>NZ_CM173421.1:125000-5627944 GCF_057766845.1 Pseudomonas sp. D5(2026)
AGGGTATGGCTGTTCGCCATTTAAAGTGGTACGCGAGCTGGGTTTAGAACGTCGTGAGACAGTTCGGTCCCTATCTGCCGTGGACGTTTGAGATTTGAGAGGGGCTGCTCCTAGTACGAGAGGACCGGAGTGGACGAACCTCTGGTGTTCCGGTTGTCACGCCAGTGGCATTGCCGGGTAGCTATGTTCGGAAGAGATAACCGCTGAAAGCATCTAAGCGGGAAACTTGCCTCAAGATGAGATCTCACTGGGATCTTGAATCCCCTAAAGGGCCGTCGAAGACTACGACGTTGATAGGTTGGGTGTGTAAGCGCTGTGAGGCGTTGAGCTAACCAATACTAATTGCCCGTGAGGCTTGACCATATAACACCCAAGCAATCTGCTACGCAGATTGTGGTGGTGAAGACGAAAGACCCGAAAATTCGTAAGACCACAAATATCGCATATCCGGATTCGCTGGGCTGTCCATCTGGACATTCTGGCTACAGAATTTCTTGACGACCATAGAGCATTGGAACCACCTGATCCCATCCCGAACTCAGTAGTGAAACGATGCATCGCCGATGGTAGTGTGGGGTTTCCCCATGTGAGAGTAGGTCATCGTCAAGATTCATTTCGCAAAACCCCTATCTGCACATGCAGGTAGGGGTTTTGTCTTTAAGTAGAAGCTCATGCTTCGTCCTGGTTGGCCGCAAGGTTAGCCAGCTGTAGTTAAAAGGTGGTTGACAGTGTTTTTGAATGCTGTATTATTCACCTCCCGCGACGAGAGATCGAAGCGAGTTAAGTGTTTGAAGCTAAACGAGTTTCTCGCAAAAACTTCAAAATAAACGCTTGACAGGCTCTGAGGAAAGCGTAGAATGCGCGCCTCGGTTGAGACGAAAAGCTCTTAACCAAACGCTCTTTAACAAATCGAATCAAGCAATTCGTGTGGGTGCTTGTGAGTACGGACTGATAGTCAAAAAGATTATCAGCATCACAAGTGGCCATGCGAGAAATCACATAGTCATTTGAGATTGCTGAGCCAAGTTTAGGGTTTCTTAAAAACCCAAGCAGTATTGAACTGAAGAGTTTGATCATGGCTCAGATTGAACGCTGGCGGCAGGCCTAACACATGCAAGTCGAGCGGATGACGGGAGCTTGCTCCTTGATTCAGCGGCGGACGGGTGAGTAATGCCTAGGAATCTGCCTGGTAGTGGGGGACAACGTTTCGAAAGGAACGCTAATACCGCATACGTCCTACGGGAGAAAGCAGGGGACCTTCGGGCCTTGCGCTATCAGATGAGCCTAGGTCGGATTAGCTAGTTGGTGGGGTAATGGCTCACCAAGGCGACGATCCGTAACTGGTCTGAGAGGATGATCAGTCACACTGGAACTGAGACACGGTCCAGACTCCTACGGGAGGCAGCAGTGGGGAATATTGGACAATGGGCGAAAGCCTGATCCAGCCATGCCGCGTGTGTGAAGAAGGTCTTCGGATTGTAAAGCACTTTAAGTTGGGAGGAAGGGCAGTAAGTTAATACCTTGCTGTTTTGACGTTACCGACAGAATAAGCACCGGCTAACTCTGTGCCAGCAGCCGCGGTAATACAGAGGGTGCAAGCGTTAATCGGAATTACTGGGCGTAAAGCGCGCGTAGGTGGTTTGTTAAGTTGGATGTGAAAGCCCCGGGCTCAACCTGGGAACTGCATCCAAAACTGGCAAGCTAGAGTACGGTAGAGGGTGGTGGAATTTCCTGTGTAGCGGTGAAATGCGTAGATATAGGAAGGAACACCAGTGGCGAAGGCGACCACCTGGACTGATACTGACACTGAGGTGCGAAAGCGTGGGGAGCAAACAGGATTAGATACCCTGGTAGTCCACGCCGTAAACGATGTCAACTAGCCGTTGGAATCCTTGAGATTTTAGTGGCGCAGCTAACGCATTAAGTTGACCGCCTGGGGAGTACGGCCGCAAGGTTAAAACTCAAATGAATTGACGGGGGCCCGCACAAGCGGTGGAGCATGTGGTTTAATTCGAAGCAACGCGAAGAACCTTACCAGGCCTTGACATGCAGAGAACTTTCCAGAGATGGATTGGTGCCTTCGGGAACTCTGACACAGGTGCTGCATGGCTGTCGTCAGCTCGTGTCGTGAGATGTTGGGTTAAGTCCCGTAACGAGCGCAACCCTTGTCCTTAGTTACCAGCACGTAATGGTGGGCACTCTAAGGAGACTGCCGGTGACAAACCGGAGGAAGGTGGGGATGACGTCAAGTCATCATGGCCCTTACGGCCTGGGCTACACACGTGCTACAATGGTCGGTACAGAGGGTTGCCAAGCCGCGAGGTGGAGCTAATCTCACAAAACCGATCGTAGTCCGGATCGCAGTCTGCAACTCGACTGCGTGAAGTCGGAATCGCTAGTAATCGCGAATCAGAATGTCGCGGTGAATACGTTCCCGGGCCTTGTACACACCGCCCGTCACACCATGGGAGTGGGTTGCACCAGAAGTAGCTAGTCTAACCTTCGGGAGGACGGTTACCACGGTGTGATTCATGACTGGGGTGAAGTCGTAACAAGGTAGCCGTAGGGGAACCTGCGGCTGGATCACCTCCTTAATCGACGACATCAGCCTGCTGATGAGCTCCCACACGAATTGCTTGATTCATTGTCGAAGACGATCAAGACCCTATATAGGTCTGTAGCTCAGTTGGTTAGAGCGCACCCCTGATAAGGGTGAGGTCGGCAGTTCAAATCTGCCCAGACCTACCAATATGCGGGGCCATAGCTCAGCTGGGAGAGCGCCTGCCTTGCACGCAGGAGGTCAGCGGTTCGATCCCGCTTGGCTCCACCACTTGCTGTACCTTGATCAAACTCAGAAATGAGCATTTGTATCGAATGTTGATTTCTGACTTTTGTCAGATCGTTCTTTAAAAATTCGGATATGTGATAGATATAGACTGAACACCAGTTTCACTGCTGGTGGATCAGGCTAAGGTAAAATTTGTGAGTTCTGCTCGAAAGAGCAACGTACGAATTTTCGGCGAATGTCGTCTTCACAGTATAACCAGATTGCTTGGGGTTATATGGTCAAGTGAAGAAGCGCATACGGTGGATGCCTTGGCAGTCAGAGGCGATGAAAGACGTGGTAGCCTGCGATAAGCTTTGGGGAGTCGGCAAACAGACTGTGATCCAGAGATCTCTGAATGGGGGAACCCACTCAGCATAAGCTGAGTATCTTGTACTGAATACATAGGTGCAAGAGGCGAACCAGGGGAACTGAAACATCTAAGTACCCTGAGGAAAAGAAATCAACCGAGATTCCCTTAGTAGTGGCGAGCGAACGGGGACCAGCCCTTAAGTTGATTTGAGATTAGTGGAACGCTCTGGAAAGTGCGGCCATAGTGGGTGATAGCCCCGTACACGAAAATCTCTTATCAATGAAATCGAGTAGGACGGAGCACGAGAAACTTTGTCTGAATATGGGGGGACCATCCTCCAAGGCTAAATACTACTGACTGACCGATAGTGAACCAGTACCGTGAGGGAAAGGCGAAAAGAACCCCGGAGAGGGGAGTGAAATAGAACCTGAAACCGTATGCGTACAAGCAGTGGGAGCCTACTTTGTTAGGTGACTGCGTACCTTTTGTATAATGGGTCAGCGACTTATATTCAGTGGCGAGCTTAACCGAATAGGGGAGGCGTAGCGAAAGCGAGTCTTAATAGGGCGTTTAGTCGCTGGGTATAGACCCGAAACCGGGCGATCTATCCATGGGCAGGTTGAAGGTTAGGTAACACTGACTGGAGGACCGAACCGACTACCGTTGAAAAGTTAGCGGATGACCTGTGGATCGGAGTGAAAGGCTAATCAAGCTCGGAGATAGCTGGTTCTCCTCGAAAGCTATTTAGGTAGCGCCTCATGTATCACTGTAGGGGGTAGAGCACTGTTTCGGCTAGGGGGTCATCCCGACTTACCAAACCGATGCAAACTCCGAATACCTACAAGTGCCGAGCATGGGAGACACACGGCGGGTGCTAACGTCCGTCGTGAAAAGGGAAACAACCCAGACCGTCAGCTAAGGTCCCAAAGTCATGGTTAAGTGGGAAACGATGTGGGAAGGCTTAGACAGCTAGGAGGTTGGCTTAGAAGCAGCCACCCTTTAAAGAAAGCGTAATAGCTCACTAGTCGAGTCGGCCTGCGCGGAAGATGTAACGGGGCTCAAACCATGCACCGAAGCTACGGGTATCATCTTATGATGATGCGGTAGAGGAGCGTTCTGTAAGCCTGTGAAGGTGAGTTGAGAAGCTTGCTGGAGGTATCAGAAGTGCGAATGCTGACATGAGTAACGACAATGCGAGTGAAAAACTCGCACGCCGAAAGACCAAGGTTTCCTGCGCAACGTTAATCGACGCAGGGTTAGTCGGTCCCTAAGGCGAGGCTGAAAAGCGTAGTCGATGGAAAACAGGTTAATATTCCTGTACTTCCAGTTATTGCGATGGAGGGACGGAGAAGGTTAGGCCAGCCTGGCGTTGGTTGTCCAGGTTTAAGGTGGTAGGCTGAAATCTTAGGCAAATCCGGGATTTCAAGGCCGAGAGCTGATGACGAGTTGCCTTTAGGCGACGAAGTGGTTGATACCATGCTTCCAAGAAAAGCTCCTAAGCTTCAGATAACTGGGAACCGTACCCCAAACCGACACAGGTGGTTAGGTAGAGAATACCAAGGCGCTTGAGAGAACTCGGGTGAAGGAACTAGGCAAAATGGCACCGTAACTTCGGGAGAAGGTGCGCCGGCGAGGGTGAAGGACTTGCTCCGTAAGCTCATGCCGGTCGAAGATACCAGGCCGCTGCGACTGTTTATTAAAAACACAGCACTCTGCAAACACGAAAGTGGACGTATAGGGTGTGACGCCTGCCCGGTGCCGGAAGGTTAATTGATGGGGTTAGCGCAAGCGAAGCTCTTGATCGAAGCCCCGGTAAACGGCGGCCGTAACTATAACGGTCCTAAGGTAGCGAAATTCCTTGTCGGGTAAGTTCCGACCTGCACGAATGGCGTAACGATGGCGGCGCTGTCTCCACCCGAGACTCAGTGAAATTGAAATCGCTGTGAAGATGCAGTGTATCCGCGGCTAGACGGAAAGACCCCGTGAACCTTTACTATAGCTTTGCACTGGACTTTGAATTTGCTTGTGTAGGATAGGTGGGAGGCTTTGAAGTGGGGACGCCAGTTCTCATGGAGCCATCCTTGAAATACCACCCTGGCAACTTTGAGGTTCTAACTCAGGTCCGTTATCCGGATCGAGGACAGTGTATGGTGGGTAGTTTGACTGGGGCGGTCTCCTCCCAAAGAGTAACGGAGGAGTACGAAGGTGCGCTCAGACCGGTCGGAAATCGGTCGTAGAGTATAAAGGCAAAAGCGCGCTTGACTGCGAGACAAACACGTCGAGCAGGTACGAAAGTAGGTCTTAGTGATCCGGTGGTTCTGTATGGAAGGGCCATCGCTCAACGGATAAAAGGTACTCCGGGGATAACAGGCTGATACCGCCCAAGAGTTCATATCGACGGCGGTGTTTGGCACCTCGATGTCGGCTCATCACATCCTGGGGCTGAAGCCGGTCCCAAGGGTATGGCTGTTCGCCATTTAAAGTGGTACGCGAGCTGGGTTTAGAACGTCGTGAGACAGTTCGGTCCCTATCTGCCGTGGACGTTTGAGATTTGAGAGGGGCTGCTCCTAGTACGAGAGGACCGGAGTGGACGAACCTCTGGTGTTCCGGTTGTCACGCCAGTGGCATTGCCGGGTAGCTATGTTCGGAAGAGATAACCGCTGAAAGCATCTAAGCGGGAAACTTGCCTCAAGATGAGATCTCACTGGGATCTTGAATCCCCTAAAGGGCCGTCGAAGACTACGACGTTGATAGGTTGGGTGTGTAAGCGCTGTGAGGCGTTGAGCTAACCAATACTAATTGCCCGTGAGGCTTGACCATATAACACCCAAGCAATCTGCTACGCAGATTGTGGTGGTGAAGACGAAAGACCCGAAAATTCGTAAGACCACAAATATCGCATATCCGGATTCGCTGGGCTGTCCATCTGGACATTCTGGCTACAGAATTTCTTGACGACCATAGAGCATTGGAACCACCTGATCCCATCCCGAACTCAGTAGTGAAACGATGCATCGCCGATGGTAGTGTGGGGTTTCCCCATGTGAGAGTAGGTCATCGTCAAGATTCATTTCGCAAAACCCCTATCTGCACATGCAGGTAGGGGTTTTGTCTTTAAGTAGGAACTACAGATATTCGCAGGCGCGCCCGAAGGACGAGCCAGCACACAGAATTTCTTGACGACCATAGAGCATTGGAACCACCTGATCCCATCCCGAACTCAGCAGTGAAACGATGCATCGCCGATGGTAGTGTGGGGTTTCCCCATGTGAGAGTAGGTCATCGTCAAGATTCAAACCCAAAGCCCCTGTCTGCGATGCAGACAGGGGCTTTGTCTTTTATGGGTTTCAATATCGGTTAGAACTGATAACTGGCCGTGGCGCTCACATTGCACTCTTTACCCATGTAGCAGTAGTTCAGGCTGACACATGAGGTAATGTAGCGTTCATTGGTAAGGTTGTTGGCGTTCAAGCGCACATCCACACCTAGCAGGACGACCAGGCCCAGGTCATAGCCGATCGAGGCGTCCAATAGGGCGTAGGAAGGCACCTTCATGCTGTCCCCCACTTCTCGCCCCCCCGCCCAGCCGCAGACCATCCAGGGCCCCTAGCGGCAGTCGGTTCAGAGCGTGAGCATCTGTTTCGGCGCCTGAGTAGGCGAATTACCCTTGTCGCCCAGCACCAGGCTCGGCAATAACTTGGAATACCTGCTGCCGTCGGCCAGCTGAGGCTCACGCGACAGGGTATAGCCAGTCCTCGCGCTACAGCGCGTAAAAAGGCAGTGGGTGCATTCAGCTGCAATTGTTCAAGCGTTTTAGCAAGCTCACGGAGGTGTACTGGGCCAAATCTGCCGTTTCGGCTGTGTTGCAGAGCCAAGTATGCAACCAGCCATGGTGGTCACTTCAGAGCGTTTGCACGGACTCGTTGCTGGGCATGGGGAGGGTGCAGGCATCCGTGCGCATGAATGATATGTAGTCTCATTTTTTGCAGGCAGTACTAATTTGCAATCCATCAATTCGCGCGTAAGGCCGGTATCAGGCTAACGCCCCACGTGCGTATCCAGGTAATTGCGGATCACCCGTGCCCCGCCATTGAGGTGCTGTTCCAGCACCGCCACAGCGTCGTCCACCAGCTTGTCGCTGGCCGCATCTACCAGTGCGTTGTGATCGTCCTGAGTCAGTTTGCCCAGGCCCATGGACGAAAGATGGAAACGCAGGAAGCGTTCTTCCTCGTTCAGTTCGTTCTCGATAAGGCGCAGTAGTTTCTTGTTCGGCGCCTTGCTGTACAGCGCCATGTGGAACAGGCGGTTGAGGCGGCCAATTTCGGCGTGGCTGGTCTCGTTCTCCAGTTGCTGGATAAACCCGCGGGCGCTGGCGATGTCGCTGGCATCAAGCAGCGGGATAGACTGGCGTAGCGCCTCGCTCTCGAGCAATACGCGAAGGGCATAGGTGTCAACCGCGTCCTCGCCGATCAGCGGCGCAACTACGGCGCCCTTGTGCATCTCTACATTCAACAGGGATTGCGCTTCGAGCTGGCGCAGGGCTTCGCGCACAGGCATGCGGCTGACGCCGTACAACGTGGCGAGCTCTTGTTGGCGAATCGCGGTACCAGGGGGCAAGCGACCATCGAGAATGGCGCTGCGCAGGCGTTCTTCAATCGCGCCACGGGCCTGATGCGGCAACAACTGCTCGCTGGCCAGCACATCACTCAATTTGATTTTCTTGGCCACGCTACGCCTGCCTCAACGATGACTATATTGGATCCAATAACGCTAGTAACAGCTTGTGAGGGTGTCAAACCTGCACCCACACTGGTACGGGCGCCCCAAAAGCGCGGCTATGGTGGAGGAAGTCGCACGTCAAAGAAAGCTGCCTATAGAAAGATGTAAGTAGAAAGTATAGGTGGGCTGACAGCCGGGTGCGTGATTGCAGGTTGCCATTGTCTTTTGCTGTGGCAGGCCCCACCATCGCTGCTTTCGACTGGTCTGAACAGGGCTTCGCAGTGGCGATATCCTGCTTGCTCAAAACCGTTGTGCGACATGTCGGCTTTGCCGCGCTGCTGGGCAGTCTTCTGCTGGGCGGCTTGCACGCGGATTGGGATTTCTCCCAGATCAGCCGCAAGTCGCAGGCCCTGTACGGCCCACTGGGTGCCGGACAAGGCCGCATCGATGCCTGGCAGAACCTGATGGCCACGCAGAAGCAGGGTACTGAGCTTGAACGGTTGCAAGTGATCAACCGCTTCTTCAACCAGCAATTGCGTTATGTCGAGGATATCGATCTGTGGCATGAGGTCGACTACTGGGCCACACCTGTGCAGGCACTGATCAAAGGTGCAGGGGACTGCGAGGATTACGCTATTGCGAAATATTTCAGCCTTCGGCGCATGGGAATCCCCAGCGAAAAACTGCGCATCACCTACGTCAAGGCGCTGCGGCAGAACCGGGCACACATGGTCCTGACCTATTATTCAAGCCCACAGGCCCAGCCTTTGGTGCTTGACAGCCTGATGGATGCCATCAAGCCGGCAAGCCAGCGTACTGACCTGCTACCGGTGTACGCCTTCAATGGTGAGGGGTTATGGCTGACGGGCGCAGCAGGGAACAAGAAGGTTGGTGATACCAAGCGGCTGTCACGCTGGCAGGATTTGTTGAAGAAAATGCAGGCCGAAGGGTTCCCGGCCGAGCCGGTTTACTGAAGGAGCACAGATGTCACTGTTCAAACAATTGCTGTTGGCCATTTGCCTGTTCCTGGTAGTCGCCTTCAGTGGCAGTTTCATGGTCAGCCTGGAAAGCTCGCGCAGCCAGTACGTCAACCAGTTGCGCTCGCACGCTCAGGATGCGGCCACTGCGCTGGCGCTTTCGCTGACGCCGAATATCGACGACCCAGCGATGGTCGAGTTGATGGTCAGCTCGATCTTCGACAGTGGTTACTATGCAAGCATCAAGGTTGTCGACCTGGCCTCCAATGCCGTGCTGGTGGAGCGTCACGCCGAGCCAGACCCTGGCGGTGTCCCGCTTTGGTTCGTGCACCTGATCGGCCTAGAGGCCGCCGGCGGCGATGCAATCGTCAGCCGTGGCTGGCAACAGGCCGCGCGCGTTGAAGTGATCAGCCACCCGATGTTCGCCATTGCCAAGCTTTGGCAAAGTGCCTTGGGCAGCCTCGGTTGGTTGCTGTTGTGCGGTGCGGCCAGTGCCGTGCTCGGTGCCTTGTTATTGCGCCGTCAGTTGAAGCCACTGGACTACATGGTCGAGCAATCCCACGCCATTGCCCGCCGCGAATTCCTCAGCCTCCCAGAGTTGCCACGCACGCCGGAGCTACGCCGCGTGGTGCAAGCGATGAACCAGATGGTCGAGAAGCTCAAAGCCCTGTTCACCGAGCAGGCCGAGCGCAGTGAACGGCTGCGGGCGGAGTCCTATCAGGACAGCCTGACCGGGTTGTCGAACCGCCGCTATTTCGAAATGCAGCTGAACACTCGGGTAAGCAACCTGGAAGACGCGCGCGCCGGCTACCTGCTTTTGTTGCGGGTTCAGGGCCTGGCCGGCCTTAACGCCCGCCTTGGCGGCCAGCGTACTGACCAGTTGTTGCAAGCGGTAGGTGAACAGCTGCGCCGTACTTGTGCCAGCTACCCAGAAACCAAAGACCTCATTTCCCGCAGCCGCGGCGGCGAGTTTGCAGTGCTGGCACCGGGCATGGTGCATGAGGAGGCAGTACAGCTTGCCCAGGCTCTGGAGGCAACGTTGCAGAGCCTGCACGAAACAGGTGCCAGTGATATCGACCCGGTGGCATGTATAGGCCTGGCGCCATTCAGCCCTGGTGATTCACCGCAGGCGTTGCTGAAGCTCGCCGACGAGGCTCTGGCCCGCGCTGAGAACCAGCCAACGCCAGGTTGGGTATGCCTTGAGCAAGGTGTTGCCGCGGTTGCTGCGGACAGCCAGCATGCCTGGCACGAGCGGCTCGATCAGGCGTTTATCAATGGGCATTTCGAACTGTTCTTCCAGCCCGTGATGGATTGCGCTTCCTCGCAACAGATACTGCATCACAAAGTCATTTCGCGTTTGCAGGATGGCCAGGGTGAAGCCTTGCCGGCGGGCCGCTTCCTGCCTTGGCTGGAGCGCTTCGGCTGGATGCCGCGGCTGGATGTGCTGGTGCTGGAGAAAGTGTTGGCGCACCTGCGAGGGCATGATCAGGTGGTGGCGTTGAACCTGTCCGCCGCCACCCTGGCCGACCCCAAGGCTCTTCAGCGCGTTTTCGAGCTGCTGGGCCAGAACGCGGCGCTTGGCCCGCGGCTGGTATTTGAAATTGGCGAGGAGCAGTTGCCTGAGCAGGCAGCATTGGAGCAACTCACCCGGCGCCTGCATGGGCTTGGCTTCGGCCTGGCGTTGCAACGCTTTGGCGGGCGCTTCAGCATGATAGGTAATCTGGCGCACCTAGGCTTGGCGTACCTGAAGATTGACGGCAGTTACATCCGCAACATCGATCATGAGCAGCACAAGCGGCTGTTCATCGAAGCGATACAGCGAGCGGCGCACAGCATCGACCTTCCGCTGATTGCCGAGCGAGTCGAGACGGAAGGGGAGCGGTTGGTGTTGCAGGAGATGGGAGTGGGCGGGATTCAGGGGCAACTGGTGGGTGAGCCTGCGCCCTGGCGCTGAACGTCTTTTCGTGCCCCGCCGTAGAAGCGACTTAGAGCCGGAAAAGGGCCGCGGAACGGCCCCAGGATTCACGTAGCGATACACGGGGCCGCTTGTGCAGCCCCGTCGCGATACAAGGCCGCTCCTGCAGCAATGGCGAAACCAGCAGGCCGGCTATCACCGCTCGCGCAGCGCTTCCGAGCGCGCTTTCATGATCGGCTTGAGCAGGTAGCTCATGATGGTCTTCTTGCCTGTCATGATATCCACCGTCGCCACCATCCCCGGGATGATCAGCAGTGGCTTCTCGTCAGTCCCCAGGTGGCTGCGATCAGTGCGCAGCTTGATCAGGTAATACGTAGTCTTCTTGTCTTCATCGGTAATGGTGTCGGCGCCAATCTGCTCCAGCTTGGCCTTGAGCCCACCGTAGATGGTGTAGTCATACGCGGTGAACTTGACCGTCGCTTCCTGGCCAGGGTGCAGGAAGGCGATGTCTTTGGGCAGGATCTTAGCCTCGATGACCAGCGTGTCGTCCAGTGGCACGACTTCGATGATATCGCTGCCTGGCTGGATTACCCCGCCAATGGTGTTCACAAGCAGTTGCTTGACGATACCTCGCACGGGCGAAGTGACCAGTGTGCGGTGCACCCGGTCGTCCAGCGCTTTGCTGGTGGCAGTAGCCTTGTTCAGTTCGGTGCGTGCCTCGTTCAGTTGGGTCAGCGCTTCACTTCGAAACTTGCCACGAGTCTCTTCGATCTTGCTTTGCACCTCGCGGATGGCCGCCTCTGCGCGTGGGATCGCCAGCGCAGTGGAATCCAGCTGACCGCGGTTTTCCACTTCAGCACGGCGCAGGCGCAGCACTTCAACCTGGGAAATCGCGCCGGTTGCCACTAGCGGTTCGGACATACTGATTTCCTTGCGCAGCAGCGCAAGGCTGTTGGCGTACTGGGTGCGCTTGGAACTGTATTCGCGCAGTTCCTGCTGGCGTTGGACCAACTGCTCTTGCAGGCCGCCAATTTCGTCCTGCAGTTGCTGGCGCCGGCTCTGGTACAGCGACTCTTCATTGGCCGCCTGGTTTGGCGCGGCTTTACGCAGCTTCTCGTCGATTACCAGCGGGATGTCCTGGACCTCGGCACTCAAGCGTTCGACCCGCAGGGCCATGGCCAGGCGGTCAGCCTCGGTTTCACCTACGTTGGAGGCGAAGCGGGTTTCATCCAGGCGCAGTAATGGCTGGCCCACTTCGACGATCTGCCCCTCCTTGGCGAAGATTTCGGCAACGATTCCGCCCTCCAGGTTCTGGATCTTCTGCACCTTGGAAGACGGAATGGCCTTGCCTTCACCCCGGGTAACTTCGTCGATGGGCGCAACGCTCGCCCATACGATCAAGAACACGAAGAACAGGATCACGCCCCAGATGGTCAGTCGAACCACCCGCGGCGCATCTTCGATCAGGGCTTTGTTTACCTCGGGCAGCGGCTGGCCGCCAAGCGAGTCGCTGCCTTTGAAATAGCGCCGCAGGCCGTCCTTGAACTGCCCAATATCCAGCTTATGCAACACTGATCTGCCCCTTCTTCAGTGCATCCATGACCGCGGCTTTCGGGCCGTCGGCGACAATCTGCCCGCGATCGATCACGATCAGCCGGTCTACCAGCGACAGTAACGAGGCACGGTGCGTGACCAGCAGTACCGTCTTGCCCTCTACCACCGCTTGCAGGCGCTGCTTGAGGCGTTCTTCACCGGTGTTGTCCATGGCGCTGGTCGGCTCGTCCAGCAGCAGGATCTGCGGGTTGAGCAGCAGCGCACGGCCCAAGGCGACGTTCTGCCGCTGTCCGCCGGACAGGTTCTGACCGCGTTCACCCACTTGCAGCTCGTAGCCGTCGGGGTGCAGCCGGGCGAATTCATGTACACCCGCCAGTTCAGCGGCCTGCAGGATCAGTTCGTCCTCGATGTAACGGGCGCCGCTGACCAGGTTGTCACGCAAGGTGCCGGCGAGCAGCTGAATGTCCTGTGGGACGTAGCCGATATTGTGGCGCAGTTCGCTGACATCGATCTGGCGAATGTCGACGCCATCGACCAGCAGCGAGCCACCGTCGGCCTCGTACAGGCCGACGATGAGCTTGGCCAGCGAGCTCTTGCCCGAGCCGCTGCGACCGATGATGCCGACTTTCTCGCCAGGGCGGATGGTCAGGTTGATATTCTTCAGGGCCAGGTTCTGCTGGTTCGGATAAGTGAAGTCGACCCCGCGGAACTCCACGCTGCCCTGCAGCACCTTGCGGCTCAGCGGGCGTTCTTCGAAGTTGCGCTCTTGCGGCAGATCCATCATGTGGTCGGTGGAGACCATGGTTACCTTGGCTTGCTGGTAGCGGGCGAGCAGGCCGTTGAGCTGGCCCAAAGGGCCGAGGGCGCGGCCGCTGAGCATGTAGCAAGCCACCAGGCCGCCCATGCTCAGGTTGCCATCTATGATCAGGTACACGCCGACGCAGATCATTGCCACGCCTGCCAGTTGCTGGATCAGCAGGGTGATGTTCATCGCCAGGCTCGACAGCACTTTCACGCGCAGTTCCAGGCGGCTCAGGGTGCCGAGGGTTTGCTCCCACATGTACTGGCGTTCGCTTTCGGCGTTGTTGACCTTTACCGCATCCAGACCTGCCAGGGTTTCGATCAGGCTGGACTGGCGCTCTGATGCCAACGCCATGGTCCGCTCCATGGTCGCCATCAGTGGCCGCTGCAGGGCGTAGCCGATACCCAGAGCCAGCGGGAAGGCGATGATCGGAATCCACACCAGGTGCCCGCCAATGATGGCGATGACGATCAAAATCAGGATGGTGAAGGGCAGGTCGATCAGGCTGGTCAGGGTCAGCGAGGCGAGGAAGTCGCGCAGGCCCTGGAACTCGTGAATGTTCTGGGCAAAGCTGCCGACCCGCGCCGGCCGGTACTTCATCGACATGCCGACGATACGTTCAAACAGCGTTGCCGAGATGATCAGATCGGTCTTCTTGCCGGCCAGGTCCAGGCACAGGCCACGCAGGCCTTTCAGGATCAGGTCGAAGATGTACGCGCCGGCGATACCGATGGCCAGTACCCAAAGCGTCGAGGTGGCCTGGTTTGGCACCACCCGGTCATACACGTTCATCACGAACAGTGGCGCGGCCAGGGCGATCAGGTTGATCACCAAGCTCGCGGCGATGGCGTCGATATACAACCACTTGCTGCGCAGCAGGGTGTCGCGGAACCACGACTTCGCGCGTGGGATGAGGTTGCCGTGGTTGACATCGAACTTGTGCTGAGGCTGCGCGAAGAATACTCGGCCGCTGTAGTCGCTTAGCAGTGCTTCGCGGCTGACGTGCACCTCGCCACCGTCGCTTTCGCTGAGTAGCAGGCGCGCGGTGTCTTCGTTCTCCCAGCCGAGCAGGACGGCGCTGCGGCCCTCCTTCAGCAAAAGCATGGCCGGCATGGCGATACTCGGGATCTGCTCCAGCTTTCGCTGAAGAACGCGCCCCTGCAGGCCGGCCCGGGCCGCGGCGCGAGGCAGCAGTTCAGGGCTCAGGCGCTGGGCGGGTAACGGTAGGCCTGTTGTCAGCATGACCCGGCTGGCGGGCTTCTGATGCAGGACACACAGGCTCAACAGACTATCCAGCAGGGGATCGTCATGCTGACTGCGTGGATCGTGGCTGAGTTGGACTCGACTGACTTCGGATTCCACGCGGCGCTCTCTTCATCCTTGTGGTGGGTAGGGGGTGTGCCGTCGTTAAGGTCAGGCCGGCTCACCCTGGCTCTCTTTGGTGCTGTAAAGCTGTGCTGATAAGGGGACTCACGCCCCGATGCTTAAGCAACTTGCCAATGGTCGCCTTGAATCGGTGTTGAGTAAACAATTCTACGTGCTTCATATGCACCATACGCAGTGGCGCAATGATTGTTTCATTTTTGAGCCAGCCATCATCCGGCTTGACGTCAACTGCAGCATAGCCTGCGACCCAGCGACGGGATGCAAGGGCTTAGGGTTTCAGCTTAGTTATTGTCAGTAAACAGGCGCTGGTTTGTTGGCGCAAATCTGTGGCTTGTTAGTCAAAATTCATCTATAGAAAACAGATCCTCTGCCTTCTTGCATTCAATAATCGTAAGCGATTCCCGGTGGTTGGGAGGCCAGTATTCGCGCACTCGTCTGTCATCTCTTTGATTTGTGACAAATCGCTGCTCGTGGCTGGCGCAGATTTGAAAACCTGGTGTGCCTCAAGCGAGCACGCACCCCCGGCTTTGCTGGTTATCGACTTCTGCCTGGCCGCATTCCGGCAAGGTTTGTGCTTATTCGACAATCAGAGTCCGGCAATTGGCCGTGACCTGAATTTTGACGCCGGTAACGCTGACATTGCCCACCGAGGACGGCATGATTTACGGCTGCCAACGTGTATGAAAAAAGTGCCGTGGCTGACGGATTAACACGCTTTAGATGATGTAAGGCATTTGTCCTTCGGAAACGCTTGGCTAAGGTAAAAATATCAATGTGACATTACATTGCCGATTGTTTAGGATGGCCTGTATAAGGTCAATAGTTTGGCAGTCAGTCAATTCCAGAAAGTTATAGACGGAATATTGACGTCAAAACGTCAAGAGATCATCGACATAGTTCCGCCTGAAGTGGCTATCAAGCGCCGCTCTGGCAGGGAAGTACCCATCGGGTCACACGGAGAGTCCAATGAGCAGCGTTGTAGCCATCGTCAAAAGCATTGTCGGCCAGGTTATTGCGGTATCCCCAGAGGGCATCCGGCGTGTACTTATCGAAGGTGACCGCCTATTGACCGGTGAGGAAGTGCTCACCGGTCCTGGTGGCGCAGTTACTCTGGAGCTGGCTGATGGCCGTATGCTCGATCTGGGCCGTGACAGCCAATGGAGCGCCGACGCGCCTGACAGCAGTACCGACCTGAGCCAGGCTGCAGCGCAGGCCGCGCCTTCGGTGGAAGAGCTGCAGCAGGCTATTGCTGCTGGTGTTGACCCGACTACTGAGCTTGAAGCTACCGCCGCTGGCCCGTCATCAGCGGGTGGTGGTGCGCTGGGCGGTGGCCACAGCTTCGTGATGCTCGAAGAAACGGCTGGCCGAGTTGACCCGACGGTCGGCTTCCCGACTGATGGGCTGGGCTTTGCGGGTGTACTCGATAGCGAAGAAGTGGGCCTGCTGGACACCAACGGCAACAACCTGGTGACCACACCCACGACGGATACCAACGTTGCTACTGATCTGATTCTTGGCGCAACCCCCTCTATCAGTGAAGCGGGTGGCGTAATCGTTTATACCGCCACCGTTGGTCAGGCTCCGACCACCAACTTGGTAATTACTCTGTCCAACGGTGCCGTGATCGTCATTCCGGCCGGGCAGACCAGTGGAAGCGTCAACGTCGTAGTTCCGGCAAATGACACTCCCTACATCGACGGGAGCCAGATTTCGGCGAGCGTGACAGGCAGTACCGGTGGTGGCGGTCTGACGGTGACATTGCCGCAAACGCCAGCGGTTACCCAAGTGACCGATACAATCGACACCACAACTGCGACCCTGACCGCTTCGCCAAGCGTGACCGAAGGCGGCGTGATCACCTACACCGTGACCCTGAGCAATCCTGCCCAGACTCCGGTCACCGTGACTCTGTCGAACGGCCAGGTCATCACCGTTGAAGCCGGCAAAACCCAGGGCAGTGTCGACTTCCAGACCCCGGCGAATGACGTCTACAACAACGGTTCGACCGTCAGCGTCACCATCGAGAACGCCACGGGCGGCAACTTCGAGCAACTGACCCCGAACCCGACCCCGGCTCAGACCACGATCAACGACTCGGTCGACACCACCACTGCGACCCTGACCGCCTCGCCAAGCGTGACCGAAGGCGGCGTGATCACCTACACCGTGACCCTGAGCAATCCTGCCCAGACTCCAGTCACCGTGACTCTGTCGAACGGCCAAGTCATCACCGTTGAAGCCGGCAAAACCCAGGGCAGTGTCGACTTCCAGACCCCGGCGAATGACGTCTACAACAACGGTTCGACCGTCAGCGTCACCATCGAGAACGCCACGGGCGGCAACTTCGAGCAACTGACCCCGAACCCGACCCCGGCTCAGACCACGATCAACGACTCGGTCGACACCACCACTGCGACCTTGACGGCGAGCCCATCGGTCACCGAAGGCGGCGTGATCACCTACACCGTGACCCTGAGCAATCCTGCCCAGACTCCGGTCACCGTGACCCTGTCGAACGGCCAGACCATCACCGTTGAAGCCGGCAAAACCCAGGGCAGCGTTGACTTCCAGACCCCGGCGAATGACGTCTACAACAACGGTTCGACCGTCAGCGTCACCATCGAGAACGCCACGGGCGGCAACTTCGAGCAACTGACCCCGAACCCGACCCCGGCTCAGACCACGATCAACGACTCGGTCGACACCACCACTGCGACCTTGACGGCGAGCCCATCGGTCACCGAAGGCGGCGTGATCACCTACACCGTGACCCTGAGCAATCCTGCCCAGACTCCGGTCACCGTGACTCTGTCGAACGGCCAGACCATCACCGTTGAAGCCGGCAAAACCCAGGGCAGTGTCGACTTCCAGACCCCGGCGAATGACGTCTACAACAACGGTTCGACCGTCAGCGTCACCATCGAGAACGCCACGGGCGGCAACTTCGAGCAACTGACCCCGAACCCGACCCCGGCTCAGACCACGATCAACGACTCGGTCGACACCACCACTGCGACCTTGACGGCGAGCCCATCGGTCACCGAAGGCGGCGTGATCACCTACACCGTGACCCTGAGCAATCCTGCCCAGACTCCGGTCACCGTGACTCTGTCGAACGGCCAGACCATCACCGTTGAAGCCGGCAAAACCCAGGGCAGCGTTGACTTCCAGACCCCGGCGAATGACGTCTACAACAACGGTTCGACCGTCAGCGTCACCATCGAGAACGCCACGGGCGGCAACTTCGAGCAACTGACCCCGAACCCGACCCCGGCTCAGACCACGATCAACGACTCGGTCGACACCACCACTGCGACCTTGACGGCGAGCCCGTCGGTCACCGAAGGCGGCGTGATCACCTACACCGTGACCCTGAGCAATCCTGCCCAGACTCCAGTCACCGTGACTCTGTCGAACGGCCAAGTCATCACCGTTGAAGCCGGCAAGACCCAGGGCAGTGTCGACTTCCAGACCCCGGCGAATGACGTCTACAACAACGGTTCGACCGTCAGCGTCACCATCGAGAACGCCACGGGCGGCAACTTCGAGCAACTGACCCCGAACCCGACCCCGGCTCAGACCACGATCAACGACTCGGTCGACACCACCACTGCGACCTTGACGGCGAGCCCATCGGTCACCGAAGGCGGCGTGATCACCTACACCGTGACCCTGAGCAATCCTGCCCAGACTCCGGTCACCGTGACTCTGTCGAACGGCCAGACCATCACCGTTGAAGCCGGCAAAACCCAGGGCAGTGTCGACTTCCAGACCCCGGCGAATGACGTCTACAACAACGGTTCGACCGTCAGCGTCACCATCGAGAACGCCACGGGCGGCAACTTCGAGCAACTGACCCCGAACCCGACCCCGGCTCAGACCACGATCAACGACTCGGTCGACACCACCACTGCGACCTTGACGGCGAGCCCATCGGTCACCGAAGGCGGCGTGATCACCTACACCGTGACCCTGAGCAATCCTGCCCAGACTCCGGTCACCGTGACTCTGTCGAACGGCCAGACCATCACCGTTGAAGCCGGCAAAACCCAGGGCAGTGTCGACTTCCAGACCCCGGCGAATGACGTCTACAACAACGGTTCGACCGTCAGCGTCACCATCGAGAACGCCACGGGCGGTAACTTTGAGCAGTTGACCCCGAATCCGACTCCAGCCTCGACGGTCATCAATGACAGCATCGATACCGTCACTGTAAGCATTGTTAGCAATGGCAATGTGACCGAAGACCAGCAGCCTTCCTTTACTGTGAAAGTAAGCCAGGCGCTGGACCGTCCGATGACCGTAACCCTGTCAAACGGCGACGTCGTAACGATCGAAGCCGGTAAGACCGAAGTCGAGTACAAGACCTCGGCTCAGGGCGATGACGTCTATCTCGATGCAGGCTCCATCACGCTCAGTGTTACCGACGCTACAGTTCCGGGTGCCACCTTCGAGCAGCTGGCCTTGGGGGGACCGGCCACCGTTGAAATCTCGGACACTATCAGCGAAGTTGTCGCAAAACTGACCGCAACCCCTTCGGTCACCGAAGGCGGCGAGATCACCTACACCATTACGCTGACCAACAAAGACGGCTTGCCGATCAACAACCACTCGGAGCTGTACTTCAAGCTGACCGACGGCACTACTGTTGTCGTGGCGGCGAACAGCACCACGGGCTCGGCCACTGCAACCGCCCCGGACAACGTCTATGTCGGCGCTAACCAGCCGGTGGTCAATGCCATCGACGCCGTCAGCGGCGCAGATGCGTGGAAGTTCGAAAACCTGAACCTGGACAAGACGCCGGTCAGCACCGAGGTGACCGACGAGCCAGGCACCCCAGGCAACCCGGGCGGCAACAACGAAGGCGACATCGTCAAGGTCACTATCACGGCCGACCAAACCTCGGTGGCCGAGAACGTCAAACCGACGTTCACCGTGCACGTCAACCAACCGCTGGACCACGACCTGGTCGTGACCCTGAGCAACAACGCCCAGGTCACCATCAAGGCTGGAGATACCAGCGCTCCGTACGAGCACGATGCGCAAGGTGACGACGTCTATCAGGATGCTGGCGAAATCAGCCTGGGTATCAATTCGGCGGCGGACGCCACTGGTGCGACCTTCGAAAACCTCGAGTTGGGCGGTGCGGCTTCGGTTCAAGTGACTGACACCCTCGACGAAGTGGTGGCCAAACTGACCGCGACCCCTTCGGTGACCGAAGGCGGCGAGATCACCTACACCATTACGCTGACCAACAAAGACGGCTTGCCGATCAACAACCACTCGGAGCTGTACTTCAAGCTGACCGACGGCACTACTGTTGTCGTGGCGGCGAACAGCACCACGGGCTCGGCTACTGCAACCGCCCCGGACAACGTCTATGTCGGCGCTAACCAGCCGGTGGTCAATGCCATCGACGCCGTCAGCGGCGCAGATGCGTGGAAGTTCGAAAACCTGAACCTGGACAAGACGCCGGTCAGCACCGAGGTGACCGACGAGCCAGGCACCCCAGGCAACCCGGGCGGCAACAACGAAGGCGACATCGTCAAGGTCACTATCACGGCCGACCAAACCTCGGTGGCCGAGAACGTCAAACCGACGTTCACCGTGCACGTCAACCAACCGCTGGACCACGACCTGGTCGTGACCCTGAGCAACAATGCCCAGGTCACCATCAAGGCCGGTGATACCAGCGCGCCGTACACTCACGACGCACAAGGCGATGACGTCTACAACGACGCAGGTCAGATCAGCCTGGGTATCAACTCGGCGGAGGACGCCACTGGTGCGACCTTCGAGAACCTGGAACTCGGCGGTGCGGCTTCGGTTCAAGTGACCGACACCACCGACGAAGTGGTGGCCAAGCTGACCGCGACCCCTTCGGTGACCGAAGGCGGCGAGATCACCTACACCATCACGCTGACCAACAAAGACGGTCTGCCGATCAACAATCACAGTGCCTTGACCTTCACGCTGAGCGACGGCACCACCGTCATCACCGTGCCGGCCAACGGTACCGTGGGCACAGCCACCGTGACTGCTCCGGACAACGTCTACGTCGGCACCAACGACGCTGTCGTGAAGTCGATCGCAACCGTTGAAGGCGCGGATGTCGGCAAGTTCGAGCAACTGACACTCGACAAGACCCCGGTCAGCACTGCGGTCACTGACGAGCCAGGTACCCCAGGTAACCCGGGCGGCAACAACGAAGGCGATCTGGTGAAGGTCACCATCACGGCCGACCAGACTTCGGTAGCCGAGAACGTCAAACCGACGTTCACCGTGCACGTCAACCAGCCGCTGGACCACGACCTGGTCGTGACCCTGAGCAACAACGCCCAGGTCACCATCAAGGCTGGCGATACCAGCGCTCCGTACGAGCACGATGCGCAAGGTGACGACGTCTATCAGGATGCTGGCGAAATCAGCCTGGGTATCAATTCGGCGGAGGACGCCACTGGTGCGACCTTCGAGAACCTGGAACTCGGCGGTGCAGCTTCGGTTCAAGTGACTGACACCCTCGACGAGGTGGTGGCCAAGCTGACCGCGACCCCTTCGGTGACCGAAGGCGGCGAGATTACCTACACCATTACGCTGACCAACAAAGACGGCTTGCCGATCAACAACCACTCGGAGCTGTACTTCAAGCTGACCGACGGCACTACTGTTGTCGTGGCAGCGAACAGCACCACAGGCTCGGCCACTGCAACCGCCCCGGACAACGTCTATGTCGGTGCTAACCAGCCGGTGGTCAATGCCATCGACGCCGTCAGCGGCGCAGATGCGTGGAAGTTCGAAAACCTGAACCTGGACAAGACGCCGGTCAGCACCGAGGTGACCGACGAGCCAGGTACGCCGGGCAACGAAGGCGACATCGTCAAGGTCACTATTACTGCAGACCAGATGTCGGTAGCCGAGAACGTCAAACCGACGTTCACCGTGCACGTCAACCAACCGCTGGACCACGACCTGGTCGTGACCCTGAGCAACAACGCCCAGGTCACCATCAAGGCTGGCGATACCAGCGCTCCGTACGAGCACGATGCGCAAGGTGACGACGTCTATCAGGATGCTGGCGAAATCAGCCTGGGTATCAATTCGGCGGAGGACGCCACTGGTGCGACCTTCGAGAACCTGGAACTCGGCGGTGCAGCTTCGGTTCAAGTGACTGACACCCTCGACGAAGTGGTGGCCAAACTGACCGCGACCCCTTCGGTGACCGAAGGCGGCGAGATCACCTACACCATTACGCTGACCAACAAAGACGGCTTGCCGATCAACAACCACTCGGAGCTGTACTTCAAACTGACCGACGGCACTACTGTTGTCGTGGCGGCGAACAGCACTACGGGCTCGGCCACTGCAACCGCCCCGGACAACGTCTATGTCGGCGCCAACCAGCCGGTGGTCAATGCTATCGACGCCGTCAGCGGCGCAGATGCGTGGAAGTTCGAAAACCTGAACCTGGACAAGACGCCGGTCAGCACCGAGGTGACCGACGAGCCAGGCACCCCAGGCAACCCGGGCGGCAACAACGAAGGCGACATCGTCAAGGTCACTATCACGGCCGACCAAACCTCGGTGGCCGAGAACGTCAAACCGACGTTCACCGTGCACGTCAACCAACCGCTGGACCACGACCTGGTCGTGACCCTGAGCAACAACGCCCAGGTCACCATCAAGGCCGGTGAGACCAGCGCTCCGTACGAGCACGATGCGCAAGGTGACGACGTCTATCAGGATGCTGGCGAAATCAGCCTGGGTATCAATTCGGCGGAGGACGCCACTGGTGCGACCTTCGAGAACCTGGAACTGGGCGGTGCCGCTTCGGTTCAAGTGACTGACACCCTCGACGAAGTGGTGGCCAAGCTGACCGCGACTCCTTCGGTGACCGAAGGTGGTGAGATCACCTACACCATTACGCTGACCAACAAAGATGGTCTGCCGATCAACAACCACTCGGAGCTGTACTTCAAGCTGACCGACGGCACTACTGTTGTCGTGGCAGCGAACAGCACTACGGGCTCGGCCACTGCAACCGCCCCGGACAACGTCTATGTCGGCGCTAACCAGCCGGTGGTCAATGCCATCGACGCCGTCAGCGGCGCAGATGCGTGGAAGTTCGAAAACCTGAACCTGGACAAGACGCCGGTCAGCACCGAGGTGACCGACGAGCCAGGTACCCCAGGCAACCCGGGCGGCAACAACGAAGGCGACCTGGTCAAGGTCACCATCACGGCCGACCAGACTTCGGTAGCCGAGAACGTCAAACCGACCTTCACCGTGCACGTCAACCAGCCGCTGGACCACGACCTGGTCGTGACCCTGAGCAACAATGCCCAGGTCACCATCAAGGCTGGCGACACCAGCGCGCCATACGAGCACACGGCACAAGGCGATGACGTCTACAACGACGCAGGCCAGATCAGCCTGGGTATCAACTCGGCGGAGGACGCCACTGGTGCGACCTTCGAGAACCTGGAACTCGGCGGTGCGGCTTCGGTTCAAGTGACCGACACCACCGACGAAGTGGTGGCCAAGCTGACCGCGACCCCTTCGGTCACCGAAGGCGGCGAGATCACCTACACCATCACGCTGACCAACCAAGACGGCCTGCCGATCAACAATCACAGCGCCTTGACCTTCACGCTGAGCGACGGCACCACAGTCATCACCGTACCGGCCAACGGTACCGTGGGCACTGCCACCGTGACTGCCCCGGACAACGTCTACGTCGGTACCAACGACCCTGTGATCAAGTCGATCGCAACCGTTGAAGGCGCAGATGTTGGCAAGTTCGAGCAACTGACTCTCGACAAGACCCCGGTCAGCACAGCGGTCACTGACGAGCCAGGTACCCCAGGTAACCCGGGCGGCAACAACGAAGGCGACCTGGTCAAGGTCACCATCACGGCCGACCAGACTTCGGTAGCCGAGAACGTCAAACCGACCTTCACCGTGCACGTCAACCAGCCGCTGGACCACGACCTGGTCGTGACCCTGAGCAACAACGCCCAGGTCACCATCAAGGCTGGCGACACCAGCGCGCCATACGAGCACACGGCACAAGGCGATGACGTCTACAACGATGCTGGCCAGATCAGCCTGGGTATCAACTCGGCGGAGGACGCCACTGGTGCGACCTTCGAGAACCTGGAACTCGGCGGTGCGGCTTCGGTTCAAGTGACCGACACCACCGACGAAGTGGTGGCCAAGCTGACCGCGACCCCTTCGGTCACCGAAGGCGGCGAGATCACCTACACCATCACGCTGACCAACAAAGACGGTCTGCCGATCAACAATCACAGTGCCTTGACCTTCACGCTGAGCGACGGCACCACCGTCATCACCGTGCCGGCCAACGGTACCGTGGGCACAGCCACCGTGACTGCTCCGGACAACGTCTACGTCGGCACCAACGACGCTGTCGTGAAGTCGATCGCAACCGTTGAAGGCGCGGATGTCGGCAAGTTCGAGCAACTGACACTCGACAAGACCCCGGTCAGCACTGCGGTCACTGACGAGCCAGGTACCCCAGGTAACCCGGGCGGCAACAACGAAGGCGATCTGGTGAAGGTCACCATCACGGCCGACCAGACTTCGGTAGCCGAGAACGTCAAACCGACCTTCACCGTGCACGTCAACCAGCCGCTGGACCACGACCTGGTCGTGACCCTGAGCAACAACGCCCAGGTCACCATCAAGGCTGGCGACACCAGCGCGCCATACGAGCACACGGCACAAGGCGATGACGTCTACAACGACGCAGGTCAGATCAGCCTGGGTATCAACTCGGCGGAGGACGCCACTGGTGCGACCTTCGAGAACCTGGAACTCGGCGGTGCGGCTTCGGTTCAAGTGACCGACACCACCGACGAAGTGGTGGCCAAGCTGACTGCGACCCCTTCGGTGACCGAAGGCGGCGAGATCACTTACACCATCACGCTGACCAACCAAGACGGCCTGCCGATCAACAATCACAGCGCCTTGACCTTCACGCTGAGCGACGGCACCACCGTCATCACCGTACCGGCCAACGGTACCGTGGGCACTGCCACCGTGGCTGCCCCGGACAACGTCTACGTCGGTACCAACGACGCTGTCGTGAAGTCGATCGCTACCGTTGAAGGCGCGGATGTCGGCAAGTTCGAGCAACTGACGCTGGACAAGACCCCGGTCAGCACTGCGGTCACTGACGAGCCAGGTACCCCAGGTAACCCGGGCGGCAACAACGAAGGCGACCTGGTCAAGGTCACCATCACGGCCGACCAGACTTCGGTGGCCGAGAACGTCAAACCGACCTTCACCGTGCACGTCAACCAGCCGCTGGACCACGACCTGGTCGTGACCCTGAGCAACAACGCCCAGGTCACCATCAAGGCTGGCGACACCAGCGCGCCATACGAGCACACGGCACAAGGCGATGACGTCTACAACGACGCAGGTCAGATCAGCCTGGGTATCAACTCGGCGGAGGACGCCACTGGTGCGACCTTCGAGAACCTGGAACTCGGCGGTGCGGCTTCGGTTCAAGTGACCGACACCACCGACGAAGTGGTGGCCAAGCTGACTGCGACCCCTTCGGTGACCGAAGGCGGCGAGATCACCTACACCATCACGCTGACCAACCAAGACGGTTTGCCGATCAACAACCACAGTGCCTTGACCTTCACGCTGAGCGACGGCACCACCGTCATCACCGTACCGGCCAACGGTACCGTGGGCACTGCCACCGTGACTGCCCCGGACAACGTCTACGTCGGTACCAACGACGCTGTCGTGAAGTCGATCGCTACCGTTGAAGGCGCGGATGTCGGCAAGTTCGAGCAACTGACGCTGGACAAGACCCCGGTCAGCACTGCGGTCACTGACGAGCCAGGTACCCCAGGTAACCCGGGCGGCAACAACGAAGGCGACCTGGTCAAGGTCACCATCACGGCCGACCAGACTTCGGTGGCCGAGAACGTCAAACCGACCTTCACCGTGCACGTCAACCAGCCGCTGGACCACGACCTGGTCGTGACCCTGAGCAACAACGCCCAGGTCACCATCAAGGCTGGCGACACCAGCGCGCCATACGAGCACACGGCACAAGGCGATGACGTCTACAACGACGCAGGTCAGATCAGCCTGGGTATCAACTCGGCGGAGGACGCCACTGGTGCGACCTTCGAGAACCTGGAACTCGGCGGTGCGGCTTCGGTTCAAGTGACCGACACCACCGACGAAGTGGTGGCCAAGCTGACTGCGACCCCTTCGGTGACCGAAGGCGGCGAGATCACCTACACCATCACGCTGACCAACCAAGACGGTTTGCCGATCAACAATCACAGTGCCTTGACCTTCACGCTGAGCGACGGCACCACCGTCATCACCGTGCCGGCCAACGGTACCGTGGGCACTGCGACCGTGACTGCCCCGGACAACGTCTACGTCGGCACCAACGACGCTGTCGTGAAGTCGATCGCAACCGTTGAAGGCGCAGATGTTGGCAAGTTCGAGCAACTGACTCTCGACAAGACCCCGGTCAGCACAGCGGTCACTGACGAGCCAGGTACCCCAGGTAACCCGGGCGGCAACAACGAAGGCGACCTGGTCAAGGTCACCATCACGGCCGACCAGACTTCGGTAGCCGAGAACGTCAAACCGACCTTCACCGTGCACGTCAACCAGCCGCTGGACCACGACCTGGTCGTGACCCTGAGCAACAATGCCCAGGTCACCATCAAGGCTGGCGACACCAGCGCGCCATACGAGCACACGGCACAAGGCGATGACGTCTACAACGACGCAGGCCAGATCAGCCTGGGTATCAACTCGGCGGAGGACGCCACTGGTGCGACCTTCGAGAACCTGGAACTCGGCGGTGCGGCTTCGGTTCAAGTGACCGACACCACCGACGAAGTGGTGGCCAAGCTGACCGCGACCCCTTCGGTCACCGAAGGCGGCGAGATCACCTACACCATCACGCTGACCAACCAAGACGGCCTGCCGATCAACAATCACAGCGCCTTGACCTTCACGCTGAGCGACGGCACCACAGTCATCACCGTACCGGCCAACGGTACCGTGGGCACTGCCACCGTGACTGCCCCGGACAACGTCTACGTCGGTACCAACGACCCTGTGATCAAGTCGATCGCAACCGTTGAAGGCGCAGATGTTGGCAAGTTCGAGCAACTGACTCTCGACAAGACCCCGGTCAGCACAGCGGTCACTGACGAGCCAGGTACCCCAGGTAACCCGGGCGGCAACAACGAAGGCGACCTGGTCAAGGTCACCATCACGGCCGACCAGACTTCGGTAGCCGAGAACGTCAAACCGACCTTCACCGTGCACGTCAACCAGCCGCTGGACCACGACCTGGTCGTGACCCTGAGCAACAACGCCCAGGTCACCATCAAGGCTGGCGACACCAGCGCGCCATACGAGCACACGGCACAAGGCGATGACGTCTACAACGATGCTGGCCAGATCAGCCTGGGTATCAACTCGGCGGAGGACGCCACTGGTGCGACCTTCGAGAACCTGGAACTCGGCGGTGCGGCTTCGGTTCAAGTGACCGACACCACCGACGAAGTGGTGGCCAAGCTGACCGCGACCCCTTCGGTCACCGAAGGCGGCGAGATCACCTACACCATCACGCTGACCAACAAAGACGGTCTGCCGATCAACAATCACAGTGCCTTGACCTTCACGCTGAGCGACGGCACCACCGTCATCACCGTGCCGGCCAACGGTACCGTGGGCACAGCCACCGTGACTGCTCCGGACAACGTCTACGTCGGCACCAACGACGCTGTCGTGAAGTCGATCGCAACCGTTGAAGGCGCGGATGTCGGCAAGTTCGAGCAACTGACACTCGACAAGACCCCGGTCAGCACTGCGGTCACTGACGAGCCAGGTACCCCAGGTAACCCGGGCGGCAACAACGAAGGCGATCTGGTGAAGGTCACCATCACGGCCGACCAGACTTCGGTAGCCGAGAACGTCAAACCGACCTTCACCGTGCACGTCAACCAGCCGCTGGACCACGACCTGGTCGTGACCCTGAGCAACAACGCCCAGGTCACCATCAAGGCTGGCGACACCAGCGCGCCATACGAGCACACGGCACAAGGCGATGACGTCTACAACGACGCAGGTCAGATCAGCCTGGGTATCAACTCGGCGGAGGACGCCACTGGTGCGACCTTCGAGAACCTGGAACTCGGCGGTGCGGCTTCGGTTCAAGTGACCGACACCACCGACGAAGTGGTGGCCAAGCTGACTGCGACCCCTTCGGTGACCGAAGGCGGCGAGATCACTTACACCATCACGCTGACCAACCAAGACGGCCTGCCGATCAACAATCACAGCGCCTTGACCTTCACGCTGAGCGACGGCACCACCGTCATCACCGTACCGGCCAACGGTACCGTGGGCACTGCCACCGTGGCTGCCCCGGACAACGTCTACGTCGGTACCAACGACCCTGTGATCAAATCGATCGCAACCGTTGAAGGCGCGGATGTCGGCAAGTTCGAGCAACTGACGCTGGACAAGACCCCGGTCAGCACCGCCGTGACCGACGAACCAGGTACGGGAACTCCGGGCACCGGCAATCAGGGTGACGTCACCACCGTCGGTATTACCGGCACGTCTTCTCTGACCGAAGGTGAAACCGGCCAGTACACGCTGACCCTGAGCAACGCGTCCAAGTCCGAAGTCACTATCACCCTTAGCTACAGCGGTACCGCCAAAAACGGTGACGACTTCACCGGTGTTGCGACCGTGAAGATTCCGGCCAACAGCACAGGCACGACCTTCAATATCGCTACCATCGACGACAAGCTGGTCGAAGGTACCGAAAACTTCGTCGTGAAGATTGAAACCGCCACGGGTGGTAACTTCGAGAACCTGCAGGTCGATAGCAGCAAATCGAGCGTGACGACCACCATTCTCGACAATGATCACCTGCCGGTTTCGCCTGGTGGCGCGGTGTTTGGCGTGGAGGACACTGATTACGTGTTTGCCTGGAGTGATTTCAAAGTCACCGATGCCGATGGCAACACTAACCTGTCCGTGACCATCACCTCGCTCCCGGTCGCCGGCAACCTGCAGTTCTTCAACGGTACTGCATGGGTGAATGTGGCCGCTGGCCAGGTGGTCAGCCAGGCAGATATCACTGCCCAGCACCTGAAGTTCGTTCCGGCCCTGAACCAGTCGGGGGCGGACAACTACGGTGGTAATGGCGTGGGTAACCAGAAGGCCGACTACGCCCAGTTCAAGTTCAAGCCAAACGATGACACCAACCTGGGCAGCGAAGTGACCATGAAGGTCGATATCAGCCCGGTTGCCGACAAACCGACCCTGAGCTTCGGCAACGCCGATATCGAGTCCAAAGGGCTGACCAAGGAAGTCTGGACAAGCCTCAACGGCCTGGGTACTGGCGGCAACGGCATTACCGGCGAGAATCTGAAGGCGGTCTTTGCCAACTCCGGCAGTGCCAACTCCAGCAGCACCACTACCAACGTGCAGTCCGATGGCAGCGTCAACGCTGGCACCGGTTCAAAAACGTCTGGCCTGATCTACCTGGAAGCCGGCAAGGTCTATACCTTCAGTGGTTCGGCCGACGACAGCTTCGTGGTCACCATCGGTGGCAAGACTGTAGTCACGGCCACCTGGGGAGCCGGTGGCGGGGTGTCGGGTACCTTTACCCCGAATACCAGCGGCTACTACCCGATCGAGGTCTACCATGCCAACCAGTCCGGCCCAGGCAGCTATGACCTGAACATCCAGGTAGGCTCCGGTGCCGTTACCGACCTGAGCAGCTCGAACGTCAAGATGTACCAGAACGTTACCGAGATGGCCAATGCCGGCCTGGGCGTGTCTGACCTGCACACCGTGAACGGTCAGAGCTACTACGACGGCTACAAGCTCAACGAAGGGCCTGAGGGTGGCTCGGTGAAACTGGTCGGTATTTCCACCGCCCTGACCGACACCGACGGCTCCGAAAGCTTGAACGTGACACTCAGCGGTATCCCGAAAGGTACCGTGTTGAGCGATGGTGCAGGCCACACGGTCACGGTTGGTACTGCCCCGGTCGATGTGACAGGCTGGAAACTCAGCAGCCTGACGCTGACCCCGCCGGCCTATTACAAAGGCTCGTTCGACATCACGGTTACCTCGACTGCCACCGAAAGCCTGGGCGGCTCGGCCATCACCACCGGCAATATCCCGGTGACGGTGTACGCTGCGACCTACAAGGCAAGTGTGGGTACCTCGGGCAATGACACGATGACCGGTAGTGAAGGCAACGACATCATCGTTGCTGACGTATCAGGGCTGAACGTGGTTCAGGGCAAGAATTACAATATCGCCTTCATGGTCGACAGCTCGGGCAGTATGAGCGACAAGTCGATTGCAGATGCCAAGACGCAGTTGGCCTCGGTGTTCAATTCGCTCAAGGCCAGCCTGGGCTCGGACACCTCGGGTACCGTGAACATCTTCCTCGTCGACTTCGATAGCCAGGTCAACAAGAACGTGGCGGTGAATCTGGCCGATTCGAATGCCCTGAGCAAACTGCAAGCGGTATTGAACTCGATGGTTGGGGGGACCAGCTACGGTGGCGGTACCAACTACGAGGACGCGTTCAAGACCACGTCCAACTTCTTCAAGAGCACGATGGCCTTGAGCAACTCTGGTGCGGAGAACCTCACCTATTTCATCACTGATGGCAAGCCGACCTACTACCAGAGTGACGAGTCGACCAACCCTCGTCTGTGGACAGGTGGCAAATATCTGGATGATGTTGTGAACGTCAACAACTACAAGATTGGTGACACGTTCAGCACCATGGTCGACAGTACGCACAAGTTCGAAATCGACAGTGATGGCACTGTGTACGTCTACACGTACAAGAGTAATGGCAGAGTCGACACTTACGAACTGGGCACCATCCATGCTCAAGGTGATGGTACCTACGAGATCTCCTCGCGAGCGGGCTGGGGTAATGGGTGGAGCTACACTGAAGCGGCTGCTGGCTCTACGGCGAGTTTCAACGTGCTCGGTGGCACTAACGGCTTGAGCAAAGTCCAGGCTATCGGCCTGAACAGCGATGTCACGCTGAACGATCTGAAACCTTACGACAGTGCCGGCAAGCCACAGACCAATATCGACCCGTCCGATTTGGCCAAGGCGATTCTCGGTCACTCCGAAGCGACGGTGCCAGGTGCCGACACCATCGATGGCGGTAACGGCAACGACATCATCTTCGGTGACCTGATCACCCTCAACGGTGTGGTCAGCGAGGGCTACCAGGCCCTGCAGACGTACGTTGCAGAGAAGAGTGGTGTTGAAGTCAGCGCTGTCACTACCAGCAATGTTCACCAGTACATCACCGAGCACTACACCGAGTTCGATATCTCCGGTGCCAAAGACGGCAACGACATCCTGTCGGGCGGCAATGGCAATGACATCCTCTTCGGCCAAGGTGGTAACGACACGCTAGATGGTGGCAGAGGTAACGACATCCTGTTGGGCGGTACTGGCAATGACACCCTGATCGGTGGCCATGGCGACGATATCCTGATCGGTGGCAGCGGTGCCGACACCTTCGTGTGGAAGGCTGGCGACCTTGGTAACGACGTGATCAAGGACTTCAACAAGGCCGAGGGTGACCGTATCGACCTGAAGGACCTGCTCCAGGGCGAGAAGGGCAGCACCATCGATAACTACCTGAAGCTCACCACGGTGGAGGGTACGACCACCTTGCAAGTCAGCAGCGAAGGCAAGCTCAACGCCGAAGGTGGTATCGCCAACGCCGACGTGACCATCAAGCTTGAAGGGGTTAACTGGTCCAACCAGACGATCAACTCGTTGATCAGCGGTGCCGACCCGACCATCATCATCCACAACAAGGACAGCTGATAGACCACCGGGGCCGCATAGCGGCCCCGGCTCTTTCCTGCCACTCGCCAACAGCGCATACTCTGGCGCCGGGCCTGCGCGCCCGGCGATCTTTGCCTATGCTGCTGTCTACCAACAAGGAACCAACGTGACGAGGGACATCGCCATGTTCTACGTGCAACGCAACGCCGCCGGCCAGTTGCTGCGGGTGGAAGCAGCCGCGTTTGATCAGTTCACCGAAATACTCCCTTCAGACCATGCCGATATCCAGGAATGGTTTGCCGATGATGTTGTGGAAAACAGCCTCAACCAGCTCAAGCAAAGCGATCTGGACATGATCCGCGTGCTCGAGGACCTGATTGACGTGCTGACCGCCAAGGGCGTGTTCAAGATCACCGACCTGCCCGCCGGCGCGCAGGCCAAGCTGCTCAACCGTTCCACGGCGCGCAAGGCGCTCAGCAGCCTCAATAACCTGATTGACGAAGAAGAGCAGGGTGGGCTGATCTGACAGTGGGCTGGTCACCGCGACAGTCGCCGTCGGGCTGGTGTTCGGTGCCAGCGAAGAGGCCGGTACAGGCTAAAAATTCTGGTATTGAGCTGCCGCATTGCTCAGAATCTTGCCAATCTCTTCCCGCAAGCCGGCAGGCTGCTCTACTACCACCCCGTCCCCATGGCTTAACAGCCACCAGCGTAATGGCCAGCCGTCACTTACCGTGCCGCGTAACCGATGCCCATGCTCCAGTGCCGTCAGCTGCATGTCGCTGCTCAACGGCGCATCCCGCAACTGCCGCGCCAGTGCATCGCTAATTCGAGCAACCAGCTCCACGCCCTCACCCTGCGAGGGTTGCAACGCATCCCCTCGCAGATGTGTCAGCAAGTCGAAGTTACCGCGTAATTCGCCCACGGCACTGGCCGACCAGTGCCAACCGAACGGAATGCTCTTGTCATTGCGCTCCAGCGGGAATATCAGCGAAAGCTCATTGAGGTCACGCTCGACAGTGCGTTTGCTGACCGTGAAACCTACGTCACGCAGGCGCCAGACCAGCTCGGCGCTGGTTATGCCTGGGGAACGGCTGGGCAACTGGCGCAGCAGCGCCCACTGTCGGCTAAGGGTGGCGCGAGTGGTGGCGAACGGCAAAAGATAACGTCCTTGTCTAGGCTTGCCGCAATAGGATGGCGGCATGCGAGGGGCATGGCAATTGGCCACAGCCTGCTCAGATCAAGGAAGTCGCATTTGGTTGCCTCGTGCCGGTTCGTTCGCGACAGGTTTTGACGTGACATCACGCAGAATCACGCCTCATCACAGCCGAAGGTTGGGGTTGTGCGTCGTTCAATGAGGATGAACATGTCTGTTGCCAGCAATATCCATTCGCTACTTGCCCGCCTTCTGCCCGAGCGGGTCATCGCCCCTCCGGCCCCTGCAGGAAGGCGACAGCGGCTGTTCTCCGGTGTGGGCTTGCCCAGCCAGCGGTCGCTGCTGGTCAACCGCCTGGATGAGGCCAACGACCTGCAGGCGGTGTATGTCGACCTGCGCCGCCAGGCATTGCAAGGTAGTGTGTCCGCATTGAACGACCTCGGCTGGATCTGGCTCAACGGCAAGTACTGGCGGGCCGATACCGTGCTGGCCGGGCACCTGTTGCGCATGGCAGCCCTGCAGGGCAATGCTGCTGCCTGGTTCAACCTTGGCCAGCAGCACTACTTCGGCAAAGGCATCGACCCTTCCTATGTGCAGGCGGCGGAGTGTTACCGGCAGGCCTTCGACCGCGGCATGCTGCATGCGGCCGCTGCACTGGGTGACCTGTATGAGGAGGAGGTGTGCGACGGTGACCTGGAGTGGCAGGTTGACCTGGTGCAGGCCTACCAGTGGTTCATGCGTGGCGCCGAACAGGGCGAGGCACGTTGTCGTTTTGAAGTGGGCTACCGGTTGATGCATGGGCTGCACGTAGAGGCCAACCTCAAGGCAGCGCTGTACTGGCTTGAGCTGGCAGCAGCGGCGGGGGTGGTGCAGGCGGCAGAGGAGCTGGCGGTGCACTTCAGCAGCCGTGATGCGGTGCGGTATCAGGAGTGGCGGGACCGGGCGGTGCAGATGGGCAGTACATTGGCCTTGACCATGAAGCTGGAAGACCAGATCCAGCCCTGAGTATTTCTCTCCAGTGCTGCACAGGGATTGCGTAGATCCCGAACCCGGTGCAGCCCCTGTGTGCGGGTTTACCCGCGAAGCGCGTCACCACTGGCTGAAAAATGAACAACATTTAACCCCCGGCTATCCGTCGCCCCCTGTTGACGACAGGGGGATGTTGGGGCGTATATTGATAGTTAGCAAACTATGAATATATTTGGTTCTCTTCATGTCCCTTGATCTCCTGCGCCTGCAAGTCAGCAGTGGCATGGTGGTTGCTGCCCGCCACTGGCGGCGCATCTGTCATACCGCCTTGACCGGCTACGGCATTTCCGAGGCCTGCGCTGCGCCGCTGCTGATGATCGTGCGCCTGGGTGACGGCGTGCACCAGGTGGCTGTGGCCCAGGCTGCCGGCCTGGAAAGCCCGTCGCTGGTACGCCTGCTTGACCAACTGTGCAAAGCTGGCCTGGTGTGCCGCAGCGAGGACCCACTGGATCGCCGCGCCAAGGCACTGAGCCTGACGGCCGAAGGCCGTGCCCTGGCCGAAGCCATCGAAGCCGAACTGGTGCGCTTGCGCCGCGATGTGCTCGGCGGTGTCGATCAGGCCGACCTGGAAGCTGCCTTGCGTGTGCTTCGTGCCTTCGAGGCTGCCGGCCTGGGCAACGCAGGCGGGGTGGCATGAACGGTTTCTTCAGCTCTGTCCCTCCGGCCCGTGACTGGTTCTACGGTGTGCGCACCTTCGGCGCGTCCATGATTGCCCTGTACATTGCTCTGCTCATGCAACTGCCGCGCCCCTATTGGGCCATGGCTACGGTGTACATCGTTTCCAGCCCGTTCGTCGGCCCGACCAGCTCCAAGGCGTTGTACCGTGCCATGGGCACGTTGCTCGGCGCAGGCGGGGCGATCTTCCTGGTGCCGCCGCTGGTACAGTCACCCTTGTTGTTGAGCATCGCCATCGCCCTGTGGACCGGCACCTTGCTGTTCCTTTCGCTGAACCTGCGCACGGCCAACAACTACGTGCTGATGCTGGCCGGTTATACCCTGCCGATGATTGCCCTGGCCGTGGTGGATAATCCGCTGGCAGTGTTCGATGTGGCCTCTTCTCGCGCGCAGGAAATCTGTTTGGGAATTGTCTGCGCGGCAGTCGTCGGGGCTATCTTCTGGCCACGCCGGCTGGCGCCGGTGGTAGTCGGTGCCACCGGAAACTGGTTCACCGAGGCGATTCGCTACAGCGACACCTACCTGGCCCGCGATGTCAGTGCCGACAAGGTCGGCGGGATGCGCGGGGTGATGGTCACCACCTTCAACTCGCTGGAGCTGATGATCGGTCAGCTCGCCCACGAAGGTGCCGGCCCGCATACCCTGAAGAACGCCCGCGAATTGCGCGGGCGGATGATCCATCTGCTGCCGGTGATCGACGCCCTCGACGATGCACTGGTAGCCCTGGAAGGCCGCGCCCCGGCCCAGTTTGCCCAGGTTCAACCCGTGCTTGAAGCCGCTCGAGAATGGCTCAAAGGCACCGCCGACAGCGCTTCGGTAGCGCACTGGGCAACGTTGCACGAGCAGATCGGCCGCCTGCAGCCCGCTACAGCCGCCCTCGACCAACGCGCCGAGCTGCTGTTGTCCAACGCCCTGTACCGCCTGACCGAATGGGCCGACCTGTGGCAGGACTGCTGCACCCTGCAGCACGCCCTGCGTACCGATGATGCCAAGCCTTGGCGTGCGGTGTATCGCCACTGGCGGCTGGGCCGCCTGACAGCGTTTTTCGACCGTGGCCTGATGCTGTACTCGGTAGCCTCCACGGTCCTGGCTATCGTGGTCGCCTGCGGCCTGTGGATCGGCCTGGGCTGGAACGACGGCGCCAGTGCGGTCATCCTCGCGGCAGTTGCGTGTAGCTTCTTCGCCGCTATGGACGACCCAGCACCGCAGATCTACCGGTTCTTTTTCTGGACGCTGATGTCGGTCATCTTCTCCAGTCTGTACCTGTTTTTGGTACTGCCTAACCTGCACGACTTCCCGATGCTGGTGCTGGCCTTTGCCGTACCTTTCATCTGCATAGGTACCCTGACTGTACAGCCGCGCTTCTACCTGGGCACCTTGCTGACCATCGTCAACACGTCGACCTTCATCAGCATCCAGGGCGCCTACGACGCCGACTTCTTCACCTTCCTCAACTCCAACCTTGCCGGCCCCGCGGGCCTCCTGTTCGCCTTTATCTGGACCCTGGTGATGCGCCCGTTCGGCGTGGAGCTGGCGGCCAAGCGCATGACCCGCTTCGCCTGGCGCGACATCGTTGAAATGACCGAGCCTGCGACGTTGGCCGAACACCGCCAGGTTGGCGTACAGATGCTCGACCGCCTGATGCAGCACCTGCCACGTCTGTCGCAAACCGGCCAGGACAGTGGTGTGGCGCTGCGCGACCTGCGCGTGGGATTGAACCTGCTCGACCTGCTGGCGTACATGCCGCGCGCCGGCCAGCAGGCTCGCGAGCGCCTGAACACTGTGGTCGAGGAAGTCGGCGCGCACTACGCCGCTTGCCTGCGTGCTGGCGAACGCCTGCATGCCCCGGCCGCACTGTTACGCAACATGGAACGCGCTCGCCTGGCGCTTAACCTGGATGAGCTGTACGAGCGCGGCGATGCCCGCACCCACCTGCTGCATGCCCTGAGCGGCCTGCGTCTGGCGCTGTTGCCGGGTGTGGAGGTGATGCTCGAGCCAGCTGAACAACCGCAACTGCCCCCCGGCCTCGACGGAGCACCCCTGTGATTGGTGAACTGGATATCAGCGGGGTGTTCCTGCCCACGCTGCTGGTGATGATGTTTGGCACCTACCTGCTGTTCCTTGGGGTGCACGCGGTGCTGGTGCGCCTGCATTTCTACCGCCTGGTCTGGCACCGGGCGTTGTTCAACGTTGCTCTGTATGCCGTGCTGCTTGGTGCGGTGGACCACTTTTGCCGAAACCTGATGCTGCCATGAAAAAACCTATGCTGACCTTGGGCCGTGTGGTCCTGACCTTGCTGGTAGTGACCTTCGCCGCCGTGCTCGTGTGGCAGATGGTGGTCTACTACATGTTTGCCCCCTGGACCCGTGACGGCCACATACGCGCCGACGTGATCCAGATCGCCCCCGATGTGTCGGGATTGATCCAGAAGGTCGAGGTGCGCGACAACCAGACCGTCAAACGTGGCGACGTGCTGTTCACCATCGACCAGGACCGCTTCACGCTGGCCCTGCGTCAAGCCAAGGCAACCCTGGGCGAGCGCCAGGAGACCCTCGCCCAGGCTTCCCGCGAAGCGCAGCGCAACCGCAAGCTGGGCAACCTGGTGGCCGCCGAGCAACTGGAAGAAAGCCAGTCCCGCGAGGCCCGTGCCCGTTCGGCTGTCAGCGAGGCGCAAGTGGCTGTCGATACTGCCCAGCTCAACCTTGACCGCTCGGTGGTGCGCAGCCCGGTAGACGGCTACCTCAACGACCGCGCGCCGCGTAACCACGAGTTCGTCACCGCCGGCCGCCCGGTGCTGTCGGTGGTCGATAGCGCCTCGTACCATGTCGATGGCTACTTCGAGGAAACCAAGCTTGGCGGTATACACATCGGCGATGCCGTGGACATCCGTGTGATGGGCGACAATACCCGCCTGCGCGGCCATGTGCAGAGCTTTGCCGCTGGCATCGAAGACCGCGACCGTAGCAGTGGCGCCAACCTGCTGCCCAACGTCAACCCGGCGTTCAGTTGGGTACGCCTGGCCCAGCGCATTCCGGTGCGCATCGCCTTTGACGAAGTGCCGCAAGACTTCCGCATGATCGCCGGGCGTACTGCCACGGTGTCGATCATCGAGGGCCAGCGCCCATGAAACAGCTGATCCTGGCTGGCCTGTGCCTGTCGCTGGGGGCCTGCATGATGGTGGGCCCCGACTATGAGGTGCCTGGGGATGCGGCCGTGCAACGCAATGACCTGAACGGCCCGCTGCGCCAGGATGCCGACAGCGTCGTGTCGGCGCCGGTCCCCGAGGACTGGTGGCAGCTGTATCAGGATCAGCGGCTGAACGAGCTGGTGCGTCAGGCGCTGAGTGCCAACACCGAACTGCGCGTGGCGGCGGCCAACATCGCCAAAGCTCGCGCCCAGGTGGAGGTGGCGGAATCGCAAGGCGGCTTCAACGGTGGCGTCAAACTCGGCGCTCAGCGGTTGCAAGAGTCGGGCGAAGCCTTCCTGCAGCCTGAGAAGGTGCCGGTAGCCAACATCGGTGAGGCCATCATCAGTGCCTCGTACCAGTTCGACCTGTGGGGCACCTTCAAGCGTGGTACCGAGGCTGCCAAGGCAAATGCCGACGCAGTGCAGGCCGCTGCCGACACTGCCCGCATCACGCTTGTGGCGGACGTGGTCAAGGCTTATACCCAGGTGTGCTCGGCCAACGAGGAATACCACATTGCCCGTGAGTCCCTCGATTTGCAGGAGCAAAGCGTGAAACTCAACCAGCGCCTGCGCGATGCTGGGCGTGGCGATGAAACCCAGGTCACCCGCTCGCAGACCCAGTTCAAATCCTTGCGTGCTGAACTGCCACGCTTCAAGGCCGAACGCGAGACGGGCATGTACACCCTGGCCGCGCTGCTGGCCAAGCCGGTCGACCAGTTGCCTGCCGGTACCGCCGATTGCGCCGAGCTGCCGCACCTGAACCAGCTGGTCCCGGTGGGCGATGGCGCGGCCCTGCTCAAGCGCCGCCCCGACGTGCGCCAGGCCGAACGCCAGCTGGCTGCCGCCACCGCCTATATTGGCGTAGCCACTGGCGCTTTGTACCCGGACATCAGCATTGGCGCCCAGGTTGGCACCATCGGTATCCTGGAGAACCTTGGCGAGCCTTCGACCAACCGCTGGGGTTTTGGCCCGCAGATCAGCTGGAGCATCCCCACCAACGGCACCCGTGCCCGCATTCGCATGGCCGAAGCCTCGACCCAGGCGGCGCTGGCGCATTTCGATGGCGTGGTGCTGAACGCCATTCGCGAGACCCAGACCCGGTTGGCGCAGTACAGCGCCCTGCTGGATCGGCGCGATGCGCTGGCCGAGGCGGAGAAGTCGGCGAAAGAAGCGGCGGACCAGACGCACCGGTATTACCAGGCGGGGCGTGAGTCGTTCCTGGCGGATTTGCAGGCGACGCGGACCTATACCGATATGCGTGCTCAGTTGGCGGCGGCGAACAGCCAAGTGGCAATGGGACAGATTGGGGTGTTTCTGGCGTTGGGTGGTGGTTGGAAGGGTACCGCCAAGCCCTGACGCGAGGGCTGATCCTCTATGCACCCACTTCATCTGATTTGTAGCAAGATTTTTCATGAAATCCGCCCAAGACCCTTGAGTGAAGCAAAGTGGAAGTGAACAATGTTCTCTTTCGCATTCACCTTCGAGACTGGCCATGAATACCCGTTCCCGTCTGCTTGCCTGGCTGCCGGCTTTGCTGCTTGGCCCGGTGCTGGCGCTGTGCAGCACCTTGGCGCTGGCCGAGTCCCCCGCCGAGGCTGCCAAAGCCCAGCACCTGCTTGATTACATTGGCGCTGACTACCCGCCGACCGTGCAAGACGGCAAGGTGATCGACGATGGCGAATACCGCGAGCAACAGGAGTTCAGCGCGGTATTGGCGGACCTGGTCAGAGGCCTGCCCGCAAATACTGAACAAGCTGCTTTGGAACAAGGTGTTCAAGCGCTACGCCAAGCCATCGACCAACGCCAGGAGGGCGCCGCAGTCGCCAAACAGGCCCGACAGCTGGGTGCACGACTGGCTGTGGCCTACGAGGTCAGCCAGGCACCGGTGATTACCCCGGACCCAGCCCGCGGTGCTGCGCTGTACGCGCAAAACTGCTCGATTTGCCACGGCGAAACCGGCGCCGGCGATGGCCCGGCTGGCGTGGGCCTGGAGCCTGCACCCGCCAACCTGCGCGATGTTTCGCGCCTGGACCAGTTGAGCCTGTTCGACCTCTACAACACCCTGGCCCTGGGTATCGACGGCACCGAAATGCCGTCGTTTGCCGACCAGCTGGACGATCGCCAGCGCTGGGACGTGGCCGCGTACATCGCCAGCTTCACCGCCAAGCCGGAAGCGGGCAAGGGTGACAAGGCCTGGAACCTCGCCGACCTGGCTCGCCAGACGCCGGCCGAAGTCGCCGCCAACGAAGGCACTGCGGCCGTCGAGGCATTCCGTGCCCAGCGTGCTCAACCGCCGCAAGTAAAGCGCGGCCCTGCGCAATTGCTCGAATACACGGCCAGCACACTGGACAAGAGCCTGGCGGCCTACCGCGCAGGCGACCACGATCAGGCCTATGACCTGTCGGTGGCGGCCTACCTGGAGGGTTTCGAGCTGGTGGAAAGCTCGCTGGACAACATCGACACCCAGGCGCGCAAGGACACCGAAAAAACGCTGATGGCCTACCGTCAGTCCTTGCAGGACGGCTTGCCCGTGGCCCAGGCCGAACAGCGTCTGGCCGACGCCAAAACCAAGCTCGAGCAGGCGGCCAAGCTGCTGGGCAGCGATGGCCTGAGCTGGACGCTGAGTTATATCTCCGGTTTGCTGATCCTGCTGCGTGAAGGCCTCGAGGCGATTCTGGTGCTGGCGGCGATCCTGGCCTTCCTGCGCAATACCGGGCAGCAGTCGGCAGTACGCAGCGTCAACATCGGCTGGGGCCTGGCGCTGGTTGCCGGCTTCGCCACCTGGGCGCTGGCAGCCTATGTGATCGATGTGGGGGGGGCTCAGCGTGAGCTGCTGGAAGGCGGCACGGCCCTGTTCGCCGCGGTGATGGTGCTATGGCTGGGGGTGTGGATGCATGACCGCCGCCATGCAGCCGCCTGGAAGGACTACATCAAGAGCAGCCTGGTCAGCGGCGGCGGGCGCTTCGGTTTTGCTGTGCTGGCCTTTTTCTCGGTATACCGCGAATTGTTCGAAGTAATCCTGTTCTACGAGACCCTGTGGCTGCAGGCAGGCCCTGCCGGGCATCAAGCGGTGCTGGCGGGTGGTGCGACGGCACTGATGCTGCTGGTGGGCCTTGCCTGGGTGATTTTGCGGGGTTCGGCCAAGCTGCCGCTTTCGCTGTTCTTCAGCATCAACGCCGCGCTGCTGTGCGCGCTGTCGGTAGTATTCGCCGGGCATGGCGTGAAGGCGCTGCAAGAGGCCGGCGTGCTAGGCACACGGCCGGTGGCGTTCTTCGAGTTCGATTGGCTGGGGATTCATGCCGATGCCTACTCGCTGTCGGCGCAGGCGGTGGCGTTGCTGGCCATCGTGCTCCTCTACGGCCGCTCGTGGCTGGCGGAAAGGCGCAGTGCTGCGGCCAACTGAGTGGAGCGTGCGCGGTCCCACAGGGACCGCGCAAGGCCTCAGATCTTGCGCAAGCCTGATGCTCAGGCCGGCTGTGGCGCCTTGAGAATGTTCTGCAGCAGTTGGACACTTTCAACGGCGTCATGACCCAGACTGGTCAGGTAGCCGCCATCCGGTTGATCGGTCAGCCCCTTCTCATGCAGGCGTTGTGCAGCCGCGATCAGGGCGGGGGATGCGGTGCTGGTTATCTTGATGCCTTCCTGGCTGCTGTCGTGTTTGAACAGCGCGAGTACTTCCAGTTCGTCGATCAGATCGGGGGTAAAAGGCATGGCAGCTCCTGACTTCCAGACAAGGATGGCGGCACCGTCAGCGGTGCCTGATCTTCGAGTGTAGCCGGGTTATTCGTCGTCGCCTTGATCCATCTCAGGCGGCAGCTCCGGCAGTGCCCGCAGAGCGTTCTCATACCACTCGCCGTTGAACGCACGGTCCTCTACCAGCATGTTGTCGATTTCGAAGGCCAGCACATGGGCCATCAGGTTCAGAATGTCTTCACGCTCATAGCCAACCAGCGTCAGCTTGTTGAAAGTGGCCTTGGCCGCAGGCGGCTCGCCGCTCTCGATCTGGTTTTCGATGGCTTGGGTCAGCGTGGCCTCGGCGAAGGCTTCGTCGTCGTCATTGCCGATGTCGGTGGGCTCGCTCATGGCGGTACTCCTAGGATGGGATGCAACAGTGTGCCATGCCTATGGCGGCAATGCCCGAGCATTGACGCGGTGCATGACGCTGGTCAGCGGCAGGCGTTCAGTCTATAAAAGCCAGGCCAACTCCTTACGGCCTGGAGGCTGTTACCTCATGCTCAAGCTTCATGGATTCTCGGTCAGCAACTACTACAACATGGTCAAGTTGGCCCTACTGGAAAAAGGTCTGCCCTTCGAGGAAGTCACCTTCTATGGCGGCCAGGCGCCACAGGCGTTGGAAGTGAGCCCGCGGGGCAAGGTTCCGGTGCTGCAGACCGAGCAGGGCTTCCTCAGCGAAACCAGTGTGATCCTCGACTACATCGAACAGACCCAAAGCGGTAAGGCACTGCTGCCGGTCGACCCGTTCGAGCAGGCCAAGGTGCGTGAACTGCTCAAGGAAATCGAGCTGTACATCGAGCTGCCGGCGCGTACCTGCTACGCCGAGTCGTTCTTTGGCATGTCGGTCGAACCGCTGATCAAAGAGAAAGCGCGTGCTGACCTGCTGGCAGGTTTTGCCACGCTCAAGCGCAACGGACGCTTTGCACCCTATGTGGCGGGCGAGCAGATGACGCTGGCAGACCTGATGTTCTGCTTCTCGGTCGACCTGGCCAACGCGGTGGGCAAGAAGGTGCTGAACATCGACTTCCTGGCGGACTTCCCGCAGGCCAAGGCGTTGCTGCAGCTGATGGGCGAGAACCCGCACATGGCGCGGATCTTGGCGGACAAGGAAGCGTCGATGCCGGCCTTCATGGAGATGATTCGCAGCGGTAAACGCTGAGTCTGGTGTTGTGCCCTTCGCGGGCATGCCCGCTCCCACAGGTCTGCACCGCTATTGAAACTTGTGCAATATCTGTGGGAGATCACCCAGCCCTTCCGGGCTGCGCTGTCGCGCAGCAAACATGAGGTGTACGGCTTTAGATCCGCAGCGACGCTGACATTTTGAAAAAGAAAAGGCGGTTGGCCCGGTAGGGCCAGCCGCCTTTTGCTTTGTTAGGGTTCGTGTGCGCGGGACAGAGATCGTAGCCAGCACTGGTGTGTGTCCGCACACCCGCGTGGGAGAGTGATCCGCACGGTATCGGCGTGAAGTCCCTGTAGGCATCAGCTGATTCAGCTGTGACCACGTATGAGAGAGTGAACCCTTTCGCCACCGTGTGCCCCGCGCGCCCTTTATCCTGCGAGGATTCATCATGGCGCGCAAGCCTTCCAAGCAACGCTTTACCGTCGTCCATCCCGATTGCGCAGCGATCGATGTCGGTGGTCGAGAGCATTTCGTGGCGGTCGATCCCCGGCACGAAAATCCCGTCCAGTCGTTCACGTCCTTTACTGACGACCTGCTCAAGATGGCTAACTGGCTTGAAAGCCTGGGGATCAAGGTCGTTGCCATGGAATCCACGGGGGTTTATTGGATTCCAATTTACGAGATTCTCAGCGAGCGCGGTTTTGAGGTTTATCTCGTCAATGCCAGAGCAACTCGGCAAATCACGGGCCGTAAATCAGATGTGCTGGATTGCCAGTGGATTTGGCAGCTGATGACTCATGGACTGCTCAGAGGCGCATTCCGCCCCGATGATCTGACCTGCTGCGTCCGGTCATTGGTCAGGCAGCGTGCTTCCAAAGTGAAAGACCAGGCGCAGACGCTGAACCGGATGCAAAAGGCCATGAGCCAAATGAACATCCAGCTGGCCAATGTCATCAGTGATATTTCCGGCGTAACTGGCATGAAGATTTTGCGAGCCATCTGCGCAGGTGAACGGGACCCAGTGCAACTGGCTGAACTGACCGACCGCCGCATCAAGGCAGGCAAGGAGGCTGTCGCTCGGAGTCTTCATGGCAATTGGCGGCGCGAGCATTTGCATGCGCTAACTCAGGAATTGGCTGCCTATGACTTCCTGGAGCAGCAAATTGCTGATTGTGACGACGCCATAAAAGCCGCGTTAGAGCAGTTGCCGGTGCTGCAAAACAAGCCAGAGCCATCCAATAAGCCTTTACGGAGCCCGCACCGAAACGGTGCCCAACAGACTGAACTGCATCAGACATTGTGGAAAGTTCTTGGCGTGGACCTAACCGCAATTCCAACCATTGGGGTGGACACTGCATTAGTGCTGACAGGGGAGATCGGTACAGATCTATCACGCTTCCCGTCCTCACAGCACTTCTGCTCTTGGTTGGGACTGGCTCCCCCTACTCGAATCTCCGGCGGTCCTCGACTGGCAAGTGGTGGGCCAAAAATAGTCAATCGAGCAGCTCAAGCACTCAAGCAGGCTGCATCCAATGCCCGTAACGACAAGGGTTTCATTGGTGCATCGCACCGAGCCAGACTGACTCGAATGGATACCAGCTGCGCCATCAAGGCCACTGCGCATCAGTTGGCACGTCTGGTGTACAACCTTTTAACCAAGAAGCAGGCTTATGTTGAAAAAGGTCTTGAGGAGTTCGAAACCAGAAGCCAGGACCGGCAGGTCCGGGCTTTGCTCCGCAAAGCCCGGAAACTGGGGTATCAGCTGGTGGCCGCTTGAGTGCTTAGAAAACAGTGGGTTGTATTTTGTTTGATGAGAGCGGGCGTGCCCGCGAACGAGGGCGAAGCCCTCGCCTTGGGGGGTTAGCGAGACGCCAACAGGGCCTTGCCACGAACAACGGCAGCGCGCACCTGCGCCGGCGCCGTACCACCAATGTGGTTACGGGCGTTCACCGAACCTTCCAGCGTCAGCACGGCAAACACGTCCTGCTCGATCTGGTCGCTGAACTGGCGCAGTTCGTCCAGGCTCATCTCGGCCAGGTCCTTTCCAGTGTCCACACCATACTTCACCGCGTGGCCGACGATCTCGTGGCAGTCACGGAATGGCAGGCCACGGCGAACCAGGTAGTCGGCCAGGTCGGTAGCGGTGGAGAAGCCGCGCAGGGCCGCTTCACGCATGATGGCGTGCTTGGGTTTGATCGCCGGGATCATGTCAGCAAAGGCCCGCAGCGAGTCGCGCAGGGTGTCGGCGGCGTCGAACAGCGGTTCCTTGTCTTCCTGGTTGTCCTTGTTGTAGGCCAGCGGTTGGCCTTTCATCAGGGTCAGCAGGCCGGTCAGGGCGCCGAACACGCGGCCGCTCTTGCCGCGTACCAGCTCTGGCACGTCCGGGTTCTTTTTCTGCGGCATGATCGAGCTGCCGGTGCAGAAGCGGTCCGGAAGGTCGATGAACTGGAACTGCGCGCTGGTCCAAAGCACCAGCTCTTCGGAGAAGCGCGAAAGGTGCATCATCGCCACGCTGGCAGCGGCGCAGAATTCGATGGCGAAATCACGGTCCGACACGCCATCCAGCGAGTTGCCGGCCACGGCTTCAAAGCCCAGCAGCTTGCAGGTCAGTTCACGGTCGATCGGGTAGGTGGTGCCGGCCAGTGCGGCGCTGCCCAGTGGCATGCGGTTGGTGCGCTTGCGGCAGTCGACCAGGCGCTCATAGTCGCGGCTGAGCATTTCGAACCACGCCAGCAGGTGGTGACCAAAGGTGACCGGCTGCGCCGTCTGCAGGTGGGTGAAACCAGGCATGATGGTTTCGGCTTCACGCTCTGCCTGCTCCAGCAGGCCCTGCTGCAGGCGGGTGATTTCGCCCAGGATCAGGTCGATTTCGTCGCGCAGCCAAAGGCGGATGTCGGTGGCCACCTGGTCGTTGCGGCTACGGCCGGTGTGCAGCTTCTTGCCGGTGATACCGATGCGGTCGGTCAGGCGTGCTTCGATGTTCATGTGCACGTCTTCGAGGTCGACACGCCAGTCGAAGTTGCCGGCTTCAATCTCGCCCTGGATGGTTTTCAGGCCATCGATGATGGTGTCGCGCTCGTCATCACTGAGCACGCCGACCTGCGCCAGCATGGTGGCATGGGCAATCGAACCCATGATGTCGTGACGGTACAGGCGCTTGTCGAAATCTACCGAGGCGGTGAAGCGGGCGACGAAGGCGTCGACGGGCTCACTGAAGCGGCCGCCCCAGGACTGATTGGTCTTGTCGGTGCTCATGGATTCACTCATTGCAGGCGTGAACGAAAAAGTGGCGTCGATGATAGCAGGGTTGGGCTGGCTGCCGCAGGGCGCCGGTCGAGAGAAATGCCCGGAAAATCGCAGAGAAGGATTTCAAGGAATGAACGGCAGTGTTCCACGGACCGTCTACAGTTGGACAAAGGACTGGCAGTGAATCTGCCGGGCCGAGTGAATCTTTGGCCATCGCACCGGTCTAGAGCGTGACCGCAGTGTCGCTCGAACCACACCTGTCTACGCTATACCTGTGCGAGACTCATTCAGGAATCCAGCGCAATTATGAATGTCCTGATCGTTGATGACGAACCCCAAGGCCGTGAACGCCTCAGCCGGCTGCTCGGCGAACTGGAGGGGTACACCGTGCTGGAGCCCAGCGCCACCAACGGCGATGAAGCCTTGGCGCTGATCGAAAGCCTCAAGCCCGATGTGGTCCTGCTGGACATCGGCATGCCAGGCCTGGATGGCCTGCAGGTCGCCGCTCGCCTGTGCGAACGCGAGGCGCCGCCCGCGGTGGTGTTTTGCTCCGGGGATGATGAATACGGTGCAGAGGCATTCAAGGACAGTACCCTCAGCCATGTGACCAAGCCCTTCCAGGCGCAGGCCTTGCGCGATGCCTTGCGCAAGGCCGAAAAACCCAACCGTGCCCAATTGGCGGCGCTTACCCGGCCAGCCAATGAAGGCGGCGGCCCTCGCAGCCATATAAGCGCCCGCACGCGTAAAGGCATCGAACTGATCCCTTTACCCCAGGTGATCTATTTCATTGCCGATCACAAGTATGTGACCTTGCGTCACGAAGCCGGGGAGGTGCTGCTTGACGAGCCGCTCAAAGCCCTGGAAGACGAATTCGGCGAACGCTTCGTGCGCATCCATCGTAATGCGTTGGTCGCCCGTGAGCGTATCGAACGCTTGCAGCGCACCCCGCTGGGGCACTTTCAGCTGTATCTGAAAGGCCTGGACGGCGATGCCTTGACCGTCAGCCGTCGCCATGTGGCCGGTGTGCGCAAGATGATGCAGACGCTCTGAGGCCCTCGGATCCAGGCCGCTCCTGCACCTGGCTGCGTATGACCTGTTGATCCGTATCTGCAAGCGATACCGGCGATGCTGTTATCATCGGCGGTATTTCTCTGGATCGGGGCGTTTCATGTCCACTCGCGAAATCCGCATTGCCACCCGTAAAAGTGCTTTGGCCCTGTGGCAGGCCGAATACGTCAAGGCCCGCCTCGAGCAGGCCCACACCGGTCTGAAGGTGACCCTCGTACCCATGGTCAGCCGTGGTGACAAGTTGCTCGACGCGCCGCTGGCAAAAATCGGCGGGAAGGGCCTGTTCGTCAAGGAACTGGAAACCGCGCTGTTGGACAACGAAGCCGACATCGCCGTGCACTCGATGAAAGACGTGCCCATGGACTTCCCCGAGGGCCTGGGCCTGTACTGCATCTGCGAGCGTGAAGACCCGCGTGATGCCTTCGTTTCCAATACCTTTGACAGCCTTGAAGCGCTGCCCGCCGGCAGTATCGTCGGGACCTCAAGCCTACGCCGTCAGGCCCAGTTACTGGCGCGCCGCCCGGACCTGCAAATCCGTTTTCTGCGCGGCAACGTCAATACCCGCCTGGCGAAGCTGGATGCCGGCGAGTACGACGCCATCATCCTCGCCGCAGCGGGCCTGATCCGTCTGGGCTTCGAAGACCGCATCACCTCCACCATCAGCGTCGATGACAGCCTGCCGGCAGGTGGTCAGGGCGCGGTGGGCATCGAGTGCCGCAGTGCCGACGTTGAGATCCATGCACTGCTGGCGCCACTGCACCATGTCGACACCGCTGACCGGGTGATGGCCGAGCGCGCGCTGAACAAACGCCTGAATGGTGGCTGCCAAGTGCCGATCGCCTGCTACGCGCTACTTGAAGGTGACCAGTTGTGGCTACGTGGCCTGGTCGGCCAGCCTAGCGGCGGGACCTTGCTGGTGGCCGATGCCCGTGCCCCGCGTGCTGCTGCCGAGACCTTGGGCGTACAGGTGGCCGAAGACCTGCTGGGGCAGGGCGCCGAGACCATTCTCAAGGAAGTCTACGGCGAGGCCGGTCACCCGTGAGCCAATGGCGCCTGTTGCTGACCCGGCCTGCCGAGGACTGTGCGGCGCTGGCGCAAAGCCTGGCGGCAGCGGGCGTGGGTAGCAGTTGCCTGCCTCTGCTGGAAATTGAACCTATTACCGTGCAAGCCCCACAGCGACTGTCGCTGGAGGGCTTGCATGACTTCCAGGCGATCCTTGTGGTCAGCAAGCCGGCCGCCCGGCTGTTGCTAGAGCATCTGGCCCAGGCCAGCATCCAGCCTCCGCAGCGAGGCTGGTTCACCGTGGGTGAGGCTACCGCTGGGGTGCTGCAGGGTGCAGGGCTGGAGGTAAGCTTTCCGCCGCGTGGCGATGACAGCGAAGCCTTGCTGGCACTGCCGGCCCTGCGCCAGGCACTTACCGAGCCGGCACCGCGTGTCTTGATCGTTCGCGGCGTCGGAGGTCGCGAACTGCTGGCAGAGCGTCTTGCAGAGCAAGGTGCTAGTGTCGAATATCTGGAACTGTATCGTCGCTGCCTGCCGGCCTACCCGGCGGGTACGCTGATGCGCCGCATTGAAGCGGAACGCCTCAATGGCCTAGTGGTCAGCAGTGGGCAGGGTTTTGAACATTTGCAGCAGATGGCCGGTGCCGATTGGCTGCGGCTGGCCCAGTTGCCGCTGTTCGTGCCCAGCCCGCGGGTTGCCGAGCAGGCCAAGGCCGCCGGGGCCCAACAGGTTGTGGATTGCCGTGGCGCCAGTGCCACGGCCTTGCTGGCAGCCGTGCAGCGTAGCGCTGCACCTGCCTCTTAAGGCGCTAAGCTGAATGCGGTGCGCCCCCATGCAAAGGATGGATACGTGAGCGAGACTGTCTTGTCCAATAACGATCAACCGTCGGCACAGGCGCCTGCGGAACCCGTTACCACCCCACCTGCCAAGCGCTCCGGCAGTGGCCTGGCAGCGCTGGCCTTGCTGCTTGGTGCGGCCGGGGTGGCGGTAGGTGGCTGGGGTGTCTGGCAGGTGCGTCAACTGCAGGGCAGTGAGTTCAACCAAGGCCAGCACATCGAGGCGCTGAACCAGCGCGCCGAGGCGCTGCAGCAACGTGAGCAGCAGATCAGTGCGCAACTGGCCAGTCTGCCAGCTGCCAGCGAGCTGGAAGACCGCCGGCGTTTGGTAGCCCAGCTACAGGGCGACCAGCAGCGTCTCAGTCAGCGCCTGGAAACCGTGCTGGGAGAAAGCCGCAAAGAATGGCGCCTGGCCGAAGCCGAGCACCTCCTGCGCCTGGCTACCCTGCGCCTTTCGGCGTTGCAGGACATCACCAGTGCCAAAGCCTTGGTCGAAGGCGCCGACGAGATCCTGCGCGAGCAGAGCGACCCGGGTGCCTTCGCTGCCCGCGAGCAACTGGCACGCAGCCTGGCCATGCTCAACAGCACTCAGCAACCGGACCGAACCGGCCTGTTCTTGAAACTGGCTGCACAGCGTGAGCTGGTACAGCAGTTGAGCGCCCAGTCCCCAGAGTTCGACAGTAACGCCGATGCGCTTGGCGCCCTGACCGCCGACGGTGATGGTGCCAGCAGGCTGTCGCAGTGGTGGGCGGAAATATCCAAGTACTTCCAGATCGACTTCAACGCCGATGAAAACGTGCGTCCGTTGCTGGCCGGGCAGCAACTGAACCAGCTGCGCCTGGCCTTGAGCCTCACTATCGAGCAGGCCCAGTGGGCGGCGCTCAATGGCGATGCCAAGGTTTACACGCAGGCGCTGGACGACGCCCGCAGCGTACTGCTGGCCAACTTCAACGCAGACAACCCGCAAAGCAAGGCCATGCTCGACAGCCTCAATGCCTTGGCCGATCAGCCGGTGTCGGTGGTTACCCCTGACCTCAGTGAAAGCCTGGCGGCTGTGCAGGCCTATATTCAGCGCCGTCACCTGCCGGCCGAGGCTGAAGGGGGCAAGCCATGAAGCGTGTCTACCTGTTGGCCGTGCTTGCAATCGTGGTTGCTGCGGCACTGGGCATCGCGGTCGCCAAGCACAGCGGCTATGTACTGATTTCCTATGGTGGCTTCCGTTATCAGTCGGGGCTGTGGGCAGCCTTGGCGGGTATTTTGGCGGTCGTCCTGCTGCTGTGGTTGCTGCGCTATCTGGTCGGCCTGGTGCTGACCTCCAGTGGTGTGGTCAACCCTTGGTCACGGCGCAACCGCAGCCGACGTATCCGCCTAGCGATCGAACAGGGCCAGCTCGATCTCGCCGAAGGCCGCTGGGCCAGTGCCCAGCGACACTTGCACCGTGCCGCCGAGGCTGAGCGCCAACCGTTGTTGTACTACCTTGGTGCCGCGCGCGCGGCCAACGAGCAGGGCCGCACCGAAGACAGCGACAACCTGCTGGAGCGTGCCCTGGAGCGCCAGCCACAAGCGGAGCTGGCCATTGCCCTGACCCATGCCCAATTGCAAATGGACCGCGGTGAAAGCGATGGAGCCCTGGAAACCCTGCTGGCCATGCAGGAACGTCACCCGCACAGCAGCCAGGTGCTGCGCTTGCTGCAACGCCTGCATCTGGAGCGCGGCGACTGGTCTGCACTGATCCGCCTGCTGCCCGACCTGCGCAAGGGCAAGGTGCTGCCGGCCGCCGAGCTGGCGGCTCTGGAACAACGTGCCTGGGGCCAGAACCTGAGCCTGGCCGCCACCCGTGGCGAAGACACGCAAAGTGCACGTCAATCCTTGGAGCGCGCTTGGCAGCAACTGACCGCAGCCCAGCGCCAGGAGCCACAACTGGTGCTGGCGTACGCCGAGCAATTGCGCCAGGTAGGTGCCCAGAACGAGGCCGAACAAGTGCTGCGCACTGCCCTCAAGCGCGACTATGAAAGCCATCTGGCCCGCCTTTATGGCCTGGTGCGTGGGGATGACCCGGCACGTCAGTTGCAAACCGCTGAAGGTTGGCTCAAGGCTCACCCGCAAGACGCAAGCCTGCTGCTGACCCTGGGTCGTCTGAGCCTGCAGAACCGCCTGTGGGGTAAGGCGCGTGATTACCTGGAAAGCAGCCTGCGCATGGAGCGCAATCCCGAGGCCTGTGCTGAACTGGCCCGCCTGCTTGCGGGGCTGGGCGAGACCGAGCGCAGCAACCAACTATTCCAGGAGGGCCTTGGCCTTCTGGACGAGCGCCTGCTGGCGCTGCCTTTGCCAGAAGGCGTACGCGCCTGACCCACCCCAAGGCCCGCGCCAAGGTGCGGGCTTTGGGGGTAGGTAATTTATCTTTTCCTGTCAGTTAGATCTGAAGTCCGTTTCTTCCGTCGTCTCCTACCTCATATCTGGAAATTTCCTACGCGATTCAGCGACTTGTCGTTGTTGTCGTGCCTTGAAACAAAGCGTGTCTTTCCTCTACCGTTTCAAGCCACTACTTTTTCCCCGGGACCTTCACCGCCCATGCTGCCGGCCCGTTTGCGCACCTTTTTTCTTCCTGCCTGCCTGGTTGCACTGGCGGTACTGGTTGCGTCTTTTCGTCTGGAAAACACAGTGGGGCTGAGGCCGTGCCCACTGTGCCTCAGCCAACGGTTGCTGCTTGGCGTTTACGCGCTGCTGTGTTTCGCCGCCGTGCTGCAGGCGCCGGGCACGCAGGGCATCCTTCGTTACGCTCGGCTGGCGCTGGGCTGCTCGCTGGCCGGCGCATTGCTGGCCGCACGGCATGTCTGGTTGCAGGGTGTTGAGGTGGGCAATGATGTATGCCCGGTGCCGATAGGGCGAGTGTTCGAGCAATCCTGGGGTGAGGCGGCACGGCAACTGTTGCTGGGTGGCCCGGATTGCCGTTCGCTTGCCTGGAGCTTTCTCGATCTGACACTGCCGGAATGGAGCCTGTTGGCTTTCCTGCTGCTGGCGGCTCTGCCCTTGAGTTGCCTGCTGGCGTATCGTTTCCGCACCCTGGCTAGAACATGACCTGGCGCAAGGTTGCGCCATTAGCGCGACCAATGGCGATGTAACAGGTTATTAAACACTTGTATGAACTTTGTGTGCTGCGTACCTTGAAGGGCAGCACGCGCGGGAATAATCTCCCAGCACGCATACCGGAAAAACAACTGCTCGATGCCGTCCTGCTGATGTCACCTTTGTGCTGCGCGGTCGTGGTGCGAGGTGCAGCGGCATCTACCCAGAAGGGAAGTGATCGCCATGCTCGATAGTTGTCAGAACGCCCAGGAACGCTGGGGTGGGGTTCACAAGCTGATCGACCGTTGGCTGGAGGAGCGCCAGGAACTGGTGCAGGCTTTTCGCGCCCTGCGCGATGTGAAGCCAGCCTTCGCCGACAAGGATACCAACGGGGACTTTTGCTCACTTCTGGTCGACTACGTTTCGGCGTGGCACTTCGAAGTCTGCGAGCAACTGGTCAGCGAGGCCAAGGCGTTCGGAGACGAGAAGGCGCTGAAGCTGGCCGAAGAGATCAACCCTCGGATCAACGACAGTACTCAGATTGCACTGGCCTTCAATGACCATTGCGCCAAGGGGGAGTGCAAGGACACCGAACGCTTTGCCGAGAAGCTGGCCAAATTGGGCGGGTTGTTGCATGAGCGCTTCGAGCTTGAAGACTGTCTGATCGAAGTGCTGCACAACGCACACAAAGAAGAGGGTGCAGTGCAGGCCTGAGGTTGGCGTCAGTCGCCAACCGCCAGCAGTTCGATCTCGAATACCAGGGGGGTGTAGGGTGCAATCAAATCCCCCGCCCCCTCGGCGCCATAGGCTTGCGCTGAAGGAATTACCAGGCGCCATTTGGCGCCAGTGTGCATTTTCGGCAAGGCGACCTGCCAGCCTTCGATAACCGAATCCAGGTTGAACCATTGTGGTGTCTGGTTTTGGTCGAATACCGAGCCATCCGGCAGTCTGCCCACATAGCGTACCTGCACTTTGCCGCCTGCTTTCGGCTGAGCCCCCGTGCCTGCCTGCAGTTCACTGTACAGCACACCTTCCGTTAGTTCGTGTACCCCGTAACGCCCACGCTCATTAGCCATGAAACGTGTTTCGGCAGCCTGCAGCTTTTGCGTAGCGGCGTCACTTTCCTGGGTTTCATGCTGCTGGAGCACCGCCTGCATGCGTGCCTTGTCGAGCTTGAGGGGTTGCCCCTGATAGGACTGCTTCAGGCCTTCGACCAGCGCATCCAGTTGCAAACCCGGCATCTCCTGGCGCAGGCGTTCACCCAGGCTGGCACCCAGGCTGTAGGCCAAATCGTGGTCTTCGCTCTCGGCCAAGGCGAGGGGTGCCATCAGGCATAAACCTAAAACAAGATATCGAGGCAACGCCTGACTCCCAAATACCAGCAATGATTAATTCAGCAACTACACTTTCACGCAGCTGCAAGATAACAACTTTGCCCAGGCATGCAACGCGGCGTAAATATTACGGTCAACATGCCCTAGCGGCGGTAGCAGCAGAAGCATAGTATGAGCCGTAATCTCGTCAGCCAGGAGGTAAACCATGTCGGCCAAAAAGAAGCCAGTAAGTACGCCGTTACACCTGCTCCAGCAACTTTCGGGCAGCTTGCTCGAGCACTTGGAAGAGGCCTGCTCGCAAGCGCTGGCTGATGCGGAAAAACTGCTGGCGAAGTTGGAAAAGCAGCGTGGCAAGGCACAGGAAAAACTGCACAACGGTCGCCTGAAACTGCAAGACGCGGCCAAGGCAGGTAAAGCCAAGGCGCAGACCAAGGCGCAAAAAGCCATTGGTGAACTTGAGGAACTGCTCGATTCTCTCAAGGAACGTCAAACCCAGACCCGCTCTTACATTCAGCAACTCAAACGCGACGCTCAGGACAGCCTCAAGCTGGCCCAGGGTGTAGGCAAGGTACGCGAAGCTGCAGCCAAGGCACTTGATCAGCGTGCAGCGAAACCCACCAAGTCGGCTGCCGCCAAGCCTGCGGCCAAACCAGCTACGAGGTCGGCCGCTGCCGCCAAGCCTGCGACCAAACCAGCTGCGAGGTCGACCGCTGCCGCGAAGTCTGCGGCCAAACCGGCTGCCAAGGCGACCGCTGCCGCGAAGCCTGCAGCCAAACCGGCTGCCAAGGCGACCGCTGCCGCGAAGCCTGCGGCTAAACCGGCTGCCAAGGCGACCGCTGCCGCGAAGCCTGCGGCCAAACCGGCTGCCAAGGCGACCGCTGCCGCCAAGCCTGCGGCCAAACCGGCTGCCAAGGCGCCCGCTGCCGCGAAGCCTGCGGCCAAACCGGCTGCCAAGGCGCCCGCTGCCGCGAAGCCTGCGGCTAAACCAGCAGCCAAGGCGCCCGCAGCAGCCAAACCTGCGGCCAAGCCAGCTGCCAAAGCCCCTGCTGCCAAGCCAGCCACAAAACCAGCTGCCGCCAAGGCACCTGCACGCACGGCCGCTAAGCCTGCCGAGGCCAAACCCGCTACACCGGCCGCCGCAACCAACTCGGTGAGCCCGGCTGCAGCAGCACCGTCGGCACCTGTGAGCACGCCTGCTCAGGCACCTTCGGCGTCCTGAAGCGCAGCCGCTGCGACGCGCAACTGAACTAGCGCGTCATGATGCAGAGCCCGGTCCGGTGCCAGCCGGGCCAGCCAGTCGTCCGCGGGCTCATGGGAGCCCACGGGCCACTCTTGCGAGCGTTCCTGCAAGCGCTCAAGCAAGGCTTTTTCAGCCCGCAACTCCAACCCTTTCACCTGTTCACGTAATGCCGCCAGTTGTGTATCACCCGATGCTGTGGCTCGCCATTGCTGGCGCAGGCTGCGTAGCGGGGTAACCACGTCACGCTGCCAGGGCTCGGCGAGTTCTTGCAGTGCTTGTGCGCGTTCGCCCAGCACGGTTACTCCGCGTGCTTGTAGCCAGGTTGCGCACAGCAGCAGGCAGACATCACCGCCCAGTGCCTGCAGTTCAAGGCAGGCGGCTTCCACGCCGGGCCTGGCATACAGGGTCAGGGCGTAATTCCAAAGGTCGGTGTGCATGGTTCCACTCGCGCTATGGGCCGAGGAAGCTGGTAGACTCCGCGACCATCATGATCAGACTATCCAACCTCACTTTACAGCGTGGTCCGCAGCGCTTGCTAGAAGGCGCCGAGATGACCCTGCACGCCGGTCACAAGGCCGGCCTGATCGGCGCCAACGGCGCCGGAAAATCCAGCCTGTTCGCCTTGCTGCGCGGTGAGCTGTCACCCGATGCCGGTGACTGCCAACTGCCCGGCGACTGGCGCATCGCCCACATGCGCCAAGAGGTCGACACCCTCGACCGCCTGGCTGTGGACTATGTGCTTGACGGCGACGTGCGCCTGCGCAAGGTCCAGGCCGAACTGGCCGCCGCCGAGCAGGCCCACGACGGCACCGCCCTGGCGCGCCTGCACAGTGAGCTGGAAAGCGCCGACGGCTATACCGCCGACGCCCGTGCGCGCAAATTGCTGGCTGGGCTGGGCTTCACCAACGAGCAGATGGACCGCCGTGTCGGCGATTTCTCTGGTGGCTGGCGGATGCGCCTGAACCTGGCCCAGGCCCTGATGTGCCCGTCCGACCTGTTGCTGCTCGACGAGCCTACCAACCACCTCGACCTCGACGCGATCCTGTGGCTGGAAGACTGGCTCAAGGGCTACCCCGGCACGTTGTTGCTGATCTCCCACGACCGTGACTTCCTCGATGCCGTGGTCGACCATGTGCTGCACGTCGAGCAGCGCAAGCTCAACTTGTACAAAGGCGGCTATACCGCCTTTGAGCGCACCCGTGCCGAGCGTCTGGCGCAGCAGCAGCAGGCCTACGAGAAGCAGCAAGCGCAGCGCGCGCACATGGAAAAGTACATTGCCCGCTTCAAGGCTCAGGCTACCAAGGCCCGTCAGGCGCAAAGCCGGATCAAGGCCCTTGAGCGCATGGAAGAGCTGTCGGCGGCGCATGTCGATTCGCCGTTCGACTTTGTCTTCCGTGAATCGCAGAAAATTTCCAGCCCGTTGCTGAGCCTTTCCGAAGGTTGCCTGGGTTATGGCGACAAGGCCATCCTCGACAAGGTCAAGCTGCAGCTCACCCCGGGTGCTCGTATTGGTCTGCTCGGGCCCAACGGCGCCGGCAAGTCGACCCTGATCAAGAACCTTGCAGGTGAGCTGGAACCGTTGTCGGGCCGTCTGGTTCGCGGCGAGAACCTGGCTGTAGGCTACTTTGCCCAGCATCAGCTGGACTCGCTGGATGACAAGGCCAGCCCGCTGCTGCACCTGCAGCGCATTGCCCCTACCGAGCGTGAGCAGACGCTGCGCGACTTCCTCGGCGGCTTCGACTTCCACGGTGCCCGCTGCGACGAGCCGGTGGTGAACTTCTCCGGTGGCGAAAAGGCTCGCCTGGCACTTGCGCTGATTGCCTGGGAGCGGCCAAACCTGCTGCTGCTTGACGAACCGACCAACCACCTGGACCTGGAAATGCGTCTGGCGCTGACCATGGCCTTGCAGGAGTTTGCCGGTGCAGTGGTGGTGGTATCCCACGACCGTCATTTGCTCAAGAGCACCACGGATGACTTCCTGCTGGTGGCCGACGGCAAGGTCGACACCTTCGACGGTGACCTGGAAGACTACAGCCGCTGGCTGGTCGAGTACCGCCAGCGCAGCGCGCCGGCCAGTAGTGCACCGGCCAACCCGGACAAGACCGACAAGAAAGCTCAGCGCCAGGCTGCCGCAGCCTTGCGCCAGCAGTTGGCACCGCACAAGAAGGCTGCCGACAAGCTGGAAAGCGAGCTCAACCAGGTGCACGCGCAATTGGCCGAGATCGAGACTGCGCTGGGTGATGGTGGCCTTTACGACGCGGCGCGCAAGGACGAGTTGCGCGATCTGCTGGCGCGCCAGACCAAGCTCAAGCAACGCGAAGGCGAGCTGGAAGAGGCCTGGATGGAAGCGCTGGAAACCCTTGAAAGCATGCAGGCCGAACTCGAGGCGCTGTCCTGATGGAGGAACTGCGTTCGCTGCTGCCAGGGCAATGGATGGATACCTTCTGGCTAGGCTTGCAGATACTCTTGATCCTGGTCGCGGCGTTCATCCTGCAGCGTATCGTCGCCCGTGGGCTTGGCCGACTCGGCCAGCGTTACCCGTTGCCGCCGGAGTTGCTGGTGCCCGTTCGCGGTGGCCTGCGCTGGCTGATCATGGGCAGCGCGCTGCTGTTCGTGCTGGAGCGCCTGGGTGTTTCGGCGACTGTGTTGTGGACAGCACTTTCCGGCTTCGTCGCGGTAGCGGCGGTGGCCTTCTTCGCCATGTGGAGCGTGCTGTCCAACCTGTTGTGCGCGGTGTTGATCTTCACGGTTGGGCCGTTTCGCATCGGCGATGTGGTCGAGCTGGTCGACACCCTCGACAAGCCCGGCGTGAAAGGCCGGGTGATCGCCATCAACCTGCTGTTCACCACGCTGCTGGAAATGCCCGAAGCGGGTGGGGCGCTTGTGCAGGTGCCCAATAGCCAGTTCTTCCAGAAGTCGGTACGACGCTGGCGCGGGGCCGAAGTACAGGCCCTGCACAAAGAAACAGCTGCCGAAGCTGACTGAACCTGTACTGGCCCCTTCGCGGGCGCGCCCGCTCCCACAGGTATCCCACCGTCTGAAGATGCACTGGGCGTGGGAGCGGGCGTGCCCGCGAAGAAGTCAGGTCAGACACCACAAATCCATCAGAAATCACTGGTTATTTTTTCGCCAAAACCTTAGCTTAACGTTTTGCAACAAATGTTCGAGCGAGGTGTGTGATGTCGATGGAAGTATGGTTGGGCTTCTTTGCTGCCTGCTGGGTGATCAGCCTTTCACCTGGTGCCGGGGCGATTGCCTCGATGTCCAGCGGCCTGCAATACGGCTTCTGGCGTGGTTACTGGAACGCCTTGGGCCTGCAGCTGGGCCTGATCATGCAGATCGCCATCATCGCCGCCGGCGTCGGTGCCATCCTGGCCGCCTCGGCCACGGCGTTCCAGGTCATCAAGTGGTTTGGCGTCGCCTACCTGGTGTACCTGGCCTATAAGCAATGGCGTGCACTGCCGATGGACATGAGCGATGAATCAGGCGTGCGCCCGATCGGCAAGCCGCTGAGCTTGGTGTTCCGTGGTTTCCTGGTCAACATCAGCAACCCCAAGGCGCTGGTGTTCATGCTGGCGGTGCTGCCGCAGTTCCTCAACCCGCATGCGCCGCTGCTGCCGCAATATGTGGCGATCACCGTGACCATGGTCACTGTCGACCTGCTGGTGATGGCGGGGTACACCGGGTTGGCTTCGCATGTGTTGCGCATGTTGCGCACACCCAAACAGCAGAAGCGTTTGAACCGCACTTTTGCCGGGTTGTTCATTGGTGCGGCCACCTTCCTCGCTACCTTGCGCCGTGCGCCGGTCTGACAGACCGTATACGGGCCAATCGCGGAGCCCGCGATTGGCCCATCACTATTTCTCCTTGCCAACCAACCCTTTCAGCAAATCTATCGGCAGCGGGAAGACGATGGTCGAGCTCTTGTCACCGGCAATCGTCCCCAGCGTCTGCATATAGCGCAACTGCATCGCCCCCGGCTCCTTGCTCAGCATTTGCGCGGCCTGCATCAGTTTTTCCGACGCCTGCAGTTCACCCTCGGCATGAATCACCTTGGCCCGACGTTCGCGCTCGGCCTCGGCCTGGCGGGCGATGGCGCGTATCATCGACTCGTTCAGGTCAACGTGTTTGATCTCGACGTTGGCTACCTTGATGCCCCAGGCATCCGTCTGCGCATCCAGCACCTGGCGGATATCCAGATTCAGTTGCTCGCGCTCTGCCAGCAGCTCATCCAGTTCGTGCTTGCCCAGCACCGCACGCAGGGTAGTCTGGGCCAGCTGGCTGGTCGCCACCAGAAAATCCTCGACCTGAATGATCGCTTTCTGCGGGTCGAGCACGCGAAAGTACAACACTGCGTTGACCTTGACCGAAACGTTGTCGCGGGTGATCACATCCTGCGGCGGCACATCCAGTACCACTGTACGCAGGTCGACCCGTACCATTTGCTGAATCACCGGGATCAACAGGATCAGCCCCGGCCCTTTGACCTGCCAGAAGCGCCCCAGTTGAAACACCACGCCGCGCTCGTATTCGCGCAGGATGCGAAACGCCGACAGCACCAGCATGGCCAGCACGATCAGCACTGCGCCGAAACCGAATTGCATGAACATGCTCATTCTCCTTGCGTCGCAGGGGCGGCGGCGCTCACTTCCAGCATCACGCCATGGCGCGCGGTCACCCGTACGTTCTGGCCAGTTTGCAGCGGCGTTGCGCACCGCGCTTGCCATGGCTCGCCCTGAGCCAGCACGACGCCACAGAATGGGTCGCTTGCCATCACCTGGGTGACGGTGACCAGGCTGCCGACCAGGCCGGCGTCGCCACTGACCAGTGCCCGTTGGCGGGCCTTGAGAGCCATGCCCAGTACGCCACCGATCAGTAATGCCGAGAGCAGCGCCAGGGTGCCGATCAAGGCCAGAGGGATGCCGAAACCGGGAGCGTCGGTGTCGATCAGGATCAACGCGCCGACCACAAAGGCAACGATGCCGCCGAAGCCGACCACGCCGAAACTGGGCAAGAAGGCTTCGGCGATCATGAAGGTAATGCCAAGCAGGATCAGCGCCACCCCGGCGAAACTCACCGGCAATAGCTGCAGCGCATACAGCGCCAGCAGCAGGCAGATACCTCCGACCACACCACCCACCGCAGAACCGGGGTTCATGAATTCGAACAACAGGCCGTAAACGCCGATCATGATCAGGATCAGTGCCACGCTGGGGTTGGTGATCACTGCCAGAACCCGTGTGCGCCAGTCCGGCAGATGCTCGATCACGCTGGCGCCTGCGGTCTGCAACTGGCGTGGCTGGCCGGCCACCTGGAGCGTTTTGCCGTCGAGCTTGCGCAGCAGGTCAGGCAGGTCATCGGCCACCTGATCGATCACGTTCAGGCGCAAAGCCTCGCTGGCGGACAGGCTGACCGCCTCGCGCACGGCCTTCTCCGCCCAGTCGGCGTTGCGGCCGCGCATTTGCGCCAGTCCACGGATGTAGGCAGCAGCGTCGTTGACCTGTTTGCGTGCGAGGGTTTCATCGTCGCCGCCTTTGGCCTTGTCATCATCGGGCGTGCCAGGCGGGCCGCCGATCCGCACCGGCGTGGCAGCACCCAGATTGGTCCCGGGCGCCATCGCCGCAATATGGCTGGCGTAGAGAATATAGGTGCCGGCGCTGGCGGCGCGGGCTCCGCTGGGGGCAACGTAGCTGGCGACCGGCACAGGGCTGGCGAGAATTGCCTTGATCATCTGGCGCATGGCGCTGTCCAGCCCGCCCGGGGTATCCATGCGGATAACCACCAGTTGCGCGCCTTGCGCCTGGGCCTGGCTGAGGCTGCGTACCAGGTAGTCGGCGCTGGCTGGGCCGATGGCGTCGTCGATGCCCAGCACCCACACCGCGCCGGGCGCTGCCTGGCCACCTGGCGTGATGCCAAGCAACAACAGCAGCAACAGCCAGCGCCAGCAGCGGGCGATCACCTGTCGTCACCTCATTTGCTTGTATTACACAAGTTTAGCCCCGCCCACCCGTACCCGGCCTAAAATTGAAGATTGGGGGGCGAAACCGGAGGTGCATCATGCGTATGGCAAAGACCCTGCAGGCCCGCCTGGACAAGGCCAACTGCGACTACGACATCATTCCCCACCCACATTCGGCCACCAGCCTGGAGTCGGCCCGAACGGCCGGCGTGCCCGCCGAGCGGGTCGCCAAGTCGGTGATGCTCGATGACCGTCATGGCAACTACATCATGGCCGTGCTACCGGCCAACCGGCACCTGGACATGACCAAGGTGCGTATGTCCGGGGCCTGGCATCTGACCCGTGAAAGCGGTCTGCCGAGCCTGTTCAATGACTGCGAACGCGGTGCGGTGCCGGCCTTTGGCGATGCTTACCAGATAAAAATGCTGCTCGACCCGAGTCTTACCCGCCAAGGCGATGTCTACCTGGAGGCGGGTGACCACGATCACCTGATTCACATGAGCATGGAGCAGTACATGAAACTGGTGCCGCACGCCGAAGTGTGCGAGCTGTGCTGATGTTTTCAAACCAATGCCAGGCGGGCGTCGTGGACGGCTTGCCTGGCGCTCAGGAGGAACCATGGAAGCGCTGATCCATCCCTTTGCCGAGCTGTTCAAGCAGCTGGGCTTGCCCGACGATCCCAAGAGTATCGATCAGTTCATCACCAGCCATTCCCCGCTGAAGAACGAAATCAAGCTGGTGGATGCGCCATTCTGGAACGACTCTCAGCGTGCATTTCTCAAGGACAGCATCATTGAAGATTCCGATTGGGCTGTGCCCTTCGATCAACTCAATGAAGCATTGCGCCGCCCCCGAAAATAAAGCGCCGAGTGGCACCTGACGAGTGATCGGCCGTTGCTATGCTCAGGAAAACAATAAGGGGATAGCGCGATGAAAGATCCCTACGCACCAGGCTTCTGGTGTTCCGTGACGATCCTGGGCACCCTGACGGCCAGTTACTTCTATGGCATCAGGCAGACGCAACAGATGACCCAGGCGGTGCATTTCCTGTATGCCGCTGCCGCAGTCACTGTGGCGGTTGCACTGGTGGCGCTGACATGGATCGCCTGGCAGCAACTGCGCCTGAACAAGCGCGAAGTGGTGCAGGGGCGAACGTTGCTGACCATCTGGAACACCAAGGTTGCACTACGCCGCGTCGAGACGGTTTTCGACCGCTATTTCTGGGGCAGCTACTGGCATTCGGGGCGTACCTTCGAAGAGGTCATGGGCGAGCTCAGAGGCACACCGCTGGAGCAGAGCCTGGATGCGTTGAAGCGCCAGTGCCGGGTGCTCGACCGCGAAATCCATGACCGCCATCACCACTGGCTGGCCAACGCTCGCGACCTGTCCAGCGTGGCCCAGGCGATGGCCCGTGAACGCTACCAGCTTGACCTCGGCGAGCCCACGCACAGCGGCCACGGCAATACGGCAGTGCTCAACCGCGACCTGGAAGTGTTGGTGTACACCTGGTCGGCGCGCTTGCGTAGCTTCGACCATCAACTGGACGAGTTGGAGCGCGCCTACCATTGAGGCGCGTCATTCGCCGCGGATGTACTGCTCCATCTGCTTGATCAGGCTGGCCTGTTCGGCGATGGTTTCCTTGACCAGGTCACCGATCGACAGCAGGCCGAGCAATCTGCCGTTGTCGACCACCGGCAGGTGACGCAGGTGGCGGTCGGTCATCAGGTTCATGCAGAAGTCGAGCTTTTGCTTGGGTTCCACGGTGACCACCGGTGCACTCATGATTTCGCGTACCGGGGTGGCGGCGGAAGAGCGGCCCTTGAGGACCAGTTTGCGCGCATAGTCCCGTTCACTGACGATACCCACTACCTGGCTGCCCTCGACTACAGGCAGCGCACCGATGTTTTTCTCCGCCAGCAGTTTCAGGGCGTCGAGCACCGAGTCATCCGGGCCGATGGTGTAGACGGTCTGGTGCTGGGACTTGGTCTTGAGGATTTGTTCGACGGTCTTCATACGGGCCTCTGCGGATAAAAAAGCACTGTCTCGGAGTAACTAAAGCATCCGGTACGGCGCTCTGCACGGCAATGCAGGAAACGGCATGGAGCCGATTGAAAAACGTCATTGCTGTTCGCTTGCAGCGGCCTTTTCGCGGCTAAAGCCGCGAAGAGGCCGTAATGCCCATCAAAGCTTCGGCATCTGCCCGATCCGCGCCACCATCTCGCTCACTATCTGCAGGTCCAACATGAACTGTTCCACGGTCTTGAACTCGTTGTCGTTGTGCCCGGTGTACTTCACGTCTGGCATCGCCAGGCCAAATTGCACACCGTTGGGAAGATCGTGCACCGAAGTCGCGCCGGCCGAGGTACCGAACTCATGCTTCATACCCAGGTTCTCGGTGGCCACGGCGAGCAGAGCCTGGACCCATTCGCCTTCAGGGTTACGGTACATCGGTTCGTCCAGGCTGTAATCGAACGCCACCGAGGTGTTGCTTTCCCGGGTCCATTTGCCCAGTTTCTCTGCCAGTTCGTCCTTGATCGTGGCGATCGGCTTCCCCTTGGGAATGCGCAGGTTTACCGCCAGCTTCAAGCCTTTGTCATCCACTCCGACAAAGGTCAGCGAAGTGGTCAGCGGGCCCATGAACGGGTCCTTGAAGGCCACGCCGAGCTTGTTGCCCAGGTAGTCCAGGCCCCAGTTGTCGGCGGCATAGCGGGCAGCGTCGGTAAAGTGGTTGTGCTTGAGCGACACCTGCTGGCCGAGACCATTGATGAAGTCGAGCATACGCGCCACCGGGTTGATGCCGGATTCCGGCTCCGAAGAGTGTGCGGAAACACCGGTCACGGTGAGCAAGACTTGCTTGCCGTCGGCCTTGGCGTCGATGCTGAAGTCGCTTCCATGCTGCTTCACATATCTGGCGCCGGCTTGCTGCAGGTGCTTGGCCAGCTGTGCCGGGTTGTCAGAAATCAGGGTCGCAACCGAAGTTGTCGGGATCTGGTTGGTCGCCAGGCCACCGGTCAGGTTGACGATCTCGGCACCCTTGCCGCTGGCCGGGCGCTTGTTGAAGCTGGCCATGATCGTGCCGTAGCCTTTCTCGGCAATTACTACCGGGTAGCCGCCGTCGAGGGCCAGGTTGTAGTCGGGCGTAGGGTTGCGCTCGAAGTAATAGGGAATGGCATCACCGCTGGTTTCTTCGGTGGTGTCGATCAGCAGCTTGAACTGCCGGGCGAGCGGCAGGTTTTCGTCCTTGGCCACTTTCAGCGCGTACATCGCCACCACGATGCCGTTCTTGTCGTCTTCGGTGCCGCGGCCGTACATGCGGTCACCCACCAGGGTGACCTTGAACGGGTCCAGGCGCGTACCATCGGCCAGCTTCCAGTTGTCCGGGTTGACCGGCACTACGTCAGCGTGGGCATGGATGCCGATCACTTCCTTCCCGCTGCCAAGCGAGATCTCGTACACCCGGTTGTCGATGTTGCGGAAGGCCAGGCCGAAGCTATCGGCCAATGCCTTGATCCTGTCGGCGATCTTGAGGAATTCAGGGTTTTCGTACTGCGGCGTACCCTCGACATTGAAGGTGGGGATGGCTACCAGTTCACGCAGGGTTTCGGTCGCGGCTTTGCCATACTTGATGCGGGTATACAGGCCGAGCAGGCGGTTGATCTCGTCTTGTTGCCCGGCGGCCAATGGCTTGTTGGCCAGGTAGGCGTCGACGGTTGCCTCGAGGTTGTCGGCCTTGCCCAGGTCGCTGCCTTTGAGCTTGCCGAGGAATTGCTTGAAGTCGCTTGGGTCGCTGCCGTCGAAGGCTTTGACGATAGCTGCGGACTGCTGCTGGGTGAGGTTGGCCTGGGCAGACTGGGTGAACAGGCCGATGCTGGCCAGCAACAGGGTGGTGGCGGTGAGTTTTTTCAACTGCATGGTTGTGCGCATTCCTTCGCCAATCATTGTTATGGGTTACCCGTTCAGAGAACGGGAAGACGCCCACGCTAACATCAATGACCCGTGGCACGGGAGTACCAGAAAGGTGACATGGCGCACAAACGAAAAAGCCCCGGGCTCAGGCCCAGGGCTTTCTTGATATGGCGCACTCGGCGGGATTCGAACCCACGACCCCTGCCTTCGGAGGGCAGTACTCTATCCAGCTGAGCTACGAGTGCAACGCGCACGCATGATACCCATCTGTGTCGTTGACGTCCATCGCCTTGATCTGTAGCTGTTTTTACCGTGTTGGCTGTGCAGATACCTGGGGCCGGATACACGACAATACCGATCGAACTGTCGGCCGGGGTAATACCGGCCGTAACTGGATCCACGTCAATGCCGTCGATTACTCTGCCGATGACGACAGCATCATCGTTTCAGCCCGACGTCAGGGCGTGTGGAAACTGACCGTGACCAGCAGTGAAACGAATTTTGGCTTCGCCCCGAATCCGGCCGCAGCATCGTCTACCCTTCAGCGGCCATTCTGCGGGCGATTTCAGATGGGCTGTTCAACCATTCGTTCTTTTTTTCGAACAGCCTATTGTCCAACACCCCAGCAGCCGCTTAGCATTCGTTTGAGATTTCAAACGCTCGATGCCCTGCCTTGGGCGCTTTTCAACAATCAACAATTCGGGAAGCCGACATGCAGCTCAAAGACGCTCAGTTGTTCCGCCAGCAAGCCTATATCAATGGTGAGTGGCTGGATGCGGACAACGGCCAGACCATCAAGGTGACCAACCCGGCCACCGGCGAAGTCATCGGTACCGTGCCAAAGATGGGCACCGCGGAAACCCGCCGCGCCATCGAAGCCGCTGACAAGGCCCTGCCGGCCTGGCGTGCCCTGACTGCGAAAGAGCGTTCGGCCAAGCTGCGTCGCTGGTTCGAACTGATGATCGAGAACCAGGACGACCTGGCTCGCCTGATGACCACCGAACAGGGCAAGCCGCTGGCCGAAGCCAAGGGCGAAATCGCCTACGCTGCCTCGTTCATCGAGTGGTTCGCCGAAGAAGCCAAGCGCATCTACGGTGACACCATCCCGGGCCACCAGCCAGACAAGCGCCTGATTGTCATCAAGCAGCCAATCGGCGTTACCGCGGCCATCACCCCGTGGAACTTCCCGGCCGCCATGATCACCCGTAAAGCCGGCCCGGCCCTGGCCGCTGGCTGCACCATGGTGCTCAAGCCTGCTTCGCAAACCCCATACTCCGCTCTGGCCCTGGTTGAGCTGGCCCACCGTGCCGGCATCCCGGCAGGCGTGCTGAGCGTGGTTACCGGCAGCGCCGGCGAAGTTGGCGGCGAACTGACCGGCAACTCCCTGGTACGCAAGCTGTCCTTCACCGGCTCGACCGAAATCGGTCGCCAGCTGATGGAAGAATGCGCCAAGGACATCAAGAAGGTTTCCCTGGAGCTGGGTGGCAACGCCCCGTTCATCGTGTTCGACGACGCCGACCTGGACAAGGCGGTCGAGGGCGCGATCATCTCCAAGTACCGCAACAACGGCCAGACTTGCGTTTGCGCCAACCGTATCTACGTGCAGGACGGCGTCTACGACGCGTTCGCCCAGAAGCTGGCCGCTGCAGTTGCCAAGCTGAAGATCGGTAACGGCCTGGAAGACGGCACCACCACTGGCCCGCTGATCGACGGCAAGGCTGTCGCCAAGGTCCAGGAGCACATCGAGGACGCCGTCAGCAAAGGCGCCAAAGTGCTGTCCGGTGGCAAGCTGATCGAAGGCAACTTCTTCGAACCGACCATCCTGGTAGACGTACCGAAGACCGCTGCTGTCGCCAAGGAAGAGACTTTCGGCCCACTGGCGCCGCTGTTCCGCTTCAAAGACGAAGCCGAAGTCATCGCCATGTCCAACGACACCGAGTTCGGCCTGGCCTCGTACTTCTACGCCCGTGACATGAGCCGTGTGTTCCGTGTCGCCGAAGCCCTAGAATACGGCATGGTGGGTATCAACACCGGCCTGATTTCCAACGAAGTGGCGCCGTTCGGTGGTATCAAGGCCTCGGGCCTGGGCCGCGAAGGTTCCAAGTACGGTATCGAGGACTACCTCGAAATCAAATACCTGTGCATCAGCGTCTGATCGCACGGTAAAGGCTTTACCTCTGCCAGCGGGGCGCGAGAGCGACGTCTCGCTGGCCTTTTTTACATTGCAGTACCTGGTGGCCAGGGCGCTCACGACAGTCGATCAACGAATACTGTTCGCGAGCACTCCCAGCCACCCCCGAATAAAAGCGCCATTCCTGTCGGCGCAATGAGGGCATTATGAGCAAAACCAACGAATCCTTGATGCAACGTCGTGTAGCTGCCGTCCCACGTGGCGTCGGCCAGATCCACCCGATCTTCGTCGACACCGCGAAGAACTCGACCGTGATCGACGTTGAAGGCCGCGAACTGATCGACTTCGCCGGCGGCATCGCAGTACTGAACACCGGCCACCTGCACCCGAAAGTGGTTGCAGCCGTGCAAGAGCAGCTGACCAAGGTCAGCCACACCTGCTTCCAGGTGCTGGCTTACGAACCCTACGTAGAGCTGTGCGAAAAGATCAACAAGCTGGTCCCAGGCGACTTCGACAAGAAGACCCTGCTGGTCACCACCGGCTCCGAGGCCGTTGAAAACGCCGTCAAGATCGCCCGTGCTGCCACTGGCCGCGCTGGCGTCATCGCCTTCACCGGCGGTTATCACGGCCGTACCATGATGACCCTGGGCCTGACCGGCAAGGTCGTGCCGTACTCCGCTGGCATGGGCCTGATGCCAGGCGGTATCTTCCGCGCCCTGTTCCCGAGCGAACTGCACGGTATCAGCGTTGACGACGCCATTGCCTCGGTCGAGCGCATCTTCAAGAACGACGCCGAGCCGCGCGACATCGCCGCGATCATCCTCGAGCCAGTACAAGGCGAAGGCGGTTTCCTGCCAGCGCCGAAAGAGCTGATGAAACGCCTGCGCGCCCTGTGCGACCAGCACGGCATCCTGCTGATCGCCGACGAAGTACAAACTGGCGCTGGCCGTACCGGCACCTTCTTCGCCATGGAGCAGATGGGCGTTGCGCCTGATCTGACCACCTTTGCCAAATCCATCGCTGGCGGCTTCCCGCTGGCCGGTGTGTGCGGCAAGGCCGAGTACATGGATGCCATCGCTCCAGGCGGCCTGGGCGGCACCTACGCCGGCTCGCCGATCGCTTGCGCCGCGGCCCTGGCCGTGATCGAAGTGTTCGAAGAAGAAAAACTGCTGGACCGCAGCAAGGCTGTGGGTGAGCGCCTGACCGCCGGCCTGCGCGAAATCCAGAAGAAGTACCCGATCATCGGCGACGTCCGTGGTCTGGGCTCGATGATCGCCGTCGAAGTCTTCGAGAAAGGCACTCACACCCCGAACGCTGCTGCTGTTGGCCAGGTTGTCGCCAAGGCCCGCGAAAAGGGTCTGATCTTGCTGTCTTGCGGTACCTACGGCAACGTCCTGCGTATCCTTGTTCCGCTGACCGCCGAAGACGCGCTGCTGGACAAAGGCCTGGCCATCATCGAAGAGTGCTTCGCTGAAATCGCCTGATGTGACGTGCTCCAGAAAAAACCCGCCCAGGCGGGTTTTTTTTATGCCCAGAAAAGCCATGTAGCGCTATGGTTGTCGGAGGACTCGCTTTGGAAGCTGCGACGGACTGTGTGTCAGGGTATTCAGGAGTAGTTGGCGATGAGTGCTGTAGCCCCCACCCCACCAAGCGTACTGATTGTCGAAGGCGATCCTTGGGTACGGGATTTACTCAGCGAGATGCTGCTCAGCGTACGTTGTGATGCCCGCCTGCAGGTATGCACTGACGGCTCGCAGGCACTCAGTGCCTTGTCCAACAAGCCTGACCTGATCATCGCCGCCCGTGAGCTGGCCGGTGTCGATGGCCTCGACCTGCTGCGCAAGGTGCGCGCCAAAGGGCCAGGGGTACCGTTCATTCTCATGAGTAACCGCAATGACAGCGCCAGTGTGCGTGAAGCGCTGCCCCTGCACCCCACTGCTTACCTGAGCAAGCCGTTGAATCTGGATAACCTGCGCAAACGCCTGGAAGAGTTGCTGCTGGCCGTTGGCGAGGAGATTGCCTGCCCGGTACCGGCATTGCAGGCGGGTGCCAGCCTGCCGGCCTACCTTGAACAGCGCCGCGCTAGCGCCGATGGCGGGCCGCTGCTGGCAGATGTGCAGCTGGCGATCAAACGGGCGCTCAATCCCCAAGGCCTGAACCTCAGGGCGCTCGAAGAGGAGGTGTGTAACGACCCGCAAGTCACGGCGGTACTGATTGCTGCCGCCAATAGTGCGGCATTGCACCGTGAAGCCCCGGTGCAGACGTTGCTGCAGGCCCTGAACAAGCTTGGCAGTACCCAAAGCATGAACCTGATCCTGGGCATGACCCTCAAGCGCAGCGCACGCCTCAGCGACCCCCTGTTGGCAGAGCACGCAGCCCGTTACTGGGACCTGTCACTGCACACTGCCGAATATGGCCGCACCTTGGCGCGCATGCTCGAACTGGACGAGGGGCGTTGTTATTGCGCGGGCTTGCTGCATTGCCTGGGCGACCTGGCGGTGTTGCGCTGCCTGCAGGAGTGGCGGCTGGCCGGGGGAGACCTGAACGAGCGCAATGTGCAGCAATCGCTGGAGGAGTTTGGTGCGGCATTCGGCTCGGCGCTGCGTACTCGCTGGCGTCTGCCGCTGGCACTGCGCGAGTTGATCGCTGCGATCTACCAGTTGGGTGGTGGAGTTTACTCGCTGGAGATCCTGGCCATGAACCTGGCTGGGCAGTTGTCGCGGCTGCCGGCTGAGCAGGGGCTGGAGAAGGTGGCCAGCGGCAAGACGGCGCGCCTGCTCAAGCTTGGCCTGCCGGAGCTTAGGCGGTTGCGCAAAGTGGAGAGCCCGGAAGTAAAGCCACAGGAAGAACCGCCGGTGGCTGGGGCCGAGGTTTCCAGCTGAGATTCGGGGGCCGCATTGCGACCCTTCGCGGGCTTGCCCGCTCCCACAGGTGTGGCGCCGGGCCCGCGAATACCGGCCAAAGCCGGTGCCCCTGCCGCCTGATCAGCCGCGGACTATCTGATTCTTGCCCTGCCGCTTGGCCCTGTACATTGCCGCATCTGCCCGCGCATAGAGGCTGTCCAGCGTCACATCCTCATCGGTCAGCCCGGTCAGCCCCTGACTCACAGTCACCCCGTACGTCTGCTGCCCATGGCTAAAGCTCAAGTGCTGAATCTGCCGCTGCAAGCGCTCGGCAATCTGCTCCGCGACCTGAGCGTTGCAGCCCGGAAACACCGCAGCAAATTCTTCGCCGCCAATGCGCCCGAACAGGTCGCCCCGGCGTAGCACGGCCTTGCCGCTGTCGGCGATGTGTTGCAGCACCTGGTCGCCTTCCTGGTGGCCATAGCTGTCGTTGATGCGTTTGAAGTCGTCGATATCCAGCAGCAGGAAAGCCAGCGGTGTACCGTCCTCGCGAGCACTGTCGAAGGCTTGCTGAGCACATTCGAAGAAGTGCCTGCGGTTACTGCTCTGGGTCAGCACGTCGGTGGTGGCCAGGCGCTGCAGTTCGCCTTCAAGCTGCTTCTTCTCGGTGATGTCTTCGGCGATACCGACAATGATTACCCGATCACTATCGTGCTGCTGGTTGATGTAGCACTTGTCGCTCAGCCAGCGTATTTGCCCGTCGGCATTGAGGATGCGGTACTCGCGGTCTTCCACCGCACCCTTGAGCAGGACCTGGGCCAGGCTACGTTCGGCGAATTCGAGGTCGTCGGGGTAGATGCTGTCACGCCATTCGTTGTAGTCAGCCAGCACCAGGCTGACCGGGCGGCCGAAGATGCGCTCGTAGGCTGGGCTGACGTACAGCACCTGACGGGTTCCCCAGTCGAAGGCCCAAAGCACTGCATTGACGCTGTCGAGCAACGAGCTGAACAGCTGATCGCGCTCACTCAGGCGGGCAACCTCGCCTTGGGCGTGGAGTAACGCCAGCAAGGTCTGGGCGGCTTCGGGAGGTGGGGTACCCGGAAATATCGTTGGAATGTTCTTGGCCATGTGCACGGAGCAGGTCTCAACGTGAAGGCGTGCGGCCAGCATCCGGCCCGCCACGCAGGCGATATTCCAGATTCGAGTGGAGAGGTCGGGGCTAAGTTCCGAACGGCACGCCCCGCTGAGAGGCGTGCCGATCAACGGCGGTCAGGCGCCGGTCGGGCGTAGCGAGTAAGTCTTGAGTTGTGCTGCGAAGTCGCGCAGTGCCTGGATGCCGCTGGTTTCAGCCTCGTGTACCCAGTCTTTCATGGCCGCCAGCATGTCGTGGCCGTTGGCGCTGGTGCGCGCCCAGATCTGCTGCAGGGCCAGGCGCTTTTCATAGATGGTTTTCAGTGCCTGGCTGTGCGCGAGCATGGACTCGATGCGCACGTGGTGGCGATCTTCCAGCAGGCTGGTTTCGCGCGAGAGCAGCCGTTTGGCACGGCGGAAGCGGTGACGCACCGAGGCGTCGACGCGGGCCAGTTCCTGTTTCACCAGCGGGCCGATCACCAGCTTGCGGTACTGGGCCATGATCTGGAAACGGTTGTTCAAGATGGCCATGGCGGTGTCCATGTCCAGGCTGGCCTTGCCGGCCACCCGATGGGCGATGGGCGCTACGCGCTGCACCTTGGCCAGACGCAGCAGGCAGAACAGGCGGATCCACGCCCAGCCCATGTCGAACTCCCAGCGCTTGACCGAGAGCTTGGCCGAGTTGGGGTAGGTGTGATGGTTATTGTGCAGTTCTTCACCGCCGATGACGATGCCCCATGGCACCAGGTTTGTGGCCGCGTCGCGGCATTCGAAGTTGCGATAGCCCAGGGCATGGCCCAGGCCGTTGACCACACCGGCGGCCCAGAACGGAATCCACATCATCTGCACCGCCCAGATGGTGATGCCTATGGTGCCGAACAGCAGCAGGTCGATCACCGCCATCAGTGCGATACCGCCCAGTTTGTAACGCGAGTACAGGTTGCGCTCGATCCAGTCATCCGGGCAGTTCTTGCCATAAATGCGCAGGGTTTCGGGGTTGCGCGCCTCTTCACGGTACAGCTCGGCACCTTTGCGCAGCACTGTGCCCAGGCCCTTGTACACCGGGCTGTGCGGGTCGTCGGGGGTTTCGCACTTGGCGTGGTGCTTGCGGTGGACGGCGGTCCACTCGCGGGTGTTCTGCGCCGTGGTCAGCCACAGCCAGAAGCGGAAGAAGTGCTTGAGCGCGCCGTTGAGCTCCAGGGCCCGGTGCGCGGAGTAGCGATGCAGGTAGACCGTGACGCTGACAATGGTCACGTGGGTCATCAACAGAGTGATGCCGACCAGTTGCCAGGCCGACAGGTCGAGCAGGCCGTTATACCACATAGGTGCAAATACCCTCGAAATGCAGGGGGAAGGGCTGATTATCCCTTGGCGGGGAAATAAAACCAGTCAACCGTTGAGATAGGAGGTCACGACATGTTTCAGCCTTTATAATGCCCACTCCTTTTTGATGGCCTTTCCCACCCGACATGTCTGTTTCCGTTCGCGACGCCTTGCGCATGGCTGCGCTGTATGTGGTGCTCTCGATCCTCTGGCTTGCGCTGGCGGAGATGATGCTGCACAGCATGACTGACGACCCCTTGGCACTGACCGTGGGGCGGCAGATCAATGTGGTGGTCTGGGTGCTGCTCAGTGCCGTGCTGATCTATGTGTCGCGCGTGCGCCTGCTCAACTTCATCGGCCATGGCGCACGTTTGCGTTGTGAAGACCGTGAACGGCTGCGCATGGCTGCCGCGGTGTTCGACAGTACCCTCGAAGGTGTGCTGGTGACCGACCGCCAGGGCCTTATCGTGCACGTCAATCGTGCCTTCATGCGCATCACCGGCTACCAGCAGGATGAGGTTATCGGCCAGCGCCCGAACAAGTTCAAGTCCGGCCACCATGGCCTGGCCTTCTACCAGGAGGTTTTCGCCACCCTGGCCGAGAAGGGCGAGTGGAGCGGTGAAATCTGGAACCGGCGCAAAAGCGGTGAAATCTACCCGCAGTGGCAGACCATTTGCGCCATTCGCGATGACGAAGGTGAGCTCAGTCATTACGTGGCGGTGTTCAGTGATATCAGCGCCATCAAGCATTCGGAACAGGAACTTGCCTACCTGGCCCACCACGACCCGTTGACCGGCCTGCCCAACCGCCTGCTGTTTACCGACCGGGTAGAGCAGGCATTGGCGGCGGCGCAGGCCAACAAGCGCGGTTGCGCCTTGTTGCTGCTGGACCTGGATCATTTCCAGAGCATAAACGACGGCCTGGGCCATACCATTGGCGACCAGTTGTTGAAGCTGGTGGGCGAGCGTCTGGGCGAGGTGTTGGGTAACGGTATGACCCTGGCGCGCCTGGGCGGCGACGAGTTCGGCGTGCTGGCCGAGAACTGCCAACAGGTCGGCCAGGCGGGCAAGCTGGCGCAGTGCATCATCGAGCGCATGCGTGAGCCGTTTCAGTTCGAGGGCAATCGCCTGTTCATCAGCGCCAGTGTCGGAATCAGCCTGTACCCCAGCGATGCCTTGGGTGCCGAGCAGTTACTGCGCAATGCCGACTCGGCGTTGTACAAGGCCAAAAGCAACGGGCGGGCCTGCTATGCCCTGTACACCGAAGAGCTGACCGCCCATGCACAGCATCGGGTCGAGACCGCCGCTGAATTGCGTCGGGCCCTGGAGCAGGATGAACTGAGGGTGTACTTCCAGCCGGTACACGACCTGGCATCAGGCCGACAGGTCGGGGTCGAGACGCTGGTGCGCTGGCAGCACCCCAGGCGCGGCCTGGTACCGCCGGGTGAGTTCATCCCGATTGCCGAGCGCACCGGCCTGATTGCCGAGATCGATACCTGGGTGCTGCGCCAGGCCTGCCGGCAAATGGTGCAGTGGCAGGCTGAAGGCCGGCAGCTGGCATTTGTGGGGGTGAACATCTCCAGCCGCCTGTTTGGCCAGCACGAACTTTATCAACAGGTAGCCGAAGTGCTGCACGACACCGGCCTGGCCCCGGCCTTGCTGGAGCTTGAAGTGACCGAAAGCGCGGTGATGGAAGACCCTGAGGTGGCGCTTGAGCAACTGCACCGTTTGCGCGAGCTGGGGGTGACCTTGGCCATCGACGACTTTGGCACCGGGTATTCATCACTGCTGCGGCTCAAGCGTTTGCCGGTGCAGAAGTTGAAAATCGACCAAGGGTTTGTAGCTGGGTTGCCAGTGGATGAGGATGACATCGCAATTGTGCGGGTGATCATTGCCTTGGCCCGCAGCATGGGTATGCAGGTGCATGCCGAGGGCATCGAGCAGGCGGAACAGGCCACCTTCCTGTTGCAGGAGGAGTGCCAGCTGGGGCAAGGGTACTGGTTCGGGCGGCCGGTGCCGGCTGAGGATCTGCGCTGGGATTGAGGGTATGTATGGCGCGAGTCGTGCAGCGCCTTTGAGACCGAGCGCCGCCCGCGCGGCGCATCGCGAGCTGCGCTCGCTCCTACGTTTGTTGCGGGCCAATCATTCCTGCGGGATTTGCGCGCGCCCCACCCCTTGGCGCATGCCGCGATATCGTGTCGTACAAACAAGGCGGTCGCGCGCGCCTGTCACAGGCATAACTGGCCCGAAACAAACGTAGGAGCGAGCGCAGCTCGCGATGCGCCGCGCGGGCGGCGCTGGATTTACGCCCCAATAAATTCCCCAAGTCATGCGCATCGCTTGTTCAAACCCTTCGCCAGGCGGTCCCCGCCCAACTGGATCAACGCCACTAACGCTACCAGCATGGCGATCACGGTCAGCATGATCTGGCTGTCGAAACGCTGGTAGCCATACCGATAGGCGATATCCCCCAGCCCGCCGGCACCAATCGCCCCGGCCATCGCCGACGAGTTGATCAAGGTCACCAAGGTAATGGTGAAGCCCCCGACGATCCCCGGCAGCGCCTCGGGCAACAGTACATGCCAGACGATGTGCCAGCGCCGGCAGCCCATGGCCTGTGCGGCTTCCACCAGGCCATGGTCGACTTCACGCAGGCTCACCTCGGCAATCCGCGCAAAGAACGGTGTGGCGGCAATGGTCAGCGGCACCACTGCCGCCCACACGCCATAAGTGGTACCCACCACCAGGCGGGTGAAAGGAATCAGCGCAACCATCAGGATCAGAAACGGAATCGAGCGGAACAGGTTGACGAAGGCGCCCAGCACCCGGTTCAGCAGCGGCGCCTCGAAGATCCCACCCTTGTCGCTGGTGACCAGCAGTACCGCCATGGGTACACCCACCAGCAGGGCGATCAGTGACGAAACCCCAACCATCAGCAGCGTATCGAGCAAGCCTTCCAGCAGGCGATCAAACCACATGGCCCAATACCTCCACGTTTTCGGCCCAACGGCGGGCACGTTCCAGCAATTGATGGGTGTCGTGCGGCGAGTGTTGCACCGAGAGGATGAGTTGCCCCAAGGCATGTTCGCCGATGGTTTCCACGCCGCCCTGCAGCAGACGCACACGCCCGCCCAGGTCGTTGAACAGGGCAGACAGCTCTGGCTCGCCAAGCATGGTCAGTTTCAGCACCACGGCGCTGTTGCGGCCCGCCGCGCTGGCCTGGAGGCTGGCTTGCAGTGCGGCGGGTAGCTTGGCCTGCAAAGGGGCGAGCAGGGTGCGGGTGACCTCGTGACGGGGTGAACCAAACACCCGCCAGACCTCGCCCTGCTCGACAACTGCGCCGCGTTCCAGCACCACTACCCGGTGGCAGATGTCGCGAATCACTGCCATTTCGTGGGTGATCAGCACGATGGTCAGGCCCAGGCGCTGGTTGATATCGCGCAGCAGCTCCAGGATCGAGGCGGTGGTTTCCGGGTCCAGCGCCGAGGTGGCCTCGTCGCACAGCAGGATCTCGGGGGTGTGCACCAGTGCCCGGGCAATGCCCACGCGCTGTTTCTGCCCGCCGGACAGTTGCGCCGGGTACACGTGATGTTTTTCCTGCAGGCCGACCAGTTCCAGCAACTCGCGCACCTTGTGCTGGCGTTCGGCTTTTGCCACGCCGGCGACTTTCAACGGCAACTCGACGTTCTGCCACACGGTCTTGGCCGACATCAGGTTGAAGTGCTGGAAGATCATGCCGATGCGCCGGCGCAGGGCCACAAGCTGGTCCTCATCGAAAGGCGCGATATCCACCTGGTCGATCAATACGCGGCCCTGGCTGGGTTGCTCCAGGCGGTTGATGGTGCGCAGCAGTGATGACTTACCGGCGCCGCTGCGGCCGATGATGCCGAAGATCTCGCCATGGCGGATGTTCAAGTCGATGCCTTGCAAGGCCGGTTGCGCCTGGCCCGGGTAGGTCTTGCCCAGGCCGATGAAGCGCACGTGGGCTTCATTGACCTCGGGGCGCAGGGCCTGTTCCCTGGCCATTGGCGGCAGTGCTTGGGGTGTGGGCGCTCTGAGCGCGCTGGCCTGGCTCATGTCAGCCTTCCCAGCCGGCTTGGTAGAGCTTGCCGTGAGCTTTGTTCAACGCAGCGCGCACCACTGGCGAATGCTGGTAGATGTCGACGAACTTGGCCAGGCGTGGGTCGTCCTTGCTTTGCGGGCGAATGACGAACTGGATCACGTATTCCTTGTTTTCCAGCCCGTCGAACAGCAATGCCGAGGTGGCATCGAAAGTGTTGGCCAAGCGGATGTAGGCCGGGTAACCCTGCACCAGGTCGGCGTCGTCGTAGGCACGTACCAGTTGCACCGCTTCGACCTGAAGGATCTTCAGCCTTTTCGGGTTGGCGACGATGTCGTCCTCGGTGGCCTTGTAGCCAACGCCTGGCTTCAGGGTGATCAACCCGGCCTTGGCCAGCAGCAGCAGACCACGGCCGCTGTTGATCGGGTCGTTGGCGATGGCCACGCTGGCGCCTTCGGGCAGCTCAGCAAAGCTTTTGTACTTTTTCGAGTACAGGCCAACGTTGTTGATGATGCCCGGGGCGTAAGGCACGAGGTTGAAGCCTGCAGCAGCCTTGGCGTTTTCCAGGAACGGGATGTGCTGGAAGTAGTTCACGTCGATGTCGCCGCTGTTGAGGCTGACATTGGGCGCAATCCAGTCGCTGAACTCGACCAGCTTCACTTCCAGGCCTCGCTTGTGGGCTTCTTCCACCGCGGCTTCCAGCGGAATGGCAAAGGCCGAGGTGGTGCCGATCTTCAACGGCTCGGCAGCAAGGGCACCGGCGCACAGGCCAAGGGAGATGGCAATGGCCGCGACGGGCCGGAACAGTTTCTCAAGCATGGTGCAGCGCTCCAGTCGAGGCAGGGATAAAGCGGTAAGCCGAGCCAGGGTGGTCGGCGGGTAAGTGCGGGTGGTCGGTATGGAACAGTTTTTCGCGCAGGGTGCCTTCGGTGTAGGCCGTCTTGTAGCGGCCACGCTGCTGAAGTTGCGGGATGACCAGCTCGATGAAGTCCTCGAAGCTCTCCGGGGTGACGGTGCGGGTCAGGTTGAAACCGTCCAGGCCGGTTTCATCGATCCACGCGATCAACTGCTTGGCCACCTGTTCAGGCGCGCCGACCAAGGTTACGTAGCGGCCGCCCAGGGCGTGCTGCTGCAACAGGCGCCGGCGGGTCCAGGCGCTGTCTTGCAACTGGCGCGTGGCTGACTGGATGGCGTTGCCCTGGCTGAAGGCAATGGGTTGGTCCAGTTCATAGGCGGCGAAGTCGATGCCCGTGGACGCGGCGAAGTGCGCGACCCCCGCTTCGGCGCTGGCGTGGCGCAGGTACTCGGCATGTTTGGCCTGGGCCAGTTGCTCGGTGGCCGCGACGATCACCGTGATGCCCATGAACACCTTGACCGCCTGCGGGTAGCGGCCGGCGGCCTGGGCGGCCGCGCGAACCTTGTCGACCTGGGCGCGGGTGGCTGCCTTGTCCTGGCCACTGATGAACACGCATTCGGCATGGTTGCCGGCGAAGGCCAGGCCACGCGGCGAGCTGCCGGCCTGGAACAGCACCGGGGTGCGCTGCGGTGAGGGCTCGCACAGGTGGTAGCCTTCGACCTTGTAGAACTCGCCCTGGTGCTGAACCTTGCGCACCTTGTCGGGCGTGGCATAGACGCGATGCTGGCGGTCGGCGACCACTGCGTCATCGGCCCAGCTGCCTTCCAGCAGCTTGTACAACACCTGCAGGTATTCATCGGCCTGGTCGTAGCGGCGATCATGCGCCGGTTGCTGCGCCAGCCCCATGGCCCGGGCGGCGCTGTCGAGGTAGCCGGTAACGATGTTCCAGCCCACCCGGCCATTGCTCAGGTGGTCGAGTGTGGAAAGTCGTCGGGCGAACAGGTACGGCGCCTCGTAGGTGAGGTTGGCGGTAAGGCCAAAACCCAGGTGACGAGTGACCGCAGCCATGGCGGAGACCAGCAGCAGCGGGTCGTTGACCGGCAACTGGATCGACTCCTTGAGGGTGACGTCCAGTGACTGGCCATAGATGTCGTAGGTACCGACGATGTCGGCAATGAAAAGCCCGTCGAACAGACCGCGCTCCAGCAGGCGTGCCAGGTTGGTCCAGTAGTCCAGGGTCTTGTACTGGGTTGAAGTGTCCCGTGGGTGGGTCCACAGGCCGTGGTTGATGTGCCCGATGCAGTTCATGTTGAAGGCATTGAGCAGAATCTGCTTGGCCATCAGATGGTCCCCCGGCGCGGCGGGTTGGCATCGTTGAGGTAGTAGTTGCCGATGGCGTGGTACTTCCAGCGCACCGGGTCGTGCAGGGTGTGCACGCGAGCGTTGCGCCAGTGGCGGTCGAGGTTGTGTTCGGCCAATGTTGCCTGGCTGCCGCCCAGTTCGAACAGGGTGGTACCGGCTGCGAGGGAAATTTCGGTGCTGATGGCACGTGCTTCGGCCACGGCAATGGAGGCGGCGGCAACGTTGTCGGCAGTGCTGTCGTCGCGGGCGCGGTCGAGGTATTCGCCGGCGCGCTCGAGCAGGGCTTCGGCCGCATGCAAGCGGATAGCCAGTTGGCCGAAACTTTTCAGCGTCAGCGGGTCATCCGTGGCGTTGTCCAGGCCGGAGTCGACCCACGGACGGCTGCGGGTGCGCACGAAGTGCAGGGCATCTTCATAGGCGGCGCGGGCAATGCCAGTATCGATGGCGGCATGGAGGATCTGCGCCAGCGGGCCGACCGGGGTGGGGCGCTCGAAGGCGCTCTGGAACGGCACCACGTCGGCTGCGCTGACGTACACGTTGTCGAACACCACCGAACCGCTGCCGGTGGTGCGCTGGCCGAAGCCGCTCCAGTCGTCGATCACCTGCAGGCCCTGGCTGTCGGCCGGGACGAAGGCCAACTGTTGTATGCCTTGTTCATCCACGACCGAGGTTGGAATGCGCTGGGCATAGATGGCGCCTGTGGAATAGAACTTGCGCCCGTTGATGCGGAAACCGTCGCCGTCACGGCTCAGGCGGGTGGTGCGCTCGTGGGCGGTCTTGGTGCCCAGCTCGGCCAGGGCATTGCCGAAACGGCGGCCGGCCAGTACCTCGGCGTACAGGCGCTGCTTCTGTTCGGGGCTGCCGTTTATCCGCAGCACTTCCAGACCGTAGAAATGATTCTGCGGAATCTGCCCGAGCGAACCGTCGGCCTGTGCGATACGGGCGATGACCTTGACCAGGGTGACGTTGGACACGCCGGCACCGCCGAAGGCTTTGGGCACGCTGATGGCCCACAGGCCGGAGCGGGTGAACAGCTCGAGTTCGGCGAGCGGCAAGCGGCGCTCGCGGTCGCGCAAGGCGCTGTCGCGGCGCAGTTGCTGGGCGATGTCTTCGGCGACGGCCAGAGCTTGGGCGTCGCTAGTGATGATAGCGATTGTCATGGGGTTCTCCGGGGGCCACTTTGCGGCCCTTCGCGGGCTTGCCCGCTCCCACAGGTGTAGTGATGCCAGTTCAGGCGGTGGCAATCCTGTGGGAGCGGGCAAGCCCGCGAAGGGCTGCGCAGCAGCCCCAAAGGCAGCAAATCAGATCCAGGAATGCCGTGCAGGCAGGGTGCCGTTAAGGTGGTAAGCGCCGACCGCGTGGTACTTCCAGCGCACCGGGTCGTGCAGGGTGTGCACCCGGGCATTTCGCCAGTGGCGGTCGAGGTTGAACTCGGCAAGGGTGGCGCGGCTGCCGGCCAGCTCGAACAGCTTCTCGCTGGCCTGCAGGGCAATTTCGGTGGTCAGCACCTTGGCCTCGGCCACTGCAATCGAGGCCCGTGCCGCGCTGGCTGCGTCGATAGGCGCAGCATTGACTTCGTCGAGTACCCGAGCAGCTTTGCGCAGCAGCGCTTCGGCGGCGTGCAGCTCGAGTTTCAGGCGGCCGATGTCGGCAATTACATAAGGGTCGTCACTGGCACGGTCGACGTTGGCTTCAATCCACGGGCGGGACTTTTCGCGCACGAACGTGATCGCATCATCGATAGCCGCTTCGGCGATGCCGGCGTCGATCGCCGCCTGGATCAGCTGCGAAGCGGCGCCCTGAATGTTGGGGATATCGCGCTGGCGCCAGTTGTCGATCACCAGTTCCGCGTCAACCGGCACCTGGTCCAGCAGCACGGTACCACTGGCGGTGGTGCGCTGGCCGAACCCGGACCAGTCATCGACAATACGCAACCCCGGGCTTCCCCGGCGCACGAATGCCAAGCGCTGGCGGCCTTCGTCGTCGAGGGCCTTTACCGTCACCCAATGGGCGAACAAGGCACCGGTGGAGTAGAACTTCTCGCCGCTTAAGCTATAGCTGTCGCCGGCGGGCGTGATTCGGGCCTTGAGGGTAAGGGTGTCTTTGGTGCCGCGCTCAGGCCCGGCGTTGCCGATGCGCCAGCCGTCGAGCACGCTGCGGAAGATCAGCGCTTGTTGCGCCTCGCTGGCCGTCAGGCGCAGCAGTTGCAGCATGCCGAACTGGTTCTGCGGGATCTGCCCCAGGGCGGGGTCGGCGGCGCTGATCAGGCGGAACACCTCGGCGACGGTTTCGAACGACACGTCGGGGCCACCGTAGGCCTTGGGTACGCTGATGCTGCCCAGACCGCTGCGGGTAAACAGTTCGATTTCGGCCCAGGGCAGTTTGCGTTGCTGGTCGCGACGGGCCGCTTGCTCACGGGCGACCTCGGCCAGTTCGCGGGCCGCTTGCAGGGCTTCGGCGTCGTTGCGCAGTACCTTGGCCGGCAGCAGCGGGGGCGAGCTGTCCAGATCGCTATGGGATTGGGTGTTGGCTTGGCTGGGCATCAGTGCCGCTCCTTGGCTGCACTCAATGCCCTGGCGTTACGCACTGGGGTGATTGTGATCCTGACCATTCCTGACCTCACAAAATAGTTATGTCGCTACAGCTGATCGCGACAGACGTGTGCTGGTCCGGTGGTCCGGTTTATATACCCTAATGATTTATAAAAATTTTATGAACTAACTTTTTGGAATATTTATAGAAGGGGGGATTTATTACGGGCGTGCCGGCCTCTTCGCGGGTAAACCCGCTCCTACAGATGCCTCAAGATCTGTGCATTCACTGTAGGAGCGGGTTTACCCGCGAAAGGGCCGGAACAGGTTTACTCGGAGGCCGCAGTCCCGAGGAACTTGCGCAGGAACTGCCGCGTGCGCTCTTCCTTCGGCGCTGCAAACAGCGCCTTGGCCTCGCCCTGCTCCACGATCACGCCCTTGTCGAAGAAGATCACCCGGTTCGCCACATCCCGGGCAAAGCTCATCTCGTGGGTGACGATGATCATGGTGCGCTTTTCTTCGGCCAGGCCGCGGATGGTCGCCAATACTTCACCGACCAGCTCCGGGTCCAGCGCGGAGGTCGGCTCGTCGAACAGGATTACCTCCGGTTCCATGGCCAGGGCGCGGGCGATGGCCACCCGTTGCTGCTGGCCGCCGGATAGGCGCCGTGGGTAGGCGTCTTCCTTGCCCGCCAGGCCGACTTTGGCCAGCAGGCGCCGGCCAAGCTCGATGGCCTGCTCGCGAGGCGTTTTCTTGACGACCACCGGCCCCTCGATCACGTTCTCCAGGGCGGTGCGGTGGGGGAACAGGTTGAAGTTCTGGAACACGAACCCGGCCTGCTGGCGCAAACGGCGAATCGCACTCTGCTGCCCGCCCAAAGGGCGGTTGGCATCGATGCTGATGGCGCCGATCTGGATCTGCCCGGCATCGGGGGTTTCCAGCAGGTTCAGGCAGCGCAGGAACGTGGTTTTGCCCGAACCACTGGGGCCGATGATGGCCACTACTTCACCGGGCTGCACGGTCAGGTCGATACCGTTGAGCACGGTCTGGCCCTTGAACCGCTTGGTCAGGCCTTTGACTTCAATCATGCTCAATGCTCCTGGTCATGCTGGTTGACCCGCGCTTCCATGCGGTTCTGGAAGTGCGCAAGGATGCTGCACAGCACCCAGTAGATGACCGCGACCGCCACGTACATGGTGAACACTTCGAACGTGCGCGCAGTAATCAACTGGGCTTGGCGGAACAGCTCGGGCACCTGGATGGTGGCGGCCAAGGCGGTGTCCTTTACCAGCGAGATGAAGCTGTTGCCCAACGGAGGCAACGCGGTGCGCAAGGCCTGCGGCAGGATCGCCCGGCGCATGGCTTGCACGCGGGTCATGCCGATGCTGGCGGCTGCTTCCCACTGGCCGCGGTCGATCGAGGAAATGGCTGCGCGCAGGATCTCGCAGATGTAGGCCGCCATGTTCAGCGACAGGCCGATCAGCGAAGCGGGGATCGGGTCGAGCTCGATGCCGATTTGCGGCATGCCGAAATAGATGACGAACAGCTGCACCAGCAGCGGCGTGCCGCGGAAGAACGACACGTAGACCCGCGCCAGCCAGTTCAGCGGCAGGATCTTCGACAGCCGCATCAGCGCCAGGGCAAAGCCCAGCACCAGACCGAAGAACATGCCGCCGACACTGAGCAGCACTGTATAACCCGCGCCCTTCAGCAGGAAGGGCGCGGAGTCGACAACGAGTTGCAGGCTTTCAGCGATCATTTGGTGACATCGGCACCGAAGTACTTCTCGGACAGCTTGGCCAGCGTGCCATCAGCTTTGAGCTTGTCGATGGCCTTGTTGATGGCTGCCAACAGTTCCGGCTCACCCTTGCGCATGGCCACGCCGCTTTCCAGGCGCGAGAAGGCATCGCCGGCAAGTTCGGTGTCCTTGGCTTTTTGCGCGTATTCCAGCGCGGCCAGGCGGTCGATCAGAATGGCGTCGATACGGCCGTTGCGCAAGTCGGCGAACTTGCTTGGGTCGTCCTCATAGGTGCGCACATCGGCTTGCGGCACGTCCTTTTTCACCCACTGCTCGTAATTGGTGCCAAGGCCTACGCCGACCTTTTTACCGGCCAGGTCCTGTGCGCCCTTGATGTTCAGCTGCTCGGCTTTCTTCTTCAGGATCAGTGCCTGGATGCCGGAGACAGTGTAGGGCTCTGAGAAGTCGTACTTTTTCTTGCGCTCTTCGGAAATGGTCACCTGATTGACCACTACATCCAGGCGCTTGGATTCCAGCGCGGCGAGGATGCCGTCCCACTTGGTCGGCTGGATCTTGGCCTTGACCCCCAGCTCCTTGGCCAGCAGCTCGGACAGTTCCACTTCGAAGCCGGTCAGTTTGCCGTTTTCGTCCTGGAAGCTGAATGGCGGGTAGGTGCCCTCTAGACCGACGTTGATGACGCCTTTTTCCTGGATGGTCTTCAATTGCTCGCCGGCGAACGCCTGGCTGAGCAGGCCGGCACCCAGCAGGAGGGCCAGGCTGGCGTTGAGTAGCGGTTTGGCGAATTTCGACATTTCAGAGCCCCGCGCTTGTTGTCTAGGTAGTGAGGTGGCGACTATAGGGTTGGCTGATTAGGCCGGGAAATACTAAAAAATAACTTTAATATTCCTTTTTTGATTTGCGCCAGGTGCTGGCTGCTTTGAGGGTAGGCGACGATACCCACTCCGTCATCGCGGCTTATGCCTGACTTAGTGCAGGATGGAATAAAGCGTTGTTTTTTCCAAGCCTCGGATTTGCCGTAAAGTGGATTGCAGCAGGCAGGTTCGGCCTTTTCGCGGGCCTGGCAACAAAATCAGATGGCCTATACGGCAGGAGAATCCCGTGAGCGAACAACCTTCATCCGCGCATTGGCAGTTGCAGAGCATTGTCACTGGCCTGCGCGGCGCCCGTGAGCAATGGCGCACCCGTAATGGCCGCAGCATCGGTGAGCAGGGCGGGCGCGAGCTGCCGTCGCGCGAAGCGATGCGACAGATTCTGGAACAACTTTGCGGCGCGCTGTTCCCCATGCGGCTGGGACCAGTCGACCTGCGCGAAGAAAGTGAAGACTTCTACGTCGGCCATACCCTGGATGCCGCGCTGACCGCCTTGCTGGCCCAGGCTCGTCTTGAACTTCGCTATGCGGCACGACAGAGCAAGGCTGAGCTGGCTGGCGTCGACGCCCGTGCGCTGAGCCTGATCCAGGGCTTTGCCGCTGCGCTGCCGGAACTGCGCGTACTGCTCGACACCGATGTACTGGCCGCCTACCACGGCGACCCGGCTGCGCGCAGCGTCGATGAAGTGCTGCTGTGCTACCCGGGCATCCTGGCGATCATCCACCACCGGCTGGCGCACCACCTGTACCAAGCCGGCCTGCCGTTGCTGGCGCGGATCAGTTCGGAGCTGGCGCATTCGGCCACCGGCATCGACATCCACCCGGGGGCGCAGATCGGCCCGAGCTTCTTCATTGATCACGGCACTGGTGTGGTCATTGGTGAAACCGCGATCATCGGCGAGCGCGTGCGCATCTACCAGGCGGTGACTCTGGGTGCCAAGCGTTTCCCCAGCGATGAGTCGGGGACTCTGCACAAAGGCCTGCCGCGTCACCCGATCGTCGAGGACGATGTGGTGATCTATGCAGGGGCCACGGTGCTGGGGCGTATCACCATCGGCAAGGGTTCGACCATTGGCGGTAATGTGTGGCTGACTCGCAGTGTGCCGGCTGAAAGCAACATTACTCAGGCCAACCTGCAGCTGGATTGCCAGGACAAGAACTGATCCCGCATTGAAATTGCCTGTGCCGGCCTCTTCGCGGACAAGCCCGCGCCTACACGGAACGTACCAAATGTAGATGCGGGTTTACCCCGCGAAGAGACCGGAACAGGACGACCCAATCAGCGCCCCAATTCGCATTGAAATCCGATCCATGTTTAACTTGAACGCTTGTTCAATGAAAAAACGCTGGTCCGCTGCCGGTGTTCAACAGGAGGATTCCTTTGCTGAACCCGTTCATTCCGAACCTCACGTCATTCGACGAGGTGCACGCCCGATGAGTGCACCGAACCCTTCCCTTTCCAATGGCAAGATCCGCATGAACCCCCCGGTGTTCTACTTTGCGGCAAGTTTCATCCTCATCTTTGGCCTGGTAGTCATCTCCAATCCGCAAGCCGCAGGTGACTGGTTGCTGGCGGCGCAGAACTGGGCGGCCAACACGGTCGGCTGGTATTACATGCTGGCGATGACGCTGTACCTGGTCTTCGTGGTGGTCACCGCCTTGTCTGGCTACGGCAAGATCAAACTCGGTGCCGACCACGACGAACCCGAGTTCAGCTACCTGTCGTGGGCCGGCATGCTGTTCGCCGCCGGCATCAGCATCACGCTGTTCTTCTTCTGTGTCTCCGAACCGCTCACCCACATGCTGCAACCGCCCCAAGGCGAAGCAGGCACGGTCGAGGCCGGGCGCCAGGCGATGCAGATCTTGTTCCTGCACTGGGGCCTGCATGGCTGGGGCGTGTTCGCCTTCGTCGGCATGGCATTGGCCTATTTCGCCTACCGGCACAACCTGCCACTGGCCCTGCGTTCGGCGCTGTACCCGTTGATTGGCAAGCGCATCAACGGCCCGATCGGCTATGCGGTGGACGGCTTCGGCATCATCGCCACGGTGTTCGGCCTGGGTGCCGACATGGGCTTTGGGGTGCTGCATCTGAACGCCGGTCTGGACTACCTGTTCGGCATCAGCCACAGCCAGTGGGTGCAGGTGATCCTCATCACCCTGATGATGGGCGCGGCTGTGGCCGTCGCCGTGGCCGGGGTGGAGAAGGGCGTGCGGGTGATGAGCGATATCAACCTGTTCCTGGCCTGTGCGCTGCTGCTGTTCGTGCTGTTTGCCGGGCCTACCCAGCACCTGTTCAACACGCTGATCCAGAACCTGGGCGACTACCTGGGGGCGTTGCCGCGCAAAAGCTTCGACGTGTATGCCTATGGTGAGAATCGTGGCTGGCTGGGCGGCTGGACCGTGTTCTACTGGGCCTGGTGGATTGCCTGGGCGCCGTTCGTGGGCCTGTTCATCGCCCGCATTTCCCGGGGCCGCACCATTCGCGAGTTCGTCTTTGGCGTGTTGCTGATCCCGCTGGGCTTCACCCTGGCGTGGATGTCTATCTTCGGCAACAGCGCCCTGGACCAGGTGATCAACCACGGCATGACCGCGCTGGGCCAATCGGCGTTGGATAACCCGTCGATGAGCCTGTACCTGCTGCTGGAAACCTACCCCTGGAGCAAGGCGGTAATCGCCACCACGGTGTTCATCAGCTTCGTGTTCTTCGTCACCTCGGCCGACTCGGGTACCGTGGTGCTGTCGACCTTGTCGGCCAAGGGTGGGGGAGCTGATGAGGATGGGCCGAACTGGCTGCGTATCTTCTGGGGGGCGATGACTGCGCTGATCACCAGTGCGCTGTTGTTCGCTGGCAGCATCGATTCGCTGAAGTCGGCAGTGGTACTGACTTCGCTGCCGTTCTCGCTGATTCTGCTGTGCATGATGTGGGGGCTGCACAAGGCGTTCTACCTGGAGTCGCAACGGCAGATCGCGCAGATGCACTCGCTGGCCCCGTTCGCCCAGTCACGCCGGGGGCGTGGCGGCTGGCGCCATCGCCTGAGCCAGGCGGTGCACTTCCCGTCGCGTGATGAGGTGTACCGCTTCATGGATGATGTGGTGCGCCCTGCGATTGCCGATGTGCGTGAAGTGTTCGAGCAGAAAGGCCTGGTACTGATCACCCAGGACGACCCTAGCCATGACAACGTCAGCCTGAAGATTGGCCATGGCGAGGAACAGCCGTTCATTTACCAGGTGCAGATGCGTGGCTATTTCACGCCATCATTCGCCTTGGGGGGGCTGGGTACGCAGGAGTTGAAGAACCGTCGCTATTACCGGGCGGAGGTGCACCTGAGCGAAGGCAGCCAGAACTATGACCTGGTGGGCTATAGCAAAGAGCAGATCATCAACGACATCCTCGACCAGTACGAGCGGCACATGCAGTACCTGCATTTGGTCCGCTAGACCGACGGGGCCGCTCTGCGGCCCATTCACAGCACAAGGCTGCACATGCAGGTCCATGCTGCAGGGCTGTCGTGCGTCGCGGTCAACCCATCCCGCATTCCACGTCGCAATGCCGCTGGCCTACAGGGGATCGCCTCCGTAGGTCAGCCACTCCCGCGCTAATCAAGAACGAAACTCATTAGGCTATAAGCAAACGTTTGCTTATAGCTAAAAGATATTATTCGTTGCGATTCTATAGTGACCGGAAGTAAAAATTTCTAACATATTCCTTAAAAATCTTACAAATTCATAAAACGGTCATTTTGGTTTTATAGGATTGTCATTATCCTGTAGCGCAGGTGGCGTCTTAGACCAAAGTCGCGAAACGTTTAGAAACGATTGACTTGATGGTCACGCTTTGGGACTAAATCGCCCATCCCGGTGAGCGGGGCATCAGACCCCTCCGCCAGAGATACACAAAAATTAGAACGTAGAGGAGCAAAACATGTACAAGTCCAGCCTGGCTCTGGCCGTGGCACTGGGGGTTCTCGCCCAACAAGCAGGCGCTGCCGGTTTCGTTGAGGACAGCAAGCTGTCGCTCAGCTCGCGCACCATGTACTTCAACAATGACAACCGTGACGGCGGGGCTGACAACCGCGAATCGGGTCAGGGCTTCAAGCTCGACTACCTGTCCGGTTTCACTGAAGGCACCGTTGGTTTCGGTGTAGACGTCCAGGCCCTGTGGGGTATTCATCTGGATGGCGGCCGCGGCAAACACCCTGACAACAGCTCCTTCTTCCCAAGTGACACCGACCGCTCGGCTGTAAGCCAGTGGGCCCGCGTGGGTGGTAACGCCAAGGCGCGTTTCTCGAAGACCGAAGTTCACTATGGTAGCGCTCTGGCGCCGAACCTGCCGATTCTGGTCTCCAACGATGGCCGCCTCCTGCCGCAGACCTTCGAGGGTGGCACTATCCAGTCGAAGGAAATCGACAACCTGACCATCAACGCCGGTCAACTGACCCATGCCATGGGCCGTGCTTCGAGCAACCGTACCGGCCTTTCGGTCAACGGCGCCACTGCCGATAGCAACAAGTTCATCTACGGCGGTCTGGACTACAAGCTCACCCCTGACTTGACACTGCAGTACTACTACTCGAACCTGAAGGACTTCTACAAACAGCACTTCCTGGGTGCGACCCACGTTTTCAAGATTGCTGATGATCAGTCCTTCAAAACCGACCTGCGCTACTTCGATAGCAGCAGCGATGGCAAGAACGGCGGACCAGGAGCGTATAACTTCAATAACAACGGCGGTTACGAGAAAAATGACGGCAAGGTCGATAACAAGACCTGGTCCGCAATGTTTACGTACACCTTGGGTGGTCATTCGCTGATGTTGGGCCATCAACAAGTCAGTGACGACGGTGGCTTTGTCTGGCTGAACCAGGGCTCGGTCCGCGATGGCAACAACCGTCCGGAAGGCGCCGGCGGCTCCAGCTTCTACCTGTTCACCGACAGCATGATCAACCAGTTCGCCAAGGCTGGTGAAAACACCACCTTCGGTCAGTACGCCTACGACTTCGCTCGCCTGGGCGTGCCGGGCCTGAAAGCGTCGGTTTCCTACCTGAAAGGTGAAGATGGCAAAAACGCCGTTGGCGGCGGCCACTTCAGCGAGTGGGAACGTGACGCCCGTGTCGACTACGTTATCCAGGACGGCACCTTCAAGGGCCTGGGCGCCAGCCTACGTCACGGCGTCTACCGTGGCACCGGCACCAGCTCGCTGGCTGACCAGGACCAGACCCGCCTGATCTTCAACTACACTTACAACTTCCTGTAAGCCGTAGCTGAACAAGAAGCCTCGCCTGATGCGAGGCTTTTTTATGTCTGCAGATTTTTATGGTTTTTGATTATAAATAAATTGTTATTTATTCCTTTAGTTCTTGGTCGATTGCAGGCACATTGAATCCCTAAGGTACAGAACCCAGCCTAGGAGCCGCAGCCCATGAGCCTCAAACTCGGCGATATCGCCCCCGATTTCGAACAGGATTCCAGCGAAGGCAAGATCCGCTTCCACGAGTGGCTGGGCAACAGCTGGGGGGTGTTGTTCTCCCACCCGGCCGACTTCACCCCGGTGTGCACCACCGAGTTGGGCCTGACCGCCAAGCTCAAGGACGAATTTGCCAAGCGCGGGGTCAAGGCCATCGCCCTGTCGGTGGACCCGGTCGACTCGCATCACAAGTGGATCGATGACATCAACGAAACACAGAATACCGTGGTCAACTTCCCGATCATCGCCGACGCCGACCGCAAAGTGTCCGACCTGTACGACCTGATCCACCCGAACGCCAGCGACACCCTGACCGTGCGCTCGCTGTTCATCATCGATCCGAACAAGAAGGTACGCCTGACCATCACCTATCCGGCCAGTACCGGGCGCAACTTCAACGAAATTCTGCGGGTGATCGACTCGCTGCAGCTGACCGACAACCACAAGGTCGCCACACCTGGTAACTGGCAGGATGGCGATGACGTGGTGATCGTGCCTTCGCTCAAAGATGAGGAGGAGATCAAGCAGCGCTTCCCCAAAGGTTACCGGGCGGTCAAACCCTATCTGCGCCTGACCCCTCAGCCCAATCGTTAATGGATTCCTCGTTGCATTGCTCTTAGCCAAGCAGGGATTTTCGGGCCGTTTCGACGGCCCTTTTTTATGCCTGTAAAAAAACTGTGAGAGCGGGCGCGCCCGCGAAGAGGCTCTCGCGGACAAAGACAATAATGGAATAAACAAATGAATAAATATGATTTCTAGATATATGAAGCGGCTGTTAATGTTACCTCCAACAGAACACAAGGAAGCGCAGCAATGCTGGTCGTCTCAATCGGTGGTAGCCCAAGTCTCCGTTCACGCTCCGGCGTGCTGCTCGAGCGTTCGCGCCAGTGGCTGCAGGACCGTGGCGTTGAAGTGGTGACCTTCCAGGTGCGTGACTTCCCCGCCGAAGACCTGTTGCATGCCCGTTTCGATAGCCCCCAAGTGCAACACTTCCAGCAGTTGGTGGCCCAGGCGGATGGCCTGATCGTTTCTACCCCTGTCTACAAAGCATCGTTTGCCGGTGCACTGAAGACATTGCTCGACCTGCTGCCCGAACGCGCACTGACCCACAAGATCGTGTTGCCAATCGCCACTGGCGGCAGCATCGCCCACATGCTGGCGGTGGATTACGCATTGAAGCCGGTGCTGTCGGCACTCAAGGCACAAGAGACCCTGCAAGGGATCTTTGCCGACGATAGCCAGGTGGCTTACGCAGAAGGTACAAAGCCCGCCCAATTGGTACAGGCGCTGGAAGAGCGCCTGCAGGACTCGCTGGAAACCTTCCACGCGGCCTTGACCCGTCGGCCGAACCCCGTGGCGCCCGGCGTACTGAATGAACGTCTGATCAGCGCTCGCTGGAGCATCTAACGGCATTACCCGCTTCACCACCTTACTCGCCCGTTAACGAGGCAAGCAGGTGCAACCCGAACCCATTCGCACAGGAGAGCGCCATGCGCACAGTCTTCTTGCGTCGTGGTCTGGTCGCCCTGTTCGCGGCGGCTGTGTCCTTCGGCGCCATTACCCAAGCCCAGGCCGAGAGCCTGCGTATCGGTTACCAGAAATACGGCACCTTGGTGCTGCTCAAGGCCAAGGGCACGCTGGAGAAGCGCCTGGCCGAGCAGGGAGTACAGGTGCAATGGACCGAATTTCCCGGCGGCCCGCAGTTGCTTGAAGGGCTGAACGTCGGCTCCATCGATTTCGGCGTAACCGGTGAGACCCCGCCTGTGTTCGCTCAGGCCGCTGGCGCCGACCTGCTCTATGTCGCCTACGAGCCGCCAGCGCCGCACAGCGAAGCAATCCTGCTGCCCAAGGGCTCGTCGATCCAGTCGGTGAAGGATCTCAAGGGCAAAAAGGTCGTCCTCAACAAAGGCTCCAACGTGCACTACCTGCTGGTCCGCGCCCTGGAAGACGCCGGCCTCAAGTACAGCGACATCCAGCCTGTCTACCTTCCTCCTGCCGACGCCCGCGCCGCCTTCGAGCGCGGCAGCGTGGATGCCTGGGTGATCTGGGACCCGTACCAGGCCGCCGCCGAGCAGCAGCTGCAAGCGCGCACCCTGCGTGACGGCAAGGGCCTGGTCGACAACCACCAGTTCTACCTCGCCACCCGCAACTATGCGACACAGCATCCAGCGGTGATCAACACCGTGATCGAGGAAGTGCGCGCTGTGGGTGAATGGTCCCAGGCCAACCCGCAGGAGGTGACCGAGCAGGTTGCCCCGCTGCTCGGCCTGCCTGCCGACATCACCCTCACCTCAGTCAAACGCCAAGGCTACGGCGCTGCGCCGCTAACCCCAGAGGTGGTGGCCGCGCAACAGAGGATCGCTGACACCTTCCAGGCGCTCAAGCTGATACCCAAGCCGCTGAGCATCAAGGACGTGATCTGGACACCCCCGGCCAAGGTCGCTAGCGCGCCTTGATTGACTGCCTGTGCCGGGGCGTCGCTCCGGCTAGAGCCACCCTTGAGGAGACGACTCCAATGAGCCTTAACATTTTCTGGTTCCTCCCAACCCACGGTGACGGCAAGTACCTGGGCACTTCCGAAGGCGCACGTGCGGTCGACCACGGTTACCTGCAGCAGATCGCGCAGGCCGCCGATCGCCTTGGTTTTGGTGGGGTGCTGATCCCGACCGGGCGCTCCTGCGAGGACTCCTGGCTGGTGGCCGCGTCGCTGATCCCCGTGACCCAGCGCCTGAAGTTCCTGGTAGCCCTGCGCCCGGGCATCATTTCGCCGACCGTGGCAGCACGCCAGGCAGCCACCCTTGATCGCTTGTCCAATGGCCGTGCGCTATTCAACCTGGTGACCGGTGGTGACCCGGACGAGCTGGCGGGTGACGGCCTGCACCTGAACCACCAGGCGCGCTACGAAGCTTCGGTCGAGTTCACCCGTATCTGGCGCAAGGTGCTGGAAGGCGAAAACGTCGATTACGACGGTAAGCACATCCAGGTAAAGGGCGCCAAGCTGCTCTACCCGCCGATTCAGCAACCACGCCCACCGCTGTATTTCGGCGGCTCGTCCGAGGCCGCTCAGGAATTGGCGGCCGAACAGGTCGAGCTGTACCTGACCTGGGGCGAGCCACCGGCAGCCGTTGCCGAGAAGATTGCTCAGGTGCGCGAAAAAGCAGCGGCTCAGGGGCGCGAAGTCCGCTTCGGTATTCGCCTGCATGTGATCGTGCGCGAAACCAACGAAGCGGCTTGGGCCGCCGCCGACCGCCTGATCTCGCACCTGGACGATGACACCATCTCTCGTGCCCAGGCTTCGCTGGCGCGCTTCGACTCGGTGGGCCAGCAACGCATGGCTGCCCTGCACGGCGGCAAGCGCGACAACCTGGAGGTCAGCCCCAACCTGTGGGCTGGCGTTGGTCTGGTACGTGGCGGGGCTGGCACCGCACTGGTGGGCGATGGTCCGACGGTGGCGGCGCGGGTGAAGGAATATGCCGACTTGGGGATCGATACCTTCATCTTCTCGGGTTATCCACACCTGGAAGAGTCTTATCGCGTGGCTGAACTGCTGTTCCCGCACCTTGATGTGCAGCGCCCAGAGCAGCCGAAAACCGGTGGTTATGTAAGCCCGTTCGGCGAAATGGTGGCCAACGACATCCTGCCCAAATCTGTGTCGCAGAGCTGAGGGCCTGGCCATGAGTCGTGCAACTTCCTCCAACCTGACCCAGCGCCTGGCGCCGTGGGCGCTGCCGGTGCTGCTGTTGGCAATATGGCAGTTGGCCGTCAGCGCTGGCTGGCTGTCGACGCGTATCCTGCCGGCACCTAGCGCAGTGGTAAGCGCTGGCGTCGAGCTGGTGCGCAGCGGCGAAATCTGGACCCACCTGGCCATCAGCGGTTGGCGTGCAGGCCTGGGCTTTGTCATCGGCGGCAGCATCGGCCTGGTACTGGGCTTCATCACCGGCTTGTCGAATTGGGGTGAACGCCTGCTCGACAGCTCAGTACAGATGATCCGCAACGTGCCGCACCTTGCGCTCATACCGCTGGTGATTCTGTGGTTCGGTATCGACGAGTCGGCAAAGATCTTTCTGGTCGCGCTGGGCACGTTGTTCCCGATCTACCTGAACACCTACCACGGCATTCGCAACGTTGACCCAGCGTTGGTGGAAATGGCGCGCAGTTACGGCTTGTCCGGCTTCGGCCTGTTCCGCCAGGTGATCCTGCCGGGGGCGCTGCCTTCGATCCTGGTGGGCGTGCGTTTCGCCTTGGGCTTCATGTGGCTGACGCTGATTGTTGCCGAAACCATTTCGGCCAACGCTGGCATCGGTTACCTGGCAATGAATGCTCGCGAATTTCTTCAAACCGACGTGGTAGTGCTGGCCATCGTCCTGTATGCCGTACTCGGCAAGCTTGCCGACCTTGCGGCTCGGGGCCTGGAGCGCGTGTGGTTGCGCTGGCACCCGGCCTATCAAGTTGCCAGGAAGGAGGGCGCATGACCGTGCTCAAGGAACAGCCACCACGCCTGCTGCGTGGCACCCCGCTGGCCTCCAAGGGCCTGCGCAAGACTTTTGGTCAACGCGAAGTTCTGAAGGGTATCGACCTGCACATTCCGGCCGGCCAGTTCGTGGCCATTGTCGGCCGCAGCGGCTGCGGCAAGAGCACTTTGCTGCGGCTGCTGGCCGGGCTGGACCAGCCCACCGCCGGGCAACTACTGGCTGGTGCCGCGCCGCTGGAAGAGGCCCGTGAAGAAACCCGCCTGATGTTCCAGGACGCGCGGCTGCTGCCGTGGAAGAAGGTGATCGACAACGTTGGCCTTGGGCTGTCTGGTGACTGGCGACAGCGTGCGCTGGAGGCCTTGGATGCGGTTGGCCTGGCCGACCGCGCCAACGAATGGCCGGCAGCGCTCTCGGGAGGCCAGAAGCAGCGCGTGGCTTTGGCCCGAGCCTTGATTCACCAGCCCCGTCTGCTGCTGCTGGACGAGCCACTGGGGGCGCTGGATGCATTGACCCGCATCGAGATGCAGCAACTGATCGAACGCCTGTGGCGTCAGCACGGCTTCACTGTGCTGCTGGTCACCCACGACGTCAGCGAGGCGGTTGCCGTGGCTGACCGGGTGATCCTGATTGAGGACGGCGAGGTCGGGCTCGACCTCACTGTTGACCTGGCACGGCCCCGGGCGCGTGGTTCGCACCGTCTGGCCGCGCTGGAAAGCGAAGTGCTCAACCGTGTTCTGTCCACCCCGGGCACTGCGCCCGAGCCGGATCCTGTAGCCCCTCTGCCCACGCAACTGCGCTGGGCGCACTGAATCCCAAAAGCCAAAAGGAAGCAAACCATGACTATCAAAGCCATCAATGTTCGCAACCAGTTCAAAGGTACTGTGAAAGAAATCCTCGAAGGCCCGGTACTGTCGGAAATCGACGTGCAGACGGCTTCGGGTATCGTCACTTCGGTGATTACCACCCGTTCCGTGCGTGAACTGGAGCTGCAGGTGGGCAGCGAAGTGATTGCCTTCGTAAAGTCGACTGAAGTGTCTATTGCAAAGCTGTGATGCTGCTGCTCGATAATGGGGCTGCTTTGCAGCCTTCGCGGGCACGCCCGCTCCCACAGGTACTTCGCAAGCTCCAGGGTATGCGCGGGCTCTGTGGGAGCGGGCGTGCCCGCGAAGGGCCGCCAAGCGGCCCCAGATTTCTCAGCTGGAACGCTTGGCCAGAAACGGCGGCAGATACAACCCCAGATACGCCTCGAATACACGCTTGCCTTCCTCGGCCATGCGCGGGGTGATCGCCTCGTGCAACTGCACCGACCGTGCATACACCCGGTCGCTCAATTCCATGCCCAGGGCAAACACATCCACATCCAGTGGCATCACCGGCAGGTGAAAATGCTGGTCGAACAACTTGTGCATCAAGTTGCCCAGTTCCATGTCGTGCTGCCGGTCGGCCTGCACCACCTCGCTCAGGCCATGCTGCGCCAGGATCAACTGCCGCGCTGCCGCATCCTCGTTATAGATATCAAGCATGCGTTCTTCAATCAGCCGTGACAGCTCGTGCCAGGTGCTGAACGCGCTGCTGTCGATCGGTGCGCTCAGGGCTTCGCGAAACGCCCGGTGTACATCCGCAGTAAGCGCCTCCAGCAAGGCCGGCACACTGGCGAAGAAGTGATACACCGACGACGGTGGAATCTGCGCCCGCTCGGCCACGCTGTAGATAGAAAGCGCCGCCACCCCTTGCTCGGCCAACAGCTCACGCGCAGCCGCCAGGATCGCCTCGATCCTGGCCTGGCTGCTGGCACGCGGTTTGCGCGGGGTGGTGGTGCGGTTCATCAACTGCTGATTGCCAGGATGCTGGCCTGGTAGGCACCGACGAACAGGTCGAAGTCGCCGACTTCTTCCTGTTCCAGCTCGGACTGCCTGGCGAGCGACTCGCGGGCCAGCGTCTCGAATGCCTGCTGTTTCTCGTTGCTCAGTGGTTGTTCGCGGAAAGTCTCGGCGTGTACACGGCTCTGGCGCAGCGAGAACTGGACGAAGCTCTCGTCATGCTCGGTCATGCGTGCCAGCACCTGGGCCGATGGGGTCAGTGAGGTGTCGTCGACCTTGGCCTGCTGGGCATCCAGGGCCTTGGCGTGCTCATCAGAGCCCTGCGTCTGATCGAGCAGGTTGGCCAACTCGCGGATACGCTCGATCAGCTCGCTGGCCCAGTCCTTCAGGCTGATCGGCTGGCCATTGCGGTGCAACTCCAGGCCCGGACGACGACCTTCCTTGACCACGGTCAGGAAGTTGCTGGTGCACTGGCCGCACTCGCCGTTGTCCAGTTGCGGGCTGTCTTCCAGCGCGCAGAACAGCAGGAATGCGTCGAGGAAGCGCGCCTCGGTCAGGTCGATACCTACCGGCAGGAACGGGTTGATGTCCAGGCAACGCACTTCCACATACTGCACACCGCGTGAAGTCAGGGCCTGGATCGGCCGTTCGCCGGAGTAGGTGACCCGCTTGGGGCGAATGTTCGAGTAGTACTCGTTTTCGATCTGCAGAATGTTGGTGTTCAGCTGAACCCACTCGCCATCCACATGCGTGCCGACTTCAACGTACGGCGGGTAGGGCGTGCCAACGGCCTTGCGCAGGCTGTCGGTGTAGCTGGCCAGGTTGTTGTAGCAGGGCGTAAGACCGGCCTGGGCGTTGCTCTGGTAACCCAGGTCGCTCATGCGCAGGCTGGTGGCGTAGGGCAGGAACAGGGTTTCGGCATCCAGCTCTTCAAGCTGGTGCGGGCGGCCACGCAGGAAGCCTTTGTCCAGTGCCGGCGAGGCGCCGAACAGGTACATCAGCAGCCAGCTGTAGCGGCGGAAGTTACGAATCAGCGCGATGTAGGCCGACGACTGGTAGTCGCGGTCATTTTCCGTACTGCCTTCGTCTTCGCGCAGCAATGGCCAAAGCGCTTCGGGCAGCGAGAAGTTGTAATGGATACCGGCAATACACTGCATGGTACGGCCGTAACGCAGGGCCAGGCCCTTGCGGTAGACGTGTTTGAGCTTGCCGATGTTCGAGCTGCCGTACTCGGCGATCGGGATGTCCTCCTCGGCGGGCAGCGTGCACGGCATCGACGGGCTCCACAGGTATTCGTCGCCCAGCTTGCTGTAGACGAAACGGTGGGTCTCTTCGAGGCTTTCGAGCACCTTGGCCGGGTCGGCCAGCGCCGGGGTGATGAACTCCAGCAGCGACTCTGAATAATCGGTGGTGATCTGCTCGTTGGTCAGCGCCGATCCCAGAGCTTCCGGATGCGGGGTCTGGGCCAGGCGACCTTCGTCGGTCACGCGCAGGCATTCGCGCTCAATACCGTGCAGGCACTGCTTGAGCAGGGGGAGATTGGCGCCGAGCAGGCTCAGGCGGCGGTTGAGGAGGTCGCTCAAGATGTATTCCTTCACGCGTCAGTCGCCCCAATATGGGGGTAGAGATAACGGTCTACAAGGGTAGGAAGAAAGGAACTGGCGTTGTCGCCTGGTTTACGCGGTTCCAGCAGTGCCAGCGCACTGCTGAAAATACCGCAGATACTGCTTGGTGAGCTAGAGAACCGCGAAGGTTCCTTGCGCTTTGGCCACCAGCTTGTCGCCCTGGACTACGTCGGCGTCGACCACCAGCGTGCGCCGCCCGGCGTGCAGCACGCGGGCGGTACACAGCACTTCGCCGTCGCTGACGGCACGCATGTAGTTGATCTTGCACTCGATGGTGACGCTTTGCTGGTCAAAGCCATGGCTGGCCGAGCAGGCCAGGCCCATGGCGATATCCACCAGGCTGAAAATCGCCCCGCCGTGCAGCTTCTGGCCACGGTTGCGCAAATGTGGCTCGAGCGCCAGGGCTACCTCGGCAACACCGGTGTCCAGGTGTTGCAGGCGGCAGCCCAGAAGCTGGCTGAAGGCGCTTTCGACGTATTCACGTGGTACGTCCATTACTTCTTCTTCAACTGCTTTGCGTTGGCGAACAGGGCTGCCATGGCGTTGTTGGCCGGGGCGGCAGTGGCGGTTTCGCGCTGACGCGGTGCCTGCTGCTGGCGATTGCCGCCATTGCCACGGTTGCCACCGCGGTTGCCTTCGACCTTCTCGCCCGGGGTGTCGCTCATGCGCATGGACAGGCCGACGCGCTTGCGCGGGATGTCCACTTCCATGACCTTCACCTTGACCACATCGCCGGCCTTGACCGCTTCACGCGGGTCTTTGACGAACTTCTCCGACAGCGCCGAGATATGCACCAGGCCGTCCTGGTGCACACCGATGTCGACGAAGGCACCGAAGTTGGTAACGTTGGTCACCACGCCTTCGAGGATCATGCCCGGTTCCAGGTCCTTGAGGTCTTCGACGCCGTCCTGGAAGGTGGCGGTCTTGAATTCCGGACGTGGGTCGCGGCCGGGCTTGTCCAGCTCTTGCAGAATGTCGGTGACGGTTGGCAGGCCGAAGGTCTCGTCGGTGAACTTTTTCGGGTCCAGGCGCTTGAGGAAGCTGCTGTCACCAATCAGCGAGCGGATGTCGCGGTCGGTATCGGCGGCAATGCGCTGCACCAGCGGGTAAGCCTCAGGGTGCACCGCAGAGGCGTCCAGCGGGTTGTCGCCGTTCATCACGCGCAGGAAGCCGGCGGCCTGCTCGAAGGTTTTCTCACCCAGGCGGCTGACCTTTTTCAGCGCTGCACGGGTGGCAAACGGACCATTGGCATCGCGGTGGGCGACGATGTTCTGTGCCAGCGTGGCATTGAGGCCGGAGATGCGTGTCAGCAGCGCCACCGAAGCGGTGTTCACGTCCACGCCCACGGCGTTCACACAGTCCTCGACTACCGCGTCCAGGCCACGTGCCAGTTTCAGCTGGGAGACGTCGTGCTGGTACTGGCCGACACCAATGGATTTCGGGTCGATCTTCACCAGTTCGGCCAGCGGATCCTGCAGGCGACGGGCGATCGACACGGCGCCGCGTATCGACACGTCCAGGTCCGGGAACTCGCGGGCGGCCAGTTCCGATGCCGAGTACACCGAAGCACCGGCTTCGGAGACCATGATCTTGGTGATTTTCAGGGCTGGATATTTCTTGACCAGCTCGGCCACCAGCTTGTCGCTTTCGCGGCTGGCGGTGCCGTTGCCGATGGCGATCAGTTCCACCGAGTGTTTGGCGCACAGTGCGGCCATGATGGAAATGGTGCGGTCCCAGTCGTTCTTCGGCGCGTGCGGGTAGACCGTGGTGTGGTCCAGCAGCTTGCCGGTTGCGTCGACCACGGCGATCTTGCAGCCGGTGCGCAGGCCCGGGTCGAAGCCCAGGGTGGCGCGCGGGCCGGCCGGTGCGGCCAGCAACAGGTCGTGCAGGTTGTGGGCGAACACGTTGATCGCCTCGCCTTCGGCATTGTCGCGCAGCTCGCCGAACAGATCGGTTTCCAGGTGGGTGTACAGCTTGACCTTCCAGGTCCAGCGCACCACTTCACCCAGCCACTTGTCGGCCGGTCGGCTGCGGTTTTCGATACCGACGTGGTTGCCGATCATCAGCTCGCACGGGTGCAGGGTGCCGGGCAGTTCTTCGCCTACCTTCAGCGAGACGCTCAACACGCCTTCGTTGCGCCCGCGGAAGATCGCCAGGGCACGGTGCGACGGCGCAGTACGCAGCAGCTCGTCATGAGCGAAGTAGTCGCGGAACTTGGCACCTTCTTCTTCCTTGCCAGCCACGACGCGGGCGCTGAGCACGGCCTCCTGCTTGAGGTAGCTGCGCAGCTTGTCGAGCAGGGCGGCGTCTTCGGCAAAGCGCTCCATCAGGATGTACTTGGCGCCTTCCAGCGCGGCCTTGACGTCGGCCACGCCCTTTTCGGCGTTGACGAAGCGTGCGGCTTCGCTTTCCGGGGCCAGGGTCGGGTCGTTGAACAGGCCATCGGCCAGTTCGCCAAGGCCGGCTTCCAGGGCGATCTGGCCCTTGGTGCGGCGCTTCTGCTTGTACGGCAGGTACAGGTCTTCGAGGCGGGTCTTGGTGTCGGCCAGCTTGATCTCGCGGGCCAGTTCCGGGGTCAGCTTGCCCTGTTCCTCGATGCTGGAAAGGATGCTGGCGCGGCGCTCGTCGAGTTCGCGCAGGTAACGCAGGCGCTCTTCCAGGTGGCGCAACTGAGTGTCGTCAAGGCTACCGGTCACTTCCTTGCGATAGCGGGCGATGAAGGGCACGGTCGAGCCTTCGTCCAACAGGCTCACGGCCGCCTCGACCTGCTGCGGGCGTACGCCCAGTTCCTCGGCGATACGGCTGTTGATGCTGTCCATGTAAACCACCTGACATTTGTGAATACGGGGGTCGCCTGTGGGCCTTTTGCCCGGCGGCGCTGGATGAAAGCCGCGCATTATACCCATCGCAAACGGCTTGCGGTGATGGCGCCCGGCCAGCCGGAACTGGCGCCGGGGGAAAAATCTGCTAACAATGCTCACGCAACGTGCAGCAATGGCTACGCCATAATGCGCGGCGATATCAGAGGAGTTATTCATGACCGGCACGCCAAACACCGCTGAAGGTGACAAGATTCTCATCGTCGACGACGATCCGGGGCTGAGCAGCCTGCTGGAACGTTTCTTCACCAGCAAGGGCTACCGTGCCCGTGCAGTGCCCAACACCGAGCAGATGGACCGCCTGCTGCAGCGCGAGGTGTTCAACCTGGTGGTGCTCGACCTGATGTTGCCAGGTGAGGACGGCCTGTCCGCGTGCAAGCGCCTGCGCCAGCAGAACAACCAGATCCCGATCATCATGCTGACCGCCAAAGGCGACGAGCTCAGCCGCATCAAGGGCCTGGAGCTGGGCGCCGATGACTACCTGGGCAAACCGTTCAACCCGGACGAGCTGATGGCCCGTGTCAAGGCTGTGCTGCGCCGCCAGGCGCCGAGCGTGCCGGGAGCGCCGGGCAGCGAAGACGAGTCGGTCACCTTCGGCGACTATGAGCTGTCGCTGGCCACCCGCGAGCTCAAGCGTGGCGACGAAGTGCACATGCTTACCACTGGTGAGTTCGCTGTGCTCAAGGCCCTGGTGATGCACGCCCGCGAGCCGTTGACCCGCGACAAACTGATGAACCTGGCGCGCGGCCGCGAATGGGACGCGCTGGAGCGCTCCATCGACGTGCAGATTTCGCGCCTGCGTCGCATGATCGAGCCGGACCCGTCCAAGCCGCGTTACATCCAGACCGTCTGGGGCGTGGGCTACGTGTTCGTACCGGACGGAAACGCCGGAAAATGATGCCTGGACGTCGATGAAAACACCGCTCTGGTTTCCGCAAAGTTTCTTCGCCCGCACCCTGTGGCTGGTGTTGATCGTCGTTCTGTTCTCCAAGGCGCTGACCCTGGTCTACCTGCTGATGAACGAGGACGTGCTGGTCGACCGTCAGTACAGCCATGGTGTAGCGCTGACCTTACGTGCCTATTGGGCCGCTGACGAAGAAAACCGCGAAAAGATCGCCGAGGCGGCAGGCCTTATCCGGGTGACCGGTTCGGGTGTGCCCGAAGGTGAGCAGCATTGGCCTTACAGTGAAATCTACCAACGGCAGATGCAGGCCGAGTTGGGTGAAGACACCGAGGTGCGGTTGCGCATTCATGCGCCTCCGGCGTTGTGGGTCAATGCGCCAAGCCTTGGCCCAGGTTGGCTGAAGGTGCCGCTGTACCCGCACCCATTGCGCGGGCAGAAGATCTGGAACGTGCTGGGCTGGTTCCTGGCCATTGGTTTGTTGTCCACCGCCTCGGCGTGGATTTTTGTGCGCCAGTTGAACCAGCCGCTCAAGCGCCTGGTGTTCGCCGCCCGCCAGCTTGGCCAGGGGCGCAGTGTGCGCCTGCCGATCAGCGATACTCCCAGCGAGATGACCGAGGTGTACAAGGCGTTCAACCAGATGGCCGAGGATGTCGAGCAGGCCGGGCGTGAGCGCGAGCTGATGCTGGCCGGGGTTTCCCACGACTTACGCACACCACTGACGCGGCTGCGCCTGTCGCTGTCGTTGCTGAACAGCGACAACGAGCTGAGCGATGACATGGTTCGCGATATCGAGGACATGGACGCGATCCTCGACCAGTTCCTGGCCTTCATCCGCGATGGCCGTGACGAGCCGGTGGAAGAGGTCGACCTTGCTGATCTGGTGCGTGAGGTGGTGGCTCCGTACAACCAGCCAGAAGAGCGCGTGCGCCTGTGCCTGGAGCCGATTCCACCGTTCCCGCTGCGCCGGGTTTCGCTCAAGCGCATGCTGGGCAACCTGATCGGCAACGCCCTGCACCATGCTGGCAAGGGGGTCGAGGTGGCTGCCTATGTGTCGGGTGACGAGAGTGCGCCGTATGTGGTGCTCAGCGTGCTGGACCGCGGCACCGGTATCGACGAGTCGGAACTGGAAACCATCTTCAACCCGTTCATTCGTGGTGACCGGGCGCGGGGTGGCAAGGGCACCGGGCTGGGGCTGGCGATCGTCAAGCGGATTGCTGCGCAACATGGCGGGAATGTGGAGTTGCGCAACAGGTCTGGCGGCGGGATCGAGGCGCGGGTCAGGTTGCCGCTGGGGCTGCTGCTGCCGCGTAATGCTGTGTGAGGCTCACCGGCCTCTTCGCGACTAAAGCCCTACAGGGTTTGTGCAGTACCTGTGGGGCTTCAGCCGCGAAGAGGCCGGTACAGGCTTGAATCAGCCTTTGCCCTTGGTCCGGGTCTGATTGGGCCCGCCATTTTTCTCCAGGTGCTCGATGATCATCCCGGCGACGTTCTTGCCGGTGGTGACTTCAATGCCCTCCAGGCCCGGCGACGAGTTTACCTCCATCACCAACGGCCCGTGGTTGGAGCGCAGGATGTCCACGCCCGCCACGCTCAACCCCATCACCTTGGCCGCCCGAATGGCGGTGATGCGCTCTTCAGGGGTGATTTTTATCAGGCTGGCGACGCCACCCCGGTGCAGGTTGGAGCGGAACTCGCCCGGCTTGGCCTGACGCTTCATCGAGGCAATTACCTTATCGCCTACCACGAAGCATCGAATATCTGCGCCACCGGCTTCCTTGATGTACTCCTGAACCATGATGTCCTGCTTGAGGCCCATGAACGCTTCGATCACCGACTCGGCCGCCTGGGGAGTTTCGCACAGCACCACGCCGATGCCCTGGGTGCCTTCCAGCACCTTGATCACCAGCGGGGCACCGTTGACCATCTGGATCAGGTCGGGGATGTCGTCCGGCGAGTGGGCGAAACCGGTGATCGGCAGGCCAATGCCGCGCCGCGACAACAGCTGCAACGAGCGCAGCTTGTCGCGCGAGCGGGCAATGGCGACCGACTCGTTGAGCGGGTATACGCCCATCATTTCAAACTGGCGCAGCACCGCGCAGCCATAGAACGTAACCGAAGCACCTATGCGCGGGATTACCGCATCGAAGCCTTCCAGCGGCTTGCCACGGTAGTGGATCTGCGGCTTGTGGCTGGCAATGTTCATGTAGGCCCGCAGGGTATCGATCACCACCATTTCGTGGCCACGCTGGGTACCGGCTTCGACCAGGCGGCGGGTGGAATACAGACGCGGATTGCGCGACAGCACAGCGATCTTCATGCAGCACCTGTGACAGGAGAAAGGGTGGCCGGGAAGGCCGGTTTGTCTTGTACGTATTTCAGGCCGGGGTTGACCACCAGCTGGCCGTGTATCAAGGCCTTGGAGCCAAGCAACAGGCGGTAGCGCATGCTCTTGCGGCAGGCCAGGGTGAACTCCACCTCCCACACACCATCACCCAGCGCCAATGACGTGCGGATGACGTAGCGAGTCTGGGCGTGGCCGTTGGAGCTCTTGATGGTCTTCATGGTCACCAGCGGTGCTTCGCACCGGCGGTGACGCAACTGCACCACCGAGCCCAGGTGCGCAGTGAAGCGAACCCAGGGCTGGCCGTCGCGCTCGAAGGGTTCCACTTCGGTGGCATGCAGGCTCGACGTGCTGGCACCGGTGTCGATCTTGGCGCGCAGCCCGGCCACGCCGAGGTCAGGCAAGGCGACCCACTCGCGCAGGCCGATCACAGTCAAATGGTCAAATGTCTTCACGAAGCGCACCCTGCGAATGAGGTGGTGAACTTTAAGCACGGCGGGGACTTTTTGCATCCGTATGTGAAGGTAGTACAGTTCGATGAAAGACAGAATCCGAGGTAACGGGATGGCACAAAAAGCCGAAGACGACGACAAGGTTCGCCTGGACAAATGGCTGTGGGCGGCGCGCTTCTACAAGACCCGAGCGCTGGCCAAGGCGGCGATCGAGAGTGGCAAGGTGCATTGCCGGGGCGAGCGTTGCAAGCCAGGCAAGGAGCCGCGGGTGGGCGACGAGTTCGTACTGCGTACCGGGTTCGATGAGCGCACCGTGGTGGTGAAGGCGCTGTCGATGGTGCGTCGTGGTGCCCCGGAGGCGCAGACGTTGTACGAGGAAACCGAAGAAAGTGTGCGTCGCCGTGAACAGGCCGCTGAGATGCGTAAGGCCGGGGCCATGGGTGTGACCACCGATGGCCGGCCGACCAAGAAGCAGCGTCGGCAGATCCACCAGCTGCATGGAAGTTACGATTGAATGGGGCTGCCGTGCAGCCCCAGGCACCTAACGGAGCACCGCCATTCGCCCGACCAGCGGTAGCGTGGACAGCAGCTTGAACAACGGCGCTGTCCAGCGCATCAACGCCTCGCTGCCTTTGGCCGCCAGCGGCGTGTAGTAGCTCCAGCCCAGCGCCAGCACCGCCATCAGCAAGCCGCCGATGTAGTCGTCCTGCCCCCAGTGGGCACCTGCTACCAGGCGCGGCAGCATGAACAGCAGCGCCAACCCCCAGACAACCAGGTACTGCAAAAGGCCGCGGCTGAACACGCTCATGAACAGCGCCCAGATCAGCAGCACCGAGGCGTGATCACCCGGGAAACTCTTGCTGGAACGGTCCTTGAGTTCCCAGGCAGCCTCCAGGTTCGGGTAATAGTCACTCAGGTGCACGACGTCGTCGAAGATCATCGATGGGCTCTTGTGTTGCCACCCGGCTGCATCCACCCACTTGGAAAACAGCGCGCGAATCACCACTAAGAGGAGTAGCGTGACCAGAAAGCCGAAAAATGCCTGGCGAACCTGAGCGGCCTTGAACACCCAGTCACCACGAATGAGCACAGCCAGCAGGATCAGGCCGACGACGATGTCGAACGGGCGCAGGCTGCCGATGGTCCAGATGTAGCGCCAGGTGGTGTTATCGGCCAGCGGCGCGTTCAGGCTGCGGAATAGCCATTCGTCGAAAGTCAGGCACAGGATCTGGCCAATGGGCCATAACCAGAAACACAGTAGAGCGATGGGAAGCAGCGTACAGGCTGCCAGCGGCCCCCAGGACCACCTTGCTTGGAACAGTGGTCGATTGTCCATAAAATACCTCTATTGCAAACAGAAATCGGAGCGCCGTGTGAGCGCTCTGTCATGGGCTCTCGCAGGTTCGCGATAACCCTTGTAACCATTTTGTCATCATTTTCAGATAGCCAAAACCTATGAGCGAATTGCCTGATACCGATTTCACCCAACGTTTCATCTTCGACGAGCGCGATGTGCGCGGCGAGTGGGTGTCTCTCGATGACAGCTACGCCGCAGTGTTGGCGCGTCATGAGTACCCCCAGCCGGTCAAGGTGCTGCTCGGTGAGTTGATGGCCGCCACCGCCTTGCTGGTGGGGGCGATGAAGTTCGATGGCCTGCTGATTCTGCAGGCGCGTTCGGCTGGGCCGATTCCGCTGCTGATGGTGGAGTGTTCCAGCGACCGCGAAATCCGCGGCATGGCCCGCTATGAAGCGGACCAAATTCCGGCCGGTGCCACCCTGTCGCAGCTGATGCCCGACGGCCACCTGACCCTGACCATCGACCCGGTCAAGGGCCAGCGCTACCAGGGGACCGTCGACCTCGATGGCGCCAACCTGTCGGAATGTTTCACCAACTACTTCGTTCAGTCACAGCAGCTCAATACCCGTTTCTGGCTCAATGCCGAAGGCGGCAAGGCACGTGGGCTATTGCTGCAGCAACTGCCGCGTGATCGCCAGCCGGATGATGAAGAACGCGAAGACAGCTGGCAGCACGTAGTGGCCCTGGCCAAGACGCTCAAGTCCGAAGAGTGGACAGAGGGCAACGAAACCCTGCTGCACCGCCTGTACCACGAAGATGCCGTGCGCCTGTTCGATATCCAGCCGCTGCGCTTCAATTGCAGTTGTTCGCGGGAACGCTCCGGCAATGCGCTGGTCAGTCTGGGCGAGCACGACGCCAAGGCGCTAGTCGAAGAGTGTGGCGGGACGGTAGAGATCGATTGCCAGTTCTGCAACGAGCGCTACTTCTTCGATGCCAGCGACGTGGCGCAACTGTTTGCGGGTGGCGGCACTGACGTGGCCTCAGAAACTCGTCACTGAAACGTTAAAGCACAGGACAATCTCCTGCCGAATTGCGCAAAAGCGCAGTTCTGACAGGAGGGGCCTACTTTTTTTGGGCGTTTCTGGCATAATCCGGCCACTTTTTTCGCTGTAGTAGTTTTTTCAAGACAACTACAAAACGTTTGGAGCACTCGGCCTCGGGCCGGATGGGGTATCTCATGACGCAAGCCAACAACACCGTGTACACCGACCTGAGCGTCGATGAGCTGGTAAAAGAAGCGCTGCAACGCGGTGAAGGCGTACTAGCCGATACTGGCGCACTGGTCGTGGAGACTGGTCACCGTACTGGCCGTTCGCCGGCTGACCGTTTCATCGTCGAAGAACCTTCCACCCAAGACGCCATTTCCTGGGGCCCGATCAACCGCAAGTTCCCGGCTGACAAGTTCGATGCCCTGTGGGCTCGCGTCGAGGCGTTCAACAACGCACAGGATCACTTCGTTTCCTATGTTCACGTAGGGGCTGCAGCCGAGCACTACCTGCCGGTGAAGATGACCACCCAGACTGCCTGGCAGAACCTGTTCGGTCGTTGCCTGTTCATCAACCCGGAGCAGTTCAACCCGGCTGGCCGCGACCAGTGGCAGATCCTCAACGTCGCCAACTTCGTGTGCGAACCAGAGCGTGACGGCACCAACTCCGATGGTTGCGTGATCATCAACTTCGCCCAGAAGAAAGTGCTGATCGCTGGCATGCGCTACGCCGGTGAAATGAAGAAAGCCATGTTCTCGGTGCAAAACTTCCTGCTGCCGGCTGCCGACGTACTGCCTATGCACTGCGCGGCCAACATCGGCGAAGAAGGCGATGTGACCTTGTTCTTCGGCCTGTCCGGCACTGGCAAGACCACCCTTTCGGCTGACGAAAGCCGTTACCTGATCGGTGACGACGAGCACGGTTGGGGCGAAGGCGTTGTCTTCAACATGGAAGGCGGCTGCTACGCCAAGTGCATCGACCTGTCCGAGAAGAACGAACCGGTCATCTGGAAAGCCATCAAGCACGGCGCAGTACTGGAAAACGTCGTTCTCGACGCCAACAAGCACGCTGACTACACCGATGTCAGCCTGACCCAGAACAGCCGTGCGGCCTACCCGCTGGAGCACGTTGCCAAGCGTTCGGAAGCGAACCTGGGCGGCGAGCCTAACGCAGTGATCTTCCTCACCTGCGACCTGACAGGTGTTCTGCCACCGGTGTCGATCCTGAACAACGAGCAGGCGGCCTACCACTTCCTGTCCGGTTACACCGCGCTGGTCGGTTCCACTGAAATGGGCTCGGGCGGCGGCATCAAGTCGACCTTCTCCACCTGCTTCGGCGCACCGTTCTTCCCGCGTCCGGCTGGCGAGTACGCCGAGCTGCTGATCAAGCGCATCAACGGTTTCAACTCCAAGGTCTACCTGGTCAACACCGGCTGGACTGGTGGTGGCTACGGCGTTGGCAAGCGCTTCAGCATCCCCACCACCCGTGCCGTGATCGCTGCGATCCAGAGCGGCGCACTGGTCGGTGCCGAAACCGAGCACCTGGACATCATCAACCTGGACGTGCCGAAGGCCGTTCCGGGCGTTGAAACCGAACTGCTCAACCCGCGCACCAACTGGGCTGACAAAGCGGCCTACGACGAGGCTGCCAAAGGCCTGGCCAAGCTGTTCATCGAAAACTTCAAGAAGTTCGAAGTTTCCGACGCCATCAAAGCCGCTGGCCCGCAGCTGTAAGCTGAGCTCAGCCGCAACGAGAAAGCCGCCCCAGAGGGCGGCTTTTTTGTAGTTTGCAGGAGCGGTTTGCCCACGAAGGGGCCCGCATAAGCAGCGAAAGTCAGGTTTTTCTGTTTCACTGTCAGCATCCATTGCGAAGACAAGAGTCAGCCAGATGACCGAAGCCCCTCAGCGCACTGCCTTCTCCCACTTCCACCCGATCCTCACCCGCCCCCAGGACAACGACCTGAACGGCCACATCGCCGGTGCAACGGTGCACGGCTTCTTCGAAACCGCGATACAGGCGTTTCTCGTCGAGCAGGCCGAACTGGATCTGCGACACGGTGAACTGGCCGCCTTCGTGGTCAGTTCGGCTGCGGATTTTTACGCGCTGCCGGGCTTCCCGGACTTGTTGGAGGTGGGGCTGGGAGTGACGCGCCTGGCGGGCAGCACGGTTGAGTACCGGCTGGCGCTGTACCGTCCGGGCGAGCCGGACGCGTGCGCGGCAGGCACGGTGGTGCAGGTGTTCATCGAGCGCGCCAGCGGCCGGCCTGTGGCGTTGCCAGAGGCGCTGCAGGTGATCCTGTCTGGCCTTATGCTGGAGCGACAGGCATAAAAAACCCCGCTGGCAGGGGCGGGGTTTGTTGCCGGGGCAGGGCCCTCAGGCGTTAGTCGCGCCAGTGGCGCTTGTGCTTGCGGTGGCCATAGTGGCGGCCACGGTCCCAGTGGCGACGGTCGTCGTAGTCGCGACGGTAGCGGCGATTCTCGTGGCGCTCGTCGTCGTCGGCCTTGTTGCCCATGTAGTTACCCAGTGCACCACCGGCGCCACCGCCGGCTGCTGCGCCAATGTAGCTACCAGTGGTGCCGCCGACAGAGCGGCCGACCACGTTACCGCCAGCGGCGCCCAATGCGCCACCGATGGCTGCTTCACCGCGCTGGTGCTTGTCGGCACCTACCGCACTGCCGGCTGCGCCGCCCAGGCCTGCGCCGATCGCGCCACCTGTGCTACCGCCAATGGACTGGCCCACGACAGAACCCAGTACCCCACCCAGTGCGCCGCCAATGCCGGCCTCGGTGGTGCCGCCTGCCATGGCAACGCCGCTGAGCAAGCTGAAAGACAACAACAGAATCGAGGAGTACTTCTTCATCGAGAGAGCCTCATAGGGATGACGAGGCGAATTTGAGGCTAAGAGGCGTGGCTGGCAACGGAAATCCGACGAGTAACACGAGTTGTACACAATTCTCTAACTAGCTGTATTTACTATGAAACTTTATCGTTTTCAGGCTGTCTGAGACCCTTATGACAAAGCCCTGAACCGCCACGGAACAGGGCTTTTTTCATTTTTACAGGATGCGCCCGTCGTCGCGCGCGCGCTCCAGCTTGATGGCAATGAACTTCGATGTTGGCGTATGGCTACCAACGCCAATGCTCTCCAGCGGCACCAGCGGGTTCACCTCCGGGTAATACGCCGCCGCCTGCCCGGCAGGGATGTCGAAGGCCAGCAGGGTAAAGCCTTGCACCCGGCGCACATGCTCATCCCCCCACAACGAAACGATGTCGACCTTCTGTCCCGGCTGGAAGCCCAGGCGGATGATGTCGGCTTCGTTGGCGAACAGCACCTCGCGCTGGCCGCGCACGCCGCGGTAGCGGTCGTCCAGGCCGTAGATAGTGGTGTTGTACTGATCGTGCGAGCGCATCGACTGCATGATCAGGTCTGGCAACTGGCCGCTGGCGCGTACGCGTTCGTCAAGCAGCGTGTCGGGCAGCAGGTTGGCCTTGAAGTTGGCGCGGCCGGTGCTGGTTTCCCATTCGCGGCTGGCCGCGCTGTTGCCCAGATAGAAGCCCCCCGGGTGACGCAGTCGCTGGTTAAAGCCGCTGAAACCGGCAATGGTATCGCCGATCAGGTCGCGGATACGGTCGTAGTCGGCCACCAGCCAGTGCCAGTCCACCGGTTGTTTGCCCAGCGTGGCGGCGGCAATGCCGGCGATCACCGCAGGCTCCGAGCGCATTTGCGTCGACAGCGGCTTGAGTTGGCCGTTGGAGGCGTGGACCATGCTGAACGAGTCTTCCACCGTGACTGCCTGCGGCCCGTCGGCCTGCAGGTCGATGTCGGTGCGGCCCAGGCACGGCAGGATCAGTGCCTGCTTGCCATGGACCAGGTGGCTACGGTTGAGCTTGGTGCTGATGTGCACGGTCAGCTCGCAGTTGCGCAGCGCCTGGGCGGTACGTTCAGTGTCGGGTGTGGCCTGGGCGAAGTTGCCGCCCAGACCGATGAAAACCTTGGCCCGGCCATCGAGCATCGCGTGAATGGCTTCGACGGTATTGTGGCCATTGCGCCGCGGCACGGGGAAACCAAAGCGCTTTTCGATGGCATCCAGCAGCGCCTCTGGCGGGCGCTCGTTGATGCCCATGGTGCGGTCGCCCTGCACGTTGCTGTGGCCACGCACCGGGCACAGGCCGGCCCCGGGCGCGCCGATGTTGCCGCGCAGCATCTGCAGGTTGACGATTTCCTGAATGGTCGGCACCGAATGACGGTGTTGGGTGATGCCCATCGCCCAGCACATGATCACCCGCTTGCCCCGGCAGTACATGCGTGCGGCCAGTTCGATGTCGGCCAAGGTGAGGCCGGACTGTGCCTGGATGTGCGACCACGGCGTGGCGTCCACTACGGCCAGGTACTCGTCGACACCATGGCCATGTTCGGCGATGAAGGCGTGATCGAACACGGCCGGTTCGCCGTTGGCCTGGGCTTCACGTTCCCATTGCAGGACGAACTTGGCCATGCCGCGCAGCATCGCCATATCGCCACCCAGGGCTGGGCGGAAAAAAGCGGTGTTGGTCGGGCGGTCACTGTTGGTCAGCATTTCCAGTGGGTTCTGGGGGTGCTGGAAGCGCTCCAGACCACGCTCCTTGAGCGGGTTGATGCACACCACCTGGGCGCCACGTTTTACCGCATCGCGCAATGGGTCGAGCATGCGCGGGTGGTTGGTGCCGGGGTTCTGGCCCCAGACAAAAATGGAGTCGGCGTGCTCGAAGTCGTCGAAGGTGACAGTGCCCTTGCCGACCCCGACGCTTTGCCCCAATGCCACGCCGCTGGCCTCATGGCACATGTTCGAGCAGTCAGGGAAGTTGTTGGTGCCGTAGGCGCGTACGAACAGTTGGTACAGGTATGCCGCTTCGTTGCTGGCACGTCCCGAGGTATAGAACTCGGCCTGGTCAGGGTTGGCCAGCTTGTTCAGCTCGCGGGCGATCAGAGCGAAGGCGGCATCCCAGCTGATCGGCAGGTAACGGTCGCTTGATGCGTCGTAGACCATCGGTTCGGTCAGGCGCCCTTGGTACTCCAGCCAATAGTCGCTCTGCTGCAGCAGCGAGGTGACACTGTAACGGGCAAAAAAGGCAGCATCGACACGGCGCTTGGTAGCTTCCCAGTTCACCGCCTTGGCGCCGTTCTCGCAGAACTTGACCATGCCGCTTTCTGGCGAATCACCCCAGGCGCAGCCGGGGCAGTCGAAACCGCCGCTCTGGTTGGTCTTGAGCAGGGCGCGAATGTTCTTCAGCGCGTTATCGCTGCCGACCCAGGCCTTGGCCACGCTACGCAGTGCGCCCCAACCGCCGGCGGGGCCGTGGTAGGGCTTGTAGCGAGGGGGGGAGGTTGGGGCGTTGTTCGGAAGAGGTTGGTACGAGGTCACGACTGTTACGACTCCGCCGCTGGGCTGTAGACCCGCGGTGCACTGTGCTTGGGCAAGTGGATAAGGTTGAGGTTGTGTTTGCGCGCCCATTGCAGGGCAAGGCCGGTGGGCGCAGACAGGCTGACCAGGGTCTGGATGCCGGCACGCAGCACCTTCTGGATCAGCTCCAGGCTGCAGCGACTGGTGACGATCGCCAGGCCGCCCTGGCTGTCGATGCGCTGTCGCAGCAGGGCGCCGATCAGTTTGTCGAGGGCGTTGTGCCGGCCGATGTCTTCGCGGCCAAGCAGCAGTTCGCCTTGGCGGTCCATGAACAGTGCTGCATGCACGGCGCCGCAATGCTGGCCCAGTGGCTGGAAGGCGTCGATGCGCTCGCGCAGGCCGACCAGCCACTGGGCCGGGGGCAGGGGCGCACCCGGCAACACGGCCAGATCTGGCAGCGCCTGCTCCAGGGCTTCGACCCCACACAGGCCGCAACCACTGGTGCCGGCCAGTTGGCGGCGCTGGTTTTTCAGGTTCCAGAACGCCCGGCTGGAAATTTCCAGGTCGGCGTACATTGCCGCGCCGCTGCCGGAAAGCTTGAGGTCGTAGATTTCTGCGGTGCCTTCGACAATGCCGCTGCCGACACTGAAACCGACGGCGAAGTCTTCCAGATCGGTAGGGCTTACCAGCATCACCGCCTGGTTGAGGCCGTTATAGACAATGGCCAGGGCCACTTCCTCGGCCAGCGGGGTGCTGTCGCGTTTGGCATCGCTGAGCTGGACGTAATCGTAGGTGTTGCTGGCGGCTGGCATGGACAAAGGCGATGAGGCCGCGCAGACCGGAGGCTTGCTGTTCATCGGGGCTGAATACCGGCGGCTTTCTGATAGCACAAGCCTAGGCGTGCGGGCCGGCGGCGTCTAATCGCTAGGGTCTATGCCTTGATAGACCGCGTCGATTGGTCGCACAGGGCGAGAGTGGTAAAGCTGGCCTAGACTCCTGTGTCCGAGGTTTCGTCAACAAGGAGAGCGCAATGAGCCTGTTCAGTTTCGTGAAGGAAGCCGGCGAGAAGTTGATCGACCTGCTGACCCCTGGCAACGCCAATGCCGAAGAGCAGCTTAAGAAACACGTGGAAGCTGTCGGCCTGGGCAACCCGAACATTAGCGCCACTGTAGAAGGAGACAAGATCATCCTCAAGGGTGAAGTGGCCAGCCAGGAAGAGAAGGAGAAGATCATTCTGGCGGCGGGCAACATCAGTGGCGTGGCCAGTGTCGAGGACCAGATCACCGTGACCGGGCCGATAGTCCAGGCGGCAAGGTTCGTCACTGTGAAATCGGGCGACACACTTTCAGCCATTGCCATGGTCGTGTATGGCAATGCCGGCCAGTACAACAAGATTTTCGAGGCCAACAAGCCGATGCTCAAGCACCCGGACAAGATCTATCCAGGGCAGGTGCTGCGTATTCCTGACTGATCGCTAAAGTCTGTGCAGGCCTCTTCGCGGGCGCGCCCGCTCCCACAGCTACAGCGCCAGCAGTGAATGTGGGAAGCGGGCATGCCCGCGAATGGGGCCTCACAGGCCTTCCAGTAACGCCCGGTAATCCTCGACCGCTGCAAACTCTTCGGTATCTCGTGGTTGTGCCTGGCTATCGGGCTGGCGCACCGCCAGCAAGTGCCCCACACCAAAACGCCGTGCACTGCGCAGAATCGCCAGCGTGTCGTCGATGAACAGGCTGCGCCCCGGCTCGAAGCCGATATCCGCCTGCAAGGCATCCCAGAACTGCGGGCTTTCTTTCGGGTAGCCATAGTCATGCGAGCTGATCAGCCGCTCGAAGTACGGTGCCAGCTCCACCCGTTCCAGCTTCAGCGACAGCGAGTCTCGGTGGGCATTGGTGATCATCACTACACGCTTGCCGGCCTGGCGAATCGCCGCCAGGAAGGTATCGGCATCCGGGCGCAGGGCAATCAGGTCGGCAATTTCCCGCTTCAGCTCGCGAATGGGCAGGCGTAGCTCGCGGCTCCAGAAGTCCAGGCAGTACCAGTTCAATGTGCCGGCATTGCGTTCGAACAGCGGTTGCAGCTCCATTTCCGCCATGGCCCGGCTTACACCGTGCAGCTCGGCATAGCGCTGAGGCAGGTGGTCCAGCCAGAAGCGGTTGTCGTAATGCAGGTCGAGCAGGGTGCCATCCATGTCCAGCAGGACGGTATCGATGGCAGACCAGGGAAGAACAGGCATGGGAAACTCTCGATCAGTCGGCAAGCCACGGTATAGTAACCCGTTCACGCCAAGGAGCCGCCCCATGCGCCAGAAACCCACCGTACTCAGCCGCGAAATTGTCGCCAGCAGCCGGCTGTTCCGCGTCGAAGCCGTACAGTTGCGCTTCAGCAATGGCGCCGAGCGCACCTATGAGCGCCTGGTGGGCCGGGGTAACGGCTACGGCGCGGTGATGATCGTGGCCATGCTCGACGCCGAGCACGCCGTGCTGGTGGAGGAATACTGCGGGGGCACGGATGAATACGAGCTGTCGTTGCCCAAGGGCCTGATCGAGCCGGGCGAAGACGTGCTGGCGGCAGCCGACCGGGAGCTCAAGGAAGAAGCCGGTTTTGGCGCGCGCCAGTTGGAGCACCTGACGGAACTGTCGTTGTCACCGGGCTACATGAGCCAGAAGATTCAGGTGGTGCTGGCCAGCGACCTGTACGAAGAGCGCCTGGAAGGCGATGAGCCCGAGCCGATGCGGGTCGACAAGGTCAACCTGCGTGAATTGTCGGCCTTGGCCATGCATCCGCAGTTCACCGAGGGGCGCGCCTTGGCGGCGCTGTACCTGGCCCGTGACCTGCTGATTCAGCGGGGGCTGCTGGAGCTATGAACGACCTGCAACTGATGCACGAAGTGGTCAAGCTGGCGCTGACGGCAGGCGAGGCAATCCTGCCATTCTGGCGCGCCGATGTCGCGGTGACCAGCAAGGCCGACGATTCGCCGGTTACCGCCGCCGACCTGGCGGCACACCGGGTAATTGCCGATGGCCTGCTGGCGCTGGCGCCACAGATTCCGGTGCTGTCCGAAGAGGACTGCAATATTCCGCTGGCCGAGCGCCAACGCTGGAGCCGCTGGTGGCTGGTCGACCCGCTGGATGGCACCAAGGAGTTCATTGCTGGCAGTGAGGAATTCACAGTCAACATCGCCCTGGTCGAGAACGGCGAAGTGGTGTTTGGCGTAGTGTCGATGCCGACCAATGGGCGCTGCTACTTCGGTGGGCGCGGCCTGGGTGCCTGGCGTGCTGATGCTGGCGAGGCCGCCCAGCCGATCCAGGTACGCATCGCACCACCGGAGGGCGAGCGTTTTACCGTGGTTGCCAGCCGTCGGCACTCCAGCGCGGAACAGGAAGCGCTGTTGTCCGGGCTTGGGGCTGCGGTGGGAGAGCTGGAGCTGGCCAATATCGGCAGCTCGTTGAAGTTCTGCCTGTTGGCCGAGGGCAGCGCCGATTGTTATCCGCGCCTGGCGCCGACTTCGCAGTGGGATACTGCAGCGGCGCAGGGCGTGGTGGAAGGGGCCTGCGGCGAGGTGATCGGGCTGGATGGCTTGCCATTCCGGTATCCGCCGCGCGAGTCGTTGCTTAACCCGTATTTCCTGGCATTGCCCGCCAATGCTGCATGGCGCCAGGCCTTCCTGAACCTGATTTGACGGAGTCTCACCCTACCCTGTGGGAGCGGGCGAGCCCGGGAAGCATGCACCGCGGTGCGGGGCACCGGCTTCGCCGGTGTTCGCGGGCCTGCCCGCTCCAACAGGTTTTGCGCCAGCCTTTGGGGTTTGTGCAGCGCGGTTGCTTTCAGCGGCTGCTGGGCTAGCGGTGCAAGACGTACTGGCCGCTGAACCTCACCGCCGGCTCGTCACTGCCGTCATTGCTCACCGTGGTCTCCAACGTCAACCGTGCCCGCCCACGCCGCTGGTACAGGGCCAGGAATCGCTCCCAGGTCTTTTCGTCGGGCGCTGCACAACGCGCCACTGCCGTACCGGTCACTGGCAACGGGTAGCTGATCTGCCCTTCCTGGATAACGATGTGCCCGTCATCGATCCCCAGCTCACGCAGGCGCAGGTGCAGCCAGCCCCAACCCACCAGCACTGCTGCGCAGTACAGGCTGCCACCGAACATGGTGCTTTTGTGGTTGACGTTGGCCGCCAGCGGCAGTTGCAGGCGCAGGGTGTGCTGCTGCCAATCGATCACTTCCAGGCCCATTTCGCGGGTCAGGGGGATGTCGCTGTGCAGTACGGACTGCAGGTACTGACTATCGGTGCTCATTAACGGTTGTCCTCTTGATCATCATGCCCGCCGCTACCGCCGTCGAAGTTCAAGCCGTGCTTGCGCAGCTTGTCATGCAGGGTTTTGCGGGGGATACCCAGTGCTTCGGCCAGGCTCCGCATGGAGCTGTGTGGCTGGGCCAGTTCGGCAGCGATCAGCGAACGTTCGAACTGCTCGACCTGCTCGCTGAGGTTGCCGCTCAGCATGGGAGCTGCCGGTGCTGCTGCCGAGGGTGCCTGGCCATCCAGTGCCAGTTCCAGGCCAAGGGCGAAACGCTCGGCGGCGTTCTGTAGCTCGCGGACGTTACCTGGCCAGTCATGACGCAGCAGCAGGGCGCGTTGCGCTGGCTGCAGCGCATGCGGCGACAGGCCATGGCGTTGGCTGGCAGCATCGGCGAAATGCTGGAACAACACCAATATGTCGTCCCCGCGTTCGCGCAGTGGCGGAATACGCAGCGGCGCCACGTTCAGGCGGTAATACAGGTCCGCGCGGAATCGCCCTTGGTCGGCAGACTGACGCAGGTCTTCCTTGGTGGCGGCTATGATGCGGATATCCAGCGGGATCAACTGGTTGCCGCCCAGGCGTTCGACAACCCGCTCCTGCAGCATGCGCAGCAACTTCACTTGCACATCCAGGCTCATGCTCTCGATTTCGTCGAGGAACAGCGTGCCGCCGTTGGCAAATTCGAACTTGCCGATACGGCGCTTCTGCGCGCCGGTAAACGCACCGGGCTCGTGGCCGAACAGCTCGCTCTCGACCACCGACTCGGCCAGCGCGCCGGCGTTGATCGCCACGAACGGCCCTTCGCTGCGACTGGACAGGTCGTGAAGGGCGCGAGCCACCACCTCTTTGCCAGCGCCGGTCTCACCCAGAATCAACACATCGGCACGGGTGCCGGCCAAGGCGCCGATCTGCTCGCGCAGGCGCAGCATGGCCGGTGAATGGCCGACCAGGCGGGTTGCCAGTTGCTGGCGGTCGCTCAGAGCCAGACGCAGGCTACGGTTGTCCAGCACCAGCCGGCGCAAGGCCAGGGCGCGGCGTACGCTGTCGAGCAGGGCGTCTGTGGCAAAGGGTTTTTCCAGGAAGTCATAAGCCCCGGCGCGCATCGCCTGCACCGCCAGCGGCACATCGCCATGGCCGGTAATCAGCAGCACCGGCAGCTCGCTGTCACGGCCGTGCAGTTGTTCCAGCAACTGCAGGCCATCGATGCCCGGCATGCGGATGTCGCTGACCACCACGCCTGGCCAGTCGGCCTCGATACGCTCGGCCAGGCCTTGAGCTTCGGCCAGGGCGACTACCTTGAGCCCGGCCAGGTCCAGGGTCTGGCTCAAGGCTTGGCGCAGGTGGGGGTCATCGTCCACCAGGATGACCTGGGCTCGGCTGTCGATCAGTGTCTCGGTGGTCATGCCGAGGGGTCCTCCGAATTGGGCAAAGTAGCGCCAGACGCGGCCACACGCAGCTGGAGGGTCAGCATTGCGCCACCTTCCGGGTGGTTGGCCAGCAGCAGTTCACCGCCCAGGGCGCGCATCAGGCTTTCACAGATGGCCAGGCCCAGGCCCAGGCCCTGTGTACGGGTCTTGGTGGTGAAGAACGGCTCCTTGGCATGCTCCAGAGCCTGGCGGCTGAAACCGGGGCCATTGTCACGGATGTACAGGTAGACGCAGTCATCACGCTGCTCGGCACTTAGCCACAGGCGGCGCGGATTGGCTTTTTCGGTCAGGGCGTCGAGGGCATTGGCCAGCAGGTTGCCTAGCACTTGGCGCAAGCGGGTCTCGCCGGCCTGTACCCACAAGGTAGCTTCCGGCAGGTCGCGTATCAGCTCTACGGCCATCGCCCGGCGGCGCTTGGCCAGCAGCGCCAGGGCATCGTCCAGGGCCGGCTGCAGGGCCACGCTCTCTGGGGCATGGCGGTCACGACGGGCGAAGGCACGCAAGTGGGCAATGATCGAGGCCATGCGCCCTGTCAGTTCGCCGATCAGCTTGAGGTTGCCGCGGGCGTCTTCGGTACGTTGGTGGTCGAGCAGGATCTCGGCGTTCTCCGCGTAGCTGCGGATGGCGGCCAGAGGCTGGTTCAGCTCATGGCTGATACTGGCCGACATGGTGCCGAGCACCGACAGCTTGCCGGCCTGCACCAGTTCGTCCTGCGCACGCACTGCCTCCTGCTGAGCGTTTTCGCGCTCCAGCACGGCATTTTTCAGGCGGGTGTTCAGGCCTTCAAGGTCGGCGGTACGTTCGGCCACGCGCTTTTCCAGTTCCTGGCGGCCACGGGCTTCGAAGTCGATGCGGTCGATGTAATGGCGCCGCCGTTGCATCACCAGACCGGCCAGCAGCATCAGTACCAACAGCGTACCGGCACCTATGGCCATTACCGTCTGCACCGAGCGATCAACCAGCGTGCGCGGGGCGAGGATGCTGACTTGCCAGCCGGTTTCCTTGATGTCGCGGGTCTGTGTGATCCAGGCCTGCGGGTTGAGAACCAGTGGCTGTGGGGCCTGGGTCGGATAGGGCTGGATGGCGATGATGGCCTGGCGCTCGGCGTCGGTCAGCGTGCGGGTAGCACGGAAGCGCCAGTCGGGCCGCGACGTCAGGATGACCACGCCATTGTGATCGGTCAGCAACAGCTGCTCGGGTGTACGGCCCCACAGGGTTTCGGTGTGGTCGAGATCGACCTTGACCACCAGCACACCGACGATCCGCTCGCGGTCCCGCACGGCCGCGGCAAAGAAGTAGCCGCGCTTGGCCGAGGTGGTGCCCTGGCCGAAGAAGCGGCCCAGATGGCCGGCCATGGCTTCGTTGAAGTAGGGGCGGAAGGCGAAGTTTCGCCCGACGAAGGTGTCGTGCTTGTCCCAGTTCGAGGCGGCCAAAGTGTTGCCGCTGACGTCCATCAGGTACATCACCTCGGCACCGGTCTGTTGCACGATGTCCTTGAGCAGGCGGTTGGCGTTGGTCACCGCTTCCAGGCGGAACGGGTCGGCCAGCACGCCACGCAGCGCCGGTAGGTCGCCGAGAATTTGCGGCAAGGTCTCGTAGCGGTGCAGGGTGCCGAGCAGGTTGGCGACATACAGGTCGAGTGTCTGGCGGTTCTGCGAGGCCAGCTCATCCTGGTAATAGCGCTCGGCCAAGTGATGCAGGGGCCACAGCAATGGAGCCAGGCTCAGCGCCAGCAGGGCCAGGCTGCGCCAGCGGGGACGGCGTGGGGGCGTGGGTTTTGCAATCATCACGTAAATGCGCCAGAAAAGTCTGACGCAATTATGCGCTAGTTAAGGCAGCAGTTCCGCCTCTGCCAATGTCAGGCCCACCTTGTCCTTGTCCGATAACAGCGGTGGCTGCTGCAGCCCCCAGTCGATGTCCAGCTGGGGGTCGTCCCAGCGGATACAGCGGTCAGCACCCGGGTTGTAGTAGTCGGTGGTCTTGTAGAGGAACTCGGCCGATTCACTCATCACCGCAAAACCGTGGGCGAAGCCAGGTGGAATCCACAGCTGGCGATGGTTGTCGGCCGACAGGTGCACCGCGACCCATTTGCCGAATGTTGGCGAGCTTTTGCGCACGTCCACGGCGATATCGCGGATTTCCCCGTGCACCACGCGCACCAGCTTGCCCTGGGTGTTTGCCACCTGGTAGTGCAGCCCACGGAGCACGCCCTTGATGGAGCGCGAGTGGTTGTCCTGAACGAACTCCACGTTCACGCCGGTTTGCTGTGAGAACTCACGGGCATTGAATGCCTCGAAGAAGAAACCACGGCTGTCAGCGAACACCTTTGGCTCGATGATCAGTACTTCAGGTATTGCTGTAGGGATGATGTTCATAGCGGCTCGCTGGCCCGTCGCTCAAGTATTGACCCTAGTCGGCCTTGCCGGAAATTTCCGCGCGTAGCTGTAACAGGATGCATAAGGGATGGCTATGGTAGACGGCAGGCAGTTCCTTTAACCAGACCAGCCCTAACGATTGCCGATTGTTATCGATTTAAGTTCGCCATGAGGCAGCAAATTCTTAGGATTCCAGGCTTTAAATATCGATATATATCGGTTATAAATTGACAAACGCCCCAGCACACCCGGCTCAGGGCCATCACAGAGGTCACCCATGAAAACCCTCAACTCCACGCCCCGTGCCGATGGTTTCCACATGCCCGCCGAGTGGGCCCCGCAAACTCAGGTATGGATGGTCTGGCCGGAGCGCCCGGACAACTGGCGCCTGGGCGGCAAGCCGGCGCAGGCTGCCCACGTAACCCTGGCCAAGGCCATTGCCCGTTTCGAACCTGTGACCGTCGCAGTCTCCGCCGGCCAGTACGAAAACGCTCGACGCCAACTCGACCAGCCGAACATTCGTGTGGTTGAAATCAGCAACGACGATGCGTGGGTGCGTGACACCGGCCCGACCTTCGTCATCAACGACCATGGCGAAGTGCGCGGTGTAGATTGGGGCTTCAATGCCTGGGGCGGCTTTGATGGTGGCCTGTACGCACCCTGGAACCGCGACGAGGAACTGGCCGCCAAGGTGCTGGAAATGGAGCGCTGCCAGCGCTACCAGACCGAAGGCTTTGTGCTTGAAGGTGGTTCGATCCACGTAGACGGTGAAGGCACCGTGATCACCACTGAGGAATGCCTGCTCAATCGCAACCGCAACCCGCACCTGAGCCGCGAGCAGATCGAAGCGGTGCTGCGCGATCACTTGGCAGTCGACACCGTGGTGTGGCTGCCGGATGGCTTGTACAACGACGAAACCGACGGCCATGTCGACAATTTCTGCTGTTACGTGCGCCCGGGTGAAGTGTTACTGGCCTGGACCGATGATTCCAACGACCCCAACTATGCGCGCTGCCACGCGGCCATGGATGTGCTGAAGAACACCCGCGACGCCAAGGGCCGCGAGTTCATCGTGCACAAGATGCCGATCCCGGGCCCGCTGTTCGCCACTGCCGAAGAGTGCGCCGGTGTCGACCAGGTCGCCGGCAGCCAGGAACGTGACCCTTCGGTGCGTCTGGCGGGTTCGTACGTGAACTTCCTGATCGTCAACGGTGGCATCATTGCCCCAAGCTTCGACGACCCGGCAGATGCCGAAGCCAGAGCGATCCTGGCAAGGATCTTCCCCGACCACGAGGTGGTGATGATCCCGGGCCGCGAGCTGCTTTTGGGTGGCGGCAACATTCACTGCCTGACCCAACAGCAGCCGGCGCCGATCAAGCGCTGAACGCGTGATGAATAAAGAGGCCCGTCGTATGACGGGCCTTTTTTTGCGCGGGCGACGCCCGGAGGCCGAGCTGGCATACGTTTTGTATTGTTTTTCAAACAGATAGCGAGGTTGCACGGCCAGGCCGCGCCTCGGATCTGTAACAATAACTACGTAAATTAGCCACTCACGGGCCAGGGAGTACGTGTAGACATGAACGCAGCAAGTGAGTCGGCTTTGCGCCCATCGGCAGTTGATCGCCAATCGCTCAGGCTTGTGGCGAAGTGGTTGAAACACCATGGAAGCATCAGGGTCAGGACGACCGACCCACGACGTCTGCTTGCCGGGCGATACCCCCAAGGTTTGATCAGCGAAGCAGAGATGCAGGCGCTGATGGCGGTGTGGCACTGATTGATTGCAGCTGTACCTGCCTCTTCGCGGGCATGCCCGCTCCCACAGATATTTCACAGGTTTTGAAACATGTGGTGATCATGTGGGAGCGGGCGTGCCCGCGAAGAGGCAGGTACAGCCAACAAACATCAGAAGCTGTAGCTACCTGTCACTATCAGGCTACGCGGCCCCCCACTTCAAACTGCGCCGCGCCGGTCGCCGAGCTGTAATAGGTCTTGTCGGCAATGTTGCTCAATACCCCCGATCATCCCAGTCATGGGTCCGATACTCCGTCGGACACCGTCATCGGACCATTGTGCTGCCGGCCTGCGCTTCGATGGTCGAGCGGCGATCTTGCTCCGGAGACTTGCTGACCCTGCCCTCAGGAAATTGTCCGTTCGATCAAAAGGCAATTTCCCACACAAGATAAATTATCTGCTGATAGCGCAAGCTTGCATGGAAATGCACCAGATAGGCCGGTAATTTTGGTCATATAAACCTGCATTTCACGACTTTTTGACATTTGTAATCGCGCGCGGCTAGGATTCGGCCAACGCCTGCTGGCCATGGTATTGGCCAGGCTGCTGCCGAGGGCCGCCGTGAGCTTACCGGTAGGCCCGCCCGGCTGGATCCGCATAGCGTCGAACCTACGAAGGGGCGTTGGTTCCTGGCGTCATATTGCAGCGCGTTTTTGATTAAGAAATAAGGAAAACAACATGTTGAAAACCAGGATCAGCCTGGTCGCCCTGGCGATGATCGCCGCGACCCAGGCTCAGGCCAATGACCAGGCTGACAGCAAGGGCTTCATTGAGGACAGCCACGCCAACGTCCTTCTGCGTAACGCCTACATCAACCGTGACAAGAAGCATGGCACCGACGACCAGATCGAATGGGGCCAGGCGTTCATTGCCAACTTCTCCTCCGGCTTCACCCAGGGCACCGTTGGCATCGGTGTTGACGCATTTGGCCTGTACGCCGTGCGCCTGGATGGCGGCAAAGGTCACAACGGTGGCGGCGGCGTCGACTTCTTCAAACCGCACGAAACCACCAATGCCGAAGGCAACGCCAGTTCGCCGCACAACCTGGCCCGTGGTGGTGCTGCAGTGAAATTCCGCATTTCCAACACCGTGCTTAAGTACGGTGACCAGATGCCAGCACTGCCAGTGCTGCAGTACGACGATGCACGTCTGTTGCCAGAAAGCTTCACCGGTACCCTGATCACCTCCAAAGAGATCCAGGGTCTGGAACTGAACGCTGGTCGCTTCACCCAGGAAGCGCGCAAGAGCGCCGAGCGCCGTGATGGTGGTGGCCTGAAGTCGATCAACGTCTTCGGTGCCAGCTACAAGTTCACCGACAACTTCACCGCTTCGCTGTACACCGCCGACAACGAAGACGTTATGAAGAAGCACTACCTGGGCTTGAACTACGTCTTCCCGATCGCCAGCGACCAGTCCCTGACCCTGGACTTCAACGGCTACAAGTCGGATATCAACAACAAGTACGTAAAAGCCGCAGGCCTGAACGGCGACTCCAACACCATCTGGAGCCTTGCAGCCACCTATGCGTACGGTGCGCACTCGTTCACCCTCGCTCACCAGCGCAGCACCGGCAGCACGGGCTACAACTACGGCTTCTACCAGAACGCCGGTGGCGTGGGTGACGGTGGTTCCACCATCTACCTGGCCAACTCGTACTGGTCCGACTTCAACGCCGAAGACGAGCGCTCCTGGCAGCTGGGCTACGGCCTGGACTTCGGTGCCTATGGCATTCCGGGCCTGACCTACAAGCTGGCCTACGTGGTGGGTGACAACATCAACACCCGTAACGTCGCCAACCCGCAAGGCTTCGGCGAAGGTAAAGAGCGCGAGATCTTCAACCAGATCCGTTACGTGGTGCAGGACGGCCCGGCCAAGGACCTGTCCATCAAACTGCGTAGCTCGTTCTTGCGTACCAACAACGCCGTGCAGCAGAACGGTTACAACGACGACGGCAACGAAGTCCGCGTATTCGTCGAGTACCCGATCAGCATCTTCTGATTCTGATCTGATGTATCGAACAGCCCCGGCCTATGCCGGGGCTGTTTCTTTTCGGCGAGCGGTTAATGTTTGAGCCGGCGCTGGGCTTATGGTCTCCGGTGCAAAACTGTCGCTACGCGCCATCCGCCACATCCGTGCATAAAACTCGCTTTCGATCGAGCCACTGAGTAGCTCCCCCGGCTTGAGGAATGTGTGCAAGTCCGAAAACAACCCGATTTCGCTGGGGCTGATGCGCCGTGCCAGGTGCTTGGGCCTGAGCTCCGAAGGGTGCTCCAGGCCTGCGGCAGCCAACATCTCGGCCAGCGCGTGCAATGTGTTGCGGTGGAAGCTGGCCACCCGCTCGGCTTTGTCTGGCACCACCAGGGCACGCTGGCGCAGAGGGTCTTGGGTGGCCACGCCGGTCGGGCACTTGTTGGTGTGGCAGCTCTGCGACTGAATGCAGCCAATGGCAAACATGAAACCGCGTGCCGAATTGACCCAGTCAGCGCCGATGGCCAAAACGCTGGCAATGTCGAAGGCGCTGACGATCTTGCCCGCCGCACCAATGCGGATGCTGGAGCGCAGGTTCAGGCCGACCAACGTGTTGTGCACGAACATCAGGCCTTCGCGCATTGGCACTCCCATGTTGTCGCTGAACTCGCGAGGTGCCGCGCCGGTGCCACCTTCCTTGCCGTCGACAACGATGAAGTCAGGGGTGATGCCGGTGGCGAGCATGGCCTTGGCAATGCCCATGAACTCCCAGGGGTGGCCCAGGCAGAACTTGAAGCCCACGGGCTTGCCGCCCGAAAGCTCGCGCAGGCTGGCTACGAAATGCAGCAACTCCACTGGTGTGCGGAATGCGCTGTGCGCCGCTGGCGAGATGCAGTCCTCGCCTGTGCGTACGCCACGGGTCTCGGCAATTTCGGGGCTGACCTTGTGCCCCGGTAAAATGCCGCCGTGGCCAGGCTTGGCGCCCTGGCTGAGCTTGATCTCGATCATCTTCACCTGTGCCGAACGGGCCTGTTCGGCGAAGCGCTGTGGATCGAAACGACCGTCCTCGGTGCGGCAGCCGAAGTAGCCGCTGCCAATTTCCCAGATCAGGTCGCCGCCGTGTTCACGGTGGTACGGACTGATGCTGCCTTCGCCAGTGTCATGGGCAAACCGGCCCATGCGCGCGCCGCGGTTGAGTGCAGCAATGGCGTTGGCGCTGAGGGCGCCGAAACTCATCGCCGAGATGTTGAAGATCGAGGCCGAGTAGGGCATTCGGCACTGCGGCCCGCCGATGGCAATGCGGAACGAGGCAGGGTCCGGCGTGGCCACCGGTAGCATGGAATGGCTGATGAACTCGAAACCAGGTTTGTAGGCGTCGTTGAGTGTGCCGAACGCTTTCTCGGCGCTTTCGTTCTTGGCGCGGGCGTAGACCAGCGAGCGTTGCGAACGGGAGAACGGCAGCTTGTCGTCGTCACCTTCGATCAGGTACTGGCGGATTTCCGGGCGGATGGTTTCGATCAGGTAACGGATATTGCCCAGGATCGGGTAGTTGCGTCGCACCGCATGGTGGCTTTGACGCAGGTCATTAAGGCCGACCAGGCTGAGCAGCGCGGTGATCAGCGTTACCGGCCACAGCCAGGCATGCTGGGACAGCAGGGGCAGGCTGGCGAAGGTGAAGACAAGGCAGAGTACGAAGCAGGCGTAGCGGCTGGGAAGAGAGTGTTTCATGGGTCCATCGCAGGCAGGATGACCGGGCATAGGATAGGCAAACACAGGGGACGGAAAACCTGGGTAATCGGTAAAAGACTGTTACACGCCGGCCCCTGGATCAGCCTTTAGACGGGGAGCTGCAGGCTGACCCGTAACCCGCCGCCCGCTCGGTTCGCCAGCATCAGCTCACCCCCATGGCTGGTGGCGATCCGCTGGGCAATGCTCAGCCCCAGCCCATATCCCCCGGATGCCTGGTTACGCGACCCCTCACCGCGCACGAACGGGTCGGTAATGGTCGTCAGCAGCGCTGGCGCAATCCCCGGCCCGCGGTCGTCGATGTGGATGAACACCCCTGTGGCCGTTCGCTCCAGCGTGACGGAAACATCCTTGGCATAACGCAACGCATTGACCAGCAAGTTCTGCAGACAGCGCTGCAGCAGTAGGGCATCCACCCGCAGGCTGTTGACCCGGCCGTGCACGGGCAGGGGTTCCTGGTCAGTAGCCAGGTCCGCACATTGGCGCGTCACCAGCCGGTCCAGGTCCACCTGCTGCAAATTCTGCTGCTCTCCGGCACGCAGGTAATCCAGAACCTGACCGATCATATCGTCCATCTGCGTGATGTTCTGCCGCAGGCGCTGGCGGTGTTCGTCATCGGGTAATCGCTCCAGGCGCAGGCGCATGCGGGTCAGTGGGGTACGCAGGTCGTGGGACACGGCGGCCAGGAAGTAGGCCTTGTCGTTGACCATGGCAATCAGCCGCTGCTGCATCGCGTTGAACGCCTGCGCCGCCTGGCGTACTTCTTCCGGCCCATCCAGTGCCAGGGGAGGCTGTTCGAGGTTACTGCCCAGCCCGCGCGCAGCATCGGCCAGGCGATGCAACGGGCGCAGGCACAGGCGCACGGCAATCAGGCACACCAGCAACACGGCGACAATACGCAGCGCATACACCCGCAGCAGGTAATCGCTGATCAGCACCCAGGCCGACTCGCCGCTCCAGCCCTGCAGTTCCTGGCCCGCAATGGTCAGCCAGTGCCCATCGGCCAGCGGCAGCGCGAACTGGATATGCGCCTGGGCCGTGCGCAGGCCGAACAGGCTGCGCCAGACGATCGGTTGGCCCAGTTCGTCGGTGAGTTGCACGTTCATAAGGCGCACGTCCTGGGCATGCCCCAGTTCGTACTTCAGGGCCTGCTGCAGCAACAGCTCGACCCGCCTGCGCCCAGGGCGCTCGTCATGCTCTTGCCCAGGCAGGCTTTCGACGCAGCGAAGCTGGTAGTGGGCTGGCGCCTGCAATGTACCGCCGTGGCAGTCGATCTGGGCAATCAGGGGGGCGCTGCGTGCAGCAACCAGTCGCACGGGCACCTCTAGCGCCTGGGCGAAACGCACATCGAACCAGATGCTGCTCGACATCAACTGGATCACCAGCGTGCCACTGACCATGATCAGCAGCAGTTGACCAAACAAGGTGCGTGGCCACAGCCGGTGAAACCAGCGCATGTCAGGCCCCGGCCGTGAGGCTGGCGATACTCAGCAAATAGCCTTCGTTGCGGATGGTCAGGATTTGCGCGGCCCCCGCCGGTGCCCGGCGCAGTTGCTGGCGCAGGCGGCTGACGCACATGTCCACCGAACGGTCGTCGGGCAGGTGGTCGCGGCCGAACGCGCTGCGGGTCAGTTGGTCACGGGAGACCACACGGTTGTTGGCTTCCAGCAGTTCGCGCAGCACGCGGTAGTCGGAGCGCGGCAGGGTCAGGGTCTCGCCATCCGGGCGGGTGAGCAGGCGCTTGACGTGTTCCAGACGAAAGCCTGCGAACAGCTGGGCGTCCACCACGGGTTCTTCGGCACAGGTGCCCAGGCGTTGCGGACGACGCAGTACGGCTTTGATCCGGGCGATCAGTTCGCGTGGTTCGAAGGGCTTGGCCAGATAGTCGTCGGCACCCACTTCAAGGCCGATGATGCGGTCCAGCGTGCTGCCCTTGGCTGACAGCATGATCACCGCCAACCCGGGTGTGGCCTGCAACTGCCTGCACAGACTAAGGCCGTCCTCACCCGGCAACATCAGGTCGAGCACCACCAGCTCAACTTTGTGCCGGGCCAGCTGGTCGCGCATCTGTTCACCGTCGGCTGCGGCCAGCACGTTGTAGCCGGCATCGGTCAGGTAATCACAAAGAAGTTCGCGGATCTCGTCGTCATCATCGACAACCAGCAGGGTCGTGCTCATGCAGAAAAACACCTGTTAGGTGAGGGCCGGTGGCGCTCGTTACGTTCAATTACATCCCCGTACATGTCGGGTCTGGAGCCCGGAGGGCTGATCCCTAGAATCCTAACAAAAAATCATCTGCAAATACGAAGCCTTCCCAAATGAATCCCAAGAGCATCCCGACAGCGTTCACCCCCTTCAGTCAAAGTGGTAGTCGCCTCAAGCCGCTGGCCTTCTGCGTTGCCGTCGCCATCAGCGGTGGGGCAATGGCTGCCGACGGCAAACCCCTTGTACTGGACGCCACGCAGATCGAAGACAGCGCATTACTGCCTGCCGACGAGGCCGGCCAGTTGGGCTACACGGTCGAGAGCACTCGTAGCTCTACAGGCCTGGCACTGACACCACGGCAGACGCCGCAATCGGTTACCACCATCACCCGCCAGCAGATGGATGACCGCGACATCCACACCATCGAGCAGGCACTGGGAACCACCCCAGGCGTAACAGCCAACAAGTCCGAGGTGGGTGGGCGTACCGACTACCGCGCCCGTGGTTACTCGATCAGCAACTGGAAGGTCGATGGCCTGCAGACCCAGGGCGGTTCCGATTTCAGTGGCAGCGGCAATGCGCTGAACATGGACCTGTACGAACGCATCGACATCGTGCGCGGTGCCAACGGCCTGCTGGGCGGCACCGGCGACCCCTCGGCCACCGTCAATCTGATCCGCAAGGCACCGACCAAAACCTTCGGCGGCAGTGCTTATGCCACTTACGGCAGTTGGGACAAGCGTCGTCTGGGGGCTGACTTGAACCTGCCTCTGTCCGAAGATGGCCGCCTGCGTTCGCGCTTCGTGATGACCCAACAGGATGCCAACTCCTTCCGTGACAACCAGTCCGAGCGCTCCCGCGCCGCGTTGGCCAATTTCGAGTTCGACCTGGACGACGCCACCACCCTGGGCGCCGGTTATCAGTATGAGTACAACAAGGTTGTGGGCGGCGGCTGGGGCGCGAACATCCCGATCTGGTACCGCGACGGCAGCAAGACCGACTTGCCGCGCAGCACCAACCTGGTGCCCAGCTGGAGCTTTGGCGAATACACCACCCGCACTGCGTTCGGTTCGCTTGAGCACCGCTTCGACAACGACTGGACCCTGGACCTGAAAGCCGCCCAGGCCACCACCGAAGCCCTGAACCACCGGGGCCTTGCCAAGGTAAACTCGGCAGGGCGCGGCAGCTACGGCGGCTATTGGGACCAGGACGGCAGCGGCGCCGTACTGAACGGTTTGCACAGCTCCAGCGACACCACCCAGCAATCGGCGCAGATCGACCTGTCTGGCCCGTTCCAGCTGTTCGGCCGCACTCACCAGGCCATGGTCGGCTACAACGACAGCCGCACCGTCGGCTGGTCGCCCCAGTACACCTGCACCATGGTCGGCGACGGCATGGCCAGCGCGCCTGCACTGGGTTGCCAGTTCCGCGCCAACAACGGCTTCCCGGTGACCGACTGGCACAATGGCGTGGATGGCGACTACGACCTCATCGCCTCGCGCACCGGCCTTCACAGCAAAACCACCACCCGCCTGCAGGGCATGTACGCCGCCACCCGCCTGAGCATCACCGACCCGTTGTCGGTGATCGTTGGCGTGCGCACCAGCAACTATTATTCGGTCACCCGCAGTGTGGCCGGCGAGCGCAGCAGCCAGGAAGAAAACGGCATCGTCACCCCTTACCTGGGGGCGGTGTACGACCTCAACGACAACTACTCGGTATACGCCAGCTACACCGACATCTTTACCCCGCAAACCTCTGAAACCAGCAGCGGCAGCAAGGTCGAACCGATTCGTGGGCAGAGCTACGAAACCGGTATCAAGGGTGAGTGGTTCGATGGCCGCCTGAACGCCTCGGCGGCGTACTTCCGCACCAAGCAGGAAAACAAGGCCGTGCTGGACGGCGACCTGACCACCCCGACCGGCGGCAGCGCCTACAAGGCCGGTTCCGGGCAGGAAACCGACGGTATCGACCTGGAAGTCGCAGGCGCCCTGACCCCCAACTGGAACGTCTACGCCGGCTACACCTACCTGCACTTCCGTCGCGTCGACAGCGACGGCCGCAGCGACCCGTCGCACTTGTTCAAGGCCTCCACCACCTACCGCCTGAGCGGCCCGCTCGATCGCCTGACCCTGGGCGCCGGCGTGACTGCGCAGAGCAACATCCGCGCCATCTCCAGCCCGGCTGGCCAGCCCACCAACGGTGTGAGCAATGGTGCCACTGACGTGAACTGGTCCGGTTATGCCATCTGGAATGCCATGGCCAAGTACCAGTTGACCGATGAGACCAGCGTCAGCCTCAACGCCAACAACCTGTTCGACAAGCACTACTACAGCCAGTACGGGTTCTATGCCGGGGCGATTTATGGTGACCCGCGTAACCTGTCGTTGACGGTAAGCACCGCGTTCTGATCAGCTCTTCCACAAGGCCTGGCGCTGTACCTGTAGGAGCGGGTTCACCCGCGAACACCGGCGCAGCCGGTGCCTGCAACCGCATCGCCAGCGTCGCGGGCACGCCCGCACACGGAACCAGCGCTGGGTTCAAGGCCTGCGCTGGGCCGCCAAGCGGCCCTTTCTTACCTGGGCTCTGCCGCTTGCCTTGGATCAACCGGCTTCTCCAACTGGCCCTCGAAGCTATCCCAATCCTCGCCAAAAAGCTCCACCGGATGCATGGTCCGGTCTGCGCCATTGCCACAGGCTAGCGCCTTGGCAGGGCAGTACAGGTCGCAACCCCAGCAGATACGCTCGGGGTGGCGAGGGTTTGTGGGGAATCTCTTGGCCATGTTCATCCTCCCTCAGGGCTGCCTGTTCTGAACGTAAACTCCTCGCCCAGCCCGTCGTTTGACGGGCATCAATCCATTGGCGATCGCCAGGTCACCGTACATCGCGCATCCAGATATCTGGTTGACAGATATCTGGATAAGAGATATTTTCCACCCTATGTTGGTGCGCCGGGACAACACAATGCGGGTCATAACGAAAGCGGCGGTAACCAAGGCGATTGAAGCCCACGGCCAGTGGAAAGCGCCCCTAAGCCTGTGGCTGACGACCTTCGACAGGGCGACGCTGCGGTTTGAATCTTTTGAACAGTTAAGGCAGACGTGGGTCACTGTGTCTGGCTGGAATGTTGATCGCATCCCCCACTCAAAACTTAGGCCCGCCAGCCGCAAAGGGCCGCTTGATATCTACGTGTTCGATATCAAGAAAAACGAATGCCGCCTGATCGCGTGGCTCAATGCGCGAACGGGCACTCTCTACATCAAGGCCATTCTGTCGCACGCCGAGTACGACAAATGGTGCAGAAGCGATATCAGGTAGCAACCTGGGCCGCGCGATATTTCAATTCGACAGGTGACAACATGAAGCGGGATAAAATCGAAGCCAATGGACTAGATGCCTTCATCGCTAATATTTCACCCATGCTCGATGGCCTGAACACTCAGATGGCAACCATGGCCCAGCTTCTAGCCGCCTGCCATGACCCCATCAAGGACGATGCCGAGCTTGAGGCACGCATGGCATTGATCGACGAGCTCTACTCCCATGCGGACAGCGAAGGCCACGCTGCGGCACGCTTTGCCGAGATGGTAGCGGACCGCGTCTACGAGTATGAGAGTGAGTCTGTATTGGTGCCGTTCGCGAGCCAGGCCGAAGCGTTGGCCTTTCTGCTGTCGGACAGGGGCGTGAAGCAGAAGGACCTGTCGGCGATAGCGACCCAGAGCGCGGTATCCGAGATTCTGAACAACAAGCGGAAGATGACGGTTGCCCAGATAAAGGGCTTTGCTGAGTTTTTCAGCGTACCGGTTGAGTTCTTCATGCATGGGGTGATTTGACAGGCTCGATAGCCGTCTCCGACCACAACCCAGGGTCGACCAGCGCACTGCATGCCATGGCTCGGAACCCGTGGCCGCAGATGTCCGCCTTGGTGTCGTAGCCATCGTCCTGAGTGCGGCAACCCCCGCGAACACCAAGTCGAATTTGCCAGTGATCGCGTAGATCTGCCCAAGCAAGGCCACTGCATGCGGCGGGGTACAACGTGAATGTAGCCGGCCCCAAATGAGGTCGAACTGATTTCAGCGGGCGAGAGAAACACGATATTTCAGGGTATACCGCGAAACATTTCTAATTCCGCCAACTGCAAGCCACTGCGCTAGATTCGCTCCTCTTGGCATCCATGCCGTCACCAATACTGCATCTCGCCGTGGCTGCGACGCATCCAGTATGGCCAGGACCCAGAGCGGCCGATCAAGTCGTTGACCGAGTCGGTAGGGGCGGGTGCGATTGAGCTCATCATCAACGGCAGCCCTGCATTCCGATGTGTGTATGTGGCCAAATTTGCAGACATGGTCGTCGTGTTGCATTCGTTCGTAAAAACGACCAACAGGTCCGACCGGCACGCGATGCAGGTCGCCGAACAGCGGATGAAGGAGTTGAAGCAAGAACTGAGAAAAATGGGATACAGGGTTTAGCTGCCAGGCGTTTGGGTGATCACGATCTGGGGCGGTGAACCGGCATCGTTCGAGGGCAGGGTCAGGGTTGTGCGAAAGCCGAGCTTGTCCAGCATGTCCATCATGGCGTCCAAGGTGAATTTCTCGATCTTGCCATTTGCAAGCTCGGATATGCGGGATTGGGTGACGTTCAGCTTGGCTGCGGCATCATGCTGTTTGAGGCCCATTTTTTTGATGCAGTCAGTGATGAAAATGGACAAGTCCATTTTCAAGGCCATTTTGCTGGCGGTATCTGCGTCGTGGGTGGCGTGGAAAGGGCTTTCGTGGAATTGAAGCGCCATCGGCTTGCCTCGGCAGAAATATCTAAAATTTGCGATAAGTCGTAGTGGGGATTGGTTGGCGAGTCAAAGCGTTTGTGTTGGAGGGTGTGTCTGTTTTTGAGCTGGGCTGTGATCAGAGAATTGCATCTGCTTGGGGGGGGCTGCTGCGCAGCCCATCGCAGGCAAGCCAGCTCCTACACTGATCGCGGTGGCTTCAGGGCATCTGTAAGGCAGGGGATTGGGGGCTGCGGGGGGGAAAACAAAAAAGGCCCACCTTTCGGTGAGCCTTTCTTGATACTGCGTATGGTGCCGGCACCAGGAATCGAACCCGGGACCTACTGATTACAAGTCAGTTGCTCTACCATCTGAGCTATACCGGCAATGGGGCGTCATTATAGCGATCGTTTGGCGCCTGTAAACCACTTCCTTGCGAATGTTCGCAAAAGACCTAAGTCACCGGCCCAAAAGAAGAATTTTCCTACCAGCCGCGGTGCATGGTGGTGACGCTAGGCTCGCTTTTGCCCGGGTTGAAGAACAGCTTGTCGTTGTCGCAGCCGCGCTTGCGGCAGGGGCTTTCGGTGCGCAGGGGCAGGCCGTTGTCGCCGCCCAGTTGCATGCCGGGGTGGTTCCAGTCCAGGTTGCTGCTGGGGTTGGGCGAGGTGCCGCCGGCACAGCCGGTCAGGGCGAAGGTCAACAGGGCGAGGAGTTTGGCTCGGGTCACGATGGTCAGGTCCGTTGGTCCATTGTCGGTTCTGGCGCAACGCCAGAAGGCCGCGGGGCTGGCGGGCAGCGCGCGACGTCACTTTTTAATGATTTGGGGGGTGGATGATACACCGTTGCGGCGGTGGAGCATTAGCCTTGTGTTGCCTGGCATGGCCTCTTCGCGGGTGAACCCGCTCCTACAGGGGGCCGGGTAAGCCGGGTTATCTGTGTAAGGCAATTCTGAACCATGGGGTCAAAAGCTTCAGGGTTTGGATGCTTCGGAAGTATCCTACGCGCGCCGCCGAAGTAACGCTGTTGTCGGGGAAGTGGCTCACGGATACCGTTTTCGGGTCGCTCTGGCGACCGGGTGTGAGAACCCGACTTTGAACGTATCGGCTGCGTAATGGCGACTGTGCGCGGGCAGACCTTGGTCTGGCCGAGCTTCCTACGTTCACTCGGTTTCTCACCTCGTGCACGGTTGCCGCCTTTGTTCCGTGAGAAAGAATGAACACGGCAACTCCTTTTGAACTAGGGAGTTTGAAAAGTGAAAACGATCGATTCTGATCCCAACAGCCCCAAACCAATCACAACCGCAGGCGTGGAAACCTTCCTCGCAGCCGGTAACCCGTCCCTCAATCTGCTACGCGTAGAGCCCGGCGTCCCCATCGATGCTGCCTACGAGCATGTCTCGATCCTGATGGGTTACATCAAGCACCTGGTGCGCGAGGGGGATATGGAGGACGACCATAAATTCCTGGGTGCAGCCGATTACCTGTGCGACATGGCCAAGGCGCTGATGAACGATATCGAGATCGCCAAGGGTAAGGCGAATTGAAAAAGTCAGACCGCCGGGGCTGCTTTGCAGCCCTTTAGCGACGCAAGGGCCGCTCCCACAAGCGACCGTGCAAACAGCGCTTGCGCTAACCACAAGAAATCTTTATGCACAAGTGGCATCAGGGGCCTGAGCGAAAGGCATGCCGGATCGCTACGCCGCTGGTCTTTGCGCAAACGCCTGTTTTTACTGGGTTGCAGCTGCAAGCGGGAATAAGCCAAGCGCTTGAAATAGCGCTTGGATCCAACAGGTAATCACAAGCTTGTTCACAGACTTATCCACAGGTTGTGCTGCGGCTAACCGTCGCGTTCCGCGAGAATGAGCAGGTTGCGCGGGGTCAGTGGGTAATCGCAAAACAGGCCCAGGCGCACGTCATAGCCTTGTTCTTCGAGGAACAGGGCGCGATCGAGTACCAGCCACAGCTCCAGTGGCCGACGGAACAGGTTGCGTACGCGCTCCAGGTTCCGAACCTCGGCCAGGCGTTGCCAGCCCGCAGCTTCCAGCATTGCCCAGTCCGGATTGCCGCTCACTGGCAATTGCTTCAGTTCAGCCAAGTCACGGCAGTATTGTTCGAAGGGTTTCTCCAGCCAGGCCACCGGCAGGGAAGGCGTCGGCAGGTATTCATCGGTCTGGCGCTGCTGGCGTTGCAGCAGGTCGAAGCCCAGGCGCCGGGCCATCGAGGTGTCGCGCTGGCGCCGCACGCGGGCGCCGGCAGTGACGGTTTCGCTCAAGGGCAGGCCCAGGTCGTCCAGCGACAGCTGCAGGCTCGACGCCTGCGCGGCTGTGGATAACGCCTGGTATTGCTGCACGGCGATGCGGTTGTAGCAGCAGGGGGCTACGGCCAGTTGCCGGCAACCTTGCTGGCTGGCCAGTTGCATCAGGCGTACATGCAAATCGCCACAGGCATGCAGGGCAACCACGCTTTTATCGTCAGCCAGGTGGCGAGCGCTGTCTGTGGCCATCACGTCCTGGTGTACGTGCTGTGCCGGTAGGTGATGGTGCGTGCTCAGGGCCTGGCCTGCGGTGACCAGTTCTGCGTCGTACTCCAGGCAGGTCAACTGCTGGCCGGGTTGTAGCAGGCGGCGGCCGAGGTGGCCTTTGCCAGAGCACCAGTCCAGCCAGTGGTGGGGCCGGGCACGGAATGCCAGGTGGCTGGCGAAGGCTTCGATCTGCTGCCATTTGCGGCCGGGGACGGCGACGTCCAGGCGGTGGGCGGCAGGTGGCAGGTCGGTTTGCGGAAGGCTGCCGAGCGTAACGAGCTGTCGGGCTTGCTCGGCCAGTTGCGGGAATGGGGCAGGCAAGCGGTCAGTGGCGCTGTCGGCTTCGGCGTCTGCCAGTGAACATTGGCGCAGGTGGGCGGCAAGCGCTGGGTGGGTGGTTTCCCAGGCCAGTTGCAGGGTGGTGAAGGGGCGGGGTTTCCACAGCCGTTGGTGCTCGATCAGGAACTGGTCGAGGGCCTGGAAGCGGGTGCTTAGGTGGTGGCTGTGGAGGTGGTTGGGCATGGGTAGACATGTGTTGGTTTTCGGGGCCTCTTCGCGGGCGCGCCCGCTCCCACAGGTATAGTGCACAGGCTAAGCACTGTGCAGTACTTGTGGGAGCGGGCGTGCCCGCGAAGAAGGCCAGGAGATGTCAGCGCCCTTGGCACGCATCCACGCGCAACCAGCGCTCCAGCAGCTTGAAACCTTGCACCAGCATGAACGAGATCACCAGGTAGAACACGCCTGCAGCGAAGAAGATTTCCACCGGCAGGTAGGTGCGGGCAATGATGGTACGGGCCATGCCGGTCAGCTCCAGCAGGGTCACGGTACTGGCCAGGGCACTGGCCTTGAGCATCAGGATCACTTCGTTGCTGTACGCCGGCAGGCCGATGCGTGCGGCGCGTGGCAGCATGATGTAGAACAGCGCCTTGCCCCGCGACATGCCCAGCGCCCGCGCCGCTTCGATCTCACCTTTGGGGATCGACTGCAGTGCGCCGCGCAGGATCTCGGCGATGTACGCGGCGGTGTGCAGGGTCATGGTCAGCACCGTGCACCAGAACGGGTCGCGCAGGTACGGCCACAGCGAGCTGGAACGAACTGCATCGAATTGCGCCAGGCCGTAATAGACCAGGAACAGTTGCACCAGCAGTGGCGTGCCGCGGAAGAAGAAGATGTAGCTGAACGGCACGGCGCGCACGTACCAGTGGCGCGAGGAACGGGCGATGCCCAGCGGGATGGCCAGGATCAACCCGGCAACCACGGCAATGGCCACCAGTTCCAGAGTAAGGACCGCACCCTCGGCCAGGCGTGGCAGCCATTTGAAGATGACTTCCCAATTCATTATTCAGCCCTCGCAAAGCCGCGAGCGGCGCGTTTTTCCATGAAATGCATACCGGTCATGGCAATGACGGTCAGGCCCAGGTAGATGCAGGCTGCAACCATGTAGAAGGTGAACGGCTCTTTGGTCACGGTCACGCCGATTTGTGCGTGGCGCATGATTTCTTCCAGGCCGATTACCGACACCAGGGCGGTGTCCTTCATCAGGATCATGAACAGGTTGCCAAGGCCGGGCAGGGCGATGCGCCACATCTGCGGCAGGATGATCCGCGAGAGGATGCGGCCCTTGGACAGGCCCAGCGCCAGGCCAGCTTCACGGTGGCCTTTGGGGATCGCCAGGATGGCGCCACGGAACACTTCGGTGGCGTAGGCGCCAAAGCACAGGCCGAGGGCGATGACGCCCGCAGCGAAGGCGCTGAGCTCCAGGCCCGGCATGTTCAGGGCTTCGCCGAGGCTGCTCATGAGCCCGACGGTACCGAAATAGATAAGCAGCACCCACAGCAGTTCGGGCACGCCGCGAACCAGGGTCGAGTAGAAGCCGCCAAGCCATTGCAGCGGCTTGAGCGGAGAGGTCTTGGCCAGGGCGCCGAGCAGGCCCAGGACCAGCCCCAGCAGCAAGGCGCAAAGCGCCAGTTTTACGGTCATCAGGGTGCCGGCCATCATGGCCGGACCGAATCCGTGCAGGTCGATATTCATGGGCAGGTCATTTTAGGGACTGGCGCGCCGCAAGGGCGCGCCGGTCAGGGCGGATCATTCGATGCTGAACGGGAAGTACTTGTCGTTGATTTTCTTGTACGTACCGTCGGCTTTGATTTCTGCCAGGGCTTTGTTCAGGTCGTCGCGCAGCTTGGTGTCACCTTTGCGCACGGCAATGCCGATCTTGTCGCTGTCCATCACCGGCTCACCCTTGAACTCGAAGTTCGAGCCGTCTTTGCTTTTCAGCCACTCGTACTGCACGTACTTGTCGGCCAGGATGCCGTCGATACGACCGGAGACCAGGTCGAGGTAGGCGTTTTCCTGGGTGTCGTAAAGTTTGATATCGACATCCGGGTAGTTGTCTTCAAGGTAGGTGCCGGCCAGCGTGGCGCGCTGGGTGCCGATGACCTTGCCCTTCAGCGACGCTTTGTCGGTCTTGAAGTCGACGTTTTTCGGCGCGATGAACTGCAGCTTGTTGGAGTAGTACGGATCGGTGAAGTCCACAGCCTGCTTGCGCTCGTCGGTGATCGACAGCGACGACACCAGGAAGTCGAACTTCTTGGCGTTAAGGGCCGGGATGATGCCGTCCCAGTCGGAGGTAACGACCGAGCACTCGACTTTCATCTTGGCGCACAGGGCGTCGCCGATGTCTTTGTCGAAGCCAACCACGTTACCGCTGGCATCCTTGTTGTTGAACGGTGGGTAGGCGGCTTCGATGCCCATGCGCAGTTTTTCTGCGGCCATGGCGTTTGCCGACATCACCAGCGTGGCAGCAGCTGCCAGGAGAAACTTCTTGTAGGTGTGCATGTATTGCTCCGTTAGCGGTGGCTGGACATGAATTGCTTGCAACGCGCCGAGGTCGGGTTTTCGAAGACCTGCTGCGGCGATCCCTGCTCTTCGACCAGGCCCTGGTGCAGGAAGACGACTTCACTGGACACATGGCGGGCAAAGCTCATCTCGTGCGTCACCAGCAGCATGGTACGGCCTTCTTCGGCCAATGCGCGGATAACGTTAAGCACTTCCTGGACCATTTCCGGATCGAGGGCCGAAGTGGGCTCGTCGAACAGGATCACTTTAGGCTTCATGGCCAGGGTACGGGCAATGGCGGCGCGCTGTTGCTGGCCACCGGAAAGCTGGGCGGGGTAGCTGTGGCGTTTGTCGTAGATGCCGACCTTGTTCAGCAGCGCTTCGGCGGCTTCGATGGCCTCGGCCTTGCTTTGGCCGAGCACGCGGCGTGGCGCCTCGATGATGTTGTCGAGGATCGACATGTGTGGCCACAGGTTGAAATTCTGGAAGACAAAGCCGATTTCACTGCGCAGGCGATTGATCTGGCGGTTGTCGGCTGCAATCAGGTCGCCATTCTTGGCGGCCTTGAGCTTGAGGGCTTCACCGGCGACCAGGATTTCGCCTTGGTGCGGGTTCTCGAGCAGGTTGATGCAGCGCAGCAGGGTGGACTTGCCGGAGCCGGACGACCCCAGGATGGAGATCACGTCACCGTCGCGAGCGGTCAGCGAAATGCCCTTGAGAATTTCCTGCTCGCCGTAGCGTTTGTGCAAATTGCGGATTTCCAGCGCGGGCGTGGCCTGAGCCATGTGCGGTCCTCATGTGTTCGGGTGCGTTCCCAGCTGTTGGCGGCCTTCCTGGCGTGCGCCAAGCTAGCATAGCGGCATTATGACGGCCAACAGGGTCGCCGGGGACTGGGGGCGCTGGTGGGGCAGTTTGTCGCATCGCTACAGCGTAACGTCGCGCAGATGTCCGCGAAGGTGTCGCCCAGCACCAGAGCCTTGATGAAAAAAGGCGCGATGGTGCCAGCTTTGGCCGGCTCATGGAAGCTGTTTTGGCCCATTGGAGGGGTAAACCCTACCTTTTACCTGTGGGAGCGGGTTACCCCGCGAATGCTTCGTTGGGGTCATAAGGTTGTACCCATGGGTTGCACTTCTCGGCATTGCAGTGGTGCAAAGGTGTTACCGAGGAGCACCTTTGGTGCATTTGTAAGTGGGTATTTCAGTAATCCGCCTATTTGGTGCCCTTTCGGTCAAGGAATGGCCGAAAGCCCTCCGGGCCGCATCCTAAAAGGCCTGCAGAGTTTTCTGATGAATGTATTCAGCACCTGGCGCGCTTATTGCCAGTAGGAAACCGCCGATTGCAGCGACGCCTAGGTCAACCCCTGGCGCGCTCTGTATCCGCAGTCGGCGTGGTCCACTCCTTACAAAGGTAGTTTCAATGAGCGGTAACAATTCCAATGACCTCGCTCAGGGGCTCAAACAACGGCATGTAACCATGCTGTCCATCGCTGGCGTCATCGGTGCCGGCCTGTTCGTAGGCTCCGGCCACGCCATCGCAGCTGCCGGCCCTGCCGTGCTGCTGGCTTACGCTGCCGCTGGTACGCTGGTCGTGCTGGTGATGCGTATGCTGGGTGAAATGGCAGTCGCCTCGCCTGACACCGGTTCGTTCTCTACGTATGCCGACCGCGCCATCGGGCGCTGGGCCGGGTTCACCATTGGCTGGCTGTACTGGTGGTTCTGGGTGCTGGTGATTCCGCTGGAGGCCAACGCGGCCGCGGCCATTCTGCATGCCTGGTTCCCCGCAGTTGATCTGTGGGCGTTCTCCCTCATCATTACCCTGGCACTGACACTTACCAACCTGTGCAGCGTGAAGAACTACGGTGAGTTCGAGTTCTGGTTTGCCTTGCTCAAAGTGCTGGCGATCATCGGCTTCATCGCCGTGGGCTGTGCTGCTTTGTTCGGCTTTGTACCGAATAGCCAGGTGAGCGGTGCCAGCCACCTGTTCGATACCCAGGGCTTCATGCCCAACGGTCTGGGCGCAGTGCTGGCCGCGATGCTGACCACCATGTTCTCGTTCATGGGTACTGAAATCGTCACCATCGCCGCTGCCGAGTCGAAGGACCCGGGCAAGCAGATCAGCCGTGCCACAAACTCGGTAATCTGGCGTATCTGCCTGTTCTACCTGGTGTCGATCTTCCTGGTCGTGGCCCTGGTGCCGTGGAACGACCCGGCCTTGGCCGAGGCTGGCTCCTACCAGACCGTGCTGAGCCGTATCGGTGTGCCGAACGCCAAGCTGATCGTCGACATCGTCGTGCTTGTTGCAGTAACCAGCTGCCTGAACTCGGCGCTATACACTTCTTCGCGCATGTTGTTCTCGCTGAGCAAGCGTGGCGACGCTCCGGCCATCGCCCAGCGCACCACCAAGGCGGCGACCCCGCACGTGGCGGTACTGCTGTCCACTGCGGCGGCGTTTCTCTGCGTGTTCGCCAACTTCGTGGCACCGGCCCAGGTATTTGAGTTCCTGCTGGCCAGCTCTGGCGCCATTGCGCTGCTGGTGTATCTGGTGATCGCCGTGTCGCAACTGCGCATGCGCGCCCAGCGTGAAGCCCGTGGCGAAAAGATCACCTTCAAGATGTGGCTGTTCCCGGGGCTGACCTGGGCGACCATTGCCTTCATCGTTGCCATTCTGGTAGTCATGGCGCTGCGTGAGGATCACCGTGTAGAGATCATTGCGACTGCGCTGCTGAGTATTGCTGTGGTGGCGGCTGGCTTGCTGGTTCACCGCAAGCGCGAGGCTGCCGGGCGGGTGGCGCTGGACAGCTGATCCGCGCTGGCTTAAATGAAAAGGCCGCGCCCTGTGAAGGGTGCGGCCTTTTCTGTCGCCTGTGATGGCCCGTTCGCGGGCAAGCCCGCTCTCACAGGTTCACCACAGGCCTGTCAGCCAAACTGCTTCTGCTGTTGCTGCTGCTTGGCCACGAGTTCGGAAGCTGCGATATAGGCTTCCTGGAATTCATCACTCTCCAGCCAGGCCATGGTGGTCTCTTCGTCAGCGCCGTCCAGCCATTTGCGGTAGGCGTTGAACACCAGCACGATGTAGTCGGTGGCGTGTTCTTCCTTGTGCCCCTTGAGCACGAGGGCGAGTAGCGGGTCCACCAGGAACACCGAGATCATTGGCACCAGGCCGCCTTCCTGGGCTTCCTTCATCTTGTTGAACATCGCGTCGTAGCTGCCCGACTCCATGGCCTTGTTGTACACCTGCTCGACGCTGGCGCTGTCGCCGGCGCTGGCCTTGACCGCTTGGCCGCTGCGTACCATGCGGTTCTGCTTGGCCTTGCTGGCGGCGCGCTTGGCGCGTTTCTGTTGCTTGGTAGGGGTGGCCATGGGCAAATCCTTGGGTGTGTCTGAAAGTGCGCGTATTGAAGCGCAATTGCCCGATAAACCCAAGCAGTGCTCCCGAGCGCTGCAGTGGAGAGGTCTGCGGGATGGTAGGCATGCCGAGCCTTCAGGTGGCTGGCTGCGGAGTCTCATCTTCTTCGAAGCCGCGTGAAGCTCGGCCTACCAGCAGAGGGTCGGGTGCATACGCCACCCGAGGGTCTTTACCCGGGTAGTCCAGCGAATGCAGGAAATGCCGGATGCAGTTGATCCGCGCCCGCTTCTTGTCATCGGACTTGATCACCGTCCACGGCGCATCGGCTGTATCGGTATGGAAGAACATCGCCTCCTTGGCCGAGGTGTAGTCCTCCCACTTGTCTAGCGACTTGATGTCGATGGGTGACAGCTTCCAATGCTTGAGCGGGTCGTCCCGGCGCGAAATGAAACGGCGCAGCTGCTCTTCGCGGTTCACCGAAAACCAGTACTTGAACAGCAGGATGCCACTGTTGCACAGCATGCGCTCCAAGTCTGGCGTCTGACGCATGAATTCCAGGTACTGCAGTGGCGTGCAAAAATCCATCACCTTCTCGACTCCGGCCCGGTTGTACCAGGAACGGTCGAAGAACACCATTTCACCCTCCGTGGGCAGGTGCTGGATGTAGCGCTGGAAGTACCACTGGCCTTTCTCCTGCTCGGAAGGCTTCTCCAGAGCGACGATGCGCGCACCGCGTGGGTTGAGGTGCTCCATGAAGCGCTTGATGGTGCCGCCCTTGCCTGCGGCATCGCGCCCTTCGAACAGGATCACCACCCGCTGGCCGGTTTCCTTCACCCAGCTCTGTACCTTCAGTAGCTCGATCTGTAACGCATGCTTGGCCTTATCGTAGTCCTGGCGTCGCAGGCGGGTACGGTAAGGGTAGTTGGCCGGCAGGCGCGCCGAGGTGCTGTCTTCGTTGCTGCCCTTGGGGGCGGTGGCAACCTCCAGCGCTGCGGGTTGCTGGCTGATGCTGGTTATTGTCGGCTCCGGCTTGCGCTGGCGTGGGCGGCGGGTGCGGATCGGTGTGAGTGCGGATTCGCTGGGGGAGGGGAGCAGGAGGGGTGATTCTTCGCTCATGGAGGTCCTTGCTGGTCGATACGGATGTCCGTATTCGATTATGAAGGTGAGCGAATAATGGCTATTTGATGCTGATCAATGAGAAAAATTACAGACAACAAAAAACCCGCACTAGGCGGGTTTCTTGTTGTCGCTTCGGGTAACTTTGCAACCACCAGAAGCTTGAAGGTGGTGCCCAGAGACGGAGTCGAACCGCCGACACGAGGATTTTCAATCCTCTGCTCTACCGACTGAGCTATCTGGGCGACGAGGTGAATTAAATAGATTTCCGGACCGCTCGTCAACGACTTTTTGAAAAAATTTTAAATTAATTCCGTCGCTTACGATTTTTGGGGTCATTCGGCCGGTGGAACGTAGCCTTCGGCCTGGGCGTATTCTTCGCCGGCGAAAAACTTGTCCATTTCGGCCTGGAGGAATTTGCGGTCCTCGGCGTTCATCATGTTCAGGCGTTTTTCGTTGATCAGCATGGTCTGGTGCTTCTGCCAGTCGGCCCAGGCTTTCTGCGAGATGTGTTCGAAGATGTCCTGGCCCTTGGCGCCGGGGTAGGGCGGGCGTTCCAGGCCTGGTAGTTCTTCTTGGTACTTGCGGCACATCACGGTGCGGGTCATCGGGCGTCTCCTGCAATCAGTTCGTCGGTCGCGCGTTCAAGCAGTTTTTTCACCGGGGCGGCGAGGCCCAGACGCGGCGGGGTGGCGAGGTTATACCAGAGCCAGTCGGCCTCGGCCACGTGCTCGCCGACCGGGTCGACGCGTACTAGCCAGGGTTCGATCGCCAGCTGGAAGTGGCTGAAGGTATGGGTCAGGCCGTCCATGGCGTGGCGGCCAGCCAGGCGCAGGCCGTGCTGATAGGCCAGGTCGTCGAGCTGGGTGATGTCGTCCAGTTCCGGGAGGCTCCACAAACCACCCCACAGGCCGCTGGAAGGGCGTCGGTAAAGCAGGATGGCGCCTTCGTGGTTGGCCAGCAGAGGCATCAGTGTGCGCCGTTGCGGCAGCGCCTTGCGCGGTTTGGGCTCGGGGTAGCGGGTTTCTTCGCCGTGCAGGTGCGCTTCGCAGCCACGCTGCAACGGGCAGATCAGGCAGCTGGGCTTGCTGCGCGTGCACAGCGTGGCGCCCATGTCCATCATCGCCTGGGTGTAGTGGTTGGCGCGTTGTTGCGGGGTGAAACGCTCGGCAGTGGCCCATAGCTGGTTGGCAACCTTGGGTTCGCCTGGGTAGCCCGCCTGGGCGGTGTAGCGTGCCAGCACGCGCTTGACGTTGCCGTCGAGGATCGGTGCGCGGATGCCCATGCTGATGCTGGCGATCGCGCCGGCAGTGGAGCGGCCGATGCCGGGCAGCTCGGTAAGCTGCTCGACACTGCGCGGGAATTCGCCGCCATGTTGCTCGACGACGACCTTGGCGGCCTTTTGCAGGTTGCGTGCGCGGGTGTAGTAGCCCAGGCCCGTCCACAGGTGCAGCACTTCGTCCTCCGGTGCCTCGGCCAGGGCTTGCACGGTTGGCAGGGCCTGCATGAAGCGGTCGAAGTAGTTGAGCACGGTGCTGACCTGGGTCTGCTGCAACATGATTTCCGACACCCACACGCGGTACGGGGTGATGCCCTGTTGCCAGGGCAGGTCGTGCCGGCCGTGCTCGTCATACCAGTCCAGCACAGCGCTGGAGAACTGCTCGGGGCTCATCGCTTGAACAGCCCCTTGAGCGCGTCTTTCAGTTCCGGGCTCACTTTGTCTCCAAGTTTTTCATCAAGCTTTTCATCGATCTTGTCTTTCAGGCGGTTGCCGGCCAGCTTGGCGGCAACCTTGCCCAGGCCGTTCTGGTCGAGGCGGCAGGCCTTTGCGCCGAGTTCCAGCGGGCCACGGCAGCGTAGGGGTACTTCAACACCCACATAACGTTCGTTGACCTGGCAGGCCGGGTCTGGCATGGCACGCTGGTCGCCTTCGACGATTACGCCGATGTTGTAGTCCATGCCCAGCACGCGCAGGTCGAGGTCACCATGGCCGTTGACGGTCAGGCCCGGGATGCGCGCCTTGAGGTCCGGGTTGCTGGCGACGCCATTGCGTATGACCAGGCTGCCGCGCAGTTCCTGGAACGGGGTGTCCTTGCCGCGTGGTTCGCTGCTCAGCGTCTTGCGATTGAGCGTGGCGATGGCCTGGCACAGTTGCTGTTCCAGGTTGGCATTGACCAGCACGCCATCGTTGATGGCGAAGTTTGCGCTGCCGTTCAGGGTGTCGACCAGTGCCTTCTGGCTGTTACCGGTGGCTGTCAGATCACTGGTCAGGGTCAGCAGGCCCTTGACTGGTGGCGTCTGTTCCTTGCCTTCGGCCTTGATGAAGTGCTCCACCGGCACCCGCTGGATGTTGGTGTTCACACCCAGCTGCGGCACGGCAGGGCGCACGTCGACCGTGCCCTTGGCTTCGAAGGTGCCGTTGTACAGCTCTCCGCGCAGGGTTTGCAGGGTCAGCAGGCCGCCTTGGCCAACGGCCTTTAGCTGGGCGTTTTCGATCGGCAGCTTATCCAGGGTCAACGAGCCGAAGGCCAGGTCGGCCTGCAGATCGAGGGCGCGCAAACGGTCGACCGGCAGCAGCTTGTCGTCGCTCCATGCCACTTGTGTCGGGGCGCTGGGCAGTGGTGTGGAGCCGGCACTGGCTACGGCGCTGGCCTCTTGTTGCTTGACCTCGGCCTGGCGCGCAGCGGTGGCGCCCTTGGCCTCTTCGCTCTTGGCCGGCAGGTAGCGGTCGGCGTCGAAGGTGTCGCCCTTAAGCTGCAGGCGCAGGGCCTGTCTGGCGAAATCTTCGACGGCCACGCGGCCGCTGAAGGTGCTGTCGTCCAGCTTCACCGCCAGGTCTTCCAGGGCCAGGCTGTCAGGCGTGCCCTTCAGGCGAGTTACCAGTTCCAGTTTGGCGAAGGCGGCCGGGTCGTTGGTGGCCGGCAGCGGGCGGCCGATGCTTTCAAGGAAGGTGCGCAGGTTGAACTGGGCGATGGACAGGCCGCCGCTCAGCTGGGGTGCCTTGTCCAGATCACGCAGGTTCAGCTCACCGAGGGCGCGCAGTTGGTTGGCCGAAACTTTCAGGCCGTTCCACGTGGCGACATTGGCGGCCAGGTCGACCAGCAGTTGGCCTTGGGCGGCGAAAGTCACGGTCTTGCCGCCAGTTGGCTCACCCGAGGTCTCGCCCGACAGGCGCATGTCTTCGAAGTTGTAGCGCTTGAGCTTGCGGTCGAAGCGCAATTCGCCGGCCAGTTCGGTACGGGCCTTGATGTTCGGCTGGCTGGCGCTGATGAAGGCGCTGGCCTTGAGCGGGATGTTTGCGCCTTCATGGACCGGGCCGGTGCTCAGCTGGATGCTCTCGGCGCTGTAGCTGTGACCGGTCTTGGCATCGGTGTACTGCACGCGGGCGTTGTTCACGGTCAGGCTGTCGATGTCCAGCTTGATGGCGCGCTCGTTGCTGTCGACGGTCGCAGGCTTCTGCTCGGCAGGTGCCTGTGCCGGTGCATTGGTACTTGCGCCATTCTCCGCGGGCAGCGGCTTGCCGATGTCCTCCCAGTTGCCATGGCCCTGTTCGTCGCGCGTCAGGGTCAGGTTCAGGCCTTCGACACGTACGTCGCTCATTTGTACTTCGCGACGCAGCAGCGGCAGCACACGGACTGAAAGGCCAAGCATCTGCAGATCGGCGAACGGCTCCTTGGGTTTGTTCAAGGTAGCGATGCTGGCTTCGTGCAGCTCCAGGCCCAGCCACGGGAACAGGCTCCAGCCGATGTCACCGTTGAGGGTCAGTTCGATGTGAGCCTTGTCGCGTGCCAACTGGCGAATCTCGTCTTTGTAGTCGTTGGGATCAAAGAGGTGGGTCAGGGCGAAGCCCAGCGCCACGATGATCAGCAGTAACCCGAGAAGCCCCAGTCCCAGGATTTTGCCGAACGCTTTCATGGGCGAGTCCTTTTAGTCCGTTAGTGAGTTCAGGCGGCAGAGTATAACGCTGTAGCGGTTCCCCCTGCTTGTACGACTAGAGATGTAGGAAATTCCTACGCCTGTATCAGATGGTACGGCTTTCGACAGCTTAATATTGAGCTTGTGCCGGAACCATGACCGTTTCAGTCGGGCAGAATTGAACGATGGCAGATTGCTTTCATCCTGCTTGATGCTGCTACCCTTGCGCCGCTTCGCGAGCACCTTCCCAATAACAAGGATCAGATCCATGACCAGTACTGTCGCGACGGGAACCTCGGCCAGTGCGCCAGGTTTCCTGTCGAAGGAACGCATAATTGCCCGCCCAGGCTTCAACCGCTGGCTGGTTCCGCCAGCCGCCCTGGCTATTCACCTGTGCATCGGTATGGCCTACGGCTTCTCGGTATTCTGGCTGCCTTTGTCGCAAGCCCTTGGGATCACCGCCCCCGTCGCCTGTGCAGCAGACATGGGCTTCATGGCCCGAATGTTCAGCGCCGAATGCGACTGGCCAATCTCGATGCTGAGCTGGATCTACACCCTGTTCTTCGTATTCCTCGGCTGCTCGGCGGCGGTGCTGGGCGGCTGGCTGGAGCACGCCGGCCCGCGCAAGGCTGGCCTGGTGTCGGCGTTGTGCTGGTGCGGTGGCATGCTGCTTTCGGCGATAGGTGTGAAAACCCATCAGCTGTGGCTGATGTGGCTTGGCTCCGGCGTGATCGGCGGTATCGGCCTGGGCCTGGGCTACATCTCGCCGGTGTCGACCTTGATCAAGTGGTTCCCGGACAAACGCGGCATGGCCACCGGTATGGCGATCATGGGCTTTGGCGGCGGGGCCATGGTAGGGGCACCGCTGGCCACCGCGCTTATGGGGCATTTTGGCAATGAGCACGAAGTTGGGGTATGGCAGAGCTTTGTCGCCATGGCGGCGATCTACTTCGTGTTCATGACCGCTGGCGCCTTGGCGTATCGCGTACCACCGACCGGCTGGAAGCCTGAAGGCTGGGCTGCGCCGTTGAAGAATGCCAGTAACGCCATGGTCACCGACCGTCACGTGCACGTCAGTGTGGCCTGGAAGACCCCGCAGTTCGCGCTGATCTGGCTGGTGCTGTGCCTGAACGTGTCGGCGGGCATCGGCATTATCGGTATGGCTTCGCCGCTGCTGCAGGAAGTGTTCGCCGGTAAATTACTGGGCAACGAACTGACCTTCAGCCAGCTGAGCACTGCGCAGTTGGCGCAAATTGCCGCGATCGCCGCCGGCTTTACCGGCCTGCTGAGCCTGTTCAACATTGGCGGCCGGTTCTTCTGGGCATCGTTCTCCGACTACATCGGCCGCAAGAACACCTACTTTGCTTTCTTCGCTTTGGGTGTGGGCTTGTACAGCCTGGTACCGAACATGGGGCACCTGGGCAACGTGGCACTTTTCGTGGCCGCGTTCTGCATCATTCTGTCGATGTATGGCGGTGGCTTTGCAACGGTGCCGGCCTACCTGGCCGACCTGTTCGGCACGCAGATGGTGGGTGCCATTCATGGCCGCCTGCTGACCGCTTGGGCGGCAGCCGGGGTGCTGGGGCCGGTGCTGATCACCTACCTGCGCGAGTATCAACTGGCGGCGGGCGTGGAGCGGGCGGCGGCTTATGACATGACCTTGTACATCCTCGCGGGTCTGCTGGTGCTGGGCTTTATCTGCAACATGCTGGTGCGTCCGGTGGCCGACAAGCACTTCATGAGTGATGCCGAACTGGCGGCCGAGCGCGCGTTGAGCCATGACAAGGGCGCCGATGGGGCGCGGTCGCTGGAGTGGAAAGCGGCGCCAGGCAGCCTGCCACTGGTGCTGCTGGCGTGGGCGGTGGTGGTTGTGCCGTTGGCCTGGGGTGTCTGGGTGACCTTGCAGAAAACCGCTGTGCTGTTCCATTGATCAGCAGGGGGCGCGTTGCGCCCCTTTCGCAGATGCAGGAGCGGGCCGTTGTGGTTGTATAGACCTGTAGCGGTATTCAGTCCGTGTAGATCCTGGCTTTGCCATATGTCATCCGCGTTTCAAGCTGGCGCGTTCTGGGCCTATAATGAAACCCTTTTCGCCCAATGATTTTGCGGAGCTGGTGATGGTTGAACGTAAGGCTTCCGTCGAGCGCAATACCCTGGAAACCCAGGTCAAGTGCTCGATCAACCTCGATGGCAGTGGCAAGGCCCGATTCGATATCGGTGTGCCCTTCCTTGAACACATGCTTGACCAGATCGCCCGCCATGGGCTGATCGATCTGGATATCGAGTGCAAGGGTGACACGCATATCGACGATCACCATACCGTCGAAGACGTCGGCATCACCCTGGGCATGGCATTCGCCCAAGCCATCGGTGACAAGAAAGGTATCTTCCGCTACGGCCACGCCTACGTGCCGCTGGACGAAGCGCTGTCACGCGTGGTCATCGACTTCTCTGGCCGCCCAGGCCTGCAGATGCACGTGCCGTATACCCGTGCCAGCGTTGGTGGCTTCGATGTCGACCTGTTCCAGGAGTTTTTCCAGGGCTTCGTCAACCATGCCCTGGTAACCCTGCACATCGATAACCTGCGTGGTCACAACACCCACCACCAGATCGAAACCGTATTCAAGGCTTTCGGCCGCGCCCTGCGCATGGCCATCACTCTCGACGAGCGTATGGCCGGGCAGATGCCTTCCACCAAAGGGTGCCTGTAAATGCAAACGGTAGCCGTAATCGACTATGGCATGGGTAACCTGCACTCGGTGGCCAAGGCGCTTGAGCACGTAGGTGCCGGTAAAGTGCTGGTTACCAGCGATGCCTCAGTGATCCGCGAGGCCGACCGTGTGGTGTTCCCGGGCGTGGGCGCGATTCGCGACTGCATGGCCGAGATCCGCCGCCTTGGCTTCGACAGCCTGGTGCGCGAAGTCAGCCAGGACCGCCCGTTCCTTGGCATCTGCGTCGGTATGCAGGCGCTGCTCGAACACAGTGAGGAAAACACCGGCGTCGACTGCATCGGCCTGTTCCCTGGCCAGGTGCGCTTTTTCGGCAAAGACCTGCAAGAAGACGGCGAGCACCTTAAGGTGCCGCACATGGGCTGGAACGAAGTCGTCCAGACCATCGATCACCCGCTGTGGCACGACATCCCTGACCGCGCACGTTTCTACTTCGTGCACAGCTACTACATCAATGCCGGCAAACCAGGCCAGGTGGTGGGGCGCGGTCACTATGGCGTCGACTTCGCCGCAGCGCTGGCCGACGGTTCGCGTTTTGCCGTGCAGTTCCACCCGGAGAAGAGCCATACCCATGGCCTGCAGTTGCTGCAGAACTTCATCGCCTGGGACGGGCGCTGGTAAATGAGCAGGTCGAAGACCAAGGCCCCGAGCATCACCCTTGCCCCCGAGCAGGAGCGCGAAGCGCTCGACACCTTGAAGCGCTTCCTCGAAGACCGCTTCGAGCTGCAGTTGGGGTCATTCGAGGTGGCCGAGGTCCTCGAGCTGTTCAGCAAAGAGATTGCACCCCATTACTACAACAGGGCGATTGCCGATGTTCAGCTGCACCTCAAGGAGCGGTTCGAGAGCATCGAAAGCGACCTGTGGGCACTCGAGAAGCCCTGAAACCCAACAAATAGACAGGTTCCCAAGATGCTGATTATCCCCGCTATCGATCTGAAGGACGGTGCTTGCGTGCGCCTGCGCCAGGGCCGCATGGAAGACTCTACGGTATTTTCCGACGACCCGGTGAGCATGGCCGCCAAGTGGGTCGAGGGTGGCTGCCGCCGCCTGCACCTGGTCGACCTCAACGGCGCCTTCGAAGGCCAGCCGGTCAATGGTGAAGTGGTTACCGCCATCGCCAAGCGCTACCCGAACCTGCCGATCCAGATCGGCGGCGGTATCCGTTCGCTGGAAACCATCGAACACTACGTCAAGGCTGGCGTCAGCTACGTGATCATCGGCACCAAGGCAGTCAAGCAGCCCGAGTTCGTCGCTGAAGCGTGCAAAGCCTTCCCGGGCAAGGTCATCGTCGGCCTGGACGCCAAGGACGGTTTCGTCGCCACCGATGGTTGGGCCGAAGTCAGCTCGGTGCAGGTCATCGACCTGGCCAAGCGTTTCGAGGCCGATGGCGTCTCGGCGATCGTCTACACCGACATTGCAAAGGACGGCATGATGCAGGGCTGCAACGTGCCCTTCACCAAGGCACTGGCTGAAGCCACCCGTATCCCGGTGATCGCCTCGGGTGGCATTCACAACCTGGGCGACATCAAGGCCCTGCTGGACGCCAAGGCCCCGGGCATCATCGGCGCCATCACTGGCCGTGCCATCTACGAAGGCACCCTGGATGTCGCTGAGGCCCAGGCCTTCTGTGACAACTACCAAGGCTGAGGACTGAACCATGGCACTGGCCAAGCGCATTATCCCTTGCCTGGACGTGGACAACGGCCGGGTGGTCAAGGGCGTCAAGTTCGAGAACATCCGTGACGCCGGCGACCCGGTGGAAATCGCCCGTCGCTACGACGAGCAAGGTGCCGACGAAATCACCTTTCTCGACATCACCGCCAGCGTCGATGGCCGCGACACCACGCTGCATACCGTCGAGCGCATGGCCAGCCAGGTGTTCATCCCGCTGACGGTCGGTGGTGGCGTGCGTACCGTGCAGGACATCCGCAACCTGCTCAACGCCGGTGCCGACAAGGTCTCGATCAACACCGCCGCGGTGTTCAACCCAGAGTTTGTCGGCGAGGCGGCGGACCGTTTCGGTTCGCAGTGCATCGTTGTCGCCATCGATGCCAAGAAAGTGTCCGGGCCAGGTGAAGAGCCGCGCTGGGAGATTTTCACTCACGGCGGGCGCAAGCCGACCGGGCTGGATGCAGTCGAGTGGGCGAAGAAGATGGAAGGCCTGGGCGCTGGCGAGATCCTGCTGACCAGCATGGACCAGGACGGCATGAAGAACGGCTTCGACCTGGGAGTCACCCGCGCCATCAGTGATGCGCTGGGCATTCCGGTGATTGCCTCGGGGGGCGTGGGTAACCTGCAGCACCTGGCAGACGGCATTCTGGAAGGGCACGCCAGCGCGGTGCTGGCGGCCAGCATCTTCCACTTTGGCGAGTACACAGTGCCGGAGGCCAAGGCCTACATGGCTTCGCGCGGGATTGTCGTTCGCTGATCCATTGATCGGGGCTGCTTTGCAGCCCTTCGCGGGCACGCCCGCTCCCACAGAGATCTCAGCAAACCTGTGGGAGCGGGCGTGCCCGCGAAGGGCCGCGAAGCGGCCCCAATTGCCTCAGCCGAGGGTCTTGCCGAGCAGCGCGTGGTAAAGCTCGGTATCCCCGAGAATCCCCACCACCTTGTCGTTATCCTGCAGCACCAGCTTGTTGCCGGTCTGATAACGAATCTGCAGTGCGTCACGCATGCCAATATCGGCGTGCACCACAGTCGGCCTGCGCTCCAGCAACTCCACATCTTGCCCCGGTGCCCATTTCTGCATGTCCAGACCGTTCTGGCCCTGGCGTGCACGCTTGAGCGCGCCGCCTTCGCCAAGGTCCAGCCACGAGTCGATACCTGGGTCCAGGCACACCGAGCCATTGACCCGTTTGCAGTTGTCCAGGCTGCGCATCAGGCTGCGGCCGCACAGCACGTTCAGCGGGTTGGTATGGGCGACGAAGGTGCGCACGTATTCGTCGGCCGGGTTCAGCACGATCTCCTCCGGTTTGCTGTACTGGATGATCCGCCCGTCTTTCATGATCGCAATGCGGGTACCCAGTTTCAGCGCTTCGTCCAGGTCGTGGCTGACGAACACGATGGTTTTGCTCAGCTTGGCCTGCAGGCCAAGCAGCTCATCTTGCAGGCCCTGGCGGATCAGGGGATCCAGCGCCGAGAACGGTTCGTCCATCAGCAAGATGTCGGCATCCATCGCCAGCGCCCGGGCCAGGCCCACGCGCTGTTGCATGCCGCCAGAAAGCTCATCCGGCTTCTTGTTGCGCCACTGGGTCAGGCCCACCAGCTCAAGCTTCTCGTCGACCAGCTTGCGCCGTTCCTTTTCCGGACGACCCTGCATCTCCAAGCCAAAGCTGATGTTCTCGCGCACCGTCAGCCAGGGCATCAGGGCAAACTTCTGGAACACCATGGCAATGCGCTTGGTGCGCATCATCTTCAGTTCGGCCGCGGAGCAGTTGGCAATGTCGATGTGCCTGCCTTCGTGCTCGACGAACAACTTGCCGCGGCTGACGGTGTTGAGGCCGTTGATGCAGCGCAGCAGGCTCGACTTGCCCGAGCCGGACAAGCCCATCAGCACGCAGATCTCGCCTTTGTTGATATCGAGGTTGGCCTTTTCGACACCCACCACCAGGCCGGTCTGCTTGAGGATCTGCTCGCGGGTCTGGCCTTGGTCCAGCAGCGACAGTGCCTCGCGCGGCTTGTTGGAGAAGATGACGTCGACGTCTTCGAAACGAATGATGCTCATGCCTCACCCCTTACCGGCAGTTCCGGTTGCTTGCAGATACGGTCGAGCATGATTGCCAGCAGCACGATCGCCAGGCCCGCTTCGAAGCCCAGGGAGATATCGGCGGTGTTCAGTGCGTTGACCACAGGTTTGCCCAGGCCGTCAGCGCCGACCAGAGCGGCAATTACCACCATCGACAGCGACAGCATGATGCATTGAGTGACACCGGCGGCGATGCTTGGCATCGCGTGCGGAAGTTCGATACGGGTAAGCAGTTGCCGACGCGAGCAGCCAAAGGCCTTGCCGGCGTCCATCAACTCTTGGGGCACGTCGCAGATGCCCAGGTAGGTCAGGCGAATGGGCGCTGCGATGGCGAACACCACGGTGGAGATCAGCCCCGGTACCACGCCCAGGCCGAACAGGGTCAGGGTAGGGATCAGGTAGACGAAGGTGGGCACCGTCTGCATCAGGTCGAGCACCGGGCGCATGGCGGTATAGAACATCGGTTTGTGCGCGGCGAGGATGCCCAGTGGTACGCCGATCAACACACATACCACCGTGGCGAAGGTGACCTGCGCCAGGGTTTCCATGGTTTCCTGCCAGTAACCCAGGTTGAGGATCAGCAGGAACGACAGGGCAACGAACGCGGTCAGCGCCCACTTGCGCTGGATCAGGTGCGCCAGGGCGGCGAACAGGGCGATGAGAACGAGCGGGTTGAACCAGGTAAGGATACTGGTAACCCCGTAGATCATGAACTCCAGGCCTTGCGCGATGGCGTCGAAGTAATTCGCGCCATGCTGGGTCAGCCATTCGACGAACGACGCGATGTACTGGCCCAAAGGTATTTTCTGATCGATAAGCATGATAGCGAGCTTCCACCTGCATAGATTGAAATCAACCCGGAGCAGGCACGGTCCTGCCCCGAGGTAGCGCTACTGCGTAGTTCGTTATTGCGTAAGCTTGGCCTTGGCCGCCTCCAGGCCGGGTTTGCCATCAACGGTAGTTACGCCGGCCAGCCAGGCATCCAGCTTGCCTGGGTTGTCCTTGATCCATTTTCTGGCGGCGGCTTCGGGTTTCATCTTGTCGTCCAGGACATAGCCCATCATGGTGCTTTCATCCTTGAGCTCGAACGACAGGTTTTTAAGCAGTTGGCCAACGTTGCTGCATTCCTGCGTATACCCCTTGCGGGTGTTGGTCAGCACGGTGGCCTTGCCGAAGTCGGGGCCGAAGAATTCGTCCCCGCCGGTCAGGTACTGCATCTTGAAGCGAGTGTTCATCGGGTGTGGCTCCCAGCCCAGGAACACCATTGCCTCGCCGCGTTTCTGCGCGCGATCAACCTGCGACAGCATGCCCGCCTCGCTGGACTGCACGATCTTGAAACCGGCGTCCTTCAAGCCAAAGGCGTTCTTGTCGATCATGCTCTGGATGGTGCGGTTGCCGTCGTTACCCGGTTCGATGCCGTAGATCTTGCCGTTCAGTTCTTTCTTGAACTTGGGAATGTCGCTGAAATCTTTCAGGCCCTTGTCATACAGCGCCTGGGGGACTGCCAGGGTGTACTTGGCGTTTTCCAGGTTGGCGCGCACGGTTTCTACCGTGCCGGCGTCGCGGTATTGCTTGATGTCGTTCTCCATGGTCGGCATCCAGTTGCCGAGAAACACGTCCAGGTCCTTGCCGGTGGCCAGCGACTTGTAGGTCACCGGTACCGAGATCATGGTGGTGTGGGTCTTGTAACCCAGTGCTTCGAGCACAACGCTGGTGGTCGCGGTCGTGACTGTGATGTCGGTCCAGCCGACATCGGAGAAGCGTACAGTCTGACACTGCTCGGGTTCGGCTGCCTGGGCCAGCAATGGCGCGGACAGCAACGCAACCAGCAACAGCGAGGGTGAACCTTTCATGGATGGACTCCTGAGATATTGTCTTCGGGTTCGCGTGGGTCGCCGGGCTTTCTGAGGGTCCGGTCGACCAGGCCTGCAGAGGGCAGGATGCGTGGCCGTGCTTTACGAGTCGCTTTCGATAATCCTCCAGCGCCGGGCAATCGCCTACTGGTGGGGTCGTATCCAGTACGGAACGGGTCGTATCCAGTATGGGCGATGTCGCTTATGGATTTTTCCACCTCCTCACACGCATTTTTGCGTCACCAGGCCGCTGGAAAACGGCGTGGTGGGCGCAGTTCCTCGTTAAAAACAGCGCGGCGCTGCTGGACAAAAGTACGTCGGTTGCAGACGGCGAGGTGGGCGGTAAAAGCCCGATGATGCTGGCATTCAAGGCGGCCCGCTGTTTGAGCCTAGCAGCTACTCCGCCCTGCGCATGGCGCGCAGAGACAAGCCCAGCAAGAGGTGATTCGACAATGGCCATCAGCGTGTTCGACCTGTTCAAGATCGGTGTCGGGCCCTCCAGCTCCCACACCGTCGGCCCCATGCGTGCTGGCGCCCTGTTCGTTCAGGGCCTGCGCGAACGCGGCGAGCTGGAACGTGTAAAACGGATCGAAGTGCGCCTGTATGGCTCGCTGTCGGCCACCGGTATTGGTCATGGCACCGACAACGCCACCATCATGGGCCTGATGGGCGAGTGGCCTGACGCCATTGACCCGACCCAGATCGTGCCGCGTATCGCCGACCTGCGCGAAACCAACACCCTGCAGCTGGATAGCCGCTTGCCCATCGAGTTCGTCTGGGCCCGCGACATGCTGCTGCTGGACGAGAACCTGCCGTATCACCCCAACGCCATGACCCTGATTGCCGAAGGCGAGCAGGGCGAGTTGCACCGCGACACCTATTACTCGGTGGGTGGCGGCTTTGTAGTCGATGCAGCCCAAGCCGCCAGCGGTGTGCTGGATGCTGACCAGACGGTGTTGCCGTACGACTTCAACAGCGCCGCCGAACTGCTGCGCCTGTGCAAGCAAAACGACCTCAGCGTGTCGCAATTGATGATGGCCAACGAGAAGGTCTGGCGCAGCGAGGAAGACATCCGCGCTGGCCTGCACAAGCTCTGGGAAGCCATGCAGGAATGCGTCAACAACGGCCTCAAGTACGAGGGCACGCTACCGGGCGGGCTGAACGTGCGCCGCCGCGCCGCCAAGCTGCACCGCAGCCTGCAGGAAATCGGCAAGCCCAACGTGATCGGCTCGACCATGAGCGCCATGGAATGGGTCAACCTGTTCGCCTTGGCGGTCAATGAAGAAAACGCCGCCGGCGGGCGCATGGTGACCGCACCAACCAACGGCGCGGCGGGCATCATCCCGGCGGTGCTGCATTACTACATGCGTTTCAGTGATGAGGTTGATGAGTCCAGCGTTGTCGATTACTTCCTGGCCGCCGCCGCCGTGGGCATCCTGTGCAAGAAGAACGCCTCGATCTCTGGTGCCGAAGTAGGTTGCCAGGGGGAAGTCGGCTCGGCCTGCGCGATGGCCGCAGCAGGCCTTGCCGAAGTACTCGGCGCCACTCCCGCACAGGTTGAGAACGCCGCTGAAATTGCCCTGGAACATAACCTTGGCCTGACCTGCGACCCGGTTGGCGGGTTGGTGCAAGTGCCCTGCATCGAGCGCAACGCGATTGCTGCGGTGAAGGCCATCAACGCGGTGCAGATGGCGTTACGCGGTGATGGTGAGCACTTCATTTCCCTCGATCAGGTAATCCGCACCATGCGCGATACCGGGGCCGATATGCACGACAAGTACAAAGAGACCTCGCGCGGTGGCCTGGCGGTCAGCGCTATCGAGTGCTGATTTGCTGATCTGACCTCCAGGGCGTCTTCGCGGGCAAGCCCGCTCCTACAGGAACTGTGCAAATCCCTGTAGGAGCGGGCTTGCCCGCGAAGAGGCCCTTGAGGCTGATGCAGGTGCAACACAACCGCCTATGCCTCTTTATGGTGCGGTGATTTGCGGCCCGCCTACCGATCGTCGGATGTCGCGATCAGTGTAGGCGTTGTCGGTGACACTTAAAGGTGTCGCTTCTGGGAAACCCACGCGGCACGTGTCACTAAACTGCTCAACCGTTACAGGCAACGCGCTAGCTCGCCTGTTTTGGACGACTGGCCAACACGATGCAAGTACTTGAAATGCCCAATAAAGGCGTCGTTTTCAGGTTTTTTTGGATGGCCGTTCAAGTTTAGGCACGGCGTTTGCGTTGAGATTGGCAAGCCTACCCCCGGAAAATGACCGAGGGGTCATAACAAGAAGTAAGTGCCCGCCTGAGGCACACCCTGCATTTGTGTGAGGAGAAATCGCGATGACGTCGTACAACTCCGGGAATCCAACCCAGAACCGCACAACACCCCAGTCCATCGGGTTTCTTCTATTGGACAATTTCACCCTGATTTCCCTGGCATCGGCGGTCGAGCCGCTGCGCATGGCCAACCAGCTGTCTGGCCGTGAGCTGTATCGGTGGCACACGCTGACGATCGATGGCGGTCAGGTGTGGGCCAGCGATGGTCTGCAAATCACACCGGATGCGGCAATCAGCAATGCTCCGCCCATCGACACCGTGATTGTCTGTGGTGGTGTTGGCATCCAGCGTTCCGTCACCCGTGAACACGTCACCTGGTTGCAAGCCCAGGCCCGTCAGTCGCGCAGGTTGGGTGCCGTGTGCACCGGCAGTTGGGCACTGGCCTGCGCTGGCCTGCTCGACGGCTTCGATTGCAGCGTGCACTGGGAATGCCTGGCCGCAATGCAGGAAGCCTTCCCGCGGGTGAACATGAGCACCCGCCTGTTCACCCTTGACCGCAACCGCTTCACCAGCTCCGGTGGTACCGCGCCGCTGGACATGATGCTGCACCTGATCAGCCGTGATCACGGCCGTGAGCTGTCGGCGGCGATTTCCGAGATGTTCGTCTACGAGCGTATTCGCAACGAGCAGGACCACCAGCGTGTGCCGCTCAAACACATGCTTGGCACCAACCAGCCGAAGTTGCAGGAAATCGTCGCGTTGATGGAGGCCAATCTGGAGGAGCCGATCGACCTGGACGAACTGGCGGTGTATGTATCGGTTTCGCGACGCCAGCTTGAGCGCCTGTTCCAGAAGTACCTGCACTGCTCGCCGTCGCGCTACTACCTGAAGTTGCGCCTGATCCGTGCGCGGCAGCTGCTGAAGCAGACGCCAATGTCGATCATCGAAGTGGCATCGGTGTGCGGATTCGTGTCGACCCCGCACTTCTCCAAGTGCTATCGCGAGTACTTTGGCATTCCGCCGCGTGACGAGCGTGTGGGCTCCAACACCGCGCAGCAGGTGGCCATGATGCCGATTCCGCAGGCCATGACCCTGTCGCCGCACAGCGGGCCGATGGCGGCCCTTAGCCAGGCGCGCAACGAGTCGACATTTGCCAGTGTAAGGCTCTGAGACCGCGCCGGCCTCTTCGCGGGCACGCCCGCTCCCACAGGTCACCCGCTGAACTGAGCCAGCGGTGATCTGTGGGGGCGGGCTTGTTCCGCGAAGGGGCCGGGCCTGGGTAAAAGAATTACGCGCGTTTGTTGAACTGCGCCAACGCTGGCAACAGTTGCTTGTCGATGGCCTGGCGCACCGCAGGCAGGATCGTCGCACTACCGGTGTACATCTGCTCCACCATCCCCTTCAGCGCCCGCGCATTGGGCTCGGTCAGCCCACGAACCACCGCTTCACACGCCTGTTCGGCACTGGCCCCGGCAGGAATATCGAAACCGCGCGCGCGCAGGTGGCCGGCGAGGTCGTCCTGATCAATCAAATCCGCATGCATCATGGCTGTTGTCCCTTTTATCGCTAAGAGAGTGCTGCTGTGATTTACGACCGATTCTGTGACGTGCGCGACAGCCTCGCAAGGACAGAATGTCGCCATGGCTGCTTTGGCTAAGAACAGGTCGTTTACGACTAAATCCCCTGCCAGGCAAGCACGCACACTGAAGCCATTCACGGTACAGAGGGTTTGGTCACCCTCGCTCACACGCAGTGGATGTTGCTCGCTCTTGGCCCCGGTAGCTCACGGCTTTCCGGGGTTATTTTTTTGCAACCGTTATTTATGTAAGTTGTTGAGAGTCGATGCATATAGACTGGAAAAATCAAAGTTTGGCTTATTGGATGCAGTGTTTATTTTTGTGAGGTGCACAGCCTCGGAGCATACAGACTGTTGGGGATATTCGTGTCGATGCCACTAGGGGCTAAGGTTACTTTCGACCGTCAGAAGGTGCGCGAGCCAACCTGGTAACAATGCTTTCGACGTTTAGCATTTACTGTGGTATCGCGAAAACGCCAGCGTCCATGGAGACGGCTTTCTCGGCCATTAGTTGCTTTGGTGCGTTAACCCTCGAATTAGGGCATAACATGGGGGCCTCGCATAACGACGAGGATCCAGGCATATAGCGCCAAATTTCCATACGCAGATGCGGACGTCGCAGTGCGCCATACCCTATCACTCAACCCGCAGCTGCAGAATCAAGGGGTTCCGATAGGTTCGGCGGATAAGAATGATGTGGCGCGAACTTTCAAGGCGCCATGGCGCTTCCTAGATATGGAAACCCTGGCGCCCGCTCTCGGATCACTCAAGAGGGAAGTTTTATGGTACGCCCCATGTATTGCGGCGCCAGTGCCCCCTCCTGTTGCTCTACCAAGTGATTCAATTGGCAAACAGTCGCGTGCCCAAAAGGCGCTGACTGCGGCCCCGCCAGGTCCACGTGCAGTAACATCTGCTCGCTCGCCGCCAGCACCTCGTCGAACCCTGCCCGGTGCAGGCTGTGATACACATGAAGACGCTTACGATCAAAGCCGATGATCTGCGTCTGCACCCACACCTCGGTGCCCAGCTTCACCTCGTGCAGATAATTGATGTGCGCCTCCAGCGTGAACAGCGAATTTCCGCTTTGCCCACGGCTGTCGGCGTCCAGGCCAATGCGCTCCATCAGGGCATCGGTCGCGTAGCTGAAGATCAGCAGGTAGAAGGCATCGCGAAGGTGCCCGTTGTAATCGACCCAGTCCTCCTGGACCGTGGTGCGGTAGGTGATCAGAGCAGGCATCTTGGTCTCCTTAATCGCTGAACGACATGCCGTGGCTGGCCTTGCTCGACTTCACCGCTTCCAGTACCGCCAGCAAGGTGTCGTCACGGTAGCGCTCCAGTGCAGCGATGCTGCGCTCGCCCTGTTGCTCAGCGGTGCCGCTCACCACATCGTCGATCAGCTTGTCGGTCAGTTCCGGTGCTGGCAGGTACGTCCAGGGCAGCTTCAGGGCAGGGCCGAACTGTGACATGAAGTGGCGCATGCCGGCATCGCCACCGGCCAGGGTATAGGTCAGAAACGTGCCCATGAACGACCAGCGCAAGCCTGCGCCGAAACGGATCGCGTCGTCGATTTCGCCCGTGGTGGCAACCCCGTCGTTGACCAGGTGCAGAGCCTCGCGCCATAGCGCCTCGAGCAGGCGGTCGGCGATGAAGCCTGGCACTTCCTTGCGCACATGCAGCGGGCGCATGCCGAGTGCGGTGTAGATGGTTTTGGCAGCTTCAATGGCCTCGGGTGAGGTGCGGCTGCCGCCGACGATCTCGACCAGCGGCAGCAGGTACACCGGGTTGAACGGGTGGCCGACGACGCAGCGTTCAGGGTGAGTGGACGACTCGTAGAACTCGCTGGGCAGCAGGCCCGAAGTGCTTGAACCGATGATTGCGTCAGGCTTGGCTGCGGCGCTGATTTTGGCGTGCAGGTCGAGCTTGAGGTCCAGGCGCTCTGGTGCGCTTTCCTGGATGAAATCGGCGTTACGTACGCATTCCTCGATGGTCGCCACGAACTTCAGGCGGTCTTGCGATGCGCCGGGTGCCAGGCCCTGTTTTTCTAGCGCCGGCCAGGTGTTGGCGATCCGTTTGCGCAGTGCCTGTTCGGCGCCGGGCGCCGGGTCCCAGGCCACCACGTCCAGGCCGTGGGCCAGGGCGCGGGCAACCCAGCCGCTGCCGATCACGCCGCTACCCAGGGCGGCGAAGGTTTTGATTTCAGTGATAAAGGGCATAGCTAGTCCTCAGGGTAAAACACAGTCATCAGGGTTACTGCCTAACCCTGTGGGAGCGGGCATGCCCGCGAACACCGGCGCGGCCGGTGCCATCCATCGCGTTGCCTGCTTCACGGGCACGCCCGCTCCCACAGGGTCTTCGGTGCATTTGCGATCGTTGAAAGGATCAGCAGCGCTTGAGGTTCATTTTTTCTCGGCCTTCTGCCGGGCTGAGCACGCGGCCACCCATGCGGGTGATGATCTCGCTTGCGCGTTCCACCAGTTGGCCATTGCTGGCCAGCACGCCACGGTCCAGATACAGGTTGTCCTCCAGACCTACCCGCACATTGCCGCCGAGCAACACAGCCTGAGCAGCCATAGGCATCTGCATGCGGCCGATGCCGAAGCCGGCCCAGGTGACGTTGGCTGGCAGGTTGTCGACCATGGCCTTCATGGTGGTGGTGTCGGCCGGTGCGCCCCACGGGATGCCCAGGCACAGCTGGAACAACGGGTCTTCGAGCAGGCCTTCCTTCATCATTTGCTTGGCGAACCACAGGTGGCCGGTGTCGAAGATTTCCAGCTCGGCCTTCACCCCCAGCTCGGTGATGCGCTTGGCGCCGGCGCGCAGTTGGGCCGGGGTGGACACATAGATCGAGTTGCCGTCACCAAAGTTGAGGGTGCCGCAATCGAGGGTGCAGATTTCCGGCAACAGTGCTTCGACATGGGCCAGGCGCTCCAGCGGGCCGATCAGGTCGGTGCCCGGGCCGAACTCCAGCGGCGTTTCACCCGGGCCGATTTCCAGGTCGCCGCCCATGCCGGCGGTGAGGTTGACGATGATGTCCACGTCAGCTTCGCGGATGCGTTCCATGACTTCGCGGTAGAGGTTTACATCACGGCTGAAACGGCCGGTCTGCGGGTCGCGGACGTGGCAGTGGACCACGGTGGCACCTGCTTTGGCGGCTTCCACGGCGGATTCGGCGATCTGTTTGGGCGTGACCGGGACCAGGTGGCTTTTCGAGGCGGTGTCGCCTGCGCCGGTGAGGGCACAGGTGATGATGACGTCGTGGTTCATGGTGCAGTTCCTTGTGATGTCTGTGTTGGCTTTTTCGTGGGCATGCCCGCTCCCACAGGATCAATGTGATCCCGAGTGTGGCGGCGTACCTGTGGGAGCGGGCGTGCCCGCGAAAGGGCCCTGTCAGTTGGCGGTAAGCTTGAGGTTGTCAGCAGCCGGCTTGCCATCGAAGGTGGTCACACCCTCAAGCCAGCGCGCCTTGTCATCGGGGTGGTCCTTGAGCCACTGGCGGGCTGATTCCAGCGCGTCCTTGTGGTCGAGCAGTGGCTGCATCATGCGGCTCTCGTCCTCGGCGCTGAACTTAAGGTTGGCCAGCAGGCGGTGGGCATTGGGGCAGCGTTCGGCGTAGTCCGGCGCCGTCACTGTCCACACCGTCGCACGGCCTTCGTCAGGGCCGAGCGCATCCCGGCTGTCACCTAGGTAGGCCATGTCGATGTTCACGTTCATCGGGTGCGGCGCCCAGCCGAAGAACACCACGGCCTCCTTGCGCCGCACCGCGCGGTCGACGGCGGCGAGCATGCCGGCCTCGCTGGACTCGACCAGCTGGAACTTGCCCAGGTCGAACTGGTTCTTGGTGATCATTGCCTTGATCTGGGTGTTGGCGCCGGAACCCGGTTCAATGCCATAGATCTTGCCGCCCAGCTCTTTCTCGAACTTGTGGATGTCGGCGAAGGTCTTCAGGCCCTTGTCGTAGAGGTATTTCGGCACGGCCAAGGTGGCGCGCGCGTCTTCCAGGCTTGGCTTGTCCAGCACTTTGACCTGGTTGGCATCGATGAACGGGGTAATGGTCTGAGTCATGATCGGGTTCCAGTACCCCAGGAACATGTCCAGGCGCTTGTCGCGGATGCCGGCGAAGATGATCTGTTGCGAGGCACTGGTCTGTTTGGTCTGGTACCCCAGGCCGTCGAGCAGCACCTGGGCCATGGCGCTGGTGGCAATGACGTCGGTCCAGTTGACCACACCAAGGCGCACGTTTTTGCAGACGGCGGGCTCGGCGGCGAAAAGCGGGGTGGCAACGATGCTGCTCAGGGCAAGTGACAACAGGCTGCGGCGGATCAAGCTGTGCATGGTGGCTCTCCATCGGCAGTGCGTATTGTTATTGAGGGCGGCCTCTGCGGACCGTGTGAATACGCTACGCTGGCGCTACCTTGCCCAAGCGCACGCTAGCGACAGGAATTAGCACCTGGGCGACCAGTTTTCTGTGGAGGAGGGGATGATGGAGACGATAGCCTTTCTGTTGGTGCCCGGGTTTTCCGCCATGGGGTTCATTTCGGCGGTGGAGCCACTGCGGGTGGCCAATCGTTTTGGTGGGCAGTTGTACCGGTGGCAGGTGCTAAGCCTGGATGGTGAGGCGGTGCTGGCGAGCAATGGCATGTCGATCAATGCCGATGCCGCCTTGGGGGAGGGGGAGCCGGCCAACATCCTGCTGGTGGTTGCGGGCTTCGAGCCACTGGCCAATGTCGCACCCAAACTGCTGCATGCGCTGCGCCGGCTCAACCACGAAGCTGTCATGCTCGGTGGTATCGACACGGGCGCGATGGTGCTGGCCGAGGCAGGGCTGCTCGAGGGCTACCGAGCGACATTGCATTGGGAGGCGCTTGAGGCATTCAAGGAACGCTATCCAGGCCTTCAGGCCACCCAAGAGCTGTTCGAGATTGACCGCAGCCGCATCACCTGTGCCGGCGGAACGGCCTCGATCGATTTGATGCTGCACCTGATTGCCCAGTCTCACGGCAGCGAACTGGCGGTCAAGGTGTCCGAGCAGTTCGTGCTGGGTCGCATCCGTCAGCGCCAGGACCACCAGCGCATGCAGATCGGTGCGCGTTATGGCATCAGCAACAAGAAGCTGATCCATGCCATCGGCGAAATGGAAAAACACATAGAGCCACCACTGAGCACGCTGGATCTGGCTGCCGCGATCAGGGTAACAAGGCGTCAATTGGAGCGTTTGTTTCGCATGCACCTTGATGCCACACCGAGCAGTTTCTATCTCGCGTTACGGCTGGACAAGGCGCGCCAGCTGCTGGCCCAGACCGACATGTCGGTGACTGAAGTCAGCCTTGCCTGTGGGTTTGAACTGCCATCGTATTTCACGCGGCGCTACAAGCTCAGGTTTGGAAGGTGCCCGCGGGAGGAGCGTCGGCCTGGGGGTACAAAGTGAGCTTCAATCCAGCTCGCGCTCGAGAATCGCCCTCAGTTTTTCACGATTCCTTGCTTGCAGATCCTTGCGAAGCGAGGCAAAACCCGCTGCATTGAAGCGTGCACCCAGATGGTCGAATATCAGGTTCAACTTTCTGGTGGGCTCGACCGGGTCGGTAATGCAGTAGGTGTAAAACAGGATCGCAACCGGAACCTGGTCCCCTTCATGGTCCATTTCGATGCTTAGATGTGAAGAGGCGTTCATTACGGTGAAAGTATGCGTACCTGCCGACTGCAGAGCGGCTTGAACATTTTCTTCAAGGCTCTTGAACCAAGGCCCTTTCTCGCGGGGCGGGGGTAGATAGCCACTGTACACATCGCTCAATGCAAGCAGGTGCGGCTCATACACAATGGTTTTATGTGTATGTTCGAACAAGGTGAATTTCAATGATTGCAAGGTGGCGAGAGCGACAGCGAACCATTGCTGAGGCTGGGTCTCCATCGAGTATTTTTCATTGGCCATCGCTTGTGAATAACGCAGGCATAGCTGCAAATCTTCCCATGTCTCGAGTGTCAGCCAGGGCGCAGGCTTGATTCTTAGCCGCTCCTCGAATATTCGGGTGTCCAGGCTTGTATCGCCCATGTGGCATTGCTCCTCGATGGATGTATATGACCAGAACCGGGTACCAGCGCGCTCTGGTACCCGGCTTCGCTAATCAGATAGCGAGAAACGCGGCGATGTCGCCTTTGATCTTCTCGTTCACAAGATCACGTGCAGCGTCGAAGTGACGAACGCTGAACGTGCCCTGCTGCGACGCGCGATAGACGCGGGTAGAGGTTTTGTCGACCTTGCGGGTCAGGGCGCCTTCACGCTCGACTTTCGAGTCGTAGCTGGCCTGGAAGCTGGTCATGTGCATCGCCGGCAGGCCTTGTGGCGTCATTTCGCACTGGGCGACCACGAAGTTGCTCGATTTGCCGGATTCGCTGTGGCTGTGCTTTTCCAGATGCGCCTTGACTTCCGGTTTCTGCACGACAATTTGCAGAACACGCCTGGCGCAGGCGGCGCGACGAGGGTCCGCAGAGACACTGATGGTGACGGACTTGGTGATCAGCTCTGCCAAGGTCAGGTTGTCCTCATCAATGGCATCTTCGGCATGTGCTGCACCCGTCATGGTCCAGCCGAACTTGATCAGGCCATCGTTGTAGAAGTTGTACCACTCGCGCTGCTGGGTTTCCTTGTCGAACTTCTTGTTGGCCAGTTCGGTCATCAAGCGCATGCCGGCCAGGATGTCTTCTGCAATGTTGGCAGGGACATTGTCAGCGAAGACGCAGATGGTCTGGCCGGTAGCGGCTACGCGCTCTTGACCCTCTTTGCGGATTTTTTCCATTTCAACTTTGATGTCAGCCACTTTGTAATTCCTTGATAGTTGTGAGTTCCAAGACACACATGGTGAGCACGTGGTCTGAGGGCACTATCGAGTAATTACGCAGGGGACATCAGCGGCATGTTGTTCCTCTGGAGTTGATCGTTCACTCGCGCGTACTGATCAATCTTCGGGTGCCAGCTCGTCACCGTTTTGCAGGCCCAGGCTGCGCAAGTACTCCGCTCGCTCATCGCTGTGCTGTGCAATGCAGCTGTTCCAGGCGATCTGGTAGGCCTTGCTGCCTGGTTGTTCAGCATGGGTTTCGACCTTGCAGTCTGCATCGCGCAGTTGGCTCCAGACTTGCTCGGCTGCCTCTAATCGCGACATCAGGCCGGCCTCGTCGCCAAACTGATCACGCATGCGCGCGACCAGGTCGTCGTAGGCCGACTGCAGCTCACGCTCGGCGATCTGCTTGTTGAATGCTGCGCAGGCGAAGGTCTGCTGGTCGGTCTCCACATTGTCGCAAGGTGTGCTTTCTTCCTCGCTGGCCTGGGCCCCGCTCACGATGGCCAGCAGCACCAGCCATGCCATTGATTTCATCCGCTTTCTCCTCAACAGGCTGTCGAATCGCAGGGATTCTCGCTCAGCCTGAGGCCAGGTGGTAGCTCCCTGACCAAATGTTCATGCAGCGGTCGCAAATGGCGTTATCGAGACTGCCTCTCATCGCCGAAAGACGCGCCAGACGTGCTCATGTCGCGCATTGACGCTTTCGGCAAACCCCCTGTCGTTTTTGCACCGGGGCGCCTCGGGGCACAGGCATATGCTGGCCTCAAAGCGCCGGCAGAAGGTTTGGCGCGACCCAACTCTATAAAAGGGGACAGCCTGATGAGCCCAGCCGAATTACACGCCGACAGCATCGTCATCGATGGCCTGATCATCGCCAAATGGAACCGCGAGCTGTTCGAAGACATGCGCAAAGGCGGTCTCACTGCGGCCAACTGCACGGTGTCGGTCTGGGAAGGGTTCAAGGCTACCGTCGACAACATCGCGTCCAGCCAGAAACTGATCCGCGACAACAGCGACCTGGTGATGCCGGTGCGCACCACCGCCGACATCCGCAAGGCCAAGGAGCTGGGCAAGACCGGCATCCTCTTCGGCTTCCAGAACGCCCATGCGTTCGAGGACCAGATCGCTTATGTGGACGTGTTCAAGCAGCTGGGCGTGGGCATCGTGCAGATGTGCTACAACACCCAGAACCTGGTTGGCACCGGCTGCTACGAGCGTGATGGCGGGCTGTCCGGCTTCGGCCGCGAGATCGTTGCCGAGATGAACCGTGTCGGCATCATGTGCGACCTGTCCCACGTCGGTTCCAAGACTTCCGAAGAAGTCATCCTCGAATCGAAAAAGCCGGTGTGCTACTCGCACTGCCTGCCCTCGGGCCTGAAAGAGCACCCGCGCAACAAGTCGGACGAAGAGCTGAAATTCATCGCCGATCACGGCGGTTTCGTTGGCGTCACCATGTTCGCGCCGTTCCTGGCCAAAGGCATTGACTCGACCATCGATGACTACGCCGAAGCCATCGAATACACCATGAATATCGTCGGTGAAGACGCCATCGGTATCGGTACCGACTTCACCCAGGGTCACGGCCAGGACTTCTTCGAATACCTGACCCATGACAAGGGCTACGCCCGCCGTCTGACCAACTTCGGCAAGATCATCAACCCACTGGGCATTCGCACTGTCGGCGAATTCCCCAACCTCACCGAGACCTTGCTCAAGCGCGGCCACTCCGAGCGTGTGGTACGCAAGATCATGGGCGAGAACTGGGTAAACGTCCTCAAGGATGTCTGGGGCGAGTAAGCCGCTCTCCAAGCCTGATAGCCCCTGCCAGCAACGCCGGGGCACCCACAAAAAATTTTTATGGAGTTGAGTTTCCATGGCCAAAATCGCCCCGCAATTGCCAATCGAAGTCGACAGCGAGACCGGTGTCTGGACCAGCGACGCCTTGCCGATGCTGTATGTGCCTCGGCATTTCTTCGTCAATAACCATATGGGCATCGAGGAAGTGCTGGGCGCCGACGCCTATGCCGAAATCCTCTACAAGGCTGGCTACAAGTCCGCTTGGCACTGGTGTGAAAAAGAGGCCGAGTGCCATGGCCTGGAAGGCGTAGCGGTGTTCGAGCACTACATGAAGCGTCTGAGCCAGCGTGGCTGGGGCCTGTTCGAGATCCAGGATATCGACCTGGATAAAGGTACCTGCAGCGTCAAGCTCAAGCACTCTGCATTCGTGTACGTCTATGGCAAGTGCGGCCGCAAGGTCGACTACATGTTCACCGGCTGGTTCGCTGGCGCGATGGACCAGATTCTCGCTGCCCGCGGCAGCAAGATCCGCACCGTGGCCGAGCAGGTCTATGGCGGGTCGGAAGAAGGCCACGAAGATGGCCTGTTCATTACAAAGCCGTTGTAAGCCGGAGATAGCGTCATGGCATTCGAAGCAATGTTCCAGCCGATCCAGATCGGCAAACTGACCATCCGCAACCGTGTGCTCAGCACTGCGCACGCCGAGGTCTACGCCACTGACGGCGGCATGACGACCGACCGCTATGTGAAGTACTACGAAGAGAAGGCCAAGGGCGGCATCGGCCTGGCCATCTGTGGCGGCTCGTCGGTGGTGGCCATCGACAGCCCGCAGGAGTGGTGGGCATCGGTCAACTTGTCGACCGACCGCATCATCCCGCACTTCCAGAATCTTGCCGACGCCATGCACAAGCATGGCGCCAAGATCATGATCCAGATTACCCACATGGGCCGTCGCTCGCGTTGGGACGGCTTCAACTGGCCGACGCTGATGTCGCCATCGGGCATTCGCGAACCTGTGCACCGCGCCACCTGCAAAACCATTGAGGTGGAAGAGATCTGGCGGGTAATCGGCAACTACGCGCAGGCTGCGCGTCGCGCCAAAGAGGGTGGCCTGGACGGCGTGGAATTGTCGGCGGTGCACCAGCACATGATCGACCAGTTCTGGAGCCCGCGGGTCAACAAGCGTACCGACGAATGGGGCGGCACCTTTGAAGGCCGCATGAAATTCGGCCTGGAAGTGCTGAAAGCCGTGCGTGCCGAAGTGGGTGACGACTTCTGCGTGGGCATGCGTATCTGTGGTGACGAGTTCCATCCCGATGGCCTCAGCCACGAAGACATGAAGCAGATCGCCGCCTACTACGACGCCACCGGCATGCTCGACTTCATCGGTGTGGTCGGTTCGGGTTGCGATACTCACAACACCCTGGCCAACGTCATCCCCAACATGAGCTACCCGCCGGAGCCGTTCCTGCACCTGGCGGCCGGTATCAAGGAAGTGGTCAAGGTCCCGGTGCTGCACGCGCAGAACATCAAAGACCCGAACCAGGCCACGCGCATCCTTGAAGGCGGCTACGTGGACATGGTCGGCATGACCCGTGCGCACATGGCAGACCCGCACCTGATCGCCAAGATCAAGATGGGCCAGATCGACCAGATCAAGCAGTGTGTCGGTGCCAACTACTGCATCGACCGCCAGTACCAGGGCCTGGATGTGCTGTGCATCCAGAACGCCGCGACTTCCCGTGAATACATGGGTGTGCCGCACATCATCGAGAAGACCACTGGCGTCAAGCGCAAGGTGGTGGTGGTTGGCGCAGGCCCTGCCGGGATGGAAGCTGCCCGCGTGGCGGCTGAACGCGGCCACGACGTGACCCTGTTCGAGAAGAGGGACCAGATCGGCGGGCAGATCACCATCGCCGCCAAGGCCCCGCAGCGTGACCAGATTGCCGGTATCACCCGCTGGTACCAGCTTGAACTGGCTCGTCTGAAAGTCGACTTGCGCCTGGGCACTGCCGCTGATGTGGCCGCCATTCAGGACCTGCGCCCGGACGTCATCGTGCTGGCGGTAGGTGGGCACTCGTTCCTGGAGCAGAACGAGCACTGGGGCGCTGCTGAAGGGCTGGTGGTCAGCAGCTGGGATGTGCTCGATGGCAAGGTAGCGCCGGGCAAGAACGTGCTGGTGTACGACACCATCTGCGAATTCACCGGTATGTCGGTAGCCGACTTCATCGCCGACAAAGGCAGCCAGGTCGAGATCGTCACCGACGACATCAAGCCAGGCGTGGCCATGGGTGGTACCACCTTCCCCACCTACTACCGCAGCATGTACCCCAAAGAAGTGATCATGACCGGCGACATGATGCTGGAAAAGGTCTACCGCGAAGGCGACAAGCTGGTGGCGGTACTGGAGAACGAATACACCGGCGCCAAGGAAGAGCGCGTGGTCGATCAGGTAGTGGTCGAGAACGGCGTGCGCCCTGACGAAGAGCTGTACTACGCGCTCAAGGAAGGTTCGCGCAACAAGGGCCAGATCGACGTGGAGGCGCTGTTCGCCATCAAGCCACAGCCGATCCTGAGCCAGCCGGGCGAAGGCTACCTGCTGTACCGCATCGGCGACTGCGTGGCCCAGCGCAACGTGCATGCGGCGATCTACGACGCCTTGCGCCTCTGCAAGGACTTCTGATCGTTAACAGTCGCCGCCATCGGGCGCGATCCCTGTAGGAGCGGGTTCACCCGCGAATGCGTCAGCACTGACAACACTGTTGCCTGACCGGATGCATTCGCGGGTGGACCCGCTCCTACATGGGGCCAGTCTCGCCCTCTGGTCGGCGCAAGAATCCAGCTGTTTGTGGGGAGTCTCCCATGTTGAACACCCTTCTACCCATTCTGCTGTTCGCTGCCCTTGGCCTGGCAGTGCTCGGTGCCTTGCGCCGGGTACGCATGTGGCGCCGTGGCCGGCCGTCCAAGGTCAACCTGATCGGCGGCCTGCTGGCCATGCCGCGCCGCTACCTGGTGGACCTGCACCACGTGGTTGAGCGCGACAAATACATGTCCAAGACCCACGTGGCCACTGCGGGCGGCTTTGTGCTGTCCGCTGCCCTGGCGATTCTGGTGCATGGTTTTGGCCTGCAGAGCAAGATCCTCGGCTATGCACTGCTGGTAGCCACGGTGATCATGTTCACCGGCGCCATCTTTGTCTTCAAACGCCGCCTCAACCCGCCCTCTCGCCTGTCCAAGGGCCCGTGGATGCGCCTGCCGAAGAGTTTGCTGGCGTTCGCCGTGAGCTTCTTCATTGCCACCCTGCCGGTCGCCGGTATCCTGCCGGCCAACACCGGTGGCTGGGTGATGGTCGCCATTCTGGGCCTGGGCGTGCTGTGGGGTGTATCGGAGCTGTTCTTTGGCATGACCTGGGGCGGCCCGATGAAGCACGCCTTCGCCGGTGCCTTGCACCTGGCCTGGCACCGCCGTGCCGATCGCTTCGGCGGCGGCCGCTCCACCGGCCTAAAGCCGCTGGATCTGGAAGACCCGAACGCCCCCCTGGGGGTGGAAAAACCGGTGGACTTCACCTGGAACCAGCTGCTGGGCTTCGATGCCTGCGTGCAGTGCGGTAAATGTGAAGCCATGTGCCCGGCCTTTGCCGCTGGCCAGCCGCTGAACCCGAAAAAACTCATTCAGGACATGGTCATCGGCCTTGCCGGTGGCACGGACGCGCAATTTGCCGGTAGCCCGTACCCTGGCAAACCGATCGGCGAACACGGCGGCAATCCGCATCAGCCGATCGTCAATGGCCTGGTCGACGCCGAAACGCTGTGGTCCTGCACCACCTGCCGTGCCTGCGTCGAGGAGTGCCCGATGATGATCGAGCACGTCGATGCCATCGTCGACATGCGCCGCCACCTCACCCTGGAAAAGGGCGCTACCCCGAACAAGGGCGCCGAGGTGCTGGACAACCTGATCGCTACCGACAACCCTGGCGGCTTCGCCCCCGGCGGGCGCATGAACTGGGCTGCCGACCTTAACCTGCAACTGCTGTCTGAAGTCAAAGCGACCGAAGTGTTGTTCTGGGTTGGCGATGGTGCCTTCGACATGCGTAACCAGCGCACTTTGCGTTCGTTTGTCAAAGTGTTGAAAGCCTCGGGCGTGGACTTCGCCGTACTCGGCCTGGAAGAGCGCGACAGCGGCGACGTGGCGCGCCGTCTGGGCGATGAGGCTACCTTCCAGCAACTGGCCAAACGCAACATCCAGACCCTGGCCAAGTACAAGTTCCAGCGCATCGTCACCTGCGATCCGCACAGCTTCCATGTGCTGAAGAACGAATACGGCGCCCTGGGCGGTGATTACCAGGTGCAGCACCACAGCACCTACATCGCCGAACTGATCGCGGCCAAGAAGCTCAACCTCGGCCAGCACAAGGGTGGTAGCGTCACCTACCACGATCCGTGCTACCTGGGCCGCTACAACGGCGAGTACGAAGCCCCGCGCGAAGTGCTCAAGGCGCTGGGTATCGAAGTGCGCGAGATGCAGCGCTCGGGCTTCCGTTCCCGTTGCTGCGGTGGTGGCGGCGGTGCGCCGATCACTGATATCCCTGGCAAGCAGCGTATTCCCGATATGCGCATGGACGACATCCGTGAAACCGAGGCCGAGCTGGTAGCTGTGGGTTGCCCGCAGTGCACTGCCATGCTTGAAGGCGTGGTCGAACCGCGCCCGCAGATCAAGGACTTGGCTGAACTGGTAGCCGACGTGCTGATCGAGGAGGACGGCTCCACTGTCCCAAAGCCGCAAACGGCTAAACGTGAACCTGCGGAGGTGCACTGATGAGCGACATTATCCGCCGCGATCCACGCGCCGAGTGGATCGCCCGTAACCGTCTGCACCCGCTGCATGCCGCGATGCAGACGCAGCAGACCAGCTGGATGGGGCCTAACGGCATCATCCGCAAGAATCCGCATGCGATTGCCGCGGGCTTTGTCGGCCCGGCCGGCATCAAGCGTATCGACCGCAGCGGCGCCCAGCAGGGCACCGGTGCGGGCGGGCGACGCACGGCGGCGGTCGAGGTCAAGTTGCCACTGCACCAGGTGCCGGAGCCGGCGTTCTACATTGCCGTCGTGCCGGACATGGTTGGTGGCCGCCTGAGCAGCCACGACCGCGACCTGCTCGGCCTGGCCCACAGCCTGGCCGGCAGCGACGGGGCGGTGCTGGCAGTGGTGTTCAACGAGCACAAGGAAAGCAACTTTTCCACAGCCGGTGTCGACCGCCTGCTGGTTATCGAAGGCGAGGCCTTTGAAGGTTATGCACCGGAGCAACTGGTGCAAGGCCTGCGGACTGTGGATAACCAGTTCACGCCGCGCCACTGGTTGCTGCCCGACAGCCGCACCGGTGGCGGTGAACTGGGTCGGCGCCTGGGCGCAGCGCTGGGCGAGCGCCCGGCAACGCGGGTATGGCAGGTCAAGGACGGCCAGTGCATCGGCCGCGCCGGTGCCGGCCAGCAAGACCTGCAACGCGCCGTGCCGCGCCTGATCCTGGCGGCAGCCGAGTGCGCCGAGCCGGTCAGCGAGACTCGTCACGAAGCGCTGCCGGTGGAGTTGTCCACAAGTGTGGTGCGCAGCCTGCCGCGCATCGAAGACCTTGGCTCGGTGGCCGTCGACCCGGCCACCATTGCCATGGCCGAAGCCGAGTTCATCGTCTCGGGCGGCAACGGTGTCAAGGACTGGGACCTGTACCACAAGGCCACCGCAGCCCTCGGCGCTACCGAAGGTGCCTCGCGGGTGGCAGTGGACGACGGCTTCATGCCGCGCAACCGCCAAGTGGGGGCCACCGGCACCTGGGTTACCGCGCGTGTCTACGTGGCTGTGGGTATCTCGGGCGCGATCCAGCACCTGCAGGGTATCGGTGCCTGCGACAAGGTGGTGGCGATCAACATGGATCCGGGCTGCGACATGATCAAACGGGCTGACCTGTCGGTGATTGGCGACAGCTCGGCGATTCTCAAGGCGTTGATCGAGGCTGTGGAAAACTTCCGCAGCGGCGGCCAGCGCGACGCGGCATAAGGGCACGAGCATGAGTACGAAAGTGATCAGCCTAGTTTCCATTGGTGCCCACCCCAGCTCCGGCCGCGCCCGCCGCGCCGAGCAGGATGCCCGCGCCGTGGAGCTGGGTTTGCAGCTGGCTGGGGATAACTTGCAGGTGGTGCATGCGGGCGATCCACAGGAAGAGGCCTTGCGCGCTTACCTGGGCATGGGCCTGGACCACCTCGACGTGCTGGAGCAACCGGCCGGTGCCGATGTGCTGGGCGTGCTGGGTGATTATCTGCGCGACGCCGGTGCCCAGCTGGTGCTGACCGGCAGCCAGGCCGAGACTGGCGAGGGTTCGGGTATGTTGCCGTTCCTGCTGGCCGAAAAGCTCGGCTGGCCGCTGATTGTCGGGTTGGCTGAGGTGGAGTCGATCGACAACGGCACCGCGCAGGTGTTGCAGGCTTTGCCGCGAGGTCAGCGGCGTCGGCTGAAGGTACGTCTGCCATTGCTGGCGACTGTGGATAACGCTGCGCCCAAGCCGCGCCAGAGCGCTTTTGGACCTGCGCGCCGGGGGGTATTGGCGGCGCGTAACGTGGCCATTGTCGAAGATGAGCTGTTGGCTGAAGCCGAGTTGCAACCGGCCCGCCCACGGCCCAAGCGCTTGAAGGTGATCAAGGCCAAGAGTGGCGCCGATCGCATGAAGGCGGCAACCGCCAAGGCCAGCGGCGGTGGTGGCAAGGTGCTGAAGGACGTTTCGCCGCAGGAAGGCGCTGAGGCCATCCTCAAGCTGCTGGTGGAAGAGGGTGTCCTGCGCTGAGCAGGGCTAGAGGTCTCTTTATGGGAGCGTCCCGGCAAGGCCGCTCCCTCATTCAATACTCAGCATTGACCGAGCGCTTTTGCCCACCAAAACTGTTCGCCAAGGTGTGGATAAAGTGTTTGTGCATGTCTACAGGCCGTTTGTGACGGGCTCTCCAGGTTTTTGATCAAAAAACGTTCAGGCACTCTTCCAGTCTTTGCAGGCGCGTATGTCAGCATTTTCCTGATTTTGCCCACAATCCCTGTTAGCCGGTCTGTGGATAATCTGTTCGGTTACGGCTGCAGGCTGCGTAGTTAAAGGTGTTGATAGGTTTGTTCAAAAAATGATCAATCCCGTTTGAATCCTGCTCGATCCCTGATAATCAGGACTTTGAACCGCTTATCCACAACCCGGTTCCACACAATTCATCGGTTGCTCACAAAGTCTGTTGGTGTCTCTGTGGACAAGGTGTATGAACCCCGCTGTAGCCCAGTGCTAATGAGGGCTTGGCTAATATGATCAAATAATGATCAGCGCCCTGCCTGGCATTGTTGCCAGTCCGCAAAACTCCAGCCAGCCATAATCGTGTCCACAGGGCTTCATGTTTGTGGGTAACTCATGGCGTCAGTTTGCGACCCCCGTGCTTATAAGCCTTACGGCGTTATCACGCAGCTCTGGCTCCTGGGCTGGCTTTTTGTGGACAGTATCGGGATCCAGTAACTTCACGAGGCTTGGGGATGGCGTCGAATGGGCCGACCTTGGGGTACAACTTCCTGGGGCCTCCTACCGATCGTCTGGGGCTTAACACTGCGTGAATGAGTACATTCGGTTCACTCTTGAGCTTGGGAAGCGCTGCGGCGCAATTTGCAGGAGTGGAGGGTGCAATTTTGGGGGCGAACGCCGGGGCGATGATAAGCCTGACGGCACTGGCGCACGCGCTATCAACGCTGCACTTGGCCCAAGAAGCAGTCCTCTAAGTCAGGTCGGGAAAAATTTCGATTTATTGACAGGCGGAGTCCCGGCTGAGGTTGCTCCGGAAATTGCTTTGGAAGGCGTACAGAGCTCACTTCAGCGTGGTCTGCCGGTGCGGCAATCTGTAGTCAACCGTCCTGCTCATGAAGTGGGCCGAGCAAGCCCCTTAGAGAGGGCTTCGGATTCATGGGCTTTTCAGAACGATACGATGATGCTTAGACAAAGACGACCTTCGAGGTGAATTGGAGGGGCCATGTTTCAGCCCCTCCACACCTCAGTGCAGTCGCTTATTGCGCCTGCACTTCTTTCAGATAAGCCGCCGGCTCTGCTCCCAGGTTGTTCAGCATCCGCCCGCTGTACCAGTCAATGAAGTTCACCACACCAAACTCGTAAGTCTTCGAATACGGGCCAGGCTGGTACGCGGTGGAGTTGATTCCACGCTGGTTCTCTTCGGCCAGACGACGGTCCTGGTCGTTGGTGGCGTCCCACACCTTGCGCATGTTCTCTGGGTTGTAGTCCACGCCTTCCACGGCATCCTTGTGCACCAGCCACTTGGTGGTGACCATGGTTTCCTGGGCGCTGATCGGCCACACGGTGAACACGATCATGTGGTCGCCCATGCAGTGGTTCCACGAGTGCGGCAGGTGCAGGATGCGCATCGAGCCAAGGTCCGGGTTCTTGATGCGACCCATCAGCTTCTGGCAGGCCTGCTTGCCGTCCATGGTCATCGACACGGTGCCCTTGAGCAGCGGCATGCGCACGATACGGTTACGCAGGCCGTGGCTCTTGTGCAGGTAAGGGATCTTCTCGGCTTCCCAGGCTGCAGCGGAGGCGGCCACGTGGTCCTTGAATTCCTGGCTGGCGCGCGGGTCGTTGGTGTCGTCCCACTCCAGCAGGGTTTGCAGCAATTCCGGGTGCGAACCGTTGCAGTGGTAGCACTCGCGGTTGTTTTCCAGCACCAGCTTCCAGTTTGCCTTTTCCATCAAGGTGGTTTGCACCGCCACCTTGGTGTTCTCCATGTCGTACGGTTCCATGTAATGGTCCAGGGTGGCCAGGAACTCGTCGATGGCAGGCGGGTTTTCCGCCAGGCTGATGAAGATGTAGCCCCCGGCAACCTTCACGTTCACCGGCTTGAGGCCATACTGGTTCATATCGAAGTCAGCACCCATCTCGGTGCCGGCGAACAGCAGGCGGCCGTCCAGCTCGTAAGTCCACTGGTGATATGGGCACACCAGTTTGGCCACCTTGCCTTTCTCGCTGACGCACAGGCGCGAACCGCGGTGGCGGCAGACGTTGTGGAACGCATGTACCTTGCCTTCGGCACCGCGCACCACAATGATCGGGTTCTTGCCGATCTGCAGGGTGATGTAGTTGCCCTTGGCCGGGATCTCGCAGGTCATGCCGGCGATCAACCATTCTTTATGGAAGATTTCCTGCATGTCGATCTGGAACAGACGCTCGTCGGTGTAGAAAGGCTGGGGTAGCGAGTAGGTGCGCTCGCGGGTCTGCAACATCTCGGCGGTGGCCTTGCGTGCAGGTTCAAGTGGATCGCCCAGGCTCAGGGTTGCGGTGACGTCCATCGTGTATTCCTCGGGGCCGTATGCGGCCGGCAAAAGGTGGCTAATCGTTGTTGTGGTGCCGCAAGGCTGCTTCAGATAAAACAGCTAGTTCTTTTGCCGTGGAGTGTGCGTCCGAAGACGCCGCGAACCGTATCCATGGGCGACATGGCCGATTTGAATAACGACGCGCCAGCCCTTGTGCCACGGGGCTGGTCGCGATAAGCACGTCGATGTCGCAGGCAGGAATGTACGTCGTCTTCAGCTTGCGCATTATCGCAGCCATGAAAAGGGCCATAGTCGGCCGCTGGAGAAGAACATGTCCGATACCTTCCTCAATCCGGTCACTACCCAGACCTGGGCCAACGGCCGCCACATTGTGCGCTGCGTCAAGGTCATCCAGGAGACCTGGGACGTGCGCACCTTCTGCTTCATGGCCGACCAGCCGATCATGTTCTTCTTCAAGCCGGGGCAGTTCGTCACCCTGGAGCTGGAGATCGAAGGCAAGCCCGTGATGCGGTCCTACACCATCTCCAGTTCGCCGTCGGTGCCCTACAGCTTCTCGATCACCGTCAAGCGCGTGCCGGGCGGCCTGGTCTCCAACTTCCTGCACGACACCATGCACGAAGGCCTCGAACTGCCGGTGCACGGCCCTGTGGGCCTGTTCAATGCCATCGACTTCCCGTCGGGCAAGGTGCTGTACCTGTCGGGCGGTGTGGGCATTACTCCGGTGATGTCCATGGCGCGCTGGTTCTACGACACCAACGCCAATGTCGACATGGTGTTCGTGCACAGCGCCCGTTCGCCGAAGGACATCATCTACCACCGCGAGCTGGAGCAGATGGCTTCGCGCATCCCCAACTTCAGCCTGCACATCATTTGCGAAAAGCATGGCCTGGGCGAGCCGTGGGCGGGGTACCGCGGTTACCTGAACCAGCGGCTGATGGAGCTGATCGCGCCGGACTACATGGAGCGCGTGGTGTTCTGCTGCGGCCCGACGCCGTACATGACAGCGGTCAAGCGCCTGCTCGAAGCGGTCGGTTTCGACATGGCGAATTACCATGAGGAATCGTTCGGCGCGACGCCGGCAGAAGCCAAGGCCGATGCCGTGGAGCACGCCGAGCAGGCGGCCGATGCACCGGAGCTGGATGCGTCCGACCTCAATCTGGTGGAGTTCATCGGCAGCGAGAAGAGCATCCGCATCGCCCCGGGCGAGACCGTGCACGCGGCGGCAGCCAAGGTTGGCCTGATGATCCCGAAAGCCTGCGGCATGGGCATCTGCGGCACCTGCAAGGTGCTCAAGCTGGGTGGTGAAGTGGAGATGGAGCACAACGGCGGGATTACCGAAGAGGACGAAGCCGAGGGCTACATCCTGTCGTGCTGCAGCGTGCCGAAAGGGGATGTGCGGATCGATTACTGATTCGAGATATCGGGGCTGCTTGCGCAGCCCTGTTCTATTGCAGGACTGGCACTTTTGCCAGTTTCAGAGTGCCTGGTGGCCGAGTAAGGTTGCCTGAAACCACTCTGGATGATTGTATGAACCAAAGCAATTCGCTTGCCGTGAGTATGTGCCGCTCAGCGCCATACGATCCCTACGGCGCGCAATTTGGCAATCATGCTTCTCTACTCGCATTCAATGGAGAGCTGCGCGACGCCCCCACTGGCAATTATCTGCTTGGCAATGGCAGAAGAGCATATAGCCCAACCTTGAGGCGATTTTTGTCTGCAGACCAACTAAGCCCGTTTTCCAAAGGTGGCATCAACGCTTATGCCTACTGCCTGGGAGACCCGCTCAACAGGCATGATCCAAGTGGAACGTCCAGCCTCTGGGTGCTGGCTAAACGAGTTGTATGGTTTGGATCGCGAATCAAAGCATTTTTTTCTGGCCGCGATCGGTTGAAGACGTTGGGCGAGGGCGCTACATGGTTGGCCGGCATCGGCGGCGCCATGGCCTCTTACGGAGTACCCGGTGCCAAAGAGTTGGCTGCTGTTGGCAGCGTCGTGAGGTTCAGCGTTAAAGTCGTTTCGGTCGGTAAGGCTCTGAAGAAGCATGTTGATCATTTGATCCCTGCCTCAGGACCTTATGTGATGGATCTGGCTGGTGCCGAATTTTCGCCGTTTGTTGGCCCATTTGCCGGTAATCCTCAAATTGACTCGCAAGCCAGTAAGTCGGTCGGACCGGTGAGGCTGCAAAGCGGCTTCAGTTCCTCAGCAATGCCCCCCCGCCCCATGCCCGTACCTCGGGCGAAGTTTGTGAGGCAGCTATCTTTTTCCTGACCGGCGGTTGACTCAAGTCGGAACAAGGTGCCGGTTATCCTGTCAATCTGCGGGTTCGACACCTTATGAATCCGATATTTAATGGCGATAGGGCGCACTTTTCTTTATCGTGTGTGCCCCTCGCAACAACCTGAGATAGACCCATGCTGGAAGCTTCCCTGAATCAAATCGAGCAACTGGTCAGCGACCTGATGCAGAAAAACGCTCAACTCATCGAGCAGAACACCGCCCTTGGCCAGGAACTGGCCCAGGCCAAGGAAGAGAACGAAACCCTGCAACTGTCGCTGATGGAGCAGGAAGAGAAGAACGGCGCTACCGCAGCACGCATCCAGGCCCTGGTCGAGCGTGCCAGCGCGGGCGTTGTTGGCGCATGAGACTGCAGGAGCAGCCGATCAATGTCGTGTCGATTCTCGGCATCGACTATTCGATCAAGGCGCCCGAAGGCCAGGAAGAAACCCTGGCCCAGGCGGTACGGATGCTCAACAAAGCCCTTAACGAGACCAAGCGTCAGTACCCGACCTTGATCGGTGACAAACTGCTGGTGCTGGCTGCCCTTAACCTGTGCTCCAAACAGGTTGAACTGCAGAAAGAGCATCAGCAGACCCTTGCGCGTACTCAAGCGCAAATCGACGCCACGGTGGATGCCATCGTGCGGACCATTGCAGAGCAATAAGACCGCACACTTTCCCCTCTAGGAGCGGGTTTACCCGCGAATGCGTCAGTGGCTTCAACATCGCGTTCGCGGGTAAATCCGCTCCTGCGGGGTGCATCTGATTGCTTCAGATCACTGGATTAACTGGATACGCAAGTGTATACACTTTCCGCAGAACAATAATGTGCGGGGAGTAGGGGCATGCGTATCTGGCGTAAGAGCATCCAGTTGCAATTGATCACCAGCATGGGCGCTGCCTTGCTGGCGAGCATCCTGGTGGTGGTCATTATCTTCACCGTGGCGCTCAACCGTCTCACCGACCGCTACCTGGTCGACACTGCCCTGCCCGCCAGCGTCGAGGCCATCCGCAACGACATCGAGCGCATGCTGGGGCAACCGTTGGTCGCTGCCGCGGACATTGCCGGTAATACTCTGCTGCGCGACTGGCTTGCTGCCGGTGAAGATCCCGCGCAGGCACCCCAATTCATCGAATACCTGGCCGCCGCCAAACAGCGCAACCACGCTTTTACTGCGCTGTTCGCCTCGACCGAAACCGGCCACTACTACAGCGAGAAGGGCCTGGACCGTACCCTCAGCCGCAGCAACCCCAAGGACAATTGGTTTTACGGTTACATCGACAGCGGCGCCGAGCGGTTCATCAACATCGACATCGATGGTGCCACCGGCGAGCTGGCACTGTTCATCGATTATCGTGTGGAAAAGGAAGGCAAGCTGGTGGGTGTGGCCGGCATGGGCCTGCGCATGACCGAGTTGTCGAAGCTGATCCACGATTTCAGCTTTGGCGAGCACGGCAAAGTGTTTCTGGTGCGCAACGATGGTTTGATCCAGGTGCATCCCGATGGTGCCTTCAGTGGCAAGCGCCAGCTTGCCGAGCAGCTTGGCGCGGACGCAGCCAAAGGTGTCATGACCGGAGGCGCGAGCCTGCGTAGCAGCCGCTTCAGCCGTGACGGTGAGCGCTACCTGGCGCTGGGCTTGCCCTTGCGCGACCTCAACTGGACCCTTGTGGCCGAAGTGCCAGAGTCGGAAATTTACGCGCAAATGCATCAGGCCGTCTGGCTGACCAGCCTGATCGGTGGCGCCGTAGCCTTGGTGTCGCTGCTGTTGGTGGTACTGCTGGCGCGAGGCCTGGTGCGGCCGATCCGCCGCGTTACCGCTGCATTGGTTCAGATTGGCGGTGGAGCGGGGGATCTCAGCCACCGTCTGGACGATTCGCGCCAGGATGAGCTGGGTGACCTGGCCCGTGGTTTCAACCGCTTTCTGGACAGCCAGCGCAGCCTGATCGGCGAGGTGTTGAGTACCTCCGAGCGGCTGCGGCGGGCCGTGGAGCAGGTAACCCAGGTGGTGGACAACACTGCCGAGCGCTCCGGGCGCCAGCAGGAGATGACCGAAATGGTCGCCACTGCTGTACACGAGATGGGCCTGACCGTGCAGGACATCGCCCGTAATGCCGGCGATGCGGCCCAGGCGTCGCAGTCGGCACGAGACGAGGCGTTGCAGGCGCGCGAGGTGGTGCAACGATCCATTCGTGGCATCGAGGGCATGTCGGGTGACATCGGCAAGGCGGCCGATGCGGTCAGCCAACTGGCTGACGAAGTCGCCTCGGTCGATGAAGTGCTCGCGGTAATCCGCAGCATTTCCGAGCAGACCAACCTGCTCGCGCTGAACGCTGCCATCGAGGCCGCGCGGGCAGGGGAGATGGGGCGCGGGTTCGCTGTGGTGGCCGATGAAGTACGTACGCTGGCCCGGCGCACACAGCTGTCCACCGATGAAGTGCAGCAGATGATCCAGCGCCTGAAGCTGGGGGCAGGTTCGGCGGTGAGTTCAATGCAGGCAGGGCAGCAGGCTACCGGCAGCGGCGTGGAATCGAGCCAGCGCACCGGGGCATCGCTGAGCGCGATTACCGACCAGGTAGAGCACATCAGTGACATGAATCACCAAGTGGCCACGGCTACCGAGGAGCAGTCGGCGGTGACCGAGGAAATCAACCGGACGGTGCAGGGGATTTCCGATTTGGCGCGTGAGACGGCGGCGGAGGTGCAAGGGTGCCGCGAGGAGTGCCAGGCGTTGCGTGGGTTGGCTGATGACCTGGCGCGGCAGATGGGTGGGTTCAGGCTTTAGATCGCCGGGGCCGCAAGGCGGCCCCAGCACTCGCTCAGCCACCAATGATCGTGCGGATATCCGCGGCCAGCTCACGCACCCGCGCTTCTTCGGTATCCCACGAGCACATGAAGCGCGCGCCACCGCTGCCGATAAAGGTATAGAAGCGCCAGCCCTTGCCCCGCAGCGCCTCGATGGCGTGCTCCGGCATCTGCAGGAACACCCCGTTGGCCTCCACCGGGAACATCAGCTCTACCCCCGGCAGGCCACTGACCAACGATGCCAGCAGCTGCGCGCAATGATTGGCGTGGTTTCCATGGCGTAACCAGGCGCCATCTTCCAGCAGCCCGACCCATGGCGCCGACAAGAAGCGCATTTTCGACGCCAGTTGCCCGGCTTGCTTGCAGCGATAATCGAAGTCTTCGGCCAACTGGCGGTTGAAGAACAGAATCGCCTCGCCCACCGCCATGCCGTTCTTGGTGCCGCCAAAGCACAGCACATCCACACCGGCCTTCCAGGTCAGTTCGGCCGGGCTGCAGCCCAGGAAAGCACAGGCGTTGGTAAAGCGTGCGCCGTCCATGTGCAGGTTCAGGCCCAGCTCCTTGCAGGTGGCGCTGATCGCCTTCAGCTCGTCTGGGCGGTACACCGTGCCCACTTCCGTGGCCTGGGTAATGGTCACCACGCGCGGCTTGGGGTAATGGATATCCTGGCGTTTGAGCGCCACTTCGCGGATCGACTGTGGCGTCAGCTTGCCGTTGACGCTGGCCGCTGTCAGCAGCTTGGAGCCGTTGGAGAAAAACTCCGGCGCACCGCATTCGTCGGTTTCGACGTGGGCGGTCTCGGAGCAGATCACGCTGTGGTAGCTCTGGCACAGCGACGCCAGGGCCAGGGAGTTGGCCGCGGTACCGTTGAAAGCGAAGAACACTTCGCAGTCGGTTTCGAACAGATTGCGGAAGTACTCCGATGCACGCTCGGTCCACTGGTCGTCGCCGTAGGCGCGGTCGTGGCCGCGGTTGGCTTTTTCCATCGCCGCCCAGGCTTCGGGGCAGATGCCGGAATAGTTGTCGCTGGCGAATTGTTGGCTCTTGTCTGTCATGGCACGGTCCTGTGAACGACGCAGAACAGCACTCTAAACCATCGATTCAGCACTTGCCTATACAACCCGTGCATCGGCTGATTTCTGTGTTGTCCGGGCTGGCCCTTTCGCGGGTGAACCCGCTCCCACAGGGCGCCGCAAGCCTTCAGAGCGCGACCGTACCTGTGGGAGCGGGTTCACCCGCGAAAGGGCCAGCACAAACAGCACAACAGCGAATGTCGTAAACGCGCCATTGCAAGGCGTGCGCAGGCATCTGACCCGACCCCACCAGTCATAACATCGCCACAAAGGGCCACAGTGCCCCACGACAAAAAATGATCGCTGCCGGGAGATACACAATGTTCAGCAAGCAAGACCAGATCCAGGGTTACGACGATGCACTGCTGGCGGCGATGAATGCCGAAGAACAGCGCCAGGAAGATCACATCGAGCTGATCGCCTCGGAGAACTACACCAGCAAGCGCGTCATGCAGGCCCAAGGCAGCGGCCTGACCAACAAGTACGCCGAAGGCTACCCGGGCAAGCGTTACTACGGTGGCTGCGAGCACGTAGACAAGGTAGAGGCCCTGGCTATCGAGCGCGCCAAGCAGCTGTTCGGTGCCGACTACGCAAACGTCCAGCCGCACTCCGGCTCGTCGGCCAACGGCGCGGTCTACCTGGCCCTGCTGCAAGCCGGTGACACCATCCTGGGCATGAGCCTGGCCCACGGTGGTCACCTGACCCACGGCGCCAAAGTGTCCTCCTCGGGCAAACTGTACAACGCTGTCCAGTACGGCATCGACACCAACACCGGCCTGATCGACTATGATGAAGTCGAGCGCCTGGCGGTCGAGCACAAGCCGAAAATGATCGTTGCCGGTTTCTCGGCCTACTCCAAGACCCTCGACTTCCCACGCTTCCGCGCCATCGCCGACAAAGTGGGCGCACTGCTGTTCGTCGACATGGCCCACGTTGCCGGCCTGGTTGCCGCTGGCCTGTACCCGAACCCGATCCCGTTCGCCGACGTGGTCACCACCACTACCCACAAGACCCTGCGCGGTCCACGTGGCGGCCTGATCCTGGCCAAGTCGAACGAAGAGATCGAGAAAAAGCTGAACGCCGCTGTATTCCCGGGCGCCCAGGGTGGCCCGCTGATGCACGTGATCGCTGCCAAGGCGGTGTGCTTCAAGGAAGCGCTGGAGCCTGAATTCAAGGCCTACCAGCAGCAAGTGATCGAAAACGCCCAGGCCATGGCCAAGGTGTTCATCGACCGTGGCTACGATGTGGTTTCCGGTGGTACCGACAACCACCTGTTCCTGGTCAGCCTGATCCGTCAGGGCCTGACTGGCAAAGATGCCGACGCCGCCCTGGGTCGTGCGCATATCACCGTCAACAAGAACGCCGTGCCGAACGACCCGCAGTCGCCGTTCGTCACTTCGGGTCTGCGTATCGGCACCCCGGCCGTCACCACCCGCGGCTTCAAGGTCGCTCAGTGTGTGGCATTGGCTGGCTGGATTTGCGACATCCTCGACAACCTCGGTGACGCAGACGTCGAAGCCGATGTGGCGAAGAACGTCGCGGCCCTGTGCGCAGATTTCCCTGTCTACCGCTGAGTGGAGTCACACACCATGCAACGTTACTCGGGCTTCGGCCTTTTCAAGCACTCCCTCAGCCACCACGAAAACTGGCAGCGGATGTGGCGCACGCCAACCCCTAAAAAGGTTTACGACGTGGTTATTGTCGGTGGTGGCGGCCATGGCCTGGCCACGGCCTACTACCTGGCCAAAGAGCACGGCATCACCAACGTTGCCGTGATCGAGAAGGGCTACCTGGGCGGCGGCAACACCGCCCGTAACACCACCATCGTGCGTTCCAACTACCTGTGGGACGAGTCGGCGCACCTGTACGAGCACGCCATGAAGCTGTGGGAGGGCCTGTCCCAGGACCTCAACTACAACGTGATGTTCTCCCAGCGCGGTGTTTACAACCTGTGTCACACCCTGCAGGACATGCGTGACTCCGAGCGTCGGGTCAGCGCCAACCGCCTCAACGGCGTGGATGGCGAGCTGCTGAATACTGCCCAGGTTGCGGCCGAAATCCCGTACCTGGACTGCTCCAAGAACACCCGCTACCCGATCCTCGGCGCCACCGTACAGCGCCGTGGCGGCGTTGCCCGTCACGATGCCGTGGCCTGGGGCTTCGCCCGCGCTGCCGACGCCTTGGGTGTCGACCTGATCCAGCAAACCGAAGTGATCGGCTTCCGCAAGGAAAACGGCGCGGTCATCGGTGTGGAAACCAACAAAGGCTTCATCGGCGCCAAGCGCGTCGGCGTGGTCACCGCCGGTAACTCCGGGCACATGGCCAAGCTGGCCGGCTTCCGCCTGCCGCTGGAATCGCACCCGCTCCAAGCGCTGGTATCCGAGCCGATCAAGCCGATCATCGACAGCGTGATCATGTCCAACGCCGTGCACGGCTACATCAGCCAGTCCGACAAAGGCGACCTGGTGATCGGTGCCGGTATCGACGGCTGGGTCGGCTACGGCCAGCGCGGTTCGTACCCGGTGATCGAGCACACCCTGCAGGCCATCGTCGAGATGTTCCCCAACCTTTCGCGTGTTCGCATGAACCGCCAGTGGGGCGGCATCGTAGACACCTCGCCGGACGCCTGCCCGATCATCACCAAAACCCCGGTCAAGAACATGTTCTTCAACTGCGGTTGGGGTACTGGCGGCTTCAAGGCGACCCCCGGTTCGGGCAACGTCTTCGCCGCGAGCCTGGCCAAGGGCGAAATGCACCCACTGGCCGCGCCGTTCTCCATGGACCGTTTCTACAACGGCGCACTGATCGACGAACACGGCGCCGCCGCCGTCGCCCACTAACCGGAGACACCGTCATGTTGCATATTTTCTGTCCCCACTGCGGCGAGCTGCGCTCCGAAGAAGAGTTCCACGCCTCTGGCCAGGCACACATCGCCCGCCCGCTGGACCCTAACGCCTGCTCCGACGAGGAGTGGGGTACCTACATGTTCTACCGTGACAACCCACGCGGTATTCACCATGAACTGTGGGACCACGTTGCCGGCTGCCGCCAGTACTTCAACGTCACCCGTGACACCGTGACCTACGAAATTCTGGAAACCTACAAGATTGGCGAGAAGCCGCAAGTGACCGCCAATGGCAAAGCCGCCAGCGCCACGTCGACCGTCAAAGGCCAAGGGGAAAAAGTATGAGCCAGACCTATCGCCTCGCCAGCGGCGGCCGTATCGACCGCAGCAAGGTCCTGAACTTCACCTTCAACGGCAAGACCTACCAGGGTTATGCCGGTGACAGCCTGGCCGCCGCGTTGCTGGCCAACGGCGTCGACATTGTCGGCCGTAGCTTCAAGTACTCGCGCCCGCGCGGCATCATCGCCGCCGGTACCGAAGAGCCGAACGCCATCCTGCAGATCGGCTCCAGCGAAGCTACCCAGATCCCCAACGTGCGTGCCACCCAGCAGGCGCTGTACGCAGGTCTTGTCGCCACCAGCACCAACGGCTGGCCGAACGTCAACAACGACGTCATGGGCATCCTCGGCAAGGTTGGCGGCAGCATGATGCCGCCGGGCTTCTACTACAAAACCTTCATGTACCCCAAATCGTTCTGGATGACTTACGAGAAGTACATCCGTAAAGCCGCCGGCCTGGGCCGTGCACCGCTGCAGAACGATCCTGACAGCTACGACTACATGAACCGGCACTGCGACGTGCTGATCGTCGGCGCCGGCCCTGCTGGCCTGGCTGCGGCATTGGCCGCTGCGCGCAGCGGTGCCCGCGTGATCCTGGCTGACGAGCAGGAAGAGTTCGGCGGCAGCCTGCTCGACACCCGCGAAACCCTCGACGGCAAGCCTGCCGCCGACTGGGTCAACGCAGTGGTCAAAGAGCTGGAAAGCCTGCCAGAAGTGACCCTGCTGCCACGTGCCACGGTCAACGGCTACCACGACCATAACTTCCTGACCATTCACGAGCGCCTCACCGACCACCTCGGCGATCGCGCCCCGATCGGCCAGGTTCGCCACCGCGTGCACCGCGTTCGCGCCAAGCGTGTGGTACTGGCTGCCGGCGCCCACGAGCGCCCGCTGGTGTACGGCAACAACGACGTGCCGGGCAACATGCTGGCCGGTGCTGTTTCCACCTATGTTCGCCGCTATGGCGTGGCCCCGGGTCGCAAGCTGGTACTGTCGACCAACAACGACCACGCCTATCGCGCCGCGCTGGACTGGCACGACGCAGGCCTGCAAGTGGTCGCCATTGCCGACGCCCGCCACAACCCGCGTGGTTCGCTGGTTGAAGAAGCGCGTGCCAAAGGCATTCGCATCCTCACCTCCAGCGCCGTGGTCGAGGCCAAAGGCAGCAAGCACGTCACCGGTGCCCGTGTGGCGGCCATCGATGTGCAGGCGCACAAAGTCACCAGCCCAGGCGAAGTCCTCGAGTGCGACCTGATCGCGTCCTCGGGCGGTTACAGCCCGATCGTGCACCTGGCTTCGCACCTGGGCGGTCGCCCGGTATGGCGTGACGATATCCTTGGCTTTGTGCCGGGCGATGCGCCGCAGAAGCGTGAGTGCGTCGGTGGTATCAACGGCGTGTATGCCTTGGGCGATGTGATTGCCGATGGCTTCGAAGGCGGCGTCCGCGCAGCCACTGAGGCCGGTTTCAAGGCCACTGTCGGCACCCTGCCAAAAACCGTGGCGCGCAAGGAAGAGGCCACTGTGGCACTGTTCCTGGTGCCGCACGACAAAGGCACCAAGGGGCCGAAGCAGTTCGTCGACCAGCAGAACGACGTGACCGCAGCCGGTATCGAACTGGCCACCCGTGAAGGCTTCGAGTCGGTCGAGCACGTCAAGCGCTACACCGCGCTGGGCTTCGGTACCGACCAGGGCAAACTGGGCAACATCAACGGCCTGGCCATCGCCGCCCGTTCGATCGGCATCACCATCCCGGAAATGGGTACCACCATGTTCCGCCCCAACTACACGCCGGTCACTTTCGGCGCGGTAGCGGGCCGTCACTGTGGTCACCTGTTCGAGCCCGTGCGCTTCACTGCCCTGCATGCCTGGCACGTGAAGAATGGCGCCGAGTTCGAAGACGTCGGCCAGTGGAAGCGCCCGTGGTACTTCCCGAAAGCCGGCGAAGACATCCATGCTGCCGTCACGCGTGAATGCAAGGCAGTGCGCGACAGCGTCGGCCTGCTGGACGCCTCGACCCTGGGCAAGATCGACATCCAGGGCCCGGACGCGCGCGAATTCCTCAACCGCATCTACACCAACGCCTGGACCAAGCTCGACGTGGGCAAGGCCCGCTACGGCCTGATGTGCAAGGAAGACGGCATGGTCTTCGACGACGGCGTAACCGCCTGCGTCGGCGACAACCACTTCATCATGACCACCACCACCGGCGGCGCTGCCCGCGTGCTGCAGTGGATGGAGCTGTATCACCAGACCGAATGGCCAGAGCTGAAGGTGTATTTCACTTCGGTCACTGACCACTGGGCCACCATGACCCTGTCCGGCCCTAACAGCCGCAAGCTGCTGAGCGAGCTGACCGACATCGACATGGACAAGGAAGCCTTCCCGTTCATGACCTGGAAGGAAGGCAACGTCGGTGGCGTGCCGGCCCGTGTGTTCCGTATCTCGTTCACCGGCGAGCTGTCGTACGAAGTGAACGTGCAGGCCAACTACGCGATGGGCGTGCTGGAACAGATCATCGAGGCCGGCAAGAAGTACAACCTGACCCCGTACGGCACCGAGACCATGCACGTACTGCGTGCAGAGAAGGGCTTCATCATCGTGGGCCAGGACACCGATGGTTCGATGAACCCGGACGACCTGAACATGAGCTGGTGCGTTGGCCGCAACAAGCCGTTCTCGTGGATCGGCCTGCGTGGCATGAACCGCGAAGACTGCGTACGTGAGAACCGCAAGCAGCTGGTGGGCCTGAAGCCGGTCGACCCGACCAAGTGGCTGCCGGAAGGCGCCCAACTGGTGTTCGACCCGAAACAGCCAATCCCGATGGACATGGTCGGCCACGTCACCTCCAGCTACGCGTCCAACTCCCTGGGCTACTCGTTCGCCATGGGTGTGGTCAAAGGCGGCCTCAAGCGCATGGGCGAGCGTGTCTACTCGCCGCAGGCGGATGGCAGCGTGATCGAGGCGGAAATCGTGTCTTCGGTGTTCTTCGATCCGAAGGGTGAGCGGCAGAACGTCTAAGGCCCCCGGTCCAACCGGTGTCAGGCGTGGAATGAGGTCTCTGTGGGAGCGGGCGTACCCGCGAAGAGGGCGGTGAATTCAACATCGCATTCGCGGGCATGCCCGCTCCCACAGGATGGCCGTCTCCCGCAGGCATCGTGGTCGAATCCAGAATTCAAGGCAGGTAAGAAATGAGCGCTATCAACGTCTTCCAGCAAAACCCCGGCGCCGAGGCCAAAGCCCAGTCGCCACTGCACCATGCCGACCTGGCCAGCCTGGTAGGCAAAGGCCGCAAGAACGCAGGCGTGACCCTGCGTGAACGCAAGTTCCTCGGCCACCTCACCCTGCGCGGTGATGGCCACAACCCGGAATTCGCCGCCGGCGTGCACAAGGCCCTTGGCCTGGAGCTGCCAGTGGCGCTGACCGTGGTCGCCAACAAGGATATGTCGCTGCAATGGGTCGGCCCCGACGAGTGGTTGCTGATCGTACCCGGCGGTCAGGAGCTGGCAGTCGAGCAAAAGCTGCGCGCGGCCCTTGAAGGCCAGCACATTCAGGTAGTCAATGTCAGTGGCGGGCAAAGCCTGCTGGAACTGCGCGGCCCGAACGTGCGCGACGTGCTGATGAAGTCCACCAGCTATGATGTTCACCCGAACAACTTCCCGGTGGGCAAGGCTGTGGGCACCGTGTTCGCCAAGTCGCAGTTGGTGATCCGCCGCACTGCAGAAGACACCTGGGAGCTGGTGATTCGCCGCAGCTTTGCCGACTACTGGTGGCTGTGGCTGCAGGACGCTTCTGCCGAATACGGCTTGAGCATCGAAGCTTAAGGAGACCAGAACATGAGTCGGGCACCGGATACCTGGATTCTCACCGCCGACTGCCCGAGCATGCTCGGTACCGTCGACGTGGTGACGCGTTACCTCTTCGAGCAGCGCTGCTACGTGACGGAGCACCACTCCTTCGATGACCGGCAGTCGGGGCGCTTCTTCATTCGCGTCGAGTTTCGTCAGCCGGACGATTTCGACGAGGCGGGCTTCCGGGCCGGCCTCGCCGAGCGCAGCGAAGCGTTCGGCATGGCCTTCGAGCTGACCGCGCCCAACCACCGCCCCAAGGTGGTGATCATGGTGTCCAAGGCTGACCATTGCCTGAATGACCTGCTGTATCGCCAGCGCATTGGCCAATTGGGTATGGATGTGGTGGCCGTGGTGTCGAACCATCCGGACCTCGAACCCTTGGCGCATTGGCACAAGATTCCTTATTACCACTTCGCACTCGACCCCAAGGACAAGCCCGGGCAAGAGCGCAAGGTGCTGCAGGTGATCGAGGAGACCGGTGCTGAGCTGGTTATTCTTGCCCGCTATATGCAGGTACTGTCGCCCGAGCTTTGCCGCCGTCTGGATGGTTGGGCGATCAATATTCACCACTCGCTGTTGCCGGGTTTCAAAGGCGCCAAGCCTTATCACCAGGCCTACAACAAGGGTGTGAAAATGGTCGGTGCCACGGCGCACTACATCAACAACGACCTGGACGAAGGGCCGATCATTGCCCAGGGTGTCGAGGTGGTGGATCACAGCCACTATCCCGAAGACCTGATTGCCAAAGGGCGGGATATCGAATGCCTGACATTGGCGCGGGCGGTGGGTTATCACATCGAGCGGCGGGTGTTCCTGAACGCCAACCGGACTGTGGTTCTCTAACACCTGTTCTGGCCTCTTCGCGGGCAAGCCCGCTCCCACAGGTACTGCGCCGCCTTCGGGCCCAGCACAGTCCTTGTGGGAGCGGGCTTGTCCACGAAGAGGCCAGTGCAGTTATGCGCCTCGGTATCTCCCTCATATCCTCCGACGACAGCCCTGCCGCGAAAAGGCATCTCCCTGTCGCTTCCAGTCAGTGCGTCCGGCCCCATCCGGCCCACAATTCCCTGCATTCCAGTAGTACATGCCGCCCACGGATGGCGGCGCTTCAACCAACGCTGCATAAATAATAATCAAGCGAGGTACAAGCAATGTCTGGCAATCGTGGAGTGGTATATCTCGGCGCCGGCAAGGTCGAAGTGCAACACATCGACTACCCGAAAATGCAGGACCCGCGCGGCAAGAAAATCGAACACGGCGTCATCCTGAAGGTGGTCTCCACCAACATCTGCGGTTCTGACCAGCACATGGTCCGTGGCCGCACCACTGCCCAGGTCGGCCTGGTCCTGGGCCACGAAATCACCGGTGAAATCGTCGAGAAGGGCCGCGATGTCGAGCGCATGCAGATCGGCGACCTGGTATCGGTCCCGTTCAACGTCGCTTGCGGCCGCTGCCGTTCCTGCAAAGAGATGCACACCGGTGTCTGCCTCACCGTCAACCCGGCGCGCGCCGGCGGTGCCTACGGCTACGTCGACATGGGCGACTGGACCGGCGGCCAGGCCGAATACGTGCTGGTGCCATACGCCGACTTCAACCTGCTGAAGCTGCCTGAGCGCGACAAGGCCATGGAAAAGATCCGTGACCTGACTTGCCTGTCCGACATCCTGCCCACCGGCTATCACGGTGCCGTGACTGCTGGCGTTGGCCCAGGCAGCACTGTCTACGTTGCCGGTGCTGGCCCGGTCGGCCTGGCCGCCGCTGCCTCGGCGCGCTTGCTGGGCGCCGCCTGCGTAATCGTCGGTGACCTCAACCCGGCCCGCCTGGCCCACGCCAAGTCGCAGGGCTTCGAAGTGGTCGACCTGTCCAAGGACACCCCGCTGCACGAGCAGATCGTCGACATCCTCGGCGAGCCGGAAGTGGACTGCGCTGTCGACGCCGTAGGCTTCGAGGCCCGTGGCCACGGCCATGAAGGTGCCAAGCACGAGGCCCCGGCCACCGTGCTGAACTCGCTGATGCAAGTGACCCGCGTAGCCGGCAACATCGGTATCCCGGGCCTGTACGTAACCGAAGACCCAGGCGCGGTGGATGCCGCTGCCAAGATCGGCGCACTGAGCATCCGCTTTGGCTTGGGCTGGGCAAAATCGCACAGCTTCCACACCGGCCAGACCCCGACCATGAAATACAACCGCCAGCTGATGCAGGCGATCATGTGGGATCGCATCAACATTGCTGAAGTGGTGGGTGTGCAGGTGATCAACCTGGATCAGGCGCCGGAAGGGTATGGCGAGTTTGATGCGGGTGTGCCGAAGAAGTTTGTGATCGACCCGCACAAGATGTGGGGCGCGGCGTGATTAGTGCTGAATAAAAATAGCCCCTCGATTCGAGGGGCTTTTTTTACAGCTGTGTTCAACTATCGGGCATTTTGTAAGTTGGTTTGCCCTGATCTCAGTGCCTCGATTTGATTTTCAATTGTATGGTACTTGGTGGTTTCATGGCTGATATCTTGTTCGATTTGTGAGAGTAAGTTTCTCTCGTGATTAGGCTTATTGCCGACACTGATTTGCCTGTTTATTGTCGAGACAAGATTACTTCTTTTTTCTCCTAGAGCGAGTAAGCGATTCTCGCTGCTTGTCAATTTGGTTTGTAGATACATCGCTTGCCCTGCATCATTTGGGGAAGAGTATCCAATACCGAATTGATTGTTGCTGCGCGATTCTGCAAGTCTGGCTCCGGCTGGAGGGGGGGGCAGTGGTCTACCTTCATTCGGACGGCGTCGTGGAGCCGCTGAATAGTTGTTGGCAACTTGGGTGGCGGGCCTGTTGGGAGCAGTAGGACGGTTACGAGAGGGAGTTCTGAACCCCGCTGCGTTCCCCAGCCCCTTCAGCACTCTGATAATCAAGGTTGACGCTTGTCCAGAGGAATCTATTTTGTTGATCGGATCATTCTCGCAGTAAGCGTAGGAGTTTACGCCACCATCGCCAAATGGGCTCTGAAGTAAATCCGGGGCACAAAAACGTCTGAGTGTAGTATTAAATGGACGGTGTCCGTTACCTAAAATGTCCATTTGGCTAAATGGGTCGCGCCATTGCCCATTGAATAGGATTAGTGTCTTGATAGCTTGGGGGGGGAGATATCCATAAGGTGATAGTGACACAGCCTCGTGCAGTATTCCGAGAACTGAATTAGCACGATCAATTGACAGTAGATTTACTTGTTTGGATTGTGCGAGCTGTGCAGCTGGTATTTCTTGCGCCCATAGAATTTGCCGATGTCCCTGAGCTGATATTTCAGATGCTAGGTGCCCACTTTGGTAAAAGTGCATTATATCTGGAGTTGCCGATTTTTCGGGGGGCACCGTTGCGACATCGGCGTGTTCTAAAATCTGAGATACTGGATTGTCGGTCATGGCTTGTTGCCTTCGGAGATGTATCTAGAGTGTTTACTTTGCATGCCCTAATTTGCCAGCACAACTAGCATAATTATCAGGTGGTTGGGCATTTGGAACAAACCCCTAAACCTAGAGTCCAACACACGTTTCCCCGGCCAACCTGGTCCACGAGGTCCCTCCCGATGAAAGCAATCACCCTGGCAACCCTGATGACCCTGGCCGCAAGCCCGGTGTTCGCCTTCAACCTCAGCGACGCCGCCAACGCCGTGTCCGCCATGCAGAACCAGCAACAACAAGGCCAGATACAGGCACCCGAAGCGCAGGCCAATTTGCTCAACACCTTGGGCAGCCAGTTGAACATTACCCCTGAACAGGCGGTAGGCGGAGCAGGAGCCATGCTGGGGCTGGCACGCAACAACCTTAGCAGCGATGACTATGGGCAACTGACCAAGGCGGTGCCAGGGCTGGACCTGCTGGCCGGTGCAAATGCGCTGGGCGGGTTAAGTGGGTTGGGTGATTTGCTGGGCAAGAGCAGCGAGAGCCAGTCGGCGTTGAGCAACGCACTGGGCAACAACGTGGAAAACCGTAGCGACCTGGACAATGCGTTCAAGGCGCTAGGCATGGATACCGGGATGATCGGGCAGTTTGCGCCGCTGCTGCTGCAGTACCTGGGGCAGCAGGGGATTGCCGGGGCGTTGTTGCAGAATCTGGGGAGTTTGTGGACCACACCGGCGCCATTGGCTCAGCCCTCGGTCTGAAGGTCGGGTGAGGATTCTTGCGCAGTCTGCCCGGGCCTCTTCGCAGGGTGCCCGCGAAGAGGCCCGGGCGGACACTTGAAAATTATCAGCTCATTTCCTGCCGCAGCTGCTCGATCCGCTGGTCCTTCGCCACCCACAGCTGGTTCACCCAAGCCTGCACCGTCTGCCGAAACTCGGGATCATTCTCGTAATCCCCCGCCCACAACGCCGGGTCCAGCTCCCGCACCTGAATGTCGATAATCACCCGGCTGATGCTGCCATTGAGCAAGTCCCAGAACCCCGGTGCTTTGTTGCCGGGGTACACGATGGTCACATCCAGCAGGGCATCCAACTGCTCGCCCAATGCCGCGAGCACAAACGCCACACCACCCGCCTTGGGCTTGAGCAGGTAGCGATACGGCGACTGCTGCTCCTGGCGCTTGGCTTCAGTAAACCGCGTGCCCTCCAGGTAATTGACCACGGTCACTGGCTGGCGCTTGAACAGCTCGCAGGCCGCCTTGGTGATTTCCAGGTCCTTGCCCCTGAGCTCCGGGTGCTTTTCCAGAAACGCCTTGCTGTAGCGCTTCATGAACGGGTAATCCAGCCCCCACCAGGCCAGGCCCAGCAACGGCACCCAGATCAGCTCCTTTTTCAGGAAGAACTTGAAGAACGGTGTACGGCGGTTGAGGCTTTCGATCAGCGCCGGGATGTCGACCCAGGTCTGGTGGTTGCTCACGGCCAGGTACGAGGTGTCCCTGCGCAGGTTTTCCACACCGCGGATGTCCCACTGGGTAGGGATGCACAGGGCGAAGATGGCTTTGTCGATTTCCGACCAGGTTTCGGCCACCCACATCACCGCCCACGACGCGTAGTCGCGGCCACGGCCTGGCAACACCAGCTTGAGCAGGGCGAAGACCAGCAGCGGGCAGATCAATACCACGGTATTGAGCAGCAGCAGGGTGGTAGTGAGAATGCCGGTCAGCAGGCGACGCATAAAGAGACTCTTGTTGTGGGAGATAAACGGTTGGCAATGATAAGCAGGGCGGTGGCCTACGCCAAATGTCCAATGCCCGGCGGCGGGAACAAATGTTTCACGTTATGTTGTTTAGTCTTGTGTAAGCGAACCTCTCTTGCCAGTGCAGTCTAAGCACTGACCCTTTCAAGGAAGCCTGCCTGTGAAACCACTGCTTGCCCTGTTGTCGTTGTTGGCGCTGCCGGTAATGGCAGCCGAACCCACTATATACGGCCGTTACGAGAACATTGCCCTGCCTGAACTGGGCGAAACCCTGAAAGCCAAGATGGATACCGGCGCCTTCACCGCGTCGCTGTCGGCCAAGGATATCGAGCTGTTCACCCGCGATGGCGACGAGTGGGTGCGCTTCCGCCTGGCGACCAAGGACTCGGACGGCAAGGTTTACGAGCACAAGGTCTCGCGCATCAGCAAGATCAAGGGCCGTGCCGATGAAGAGGACGAAGGGGATGCGCCAGAGGTCTCCAAGCGCCCGGTGGTCGACCTGGAGCTGTGCCTGGGGGATGTGAAGCGTACCGTCGAGGTGAATCTGGTGGACCGCAGCAACTTCAACTACCCGCTGCTGGTGGGTTCCAAGGCACTGCGCGAGTTCAAGGCGGCGGTAAACCCGGCGAAGAAGTTCACTGCTGGCAAGCCAGGCTGTTGATCTGAAGCGTGCGCCATACAATGTAGGAGCGGGCTTGCCCGCGAACACACATAATGTGGTGTCAGGCACCGGCTTCGCCGGTGTTCGCGGGCAAGCCCGCTCCTACACTGAGATGTGCCAACCTTCAAAACCGCAAGGCCGGACGCCATGCCTCATATCCTCATCGTCGAAGACGAAGCCGCCATCGCCGACACCCTGGTCTACGCCCTGCAGGCCGACGGTCACAGCACCGAATGGGTAACCCTGGGCAGTGCCGCCCTCGACCAGCAGCGCCAGCGCCCGGCCGACCTGGTCATCCTCGACATCGGCCTGCCCGACATCAGTGGCTTCGAAACCTGTCGCCAGCTGCGCCGGTTCACCGAGGTGCCGGTGATGTTTCTCAGCGCGCGGGACGGTGAAATCGACCGCGTCGTGGGCCTGGAAATCGGTGCCGACGACTACGTGGTAAAACCATTCAGCCCTCGTGAAGTGGCAGCGCGCGTTCGGGCGATCCTCAAACGCATGGCCCCGAGGGCGGAGGTTGTCGGCGAAACCACCTTGTTCCAGCTCGACACCTTGCGCATGCAGATTACCTACCGCAGCCAGCCGCTCACGCTGACCCGGCATGAGTTCCGCTTGCTGCAATGCCTGCTCGAACAACCGCAGCGGGTGTTCAGCCGCGAACAGCTGCTCGACGCTTTGGGCGTGGCCTCCGACGTGGGCTATGAGCGCACCATCGACAGCCATATCAAGAGCCTGCGCGCCAAGCTGCGCCAGGTAGCGGGTGACGCCGAGCCGATCCAGACCCATCGCGGCCTCGGTTACAGCTATAGCCCGGAGCACGCCTGATGCGCTTGGGTATTCGCATCTTTCTGGTGTACTTCCTGTTCGTCGGTTTGGCCGGTTATTTCTTGCTCAATACCGTACGCGAACAGATTCGCCCGGTAGTGCGCCAATCCTCCGAAGAAACCTTGGTAGACACTGCCAACCTGCTGGCAGAAATCCTGCGTGATGACGTCAAGGCCGGCACCCTGAACCAGGGTCGCCTGCCTGAGGTGCTCGAGGCCTACGGCTCGCGCAGCCCGGGTGCACAGATCTGGGGGCTGGCCAAGAACCAGGTCAGCCACCGCATCTACGTCACTGACGCCAAGGGCATTGTGTTGCTGGACTCCAGTGGCGAGGCCCTGGGCAAGGATTACTCGCAGTGGAATGACGTGCTGCTGACCCTGCGAGGCCAGTATGGCGCCCGCTCCACACGCAGCGACCCCAACGACGAAAGCACCTCGGTGATGCACGTTGGCGCGCCGATCATCGACAACGGCAAGATCATCGGCGTTGTCACCGTCGCCAAGCCCAATAGCTCATTGCAACCCTACATCGACCGCTCCGAGCGGCGCCTGCTCACCCTGGGGCTAGGGCTGATCGGCCTGGGCTTGCTGATCGGTGCGGCTCTGTCGTGGTGGCTTGCGCGCTCGCTGCGCAAGTTGGCAGGTTATGCGCAGGCGGTCAGCGAAGGGGAACGTGCGGAGCTTCCGCATTACAAGGGCGGCGAGCTGGCGAACCTGGCACAGGCAGTGGAGCGCATGCGCACCCAGCTGGAAGGCAAGGCCTATGTCGAGCGCTACGTGCACACCCTGACTCACGAGCTGAAAAGCCCGCTGGCGGCCATCCGTGGTGCTTCCGAGCTGTTGCAGGGCGAGGATATGCCCGCTGATCAGCGGGCACGCTTTGCCGGCAATATCGAGCGCGAGAGCGAGCGGTTGCAGCAGATGATCGAGCGGCTGCTCAACCTGGCCAGGGTCGAGCAGATGCAGGCGCTGGAGGACGAGCAGCAGGTGGCGCTGGCGGCGTTGGTCGATGAGTTGCTGCTGGCCCATGCGGCGCGTATCGAAGGCGCCCGTTTGCAGGTACGTCAGCGGGTGCCTGCCACTTTGCGCTTGCTCTGCGATCCGTTTCTAATGCGCCAGGCGTTGGCCAACCTGCTCGACAACGCGCTGGACTTCACCCCGGAAGGGGGCACGCTGCTGTTCGACCTGGAGCGCGATGGCGAACGGGTGGCGTTGAGCTTGTTCAACCAGGGGCAAGCGATACCGGCCTACGCCATCGGGCGGGTCAGCGAGCGGTTCTACTCGCTGCCGCGGCCCGGGAGCGGGCGCAAGAGCACCGGGCTGGGGCTGAACTTCGTGGCCGAAGTGATGCAGCTGCATGGCGGGGCATTGGCGGTGGACAATGTCGATGGCGGGGTGCGTGTGCGATTGTGGCTGCCGGTGCGGCGCATTAGCTGAGATAGGCGGGGCGCGCAGCGGTCCAAATACACTTAAATCACACACGCTCTCCACAAAGCCTCCACGCAAGGCGCAGACACTGCGCCCACTGCCACAGGAGGCCACATGAACAAGACCCTCGGTTTCAAACTCGGCATGATCGCCATGCTGATGTTGCTGCTGCTCATCCCGCTACTGCTGATCAACGGCCTGATCGACGAACGCCAGGCCATGCGCGACGGCGTGTTGCGCGATATTGCCCAGAGCACCAGCTTCGACCAGCAACTCAGCGGCCCGCTATTGGTGGTGCCGTACCGAAAGTACCAGCGCCGCTGGATCGAAAAGGACGGTGAGCGTACCCAGGAAACCAGCACCATCGCCGGCCACCTGTACTTCCTGCCGGAAACCTTCGACGCCGACCTGGGTGTGGACACCGAACTGCGCGCCCGCGGCATCTACCAGGCGCGCCTGTTCCACGCCAAAGGCCGTATCAGCGGCCGCTTCAAGCTCCCGGCGCATTGGGGGATCGACAAGGACTTTGACGACTACCGCTTCGACACGCCGTTCCTGGTGGTGGGCATCAGTGATATCCGTGGTATCGATAGTGGTCTGGAGCTGAGCATGGATGAGCAAAAAGTGCCGTTCGAGCCCGGCACCCAGCTCGACTGGATGCGCGGCGGCGTGCACGCCAGCCTGCCGGGGCTGGACGGGCTACAGGCGCGAGCGTTCAGCTATGGCTTTGACCTGGCGCTGCAAGGTACTGGCCAGTTGCACGTGGTACCCGTGGGCCGTACCAGCAGCGTGGACATGCGCGCCAACTGGCCACACCCGAGCTTCGTCGGCAACTACTTGCCCAGCCGCCGCGAAATCAATGCTCAAGGCTTCAGTGCCCATTGGCAAACCTCGTTCTTTGCCACCAACCTTGAGGATGCCATACGCCAGTGCGCTATCGCCGGGCAGTGTACGGATTTCAGTGAGCGCAGCTTTGGCGTGAGTTTTATAGACCCGGTGGACCAGTACCTGAAAAGCGAGCGGGCGATCAAATACGCATTGTTGTTCATTGCCCTGACCTTTGCCGGCTTCTTCCTGTTCGAGGTAATGAAGAACCTGAGTGTGCACCCGGTGCAGTACATCCTGGTGGGTGTGGCGCTGGCGTTCTTCTATCTGCTGCTGCTGTCGTTGTCCGAGCACATTGGCTTTGGTCTGGCGTATGGGCTGTCGGCTTCGGGCTGTGTGCTGCTGATCGGCTTCTACCTGAGTCATGTTTTACGCAGCCTGTGGCGAGGGGTGGGTTTTGCAGCGGGTTTGGCGGCGTTGTACGCGCTGCTCTTCGGGCTGCTGAGTGCCGAAGACTATGCCCTGCTGATGGGGTCGCTGTTGTGTTTCGGCTTGCTTGGGGTGTTCATGGTGCTGACCCGGCGGCTGGACTGGGCGCGTGTGGGGAGGGCAGCATGAGGGAGGATAGAGAGATCGGGCGCTGGTTGGCGCTCAGGATCGAGCTGTTGTTTCCTGTGATACCTAGGTGAAGCTTTCGCGGGCAAGCCCGCTCCCACAGGTACGGCGCACACTACCTGTGGAGCGGGCTTGCCCGCGAAGGGGCCCTGTCAGGCCACTGGCGCTGTAGCGACCATCGACGGCCGCTTGACCACCTCGGCATACCACGCCGCCAACCCAGGCTGGCGCTCACGCCAGCCAAACCCGGGCTGACGCAGATCCAGATAGCCCAGCGCACAGGCCACGCCAATCGCCGCCAGGTCGAAGCCGGAGATCAGCTCCGGCAAGTGCTCCTGCTCCAGGTTGGCCAGGCTACGGCGGATCTTGTCACCCTGTGCCTGCAGCCAGCCATCCCAGCGCTTGTCTTCTGGCCTCAGGAAGCTTTCATAACGGCTTGACACCGCCGCATCCATGATCGCATCGGCCTGCGACACCAAGGTCATGCGCCGCCAGCGCGCCGAGCCTTCTCGCGGCAGCAGCGGCAGGCCTACGTGCTGCATGTCGAGGTACTCGCAGATTACCCGGCTGTCATGCAGCACGGTGCCGTCTTCCAGGCGCAGGGCCGGGATCTTGCCAATCGGATTGTCCAGGTTGAGCTGCGGGTCGCCGCTCACCGGGCTGATGTTCACCGGCTGCAACTGCACACGCTCAAGCTGGCCGGTCTCGTGCAACACCACCATGACCTTGCGCACGAAAGGCGACAACGGCGAGTGGAACAGGGTCATCGTGCTCATGCGTCAGTTACCTTGCAGGCTGGGTGGCAGGCACACGCCGGTGCCGCCGATGCCGCAATAGCCGTCCGGGTTCTTGGCCAGGTACTGCTGATGGTAGGCCTCGGCGAAATATACGGTCGGTGCCTGGTCGATTTCGGTGGTGATCTCACCGAAGCCGGCCTTGCTCAGCTCGGCCTGGAAGGCGTCGCGGCTGGCCTTGGCCTGTTCCAGCTGTTCCGGGCTGGTGCAGTAGATGGCCGAGCGGTACTGGGTGCCGATGTCGTTGCCCTGGCGCATGCCTTGGGTGGGGTTGTGCAGCTCCCAGAACATTGCCAGCAGTTCGCGGTAGCTGACCTTGTCCTTGTCGAACACCACCAGCACCACTTCGGTGTGGCCAGTCAGGCCCGAGCAGACTTCTTCGTAGGTAGGGTGCGGGGTGAAGCCGCCGGCGTAGCCGACCACGGTGCTGACCACACCTTCACGCTGCCAGAAGCGGCGCTCCGCGCCCCAGAAGCAACCCAGGCCGAAGATGGCGAAGTCGATTGCGCCTTCGAAGAACGGGCCGAGCAGCGGGGTGTCTTTGAAGACATAGTGGAACTCGGGCAGGCTCATTGGCGTGTCGCGGCCAGGCAGGGCCTGTTCCGCAGTTGGCATGACGTTTTTGTTCACCAGGATTTCCGAACGCAGGACCATGGCCGTTCCTCTGTATGTCATTGAGATGGGGGCTGGGGCCTTCGCGGGTAAACCCGCTCCCACAGTTGCCCCACAAATTCCGAATACTGTGGCGTACCTGTGGGAGCGGGTTTACCCGCGAAAGGGCCCGAATGGCTTCTATAGTGCCCGAGGATTACGCAGCTGTCAGGCCACCGGGCCACGCGGATAGCGCTTCAGCCGTTCGGCCAGCTCGCGCCCGGGAATCGGCCGGTCGAACAGGTAGCCCTGGCCCACGTCGCAGCGGTGGCGGCGCAGGAACGCCAGTTGCTCCGGCGTCTCGATCCCTTCGGCCACCACCTTCAGCTTCAGGTTGTGGGCCATGGCCACCACCGCCGAGGTGATTTCCATGTCGTCCTGGTTGTCGGGGATTTCGTTGATGAAGCTGCGATCGATCTTGAGGATGTCGATCGGAAACTTCTTCAGGTAGCTCAGCGACGAGTAACCGGTGCCGAAGTCGTCCATGGCCAAGGTCAGGCCCAGGGCCTTCAGCTCGTCGAGCTGGCGGTGGGTGTCTTCGCTGGCTTCCAGCAGCAGGCCTTCGGTCAACTCCAGCTCGAGCAGGTGCGGGGGCAGGGCTTCTTCCTTGAGGATGGTGCTGATCGACGCTACCAGGTCCGGGTCGGAGAACTGTTTGGGCGACAGGTTGATGGCTACATGCAGGTTGCCCAGGCCGGCCTTGCGCAGTTGCTGGCTCATGCAGCACGCCTGGCGCACCACCCATTTGCCGATAGGGATGATCAGGCCGGTTTCCTCGGCCACGCTGATGAACTGGTCCGGGCGGATCATGCCGCGTTCGGGGTGGTTCCAGCGCAGCAGCGCTTCCAGGCCCAGCAGGCGACCGCTGCGCAGGCACAGCTTGGGCTGGTAGAACACTTCCAGTTCGTTCTGGGTCAGGGCACGGCGCAGGTTGTTCTCGACGAACAGCTTGTAGCTGGCTTCGGCATTGAGCACTTCGGTAAACACCTGTACCTGGTGTTTACCGTTGGCCTTGGCCTTGTGCAATGCAAGGCCGGCATTCTTCATCAGGCTGGCCGGGTCGACGCCGTGCAACGGTGCACAGGCCAGGCCTACCGAGGCGGTGACGTTGATCAGCTGGTTGTCGACGAACATCGGCTTGTCGAGGGTACACAGCAACTGCTGGGCAACGCCTTGGCCATCTTCAAGGCTGGTGTCGTCGAGCAGCACGGCGAACTCGTTACTGGCAAAGCGCGCCAGGATGCCACCGCTGTGCAGGCTGTTGCGTAGACGCCTGGCCAGGCTGATCAGCAGCTTATCGCCGGTCTGGTGGCCAAGGCTGTCGTTGATGCGCTTGAAGTTGTCGATGTCCACCAGCAGCAGGCACATCGAGCTTTCGCCATCGCGGGCGAAGCGCTCGTCCAGGCTGCGGATGAACGCCGGGCGGTTGCCCAGGTTGGTGAGGTTGTCGGTGTAAGCCAGGCGTTCGATGCGTTGCTGGGCCAGCTTGGTCTGGGTGACGTCTTCGTAGATGCCGATGTAGTGGGTCAGCTCACGGTTGTCACCGTATACCTTGGAGATCGACAACTGGCCCCAGTACGGCTCCAGGTTCTTGCGCCGGCTCTTGAACTCGCCCTGCCAACTGTTGCCCATGGCCAGGCTCGACGGCGAGTCGAACAGCAGTTCGCTGAGGTTCTCCAGTGCCGGTAGCTCACCCAGCTGGCGGCCCTGCACTTCGTCGGTACTGTACTGGGTGATGGCGGTGAAGCTGGGGTTGACGTACTCCACCCGGCCGTCGCGATTCACCAGCAGGAAGGCACTGGCGCTTTGCTCGACCGCACGCTGGAACAGGTGCAGGGCGCTGGCCGCGGCACGCCGTTTGTGGTTTGTGATCACTTGGGCGAACTGGTCGGCCAGCTCGCCGGCAAAGGCAATCTCGTCCGACTGCCAGGCCCGTGGCTGGCCGGTTTGCTCCAGGCACAACACGCCGATCACCTGGCCATCGACGCGGATGCTGGCGTCGAGCATGGCCTTGTTTTCCGGGCGCATGCTTTGCGCCAGGGCGCGGGTGCGCGGGTCGTGGCCGGCGTTGTGAGCGTCGATGGCGCGGCTTGCGTGCAGTGCATCCAGGTAGTCCGGGAAGCGGCTGGCATCGATAGCTTCGGGCTGGCGGTGCTCTTGCGCGTCGCGGTACCAGGCGATGATCGGTTCCAGGCGTTGGTCTTCCAGGTGCCAGATGCTGGCGCTGTCGACCTTGTAGATTTCGCAGGCGCTCTGGGTAATCAGCTGGGCCGCTTCGAATAGCGAGTTGCCCGCGCTGTAACGCTGGCGGGCAAGGCGCAGGATAAGGTCCTGCTGGCCGCGTACGCGCTCCAGGTGCTCCAGCTGTTCTTGCTGCGTACGCTGGTTCTGTTGCAGGGCCAGCTGCAGGCGGTTGTTGCGTGACTCCAGGTCGCTGGCGCCAAGTTCGCCGCTATCTTCCTGCTGATCGTCGAGCACGCTCAGGTAGCCGCGCAACAGTTGGCGGTTGTGTTGCTTGTAGGCTTCACCCGCCTCCAGCAGGCGCAGCGAGGTGTTCGGCGTGTGCAGGGTGTAGCGCACGCGGTAGTAGCCGCGCTGGGCCAGTTGCAACTGGATTTCGTCGTGCAGCCGGTAGCGTGCTTCGGGTTCCATCAGGCTGGCGTAGGGCGCGTCAATCAGGGCGCACAGCTCGCCGGGTTGCATGCCGAACTGGCGCTCACAGGCCGGGTCAAGGTAGAGCATGGCCCAGGTGGCTTCGTTGAGCCGTTCGAAACGCAACATGCCGAGCCGCGAGGGCACGGGTAATTGCGTCACGACCTCGGCCGCCACACGGCTGGCGGCATCGGGTTGGCTTTTCATCGAAGACTCGCTTGAAGAGGGAACGCTGCCTTTTGGCTGCGGCGAATTTGGCAAGGTTGCATCATGTCCCGAGGGCTGGCAAGCGGCCATGCTTGATGCTGTGGACAGGTTATCGGCGGGTGGGGCGGAAAACTTAGATCGCCTTGGGATTTTTGCCGCCTGGGAGATCGAGCGCCGCCCGCGCGGCGCATCGCGAGCTACGCTCGCTCCTACGTTTGTTTCGGGCCAGTACAGCCTGTGGCAGGCGCACGCGACCGCCGTGTTAGTACGACGCTATATCGCGCCATGTATCAAGGCGATCGCGCGCAAGTCCCACAGGAAAATTGGCCCGAAATAAACGTAGGAGCGAGCGTAGCTCGCGATGCGCCGCGCGGGCGGCGCTCGGTCTCCCAGGCGGCAAAACCCTATCGGCGGACAAAAAAAGCCCCGCCAATCGACGGGGTTGAGGTACGAGCGTGGCAGCTCGAAAAGGGAACTGCCCCTCGCAAGGAGGGGCAGTGTGCTGCCTTACAGCAGCATGGTGCGGATATCGCCCAGCACGTCGCCCAGGCGCTTGGTGAAGCGCGCGGCGGCAGCGCCGTTGATCACACGGTGATCGTAGGACAGCGACAGCGGCAGCATCAGCTTTGGCTGGAAAGCCTTGCCATCCCAGACTGGCTGCATGGTCGCCTTGGAGACGCCCAGAATAGCCACTTCCGGCGCATTGACGATCGGCGTGAAGCCGGTGCCGCCAATGTGGCCGAGGCTGGAGATGGTGAAGCAAGCGCCTTGCATCTCGTCGGCCGACAGCTTCTTGGTGCGCGCCTTCTCAGCCAGTGCAGCGGCTTCGGCAGCCAGTTGCAGCAGGCTCTTCTGGTCGACGTTCTTGATCACAGGGACCAGCAGGCCGTCCGGAGTGTCCACGGCGAAGCCGATGTGCACATACTTCTTGCGGATGATGGCCTTGCCGCTTGGCGCCAGCGAGCTGTTGAAGTCCGGCAGTTCCTTGAGCAGGAAGGCGCAGGCCTTGAGCAGCAGTGGCAGCACGGTCAGCTTCACCCCAGCCTTCTCGGCCACGGCCTTCTGCGCAACGCGGAAGGCTTCCAGCTCGGTGATGTCAGCGGAGTCGAACTGGGTGACGTGCGGCACGTTCAACCAGCTGCGGTGCAGGTTGGCAGCACCGACCTGCATCAGGCGGGTCAGGGCCACTTCTTCCACTTCACCGAACTTGCTGAAGTCCACGGCAGGGATCGGCGGGATGCCGGCGCCGCCGGTTGCGCCAGCGGCGGCCGGGGCTTCCTTGGCCTTCTGCATCATCGCCTTGACGTATACCTGCACGTCTTCTTTCAGGATGCGGCCATGCGGACCGGTGGCGGCAACAGCGCCCAGGTCGACACCAAATTCACGGGCCAGCTGGCGAACCGCCGGGCCAGCGTGAACCTTGGCATTGCTGCCAGCGGCCGGTGCGGTAGCAACCGGTGCAGCGGCAGCGGCCGGGGCAGCAGCTGGAGCGGGTGCGGCAGCCGGAGCAGCCTCAGCCTCAGCCTTGGCCGGGGCAGCAGCAGCTGGAGCCGCTGCAGCAGGCGCAGCGCCAGCAACCTTGAGCTTGAAGATCAGGTCGCCAGTGCCGACTTCGTCTTCCAGCTTGCACAGAACTTCTTCAACCACGCCAGCAGCCGGCGACGGGATTTCCATGGAGGCCTTGTCGGACTCCAGGGTAATCAGCGACTGGTCAGCTTCGACGGTGTCGCCGACTTTGACCAGCACTTCGATGATCTTGGCTTTGCCCGACGAACCGATGTCCGGCACGTGGATGTCCTGCACGCTGGCAGCAGCCGGAGCTGCAGCCGGAGCAGGGGCGGCTTCGGCGGCCGGAGCCGGCGCAGCTGCCTGAGCAGGAGCGGCAGCAGCCGGCGCCTCAGGGGCCGCAGCAGCGGCGCCCTCGGCTTCCAGGACCAGCAGCTCGTCGCCTTCTTTCAGGCGGTCGCCCAGCTTGACCTTCAGCTCCTTGATGACGCCGGCCTTGGGCGCCGGGATTTCCATGGAGGCCTTGTCGGACTCCAGGGTCAGCAGGCTCTGGTCAGCCTCGATACGGTCACCGACCTTGACGAACAGCTCGATGATTTCACCTTCACCGCTGCCGATGTCAGGTACGCGAATGAGTTCGCTCACTTAAAAATACTCCTCAGCAGTCCAGTGGGTTGCGCTTGTCCGGGTCGATACCGAACTTGACGATAGCGTCTGCAACAACCTTGGGTTCGATCTCGCCACGGTCAGCCAGGGCTTCCAGGGCAGCCAGCACCACGAAGTGGCGGTCGACTTCGAAGAAGTGACGCAGCTTCTTGCGGCTGTCGCTGCGACCGTAACCGTCGGTACCCAGGACTTTGAACTCTTTGCTCGGTACCCACTGGCGAATCTGCTCGGCGAACAGCTTCATGTAGTCGGTAGAGGCGATGACCGGGCCTTTGCGACCGTTCAGGCACTGCTCGACGTAGGTCTGCTGTGGCTTCTGGCCAGGCTTCAGGCGGTTGGCGCGTTCCACGGCCAGGCCGTCGCGACGCAGTTCGTTGAAGCTGGTGACGCTCCACACGTCGGCACCGACGTTGAACTCTTCACGCAGGATCTTCGCGGCTTCGCGGACTTCGCGCAGGATGGTGCCGGAGCCCATCAGCTGTACGTGGTGTGCGGCTTCGCGGGTGTCCTCTTCCAGCAGGTACATGCCCTTGATGATGCCTTCCTCGACACCGGCCGGCATGGCTGGCTGCTGGTAGGATTCGTTCATCACGGTGATGTAGTAGAAGATGTCCTGTTGCTCTTCGGTCATCTTCTTCATGCCGTCCTGGATGATCACCGCCAGCTCGTAGCCGTAGGTCGGATCGTAGGTGCGGCAGTTCGGGATGGTGCCCGCCATCATGTGGCTGTGACCGTCTTCGTGCTGCAGGCCTTCACCGTTGAGGGTGGTACGGCCGGCGGTACCGCCGATCAGGAAACCACGGGTGCGGCTGTCGCCAGCGGCCCAGGCCAGGTCGCCAATACGCTGGAAACCGAACATCGAGTAGAAGATGTAGAACGGCAGCATCGGCTGGTTGTGGCAGCTGTACGAGGTACCGGCAGCGATGAACGACGACATGGCGCCGGCTTCGTTGATGCCTTCCTCGAGGATCTGGCCCTTCTTGTCTTCGCGGTAGAACATCACCTGGTCTTTATCGACTGGCTCGTAGAGCTGGCCGACCGACGAGTAGATGCCCAACTGGCGGAACATGCCTTCCATACCGAAGGTACGGGCTTCGTCCGGGATGATCGGAACGATGCGCTGGCCAATGTCCTTGTCCTTGACCAGCTGCGCCAGAATACGCACGAAGGCCATGGTGGTGGAGATTTCGCGGTCGCCCGAGCCGTCCAGGATCGCTTTCAGCGTTTCCAGTGGCGGGGTCGGCACGCTGAAGCTCTTGGCACGGCGCTGCGGTACGAAGCCACCCAGGGCTGCGCGGCGCTCGGCCAGGTACTTGGCTTCGGCAGAACCTTCTTCCGGCTTGAAGAACGGCAGGTTCTCCAGGTCGGCATCCTTGACCGGGATGTCGAAGCGGTCACGGAAGTGACGCAGGCTGTCGACGTCGACCTTCTTGGTGTTGTGCGCGGTGTTCTTGGCTTCGCCAGCACCGGTGCCGTAACCCTTGATGGTCTTGGCCAGGATGACGGTCGGCTGCTCTTTGTGGTTCACAGCCTGGTGATACGCCGCGTAGACCTTGTACGGGTCGTGACCGCCACGGTTGAGCTTCCAGATCTCTTCGTCGGACAGGTCTTCGACCATGGCCTTGAGTTCCGGGGTGTTGAAGAAGTGCTCGCGAACGTACGCGCCGTCTTTGGCTTTGTAGTTCTGGTATTCGCCGTCGATGACTTCGTCCATGCGGCGCTGCAGGGCACCGTTGGTGTCCTTCGCCAGCAGTGGGTCCCAGAAACGGCCCCAGACGACTTTGTTGACGTTCCAGCCACCGCCACGGAACACGCCTTCGAGTTCCTGGATGATCTTGCCGTTGCCGCGAACCGGGCCGTCGAGGCGCTGCAGGTTGCAGTTGATGACGAAGATCAGGTTGTCCAGCTTCTCGCGGCCGGCCAGGGCGATTGCACCCAGGGATTCCGGCTCGTCGCACTCACCGTCGCCCATGAAGCACCAGACCTTCTGCTTGCCGGCCGGGATGAAGCCACGGGCTTCCAGGTACTTCATGAAGCGTGCCTGGTAGATCGCCTGGATTGGGCCCAGACCCATCGAAACGGTCGGGAACTGCCAGAAGTCAGGCATCAACCATGGGTGCGGGTACGAAGACAGGCCGTTGCCGTCCACTTCCTGACGGAAGTTGTTCATCTGGTCTTCGCTGATACGGCCTTCCATGAAGGCACGGGCGTAGACGCCAGGCGAAGCGTGGCCCTGGAAGAAGACCAGGTCGCCGCCGTGTTCTTCGGTAGGGGCCTGGAAGAAGTAGTTGAAGCCGATGTCGTACAGGGTGGCACTGGAGGCGAAGCTAGAGATGTGTCCGCCCAGGTCCGAGTCTTTCAGGTTGGTACGCATGACCATGGCCAGCGCGTTCCAACGCACCATCGAGCGAATGCGGCGTTCCATGAACAGGTCGCCAGGCATGCGTGCTTCGTGGGTGACAGGGATGGTGTTGCGGTATGGCGTGGTGATCGCATACGGCAGCTGGGAGCCACTACGGGTGGCCAGCTCGCCCATACGGGTCATCAGGTAATGAGCGCGGTCTTCGCCTTCTTTGTCGAGGACCGACTCCAGGGCATCCAGCCATTCCTGGGTTTCGATTGGATCGAGGTCTTGCATGGCTTGCTCCAGGGCGGAAAGGCAACCAGAATCGATTGCCTGAGATTGCGACTGGCCTTATGGGCAGACGTCGTGAATTCTTGGATTACCGGGGTGTCTTCCGGCGCGTTGTAGTTTTACTACATTTGCTTTCGCATTTCATGCTTTTACACGACACGAGTAGTAGTAAAACTACATTTGTGCGACGTTTGGTCGCACCTTGGCTTGTGAGGAAAAACGTTCATGTTGGTTGGCATTGTGTCGCGAACGGGTGGTTCTTGATGTTTGTTGCCAAGTTTTCGTTTTTTTCAGCTATTTCCAACTTTTGTACGACAGTCCAACCGTGGTCCGGCTTCCCCTTGGCCGCTTTTTCCCCTCTATTTCACGCCGATCAAGGATAGACCATGCGCCTACCTTTGCCCTCCGATCTGCCTGCCACCTTGCAGCCGCTGGTCACTCGCAACCAGCAGTTCATCAGCGATGCCGTGGCCGGCCACCCCGAACTCGACCTGCAGGCCTGGAGCCCGCTGCACCGGCAGCAGTTCGACCAGGTGGCTGCTGCCAGCGAGTTCGTGCTCAGCCTGGCCCAGCGCGAGCCCGCCATGCTGTTCGCCCTGCTGGCCAGTGGCGAGCTGGAGCGGCGATACGCCCCGGGTGAGCTGCGCGGGCAAATCGCCGCAACGGCCCAGGCAGCACAGAGCGAGGACGAACTGGCGCGCAATCTGCGCCGCGCGCGCAACCGCCAGCAGTTGCGCATTATCTGGCGCGACATTACCCGTCAGGCGGAACTTGGCGAAACCTGCCGGGACCTGTCGGACCTTGCCGATGCGGCCATCGACGAAGCCTACCAATGGCTGTACCCGCGCCATTGCCAGCAATTCGGGACGCCCATCGGCAACCGCAGCGGCCAGCCGCAGCACATGGTGGTGCTGGGCATGGGCAAGCTGGGAGCGGTAGAGCTTAACCTGTCGTCGGACATCGACCTGATCTTCGGTTTCCCCGAGGGCGGTGAAACCGAAGGGGTGAAGCGCTCGCTGGACAACCAGGAGTTCTTCACGCGCCTGGGCCAAAGGCTGATCAAGGCGCTGGACCCGGTTACTGTCGACGGCTTTGTGTTTCGCGTTGACATGCGCCTGCGTCCCTATGGTTCGGCGGGTGCCCTGGTGCTCAGCTTCAATGCACTGGAGCAGTACTACCAGGACCAGGGCCGCGACTGGGAACGTTACGCGATGATCAAGGCGCGAGTGGTGGCCGGCGATCAGGCGGCCGGCGCGCAGTTGCAGGAAATGCTGCGCCCGTTCGTGTACCGCCGCTACCTGGACTTTTCCGCAATCGAAGCGTTGCGCACCATGAAGCAGCTGATCCAACAGGAAGTGCGGCGCAAGGGCATGGCCGAGAACATCAAGCTGGGTGCCGGTGGTATTCGCGAAGTGGAGTTCATCGCCCAGGCCTTCCAGCTGATCCACGGCGGGCGTGACCTCAGCCTGCAGCAGCGGCCGTTGCTCAAGGTGCTGGCCACCCTGGAAGGCCAAGGCTACCTGCCGCCGGCGGTGGTGGCCGAGCTGCGCGAGGGCTATGAGTTCCTGCGCTATACCGAGCACGCCATCCAGGCCATCGCCGACCGCCAGACGCAAATGTTGCCGGAAGGTGAAACCGATCAGGCACGAGTGGCCTACATGCTCGGCTTTGCCGACTGGCAGAGCTTCCATGACCAGTTGATGTACTGGCGTGGCCGCATAGACTGGCATTTCCGCCAGGTCATTGCCGACCCGGATGATGAAGACGGTGAAGGCGAACTGGTGGTGGGTGGCGAGTGGTCGCCGTTGTGGGAGCAGGCGCAGGATGAAGAAGCCGCTGGCCGGCAATTGCAAGAGGCTGGCTTCAAGCAACCCGCCGAAGCCTTGAGGCGCCTGGCCGGGCTGCGTTCCAGCCCGCAGTTGCGCTCGATGCAGCGCATCGGCCGTGAGCGACTTGACGCATTCATCCCACGGCTGCTGGCCCAGGCGGTGGAGCATGACAACCCTGACCTGGTGCTTGAGCGGGTGCTGCCATTGGTCGAGGCTGTGGCAAGGCGTTCTGCCTACCTGGTACTGCTGACCGAAAACCCCGGTGCCTTGCGCCGTTTGCTGACGCTGTGCGCCGCCAGCCCGTGGATTGCCGAGCAGATTGCCCTTTACCCGTTGCTGCTCGACGAACTGCTCAATGAGGGCCGCTTGTTCAGCCCGCCCTTGGCGCCAGAACTGGCCAGCGAGCTGCGCGAGCGCCTGACGCGCATCCCTGAGGACGACCTGGAGCAGCAGATGGAGGCGCTGCGCCATTTCAAGCTGGCCCACAGCCTGCGCGTGGCTGCCTCGGAAATCAGCGGCAATCTGCCGTTGATGAAAGTCAGCGATTACCTGACCTGGCTGGCTGAAGCCATCCTCGACCAGGTGCTGGCCCTGGCCTGGCGCCAGACCGTGGCCCGCCACGGCCAACCCAAGCGCAGCGACGGCAGCCTGTGCGACCCAGGTTTCATCATCATCGGTTACGGCAAGATGGGCGGCCTGGAGCTAGGCCACGGTTCGGACCTGGACCTGGTCTTCATCCATGATGGCGATCCGCAGGCGGAAACCGACGGTGCGAAGCCTATCGACAGTGCGCAGTTCTTCACGCGTCTGGGGCAGCGCATCATCCACTTGCTGACCACCCAGACCAACTCGGGCCAACTGTACGACGTGGATATGCGCCTGCGCCCGTCCGGCGCCTCGGGCCTGCTGGTCAGCTCGCTGGGCGCCTTCGAGCGCTACCAGCAGAACGAAGCCTGGACCTGGGAACACCAGGCGCTGGTGCGAGCCCGCGTGCTGGTGGGTTGCAAGCAGGTGGGTGCGGCGTTCGAAGGTGTGCGCGCCAAGGTTCTGGGCCAGGCGCGCGACCTGGAAAAACTGCGCGACGAGGTGAGTGAAATGCGCGCCAAGATGCGTGACAACCTCGGTACCAAGGCGACGGCTGCCGGTACTGCGGCGAACGCCTTCGACGCCGGTGTACCCTTCGATATCAAGCAGGATGCCGGCGGTATCGTCGATATCGAATTTATGGTGCAATACGCCGCTTTGGCCTGGTCCCATGACCATCCGGCCCTACTGCGATGGACCGATAACATCCGCATTCTGGAAGAGCTGGAGCAGGCGAACTTGATGCCGGCCAGTGACGCGGTGCTGTTGCGTGAAGTGTACAAGGCGTTCCGCTCGGCCTCCCACCGCCAGGCCTTGCAGAAGCAGGCCGGGGTGATCGATGCGGCGCAGTTTGCCGATGAACGCCGTGAAGTGCGGCGGATCTGGGGTGAGTTGGGTTTAAGCTGATACCGTGTTGGCTTATTCGTGGGCAAGCCCGCACCCACAGGTACTGCGCAGGCCCTGAGCAGTGTGCAATCCCTGTGGCAGCGGGCTTGCCCGCGAATAGGCCATGTGAGTGGTACACTGTCCGCCACATAGCCTGAATATAAAGAGGGGAGGCCAGGCTGTACCGCAGCCTGTAGCCTCCCCGAGCGTTTCTGGACTAAGCATGAGAATACTGATCATTGGCCCCAGCTGGGTCGGCGACATGGTGATGGCGCAAACCCTGTTCCAGTGCCTGAAACAGCAGCACCCCGACTGCGTGATCGACGTGCTGGCTCCTGAATGGAGCCGGCCGATCCTCGAACGCATGCCTGAAGTGCGTCAGGCCTTGAGCTTCCCGCTCGGCCACGGTGCGCTGGAGCTGGCCACGCGGCGGCGCATCGGCAAGTCCCTGGCCGGCCAGTACGACCAGGCCATCCTCCTGCCCAACTCGCTCAAGTCGGCGCTGGTGCCCTTTTTTGCAGGCATTCCAAAACGCACCGGCTGGCGTGGTGAAATGCGCTTCGGCCTGCTGAACGATGTGCGCAAGCTGGACAAGGCCCGCTACCCGCTGATGATCGAGCGCTTCATGGCCCTGGCTTACGCACCCGGCGCCGAGCTGCCGCAGCCATACCCGCGCCCCAACCTGCAGATCGAAGCGCAAAGCCGTGACGCCGCCCTGGCTAAGTTTGGTCTGGAACTGGATCGTCCGGTACTGGCGCTGTGCCCTGGCGCCGAGTTTGGCGAAGCCAAGCGCTGGCCGGCAGAGCACTATGCCGCTGTGGCCGATGCGATGATTCGCCAAGGCTGGCAAGTGTGGCTGTTCGGCTCGAAGAACGATCACCCGGTCGGTGAGCAGATCCGCGACCGGCTGATTCCGGGGATCCGTGAAGAGTCGTACAACCTGGCCGGTGAGACCTCGCTGGCCGAGGCCATCGACCTGATGTCCTGCGCCCATGCAGTGGTGTCCAACGACTCCGGCCTGATGCACGTGGCCGCGGCGCTGAACCGTCCATTGGTGGCGGTGTACGGCTCGACTTCACCCGGCTTCACCCCGCCGCTGGCCGAACAGGTGGAAGTGGTGCGCACCGGTATCGAGTGCAGCCCGTGCTTTGACCGCACTTGTCGCTTCGGCCATTACAATTGCCTGCGGCTGCTGGAACCGGGCAAAGTGATCGCCGCCCTGCACAGCCTCAGCGGACCTGACCTGATTGATACCGTGGCCGAGGTCGACTAAGTGCGGGTACTGATCATCAAGACCTCGTCGCTGGGGGATGTCATCCACACCCTGCCGGCGCTTACCGATGCCGCCCATGCCATTCCCGGCATCCGTTTCGATTGGGTGGTAGAAGAAGGCTTCGCCGAAATCCCCAGTTGGCACCCCGCGGTCGACCAGGTCATCCCGGTGGCGATCCGTCGCTGGCGCAAGAACCTCTGGCAAACCATCAAGAGTGGCGAGTGGAAGGCGTTCAAGCAGCGCGTGCGCGAGCGCAAGTACGACCTTGTGATCGACGCCCAGGGCCTGGTCAAGTCGGCCTGGTTGACCCGTTACGTGAAGGCACCCGTCGCCGGCCTGGACCGCTACTCGGCGCGCGAAGGCTGGGCCAGCCGCTTCTACGACCGGCCTCTGTCGGTTGCTACCGGCCAGCACGCGGTGGAGCGGGTACGCCAACTGTTTGCCATGGCCCTGGCCTATGACCTGCCAGAAGGCATCGGCAACTACGGCCTGGACCTCGACCGCCTGCAACTGCCCCCGGCTGCGCCCTATGTGGTGTTCCTGCATGGCACCACCTGGGCGACCAAGCATTGGCCCGAAGCCTACTGGCGCGAACTGGCCGAGCGCATGGGCCGGCGCAAGCTGGAAGTGCGCCTGCCTTGGGGTAATCCGGCTGAGAAGGCGCGGGCCGAGCGAATTGCCCAAGGCTTGAACAACTGTCAGGTGCTCCCCAAATTGAACCTTGCCGGCGTCGCTCGTGTTCTGGCGGCGGCAAAGGCCTGCGTGGCGGTCGATACCGGCCTTGGCCACCTGGCGGCGGCACTCGATGTGCCCACCCTTTCGCTGTTTGGCCCAACCAACCCGGGCCTGACTGGCGCCTACGGACGGACCCAGATTCACCAGGCCAGTGACTGGCCTTGCGCTCCCTGCCTGCAGAAGAAGTGCACCTACAAACCGAGCGCCGATGACCTGGCCCGGTTCGATCTGAAACGCGAGTGGCCACTGTGCTTCACTCGCCTGAATCCCGAGCATGTGGCGAGCCGCTTGAGCGCGTTGCTGCTGGCTGAGGATGTCCGTTGATGCAACTGGCTTTCGTGCTTTACAAATATTTCCCCTTCGGCGGGCTGCAGCGCGATTTCATGCGCATTGCCCTGGAATGCCAGAAGCGGGGCCACCAGATCCGTGTGTATACGCTGATCTGGGAGGGTGACATTCCGCCGGGCTTCGAAGTGCTGGTGGCGCCGGTGAAGGCGATCTTCAACCACCGCCGCAACGAGAAGCTCAGCGCCTGGATGGCCGCCGACCTGGCCAAGCGCCCGGTTGACCGCCTGATCGGCTTCAACAAGATGCCGGGGCTGGACGTGTACTACGCCGCCGACGGCTGCTTCGAGGACAAGGCGCAGACCCTGCGCGGTGGCCTGTACCGCCGCTGGGGCCGCTACCGGCACTTTGCCGAGTACGAGCGTGCGGTGTTTGCCAAGGACGCCCATACCGAAGTGCTGATGATTTCCGAAGTGCAGCAGCCGCTGTTCATCAAGCATTACGGCACCCCGGTAGAACGCTTCCACCTGCTGCCGCCAGGTATTTCCCAGGATCGCCGTGCGCCGGCCAATGCCGCCGAGATCCGCGCCGAGTTCCGCAAGGAATTCAATCTTGGGGATGACGACCTGCTGCTGGTGCAGATTGGCTCAGGCTTCAAGACCAAAGGCGTGGACCGCAGCCTCAAGGCACTGGCCGCGCTGCCGTCAGCCCTGCGCAAACGCACCAGGCTGATGGTGATCGGCCAGGACGACCCCAAGGTATTCCAGCTGCAAAGCGCTACCCTGGGTCTGGGCGACCAGGTGCAGTTCCTCAAGGGCCGTAGCGACATCCCGCGCTTCCTGCTGGGCGCCGACCTGCTGATTCACCCGGCGTACAACGAGAATACCGGTACGGTGCTGCTCGAAGCGTTGGTCGCCGGCTTGCCGGTGCTGGTGTCCAAGGTGTGCGGTTATGCCCACTACATTGCCGAGGCCGACAGCGGCCTGGTGCTGGACGAGCCGTTCGAACAAGATCAGCTCAACGGCTATCTGCAGCGCATGCTCGAAGACCCGCAGGCGCGTGCCAGCTGGTCGCGCAATGGCCTGGCATTTGCTGATAGCGCCGATCTGTACAGCATGCCGCAGCATGCTGCCGACGTGATCCTGGGGCAAAAAACCGCATGAAGCTGATATTGGCCGAACCCTTCAAACGCCTGTGGGCCGGGCGTGATGCCTTCGACGCCGTGGAGGCGCTGCAAGGCGAGGTCTATCGCGAGCTGGAAGGGCGCCGCACGCTGCGCACCGAAGTGGCTGGCGAGGGCTTTTTCGTCAAGATCCACCGTGGCATCGGCTGGGGCGAGATCTTCAAGAACCTGTTCACCGCCAAGCTGCCGGTGCTCGGTGCCGGCCAGGAGTGGCAGGCCATCCAGCGCCTGCATGAGGTGGGTGTGCCTACCATGACCGCAGTCGCCTATGGCGAGCGCGGCAGCAACCCGGCCGCGCAGCACTCGTTCATCATCACTGAAGAGCTGGCGCCGACCATCAGCCTGGAAGACTTCAGCATCGACTGGGTCAAGCAGCCGCCTGAGCCGCGCCTGAAGCGTGCACTGATCGCCGAGGTGGCGAAGATGACTGGCGGGATGCACCGCGCCGGGGTCAACCACCGCGATTGCTACATCTGCCATTTCCTGCTGCACACCGACCGACCGGTGACGGCGGATGACTTCAAACTGTCGGTGATCGACCTGCACCGCGCGCAAACCCGTGCCAGAATCAGCCGCCGCTGGCGCGACAAGGACCTGGCTGCGCTGTACTTTTCGGCCCTGGACATTGGCCTGACCCAACGCGACAAGCTGCGCTTCCTGCGCGGTTACTTCCAGCGTCCGCTGCGGCAGGTGCTGAAGGACGAAGCCGCGCTGCTCGCCTGGTTGGAGCGCAAGGCCCAGAAACTCTACGATCGCAAGCAACGCTATGGGGATGCACTCTGATGGCGAGTTGGACACTGGCGCCGGGTTACGAACACCTGGCGGCGGACTTCGGCAGCCTTGATGCGGTATTTGCCCTCCAGGGCGAACGCCTGACCCGCGACCCGCTCAGTGAGGTGGTACGCATCGAACGTGACGGGATCAACTACTACGTCAAGCGCTACACCGGGGCCGGCAAGCACATGCGACGGTACCTGGGGCGGCCACGCATCAAGGCCGAATGGCAAAACCTCAAGCAATTCGCAAAATGGGGTATCCCCACCGCCGAAGTAGTGGCCTGGGGCCTGGAGCGCAACGGCCTGGCCTTTGGCCGTGGCGCGATGATCACCCGTGAACTGCCGCGCACCGAAGACCTGTCGGCCCTGGCCGAACAAAACGATCCGCGCTTGGCCGACCGCACCTGGGTCGACCATATCAGCCGTCAACTGGCGCGCCATACCCGGGTCATGCACGAGCACCGCTTCGCCCATAACGATTTGAAGTGGCGCAACCTGCTGGTCGATGACCAGGGCACGCTATTCTTCATCGACTGCCCCACCGGTGACTTCTGGCGCGGATTCATGTGGCGCCACCGGATGATCAAAGACCTGGCATGCCTGGACAAAGTGGCCAAATACCACCTGTCAGCTACCCAGCGCCTGCGCTTCTACCTGCAATACCGTGGCCGTGACCGGCTGAATGTGCGTGACAAGAAGCGCATTCGTCGGGTACTGGGCTTTTTCGAGGGAAGGGAATGACCGATTACCTGGCCAGCGCGGACCTCGCGCTGCTCAAGCGCCATGGCCTGGACGATTTCGAGGCGCTGTGGGCGCTGCAACTTGATGCAGTGGACGAACCCAACACCGGTCGCGGTGGCTGGAGCAGCGTCTTCCGTCTGGAACTCGAAGGCAAGGGCTACTACCTCAAGCGCCAGAGCGACTACCTGACCCGGACCTTGCACCGGCCGTTCGGCGAGCCCACCTTCGCCCGCGAATTCCGCAACATCAGTCGCTACCAGAAGCTGCGCATTCCGGCATTGCAGGCGGTGTTCTATGGCGAGCGCAAGCAGGGTGGCAAGCACCGGGCCATCCTGATGACCCGCGCTCTGGACGAATGGGCCGACCTCGAAAGCCTGCTGGCGCAATGGCCGCGGTTGGGTGAGGCCGAGCGCACCGGCATCCTGCAGGCCTGCGGCCAGCTGGCGCGTACCCTGCACAGTGCCGGGCAGGTGCATGGCTGCTTCTACCCCAAGCACATTTTCTTGCGCCAACGGCGCGACGGCTGGGATGCGCAACTGATCGACCTGGAAAAGACCCGTCCCCTGTTGCTCGGCATGCGTGACCGTCTCAAGGACCTGGAGCCACTGCTGCGCCGCGCCCAGGCGTGGAGCGTGCAGGATGTACGTACTTTGCTGGCTACCTACCTGGGGCAGCCCGCCGACGGCGCGCTGGTCGATACCTGGCTGCAACGGTTGACGCAACGCCGTCGTGAAAAAGAGGCCCGCTGATGCGTTTGTCTGAATTGAAGGATGCCGGGCGCAGCCCATCGCTGCCCCTGAGCATCACGTTGGTTGATGCCGCCGGCAGCGCCGACTTGCAATTGCTCAGCCTGCTGCGCGTGTTGCCGGGCCAGCGTTATGTGGGCGCTGGTGTCTGGCGTGGTACACCGGTGCTGGCAAAGTTGCTGGTCGGTGGTAACGCCGCACGGCATTTCCAGCGCGAACTGCAGGGTGTGAAATTGCTGGCCGAACAAGGCCTGACCACGCCGAAGCTACTGGCCGACGGCCTCAAGGAAGGCGAGGGCGGCTGGCTGCTGTTCGAGTTCCTTGACGGTGCCCAAGGCCTGGCCGATGCCTGGGCCGCAGTGGAAAACCTGCCAGTGTTGGCGGACGAGCAGCACCTGGTACTGGGCGAAGCGCTCACGGCTGTGGCGCACATGCACGCCCAAGGCCTTTGGCAGGAAGACCTGCACCTGGACAACCTGCTGCGCCATGCCGGCAAGCTGTATCTGATCGATGGTGCGGGCATAAGGGCGGAAACACCCGGTCAGCAGTTGTCGCGTCCACGGGTGCTGGAAAACCTCGGGGTGTTTTTCGCCCAGTTGCCCAAGCGCCTGGAGCCGTTCATCGAAGAGCTGCTGGTGCATTACCTGCTGGCCAATGCCGAGCATGCGTTGCCGCTGGAAGCCCTGCAGAAACAGGTGGACAAGGTGCGTACCTGGCGCCAGAAGGACTATCTGGACAAGGCTGGCCGCGAGTGCAGCCTGTTCAGCGTCCAGCGCACCCTCTCGGGCTTGCAGGCGATCCGCCGCAGTGAGGTCCAGGCCATGCAGCCTGTACTGGAGCAGGCCGATACGCTGATCGACAAGGGCCATTTGTACAAGACCGGTGGCGCTGCCAGCGTGGCGCGCATCGAGGTCAATGGTCGCCAGTTGGTGATCAAGCGCTACAACATCAAGAACACCGCGCATTGGTTCAAGCGCTTCTGGCGCCCGAGCCGGGCCTGGCATTCCTGGATTGAAGGCCACCGCCTGGAGTTCCTCGACATCGCCACGCCACGCCCCCTCGCGGTGCTGGAACAGCGGGTGCTGGGCCTGCGCAGCCGTGCCTACCTGGTCACCGAGTATGTCGACGGCCCGGACCTGACGGCATGCTTCGCGCCCTACGTCGAAAGCGGCGATGCGCCCGAGGAGCAGGTGTATGCCTTGGTGCACGTGATGCAGCAACTGATTCGCGAGCGCATCAGCCACGGCGACTTCAAAGGCCATAACCTGTTCTGGCACAACGGCCAGTGGTCGCTGATCGACCTCGATGCCATGTGCCAGCACGCCACCCAGCTCAGCTTCGCCCCGGCCTATGCCCGTGACCGGGCGCGGCTGCTGCGCAACTGGCCCAATGGCAGTGCCTTGCATCAGCGGCTGGACCGGCTGTTGCCAAAACTGGTCGACTGAGGCCGCCGGTTCCGGCTGTCAGTGGGCCGGCGGTGGTTGATCTGGCAGTGTCAGCCAGTCACTGCTGCGCCCTGCCTGGCGAACGCGTATCAGCCACTGGCCGTTTTCGTGGCGCAGCACCGCCCACGGCACCACACCGGCGTTGCTGGCAACGGCAATCTGCAAGTGGTAATGATCCGGCAGCAAGTGGCGGCGCACAGGCAACTGCCCGTCCTTGAGCGCCAGGTACAGCTGATCGTCAGCCTGAAAAAGCCCTTGTTCGGTGTTTACCGGCAGGCCGGCCACAGGCGTTTGTAGATAGCAGTCCTGCAGTAATTGCTTCAGGTCGGGCAGCCCGTCGTACCAGAGCACCGGTGAGTCGATGACCCACTGCCCGTCGGCTTTGCGCTTGAGCGGTTGCTGCAGATAGGCATCTGGCTGGTCAGGGTCAATGGCTCGCCAGCGGTAGCCGTCGAAGCTGACCCGGTAATAGCGGTTGTCGTTGTCCTTGACGAAGTACAGCGATTGCCCACCAAACGCCGAGCTTTGCTCGTAGACACCTTCACCGTAGATACCGTCTATGCGATAGCGCAGGCTGCTGCTGCCCGGTTGTACCTGGAGGCGTGCGGGCAGCGGCAGTGGCGGTTGTTTGGGGATCCCGCGCAGGGATCGGCGTAGCACTCTGGAACCCAGAAAGCTGGTACCGGCATCGTTGAGGTGGCTAAGCGCCTGATAGGCATGCCGCATCACCCCTTCGACATCCTCTTGCTTGAAGGCCTCGGCGCCGTCCCAGATATCGATTGCCATGCGGCCGATCGACAGCACCAGCAGCGCACGGTTCGGCAGCAGCAGGCTGATGAAGTCCAGCAAGCGCCAGCTCAACGCCATGACCGACTCCGCATTCACTTCGCTGGTCGTCATGCTGTCGGCATCGGCCTGGGCGATCAGCGCCCGGGCCTCGGCCATGTAGTAGTCGAAGAAAAGGTCGTCTTTGACCTCGGGCGTGGTCAAATGCGTGCTCAGGCGCCCCTTGTCCAGCAACCGCTGCACCGTGGCGGCAGGCAGCAATGGCAGGCGCTGGGCTACGTATGCTCTCAACGTGGGCTGTTGGCGCAATGTGCGAAGCAGTTCGCGGGTCGTGCGAAACCGGCGCCAGGCCCTGCGGTCCGGGGCATCCGGGGTGTACAGCACGCATGCCGGAGACTTGTAAGGGATGCTGTTGAGCAGAAGCACGCCCTGCAAGGTATGACCCATGATGTTCAGCTGCCGAACAGTGACCGGGTAGCCTGCTACCGGCGCGCGCAAGGCATTGTGTGGTTGGTCCAGCACTGCGCGCACCCAGTTGTAACCATGTTCGAAAGGGTCTTCGCCAAAGTGCCCGGCGTAGCGCGCCTTGACTGCTTCAGCGTGCATGCGTGCACGGTTGACCTTGCTGTGCGCAGTCAGGCGCCATTTGCCCGCTCTGGAACTGATCAGTTGGGTGTGCAGGTACTTTGCGTAGCTGTCACCCACGTTCAGTTCCCGGACCATGTGCTTGACATACTGCGGCGTGAGCCCGGCGGGCATGGCTTTGTCGTGGGCGTGGATCACCCGGGCAGTCAGCCAGTAGTCGGTGTCGAACCACGGCAAGTTCTTGAGGGCGATCTCTTCGAGCGTGTTGATTTCCTCGACCATTTCCACCATCTCGTGGCCCACGCGTCGCATGCCTACATAGGTGACATAGGACGAGAGGGCGAAGGGATGCATGATGGCGCCCGTGCGGCGGGCGCGCACGACGATGATTTTGATCTCGCGAGGATCTGTGTCGTACCCCAGGTCATGGCTCAGGCGCTCGCGAAGGCGTGCGTTGGCCCAGGCCAGCAGGCTATTGCGTTGTTTGAAGTCGTTAAGGCTCAGTACTCCCGGGGCAGCAGCCTGCTCGGCGATTGCTACCAGCGTTTGCATTGCCTGCATCATATGGCTCAGGCCTTGCGCAGGTGTATTGCGCAGCCAGTTGGGCAGGTTCTTCTCAAGCAATTGGGAGTAGCGTGTTTGCAGGATGGGTTTGGCGCCGACTTCGTGCCATAGCGCCAGGGCTTTATGTATTCGGGTGTGCTGGTCGGGTGAGTCGTTGCTCCACAAGCCGGTGTCACTCAGGCGTTGGCGTTGGGCTTCTACAACGCTGTCGATCTGGGCCTCCAGCAGGCTGTCGGCGTACCAGTCATAGCGCAGGCGCTGCGACCGGCGAGCGCGGTCCGCCTGCGTGTCAGTGTACAGATGCAGCAGCGGTCTGCTCTGGAGTGGGTCTTCCAGACGCTCGCAAAGCTCCAGGTGCAGTGCGGCAAGGGAGTCGAAGGCCTCGATGCCTTGTGACAGGCTGCACAGCAAGGCAGCGCCTGCGGCATCCTGAGGCGTGAGCATAGGGCCTTCGGTGGTACCGGCAACGATGATCAGTGTGCCTGGCAGGTAGCTGCGCCAGTTGGGCCTTATGCCTTCCAGCAGCACGCGATACACCTGTGGCCTGCTGGCCAGTGGAAGATGCCTGCGCTGCGAGGGTAGCGGTTGTTCCAGGCAGGCCCGCAGTTGCTCGGCCGACCCGTTGGCCAAGGTCTGGTCGCCCAGGCGCAACTCAACCTCGGTCAGCATCAGCGCCTTGCGCAGTGCCAGCAGTTTTTGTCTGGGGGTTTCGCCTTGCTCATCGGCCGTGGTCCAGAAGCTGGCCAGTTCGCCGTGCAGCCAGGTGCGCGTGTCGGGGTTGATGGGGTGTTGAAGGTCGAGGGTCGGGAGGCCGTCGAGCAGGTCACCGATCTGTCGGTCGATCTGTTCCAGTTGTTCGAGGGGGCGCATGGGGCGGATCCTTGGTTGAGGAAACCCCATGCTTGGCAATAGCTGCGGTTGCGTGGTGGTAGCGGGCTAGCGCCCCCGACGCCAGAGTAGCCCGCGCAGGCTCAGCAGGACCGGCAGGCCCAGGCCGGCCCATGCCAGAACGTCCCAGCCACCGTCGCCGAGCAGCGCAGCGAACAGGCCCAGGAAGCCAAGCAGGGCAATCAACGCTGGCCAGGCGAAGAGGCGTGCAGTGGCTTGCGACCTGTGGCTCATGCGCGCGCCTCCCTGGGTTTGCGCAGCTTGCCCCACCACAGGTAGAGGCCGCTACCGAGCACGATGATTGTCAGCACGTCCAGTAACGCCCAGAGGATCTGCATCGGTCGCCCGCCGTAATCGCCGAAATGCAGTGGCTGCGACAGGCCCATCGCATCCATGTACCAGGGACGGTCGCCTACCGCAGTCACTGCAAGGGTGCGAGCATCGATCAGTACCGGCGTGAACAGGTGCGAACTCAGGTGGGTGGCACCGTTCATGAACACCGCATAGTGGTGCTCGCTGGAGAAACGCGTGCCAGGAAACGCGATGAAGTCCGGGCGCATGCCCGGTGCGGCCTGTTCGGCAATGTCCAGCAGGCGAGTGGCTGGGGCGCGCTCGACGAGCGGCGGGGCGTCGCGGTAGGGGGCAACCATCGCAGCCAGGCTGTCGTTGCGCCAGGCCGCGATGACCAGGTCGGACAGGGCGCTGATTACCCCGGTCACGCTCACCGTCAATGCCCAGGCCAGGGTGACCACGCCGATCAGATTGTGCAGGTCGAGCCAGCGCAGGCGGCGGGATTTTTTGTGGCGTACGGTGCCGAACTCCAGGCGGCGCATGAATGGTGCATAGAGCACGGTGCCGGAGACGATGGCGACAATGAACAATACGCCCATGAAGGCCAGCAGCAGTTTGCCCGGCAAGCCTGCGAACATGTCCACATGCAGGCGCAGCATCACCATCATGAAACCGCCGTTGGCAGCCGGCATGGCCACCGCCTCGCCGGTGCGAGCATCGAGCATGAAGGTGTGCGACAGGTTGGGGTCGGTGCCGGCGGTGGCGGCGGTAATGGCGACCACGCCGTTGGGTTCGTCTTCATCGTAGCCGAAGTACTGCATGACCTCGCCGGGGCGATGTTGTTCGGCCTTGAGCACCAGTTGCTGCAGGTCGAGGTGCGGGGTGCCTGCCGGCATTTCACGCAGTTCAGGGGCGTCGCCTAGCAGGTGTTCGAGTTCGTGGTGGAAGATCAGCGGCAGGCCGGTGACTGCCAGCAACAGCAGGAACAGGGTACAGACCAGGCTGCTCCAGGTGTGGATCAAGGACCAGCGGCGGATGGTGGGGCTTTTCATCACGGTACCGATTGTTGTCGGTTGGAACCCGGGGCCGCAAGGCGGCCCCAGCTCACTCAGAACTTGTAAGTGGTGCTGGCGACAACGCTGCGCTCATCGCCGTAGTAGCAGTAGTACGCGTCACAAGTAGAGAGGTAATCCTTGTTCAGCAGGTTGGTGGCGGTGACCGCTACCGACGCGCCCTTCAGGCTGCCGTTCAGGCGACCGAGGTCGTAATGCACCGACCCGTCGAAGACGGTGTAGGCCTTGGCCTTGCCCAGGTAGGTATTGCCTTGGTCACCGTAGGTATTACCGGTATAACGCGCGCCCAGGCCGATGCCGAAGCCGTCGAGCACGCCCGAGTGCCAGGTATAGTCGCCCCAGATGGACGCTTGCTGGTTAGGCATCAGTTGCAGGCGGTTACCTTTGAAATCGCCATCCTGCACCTCGGACTTGGCCAGGGTGTAGGCGGCAATCACCTTCAGGTTGTCGGTCACATCGGAAACCGCTTCCAGCTCAAGGCCGCGGACTTTCACTTCACCGGTCTGGCTGGTGATGGTCACACCACCGACTGTGTTGGTGACCGAGACGTTTTTCTGAGTCAGGTCGTACACGGCCGCCGACAACAGGGTGTTGGACCCCGGCGGCTGATACTTCACGCCCAGCTCCCACTGTTTGCCTTCGGTGGGCTTGAATGAGTCCGAGGCCGACACACTGGCATTGCTGGACGGCTGGAAAGACTCGGCATAGGACAGGTACGGCACGAAGCCCGAGTCGAACACGTAGCTGATGGCTGCGTTGCCGCTGAACTTTTTGTCCCGCTGGGTATTGGTGGCATCGCCCTGGTTGAAGAACTTGGTGCCGGTATGCACCCAGTCTTCACGACCGCCCAGGGTCAGGCGCCAGTTACCAAGCGCCATCTGGTCCTGCACGTACAGGCCGGTCTGACGGGTTTTCTGGTTGTAGTCATAAAACGCGGTCGAGCGATCCGGGCGAGTGATCGGCAGCCCGTAGACCGGGTTGTTGACGTTGCTGTCCGGCACGTTGAAGTCGAAGATCGACAGGTAGTTGGTGTTGATGCGCTGGTGGTCCAGGCCGATCAACAGCGTGTGGTCGATGTCCCCGGTAGCGAAGTCCGCCTGGAAGTTGTTGTCCACCGCAAACTGGCTGATGTCTTCATCAGTGTTGGTGGACATGCGGCTGACAGTGCCATCGTCCTGCACCGGCGGCGAGCTCTTGTTGTAACTGCCAGGGGTGATGGTCTGGAACGACAGGTCCGACTTGGTGTAGCGCAGGTTCTGGCGGAACTGCCAGACGTCATTGATGCGATGTTCGAAGGCGTAACCTAGCGCGTAGTAAGTGCGGTCGTAGAACTCGTAATCCGGGTCACCCAGGTTCTTGTGGTGTGAGATCTTGCCGAATGGCATGTCGATCTTGGTGCCCTGGATGGGCCGGAACTGGCTGGTGGCACCGGTATCGTCACGGGTGAACTGGGTGAGGAAGGTCAGCGTCGTGTCTTCGTCAATGTTCCAGGTCAGGCTTGGGGCGATGTTGTAGCGCTTGTTGTCGATGTGGTCAATCTGGGTGCCACTGTCACGGATAACGCCACTGACGCCATAGAGAAAGCGACCTTCATCGTCGATCTTGCCGGTGCTGGCGAAGTTGATCTGGCGATGGTTGTCGCTGCCGTATTGAAGCTCGATTTCGTGAGCGCTTTCGGCTTGCGGACGGCGGCTGACCATGTCCAGCAGGCCACCAGGTGGGGTCTGGCCGTAGATCGAAGAGGCCGGGCCGCGCAGCAGGGCGAGGCGGTCGAGGTTCCAGGTTTCGGCTTTCGGGTTGGCATACACGCCGCGTGGCAGCGGCAGCCCATCCAGGAACTGCGTTGGCTCGAAGCCGCGCACGCGCATCCAGTCATAGCGCGTATCGCTGCCGAAGCTGGCGGAGACGATACCTGGCATGTAACGCACTGCATCATCCAGGCTGTGTACACCGCGGTCTTTCATTTGCTCGCGGGTGGCGACAGAGATGGAGCGGGGGACTTCCACAAGTGCCGTGTCAGTCTTGGTGCCAGCAGCGGTGCGTGAAGCCACGTAGCCTTCAACCGGGCCCCAGGCGCTTTCGCTGGCGCTGGTGGCATTGACTGTGGTTTCCGGCAAGGCCAGGGTGCCATCCGGCACGGCCACCAGGCTGTAGCTGCCCGCACTGCTTTGCTGCAACTGCAGGCCGGTACCGCTCAGGGCGGCTTGCAGGGCGCCCAGGCCGTCGTATTGGCCGCTGACCGGGGCCGAGGTACGGCCGCTGACCAGTGCCGGGTCGATGGCCAAGGCAATGCTGGCCTGGCTGGCGATCTGGTTGAGAGTGGTGGCCAGTGGCGCGCTTGGCAGATTGTAGGCGCGCGACGTGGATTGCTCGGCGGCGAACAAGGCAGGGCTGGTCAGCGGGGCAGCCAGGCCGATGGCCAGGGCCACCAGGCTGGGGCGCAGGATATGATCAACGGCACGGGACATGCGGCGGTTCCTCGACGGGTAAGTGCTTGCTGCTTCCTTGCCGAGCGAGATCTGAAAAGTGACAGGGTGAATCTGAAAAATATTGAGAATTATTTAAAAGAGGTTTTGCCAGCACCGCCCACTTCGCGGGTGAACCCGCTCCTACGACCACCCCGATGTGTGTCCACCACCGCGCAGGAGCGGGTTTACCCGCGAATACGGTGGCGGCGGCAGCGGTGAACGGCTGGTGGAGATTGGCCAGCAGGCCCGGCCTATTTGGAAGTGACGTTCACCCACCACTGGGTATGCCGCTCGATCTTCACCGGCAACGCCGGCACCAGCGAGGCGAGCGCCAGGTCGGTGTTGGTCAGCGGGAAGCTACCGGTCACGCGCAGGTCGGCGACCTTGGCATCCACCCCGAGGTAGCCGCTACGGTACTGGCCCAATGTGGCGAGCAGGTCGGCCAGGCGTACGTTGTCGACCACCAGCATGCCGCGGGTCCAGGCACCGGCACCGGCGGGCACCGTGCCAACCTGGCCGAGGCCGTTGGCGTTCATCAACACTTGCTGGCCTTCGTGCAGCACCTGTTCGTCGCCGCTGTCATGCGGCATGGCGGCGACCGAGGCTTGCAGCACTTCCAGGCGCGTACCGCCGACTTCGCGGCGCACCAGGAAGCGCGTGCCCAGTGGCCGCAAGCGACCGTCTTCAGTGCGGACCAGCAGCGGGCGTGGGTCCTGGTGGCCGGTTTCGACCGAGATTTCGCCCTGGTGCAGCACGATCACCCGTTGTGCGCCGGCATAGTCGATGTCCACGGCGGTGTGGGTGTTCAGGCTGAGCAGTGTGCCGTCTTCCAGGCGCAAGGTACGCAATTCACCCGTGGCGGTGCGCTGGTCGGCCAGCCAGTAGCTGGGTGCCAGTGACGGCGCGCCGACCCATGCCAGCAGCGCCCCGAGCAGAAACGTGCCGGCCAGCCCGCCGCCAACCTTGCCAATGCGCCGCCGCAGGCTGGCGCGCGATTGCAGCAGCGCCTGGCGTGCCGGGCCAGCCGCCGCGCTAACGCGCTGTTCCATGGCGCCGAGCTGGCGCCAGGCACGCGCGTGCTCTTCGCTGGCGGCATGCCAGCGCATGAATTCATTGCGTTCATCAGGCGTGCCGCTGCTGTCGCCGAGGCTGAGTTTCCAGGCAATCGCGGCTTCCAGAACCCGAGACGAAACTGGGACGTTGCTCACGTCGGCTCCCCGTACAGGGCTACGTAGCACTGGCGCATGCCTTGGGCGATGTACTGGCGCACCCGTGATACCGAAACACCAAGGCGCTCGGCAATCTCGGCATGGCCCATGCCGTCCAGACGGCTGTGCAGAAACGCCGCGCGAGCCTTGCTCGACAGCTTGCCGAGCAGGCGGTCGATGGCTTTGAGATCTTCAAGGATCAGGTGCTGCATTTCTGGCGAGGGCTGTTCGGCTTCAGGGATCAATGCCAGCTCGGCCAGGTAGGCTTGTTCCAGCGCGGCGCGGCGGAAGTGGTCGAACATCAGCCCTTTGGCCACGGCGGCCAGAAACGCGCGGGGTTCGCGGGGTGTGTCCAGTTGCTCACGACCGAGCAGGCGCACGAAGGTGTCCTGGCTCAGGTCTTCAGCACGTTGGCGGCAGGCCATGCTGCGTTGCAGCCAGGCGAGCAGCCAGCCGCGGTGGTCGCGGTACAGCGCACCGACCAGATCGGCGTGTGGGCTCTGTGCAGAAGACAAGCAGCGTCCCCCCGGAACGAATGCATTAACTAACGATAATTATTCGCGATTGTGGCAGAGGGGAGAGGGTGGTGCAATGGACGCTTATCGGATTGCCATCATGGGGCTTGGTTTGAGTTGTGTGGCGCCAGTGAGATCCAGCGCCGCCCGCGCGGCGCGCATCGCGAGCTGCGCTCGCTCCTACGTTTGTTTCGGGCCAATCATTCCTGTGGGATATGCACGCGAACGCTTTGGCGCATGGCTCGATATCGCGTCGTACGAACAAGGCGGTCGCGCGCGCCTGGCACAGGCGTTACTGGCCCGAAACAAACGTAGGAGCGAGCGCAGCTCGCGATGCGCGCCGCGCGGGCGGCGCTGGATCTCACCGGCGCTGCACATCCCGCCTCTACAAACCGTGATTCTGCATCTTGCGCCGTCGCCACCCGCGCAACCGTTGCTCCAGCTGCAGCGGGCTGTCCAACTGCTGGCGTCTGGCCTGGCTGAACAGGATCAGCGCCAGTTCTGCGGTCACCTGGGCATCGGCGCTGGCGTGGTGGCGCTCTTCAACCTGCAAGCCAAACCGCGCTACCCAGTCATCCAGCCCGGCCTCGCGCAGCACTGTGTCGGGGTTGAGCATCGGCGCCAGTTCGGCAATATCGAGGAACGGCGACTGCAAGCGGTAACCCAGGCTCTCCTTCAGCGCACGCGCCAGCATGCGCTGGTCGAATGGCGCGTGAAACGCCAGCACCGGGCTGTCGCCAATGAAATCGAGCAAATCCAGCAGGGCCTCGGCCGGGTCGCAACCGGCAGCCAGGGCGCTAGGGCCCAAGCCGTGGATCAGTACGCTGGCGTTGGTCTTCTGCAAAGGCCGGTGCAGCGTGCGTTCGAACTGCTGGGCAAAGTCGATGGCACCGTCTTCGATGGCCACCGCCCCGATCGACAGCACCTGATCACGGTTGGGGTTGAGCCCGCTGGTCTCCAGGTCCAGCACCACCCAGCGCTGCTCGCGCAGGGTACATACCCCCAGCGGCACGGGCTTGGGCAATCGGGCCAGGCGCTGGCGTGTGGTGTGGTCCAGTTCGGGCGCGCTGGGGCGCAGCCAGGTAAACAGGCTCACAACTGGTACCGCAAGGCCAGGCTGCTTTGCAAGCGTTGGGCCTGGCGCAGGGACTCGCGCAGGATGCGGCGGTCAAGGTGGTTGAGGCTGTCCGGGTCGACCCGGTTGGAATAGGGCAGGTTGTCGCGTATCTGGCGCTGGTGCTGCTGCATGCGGGTTTGCTGGATGAAGTGGTAGGCCTCTTCATAGGCGGCGCCGTCCAATGGTTCGATCACGCCCTTGGCCACCAGTTGGCGCAGGCGCTCCAAGGTATTGCAGGCACCTATGCCATTGGCCAGGGCCAGCAAACGGGCACCATCGACGAAGGGCGTCAGCCCCTGGACCTTGAGATCGAGGGTCGCCGCCTTGTCGTTGCCCTGGCGTGTCAGCACGAACTCGCGCAACCGGCCCACCGGAGGGCGTTGGCGCAGGGCGTTGTCAGCCATCATGCGCTGGAAGATGCGGTTGTCGGCTACCTGTGCCAGCAGGCCTTGGCGCAGTTGCTCGCAACCTTGCTCGTCACCCCACACCACCCGCAGGTCGAAGTAGATGCTCGAACCCAGCAGGTTCTCCGGGCTGGCTTCGCGAACAAACCCGGCAAAGCGCCGCGCCCACTCGCTGCGCGACAGGCACAGTTCGGGGTTGCCGGCCATGACGTTACCCGTGCACAGGGTGAAGCCGCACTGGGCCAGGCACTGGTTGATGTACTGCGCCAGCGGCAACAGGCGAGCGCGGATGGCGTCGGCCTCGGCGCTTTCGACCGCTTCGAAGAGGATGCCGTTGTCCTGGTCGGTGTGCAGGGTCTGCTCGCGTCGCCCCTCGCTGCCAAAGCACAGCCAGCTGAACGGCACGCCCGGGTCGCCACGTTCGGCCAGGGCCAGTTCGATGACCCGGCACACGGTATGGTCGTTGAGCAAGGTAATGATCTGGGTGATCTGGGTCGACGATGCGCCATGGGCCAGCATGCGTTCTACAAGCTGGCTGATTTCACCGCGCAGCGAGACCAGCGTATCCAGGCGTGGCGCATGGCGTATGGTGCGCGCCAGGTGAACCAGATCGACCCGTTGCAGTGAGAACAGGTCGCGCTCGGAAACCACTCCGCACAGGCGTCCGTTTTCTACCAGGCATACATGGGCAATATGCCGCTCGGTCATGGCCATGGCGGCATCGAAGGCACTGGCCTGGGGTGGGAGGTAGAACGGTTTGGCTGTCATGTGCCGGTCGATGGCGGCGCCGAGGTCGGCATCTGTTGCTGCCACCACCTGGCGCAGGTCGCGCAAGGTGAAAATACCGATGGGGTAGCGTTGCGGGTCGACCACCACGATGCTGCCCACCTGCTGCTCGTGCATCAGCCGCACGGCTTCGCGCAGGGGCGTATCGGCGCTGCACACCACCGGGTGACGCATGGCCAGTTCACCCAGGGGGGTGTTCAGCGAGTACTGGGTGCCGAGGGTTTCCACTGCGCGCTGGCGTACTTGCTGATTGACCTGATCAAGCAGGCTGCTGACACCGCGCAGGGCAAAATCCCGAAACACTTCAGACATCGAGAACACGCGGATGAATGCGGCCTTGTTCAGTTGCAGGCAGAAGGTGTCTTCACCGGCCAGGTGCTCGGTGCGGGTTGCCCGCTCACCCAGCAGGGCTGCCAGCGGGAAGCACTCGCCGCTGGTGATCTCGAACGTGGTCTCGACACCCGGTTTGGCCAGATGCTGGCGCTCGCCAACCACGCGGCCCTGCTTGACGATGTAGAAGTGCTCGACCGGCCCGTCAGCAGGTTTGACGATGCTTTCACCGCAGGCGTAGAAGCGCAGCTGGCACTGCTCGACCAAGAAGGCCAGGTGGCTGTGCTCCATCTGGTTGAACGGCGGAAAGCGCTGCAGGAACTGCAATGTGCCCTGAATGTTTTGCAGTACTGCCGTCTTGCCCGCCTGGCTGTAGGCGTCCTTTTTACTCATGAAACTGACCGTATCGCTATGCCGAACTATATATATCTATATATAGGTACCGGCCATGTTGTTATCTGCCTCCATGGTCGGCTTGCGGCGAGGTGGTGCCCATTGGACGTAAGTCTATGAGCGCCCCTGTCAGAGACCCGACGAAAGGAGAAACGGGTTACGCAAGTACTGCGGTCCTAATGCTGAAGCGGAATTATTTTGACGAGACAAGCATGCCCGAGCACACCGACATCCTGAGCGACGCCGAGCGCGAGGCCTTGGCCGTGATAAACCAGAGTGCGCCTGTGGCTGCCAGGCCGTTGGTGCTTGTGGTGGATGACAACGCGGTTAACCGGGAGGCGCTGATCCTGTACCTGAAAAGCCGGGGCATCGATGCGGTGGGGGCGGATGGGGCCGAGGAAGCCAGGTTGTACCTGCACTACCAGAAACGTATCGGGTTGATGATTACCGATTTGCGCATGCAGCCTGAAAGTGGGCTGGACTTGATCAGGACAATTCGCGCGTCGGAGCGGGCGGCGTTGTCGATCATTGTGGTGTCGGGCGACACCGATGTGGAAGAAGCAGTGGATGTGATGCACCTGGGCGTGGTGGATTTCCTGCTCAAGCCGGTGGATTTGGGCAAGCTGTTGGAGCTGGTGAAGAGAGAATTGAAAATGGATTGATGCGCAGTGGGGGCCGCAAAACGGCCCCCTTGGCGCAGATGTTACTTACAACCCGTTACGTGCCTTGAACTCGCGGCGACGGCGGTGCAGTACCGGCTCGGTATAACCGTTCGGCTGCTTGCCACCTTCCACCACCAGCTCTACTGCCGCCTGGAACGCCACGTTGTCGTCGAAGTTCGGCGCCATCGGACGGTACAGGGCGTCGCCAGCGTTCTGCTGATCGACCACCACGGCCATGCGCTTGAGGCTTTCCAGCACTTGTTCCTGGCTGACCACGCCGTGGCGCAGCCAGTTGGCCAGCAGCTGGGCGGAGATGCGCAGGGTGGCACGGTCTTCCATCAGGCCGACGTTGTTGATGTCCGGCACCTTCGAGCAACCCACGCCCTGGTCGATCCAGCGCACCACGTAGCCGAGGATGCCCTGGGCGTTGTTGTCCAGCTCGTTGCGGATCTCTTCGGCCGACCAGTTGGTGTCCGCAGCCAGCGGAATGGCCAGAATGTCGTCCACCGACGCCGGGGTACGTGAAGCCAGTTCACGCTGGCGCGCCTGTACGTCCACCTTGTGGTAGTGCAGGGCGTGCAGGGTGGCGGCAGTTGGCGACGGCACCCAGGCGGTGTTGGCACCGGCCAGCGGGTGGGCGATCTTCTGTTCGAGCATGGCTGCCATCAGGTCAGGCATGGCCCACATGCCTTTGCCGATCTGCGCCCGGCCTTGCAGGCCGGTGGCCAGGCCAACGTCAACGTTGTTGTTTTCGTAGGCGCCGATCCACTTCTCGTTCTTCATGGCACCTTTGCGCACCACGGCGCCGGCTTCCATCGAGGTGTGGATTTCATCGCCAGTGCGGTCAAGGAAACCGGTGTTGATGAACGCCACGCGCTCGGCGGCTGCCTTGATGCAGGACTTGAGGTTGACCGTGGTACGGCGCTCCTCGTCCATGATGCCGACCTTGACGGTGTTGCGCGGCATGCCCAGCAAGTCTTCGACCTGGCTGAAGATCTCTGCGGCGAAGGCCACTTCCTCGGGGCCGTGCATCTTCGGCTTGACGATGTACACGCTGCCGCTGCGGGTATTCTTGCGGGTGGTGTTGCCTTTGAGGTTGTGCAGGGCGATCAGGTTGGTGAACAGCCCGTCCTGGATACCTTCGGGGATTTCGTTACCTTGGGCATCGAGGATCGCCGGGTTGGTCATCAGGTGGCCAACGTTGCGCACGAACAGCAACGAACGACCGTGCAGGGTCACGCTGCCGCCGTTAGGCGCCGCGTACTCACGGTCCGGGTTCATGGTGCGGGTGAAGGTTTTGCCACCCTTGCTCACGCTTTCGGCCAGGTCGCCTTTCATCAGGCCCAGCCAGTTGCGGTAGACGATGACCTTGTCGTCAGCGTCTACGGCTGCAACCGAGTCTTCGCAGTCCATGATGGTGGTCAGTGCCGACTCCATCAGGATGTCTTTGACACCAGCGGCGTCGGTGCTGCCGACCGGGGTGCTGGCATCGACCTGGATTTCGAAGTGCAGGCCGTTGTGCTTGAGCAGCACGGCAGTGGGTGCAGCGGCGTCGCCGTGGAAGCCGATAAGTTGCGCATCGTCGCGCAGGCCAGTGTTGCTGCCGCCTTTCAGGGCAACAACCAGCTTGCCGCCTTCGATACGGTAGCCCGTGGAGTCAACGTGCGAGCCGGCGGCCAGTGGCGCGGCTTCGTCGAGGAAGGCGCGGGCGAAGGCGATGACCTTGTCGCCGCGCACCTTGTTGTAACCCTGGCCTTTTTCGGCGCCGCCTTCATCGCTGATGGCGTCGGTGCCGTACAGGGCGTCGTACAGCGAACCCCAGCGAGCGTTGGCGGCGTTCAGGGCGAAGCGGGCGTTCATCACCGGCACGACCAGTTGCGGGCCGGCCATGTGGGCGATTTCTTCGTCCACGTTCTGGGTGGTGGCCTGGAAATCGTCGGCTTGTGGCAGCAGGTAGCCGATTTCCTGGAGGAATGCTTTGTAGGCTGCGGCGTCGTGGGCCTGGCCTTTGCGTGCCTGGTGCCAGGCGTCGATCTTGGCTTGCAGCTCGTCGCGCTTGGCGAGCAGGGCTTTGTTCTTTGGAGCGAGGTCATTGATGATCTTCTCTGCACCCGCCCAGAACTGCTCGGCGACGATGCCGGTCCCGGGGATGGCTTCGTTGTTCACGAAGTCGTACAGGACCTTGGCGACCTGAAGGCCACCGACTTGAACGTATCCAGTCATTGCTTGCCTCACTCTGCTCAGCTATTTCGCTCTTCTGTATTAAGCCTGTAGCGCTTCTCTAAACACGGCACCAGTGCATGCCCCTTCGGGGCGGCTGGGTGCGGCCGGCCAGACAGGCTGGCAGACAGTGTGCGTATTTTCACAGGCGCCTTGGCAGACATCCAAACGACGTTTTGTAGTCCGCGCCACGGGATACTACATGAAGCAGTAGGCGGGGCAAAATCAGACTAAAAGCGCCGTTATGCGACCCGATGGTCGCGTATGGTCACGCTGGGAGTGGGTATGTTCGCAAAAAACAGGTGGATTGTTCCAGATAAATCTTGAAACAGTACACGATTAGCCGTGCAGATTGCCCTGCGGCAGGTTGCCGCGCCTTGCCTATACTGATTCGATCCCCCGATTTTCTGCCGCCCGGCGCGGTCCGACACGAGGAAGGGCTTGTGGATCATCTTGTACTGACTGTAATTGCCCCTGACAAGGCCGGCCAGGTCGAACGTATTGCCCAGTGCATCGCCGACCACAGTGGTAACTGGCTTGAAAGCCGCATGTCGCGTATGGCCGGGCAGTTTGCTGGCATTCTGCGGGTGGCGGTGCCGGCAGAGAATTACGCCGAGCTTGTGGCCTCGCTGCAGGGGCTGGCCAGGTATGACATTCGCGTGCTGATTGCCGAGAGCGGGATCGAGCCTTCTTGCACTTGGAAGCCGATTGCCATGGAGCTGGTGGGTAACGACCGGCCGGGGATCGTACGGGACATTACCCGCTTGTTGGCGGACCTTGGGGTGAATCTGGAGCGGTTCACTACCGAAGTGCGGCCCGCGCCAATGAGCAGTGAGCCGTTGTTTCATGCCGATGCGTTGCTGGCGTTGCCGCTGGCCCTTTCGCTGGATGAATTGCAGCAGAAGCTGGAGAGTCTGGCGGATGATTTGATGGTGGAGTTGCAGTTGCGGCCGGAGGATTGATCCTGGCCGGAGGTTATCCCGATATCACGGGGAAGGCCCTGTGGATAACCTGGGGGCGTACCTCTCCAGCCCAGGCATCACGTGCCCTGCAGAGCTTTGTTCAAAAAACACCCAATTATCAGCAGCTTGTGCACAAAGCACGGGGACGAGGGTGTGGATAACCTATGGAGATGTTTCTGCAGGCCAGTAGCTACATGGCCTGCAGAGTTTTGATCGTTTTCTGATCAGCTACGTTTGCGCAAGCTCAGCCATGCATCCACGCTGTAAATCGCCAAACCTGCCCAGATGAACATGAAGGCCACCAAGGTGCTCGACGACAAATGCTCATCGAACAGCAGTACGGCCTGCAACAGCACCAAAGTCGGTGCCAGGTACTGCAGGAAGCCCAGCGTGGTGTACGGCAGGTGCCGCGCGGCGGCGTTGAAGCATACCAGCGGCACCAGCGTTACCGGCCCCGCCGCCATCAGCCACAGCGCCTCGCTGCTGGTATAGAACGCGCCCTGGGCACTCATCGCTGACGGGTGCAGCAGCAGCCAGCCAAGGGCCAGCGGTACCAGCATCCAGGTCTCCACCACCAGGCCCGGCAGTGCTGCTACCGGCGCCTGCTTACGGATCAGCCCATAGAAGCCGAAGCTCAACGCCAGCACCAGTGATACCCATGGCAGGCTGCCCACTTGCCACACCTGCTGCGCCACACCCACGGCGGCCATGCCCACCGCCAGCCATTGCAGGCGGCGCAGGCGCTCACCAAGAATGAGCATGCCCAGCAGTACGTTGATCAGCGGGTTGATGTAATAGCCCAGGCTGGCCTCGAGCATACGACCGTTGTTTACCGACCACACGTAGGTCAGCCAGTTACCGGCGATCAGTGCCCCGCTCAGTGCCAGGATGCCCAGCCGGCGCGGGTTGTTGCGCAGTTCGCGCCACCAGCCGGGGTGTTTCCACACCAGGAGCAGTAGCGAGCCGAACAGTGCTGACCAGAGCACCCGGTGGACAATGATCTCCACCGCCGGGACGCTCTGGATTGCCTTGAAGTAGATGGGGAAAAGGCCCCAGATGATGTAGGCGCTCAAGCCCAGTATGTACCCGCGGCGCGGGTTTGCGGCGTGCATGCAGAATCCTTGCTTAGGTTGCTAAATAAAGCGACGCCTATTGTAGACAGAGGTGGGCGCGCTTCTAGAACAATTTCAGCGGTGCTTCATCCAGCGCAGCCATTTGTTCGCGCAAGGCGAGAATCTGGTCGCCCCAGTAGCGTGGCTGGCCGAACCAAGGGAAGCTGGGCGGGAACGCCGGGTCGTCCCAGCGCCTTGCCAGCCAGGCGCTATAGTGCAGCTGGCGCAGGGCGCGCAGGGGCTCGATCAGGGCCAGCTCGCGCGGGTCGAAGTCGTGGAACTCGTTGTAGCCGTCGATCAGCTCGGCCAGTTGCCCCAGGCGCTCCTCGCGGTTGCCGGCCAACATCATCCACAGGTCTTGCACCGCTGGGCCCATGCGGCAATCGTCGAGGTCCACCACGTGGTACACCTCGTCACGGTGCATCAGGTTGCCGGGGTGCAGGTCGCCGTGCAGGCGGATGAGCTGGTGTGGTGTGCGAGCGTAGATGTCCTCCACCCGCTTGAGCAGGTCGCGTGCCACGGACTCGAACGCCGGCAACAGTTCACGCGGGACAAAATTACCTTCCAGCAAGGTATTCAGTGAGGCGTGGCCAAAGTTGTCCACAGCCAGTGCCTCGCGGTGCTTGAACGGTTTGCTGGCGCCCACGGCATGCATGCGACCGAGCAGTTGGCCCAGGCGATACAACTGGTCGAGGTTGCCAGGCTCGGGGGCGTGGCCGCCGCGACGGGGGAACAGCGTGAAGCGGAAGCCCTGGTGCTCGAACAAGGTGCGGTCATCGTGCTGCATGGGCGCAACCACCGGGACTTCGCAGTCGGCGAGCTCGGCCGTGAAGGCGTGTTCTTCAAGGATGGCTGCATCGCTCCAGCGGCCTGGGCGGTAGAACTTGGCAATCAGCGGCTGCGCGTCTTCGATTCCCACCTGGTACACGCGGTTTTCGTAGCTGTTCAGCGCCAGCACCCGCGCATCACTAAGAAAGCCCAGGCTTTCCACTGCGTCCAGGACCAGGTCGGGGGTGAGGGTGTCGAAGGGGTGGGACATGGTGGCTCCGGAGGGTAAGCGGCGTGGGGCCATGGTAGCGCGTTATGCCTGTGCCGGCTTCTTCACAGGCATGCCCGCAATCCGCCCACCGCGTGGCGAGGCTAAGCCGGTATCCCGATCAGCACATAGGACGGATGGAACTGCACCCGCACCGAACTGCCGGCCGCCACCTGCTGCCCAGCCAACCACTGCGCCTCTGCAATGGCACACAACGTCTGCCCATTACCCAGCGCCAGCCTGACCTCGCTGGGGCCGTCCTCCTCGGCCAGCACTTCTTCCACCGTCGCGCTCAAACAGTTGCTGCCCTCCTCGGCTTCTTCCTCTTGCGCCAGCAACCGCACCCACCCGGCCTTTAGCAGCGCCACCACCATCGTTCCGGCTGTCAGCTCCAGCCGCGCAGTGCTGTCGTGGGTGATCAGCGCATCGATCTCCAGCCCGCCGCTCAATGCCAGGCTGACGCGGTCATACCGGCCTTCTGGGCGCAGGCCGCTGACCTGGCCCTGCAACTGGTTGCGCGCACTGGTGCGCAGCATCAGGCGCCCGAGCAGGTCGAGGTCGCCGGATTCTTCGGCGGCTTCGAGGATTTGTGCCTGCAGGGCCTGCAGCCGTTGGTACAGGCGCAGCACCCGCTCGCCTTCCGGCGACAAGTGCGCACCGCCGCCGCCACGGCCACCGGTGCTGCGCTTGACCAAGGGCTGGCTGGCCAGATTGTTGAGCTCGTCAATGGCATCCCAGGCCGCCTTGTAGCTGATACCCGCTGCCTTGGCGGCGCGGGTGATCGAGCCTTGTTCGGCAATGTGCTGCAGCAGCGCGATGCGCTGTGGGCGGCGGGCGATGTGCTGGGTGAAAAGGGGGGGTAGGGACATGGGTATTCCGTATACAAGGGTGCTTTGCAAATGGGCAGGTCGCGCCAGGTCATACATACCCCGGTTTTGGCGTACGTGCCAGGCAATACACATCCACCCGCCGTGCACCTGCCTTGCGCAGTGTCAGGGCAATAGCCTGCGCAGTAGCACCGGTGGTCAACACATCATCGACGATGGCGACATGCTTGCCTTCCAGCTCGCCCGTTACCGCAAATGCCTGGCGCAAATTGCGCCGTCGTGCCTTGGCGCCCAGATGTTGCTGTGCCGGTGTTTCGCGTGTTCGCACCAGCAAACGCTCGTTGCATGTTACCCCGACGTGCGACGACAACCACCGCCCAAGCATCCCTGCCTGGTTGAACCCCCGCTCGCGCAGTCGACGCCTGGCCAAAGGCACAGGCAACAGCAGGTCAGGGCGGGGCAGCCCTTCGGCGTAGCGATACAGCAGCCCTTGCCCGAGTAGCTCAGCCATCAGGCGCCCCAAAGGCCATTGGCTATTGTGCTTGAAGCGGCTGATCAACGTGTCCACCGGAAAGCCGAACTGCCACAGGGCAATGACCTGATCGAAGGCCGGCAAGCCGCGGCCGCAAACGGCGCAGGTCAGGCCGGCCATGGGCAAGGGCAGGGCGCAATGCCGGCACTGATCACCCAGCCAGGGCAGCGCCTGTTCGCAGGTGATGCACAGCGGGTAGTGCTGCTCGGCAGGCTCATCGCATAACAAACACTGCTGCTCAATAAGTGAGCACTTGTAAACCAGTCGCTTCCAGTACAGTTGACAGTTCATAGGCCTTCCATGACTATGCGAGCTATCCGTGATGCGCTGGCGGGCTTTCCTGTCCCGGCGCCAGCTACAGCCTAAACAAGGAAACGCCGATGAGCGCCAGCACAACTGCAACAACACGTCACGACTGGTCCCTGGCCGAGGTCAAGGCGCTGTTCCAGCAACCGTTCAATGACTTGCTGTTCCAGGCGCAGACCGTGCACCGCGCGCATTTCGACCCCAACCGCGTGCAGGTTTCGACCTTGCTGTCGATCAAGACCGGTGCCTGCCCGGAAGATTGCAAATATTGTCCGCAGTCCGGCCACTACAACACCGGGCTGGAAAAACAGAAGCTGATGGAAGTGCAGAAGGTGCTGGAAGAAGCTGCCCGCGCCAAAGCCATCGGTTCTACCCGTTTCTGCATGGGGGCGGCGTGGAAGCACCCGTCGGCCAAAGACATGCCCTACGTGCTGGAGATGGTCAAAGGCGTCAAGGCCATGGGCCTGGAAACCTGCATGACCCTTGGCAAGCTCGACCAGGAGCAGACCAAAGCCCTGGCCCAGGCTGGCCTGGACTACTACAACCACAACCTCGACACCTCCCCGGAGTTCTACGGCAGCATCATCACCACGCGTACCTACAGCGAGCGCCTGCAGACCCTGGCCTACGTGCGCGATGCCGGGATGAAAATCTGCTCTGGTGGCATTCTGGGCATGGGTGAGTCGCTGGACGACCGTGCCGGCCTGCTGATCCAGTTGGCCAACCTGCCGGAGCACCCGGAGTCGGTGCCGATCAACATGCTGGTCAAGGTAGCCGGCACGCCGCTGGCTGAGGAAGAGGACGTCGACCCGTTCGACTTTATCCGTATGCTGGCCGTGGCCCGTATCCTCATGCCCAAGTCTCACGTGCGCCTGTCCGCCGGCCGCGAGCAGATGAACGAGCAGATGCAGGCCCTGGCCTTCATGGCGGGCGCCAACTCGATCTTCTACGGCGAAAAACTGCTGACCACCGCCAACCCCCAGGCCGACAAGGACATGCAGCTGTTCGCACGCCTGGGTATCAAGCCCGAAGCGCGTGAAGAGCACGCTGACGAAGTGCATCAGGCAGCCATCGAGCAAGCGCTGATCGAGCAGCGCAGCAGCGAGATGTTCTACGACGCCGCGACAGCCTGACATGGCTTTCGATCTGGCTGTGCGCCTGGCCGAACGGCGCGCAGCAGACCTGTATCGGCAGCGGCCGTTGCTGGAAAGCCCGCAGGGGCCGGAAGTGGTGGTCGACGGCCAGCGGTTGCTGGCCTTCTGCAGCAATGACTACCTGGGCCTGGCCAACCACCCCGAAGTGATCGCCGCCTGGCAGGCCGGCGCCGAGCGCTGGGGGGTGGGGGGTGGTGCCTCGCACCTGGTGGTTGGCCACAGCGCACCGCACCATCAGGTTGAAGAGGCACTGGCTGAACTCACCGGGCGCCCGCGCGCGCTGTTGTTCTCCACCGGCTACATGGCCAATCTGGGCGCCATCACCGCGCTGGTGGGGCAGGGCGACACGGTGCTGCAAGACCGCCTGAACCATGCGTCGCTGCTGGATGGCGGGCTGCTCAGTGGTGCCCGCTTCAACCGCTACCTGCACAACGACCCGGCCAGCCTGGCCAGCCGCCTGGACAAGGCGGTCGGCAATACCCTGGTGGTGACCGATGGCGTGTTCAGCATGGACGGTGACCTGGCCGACCTGCCGGCGCTGGCCGATGTCGCCCGTGCCCGCGGCGCATGGTTGATGGTTGACGATGCCCATGGCCTGGGTACCTTGGGCGCACAGGGCGGCGGTATCGTCGAACACTTTGGCCTGGGCGTAGATGACGTACCGGTGCTGATCGGCACGCTGGGCAAGGCTTGCGGCACTGCGGGCGCCTTTGTTGCTGGCAGCGAAGAGCTGATCGAGGCGCTGGTGCAGTTCGCCCGCCCCTACATCTACACCACCAGCCAGCCACCGGCGCTGGCCTGCGCCACACTCAAGAGCCTGGAGCTGCTGCGCCGTGAAACCTGGCGTCGTGAGCATCTGGCAGCCTTGATTCGCCAGTTCAGAAAAGGCGCGCAGCAGATGGGGCTGCAGTTGATGGACAGCCCGACGCCAATCCAGCCTATCGTGATCGGCGACAGTGCGAAGGCGTTGCGTCTGTCACGCCTGCTGCGTGAGCGCGGCTTGCTGGTGACGGCCATCCGCCCACCCACCGTGCCGGCTGGCAGCGCACGCCTGCGGGTGACCTTGAGCGCCGCGCACAGCGAGGCGCAGGTGCAGCTATTGTTGAATGCATTGGCCGAGTGTTATCCACAGTTGGAGAACGCCGATGCGTAATCGACTTGTTCTGTTGCCTGGCTGGGGCTTGGGAACTGCTGCGCTGGAGCCGCTGGCCGCTAGCCTGCGGGCCCAGGACGCCCGCCTGCAGGTAGAGCTGATGCCCCTGCCAGAACTGCCCCACAGCGATGTGCAGGCCTGGATCGACCATCTGGACCGCAAGCTGCCCAGCAATGCCTGGCTGGGTGGCTGGTCACTGGGTGGCATGTTGGCCAGCGCGCTGGCGCACAAGCGTGGCGACCACTGCTGCGGGCTGCTGACCTTGGCCAGCAACCCCAGCTTCCTGGCCCGGCCAGACTGGCCGCACGGCATGGCCGAAGACACCTTCGGCACCTTCCTCGACGGCTGCCGCAGCCATACCCAGGTCACCCTCAAGCGCTTCCGTACCTTGTGCAGCGACGGCGCCCTGCAGCCGCGTACCCTGTTGCGCCAACTGGGTGTCGGCGTGCCGGATACCGACCCGTTGTACCTGGCCACTGGCCTTGAAGTGCTGGCCAAGCTGGACACCCGCGAAGCTTTGCAAGCCTATGGAGGCCCGCAGCTGCACCTGTTTGCCGGCAGCGATGCGCTAGTGCCGGCAGAGGCGGCAAAGGCCTTGAGCGAGCTGTTGCCCGATGTGGAAGTGGGCCTGGTCGAAGACAGTTCCCACGCGTTCCTGCTGGAGTACCCGCAGGAGCTGGCGGCGGGCATCAAGAGTTTCCTGCATGAGAGTGGCGATGACTGACCTTTCCCGTCCGACCCTGCCCGGCGCATTGCCCGACAAGCGCCAGGTGGCGGCCTCGTTCTCCCGCGCCGCGGCCAGCTACGACAGCGTGGCGGCCCTTCAGCGCGCTGTAGGTCTGAGCCTACTGGAGCAGTTACCGGCAGGCCTGCAGCCGTCACACTGGCTGGACCTGGGCAGCGGCACCGGCCATTTCAGCCGCATGCTGGCCGAGCGTTTCACCCAGGCCTGTGGCGTGGCGGTGGATATTGCCGAAGGCATGTTGCTGCACGCCCGTCATGTGAAGGGCGGGGCGCAGTATCACGTGGTTGGCGACGCCGAGCGTTTGCCGCTGCGCGATGGCAGCGTCGACCTGGTGTTTTCCAGCCTGGCGGTGCAGTGGTGCGATCAGTTCGCCAGTGTGCTGGCCGAGGCGCAGCGGGTGCTGCGCCCAGGCGGTGTACTGGCCTTCAGCAGCCTGTGCGTGGGCACCCTCGACGAACTGCGCGCCAGCTGGCAGGCGGTGGATGGTCTGGTGCATGTAAACCGCTTCCGCCGTTTCGAGGACTATCAGCGCCTGTGCGCAGCCAGCGGTTTTGAACAGCTTGAGCTGGAGCGGTGCCCGCATGTGCTGCACTACCCGGATGTGCGCAGCCTGACCCACGAACTGAAGGCGTTGGGGGCGCACAATCTGAACCCTGGGCGACCTTCCGGTCTCACCGGCCGGGCGCGAATGCAGGGCCTGCTGCAGGCCTATGAGGCATTTCGCCAGCCCGCAGGGCTGCCAGCCACCTATCAAGTGGTCTATGGTGTGTTGCGCAAACCACAGGCGTAAGGGGAGCACGATGAGCCAGGCCTTTTTCATTGCTGGTACCGATACCGATGTCGGCAAGACCACCATTGCCGCCGGCCTGTTGCATGCGGCACGTTTGCAGGGCATGAGCACGCTGGGTGCCAAGCCGGTTGCCTCGGGCTGTACGATGACGCCGAAAGGCTTGCGCAATAGTGATGCCCTGGCGCTGATCGACGAAAGCACGGTCAAGCTGCCCTATGAGCAGGTCAATCCGTTTGCCTTCGAGCCTGCTATTGCCCCGCATGTGGCGGCGCGCGAGGCAGGGGTGACGCTGGCCGTGCCAGAACTGCTCGCGGCGATGCGCAATGTGCTGCAACAAAATGCCGACTTCACCCTGATTGAGGGAGCCGGTGGCTGGCGCGTACCGCTGTCGGGCCTGGAGAACCTGTCCGACCTTGCCGTTGCCCTGCGGTTGCCGGTGATTCTGGTGGTAGGCGTGCGCTTGGGTTGCATCAGCCATGCCTTGCTTAGTGCCGAGGCGATCGAGCGTGATGGGCTGCAGTTGGCGGGTTGGGTGGCAAACATCATCGAGCCGCGTACCTCGCGCCTGGAAGAGAACCTGGCCAGCCTTGCAGAGCGCTTGCCGGCGCCATGTCTGGGGCGGGTGCCCAAGCTCAAGCAGGCCAGTGCCGACATGGTGGCTGAGCATCTGCAGCTGGATTTGCTGGATTAGTATGTTGCCGGCCCGGCCTCCTTGCGGGGGTTGCCCGCGAAGAGGCCAGTGCAGGAATACCCAAGGCCTATCAACTGGCATTGAGCCATTAGGGATTTAAACGGGCCTTTTCGCGCCCAGCCTGCTTTAATTGGGGCTGTTCGTCATCCAGCGTCAATGGAGTCCTGACATGGAAATCACCGGTAGCTCCGCCTACTACGCGGGCCTGAGCGCAATCCAGACCGGGCAGAACCGCGTCGATCAAGCCGCCAGCCAGATCGCCAACACCACTGCCGAACGCACCGCCACTAGCCAGTCCAGCGATTTTCAGGCCGAACGCCTGCGCGCGGTCGACCGCAGCCAGCAGATGGACATGGCCACCAGTGTCGTGCAACAGGCGGTGGGCAAGACCGAAGTCGAACTCGGCGCAAAGGTCGCTAAGGCATCCGACGAAATGCTTGGCCGGTTCATCGACACCTACGCCTGAACACTTGCGTCATCCCCTATTTCAGCGCATGCCCTTGTAGGAGCGGGCTTGCCCGCGAATGCGTCCGATCAGACAACAGTTTGGTTTGGTTGGAAGCATTCGCGGGCGAGCCCGCTCCTACAGGTGTTTTGCCGAGCGTTGGCGTATTTGCCATTTTTCGTGGCGGAAATGGCACCATAGTCCATCCTTGACAGAAAGCTGAGCTAAACGTAAGTTTCAAACAACTGTTTGATCGGCTTCCGCCAAGCGCGGGTCACCCCACAGAACTCACCTAGAGGTTCATCGCAATGCCTGACTACAAAGCCCCCTTGCGTGATATCCGCTTCGTTCGCGACGAGCTGCTTGGCTATGAGGCGCACTATCAGAGCCTGCCGGGTTGCCAGGACGCCACGCCCGACATGGTCGACGCGATTCTTGAAGAAGGCGCGAAGTTCTGTGAGCAGGTGTTGTCGCCGCTGAACCGCGTGGGTGACCAGGAAGGCTGCACCTGGAGCGAATCGGGGGTGAAAACCCCAACCGGCTTCAAGGAAGCCTACCAGCAGTTCGTCGAAGGCGGCTGGCCTAGCCTGGCACATGACGTCGAGCACGGCGGCCAAGGCCTGCCAGAGTCGCTGGGCCTGGCCCTGAGCGAAATGGTCGGTGGTTCGAACTGGTCGTGGGGCATGTACCCAGGCCTGTCGCATGGCGCGATGAACACTATTTCTGCGCATGGCACTGCCGAGCAGCAGCACACCTACCTGACCAAGCTGGTGTCCGGCGAGTGGACCGGTACCATGTGCCTGACCGAACCGCACTGCGGTACCGACCTGGGCATGCTGCGCACCAAGGCCGAGCCACAGGCCGACGGCAGCTACAAGGTGTCGGGCACCAAAATCTTCATTTCGGCCGGCGAACACGACATGGCCGACAACATCGTCCATATCGTTCTGGCCCGCCTGCCGGACGCACCGGCCGGTACCAAGGGTATTTCGCTGTTTATCGTGCCGAAGTTCCTGCCCAACGCCGAGGGTGGCGTGGGTGAGCGCAACGGCGTTAGCTGCGGCTCGATCGAACACAAGATGGGCATCCACGGTAACGCTACCTGCGTCATGAACTTCGATGCTGCCACCGGCTACCTGATCGGCCCGGCCAACAAAGGCCTGAACTGCATGTTCACCTTCATGAACACTGCGCGCCTGGGGACCGCACTGCAAGGCCTGGCCCACGCCGAAGTGGCGTTCCAGGGTGGCCTGAAGTACGCCCGTGAGCGCCTGCAAATGCGTTCCCTGACCGGCCCGAAAGCGCCGGACAAGGCTGCCGACCCGATCATCGTCCACCCAGACGTGCGTCGCATGCTGCTGACCATGAAGGCCTTCGCCGAAGGCAACCGCGCGATGGTGTACTTCACCGCCAAGCAGGTGGACATCGTCAAGTACAGCCAGGACGAAGAAGAGCGCAAGAAGGCCGATGCCCTGCTGGCGTTCCTGACCCCGATCGCCAAGGCATTCATGACCGAAGTCGGTTTCGAAGCCGCCAACCACGGCGTGCAGATCTACGGTGGCCATGGCTTCATCGCCGAATGGGGCATGGAGCAGAACGTGCGCGACAGCCGCATCTCCATGCTGTACGAAGGCACTACCGGAATTCAGGCCCTCGACTTGCTCGGTCGTAAAGTGCTTATGACTCAGGGCGAAGCACTGAAGGGCTTCACCAAGATCGTGCATAAGTTCTGCCAGGCGCAGGAAGGTAACGAAGCGGTCAAGGAGTTCGTCGAACCGCTGGCGGCCATCAACAAGGAGTGGGGCGAGCTGACCATGAAAGTGGGCATGGCTGCCATGAAGGACCGTGAAGAAGTGGGTGCGGCTTCGGTCGATTACCTGATGTACTCCGGCTATGCTTGCTTGGCCTACTTCTGGGCCGACATCGCCCGCCTGGCCGCTGAGAAACTGGCAGCTGGCACCAGCGAAGAGGCGTTCTATACCGCCAAGTTGCAGACTGCCCGCTTCTACTTCCAGCGTATTCTGCCGCGTACCCGTACCCATGTGGCGACCATGTTGTCGGGTGCCAACAACCTGATGGCGATGGACGAAGAGCACTTCGGCCTGTCGTACTGATACTGGCGCTGTACTCAAAACCCGCCTGCCCTGACCGGTAGGCGGGTTTTTTACGTCTTCGGGTTCAGCGCGGCCCCTTGCAGGAGACCGGAAGCTGGTAAATCCAACCGCAAATTCAACTGTTCCAGTGCACTGCCGATGAAGTGAGGGCACAATGCCATTATTGATCTGCCGGGTTGGAGATTACCCTTGTTTCGTCTTAACGCTGTTCGCGCAAGCCACTTCATGCCGTCGCTGTTCTTGTTGCTGGCAGGGCTCGCCGCAGCCTATGTGAGAGACCTCAGCGTCTTTTTCACATCGCTGTTCAATGTCCTGCCTACCTTGGTTCTACTGCTGGGCGGCGCCTACTGCGCGGTCTACCGCCGCCAGCGTGAGCTGTTTCTGATGCTGACGGTGTACATCGCCTACTTCCTGCTCGATACCCAGACCGACTTCTATCGTGACCATGGCCGCGTGCGTGAGGACGCGGCGGTGATCTTCCACCTGGTCTGCCTGCTGCTGCCGGCGCTGTTCGGGCTGTATGGCGCCTGGCAGGAGCGTACGCACCTGCTGCAGGACCTGGTCGCCCGCGGTGCTGTGCTGTTTGCCGTGGGCAGCGTGGCGGTGGCCCTCCAGCAAAGCTACCCCGAGGCGTTGCTGACCTGGTTGGCGGAGATCCGCTGGCCGGCTTTGCATGGTCACTGGATGAGCCTGATCCAGATGGTCTACCCACTGTTCCTTGGTGTGTTCATTCTGCTGGTGGTGCAGTACCTGCGTGCACCCCGGCCGCTGCACGCCGCGCAGTTGATCGGCCTGCTGGGCATTTTCTGGATGCTGCCGCAAACCTTCATCCTGCCGTTTACCCTGAACATCATGTGCAGCCAGGTAATGCTGATGATCGCCGCAGCAGTGGCGCACGAGGCTTATCAGATGGCTTTCCGTGACGAGCTGACTGGCCTGCCGGGGCGCCGTGCGCTGAACGAGCGCATGCAGCGCCTGGGGCGCAACTATGTCATCGCCATGACCGATGTCGACCATTTCAAGAAATTCAACGACACCCACGGCCACGATGTCGGTGACCAGGTGCTGCGGTTGGTCGCCAGCCGCTTGTCCAAGGTCACCGGCGGTGGTCGCGCCTACCGTTATGGTGGGGAAGAGTTCGCCCTGGTGTTCGCCGGCAAGACCGCCGAGGAGTGCGTGCCGCATGTGGAGGCCGTGCGTGAAGTGATCGCTAATTACGTGATGCACCTGCGCGACCAGCACAACCGCCCGCAGGACGATACCGCCGGGCGCCAGCGCCGCGCTGGCAGCGGCGGCGGCACGGTTTCGGTCACCATCAGTATCGGCGTGGCCGAGCGCCAGGCGGATCATCGCAACCCCGAGGCGGTGCTGAAATCCGCCGACCAGGCGCTTTACAGCGCCAAAGGTGCGGGGCGCAATTGTGTCATGGTGCATGGGCGACAATCGCCGCGTGGGGCAGTGCGTACAGCGTGACTGTGCGAGACTATATAGTCGATTGATGACCCTATGTCTCGCAAAAGTTGTTCGGTTACACTGCCGGTAACCCCAGTGTCGCGGTTCCCCGAGACCGCCCCGACCCGACTAGTGAGAGGTTGTCATGGCTGACTATAAAGCGCCCCTGCGTGACATGCGCTTCGTACTGAATGAAGTCTTCAACGTGGCCGAGCAGTGGACGCAGTTGCCCGGGCTGGCGGAGGTCGTCGATGCCGACACGGCCATGGCCGTGCTGGAAGAAGCCGGCAAGGTCACCGCCAAGACCATTGCGCCGCTCAGCCGCGCCGCCGACGAAGAGGGCTGCCACTGGGATAACGGCGTGGTACGCACCCCAGCCGGTTTCATCGAGGCCTACAACACCTACGCCGAAGGCGGCTGGGTGGGCGTGGGCGGTGACCCGCTGTTCGGCGGTATGGGTATGCCCAAGGCCATCTCGGCCCAGGTCGAGGAAATGGTCAACGCATCCAGCCTGGCCTTCGGCCTGTACCCGATGCTGACCGCCGGCGCCTGTCTGTCGATCAACGCCCACGCCAGCGAGGCCTTGAAGGCAAAATACCTTCCGAACATGTATGCCGGCGTTTGGGCCGGCTCCATGTGCCTGACCGAGCCGCATGCCGGCACCGACCTGGGCATCATCCGCACCAAGGCCGAGCCCCAGGCTGACGGCAGCTACAAGGTCAGCGGCACCAAGATCTTCATCACTGGTGGCGAACACGACCTGACCGAGAACATCATCCATCTGGTACTGGCCAAGTTGCCGGATGCACCGGCGGGGCCGAAAGGTATTTCGCTGTTCCTGGTGCCAAAGTTCCTGGTCAATGAAGACGGTAGCCTCGGTGCGCGGAACCCGGCCACTTGCGGCTCGATCGAGCACAAAATGGGCATCCAGGCCTCGGCTACTTGTGTGATGAACTTCGACGAAGCAGTCGGCTATATCGTCGGTGAGCCGAACAAGGGCCTGGCGGCCATGTTCACCATGATGAACTACGAGCGCCTGGGTGTCGGCATTCAAGGCCTGGCGTCAGCCGAGCGCTCCTATCAGAACGCCGTGGAGTACGCCCGCGATCGCCTGCAGAGCCGTGCCCCGACTGGCCCGCAAGCCAAGGACAAGGCTGCCGATCCGATCATCGTCCACCCGGACGTGCGTCGCATGCTGTTGACCATGAAGGCACTGATCGAAGGTGGCCGCGCGTTCTCCACTTACGTGGCCATGCAACTGGACAGTGCCAAGTACAGCGAAGACGCCAGCGTGCGCAAACGCAGCGAAGAGCTGGTGGCACTGCTGACGCCGGTGGCCAAGGCCTTCCTCACCGACCTGGGTCTGGAGTGCGCAGTGCATGGCCAGCAGGTATTTGGCGGGCATGGTTACATTCGTGAGTGGGGGCAGGAGCAGTTGGTGCGCGATGTGCGCATTACCCAAATCTACGAGGGGACCAATGGCATCCAGGCCCTCGACCTGATGGGCCGTAAAGTGGTGGCCAGCGGCGGGGCATACTACAAGCTGTTCTCTGATGAGATTCGCCAGTTCATTACTCATGCAGGCAGCGAACTGGACGAATTCACCAAGCCATTGCGTGCTTCGCTCGATCAGCTCGATGGGTTGACCGAGTGGGTATTGCAGCAGGCCAAGGGCAACCCGAATGAAATTGGCGCGGCTTCGGTCGAGTACCTGCATGCCTTCGGCTATGTTGCCTATGGCTATATGTGGGCACTGATGGCGCGGGCGGCGCAGGCGGGCGATGGGGATGCGGCGTTCTATTCGGGCAAGCTGGGTACGGCGCGGTTCTATTTTGCACGGTTGCTGCCACGGGTGGATTCGCTGGTGGCTTCGGTGAAGGCGGGGAGTGAGTCGCTTTACCTGCTGGATGCCGAGCAGTTCTGATATTGAGGGCTACCCAGTGGCCCGATTCCCCAGATATCTGGGTATGAATCTCCCGTGTAAGCTTTTTCCTACACGACGTGGTGACTTTTCACCACTGTTCTAAGATTGGATCCACGGTTAATCTTTACCACATGGACGTTGCGCAGGAAGCGCAAAGGACAGATCAAGGACGACGACGAAGGAACACCTGCCAGGATGGCGGGGCGATACGGATGTCACAGGGAAACAGTCTGGAAAACCCCGCTTCGGCGGGGTTTTCTTTGCGTGCGTGTTTTTCAGGCCAGCACATCCAGCGGTGATGCCCCCAACAGACGAGCGTCCGTCTCTTCCTCCAGCAACGTGCGCAGCAGCTCTACGGACGCCTGCTGGCGCTGGGCATCGCGGAAGACCAGGCCAACCTTCAGCGGCACGCGCGGCTCGCTGAGCGGCTTCCACAGCAGCCCCTGATCATCTTCGGCGGCCTCCTTGGCGCGCCCCGGCAGAATGGTAGCCAGCGCCGTGTGCGCGAGGCTATCGAGAATCCCTGCCATATTGTTCATCTCTGCCTGCACCTGCGGCCGTCGACCCTGGCTGGCCAACTGCGCCTGCCAGATCTGGCGGATCTGGAACTCCTCGCCCAGCATCAGCATGGGCAACTCGGCGGCCTGGCGGATGGACACCTTCTTGAAGTCCTTCAGCGGGTGGGTATCGGGTATGACCAGTTGCAGCTCATCTTCGTACAACAGCAGGCCATGCAGACCTGGCTGGCGCGGCGGCAAGTAGCTGATGCCGATGTCCAGGCTGCCGTTGAGCAGGCGCCGTTCGATCTCCAACCCCGACAACTCGTAAATCTGCACGACCAGGTGGGGTTGAGCCTTGCGCAGCCGTTCAAGCAGCTGCGGTATCAGGCTTGGCCGCACGGTCTGCAATACACCGATAGCCAAGGTGCGCAGCGACTGGCCCTTGAAGTTGCGCATAGCTTCGTGGGCACGCTGCAGGCCGTCGAGCAACGGCAGGGCATGGTTGTACAAGGTGTGGGCGGCCAAGGTCGGCAGCAAGCGTTTGTTGCTGCGCTCGAACAGGCTCAGGTCGAGGCTGTGCTCCAATTGGCGGATCTGCTGGGAAAGCGCCGGCTGTGACAGCGACAGGCGTTCGGCGGCACGGCCTACGTGGCCTTCTTCGTACACCGCGACGAAATAACGCAGTTGGCGGAAATCCATAAGTAATACTTATCGAAAATGCTGGAAAAACGAAATGGTCGAAAACCCTGTTGAAGCCTAGTCTATCGCCGTATTCCAAAGGGTTACAGCGATGATTCGGTCGATTGTTACCATGGATGAAAAACACTTTTGATAGGCAAGGCAAAATATCGAGTGCCGGCATCAAGACCGCACCGTGGCTGCCCTTTACCGTGATTGGTTGGAGCCCTGATGAACCTGTTCAACCTGCGCCGCTCGGCTTCTGCCGCCGCCGCCGAGCCCAAGCGTGCGCCGGTGATCGTGCCGCAAGCATCCGAGCTGTCGCTTGATCGCCTGATGCCCGGCGCCGAACGTGCGGCGCAGGTATTCGTGCGTGGCCAGGGCTCCTGGTTGTGGGACAACGAAGGGCATGCCTACCTGGACTTCACCCAAGGCGGCGCGGTCAACAGCTTGGGCCACAGCCCCAGCGTGCTGGTCAAAGCGTTGGGAGCCCAGGCTCAGGCGTTGATCAACCCGGGCTCGGGCTTTCACAACCGTGGCCTGCTGGGGCTGGTCAATCGGCTGTGTCAGAGTACCGGCAGTGACCAGGCCTACCTGCTCAACAGCGGTGCAGAGGCCTGTGAAGGGGCGATCAAGCTGGCGCGTAAGTGGGGCCAGCTGCACCGCAATGGCGCCTATCACATCATTACTGCCAGCCAAGCCTGCCATGGCCGTAGCCTGGGCGCGCTGTCCGCATCCGACCCGTTACCATGCAATCGCTGCGAACCTGGCCTGCCGGGTTTCAGCAAGGTGCCGTTCAACGACCTGGCGGCGCTGCACGCCGAGGTGGATTCACGCACCGTGGCGATCATGCTCGAGCCGATACAGGGTGAGGCGGGCGTTATTCCCGCTACTCAGGAATACCTCAAGGGCGTGGAAACGCTCTGCCGCGAACTGGGCATCCTGCTGATCCTTGATGAGGTGCAGACCGGTATTGGTCGCTGTGGTGCGCTGCTGGCCGAGGAGCTCTATGGCGTGCGCGCCGACATCATCACTTTGGGCAAGGGCCTGGGGGGCGGCGTGCCACTGGCCGCCTTGCTGGCCAGGGGCAAGGCATGCTGCGCCGAGCCTGGTGAGCTGGACGGCAGCCACCATGGCAACGCGCTGATGTGCGCCGCCGGCCTGGCGGTGCTGGACAGCGTGCTGGAACCTGGCTTTCTGGCCCAGGTTCAGGACAACGGTCGTCACCTGCGTGAAGGCCTGAGCCGCCTGACCGGGCGCTATGGTCAGGGTGAAGTGCGCGGTCACGGGCTGCTATGGGCCCTGCAACTGAAAGAAAACCTGGCCCGCGAGCTGGTGGCTGCGGCCCTGCACGAGGGCCTGCTGCTCAACGCGCCGCAAACGGATGTGGTGCGCTTTTCTCCGGCGCTGACTGTGAGCAAAGGCAACATCGACGAAATGCTGCTGCGCCTGGCGCGCGCTTTCGCCCGCCTGCATGCCCAGCAGCAGGCCCGCCGCGAAGTGCCGGCGTAGCGGCCTGCCAAAGAATTCAACGAACCGTCTGGCGTTCCTGCGCATCGCCCCTGGCCTGTTTCATTCGGCCCGGGGCGTTTTTTTTGCCTGTGGAACCTCTTCGGCTGGCAGCTAGTCTTTGATGTAACCCTTCAGGAGAAACTCGCATGGACTTTATCCGCATTATCATCGCCATTATCCTGCCGCCGCTGGGGGTGTTCCTTCAGGTCGGGTTTGGCGGGGCGTTCTGGCTGAATATCCTGCTGACCCTGCTGGGGTACATTCCGGGGATCGTGCATGCGGTGTACATCATCGCCAAGCGGTGACACAGGCTGAGCCCGCGCCTGCAGGAGCAGCGAAAGGTTGCTCCTGCAGGGGCGCCTGTAACTACTGCACCAACACCCGGCAATAGAATTTCCACTCTTCTTCCAAGGCATGCGCCAGGTTCTCCGCCTTGCGGAACCCATGCCGCTCCTCCGCATAAAAATGCCCTTCAGCGTCGATCCCGTTGGCCTGCAACGCAGCCAACATGGAGCGTGTCTGCTCCGGCACCACCACCGCATCCAGCTCACCCTGGAAGAAAATCACCGGTACCTTGATTCGCTCTGCATGCAGCAACGGCGTGCGCTGGCGATAGCGTTCAACGTCCCGCTGCGGGTCGCCGATCAGCCAGTCCAGGTAATCGCCTTCGAACTTGTGGGTGGCACGGGCCAGGGCTACCGGGTCACTGACCCCGTACAGGCTGGCGCCGGCGCGGAACACGTCTTGAAACGCCAAGGCGCACAGGGTGGTGTAACCCCCGGCGCTGCCGCCGCGGATGAATGCCTTGCGTTTGTCGACCAAGCCCTGAGCCGCCAAGTATTCGACCACCGCGCAGGCATCGGCCACATCGCTTTTGCCCCAGCGCTGATGCAGTGCCTGCCGGTACTCCCGGCCATAGCCGGTGCTGCCCCGGTAGTTGAGGTCGGCCACGGCAAAGCCGCGCTGGGTCCAATACTGAATGCGCGGGTCGAGCACGGGATAGCAGGCTGAGGTTGGCCCGCCGTGGATGAATACCACCAGCGGTGCGGCGCCTTGCGACTGCGCTGGGGGGTAGAAGAAACCATGGGCCTGCTCGCCGTCACTGTTGTAGTGGATCGGCTGCGGCAGGCTGATATTCCCTGCCGGCAGCACTTCGGCACCGCCGGCCAGCACGCGTACTTCGTGGTTGTTGCGGTCAATGGCAATGACTGCCGGTGGGCTGATGGGCGACGCTGCAATGGCATACAGGTGTTCGCTGTCCATGGTCAGGCTGCGAAAGCGTGTGTAGGCACTGGCAAAACGTTCCATACGGCCATCTTCACCACGCAGCCCCAATTGCCCGAAGCCGTCTTCGAACCAACTGGCCAGGTAGCTTTGCGGGCTCAGTGGCAACCAGGTGCAGGTCCCCAATTGCCAAGGCGCAGCAGCATGGTCCGCCGATGCGGCGGGCAACGCTTGCCATTGGCCATCGACCTCACCCCAGGGTTGCCAGAAGCCCTTGCGGTCGGAAAGGCAGTAGAGCCGACCTTGGGCATCGAAGCGTGGTTGTTGCAACGATTCTTCTGCGGCGGCTACACATTGCGCCGGCCCCCAGTGGCCGCTGGCATCGCGCGCGCGGCACATCAGCCGGGTGACGGTCCAGGGCTGTGCCGGGCGGTCCCATTCGATCCACGCCAGGCGCTGGCCATCGGCGCTGACAGCAGGCGAGGCGTAGAAGTCGGCGCCCTCGGCGAGGACTTCGCGGCTGCTGTTACCCAGAGCGACCAGGCGATGCTCTACCTGTTCGGCATGGCGCTCTTCGACGGCCAGCACCTGGCCGTCGTGCCACTGCACATCGCCATAGCGGCAGCTGGCATCCTGGGTCAGTGCACGTGGTAACAGATCGTCCAGCGGCTGGGTGTAGACCTGCTGGTCCTTTTCGTTGACGAACACCAGCCCGTCGCCGCCCAGGCAGAAGCTGCCGCCACCATATTCGTAGACCCGACTGCGCACGCTGAAGCCGTCCGGGGTCAGGCAGCGAGCTTGGTAGTGCAACCAGTGCCAGATACGGCAAGCACCGTCGGCCGGGCGGAATTCGTTCCAGAACAGCCCGTCGGCACTGACCTTGAGTTCGGCAAAGTCGGTGCCGGCGGCAACTGCCTGGGCCGCGCTGAATTCAGCCGCGGGCGATGACACGGGAGTTTCGATCATTGCGGAAGGTCATCTGTTCGATCGCGAGCTGGGCGGTTTCAGCCTCCTCGCGGGCCTTGAGAATGATGCCGTGCTCGGTCGACTTGGCGCACACCGGGTCGGCGTTGCTGGCATCGCCGGTGAGCATGAAGGCCTGGCAGCGACAGCCGCCGAAGTCCTTTTCTTTTTCGTCGCAGGAGCGGCAAGGTTCGCGCATCCACTCATAGCCACGGAAGCGGTTGAAACCGAACGATTCATACCAGATATGGTGCAAGTCGTGGTCGCGTACATTCGGGAACTGCACGGGCAGCTGGCGGGCGCCGTGGCAGGGCAATGCGGTGCCGTCCGGGGTGATGGTGAGGAACAGGTTGCCCCAGCCGTTCATACAGGCCTTGGGACGCTCTTCGTAGTAGTCAGGGGTAACGAAAATAAGCTTGCACGGGTTGCCCTCGGCCTTGAGCTTGTCCCTGTATTCGTTGGTGATACGTTCGGCCCGCTCGAGCTGCGCGCGGGTTGGCAGCAGTCCCAGGCGGTTGAGGTGCGCCCAGCCATAGAACTGGCACGTGGCGAGCTCGACGAAGTCGGCCTCCAGGGCAATGCACAACTCGATGATGCGGTCGATCTTGTCGATGTTGTGCCGATGAGTGACGAAGTTGAGCACCATCGGGTAGCCATGGGCTTTCACCGCGCGGGCCATTTCCAGCTTCTGTGCAAAGGCCTTCTTCGAGCCAGCCAGCAGGTTGTTCACCTGCTCGTCGCTGGCCTGGAAGCTGATCTGGATATGGTCCAGGCCAGCCTTCTTGAATTCGGCGATGCGTGCCTCGGTCAGGCCAATGCCCGAGGTGATCAGGTTGGTGTAGTAACCCAGGCGGCGGGCCTCTGCTATCAGCTGGGCAAGGTCCTGGCGTACCAGTGGTTCACCGCCGGAAAAGCCGATTTGTGCGGCACCCATTTCCCGCGCTTCAGCCATGACCTTGAACCACTGTTCGGTGCTCAGCTCCTGGCCCTGGGCGGCGAAGTCCAGCGGGTTGGAGCAGTAAGGGCACTGCAGCGGGCAGCGGTAGGTGAGTTCGGCCAGCAGCCACAGCGGCAGGCCGACCTCGGGGGTAGGCGGCAACTCAGGCGAGGACGATCCAGTGTTCGGCACGGGCCACCTCCATGAACTGCTCGATGTCGTCCGCCACTTGCGGGACACCGGGGAATTGCTGTTCGAGTTCGCTGATAATTGCTGCCACGTCGCGCTGGCCGTCGATCAGGCCACCGATCAGGCTCGCGCTGTCGTTGAGCTTGATCATGCCTTCGGGGTACAGCAACACATGGCCCTTTTGCGCCGGCTCGTACTGGAAACGATAGCCGGGGCGCCAGTTCGGTACCTGGTTACGGTCGAAACTCATAGGGTGATTCCCTTGTGCCACACCCGTTCCTGGGTGACGGAATGATAGGGTGGGCGGTTCAGTTCGTAGGCCATGCTCATGGCATCGAGCATGCTCCACAGGATATCCAGTTTGAACTGCAGTATCTCCAGCATACGCTCCTGGCCCGCACGGGTGGTGTAGTGCTGCAGGGTAATCGCCAGGCCGTGTTCCACATCGCGTCGAGCCTGGCCCAGGCGGGTACGGAAATACTCGTAGCCGGCGGGGTCGATCCACGGGTAGTGCTGTGGCCAGCTGTCCAGACGTGACTGGTGGATTTGCGGGGCGAACAGCTCGGTCAGCGAGCTGCTGGCGGCTTCCTGCCAGCTGGCGCGGCGGGCGAAGTTGACGTAGGCGTCCACGGCAAAGCGCACGCCAGGCAATACCAGTTCTTGCGAGCGCAATTGGTCCGGGTCCAGCCCGACAGCCTGGCCCAGGCGCAGCCAGGCTTCGATACCGCCATCCTCGCCGGGCGCACCATCGTGGTCGAGCAGGCGCTGGATCCACTCGCGGCGCACTTCGCGGTCCGGGCAGTTGGCCAGGATCGCAGCATCCTTCATCGGGATGTTGACCTGGTAGTAGAAGCGGTTGGCCACCCAGCCCTGGATCTGCTTGCGGGTGGCGCGACCTTGGTACATCGCCACGTGGTACGGGTGATGGATGTGATAATAGGCGCCCTTGGCGCGCAAGGCCTGCTCGAACTCGGCAGGGGACATTGGCAGTGCGTCGCTCATTCGGCTGGCTCCTGTAGAACGATTATCTGGCCTGGCACATCTCTCTCCCTTGTGGGAGCGGGCGTGCCCGCGAACACCGGCGAAGCCGGTGCCATAGACCGTGTTGGCATTTTCGCGGGCGTGCCCGCTCCCACAGGGTCTGGTCTCGCCTCACAGACTGTTTTACAACTCGATGCTCATGCCATCGAAGGCAACTTCGACGCCCCGGCGCAGGACTTCGGCGCGCTCGGGGGAGTTTTCATCGAGAATCGGGTTGGTGTTGTTGATGTGGATAAGCACTTTGCGCTGGCGCGGGAAACCGTCCAGCACTTCGAGCATGCCGCCCGGGCCGTTCTGCGCCAAGTGGCCCATCTCGCGGCCGGTGCGGGTGCCGACACCGCGGCGCTGCATTTCGTCGTCTTCCCACAGGGTGCCGTCGACCAGCAGGCAGTCGGCACCGTGCATCATCGCCAGCAGCTTTTCGTCTACCTGGCCCAGGCCCGGGGCGTAGAACAGCTTGCCGCCGGTGCGGGTGTCTTCGACCATCAAACCAAGGTTGTCGCCCGGGTGCGGGTCGAAGCGGTGTGGCGAATAAGGCGGCGCGGCGCTGCGCAGGGGGAAGGGGGTGAACTTGAGGTTGGGGCAGGCGTCGATCACGAAGCTGCCTTCCAGCTCGATACGGTTCCACTGCAGGCCACCGTTCCAGTGGCTGAGCATGTTGAACAGCGGAAAACCGGTGGTCAGGTCCTGGTGGACCATCTCCGTGCACCACACCTGATGCGGGCAGCCTTCGCGCAGGCTGAGCAAGCCGGTGGTGTGGTCGATCTGGCTGTCCAGCAGGACGATGGCGTTGATGCCGGTGTCGCGCAGGGCCCGGGCCGGTTGCATCGGCGCAAAGGCCTGCAGTTGGGCGCGGATGTCGGGCGAGGCATTGCACAGTATCCAGTGCACACCGTCGTCGGACAGGGCGATGGATGACTGGGTGCGCGCCGTGGCTTGCAGGGTGCCATCGCGGTAGCCCTTGCAGTTGACGCAGTTGCAGTTCCACTGCGGGAACCCGCCACCGGCGGCGGAGCCGAGAACCTGGATGTACATGGCCACTCTCTATGCAGAAACCGGATCGGAAAAAACGAAAACGCCCCGGCAGGCCGAGGCGTGAAACCCTAAACCTGGCTTAGCGGTTAGCGAAGTACATGGTAACTTCGAAGCCGATACGCAGGTCAGTGTATGCAGGTTTGGTCCACATGGAATTACTCCTTCCGAATGAGGGTTGGGTTGTTCAGCTACTACTTGGGTACCGCCATGCGCTGGCAGTTCCCTGAAACCGAGATTGCGCTATCTTACAAGAAAAATTTGAACCGGAAGGTTAATTATTCGAGAAGCGCCGTTGCAGTTCGCGTAATAATCATCGTTTTTCACCCTGCCAGGAAGTGTCTGGCGCGGCAGCGTTGGCCAAACATAGCCAAGCGAAACCTGGGGCGAGCAGGTCGCTCAGCAGGTGGTCCAGATCCGTCTGCCGCGTAGTCAGGATAGACCTGCGCAGCACATCCAGCTTATCGGGTTGTGTGGCCAAGTGTGTCTGCCACGCCCATTCGGCGACATCGGCATTGGCCATGGCGGGCTCGTCGAATTGCCCAGCCAATGCCTGGCGAGCGGCCGGGTCAAGGGTGACGCCATGGCGCAGCAGGCCGAGCAGGTGGTTGAGCACCTGTGCCGGACCGGTGTGGGGAGACTGCACGCCGAACAGCAGCCCACCAACACCCTCGACCTGACGAAAGGCGCTGAACACCGCATAGCCGAGTTGCAATTCTACCCGCAGGCGTTGGTACACCGGTCCTTGCAGCAACTGGGCTAACAGACGGCCTGCGGCTTCTTTGGCCGCAGGCAACGGGTAGAACAGCAGCAGGGCATGTTCGCTGCCTGGCACTTGGGCATGCTGCCAGCGGTGGTTTGCCCATGTAGGCAGGGGGGCAGGCCGCGAGCCTTGCCCAGGGCACTGCTGCAGCGCAGTGCCCAAGGCGTTTAGCGCGGTATCCTCGAAGCCGGTAGCCATGCCATGCCACTCGGTGTGCAGCCACAGGCTGTCGAGTTGCTGCTGGTTCAGCGTGTCGGCGGGCACCGCTGCGGGCAGGCTACCCCGTACCGCGTCTGGCAGTTGCTTGAGCAGGGCCCTGATGGGGATCAGGGCAGGGGGCTGCGCCGTGCAGGGCAGCCAGCAACTGGCAGGTGGCTTGAGCATCAATGCCAAGGCTTGTTCCACTGCCCGCAGCACTGCTGCTGGCAGGCCGGCGCAGCGCAACTGCCAGTATTCTCCGGCGCTGCTGTACTGCAGTTGCACGGAGGCGCGGTCACAGCGTTCCTGCAGTGGTACCAGGGCCAGTTCCAGCACACGCTGTAGCTGCTGGCGCAAAGGCGAAGGTACATGCCAGCGCAGGTACAGCGCAGCGTATTGGCGCGCCGGCGGGAGCTGGTCACTGATCTTCAGCGCTGCCGGCAGCGGCTGCGCCTTGGCATGGCGCAGGTCAGCCTTCAGCAATGGGTCGACTGGCAAGCGCTGCCAATTGCCATGGTCGCTACCTGGCAGGCTTTCCAGCAGGGCGCCAAGCGCCTGCAACCCCTGGGCATCCAGCTTGGCGAACGGCTGGCCTGTGCTGTCCCGGCGGGCCAGTTCGAGTGCGCTGGCACTTTGCGCACGGCTGCACTGCAGCAAGCCGAATTGGTGGTTCAACTGGTCTCGGTCGGCCTGGCGGATGAACCTGAACCAACCTTGCAGCAGGGCGCAGGTTTCGTCCGGGCAAGCGTCGGCACTTAGCTTCAGGTCAAGGTGCCACAGCAGCTGACCGGCAAACGCGTACAGCTTTTCGGCCGTGAAGCTTTGTAGCCAGCCACGCTCGCGAAGCGCGCCCAGCCAGGTACCTGGGCGGCTGTCCTCCAGGTAAGCGATCAGCAGTTCCAAGGCGTGCTCGGCCCCGCTGGGGAGGCCTTGGTGAGTGAAGGTCAGAGCGTTAGCCAGTGCGGGCAGTGGCGGCGGCAGCGCTCGCGGCACGCGCTCACCTGCGGCGAACAGTTCGGCGTGCTGCCGGGCAAGGCGTTCAAGTTCATCCAGCGGCTGTGGCCCGCAAAGGCTCAAGCAGATCTGGCCGCCTTGGTAGAAGCGCTGATGAAAGCCCGCAAGCGCTTGCTGGAAAGCTGCGTCGTGCAAGGCCAGGGTGTATCGATTGCCAGCATGAAAAGCGCCCAGTGGATGCTTGTCTGAGACTGACTGCAGCAGGGCGAACTGCTGTTGGGCCGATGGATTGCGCGACCAGGCGATGAATTCGGCGTGGATCACTTCGCGTTCACGGCGTTGGCGTTCGATACCCAGATCCGGTTCTGACAGCATTTGGCACAGGCGCTCGAGACCGCCATCGAGCGCGTTGGGTGGCACCTCGAAGAAAAAGTCGGTGGCGCGTTCGCGGGTGCTGGCGTTGACCTGTCCGCCCACGGCTTGTACGTAGCGCATCAGGCCGTCTTCCAGCGGGAAGCGCGGTGTACCGAGGAAGAACAGGTGTTCGAGGAAGTGCGCCAGACCGGGCCATCTGGCAGCTGCGTCGTGGCTGCCCGCATGCACCCGCAGTGCGGCGGCCGAGCGTTTGAGGCGCGGGGCGTGGCGCAGGGTCAACTGCAAGCCGTTGGCGAGGGTGAGTTGGCGAGTGGCGTCAGGCATGGGGGCTCCGGTGGCGGCTTTCCATGCTAACCGATTTGTTTGCAGGCTCGGCCTATTCGCGGGGTATGGCGCCGGTATGAAAGGCAGCGCAGATCCCGTGGGAGCGGGCGTGCCCGCGAATGGGCCGCATAGCGGCCCCTGTCAGCCTTTACGCAGGTGCAGCTCCTGGCGCAAATCGGTCAGGTAGGGAAACGCCGTGCGTCCCAGCACCACCCGCTCATGTTCCAGCTCTGCCAACAACTGGCACTCATCCCGCCCGGCCATGGCCAGCAAGCTGCCATCCGGGCCGATGATGCTGCTCTGCCCGCAATACTGGATCTCGTCTTCCGCACCGCAGTAGTTGGCATACACCAGATAGCACTGGTTTTCCTGCGCCCGGGCTCTCACAGTCACCTGGCAGGTAAAGTCGTACGGCGTCATGTTCGCCGTCGGCACCAGGATCAGCTCGGCGCCATCCAGCGCCAGGCGCCGGGCGTTCTCCGGGAACTCGATGTCGTAGCAGATCAGCAGGCCAACCTTCCAGCCTTCCAGTTCCACCACCGGGAAATAGTCGGCGCCTGGGCTGAACATCGAACGGTCCAGTTCACCGAACAGGTGGGTCTTGCGGTAATTGCTCAGGCTGCGGCCATGCGCATCGATCAACTGCACGCTGTTGTAGATCGCCCCGTCATCGCCGCGCTCAGGGTAGCCATAGACAATGGCGATGCGGTGCGCCTGGGCGATCTCCACCACGGTCATGGCTGCCGGGCCATCGGCGGCCTCGGCCAGGCGCTCGACCTGGGCCAGGCCGATGTTGTAGCCGGTCAGGAACATCTCCGGGCAAACCAGCAACTGCGCGCCGCGTTCGGCTGCCAACTGCGCCTGGTGACGCAGCCGTTGCAGGCTGCCGGGCACATCCAGTGGCTTGGGTGCACCTTGGTACAGAGCGATGCGCATGGTGCCTCCTTGTCTCAATCCGCCAGGGCGATCGGGCCGATTTCGTTGAACACATCGCCTGGGCCGGGGTTGTCGGGGTGGGTGTGGCCACCAAAGTGGTTCATGATACCCCACACCGCATTCAGCGACGTCTGCACCGCGCCTTCAACCCAGGCGGGGGTCCATGACACGTCGTCACCGGCAATGAAGATACCGCGCTGCTCCGCCGGCATGTCCTGCTGCATGAAGTGCGCATACATGCGCTGGTTGTAGCGGTAATGGCCCGGCAGCGCGCCTTTGAAGGCACCGAGGAAGTACGGGTCGGCCTCCCAGGAAACCGTGATCGGGTCGCCGATGATATGGCCGGCGATATCGGTCTTTGGGTAGATCTTCTTCAGCGCATCCAGGGCCAGTTGTACACGCTTCTCCACCGGGTGCGGCAGCATCTTCAGCGCGTCGCTCATCCACGAGTACGACAGGCAGATCACCCCGGGCTTGTCGTTGCCGTTGTCGAACAGGTAAGTGCCGCGGGTGAGGCGGTCGGTGAGGGTCATGCTCAACAGGTCACGGCCGGTTTCCGGGTCCTTGTCCTTCCAGAACGGGCGGTCGACCATGACGAAGGTTTTCGACGACTGCATGTAGCGGGTACGGTCCAGGGCCATCCACATCTTTTGCGAGAACAGCGATTCCTCGCAGTCGATCTGGGTGGTCAGCAACCAGGTCTGGCAGGTGGCGAGTACTGCGCTGTAGTGGCGGGTATCGCCCCAGTTGTCGGTGACCGCCAGGCGGCCATCGGCGGCGCGGGCAATGCGCTTGACCCCGGTACGTGGTGCGCCGCCATGCAGCGTGCTCAGGCTGGTGCCCTCCGGCCAATGCACGCAGCGTTCCGGTACGTGGCGCCAGATGCCTTGTGGCACTTGTTCCACGCCCCCGACCACCAGGTGCTGATGGTCGTCGCAGTTGGTCATCACCACGCGGAAGATTTCCAGCATCGAGTTGGGGAAGTCCGAGTCCCAACCGCCGGTGCCGAAACCGACCTGACCGAACACTTCGCGGTGCTGGAAGCTCAGCTTGGCGAACGAGCGCGAGGTGGCGACGAAGTCGTAGAAGGTGCGGTCGTCCCACAGCGGCACCAGCTTGTTCCAGAGTTCCTTCAGGCGCGGTACATCACGGTCGCGGATGGCCTGCTGGATATCGGCGAACTGGGCGCCGCTCTCCAGCGCATCGGCCCAGGCGTCGGCTACCTCATGAAACAGTTGTGGCAGGTCGGTGGGTTTCTCGGCGTAGTAGGTCTGGCCTTCCAGGTCGATAACTGTGCTGCCCGAGGCCGGGGTCAGCGGGTTGGGGAAGGGCTTGGTTTCCAGGCCCAGCTTGTCGACGTAGTGGTAGAAGGCGGTGGACGACACCGGGAAGCGCATGCCACCCAGCTCGGCAACGATCCCGTCAGTGCCATTGAAGGCTTGCGAGCGCAGCCGGCCGCCTAGCTTGGACGCCTCGTACACCACCGGCTTGAGGCCCAGCTTCATTAGCTCGTAGGCCGCTACCAGGCCGGCGATACCGGCACCGACAATGGCTACCTCTTCCCCATGGCGCTCAGCTGGAATGCTGCCCAGGCCTGCCGGGTGTTCCAGCCAGTCGTCGAAAGCAAAAGGGAAGTCCGGGCCGAAAATGGTGATCGGCTTCTTGCCGTCGGCGGGGTGGCGGTTCTTCTTGTTCATGAAATGACCTTGCCAGAGAGGCTGCGCGAGGAGCGGAGCCTGAGTATAGGAGATGCCTGGAGGTCATTTTAGGGCGTGGGGTGTTCGTTATTAAGGTTTAGAGTGTTGTCTTAATGTAGTTTATTTCGTCGAAATTATAATGGTGAGGTTGTTTATGACGACGTGCTTGTCTTGGGCTTTGGGGGGGGGCTGTGAGATCGAGCGCCGCCCGCGCGGCGCATCGCGAGCTGCGCTCGCTCCTACGTTTGTTTCGGGCCAGTTATTCCTGGGGGAATTGCGCGCGATCCCCTTGGCGCATGGCGCGATATCGCGTCGTACAAACAAGGCGGTCGCGCGCGGCTGTCACAGGCGTCACTGGCCTGAAACAAACGTAGGAGCGAGCGCAGCTCGCGATGCGCCGCGCGGGCGGCGCTCGATCTCACAACCCCCCCAAAGCTCAAGACAAGCCCTTCGACGAGCAGGAGGCCTGATTGATCAGAGCGGCTGACCGCGGTCCACCTTGCTGCTGAGAATGATCGACGTGGTGGTCTTCTCCACCCCGTCGACACTGCCGATCTGGTCGAGTAATTGGTCCAGTTGTTCAGGCGAGTCCGTACGCAACCAGGCCACATAGTCGAACTCGCCGCTTACCGCACACAACTGCTGCACCTGGCCCATGGCACTCAGGCGCCGCACCACGTCCTTGCCGGAGCGTGGCTGCACCTTGATCCCCACGTACGCTTGCAGCCCACCGCCTATCACACCCTGGCCCAGGCGTACGCCATAGCCGGAGATAACCTTGTTCTTCTCCAGACGCTCCAGGCGCGAATTGACGGTGGTGCGGGCGATACCCAACTGGCGGGCGAGGGTGGCGACGCTTTCGCGGGCGTTGATCTGCAGCAGGGCGATCAGCTGGCGATCGATTTCATCCAGCGTGATGGAGCGGGAATCCGACATGGCGAGTCTCTACGGTTGGCCCGCTAGCCTAGCCAGCCTGTGCCAATCAGGGCAAGGCCAGGTGCAGTCGATCACCGTTGACGGCGTCGGCTTGGCACTTTGGGTGAGAAGGGCCGTGCATGTCCGAAGGCTGCGTCTTCGGCACTAATTCGGCATGATGAAGCGCTAGTCCCACGGAAATCTCAGCGTGAACCTCGACCACCTGCTCGAATGCTGGCGACTGGAAGTCTCCAACAAGAAAAGACCCGGACGCCCTATCAGCCTGCTGTTCAACGTGCTGCGCCGCGCACGCAAGGACAACAAACTGCGTTTCCTTTTCGCCTATCGCTTGGCCCAGTACCTCGACGCCCGCGGCGGCCTGGCCCGGCGCCACGCCAGGCGCATGCAGCAGCGGCTCAACCTCAAGTATGGGGTGGACATCGACATCGGCGCCCAGATCGCCCCCGGCCTGCGCATCGCTCACCTGCCGGGGGTGGTGGTTACCCGGCATGTAAGCATCGGGCGCAACTTCTTCATCCGGCAGAACTGCTCGATCGGCATCAAGACCCTGGGGTTGCAGGAGTACGCACTGCGCATTGGCGACAACGTGAGCATGGGGGCCAACAGTTGCATCGTTGCTGATCGCATCGACATTGGCGATGACGTGGTGATTGGCGCGATGTCGTTGGTTACGCGGGATATTCCGCCTGGCATGACCTTCTACAACCCACGGCAGGTCGAGATGCGTCCTGGAGGGGGTTAACCAACAGCGGTACATTTGCGGACGTTGGCAGAGGGGGTGGTGGAGCAGACTGGGAGGGTTCTTATGGGGTTGCCCATGGTTGATGGCCATCATCGCCCGATGGACTGGAACGTGCAGTGGTGCGGCCTCCTTCGTTTAGCCCAGGCGCCGCGCTAGTGATGAGCGCACCGAACGAATACGCAAAGGCTTGAGGCAGTTGGCTCTGTAGCCAGCTTCCTGGCGTCCGTTGTCACGGGGCAGGCCCAGGTTCATTCATGGGCTTGCTCATCTGTGAGCCGATTAGCGAGCATATTCGGCTCATTTTGTGAGCTGATAATGGCGGCTATTCGGCTCATTGTTTGATCCTCAAGCTAGGGTGTTTGGCTTGAAGTATCGATAGGGCACCTTTCCGCGATTATCGGCGTGCTGGGTGATCGGCTTCTTGGTGGGGCTGATTTCGCTGAGATACCGTTTCAGCGCTACTTCCAAGGTCATGCGGCCGGCGCCGCTGCGCTGGATGTACACGCCCCCGAACATTTATTTCTCGCGGGCATGAAAAAGCCGCGCAGTGCGCGGCTTCTAAGCTGGTGGGCCCACACGGACTCGAACCGTGGACCAAAGGATTATGAGTCCTCTGCTCTAACCAACTGAGCTATAGGCCCTCAGTAAGTGGGCGGATTATAACGAGGGTTTCGCACCTGTGCCATCTGAAAGATCCGATAGTGCTATGCGAAGAAACGCGGCCGCGAATTCCTCTGGCGGTAGAGGGAGGCTGACGATGTAGCCCTGGATCTGCTCGCAGCCCTCGGCCGCCAGAAAACGCTGCTGGGCCTGGTTCTCCACGCCTTCGGCAATGATGGTCAACTGCATGCTGCGGCCCAGGGCAATGATCGCCCGGGCGATGGCGGCGTCGTGTGGGTCGTCGGGCAGGCCGCGGATGAACGACTTGTCGATCTTGAGGATGTCCAGCGGCAGGCGCTTCAGGTAGCTCAGCGACGAATAGCCGGTGCCAAAATCGTCGATGGCTAGCTGTACGCCGAGTTTCTTCAACTGGTACAGCACGGCCAGGGCCTCTTCTGCCTGGCTCATGATGAAGTTCTCGGTGATTTCCAGCTGCAGGTCACCGGCCCTCAGCTGGTAGTGCTTGAGCAGTTGTTCGATGCGCCGTGCCAGGTGTGGGTGGCGCAGCTGGGCGCCGGCAAGGTTGATCGACAGCGGGCCGAAGGGTTCATAGTGCTGCTTCCAGGCCTGCATCTGCCGGCAGGCTTGCTCCAGTACCCAGTCGCCGAGCTGCAGGATGGTGCCGTTCTCTTCCGCCAGGTGGATGAAGTGTTCCGGCGGTACCTCACCAAAGGTCGGGTGGCTCCAGCGGATCAGCGCTTCGGCACCCACCAGGCTCTGGGTCTTCAGGCTGAGCTTGGGCTGGAAGCACAGGCTCATTTCGTTGCGTTCGACGGCCCGGCGCAGCTCATGCTCCAGGGCGATGCGCTCGCTGGCCTGGGCGGTGAGGTCGCGGGTGTAGGCTTCGACGCGGTTGCGGCCTTTGGCTTTGGAGCGGTACATGGCAGCGTCGGCGTTGCGGATCAGTGTGGAGACGTCAGTGCCATCCTGTGGGTAAAGACTGATGCCGATGCTGGCGCTGGTGAAAAACTCGTGCTCGCCGGCCTGGAACGGTGCGTTGAAGCAGGCCAATAGCTTGTTGGCGATAGTGCTGGCGTCACTGGGCTTGTGCAGGCCGGGCAGCAGAATGATGAATTCGTCGCCACCCAGGCGGGCTACGGTGTCAACGTCGCGTACCTGTTCTTTCAGGCGCTGGGCGATGCCCTTGAGCAGCAGGTCGCCGACCGGGTGGCCAAGGCTGTCGTTGATATGCTTGAAGCGGTCGAGGTCCAGGAACAGCACTGCGCCCTGGCGGTTGGACACTTGCGCGCAGGTGAGCACACCCTGTAGCCGGTTTTCGAACAGGGTGCGATTGGGCAGGCCGGTCAGCGGGTCGTGGTGGGCCTGATAGTCGAGTTTGGCCTGGGCGTGCTTGATGCTGGAGATGTCTGCAAAAACCGCCACGAAGTGAGTGACCTCGCGGTCGCTGTTGCGCACGGCGCTGATGGTCAGCCAGCTTGGGTAAAGCTCGCCGTTCTTGCGCTTGTTGTAGATTTCGCCCTGCCAGTGGCCCTCGTCTGTAAGCTGGTGCCACATGGCCAGATAGAAAGCGCTGTCGTGCTGGCCCGAGGCGAGCAGGCGCGGAGTCTGGCCGAGGGCCTCGATCTCGCTGTAGCCGGTGATCTCGCTGAAGGCGCGGTTGACGGCACTGATGCGCTGGTCAATGTCGGTGATCAGCACGCCTTCGGCGGTGTTCTCGAACACGGTGGCGGCCAGCTGCAGTTTTTCTTGCATCAGGTGACGCTCGGTGATGTCGCGGGCGATGGTCAGCATGCAGTCGACGCCGGTAATCGGCAGGGGGCGGGCGGACAGCTCGCAAAGGCGGATCTGCCCGTCGCTGCGACGGATATGGCAGGTGAAGTCGCGCACGAAGCCGTCGCGGTTGAGCTGGTCAACCAGGTGTTTGCGCTCGTTGAGGTCGACCCAGATACCCAGGTCTAGCGAGGTCTGGTCGATGGTTGGGTTGAGGGCGTAGCCGGTGAGGCGACAGAAGCCCTCGTTCACCTCCAGCAGCAACCCGTCGCTCTGGCGCGATAGCAGCAGGCCGTCGGGCGAGGCGTGGAAGGCCTTTGCGAACTTTTCTTCTGAAGTTTGCAGCTGCTGCTGGGTCTCCTTCAGCTGGCTGATGTCGCGTACTGCCACAACTAGCGCGGGTGTGCCGTCCAGTTCGAAGGTTTCGGCCGAAGTCAGGCCGGTGAACAGTTGGCCGTTGCTGCGGCGGAAGCTCATTTCCAGGTTGCGGATACCACCTTGGTGCAACCTTTCAAGCAGGAGCGGGCCACTGCCTTCTACGCCCCAAAGGCCAAGGTCGGTGGCGGTGCGGCCAATGACCTGGTCTGGCGGCAGGCCGATCTGCTCTTCGAAAGCCTCGTTCACCTCCAGCAGGCAGCCATCGCTGTGGCGCGCGATCAGCAAGATATCGGGACACTGCTGGAATACCGAGGCGAACTTCTGTTCGGACAGGCGCAGGGCGTCCTCAGTGCGCTTGGTTTCGCTGATGTCGATCATCAGCCCGCGCATCACGGGCTGGTGGCCGTGTTCGATCATGCTGACGATGTTGCGTACCCAGAGGGGCTGGCCATCAGCCCGGATCACTCGGTAGTCCAGGCTGTGGTCGCGCCCCGCTGCGGTCTCGCTGTCGCAGTAGGCCTGTGCCCAGAGCGCGTCCTCCGGATGCAGGATGCTGCGCCAGAAACCGGGCCTGAGCCAGTCACTCAATGGGTAGCCGAGCAGGTCTTCGGCATGGGGTGAAACGTAGCTGTAGGTGAAGTCGTTGGCATCGGCTTCCCAGGCGATGGCTGACAGGCTCTCGACCAGGCCGCGATAGTGGTATTCGCTGCTGCGCAGCTCTTGCTCCAGGGCGATGCGCCGGGAAATTTCCGAGCTGAGTCGGCGGTTGATGCGAATGACCACTGCCAGCACAGCCATCAGCAACAGCACCGCTGGCAGGCCATACACCAGCAGGTCGGACCAGAACATCCGCTGGTCGACTACATTGCCCACCCAGTGCTGCTGGATCTGGCTGATTTCGCTGCTGCTCATGTCGGCCATCACTTTATCGAGAATGCCGACCAGCACGCTCTTGTCGCGGGGGACGGCCATCGCCAGCTGATAACGGTAGGGCGTTTCGCCGCTGACGTAGAGGCCTTCGAGCTTGAGTTGGCGCAGGCTCCAGATACTGGAAGCGAGGTCACCGACCACGGCATCCACCTGGTCGGTCGCCAGTGCTTGCAGCGTGGAGCTGACGTTTGGCAGGGCAACCAGGTTGAGGTCCGGGTGGTGGGTACGCAGCAACTCGTGCGGGGCGTAGTTTTCTACTACGGCGATTTTCAAGCCGTACAGGTCAGCCAGCTTTCGCGGTTGTGCGCCGCCTTTGTGCGCGAGGATGACAATGGGGAAGTCGAGGTACGGGCGAGTGAAGGCCAGGAAGCCCTGGCGTTCCGGGGTGGACATGATGCCGGGCAGCAGGTCGATACGGCTTTCCCGCGCCTGCGCCAGCACCTCGGTCCAACTGCTGGGCTCGACCGGTTTGAACGTCACACCCAGGCGCTGCTGGATCATGGCAATGTAGTCGGCGGCCAATCCCTGGTAACGGCCCTCCTGGTCGCGAAACTCGAACGGTGGCCAAGAGGCGTCTACGCCCAGGTTGAGCTGCGGGTGGGCAGCCAGCCAGGTTTTCTCCTCGTCTGTCAGGGTCAGGGCGCCGGCCGTTGTGTTCCACAGAATCAGGATCAGCAACAGAATGGCCGGCTTCAAGGACATGGCAGCCTCGCACTCAGGTGGTCTGAAGTCGAGTGTAGACGGGCATTGCTGCAGGCGTGCAACGGAAGGGGGGCTTTATGTGGCGGGCCACTAAAGAAAAACCCCGGCCTGGGCCGGGGTTTTGTCATCACTCGTCGAGGAAGGAGCGCAGGTGCTCGCTGCGGGTCGGGTGGCGCAGTTTGCGCAACGCCTTCGCTTCGATCTGACGGATCCGCTCACGCGTTACGTCAAACTGCTTGCCCACCTCTTCGAGGGTGTGGTCGGTGTTCATGTCGATACCGAAACGCATGCGCAGCACCTTGGCTTCGCGTGCAGTCAGGCCCGAGAGCACGTCACGGGTGGCTTCCTTGAGGCTTTCGACCGTGGCCACGTCGATCGGGGACTGCATGGTCGAGTCCTCGATGAAGTCGCCCAGGTGCGAATCTTCGTCGTCACCGATCGGGGTTTCCATGGAGATCGGCTCTTTGGCGATCTTCAGTACCTTGCGGATCTTGTCCTCAGGCATTTCCATGCGCTCGCCCAGCTCTTCCGGCGTCGGTTCACGACCCATTTCCTGCAGCATTTGGCGGGAAATACGGTTGAGCTTGTTGATCGTCTCGATCATGTGCACCGGAATCCGGATGGTGCGTGCCTGGTCGGCGATCGAACGGGTGATCGCCTGACGGATCCACCAGGTGGCATAGGTCGAGAACTTGTAGCCGCGACGGTATTCGAACTTGTCCACCGCTTTCATCAAGCCGATGTTGCCTTCCTGGATCAGATCGAGGAACTGCAGGCCACGGTTGGTGTACTTCTTGGCGATGGAAATCACCAGACGCAGGTTCGCCTCGACCATTTCTTTCTTGGCGCGGCGGGCCTTGGCTTCACCGATCGACATGCGACGGTTGATTTCCTTGATCTCGGCAACGGTCAGGCCGGTTTCGGTCTCAAGGTCGATCAGCTTCTGCTGGCAAGCGACGATGGCAGCGTTCTTTTCACCCAGGGCGGCAGCCCACTTGGTGTTGCGCTTGGCCAGGTCACCGCTCCAGGTCTGGTCGGTTTCGTTGCTTGGGAACATGCGCAGGAAGTCGGCTCGCGGCATGCGGGCGTCACGTACGCACAACTGCATGATGGCGCGTTCTTGCTGTCGCAGACGGCTCAGGGCGTCACGTACACGCTCGACCAGTACCTCGAACTGCTTCGGTACCAGCTTGATCGGCATGAACAGGTCGGCCAGGGCCTGCAGGGCCTCGATGCTTTCCTTGTGGCTACGACCATTTTTCTTCAGGACCTTGGAGGTTACCTGAAGCTGATCGGATACCGCACCGAAGCGCTGGGCCGCGACTACCGGGTCCGGGCCGCTTTCGGCCTCTTCCTCGTCGTCACCGCTTTCGGATTCTTCTTCGTCGTCGTCGGACTCTTCCTTCGCCGCAGCGGCCTTGGCGCCCGGGATCGGCACTTCTTCGGTTGGCGCGGCAATGTTGTCGTCAGGGTCGATGTAACCGCTGAGAACGTCCGACAGGCGGCCACCCTCGGTGGTGACGCGGTCATATTCGCCGAGAATGTAGTCGACAGTGCCCGGGAAGTGGGCGATAGCGCCCATGACTTCGCGAATGCCTTCCTCGATACGCTTGGCGATTTCGATCTCGCCTTCGCGGGTCAGCAGCTCGACAGTACCCATTTCGCGCATATACATGCGCACCGGGTCGGTCGTGCGGCCGATATCGGTTTCAACTGCCGCCAACGCAGCAGCGGCTTCTTCGGCCGCGGCTTCATCGGTGTCGGCTTCCGCCAACAGAAGGGCATCCGCATCCGGAGCACTCTCGAATACGTTGATCCCCATGTCGTTGATCATGCGGATGATGTCTTCCACCTGTTCCGGATCTGAAATATCCTCAGGCAGGTGGTCGTTGACCTCCGCGTAAGTCAGGTAGCCCTGCTCACGACCGCGGGTGATCAACTCTTTGATACGAGACTGCTGTTGCGCTTTTCCGGACATAACACCCTATCCACTGAAGGTCTTGGCGGGCAAAAAACAAGCCGAGGATTATACCCGAGCATGGGCCTCACGCGCCAGATGAGGTCGGCGTTTGTGCGGGAACATTTCGGCTCAGCAGGGCGAGGAGCTGGTTTTTTTCCTCGCTGGTCAATTCGCTTTGACGTGATTTCCTGAGCAGTTGTTCCAGGCTGCGCTCGCGTTGGCGGGCGGACAAGCTAGTTATAGTGTCGAAAAACTGTTGTTCAAGGTTGTCGGCTACGATAAGCCATTCCTTTTCCGCCAGGGCCCGCAGCAGGCGGCCTTGTTCGGTGCCGTGCCAACGTGCGATCAACTGCATTGAGCTTAGCCCAGGATTTTTCTGCGCGGCTTCGATCAACGCCACCAGCAGCTGGCTGTACAGGTGCTCTTCGTCGGCGAAGTGGCTGGCATCTTCCACCTTGCCGGCCAGCAGCGGGTGGTGCAGCAAGGTGCGCAGGGCGGCCAGGGTCGGTGGCTCGACCGGTGCTGGCACGCGCGGAGGTGCTTCGTCGCGTTGTTGCCAGGGCTTGCCGCCCTTGCGGTTCTTGTCCCAGGGTTTGTCGCTCCACGGCTTCTTGCTGCCACCCTTGCTGGGTTTCCACGCCTGCTCCTGATGAACGGGGGCAAAATCGTGCTGCGGCATGTCGCCGTAGTCGGGGGTGTAGCTGGCCATGGCGTCGTAGTCGTAGCCAGGGTCATAGTCCGGCATGCTGCTGGCCGCCGGGGCTTGTTGCGCCAGCTGCTCGACCTGCTGAGGGTCGAGGCCGGTGATTTCCTTCAGGCGGTTGCGCATCAGCTGACGCAGGTTGGCGCCGGGGATCTTTTCGATCAACGGTGCGGCCAAGGTCGCCATATGCGCCTTGCCTTCCAGCGAGCGCGGGTCGGCCTCGACGCCAAGTTGCTCGAAGAAGTAGTCGGCCAGCGGTTGGGCGTGCTGGTTGATACGGGCCATGAAAGCGTCGGTACCTTCGGCGCGCACCAGGCTGTCCGGGTCTTCGCCTTCGGGCAGGAACAGGAAGCGCGCGCGACGGCCGTCCTGCAGGTTCGACAATGTCGATTCCAGTGCGCGCCAGGCCGCCTTTCGCCCGGCCTGGTCGCCGTCAAAACAGAACAGCACGCTGGGCACCACGCGGAACAGGCGCTTGAGGTGCTCTTCGCTGGTGGCGGTGCCAAGGGTGGCCACGGCATTGCGCAGACCTTGCTGGGCCAGGGCAATGACGTCCATGTAGCCCTCGACGACGATGATCTCGTCAAGGTTGCGGTTGTGCTTGCGCGCCTCGTACAGCCCGTACAGTTCCTGCCCCTTGTGGAACACAGGTGTTTCCGGGGAGTTCAGGTACTTGGGCTTGTCGTCGCCGAGCACCCGGCCACCGAAGGCGATGATGCGCCCGCGGCTGTCACGTATCGGGAACATTACCCGGTCGCGGAAGCGGTCGTAGCGCTTGCCGCTCTCGGCGTTCTCGATCAGCAGGCCGGCATCGATCATCACCTTCTGCTGCAGGGTGTCGGCACCCAGGTGCTTGAGCAGGTTGTCCCAGCCGGGTGGGGCAAAGCCCAGGCCGAAGTCGCGGGCAATTTCCCCGGACAGGCCGCGGCCCTTGAGGTAGTCCACCGCTGCCTTGCGTGACGGGTGGCTGCGCAGAGCCTGGCGGTAAAACTCCGAGGCGGCGTCCAGTAGCGGGTACAGTGGCGAGTCAGTTGGCTGGCGCGGCTTCTGGTCGCGGCGGCCTTGCTCGCGGGGCACTTCCATGCCGGCGGCGCGGGCCAGTTCCTCGACGGCCTGGGGGAAGTCCAGGTTGTCGTGGTCCATGACAAAGCCCAAGGCGTTGCCACCGGCGCCACAGCCGAAGCAGTAGTAGAACTGCTTGTCGGGGCTGACCGTGAAGGACGGTGTTTTTTCTTTGTGGAACGGGCAGCAGGCGGAGTAGTTCTTGCCGGTTTTTTTCAGCTGGACGCGCGAACTTACCACGTCGACGATGTCGAGGCGGTTGATCAGGTCGTCAATGAAACTCTGGGGAATCAGCCCGGCCATGGCAGTCTCGTAATCTGGCAACTGGCAAGTCTAATCGCTCACGCGCCGAATGGGGCGAGTGCTGCTTGGGGAAGTGCGAGGGAATGTGCTCGTCGCCAGCCCCTAAGGGCTCGTCAGTCGGACGTGCACGTCTGGTCATACAGCAAGGAGGACCAGCTCTGACGTTTCAGGCAGGTTGCCCATGTGCAGTCCGCATGAAGCTTGTGCAGGGCCTTGAGCTAGCTGCTCAAGTTTGAAGCGACCACTGCCATCGCCCGGGGGTTAGCCGGGCAGGGCAGAAGCTTTGCGTTGAACGCCTGTATTAGTACAGACGAACGGCGCGGCGCTGTTCGCGCTGAACTTTCTTGGCGTGACGCTTAACAGCAGCAGCTGCTTTGCGCTTACGCTCTGCGGTCGGCTTCTCGTAAAACTCGCGGCTACGAACTTCAGCCAGTACACCGGCTTTTTCGCAGGAGCGCTTGAAACGACGCAGAGCTACGTCGAAGGGTTCGTTCTCTTTAACTTTGACGGCTGGCATCCAGGGCTACCTTAATTCATTACCGGGGTAGACGTGCTCCTGGCAAAACAAAGGTGTGCTGGAGAACGTCGGTTTTCAAGGGTTGCGGATGTTAACCCTTAGCAAGCCGGAATGCAAAGCCTCTGATCGAAAACCGCTGGTCGGCACCCGACACGGGGACTATCATGCGCGGCTTCGAATTCAGCCCCCACAAGGGACGAGCCCATGCTAGTACTGGGATTGGAAACATCCTGCGACGAAACTGGCGTCGCATTATACGACAGTGAACGCGGTTTGTTGGCCGACGCACTGTTCAGCCAGATCGACCTGCACCGCGTCTTCGGTGGCGTGGTGCCCGAGCTTGCCTCGCGTGATCACGTCAAGCGCATGCTGCCGCTCATCCGCCAGGTGCTGGACGAGGCAGGCTGCGTTGCCACCGAAATCGACGCCATCGCCTACACCGCGGGCCCCGGCCTGGTCGGCGCCTTGCTGGTGGGCGCTTCCTGCGCCCAGGCGCTGGCCTTTGCCTGGGACATCCCGGCGATCGGTGTGCACCACATGGAAGGCCACCTGCTGGCGCCCATGCTGGAAGAAAACCCGCCCGAGTTTCCGTTCGTCGCTTTGTTGGTTTCCGGTGGCCATACCCAGCTGGTCCGGGTCGATGGCATCGGTCAGTACGAACTGTTGGGCGAGAGCCTGGACGACGCTGCCGGTGAAGCGTTCGACAAGACCGCCAAGCTGATCGGCCTCAATTATCCCGGTGGTCCGGAAATCGCGCGTCTGGCCGAACAGGGTGTGGCCGGGCGCTTCGTGTTCCCGCGGCCAATGACCGATCGGCCAGGCCTGGAATTCAGCTTCAGTGGCCTCAAGACCTTCGCCCTGAACACCTGGCAGCAATGCAAGAATGCTGGCGACGACAGTGAGCAAACCCGTTGCGACCTGTCTCTGGCATTCCAGCAGGCGGTGGTGGAGACTTTGACCATCAAGTGCAAGCGGGCGCTCAAGCAGACCGGCCTCAAGCGCCTGGTCATCGCGGGTGGCGTGAGTGCCAACAAGGCCCTGCGCGCGTCCCTGGAGGACATGCTCGGTAGCATCAAGGGCAACGTGTACTACGCGCGCCCGCAATTCTGTACCGACAATGGTGCGATGATCGCCTACGCCGGTTGCCAGCGCCTGTTGGCCGGGCAGCAGCAAGACCTGGCGATCAGCGTGCAGGCACGCTGGCCGATGGAGCAGTTGCCGCCGCTGTAAGGTAGGGCGTCGAAGGTTCAGAAGTGCCGTTCGCGCCCTGCAAACAAGTCGCGCAGGTTGTTGCGGTGGCGCCACACGATCATCAAAGTCAGTACGCTGATCGGCAGCAGGGCCTCGGGCTCGCGCCAGGCCAGCAATGGCAGGGTGAGTGGCGTGGCAATCAGTGCCGCCAGTGAGCTGGTGCGCGTGAGGTAGAAGGTCAGCAGCCAGGCGCCGATGGCCAGCAGCGCGGCCGGGAAATACAGGCCCATGAGCATGCCGGCAGCCGTCGCCACACCCTTGCCGCCCTTGAAACGGAAGTACAGGGGGAACAGGTGGCCCAGCACCGCGCATATGCCCACCCAGGCCTGCGCGTGCAGGTCCAACCCGGCAGCGCGGGCGAGCAATACCGGCAAAAGGCCCTTGCACAGGTCGCCAAGCAGGGTCAGGATCGCCAGTTTACGGCCTGCCAGGCGTAGCATGTTGGTGGCGCCGGCATTGCCTGAACCGCTGGAACGCGGGTCCGGGCTGCCCGAAAGGCGGCTGAGAACAATGGCGAAGGACAGCGAGCCGAGCAGGTAGGCGAGCAACGCCAGTAACCAAAACATGCTAACTATTCCGGGCGAGGACGCCCTGATTCTAACGGCGCCAGTCGCCCTTGTCGTGCTGTGGAGAGAAGTGCTTGGACAGAGTGTTCATCGAAGGCCTGGAAGTCGATACCGTCATCGGTGCCTATGACTGGGAGCGGGATATTCGCCAGTGCTTGCGCCTGGACCTGAGCTTTGCCTGGGACAACCGCCCGGCTGCCGCCGGAGACGACCTGAACCTGGCGCTGGACTATGCCAGTGTGTCGGCGCGCATCCAGGCGTTTGCCGAACAGGCCCGTTTCGAGCTGGTTGAAACATTTGCCGAGCGCCTGGTGGCCACCTTGATGGACGAGTTCCACATCCCCTGGGTGCGGTTGAAGCTGACCAAGCCGGGCGCGGTGCCGGCGGCCCGTGGTGGTGTAGGCGTGGAGATCGAGCGCGGATGTCTTTGAACACGGTTTACCTGGGCCTGGGCAGCAATATCGACCGTGAGGCGCATTTGTGCGCCGGGCTCGATGCGTTGGCTGGCATCCTGACCGACATGCGCTGTTCGCCGGCTTTCGAAAGCCAGGCGGTGGGTATCAAGAGCGGGCCGTTCATCAACTTCGTGGTGACCGGGCAAACCGCATTGCCGTTGATCGAGCTGGACCGCCGGCTGAAGTTCATTGAGGCCGACAATGGCCGCTATGCACCGGACCGCAAAGGGTTGCCGCTGGATATCGACGTGCTGATGTATGGCGATTTGCACGGTACCTTCGATGGGCTGGTACTGCCCCGGGCCGAGATCCTGAAGAACGCCTTTGTGCTGTGGCCGCTTTCGTTGCTGGCGCCCGACCTGGTGCATCCGGGGGTGGGCAAGCGCATGGCGCAGCTGTGGCAGGAAGCGCAGATCGATCAGGTGCTGGCTCCGGTCGCCTTTGAGTGGCGCGGGTTGCAGTTGACGCCCGCTTAAGCCTGCATCGGCCTCTTCGCGGGTAAACCCGCCCCTACAACGGCCTGTGCCCAACCTCTGATGTGTGCCCCCTGTAGGAGCGGGTTTACCCCGCGAATACGGTGGTGACTGCGACGGTGAACAGCGGTCGGAAATTGGCCAGCAGGCCCGGCCCTTTCGCGGGTGAACCCGCTCCTACAGCGGCTTCAGCCGCGAAGAGGCCGGGAGGTCTAACCGCGCTGGTAAGCCTCGAGCGCTTTCAGCCGTTCACCTTTGAGTGCTTCGCCCAGCGCCTGACCCGTCAGCCCGGCTTGCACCAACGGCTTCACATCCACCGCTCGCGCCGCCGCTGCTGCGCCTCGCAGGTAATCGGCCTGTGGGTAACCCTGCTCGCCATCGCCCAACGCCGCCATCTCGCAAACGACCACAAAATCCTCGAACCGCTGCGGCCGTCGGTAGACATCGAACTTCTGCAACAGCTCCAGCAGTGCCGTGGCCGGCAGTTCGAGCGCCTGATTGCCCTGCGCCAGGCACTCCCCTGTCAGCATGGCCAGTTCCTGGCATTCACGCGGTGCCTTCAGGCGCTGGTTGACGGTTTTGATCGATGTCGGTGCCAGCCCGCGCAACAGGCAGGCCCAGCGCACGAGCAGCGGTTGTTCGTGCGCCGCCGCCTGCTCCAGCGCCGACAGTGTCCGGGAGCCGTCATCGAGCTCAGGCAGCAGCTCCTGCAGGGCCCCGCACGCGCTCAGCACCTTGAAGAATACCTGTGGTTGCACTTCCATCAGCGCGCGCTCGATTTCCTTCCAGCTGCGCTCAGCAGTGAGTGCCTGCAGTTCGCCCGAGGCGCTGATCTGGCGCATCAGCGTCAAGGTTTCATCGGCAACCCGGAAACCCAGTGGCGCATAGCGGGCAGCAAAGCGGGCAACACGCAGCACGCGTAGAGGATCTTCGGCGAATGCCGGGGAAACATGGCGTAGCAGGCGTTGATCCAGATCTTTCTTGCCTTGGTAGGGGTCGTATAGCGTGCCGGCTTCATCCTCGGCCATCGCATTTATGGTCAGGTCGCGACGGATCAGGTCCTCTTCCAGGGTTACGTCGGGGCTGGCGTGAAAAGTGAACCCGCCGTAGCCTCGCCCACTCTTGCGCTCGGTGCGCGCCAGGGCGTATTCCTCGCCGGTTTTCGGGTGCAGGAACACCGGGAAATCGGCGCCCACCGGCCGATAGCCTTTGGCGAGCATTTCTTCGACTGTGGCGCCCACCACCAGCCAGTCGATATCGCTGACAGGGCGGCCGAGCAGGCGGTCGCGCACGGCGCCGCCAACTTTGTAGATGTGCATGTGCAGCTCTCCATAACTGCCGACAGGATAACCCGTCGGCGGTCATGGAGTTGCATCATAGGTGGTGGATAACGGCCAGGTCCATGCGGCCGTAGTCGGCGCTTTCGCTATGCTCGCCGCGCGGCGGCATGTGGTGAGTACTCATCACTTGCTCGCCTTGCACGGTCTCCAGGTGGATATCGAAGCCCCACAGGCGATGCAGGTGCTTGAGCACTTCGTCGGTCGAGTCCCCCAGCGGTTTGCGGTTGTGTTGCTGGTGTCGCAGGGTTAGTGAGCGGTCTCCGCGGCGGTCGACGCTCCAGATCTGTACGTTCGGTTCACGGTTGCCCAGGTTGTACTGCGCTGCCAGTTGCTCCCGAATCACCCGGTAGCCGGCCTCATCATGGATGGCAGGCACCAGCAGGTCGTCGCGCTGGTCGTCATCGAGGATGCTGAACAACTTGAGGTCGCGCATCACCTTGGGCGACAGGTACTGCAGGATGAAGCTCTCGTCCTTGAAGCTGCTCATGGCGAATTTGATGGTAGAAAGCCAGTCGCTGCCGGCAATTTCGGGGAACCAGTGGCGATCTTCTTCGGTGGGGTTTTCGCACATGCGGCGGATGTCGGTGTACATCGCAAAGCCCAGCGCGTAGGGGTTGATGCCGCTGTAGTACGGGCTGTCGAAGCCGGGCTGGAACACCACGCTGGTGTGCGACTGCAAGAACTCCATCATGAAGCCTTCGGTAATCAGCCCCTCGTCGTACAGGTCGTTCATCAGGGTGTAGTGCCAGAAGGTTGCCCAACCTTCGTTCATCACCTGGGTCTGGCGCTGGGGGTAGAAGTACTGGGCGATCTTGCGCACGATGCGCACTACCTCACGTTGCCAGGGTTCAAGCAGCGGGGCGTTTTTTTCGATGAAATACAGGATGTTTTCCTGCGGTTCGGCGGGGAAGCGCCCCTCATCGCGGTCGTTGCCCTTTTCGGCGTTCTTCGGAATTGTCCGCCAAAGGTCGTTGATCTGACGCTGAAGATGCTCTTCGCGCTCCTGTTGCCGGCGCCGCTCTTCTTCGGCAGAAATAGGATAGGGCCGCTTGTAGCGGTCGACACCGTAGTTCATCAGGGCATGGCAGGAGTCGATCAGGTCCTCCACTGCATCAATACCGTGGCGCTCTTCGCACTGGGCGATGTACTGCTTGGCGAACACCAGGTAGTCGATGATCGAACTGGCGTCAGTCCAGGTGCGGAACAGGTAATTGCCCTTGAAAAAGCTGTTATGGCCGTAGCAAGCGTGGGCAATCACCAGTGCCTGCATGCACATGGTGTTTTCTTCCATCAGGTAAGCGATACAAGGGTCGGAGTTGATCACGATCTCGTAGGCCAGGCCCATCTGGCCCCGGCTGTAGGACTTTTCCGTGCTGAGGAACTGCTTGCCGTAGGACCAGTGGTGGTAGCCCAGCGGCATGCCGACAGATGCGTAGGCGTCCATCATCTGTTCGGCAGTGATTACCTCGATCTGGTTGGGGTAGGTGTCCAGGGCGTAACGCTCGGCCAGACGGCTGATTTCCCGGTCGTAGGTCTGGATCAGCTCGAACGTCCACTCGGACCCAGTGGAAATGGGTTGGCGTCTCTGTGCTCTGGCGGTCATGTGGCTAACCTGCGCTGGAAGAGTTCACGGAAGACCGGGTAGATGTCGCCGGCCGATACCAGCTGCTGTTGGGCGAACGTGTCGGGGAAAGCATCGCCGATACGCTCGTACTCATACCACAGCGCCTGGTGTTCACGGGGGGTGATCTCAACGTAAGTGTAGTACTGCACATGCGGCATGATCTGTTTGGAGAGGATGTCGCGGCAGATCGGCGAGTCGTCGTTCCAGTTGTCGCCATCGGAAGCTTGCGCGGCATAAATATTCCAGTCGCTGGCCGGGTAGCGCTCGGCCATGATCTCCTGCATCAGCTTGAGGGCACTGGAAACGATGGTGCCGCCGGTTTCCCGCGAGTAGAAGAACTCTTCTTCATCGACTTCCCGGGCGCTGGTGTGGTGGCGAATGAAAACGACTTCGATGCGCTCGTAGTTACGCTTGAGGAACAGGTACAGCAGGATGAAGAAGCGCTTTGCGATGTCCTTGGTGGCCTGGGTCATCGAGCCGGATACGTCCATCAGGCAGAACATCACCGCCTTCGAGCTTGGGTTGGGTTGCTTGACCAGCAGGTTGTACTTGAGGTCGAAGGTGTCGAGGAAGGGCAGGCGGTTGATACGCGCTTTCAGGCGCTCGATTTCCTGTTCGATTTCCTGGATATCGGTGAAATTGTCCGGCTCTTCGACCCGCAGGCGGTCGAGTTCCTTTTGTGCTTCGCGCAGCAGGGCGCGGCTGCTGCCGGTCAGGGCGATACGCCGGGCATGGGCCGAGCGCAGGGTGCGCACGATGTTGATGCGTGACGGGTTGCCTTCGTTGGCGATGCCGGCCCGAACGGTCTTGAAGGTGTCGGCGCCAGTCAGGTGACGTTTGACCAGGTTGGGTAGCTCAAGGTCCTCGAACATGAATTCGAGAAATTCTTCCTGGGTGATCTGGAAGACGAACTCGTCCATGCCCTCGCCGGAATTGCCGGCCTTGCCGCGACCGCCACCACCTCCACCGCCTTGCGGCCGCGGGATGTGTTCACCTGCCGTGAATTCTTTGTTGCCAGGGTGCACGATGGTCTGTTTGCCCCCACGACCATGATGCAAGACCGGTTCGTCGATGTCGCGTCCGGGAATACTGATCTGCTCGCCGTGTTCCATATCCATGATGGAGCGGCGGCTCACCGCCTCTTCGACGGCCTTTTTGATATGTTCGCGGTACCGCCGCAGGAAGCGCTGGCGGTTGACCGTGCTCTTGTTCTTGCCGTTCAGGCGTCGGTCTATAACGTAGCTCATGGTCCCTCCGGTGACTGGATGCAGCTGCAACCCACAAGCTGCAAGCCACAAGCTTCAAGCTGCAAGAAAGAGCAGCCACCGCCGCTGCAAGCTGTGACGCGGGCGGCAATGCCAACGCCAGGCAGCTTGCAGCTTGCGGCTCGTAGCTTGCCGCTTTATTGCGATTTCCTGACCCGCAGGTACCATTCCGACAGCAGGCGCACCTGTTTGTCGGTATAGCCACGCTCCACCATCCGGGTGACGAAGTCGTTGTGTTTCTTCTGGTCTTCTTTGCTGGCCTTGGCGTTGAAGCTGATGACGGGCAGCAGGTCTTCGGTGTTGGAGAACATTTTCTTCTCGATCACGACCCGCAGCTTTTCATAACTCAGCCAGCTTGGATTCTTGCCATTGTTGTTGGCGCGTGCGCGCAGTACGAAGTTGACGATCTCGTTGCGGAAGTCTTTCGGGTTGCTGATACCTGCCGGTTTCTCGATCTTCTCCAGTTCTTCGTTGAGCGCAATGCGGTTAAGAATTTCGCCGGTTTCCGGGTCGCGGTATTCCTGATCCTGGATCCAGAAGTCTGCGTACAGCACGTAGCGGTCGAAGATGTTCTGGCCGTATTCGCTGTAGGACTCGAGGTAGGCGGTCTGGATTTCCTTGCCGATAAACTCGATGTAGCGCGGCGCCAGGTATTCCTTCAGGTAGCGCAGATAGCGTTCGCGCACTTCAGCCGGGAACTGTTCCTGTTCGATCTGCTGTTCGAGCACATACAGCAGGTGCACCGGGTTGGCGGCAATTTCGTGTGGGTCGAAGTTGAACACCTTGGACAGGATCTTGAAGGCGAAGCGAGTCGATAGGCCGTTCATGCCTTCGTCGACACCCGCGGCGTCCCGGTATTCCTGAATCGACTTGGCCTTTGGATCGGTGTCCTTGAGGTTTTCCCCGTCGTAAACGCGCATCTTGGAATAGATATTGGAGTTCTCTGGCTCCTTCAGGCGCGAAAGCACAGTGAACTGAGCCAACATCTTGAGCGTGTCTGGCGCACAGTGGGCCTTGGACAGTGAGCTGTTGATCAGCAACTTGTCGTAGATCTTGATTTCATCGCTGACCCGCAGGCAGTACGGCACCTTGACGATATAGATCCTGTCGATGAATGCTTCGTTGTTCTTGTTGTTACGGAAGGTGTGCCACTCCGATTCGTTGGAGTGCGCCAACAGAATACCGGTATAGGGGATCGCCCCAAGGCCTTCGGTACTGTTGTAGTTGCCTTCCTGAGTGGCGGTGAGCAAGGGGTGCAGGACCTTGATCGGCGCCTTGAACATTTCGACGAATTCCATCAGGCCCTGGTTGGCCCGGCACAGCGCGCCCGAGTAGCTATAAGCATCGGCGTCGTTCTGTGGGTATTCCTCAAGTTTGCGGATATCGACCTTGCCGACCAGGGCAGAAATGTCCTGGTTGTTTTCATCGCCGGGTTCGGTCTTGGCAATGGCGATCTGGTTAAGAATCGACGGGTACAGCTTCACCACCTTGAACTTGGAGATGTCACCGCCAAATTCCTGCAGGCGCTTGGTGGCCCAAGGCGACATGATGGTGTTGAGGTAGCGCCGTGGGATACCGAACTCTTCCTCGAGAATGGCCCCATCTTCGGTGGCATTGAACAAGCCCAGAGGTGACTCGAATACCGGCGAGCCCTTGATCGCGTAGAACGGTACCTTTTCCATCAGCTGCTTGAGTTTTTCCGCCAGCGAGGACTTGCCGCCGCCCACCGGGCCCAGCAGATAGAGGATCTGTTTCTTCTCTTCCAGGCCTTGGGCGGCGTGGCGGAAGTACGACACGATCTGGTCGATGCACTCTTCCATGCCATGGAAGTCGGCAAAGGCCGGATAGCGGCGGATAACCTTGTTGGAGAAGATGCGCGACAGCCTGGAGTTGGTAGAGGTGTCGATCAGCTCTGGCTCACCGATGGCCAGCAACAGCCGTTCGGCCGCCGATGCGTAGGCACTGCGATCCTCTTTGCACAGCTCGAGGTACTCCTGCAGCGAGAGTTCTTCCTGGCGCGTAGACTCGAAACGTTGTTGGAAGTGGCTAAAAATACTCATGACGTCACCTCGCTCGATACGTGGAGACGACGCCGGATCAGTCAGCTGATGCTGGCATGCAACCGGGTTGGCCGATTGCTGTATACCCCCCAGAACACCCTGTAACGCTACCGATGACCCGCACGCCGGTGTACCGGCTCTCCCCTTTTTGGATGGCCTGAGCTTAAGCGTAGTTGGTTATCTGCAAGATCAAGGGGCGAGGAAGGCAGAAGTTACGAACGACCGTTCGTCAGATAAGCCGCAAGCCCGCGCGGGGCACGGGCTGCAGGGGAAAATAAAAAATTATTCAGCGTTGCCCTGAGCGGTCTCGGCCGGGTAGGTCGCGCGCCACAGTTCGAAGCCGCCGTCCACGCTGTAAACGTCGGAGAAACCTTGGCCTACCAGGTAGGCGGCAGCGCTTTGGCTGGAATTGCCGTGATAGCAGACCACCAGGGTTGGCGCGTCGAGGTCGGCGTTGCGGATGAAATCGGCGACCGAGTGGTTGTCCAGGTGCCGGGCGCCGGTGATGTGGCCGGCGGCAAAGGCCTGCGGGTCGCGAATGTCGACCACGACCGCACCGTCTTTCTTGCGAAGCTCCAAGGCCTGCTCAGGAGGGATGCGCTTGAATTCGCTCATGGGTACTACTTCCTTCAGGTGTGGTCGTTGAGTGTAGTGGGTTGTGCCGGTTGGCGCAGGGTGCCGTCGTCGGCGCAGTCGCAGCGGTGGTATTCACCGCTGTCAACGTTGTACAGGGTCATGGCGCCACCCCATACACAGCCAGTGTCCAGGGCGATGACGTCGGGCTGGGTGACCTCACCCTGCAGAGCGGCCCAATGGCCAAAGATGATCTTCACGTGGCGTGAGCGGCGGTCTTTGTGCGCGTACCAGGCTTTGTAGCCTTTGGGCGCGCTACCCAGGCCTTCCTTGCTCTTGAGGTCGAGTTTGCCATCGGCAGTGCAAAAGCGCATGCGGGTGAAGTAGTTGGTGATGACCCGTAGGCGTTCGACGCCGGCGAGGTTCTTGCGCCACTTGTTCGGCTCGTTACCATACATGCCTTCGAGGTACAGCTGCAGGCGGGTGTCGTCACGCAGCACTTCCTCGACCTCGGCGGCGAGTTCCAGGGCTTTGCCAAGGGTCCATTGTGGCGGTATGCCGGCGTGAACCAGGGCGATGCCGCGGGGCTCGTCGTAATGCAGCAGCTTTTGCTGGCGTAGCCAGTCGAGCAGCTGGTCGGCGTCCGGCGCTTCAATGATCTCGCGCAGTGTGTCGCTTTTCTTGAGCCGCTCGACGTTGTGCCAGGCGGCCAGCAGGTGCAGGTCATGGTTGCCCAGCACGCAGACCAGTGAATGACGGATCGAGTACAGGAAGCGCAGGGTTTCCAGTGACTCGGGGCCGCGGTTGACCAGGTCGCCGACCAGCCACAGGCGGTCGACGGCGGGGTTGAAACTGACGCGATCGAGCAGGCATTTGAGTGGCTGCAGGCAGCCCTGCAGGTCACCGACGGCGTAGGTAGCCATCAGTGCAGCGCCCCGGGCACTGCCAGGCGGAAGGGGGCAATCTCGGCGTCGAAGCGCTTACCGTCTTCGGCGAACATCTGGTAGCTGCCCTGCATGGTGCCAACGCGGGTGCTGATGACGGCACCACTGCTGTAAGTATGGCTCTGGCCAGGGTCGATGTTGGGTTGCTGGCCGACCACACCGGCACCGCGTACTTCCTCAACCTCGCCGTCACCGTTGGTGATCAGCCAGTGGCGCGACAGCAGCTTGGCCGTGAGCGAGCCATTGTTCTGCACGGTAATGGTGTAGGCGAAAGCGAAACGACTGTTTTCGGGGTCGGATTGTTCTTTCAGGTAGCGGGTCACGACGCTGACGTCGATTTGATAGCGGGGGTCGGACATGCAAGGGCCTTGGGCGAACTGACGCAATAATGCAGTCTAGGCCATTGGGAGGGGGGAGGGCCAGCGGTGATCGGGCTTGGGGTGTTGACTATGCCGGCCCCTTCGCGGGTTTAACCGCGATAAGGCCGGTACAGGCTAAATCAGGCTTGTTGCTGATCAGCCAGTTGGTCAGCCAGGCGCACGAAGGCTGCCAGGTCGAGCTGTTCAGGGCGCAGGCTGCCATCAACGCCGGCAGCCTCGATGGCGGCGCTGTCCAGCAGGCCTTTCATGGTGTTGCGCAGGGTCTTGCGGCGCTGGTTGAACGCTTCGCGAACGACGCGCTCCAGCAGCAGGTGGTCCTGGGCCGGGAACGGCAGCACTTCGTGCGGCACCAGGCGGACGATCGCCGAATCCACTTTCGGTGGCGGGTTGAAGGCACCAGGGCCGACATTGAACAGGTGCTCCACGCGGCAGTGGTACTGCACCATGATCGACAGGCGCCCCCAGTCACCACCGCCAGGGCCGGCGGCCATGCGCTCGACCACTTCCTTCTGCAGCATGAAGTGCATGTCGCGGATCAACCCAGCATGGCTGAGCAGGTGGAAGATCAGCGGGGTGGAGATGTTGTAGGGCAGGTTGCCAACCACCTTGAGGCTGCGCGGCGGCACGCCCAGTTGGTTGAAGTCGAACTTCAGGGCGTCGCCCTGATGCAGGCGGAAGTTGCTGCGATCAGCGAACTTGTGCTGCAGGATCGGCACCAGGTCTTTGTCCAGCTCCACCACGTCCAGCTGTGCGCCACTGCCCAGCAGGCCTTCGGTCAGGGCGCCCTGGCCCGGGCCGATTTCCAGCAGGTGTTCGCCGGCCTTGGCGTTGATGGCGCGCAGGATGCGGTCGATGATACCGGCGTCGTGCAGGAAGTTCTGGCCGAAGCGCTTGCGCGCCCGGTGTTGGTATTGCTCGTTCATGGTCGGTTCTCGGCCATCTGGTAGGCGGTTTCCAGTGCGACGCGCAGGCTGCCGGTGTCGACTTTGCCTGTGCCGGCCAGGTCCAGGGCGGTGCCGTGGTCAACCGACGTGCGGATGATCGGCAGGCCCAGGGTCACGTTCACTGCAGCGCCGAAGCCTTTGTACTTGAGTACGGGAAGGCCCTGGTCGTGGTACATCGCCAGCACCGCATCGCAGTGCTCCAGATATTTGGGGGTAAACAGGGTATCGGCCGGCAGCGGCCCGCGCAGGTCCATGCCTTCGGTGCGCAGGCGGGCCAGGGTCGGCTCGATGATGTCGATTTCTTCGCGGCCCAGGTGGCCGCCCTCGCCCGCGTGCGGGTTGAGGCCGCACACGAGGATACGCGGGTTGGCAATGCCAAACTTGTCGCGCATGTCGGCATGCAGGATACGGGTTACACGTTCGACGCGCTCTGCAGTGATAGCGTCGGCAACATCACGCAGTGGCAGGTGCGTGGTCACCAGGGCCACGCGCAGGCCGCGGGTGGCCAGCATCATTACCACTTGTGCGGTGCGGGTCAGTTCGGCAAGGAATTCGGTATGCCCGGAAAAGGCGATACCGCTTTCGTTGATCACACCCTTGTGCACCGGGGCCGTGATCATCCCGGCGAAGTGCCCGTCCAGGCAGCCTTGCCCGGCGCGGGTCAGGGTTTCCAGCACGAACGCTGCGTTGGCCTTGTCGAGCTGGCCTGGCACCACCGGGGCCGCCAAGGGGGTATCCCAGACGTACAGGCTACCTGCGGGTGCCGGGAGGTCAGGCCATTGGCCCGGGGCTACCGGCAGCAGGCTGACGGCCAGCCCCAGCTGCGTGGCCCGCTCGGCGAGCAGGTCACGGCTGGTGATGGCGATCAGGGGGTGAGGCTGGGCGTCTGCGGCGAGCAGCAGGCACAGGTCGGGACCTATGCCGGCCGGCTCGCCGGGGGTGACGGCGAAGCGCAGGGGCTTCACTGGGCGGCCTGGTCAGCGCCAGGCAGCTTGATTTCAACGTAGGCTTCGTCGCGGATCTGGCGCAGCCAGGTTTGCAGCTCTTCGTCGTACTTGCGATTGCGCAGTACGCTCAGTGCCTGCTGTTCGCGAGCCTGCTCGGTGCTGTCGGTGGCGCGGCGGCCCAGCACTTCCAGAACGTGCCAGCCGTACTGGGTCTTGAACGGTTTGGTCACTACGCCTTGCTGGGCATTGGCCATCTGTTCACGGAACTCCGGTACCAGGCTGTTCGGGTCGACCCAGTTGAGGTCGCCACCGTTGAGTGCCGAACCCGGGTCTTCCGAGAAGCTCTTGGCCAGTTCGCCGAAGTCTTCGCCGCTCTTGATCCTCTCGTACAGGCGCTCGGCCAGCTGCTTGGTGGCCGCCTCGCTGCGGATCTCGCTTGGCTTGATCAGGATGTGGCGTACATGCACTTCGTCACGCAGCACGTTCTCGCTGCCACCGCGCTTCTCCTCGAGCTTGAGGATGATGAAGCCGTTGGGGATGCGAATAGGCTGGGTAATTTCGCCCACTGGCATGCTGCTGAGCATCTTGGCGAAGTCAGGTGGCAGCTGACCGGCTTTACGCCAGCCCATCTCGCCGCCTTCCAGTGCGTTTTCGCTGGCGGAATTGGCAATCGCCATCTGGCCGAAGTCCGCGCCCTGGCGCAGTTGCTGGTACACGTCACCGACCTTGCGGGCCGCTTTCTGGATATCGTCCGAGTTGGCGGCTTCCGGGGTCGGGATGAGGATGTTGGCCAGGCGGTACTCTTCCGACATCTGCATCTTGCCCAGATCCGAGGCCAGGAAGTTCTTCACTTCCTGCTCGGACACCTGAATGCGTTCGGCAACGCGGCGTTGGCGCACGCGGCTGATGATCATCTCGCGCTTGACCTGCTCGCGAGCGTCGTCGAACGACAGGCCGTCATGGGCCAGCGCCGCGCGGAACTGGTCCAGCGACATACCATTGCGCTGGGCAATGGTACCAATGGCCTGGTTCAGCTCTTCGTCGGTGATGCGGATGCCGGAGCGCTCGCCAATCTGCAACTGCAGGTTCTCGACGATCAGGCGTTCCAGTACCTGCGGTTCCAGGGCGCTGGTCGGCGGTACGCCGCCGCCGCGCTTGGCGATTGTTCGCTGGACTTCATGGACACGCTGTTCCAGCTGGCTTTGCATGACCACGTCGTTGTCGACGATAGCCACCACGCGATCAAGAGGTTGCACCGCGGCATGCACCGCGCCACTCAGCAAAGCGGCGCCCAGCAACACTGGGCGCAGACGATCAATAAGCTTGGTCTTCACGTTCACGGTAACCTTGAATGCCTTGGTCGAGGAAAGACTCGACCTTGTTGCCAACTACGCCGCCGAGGCCTTTCAGGACGATCTGAAGGAAGACACCGTGGTCGCCTTTTTCGTTCTGTGGAAGGGCCTGGCTGAAATCGTCGTAGTCGATCCAGTAACGGTTGATCAGGCGCAGCTTCCAGCAGCAGTTGTCGTATTCGAAACCGCCCATGGCTTCCAGGGTGCGGTTGCGGTTGTAGTCATGCTGCCAGCGGGCGATAACGTTCCACTGTGGAACGATCGGCCAGATGACCGAGAAGTCATGCTGCTGGATCTTGTAGTAGTCCTTCACGTAGTTAGGGCTGCCCGGGGTGCCATAGTCACCGCCGCCCACTTTCCAGGTACCGGTCGCGGAGTCGTAGGCGATGGTGTCGTTACGGTAGCGATAACCGAGGTTGACCACCTTGTTCGGGTTGTCTTCAGGCTGGTAGTGGAACATCGCGGCGCCCGAGCGTGGGCTGCGGGTGTCCGGGTCCCAGTTGTAGTTCGAATTGAAGCGCCAGTCGCGGTTGAAGTAGTAGTTGTACATCAGCGCGTACGGCGACACATCGGACTGCGAGTCGGTGCGGGTGCGGTAGTCGATACCCGGCAACTGGACCTTGCGATCCTTGAAGTAATAGGCCTGGCCGATGCTGAAGTTCTGCCGCTCGAAGCCATTCTCTTCGATCCAGCGGGTTGTCACGCCCAGCGACAGTTTGTTCTCGTCGCCGATACGGTCGATGCCGCTGAAGCGGTTGTCGCGGAACAGCGAGTCGTAGCTGAACACCGTTTCGCCCGTGCTGAACAGCGGGATATCGGTCTGATCCTTGTAGGGTACGTAGAGGTAGAACAGACGCGGCTCGAGGGTTTGGCGGTAGTTGGTACCGAACAACGAGGTGTTACGGTCGAAATACAGGCCGCTGTCGACACTAAGAATTGGAATGTCGCGGTTCTGGTTGCTCTTGAAGTCACCGTAAAGATCGATTCGCTCGGGATGATCAATAAGGTCTTGCTTACCCTTACTATCCAAATCGAGGTCGTAGTGGGTGTACATGTACTTCAGCTTCGGCGTGATATAGCCGTAGCTGGCTTCCATGGGCAGACTCATGGAAGGTGCGACGTTCAGACGCGTACCGTTGGAGCGGGCGTTACCGAAGATATTCTGGTCCAGACGGCGGCCTGCTACACCGGCAGAGGCGTCCGGGTTACCGTCCTCGTCCAGAACGAAGTCGTTTTTCAGGTCGCGATCAAAGCGAACGGCTTCGGTTTCATATCCGAAGTTCAAGCCACCCGGCTCGAACGGCAGCTTACCGTTCAGGGTAATCTGCGGCAGGCGATCGTACGGCGTGATCTTCGAAATGGTCGCCATTTCGTAGGCATGCACGTTCAACCTTGCGGTGTAGCCGTTGCCACGGTAGGTCAGCGCGCCCTGCTGGTCCAGCAGGTCTTTGCTCTCAACACCGATCTGGTCGGACTCCAGGTCCTGGAAGTAGAACGGGTCGCTGATGTCGGTGTAGTCCACCTCGGCCATCAGGCGCTCGTCCAGCCCGCCCTTGTGCTGCCAGTTGACCATCCAGCGCTGATCTTTGTAATCAGTCTGGTCTTTGCGGTCGTCGTTCTTGTCGTTCAGGTAGGCGCCGCCGAACTGGCCTTCGCTGGAAGGCGTCAGATAGCGGAACTCGCCTTCCATCAGCAGGCCGCGCTTGGCCATGTAACGTGGGTACAACGTGGCGTCGTAGTTTGGCGCCAGGTTGAAGTAATACGGCGTGACCAGCATGAAGCCGGTGTCGCTGCTGGTGCTGAACGATGGCGGCAGGAAACCGGACTGGCGACGGTCGTCGATCGGGAAGTAGATGTACGGTGTGTAGAACACCGGGAAATCCTTGACCCGCAGCGTGACGTTGGTCGCGGTACCGAAACCGGTTGCCGGGTTCAGGGTGATGTTGTTGCCCTTCAACTGCCAGGCGTTGCTGCCCGGTTCGCAGGTGGTGTACGTACCGTCCTTGAGGCGGATGATGGCGTTTTCGCTGCGCTTGGCGTACAGGGCATTGCCGCGAATGTGCGACTTGTGCATCACGTATTCGGCGTTGTCGACCTGGGCTTCGCCAGTATCGAGCTGGATCTGTGCCTCGTCACCGACCACCAGCGAACCGTTGTCACGGATCTTGACGTTGCCCTTGAGCTCGCCACGGTTTTCGGCCTGGTAGAGGTTGGCCTCGTCGGCTTCGGCCTGCATGCTGCCCTGGCGCATCACCACGTCACCGGCGAGGGTGGCGATCTGTTGCTCCTGCTGGTACTTGGATACCTTGGCATTGATGTAGGTCGGCGACTCATCCTTCGGCGTGGTGTCGGCCATGCCCGGGCGGGTTGGCTCGATATACGCGCCACCGCAGTAGGGGCCGGTTTCAGCCAGCTGCGCGGCGGTGAGCTTTTCACGCGGAACCCAGTCCAGGTGGCTGTAGTCTTCACTGCGCGACTTCAGGCCACGGCCCTTGGCCTCGGTAACCAGCATGGGCCGGTCCGCAGTTTCGGCTTCGCCCGCAGCTTCGGTACCGGAACTGACGGCTGCACCTTCGTGCACCGGGCGCGGTGGCAGGTTGTTGACTGGGGTTTTGGGCTTGCAGTCCCAACCACCGGCGGCGGACACTTGGCAGTCGAATTGTTCGGCTGCCACTACGTATGAGGTGGCCAGAGGTTGCAGGGCCAGCAGACCGCCGGTTACCAGCAACGGAAACTTTCTACGAAACGCGGGGGATTTCAATGCCATCTTATTAGTCCGGGCTTCCTGCGTGCCATCTGCCCGCGTGTGGGGCCGCACGCCTCTCGATGGTCTGAAAAAGATGCTGGATAATAAAGCATGACCCGCTTGACGGCTAGGGCCGTCGGAGACCCTTGCAATGCCTGAACACGATGTACGCCTGCAACAACTGTCGGTCTGGCTCGATGAGCAGCTCAATGATCTTTTCCGCGACAACGCCTGGGGCGAAGTGCCTGCAGGTAGCTTGACTGCTGCCAGCAGCGACGCCAGCTTCCGCCGCTATTTCCGCTGGCAGGGCGCTGGCCACAGCTTCGTGATCATGGATGCGCCCCCCCCGCAGGAGAATTGCCGACCGTTCGTCGCCATCGACCACCTGCTGGCCGGCGCTGACGTGCATGTGCCGCTGATCCACGCCCAGGACCTGGAACGCGGCTTTTTGCTGCTCGGGGATCTGGGCACTCAGACATACCTTGACATCATCAATGCCGACAACGCCGATGGCCTGTTCGCCGACGCCATCGATGCCCTTCTGAAGTTCCAGCGTTTGCCGATGGACGCGCCGCTGCCCAGCTACGACGACGCCCTGCTGCGCCGTGAAGTGGAATTGTTCCCCGAATGGTACGTGGGGCGTGAGCTGGGCCTGACCTTCACCGATACACAGAAGGCCACCTGGCAGCGCGTCAGCCAGTTGCTGATCGACAGCGCCCTGGCGCAACCCAAGGTGCTGGTACACCGTGACTACATGCCGCGCAACCTGATGCAGAGCAGCCCCAACCCTGGTGTGCTGGACTTTCAGGATGCGGTATATGGCCCGGTCACCTACGACATTACCTGCCTGTTCAAGGACGCCTTTGTCAGCTGGCCGCAGGCGCGGGTCGAAGGCTGGCTGAGCGACTACTGGCAGCAGGCGCAGGCGGCCGGCATCCCGGTGCACGCCGAGTTCGAAGCCTTCCACCGCGCCAGTGACCTGATGGGCGTGCAGCGCCACCTGAAGGTGATCGGCATCTTCGCCCGTATCTGCCACCGCGACGGCAAGCCGCGTTACCTGGGCGACGTACCGCGTTTCTTCGCCTATATAGATGAAGTGATCGGTCGCCGGCCCGAATTGGCGGAGCTGGGTGAGCTGATTGCCGAGTTGCAGGCCGGAGCGCGTGCATGAAGGCCATGATCCTGGCTGCGGGGAAGGGCGAGCGCATGCGCCCGCTGACCCTGCACACCCCAAAACCGTTGGTCCCGGTCGCCGGCCAGCCGCTGATCGAGTACCACCTGCGCGCCCTGGCGGCAGCGGGGGTGACCGAAGTGGTGATCAACCATGCCTGGCTTGGCCAGCAGATCGAAGAACACTTGGGTGACGGTAGCCGCTTCGGCCTGAGCATCCGCTATTCACCTGAGGGTGAACCGCTGGAAACCGGCGGCGGCATCTTCAAGGCCCTGCCTTTGTTGGGTGATGCGCCGTTCCTGCTGGTGAATGGCGATGTCTGGACCGACTACGACTTCGCGCGTCTGCAGGCTCCCCTGCAAGGTCTGGCTCACCTGGTGCTGGTCGACAACCCTGGCCATCACGGCCGCGGTGATTTCCGCCTGATGGGCGAGCAGGTCGTTGACGGCGATGACGCGCCAGGCACGCTGACCTTCAGCGGCATTTCGGTGCTGCACCCGGCGCTGTTCGAAGGTTGTCAGGCCGGCGCCTTCAAGCTGGCACCGTTGCTGCGTCAGGCGATGGCGGCTGGCAAGGTTTCTGGCGAACACTATCGTGGCCACTGGGTGGATGTTGGCACGCTTGAACGCCTGGCCGAGGCTGAGTCTCTGATCGGCGAGCGCGCCTGAGATGTGGTGGCCAAGCACAGTGATTGGGGTGGGTGCCGGCTTTGCTGTTGCGAGCATACCGGGTGCCTTGCTCGGTGCGTTGCTTGGGCAGGCCATCGATCGCCGGCTGCGCTTGCAAGGCTGGGAAGACATGCGCGAACGCCTGGGTGGGCGCCCTGCATTACGCGACGATGAATTGTTGTTCGTAATGCTCGGGCGCCTGGCCAAGTGCGATGGTCGGGTAGCCGAGCAGCACATTCAGCAGGCGCGCCAGGAGATGGTGCGCCTGGACCTGGCCGAGGCTGCCCGGCTGCGCGCCATCAGTGCGTTCAACCGTGGCAAGGCGGGCAAGGACCGCCTTGGCGGGCACCTGCGGCGCATTCGCCAGCAGCCCCACGCGGCGGAAGGTACCTTGCGGGCCTGTTGGCGCATGGTCTGGGCTGACGGCAAGATGGGCAACAAGGAGCGTGAGCTGCTGCTGGACTGGGGGCAGAAACTCGGCATGAGCCGACGCCAGGTGCAGGCCATGTCGCTGGAGTACGAGCCGCGCAAGGCCACGGGGGCAGAGGGCTTGCCCATGACCTATGCGGCAGCGTTGCGCTTGCTGGCGGTGGAGGCGGATACCGACACTGACAAGGTCAAGCAGGCGTATCGTCGGCTTGTCAGCCGGCATCACCCGGACAAGCTGGCGGGTACCGGTGCCAGCGAGGCGCAGGTGCGTGAAGCGACCGCGCGTACCCGTGAGTTGCACCAGGCCTATGCCATGATCCGCAAGCGGCGCGGCCTTTGATGGCCCACCACAAGGATCAAGCCGAACTCAACCCTGAGGGCTTATCCACCCCCGCACCCGGCGGAACAATTGCTCTTGTTCCGCCGCTTTGTTTCCCGGTATGGCGATCAACGACAACTGGCGATACTGGCTATCCTTCTGCCGCTTGCTGGCCTGCAGGCGTTGCTGGGCTGCGTTGCGGTCAGCGCTGCGGGTGGCGTAGTAGATATCAGCTGTCGGTACCTTCAAGGTTGGGGCCAGGCTTTCCAGATCATGCTCCACCCGTGCAGGTGTCTGAGCAGCAACCATCACCAGTTTTTGTACCTGCGGTGGCTGCTTCTCGCTCAGGTAGCGCGCCGCCCAATATGCACCGCTACCATGGCCGATCAGTACGATGCTGCGGGCGTTGTGTTGCTGGGCGAACGCCACGGCGGCATCCAGGCGGGCGAAGATGCGTTCGGCATCTGCCGGGTCGGACTGCTCGCTGGCTTGTTCGGCGTCGGTGCTTTCTGCCGTGTCGGCATCGGCTGCCGTGGCTTGGGCCACGTTGGCGTTGGCGTCGGCCGGCACGTCCTTGGCCGGTGCGCTTTCGCCTTTGTCTTGCGCAGGCGCTGCAGGTGGTGCGGTTTCGACCCGCGCTTGCGGGCTGTCGGCGAGCAGGTCGGGCAGGCTGACGCTCAGGCTGTGCCAGCCGATATCAGGGAATTTTTGCCGCAGTGGGCCGACTGCATTTGGCCAGTCGGCCGTTTCGCCAGCACCGGGGACAATGATCACTGCCCCTTGCGGATCGTTGTCGTTGGCCGGCTTCCACAGGGCCAGGAAGCTGTCGGCACCGGCCTGAAGGGTCTGCTGCTCAGCTTTGGGCAGCAGCCGCTCCAGCGCCAGGGCATCCTCTTGGCTGCGTTCCAGCAAAGGGGGGCGTGGGGCTTCGGCAGCCGGTGCCACGGTACTTGCAGGTGGTGTTTCGGCATCAGCGGCCAGGGCGCCGAGTGGAAGGACCGAGGCTAGGCAGCACAGTGCCAGCGTCGTGCGATAAAGTGTGGACATGAGTCAACCCAAGGCCAGAATGAAACCGGCAGCCTAATAGTATTTGCCCGTGACGGCCATGCTGCATGGTCGTCTTTGCCAAGTCGAGCGTATAGATGAAGCGAGTGCGTCGCCTGTTGGTTATCGGCTGCTTGTGGCTGCCCTTGATTGTCTGGGCCAAGCCCGAGGCGCTGCCCTCTGTGGTGCTGGAGCCTGATCAGCAGCAGTGGCTGGACACCCACCGCAGTTTGCGTGTCGGCCTGGTGTTGCAGGCGCCCTACGCCCAGTTCGACCGGCGTCTGCAGCAACTTTACGGGGCCAATGTGGAACTGGTGAACAGCCTGGCGCAGGCGCTGCGGCTGGACCTCACCTGGCGTAACTTCAGCGACCAGGCCAGTTTGGAACATGCCCTGCAGCGCGGCGAAATCGACTTCGCCCCTGGCCTTACCCAGACGCCGGCCAGCCTGCGGCTGTGGCTATTCAGCGACCCGTACATGCGCGTGCCACAACTGGTGGTGGGGCCGCGCACCGGGGCCATGGCCGTGGAGCTGGAAAAGCTTGAAGCCGAGCAACGCGTGGCGGTGCGCATGCCCAGCCCCCTGGCGGATTACCTGCGCGGCAACTACGGCAACCTCAACCTGCAGGGGGTGCCAGACGATCGTGAGGCCTTGCAACTGGTGGTCGGTGGCCAGGCCAGTTTCGCCGTGCTGGATGAAGCGCAGCTCAGCCGCCTGTCGCGCGAGAGCGAGTTCGGTGAGCTGGCGGTGGTCGGCGATGTCGGCTTGCCGCAGCTGTTGCGTATCGGTTCGCGGCGCGACTGGCCGCTGCTGGCCGATGTACTTGAACGTGGCCTGCAGGCACTGCCGGCCAAGGAGCTGGAACAACTGCATCAGCGTTGGTTGCAGCCGAAATACCCGCGCCTGAGCGAGTCGCCTGGCTTCTGGCAGAACATCGCCTTGCTGTTCGGTATGTTGCTGCTGTGTGCCATGGCCACACTGGTGTGGCAACGCCGGCAGCAGCGCCAGCTGGAGCGCAGCCTGTTGGCCGCGCGGGAAAGCCTTGTGGAGCGCCAGGTGCGCGAAGAGGCGTTGCGCCTGAGCCAGTTCGCCATCGATCAGAGCACCGTGGGTATCCTCTGGGTCAATTGGGACAGCCATGTGCGTTACGCCAACCATGCTGCCGAGCGCATGTTGGGCTACACCGAGGGTGAACTGCTGGAGCGGCCGCTGAGCGACTTCGAGCCAAGCCTGAACATGGACCGCTGGCTAGAGCTGTGGAAGGGCGCGCGTACGGGGGCGGGTGGTGTCGGTCAGTTTGAGACGCAGTGCCGGCGGGCTGATCAAAGCTTGCTACCCGTGGAGCTGTCGCTGAGCTTTCTGCGTTTTCGTGACTCCGAATATCTGGTGGTCTACCTCGCCGATGTTACCGAACGCCACCGCGCCCTGGCGGCCCTGCGCGAAAGCGAGGCGCGGCTCAAGGGCATTGCTGGCAACGTACCCGGGTTGGTGTTTCGCCTGGAGCGTGACCCGGCAGAGGGCGATCTGGAGTTCCCCTATATCAGCGAGGGTAGCGAGGCGTTGGTGGGTTATGCGCCCAGCGAGATCCAGCAGCCGCAGATGGGGCTGCGCAACCTGGTACACCCCGAGGACCGTGCTGATTATCACAGGGTACAGGACCTGGCCTTGGCCAGCGACCAGGACTGGTCCTGGCAGGGGCGCATCCTCACCCGGCAGGGCGAACAGCGCTGGGCCGATATCAAGGCCAGCGCCCGGCGCCTGGGCAACGGCCAGGTGGTGTGGGACGGTGTAGTCTGGGACATCACACAGGGCAAGCGGGCCGAGCTGGCGCTGGCGAAGTCCCAGGAGCAGCTGCGCGAACTCTCGGCCCACCTGGAGAGCGTGCGTGAAGAAGAAAAAGCCCGTATCGCCCGGGAAGTGCATGATGAACTGGGGCAGATGCTGACCGTGCTCAAGCTGGAAGTGTCGATGTGCGAGCTGGCCTATGCCGAACTGGACCCAGGCCTGAATGAACGCCTGGCGAGCATGAAACGCCTGATCGCCCAGTTGTTCCAGTTGGTGCGCGATGTCGCCACTGCCTTGCGTCCGCCGATCCTCGACGCCGGTATTGCCTCGGCCATCGAATGGCAGGCGAGGCGTTTCGAGGCGCGCACGCAAATCCCCTGTCTGGTGCAAGTACCCGATAATCTGCCAGCATTGAGTGATGCCAAAGCCACCGGGCTGTTTCGTATCCTCCAGGAGGCGCTGACCAATGTGATGCGTCACGCCCAGGCACACAGCGTGGAGATTGAACTGGTACGTGAGGGCGGTCAGTTGCGCATGACGGTCAGCGATGATGGCCAAGGCTTTTGCCGCGAGCAGACCCGGCCCACCTCGTTTGGCCTGGTGGGTGTGCGCGAGCGGGTGCTGATGATGGGGGGGAGCATGGCGCTGGACAGTGAGCCGGGTGAAGGCACCAGCCTGAGCGTGGCCATTCCGTTGGAGTAGGAGAGCAATCGTGATTCGAGTACTGGTGGCCGAAGACCACACCATTGTCCGTGAAGGCATCAAACAGTTGATTGGCCTGGCCAAGGACATGCAAGTGGCGGGGGAGGCCGGTAACGGCGAGCAGTTGCTCGAAACCCTCCGCCACACACCGTGCGAGGTGGTACTGCTGGATATCTCCATGCCGGGTGTGAACGGTCTGGAAGCGATCCCGCGTATCCGTGCGTTGCACGATGCGCCGGCGATCCTGATGCTGTCGATGCACGATGAGGCGCAGATGGCGGCGCGGGCGCTGAAGGCCGGTGCTGCGGGCTATGCCACCAAAGACAGTGATCCGGCGCTGCTACTGACGGCGATTCGTCGGGTGGCGGGTGGTGGACGTTATATCGACCCGTCGCTGGCCGACCGCATGGTGTTCGAAGTGGGCCTGACCGAATCCCGGCCGTTGCACACATTGCTCTCGGAGCGGGAGTTTTCGGTGTTCGAGCGCCTGGCCCAGGGCGCCAACGTCAACGACATTGCCCAGCAGTTGGCGCTGTCGAGCAAGACCATCAGCACCCACAAGGCGCGCCTGATGCAGAAGTTGAAAGTGAACTCGCTGGCGGAGCTGGTGAAATACGCCATGGAGCACAAGCTGGTCTGATTGCGACATACGCAATCGTTGAACCTGTCGAGGCCCTTGTGGGAGCGGGCGTGCCCGCGAAAGGGCCTTGCCGGTTGATTTCTATGGTTGCACCGGCCTCTTCGCGGGCATGCCCGCTCCCACAGGTTCGGTGGACTGCTTTGGAGCGCATTCCAATCCCGCCATCTTTGTAGGGCGATCCCTACAACAAGTCTTCCATCCGGATGATGGCATTCTCTCACTACCCCCGATTTTCGGGCGCTTGCGTCTCTTCTACTCTTTTGCCTACGCAGTCATCCAACAAGAAGGTGCAGGCATGAGCGAGGCGAAGTCGAACGCTGCAACCGGCGAAACGCTGGTCAGCTTCCGTGGTGTGCAGAAGAGCTACGACGGCGAGTCGCTGATCGTCAAAGACCTCAACCTGGATATCCGCAAGGGCGAGTTCCTCACCCTGCTTGGCCCGTCCGGCTCCGGCAAAACCACCAGCCTGATGATGCTGGCGGGCTTCGAGACCCCCACCGCCGGCGAAATCCAGCTTGGCGGCCGCTCGATCAACAATGTGCCGCCGCACAAGCGTGATATCGGCATGGTGTTCCAGAACTACGCGCTGTTTCCGCACATGACCGTGGCCGAGAACCTGGCCTTTCCGCTGACCGTGCGCAACCTGAGCAAGACCGATATCAGCGAGCGGGTCAAACGTGTGCTGAACATGGTCCAGCTCGACGCTTTCGCCAAACGCTACCCCGGCCAGCTGTCTGGCGGCCAGCAGCAGCGTGTGGCGCTGGCCCGGGCATTGGTGTTCGAGCCTCAGCTGGTGCTGATGGATGAGCCACTCGGCGCACTGGATAAGCAACTGCGCGAACACATGCAGATGGAAATCAAGCACATTCACCAGCGCCTCGGTGTGACCGTGGTGTACGTAACCCATGACCAGGGCGAAGCGCTGACCATGTCAGATCGCGTGGCGGTGTTCCACCAGGGCGAAATCCAGCAGATCGCCGACCCGCGCACGCTCTACGAAGAGCCTTGCAACACCTTCGTCGCCAACTTCATCGGCGAGAATAACCGCATTAACGGCACCCTGCTGGCCAGCGATGGCAACCGTTGCCAGGTGCAGTTGCCTCGCGGCGAGCGGGTTGAGGCGCTGGCGGTGAATGTCGGCCAGGCCGGCGAGCCGGTGACCCTATCGATTCGCCCGGAGCGCGTGCGCCTGAATGGCCACAGTGAAAGCTGCGTCAACCGGTTCTCTGGCCGTGTGGCCGAATTCATTTATCTGGGCGACCACGTGCGCGTGCGTCTGGAAGTCTGCGGCAAGGGCGACTTCTTCGTGAAGCAGCCTATTGCCGAGCTCGACCCGGCATTGGCCGTGGGCGATGTAGTACCGCTGGGCTGGGAGGTGGAGCACGCCCGCGCGCTCGATCCGATTGCCGAAGCCCATTGATGGATTGCTTCACCAACCCTGTACTGTGGAGAGAATAATAATGCGTAAGCAGTTGAAACTGACCGCCCTGGCGTTGGGGCTGTTCACCGCTGGCCAGGCCATGGCCGCAGACCTCACCGTGATCTCGTTCGGGGGCGCCAACAAGGCTGCCCAGGCCAAGGCGTTCTACGAGCCATGGGAAAAAGCGGGTAATGGCAAGATTGTCGCGGGTGAGTACAACGGCGAAATGGCCAAGGTCAAGGCGATGGTCGACACCAAGAGTGTGTCGTGGAACCTGGTAGAGGTTGAGTCGCCAGAGCTGGCGCGCGGTTGCGACGAGGGCATGTTCGAAGAGCTAGACCCGGCCCTGTTCGGTAACGAGTCCGATTATGTGAAGGGCGCCATCCAGCCGTGCGGCGTAGGTTTCTTCGTTTGGTCCACGGTCATGGCCTACAACGCTGACAAACTGAAGACCGCACCCACCAGCTGGGCGGATTTCTGGGACACCAAGAAATTCCCTGGCAAGCGCGGCCTGCGCAAGGGCGCCAAGTACACCCTGGAGTTCGCCCTGATGGCCGACGGTGTGGCACCGAAGGACGTGTATCAGGTACTGGGCACCAAAGAGGGTGTGGACCGCGCCTTCAAGAAACTCGATGAACTCAAGCCCAGTATCCAGTGGTGGGAAGCGGGTGCACAGCCGCCACAGTTCCTGGCCTCTGGCGACGTGGTCATGAGTTCTGCCTACAACGGGCGTATTGCCGCTGTGCAGAAAGAGAGCAACCTCAAAGTGGTGTGGAACGGCGGCATCTACGACTTTGATGCATGGGCGATCCCTAAGGGTGCCAAGAACGTCGAAGAGGCGAAGAAGTTCATCGCCTACAGCGTCAAGCCCGAGCAGCAGAAGATCTACTCCGAGAACATCGCCTATGGCCCGGCCAACTCCAAGGCCGTGAGTCTGCTGTCGGACGAAGTGAAGAAAGACATGCCGACCACGCCTGAGAACATTGCCAACCAGGTGCAGATCGACGTGGCGTTCTGGGCCGACAACAGCGAGCAGCTGGAGCAACGCTTCAACGCCTGGGCGGCGAAGAAGTAAACGTCCAGTGTGTGGGGCCGCAGAGCGGCCCCCATTTCAGCCTGTATTGCGGAGTTCGCCATGGCCATTGCAGTGCCCCTCAAAGAAGGCGCAGATCCAAGTCTCAAGCAGCGCCTCAAACACGCCGAGCGGGTAAACCGCTGGAAGGCGCAGGCGTTGATCGCGCCGCTGGCGCTGTTTCTTCTGCTGGTGTTCCTGGTGCCGATTGCGGCGCTGCTGTACAAGAGCGTCGGTAACCCGGAAGTGGTCGGCGGCCTGCCGCGTACGGTGGAAGTCATCAGCCAGTGGGATGGCAAGAGCCTGCCTGGCGAGGACGTTTACAAGGCGCTCAGCCAGGACCTGGCCGAGTCGCGCAAGAACCATACCCTTGGTGACCTTTCCAAACGCTTGAACATGGAGCTGGCCGGCTACCGCAGCTTGTTGACCAAGACTGCCCGGGCATTGCCATTCAAGGCTGAGCCTGCCTCTTATAAAGACGCTTTGCAGGCTGTCGACGAGCGTTGGGGTGACCCGGCTTATTGGCAGGCGATACGCCGTAATACCAGTTCGGTGACTTCTTTTTACCTGCTGGCCTCGGTTGACCACCGCATCGATGACCTTGGTGAACTGGCCAAGGCCACCCCGGACCAGGCCATTTACCTGGACATTTTTGTCCGTACCCTGTGGATGGGGGTGGTGATTACCACTATCTGCCTGGTACTGGCCTACCCTCTGGCCTACCTGTTGGCCAACCTGCCTACCCGGCAGAGCAACCTGCTGATGATTCTGGTGCTGTTGCCTTTCTGGACATCGATCCTGGTGCGGGTGGCGGCCTGGATCGTGCTGCTGCAGTCGGGCGGCCTGATCAACGGCGCGCTGATGGCCATGGGCATCATCGACCAGCCGCTTGAGCTGGTGTTCAACCGCACAGGCGTCTACATCTCGATGGTGCACATTCTGCTGCCGTTCATGATCCTGCCGCTGTACAGCGTGATGAAGGGGATTTCCCCGAGCTACATGCGTGCGGCAATCTCGCTGGGCTGCCACCCGTTCGCCAGTTTCTGGCGGGTGTACTTCCCGCAGACCTACGCCGGTGTTGGCGCCGGTTGCCTGCTGGTGTTCATCCTGGCCATCGGTTACTACATCACCCCGGCGCTGCTGGGTAGCCCCAACGACCAGATGGTCAGCTACTTCGTCGCCTTCTACACCAACACCAGCATCAACTGGGGCATGGCCACCGCACTGGGCGGGCTGTTGCTGCTGGCGACCGTGCTGTTGTACCTGATCTATAGCTGGCTGGTCGGCGCCAGCCGCCTGCGCCTGAGCTGAGGAGCCTGTCATGCTGAGCCCATACATGTCGCCCGTGGAGCGGGTCTGGTACTACAGCCTGCGCATTCTCTGTGGCTTGATCCTGCTGTTCCTGATCTTGCCAGTGCTGGTGATCGTGCCGCTGTCATTCAACAGTGGCAGCTTCCTGGTGTACCCGCTGCAGGGCTTCTCGCTGCAGTGGTATCAGGACTTCTTCGGCTCGGCCGAGTGGATGCGGGCGTTGAAGAACAGCATCATCGTTGCCCCGGCGGCCACGGTGCTGGCCATGGTGTTCGGCACCTTGGCGGCCATCGGCCTGACCCGTGGCGATTTCCCCGGCAAGTCGCTGGTGATGGCGTTGGTGATCTCGCCGATGGTGGTGCCGGTAGTGATCATCGGGGTGGCCAGTTACCTGTTCTTCGCTCCTCTGGGCATGGGCAACAGCTTCATCTCGCTGATTCTGGTGCATGCGGTACTGGGTGTGCCGTTCGTCATCATTACCGTGTCGGCGACGCTGCAGGGCTTCAACTACAACCTGGTGCGCGCGGCGGCCAGCCTGGGAGCCTCGCCTCTGCTGGCTTTCCGCCGGGTGACCCTGCCGCTGATCGCGCCCGGTGTCATCTCGGGAGCGTTGTTTGCCTTTGCCACCTCGTTTGACGAGGTGGTGGTGACGCTGTTCCTCGCCGGGCCGGAGCAGGCAACCCTGCCGCGGCAGATGTTCAGCGGTATTCGCGAGAACCTGAGCCCGACCATTGCCGCGGCGGCGACCTTGCTGATTGCGTTCTCGGTGGTGTTGCTGCTTACCCTGGAATGGTTGCGTGGGCGTAGTGAGAAGCTGAGGACCCAGCAGCCGACCTGATGATGGTTTGCCTGTGCCGGGCTCTTCGCGGCTAAAGCTGCGAAGGGGCCGGCACAGGTTGCGCTGGTCGACACCAATTGATACCAATCAGCCTTGATCGCTTTCCCTGAGTTACAATGCGCGCCACCGTGACTTTGCCAACAGGTGCGCCATGCAGCCCTACGCTATTGCCCCCTCCATTCTCTCCGCCGATTTTGCCCGCCTGGGTGAGGACGTCGACAAGGTATTGGCTGCGGGTGCAGACATCGTCCACTTCGATGTCATGGACAATCACTATGTCCCCAACCTGACCATCGGCCCTATGGTTTGCACCGCTCTGCGCAAGTACGGCGTCACTGCGCCGATCGACGTGCACCTGATGGTCAGCCCGGTTGATCGCATCATTGGCGACTTTATCGAAGCGGGTGCCACCTACATCACCTTCCACCCTGAAGCCACACAGCACATCGACCGTTCGCTTCAGCTGATCAAGGATGGTGGCTGCAAGGCTGGCCTGGTGTTCAACCCGGCCACCAGCCTGGATGCCCTGAAATACGTGATGGACAAGATCGACATGGTGCTGCTGATGAGCGTCAACCCGGGCTTCGGCGGGCAGAAGTTCATCCCCGGCACCCTCGACAAGCTGCGCGAAGCGCGTGCGCTGATCGACGCCAGTGGCCGTGATATCCGTCTGGAGATCGATGGTGGCGTGAACGTCAACAACATCCGCGAGATCGCTGCCGCTGGCGCCGACACCTTCGTGGCCGGCTCGGCGATTTTCAACGCCCCGGACTACCAGGAAGTTATCGCCAAGATGCGCGCCGAACTGGCCCTGGCCCGCCCATGAGCGGCTTCGAGCAGCTGTTCCCGGGGACGCTGCCCAGGCTGGTAATGTTCGATCTGGACGGTACCCTGATCGATTCCGTGCCTGATCTGGCCGCCGCTGTGGACCGCATGCTGCTCGAACTGGGGCGCCCGCCTGCTGGCCTTGAGGCGGTGCGCCACTGGGTTGGCAATGGCGCCCAGGTGCTGGTGCGCCGCGCGTTGGCGGGTGGCATCGACCATGCCGAAGTGGACGATGCGCTGGCAGAACAGGCGCTGGCGCTGTTCATGGACGCTTATGCCGAAAGCCATGATCTGACCGTGGTCTACCCCGGCGTACGGGACACCCTGCGCTGGCTGCGCAAGCAGGGCGTGGAGATGGCGCTGATTACCAACAAGCCTGAGCGCTTCGTTGGCCCGCTGCTGGACCAGATGAAGATCGGCAATTTCTTCCGCTGGATCATTGGTGGCGACACCTTGCCGCAGAAAAAGCCCGACCCGGCGGCGTTGCTGTTCGTCATGCAGATGGCCGGTGTTACCCCGCAGCAATCCCTGTTTGTGGGTGATTCGCGCAGTGACGTGCAGGCGGCCAAGGCGGCTGGCGTGCAATGCGTGGGCCTGACCTACGGCTATAACCATGGCAGGCCGATCGACGATGAATCCCCCAGCCTGGTAATCGACGACTTGCGGGCATTGCTGCCCGGTTGCGCAGACCCGGCCACTGGGATAACGTTGGCGGACCTTCAAGCCTCACAAGACAGAGAGTCCACCGTGGCGGTTACTGGCAAATTCTGGATGAAAGTCATCAAGGCCTTGGCCCGTTGGCGTTGGCGCGCCTGACTTCAGCCTGCCGGCGTGTGCCGGCCCGTCCGTTTGCCTGACCTATTGCTGCTTGCCACGAGACTACTCATGAACCACGAAGAATTCCTGCGCCTGGCTGCTGCCGGCTACAACCGTATTCCCTTGGCCTGTGAAACCTTGGCCGACTTCGACACGCCGCTGTCGATCTACCTGAAACTGGCTGACCGGCCCAACTCGTACCTGCTCGAATCGGTGCAGGGCGGCGAGAAGTGGGGCCGTTACTCGATGATCGGCTTGCCATCGCGTACGGTGATGCGTGTGCATGGCTACCATGTCAGCATCCTCCAGGATGGCGTCGAGGTGGAAAGCTGTGAGGTCGAAGACCCGCTGGCATTCGTTGAAACCTTCAAGGACCGCTACAAAGTTGCCGATATCCCCGGCCTGCCGCGCTTCAATGGCGGGCTGGTCGGCTACTTTGGCTACGATTGCGTGCGCTATGTGGAAAAGCGCCTAGGCGCCAGCCCCAATCCGGACCCGCTGGGCGTACCCGATATCCTGCTGATGGTGTCCGACGCGGTGGTGGTGTTCGACAACCTGGCGGGCAAGATGCACGCCATCGTGTTGGTCGACCCAGCTGAAGATCAGGCTTTCGAACAGGGCCAGGCGCGCCTGCAAGGCTTGCTGGAAACCTTGCGTCAGCCAATCACCCCGCGCCGCGGTCTGGACCTGAGCGGCCCGCAGGCAGCCGAGCCGGAATTCCGCTCCAGCTACACCCGCGAGGATTACGAAAACGCCGTCGGTCGTATCAAGGAATACATCCTGGCCGGGGACTGTATGCAGGTGGTGCCATCGCAGCGCATGTCGATCGACTTCAAGGCTGCGCCTATCGACCTGTACCGCGCGCTACGCTGTTTCAACCCGACGCCGTACATGTACTTCTTCAACTTCGGTGACTTTCATGTAGTCGGCAGCTCGCCCGAGGTGTTGGTACGTGTCGAGGACAACCTGGTCACCGTGCGCCCGATTGCCGGTACCCGCCCGCGTGGTGCGACCGAGGAGGCCGACCGTGCGCTGGAAGACGACCTGCTGTCGGACGACAAGGAAATTGCCGAGCACCTGATGCTGATCGATCTGGGCCGCAACGATGTGGGCCGTGTGTCTTCGACCGGCAGTGTGCGCCTGACCGAGAAGATGGTGATCGAGCGTTACTCCAACGTGATGCACATTGTCTCCAACGTTACTGGCCAGTTGCGTGAAGGCCTCACGGCGATGGATGCACTGCGGGCGATTCTGCCGGCTGGCACCTTGTCGGGAGCGCCGAAGATCCGCGCGATGGAAATCATCGACGAGCTGGAACCTGTCAAGCGTGGGGTATACGGCGGTGCAGTCGGGTATTTTGCCTGGAACGGCAATATGGATACCGCAATTGCCATTCGTACTGCAGTGATCAAGGACGGCGAGCTGCATGTGCAGGCCGGTGGCGGCATCGTTGCCGACTCGGTGCCGGCGCTGGAATGGGAAGAAACCATCAACAAGCGCCGGGCGATGTTCCGTGCGGTGGCGTTGGCCGAGCAGACTTCGGCCAAATAATTTGCCTGGGGCCGCAAAGCGGCCCCAGCAATTTAGAAGTCCACACTAACCCCCAGGCTAATGCCCTGCTGCGTCAACTCATCACTTTTGCGCCAGTTGTAGTTCCCGCGCAAATGCACCCCCGCCACCAGTTCGTGGCTTACTCCCAGGCTCGCCCGGGTCAGGTCGCTGTGTGGTGTGTACCCGCTCAGGGTGAAGTCATTTGCCGGCAAGCTGGTCAGGTGCATCGTCACATCCTGCTCGTCGTCCTCGAACTCATGCTCCTGTGCCACCTCGGCGAAAAGCCGGGTACCTGGCAGTACCTGCACGCTGCCCAGCAGCCCCACGCCCAGGCGGCGTGAAGTGCGCTCCTGGTCATCGAAGGCAAGCGCCGTCGAGCGCCCGCTCTTCTCGTCGTAGCCATCCACCTTCACCCGCGCATAGTCGACACTGATGAACGGTGCCAACTGCCAGTTGCTGGTGTCGGCCGCCAGGTTGTAGCCCAGCCGCCCGGACAATGCCCAGGCTTCGCCGTCGGTGTCGCCCTTCTCACTGCGGTCATTCACACCCAGGGCGAAGGTACGCTTGAGATCGCTGTAGTCCAGGTGCCCGGCGGTCAGCGCTGCGTCGGCCCACCAGCGGTCCTGGCGGTATTGGGCAAAGGCACTGGCCATATAGCTGTTCAGCTTGTAGTCCGAGTCCTGTTCGCCAGCTTCCAGCTTCTGCCGGTACGCACCGCCGGCCAGGCCCAGGCGCCAGGCGTCGTTCAGGCGATAGCTGCCGCCAAAGGTCAGGTTGTAGCCGCGACCGTCACCGCTGGCCGCGCTGTGCTGGCCGTCGAAGTCCAGGTCCTGAGCGCCGCTGGCGACAAAGGCTTGCCATTGGCCAACTGCTTGCCAAGGCGTCTGCCACTGATTGCGCAACTCATCCTGGTGAGCCCGCAGACTGGCGTGGGCCATTTCCGGTAGCAGGGTCAGTTCCCAAGGGGCAGCGAGGATCGAGTAGGCGTAATCGGCAATCAGTTGTTGGCCCGCGATGGTCGGGTGTACCGAGTCGTTGAACAGCAGTTTGGTCGGGTCTGGCGTTGTACCGTTGATCCCGTACACCGGGTTTTCCACGCAACTGTCTCCGCTGTAGCAGGTGCCGACAAGGTTCTGGTCGCTGGCCAGGCCGAACTGGCTGGGGCTGGCCAACGCCTCGCTCAACAGCGTAGGGATGTTCAGTGGAATGATCTGGGCATCGATCTGCCCCAACTGGCTGATCAATGACTGGTTGAACGCAGCGGAGAGCAGTGACAGTGGGTTTTGCTGTGGTGTGCCGCTGAAATTGGGTGTTTGGCCGAGGTCAGGCAGTAGCCAGACCATGATGTAGCGCGCACCTCCTTGCTGAAGCGCTTGGGCGCTGGCAGCCAGGCGGGCGCCGGCGGCTACGGCGTCGGCCGGGCTATTCACCAGGCCCTGCAGGAAGTCGTTACCGCCGCCTGTCAGATAGTACAAGGCATTTGGGTCGGCGCGCAGCCCGTTGGCCAGGTAGCCGGGGCGCTCGCGCAGCACCAACCCGGCATTGGGGTTTCCAGGTGGGATGACGGTCTCGGACGTTGTCGTGATCGAGTCCAGGATCTGCTGGGTGGTGTACCCGCCGACTGCCCAGTTATTACCATCGGGGCTGATGCCTATTGATGTCGACGGGTTCAGGTCGCCTGGCGCGACCCCCAGGCGGCTACCGAGGATCATCGGTGACACTGGGGCAAAGTTGCCGTCGGCATCGCGGTTGGTGAAACGCGCGCCTGGGGTACCGCCGCCCAGGTCGGGAAACTGCCCTGCATCGGCGAGACTGTCGCCAAATACGACAAGGGTGGAATAGGGCGAAGGGCCTGCCAACGCCTGGCTGCAGGCCAAGGCCAGTGAAGCGAGGGTAAAGCGCAATAACGGGGCTTTTCGCATCAGGGAACATCCTTTTCTTTGTTTTTATAAGGACAACCCCATCGACCTTAGCAAATCGTAGTGCTTCCCTCCCAAGTCCATTCGTTTCCCCGTGTTTACAGGCATATTGCGCCCGTCGCCCCGGTAGGCTACTGTGCCGGGACGTATGAGCGAGACCTATCCTGTGTTGATCGTCAGCAAACTCTTGATGCGCGTAATCAAGGCCCACGCCCGTTGGCGTTGGCGCGCCTGACTTTATCTCCTGCCGGCCCGCCCGGCCCGTCCCCGTTTGCCTTCTCGTTTACCGCCTGTTGTGGCAAAGCCGCGCCTGTGGCTGGTGCAGGAAGGTTCGAATCATGAAGTCAGTAGATTCAAGAGGTTTAACACCATGTTACTGATGATCGACAATTACGACTCATTCACTTACAACGTCGTTCAGTACCTTGGCGAGCTGGGTGCCGAGGTCAAGGTCATTCGCAATGACGAAATGACAATCGCCCAGATCGAGGCCCTCAACCCTGAGCGCATCGTCGTATCCCCGGGGCCGTGCACCCCAAGCGAAGCGGGCGTGTCCATCGAGGCCATCCTGCACTTTGCTGGCAAGTTGCCAATCCTCGGCGTATGCCTGGGCCACCAGTCAATCGGGCAGGCTTTTGGCGGCGACGTTGTACGTGCACGCCAGGTCATGCACGGCAAGACCAGCCCGGTGTATCACCGCGACCTGGGCGTGTTCGCCAGCCTTAACAACCCGCTGACCGTGACCCGTTACCACTCGCTGGTGGTAAAGCGTGAAACCTTGCCCGACTGCCTGGAAGTTACCGCCTGGACCTCTCATGCTGACGGTTCGGTCGATGAGATCATGGGCCTGCGCCACAAGACGCTGAATATCGAAGGGGTGCAATTCCACCCTGAGTCGATCCTGACCGAGCAGGGCCATGAACTGTTCGCCAATTTCCTCAAGCAGACCGGCGGCCGCCGTTAAGGATCGAACATGGATATCAAGAGTGCGTTGAGCCGTATCGTCGGCCAGCTGGACCTTACTACCGACGAAATGCGCCAGGTCATGCGCCAGATCATGACCGGTCAGTGCAGCGAGGCGCAGATAGGTGCCTTCCTGATGGGCATGCGCATGAAAAGCGAAAGCATCGACGAAATCGTCGGCGCGGTGTCGGTGATGCGTGAGCTGGCCGAAAAGGTCGAGCTGCAAAGCCTTGATGGTGTCGTCGATATTGTCGGTACCGGCGGTGATGGCGCCAACATCTTCAACGTCTCCACCGCTTCGTCCTTCGTCCTGGCGGCGGCGGGCTGCCCGGTGGCCAAGCACGGTAACCGCGCGGTATCGGGCAAGAGCGGCAGTGCCGACTTGCTGGAAGCTGCCGGCATCTACCTGAACCTGACGCCAACTCAAGTGGCGCGCTGCATCGACAGCCTGGGCATCGGTTTCATGTTTGCGCAAAGTCACCACTCGGCCATGAAGCACGCCGCAGGCCCGCGTCGAGAACTGGGGTTGCGCACCCTGTTCAATATGCTCGGCCCGCTTACGAATCCGGCCGGAGTGAAGCACCAGGTGGTCGGTGTGTTCGCGCAAGCCCTTTGCCGCCCGCTGGCTGAGGTGCTGCAGCGTCTGGGTAGCAAGCATGTGCTGGTAGTGCACTCGAAGGATGGCCTGGACGAGTTCAGCCTGGCCGCACCCACCTTTGTCGCTGAACTGAAAAACGACGAAATTACTGAATATTGGGTCGAGCCGGAAGACCTCGGCATTAAGAGTCAGAGCCTTCATGGCCTGGCTGTCGAGAGCCCGCAGGCTTCGCTGGAGTTGATCCGCGATGCGCTGGGCCGGCGCAAGACCGAGAACGGCCAGAAGGCCGCCGAGATGATCGTGCTTAATGCTGGCGCGGCGCTGTATGCCGCTGACCATGCCATGAGCCTGAAAGCCGGTGTAGAACTGGCCCATGATGTACTGCACACCGGCCTGGCCTGGGAGAAGCTGCAGGAATTGGGCGCCTTTACTGCAGTATTCAAGGTGGAGAACGAAGCATGAGTGTGCCGACGGTGCTGGAAAGGATCATTGCTCGCAAGTTTCAAGAAGTGGCCGAGCGTAGTGCACGCGTCAGCTTCGCCGAACTGGAAGGTCTGGCCAAGGCCGCCGACGCCCCGCGAGGCTTCGCCAACGCGCTGATCGAGCAGGCCAAACGCAAGCAGCCAGCGGTGATTGCCGAAATCAAGAAGGCTTCGCCAAGCAAGGGCGTGATCCGTGAGCACTTCGTGCCGGCGGAAATCGCGGTCAGCTACGAGAAGGGCGGGGCCACCTGCCTGTCGGTGCTGACCGATGTCGATTATTTCCAGGGAGCCGATGAGTACTTGCAGCAGGCCCGCGCAGCGGTTTCGCTGCCGGTGATCCGCAAGGACTTCATGGTCGACCCTTACCAGATCGTCGAAGCCCGGGCCCTGGGGGCAGACTGCGTACTGCTGATCGTGTCGGCGCTGGATGACGTGAAGATGGCTGAGCTGGCCGCCACTGCCAAGGACGTCGGCCTCGACGTGCTGGTAGAAGTGCACGATGGCGATGAACTGGAGCGCGCGCTGAAAACCCTGGATACACCGCTGGTGGGGGTGAACAACCGCAACCTGCATACTTTCGAGGTCAGCCTGGAAACCACCCTCGACCTGCTGCCGCGCATTCCGCGTGACCGTCTGGCGATTACCGAAAGCGGTATTCTCAACCGGGCCGATGTGGAGCTGATGGCAATCAACGAGGTTTACTCGTTCCTGGTGGGGGAGGCGTTCATGCGCGCCGAGCAGCCTGGCCTGGAATTACAGCGGCTGTTCTTCCCCGAGCAGGTGAAGAAGACTGTTCAGCAACTGGACTGATCAAATGAAGCCGGCGTTTTTGCCGGCTTTTTTGTACCTGTAATGGCCTCTTCGCCGGCAAGCCCGCCCCTACACGGGTACGCGTCCTGTTGTGGGAGCGGGTTTACCCGCGAAGAGGCCGGTGAAAACAACAAAATAGGTGGATCAATGACCGATCAACCCTTGGCCCTGAGCGTCGAACAAGGCCTGCACGCCGAACAGGAATTGCTGGCCGCCGTCTGCCGTGGCGAGCGTGACAGTGGCGTGCTGTTCTGGCGCCCGACCGACCACGCGCTGGTCATGCCTCGGCGCATGAGCCGGCTGGGCAACTTCGAGGTCGCCTGCGCGGAATTGGCTATTGCTGGCTGGCCGGTGCTGCTGCGAGAAACCGGCGGTGAGCCGGTGCCTCAGTCGCACTCGACAGTGAACGTTGCACTGGTCTACGCCGCGCCGCGTAGTGAAGGTGACCACGGCCGTATCGAAAATGCCTACGAGCGCCTGTGTCTGCCGCTGTGCGATGTGCTGCGCGAGTGGGGAGGGGTAGCATCAGTCGGGGAAATTGACGGGGCCTTCTGCGATGGCCGCTACAACGTCAACCTCAATGGCCGCAAACTGGTGGGTACCGCCCAGCGCTGGCGTCAGGGCCTGGGTGGCAAGCGCCCGGTGGTGCTGGTGCACGGTGCCCTGCTGCTGGACAACGAGCGCGAGTCGATGGTGGCGGCGGTCAACCGCTTCAACGAGTGCTGCGAGCTGGAGCAACGCTGTCGCGCTGATGCGCACATCGCCTTGCACGAAGTAGCGCCGGCAGCACCCTGGTTCGAGCGCCTTTCGCAGGCCTACGCCAAGGTACTGGCCGAGTTGCCCAAGGACTAGCGGGTACCGTAGACCACCATGGTCTTACCCTTGACCTGCACCAGGCTGCGTTCCTCCAAATCCTTTAGAACGCGGCCGACCATTTCCCGGGAGCAACCGACGATTCGGCCGATTTCCTGACGGGTAATCTTGATCTGCATGCCATCGGGGTGGGTCATGGCGTCGGGCTGCTTGCACAGCTCCAGCAGGCAACGGGCAACTCGCCCGGTCACGTCGAAAAATGCCAAATCGCCAACCTTGCGCGTAGTGTTGCGCAGGCGCTGGGCCATTTGACTGCCCAGGGCGTAGAGGATTTCAGGGTCCTGGCGCGCCAGTTCGCGAAACTTTTCGTAGCTGATTTCGGCCACTTCGCATTCGGTCTTGGCGCGTACCCAGGCACTGCGCTGCTGCTCGCCATCAACGGGCTCGAACAGGCCTAGCTCGCCAAAGAAATCGCCATTGTTGAGGTAGGCGATGATCATTTCATGGCCGTCATCGTCCTCGATGAGGATGGTGACCGAACCCTTGATGATGAACGACAGTGTCTCGGCCCGGTCGCCGGCGCAGATGATATTGCTTTTGGCGGTGTAGCGGCGGCGCTGGCAGTGCACCAGCAGCTTGTCGATGTTCTTTATCTTGGCGGGTAGGGCGGAGGCAACCATCACGAAATCCTGTTCGATATGACGCATAAGCTTTTTATAGAGGTTGGCTGACGGAGGGCGCCAGTCATTTGGCGCCAGCTTATCAGACACTACAGGATGTTTCGGTACTAAACCGACACATCTCGTGCTTTTCCCACAGCCGCACAAGGTCTAAGCTGACACCCTTTTCCGAAAATCAGGAGTCCGGGTAGATGAAGGCACGTATCCAGTGGGCCGGTGAGGCAATGTTCCTCGGCGAATCGGGGAGCGGCCATGTCGTCGTGATGGACGGCCCGCCCGAGGCCGGCGGCCGCAACCTGGGCGTGCGACCGATGGAAATGCTGTTGCTGGGCCTGGGTGGCTGCAGCAGCTTTGACGTGGTGAGCATTCTGAAGAAGTCGCGCCAGGCAGTGGAAAGCTGTGAGGCATTTCTTGAAGCGGAGCGCGCCAGCGAAGACCCCAAGGTGTTCACCAAGATTCACATGAACTTCGTGGTTAAAGGGCGTGGGCTGAAAGAAGCGCAGGTCAAGCGGGCGGTGGAGCTGTCGGCGGAAAAGTACTGCTCGGCTTCGATCATGCTTGAGCGTGCCGGGGTTGAGATTACCCATGGGTATGAAATCGTAGAGCTGGGTTAAGGCTGAGATTCCGGCGCCGCTTTGCAGCCCTTGAGGGAGCGGGTGAAGCCGCTCCCACATACTGCCCGGCCGACCTTCAGTTGCGCAGCGCCGGAAGGGCCATTCGCAACCATTGCGGAAGATTGCTTCTTAGCGCCTGGCTCAACCGCTCCCGGCGCTTTTGGTAAACCAGGCCAAGCCAGATAACCCCCAGCCCGATCATGGTTAGCACCACCGGGAACAGCAACGACTGGGCAAACACCTCGTACGACAGATATCCCAGATAAGCCGCCACCCCCAGTGCACCAAACACCATGAACACCGGCCGGCGCAGCAGTACCGCCATGCCCATCAGCGCAATGTTGATCAGGCAGTACAGGGCCTTGCCCAACTCACTGCCGCTGTCCAGCAGCGTCAACCCGCCCCAGAATGCTGCCAGCCCGGCGAGGTAACCCCAACGGGCGTAGTCCTCACGCGTGCGGCCGTCTATCACGAGGAAAACCACCAGCAAGCCCAGCCCAAACCACAGGGATACCTGGCGACGCTGCTCCCAACTGAACGGGGAGCCGAAGAACCACTCGCTAAGGTCCATCGACATGAACCACAAGGCCACGGCGATTGGCATGACAACGAACGGGTAGGGGATCAGCCGAAGCATTAGCAGCCCGGCAAGCACCGTGGCTGCTTCCATCGCCAGCCAGCCACCCTGCACGTAGGTGTAGTACTGGTGGTAGTCGGCCTGCGCATCGTCCAGTGGCCACCAGCCGAGCATGCGTTCGATAGCGAATACCGCCAGCGGCACGATGCTGACGGCTACTGCTGCCAGCACGCCAGCGGCGACGGGCTGGGCGCGGCGTTGCAGATTGAGGGCGAACAAGGTGATCAGCAGGATATAGAGGCTGGCGATGATCAACAGCGCGCTGTCACCGATGCTCATCCAGGCCTCGGTGAGCAACCAGCCCATTGCCGCCATGATCAGCATGGCGCCAAAGTAGAAGGCAACATGGGCCAGCTGAAAGCTGCCACGTGGTGTGGGCTGCTGGCGCAGGAATGCCAACAGGCTTTGGTCCTGGCCTGGTTGGAGAATGCCTGCTTGCACGGCGCGCGCCAGGTCCTTGGCGTCGAATCGATCCGTCATGGTGATGCCTTCAGATGCGGTATGTGCTTTTGGTCATGACCTTGGCCAGCAAGCTCATGCCAAAGCGGACGGGGGCCGGGAAGCGATAACCACCGGCCTCCAGTGCAGACTCGGCGTGCTGCTCTTCGTCGATGCGCATTTGCTCGAGAATGGCCCGGGATTTTTCATCTTCGTGCGGGAGCTGCTCCAGGTGCTCGTCGAGGTGCTTGCACACCTGATGTTCGGTAGCGGCGACGAAGCCCAGGCTGACCTTGTCGCTGACCAGCCCGGCCAGTGCGCCAATGCCGAACGACATGCCGTAGAACAGAGGGTTGAGCACGCTCGGGTGGCTGTTCAGCTGGCGAATGCGCTGTTCGCACCAGGCCAGGTGGTCGATTTCTTCCTCAGCGGCATGCTCCATGGCCTTGCGCACTTCCGGCAACTTGGCGGTCAGGGCCTGGCCTTGGTACAACGCCTGGGCGCAGACTTCACCGGTATGGTTGATGCGCATCAGCCCGGCAATATGACGGGCCTGTTGCTCGTCCAGGTCAGCGTCTGGCTGGATGATGGCCGGCGATGGCCGGGCGGGTTGGCCGCTGAATGGCAGCAAGGTGCGCATGGCAGTATCGGCCTGCAGCAACAAGCGGTCGAGCGGCGAGTAGTGACGTTCGGTAGCCATCGGGCACCTCCGCAAGAATGTGCCCGACAGTTTACCGCAATAGCGGCGGGGTCGCTTGCCGTGGGTCAGCCCGGTGGCCAGTTCATCTGGCGCTGGCCAAGCACGTGCATATGGATGTGGTAGACGGTCTGGCCGCCTTTGGGGTTGCAGTTCATGACCACGCGGAAACCTTCCTCGCAGCCTTGTTCGACAGCCAGGCGCTGGGCGGTGAACAGGATGTGGCCAGCCAGGGCCTTGTCTTCTTCGGTCAGGTCATTGAGGGTGCGAATGTGCTTTTTCGGGATGACCAGAAAATGTACCGGTGCCGCGGGTGCAATGTCCTTGAAGGCCAGGATCTGGTCGTCTTCATAGATGATATCTGCCGGGATTTCCCGGTTGATGATTTTGAGGAATAGATCGTCCACAGCACTTGCTCCATGGTGAGGGTCGGGCCGAGTTTACTCAGCCGGGCGCCGCTCGCCCAGTGGCTATTCCATGCCTAAGGGGCAATAGCGGCGGTGGATGGCCCCGGCCAGCTTGCGCACCAGCCAGCGCGGCAACAGCCGCGGGGCGAACGCCAGCCAGCGGTTGCGCCGACCGGGCATGATCAGCGCGCGGTTCTTGTCCAGTGCCCGCACGGTGTACAGCGCCACTTCCTCTGGGCTGAGACAGCGCGGCTTGCCATCGAGCCGCGCAATGCGCCTGCGTGCGGAGCGTACTGGGCCAGGGCACAGTACCGAGACCTTGATGCCGGTGCGTTTCAGTTCTTCGCGCAGGGCCTGGGAAAAGCTCAAAACGTAGGCCTTGCTGGCGGCATAGGCGGCCATCCATGGGCCAGGCGCCACCCCGGCCAGGCCGGCGACGTTGAGAATCTGCCCGCCACCCTGCACAGCCATCAGGTTACCGATGGCGTGGCACAGGCGGCTCAGGGCCAGCACGTTGACCTCCAGCAGGTCTTGTTCGTCGGCCCATTCATGGGCCAGGAACGGCCCATAGGTGCGCAAGCCCGCGCAGTTGACCAGCAAATCGATACGCCGCTCACCTTCTTCCAGCTCTAGCACGAAGCCTGAAAGGCGCAACGGCTGACTGAGGTCGCAGGCGCGGAACAGCACCTCGACACCAAAACGCTGGGTCAGCTCCATGGCGACAGGCTCCAGCGTTTCTCGTTGGCGTGCCACCAGGATCAGGTTGCGCCCGCGCCGTGCCAGCGCTTCCGCCAAGGCCAGGCCCAGGCCGCTGGAAGCACCAGTGATCATGGCGTAACGGGTCATGCAAGGCTCCTGGGGGCGGAAGAGGGCGCCTAGTGTACAACTTGCCCGTGCAAGGTGTTGCCTTTTGCTACAAGGTGCTGGCGCGCAAAACCTGGCAGCGTTCCAGGGCTTGTCGGTACTCGCCATGCAGGCGCTCGATCAATGCGCTGGCGCTGGGCAGGTCATGGATGGCTCCGACGCCCTGGCCCGCTGACCATACGGTCTTCCAGGCCTTGGCTTCGTCATCGATTGGCTTGAGCTTGCCTTGCACCTGCCCCCCCTTGAGGGCGTTCATGTCGTAGCCGGCCTGCTCCAGGCTCTGGCGCAGGAAGCTGGCTGGGATGCCGGACACCACTGGGGTGTGGATGATGTCGGCGGCATGGGCATCCAGCAGCATCTGTTTGTAGGCGCCCTGGGCCTGGCTTTCTGTGGTGGCTATGAAGCGCGTGCCCATGTACGCCAGGTCCGCCCCCAGCAGTTGTGCGGCCAGGATTTCGTGGCCGTGGTTGATGCAGCCAGCCAGCAACAGGGTCTTGTCGAAGAACTGGCGAATTTCTGCGGCCAGGGCGAACGGGCTCCAGGTGCCGGCATGGCCGCCTGCGCCTGCGGCGACGGCGATAAGGCCATCGACACCGGCTTCGGCTGCTTTCTCGGCATGCCGGCGGGTGGTGACATCGTGGAGGACCAGGCCGCCGTAGCCGTGTACGGCATCGACCACTTCCTTTACTGCCCCCAGGCTGGTGATAACGATTGGTACACGGTGTGCGACGCACAAAGCCAAGTCGGCCTGCAGGCGCGGGTTGGTCGGGTGGACGATCAGGTTGACAGCGTAGGGCGCTGGCGCCTGCAGTTGAGCCAGGCCTGCCTCGATCTCTTCCAGCCAAGCCTTGAAGCCAGCGCTGTCGCGTTGGTTCAGGGCCGGGAAACTGCCAACCACGCCGCTGGCGCAGCAGGCCAGCACCAGTTGGGGGTTGGAAATGAGGAACATCGGCGCGGCAACCACGGGCAGCCGCAGGCGTTGCTCGAGCGAGGCAGGTAGCGACATGGCAAGGCTCCTTGAGCGGGGGGCTATGTCAGAACGGTTTCACCACCACCAGAATGACGATACCCAGCAGGATCAGCACGGGCACTTCGTTGAACCAGCGATAGTAGACGTGGCTGCGGGTGTTGGTGCCATTGGCGAAGCGTTTGCGCTGGGCACCGCACACATGATGGTAGCCGGTCAGCAGGATGACCAGGGTGAGCTTGGCATGCAGCCACCCCTGGCTCAGCCAGCCGGGATTGAGGTACAGCATCCAGGCGCCAAAGACGTAGGTGGCGATCATCGCCGGGTTCATGATGCCGCGATACAGCTTGCGCTCCATGGTCACGAAGCGTTCCTGGCTGATGCTGTCCTGGCTCTGGGCGTGGTAGACGAACAGCCTGGGCAGGTAGAACAGGCCGGCGAACCAGCAGACCACGCTGACGATATGCAGCGCTTTGATCCATAGGTAAAGCATGGAGGGAGTTCCTTCAGGTAATCACGGTCGTCAGATAGTAGTGGTCAAGCGCCCGAAGGGTCACCCGAAGAGTTGTTACAGGCGCCCCGCGCCCCTATTATCGTGCGCTTTCCAGACGGCTCGTTGATAAGGGGCAAGCGTTATGATCAAGGTCGGTATCGTCGGCGGCACGGGTTACACCGGCGTCGAACTGTTGCGTCTGCTGGCACAGCATCCACAGGCCGAAGTGGCGGTCATCACTTCGCGCTCCGAGGCGGGCGTGGCGGTGGCGGACATGTACCCGAACCTGCGCGGCCATTATGACGGGTTGGCGTTCAGCGTGCCGGACAGCAAGGCTCTGGCCGCCTGCGATGTGGTGTTCTTCGCCACGCCGCATGGTGTTGCCCACGCCCTGGCTGGTGAGCTGCTGGCGGCCGGCACCAAGGTGATCGACCTGTCGGCCGACTTCCGCCTGCAGGATGCCGCCGAGTGGGGCAAGTGGTACGGTCAGCCGCATGGCGCGCCAGAGCTGCTCAAGGACGCTGTGTATGGCCTGCCTGAAGTCAACCGCGAGAAGATCCGCCAGGCACGCCTGATCGCTGTGCCGGGTTGCTATCCGACCGCCACCCAGCTGGGCTTCCTGCCGCTGCTGGAAGCAGGGCTGGCTGACCCATCGCGCCTGATCGCCGACTGCAAGTCGGGCGTCAGCGGTGCAGGCCGCGGTGCGGCTGTGGGCTCGCTGTTCTGCGAAGCCGGCGAAAGCATGAAAGCATACGCGGTAAAGGGTCATCGCCACCTGCCGGAGATCAGCCAGGGCTTGCGCCTGGCCGCGGGCAAGGACATCGGGCTGACTTTCGTGCCGCATCTGACGCCAATGATCCGCGGCATCCATGCCACCCTGTACGCGAATGTGGTCGATACCTCGGTCGACCTGCAGGCCCTGTACGAGAAGCGCTACGCCGACGAACCGTTCGTCGACGTGATGCCAGCTGGCAGCCACCCGGAAACCCGCAGCGTGCGCGGCGCCAACGTTTGTCGCATTGCGGTTCATCGCCCGCAGGGTGGTGACCTGGTGGTGGTGCTGTCGGTGATCGACAACCTGGTCAAGGGCGCCTCCGGCCAGGCGGTACAGAACCTCAACATTCTGTTCGGCCTGGATGAGCGCATGGGCCTGTCCCATGCCGGCTTGCTGCCGTAAGCAGCCAGCGTTCGAAAAGGCCCGCGTCGTGCGGGCCTTTTTGTATGTCGCGACTAAAGCCGCACAATTCTTGACCGATTTTCTCGGGAAAGCGGATAATGCGCGTCATCGAGTTTTATGGCGGCTACCGCGCCGGGAGAATCAACATGAGTGTCGAAACCTTCACCCCTACCGGCCTGGAGTTCACCCATGGGGCAGCCCAGAAGGTGAAAAACCTGGTCAATGAGGAAGGCAATGAACGTCTGAAACTGCGGGTGTTCGTGACCGGTGGTGGTTGCTCGGGCTTCCAGTATGGCTTTACGTTTGATGAGGATGTGGCCGAAGATGACACCATCGTCGAGCGCGAGGGCGTTTCCCTGGTGGTCGACCCGATGAGCTTCCAGTACCTGGCCGGCGCCGAAGTGGACTACCAGGAAGGCCTGGAAGGCTCGCGTTTCGTGATCAAGAATCCGAATGCCGCCACCACCTGTGGTTGCGGCTCGTCGTTCTCGATCTAAGGCTTCGCCAGAAAGCAAAACGCCGCGCAATTGCGCGGCGTTTTGATTTCCGGCGAAGCGGTCATGCCGGGTAGATCGCGCCCAGTATGCGCAACCCTTTGGCCGCAGTGACGGTGGGGCGGTTGGCAGCGATGCCTTCCAGACAGCAATGGGCCAACCAGGCAAAGGCCATGGCCTCGACCCAGTCCGGGTCCACGCCATGGGCACCAGTGCTGGCGACATGGGCGTCGGGTAGCAACTGACCGAGGCGGGCCATCAGCGCTCCGTTACGTGCGCCGCCACCACATACAAGAAGCGCCTCGGTGCCTTGCTGGGCGTTGCTCAACGAGTCGATGATGCTTCGAGCGGTCAGATCCAACAGTGTCGCCTGTACGTCTTCGTCGCGGTAAACGGGTAGGCGGGCCAGGTGGGCATCCAGCCAGGGCAGGTTGAATACCTCGCGGCCGGTGCTCTTCGGGCCGCTGCCGGCGAAGAACGGGTCGCGGAGCAATGCACTGAGCAGGCCCGCTTGAACCACCCCAGAAGCCGCCCAGGCACCATCCTTATCGTAGGCCAGGCCAAGTTTGCGCTCGATCCAGGCATCCAGCAGCACGTTACCAGGACCGCAGTCGAAGCCGTGCACCGGTTTATCCTGTTCGATCAGGCTCAGGTTGCTGAAGCCGCCCACGTTCAGTATTGCCAGTCGCTGGCCAAGGTGGTTGAACAGGGTTTCGTGGAAGGCGGGCACCAGCGGCGCACCTTGGCCACCGGCTGCCACATCGCGGCGGCGGAAGTCGGCGACCACGCTGATGCCGGTAAGCTCGGCGAGCAACGCCGGGTTGCCGATCTGCACAGTAAAACCACGTGCCGGTTCATGGCGGATGGTCTGACCGTGGCTGCCAATGGCGCGGATGGCGTCCGCTTTCAGGCCTTGGCGAGCCAGCAACTGGTGGATACCTTCGCCTGCCAGGCTGGCCCAGCGGTTTTCCGCCAATGCCGCACGTGCGATCTCGTCAGGGCCGCTGCTGCACAGGGCAAGCAGCTCCTGACGCAAGTCGTCGGGCATTGGCAGGTAATGGGTGGCGAGCAGCTCAGGCTGCTCGCCTTGTTCGATCAGGGCAATGTCCAGGCCATCGAGGCTGGTGCCGGACATCACCCCCAGATAGAGCGCCATGGCTTAGCGCTTGTTCGCTGCGAGCATGGTTGCCTTTTCCTGGTCCATACGGGCAATCAGTGGTTGGCTCTGCTGCAGGAAGCGCTGGCGCTCGTTTCTGGCGATCGGGTCGGCCATCGGCACTTTCTGGCTCAGCGGGTCGACGTGCACACCGTTGACCTGAAACTCGTAGTGCAGGTGCGGTCCGGTGGACAGGCCAGTGGTGCCGATATAGCCAATGATCTGGCCCTGCTTGACCGTGCTGCCAGTCTTGATGCCCTTGGCGAAGCCCTGCATGTGGCCGTACAGCGTCTTGTAACGGTTCCCGTGCTGGATAATCACGGTATTACCGTAGCCACCTCGGCGACCGGCCAGCTCGATACGGCCGTCACCAGCTGCCTTGATCGGCGTACCGCGGGGAGCTGCGTAGTCGACACCCTTGTGGGCGCGGATCTTGTTCAGGATCGGGTGTTTGCGGCCGGCGGAAAAGCGTGAGCTGATGCGGGCGAAGTCGACCGGGGTACGGATGAAGGCCTTGCGCAGGCTGTTGCCGTCGGCGGTGTAGTAGCTCGTGTTGCCCTGCTTGTTGGTATAGCGCACGGCGGTGTAGGTCTTGCCGCGGTTGGTGAAGCGGGCGGACAGGATATTGCCGGTGCCGACGACCTTGCCGTCCATCACTTTCTGCTCATAGACCACGTCGAATTCGTCGCCCGGGCGAATGTCCTGAGCGAAGTCGATGTCGTAACCCAGCACGCGGGCCAGGCTCATGGTCGTGCTGTGGGACAGGCCGGCGCGCTGGGCCGATGCCGACAGCGAACTCTTGATCACACCGTGGGCATAGGCGGTACGCACCACCGGCTTGATGATGTCCCGATTGAAGGTGTAGCCCTTGGCGGTCTTGGTCAGGTGAATGGTTTCGAGGCTGCTGACCTTGCTGCTCAGGCTGGCCAGTTGGCCATCCTTGTCGAGCTCGAACTGCAGCACTTGGCCGTGCTTGAGCTGGCTGAACTGCTTGGCCTGCTTGTTACTTGCCAGCACGTCATGCACTGCATTGGCCGGCAGGCCAACCTTGGCGAACAGGGTTGACAGTGTATCGCCACGGGCCACGGTGATCTCGCGGTGGCCTGGTGCTTTGGCAGGTTCGGCGGCCGGGGCTTTCTGTTCGGCCTTCTGAGTCTCGGGGGCAGCGTCTTCGATCTGGGCGAAAGGCGATGTTTGCCCGTCTTCTGCCTGCACCAGCGGCGCAGCACGTGACTCGCCTTTAAGCTGCTCGGCAGGGCTCTCCAGCTCGAGGTTGAGGGTGGTTTTCTTGGCTTCCACTTCGCTGGATGGAAACACTAGCAGAGCCAAGCTGAGCAGGGCGGCAATGCCGCTGGCGGCCAACAGATGGCTTTTCGGATAAAGCGGGGGCGCTTTAGGCGGTTCGTTGGTCATAGGCAAGGTGACTTTGAAAAAGTGAAATGGAAAAGATGAATGACATGATGAAGATGAAATAACTGTATAAAATATAACCAAATCCATTTTCACGCAAGGGCGCGTAGACGCCGCAAGCCTGTGCCCGGGTCACATTCCTTTGCGAAACTTGTATTTGACGGCCGATCTTGTATGGTTGGCTCCCCCTGAATCTGAGCCTTGCGGGTTTGTCTATGAAGTCGGTTGAAGAGCAGCTGGCGCTTATAAAGCGCGGTGCGGAAGAAGTACTGGTCGAGTCGGAACTGGTGGAGAAGCTCAAGCGCGGCCAGCCTCTGCGCATCAAGGCTGGCTTCGACCCTACTGCACCTGACTTGCACCTTGGTCACACGGTACTGATCAACAAGCTGCGTCAGTTCCAGGAGCTGGGCCATCAGGTCATCTTCCTGATCGGTGACTTCACCGGCATGATCGGCGACCCCAGTGGCAAAAGTGCCACCCGCCCGCCGCTGACGCGTGAGCAGGTGCTGGATAACGCCGAGACTTACAAGCAGCAGGTGTTCAAGATTCTCGATCCGGCCAAGACCGAAGTCGCGTTCAACTCCACCTGGATGGACAAGCTGACCCCAGCTGACTTCATTCGCCTGGCGTCGCAGTACACTGTGGCGCGCATGCTGGAGCGTGATGACTTCGACAAGCGTTATACCACCAACCAGCCGATTGCCATCCACGAGTTCCTATACCCGTTGGTGCAAGGCTATGACTCGGTGGCGCTGAAGGCGGATGTGGAGCTGGGTGGTACCGACCAGAAGTTCAACCTGCTGATGGGGCGCGAGCTGCAGCGCGCCTATGGTCAGGAAGCGCAGAACATCGTGACCATGCCGCTGCTCGAGGGGCTCGACGGCGTGAAGAAGATGTCCAAGTCGCTGGGTAACTATGTCGGCATCCAGGAGGCGCCGGGGGTTATGTACAGCAAGCTGGTGTCTATCCCGGATACCCTGATGTGGCGCTACTTCGAGCTGCTGAGCTTCCGCTCGATGGAAGAAATCGAGCAGTTCCGTACCGACGTTGCCAACGGTGCCAATCCGCGTGACATCAAGATCAAGTTGGCAGAAGAAATCGTTGCGCGCTTCCATGGTGAAGAGGCGGCTGCCAATGCTCATCGTGCTGCGGGTAACCGTATGAAGGAAGGTGAGCTGCCGGAGGACTTGCCGGAGATCGAAGTGGCTGCGACAGAGGGGCTGCCGATCGCTGCCGTGCTGAACCGGGCCGGGTTGGTGAAGAACTCGGCACAGGCTCGTGATTTGCTTAGTGGCGGCGCGGTGAAGGTTGATGGTGCCGTGGTCGACAAGGACTTCATGTTTGTCCTTGGTGCTACTCATGTATGCCAGGCGGGTAAGAAGTCGTTTGGCCGGGTTACCCTCAAGGCTGAGTGATTGGCTGGTGGTGTAGCTATATAGAGGCGGGGAGGCCGGTAGGTCTCCCCGTTTTGTTTTTGGGGTTTGGTTGTTGCTGTTGTAGGGGGGCTGTTTTGAGAGGGCGTTGGCTATGAGATGTGTCCGCCACCACCTTTGCAGTGCCTGTGAGATCGAGCGCCGCCCGCGCGGCGCATCGCGAGCTGCGCTCGCTCCTACGTTTGTTTCGGGCCAATTATGCCTGTGGGATTTGCGCGCGAACGCCTTGGCGCATGGCGCGATATCGCGTCGTACAAACAAGGCGGTCGCGCGCGCCTATCACAGGCGTGACTGGCCCGAAACAAACGTAGGAGCGAGCGGCAGCTCGCGATGCGCCGCGCGGGCGGCGCTCGATCTCACAGGCGCTGAATGTGTTGCGGCGAGCACCTGGTGGCCTTGATACGGTCTTCACCTGGAACATTCCAAATAAATGTAATTAAAGGTTGACGCGCTTTCGAATCCCCTTATAATGCGCCCCACTTCCAGCGACATCGGAACGAAAAACTCCTTGATATTCAACGAGTTAAGTAGTTAAGGCGAAAGCTGGAGGGGCTACGATCGAATGATCGAAAGCGGTTGAAAAGGTGGTTGACAGTGCTTCTAAGTGCTGTATGATTCGCCTCCCGCTACGAGAGATCGCAGCGAGCCAAGTGTTTGAAGCTAAACGAGTTTCTCGCAAAAAACTTCAAAATAAACGCTTGACAGGTTCTGAGGAAAGCGTAGAATGCGCGCCTCGGTTGAGACGAAAAGCTCTTAACCAAACGCTCTTTAACAAATCGAATCAAGCAATTCGTGTGGGTGCTTGTGAGTACGGACTGATAGTCAAAAAGATTATCAGCATCACAAGTGGCCATGCGAGAAATCACATAGTCATTTGAGATTGCTGAGCCAAGTTTAGGGTTTCTTAAAAACCCAAGCAGTATTGAACTGAAGAGTTTGATCATGGCTCAGATTGAACGCTGGCGGCAGGCCTAACACATGCAAGTCGAGCGGATGACGGGAGCTTGCTCCTTGATTCAGCGGCGGACGGGTGAGTAATGCCTAGGAATCTGCCTGGTAGTGGGGGACAACGTTTCGAAAGGAACGCTAATACCGCATACGTCCTACGGGAGAAAGCAGGGGACCTTCGGGCCTTGCGCTATCAGATGAGCCTAGGTCGGATTAGCTAGTTGGTGGGGTAATGGCTCACCAAGGCGACGATCCGTAACTGGTCTGAGAGGATGATCAGTCACACTGGAACTGAGACACGGTCCAGACTCCTACGGGAGGCAGCAGTGGGGAATATTGGACAATGGGCGAAAGCCTGATCCAGCCATGCCGCGTGTGTGAAGAAGGTCTTCGGATTGTAAAGCACTTTAAGTTGGGAGGAAGGGCAGTAAGTTAATACCTTGCTGTTTTGACGTTACCGACAGAATAAGCACCGGCTAACTCTGTGCCAGCAGCCGCGGTAATACAGAGGGTGCAAGCGTTAATCGGAATTACTGGGCGTAAAGCGCGCGTAGGTGGTTTGTTAAGTTGGATGTGAAAGCCCCGGGCTCAACCTGGGAACTGCATCCAAAACTGGCAAGCTAGAGTACGGTAGAGGGTGGTGGAATTTCCTGTGTAGCGGTGAAATGCGTAGATATAGGAAGGAACACCAGTGGCGAAGGCGACCACCTGGACTGATACTGACACTGAGGTGCGAAAGCGTGGGGAGCAAACAGGATTAGATACCCTGGTAGTCCACGCCGTAAACGATGTCAACTAGCCGTTGGAATCCTTGAGATTTTAGTGGCGCAGCTAACGCATTAAGTTGACCGCCTGGGGAGTACGGCCGCAAGGTTAAAACTCAAATGAATTGACGGGGGCCCGCACAAGCGGTGGAGCATGTGGTTTAATTCGAAGCAACGCGAAGAACCTTACCAGGCCTTGACATGCAGAGAACTTTCCAGAGATGGATTGGTGCCTTCGGGAACTCTGACACAGGTGCTGCATGGCTGTCGTCAGCTCGTGTCGTGAGATGTTGGGTTAAGTCCCGTAACGAGCGCAACCCTTGTCCTTAGTTACCAGCACGTAATGGTGGGCACTCTAAGGAGACTGCCGGTGACAAACCGGAGGAAGGTGGGGATGACGTCAAGTCATCATGGCCCTTACGGCCTGGGCTACACACGTGCTACAATGGTCGGTACAGAGGGTTGCCAAGCCGCGAGGTGGAGCTAATCTCACAAAACCGATCGTAGTCCGGATCGCAGTCTGCAACTCGACTGCGTGAAGTCGGAATCGCTAGTAATCGCGAATCAGAATGTCGCGGTGAATACGTTCCCGGGCCTTGTACACACCGCCCGTCACACCATGGGAGTGGGTTGCACCAGAAGTAGCTAGTCTAACCTTCGGGAGGACGGTTACCACGGTGTGATTCATGACTGGGGTGAAGTCGTAACAAGGTAGCCGTAGGGGAACCTGCGGCTGGATCACCTCCTTAATCGACGACATCAGCCTGCTGATGAGCTCCCACACGAATTGCTTGATTCATTGTCGAAGACGGTTTTTCCTGGTCAGAACCTGGAAATGAGCATTCGTATCGAATGTTGATTTCTGGCTTTTGTCAGATCGTTCTTTAAAAATTCGGATATGTGATAGATATAGACTGAACACCAGTTTCACTGCTGGTGGATCAGGCTAAGGTAAAATTTGTGAGTTCTGCTCGAAAGAGCAACGTACGAATTTTCGGCGAATGTCGTCTTCACAGTATAACCAGATTGCTTGGGGTTATATGGTCAAGTGAAGAAGCGCATACGGTGGATGCCTTGGCAGTCAGAGGCGATGAAAGACGTGGTAGCCTGCGATAAGCTTTGGGGAGTCGGCAAACAGACTGTGATCCAGAGATCTCTGAATGGGGGAACCCACTCAGCATAAGCTGAGTATCTTGTACTGAATACATAGGTGCAAGAGGCGAACCAGGGGAACTGAAACATCTAAGTACCCTGAGGAAAAGAAATCAACCGAGATTCCCTTAGTAGTGGCGAGCGAACGGGGACCAGCCCTTAAGTTGGTTTGAGATTAGTGGAACGCTCTGGAAAGTGCGGCCATAGTGGGTGATAGCCCCGTACACGAAAATCTCTTATCAATGAAATCGAGTAGGACGGAGCACGAGAAACTTTGTCTGAATATGGGGGGACCATCCTCCAAGGCTAAATACTACTGACTGACCGATAGTGAACCAGTACCGTGAGGGAAAGGCGAAAAGAACCCCGGAGAGGGGAGTGAAATAGAACCTGAAACCGTATGCGTACAAGCAGTGGGAGCCTACTTTGTTAGGTGACTGCGTACCTTTTGTATAATGGGTCAGCGACTTATATTCAGTGGCGAGCTTAACCGAATAGGGGAGGCGTAGCGAAAGCGAGTCTTAATAGGGCGTTTAGTCGCTGGGTATAGACCCGAAACCGGGCGATCTATCCATGGGCAGGTTGAAGGTTAGGTAACACTGACTGGAGGACCGAACCGACTACCGTTGAAAAGTTAGCGGATGACCTGTGGATCGGAGTGAAAGGCTAATCAAGCTCGGAGATAGCTGGTTCTCCTCGAAAGCTATTTAGGTAGCGCCTCATGTATCACTGTAGGGGGTAGAGCACTGTTTCGGCTAGGGGGTCATCCCGACTTACCAAACCGATGCAAACTCCGAATACCTACAAGTGCCGAGCATGGGAGACACACGGCGGGTGCTAACGTCCGTCGTGAAAAGGGAAACAACCCAGACCGTCAGCTAAGGTCCCAAAGTCATGGTTAAGTGGGAAACGATGTGGGAAGGCTTAGACAGCTAGGAGGTTGGCTTAGAAGCAGCCACCCTTTAAAGAAAGCGTAATAGCTCACTAGTCGAGTCGGCCTGCGCGGAAGATGTAACGGGGCTCAAACCATGCACCGAAGCTACGGGTATCATCTTATGATGATGCGGTAGAGGAGCGTTCTGTAAGCCTGTGAAGGTGAGTTGAGAAGCTTGCTGGAGGTATCAGAAGTGCGAATGCTGACATGAGTAACGACAATGCGAGTGAAAAACTCGCACGCCGAAAGACCAAGGTTTCCTGCGCAACGTTAATCGACGCAGGGTTAGTCGGTCCCTAAGGCGAGGCTGAAAAGCGTAGTCGATGGAAAACAGGTTAATATTCCTGTACTTCCAGTTATTGCGATGGAGGGACGGAGAAGGTTAGGCCAGCCTGGCGTTGGTTGTCCAGGTTTAAGGTGGTAGGCTGAAATCTTAGGCAAATCCGGGATTTCAAGGCCGAGAGCTGATGACGAGTTGCCTTTAGGCGACGAAGTGGTTGATACCATGCTTCCAAGAAAAGCTCCTAAGCTTCAGATAACTGGGAACCGTACCCCAAACCGACACAGGTGGTTAGGTAGAGAATACCAAGGCGCTTGAGAGAACTCGGGTGAAGGAACTAGGCAAAATGGCACCGTAACTTCGGGAGAAGGTGCGCCGGCGAGGGTGAAGGACTTGCTCCGTAAGCTCATGCCGGTCGAAGATACCAGGCCGCTGCGACTGTTTATTAAAAACACAGCACTCTGCAAACACGAAAGTGGACGTATAGGGTGTGACGCCTGCCCGGTGCCGGAAGGTTAATTGATGGGGTTAGCGCAAGCGAAGCTCTTGATCGAAGCCCCGGTAAACGGCGGCCGTAACTATAACGGTCCTAAGGTAGCGAAATTCCTTGTCGGGTAAGTTCCGACCTGCACGAATGGCGTAACGATGGCGGCGCTGTCTCCACCCGAGACTCAGTGAAATTGAAATCGCTGTGAAGATGCAGTGTATCCGCGGCTAGACGGAAAGACCCCGTGAACCTTTACTATAGCTTTGCACTGGACTTTGAATTTGCTTGTGTAGGATAGGTGGGAGGCTTTGAAGTGGGGACGCCAGTTCTCATGGAGCCATCCTTGAAATACCACCCTGGCAACTTTGAGGTTCTAACTCAGGTCCGTTATCCGGATCGAGGACAGTGTATGGTGGGTAGTTTGACTGGGGCGGTCTCCTCCCAAAGAGTAACGGAGGAGTACGAAGGTGCGCTCAGACCGGTCGGAAATCGGTCGTAGAGTATAAAGGCAAAAGCGCGCTTGACTGCGAGACAAACACGTCGAGCAGGTACGAAAGTAGGTCTTAGTGATCCGGTGGTTCTGTATGGAAGGGCCATCGCTCAACGGATAAAAGGTACTCCGGGGATAACAGGCTGATACCGCCCAAGAGTTCATATCGACGGCGGTGTTTGGCACCTCGATGTCGGCTCATCACATCCTGGGGCTGAAGCCGGTCCCAAGGGTATGGCTGTTCGCCATTTAAAGTGGTACGCGAGCTGGGTTTAGAACGTCGTGAGACAGTTCGGTCCCTATCTGCCGTGGACGTTTGAGATTTGAGAGGGGCTGCTCCTAGTACGAGAGGACCGGAGTGGACGAACCTCTGGTGTTCCGGTTGTCACGCCAGTGGCATTGCCGGGTAGCTATGTTCGGAAGAGATAACCGCTGAAAGCATCTAAGCGGGAAACTTGCCTCAAGATGAGATCTCACTGGGATCTTGAATCCCCTAAAGGGCCGTCGAAGACTACGACGTTGATAGGTTGGGTGTGTAAGCGCTGTGAGGCGTTGAGCTAACCAATACTAATTGCCCGTGAGGCTTGACCATATAACACCCAAGCAATCTGCTACGCAGATTGTGGTGGTGAAGACGAAAGACCCGAAAATTCGTAAGACCACAAATATCGCATATCCGAATTCGCTGGGCTGTCCATCTGGACATTCTGGCTACAGAATTTCTTGACGACCATAGAGCATTGGAACCACCTGATCCCATCCCGAACTCAGTAGTGAAACGATGCATCGCCGATGGTAGTGTGGGGTTTCCCCATGTGAGAGTAGGTCATCGTCAAGATTCATTTCGCAAAACCCCTATCTGCGCATGCAGGTAGGGGTTTTGTCTTTGTGGGCCGAAAATTCCGGGCCTGGCAGTATCTCTCTATGTGATTACGATGCGCGGCCCATCCTGCAGGCCCTTTTCCTATGCAAGCCAACAGCCCATGGCTATCATGCCTGCCTAATTCCAAGTTGAGACTGGCATGCTGAAGTTGTTGAATCTCCTCAAGGATGGTCGGTTCCATTCCGGAGAAGCTCTGGGGGCAGCCCTAGGGGTGAGTCGCAGCGCAGTTTGGAAGCAGCTGCAGCATCTGGAAAGTGAGCTGAACCTCACCATTCACAAGGTTCGTGGGCGCGGTTACCAGTTGGCCGCGCCACTGGCTTTGCTTGAGACGCAGGCAATCGCTGGGTTTGCCGCAGGTGAACAGTGGCCGATGTTCATCCACGAAACCATCGATTCCACCAACGCCGAAGGCTTGCGCCTTGCCAGTGAAGGGCAGGCGGCTCCATTCCTGGTTCTGGCCGAGCGCCAGAGCGCCGGGCGAGGTCGGCGCGGCCGGCAGTGGGTCAGCCCATTTGCAGAAAATCTCTATTACAGTCTGGTGCTGCGTGTCGATGGCGGCATGCGTCAGCTTGAGGGGTTGAGCCTGGTAGTGGGGTTGGCCGTAATGCGCACCTTGCAGGCGTTCGGGGTAAAGGATGTCGGGCTTAAATGGCCTAACGATGTGTTGGTTCGTGGGCATAAGATCACCGGGATTCTCCTGGAATTGGTGGGCGATCCTGCAGATGTGTGTCATGTAGTGCTAGGCATTGGTATCAATGTAAACATGCAGGTAAACGAGCAGGTCGATCAGCAGTGGACCTCTATGCTGCGTGAGGTAGGGGCAGCCATAGATCGTAATCACTTGGTAGCGCTGCTCAGCCAGCAGTTGCAGCACGAATTGGCGCGCCATCGCCGCTACGGCTTTGCTGCATTCCAGGAGGAGTGGGAGCAGGCGCACTTGTGGCAGGGCCGCAATGTATCGCTGGTTGCTGGTACTACACGTATTGATGGTGTGGTTCTTGGCGTCGACGGGCAGGGTGGTTTGCGCCTTGAGGTGGACGGGATGGAAAAGAGCTTCAGTGGTGGTGAGCTCAGTTTGAGGTTGCGTGATGATTCTTGAGCTCGATTGCGGTAACAGCTTCATAAAGTGGCGTGTGATCCATGTCGCCGATGCTGTGATTGAAGGTGGCGGGATCGTCGATTCCGACCAGGCGCTAGTGGCCGAAGTGGCTGCGCTTGCTTCAGTTCACCTTACGGGTTGTCGTATTGTCAGTGTGCGCAGCGAAGAAGAAACCGATGCGCTTTGCGCGGTGATCGCTGAGGCATTTGCCGTGCAGGCGCGAGTTGCTCACCCTGTCCGTGAAATGGCCGGTGTGCGCAATGGCTATGACGACTATCAGCGTCTGGGTATGGATCGTTGGCTGGCAGCGCTGGGTGCATTTCACCTGGCCAAGGGCGCGTGCCTTGTGATTGACCTGGGTACTGCGGCAAAAGCGGACTATGTGTCCGCGGACGGCGAGCATCTGGGAGGTTACATCTGCCCGGGTATGCCATTGATGCGTAGCCAACTGCGTACTCACACCCGGCGTATCCGCTATGACGATGCCTCCGCGGAGCGCGCATTGGCCAGCTTGTCACCCGGTCGCTCTACTGTCGAAGCGGTAGAGCGCGGTTGCGTATTGATGCTCCAGGGCTTTGCCTCCACCCAGCTTGAGCAGGCTCGTGTGCTATGGGGTGAGGAATTTACCGTGTTCCTCACTGGCGGTGATGCGCCGCTGGTGAGGGAGGCCCTGCCACAGGCGCGTGTCGTGCCTGATCTGGTTTTCGTTGGCCTGGCAATGGCCTGCCCATTGGATTGAGGTGCCTATGCGCTGGTTGTTTCTGCTGTTACTGGTGCTCAACGTCTTTTATTACGTATGGCATCAGCAGGAAGCCCCGCTGAAGGTCAAGGAAGTCGCCCCGTTGTCGCTGTACAAGGGGAATCAGCAAGAAATCCGTCTGTTGCGTGAAACAGGTGTGTCCGCACCACCCAAGCGTCGTGATGAGTGCCTGGTAGTTGGGGGTGTGATGGGACGGGAGCAGTTGGATGCGCTGCGTCAGCGCCTGCTGAGTCTGGATATTGCCACCTTGCCGGTGGCAGGACAGCTGCCTGGGGTGGATGGTCGCTGGCTCAAGGTTGCTCCGGAAAGCGAGCGTTTGCTGGATCAAACGGTGCTTCTGGCTCTTTCTAATGATTTCAAAGACTTAAAACATAAAATTATTTTCTGCCAGGGTATTGCAACTGGCGAATAGCTTGATAGAATGGCGCCCGCTTCACAGGGAACACCACTCAGGTGGTAGAGCTGGAAGCGGTGTCAAAGCAGCTAAGTTTCAGATTTGATTGAAAAAATTTGAAAAAACGCTTGACACTAGGACGGCAGACAAATAGAATGCCGGCCACATCTGGAGGGATTCCCGAGCGGTCAAAGGGGACGGACTGTAAATCCGTTGCGAGAGCTTCGAAGGTTCGAATCCTTCTCCCTCCACCAGTTTTAGCGAGAGCCGTAAGCTCCGCGGGTATAGTTTAGTGGTAGAACCTCAGCCTTCCAAGCTGATGATGCGGGTTCGATTCCCGCTACCCGCTCCAAGTTTGCCGGATTTTGCACAAAGTGTTTCGCTCTTGTAGCTCAGTTGGTAGAGCACACCCTTGGTAAGGGTGAGGTCAGCGGTTCAAGTCCGCTCAAGAGCTCCATATAAACAAGGCAGATATGAAAATATCTGCCTTTGTTTTATCAGCGCAAGACTATTTCTTCTGCGGAGGATTGTATCGATGGCTAAGGAAAAGTTTGATCGTTCCCTTCCCCACGTTAACGTCGGCACTATCGGCCACGTTGACCACGGTAAGACCACTCTGACCGCAGCTCTGACTCGCGTTTGCTCCGAAGTTTTCGGTTCGGCAATCGTTGAGTTCGACAAGATCGACTCGGCTCCGGAAGAAAAAGCGCGCGGTATCACCATCAACACCGCTCACGTTGAGTACAACTCGACCATTCGTCACTACGCTCACGTTGACTGCCCAGGTCACGCTGACTACGTGAAGAACATGATCACCGGTGCTGCCCAGATGGACGGCGCGATCCTGGTTTGCTCGGCCGCCGATGGTCCGATGCCACAAACCCGTGAGCACATCCTGCTGTCCCGTCAGGTAGGCGTTCCGTACATCGTGGTCTTCCTGAACAAGGCTGACCTGGTAGACGACGCTGAGCTGCTGGAACTGGTCGAGATGGAAGTTCGCGACCTGCTGTCCACCTATGACTTCCCAGGCGACGACACTCCGATCATCATCGGTTCGGCTCGTATGGCGCTGGAAGGCAAAGACGACAACGAAATGGGTACTACCGCTGTCAAGAAGCTGGTAGAAACTCTGGACAGCTACATTCCTGAGCCAGTTCGTGCCATCGATCAGCCGTTCCTGATGCCGATCGAAGACGTGTTCTCGATCTCGGGTCGTGGTACCGTTGTTACCGGTCGTATCGAGCGTGGTATCGTCCGCGTTCAGGATCCGCTGGAAATCGTTGGTCTGCGTGACACCACCACCACCACCTGCACCGGTGTTGAGATGTTCCGCAAGCTGCTGGACGAAGGTCGTGCTGGCGAGAACTGCGGCGTTCTGCTGCGTGGTACCAAGCGTGACGACGTTGAGCGTGGCCAGGTTCTGGTCAAGCCAGGTTCGGTCAAGCCGCACACCAAGTTCACCGCAGAAGTCTACGTTCTGTCGAAGGAAGAAGGCGGCCGTCACACTCCGTTCTTCAAAGGCTACCGTCCACAGTTCTACTTCCGTACCACTGACGTGACCGGTAACTGCGAGCTGCCGGAAGGCGTTGAAATGGTAATGCCAGGTGACAACATTCAGATGACTGTTACCCTGATCAAGACCATCGCAATGGAAGACGGTCTGCGCTTCGCTATCCGTGAAGGCGGTCGTACCGTCGGCGCCGGTGTCGTAGCAAAAATTATTGAATAAGTAGTTGATTTACTTGATCAGGCCGGTATAATGGCCGGCCTGATACAGCGTTACAGGTCAGTAGCTCAATTGGCAGAGCGACGGTCTCCAAAACCGTAGGTTGGGGGTTCGATTCCCTCCTGACCTGCCATTTCACCTCGGTGTGATGGCTTTCTTCTTACAGGATCCTCCTCGATGACCCCCAAAACTGAAGCCCAAGAATCGCGTTTTGATCTGTTCAAGTGGCTGGCTGTAGTGGCTTTGGTGGTTGTTGGTGTTGTGGGTAATCAATATTACTCCGCCTCTCCAATCCTGTACCGCGTTCTTGCACTTCTCGTTCTGGCTGCTGTCGCGGGCTTTGTAGCTCTGCAGACTGCGAAGGGCAAGTCGTTCTTTGCGCTGGCGAAGGAAGCTCGTACCGAGATTCGTAAAGTCGTGTGGCCGACCCGCCAGGAAACCACCCAGACCACGCTGATTGTCGTGGCTGTCGTGCTGGTTATGGCACTGCTGCTGTGGGGGCTCGATTCCCTGCTCGGCTGGGCGGTCTCCTTGATCGTTGGCTAAAGGTGTCCCGTGGCTAAGCGTTGGTATGTTGTGCATGCTTACTCGGGTTACGAGAAGCATGTAATGCGCTCTCTGATCGAGCGCGTCAAGCTGGCTGGCATGGAAGACGGTTTCGGCGAGATCTTGGTTCCGACCGAAGAAGTCGTCGAAATGCGCAACGGCCAGAAGCGCAAGAGTGAGCGTAAGTTCTTCCCTGGCTATGTATTGGTCCAGATGGAAATGAACGAAGGGACTTGGCACTTGGTCAAGGACACTCCTCGCGTGATGGGCTTTATTGGCGGTACTGCTGACAAGCCTGCGCCGATTACAGATAAAGAAGCTGAGGCCATCCTGCGTCGCGTTGCCGACGGTAGCGATAAGCCGAAGCCCAAGACACTGTTCGAGCCGGGTGAAGTGGTTCGAGTCATTGATGGTCCGTTCGCTGACTTCAATGGTAGTGTCGAAGAGGTTAACTACGAAAAGAGCCGCCTGCAGGTTGCTGTGCTCATTTTCGGTCGCTCTACTCCGGTAGAGCTCGAGTTCAGCCAGGTCGAGAAGGTCTAGGCGGACGAAGCATCCCATACCCCGCAGCCCTGTGTGCTGCGGGGTTTTGTCGTCACTGGGATAAAACGCAAGTCATCCGGGGAGCCATCAGGCGTTCGTACCCGATTTTGGAGTAGCTCATGGCTAAGAAGATTCAGGCTTACATCAAGCTGCAAGTTAAGGCCGGCCAGGCCAACCCAAGCCCACCCGTTGGTCCAGCGCTGGGTCAACATGGTGTGAACATCATGGAATTCTGCAAGGCCTTCAACGCCCGTACCCAGGGTCAAGAAGCCGGCCTGCCGACTCCAGTGATCATCACTGTCTACAGCGACCGTAGCTTCACCTTCGAGACCAAGAGCACCCCTGCCTCGGTTCTGTTGAAGAAAGCTGCTGGCCTGACCAGTGGTTCGGCTCGCCCGAACACCGTTAAAGTCGGTACCGTTACCCGTGCTCAGCTGGAAGACATCGCCAAAGCTAAACAGGCTGATCTGACTGCCGCTGACCTGGACGCTGCTGTACGCACCATCGCTGGCTCTGCCCGCAGCATGGGCCTGAACGTGGAGGGTGTGTAATGGCTAAGCTGACCAAACGCCAAAAGGCAATCGCCGAGAAAATCGAAGCAGGCAAGGCCTACAACTTCGAAGAAGCGGCAACTCTGCTGGCCTCGCTGCCCGCTGCCAAGTTCGTCGAATCCTACGACATCGCCGTTAACCTCGGTGTTGACCCGCGTAAATCCGACCAGGTCGTACGTAGCGCTACCGTGCTGCCACACGGCACTGGCAAGACCGTTCGCGTTGCTGTCTTCACCCAGGGTCCAGCTGCTGAAGCTGCTCTGGCTGCCGGCGCTGATCGCGTAGGTATGGACGATCTGGCTGCCGAAATGAAAGGCGGCGACCTGAACTATGACGTCGTTATCGCATCGCCTGATGCCATGCGCGTTGTAGGTCAGCTGGGTCAAGTGCTGGGTCCTCGCGGCCTGATGCCTAACCCGAAAGTTGGTACCGTGACCCCAGACGTAGCCACTGCCGTGAAAAACGCCAAGGCTGGTCAGGTTCGCTACCGTACCGACAAAAACGGTATTATCCACACCTCCGTTGGCAAGATCGGCTTTGAAGCTGACAAGCTGAAGGAAAACGTTGAAGCCCTGATCGCTGATCTGAAGCGTATCAAGCCGGCTTCCTCGAAAGGTATCTACGTTAAGCGCGTTACCCTGAGCACCACCATGGGCCCAGGTCTGGTCATCGATCAGAGCTCGCTGAACGTGTAAGAACATGGCGGCGCGACCAGTCGCGCCGCCAGCAAAAATTGGGGTCCCTGCCTGGCGGGGGCTATCCAAGACCGTAGGCGGCGTAAGCCTTAAAATATCAGCCCACGCAGATGGTGCTCCCGATTCGTTACCGAATCAGACACCAAAACGACATCCGGCTTCGGCCAGATGAAACGGTAAAAACCAGGAGTAAACCCGTGGCAATTAAACTCGAAGACAAGAAGGCCATCGTCGCTGAAGTCAACGAGGCTGCCAAAGTCGCTCTGTCCGCTGTCGTGGCTGATGCCCGTGGTGTGACTGTAAGCGCAATGACCGGACTCCGTAAAGAGGCCCGCGAAGCTGGCGTATACGTACGTGTAGTGCGTAACACCCTGCTCAAGCGCGCTGTTGAAGGCACCGAATTTTCGATCCTCAACGACGCGTTCAAAGGCCCGACCCTGATTGCTTTCTCCAACGAACACCCGGGCGCTGCTGCTCGTCTGTTCAAAGAGTTCGCCAAGGGTCAGGACAAGTTCGAGATCAAGGCAGCTGCGTTTGACGGCAATTTCATTGCAGCGAACCAGATCGACGTGTTGGCTACCCTGCCGACCCGCGACGAAGCTATCGCAAAACTGATGAGCGTTATTCAAGGCGCCACCAGCAAGCTGGCTCGTACTCTGGCAGCCATTCGCGACCAGAAAGAAGCTACCGCTGCCTAAGGCACGCGAATTCTTTCAAAATCATACGTTTAATTTGATGGCTGCGTAGGCTGTCACCCCAATACAGGATTTAAGTCATGTCTCTGACTAACGAACAAATCATCGAAGCAATCGGCCAGAAAACCGTTCTGGAAGTTGTTGAGCTGATCAAAGCAATGGAAGAAACCTTCGGCGTTACCGCTGCTGTTGCCGCTGCTGGCCCAGCTGCTGCTGCTGCCGTTGTTGAAGAGCAGACCGAGTTCAACGTTGTTCTGGTTGAAGCCGGCGACAAGAAAGTGAACGTGATCAAAGCCGTTCGCGAACTGACCGGTCTGGGCCTGAAAGAAGCCAAAGAGAAAGTCGACGGCGCTCCTCAGGTTGTAGCTGAAGGTGTTTCGAAAGAAGCCGCTGAAGACGCTAAGAAGAAGCTGGAAGAAGCAGGCGCTAAAGTCGAGCTGAAGTAATCTCGACCTTGCGATGCCAGCCTGAGCGTTGAGCGAAAGGCTGATGGCTGGTGGCTTATGCCACCGGCCTTTTTCCGTTATTGGTGGCCGGTTAGGCCGGTCCCGATAACGAGCTGCAAGACACCCATGTGGGTGGCGCAAACCAAGGGGTTTGCACGATTTTCTGGCTGCTCCCGCCGGGAGAAGCCAAACAAGCAGGTGACCAAGCTGGGGAACGCTGATGGCTTACTCATACACTGAGAAAAAACGTATCCGCAAGGACTTTAGCAAGTTGCCGGACGTCATGGATGTGCCTTACCTCCTGGCCATCCAGCTGGATTCGTATCGCGAATTCCTGCAAGCGGGAGCATCCAAGGATCACTTCCGCGACGTCGGCCTGCACGCGGCCTTCAAATCGGTATTCCCGATCATCAGCTACTCCGGCAATGCTGCCCTGGAGTACGTAGGCTATCGCCTGGGCGAACCCGCCTTCGATGTGAAGGAATGTGTCCTGCGTGGCGTGACCTTCGCGGTCCCACTGCGGGTCAAGGTGCGCCTGATCATCTTCGACAAGGAATCGTCGAACAAAGCGATCAAGGACATCAAAGAGCAAGAAGTCTACATGGGTGAAATTCCCCTGATGACTGAGAACGGTACCTTCGTTATCAACGGTACCGAGCGTGTGATCGTTTCCCAGCTGCACCGTTCGCCTGGTGTGTTCTTCGACCACGACCGTGGCAAGACCCACAGCTCGGGCAAGCTGCTGTACTCCGCTCGCATCATCCCTTACCGCGGTTCCTGGCTGGACTTCGAGTTCGACCCGAAGGACTGCGTGTTCGTGCGTATCGACCGTCGCCGCAAACTCCCGGCCTCGGTGCTGCTGCGCGCGCTGGGTTACAGCACTGAAGAAGTGCTGAATACCTTCTACACCACCAACGTGTTCCACATTTCCGGCGAAAAACTCAGCCTGGAACTGGTGCCGCAGCGTCTGCGTGGTGAAGTTGCAGTCATGGACATCCATGACGAAACCGGCAAAGTCATCGTCGAGCAAGGCCGCCGTATTACCGCGCGCCACATCAATCAGCTCGAGAAGGCCGGCGTCAAGCAGCTGGACGTACCAATGGAATACGTCCTGGGTCGCACTACCGCCAAGGCAATCGTGCATCCGGCTACCGGCGAAATTCTCGCCGAATGCAACACCGAGATGACCACCGAGCTGCTGATCAAGGTCGCCAAGGCGCAGGTTGTCCGTATCGAGACCCTGTACACCAACGACATCGATTGCGGTCCGTTCATCTCTGACACCCTGAAGATCGATACCACCAGCAACCAACTGGAAGCGCTGGTCGAAATCTATCGGATGATGCGTCCAGGCGAGCCGCCAACCAAGGATGCAGCCGAGACCCTGTTCAACAACCTGTTCTTCAGCGCCGAGCGTTACGATCTGTCCGCCGTCGGCCGCATGAAGTTCAACCGTCGTATCGGTCGTACCGAGATCGAGGGTTCGGGCGTGCTGAGCAAGGAAGACATCGTCGAGGTTCTGAAGACCCTGGTCGATATCCGTAACGGTAAAGGCATCGTCGACGACATCGACCACCTGGGTAACCGTCGCGTACGTTGCGTCGGCGAGATGGCCGAGAACCAGTTCCGTGTTGGCCTGGTGCGTGTCGAGCGCGCGGTCAAGGAACGCCTGTCGATGGCGGAAAGCGAAGGCCTGATGCCGCAAGATCTGATCAACGCCAAGCCGGTAGCGGCGGCGGTGAAAGAGTTCTTCGGTTCCAGCCAGCTGTCCCAGTTCATGGACCAGAACAACCCTCTCTCGGAGATTACCCACAAGCGTCGCGTCTCCGCACTCGGCCCTGGCGGTCTGACCCGTGAGCGTGCCGGCTTCGAAGTTCGTGACGTACACCCGACCCACTATGGCCGTGTGTGCCCGATCGAGACTCCTGAAGGTCCGAACATCGGTCTGATCAACTCCCTGGCGGCCTATGCCCGTACCAACCAGTACGGCTTCCTGGAAAGCCCGTACCGTGTTGTAAAGGAAGGCGTTGTCAGCGACGACATCGTGTTCCTGTCGGCAATCGAAGAGGCAGATCACGTCATCGCACAGGCTTCGGCCGCGATGAACGATAAGAAGCAACTGATCGATGAACTGGTAGCAGTTCGTCACCTGAACGAATTCACTGTCAAGGCGCCGGAAGACGTCACCCTGATGGACGTTTCGCCGAAGCAGGTTGTTTCCGTTGCAGCGTCGCTGATTCCGTTCCTCGAGCACGACGACGCCAACCGTGCGTTGATGGGTTCGAACATGCAGCGTCAGGCTGTACCGACCCTGCGTGCCGACAAGCCGCTGGTAGGTACCGGCATGGAGCGCAACGTTGCGCGTGACTCCGGTGTCTGCGTGGTTGCTCGCCGCGGTGGTGTGATCGACTCGGTCGACGCCAGCCGTATCGTTGTTCGCGTTGCCGACGACGAAGTGGAAACTGGCGAAGCGGGTGTGGATATCTACAACCTGACCAAGTACACCCGTTCGAACCAGAACACCTGCATCAACCAGCGTCCGCTGGTGAGCAAAGGTGACAAGGTTCAGCGTGGTGACATCATGGCCGACGGCCCGTCCACCGACATGGGTGAGCTGGCTCTGGGTCAGAACATGCGCATCGCGTTCATGGCGTGGAACGGCTTCAACTTCGAAGACTCCATCTGCCTGTCCGAACGTGTTGTTCAGGAAGATCGCTTCACCACCATCCACATTCAGGAACTGACCTGTGTGGCGCGTGACACCAAGCTTGGCCCAGAGGAAATCACTGCGGACATCCCGAACGTGGGTGAAGCTGCACTGAACAAGCTGGACGAAGCCGGTATCGTTTACGTAGGTGCTGAAGTTGGCGCTGGCGACATCCTGGTCGGCAAGGTCACGCCAAAAGGCGAAACCCAGCTGACTCCGGAAGAAAAACTGCTGCGCGCAATCTTCGGTGAGAAGGCCAGCGACGTTAAGGACACCTCCCTGCGTGTGCCAACCGGTACCAAGGGTACTGTCATCGACGTACAGGTCTTCACCCGTGATGGCGTGGAGCGCGATAGCCGCGCACTGGCCATCGAGAAGATGCAGCTCGACGAGATCCGCAAGGACCTCAACGAAGAGTTCCGCATTGTCGAAGGTGCAACCTTCGAGCGTCTGCGTTCGGCTCTGAACGGCCAGGTGGTTGACGGTGGTGCGGGCCTGAAGAAAGGCACCGTGATCACTGACGAAGTGCTGGACGGTCTGGAGCACGGCCAGTGGTTCAAACTGCGCATGGCTGAAGATGCACTGAACGAGCAGTTGGAAAAGGCTCAGCAGTACATCGTCGACCGTCGCCGTCTGCTGGACGACAAGTTCGAAGACAAGAAGCGCAAGTTGCAGCAGGGCGATGACCTGGCACCGGGCGTACTGAAGATCGTCAAGGTTTACCTGGCAATCCGCCGCCGCATCCAGCCGGGTGACAAGATGGCCGGTCGTCACGGTAACAAGGGTGTTGTCTCGGTCATCATGCCGGTTGAAGACATGCCGCACGATGCCAACGGTACTCCGGTTGACGTCGTACTGAACCCGCTGGGTGTACCTTCGCGTATGAACGTTGGTCAGATCCTTGAAACCCACCTGGGCCTCGCGGCCAAGGGCCTGGGCGAGAAGATCGACCGCATGCTCGAAGAGCAGCGCAAAGCCGCTGAACTGCGCGTGTTCCTGACCGAGGTCTACAACGAGATCGGCGGTCGTCAGGAAAACCTCGACGAGTTCACCGACGAAGAAATCCTGGCCCTGGCTAACAACCTGAAGAAAGGCGTGCCTATGGCTACCCCGGTCTTCGATGGTGCCAAGGAGCGCGAGATCAAGGCCATGCTGAAGCTGGCCGACCTGCCAGAGAGCGGCCAGATGGTGCTGTTCGATGGCCGTACCGGCAACAAGTTCGAGCGTCCTGTGACCGTTGGTTACATGTACATGCTCAAGCTGAACCACTTGGTGGACGACAAGATGCACGCGCGTTCCACTGGTTCCTACAGCCTGGTTACCCAGCAGCCGCTGGGTGGTAAGGCGCAGTTCGGTGGTCAGCGTTTCGGGGAGATGGAAGTGTGGGCGCTGGAAGCATACGGCGCGGCATACACCCTGCAAGAAATGCTCACAGTGAAGTCGGACGACGTGAACGGCCGTACCAAGATGTACAAGAACATCGTGGATGGCGATCACCGTATGGAGCCGGGCATGCCCGAGTCCTTCAACGTGTTGATCAAAGAGATCCGTTCGCTCGGTATCGATATCGATCTGGAAACCGAATAACACGTGACGCGAAGGGGAGTGGGGCAGGTAATGCCCGCTCCCTGCTCCGCCAGGAGGAAAGGCCTTGAAAGACCTACTGAATTTGCTGAAAAACCAGGGTCAAGTCGAAGAGTTCGACGCCATCCGCATCGGTCTGGCGTCGCCTGAAATGATCCGTTCGTGGTCGTTCGGTGAAGTTAAGAAGCCGGAAACCATTAACTACCGTACGTTCAAACCTGAGCGTGACGGCCTGTTCTGCGCCAAGATCTTTGGCCCAGTCAAGGACTACGAGTGCCTGTGCGGCAAGTACAAGCGCCTCAAGCACCGCGGTGTGATCTGCGAGAAGTGCGGCGTTGAAGTCGCCCTGGCCAAGGTTCGTCGTGAGCGCATGGCGCACATCGAACTGGCCTCGCCGGTTGCCCACATCTGGTTCCTGAAGTCGCTGCCGTCCCGTATCGGCCTGCTGATGGACATGACCCTGCGTGATATCGAACGTGTGCTCTACTTCGAGAGCTATGTCGTTATCGATCCGGGCATGACCACCCTGGAAAAGGGGCAGTTGCTGAACGACGAGCAGTACTTCGAAGCGCTGGAAGAGTTCGGTGACGACTTCGATGCCCGTATGGGTGCCGAGGCTGTTCGCGAGCTGCTGCACGCTATCGATCTGGAGCACGAGATCGGCCGCCTGCGCGAAGAGATTCCGCAGACCAACTCGGAAACCAAGATCAAGAAGCTTTCCAAGCGCCTGAAGCTGATGGAGGCTTTCCAGGGCTCGGGCAACCTGCCTGAGTGGATGGTCCTGACCGTTCTGCCAGTGCTGCCGCCGGACCTGCGTCCGCTGGTGCCGCTGGATGGGGGCCGTTTCGCGACTTCCGACCTGAACGACCTGTATCGTCGGGTGATCAACCGTAACAACCGTCTGAAGCGCCTGCTGGATCTGTCCGCGCCTGACATCATCGTGCGCAACGAAAAGCGCATGCTGCAGGAGGCGGTCGACGCCCTGCTGGACAACGGCCGTCGTGGTCGCGCCATCACTGGCTCGAACAAGCGTCCGCTGAAGTCCCTGGCCGACATGATCAAAGGTAAGCAAGGTCGCTTCCGTCAGAACTTGCTCGGTAAGCGTGTTGACTACTCCGGCCGTTCGGTAATTACCGTAGGTCCGACCCTGCGTCTGCACCAGTGCGGTCTGCCGAAGAAGATGGCCCTCGAGCTGTTCAAGCCGTTCATTTTCGGCAAGCTGGAAATGCGTGGTCTGGCGACCACCATCAAGGCTGCCAAGAAGATGGTCGAGCGCGAGCTGCCAGAGGTGTGGGACGTTCTCGCCGAAGTAATTCGCGAACACCCCGTACTGCTCAACCGTGCACCGACCCTTCACCGTCTGGGGATTCAGGCGTTTGAACCGGTACTGATCGAAGGTAAGGCTATCCAGCTGCACCCGCTGGTCTGTGCTGCGTACAACGCCGACTTCGACGGTGACCAGATGGCCGTTCACGTGCCGCTGACCCTGGAAGCCCAGCTCGAAGCGCGTGCGTTGATGATGTCGACCAACAACATCCTGTCGCCAGCCAACGGTGAGCCAATCATCGTACCGTCGCAGGACGTTGTACTGGGTCTGTACTACATGACCCGTGAAGCCATCAACGCCAAGGGCGAAGGTCGCGTGTTCGCCGACCTGCAGGAAGTCGACCGCGTATTCCGCGCCGGCGAAGCCGCGCTGCACGCGAAAATCAAGGTTCGTATCAACGAAACCGTGAAAGAGCGTGATGGTTCGGTGGTCAAGAACACCCGTATTGTCGACACCACCGTCGGCCGTGCGCTGCTGTTCCAGGTTGTGCCAGCAGGTCTGCCGTACGACGTGGTCAACCAGCCGATGAAGAAAAAGGCGATCTCCAAGCTGATCAACCAGTGCTACCGCGTGGTTGGTCTGAAAGAGACCGTTATCTTCGCCGACCAGCTGATGTACACCGGTTTCGCTTACTCGACCATTTCCGGCGTTTCCATCGGTGTTAACGACTTCGTTATCCCGGACGAGAAAGCCCGCATCATCGGTAACGCTACCGACGAAGTGAAGGAAATCGAGAGCCAGTACGCCTCCGGCCTGGTAACCCAGGGCGAGAAGTACAACAAGGTCATCGACTTGTGGTCGAAGGCGAACGACGAAGTGTCCAAGGCGATGATGGCCAACCTCTCGAAAGAGAAGGTCATCGACCGCGAAGGCAAGGAAGTCGAGCAAGAGTCCTTCAACTCGATGTACATGATGGCTGACTCGGGTGCGCGGGGTTCCGCAGCCCAGATCCGTCAGCTGGCTGGTATGCGTGGTCTGATGGCCAAGCCGGACGGCTCCATCATCGAGACGCCGATCACCGCGAACTTCCGTGAAGGTCTGAGCGTACTTCAGTACTTCATCTCGACTCACGGTGCTCGTAAGGGTCTGGCGGATACCGCACTGAAAACCGCTAACTCCGGTTACCTGACTCGTCGTCTGGTGGACGTTGCCCAGGATCTGGTTGTGACCGAGATCGACTGCGGCACCGATCAGGGCCTGGTGATGACTCCACACATCGAAGGCGGCGACGTTGTAGAGCCGCTGGGTGAGCGTGTATTGGGTCGTGTCATCGCCCGTGACGTGTTCAAGCCAGGCACCGAGGACGTTATCGTTCCGGCCGGTACCTTGGTCGACGAGCAGTGGGTTGAGTTCATCGAGCTGAACAGCATCGACGAAGTGATCGTGCGTTCGCCGATCAACTGCGAAACCCGCTACGGCATCTGCGCCAAGTGCTACGGTCGTGACCTGGCTCGCGGTCACCAGGTGAACATCGGTGAAGCTGTCGGCGTTATCGCTGCACAGTCGATCGGTGAGCCAGGTACCCAGCTGACCATGCGTACGTTCCACATCGGTGGTGCTGCAAGCCGTACCTCGGCTGCCGACAGCGTCCAGGTGAAGAATGGCGGTATGGTGCGTCTGCACAACCTGAAGCAGGTTGAGCGTGCCGACGGTAACCTGGTTGCCGTATCGCGTTCCGGTGAGTTGGCGATTGCCGACGAGTTCGGTCGTGAGCGTGAGCGCTACAAGCTGCCTTACGGTGCGGTGATTTCGGTCAAGGAAGGTGAAAAGGTCGAAGCTGGCGCGATCGTCGCCAAGTGGGACCCGCACACCCACCCGATCGTTACCGAGCTGAAAGGTACCGTGACCTTCGTGGGCATGGAAGAAAACATCACCATCAAGCGTCAGACCGACGAACTGACCGGCTTGACCAACATTGAGGTGCTGGACGTCAAGGATCGCCCTGCCGCAGGCAAGGAAATCCGTCCGGCAATCAAGATGGTCGATGCCGCTGGCAAGGACCTGTACCTGCCAGGTACAGACGTACCTGCCCAGTACTTCCTGCCGGCCAACGCCCTTGTCGGTGTGGCTGACGGTGCGCAGATCGGTGTTGGTGACGTTATCGCGCGTATCCCGCAAGAGACGTCGAAGACCCGTGACATCACCGGTGGTCTGCCGCGCGTTGCCGACCTGTTCGAAGCGCGTCGTCCGAAAGAAGCCTCGATTCTGGCTGAAGTCAGCGGCACCATCGCATTCGGTAAAGAGACCAAGGGCAAGCGTCGCCTGGTGATCACTCCGACCGACGGTAGCGATCCGTACGAAGAGCTGATTCCAAAGTGGCGCCACCTGAACGTCTTCGAAGGTGAGCAGGTAAACCGCGGCGAAGTTATCTCCGACGGCCCAAGCGATCCGCATGACATCCTGCGTCTGCTGGGTGTGAGCGCGCTGGCGAAGTACATCGTCAACGAGATCCAGGACGTTTACCGTCTGCAAGGCGTGAAGATCAACGACAAGCACATCGAGACCATCCTGCGTCAGATGCTGCGCAAGGTCGAGATCTCCGAGTCGGGCGATTCCAGCTTCATCAAGGGCGACCAGATGGAACTGACTCAGGTGCTGGTAGAGAACGAGCGTCTCGCTGGCGAGGATAAGTTCATCTCCAAGTTCACCCGTGTGCTGCTGGGTATCACCAAGGCCTCGCTGTCCACCGAGTCGTTCATCTCCGCGGCTTCCTTCCAGGAAACCACCCGCGTACTGACCGAAGCGGCTGTAACCGGCAAGCGCGACTACCTGCGCGGCCTGAAAGAGAACGTGGTCGTGGGTCGTCTGATCCCGGCCGGTACTGGTCTGGCCTACCACAGCGAGCGTAAGCGTCGCCGTGATGCCGACAAACCGCTGCGTGTAAGCGCCAGTGAAGTGGAAGCTGCACTGACCGAAGCGCTGAATTCCAGCGGTAACTAAGTACAGGGCAAGGCCCCGGCAAGCCTCGGGCGATCATCGGTGACATGAAATGTTGCCGATGATCGGGCGGGGAGGGCCGGGGCCTCGTCTTGACTGGGTGCAAGATCCTCTTTAGACTTTTGTACCCTTAAATTTGGTGAGGCTCCGTCTCGCCAATTTTTGGCTTTCTTGCAAGACAATAGAGTCGCAAGACAATCAGTGGAGCTAGTAGATGGCAACTATCAACCAGCTGGTACGTCAGCCGCGTAAGCGTTCGGTCGAGAAGTCCGACGTTCCTGCGCTGCAGAACTGCCCGCAGCGTCGTGGCGTGTGCACCCGTGTGTACACCACCACGCCGAAAAAACCTAACTCGGCACTGCGTAAAGTATGCCGTGTGCGTCTGACCAACGGTTTCGAGGTTTCCTCGTACATCGGTGGTGAAGGCCACAACCTGCAAGAGCACAGCGTCGTCCTGATTCGTGGCGGCCGTGTAAAAGACTTGCCAGGTGTTCGTTACCACACCGTTCGCGGCTCTCTGGATACTTCGGGCGTCAAAGGCCGTAACCAGGGTCGTTCGAAGTACGGTACCAAGCGTCCGAAGTAATCGGTCGTTTGCAGACATCCATTTTTTTGAGTCGATAAGAGTAAGGTCGGGCGTGGGTCGAATGACCTGGTCCCGGGCTAACCTGAAGACCGTTTGAGGGCTTATCATGCCAAGACGTCGTGTAGCAGCAAAACGTGAGATCCTTGACGATCCGAAGTACGGATCCCAGATTCTCGCCAAGTTCATGAACCACGTGATGGAAAGCGGCAAGAAGGCCGTAGCCGAGCGCATCGTTTACGGTGCCCTGGATACCGTCAAAGCACGCAAGAACAGCGACCCCCTGGAAATCTTCGAGAAAGCTCTCGACGCCATCGCTCCGCTGGTCGAAGTAAAGTCCCGTCGTGTCGGCGGTGCCACTTACCAGGTCCCGGTTGAAGTTCGTCCATCCCGTCGTAACGCTCTGGCAATGCGCTGGCTCGTAGACTACGCCCGCAAGCGCGGCGAGAAGTCGATGGCTCTGCGTCTGGCCGGCGAACTGCTGGATGCTGCCGAAGGCAAGGGTGCTGCAGTCAAGAAGCGTGAAGACGTTCACCGTATGGCTGAAGCCAACAAAGCGTTCTCGCACTACCGCTTCTAATTCAAGCATCAATCTTTTTGCGAGGGCTTTATGGCTCGTACTACAGCAATTAACCGCTACCGTAACATTGGTATCTGTGCCCACGTTGACGCGGGCAAGACCACCACTACCGAGCGGATCCTGTTCTACACAGGTCTGAGCCACAAAATGGGCGAGGTGCATGACGGCGCCGCGACCACCGACTGGATGGTGCAGGAGCAGGAGCGGGGTATCACCATTACCTCCGCTGCCGTTACCACCTTCTGGAAAGGTTCCCGTGGTCAGTATGACAACTACCGCGTAAACGTTATCGATACCCCTGGCCACGTTGACTTCACCATTGAAGTAGAGCGTTCGCTGCGTGTACTCGACGGCGCGGTCGTTGTGTTCTGCGGCACCTCCGGCGTTGAGCCGCAGTCCGAAACCGTATGGCGTCAGGCCAACAAGTACGGCGTTCCACGTGTTGTTTACGTGAACAAGATGGACCGTGCTGGTGCTAACTTCCTGCGCGTCGTAGGTCAGATCAAGAACCGTCTGGGTCACACCCCAGTTCCTGTTCAGCTGGCCATCGGTTCGGAAGATAACTTCCAGGGTCAGGTTGACCTGATCAAGATGAAGGCTATCTACTGGAACGAAGATGACAAGGGCACTACCTACCGTGAGGAAGAAATTCCTGCGGATATGGTCGAGCTGGCTAACGAATGGCGCAACAACATGGTTGAAGCCGCCGCCGAAGCCAACGAAGAGCTGATGAACAAGTACCTTGAAGAAGGTGAGCTGTCTGTCGAAGAGATCAAGGCAGGCCTGCGTGCGCGCACCCTGGCCAGCGAGATCGTTCCGGCTGTCTGCGGTTCGTCGTTCAAGAACAAGGGTGTTCCCCTGGTTCTGGATGCCGTCATCGACTTCCTGCCTGCTCCGACCGAGATTCCTGCTATCCAGGGTATCAACCCGGACGACAAGGATCTGGCAAAAGACGACCCGGCCGTTCGCAAGGACGAGCGTCATGCTGATGATGACGAGCCGTTCTCGGCACTGGCGTTCAAGATCGCGACCGACCCGTTCGTAGGTACTCTGACCTTCGTTCGCGTCTACTCGGGCGTTCTGAGCTCCGGCGACTCCGTGATCAACTCGGTCAAGGGCAAGAAAGAGCGCGTTGGTCGTATGGTGCAAATGCACGCCAACCAGCGTGAAGAGATCAAGGAAGTACGCGCTGGTGACATCGCGGCCCTGATCGGCATGAAGGACGTGACTACGGGTGAAACCCTGTGCAACGCCGACAAGCCAATCATCCTTGAGCGTATGGACTTCCCGGAGCCTGTAATCTCCCTGTCCGTCGAGCCGAAAACCAAGGCCGACCAGGAGAAGATGGGCATCGCACTGGGCAAGCTGGCTCAGGAAGACCCGTCGTTCCGCGTCAAGACTGATGAAGAAACCGGTCAGACCATCATCTCCGGTATGGGTGAGCTGCACCTGGACATTCTCGTTGACCGCATGAAGCGCGAGTTCAACGTCGAAGCCAACATCGGCAAGCCGCAGGTTTCGTACCGCGAGAAGATCACCAAATCCAACGTCGAGATCGAAGGCAAGTTCGTTCGTCAGTCGGGTGGTCGTGGTCAGTTCGGTCACTGCTGGGTTCGTTTCTCCGAGCCAGACGTGGACGACAAGGGCAACATCACCGAAGGTCTGGTGTTCTCCAACGAAGTCGTTGGTGGTGTGATTCCTAAGGAATACATCCCTGCGATCCAGAAGGGTATCGAAGAACAGATGAAAAACGGCGTTGTTGCCGGTTATCCTCTGATCGGCCTGAAGGCCGCGGTATTCGACGGTTCGTACCACGACGTCGACTCCAACGAAATGGCGTTCAAGATCGCCGCTTCGATGGCGACCAAGCAACTGGCCCAGAAGGGCGGTGGCGTGGTTCTCGAGCCGATCATGAAGGTCGAAGTTGTAACCCCGGAAGACTACCTGGGTGACGTGATGGGTGACCTGAACCGTCGTCGTGGTCTGGTCCAGGGTATGGATGAGTCGGTCTCTGGCCGTGTCGTCCGTGCTGAAGTACCGCTCGGAGAGATGTTCGGTTACGCAACCGACGTTCGTTCCATGTCTCAGGGTCGCGCAAGCTACTCCATGGAATTCTCCAAATACGCCGAAGCTCCGTCGAACATCGTCGAAGCACTCGTTAAAAAACAAGGCTAATCCCCTTTAGGCAAGAGGTTCACTGTCGTGGCTAAAGAAAAATTTGATCGTTCCCTTCCCCACGTTAACGTCGGCACCATCGGCCACGTTGACCACGGTAAGACCACTCTGACCGCAGCTCTGACTCGCGTTTGCTCCGAAGTTTTCGGTTCGGCAGTCGTTGAGTTCGACAAGATCGACTCGGCTCCGGAAGAAAAAGCGCGCGGTATCACCATCAACACCGCTCACGTTGAGTACAACTCGACCATTCGTCACTACGCTCACGTTGACTGCCCAGGTCACGCTGACTACGTGAAGAACATGATCACCGGTGCTGCCCAGATGGACGGCGCGATCCTGGTTTGCTCGGCCGCCGATGGTCCGATGCCACAAACCCGTGAGCACATCCTGCTGTCCCGTCAGGTAGGCGTTCCGTACATCGTGGTCTTCCTGAACAAGGCTGACCTGGTAGACGACGCTGAGCTGCTGGAACTGGTCGAGATGGAAGTTCGCGACCTGCTGTCCACCTATGACTTCCCAGGCGACGACACTCCGATCATCATCGGTTCGGCTCGTATGGCGCTGGAAGGCAAAGACGACAACGAAATGGGTACTACCGCTGTCAAGAAGCTGGTAGAAACTCTGGACAGCTACATTCCTGAGCCAGTTCGTGCCATCGACCAGCCGTTCCTGATGCCGATCGAAGACGTGTTCTCGATCTCGGGTCGTGGTACCGTTGTTACCGGTCGTATCGAGCGTGGTATCGTCCGCGTTCAGGATCCGCTGGAAATCGTTGGTCTGCGTGACACCACCACCACCACCTGCACCGGTGTTGAGATGTTCCGCAAGCTGCTGGACGAAGGTCGTGCTGGCGAGAACTGCGGCGTTCTGCTGCGTGGTACCAAGCGTGACGACGTTGAGCGTGGCCAGGTTCTGGTCAAGCCAGGTTCGGTCAAGCCGCACACCAAGTTCACCGCAGAAGTCTACGTTCTGTCGAAGGAAGAAGGCGGCCGTCACACTCCGTTCTTCAAAGGCTACCGTCCACAGTTCTACTTCCGTACCACTGACGTGACCGGTAACTGCGAGCTGCCGGAAGGCGTTGAAATGGTAATGCCAGGTGACAACATTCAGATGACTGTTACCCTGATCAAGACCATCGCAATGGAAGACGGTCTGCGCTTCGCTATCCGTGAAGGCGGTCGTACCGTCGGCGCCGGCGTTGTGGCCAAAATCATCGAGTAATCACTCGACCGATTGAAAAAAACCCCCGCTCAGCGGGGGTTTTTTTTATTGGGTTGACACTAAATGGGGGCGTCTATAGAATCACGCCTCCTTTTAGCGGGCGTAGTGCGTCCGTTGGGAACAGCCTGGAGTCTGAAATCCAATGCAAAATCAGCAAATCCGTATCAGGTTGAAGGCTTTCGACCATCGCCTGATCGACCAATCCACCCAGGAAATCGTGGAAACCGCGAAACGTACTGGTGCACAAGTGCGTGGTCCTATTCCACTGCCTACCCGCAAAGAGCGTTTCACCGTTCTGGTTTCCCCGCACGTCAACAAAGACGCGCGTGACCAGTACGAGATTCGCACTCATAAGCGTGTTCTGGACATCGTCCAGCCAACGGATAAAACCGTTGACGCGCTGATGAAGCTTGATCTGGCGGCAGGTGTGGAAGTACAGATCAGCCTCGGCTAAGACTTCGGTCTAGTCGTGTAACGCTCTGAAATGGGCGGCCATAGCGGGTGAAAGCCCCGTACACTCATGAGGTTTACAACATGACTATTGGTGTAATCGGTCGCAAATGCGGTATGACCCGCATTTTCACCGAAGAAGGTGTCTCCATTCCGGTCACGGTCATTGAGATCGAGCCGAATCGCGTCACCCAGTTCAAAACTGAAGAAACCGATGGCTACCGTGCAGTGCAAGTCACTGTCGGCGAGCGTCGTGCTTCGCGTGTGACTGCCGCTCAGGCAGGCCACTTCGCCAAGGCCAACGTTGCCGCTGGTCGCGGTGTTTGGGAGTTCCGTCTTGAAGAAGGCGATTTCCAGGCTGGCGATCTGATCAAAGCTGAACTCTTCACTGCAGGCCAGCTGGTTGACGTTACTGGTCAGTCCAAAGGTAAAGGCTTCGCCGGTACCATCAAGCGCTGGAACTTCCGTGGTCAGGACAACACCCACGGTAACTCCGTGTCGCACCGTGTTCCTGGTTCCATCGGCCAGTGCCAGACTCCTGGTCGTGTGTTCAAGGGCAAGAAAATGTCCGGTCACATGGGCGCCGAGCGCGTGACTGTTCAGTCCCTGGAAGTAGTTCGCGTAGACGCTGAACGCAACCTGCTGCTGATCAAGGGTGCCGTACCTGGCGCTACTGGCGGCGACGTGGTTGTACGTCCAGCTGTCAAGGCTCGCGGTTAAGGGGAAACTGACATGCAACTTAATGTAAATGACGCTCAGGCGATCGAAGTTTCCGAACTGACTTTCGGTGGCGAATTCAACGAGACGCTGGTTCACCAAGCAGTCGTGGCCTACATGGCTGGCGGCCGTCAGGGCACCAAGCAGCAGAAGACCCGTTCCGACGTGGCTGGTGGCGGTAAGCGCCCATGGCGTCAGAAGGGTACTGGCCGTGCTCGTGCTGGTACCACTCGTGGTCCGATCTGGCGTGGCGGTGGTGTAACCTTCGCAGCTCGCCCTCAAGATCACTCGCAAAAGCTCAACAAGAAGATGTATCGCGCAGCTCTGCGCTCCATCCTCGCTGAGCTGGTGCGTAGCGACCGTCTGGTCGTGGTTCAGGACTTCGCTGTTGAAGCACCGAAAACCAAAGATCTGCTGAACAAGCTGAACGGCATGGGTCTGAGCGATGTATTGATCGTTTCCGACGCTGTTGATCAGAACCTGTACCTGGCTGCTCGTAACCTGCCGCACGTCGATGTACGTGACGTACAAGGTTCCGACCCGGTCAGTCTGATCGCATACGAGAAAGTGTTGATCACTGTCTCGGCCGTGAAGAAATTCGAGGAGCTGCTGGGATGAACCAGGAACGCGTATTCAAAGTCCTCCTTGGCCCGCACGTTTCCGAGAAGGCTACCGTTCTGGCTGAGAAAAAAGGCCAGTTCGTATTCAAGGTTGCTACTGATGCAACCAAGCTGGAAATCAAGAAAGCTGTCGAAGGCCTGTTCAACGTAAAAGTTGAAAACGTGTCGACTGTTAACGTTCTGGGTAAAACCAAGCGTACCGCACGTGGTCTGGGCAAGCGTAATGACTGGAAGAAGGCGATCGTCTCCCTTCAGCCAGGCCAAGATCTCGATTTCAGCAGCAGTGCTGAGTAAGGAAGGGGTGCATCATGGCAATCGTTAAATGCAAACCGACTTCCCCTGGCCGCCGTTTCGTGGTCAAGGTGGTCAACAAGGAGCTGCACAAAGGCGCTCCTCACGCACCGCTGATCGAGAAAAAATCGAAGTCTGGTGGTCGTAACAACAATGGCCGCATTACCACTCGTCACGTTGGTGGTGGTCACAAGCAGCATTACCGTCTGGTCGACTTCCGTCGCAACGACAAAGATGGCATTCCAGCCACTGTCGAGCGTATCGAATACGATCCAAACCGTACTGCTCACATCGCCCTGCTGTGCTACGCAGACGGTGAGCGTCGCTACATCATCGCGCCTAAGGGCGTGAGCGCTGGCGACCAGCTGATCGCAGGTGCCCTGGCCCCAATCAAGGCCGGTAACTCCCTGCAGCTGCGCAACATTCCAGTAGGTAGCACCATTCACGGCATCGAACTGAAGCCGGGTAAAGGTGCTCAGATCGCTCGTTCCGCTGGTGCTTCGGCTCAGCTGATCGCTCGCGAAGGTGTCTACGTGACCCTGCGTCTGCGCTCTGGTGAAATGCGTAAAGTCCTGGCTGAGTGCCGTGCGACCCTGGGCGAAGTCTCGAACTCCGAGCACAGCCTGCGTTCGCTGGGTAAAGCTGGTGCCAAACGCTGGCGCGGCGTTCGCCCAACCGTTCGTGGTGTTGCCATGAACCCGGTTGACCACCCACACGGTGGTGGTGAAGGTCGTACCTCCGGTGGTCGTCATCCGGTATCGCCATGGGGCTTCCCAACCAAGGGTGCTAAAACCCGTGGTAATAAGCGTACCGACAACATGATCGTCCGTCGTCGCAAGTAACTAGAGGGATACGACAGTGCCACGTTCTCTGAAAAAAGGTCCTTTTATCGATCTTCACCTGTTGAAGAAGGTCGAAGTGGCGGTGGAGAAGAACGATCGCAAGCCAGTTAAAACCTGGTCGCGCCGTTCGATGATCCTGCCACAAATGGTCGGTCTGACCATCGCGGTTCACAACGGTCGCCAGCATGTTCCAGTTCTCGTGAACGAAGACATGGTCGGCCACAAACTGGGCGAGTTCGCCGGTACCCGCACCTATCGCGGGCACGTGGCTGACAAGAAAGCCAAGCGTTAAGGGGTAAGGAAATGGAAGTAGCCGCTAAGTTGTCGGGCGCTCGCATCTCCGCCCAGAAAGCCCGCTTGGTCGCCGACCAGATCCGCGGGAAGAAGGTGGGCGAAGCGCTCAACCTGTTGGCCTTCAGCAGCAAAAAAGCCGCTGAAATCATGAAGAAAGTCCTCGAGTCGGCCGTAGCCAACGCCGAACACAACGAAGGCGCAGACGTTGATGACCTGAAGGTCTCCACCGTCTTCGTCAACGAAGGGCGTTCGCTGAAGCGCATCATGCCACGTGCCAAAGGCCGTGCTGATCGCATCGTCAAGCGGTCTTGCCATATCACTGTCAAGGTTGCGGACAAGTAACGGAGTCGATCAGATGGGTCAGAAAGTACATCCCACTGGCATTCGCCTGGGAATCGTCAAGGAGCACACCTCCGTCTGGTACGCAGACGGTGCTACTTACGCAGATTACCTGTTGAAGGATCTGAAAACGCGTGAGTACCTCCAAGACAAACTAAAAAGCGCGTCCGTAAGCCGTATCGATATTCATCGTCCGGCTCAAACTGCACGCATCACCATCCACACCGCTCGTCCCGGTATCGTTATCGGTAAGAAAGGTGAAGATGTCGAGAAGCTGCGTCAGGACCTGACCAAGCAGATGGGTGTGCCTGTGCACATCAACATCGAAGAGATCCGCAAGCCGGAACTCGACGCTATGCTGGTTGCGCAGAGCGTAGCTCAGCAGCTGGAACGCCGTGTAATGTTCCGTCGCGCCATGAAGCGCGCGGTACAGAACGCCATGCGTATTGGTGCCAAGGGCATCAAGATCCAGGTGAGCGGTCGTCTCGGCGGTGCTGAGATTGCTCGTACCGAGTGGTATCGCGAAGGTCGTGTGCCTCTGCACACCCTGCGTGCCGATATCGACTACAACACCTACGAAGCTCACACCACTTACGGTGTGATCGGTGTGAAGGTTTGGATCTTCAAAGGCGAAGTTATTGGTGGTCGCCAAGAAGAACTGAAACCACAAGCACCAGCGCCTCGTAAAAAAGCTGCTAAGTAAGGGGTACGCCAAATGTTGCAACCAAAGCGTACAAAATTCCGCAAGCAGATGACTGGCCACAACCGTGGTCTGGCACTGCGCGGTAGCAAAGTCAGCTTCGGCGAATTCGCCCTGAAAGCTGTTGCTCGCGGTCGCCTCACCGCTCGCCAGATCGAGTCCGCACGTCGTGCGCTGACCCGTCACGTTAAGCGTGGCGGTAAGATCTGGATCCGTGTGTTCCCGGACAAGCCGATCTCCAAGAAACCTCTCGAGGTTCGTATGGGTAAAGGTAAGGGTTCCGTGGAGTACTGGGTTGCCCAGATTCAGCCAGGCAAAGTCCTGTACGAGATCGAGGGTGTTTCTGAAGAGCTGGCGCGCGAAGCTTTCGCCCTGGCTGCTGCAAAGCTGCCTCTCGCCACCTCCTTTGTTAAGCGGACGGTGATGTGATGAAAGCGAATGAACTTCGTGAAAAATCGGCACAGCAACTGAACGAGCAACTGCTCGGCTTGCTGCGCGACCAGTTCAATCTGCGTATGCAGAAAGCAACTGGCCAGTTGGGGCAGTCGCACCTGCTCTCGCAAGTTAAGCGTGACATCGCTCGCGTGAAAACTGTGCTCAACCAGCAGGCAGGTAAGTGATCATGGCTGAAGCTGAAAAAACCGTCCGTACGCTGACTGGCCGTGTCGTCAGCGACAAAATGGACAAGACCATCACCGTTCTGATCGAGCGTCGCGTAAAGCACCCGATCTACGGTAAATACGTTAAGCGTTCGACTAAGCTGCACGCGCACGACGAAGCCAACCAGTGCAAGATCGGCGACAAGGTTTCCATCCGTGAAACCCGTCCGCTGGCCAAGACCAAGTCCTGGGCACTGGTTGAAGTCCTCGAACGCGCTGTTGAAGTCTAAGGGCTAGGGGTCGGAGAAATTTTATGATTCAGACTCAATCCATGCTCGATGTGGCCGATAACAGCGGCGCTCGTCGCGTCATGTGCATCAAGGTACTCGGCGGTTCGCACCGCCGTTACGCCGGCATCGGTGACATCATCAAGGTTACCGTCAAGGAAGCAATTCCGCGCGGTAAGGTCAAAAAAGGCCAAGTGATGACCGCTGTTGTCGTACGTACCCGTCACGGTGTTCGTCGCGCTGACGGTTCCATCATTCGTTTCGACGGCAACGCTGCTGTTCTGCTGAACAACAAGCAAGAGCCGATCGGCACTCGCATCTTCGGGCCAGTGACCCGTGAGCTTCGTACTGAGAAGTTCATGAAGATCGTCTCGCTCGCCCCTGAAGTGCTGTAAGGAGATCCGACATGCAAAAGATTCGTCGTGACGACGAGATCATCGTGATCGCCGGCAAAGACAAAGGTAAGCGCGGTAAGGTGCTGAAGGTTCTGGCTGATGACCGTCTGGTTATCGGTGGCGTGAACCTGGTCAAGCGTCATACCAAGCCTAACCCGATGGCGGGCGTACAGGGCGGTATCGTCGAGAAAGAAGCGCCTCTGCACGCTTCCAACGTTGCCATCTTCAACGGTGAAACCAACAAGGCTGACCGCGTTGGTTTCAAAGTAGAAGACGGTAAAAAAATTCGTGTCTTCAAGTCGACCCAAAAAGCGGTTGATGCTTGAACACTGCTAGGTAGAAGACCATGGCACGACTGAAAGAGATTTACCGGAACGAAATCGCTCCTAAGCTTAAGGAAGAACTTAAGCTGTCGAACGTGATGGAAGTTCCGCGCGTTACCAAGATCACCCTGAACATGGGTCTGGGCGAAGCGATCGGCGACAAGAAAGTCATCGAGCACGCTGTTGCCGACCTGGAAAAGATCACCGGTCAAAAGCCGGTCGTGACTTTCGCTCGCAAATCCATCGCTGGCTTCAAAGTCCGCGAAGGCTGGCCGATCGGCGTCAAGGTGACCCTGCGTAGCGACAAGATGTACGAATTCCTGGACCGCCTGCTGGCGATCTCCCTGCCTCGGGTTCGCGACTTCCGCGGCCTGAATGCCAAGTCCTTCGATGGTCGTGGCAACTACAGCATGGGCGTGAAAGAGCAGATCATCTTCCCGGAAATCGACTACGACAAGATCGATGCTCTGCGCGGTTTGGACATCACCCTGACCACCACTGCTCGTTCGGACGACGAAGGCCGCGCTCTGCTGCGTGCTTTCAAGTTCCCGTTCCGCAACTGATTGGAGTAGGAAAATGGCCAAGAAGAGCATGAAAAACCGCGAGCTGAAGCGTCAGCTCACGGTAGCAAAGTTCGCTAAGAAGCGTGCTGAGCTGAAAGCGACCATCGTCAACCTGAACGCCTCTCCAGAAGAGCGTTTCGCTGCCGTTGTCGCTCTGCAGAAGCAGCCACGCGACGCTAGCGCCTCGCGCCTGCGCAACCGTTGCCGCCTGACCGGTCGTCCTCACGGTGTATACCGTAAGTTCGGCCTGGGCCGTAACATGCTGCGTCAAGCTGCAATGCGCGGTGACGTACCAGGTCTGGTCAAGGCCTCCTGGTAATCGCTGCAGGCAAGGCACGGGTGGAAGGGGAGTAATCTTCCGACCGCCGGTGACCTTGCCAACAAACAAGCCCCTATATGGGGCTTGTTTCGTTTCTGCCTTGTGTCTAGAATGACCGGCTCACCTGAGCCTGGGTTTTTGCCCAAACCGTTCGGGTGGTTGTCATAGCCGCAAGGCTAATAATTCTTGTATCAGGAGCATCTAGCCCATGAGTATGCAGGACCCGTTAGCGGACATGCTAACTCGCATCCGTAATGCCCAGATGGCTGAAAAGTCCGTCGTAAGCATGCCTTCCTCTACCCTGAAGGTCGCGGTTGCCAAAGTTCTGAAGGACGAAGGTTACATCGCTGGCTACCAGGTAACTGGTGAGGCCAAGCCTTCCCTGTCGATCGAACTGAAGTACTTCGAAGGCCGTCCGGTCATCGAGGAACTGAAGCGCTCCAGCCGTCCAGGCCTGCGCCAGTACAAGGCCGTCACCGATCTGCCGAAAGTACGTGGCGGTCTGGGCGTGTCTATCGTCTCCACCAACAAAGGTGTGATGACTGATCGCGCTGCGCGCGCTGCCGGTGTCGGCGGCGAAGTTCTGTGCACAGTGTTCTAAGGGGGGATAGACATGTCTCGCGTCGCTAAGAACCCCGTTAAGCTGCCATCCGGTGTCGAAGTCAAATTCGCCGGTCAGCAGCTTTCGGTGAAGGGTGCCAAAGGTACTCTCGAACTGAACGTTCACTCGTCTGTTGAAGTTACCGAAGAGTCTGGTGAGCTGCGTTTCGTCGCTCGCAATGGTGACCAGCAAGCTCGTGCCATGGCCGGTACCACCCGCGCTCTGGTCAACAACATGGTCCAAGGCGTAAGCCAAGGCTTCGAGCGCAAGCTCCAGCTGGTCGGTGTTGGTTACAAGGCACAGGCTAAAGGCACCGTCCTGAACCTGGCCCTGGGCTTCTCTCACCCAGTGGACTACGAACTGCCAGCCGGTATCACCGCTGAAACGCCTAGCCAGACCGACATCCTGATCAAGGGTATCGACAAGCAGCTGGTAGGTCAGGTGGCCGCTGAAATCCGCGACTTCCGTCCGCCAGAGCCTTACAAAGGTAAAGGTGTGCGTTACGCGGACGAAGTAGTCCGTCGTAAAGAAGCCAAGAAGAAGTAGGGCCTAGTAAATGACCGACAAAAAAGTTATTCGACTGCGTCGCGCTCGCAAAGCACGTCTCAAGATGCACGAACTCGAAGTCGTGCGCCTGTGCGTGTTCCGCTCCTCGCAGCACATCTACGCCCAGGTCATTTCGGCCGACGGCAGCAAGGTTCTGGCAAGCGCCTCGACCTTGGACAAAGACCTGCGTGATGGCGCCACTGGCAACATCGACGCGGCCACTAAGGTTGGCAAGCTGGTAGCTGAGCGTGCGAAAGCCGCCGGTGTATCTCAAGTTGCCTTTGACCGTTCCGGCTTCAAGTACCATGGCCGCGTCAAAGCGCTGGCTGATGCTGCTCGTGAAGGCGGGCTGGAGTTCTAAGTTATGGCAAATAACGATCAAAAGCGCGACGAAGGCTACATCGAGAAGCTGGTTCAAGTTAACCGCGTTGCCAAAACCGTAAAAGGCGGCCGTATCTTCACCTTCACCGCGCTGACCGTGGTGGGTGATGGTAAAGGTCGTGTTGGCTTCGGCCGTGGCAAGTCGCGCGAAGTACCAGCCGCGATCCAGAAAGCCATGGAAGCTGCTCGCCGCAACATGATTCAGGTTGACCTGAAGGGCACCACCCTGCAGTACGCCACCAAGGCTGCCCACGGCGCCTCGAAGGTTTACATGCAGCCTGCCTCGGAAGGTACCGGTATCATCGCCGGTGGCGCAATGCGTGCTGTCCTGGAAGTTGCTGGTGTTCAGAACGTTCTGGCCAAGTGCTACGGTTCGACCAACCCAGTGAACGTGGTTTACGCCACCTTCAAGGGTCTGAAAGCCATGCAATCTCCTGAATCCATTGCCGCCAAGCGTGGCAAGAGCGTCGAGGAGATCTTCTGATCATGGCAACCGTAAAAGTAACGCTGATCAAGAGCGTCTCGGGCCGTCTGCCTAACCACAAGCTGTGTGTTAAAGGCCTGGGTCTGCGTCGCATCGGTCACACTGTAGAAGTCCAGGATACTCCCGAGAATCGCGGGATGATCAACAAGGCTTACTACATGCTGAAGGTCGAGGGCTAATCGATGAAACTCAATGATCTGAGTCCAGCGCCGGGTTCCCGTCGCGAGAAGCATCGTCCAGGTCGTGGTATCGGTAGCGGTCTGGGTAAGACCGGCGGCCGTGGCCACAAAGGTCAGACTTCCCGTTCGGGTGGTTCGATCGCTCCTGGCTTCGAAGGCGGTCAACAGCCGCTGCACCGTCGCCTGCCGAAGTTCGGCTTCGTTTCCCTGAAAGCCATGGACCGCGCTGAAGTGCGTCTGTCCGAGCTGGCCAAAGTGGAAGGCGACGTGATCTCCGTGCAATCCCTGAAGGATGCCAACGTGATCAACCAGCACATTCAGCGTGTGAAAATCATGCTGTCTGGCGAAGTTACTCGCGCAGTCACCATCAAGGGTATCGCAGCCACCAAGGGTGCGCGTGCGGCTATCGAAGCAGCTGGCGGCAAATTCGAGGAATAAATGGCTAAGCAAGGTGCTCTCTCTTCGCTCGGTAAGGGCGGGATGTCGGAACTCTGGGCTCGTCTGCGCTTTCTGTTCATGGCGATCATCGTCTATCGGATAGGTGCACATATCCCGGTTCCCGGCATCAATCCGGACCGTCTGGCGGATCTGTTTCGGCAGAATGAGGGGACCATTCTTAGCTTGTTCAACATGTTTTCCGGTGGCGCGCTTGAGCGCATGAGCATCTTTGCACTGGGGATCATGCCGTACATTTCGGCATCGATCATCATGCAGTTGATGACGGCGGTCAGCCCGCAACTGGAGCAGTTGAAGAAGGAAGGTGAAGCTGGCCGTCGCAAGATCAGCCAGTACACCCGCTACGGCACCGTTATCCTGGCACTGGTCCAAGCCATTGGCATGTCCATTGGCTTGGCCAACCAGGGCGTGGCGTTTTCTGCAGGCCTGGGCTTCCATGTCGTCGCTGTTTCCACTTTCGTGGCTGGCGCGATGTTCATGATGTGGCTGGGCGAGCAGATCACCGAGCGCGGTGTGGGCAACGGTATCTCGATGTTGATCTTCGCAGGTATCGTTGCCGGTCTTCCGAGAGCAATCGGGCAGTCTTTCGAGTCTGCACGCACAGGCGATATCAACATTTTCGCCCTGGTCGCTATCGGTCTGCTGGCAGTAGCGATTATCGGTTTTGTGGTGTTCATTGAGCGTGGTCAGCGTCGTATCGCCGTTCATTACGCCAAGCGTCAGCAGGGCCGCAAGGTCTTCGCTGCGCAGACCAGCCACTTGCCGCTGAAGGTGAACATGGCAGGGGTTATCCCGGCCATTTTCGCGAGCAGCATTCTGCTGTTCCCGGCTTCGCTGGGTGCCTGGTTTGGTCAGTCTGAAGGTATGGGCTGGCTGCAGGACATCTCGCAGTCGATCGCTCCTGGTCAGCCGTTGAACATTCTGCTGTTTAGTGCAGGGATCATTTTCTTCTGCTTCTTCTACACAGCGTTGATGTTCAATCCGAAAGACGTAGCGGAAAACCTGAAGAAGTCCGGTGCCTTTATTCCGGGTATCCGTCCTGGTGAGCAGTCGGCGCGCTACATTGATGGCGTTCTGACCCGTTTGACCATGTTCGGTGCTCTTTACATGATGGCCGTCTGCCTTCTGCCCCAGTTCCTGGTGGTGGCAGCAAATGTGCCGTTCTACCTTGGCGGGACCTCGTTGCTGATTGTGGTAGTGGTTGTGATGGACTTCATGTCCCAAGTACAATCGCACCTCGTTTCGCACCAGTACGAATCCCTGATGAAGAAAGCCAACCTGAAAGGCTACGGTGGTAGCGGTCTGCTGCGCTGATACGCCCCTAAGGTTCGAGGAGTCGGTAATGAAAGTTCGTGCATCGGTGAAAAAGCTGTGCCGTAACTGCAAGATCATCCGTCGCGAAGGCGTCGTACGAGTGATCTGCAGCGCGGAACCGCGTCACAAACAGCGCCAAGGCTGAGTGTGATCTGCGCTTCAAACCCAGCAGCTAGTGTGCTGCTGGGTTGATTATTCGTTTCTACAGCGATATTATCTCGCGCCCTATTTCTTGGCTTCCGGGGCGTAGGTAGCTGTCAATTGGAGTCCCACTGAATGGCCCGTATTGCAGGCGTCAACATTCCAGATAACAAGCATACTGTTATCTCGCTGACCTACATCTATGGTGTCGGTCGCACAACTGCACAGAAGATTTGTGCAGACGCTGGTGTAAACCCAGCCGCTAAGATCAAGGATCTGAGCGACGAGCAAATCGAAACCCTGCGTGGCGAAGTCGCGAAGTTCACCACCGAAGGTGACCTGCGTCGTGACGTCAACATGAAGATCAAGCGCTTGATGGACCTGGGTTGCTACCGCGGCCTGCGTCATCGTAAAGGTCTGCCGGTTCGCGGTCAGCGCACCAAGACCAACGCACGCACCCGTAAGGGCCCGCGTAAGCCGATCCGCAAGTAATCGCCCAGGAATATAGACATGGCAAAACCTGCTGCTCGTCCTCGTAAGAAAGTCAAAAAGACAGTGGTTGATGGCATCGCCCACATCCACGCTTCTTTCAACAACACCATCGTGACCATCACCGATCGTCAGGGCAATGCTTTGTCCTGGGCGACTTCCGGTGGTTCGGGTTTCCGTGGTTCGCGCAAATCCACCCCGTTCGCAGCCCAGATCGCTGCTGAGCGTGCTGGTCAAGCTGCGCTGGAATACGGTCTGAAGAACCTCGACGTTAACGTCAAGGGTCCAGGTCCAGGTCGTGAGTCCGCCGTTCGTGCATTGAACAGCTGCGGCTACAAGATCGCCAGCATCACCGACGTGACGCCAATCCCGCACAACGGGTGCCGTCCGCCGAAGAAGCGTCGCGTGTAATCAGGAGACAGAAGAATGGCACGTTACATTGGTCCAAAATGCAAACTGTCTCGTCGTGAAGGCACTGATCTGTTCCTGAAGAGCGGCGTTCGCGCTCTGGAATCGAAGTGCAATATCGAAGCAGCCCCAGGTATCCACGGCCAGCGCCGTGGCCGTCAGTCCGACTACGGCACCCAGCTGCGTGAGAAACAAAAAGTCCGTCGTATCTACGGTGTTCTGGAGCGTCAGTTCCGCGGTTACTACCAAGCTGCTGCCTCGAAAAAAGGCGCAACCGGTGAGAACCTGCTGCAACTGCTCGAGTGCCGTCTGGATAACGTCGTTTACCGTATGGGCTTCGGCTCGACTCGTTCCGAGTCCCGTCAGCTGGTTTCGCACAAAGCGATCAGCGTCAACGGTAAGACTGTAAACATTCCATCCTACCAAGTTCGTCCGGGTGACGTGGTCGCAGTCCGCGAGAAATCGCTGGGCCAGTTGCGCATTGTTCAAGCCCTTGAACTGTGCGCCCAGCGTGGCCGCGTTGAGTGGGTTGACGTGGATGCTGCTAAAAAGTCGGGCGTTTTCAAGAACGTTCCTGCTCGCAGCGACCTGTCTGCCGACATCAACGAAAACCTGATTGTCGAGCTCTACTCCAAGTAAGGGCTAGAAAATAGGTGCATCCATGCAGATTTCGGTAAATGAGTTCCTGACTCCCCGCCATATTGATGTGCAGGTAGTCAGTCCGACCCGCGCCAAGATTACGCTCGAGCCTCTCGAGCGTGGTTTCGGCCATACCCTGGGCAACGCGCTGCGCCGCATCCTGTTGTCCTCCATGCCTGGCTGTGCAGTAGTCGAGGCCGAGATCGATGGCGTACTCCATGAGTACTCCGCGATCGAAGGTGTTCAGGAAGACGTAATTGAAATCCTGTTGAACCTGAAAGGCCTGGCTATCAAACTGCATGGTCGTGACGAAGTTACGCTGACCTTGTCGAAAAAGGGTTCGGGGGTGGTTACCGCTGCCGATATTCAGCTGGATCACGATGTCGAGATCGTCAACCCCGATCACGTAATCGCGAACCTGGCGTCGAACGGCGCTCTGAACATGAAGCTCACTGTAGCTCGTGGTCGTGGTTACGAGCCGGCCGACTCCCGTCAAACCGACGAAGACGAAAGCCGTAGCATTGGCCGTCTGCAGTTGGACGCTTCGTTCAGCCCGGTGCGTCGTATCGCCTATGTGGTCGAGAACGCCCGTGTTGAACAGCGTACCAACCTGGACAAACTGGTCATTGATCTGGAAACCAACGGCACCCTGGATCCTGAAGAGGCTATCCGCCGCGCTGCGACCATTCTGCAACAGCAGTTGGCCGCGTTCGTCGACCTCAAAGGTGACAGTGAGCCTGTCGTAGTCGAGCAGGAAGACGAGATCGACCCGATCCTGCTGCGTCCGGTTGACGACCTGGAACTGACTGTACGTTCGGCCAACTGCCTCAAGGCGGAGAACATCTACTACATCGGCGACCTGATTCAGCGTACCGAAGTAGAGCTGTTGAAGACTCCTAACCTGGGTAAGAAGTCCCTGACTGAAATCAAGGACGTTCTGGCCTCTCGTGGTCTGTCTCTCGGCATGCGCCTCGACAACTGGCCGCCTGCAAGTCTTAAGAAAGACGACAAGGCGACCGCCTGATCGTCGTAATCACCGAACGTAGTGTTTGGTAAGGAATGAATCATGCGTCATCGTAAAAGTGGACGTCACCTGAGCCGTACCAGCTCTCACCGCAAGGCTATGTTCCAGAACATGGCAGTGTCGCTGATCGAGCACGAGCTGATCAAAACCACCCTGCCGAAAGCCAAGGAACTGCGCCGCGTTGCCGAGCCGCTGATCACCCTGGCCAAGGAAGACAGCGTTGCTAACCGTCGTCTGGCCTTCGACCGTACCCGTTCGAAGTCCGCTGTTGGCAAACTGTTCAACGACCTGGGCAAGCGTTACGCCACCCGTCAGGGCGGCTACCTGCGCATCCTGAAGTGCGGTTTCCGCGCTGGCGACAACGCGCCTATGGCGTACGTCGAGCTGGTTGATCGTCCGGTCGGCGGTGCTGTAGAAGCTGCTGAGTAAGACGTTCTGTCTGCTACAAAGAACCGGGCCTAGTGCCCGGTTTTTTGTTTGTATACTTATTGTTTATTTCTATTGATATAAGTTATGTAATAAATTTGTACCTGTAATCTCGCTCGGCAATACTCTCTTTACAGCCGATAAGCCGGCGCTTGTAGACCGATAAGGAGAGCCCATGAGCAAGATTCTCACCACCGCTAGCGGTGCACCTGTAGCCGACAACCAGAACTCCCGCTCCGCCGGCCCGCGCGGTCCGCTGCTGCTCGACGACTTCCACCTGATCGAGAAGCTCGCCCATTTCAACCGCGAGAACATTCCAGAGCGCCGTGTCCATGCCAAAGGTTCGGGTGCCTATGGCACCTTTACCGTTACTCACGATATTACCGGCTATACCAGCGCCAAACTGTTCGAAGAGATCGGTAAACAAACTGAGACTTTCTTACGTTTCTCCACCGTTGGTGGCGAGCGCGGTTCGGCTGATACCGAGCGTGACCCGCGCGGCTTCGCGGTGAAGTTCTACACCGAGGAAGGCAACTGGGACATTGTCGGTAACAACACGCCAGTATTCTTCATTCGCGACCCACTGAAGTTCCCGGACTTTATCCACACCCAGAAGCGCCACCCGCAGTCCAACCTGAAGAACGCCCAGATGATGTGGGATTTCTGGTCGCACTCCCCTGAAGCGCTGCATCAGGTCACCATCCTCTTTTCCGACCGTGGCATTCCGGACGGCTACCGCCATATGCATGGTTTTGGCAGCCACACCTACAGCCTGATCAATGCAAAGGGTGAGCGTACCTGGGTCAAGTGGCACTTCAAGACTCAACAAGGCATCAAGAACCTCACCCCGGCAGACGCTGCACGCCTGGCAGGTACCGACCCGGATTACGCTCAGCGAGATCTGTTTGAGGCTATCGAGCGTGGCGACTACCCGCGCTGGACGGTCTGCATTCAGGTGATGAGCGAAGCCGAGGCTGCCAGCCGTGACGAGAACCCATTCGACGTGACCAAGACGTGGTCGCAGAAGGACTATCCGCTCATCAAGGTGGGTGTGCTGGAACTCAATCGTAACCCGCTCAACTATTTCGCAGAGGTCGAGCAGGCCGCGTTCGGGCCTAGCAATATGGTGCCCGGCGTCGGTCTTTCGCCAGACCGGATGCTTCAAGGCCGCGTATTCGCCTACGCCGACGCGCACCGCTATCGCGTGGGTACCAATCACCAGCAATTGCCAGTCAATGCGCCACGCTGCCCGGTAAACAGCTATCAGCGCGACGGCTCCATGGCTACCGGCGGCTACGGTAGTGCACCGAACTATGAACCAAACAGCTACAGCGACGCCCCGAAACAGTCCCCACGCCATGCTGAGCCAGCATTGGCCATGAATGGTTCGGCTGATCGCTACGATCACCGCGAGGACACTGACTATTTCAGCCACGCCGGCGCTTTGTTCCGTTTGATGAGCGATGAGCAGAAGGCCCTGCTGATCAGCAACATCGCTGGCACCATGGCGGGCGTCAGCGAAGACGTGATCCAGCGTCAGTTGCAGTACTTCTTCAAGGCGGATCCGGCCTACGGCGAAGGGATTGCGAAGGCTTTGGGCATCAATTTCGCCTAAGTCGAAGTGATAAGTAGAACCGCCCTCATTTGGGCGGTTTTTCAATGAATATCACTACTGTTTAACCGTTTTTTTGCGTCTGATTGCGCGTTTTTCAGTGACCGTAGACAAAAGCTGGTTCACACTATGTGGCATAGACGTTTTCACATGGAGAATCAGGGCGATGCAAGGCCACCCGGACGTAATCAACTATCTCGTCACGCTGCTGAAGGGCGAACTGGCGGCACGCGACCAGTACTTCATTCATTCGCGCATGTACGAAGACTGGGGCCTGTCCAAGCTCTACGAGCGCATCAACCACGAGATGGAGGAAGAGACGCAGCACGCCGATGCCCTGATGCGTCGTATCCTCATGCTCGAAGGTACCCCTGACATGCGTGCGGATGACCTGGAGGTCGGCAGCACTGTGCCGGAAATGATCGAGGCAGACCTCAAGCTCGAATACAAGGTGCGCGGTGCGCTTTGCAAAGGTATCGAGCTGTGCGAACTGCACAAGGACTACGTCAGCCGTGACATCCTGCGTGCTCAGCTGGCCGACACCGAAGAAGATCACACCTACTGGCTTGAGAAGCAGCAGGGCCTGATCAAGGCCATCGGGCTGGAAAACTACCTGCAGTCGCAGATGTAAGTTATCCACAGGCTCAAATAAAAGCCCCTGGCACCATAGGTACCAGGGGCTTTTTCATTGCGCTGGCAACACTCAGGCTCGATCCCGCTCCAGCAATGGTTTCAGGTAATGGCCGGTATATGACTGCTTCATCTCGCTCAGCTCTTCTGGCGTACCGCAGGCAATGATCTGGCCACCCTTGGAGCCACCTTCCGGCCCCAGGTCAACCAGCCAGTCGGCGGTCTTGATCACATCCAGGTTATGCTCGATCACCACCACGGTATTGCCGTGGTCGCGCAGGCGATGCAATACGTCGAGCAGTTGCTGGATATCGGCAAAGTGCAGGCCGGTGGTAGGTTCGTCGAGGATGTACAAAGTCTTGCCGGTATCGCGCTTGGACAGTTCGCGTGACAGCTTCACGCGCTGTGCCTCACCCCCTGACAGCGTGGTCGCTGACTGCCCCAGTTTGATGTACGACAGGCCCACATCCATCAACGTTTGCAGCTTGCGCGCCAGCGCCGGCACCGCATCGAAGAACTCTCGGGCATCCTCGATGGTCATTTCCAGCACTTCGTGGATGTTCTTGCCCTTGTACTTGATCTCCAGGGTTTCGCGGTTGTAGCGCTTGCTCTTGCACACGTCACACGGCACGTAGATGTCCGGCAGGAAGTGCATTTCCACTTTGATCAGGCCATCGCCCTGGCAGGCCTCGCAACGGCCACCCTTGACGTTGAACGAGAAACGTCCCGGGCCATAACCACGCGAGCGTGACTCCGGTACACCAGAGAACAGCTCGCGGATCGGTGTGAAGATACCCGTGTAGGTCGCCGGGTTGGAGCGCGGGGTCCGGCCTATCGGGCTCTGGTCGATATCCACCACCTTGTCCAGGTGCTGCAGGCCATCCATGCTGTGGTGTGGTGCGGCTTCCAGGCTGCTTGCGCCATTTAGGGCGGTGGCGGCCAAGGGGTAAAGGGTGTTGTTGATCAGCGTCGACTTACCCGAGCCGGATACACCGGTCACGCAGGTCAGCAGGCCGATCGGCACTTCCAGGTCGACGTTCTGCAGGTTGTTGCCACGCGCGCCCTTGAGCTTGAGTTGCAGCTTCTTGTTGCGCGGCGTGCGCTTGGCCGGCACAACGATCTTCTTGCGCCCGGACAGGTACTTGCCAGTCAGCGAATCGGGGTGGTCCATGACCTCCTGGGGCGAGCCCTCGGCGACGATCTGTCCGCCGTGCACACCAGCGCCAGGGCCGATGTCGACCACGTAGTCGGCCAGCCGGATGGCGTCCTCGTCGTGCTCCACCACGATCACCGTGTTGCCCAGGTCGCGCAAATGGTTGAGGGTGGCCAACAGGCGGTCGTTGTCGCGTTGATGAAGGCCGATGGACGGTTCATCGAGGATGTACATCACCCCCACAAGACCGGCGCCGATCTGGCTGGCCAGGCGGATACGTTGCGCTTCACCACCGGACAGGGTGTCGGCGCTACGATCCAGGGTCAGGTAGTCGAGGCCGACGTTGACCAGGAACTGAAGTCGTTCGCAGATTTCCTTGAGGATTTTTGCCGCGATTTCGCCACGCCGGCCGGTCAGGGTCAGTTCGCCAAAGTAGTTGCTGGCTTCACCGATCGGCATATTGGTTACCGCCGGCAGGGTCTTCTCGCCCACCCACACATGGCGCGCCTCGCGGCGCAGGCGCGTACCCCGGCAATCCGGGCACGGTTGTGTGCCAAGGAACTTGGCCAGTTCTTCACGCACCGTGGCCGATTCGGTTTCGCGGTAGCGGCGCTCAAGGTTCGGCACAATGCCTTCGAACGGGTGCGATCGCTTGACGATGTCGCCTCGGTCGTTGAGGTACTTGAAGTCGACACTCTGCTTGCCGCTGCCCTGCAGGATCACCTTCTGGTGTTCGGCCGACAGCTCGCCGAAAGGCTCCTCCAGGCTGAAGCCATAGTGCGCGGCTAACGAACCAAGCATCTGGAAGTAGTACACGTTACGGCGGTCCCAGCCGCGGATCGCGCCTTCGGCCAAGGTGAGCTCGGTGTTGACCAGGCGTTTGGTGTCGAAGAACTGTTTGACCCCCAGGCCGTCGCAGGTCGGGCAGGCGCCAGCCGGGTTGTTGAAGGAGAACAGCTTCGGTTCCAGCTCACTGATCGCGTGGCCGCACACTGGGCAGGCGAAGCGCGCGGAGAATATCGTCTCTTCGCCTTGTTCGCCGTCCATCGGTGCCACCAAGGCAATACCATCGGCCAGCTTCAGCGCGGTCTCGAACGATTCGGCCAGGCGCTGTTGCAGGTCGGCGCGCACTTTGAAACGGTCCACCACCACATCGATGCTGTGCTTCTTCTGCTTGTCCAGCTTGGGCAACTCATCGAGTTCGTAGAGTTTGCCGTTGACCCTGGCCCGCACGAAGCCCTGGGCGCGCAGCTCGTCAAACACTGCCAGATGCTCACCTTTGCGCTCGCGCACTACCGGCGCGAGCAGCATCAGTTTGCTGCCTTCCGGGTTTTCCAGCACCAGGTCGACCATTTGGCTGATCGTTTGCGCCTCCAGCGGAATATCGTGGTCCGGGCAGCGTGGCGTACCGACGCGGGCGTACAGCAGGCGCAGGTAGTCATAGATTTCGGTGATGGTGCCGACCGTGGAACGCGGGTTGTGCGAGGTCGATTTCTGCTCGATCGAAATCGCCGGCGACAGGCCTTCGATGGTGTCGACGTCGGGTTTTTCCATCATCGACAGGAACTGCCGGGCGTAGGCCGACAGCGACTCCACGTAGCGGCGCTGGCCTTCGGCGTACAAGGTATCGAACGCCAGGGACGACTTGCCGGAACCGGACAGGCCGGTGATCACGATCAACTTGTCCCGGGGCAGGGTCAGGTCGATGTTCTTCAGGTTGTGGGTACGTGCCCCACGAATCAGGATCTTGTCCACTACGGCCTCGCTCGGCGGGCATAAACAAGGAAGTATACGGCGCCCTGCCAGTACGCGGCAAAGCGTCGCGTAGATGCCGTCAAGCTGTCGGACTGATAGAATCGCCGCCGGTTCACACGAGGTTAATCCATGCACGACACCCACAACGAGCGCATGAGTGGCGGCGAAACCCGCGCCGCTGGCGGCCTTGCCCTGGTCTTTGCCTTTCGTATGCTGGGCATGTTCATGGTCTTGCCGGTACTGGCCACCTACGGCATGGACCTGGCTGGCGCCACGCCTGCGCTGATCGGCCTGGCCATTGGGGCCTATGGCCTTACACAGGCGGTATTTCAGATTCCGTTCGGGATGATTTCCGACCGCATCGGTCGCCGGCCGGTGATTTATCTGGGGCTGGTGATCTTTGCCCTTGGCAGCGTGCTGGCGGCCCAGGCCGACTCTATCTGGGGCGTGATTGCCGGGCGCATCCTGCAGGGCGCCGGGGCAATTTCTGCTGCGGTCATGGCGCTGCTGTCCGACCTCACCCGCGAGCAACACCGGACCAAGGCCATGGCCATGATCGGCATGAGCATCGGCCTGTCGTTCGCTGTCGCCATGGTCGTTGGTCCACTGCTGACAAGTGCCTTTGGTTTGTCAGGTTTGTTCCTGGTCACGGCTGGGCTTGCCCTGGTAGGCATCCTGTTGATCGCGTTTGTCGTGCCCAACACCCACAGCATCCTGCAGCACCGCGAGTCGGGTGTGGCACGCCAGGCCATCGGCCCAACCCTGCGCCATCCGGACCTTCTGCGCCTGGACGTAAGCATTTTCATCCTGCACGCCATCCTCATGGCCAGCTTCGTTGCGCTGCCGCTGGCGTTCGTCGAGCGTGGCGGCCTGCCCAAGGAGCAGCACTGGTGGGTGTACCTGACCGCGCTGTTCATCTCATTTTTTGCAATGGTCCCGTTCATCATCTACGGCGAAAAAAAGCGCAAGATGAAACGTGTGTTGGCCGGCGCGGTCAGTGTCCTGCTGCTGACAGAGATATACTTCTGGGAGTGGGCTGACGGTTTGCGCGGACTGGTGATTGGCACCGTGGTATTCTTTACCGCATTCAACCTGCTGGAGGCTTCGCTGCCTTCTCTGGTGAGCAAGGTGTCGCCTGCCGGTGGCAAGGGGACGGCAATGGGGGTGTATTCCACCAGCCAGTTCCTCGGCGCAGCGTTAGGCGGGATTCTTGGTGGCTGGCTGTTCCAGCACGGTGGGCTGGACACGGTGTTCCTCGGTAGTGCGGCGCTGTGTGCTATCTGGCTGATCGTTGCCTTGCGCATGAACGAGCCGCCATATGTGACCAGCCTGCGCTTGCCCCTGACGCCTGAGGCGGTCCGGGAAGCCGGCCTGACCGAGCGCCTGATGGCCGTGCCGGGTGTGACCGACGCTGTGGTGGTTGCAGAAGAAGCCGCCATCTATATCAAACTGGATACGAAAATTTTGGACCGTGCGACCCTCGAGCGACTGGTGAATCCAGCCTCTTCGGCGTGCGAAGCCTAGGAGAACGTTATGGCCCGTGGGGTTAACAAAGTCATTCTGGTCGGTACCTGTGGCCAGGATCCCGAAGTCCGCTACCTGCCCAACGGTAACGCCGTGACCAACCTGAGCCTGGCCACCAGCGAGCAGTGGACTGACAAGCAGTCGGGCCAGAAGGTCGAGCGTACCGAGTGGCACCGTGTGTCGTTGTTCGGCAAGGTTGCCGAAATCGCTGGCGAATACCTGCGCAAGGGTTCGCAGTGCTACATCGAAGGCAAGCTGCAGACCCGCGAGTGGGAAAAAGACGGCATCAAGCGCTACACCACCGAGATCATCGTCGACATCAACGGCACCATGCAGCTGCTCGGCGGTCGTCCGCAGGGCCAGCAGCAGGGCGGTGACCCGTACAACCAGGGTGGCGGCAATTACGGTGGTGGCCAGCAGCAATACAACCAGGCACCGCCACGCCAGCAGGCCCAGCGCCCGCAACAGGCCCCCCAGCGCCCAGCGCCGCAACAGCCTGCGCCGCAGCCGGCTGCTGATTTCGACAGCTTCGATGACGATATTCCGTTCTGATCAGAGCGGTAAGGCGTTCAGCAGGACCAGAAACCCGGGGCAGTTGCCCTGGGTTTTTTTATGGGCAGCACCGCATATCTGGCATCGCGGTCAGTAGAACAATCGCGGCTCCGGCGAATCCAGCAGGCTTGCCAGCTTGGTCAGGGCAAAGGCCAGTTCCTGGCGGCTGGGTGCCATCAGGGCGATGCGCACACCGCTGGTGGCGTGGCTGCGTTCTGGCAGGAACTGGCTGCCGCTGACTACCGTTACGCCGTTGTCACGCGCAAGGTTGGCAAACTCGTCGCTGGTCCACGGTTCTGGCAGCTCCAGCCAGATATGGAAGCTGTGAGGCTGAGTGCGGACCTTGTATCGGCCAAGAATCTCCCGGGCCAGGTGCTGGCGTGCTGCCGCCTCATCTTGTTGCATACGCACCAACTGGTCGGCCTTGCCGCTGTTGATCAGGTTGCTGGCCAGTTGCGCCATCAGTGGCGATGGCATCCACACGCTGCTGCGTACCATCGATGATAACCGTGACAGGGTTTGCGGCGGGGCGTACAGGTAGCCGATGCGCAGTGCCGGCAGCACGCTTTTGGACAGGCTGGTGAGGTACACCGAGCGTTCAGGCGCATACGCTGCAAGCGGCTTGTAGTCCGGGTTGGGCTCGAGAAAACCGTAGATATCGTCATCCACGATGTACAGGTCGAACTCCCGGGCGATCTCGGCGATGGCCTGGCGCCTTGCAGGGGGCATGATCGAGTTGGTCGGGTTCTGGTGCGTGGTGACGCACACCAGCAGGGAAGGGCGGTGTTCCAGGCAGGCCGCGCGCAATGCCTCCGGGATGATCCCGTGTTCGTCCATGGCTACGCCGCGCAGGCGCCGGCCCATGCTGTGGGCCAGGGATATGATGCCGGGGTAGCAAAGCGACTCGCACAGCACCACATCGTCACTCTTCGACAGGCTGCTGATGGTCACCAGCAGCCCATGCTGGGCGCCAGCGGTCAGTACTACCTGCTGCCAACGCGCATCAGGCAGCCAGCGCTGTATCCAGGTCGCACCGGCTTGTTTGTGGGACGTGTGGCCACCCTCTGTCACATAGTCGAGTACCTGCCCCAAGTCCGAGGAGGCGGCCATTTCGCTGATAGCCGCGCCTAGCCATTCGCTCATGTGAGCGTCGTTGGGCTTGATGATCGAGAGATCGATCTGGCTGCTTTCGCCGGCCACGGGCGCGGGCACCGACGGGGGGGTTAATGGCTGTCGCAATTGCCTGACAAACGTGCCTCGGCCTACCTCGCCCGCCACCAAACCACGCTTGGCTGCTTCGTCGTAGGCCCTGCCAACAGTGCCGGGGGTTACATTCAGCGCCTCGGCGAGGTCCTTGAGTGTGGGTAAGCGATCGCCTTCTGCAAGCCGACCACCTTCGATGTCCTGTTCAAGGGCATCAGCGATCATCAGGTAAACCGGCTGTGTTTGATGGCTGAATTGAGGGACCCACATGGAAATGGCACCAGACGCTGCAAGAGCGCGAAAGCCTAGCATGAAAGCTCGGATGCAGGTAATGATGGTAATTGGTTTGATTGAGTTGATTTTATTTTAGATTGAATCGATTCAATTTTTGAAATTACAATCATCGCCCGATCAGGCCAGCCGCACTCGCGCTGTGCCTGGCTTAAACGCTCCACTGGATGGACATTGCTATGGAAATTCTGGGTTCTTACTGGGCGGAGCACTGGTTGCTGGCCATCCTCATGCTTGGCGCGATCGCCTTCGTTGCGGGTTTCGTCGACAGCATTGCCGGTGGTGGTGGCTTGTTTCTGGTACCGGGCTTTCTGCTGGTTGGCATGCCGCCGCAGGTGGCACTGGGCCAGGAAAAACTGGTCAGTACCCTTGGCACACTGGCGGCTATCCGAAACTTCCTGGCCAACAGCAAGATGGTCTGGCAGGTAGCGTTGGTCGGAGTGCCGTTTTCGCTGCTAGGCGCCTACCTGGGGGCTCACCTGATCGTGTCGATCTCGCAGGAAACTGTGGGCAAGATCATCCTGGCACTGATCCCGCTCGGTATTCTCATTTTCCTTACCCCCAAGGACCGCCCGGTCGAGGAGCGCGAACTGTCATCGCGCATGCTGTTCACCGTGGTCCCGCTGACCTGCCTGGCCATTGGCTTCTATGACGGCTTCTTCGGCCCCGGTACCGGCAGCATGTTCATCATCGCTTTCCATTACCTGTTGCGCATGGACCTGGTCTCCAGTTCGGCCAACTCCAAAACCTTCAACTTCGCTTCCAACATCGGTGCGTTGGTCGCCTTCGTCAGCGCAGGCAAGGTCGTCTACCTGCTGGCATTGCCACTTGTGGCCTGCAACATCCTCGGTAACCACCTGGGCAGTTCCCTGGCCTTGCGTAAAGGCAACGAAGTGGTGCGCAAGGTGTTGGTGTTCTCGATGCTCTGCCTGTTCACCAGCCTGGGCGTGAAGTACCTGACTTGATCCATTGATAGGAGATAACGAATGAAAACCGCATTTGTAACCGGTGCTTCCTCAGGCTTTGGCCTCGCCATCTGCTGCACCCTGATCGGCAAAGGCTACCGCGTGGTCGGTGGGGCCAGGCGCATGGACAAACTGAAAGCACTGGAGGCTGAACTGGGCGCCAATTTCATTCCGCTGGCGCTGGATGTCACTGATTCAGTATCGCTCGAGAAGGCGGTCGAGCAGATGCGTGAGGCGTCGCTGCAGATCGATCTGCTGGTCAACAACGCGGGGCTGGCGCTGGGCGTGGACCGTGCCCAAGCCAGCAGTGCCGCAAACTGGCAGCAGATGATCGACACCAACATCACCGGCCTGGCCATGGTCACCCACAAGATTCTGCCGCAGATGGTGGAAGCCGATAGCGGCATGATCATCAACATCGGCTCGATCGCCGGTACTTACCCCTACCCGGGCGGTAACGTGTATGGCGCCAGCAAGGCGTTCGTCCGCCAGTTCAGCCTCAACCTGCGTGCCGACCTGGCTGGCACCCGCGTGCGGGTAAGCAACATCGAGCCGGGGCTGTGCTCAGGCACTGACTTCTCGATGGTGCGCCTGAATGGCGACGTGGATGCCGTGCAGGCCCTGTATCGGGATGTAGAGGCCCTCCTGCCGGAGGACATTGCAGCAACGGTAGCCTGGGTTGCCGAGCAGCCGGCGCATGTAAACATCAACACCATCGAGATCATGCCTGTGGCGCAGAGCAGTGCGGCGCTGAATGTGGTGCGCAACCTGCCACGTACCTGATTGGTGCTGTACCGCTGACTCAGGTCATCGCACCTTCTGGATTCTTGACTAGTCTTATCCTTTGGCGGCTATCAATTGGCCGCCACCGTGACTACCAAGAGGCGCCGGCAATGTTCCGTGCGTCCACCACCTGATCAGGAGTGCACGATGGACCTGAACCGTCGGCAGTTCTTCAAGGTCGCCGCCGTCGGCCTTGGAGGCTCGAGCCTTGCAGCGTTGGGCATGGCCCCGACGCCGGCATTCGCCGAGCAGGTGCGTCACTTCAAGCTGGCGCATACCAAAGAAACCCGTAACACCTGCCCCTACTGTTCGGTCGGCTGCGGCCTGATCATGTACAGCCAGGGTGATGCGGGAAAAAACGTCAAACAGAACATCATTCATATCGAAGGGGACGCCGACCACCCGGTCAACCGGGGCACCCTCTGCCCGAAAGGCGCCGGCCTGCTGGACTTTATCCACAGCTCGAGCCGCCTGCAGTACCCCGAGGTTCGCAAGCCGGGCAGCAAAGAATGGGTGCGGGTCAGCTGGGACGAGGCGCTCGACCGCGTCGCCGACCTGATGAAGCAGGACCGCGATGCCAACTTCATCGAAAAGAACGCCCAAGGACAAACAGTCAACCGCTGGCTCTCCACCGGTTTTCTTGCCGCTTCCGCCGCTTCCAGCGAGGCTGGCTACCTGACCCACAAGGTCATCCGCGCAACAGGCATGCTGGGGTTCGATAACCAGGCACGTGTCTGACATGGCCCGACGGTGGCAAGTCTTGCCCCGACGTACGGCCGTGGCGCCATGACCAACCACTGGTCCGATATCGCCAACGCGAATCTGGTCCTGGTGATGGGTGGCAACGCAGCAGAAGCGCACCCGTGCGGCTTCAAGTGGGTGACCGAGGCCAAGGCGCACAACAAGGCGCGGCTGATTGTGGTCGACCCGCGGTTTACCCGTACCGCTTCGGTGGCGGATTACTATGCACCGATCCGTACTGGTACCGACATCGCCTTCATGGGCGGGCTGATCAACTATCTGCTTAGCACAGACAAGATCCAGCACGAGTACGTGCGCAACTACACTGACGTGTCGTTCATCGTCAAAGAGAACTACGGCTTCGAGGACGGGTTGTTCAGCGGCTACGACGAGGCCAAGCGTGTGTACGCCGACAAGTCCGGCTGGGGTTACGAGCTGGGCGAGGACGGCTATGCCAAGGTCGACCCGACACTGCAGCACCCTCGCTGCGTGTTCCAGCTGATGAAACAGCATTACAGCCGCTATACCCCGGAACTGGCGAGCATGACCTGTGGCATGCCACAGGACGCCATGATGAAGGTCTGGGAAGAGATCGCCTCCTGCTCGGTACCGGGCAAGACCATGACGATCCTCTATGCGCTCGGCTGGACGCAGCATTCGATCGGCGCGCAGATCATTCGTAGCGCGGCCATGGTTCAGTTGCTGCTGGGCAACGTCGGCATGCCGGGTGGAGGGGTCAACGCGTTGCGTGGACACTCCAACATCCAGGGCCTGACCGACCTCGGCCTGTTGTCCAACTTGCTGCCGGGTTACCTGACCTTACCCGGCGATGCCGAGCAGGATTACGCCGCCTACATCGACAAACGCGCCTCCAAGCCACTGCGCCCGGGCCAGCTGTCGTACTGGCAGAACTACGGCAAGTTCCACGTCAGCCTGATGAAAGCCTGGTACGGGGCCAACGCCACGGTAGAAAACAACTGGGGCTACGAGTGGCTACCCAAGCTCGACGTGCCGGGCTACGACGTGCTGCGCATGTTCGAGATGATGGACCAGGGCAAGGTCAACGGCTATATGTGCCAAGGTTTCAATCCGATTGCAGCGCTGCCGGACAAGAACCGTGTCACTGCGGCGCTGAGTAAGCTCAAGTGGCTGGTGGTCATGGACCCGCTAGCTACCGAGACATCGGAGTTCTGGCGCAATGCCGGGCCGTTCAACGACGTCGACACGGCCAATATCCAGACCGAAGTGATCCGCTTGCCCACTACCTGCTTCGCCGAGGAAGACGGGTCGCTGGTCAACAGCAGCCGTTGGCTGCAATGGCACTGGAAGGGCGCAGACGGCCCGGGCGAGACCCGTACCGACGTGCACATCATGAGCGAGTTGTTCCTGCGCCTGCGCCAACGCTACCAGGCCGAGGGCGGCACCTATCCCGACCCGATAATGAACATCAGCTGGCCGTACAAGATACCTGAGGAGCCATCCCCGGAGGAGTTGGCCAAGGAGATGAACGGCTGGGCGGTGGCCGATGTCACCGACCCGACTGGCGCGGTGATCAAGGCGGGCCAGCAACTGGCGGGCTTCGGCCAGCTCAAGGACGATGGCAGCACCGCGTCTGGCTGCTGGATCTTCGCCGGCTGCTGGACCGAACAGGGCAACCAGATGGCTCGCCGCGACAACAGCGACCCGTATGGCATGCACCAGGTACAGAACTGGGCCTGGGCCTGGCCGGCCAACCGCCGCATCCTCTACAACCGTGCGTCCAGCGACCCGCAAGGCAAGCCTTGGGACCCGGAGAAAAAGCGCCTGGTGTGGTGGAGCGGCAAGGCCTGGACCGGCACCGACGTACCGGACTTCAAGGTCGACTCGCCGCCCGAGGCTGGGATGAATCCGTTCATCATGAACCCTGAAGGCGTGGCGCGTTTCTTTGCCATCGACAAGATGGCCGAAGGCCCGTTCCCCGAGCACTATGAGCCATTCGAAACACCGATCGGCATCAACCCGCTGCACCCGCAGAACAAGAAGGCCACCAGCAACCCGGCCGGGCGCATCTTCGATTCCGTGTGGGACACCCTTGGCACGCACGACGAGTTCCCCTATGCGGCGACCACCTACCGGCTGACCGAGCACTTCCACTTCTGGAGCAAGCATTGCCGGCTCAACGCCATTGCCCAGCCCGAGCAGTTCGTCGAGATCGGCGAGGTGCTGGCCAACGAGAAAGGCATCAAGGCCGGCGACCGGGTACGGGTGTCGAGCAAGCGTGGGCATATCGATGCGGTGGCGGTGGTGACCAAGCGGATTCGCCCGCTGCAGGTCAACAATCAGACCGTGCACCAGATCGGCATCCCGCTGCACTGGGGCTTCACCGGCGTTACCCGGCATGGCTACCTGACCAATACCTTGGTGCCGTTCCTCGGTGATGGCAACACGCAGACGCCAGAGTCCAAGTCGTTCCTCGTCAAAGTGGAGAAACTCTGATGGCCAGCCAAGACATCATCGCCCGCTCGGCCACCACTACCGTTCCGCCCTCGGTGCGTCAGCAGCAGGAAGTCGCCAAGCTGATTGACACTACCAAGTGCATCGGTTGCAAGGCCTGCCAGGTGGCGTGCTCGGAGTGGAATGAACTGCGTGACGAGGTTGGCCACAACCACGGCACCTACGACAACCCCCAGGACCTCACGGCCGAGACCTGGACCCTGATGCGCTTTACCGAGCATGAGCGCGACGACGGCAACCTGGAGTGGCTGATCCGCAAGGATGGCTGCATGCACTGTGCCGACCCAGGTTGCCTGAAGGCCTGCCCAAGCCCTGGTGCGATCATCAAACACGCCAACGGTATCGTCGACTTCAACCAGGACCACTGCATCGGCTGCGGCTACTGCATCACCGGCTGTCCGTTCAACATCCCGCGCATCTCGCAGAAAGACCACAAGGCGTACAAGTGCACCCTGTGTTCCGATCGCGTGAGCGTGGGGCTGGAGCCGGCGTGCGTGAAAACCTGCCCGACCGGTGCGATCGTGTTCGGCAGCAAGGACGAGATGAAAGTGCATGCGGCCGAGCGCATCGTCGATCTGAAATCGCGGGGCTACGACAACGCCGGGTTGTACGACCCGGACGGCGTCGGTGGCACCCACGTGATGTACGTGCTGCACCATGCCGACACGCCGAAGCTGTATGCCGGCCTGCCGGACCAGCCAGTGATCAGCCCGTTGGTGGGGTTGTGGAAGGGCTTCACCAAGCCGCTGGCGCTGTTGGCCATGGGCGCGGCGGTGCTGGCGGGGTTCTTCCACTATGTGCGGATCGGCCCTCAGCGTGTCGAGGAGGATGAGCACCCGACACCGCCGGACGAAAGCGTGCATCAAGTGGACCCGTCGGTCCATGTCTATGATCCGAAGCAGCCCGGTGGGCAAGGGGAGCAGCGGCCATGAACGACAACAAACCCATACTGCGCTACAACGCCAACGAGCGTAGCAACCACTGGGTGGTGGCGATCCTGTTCATCCTGGCTGGGCTGTCGGGGCTTGCGCTGTTCCATCCGGCGCTATTCTGGCTCAGCAACCTGTTCGGCGGCGGGCCGTGGACGCGCATTCTGCATCCCTTCCTCGGGGTAGCGATGTTCGTGTTCTTCCTCGGCCTGGTATTGCGCTTCTGGCGGGCCAACTTCATCACCGCCAACGACCGCCTGTGGCTGCGCCGCGTGGACCGGGTAATGCGCAACGAGGAGGAGGGTGTGCCGCCGGTCGGCAAGTACAATGCCGGGCAGAAGCTGCTGTTCTGGACCCTGCTGGTGTGCATGCTGGTGCTGCTGGTCAGTGGCGTGGTGATCTGGCGGGCATACTTCAGCCATTGGTTTGGCATCGATGCCATTCGCTTGTCTGCGCTGCTGCATGCGCTGGCGGCCTTCGTGCTGATTCTCAGCATCATCGTGCACATCTACGCCGGCATCTGGATCAAGGGCTCGATCAGCGCCATGCTGCATGGCTGGGTCAGCCGCGCCTGGGCACGCAAGCATCATGAGTTGTGGTACCGCGAAGTGACCGGCGACAAGACGCCGGGTGATCACGGACGAAAAGAAGGATGAGCGCTTGAGCAGCATACTCGAACCCGGGCAGATCGAAGCGTCGGCTGTCACGCCGCCATTTCTGCACCTGCCTGCCGCCAACCTGTTTGAACTGCGCGCCGCGCGCCTGGAGCATCTGGCTGAAGGCAACGCGCTTGGCGACTACCTGACGCTGATCGCGCGGTTATGCCGCATCCAGCAGCAGCTTGTGGATAACCCGCCCGGCGGTCTGCCGGTGGCCGAGGAACGTCAGCGCCTGTGCATGGATCATGGTTTGCCGCCGCTGGCGGCTGACAGTCTGGTGCGTGAAGGGCCGTGGCTGGTCTGGTTGCAAGCACTGCTTGAGCACCTCAACAGCGAAAGCAGTGGCCCGCTGGGTGAGGCGCTGCAGCTGCTGCGAGGCAGTGATGACCATCAGCGCAAGGGCTGGGGCATTGCTTTGCTGGCAGGCCAGTACGATGGGGTGCCCGCAGCACTGGTGCCCTTCCTCGGGGCCGCGTTGCAGGCAGCCTGGTCCAGCTGGTTGCTGGCGCTGCCCGCACACCAGCTCAAGCCAGCCGGCAGCCTGGCCCAATGCCCGGCTTGCGGTTCGCCGGCGATGGCCGGGGTGGTGCGCAACCGTGGAAAGCACAACGGCTTGCGTTACCTGGCCTGTTCGTTGTGTGCCTGCGAGTGGCATGTTGTGCGAGTCAAGTGCGTGTACTGCGAGTCGAGCAAGGATTTGCGTTACACCAGCCTTGAGGATGACCGCCATGCACCAGGCAAAGCGCCGCTGCGCGCCGAGTGCTGCCCTGGTTGCGACAGCTACCTGAAGCAGAACTACCTGGAGAACGATGCGGCGGCCGAGCCGCTGGCTGACGACCTGGCCAGCCTGGCCTTGGATATACGCCTGGACGGGGAGGGTTTCCATCGCCTGGCGCCCAACCTGATGCTCGCCCCGGGTAGCGGTTGAGGGTCTACACTGAAACACCGACTTGCCTTCGTACCTACAGGTAATTGCGCCAACCTTCAGGATGACGCTGTACTTGTAGGAGCGGGTTCACCGCGAATGGGCCAGCACAGACAACGGATCAGTCCAAGGTAGTACCGCATGTCCAACAGCCTAGCCAGCGACACCCCACGCCTGCCGTCCATCGATAACCTCCTGCGCCACCCGGCTTGTCTCCCGCTGATCGACCGCCACGGTCGCGACGCCGTGCTGACTACCCTGCGCCAGTTGCTCGACGACCTGCGCCAGCCCGCCCGTAATGGCGAACTCGGCAGCGCCGAACTGGCCCCGGAAATCCTCCTTGGCCGCAGCGCAGAACGCCTCGCCCTCCAGCAACGCAGTCAGGTCCGCCGCGTGTTCAATCTCACCGGGACCGTGCTGCATACCAACCTGGGCCGTGCCTTGCTACCGGAAGAAGCCATCGAGGCCATGCAGACCGCCGCTCGTTATCCGCTCAACCTGGAATTCGACCTGGCCACCGGCAAACGTGGCGACCGTGATGACCTGATCGAGGGCTTGATCCGCGAGCTGACCGGCGCCGAAGCCGTCACCGTGGTCAACAACAATGCCGCCGCCGTGCTGCTAGCGCTCAACAGCCTGGGCGCACGCAAGGAAGGCATCATCTCTCGCGGCGAGCTGATCGAGATCGGTGGTGCCTTCCGGATTCCCGACATCATGGCCCGTGCCGGCGTCAAGCTGCACGAGGTCGGCACCACCAACCGTACTCACGCCCGCGACTACGAGGCCGCCATCGGCCCGCGCACTGGCCTGCTGATGCGGGTGCATTGCAGCAACTACAGCATCCAGGGCTTCACCACCCAGGTGCCTACTGCCGAGCTGGCACGTATCGCCCACCAACATGAATTGCCGCTGCTTGAAGACCTGGGCAGCGGCAGCCTGCTCGACCTTACCCGCTGGGGCCTGCCCGCCGAACCCACGGTACGCCAGGCCCTGGCCGATGGTGCCGATATCGTCACCTTCAGTGGCGACAAACTGCTGGGTGGTCCGCAAGCCGGGATCATCGTCGGCCGCAAGGACTTGATCACCAGGATCAAGAAAAATCCGCTCAAGCGTGCGTTGCGCGTCGACAAGATCACCCTTGCTGCACTCGAAGCGGTGCTGGCGCTGTACCGCAACCCCGATCGCCTGGCCGAGCGCCTGCCCAGCCTGCGCCTGCTGACTCGCAACCAGGCCGAGATCCAGGCCCAGGCCGAGCGCCTGGCGCCTGAACTCAAGGCGCGCCTCGGTGAGCAATGGGCCATCAGTGTAGAGCCTGCGTTGGGCATGATCGGCAGTGGCAGCCAGCCGGTTGCGCGCTTGCCCAGTGCGGCGCTGTGCCTGCGCCCGCAAGTGTCGAAGAAGCTGCGTGGACGCAGCCTGCATGTACTGGAACGAGCCCTGCGCGACCTGCCGGTGCCGGTGCTGGGCCGCATTGACGACGATGCCCTGTGGCTGGACCTGCGCCAACTGGATGACGAAGCCCAGTGGTTGGCCCAGTTGCCAGCCCTGCAACTGGGGCCAGTGCAGTGATCGTTGGAACTGCAGGCCACATCGACCACGGCAAGACCGCACTGCTACAGGCGCTAACCGGCCAAGCCGGCGACCAGCGGCAGGAGGAGCGTTCCCGTGGCATGACCATCGACCTTGGTTACCGCTATGCGGCGCTGAGCGAAGGCGCGCCGCTGACCGGCTTCATCGATGTGCCGGGCCACGAGCGTTTTATCCACAACATGCTGGCCGGCGCCCATGGCATCGACCTGGTGCTGTTGGTAGTGGCTGCCGACGACGGGGTCATGCCGCAGACCCGTGAGCACCTGGCGATCATCGAGCTGCTGGGCATTCCCCAGGCCTTGGTGGCGATCAGCAAATGCGACCGGGTCGAGCCGTCGCGCCTGGCCGAGGTGCAGATGCAAGTCAGTGAACTGCTGGCGCCTGGGGCGTATGCCGGTGCGCGGCAGTTTCCGCTGTCGAGCATCAGCGGGGAGGGCGTGGAAGCGTTGCGCCAGGCCCTGCTGGAGGCCGAAGCAGGTACGCGGCAACGCAGTGTGCACGGTGGTTTTCGCCTGGCCGTCGACCGTGCCTTTGCGGTTACCGGCGCGGGTGTGGTGGTCACCGGCACGGCACTGGCCGGGCGGGTCAGTGCAGGTGATACGTTGCTGCTGGGCAAGGCCGGCAAGGTGGTGCGCGTGCGTGGCCTGCATGCGCAGAACCAGGCCGCGTTGGTGGCAGAAGCAGGCCAACGGGTGGCGCTGAACATCGCTGCCGAACGCCTGGCTGTGGAGCAGGTGCGCCGGGGCGACTGGCTGGTGCCCGAATGGTTGCATGCGCCCAGTGTTCGGGTGGATATCGAGTTGCACCTGTTACCTGACGAGACGCGTACTTTCGAACATTTCAGCGCCGTGCATGTGCACCTCGGCACCCAGGATGTCACGGCCCGGGTTGCCTTGCTCGAAGGCGAAAGCCTGGCTGCCGGCCAACGCATGTTTGCCCAGTTGCTGCTCAACGCGCCGTTGCAGGCTGTGCACGGAGACCGCCTGGTGCTGCGCGATCAGCGCGCTCAGCGCACATTGGGCGGCGGCAAGGTGCTCGACCCGTTCGCACCAAGCCGCCAACGCCGCAGCGATGCCCGTCTGCAGCAGTTGCAGGTACTGCGCGATGCAGCGGATCTGGAGCAGGCGCTGCCAGCACTGCTCGCCAGTGCACCGGGCGGTATTAGTCCGCAGCGACTCGAGCGGCAGTTCAACCGCCTGCGGGAAACCTGGCAGTTACCGGACGATGTGCGGGTGGTGGCCACCCGGCAGGGCCAACTGTTGTTCGCCAATGCCCAATGGCTGGCGCTCAAGCAGCAGGTTCTGGAACAGTTGGCGCGCTTTCACGAGCAAGAGCCCGACCAGCTCGGCCCTGACCGGGATCGCTTGCGGCGCTTTGTAGCCTTGCCCCTGGAGCGGCCGGCATTCGTCAGCCTGCTGGATGAGCTGCTCGACGACAGCGCCATCGCCAGCAGCGGGCCATGGCTGCATCTGCCCGATCACAAGGTGCAGTTGAGCGAAGCCGACAGTGCATTGTGGGCGCGTCTGCAGCCGAAGCTGATCGCAGGGCAATATGACCCACCCTGGGTCAGGACACTGGCGAGTGAGGAGAACCGTGCCGAAGCCGATGTGCGCCTGTTACTGCGCAAGTTGGCGCGGCTGGGCCTGGTGCATCAGGTAGTGCGCGACCTGTTCTACCCTGAGGCGACGCTACAGCGCATGGCAGCGTTGATGTTGGAGCAGGCCAGCGAAACGACGATAGTGCAGGTTTCCGCGTTTCGCGATATGTTGGGCATCGGTCGCAAGCGCAGTGTGCAGATTCTGGAATACTTCGACCGCATCGGCCTGACCCGGAGGGTGGCCGACCAGCGTCACATCCGCGCCGACAGCGCCCTGGCCCAACAGCAGGCCAGGCACTGAGTTCAAGGAAGGCAATCGCGCCCGGTGGCGCGGCCGGGCTTCAAACCCGGTTGGGGACGGCAGCCGTTCCCGGGCAGGTTCGACTCCCGCTGCCTTCCGCCATTTTTCACGCTTTAGGGCCTCTTCGCGGGCGAACCCGCTCCTACACAGGAAACCCTATCGTCGTAGGCCCTCAAGGGCGCTGATCAAGCCCGCTCCCCACACAGATCCAGGGCAAACCAGCGCTCTGCTGCGTCGGCATCCAACCCAGCGCCCAGCAGTGCCACCATCTTGCCCAGTGCCGCTTCACGGGTCATGCCACCGCCACTGACCAGCCCGGCCCCGCGCAAGCGGTTGCCCGCTGCATAGGTGTCGAACACCACTGAGCCTTCCGGGCACTGGCTGATAGCCGCCAGCATCACGCCGCGCTGGCGCGCTGCGCTCAGCACATTCAGCAGCGCCTGGTCATCCGACGGCCCGGTACCGCTGCCGTAGCACTCCAGCAGCAAACCCTGCACACCACTGTCGATCAAAGCCTGCAAATGCCCGGCCTGCAGCCCCGGGAAAACCGGCACGACCGCCAGGTTGACCGGTTTGCGCGGCTGCTTGTAGCCCAGCTCGGCAGGGATCGTATCGGCCCGCTCAGCGTCACGATGGCGCGGCAGCGCAGCAAAGGCATCGAACGCTTCGCTGCGCAGCTTCGACGCCCGACAGCCATGCAGCAGTTGACCGTGGAAGTACAGCTGCACGCCCTCTTCCAGGCCTTGTTCGAACTGGCGCAATGCGCCGCACAGGTTGTCCCAGGCATCGCTGTCCGGGGCACCTGCCGGCAACATCGAGCCGGTCAGCAACACCGGTACGGGCAAGCCAAGCAACAGGAACGACAACGCTGCAGCGCTGTAGGCCATGCTGTCGGTACCGTGCAGCACCAGCACGCCATCGTGGCCCGCTACATCCACCGCCTCGACGATGGCATCGCGCATCGCCAGCCAGTTGTGCTGTTGCATGTTGGCGCTGTCGAGCAACGGGTCCAGCTCTTGCAGCGTCCATTGCACCCGCGGTGCATTGGCCATCAGGGCAAAGTGTTCACGCATCCGCGCTTCAAAACCACCGCCCGGTGCCAGGCCTTCGGGGGTTTCGAGCATGCCGATGGTGCCACCGGTATAGAGAACGAGAAGATTCTTTACTGCGCGCATGGAAAGCATCCGTAGCGGTGAGCGGAGAAAGAAAAGCCGCCCGCGGAAGGGGCGGCTGGGCAGGGGAGGATATCAGCGCTGCGGCTGAACTTGGCCGACTGCTTTGTCAGTGGCTGTTTCCACCTGAGGATTGGCAGGCCAGGCATTGCGGTCCAGGTCCAGGTCGGCAAACTTGGACGAGTCGAACACAGGCTGCTTTACACCGGCCTTGCGCTGGTCGTCGTAGTCGCGCATGACTCGCAGGCCGACCTTGAACAGCAGAGCCAGGGCCACCAGGTTGACGAAGGCCAGGCAGGTCATGGTGATGTCGGCGAAGGCGAACACGGTCGACAGGTCTTGCATCGAACCCCACACGACCAGTGCCAGTACCAGGCCACGGAACACCATCAACACTACGCGGTTACGGCTGAGGAACTGCAGGCTGTTCTCGCCGAGGTAGTAGTTGTAGAGGATGCAGGTGAAGACGAACAGCGACAGCGCCACGCTGACGAACACGCGACCCCAGTCACCGACTACGGCGGCCAGCGAGTTCTGGGTCAGGACAATGCCGTCGCCCTCGAAGCCCGGGGTGTAGAAGCCTGAAAGCAGGATCAGCAGTGCGGTGCAGGTGCAGATCAGGAAGGTGTCGAGGAACACGCTGAAGGCCTGGACCACGCCCTGCGCGCCCGGGTGTTTCACGGCAGCCACGGCAGCGACGTTCGGCGCACTGCCCAGGCCTGCTTCGTTGGCGAAGACGCCACGCTTCACACCCATGACGATGGCGCTGCCGAGCAGGCCGCCGAAAGCAGGGTCGAGGCCGAAGGCGCTCTTGAAGATGGTTTCCAGCATGGCTGGCACGTGTTCGATCTGGGTGCCGATCACGTACAGGGTTACGCCGATGTAGGCCAGGGTCTTGACGGGTACCAGCAGGTCCGACACCGCCGCGATGCGCTTGATACCGCCGATGAAGGTGATGGCCAGCAGCACGGCCAGGACAATACCGCTGTGGCTTGGGTCGAAGGCAAAGGCGTTCTGCAGCGAGTGGGTCATGGTGTACGACTGCAGACCGATGAAGGCGAAGCCGTAGGTGACCAGCAGCAAGAGCGAAAACACGATGGCCATGCTCTTGCGTTTCAGCCCGTGCTGGATGTAGTAGGCCGGGCCGCCACGGTACAGGCCGTCGCCATCAGCGCGCTTGTAAACCTGGGCCAGGGTGCATTCGAAGAAGCTGCTGGACATGCCCACCAGTGCGGTGACCCACATCCAGAACACGGCGCCTGGGCCGCCCAGGGTCACTGCGATACCGACACCGGCGATGTTGCCGGCACCCACGCGGCCGGCCAGGCTCAGCATCAGGGCCTGGAAGGAACTCAGCTGGCCTGCCTGGCCACGCAGCGATTCCTTGAACACGCTGAACATATGGGTGAAGTGGCGGAACTGGACGAACCGGGAGCGGATGGTGAAGTAGCTACCCAGCCCTACGATCAGCACGATGAGGAGTTTCCCCGAAAGGAAATCGTTGATTACTTCGAGCATTGGAAAATGACCTCGATTCTTATTCTTCGTGTGGAAAGACCAGCGGACGGCAGGCGCACCGCTATTCGTTGGGGCGCATGGTTGGCTATGACAAGACTGGTTACAATTTCGCGGATTGCTCTGACTTGATGCGACTTGATGCTACAATGGCGTCATTCGCGTCACCTGGATTCCGCATATGAGCGATCACTTCGCTACCAACCTCAAACTCGCCTGCAGCCACTACCGCTCTATTTCAGAAGTTTGCCGCCAGCTCTCGATCAACCGCGCGCAGTTCAACAAGTACCTGAGCGGGCAAAGCCGTCCGACGGCTTTCAACCTGAAGCGCATTGGCGACTTCTTCGGTGTCGAGGATTACGAACTGAACCTGCCCGCCGAGCAGTTCGCCCGTCTGATCGGTGCGCGGGTATCGACCCTGGCCGAGCAGCCCAGTGACCCGATCAGCGAGTTGTTTCGCCCGTTGCACGAACATGCGGGCAATCTGTCGCGCTATTGCGGTTACTACTTCGAGTATTCCAACTGCATGTCGGTACCGGGCACGATCCTCGTGTCGCTGGTGCACCTGTGGGAAGAGCGCGGCCGTTTTCTGTTCGAGCGCCAGGAACGGCAGGAACGCTCCAGTGCTACCGATCAGCATGCCGAGGTACGCTGTCGCTACCTGGGGGCGGCGTTCCAGTTGCAGGACCGGATGTTCCTGATCGACTACGAGTCGCTGACGTTCAACGAGATGAGCCAGACCATCCTCATCCCCAGCTTCAAAAGCCGCATCACCCGGTTGAATGGCCTGAAGGCCGGCGTATCCAGCGGCGACCGGCGCAACCCTGCCTGTACCCGGGTGGTATGGGAATACCTGGGCGAGGAGATCAATCGCATCAATGCGTATCGGCAGGTGAAACTGTACCGGCCGGATGATCCACGCATAGACGACGATGTGCGTAAGCGGTTGAGTGTGGCGCCGTTGCGCGATGGTCTGTTCGAGATCGAGTAATGCTCAACGCCTTAAGCATTGTCGAGGATGAACGCTGCTACTGCGTCCGCAACCTGGTCCGCTATCGCGGGAGCCCTGCGCAAATGTGCCGCGATGCCATGGTCGCAGTCGGTAAGAAACAGGCATTGCAAGCGCGATGCTGAAACTGCTCGCATCAAGGCGAGGGTAACTTCTTCAGGAATCGGGCTATAGCGTTCAGTGCCGGCAATCCACAGGTTGCCAGCGCTGGTGCCAGGGCCTTTGCCGAATCTCTGGGAGTTGAGCCCGTCGTACTCGCCGATCACCATCAATACTCTTCCACGAAACTGGTTGAGGAAGGTGTAGCTATCGCTCTCCAGAAAACCGAAAGGCTTGTTGATGGCAGCAGTGAATGCTGGGCCGAACGGCGCCTGGTAGGCGTGGTCTGGATAAACTGCTGGGCAGATCAATACGATGTTGTCCACTTGTGGCAACTGTGCTGCAAGCTTGAGCGTAATTGCCGCGCCAAGGCTGTGGCCTATGAGCGTTCGGCATCGAGGCGCGATATGCGCGTGGAAACGCTGTGCTTCATCAAGGTTCGTAGCCAGTGACGGTGACAATGCGCCTGGCTCGCTGGCGAGGCTATGGCCTGACAGATTGCCAGTGAGTGAACCAATGCCTGCGGCTTGCAGGCGATAAAGCAGGGGGTTGAGCCGGGTAAAGTCGGAACGCGCGCCCCCCAAAACAAATGCTGGAGCTGCGCGCTCGATATCAGGTACCAGCAATCGCGCCTGTTGCTGGTAGTTTCCAAACACTTCATTGATGAACAGCTCTTTGCCTGGGGCGGGCTCATCAAACTGCCACTTCACGCGCTGCGGGGAAGCCTTTTGAATGTGCATGGTGCTCTCTAGAAGAACTGGTTGAGCCATTCGCCGAGCGGGTTGCCCGTATCGAGCAGCAGTTTGAGTGCCATGATGCAGCAGACGCTGACCAGCAGCGGTTTTATGAGGCGTGAGCCGAAGCGTACTGCGCAGCGTGCCCCCAATTGCGCGCCCAGAAAGGCGGCGAGCGCCATTGCCAGCGCCAGCGGCCAGATGATCGCCCCGCTGAGAGAGAAGACTGACAATGCGCCCAGGTTACAGGCTGCGTTCAAAAGCTTGCTGGTGCATACGGCTTGAATGAGGTGCTGGCCCAAGAGGACCACGCAAGCCAGCATGAAGAACGAGCCGACTCCAGGGCCGAAGATGCCGTCATAAAAGCCAATGATTGGTGCAGCCGTCACGCAGAATAGGCTAGTCGATACCTTTGCCTTGCGCGCTTGTTCATTCGGCTTTGGACTGAAGGCAAAGTAGGCGGCGATCAGGATCAGCAGTGGTGGGACGCACGCCTGTAAAACGCTTTTAGGGACGTAAGTTATCGACAAGGCTCCCAACGCCCCACCGATGAACGACATGACAGCCATGGGACTGCCACGTCTCCAGTCGATCATGCCTTTGCGGGCGAAGGCGCACGTAGCCGAAACCGTAGCCGAAGCTGCCTGGAACTTGTTAGTGGCAATAGCTGCCAAGGGTTCTACACCGGCAATAAACAGCACCGGGAGCGTGATAAGGCCACCGCCGCCGGCGATAGCATCAAAAAAGCCGGCCATCAGTGCGACCAGTGCGAGTAGCAGAACAAACGTCAAGTCGATTTCGATCATGGGGTATTTTCCTGTGCTCAACCACGGACCAGCAGCGGGTCTTCAGCGAGCACCAACGGTACGGCGAAGGGGGAGTATCCGAATTGACGGATAAGCAGGCGCCGGTTGTCCTGGACCTTGTCGCGGCCGTGCAAGGCTCGGCTGTTGTTGATCAACAAAGCGCTGTCAGGTTGCAGGGCAAACGTCAGCGGTTGTGCAGTGCTCAGTGCTTTTTGAAAGGCGTTGAACGCGCGCGCCGCAGCGTTGCAGGCACGTTCATTCAGACTGAAGCGATAGCTGTTGTATCGAACAGAGAAACCACCATTGGGCTCGAACTGCAGCATTGAAACTGCTTTGCCAGCATTGCCCTGTCCCTGAGCGAAGCAGTCACTGCGTGTGAAGTCGAAAGACTTTGAAGTCAGCGCAAGTGTGTCCAGGTTACTCAAGCGTTCGATGATTTCCCGGAGTGGGAAGACATTCGTAGGTTCATTGGCGGGGTTCCAGCGCGCAGTGAGAATCAGTGCTGAGGGAGCAGGGGAGTGAGCGTTGCTGGCGTTTGTTGAGCAGTTGTAAGGTGCTTCAGTGTGTGGCCCCAAGCGCAAGCCCGCATGCGAGCTGGTTTCAACCTCCAGGCAGGGATCTTCGTCGGGTCGCGGGACGCGGCCACCGCCCTTGAAGTTGCCGACCAGGCGGACCTGTTTGCCATCGTTGTCGATATCGAAGGCGAAACTGCGGTGGCGTACGAGTTCCAGCAGCAGTTGATTGCGCGAGGCAAGGTATTGGCAGCGAGGGCTTTGCGCCAGGGCGGTAATGTCGGGTAGGTATTCCGGTACTGGCTCGTTGGCACAGTGCATCTGCCTGTACATCAAGGCAGATAGATGGCCTTCACTGAAGCGCCGGAGGAGCGCACGCTGTTCTTCACTCAAGGCTTTTTCGAGTTGATCGGCGAATATACGAGCCTGAAGTGCTACTCCTTTAGCCTCCGGTCCACCCAAACCAGCAAGGGTTTGGCTTGCAAAGGCTATGGCCTGGCTTTGCTCTGGGTAGAAATCCAGGTAGGCAGCTTCGGAATGAGGCATTGAACGTTCCTTGTCGTTTTTATGTGAAACTCCCTGGCCGGCAAGTGGGGAGTCGACTATTCAATGCAGTTATGCCGATACGTGGAAGTCAGCCCATTCCTCGTATGTCGTAGGAGATTTCTGCCTGTGGCGGTATTGAACGGTGAAACTGTGGAATCGCTCCCGCCTGCGGCATCCAACGGGGCCGGTGTTGGACTTCCCGGGCAGGAAACCGCAAAATAACCCCTTTACTTCATCAACCTCTCCGGATCTGCTGACTCTATGCGTATGCGCCTAATGCTGTTGGGTGGTGGCAATGCCCTCGGGCAAGCGCTGATTCGTCTTGGGGCCGAGGAGGACATCGCATTCCTGGCACCGCGCCCGCCCGAGAACGGCTGGGCGCCCTCAAGCCTCACTCAGCTGCTCGATGACCATCGCCCCGACGCGCTGGTCAACCTGGCCTATTACTTCGACTGGTTCCAGGCCGAGTCGGTCAGCGAGCAGCGCCTGGCCCAACAGGAGCGGGCGGTGGAGCGGTTGGCAGAGCTGTGCCAGCACCATCAGATCACCTTGGTGCAGCCATCCAGCTACCGTGTGTTCGATGGTGCGCGAGCAACGGCCTATAGCGAAAAGGACGAGCCAGTGCCGCTGGGCTTGCGTGGCCAGGCCCTTTGGCGCATCGAGCAGAGCGTGCGCGCGGCGTGCCCGCAGCATGTGCTGCTGCGCTTTGGCTGGTTGCTGGACGAGAGTATCGATGGCGCGTTGGGACGCTTCCTGACCCGTGCCGAGCAGCCACAGGAGCTGCTGCTGGCCGATGATCGACGTGGCAATCCGACGCCGGTCGATGATGCCGCCCGAGTGATCCTGTCGGTGCTCAAGCAACTCGATTGCAATGCGCCGCTGTGGGGCACCTACCATTACGCTGGCAATGAGGCGACCACGCCGCTGGCGCTGGGCCAGGCGATCCTCGCTGAAGCCGGTCAATACCGCCAGCTGGCCGTACAGGCCCCCACGCCGCAGGCCCATGCCGCGCGCCCGGATGCCAGCGAAGAACCACAGCACGCGGTACTGGCCTGCAAGAAAATCCTTCATACCTTCGGTATCAAGCCGCGTGCCTGGCGCGCTGGCCTGCCACCTCTACTGGACCGGTTCTACCGCCATGGCTGACGCCCCCATCCTGATCACCGGCGGTGCCGGCTTCATTGGCTCCCACCTGTGCGATGCGTTGTTGGGCAAAGGCTACGCCGTACGCATTCTCGACGACTTCTCCACCGGCCGGCGAAGCAACCTGCAGGTCGACCACCCACGGCTGGAACTGATCGAAGGTGATGTTGCCGATGCCGGGCTGGTCACTCAGGCTGCGGCTGGCTGCCGTGCTGTGGTGCATCTGGCAGCGGTAGCGTCGGTTCAGGCCTCGGTCGAAGACCCGGTGCGTACCCACCAGAGTAACTTCATCGGTACCCTCAACGTTTGCGAAGCCATGCGCGTGCATGGCCTGCGCCGGGTGCTGTTCGCCTCCAGCGCAGCGGTGTACGGCAACAATGGTGAAGGGGAGTCGATTTCCGAAGACACGCCCAAGGCGCCGTTGACCCCTTATGCCGTGGACAAGCTGGCCAGTGAGCAGTATCTGGACTTCTACCGCCGCCAGCATGGCCTGGAGCCGGTGGTGTTTCGCTTCTTCAATATCTTCGGGCCACGGCAGGACCCTTCCTCGCCGTATTCCGGAGTGATCAGCATCTTCTGCGAGCGTGCTGTGCAGGGCTTGCCGATTACAGTGTTCGGTGACGGCGAGCAGACCCGGGACTTCCTTTACGTGGGCGACCTGGTGCAGGTGATGGTGCAGGCACTGGAGCAGCCGCAGGTCGAGGAGGGGGCGGTGAACATCGGGCTGAACCAGGCGACCTCACTGAACCAGTTGCTGGCTGCGCTGGAGAAGGTTGTGGGGAGCTTGCCAGCGATCAGCTATGCGGCGGCGCGATCGGGTGATATCCGCCATTCGCGAGCGGATAACCAGCGGTTGTTGGCGCGGTTCGAGTTTGCGCAGGTGACGCCGATGGTTGAAGGCCTGGCAAAGCTTCTCGGTAAAGGCTGAACCCCTCGGGCCTGCGCCGCGGCCCTGAAATCACCCATGCCGCACCCTTCTGCGCTGGCAATCTTCGGGATGTAAGGCCCGCCCATCCTGGCTGCGGACCTGCAATATTTGAAGCGCTTGCCCCGTCACGCCGTCCACCAGCTCCGAACGCGTTTCACCCGCCTCGAACAGAAACCGCTCCCCCCACTGCCTCAAACCAACCACCACTGGAAAGACCGACTGCCCTTTGTCGGTCAGCACGTACTCTTTGTAGGCACTGCCATCCGACGCCGGCTGTGTCATCAGCAACCCACTTTCCACCAACAGCTTTAGCCGCGAGGTGAGGATGTTCTTCGCCAGCCCCAGGTTCTTCTGAAATTCACTGAAACGCCGTAGGCCGTCAAAGGCATCGCGCAGGATCATCAGCGCCCAACGGTCACCCAGCACCTCCAGAGCCCGGGCCACGGGGCACTGCGCATTGTTTTCATCGAGCATGGGGCACGCCTGTCTTGATTATCTGGTTGCAGATTAAAACCACATTTGTTAAATAGCCAGCGGGTGGTTTCAAATTGAAACCAGATTACAGAGGCTTGCCCGATGACACCTTCGCTGACACGCTGGATAACCCTGTTGCTTGCCACCACCAGTGCGATGGCTGTGGCGACGGTGTACTTCGCTCAACCGCTGCTTGAGTCGATGGCTGCTGAGTTGGGGGTGGCGCAGCAGCAGATTGGCTGGGTAGTCGGCGCGACCCAGGCGGGCTACGCCCTGGGGCTGCTACTGATTGTGCCGCTCGGAGACTTGGTCGACCGTAAACGTCTGTTGCTTGGCCAGTTACTGTTCTCGGCGCTTGCGCTGGTCGGCGTTGGCACGGCGCCGAACTGGGCAATATTGCTGCTGGCGCTGGCTATCACCGGGTTGATGGCCGTCATGGTGCAGGTGATGGTGGCTCATGCCGCGAGCCTGGCCTCACCTGGCCAGCAAGGGCAGGCGGTAGGCACTGTCACCAGTGGTGTGGTGCTGGGTATCCTGCTGGCACGGCTGGCTTCGGGCGGGCTTGCCGACCTGGCCGGTTGGCGAAGTGTGTACCTGGTCGCCGCAGGGCTGTTGATGTTGCTGGCGCTGGTGCTGTGGCGCAGTCTGCCCGGCGGGCAGCCGATGGGAAGCCGGCCAGGTTACCGGGCGCTGATCGTGGCCCAGTTCAGCTTGTATCGGCACGACAGGTTGCTGCGCCAGTGCGGCGTGTTCGGTGTGTTGATCTTCGCCGCATTCAGCGTGCTGTGGAGTGCCATGGTCATGCCGCTAAGCGCTGCGCCGTGGGCGCTGAGCCATACCGAGATCGGCCTGTTTGGCCTGGCAGGTGTGGCGGGTACGCTGGCGGCTTCGCATGCCGGTCGTCTGGCCGACCATGGGCGGGGTGAGCGTTCGACCGGGGTGTCGTTGGCCCTGCTGACGCTGTCGTGGCTGCCAACAGCATTCGTCGAGCATTCACTGCTGGCCTTCGTGCTGGGTGTGCTGATGCTGGACTTTGCCGTGCAGGCAGTACATGTCACCAACCAGAGCCTGTTGCTGGCCGGGCGTGGTGCGATGGCTAGCCGTTTGATCGGCGCCTACATGTGTTGCTATTCGCTGGGCAGCGGTTTGGGGGCGGTGTTGGCGAGCTGGGTGTTTGCACACTGGGGCTGGGTTGCCGTGTGTGGGCTTGGCATGGGCATCAGTGCGGTCGCACTGTGCTACTGGCTATGGCTGCAACGCGCGAGGGCGGCCGAGGCCGCCCTGCAATGTTCAGGTCAGAACTTGTAGCCAAGGCCGACCATATATACCCACGGGTCGACGTCAACGTCGACCTTGGTCTTGCTGTAGCCAAGGGCGGTCGGGCCGTTGACGCTGGCCTTGGTATCGATGTCGACGTACCAGACCGAGGCGTTTACCAGCAGGTTGTCGGTCAGCATGTAGTCCATGCCCAGTTGGCCGGCGATACCTACCGAATCCTGCAGCTTGAGGTTGCTGAAGCCTTGTTGCTTGCGTGCGCTGCTCAAGTCTTCGTCAAAGAACAGGGTGTAGTTGATACCGACGCCAGCGTACGGCTGGAAGCGCGAATTCGGCTCCATTGGGTAGTACTGCAGCGACAGCGTCGGCGGCAGTTGCTTGATGTCCGCCAGCTTGCCGTCCAGCCCGCCGCCCAGACCTTTTACGGCGACGGTGTGCTTGAACGGGGTAGCTGCCAGCAGCTCCAGGCCGATGTGGTCGGTGAGCATGTAGGCAAAGGTCAGGCCCAACTGGGTATCGCTGTCCAGGGTCGCCTTGGTGCCCGACACCTTGTTACCGTCGAACTTGAGGTCGCCGCTGCTCTCGTTCGGGGCGGTGGTGATGGCGCCTGCGCGCAGGATCATGTCCCCCGCCTGATAGGCGTGGGCGGCAGGGGCGGCGAGCGCAAGGGCCACAAGCGAGGCACCCAGCAAGGACTTGTTCATGGAAGCTCCCAAAGGACGTTATTAATCGAGTAGTCCAATGGTACGGAGCTGGTTGAGCGGAAAGTTTGACCCAGCTCAACGAAGCGTCTTCACGAATTCGAAACAGTTCTCATCTCAGCTCATAAGCGTAGATTTTCTCGGCTTCCATCTGGTAACCGGCGTCGGCCAGCTCGCTGCTGGAAGCTCTAACCTGCATCTTTCCCTCGATCCAGTAGGGCTGGTAGAGGTCTTCGACGCGCACGCCCATCTCGCTGAAGATATGCACGATCTGGTTCGGCGGTGGCGGCGGCACGTGGATGCACGCACCGTAGTAAGGGACCAGAAGGAATTCGGTGGTGCGGCCTTCTTCGCTGACCTCCAGTGGCACGATGTAGCCGGGCAGCTTGACCTGTTGGCCGTCGAGGCTTTTTACCACTGGCGCATCGGGCGCCTGCTGGCGCGCGGGTGGGGCGGATTCGGCAGACAGGGCGTTGCTGAGCTGTGACATATCGTGCAGCGGGGTGAGTTGCGGCGGGATGACCGGTGCACCTTCAGGGATCAGTGCTGGCCAGTCCAGCTCCTTGGGTTCGGCGGCCCATAGAGGCATCGCTACCAGCAACAGCAGGGCCAGCAGCATTTGCATTGCCGGCCTCTTCGCGGGCGTGCCCGCCCCCACAGGTACTGCCCAAGGTCCGAAGCCTGCGGGGCTTGCTGTGGGAGCGGGCGAGCCCGCGAAGCAGGCGGTGAGGTGTTTGATCATTACGCGCACTCAGAGGTGGATGGACAGGCCGTCGGCCAGCGACTGCCGGTAGGCCCGCCACGCCGGCACGCTGCCCATCAGCAACGCCGCCCCCAGGATGATAGCCAGCAAGGTCCATTCATGAGCACTCGGCAGAGCCAGTGGCAAATACAAACCATAGTTGGCCTGCACATACCCCTGTGCCAGGGCGATACCCGCATATAGCAAGCCAAGCCCGGCCACGATCCCGACCGACGCCAGTGACAGTGCTTCCATTACCAGCAACCCTGCAATATGCCAAGGCCGGGCCCCGACCGAGCGCAAGATCGCCATTTCCCGGCGGCGTTCGTTGAGGCTGGTGAGAATCGCCGTGAGCATGCCGATCAAACCGGTCAGCACCACGAACAGTGACACCACGAACAATGCCTGCTCTGCAGTGCCCATCAGGCTCCACAGCTCCTGCAGGGCTACCCCAGGCAGGATCGCCAGCAATGGCTCGCTGCGGTATTCGTTGATTTCCCGCTGCAGACTGAAGGTTGCGATCTTGCTGTTCAGGCCAAGCATGAATGCAGTGATGGCAGCAGGTTGCAGGTCCATCGTACGGGCCTGCTCGGCGCTGATGCGCCCGGCGCCACGGGCGGGTACGCCGTTGTGCCAGTCGATATGGATCGCCTCCATGCCGCCCAGGCTGATATGCAAGGTGCGGTCGACAGGTGTGCCGGTGCGCTTGAGTATGCCGACCACGGTAAACGGCTTGTCGTCGTGCTTGACCAGACTGATTGCGGCCACACCGTGGGCCAGCACCAGCCTGTCACCCAGCTTGTAGTGCAATGCCTCGGCCACTTCTGCGCCGAGCACCACCTCGAAGGGGTCGTTGGCAAACTCACGCCCCTGGCTCAGTTCCAGATGCTGGCGGCGGCCGTACTGATAATGGCTGAAGTAATCTGTGGTGGTACCCATCACTCTGTAGCCACGGTGCGAATCGCCCAGCGAGATCGGGATTGCCCACTTCACCCGTGGGTCCTGCGCATAGTGCTGAAAGCTGTCCCAGCGGATGTTATTGGTCGCGTTGCCAATGCGGAACACCGAATACAGCAGCAGGTTCACCGAGCCAGAGCGTGCACCGACGATCAGGTCGGTGCCGCTGATGGTGCTGGCGAAGCTGGCACGGGCTTCGGTACGGACACGCTCTACAGCCAGCAGCAGGCACACCGACAGGGCAATGGCGAAGGCGGTCAGAAACGCGGTGAAGCGGCGGTTGGCCAGGCTGGCCAAGGCAAGGCGGAGCAGGTACATCAGGCCTCCCGGGGCTTGGCGGCACGGTTCAGTTCAGCAAGCGACAGGTGGCGGTCGAACAGCGCTGCCAGGCTCTGGTCGTGGCTGACGAACAGCAGGCTGGCGCCGGCGGCGCGGCACTCATCGAACAGCAGGCGGATGAACGCTTCGCGGGTGTCTGCATCCAGAGCCGAGGTCGGTTCGTCGGCAATCACCAGCTCAGGCTGGCCGATCAGTGCGCGGGCGGCTGCGACCCGCTGCTGCTGGCCGATCGACAGGCTGTCGGCGCGGCGGGCAAGCATGGCAGGGTCGCCCAGGCCCAGGTGGGTCAGCAGCGTGCTGGCCGCCTGGTCAACACTGCCATGGCGCTGCTCGGCGCGTGCCTTGCGGCTGCGCGAGAAGCGGCAGGGCAGCTCGACGTTTTCACGTACCGAGAGGAACGGCAGCAGGTTGAACTGCTGGAAGATGTACCCTGTGTGATCGACCCGAAAGCGGTCGCGGGCGCCCTGGCTCAGGCTGCCGAGATCCTGGCCGAGCAACTGGATGCGGCCCTGGGCCGGCACGTTCACCCCGCCCAGCAGGCCCAGCAAGGTCGTCTTGCCACTGCCGCTAGGGCCTTTGAGAAACAGTGCTTCACCAGCGTCCAGGCGCAATGCCGGAATATCCAGCAGCGGCGGGTGGCCTGGCCAGGCGAACACCAGGTCATGCAGATCGATCAACGGCTGGTTCATTCAGAAGGCGACCGCTGCCTTGGCCGGCGTGGTTTCCACGCCTTTCTGGCCATTGGGGCCGATCAGTTGCACGTTGATTTTCTGGGTGGCGGGGAAGGCCTTGAACAGCGGCGCCAGGTCCAGTTGGGTCAGTTTGTCGGGGTTGGCGCACGTCAGCTGATAGTGGGCGCCGATGTCGCTGTGCTGATGGCCGTGTTCGTGTTCGTCACTCTCGTCATCGGCTTTGGAGGCGTCACCGAAGAGAGGGCTTTCCAGTGCCTGCTGGTCTTCTTTGCAGTTTGCGGCGCCAGAAAGACCGAACAGCTTCAGTGGTTGTTCAAGTTGCTGACGCACGGCGGCGACTTTGGCCTTGTCGGCATCGCTGCTGGCGGCATGCTCGAAGCCGACCAGGTTCATTGCCGGGCTGTCCAGCTCCAGTTCCAGGGTATTGCCATCGAGTACCGCGTTGAGCTTGGCCACGCCATGCTCGTGGGCGCCGAGCGAGCCGTGGGCGTGGTCATGATCATGGTCATCGTGGGCATGGGCAACGGCCAGTGGCAGCAAGGCGAAGGGCAGGGCGAGCAGCAGGCGACGCATGGACGACTCCAGAGCGGGCTGAAAGATTCGGTTATGTTATAACAACTTTTCTGCGTGCTGCCAGTCTGTGTGGCCAAGTTTCATGTTGCGGTAGCATGGGGACATTGACGTGACCTCAAGGAAAGCATCGTGAGAATTCGTGGACAGATTGGTGACTGGCCGGTGGACCTGACCATCGAGCTGACGCCTGAGGAGTGGGGGCAACTGGGGCGGCAGACCGAGGTGCCGGTGGCAGCCCAGGCGGCTGCGACAGCTGCGGTGGCCGGGCCGCGCCAAAATGACGCTCAGTGGGCTGCGGCGCGTGATGTGTTGCGTCTGGCAGGACAGATGAGCGGGCCGGAATTGCTGGACCGGCTCGAAGGATTGGCCGGGAGTACGGCGGCGGGCAAACGGCTGCTGGTGCGTTTGCGGCACAGCAGTGAGGTCAAGGTGGAGAGTGGCGTGGATGCGCCGGTTTATCACTGGTTAGGGTGAGCGCTGTTTTCGCTGTTGGAGCAAAGCCTGCGCGGTCGCCTGTAGGAGCGGGTTTACCCGCGAACACCGGCGGAGCCGGTGCCATCCACCGCGTTGGCTTCTTCGCGGGCATGCCCGCTCCCACAGGTACAGCGCAGGCTTCAAGGTCACTCAGAACATCGCCGCCGACAGCTTGCGACGATAAACACCAACCAGCGGGTGATCGCCACCCAGCAATTCGAACACCTGCAACAGCGCCTTCTGCGGCAGCCCGTTCTCGTAGCCACGGTTACGCTGGAACAGCTTCAGCAGCCCTTCCAGCGCCGCCTCATACTGCTGGCGCGCCAGTTGCTGAATGCTCAGCTGATAAGCCGCCTCGTCGTCTTGCGGGTTCTGTGCCAGACGGCTTTTAAGGTCAGCCACTTCCGGCAGGCTGGCGGCTTGGCGCAGGAAGGTCAGCTGGGCCTTGGCACCGGCCAGTGCAGCTTTGTGTTCGTCAGTCTTGACCGCATCCAGTACCACTTGCGCTTCGCCCAACTCGCCACGCTCGGCCAGGCAGCGGGCATACAGAATCAGCGCTTCGGCATTGCTGTTGTCCTCACCCAGCAGCGTGTGCAACAGCGCTTCGGTTTCGGCAAAACGGCTTTCGGCATACAGCGCTTTCGCCTGCTCCAGTGGCGAGGCGGTGGGCGCGGCTGGCATTTGTACATGCGGCTCGAGCATGGCGCGGATCGCCGATTCCGGTTGTGCCCCGGCAAAGCCGTCTACCGGCTGGCCGTCCTTGAACAGAACCACTGTCGGCAGGCTACGGATGCCGAACTGGGCAACCACCTGTTGCTCCACGTCGCAGTTGATCTTGGCCAGCAGCAGCTCGCCCTGGTAACCCTCGGCAATCTTTGCCAGCAATGGCATCAGTGCCTTGCAGGGGGCGCACCACTCGGCCCAGAAGTCCACCAGCACCGGTTTGTGGAAGGAGTTCTCGATCACCAGTTGCTGGAAGTTGGTATCGGTGGCGTCGAAAATGTAAGGCGTGTCTTGGGTCATCGCGACTCTCGCAAACTCGTGTATGGCAACACTATAAGGTGTCGCGGCTGGCGTGGTACAGGCTGACCCGGCGGAATTCGTGTGGCTCGGCCAGGTCCGGCAGGGTCAGTGCTTCGAGCACGCCCAATTGCTGGTACAACGGGTGGCGAAAGTCACGTACTCGCGAGTCGGCCACCAGGGCCTGGCGACCGCGGCTCAGGAAGGCATCCAGCAGCGGCAGGTTGGCGCGGTCGTACAGCACATCGGCAACCAAGATCAGGTCGAAGCGGTCTTCCTCGGCAAAGAAATCGCTGCTGTAGCTTAGTGTCACCCCGTTCAGTGCCGCATTCGCACGGCAGGCATCGAGGGCCAGCGGGTCGAGGTCGCAGGCCATCACTTCCAGTGCACCGGCGCGTGCAGCAGCAATGCCGGCGATACCAGAGCCGGCGCCAAAGTCCAGCACGCGCTTGCCCGCCACCCACTCCGGGCGTTCGGCCAGGTAGCGGGCCATTGCCAGCCCACTGGCCCAGCAGAAGCTCCAATAGGGCGGCTCTTCGAGAATGCGCCGGGTTTCTTCGCTGCTGAAGGCGCGATCCATGTTCTGGTCGTCGATCAGCCATAGCTTCAGGTCGCAATCGGGCAGTTCGCTGACGATCAGGCGCGCTTCGCCGATCAGGCCGCTGAGGGCCTGTTGCAGGGCCAGCGGCGCCACTTAAGGCGCCTTCTCGAAACGCAACGGGCCGGTGGCCTGGGTCTGTGCCTGGGTAATGCGCACCGGGGGCAGGTGCATGATCAGCTGGCCGGAGTTGCTGGCGCGGCCACGCAGTTCGACCCGGGCGCCAGGCGGGAAGGCTTCGGGGTTGAAACGCAGGTGGTAGGGCAGTGCCTGGCCAGTACCGGTCAGGTTACTGCTGGCCAGCAGGCGCTGCGGGCGGTCGCGTTCGTCGATGACCAGCAAGGCCAGTTCCACGTCGGCACCCGCCGGGACTTCCAGCAAGGTGCCGCTCAGCTCGCGCTGGTAGGCCGGTAGCGGGCCCAGTACCTCGGCCTTGGCCGAGCGGGCTGGCGTGGGCGCCGGGTTGTCGGTCTTTGGCCTGTCGCTGCCGCAGGCAGCGAGCAGAGCGGCGCAGCACAGCACGACGAGCGCTCGGTAGTGCATGGGGGAGTCCTTCACGGGCATATTTCCCATGGATGTTAACCCCTTTGGCTTGTCTTGCCAGTGCAATGCGCTACCATGGCCCTCCCTTTTTTTGTTGCCTGCCACCATGCACTGTCCCTTTTGCGGTGCCAACGACACCAAGGTCATCGACTCTCGCCTCGTCGCCGAGGGCGAGCAGGTGCGCCGCCGCCGTGAATGCGTGGCCTGCGGCGAGCGTTTCACCACCTTCGAAACCGCCGAGCTGGTGCTGCCCCGGCTGATCAAGCAGGACGGCACACGCCAGCCCTTCGACGAAGAAAAGCTGCGCGCCGGTATGCAACGGGCGCTGGAAAAGCGTCCGGTCAGCGTCGAGCGCCTGGAGGCTGCGTTGGCGCATATCAAGAGTCGGCTGCGTGCCACTGGCGAGCGCGAAGTCAAATCGCTGGTGGTCGGTGAAATGGTCATGGCCGAGCTGCGCAAACTCGATGAAGTGGCCTATATCCGCTTCGCCTCGGTGTACCGGCGCTTCCAGGACCTCGACGAGTTCCGCGAAGAAATCGACCGCCTGGCCCGTGAGCCAGCTAAAGAGTGAACATGCCCAGCCAAGCCGCCATCCTTGACGCCCACTACATGGCCCGCGCGCTGGAGCTGGCGCGCAAAGGCCTGTACACCACCCACCCGAACCCGCGGGTAGGCTGCGTGATCGTACGTGATGGCGAGGTGGTTGGCGAAGGCTGGCACGTACGCGCCGGCGAGCCGCATGCCGAAGTGCATGCCCTGCGTCAGGCCGGTGAGCTTGCCCGCGGGGCTTGTGCCTACGTCACCCTGGAGCCATGCAGCCACCATGGCCGTACGCCGCCGTGTGCCGAAGCGCTGGTCAAGGCCGGTGTGGCGCGTGTAGTAGCCGCCATGCAGGACCCTAATCCGCAAGTGGCGGGACAGGGCCTGCGGCGCCTGGCCGAAGCCGGAATCGAAGTGGCCAGCGGGGTGCTCGAAGCCGAGGCTCGCGCCCTCAACCCAGGCTTCCTCAAGCGCATGGAGCACGGCCTGCCGTTCGTTCGCGCCAAGCTGGCCATGAGCCTGGATGGCCGCACCGCCATGGCCAGTGGTGAAAGCCAGTGGATCACCGGCCCGGCCGCCCGCTCGGCGGTACAGCGCCTGCGCGCCCGTTCCAGCGTGGTGCTGACCAGCGCCGCCAGTGTACTGGCAGACAACGCACGCATGACCGTGCGTGGCGCCGAGCTGGGCCTGGATGCCGAAACCACCGCCCTGGCACTCAGCCGCACACCCTTGCGAGTGTTGATCGATGGCCGCCTGCGCCTGCCACTCGCTGCGCCGTTCTTCCAGGCCGGCTCGGCTCTTGTGGTGACTGCTGTCGCAGATGACCCGCGCTATGCCGCTGCCGGCCACGAATTGCTCAGCTTGCCGGGCGACAATGGCCAGGTCGACCTTGCGGCGCTGATGCAGGCCCTGGCCGCCCGCGGCGTAAACGAAATCCTGCTGGAAGCTGGTGCCGGCCTGGTGGGTGCCTTTGCCCGGCTGGGCCTGGTCGATGAGTTCCAGCTGTTCGTCGCCGGCACTTTCCTCGGCTCCCAGGCCCGCCCATTGCTGGACTGGCCACTGGAAAAGATGAGCGAGGCCCCGCGGCTGAAAATTACCGAAATGCGCGCAGTGGGCGATGACTGGCGGGTCACGGCCATCCCCCTGCCGGCGCCCGGCGTATAATGCCGGGCTTGCCCCGCGCAAACCGTTTTTGAGGAAGACCCCATGTTCACCGGCATCATCGAATCCATCGGCACCATCCGCAGTCTGACCCCCAAGGGTGGTGACGTGCGCGTCTACGTAGAGACCGGCAAGCTCGATCTGGGGGACGTCAAGCTCGGCGACAGCATCGCCGTCAACGGTGTTTGCCTCACGGCCGTAGAGCTGCCGGGCGACGGCTTCTGGGCCGATGTCAGCGTCGAAACCCTCAAGCGTACCGCCTTCATCGACCTCAAGAGCGGCAGCAAGGTCAACCTGGAGAAAGCCCTGACGCCCACCACCCGCCTGGGCGGGCACCTGGTCAGCGGCCACGTCGACGGGGTCGGCGAAATCATTTCGCGCAGCGATAACGCTCGCGCCATCCAGTTCCGTGTGCGTGCACCAAAGGAACTGGCCAAGTACATCGCCCACAAGGGTTCGATCACCGTCGACGGCACCAGCCTGACGGTCAACGAGGTCAATGGCGCCGAGTTCGAGCTGACCATTGTCCCGCACACTCTGTCCGAAACCATCATGGCCGATTACCGTGCAGGGCGTCGGGTAAACCTTGAGGTCGACCTGCTGGCCCGTTACCTGGAGCGCTTGCTACTGGGTGACAAGGCCGCCGAACCGAGCAAGGGCAGTGGCATTACCGAAAGCTTCCTGGCCGCCAATGGCTTCTTGAAATCCTGATTGAGAAGGGGGTGCCGCGTGGCGCTCAACAGCATCGAAGAACTGGTCGAAGACATCCGCCAGGGCAAAATGGTCATCCTGATGGATGACGAAGACCGCGAGAACGAAGGCGACATCATCATGGCAGCCGAATGCTGCCTGCCCGAGCACATCAACTTCATGGCCAAGCACGCCCGTGGCCTGATCTGCATGCCGATGACCCGCGAGCGTTGCGAAACGCTGAAGCTGCCGCTGATGGCACCGCGCAACGGCTCGGGCTTCGGCACCAAGTTCACCGTGTCGATCGAAGCCGCCGAAGGCGTCACCACCGGTATTTCCGCCGCCGACCGCGCACGCACTGTGCAGGCTGCTGCTGCCAAGGACGCCAAGGCCGAAGACATCGTCAGCCCAGGTCACATCTTCCCGCTGATGGCCCAGCCAGGCGGTACGCTGGCGCGTGCCGGCCACACCGAAGCCGCCTGTGACCTGGCGCGCATGGCCGGTTTCGAGCCAAGCGGCGTGATCTGCGAAGTGATGAACGACGACGGCACCATGTCGCGCCGCGCCGAACTGGAAGTGTTCGCCGCCGAGCACGGCCTGAAGATCGGCACCATCGCCGACCTGATCCACTACCGCATGATCCACGAGCGCACCGTGCAGCGTGTCTCCGAGCAATCGGTGGAGAGCGAGCTGGGTGAGTTCAACCTGGTCACCTACCGTGACGCGGTCGAAGGCGACGTGCACATGGCCTTGACCCTGGGCAAGATCTGCGCCGAAGAGCCGACCTTGGTACGGGTACACAATATGGACCCACTGCGTGACCTGCTGCTGGTCAAGCAGCCAGGCCGCTGGAGCCTGCGCGCGGCCATGGCCGCCGTGGCCGAGGCCGGCAGCGGTGTGGTCTTGCTGCTGGGCCATCCGCTGGACGGCGACGTGCTGCTGGCGCACATCCGCGAAAGTGCGGGCGATGCGCCGACCAAGGCACCGACCACCTACAGCACTGTGGGGGCCGGTTCGCAGATCCTGCGCGACCTCGGCGTGCGCAAGATGCGCCTGATGAGTTCGCCTATGAAGTTCAACGCGATATCCGGATTCGATCTGGAAGTTGTAGAATACGTGCCCTCCGAGTGACTTGAGGCGGCATTGACGCCCTCTGCTCGAGTCCAGACCCCTGTCGAGGCCGCTTGTATGCGGCCTCGCTCTTGAAGATGAGAATATCGGAATGACCCTGAAGACCATCGAAGGTACCTTCATCGCCCCCAAAGGTCGCTATGCTTTGGTGGTTGGCCGCTTCAACAGCTTCGTTGTCGAAAGCCTGGTAAGCGGTGCCGTTGACGCCCTGGTACGCCATGGTGTCAACGAAAGCGACATCACCATCATCCGTGCCCCGGGTGCATTCGAGATCCCGCTGGTGGCACAGAAGGTCGCCCAGCAAGGCGCCTACGACGCGATCATCGCCCTGGGCGCCGTGATCCGTGGCGGTACCCCGCATTTCGAATACGTGGCGGGCGAATGCACCAAGGGCCTGGCCCAGGTGTCCATGGAGTTCGGTGTTCCGGTGGCCTTCGGCGTACTGACCGTCGACTCCATCGAGCAAGCCATCGAGCGTTCTGGCACCAAAGCCGGCAACAAAGGTGCTGAAGCTGCCCTGTCCGCACTGGAAATGGTCAGCCTGCTGGCGCAGTTGGAGGCCAAGTGATTAGCGACGAAAGCGATCGTTTCAACCCGCGCGATCCAAAACCTGCGGATGCCGGCAAGCCCTCGAAGAGCGCCAAGCGCCGCGAAGCCCGCAAGCTCGCGACCCAGGCCCTCTACCAGTGGCACATGGCCCAGCATTCGCTGAACGAGATCGAAGCGCAGTTCCGGGTGGATAACGATTTCACCGATGTCGACGGTGCCTATTTCCGCGAGATCCTGCATGGGGTCCCGGCAATCAAGGGCGAAATCGACAAGGCGCTGGTGCCTTGCATGACCATCGCACTGGAAGAGCTCGACCCGGTCGAGCTGGCCGTGCTGCGCCTGTCCACCTGGGAGCTGATCAAGCGCGTCGACGTGCCGTACCGCGTCGTGATCAACGAAGGTGTGGAACTGGCCAAGGTCTTCGGTGCCACTGACGGCCACAAGTTCGTCAACGGCGTACTGGACAAGCTCGCTCCGGCGCTGCGTGAAGCAGAAGTCAAGGCGAACAAGCGCTGATCCTGGCGCTGCCTGGCCATGGGTGAGTTCGAGCTGATCAACCATTACTTCGCCGCTGCGCCTTGTGCGCAGGGCGGCGAGGGCGTGGCGCTGGGTATCGGTGACGACTGCGCCCTGCTGGACCTTCCCCCCGGTGAGCAACTGGCGGTGTCGACCGATACCCTGGTCGCCGGGGTGCACTTTCCTGCTGTTTGCGATCCGTTGCTGCTTGGCCAGCGTTCATTGGCTGTGGCGGCCAGTGACCTGGCAGCCATGGGCGCGACTGCAATCGGCTTCACCCTCGCACTGACCCTGCCTGACGTTGGCCCTGACTGGCTGGCGGCCTATGCCGACGGCCTTGGTCGCATGGCCCACCGTTGCCGCATGAGCCTGATCGGTGGTGACACTACGCGCGGCCCGCTGAGTATCACCGTCACCGTGTTCGGCCGCGTGCCGGCTGGCCAGGCCTTGCGCCGCAGCGGTGCAAGGCCGGGTGACCTGTTGTGTGTCGGTGGTTCGCTGGGCAAGGCCGCCGGTGCATTGCCGCTGGTGCTGGGTGAGCGCGAGGCGCCTGCCGCGCAGGCCGAACCGCTGCTGGCCCATTACTGGTCACCGATGCCGCAGCTCACACTCGGTGCCCTGCTGCGTGGCCGGGCCACGGCGGCGCTGGACATCTCCGACGGGTTGCTCGCCGACTGTGGGCATATTGCCAAGGCATCCGGTGTCGCGTTGGAGGTGAACCTGGCGCAAGTGCCAGTGTCTCCTGCTCTGGAGGCCTTCCTCGGCCGGGAAGCAGCGGTGAAGGCGGCGCTTACCGGTGGCGACGACTACGTACTGGCCTTCACCTTGCCACCAGAGGCGCTGGCGCCCTTGGCAGCCTTCGATTTTATCGAAGTGCATACCGTCGGCCGTGTGCTCGAAGGGCAAGGCGTGACCTTGCGCGACGCGCAGGGCCAGGACATCACTCCCGTTCAGCGGGGCTATCAACACTTCAGGGAGATACCGTGACCGATCACCCCAATCAGGTGCCTGCGGAGTTCGTTCCGCCTTCGGTCTGGCGCAACCCGTGGCACTTCATCGCTTTTGGCTTTGGTTCTGGCACCTTGCCCAAGGCGCCGGGTACCTGGGGCTCGCTGGTGGCCATACCGTTCATCCCGCTGTGGCAGATGCTGCCCGACTGGGGTTACTGGTTGTTGCTCGGCGTGAGCATGCTGTTTGGCTTCTGGTTGTGTGGCAAAGTTGCCAATGACTTGCGCGTACACGACCATGAAGGCATTGTCTGGGACGAGATTGTCGGCATGTGGATCACCCTCTGGCTGGTGCCGGAGGGCTGGCAGTGGCTGTTGGCAGGGTTCCTGCTGTTCCGCTTCTTCGACATCCTAAAGCCGTGGCCGATTCGCTGGATCGACCGCCATGTGCACGGGGGCGTCGGCATCATGCTCGACGATATCCTGGCCGGCGTGTTTGCCTGGCTGGGCATGCAGGTTCTGGTGTGGGCGGTTGCCTGAAACAGGGGGCGCGTGAATGGCCATAAGGACTGTGCTGCTGGCAATGCTGCTGAGTGTTGCCCCGTGGGTAATGGCTGCCGAGGGCGTGCCGAAACAGATCCATCTGGTTAGCGAGGAGTGGCTCGACTACACCAACGCCGACGGTACCGGGGTAGCCTGGGATGTGCTGCGCAAAGTGTTCGAGCCGGCCGGGGTCAAGGTGGTTACCCAGAGCGCGCCCTACAGCCGGGCGGTTGGCCTGGTCAAGCGCGGCGAGGCTGACGCCTGGGTTGGCTCGTACAAGGAAGAGAACGACTACAATCTGTACCCGCGCTGGCACTTCGATATGGACCATATCTATGCCCTGGGGCTGGCCAGCAAACCTGCGCCTACCCTGGAGACCATCGGCAAGTACCGGTTGGCCTGGGTGCGTGGTTACGATTACGGCAGCTACTTGCCCAATGTGCACGAGTTCCGCGAAATCCAGCGTCGCGAGGGCATTTTGCCAATGCTCGACCATGACCGGGTGGACTACTACATCGATGCACTGACCGAGATCGACTACGTGCTCGGGCAAGCCTCCCAGCCCGAGCGCTTCCGCCGTACTCATGTGGCCGAGTTGCCGTTGTACCTGGCCTTCGCCCGTAACGACCAAGCCAAGGCCCTGCGCGACCTGTTCGACAAGCGCATGAAAGAGCTGGTACGTAGCGGCGAGCTGAAGCCGATTTTCGAGCACTGGAAGCAGCCCTATCCATTCAATGCGGATAGTCGCCCGCACTGAGACTGAATACATCAAGGTATAGCGCGGTCCGCTGTGGCAGCGGGCTTTTGATTGAGGGGTGGCTTTTAATAAGTATCGAATTTTTCGATCTTAACCCACTGTATACAGCCAGCCCACATCCCCCAACCTGCTGATACAATCGGCCCACGAGAAATTTCCTACTTATTCCAGGAGCACAACGTGCCCGTCGTCTTTGTTGCCGCCTCTAAACTCCCGACGCCCTTCGCGACCTTCACCATGCATGGTTTCCTAGACGAAGCCACAGGCCGTGAGCATGTGGTGCTCAGCCTGGGTGATATCGCGGACGGCCAGCCGGTATTGGGGCGCCTGCATTCCGAGTGCCTGACCGGCGATGCACTGTTCAGCCAGCGCTGCGACTGCGGCTCGCAGCTGGAAGCCGCGCTGCAGGCCATCGCCCGCGAAGGCCGTGGGGTGCTGTTGTACCTGCGTCAGGAAGGCCGTGGCATTGGCTTGCTGAACAAGATTCGCGCCTACGAACTGCAGGATGGCGGCGCCGACACCGTAGAGGCCAACGAACGCCTGGGCTTTGCTGCCGACCAGCGTGACTACGCCATATGCCTGCCGATGCTCGAGCACCTGGGCGTGAAGTCGCTGCGCCTGATGACCAACAATCCGCGCAAGGTCAAAGCCCTGACCGACATGAACATCGTGGTTGCCGAGCGTGTGCCGCTGCACACCGGGCATAACCCGCACAACCGCTACTACCTGGCGACCAAGGCCGGCAAGTTGGGCCACATGCTGGGCAATGAACACCAGGGCGAGGTGCCCCAGGCGTGACCCGCGCCGAGGTCAAGCGGCGGCTGGCCCTGGCTTGGTGGCAGTACCTGGCGGTGGGCCTGGTGCCGCTGCCTGTCATGGCTTGGGCCTTTGGGGGAGGCGATGCGTTGATCCCGGTGCTGGCCATGCCACTGTTCATCGCCGGTGCGGCTACCATGTTTCTCAGCCTGCCGCGCTTCGGCGCCTACAAGCGCGCACTTATTGCCACCTCCAAGGTGCTTGGCACGGGCGAAGAACCCACTGCCTGGATCGAACTGGCGCGGGTACGGCGCATGGCCATGCTGTATGCCTGCTTTCCGGCTTGGGTCGCCGCACTGTCGGTGCTGGTCGGCCTGGAGGCTGTGCCGCAGATTCTGCTCGCACTGTCGACGGTTGTAGTGCTGTACCTCTATCGTATTCCGCGCCAGTTAGGCTGATGCGACTGCTACCTGGCCTGCTGGCGTTGTTCGCCTGTACCGTGCTGGCTGCAGAACCGCTGCGTGTTGTCAGTCTGGCCCCTTCTATGAGCGAGATCATGCTTGAGCTGCAGGCCGACGACCTGCTGGTGGGCGTGCTCGATGGCGGCGAACGGCCGGCTGCGCTGCGCCACTTGCCTTCGGTCGGGCGCCAGGGGCAACTGAACATGGAGCGCCTGCTCAGCCTGCGCCCCGACCTGTTGCTGCTGTGGCCAGGCAGTGTGCCACCGGCCCAGCGCGACCAGCTCAAGCGCCTGGGTATCGCCACCTTCAGCGCCGAACCCCACGACATCAGCCAGCTGATCGAGCAGATCGAGGCCATTGCCGGGCGTATCGGGCGTGCCGAGCAAGGTCATTCGTACGCGCGAGCCCTCCGTGAGCGGCTGCAGCAGCTGCGCCAGCAGTATCGGCGTGATGAACCCTTGCAGGTGTTCTATCAAGTCTGGGATCGACCGTTGTACACGCTCGGTGGCCGCCAGGTGGTGACCGACGCCCTGGCCGTGTGCGGGGCGCGCAATGTGTTCGCCGACCTTGGCCAGCCGGCGCCACAGGTGAATGTGGAGTCCGTGCTGCTGCGTAATCCGCAGGTCATCCTGGCAGCCGATGAGGCGCAATTGGCCAGCTGGAAAGCCTGGCCGCAGATTCGAGCGGTTGCTGATGGTCGCCTGCTGGTGGTGCCGGACAAAGGGCTGGAGCGCCCCAGCGGGCAGATGATCGAAGCCACCGCCCGCTTGTGTGCGTTGCTGGACGCTAAAGCGCCGGGGTCCAGGTGATGCTCAAGAGTACAGTGCGGCCCTCTTCGCGGTAAGGGTGATACGCACCCTCGTAGCTGTAAAGGGCGCGGCTGTAGCTGCGGTCCAGCAGGTTATCCAGTTTGGCTTCGAGTTTCAGGTCGTCGCTAGCCGCCCAACTGCCGCGCAATCCCAGCAGACCATAGCCACCGATGCGGTTGCGGTTGGCCTCATCGTCATAACTGCTGCTGACCGCCTGCCAGCTGGCGCCCACGCTGAAGCGCCCGAACTCACGGTCCAGGTCCAGGCTCATGGTGCGGCGGGCGCGGCGTGCGAGGGTGTGGCCAGTGTCGCGGTCGCGTGGGTCGACCAGCGCCAGGCCAAGCTGGCTGTGCCAGGCGCCCCATTGCTGCGCCAGCGCCATTTCCACGCCATTGATTCGTGCCGAGGCGACGTTTCGGGGTATCGAGTCCTGGCCAAAGATGATCGCGTCGCGCAGGTCGGTGCGGTACAGCGAAGTCTCCAGCCGGCTCTCTGCAGTCAGCTGGCTGCGCCATTGCAGCTCGTAGCTTCTGGAGTGCTCTGGGTCCAGGTTCGGGTTGCTGAACTGTGGGTAATACAGGTCGTTGAATGTTGGCGCACGGAAGCCTTCACTGTAGGAAAGCAGCACATCGTTGTGCGCGTTCAGCGGTACGGTCAGGCTGCCGCTCCAGGTGGTCTGGCCACCAAACTGCTGGTTGCGGTCATGGCGCACGCCCAGCTCAGTGGAGAACTGCTCGCCCTGATAGCGGTGCTGGGCGAACACGGCACGGTTCCAGCGGCTGTCCTCAGTGAAATCGGTACTGCCGTGTACGCGGTCTTCGTACCAGTCGCCACCGATCAGTACTGTGTTCTGCTCGCCAAAGGCCAAGTCGTTCTGCCAGGTAGCCTGATCGCGGTAGGTGTTGAACACGAAGCGCTCAGCGCTGAGTTTGTCGCGTTTGTCGTCACGGTTCTCGCTATGTGCCAGTTCTAGGCGTGAATGCCAGGCTTCGGTGAACTGAACGTCAACGTAACTGCCCAGGCTGCTGACGCTGAAGTCGGTGTAGGGTTGTTGACCGAAGCTCTCGAAGGTCACGGGGTCGAAGCCGCCGAACGGGTTGTCGTACTCGCTGCGACCACGGCTATCGAGCAGGTTCAGGCCGGCTTCGAAGCGCTCACCGAAGGTATGGCTCAGGCTAAGGTTCAACGCCTTGTTGCGGTAGGCGTCGTGGTCACCATCGCTGGCGAAGGATGGCCCGGTCGAGTCAATGCCGGCTGTTTCATCCAGGCTGGCGCCAAGGTTGAAGCGAGTCGTGTCGTTGCCGCCAGAAAGCCCCAGGCTGCGTTGGAATGTCTGGTTGCTGCCGGCGGCCATGCGCAGGCGTGGCTGCAGGCCGGGGCCACTACTACGTCGGGTGAAGATCTGGATCACCCCACCAATGGCATCGCTACCGTACATTGCCGAGCGCGAGCCACGCAGCACTTCAACCCGCTCGATCTGGTCGACGTCCAGAAACTGCAGGCCGCTGTCGCCCGAAGTGGCATTGGCGATGCGTACGCCATCGACCAGCACCAGGCTTTGCGCCGCCTTGGTGCCACGGATAAAGATGCCAGGCAGGCTGCCACGGCCACCGGTGGGGGCCACTTGCACGCCCGGTACGCGGGAGAGCAGGTCGGTGACACTGGTGGGTTGCAGGCGGTCGATGTCGGAGCGGGTGAAAACCGTGTTTGCAGCACTGGTGGCGGTACGCGACTCGACCTGGCGGCTGGCGCTGATCAGCACGTCGGGGAGCTTGAGGGCGTCGTCGCGTTCAGCGGCCAGAAGGAATGTTGGAGCGCAGAGAATTGCGGCGCAGGCAGACTTCTTCATGGGCAGTTCCAAAGCATTCGAGGGTCAACCCGCTCCCAAAGGACTTCCACAGATCTTGAGCACTGTGCAGTCCCTGTAGGAGCGGGGCACCCGCGAAAGAGCCCTAGAGGCCGAGCCTGGCCATGCGGGCCTTCACCGAGGCCTCGATCCCGGCCGCATCCAGCCCGCACTCAGCCAGCATTTGCGCAGGCTTGGCATGCTCGACATAGATATCCGGCAGCCCCAGGTGCAGAAGCGGCTTGAGCACTGCCTGGCTGGCAAGGAACTCACCCACAGCAGCGCCCGCGCCACCCATGATGGCGTTTTCTTCGATGGTTACCAGCAGCTCATGGCTGCCTGCCAGCTCCAGCACCAGTGCCTCGTCCAGCGGCTTGACGAAGCGCATGTCGACCACTGTCGCGTTGATCTGTTCGGCCACTTGCATGGCCTCGGCCAGTTGTACACCGAACACCAGCAGGGCCACTTTCTCGCCCTGGCGGCGGACCACACCCTTGCCGATCTCCAGTGGTTGCAGGTCACCGCTGATCGGCGTATTCGGGCCGGTACCACGCGGGTACCGTACAGCTGCCGGGCCGTTGTACAGGTGGCCGGTGCTGAGCATCTTGCGCAGCTCGTTCTCGTCGCTGGGGGTCATCACCAGCATGCCCGGGATACAGCGCAGGTACGACAGATCGTAACTGCCGGCGTGGGTCGGGCCATCCTCGCCGACCAGGCCGGCACGGTCGATGGCGAACAGCACATCGAGGTTCTGCACCGCCACGTCGTGGATCAGCTGGTCGTAGGCACGCTGCAGGAAGGTGGAGTAAATCGCCACCACCGGCTTGCTGCCCTCGCAGGCCATGCCGGCCGCCAGGGTCACGGCATGCTGCTCTGCGATCGCAACGTCGAAGTAGCGCTCAGGGTAGCGCTCGCTGAAGTCGACCAGGTCCGAGCCTTCCTTCATCGCCGGGGTAATGCCCACCAGGCGGTTGTCGGCGGCGGCCATGTCGCACAGCCACTGGCCGAACACCGCGGAATATTTCGGGCCGCTGGCTTTCTTCGGCGCGGCGGGCTTGTTGGCCGGCTCCAGCTTGGTGATGGCGTGGTAGCCGATCGGGTCGATCTCGGCAGGGGCGAAGCCTTTGCCCTTCTTGGTGACCACATGCAGGAACTGCGGGCCCTTCAGATCACGCATGTTGCGCAGGGTGGCAATCATGGTGGGCAGGTCGTGGCCGTCGATCGGGCCGATGTAGTTCCAGCCCAGCTCTTCGAACAGCGTGCCTGGCACCAGCATGCCCTTGGCGTACTCCTCGGTGCGACGGGCGATTTCCCAGGCACCTGGCAGTCGCGACAGCACTTTCTTGCTGCCTTCGCGCATGCTCGCATAGGTGCGGCTGGAGAGGATCTTGGCCAGGTAGTTGGACAGGCCGCCGACGTTGCGCGAAATCGACATGTCATTGTCGTTGAGGATCACCAGCATGTCGGCATTGACTTCCTGGGCGTGGTTCAACGCCTCGAATGCCATGCCGGCGGTCAGCGCGCCATCACCGATCACCGCGATTGACTTGCGCGCGCTGTTCTGCAGGCGGGCAGCAATGGCCATGCCCAGCGCGGCGCTGATCGAGGTGCTGGAGTGGCCAACGCCAAAGGTGTCGTACTCGCTTTCGCTGCGGCGCGGGAAGGCCGCGATGCCGTCCTTCTGGCGCAGGCTGAGCATGCGGTTACGGCGCCCGGTGAGGATCTTGTGCGGGTAGGCCTGGTGCCCCACGTCCCACACCAGCCGGTCGTCCGGGGTGTCGAACACGTAGTGCAGGGCGATGGTCAGCTCGATCACGCCCAGGCCGGCACCAAAGTGCCCACCGGTCTGCCCGACGGTGTAGAGCAGTTCCTGGCGCAGTTCGTCGGCCAGCGTCTCCAGGTCGGCTTCGGCCAGCCGGCGCAGGCCGGCAGGCGTGTCAGCGCGGTCGAGCAACGGCGTGACCGGGCGTTCGCGGGGGATCTCTTGAAACGTCGTGGGCATCAGGCGAGTCGTTATAGGTGTGTGAAGACGCGGCAGTTTACCCCATTGTGGGAAAAGTGCCCATTCGACCACAGGTTACGCGGCCCCCTGTAGGAGCGGGTTTACCCGCGAATGCGTTGGCAAATTCAAGATCGCATTCGCGGGTAAACCCGATCCTACGGGGATAGGTGAAGCTGTTTAGTTACGGCGTTCGACGATGTAACGCGCCAAAGCCCGCAGCGGTTCGGCCGTTTCGCCGAACCCTTGCAGTGCGGCCAGCGCCTGGTCGCGCAGTTCGATTGCATAGGCTTTGGCGGCTTCCAGGCCCAGCAGGGCCGGGTAGGTCGGTTTGTCACGCGCTATGTCTGCACCTTGGCGTTTGCCCAGGGTGGCGGTGTCGCTTTCCACGTCGAGGATGTCGTCCTGCACCTGGAATGCCAGGCCAATGGCCTGTGCATATGTCTGCAGGGCATCCAGCCGTGCCGGTTCGGCGCGGGCGCTGGCCAGGGCGCCGAGGCGTACGCTGGCTTCGATCAGCGCGCCGGTCTTGTGCCGGTGCATGAACGCCAATGCCTGCTGGTCCAGCTTCTGGCCCACCGATCCGAGATCGATGGCCTGGCCGCCGACCATGCCGGCCGGGCCGGCAGCTTTGGACAGTACCTGAACCATGGCCAGGCGAATGCTGTCGATCTGCGGGCTCAGGCATGGGTCGAGCAGGGCACTGAAAGCCAGGCTCTGCAAACCGTCGCCAGCAAGGATGGCGCACGCTTCGTCAAAAGCCTTGTGGGTGGTTGGCTGGCCGCGACGCAAATCGTCGTCGTCCATGGCCGGGAGGTCGTCATGTACCAGCGAGTAAGCATGGATCAGCTCGACCGCGCAGGCTGCACCGTTGGCCTGCTCGGCCGGGGCGCCCAAGGCTTCGCAGGCCGCGTAGGCCAGCAACGGGCGCACGCGTTTGCCGCCGTTCATCACGCTGTAGCGCATGGCGGCGTAAAGGCGTTCCAGCTCTTTGGTCGGGGCGATGAACAGCGGTTCGAGGGCTGCGTCGACGCGCGCCTGGCAACTGGCCTGGTAGGTGCCAATCATGCTTCGGGCTCCGCGTCGAAGGGCTGGGCAGCCAGTTCGCCGTCGCGCTCCAGCAGAATTTGCACCTTCTGTTCGGCCTGGGCCAGGGCGCCCTGGCAATCACGGGTCAGGGCGATGCCTTGTTCGAAGGCGGCCAGCGACTCTTCCAGCGACAACTCGCCGTTCTCCAGGCGCTCGACCAGTGCTTGCAGGTCTGCGAGGGATTGCTCGAAATCGAGGGAGGCTTTTTTGCGGGCCATGGCGACTGTCTCGGTGGCATTCAGAACGGCGCGACACTAGCAGAGCGGGGCGGGGGGAGCAAACTTGTGTGGAGCAGGCTTCTGGGGCGAACCTCGATACTGTATGAAACAAACAAGGCGATCACGCGCAGCACAGATGTTTCTGGCCCGAAAAAATGTAGGAGCGAGCTTTGCTCGCGATGCGCCGCGCAGGCGGCGCTCGATTTCAGCGCCGCCATCTACCTCAAGTCAGGCGCAGAAAACCATCAAGCCGTAGCAGCTTCCCGTTCCACCATCGCTTCACGGTACCGCGCCAGTTCCTCGATGGTCAGCACCGGCAAATTGTACTGCCGTGCATATACCGCCACCTGCTCACCACGGGCCATAGTGCCATCGGGGTTCATCAGTTCGCACAAGACCGCTGCCGGGCGCAGGCCGGCCAGGCGCGCCAGGTCTACCGAGCCTTCGGTGTGCCCACGGCGGGTCAGCACCCCGCCATTGCGGGCGCGCAGCGGAAAAACATGCCCCGGGCTGACGATATGGCGCTGTTCGGCGCTGGAGCGCAGTGCTGCGCCAATGGTGGTGATGCGGTCCTGGGCACTAACCCCTGTGGTGATACCTTCGGCCGCTTCGATGGTAACGGTGAAACCGGTGCCGTGCCTGGCCTGATTATTCTGCACCATGGGCGCCAGCTGCAGTTCGTCGACGGTGGCTTCGTCCAGGCACAGGCAGACGATGCCGCTGCAATCGCGAATCATCATGGCCATGGTCTGCAGCGAAATGTTCTCGGCGGCGGCAATGATGTCCGCTTCGTCCTCGCGGTCGTCATCGTCGAGCAACAGTACAGGGCGCCCGGCCTGGAAGGCGGCGATGGCGGCGGAAACATTGGGGAATTGCGCGGGGTGCTGGGTGAACATGAAACGCTCCTCGTGAATGATCGATGAACGTCTCGGGGCGAACAAAATGCGCGCGCAAGGGCGCCCGGATGGCCCCTGCATAACGCCTTCTTTCATCCGGACTATGACCGTCGGCTCTGGAGTTGCACCAGATCTGCTGACCCCCGACATGGTCGGGGCGCTCGCGGGCTCATCTTTCGATTTACCGCCGGTGGGGACTTTCACCCCGCCCTGAAGACCGCCCAAGCATACAGCACAGTGCCGCCTCACTGGCAACCCGCTGTTCTACTACCTTCGATGAGACTTGCAGCAGTAACCATCTACCCCTTTTCACCTGCCGCAGCGCCTACCTTCGTGACGGTCACATTGGCAAACCCAGGAAACGAACCGTCATGTCCTCTCTCTATCCTTTTACCGATACCGATCTCCATCTCGCATTCAGGAAAGTCGTCGACACATTGTTCGACAAGAAGCGCGACTACGTCGACGGCGTGCTCAAGCCCAAAATGCTCATCATTGCCGGTGCACAGGGCTCGGGTAAGACGTACTTGCTGGAAAACACGCTGCTGAAGAGCGGGCGGTACGACAATTATGTTCGCCTTTACGAAACCCATTTTCGTGAACTGCACCCTCATTATCGGGCGATGGAAGACAAAGGCGTGCTGCATGTCTATGAGCATACCGAGTCGTTCATCTGGCGCCTGGGGGCAATGATTTGCACGTATGCGATGGAAAACAAATACAACATCATCATGGAGACCGCACTCGACAGCCCTCACTTCGCTGATTTTCCACCTAAAGCCGCCGGGCAGGGCTATCAGAGCGAGGTCCATCTGATAGCGTGCCAGAAAGAGTTCAGCCACTGGTCGACCCTGGACCGTGTGGTCAACAGCGTTGGCAATCATGAAATCGAGCGTGTGGTCAGCCTGACGCAGATCGAAGAGGCGCAAATCAATGGCAGGTCCATCATCGATGCTTTCGAAAACGCCTGTATCGAGGTACCGGGTTCCGAAATCGTGATCTATCGACGTGGCCTGGAGACGGACAGGAATAGCCTGCCGGTCTGTCACAGCACCTGTCCTGAAAAAGGGCTCCTCGTGCCCCAGCAGACCTACCAGGGCAGGGCATTCTTCCGCGGGGCGGACCTGAAGATCAACTTCAAGGTCCAGCGCAGTCCCCAGGCCGATTTCCCCTGTTCCTATATTCAGTATGCGCAGGTGGTGCATGCCGGCCTGCTGGGTTCAGAACACCGTCGGACGATGGCCGAACTCAATTGCAAAACCCTCGGTCAGGCTCAGAAGCTGATGTCGCAGTTGCCTGTCGATGTCTATCGCGAGCTGTGCCTGTACGTGCTCAAGTACGCGCAACCTTGATTTGACCAAGGCAGGGCAGTCGCTGGCCAAGTACGCCTTCGATTGCCCTGCGCAGGGAAGTGGCCAGTATGGGGCCGTGCCCCAGGCCATTGAAAGTTATAATGCTCACAAATCACCCCGTGTGTAACTATATATAAGTAATCCTACAGGGTGTATGCATTGTCAGTGACGGTAAAGTCACGGCGTTAAACAGTGATCTGGTTTTAATGCAATATACTTAAAGCATTCGATCAATGCCACTGGCGCTTTATGTCCCGCCATTGAATTTCTGATACCCACTTGTCTGCCACCGGAAAGAAAATATTCTCCTCGGCATCCATATGATCATAGTACTTCTTGATGAAGTCTTCGATCGTGTCGGCGATTACTCTCGCTTCCTGCGTTGACTGCTCCAACATCTTGAGTTGTCCAGCAATTCGCTTGAAGGCTTGATGATCTTGCTCGATAGCCATGACCCGTTGGTGGATCGGGGCCTCGGTCGTCAGCAAGGCCAGCCGAATAAGCTCTTCATTTTCATGGTGGTGCCGCTCTGCATCGCCATGCAAGGCTTCCAGTTGCTTAAACAACAGCTTGCGGTCATCGGCACCCGCAGATCCGTGCCTAATCCTCTCCAGTAACTCTTTGATCTGAGTAATTTTGGTAGCCACCTCATGATGATAGGCGTGCAGCTCTTTCAATAAGGCGTTCATGCTAAGTCCTCATCAATACACCAAGCCGTTACAGATTAAATATTATTATTAAGCAATCTCTAATGATAGCTGCACGTGTGGCATACATCTAATCGTTTAATTATAGTCAAGAGCGAAACACCCACCTTCGAAAAAACCGCCCCATTGGAAGATTTCGAAATATCAATTTGATGTTTATATGCGTTACAAGAAGAAACAGACACACCAGGATCGGTTGCGGGCTGCCCTTCAACAGCGGGGGCTGAGCAGAGCGGGAGGCGCAAAGGGCTGCGTTCTATGCACGGAGGTAGGGGTTGGAAACCCGCGGGTTGTGAATGCTGTTTTTGAAGGTTTGTTAAATTAAAAAGCCGGCTTGTGGCCGGCTTCTCGGGGACGCTTCCGACTAATTTATGGTAAGCCGCAATCGCCTTAACTGTGTGGCCATCAAGGGCCTGAAAGAGATGGCAGATGCCCGTGTGGGATATCGCCGAGCCCTCTGGACCGCGGCTTGCGCCGGTCGGGGCTTAATGTGCGGCGTAGCATACAAGGGCGGGCGCAGGATGCCCAGCAAAAAATTGCGCAGGGTGCTTCAACTGGGCCGCTGCTGGCGCAAATGTGACCAATGGAACACCCAGCCAAGAATTTCCAGGCCCTGCGCCTGGCGCTGAGCAGGGGTGTAGCGTTCGACCGCGTAGTTGCGCCGGTCATGGCTGTGCAGGTAAAGGGTTTCGTGCGGGCCAAGACTGAGGTTGTTCACCCTGAGCATGCCGTTTTGCAGTAGGGCATAGGTTTCGCCCTCGACCACCTTGGTCATGCCCAGGTCGATGGCCAGGGTAGCTTCCAGCGGAATCAGCGGGAGCATGTTGCTGGCCGGCATTGCCACGCAGATTGCGTTGCCGGCTTGCACACCCAAGCCCTTCAGGGTGTTTGCCGGCAAGCACAGGTGCTTGCTGCCCACCGGCGACAGCAAGCCGTTTTGCACTTCGTAGTAGGGCACTTTCAGTACCCGGCTACGATGTTCCGAGAGCGGGGTAAGCGGGTTGGCGGGCACTGGCCGTGGACAGCCGTTACGCAGGAGCGGGTGGGGGTGTTTGGGACCTTCACCGGTGCGTAGCCAACGGCGGTGTACACAGAACAAATCGGCCAGTTCGTCCAGCCGGGCCAAAGGCACACCGCGCTTGAACCAGTTGTTGACGTGCTGTGCTGTGACGCTGCGCTGAGCGGCGAAATCGGAAGGGGTCAGGCCACATTCATGGAGCAGGGCTCTGAGTCGGTCGCCGGAAGTGTTCATGGCAGCGAGTGTAGCGGCGAGTTGTCAGCAAGGATATGAACCGGATGTTGATTGAACTTGTAAGAAAATAGGCTGCTTGTAGGATGCTAGCGTAGGACTGTGTAGGATTTATTCTCGGTAATGCGCGCGTTGCCCATTCAGGCATAAAAAAACCCCGCCAAAGCGGGGTTTTTTCTGCAGTCGGAATCAGCCCTTGTAGGCAGCGACCGATTTGGTGATCGCGGCACGGGCGGCGTCGGCGCCTTCCCAGCCTTCGATCTTGACCCACTTGCCCTTCTCGAGATCTTTGTAGTTGGCAAAGAAGTGCTCGATCTGCTGGATCAGCAGGGCTGGCAGGTCGGTGTATTCCTTGACGTCGACGTACAGCTGCGACAGCTTGTCGTGAGGAACAGCGACGACCTTGGCGTCGCCGCCACCGTCGTCGGTCATGTTCAGCACACCGACCGGACGGGCGCGGATAACCGAGCCTGGGGCCACCGGGTAAGGGGTAACCACCAGCACGTCCAGCGGATCACCGTCGTCAGCCAGGGTGTTCGGGATGAAGCCATAGTTGGCTGGGTAGAACATTGGGGTAGCCATGAAACGGTCGACGAACAGTGTGTCGCTGTCCTTGTCGATTTCGTATTTGATCGGCGCGTGGTTGGCCGGGATCTCGATGGCGACGTAGATGTCGTTCGGCAGGTCTTTGCCCGCCGGAATCTTGCTGTAGCTCATTGGGCAGTGCCCCCGTGTTTGACCAAAAAGTGGCGGCGATTATAGGCACATTCTGCCGGGGCATGCCACGCTTGGCCTGATGTGCGGGCCCGTCAGGCTTGGCTTTCGCGGTACTCGGGATGTTCCGCCTGCAGCCGGCACAGGCGCGCCAGCGGGTCTTGCCGGTAGAACAGCGACAACTGGTGGTAGACCTGTGGATAAGCCTGATGAAGCAGGTCGGGGGCACTAAAGAAGTACTCGCTGGTAACGGCAAAGAACTCTGCCGGGTTTTCCGCAGCGTAAGGGTCGATGGCAGTTTCGGCGTCGGGGTTGGCGTCCAGTTGCTGGTTGAGATCGTCGTAAGCCTGCTGCATGGCGCTTGCCCACTCATCAACTGGCATGCCGCTGTGCAACGGTGGCAGGCCGTTGGCATCGCCATTGAGCATGTCGAGCTTGTGTGCCAGCTCATGGATGACCAGGTTGTAGGCCTCCCAGCCACCACTGGCCAGCACGCCGTTCCAGGCCAGTATGATCGGCCCCTGCTGCCACGCCTCGCCGCTGTGTTCGCCGTCCCACACATGCTCCACGCCACTGGCATCGCGGTGGCGCTGGGGGCTCTTGAAGTCGTCGGGGTACAGAATGATTTCGTGGAAGCCTTGGTACCAGTTCAGCTCACCCAGGTGAAGCAGCGGTAACTGTGCCTGGGCAGCCAGCAATAGGCGCTGCTCGTCGTCCAGCTCGACACCGGGCAGGCAGGTGAGGTGCTTGTCGAGCAGGAACAGGATGCAGGCTTCGCGCAGCCAGTGGTCTTCAGCGTCGCTGATGCCGTCCAGCATCGGCAGCCGCTCGCGTACGGCCTGCCATTGCTGTGGCGTGATCGGGTAGCGCGCCAGAGTACGCTTGCGCCGCCAGGCGCTGAATGACCACATGCCGTTTGTTCTTTACCTGTTTGTTCAGTGAGCCTTGGCCGTACGGCCCAGGCGGCCACGCAGCAAGCCGATGATCATCGGCACCAGCGACAGGATGATGATGCCCACCACCATCAGCGACAGATGCTGCTTGATGAACGGGACGTTGCCGAAGAAGTAGCCCAAGGTGACCAGGCCGCCGACCCATAGCAGCGAACCGGCAACGCTGAAGCCGAGGAAGCGTGGGTAGTGCATGTGAGCGATGCCCGCGACGAACGGTGCAAAGGTACGCAAGATAGGCAGAAAGCGCGCCATGGTCACGGTCTTGCCGCCATGTCGTTCATAGAAATCGTGGGTACGCTGCAGGTAGTCGCGGCGGAAGATCTTGGAGTTGGGGTTGTTGAACAACCGCTCGCCGACCGTTCGGCCGATCACGTAATTGGTGCTGTCGCCCAGGATTGCAGCGGCCATCAGCAGGCCGGCCAGCAGCACCGGGTCCATGCCACCACCCGCCGCAACGGCGCCGGCGATGAACAGCAGCGAGTCGCCCGGCAGGAATGGCATGACTACCAGGCCGGTTTCGCAGAAGATCACGGTGAACAGGATGGCGTAGATCCAGGGACCGTAGTTGGTGACCAGCAGATCGAGGTAGGCATCGAGATGCAGGATAAGGTCCAGCGGGTTGAAATCCATGTACAGCACCTGTGTTCTTGGGCGTAGGCTTGGTTACCGGGGGAGGGGTAAATTTTCACACATGACAGGTGCGCCATTATACGGCTAAGTGAGGATCATGCCCGAGGAGTTTGTAGCGGGGGGTTACGGTAGAGGGGTATTCCTTTACCAGCCTCTTAGCGGGCACGCCCGCTAAGAGGCTGGTGCGGGTCAATCCTGACTGATCGGCAGGATGTAGCTCTTGAACTCGGTATCCTCGCGAAAACCGATGGATTCGTAAGTCTTGTGCGCCACTTCATTGTTCGCGCTGGTCGACACCCGCATGCGCACAGCATTGGTCTCTTTGGCCATTTTCTTCGCTTCGCGAATCAGGTGGTCGGCCACCAGCATGCGCCGGGAGTCCTCAGCTACATAGATATCGTTGAGAATCCATACCCGCTTCAACGACAGCGACGAGTAGCTCGGGTACAGCTGGCAAAAGCCCAGCAGTTTGCCGTCGTCATCATCCGGAAGTGCCAGGTAAATCACCGATTCATCCCGCTTCAGGCGCTTTTCCAAAAAGTTGCGCGAGCTGTCGGGGTAGGGCAACTGCCCGTAGAATTCACGGTATTTGACGAACAACGGCGTGATCAGGTCGAGGTGTTCCAGGGTTGCCTTGATGATGCGCATGTGCGGCCCTCAGAGTCCATTTGGGAAACAGCGGAATGCCAGCAGCGTTCAAGGGCATGCTGCCCCAATGCACGGCACAAGTGCAATCCGCCTTCCGTGACAGGTTTTTTACCCTTTGCCGAGCAGGAAGTTACCTTTCTGGCTGGCGCTGTCTTCATTCTCCAGGCTATGTACCTCGGCTTCGTCCTTCAGATTCACCCCGGAAAGCTGGCGCCGGCAGGCTTCGCGCATCAAGTACAACAGGCGGTGCGCTGCCATGCCATAGCTCAGCCCCTCCAGGCGGATATTGGAAATGCAGTTGCGGTAGGCATCGGTCAGGCCGACCTTGGGTGCATAGGTGAAATACAGGCCAAGGCTGTCGGGCGAGCTCAGCCCCGGGCGTTCACCGATCAGCATCACCGTCATCCGGGCGCCCAGCAGCTCGCCGACCTCGTCGGCCACTGCCACACGGCCCTGCTGCACCAGCACCACCGGGGCGCTGGTCCAGCCGTCGGCGGCAGCCTGTTCCTCGAAGCGGGTCAGGAACGGTAGCGTGTGGCGATGCACGGCCAGGGCCGAGAGGCCGTCAGCCACCACGATGGCCAGGTCGACGCCACCTGGGTTGGTCTGAGCGTGCTGGCGAAGGGTCGCAATCGAGTCTTCGTTCAGCCGGCGGCCAAGGTCCGGCCGCTGCAGGTACTGGTGGCGGTCGCTGGCCGCGCTGTGCAACACCAGGCTTTCGCGCCCGCGGTCACTGAGCTGGCTGGCCAGGCCGGCGTGGTCGAAAGCCAGGTGCACGGCATCACGTGCCTGGGCATGGGCGAACTGGAAGTCCAGCTGCGCCCCGGTCGGCAGGCTGGTGCCAGTGCGGCCCAGGGCGATGCGCGCCGGGGTCAGGTTGCGCAGGGCCAGCCAAGGGTTGTCGGGGGTAGGCGTGCGATGGTCCATGGTCATCCCTATGCAAGCTGTGCCAAGGCCTGGCGGAAGGCCGGCGGCAGGTTGTCACCGAAACGCACCCGGCCGTCGGCCTGGGTGAAAATGCCGGTGCGGGCCAGCCATGCCTCGAATTCCGGCCCAGGCTTCAGGCCCAGGGTCTGGCGCGCGTACAGCGCGTCATGGAACGAGGTGGTCTGGTAGTTGAGCATGATGTCGTCGGAGCCGGGGATGCCCATGATGAAGTTGATGCCGGCCACACCCAGCAGCGTCAGCAAGGTGTCCATGTCGTCCTGATCGGCTTCGGCATGGTTGGTGTAGCAGATATCGCAACCCATCGGCACGCCCAGCAGTTTGCCGCAGAAATGGTCTTCGAGGCCGGCGCGGATGATCTGCTTGCCGTTGTACAGGTATTCCGGGCCAATGAAACCGACCACGGTGTTGACCAGAAACGGCTTGAAGTGACGGGCCACGGCATAGGCGCGGGTTTCGCAGGTCTGCTGGTCGACGCCGTGGTGGGCGTTGGCCGAGAGCGCGCTGCCCTGGCCGGTTTCGAAATACATCAGGTTCTGCCCGAGGGTGCCACGTTTCAGCGACAGACCTGCTTCGTAGCCTTCCTGCAACACGTTCAGGTTGATGCCGAAGCTGGCGTTGGCCGCCTCTGTGCCAGCGATGGACTGGAACACCAGGTCTAGTGGCACGCCACGGTTGATCGCTTCGATCGAGGTGGTGACGTGGGTCAGCACGCAGGACTGAGTGGGGATGTCGTAGCGCTGGATGATGGCGTCGAGCATTTCCAGCAGGGCGCAAATCGAAGCGATGCTGTCGGTGGCCGGGTTGATGCCGATCATGGCGTCGCCGTTGCCGTACAGCAAACCGTCGAGAATGCTGGCGGCAATACCGGCCGGTTCGTCTGTCGGGTGGTTGGGTTGCAGCCGGGTCGACAGGCGCCCGCGCAGGCCCATGGTGCCGCGGAACCGGGTGACCACGCGGATTTTCTGCGCCACCAGCACCAGGTCCTGCACGCGCATGATCTTCGACACGGCAGCGGCCATTTCCGGGGTCAGCCCGGGCGCCAGGGCGCGCAGGCTGTCTTCATTGGCTTCCTCGCTCAGCAGCCAGTCGCGCAGACCACCCACGGTCAGGTGGCTGACCGGGGCGAAGGCCTGGGCATCGTGGGTGTCGATGATCAGGCGGGTCACTTCATCTGCTTCGTAAGGGATCAGTGCTTCATTGAGAAAGTGCGTCAGCGGAATATTGGCCAACGCCATCTGCGCGGCGACACGCTCGCCGTCGTTGCTGGCCGCCACGCCTGCCAGGCAGTCCCCGGAGCGTGCCGGGCTGGCCTTGGCCATCACGTCCTTGAGGCTGTCGAAGCGGTAGACCAGGTGGCCGACCGTGTGTACGAAACTTGCCATACAGAATCTCCAGAGCCGCGGGTTGCCCCGCGGCGGGTGGCGGCGATCAGTGCAGGGCCTCTTCGGCCTTCTGGATCGCGGCGAATTCCTCTTCCGGTGTGCCCGCAACCAGGTGGTGGCGGCTGTAGAAAGCAAAGTAGGCAATTAATACCGCATAGATCACTGCAGCGCCAATGACTACCCGCGGGTCAACCAGGAATCCGGCGACCACGGCGATACACGCCAGCACCAGCGCCAGGCCGGAAGTAAAGATGCCACCTGGGGTGCGGTAGGGGCGTTCCATCTTTGGCCGGCGGATGCGTAGGGTGATGTGCGCAGCCATCATCAGCACGTAAGACAGGGTAGCGCCAAACACTGCCACCAGGATCAGCAAGTCACCCTGGCCCGTCAGCGACAGGGCAAAGCCGATGATGCCCGGGATGACCAAGGCCATTACCGGGGCCTTGCTTTTGTTGGTTTCCGACAATTTGCGCGGCAGGTAACCGGCGCGGGACAGGGCGAAGATCTGCCGGGAATAGGCATAGATGATCGAGAAGAAGCTGGCGATCAGCCCGGCCAGACCGACCAGGTTGACGAAGCCGCCCATCCAGGTGGAGCCGCCGTAGGCCTTCGACAGGGCTTCGACCAGCGGGTTACCGGAGGCCTTCAGCGCCTCGGAGCCTGCGCCGCCCGGGCCGACCACCAGGATCAGCAAGGCGAAGGCCAGCAGTACCAGCATGGCGCCGATCAGGCCGCGAGGCAGGTCACGCTTGGGGTTCTTGGTTTCTTCTGCGGCCAGCGGCACGCCTTCGACGGCAAGGAAGAACCAGATGGCGTAGGGGATGGCTGCCCACACGCCGACATAGCCAAACGGCAGGAAGCTGCTGGCGCCGACGGCGTCCGTTTTGGCGATGTCGAACAGGTTGGCTGCATCAAAATGGGGCACCATGCCTATCAGGAATACGGCCAGGGCAATGGCGGCGATGGCGGTGATGATGAACATCAGCTTCAGTGCCTCACCCACGCCGAAAATGTGGATGCTGATGAACACGATGTAGAACGCCAGGTAGATCATCCAGCCGCCGATACCGAACAGCGATTGGCAGTAGGCGCCGATGAACACCGCGATGGCGGCAGGGGCGATGGCGTATTCGATAAGGATCGCCGTGCCGGTCAAAAAGCCGCCCCATGGGCCGAAGGCACTGCGGGCAAAGCCATAGCCACCGCCAGCGGTGGGGATCATCGACGACAGCTCGGCCAGCGAGAAGCACATGCACAGGTACATGGTGGCCATCAGCAAGGTGGCCAGGAACATGCCGCCCCAGCCGCCCTGCGCCAGGCCGAAGTTCCAGCCGGCGTAATCGCCGGAAATGACGTACGCCACGCCCAGGCCGACCAGCAGTACCCAGCCGGCAGCGCCTTTTTTCAGTTCACGTTGCTGGAAATAGTCAGAGCCGACTTTCTCGAAGTCGACGGAAGAGCCTGCCGGCGATCCGGCGGAATGTTCGCTTGGCATAGATTCACCTGTTGTTTTTCTTGGTGGCCGGAAGGGTTCCGGGCCGATGGTGATGGGTGCTGCAGGAAGCGAGCCAGGGCGGCTGGTGCACGGTTGCCGCCCGGGTTTTGTGTAAAGCAGGTCCGGCCTCTTCGCGGGCTTGCCCGCTCCCACAGGTACCGAACCGGTTCTGGAACCAACGGTGAACCTGTAGGAGCGGGTTTACCCGCGAAGAAGGCGACGCGGTCTAGAAGAAGCCCAACGGGTTGATGTCGTAGCTCACCAGCAGGTTCTTGGTCTGCTGATAGTGATCCAGCATCATTTTGTGCGTCTCACGCCCGACCCCCGACTTCTTGTACCCGCCGAATGCGGCATGCGCCGGGTACAGGTGGTAGCAGTTGGTCCACACACGGCCAGCCTTGATCCCGCGGCCCATGCGGTAGGCACGGTTGATGTCGCGGGTCCACACGCCGGCACCCAGGCCGAACTCGGTGTCGTTGGCAATCGCCAGTGCTTCGGCTTCATCCTTGAAGGTGGTGACGCTGACCACCGGGCCGAAGATTTCTTCCTGGAACACGCGCATCTTGTTGTTGCCCTTGAGCAGGGTCGGCTGGATGTAGTAACCGGTAGCCAGCGCACCTTCCAGCTTCTCGACCTTGCCGCCGGTGAGCAGCTCGGCGCCTTCGTCCTGGGCAATCTGCAGGTAAGAGAGGATCTTTTCGAACTGCTGCTGCGAGGCCTGGGCGCCGACCATGGTGTCGGTGTCCAGCGGGTCGCCGCGCTTGATCTGCAGCACCTTCTTCATCACCACTTCCATGAACTGCGGGTAGATCGACTCTTGCACCAGGGCACGCGACGGGCAGGTGCACACTTCGCCCTGGTTGAAGAACGCCAGCACCATGCCTTCTGCCGCCTTCTCGATGAAGCTTGGCTCGGCCTGCATGATGTCTTCGAAGTACACGTTCGGCGACTTGCCACCCAGTTCGACGGTGGACGGGATGATGTTCTCGGCCGCGCATTTCATGATGTGCGAGCCCACCGGGGTAGAGCCGGTGAAGGCGATCTTGGCGATGCGCTTGCTGGTGGCCAGGGCTTCACCGGCTTCGCGGCCGTAGCCTTGCACCACGTTGAGCACGCCAGGTGGCAACAGGTCGCCAATGACTTCGAGCAGGACGGTGATGCCCAGCGGCGTCTGTTCGGCAGGCTTGAGCACCACGCAGTTACCAGCGGCCAGTGCCGGGGCAAGCTTCCAGGCAGCCATCAGGATCGGGAAGTTCCAGGGGATGATCTGCCCGACCACGCCCAGTGGCTCGTGGATGTGGTAGGCCACGGTGCCTTCATTGATTTCGGCAGCACCGCCTTCCTGGGCGCGGATGCAGCCAGCGAAATAGCGGAAGTGATCGACTGCCAGCGGAATGTCGGCGTTGAGGGTTTCGCGGATCGGCTTGCCGTTGTCCCAGGTTTCGGTGATGGCCAGCAGTTCGAGGTTCTGCTCGATACGGTCGGCAATCCTCAGCAGAACGTTGGAACGATCCTGCACTGAAGTGCGGCCCCAGGCGTCGGCCGCAGCATGGGCGGCATCCAGGGCTTTCTCGATGTCTTCGGCAGTAGAACGGGGGAATTCAGCGATCAGCTTGCCATTCACCGGGGAGGTATTTTCGAAGTACTGCCCCTTTACCGGAGCAACGAACTCACCACCGATGTAGTTGCCGTAGCGGTTCTTGAAGGAAACCTTCGCGCCCTCGGTACCGGGATGTGCATAACGCATGGTGTGTCTCCTTGGTATTGTGCTTTTTAGGGAGTTGAAAAGCATAGAGCAAGGGTTGGGCCAGTGTTGGCCGTGCCAGGCAAATCAATGACTTGGGTCATTTTTACCGGCCTGATCAAGGAGGGCTGTGCCGGCGTCGGTACGCCAGGGGTGACACTTTGTGCCGTTTGCGACACGTCACCGGTGTGTGCATTGCAAAGCCTACCCGGGTGGAGGATGCTGGGCTGACGCTCTATCTGCGGAGAATTACAACAATGCAGAGCAATCACTTCACTCGCCATGCCCGGCAGGTCCATAGCGTTGCCCATGGTGGGGCTGGGGAGGGCGGCAGTGACCCGTCCATCGCCCGTTCCTGGCTGCGCTGCCTGGAGGACTACCACCTCGACCCGGCGGTGATCGAAGCCCCGGTGGTGCTTGAGCACGGGCGCCTGCTGGAAAGCCGCGAGCGCCTGCACCAGGTGCTGCAAATTGCCGACCATGAAATGAACAGCCTGCACCAGCAGCTTTCCGGCGCGGGCCACGCGGTGCTGCTGACAGACGCCCGCGGGGTGATCCTCAACTGCGTCAGTGCCCCCACCGAGCGGCGCAGCTTCGAACAGGCCGGGCTGTGGCTGGGCGCCGACTGGAGCGAGGCGCGCGAGGGCACCAATGGCATCGGCACCTGCCTGGTCGAACGCCAGGCGCTGACCATCCACCAGAACGAGCACTTCCGTGGCCGTCACACCGGCCTGACCTGCTCGGCCAGCCCGGTGTTCGACCCGCATGGCGAACTGCTGGCGGTACTCGACGTGTCCTCGGCGCGCCCCGACGTATCGCGGCAAAGCCAGTTCCACACCATGGCATTGGTCAACCTGTCGGCGAAGATGATCGAAAGCTGCTATTTCCTGCGCCATTTCGAGCAGCAATGGTTATTGCGTTTTCACCTGCAAGCCGAGTCGGTCGGCCTGTTCAGTGAAGGCTTGCTGGCGTTCGACGGCGATGGCCGCATTTGCGCTGCGAACCAAAGCGCACTGAACCTGCTGGGCACGGTACGGGGTGGCGTGCTGGGCAAACCGTTGGAGTGCTTTTTCGCGTGCAGCCATGACGAAATGTTCAGCCGTGCCACGCCCGGAGGCAGCACTGCCTGGCCGCTGCGCACCCTGGATGGTCGCCAGGTGTTCGCCAGCCTGCGGGGGCAGGCCCGGGCGCCGGTTTGGTCAGTGCCGGCCGCCCAGCCGCGGCCTGCACGTGAAGTGGAGCCGCTGGTCTGTCTGCTGGACCCTGCGTTGCAAAATGATTTCCGCCGCAGCGTGCGGGTGTTCGAGCGCGATGTGCCATTGCTGCTGCGCGGCGAGACCGGCTGTGGCAAGGAGGCGTTCGCCCAGGCTGTGCACCAGGCCAGTGAGCGGCGCGGCAAACCGTTCGTCGCCATCAACTGCGCTTCTATCCCGGAAAGCCTGATCGAGAGTGAGCTGTTCGGGTACCGCGGCGGCAGTTTTACCGGCGCGCGCAAGGAGGGCATGCGCGGCAAGCTGTTGCAGGCCGACGGCGGCACCTTGCTGCTGGACGAGATCGGCGACATGCCGCTTGCCCTGCAAACCCGCCTGCTGCGGGTGCTGGAGGAGCGCCAGGTGGTGCCGATCGGGGGAGAGCCACAGGCGGTGGACGTGCGCATCGTCAGCGCTACGCACCGTGACCTGCTGGAACGGGTTGAACAGGGCAGTTTCCGCGAGGACCTGTATTACCGCCTCAATGGCCTGGAGGTGGCGTTGCCGGCGGTGCGAGAACGCAGTGACAAGGCGCAGTTGCTGGACTTTCTGCTACGCCAGGAGACGCAGGGGCAACGCATAGACATCGAGCCCAGGGCGCGACAGGCGTTGCTCGAATTTACCTGGCCGGGGAACGTGCGGCAGATGCGCAATGTGCTGCGTACTTTGGTGGCGCTTTGCGAAGATGCCCGCATTACCTTTGCGGACCTCCCCGCGGTCATCCGCTCCAGCCCACCTACCGTGAGGGCGGGTGAGCCCGTGAAGATGTCCGACCAGGCAATAGAGGGCGAGGGCGTTGCCCTCGTTCGCGGGCAAGCCCGCTCCCACAGGTCCGCCGGTGCCGCAGAGATTGAGGGTGAATCTGTAGGGGCCGAGGTTCTGCTCGACGCGGAGCGGCAAGCGCTGAAGGAGGTCCTGGAGGCAAAACACTGGCATCTCACCCGCGTCGCCGAGCACTTGGGCATCAGCCGCAATACCTTGTATCGAAAACTGCGCAAACACGGCATTACCAGGGGCGACTGAGCGAAACAGCGGGTGCGATTTGTCGCGCCCTGGGCTACCCTGCCTCGATGTTTTGCGAGGTCGACCATGCATATTCACATTCTCGGTATTTGCGGCACTTTCATGGGTTCGCTGGCGGTGCTGGCCAAGGAACTTGGCCACCGCGTCACCGGCTCCGACGCCAACGTCTATCCCCCGATGAGCACCCAGCTCGAAGCCCAGGGTATCGAGCTGACCCAAGGCTATGACCCGGCCCAGCTGGACCCGGCGCCAGACCTGGTGGTCATCGGTAACGCCATGTCGCGCGGCAACCCAGCGGTTGAATACGTGCTGAACAAGGGCCTGCCCTACGTCTCCGGCCCGCAGTGGCTGGCCGATCACGTGCTGCAAGGTCGCTGGGTGCTGGCCGTTGCCGGCACTCACGGCAAGACCACCACCAGCAGCATGCTGGCCTGGGTGCTGGAGCACGCTGGCATGAGCCCGGGCTTCCTGATTGGTGGTGTGCCGCAGAACTTCTCGGTGTCGGCCCGTTTGGGCGACACGCCGTTCTTTGTGGTGGAGGCCGACGAGTACGACAGCGCCTTCTTCGACAAGCGCTCGAAGTTCGTCCACTATCACCCGCGTACTGCGATCCTCAACAACCTTGAGTTCGATCACGCAGACATCTTCCCGGACCTGGCCTCGATCGAGCGGCAGTTCCACCACTTGGTGCGCACTATCCCCAGCGAAGGCCTGGTCATCCACCCGACCACCGAGCAAGCGCTGGAGCGTGTGATCGGCATGGGCTGCTGGACCCCTGTGCAAACCACCGGTGAGGGCGGCCAGTGGCAAGCCCGCCTGCTCAGCCCCGATGGCTCGCGCTTTGAAGTACTGTTCGAGGGCGAAGTGCAGGGTGTGGTGGACTGGGCGCTGACCGGCCAGCACAACGTCGCCAACGCCTTGGCCACCCTGGCAGCCGCGCGTCATGTAGGCGTGGTGCCAGCCATGGGCATTGACGGCCTGAGTGCTTTCAAGAGCGTCAAGCGGCGCATGGAGAAGGTTGCCGAAGTACAAGGTGTGACCATCTACGATGACTTCGCCCACCATCCGACTGCCATTGCCACCACGCTCGACGGCCTGCGCAAGCGGGTGGGGGAGGCGCCTGTGATCGCGGTGATCGAGCCACGCTCCAACTCGATGAAACTCGGTGCCCACCGTGACGGCCTGCCAGAAAGCGTCAACGACGCCGACCAGGTGATCTGGTATGCGCCGGCCAACCTCGGCTGGGACCTGGCTGCCACCGCCGCGCAGTGCAAGGTGCCGAGCGTGGTGGCCGATAGCCTCGAAGCGATCATCGAGCGGATCAAAGGCCAGGCTCGCCCAGGCACCCATGTGGTGATCATGAGCAACGGCGGCTTCGGCGGCCTGCACGGCAAGCTGGCCGAGGCGCTGAAGTGAGCGGGCCGGAACGCATCACCCTGGCCATGACGGGCGCCTCGGGTGCCCAGTATGGCCTTCGCCTGCTCGATTGCCTGGTACGCGAAGACCGCGAGGTGCACTTCCTGATCTCCAAGGCCGCACAGTTGGTGATGGCCACCGAGACAGATGTTGTGTTGCCGGCCAAGCCCCAGGCGATGCAGGCGTTTCTGACTGAATACACCGGCGCGGCCGACGGGCAGATCCGCGTGTATGGCAAGGAAGACTGGATGTCGCCGGTAGCCTCGGGTTCTGGCGCCCCGGCGGCAATGGTGGTGGTCCCCTGTTCCACTGGCACTTTGTCGTCCATCGCCACTGGCGCCTGCAACAACCTGATCGAGCGGGCTGCCGACGTCACCCTCAAGGAGCGGCGTCAACTGATCCTGGTGCCACGCGAAGCGCCATTCTCCACCATCCACCTGGAAAACATGCTCAAGCTGTCGCAAATGGGCGCGGTCATCTTGCCGGCGGCTCCGGGGTTCTATCACCAGCCGCAGACCATCGACGACCTGGTCGACTTTGTCGTGGCGCGTATCCTCAACCTGCTGAACATCCCCCAGGACATGTTGCCACGTTGGGGCGAGCACCACTTCGGGGTGGATGATTGAAGCGAGCACTGGCGGGGTTGCTGGCGCTTGTGATGCTGAGTGGGTGCGCCACTGTGCGCACGCTGGATGCCAACAAGCCCGGCGCACCAGTGGTGTATGCCGGTACCCGGCTGGATTTGTATGTGATCAATGGCGGGTGTTGCCCGCGGGATCATTACGGGGCGGACGCTCCGGCGTATCCGCGCCTGGATCTGCCCGGCAGCATGCTGCTCGATACCCTGTTGCTGCCGTTGTCTTTGCTGACAGCGGCCGGCATAGGCTTCCAGGCTACCGGCGGCCTGTGATGGCCTCTTCGCAGGCACGCCCATTGCTACTGTTGAGTAGTCACTGGAAGATTATCGAGACCCTGTGGGAGCGGGCGTGCCCGCGAAGAGGCCTGCACAAGCGAAGCCTAGATCCTGCCCAGCTTGCGCAACTCATCCGACTCCACAACCCGCACGCCGTCTTCTTCCTCCAGCGCCAGCCGCCACAGGGCCCGCGCCAGGGTACAAGCCTCGATTCCCCGGTACTTCCCGGGTATCAACTTGGAAAACGGCGCCACAAGCTGTTCAGTCAGCCGTGGCTCCAGCCGCTCGCCCAGCAGGAATGAGGGCCGCACGATGGTCAGCTGTGGCCAGTCCTGAGCCTTGAGCGCTTCTTCCATCTCGCCCTTGATCCGGTTATAGAAAATTGACGACTTGGGGTCGGCGCCCACTGCACTGACCACCAGCAGATGCCGCGCACCCATTTCCCGGGCACGCTTGCTGAAGGCGACCACCATGTCCAGATCCACTGCGCGAAAAGCTGATTCGGAACCCGCCTGCTTCAGCGTGGTGCCCAGGCAGCAATAGGCGATGTCGACCCGCCCGGCTAGTTGCGGAAGGAACACCGCCGGGTCGCCCACCGGGTTTTCCAGGTGCGGGTGCTCGGCCAATGGTCGGCGCGTAGGCGCCAGTACACGGGTGATGGTGGGCTCGTTGAGCAAGCGGTCCAGTAGGTGTTCACCGGTCAGGCCGGTGGCTCCGGCAAGCAGGACATGCTGAGGCGTCAAGTACATGATGTCTCTCCCTTGTTACACACAAGTCTAGTGAGTGCCGGGCGTTTTTGCCTGTTCCCTCACGTTGGCCTGTGCGGCGTTACGCAACGCTTCTTCGGCTTGTTGCTGGCGCAGGTGCTGCCAGTGCTCAAGCACGGCGGGCGGAGCCCACAGCTGCGGCTCGGAGGCCTCGAAGCCTTCCCTATGTTCTCTTTCGGCAACGCTGGCGCGCGCCAGTTCAAACGCCTGTTTCAGGTCGTCGGTCTGGTTCAGCGCTTCCGCGAACAGGGCATCGCCAAAGTAGGTGAAGTCGGCTTCTTCCGAACAACCGAAGGAGACGCGGTCGGCCCGGGCAGCGGTCATGATCAGCGTGCGCTCGTCTTTGAGCGGGGCGATATAGCCCCCTGAATAGCAGGCAGAGATGACGATTACCTTGTCGCGATCCTTCAGCGGGGCCAGGGCAGTGGCCAGCTCGTCAGCAGACAGATCGGCCAGTTGCAGGCGGGGCTGGTCGAGCACCAGTTGGTGGTCCTGGCTGCCATGGCTGGTGAGGTAGATGAACACCAGGTCTTCGGGGCCGCTGCGCTCTGCCAGGGTGGTGGCGGCGCGGGACAGGTTCTCGCGTGTTGCCATGGGGCGTGTGGCCATGTGGTCGCGGTGGTTGACCAGCGTGACCTGGCCACTCGCGCCAAAGCGCACCTTGAGCATGTTGCTGACGTAGTCGGCTTCGCGCAGGAATACGCTTTGCTGGCCATCGCCGGCCACTACCAGGCTATACAGCTGGATCGGTGGCGCCGAGCGTGGTACCCGAGCCAGTGCCTCGTTCAGCAGCCGGCCCTGGTTGAGCAAAGCTAGGTCCAGTGGGTCTGGTAGCAGCTTGCCATTCTGGTCGCGCACGCGCACGCCGTTGGCCCATGTTCCGCTTTCGACCTTGCCACTGGCCAGGATCAGTCGCCCGTGGCCATGGTAGGCATCGTTCAGGAACCCGCCGATGTACTTGCTGCCGTCGGGCAGTTGCAGGCTGCCCTGGCCCGACAGATGCCAGTCGGCGAACTCACCCTTGTAGTGGCTGCCATCGCTGCCCAGCAGTTCCCCTTCGCCGTTCAGCGAGCCGTCCTTGAATTCACCGATCCACACGTCGCCATCGGCATTTTCGTAGCGGCCACGGCCCTCCAGGCGGTTGTCCTTGAACTCGCCGATGTACTGCTCGCCATCAATGCTGTCGTAGGTGCCGGCGCCTTGTAGCTGGCCGTTGACGAAGAGGCCGCTGAACTGGTTGCCGCTGGCATCGCTGCGCACCCCGGCGCCGTTGGGCTTGCCCTTGGCGAACAAGCCTTGATAGCGACTGCCGTCGGCCAGCTCCAGCTGGCCTGCGCCGTCGTACAGGTCGTCCTTGAACTGGCCGCGGTAGGTCTGGTCGGCTTGCTTGAGGGTGCCCTCGCCGTCGCGGCGGCCGTGGCGGAAGGTGCCGCTATAGTGGCTGCCCGGGGTGGTCAGGTCGCCCAGGCCCTGAAACAGCCCCTCGGCGAACTGGCCGCGGTAGACCTCGCCGTTCTGGCCATGCCATTCGCCCTGGCCGTGCCACTGGCCGTCCTTGAAGCTGCCGGCGTACCAGCTGCCGTTGGGGTAGTCGATTCGGCCCTCGCCCTGCAGCAGGCCATTGACCACCTGCCCCCGGTAACGCCCACCGTCAGGCAGCCGTGCGTCCGGCGGGAGCAGCGATTCGCCATCGCCACAGGCGGCGAGCAGCAGGACCAGGGTAATGGGGAGCAATGGACGCATGGCAAGGACCGGGCAATAGGTCTGCCGAGTATGACGCAGAATGGGATCCTGAGACAGCGAGCCCATGTGTCGGCGCACAGCCTTGGAACCTTGCGCGTGCCCTGTAGGAGCGGCTTCAGCCGCGAACACCGGCGAAGCCGGTGCCCTCAACCGTGTTGCTTCTTCGCGGGCGCGCCCGCTCCCACAGGTGCCACGTTGCCTTCAAGGTGCAATCAGCGCACACCCGGTGAAACGATGATCTTCACATTCTCCTCTTTGTTGTTCACCAGTTCCTCGAAGCCCAGCTCGACAATCTGCTCCAATCCGATCCGGCCGGTTACCAGCGGGCGAATATCCAGACGACCATCAGCAATGAAGGCAATCACGTCGGCAAACTCGCCGTTGTACGCCAACGCCCCCAGCACCTGCTTCTCGGTGGACACCAGCTCGAAGAAGTTGAACTCGCTGGGCTCTTCGAAAATACCCACCAGCACGCACTTGCCTGCTTTGCGGATGGTGTCGATGGCCAGCTTGGCCGTATGTTTGTTGCCGATGCACTCAAAACTCACATCGGCGCCCAGCCCTGCTGTCAGTGCGCGGATTTCCGCCAGGGCATCGCACTGGCTGGGGTCCAGCACAACGTTGGCGCCTACCTCTTTGGCTTTGGCTTTGCGCGCAGAGGACATTTCAAGGGCGATGACCTGCGCCGCCCCCGCAGCCTTGGCGCACATGATGGTGCAAAGGCCGATGGTGCCGGCCCCCACCACTACAACGGTTTGCCCAAGCAGGCTGCCGGCCTTTTTCACCGCGTGCATACCCACCGCCAGCGGTTCGATCAGTGCCCCGGCTTCGGCAGGGAAGCCCTGCGGCAGCCGGTAGAGCAGGTTGGCGGGCACGTTGACCAGCTCGGCGAAGGCACCGTTGTTCATCAGGCCGGTGAACGCCAGGCGCTCGCAGATGTTGTACAGGCCATGGGTGCAGTAATAGCAGGTGCCGCAATGCTGGCAGGCGTCTGCCGCCACCGGATCGCCTACGGCATAGCCCTCCACGCCTTCGCCAAGCTTGGCGATGTGGCCGCAGAATTCGTGGCCGAGGATGCACTGGCCCTGAATGCCGGTCAGCGGGTGCGGGGCCTCTACCGGGATGAACACCGGGCCGGCAACATACTCGTGCAGGTCGGAGCCGCAGATGCCGCACCAGTCCACCTTGATCTGCACCCAGCCCGGCGCAGGGTCGGCCGGCAAAGGTACCTGTTCGACACGAATATCGTTGCGGCCATGCCAGACGGCCGCGCGCATGTGGGTGTGGCTCAGGTCATTCATTGTTGTTCTCCAGGCTCACGAAAAGGGCTTAGTGCTTGCGCAGGAATGCGAGCAGTTGCTGGTTGACCTGTTCGGCCGCCTCCATCTGCACCATGTGGCCGGCCTCTGGCAGCACCAGTACTTCGGCTTCCAGGCCCTCGGCATGGCTGGCCGGGATGATCGCATCCTTGCCACCCCACACCACCAGTGCCGGGTGATTGCCCAGTACCCCGCGCAAGTCGTGGCGCTGCCGGTCGCCGTCGGCGAGCGCGCCTGCCAGCTGCTGCAGGGCCTGGTCCACACCTTCCAGGCGCTTGAACTTGAGCATGTCCTCCAGCATTTGCCGGGTGACCAGCGTCGGGTCGGCAAACAATTGCACCATCTGCGGTTTGAGTGCATTGCGGTTGGCAGCGGTGACGAAACCTTGCAAGTACTGCCCGTTGATCGCTTCGCCCAGCCCGGCGCTGGCCACCAGGCTCAGGCTGGCTACCCGTTGCGGTGCCAGGCGCGCCACGTTGAGGCTGACGGCACCGCCCATGGAATGGCCGGCCAGGTGGGCCTTGGCGATGTCCAGGTGGTCGAGCAGGGCGAGCACGGTTTCGCTCAGTTCATCCAGGTCGCCCCGTTGCAGGCCCTTGGCCGACTCGCCGTGGCCCGGCAGGTCGAGGGCAATGACACGGCGTTCTGCAGCCAGCGCCGGGTGGTTGAACAGCCAGTTATTGAGGTCACCGCCAAAACCGTGCACCAGCACCAGCGGTGTGCCGCCTTCACCCAGTTCGAACCAGCGCAGCAGGCGCCCGCCTACTTCCGCCTTCTGTGGGGCCGGCCCCTGGCTCTGGTCGGCCGCACCTTCGGCGACAAACTCGGCCTGGAAGCGCTGTACCACAGCATCGATCTCGGCTTCTTCTGCTTCGCCGTCGACGACCACCGCCAGCAGTGCGCCGACGGGCAGGGTTTCATCCGGTTTGGCTACCTGGCGGCGCAGCACGCCGTTGAATGGCGCTTCGACGCTGCTGCTGATCTTGTCGGTCTCGACGTCCAGCACCTCGTCGCCCTTGCTGATTTCGTCACCTTCCTGCTTGAGCCAGGTGTCCACCCGGCCCTCGGTCATCGACAGGCCCCACTTGGGCATGGTCAGGGTATGGATCTGGCTCATGCGGCACTCCTTGCGGCTTCGATCACCTTGCGCACGGCGGCTTCGATCTTCGCCGCGTCAGGGATGTACAGGTCTTCCAGGGCATCGGAGAACGGCACCGGAGTATGCGGCGCGGTGACCATTTCGATCGGGCCCTTGAGTGCGGCAAAAGCCTTCTGCGCCACCAGCGCGCTGATGTCGGTGGCCATCGAGCAGCGCGGGTTGGCTTCATCGATCACTACCAGGCGGCCGGTCTTCTCCACACTTTCCAGAATGCTGTCTTCGTCCAGTGGGCTGGTAGTGCGCAAATCCAGCACCTCGCAGTCGATGCCCTGGCGGGCCAGGTTGTTGGCGGCCTCCAGCGCCACATGCACCATGCGCCCGTAGGTAACAAGGGTCACATCGTCGCCGTCGCGCACGAAGTTGGCTTCGCCGAACGGTACGGTGTACACCTCTTCCGGCACCTCGCCCTGCATGCTGTACAGCAGCTTGTGTTCGCAGAAGATCACCGGGTCGTTGTCGCGGATCGCCTGGATCAACAGGCCCTTGGCATCGTAAGGCGAGGATGGGCACACCACCTTCAGGCCGGGGATGTGCGTCCATAGCGAAGTGAGCATCTGCGAGTGCTGGGCTGCCGCACGCAGGCCGGCGCCATACATGGTGCGCATCACCAGCGGGGTCACTGCCTTGCCGCCGAACATGTAGCGGAACTTGGCGGCCTGGTTGAGGATCTGGTCCAGGCAGCAGCCGGCGAAGTCGACGAACATCAGTTCGCACACCGGGCGCAGGCCCTGGGTAGCGGCGCCGACGGCCGCGCCGACGTAGCCGATTTCCGACAGCGGCGCGTCAAGCACGCGGCCGGGGAATTGGTGGTACAGGCCTTTGGTCACGCCCAACACGCCACCCCAGGCGTCATCCTCACCGGGCGCACCGGCACCGCCAGCGACGTCTTCGCCAATGATGAACACCGTGTTGTCGCGGCGCATTTCCTGGGCCAGGGCTTCGTTGATGGCCTGCTGGTAGCTGATCTTTCTTGCCATGGTGGTTCTCCTGTTGTTCTTGTAATCCGCGGCTCAGGGGTAGGCGACGTAGACGTCGGTGAGCAGGTCGGCGGGCTGTGGCTTGGGATCGGACTTGGCGCGGCGAACGGCGTCTTCGATCAGGTCCTCGACGCGGGCGTCGATGGCGTCCAGTTGCTCGGCCGTGAGCAGGCCGGCGCGGGTGGTCTTGTTGCGAAATTGCATGAGGCAGTCGCGGGATTCGCGCAGGTTCTTCACTTCATCAGGGGCGCGGTAGGTTTGCGCATCGCCTTCGAAATGGCCGTAGTAACGGCTGAGCTTGACCTCGATCAGCGACGGCCCTTGCCCGGAACGGGCGCGCTCGATGGCGGCGCCGGCGGCCTCGTATACGGCAAAGAAGTCGAAGCCGTCGATGGTGACGCCTGGCATGCCGAAGCCGGCAGCGCGGTCGGCAATATGGTCGCAGGCGACGGACCAGTTGGAGGCAGTGGCCTCGGCGTAGCCGTTGTTCTCGGCCACGAAGATGCAGGGCAGGTTCATGATCGACGCCATGTTCATGGCTTCAAACACGGCGCCCTCGTTGGATGCCCCATCGCCGAAGAAGGCTACCGACACGTCATCGCGGCCCTTGAGCTTGGCCGCCAGCGCCGCCCCGGCCACCAGTGGTGCGCCGGCGCCGACGATACCGTTGGCACCGAGCATGCCTTTTTCCAGGTCGGCAATGTGCATCGAGCCGCCCTTGCCGCCGCATACTCCGGTCTTCTTGCCGTAGATCTCGGCCATCATGCCGTACACGTCCACGCCTTTGGCGATGCAGTGGCCATGGCCGCGATGGGTCGAGGCGATGCAGTCGCTGTCGCGCAGGTGGGCCATGACCCCGGCGGCAGAGGCTTCTTCGCCGGCATACAGGTGGACGAAGCCGGGAATTTCGCCGGTGGCGAACTCCACATGCAGGCGTTCTTCGAAGGCGCGGATGGTCCGCATGACTTCATAGGCATGCAGCAGTTGTTCAGTACTGAGTTGATTGGACATCTTGTTGTTCTCCGGGGTTGTCTCAACACGGGTTTGCAGGGTGCAGGCGGTGGCCGCGCGGGACGGCCAGCAAGTGGTGGCGGGCGGCATGCGCCAGCACGGCCTCGACGTCCACGCTGAGTGGGCCTTGGTGGTCGAGGGTGATGGTGGGCGTGTCATGCTCGGCAAATTCGATTTCGCGTTCGCCGTCCAGGGCCAGGGAGCCGCTGGCCAGGCTCAGGCGATGGGCGACGCCGGGCGTCAGCGGACCGCAGGCGGAGATGCCGCAGGCTTGCAGCAGGCCGGGCGCCAATGGCGCCAACAACGCCTGTTCGGCACCGGGGGCCAGGCGTACCCAGGCGCCGTGCGGATCTTGCCGTGACACCGGGCACCATAGGCCGCACAGGGCCGACAGGCCGATGGCGTGGGGTTCGGCGAAGCAGGCGAAGACTTCGCAGAGGTCCTCGCTGCGGCTGAGCGCACGGGCACCGATGAAGCGCTGCGGCGACACGGCCACCTCGACCAAGGCCCATTCGGCCAGCTGTTGTTCTGGCACGTTCACCAGTAAGCGTTTGTTGCGGCGCAAGCCGATGCTGGCCGCTACCCGGCCGCTGGCAAGCAGGCCACCGGCCAGGCCCGCGCTGGTGGCTTCACGAAGTTCGGGGAAGGCGTTGTTGGTGCCGGTGGACAGGGTCAGCAGCGGCACGTCAGCGGCCTCGGCGGCGACCGCCTTGTGGGTGCCATCACCGCCCAGCACGGCGATCATCGCCACGCCGCGCTCGACCATGCGCCGGGTTGCCAGGCGGGTATCGGCCACGGTCTGGGTCAGTGGCAGGTCGAGGATCTCGATGGCCGGCCAGTGCTGGTCACGGGCCCCTGGGCCCTGGCTGGCCTTGAGCACTGCGGCAGCGATGCCGGTCATGTCGCTGGGCAACAACACCTGGCCAATGCCGGTGGCGCCGAAAGCGGCCAGCAGGCGCTGGATAGCCGAGGCCTTGTCGGTGCTCGAATAGAGCCCGGCATTGGCGGTCAGGCGGCGCAGGTCGCGGCCAGAGGCAGGGTTGGCAATGATCCCGACAATCGGGGCGGGTAGCGGCATGGCGCACCTCGTATTTTTGTTTGCAAGGGCAGGAGCAAGCGGGGTGCCAGCTTTCTTCGCGATGGTTGAAGTGGCCGGGCTAGAGGGTTCTGGTCGTGATCGGGCAGGTCTTCACGGGTGCGGCGGCGAGACGCCGGGTACCAGCGCCGGGCCAGCGTTGCCGAGACGCTGAGACGCTGCGTCTCAAGCCAGCCGGTAATCACACAGTGCTTGTCGGGGCATGCCCAGAGGCGCTTAATGGCCGGACAACGATAAAAACAGCAACGAGAACCGGAGGGCCTGAATGCTTGCCGCGAACTCCCGAGCCCATGTGGACTGCGTCAGCAGGGTGGTGAAGAATGCCGACCGCCTGCCGCAGGCGCCGGTACCACCACTGATTCTCGATTCATGGCGTCGCTCCATGGATGTGTACCGCCTCGACCCCGGTTCCCAGCAGGGGCCGCGTATCCTTTCCCAAAGCCTGCTCAACGAATGCCGCGAACGCGCCGAGCTGTTCCTGCGCATCGCCAGCGATGCCGTGGCGCGCTTGCACGAACGGGTGCGCGGCGCTGACTACTGCGTGCTGCTTACCGATGCCCAGGGGCGAACCATCGATTACCGGGTCGAGTCGGCCATCCGTAACGACTGTCGCAAGGCTGGGCTATATCTGGGGACCTGCTGGTCGGAGGGCGAGGAGGGCACATGCGGCGTGGCGGCGGTACTGACCAGCAAGGCCCCGGTCACGGTGCACAAGCGCGATCACTTTCGCGCCGCCTTCATTGGCCTGACCTGCACAGCGGCGCCGGTGTTCGACCCGTTGGGCGAGCTGCTGGGCGTGGTTGATGTGTCGGCCTTGCAGTCGCCGGACGATCGGCGCAGCCAGCACCTGATCCGCCAACTGGTCGAGCAGACGGCCCGCGAGATTGAAAACGCCTTCTTCATGCACAGCGCCCAGGGCCACTGGGTGATGCGCGCCCACGGCACGCCGGGCTATGTGGAGAGCCAACCCGACTACCTGCTGGCCTGGGATGCCGATGGCCGCTTGCAGGCAATAAACAGCCTGGCGCGGCAACGGCTGGTGGAACGCCTGGGGCGCTTGCCCGAGCACATTGGCGAACTGTTCGACATCGACCAGCTGCGCCGGGTGAGCGCGTCGTCCGCCCAGCGTCTGCCTGGTCTGGGCGGTTTGTATGGCAGGGTCAGCGCACCGCAGCAACGCCAGCGTGCGCAGCCTGTGCGCCAGGCCCAGGACACCCGCATCGAGCAGCACCTGCGGTTGGCCACGCGCGTCAAGGACTGCAACCTGGCGGTGCTGGTACTGGGTGAGACCGGGGCCGGCAAGGAAGTATTCGCCCGCCAACTGCACCAGCAAAGCCAGCGCTGTGATGGCCCATTCGTTACCCTGAACTGCGCGGCCATCCCGGAAACCCTGATCGAAAGCGAGTTGTTCGGCTATGTGGCCGGGGCCTTCACCGGGGCTTCCAGCAAAGGCATGCAAGGGCTGTTGCAGCAGGCCGATGGCGGCACGTTGTTCCTCGACGAGATCGGGGACATGCCGCTGAACCTGCAAACCCGCCTGCTGCGGGTGCTGGCGGAGGGGGAGGTGGCGCCGCTGGGGGCGGCACGGCGGGAGCGGGTGGATATTCAGGTGATCTGTGCGACCCATCGCGATCTGGCGTCGATGGTGGAGGACGGGCGATTTCGTGAAGACTTGTACTTCCGCCTGGCCAATGCCCGCTTTGAGCTACCCCCCTTGCGTGAGCGTGATGACCGGCTGGGGCTGATTCACCAGTTGCTGGCCGAGGAGGCTGCGGCTTGCGGGGTGGAGGTGGTGTTGGCGGATGACGCGCTGCAGGCATTACTGGTTTATCGCTGGCCGGGCAATTTGCGCCAGCTGCGGCAGGTGTTGCGGTATGCCTGTGCGGTGAGTGAGGGCGGGCAGGTGCGGCTACAGGATCTGCCGCAGGAGGTGCGTGGTGAAGCGGTTGGCTCGGCTGAAAGTGGGGTGTCGTGCCCGGCCCGGCAGCTGTTGCTGGACGCGCTGATCCGCCATCGCTGGAAGCCGGCGGATGCGGCGCGGGCTTTGGGTATTTCGCGTGCGACGCTTTATCGGCGAGTGCATGAGCATCGTATCGACATGCCGCGGATGAAGAGCTAGGGGCAATAAAAAACCCCGGCACAGGGCCGGGGTTCTGGTACATCACACTACACGATCACTCCTGGTTGGCCAGTTTGTGCTCGAGGTAGTGAATGTTGACGCCGCCTTTGCAGAAGCCTTCATCACGCACCAGGTCGCGGTGCAGCGGGATGTTGGTCTTGATGCCGTCGACGACGATCTCGTCCAGGGCATTGCGCATGCGCGCCATGGCTTCGTCGCGGTCCTTGCCGTAGGTGATCAGCTTGCCGATCAGCGAGTCGTAGTTCGGCGGAACCGAATAACCGCTGTACAGGTGCGAATCGACGCGTACGCCGTTGCCGCCTGGGGCGTGGAAGTGCTTCACCTTGCCTGGGCTCGGGATGAACTTCTTCGGGTCTTCGGCGTTGATCCGGCACTCCAGCGAGTGGCCACGGATCACCACGTCTTCCTGGCGGAACGACAGTTTGTTGCCAGCGGCGATGCTCAGCATCTCCTTGACGATGTCGATGCCAGTGACCATCTCCGATACCGGGTGCTCAACCTGCACGCGGGTGTTCATCTCGATGAAGTAGAAGCGGCCGTTTTCGTACAGGAACTCGAAAGTACCCGCACCACGGTAGCCGATCTCGATGCACGCATCGACGCAGCGCTTGAACACTTCCTGGCGGGCTTTCTCATCGATGCCCGGGGCTGGTGCTTCTTCCAGTACTTTCTGGTGACGGCGCTGCAGCGAGCAGTCGCGGTCGCCCAGGTGAATGGCGTTGCCCTGGCCGTCGGACAGTACCTGTACTTCCACGTGGCGTGGGTTGGTCAGGAACTTCTCCAGGTAAACCATCGGGTTACCGAAGGCTGCACCGGCTTCGGTACGGGTGAGCTTGGCCGAGGAAATCAGGTCCTCTTCCTTGTGCACCACGCGCATGCCGCGACCACCACCGCCACCGGCGGCCTTGATGATCACCGGGTAGCCGACGTCACGGGCAATCGCCAGGGCAACTTCTTCGTCTTCTGGCAGTGGGCCATCGGAGCCCGGTACGGTCGGTACGCCCGACTTGATCATCGCGTCCTTGGCCGAAACCTTGTCGCCCATCAGGCGAATGGTGTCGGCTTTCGGGCCGATGAAGGCGAAACCGGATTTTTCCACCTGTTCGGCGAAGTCGGCGTTTTCTGCCAGGAAGCCGTAACCCGGGTGAATCGCAGTGGCGCCAGTCACTTCGGCGGCAGCGATGATCGCCGGGATATGCAGGTAGGAATCCTTGGACGATGCAGGGCCGATGCAGACCGACTCGTCTGCCAGGCCCAGGTGCATCAGTTCACGGTCGGCAGTGGAGTGCACGGCGACGGTCTTGATACCCAGCTCTTTGCAGGCACGCAGGATCCGCAGGGCAATTTCCCCGCGGTTGGCGATCAGGACTTTTTCGAGCTTCCCAGACATCGTTGGCTCTCCGCGATTCAAACGACGGTGAACAGCGGCTGGTCGAACTCAACCGGCTGGCCGTCTTCTACCAGGATGGCGTCGATGACACCGCCAATATCGGCTTCGATGTGGTTCATCATCTTCATGGCTTCGACGATGCACAGGGTGTCGCCTTTCTTCACGGACTGGCCAACTTCAGCGAAGTTAGGCGAGGTCGGCGAAGGCTTGCGGTAGAAGGTACCTACCATCGGCGAACGGATCACGGTGCCTTTCAGGGCCGGGGCGGCAGCAGCAGCGGCTTCGGCGGCTGGGGCAGCAGCGGCGACCGGAGCTGCGGCAGGGGCGGCAGCCATAGGCGCCGGTGCATAGAACTGCTGGGCAGCTGGAGTCTTGCTGTGACGGCTGATACGGACCGACTCTTCGCCTTCCTTGATCTCCAGTTCGTCGATGCCAGACTCTTCCAGCAGCTCGATCAGTTTCTTGACTTTACGGATATCCATTAATCATCAACTCCCAAAGGTTCGGTCAGGGGGCGAAATACAAAAAACGTATCTGAAACGTTTCTCTCGAACCCCGGCCCATTTAGGCCAGGGTTTTCATCATTTGGGCTGTGCGTTGGCAGCCAGTTGTTCCAGTGCGGACTCCAGGGCCAGTCGATAACCGCTGGCGCCCAGACCGCAGATCACCCCTACGGCAACATCGGAAAAGTAGGAGTGGTGACGGAACGGTTCGCGTTTGTGCACGTTGGACAGGTGCACTTCGATGAATGGGATGCTCACCGCAAGCAATGCGTCACGTAATGCGACGCTTGTGTGGGTGAAAGCAGCCGGATTGATCAGGATGAAGTCCACACCCTCGTTGCGTGCGGCGTGAATGCGGTCGATCAGTTCGTATTCAGCATTGCTCTGCAGGTACTGCAGATGGTGGCCTGCGGCGCGGGCACGTTGCTCCAGGTCCTGGTTGATCTGAGCCAGGGTCACGGCGCCATAGTGGCCTGGCTCGCGAGTACCGAGCAGGTTGAGGTTGGGGCCGTGGAGCACCAGTAGCGTTGCCATCTGCGGATTCCTTGGATTTGTAGGGCAATTCGACACAGCGCGGCGAGTGTGCCGTAAAGCAACGGCAAGTGTCCAGTTCCCGGCAATAGCCAGCACGATGTCCGAGGTTCGCGCGAAGTATGTGACCGGATAATTAAATCCGGTCATTCATTTCAGGATTTTTCCCGGCTCGCGGGAAGTTATAGACCGACTTTGCCGCGTACGCGCGTCAGAATCTGCGCAAATTCACCGGCATTTATCTCGCCAATCACCCGATCAGCGGTAATTTCGCTGCCGTTCGCAGCAAAAAACAGCAGGGCGGGTGGGCCGAACAGTTGGTAGCGGTCGAGCAGCTTGCGTTGCTCGGCATTACTTTCGGTGATGTCGAAACGCAGCAGTTTGAAGCCGGACAGCTGAGTTTGCACCTGCGGTGCATTGAGCACCTCATGCTCGATCACCTTGCAACTGATGCACCAGTCGGCGTACCAGTCCAGCAGCACTGGCTGGCCGGCGGCCTTGGCTTGCGCCAGGGCTGCGTCCATGGCGCCAGGTGTGGTGATGGTCTGCCAGGCATCGGCTTTTGCTGCCGGCAGACCGCCGCTGGCGGCCAGTGACGCAACCGGCAGTGGGCGCAGTGGGTCGCCCTGGCCAGTGAGGGCGCCGTACCAACAAGCCAGCGCGTACACCAGCAAGGCCAGACCGAGCAGTTGCGCCAGGCGCTGGGGCGTCGTCTTGACGACGAATTCCAGGGCGCCGAGGAACAGTGCCACACCCGCAGCGAGGAAACCGACCAGCAGCAAGGTCACAGCGCCAGGCAGTACACGGCTGAGCAAGCCGATGGCCAGCCCCAGCAGCAGTACGCCGATGGCGTTTTTCACCGTGTTCATCCATGGGCCGCTTTTGGGCAGCCAGGCCGCGCCCCCGGTGGCCACCAGCAGCAACGGCGCACCCATGCCCAAACCCAGGGCGAACAGCTTGAGCGCACCACCCAGGGCATCGCCACTGGCACTGATATAGAGCAAGGCACCGGCCAAGGGCGCCGATACACACGGAGAAACCAGCAAGCTGGAGAGCACACCGAGCACTGCTGCGCCCAGCAGCGAGCCGCCCCGGGTGTGGTTGGCGACGTTGTTCAGGCGGTTACTCAGGGCCTGGGGCAGCTTCAGCTCGAAGAGGCCGAACATGGCCAGGGCGAACACCACGAAGAACAGCGCGAAGGGAACCAGCACCCAGGCCGACTGCAGGCGCGCCTGCAGGTTCAGGCTTGCACCGAACAGGCCCATCAGTGCGCCGAGTACCGCGAAGCTGGCCGCCATTGGCAGCACGTAGGCCAGCGACAGCGCCAGGCCGCGCACGCCGCCAACCTGGCCGCGCAACACCACACCGGAGAGGATCGGCAACATCGGCAGGACACAGGGGGTGAAGGTCAGGCCGACCCCGGCGAGGAAGAACAGCAGTAGCGACTTCCAGTTCCAGCCGTGTTCGCGGGTGGCCGGCGCGTTTGCAACGCCTTCGCCATCGATACTCAGGCGTGCGGTTTCCGGTGGGTAGCACAAGCCCTTGTCGGCGCAACCCTGGTAGCCCACCAGCAGGGTGAAGGCGCGTGGGTCTTTGCGTGGCAACTCGATATCGAGCACGCCGTGGTAAACCTCGACGTCGCCGAAAAATTCATCGTGCTTGGGCTCACCCTTGGGGATGTTCGGCGTGCCCAGGGTGATATCGGCCGGTTCCGTGTGGAACTGGAAGCGGTGCCGGTAGAGGTAGTAGCCATCGGTGGCGACGAAGCGCAGCTTGATGGTTTGCGCATCGGCCTGGACAAGGTTGAGCTTGAAGGCCTCGTGTACCGGCAGGAAGTCGGCGTTGTTGGCCAGCGAAGCGGCGCCGAGGGTGGCGCTGGGGCGGTTGTCGAGCAGGCCTGCGGCGAAGGCAGGGCTGGCCAGCAGCAGTAACAGCATGAAAAACAGGCGGCGCATGGCGGACTCGCGAGGTGGAACTTGCTGCGCATGATAGCGGAGTTGGTGTGGGTTGGGGCCAGTAGTGCTCGCCATGACATGTGCAGTGCCTGGGCGATCGAGCGCCGCCCGCGCGGCGCATCGCGAGCTGCGCTCGCTCCTACGTTTGTTTCGGGCCAGTAACGCCAGTGACAGGCGCGCGCGACCGCCTTGTTTTTACGACGCGATATCACGCCATGCGCCAAGGGGGTCGCGCGCAACTCCCCCAGGAAAAATTGGCCCGAAACAAACGTAGGAGCGAGCGCAGCTCGCGATGCGCCGCGCGGGCGGCGCTCGATCGCCCAGGCGCTGAAAAGCTCAACTCAAACCCTGAACGCTCGCACCGCCCGGTTCAGCTCACCGCCCAGGCTCAGCAACTGTTCGCCCTGTTCACGCCCCTCGCCAATGCGTTGCAGGTTGTCTTCACCCAATTCGTGAATCCGCTCGCTGTGATCACGAATCTCGCTCACCGCGCCACTCTGCTGCGCCGTGACATCGGCAATCCGCACCGCCGTATCGGAAATGGTTCGAATGGCACAGACAATCTCATCCAGTGCCCCATCCGCCGCTTGGGCTTGACTGGCCGTGGCCTCGGCGTGTTCCAGTTGCGCGCGCATCCCCGCCACCGAACTTCTGGCGGCCTGCTGCAAGCGGTCGATCAATGCCTGAATCTCGCCGGTAGCGCCCGTGGTGCGCTGGGCCAGTGAGCGCACCTCATCGGCAACCACGGCAAAGCCACGGCCCATCTCGCCGGCACGGGCCGCTTCTATCGCGGCGTTCAGTGCCAGCAGGTTGGTCTGCTCGGCAATCGAGCGGATCACCGTCAGCACCCCGCCAATGGTTGCCGACTCTTCCGCCAGTTGCTCGATCATGCGGGCGTTGCCTTGCACTTCATCGACCAGTTCACGCAAGCCCGACAGGCTCTGGCCAATTACCGCCTGGCCTTGTTCCACGGCACGCCCGGCATCGCGACTGGCCTCGGCGGCTGCGCTGGCGTCACCGGCCACTTGTTGAATGGTCGCTTCCAGTTCGCCCAAGGCATCGCGGATCTGCCCGGTATCGCCGGCCTGGCGTTCGGCGCCGCCGTGCAGCGCGGCGCTCATGCCGGCCAGGGCGTGGCTGCTGCCGGCCACCTGCTCGGCGTTATGGCGAATGGTGCCTACCAGCTCCACCAGGTACTGACGCAGGCGGTTGAGCGACTCCTGAATGTCATGCAGTTCGCGGTTGGTCTTGCCCAGGACGATGGCCTGGGCGAAGTCGCCCTCGGCCCAGCGTGACAGGGCCGGGGCCAGGCCGGTCAGGGTGCGTGCCAGGCGCCGTTGCAGCGTGTCGATCAGTAGGGCGATCAGCAGGATCAGGCCGATCATCAGGCCTTGGATGATGCGCACCTCGGCAGCGATTTTTGCATGCTGGCCGCGTACTTCGGGCTCCAGCGCGGCGATGGCCTGTTGTACTGCTTCCAGGCGCTGGCCGGTGCTGGCGGCCAGCTCGGCGCGGCGCTCGATCTGTTCGCGGGTGCGTTGCAGTTCGGCCGGGTAGCGATTGAGCAGGCTTTGCAATTCACGCTTAAGGCCCACGGCAATGTCTTCCTGTTGGGCGCTGGCCTGGGATTCCAGGCCCATCATTGCAGCGAAGTCGTCTGCACCGGATTCGGCCGTGCGGGTTACGCCGAGCAGTGGCAGGCCGTCGACTATCTGCGCCTGGGCGCGGATCAGTTGTAGCTCGCGCTCCACCTCATCGGCCAGTTCCGGGCGGCCGCTGCTGACCAGCTTGTCGCGAGCCAACGACAGCCGGCTCAGGTGCACGGTGGCGTCGAGCAAGGGCAGCAAGTAGCGATTGGCCTCGGCGTTGCCACTGTCGCGGGCGTAGCTGGCCATTTGCTCGAAGTTCGCCCCTAGCTCCCGTTCGGCTTGCAGCAACAGGGCTTGCGGGTCGCCGGCCAGCTTGCCGGCGGCCAGCAGTTCGTTGGCGGTGAAGGCCTGCAGGCTATCCAGGCTGGGGCGCAACTTCTCGGCCAGCTCAACGGGCCAGTCCGCCAGTGCGGTCTGCAACTGCTGGTTCGCCTCCATGGCGGCGGCCTGGCGCAGGGCATCGCCGTTGCCCAGGTAGGCCTGGATATTGCGCGCCGCCTGGTTCTGAAACTGCTGGGACAGGCCCAGATAGCGCTCCATCATCTGGTAGGGGCGCTCGAGGGCGCGCTGCGACCACCACAGGGTGGCGCCCAAGGCGATACACACGGTCACCAGCAACAGGGTGTTGAAATTGGTCAGCCACTTCAGGCGCATAGCCACGAACTTCCTGCGCAGGGGAGAGGTAGGCGCCTGAAGTTATTGCGATTTTGTGACGGGGTGATGACGCCAGGGGCTTGGAGTCAGAAAAAAGTGGCACAGTGCCTCTATTGGTATGGCCGGCACAGTGAGTGCGAATCTCAGGGCTCTACACGAACGACGCAATTACGCCCCGCATGCTTGGCCCGGTACAGCGCCTCGTCTGCTGCACTGGCCATGGTCAATGCATCCAGCCCCTCATCCAGTTGCACCACGCCGGCGCTGAAGGTGCACTGCAAGTCTCGTGGCTGCGCCGGGTAGAGAATTTCGGCAAAGCGCCGGCGAATTTCGTCCAGCACTTTGTGTGCGGCGTCCAGCGCGGTATTGGGCATGACGATGGCGAATTCCTCGCCACCGTAGCGGCCAATGAAATCGGTCTTGCGCAAGCGCTGCTTGAGGAATAGAGCAAGGCTCTTGATCACTCGGTCGCCCATGGGGTGGCCATGGCGGTCGTTGATCTTCTTGAAGTGATCGATGTCGAGCATGGCAAAGCTCAACGGCTGCTGCTCACGGCGGGCGCGGAAGCTGCAGTCTTCCAGCAGCTGCAGGATATGAGTGTGGTTGTACAGCCCGGTCAGGCTGTCGCGAACCATGCGCGCCTTCAAATGGCGGGCGCGGGCGGCGCGGTTGCGCACGGTAGTGATCAGGTGGCGTGAGCGAAACGGCTTGGTCAAAAAGTCATCACCGCCTTCGCTCATGGCATCCAGTTGCTTGTCCAGGTCGTCCTCGGCAGACAGGTAGATGATCGGCACACTCACATAACGGTCACTGTGGCGGATTACCTTGGCCAGCTCCGGGCCGGTGCAGGCCGGCATGTACAGGTCAAGGATGATCAGGTCGGGCTGGAAGTCGGCAAGCTCTGCCATCGTGCGGATCGGGTCGGTCAGGCTGCGGGTGAGCATGCCGGCGCCGGCCAGTACACGCTCGGTGTACAGGGCCTGGGTGCGCGAGTCGTCGATGATCAGCACGCGCAACGGGTCGTGCGGGGCGGTGTTGGTCAGCAGTTCGACCTTTTCCAGCAAGCTGGAAGCTTCCAGGCTGCCGGTGAGAAAGTCCTGGCCACCGGCGCGTACTGCGGCAAGGCGGGTTGGGGTGTCGGCTTCGTGATGGCTGAAGAACAACAACGGAATGGAGCGTGCCAGGCCCTGCTGCACCTGGGCGGCCAGCAGCAAGCCCAGGCCGGCGCCGGTGAAGTCGACATCCATGATGATGGCCGACGGCGGGTACTCGCTGATCGAGGCGAGAAACGCTGCGGCGCTGGGCAACGCTTGCACCACCAGACCAAAGAATTCCAGTTGCTGGGCCAGGCGCTGGGCACGCTCGTGGTCCTGCAGCAGGATGTACACCGGTTTGCGCACGGGCAGCAGCAGCTGGTCGAGCGGATCGTCCTTGCGCAGGCCGTTACGCGTCAGCGGCTGGACGGGGCACTGCGGGCTTGGCTCGACTGCTTGGCTCATGTCCTGGCTACTTATAGGTTGGGATGTGCAGGGGCAATGATGGCTCTATGCTAGCAGCTCTTTTCAAGTGCGTGAGTGCCCTGCGTCAACAAAGCGGGTAGAACGAATATTCAGTTGCTGACTGAATGGTCGCTTATGCGTACGGTGGTGTCTGCTTTATAGTGCTGGCATGCGGGCTTACCGTGGCACCCTAGCGCAGGCCTGTGGTCAAAGCCCCTGAACCGTCGTGACTGATTAAGGACAAAGCCATGCTGGACTGGAAAAACCGAAAGGCCAAAGCCGAGCCCCGTGAGCGTGTCGACGGGCGCGGCGCTGCCGCCCGTAGCTACCTTGGCGGCCTTTGGAGCCGTGCCTTGGGGACCCTGATCGGGTTGTACCTGCTGGTGTGTATCGGCCTGGGCTGGTACTGGAGCCAGGAGCCGGCTCTGTTCCCGGTGCAGCAAAACGCCCAGGCTGCAGCCGAACGTGCTGGCCAGCAGATGGTGGTGGGCTATACCACCGTCGAAACCCTCAAGACCGTGGCCAACACTTTGCTGAACAAGCCGGGCGGCTACATTTCCAACGACCGCTTCCCGCCGGGGCTGTGGATGGACAACATGCCAAGCTGGGAATATGGCGTGCTGGTCCAGGTCCGCGACCTGTCCCGTGCTCTGCGTAAAGACTTCGCCCGTTCGCAGTCGCAGTCTACCGAAGACGCCGACCTGGCCAAGGCCGAGCCCCGCTTCAACTTCGACAACAAGAGCTGGATTCTGCCTTCGAGCGAGTCGGAGTTCGAAGAAGGCATCAAGTCGCTGACCCGCTACCAGACCCGCCTGGCTGCCGGCGACAAGGGCGCGATCTTCTATACCCGCGCCGACAACCTGAACAACTGGCTGGGTGACGTGGCAACCCGTCTGGGCTCGCTGTCGCAGCGCCTCTCGGCCAGCGTTGGCCGGGTCAAGCTCAACTCCACGCTGAAGACCGAGTCGGTCGTTGCCGGCCAGGCGCCGCAGGTGGATGAGGAGCTGGTGGAAACGCCATGGCTGCAGATCGACAACGTGTTCTACGAAGCCCGCGGCCAAGCCTGGGCGCTGTCGCACCTGCTGCGTGCCATCGAGGTGGACTTCGCCGACGTGCTGGCGAAGAAGAATGCCACGGTCAGCGTGCGTCAGATCATCCGTGAGCTGGAAGCCTCGCAAGAGCCGCTGTGGAGTCCGATGGTGCTCAACGGCAGTGGCTTCGGCATGTGGGCCAACCACTCGTTGGTCATGGCCAACTACATTTCCCGGGCCAACGCCGCGGTTATCGACCTGCGTCAGCTGCTGTCGCAGGGTTGATGATGGCTATCAGCCCAGCCGAGGCCGCCCATCGGGCGGCTTCCGACCGCGAGCTGGTGACCTGGGTGGACGAAACCGACCAGGTACTGGGCGCCTTGCCTCGTGCCGAGCTGCGCGAGCGTGGCCTGATCGGGCGCTGCACATTCATTCTGCTGTTCAACAGTGCCGGTGAACTGTGTGTACACCGCCGTACGCTGAGCAAGGCGCTGTACCCGGGGTATTGGGATGTGGCGGCGGGCGGCATGGTCGCGGCTGGCGAAGCGTATGCCGAGTCGGCTGCGCGCGAGTTGGCCGAAGAGCTGGGCATCGAAGGCGCCGAGCTGCGCTTTCACGAGCGGTTCTACTTTGACCAGCCGGATAACCGCTTGTGGTGTGCGGTGTATTCGGCGGTGTCGGATGCACCGTTGCGGTTGCAGCCGGAAGAGGTGATCGAGGCGCGCTTCATCGGCCTGGAACAGGCTGAGCAGGAAAGCCTGAGCAAGCCTTATTGCCCGGACTCGTTGGCGGCGTTGCAGCGCTATAAGGCCACTTTGTAGGCTCGGGTTTGCCCGCGAAATACCGGCCCAGACACCCGTTTCGCAGGGCAAGGGCTTTGCCCTTATTCGCGGGTAAACCCGCTCCTACACAATCGCCGTATTTATCGTTACACTGCGCGCCCTTTTCGGGCTGCCGCAATTCTTGCAGCAGTAGCGCCGCCCCTGCCAGAGTGGGGCTTCGCGGTCGGCCTCAACCCCAAGGCACGACCAGTTTTTGTCCTCAGCACCGAGGAACAAAAGTGGCCAAGAAAGCTTCTTCCTTTTCCGCCCTTGGCGGTCTCGTGTACTCCACCGACGCCGGTCGGCACTGCCCCGACTGTGGCCAGCCGGTGGACGCCTGCACCTGCAAGCAGCAAATCATCCCCGAAGGCGACGGCATTGCCCGCGTGCGCCGCGAAAGCAAAGGCCGTGGCGGCAAGACCGTGACCACCGTCACCGGCGTGCCGCTGCCGCCCGACCAGCTCAAAGAACTGGCGACCACGCTCAAGCGCCGCTGCGGCACCGGCGGCGCCCTGAAGGACGGGGTTATCGAGATCCAGGGCGACCATGTCGAGCTGTTGATCGGCGAGCTGACCAAACAGGGTTTCAAGGCGAAAAAGTCCGGCGGCTGAGGCCATCGCGCGATTTTTTGCCCAGCGCTTTCTAAACTCGTTCTCGTGGTCAGGGTCTATGCCTGAGCACGGATGAATCGTCATTTTCAGCTTTTACACTCGCTCCGCTGCCTGCGGGGCAGTGTCTTCGACTTATCTATAGGGGACTTGAATGTCCGTACGACGCACACGCAAAGACGATGGTAGCCAATGGACCGTGGCCGACAGCCGCAGTGTTTATGGCATCCGCCATTGGGGCGCTGGTTATTTCGCCATCAATGAAGCCGGGCGCGTCGAAGTGCGCCCCAACGGCCCCGACAGCGCACCGATCGACCTGTACGAGCAGGTGGACGAACTGCGCCAGAGCGGCCTGTCGCTGCCCTTGCTGGTGCGCTTCCCCGACATTCTGCAGGACCGCGTACGCCAGCTGACTGGTGCGTTCGACGCCAACATCGCGCGCCTGGAGTACCAGAGCCAGTACACCGCGCTGTATCCGATCAAGGTCAACCAACAGGAAGCGGTGGTGGAAAACATCATCGCTACGCAAAACGTTTCCATCGGCCTGGAAGCCGGCTCCAAACCCGAGTTGCTGGCAGTGCTGGCGCTGGCGCCGAAGGGTGGCACCATCGTCTGCAACGGCTACAAGGACCGTGAGTTCATTCGCCTGGCGCTGATGGGCCAGAAGCTCGGCCACAACGTGTTCATCGTCATCGAGAAAGAGTCGGAAGTGGCCCTGGTGATCGAAGAGGCCGCCGAGCTCAAGGTGAAACCGCAGGTAGGCCTGCGTGTTCGCCTGTCGTCGCTGGCCTCGAGCAAGTGGGCTGACACCGGTGGCGAGAAGTCCAAGTTCGGTTTGTCCGCCGCCCAGCTGCTCTCGGTGGTGCAGCGCTTCCGCGATGCGGGCCTGGATCAGGGCATCCGCCTGCTGCACTTCCACATGGGTTCGCAGATCGCCAACCTGGCCGACTACCAGCACGGCTTCAAGGAAGCCATCCGCTACTACGGCGAACTGCGTGCGCTGGGCCTGCCGGTCGATCACATCGACGTAGGTGGCGGCCTGGGTGTGGACTACGACGGCACCCACTCGCGCAATGCCAGCTCGATCAACTACGACATGGACGACTACGCCGGCGTGGTGGTGGGCATGCTCAAGGAGTTCTGCGACGCGCAGGGCTTGCCGCACCCGCACATCTTCTCCGAGAGTGGCCGTTCGCTGACCGCGCACCACGCCATGCTGGTGATCCAGGTAACCGACGTCGAGAAACACAACGACGACGTACCGACCATCGAGAACAAGGAAGCCCTGCCCGAGACCGTGCAGTGGCTGGTCGACCTGCTTGGCCCGACCGACATCGAGATGGTCACCGAGACCTACTGGCGCGCCACCCACTACATGGGTGATGTGGCCGCGCAGTACGCCGATGGCAAGCTGAGCCTGGGCGAGAAGGCCCTGGCCGAGCAGTGCTATTTCGCCGTGTGCCGCCGCCTGCACAACTCGCTGAAAGCCCGCCAGCGCTCGCACCGCCAGGTGCTGGACGAGCTGAACGACAAGCTGGCCGACAAGTACATCTGCAACTTCTCGGTGTTCCAGAGCCTGCCAGACACCTGGGCCATCGGCCAGGTCCTGCCGATCATCCCGCTGCACCGCCTGGACGAAGAGCCGATGCGGCGTGCGGTATTGCAGGACCTGACTTGCGATTCCGACGGCAAGATCAACCAGTACGTTGACGAGCAGAGCATCGAAACCAGCATGCCGGTGCATGCGGTGAAGGAGGGTGAGGATTACCTGCTGGGCGTGTTCCTGGTGGGTGCCTACCAGGAAATCCTGGGTGACATGCACAACCTGTTCGGTGATACCGATTCGGTGAACATCTACCAGAATGCCGACGGCAGCGTGTACCACGCCGGTATCGAAACCCACGACACCATCGAAGACATGCTGCGCTACGTGCACCTGTCGCCGGAAGAGTTGATGACGCATTACCGCGACAAGGTTGCCAGCGCCAAGATCACTGCGCGTGAGCGGACCCAGTATCTGGATGCCTTGCGCCTGGGCTTGACCCGGTCTTCGTACCTGTCCTCCTGAAATGCAAAGGGGCCGTTGCGCGGCCCCTTTGACTATCACTCTCGGTGAGACGTCGCGGTGAGTTCGATTGTAATAGGCAATACTGCGCCACCCTCTTCGAGAAGAGTGGTACTCGAATAGCTGTAGACCTGCTCCTCAGTCCGCGCCGTTATTTTCAGGCCCTCCACGTGCAGCACGGCGCCCGATTGTCGAGTGACCAGGAAAGGCGTCAGCCTTTCAAGGCCCTTCAAGACCTGATCATCGTGCTGTTGTTTTTCAGCCACAAAGTACAAGTAGATCAGCGGCACTGTCGCCCCACCAGCATCGCTGAGCACCTCATAAATGGCACTCTGCTTGCCAATTGGAGTTTCAGAAACAATCTTGGTCAACACAGGCCTTGCATCTCTGGAGAAGATCCATAGGGTTTGACCGAGGATAAGCAGAAGCAGGCAAGCAATCAGCCATCTAATACCCGTATGACTTGGCATATTCGATCCCTTTCTTGATCCATTCCTGATCCTCGGGGTCGTCGCCATAAGGGGAGCTGCCCCACCATGATCCAAATGCTGAATTACTGGTCCCCGCGCGGCTCTGTGCCCATCCCGCCCCCCTCAACAGGAATTCCTCCGAAAGGCCAGCAGCAGTTCCAGTTGCGCCATAATTGAAATTACCTAAAGCCTCATATTGCCTTCCCTGTTGCTTGTAATCCCACTCGCCTCGATTACGAACCTTCGAATAGAACCACGACACTAGAAAAGCACTGCCGCCATTTTTAAAGTAGTTACGCTCTTTGCTTGCAGCGTGCATGTTGCTAAGTACTGAGACACCTGATGGCGCGGGTGGAGGGTACATGATGGCTCCTTGCTCATAGGCCGTTGGTGTGAGCCCCCTCCATGGGTTCTGCTTTTATCGGCCAGAGGCTTGGAAGCAGTCAATCGAGCATATTTTTCATATTGTGTTTCCGGGCCCTGTGACCCACTTGTCCTCCAGTTTCAGTTTCCATCCAACCCACCCCAACGTCACCGCCCGCAACCCCATGAACCCAAGAAACGCCATCCACAACCCATGGTTGCCCAACCCGCTCATGGCCACTGCCACCGGCAGCGCAATCAACACCGAAACCAGCATTGCATTTCGCATTTCCCGCGCCCGGGTCGCGCCGATGAACAAGCCATCCAGCAAGTAACTCCACACCGCGATCAGCGGCAGCAACGCCAGGTAGGGCAAATACGGATAAGCCGCCGCCCGCACACTTTCGATGTCGGTCTGCAAGTCGATGAACAGGTGCCCACCCAGCAGGAACAGCCCGGCAAAGCCCAGGCTGGTGATCAGTGACCAAGCACAAGCGACCACCAGCGAGCGGCGCAAGGTGTCGCGGTCACGGGCACCAATGGCATGGCCGCACAAGGCCTCCACCGCATGGGCCAGCCCATCCAGCGCATAGGCCGTCAGCAGCAGGCCATTGAGCAACAGGGCGTTGGCCGCCACGGTCGCTTCGCCCAGGCGTGCGCCTTGCACGGTAATCAGCAGGAACACCAGTTGCAGCGCCAGGCTGCGCAGGAAGATATCGCGGTTCACCGCCAGCAGTGGCCTCCAGGCCTGCCAGCGCTTGAGCGCTGCCCACACGATCTGCCCCGGGTAGGCCCGCAGGGCCGGCCGGGTCAAGGCCAGGCCGAGCAGGGCGGCACTCCATTCGGCAATCACCGACGCCCGCGCCGAGCCCAGTACGCCCCAGTCCAGGCCCAGCACGAACCACAGGTTCAAGGCGATGTTCAGCAGGTTGGTGGTCAGCAGGATTGCCAGTGGTGCCCTGGCGTTCTGGGTGCCGAGGAACCAGCCGACCAGCGCGTAACTGGCCAGCGCCGCAGGCAGGCCAAGCAGCCGGGTATGGAAGAAGTCTTCGGTGGATTGCTGCAGGGCTGCGCTGGGTTGCATCGCATGAAGTGCCAGCTGGCTGAAGGGCAGGGCCAGCAGGCCGATCAACAGGGCGAAGCCGACCGCCAGCAGCAGCCCTTGCACCAGTACCTGGCGTAACGCGGCACCGTCGCCACGGCCGGCAGCCTGAGCAGCGAAACCGGTGGAGCCCATGCGCAGGAAGCCCATCAGGCCGACCATGAAGGTGAACAAGGTGGCGCCCACGGCCACGGCGCCCAGCTGGTGGGCGTGCGGAAGATGGCCGATGACCGTGCTGTCGACCAGCGCCACCAGCGGTACCGAGATGTTTGACAGGATCATCGGCGCGGCTAGCGCCCAGACCTTGCGGTGGGTGGGGCGGTGGCGCCAGTCGGCAGCGAGTTGGGGCATGTGCATTCCATGAGATCTTGGGGCCGCTGTGTGCCCCTTCGCGAGCTTGCGCGCCCCCACAGGAAAGTGTTGCTCTTGCGGCCGACGCCAAACCTGTGGGAGCGGGCAAGCCCGCGAAGGGGCGCAACGCGGCCCCCTTTTAACGAATGGCCACAGTGTACCGACCAGGCAACCATTTAGCGCGACCATGGTCTGACCTGGCGCGCAACAACAGGTGCTGCACCCGACGTTGCGCTATAGTTGCTGCCCTCACGTACACGCTGCCCAAGAGTTCCTATCTCATGTTCAACAAAGGATTGTTGCTGGCCTGCGCGCTGGCGTTGCTCAGTGCCTGTGACTCTTCCACGCCGGGCAAGCCGGCGCCGGTCGAGAAGTCTGTGGCCTCCGCGCCCGCCGAAGCCTCCGCCCCCAAGCGTGAGGACCCGGCTTTGCTCGCCAAGCGCTATGAGGGCCGCGAACTCACGGTGCTGGACGTATCGGAAGTGCAGCTCGATGGCGCGGCAACGCTGTCGATCAGCTTTTCCGTACCGCTGGATGCCAAGCAGGACTTCACCAACAAAGTGCACCTGGTCGACACCGTCAAAGGCAAGCTCGACGGTGCCTGGGAACTCTCCGACAACCAGATGGAGCTGCGCTTGCGCCACCTGGAGCCGCAGCGCAAGCTGGTGCTGACCGTCGACAAGGGGCTGCTGGCAGTCAATGGCAAGCAGCTGGACAGCGAGTCGATCACCCGCCTGGAAACCCGCGACATGCAGCCGACCATCGGCTTTGCCAGCCGCGGCTCGCTGCTGCCTACGCGTCTGGCCGAAGGGCTGCCGGTGATTGCCCTGAACGTCGACAAGGTGGATGTCGAGTTCTTTCGCGTCAAGCCAGACATGCTCTCGACTTTCCTGGCCAACTGGGGGCGCAACAGCAGCCTGTACTACTACCAGTCCAAGGAAACCCTGGACATGGCCGAGCTGGTCTACAGCGGCCGCTTCGATCTCAACCCGGCACGCAACACGCGTGAGACCGTGTTGTTGCCAATTGCCGGCATCAAGCCGTTGCAGGCGCCAGGTGTGTACCTGGCCGTGATGCGCGCCTCGGGTACCTATGATTATTCTCAGCCGGCAACCCTGTTCACCCTTAGCGACATCGGCGTGTCGGCCCACCGCTACCGCGACCGCATCGACGTGTTTGCTCAAGCCCTGGAAGGCGGCAAAGCGTTGAGCGACGTCAACCTGGAAATCCATGATGAAAAGGGCAAGCTGCTGGCCCAGGCCACTACCGATGGCAAGGGGCATGCCCAGCTGCCAATCACGCCCAAGGCCGATACCCTGATCGCCACCCAGGGCGTGCATACCACGTTGTTGCGCCTGAACACCGCAGCCCTGGACCTGGCCGAATTCGACATCACCGGGCCTCAGGCCAACCCGCTGCAGTTCTTCATCTTCGGCCCGCGCGACCTGTACCGCCCGGGTGAGACGGTGCTGCTCAACGGTCTGCTGCGCGACCAGGACGGCAAGCCGGTCAAAGCCCAACCGGTGAGCGTGGAAGTGCGTCGCCCGGATGAACAGGTGAGCCGCAAGTTCGTCTGGGAAGCCGACAGCAATGGCTTGTACCAGTACCAGTTGCAATTGGCCACCGAGGCCCCGACGGGCCGTTGGCAACTGCTGCTCGACCTGGGGGGCGGGCGCAAGCAGGTCTATGAATTTCTTGTCGAAGACTTCCTGCCCGAGCGCCTCGCGCTGGAACTCAAGGGCAGCAGCAAACCGCTTTCGCCGGATGAAGATGCGCGCATCCAGGTCAATGGCCGTTACCTCTATGGCGCCCCGGCCGCCGGCAATCGCCTGAGCGGTCAGGCCTATGTACGCCCGCTGCGTGAGGCGGTACCGGCGTTGCCTGGCTACCAGTTCGGTTCGGTCACCGAAACCGATCTGAAGCAGGACCTGGAACTGGACGAGGTCACCCTTGACCAGGCCGGCAAGGCGGTGGTCGATATCGAAAGCCGTTGGGCCGAAGCCCGCTCTCCGCTGCAACTGACCGTGCAGGCCAGCCTGCAGGAGTCGGGTGGCCGGCCGATCACCCGGCGCCTGGAGCAGCCTATCTGGCCGGCTGAGCGCCTGCCGGGCCTGCGAGGCCTGTTCGAAGGTGATGAAACTGATAGCAACGGGCCGGTGGAATTTGAATTCCTGCTGGCCGACCGCGACGGTCACAAACTGGCGGCCGATGCGCTCAAGGTGCGCCTTGTTCGCGAACGCCGCGATTACTACTGGAATTACTCGCAAAGTGACGGCTGGAGTTACGCCTACAATGAGAAATTCCTGACCCAGAACGAAGAGACGATCAGCGTCAAGGCAGGTTCCACTGCCAAGCTCAGCTTCCAGGTTGAATGGGGCCCTTACCGCGTCGAGGTCGAAGACCCGCAGACCGGTCTGGTATCCAGCGAGCGCTTCTGGGCCGGCTATCGCGCCCAGGACAACGCTGAGGGCGGCGCGGTGCGACCGGACCAGGTCAAGCTGGCGCTGGACAAACCCTCCTACGCCGATGGCGCTACCGCCAAGGTCACCGTCACCCCGCCCGCTGCGGGCAGTGGCTACCTGATGATCGAGTCCAGCGATGGCCCGCTGTGGTGGCAGGAAATCGATGTGCCCGCCGAAGGCAAGACCTTTGACGTGCAACTGGACAAGGCCTGGGCCCGCCACGATCTGTACATCAGCGCGTTGGTTATCCGCCCTGGTGAGCGCAAGGCCAATGCCACGCCCAAGCGCGCCGTGGGCGTGCTGCACCTGCCGCTGGACCGCGCCGAGCGCAAGCTTGCGCTGAGCCTGCAGGCACCGGAGAAAATGCGACCGAAACAGCCGTTGACGGTGAAGATCAAGGCCGCTAACGCCGATGGCAGTGTGCCCAAACAGGTGCATGTGCTGTTGTCGGCGGTGGACGTGGGCATCCTCAACATCACCGATTTCAAAACCCCCGACCCGTTCGCCAGCCTGTTCGGGCGCAAGGCCTATGGTGCCGATCAACTGGACATCTACGGCCAATTGATCGAGGCCGGGCAGGGCCGCCTGGCCAGCCTGGCGTTCGGTGGTGACGCAGCGATGGCCAAGGGGGGCAAGCGACCCAACACTACGGTAACCATCGTTGCCCAACAGAGCCTGCCGGTGACGCTGGACGACAAGGGTGAGGGCCAGGTCACGGTCGATATCCCCGACTTCAACGGCGAACTGCGGTTGATGGCCCAGGCCTGGACCGAAGAGCACTTCGGCATGGCCGAAGGCAAGACCGTGGTCGCCGCACCGTTGATTGCCGAGCTTTCGGCCCCGCGCTTCCTGGCCGGTGGCGACCGTACCAGCCTGGCACTGGACCTCGCCAACCTGTCCGGCCGCGCTCAGCAACTGAGCGTCGAAATCACCACGGATGGGCAACTGAGCCTGGCGGCCAATGCCGTGCAGAGCGTTAACCTGGGCGAAGGGCAGCGCTCGACGCTGATGATTCCGGTGCAGGCCCAGGGGGGGCTGGGGCAGGGCAAGGTGCATGTCCGGGTGACTGGCCTGCAACTGCCGAACGAGCCGATCACAGCGTTCGAGCGTGAGTGGACGCTGGGCGTGCGACCGGCCTACCCGGCAATGCTCAAGCACTACCGTGTGGCCCTGAAGGACCAGCCGTGGACCCTGCCCGAAGCAGACCTGGCCGCCTTCGAACCCGCTGGCCTGGAAGCCAGCCTGGCCTTGTCGAGCCGGCCGCCGCTGAACCTTGCCGAGCAGATTCGCGCGCTGCAAGCCTACCCCTACGGCTGCCTCGAACAGACCACCAGTGGCCTGTACCCCTCGCTGTACGCCGATGCCGACAGCCTCAAGCGCCTGGGCATCAAGGGCGAGCCGGCGGATGTGCGCAAGCGCAAGATCGAAATGGGCATCGAGCACTTGCTGGGGATGCAGCGCTACAACGGCAGCTTTGGCCTGTGGAGTTCGGACAGCGAAGAAGAGTACTGGCTCACCGCCTATGTTACCGACTTCCTGCTGCGTGCCCGTGACCAAGGTTACGGCGTGCCTGCCGAGGCACTGAAGAAGGCCAGTGAGCGCCTGCTGCGTTACCTGCAGGAACGCAACCTGATCGAAGTCGACTACAGCGAAAATGCCGACCACACGCGCTTTGCCGTGCAGGCCTATGCGGCGCTGGTGCTGTCGCGCAGCCAGCAGGCGCCGTTGGGGGCCCTGCGTGGCCTGTTCGAACGTCGCGCCGATGCCCGCTCCGGTCTGCCGCTGGTACAACTGGCAGTGGCGCTGGACAAAATGGGCGACAAACCGCGTGCCGAGCAAGCCTTGCAGGCGGGCCTGGGCATCAGCCGGGGCAAAGGCTGGCTGGCCGATTATGGCAGCGCCCTGCGTGACCAGGCGCTGATCCTGGCGCTGCTGCAGGAAAGCAACCTGGCCAGCAGCCAGGTCGATCAGCGCCTGTTCGCCTTGTCGGATGAACTGGCAGCCAACCGTTGGCTGTCGACCCAAGAGCGCAATGCACTGTTCCTCGCTGGCCGTGGCCTGCTGGGCAAGCCGGAAGGCCAGTGGCAGGCACGCCTGGACAGCGGGGGTGAAGTGCGCGAGTTGAACAATGCCGACGCCGGTATGAAGCTGGAAGGCCCGTTACTGGCCTCGCCACTGAGCGTGCAGAATGAAGGCAACGAGACGCTGTACCAGCAGCTGACCTTGTCGGGCTACCCACGGCAGGCGCCTGCTGCTGGCGGCAACGGCCTGCAGATTCGCAGAGAGTACCTGGGTATGAATGGCCAGCCGCTGGACCTGCACAACCTGCGCAGTGGCGACCTTGTGCTCGTGCACCTGGCGCTCAAGGCTGAGGACCGCGTGCCGGATGCGTTGGTGGTGGACCTGCTGCCGGCCGGCCTGGAGCTGGAAAACCAGAACCTGGCTCAAAGCGCCGCCAGCCTGGACAACGCCAGCAGTGCAGTGAAGGCGTGGCGCGAGTCGATGCAGAACGCCAGCGTGGTGCATCAGGAGTACCGTGATGACCGTTATGTTGCCGCGCTCAAGCTTGACGGCTATGGCACCACCCACCTGCTGTACCTGGCGCGAGCAGTGACCCCGGGCACCTACCGCGTGCCGCCGCCGCAGGTCGAGTCGATGTATCGGCCGAACCTGCAGGCCGTGGGCGATGGGCAAGGGGAGATGACGGTGAAAGCCCGCTAGAGACCCGCTCTACGCGGAAAGTGTGGGAGCGGCCTTGCGTCGTGATAGGGCCGCAAAGCGGCCCCGACAATTCAAGCGGCGAAGCTGAAAGCCTGGGGCTGCTGTGCAGCCCTGTCGCGACGCAAGGCCGCTCCCACAAAGACCGCGCAGATCAGTGGATCACCCAGCTCATCACCCACAGCCCCAGCACCAGCCAGATGATTCCGAGGATAATCGAGGCGCGCATGAATGCGCGGATTGCCGAGTACAGCAGCATCAGGCCGATGATCAGGGCCAGGATGCTCAGCAGCGACGTGTCCATGCCCAAGGTGCGCGACAGGCCATCGATGAAGTTGCCACCGGCATTGGCCAGCAGGTTGAACAACCCGCTCAATGCGTCGACGATGAAGCGGATCAACGACCCCAGTGCCTGGCCCAGCCACTCGAAAAAACCTTCTACATGCATAGTTGCTTCCTGATGAAAAAATCGGCGAGGTTGTCGTCCCAAAGCCTTTGGCCATTACCTGGCCAGGTCGGTTCCCGATGCCAAGCTTAGCGCGACCACGGTGCCGTGCGGGCAGGTTGTTGCGTGCCACGCTGATCAGTCTGCTGGTGCTCGGCAGCCTGTTCTGGCTGGCTGATCGTATCTGGCCGCTGCCGCTGCCGGGTGATGACCTGGCCCGGGTAGTGCTGGCCGAAGACGGCACGCCGTTGTGGCGCTTTGCTGATGCTGATGGCGTGTGGCGCTACCCCGTAAGCCCCGAAGAGGTTTCGCCGCTTTACCTGCAGGCCTTGCTGACTTACGAGGACCGTTGGTTCTACGACCACCCAGGGGTCAACCCGCTGGCCTTGGCCCGCGCGGCCTGGCTGAACCTGCGCGGCTGGCGTGTCGTGTCGGGCGGCAGCACATTGTCGATGCAGGTGGCACGCCTGCTCGACCCGCACGACCGTACCCTGGTTGGCAAACTGCGCCAGCTATGGCGCACGTTGCAGCTGGAATGGCACTTGTCCAAGCGCGAGATCCTGCAGATCTACCTGAACCGCGCACCTTTCGGCGGCACGCTTCAGGGCGTGGCGGCAGCCAGCTGGGCGTACCTGGGCAAGTCCCCCCGGCACCTGACACCTGCCGAAGCGGCATTGCTGGCCGTGCTGCCCCAGGCACCCAGCCGGCTGCGCCCGGACCGCCACCCCAAGCGTGCCCAGCGTGCCCGGGACAAGGTGCTGCAGCGCCTGGCTGAATACCAGGTATGGCCGGCCCAGCAAATCCGCGAGGCGGCCGAGGAGCCGCTGGTGCTGGCGCCGCGGCAGGAACCGGCCCTGGCGCCATTACTGGCCCGGCGCCTGAACCGCGCGGACAGCCCGCCGCTGATCCGCACCACGCTTGACGCTGCGCTTCAGCGGCGCCTCGAAGACTTGCTGCTGGGCTGGCGCGCCCGGCTGCCCGAGCGTACCTCGGCCGCCATTCTGGTGGTTGAAGCGCAGAGCATGGCGGTGCGCGCGTACCTGGGCTCGGTAGATTTGTCTGATGAGCGCCGCTTTGGCCATGTCGACATGGTGCGCTCGCTACGTTCGCCCGGCTCCACCCTCAAGCCTTTTCTCTACGGCATGGCGCTGGACGATGGCCTGATCCATTCCGAATCGCTGTTGCAGGATGTTCCGCGACGCTACGGCGACTACCGCCCCGGCAACTTCTCCATGGGTTTCAGCGGGCCTGTGTCGGCCAGCTCGGCGCTGGCCCTGTCGCTCAACCTGCCCGCCGTGCAATTGCTGGAAGCCTACGGCCCGAAACGCTTTGCCGCGCAACTGCGCATGGCGGGCATGCCGCTGATACTGCCGCCCCTTGCCGAGCCCAACCTGTCGTTGATCCTGGGCGGTGCCGGCAGCCGGCTGGAAGACCTGGTCGGCGGCTACGCGGCGCTGGCGCGGGGGGGCAACAGTGCGCAGGTGCGCCTGCAGCCACAGGCCCCCTTGGTGGAGCACCGGTTGCTGTCGCCAGGGGCGGCGTGGATCATCCGGCGTATCCTCAGTGGCCAGGCGCGCCCGGACCGCGACCCGCACGCCGAACTGGTGCAGCGCCCGCAACTGGCCTGGAAAACCGGCACCAGCTACGGCTTTCGCGATGCCTGGTCGATTGGCGTGGGGCCGCGCTACCTGATCGGCGTATGGATTGGCCGCCCCGACGGTACACCGGTACCCGGGCAGTTCGGCCTGGCGTCGGCGGCGCCGCTGATGTTGCAGGTGCACGATCTGTTGAGCAATCGCGACAGCCAACGCGGCATCAGCGTCCCTGTAGAGCGGGTACCTGCGAATATCGGTGTTGCGGCGATCTGTTGGCCGCTGGGCCAGCCGATGAGCAAGCAGGACACCAACTGTCGGCGTCAGCGCTTTGCATGGACCCTGGACGGCACCACGCCGCCAACCTTGCAGGCAGCCGACCAGCCGCTGGGCCTGGGCTTGCGTGAAAAGGTGTGGGTCAACGAGCAGGGCTTGCGGGTCGATGGTAGCTGCCCGGGCGCCAGGGCTCGTGACATCGCCCTGTGGCCGGCGCCGCTGGAACCGTGGCTACCCCGTGTCGAGCGGCGCCTGGCGCGATTGCCGGCCATCGACCCGGCCTGCCCGCCGCAGGCGCCGGCCAGTGCACCACCGCTGTCGATCGTCGGCGTGCGCCCAGGCGACAATCTGCGTCGCCCGGCCACCAGCACTGAGCCGCTGCAATTGCAGCTCTCTGCCTTGGGTGGTGGTGGACGGCGCTGGTGGTTCCTCAACGGCCAGCCGCTGGGTGAAACCCAAGGGCAGGACAGCCTGTTGCTGCGTTTGCCACAGGTCGGGCAGGCTGAACTCAGCGCGCTGGACGAAAGCGGTCAGACGGCGCGGGTGGCGTTCCAGGTCAGCGAGTAGATGTTCGACGGCAGCCGGGCCAGCACCTACGCTTGCAAGTGACGGGTGTGGCCGGCTGGTGCCCCGCAACCCATGGGAACATGGAGTGCCCTATGCGTCCTCTGGTCGTGCCCCTGATGTTGCTGCTTTGGGCACTTGCTGCCCATGCCGACCCGTTGCCGGGGTTTCTCGACAGCCATGAGTACGAGCGGCGTCTGCCCAGCGCCAACCTGCCGATGACGGACTACTCCCCTGTGAACCCCCGCATACGGCTGGCCGGGGCGGCTATCGACAATCCCAGCTGGGCCCCGGCCAACACCCGGCTGGTGCTGCATAAAGTGCGCTTCGAGGGCGGCACGGTGTTCCCCTTGGGCGACCTGCGCGAACACTATCAGCCGCTGATCGGGCACGAAACCACGTTGGGTGAATTGCAGCAATACACCCAGCGCCTGACCCAACGCTACCGGCAGGAGGGCTACTTGTTGTCGTATGCCTACCTGCCGCCTCAGGATGTGGCCGATGGCAGGGTCAATGTGGTGCTGGTCGAAGGTTACGTACGTGATTACCACGTGGACGGCGATATCGGATCGGCCAATGAGTATTTGCAGCAGTTGCTGGCGCGCATTGAGGCCGAGCGCCCACTGACCCGCGAAACGCTGGAGCGCTATCTGGGCCTGGCTACGCGCATGCCAGGGGTCGTGGTAGAGGCCGAATTGGCAATGGCGCGGGCTGCCGATGGTGTCGCCCAGCTGACCGTGCATGCACGGCGCAAGCCACTCAGCGCCGCTGTGACCGTGGCCGACTCCAGCCGTGATGCTGCACAGGCCCTGATCACCGTAGCCAGCAATGCCCAGACCCGCCATGGCGAACGCGTAACGGCCAGCTGGCTGCTGCCCCCTGGCAATGACCGGGTCTACTACCAGCGTCTCGATTACAGCCAGTACCTGGACGCCGCCGGAAGCCAACTGCTGCTGTCGGCGTCGCGCTACCGCAGCGAGCCCGGCACGCGCATACGTTTGGACGATGGCCGCGATATCACCCGCAAGCACGACAGTGAGCGCTATGCGATCGGCCTGCGTCAGCCGGTGGTTGTAAGGCCCAATGAGTGGCTGGCGGTGCAGGGCCACGTGTATTCAGTCAGTGAGCATGGTGAAGACCGGATGGCCGAACAGCCACCGTCTCGCAAGTACGACACCTATGTGCGGGCGCTGGCATTCGAAGGTGACTGGCGCAAGGTGGAGCAGGGGCGTTTGCGTATCGTCAGTGCCGGGGTCTATCAGGGCCTGGACTACCTGGGAGCACGCAGCGATGCTGACTACGATCTCGATTTCCTGCGCTTGCGGCTTTCCGGTTTGCAGAGCGACAGGCTGTTGGATAACTGGCAGGGGGTGGTGTCCGGGGCGTTGTACTGGAGTGATGATCGATTGCCTGACAGCGAGCGTGCGGGGTTTGGCGGGCAGAATTTCGGGCGCGGTTACCCGCGCGATCAGGCGGACGGTGACAAGGGCTGGGGAGTGGCTTACGAGCTCAACTACAGCGTGCGCAGTAGCTGGCTTGCGCGGGTTCAGCCCTATGCGGTGGTGGATACCGCACAGGCCTGGCATAACCGGGGACCGGTGGAGGACGCCCATCTGGCTTCGGTGGCGCTGGGTGTGCGGTTAGGGGTTGGGCATATGTTCAATGTGGCGCTGGAGGTGGCCAAGCCGTTGGCGGATGTGGCGCTGGATAGCCTGGACCGTGGGCCTCGGCTGACATTGAACCTGGCAATCCAGTTGTAGCAGGCAAATATGGGCTTGCCGGAGCAGCGTTTCGCAGCGCAAGGCTGCTCCAAAATGGTGGGCCGCGCCTTCACTCAATGGGTCGTGAACCGCTGGTGCACGGGCGACGAGCTGGGGGTCAGCGCAAGAGCCAGTTGGGTGCGGTTGTGCATATGCGTCAAACGCAATACCTGAGACACATAGAGCTTCACGGTGTTTTCGGTAATGCCCAGTTCGCAGGCGATCTGGTAATTGGTCTTGCCCTTGCCTACCAGGCGCGCCACTTCCAGCTGGCGTGGTGACAGTTTCTCGAACGCTGCCGGTAGCTCGCTTTCGCTTTCTTCTGCATCACTGGCACGCCGGTGGGCACCTTGGCCACGGGCTTTTTCCAGGTCCTGATACAGTTCGTCCACCGACTCGGCCAGTTCCTGCAAGCGCTGGTTCAAGCCACCCAGATCGCGAATGTTGCGCTGGCGCTCCAGCAAGGCCTCTTCCTGCCGGCGGACGCCTTCCAGCAGTTCATCGAGGTCCATTGGCTTCTGGTAGTAATCGGCGAAACCTTCGCGTAGCGCCCGGATCAAGTCCTGCTTCTCGGCACGCCCAGTCAACATGATGGCTTCGAACATACGCTGGCTACCGTTGATCTCCTTCAATGCGCGTACCAGCTCGATGCCATCCCGATCGGGCATGTGCAGGTCACAGATGAGCAAGCCAATAGTCGGGTCTGCCACATAGTGCTCGATGGCTTCGTCGGTTGAGAGGGCTGTAACGCAGGCATAGCCCTTGGTTTCGAGGAATTCACTCAGTTGCTCGACAATGACCGGTTGGTCATCAACCACCAACACCTTCACTTCACTCACTGATCTGGACACGATCAACTCCCTGTTCTTATACGGCCCTGCTCCCATGCCAGACGCTCTGGCAGCTTAAAAGTAGTCGCACCAGGCGACAATGTACAAGGTGTGTACAAGTCATCGGACCACTGGAAGGCTTATTGGATCCATACGGCCGTCAGAAGAAAACCTGATAACACATAGGGGACAAATGCCTGCTTATCACCCATTTCCTCGGTCAGTTCCTGCAAACGTTTTTTCACTTTGGGGTTGAGCAGCGTCCACAGACGCCGGCGTGTCAGTAGCCAGACCAGCACACTGACGCCCGCGCCAATGAAGGTTCCGAGCACATACTGCGGGCTGGTGGCCAGGGCCAGGGCGCCCATCAGCTTGACGTCGTCGGCACCGAAGCGGCCGAGCATGTAGCCTGGCAAGGTCAGCAGCATGACGATGGCCAGCGCCCAGCCGGCATCGCTGGCATCGGCGCCTATCCAGCTGTGACCAGTGCTGAACAACCAGGCCAGGGCGCAGCTCGCCACCCCCAGGGTCAGCACGTTGGAGATCTGGCGTTGACGCACATCCTGTTCGGAGCACAAGGCAAGCCACAGCAGGAGAACAATGCTTTGCATTGGCAGGTCGCCCTTCCCAAATGTTGAACACATCTACCCGGTCAGTCAGGTTTCCTTAAATGAAGATAGACGGGAACATGCGGGGGAGTGCAGTTGGCAATAGAAAAAGGCGCTGTCGAAACGGATTTTGTCGCAGTTGACACAGGCCTGGCAGGGGTTGCAGTCGTACTTGGAATCGCGATCTCTGTGGGCGCGGGTGCACCCGCTCCCACAGTGCCACGGCGTATGCAAAAGCCGCGTTCTAGCGCTATTTTTTGCTCCCCGGTGGGTAGTTGCCCAGCACCTTGGCCACGGTATTCTGGATAGCGCTGTTACGTTCTTCTGGGCTTGGCGGGTAGTTGTTCATGATCTGCTCGGCACTGCCGCGCCATACCAGCTTGCCGTCACGCCCATCGAACAGGTCGACCTGAATGGTGGCGACCTTGTAGTCGACACTGCGGGTTTCGTTGTACATCGGGCCACCCCAGTAGCCGCCCCAGTAGCCACCCCAGCCACCGCCGTAGTTGGTGGTGATCTGTTGTTGGCGCTGTTCCACGATCAGGTACGTGCGTACGGTCAGGTCCGGCCGCGCTCCGCCTTGTACAGGACGCAGGCCACGCTGGTCGAGTTGGTCTGCCACCGCCTGGCGAATGCGCTGCTCGGTAAGGTCGCTCTTGATCCGTGGGTCATCCGGGCGGTACTGCAGGCCCGGCTCCTGCCATGCCCAGCTACGGTAGGCGGCAAAATCGCGGCTGGCATCGAAATCCTGCTGGACGTTGTTGCTTGAGCAGGCAGCGAGCAACAACGCGAATGACAGTAGAACGAGACGGCGCAACATGATGGTTCTCCGTTAGCTATTAACTGGGAGGATAGCCGCTGAGCGCCTTGTGCACAGAATCGCGCAAGGCACTTTCGCGCTCGCGGGGCGAGTCCTTGTTGCTGCTGCTTTCGGCGCTGGCGCTCCAGACCGGCTGGCCGCTGCGGGCGTCGTACAGGTCGATGCGCACCACCAGGACTTCGACCTCGTAGGTACGCACGATGGGCACGCTGGCATAGCCCCCATAACCATGGTGATAGCCGCCATAGCCCACACCACCATAAGGGTACGGCCCGTAGTAGGGGTCGTAGCTGTCGTAGTCACGCACCTGGCGCAAGCGTTTTTCCAGGCGTATACCGGCGCTTACCAGCAAATCGCCAGGGCCTGCGCGAGAGGGGCGCAGGCCATGCTGATCGAGCGCGCCGCTCACCGCATCGGCCAGTTGCGCCGGGTCGGCACCTACAGCGCCGCTGGGCAACTGCCCGTTGCGCCAGCTCCAGCTGCGGTAGTGCCCGTAATCGCGAACGGGCGCTGGGTAGGCACTGGCGTCGAAGGTGGTGGCCGCCTGGGCAGGGGCCGGTGGTAACGGGCGGCTGCTGGCCACATACGGGTTGCTGCCCTGGCAGCCAGCCAGGGCAATGGGCAGCAAGGCCAGGCACAACAAACGGTACGGCATGTGTTCCTCCCGGCGCGGCGGATTAGCGGGGGCGGCAAACCCAGTGCAGGTAGCGGCCAAGCCCGGCGAAGCTGGGGTGGCGACGGTGGGCCAGTTCCATTTCCAGCAGGTCGAGCAGCTCGGCCTTGCCCTGGAATTCCTTGGGCATATAGTCGTGAAACACCCGCACGCCGCTTTCGCTTTCAACCTGCCACATAGGCTCAAGTTGCGCCTTGAGTTCGCGTGGATCAAGCGGTTTCTGTGGGGTCAGGCTCTGCTTTTCACCTTCCAGCCGGTTGCTGCGCAACTTGCGGAAATGGCCCTTGAGCAGGTTGCGATAGACCAGGGCGTCGCGGTTGTAGAAGGCCAGCGATAACCAACCGCCGGGGGCCGTGAGCTGGTGCAGCACCGGCAGGATGCTCTCGGGTTCGGCCAGCCATTCGAGTACGGCGTGGCAGAGCACCAGGTCGTAGCGCTCGGTCAGTTGGCCGAGCAGGTCTTGCCAGGGCGCCTGGATGAAAGTGGCGGTCTGGCCGGCTTCGGCAAAGCGCGCTCTGGCGCCGTCGAGCATGGGCGCCGCGGGTTCGGCCAGGGTCAGCTGGTGGCCGCGCTCGGCCAGCCACAAGGCCATGTGGCCCAACCCGGCGCCGATGTCGAGGATGCGTAGCGGGCGGTCGGGTAGCGCTTCGGCCAGGTCGGCCTGCAACACCGCCAGGCGGATCGCGCCCTTGGCGCCGCCATAGATCTTTTCGGCAAAGCGGGTGGCCAGCTCATCGAAATGACGATCGTTCATCGGGCGAAGCGCCTCTCGCTGTCGGCCAGCTTGGCACGCACCACTTGGTCCATGTCCAGACCCAGTTCGCTGCACAGCAGCAACAGGTAGAGCACCACGTCACCGATTTCCTGGCCGGCGTGGGCCAGTTTGTCGGCAGGCAGTTGGCGCGATTCGTCCTCGCTCAGCCACTGGAAGATTTCTACCAGCTCGGCCATTTCGACGCTGGCGGCCATGGCCAGGTTCTTCGGGCTGTGGAAGCCGCGCCAGTCGTTGGTATCGCGGATCTGATGCAGGCGTTGGGTGATTTCTTGCAGGTTCATCGGGGGTCTCCTATTGCTGCATAGCTTCTGCCCAGGCCCGATGCAAAGCAAGCGTATGCCGCCAGGACAGGCCCGGCCTACAGGCACTCCCAACGGCCGACCATATGCAGCACGCCCCCGTGCCCATCCAGGCGCAGTTGGCCCGAAGGGCCCGCTTCACTGGCACTGAGCACCACCTCCGAAGGCAACCTTACCGGCTTGCGGAAGTCCACCTCAAAGGCATAGCCACTGTGCGGCAGGTGCCCGCGCAGCGCGGCCAAGGCCATGGCCTTGGTCCACATGCCATGGGCAATGGCCCTTGGGAAGCCGAACAACCGCGCACTGACCGCGCTGAGGTGGATAGGGTTGTAATCCCCGCACACCTTGGCATAACGCCGGCCGATATCACTGTCGGCATACCAGCGGGTGGCCTCGGGCAATGGAACAGGCTCAGTGTCGGCGGTCTCACTTGCCTCGCCTTCCAGCGTCAAGCCACGCACCAACATGCGGCTGGTCTCGCGCCAGAGCAGGCCGATGCCATCTTCAGCCTCGGTGACCAGGTCGAAGGTGCCACCTTTGGCATGGCGCTGCAGGTTGTGCGCGTGCACCGCAAAACGTAGCCCTTCGACAGCACCAAGGGGGCGCAGCACTTCGATGCGGTTGTGCAGGTGTACCAGGCCAAGCAGTGGAAAGGGGAAATCATCGGCAGTCATCAACTGCAATTGCAGGGCAAACGCCATCACATGTGGATAAGTCCCCGGCAGGCGACCATCATCGGGAAAGTGGCAAAGCCTTCGATACGCCCCCAGGTTGCCCGGCTGAACCCGAATGAAACAGCGCAGGCCATCGTCCGGCAGCCGGTCGCCGCTGATGGTGCGTTTGCTGGCTGCGCGCAGGTACAGGCTGGCGCGGGCGGCCGGGTTGTGCAGATCGTGCCATTGTCGGCTCATGCTCAAGCTCCCATCAGTGCCTGACCGCACACCCGCAACACCTGGCCGTTGACCGACCCGGAGCCTGGCTGGCTGAGCCACGCAATGGCTTCGGCGACGTCCTGCGGGCGCCCACCCTGGCCCAACGAACTCAAGCGCCGCCCTGCCTCGCGCAGGCCCATGGGCATGGCTGCAGTCATGTGGGTTTCGATGAAACCGGGAGCGATGGCGTTGATGCTGCCACCGCGCTCGGCGAGCCGTGGCGCCCAGGCCTGGGCCAGGCCAATCAGCCCGGCCTTGCTCGCGGCATAGTTGGCCTGCCCGCGGTTGCCGGCAATGCCGCTGACCGAGGCCAGCAGGGTGATGCGCGCGTTTTCCCCCAGCGCGCCATTGTCATACAGCGCCTGGGTGAGCACCTGCGGTGCCTTGAGGTTCACGGCCAGCACGGCGTCCCAGTATTCCGGAGTCATGTTGGCCAGCGTCTTGTCGCGAGTGATACCGGCGTTGTGCACCACAATATCGATGCCGTCGGGCAGGGCCGCGAGCAGTTGCGTTGCCGCATCGCCAGCGCATATATCCAGTGGCAGTGCCTTGCCGCCGAGGCGTGCAGCGAGGGCGTCTAGGTCCTGGCTGGCCTGCGGTACATCCAGCAGCAGTACATCGGCGCCGTCCCGTGCCAAGGTTTCCGCAATGGCGGCGCCGATACCGCGCGCAGCCCCCGTGACCAGCGCACGGCGACCGCCCAGTGGGCGGGTCCAGTCTTCCACCTGGCTGGTGCAGGCTTGCAGGCGCAGAACCTGGCCAGAGATGAAGGCACTCTTTGGCGAGAGGAAGAAGCGCAGGGCGCCTTCCAGCTGATCTTCGGCACCGGGGGCGACATACAACAGCTGGGCAGTGGCGCCGTTGCGCAGTTCCTTGGCCAGTGAGCGGCTGAAGCCCTCAAGGGCACGCTGTGCAACGCTGGCCAGTGGGTTGTCGAGGCCTTCCGGTGCACGGCCCAGCACCAGTACATGGGCGCATGGGGCCAGACTGCGTAGCAGCGGCTGGAAAAATTCACGCAACTGCTTCAGTGCATCGCTGTCGGACAAGTGACTGGCATCGAATACCACGGCCTTGATTTTCGGCCCCAGGCCGGCCACCCAGGCTTCAGCCTGCAGGTTGTCGGCATTGAAGCTGTATACCTCGTCAGTGAGGCGCGGGGCGATGGCTTCGACCTGCTTCGCCAGTGGCCCGCCACCCAGTATCAGGGCACCTTCTACCGGGCGCAGGCGGCCAGCCTGCCAGCGCTCCAGTGGCGCCGGGCGTGGCAGGCCAATGGCATCCACGAGGCGGCGGCCGAGATTGGAGTTGGCAAAACCGAGGTAGCGATCGCTCATGAGGGGTCTCCCGAAAGGCAAGCTTGAAAGTGTGGACCAACTTTGCGGCAGGGTCGTTCGAATGCGGTAAAAACACCTAGGCTGTACCGATCAAATTGTTTCAGGAGGAACCAGCGCATGCGTTCAACTCGCCGGGTCGCGATCCTGGGCGGCAACCGGATCCCCTTCGCCCGCTCCAATGGCGCCTACGCCACGGCCAGCAACCAGGCGATGCTCACGGCCGCGCTTGAAGGCTTGATCGAACGCTATTGCCTGCACGGGCTGCGGTTGGGCGAGGTGGTGGCCGGTGCCGTGCTCAAGCACTCGCGCGACATGAACCTGACCCGCGAGTGCGTGTTGGGTTCGCGCCTGTCACCGCAGACCCCGGCCTATGACATTCAGCAGGCCTGCGGTACCGGGCTGGAGGCTGCGCTGCTGGTGGCCAACAAGATTGCCCTGGGGCAGATCGACTGCGGTATTGCTGGCGGTGTCGATAGCACCTCCGATGCGCCCATCGCCGTCAACGAAGGCTTGCGCCATATAATGCTGCAGGCCAACCGTGGCAAAAGCCTTGGCGATCGGTTAAAGCCCTTTCTCAAGCTGCGGCCTCATCACCTGAAACCCGAGCTGCCACGCAATAGCGAGCCGCGTACGGGGTTGTCGATGGGCGAGCATTGCGAACGCATGGCCCACACCTGGCGCGTTGGCCGCGCCGAGCAGGACGAACTGGCGCTGCTCAGTCACCAGAAGCTGGCTGCGGCCTATGCCGAGGGTTGGCAGGACGACCTGTTGACGCCGTTTCTTTCGCTGACACAGGACAACAACCTGCGCCCCGACCTGAGCCTTGAGCAGTTGGCCAGGCTCAAACCAGCCTTTGACCGCAGCGGGCAAGGCACATTGACGGCGGGTAATTCCACGCCGTTGACCGATGGTGCTTCGCTGGTGCTGTTGGGCAGCGAGGCGTGGGCGCAGCAGCAGGGGTTGCAGGTGCTTGCCTATCTGGTCGATGGCGAAACCGCTGCGGTGGATTTTGTCACGGGGCGCGAAGGGTTATTGATGGCGCCGGTGTATGCCGTGCCGCGCTTGCTGGCACGCAATGGCCTGACGCTTCAGGACTTTGACTACTACGAAATCCACGAAGCCTTTGCTGCCCAGGTGCTGTGCACGCTCAAGGCCTGGGAGGATGCCGATTACTGCCGTGAACGGTTGGGCCTGGAGGCGCCGCTTGGCGCGATCGACCGCAGCAAACTCAATGTCAAGGGCAGTTCGCTGGCGGCCGGGCACCCGTTTGCGGCAACCGGTGGGCGGATATTGGCCTGCCTGGCCAAGCTGCTGGCGACGGCGGGTAAGGGGCGCGGGCTGATTTCGATCTGTGCGGCAGGCGGGCAGGGGGTGACCGTTATCGTCGAGCGCTGAAGCCCCTCCAGGGTAACTGCAGAGGCGGCGAGTGCCTTGATCATGATCCAGCTGTTAGGCTTGTCTGGTCAGAACTAAAAGAAGAAACCATGCCGATCATCGGACACCCCCGCGCCATCCCCGCGCTGGAACACCTGCCCAGACCGCTCTACGCCCGTGCCGAAAGCCTTGGCGCCGGCTCCTGGACCACTCGCCACCAGCACGACTGGGTACAGTTCTCCTATGCCATCAGCGGCGTACTTGGCGTGTACACACGCGACGGCAGTTACTTTGCCCCTCCGCAGTGGGGGGTATGGATCCCTGCCGATGCCGAGCATGAAGTGGTCACCTCGATGCAAGCCGAGATGCGCAGCCTGTATGTGCGCCGCGATGCCTGCCCATGGGCGCCGGAACAATGCCGGGTTCTGGAAGTGACGCCGCTGGCGCGCGAGCTGATCAAGCAGTTCTGCCTGTTCCCGGCGGATTACCCAGAAGACGACAGCTCCGAGGCGCGTCTGGTGGCGGTGCTGCTCGACCAGTTGCGCACCTTGCCGGAAGTCGGTTTTTCGCTGCCGTTGCCCCGCCACCCTGGTTTGCTGGCGCTGTGCAATGGCTTGATCGCTGCACCAGATCAGTCGCAGACCTTGCAGCAATGGGCGCGGGAGCTGGGGTGTTCGGAGAAGACGCTGATGCGGCTGTTTCAACGGGAAACCGGGTTGAGCTTTCGTAATTGGCGCCAGCGCATGCGGCTGTTGTCTTCGCTGGCGTTGCTGGAGGCGGGGGAGAATGTGACCGAGGCGGCGCTGGGGTGTGGGTATGACTCCACGTCGGCCTACATTGCGGCGTTCAAGCAGCTGTTTGGCGCGACACCGGGGGAATTGAAGCTCTGATTTTCGGTGGCCTGTGCCGGCCCTTTCGCGGGGTTAGCCGCGAAAGGGCCGGCACAGGCAGATACATCAGGTGCGGAACCTGCGCACCAGCGTATCCAGCTCATTGGACAGCCCGGCCAGGCTCTCGGAGTCCTGGCGCGCTGCCTGGGCCAGCTCGGCCACCAACTGCGCATCCCCGTGAATCTGGCTGATGTGCCGGTTGATGTCCTCGGCCACCTGATGCTGTTCTTCGGCCGCCGTAGCAATTTGGGTATTCATGTCGCGGATGACGTCCACCGACTCACGGATCTGCCCGAAGCTGTCGCGGGCCAGGCCAATACGGCTCACCGACTGCTGCGAAACTTCCAGGCTGGCGTGCATCTGCTCGGCCACTTCGGCGGTACGGCTGGCCAGGTTGCCCAGCAAACCGTCGATTTCGGCGGTGGAGTCGGCAGTACGCTTGGCCAGCGCCCGCACTTCGTCGGCCACCACGGCAAAGCCACGGCCCTGCTCACCGGCACGGGCCGCCTCGATGGCGGCGTTGAGGGCCAGCAGGTTGGTTTGTTCGGCAATCGAACGGATGGTGCCGAGGATCGACTGAATGGCGTTGCTGTCACGCTCCAGCTGCTGGATAGACTGCGCCGATTGCTCGATTTCCTGGCTCAGGCGATCAACGCTGTGTACCGCCGCATCGATCTGCTGCTGGCCTTCGCGGGCCTGCTGCTGGCCGCTGTCGGCCGACTGCGCCGCCTGGCTGCAGGAGCGTGCCACTTCATTGGCGGTGGCGACCATTTCGTGGAAAGCAGTGGAAACCATGTCCACGGCTTCGCGCTGGCGGCCGGCCGCCTCGGCCATGTCGCTGGAGACGCGGGTCGAGCTGCTGGACGTGCTGAGGATCTTGCTGGCAGCAGCGCCGATATGCTGGATCAGGCTGCGAATGGCACCGAGGAACTGGTTGAACCAGCTGGCCAGTTGGGCGGTTTCGTCGCGGCCGCGGATTTCCAGGTTGCGGGTCAGGTCACCCTCACCTTGGGCAATGTCTTCCAGGCCATTGGTGACACTGTTGATCGGGCGCACGATCAGCTTGGCAAAGGCCGCACCGACCACCGCGAACAGTGCGGCCAACACGACAGCGATGACGCCGATCAGCCAAGTGAGCCGGGTGGTGGTCTGCATCACTTCGCTTTGTTCGATCAGGCCGATGAAGGTCCAGCCCAGTTGCTGGTCGGGGTAGACGTTGGCCATGTAGTGCACGCCATTGAGTTCGACCTCGACCAGGCCTTTGCCGGCTTTGGCCAGCTTGGCGTAACCGTCGCCAAAGCTTCCCAGCTGCTTGAAGTTGTGGGCGGCGTCGCGTGGGTCGACCATCACGTTGCCGTTGCTTTCCACCAGCATCAGGTAGCCGCTTTCGCCCAGTTTGATCTGCTTGACGATCTCGGTCAGGCCTTTGAGCGACACGTCGATGTTGACCACGCCGCCGGGGTTGCCCAGCTGGTTGGCCACGGTGCGCACGGTGCTGACCAGCACCGCATCGTCGGCGGCCCAGTAGTAGGCGCCGGTGCGCAACGTCTTGCCAGGGTTGGCCATGGCAAGTTGGTACCAGGGGCGCGTGCGTGGGTCATAATTGACAAACTTCTGGCCGGCCGGCCACCCAGTGTAGCCGCCGTCACTCACCCCGTAGGACAGGTAGGCGTAGGCGGGATGTGAGTTGGCCAGGCGGGTCATGAAGTCGAGTATTTTGCTGGCCTGCTCGCCCAGTTCGTAGGACGGGGTTGCGCTCATGTATTTGTTCAGCTCGCTACCCGTGGCGGCGACCATTGGCTGGGAAGCCATGTACTCGACGTTCTGGTTGATCCCCTGGAAGAAGATGTTCATCGCGTTGCTGACCTGGCGGATTTCCCGGCTGCTGCTGTCGAGGAATCCATCGCGGGCTTCGCCGCGCAGGTTGATGACCACCAAGGTGGCCACGAGAACGATGGGCAAGCCGGCGATGACCGCGAATGCCCAGGTCAGTTTCTGTTTGATGTTCATCGACGCTCCCGGAACTTTTATTTTTGACACACGAGGCAGGTAGCAACTACATCGGCAGCATCCGGGTTTAATGAAGCCAAAACGCCTGTATTTATTGGATAAAGTCGTGGTTGGTGACTATTCGGTCGTGTTTGGACATTTATGGCATACCAAAAGCTCGTGGCAGTTCAGTGACAGCAGTTGCCAGGAGCGCCATTGGCCAGGTCTTTGAGGATCGGGCAGTCCGGGCGGTCGTCGCCCTGGCAATGCGAAACCAGTTCGCCGAGGGTGTCGCGCAGGCTCACCAGTTCCTCGATGCGCCGGTTCAGTTCATCGATGTGCTGCATGGCCAGCGCCTTCACATCGGCGCTCGCACGTTGGCGGTCCTGCCACAAGGTCAGTAACTTGCCGACCTCCTCAAGGGAAAAGCCCAGATCGCGGGAGCGTTTGATGAAGGCCAGGTTGTGCAAGTCCTCCGCCTGGTACAGCCGGTAGCCGCTGTCGCTGCGTGTGGCCGGTTTGAGCAGGCCGATGGATTCGTAGTATCGGATCATCTTGGTGCTGAGCCCGCTGCGGCGGGCGGCCTGACCGATATTCATGGCGCCTCCTGGGTACTGCTGGTGGGTTTCCACGTTTTGAGCCACAGTGCGTTGCTGACGACGCTGACGCTGGACATGGCCATGGCGGCACCCGCCAGTACCGGGTTGAGGTAACCCAGCGCGGCCAGCGGGATGCCGATCAGGTTGTAGATGAATGCCCAGAACAGGTTCTGGCGGATCTTCGCGTAGGTCTTGCGGCTGATTTCCAGCGCGGCGGGCACCAGGCGCGGGTCGCCACGCATCAGGGTGATGCCGGCGGCCTGCATGGCCACGTCGGTACCGCCACCCATGGCAATGCCGATGTCGGCCGCGGCCAACGCCGGTGCATCGTTGATGCCATCGCCAACCATGGCGACCACACCATCCTGCCTGAGCGCGGTCACGGTTGCGGCCTTGTCGGCCGGTAGCACTTCGGCATGCACATCGTCGATGCCCAGGGCCTCGGCAACCACTCTGGCGCTGCCACGGTTGTCACCGGTCAGCAGGTGGCTGCTGATGTGTTGGGCGTGCAGGGTGGCGATGGCCTGCGCGGCGCCGGGCTTGAGGCTGTCACCAAAGGCGAACAGGCCCACCACTCTTGCTTGCGTACCGCGTTCGATCAACCACGACAGTGTGCGTCCTTCGGCTTCCCAGGCCTGGGCCTGGGCGGCCAATTCGCCGGGCTGCAGGCCGCTTTCGTCAAGCAGTCGGCGGTTGCCCAGCGCCAGTTCACGGCCTTCAACGCGACCGGCAATGCCGCGCCCGGTCAGCGACTGGCTGTCGGCAACGGTTGGCACGTCCAGCCCTTGCTCTGCACAGGCCACCAGCACCGCCTTGGCCAGCGGGTGTTCACTCCCGCGTTGCAGGGCGCCGGCCAGGCGGTGCAGGTCGGTGCTGTTGCCGTCCAGCGCCTGGCTGTGAACCACCCGCGGGCTGCCGGAGGTGAGGGTGCCGGTTTTGTCGAACACTACGCGGTTGACCGCATGGGCACGCTCCAGGGCTTCGGCATCCTTGATCAGGATGCCGTGGCGGGCGGCGACCCCGGTGCCGGCCATGATCGCGGCGGGCGTGGCCAGGCCGAGGGCGCAGGGACAGGCAATGACCAGCACGGCGACGGCGTTGATCAGCGCGGTTTCCAGCGGTGTCCCCGCCAGCCACCAGCCAATCAGGGTGATCAGGGCCAGTACCAGCACAGCGGGGACGAACACCTGGCTGACACGGTCGACCAGCTTCTGGATCGGCGCTTTGGCGGCCTGTGCGTCTTCCACCAGGCGGATGATGCGCGCCAGCACGGTCTCGGTGCCCAGCGCCTGGGTACGCACCAGCAGCCGGCCTTCGCCATTGATGGCGCCACCGGTGACGCTGTCGCCGGGTTGCTTGGGCACTGGCAGGCTCTCGCCGCTGATCAGGGCCTCATCGGCGTGGCTGCTGCCGTCTTCGACCACGCCGTCGACCGGGAAGCGCTCGCCGGGCTTGACCAGTACCAGGTCGCCCAAGCGCAACTGGGCGATCGCCACGTCCTCCTCCAGGCCGTCGACCACACGCACGGCGCGTTCCGGGCGCAGGGCTTCGAGGGCGCGGATGGCACTGGCGGTCTGGCGCTTGGCGCGGCTTTCCAGGTACTTGCCCAGCAATACCAGGGCAATCACCACGGCCGAGGCTTCGAAGTACAGGTGCGGGGCCATGCCGGCGGGAGCCTGTGCCCATTGGTACAGGCTCAGGCCATAGCCAGCGCTGGTGCCCAGGGCTACCAGCAGGTCCATGTTGCCGGCACCGGCGCGCACGGCCTTCCAGGCTGCAATGTAGAAGCGGGCACCGAGAATGAACTGCACGGGGGTGGCCAGCAGGAACTGCGCCCAGGCGGGTAGCATCCAGTGCAAGCCGAACGGTTGTACCAGCATGGGTAATACCAGCGGCAGGGCCAACAGCAAGGCTGCACCAACTGCCAGGCGCTCGTTGCGCAGGCGTCGCTGGACAGCGCTTTGGTCGTCCTTGGTCGATTGTGGCAGGCTGGCGCTGTAGCCTGCTTTTTGCACAGCGTCGATCAGCAGGTTGTCATCCAGGGCCGCAAGCACTTCGAGGTGTGCGCGTTCGCTGGCCAAGTTGACGCTGACCTGCCCGACCCCCGGCACTTTGCCCAGGGCGCGCTCTACGCGGCCGACACAACTGGCGCAGGTCATACCGCCTATCTGCAGTTCGAGGGTGCGGGTTGGTACCCCGTAGCCGGCCTCGCGCACGGCTTCGACCAACGCTGGCAGGCTGGCAGGCGGGGCTACAACCCGGGCTTTTTCAGTGGTGAGGTTTACGCTGACCTGTTCAGCGCCGGCGACCTTGCGCAGGGCGCGCTCGACCCGGCCAGCACAGCTGGCGCAGGTCATGCCGGAGATCGGCAGGTCGTATGTGGTGGATGCGGGCATGGCTCTCCTCCTTGGACAGGCCTCCAGCATCAACCTTGCCACGCAGGCAAGGTCAATAGCCCAGGTCGGCTCGTTTCAACTCCAGCCCATATTGCCCCATGGCGATGCGGTATTTGTTGATCTGGCCCGCCTGCAGATTCAACCGCGTGCTGCGCTGGTCCTCTATACCTGCTGCGCAACCCGGCATTTGCCCAGGTAGCAGGCGCAGGCGCACATCCACCGGGCCAGGCGGCAGGTTGAACGAGGTGGACTGCTCCTGGAAAACGCGCCCGGAAAGCTGGTCGTTGAGGTACACGCCGATTTCGCAATTGGTGGCCACTTCCAGGCGCTCCCGGGAAATGATCAGTACGCTGTAGGCTGAGTTGCCCTCGGCGAAGGCCGGTGGCACCACAGCCAGCGCGCCCAATAGCCCGACGACGCCCAATGCTGCCCTGAACATGAAAAATCTCCTGCTTGCCTGATCGTCAAAGGCGCAGCTTGGCCGACGCGGACGCGGATTTCCACCCCGGGTGTTGCAGGGAGGGCTTGACCTTGCCCTGATGGCAAGCTTGAGACTTGTGGAAAACCTGAAGGAGGCAACCCCTATGCAAGTGTTCAATGTACAAGGCATGACCTGCGGCCATTGTGTGAAAGCCGTGACCCGCGCGGTGCAGGAGCAGGATGCTGCAGCCAGGGTGGAAGTTGATCTGGCGGGCAAACAGGTGCGTGTGCAGAGCGAGTTGGCGCAGGAGCAGATTCTCACTGCGATTCGGGATGAGGGGTATCAGGCCGAACTCGCCTGAAGACCTGATTGCTCCCGCCGGGGGTAACAGTGTTGCAAATGTTTTCACATCGATAGGGTCCACAGCAGGTAGAATCAGCCACTTGCTTAGCCTGCTATGGATTCCTGATGAACCTGCGAATGGTGCTCATCCTGGGCGCACTCAGTGCGTTTGGGCCCTTGGCGATCGACTTCTACCTGCCAGCCTTCCCGGCCATGGCGCAAGCGTTCGCCACCGATGAAAAACACGTCCAGGCCACGTTGGCCGCCTACTTCCTGGGCCTGTCTATCGGGCAGCTGGCCTATGGGCCGGTTGCCGACCGTTTTGGCCGCCGCAAACCGCTGATGTTCGGCGTTACGCTGTTCACCTTGGCATCACTGGCCTGTGCCTACGCCCCCAACCTCGATACCTTGGTGGTGGCGCGTTTCATCCAGGCACTGGGTGGTTGTGCCGGTATGGTGCTTTCGCGGGCCATCGTCAGCGACAAGTGCGATCCGGTAGCGTCAGCCAAAGTGTTTTCGCAACTGATGCTGGTCATGGGCCTCGCGCCGATCCTGGCACCGATGCTGGGTGGGGTGCTGGTGAATCTGGCCGGCTGGCAGTCGATCTTTCTCGCTCTGAGCTTGTTCAGTGCCGGCTGCCTGTTGGCGGTAAGCCTGGGCCTGCCGGAAAGCCTGCCTGAGCATATACCGCGTCAGCCGCTGTCTGGCGCCTTGCGCCAGTACCTGCGGCTGCTGGCTGATCGGGTTTTCCTCGGACATGCCCTGACCGGCGGTATCGCCATTGCCGGCATGTTCGCCTATATCGCCGGTTCACCTTTCGTGTTCATCAAACTGTATGGCGTGCCCGCTGAGCACTACGGCTGGCTGTTCGGCACCAACGCCGCAGGTTTTATTCTGGTGGCGCAGGTGAACGCCCGCCTGCTGGCCAAACGCGGGCCGGCCTTCCTGCTGGGCCGTGCGGTGTGGCTGTATCTGGTTGCGGGCCTGGTGCTGCTGGGCGTGGCGGCGTTGCGCCCTGCGCAACTGTGGCCGCTACTGGTGCCGCTGTTCATCTGTATCGCCAGCCTTGGTTGCATCATTCCCAATGCTTCGGCCTGCGCCATGAGTGGACAGGGCGCGCGTGCCGGCAGCGCCTCGGCACTGATGGGCTGTGTGCAGTTCAGCGTAGCTGCGGGTGCTGCGGCGCTGGTCGGGCTGCTGCATGATGGCAGTGCGGTGCCCATGGCAATCGTGATCAGCCTGTGCGGGGCGCTGGTGGTCAGTGTTGCGCTGTTGACCCGGCGTTTGCAGGCCAAGGCTCCCGCATGAGCGGGTGAGGTGCCTGCAGCCGGGTTTCCAGCGTGGCGACGAAGGCGCGCGCCTCAGCCTCGCTGCGGAAACTGACCACATGCTGATCGAGCTGGACTTGCCAGGGGCAGGCGGGGTTTCGGCTCGACGCACTTACGATAATTTTCATCGCGGCATACCTCCAGGAAGGGGAGCCGATCAAGTGTAGCGCTGGCCCGCCAGCCTGCCATGACACGGCTTCAGCGTCCTGACTGACGGTAAGTGTGTGCATTTCCCTGGCGGTGTTTCCTGCTTTGGGCCCAATGCCTGTAAAGCCCCAGAACCTTCGCTTTGTTTTGCGCTATTTGTGGAAGGTTGCTGTGGGCCACATCTGAAATGGCTGCAAGTTTGTTTTCATCAAGATGTTTCAGCGTGGCGGTGTGGGCGTACCGGTGCCTTGGCTGACTTGGTGCCGAGGAGTTTTTCGAAGCCGCTTTGCTGCTTGCCATGGGTAGATATACCCAGTGGTTTTTCATCTTGGGTAGGGTGGCACGTGGTCGTCTGACCGGCGTTTTTCTGCGGCTTATACTGGCGAACCAGGCCAGTGCCAGCGAGAGGCGCTTCCCTGGCAGGGTTGGCCATCGCATCCCCACCGTGAAATTGCAGGGAGTTACAAGGACATGAACGCAGCCAGCAGTATCAGCCAGATCGCCAGCCTGATGGCCGATCCCAAGCGCAGTGCCATGTTGTGGGCATTGATCGATGGCACACCTAGATTGGCCAATGAACTCGCGATAATGACTGGCCTGACTTCATCGTCCGCCTGCGCACACCTTTCGTTGCTGTCGTCGGCCGGCTTGCTCAAGCATGAAGCCAGGGGCCGCAAACGCTACTTTTGCCTGGCAACCCCGCAGGTCGGAGCGGCGGTAGAAGCCTTGGCCAGCGTGCAGCTGGAAAGCGCCAGGGGAGAGCGTGCCGAAGCGCCAGTATCGTCACTGCCCATGTCGATGCGCCGGGCGCGCCGTTGTGGCGATCATCTGGGTGGGGAGTTGGCCAGTGAGCTATATCATCGCATGGTGGTGGCCGGCTGGCTGGAAGGCAGCGGTCGGCAGTTGATGGTCAGTGACGAGGGGCGGGCGCAGTTGGCCTTGGTCGGGGTATACATCGATGCCTTGGCGCCACACCAGCAACGAGGTTGCGTGATCTGCCGCTGCACCGAGTGGAATGACCAGGGCCCTCACCTGGGGGGCGTACTTGGCCAGGCCTTGTTCAGGTTGTTCCTGCAATCTGGCTGGATGCGCGAGTTAGAGGACACGCGGGCATTGCATATTTCGGCGCTGGGTATCCAGCAGATCAATCGCATCGCCCGCGTGGCGACGTTGCAGGTCGGTTGAGCGCAACGTCTTCATGCTACTCAGACCAGCCGTGCATCCAGGCTGTTCTGCGCCAGGCGACGTGCCTGGTCCTCGGTCATGCCCAAGTGGGTGTGCAGGGCGTGGAAGTTCTCCGTGACATAGCCACCGAAGTAGGCCGGGTCGTCCGAGTTGACCGTGACTTTCACACCACGCTCGAGCATGTCGAGGATGTTGTGCTGGCTCATGTGCTCGAACACGCAGAGCTTGGTGTTGGACAGCGGGCACACCGTGAGCGGGATCTGCTCGTCGATGATGCGCTGCATCAGGCGCTCGTCCTCAATGGCACGTACGCCATGGTCGATACGTTTGATCTTCAGCAGGTCGAGGGCTTCCCAGATGTACTCGGGTGGGCCTTCTTCGCCAGCGTGGGCAACGGCGACGAAGCCTTCGCTGCGGGCGCGGTCGAACACACGCTTGAACTTGCTTGGCGGGTGGCCCATCTCCGAGCTGTCCAGGCCAACGGCAATGAAGGCATCGCGGAACGGCAAGGCCTGATCGAGGGTCTTTTGCGCTTCATCCTCGCTGAGGTGGCGCAGGAAGCTGAGGATCAGGCCGCTGCTGATGCCCAGTTGTTCGCGACCATCCTTGAGCGCCTGGCTGATGCCGTTGAGCACCACTTCGAAAGCAATGCCACGGTCGGTATGGGTCTGTGGGTCGAAGAAGGGTTCAGTGTGGATCACGTTCTGGGCTTTGCAGCGTTGCAGGTAGGCCCAGGTCAGGTCATAGAAGTCCTGCTCGGTGCGCAGCACGTCGGCGCCCTGGTAGTACAGGTCGAGGAACTCCTGCAGGTTGTTGAAGGCATAGGCACCGCGCAAGGTTTCCACATCGGCCCAGGGCAAGGCGATCTTGTTGCGCTCGGCCAGGGCGAACAGCAACTCGGGCTCCAGTGAGCCTTCCAGGTGCAGGTGCAGTTCGGCCTTGGGCAGGGCGTTCAACCAGTCATACATAGTGGTTCATCTCAATCAGGTACGGTTGCGGCCATTCTACAGGGGCCGGCCGGGCAATGCGCCCAGCCGGGCTGCGACCTGGTGAATCACCAGACCAAGGGTTCGCCCTTGTAGTTGATGAAACGCAGGCCGCCGTTGCCGCTTTGGGCCTTGATCTGTTCGATCATGCCTCGGGTGCTGGTGAGCACATCGATATCGGCGTTTTCGCCACCCATGTCGGTTTTCACCCAGCCTGGGTGCATGGCCAGCACGCACAGGTCCGGGCGCTGCTGCTCAACGAAGAAGCTGTTGATCATCGAGTTCAGTGCCGCCTTGCTGGCCTTGTACAGGCAGATTTCGCCACCGTCGGGGATGGTAACGCTTCCCAGGATCGAGCTCATGAAGGCCAGCACACCACTGCCTTCACGTATTTGACCCACCAGGCGGCGAGCCACGCGTATCGGCGCTACGGCATTGGTCATGAACAGATCGCCAATGTCGCTGTTGCTTACGGCCTCCAGGTCTTGCGGCAAGGGGCCCATGACCCCGGCGTTGACGAATATCAGGTCGAACACCTGGCCTTGCAGGCGTTGCTTCAGGCTGTCGAGCTGAACGGTGTCGTTCATTTCCAGCTGCTCGATACGCACGCCGGGCACGTTCGCCAGGGCGCCGGGCTGCTGCGGGTTACGGACGGTGGCAGTGATGTGCCAACCGTCTTCGTGCAGGCGTTGTACCAAGCCCAGGCCAAGCCCGCGCGAGGCGCCGATGATGAGGGCAGTTCTTGAATTGGCCATAGGAACATTCCTTTATCGGTGTAGGAGAAAGGAATTGAGCATACGTCACGGCGGATACGCGTGCCTGGTTTGCTTGTGGTCAAAAAATGATCAGTTATGTCCGGGCCTTGCGGGGCCGGGCGCTTCGCCTGTTGGCGCACGGGTTATCCACAAGCTGGTCCACAGTTATTGTGTGCAAGGTGAGCAAGCGGGGTGCGGCTTGGATGGGAGGCTCGCTGGGGATAAGTCGCGCGCATTCAGCAGTTTACGGCGGTCATCAAATCGTGATCAAAATATGATCAAAGCCCTGAAGGCCTTGAAATCACTAGCCTGCAAGAGAATGCCCCAAGCTTATCCACAGGCAGGCCCACAGTTGTTGTGGGCAATGTTCAGCGTGCTTCGAGCAAAATACGTCCGCGGCTCAAATCCGCCAGTTGCTGTTGCAATGGCGCCAGGTGGGCGTCACCGAGGGCAATCAGCAGGTTAACGCCATTGGCGGTGAACTGTTCATCCAGGACCAGGCCGTCAACCTCGGCCAGGCGCAGCTTCACCAGCGCCAGCTCGCTGAAACTGCAGCTGCAGCTGAAATTGCTGCGCTGTACCAGCAGGCGCTTGGGCGCCTGTTGCAGGCACTTGTTGGCGCCGCCGCCATAGGCCCTGGCCAGGCCGCCGGTACCCAGCTGGATGCCGCCGTACCAGCGGATCACCAGCACCACCACCTGGTCGCAGTCCTGCGCTTCGATGGCCGCCAGGATCGGCCGCCCAGCGGTGCCGCCGGGTTCGCCATCGTCGCTGCTGCGGTACTGCGCGCCGAGTTTCCAGGCCCAGCAGTTGTGGGTTGCGGCCAGGTCGCTATGACGTTCGATGAAACTCATCGCTTCGGCGGCACTGCTGATTGGCCCGGCGAGGGTGATGAAGCGGCTTTTGCGGATTTCCTCGCGGTATTCGCAGAGGTCGAGCAGGGTAGAAGGCATAAAGGACGGTCAGGCAGCCGGCTTGATGCCGCAGCCCTTCAAAATGATGTGGATAAGGTTGTTGCTCGCGTCTTCCATGTCCTGCTTGGTCAGGCGGCTGCGGCCAGTCACCTGGCAAATCTGGGTGGCGAAGTCTGCATAGTGCTGGGTGCTGCCCCAGAGCAGGAAGATCAGGTGCACCGGGTCGACCGGGTCCATTTTGCCTGCTTCGATCCAGGCCTGGAAGACCGCAGCACGGCCGCGGAACCATTCGCGGTAATCGGCGCTGAAGTATTCGGTCAGGCAGGTGCCACCGCTGATCACTTCCATGGCGAAAATGCGCGAAGCTTGCGGGTTGCGCCGGGAGAACTCCATCTTGGTACGGATGTACTGGCTCAGGGCTTCACCGGGGTCGTCATCGACGCTCAAGGCGTTGAAGGTGCTGTCCCACAACTCGATGATATTGCTGAGCACGGCGATGTACAGGCCCAGCTTGTTGGTGAAGTAGTAATGCAGGTTGGCCTTGGGCAACCCCGCCTTGAGCGCGATGGTGTTCATGCTGGTGCCCTTGAAACCATGGCGGGCGAATTCATCTTCGGCGGCCTGGATAATGGCCTGTTCGTTCTTCTGGCGGATACGGCCCGCGGGCTTGCCCGAGGCGGAGAGGCGATGCGCAGGGACTTCTAGGGTCATGGGCGATTCCGTACGAGGCAGTGGCTGCGGCTGTGGGACAAGATTACCTGCCTGTGCCGAAGTGACAAGCGTTTGCGGCACAGACTGGCATCAACGTGTCGCAGCCAGGCTTTCGAGGAAGCTTTCCAGCACCAGGTTGGGGCGCCGGCCTTTGCGGGTAACCCAGCTCAGGCTCAGGTCATAAAAACGCTCCTTGGGCTTGAGCGCACGCAAACGGCCTTGTTGTACCCAGAACATGGCGTAGTGGTCGGGCAGATAGCCGATGTAACGCCCGGTGAGGATCAGAAACGCCATGCCCTCGCGGTCAGAAGCACTGGCGGTGCAATTCAGCGCCTGGTAATGCGCCTGGATTTCGGCGGGTAGACGGAAGGTGGGGGTGATGGCTTCCTGGCTATTGAGGCGGTCGTCGTCTATCTGCTGGTCATCGGCATAGAACAGCGGGTGGCCGACGGCGCAGTACAGCAGCGAGCGTTCGCTGTACAACGGTTGGTACTCAAGCCCCGAAAGCGGGCTGGTCTGGGGTACGACGCCAACGTGAAGGCTGCCATCGAGCACGCCGTGCTCGACCTGGCTGGGGGCGATCATACGGATCTGGATGCGCACATCAGGGCCGCGGTCCTTGAGTTCCGCCAGGGCATGGGTGATACGCATGTGCGGCAAGGTCACCAGGTTGTCGGTCAGACCAATGTTCAGCTCGCCGCGCAAATGCTGGTGCAGGCCGTTGACCTCGGTGCGGAAGCTTTCCAGCGCGCTGAGCAGTTGCAGGGCTGAATGGTAGACCTCGCGGCCTTCCTCAGTCAGCGAGAAACCGGCGCGTCCGCGCTGACACAGGCGCAGGCCGAGGCGTTGCTCAAGGTCGTTCATCTGCTGGCTGATGGCCGAGCGCCCAATGCCCAGTACGTTCTCGGCAGCCGAGAAGCCACCGCACTCGACGACGCTGCGGTAGATCTTCAGAAGGCGGATGTCGAAGTCGCTGACTTGGGCGAGTGGATCGGGTCGTCGGCTCATTAGTTTAGTCTCGGCCTGTCTGAAGATTAGAAATGTAGGCTTTTTCTGACTCTATCGCCGTGCCAATTTAGCTGCAACAAGATACATCGTTGCCTAATCGTCTTCCGAGGAACCGCCGATGAACATGCCCGAAACCGCCCCTGCCGGTATCGCCAGCCAGCTCAAGCTGGACGCCCACTGGATGCCCTACACCGCCAACCGCAACTTCCAGCGCGACCCTCGCCTGATCGTGGCGGCCGAAGGCAACTACCTGGTCGATGACCACGGGCGCAAGATCTTCGACGCCCTGTCCGGCCTGTGGACCTGCGGCGCAGGGCACACTCGCAAGGAAATCGCTGACGCGGTGACCCGCCAACTGAGTACGCTGGACTATTCCCCAGCATTCCAGTTCGGCCACCCGCTGTCGTTCCAGCTGGCGGAAAAGATCGCCGAGCTGGTTCCGGGCAATCTGAATCACGTCTTTTATACCAACTCCGGTTCCGAATGCGCCGACACCGCATTGAAGATGGTGCGTGCCTACTGGCGCCTGAAAGGCCAGGCCACCAAGACCAAGATCATCGGCCGTGCCCGTGGTTACCATGGCGTGAACATCGCGGGTACCAGCCTGGGTGGCGTCAACGGTAACCGCAAGATGTTTGGTCAGCTGCTGGACGTCGACCACCTGCCTCACACTGTATTGCCGGTGAACGCCTTCTCCAAAGGCTTGCCGGAAGAGGGCGGTATCGCTCTGGCTGACGAAATGCTCAAGCTGATCGAGCTGCACGATGCCTCCAACATCGCAGCAGTCATCGTCGAGCCGCTGGCCGGTTCGGCCGGTGTGCTGCCGCCGCCGAAGGGTTACCTGAAGCGTCTGCGTGAAATCTGCACCCAGCACAACATTCTGCTGATCTTCGATGAAGTGATCACTGGCTTCGGCCGCATGGGCGCGATGACCGGCTCGGAAGCCTTCGGCGTTACCCCGGACCTGATGTGCATCGCCAAGCAGGTGACCAACGGCGCCATCCCGATGGGCGCAGTGATTGCCAGCAGCGAGATCTACCAGACGTTCATGAATCAGCCGACCCCGGAATACGCCGTGGAATTCCCACACGGCTACACCTACTCGGCGCACCCGGTAGCCTGTGCCGCCGGTATCGCCGCGCTGGACCTGCTGCAGAAGGAAAACCTGGTGCAGTCTGCTGCTGAACTGGCGCCGCATTTCGAGAAGCTGCTGCACGGCGTGAAGGGCACCAAGAATATCGTCGATATCCGCAACTACGGCCTGGCCGGCGCCATCCAGATCGCCGCCCGTGACGGTGACGCCATCGTTCGCCCATACGAAGCGGCCATGAAGCTGTGGAAAGCTGGCTTCTATGTACGCTTTGGTGGCGACACCCTGCAGTTCGGCCCAACCTTCAATACCAAGCCGCAGGAACTGGATCGCCTGTTCGATGCGGTAGGCGAAACCCTGAACCTGATCGACTGATCTTTCCGATTTTGATGCCAGGCGCATGCCCGCTGCGGGCGCCTGGCTCTCCTATGTTTATCTGGAGTTTTGCATGAGCATTGTTCAGCACCTGATTCACGGCGAACTGGTTACCAAAGGTGAGCGCACCGCCGATGTCTTCAACCCGTCCACTGGCCAGGCCGTTCGCAAGGTCGAACTGGCCAGCCGCGCAACTGTTCAGGAAGCGATCGATTCCGCCAAGGCTGCCTTCCCGGCCTGGCGCAACACCCCACCGGCCAAGCGTGCCCAGGTGATGTTCCGCTTCAAGCAACTGCTGGAGCAGAACGAAGCCAAGATTTCGCAGATGATCAGCGAAGAGCATGGCAAGACCCTGGAAGACGCCGCCGGCGAACTGAAGCGTGGTATCGAGAACGTCGAGTTCGCGTGTGCAGCCCCAGAAGTGCTGAAGGGTGAGTACAGCCGCAACGTCGGTCCGAACATCGACGCCTGGTCCGACTTCCAGCCGCTGGGCGTGGTTGCCGGTATCACCCCATTCAACTTCCCAGCCATGGTGCCGCTGTGGATGTACCCACTGGCCATCGCCTGCGGCAACGCATTCATCCTCAAGCCTTCCGAGCGTGACCCGAGCTCGACTCTGTACATTGCCCAGTTGCTGCTGGAAGCCGGTTTGCCGAAGGGCATCCTCAACGTGGTGCACGGTGACAAGGAAGCGGTGGATGCGCTGATCGAAGCGCCGGAAGTGAAAGCACTGAGCTTCGTGGGTTCTACCCCGATCGCCGAGTACATCTATGCCGAAGGCACCAAGCGTGGCAAGCGTGTACAAGCCTTGGGGGGCGCGAAGAACCACGCGGTGCTGATGCCGGATGCCGACCTGGACAACGCAGTCAGTGCCCTGATGGGCGCGGCTTACGGTTCATGTGGCGAGCGTTGCATGGCCATTTCGGTAGCCGTGTGCGTAGGCGACCAAGTGGCCGATGCCCTGATTGCCAAGCTGGAGCCACAGATCAAGGCGCTGAAGATTGGTGCCGGCACCTCGTGTGGCCTGGACATGGGCCCGCTGGTGACTGCGGCAGCGCGTGACAAGGTCGTGGGTTACATCGATGACGGTGTTGCTGCTGGCGCCAAGCTGGTGGTGGATGGCCGTGGCTTCCGTGTGGCAGGTAATGAAGATGGCTACTTCGTGGGTGGCACCCTGTTCGACAAGGTGACCCCGGAGATGCGCATCTATAAAGAGGAGATCTTTGGCCCGGTGCTGTGCGTGGTCCGGGTTAATAGCCTGGAGCAGGCCATGCAGCTGATCAACGATCACGAGTATGGCAACGGCACTTGCATCTTTACCCGTGACGGTGAAGCGGCCCGTCTGTTCTGCGACGAGATCGAGGTGGGTATGGTGGGTGTCAACGTACCGCTGCCGGTGCCGGTGGCCTACCACAGCTTTGGTGGCTGGAAGCGTTCTCTGTTTGGTGACCTGCATGCCTATGGTCCGGATGGTGTGCGCTTCTATACCCGTCGTAAGGCAATTACCCAGCGTTGGCCACAGCGGGCCAGCCATGAAGCGTCGCAGTTTGCATTCCCTAGCCTTTAAGGTGGGGTAAGCAAAGCGGGGAGGCCGTCAGGCCTCCCCGTTTTGTTTTTGGGGTTTGGTTGTTGCTGTTGTAGGGGGAGAGGGCTGTTTTGAGAGGGCGTTGGCTATGAGATGTGTCCGCCATCACCTTTGCAGTGCCTGTGAGATCGAGCGCCGCCCGCGCGGCGCATCGCGAGCTGCGCTCGCTCCTACGTTTGTTTCGGGCCAGTCACGCCTGTGATAGGCGCGCGCGACCGCCTTGTTTGTACGACGCGATATCGCGCCATGCGCCAAGGCGTTCGCGCGCAAATCCCCCAGAAATAATTGGCCCGAAACAAACGTAGGAGCGAGCGCAGCTCGCGATGCGCTTGTTTGTACGACGCGATATCGCGCCATGCGCCAAGGCGTTCGCGCGCAAATCCCACAGGCATAATTGGCCCGAAACAAACGTAGGAGCGAGCGCAGCTCGCGATGCGCCGCGCGGGCGGCGCTCGATCTCACAGGCGCTGAATGTGTTGCGGCGAGCACCTGGTGGCCTTGATACGGTCTTCGCCTGGAATATTTCAAATAAATGAAATTAAAGGTTGACGCGCTTTCGAATCCCCTTATAATGCGCCCCACTTCCAGCGACATCGGAACGAAAAACTCCTTGATATTCAACGAGTTAAGTAGTTAAGGCGAAAGCTGGAGGGGCTACGATCAAATGGTCGAAAGCGGTTGAAAAGGTGGTTGACAGTGCTTCTAAGTGCTGTATGATTCGCCTCCCGCTACGAGAGATCGCAGCGAGCCAAGTGTTTGAAGCTAAACGAGTTTCTCGCAAAAAACTTCAAAATAAACGCTTGACAGGCTCTGAGGAAAGCGTAGAATTCGCGCCTCGGTTGAGACGAAAAGCTCTTAACCAAACGCTCTTTAACAAATCGAATCAAGCAATTCGTGTGGGTGCTTGTGAGTACGGACTGATAGTCAAAAAGATTATCAGCATCACAAGTGACCATGCGAGAAATCACATAGTCATTTGAGATTGCTGAGCCAAGTTTAGGGTTTCTTAAAAACCCAAGCAGTATTGAACTGAAGAGTTTGATCATGGCTCAGATTGAACGCTGGCGGCAGGCCTAACACATGCAAGTCGAGCGGATGACGGGAGCTTGCTCCTTGATTCAGCGGCGGACGGGTGAGTAATGCCTAGGAATCTGCCTGGTAGTGGGGGACAACGTTTCGAAAGGAACGCTAATACCGCATACGTCCTACGGGAGAAAGCAGGGGACCTTCGGGCCTTGCGCTATCAGATGAGCCTAGGTCGGATTAGCTAGTTGGTGGGGTAATGGCTCACCAAGGCGACGATCCGTAACTGGTCTGAGAGGATGATCAGTCACACTGGAACTGAGACACGGTCCAGACTCCTACGGGAGGCAGCAGTGGGGAATATTGGACAATGGGCGAAAGCCTGATCCAGCCATGCCGCGTGTGTGAAGAAGGTCTTCGGATTGTAAAGCACTTTAAGTTGGGAGGAAGGGCAGTAAGTTAATACCTTGCTGTTTTGACGTTACCGACAGAATAAGCACCGGCTAACTCTGTGCCAGCAGCCGCGGTAATACAGAGGGTGCAAGCGTTAATCGGAATTACTGGGCGTAAAGCGCGCGTAGGTGGTTTGTTAAGTTGGATGTGAAAGCCCCGGGCTCAACCTGGGAACTGCATCCAAAACTGGCAAGCTAGAGTACGGTAGAGGGTGGTGGAATTTCCTGTGTAGCGGTGAAATGCGTAGATATAGGAAGGAACACCAGTGGCGAAGGCGACCACCTGGACTGATACTGACACTGAGGTGCGAAAGCGTGGGGAGCAAACAGGATTAGATACCCTGGTAGTCCACGCCGTAAACGATGTCAACTAGCCGTTGGAATCCTTGAGATTTTAGTGGCGCAGCTAACGCATTAAGTTGACCGCCTGGGGAGTACGGCCGCAAGGTTAAAACTCAAATGAATTGACGGGGGCCCGCACAAGCGGTGGAGCATGTGGTTTAATTCGAAGCAACGCGAAGAACCTTACCAGGCCTTGACATGCAGAGAACTTTCCAGAGATGGATTGGTGCCTTCGGGAACTCTGACACAGGTGCTGCATGGCTGTCGTCAGCTCGTGTCGTGAGATGTTGGGTTAAGTCCCGTAACGAGCGCAACCCTTGTCCTTAGTTACCAGCACGTTATGGTGGGCACTCTAAGGAGACTGCCGGTGACAAACCGGAGGAAGGTGGGGATGACGTCAAGTCATCATGGCCCTTACGGCCTGGGCTACACACGTGCTACAATGGTCGGTACAGAGGGTTGCCAAGCCGCGAGGTGGAGCTAATCTCACAAAACCGATCGTAGTCCGGATCGCAGTCTGCAACTCGACTGCGTGAAGTCGGAATCGCTAGTAATCGCGAATCAGAATGTCGCGGTGAATACGTTCCCGGGCCTTGTACACACCGCCCGTCACACCATGGGAGTGGGTTGCACCAGAAGTAGCTAGTCTAACCTTCGGGAGGACGGTTACCACGGTGTGATTCATGACTGGGGTGAAGTCGTAACAAGGTAGCCGTAGGGGAACCTGCGGCTGGATCACCTCCTTAATCGACGACATCAGCCTGCTGATGAGCTCCCACACGAATTGCTTGATTCATTGTAAAAGACGATGCTGTAAAGCGACCCTGTTATAGGTCTGTAGCTCAGTTGGTTAGAGCGCACCCCTGATAAGGGTGAGGTCGGCAGTTCAAATCTGCCCAGACCTACCATTACATGGTATTCGCCGTTGAATACGGGGCCATAGCTCAGCTGGGAGAGCGCCTGCCTTGCACGCAGGAGGTCAGCGGTTCGATCCCGCTTGGCTCCACCACTTTCGCCGTATGCAGTAGCTTGTCAGAACTTAGAAATGAACATTCACCTCGAATGTTGATTTCTGACTTTTGTCAGATCGTTCTTTAAAAATTCGGATATGTGATAGATATAGACTGAACACCAGTTTCACTGCTGGTGGATCAGGCTAAGGTAAAATTTGTGAGTTCTGCTCGAAAGAGCAACGTACGAATTTTCGGCGAATGTCGTCTTCACAGTATAACCAGATTGCTTGGGGTTATATGGTCAAGTGAAGAAGCGCATACGGTGGATGCCTTGGCAGTCAGAGGCGATGAAAGACGTGGTAGCCTGCGATAAGCTTTGGGGAGTCGGCAAACAGACTGTGATCCAGAGATCTCTGAATGGGGGAACCCACTCAGCATAAGCTGAGTATCTTGTACTGAATACATAGGTGCAAGAGGCGAACCAGGGGAACTGAAACATCTAAGTACCCTGAGGAAAAGAAATCAACCGAGATTCCCTTAGTAGTGGCGAGCGAACGGGGACCAGCCCTTAAGTTGATTTGAGATTAGTGGAACGCTTTGGAAAGTGCGGCCATAGTGGGTGATAGCCCCGTACACGAAAATCTCTTATCAATGAAATCGAGTAGGACGGAGCACGAGAAACTTTGTCTGAATATGGGGGGACCATCCTCCAAGGCTAAATACTACTGACTGACCGATAGTGAACCAGTACCGTGAGGGAAAGGCGAAAAGAACCCCGGAGAGGGGAGTGAAATAGAACCTGAAACCGTATGCGTACAAGCAGTGGGAGCCTACTTTGTTAGGTGACTGCGTACCTTTTGTATAATGGGTCAGCGACTTATATTCAGTGGCGAGCTTAACCGAATAGGGGAGGCGTAGCGAAAGCGAGTCTTAATAGGGCGTTTAGTCGCTGGGTATAGACCCGAAACCGGGCGATCTATCCATGGGCAGGTTGAAGGTTAGGTAACACTGACTGGAGGACCGAACCGACTACCGTTGAAAAGTTAGCGGATGACCTGTGGATCGGAGTGAAAGGCTAATCAAGCTCGGAGATAGCTGGTTCTCCTCGAAAGCTATTTAGGTAGCGCCTCATGTATCACTGTAGGGGGTAGAGCACTGTTTCGGCTAGGGGGTCATCCCGACTTACCAAACCGATGCAAACTCCGAATACCTACAAGTGCCGAGCATGGGAGACACACGGCGGGTGCTAACGTCCGTCGTGAAAAGGGAAACAACCCAGACCGTCAGCTAAGGTCCCAAAGTCATGGTTAAGTGGGAAACGATGTGGGAAGGCTTAGACAGCTAGGAGGTTGGCTTAGAAGCAGCCACCCTTTAAAGAAAGCGTAATAGCTCACTAGTCGAGTCGGCCTGCGCGGAAGATGTAACGGGGCTCAAACCATGCACCGAAGCTACGGGTATCATCTTACGATGATGCGGTAGAGGAGCGTTCTGTAAGCCTGTGAAGGTGAGTTGAGAAGCTTGCTGGAGGTATCAGAAGTGCGAATGCTGACATGAGTAACGACAATGCGAGTGAAAAACTCGCACGCCGAAAGACCAAGGTTTCCTGCGCAACGTTAATCGACGCAGGGTTAGTCGGTCCCTAAGGCGAGGCTGAAAAGCGTAGTCGATGGAAAACAGGTTAATATTCCTGTACTTCCAGTTATTGCGATGGAGGGACGGAGAAGGTTAGGCCAGCCTGGCGTTGGTTGTCCAGGTTTAAGGTGGTAGGCTGAAATCTTAGGCAAATCCGGGATTTCAAGGCCGAGAGCTGATGACGAGTTGCCTTTAGGCGACGAAGTGGTTGATACCATGCTTCCAAGAAAAGCTCCTAAGCTTCAGATAACTGGGAACCGTACCCCAAACCGACACAGGTGGTTAGGTAGAGAATACCAAGGCGCTTGAGAGAACTCGGGTGAAGGAACTAGGCAAAATGGCACCGTAACTTCGGGAGAAGGTGCGCCGGCGAGGGTGAAGGACTTGCTCCGTAAGCTCATGCCGGTCGAAGATACCAGGCCGCTGCGACTGTTTATTAAAAACACAGCACTCTGCAAACACGAAAGTGGACGTATAGGGTGTGACGCCTGCCCGGTGCCGGAAGGTTAATTGATGGGGTTAGCGCAAGCGAAGCTCTTGATCGAAGCCCCGGTAAACGGCGGCCGTAACTATAACGGTCCTAAGGTAGCGAAATTCCTTGTCGGGTAAGTTCCGACCTGCACGAATGGCGTAACGATGGCGGCGCTGTCTCCACCCGAGACTCAGTGAAATTGAAATCGCTGTGAAGATGCAGTGTATCCGCGGCTAGACGGAAAGACCCCGTGAACCTTTACTATAGCTTTGCACTGGACTTTGAATTTGCTTGTGTAGGATAGGTGGGAGGCTTTGAAGTGGGGACGCCAGTTCTCATGGAGCCATCCTTGAAATACCACCCTGGCAACTTTGAGGTTCTAACTCAGGTCCGTTATCCGGATCGAGGACAGTGTATGGTGGGTAGTTTGACTGGGGCGGTCTCCTCCCAAAGAGTAACGGAGGAGTACGAAGGTGCGCTCAGACCGGTCGGAAATCGGTCGTAGAGTATAAAGGCAAAAGCGCGCTTGACTGCGAGACAAACACGTCGAGCAGGTACGAAAGTAGGTCTTAGTGATCCGGTGGTTCTGTATGGAAGGGCCATCGCTCAACGGATAAAAGGTACTCCGGGGATAACAGGCTGATACCGCCCAAGAGTTCATATCGACGGCGGTGTTTGGCACCTCGATGTCGGCTCATCACATCCTGGGGCTGAAGCCGGTCCCAAGGGTATGGCTGTTCGCCATTTAAAGTGGTACGCGAGCTGGGTTTAGAACGTCGTGAGACAGTTCGGTCCCTATCTGCCGTGGACGTTTGAGATTTGAGAGGGGCTGCTCCTAGTACGAGAGGACCGGAGTGGACGAACCTCTGGTGTTCCGGTTGTCACGCCAGTGGCATTGCCGGGTAGCTATGTTCGGAAGAGATAACCGCTGAAAGCATCTAAGCGGGAAACTTGCCTCAAGATGAGATCTCACTGGGATCTTGAATCCCCTAAAGGGCCGTCGAAGACTACGACGTTGATAGGTTGGGTGTGTAAGCGCTGTGAGGCGTTGAGCTAACCAATACTAATTGCCCGTGAGGCTTGACCATATAACACCCAAGCAATTTGCTGACGCAGATTGTGGTGGTGAAGACGAAAGACCCGAAAATTCGTAAGACCACAAATATCGCATATCCGAATTCGCTGGGCTGTCCATCTGGACATTCTGGCTACAGAATTTCTTGACGACCATAGAGCATTGGAACCACCTGATCCCATCCCGAACTCAGTAGTGAAACGATGCATCGCCGATGGTAGTGTGGGGTTTCCCCATGTGAGAGTAGGTCATCGTCAAGATTCATTTCGCAAAACCCCTATCTGCACATGCAGGTAGGGGTTTTGTCTTTGTGGGCCGAAAATTCCGGGCCTGCTCGAATTGCTGTGGGGCATGCCGTGAAGCAGGCAACTCGGTGGAGGGCACCGGCTTCGCCGGTGATCGCGGGTAAACCCGCTCCTACAGAGAATGGTGCAACGGCAGGCAGGGGCGTATACCCTCCAGGCCAACGTCGCCTCCCACAATTCGAGCCAGAACACTAGAATAGCCCCACGCACCTATTCAGAAGCGCTATATGTCCAATTCTGTCGAACCTGAAACCCTGGCACAGTTGCCGTTGGACGAGCTTGTCGCCTGCCATGAATGCGACCTGCTGCTACGCAAGCCCGTGCTGCAGCATGATGAAAAAGCCCAATGCCCGCGCTGCGGCTACGAGCTCTATGCCCACCGGCACAATGTGGTCAATCGCAGCCTGGCCTTGGTGCTGGCGGCCCTTTTGCTGTTCGTGCCGGCCAATTTCCTGCCGATCATGCAGTTGCACCTGCTTGGTCAGACTTCAGACGATACGGTCTGGAGTGGCGTGCTAGGCCTGTACAACTCGGGAATGCGCGGTGTTGCCGTGGTGGTCTTGCTCTGTAGCATGGTCATTCCACTGGCGAAACTGCTCTGTCAGCTGGTCGTCCTGTTGAGCATCCGCCTGAACTTCGGGCGTGACTACGGCCTGGTCTTCTACCGTATCTATCACCACCTACGTGACTGGGGCATGCTCGAGGTCTATTTCATGGGGGTGCTGGTGGCCATCGTAAAGCTGGTGGATCTGGCCGAGCTGACCGTGGGCCTTGGGCTGTTCTGTTTCATCAGTCTGTTATTGATCCAGGTGTGGCTCGAGGTGGTGATGTCGCCCCACCAGATCTGGAGTGCGTTATCGGGGGAGGACCTGCATGCGGGCGATTGACGCAGGCATTCTTGTCTGCAATGAGTGTCACGAACTGAACAGGCAAGAGGCTGACAGTACTTCGCAAACCTGCACACGCTGCGGCGCTATCGTGCATGCACGCCGGCCGAACAGTATCGTGCGTACCTGGGCGTTGCTGATTGCGGCGTCGATCCTCTACATCCCAGCCAACATATTGCCGATCATGACCGTGAGTACCCTCGGTCAGGGCAGCCCGGACACCATCATGTCCGGGGTCATCACCCTGCTCAAACACGGCATGGTGCCCATTGCGGCTGTGGTGTTCATTGCCAGTATCCTGGTCCCCACGTTCAAGCTGGTGGGCATCGGCTTGCTGTTGTATTCCGTTCAGCGGCGGCAACCGCTTTCAGCCCGGCAGCGGATACTGATGTACCGCTTCATCGAATTCATTGGGCGCTGGTCCATGCTGGATATCTTCGTCATTGCCATCTTGGTGGCAGTGGTGAATTTTGGCCGAATAGCCAGTGTCGAAGCCAACCTGGGCGCTGTCGCCTTCGCAACTGTGGTGATCCTGACAATGCTTGCCGCTTTAACTTTCGATCCCCGACTGATTTGGGATAACACGGAGTCGGATGACGACCATGAGTGACCTGCCAACGGCTAAAACCCGCCCAGCCTCGAACTGGTCGGCCATCTGGATCCTGCCTTTGATTGCGCTGATGATCGGTGGCTGGCTCGCGTGGCAGGCTTACCGCGACGCTGGCGTGGAAATTGAAGTCCGCTTTGAGTCGGGAGAGGGTATCGTCGCCAACAAGACCGAGGTCATCTACAAGGGCATGCCGGTTGGCAAGGTGAAAAGCCTGGTGCTCGACGCCAAGGGCGACACGCAGGGGGTGATCGCTACCATCGAGATGAACAAGGCCGCCGAGCCCCATCTGAACAAAGGCACGCGTTTCTGGCTGGTGAAGCCGAGCGTCAGCCTGGCCGGAATATCCGGCCTTGAAACACTGGTTTCGGGCAATTACATCGCTGTTAGTCCGGGGGAGGGGGAGCGTACCAAACGCTTTGTGGCATTGAAGGTGGCACCACCGCTCTCGGACTCTGAGCCAGGCCTGCACCTGACCCTCAAGGCCGACAGGCTGGGCTCGCTCAACCGTGACAGCCCGGTGTTCTACAAGCAGATTCAGGTTGGCCGGGTGAAAAGCTACCGCCTGTCCGAGGACCAGAGCACAGTAGAGGTAAAAGTCTTCATCGAGCCGGCTTACGCCAGCCTGGTGCGCAAGCACACACGTTTCTGGAACGCCAGCGGTGTCAGCATCGATGCTTCGCTTTCGGGTGTGAAGGTGCGCAGTGAGTCGTTGTCGAGCATTGTGGCGGGTGGTATCGCTTTCGCCACGCCGGAGTACCGCAAGGACAGCCCGCCCACCGATCCGAGCCTGCCGTTCCGCCTGTACGAGGACTTCGATGCCGCCCAGGCGGGTATCCGGGTAAAAGTGAAGCTGAGCGATTATGAAGGCCTGCAGGCGGGTCGCACGCCGGTCATGTACAAGGGCATCCAGGTGGGCTCGCTGAAAGCCCTGAAGATGGAAGACAACCTGGCCAGCGCTTCGGCCGAGCTGACACTCGACCCACTGACCGAGGACTACCTGGTAGACGGGACCCAGTTCTGGGTAGTCAAGCCGTCGATTTCCCTGGCGGGAATCACTGGCCTGGAAGCGCTGGTCAAAGGTAACTACATCGCCATTCGTCCCGGTGAGAAGGGCGCACGGCCAGAGCGTGAGTTCGAGGCGCGTGCCAAGGCGCCGCCACTCGACCTCAAGGCGCCGGGCCTGCACATGGTGTTGTTCGCCGACACCTTGGGTTCGCTGGAAGTCGGCAGCCCGGTGATGTACCGCCAGGTGAAGGTGGGCAGCGTGCAGAGCTATCAGTTCGCTCGTAACAGCAATCGAATCCTGATCGGTGTGCATATCGAGAAGGAGTACGAGAAACTGGTCAATGGTTCGTCCCGCTTCTGGAATGTCAGTGGGATCACCCTGACCGGCGGCCTGTCGGGTATCAAGATCAAGAGTGAATCGCTGCAAACACTGATGGCCGGCGGTATTGCCTTCGATACGCCACGACCCGATGTACCGCTGAAGCGGCACATTCCACGCTTCCGTCTGCATGACAGCCAGGAAGCGGTAAACCGTGCGGGTACGTTGATCACCATCCGTGTAGAGCGTGCCGATGGCTTGAAACCGGGCACGGCCATCCGCTTCCGCGGCCTGGATGTGGGCAGTATCGAGAGCGTTGACCTCACCGATGACCTGCAGGCGGTACTGCTGCGGGCGCGTATTACCGAAGCGGCGGATCGTATTGCACGTGCCGGTACGCAGTTCTGGGTGGTCAAACCGGCGCTGGGCCTGGTGCGCACTGAAAACCTCGATACCCTGATTGGTGGGCAGTACGTGGAGGTGCAGCCAGCAGCCAAGGACCGTGGGCCACAGCGCGATTTCATCGCTTTGGCCGATGCCCCACAGGTCGCAGGGCCAGAGGTCGGCCTGCCATTGACGCTCAGTGCGCCACGCCGCGGCTCGATCAAGCCGGGCGTGCCGGTTACCTATCGTGAGGTCAAGGTGGGCAAGGTGACAGGCTTCGAGCTGGGCCAGAACGCTGATCGCGTGCTGATTCATATCCTCATCGAGCCGCGCTATGCCGCCTTGGTGCGCAGTGGTAGCCGCTTCTGGAACAGCAGTGGTTTCGGTTTCGACTGGGGGCTGTTCAAGGGCGCTACAGTGCGTACCGAGTCGGTGGAAACCCTGATTGATGGCGGTATCGCCTTCGCAACGCCAGATGGCGAGCAGATGGGTAACCCGGCACGGCCGCGGCAGACCTTTGCCTTGTTCGACAAGGCCGAGGATGAATGGCTGCAATGGGCGCCGAAGATTCAGATAGCCAAGTGATGCAAGGGTAGGGCCGCCTGGCGCGGCCCCTGCTTTGTGGCGCTGCCCAAAGCATATCGGTCATCATGTGCAGGTTGCAGCAACGCGCATCGGTGACGGTGTATAAATCGCAGGCAACAAAAAACCGACCCTAGGGTCGGTTTTTCGACTAGCGCGTCGCTTAGGCAGCTGCAGCTTCTTTCAGCGCCTTGATGTGGCCATTCAGACGGCCTTTGTGACGAGCAGCCTTGTTCTTGTGGATGATACCCTTGTCGGCCATACGGTCGATTACAGGTACAGCCAGAACGTAAGCGGCTTGCGCTTTTTCGGCGTCTTTTGCGTCGATGGCTTTAACTACATTCTTGATGTAGGTGCGGACCATGGAACGCAGGCTGGCGTTGTGGCTGCGACGCTTCTCAGCCTGTTTTGCACGTTTCTTGGCGGAAGGTGTGTTGGCCACCGTCGAGCTCCTCGAAAGACTTTAGGTAAATAGCAAACAAAATAGGCCGCGAATCATGCCGATCAGTCGAGCGGATGTCAAGGCCACCTGCAAGGTTCCGCCGAGCGGTGCGCCAACAAGCGGGAAAGATTCCTTTCTGCTGCGCGACCTGTACACTCGGGAATTTTTGGCTCCCCTGCGAAGGCGCGGGAGTATCGCACATTCGGACGCTGTCTGGCAGCGTCCTCTGTCATTGGCGTGAATCTTTTCGATGAACCTGCTCAAATCCCTGGCTGCAGTAAGCTCGATCACCATGATTTCGCGGGTGCTTGGCTTTGTACGCGACACCATCCTGGCCCGTATTTTTGGTGCTGGTGTCGCTACCGACGCCTTCTTCATCGCGTTCAAGCTGCCCAACCTGTTGCGGCGCATTTTTGCCGAGGGTGCATTCTCCCAGGCCTTCGTGCCGATTCTGGCCGAGTACAAGACCCAGCAAGGCGAGGAGGCGACACGCACTTTCATCGCCTATATCAGTGGCCTTCTGACCCTGGTGCTGGCCCTGGTGACCGCCATCGGCATCCTCGCTGCACCCTGGGTGGTGTGGGCGACGGCCCCAGGTTTTGTCGACAGCACCGAAAAATACGAGCTGACCACCGCCCTGTTGCGGGTGACGTTTCCTTATATATTCCTGATCTCGCTGTCTTCCCTGGCCGGCGCGATCCTCAATACCTGGAACCGCTTTTCGGTGCCGGCCTTCACGCCCACCCTGCTGAACGTGGCGATGATCGCCTTCGCCGTGTTGCTGACACCGTATTTCAACCCGCCAATCATGGCGTTGGCCTGGGGCGTGCTGGCGGGTGGCCTGGCGCAGTTGCTGTACCAGCTGCCAGCGCTGAAGAAGATCGGCATGCTCGTGCTGCCGCGTCTGAACCTCAAGGACGCGGGTGTGTGGCGGGTACTGAAACAGATGCTGCCGGCGATCCTGGGGGTGTCGGTGAGCCAGATCTCGCTGATCATCAACACCATTTTTGCTTCCTTCCTGGTCGCCGGCTCGGTGTCGTGGATGTACTACGCCGACCGCCTTATGGAGCTGCCTTCGGGCGTGCTGGGCGTGGCCCTGGGCACCATCCTGCTGCCGACCCTGGCCAAGACCTACGCCAACAAGGACCGCGAGGAGTACTCGCGGATTCTCGACTGGGGCCTGCGCCTGTGCTTCCTGCTGGTGCTGCCATGCACCCTGGCTTTGGCCATTCTTGCCGAGCCGCTGACCGTCGCGCTGTTCCAATATGGCAAGTTCAGCGCGTTTGATGCGGCCATGACCCAGCGGGCGCTGATCGCCTATTCCGTGGGCTTGCTGGCAATCATTCTGGTCAAGGTACTGGCACCGGGCTTCTACGCGCAGCAGAATATCCGCACGCCGGTGAAGATTGCAGTCTTCACCCTGGTCTGCACCCAGCTGTTCAACCTTGCCCTGGTCGGCCCGCTTGCACATGCCGGCCTGGCATTGGCGATCAGCCTCGGTGCCTGCCTGAATGCCGGCCTGCTGTTCTGGAAACTGCGCAGTCAGCGGTTGTTCGAGCCTCAGCCTGGCTGGGCAGTGTTCCTGCTCAAGCTTGTGTTGGCGGTGGCGCTGATGTCGGCAGTACTGCTGGCGGGCATGCACTATATGCCGGCCTGGGAACAGGGCATCATGCTTGAGCGCTTCCTGCGGCTTGGGGCGCTGATCCTGGCGGGCGTCGGGACGTATTTTGGCTGCCTGTACCTGTGCGGCTTCCGGCCCCGGCATTTCGCTCGCAAAGCCTTGCACTGAGGCTTTTGGCGGGTCAGGCGTCGGTTTTTCGCATTCCACGCCGCCCTTGGGCGCTGCTGCCTGTCACCAGCGCCCGGGTGTGGTTATAATCGGCCACTTTATGAGCAAGAAGCGCGTTATGCAGCTGGTTCGAGGTCTTCACAACCTGCGCCCCGAGCACCGGGGCTGTGTCGCCACCATTGGCAACTTCGACGGGGTTCACCGTGGCCACCAGGCAATCCTGGCGCGCCTGCGCGAGCGTGGTCAGGCCTTGGGCCTGCCGACCTGCGTGGTGATCTTCGAACCGCAACCACGCGAGTACTTCGCACCTGATACCGCGCCGGCGCGCCTGGCTCGGCTGCGTGACAAGATTGAGCTGTTGGCGACCGAAGGCATCGACCGGGTGCTGTGCCTGGCCTTCAATCAGCGACTGAGCAAGCTCAGTGCCGAAGCCTTCGTCAAGGCCATCCTGGTCGACGGCCTGGGCGTGCGTCACCTCGAAGTGGGCGATGACTTCCGCTTTGGCTGCGACCGCGCTGGCGACTTTGCTTTCCTGGTCGAGGCCGGCAGCGCGTACGGCTTCACCGTCGAGGCCGCCAACACGGTAATCCAGGACGGCCTGCGGGTCAGCAGCACCGAAGTGCGCAAGGCCTTGTCCGAGGGCAACTTCGAGCTGGCCGAACACCTGCTGGGCCGCCCGTACCGCATTACAGGCCGCGTGCTGCACGGCCAGAAGCTGGCCCGCCAGCTCGGCACACCTACCGCCAACATTCAGCTCAAGCGCCGCCGCGTGCCGCTGTCCGGGGTATACCTGGCCAGCATCGTGATCGACGGCAAGGCTTGGCCGGGTGTCGGCAATATCGGCGTGCGCCCCACCGTTGCCGGTGATGGGCGCCCGCACCTGGAGATTCATCTTCTGGACTTTGCCGGCGACCTTTACGGCCGGCGCCTGACGGTGGAGTTCCACCACAAGCTGCGTGAAGAGCAGCGATTCGCCTCCCTGGAGGCGCTGAAGTCGGCGATCGATGCGGATATCGCCGCCGCACGTGCACATTGGCACGCTCAACCGCTAACGAAGAGCCTGAAATGACCGACTACAAAGCCACGCTTAACCTTCCGGACACCGCCTTCCCCATGAAGGCCGGCCTGCCTCAGCGCGAACCGCAGATCCTGCAGCGCTGGGACAGCATTGGCCTGTACCAGAAGCTGCGCGAAATTGGCAAGGATCGTCCCAAGTTCGTCCTGCACGACGGCCCGCCCTATGCCAACGGCAAGATTCACATCGGTCATGCGCTGAACAAGATCCTCAAGGACATGATCGTCCGTTCCAAGACCCTGGCAGGCTTCGATGCGCCGTACGTGCCAGGCTGGGACTGCCACGGCCTGCCGATCGAGCACAAGGTGGAGGTTACCCACGGCAAGCACCTTTCCGCCGACCGTACCCGCGAGCTGTGCCGCGAGTACGCTGCCGAGCAGATTGAAGGGCAGAAGACCGAGTTCATCCGCCTGGGCGTGCTGGGTGACTGGGACAACCCATACAAGACCATGAACTTCGCCAACGAGGCCGGTGAAATCCGCGCCTTGGCCGAAATGGTCAAGCAAGGCTTCGTGTTCAAGGGCCTGAAGCCGGTGAACTGGTGCTTTGATTGCGGTTCGGCGCTGGCTGAAGCGGAAGTCGAGTACGCCGACAAGAAGTCGCAGACCATCGACGTGGCCTTCCCGGTTGCCGATGAGGCCAAGCTGGCCGCCGCCTTCGGCCTGGCCTCTCTGGCCAAGCCGGCCGCCATCGTGATCTGGACCACCACCCCGTGGACCATCCCGGCCAACCAGGCCCTGAACATCCACCCGGAATTCAAGTACGCCTTGGTCGACACCGGCGAGCGCCTGCTGGTGCTGGCTGAAGAGCTGGTCGAGTCGTGCCTGAAGCGTTACAACCTGGAAGGCTCGGTCCTTGCCACCGCCCAAGGTTCTGCGCTGGAACTGATCAACTTCCGCCATCCGTTCTACGATCGCATGTCGCCAATCTACCTGGCCGACTACGTCGAACTGGGCGCCGGTACCGGCGTGGTGCACTCCTCGCCAGCCTACGGTGAGGACGACTTCGTCACCTGCAAGCGCTACGGCATGGTCAACGACGACATCCTCACCCCGGTGCAGAGCAACGGCGTGTATGTCGAGTCGCTGCCATTCTTCGGCGGCCAGTTCATCTGGAAGGCCAACCCGGCCATCGTCGAGAAGCTGAGCGAAGTCGGTGCGCTGATGCACACCGAGACCATCAGCCACAGCTACATGCACTGCTGGCGCCACAAGACCCCGCTGATCTACCGCGCCACCGCGCAGTGGTTCGTGGGCATGGACAAGCAGCCGACCACCGGCGAGCCGCTGCGTGAGCGTGCGCTGAAAGCCATTGAAGACACCAAGTTCGTTCCGGCCTGGGGCCAGGCGCGCCTGCACGCGATGATCGCCAACCGCCCGGACTGGTGCATCTCGCGTCAGCGCAACTGGGGTGTGCCGATCCCGTTCTTCCTGCACAAGCAGACCGGCGAGCTGCATCCGCGCACTGTCGAGCTGATGGAAGAAGTGGCCAAGCGTGTCGAGCAGCAGGGCATCGAGGCCTGGTTCAAGCTGGACGCCGCCGAACTGCTGGGCGCTGAAGCCGAGCAGTACGACAAGATCGCCGACACCCTCGACGTGTGGTTCGACTCGGGCACCACCCACTGGCACGTGTTGCGTGGCTCGCACGACATTGGCCACGCCACCGGCCCGCGCGCTGACCTGTACCTTGAAGGTTCCGACCAACACCGCGGCTGGTTCCACTCGTCCTTGCTGACCGGTTGCGCCATCGACAACCACGCGCCGTACCGCGAGCTGCTGACCCACGGCTTCACCGTGGACGAGAACGGCCGCAAGATGTCCAAGTCGCTGGGCAACACCATCGAGCCGGAGAAGGTCAACAACACCCTGGGTGCCGATATCCTGCGCCTGTGGGTTTCGGCCACCGACTATTCCGGTGAAATGGCGGTTTCCGAGCAGATCCTGCAGCGCAGTGCCGACGCCTACCGGCGTATCCGCAATACCGCCCGCTTCCTGCTGTCCAACCTGTCCGGTTTCGACCCGGCCCGCGACCTGCTGGCCTCGGAAGACATGCTGGCGCTGGACCGCTGGGCCGTTGACCGTACGCTGCTGCTGCAACGCGAGCTGGAAGAGCACTACAGCGAGTACCGTTTCTGGAACGTCTACTCCAAAGTGCACAACTTCTGCGTACAGGAACTGGGCGGCTTCTACCTCGACATCATCAAGGACCGCCAGTACACCACCGGCGCCAACAGTGTCGCCCGCCGTTCCTGCCAGACTGCGCTGTATCACATCAGCGAAGCGCTGGTGCGCTGGATCGCGCCGATCCTGGCATTCACCGCCGACGAAATCTGGCAGTACCTGCCGGGCGAGCGCAACGAGTCGGTGATGCTCAACGGCTGGTACGAAGGCCTGAGCGAGCTGCCGGAAGGTACCGAGCTGGGCCGCGCTTACTGGGACCGTGTGATGGCGGTGAAGGCATCGGTGAACAAAGAGCTGGAAAACCAGCGTACCGCCAAGGTCATTGGTGGCAACCTGCAGGCTGAAGTTACCCTGTATGCCGACGAAGGCCTGAGTGCCGACCTGGGCAAGCTGGGCGACGAGCTGCGCTTCGTGCTGATCACCTCGGCCGCCAGCGTGGTGCCGTTTGCACAGGCGCCTGCCGAAGCCGTCGCCACCGAAGTCGAAGGCCTCAAGCTGAAAGTGGTCAAGTCCGGCCACGCCAAGTGCGGCCGTTGCTGGCACTTCCGCGCCGATGTCGGCAGCCACCCGGAGCACCCGGAAATCTGCAGCCGTTGTGTCGACAACCTGAGCGGCCAGGGTGAGGTGCGCCACTATGCCTAACCCTGCAGCGGGGCGCTTCGGGCGCCTTGCATGGCTGTGGCTGAGCTTGCTGGTCCTGGTCGTCGACCAGGCCACCAAGCTGTACTTCAACAACGCCCTGACCATGTACCAGCAGATCGTGGTCATTCCTGACTACTTCAGCTGGACCCTGGCCTACAACACCGGTGCCGCGTTCAGCTTCCTGGCTGATGGTGCAGGTTGGCAGCGCTGGTTGTTCGCCTTGATCGCCGTAGTGGTCAGCGCGGTGCTGGTGGTGTGGCTCAAGCGCCTGGGGCGCAACGAGACCTGGCTGGCCGTGGCGCTGGCGCTGGTGCTGGGTGGGGCGATTGGCAACCTGTACGACCGTATCGTGCTGGGCCATGTGGTCGACTTCATCCTGGTGCACTGGCAAAACCGCCATTACTTCCCGGCCTTCAACGTGGCCGACAGCGCCATCACCGTTGGTGCGGTGATGCTGGCGCTGGATATGTTCAAGAGCAAGAAGTCCGAGGATCCGGTCCATGACTGACACCCGTATCGGCCAGAACACCGAAGTCACCCTGCACTTCGCGCTGCACCTGGAAAACGGCGACACCGTCGACAGCACATTCGATAAAGCCCCAGCCACCTTCAAAGTGGGTGATGGCAACCTGCTGCCGGGCTTTGAAAACGCCCTGTTCGGCTTCAAGGCCGGCGACAAGCGAACCGTGGCAGTGGCCCCGGAGAACGCCTTCGGCCAGCCTAACCCGCAGAACGTGCAGGTCATGCCGAGGTCCAACTTCGAAGGCATGGAGTTGTCCGAAGGGCTGCTGATCATCTTCAACGACGCCGCCAACACCGAGTTGCCGGGGGTGGTCAAAGCGTTCGATGACGACCAGGTCACCATCGACTTCAATCACCCACTGGCTGGCAAGACCCTGACCTTCGAGGTGGAGATCCTCGAGGTGAAGGCCCTGTAAGCCTGGAGCCGAGCATGCAAATCAAACTCGCCAACCCTCGCGGCTTTTGCGCCGGGGTCGACCGGGCGATCGAGATCGTCAACCGCGCGCTGGAAGTCTTCGGCCCGCCGATCTATGTGCGCCACGAAGTGGTGCACAACAAGTTCGTGGTGGAAGACTTGCGTAACCGCGGCGCCATCTTTGTCGAAGAGCTGGACCAGGTACCGGACGATGTCATCGTCATCTTCAGTGCCCACGGTGTTTCCCAGGCCGTGCGCCAGGAAGCGGCTGGCCGTGGCCTGAAAGTGTTCGATGCCACCTGCCCGCTGGTGACCAAGGTTCACATCGAAGTGGCCAAGTACAGCCGCGATGGTCGTGAGTGCATTCTCATCGGCCACGAAGGGCACCCCGAAGTCGAAGGCACCATGGGCCAGTACGATGCCTGCAACGGCGGCGCCATCTACCTTGTCGAAGACGAGGAAGATGTTGCCAACCTGCAGGTGCGCGACCCGGACCACCTGGCTTTCGTCACCCAGACAACACTGTCGATGGACGACACCAGCCGCGTCATCGATGCGCTGCGTGCACGCTTCCCGAACATCGGCGGCCCGCGCAAGGACGACATCTGCTACGCCACCCAGAACCGCCAGGATGCCGTCAAGCAACTGGCTGGCGAGAGCGACGTGGTGCTGGTGGTCGGCAGCCCGAACAGTTCCAATTCCAACCGTTTGCGCGAGCTGGCTGAGCGCATGGGCACCCCGGCCTACCTGATCGACGGTGCCGAGGACCTGCAACGCGGCTGGTTTGAGCAAACCGCGCGGATCGGCATCACCGCCGGTGCCTCGGCACCCGAAGTGCTGGTGCGCGGCGTGATCGAACAGCTCAAGGCCTGGGGCGCCACTGGCGCTGAAGAGCTGGACGGGCGTGAAGAGAACATCACCTTTTCAATGCCCAAAGAGCTGCGTGTTCGCTCGCTGATCTAAGGGGCTGCATCGCCGCCAATGCAGGGGCTGCTTTGCAGCCCTTTCGCGACACAAGACCGCTCCTGCAATGACCGCCCTAGCAGCGGCCAGTGCTCAGGTCCTCTGTAACCAACCTGACTCTGCCGCTTGATGCCAGCGCCACTTGATATCGGCTGCGAGCAGAGGAGCGTTCGCACATTTCCAGTGTTGCACCCAGCCAGCCGTTGCCCGACGTCATCGGCACGCCCAGCGCACTGAATTTGAACTGCTCACCACGATTGCTGACTATTTTCAGGGGCTTTGCCAGCCGCTGCTCACGCAGCACCTGCCGGTTATGCTCCAGCACTACCCGCCAACCATTCCCCCAATTACCGTCCAGCGCCAGCACCAGCACCGGCTGGCCCTGCAACAGCGCATGGCTGCGTGCACTACGCAACGCTTGGGCCAGATCACGCGCTGCTGCTGCCCTGTGAAGGTCATCGCTCATTCTGGCGTAGGCCGGTATGCCGAACTGCGTCAGCAACACCGCCACGGCCAAGGCCGACAACATTTGTATCAGTGTTACGCCGCGTTGCTTCACCGTGCATTCCTCCCTGGACGTGCTTGGCTATAGCTTCCTGGCGGTTGGACAAGAGATCCAGTCGCCCAAGTTGAAAGCAATGACGGGAAAAGTCGCAGGAGGTGCAGGGATGCACGCAAGGCAAGGGGGCATGACGCTTCTGGAAGTGTTGTTGGCGGTTGTGGTCGTGGCCGTGGGTCTGTTCGCAACGGCTGCGACGCAATTGCAGGCATTGCAGGCTGTGGACAGCGCGCGCCGTGACGGCCAGGCGGCGATGGCGCTGCACAGCGAACATGAGCGCAGGCGGCGATGAGGCGCTGTCAGGCAGGGCTTGGCTTGCTTGAGATGGTGGTGGCGCTGGCGATCGGATTGATGCTGCTGGCGGCGGCCAGCCAGCTTTTTGTCTCCGCGCACCAGACTTGGCGCCTGCAAAGTACGGCAGTGCGCATGCAGGATTCTGCGCGGCTTGCATTGCTGCGCATGGCGCAGGATATCCGCATGGCCGGGATGTTCGGTTGCCTGCGTCTGAGCCCAGGCGACTTTCTGGTCCCCGGCGCGGAGCAGGCCTTTGCCCGGCCCTTGGCGAGTGGCCCGTCAAGTTTGAGCCTGGTTGTCGCTGAGTTACCAGGGTATGCCGGCGACCCCGACTGGACCTTGCTGACAAACTGTATCAACACGGTGGAGGTACACAAGGAGCGCGCGCAAGGTAGCGACACGCTTATGGCTGTGCCTGTCAGCCGGCATCGCTATGTTCACGTTGGAAGTACGCTTTACTTCGAGCGGCGCGGCCGTAATCAGCCCTTGGTCGATCACGTGCGCGAACTGCGTGTAGTGCAGGTGGCTGGAGAGCGGATCGATCTTCAGCTGACATTGTATGAGCCGACCTTGCAGCTTGAGCAGCACCATGCGCTGAGCGTCGCAATTCGCAACCCGGTCCCCGCTTCATGACTCGCCAGCGTGGCGTGGTTCTTCTACTGGCCTTGATCCTGAGCGTCCTGCTGGGCCTGCTTGCCACATCTGCCCTGCGTGACGCGTTGGTGGAAACACGGATGACCGGCTACCTGAGCGATGGCCTGCTGGCGCTGGAAGAGGCAGAAGCCACTTTGCTGGCCGGGGTACGCGAACTTGAACGGGCGCCCCCTGACGCTTGTAACGCGTGCCTGCCGCCGCCCAAGCCGCACGATCTGGTTGGGCAGTGGCAAGGTACCCAGACCGGTTTTTTCCAAGTGCAGAACCTGGGTGTCAGCAAATGTGCCGCGCACATGCCCGAAGGGCAGCCGGTTAGTCTGTTCCGGATTACCGCCGTCAGTAAGCAAAGCCGCTCACGGCATGTGCTGGAAGCGGTCTACGCCGTGGCTGGCAATCAAACCCAACGCATCACCTGGCGACAAAGATTGCGAGGAGACTGACATGCAGCAAGGCTTGAGCCTGATCGAGTTGTTGATTGTGCTGGCCGTGACCGGCATTCTGGCAGCCATTGCCTACCCCAGTTACAGCGACCAGCTTCGGCGAGCCGCGCGCAGCGAAGTGGTTGGCCTGCTGCATGATGCCGCCCTGCGCCTGGAGCGCCACCGTGTGCGCACTGGCCAATACGCCGAGGGCGACCTGGTCTTGCCCGAAGGTACCCGCTACTACAGCCTTCAGGCCCAGCGCGACAGTGACACCTTCACGCTGCGCGCCCGGCGGCTACCGCATGGGCTGATGGCGCAGGATGGCTGTGGCGATTTCCAGCTCGACCAGGCTGGCGTGCAGCGCAATCCGGGTGCCGTTGAGCACAGCGCACACTGCTGGGGAAGCTGAAGGTTGAATGATGCCCGGTGCATCGCGGTTTTACTTCAGGTGTTGGATCGACAGATGAGCAAGCAAGTAGTGGTGGTCGGCGGCGGGGTGATCGGCCTGCTGACGGCATTCAACCTGGCAGCCAAGGTCGGCCAGGTGGTGGTGTGCGATCAGGGTGAGGTTGGCCGAGAGTCGTCCTGGGCTGGCGGAGGCATTGTCTCGCCGTTGTACCCGTGGCGCTACAGCCCCGCAGTGACCGCTCTGGCGCACTGGTCGCAGGACTTTTATCCACAGCTGGGCGAGCGCCTGTTCGCCAGCACCGGCGTCGACCCCGAAGTTCACACCACCGGGCTGTACTGGCTCGACCTGGACGACGAGGCCGAAGCGTTGGCCTGGGCCGCGTGCGAGCAGCGGCCGCTGAGTGCCGTGGATATTTCGGCGGCCTACGATGCGGTCCCGGTGCTGGGCCCGGGCTTCAAGCACGCCATCTACATGGCTGGCGTGGCCAATGTGCGCAACCCGCGCTTGGTCAAGTCGCTGAAGGCGGCGTTACTGGCGCTGCCGAACGTGACCTTGCGCGAACATTGCCAGATCACCGGCTTCGAGCAAGAAAAGGGGCGCGTGACCGGTGTGCAGACTGCCGATGGCGTACTGGCGGCGGATGAGGTTGTGCTCAGCGCAGGCGCCTGGAGTGGCGACCTGTTGCGTACCCTTGGCCTTGAGCTGCCGGTGGAGCCCGTGAAGGGCCAGATGATCCTGTTCAAGTGTGCTGAAGATTTCCTGCCGAGCATGGTGCTGGCCAAGGGGCGCTATGCGATTCCGCGACGTGACGGGCACATTCTGGTGGGGAGCACGCTGGAACACGCCGGGTATGACAAGACCCCGACCGGGGATGCGCTGGAAAGCCTGAAGGCATCGGCGGTGGAGTTGTTGCCTGAGCTTGAAGGCGCCACAGTGGTGGCGCACTGGGCGGGACTACGGCCGGGGTCGCCAGAAGGCATCCCTTACATTGGGCCTGTGCCAGGGCATGAAGGGTTGTGGCTGAACTGCGGGCATTATCGCAATGGGCTGGTGCTGGCGCCGGCTTCGTGCCAGCTGTTTACCGATTTGCTGACTGGTGCCGAGCCGATCATCGACCCGGCACCCTATGCGCCAGAAGGGCGTTTGGGCTGAGAGCATCTTCCCGCTCCCACGGTGGGAGCGGGTTCTGTGTGCATCCGCGGGTTTTGCGCTCAACCCTTGTGGCCAGGGCCCTGCTGCAGGTGTGCCTGGCTGCAGTACCACTCATTACCCTGCTGCAGCGCCCGGTCGTTGGGCAGGTGCACGCCGCAATGGGCGCAGCGCACCATCTTCAGCGGCGCATCCAGCTTCGCCTCGGGGTGCGACTGCTGGCTGACTTTGAACTTGCGCCACAGCCAGAACGCGGCGGCGATCAGGGCGATCCAGAAAAGTAGGCGAACCATGGTGTCCAGCTTGTCGATTGAAGAAGCCGACAGTCTAGGACGCGGCCAATAAAAAAGGGAGGCCCAAGGCCTCCCTTTCATTCACCGCCGAAGGTCAGTCGAACAGACCAAAGGTCATGTAGCTGAACCAGGAACGGTCTTTCTCGGCTTCTTTCGGGCCTTCCGGCACGATCGGGTCGCCGTTCTCGTCTTTAGGCAGCAGCTCCCGCGGCATCTCGTCGCGCGCGTCCTGGAACTGCTTGACCACGTCCTGATTGGCGCGGGTTTCGCCTGGCGGCAGCGGGGTATCGGTTTCGATCAGGCCCAAGGTCGCCTTGGACAGCCAGCCGCGGCCGTCAGACTCGGTCTGCTTGGGCTGGAACTCGCCATCGACCAGGCTCGGGTGGTCCGGGTAGTTGAGCTTGAGGGTTTCCAGGCTCGTGGCGGCCAGTTCGTCCAGGTGCAGCTTCTGGTACGACTCGACCATCACGGCCAGGCCGTCACCGACGGACGGGGTTTCCTGGAAGTTTTCGACCACGTAGCGGCCACGGTTGGCAGCAGCTACATAAGCCTGGCGGCCCAGATAGTAGTCGGCCACGTGAATTTCGTACGAAGCCAGCAGGTTGCGCAGGTAGATCATGCGCTGCTTGGCGTCTGGTGCGTAGCGGCTGTTGGGGAAACGGCTGGTCAGCTGGGCGAACTCGTTATACGAGTCGCGGGCGGCGCCCGGGTCACGCTTGGTCATGTCCAGCGGCAGGAAGCGCGCCAGCAGGCCGCGGTCCTGGTCGAACGAGGTCAGGCCTTTGAGGTAGTAGGCGTAATCGACGTTCGGGTGCTGCGGGTGCAGGCGGATAAAGCGCTCGGCGGCCGACTTGGCGGCCTCGGGCTCGGAGTTTTTGTAGTTGGCGTAGATCAGCTCGAGCTGCGCCTGATCGGCATAGCGGCCGAACGGGTAGCGCGACTCCAGGGCCTTGAGCTTGTTCACGGCGCTGGTGTAGCTGGAATTGTCCAGATCAGCCTGGGCCTGCTGGTACAGTTCGGCCTCGCTGAGGTTCTCGTCAATGACCTCTTTATTAGAGGAACAGGCCGCGGTAAGCCCGAGGATGGCGATCAGCAGCAGGTGTTTCACTTGCATGGCGGCTTGCGTCCCTTTGACGGCCGCTGTCTTGGGCGGTGCCGTCCTGTTATGATGAGCGCCCCGGCCAACCCCGGGACAAAAGAAGCCGTATTTAACCACAAGCTCGCAGCCGAAACCAAAGGCTGTGCGCCCGCCGAATCGAGCATGTCCGAGATCATTCAACTTAGCGCAGAGGTACCGTCCGAACTGGGCGGCCAACGCCTCGACCAGGTCGCCGCCCAATTGTTCGCCGAGTACTCGCGTTCGCGGCTAACTTCGTGGATCAAAGAGGGCCGCCTGACGGTCGATGGTGCAGTCGTGCGCCCTCGAGACCTTGTTCATGGTGGTTCTCTGCTTGCCCTGGAGGCCGAGCAAGAGGCCCAGGGTGAGTGGATCGCAGAAGATATCGAACTGGATATCGTCTACGAAGACGACCACATCCTGGTGATCAACAAGCCTGCCGGGCTGGTTGTGCACCCGGCGGCAGGGCATGCCAGCGGCACCTTGCTCAACGCGCTGCTGCACCATGTGCCAGACATCGTCAACGTGCCGCGCGCCGGTATCGTGCACCGCCTGGACAAGGACACCACCGGCCTGATGGTGGTGGCCAAGACCCTGCAGGCGCAGACCAAGCTGGTCGAGCAGATGCAGGCCCGCAAGGTCAGCCGCATCTACGAGTGCATCGTGATCGGCGTGGTGACTGCCGGTGGCAAGATCGACGCGCCCATCGGCCGCCACGGCGGCATGCGCCAGCGCATGGCTGTAACCGACGGCGGCAAGCCGGCGGTCAGCCACTACCGTGTACTCAAGCGCTTCCGCTCGCACACCCATGTGCGGGTCAAGCTGGAAACCGGCCGTACCCACCAGATCCGCGTGCACATGGCCCATGTCGGTTTCCCGCTGGTAGGCGACCAGACGTACGGCGGGCGCTTCCGTATTCCGCCCGCTGCCAGCCCGACCATGGTCGAAGCGGTCAAGACCTTCCCGCGCCAGGCGCTGCATGCGCGTTTCCTTGCCTTGGCCCACCCGATTACCGGTGAAGTCATGAAGTGGGAATCGCCACTGCCGGATGACTTCGTCTGGTTGCTGTCGCTGCTGAACCAGGACCGCGAGAGTTTCATCGGATGAGTGGCCTGACACAGGCGTTGCTGTTCCCCGACTGGCCGGCCCCGGTCTCGGTGCGCGCCTGTGTCACCACCCGTCAGGGCGGCGTCAGCCTGCCGCCCTATGAAACCTTCAACCTCGGCGACCATGTTGGGGATGACCCTGCCGCGGTCGCCGAGAACCGCCGCCGCCTGAGCGAACAGTTCGCCATCCAACCGGCCTGGCTCAAGCAGGTACATGGCCTGGTGGTGGCGGATGCCGACCCGGCTGTGGTCGCCGAGGCCGATGCCAGCTGGACCCGCCAGCCTGGCATTGCCTGCACCGTGATGACCGCCGATTGCCTGCCTGCGCTGTTCTGCGACCGCGCCGGCACCCGCGTGGCGGCGGCGCATGCTGGTTGGCGCGGGCTGGCGGGTGGCGTGCTGGAAGCCACGCTGGACCGGCTGGCGCTGCCGCCAGAAGAGGTGCTGGTGTGGTTGGGGCCTGCCATCGGCCCGCAAGCGTTCGAAGTGGGGCTGGAAGTGCGTGATGCCTTTACCGCCGTGCACCCGCAAGCAGCTCGGGCATTCGTTGATGGCGAACGGCCAGGCAAGCTGTTGGCGGATATCTATGAGCTGGCGCGTATTCGCCTGGCTGCCCGTGGAGTGACTGCTGTTTATGGCGGTGGCTTGTGCACGGTCAGTGATGCGCGGTTCTTCTCCTATCGCCGTACCCCGCAGGGTGGGCGCTTCGCATCGTTGGTCTGGCTGGACCCGCGCTAGCCTGTACCGGCCTCTTCGCGGGCACGCCCGCTCCCACAGAGATTCCGCAAACGTTGAAACCGGTGGTGTACCTGTGGGGGCGAGCACGCCCGCGAATGGCCCCCATTAATCCAACAGGTTGACTTCGGTCAACCCCGCTAAGCTTGAATCTTCCAGAATCAGCCTTATCTATAAAGTCATCTCAGGCAGGTTTCTTTATAAACAGGCGCTGTCCATCGCTCCGACCTGCCCTTTAAAGGAAGGTACACCATGCGAATAGACCGTTTAACCAGCAAGCTGCAACTTGCAATATCCGATGCCCAGTCTTTGGCCGTTGGCATGGACCACCCTGCCATCGAGCCCGTGCACCTGTTACAGGCGCTGCTCGAACAGCAGGGCGGCTCCATCAAACCGCTGCTGATGCAGGTAGGCTTCGACATCAATAGCCTGCGCCAGGGGCTGGTGAAAGAGCTCGACCAACTGCCGAAAATACAGAACCCTACCGGCGACGTGAACATGTCGCAGGACTTGGCGCGCCTGCTTAACCAGGCAGACCGCCTGGCACAGCAGAAGGGCGACCAGTTCATCTCCAGCGAGCTGGTGCTGTTGGCCGCCATGGACGAAAACAGCAAGCTCGGCAAGCTGCTGCTGAGCCAGGGCGTGAGCAAGAAAGCGCTGGAAAATGCCATCAACAACCTGCGTGGCGGCGCGGCAGTGAATGACGCCAACGCTGAGGAATCGCGCCAGGCGCTGGACAAGTACACCGTCGACCTGACCAAGCGTGCCGAAGAGGGCAAGCTGGACCCGGTCATTGGCCGTGACGATGAAATCCGCCGTACCGTGCAGGTGCTGCAACGCCGTACCAAGAACAACCCGGTGCTGATCGGTGAGCCTGGCGTGGGTAAAACCGCCATTGCCGAAGGCTTGGCCCAGCGCATCATCAATGGTGAAGTGCCTGACGGCCTCAAAGGCAAGCGCCTGCTGGCGCTGGACATGGGCGCGCTGATTGCCGGTGCCAAGTACCGCGGTGAGTTCGAAGAGCGCTTGAAAAGCCTGCTGAACGAGCTTTCCAAGCAAGAAGGCCAGATCATCCTGTTCATCGACGAACTGCACACCATGGTCGGCGCCGGCAAGGGCGAGGGCGCCATGGACGCCGGCAACATGCTCAAACCGGCCCTGGCCCGCGGCGAGCTGCATTGCGTTGGCGCCACCACGCTGAACGAGTACCGCCAGTTCATCGAGAAGGACGCCGCCCTGGAGCGCCGCTTCCAGAAGGTGCTGGTCGAGGAGCCGAGCGAGGAAGACACCATCGCCATCCTGCGTGGCCTGAAAGAGCGCTATGAAGTGCACCACAAGGTGGCCATCACCGACGGTGCAATCATCGCTGCGGCCAAGCTCAGCCACCGCTACATCACCGACCGCCAACTGCCGGACAAGGCCATTGACCTGATCGACGAAGCGGCCAGCCGCATCCGCATGGAGATTGACTCCAAACCGGAAGTGCTCGACCGCCTTGATCGCCGCCTGATCCAGCTGAAGGTGGAGTCGCAGGCGCTGAAGAAAGAGGAAGACGAAGCGGCGAAAAAGCGCCTGGAGAAGCTGACCGAGGAAATCGAGCGGCTTGAGCGTGAGTATTCCGACCTGGAAGAAATCTGGGCTTCGGAGAAAGCTGAAGTGCAGGGCTCGGCGCAGATCCAGCAAAAGATCGAGCAGTCTCGCCAGGAACTGGAAGCCGCCCGTCGCAAAGGCGACCTGAACCGCATGGCCGAACTGCAGTACGGGGTGATTCCGGACCTGGAGCGCAGCCTGCAGATGGTCGACCAGCACGGCAAGTCCGACAACCAGTTGCTGCGCAACAAGGTCACCGAGGAAGAAATTGCCGAAGTGGTGTCGAAGTGGACCGGCATTCCTGTGGCCAAGATGCTCGAAGGCGAGCGCGAGAAGCTGCTGAAGATGGAAGAGTTGCTGCACCAGCGCGTGATTGGCCAGAGCGAGGCGGTAACCGCCGTAGCCAACGCCGTACGCCGCTCACGTGCCGGGCTGTCTGACCCGAACCGGCCGAGTGGTTCGTTCCTGTTCCTCGGCCCGACCGGTGTGGGCAAGACCGAACTGTGCAAGGCGCTGGCCGAGTTCCTGTTCGACACCGAAGAGGCGATGGTGCGCATCGACATGTCCGAATTCATGGAGAAGCACTCCGTAGCGCGCCTGATCGGTGCACCGCCAGGCTATGTCGGGTATGAAGAGGGCGGTTACCTGACCGAGGCCGTGCGGCGCAAGCCTTACTCGGTGGTGCTGCTGGACGAGGTGGAAAAAGCCCACCCGGATGTGTTCAACGTGCTGCTGCAGGTGCTGGAAGACGGCCGCTTGACTGACAGCCACGGGCGCACCGTGGACTTCCGCAACACCGTGATCGTGATGACCTCCAACCTGGGCTCTGCGCAGATTCAGGAACTGGTGGGTGACCGCGAGGCACAGCGTGCGGCAGTGATGGATGCGGTGGGGGCACACTTCCGTCCGGAGTTCATCAACCGCATCGACGAAGTGGTGGTGTTCGAGCCTTTGGGCCGCGAGCAGATTGCCGGTATTACCGAAATCCAGCTCGGCCGCCTGCGCAGCCGCCTGCTGGAGCGCGAACTGTCGCTGAGCCTGAGCCCAGAGGCGTTGGACAAGCTGATTGCCGTGGGTTACGACCCGGTATACGGCGCACGGCCGCTGAAGCGGGCGATCCAGCGCTGGATCGAGAACCCGCTGGCGCAGCTGATTCTGGCCGGCAAGTTCCTGCCCGGTACGGCGATCACCGCCAAGGTGGAAGGCGACGAAATCGTCTTCGGCTGATTGTGTTGCACCATGAGCCCCGCGTTTGCGGGGCTTTTTTTGCCTGTTACAAATGCCGGTCCAGCCCAGCTATTTCGGGCCTTTGCGCCAATCCGGGGTAACCGCCTGAAATTTTTGAAATTTTTGCTTGCATCAAATTTAGAGTGCCCCTAATATACGCCGCGTTGTCAGGCACTAAGCGAATCACCAGCAACATCAGTGATCGCAAAACAACTTACAAATCAGTAAGTTGAATGAAAAAAAGTGGTTGACAAGCAAAACGAAGAATGTAGAATAGCCGGCCTCAGCAGCGACAACGCAAAAGCGAAGAAGCTAAAGAGTCCGAAGCGAACACAGTCTTCGGAGTTGTGCCGAAGTTCAGTTCCGCGATAGCTCAGTCGGTAGAGCAAATGACTGTTAATCATTGGGTCCCTGGTTCGAGTCCAGGTCGCGGAGCCAATCTCGGGGTGTAGCGCAGTCCGGTAGCGCGCCTGCTTTGGGAGCAGGATGTCAGGAGTTCGAATCCCCTCACCCCGACCATTTTCCGGGTCGTTAGCTCAGTTGGTAGAGCAGTTGGCTTTTAACCAATTGGTCGTAGGTTCGAATCCTACACGACCCACCATGTAGAAAAGGGCATCTCCAAAGAGATGCCCTTTTTTTTGAAACACTCGGGGTGTAGCGCAGTCCGGTAGCGCGCCTGCTTTGGGAGCAGGATGTCAGGAGTTCGAATCCCCTCACCCCGACCATTTTTGGGTCGTTAGCTCAGTTGGTAGAGCAGTTGGCTTTTAACCAATTGGTCGTAGGTTCGAATCCTACACGACCCACCATGAACAAAGGGCATCTCGCATGAGATGCCCTTTTTCTTTTGCCTCGAAAAATGCGCCCATCGGTGCAAATCCCACCTGTTTGCCACACCGCCCCTTTGTAGGAGCGGGTTCACCCGCGAATGCGGCAGTGCAGCCACCATCGCATTCACAGGTAAACCCGCGCCATACAGGGCATGCGGGCGCCTGTTAGTGCAGCTTCAGGCGCGGCTCGGTACCCCGGCCAATCTTGCTGCCCAGCATCATCAACGCCGTGCGGAAGAACCCGTACAGCGCCATCTGGTGCATGCGGTACAGCGACACATAGAACATGCGCGCCAGCCAGCCTTCCAGCTTCACGCTGCCCATCAGGTTACCCATCAGGTTGCCCACCGCCGAGAAGCGCGACAGCGATACCAGCGAGCCATAGTCCTTGTACTCGTACGTCGGCAGGGCCTTGTTCTCCAGGCGCGCCTTCAGGCTTTGCGCCAGCATCGAAGCCTGCTGGTGCGCTGCCTGTGCACGCGGCGGCACGTTACGGTCGCTGCCAGGTTGCGGGCAGGCGGCGCAGTCACCGAAGGCGAAGATGTTGTCGTCGCGGGTGGTTTGCAGGGTAGGGCGCACGACCAACTGGTTGATGCGGTTGGTTTCCAGGCCATCGATGTCCTTGAGGAAACCTGGCGCGCGGATACCGGCTGCCCACACTTTCAGGCTGGCCTGGATCACTTCACCGTCCTTGGTTTTCAGGCCGTCCTCGGTCACTTCACTGACCGCGGCGTTGGTCATCACCTTCACCCCGAGTTTTTCCAGGGTCTTGTGAACCGGTATGCTGATGCGCTCCGGCAGCGCCGGCAGAACACGCGGGCCCGCCTCGATAAGGGTGATGTGCATGTCCTTGGGCTGGATGCGGTCCAGGCCATAGGCCGCCAGCTCGTGGGCAGCGTGGTGCAGCTCGGCCGCCAGCTCTACACCGGTGGCACCGGCGCCGACAATGGCTACGCTGATTTTTTCGCTGGCCACGTCGCCGGCGTGGGCACGCAGGTAGTGGTTCAGCAGTTGCTGGTGGAAACGCTCGGCCTGCTTACGGGTATCCAGGAACAGGCAGTGCTGCGCTGCGCCCAGGGTGCCGAAGTCGTTGGTGTTGGAGCCCACGGCGATCACCAGGGTGTCGTAGCCCAGGGTGCGCGCAGGCAGCAGCTCGCGGCCCTCTTCGTCGAGGGTGGCAGCCAGTTGAATCTGCTTGCCTTCACGGTCCAGGCCGCTCATGCGCCCCAGCTGGAAATTGAAGTGGTTCCACTTGGCCTGAGCCACGTAGTTCAGTTCGTCTTCCGAGGAGTTCAGCGAGCCGGCGGCCACTTCGTGCAGCAGTGGCTTCCAGATATGCGTGAGGTTGGTGTCGACCAGGGTGATTTCGGCCTGCTTGCGCTTGCCCAGGCTTTTACCCAGGCGGGTCGCCAGTTCCAGGCCGCCGGCGCCGCCGCCGACAATCACGATGCGATGAGTCATGGGAATATCTCATAAGGTTTACGGAATTCGTGGCCCTGGGGGCCGGCCGCAAACTGCACGAGGGGAGGGCGAGCGCTAAGCAGCTCATAGCACCAGTCCACTCAGCAGGCGGCTGATGAGACCCAACCCGATGGTCACGGCCAGCACCAGCACAAGGAGCAGCCACGGCCGGAAGGGCCTGCGCTCGACTTGGTGCTGGGGGGCTCGCAGATACTCATCGACACGACGCTGATCTTCCGGGTTCAGGCGGCTGGTCATGGTGGGCCTCGTCAGGTAGACGTTTGTGACTGTGCAAACGCTACAGCGTTCGCGCAGGCGCTTGAAACAAATGATAATGCTTTCTATCCCTGGCGCCGAGTGTACGCCATCGCAAACAGTCGCTGCACTGGATCAAAGACTGATGCCTACGTCGAAGACGATGCTGCGGCCCAGGTTGCCGCGCAGGAAATCCGGCGCATCGGGGTGGGCAAACAGTACCCGGGCAAAGGTTGGCCCGACCAGCGACAGCGAGCGCCAGCCCTGGCGCAGGTATTCGGTAGGCGGCGGGAAGTGGGTGTTGAGGTCGAGCACTTCGCGCTTGAGGCTGGAGAACGCGATGATGTCCAGCTCGTTCAGTTCCAGTCCGCGTTCTCGGTAATTGTGCGCCTTCTTGCGCAAGGTGGGCGCCAGGCGCCCCAGCAGTTCGGTGGCACTGATGCGCCGTGGGCGTGCTTCGCGGCGTACCAGCTGCGCCAGGGAAAACGCACTGCGTCGCCGCTGCAGCTCCTCGCGCCATTCATCGTTCAGCCGGCGGCCCTCGTCGAGCACGAAAAACACCTCGAAGGCGGCGTCGCGGAACAGCACGTCTGGTGGCTCCTGCCCCGCCGGGGTGAAGTCCTCGCTGCGGTAGGGAATGTTCAGCCCCTGCAACAGGCGCTGGCACACCCAACGCTCCCGCTCCCACTTACGGGCGTTGGAGAGAAAGGCATTGGCTTGTTCGGCCTGGATGGTAAGCAGGCGCAGGTAGTCTGAGTCATCCATGCAGACAAGCTTAGCCGCTAATCGATGACGGTAAGATGCTGTTTAAGCGTGAGAATCAGCCCAGCATTGACCACTGCTGCACCAGCCCGACCAGATGCACCAGGCCAAAGCCCAGGCAGATCAGCGAACTGACCACGATAAAACGCTGCGAACGCCCGGTGCCCGCCAGCAATACTGGCCCCAGCAGACCGCGTAGCAAATACACCAGGGTGATCAGGCAAATGACTGGCAGTAGCAAGGGCAGCCGCCCGATCGCCCCGGCAGCCGACAGCGCATAGGCCGACCAGGCCAGCAACACGCAGGCGATGGCAGCGGTGATCAGCGCCGGGTAGTAGCGGCCCCTTTCGGCGGCCACCGCCATGCGCTCACCGGCCCCGAACAAACGGTACCAACGCGGCCCCACGGCGATGATGGCCAGGTGAATTACGCCGATGATGGCGTTGAGTGCCGCTGCCAGTAGCAGGGCGGGGTTGGTTCCTTCCAGCATGACCAATGCTTCCTGCATCGAATGGAAGGCGACAGCCTACCGCAGCCGAAGGCATGGGAGAATGGGTGTAGACTCGGTTTTATCCACATGGCTGCAAAGGGTATTGTTCAGGTGATCAGCGCGCAGGTGTTATCCGGCACCACCCTTACCCTCGGCTGGCTGGGTTATGTGCCGTTGCTGATCTGGGCGGTCAGCCAGGTTCGCTGGGTTGAACTGTTTACCGACCGGCGCCGCCAGCATTTGCTGTTTGGTACGGTGTTCTGCCTGTTTGCGCTGTGGCTGGTGCGGCGCGACTTTGATACCGGGGTGTCGTACCACTTTATTGGCATGACGGCGGTCACCCTGTTGCTGGACTGGCCGCTGGCGGTGCTGGGTGGGTTCATGGCCCAGCTCGGCTTGCTGGCGCTGGGGCGTCAGGACCTGGCGGCGCTGGGGTTGAATGGTTTGTTGCTGGTTGGCTTGCCGGTGCTGATTACCGAGGTGTGCGCGGTATTGGTGGAGCGTGCCCAGCCCCGCAACCTGTTCGTTTACATCTTTTGTTCGGGTTTTTTTCCGGCCGCGCTGACTGTGCTGGTTTGCGTCCCCGCAGCGCTAGGGGTGTTGTGGCTGGACGGGCGGTTTGCCCTGCCGGAGTGGCTCAGCGACTTTGTGGGCTACCTGTGGCTGATGATGTTCCCCGAGGCGTTCATCAACGGCATGGTGATCAGTGCGCTGGTGGTGTTTTGCCCCGAGTGGCTGGAAACCTTCAACCGGACGCGGTACCTGCAGGCGCCGTGGAAGGAAGATGAGCGGTGAATGTGTGGCGGCTGTGCCGGCCTCTTCGGGGGTAATGCACAGCACTTAGAGGTTGCACTCTCACTGTGGGAGCGGGCATGCCCGCGAACACGGGCGAAGCCCAGTGCCATCCACCGCGCCGCCTGCTTCGCGGGCTTGCCCGCTCCCACAGGTACCGCGCGGGTTGTGGGCCCGCGTTGTATTTGTGGATCAGCTCAATGCCGCGGCTCCAGGTCCCCCGAATACAGCTCATCTTCGGACTCTTCCGACCCCGCAATCTTGTGCTCCTCAGCCGCCCAGGCGCCCAGGTCGATCAGCTTGCAACGGTCCGAACAAAACGGTCGGAACGCGTTTTTTTCGCTCCATTCCACAGGCGCGCCGCAAGTTGGGCAATCGACGGTCAATGGCTGGCTCATGGCTGGCCTCCTTTCAAAGTCAGGTAAAAGTGGTGCAGGCGGTCAATCTGCTCATGCAGCGCGGCCAGGCCGCCGTCGTTGACCACCACATCATCGGCATGGCGCAGGCGATCCTCACGGGCCAACTGCGCCTGCAAAATGGCCTGCACGTGCTCGGCACTGGTGTTGTCCCGCGCCAGGGTACGGGCTATTTGCAGGTCCTGCGGCGCATCGATCACCAGTACGCGTTGGGTCTTATGGTGCTGGCCCGATTCGATCAGCAGCGGCGACACATAGACCGCATAAGGCGACTGCGCCTTGGCCAGATAGCTGAAAATCTCCTGACCGATCAGCGGGTGCAGCAGTTGCTCCAGCCATTTGCGTTGCGCCGGGTCGGCGAAAATCAGCTGGCGCAGGGCGGCGCGATCAAGCTGGCCGTCGCCCTGCAGCACGCCCGGGCCGAAGCGCTCGACGATGCTGGCCAGGGCCGGGCGACCAGGTTCGACAACCCAACGCGCGGCCTGGTCGGCATCGACCAGGTGCACGCCAAGCTCGACAAAGCGCTCGGCAGCGGCGCTTTTGCCGCTACCAATGCCGCCGGTCAGGCCGAGAATCCAGGGGGTAAAGGCCGCAGTGGTCATCAGTATCCAAGCAGTTGTATGTATGAGGCGTATATTTCATCACCCCAGAGCACGGCAATCCACCCCGCAATTGCCAGATAAGGGCCAAACGGGATTGCCGTGCCCATGGCATGCCGGCGAAAACGCAGCAGGCACAGGCCAACAAGCGCCCCAACCACCGACGACAACAGCAGCGTCAACGGCAGCACCTGCCAACCCCCCCACGCCCCGATCAGCGCCATCAGCTTGAAATCGCCATAGCCCATGCCTTCCTTGCCGGTGACCAGCCTGAACACCCAGTACACCGTCCACAGGCTGAGGTACCCGGCCACTGCGCCCCACAGTGCGTCGGCCAGGGCCACATGGATACCAAAGGCATTGACGATCAGCCCTAGCCACATGGTCGGCAGCACCAGCACATCCGGCAGCAGCTGGTGGTCCGCATCGATCAGGCTCAGCGCCAGCAGGCACCAGGTCAGCGGCAACGCCAGCAACGCCTCTACCGAAGCGCCGAAGCGCCAGGCCACTACCAGCGACAGCAGCGCGCTGGCCACTTCCACTACCGGGTAACGCAGGCTGATGCGTTTTTTGCAGGACGAACAGCGCCCGCCCAAGGCCAGGTAGCTGATGACCGGAATGTTCTCCCACGCACGAACCCGGTGCGCGCAGTGTGGGCACCGGGAGGCGGGCAGGCACAGGTCGAAACGCGCGTGCTGCGTGGTCGGCAGCCCCAATACCTCTTGCGCCTCACGCTGCCATTGCCGCTCCAGCATGATCGGCAGGCGATACACCAGCACATTGATAAAACTGCCCACCAGCAGGCCGAGCACCGTGGCGAAAGTAAGGAAGTACGCTGGCTGTTCAGCCAGCAAAGCCCATAAAGTCATGTTCAGATCAAACTACCCAACTGGAAGATCGGCAGGTACATCGCCACCACCAGGCCACCCACCAGCAAGCCCAGGATCAGCACGATGGCCGGCTCCAGCAGGCTGGTCAACTGGTCCAGCGCCTGGCTGACCTGTTCCTCGTAATGGCTGGCGGCTTTTTCCAGCATCTGGTCCAGCGTGCCGCTGGATTCACCGATGGCCGTCAACTGCACCAGCAAGGGGGGAAACAGCGGTTCACCGGCCATCGCCTGGTTCAGCCCTTGCCCATTGGCCATGCCTTGGCGCAGCCGCAACACCGCCTGCTCGTGCAGGTCGCCACCCGTTACCCGCGCCACCGTCCCCAGCGCATCCAGCAACGGCACCCCGGCGCCGTAGGACGTTGCCAGGCTGCGCGCAAACCGCGCCAGCGCGGCCTGCCCCAGCAACTTGCCAAACACGGGCAAGTCCAGCACCCGCCGAGATATCCACAGGCGCGCTGGCGCGTGCTGCCGGTAAAGCTGGCGCACGGCAACACCCAGCACCAAGCCCATCACCAGCAGCAGCGGCGCAAACCGGCTCAGCCCTGTGGACAAGTTGATCACCCATTGGGTAAATGCCGGCAACGCCGCACCCATGCCCGAGAACATGCTCTCGAATTTAGGAATCACCTCCAGCAACAAGATTGCCGACACCCCCAGCCCGGTCAGCAACAGCAGCAGCGGGTAGATCATCGCCTTGCGCACCTTCTTGTGCAGCACCCGACGCTGCTCCAGCATGCCGGCCAGCTGCTCCAGCTGCCGGTCGAGCGTACCGGACTGCTCGCCCACCCGTACCAGGTTGCAATACAGCGCATCGAACCATGCCGGGTGACGCTGCAATGCATCCGCCAACCCCAGGCCCGAGGCCACATCCTGTTTCAATCTTTCCAGCAGCGCCGCCTGCGCCGCATCGCAACCACTGCGGCCCATCACCTCGAACGCCTGCAGCAGCGGCACGCCGGCCTTGAGCAACGTCGCCAACTGCCGGCTGAACCCCGCCGGGTCTGCCTTTTCGCGCCGCTTTGGCAAGCTGAACGCCAGCCCGCTGGCCGGCCGCAAACTCGCCACCGTGATGCCCTGGCGAATCAGCCCGGCGCGCACATAAGCCGGGCTGCGCCCGGGTGTTTGGCCGCTGACCGGCGCGCCATTGGCGTCGGTGCCGTGCCAGCGGTAGAGAAGTGAAGATGAAGTCATGCAAAGGTCCTTGTTCAGCCCTGGCGACAAGCCTGGAAACAGCTTGCCGCGTCCATGCAAGGGCACGCGTCCGTGATGCTCACTAGAGTAGTTCAGCGAAGATGACGCCCGTGCGGGCAGGGGTGACAAAAGGTGTCTGTTCAGGCCTACTGCGCCGCTGCCGGTTGGGGCGCAACTGACCTCAATGTGTAAGCGAATCAAAAAGGAACTACGTTCATGAAAGGGCAACGCGGTATCACCCTGATCGAACTGATGATCGTCGTCGCGATCATCGGCATTCTGGCGACCATCGCCTTACCGATGTACACCAACCACCAGGCCCGCTCCAAGGCCGCGGCCGGGTTGCTGGAGATCAGCGCGCTGAAGACGGCGATGGATCTGCGGCTGAATGATGGGAAGAATGTAGCGGATGTAGCCGCCCTGGGTGGCCAGCCGGCGACGGCGCATTGTGCGATCACGGCGAGCGGCAAGGCCGCGGATGGTAGCGGTAGCATTGTCTGCACCCTGGTGGATGCGCCTGCCAACGCACTGGGCAAGGCCCTGACCCTGACGCGTTCGGCCAGCGGCTGGGCGTGCACGACCGACATCGAGGAAGACCTGGCGCCCAAAGGGTGCAAGGGGGCTTGAGGGCAGGGCAATAAACCAGCGGAAACAGGGGTTTGCGTTACGGGTGTGAGCAGTGGTACGTTGCGCTACACGCCGGTGTAGCTCAGTCGGTAGAGCAGCGCACTCGTAACGCGAAGGTCGCAGGTTCGATTCCTGTCTCCGGCACCAGAATCAGTTGGCCTATGGCGATTTCTCGCTACCAGGTACCAATAGAAGCCCGCCTTGTGCGGGCTTTTTTGTTCCCGCTTTTTCCCAAAGGATCTGCGTGTTTCTGACTTTGTGGTTCGCAGTTTTCCACTTAAGGTTGCACGTATTTTTAGATAATGGTTAGCTGTCGATCAGGTTTTGGCCAGCGTTTACGGGGTGAGAACCGAAATTTTTCTAGATAATGATTTTCCCGTTTAGAGATAATTTTGAGATGCCCCAGTTTTCTCACCACGACCTGCAGCTACTGAACCCGTCCTTCGACTCGCCGCTGGTTGACGTTCTGGCCGAGCTCGAGTTTCTGCGCAGGCTGAGGCTGGAAGGGGACACTCCACCTCAGGTGTTCTTTCAGTTGAAGGCGCTGTTCCACACGCTGGAGAGCTTGGGGTCTGCTCGAATCGAGGGCAACCACACCACACTGGCCGACTACATCGACAGCAAAGTCGAAGGGAAGGCCGAGAGCACCGATCAGTTGCTGGAAATTGCCAACATCGAAAAGGCGATGGATTACATCGAAGAGGTGATCAAGCCTGGTGCAGACCTGACAGAGCATACTATCCGAGAATTGCACGCCATGACCGTAATGGGGTTACGGCGTGAAGGCGATAAAACGCCAGGCGCCTACCGGGAATGGGCGGTCAGGATCGCACAGGCGGAGCATCTGCCTCCAGAAGGTGTGCTGGTGCCGCAGTACATGCAGGAGTTGGTCAGCTTCATCAATCGCGACGATTCCCCTAAATACGCGCTGATGAAGGTCGCCCTGGCGCACCACCGTTTCGGTTGGATTCATCCATTCGGCAATGGCAATGGGCGGGTGGTAAGGCTGCTGACCTACGCGCTGTTGATGAAGTACGGCTTCAACGTGAACACGGGTGGTCGGGTGCTCAACCCCACAGCGGTATTCTGCAATGACCGGGACAAGTACTACACCATGCTAGGGCTTGCCGATACTGGCACCACAGCAGGGCTGGAGGCATGGTGTACCTATGTGCTGCAGGGCATCCGCGACGAATTGGAGAAGGTGGACAAGCTCACCGACTATGGCTACCTCACGAAGTGCATTCTGTTGCCGGCGGTGAGTTTTGCACGCAGTCGAGAGTGGATTACCGAGACCGAGGAACAGATTCTGGTCAGCGTCATAAAGATGAAGGTCGTGAAATCGAGTGACATTGCTCAGGCACTCCCCGCGCTCACGGCTAACCAACGGACTTATCAGATCAAGAATCTGGTAGAGCAAGGCATGCTTCTGCCAATCAACCCAGGTTCGAGGCAATACACCATTGGCTTTTCCAACAATTATCTGGTGCGTGGGGTCATCAAGGCACTGAGGGAGCAGGGGTTCATTCCAGAGCCACTCGACAGGCCTTGAATAATTGAAAGATCGGCACTAATTCAGCTTAAATTCTCTCCTTTCGTGAACTTTAAGGCCCGAATGTAAGCACGATGCTCGAATATTCCACGCCCCTGTGTGGGAGCGGCCTTGTGTCGCGAAAGGGCCGCAAGGCGGCCCCGGCAATTCTTGCTCCACCGCTGAACTGTGCCCTGCAACACAGTTCCCTCTCCCCACAAAACCCTTTCAAGCTACTTCGGAGCAGCTTTTCAAAGCATACGCAGCCGGGCAGTGGAACAGGTTTCGCTACCCGGAATATTACCCCGTACCTGTGTGAGCCAACTGTCTTGCTCAATTTCTAAAAGCTAGCGCGATTCCTGTGGGAGCGGGCAAGCCCGCGAAGGGCTGCAAAGCAGCCCCAACCAAGCCGGAAAACATGAACTGACTGGCATTAGGGCTTGCCCGCGAACACGGGTGAAGCCCGTGCCATGCGCCGAGATACTGACCCGCCATACGCACGTATAAAAAACAGTGCCAATGCAATTTTCGTCAGCGACCTGTGGTACGAGCCCTGAAAGCCCCCGGCAATGATTTTTGGTGTACTCCCCAAGCCGGTAGCTCGCACGTTCACTACCCATGTGATGGACGCCTATTCCAGTACATCGCTTTCGTGCGCCAGACGTTCTCTCTTTACTTCGCGGTCCTGCAGCAACCTATCCGCTTGGCCGACTATTGCGCCAACCTGTGCCCGTCTCTTTCTGTGGAAAGAGACGGGCACTTCTACCACTGCTGCAGCCCTGATCGCACAAGGCTTTGCGGCAATCCCCCTCGTGACAATCGGCGTGACAAACGCCGATGTCACCAGCAACAGCCACGTAGATGATGGTGCCGCTGACCAGGGAATGGACTGCACCTGACTGACAGTCAGGCATGCCCCGGTCATCGCAGTGCTGCTTGCACATGGCTCAGGATCTTCAGGCGCTGGTCTCGTCAGCCAGCACTGCCTCCACCCGCCCACCGGCAACGGTGTTAAGGAGGCCAGATCATGAGGTGCCCTTGCTCCCGGACGTAAGGAGCCGCCAGTCCCGCGTAGTGGACATTCCCCACAGGTCGCAGGGGCCTTGATCCCTGATAACACTCAACATTCTTGGCGGGATGACGTGGGGCGAGGATCGAAGAGCGGACGATGAGGTGACCGACATGGCATTGGTGAGTAAACGCGATGGCCGTAATTTCGGCCACGGCAGGCAATTGAGTTACGCAGGTTCGCAGGCGCTGAAAGACATGTTCGGCAGCGGTCACTACGGCACGGTGAGGGCACACTGTGATCGGTGGCAGGCATTCGTGAAGTGGTGCCGCTCCGAACAAGGGCCCGGTATCAATGATGCGCGGCTGATTGATCGAAAGGTGTTGGCCGACTACGCAGCGTATCTGCGCGACATGGTTAGGCGCGGTGACCTCGCCGTAAGCACCGCACAAAATCGACTATCCAGCGTTAACAGGACCATGGCGGGGCTTCGCGGTGATCAGTACGTGAAGTTGCCAAGTCCGAGCAAGGCGTTGGGTATGCAGCGCACTGGGGTTCGCCAGTCGGTGCCGCAGGGCCAAGACCGCGAACAGGTGAAGCAGATCGTCGATGCGCTTTGCAGCATTCACCAGCTATGGGCCGCAGCGATCGTTCTGCAGGCGAGAGCCACCGGCATGCGTTTGCGTGAGGCCATTTTGGCTGACCTTCCACGGCGAAGCCGTGAGGCAAAAGATTTTGGCAGGATCAACATCCAGGACGGCACCAAAGGCGGCCGCGCTGGCGCCTCGGCGTCACGTTGGATTGCGGTGGACGACCTATTCGACGCGTGCTTGGATTTGCAGAGCAGGTGTCGCCTTCGGGTAGCCGCAACTTGATTGCCCCAAACGAAAGCTACCTGAGCGTTTTTCAGAAAATCGTTCGCCCTGCGCGGGACATCCTCCATGCCTACAGCCTCAAAGGTTTTCATGAGCTAAGGGCGGCGTTTGCGTGTGAGCGCTATGAGCAAATCACCCAGCACCGCGCACCTATCAACGGTGGTGAATGTTGCCAAATAGATAGGAGCCTTGATCGTGAGGCCCGAAGGCAAATCAGCTATGAGCTGGGGCACGGCCGGATCGACGTGGTCGCTGCCTACGTTGGGGGGCGAGCATGAGTAAGCCGTTCGATATGGAACTGTTCTTGGCTGGCGTGCTGACCGGGTCGCGCGCGACGCGGCAACGCCATTTGCGTCAGGCGAAGATTATCCAAGCCGAAATCGCAGAGCGCTGGCAGCGAGAGACGCCTTGGGCTTGGCAGAGAAAGCATGTGGTTTGGTTTCTCCAACATCGCCTAGGGCGGCGTAGTGAGGTAACGCGGTATTACTATTTGCTGACTGCGCGGCTGCTCGCTCGCCGATTAGAAAAGTCATGGGTAGTTAAGCGCTAAGCGAGGAGCTTGTGTTAATGGTCAAAATCGGCAGCAATCAACTGATTGTTACTTCTCTTGGTAGACAAATTTCGACTTGCAAGGTCTACCGCCACTAGTGGACTTTTGCAAGCCACATATACAGCGGGAAGCCCACGCCATCGCTTGATCGCTTCATCCTAGATCGCGGCGCAGAGATTTTAATGCTTCATGCTGAAAAAATTGAGCCAAGCGACTGTGTGATCCCAATGTGCTATTATGGATGCCCTGCTAGGGATGAGACTTCTGTCAGTCCGCGAGAATAAGAGCCAAGCGTATGGAATCAGAATCAGTTGTACAGCCGATAAAGCCACTCACTAAGGAGGAGGCATATCAGCGCGAACAGAAGCAGGCATTGAATGGAATTAAAGTTGGAGAGATTTGCCCGACTGGTTGTAAGGTAATTAAAATCTTCGCCCGAGGTGATGAATATGTAATATATGAGATCGAATCAACCAATCCTGTTGAGTCGATTCGGGTGTATATTCACACTAAAATTGAAGATAATGAGCAGCCTGTTGAGAACTTTAATAAGTCAAAAGATGCTTTTGATCGAATAAAATCAATAATATTTAAATATAGTGCGGACTCCTCATACAAGCAACGTGCTGCTTCAGCCCTTGTATTAGCTATTAGGGGTAATGTTGAAGACGCGAATAAGATTTTTGCAAAAATTGAGAGCGATGCTAGGTCCGATTTTTCTCAGCGCGTTTTAGGGAGATTGTATTATTTATTGGGGGCAATTGTGCTTTGCGGCGTGGTTTGCTCAATGTCTGTATATGCTTATATTCACAGGCAACAAGTTTTTTTTACCGAAAATAGCATGCTTTTGCAATTTTGCTACGCAGCAGCATACGCGTCAATCGGTGGTTTTTTTTCAGTGTCACTTAAAGCAAAAGATGTATGGGCACAGCAGGCAATCCAAAATTGGATGTACAGTCTTTATGGTGCGGAGCGACTAGTAATATCGGTGATTGCAGGAGTTATAACATTTACAATCATCAAGGCCGGAATAATTTTTTCCTTTGTTGAATCTGGCGGGTCTGGTCCATTCATCTTGCTCTCCCTTTGTTTTTTGTCTGGCTTTAGTGAATCGTTAATTCCTAACTATATGGGGCGTTTGGAAAAGGAAGCGTAATATTTAGTATTTTGAATGACTATGCATAATTTATACGTGGCCAGATTTGGTGTGGTAATTTATCAGGCTTCAGGTTATTTTGATTAAGCTGGAGCGCAAGTCTTAATTCATGAGGATGTTGACTGAAAGTTGATTCGCTGTCGGTGGGCGTAGGGTGAAATGGTTGGGACCATCTTGAATTTGTAAGGCTGGGTTTTCAGTTTTGGGGAAGGGGAAGTGATCTATATCTGTACTCGCTGTGAAGAATATAGCAATTTTGTTACTATGCAGGTTCACCTGTTGCCAGATGAAGCACCTCCAGAGGAGTTTACATTTGCCAAGTGCGAAATCTGCGGCAATCCAGCTGTATTTGTACGAGAGGATGTTGGCGATGGTTTCGAAAATGATTCTTACTATCGTTTGTATCCGGCGCATGATCGACATATAGGATATTTTCTTCCTGGAGTGGTTCGAGTATCTTACGAGGAGGCTGTGCGTTGTGAAAGCTCAAAGGCATGGATCGCCTGCGTGGTGATGGTTGGGAGAGCACTTGAAGCGGTAACTAAAGACTATGATAGTAAACAGAAAACTATGTTTTCAGGTCTTCAGGCGATGTATCAAAATGGTGCTATTAGTCAGGAGATACATGATTGGGCTAACGAGCTTCGTGTGATTAGAAATTATGGCGCTCATGCGTCCGAGGAGCACATAGATCGTCAAGATGCGAATGAGGCTTTAGATTTTTTGCAAGCAATACTTGAGACGCTTTACTATATGCGACCAAAATTTCAAAAAATGAAAGCACGACGCGCGAAGCCAGCGAAGTAATGATTTGTGCCGGATCAGTGTTGAGCTATATTTTATGTGGTTTGTGCGTTAATCGGCAATTATGGATGTAAACAGTTTTTAGTGTTTCGCTAAGTGTTCAGAAGGGCGGTACTCCGTAAGTGCTACGCTCCGTAGCTGATGCTTGTCTAGAAGTTATGTGTCAACATTGATTCTAACGAAAGAGCTGCCGATCATTGCCTCAGCCATGCAAGCACAATAGTGTGTAGCAAGCTCTTGTTGCGGAAGCAAGGATAAGTAATTGAAGTTATGAGCAGCCTCCATCCACTCTAAAAGAGTCGCTTTTGGAGTGCGATGGTAGGCTCTCCAGAAGAAGTTAAAGTGGTCTAGCGGAGTATTTAACGAGTTTCTAGTAGCGTTCGGGTCAACTACGCCGAAAAAAGTTGATGGATGTTGCTTGTATGCCTCAAGCTCAGTCTCCGTTAGGGGGATAATGCATATAAAGCGCATGCCGTTACTTGATGTAAAAATACAGTGTGCTTGTCTCTGATCTGGCATAACTAGACCACTTTCTAAGAGAGCTTCGCATTTCACACCGTCCGGTCCTGGCACCACGTAATTCGATCCGGCCTGAAGTCTGTCATCTGGCGATCGAATAGCAAAAACGTCTGCCTCACCATCGAATGAAACCGGGATTCGCCAGTGCTCACTCATGGATCTTGTAAGGTCGAACAATGGTAAATGCCTTCTTTGAATATTAACCTGCTCTAAGAGAGGCTTATATCCAGGTTGAAGATCATCTATGTGAAATCCCAGAAGTACAAGGCTGAGGGGCACGTCAATCATATCTAGGTGATGCTCTTCTGGTGAGTGAGTTGCGATCACATAAGTCGGAGGTAGTGTTCTGCCAGTCGGGTCCTTCGAGTATTTATTCAGTAATGCCCTAGTTTCCGCCAAGGGATTAGGCAGGTGCTCGCGTTGATTATATTCCAAACGGTGATCGTTCGTATCTATAAAGACGATTCTGGAGTGATCAGCCTTCTTACGTAAAGCGCTGTAAAGTAGTTTATTGATCTTCATTCTGAGGCCTTCACGGCGCTTGGCCTCTACTGAGTATTTTGTACCAGTGGCCACATGAGTAGCGACAAACTCCACGTGAGTTGAGCGAGTGCGATCCATGAACCCCACCTTCTAAAAGATAGGGCCTCAGCTTACCGTGGTATCTCTGGCGAGCAGTTCCATGGCAGCAAGGCTTCGTAGTCTGAGACCGACGACGCATACGGCAGGCGCTCAAGTACGTGGCGCAGCCACGTATAGGGCTCCTGGCCGTTGACCTTGGCGGTCTCGACCAAGCTGTATATCTGCGCACTTGCCGTGGCGCCCTTGGGCGTGTCACTGAACAGCCAAGCCTTGCGCCCAATGACAAACGGTTTTATCGCACGCTCTGCCAGGTTGTTGTCGATTGGCAAATGGCCCGCTTCGACATACCGTTCCAGGCGGCTCCAGTTGTTTGCCAGGTAATGCACCGCCTTGCCCAATACGCTTTGCGGCGTCACCTGGGCGTACGTCTTGTCCAGCCAGCTTTTCAGCTGACCGAGGATCGGTAAGCTTCTTTCCTGGCGACCGATGAACCGCTGTTCGTCGCTGACCTCCTTGAGGTCGCGCTCGATGTCATACAGCTTATTGATCATCGTCAGCGCCACATCGGCTCGTCCGGTCTTACCCTTGGGCTGCACCTTTTGTGCTTCGACGAACTTGCGGCGCGCGTGAACCATGCATGCCAGTCGCTCGATACCGGGCTGCAACGCCAAAGCGTTGTAACCCGCATAATCGTCGGTCATCACATAGCCGCGATAGCCTTGCAACAGACGCAATGGTACTTCCTGCGCACGGCTGGTGGTGTAGTCGAACAGCACAACTTGTCGATCAGGCGGGCCACTGGCTTGCACCCACATCCAGGATTGGCTGGTCGGGTCTCGATCCGGTTCTTTCAACACCTGGACGCGGGTCTCATCGCAATGAATCACCGGACTTTCCAGCAGCCGATCACGCATCAGGTTCAACAGCGGCTGGAAGTATTTACTGCACTGGATCACCCAACGCGCCAGGGTTTGTCGTGGAACCTCGATGCCGTGGCGGGACAGCACACTTTCAAACCTGTGTAGCGGCAAGCCATCGACGTACTTGGTCGTCAGCAGCATGGCCAGCACGCTTGGGCTGGCCATGCTTTTTTCGATTAACTGGGCGGGCTTGTCAGCAGTGACAGGAGCAGTCTCGCAACCACGGCAGCCATAGATCTTGCGCACGTGTTTGAGTACGCGGATCTGCATCGGCACGATATCGAGCTGCTCGCTGGTTTCTTCGCCGATGACATGCTTGCGGCAACCGCAGGCGCAGGTCAGTTCGTGTTCGGGCAACTCATGGATAACTTCGATACGTGGCAGATTAGCCGCCAGTGGCTTGCGCTTGCCACGGCGCTTGACCGGGACAACGACTTCTTCATCGGCATCATCGACTACAGCCAGCAGAGGGTCATTTTCCGCTTCATCGAACATGGCCAGTTGCGGCGTTTTGGGATCGACGGTTTGCTCGGACTTGCGGCCAAAGAAACGGTCACGCCATAACTTGATTAGCTCTTTCAGATCGTCAATTTGGACGATGTGGGCCTGATTGACTTCCTGCTCGCGCAAACGGGCAGCATAGCTCTCAAGCAATAATTGCTTGAGCAGGGCAGGATCGTCTGGGAGATTGTCGGGCACGGAAATCATGCCGCGGATTATACCGGGTCAGGCGACGTAGAGCGGAGTCAAAACCTGATGGGGACGGTTGCGCCAAAGGTCGAAACCGTCGAGCAGCCAATTGAGTTCTTGGACGGTCAGGACAATCGCTTCGTCGCTGGGCTCAGGCGACATTTTGAAGCGCTCGGCTTCCAGGCGCTTGAGCCAGAGGCAGAAGCCGTTGCGCTCCCAGTACAACACTTTGATCCGATTACGCGCCTTGTTGAGGAAGACGAAGAGCACGGGGTCGAACACGGCGACTTTGATATCCAGTTCTACCAAGGCAGTAAGGCCGTCGATGGACTTTCGAAAGTCCACAGGCTTGGGGTAGAGGTAGACTTTTTCGACTTTGCTGTCGGGGCGCATCATGCAGGGCTGGCTCCAGAAGGAAATCGGGAGCACAGCATCGGGCATCAGGTAAGCGCTTTGAATGTGGGGTTCATGGAGCACTTACCTTATAACGGCCGAGGCCCGTGGTGGAACTCGGGGGCGCCACATATGAATCAGGCGCTGCCGAAGAAACTATGGGATCGACTCGGACTGGTCTCGATACTGGATACGATCAACCGGCTTAGCCGCATAGCCTGAACCGCCGTGTACGGAACCGTACGCACGGTGGTGTGAGAGGACGGCGGGTGTGAACCCGCCTCCTACTCGATCCATGCTCTTTGTCGTGAGTAATCCAAAACCAGTAATTAACTTTTTCTGCATGTTGAAGATTTTTTTGTTACGAGTTCGGGAAGACCTTGTCGGCTTCTTTCCGTAACGCGATGCAAAACTCATCGTACTTTATAGGGTCGAGAAATTCTTCAATGAATTGTGAGATTTTTTCAGTGCTTGAAAGTACGGAGCCTCTTTTTAAGGTTGCTCTTTCTACTTCGTGTAACCATTTTGCATCGTCAATATGTGAAAAATGATCTGGAAGTTCAGGGAATCGCTCTTTATTGGAATATATGCGTTCAATGTCTAACATCGCGATGAAACTAGGCTTCAGATGTATTACGTGAACTTTGTTCAGTTCGTTCAGCCGCGCAGAAGCACGCTTGGCGTGTGTGTCGTTATCAAGGACGAATATAGCGTGCTTTTTACTTTCTCGCAAAAGCTCAAGTAGTTTTGTGGACTGATATAGACCGCCAAGTGCAACGGCATTCACTGTTCCGACATTTATTTTCTCGGAAAGGTTATGTTTGCTCAAAAAATGGTCGACGAAAATCTCGTCTACCTTCCCCTCCACAAAAAGGGTGAGCTCTGATGTTTCTCGCTCAACTTTTGGGTCGGTGGCTTCTGTTATGTCAGCGGTCTTCTTCCGTTCGTCTTCGGCGCTTTTTAATAGCTTGGCTGCGCCTGGGATTTTCGCTGCGCGAGGAAACAATGGCAACCAGCCCTTGCTGTTACTCCATATTATAGGTAAAGATGTGTTGGGAGTGTTATGGTCGAAAACTAAGAGTCCACCTAACTCTGCAAACCCTAAGCTTGAGGTGGAGATTGTCCTGCAGTAACGCTTTATACTATCGAGCGCCGTACTTCGTTCGGACATAGGCATTCCATGGTAAAATACAGCATCCAAGTTCGCCACGGTGTCTTTGACGTTGTATTCTAGTGCCGTTACTACGGAAGCCCCTGTTTCGTCCATTACATATTTTATTCCGTCATCGTATCCAGCAACTGTAAGGACAAAAATATTTCTTGAGCGCGAGAGTGAGTAGACCTCTTCAGCTACCCGGCTTACTTCTTTGGCAATGGTTTTCCCTGAGCCAATAACGTCGTCAACCAATACAATATTTTCTATTTTTGAAAGATCTAGTTTGTCTTCTTCATCACTAGAAACAAAGCTGTCCTCTGAGATCCCAGCAGTTACCCTGTAATGATATGCAATTAATGCACCGCTTTTTGCTGAGCTACCTACAGCTGCGAATAGAGTGTTATTCCCCTTCATGGGGAATCCTTTTTCTGCGATTTTTCTCACGAGTTTGGTGTGAGCAATTTCTAGTGAGGCCCTTATTTGTGCTGAACCCAGAACATCAAGATGCTCTATGATTTTAACAGCTAAGTTGTGATCTTCTTTGTCAAACTGAAGAACCCATTTTATCGCGTGATCCAAAGATACTTGAATCGGCCATTTTGTTATCGCTCTGTCAATTCTGTCGATAAGGCTGCGTAGGTTAGATGGTAGGGCGGTTATCATTGTAAGTCTCTGCTTCCTATGTTGTGGTGTAAAGCGATCCGTGCTCTTAATTATCGCAGTTCTTTTCTAATTAAATCATGCTCCGGGTCCTGTCGTAATTATATCGGGACTCTGTGGTGGGGCTCTGTGCTCATTATGAGTGTATAGCTGTACCCAGCCTGCTTTAACAGGAGAGTAATGTAAAAACCTCCGTCCCATTTATCGCAGGGGCTATGTGCAAACTGTCTTTAACCGGTTTGCATGCTCTTCAAGCTTGCGGATAAGATCGGTAATGCCTAATTCTCTATTAAGTACAACCTTGCGCCAAGAATTGCCCTGACGCTTGCCAAAGCGGTAGTCAAAAATCTTGAGATACTCTCGCAGTTTCTCCCCCTCAGTATCAGACTTCGCATGCCCCATATCGAGAATTAGCGCTACATCATATTTCGTCTTAGTACTATCCGAGTAACTCACATGGAGGTAAACTGGCCACCAGTTTTCTCCTGCGAATTTTTCCCATCCTGGCGGACATAAGTCCAACCAGGCACGGGCATGCTCAATGTGGTCGCGAGTAAAACCTAGGACCCTGCTCACTAAGGTTTCTTTTATGGACGCCATGCCTTGGGTCTCACGAAGCAAAGAGAATGCGGCTTTATTCTGCAGCATGAAGATCATGTGGCTGGAGCTTCCGTCCTGCAGCCAACACTTTTCTAAGCGTCCAATCGTAGTTTCCAGCATAAACCGAATGGCAAGGCCATGCAGTTGATGCAAATCCGCAGCTAAAGAGATAGCTCTTTGGCTCGACGGGCTTTCCCAATCCGTCTGCCGATTGCAATAGCTCACTACTAACTTAGCTGCCGCGTTGCCACGCTCCACGTGCAGCAGCGCGCGATCGGCCGATGCTTTCAGCCAATCGTACCCCAAATGCAACCAGTAGCCATTGGAAGGACGTTCAGACCAGTCGCCGCCTGTGAAATCTCTATCCAGCGCAATGAAGACACTACTGTATTCCTTCAATTGGGGATTGCTGGCTACGGCCTCTTGCCAACTTGCTCGGTAGCCGTCAAGCTGATATTGGCTGTGAGCGGTGCCTGCCTTGTTCTCGATCAGCAGTACGAACCGGTTATCCGGGTCGATGACGAATAAATCAACACGCTCAGCCGCCTTCAGCCCTAGCTCGCGGGCAGTAAAAACGCTGCCAAAACTGGCAGTTCGGATTCGGGAAGGCGGCCATTCGGTGAAGAAACGGGAGGTGGTGCTTCTACCGTCCAGACCGCATTCCGCAACTGCCTGAGTGGCACTCATCAGGAGATCTCGAACGATTTGATCACCTTGGCCATGTCCTTCACGGGGATCGAACAGCCAAGCCAGGAAATCCGAGTGCTGATTCTCACTCAAATTTATCACGTCGAGAATGTCATCACCGATTTTCAGAATTTCACAGAGCTCTGAGAGCTTGGGGTCACAAAGAAACGTTTCTACCGCTTCGGTTGTTGCGTCCATTCGGTAATTCTCGCTGCGAAGATGGGGTGGGAGGTGCTGCGATTGAGTCGGCTGGCAAGCAGCAAGCGCAAACGCCGAACCGAGAAATGGCAAAATGATGCCAATCCATGCGGTCAAGGGCAAGAGCCAATGGAAAGCATTATGCGTCAGCTTCGTCTAGAAGTTCTATTCCGAGTTTTTAATGCCATTCATATCGACGAATTAATATTACTAACAACCATGCCTAGCCACCGACTGGCCACTTCGCTTCGATAGTACTAAGTGGTGGCAGGACTGCTATCGACCCATTGCTGATGCTTAGGTTTGCCTACAGAGTATGGCGATTTAAATAAAAACTCAGGACGCATGCGAAACACGTGTACATAACGTTTGAGTTTATCTACAGTCAGAAGGCTAGCTGAAGAAACGGTTAGTGGTCAGCGTCAAAGATGCTCGTCCAGAAGTTCGCGAAGCCCAGAGAGTTGTGCGCCAACGTCTTTTATGTCCAGTCTCTCCCACTCCGCATGAAGAGCGTGGTTGCGAATCGCCGCATATGACTTCAATCGCTTTGCTTTTACCTGTGTAAATACGCTGCGTTTCGTCAGTTCATCAATTAGAGGTTCGAGAGACACACCATTAACCGCAATCTCATACTTTCGAGCTATGCGCTTTATAGTGTCTTCAAGCACCGCAGAAGATAGGACAGCAGCTTCGCTGAGCTTGCCTGCCTTGTGATACAGCGTCGCTTGATCAAGGAAGTCATCAAACGCTGAGGCTACTACTTGGTCCTCAAGCTTGATCAGCAACCCTGCCTGCGCTTCATGTCGCACCGATTGAAGTAGGCCCAGAAGTTTTTCGATGGAGGATTTAGGGAAGCCACCTTTGAGCTGCTCATCCTCGACGATCCTTTGCAACTCTGCCATGTAAAAGCTGCTAGGCGGGGCGACTTGGTGTATCGCGTTAGCCGCGGACGAGAACCAACTCTGCGCCTCCACGACGTCTCTCATCCAGTAGTCTTGGGATGAATGTGACCGGGAGACAGCATTGCCCCGTGAAATCAGTTCATCGATGCGTTTGAGTACGTGATCCTGCATGGTGAATTGTCCCTGTAGTTGTATTACATTGAAGGACTGACAGTGGTTCAGTGTCAGCATGCACCGTTTGTGTTCATTTTCTGCAGCCGCCCGCCTAGAACTCCTAGCAGGGAGCGGTAGCCTTCGCTGAAGGCGAAGAGTTCCTGATTTGATTCCACCGAAAGCCATAACTAGCTGATTTTTTTATAGATACCCTATGAGGTATATCAAAAAATCCACCAAATTCCAGCCCCGCGAAAACCGGGCCCTCACGTCCAACAACCGTCTGTCTGTCTCCGCACCAGAATCAGTTGGCCTATGGCGATTTCTCGCTACCTGGCACCAATAGAAGCCCGCCTTGTGCGGGCTTTTTTGTTCCCGCTGTCCCGTTCTCAAACCGCTAGGTCGTGCCTAGTCCTAAATCCGCGTTGCTCGTAGGAATCGTCTCGTTAGCTGCTCGAGGCCTCATTTGCCCCTTCTTAGCTGTTAGGTTCTTTCGCTCCTACAGTTCGCAAGGGACTCTGAAATGCGCGTCAGTCTGGATGGGCTTGGCCAAGCAGTAGACGGTGATGTGACCACCACAGGTGCGATTTGCATCGCCACCGGGGAAGGTTACCTCGACGAGGGACGAATGGTCCTGAGGATGGGGGATCCCACCACACCTTGTCCACTTTGCGGGCTGGAAGGAAAGGTCGTCGAAGGGGTGTGGCACTTCATCTCGGATGGCCAGCCAGTCGCGATGGATGGCGCGTTAGTTGATTGCGGTTGCCCAGAGGGTAGCAACCGGGTGGTGGCGCCTTTAGGGGAAATGCCCCCGCCGCGGCTGCCGGTTGCCGTACGCACTGGCCTCACACCCGCTGGCCCTGGGAGCTCTAGCGTTTTGGCAGGGGCTTCGCACGCCATGGTTGGCGGATTGCCTGGGCAGATGCAGCCGGGATTCTATGTGGTGCCCCGGAGCATGTCGTTCCCGCAGATTCTGTTGGAGCTGGCTAGCCATGATTCGACCTTGCCCATTTCGTACCTGCAACGCCTGAACCCGACTTTCGAGCAGGGGTTCAAGGCAGGGGAAATCTTCGTCATCGGCGATCCGGATAACGGTTATGCCTGCACCCAGGAGGAGGGCCAACTCATGGCGGCCGCCGAGCGCGCGCGACGTTCCTTGGCTGTACTCGATTTTGCCGAGTCAGATTTCATGATGGAGTATCAGGCTGAAATTGCCGGACTGCTTAGTGACGCCAGTCTCTCCATGGGTGTGGGTAAGGACATGATGGACCACGGCCTCCGGCAGCTTCGCAGCACACTTGGCAACATCGAGCGTTTGCATCAGCAAGAATTTCTGCGCCATGGCCATCTGAATAGTCCATCGTTCTTCGCCGAACGACGGCTGTTATTGGAGCAGCTAGATGGTCAGTTGAAAGCGACTTTTCTAAATAAACATCTGAATCTAGGGGCCTACGAGCGGCTGAAGAAAAGCTTGAATATCTCGACCAAGAGCCTTGTGCATCATTGGTCGAAAGCCGGCGGGCCAGGGCAGATTCCTGGGTACGCCACGTACTTGGACAAAGTGGCGAAGCTTAGTAAGTACCTTCGGTATGGTGGGCATGTCGGAATTGGCTTAGGTGGTACATCTTCCTATCTGAAAGTCCAAGAGGCCTGCCGTGCAGGGGAAACCGAAGCCTGCAAAAAAATTCGTTTGTCTGAGGCAGGTGCTTTCACTGGGGGGCTGGCGGGAGGGATCGTGGGTGGCAAGATTGCTGGGATCACTGCGCTCGCTGTATGTGGGGTGTTCTCTGCTGGTACCGCGGGTTTCGGGGCGCCGGTATGTGGCATTGCGCTGGTCGGGGGAGGGGCTTTTGCTGGGAGCATCGCCGGTGCGGAGGGCGGTGAGCAAATGGGCGAGCTGATCTACGAATCACATTATGACTGAGTTCGAGAGTTGGCCCGTGTGGCTGAAGTGGATAATGCTGGCGTGTCCGTTCGTGATCGCGTTGGCCGGTTGTGCGGTCAGTGCATTCATCGCGGGTACAAGAAATTTCACGGTTGCAACCTCGGCTATCCAAAGTCATCCCGGCCTGGAGCAAATGAAACTGTTTTTGGGCACGCGGCGCTTTGGCGCTCGGTGGCTGCTGATAACGTTTCTTTGTGGAATACTCACTTGGCCTGGCGTACATATGCGCCGAGGGCATCTGGACATCGAAGAACTAGAAAACTTCCCTGCAAAACTTAAGTTGGCTCTACAGGTATCCACGTGGCTGACGGCCTTTGGCTTCGCTTGGATGTGGGTGACCTATGGATTCATCAAGGCGTGAACGTTGATGCCACGGCGGTCGTAGCTCTCACTGGATCCTTCGCAAGTCCCGATTCGATTCCACTGAAAGCCATAAATAGCTGATTTGTTTATAGATACCCTATGAGGTACGTCTATAAATCCACCAAATTCCAGCCCCGTGAAAACCGGGCCCTGACGCCCAACAACCGTCCGTCTGTCTCCGCACCAGTAAATTCAAGGGTTACAGATGTTTTCCTGTGATCAATATGTCGCTCGTGACAACAGGGTGACAGCAAAAAAGCCCCGCATACCTCATTGGATGCGGGGCTTTTTCGTTTAAACGGATATACCTCAAATGGCAACGCACGATAGGTTCACTGAGCACTTCTATCAGACCGCTGAGGAGCTCTGGCAGGCGCTTTCACCCACACGGGTGCCGACACGATTGCTTGATTGGAGGACTAGATCATTCACCGCTGCCTATTTTGCGGCCAGCAGTGCCATCGCTCGTTTCAGTGAGTGGGGGGCAGATGGTCAGAAAAAATGGGCACCCGAAGCACGTTAAGTAAGTGCCATTCGGGTCTGTCCCCCTTTTGGCTCAAACGCCTGGAGTCCGAACGTTTCAAAACTTCACCCGATCCGACTGACGTCGCCATCGTCCTGACCGTTCAGGAGCTGAACTGAAACTGGCTGCTCGATGGCTTCGACCTCTGGCGCAACCGTCCGCATCAGGTTTTGACGCCTCGATACGTCGCCTGATTCGGTATAATCCGCGGCATGATTTCCATGCCCGAAAACCTCCCTGACGATCCTGTTCTGCTCAAGCAACTGCTTGGCCAGATGATCAACGAGCGCGCGTCCGACAAGGGCAAGATCGTTCATCTCGAAGAGGAAGTTGCGCTGTTGCGCCAGCGCTTGTTCGGGCGCAAGACCGAGCAGACTGGCGATGCGGCGACACCGCAGTTGCCACTCTTCGACGAAGCGGAAAGCCTGGCCGAGCCCTTGGATGAGGCTGACGACGAAGAAGTCGTTGCGCCGACCAAACGCCGTGGCAAGTGCAAGCCGCTGCCGGCTGATTTGCCGCGTATCGAAGTTGTCCACGAACTGCCCGAGCATGAACTGACCTGCGCTTGTGGCTGCCGCAAACATGCCATCGGTGAAGAAGTCAGCGAACAGCTTGAAATCGTCCCGATGCAGATTCGCGTCATCAAGCATGTTCGCAAGGTGTACGGCTGCCGGGACTGCGAGTCAGTGCCCGTAACCGCGGACAAGCCCGCCCAGATGATCGAGAAAAGCATGACCAGCCCGAGTGTGCTGGCCATGCTGCTGACCACCAAATACGTAGACGGCTTGCCGCTTCACCGCTTCGAAAAAGTGCTGGGGCGTCACGGTATCGATATCCCGCGCCAAACCCTGGCACGCTGGGTGATTCAATGCAGCGAGCACTTTCAGCAGCTGCTGAATCTGATGCGCGAAAGCCTGTTGAACAGTCGGATCATCCACTGTGATGAAACACGTGTGCAGGTGTTGAAAGAGCCTGGTCGTGAGCTCAGCAGCCAATCCTGGATGTGGGTGCAAACCGGCGGCCCAGCTGATCGTCCGGTGATCCTTTTCGACTACACCACCAGCCGAGCGCAGGAGGTGCCTGTGCGCCTGCTGGATGGCTTTCGCGGCTATGTCATGACCGACGACTACGCCGGTTACAACGCGCTAGCCGCACAGGACGGCGTGGAGCGATTGGGCTGCTGGGCTCACGCGCGCCGCAAGTTCGTCGAAGCGCAGAAAGTACAGCCCAAGGGCAAAACAGGACGCGCTGACATCGCATTGAACCTGATCAATAAGCTCTATGGCGTCGAGCGCGACTTGAAGGACAGTGACGACGAAGATCGTAAGGTTGCCCGCATGAAGCGCAGCCTGCCATTGCTGACTCAGCTGAAAAACTGGGTAGAGAAAACGCAACCTCAGGTCACGACGCAGAATGCCTTGGGCAAGGCCATCGGTTACTTGGCCAGCAACTGGAGCAAATTGGAACGCTACGTCGAGCACGGCTACTTGCCGATGGACAACAACGCGGCTGAGCGTGCGATCCGCCCGTTTGTCATCGGGAGAAAGAACTGGTTGTTCAGTGACACGCCCAAAGGTGCCACTGCCAGCGCACAACTTTACAGCTTGGTAGAAACGGCCAAAGCCAACAGCCAAGAACCCTATGCGTGACTGCGCCACGCACTGGAACGCCTGCCGCAGGCGTGCTCAGTCGAAGACTACGAAGCGCTACTGCCATGGAATTGCACACCTCACATACACAGCTAGGTGCGCTGCCCATCTTTGGTTAGGTGGGGTTTATGGAGCGCTTACGAAGATATTCCAAGATGAGCTTTTTGGGTCGGAGTGTCTTTCGGAAAACGGCCGTAATGGGTCGATGGCTGCAAGTTACGGTGAGCGATCCGACCCAAAGCTGACGGTGGCTATAGGCAGAAATTAGCGATGAACCAGGCAAGACTCGCAAGCGTTAGGCGATCCATTTTTAAAAAGCACAGGCCTGCTATATGGGTGCTCTGTTCGCTGTATCTTCGACCTAGGTAGGGGCAAAGTGCTATTATCGCCCGTGAATGGACCTGGCGTTGCTTGTCGCGCCTTAAGTTCAGCCCCTAAAATGCTAAATGACTGAATATCATGACTGAACTTTTGATCGAAGAAATCTTAGGAAAGCCAGCAGTAATTTTTCCTCCAATTTTTCAAAAAGTCTTAGAGGAAGCGTATGATACACCATATGTGTTCATGGATTGTGACGCGTTCAATCAACTGAAAGATGCGGTTACAGTAAAACAAACCTATTGGTTAGAAATGTTGTACAGGGCTCATTGGGCTGCCACCTCAAATCTCGTCAGGCACACTAAGTGGTTGGAGGGCTGTATCGGTAGCGCGACTACTTCTCCTAATTTCATGTCTTTTTGCTCTAATCTGAGAGGGTTGCTCGAGTCAGCAACAGATGCATACTCTGCATTAGGAGATGTGGCGGAAACGCTGGCAAATGCAACTAGTTTTATTGACGACGCATTGGCACTCAACCCAAACGGAATGTGGGCGGCGAGCGATGAGTTGGAAAAACAGCTGATTCATTTTAGCTTCGCTCGCAAGCTTAAAAAAAACGAGAATGCCCCTGTTGAGCACAGAGCGAAAAGCGTAAATGACTACATTATGGAACTCGATGGACCTGAGTTGCCGCTGCGAGAGCTTTATTCTGAGTTATGTCAAGTGGTCCACCCCGCGTTCCAAGCAACTTCTTGGCTGATTGACGGTAAAGATAATGGTTTTTGGATTGCGGCACCTGATGACATGTCTGCAATTCAGGAAATGTGCAACCGCTATGCCAACTGCATTGAGTTCATTCAGCTGGCTTCTGCGAATACGAGCCTCCTAATATATAAAGCCATCAATAGTTTTGATTGCAAGGAGCTTCATAATGTTGCTGCTGAAAAGTTAAACATGTCGAACAACCCAGCGTTTCAACGCATGCAGCTCACGACAAAATTGCAACGGGACACCAAACAACCTCACCCGAATACGATTTTCGAGCGTATGTAATAGTCTGAATGCATCTTAGTAGCCTAATTGTGTAATGGATTTCCATACTCGCCTGGGTAGCAATTTTCCACCTTCACTGGTGAAGATACTCTTGTAATAGTTCTCGTCATAACGCCAGCTCTAAGGGGGCTGGCTTTCTCGTCCCAGATAGCGAAATGAACGATCTGTACCCTTGTTATGTATTAGGTTTTTCCCCATGCTCAAATCGGGCTTCCATCGAACTGCTTCACCACCGCATCACTCGTGACGGCGAAATTCTGTAAGCGCTCCATGAACCCCACATTCAAAGCGCTTACCTGATCCTCGATGCTGTGCTCCCGATTTCTTTCTGGAGCTCGCCGACCATGATGCGACCCGACGCCAAAGTCGAAAAAGTGTACCTCTACCCCAAGCCCGTCGACTTTCGAAAATCCATCGATGGCCTGGCCGCGCTGGTCGAACTCGATATCAAGGTGGCGGTGTTCGACCCAGTGCTTTTCGTCTTCCTCAACAAGCCTCGCAATCGCGTGAAAATCCTTTATTGGGAGCGAAACGGCTTCTGCCTCTGGCTCAAACGCCTGGAGTCCGAACGTTTCAAAACTTCACCCGATCCGACTGACGTCGCCATCGTCCTGACCGTTCAGGAACTGAACTGGCTGCTCGATGGCTTCGACCTCTGGCGCAACCGTCCGCATCAGGTTTTGACGCCTCGATACGTCGCCTGATTCGGTATAATCCGCGGCATGATTTCCATGCCCGAAAACCTCCCTGACGATCCTGTTCTGCTCAAGCAACTGCTTGAGCAGATGATCAACGAGCGCGCGTCCGACAAGGGCAAGATCGTTCATCTCGAAGAGGAAGTTGCGCTGTTGCGCCAGCGCTTGTTCGGGCGCAAGACCGAGCAGACTGGCGATGCGGCGACACCACAGTTGCCACTCTTCGACGAAGCGGAAAGCCTGGCCGAGCCCTTGGATGAGGCTGACGACGAAGAAGTCGTTGCGCCAACCAAACGCCGTGGCAAGCGCAAGCCGCTGCCAGCTGATTTGCCGCGTATCGAAGTTGTCCACGAACTGCCCGAGCATGAACTGACCTGCGCTTGTGGCTGCCGTAAACATGCCATCGGTGAAGAAGTCAGCGAACAACTTGAAATCGTCCCGATGCAGATTCGCGTCATCAAACATGTTCGCATGGTGTACGGCTGCCGGGACTGCGAGTCAGCGCCCGTAACGGCGGACAAGCCCGCCCAGATGATCGAGAAAAGCATGGCCAGCCCGAGTGTGCTGGCCATGCTGCTGACCACCAAATACGTAGACGGCTTGCCGCTTCACCGCTTCGAAAAAGTGCTGGGGCGTCACGGTATCGATATCCCGCGCCAGACCCTGGCACGCTGGGTGATTCAATGCAGCGAGCACTTTCAGCCGCTGCTGAATCTGATGCGCGAAAGCCTGTTGAACAGTCGGATCATCCACTGTGATGAAACACGTGTGCAGGTGTTGAAAGAGCCTGGTCGTGAGCCCAGCAGCCAATCCTGGATGTGGGTGCAAACCGGCGGCCCACCTGATCGCCCGGTGATCCTTTTCGACTACACCACCAGCCGAGCGCAGGAGGTGCCGGTGCGCCTGCTGGACGGCTATCGCGGCTATGTCATGACCGACGACTACGCCGGTTACAACGCGCTGGCCGCACAGGACGGGCTGGAGCGATTGGGCTGCTGGGCGCACGCGCGCCGCAAGTTCGTCGAAGCGCAGAAAGTACAGCCCAAGGGCAAAACAGGACGCGCTGACATCGCATTGAACCTGATCAATAAGCTCTATTGCGTCGAGCGCGACTTGAAGGACAGTGACGACGAAGATCGTAAGGTTGCCCGCATGGAGCGCAGCCTGCCATTACTGACTCAGCTGAAAAACTGGGTAGAGAAAACGCAACCTCAGGTCACGACGCAGAATGCCTTGGGCAAGGCCATCGGTTACTTGGCCAGCAACTGGAGCAAATTGGAGCGCTACGTCGAGCACGGCTACTTGCCGATGGACAACAACGCGGCCGAGCGCGCGATCCGCCCGTTTGTCATCGGCAGAAAGAACTGGTTGTTCAGTGACACGCCCAGAGGGGCGACGGCCAGTGCGCAACTTTACAGCCTGGTCGAGACGGCCAAAGCCAACGGCCAAGAGCCCTATGCGTGGCTGCGCCACGCACTAGAGCGCCTGCCGCAGGCGTCCTCCGTGGAAGACTACGAAGCGCTGCTGCCGTGGAATTGCAAGCCTAAAATACATAGTTAAGTGCTACCCCCATCGTGGGTCAGATGGGGCCTACGAAGCGCTGAAGGACAAGAGCGGGGTGACGACCATGGAATACGACGAAAAACTGATTGAAGACGCAGTGCTTGCCTTGTTGGCAGCCTATAGCTCCGACAAAGGTAACGCGTGGAAAGGATTTGACTTCGAGATCATGAATCGACTGCATGAACAGGGTTTCATCAGTGATCCAGTTAATAGAAACAAATCCATCTGGTTGACGGCGGAGGGGCTGGAGCGAGGCCGACAGCTAGCTGACCAGTTGTTCGGGTTGAAGAGTCAAGCGGGGCAGGTGCCCGACTCGAATACCTGATTTTCCCGTCCTTCATGTAACGGGTTGGGTTTATGGATCGCTTACGAAATTCATCGCCTGATGGTCACGTGGCACGGTAGGGGCCGATGATGCAGGGCGCACCACACTCCATTTCGTAGAGAGTTGGTTGTCGGGGGCCACTGGACGGTGGAGAATCCAGCTACGTTGAAGTCGAACCCACGGCTGCTCAGGCAGATGAGCGATTAATCCCTAGCAGATTGCTATAGACGCAGAAGCCATTGGTTTTTATGGGTTGTCATCCAATTCGGCGCGATTCGTACGTCATTCGTAGACGTTTCCTACAAGTTATCCTATTGCCCGACCAACCAATGTGAGGCTAAATCTCTCCGTCACGGTAAATCCCGTGACCGGGCGTAGGAACCCGTTGGTAAACTTGGCGCACGCACTAGGCGCCCCTGCACCACAGCTGGCGCTTTTTTTGCGTCTGCCGCGCTGTGTCATGGCGGCTGTGTGTGGGCAGGCTTCGGCCTGGCCGGGTTTCCAAGTTTCCCGGTATTCCTACCCCGCACACAGCTGCCACCCAATCCCGTAGGAAGGATCGTGGCAGCTCCAACTAAAACTTGGAGCCTCATGCATGCTTATCTCAAGTCCAAGCAGGACCCTCGCATCCGTTCTCCTCCGCCGTTCCGAAATGGCCCTCAGCTACTTCACCCCCAACCAACCCCGCTCCGTCTCCGTCCAACCGGAGGCCCGCCATGACTGACCAAGAACGCCTCTCCACCATCCAAAGCTACGCCTGGACCCTAGAACTGCTAGGCGAGGCCCTGGTCCAGCACGACGAAATGCTCGAGTGCGAACACAACCCGCGGCTGAGTTTTCGCAACACGGCCGGTATCCACCAGGCGATCCGGATCATCAGCCGATTGGCCAGTGAGCAGTGTGGGAAGGTGATGGAGCAGGGTGGGTAGGACCCGGCTGATTAGCGGGCACCGCGGAAGATGGCATGGCACTGCGGTGTGGATGCATGAACGGCTGCTTTGCAGCCCTTGGACATGCAACACAAAAGCAGCCCCTTCTGCGGGGATGGTAGCAACTGCCTCAAGTTGAGTAGAACGCTCGCGCCTCTGTAGTGCATGGTAATCAGGCAAAGCGCACTTAATGCGCTTTGCCCTGACCATTTGCCTGGCCATGTGCCAACTACCGAGGATTCTGCATGGATCAAAACAGAGACAGCCTGAAAACCACCAACCCTATCGCCGGGCTGCCGGGCGCGGTATTCGAAAAGGCGTGGGAAGTACGCTGGGCATTGAAGCTGGCCTATGTAGGCTTTTTCATCGATATCGCGCTCATGCACTCACTGGGTACAACCTTGCTGGATTTCTCGGGGGACATGGCGATCGTCTGGGAAAATGTCGGGCGTATATTCGTGGGCATCATGCTCTTCTGCCTGGTGGTGTCGGTGGTAATCCCGGTGCTGGCGCGGGTGGCGGCGATCATGGGCAGCTTTATTCCGTGGCAGCGGCTTCAGGGCCCGCGAGATTATTCGCTGTTTCCCAACTACGTGACCTTCAGTGCACTGCGAGAGCACAGCCTTCGTGAAGGCAACGAATTCCTCTACAACTATTGGAAACGCAGGACCACGCAGCGCGAGGAGTGGCGGCAACAGCGCTTCCAAGCCGGGGTACTGGTGTTCGGCCTGGTGCTGATGGCAATTGCAGATGCTGGGGTTAGTGCTCATTTCCAACTGCCCGGATTAATGGCCTATTTCACCTTTTGGTTTGGCTGGAAGGGCTATGCGCTACTGAGCATCGTCACCCTGTGCCTGCTGCACTGGGCGTGGTGGTCATCGGATGAGATCGGCCAGATCTACTATCCGCCCTTGGCCGAGAAGCTGAACAAAAACCAGTACTGACGTCGGTGTGAACCTGCTCTGCAGCTCATCGTGACCCAAGGTCCGCACCATCCGTGCAGACCTTGGGATGATCTAGGGCAGTTGTTGCAAGCCGCTTCAGCTCACAGCAAACGCCGTGTTCAGCAGCAACACCACGATCAAGCCAACCACCGCCACAATGGACTGCACCACCGAGATGGTCTTGGTGGCTTCGCCCATGGTCATGCCAAAGGATTCTTTCACCATCCAGAAGCCTGCATGGTTCGCATAGTTGAAGAACAGCGAACCGCAGCCGATGGACAAGGCCAGCAAAGGCAGGTTGAGGCTGGGGTCTGCACCTGCCAGAGGCGCCAGCAAGCCGGCAGCACCTACAATGCCGACCGTGGCGGAACCGGTAGACACCGAGAGCAACATCGCGATCAGCCACCCCAGGATCAGGGGAGGGAAGGCAGATTGCTGGGTCAGGTGCACAATGGCATCGCCAACCTTGGCGCTGGTCAGCATCTCCTGGAAGGCACCGCCACCGGCAATGATCATGATGATCGAGGCAATTGGCTTGAGGCTTTTGCCCAGTGCATCGCGCAGCTGTTCGGCGTCGCCGCCGCGCGCAAGCACCAGGCTGGCGCCAGCGAACAGCACGCCCAGCAGCATGGCGATCAGCGGGTTGCCCAGGAAACTGGCCAGTTCCAGCAGCGCATTGCCTTTGGGCAGCAGCATCTCGGCGACGGCATGCACCAGCATCAGGATGGCCGGCAGCAATGCGGCCAGCATGCCGACCATTACCCCGGGGCGGGGTTGGCCATCGGCTTTTTCAGCCAGTGTGAACTGGTCCAGCAATGCCTGATCGGGCCGCGTACTCATGCGCGGTGAAATGAACATGCCGTACAGCGGGCCCCCCAGGATCATTGCCGGAATGGCGGCAAGGAAGCCATACAGCATGGTGGGCCCGACCGAGGTCTTGAGCACGGCAATGGCGGTCAGGGGGCCTGGGTGCGGCGGTACCATGCCGTGCATGGCGGCAAGCGCCGAAATGACCGGCACACCTACATACACATACGCCGAACCTTTGAAGCGCGCCTTGCTTTCCAGTTTGCGCGCCACGCTGAATATCAGCGGCAGCATGATCACCAGGCCGACTTCGAAAAACATGGGGATGCCAATGACAAAGGCAACCAGCATCATGGCCCAAGGGATCATGCGGTCGGAGGTGCGCTTGAGGATGACATCCGCGACCTGTTCCGTGACGCCAGCGTCAGCCAGGATCTTGCCGAGCATCGCACCCAGCGCGATCACCACCCCCACTGCGCCCAGTGTCTTGCCGGCGCCGGTGAGCAGGTGGGCGACGATGCTGCCTGGCGCCATATGCGTCGCGAAGCCCACGCCAATGGACACCACCAGCAAGGCCAGCAGCGGATGCATTTTCAGGCGCGAAACGATGAGCGCCACCAGCACCAGAACACTGGCCAGTGCCGTCAGTAATAGCTGTATATCTAAGGGGGTCATTCAAGGAGTCTCGGTTGGGCTGGCGCTCGGGCTGCACTCAGGGTTTGAAGGCGTGACGGGCGTTTCCACGGGGCATGCCCAGGTGGCTGCCGTTGGGCTGCTGCTACGGTTTCGAGGAAGGGGACGCGGCTTTGCGCTAGCTGCCGCTCACAGGCGGGCGCCTGGTAACGGAAGGTGGGCAGCAGGGAGGCGTGGCGCTGAGGCCGGTGGGCGGCGGTGTGGCGACGGGGCACTTGGGCAGCATAGTCATCGGTTGATTCACCTTGTTGTATGGTCATCTATATGAATCTGACCAAAGTATTTGCGCTGCCGTGGAATACTGTCAAGTGAAGGTCGTCGCATCGTCTTGGGTGGCCATTTAGCCCCGGCAGGCAATACTTCTCTTTATACGCAGGCGTGTTCCTGGTGGCGCGCGCCGCTGGGAGGTGTCTGGTGAACAAATTAACGATTGTGGGTGCCGGCCTGGTCGGCGAGGCGGCGGCGCAGATCATCGCCCGGGATGAGTTGTGCCGTGAGCTGGTGTTGATGGACGTGCAGGGTGAACTGGCGCAGGGCAAGGCGCTGGACGTTTGGCAGGCGGCTGTGGATTCAGGGTCCGATACCCATGTTCACGGCGGGGCCAAAGCCGAGATGCTGGAGGGGTCCGAGCTGGTGGTGATCACGGCGGGCGTGCCGCGCAAGCCCGGCCAGTCGCGCCAGGATGTATTGAGTACCAACCTGCCAATCCTCGACAGCATCATGGCGGATATCAAGCACCACGCGCCGACAGCGACGGTGCTGGTGGTGTCCAACCCGGTCGATGTGCTCACCTACCGCGCCTGGAGCGTGAGCGGTCAGGGGCGCGACAAGGTGTTCGGGCAGGCGGGGGTGCTGGATACCGCGCGCATGAAGTGCTTCATCGCCGAGCAAACCGGGTTTTCTGCACGGGATATCACGGCGTTGGTGCTGGGCGGGCATGGCGACAGCATGGTGCCGCTGATGCGCTACTGCCAGATTGGCTCGGTGCCATTGTCGCACTTCCTGTCCAGCGAGCAGATCGAACAGATTGTCGAGCGCACCCGTAAGGGCGGCGGCGAGATTCTGGGGTTGAAGAAGACGGGGAGCGCCTGCGATGCACCGGGCGTGGCCATTGCGCAGATGGTCGATGCGATCGCCAATGGGCGGAACCGTATTTTGCCGGCGGTGGCGATTCTTGAGGGCGAGTATGGGCGAACGGATATCGCCATGGGCGTGCCCTGCGTACTGGCAGAGAAGGGGCTTGCGCGGATTATCGAGTTGCCGCTGGATGCGCAGGAACAGGCGATGTTCGACCACTCTGCCGACCAGGTGGCGCGGGATATTGCAGAGATGAAGGCGTTGTAGAGCTTGAAGCGTCATGCATCGGGTGTGGCGGCTCGGGCAGTGGGGGAACACTTTGCCTCCGTACCTGTCACACCCGTTCATTGGGGTTCAGACCCACCATTACCAAGGAGAGGTAGGCATGGGCGGTGCAACATCGGGACGTACCACCTTGACCAACTTCACGTTCACCAAGTTTCTCGACCGCGCGAGTTGTAAGCTGCTGGAAGCCAGATGCTCGGGCCAGCATCTCAAGGAAGTATCGGAGTGAATGAAGTTGAGCCTGGGCTAATTGCGATTCTGATTCTTGCCCCCATGATGCTGGCGATGGTCGTACAGTGTTTCATCGCACATAAATACACTGAGTACTACGAGTCGTTGCTAACGCGCTGTAGCTTCGTGACCGGCAACAAAATCACGTTTCAACATGCAGGCCTTCTGGGCAAGGTCATGCGTACGGGGTTGATCTCCATGGTGCTGGCTATACCGAGCCTCTTCGTGCGCAGGGGGTTGATTGACTTCGATGAAGTCAAACGTTTCCCCTCAAGCATGAGACGACTGCTGGTGAGTCTGTTGGTCATTCACATCCTGCTGGCCACCGCGCTGATTATTTTCACTTACGCGTAGCCTGGCCGCTCCTGCATGGGGCGCGGTCAGGCCTGTCGGTTGTGCACGAGCCGTGTAGCCCTCAGCGCTGATAAGCCTTGCCAAAATGCCGTTCCAGGCGCGCCTGCAGCAGCTCCAGCAGTATCGACAGCACCCAGTAGATCACGGCGGCGGTGGTCAGCATTTCCAGGTAGCGATAGCTCGAACGCCCATACGACTGCGCCAGAAACATCACCTCCCAAACCCCCATCACGGATATCAGCGACGAGTCCTTGAGCATCGAGATGAACTGGTTGGCGGTGGGCGGAATGATCACCCGCATGGCCTGGGGCAGGATGATGTGGCAGAAGATCTGCGGCGTGCGCATACCCAGCGCCAATGCTGCTTCACGTTGCCCACGGGCCACGCCGAGGATGCCGGCGCGGAAGATCTCGCTCAGGTAGGCCCCGTAGTTCAGCGACAAGGCAATGATGCCGGCGCTGATGGCGCCGGGTACCAGGCCCACCTGCGGCAGCCCCAGGTAGATCAGCAGAATCTGGATCAGCAGCGGCGTGCCACGGAAGAACGAGGTGTAGAAGCTGGCCACACCCACCAGCACCGCGCTGTTGGATAACCGTGCCAGCGCGGCCGCAAAGCCGAGCAGCACGGATACCACCATCGAGCACAGGCACAGGAACAGGGTCAGTGCGGCGCCTTGCAGAAAACCATTGGGCCCCAGCTTGAAACCGGCCAGGTTGGGAAACTTCTCCAGAATGATGGCGAACTTCAGGTCAAAGCTGAGGAAGAAGGCGACAAACAGCCCGAACAGCGCCAGCCAGGTCAGCAGTAACCGGGTGCGAAAGCCGAACAGGCCGGCGCCCGCAGGCTTTGCCACGGGCTTGGGGGAGGGAGGGAAGGTGCTCATTTGCTGATGTCGGCGCCAATCCATTTCTGCGACAGCTTGGCCAGGGTGCCATCAGCCTTCAGCTCGGCGAACACCTGGCGTACCTTGGCATCCCACTCAGGGTCGCCTTTTTCGATGGCTACCGCGTTGGGCTCTTCATACAGCGGCGCGCCGGCCAGCTTGAAGCGCTTGTCCTGCTGCAGGCGCGGCTGCGCGGTCACCAGGTTGGTAATGATGGCGTCCAGGCGCACGCCAGTGCCCAGGCCCAAGTCCTGGAAGGCGACGTTTTCAGTGTCGTAGGGCGCAGCCTGCACGAAGTCGAACGGGTAATCGATCTTCTGGTCTTCCTTGCCTTCAATGACCAGGTTCTTGTTCAGGTAGCTTTCGTAGCTCGATGCACTGATCGAACCTACTTTGCGGCCTTCCAGGTCTTTGGCGCCATGGATGCGCTCATCCGAGGCATTGACCACGATCACGGCGGGCGATGCGTAGTACTCCACAGGGAAGTCGAACACCTCGGCGCGCGCCTTGCTCGGGGTCATCGAGCAAATGCAGATGTCGTAGCGCCCGCTCCAGCGGCCAGCGGCAATCACGTCCCAGGACGGTGTTTCCAGGCGCAGTTTGACGCCGAGCTTGTCGGCCACTGCCTTGGCCACGTCCACGTCGTAACCGTCGAGCTGGTTGTGGTCATTGAGGAAGGAAAACGGCGGGTAGCTTTCCATCAGCACGTTGACCATTTCCTTGCGCGATTCAACCCGCTCCAACGTGGCGCCAGCAAAGGCTTGGGTGGCAGTTGCGAGCAGTACAAGGCCCGCACCCAGCAGAGAAGAAAATCGCATGTACATACCTGATATGTTGGGCAAATGGGTGATAGGGTATTTAATAGTTATAACCCCAATCCCCATAATGAATTTTATTCATAAGAACCTTCAGAGAAGTTATATGGCAGAGCGAACGATGGTAATTCTGGACGGTGGCATGGGCCGAGAGCTGCAGCGCAGCGGTGCACCGTTTCGCCAGCCCGAGTGGTCGGCGCTGGCGCTGAGCGAGGCGCCCGAGGCGGTCGTGGGCGTGCATGCAGCCTTCATCGATGCGGGTGCGCAGGTCATCACCAGCAACAGCTATGCAGTAGTGCCGTTCCACATCGGTGAAGAACGCTTTGCCGCCGAAGGGCGACAACTGGCCCATATCGCAGGCCAGCTTGCGCGGCACGCGGCAGATACCGGCGCGCACCCGGTCAGGGTGGCAGGTTCGCTGCCGCCGCTGTTCGGGTCCTACCGCCCCGACCTGTTCCAGCCCGAGCGTGTGGCAGAGGTGCTGACCCCACTGCTCCAGGGCTTGGCCCCGCATGTCGACCTTTGGCTGGCCGAAACTCAGAGTTCCGTGGCCGAAGTGCGGGCCATTCATAGCCACTTGCCGGCAGACGGCAGGCCGTTCTGGGTGTCATTCACCCTGCAGGACGAGGACGTCGACGACGTACCGCGCCTGCGTTCCGGTGAACCAGTGGCCGAAGCCATCGAGGCCGCAGTCAGCCTGGGGGTGGCTGCGGTGTTGTTCAACTGCAGCCAGCCTGAGGTGATCGGCGCCGCCATTGATGTCGCGCGCTCGGTCATCGAGCGACACAACGCCGAGATTGCCATCGGTGCCTATGCCAACGCATTCCCGCCGCAGCCCAAAGAAGCCACTGCCAACGATGGCCTGGACGAACTGCGCGAAGACCTCGATCCGCCGGGTTACCTGGCATGGGCCAAGGACTGGCGTGCGCGCGGTGCCAGCATGGTCGGCGGTTGCTGCGGTATCGGCCCGGAGCATATCGCCGAGCTGAAGCGCAACCTGGCTTAAGCGCCCACGTGGCCGGGCGGCTTTGCTAGAGGCGAACAGTCGCTGACGTTGAGCCTGGCCCGGCGTATCGAGGTCGGCTATCTGGAAGAGGTGCGGGTGTTCGCTGTGTGCCCCGAATAGTCTTTTCTCTATGACGAGTGGCACGGGTCAGCGCACAAACCGTGGTACCGCTCGTATATAGATCAGTTCGCTGACCAGCTCTACCAGGGTTTGCGTGATCACGGCTGCCGCTGCCAACCCGCGCATCTCTTCTGGCAGCGCCAGCGCCAGCGGCAGCACCACCAGCGAGTTGCGCGTGGCTGCGCTGAACGTCACCGAGCGTGCCTCGCTGGCCGGCAGGCGCAGCAGGCGCGCACAGATGAAACCGAGCACCGGCGCCAGCAGCATAAAGCCGATGTATACCGGAACGACCGGCAGCAAACGGTCGAAATCACGCAGTACCACGACAATCTGCGAAGCGATCACCACCATCAGCACCAAGGCCATGGCCGGCACCGGCAACCACGCCCAAGCGTCGTTCCAGGTCGCGACTGCGCGCGAGCGCCGGGTACCGGCGCTGGTGAGCACCGCGAGGGCCATCGGCAACACGATCAACAGCACGAAGGCTTCCACGAACGGGGTGATGGAGATTGCCACCTGGCTGCTGCCACCCAGCATCAGGGCCAGATACACCGGCAGCAGTACCAGTTGCGCCAGCAATAACAGGGGGGTTGCGGCCAGGGTCAGGCGTGAGTCGCCTTTGCCAATGTGGGTGAACACCACCACGTAGTCGATGCAGGGCGTAAGCAGCACCAGCAAGGCCCCGACGAGGATCGCCGGGTGTTCCACCAGCCCACGGGTGATGGCCCAGACAAGCAGCGGAACGAGAACGAAATTGGCCAGTAGCAGGGCCGTGATGAAGCGGCGGTTACCCAGGCCCTGGCGCAGGTCGAGGAAGGGTATTTGTAGGAACATCGCGTACATCAGCACGGCGATGGCGGGGGTGATCAGGGCTTCAAGCTGGCGCGCAGTGTCGCTGGCCAGCAGGCCGAAGGCGATAGCGGCCAGTACGGCGGCGAAGTAGATGGGGATCTGCCGGGTTTCGAGTTGCTCTCTGGTCAAGGTGTGGCCTGTGGTTGGTGGTGTCAAACAGGGTAATACGTGATGGCACGTGGCTGCTCGAAATCATTCCCTGTGGGAGCGGGCGTGCCCGCGAACACCGGCGCAGCCGGTGCCATCCACCGCGTAGCCTTCTTCGCGGGCACGCCCGCTCCCACAGGATGTGTATCAGGCCTGCGAACGGGTTTCATGGTCCGTTCACGAAAAAGCCCGGCACTGGGCCGGGCTCTTTCACTTCAGGCAAGCGCCAATCAGTTGCCGTAAACCGGCAGCTTCTTGCAGATGGCCTTGACCTTCTCACGAACGGCGTCGATCACCGCTTCGTTGTTCAGGTCGGCCAGGATGTCGCAGATCCAGCTCGCCAGTTCCTTGCACTCGGCTTCTTTGAAACCACGGGTGGTAACGGCTGGGGTGCCGAAACGCAGGCCCGAGGTGACGAACGGCGAACGCGGGTCGTTCGGTACCGAGTTCTTGTTGACGGTGATGAAAGCTTTGCCCAGGGCGGCGTCAGCATCCTTACCGGAGATTTCCTGCTTGATCAGCGACAGCAGGAACAGGTGGTTCTGGGTGCCACCGGAAACCACGTCGAAACCGCGCTCGATGAACACGCTGGCCATGGCCTGGGCGTTCTTCACGACCTGCTGCTGGTAAGCCTTGAACTCTGGCTGCAGGGCTTCCTTGAAGCAGATGGCCTTGGCCGCGATGACGTGCTCCAGCGGGCCGCCCTGTGCGCCCGGGAAGACGGCGGAGTTCAGCTTCTTCTCGATGTCGGCGTTGGCACGGGCCAGGATCAGGCCGCCGCGCGGGCCGCGCAGGGTCTTGTGGGTGGTGGTGGTGACCACGTCGGCGAACGGAACAGGGTTCGGGTACACGCCAGCGGCAACCAGGCCGGCAACGTGGGCCATGTCGACGAACAGGTAGGCACCGACCTTGTCGGCGATGGCGCGGAAGCGGGCGAAGTCCAGAACCTGCGAGTAGGCCGAGAAGCCGGCAACGATCATCTTCGGCTTGTGCTCGACAGCCAGACGCTCGACTTCGTCGTAGTCGATCAGGCCATTGCCGTCGATGCCGTACTGGATGGCGTTGTACAGCTTGCCCGAGGAGCTTACCGAAGCACCGTGGGTCAGGTGGCCACCGTGTGCCAGGCTCATGCCCAGGATGGTGTCACCGGCCGACAGCAGGGCCAGGTAGACGGCAGCGTTGGCCTGGGAGCCAGCGTGCGGCTGTACGTTGGCGTAGTCGGCGCCGAACAGCTCCTTGGCACGGTCGATGGCCAGTTGCTCGACGACGTCGACGTATTCGCAACCGCCGTAGTAGCGCTTGCCTGGGTAGCCTTCGGCGTACTTGTTGGTCAGGACCGAGCCCTGAGCTTCCATGACTGCCGGGCTGGTGTAGTTTTCCGAAGCGATCAGCTCGATATGCTCTTCCTGGCGCAGAGCTTCTTGCTGCATGGCTTCGAAGAGCTCGGCGTCGTACTTGGCAATGGTCAAATCACGGCTGAACATGGCGGTCCTCAAGGATCGGGGTAATTTGGGTGTGCATTCTAACCGATTGATTCGCGGCTGGCATATGAAGTGGCATCAAGTCGCGGACCAATGGGCTTCATCTTGCATCCCGCGCCGTTTCTGGGCTGGGCGGGGGCAGGAGTTGACTCGCAGGTCCGCTTTTTATGCAGGATTCGGTTGCGGCACCGTACTTGTAGGAACGGGTTTACCCGCGAAGAAGGCGGCGCGGTGGATGGCACCGGCTTCGCCGGTGTTCGCGGGTAAACCCGCTCCTACGGGAACCTTGTGAACAGGCAGCGTGCGGGTCAATGGAACATGAACAAGGTCTCGTTGGAGAATTGCGCCTCGAACTGATGCGCCGGCATCGGCCGCCCGAACAGATAGCCCTGCACCTCGTCGCAACCATGCTCGCGCAGAAACTCCAGCTGTTCGTGGGTTTCCACGCCCTCGGCGATGACTGCCAGGTTGAGGCTGTGGGCCATGGCGATGATCGCCCGGGCAATCTGCGCGTCCTGCTCGCCTTCGGGCAGTCCGTCGACGAAGGTACGGTCGATCTTCAGTACGTCGATGGGGAACTGCTTGAGGTAGTTGAGCGACGAGTAGCCGGTGCCGAAGTCGTCTACCGCAATGCTCAGGCCGAGGTTCTTCAGGCTGGCAAGAATCTGCAGCGCCTCGTTTACCTCGCGCATCAGGATACTTTCGGTCAACTCCAGCTCCAGGCATGCCGGCGGCAGGCCGCTTTCATCCAGGATGTTGGCAATCCGCGTGCCCAGCTGGCCGTCGGAGAACTGCCGCGCCGAAATATTCACCGACACTTTCGGCACTCGCACCTTGGCCTTGTGCCAGGCCTTGAGCTGGCGGCTGGCCTCGCGCAGCACCCAATCGCCCACGTCCACCACCAGGCCCAGTTCCTCGATCACCGGGATGAAGTCGCCCGGCGGCACCAGGCCGCGGGTCGGGTGACGCCAGCGCAGCAGCGCTTCGGCGCCGGTCAGGCGCTTGCCGTCGCCGCTGAACTGCGGCTGGTAATAGAGGATGAACTCGTTCTGCTCCATGGCATGGCGCAGGTCGCTTTCCAGCTCCAGGCGCTCCAGGGCGCTGGCGTTCATTTCGGCCTGGTAGAACTGGAAGTTGTTCTTGCCGCGCTCCTTGGCGTGGTACATGGCGGTGTCGGCGTTCTTCATCAGCTGGCTCAGCTCACTGCCATCCTGTGGGCTGAGGGCGATGCCGATGCTGGCGGTGACGAAGAACTCGCGGTTTTCCAGCACGAACGGCCGCACCAGGCTGCCGAGGATGTTCTCGGCCACGTGGATGGCGCGGTTCAGGGCCATTTCGCGGGTGGGGCGCGGCTGCAGCAGCAGGGTGAACTCGTCGCCGCCCATGCGTGCCACCGTGTCATCGTCATCCACGCAGGCCAGCAGGCGCAGGGCCATGTCCTTGAGCATGCGGTCGCCGGCCGCATGGCCGAGGGAGTCGTTGATCGGTTTGAAGCGGTCGAGGTCGAGGAACATCAGCACAACCCAGGCCTTCTGCCGCTCGGCCTGCTGCAGGGCATTGTACAAACGGTCCTGGAACAGTGTGCGGTTGGGCAGGTGGGTAAGGGCGTCGTAGTAGGCCAGGCGGTGGATGCGCTGTTCGCTGGCTTTGCGTTCGCTGATGTCGGTGAAGAAGCACACGTAGCTGGCCAGGTCGCCTTCGTCGTCCAGTACCGCCGTGATGCCGACCCAGGCCGGGTAATGGTCGCCGTCACGGCGCTTGAGCCACACCTCACCTTCCCAGCTGCCGCGCTGGTGCAGTTGCTTGACCACATAGCGCAGGTGGCCTTCCTGCTGTTCGTCGACAGTGAGCATGCCCGGCAATTGGTCGAGCACTTCACTGACGGCGTAACCGCTCACGCGGCTGAACGCTTCGTTGGCCTGGACGATATAGCCGGCCGGGTCGGTGATGAGGATCGCTGACGTGGAATGTTCGAATACGGTCGCGGCCATGCGCAGGTCTTTCTCGGCGCGGCGTTGCTGGCTGATGTCGCGGCCCACCCCAAGTACGCCTTCGAAGCGTTGGTCATCGTCCCACACCAGCACCAGGCGCAGCTCGATCGGGATCTTGCGGCCATCGGCACGCAGGCAGTCGAACAGGAACAGTTGGGTGGGTAACTGGCTGCACAATTGCGCCATTTGCGCCGGATCGCCCATGGCCTTGCTGACACGCTCCATCAGGCTGTAGATACCGGTGAGCTGGGCCGGGTTGGCGACGATGGATTGCCAGCCGTTGGCGAAGATCCAGTCGGCCTGGTAGCCCAGCACGCTCTTTACCGAGGGGCTGACATAATTGAGCTTGAGCTGGCTGTCGGTGGAGAAAATCACGTCGCTGATGCTTTCGGCGAGCATGCGGTAGCGTTGCTCGCTGTCACGCAGCGACTGGCTGGCCTCGATCTGAACGGTCACATCCTTGCCCACACCGATGATGCGCGTAACCAGGCCTTCGGCGTTGCGGGTCAGCACCTGCTCGCGGATGTCGTAGCAGCGCCAGCCTCCGTCGCGGTGGCGGAAGCGCAGCTGGCAGTGCAGCGGTTGGTCATGACCGCTGTCGCGCTGTTGCTGGCGCAGTGCCTGGTAGTGTGCGGCGTCCTCGGGGTGCAGCAGCAGCTCCCAGAAGCGGTCGCCCATCTGTGCCAGCTCGGTGCGGTCGTAGCCCAGGGTCTGGCCGAGGTGGCGGTTGCTGAAGATCATCCGTTGGCTGGGCACATCCTGCACATACAACTGGTCGGGTACGGTGCGTACCACGTCCGACCAGAAGCTTTCGCGTTCCAGTAGCGACAGCTCCACCTGTTTGCGGCTGGTGATATCGCTGATGCTGAGGATCACCGCCTGGTAATCGCGACGCTGCAGCGGCAGGCGAGCCATCAGCCACAGGTGCAGCTCGTCTCCCTGGGGTGTCGGCAGACGCACTTCCAGCTCCAGCAACGGGCGTTGTTCGATCAGTGCATCGATCAGTTGCATGCCAATGCTGTCGCGGCTGTCGCCAGTGCCATCGATCAGCCGCTGCCAGGCCCCTTCGTGGCAGTCGATGTTCAGCAGCTGGCGCGCCACTTGGTTGACCTCGGTGATCTTCAGCTCCAGCAGCAGCGAGCGGCGCAGGTTCGGATCCAGCGCCAGGCTGTGCTTGAGTGCGGCCCGGTTGCGCAGGTGGTAGCGATCGAGCTGACCGGGCAGGCTGGACAGGTCGAGCACGCACAGGGCCACGCCGGTGCCTTCAAAAATTTCCTGATAGCGCCTGCGGTCTTCCTGCAGCGCCCGCTGGCGGCGCCGCATGTTGATCAGCGCCAGTACCGGCAGCAGGGCGCAGAACAGTACCAGCAGGCATTTGCCGATCAGCGCCGGCAACAACGTTTGCCGGGCCAGTTTGGCGTCGAACAGGCCGTGTAGCTGCCAGGTGCTGTTTTCGATAAAGGCCAGCATCACGCTTTGCAGCGGCTCGTCGCTGGTATCGGTTGCGACATTGCGCAGCAGCACTTCGCCGCTGCGGCTGTTCTCCAGCAGCCACTGCGGGTGCCCACTACCCTCCAGGTGGAGGGTGAGCTCGCGGTAATAGTCCGGTGACAGGCGCAGTAGCCAGTAGCCGTGACCCTGCGCGGCATCCTGGCGCAGCAGCAGGTACAGGATGTGGTTGTCGGCCGAATTGGTGAAGAAGTACGGGCGTCCCTGGCTAAGTGCAAGCAACTCATCAAACAGCTTGCGGTCGGGGCTGCCTGCCAGGCTGTCGGCGCGCAGTTGCCCGGTGTTGTCCAGCCAGGCCGCGCTCTGCAGGGCGGGGAGGCGCTGGCGTAGGGTGCCGAGCAGGCTGGGCAGGGCGGCAGGGGTGGGGGCATCTGGGTAGGGTTGCACCACGTTCACGGCCTGCTGCGCCTTGAGCGCCATGTTCAGGCTCAGGTGGTCGGCCAGTTCCGCAGAGGCGTCCAGGCTCTGTTTGCGCAAGTCGGCCTGAGTATGTTTGAACTGGGCGAATAGCTGCCACACCAGCAGTCCCAGCAGGATCAGGGCCAGCAGCGCCAGCGCACCCTTGATCGACCCGCGCAGTATGGTGGCGGGTGCTTGTGGTGCGGAACGCAATGACGACGAATGAGTAAGGTTGGTCAAGCGTTGATCCTGCGATTGGGCTGGCGATGGCAGGGAATGATCTTGCACGGCGCGTGCCGGCACCGGGCTTGCGCACCGCGGAGGCGCACTATAAGGCCGGATACCCGAAACCGGCTAGCATGCCTCGGATTATGGCAAAGTGCCAGCCGTGTTGACCGGTGGTGGCTGCCCGGTGGTTCGGCAAGCCCCTGCAACCTGTGCGAGAATAGCGCCCGCTTCACATGACAACGCATCGGAGATGTTCGGTTTTGGTTACTCACTTTTCCTCCAATGGCCTCGATTCCGCCTGCGGGCGCAGCAGTCAGACCCTTGTCAGCACTGCCGTGACCGAGGACGTATCCTGCAAGTCTTGCCAGCGTTCGCTGGGCAAACCCGAGGCGGCCGCTGCCGCCAAAAGCAAGGCCCCGTCGCTGGCTGAACTGCGCAAGACTGCCAAGGTGGCAGTAGAGCCACCAACGCCGACAGTGACTGCGGCCAAGCCGGCAGCCAAGGTGGTCAGCACAGCGCCTGCCAAACCGGCCAAGGTGGCCGAGCAGCAACCTGCCCGCAGCGGCGGCTTCAGCGTGAAGTCCGCCTGGGCCGCGCGCCTGGCCGAGCAGGGCGACCGTTGCCGGTTGCCGCGGGGCAAGGTCAAGCAGCGTCACGTCTGAGCCTCTTCTGCTGCTGTGCCGGCCCTTTCGCGGGCTCGCCCGCTCCCACAGGAATCGCGGATTCTTCAGACTCTGTGGTGACGCTGTGGGAGCGGGCGTGCCCGCTAAGAGGCCGGCACAGGCAATGAATTCATCCCAGTGACCGCACTGATCACACCCCACCATCGGCCCCTCCTATGCAACGCCGCGCGTTGGCGTAGAATGGTCGACTTTGTTCAATGACACCCCGTAAACACATCCCCCTGGCCACTGCGTGCCGGGGCGATCGGCGATGTCTTTACCTATCTGATTAGAGGGCTTGGTTTTGGCTCAATACGTCTACACCATGCATCGGCTGAGCAAGGTCGTGCCGCCGAAGCGGGAAATTCTCAAGAACATTTCCCTGTCGTTCTTCCCAGGCGCCAAGATTGGTGTACTTGGCCTGAACGGCGCCGGTAAATCGACCCTGCTGCGGATCATGGCGGGCGTCGACAAGGAATTCGACGGCGAAGCCCGTCCGATGCCCGACATCAACGTGGGTTACCTGCCACAGGAACCGCAACTGGACCCAACCAAGACCGTACGTGAAGTGGTCGAGGAAGCGGTCAGCGTGATCAAGGACGCCCAGGCCCGCCTGGACGAGGTCTACGCGGCCTACGCCGAGCCGGATGCCGACTTCGACAAGCTGGCCGCCGAGCAGGCCAAGCTGGAAGCCATCCTGCAGGCCGCTGATGGCCACAACCTGGAGCGCCAGCTGGACGTCGCTGCCGACGCCCTGCGCCTGCCTGCCTGGGATGCGCGCATCGAACACCTGTCCGGTGGTGAAAAGCGCCGTGTGGCTCTGTGTCGCCTGCTGCTGTCGGCCCCTGACATGCTGCTGCTCGACGAACCGACCAACCACCTGGACGCCGACTCGGTGGCCTGGCTGGAGCGCTTCCTGCACGACTTCCCGGGCACCGTGGTAGCCATTACCCACGACCGTTACTTCCTCGACAACGTCGCCGGCTGGATCCTGGAGCTGGACCGCGGCGCCGGCATCCCGTACGAAGGCAACTACTCGGGCTGGCTGGAAGCCAAGTCGGAGCGTCTGGCGCAGGAGTCCAAGCAGCAGAGCGCCCACGAGAAGGCCATGAAAGAGGAACTGGAGTGGGTGCGCAAAGGCGCCAAAGCCCGCCAGTCCAAGTCCAAGGCCCGTCTGCAGCGCTTTGAAGAAATGCAGTCGCAGGAATTCCAGAAGCGCAGCGAAACCAACGAAATCTACATCCCGGCCGGTCCGCGCCTGGGTGACAAGGTTATCGAGTTCAAGAACGTCACCAAGGGCTACGGTGACCGTGTGCTGATCGACAACCTGTCGTTCGCCATGCCCAAAGGTGCCATCGTTGGTGTGATCGGTGGTAACGGTGCCGGTAAGTCGACCCTGTTCCGCATGCTGATGGGCAAGGAGCAGCCGGACTCGGGCAGCATCGAGATCGGTGAAACCGTGCAGTTGGCCTGTGTGGACCAGAGCCGCGAGGACCTGGACGGCGCCAAGACCGTGTTCCAGCAGATCTCCGACGGTTCCGACCAGATCCGCATCGGCAACTACGAGATCCCTTCGCGTACCTACGTTGGCCGCTTCAACTTCAAAGGTGGCGATCAGCAGAAGTTCGTCAAGGACCTGTCCGGTGGTGAGCGTGGCCGCCTGCACCTGGCCCTGACCCTGAAGGAAGGCGGTAACGTTCTGCTGCTCGACGAACCGTCCAACGACCTTGACGTCGAAACCCTGCGTTCGCTGGAAGAAGCCCTGCTGGACTTCCCGGGCGCCGCGATCGTGATTTCCCACGACCGTTGGTTCCTGGACCGCGTGGCTACCCACATCCTGGCGTACGAAGACGACTCGAACGTGGTCTTCTTCGAGGGTAACTACACCGAGTACGAAGCCGACCGCAAGAAGCGTCTGGGTGATGCTGCTGCCCAGCCGCACCGTGTACGGCACAAGAAGCTGGCCCAGTAAGCCGGTTTTCTGATGCACAAAAATGGGGCTCAAAGGAGCCCCATTTTTGTGCTTGATGGAAAGCTGAAAACAAGGAATCGGGAGCGTGTTTTGTATACACTTACATAAAGCGCACCAAATAATTTCATAAAAACGACATTTCGCCCTGTTCCGGTGCGATTGCTTCTTGGTACATTCCTGAAAAAACCAATAAGTCCAATCCTCTTGGTGAGATGTCTACCATGATCGAATCTGTCGACAATTTTCTTGCACGCCTAAAGCAGCGTGACCCTGGCCAACCAGAATTCCACCAGGCCGTAGAAGAGGTGCTTCGCACCCTGTGGCCATTCCTTGAAGCCAACCCCCGCTACCTGCAGTCCGGTATCCTCGAGCGCATGGTCGAGCCTGAGCGCGCCTTGCTGTTCCGCGTATCCTGGGTCGATGACCAGGGCAAGGTGCAGGTCAACCGCGGTTATCGCATTCAGATGAGCAGTGCCATTGGCCCGTACAAGGGCGGCCTGCGCTTCCACCCGTCGGTGAACCTCAGCGTGCTGAAGTTCCTGGCCTTCGAGCAGGTGTTCAAGAACTCGCTGACTTCGTTGCCCATGGGCGGCGGCAAGGGCGGCGCGGACTTTGACCCCAAAGGCAAGAGCGACGCCGAAGTGATGCGCTTCTGCCAGGCGTTCATGAGCGAGCTGTATCGTCACATCGGCGCCGACTGCGACGTACCGGCCGGTGACATCGGCGTGGGTGCCCGCGAAATCGGCTTCATGTTCGGCCAGTACAAGCGCCTGGCCAACCAGTTCACCTCGGTGCTGACCGGCAAGGGCATGACCTATGGCGGCAGCCTGATCCGCCCGGAAGCCACCGGCTATGGCTGCGTTTACTTCGCCGAAGAAATGCTCAAGCGTCAGGACAAGCGTATCGACGGCCGCCGCGTGGCGGTGTCCGGTTCGGGCAACGTCGCCCAATATGCTGCGCGCAAGGTCATGGACCTGGGCGGCAAGGTGATCTCGCTGTCTGACTCTGAAGGAACTTTGTATGCCGAGGCCGGCCTGACCGATGCCCAGTGGGACGCCTTGATGGAGCTGAAAAACGTCAAGCGTGGCCGTATCAGCGAGCTGGCCGGGCAGTTCGGCCTGGAGTTCCGCAAGGGCCAGACCCCGTGGAGCCTGCCGTGCGACATCGCCCTGCCATGCGCCACGCAGAACGAGCTGGGCGCCGAAGATGCCCGCACCTTGCTGCGTAACGGCTGCATCTGTGTGGCCGAAGGCGCCAACATGCCGACTACCCTCGAGGCTGTGGACATCTTCCTGGACGCCGGCATTCTGTATGCCCCAGGCAAGGCCTCCAATGCCGGCGGCGTAGCCGTGTCGGGCCTGGAAATGTCGCAGAACGCCATGCGCCTGCTGTGGACTGCCGGTGAAGTGGACAGCAAGCTGCACAGCATCATGCAGTCGATTCACCATGCATGCGTGCACTACGGTGAAGAGGCTGATGGCCGTATCAACTACGTCAAAGGGGCGAACATCGCGGGCTTCGTGAAAGTGGCCGATGCGATGCTGGCGCAAGGCGTGGTCTGACCTGAAGTTCTTGGGGCCGCTGTGCGGCCCCCTCAGGGCTCACCCTCGATCTCGAGCACTTCAATTACTTGCTCGCCCATCGGCCGGCGCCATACCACCTCATCTCCAGGCCCCGCGCCCAGCAAGGCACGCCCCAATGGCGAGCCCCAGTTGATCAAGCCCCGCCCGGCATCTGCTTCATCCTCGCCCACCAGCCGTACAATATGCTCCTGGTCCTGCGCATCGACAAATCGCACCCGGCTACCAATCTGCGCCTTGCTGCGAGAAGTGGCCGCCCGCACCACCTGTGCGCTCTGCACCCGTGCGTTGAAGTAACGCAGGTCGCGTTCGGTATCGGCCAGCTGCTGCTTGTCGCCACGCTCACCCTGAGCCTGCAGTTCGCTGCGCAAGGTATTCAGCTCGGCCAAGTGGGCTTGCAGCTGGCGCAGGCCGCTGGCGGTGACGTAGTTGGGTTGTTCGCTGATGCGCCGCTCAACCGGTTGGTCGGCCTGGGCGGCGGCTTGGTCTTCGTTGACGAATGCTCGGCTCATGCAAGGCCTCCTTGTGCTTGAGACCATCATGGCAGGCCGCCGGTTTAAAGGAATGTCCGTTTGCGACTCAGTTGTGGCGATAGGCCTTGGCAGCGCCGCGGTCTTTTTCCTGCTCCCACTCGCGGTCACGCTGGTCCCAGAAACGCTCGTGGTATTGGCGCTGTTCTTCGCTGTTCTGCATGGCATGACACTGGCGGAAGCCATCGTCCCAGCCGGTTTCGTACTGACGCTCGTGCAGGTAGCGGGGTACGTTTTTGCGGAAGTTGCCCACCATCAGCCCGGCCGCCTGGCGGCCACTGCTGCAGCCGTCCTGGAAGCCATCCGCATAGGCGGGAGGGTAACCGTGGTTGACCATCTGCTCGTGGGTGGTTTCGCAACCTGACAGCAACAACGCAATGCACACGCCGAACCAGTACCGCGACATAGCCACAAAGCCCTCCAGTTGATGGTGGAAAGTCTAGGTGGCGATTTGTCGGGTAGATGTCAAAACAGTGTCAAAGAGTTGGTTCAGTCACACTGCTTTGCCAGCCTAACAGACCAATTCGCGGGCAAGCCCGCGCCCACAGGGACTTCACAGGCCTCGAATCGTGTGGAGACCCTGTGGGAGCGGGCGTGCCCGCGAAAGGCCGCAAAGCAGCCTCAGTAGTGATACCACTTCAGCTCGAGCATCACCTCGTTCTGTGCCGTGGCCAGGTGGCTGAACTCACGCGAAGCGCTCAACCGAAGCCCAAGGTTCTGGCTGATTTCCCACTGCTGGTTCAGGCTTAAACTGCGCCGCACCTCGCCGTTGGTGAAGTAATCGCCCTTGGCCTCCAGCGTCATGTTGCCCAACCCATTGCGCCACAGCAGGCCGCCATTGAAGCCAGCCGCCGGGGCAATGAATTGTGCGAAGTCGTTGTGATGCTCGACCCGCACCGTGCCCAGGGCAAACCCCAGCAAACCGTCGGCCAGCTGCCAGGTGCCGCCAGCGCCACCATTCACATGGCTCACCAGCACTTCGTCATCATGCTTGCCCGGCACCCGCTCCAGCCCGCCAGCCACTTGCCATGACCAAGGCTTGAGCAGCTCGTTACGGGGTGTCAATGAACGGATGGTGGCCAGGTCCAGGCGCTGCACCTGCCAATCGTTGCCTTCATACTGGCGCAGCTTCAATTGCAGGATTTCGATCTGTGCGCCCAGCGGGAAGCCATAGGCGTTGTCATTCAGGTCGTGGTAGGCCATGCGCAAGCCATATTCGGCGTAGGCGCGGTCTTCGCGGGTACCCACGCCCAACTGCCAGGTGCGCGAGTCATGGCCATCTTCGGGCAGGCCGGGGCGTTCGATTTGCAGGGGGCGCGGCGGGTTGCTGTTGATCGCCCGCAGCAACTCGAAGCTGCGTTTGGCCTGCCCTGGGTCGCGTTCCTGGCCATTGGCCCGATAGCGCTCAAGACGATACGCGGCATCTTGCACCAACGCTTGGCGTTCGCGAGGCAAGGCCTGGAATTCAGGGCTTTGCAATTGCGCAGTGTCGGCGCTTACAGCCAGCACCTGGCGCTTTTCGTTGTGGTCGAGTGGCTCGGCCCTGGCCAGCAATTCACGCTCACGAGAGGGGCGGTAAGTTTCGCTGGCGACCAGGCCGGACTGCTTCACGGCTTTTACCGTGTCGGTGGGAATGGCGGTCAGCGGGAACTGAGACGTCAGGTCCAGGCTCGGCCGGGCCACTTGCAGCAGCTCCAGCAGGCGATAGGAGCAATTCTCGTCGAAGAAGAAGTAATCGAACTGGATCTGCTTCAGCTCCCACACATGCTCGACCATACGTCCGGTTTCTTCGGGGGTCAGGTCTAGCTGGTATTCCCACAGGTCGCGGTTTTCCAGGCTGCGGTATTCGGACAGTTTTTCCTGGTAGGGCATCAGCGCGAACAGCCCCGGGTAGCCACCCATCAGGCCTTTCCAGGCGTACAGGATGCTGTTGTCGCTGCCTTCGATATAGGCACCGAAGTTGATGGCGTAGCTCAGCAGCGTGGTGTCGTCGCTGCGGGTGTTGGACTGGTCGATGCGCAGCAGGGTGTGACCGAACATCGACGACGGGCTGTTCAGGTAGGCTGCCGGGAAGATCAACGCGGCGCTGTGCGGGTCGATCGACTGGTACCAGGTCTTGAATTCCTGGCAGTCCGGTTGTGGCAAGTCTTGCAGGTCTAGCTGTTCACGAAGCCAGCGGGTGCGCGCGGGGAATACGCACTGGGCGTGCTTGTCACCGAGACTGGCCGGGGCATACAGCGCATCGACCGTAGCCTTGAGTTCCTGGTCCGGATGGTGCGCGCCATCTTCGGCGAGGAAGAACGCATCATCATCCACATAGCTGCGCCAGCCGCCTAGCTTGGCGGTTTCATAATGACCAATGGCGAGCCAGTAAGGGGTATTGGCCAATTGCTGGAGACGGCCTGGATCCAGCACAGGGGCGGCATGAACAGGGGCGCAGGCACACAGCGCCAGGCAAGCAAAGCGTTTGAGCATATCGGGCAACTACTTCTTGACGATGCCGAAAAAGGCGAAACCCGCCCCGGGTGGGGCGGGAGCAGCTGTGCTTAGGCCTCGGTAGCGTATTTGGCCAGGCGTGGGTCGCTCTTCAGAACGGCCAGGGTGTTGCTGTGGACAGTTTCGGCAGTGACGTCGGCGCTGCTGAAGATCTGGTTGAAGTGCTGGTGGGTGACCGAGTTGAAGTAGCTGCGGTCTTCCGGTGCTACGCCGAGAACGACGGCATAGGTGGTCAGAGCTTCGCCCTGGCCCATGGCCATGTCTTCGGACAGCTCGTTCATCATGCCGTTCATGGCGAACCAGGACTTGCCGCCGTAGGTCAGCGAAGCCCTGGTCGAGCAGCCGTTGGTGCCGGAGGTCATGCCAAAGGTGGCGTTACCGGAGGTGCCGTTGGTGGTAGAAGCCAGGAAGTGTGCCGGCGTGCCGCGCTGGCCTTCGAACAGCATGTTGCCCCAGCCGCAGTTCGGGCCGCCTGGCGCTTCGGCCATGGCGTTCAGCGAGACCACGGTGAACAGAGTACCCAGAAGAATCCGTTTCATAGCATTTGTTCTCTTTGTCTTAACCAAGGGTCAGGGTTTCTGGCAACTCGGTTGCCAGGTCGGGAAAGCTTTTCACCCACCCGCGCAGCTTGGAGTTTAGGCACGATCTAAAGGTTGCGTTGTTGATTGCGAAAAATTTGCTGTCACAAGACTGCACCGGCTGCGACATAAAGTCCCGTGGAGCCTTGCAAGGCGCGCGCGGGCAGCGCCAGAATGCTGCGTATCTGCCCCGCCGAAGTAAGGAAACCCAATGCCCGATCCTGTCGCTGCGCGCCTGCGTCTTGCGCCTGAAGCCCTGACCCGGCGTTTCTCACCCGAGCAGTTTGCCTTTACCCATACCGACGATCTGGAGCCGTTTCGCGGAGTCCTGGGCCAGGAACGTGCTGTCGAGGCCCTGCAGTTTGGCGTGGCCATGCCGCGCCCCGGTTACAATGTGTACGTAATGGGCGAGCCCGGCACCGGGCGCTTCTCGTTCGTCAAGCGCTACCTCAAGGCCGAGGGCAAGCGCCAGCAAACCCCGGCCGACTGGGTTTACGTCAACCACTTCGACGACACCCGTGAACCACGTGCACTGGAGCTGCCGTCCGGAAGCGCCGCCGAGTTCATCAGCGACATGGGCGGATTGATCGACAACCTGCTGTCGACGTTCCCGGCGGTGTTCGAACACCCGTCCTACCAGCAGAAGAAGGGCGCCATCGACCGCGCTTTCAACCAGCGCTATGACCGCGCGCTGGATGTGATCGAGCGCGCGTCGCTGGAAAAGGACGTGGCCTTGTACCGCGATGCCAGCAACGTCGCCTTCACGCCGATGGCCGATGGCAAGGCGCTGGATGAAGCGGAATTTGCCCAATTGCCGGAAGAGGTGCGCGAGCAGTTCCACGAGGACATTGCCCTGCTTGAGGAGCGCCTTAACGAAGAACTGGCCAGCCTGCCGCAATGGAAGCGCGAATCGAACAACCAGCTGCGTCAGCTCAACGAAGAAACCATCACCCTGGCGCTGCAGCCGTTGCTGGCGCCGCTTTCGGAAAAGTACGCCGAAAACGCGGCGGTTTGCGCCTACCTGCAATCGGTGCAGTTGAACCTGTTGCGTACCTTGGTCGAGCAACTGGTCGATGACAGCAAGTCCGACGCCGTGGCCCGCAAGCTGCTCGAAGAGCAGTACGCGCCTAGCCTGGTTGTGGGCCACCACGCTGACGGTGGCGCGCCGGTGGTGTTCGAGCCGCACCCGACCTACGACAATTTGTTTGGCCGTATCGAATACAGCACCGACCAAGGTGCGCTGTATACCTCCTATCGCCAACTGCGCCCAGGCGCGCTGCACCGCGCCAACGGCGGCTTCCTGATTCTGGAAGCCGAGAAGATGCTGGGCGAGCCGTTCGTATGGGATGCGCTCAAGCGAGCGTTGCAGTCGCGCAAGCTGAAGATGGAGTCGCCAATCGGTGAGCTGGGCCGTGTTGCCTCCGTCAGCCTGCAGCCGCAGGTGATTCCGCTGAACGTCAAGTTGGTGATCATCGGCTCGCGCCAGCTGTACTACGCACTGCAGGACCACGACCCGGACTTCCAGGAGATGTTCCGCGTGCTGGTGGACTTCGATGAAGACATGCCGATGGTCGACGAGAACCTGGAGCAGTTCGCCCAACTGTTGCGCACCCGCACCAACGAAGAGGGCATGGCGCCGCTGACTAGCGACGCGGTGGCGCGTCTGGCCACCTACAGTGCTCGTCTGGCCGAGAACCAGTCGCGCCTGTCGGCGCGTATCGGTGACCTGTTCCAGTTGGTCAGCGAGGCTGATTTCATTCGCCAGCTGGCCAGTGACGAAATGACCGATGCGGGCCACATCGAGCGGGCGCTCAAGGCCAAGGCCACCCGTACCGGGCGTGTGTCGCAACGGGTGCTGGACGACATGCTTGCCGGCATCATCCTGATCGACACAGAAGGCGCGGCCATCGGCAAGTGCAACGGGCTGACCGTGCTGGAAGTGGGCGACTCGGCGTTCGGCATGCCAGCGCGTATTTCGGCCACCGTGTACCCGGGCGGCAGCGGTATTGTCGATATCGAGCGTGAGGTCAACCTTGGCCAGCCGATCCACTCCAAAGGGGTGATGATCCTCACCGGTTACCTGGGCAGCCGCTATGCCCAGGAATTCCCGTTGGCGATCTCCGCGAGCATCGCCCTGGAGCAGTCCTACGGCTACGTGGACGGCGACAGCGCCTCGCTGGGCGAAGCCTGCACGCTGATCTCGGCCTTGTCGCGCACGCCGCTCAAGCAGTGCTTCGCAATCACAGGTTCCATCAACCAGTTCGGTGAAGTACAGGCGGTGGGAGGGGTCAACGAGAAGATTGAGGGCTTCTTCCGCCTCTGCGAGGCGCGTGGCCTGACCGGCGAGCAGGGGGTGATCATTCCGCGTGCCAACGTTGCCACCCTGATGCTTGACGAGCGCGTGTTGCAGGCGGTGGAGAACGGCATGTTCCACGTCTACGCGGTCAGTCAGGCGGATGAGGCGCTGAGCCTGCTGGTGGGCGAGGAGGCCGGGGTACTCGACGACAAGGGGCTGTTCACCGAGGGCAGCGTCAATGCCCGTGTGGTGGAGCGCCTGCGGGAAATTGCCGAGATGATCAGCGAGGAAGACATCGAGAAGGCAGAAAAGGAACGCCTTGAAGACGTGATTGCCCAAGCCAAACCGGCCTGAGTCAACAAACTGGCGCTGGCGGCGATGTGCTACCGTTCAGCGCCAGTTTTCCATCTTTCTGAACTGTTCTTCTATGCTGGAACTTAAGGACGGTACAGCGTTCAGGATGGAAACAGCCTGAGGGTTTCGGGCTGAACAAGGCTCATTGGAGGGGACGCGGCCATGCGCAACCTCAGCCTCACACGCCAGTGCCTGGGCCTGGTGACTCGTATCGAATGCAGCATTCGTCCACTGGCCGGGGATAACGGCATGTGGACCCTGCTGTTCGCCGCCGGCATGGCCGGTGAACAACCCTCCGCGATCAAGGCACAGGGGCCGTTTCATGGGCCGCTGGTGGCTGAGTCGGTGCTCAATGCCATTGTCGACAGCCTGACCCTGCATGGTTATCAGGTGGCGGAAGACCCGCAGATCTGGTGTCTGCATTTGCAGGCGCAGTTGCGGCGGATCAATGGTGAGCGGTGTCGCAACCTGGGGGATTACCAGTTTCATCCTGAGAACTGAAGAATGCCGGGGCTGCGGAGCAGCCCCCGGGCTTTTGCTGTAACAGGTGGCTGGCTATACTCGCCGTCGCTTTTTTAGTCACCTGATGAGTCCTGAACTTCATGGAACGTATCCTCGAAAACGCGATGTATGCCTCGCGCTGGCTGCTCGCACCGATCTACTTCGGCTTGTCCCTCGGCCTGTTGGCCCTGGCGCTGAAATTTTTCCAGGAAGTGGTCCACGTCCTGCCCAATGTCTTTGCGTTGAGCGAAGCTGACCTGATCCTGGTGATCCTTTCACTGATCGACATGTCGCTTGTCGGTGGCTTGCTGGTGATGGTGATGATTTCCGGCTACGAGAACTTCGTTTCGCAACTGGACATCGATGAAAGCAAGGAAAAGCTCAACTGGTTGGGCAAGATGGACTCCTCGTCGCTGAAGATGAAGGTTGCCGCGTCGATCGTGGCGATTTCGTCCATTCACCTGCTGCGGGTGTTCATGGATGCGCAGAACATCTCCACCGATTACCTGATGTGGTACGTGATCATCCACATGACCTTCGTGGTCTCGGCGTTTTGCATGGGCTACCTGGACAAGCTGACCAAGCACTGAGTCCCGCCAGGCCTCACTGCAACTCCCGTGGGAGCGGGCATGCCCGCGAACACCGGCAAAGCCGGTGGCAGCCACCGCGTGGCCTGCTTCGCGGGCACGCCCGCTTCCACAGAGATCTAGGCTCAACTGACGAGTGGCGTCAGTCATGCCTTGCGCATTCTCCCTTCCTGTACAAAAAATGAGCTCTCATGCGTGGTTCCCATCGCGAGGTGCTCTCATGAACCTGCATCAGCTCAATACCGAGGCCAGGGCTGGCCATGTCGACGAACTGAACCTGATCGCCATCGAAGGCGGTGACTACCTGCTCGAGGCCCGGGTCAAAGGCCATCCTCACCCCCTGTCCGATACCCGCGGTGAGCGCTTGCGCGTGCACTCGGTGGAAGATGCGCGCAAGTTGCTGCAAACCATCCCCATGGTTTCGATGAACCTGGTGCACTGGTCGGTGCAGGATGAAATGTGCGGTATGGGTACGCACCCGGAAGAAGACCTGAAGTTGCCGATTTCCCAGCGTTCGGCCTGGTAGCTGCTCACAACGCCTCAGTGTGCTAGGCTGCTCGCCCTTTTTATCAAGGGCGCGGCTGCACTGCGCCCTGCAGTGGAGCACGACAATGTCCGAACTCAACCTGTCTACCGATGAAACTCGCGTCAGCTACGGTATCGGCCGTCAGCTGGGCGGCCAGCTGCGCGACAACCCGCCACCGGGCGTCAGCCTGGAAGCCATCCTGGCCGGCCTGACCGATGCCTTCAACGGTGCCGACAGCCGCGTCAGCGAAGCCGACCTGTCGGCCAGCTTCAAGGTCATCCGCGAGGTGATGCAAGCCGAAGCTGCAGCCAAGGCCGAAGCCGCTGCTGCTGCTGGCAAGGAGTTCCTGGTCGAGAACGCCAAGCGTGAAGGCATCACCACGCTGGCTTCGGGCCTGCAGTTCGAAGTGCTGACCGCTGGTGAAGGCGCCAAGCCGACCCGCGAAGACAACGTGCGTACCCACTACCACGGCACCCTGATCGACGGCACCGTGTTCGACAGCTCCTACGAGCGTGGCCAGCCGGCTGAGTTCCCGGTAGGCGGCGTGATCGCTGGCTGGACCGAAGCCCTGCAACTGATGAACGCTGGCAGCAAATGGCGCCTGTACGTGCCAAGCGAGCTGGCTTACGGCGCCCAAGGCGTTGGCAGCATCCCGCCGCACAGCGTACTGGTGTTCGACGTCGAACTGCTCGACGTTCTGTAAGGTCGTTGGGGCCGCTTTGCGGCCCATTCGCGAGTAAGCCCACCTTTTTCTGTAGGGGTGGGGTTCACCTGCGAAGAGGCCGGCCCTGCCGGCCTCAATTCCAGTCTGTCCCCCCAGGGTGCAATGCCCGCGCATAGCAGAACAGAAACAGATTCCGTACCAGTTCCTTGAGTACCCCCGGTTCACTCGAATTCAGCCCGCTCATGTCCAGGTCACCCTGGTCACGCAGTTCGTCGAGGGCTTCTTCTTCAAGGACCGCGCACACTTCGCCGGTTTCCCGATGAAGAATGCGCAGGTAGGGGTGGGGGCGTTCCAGCCAGGCGTCGATCAGGTAAGTCATGGAGATTCTCCTTGGATAGCGGTTCCAATGAGAATAATTCCTATTACCTAAATGGCAAGCGCCGATTGCCAGATTTTTGTGTGATCAGACTTTGCGGACGAACTCGGACTTCAGTTTCATGGCGCCGATGCCGTCGATCTTGCAGTCGATGTCGTGGTCGCCATCGCACAGGCGGATGTTCTTGACCTTGGTGCCGACCTTGACCACCAGGGACGAACCTTTGACCTTGAGGTCCTTGATCACGGTGACGGTGTCACCGTCCTGCAGGATGTTGCCGACCGAGTCCTTTTTCACCACCTCGTCGCTGGTCGCCTCGGCATCGCCGCTGGCCGACCACTCGTGGGCGCATTCAGGGCAGATCAGCTGAGTGCCATCCTCATAGGTGTATTCGGAGTTGCATTTTGGGCAGGGTGGCAGAGTGCTCACTTCGGTTCCTCAAACAAACAGACGGGCGGTTAAAAGCCCACATTGTAAAAGGTATTTTCCCGGAAGTGATTATGTCCGGACAAAAGCATCGCGGGCAAGCCTGCTCCCCACAGATGGTGTAGGAGCGGGCTTGCCCGCGAATGAAGACGACTCGGTCTGTCAGTGCGTACGCGCGACCGCAAACTCGCTCAGTTCAACCAGCGCATCCCGGTATTCACTGGCAGGCAGCACTTCGAGGCAGGCGATGGCACGCTTCACGTAATCGCGCGCCAGCTCGGCGGTGTACTTCAGCGCACCCGATTCCTCGACCGCAACGCGAATCTGTTCCAGATCCTCCAGGCCACCTTTCTGGATCGCCTGGCGTACCAGGGCAGCCTGCTCGGCAGTACCTTCACGCATGGTGTAGATCAGCGGCAGGGTAGGCTTGCCCTCGGCCAGGTCGTCACCGACGTTCTTGCCCAAGGTCTGCGAGTCGCCCTTGTAGTCCAGCAGGTCGTCGACCAGCTGGAAGGCCACGCCCAGATGGTCGCCGAAGGTACGCAGGGCTTCGCGCTGCTCGTCGGTGGCCTGGGCCAGTGCCGCAGCGCTGTGGGTCGACGCTTCGAACAGCATCGCCGTCTTGCCGCGAATGACCTCCATGTAGACTTCCTCGGTGGTGCTGGCGTCGCGTACACGCGACAGTTGCAGCACTTCACCTTCGGCAATCACGCGGGTGGCCTTGGACAGGATCTGCATGACCGGCATCGAGCCCAGTTCGACCATCATTTCGAACGAGCGCGAATAAAGGAAGTCGCCCACCAGTACGCTTGGCGCGTTGCCCCACAGGGCATTGGCGGTAGAGCGGCCGCGACGCATGCCGGACATGTCGACCACATCGTCGTGCAGCAGGGTGGCGGTGTGCAGGAACTCGATGGTGGCGGCCAGCAGGCGCAGGTCGTCGCCTTCGCGGCCCAGGGCCTTGCCACACAGCAGTACCAGCAGGGGACGCAGGCGCTTGCCACCGGCGGACGTGATATAGTCGCCGATCTTCGATACCAGCGGCACGCGCGAGGTCAGCTGCTTCTTGATGATCTCGTCGACGGCGCTGAAATCATCAGCCACCGCGCGGTAGAAGGTTTGGGGTTGCATCGGCTGCTCCAGTGAGGTTGCGCGGCATGCTAGGTCGCGGGTCCCGGTGTGTCAAGGCGCGGTGCCAGCTGGCCGGGGGCGGCACTTGCAAGCAAAACCGCGGTTGCGTACAATCGCGCACCCTAACTTCCTGGGCAGCACCTGCCTTACGCAATTGCGCCGGGCCGTTCCAGCCCTGTGCAGCCATGCCAGCCAATACTCATCATATAAAGCGCTGGGTGAGCAGGATTATCGGAGAAATACCATGTCTTACGCAGTAATCGTTACCGGCGGCAAGCAGTACAAAGTCGCTGAAGGTGAATTCCTCAAGATCGAAAAACTGGAAGTCGCCACTGGCGAATCCGTGACCTTCGATCGCGTTCTGCTGGTCGCCAACGGTGAAGAAGTCACCATCGGTGCTCCAGTTGTTGCTGGCGCTAAAGTAGTGGCCGAAGTCGTTTCGCAAGGCCGCCACGACAAGGTTCGCATCATCAAGTTCCGTCGTCGTAAGCACCACATGAAGCGTATGGGCCACCGCCAGTGGTTCACCGAGATCAAAATCACCGGCATCCAGGCTTAATCCCCTAGATCCCCTGAATTTATTTGGAGAATTGAACCATGGCTCACAAGAAGGCTGGTGGTAGTACTCGTAACGGTCGCGACTCAGAATCGAAACGCCTTGGCGTGAAGATGTATGGCGGCCAGGTTATCAAGCCAGGCAACATCATCGTCCGTCAGCGCGGTACCGAATTCCACGCTGGCTACGGCGTTGGCATGGGCAAGGACCACACCTTGTTCGCCAAGATCGAAGGCGTGATCAAGTTCGAGAAGAAAGGCGAGTTCATGCGCCGTTACGTGAGCATCGTCGCCGCTTAATCGCGACGTCGCTCCAGAAGCCCCGTCATGCGACGGGGCTTTTTCGTTTGTGGTGAGCCTCTTGCAAAGCTGTTTGTCTGGGTTGCCGGCGTTGGTTTCTACGGTCGTACGGGGCCGCCGCGCTCATTTTTGCAAGAGCCTCATGTTTTTGAGTCATTCAGCTCGTCTACCGACGAGAGGCGGTTTTAATGAAGTTTGTTGACGAAGTATCCATTCGGGTCAAGGCCGGTGACGGTGGCAACGGTTGCATGAGCTTCCGTCGCGAGAAGTTCATCGAGAACGGCGGCCCTAACGGCGGTGACGGCGGTGACGGTGGCTCGGTGTACATGATTGCCGACGAAAACCTGAACACCCTGGTCGACTACCGCTACACCCGTCACCATGAAGCCCAGCGTGGCTCCAACGGCGGTAGCACCGACTGCACCGGCAAGAAGGGTGAAGACCTGTTCCTGCGCGTGCCGGTCGGCACCACCGTGATCGATGCTTCCACCCAGGAAGTGATCGGTGACCTGGTCACCCCCGGCCAGAAGCTGATGGTCGCGCAAGGTGGCTGGCACGGGCTGGGCAACACCCGTTTCAAGTCGAGCACCAACCGTGCGCCGCGCCAGACCACCCCAGGCAAACCGGGTGAGCAGCGTGACCTGAAGATGGAAATGAAGGTGTTGGCCGACGTCGGCCTGCTGGGCTTGCCCAACGCCGGCAAGAGTACCTTCATCCGTTCGGTCTCGGCCGCCAAGCCGAAAGTCGCCGACTACCCGTTCACCACCCTGGTGCCAAACCTGGGCGTGGTCAGCGTCGACCGCTGGAAGAGCTTCGTCATCGCCGACATCCCCGGCCTGATCGAAGGCGCTTCTGAAGGTGCCGGTCTGGGTATCCGCTTCCTCAAGCACCTGGCGCGTACGCGCGTGCTGCTGCACCTGGTGGACATCGCGCCACTGGACGAAAGCAGCCCGGCCGATGCCGCCGAAGTCATCGTCAACGAGCTGACCCGCTTCAGCCCGTCGCTGGCCGAGCGTGAGCGCTGGCTGGTGCTGAACAAAGCCGATATGGTCATGGACGACGAGCGTGACGAGCGTGTGCAGGAAGTGATCGACCGTCTGGAGTGGGAAGGCCCGGTTTACGTGATCTCGGCCATTTCCAAGCAGGGCACCGACAAGCTCAGCCACGACCTGATGCGCTACCTCGAAGACCGCGCCGACCGCCTGGCCAACGACCCGGCCTACGCCGAAGAGCTGGCCGACCTCGACCAGCGCATCGAAGACGAAGCCCGTGCCCAGCTGCAGGCCCTGGACGACGCCCGCACCCTGCGTCGTACCGGCGTCAAGAGCGTGCACGACATCGGCGACGATGACGGTTGGGACGATGATTTCGAGGACGACGAAGACGGTCCGGAAATCATTTACGTGCGCGACTGATCGGTTGCAGTACACTAAACGCCGCTCTCTGGAGCGGCGTTTTTGTATCCACGGTATCTACAGATTCGACATAGGTTGGAAGAAGATGCGAAGCAAGGTGACGGGCGCCAAGCGCTGGGTCGTTAAGATTGGCAGTGCTCTGCTGACCGCCGATGGCAAGGGCCTCGACCGCGGTGCAATGGCCGTTTGGGTCGAGCAGATGGTCGCGCTGCGTGAGGCAGGCGTGGAGTTGGTACTGGTCTCCTCCGGGGCCGTGGCTGCCGGCATGAGCCAGCTGGGCTGGACCAAGCGACCGAGTGCGATGAACGAGCTGCAGGCGGCTGCCTCGCTCGGCCAGATGCGCCTGGTGCAAGCCTGGGAGTCGAGCTTCGGGGAGCACGGGAAGCACACCGCGCAGATCCTGCTGACCCATGACGACCTGTCCGACCGCAAGCGTTACCTGAATGCCCGCAGCACCCTGCGCACCTTGGTTGATCTGGGTGTGGTGCCGGTGATCAACGAAAACGACACCGTGGTCACCGACGAGATCCGCTTTGGCGACAACGACACCCTGGCGGCGCTGGTGGCCAACCTGGTCGAGGCCGACCTGCTGGTGATCCTCACCGACCGCGATGGTATGTTCGATGCCGACCCGCGCAACAACCCCGAAGCGCAGTTGATCTACGAAGCCCGTGCCGACGACCCCTCACTGGATGCCGTGGCCGGTAGTACCGGTGGTGCCCTGGGCCGTGGCGGCATGCAGACCAAGCTGCGTGCGGCGCGCCTGGCTGCCCGTTCCGGTGCCCACACCATCATCATCGGTGGTCGCATCGAGCGCGTGCTGGACCGCCTGAAGGCGGGCGAGCGCCTGGGCACCTTGCTGTCGCCCGAGCGCGGCATGCTCGCGGCGCGCAAGCAATGGCTGGCCGGTCACCTGCAAACCCGTGGCACCCTGGTGCTGGATGCCGGTGCCGTGCAAGCGCTGCGTCAGGCCAACAAGAGTTTGCTGCCGGTTGGCGTGAAGACTGTGCAGGGCAGCTTCCGTCGTGGCGAGATGGTGGTGTGCGTCGGCCCGGACGGCCTTGAAGTGGCTCGCGGCCTGGCCAACTACAGCGCCCTGGAGGCGCAGAAGATCATTGGTCAGTCGTCCGACGCCATCGAGTCGATCCTTGGTTACAGCGCCGAGCCGGAACTTGTACACCGCGACAACCTGGTGCTGGTATGAGCCCGCTGAAGAAGGTAATCGCTGTGGCAGCGTTCGTGCTGCCGATGCTGGCCGGCGCTGAAGAGGTCGGCCGGGTGTCTACCGTGTTCAAGTTCCTCGGGCCGAACGACCGCATTGTGGTCGAGGCGTTCGACGACCCTAAGGTAGAGGGCGTGACGTGCTACCTGTCGCGGGCCAAGACTGGCGGGGTGAAGGGGGGCTTGGGGCTGGCCGAGGACCGGGCGGAGGCATCGATTGCCTGTCGTCAGGTCGGGCCGATCAACTTCAAGGGTGAGCTCAAAGATGGCGAGGAAGTGTTCAAGGAACGTACCTCGCTGGTGTTCAAGACCATGCAGGTGGTGCGCTTTCTCGACAAGAAGCGCAATACGCTGGTGTACCTGGTGTACAGCGACCGCATGATCGAAGGCAGTCCGCAGAATGCGGTGACTGCCATTCCGATCCTGCCTTGGGCTCATTGATAGCCTGGTAGGTTGCCGGGAGGCCGTCGGCCTCCTATCGCGACACAAGCGGTTTACCCGCGAAGAAGACACCGCCGTGGATGGCACGGGCTTCGCCCGTGTTCGCGGGCAAGCCCGCTCCCACAGGGATCAGCGCATGCAGGATAGGGCCGCAAAGCGGCCCCAGCTATCTCAGGCCAGTTCCTCGGCCTGATCCTCACGCACAACCGCCTTCACTTCATCCAGCCGGCTGATGAACTTCCAGTCCGCCTCGTCGATGTAGATGCCGTTCGGCCCGCTGCCACCTTCCAGGTCGATCGCAACGTGTGCCGATACCTGTGGTTTCACACTCGCCAGAATCGGCACGAAGCCCAGTTGCAGGCTGGTCTCCAGCAGTGCCGCCTGGTTGCGTTCGTCGATGTCTGCCGCTTCGTCCAGGTAGTATGGCAGGCGAATGCGCCCGGCCAGGTCACGGTCCATCAGGTGCAGCAACAGGTACATGTTGGTCAGCGCCTTGATGGTCATGGTGGTGCCGTTGGACGCCGCACCGTCGATGTCGGCGTGGATGACCGGCTGGCCATTGACCTTGGTGATCTCGAACGCCAGCTCGAACAGGTCCTTCAGGCCCAGCTGGTTGTGGTTGGCCGCTACCAGCCGTGCCAGGTACTCCTTGGCCTCCTCGTTCTTGTTGTCCTGATCGGCACTCTGGGTCAGGTCGAAGACCGACAGGGTTTCGCCTTCTTCGTACTGACCGGCACTGTGGATAATCTGGTCGATGTGCTTGAGCGCTTCCTTGTTCGGCGCCAGTACCACGCGGAAGCTTTCCAGGTTGGACACCTGGCGCTTGTTGATCTCGCGGTTGAACAGGGCCAGCTGGTGCTCGAGGCTGTCGTAGTCGCTGCGGATGTTGCGCAGGGTTCGGGCGATGTCGGTGACCGCGGCGCGGCGTGCCTTGGCCAAGGTCAGGGCTTCATCGGTACGGTGCGCGTAGGCGTTCACCAGCAGTTGCAGGCGGCGTTCCATGTCGTCTTCGCTGTCGAACTTGGCCACGCCCTTCAGGCGCACCTGGGCGTACAGCGCCTCGATCTGATTGTCCACCCGCTGCAGGCCTTGCCAGCTGTCCTGGTAGTCATTGAGCAGCGGCAGCAGGTTGTCCATCGAGTCGTCGATGGCTTCCATGTATGGCGTGCCATAGGGCAGGTCGGCCGGCAGCAGTTGGCGACGGCGCAGGGCGTCTTCCAGGGTGCGCTGCTTGGACTCGAGGTCGCCGAGCTGGCGGCCGACCAGTTGCAACTTGGCTGACAGCTGCTGGACGCGCTCGGTGAAGGCGTCGCTGGAGCGCTTGAGTTCGTCCTGGGCCGCTTCCAGTTGCGAGAGCTGTTCCAGTTTCTCGGGCTCTTCGGCGGCGAGGGTCTGGCTGCGGCGGAAGTCTTCCAGCGCCTTCTGCGCGTCCAGCACTTCCTGGTACAGGGTTTCGGTCTGCGCTTTGGAGGCGGAGCGGTCGGCGGCCACGGCCTGCTGGGTTTTTAGCTGCTTGAGCTCTTTTTCCAGGCGCTCTTTCTGGTCGCGCAGGGCGGCGCGGTCGGCCAGGGCCTGCAGGGCCGGCGGGTCGATGTGGGTCAGATCGATGGCCAGGCCGGGGGCCTCGAAGCGCTCGCCCTTGAAGCCGTCGAGCACCGCTTCCAGCGACTTCACCCACAGGTCGCTATCGTCCAGCTCGATGCCGCGGTCGCCCAGCGGCAGGCTGAACAATGCGCCGTTGAACAGGCGCATCAGGCGGTCCACGTCCTGTTGCGAGAACTCTTCGCGCAGGCGGGCGTAGCTGTTGTTGTCAGCGTGATCCAGCTGCTGCTTGACCTGCTTCAGGCGTTTTTCCAGGTCGCGTACGCGCTCGTCGAGGTCTTCGGCACTGAACTGTCGTGACTGGGCCAGAGCACCGGCCAGTTCGTCGTGGGCGTCTTTGGCCGCCAGCAGTTGCTGTTCCAGCACCTTGACGTCGTCGACCAGCGCAAAGCGGTGCTTGAGCACCGACAGCTCGCCTAGCCAGCGCTGGATACCGCTGATTTCACGCTCCAGGCGCATCAGCTCCTGGGTGCCGCCGCGCTGGTCGTTTTGCAGGCGGTCCTGCTCACCACGGTAGTGCTCGGACTGGATGACCAGCTCTTCCTTGCGCGCCATGGCGTATTCCTGCCAGGTGCCCAGCAGGGTGTCGAGCACAGGCGAAATGCGGTGCAGCTTGCCACGCAGGATGTCCCGCTGGGCCACACCGCCGGCCAGGGCCTCGACCAGCGGGCCGGCAGCGACCAGGGCGTTGTAGTCCTGCTCCATGCGGCGTACGTCGCGGAAGGCTTCCTCGCACGCAGCGATGTAGTCGACGCTGCCGGAACGCAGGCTGTGCTCGAAGGCGTCGAGGAACAGTTGCTTGAGTTTGGCGGCGGTGATTTCACGCATGTGCAGCAGATTGATGAACAGCGCGCGGAAGGTTTTCAGGCTTTGCTCGCTGGTGGAGCGCAGCGGGATCATGGTCAGGTCCAGCGGCACCGAGGTGTGGCCGCCCACCAGTAGTCGGCGCAGTTCGTCCGGCTTCAGTTCGTAAGCCTTGATACCCAGGCGTTCAAGGTTGGTGAACAGCTCTTTCTGACGCAGGCAGGTGTCGTTCTTCTGGTAGTGGGCCAGGTCCAGTTCGCCCTTGTAGGCGAAGAACTGGTGGCCGAAACCGCCGCCCGGACCGCGCCCGACCACACCGATCACGTGCGGGCCGTGGGGCAGGCTCAGTTCGCAGAGAATGTACGAAGTGTCGCTGGCGAAGTAGAAGCGGCGCGACTGCTCAAGGCTGTATTTGCCGAAACTCATGTCCGACATGCGTGCCAGGATCGGGAACTGCAGGGCGTTGATCGACGCCGATTTACCCAGGTTGTTGGCGCCGTATACCGACAGCGGGTGCTCCAGCGGGAACAGGCCAAGGCTGTAGCCGGCGGTGTTGAGCAATGCGAAGCGGCGGATGCCGTAGCGTTCCTGGCTCATGCGTCAATCTCCTGTTGCTCTTCGCGGATGGCCCGGGCCAGGGCGTCCTCTTCGCTTTCCTCGCCCTGGAAAGGCGTGAGGTCGAGCGGGTCGTCGGTGCGGTTGAGTTCTTCGGCGCTTTCTTCCTCGACCAGTACCGGGGTCGGCAGCGGCAGGTCGCTGTGCAGGGTGGCGGCCAGGTCGCGGTCCTGCTGCACTGCAAGGCACACATCGAGGAAGCGGTGCATGGGCGGCAGGAAGCGGTAGATGCCGCCTTCCTCATGGGCGAAGCCGAGCTGGGTCATGCGCCGCAGGATTTTTTCTTCCAGCTCGTCCACGGTCTGCACTTCGGCCTGCAGGAACAGGTCGCGGTACTTGTCCAGCAGCGAGGGCAGTTCGTCGCGGCCGATGCTACCGCCGTCGAGCACGGCCATCGGGTCGCGGCCCTGGTCAGCAAGGTGCTCGACCAGAATGAAGGTGAACAGCGACAGGCGCTGCGCGGTCTTGTTGACCTGCGCGGCGGTCATGTCCGGCACGAAGTAGTAGAAACCACGGGTGTCGCATACCAGCTCGAAGCCCAGGGCCTTGAACAGGGTGCGGTACTGGTCCTGGAAGTTCGACAGCTGGGCGTACAGCTCAGGGTCGCGCCGGCTGATGTGGAAGCCTTTGAACAGCTCGCGGAAGATCGGCGCGAGCTGGGACAGTTCGGAAAGATCAAGATGCATGGGCTGGGCTCGCGTTGGGTTCGGTAGGCGCGCTGGGGGCGTCTTCGCGGCTGGAGGTCAGGGCGAACGAACGCAGGCTGACCAGGTGTTCCTGAGTTGTGTATTCGCGGCGGTCGAGGCGTTCGCGCTTGAAGCGCTTTTCCCGCGAAAGACGCGAGAACCAGTACAGCAGCTCATCGGTGGCGCCTTCGGGCTCCTGCTCCAGCAGCCAGACCATCAGGTCGGGCAGTGGCAGGGCCTGTTCGCAGCGTTCGGTCATTTCCTTGACCGTGCGCGGAGCACGGGGCAGGGCGTCGGACTGGGTCTTGTGGGCTTTGGGGAAACGCGCCGGTTTGGGCTCGAAGCGGGCCAGTGCGTAAACGTAGGCCTCGACCTGGCTGGCACTGCCAAGGAAGGTGCTTTGCGGGCGGGTGAACATCGGCATGGCCGCTTGCGGCACGGCATCGATGCCCTTGCGTCGGATCACCGACAGGGCCAGCGCCGCGCCGCGGGTCACGGCGTTGTGCCGGCGGGCTTCTTCGCGCAGCGGCAGCAGCAGTTCGCGGGCGTGGCGCAGGGTCAACTGTGCGTTGGTCTGCATTTCCAGGATGCGCGCGTGGGTGCGCAGCAGCATGTCGTCGTCGACCAAGTGGCCCAGGCGCGCTTGTTCGCCCAGCAGTTTCAGCAGCACGGTCTCGACCTTGCGTACACCCTGCTCGAAGGCGCCGTCGGCGTTGACCAGCTGGATCATCGGCTCGACGTATTCGTCCCAGGTGGCCAGCACTTCGGCATAACGCTGGCGCAGCGGAATCTGGCGGTTGCTGGTCTTGGCCCGTTCGGCCACGGCCACCAGTGCCTGCTCGTCGTTGTCGAGCTTTTTCAGCACATCGCGCACGCGCATGTCGAGCAGGCGCAGCTGGCGTGCCAGGTCGTCGCTGTCGCGGTTGTCGAAGGCATCCTGGATGTGCCCGGCCAGGCGCTCCAGGTGGCGCAAGTAGGCTTCGATCTCCAGGCACAGGCCCAGCCGGTGTTCGCGGCGCAGGTAGGCGAGGAAGTCGTGGATCTGCGCGTTGAGCTCGAAACGGTTCGGGCTTTTGGCCACCGGGACCAGGATATCCAGGCGGATCCAAACGTCGAGTAGCTGGGTGATGTCCTGCGGGGTGCTTTCGAGCTGCTGGCGAGCCACATGCTGGCGCAGTTCGACCAGGCTCAGGGTGCCCTGGTCGAAACGCTCGCACAGCGGCTCGATCAGGGCCCAGTGTTCGGCTAGGGCGCGCAGGACGCGCTTGGGTTCGATCATTGGCTTCGACTCGTTGCCAAGAAAAAGGGGGCGATTGTACTGCATTCGCGGGGGTGGTTTTTACCCCTTGGTCTGTAATGAGGGATAACCTTGTGGTGTGTAGGTGTATGGCGGGGGTTTGAGGGTGGGGGCGAGATCGAGCGCCGCCCGCGCGGCGCATCGCGAGCTGCGCTCGCTCGTTTGTTTCGGGCCAGTTATTTCTGGGGGATTTGCGCGCGGGCGCCTTGGCGCTTGGCGCGATATTGTGTCGTACAAACAAAACGGTCGCGCGCGCCTGTCACTGGCGTTACTGGCCAGAAACAAACGTAGGAGCGAGCGCAGCTCGCGATGCGCCGCGCGGGCGGCGCTCGATTTCTGCCCCCCCCAAAAAACCCACGGCAAGCACACCCGGCCATTGCGCAACGTCATGCCAGGCGGTGTGGCCTTGAGGGTATGGCGGTAGAGGTGCGTCGCCTGGGAGACCGAGCGCCGCCCGCGCGGCGCATCGCGAGCTGCGCTCGCTCCTACGTTTGTTTCGGGCCAGTAATGTCTGTGGCAGGCGTGCGCGACCGCCTTGTTTGTACGACGCGATATTCTGTGGTGTGTAGGTGTATGGCGGGGGGTGAGGGTGGGGTCGAGATCGAGCGCCGCCCGCGCGGCGCATCGCGAGCTGCGCTCGCTCCTACGTTTGTTTCGGGCCAGTAACGCCTGTGACGGGCGCGCGCGACCGCCTTGTTTGTAAGACGTGATATTGCGCCATGCGCCAAGGCGTTCGCGCGCAAATGGCACAGGAATAATTGGCCCGAAACAAACGTAGGAGCGAGCGTAGCTCGCGATGCGCCGCGCGGGCGGCGCTCGGTCTGATAGGCGCTGCAAAAACCACGGCGTACACGTTAGAATGCCTAATTGCCGTCACCCCCTCGGATACCCGCCCCTTGCTGACCGAACCCCGTCGCCGCGCCTACCTTTCCGCCATGCAAGTGGTGCACTGGCTGCCGCGCGCCGAGCTGCCGTTCGCCGCACCGTCGCGGCCCGAACTGCTGCTGCCGGTTGCGCCGGTCGAGGACATCGATTTCGAAGTCCGGCCGGCGTCGGCAACCAACGAAACGCCCGTCATCCCCCAGGCCCGTTCCGGCGAGCGGCCGAAAATCGAGATCCCGCGGCCGGGCAGTGTGCCCAAACCCGCCGTCAAGCCCGCCGAAGCACAAGAGCCCGCAGCTCCGCGCCCGGTGCCCGTGCCGCCACCGCGCTTCTCGCTACAGTTGTTGCGCGCCGGCAGTTGCTTGCTGCTGGTGGAGCTGGCCACCGGCCAGCCGTTCCAAAGCCGCGACCCCTCCTACCTGCTGCTCAAGGACATGCTGCGCGCCGCCGGCCTGCCCGACGCCCCGCAGATCATCGGCGAGCCGGTTCGCTGGCCACTGCTGGTGCGCGGCAACATGGACCAGGGGCCGGAGGCTGCGCGCGATTTCGTCCAGGGCTTCGTTCAGGCCCGCCTGGAAGACGCCCCGTGTACCTGTCTGTGGCTGGTCGGCCTGCCTGCATTGCGTTTTGCCGCCAATGCCGACGCCGAGGCCTACTACCAAACCCTGACGCTTGACAGCCTGGGCGACGCCTGGGCATTGCCGGGCCTTGAACTGTTGATGGACGAGCCGCAACGCAAGGCGGACGTCTGGAAAGCCATGCGCCAGCTGATGGCGCGCTGGAAGAGCGTTGAATGAGTGACTCAATCAGCTTCCGCCCGATGACCGAGGCGGATCTGGATGCCGTACTTAAGATCGAATATGCCGCGTTCAGTCATCCTTGGACCCGTGGAATCTTTCAGGATGCGCTCAAATCGTACGAAGTCTGGCTGATGTTCGACGGCCAGCAGCAAGTGGGTCATGGCGTGATCAACGTGATCATCGACGAAGCGCACCTGCTCAACATCACCGTAAAACCGGAAAACCAAGGCTGCGGCCTGGGCCTGCGTCTGCTCGAGCACCTGATGGCCCGGGCCTATCAGCTCAATGGCCGCGAATGCTTCCTGGAAGTGCGCGCCAGCAATCAGTCGGCCTATCGTTTATACGAACGTTACGGTTTCAACGAAATTGGCCGCCGCCGCGACTATTATCCGATCGCCGGCGGCCGTGAAGACGCCCTGGTGATGGCCTGCACCCTGTTCGAAGACTGACTTTGCAGGGGTGTACCCGGGCGCGCAGGCTTTGTTCTCGGCAGGGACGGATAAAAAATGAGAAAACTGCTTCTGGCAGCGGGCCTGTGTGTAGCAAGCGCGGCCCACGCAGACGAGCGCGACGTGTGGATGTTCGCCCAGTGGGCGGGTGATCATCAAACCCGCCCCTTCCGTGAAATGCTGGTAGATGCCCGGCTTTACGGTGTAGTGCCAATTCACCAGTTGCTGCGCTCGGCATCGGACTGGAGACAGTGCAGCGCATCGCCTTTCGCCGTACCGCCCCCCGCCAATTGGGCGGCTGTACGCTCGACCCTCGCGTTGATCAATGCACTCGACGACCAAGGCATCCTGCGCCAGTTCGAGGTGGTTTCGGCTTACCGTGAGCCGCGTCTGAACGCCTGTGCGGGCGGGGCAGCCAACAGTGCGCATACCCGCGCGTTCGCCGTCGACATACTGCTGCCGGCCTGGGCCGATCCCAATCCGCTGTGCCGTTTCTGGCAGCAGCACGGCCAAGCCTGGAACATGGGCCTGGGCCGCTACCCATCAGGCCGCATTCATGTGGATACCGCCGGCTATCGCACCTGGGGTGGCGATGGCAGTGCCGGGTCGTCGTTCTGCATCAAGCCCAAATGAGCCAGGCAACCCCGGCATTCGTCCATTATCCACTCGGCGAAGCGCTGGCACTTGTCGCTGTCGGGCAGGGGCTGTGGGCTGAGCAGGTGGTAGGCCGAGCCATCGCGTACAAAACCGTACGGCGCCTGCAACTGCCCGCTGTCGAGTTCGTCGCGCACCATCAGGGCTGAGGCAATGGCCAGGCCCAGGCCGGCGCTGGCGGCCTGAATCGACAGGTAGAAATGTTCGTAGTCGCTGCGTTCGCTGTGTCTCGTCTGCTGGCCGCTCAGCCGCAGCCAGGTGGGCCAGGCAGTGGGACGGGTGGCGCTGTGCAGCAGCCGTTGGCCTTCAAGGAGGGCAGGGGAGGCGGCGTGGCAAACCGGGCCGATCCATTCGTCGCAGATTTTCTGGCTGTACAGCTGGTTGTCCCAGTGGAAGTCGTCGCGGCGAATTGCCAGGTCGATACCGCTGCGGGCGAAGTCCAGCGGGCCGCCTGCGGCTACCAGGTGCAACTGAAGGTCGGGGTGGGCGGCATGGAATCTCGGTAAGCGCGGGATCAGCCAACGCATGGCGATGGTCGGCTCGCAGGACAGCACAAGCACATTGTCGCGGACCTGGTGCTGCAAACGCTGCACGGCACCCTCCAGCTGCTCGAAGATCGCCTGGGTGGTGCCTTGCAGGGCACGGCCGGCGGGGGTGAGGAAAATGGCCCGGTTGCGGCGCTCGAACAGTTCCACACCAAGGCTTTCTTCCAGCAGGCGTATTTGGCGGCTGACCGCGCCGTGAGTGACGTGCAAGTGCTCGGCGGCGCGCACGAAGCTCTCGGTCTGGGCGGCGATGTCGAAGTAGCGGAAGGCGTTGAGTGGCGGCAGTTTCATGATATCCCGGTTCAGCTGTGCCGGCCTCTTCGCGGGTAAATAGGTGGCATGTGGGAGCGGGTTTACCCGCGAAGAGGCCCAGGCAGGCTGTAAATGTCTGTGAAAAAAACTATCAGATTTATCTCAGCATAAATCGATTTTTCCGCGTCGGTAAGCGCTTGATAATTGGCGGTCTGTGCATTTCCATCGCCTATCGAGAGCCCTCAGCATGACCGAACTCATTGCAGTCGCCCTGTTCACCTTGCTCGCCGTCATAAGCCCCGGCGCAGACTTCGCCATGGTCACCCGCAGCAGTTATGCACAGGGGCGCAAGGCCGGGCTGGCTGCTGCCGTAGGCATCGCCCTGGGGGTGCAGGTGCATGTGTTGTACACGGTGTTGGGCATTGCCGTAATCATCAGCCAGAGCCCGGCGCTGTTCCTGATCATGAAAGTGCTGGGTGCGGGCTACCTGATCTACCTGGGGTACAAGTCATTGACCAACACCCGGCGCATCAGCCTGGACGGGGTTGGCCGGTCCGCTGCCGGCGTACTGCAAGCGCTGCGCACCGGCTTTCTGACCAATGCCCTCAACCCCAAGACCATGTTGTTTGTCATCAGTGCCTTCACCCAGGTGGTACAGCCTGGCAGCCCGTTGACGCTGAACTTCGCCTACGGTGCGTTCATGTCCGTTGCCCATTGGCTGTGGTTCAGCCTGGTGGCGGTATTTTTCTCCAGTACGGCATTGCGCAAGGCGATGATCGAGCGGCAAGTGCTGGTGGACCGGGCCATTGGTCTGGCATTGATCGGGCTTGGCCTGGCTGTGGCGGTGACCGGAATGCGTTGAGGCGGCGATTGCAGTAGCCAAGCTGAGATTCGAGGCTGCTGCTGGAAGGGTTTTACGCTGGTGTCAGCGAACTTTTTTGCAGGCAAAGAAAAAGGGCTTACCTTGCGGTAAGCCCTTCGTCTTGTTTGGTGGCTACACAGGGACTTGAACCCCGGACCCCAGCATTATGAATGCTATGCTCTAACCAACTGAGCTATGTAGCCGATGGCGCGCATTATTCTCTTGAACGCCCCCTCTGTCAACACTCATTTCAAAAAAAATTTGCACGCTTTCAAAAACTTAGCGGCCAGCCCCGGTTTCAGTGCACCAGAAGCCAGTGCCCGCGCACGTCCAGCAACTGCAGCTGCTGGGTTGCAGCCAGGGATTGCAGGCTTTGGCCACGCCGGTCGAGGTAGAAGGCGCCGCACACCCGCCGAGACCATCCGCTGCTCGCCCTGCATGGCGGGCTATCTGCAAGCGAGTGCCCTGCACCAGATGCAGTCGTTTTCAAGCGTGTGGCAACAGGCGAATAAAAAGGTAGCTATGTATCTATTTGTTTCCCGATAATCGGATCCCAAACCTGAGGACGGAGATTTAGGTAAATGGCCACCAGTAGTGCCTCCACCGCACCCACCCCGGTAGCGGCAAGCCAAGCCACGCCGTTGGTGATGCGTATCATCGGTTTCTGCGCCTTGGCGCACTTGATCAACGACCTGATCCAGTCGGTGCTGCCGGCGATCTACCCGATGCTCAAGGCCAACTACGACCTGAGCTTCGCCCAGATCGGCATGATCACCCTGACGTTCCAGATCACCGCCTCGCTGTTGCAGCCTTGGGTCGGCTTCTTCACCGATCGCCGGCCCACGCCAAATCTGCTGCCGCTAGGCACCCTGTGTACTTTGGTGGGGATTGTGATGCTGGCCTTCGTTGGCAGCTTTCCGATGATCCTGTTGGCGTCGGCGCTGGTGGGCATCGGCTCGTCGACCTTCCACCCGGAAACCTCGCGTATTGCAAGGTTGGCCTCGGGCGGGCGCTTCGGCCTGGCCCAATCGACCTTCCAGGTCGGTGGCAACACCGGTTCCGCTCTGGGCCCGCTGCTGGCAGCGGCCATCGTCATTCCGTTCGGCCAGACCCATGTGGCGTGGTTCGGCGTGGCTGGGCTGTTCTTCCTCGGCGTCACCCTGATGCTGCGCGGCTGGTACAAGGAGCACCTCAATCAGGCCAAGGCGCGCAAGGCGGTTCAGGCTACCCACGGCATTTCGCGTAATCGGGTCATTGCGGCGTTGATCGTGCTGGGCCTGCTGGTGTTCTCCAAGTATTTCTACATGGCCAGCTTCACCAGCTACTTTACGTTCTACCTGATCGAGAAGTTCGGTGTGTCGGTGGCCAGCTCGCAGCTGCACCTGTTCCTGTTCCTCGGCGCGGTGGCGGCGGGCACCTTCTTTGGCGGGCCGATCGGTGACCGTATCGGGCGCAAGGCAGTCATCTGGTTTTCAATATTGGGCGTGGCGCCGTTCACGCTGGCGCTGCCGTATGCCGATTTGTTCTGGACCACAGTACTGAGCGTGGTGATCGGCTTTATCCTGGCTTCTGCGTTTTCCGCGATCGTGGTGTATGCGCAGGAACTGGTGCCGGGCAGCGTGGGCATGATTGCCGGGATCTTCTTCGGCCTGATGTTCGGCTTTGGTGGCATTGGCGCTGCGCTGTTGGGGTACGTAGCAGACCTGCGTGGTATCGAGTATGTGTACGGGTTGTGCTCGTTCCTGCCATTGTTCGGGTTGTTGGCGGTGTTCCTGCCAAGTACAGGTAAACGCTGAGCGCCGGGGGCCTCTGCCAGGCCCCCGGGCAATTGACTCGCCTCCCGGAGGTGGCTAGAGTGCCGCCTCTTTTTCAATCACCTGCGTAGTAGCCAAAGCAATGCGCCGTACCCAGTCCCTCCCACACGCCCGCCAGCCTGCCTTCCAGGCACTGCGTCGTGCATGGCCGAGTGACACGGTGCTCAAGCGCCGCCGCAGCGTGCTGTTTGCCTTCACCTTCTCGCCACACCTCGCCTGAACTGATCTGCGCTTTCGCGTCGCTCGCCGTCCCGGCGTGCGCGCCTGTTTCTGCACGTCTTTTCGGTTTGCCAGGAGTGGTACATGAACATGCGTTTATTGGCGGGCCTGTTGTTCGCCGTTTCTGTCGTGGGTTTCAGTTTGGGGGCCAGCTTGCCACTGGTGTCGTTGCGCCTGCATGAAGCGGGGGCGAGCACACTGGAAATCGGCATCATCTCGGCCATCCCTGCCGCCGGCATGATGCTCTCTGCTTTTCTGGTCGACGTCTGCTGCCGCCATCTCACCCGCCGCACCATTTATCTGCTGTGTTTCAGCCTGTGCACGGTCAGCATCGCCTTGCTCGAGTCGGCGTTCGGCTCGTTGTGGCTGCTGGCGCTGCTGCGTCTGGGCCTGGGGCTTGGCATGGGGATCGCCATCATCCTTGGCGAGTCGTGGGTCAACGAATTGTGCCCCGAGCATAACCGCGGCAAGATCATGGCCCTGTACGCCACCAGCTTTACGGGCTTTCAGGTGCTCGGCCCGGCCATGCTGGCAGTGCTGGGCGCCGATAGCCCTTGGATCACGGGTGTCGTCACGGTCTGTTATGGGCTGGCGTTGCTGTGCATCGTGCTGACCGTGCCCAACGACCATGTCGAGCACGAAGAGGGCGAAAAAAGCTTCGGCCTGGCCGGGTTCTTCCGGGTGGCTCCGGCGTTGTGCATGGCGGTGCTGTTCTTCTCGTTCTTCGATGCCGTGGTGCTGTCGCTGCTGCCGGTGTACGCCACCAGCCATGGCTTTGCCGTTGGCGTGGCGGCATTGATGGTGACGGTGGTGTTTGCCGGCGACATGCTGTTCCAGCTGCCGCTGGGCTGGTTGGCCGACCGGGTTGAGCGCACCGGGCTGCACCTGGCGTGCGGGCTGGTGGCGATGGTGATCGGCATCGGTTTGCCCTGGCTGTTGAATCTGACCTGGCTGCTGTGGCCGCTGTTGGTAGTGCTGGGCGCGGTGGCGGGTGGCATCTATACCCTGGCGCTGGTGCTGATCGGGCAGCGCTTCAAGGGCCAGGACCTGGTCACTGCCAATGCCAGTGTGGGCTTGTTGTGGGGCGTGGGCAGCCTGGTAGGGCCGCTGGTCAGTGGGGCAGCCATGAATGTCGCGCCCCACGGTTTGCCCATGGCGCTGGCGCTGATGGCCGGGCTGTTCGTGTGCTTTGCCAGGCAGTCATACCGGCGACGTGGGCGGATGCGGGCTGTGGCGCAGTGATATCCCTTTACGCCGCACCGATGCTTACCCAATAGCGCGTCCTGTACTCGACCCGCACGGGCAGGCTGCGGGTGAGCAGTTGCAGGATTTGCCCGGTGTCAGCCAACTGATAGGTGCCTGAAACCTTCAAGCCCGCCACTTCTGGAGCGCAACGCAGCAGGCCCGGTCGGTAGCGGCCAAGTTCGGTAACAAACTCGGCGAGTGGCATCTGCTGCACGCTGAGTACACCTTCGGTCCAGCCCCAGGGGTCGTTGTGCAGCGTTCTGGCCTGAATGCTGCCGTTGGTTCCGACTTGCAGGGTTTCACCTGGCAGCACTTGCCTCGCTGAGGCCAAGGCAGGGAACAACGTGACTTCACCACGACGCACCGACAGCAGCAGGCCCTGGCCGTTTTCGCGTAGCAACAGCTGGCCATCGAAGGTGGTCAGCGGGCCGACACGGGTGGCGATGTGGAACGGGCGGTTGTCGTTGGGGTTGCTGTCCAGGCTGACCTCGCCATGGATCAGTTTCAGCTGGCGTTGTTCCGCACTGTAGTGCAAGTCGATGGCACTGGCGGTGTTGAGCTGGATACGGCTGCCGTCACTGCCTTGCCATTGGCGCCGTTCGCCTGTGGCGGTGCTGGTGTCGGCCAGCAGTTGTGGCAGGCCTAGCGGTTCGCGCGCGGCCCAGCCCAGGCTGCCGCCCACAGCCAACAGCCCCAGCAACTTCAGGTGGTCCCTGCGGCTGGCTTTGGGGGGCTGGCTCGCGTCCAGGGTGCGCCGGCTCAGGTCCTTGGGCAGCCCGGCCAGTTCATCGCCCAGATTACTGACCCGCTGCCAGGCCAGGCAGTTGTGTGGGTGGCTGGCCAGCCAGTGTTGAAACTGCTGCTCGGTGCGCGGGCTGGGGCTGTCGAAACGCAGCTTCACCAGCCAGTCGATGGCCTGATCGACCTGAGCCTGTGCGGGCGTATCATCAGGCATCGGCATGGCGCAACCGGTAGCAGACGCCCAGGGCCTTGGCCAGGTCGCGTTCAACGGTGGCCCTGGACACCTCCAGACGTTGGGCAACCTGCGCGATGCTCAAACCGTCTAGCTGGGCCAGCAGGAACGCTTGGCGCACGCGCGGTTTCAACTGGTGCAAGGCGCGGTCGAGGCGTTCCAGGCTATCGAGGATGACAAGCTTATCCTCTTCGCTGGGCACTTCTGCTTCGGGCAGGTGAGCCAGGCTTTCCTGGTAGGCCCGCTCCAGCGCACGGCGGCGGAACTGGTCGATCATCAAGCCGCGGGCGATGCTGCTGAGGTAGGCGCGCGGTTCTTTGAGCGGCGACACCTGGCGGGCGCGCAACAACCGCACGAAGGTATCCTGGGCCAGGTCTGCGGCATGTTCACTGCAACCGATCCGGCTGCGTAACCAACCACGCAACCAGGCATGGTGAGACTGGTAGAGCAGAGCAACCTCGGTTGGCTTGAGCGTGTCGTTGATCTGCATCGTAGAGAAGGCCCAGTCCAGTGATGTTTGCGATTGTGAATGGTTCTCAATTCTATGCGGGGAAGATGGCGCCGAGCAATGGCATGCCTAAGATTAGCTGCGCAAGAACCGGCGTTTGCCCGATGAACGGCTGCGCTAAGCTGGACCTGCAATCGATTTGATGGAGGTGCCATGATGCTGGCCGACCTTTCGCCCGAGGCCTATCGCGAGGCCACACGGCACCTGGCAGCACTCGACCCGGACTGGTCGCGGCACATCGCAGCGATCGGGCCCTGCCTGCACCAGGCTACGCCGGGACGTGAGCCTTATGAGGCGTTGGTGCGGGCGATTGCCTACCAGCAACTGCACGCCCGTGCCGCCGAGGCGATCCTGGGGCGGTTGCTGGCGCTGTTTCCGGCAGATGATTTTCCGCAGCCAGAGCAGTTGCTGGCGGTAACCCCGGAAACCCTGCGTGCCTGCGGCTTTTCGGCGAGCAAGCTGGAGACGGTCCAGGGCATTGCTCAAGCCACCCTGGAGGGCCTGGTACCCACGCGGGAGCAGGCGTTAACCATGGCTGACGAGGCGTTGATCGAACGCCTGGTAGCGCTGCGTGGAGTAGGGCGGTGGACGGTGGAGATGCTGCTGATCTACAGCCTGGGGCGGTCCGACATTCTTCCAGTGGACGATTTTGGCGTGCGCGAGGGGTATCGGCGGCTCAAGGGGCTGGAGAAGGCGCCGACACCGGCACAAATGCGCTCGCTGGGCGGCGCCTGGCGGCCGTTTCGTACCGTGGCGGCCTGGTACCTGTGGCGGGCCTGAGGTTTTTGCATCGCCTGTACAGGCAACAACATATCCGGGAATCATAGATGAACCTGTACACCACCCCCGACCAACGCTGGCAAGCCGTAGCGTGCCGAGACACTGCCGCTACGGGCCACTTTGTCTATGCCGTACGTACCACCGGCGTCTACTGCCACCCCGGCTGCAAATCACGCCAGGCCAAGCGCATGAACGTCGAGTTCTACGACACCGCCGCGGCCGCCGAGGCTGCCGGCTACCGTGCTTGCAAACGCTGTATCAGCAAGGCCAGTGCCACCCGACACAGCCAGCTCGTCACCCATGCCTGCCGCTTGATCGAGGCTAGCGACCCCGCGCCAAGCCTCGACCAACTCGGTGCACGGCTGGCCGTCAGCCCTTTCCACCTGCATCGGCTGTTCAAGGCTGAAACCGGGGTCACCCCCAAAGCCTATGCCACGGCCTTCCGTGCCCGGCGGCTGCGTGCGCACCTGGAAGATGGCCAGCGTTCGGTCACCGATGCTATCTACGACGCCGGCTACAACTCCAACAGCCGCTTCTACGAAAGCGCCGACCAGCGCCTGGGCATGCGCCCCCGGCAATACCGCGCCGGCGGCGCCGGGGCAACCATTCACTTCGCCCTTGGCCAGTGCTCGCTGGGTGCAATACTGGTAGCCCAGAGTGACAAGGGCATCTGCGCAATCTTGCTGGGTGACGACCCCGAGGCCCTTTTGCACGATCTGCAGGACCAGTTCCCCAAGGCCCACCTGATTGGCGGTGACAGCGCTTACGAACAGCTGGTCGCCGAAGTGATCGGTTTCGTCGAAGCGCCGGCTTTGGGCCTGGCCTTGCCGCTGGATGTGCAAGGCACCGCGTTTCAGGAGCGGGTGTGGCAGGCGCTGCGTGAGGTGCCGGCCGGCAGCCGGGTCAGCTACACCGACATCGCCGCGCGCATTGGCGCCCCCAAGGCCGTGCGGGCGGTAGCCATGGCCTGCGCGGCCAACCCTATTGCCGTGGCCATCCCTTGCCACCGCGTGGTACGCCGGGATGGTGATATCAGCGGCTACCGCTGGGGCGTGGAGCGCAAACAGCAGTTGCTGAAGCGAGAAACGGCACTCTCCTGACTGCCCGAAGCCGCGTAGAATCCCCCGCCAAATCGAATTGCTAAGAGGAATATTCGATGAGGCGTGTCAGCCTTGACCGTTATTGCCCGGGCCTGCTGGTCCTGCTGGCCCTGATGCTGGTACTTGCCAGCCCGGCCTGGTCGGCCCCAGCCACGCCATTGTCCAATCTGGCGGCTGCCGAAGCGCCAGCATTGGACGAAAACGCCAGCCTCGAACAGCTGAGCGACCACTTGGACCTCATCCGCCAGGGCGTCACCAGCGACGCCAACGACGACGCGCTGTCGCAACTGCGCCTCGCAGCGATGCAGGTTCAGCGTCAAGCTGATGCATTGAGTGCACAGCGCACTGCCGATGTGGGAAGGCTCGACGACCAGCTGAAGGTCATCGGCCCGGCTCAGCCGGATGAGGCCGCTACCCTGACACAGCAGCGCAAAGCGCTGGAGGCCGAGAAAAAGGCGCTGGTAGCCCAGCAGGATCAGGCCACCAAGCTGACCCAGTCGGCCCGCGACCTGTCCACGCAAATCGTCAACCTGCGCCGCAGCCAGTTCAACTCGCAAATCACCAGCCGTGCAGCCTCGCCGCTGAGCCCGGCGTTCTGGCAGAGCATCATCCGCCCTACCCAGGATGACGTGGCGCGCCTGCGTGACTTGCGCGGCGAGGCGGCCGATGCCATCGGCAGCGCCTTCAGCGCCGAAAACCGCTGGCAGTTCGTTGCCAGCCTGGTGGCAGCGATTCTGGTGTGGACGTTGGTGCGGCGCGTGCTTGAACGCATGCTGGCCAGTGCCATGGTCCGCTGGTTGCCCGACGGCCGCCTGCGCCGCAGCGCCTTGGCTCTGGGCGTTAGCCTGGCAACCCTGGGTACCATCGCCGGCTCGGTTTCGTTGCTGCGCTGGGGGCTGGAAAGCAATGCGCAATTGGGTTCGGACATCGCCAGCCTGACCAACCACATCCTCACCCTGGTAGTGTTCAGTGCCTTCATTACCGGCCTGGGCCGCGCCATGCTGATGCTGCAGCGCCCGTCCTGGCGGCTGCCGGCGATCCACGACCAAGTCGCCAGTGCGTTGGGCTGGTTCCCGAAGGTGCTGGCATTGGCACTGATGGTCATGATGACCATGGAGCGCATGAACAGCGTGATCGGCGTCAGTCTGGCGCTGACGGTGGCCGTCAACGGGCTGACCGCGCTGGTGGTGGCGTCCACCTTTGCCAGCGCGCTGCTGTGTTATCGCCGCACCCTGCGCAAGCATGACCTGCAGCGCCCGACGGGCCTGGCCGGGCTGATCCCGTTCGTGATGGTCATCTGGCTGACGTTGATTCTGCTGGCACTGTTCACCGGCTACCTGACACTCGCCTATTTCCTCACCGCCAAGCTGTTGTGGGTCAGCCTGGTGATCACCTGTGCCTACTTGCTGACCACCTTCCTCGGCGACCTGTGCGAAACCCTGCTGTCGCCCCGCCAGCCCGGTGGCCTGGCACTGGCCTCGACCCTGGGCCTGGCGCCTCGTCACCAGGCGCAGGTCAGCACCATACTGGCCGGTGTCGGCCGCACCATCGTGCTGTTCCTGGCGCTGTTGCTGGTGTTGATGCCGTCAGGCACCAGCCCCAGCGAATTGCTGCTGAGCCTTGGCGACTGGGATGGGACCGGGGGCAAGCTACTCGGCAACCTGAACATCGTTCCGCAGGACATCCTGCTGGCCCTGGCGATCTTCCTCGGCGGCCTGTTCGCCATCCGTGTGGTCAAGCGCTGGCTAAGCGATCGTCTGCTGCCGGAAACCGACATGGACGCCGGCATGCGGGCCTCGTTGGTAACCCTGGTGGGCTACCTGGGTTTCCTGTTCCTGGCCATGCTGGTGATGTCGACCTTGCGCATCAACCTCACCAGCCTGACCTGGGTGGTCAGTGCCCTGTCGGTCGGTATCGGTTTCGGTTTGCAGCAGATCGTGCAGAACTTCATTTCCGGCCTGATCCTGCTGACCGAGCGCCCGGTCAAGGTAGGCGACTGGGTCAGCCTGGCGGGTGTCGAGGGCGATATCCGCCGCATCAATGTGCGCGCCACCGAGATCCAGATGTCTGACCGTTCCACGGTGATCGTGCCCAACTCGCAGTTCATCTCGCAGAACGTGCGCAACGTGACCATGGGCAATGCGCTGGGCGTGGTCAGCATTACCCTGACTCTGCCGCTGGAGACTGATGCCAACCGTGTGCGGGAGTTGCTGCTGGCGGCTTACCATGAGCATGAGGCGATTCTGGACGCGCCCGCTGCCTCGGTGTCATTCAAGGACCTGACGGCCAGCGGTATGGTGATTGGTGTGAGTGGCTACGTGGCCGGGCCGCGACAGGTGTCCGGCACCCGCAGCGACCTTCTGTTCACCATTCTTGGCCGGTTGCGTGATGAAGGCATTCCACTGTCTTCGCCGCAGAGCATGGTGCTGGTGCAGGAAGGTGCGCGGCCGGCTGACGAGTCGGTGTAGGCATCGGGGGGGGCGTCCAGCTGGTTTACCCGCTAAAGGGCCAGGCCTGCTGGCCAATCTCCACCCCCCGTTCACCGTTGCCGCCGCCAACGTATTCGCGGGTGAACCCGCGAATACCGGCCCCTTGCGATATCAGCCCAGACAGCGGGTTACATGCTTGACCGACTGATACGCTGACAACCCCCAAGGCCCCAGCTCACGGCCGATCCCGCTGCCTTTGGTGCCACCCCATGACGTTTCGACGAACACCGCCTGCACCGAATTGATCCACACATGGCCAACTTCCAGCGCATCGGCCACGCGTTCGGCGCGTTCCAGGTCGGCGGAGCACACCGTGGCGACCAGCCCGAAGCGGCTGTCATTGGCTTCGGCAATGGCCTGTTCCTCGGTGGCAAAGCGCCGTGCGCAGAGCACCGGGCCAAAGATTTCCTCGGTCCACAGGCGGCTGTCTTTCGGCACATCGGTATACAGCGTTGGGCTGACGAACCAGCCTTCACGGTCCAGTGCATGGCCGCCAGCCAGGCACTGCAAACCTTCTTCCCGCGCCGTGGCAAAGTAGCTGGCCACCTTCAGCCACTGCGCCTGGCTGGTCAGCGGGCCCATGTCGACCTCTTCGGTCAAAGGATTACCCACCCGCAGGTTTTCCAGTGCCGCCTGCAAGCGCGGCAGCAGTGTATCGGCAATGCCGTCCTGTACCAGCAGCCGCGATGTGGCCGAACACATCTGACCTGCGTTCCAGCTGATGCCGGCCACAATCCATTCCACCGCCTGGTCGACATCGCAATCCTCGAACACCACGATGGCCGACTTGCCGCCCAGTTCCAGCGTCACTGGTCGGCACTGCGCCGAAGCGCTGCGCATCACCTGGCTGCCGACGCTGTTGCTACCTGTGAACGACAACTTGTCCAGGCCGTTGTGGTTGCTTAGCGCGGCGCCGGTCTCGGCCTTGCCGTTGACGATGTTCAGCACCCCGGCGGGCAGGCCCAGGGCGTCGGCGATCTGGCCGTAGGCCTGCTCGATCAGCGGCGTAACCTCTGAAGGCTTGAGCACCACGGTGCAACCGGCGGCCAAGGCCGGAGCAAGTTTCCAGGCGCTGGTCACCAACGGGAAGTTCCACGGCACGATCAGGCCGACCACGCCCACCGGTTCAAGGCGGGTGCGGGCGGTGAAACCCGGCGCAGCCAGCGGCACGGTGCGGTTTTTCGATGGCAGTTGCTCGGCCAGCTCGGCGTAATAGCCAAAGGTGGCGATGGCGTCATCCAGGTCGATTTCCGCTTCGTGACGCGGTTTGCCGTTATTGCGCATCTGCAGGGTGACAAGCGCTTCACGGCGTTGCCCGAGCTGTTCGGCAAAACCACGCAGGAAGGCGGCACGTTCACTGGCGCCGGTGCTTTTCCAGGCGGGCAGGGCGCTGCGGGCAGCGGCGACGGCCTGGTCGACCTGGCTCACGCTGGCGGCCATCAGCTCGGCGAACGGTTGCCCCAGTGCAGGGTCGTTGACACTGATGCAGTCGCTGCCTTGGCCTTCGACCCAATGGCCGGCGATATAGTGGGAAGTGGTCATGGTCGGTTTCCAGTCAGGCCATTTCGGCAGTGGTCACAGGCGTATGCGCGGTGCTTTTGCAACGCACCCATCGCGGGCCCAAGGGGCCATACACGCCAGCAGGTTCAGGGAACAGGTTGAGCAACAGCAGGTACAGCACGCCAGCCAGCCCCAGCGTGACCGGCAGGCTCAGGTCGATGCCGCCAGCCAGGTCACCCAGTGGGCCGACGAACTGCCCCGGCAGGTTGACGAAGCACAGGCCGACCGCCGCGCTGGGGATCCACGCCCCCATGCCGCGCCAGTTCCAACCGTGCAGGAACCAGTAGTGGCCACCACGCTGGCCGCGGGTGAACACCTGCAGGTCGTCGGCGTGGTAGAAGCCGCGGCGGGTAATCAGGCCAAGGATCATGATCACCATCCACGGGCTGGTGCAGGTAATGATCAGCACGGCAAAGGTCGATACGCTCTGCACGAGGTTGAAGGTGAAGCGGCCAATGAAGATGAAGCCGATCGCCAGCACGCCGATCAGCAGGGTGGCGCCGGCTCGGCTGAGCATGCGTGGGAACACGCTGGACATGTCCAGGCCGGTGCCATACAGCGCGGTGGTGCCGGTGGACATGCCGCCGATCACCGCAATCAGGCACACCGGCAGGAAGAACCAGCTTGGCGCTACCGCCAGCAGGCCGCCCACATAATTGTTGGCGGCGATGTAGTCCGGCGCCTGGGTGGCGACCAGGGTGGCCGTACACAGGCCGAACAGGAACGGAATCAGCGTCGCCCCCTGTGCCGCGATCACGGCCAGCATGATGCGCGCCTTGGGTGTTTCACGTGGAATGTAGCGCGACCAGTCACCCAGAAACGCACCGAACGACACCGGGTTGCTCATGGCCAGGATCGCCGCGCCGACGAACGCAGCCCAGAAACCTGCCTCGCCAAGGTTGACGCTGCCTGCGTAGCCCGCATCGAAGGGCCCGGCAAAGGCGACGATGCCCAGCAGGAACAGCAGGCTCGAGGCCCACACGGCAATCTTGTTGACCCACAGCATGAAGCGGAAGCCAAAGATGCATACCACCAGTACCAGCACCGCGAACAAGCCGTAGGCCAGGCCCAGGGTCAGGTCGGTCTCTGGCAGGCCGGCCAGGCGCTTGGCACCACCGACCAATGCATCGCCCGAGCTCCACACCGAAAGCGAGAAAAACGCCACCGCCGTGAGCAGCGACAGGAACGAGCCGACGATGCGCCCGTGTACGCCAAAGTGCGCGCCTGATGAAACGGCGTTGTTGGTGCCGTTAAGCGCGCCGAACAGCCCCATCGGGGCAAGGATCAGTGCGCCGATGCCAACGCCAAGCAGAATCGCCCACACACCGGCCTGGAATGACAACCCGAAAAGCACCGGGAAGCTGCCCAGTACGGCGGTAGCGAAGGTATTGGCACCGCCGAAGATCAGGCGGAACAGGTCCAGCGGGGAGGCGTCGCGTTGATCGGCGGGGATCTGTTCGACGCCGTTGGTCTCGATACCGGTCGAGTGGCTCATGGTGGTGCTCCAGCGCGGTTGTTATAGCCAGCGCAGTGCGCGGGCCTTTTTGTGGGTGCGATGGCAGGGCGGCAGCGCCGCGTAAAAGGTGATCAGGCCGGCGTTACGACCGACAGGTGCTCGTGGCAGGCCAGCCACTGTTCACCAAGGCGGCTGAAGACGATGGTCTCGCGCTCGCTCAACTGCTGCTCTTCACCGGCGATGCGGATACGCGTGGCCACATCGTGCATGAAAATAGCCACGTCGCCTTGCAGGCTTACATGGGCGTTGCCCGATTCGCAGGCAAGCACGGTAAAGCCCTCGGCCTGCCACTGGGCCCACAGCTCTTCATAGGCGCGACGCGACAGCAGCGGATACGGCAAGGTGTGAAACAGAAAGGTGGCGTCTTCGCTGAAGCAGGCGAAATAGCGGGCGGTGTCGTTGCTGGCGAACGCCGCGACGAGGTCGGCGGCAGCTTGCCGCACTTGGAGTGTCTGGTCCACGGGAGTGGCCTCACGGTTTTTTGTGATTGTGGTGAAGCGATTCTGGTGGCGGTTGGCGAGGGGAAAAATCGCTGGCGGCAAATAATCAGTTCAGGAATTTGTGAAGTGATGGGGCACATGGCAGTACAGGCAAGCCGACTGACGGTCTCTCCCACCCTCCATCCTTGCCTACGCTGATACTCCCAACCCGCTGAAGCAAGGAGATCCACTGTGACCTTCCAATACAAGCGTCTGGACAAGAACAACGCAGCCGTACTGCTGGTCGACCACCAGACCGGCTTGCTCTCGCTGGTAAGGGATATCGACCCCGACCGCTTCAAGAACAACGTCTTGGCCCTGTCTGACCTGGCCAAATACTTCAAGCTGCCGACCATCCTCACCACCAGTTTCGAGACGGGGCCCAACGGCCCGCTGGTGCCGGAGCTGAAAGAGCAGTTCCCTGATGCCCCTTACATTGCACGCCCGGGCAACATCAACGCCTGGGACAACGAAGATTTCGTCAAAGCGGTAAAAGCCACCGGCAAGAAACAGCTGCTGATTGCTGGCGTGGTCACTGAAGTATGCGTGGCTTTCCCGGCCCTGTCGGCGTTGGAGGAGGGCTTCGAGGTATTCGTCGTCACCGACGCTTCTGGCACGTTCAACGAACTGACCCGTGATTCGGCCTGGCGACGCATGGAGGCTGCCGGGGCGCAGCTGATGACCTGGTTCGGCGTGGCCTGCGAACTGCACCGTGACTGGCGCAACGACATCGAAGGGCTGGGTACCCTGTTCTCCAACCATATCCCGGACTACCGCAACCTGATGACCAGTTACAACAAGCTGGCCAAATAGTGCCTCCCGGGGGCTGCACGACAGCCCCCACATCAATCTGCAAGCGAAGCGGCAAACTGGCATTAATCGACCATACTCACTCTTCATTCGCCTTCAGGAGCGTGTCATGTCGAAGCCGTCCAGGAAGCCCTCCAAAAAACAGCCAGAAAAGCTGGGCGGTAAGGCGTACGAAAAAGCGCTCAAGAACCTGCATGTAGAGTTGGTGAAGCTACAGGAGTGGGTGGTCGCCAAGGGCCTGAAGGTATGCATTGTCTTCGAAGGCCGCGATGGCGCCGGCAAGGGTGGCACCATCAAGGCCATTACCGAGCGTGTCAGCCCGCGGGTGTTTCGTGTAGTGGCGCTGCCCGCACCGACCGAGCGGGAAAAGACCCAGATGTACGTGCAGCGTTACCTGGGCCATCTGCCTGCGGCGGGTGAAGTGGTGATCTTCGATCGCAGTTGGTACAACCGTGCGGGCGTTGAGCGGGTAATGGGCTTTTGCTCTGGCGAGCAAGTGGACAAGTTTCTGACCGGAGTACCCGGGTTCGAAAGGGTCATGGTCGATTCAGGGATCATCCTCATCAAGTACTGGCTTGAAGTCAGCGCCGACGAGCAGACCCGGCGCCTGCAGGATCGCATCAACGACGGCCGCAAGCTGTGGAAGTTGTCACCGATGGACCTCAAGTCGTATAGCCGCTGGGATGAATACACCCAAGCGCGTGACGAAATGTTCCAGGCGTCGGATACCGCTTGGGCGCCGTGGTTCATGGCCAATTCCAACGACAAACGTCGCGCCCGGCTGAATATCATCAGCCATCTGCTCAGCCGTATTCCCTACAAGGATATAACCCGCGACCAGCACGTGAAGCTGCCCAAACGCGGCAAGATCGGCAAGTACAAGGCGGTCGCCTACCCGTTCAAGTTCGTCGAAGAACGTTTCTGAACCCCTCCCTGCAGGGAGCTGCGAAGGTACGAGCTCATGCCACATGACGGTAGCCTGTTGCAGGCGACGGTGGTATTCCTTTTGGCTGTGGTGCTTCTGGTACCGCTGGCGCAGCGTCTGAAAATGGGCGCAGTACCGGGATACCTCTTGGCGGGTATCTTGATTGGTCCGTCGGTGTTTGGCCTGCTCGGCAACCCGGACAACGTGGCGCGGCTGTCGGAAATGGGCGTGGTCATGCTGCTGTTCGTGATTGGCCTGGAGTTGTCCCCAAGGCGCCTGTGGACCATGCGTCGGGCGCTATTTGGCGTCGGCAGTTTGCAAGTGGGGCTGACCGCCGTGCTGCTTGGGCTACTGGCATTCTGGCTGTTCGACCAATCGAAACCCGCCGCCATCGTGCTGGGGCTGGGCCTGGCGCTGTCGTCCACCGCCTTTGGCTTGCAGGTACTGGCCGAGCGCAAGGACCTGGGCAAACCTCATGGCCGCCTGGCCGTGGCCATCCTGCTGTTCCAGGATATTGCCGCCATTCCCTTGATTGCCGTGGTGCCGCTGCTCGGTGGCGATGTCAGCACGGCTGACGAAGGTGCCTGGCCTTTGTTGGCTGTAGCTGTCGGCATTGGTGTGCTGATTGTTTTTGGCCGTTATCTGCTGACCCCGATATTCAAGTGGACGGTGGGTTCGGGCCTGCCTGAGCTGTCGACCGCCACGGCCTTGCTGGTCGTGCTGGGCACCGCTTGGTTGATGGAGCATGTGGGTGTGTCGATGGCGCTGGGGGCGTTTCTGGCCGGTGTGCTGATGGCCGAGTCGCCGTTCCGCCACGAACTGGAAACCCAGATCGAGCCGATCAAAGGCCTGCTGCTTGGATTGTTCTTCGTTGGCGTAGGTATGAGTGCCGACCTGCGTCTGCTGTTCGGCATGCCGCTGATGGTGCTGGGCCTCACCGTGCTGCTGGTGGCCATCAAGCTGCCCTTGCTGTATGGCCTGGGGCATACGGTCGGAGGGCTCAACCAGGCCCAGGCGTTATGCCTGGGCGTGGTGCTGGCTTCGGGCGGCGAGTTTGCCTTCGTGGTGTTCAAGCTGGCGCTGGAGCACCAGGTACTCACCCAACAGGTACACGACCTGCTGGTGCTGGCCATCACCTTGTCGATGGCGGTGGTGCCCTTGGTCATGATGGCCCTGGCGCGGCAGCTGCGCGATGACAGCCCTGTACAGGCATCCCCTGAAACGGGCCAGTGAATTGCGCCTTGCTGGCGCATTGGGTATCGGGAGGTGAGTCATGCAGTCGAATTTCAAGCTGGACAGCGCCCTTTCGCGGGGCTTGCTCGATGTGCTCATCAAGGCCGGTCTGGTGGCAGCCTTGGTGATCTTCGCCTTCCAGGTGTTTCAGCCGTTCCTGGAGTTGATGATGTGGGCGGTGATCCTGGCGGTTACGTTGTACCCATTGCATTGCCGTATCCAGCGCCGCACCGGGCTCAAGCAAGGCTATGTGGCGACGCTGGTGGTGCTATTGGTTCTGGTGCTGCTGTTGGTGCCTATCTACCTGGTGATGATGTCGATTGGCGAATCGGTAAACAGCCTGGTGACGCTGCTCAAGAGCGGCGCCTGGAGCGTGCCGGTCCCGCCTGATTCCGTGGCGACCTGGCCACTGATCGGGCCGAAGGTGCATGCGCTGTGGTTGGCGGCCTCCGAAAACATGGCCAGTGTACTGAACCAGTGGATGCCCCAGATCAAGGGGGCCGGGCTAACGGTGCTGGGCGCTGCGGCCAGCGCTGGCGGGGCCTTCCTGCTGTTCATCGGCGCGATCATCATTTCCGGGGTCATCATGGCCTTCGGTGATCGCGGTGAAATCGCTGCGCAGCGTATCGCCATGCGGGTATCAGGCGAAGAGCGCGGTAAACCCTTGGCCACGCTGTGCACGGCCACCATTCGCGCGGTGGCGCAAGGGGTGATTGGCATTGCCTTCATCCAGATGTTGCTGATCGGTGTCGGCTTTGTCGTCAAAGGGGTTCCCGGTGCCGGGATGCTGGCCATCGTCATCCTCATGCTGGGCATTGCACAGGCCCCGGCGACGCTGGTGACCTTGCCGGTGATCATTTATGTGTTCAACGCCGAAGGCTTCACGGTGGCGACCATCATTTTTGCCGTCTACACCTTTGTCGCCGGCCTTGCCGACAACGTGCTCAAGCCGCTGCTGCTGGGACGCGGGGTCGATGTACCAATGCCGGTGGTACTGATCGGTGCATTGGGCGGGATGGTGGTCAAAGGCATCATCGGCTTGTTCATCGGCCCGGTAATCCTTGGCGTGGCCTACGTATTGTTCTGGCAATGGGTTGCGCTGCAGGTGCCGGAGCAACCAGCGCCACCTGCCGCCTGAGCCATGCCCAACCGCTGCTGTGGCCTGGGGCTGCTGATGGTGCTGGCCGGTTGCACCCAAGTCGGCCCGGATTATGAAAAGCCCCAAACGCCGTGGTTGGGCGGCTGGAGCACGCCAATGCTGGAGCAGGCCGAGCGCAGCGCGGCGGCGCCCGACCTGCGCCAGTGGTGGGCGGTGTTTGCCGACCCGACGCTGGATACGCTGATAGCTGAGGCCGATGCCAACAACACCAACCTGCGCGTGGCTGGCCTGCGTATCGCTGAAGCCCGTGCCCAGTTGGCCATCGTGCAGACCGGGCGTTATCCGCAGCTGCAGCAACTGAGTGCGCAAAGCCTGTACCTGAAGCAGAATCAGTCTGGTACGCCTTCGGCCCGTGATTCGGTGTTCTGGCAATCCAGCGTGGGCTTCGACATCGGCTGGGAAATTGACTTCTGGGGCCGTTTCAGTCGCGCCATCGAAAGCGCCGATGCCGTCTATTTCGCCTCCCAGGCCAACTACGCCGATGCCATGCTGCTGCTGCGTGCGCAAGTGGCCGACACCTACTTTGCCCTGCGTACCGCCGAGGCGCGGCTGGCTATCGCACAAGAGAACGCCAAGCGTCAGGCGCGTAGCCTGGAGATCACCGAGCGGTTGTTCCGCCACGGCGAAAATGACGAACTCGACTGGCAGCAGGCGCGTACTCAATACCTGGCGACTCTGGCCACCATTCCCGAGTTCGAGAACCAGCTCAACGCCCTGCGCAATGTGCTGTGTTCGCTGCTCGGCCGCCCGCCCGGGCCGCTGCCGCAACTGGAGGCCGGCCGTGGCCAACTGCCCTTGCCAGAGCGGGCAGTGTTGCAGGATGTACCTGCCAGCCTGCTGCAGCGCCGCCCGGACATTCGCGCCGCCGAGCAGGCTGTGGCGGCACAGTCGGCGCTGGTCGGGGTGGCCGAGGCCGATCTTTATCCACAACTGAACTTGCTCGGCAGTATCGGCTGGACCTTTTTATCGGCCAATCATTTGCCCGACACCTTCGACCTGGCTGCTGGCCCAAGCCTGATCTGGAACCCGTTCGACTATGGGCGGCGCAAGAACACCGTACGCGTGGAAGATGCCCGCTTGCAGCAACTGATCGAGTTGTACCAGCAGGGCGTGCGCGAAGCCGCCCGTGAGGCCGACGATGCAGCCAGCGGGCTGGTGCGCTCGCTGCAGAGTGCAACCATTCGCGACCAGGCCTCTCAGGCTGCGCAGCGCTCGCTGAATCTGGCTAGCTCGCAGTACCGCGAAGGCTTCGCCGATTTTCAGCGGGTGCTCGATGCTCAGCAACTGCTGTTGCAGCAACAGGACGGTTACCTGGTCAGCCGTGGCAACGCAGTCAGCAGCCTGGTGACCTTGTACAAGGCCCTGGGTGGAGGTTGGGACGCCAGCCGCGCGCCGATCGACCCAGCCACCCGCCAACAAATGCAACAACGCACCGACTGGGGCGAGTTGCTCGACGAGCCAGCCCCCACCGCGCATGCACAAGGTGAAACCGAATGAGCGACGCCACGCCAACGCCGCCCCCGTCAGCCCCGGATCGCGGCATGCGCTGGGTGCTGCTGCTGATTGCCATCAGCCTGCTCTGGTACTTGCTGGCTGACCGCTTTACGCCATATACCCAGCAAGCCCGCCTGCAGGCTTACGTGGTCCCGGTGGCCGCCGAAGTGGCCGGGCAGATCAAGCGTGTGGCCGTGGGCAACAACCAGGAGGTGCGGCAGGGCGATGTGCTGTTCGAACTCGATCAGGAGCAATACCGCATTGCCTTGGCCCGTGCCGAAGCCGACCTCGATACCGTGCGCCGGCAGATCGGGGCCAGTACCGCCGGCATCGATTCGGCGCAGGCAGCGTTGTTGGCAGCCCAGGCCAATGAGCGCAAGGCGCGGCAGGATGCCGAGCGCCTTAAACGGTTGATTGACGAAGACCCCGGTACGGTGTCGGTGCGCCGCCTGGAAGGCGCCCAGGCCAACCGCGACCAGGCCATCAGCCAAGTGGCGGCAGCCCGTGCTGAGGTGGAGCGCGCCCGTGAGCAGCAGGGCGGGGCACAGGAAGACAACGCCCAGCTGCGCAGTGCTGCGGCTAATGTGGAAAAGGCTCGCCTGGACCTTGCTCGTACCGTGGTGCGTGCCGACGCGAACGGGCTGATCACCGACTTGCGCACAGACGTTGGCCATTATGTCGGGGCGGGTAGCCCGATGATGACCCTGATCAGTATCCATGACGTGTGGATAAGTGCCGACATGACCGAGAACAACCTCGGGCGCTTGCGCCCTGAAACCCCGGTGCTGGTGGTGCTCGATGCGCTACCTGGCACCGTGTTGAAGGGGCGCATACGCAGCATTGGCTACGGCGTTAGCGTGGGGCAGAGCACGCCGCCGGGTACGCTGCCGACCGTGAAGAACAGCCGCGAATGGCTGCGTTCGGCGCAGCGTTTCCCGGTTATTGTGGAGCTGGAGCGCGACCAGCTTCAGGACAAGACCGTGCTGCGGGTCGGTGGTCAGGCCGAGGTCATGGCCCTGCCCAGCGAAGGTAACCCAATGAACCTGCTGGGCCGATTGTTCATGTGGCTGATGAGCTGGTTGTCGTATGCCTATTGAATTGCGCCGCCTGCGCGCACTGCGCCTGGCCTGGGGCGTGGCGCTGTGCCTGGCGGTGAGCTTTGATATCGGCTTGCCGGTGCCGATCCTGGCGCCGGTGTTCGCGGTGCTGTTGCTGGCCATGCGCAGCCAGCCATTGCCCCTGCGCGCGGCGCCGGCCCTGGCGCTACTGGTGCTGCTCGCTTGCGGCAGCGGGTTGCTGCTGATTCCGTTGTTGCGCCATGCTCCGTTGGCCGGGGTGTTACTGGTCGGGGTGGGGGTTTTCCTGACCTTGCGCTATGCCCTGAAGGGCGGCAACGGCCTGCTGGCCAACCTGCTGGTGGTCGGCCTGACCATGATCGCCGCTGCTGGCACCAGTGACTTCACCCTGGCACTGTCGGTGGTCGAAGCGCTGGCCAAAGGCATGCTGCTGGCAGTGCTGGGCACGTCGGTGGCGCATACGTTGTTCCCCGAACCTGCCAATGCGCCAGCACAGCCGGTGCCGCCGCTGCTGGGCAGCGAGCATGTCAGCTGGGTGGCGCTGCGTGCCACGCTGATCGTGATGCCGGCCTTTCTGCTGGCATTGATCGCCCCTGACCAGTACATGCCGTTGATCATGAAGGCCGTGAGCGTGGGGCAACAAGCCGGTGAAACCCGCGCGCGGCGCGCCAGCCGCGAGCTGATCGGTTCAACCTTGCTTGCCGGGGTGTTGGCGATAGTGCTGTGGGTGGCGCTGAGCCTGTTCGTTCACCTGTGGATGTTCTTCTTGTGGGTATTGCTGTTTGCCCTCTGGCAGGCTCGACGCCTGTACCAGGCGGTGCTGAGCCGGCAGGGCCCGGCGTACTGGGTCAGTTGCCTGACGACCATGCTGATCTTGCTGGGGCAGTCGGTGCAGGACAGTGCTGCCGGGCAGGATGTGTACAAGGCGTTTGCGGTGCGTATGGCGCTGTTTCTGGCGGTATCGGTGTATGCCAGCGGCATGTTGATCTGGATTGACCGACTTCGGAGTCGGCGCGGGCTTCTTAGCGGTTAAGCCCGGCTCCCAGGGAATTCAGGGTTGCCAATCAACCCCACTCTCTTCCAGATAGGCATCCACCGCTGCGCCTACCGTCGGATGAAAGGCTTTCTCCCCTATAGGCTCGAACAACTCGAACTGCCGCATCTTGTCCTTCACCGGGTCCTTCATTTCGGCAAACTGCAGCTCCACCCCTCGCGCTTCCAGTGCCCGGTCCAGCTCGGCCAGCATGTCCGCCGAAGTGATATCGATGCTGGTCACGGGCTCAGCGGCAATCACCACCCGCTGCACAGGCGTTGGCGACGCGTCCACCGCCGCCATCACTGTGTTCTGGAACTGCTCGGCGTTGGCAAAGAACAACGGCGCGTCCCAGCGCAGCAGCACCAGCCCTGGAATACGCCGGGCTTGTGGATAACGCTGTATGTCATGGTATCCGCGCAGCCCATCGGCCCGGCCGAGCACCGCGTAGTGCGGCCGCCAGCCATCCCACAGGAACTCGATCACCGACACCGCTACAGCAATGCCAATACCGGGAATGGCGCCAAACACCGCTACGCCGACAAAGCAGGTGAACGACAGCCAGAACTCCCACTGCTGCATGCGGAAGATACGCTTGAGGTCGGCAAATTCGAACAACCCCAGTGCAGCGGCAATCACCACCGCAGCCAAAGCGCTGTTGGGCAGGTGCTGCATCAGATTGGGCGCTACCAGCAGCAACAGGGTCACCGCCAGGGCGCCGATGATGCCGGTGAGTTGGGTCTGCGAGCCGGCAGCTTCGGCCACTGGAGTGCGCGATGAACTGCTGCTGATCGGGATGCCCTGGAACAGCCCGGAGGCCAGGTTGGCCACGCCCAGGCCGAACATTTCCTGGTTGGGGTTTACCCGCATCTTGAGGCGCGCGGCATAGGAGCGCGACAGCACACTGGTGTCGGCGAACGAAACCAGCGCCACGGCAATCCCGCCCAGTAGCACCTCGACCAGATCAATGTCACTTACCCAAGGGAAGACGAAGCCGGGCAGGCCCTGGGGCAATTGCCCGAGTACCTTGACGCCCATCTGATCAAGGTTGAACAGGCTCACTGCCAGCGTCGCCAGTACCACGGCGATCAGGATGCCTGGCAGGCGCTTGAACGGTTTGAGCAGCAGAATCAGCCCCAGGCTACCGGCACCCACGATGAAGCTTGGCCAGTGCCCTTGGCCGGCGAAAAGCGCCTGGCCCAGGTACCAAAGGTCGCGCAAGGGCCCTTCGCTGTCGACTTTGATGCCGAACAGCTTGGGCAACTGGCTGATCAATACGGTCAGGGCGATGCCGTTCATGTATCCATAGCGGATGGGCTTGGACAGCAACTCGGTGATAAAGCCCAGGCGAAACAGCCCGGCAATCACACAGAACGCCCCGGCGACCAGTGCCATCATGCTGGCGATGGCGATCGCCCGCTGCGGGTCGCTGGCGGCGTACTGCACCACCACAGCCAGGATAGGCGCGGCCAGCGCCGAGTCCGGGCCCAGCACCAGGATGCGGCTGGGACCGAACAGGGCATAGGCCAGCAGGGGGATGATGGTGGCGTACAGACCATAGATGCCGGGGACGCCGGAAGCCTCGGCGTAGGCGATGCCCACAGGTACCAGCATGGTGGTGAGTACCAGGCCGGCGGCGATGTCCTTGGGTAGCCAGGCTGCCTTGTAGTGGAGCAGGGTGACCAGGCCGGGTAACCAGCGTTGCCAGTCGAAACGAGTGGGGTGGGGCATGGTGTCGGCTCTGGGCGAGAAGGGCGCTGAACCTCAGCTTAGATGCTGGGGGCGGGGCCCGCTTTGTGGCCCGTTGCGACACAAGGCCGCCCCTGCACAGGGCGCATGTCCGGGCAAAACAAAACCCCTTGAAGCGCAAGCCTCAAGGGGTTTGTGTGTGCTGCAGGTTACCGCTTAGACGTTGAAGCGGAAGTGCATCACGTCGCCGTCTTTGACGATGTAATCCTTGCCTTCCAGACGCCACTTACCGGCTTCCTTGGCACCGGCTTCACCCTTGAACTGGATGAAGTCGTCATAGGCCACCACTTCAGCGCGGATGAAGCCTTTTTCGAAGTCGGTGTGGATAACGCCGGCTGCCTGCGGGGCAGTGGCACCGACGCGTACGGTCCAGGCACGTACTTCCTGCACGCCGGCAGTGAAGTAGGTCTGCAGGTTCAGCAGTTCGTAACCGGCGCGGATCACGCGGTTCAGGCCAGGCTCTTCCAGGCCCAGGGCCTCCAGGAACATGTCCTTCTCTTCACCGTCTTCCAGCTCGGCGATTTCTGCTTCGATCTTGTTGCACACCGGCACCACTACCGCGCCTTCTTCCTCGGCAATGGCCTTGACCACGTCCAGGTGCGGGTTGTTGTCGAAGCCGTCTTCGGCCACGTTGGCGATGTACATCACCGGCTTGCTGGTCAGCAGGTGGAAGCCACGGATGACGGCTTTTTCATCGTCAGCCATGTGCTTCATCAGGCTGCGCGCTGGCTTGCCTTCGGTAAAGTGCGGGATCAGCTTTTCCAGAATGGCCTTCTGCGCCAAGGCTTCCTTGTCGCCGCCCTTGGCGTTGCGGGCTACCTTCTGCAGTTGCTTTTCGCAGCTGTCGAGGTCGGCGAAGATCAGTTCGAGGTCGATGATCTCGATGTCACGCTTGGGGTCGACGCTGTTGGAAACGTGGATCACGTTCTCGTCTTCGAAGCAGCGCACCACGTGGGCAATGGCGTCGGTCTCGCGGATGTTGGCGAGGAACTTGTTGCCCAGGCCTTCGCCCTTCGAGGCACCGGCAACCAGGCCGGCGATGTCGACGAATTCCATGGTGGTCGGCAGGATGCGGTTTGGCTTGACGATCTCAGCCAGCGCAGCCAGGCGAGCGTCGGGCATAGGTACGATGCCGCTGTTTGGCTCGATGGTGCAGAAAGGGAAATTCTCCGCCGCGATGCCAGACTTGGTCAGGGCGTTGAACAGGGTGGACTTGCCGACGTTGGGCAGGCCGACGATGCCGCAATTGAAACCCATGGGTATTCCCCTCTCTAAAGGAAATCAGGCCTTCTGGCTGTGCAGCTCGCGCATCGCCTTGGCGAAATCGCCGGCGAGCACGTCCGGCAGCACGCCGAGGGCAAAATCGATGCTGGCGTCGAGCTTCTCCTGCTCGGCGCGCGGCGCGCGGCCCAGGACGAAGTTGGATACCAGTTTGGCGTCACCCGGGTGGCCGATGCCAAGCCGCAGGCGGTGGAAGTCGTTCTGGTTGCCGAGCTGCGCGATGATGTCGCGCAGGCCGTTGTGCCCACCATGGCCGCCGCCGCGCTTGAGCTTGGCAACGCCCGGGGGCAGATCGAGTTCGTCGTGTGCCACCAGTATCGCTTCCGGCTTGATGCGGAAGAAATTGGCCAAGGCCGCTACGGACTGGCCGCTGCGGTTCATGTAGGTGGTGGGAATCAACAAACGAACGTCGTTGCCCTGATGGCTGAATTTAGCCGTCAGGCCGAAATACTTTTTGTCAGCGGTCAGCGAAACACGCTGGGCGCTGGCAATGCGTTCAACGAAAAGAGCCCCTGCGTTATGCCGGGTCTGTTCGTATTCGGGGCCGGGGTTACCCAGGCCGACGATCAACTGGATGGCGGTCACGTCAGGGGCTCTTCCTTGGAGTTGGTGGGTTACAGTGCGCGCGGCACTGTAACCCGATCAACGCCGGCGTGCGAGTGGATTACTCGGCAGCGCCTTCTGCTTCTGGAGCAACGCGTGGAGCGTGAACGTTGGCAACAGCTTTGTCATCACCGTGGGCCAGAGCGACGAACTCTACGCCTTTCGGAGCTTTCAGGTCCGAAAGGTGGATGATGGTGCCGACTTCGGCGTTGGCCAGGTCAACTTCGATGAACTCAGGCAGGTCTTTGGCTTCGCAGGAAACTTCGATCTCGGACTCAACGTGGGAGATCTCGCCGCCTTTCTTGGCCGGGGCTTCTTCGTTGATGAAGTGAACCGGAACCTTGGCGGTCAGTTTCTGGCCAGCAACGACGCGGACGAAGTCAGCGTGCATGATGAACTGCTTGGCTGGGTGGCGCTGCATGGCCTTGATGATGACGTTCTGCTTAACACCGTCAACGTTCAGCTCGATAACGTGGCTGAAGGCAGCTTCGTTTTCGAACAGCTTGGTGATTTCCTTGGCCAGGATGGTCAGGGATTGAGCTTCTTTACCACCACCGTAGACAACGGCTGGGATGCTCAGCGAGTGACGCAGGCGGCGGCTCGCACCTTTCCCCAGGTCAGTACGCGCTTGGGCGTTCAGAATAAAATCAGTCATTTTGTTTCTCCAAAATAGCCCCCCGAGGGCGTTTGCGACCAGCGCCAACGGGGATGGCAAAAAAGCCCCGCCCCAACACAGGTTGGGGCGGGGCGCTTCATATCAACACGTGTCCCGCTTAGCGGAACATCGCGCTGATCGATTCTTCGTTGCTGATGCGGCGTACCGCTTCAGCGACAACCGGTGCGATATCCAGCTGACGGATACGGTCACAGGCTTGAGCAGCGGCGGACAGCGGAACGGTGTTGGTCACCACCAGCTCGTCCAGTACCGACTTCTCGATGTTCTCGATCGCGCGGCCCGACAAAACAGGGTGCGTGCAGTAGGCGTAAACCTTGGCAGCGCCGTGCTCTTTCAGGGCTTTGGCCGCGTGGCACAGGGTGCCGGCGGTGTCGACCATGTCGTCTACCAGGATGCAGGTGCGCCCTTCGACGTCGCCGATGATGTGCATAACCTCGGAGTGGTTAGCCTTTTCGCGGCGTTTGTCGATGATACCCAGATCGACGCCCAGGGACTTGGCGACAGCGCGTGCGCGCACGACACCACCGATGTCCGGGGAGACGATCATCAGGTTCTCGAAACGCTGGTCTTCGATGTCGTCAACCAGTACGGGCGAGCCGTAGATGTTGTCGACGGGAATATCGAAGAAGCCTTGGATCTGGTCAGCGTGCAGGTCGACGGTGAGTACACGGTCGATACCTACGACAGTGAGCATGTCAGCAACAACTTTGGCGCTGATGGCTACACGTGCCGAACGCGGACGGCGGTCCTGGCGGGCATATCCGAAGTAGGGAATCACGGCGGTGATTCGGGATGCTGAGGAGCGGCGGAAGGCGTCGGCCATCACTACCAGTTCCATCAGGTTATCGTTGGTCGGAGCGCAGGTCGGCTGAATAATGAAAACGTCTTTACCGCGAACATTTTCATTGATCTCAGTACTGATCTCGCCGTCGGAGAATTTACCGACAGAGACGTCACCGAGAGGGATATGCAGCTGACGTACGACACGCCGAGCCAGATCGGGGTTAGCGTTCCCCGTAAAGACCATCATCTTGGACACGCGCAGTACCTGAAGGCTGAGGGTATACCTGGATGAGTATAAGGAAAATGGCAGGGGCGGCTGGATTCGAACCAACGCATGGCAGGATCAAAACCTGCTGCCTTACCGCTTGGCGACGCCCCTGTATCTGTTGCTGCGAACGCTCATGCGCTCGACTTCTTGACCAGACTTTGCAGCTTGCGATGCAACATCGAAATATTGCTTCCTTTCGCCACAAACCCTGTTTGGGTCGCTGAAAGAAGGGCCAGAACTTTATCAGCTTCGGCTTTGCTTGGGAAGGCCCCAAACACACAACTTCCAGTGCCGGTTAGTCGAGCCTCAGTGAACTTTCCCAGTAAATTCAACGCATTGCGAACTTCAGGGTAATTCTGCTCTACCACCGGTTGGCAGTCATTTCGACTGTTTCCCTCGGGAACGGGGCGCATCTTAAGGGGGAGTGAATCACGTGTCAACTGCGGATGTGAAAAAATTTCTACTGTGCTGACAGACACTTGCGGCACCAGCACGACATACCAAGGTTCGATCGGGTCGACCGGAGTCAGTTGCTCCCCTACACCTTGCGCGAACGCCGCATGGCCGCGTACGAACACCGGCACATCGGCGCCCAGGCGCAGACCCAGTGCGGCCAGGCGGTCTTCGTCCCAGTCCAGTTGCCACAGGTGGGCGAGCGCCAGCAGGGTGGTCGCGGCGTCCGAGCTGCCGCCGCCGATGCCACCACCCATGGGCAGCACCTTGGTCAGCCAGATGTCGGCGCCGAGGGTGGTGCCCGATTGTGCCTGCAACATACGCGCGGCCCGCACGATCAGGTTGCTGTCGTGGGGGACTGCCTCGATCTCGGTGTGCAAGTGGATCACGCCATCGTCACGCAGGGCGAAGCTCAGTTCGTCGCCGTGGTCGAGAAACTGGAACACCGTTTCCAGCTCGTGGTAACCGTCCGCGCGGCGGCCGATGATGTGCAGCCACAGGTTGAGCTTGGCCGGGGCGGGCAGGGTGAGCTTGTGCATGGGATCAGTGCCCCAGCTGGCGTGGCTGCCAGTCCTTGACCACCAGGGTTACGTCCAGGTCCTTGCCGTGCAGCTTCAGGCGCTCGGGCAACCAGTAGCCGTTCTGTTCGGTGTAGCTCAGGTACTGCACCTGCCAGCCATCCTGGTCCAGGCTGGCCAGGCGGCTGTCGCCGTCCAGGGTCAGCTTGCTCTTGCTGTCGGGAGCGGGCAGGCCGCGAACCCACCAGACAAGGTGCGACACCGGCAGTTGCCAGCCCAGTTGCTCTTCCAGCAGCGCTTCAGGGCTGGCAGCTTCGTAGCGGCCCTGGTTGGCCACCTCCAGCACGACGCCACCCGGGCGGCCGGTCAGGCGTGCGGCGCCACGGCCCAGTGGGCCGGCCAGGCGAATATCATAGTAGTCCTGGCGTTGCAGCCAGAACAGCGTGCCGCTGCCAGAGTCGCGCGGGGCACGGATGCCGACCTTGCCGCTGATCTGCCAGCCATCAAGGTTGCTCAGTTGCTCTTTATGGACGCGCCACTGTTGCGGGTCGCCGTGGCCCTGCAGGGCCTCTCGGCTACCGAAGCCGGCACAGCCGGCCAGCAGGGCGATCAAGGTAAAGGTGATGCAATGGCGCAGGAACATGGCGTTAAAGAGTCTCGGATCCGGTCAGGCGTAAAAGGGTCTTGCGCAGGATAGGGCTGTCGGCCTGGGCTTCGAAGCCCTTGGCCCATACATGACGAGCTTCGCGGCGCTTGCCGTTGGCCCACAGCACTTCGCCCAGGTGGGCGGCCACTTCGTGGTCGGGGAAGTTGGCAAAGGCCTGGCGCAGGTAGGTTTCAGCTACGTCGAGGTTGCCCAGGCGATAGTTGACCCAACCCAGGCTGTCGAGCACTGCCGGGTCATCGGGGGTCAGTTGGTGGGCCTTGTCGATCAGCGCCTTGGCTTCGGCATAGCGGGTGGTACGGTCGGCCAGGGTGTAGCCCAGGGCGTTCAGGGCCATGGCGTTTTCTGGCTCGCGGGCGATGATGGCGCGCAGGTCTTTTTCCATCTGCGTCAGATCGTTGCGCTTCTCGGCCAGCATGGCGCGGGTGTAAAGCAGGTTGAGGTCGTCCGGGTAGCGCTGGATGGCTTGCTGCAGCACCTGGTTGGCCTGGGCGTCCTTGTTGTTGTTGCTATAGCTTTCCGATTCGATCAGGAATAGCTGGATGGCGTAGTCTGGCTGGGCTTCGCGTGCTTCGGCGAGGAGGCGCGAGGCATCACTGCTGCGGCCGTTGGCGATCAGGATGTCGGCCTGGCGCAGCTGTGCCGGCAGGTAGTCTGGGCCTGGGCCGACCAGGGCGTATTCACGCAGAGCGCCAGCAGGGTCGTGGCGCTCCTCTTGGATGCGGCCCAGGTTCAGGTGCGCAGCGTCGACGTTGCTGTCTCGCTCGACCAACTCCTGCAAGTAGCCTTCGGCTTCATCCCAGTCTTTGTTCTCAAGGCACACCAGCGCCAGCGAGTAGCGCAGTTCGTCATCATCGGGGTATTGCTGGACCAGGCTGATGAATTCGCCTTTGGCTTCGGCGATACGGTCCTGTTCGACCAGGGTGCGAGCGTAGGTCAGGCGCAGGCGTTTGTCGTCCGGGTTGTCGCGAATTGCCCCACGCAGCAGTGGCAGGGCTTCCGGACCACGGTCCAGGGCCTGCAGCAGCCGGGCACGCAGCAGGATCGGAGCGACCTCGCCGTTTTGTGCTGGGTGCGACTCGAGCAGTTCCAGGGCTTCTTCTGTCTTGCCGTCCTGGTTCAGCAACAAGGCCTTGCCGAATATCAGCTGGCCGTTGTCGGGGTATTTCACCAGCAAGCGTTCGAAACTATGTAGCAGGCCGTCGCGGGTGCTCTGGTCGGTTTCGGCTGCAGACAGGGCGAGGAAGTCGAAGTGGGTGTCGCCCTTGCCCTGCAGTACCTTTTCCATGTAGGTCATGGACTCGTCATAGCGACCGGCGCGGGCCAGCTGGATGGCGGCGGCGCGCTGTGCGTCGAGGTTCTGCGGGTCGTTGCGCGCCCAGACCAGCGCGTTCTCCAGTGACGGCTCGTCGGCGCCGAGGTACTCGGCAATGCGGTAGGCACGCTCGGAAACCCCAGGATCCTGGGTTTTTGCCGCCTGATCGGTGTAGTTGGCCAGGGCGATGTCGAAACGGTTGCGCTGGCCGGCCAGCTCTGCCACCAACAGGCTATAGAGTGTGTCCTGCTTGAACGAACCATACACCACGGGCTTTTCCGCCTCGCCCTTGCCAGCTTCGGCGACGGGAGGCTCGGCCTTTTGCGGGGCCAGGCTTTGGCAGCCCTGTAGCAGGGCGAAGGCAAGCAGCAATGCGTATGGTTTGTTCATAGAAAGGCTTATAGGAGGACTCACCGGCGGTCGGAGCATGATGACACAAGCGCGGAGGCAAACCCACCTGCGAAGGTCGTGGTTTACAGGCTGGGTGGTGCAGAGTGGGACAGCGGGGTGGGGGAGAGGTTCGCTGGGGCTTGTGCTTGAGGTTTGGCGCTGCTTTCAAAGGGTTAATGATCGGCAACATATAGGAATGCCCTAAAGAGTAACAGTGCGAGAAAAAGCGCTATGCACACAATGACGAGTCTGCTGAGTAATTTCTTCGTGTGGCTTGGTAATTGGTTTGCTTCTTTGATGTCTATTAAGCCTTTGCGTGCATAGGCTTTCGGGAAAGTTGGCATTAAAGATATTGTTCCGAATCGAAGAGCTTTCCCGGTAAAGCCAAGTTCAGTATTGTTTTTCTGTTCTCGCTGATTAACTTGCAATTGGGTCGCATTGATTCAATGTGTTCAGTCAGGCGATGGGGTAAATATAGGGTTATCGACATGGATACGAAGATTGCGGTGATAAGAATGGCGAACACCACTCCTAAAATTTCATGAGTGGTGCTTACTTCACCACCTGCTCGTAGAGTACATTTCCCATCAGCTCTCCTCCATCGCTTCCGAGCTTCCCGCCTAGCATCCCCCAAAAAGCTCCAACCGCTACACCACAATCGATTGCCCCAGGCCCTCCCGATGCGATTCCCAGAACCACACCGCAAGCCGCCACGCCCACTAGCACCAACTAGGCCTCCTCCCACGCTACCTGCCAATGAACACTCTCGACTATTTTAGAACTTCTGCAACCTTCCTGACTTCCTAGGCATTCGATATCCTCACGCTACCAACTGCGGCTTGGGTCCAGGGTATGCAACCAAATGCGAAATAGAATAAGTGCTCCGATAAGTGTTGGGTGCATAGCCCCTAAGACGATCAGGGTGCGCTTCATGCGTATAGGGAAACTCGTGACCTCATCAAGGTCAACTAAACCTTTTCGCGCATATATCTTGGGTGCTGTTAGTAGTATTGATATTGAGAGTGTGCGCATTACCTTGCCAATAAGGCCTGCTTGTGAAAAGGTTTTTTTATTTCCGCTCACGAATGCGCTATTCGGTAGTAGTGATTCGATCCTGCCAAGATGATAGATTGATATGTAGAGCGATGCGCAAAGCGTGACGGTCATGGCGGCCAAAATTATAAATGCAACAATGCCCACAGCAGTACTCATTGGTTGCCTACCTTTTCATATAATACTTCGCCGAGCGCCTCCCCTAAAGCACCGCCAAGCATGCTTCCTCCCGTGGCTCCCGCAGCCCCACCAATAACAGCGCATAGGAGTGCGCCTGTACCGGCTGTTGGCACGCCCAGAGCGAGACAAATACTAGTGGCAATAGTACCACCGTAGCTTGCTGCTATCCCTCCCCCGGCGACACTGCCTGTCAAGGAAGATCCATGGACGTATTTAGCTCTTCTACACTCATTATCGCGGCCAGTGGTACAGGCTTTATGGATCTCAATACCCGTCGCGGCGACCTCCAGTGCAATACCTATATAGGTGCCTTTTTTGATCAGGTTGGCAGACTTGCCTACCCCGGCGACCTTTTCCGCATACCCCGCAATTTCACCCATGTGCAAATAGCTTTTCGTAGAAATGGCCAGTGTCCTCTTGATCGATCCCTTGTTGCGCAATCCAGCGCCGAACCCCGCCAGCTTGCCCAACTGTTCGTCAAGTTTCGAGAACAGTGCCGCACGCTTGGCATAAAACTGGTCGCGGGCATTGAGCGTCCCTGAGCCCAGATGCTCCCTGTGCAATTTCTCGATTTCCAGCAATGTGCCCTCAATTGCTTTCAGATGCTTGCTCCAGCCATCGCTAACCACGCCTGCACCCATTGACGCGTGGGCGAGCAAGCTCTTCAACAGTTCGAAATTCTCCAGAAAAAACTCATCGGCACCTTGCCCGCTGCGCATCAGCCCCATATGGGTCACGGCAGCTTTCGACATCAGATACGCCTCCTGACTGGTGCAGGAAGGCGTGGACCAGTCACCGACGATCACCAGTTCGCCGCCTCTGACCACGCTGTTGAAAATGTGCGAATTGAGGATGTCAAACTTGTTGGCCGAGTGCCCGGTCAGCGCGAGACCGGCCTTGAGCGTGTGGTAGTTTTGCATCCTGGGGTTGATGAACGCACGGGCTTCAGACATGGCGACCCCTCACGCGTATTTCTTGTTACCGATCCGGTCCCACCCGCCAGCAATGTTGCCGCCGCCGGAGCCGTCGGTGCGTTTTTGCTGGGTATAGGTGGTCTTGATTCGGCCGTAGTCGAGCTGAACAACCTCGATCGGCACGCCATCGGCGGCGCTCTGGGTGTAGTCGGCGATGATCACTTCTTCGAGAATGATTTCGTAATACTTGAGCTTGTCACCGCCCGCGCGGCACAGCGCGAGTTTCACTTCCTTGAAATGCTGGCCTGCACAACTGGCCTCCATCAGTTTGCAACTGGCGCTGTCGAGAAACTTGGTGAAGGTGAAGTTGCTGGCTGCGGTGCGGCCAGAGCTGGCGCCGCCGGCGGAGCTTGCGGTGGCGGAGGTGCTTTGGCTTACACCGAAGTCATAACCGGTCACTTCAATCCACTTGCTGTACTTTTCGTCCAAGGCTTCGCCTGGGATATCGCTGATTTGCAAATACGCGTCAAAAGCCATGTTTACCGCTCCTTGGCAAGGATGTGGGTACGGAATATTGATGTGACGACGGGACTTGCCCCGTCAGTGATTGGCAAGGCTAGGCGCGGAAAGGGGGGAGGGCAACAGCTGGGCATATATTTGGGAAATGGACTACAAGCTTGTGGATAAGTCCTCTGGAAATATTTAGGAGTTTTCTCGCTTTGGTCGGCTTAGTTGGCCTGGGCGATATTGAAACTGGCCGGCCAATTTCGCGACCAGCAGGCTATCGAGCGTGTCTTTCTTGAACGAACCATGCATTACGGTTTTTCCACTTTGCTCTTGCTTTTGCTTCTAAGCGCGCGATAGTTCAGGCGACGCAGATTGCGACTTCAGGAGGCCGAGCGCAGGGATTGCGGAGGGAGGTGACGGGCATGGATGCCCGTCAAGCGCTGGGCCCCAGGATGGGGCCTGCAGCGCGGTCCTCCCGGGAGCAAGCCTGGAGCGAGGGGACCCCGGAGCGCAGCGTAGGGGCCGGATGATGGGAGCCGACGGTTTTGGTTACTTTGGCCACGACCAAAGTAACCCGCCGGAAGGGCGGAAAGGTGACTTGGTGCCTATATCGTGAATGAATGTCTACTCGATGTGAAAGCACAACCCAAAAGCCCAAAGCCCAAAGCCCAAAGCCCAAAGCCCAAAAGCTTAAGCGGCGGTTTTGATCTGGCGTACAGTCCGTTTGCGATGGCGACGCCAATTCACCTTTCCGCCCTTACGGCGGGTCCCTTTTTGTCGTGGCAAAAAGGAACCAAAAACCGTTGGCTCCCATCATCCGGCCCCTACGCTGCGCTCCGGGGTCCCCTCGCTCCGGCCTTGCTCCCGGGAGCACGCGCTGCAGGCCCCATCCATGGGGCCTCAGCGCTTGACGGGCATCCATGCCCGTCATCTCCCTCCGCAAGGCCTCCACTCGGCCTCCTGAAGTCGCAATCTGCGTTGCTTGGACTACCGCGCGCTTAGAAGCCAGATCAAAAGCGAAAAGCGAGCTCTGTGATCGGCCGGCACCGCCGATGCATTCGGTGAGATTCTGCCCGGTCATCTGGATAAGGATATCGCCGGCAAGTCTGCCCTCGGCCTGGTATACCTGTAAGAACGCCGTTGCTCTTGCTCTTGGCTTTTGCTTCTGAGCGCGCGGCAGTTCAGGCGACGCAGATTGCGACTTCAGGAGGCCGAGCGTAGGGCTTGCGGAGGGAGGTGACGGGCATGGATGCCCGTCAAGCGCTGGGCCCCAGGATGGGGCCTGCAGCGCGGTCCTCCCGGGAGCAAGGCCGGAGCGAGGGGACCCCGGAGCGCAGCGTAGGGGCCGGATGATGGGAGCCGACGGTTTTGGTTACTTTGGCCACGACCAAAGTAACCCGCCGGAAGGGCGGAAAGGTGACTACGCGCCACCTTCGCGAATGAATACCTACTTGATGTGGATGCTCACATCCAAGAAGCAAGAAGCAAGAAGCAAAGTGGTCTGTTTTGACTAGGCGAACCGTCATTTGCGATGGCGACGCTGACTCACCTTTTCGCAAAAGGCTTAAGGCAGTTAGCTCTGTAGCCAGCTTCTTGGCGTCCGTTGTCACGGGGCAAGCCCACCAAAAAACGCTGCGCTCCCATCATCCGGCCCCTGCGCTGCGCTCCGGGGTCCCCTCTCTCCGGCCTCCTGAAGTCGCGAAGATCAAAAGCGGGAGTGAAACCTGAAATCAACGCTGATGCTGGCCCGCGAGCGGCGATAGCCGCAGCGCTATCAGCACAATAGCGAACGGTGGTTGTTCTAAAACCTGCGAAAGAGGACAATTATCGGCTTCCCGTCACAACCAGCGACCTTGCATGGCCTTTCTTGCACTTGGTATCAACCATAAGACTGCCTCGGTAGACGTACGCGAGCGCGTGGCGTTTACCCCAGAGCAGCTGGTAGACGCCCTGCAGCAGCTCTGCCGACTGACGTCCAGCCGCGAGGCGGCGATCCTGTCGACCTGCAACCGCAGTGAGCTCTATATAGAGCAGGACCACCTGTCCGCCGACGCCGTGCTGCAGTGGCTGGCCGACTATCACCGCCTCAGCCTCGACGAGCTGCGCGCCAGCGCCTACGTGCATGAAGAGCACGAGGCCGTGAAGCATATGATGCGCGTGGCCTCGGGCCTGGACTCGCTGGTTCTCGGCGAGCCTCAGATCCTGGGCCAGATGAAGTCCGCCTACGCCGTGGCCCGCGAAGCCGGTACCGTCGGGCCGTTGCTCGGGCGCCTGTTCCAGGCCACCTTCAGCGCCGCCAAGCAGGTGCGTACCGACACCGCCATCGGTGAAAACCCGGTTTCGGTAGCGTTCGCCGCAGTCAGCCTGGCCAAGCAGATTTTTGCCGACCTGGGCCGTAGCCAGGCCCTGCTGATCGGTGCCGGCGAAACCATCACGCTGGTCGCCCGCCACCTGCACGAGCAGGGCGTACGCCGTATCGTGGTGGCCAACCGTACTCTGGAACGCGCCAGCATCCTGGCTGAGCAGTTCGGTGCGCATGCCGTGCTGCTGGCAGACATCCCACAGGAACTGGCCAACAGCGACATCGTGATCAGCTCCACCGCCAGTCAGTTGCCGATCCTGGGCAAGGGCGCGGTCGAGAGCGCACTGAAACAGCGCCGACACAAGCCGATCTTCATGGTCGACATCGCTGTCCCTCGCGATATCGAAACCGAAGTCGGCGAGCTGGACGACGTCTACCTGTACACCGTCGACGACCTGCACGATGTAGTGGCGGAAAACCTCAAGAGCCGCCAGGGCGCGGCCCAGGCGGCCGAAGAGCTGGTATCCGTGGGCGCCGAAGACTTCATGCTGCGCCTGCGCGAACTGGCTGCGGTGGACGTGCTCAGGGCCTATCGCCAGCAAAGTGAGCGCCTTCGCGACGAAGAACTGCAAAAGGCCTTGCGCCTGCTGGCCAATGGCGGCAACCCCGAAGACGTGCTGGCCCAACTGGCCCGGGGCCTGACCAACAAACTCCTGCATGCGCCCAGCGTGCAGTTGAAAAAGCTCTCGGCCGAGGGCCGCCTCGATGCGCTGGCCATGGCCCAGGAACTCTTTGCCCTCAACGAGGGCTCCACGGACAAATCCCCGCAATGAAAGCGTCGCTGCTGAACAAACTGGAAATCCTCCAGGACCGTTTTGAAGAACTCACCGCCCTGCTCGGTGACGCCGAGGTTATTTCCGACCAGACGCGTTTTCGCGCCTACTCCCGTGAGTATGCCGAGGTCGAGCCGGTTTACGCTGCCTATAAAGAGTGGCGTAAAGTCCAGGACGACCTCGAAGGCGCCCAGGCGCTGCTCAAGGACAGTGACCCGGACCTGCGTGAAATGGCCGTGGAAGAGGTGCGTGAAGCCAAGGAGCAACTGCTGACGCTGGAGGCGCAGCTGCAGCGCATGCTGCTGCCCAAAGACCCCAACGACGGCCGCAACGTGTTTCTCGAAATCCGCGCCGGTACGGGGGGCGACGAGGCAGCCATTTTCTCTGGTGACCTGTTCCGCATGTACTCGCGCTACGCCGAAAAGCGCGGCTGGCGCCTGGAGATCTTGTCCGAGAACGAAGGCGAGCACGGCGGCTACAAGGAAATCATTGCCCGCGTCGAGGGCGAGAACGTCTACGGCAAGCTCAAGTTCGAGTCCGGTGCACACCGGGTTCAGCGTGTGCCCGAGACCGAGTCCCAAGGCCGTGTCCACACTTCCGCGTGCACGGTGGCGGTGCTACCCGAGCCGGACGAGCAGGCTGCCATCGAAATCAACCCGGCCGACCTGCGCGTGGATACCTACCGTGCCTCCGGTGCCGGCGGCCAGCACGTCAACAAGACCGACTCGGCGATCCGCATCACCCACTTGCCCACCGGTATCGTGGTCGAATGCCAGGAGGAGCGCTCGCAGCACAAGAACCGCGCCCGTGCCATGTCCTGGCTGTCGGCCAAGCTGAACGACATGCAGACCAGCGCCGCGCAGAACGCCATTGCCAGTGAGCGCAAGTTGCTGGTGGGCTCCGGTGACCGCTCCGAGCGCATCCGCACCTACAATTACCCACAGGGCCGGGTGACCGATCACCGCATCAACCTGACCTTGTATTCGCTGGACGACATCCTCAGCGGTGGCGTAGACGCGGTGATCGAACCGCTGCTGGCCGAATACCAGGCCGATCAACTGGCCGCCTTGGGGGACTGATGACTGTCATCGCCAGCCTGTTGCGCAACGCGCAGTTGCCCGAATCGCCCACTGAGCGCCTGGATGCCGAGTTGCTGCTGGCTGCGGCCATCGGTAAGTCGCGCAGCTACCTGCACACCTGGCCTGAGCGTATCGTCAGCAGCGAAGATGCCGAGACCTATGCCAGCTACCTGCAGCGCCGCCGTGGCGGCGAGCCAGTGGCCTATATCCTTGGGCTGCAGGGCTTCTGGAAGATCGACCTGGAGGTTGCGCCGCATACCCTGATCCCGCGGCCGGATACCGAGCTACTGGTCGAGACGGCCCTTGAGCTGCAACCCGCTTCGCCAGCCAAGGTTCTTGACCTGGGTACGGGAACGGGTGCCATCGCCCTGGCGCTGGCCAGCGAGCGCCCGGCCTGGCAGGTGACAGCGGTTGACCGTGTGGAGGAGGCTGCTGCCCTCGCCGAGCGCAACCGTCAGCGGTTGGGTCTGGCCAACGCTCGGGTACGGCTAAGCCACTGGTTCGACAGCCTGGCCGGCGAGCGTTTCGATCTCATCGTCAGCAACCCGCCCTACATCGCTGCTGAAGATCCGCACCTGGCGACCGGAGACGTGCGCTTCGAACCCAGCAGTGCACTGGTGGCCGGTGCCGATGGCCTGGACGACCTTCGTGTGATCGCTACCCAGGCCCCAGCGCACCTGTTGCCTGGTGGCTGGCTACTGCTGGAACATGGCTACGATCAGGCGGCAGCGGTACGCGCTCTGCTGGCTGAACATGGCTTTATCGAGGTGGCCAGCCGCACGGACTTGGGCGGCCATGAACGTATTACCCTGGGGCGACTGCCATGCTGAGTGATCAGGAACTGCTACGTTACAGCCGCCAGGTGCTGCTGGCTCAGATCGACATTGATGGCCAGCTGCGGCTCAAGCAGAGCAAAGCGCTGATTGTCGGGCTGGGTGGCCTGGGCTCGCCAGTTGCCCTTTATCTGGCCGCGGCCGGAGTAGGTGAGCTGCACCTGGCCGACTTCGACACCGTCGACCTGACCAACCTGCAACGCCAGGTAATCCACGACAGTGCCAGCGTCGGCATGAGCAAGGTCGACTCGGCCTTGCAGCGTTTGCAGGCTATCAACCCGGAAGTCAGCCTGGTTGCTCACCGCCAGGCACTGGACGAGGACTCGCTGGCGGCTGCGGTGGCGGCGGTCGACCTGGTGCTGGACTGCTCCGACAATTTCTCTACCCGCGAAGCGGTCAACGCTGCCTGTGTCGCCGCCAGCAAGCCATTGGTCAGCGGTGCGGCAATCCGTCTGGAAGGTCAACTGTCGGTGTTCGACCCGCGGCGCGACTACAGCCCGTGCTACCACTGCCTTTACGGACACGGTAGCGAAGCTGAACTGACTTGCAGCGAAGCAGGCGTCATTGGCCCGCTGGTGGGGCTGGTGGGTAGCCTGCAGGCGCTGGAGGCGATGAAGCTGCTGGCGGGCTTCGGTGAACCGTTGGTTGGCCGCTTGCTGTTGATTGATGCCCTAGGTACCCGTATCCGCGAGCTTCGTGTCAAGCGCGACCCGGCGTGCACGGTCTGTGGCAAGCGCGATGGCTGAGCGCTCGGCGCCGGTAGGCGTCATGGACTCGGGGGTTGGCGGTTTGTCGGTGCTCGCCGAGATCCAGCGCCTGCTGCCCAACGAGACGTTGCTGTATGTGGCCGATTGCGGGCATATACCCTACGGTGAGAAGTCGCCGGACTATATCCGCGAGCGCTGCCGGCACATTGCCGGGTTCTTCCATGAGCAAGGCGCAAAGGCCATGGTGTTGGCCTGCAACACCGCCACGGTGGCGGCAGTGGCCGACCTGCGAGAGTTGTATCCGACCTGGCCGTTGGTGGGCATGGAGCCGGCCGTGAAGCCTGCTGCAGCCGCCACCCGCTCGGGCGTGGTCGGTGTGCTGGCCACTACCGGTACCCTGCAGAGTGCCAAGTTCGCAGCCTTGCTCGACCGCTTCGCCAATGACGTACGGGTTATCACCCAGCCTTGCCCAGGGCTGGTCGAGCTGATCGAAACCGGTGACCTTGCAAGCCCGGCGTTGCGCCAGATGCTGCAAGGTTACGTGCAGCCGCTGCTGGCAGCAGGTTGCGATACGCTGATCCTCGGCTGCACCCATTACCCTTTCCTTCGCCCATTGCTGGCCAGCATGGTGCCGGAGGACGTGGCCATCATCGACACCGGCGCGGCCGTGGCGCGTCAGTTGCGACGGCTGTTGGGTGCCAATGATCTGCTGGCCGAAGGCCCGGCTGGCGCTGCACGCTTCTGGACAAGCGCTGATCCAGAAATCCTAAGAAAAATCCTACCTGTGCTGTGGCATAAGTCCGGCGATGTGCAAAGCTTTGCGTTGTGAAAAAAACGTGAAAACCAGCTGAACTATCGTTCCACTTCTGCTTTCTACCGCTTTGCCTGAGATGAGGCGGACACTAACAACAGCATCAGGAAGAAGGATGTTTCTCATGAGGAAACTGCTCGGCTTGGCAGCGGCTGCTGCCTTTGTTATGGGACAATCGATGTCGGTACAAGCTGCCGATGTTTCGTTTTCGGTGGGGCAGACCGGCGATTCGACCATGGTCTACCGGCTAGGGCTGCAATCGAACTGGGATGCGAGCTGGTGGCAGACCAGCGTTGGTCGGCTGACCGGCTATTGGGATGGCGCCTACACCTACTGGGATGGCGACGAGACCGCGAGCAATCACAGCCTGTCCTTCGCGCCAGTGTTCGTCTATGAGTTTGCCGGGGAGTCGGTGAAGCCTTACATCGAAGCGGGGATCGGGGTGGCGGCGTTCTCCAGCACCGAGTTGGAAAGCAACGAGCTGGGTTCGGCTTTCCAGTTCGAGGATCGCATCGGCTTTGGTTTGCGCTTTGCCGGCGGGCATGAGATTGGGGTGCGGGCGATTCACTACTCGAACGCCGGCATCAAAGAGCCCAATGATGGTGTAGAAAGCTATAGCTTGCATTACCGAATGGCGCTCTGAGTTCACCTGCATTCCCCCCTTCGCGGGCAATGCCCGCGAAGGGGGTAGTACTGAATTCAGGTGTTAGCGCGTCAGTGGCCACAGGCTACTGACGTTCAGCGTCTCCAGGACCAGTTCCGGTTCTCGCTGAGGCCACCGCCGCAATAACTCCTCTGCGGCACTGTCGGGCGTCCACGCCTCCGGTATCGCCTGTGCCGACGTCACCGTTACCTTCAGCGATTGTGGTCCTACAATGGTCAGTGCTACCCCTTGCTCCTCAAGGGCCTTGCGCTGCTCACGCATCCACTGCGGCAAGTTGTTCCAGCCCGCAGTCACCTGTGTCGGTGCAAACAGCTGCAACGCCGAATAACGGTTGAAAAGCGCCATCACCTGCGGTGACTGCCCCTTTGCCAGCAACGGCAGCGCTTTGCCCAGGCAATGCTCTGCGGCAAGCTGGTTGGTAGTGACGATTGTTTCGATCAGCTCAGCGTCATTGACATCGGCTGACAGGTAATCGCTGGTGCCGGTGTTGATGATCAGACCGTCCAGCGAACACCAGGCATGGCAAATCTGTTGGCATGCATGGGTGATTTGTTGTTCTTCATGCAACTGCCACGGCAAACGCAACAATTGGCGGCCGTAGCGTGCCCCCAAAGCATCCAGTGCAGCGCCATCCTTGCCGCTGGCGGCAACGCGATGCCCTTCCTCGAGCATCCTCTTCACCAAAGCCAAGCCAAGTCCGTTGCTTGCGCCCGTAACCCAGAAACTGCGTGAGTTATTCAAGACGTTATCCCCTGATTCTGCCGGCGTGGCAGCCCTTTGAACGCTTCCAGGGCCCGCTGGCGACTGCTGCTGAGATCTACGATTGGACTTAGGTAAGCAGTATTACCGAAAAGGTCCGTCGATTTAATGGGGTGATGGATGGCTTTTTCGTCGAGCGCTTGTAGTTCTGGTACCCAGTGGCGAATGAAATGCCCCTGAGGATCGAAGCGCTGCGACTGCGAAATCGGGTTGAAGATACGGAAATAGGGCACCGCATCGGTGCCGGTGGACGCACTCCACTGCCAGCCCCCGTTGTTGGCGGCCAGGTCGCCGTCAATCAGGTGGCGCATGAAGTGCCGCTCGCCCTTGCGCCAGTCAATCAGCAGGTTCTTGCTGAGGAACATGGCCACGACCATGCGCAAGCGGTTGTGCATCCACCCGGTGTGCAGCAGTTGGCGCATGGCGGCATCGATGATCGGGAAACCGGTGCGGCCCTGCTCCCACGCCTCCAGGTCTGCCGGGGCGTCACGCCACGGCAGGGCTTCGGTCTGGGCACGGAAGGCGCGGTGGCGGGAGACCTGTGGATAACCGCTCAGGATGTGCTTGTAGAACTCGCGCCACAGTAGCTCGTTGACCCAGGTCTGCACGCCCGTGCTGCCACTGTCGAACTCGCCCCGGTTGCAGGCCAGTGCACCGTGCAAGCATTGGCGGGGCGAGATCACGCCGGCGGCCAGGTAGGGTGAAAGCTGGCTGGTACCGGGCTTGGCAGGCAAATCACGCAAGTGCTGGTAGTCGTCGATGGTTTCGTCGAGGAAGCGTGACAGGCGGGACTGTGCCTCAGCCTCACCTGCTGGCCAGTGGTCGCGCACTGTGTGCGTGGTTGTTCCGAATCCCTCTACGTGTAGCGGGACCGGATCGCTGCCGATGTTCAACGGTGCCTGGCGCTTCACTCGCCGGGCCAAGGCCGGCAGGCTGCGGTGCAAATGTTCCAGGCAGGTTTTCTTGAACTGGCTGAAGACCTGGAAGTAATCGCCACTGCGGGTAAGCACGGTACCCGGACGGAAGAACAGCTGGTCGAGGTAGCTGTGTGCCTGGATGGCCGACTTTTCCAGCAGTGCCCGGGTGGCATCATCCCGGCGCTGCTCATTGATGCCGTACTCCTCGTTCCAGTGCACGCTTTGCACCTGATGCTGGCGGCAGACATCGAGCACCGCCTGTGGCGCCTGGTCCCAGGTTTCGATTGTGCGGATCAGCAGGGGTATGTTCAGCTTTTCCAGTGATTGGCGCAGGTCATTCAGGTTACGCAGCCAGAAGTCGACTTTGCAGTCGGCATCGTCATGGGCTTGCCATTGCCCGGGGCTGACAAGCCACAGGGCGATGGTCGGGCCGCGCTCTGTGGAGGCGCTGAGTGCAGTGTTGTCATCGATGCGCAGGTCGCTGCGCAGCCAGGTCAGGTGCATGGGGGAGTTTTCTCTACAGGCTGTCGATCGTGGGCTTGAAGCACGCGCAATGCCGCCTGCGGGGTATCGAACAGGAAAAGATCGGGAAGCTCAAAAGCCTTCAAGCGGGCTTCATGCAGCGCCAGCGTGGTACCGCCCAGTAGCTTGGGGACCGGCAAGCCTTGCAGGGTGCGCAGCAACGCCTTGTCGTCGATGCGTGGCCCCAGGTGCAGGAGTAAGGCGCGTGGTTTCAGAACGTTGACGGCGCTTAGCAATTGCGGGCCTGCGACAGGCTGCTCGAGTACCTCGGCCGGGAAGCCGTTGCTGGTGAGCAGCCAGGCGCACAACCATAAGCCTGGACTGAAGGTGCGTTCGCTGTCTTCGGCCAGCAATACGGCAGGGCCTTGCAGCAGCTGGTTGTCGTGATACACGCGGGCACCGAGCTTGCTGCGTAGCCAGCTGTGGAAAAACACCTGCTCCAGCCGAGCGTTGAAGTAATTGCGCCAGCGCAGGTCGAGCATGTCGAGTAGCGGCAGCAGCAATTGCTCGCACAGGGTGACCGCCGGGTACAGCGCCATGGCCTGGTTAAGTTGCTGGTCGAGGGCGCGCTGTGACAGGCTGGCGATGGCCTCGATCAGCTGGAATTGCCTGGCTTGCCAGTCACCCTTTGGTGGAGTGCTGGTAGGTTTGTCGAGCAACTCGCGGACTTGGCCGACCGACGCGCCACGCTGCAGCCAGGCCAGGACGGCCTCGACGCGTTCGACCTGCTCAAGTGGATACAGGCGATGCCCCTTGGCGGTGCGCTGTGGCTTGAGCAACCCATAACGGCGCTCCCAGGCGCGCAGGGTGACGGGGTTGACGCCGGTGCGACGGGCCAGTTCGCCGATGGGCAGCAAGTCCTCAGACCGCATTGCGCAAGCCCAGGCTCTCGGGGTGCGGTTGCAGGTAGGCTTGCTGCTGCAAGTAGGGGTCTGGGTGCTTGCGCAAATGGTGTTTGAGCAGGGTCAGTGGCACTACCAGTGGTACTACGCCTTGTTGGTATTGGCCGATGACTGCCTGCAACTCAGCCTTGTCCTGCTGCGTCAGGGCATCCTTGAAGTAACCGCTCAGGTGCTGCAGCACGTTGCTGTGGGTGCCGCGGCTGGCACAGCGGCGCAGGGCCTGCATCAGCTGGCTGAAATAGCGCGGGCCGATGCTCTGTGGTTCGTCATCCTTGCTCATGCTGCCAAGCAGGCGGCCGAGGGTGCGATAGGCCTGGGGGTTGTTGGCCATCAGCAAATACTTGTAGCGCGAATGAAAGCGCACCAGAGCACCACGGTTCAGGCCTTCGGCCAACAGGCGCTGCCAGTCGGCGTAGGCGTAAACGCGGCTTATGAAGTTTTCGCGCAGCACGGGGTCATGCAGCCGACCTTCTTCCTCTACTGGCAGGTCCGGGCGCAGCGCGCAGAAAGCCTGGGCATAGACACCACGGCCGCCATGCACGGCCGGGTGGCCATTGTCCTGATAGACCTTTACCCGTTCCAGGCCGCAAGAAGGAGACTTCTGCATGAAGATGTAGCCGCAGATGTCGTCAAGTTCGTTGGCCATCTGCTCACCATAGGTGCGCAGCGGGTCGGTCAGGTCCTTGCCGCGGTCGCGGGTGCCGACCACTTCGGGCTGTTCGGGGTTGCCGACCAGGCGAATCGGGTCACGGGGAATACCCAGGCCGATTGCCACTTCCGGACACACGGGTAGCCAGTCGAAGTGATGTTCCAGCTGTTTACGGCACAGGTCGGAAGCCTTGTGGCCGCCGTTGTAGCGCACGCTGTGCCCGGTCAGGCAGGCGCTGATGGCGATGCGTGGCTTGCTGTGTACGGAAGGGTCGTGCATGGCTGCCTCCGAAAATAAACCTGTACGTGACGCAAATCTTGTACAGGTTTATTTCAGCACAGCGCTGAAGTTATGCAAACTAGTATTTTTGTATAGTTCTGCATCACTCAAGGTGTTCGAGCAAGCGCCGAGCTGCTTCCTGGCCACTGAGCCAGGCGCCCTCGACGCGGCCGGACAGGCACCAGTCCCCACAGGCGTACAAGCCTTGGTCAGCATCCGCCAGTGCCCCCCACTCATGGTTGCTGCTGGGGCGGGCATAGAGCCAGCGGTGGGCGAGGGCGAAGGTGGGCGGCGGTACCACGCAGCCGACCAGCTCGGCGAATTCGCCCCACAGCTGTTCGATGACTTCTTCCTTGGGCAGGTCGATGTGCTGCCGGCTCCAGTCTGACGTGGCGTGTAGTACCCATGTGTCCAGGTGCTCATCGCGGCCGGGCTTGCTGCGATTGCGGGCCAGCCAGCCCAGCGGGCTGTCCTGCACGAAGCAGCCTTGCATTGGCGTATCCAGCGGTGCCTCGAAGGCAAGGGCGACGGCCCAGGTAGGTTCCATTTGCACGCCAGCGGCCACGGCAGCCAGCTTCGGTGTGGCGGCCAGAAGTGGCGTGGCCTGCGGTGCCGGGACGGCGATCACTACACGGCTGTAGGGGCCGTGGCTGCAACCTTCGGTATCCTGCAGGTGCCAGTACTGCTTGCCGCGAAACACTTCCGCGATGCGGCAGCCGAAGTTGACGGTGACGTCCTTGAGCAAGCCTCGGGTGATGGCGCTCATGCGTGGCACGCCTACCCAGCGCGTCTGCTCGTCGGGGGAGGGGGTGAGTTCGCCATCAAGGTAGTTGTACAGCTGAGGCTTCCACTGCTCGGCCCAGCCAGCGGCCACCCATTGCTGCACCTGATCGACAAAGCGGCGGTCACGGGCCGTGAAGTATTGGGCTCCGAGGTCGAGCGCGCCGGCCTCGCTGCGCTTGCTGGCCATGCGCCCGCCACTGCCGTGGCCTTTGTCGAACAAGTGCACGGATTGCCCGGCCTTCTGCAAGGCCTGGGCGGCTGACAAGCCGGCGATGCCGGCCCCGATGATGGCGATAGGTACTGTCATGATGGCCTCTTCAAACCTTGCTGTGAGCAGACTACGCTGTCAGGCAAACCTGTACAATGCACAAATTATGTATAAGGTTATTCCGTGTGGCGAACAGGTTGGCCTATGTTTATCCGAGAGCGTCGGGTCAAAAAAGTGCCTTGATGTTAAAAATAGACCACCGCCGCATTCTGCGAGGACACAGCCATGCATATATTGCTGACAGGTGGCACCGGTTTGATTGGCAAGCATCTATGCCAGTACTGGCTTGGCCAAGGGCATCGGCTTACGGTTTGGAGTCGGCGTCCTGAACAGGTGGCGAAGATTTGTGGTAGCGGGGTACGTGGCATCGCCCGCCTGGAGCAGCTGGAGGCCGATGATCATCTTGATGCGGTGGTCAACCTTGCCGGTGCGCCGATTGCCGACAGGCCCTGGACGGCCGCCCGGCGCAACTTGTTGTGGGCCAGCCGTGTCACCCTTACCGAGCAATTGCTGGCTTGGCTGGGCACCCGTGAGCAGCGCCCGGAGGTGTTGATCTCCGGCTCTGCGGTAGGTTGGTACGGAGACGGCGGCGAACGTGAACTGACCGAGGCTTCACCCCCGGTGCGTGAAGATTTCGCCAGCCAGTTGTGTATTGCCTGGGAAGAGACCGCCCAGCGTTCGCAAGCACAGGGGATCCGCGTGGTACTGGTACGTACCGGCCTGGTGCTGGCCAGTGACGGCGGCTTTTTGTCGCGCCTGCGCGTGCCCTTCAAGCTGGGGCTGGGCGGGCCTTTGGGCAACGGGCGGCAGTGGATGCCCTGGGTTCATATAGATGACCAGGTCGCCCTGATTGATTTTCTCTTGCAGCACAAGGATGCCAGCGGTCCTTATAATGCCTGTGCCCCGGAGCCTGTGCGCAACCGTGAGTTTGCCAGGCGACTGGGCCGCGCCCTGCATCGGCCGGCGCTGCTGCCAGTGCCGGCATTGCTGCTCAAGGCCGGGCTTGGCGAGATGTCGACCTTGCTGCTGGGAGGCCAGCGGGCGCGCCCGGTACGCTTGCTCGAAGCCGGCTTCACCTTCCGCTTCAACGATCTGCAATCGGCGCTGGACAACCTGTCCAGTCGCCTCTGACATAGGACGCTGCATGACCGATCACGCCCTGCTGCTGGTCAACCTGGGTTCCCCGGCCTCCACCTCGGTGGCCGATGTGCGCCGCTACCTCAACCAGTTCCTCATGGACCCGTACGTGGTCGACCTGCCGTGGCCGGTGCGGCGCTTGCTGGTGTCACTGATCCTGGTCAAGCGCCCGGAGCAGTCGGCACATGCCTACGCTTCGATCTGGTGGGAGGAGGGCTCGCCTTTGGTTGTGCTGACCCGTCGCCTGCAGGCCGCGATGGTCGAGCACTGGCCCCATGGCCCGGTGGAAATTGCCATGCGCTACGGCCAGCCGGCCTTGCCTGATGTGTTGGCGCGGTTGGCCGCTCAAGGTGTGCGCAAGGTGACTTTGGCACCGCTTTATCCACAGTTCGCCGACAGTACGGTGACCACTGTGGTCGAGCAGGCAAAACAGGCGGTCAGCGAGCGGCAGTTGCCGTTGCAGATGCGCGTGTTGCAGCCGTTCTACGAGCACCCGGCGTACATCGAGGCGCTGGCAGCCAGCGCCCGGCCGTATCTGGAGCAGGGTTACGACCACCTGCTGCTGAGCTTTCATGGCTTGCCGGAACGGCACCTGAAGAAGCTGTTTCCGAAGGGGGTCAAGCACGACCTGCGTGCTGCCGATTGCTGCCACGGTGCACCCGCCGAAGTACGTTCGGTTTGCTATCGCGGGCAATGCCTGGCTACGGCCAAGGCCTTTGCGCAGCGCATGGGCATACCTGATGGCAAATGGTCGGTATCGTTCCAGTCGCGGCTGGGGCGGGACAAGTGGATCGAACCTTACACAGAGACGCGGTTGGATGAGCTGGCCAAGGCCGGGGTGAAGAAGCTGCTGGTGATGTGCCCTGCGTTTGTGGCGGATTGCATCGAGACGCTGGAAGAGATTGGCATGCGTGGCAGCGAGCAGTTTGTCGAGGCTGGCGGCCAGGAGCTGGTGCTGGTGCCGTGCCTGAATGATCACCCGGAGTGGGTCAGGGTGTTGGCTGATATGTGTGAAAACGCCTGAATCAAAGGGGCCGTGTGGCGGCCCCTTCCGACCGGTTATACATCCAGCTTCTTGTGCTTCCAGCCATCATTGCCCGGCAGAATCAGGTTCAGGGCAATAGCCACAATGGCGCACAGGGCGATGCCCTTCAGGCCCCAGTCATCCGGACCGTCACCGCTGCCGATCAGCACGCCGCCGATACCGAACACCAGTGTCACCGAGACGATCACCAGGTTGCGTGCTTCGGCCAGGTCGATCTGGTGGCGGATCATGGTGTTCATGCCCACCGCTGCAATCGAGCCGAACAGCAGGCACAAAATGCCGCCCATCACCGGCACCGGGATGCTCTGCAGCAGCGCGCCGAACTTGCCGATGAAGGCCAGGGTAATGGCGAAGACCGCCGCCCAGGTCATGATCTTCGGGTTGTAGTTCTTGGTCAGCATCACCGCGCCGGTCACTTCGGCGTAGGTGGTGTTGGGCGGGCCGCCGAACAGGCCGGCAGCAGTGGTGGCCAGGCCGTCGCCCAGCAAAGTCCGGTGCAGGCCGGGCTTTTTCAGGTAGTCACGGCCGGTCACGCTGCCCACTGCGATCACCCCGCCGATGTGCTCGATCGCCGGCGCCAGAGCAACCGGGACGATGAACAGAATGGCCTGCCAGTTGAACGCAGGGGCGGTGAAATTGGGGATTTCCAGCCACGGTGCGGCAGCGATCTTGGCGGTGTCGACTACGCCAAAGGCGAACGACAGGGCAAAGCCCACCAGCACGCCGGAGATGATGGGAACCAGGCGGAAAATACCTTTGCCGAATACGGCAACGATCAAGGTTGTCAGCAGCGCTGGCATCGAGATCAGCATGGCCGTCTTGTACGGCATCAGTGCTGTACCGTCCCCACCTTTGCCCATCGCCATGTTGGCGGCGATCGGTGCCATGGCCAGGCCGATGGAGATGATCACCGGGCCGATCACTACCGGCGGCAGCATGCGGTCGATGAAACCGGTGCCTTTGACTTTGACCATCAGCCCCATGAAGGTGTACACGAAGCCAGCAGCCATTACACCACCCATGGTCTCGGCAAGGCCGAACTGGCCTTTGGCGAGGATGATCGGCGTAATGAAGGCAAAGCTCGAGGCCAGGAACACGGGTACCTGACGACCGGTGACCAGCTGGAATAGCAGCGTGCCGATGCCGGCGGTGAACAGCGCGACGTTCGGGTCGAGGCCGGTGATCAGGGGCATCAGCACCAGCGCGCCGAATGCCACGAAGAGCATCTGCGCGCCCGAAACGACCTGGCGCCAGAGCGGGTCGTTGAAGCCGTCCTGCATGGTCAGGCGTCCTTTTGCTTGGTGCCGAAGATCTTGTCACCGGCATCGCCCAGGCCAGGCACGATGTAGCCGTGTTCGTTCAGGCGCTGGTCGATCGAGGCGGTGTAGATCTTCACGTCCGGGTGGGCTTTTTCCACCACCTCGATGCCTTCTGGCGCGGCGACCAGGACCATGGCGCGAATCTCTTTACAGCCGGCCTTTTTCAACAGGTCGATGGTGGCAACCATCGAGCCGCCGGTGGCCAGCATCGGGTCGATGATCAGGGCCAGGCGCTGGTTGATGTCCGGCGCGAGCTTTTCCAGGTAGGTATGGGCTTCGAGGGTTTCTTCGTTACGGGCAACGCCGACGGCGCTGACCTTGGCACCCGGAATCAGGCTGAGCACGCCGTCGAGCATGCCGATGCCGGCGCGCAGGATCGGCACTACAGTGATCTTCTTGCCGGCGATTTTTTCAACCGAGACCTTGCCACACCAGCCGTCGATCTCGTAGGTTTCGAGGGGCAGGTCCTGGGTGGCTTCATACGTCAGGAGCGCGCCGACTTCCTGGGCGAGTTCGCGAAAGTTTTTGGTACTGATATCGGCACGGCGCATCAGGCCGAGCTTGTGGCGGATCAGCGGATGGCGGATCTCACGAGTGGGCATAGGGGGGCTCCGAAAGGCGGGCAAAAAAACCGCGCTAGATTAATCTATTCAGCCTGTGCTGTCGTCTGGTCATTCTGGACGTTAGTCCATAAATGCTTGATCTGTGACGAGCGGATGCGTACCTTTGCCCGCTTTTCCAAAATGCACCCCCGGAGAGCGCCATGTCCGCCGATCTCGAGCATATCCGTCAAGTCATGCGTGAAGCTGACTGCCTGTACACCGAAGCCGAAGTCGAAGCGGCCATCGCCAAAGTCGGCGAGCAGATCTGCAAGGACCTGCACGACAAGAACCCGGTTGTGTTCTGCGTGATGAACGGCGGCCTGATCTTCTCCGGCAAACTGCTGACCCACCTGCAGTTCCCGCTGGAAGCTTCGTACCTGCACGCTACCCGCTACCGCAACCAGACCAGCGGTGGCGAGCTTTTCTGGAAGGCCAAGCCGGAAGTGTCGTTCATCGACCGTGACGTGTTGATCGTCGATGATATCCTCGACGAAGGGCACACCCTCAGCGCCATCATCGAGTTTTGCAAGCATGCCGGCGCCCGCTCGGTGTACACCGCTGTGCTGATCGACAAGGACCACGACCGCAAGGCAAGCCCTGACCTCAAGGCCAACTATGTGGGCCTGCCTTGCGTTGATCGCTATATCTTCGGTTACGGCATGGACTACAAAGGTTACTGGCGCAACGCTAACGGCATCTTCGCCGTAAAGGGGCTGTAACCGTGCGCCAGCCTGCGTTCATCGACCAATCGCTGTTCGCCGGGCTGGCCGAAAAGGCTACTGCCAACCCGCGCGGGCGGCAGCATCACACCTTCCATGAAATGGAAGAGCCGTGCCATCGCATGGCGGTCGGGCTGCAACCGAGCACCTACATTCCGCCGCATCGCCATTTGAGCGCCGACAAGGCTGAAACCTTGATAGCGCTCAAGGGGCGCTTTGGCCTGTTGATCTTCGATGAGCAAGGCGCGGTCACTGACAAGCGGGTGCTGCAGGCCGGTGGCGACTGTCTGGGGGTGGATCTGGCGCCTGGTACCTACCATGGCTTGGTGGTGCTGGAGCCGGACAGTATGTTGTTCGAGTGCAAGGCTGGGCCATACCGACCGGTGGGCGAGGGTGAGCACGCACACTGGGCGCCGCGCGAGGGTGAAGCCGGTGTGGCCGATTACCAGGCCTGGATGCGCGCGCAGTTCGATTGATATCGGCTGTACCCGGCGTGCTAGAGTGCTCCTTCAGACAAGGAGCCTCACATGCGTGCGATTCTTCCCCTCCTGCTGGCGGTCAGTATGCCGCTCGCTGCCGCACCGCTGCACAGTCAGTTCCTGCCACCTGATGACCAGTCCCTGCGCCAGGAAGCGCCGACCAGCCAGCAATTGCTGCAGGTGACTGACTATTCGGTGGTCGTAGGGGCCCAGCGCCAGTCCGATCAGCAACCGATCCCGATCACATCGTCATTGCAGGTGCGTCTGAAGGGCAAGCCGCTGAGCAAGGGTGCGACCATTGCCCAGGTGCTGCTGACGTTCGATGGTGAAGCGGCCAAAAGCCTGAAAAAGCCTGTGTATGACGCTAAAACCCGTACCTTGAGCCTGAATTACCCGGTCAGCAACTACCGGGTGGTCATGGACCTGCTGCGTAACGAAACCCTATACGTGCAGTTTCTGACTTATGGCAACGGCCACATCTGGGCCGACCTGCACACCGGGACGGTACGTACGCGTTGAGGCGCGAAGCCTGCGGGGGGTAAACTGCCGGCCTTCGAAATTCAGTGATGGTCCAGTTGGAGTCGGCAATGCGTAAAGACAAGAAACAGGTAATCGGTGACGAAATCAGCGACGACTACGTCAAGTCGTTCCTTCAGTTCGAGCCGGCCGATGGTGTGACTTCGCCGTCGCTGCACAAGCTGGTCAAGGCCTACCGTGGCCTGCGCGTTGGCGACTTCGAGCGCTTTGTAGGCTTCTTCGTCGAAGCTGGCCTGGACCTGGATGGCAAGGACGAGCACGGCAAAACCTTCGTCGAGCAGATTGCCGACCAGCGCAATGCACCTGAGTACATCGAGATCATCGATAAAGCCCGCGGTTGATCTTCAACCTGTGCTGGCCCTTTCGCGGGCTCGCCCGCTCCCACAGGGATGAGGGCAGCGCCGAACCTGTGGGAGCGGGCAAGCCCGCGAAGAGGCCGGCACAGGCTGATAGGTCTCCAGGCACAAAAAACGCCCCGAGGGGCGTTTTTTCGTTAGCAGGCAGTTCAGGCGTAATGCTTGGCCGCCGGGCTGCTTTCTGCCAGGTCCAGGGCCGCGTCGTTATCGGCACTGATCTTGTGGTACAGCGCAGCATCGGTTGCCAGGGTCTTCTCGCGAGCCGGGAAGATTTCCTTGAGCTTGGCAGCCCAGGCACCCTTGGCCTGCTCGGGGAAGCAGCGCTCAATCAGTTCCAGCATGATCGATACGGTTACCGAGGCACCCGGCGATGCGCCGAGCAGTGCGGCCAGGCTGCCGTCCTGGGCCGAGACCAGCTCGGTACCGAACTGCAGCACGCCGCCTTTCTTCGGGTCTTTCTTGATGATCTGCACACGCTGACCAGCCACTTCCAGGCGCCAGTCCTCGGCCTTGGCCTGCGGATAGAAGCGACGCAGGGCTTCCAGGCGCTGCTCCATCGACTGCATCACTTCGCTGACCAGGTACTTGGTCAGGTCCATGTTGTCGCGGGCCACAGCCAGCATCGGGCCGATGTTGCCCATGCGCACCGACAGCGGCAGGTCCATCAGCGAGCCGTGCTTGAGGAACTTGGTGGTGAAGCCGGCATAGGGGCCGAACAGCAGCGAAGTCTTGCCGTCCACGACGCGGGTGTCCAGGTGCGGTACCGACATCGGCGGGGCGCCTACGGCGGCCTGGCTATACACTTTGGCCTGGTGCTGCTTGACGATTTCCGGGTTGTCGCAGCGCAGCCACTGGCCGCTGACCGGGAAGCCGCCGAAGCCTTTGCTTTCCGGAATGCCGGACAACTGCAGCAGCGGCAGAGCCGCGCCACCAGCGCCGAGGAAGACGAAGCGGGCGTCGACTTCACGGCTGCCGCCGCTGTTGACGTCCTTGATGCTCACGGTCCAGCCGCTGCCGTTACGGCGCAGGCCGACAACCTTCTTGCTGTACTTGACCTGCGCGTCCGGCGAGTCGCCCAGCAGCTTGAGCAGCTTGTTGGTCAGTGCGCCGAAGTTCACGTCGGTGCCTTTGGCCACGCGGGTAGCGGCGATGTGCTGGTCGGCCGGGCGGCCAGGCATCATCAGCGGCATCCAGTCGTTCATCACGGCCTTGTCTTCGGTGTATTCCATCTCGGCGAAGGCATGGTGCTGCTTGAGCAGCTCGAAGCGCTTCTTGAGGAAGGAAACACCCTTGTCACCCTCGACATAACTCAGGTGCGGGACAGGGTTGATGAAGGCACGCGCCGAGCCGAAGTTGCCCTTCTTGCACAGGTAGGCCCAGAACTGGCGCGAAACCTCGAACTGGGTGTTGATGTGCACGGCCTTCTTGATGTCGATGCTGCCATCGGCGGCCTGCGGCGTGTAGTTCAGCTCGCACAGGCCGGCGTGGCCGGTGCCTGCGTTGTTCCAGGGGTTGGAGCTTTCCGCGGCCCCGGAGTCCATCGCCTCGACGACCTCAAGCTTCAGGGTCGGGTCAAGCTCCTTCAGCAGTACGGCCAGGGTGGCACTCATGATGCCCGCGCCTACCAGTACCACATCAACCGATTCGTTCTGCGCCATTTAACGCGTCTCCACAATCTACAGCTACCTAATTGACAGCATAGGACCTGGGGTTGCCAGGGTCGCCATGTCCGACTTTTCGCAGTTCTTGCAACTTCCGCGGACACCGCCAATCAGTCTTCGGGTTCGGGTATTGAACGCCGTTTGCCACAGGTGCGGCAATTCGACTTATGGTCAAGGTGTCGTGCGTGCGTTATGGAACGGTTCAGACACTCATACAGGATGAGCGCATCTGCCGCCTGTTCAGGGCTGTTCGGGACACATCTGCCGCTTTTGCACATGCCAGACTGTTCATTTGCTCGCCACACTCTTGTGAAGTTGTGAAAACCGTTTTTTCACGCTCTTTTGGAGACGTGAACCTCAAAAGGGGACTGCGCGATGGCAACCCGCAGGTTCATGCAGTGTGAAGGGCCGGAAAAACAGGCACGACAGCCGATGCAAGACCTGAGTGGAAGGCTCTCTGTGGGCGAAGCGGTGAAGTTGCCGGGGTCAATCGGCGGATGCGGGGCCCGATCAGGAGACGTCCTTATAATCGGGGGGAGATTATAGCGATGTCGCGGGCAGAAATGTCGCCATTCGTGGTTTTTATTGCAGCGTTTGTCAGACAGCGAGGAGGCGCTGGTGCCAACGGCGGCTTGCGCGGGCGCAAACCCGGGCTTCGATGGGCAGCTCGCGCCCCAGCCAGGCTAGCTGAATTTCGCTGACCTGCACCCAGTCGATGCCGCTTGGTGCCTGGCTGCATTGCTTGAAGGCCAGGCATTTGCCATCAGCGTCAAGGCGGGCATAAGCGTTGTGGCGCGGCCGTTGGAAGAGCAGAGTCCAGAGCGAGGCCATGGCGGCGAGTCCTTTGCGTTAGGGCTTGGCGCAAGGATAAGGGAGTGGCCATGAAACGATTGTGACAACCGGGGCGGGCCGATGACTGGTCTGTGCCTGGCTGGGTATACTGTGGGCCTTTGCCGCATTTTCTGGAGAAACGCGCATGTTGCAACGTCTGTTGTTCGGTTTGATCGCCGTGGCCAGCCTCAGCCTGGTCGGTTGTGCCCACAGCCCGCAACAACTCAATCCGCAACCCACGCTCAAGGCCCAGCTGGCCCCGGTCGGCCATGGCCAGCCGGTAGTGGTCCGGGTAGTGGATGGGCGGCCTTCGCAGTCCCTGGGTACCCGCGGTGGCATGTACCCCGAGACCAGCACCATCAGTGTCAGCGGTAATGACGTGGTGCCCAAGCTGCAGGCTCAGGCTGAAGCGGCTGTGCGCCTGCTCGGCTTCACCCCGACCCCGAACGCCGGCAATGCACCGCAGCTGACCGTGACCCTGGCTGAGCTGAAGTACCAGTCGCCCAAAGACAACCTTTACGTGACCGAGGCCACCATCGGCGCCACCTTCCGTGCTGATGTGACCAATGGTGGCCGCCGTTACAGCGGCCGTTATGGCGCTTCGCTGGACCAGCGTTTCGGCATGGCGCCGAATCAGGACACCAATAACCAGCTGGTGGGTGATGTGCTGAGCGATGCCCTGACCCGCCTGTTCAAGGACCCGAGCATCGGGCAGGTGCTCGGTCAGTAAGCTTCAGGTTGTACAAGAAAACCCGCTGCCTGAGTGACAGGCCGCGGGTTTTTTATTGTCCGGTCGGCGCAGGCTCACGCAGCTTCTATGTGGAAATCCAGCAAGCTGAATCCTGTGCCTGCATGCACTTCGGGCAAATCCTCATGCGCGTGCCCGCCAAGCGCACAGTAGACCAGCCACTGGCGGTCCTGCACATTGATGGCAAAACCATCGATCAACGCCTGTTGTTCATCGCTCTGGGCAACGAGGTAGAGGCGGTCCTGGTTTTCGGCGTGCAACATGAAAAGGCTCCGGGCCATGAAAAGGCCGACAGGGTCGCCTGTATTGATGACGAGCGGATGACAGATGAAATTTAATGACAGTTTGTCGCCAAGGCCGGGCACCAAGGTGCGACTTGGGTAGAATGCTGGCCTTTGCCGTTGCTCACACCGAGGTTGCGTGATGTCCTTGCAAGTGCTCTGGGGGTTCCTGGCCGCCCACCCCACCAAGCTGATCAACCTGCTGGCGCTGCTGCTGACCTGCCCGGGCGGTTTGCTGCTGCACAGTGCTCGGCGGCGCGAGGCCGAAACCCGCGAGTACATGGCAGCAGACGAGGGGGTCGTGGACGCGTTCGACCTTCGGGTGCCGAAATACTTCTACATTCTTGGCTTTTCGTGCCTGGCGATGGCGCTGCTGCTGTCCTGGTTCAGCACCTGGGTCTGAGAACCATCGGGGCCGCAAGGCAGCCCCGAACCTGATCAGGCTACAGGTGCCTGCTGTCTGACCTGGTACTGGTTGCGCACCGGCGTCGCATACTGCAACACCAGGTAAGGCCGCTGCTCTTGCGGGCAGGCATCCAGACGCCGTTGCCATTCTTCCTTGGCCTTGGCCAGCTCATCCGCCGGGAACACCTTCTCAGCGCTTGGCACCTGCAGGGCTTCGTCCTTGCCCTCCCACATCGCATACGCCAGGTAATGCACCGGGAACAGTCGGTAGCCCCCCAGAATCTGCCGGTCGATCTCCGCAGCCAGCTGCTTGGTGTCTTCGTGGTATTCGGTTACTGGCGGCGCAAAGTTGATGTGCACGCGGCCCTTGTAGCCGGTAATGCCTTTGGCAATGCTGTTGTCATCTTCGCCCGGCGCCTTCTTGTAGGTGCCGGTGGTGGCGCGGATGTACAGCTCCCGGGCCTTGGCCTGGTCGCACGGGTCGTACTCGTAGCTGATCGACACCGGGGTCAGGTTCAGGCTCTGGATCACTGCACCGAACGGCTCGTCCTTGCGGCTCATGTGGAACATCTTGAGGATCGCCGAGTCGGTGCGGTCGTCACCGTCCTTGGCCCGACCTTCGGCCTGGGCGATCCAGATCGAGGTGGCATCGTTACGGATCGAGTGGTTGATGTAGGCCGATAGCAGTTGGTAAGCAGCCAGTTTTTCGCGTCGCCCGCTGATCGAACGGTGCACGATGAAGCTCTTGTTCAGGCGCATCATGTCGCTGACAAAGGGCTTTTGCAGCAGGTTGTCGCCAATGGCGATGCGCGGCGTGGGCAGGCCGGCGTGGTACACCGCATAGTTGACGAAGGCCGGGTCCATGACGATGTCACGGTGGTTGGCCAGGAACAGGTAGGCGGTGCCGGCCTTGAGCTGTTCCACACCCGAGTAGGTGACGCCGTCGGTGGCGCGATCGATGGTCTGGTCGACGTAGTACTCGACTTTGTCCTGCAAGGTCGAGACACAGGTAACGCCGGCGAATTCCTTGCGCAGGCGGCGTGCAATCAAGGGCTTGAGCAACCAGCCGAGAGCACCGGCCGCCCGCGGAAAGCGGAAGTGGGTGAGGATATCGAGGAATGCCGGGTCGCTGAGCAGGCGTGCCAGAACGGCAGGGACCTCAGCGTCGTCGTACGGTCGGATGGCATCGAATTCGCCCATCATGCTCTCTTGTTGGAAACGGCTAGGGTAATAAGGTAGGGACGGGCTCCGAAAAACGGCTCGGACGCACACAGACCCTGTAAACAGACCGGCAATTATACGCATAAGTCACTGCGGAGGCCGCGATGCTGGAAACCGACTTCTATGATTGCCCTTATTGTGGCGAACGTGTGGAAACTACCGTCGATCTATCTGCTGGCGACCAGGTTTATACCGAGGATTGCCAGGTGTGCTGCCAGCCTGTGGTGTGCATTCTGCAGGTGCACGGTGACGAATGGATGCTTGAAGTCCGCCGCGAGGACGACACCTGATGCAGCGCATCTATGAACCGGAAAGCCTGCTCGAGGCGCAAATGCTGGCGGGCATGCTTGCCAGCGAAGGGATCGAGGTACATGTGGTCGGCCGTGACCTGCTCGGTGCCGCCGGCGAGCTGCCTTTGCAGGGGCTGCTGGGGCTCATTGTCGCTGATGAGCAGGCCGAATGCGCACGGCGTCTGATCGATGCGTACAATGATGCCCAGCCATTGGTTGGCGACGAACCGGAGGATGTCCCCGGTACCTTGATCTGCTAGGTTCTGAATTCGCCCATGTGTGGACGTTACGCCCTGTTTCGCTGGCCCCAGGCCCTTGCCAGTCTGCCGGGCTTCCCCGTCGGCCAGCCGGCCCAATGGAATATATCGCCTGGGGCGTCGGTGCTGATCCAGCGTCAGCTTGACGGCCAACAGCAACTGGCCAAGGCGCGCTGGGGGTTGACCCCGGCCTGGCTCACCGACCTGTCCCGTACCCCCGCCCATGCCCGGGCCGAAACGCTGGCCGAGCAACCGATGTTTCGCGATGCATTTCGCCAGCGTCGCTGCCTGATGCCGGCCAACGGCTTTTACGAATGGCGTGGCAACGTGCGCAAACGCCCGTTCTGGTTGACCCCGGGGGAGGGCGCGTCGTTGTACTTTGCGGCGGTTTGGGAAGCCTACCCGGTGCAGGACCAGGTATGGCTGAGTTGCGCGGTGGTGACCCAGGCCGCCATGAACCAGCGCCGGCCGCTCATCCTCGACGAAGCGGGGCAGGCGGCCTGGCTTGACCCGGACACGCCGGTTGCCCGTTTGCACGAGCTGCTGGCCAGCCCGCCGGCGACGTTGCGTGAGCGAGCCTTGGCCAATTTCGTCAATGACCCGAAGCTGGATGCGCCGGAGTGTTTGACCCCGGCTTGATAGGTTGTCTGCGCCGGTCCTTTGGCGGGCAAGCCCGCTCCTACAACGGTCGTGTTCCCCTGTGCGGACGGGCTTGCCCGCGAAGGGATCGGTACAGGCGACGAAAATCTTCCCTGCGGCTATGGCAGCCACTGGCGACTCGGCCTAGGATACGGCGCATGTAAAAAGGGAGTGTTTTCATGCGTAAGTCTTTTGTCGTCAGCCTGTTGAGTGCTGGCATCCTGCTGGCCGGCTGCCAGGCGGTGAATACCACCAGCGGCGGTGCTGTTGGCGTCGAGCGCCAGCAGTACATGTTCAGCATGCTCTCGACCGACGAGGTCAATCAGATGTACGCCCAGTCGTATCAGCAGACCCTGGGTGAAGCATCGAGCAAGGGTGTGCTCGACAAGTCCAGTGCCGATGCCAGGCGTGTGCAGGCCATTGCCAACCGCCTGATTGCCCAGGCGCCCAAATTCCGCCCGGATGCCGCGCAGTGGGACTGGCAAGTCAACGTGATCAAGAGTGACGAACTGAACGCCAACTGCGGCCCGGGCGGCAAGATCATCGTTTACACCGGGCTGATCGATCAGCTCAAGCTCACCGATGCGGAAATTGCCGCAGTGGTAGGGCACGAGATTGCCCACGCCTTGCGTGAGCATAGCCGCGAGGCCATGTCCAAGGCATACGGTGTGGAAATGGCTCGCCAGGGTGCCGGTGCCATCTTCGGCCTCGGCCAGAGCAGCATGGCCATGGCCGACACGGTGGTGAACTACGCCATGACCTTGCCCAACAGCCGGGCCAACGAGAACGAGGCCGACCTCATTGGCCTGGAGCTGTCGGCCCGTGCCGGCTACGACCCGAATGCCGCGATCACCTTGTGGAACAAGATGAGCAAGGCTTCCGAAGGTGCACCGCCTGAGTTCATGAGCACTCACCCGGCGTCCGCGAGCCGCATTGCTTCGCTGCAGGCGGCGATTCCGAAGGTGATGCCGCTGTATCAGGCTGCAGCCAAACCGTAACTGCCTGAATGCAGGGGCTGCATGGCAGCCCCCGCTTTCCCTTTACCCAATCCAGCCACTGGTCTTCATTGCCGAATAGACGGCCACGATCGCCAGCACGAAGAACGCCGTTGCCGCCAGGCGGCGAATCAGCGTCAACGGCAGTTTGTCAGCCGCGAAGTTGCCCGCCAGCACCACCGGCACGTTGGCAATCAGCATGCCCAGGGTAGTGCCGATAATGACCATGATCAGGTGCGGATACTGCGCGGCCAGCATCACGGTAGCGACCTGGGTCTTGTCGCCGATTTCGGCCAGGAAGAACGCAATCAGTGTCGTCAGGAACGGCCCGAAACGGCGAGCCGGGTTCTCGTCGTCATCCATTTTGTCCGGCACCAGGGTCCACAGTGCGGTGGCGGTAAAGCTCGCGGCCAGGATCCAGTGCAGCGCCGATTCGCTGAAGAAGCTGCCGACCCAAGCCCCCACGGCACCAGCCGCGGCATGGTTGGCCAGGGTGGCGGCGATGATGCCGGCGATGATCGGCCAGGGTTTGCGGAAGCGGGCAGCGAGAATGAGTGCGAGCAGTTGCGTCTTGTCGCCGATCTCGGCCAAGGCAACGATAGCGGTGGGGACCAACAGAGATTCCAGCATCAGGATTCCTACGGGGGCGGGTCGACACGGCTATGACACGTACAGCCTCCCCGCCCCGGGTAAGGTGTGCGTGTCATAGGTCTTGTCAAACCCTCGATCCGTCTATGCGGATCTCGCCATGCAGGCTTGCATGGTGGGTCGCACGCGCCATGGTCTGTGGACCAAGTATGTTGACGCGTACCGGGCGAGCTGGGTGCTCGCGGGAGACTACTCCCCTAGGACGGTGCGGATTCTGCCTAGGCAAAACGCTTTCGGCAAGCGCTGTTTTTATCCGTGAGTTGCCTGGTAGATGCGGAAACCGTCGGCCTCGTCACGTACCTGACAGTTGCCCAATGCCCCTTCGATCAGTGGCTGGTAGCGCAGGAAGCTGTTGGCAACCAAGCGTATTTCGCCACCTTTTCGCAGATGAACGGCCGATTTTTTCAGCAAGTTTTCTGAAGCTTGATAGTTGGTATGAACGCCGGTGTGGAACGGCGGGTTGCTCAGGATAAGGCTCAGTTCGGTAGGGGCTGCGTCAATGCCATCGCCGCTGATCACTTCGCCTTCCAGGCCGTTGGCAGCCAGCGTCAGGCGGCTGGCGGCCACGGCGAAGGCATCCACGTCCAGCAAGGTCACCCGGCTTTGTGGGTATCGGCGTTTGAGCGTGGCACCCAGCACCCCGGCACCACAGCCAAAGTCCAGCATGTGGCCATCGGCCAGGCCGTCAAGATGCTTCAGTAGCAGGGCAGTACCTCGGTCGAGTCGGCCATGGCTGAATACCCCAGGCAGGCTGACCACCTGAAGCGGGCCGTCTTCCAGGGCCAGCTCGAAGCGCTCGGCCAGGCTTTCCAGCGGTTTTGCCTGTGGCGCCTGGTCGATGGTCACTTGCCACAGCTGGCAGTGCCGGGCACTGTCGAGTTTGCGTGGCTTGCCAAAGGCCTGCAACTGCTTGGCCGCGCCCTCGATGCCACCGCGCTTCTCACCGACCAGGTACAGCTCACGGCCAGCCAGGCGCGACGCCAGGGCGTTGAGCAGGTAGGCGGCCAGCTCGCGGGATTTGGGCAGGAACAGCACGGCGCTGTCGAATGCTGTTTCAGGGGCCTCGACGCCGTAATGGCTGCGGCCTGCGAAACGGCTTTCGAGCATGGCCTGATCGCCGGCATGCCAAGTCCAGGCCTGGGCCTGAGGCAACTGGCCGAGCAGGTCGTCGGCGGGGGCGCCGGCGATCAGCAGCGGCCCCTGAAACAGCTCTGCCTGGCGGAGCAACACTTCACTGCGCGGGTCCATGGACGACGTCTCCTGGAAAAAAGTGGCGCAGTGTAGCAGAGGCAGGCGCCTGGCTCAGCTGACCACGCGGCGTGGCTGCCCGGCGAAGAAGGCTTGGGCGTTCTCGCTGAGCTGGCCGACGATGCGCTGGCGGGACTCTACGGCACCCCAGGCGCTGTGCGGGGTGATGATCAGGCGCGGGATGCCGGGCTCCAGCAGCGGGTTGCCGTTGACCGGCGGCTCCACGCTCAGCACATCGGTGGCCGCGCCGCCCAAGTGACCACCGCGCAGGGCGTCTGCCAACGCCTGTTCGTCGATCAGGCCGCCGCGGGCGGTGTTGACCACCAGCGCATTGGGCTTGAGCAGCGCCAGTTCGCGGGCACCGAGCATATGCCGGGTGTACTCGTTCAGCGGGCAGTGCAGGGTCAGGGCGTCGACTTGCGGCAGCAACTCGTCCAGCGGTAGCCGGTCGGCGCGCTCCGGGCGGCCAGGGATCTGCCCGCTCAGTACGCGCATACCGAAGGCTTCGGCCAGCCTCGCCACGGCGCCGCCCAGTTCACCGTGGCCGAGCAGACCGAGGGTTTTGCCTTCCAGTTCGACGATAGGAAAGTCCAGCAGGCAGAACTGGCTGGCCTTGGCCCACTGGCCTTCGGCTACCGCCTGGTTGTAATCGCACAGCCGGGTGGCCAGGGCCAGCAGCAGGGCCAGGGTATGCTGGGCGACAGACGGCGTGCCGTAGCCCTGGCAGTTGCATACGGTGATGCCCTGGGCGCGGGCGGCGGCCAGGTCGACATTGTTGGTGCCGGTAGCGGCCACCAGGATCAGCTTCAGTTGCGGGTTGGCGGCCAGGGTCGCGGCATCGAGCATGACTTTGTTGCTGACCACTGCCACGGCGCCCTGCAAGCGTTCTGCAACCTGTTCCGGGCGGGTCGCGGCGAACAGTTCGAACGCGTCGAACTGCTGCTTCAGGGGTGAAAGGTCGAGGTCGCCAAGGTCCAGGGACTGGTGATCGAGAAACACGGCGCGACGCGGGCTGGGCATGAAGATCTCCGGTGGCAGGGAGGGATAAGGGTGTTGTGGCCATTCGCGGGCACTACAACCCTTGCGGGAGCGGCCTTGCCCGCGAAGAGGCCCTCAGCTTCGGCACAAAACTGAAGCCGACGCCGCAGTGTCTAGCTCAACCTTGCCGCCCGTCAACGCCCGCCACTCATACCTCTGCCACGCAAATCATTCCTTCGGCTGATTTAGCCGTCATATTGGCGGACTACAGTAATCCCCAGACTTGTCCGGCCCGCTTTTCAGAAAAGGGATACCCATGTTGCAGACGCGCATCATCAAGCCCGCCGAGGGCGCCTATGCCTATCCACTGCTGATCAAGCGCCTGCTGATGTCCGGCAGCCGCTATGAAAAGACCCGCGAAATCGTCTATCGCGACCAGTTGCGGCTGACGTATCCACAGCTCAACGAGCGCATTGCCCGCCTGGCCAATGTGCTGACCGAGGCCGGGGTCAAGGCCGGGGACACCGTGGCGGTGATGGACTGGGACAGCCATCGTTACCTGGAATGCATGTTCGCCATCCCGATGATCGGTGCCGTGGTGCACACCATCAACGTGCGCCTGTCGCCCGAGCAGATCCTTTACACCATGAACCACGCCGAAGACCGAGTGGTGCTGGTCAACAGCGACTTCGTCGGCCTGTACCAGGCCATTGCCGGGCAGCTGGCCACTGTCGACAAGACCTTGCTGCTGACTGATGGCCCGGACAAGACTGCCGAACTGCCCGACCTGGTCGGCGAGTATGAGCAGCTGCTGGCTGCTGCCAGCCCGCACTACGACTTCCCGGACTTCGACGAGAACTCGGTAGCCACCACCTTCTACACCACTGGCACCACCGGTAACCCCAAGGGCGTGTATTTCACCCATCGGCAACTGGTACTGCACACACTGGCCGAAGCCTCGGTCACCGGCAGTATCGACAGCGTGCGCCTGCTGGGCAGCAACGACGTGTACATGCCCATCACCCCGATGTTCCACGTACATGCCTGGGGCATCCCCTACGCTGCCACCATGCTCGGCATGAAGCAGGTGTACCCGGGGCGCTACGAGCCAGACATGCTGGTCAAGCTCTGGCGCGAAGAGAAGGTCACCTTCTCCCACTGCGTACCGACCATCCTGCAGATGCTGCTCAACTGCCCGAACGCCCAGGAGCAGGACTTCGGCGGCTGGAAGATCATCATCGGCGGCAGTTCGCTCAACCGGTCGCTGTACCAGGCCGCCCTGGCACGCGGCATCCAGCTGACCGCCGCGTATGGCATGTCGGAAACCTGCCCGCTGATCTCGGCCGCACACCTGAACGATGAACTGCAGGCCGGCAGCGAGGATGAGCGCGTCACCTATCGAATCAAGGCCGGTGTGCCGGTGCCGTTGGTCGAAGCGGCCATCGTCGACGGCGAAGGCAACTTCCTGCCCGCCGATGGTGAAACCCAGGGCGAGTTGGTACTGCGTGCGCCGTGGCTGACCATGGGCTACTTCAAGGAACCGGAGAAGAGCGAGGAGCTGTGGCAGGGAGGCTGGCTGCACACCGGTGACGTCGCCACCCTCGACGGCATGGGTTACATCGACATCCGCGACCGCATCAAGGATGTGATCAAGACCGGCGGCGAGTGGGTTTCCTCGCTCGACCTGGAAGACCTGATCAGCCGCCACCCGGCCGTGCGCGAAGTGGCGGTGGTGGGGGTGGCCGACCCGCAGTGGGGTGAGCGCCCGTTTGCCCTGCTGGTGGTACGGGACGGCCACGATATCGACGCCAAGGCGCTGAAGGAACACCTCAAGCCGTTCGTCGAGCAAGGTCATATCAATAAGTGGGCGATTCCAAGCCAGATCGCCGTTGTTACTGAAATTCCCAAGACCAGTGTCGGCAAGCTCGACAAGAAACGCATCCGCCAGGACATCGTCCAGTGGCAGGCCAGCAACAGCGCATTTCTTTCCACGTTGTAACCTTTGTGCGGGTCGCGTACGTCAGGGCGCGACCCGCATGCTAGAGAGCCCGCCGCCTTGCCAAACGGCAGAAATGCGCCATCCTTGAGCACTGCCAGCCCGCAACCGGAGCAAAACGGCAGCGAGTTGGTGGCATGGAGCGCAAATCACACTTTAGAGGGATCAAGCGCCTGTGCCTGCTGGCTATAGTCGGGGCCAGGGGATTTTCAGGAATGGGGGAGGGCGACATGCGCAAGCTGTGTCGCCGCAGGTGCAAGCCTGCAAACCGGTCGCTCGGGCCGTTCTTGAAAGGACTCACTGCCATAACAAAAAAGTACATGGAGTAGCGTCGATGAAATCTGCAAACCTGTTCTGGCGCCGGGCCAAGCTGCCCTTGGCCGTCAGCCTTGCTTCCACGCTCGCAAGTCCTGCTTTCGCTGTCAGTTTCAACATTGGTGAAATCGAAGGCCAGTTCGACTCCTCGCTCTCCATCGGCGCCAGCTGGTCGACGGCCAACCCCAACAAGAACCTGATAGGGGTTAACAACGGCGGCAAGGGCCTGTCACAGACATCCGACGATGGCCACCTGAACTTCAAGAAGGGCGAAACCTTCTCCAAGATCTTCAAAGGCATTCATGACCTGGAGCTCAAGTACGGCGACACCGGTGTGTTCGTCCGTGGCAAGTACTGGTACGACTTCGAACTGAAGGACGAAAACCGCGAGTTCAAGGACATCAGCGACTCCAACCGCAAGGAAGGCGCCAAGTCGTCCGGCGCCGAGCTGCTCGACGCCTTTGTCTACCACAACTACGCCATCGGCGATCAGCCTGGCTCGGTGCGTTTTGGCAAGCAGGTGGTGAGCTGGGGCGAAAGTACCTTCATCGGCGGCGGCATCAACTCGATCAACCCCATCGACGTGTCGGCGTTCCGCCGCCCTGGGGCCGAAATCAAGGAAGGCCTGATTCCGGTCAACATGTTCTATGTGTCGCAAAGCCTGACCGACAACCTGTCGGCCGAGGCCTTCTACCAGATCGAATGGGACCAGACGGTCGTCGACAACTGCGGCACCTTCTTCTCGCAGCCGGACATCATTGCCGATGGTTGCAGTGACAATCTGCGGGTGTTGAACAGTAGCAGGGCGTTGTCGCCCCAGGCGCTTGCCGGTTTGTCGGCATTTGGTGTGGACGTGAACAGCGAGGGTGTGAAAGTACCGCGTGGCGCCGACCGCGATGCGCGTGACAGCGGCCAGTTCGGCGTCGCGTTCCGCTACATGTTCGAGCCGCTGGATACCGAGTTCGGTGCCTACTTCATGAACTACCATAGCCGGGCACCGATCTTCAGTGCTACCGGGGCGCCGCAGGCGCTGTTCAACCTGGTGAACAACCCACTCGCGTCACCTGCGGTACGAGCGCTGGCGCCGTTGATCATTGCAGGCAACTCCCAGTACTTCGTCGAGTATCCGGAAGACATCCGTCTGTACGGGCTGAGCTTCTCCACCACATTGCCTACTGGCACGGCCTGGAGCGGCGAACTTAGCTACCGCCCTAACGCTCCAGTGCAACTCAACTCCACAGATATTCTGTTTGCCGGTGTAAGGCCGATCGATAGACCGCCCTACAACAATGCCTCGGTGCTGACTGGCACTCCAGGACAAGACCTGCACGGCTACCGGCGCAAGGAGGTCACCCAGTTCCAGACCACCTTCACGCACTTCTTCGACCAGGTCATGGGTGCCAGCCGCCTTACCGTGGTCGGCGAAGTCGGCGTTACCCATGTGGGTGGGCTGGAAAGCAACAGCAAGGCGCGCTACGGGCGTGACCCGGTCTATGGCCCGGGCCCATTGCCAAACGGCACCTGCGCCACTCTCAACGGTGCCACCATCGTCGGTTCGGGGCTTGGCTCCTCAACCGCGAACCTTGATCGCAACTGCGAAAACGACGGCTTTACCACCTCGACCTCCTGGGGCTACCGCGCCCGTGCCATCTGGGACTACAACGACGTATTCGCCGGGGTCAACCTCAAACCAAGCGTGGCCTGGTCCCATGATGTCTCCGGCTACTCGCCCGGCCCTGGCGGCAACTTCGAGGAAGGCCGCAAGGCAGTCAGCCTGGGCCTGGACGCCGAGTACCAGAACACCTACACGGCGAGCCTGTCGTACACCAACTTCTTTGACGGCAAGTACACCACAGTGGATGACCGCGACTTCGTCGCCCTCAGCTTCGGTGTGAACTTCTAAGCATACAGATCCAGGACGACACGACATGAACAAGACCAGAAGTCTGCTGCAAGCCGGTGTGCTGGGCCTGTCCCTGCTGGCGACCAGCGTCATGGCTGCGGTATCCGCCGACGAGGCGGCCAAGCTGGGCAGCACCCTGACCCCGATGGGCGCCGAGAAGGCCGGCAACGCCGACGGCTCCATCGGCCCATGGGAGCCGCTGTCGAAGACCGCAGGCAGCGTCGACGGCAAGGGCTTCCTGTCCGATCCGTACGGCAGTGAAAAGCCGCTGTTTACCATCACGGCGCAAAATGCCGACCAGTACAAGGACAAGCTCTCGCCGGGCCAGATGGCCATGCTCAAACGCTACCCGAGCACCTACAAGATCCCGGTGTTCAAGACCCATCGCGGCGCAACCGTCCCGGCCGATGTGTTCGCGGCCATCAAGGAAAACGCTACCAAAACCACCCTGGTGGAGGGCGGTAACGGCCTGAGCAACTTCCGCACGGCGGTGCCGTTCCCGATCCCGAAAAGCGGCCTGGAGGTGATCTGGAACCACATCACCCGCTACCGCGGCGGCAGTGTCAGCCGCCTGGTGACCCAGGCCACGCCGCAGCAGAACGGCTCGTTCAACCCCGTGTACTTCTCCGACCAGTTCGTCTTCCGCGACAAGATGAAGGACTACGACCCGAACAACCCGGGCAACATCCTGTTCTACTTCAAGCAGGAAGTCACTGCGCCTGCGCGCCTGGCCGGGACTGTGCTGTTGGTGCACGAAACCCTCGACCAGGTGAAGGAGCCGCGCAAGGCGTGGATCTACAACGCCGGCCAACGCCGTGTGCGCATGGCACCCCAAGTGTCGTATGACGGCCCGGGTACCGCCGCAGACGGCCTGCGTACATCGGACAACCTGGACATGTTCAACGGTGCACCCGATCGTTATGACTGGAAGCTGGAAGGCAAGAAGGAACTGTACATCGCATCGAACGCCTTCAAACTGGATGATCCGAAGCTCAAGTATGCCGACATCATCAAGGCCGGACACATCAACCAGGACCTGGCCCGTTACGAGCTGCGCCGCGTCTGGCACGTAGTTGCAACCCTCAAGCCGGGCCAGCGGCACATCTACGCCAAGCGTGATTTCTACATCGATGAGGACACCTGGCAGGCAGCAGTGATCGACCAGTACGACGGCCGTGGCCAACTGTGGCGCGTGTCCGAGGCCCACGCTCAGCCTTATTACAACGTGGAAGTGCCTTGGTACACCCTGGAAGCCATCTACGACCTGCAGTCCGGTCGTTACCTGGCCCTGGGCATGAAGAACGAAGAGAAACGCGCCTACGATTTTGGCTTCAGTGCCAGCAAGGCCGACTTCCAGCCAGCGGCGCTGCGTCAGTCGGGTATTCGCTAAGCTGAAATCACGGAAATCCGTGTGATCCCCAGAACGCCCCGGCTCGCCGGGGCGTTTCTATTTCCTGAGCTGGCCTCTTCGCGGGTTCACCCGCGAAGAGGCAGGGCAAGGCAATAAACCTCCTGAATACCTCTCCAAACCCCCGCTCCAGCCCCTGTCCATCAGCCATGTTGCTTTTTGTCGCAGTCTTTTCCATGGCAATTGCGCCCATCATCTTCAAATGCGCCGCATTACCCGCTAGTCTCGCAAGCATCCATACCGCCGTTGTCTTCCAACCAGAACGAGCCGGCCATGACAGATTTGTCCCGTACGCATGGATTCGCGAGTCAGGCCCTTGGCCTGCGGGACGGGCGTTTCTTCCGGCCGCCGCTGCCGGATGGCCATGTGCCGCGCCTGCGTTTGTGCCAGCGGCTGGAAGCCGGCTTGGGCGGGCGACTGTTGCTGGTCAATGCCCCGGCGGGTTTCGGCAAAAGCTCCCTGGCCATCGAGTTTTGCGAAGCATTGCCCGAGCACTGGCGCAGCCTGTGGCTGGGCCTGAGCCAGCGGGATGCCGACCCTGGCCGCTTCCTTGAGCGCTTGCTTGAAGGCCTGCAGCAGTACTGCCCGGCCCTGGGCGGCCAGGCCATGGGCCTGCTGAAAATGCGCCAGCGCCACCAGCCGTTTGCCTTTGAAGAATGGCTAGATGGCCTGCTCGATGAGCTGGCGGTCTACCTGCAGGCCGATACGCCGCTGCTGCTGGTACTGGACGACTATCACCTGGCCCAGGGGCCGGTGCTCGACCGCTGCTTGCAGTTCTTCCTCAATCACCTGCCCCCCGGCCTGGTACTGCTGGTGACCAGCCGCCAGCGGCCAGACTGGCACCTGGCGCGCCTGCGCCTGTCCCGGCAGTTGGTCGAGCTTAACGAACAGGACCTGCGCCTCACCGCAGATGAGTCGCTGGCAGTGATCGGCCGCCAGCCTACCGGCCTGCGCGGCCAGGCGCTGGACAACCTGATCCAGCGCAGCGACGGCTGGGTGGCCGGGTTGCGTTTCTGGCAGCTGGCGGCCAGCGACAGCGCTGACGAGCAAGCCTTGCCCCAGGCGCTGCATGGTGGCGAGGGCCTGATCCGCGACTACTTGCTTGAAGAGGTCATCGACAGGCTACCTGCAGACGTGCAGGCCTTCTTGGACGAAACCGCCTGCCAGGAGCGTTTCTGCGCTCCACTTTGCGATGCGCTGCGTGGCCGCCATGACAGTGCCGCCGTCCTGAGCTTCCTGCAGGCGCATCAGGTGTTCCTGGTGCCGCTGGACGAGCATGGGCACTGGTTCCGCTACCACCATTTGTTCTCCGACCTGCTGCGCAGCCGCCAGGCCAGCGAATCACTGGTGGCTCTGCATTTGCGAGCCTGCCGCTGGTTTGAAGCCCAGGGCCTGCTGGATGAGGCGGTGGAGCAGGCTTTGCGTGCCGGCCACCTCGATGTTGCCGCCGACCTGGTGCAGAGCCTGTCCGAGGAGCAACTGCTGGCCGAGCAGAACGTCGGCATGTTGCTGCGCTGGAAGATGGACCTGCCCGACAGCCTGTTGATCAGCACGCCGCGGCTGATCGTGCTGTACAGCTGGGCGTTGGGCCTGGCTTGCCAGCTGGATGCTGCCGAGGAACTGGCCGGCTACCTCAGTCGCTTTTTGCCCGCGCCTTCGGCGACTGCGCAGAAGTCGATGCTGGCCCAATGGCTGGCACTCAGTGGGGTCATTGCCCGTGGCCGTGGCGATCGCGAGCGCACCTTGGCCTATTGCGGCGAAGCGCTACAAAGCCTGCCGAGCAAGCGCTATGGCCAACGCCTGGTGTGCTTGTCGACGCTGTCCAACCTGGCCATTGCCGATGGTGACTTCTGGCGTGCCCGAGGCTGGAACCGTGAAGCCCTGGAACTGGCCCAGCGTGTCGGCAACCCCTTGTTCGAGGCGCTGGCTCATTACGACCGGGCGCGGGTGCTGCATGCCCGTGGCGAGGTGCTGCGCGCGTTGGACGAAGTGCGCCAAGGGCTGCAACGTCTGCAAGGGCTTTCGGCGCAGCGGCTGTATGCCGTGCGTGCGCGCCTGACGCTTTACGAAGGTTACCTGCTGGTCTCGCGCCTGCAGCCGGCTCAGGGCCGGGCGCGTTTGCGCGCGGGGTTGGGGGAGGCGCGAGCGTGCCGGGACATCAGTGTGCTCATCGGCCATTGCGTGATTGCCACGCTCGACGGCCGGGAAGGTCACTTTGCCGAGGCCTTTGCCGAACTGGCCGAGGCCGAGCGTTTGATGCATATATGGGATGTGCCCCCGGTCTACTATCTGGCCATGATTACCCTGGTCAAATGCGAACTGTGGCTGGCCCAGGGGCGTACCGACCTGGCGGAGTCCTGGCTGCAGCGCCTGGGCCAGACCTATGGTGGCGAGCAGCCGGCGGTGCCACCGGAATTCCATCCGCTGCTGCCTTTGCACATTGCGTTGCAGCAGGCATTGCTCGATCGTATCCAGTTGCGTAGCGACGATGCCGTGCAACGCCTGGCTTGCCTGGTAGAGCGCGGCCAGGCCAGTGGCGGCATGATGCTCGCCGTAAGCGCCCTGTGCCAATGGCTTTCCCTGCTATTGGACGAAGGCAAGGAAGGGCAGGCCGCGCAGTTGCTGCCCAGTTTGCTGGAGGCGGCTCATGGCGGCGTGATGCAGCCGATGCAGCCACTACTGGAAAAACACCCGCAATGGCTTCATGAACAACTGCAGGCAGGTGCCGTTTGCCCGGTGCAGGCTGAACTGCTCAAGCATCTGCCGCCAGTGCCAATCGCCAGTACGGGCAACGGCGAAGCGCTGAGTGGTCGTGAGTTGGCCGTGCTCGAACTGATTGCCCAGGGCTGTTCCAATCAGCAGATCAGCGAGCGGCTGTTCATTTCCCTGCACACGGTGAAGACCCACGCCAGTCACATCAACAGCAAGTTGGGTGTGGAGCGGCGCACCCAGGCGGTGGCCAAGGCCAAATCCCTGGGGTTGCTGGCGTGATACTGGCTATGTAGGTCATTGTTCGTTAAAGCGATGGCCTGGCGCCATGGTTCGTGGCCGGCAATGCTCTATCCTCATCTTTCCCGACCAGCTGCCGATACAGCTATCGGTGGCATCGCCTCGCGCGATTTTTCAATCATTCCAAGGCAGGTCGTGTTGATGCTGCAGTACGGGCAAAAGAGCTTTCTGATCGTCGACGACTTTACCGACTTTCGTACGTCGACCCGTTCCATGCTGCGCGAGTTGGGCGTGCGCGATGTGGACACCGCTGACAGCGGCGAGCAGGCGCTGCGCATGTGCGCGCAGAAGCGCTATGACTTCATCCTGCAGGACTTCCATCTGGGCGATGGCAAGAAGAACGGGCAACAGGTGCTTGAAGACCTGATCATCGACAAGCACATCAGCCATGAATGCGTGTTCATCATGGTCACCGCCGAGAGCAGCCAGGCGATTGTCCTCAGCGCCATTGAGCACGAGCCCGATGCCTACCTGACCAAACCGTTCAACCGGGTTGGCCTGGCCCAGCGCGTCGAGAAACTGTTCCAGCGCAAGACGTTGCTAAAGCCGATCCTGCAAGCGCTGGACCGCAACCGCCCGGCCGAAGTACTGGCGGCCTGCGCCGAGCTGTGCAAGAGGGATCCGCGCCTGGCTCCATTGTGCTTGCGCTACCGGGCCGATGCCCTGCGCAACCTCAACCGCTTCGAGGAACTGGAAAAGTTCCTCAAGGCCATCCTGGCCAGCCGCCCGCAGCCGTGGGTTTACGCCGCGTTGGGGGCACTGATGCACAAGCGTGGTCAAAATGCCCAGGCCCAGGGTGTATACGAGCAGGCGCTCAAGGCGTTCCCGATCATGCCAGGCCTGTACGATGGCATGGCCGAGGTGCTGGTGGCTCAGGGCGATACCCGGCGCGCGCAGAACTTGCTTGAAGAAGCCGTGCGCCTGTCGCCATTGTCGGTGCGTCGGCAGTCGACGCTGGGCAAGCTGGCGCTGGAGAACGAAGACTTCGAGAGCGCATCGAAGGCGTTTCGCCATGCGGTGAACCAAGGGCAAAGTTCGCGTTACAAGGATGCCGAAAACAACCTTGGCCTGGTCCAGGCGTTGATGAGCAAGAATGCAGGCTTCGGCCTGGACGCCCGTACCCGGGTCGAGATCAACACCACGCTCAGCGAGGTAGCCAAGGAAAACCCCGAGGACCAAGGCCTGCAGGTGCGTGCGCGGATGATGAAGGCTGCCAGCCTGCAGCAGGCCGGTGACCCGGAAACGGCCGGCAAGCTGACAGAACAGGCGATTCAGCGCCTGGACAAGATGAACCAGTTCTTCTCGGTCGATTCGGCCCTGACCGTCGCTGCGCAATTGCAGGCAATGGGACAGGAAGCCGCTGCCATCGGAGTGCTGAGGAGTTGTGTGGAAAGTTATGGCGATGACCCCAAGGTCATGGAGAAAGTGGGCAAGCTGACGGATGACCCCAGCGTGCTCAACGCCATTACCGAAGCCGTCACCCTCAATCGTCAGGGGGTACGCAGTTACCAGGGAGGGCAGCTTGGAGAGGCGTTGCAAATGTTCCGCAAGGCATTGGGTTTACAGCCGAAGAACATCAGCATCGCCCTCAACACCGCCCAGGCGCTGCTGCGCATCGGCGGTGACAACCCTCAGCCTGCGATCATGCAGGAGTGCCGCGACGCCCTCACCAGCGTGGCCGGTATCCCTGCCAGCGACAATCGCTATGACCGTTACCGCAAACTGCATATCCGAGTGTTCGGCGCATGAATCAAGACAATCAGGGGCTGGATTTTTCCACGGTGATCGCCTCCACCGTGCACGACCTCAAAAGTTCATTGTCGGCGCTGATCCAGTCCCACAGCCAGTGGGTGGAACGCTTGCCCGAGGAGCTGCGTGGCGGTGCCGAACAAGGGATCATGGAGCATGAATTTCGTCACCTCAACGGCATGCTGGTGCAGTTGCTGGGCTTATACAAACTGGGTGTGAACCAGTTGCCGGTATGCCCGGACTACCATGAGCTGGATGATTTCATCGAAGCCCAGCTGGCGGCGCACGAGGAAGTACTCAAGCACAACGACATTCTCGCCACCTGGCGCATCGACACCGATAACCCGCTGGGTTTCTTCGACCGCGAACTGGTGGCCTCGGTGATCTCCAACGTTATCACCAACGCCACCCGCTTTGCCGGGCACGCCTTGCTGATCACCATCGAAGAGGCCGATAACCAGTTGGCCATTTGCGTCAATGATGACGGCCCGGGTTATCCAAAGCACATGCTCGAGCGCCAGGAGGAGTACATCCAGGGCATTGACTCGACCAGCGGCAGCACTGGCCTTGGGCTGTATTTTGCGGCGCGGATTGCAGCGTTGCATGAAAGCGGTGGTGCGCGTGGGCGGATCGAGATATCCAACGGCGGGGCGCTTGGGGGCGGGTTGTTCAGGTTATTCCTGCCTTGAGGTATTGGGTGCCTGGGCGATCGAGCGCCGCCCGCGCGGCGCATCGCGAGCAAGCTCGCTCCTACATCTGTTTCGGGCCAGTATTGCCTGCGTCCACGCGCGCGACCGCCTTGTTTGTTCCACACAATATCCAGGTGGGCACCAAGGTGGCGCGCACCTCCGCCTCAGGAATAACTGGCCCGCAACAAATGTAGGAGCGAGCTTGCTCGCGATGCGCCGCGCGGGCGGCGCTCGATCTCACAGGCGCCACTTCGCTCAAGACATGAACCTCGTGCACCCACCCCATTTTCCTGTCAGGCTCCCAGCAGAACCCAGCTTCACCTGCGAGAACACCATGACCCAAGCCCCGCCTGCTCTCATCCGCGAAACCTTCCCCGTCGGCCCCTTGCAGTGCAACTGCACGCTGATCGGCGACCCCCTGACCAAGAAAGCCATTGTCGTCGACCCGGGTGGTGACGTGGACAAGATCCTTGCCCGCCTGCAGGCCCACGGCCTGACGCTGGTGAGCATCATCCACACCCATGCGCACTTCGACCACTTCCTCGCGTCAGGCAAGCTCAAGGAGCTGACGGGTGCCACGCTGCACCTGCACAAGGACGACCAAGTGCTGTGGGACAACCTCGAGATGCAGTGCCAGATGTTCGGTGTACCTTACACCCCGGTACCGGCACCGGACCGCTGGCTGGGCGATGACGAAGAACTCGCCTGCGGCTGCGGGGTGGCGCTGCATACGCCTGGCCATACCCCGGGCTCGATGAGCTTCTGGTTTGCCGATGCCAAATTGTTGATTGCCGGTGACACCCTGTTCCGTCGGGGTATTGGCCGCACTGATTTGTGGGGTGGCGACCAGCGGGCAATCGTGCGCTCCATCAAGGAGCGGCTGTACCGGCTGGACGAAGAGGCCATCGTGGTGACCGGCCACGGGCCCGACACCCGTTTGGGCGACGAGATGCGCGAAAACCCGTTCGTGCGTGCCTGATGGCACATGAAGGCACTTTCATGGAATTTTTCGTTGCCGATGCAATCCAAGGCTGGCATAGATCCCTTCGAGATCTGCCGCATTTATGAATTTCAGTAGGAGCTTGTCCATGTTCACCATGCGTCGTCTGATTATCGTCGCAACTGCCGCAGCACTGATGACCGGCTGCGCCGGCCAGAATCCTTACGACAACCAGGGTCAGGCGCAGGGCTCCACAGGGATGAGCAAAACCGCCAAGTACGGCGGCCTGGGGGCGCTGGCCGGTGCCATCGCCGGTGCTGCGATCGACCACAACAACCGTGGCAAGGGTGCACTGATTGGTGCTGCCGCAGTGGGTGCCGCTGCAGCCGGTTATGGCTACTACGCCGACAAGCAGGAAGCCGAGCTGCGCGCGCAAATGGCCAACACGGGGGTGGAAGTACAGCGTCAGGGTGACCAGATCAAGCTGATCATGCCGGGCAACATCACCTTCGCCACCGACTCGGCCAACATCGCCCCAAGCTTCTACTCGCCGCTGAACAACCTGGCTGGCTCGTTCAAGCAGTTCAACCAGAACACCATCGAAGTGGTCGGCTTCACCGACAGCACTGGCAGCCGCCAGCACAACATGGACCTGTCCCAGCGCCGCGCGCAGGCGGTCAGCACCTACCTGACTTCGCAGGGTGTGGATGCCTCGCGTATCTCTGTACGTGGCATGGGCCCGGACCAGCCGATCGCCAGCAACGCTGACGCCAATGGTCGTGCGCAGAACCGCCGTGTGGAAGTGAACCTGAAGCCGATTCCGGGTCAGCAGTATGAGCAGCAAGGTCAGGTTCAGCAGTATCCCTGATTGACCTTCAGGGCCGCCTTGCGGCCTTGTGGGAGCGGGCAGTCCCGCTCCCACAAGGCTTGGCAAAGCCTCTGCTTTTAGCGCGTTACGCTAGCCTGAATCGCCGTCAGGGCAATGGTATGCACGATATCGTCAACCTGCGCCCCACGCGGCAAGTCGTTCACTGGCTTGCGCAATCCCTGCAGCATCGGCCCCAGGCTGACCCCGTCGGCACTGCGCTGCACCGCCTTGTGCGTGGTATTGCCGGTATTCAGGTCGGGGAACACGAATACCGTGGCGCGCCCGGCCACCGGGCTAGCCGGCGCCAGCTCTCGGGCAATCGCCGGGTTTGCCGCCGCGTCATACTGTAACGGCCCGTCGATCAGCAGCCCCTGCGCCGCGTCCTGTGCCAGGCGTGTTGCTTCGCGTACTTTCTCGACTTCTTCATCGCTGGCCGAATCGCTTGAATAACTGATCATCGCCACCCGTGGCGCGATGCCGAAGGCCTGCGCCGATTCGGCACTCTGCTGGGCAATCTCTGCCAGCTCGGCAGCGCTTGGGTGCGGGTTCATCACGCAGTCGCCGTACACCAGCACCTGCTCAGGGAACAGCATGAAGAACACCGACGAGACCAGGCTCGAGCCGGGTGCGGTCTTGATCAGTTGCAGGGCCGGGCGGATGGTGTTGGCCGTGGAGTGCACCAGGCCCGAGACCAGGCCGTCCACTTCGTCCAGGGCCAGCATCATGGTGCCGATCACCACCGGGTCTTCCAGCTGCTGCTCGGCCATCGGTGCGTTGAGGTTCTTGCTTTTGCGCAGCTCGACCATGGGCTCCACATAGCGCCCGCGAATCAGTTCGGGGTCGAGAATCTCCAGCCCCGGCGGCAACGTGATGCCCTGGGCGCGGGCCACTGCGTCGACATCTTCGGGTTTGGCCAACAGCACACAGCGGGCAATGCCGCGGGCCTGGCAGATGGCTGCGGCCTGCACCAGCAGTGGCTCGGCGCCTTCTGGCAGGACGATGCGCTTGTTGGCCTGCTGCGCACGCTGGATCAGCTGGTAGCGGAACACTGCCGGTGAGAGGCGCAGTTCGCGCGGCGTACCGCAGCGTTGGTGCAGCCAGGCCGCGTCGAGATGGCTGGCGACGAAGTCGGTGATGAACTCGGCACGCTCCCGGTCGTCCACCGGGATTTCGCGGTTCAGCGAGTTGAGCTGGTTGGCGGTGTCGTACGAGCCGGTGCTGACCGACAGGATCGGCAGGCCGGCCTGCAGTGCACCGCGGCACAGGCCAAGGATACGCTCGTCAGGCTTGCTGTCGCTGGTCAGCAGCAAGCCGGCCAGTGGCACGCCATTGATCGCTGCCAGGCTGACAGCGAGGATGATGTCGTCGCGGTCGCCCGGGGTTACCACCAGGGTACCCGAGGTCAGTAGCGGGACCGTGTTGGCCACCGTGCGCGCACAGATGATGATCTTGCTCATGCGCCGCTGCTCGTAGTCGCCGGCATTGAGCACCTGTGCGCCGAGCAGCTCGGCCACATCGCGGGTCCGTGGTGCGTTCAGCTCGGGTTGGTAGGGTATGCAGCCAAGTAGACGGAAGTCATTACCGCGCAGCAATGGCGAGTGCTCGCGCAGGCGGGTGGCAAAGTCCGCCATGCTCTCGTCGGTGCGCACCTTGTTGAGGATCACCCCGAGCACTTTCGGGTCGCGTGGGCCGCCAAACAGTTGGGCCTGCAGTTCGACCCGCCCAGACAGCTCGCTGAGCACTTCGTTTTCCGGGGCCGATACCAGGATTACCTCGGCATCCAGGCTCTTGGCCAGGTGCAGGTTGACCCGCGCTGCGTAGCTGGCGTGGCGCGTGGGCACCATTCCCTCGACCACGACAACGTCGTTGCCGACGCAGGCTTGCTGGTAGAGGCGGATGATTTCTTCAAGCAACTCGTCCAGCTGGCCATCGCCGAGCATGCGCTCGACGTGGGCCAGGCTCAGTGGGACCGGTGGCTTGATGCCGTGAGTGCGGGCGACCAGTTCGGTGGAGCGCTCGGGGCCGGTGTCACCCGGGTGGGGCTGGGCGATAGGCTTGAAGAAGCCGACCTTCAGGCCGGCACGCTCCAGGGTGCGCACCAGGCCCAGGCTGATCGAAGTCAGGCCGACACCGAAGTCGGTCGGCGCAATGAAAAATGTCTGCATGCGTGCTTCTCGAAATAAGCGGTGCAAGAAATTAACGGTCAAGGGTAGCGCTATCGGCCCCTTGTGCGCACCAGCCGCAAGCGAAAGGCTGGCCGATGTGTTGCGCACGTTGTGCCGGGTCGAGCACCCACGGGCGTGCCTGCCACGGCGGCTGGTGGCGCAGGTGCTGGGTATGGCCGCACGAAAGCTCCGCCACCCAGTGGCCTTCTGCGTCCTGATGAAAGCCGTTGATCCGACTGATGGGCCGTTGCTCGTCCGCAGTTCGTTCGCAATCGGACGATGGCTTGGTTACACTTGTGCGCTCTACATTCTTTTGCAAAAGGTCTTGCCCCATGCTGATCGCCGCCAACAAGGCTGTCTCCATCGACTATACCCTGACCAACGACGCCGGGGAGACCATCGACAGCTCCGCCGGTGGCGCGCCGCTGGTTTACCTGCACGGTGCCGGCAACATCATCCCGGGCCTGGAAAAAGCCCTGGAAGGCAAGCAGGCTGGTGACGAGTTGAACGTTTCCATCGAACCTGAAGAGGCCTATGGCGAGTACCTGGCCGAACTGGTCAGCACCCTGAACCGTAGCCTGTTCGAAGGTGTCGACGAGCTGGAAGTGGGCATGCAGTTCCACGCTTCGGCACCGGACGGCCAGATGCAGATCGTCACCATCCGCGACATCGACGGCGACGACGTTACCGTTGATGGCAACCACCCGCTGGCTGGTCAGCGCCTGACCTTCCAGGTCAAGGTTGTCAACGTGCGTGACGCCAGCGACGAAGAAATCGCTCACCGTCACATCCACGGTGAAGGTGGCCATCACCACTGATTTTCTGCGCTAAGCTCAGAAAGTCGCCAGGCGCTCGGGCAAGCCGATTTGCCTTCCTACGGGAGGTGAACGGTTTGGACGAGCGCCTTTTTAGTGGGCGAAATTCGCCTGCACGGCAACCGGGAACCTGAGAGGGGATTTCATCATGAGTGCATTTCACGACCTGAAACTGGAAGCGCTGAACGGCGGAGAGCTGCCCCTCGCACCCTTCAAGGGCCAAGTGGTGCTGGTGGTCAACGTTGCCTCCAAATGTGGCCTGACGCCGCAATACAAGGCCCTGGAAAACCTCTACCAGATCTACAAGGACAAGGGTTTCAATGTGCTTGGCCTGCCGTGCAACCAGTTTGCGGGGCAGGAGCCGGGTAGCGAAAAGGAAATCCAGGACTTCTGCAGCCTCAACTACGGGGTCAGCTTCCCGCTGGGGGGCAAGCTGGAGGTCAACGGGCCGCAGCGCCATTCGCTGTACCGCCTGCTGGCAGGCGAGGGGGCCGAGTTCCCCGGTGACATTACCTGGAATTTCGAGAAGTTTCTGGTAGGCAAAGATGGCCGGGTGCTGGCGCGTTTTTCACCCCGCACGGCGCCGGATGACCCGGCAGTGGTGCAGGCCATTGAAAAAGCACTGGTCTGAATAGTACCGGGCGCGATCATTGTGGCGCCTGTGAGAGTGAGCGCCGCCTGCGCGGCGCTCACTCTCACAGGCGCTGCACATACTGCGTCGAACGACCAGCCGCAGCACTGACATTTCGACAGGCGCTATCCAGATACTCCTCGAACTGCTCGACAATCGCCGGCCAGCCCTGGCGGCTGGCGTGTTGTCGCGCATTCAGGCGTACCCTGCGCAACGTCTCTACTTCTTCCAGCAACCAGCAAGCCGCGTCGACAAACGCAGCCTGGTCCCCTGGCATGGCCAGCGCGCCGCTGTGGCCATGGCGAATATGCTGCGCTGCGGCTGCCTCGTCATAAGCAACCACCGCCAACCCTGAGGCCATGGCTTCGAGCACCACATTGCCAAAGGTCTCGGTCAGGCTCGGGAACAGGAACAGGTCGCCGCTGGCGTAGTGCTCGGCCAGTCGTTCACCGCGCTGGGCGCCGCAAAACACGGCGTCCGGTATCTGTTGTTCAAGGCTGGCGCGCTGAGGCCCGTCGCCGACCATGATCAGGCGCAGACGCTTCTGTGGATACGTCTTGCGTAATGCCTCAAAGCAAGGCCGTAGCAAGCCAAGGTTCTTTTCCGCCGCCAGCCGCCCGACGTGCAAGACGGCGATATCCTCCGGGCCTAGCCCCCAGCTTTCGCGCAAGGCCTGGCTACGTCGGGCCGGATTGAACAGGCAGGCATCGACCCCTCGTGCCAGCAGTTCCAGGCGCTCGAAACCGCGACGCTCAAGCTCCAGGCGCTGGCTGGCGCTCGGCACCAAGGTGATTGCCGTGCGCCGATGGAACCAGCGCAAGTAGTGGGTGAGCAGGCGCGCCAGCAGGCCAAGGCCGTACTGGCCGGAATACTGCGGGAAGTTGGTGTGGAAACCACTGACCACCGCCACCCCCAGGCGACGGGCCGCACGAAGGGCGCTGAGCCCCAGCGGCCCCTCGGTGGCGATGTACAGTACATCCGGGCGCTGTCGGCGCCAGCGGCGCAACAGCTTGTGCATCGACACCTCGCCCCACTGCAAACCCGGGTAGCCAGGCAGCGCCCAGCCCCGGCACAGCATCAGGTGCGGGTCGTTGTGCGCGTGCCCTTCGTCGGCCTGGCGCGGGCGCACCACCTCGACCTCATGGCCGCGCAGGCGCAACCCTTCGCTGAGGCGGCCAAGGGTGTTGGCCACGCCGTTGATCTCGGGTGGGAAGGTTTCGCTGACCAGGGTGATGCGTAGCGCGGGTGTATTCATGACAAAAAGTTTCCGCCTGCCGGGTTGCGCTAATGTGACTGCCTTATGACGTAAATATGACGCCTGATCGCCGGCATTTTTGCCTCTATGAATATTTCCTCGCACAGCACTCAAGAAGGTGTCGCCGGCAGCCGATGAAGATGCATTCGACTACGTGATGCGCTCCAGGAGAGCGGTGATGTTCAACAACAAGCTCAAGCAAGAAATCCGGCAACTGCGCGAAGACCTGATGTCCATCGAACAGGTCAAGAGTAGTCTCGACAGCGAGATGCTGGTGCTGCAGCTCGACCCTCAGGGACGGATCGAGATGGTCAACGGCAACTTCGAGAGCGAGATGCTCTACCGTGCCGAACAATTGCTTGGACGCAATATCGAGGACATCGTCCCCGCCCACGTAAAGTCACTGGACTTCTACCAGCGCATGAAAAGCGCGATCAGCCGTGGCGAACACCTGAACGGTGCGTTCCGTCTTCTGCGCGGCAATGGTCAGGAAGCCTGGCTGCGCTCGATCCTGCAGCCGGTGAAGAACAGCGAGGGGCGCATCAAGTACTTCACCCTGCATTCCAGCGACCTCACCCGAACCATCGAGACCTCACGCGAGCACGAAAGCCTGATCAAGGCGCTGATGCGCTCTACTGCGGTGATCGAGTTCGACCTCGACGGCATCATTCTCACTGCCAACGAACGTTTCCTGGCCACCGTCGGTTATCGCCTGGAGCAGATTCGCGGTAAGCACCACCGCATGTTCTGCGAACCGCAGGAGGTCAACTCGGCCGGCTACCAAGCGTTCTGGGACAGGCTACGCCGTGGCGAATATGTTGCCGAGCGCTTCAAGCGCATCGATGCCCATGGTCGGGTGATCTGGCTGGAGGCCTCGTACAACCCGATCTTCGATGCCCACGATGTGCTGTACAAGGTGGTCAAGTTCGCCACCGTGATCACCGATCAGGTCAACCAGGAGCAGGCAGTGGCCGAGGCGGCGGATGTCGCCTACAACACCTCGCTGGGTACCGATGTCAGTGCTCGCAAGGCCACCGAAGTGGTCACCCAGACTGTCACTGTGATGCGTGGCCTGGAGGCTTCGATGCAAGAGGCGGCCGACGGCATCCAGGCGCTGGATACCCAGTCGCGGGTGATCGGTTCGATCATCAAGACCATCAGCGACATTGCCGGGCAGACCAACCTGCTGGCCCTTAACGCGGCCATCGAAGCTGCCCGCGCGGGCGAGCAAGGGCGGGGCTTTGCCGTCGTTGCCGACGAAGTGCGCCAGCTGGCCTCTCGCACCAGCACCGCCACCGAAGAAATCGCCCGGGTGGTACAGCAGAACGAACAACTGGCGCAGGCGGCAGTGTCGATCATCGATACCAGCAAGCGCCAGGCCGAACAGGGGCTGGCGCTGGCGGATGAGACGGGCAGCGTGATTGTCGAGATCCAGGACGGGGCGAAGCGGGTAGTGGACGTAGTGGGGCAGTTTTCCAGCCGGCTGAGTCTTTGATATGGCTTGGGGTTTGTAATGGCCATGGGATCGAGCTTCGCCTGCGCGGCGCTCGATCTCAAGAACGATAAAAATTTCAGCCTTACTCACGCTAGCAACTGAACAGCTGAACTTCGCCGAGCATGCCGGAAACGAAGGCGCACTTTCCTACAACTGACTCAGAAACCTCCGATCCGAATCCATGATGGGATTTCCCCCTGCACACGTTGTCAGGGAGACACCTCATGTACCTGGATTACCTCGTGCCCTCATGGCACGAGATCGAGTCACGTGTCATCGCCATGGTGGGCTACCCAAGCGGTGGCCAGTTCCGCACCGGCCTCAATGAAGAGGTCGCCTCGCTGGGCCTCAACCTGCGCCGGGTCGACGCTGTCCGCACAGCCTTCCACCAGGCTGAATGGCAGGCGGCGCACATGCTACGCCAGCGCTTCGCCGACCTCGACATCAACAGCATTAAAGAAAGCGGCCGAAAGGGTACCGCTGGAGTTCAGAGGCTCAATCCGCATGAATGTCAAATTACATAAGTGCTAAGGTGAGAAGGTTGAAATGGATAAAGTATTTGCCAATTTGATTGAGAATTTCGGTCCGCCGATTGACCGCCGGGAAGTACCTGGCTCCACAATCGAAAAATACAGAGACAAGCTTCCTCCCAAGCTTTTGGAATATTGGTCCGAGCATGGGTGGGGGGGCTACGGTGAGGGCATATTCTGGCTAGTCAATCCGCAAGAATATGACGCCGTAGTTTCCTGTTGGATTGCAGGCACGGCACTTGCTTCGTACGACAACTATCATTTGGTTGCGAGAAGTGCCTTCGGAGACTTGTACCTTTGGGGAGAGAAAACTGGCTTTTCATTGGAGATAACAAGCGTGGGCTCTCAGTACATATTTTATCGAACTGAGTTCACAAAGGAACAACTAAATACTGAGCTTCAAGGCTTTATTTTGTCAAGAGAAGTGGAGTCAATGGATTTCAATGGTCTCTTCAATCCCGCCAAGGAAAAACTGGGTAGACTTAAACATGACGAGATGTACGGCTTTTTCCCCGCGCTCATGCTGGGCGGGGCTGACTCCCTGCAACATCTTAAAAAAGTCAGCGCTGTTGAACACTTGATCTTTCTGGCGCAATTGACAGATCTTCAACCTTACTCCTTTTCCGAGCAGCCAGATTAATGCCGCAGTCAACCAGCACCGCCACCGAGGAAATCGCCCGGGTGATGGACGTGGTGGAACAGTTTTCCAGTCGGTTGAGTCTTTGATAATTTGTAATGGCCATGGGATCGAGTTTCGCCTGCGCGGCGCTCGATCTAAAGAACGATAAAAATCTCCAGCCCCACCCACGGTAACAACTGAGCAGCTGAACTTCTAAGTTACAGGAGAGAATTCAGAGAGATCTTATGATAGCTATGAATGCCATTGAAGCTAGAAAGCTCTCGGTGAAGCAGGCAAAGGAAACCCTGTCATCTCTAGCAGCTTTGCACAATCCATGAATGCTAGTCGCTTGAGGTTTTCGCCGTGGATGAGGTTTTTTCCCTGTTTGTAGAGCAAGTTGGTGAGCCGTTTTTTCGACAGGAGGTTCCTCCCTCAAGTCTGGATCGATACAGAGGCATCTTGCCGAACAAATTGTTAGAGTATTGGAGTGAGCACGGTTGGTGCGGGTATGGTGACGGGATATTTTGGACTGTCAATCCCCAGGAATATGAAGGGGTAACTGCCTCGCTTATCGAAGGCACAATATTGGAGAAGCGGGATAGATACCACCTGATCGCTCGCGGCGCATTTGGTGACCTGTATCTCTTTGGAGAGCAAACGGGTTTCTCAGTAAAGATTTTGGCTCATATTTCACGATACAGGGGCAGTGAATATGAGTTGACGGTGGCGGATATGGACAGGGAAGTGCAAGGTTTCTTCCTTGGCAAAGAGAAGGCGTCTGTTGACTTTGATGGTATGTTCGAGCCCGCAAAGAAGAAATTGGGCATGCTAAAGCATGATGAAATGTATGGGTTCGTTCCAGCCTTGGCATTCGGCGGGTCAAGCGACCTTGCTAACCTCGAGAAGGTTAAGGCAGTGGAACATCTAATACTGCTTTCTCAGATTGCCACCCTCGAACCCTACAGTTTCTCCGACTTCTAAAAAGCAATCCGCAAAAAGGGGCTGCCCTGCAGCCCCTCGCTCCTTCAGCTCCGCTCCCGCACCCAGAACAACGTAGCCCCGGCCACCGCCGCCGGCATCATCAGCACGTTCACGCCTGGAATCATCAGCGCCAGGTAGGTGATGCCGCCAAAGCCCAGGCTCTGCCAGCGCTTCTGGCGCAGCCAGGCGAGCATGTCCTGCCAGGTCATCTTGTTGTTGTCCGCCGGGTAGTCGATGTACTGGATGGCCATCATCCACACGCCGAAGATCAGCCACAGCGGCGCAGCCACCACGTTGACCACCGGGATCAGCGACAGGACGAACAGGCCGATGGCGCGTGGCAGGAAGTAGCCCAGCTTGCGCATTTCGCGGCTGAAGGTGCGCGGTACCATGGCTGCCAGCTCGCCCCAGCTGAAGGCTGGGAAGGTGTCTTCGCCACGCACTACCACCTCGACCTTTTCCGCCAGAAAGCCGTTGAACGGCGCGGCAATGATATTGGCCACCAAGGTGAAGGTGAAGAACACCATCAGCACCAGCAAGGCAACGAACAGCGGCCAGAGGATGTAGCTGAGGAAGCTCAGCCAGTCAGGCAGCGTGGGCATCAGGGCATCGAGCCACATGCCGAACTGGTGGCCGGCGAAGTAGATCAGGCCACCGAACAGCAACAGGTTGACCGCCAGTGGCAGCAGCACGAACAACCGTAGGTTGGGGCTCAGCACCAGTTTCAGGCCTTCGCGCAAGTATTGGGGGCCAGAGAGGACAGGGGCTTGCATCTAGATACTCCGCAGAGAAGGAAAACGCGCTGACCTTACCGAGTTTGCCGCGCCGACGAAAGGCACGCAGTGGGCGGGAAACGGGATGTAACAAAAGCGCCCGGCGCGTGTTTATCGATGAAATCGCAGCATAGGCGATGCCTATGAGGTGGATTGTCTAAGGATATTTCCTTAATCTTTGCGACCTCGCTACAGTGCGCTCAACTTTTCGCTTTGCGGGCCTGCGCGTTTTAGCCTTCCCCAAGTGCTGCGTGGGTCCTTTTTAATTTCTTGGCTGGCGCAGCCGGTACACCGATGCCGGCCCTGCGGCCCGCTCGACAGGAGTTCGACATGTCTGAAGTACGTCATTCGCGCGTCATCATTCTCGGTTCCGGCCCTGCCGGTTACAGCGCTGCGGTGTATGCCGCCCGTGCCAACCTCAAGCCGCTGCTGATTACCGGCATGCAGGCTGGTGGCCAGCTGACCACCACCACCGAAGTCGACAACTGGCCGGGCGACCCCCACGGCCTGACCGGCCCGGCCCTGATGCAGCGTATGCAAGAGCACGCCGAGCGTTTTGAAACCGAAATCGTCTTCGACCACATCAACGCTGTCGACCTGGCCAACAAGCCGTTCACCCTGCAGGGTGACAGCGGCAAGTACACCTGTGATGCGCTGATCATCGCCACTGGCGCCAGCGCTCGCTACCTGGGCCTGCCGTCGGAAGAAACCTTCATGGGCAAGGGTGTTTCGGCCTGTGCCACCTGTGACGGTTTCTTCTACCGCAACAAGCCGGTCGCCGTGGTGGGCGGTGGCAACACTGCCGTGGAAGAGGCACTGTACCTGGCCAACATCGCCAGCAAAGTGACCCTGGTACACCGTCGCGAGACCTTCCGCGCCGAGAAGATCCTGGTCGACAAACTGAACGCCCGTGTGGCCGAAGGCAAGATCGAGCTTAAGCTCAACGCCACCCTGGACGAAGTGCTGGGTGACAACATGGGCGTAACCGGTGCGCGTCTGAAGAACAACGACGGCAGCAGCGACGAAATCAAGGTCGACGGTGTGTTCATCGCCATTGGCCACACCCCGAACACTTCGCTGTTCGAAGGCCAGCTGACCCTGAAAGACGGCTACCTGGTAGTCAACGGCGGCCGCGAAGGCAACGCCACCGCTACCAACGTCGAGGGTGTGTTTGCCGCTGGCGACGTGGCTGACCACGTTTACCGCCAGGCCATCACTTCGGCCGGTGCGGGTTGCATGGCAGCGCTGGATGTCGAGCGCTACCTGGACGGTTTGGCCAACGCCTCGTTCTGATCTGAGAAAAAGGGGGGCAAAGCGCCCCCAATAAAAAACCGGCCAAGCGCCGGTTTTTTATTGTCTGCAATCAGCTCACAGGCTCAGTCGCATCGACAGGTCCACCGCTTTCACATCCTTGGTCATGGCGCCAATCGAGATGTAGTCCACCCCTGTCTCGGCAATCACCTGCAGGGTCGTTTCGTTTACGCCGCCGCTGGCTTCAAGCTTGGCTTTGCCAGCGGTAATGCGCACGGCTTCGCGCATTTCGTCCAGGTTCAACTCGTCGAGCATGATGATGTCCGCGCCAGCGGCCAGTGCCTGGCGCAGTTCATCCAGGCTTTCGACCTCGATTTCAACCGGCTTGCCCGGCGCAATGCGGTGCGCTGCGGCCACGGCCTCGGCCACGCCGCCGCTGGCGGCAATGTGGTTTTCCTTGATCAGGAAGGCGTCGTACAGGCCTATGCGGTGGTTGTCGCAACCACCGCAGGTAACCGCGTACTTTTGCGCCAGGCGAAGGCCGGGCAGGGTTTTGCGGGTGTCCAGCAGGCGCACCTGGGTGCCTGCTACCAGGTCGGCGAGGAAGCGCGCACGGGTGGCGACCCCCGACAGCATCTGCAGGAAGTTCAGTGCGCTGCGCTCACCACTGAGCAGCGAACGGGCCGGGCCTTCCAGGTGGAACAACGGTTGATTGGCAGTGGCCTGCTCACCGTCGGCCACCTGCCAGTGCACAGCAACGCGCGGGTCGAGCTGGCGGAACACGGCATCGACCCAGGCGGTACCGGCGACCACGCAGTCTTCGCGGGTGATGATGGTCGCCTTGGCCAGGCGCTCGGCCGGGATCAGTTGCGCGGTGATATCGCCACTGCCGATGTCCTCCAACAGCGCGCGGCGCACGTTGGCTTCAATTTCAGCGGTCAGGTCGGCAAGGCGTAGGTTCGGCATGGTCGGCTCCACAAGCTAGGTGCCCGCGATTATAGGGCAGGGGGCCTGTGTGTACAGCCGCCTTGGTGCTGACCTTTGGTCGGGCATTGTGAGTAATCGGAGCAGAGCAGGGTCATTAGCCAACCAGCGAAACGGCGCTGGCAGGCATACGATTTTTTACCGATAATGGTGACCAGTATTTGGCGTCATAGCTTTGACGATTTTCAGCCCTTTCGGGCAAGACACCCTGCAAGGAGTCCAGGATGCAAAAAGAAGGCAAGGTGGTGGCCTTGGCGGCAGCCATCGACCAAGGGGGGCGTACGCCTCTGCCTTGCCTTCCGGTCCTGTTGCTGCAGGTGCGCGACAAGGCCGCGTTGCAGTTGCGTCAGGGGCTGCAGGACTTGTTCGACAATGCCGATGACACGCTCTTCGAAATGGCCGACAAGGCCTTGGACCGCGGTGACCAAAACCTGTACTTCGAGGCCATGCGTGACCTGCGTCTGAAGCGCAAGAGCATCGAGCGTGGTTTTCTGGATACGTTCCATGATGCTTTCCTCCGAACCGGCCAGGTCGACTTGCTGGCAAACCTGGCCCAGCCGGGCAACCCGCGCAGCAAGGCTCAAATGGAGCGGGCCGCCGCCATTGAGGGCATGGTGGCGCGGGTGCTGTCACGCGATGGCATTGCCCTGCAGCAACTGGGTTTGCGCCTGCAGGCATTGCTCGACCGGCCCCTGTACGAGCAGCACAACCCATTGGGGCCTGCCGCGCTGTGTCGTTACTTCCTCGATGCCGGGCGGAATCTGGGTGTTGGCCTGCGGGTCAAGCTGGTGCTGCTGAAGCTGTTCGAGCGTTATGTGTTGCGCGATGTCGATGTGATCTATGGCGAAGCCAACCAGTTGCTGGTCGCTGCCGGCATACTGCCCGAACTGCAACCGGCGCCGCGCCGGCGTGCCGAAGACCGGCGCATGCGTGCGCGCCCAGGGCCGGCGAACCTTGGCCAGGAGGTGGGGGCGGACGCCGCAGGGCAGGCGTTTTTCGACTCGTTGCAGGCACTACTGGCGCCGGTACGCGGGCAGTTCGCTCCGCGGTTGCACGCGGTGGCTACCGCCCAGCCGATCAGTACCGCCGACCTGCTCCGGCTCCTTTCGCATTTGCAGCGCTACGTGCCCGCCACCCACGAGGCCGATGACTTCGAGCTCGGCCAGCAGCTTGAGCAACTGTTGTTGCGGGTGAGTGTGCGCAGCGGCACGCGTCGGCGCCTTGGAGTGGCTGACGAAGACGTGATCAACCTGGTTGGCTTGCTGTTCGCATTCATCCACAACGACGACAACCTGCCCGCCAGCCTGCGGGCGCTGATTGCGCGCCTTCATATTCCCCTGCTCAAGGTGGCATTACTGGACAAGGGGCTGTTCAGCCGGGGTAGCCATCCGGCGCGCCGGCTGATCAACGAAATCGCCGGCGCCGCGATTGGCTGGGAGTGCGGCAGCGAAGGCCAGCGTGACAGCTTGCATTTGCGGGTAGAGCGTATCGTCCAACGCCTGCTCAATGATTTTGCCGACGATGCAAGCCTGTTCGCCGAGCTGCTCGACGACTTCCTGGCATTCAATCAGGACGAACGGCGACGCAACGAGTTGCTGGAACAACGCACTCGCGACGCCGAAGAAGGCCGTGCCCGGGCACTGCAGGCCCGGCAGCAGGTGCAGCATGTGCTCAACCAGCGCCTGCGTGGTCGGGTATTGCCGCAGGTGGTGGTGCAAATGCTGGTGCAGGCCTGGAGCCAGGTACTGCTGTTGGCTTGGCTGAAGCAGGGCGAGGCCTCACAGGCCTGGCGCGACGCATTGCAGACGATGGACATGCTGCTGGTCAGCATCACGCCGCCGCATGAGCCGCAAACCTTGTTGCAGCAGGTGCCGGCCCTGCTCAAGGCGCTGCGCGATGGCCTGGCCAGCGTAGCCCTGGACGCGGTGGCGACCCGCGAGTTCTTCCTGCAACTGGAACAATTGCACCTGCGCGCCTGCGCAGGTAAAGAGGCGTTGCCAGCAGGTGAGGGCCAATCCTTGGGTGACGTGCTGGTGGCCGAAGAGATTGTGCTGGCGATTGCCGAAGAGCCCGCCTGCGTGCCCCTGCACGCTGCCGAGGGGCAGGCTGCAGCGCTGCGCCAGGCTCAACGCCTGCGCATCGGCACCTGGGTCGAGGCACTCGACGAGGATGAACCACTGCGCTGCAAGCTGGTCGCGCGCATCGACAGCAGCGATAGGCTGGTGTTCGCCAACCGCACCGGCATGAAAGTGCGCGAGTGGAGCAGCGCCAGCCTGGCCCAGGCATTTCAGCGGCACGAAGTGCGCGTGCTGGATGACCGCCTGTTGTTCGAGCGGGCGCTGGAGGCGGTACTTGATAGCTTGCGGCAAGGGCAGGCGCAATAGGCAGACGCATTACAATCATTCACATGCACACGGCGTTGACGGCAGGGCATACTGTGGGCATGTTCACGGCGTTTTTCAGGATCTGCCCATGCAATTGGACCGTGCCACTGGCTGGTTCCACGGAATCGGAATCACCCACTGCCCCTCGCCGAACTTCAATACGCGCCCTGAAGGCGAATCGATTTCCCTGCTGGTGATCCACAACATCAGCCTGCCCCCGGCCTGTTTCGGCACGGGCAAGGTGCAGCAATTCTTCCAGAACCGCCTGGCCCCTGATGAACACCCGTATTTTGCCAGCATCAACCACCTGACCGTGTCGGCGCACCTGTTCGTCGAGCGTGACGGCGCGGTGACTCAGTTCGTGTCGTTGCATGACCGTGCTTGGCATGCGGGTGTGTCGAGCTTTGACGGGCGCGAAGGCTGTAACGACTTTTCCATCGGCATCGAACTGGAAGGCACCGACGACCTGCCCTATACCGATGCCCAGTATGCGGTGCTGGAACAACTCACCCGGCACATCCGCGATGCCTGGCCGGCCATCGACCTGAACCGCATTCAGGGCCACAGCGACATTGCCCCGCAGCGCAAGACTGACCCCGGCCCGGCCTTCGACTGGCCGCGCTACCGCCAGGCGCTGCAGCACAACGAGGACAAGGCATGAGTTTTCTGGTGTTGTTGCTGGCGCTGTGGGTCGAGAAGTTTTCAGCCCTGCGCCATCGGGTGCAGCGCGACGGGTTCTTTCTTGGCGAACTGGTGCGTCTGGAACGCAACGGCAAGGTGCACCCATGGTGGACGTTGGCCATCCTGGTGTTGGCACCAGTAGCGCTGCTGGTGTTGCTGCTGCATGTGCTGGAGCCGGTGGCCTATGGTTTGCTGGCGTTGCCGGTGCACCTGCTGGTGCTGATCTACAGCCTGGGTCGCGGCGATGCGAAGGCATCGCTGGGGGCGTTTCGTGATGCCTGGCGGCGGGGGGACGATCAGGCGGCGCTGCACGTGGCCGAGCGCGACCTTGGCCTGGTGGCCGATGAACCGCACAGCCTGCTGGTGCGGGTGCAGGGTAATTTGCTGTGGCAGGTGTACCAGGGCTTTTTTGCGGTGATCTTCTGGTATTTCGTGTTGGGCCCTGGCGCTGCGCTGGCTTATCGACTGTTGGCGCTGTGTGGTGAACACAGCAAGCAGCCGGCGCTGAAGGTACGTGCCGAGCAGTTGCGGCACATCATGGACTGGTTGCCGGTGCGGGCGCTGGCGTTGAGCTTTGCCTTGGTGGGCAACTTCCTTGCGGTTACAAGGGTGATGCTGCACGAGGTGCTCAATTGGCACATCAGTGCCGGGCACCTGGTGGCTCGGGTCGGGCGCATTGCCGATGACATTCCCGAGGAAGAAGACAGTCAGCGCGGGTTGGGGCGGCTGGACAGCCTGTGGGAACTGCTGCTGCGCTGCGCAGTGCTGTGGTATGCAGGTTTTGCGCTGTGGACCGTGCTGGTCTGATTGCGGGCCAATCGCATCCCACGGGAATCCCGTTCACCTGGGTTTCACCAGCCAAACAACGCGCAAGCATTGCGGGTGCTGGCCTGTGCCAGCACCTCGACATCCAGTCCCATCACTTGCGCCAGCGCCGCAGCAATGTCTGGCAGATGCTCCGGGCTGTTGCGTACCCCCGGGTACATCACCGGTGCCATGTCCGGTGCATCAGTCTCCAGCACCACGCTGTCCAATGGCAGCCGCGCCAGGGTCTTGCGCAGCCGCAGTGCCTGCGGCCAGGTAGCCGCACCGCCCAACCCCAGCATGAACCCCAGCTTGATGTACTCGCGGGCCTCTTCGTAGCTGCCGGCAAACGCATGAATCACCCCCGCCCGCGCGGGCTTGTAGCGCTTGAGCGTGGCAATCACTTGGGCATGGCTGCGGCGCACGTGCAGCAGGGCCGGTAGTTCGAAGTCGCAAGCCATCTGCAGTTGCGCTTCGAACAGCGCCTGCTGGCGAGTCTTGTCCAGGTCTGTAAGGTAGTAGTCCAGGCCAAACTCACCCACGGCACATAGTCGCGGGTTGTCGCGCAGGCGCTCCAGCCACTCGCGCAGTTGCAGTAGGTGCTCAGGTCGATGCTGGTCGAGGTAGACCGGGTGCAGGCCAAGTGCGGCGAACAGGCGCGGCTCGGCGCAGGCCAGTTCCCACACCCGTTGGAAATTCGCCTGGTACACCCCCAACACCACCATCCGCTCCAGCCCACGCGCCGCCGCGTTGGCAAGCAGGCGCGGGCGGTCGGCGTCGAAGTCGGGGAAATCCAGGTGGGTGTGGGTGTCGATCAGGCGCATGTTCAGGTCGCTGAGATACGTTGCTTGAAGGTGCGGCCAACAGCATGCACGCCGGGTTCATAGCGTTTTTCCTCGATGGCGGCCAGTGCCAGTTCAAGCGCAGTGGCGGCAATCTGGCCATGCTGCTGGGCCATGGCATTGACCGGCAGCGGCAGGAAGTCGAGCAACTGGTTGTCGCCAAAGGTACCCAGCTGCAGTTGGCGCGAGTCGACCGGGCGCGCCTGGAGGGTGTCGAACACGCCCTGCAACAGTACGTACGAAGTGGTCACCAGAGCATCAGGCAGGCCACCCAGGTCGTCGATCAGTTGCTGCATCAGGCGCTGGCCGCACTCGCGGCTGAACGCTTCGCCCTGATAGCGGCGCACTTCGCCGGTATAGCCTTGCAGGGCTTCGTCGAATCCGCCGGCACGCGCCTGGCTAACCGACAGCTCGGGGCGCGCGCCTATCAGGGCTATGCTACGTGGTGCCGCGCTGAGCAGGCTGGCGGCCAGCTGGCGGCTGGCATCGCGGTCGTCGCTGATCACCGAGCAGAAGTGTGCGGGGTCCAGACGGCGGTCGATGGCTATCACCGGCAGGCCTTTGTCCTGCAGCTCGCGGTAGCTGTCATCTTCTGGCGGCAGGCAACTGGCAACGAACAGCGCATCGCAGCGGCGCGCACGAAACAGCTGCTGCAGTTGGCGCTCGCTGTCTGGCTGGTCGTCGCTGCTGGCGATCAGAAGCTGGTAGCCGCGGGCGCGGGCGCCTTGCTCCAGTTGCTTGGCAATGCGGGCGTAGCTGGGGTTCTCCAGATCCGGGAGAATGAAGCCCAGGGTGCGGGTATGCCGGCTGCGCAGCCCAGCTGCCTGCGGGTTGGGGGTGAAGCCGTGGGCTTCGACCACCGCGCGTACCCGCTCGACAGTACTGTTACTGATGCGCTGCTGTTCAGCCTTGCCATTGATGACGTAGCTGGCAGTGGTCACGGACACACCGGCCAGACGGGCGATATCGCTGAGTTTCACCGAATTTTCCTTGTTATTACCGGGGCTGGCTGTGAGGCCGGACCGGGTAGTTTGACCCGGTACAGGCATCACGCGCAGACGACCATTGTCGCAATTGTCCGACAGGATGGGGCTTTTTACTGGGCAGATTATCGAGTAACGTGGCCGCCTGGTCAGATTAAACGTTTCAGCTGCCGATTTTTCTGCCTCGGCTGCCACCCGTGCAAGGCTGCTGAACTGGCCCTTTATGTGAATTTCACAACAATACTCCAGTACCCGAACGGGAACTGCAAAAGGAGAAGGTCATGCTCGAGCTCGCCAATGAGCAGATAGCCATGGGCCAGAAGGCCGCCGACAAGGACGAGGCATTGCGCCTTCTGGCGGATCGGCTGGTTGCGGACGGCCTGGTCGCCGAGGGTTACCTGCAAGGGCTGCAGGCCCGGGAGGCACAAGGCTCCACGTTCCTTGGCCAGGGCATCGCCATTCCCCATGGTACGCCGCAAACACGCGATCTGGTGTATGCCACCGGCGTGCGGCTGCTGCAGTTTCCCGAGGGGGTAGACTGGGGTGACGGGCAAATGGTCTACCTGGCCATTGGTATTGCCGCCCGCTCCGACGAACACCTGCGCCTGCTGCAGCTGTTGACCCGTGCGCTGGGCGAGACCGACCTGGCCGAAGCCTTGCGCCGGGCCAGCTCAGCCGAAGTGCTGCTCAAGCTGCTGCAGGGCGCGCCACAAGCGTTGGCGCTGGATGCGCAGCTGGTGGGGCTGAACTTGCCGGCTGAAGACTTCGACGAACTGGCCTGGCGCGGTGCCCGCCTGTTGCAACGTGCCGACTGTGTCGACAGTGGCTTTGCCGCCGTGCTCCAGCAGGCCGAACCGCTGCCGCTGGGCGAGGGCCTGTGGTGGCTGCACAGCGAGCGCCAGGTTCGTCAGCCGGGCCTCGCCTTCATCACCCCGCAGCAGCCGCTGCGTTACCGCGACCAGCCGCTCAACGGTCTGTTCTGCCTGGCCAGCCTTGGCGCCGCTCACGAGGCCCTGCTTGAGCGTCTTTGCGAAGTGCTGATCGAAGGCCGCGGGCAGATGCTCTACCAGGCCACCAACAGCCGTGCGGTACTGGAAGTACTGGGCGGCGAGGCGCCGGCGGACTGGCCCAGCGCACGTGTCGTGCTGGCCAATCCACATGGCTTGCATGCCCGACCGGCCAAGGTGCTTGCACAACTGGCCAAAGGCTTTGAAGGGGAAATTCGTGTGCGCCTGGTCGATAGCGCGCAGCCAGCGGTATCGGTGAAGAGCCTCAGCAAGCTGCTCAGCCTCGGCGCCCGCCGTGGTCAGGCACTGGAACTGGTCGCCGAGCCGAGTATCGCTGCCGATGCCTTGCCGGTGTTGCTGGCCGCTATCGAACAAGGCCTGGGTGAGGAGGTGGAACCGCTCCCGCAGAGCGTCACGCCCATTGCCGATGACCTACCCGAAGTGCTGCAAGCGCCTGCGGCCGGCAGTCGTATCCAGGGTGTGGGTGCCGCCCCCGGCATTGCCAGCGGCCCGGCGCATGTCTGTGTCGAGCGTGAGTTCGACTACCCCTTGCGGGGTGAATCGTGCGGCCAGGAGCGGCAGAAGCTGCGCGAAGCGTTGGCCATCGTCAATGGCGAACTGCAGGCTTTGGTCCTGCGCAGCGACAAGGCCATTGGCGAAATTTTCGTCACCCACCAGGAAATGCTTGCCGACCCGGCCCTGACCGACGATGTCGAGCAGCGCCTGGCCCAGGGCGAAAGCGCCGCGGCCGCGTGGATGGCCGTGATCGACGCCGCGGCCCGTCAGCAAGAGGCATTGCACGATGCGCTGCTTGCCGAGCGCGCTGCCGACCTGCGCGATATCGGCCGCCGCGTGCTGGCGCAGTTGTGTGGTGTGCAGGCGCAGGCTGAACCCGAGCAACCCTATGTGCTGGTGATGACCGAAGTCGGTCCATCCGATGTCGCCCGCCTGGACCCCACCCGGGTTGCCGGTATTGTCACCGCCCAGGGCGGCGCCACGGCCCACAGTGCCATCGTTGCCCGGGCTTTGGGCATACCGGCAGTGGTCGGCGCCGGTGCGTCGATACTGCTGTTGGACAGTGGCACGCCGCTGCTGCTCGATGGCCAGCGTGGTGTGGTTAGCGTCGCACCGCCTGCGGATGAACTGCAGCAGGCGCTGGCCGAGCGTGACCTGCGCGAGAAACGCCTGCAGGCCGCCTGGGCCAACCGCTTCGAGCCGGCCATCACCCAGGATGGGCATGCCGTCGAGGTGTTTGCCAACATCGGTGACAGCAACGGTATAGCCAAGGTGGTGGAGCAGGGCGCCGAAGGTGTGGGCCTGCTGCGCACCGAACTGATTTTCATGGCCCACCCTCAAGCGCCGGATGTGGCTACCCAGGAAGCCGAGTACCGCCGCGTGCTCGATGGCCTCGATGGGCGCCCGCTGGTGGTGCGTACCCTGGATGTCGGCGGCGACAAACCGCTGCCTTACTGGCCGATCGCTGCCGAGGAAAATCCCTTCCTCGGCGTGCGCGGCGTGCGTTTGACCCTGCAGCGCCCGCAAGTGATGGAAGACCAGTTGCGCGCATTGCTGCGGGCCGCCGACCAGCGCCCGTTGCGTATCATGTTCCCGATGGTTGGCCAGGTGCACGAGTGGCGTGAGGCTCGGGCCATGGTGGAACGCCTGCGCGCAGAAATCCCGGTAGCCGACCTGCAACTGGGCATTATGGTCGAGGTGCCTTCAGCGGCCCTGCTGGCAGCGCAATTGGCGCGCGAAGTGGACTTCTTCAGCATCGGCACCAACGACCTGACTCAATACACCTTGGCTATCGACCGTGGCCACCCCAGCCTCTCGGCACAGGCCGATGGCCTGCACCCGGCGGTATTGAGCCTGATCGACATGACCGTGCGCGCCGCCCATGCCCACGGCAAGTGGGTGGGCGTGTGTGGCGAGCTGGCGGCCGACCCGCAAGCGGTGGCCGTGCTGCTGGGGCTGGACGTGGACGAACTCAGCGTCTCCGCGCGCAGCATCGCCGAAGTCAAGGCACTGGTTCGCCAGGCCGATCATCAGACAGCCCGCGCCTTGGCGCGCGAGGCCCTGCAACAGGACAGCGCCGCAGCAGTTCGCGCGCTGGTGGAGCGTTACTGAATGGCCAAGATCCTCACTCTCACCCTGAACCCGGCGCTGGATATCACCATCGGCCTGGACGCTCTGCGCCCAGGCCAGGTCAACCGTAGCCAGGAGCAGCACAGTCACGCCGCGGGCAAGGGGCTGAACGTTGCACAGGTACTGGCCGATCTGGGGCACAGCGTAACCGTTGGCGGTTTCCTCGGGCGCGACAATCTGCAGCCCTTCGAGGCGCTGATCGACGGTCGCGGTTTTACCGACTGCTTTGTCCGTGTGCCGGGCGAAACCCGCAGCAATATCAAGCTGGTCGAGGCCGATGGCCGCGTCACCGATATCAACGGGCAGGGCCCGGAGGTCGACGAGGCGGCACGCAACGCCTTGCTGCACAGGCTGCAACAGATTGCCCCAGGTCACGATGCCGTGGTGGTGGCTGGTAGCCTGCCGCGCGGGATCAGTGCCGACTGGTTCCGCCAGTTGCTCGAACTGTTGAAGGCTCAAGGCCTCAAGGTTGTCCTGGACAGCAGTGGTGAAGCCCTGCGTGTCGGCTTGCAGAGCGCGCCCTGGCTGGTCAAGCCCAATACCGAAGAACTGGGCGAAGTGCTGGGTCTGCCTGTGGATAACCTGGCGCAACAGACGGCTGCCGCCAAGCGCCTGCTGGCCAGTGGCGTTGAACACGTGGTGGTGTCTGCGGGCGAGCAGGGCGTCAGTTGGTTCAGTCGTGACCTGGCCATGCACGCCCGCCCACCCAAGGTACGGGTTGCCAGCACGGTGGGGGCGGGGGATTCGCTGGTGGCCGGCATGGTCCACGGCCTGTTGCTGGCCGAGGCGCCTGCGCAGACGTTGACCCGAGCCACTGCCATCGCCGCCCAGGCCGTTACCCAGGTTGGCTTCGGTATACGTGACCGCGAGCACCTGGTGCAATTGGAAGCGGCCGTGCAACTGACAGAACAACAAGAGGGTTGCCGATGAACATTGCCATAGTCACCGCCTGCCCCAATGGCCAGGTGTCGAGTGTACTGAGCGCACGCTTGCTGTCCGCCGCTGCCCAGCGGCGCGGCTGGAGCACCAGCGTCGAAGTGCAGAATACTGAACATCCCGAGCGGCAACTGAGCGCCGCGCAGATCGCCGAGGCTGACTGGGTGCTTGTGGTCAGCACCGGGCCGGTGGACCTGGCCCGCTTCGTCGGCAAACGCCTGTACCAGAGCACGCCATCCCAGGCGCTGGCTGATCGCGAAGGCTTTCTCGACGAAGCGGCGGCCAACGCCGAGCTGCTGGTTGCAGTGACAGATGGCCCCGCCGCCGCTGGCAGTGCTGGCACCCGCATCGTAGCCGTCACTGCCTGTCCGACCGGCGTAGCCCATACCTTCATGGCCGCAGAAGCCCTGCAGCAAGCAGCACAACAACTGGGCTATCAGCTCACCGTCGAGACCCAGGGCTCGGTCGGTGCGCGCAACCCCTTGTCTGCTGAAGCCATCGCTGCGGCGGATGTGGTTTTGCTGGCCGCCGACATTGAAGTTCCCACTGCACGTTTCGCCGGCAAACGTATTTACCGTTGTGGTACCGGCATTGCCCTCAAGCAGGCCCGCGCGACTCTGGACAAAGCCTTGGCGCAGGCCACGGTGGAGAACAGCGCCGACGCCGCAGCGCCGACCACGCCGACGAAGGGCGAGAAAACCGGCGTGTACAAACACTTGCTTACCGGCGTGTCGTTCATGCTGCCGATGGTGGTGGCCGGTGGCCTGCTGATCGCTCTGTCGTTCGTGTTCGGTATCGAGGCCTACAAAGAGGCGGGCACCTTACCGGCGGCGTTGATGCAGATTGGCGGTGAAGCCGCCTTCAAACTGATGGTGCCGCTACTGGCGGGCTATATCGCCTGGTCCATCGCCGACCGCCCCGGGCTGGCCCCCGGCATGATCGGCGGCCTGCTGGCCAGCACCTTGGGGGCCGGCTTCATCGGTGGCATAGTCGCCGGTTTTCTTGCCGGTTACAGCGCCAAGGCCATTGCCCGATGGGCGCGCTTGCCCAGCAGCCTGGAGGCGCTCAAGCCAATCCTGATCATTCCATTGCTGGCCAGTCTGTTCACCGGCCTGGTGATGATCTACGTGGTCGGCCAGCCGGTAGCGGCGATGCTCGAAGGGTTGACGCACTTCCTCGACAGCATGGGCACCACCAATGCCATCCTGCTGGGGCTGTTGCTGGGCGGCATGATGTGCGTCGACCTTGGCGGGCCGATCAACAAGGCCGCCTATGCGTTCTCGGTGGGGCTGCTGGCCTCGTCGAGCTACGCGCCAATGGCCGCGACCATGGCCGCCGGCATGGTGCCGCCGATTGGCTTGGGTATTGCCACCTTCCTGGCCAGGCGCAAGTTCGCCCAGAGCGAGCGCGAGGCGGGCAAGGCAGCGCTGGCGCTGGGGCTGTGCTTCATCTCTGAGGGGGCGATTCCGTTTGCCGCCAAGGACCCATTGCGGGTGATCCCGGCCAGTATCGCCGGTGGTGCGTTGACCGGGGCATTGTCGATGTACTTTGGCTGCAAGCTGATGGCGCCGCATGGCGGCTTGTTCGTATTGCTTATCCCCAACGCGATCAACCATGCGCTGCTTTATTTGTTGGCGATCATGGCCGGTAGCTTGTTGACTGCGGTGGTGTATGCCGTGATCAAGAAGAGCGAGCGGGTGGAGCTGGCGGTGACGCCGGTTAAAAGTACCTGAGCTGACCCCACTTTGTGGGAGCGGCACAAGGTCGCTCTCACAAAGGCCGCGTTGACCTCTCAGCGCCCATGCTTCTGCCGCAACGGCACCAGCAGATCACCCAGCCCGTTGTGATCGATCTCATGCATCAACGCCAGCAACCCGCCCAGTTCCCCTGTCGGGAAGCCCTTGCGCGCAAACCACGCCAGGTAGTCTCCTGGCAGGTCGGCAATGATCCTCCCTTGGTACTTGCCGAACGGCATGCTGCGGGTCACCAGTAGTTCGAGGGTTTCCGGCTTCATCGTCGCGCACCTGGCTGTGGAAAGGCGCCGACCATACTGCAATCTGCACGAAGCCCCAAGCGGCAATCATGCAGAACGCCGTTATCAGCTGTCGTCTCTTTTGTATAACTCATTGAAAATAAAGTAATTTATTTTTGTGGTAAGCGTGGCACGAACACTGCAATTCCCTAGAGGACTATCACCTGCCAAGGAGTTCGACCATGAGCAACCCCAACAAAGACGTGATCGACGTACTCAACGACCTGATCGAGTACAGCAAGGATGGCGAGAAAGGTTTCAAGGCCTCGGCCGATGATGTGAAGAACCCCGAACTGAAAGCGTTCTTCGTCCAGCGCGCGGGTGAGTGCGCTAACGCTGCCAGTGAATTGCAGGGCGAGGTTCGCCGCTTGGGCGGCGACCCGGAAACCTCCACCAGCATCAGTGGCGACCTGCACCGCGGCTGGGTCAACCTCAAGTCGATGGTCACCGGCAAGGACGAAGAGGCGGTGCTGAACGAGGTGGAGCGTGGCGAGGACCACGCCCTCAAGGCCTACAAGGAAGCCCGCGAGAAGCTGGTGAAACTGGGCCGTACTGCCAGCGACATGACCTACAGCCTGGTGGAAAAGCAGCTGCAAGGCGTGCAGCGCAACCATGACCAGGTCAAGGCCCTGCGCAACGCTGCTCGCGCCCGCTCCTAGTCGAGCGGTCCCTCGACCCGGTTCCGGCCCTTGGCCTTGGCCCGGTAGAGCGCTTCGTCCGCAGCACCCAGCACCCTGCCAAGGTCGTGCTGGGTGTCGGACAAACCGATACCGATGCTCACGGTTACTGCGTGGGCATCATCCGCAAACGGCGCCAGCGCCTCGACGCTGGCGCGGATGCGTTCAGCCAGTAGCTGGGCCCCGGCCAGATCGGTTTCCGGCAGCACGACCTGAAACTCCTCCCCACCGTAACGCGCGGCCAGGTCCGCCGGGCGGCGAATGCATGCCTCGATGGCCTTGGCCACTTCGCGCAAGGCATGGTCGCCACCGGCGTGACCATGGCGCTGGTTGAATGCCTTGAAGTGGTCCACATCCACCATCAGTACCGCCAGTGGTTTACGGTTACGTTGGGCGCGGGCCCATTCCTGGCGCAGCACATGGTCCAGCCTGCGACGGTTGGCCAGGCCAGTCAGGCTATCGGTGGAGGCGAGCATAGCCAGGTCTTCTTCGGCCTCGTGGCGGCGGCGCAGTTCGCGGCCCAAGAGCAACGTCAGCCAGAGAATGCCCACGCACAGACCGCCGGTGGCGACGCTGACGACAATGGCGGTGCGGCGCCAGGACTCGAACACCTCGTCGGCCGAGTGCACCACCAGCACGATCAGGGGCAGTTGCGCGACCCGGGCGAAGGTGAACATGCGGAGCTTGCCGTTGATGTCGGAGCGGGCGGTGAAGGTACCGCTCTGTTCAGCGATGATGCGCTTGAAATTGGGCCTTTCGGTGTAGGAGGTTCCAATCAGCGGGTCCTGCGCGCGATAGGGCTGGCGGACGAGCAACTGCCCGTCGGTATTGAACAGGTTGATGCTGCTGTCGTGGCCAATGTCCAGGCGCTGGAACAACTCACTGAAGTACGACAGGCGCAGCGCACCCGCTGCCAACCCGGCGAACTCGCCATTGGGGCCGGAGATGCGTCGGCTGAAGCTGATACACCAGTCCAGGTCGCCAAGCTTGGCCTTGAAAGGGGGCCCTACCAGCAAGCCGAGGTTGGCATTCTGCTGGTGAGCCTTGAACACCCCGGTATGGCCGAAGTTGGCCTTGCGTGGCACGCTGCTGGTGGAGTCGCCGACGACATTGCCTTGCTTGTCCAGCCACAGCACGTCACCCCGCTTGCGGTCGACGAAGGCTTCATTGAACAGCAGGCGCTGGCGTATCGGGCCGGGGACTTCCGGCAGTTCCTTGCGCCCGACGGCCCAGATCAGGCCTTGCAGTGACTGATCGTAGAGTTCGACGTTGCGCAGGATGTCGCTTTCGATCAGCTGGACGATGTTGTTCGACGAGCGCAACGCCGACTGTTCGACACTTTCGCGCTCGCGGTCAAGCAGGTAGCTGACGATGGCCACGATGGCGAGCACGGCAAGGCAACTGCCCAGGTTGAGGATCAGCTCGGGGTGCGACCTGTAGACTGCGAAACGCGGGGATTGGGTGGGCATGCTCGCTACTGCGTGGGCAGGGCCATTCGCGGCGGCAACATTCTAGGGAAGCGGGCATTGTCGGACAAGATTTGTCCGACGGAAGCACGGTGTACTGTACTTTTCTATTTGCCGTGTACCTCTGTAGGAGCGGGTTTACCCGCGAACACCGGCGAAGCCTTCTTCGCGGGTGAACCCGCTCCTACACTGGCAGCAAAAGATCAGAACACGTTCAGTGGGTAATCGACGATGACCCGCAGTTCATCGTTGTCGCTGTTGCTGTCGATCGACGCATAACCCTGGCTGCCGCGGTGGGTGGCATAGCGCACCAGCACCGACAGGTCCTTGAGGTCGCCTTCCTGGAACACGTACTTCACGTCCAGGTCGCGTTCCCAGTGCATGGCGTTCTTGCCATCTTCACGGTAGTAATTGTAGTGAGTGGTGTCCTGAGTGGCCTTGGTCAGGTCGGCCTCACCGCGCGAATACGACAGCGAGGTGCTCAAACCAGGCACGCCGACACCGGCGAAGTCATAGCCGTACTGCAGTTTCCACGAGCGCTCGTTCGGCGCGTTGAAGTCCGAGTACATGCGCGAGTTGTCCAGGTACACGCTGTCGCCCAGGTTGATGTAGTCGAATGGCGTGTTGCCGTTCACTCGCTGGTAGGCGGCGGTGACGCTGTGGAAGCCTGCGTTGACGGTGAAGTGCACGCTGTAGGTGTTGTTGTCGATCTTGCCTAGCAGGGCCTGGCCGGTGTCCTGGGTGTGATAGAAGTGCACGCCCGGGTTCAGGCTGACCAGGTCATTGACCACATAGGTGTAGTCGAAGTCCGCGTAATACTGGTTCCAGATGTCCTTCAGCTCGGCGGCGTACAGGTTGGCGGTGATGTGCTCGGTACCGCTCCACGACGCGCCGGCCCAGTTCAGGTGCTTGCTCTTGTCGTGCTCGTCCAGTGACCCGTAGTAGGTGTCGATGCGGCGGTGGCCGCTCTGGTTGTACGGGTGGGTGAAGCTGACCTGGCCGCCTTCGAGCAACAGGCCGTCGATGCTGGTGTTGGTCAGGCTTACACCGCGGAAGGTTTGCGGCAGCATGCGCGTTTCGCCGCCGGCGATCACCGGGTTGGTGAGGAACAGGTCACCGGCTTTCAGCTCGGTGTCGAAGGCCTTGAGCTTGACCGCAGCACCGGCAGTGGAGAACGAATGCGGGGCAGCGCCCAGCTCGCTGTCGTCCTTGATGTGTTTGGGCAGGATGCTGGTGCCGGCATGGCCGCCGCCGCCGTCGAGCTTCAGGCCCAGCATGGCATGAGCATCCAGGCCAAAGCCGATCACACCTGGGGTGTAGCCCGACTCGAAACGCGCAACCGCGCCCTGGCCCCACTCGCGGGTGTCGCGCACGCCGGCGTTGTGGTTGTCGCGGTTGAAGTAGGCATTACGAAAATGCAGGTTGAAGGACGAACCTTCGATGAAGCCATCAGCCTTGTCTTCATCTGCCTGGGCGGCGAAAGGGATCGTTGCAGTCAACGCAATGAAAAGCGGGGTAAAACGAAACGCGGAAGGCACCGGTACTAGCTCCTTTGGTATGACGGTGGGGCAGTTTTTATATTTGAATGTGCGTCTTTTTATAGGTGGACGTTACAACCAGGCTGAGAGTTGAAGCACATAAAAAAAGCCGCTGATTGGCAGCGGCCTTTAAAAGGCTAACATATCGGCACTGGAGGTGCCCATGGCGTAGCCAAGGGAAAGCGGGAGCAGCGACAGCGCCTGATCAGCTGTCGGCATTGGCATCGACAGTAACTTTGGAAGCTGTCTGTTTAGCGCCTTTTGCGGTATCTGCCTTGTTTGCGGCTACAGCGTCACGGGCCTCTTGATGGACAGCCGCGAGTTCTGCACTGCGGGCGACGAAAGCCGGGGATTCTTCGGCCATGGCCAGGGGCGACAACAACAGGGAAGACAGGACGAAGACGCTGGCAATACCCATACTGCTGGACATTTGAAACTACCTTCTTGCGGTGCAAGTGCTAATGAGGACAGGGGTAAAGTTAGTCCTTTCAGTGCACTCGAAACAGAGCGAAGTGCGATAAGCACTGTTGCGCAAAAAGTAACGATCCTTGGGGGAGTCAATGGGACTTTTGGCGAAAGCCCCGTGCTAGAGCGCCTGCGTACTTTTTGTAATAGATGGGCTCGTCCCCCGAGGCGGTTCACAGCGCTACGGTGGTGTTCGAAGAAAGCCAACGGCAGCTTTGTAGCTGGCCGTCAGCCAGCTATCCGGTCGCTTTTTCGTGCGTGGCCTTGGGCAAGGTGATCAGGCTAAAAGCCGATAAAGGCGTAATACACCGGGGTTTCATTGGTCGTGCGCAAACCCAGTGCCTGCAAGCTCGCCGTCAGCGCTTCATCCTGCACATGCACGGTCCACTGCGTCCCTTCATTCCCCGGCACCTGCGCCAGCGCCGCAGCAAACGCCCCCATATCCGGCAAGTAAGCGGTAAACCCGTTACCTTTTAGCGCACTGGTAGTCATGCCCAATGCCTGACATACCGCGACCTTGGCGGCAATGTCATCGCGGTCGGCCTGGCGCGAAGCCTGGACCAGCGCCTGCAGTTCCACATCGACCAGTTGCGTGCCGTGAATCAGTTCCGGCCCCTGTTGCCAGGCCTCCGGCGGGCAGTCCTTGCTGTCTGGCCGCAATGGAATATGCGGGTTGATTTCTACCGGATAGATGCGACAGACCAGCGGGCGCTGCTCATAGATGGTGCAGAGGTCGTTGGCGTCGAGGTTACGACAACGTCCGGGGTTGAATGCAGCAAAGGTCACCGAGACGCGTACCTCGCCCTCGCCGCAATGCACCGGATGGGAGCGTCGCAGCACATGGTCACGCTGCTCCAGCGGCATGCCAGGGCCGTCCACGACGAAGGCTTCGATCAGTACCACCACCTGGCCGGCATCGTCCGCCCAGCGACGAGCTTCGGCCAGCGTCAGTGGCACATGGTGGCCGGTGCAGCATTTGCCGCAGCCGGTACAGCCGAAACGTAAGCGGTCGGTCACCTGGCTTCCGGGCTCCACTCGCTGACAAAGGCACGCTGGTGCTGGCGATCGTACAGACACAGCTCGGTGCCGGTGCGCTGCTGCATGTGCTTTTGTGGGTAGACGCCTTCGATCAGCAGGGCACTCATGCCTGCCTGGTCATCGAACTCGGCGGGCTTGCCGCGAGCGTGGGCGTTCTTGAACTGGCTTGCGGTCAGGCAGGCCTTGAGCATCTGCTGGCGCTGCTCGTTCCAGGCCTGACTACTGGAGGCCTGGGCAATACCGCTGAAGAGGGCACAGCTGATCAGGATAGAGCTGAGAAGCTTCATATGTGATTCCGGCAATTTTCTTGCGAGGGGCGCGAATTATGCCCGAGTCACCCCCGGCGGCCAGCCGGGGAGTTTGTCGCTGAATATATCAGTGCTCGGCGAACACCACGGTACGCGCGGCCACCACCAGACAATCGGTCAGCTCTGGCGAGGAGAACTTGGTAAGGATGGCATTGGCCCCGGCCTGGGTCGCCTTTTCACTGCTCATGGCACTGTCCAGCGAGGTATGCAACAGCACGTACAGGTGCTGGAAGTCAGGGGTTTCACGCAGCGTGCGGGTGAAGGCGTAGCCGTCCATCTCGCTCATTTCGATGTCGGAGACGATGATGTTGATCTCCTGCGCGGTGCCTTGCAGTTCCAGCAGCACGTTTATGGCGTCTTTGGCGCTGCGCGCGGTGTGGCATTCGATACCGAGGTTGCGCAGGGTGTGCACCGACTGTTGCAAGGCCACCTGGCTGTCGTCCACCACCAGGATATTGGCGGCGGCCAGCAGGCTGGCATCTTCTTCGTTCAAGGTGCCGTGCGCCGGCTCGGCGACGGGCGGGGCGATGGCGTGTATGACTTTTTCGATGTCCAGCACCTGCACCAGGGTGTTGTCGACGCGCGTCACGCCGGTGATGAACGAGCGGGTGCCTGAGGCGTAGGGTGGCGGTTTGATGTCGGTGCTCAGGCAATGCACGATGCGGCTGACTGCCTGTACATGCAGGCCTTGGCGCGAACGGCTGATCTCGGTAACGATCAGGCAGCCACCCTGTGGGTCGGCCAGCGGTTGTTCGCCAATGGCGCGGGACAGGTCGATGACCGACAGCGAGTGGCCGCGCAGGGTTGCCACGCCTTTTACATGGGGGTGCGACTCGGGCAGCTTGGTCAGCGGCGGGCAGGGTATGATCTCGCTGACCTTGAGCAGGTTGATTGCCATCAGCTTACCGCTGCGCAGGGTGAACAGCAGCAGGGATAGCGAATCCGCGCGGGCATTTTGCGTGGCCATGGTGACCTTCGGTGGGGAGCAGGGGATAACCGGTTATCGGCTCTTTGACGGCTGGCTTTAGGGTATTGATGGTAGTTGATGGGTTCGCCTTGGTCTTTTTTGTTGTCAGTGAGGTCGAGCGCCGCCCGCGCGGCGCATCGCGAGCTGCGCTCGCTCCTACGTTTGTTTCAGGCCAGTAAAGCCTGTTCCGGGCGCGCGGCCGCCATGTGTAGGAGCGAGCACAGCTCGCGATGCGCCGCGCGGGCGGCGCTCAATCTCACTGGCAACGCAAACCTCCCGTCACGCACTACCGTTCACGCAGGGCCTCCTTGGCCCGGTTCAGCGGCTTGATCAGGTAATCGAGGATGGTTTTCTCGCCCGTTCGGATATCCACTGTGGCAATCATCCCTGGCACGATCGCAAAACGCTTACCGGCCTTGTTCTGCAAGCTGTCCTGTTCGGTGCGGATGAACACGCGGTAGTAGTAGATTTCCGGTTTGACCTCGTCCTGCAGGGTGTCCGGCGAGATGCCCACCACCTTGCCGTCCAGCCCGCCGTACACCGAGTAGTCATAGGCACTGATCTTTACCTTGGCCGCCTGGTCGGGGTGAATGAAGGCGATGTCCCGTGGCGCGATGCGGGTTTCGATCAGCAGGCGTTCGTCCATCGGTACGATCTTCATCACCTGGCCACCGGGCTGCACCACGCCACCCAGGGTGTTGACCTCGATGTCCTTTACAATGCCGCGCACCGGCGAGCGCAGGGTCAGGCGGCTGAGCGAGTCGCTGCGCCCGCGGATCACTTCCGACAGGGCGTCCGCTTCGGCGCTGGCCTTGGCCAGTTCTTCCCGGGCACGCACCAGATAGTCCGAGCGCGCCTCGTTGGCCTTGAGTTCCAGCTCGGAACGCTGGCGGTTCAGGCGAATAACTTCGACCCGGCTGGAGGCACCCATCTTCGCCAGGTTCTCGGTGATCTTCAGCTCGCTGCGCACCAGTTGCAACGAGTCCTGAATACCCGCCAGGGTCTGTTCCAGGCCGCGGCGGCGGGTCTGGTACAGCGCGGTTTCGGCATCGATCAGGTCAGGAGAGTCGCGCAGGCTCGCCGGGAAGGTCAGTGGCTTGCCGGTCACCTCTGCCTGCAGGCGGGCCTGGCTGGCCCTGGCCGCGCGGTACTTGGCTTCGCTTTCACCAACGCTTGAGGCCGTCTTGGTCGGGTCGAGTTGGGCCAGCACTTGGCCGCGCTCGACCAGGTCGCCTTCGGCGACGCTCATCTGCGCGACGATACCACCCTCGAACGACTGGATTACCTGCTCTCGCGAACTGGGGATGACCTTGCCTGTGCCGGTGGACACCTCGGTCACCTCGAACCAGGCCGCCCAGGCCAGGAACGCCGCCAGCATCAGCGCGCAGAGGGTGATGAGGCGGCCGGCGCGGAATACCGCCTGGTCGTCCTGCCCGTCCAGGTAGGAAGCCGGGAGTTCGTGGTTGCTCATGCCTGGGCTCCTTGCAGCTTGGCCAGCGCGGCATCACGCGCGTCATCGATGACGATGCGCCCGGCGTCCAGCACCAGGATGCGGTCGACCCGCTGCAGAACACTCAGGCGATGGGTTGCGATCACCAGTGTACGGCCCTGACAGAAGCGCTCCAGGTTATCCAGCAGCTTGCGCTCGGTCATGTCGTCCAGCGACGCGGTCGGCTCGTCCAGCAGCAGCACCTGCGGCTGGCGTACCAGCAGGCGCGACAGCACCAGGGCTTGGCGCTGGCCGCCAGACAAGCCCAGGCCACCTTCTAGGATCAGATGGTCCATGCCCTTGGGCAGGCGGCGGACGAAGTCCAGCGCGCCAGTGGCGGCCAGTGCGGCCACCAGTTCCTGGTCGCTGGCCTGGCCGGCGCCGAGGGTGAGGTTTTCCCGCAGGGTGCCGTGGAACAGCCTCGCGTACTGCGGCAGCAGGCCGACGTCACGGCGCAGGTCAGCCGGGTCGAGGTGAGCCATGGCGATGCCGTCCAGGCTAATCTCGCCCTGTACCAGGTCCATGGCCCCGCCCAGCGCCTGCAGCAAGGTTGATTTGCCGGCGCCGTTGCGGCCCAGCACGGCAATGCGCTCGCCCGGCTGGATGTCCAGCCGGCCAATGTTCAGCACTGGCGGGTACTCTTCGCTGTAGCGGAAGCTGGCCTGGCGCAGGCGGTACTCGCCTTGAATGGCCGGCAGGTGAACGCGGGCTTCGCCTTCAGGGTGGTCGACCGGCGATTGCATCAGCTTGTCCAGGCCTTGCAGTGCGACCTTGGCCTGCTGCCAGCGGGTCAGCACATGGGTCAGCTGTGCCAGCGGCGCCATCATTCGCGACGAAAGCATGGATGCCGCCACCAGGCTACCTGTGGTGAGGTCGCCGGCGATGACCATGGGTGCGCCGATCACGATTACCACGGCAAACACTGCACCCTGCACGTTCTGCGTCCAGGTCACCAGGCCGTTGGTGAGGGTGCGCAGGCGCAGGTTGGTGTGCGCACAGGCCGCGTTGTACTGGTTCCATTGCCGTTCGAAGCGTGCCTCTGCCTGCAGTGCCTTGATCTCGTCCAGGCCCTGGATGCTTTCCACCAGCATGGCGTTGCGCAGCGCCGACTCACGCATCGAGGCATTGGCCAACCGTGCCAGGCGCCGTTGTGCAAGCAACCCTGGCAACACCATGGCCAGCAGCGCGACCAGCGGGATGAACACCAGCACGCCGCCGATCAGCCAGAACACGAACAGGAACAGCAGGAAGAACGGCAGGTCGGCCAGCACCGTGGCGGTGCTGGACGTGATCAGGTCGCGGATCGATTCCAGCTCGCGCAACTGCGAGATGAACGAGCCGGTGGACTTCGGCCGCACCGAGTTGCGCAGGCGCAGGGCATGGCCGTAGACCAGGTCGCTCACCCGCAGGTCGGCGCGCTTGCCGAGCAGGTCGGTCACCTTCAGCCGCAGCAGGCGCATGCTGAAGTCGAACACCAGTGCCAACACCACACCGCCAAACAGGACGTAGAGGGTGGGCAGGGATTCAGCCGGTATCACTCGGTCATACACCTGCATCGAGAACAGTACGCCGGCCAGCGCGAGCACGTTGGCCACCAGTGACGCGACCATCACCTGCCCATAGGGGCGCAGGTCGCGCAGTACGATGCGGGCGAACCAGTGGCGGTCGTAAGGGGCGGTGTAGTCGTCGGTGCGCACATCGCGCAGTGGCCGGGCCGGGCGCAGCAGGGCAACGCGGTTGATGCGGCCTTTCAGGGTGTCGCGGGGCAGGCGCGAAGTCAGGCCTTGGTCACCGGCAAACACTACCGCCAGGTCGTCCTCTTCGGTCACCGACTCGACCACCGCCAGTTGCCCGTCGTCCAGCTCCAGCACCAGCGGCGTGCGCCATTGCCGCAGGCCCTTGGCATCGAAGTGCACGAAGCGCAGTGCCAGCCCCGCCTGACGTGCCATGTGGCGGAGGATTTCATTCAACGGGCGGGCATCCTCCACTGCGGCCAGGCGAATACGCTGGGGTGATACGTCCAGGCGGTAGTGGTGCGCCACCTGCAATATCACCTCAAGCCAGGGGCCAAGGTCTGGCCGGTGCGCGGCGGCCTGCTCCGGCGCGGGTGCCTGGTTGGGCAGGGTCACATCGATCGAATCACTCATGGCTGGATCTCCACACCTTGCAGGTTGCGCCCCTCAAGGCCAAAGGCCGTGCGCAGGGCGCCGGTGTTGTACAGGCAGTCGACATCCAGGCGCAGCAGATCGGAGCGGGTGCCGGCAAGTTCGAAGCGTGACTGGTAGATCTCCTGCTCGGCGTTGAGCAGGTCGAGCAGTGGCCGTGTGCCCAGGTCCAGGTACTGACGCCCGTAGAGCATGCGTGCTTCCTGAATACTGGCCTGGCGCGCTTCCAGCGAGGTCAGCCGGCGGCTTAGCCCGGAGGTTTGCGCCATGGCTTCGGCCAGGCCCCGACGCGCCTGCAGGCGGGCGGCGTCCTCGGCGGAGTCGGCTGCGGTCAGCGCGTGGCTGGCCGCGCGGGTACGGGCGCTGATGGAGCCCCCTTGGTAGATGGGGACTTCGACGTTCAGGTAGATGCCTGCCTGGGTGCGGTCCAGTCGTGAGTTATCGCGGTTATAGTCGTCGTCCAGGTAATGATTGACCTGCGGTTGCAGCGATAGGGTGGGGTAGGCCTCCGCCTTGGCCTGGGCCAGTTCAGCTTGGCCCTGTGCGCGCTGGGCCAAGGCCATCAGCACGGCGGGCAGGCGGTCATCACCCTGTGCAGGGCGCTTGCAGGCCTGGTTCAGCTCAGCGGGTGAGCCCTCGGCCAGTGCCGGAGGGGTAACGCGGCCCATCAGCGCCGCCAGGGTCGAGCGCCAGCGCTCGTACTGCGACTGGTACTCCTCCAGGGTGGCACGGGCGCTTTCCACGCGGGACTCGGCCTGCACCACGTCGGAACGGGTGCTGGCGCCCATGTCGCTACGCTGGCGGGCCATGCCGGCAATGTCGCCCACGCCGCGAATCTGATCGCGGGCAATCGTCAGCAGTTGCTCGTATCGGCGGGTTTCGATCCAGGCATAGGCTGTGTCGCGGGCCAGATCGTCGACCACCAGCAGGATATTGGCCTGGGCGCGGGCGGCAGCCGCCTGGGCGGCATTGACGGCGCTGTCGACCTTGCCGAAGTCATAGAGCATTTGCTTGAGCGACAGGTTCAGGGCCTGGCTATTGCGGTCGCCGCCATAACCGGTGTCATAACCGGTGCGCAGACCGCCGGAAATCTGTGGGTAGTACCCCGCACGGGCGACGTTGATGCCTTCGCCCTGCTTGTAAAGGTTGCCGATGGCCTCAGCGATGCTCGGGTGCCATTGCGCTGCCTGCAGCACTGCGTCGGTAAGGCTCAGCCGTTCGCCACTGGCGACCGGGGCCATGCCGATGGGGGGGCGGGCGGGCACCGCTTCGGGCGCATCGCGTAACAACGATGGCCCGATCTGGCGCAGGTGGGGGTCTATATCATCGGCTGCCTGGGCAACCGGGTGGAAGTTCAGGGCCAGGAGCCCGAATGCTCCCAGCAACAGCGGTGACAGCGGACTGCTTCGCTTCACATAGTTCCCTTACTGCTGGTCGTCCATGCCGCCGGGCATTCACCCGGCGGGTTTGCAGCGGCCTCAAACCACATGGATACCGTTTTGTACCCACAGGTGATGGCTTGGATCCTCCTGGGCCGTGTATTGGTTATAGTCGACGCCGTCGGCAGTTTGGTTCCCGACCAGCGTCCAGTTGTCCGTCATGTGAACCGAGTCTTGGTCGTCCCCCTTGATAATCAGTGTGTCGGTACCGGTTTCGGTGATTGCCACCACGTCCCCCAGGTTGAGGGTGAGCGCCACCGAGCTGGTGTCGTTGAGGTCGAGGATTTCGATGTCGTGCACGCGCTCGGCCAGGTTGCCCAGGTCGATACTGGCGTCACCGCCGCCCCACAACAGGGTGTCGGTACCTGTACCACCATCGACGCTGGCGAAGTTCTGGTCGACTATCACCAGCGTGTCGTCACCCGCCCCCCCTTGCAGGGTGATGTGGCCACCCTGGCTGCCATTGAGGTGGTCGTCGCCGTCGGTGCCGGCGATCACATCGGTGGCCGCTGCCAGGCTGGCGAGTGCCGCTGATTCGTCGCCGCTATCAGCCATCAGCGATGTGGTCGTGGTGAGGCCGGCAGCATCGTCCACGTTGATGGTCAGGGTTGCGGTGTCGGTAGTGCCGTTCGGGTGGCTGAGCTCGTAGGTGAAGGTGTCTTGCTGGCCGACCACCGCCGAGGTGAGCCCCGCGTTGAGGGTGTAGGTGTAGCTGCCGTCGGCATGCACCAGCAACGTGCCGTAGGTGCCGGCCACGCTCACCCCGTTGTAGCCTGGGATGGTGTAGGTGTTGGCCGCTGTCAGCACGCTCAGCACGGTCAAGGCCGAACCGATGTTGTCGTCAGTCAGCAGGTTGCCGGTGGCTGCTGTCGCGCCACTGACCACGAACTCGGTCAGGTACGTTGTGGTGGTGTTCAGGCTGGTGGTGATGGAGCTGAGCAAGCCGATGCCGCCAGCGGTGACACGGACGTGGTAGGTACCGGCGCCCTGATTCTCGAAGGTATACCCGGCGCCGCCCCCCAGCACGCTGATCAGCGAACCACCCGGCACCGACTGCACCAGCACGTACTGGCCGGTGGCCGGGTTGAGCTTGAGCAGCTCGATGGTAGTGCCGTTGAGCAGGCTCAACAGGTTGGCGGAGTTGACCACCACTTGCAGGTCGGCCGTGGTGTCGGCGGCAACCGTGGTGGTGTAGGTGGCCTGGCGGGTACCGATCAATGGCAGGCTCAACGAGCCCAGCGTACTGCTGCTGGTGTCCACGCGGTTGTCCAGGGTGACTTGGCTGCTACCAACGTCGTTGACTGCGTCGACCACCGTGGCCGGTGCACCGTAGTTGGTGTCGCTCCAGATCTCCGTGGCTTGCGGGCTGTCGATGCGCACGTACAGGTTGGCGGTATCGGACAGGCCGTTAGGGTGCACCAGTTGGTAACTGAACACGTCTACTTTGCCGACACTGTTCGGGCTGCCGTTGGGCGTGTAGGTGTAGCTGCCGTCCGCACTGATCACCAAGGTGCCGTACTGGCCCTGAACCGTTGTGGCGGTCCCGGCCGAGACGTAGCTGCCGTTTTTTAGTACTTGCAGCACGGCGGCGCTGTCCGGGCCACTGGCATCCACCGCGCCATCGGTGCCCACGTCGGTAATGACGTTGCCGGAGGTGGCAATGCCGGTGCCGGTGAATTGGGTCAGGCTGGTGGAGACGATGTCCAACGTGGTGCTCACTTCGGTGACCAGGCCGATGCCGCCACTGCCCACGGTCAGTCGGTAATCACCTGCTTGCAGCACGCCGATGTCCACCTGCAAGCCGATTGGCAGCACGATCAGGTCGAGCAGGCCCTGAGTGTTGCCGGTGGCGATGGTCACCCAGGCGCCGCTGGCGTCTTTCACCTGCAGGGTGAAGCTGGTGTTGTTGAGTAGTGCCAGCACGCTGTTGGTGGTCAGTGTGAGGGTAGGGTCGGCCGTGCTGCCTGCTGTCACCGTCCAGGTGTAGGTCTTGGTAAAGCCGGACAGCAGCGTGGTGAAGCTGTCGGTGTAGGTCTTCGTGGCGCTGACCGCTTCCAGGTTGACCGTGGCTGTGGCCAGGTTGTCGCTGGCGATGACCGGCGCGTTGGCATCCACATCCGGTGCAGTGACGTTGACGTTGCCCGACACGTTACCGCGCGGGTCGCTGAGGGTCACAGACAGGATCTGGCCGTTGTCCTGAGGCGGGCTCAGGGTCACAGTGAAGGTGCCGTCCGCCTGCACCGTTGCGGTTTGCAGCACGGTACCACCGGCGCTGCGTACGGTTACGGTGGCACCCACTTCGCCCGTACCGGTGAGGGTACTGCCGTCAGCACTGAATTGCAGGTTGCCGGCAGCCGCAGGCGGTGTCAGGTCCGGTGCGGTCAGCGCAGTGCCTGTGGACACGTTACCGGCGCTGTCGGTGAGGGTGACGCTGAGCGCCTGGTTGTCGATCTGCGCCGCAGCCAGACTGACCACGAACAGGCCGTTGCTGCCCACCGTTGCGGTACCCAGTACGGTACCGGCGCTGTTGCGCACGGTGACCGTGCTGCCGATCTGGCCAGAACCACTGACCGAGGTGCCGTTGGCGTTGATGGTGGCCAGCGGGGCGGCTGGCGGTGTGGTATCCGGCGCAGTCAGGCTGGTGCTGGCGGACAAGTTGCCGGCAGCATCGGCCTGGCGTACCACCAGCAGTTGCCCGTCGTTCTGTGGCGAGGTCAAGGTAATGCTGAAGGTGCCGTTGGCTTGCACCACTCCGGTACCGACCTGGCCGTTCGGGCCTTGGACGGTAACGGTAGCGCCCACTTCACCGCTACCGGTAAGCACGCTACCCGTGCCATCGATGGCGATGTTGGTAGGGGCGGCAGGTGGCTGCAGGTCTGCGGCGGTGTAGCTTGTGCTGCCGGACGCATTGCCGGCAGCGTCAGCCTGGCTCACGCCCAGTACCTGGCCGTTGAGCTGCGCGGCGTTCAGGTTGACGGTGAAGACGCCACCGCCATTCACCACCGCCGTGCCGAGCACGTTGTTGCTGGCATCACGCACTGTCACCGTGGCACCGGCTTCACCCGTGCCGGTCAGCACCAGGCCATTGACAGAGAGGCTGGTCACCACCGGGTTGGCCGGTGGCGTGATGTCAGCTGCTTGCAGGAAGGTCGGCTGCGATTCGCCGCCGACCAGTGCCACCGCTGTCACCGAAATGTGCTCGCCGTTGAGCTGGGCTGCGTCCAGCGTCAGGGTGAAGGAGCCGCCCAGGGTTGCGCTGCCTGTACCGATCAGGTTGCCTGCGGCATCGTACACGCGAATGTCCACACCGCTTGGTGCACTGCCTGTCAGGGTCAGGCCGTCGCTGCCCAAGGTCACGTCGGTTGGCGGCACGGGTGGTGCGACCAAGGGTGTGACGTAGGTCGCGACCGCAGAAGTATTGATACCGTCAGACTGTGTCACTTCCAGGGTGGCGAGCGAGCCCGCCGCCGGCACCAGCGTTATCTGGAAGTTGCCAGCGGCATCCACCACGCCGGTGCCGATCACGCTTCCGTCGAGGCTGACGGTGACCGTGGCATTGGCTTCGCCTTTGCCGGTCAGCACGTTGAAGGTGTTGTTGATCGCCAGGTTGGTTACCAGGTCGGGTGGCGAGGTGTCGTTGGTCTGGTAAGGGACGGCCACCGAAGCGTTGCCGGCATCATCCGTGGACACCACCGTCAGCAACTGGCCATTGTTCTGTGCCGGGCTGATCGGCACAGTGAACTGGCCGTTCTCATCCACTTCCACCGTGCCCACGATATTGTTGTCCGGGCCGCGTACCGTGATGGTGCTGCCGGCTTCGGCGGTACCTGTCATCGACGTACCGGCTGCGTTGAGCAGCAGGTCGGTCGGCTGTACCGGTGGCGTCAGGTCTGGCGCAGTCACTGCCAGTGGTATCGACGGGTTGCCAGTGGCGTCCTGGGCGATGATGGTCAGCGTTTCGCCGTTGATTTGCGGGAGGTTCAGGTCAAGGACGAAGGTGCCGTCCGGATCTACCGTCACCTGGCCCAGCAGGTCACCGTTGTTGTTGACCACGGTGACGCGGGTGCCGGCTTCGGCGGTACCGGTCACCTGGGTACCGCTGTCGTTGATGACGGCGATCACGGTGGCAGGTGGTGTGGTGTCCGTCGCCGTGACCGAACTGATTGGCGAGATATTGCCGGCTGCATCGGTCAGTGTTACCTGCAGCACCTGGCCATCGAGTTGCGCCGCATCCAGCTCGACGATGAAGGTCCCGTCGGCGCCCACTGTGCCGGTTCCGACCTGCGTGGTACCGACGTACACGCGCACGATGGCGCCCACTTCGCCGATACCGCCCAGCTCGTCACCTGCCGCATTGAGCCGCAGCTCTGTTGCTGCCGCTGGCGGCGTGAGGTCCGGCGCTTGCACGTTGACCGGCAGGCTGACGTTGCCGGGTGGGTCGGCCTGCAGCACCGACAGTGTCTGGTTGTTGATCTGTGCAGGTGACAGTTCGACGCTGAAACTGCCATCAGCAAGCACGATACCAGTGCCCAATACGGTACCGGCTGCGTTACTGACGATTACTGTGGCGCCGGCCTCGCCCAGGCCGCTGACCACACTGCCGTCGGCGTTGATCACCACTAGGGTGAGCGGGGCGGGTGGGGTGAAGTCCGGGGTTTGCAGGGTTGCCACTGCCGACACGTTGCCCGCCGCATCGGCCTGGGTGAAGCTGAGCAGTTCGGCGTTACCCAGCGCCGGGCTCAGCGTGATGGTGAAGTGGCCACTGGCATCGACGGTGGCGCTGCCGATTTCCTCGCCTGCCGGGTTGGTCACGGTCACCTGCGCGCCCACTTCGCCGCGGCCGGTGAGGGTGACACCATCACCGGAAATCGCCAGTTCGCCTGGTGCCGTTGGCGGGGTGGTATCGGGGGCGGTGATGGCGCTGGCGGCAGACTGGTTGCCAGCCGCATCGCCCAGCACTACTTGCACCTGTTGGCCGTTGGCCTGAGGCGATGCGAGGTTGACCTGGAAGGTGCCGTCGGCGCGCACCGTGGCACTGCCCAGCACCGAACCATCGGCGGCGAGCACCCGCACGGCGGCACCCGCTTCGCCGGTACCGTTCAGCAAGCTGCCACCCCCGGCGAAAGCCAGGTTGTCGGCCGCATCCGGCGCGACGCGGTCAGGGGCTGTCAGGCTGACGCTGTTGGACTCGTTGCCGGCCACATCGGACTGGCTGGCGCTGAGCTGTTCGCCGTTAATTTGCGCGGCGCTCAGGTTGACGTTGAAGGTGCCATTGGCATCGACCACGGCAGTGCCCAAGTCGACACCGCCTTCGCCAAGCACGGTAACGGTGGCACCTGCTTCACCGCGGCCACTGAGTACCAGGCCGTCGCTGGACAACACCAGGTTGGTCAGTGGTTGCGGTGCCGTGGTGTCTGGTGCCTGCAGGGTTGCGGGCGATGATACGGTGCCATCGGTACCCGTTGCGCTGATCTGCAGCACTTCGCCATTGGCCTGTGCACTACCCAGATTGACAGTGAACGTGCCGTCGTTGGCGACCGGGCTGCTGCCCAGCAATACGCCGTTGGGGCCGTACACCTTGATTGTGCTGCCCGTCTCGGCGGTGCCGGTCACCGACAGGCCGTCGGCGGCCAGTACCAGGTTGTCCGGTGTTGCCGGTGCCAGTACGCCCGGTGCAGTCACGCTTTGTGCAGGGGAGACGTTCTGTGCGGCATCGGCCTGGACCACGTTCAGGCTCTCACCCGTGATCGCTGTCGGTGAAAGGGACACGGTGAAGTGACCGTCGGCCGTCACTGTGGCGCTACCCAGCACGGTACCGTCCGGTGCCCGTACGGTCACGGTTGCGCCTGCTTCGCCATCGCCTGTCAGGGTGGCGCCATCGGCGGAGACCGCCAAGTTGGTCACGGCGGCCGGCGGCGTGGTGTCGGCTGCGGTGTAAGGTGCGGCCGGCGACACGTTGCCAGCTGCGTCGGTGGCAGTCACCTGCAGCGTCTGGCCATTGGTCTGGGCACTGTTCAAGGCGACCTGGAAGGTGCCGTTGCTGCCGGCTACCGCTGTGCCCAGCACGTTGCCGCTGGCATCGCGCACGGTCACGGTGCTGCCGGCCTCGGCGGTACCGGTCAGTTGCAGCCCGGTACTGGACAGGGCGAGTGCTGTCGGTGCCGCAGGCGGGGTGAAGTCCGGCGCGGTGACCGCCACGGCGGTGGAAGTGTTGTTGCCCGCGTCGGTCTGCGTAACGCTCAGGTGCTGGGCGTTGAGCTGAGCGCTGTTCAAGGTGAGGGTAAAGCTGCCATTGGCCGCTACCAGGCCGGTGCCTATGATGGTCCCGTCCGGGCCGTGAACGGTGACCGTGGCACCGGCTTCGCCAAGGCCAGTCAGGGTCAGGCCGTTGTTGTTCAGCACCACGTTGGACAGCGGCGCGGGCGGGGTCAGGTCCGGGGTTGTCACATTGATTGCCGGCGAGGTGTTGCTGGCGGCATCCACTTGCGTCACGCCGATGACCTGGCCGTTGGTTTGCGGCGTGTCGAAGGTCACCGTGAAGCGACCGTCTGCGCTCACCGTGGCGGTGCCGAGCAAGGCACCTGAGGCGTTGCGTACCTGTACCGTCGCGCCTACTTCACCGCTGCCGGAAAGCTGCCGGCCGTCCTGGCTCAACACTGGGTTAGTGATGGCCGCTGGCGGCGTGTGGTCTGGCGTGGCCAGGCTGGCCGGGCCGGACACATTGCCCGCAGCATCACTGAGGGTGACCTGCAGTGGGCTACCGGTGACTTGCGCGCTGGGCAGGGTGATCTGGAATTGGCCGCTTTGGTTGACGGTGCCGGTGGCCAGGATGGCACCACTGGCATCGCGTACGGTGACGCTGGCACCGGCTTCGCCCTGGCCGCTGAGCACGGTGGCTGCGCTGTTGAGGCTGAGGTTACTGGCCGCCAGCGGTGCCTGCAGGTCAGGCGCTTGCAGGGTGGACGCGAGCGAAACGTTACCTGCGGCATCAGCCTGGGTGACGATCAGGTTCTGCCCATTGGCCACGGCCGGCGAAAAGATGACGCTGAACAGGCCATTGCTGCCGACGGTAGCAGTCCCCAGCACGGTGCCTTGTGAGTCAGTCACGCGCACGGTTGCACCGACTTCACCCTGGCCGGTCAGTGTACTGCCGGTTGCGTCGAGGTTTACCTGTGTCGGCGCGTCTGGTGCCGTGGTGTCACTGGCCACGACGGTGGCCGGCACCGAAGGCTGGCCATCGACGGTAGCCTTGGCACTGACCTGCAAGATCTGGGCGTTGAGCTGGGCGCTCTGGAAGAACACACGGAAGGTGCCGTCGCTGCCGACCGTGGCGCTACCCAGCGTGGTGCCCCCGGAGGTCACGGTAATCAGCGAGCCGACCGTACCCTGGCCGGTCAGCAAAAAGCCGTCGGCGCTGATGGCAAGGGCCGAAGGCGTGGCCACTTCGGCACCGGTCGGGCCAGCCAGTGGTACTTCAGGCGATTCGTTGCCGGCAGGGTCGATCACCGCCACATCAACCGTTTCGCCTGATGCCAGCGGTGGGTCGACCGGTATGACGAAGGTGCCGTCCGGCCCTACGGTTACAGTGCCGCGCACGCTGTCATCCGGGTTGCGGACTTCCACTGTGCTGCCAGGCTCGGCTGTGCCGCCGACCGTGCTGCCGTCCGGGCTTACGGTAAGGCCGGTGGCTGGTTCTGGGTTGGTCGTGTCCGGAGCGGTGACTGAGACCGGCGCCGAGTCGTTGCCGGCTGCGTCGGTCACTACCACGGTTACGGTTTGGCCGTTGTTCTGCGGGGTATCCAGCGGCACGTTGAAACTGCCATCCGGGTTGACCGCCACGGTGATCACATTGCCGGCCCCATCACTCACGGTCACCGAACTGGCGCCAGGTGCGTTACCGCTCACAGCCGTGCCATCGCTGCTGACTGCAACGTCGGTGGGCAGTGCCGGTGGCGTGATGTCAGGCGCAAGGATCTGGCTGGGCTGCGAAATGTTGCCGGCCGCATCGGTCAGCGTCACATCCAGGGCCTGGCCGTCCAACTGGGCGGGCGATAGTGGGACAGTGAAGCTACCGCCTGCGGGCACGACGATGGTGCCTACCAACGTGCCGTCGCCAAGCTTCACTTCCACCGTGGAGCCAGCTTCGCCTGTACCTTGGATGGCGTTGCCAGCCGGGGTGATCGTGAGGTCGGCAGGCGCAGCCGGCGCAGTGCTGTCGTCAGCGGTGAAAGTGGCCGACGGCGAGGCATTGCCGCCGCCATCGATCAGCACCACCGACAGTACTTCACCGTTGGTCTGGGCGGGGGAGAGTACCACTTCGAACGTACCGTCTGCATTTACCGGCATGGTGCCTAGCAGGTCACCCGCAGCATTGCGTACCTCTACGGTGCTGCCTGCCTCGCCCTGCCCGCTGAGCAGTGTGCCGGTAGGGTCAAGGCCGAGCCCCTGCGCCGGCAGCGGTGCCTCGAAGTCAGGTGCGGTCACGGTGCCTGCGGGCGAGCCGTTGCCGCTATTGTCCGCCTGAGTGACAGACAGCGTCTGGCCATTGAGCTGTGGCGGGTCGATTGCTACCTGGAAGGTGCCATCGGGCTGGACCGTTGCGGTGCCCAGTACCGCGCCGCCAGTGCCTGTCACGGTCACCTGCGCACCCGGCTCGCCGCTGCCGCTCAGGCTGCTGCCGTCGCCAGCCAGGACCAGAGCGGTGGGGCTCTCGGGTGCCTGGGTATCCGGTGCTGACAAGTCGACCGCCGCTGACAGGTTGCCGGCCACGTCGCGTTGCTCCACGGTCAGTGCCTGGCCGTTGGTCTGCGGGGTGTCGAGGGTGATTTCGAAAGCGCCGCCAGCGCCGACCACCATGCTGCCCAACACGCTGCCGTCCGGCCCGCGCACGGTAACGGTGGCGCCCGGTTCGCCGTTGCCGGTGATCGTGGTACCGGTGCCGTCGATGGCCGGGTTGGTGACCACTTGCGGTGGGGTGGAGTCGGGTGCAGTGAAGTCCACGGGCCCCGCGCTGTTACCCAGGTTGTCAGTGGCTTCGACGGTCAGGCTTTCGCCGTTGCGTTGTGGCGCGTTGAGGGTGACGTCGAAACGGCCGTCGCCACCCACAGTGGCGCTGCCCAGCACATTGCCGTCGGCGTCACGCACGGTGACGATGGAGCCGCTTTGGCCCTGGCCGGTAAGGTGAATGCCAGCGGTATCGATGGCCAGCCCGGAGGGCTGCAGCGGGCCGTCGATATCGGGCGCCACGATGGTTACGGTCGAGGTGTTGCCAGCTGGGTCGCGCAGTACCACGTCCAGCTCCTGGCCGTCGGTCTGCGGAGGGTTCAGGACCACGCTGATCACACCGCCGGCACCGACCTGGGCGCTGCCCAGCACAGTACCGTCGGCGCTGATGACCTGCGCGGTGGTGCCCGGTTCGCCGCGACCGGTGAGCAGCCCGCCATCGGCGCTCAATTGCAGTTCGCTGGCTTCGTTGGGCGGGGTGATATCGGGGGCGGTGATCTGTGTCGGTAGCGAGCTGTTGCCAGCGCCGTCAACCGCCACGACATCCAGTATCTCGCCGTTGGCCTGGGCTGGGGTCAGGCCGATGGTGAAGCTGCCATCCGGTTCGGCCTGGACGCTGCCCAGAACATTGCCCTGCGCGTCACGCACTTGCACCTGCGTTCCTGCCGGTGCGCTACCGGAAATACTGGTACCGTCGCCGGTCACCAGCACGCCGCTCGGGCTTTCGGGTAGCGGTGTATCGGCAACGGTCACACTGACCCCTGCCGAGGTATTGCCGGCGGCATCGGTCTGCACCAGCACGAGGTTCTCTCCGGCGGCCAGCGGTGCTTCAAGGTCGACCACGAAGGTGCCATTGGCCGCCACGGTGCCGGTGCCGATGACTGCACCTTGGGCATCACGCACTTCCACCGTGGCACCGGGCTCACCACGGCCAGACAAGGCCAGGCTGCCATCGCCTGCCACCACATCAGTGATGATCGCCGGAACGGTAATGTCCGGGGCCACGTAACTCAGCGGTACCGAGGTATTGCCTGCCGCATCGGTCACTGTGATGGACAGGGTTTCGCCATTGGCCTGTGGCGGGTCGAGGGTCAGGCTGAAGCTGCCATCCGGCTCGGCAATGGCGCTACCGATCAGGTTGCCCGAGGCATCTTTAACCTCCACCCGGGCGCCTCCTTCTGCAGTGCCGACCAGGCTGTCGCCATTGCTCAGTACCAGGTCGGTTGGTTGCAGCGGTGCTATCTGGTCCGGCGCCGTCAGCGGGACAGATGCAGAGATATTGCCGGCGGCATCGGTCAGGGTCACTTGCAGGGATGAGCCATCCACCACCGGGGTTGGCAGTTGCACATTGAAGCTGCCATCGGGCTGAACGGTACCGCTTACCAGCACCTGGCCCTCATCGTTGCGCACCTCCACGGTGGCGCCCGCTTCGCCGCGCCCGGAGACTGTGCGGCCATCGTTGCTGATGGCCAGATCGGTAGCGGGCTCCGGCGGGGTGGTGTCGCCGCCGTTGTCCACGTTCGGTGCAGTGACGCTGCCGGCCGTGGAGGCGTTGCCTGCGGTATCGGTGGCAGTCACCTGCAACTGCTCGCCTGCCAATTGTGGCGGGGTGAGGTCGATGCTGAAGGCACCGCTGGCCCCCACCACGACACTGCCCAGCACCGTGGTGCCGTCGGCGGCCAGCACACGGACGGTGCTGCCTGCTTCGGCGCGGCCGCTGACGACGGTACCATCGCCACTGATTGCCAGGTCGTTGGGCGCCGCAGGCGCGGTGATGTCTGGTGCGGTGATCTGCACCGGCAACGACGAGGTGCCGTTGTTGTCGATGGCCACTACGTCCAGCAACTCGCCATTGGCCTGGGCCGGCGTGAGCACCACGGTGAATGTGCCCTCGGCACCCACCACGATGCTACCGATCAGTGTGCCGTTGGCATCATGCACGTCCACGCGGCTGCCAGTCGGAGCAGAACCGCTGATGCTGCTGCCATCGGCGGCCACAACCAGTTCACTCGGGCTGGTCGGTGTGATCACCAGTGGCACTTCGTAGGTCAGCGCTTCAGAGACGTTGCCGCCCGGGTCGGTCTGTACCAGGGTCAGGCGCTCACCCGGCAGCGCAGCCGGATCGAGGTCGATCAGGAAAGTACCGTTCGCAGTTACCGTACTGGTACCCAGCAGCGTGCCATTGGCATCGCGCACCTCGACGGTAGCGCCGGCTTCGCCGCGACCACCCAAGGTCAGGCCGTCGGCGCCGACGACGATGTTGCTGACCACGGCAGGCACGGTAATGTCCGGGGCATCGAACTGCAGCGGTAAAGAGACATTGCCATCGGTATCGGTCAGGCGGATGTCCAGCACTTCGCCATTGGCCTGGGCAGGCGACAGGGTAATGCTGAAGCTGCCGGTATCATTGACCAGGCCAGTGCCGAGCAAGTTGCCCGAGGCATCGAAGGCCTGCACTGTCGCACCAGGCTCGCCGTTGCCACTCAGGGTCACACCGTCGGCCAAGGCCAGGTTGGTCGGCTGGGCCGGGGGCTGCAAGTCCGGGGTAACCACCGACGCTGGTGCAGAAGCATTGCCGGAGGCATCGATCAGCACCACTTGCAAGTTGCTGCCATCTTTCACCGGTGGGTCGAGGGTGATCTGGAAGGTGCCGTCGGGGTTGACTGAGCCGCTGGCCAGTACATTGCCCTGGGCATCGCGCACCTGCACGCTGGCACCGGCTTCGCCGCGGCCATTGAGCTGGGCGCCGGCCAGGCCGACTACCAGGTTGGTCGCGGCATCTGGTGGTGTGGTGTCGCCACCGTCGATGTCCGGCGCGGTGATGTCGCTGGCCGGGGAGGTGTTGCCGGCGGCGTCGGTGGCGGTGACTTGCAGCACCTCGCCGTTTACCTGTGGCGGGTCGAGGGTTACGGTGAAGCTGCCGTCGGGGCCAGCCACAACACTGCCAATCAGCGTGCCGTTGGCGTCATGCACCTCTACACGGCTACCGGCAGGTGCGCTACCGCTGATGCTGCTGCCGTCTTCGGCGAATACCAGGTCGCTTGGGCTGGCAGGCGCAGTGGTGACCGGGACCTCGTATTGCAATGCCGAGGAAGCGTTGCCGCTTGGGTCAGTCTGCACCAGGCTCAATTGCCCGCCCGGCTGTGCGGCCGGACTCAGGTCGATCAGGAAGGTGCCGTTGGCCCCTACGACACCCGTGCCGATCACGGTGCCATTGGCATCGCGTACTTCGACGGTGGCCCCCGGTTCGCCGCGTCCGCTCAGAGCCAGGCCGCCAGCGCCAACTGTAATGTTGTTGACGGCATCGGGCGGGGTAATGTCCGGAGCATCGAACTGCAGCGGCGCAGAGGCGTTGCCGGCAGCATCCACCAGGCGTACGTCCAGCGCTTCGCCGTTGGCCTGGGCAGGCGACAGGGTGAGGCTGAACAGGCCGTCGGCACCAACGACACCGGAGCCAATCAGGCTGCCGGCAGCATCGCGCACCTGCACGGTAGCGCCGGGCTCACCGCGACCGGTGAAGGTGACGCCATCGGCCAGAGCCAGATCGGTCGGCTGGGCAGGGGCTGTGGTGTCAGGGTTGTCGACGTCCGGTGCCGTGATGCTGGCAACGGGCGAGATATTGCCAGCCGCGTCTGCGGCGCTGACCTTCAGGGCCTGGCCGTCACTTTGTGGCGGTTGCAGGGTGATGCTGAACTGGCCGTCCGCACCGGCTACGGCAGTGCCCAGCAATGCACCACCAGCGCCTCGTACGGAAACCGTCGAGCCAGGCTCGGCAAGACCGGTGAGCGTCGTGCCCTGTTCATTGATAGCCAGGTTGGTCGGCGCCAGTGGTGCCGTTGCGTCTGGCGCAGTGACAGTGCCAGGCGCCGAGACATTGCCGGCGGCGTCGGTCAGGGTGACATCAAGGTTTTCGCTATTGATCTGCGGCGCATTCAACGTCACGTTGAAGTTGCCGTCGGGACCCACTGTGCCGCTGCCGATCAGGTTGCCGGCGGCGTCGCGGATGTTCACCGTGGTGCCTGCTTCGCCACGGCCGGTCAGGAGCAGGCCATCCGGTGAAACCAGCAGGTCGATCGGCGTGGCCGGTGCGCTGGTATCGGGGGCGGAACCGCCGCTGCTGCCCCCGCCGCCGTTGCCCGCCGCTGCCGCTGCGCCGCCCACACCGAGCAGGCTGAGCCCGGCAATCGCCCAAGTTGGCATGGCGCTACCGGCAGTGCCGATGCCAGCGACCAGTTCGTCCAGCGAGGCCACTTCTTCGAAGGTGAAACCGGTGAACGCTGCCGCATCGTACTGGGCATGCCACAGGGTGCCGTCTTCGCCGACGAAGACCATATCGCTGCCGACCCCGGCCTGGTCCGCAGCGAAGAAGTTACCGACGGTGACTTTTTCACCCGACTTCAGCGTAACGATCAGGTCTTGCCCACGTTGGGTGACGGTGGCCACTTTGTCGGGAGATACCGGTATCTGCACGACGCTTGGTGCTTTGAGATTGATATTGCCCCAGGCGCTCTGAGTGGCGACTTCGGATTGCTTATCGGCGACGACGATGTTGTCCATGGATGCTCCCTGCTGATATCCGGATCCCCTGGCCCGACTATTCGGGCGACAACCGGCGTAACAGAGCCCTGATAGGGGGTACGCGCAGCCTCGACCAGGCAGTCGACAAATGGGTCGTTAGGGAGATATAGCAGCCGGTGGGGAAGCAACCAGATGGCTTTCTGGGTTAATCCTTTGGTAGAGAAGCCTTAGCGAAGCCCTAGCCTGCGGGCTAAACGGCTCAGGTTTGCGCGGTCCAGGCCGAGTTCGCGGGCCGCTGCTGCCCAGTTGTCCTGGTGCCTTTGCAAGCAGGCTTCGATGATCTGACGCTGGTAAATGTCGACGGCCTCACGCAGGCCACCTTCAGGCGGGGTGGCCACTTGTAACGGTGCCGCAGGGGAGGGCAGCGAGCCTGGCGTCGTTGCCGACACGCGCAGGTCCAGGTCGATGGCGTCGAGAGTGAGGATACGTGGCCGGTCAGGGTGCTGGCCCAGCGCCTTGAGGGCCGAGCGGCCTATCAGGTGTTCCAGTTCGCGCACATTGCCTGGCCAGTCGTAGGCGATCAGCGCGGCTTGGGCCTCATGGCTCAGGCGCAGGCTGTTCAGGCCCAGCCGTGAACGGTTCTGTTCGAGGAAGTAGCCAGCCAGTAGCAGCACGTCTCGCCCACGTTCGCGCAATGGTGGCACGTGCAGCGGGTATACACTGAGGCGGTGGTAGAAGTCGGCGCGGAAGTTGCCCGTACGCACCTCGGCAGCCAGGTCGCGATTGGTCGCGGCGATCAGGCGCACGTCGACCCGGTGCTCGCGGTCCGAACCCAGGCGCTGCAGCTGGCCGCTTTGCAGCACGCGTAACAGCTTGGCCTGCACCGTCAGCGGCAGTTCGCCCACTTCGTCGAGGAACAGCGTGCCGCCGTTGGCCAGCTCGAACTTGCCGCGGCGCTCGCCATGCGCGCCGGTGAAGGCGCCGCGCACATGGCCGAACAGTTCGCTTTCCACCAAGGTGTCGGGCAGGGCGGCGCAGTTGAGGCTGACCAGCGGCTTGTCGGCGCGGCTACTGGCCTTGTGCAGGGCCTGGGCCACCAGCTCCTTGCCGACCCCGGTTTCGCCGGTGATCAGCACGGTCAGGTCGCTGCTGCCGACCAGACGAATTTCTTCCACCAGGCGTTTGTGCGCAGGGCTCTGGCCAATCAGCTCTCTATCCTGGCCGCTGGCCTGGCGGTAGAGCTCGGCGCGGTGGTGTTCGTCTTCGGCGCGCAGGGCCAGGTGCTCGATACGCTCGGCCACGGTAACGGTGGCGGCCGCCAGGCTGGCAAAGGCCTGCAGGGCATCCAGCTCCAGGCTCTGGAACTGCCCGGGGGTGAGGGCGTCAAGGGTGACCAGGCCCCATGGGCGCTCATCGACCATCAACGGGCAGCCCATGCAGTCGTGCACTTCAAGGTTGGCATCGGGGGCGTGGACCAAACCATCATAGGGGTCGGGCAGTTCGGAGTCGCTGGCGAAACGGGTGGGTTCCGGGCGGCTGAGCAGGACCTGGAAGCGCGGGTGCTCGCTGACCCTGAAGCGACGGCCGAGAGTGTCGGGGCTAAGGCCATCCACTGCCAGCGGCACCAGCCATTCACCATCCAGTCGCAGCAGTGCTGCGGCATCGCACGGCAGCAGGCCACGCATGGCTTGCAACAGCCGGCGGTAACGCTCCTGGTCGGGCAAATCGCGGGACAGGTCGCTGACCAGGGGCAGCAGGGCGGTGAGCAGCGGTTTCGTAGTCATATGGACTCCTGTAGGTCGATATGACTATACGCAGGAGTAGGTCTTTTTGACATGACCTGCATCAAGCCCCTGATTTTACGGGCGATAAAAGTTGGCACGATTGCTGTAATGGCAGTGGCAGTCATTTGAAGCCACAGGCTCAGGAGTTGTTGCAATGCTCAATGCCGAACAACGTGCAATCATCAAGGCCACTGTACCTCTGCTGGAAAGCGGCGGTGAAGCGCTGACCACCCACTTCTACAAGATGATGCTCAGCGAGTACCCCGAGGTACGGCCGCTGTTCAACCAGGCCCACCAGGCCAGCGGCGATCAGCCGCGTGCGCTGGCTAACGGCGTGTTGATGTATGCCCGCCATATCGACCAGTTGGAGCAACTGGGTGGCCTGGTCGGACAGATCATCAATAAGCATGTTGCCCTGCAGATTCTGCCGCAGCACTACCCGATTGTCGGAAGCTGCCTGCTGCGCGCCATCGAGGAAGTGCTTGGCAAGGACATTGCCACCCCAGCGGTGATCGACGCTTGGGGCGCGGCCTATGGCCAGCTGGCCGACATTCTGATTGGCGCTGAAGAAAACCTTTATAAAGAGAAGGAAGCGGCCGAGGGTGGCTGGCGCGGTACGCGTGAATTCCGCCTGGTACGCCGCGAGCAGGAAAGCAGCGAGATCGTTTCGTTCTATTTCGCCCCGGTGGATGGCATGCCGGTGCTCAAGGCAGAACCTGGCCAGTACATCGGCCTGAAGCTAGACATAGACGGTGCCGAGCAGCGCCGCAACTATTCCCTGTCGGCGCTGTGCGACGGCAAGGAATACCGCATTAGCGTCAAGCGTGAGGCGGGCGGCAAGGTCTCCAATTACCTGCACGATGACTTGGTGGTCGGCGATACCCTGCAACTGTTCCCGCCTGCGGGGGACTTCACCCTGGCAGCCAGCGACAAGCCGCTGGTGCTGATCAGCGGAGGGGTGGGCATTACCCCGACCCTGGCAATGCTGCAGGCAGCACTGCAAACCCGGCGCGAGGTGCATTTCATCCACTGTGCGCGTAACGGCGCGGTGCATGCCTTCCGGGACTGGATCGATGGTTTGGCGGCACGTCATCCACAGCTCAAGCGCTTCTACTGCTATGCCGAGCCGGAAGGTGGCGCTGCAGCCGATGCGGTGGGTTTGCTGAGTGAAGACCTGCTCGCCGAGTGGCTGCCGCAGGAGCGTGACGTGGATGCCTACTTCCTCGGGCCGAAAGGCTTCATGGCGGCGGTCAAACGCCAGCTGAAGGGCCTGGGGGTGCCGGAGCAGCAGAGCCGCTACGAGTTCTTCGGGCCGGCGGCAGCGCTGGAGTGATGTAGCGTCTGTGCCGGCCTCTTCGCGGGCAAGCCCGCTCCCACAGGTATTGCACCGATCTTGAATGTGGTGCCGTCTCTGTAGGAGCGGGTTTACCCGCGAAGGGGCCGGTACAGGCTTATAAAGTACTCGTCCCCCCGCTGCAGCACACCTTTCTGCCTATATATAAAGGAAAGATGAAACCGGGCGCTGCGCTTTCATCCTTAATCATCCTTTAATCACGGTATCCTTCACTCCCGGGTGTCGAGGGGCTTGCCCCTGCGCGGCACCTGGGCAGCCGTTTTTTTGCCGCCCGGCGTTGAACCGACGTCGTTGCGGCCGGTCTCAGCCACACTGGATAGCCCTGCGCAGTGCTTCCGCGACGCTCCCTCGGCATGCTCACAGGCCATGCCCAGCGTGTAGACTTGCGCCCAGGCAGGCGGATCACGCTGCCACTATCCATCGAAGGAACCGGCAATGAACGAACAAACATCGCGCCTGAATCGGGAACGGCGCTTTCTGGTGCTGTTGGGCCTGATCTGCCTCTCGCTGATCGGCGGCGCCCTCTACATGCAAGTGGTGCTGGGCGAGGCACCGTGCCCGCTGTGCATCCTGCAACGTTATGCATTGCTGTTCATTGCCGTGTTTGCCTTCATCGCTGCGGCGATGCCTGGGCGCCGCAGCCTGACCTTCTTCGAAGCGTTGGTGGTGCTCAGTGCTATTGGCGGAATCGTTGCGGCCGGCAACCATGTGTATATACTCGCCAACCCCATGGTCAGTTGCGGTATCGATACCCTGCAACCGATTGTGGATGACCTGCCACTGGCAAAGCTGTGGCCACTGGCGTTTCAGGTCGACGGCTTCTGCAGCACGCCGTACCCGCCGATCCTCGGCCTGTCGCTGGCGCAATGGGCGCTTGTGGCCTTCGTGCTGACCGCAGTCCTGGTTCCGCTCGGTATCTACCGCAACCGACGCCAGGTTTAGACAAAAGTCCCGAATTGCATGGGGTCTTTTGCACTCCATGCGAAGAGGGAAAAGTTGCGCACCGCTTGATCCAGATCAATCCCGAAGCCTTGTAGAATGCGGCTTTGAGGCCTGGCAAGCGGGGTGCGACAAACTGTCGCGAAGTTGAATTATTGAGCAGTATTGTTACGGATTCTGTAAAAGACTGTTGCTCAATAAGTCATAGTCAAGGGTTGGCGACCTATCTACAATCGCCCCCAATTTCCGTTCGGCACTGCTTGCGAGTCGCAGGATTGAAGGAAGCCTCAGCGCTCCTTTTTGCTGACTTCGTCAAGTTTCGCCCAACGGCGATACCGGGCGGACACCCCTCCGCGTTTTCCCGCACCAAATGGACTTGGTCTGAAGTACAGGCCTGTTGCCTACGAAACCATAAGCACCGCTAACCCGCTTGAAGCCAAGGTCCTGCAGTCGGACCCCAGGCAGGAGTGAGTACGGGCGCGAAATGCCTCACTTGGCAGGACGAAGTGCTGGCTACCAAAACACAAATTGCATTGAAGCAAGCTGATCTAGAGGTCGTGAGATGAGTAAAAAGCGTTACCCCAGACTGTTTGGCATATTGCCCTTTTTAGGCATGCTTTTACTCAGTGGGTGCAACTGGACCCTGCTCGACCCGAAGGGCCAGGTCGGCATTGAGCAAAAGAACCTGATCCTGATCGCTACCGGCCTGATGCTGCTGGTGGTAATCCCTGTGATCATCATGACCTTGGCGTTCGCCTGGAAGTACCGTGCTTCCAACAAGGCAGCCACCTACACCCCTGACTGGTCGCACTCGACCAAGATCGAGGCCGCGGTATGGATCATCCCGATCCTGATCATCATCGCCCTGGGTTATGTCACCTACCACTCCACCCACAAGCTGGACCCGTATCGTCCGCTGGATTCGGACGTTAAGCCGATTCAGATCGACGTGGTCGCGCTGGACTGGAAGTGGCTGTTCATCTACCCGGAGCAGGGCATTGCCACGGTCAACAAGATCGTCTTCCCGGCTAACACCCCGGTCAACTTCCGCGTCACTTCCGACGCTGTGATGAACTCGTTCTTCATCCCAGGCCTGGGCGGCCAGATCTACGCCATGGCCGGCATGACCACCAAGCTGCACCTGATCGCCAACGAAAATGGCGAGTTCGACGGTATCAGCGCCAACTACAGTGGTGCTGGCTTCACCGGCATGAAATTCAAGGCTACTGCCACCTCTCAGGAAGACTTCGACAAGTGGGTCGCTGAAGTCAAGCAGTCGCCGAAGAAGCTGGACAAGGCCGAATACGCCGCCTTGGCCAAACCAAGCGAAAACAACCCGGTCGCGCTGTATAGCGAGGCTTCGCCTGAGCAGTTCCAGCTGATCGTCGACAAGTACGAAGGCATGAACCGCGGTCGTAGCCACGAAGAAGCAGGCAGCACAGATCTGGCCACAACCAAGGGTGTGGAATCGAGTATGCAACCAGCTGCCGGTGCAGAGGAGTAAGAGATGTTCGGTAAATTAAGCCTGGAGGCGATACCCTATCACGAGCCGATAGTCATGGTGACGCTTGCCATGATCGCGCTCGGCGGTATCGCTGTCGTCGGTCTTATCACCTATTTCCGCAAGTGGACCTACTTGTGGAGCGAGTGGCTGACTACTGTCGACCACAAAAAGATCGGCGTGATGTACATCATCGTCGCGATGGTCATGCTGCTGCGCGGCTTTGCCGACGCCATCATGATGCGTACCCAGCTGGCTGCCGCAACCGGCGGCTCCGAAGGCTATCTGCCGCCTGAACACTATGACCAGATCTTCACTGCTCACGGTGTGATCATGATCATCTTCATGGCGATGCCGTTCTTCACCGGCCTGATGAACCTGGCGGTTCCTCTGCAGATCGGTGCACGTGACGTTGCCTTCCCGTTCCTGAACTCCCTGAGCTTCTACCTGCTGCTGGCAGGCGTGCTGCTGGTCAACATCTCGCTGGGCGTTGGTGAATTCGCCAAGACCGGCTGGGTTGCCTATCCGCCGCTCGCGGGCATTCAGTACAGCCCTGGGGTGGGTGTCGACTACTACATCTGGGCGCTACAGCTATCCGGATTGGGTACGACGCTTACCGGCGTGAACTTCCTCGTCACCGTGATGAAGATGCGCGCACCTGGCATGAAGCTGATGGACATGCCGATCTTCACCTGGACCTGCACCTGGGCCAACGTACTGATCGTCGCTTCGTTCCCGATCCTGACTGCTGCACTCGCTCTGCTGACTGTTGACCGTTATCTGGACTTCCACATCTTCACCAACGAGCTTGGTGGGAACCCGATGATGTACGTCAACCTGTTCTGGGCGTGGGGTCACCCTGAGGTTTACATCCTGATCCTGCCGGCCTTCGGCGTGTTCTCGGAAGTAACTTCGACGTTCTCTGGCAAACGCCTGTTCGGCCACCACTCGATGATTTACGCATCGGGCGCGATCGCCATCCTCGGCTTTGCTGTATGGCTGCACCACTTCTTCACCATGGGTGCCGGCGCCAGCGTCAACACCTTCTTCGGCCTGGCGACGATGCTGATCTCCATTCCGACCGGTGTGAAGCTGTTCAACTGGCTGTTCACCATGTACCAAGGCCGTGTGCGCTTCACCGCACCGATGCTCTGGACCCTGGGCTTCATGGTCACCTTCTCCATCGGTGGCATGACTGGCGTACTGCTGGCCGTTCCGGGTGCTGACTTCGTTCTGCACAACAGCCTGTTCGTAATTGCGCACTTCCACAACGTGATCATCGGTGGCGCGGTATTCGGCTACATCGCCGGTTTCGCCTTCTGGTTCCCGAAAGCCTTCGGCTTCACCCTGAACGAGAAGTGGGGCAAAGCTGCCTTCTGGTTCTGGCTGTCGGGCTTCTACGTTGCGTTCATGCCGCTGTACGCCCTGGGCTTCATGGGCATGACCCGTCGTCTGAACCACTCCGACAACCCACTGTGGGAACCCTACCTGTACGTAGCCGTTGTCGGCGCCGTGCTGATCCTGTTCGGTATCGCTTGCCAGCTGATCCAGATCTTCGTTTCGGTCCGCGACCGCAACCAGAACCTGGACGTGACCGGCGACCCATGGGGCGGCCGTACCCTGGAATGGTCGACTTCTTCGCCACCTCCGTTCTACAACTTCGCTCACATGCCTGAGAAAGTTGGCCTGGACTGCTGGCACGAAGCCAAGGAAGCAGGCGTTGCGTACAAGGCTCCGGCCAAGTACGAAGCCATTCACATGCCGAGCAACACCGCTACCGGTCTGTTCATGGGCCTGTTCCTGACCGTCTTCGGCTTCGCCTTCATCTGGCACATCTGGTGGCTGGTTGGCGCGAGCCTGGTTGCAACCATCGCTGTCTTCGTTCGCCACGCTGCACGTGACGACCAGGGCTACATGGTTCCGGCCGAAGAAGTGGCGCGCATCGAAGGCGAGCGTATGAAAGCGCTGGCCAAAGCAGGTGCTCTGCCTGCCGGCGCACGTGTCGAATCGTTTGAGCGGGTGTAATCAATGTCCAGTCAAGTAATGCACGGCGGCGCTGCTCATGGTCACGACCATGGGCATGACGACCACCACCACGACTCGGGCCAGATGACCGTACTGGGTTTCTGGCTGTACCTGATGACCGACTGCATCCTGTTTGCGTCGCTCTTCGCCACCTACGCGGTGCTGTCCGGCAGTTTTGCCGGCGGCCCGTCGGGTCACGACATCTTCCAGCTCGATTTCGTAGCTGTTGAAACGCTGTTCCTGCTGCTGTCCTCGATCACCTTCGGCTTCGCCATGCTGAAGATGTTCGATGGCAAGAAAGCAGGTGTACTGGGCTGGTTGGCCGTGACCTTCCTGTTCGGTGCAGGCTTCATCGCGATGGAAATCTATGAGTTCCATCACCTGATCAGCGAGGGCTTCGGCCCGCAGCGCAGTGGCTTCCTGTCGGGCTTCTTCGCCCTGGTAGGTACCCACGGTCTGCACGTGACTGCTGGTCTGATCTGGATGGCAATCATGATGTACCAGATCAACAAGCACGGCATCACGCCGACCGCCAAGACCCGCATGAGCTGCCTGAGCCTGTTCTGGCACTTCCTGGACGTGGTCTGGATCTGCGTATTCACCGTCGTTTACCTGCTGGGGGTTCTGTAATGGCTAACGCACACGACACTCATCACGAAGGTAATCACGGCAGCGTCAAGTCCTACATGATCGGTTTCGTACTGTCGATCATCCTGACTGCGATCCCGTTCGGCCTGGCCATGACCGCCAGCCTGCCGAAGAACCTGACCGTTCTGATCATTGTTGCCATGGCCGTGATCCAGGTAGTTGTTCACCTGGTTTACTTCCTGCACATGGACCGCTCGAAAGAGCAACGCAACAACGTTTCGACGTTCCTGTTCACCACCTTGGTGATCGCTCTGCTTGTCGGCCTGTCGCTGTGGATCATGTTCAGCATCCACTTCGAAATGTTGGCCAAGTGAGGTAAGACTGCATGTCCGTTAAGCACTTTATCCAAATCACCAAACCGGGGATCATTTTCGGTAACGTGCTTTCCGTGGCAGGCGGTTTCTTCCTTGCCTCGAAGGGCCATGTGGATTTCGCCCTGTTCCTGGCGGTGGTGATCGGTACTTCGCTGGTGGTTGCGTCCGGATGCGTGTTCAACAACTGCATCGACCGTGACATCGACCACAAGATGGAGCGCACCAAGAACCGCGTCATGGTTCAGGGCGGCATGTCGCTGCCCCTCGCGCTGATCTACGCCACCCTGCTCGGGGTGGCGGGTTTCAGCTTGCTGTATGTCCAGGCCAATCCGCTGTCTGCGTTCTGCGCACTGATTGGCTTTGTCGTCTACGTCGGTTTCTACAGCCTGTGGCTGAAGCGTAAATCGGTGCACGGCACCTTGGTCGGCAGCCTGTCCGGTGCCATGCCTCCGGTGATCGGCTACTGCGCCGTGAGCAACAGCTTCGACCTGGCTGCGGTAACCCTGCTGGTGATGTTCAGCCTTTGGCAAATGCCGCACAGCTTTGCCATCGCGATCTTCCGCTTCAAGGATTACAGCGCTGCCAACATTCCGGTTCTGCCGGTGGCACGTGGCATCCTCGCGGCGAAAAAGCAGATCGTGCTGTACGTGCTGGCCTTCGTGCTCGCCACCCTGATGCTTACCCTCGGCGGTTACGCCGGCCTCGGCTACCTGGCCGTGGCCGCTGCCATGGGCCTGTACTGGCTGTACATGGCCTGGGGTGGTTACAAGGCTGAAGACGATAGCAAGTGGGCCCGCAAGGTGTTCGGCTTCTCCATCCTCACCGTTACTGCCCTGAGCGTGATGATGGGTGTGGACAGCCAGACCGCTGCGGACGTGCTGATGACCTACGCTCGCTGAAACTGCTGCCTGTTTCACGAAAACCCCGGCCTCTGCGCCGGGGTTTTTTTATGGGTTTTTCTGTGCCGGCCTCTTCGCGGGCAAGCCCGCTCCCACAGGCATTTCGCAGGTTTTGCGTGTGGCGCGGTCCCGGTGGCAGAGGGCTTGCCCGCGCAGAGGCCGGCACAGGGAAATATAAATTTTATATTTTCAAATAATAGATCTGAAAAAATATAACAAAACAGGAAATTATCCTTTACGTGTATCATGTTTCGGGATTATCTTCTGATTCAGGCCGCCACATCGGCCAGCGTCGCTCGGACGGTTCCGGGCGCTTACGTACTCAGAGGAAGCCATGGCCAACCCAGGTTCGCCGCGCCGCTTTGCGCGCATCGATCGTCTCCCCCCTTACGTCTTCAACATCACTGCCGAGCTCAAGATGGCCGCCCGCCGCCGTGGCGAGGACATCATCGACCTGAGTATGGGCAACCCCGATGGCGCCACTCCGCCGCACATCGTCGAGAAGCTGGTACAGGTCGCCCAACGTGAAGACACCCACGGCTACTCCACCTCTCGCGGCATCCCGCGCCTGCGCCGGGCCATTTCCAACTGGTACAAGGATCGCTACGAGGTCGACATCGACCCGGAAAGCGAAGCCATCGTTACCATTGGTTCGAAGGAGGGCCTGGCCCATCTGATGCTGGCTACCCTGGACCAGGGCGACACGGTGCTGGTGCCCAACCCCAGCTACCCGATCCACATCTACGGCGCAGTGATCGCCGGTGCCCAGGTGCGTTCGGTGCCGCTGGTACCGGGTGTGGACTTCTTCAACGAGCTTGAGCGGGCCATCCGCGAGTCGATCCCCAAGCCTAAGATGATGATCCTCGGCTTCCCGTCCAACCCTACCGCCCAGTGCGTGGAGCTGGACTTCTTCGAGCGAGTGGTGGCCCTGGCCAAGCAGTACGACGTGCTGGTGGTGCATGACCTGGCCTATGCCGACATCGTCTACGACGGCTGGAAAGCCCCGTCGATCATGCAGGTCCCGGGGGCCAAGGACATTGCGGTGGAGTTCTTTACCCTGTCCAAGAGCTACAACATGGCCGGCTGGCGCATCGGCTTCATGGTCGGCAACCCTGAGCTGGTCAGCGCCCTGGCGCGGATCAAGAGCTACCACGACTACGGCACCTTCACCCCGCTACAGGTCGCGGCCATTGCGGCGCTGGAAGGCGACCAGCAGTGCGTCCGCGACATTGCCGAGCAGTATCGCCAGCGCCGCAACCTGCTGGTCAAAGGGCTGCACGAACTGGGCTGGATGGTCGAGAACCCCAAGGCGTCGATGTACGTGTGGGCGAAGATCCCGCCGGAGTATGCGCACCTGGGTTCGCTGGAGTTCTCCAAGAAGCTGCTGGCCGAGGCCAAGGTCTGTGTGTCGCCGGGGATCGGTTTTGGTGACTATGGGGACGACCATGTGCGCTTTGCTCTGATCGAGAACCAGGACCGTATTCGCCAGGCTATCCGCGGAATCCGGCAAATGTTCCGGGCTGACGGTTTGGCTCGCAAGTAAGCCTATCGGGGCTGCAAAGCAGCCCCAACTACCTCTTGGGTGAGCTTTCCGCCTGCCTTCTGGTTACCCGTACGCCTACCTTCAGCACTCATTTCTCACCAAAGAGATCCCCATGAGTGTCTTCACCGCCTACTTCTGCGGCACTGGTTCGCACCGTTTTGACGACGCCAATCCCAACTTCTGGAATGGCGAGCTGGTCTCGACCCTGGCCAGCAACGACCAGAGCCGGGAATTTGCCCACTGGATCGCCGTCGACGGCCCAGGCAGCGGCAACCTTCAGGATGACAACCTGTTCGTCGTACCCGGCGGCTATTTCAACTGGACTGGCCAGCTGTTTGGCCGCGGCTGGGAGGAGAACGTCAACCATGTGCTGCAGGTCATCAAAGGCGAAAGCAGTTGGCGGCGCACCAAACTCAGTGAGCAAGAATACGAGCGGCTGAAAGCTGCCGGCGTGCCGATTCCGGATGTTTCTTCCTCCGCCTCATGGTTCTGGCGAACCTACGACTACGGCGATCGCCACCCAACCCCGCAGGAACTGCAGGAGCGCATCATCAGCATGTTCCGCAAACCGCGCCTGCCAACCCAGGTCAACCTGGTGGGCTGGAGCAGGGGAGGAATCAGCTGCCACATGCTGGCCAATGCCATGGCGCAAGACCCTGTATTGCGGGGCATACCGGTGAACATATTTGCCATTGACCCGGTGCCTGGGGTCGGTAACGTGCAAGCCGAGCGCGTAACGTTGGCTGATAACGTCAAAGAGTACGTAGGCTTCTACTCGAGGGATGAGCGCTCCAAAGGTTTTGCCTGCGTGATCCCTTCGGTCGCCAGAGGGACACGGATATGCGTTTATCCTATGCCGGGCCGTCATGCCACACTGGTGGGCAACGCCTCGGCTGATGGCGCAGGCGATGGCAAGGTGCTGGTCGAACCTGGGCTGATCGTTCGCCACTTTGCCGAGGTTTGCCTGACCCGCTGGGGCGTGCGACTGGACAAACGTCTGGCCTTGAGCAGCAGCCAGTTGATGAAGTATCACCAGGTCATGGCGGCCGCCGACAGGCAGTATCAGGCCATGCGCAGTAAGTCTTACACGGTACTCACCGAGGGCGATGAGAACGATCGTCTGGTGCATTGTGGTGAGGTGCATACGCAGTTCAGCAAGGTACAGGGAGGCAACTACAAGCCGAGCGCAGGCCTGGGTTTACAACGCTGGGATGCTGAAGCCTACCAACCCATCTGCTAGCTGAAAGGGGGCGGCCGGTGAATGCACTGGTCGCCCTTGTTCAGTGGCCGGATCAGCGGCAACTTTTTTTGCATTCCCCCTCTATCCAGCGGCCCCTGGTTGGATTAAAAATGGCGCCGCGGGCCAGCCCCGATAACAACCACCTTCCCTCCGTGACATCATGTCTGAATATAACCCTTGCCTTGACTGCGGCGCCTGCTGCGGGTACTTCCGTGTGTCCTTCTTCTGGGGCGAATGCCAGTCTGCCGGGGGCTTAGTGCCGGACGACCTGGTGGTGCAGATCAACCCCACGCGCGTTGCCATGATCGGCACCGATGCCAAGCCTTGCCGCTGTGTCAGCCTTCAGGGCGAGATCGGTAAAGAGGTGGCTTGTACGATTTACGCCAACCGTTCCAGCCCGTGCCGCGAGTTTGATGCGTCGTGGGAGGGTGGGGTGCATAACCCGAGCTGTGATGATGCGCGGGCAGCGTATGGCCTGCCGCCGTTGACTCCGCCAGAGGCCAACGAGCCGCATTGGCCGGATGATGGGGCTGAGGTGGCCTGAGCGTTTTTCGTTAGCCTGTATTTCAGGCCAGTGATTCCTGTGAAGGACACGCGCGCCCCTTGGTGCATGGCGTGCTATCGCGTTGTACAAACAAGGCGGTTGCGCGCGGCTGTCACAGGCATAACTGACCCGAAACGAATGGTGCGCGTTGGTGCAGGCTGCACTGGCCCGAAACGAATGGCGCGCGTTGGTGCAGGCTGCACTGGCCCGAAACGAATGGCACGCGTTGGTGCAGGCTGCACTGGCCCGAAACGAATGGCACGCGTTGGTGCAGGCTGCACTGGCCCGAAACCAATGTAGGAGCGAGCTTGCTCGCGATGCGCCGCGCGGGCGGCGCTCGATTTGCGCACCACCACAAAAACCAAGGCATGCACACGGTGGCCCTGTCGCAATCTGCAATTGCAGGGGTTGAGAAATGGCCTGATGTACCTGTCGGGTGGGCCGGTAGCGGCTGGCAGGTGCATGCCTTGAGTTGTTCGTCGCCTATGAGATCGAGCGCCGCCCGCGCGGCGCATCGCGAGCAAGCTCGCTCCTACATTTGTTTCGGGCCAATTATTCCTGGGGGAGTTGCGCGCGACCCCTTGGCGCATGGCGTGATATTGCGTTTTTCAAACAAGGCGGTCGCGCGCGGCTGTCACGGGCATAACTGGCCCGAAACGAATGGCGCGCGTTGGTGCAGGCTGCACTGGCCCGAAACCAATGTAGGAGCGAGCTTGCTCGCGATGCGCCGCGCTGGCGGCGCTCGATTTGCGCACCACCACAAAAACCAAGGCATGCACACGGTGGCCCTGTCGCAATCTGCAATTGCAGGGGTTGAGTAATGGCCTGATGTACCTGTCGGGTGGGCCGGTAGCGGCTGGCAGGTGCATGCCTTGAGTTGTTCGTCGCCTATGAGATCGAGCGCCGCCCGCGCGGCGCATCGCGAGCAAGCTCGCTCCTACATTTGTTTCGGGCCAATTATTCCTGGGGGAGTTGCGCGCGACCCCTTGGCGCATGGCGTGATACTGCGTTTTTCAAACAAGGCGGTCGCGCGCGGCTGTCACAGGCATAACTGGCCCGAAACGAATGGCACGCGTTGGTGCAGGCTGCACTGGCCCGAAACGAATGGCACGCGTTGGTGCAGGCTGCACTGGCCCGAAACCAATGGCACGCGTTGGTGCAGGCTGCACTGGCCCGAAACGAATGGCACGCGTTGGTGCAGGCTGCACTGGCCCGAAACGAATGGCACGCGTTGGTGCAGGCTGCACTGGCCCGAAACGAATGGCGCGCGTTGGTGTAGGCTGCACTGGCCCGAAACCAATGTAGGAGCGAGCTTGCTCGCGATGCGCCGCGCGGGCGGCGCTCGATTTGCGCACCACCACAAAAACCAAGGCATGCACACGGTGGCCCTGTCGCAATCCCCGGTCATGTCTGCCCACTCACACTCTGTAACCGTAAACCTCATTGGGCCCGCCAGACATCGCTATCCTGCCCTGGACATGTCTTTCAAGGATGACCACATGCCCAAACCCCATGGCTGTCTACTACGTCGCGGAAGGTGTTCGGAGCCTGGCCGGCTGTACATGCTGACTTCGGTTACCTATCACCGCCGTCCATTGTTCCTGAACTTCCAATTTGCGCGCTTGGTAATTCAATTTCTTCGTAGAGCAGATCAGGAGCACCATTGCCGGTCATTGGCCTGGGTCGTGATGCCCGACCATGTACATTGGCTGCTTGAGTTGAAAGACGTGACACTCGGGACATTGATGCAGCGTTTCAAATCCCGAACCAGCCATGCTTTGCGCAAAGCTGGAGCAAGGATGGTGCCGGTCTGGCAGGCGGGTTATCACGACCGGGCTTTGCGTCATGATGATGATGTGGTGAAGGTCGCCAGATATATCATCGCCAATCCGCTAAGGGCAGGATTGGTCTCCAGGATTGGGGATTATCCACACTGGGATGCGGTCTGGCTCTGAGGGCATGCCTTAAGGGACAGGAATGACTGGCCCGAAACAAATGTAGGAGCGAGCTTCGCTCGCGATGCGCCGCGTGGGCGGCGCTCGATCTACGCGCCCCTGAAGATCCCAAGGCAAGTCTCCTCAAACACACTCCATAACCCAAGACCTGCCCCACCCCACCCACATGACGTTAAACTGTCATCTCCCCAGCAATGGACAGGAGATCCGGTGTGACCCCACCCCGCAGTTTCCCCAGCGACCTCTGCCTCGACAGCCCACGCCTGCAATTGCGCCCCATGCGCCATGCCGATGCCGCGCAGTGGCTGGCGATCATGGCCGACCCCGAGGTCATGCGCTATTGGCACCATGCACCCTGGCAAGACCTGGCCGAGGCCGAAAGCGCCCTGGCCGCCGACCGCGAAGCCTATGCCAATGGCGACCAACTCAAGCTCGGTATGTACCGCCGCGACAACGGCGAACTGATCGGTATGGTCCAGCTGTTCAATATCGATGACGTTTCCCGTCGCGGCGAGATCGGCTACTGCTTGGCCAGTTCGGTGCAGGGCAGGGGATATATGGATGAAGCCTTGACCTGCTTCATCGACTACATCGCCAATACGCTGCATATGCGTCGTCTCGAAGGCGAGATCGACCCGCGCAACCAGGGCTCGGCACGCACCCTGGAGCGCCAAGGTTTTGTGCTGGAAGGCACCTTGCGCGCGCGCTGGTGCGTGGCTGGCGAGCTGTCCGACTCGGGTATTTACGGCTTGCTGCTGGAGCCGCCAGTAGTCTGATCTCGTAACACCCGAGCGTGAATTTGGAAGCGGGGCAGGGCCTGGGTTAAGGTCGTAGGCTGTCCCGTTTCTCTCAGGAATCCCCTTTGCCCGTTTTCTACCTGAGTATCAGCTTGCTGCTGTATTTGCTCGCCCTGTTCTTTGATGGCGCACTGATGGGCGGCGAGCGTCACATGCCGGCCCTGCAGATGCTGCTGTACGGGCCATGGGGTATGCCATTCGGCTTGTACCAATGGTTCGCCAACCCACTGCTGGCCCTGGCCATCCTTGCCCATCGGCGGTTTCGCCGGCTGGCCTTGCTGGCCGGGCTTGCCGCGGCGTATCTGGCTGCCAGCAGTTTTGGCATCGACCGCTTGCCGGATAACCGCACCTACGAGTTTCATGACCTTACCGGCTTTGGTGCAGGCTTCTACCTGTGGCTGACAGCGATGGTGGTGTTTTGCCTTGGGCAAGCCTGGTTTTGCTGGAAGGCGCGAAGAGCTGACGACGTGCCAGGCTGGAACTGGCTTGATGTCGCCTTGATTGCCGCCCTGGGGGTAACGTTGTATGCAGCGACGCAAATGCCCTCGCTGCGCTTCGAACCAGGCAAGGTGCTGATGCCCCCGGAGCAGCCGCAGACGCTTTGATACCCACAAGGAGGGTTAGCATGACCAAGCATTACCTGGCAGGCCTGGTACTGGCTTGCGTGCTACCGGTAGCGATGGCGGACGACTACACGGCGGCCTACGGACAGTGCATGGACAAGGCCTCCAGCACCGTGGCCATGAATGCGTGCATCGGGGCCGAAACGCAAGTGCAGGACCAGCGGTTGAACCGGGTGTACAAGCAATTGATGGGCAAGCTGGATGCCGGTCAGCAGAAGAGCCTGCGGGATGTACAGCGCAAGTGGTTGGCCTACCGTGATGGCAATTGCCAGTTCCATGTACAGGCCAGTGGCGGGACCATGGCGCAGTTGGAAGGTGGCAGCTGCATCATGGACATGACCCGCGACCGCGCTGCGGAGCTGGAGCGGGTGCTTAGCCCGGGGCAGTAACGCCTGTTCAGGCATGATTGGCCTACATTTGCAGGCGCGGGTTCAGTCGCGAACATCGGCTTTGCCGGTGTCATGCACCGCGTTGCCTTCTTCGCGGGTAAACCCGCTCCTACAGGGTGCTGGTTCTATTTGCGCGGTTGGCGCAGCGCCCGGGCCTTGAGGTACTCGCGCACTTCCACGGCATCCCCGGCAAACTCGATGCGCTCGGCCTTGGCTTCGCGCTGGTAGGCATACATCGGGTCGTAGTATTCGTTCAGCAAGCCTTCGATCCAGCCCCGGTGCAGGTCTACTGCGCCGCTGCGCTGCTGCTCTTCCAAGGCTTCGCGCAGCATCTCGGACAAGCGCTGATGGCGCTCTCCACCCAAACGCTTGTAGATATTGGCCATGCTCTGCAGCATGCGCTCGGCAAACAACCGGGGACCGTCTTCCTCGCCATGCACGGCTATGAACTCGGCACTCAGGTTGACCACGTAGTCGCGCAGGATGCGCTCCACGCGGTTGGTGAAGCTGTCTTCAAGCCACACCAGCGGGTAATGCTGCATGCCTTGGTACAACTCCAGCGGCACCGTGCAACTGCCGACAATGCGGCCTTCATCTTCCAGCACGAACTGCCCGATACCGCGGTCGCGCTTTTTCAGCACGTCGATTGCCAGCTGGTTTTCAAAGTCGATCTGCGCCGGTTGCGCCGTGGCGCGCTTGCCGAAACTGGAGCCGCGATGATTGGCGTGGCCTTCAAGGTCGAGCACGTTGTCCAACTGGTGCAGCACATCGGTCTTGCCGGTACCGGTCAGTCCACCGACCAGCACGAAATCACATTGCTCTACCGCTTGCTGGGTAGTCTCCAGCAGGAAGGTACGCATGGCCTTGTAGCCGCCTTTGACACGCGGGTACTGAATGCCCGCCTCATCGCGCAGCCAGCCCTGCACGATCTGCGAACGCAGGCCGCCACGGAAGCAGTACAGGTAACCGTCAGGGTGTGCCTTGGCAAACGCTGCCCAGGCCTCCAGACGGGCCTGCTTGGTGGCGCCACTGACCAGCTGGTGGCCCAGGGCGATGGCGGCGGTCTGGCCCTGCTGCTTGTAGCAGGTGCCGACCTTCTGCCGCTCCTGGTCGTTCATCAGCGGCAGGTTTACCACGCCAGGGAAGGCGCCTTTGGCGAATTCGACGGGGGCGCGCATGTCCATCATCGGCACGTCGTCGAGGAACAGCTGACGGAAGTCGGTGCAGTCGGGGCGCATCAGATCACCTCGACCGCATGGCTCTGTCGCTCGACCAGCTTGCCGATCGGAGACAGTTTCAGGCCTAGTTCCGCAGCCTCGGCGAGGAACTCGGCTTCACCCTCCGGGGCAACAGCAACCAGCAAGCCACCGCTGGTTTGCGGGTCGCACAGCAGGTGCTTCTGGTCGTCGCTGAGGGCGCCGATCTTGTGCCCGTAGCTGTCGTAGTTGCGCAGGGTTCCACCGGGGATGCAGCCCTCGGCCAGGTAGTGGTCGACGCTAGGCAGGCGTGGCACGGCAGCATAGTCCAGGTGCGCGGTGAGGCCGCTGCCTTCGGCCAGCTCGACCAGGTGGCCGAGCAGGCCGAAGCCGGTGACGTCGGTCATGGCCTTGACCCCGTCCAGCTTGCCGAAGCGGCTGCCGGGCGTGTTGAGGGTGCACATCCAGTCGCGGGCCAGGCCCTGGTCCTGCGCGCGCAGCTTGGCCTTTTTCTCGGCAGTGGTGAGGATGCCGATGCCCAGGGGCTTGGTCAGATACAACTGGCAGCCTACGCTGGCGGTGTCGTTGCGCTTGAGGTGGCGTTTATTGACCACGCCTGTGACGGCCAGGCCAAAGATCGGCTCGGGCGCGTCGATCGAGTGGCCGCCGGCCAGCGGGATACCCGCTTCGGCGCACACCGCACGGCCGCCGCGGATGACTTCGCGGGCGACTTCCGGCGGCAGCACGTTGACCGGCCAGCCGAGGATGGCAATGGCCATCAGCGGGTCGCCGCCCATGGCATAGATGTCGCTGATGGCGTTGGTGGCGGCAATGCGGCCGAAGTCATAGGGGTCGTCGACGATCGGCATGAAAAAGTCGGTGGTTGAAACCACGCCGCGTTCGTCGTCCAGCGCGTACACTGCTGCATCGTCGCGTGACGCGTTGCCGACCCATAGTTTTGGGTCCAGGGCCTGGGTGCCGCTTTCGGCGAGGATCACGTCCAGCACCTTGGGGGAGATCTTGCATCCACAGCCGGCGCCATGGCTGTATTGGGTCAGGCGAATCGGCTCGCTCATACGCACCTCTGCAGGTCAAATTGTTGCGCGATTGTAGCAAAGCTGGCCTTTGGGCCCTTGCCTCTTATAATTCCCGGTGCCGGCAAATGTGTCGGCACTTCCCCGCTATTGAACCGGAGAACACCCATGCTCAAACGCCCCCTGGCGCTCGCCGCCGGCCTCGTGCTGTCTTGCTGTGCCGTTGTCGTTCAGGCCGCCGAAACCCTGCGGGTCAGCGCCATCCCCGACGAAGCGCCGACCGAACTGCAGCGCAAGTTCAAGCCTTTGGGTGAGTACCTGGCCAAGCAATTGGGCATGGACGTGAAGTTCGTACCCGTGGCCGACTACCCGGCGGTGGTCGAGTCGCTGGCCGCAGACCGCTTAGACCTGGCCTGGCTGGGGGGCTTCACGTTCGTTCAGGTGCACCTGAAGGACCCGACCGCCACGCCACTGGTACAGCGTGAGCAGGACGCACAGTTCACCTCCAAGTTCATCACCGCCAACCCCGACGTGAAAAGCCTGACCGACCTGAAGGGCAAGTCGTTTGCCTTCGGTTCCATTTCGTCCACCTCGGGCAGCCTGATGCCGCGTTACTTCATGCTCAAGCAGGACAATATCAAGCCTGAGGAGTACTTCGGCCGCGTGGCCTATTCCGGCGCCCACGATGCCACCGTGGCCTGGGTGCAGGCTGGCAAGGTCGATGGTGGCGTGCTGAACGCCAGCGTGTGGCAGAAGCTGGTGGATGCCGGCAAGGTCGATACCACCAAGGTGAAGGTGTTCGCCACCACCCCGACCTACTTCGACTACAACTGGACCGTGCGCGGCAACATGGACCCGGCATTGAAACAGAAAATCAAGAAAGCCTTCCTGGACCTCGACCCGAGCAACCCGGAGCACAAGGCCATCCTTGACCTGCAGGCCGCCAGCCGTTTCATCGAGACCAAGCCTGAGAACTACAAGGGCACCGAACAAGCTGCACGCGAGGCCGGCCTGCTCAAGTGACAGCTTCGAATGTGGCAATCCATCTGCACGGTGCCAGCCTGCGCCATGGCCAGGTACGCGCGCTTGATGCGGTGAGCCTGCGTATCGCGCAGGGCGAGCGTGTGGCCATCATCGGGCCGTCGGGAGCGGGCAAGTCCAGCTTGCTGCACCTGATGGCCACGGCCGTCCAGCCCAGCAGTGGGCGCCTGGAGTTGCTTGGCGAGCAGCCTTGGGCGTTGTCGGCAAGGGCACGCCAGCGCCTGCGCGCGAGGGTTGGCCTGGTACATCAATCGCCGCCTTTGCCACCGCGTCAGCGAGTGGTGACCGCGGTGCTGGCGGGGCGGCTGGGGCAGTGGGGTACGCTGCGCGGTTTGCTCAACCTGCTGTGTCCCAGCGATGTGCCGGGGGCGCGCCAGGCGTTGGCGGAACTGGGCCTGGCCGACAAGCTGTTCGTGCAGTGTGGGCAGTTGTCCGGTGGCCAGTTGCAGCGGGTGGGCATTGCTCGGGCGTTGTACCAGCGGCCGCAGGTGCTGCTGACCGATGAACCGGTGTCAGCCATGGACCCGGTGTTGGCCGACCACAGCCTCGCCTTGCTCAGTCGCCATGCCCAAGCCACTGGCGTGACGTTGGTGGCGAGCCTGCACGCCGTAGAGCTGGCGCTGGCGCATTTTCCGAGGATTATTGGTATTCGTGAAGGGCAGGTTGTGTTCGACTGCCCGGCGGAAGCCGTGACCGAACAGCTGCTGGAAGCGCTATACGCCAACGAGCAACTGGCTCCGCCGCCAACCCAGGAGCCGACCCTGACCGTGCAGATTCCGCGATGCTGAAGGCTGACGTCCGCGACCCGGCGCTGCTGCCGCGGTTGTTGCTGGCCCTGTTGGCGGTGGCAGTACTCTGGCCGGCTATCCAGTCAAGCGAACTGAACCCTTGGGTGCTGCTGCAGGCGGACAACCGTCAGCAGATTGCCAGCTTCACCAGCGCCTTCTGGCCGCCGGCACATGATGCCGATTTTCTTGCGCTACTGTATGAGGCCACCTTGCAGACCCTGGCCGTGGCGACTGCCGGCATGGCGCTGGCGTTATTGTTGGCGATCCCGGCTGGCTTGCTGGCCAGCCGTGCCTTGTCCTTGCGCGCCGCTTCACGCGGCGGGCGGGCCGGGTTCTGTTCGCGAATGTTGCGCCTGCCGGTGCGCGGGCTGCTGATTTTCCTGCGTAGCGTGCCGGAGATCGTCTGGGCGTTGCTGTTCGTGCGCGCCGTGGGGCTGGGGCCGACGGCGGGCGTACTGGCTATCGCCATCACCTACAGTGGCATGCTCGGCAAGGTTTACGCCGAAATCTTCGAGTCAGTCGACCAGCGCCCTGCGCATGCCTTGTTGCAGGCGGGCAGTGGCCGGCTGGCGGCGTTTTTCTACGGCATCCTGCCCAATGCTGCCTCCGAAGTGGTGTCGTACACCGTGTACCGCTGGGAGTGCGCGGTACGGGCTTCGGTGGTGATGGGCTTTGTCGGTGCTGGCGGGCTGGGCCAGCAGATCGACCTGTCGATGCGCATGTTTGCGGGTGCGCAAGTGGCGAGCATGCTGTTGACGTTCTTGTTGCTGGTGATCCTAGCCGACCTGCTCAGCCGCCTGCTGCGCTGGAGGCTGGCATGAACCGGGTGATCAACTGGGTGCTGTTGGGTGCCATCGTGTCAGCGGTGGTGGCCTCGTTCGCATACCTGGAGCTGGACCTGCACGCGCTGGTCGGCAATGGCGGGCTGGGGCAGATGGGCGAGTACGCCGGGCGCTTCCTGCAGCCGGATCTGTCTGCGGGGCACCTCAAGGCGGTGTGGCGCGGGGCGCTGGAAACCCTGGCCATGTCTGGCATGGGCACCTTGTTGGCAATGGTATTGGGGATGTTGCTGGCACTGCCGGCGGCGGGGCGCTTCGGTTGGCCGTTGCAAGGGGCCGCGCGTTTGCTGCTCAATGCCTTGCGCGCCATTCCTGAGCTGGTGTGGGCAGCGCTGACTGTGCTGGCGGCTGGGCTGGGGCCGAATGCCGGTACCCTGGCTTTGGCGTTGCACACCGCTGGCGTGCTGGGGCGGCTGTTTGCCGAGGCGCTTGAGAACGCCCCGCCCGAGCCGGCGGCGGCGATCCGTTTGCAGGGTGGCAGCCAGGTGGCCGCGTTCTGCTTTGGCACCCTGCCCAACCTGTGGCCGCAGTTACTGGCCTACAGCTTGTACCGCTGGGAGAACAACATCCGCATGGCCAGCGTGCTCGGGTTCGTCGGGGCGGGTGGGTTGGGGCAGATGCTGTACACCACCTTGAGCCTGTTCCAGGAGGCCCAGGCCAGCACGGTGATCATGGGTATGCTGTTGCTGGTGTTGTTCGTGGATCTGTTGAGTGATGTATTGCGCCAGCGTTATGTACGGGCCTGATGGATAGGCGATGTTTCAAAGCAACCCCAAGATCTGTCAGGTGCCGACAGCCTCGGCACACTGCGCCTCCCGCTGCATCGACTCCAGGTTACGCTCGATCGTCTCGCAGATGGTATCCATCTGGATCTGATGCTCGCTGAACCTGAACGGGCTCTGCAAATCCGTGCCGATGCGCTCGATAGCCAGCAACATGAACCCTACCACCGTCGACGCCAGCGGCGTGAACCAGCCCAGCGACTCCACCAGCCCCACCGGCACGATCAGGCAGAACAGCGTGATGAACAGCCGTGGGAAATACACATAGGGGTAGGGCAGTGGCGTATTGGCAATCCGCTCCATGCCACCCTGGGCGTTAGACAGGTCTACCAGCGTCGACTCCAGTCGCGCCAGGCGAATGCTGTCCAGCCGCCCGGCCTGGTACTCCCGCGCGAGCAAGGCCGCAGAGCCACTGAGGATGTCATTGGCGAAATTGTTCGAACGGTTGCGCCGTTCGAACTCCGCCGGGGGGATGAAGGCCATCAGTTCCTCTGGGCAGCTTTCGCCTTTCAAGTGCGCCGCCAGACAGTTCACATAGGCGATATGCCGGCGCAGCAGGGTGGCCTTGACCGGGTTCAGGCCGTCATCCGGGTCATCGATCAGCGTCAGCGTCTGCCGGGCGAAGCTGCGCGAACTGTTCACCAGCGCCCCCCACAGGGTGCGAGCCTCCCACCAGCGGTTGTAGGCGCTGCTGTTGCGAAAGCTCACCAGTACCACCAGCGCTGAGCCCAGCAAGGTCAACGGGATCAGTGGCAGGGTGAACTTGCTGTTCAAGAACAGCATGAAATCGAGGGTGACCAGCACATCCCAGATCAGCAGCCAGAACAGCGACCAGCCAATATAGCCGATGGTCTTCACCACCAGGCGGTACTTGCGGGCGATGACGTCTTTCACGCGGGAGTACCTCGGAACGCGGGGGATGCAGGATGGGACGCCGAGGCTCGTCGAAGGTTCGAGGGTTGAATGTTGCAAGGGATTTTGTAGCTGAAACGAAGGGAAAACTCCGACCAGCCTATCAGATGTGCCTGAATTCCTGATTCAGCTCGAAAACGACAGAGTGGGTCACTTCAATCCTTGAAAGGGTGTATCCATAAGGATACGGCTGGGTGACCACTTGATGTTTCTCGTTGAACAGAGGAAAGCTTTGCCGCTTGGCTACTGCCACCCAGGCCGCCGACATCCTCAAAGCCAGAAAGCTGCTGAAGGTGATGAAATGAGCGAAAAATTGATCCCGTTTGATATGACCGCCTTGTTGAGCAGCGATGAGGCAATCAGTGAATACCTTAGCCAGGTGCTATCAGGTGGCGATACCGAGGAAATCATTCGAGCACTTGGCCATATCGCTCGTGCACGGGGCATGACACATATTGCTACGGAGAGTGGGCTGGGTAGAGAAAGCCTGTACAAGGCGCTGAGCCCTGGCGCGAAGCCTCGTTTTGACACTGTATTGAGGGTCATTCGTGCGCTGGGGGTTGACCTTCTCGTTCAGCCACATGCAGTGACCCGCTGATCCAGCTCGGTCAAGTCAGTATTTGCTTCATCTGCACCAACGCTACCCGCGTGCCGTCCCACGCCTGCCGCTCCTCGATGCCGAACGGTGTGAAGCCCAGCTGTGGATAAAGCAGCAGGCCGGCGGTGTTGTGATTGAAGCATGACACCCAGACCTCCCGGGCGCTGTACTGCTGGCGGGCGAGGTCGATCATGGCCGTTACCAGATAACGCGCTACACCACGGCCGCGGGCGCTGGGGGCCACCACTACGTTGCCCAGGGCACATACGCCGCCATGTTCGGCTTTGTAGAAATTGGCGAAGGCCAGGACAGCGCCGTTACCTTCCACTACCGTGGAGCCGCTGCGTTGGGCGATGGCGTCGCTCAGCTGGTTGGGGGTGAGGGGGGCGGTGGCTTTGGGGAACATGTAGAACAGTTCGTCCGGGCTCTGCGGAAAGCTGCAGATAACGGGGATGTCTTCTGGCCGGATGGGGCGGTGGGTCAGGTGCATGGCAGGTCCTTCTCGCGTTGGCTGGCAGGGCCTCTTCGCGGGTAAACCCGCTCCCTCAGGTACTGCACAAGGCTCAAATCCTGTGCAGGCCCTGTGGGAGCGGGTTTACCCGCGAAGAGGCCATCAGCCTCACATCATAGGCCGCTTTCCATCCAACACCGCGCCCCGATTCATGGCTTGGCGGCCACCGCCACGTAGCCTTTGACCGCAGCCGGCGCCCTCGGCTTGGCCTTGTGCGCCAACAGGTACTGATAGCGCCGCCATTCCTTGTCGATCTCGTTGAATGACATGAACACGCTGATGCGATCCTTGCCCGCCAGGTCAGGGCGCTTGCCAGCGTCGATCTCGCGGGTGGGAATGATCGCGACGTTGATACCTACGACCTTGCCGTCATCGGCAAACACAGGCCCGCCCGACATACCCTTGGTAATCGGGCCGTCATGCACCGAGTAGAAGACGCTGCCCGGCGTACCTTCAAGCCGTACCAGCGACGACAGGGCATGGCCCTTGCCCTGCATCGGCATCATGAAACTGTTGAAGCCCACCGCCGTCACGGCTTCCCCTGGCACGTACTGGCGCCAGTGCGGCACGTTGCTGGCCTTGTGCTTGAAGAACACCACGTCACCCAGGCCCTCGTGGACCACGTTGCGCAGGAACGGGGTGTGTTTGGCGGTGACTGCGTAATCCTCGTTCCACTGGATGGCGCTGGCCATCAGCAACATGGGGAGCGGGGCACCTGATGTGACCACGAACGCCTGGCTGTAGACGGGATCTGAAACGTAAGACGTTGGCACTCCATTGCACCCACTGAGCAGCATCATTGCCGCCATGCAGGGCGCGACTGTTTTCATGGGACACACATTGCGTGGAGAAAAGGGAGCGCTACTATGGCTAAGTGCCATTACTCTAACAATACTTTCGGAATATATGTGACGAATGACAGCTTAAGCGCCAGTGCCAAGCGCGGCCAATAGAATGCAGGCATGTGGGAAGGCGCGGGAGTCAGGAGGGCGGCGCCAATGTCTGGCGTGAATCGCAGGCACAAAAAAACCGACCATAAGGTCGGTTTTTTCCGGATTTGGTGCCCCGAGGGAGACTCGAACTCCCACTCCTTTCGAAAACGGATTTTGAATCCGCCGCGTCTACCAATTCCGCCATCAGGGCGTGGCGCGCAGTATAAAGAGGTGCCGCTGGTCGGTCAATCGGCTTTCATGGTCAATTTTCACACATTGGGCTAAACTTCCCGGCCCTGCCGAACCGAACATCATCATGCGCGTCGCCGATTTCTCCTTCGAACTCCCTGATTCCCTGATCGCCCGCCACCCGTTGGCAGAGCGCCATGGCAGCCGTCTGCTGGTGCTCGATGGGCCTACCGGCGCGCTGGCGCACCGGCAATTCCCCGACTTGCTCGACTATCTGCGCCCCGGCGACCTGATGGTGTTCAACAACACCCGGGTGATTCCGGCGCGGTTGTTCGGCCAGAAAGCCTCCGGCGGCAAGCTGGAGGTACTGGTCGAGCGTGTGCTCGACAGCCACCGGGTGCTGGCCCATGTGCGTGCCAGCAAGGCGCCCAAGGTAGGCGCGGTCATCCTCATCGATGGCGGTGGCGAGGCCGAAATGGTCGCGCGTCATGACACGCTGTTCGAGCTTCGCTTCACCGAAGAGGTGCTGCCGTTGCTCGACCGTGTCGGCCATATGCCGCTGCCGCCCTATATCGACCGCCCGGACGAGGGCGCTGACCGTGAGCGCTACCAGACCGTGTACGCCCAGCGCGCCGGTGCGGTCGCCGCGCCTACTGCAGGCCTGCACTTTGACGAGGCGCTGCTGGAAAAGATCGCAGCCAAGGGTGTCGAACGCGCCTTCGTCACCCTGCATGTGGGCGCTGGCACCTTCCAGCCGGTGCGGGTCGACAAGATCGAAGACCACCACATGCATAAAGAGTGGCTCGAAGTGGGCCAGGATGTGGTCGATGCCATCGAGGCCTGCCGTGCCCGTGGTGGTCGGGTGATCGCGGTTGGCACCACCAGTGTGCGTTCGCTGGAGAGCGCCGCGCGTGATGGCGTGCTCAAGGCCTTCAGTGGCGACACCGACATCTTCATCTACCCGGGCCGCCCGTTCCATGTGGTCGATGCCCTGGTCACCAACTTCCATCTGCCGGAGTCCACGCTGCTGATGCTGGTCTCGGCTTTCGCCGGCTACCCCGAGACCATGGCTGCCTACGCAGCGGCGGTCGAGCACGGGTACCGCTTCTTCAGTTACGGTGATGCCATGTTCATCACCCGCAATCCGGCGCCACGCGGGCCCGAGGATCAAGCATGAGTCGCACCTGTCGAATGTCCTTCGAACTGCTGGCCACCGACGGCAAGGCCCGTCGTGGTCGCATCACCTTCCCACGTGGCACCGTGGAAACCCCGGCATTCATGCCGGTGGGTACCTATGGCACGGTCAAGGGCATGCTGCCACGCGATATCGAGGCCATCGGCGCCGAGATGATCCTTGGCAACACCTTCCACTTGTGGCTGCGTCCTGGCACCGAGGTGATCAAGAAGCACAACGGCCTGCACGATTTCATGCAGTGGAAAGGCCCGATCCTCACCGACTCCGGTGGTTTCCAGGTGTTCAGCCTGGGTGCCATGCGCAAGATCAAGGAAGAGGGCGTGACCTTCGCCTCGCCAGTCGATGGCTCGAAGGTGTTCATGGGCCCGGAAGAGTCGATGCAGGTGCAGCGTGACCTGGGCTCGGACGTGGTAATGATCTTCGACGAGTGCACCCCGTACCCGGCCGAGCACGATGTGGCACGTACTTCCATGGAGCTGTCGCTGCGTTGGGCCCAGCGCTCGAAAAACGCCCACGCCGACAACACTGCAGCGCTGTTCGGCATTGTCCAGGGCGGCATGTATCAGGACCTGCGCATGCGCTCGCTGGAAGGTCTGGAGAACATCGGTTTCGATGGCCTGGCCATTGGCGGCCTGTCGGTGGGCGAGCCCAAGCACGAAATGATCAAGGTGCTGGATTACCTGCCGGGCCAGATGCCTGCTGACAAACCTCGTTACCTTATGGGGGTAGGCAAACCGGAAGATCTCGTTGAGGGTGTGCGCCGCGGCGTCGACATGTTCGACTGCGTGATGCCGACGCGTAACGCGCGCAACGGTCATCTGTTCGTTGATACAGGGGTGATCAAGATCCGCAACGCGTTCCATCGTCATGATGAATCGCCGCTGGATCCGACCTGTGACTGCTATACCTGCACCAACTTCTCGCGCGCCTATCTCCATCATCTGGACAAATGCGGCGAAATGCTGAGCAGCATGCTGAATACCATCCACAACTTGCGCCATTATCAGCGCTTGATGGCCGGTTTACGCGAGGCTATTCAACAGGGTAAATTGGCCGCCTTTGTCGACGCCTTCTACGCCAAGCGCGGGCTTCCTGTACCGCCCTTGGACTGACTGTCCGCATCCATTATTAGAAAATTACATTAGGAGTGCCCAATGAGCTTCTTCATCCCCGCCGCATACGCGGACGCTGCAGCACCTGCCGCTGGCCCAGCCGGTACCGGCTTCGAGTGGATTTTCCTGGTCGGTTTCCTGGTCATCTTCTATCTGATGATCTGGCGCCCGCAGGCCAAGCGCGCGAAAGAGCAGAAGAACCTGCTGAGCAACTTGCAGAAAGGTGACGAAGTTGTCACCAACGGCGGCATCGCTGGCAAGATCGTCAAGGTTTCCGATGACTTCGTGGTGCTGGAAGTGTCCGACACTGTCGAGCTGAAGTTCCAGAAGGGTGCCATTGCTGCGACCCTGCCAAAAGGTACGCTCAAGGCTATCTGAGTTACCGGTTTTTTTTCCAGTCGGGGCGCGCAACGCGCCCCGCGTCTTGAACGGGCGGCGTGATGCTGAACAAATATCCTCTGTGGAAATATGCACTGATCGTGCTGGTACTGGTGGTCGGTTTCATTTATTCCGCTCCCAACCTCTACCCGGATGACCCGGCGGTACAGATCAGCGGTGCCAGTTCGGCGCTGCAGGTGAATCAGGCCGACCTCGATCGCGTCAGCAAGGCGCTGGTCGATGCCAAGATCGCGGTCAAGGGTGTAAGCCTGGGTGAAAAGGGCAGCGGGCTGATTCGTCTGACCAATCAGGAAGATCAGTTGCCTGCCAAGGATGTAGTGCGCAAGGCACTGGGCGATGATTACGTCGTGGCCCTGAACCTGGCCCAGACTACCCCGAAATGGCTGCGCAACCTGGGTGCAAGCCCGATGAAGCTGGGCCTGGACCTGTCCGGTGGTGTGCACTTCCTGCTGGAAGTGGACATGGACAAGGCCATGACTGCCCGCATGAAAGTCTACGAAGGCGAGGTCAAGACCTTGCTGCGCAAAGAGCGCATCCGCTACCGCAGCCTGCCTCAGCAGGATGGCGGCATCATGCTGGGCTTCGCTGACGATGCTACCCGCGAACAGGCACGTGCCCTGATCCGCAAGAATTTCAATGATTTCGACCTGACCACCACCGAGCGCAACGAGCTTGCGGTGCTGCGTCTGGCGCTGACCCAGGCGAAAGTCGCCGAGATCCGCGAATACTCGATCAAGCAGAACCTCACCACCGTGCGCAACCGCGTGAACGAGCTGGGTGTGGCCGAGCCGCTGGTACAGCGCCAGGGCGCCAACCGTATCGTGGTCGAGCTGCCAGGCGTGCAGGACACTGCCGAAGCCAAGCGGATCCTTGGTAAAACCGCCAACCTGGAGTTCCGCTTCGGTGCCGAGCCGGGCGCGTCCAAGGCCACCACCGAGGTGTTCGAGTTCCGTGAAGGCGGCCGCTCCGCTGCCGTCGAGCGTGGCCTGATCATCACAGGTGACCAGGTTACCGACGCCCAGGCCAGCTTTGACGAGCATGGTCGCCCGCAGGTGAACATCCGCCTGGATGGTCACGGTGGCGAGCTGATGAGCCGTGCTACCCGTAGCAACGTCGGCCGTAGCATGGCGGTGATCTTTATCGAGCAGAAGCCAGTCACCCGCTACGTCAAGCAGACTGTCGGTGGCGTCGAGAAGGACGTTGCCGTACAAAGCTTCGTGGAAGAGAAGAAAATCATCAGCCTGGCGACCATCCAGTCGCCACTGGGCAGCCAGTTCCGCATCACCGGCCTGAACGGCCAGGGCGAATCGTCGGAGCTGGCACTGCTGCTGCGTGCGGGTGGTCTGGCCGCCCCGATGTACTTCGCTGAAGAACGTACCATTGGCCCAAGCCTGGGTGCCGACAACATCACCAAGGGTATCGACGCGTCGCTGTGGGGCATGTTGTTTGTCTCTCTGTTCATCATTGTCATCTACCGCGCCTTCGGTGTGCTGGCCACCATCGCCCTGGCGGGCAACATGGTGCTGCTGCTGGCGTTGATGTCGCTGCTGGGGGCCACGCTGACCCTGCCGGGGATCGCCGGCATCGTGTTGACCATGGGTATGGCAGTGGACGCCAACGTGCTGATCTTCTCGCGTATTCGCGAAGAGATCGCTGCTGGCATGTCGGTGCAGCGCGCCATCCACGAAGGCTTCAATCGCGCCTACTCGGCAATCGTCGACGCCAACCTGACCACTCTGTTGGTCGGCGGCATCCTGTTTGCCATGGGTACCGGCCCGGTCAAAGGCTTTGCGGTCACCATGTCCCTCGGGATTTTCACCTCGATGTTCACTGCCATCATGGTGACCCGTGCATTGGTCAACCTGACCTGTGGCGGGCGTGACATCAAGAAGCTGTGGGTTTGAGGGAGCTGCGATGAAAACCATCAATTTCATGGGCGTGCGCAAAGTCGCGTTCGCCGTCACCGTGCTCCTCACCGTGCTGGCGCTGTTCAGTTGGTGGCAAAAGGGCCTGAACTTCGGGCTGGACTTCACCGGGGGCACGCTGATCGAGTTGACCTACGAACGCCCGGCTGACGTCAAGGCTGTGCGTGCCGAGCTGGTCAACTCCGGCTTCCACGAAGCTGTGGTTCAGAGCTTCGGTGCTACCACCGACCTGCTGGTGCGCATGCCTGGCGACGACCCGATGCTGGGTAACAAAGTGGCCGAAGCCCTGCAGAAGGTTGGCGGCGACAACCCGGCCAAGGTCAAACGCGTCGAGTTCGTTGGCCCGCAGGTGGGTGAAGAGCTGCGTGACCAGGGCGGCTTGGGCATGCTCCTGGCTCTGGGTGGCATCCTCATTTACCTGGCGTTCCGCTTCCAGTGGAAGTTCGCCGTGGGGGCGATCGTTTCGCTGATCCACGACGTGGTCGTAACGCTGGGTATCCTGTCGTTCTTCCAGATCACCTTCGACCTGACGGTGCTGGCGGCGGTACTGGCGATCATCGGTTACTCGCTGAACGACACCATTGTCGTGTTCGACCGGGTGCGCGAGAACTTCCGCGTGATGCGCAAGGCCTCACTGATCGAGAACATCAACATTTCCACCACCCAGACGCTGCTGCGTACCGTCGCCACTTCGGTTTCGACCTTGCTGGCCATTGCCGCGCTGCTGTTCTTTGGGGGTGACAACCTGTTCGGTTTCTCGCTGGCCCTGTTCATTGGTGTCATGGCTGGTACTTACTCGTCGATCTATATCGCCAACGTGGTACTGATCTGGCTGAATCTGAACAGCGAAGATCTCATTCCGCCGGTCAAGGCCGAGGGTGTGGACGACCGTCCGTAAGTTCTTCCCTGCGCCGCCTGGCGGTGAAAAGGCGCGAGTGTTGAACTCGCGCCTTTTTTTTTGCTCCAAGGCTGGGAGAAGCGCGGGTTCATGCCCGCTGGTACGATCAGGAGGTTCACGTGAATAAATCAATGCTGGTGGGTGCGGTGCTGGGTGCTGTCGGTGTAACCGCCGGAGGTGCTGTGGCGACCTACAGCTTGGTGAACAAAGGCCCCGAAGTCGCCCAGGTGACTGACGTGCAGCCGATCAAGCAGCAGGTGAAAACCCCGCGTGAAGTATGCAAGGACGTGACAGTGACGCGCCAGGCGCCCGTCAAGGATCAACACCAGATAGCCGGTACCGTGGTCGGTGCGCTGGCGGGTGGTCTGCTCGGTAATCAGATTGGTGGTGGTACCGGCAAGAAGATTGCTACGGTGGCTGGTGCGGTCGGTGGTGGTTATGCGGGTAACAAGGTGCAGGAAGGCATGCAGGAGCGTGATACCTACACGACCACGCAAACACGCTGCAACACGGTCAACGACATCAGCGAGAAGGTGGTGGGCTATAACGTGACCTATTCCATCGGTGACCAGGTAGGCAAGGTGAAGATGGATCGCGAGCCGGGATCGACCATTCCGCTGGACAAGAATGGCAAGTTGATCCTGAGCGAAGCTGGTCAGTAATTTGCGTTGCCTGTACCGGCCTCTTCGCGGGTAAACCTGTTCTTACAGGGGCTATGCGATCCATGTAGGAGCGGGTTTACCCGCGAAGAGGCCGGTACAGGCCACGCAAAACCACCAGGCACAAAAAAAGCACCTCGAGAGGTGCTTTTTGTTTGCCGGCAATCTGCGCTTAGCGCTTCATGCTTTCTGGCAGGTGCGGCTGGATGGCAGTCAGTACCGCCTTGAAGCACTTGATGTTGCCTGCAACGATGTGGCCTTTGTCGAGGAAGTCGTGGCCGCCGTTGAAGTCGCTTACCAAGCCGCCGGCTTCCTGGATCAGCAGCACGCCAGCTGCCATGTCCCATTCGGACAGGCCTGACTCCCAGAAGGCGTCGAAGCGGCCAGCAGCCACATAGGCCAGGTCCAGGCTGGCGGAGCCGGCGCGGCGGATGCCGGCGGTCTGGCCGGTCAAGGCGCGGAGCATACCCAGGTAGTTGTCCATGTCCGCCATCTGGCCATCACGGAACGGGAAGCCGGTGCCCAGCAGGGCGCCTTCCAGGCTTGTGCGCGAGCTGACGCGCAGGCGGCGGCCATTGAGTTGGGCGCCACGGCCGCGGCTGGCAGTGAATTCTTCCTGGCGAACCGGATCCACGATCACGGCGTGCTCAAGGCGGCCGCGGTATTTGCAGGCGATGCTGACGGCGAAGTGCGGGATGCCGCGCAGGAAGTTGGTGGTGCCGTCCAGCGGATCGATGATCCACAGGTAATCCTTGCCTTCTTCGCCGCTACCCGCGTGCAGGCCGGTTTCCTCGCCCTGGATGGAGTGGTTCGGGTAGGCCTTGCGCAGGGCGTTGACGATGCTTTGCTCGGCGGCGCGATCGACTTCGGAAACGTAGTCCTTGGCCTCTTTCTCATCGACCTTGATGCTATCCAGGCGTTCGATGGAGCGGAAAATCAGTTCACTGGCGCTGCGAGCGGCGCGCAGGGCGATATTCAGCATAGGCTGCATGGGCGGGTCACCTGGAGATGTTAAAGAAGAAAGCCGATCATTCTAGCAGAAAACTTTGGCGGCAGAAGTGTCACATTTGCTTTCATGGCGTTACGTCTGTCGGTTCTGTAAGATCGAAGACCCTGATTCCTGCATCTGTGAGCACAACACCTTGCTGCAAAATATTCGTGTTGTTCTGGTCAATACCAGCCACCCCGGCAATATCGGCGGCGCTGCGCGTGCCATGAAAAACATGGGCTTGTCGCGTCTGGTGCTGGTGCAGCCGAAAGAATTCCCCGCCTTGGATGCCAGTGCCCGAGCTTCGGGCGCCGACGACTTGCTGGATAACGCCCAGGTGGTCGACAGCCTCGAACAGGCGCTGGTTGGCTGCAACCTGGTGATGGGTACCAGCGCCCGCGAGCGCAGCATTCCCTGGCCGTTGATCGGCCCGCGTGAGTGCGGTGCCAAGGCGGTGGAGCATGCCAATGGTGGCGAGGAAATCGCCCTGGTGTTCGGGCGCGAGCACGCCGGCCTGACCAACGAAGAACTGCAGCGATGTCATTTCCATGTGCACATTCCCTCCAATCCCGACTTCAGCTCGCTGAACCTGGCTGCTGCCGTGCAGGTGCTCTCCTATGAGGTGCGCATGGCCTGGCTGGCTGCCGGTGCGGCGCCGGGCAAAGTCGAGAAGGTTGATGCCACTGAGCTGGCGACCATGGATGAAATGGAGCTGTTCTACGACCACCTGGAGAAAACCCTGGTGGGCATCGGTTTCCTCGACCCCGAAAAACCCAAGCACCTGATGCCGCGCCTGCGCCGGCTGTATGGGCGGGTGGCGGTCGAGCGTTCGGAAATGAGCATTTTGCGCGGCATCCTCACCGAGACCCAGAAAGTGGTCCGGGGCGAGCCGCATAAACGGAAGGACTGACAGATGTTCGAACGCCTGCGTGAAGATATTCAAAGCGTATTCCACCGTGACCCGGCTGCGCGCAATGCCTTCGAGGTGCTCACCTGCTACCCCGGCATGCATGCCATCTGGCTGCACCGCTTGGGCAATGCCCTGTGGAAGCGTGATTTCAAGTGGTTGGCCCGGCTGGTGTCGAATTTCGGTCGCTGGCTGACCGGTATCGAAATCCACCCTGGCGCCACCATTGGCCGGCGCTTTTTCATCGATCACGGTATGGGCATCGTCATTGGTGAAACCGCCGAGATCGGCGATGACGTCACCCTGTATCAGGGCGTGACGCTCGGCGGCACCAGCTGGAACAAAGGCAAACGCCACCCCACCTTGGAGAACGGCGTGGTGGTAGGGGCGGGTGCCAAGGTCCTGGGGCCTTTCACCGTCGGCGCCGGGGCCAAGATCGGTTCCAATGCGGTGGTCACCAAAGCAGTGCCGGCCGGGGCTACGGCGGTAGGCATTCCAGGGCGGATCATCGTCAAGAGCGAGGACACCGAAGTCGAAGCCAAGCGTAAGGCAATGGCTGAGAAGATCGGCTTTGATGCCTACGGTGTCAGTGGCGACATGCCCGACCCGGTCGCGCGGGCCATCGGCCAGATGCTCGATCATCTGCAGGCCGTCGACGAACGGTTGGAGGGTATGTGTGGCGCGCTGACCAAGATGGGCAGTGACTATTGTGCCAAGGAACTGCCGGCCTTGCCGGAAGACGACTTCACCGAGGTTGCCCAAGTGGCCCAGCGCGACACTCAGTCGCATTGATCGCGCCGTACTGAAATCATGTTGACATGCGGGGCGTGTGCTCACGCCCCTCGTCTGCTACAATCGCGCCCGCCTCCCTGATGCAAACCCGACTAAAGCAGTAGGTCTAATAGTTGACTTAAATGCTCGGGAATCGCATACTCGCACACATCCCGAAACTCCCGTGGTACCCAATAGCCATGCGACTGACTACCAAAGGCCGATACGCTGTGACCGCCATGCTCGACCTGGCGTTGCACGCGAAGCATGGGCCGGTGTCTTTGGCCGATATTTCCGAGCGCCAGGGCATTTCCCTCTCTTATCTGGAGCAGCTTTTCGCCAAGCTGCGCCGTAGCAGCCTGGTTTCCAGCGTGCGCGGTCCAGGCGGTGGCTACCAGCTGTCGCGGGGCATGGAAACCATCCAGGTGGCCCAGGTCATCGACGCGGTCAACGAATCGGTTGATGCCACCCGTTGCCAGGGGCTCGGGGACTGCCATGCCGGTGATACCTGCCTGACCCACCACCTGTGGTGCGACCTCAGCCAGCAGATCCATGAATTCCTCAGCGGCATAAGCCTGGCCGACCTCGTCAAGCGCCGTGATGTGCAGGAAGTCGCCCAGCGCCAGGACCTGCGGCGTGTCGCAGGACGAACCGCCCAGCTGGACAAGATTGAGACGTCTGCCGTCGATTGACCCCCTGGGACGACGAGCGACGCCACCGCCTGATAGGAGAGACAAATGAAGTTGCCGATCTACCTCGATTACTCCGCGACCACTCCGGTCGACCCACGCGTGGCCCAGAAGATGGCCGACTGCTTGCTGGTCGACGGGAACTTCGGTAACCCGGCCTCGCGCTCCCACGTCTTTGGCTGGAAAGCCGAGGAGGCGGTGGAAAACGGTCGCCGCCAGGTTGCCGAGCTGATCAATGCCGATCCGCGTGAAATCGTCTGGACCAGCGGTGCCACCGAGTCCGACAACCTCGCACTCAAAGGTGTCGCGCACTTCTATCAGACCAAGGGCAAGCACATCATTACCTCCAAGATCGAGCACAAGGCGGTCCTGGATACCGCTCGCCAGCTGGAGCGCGAAGGTTTTGAAGTCACCTACCTGGAGCCAGGCGAAGACGGCATCGTCACTCCGGCCATGGTAGAGGCGGCGCTGCGCGACGACACCATCCTGGTCTCGCTGATGCACGTGAACAACGAAGTCGGCTCGATCAACGACATCGCCGCCATCGGTGAACTGACCCGTTCGCGCGGCGTGCTGTTCCATGTCGATGCCGCCCAGTCGGCCGGCAAGGTCGAAATCGACCTGCAAAAGCTGAAGGTCGACCTGATGTCGTTCTCGGCGCACAAGGTCTATGGTCCGAAAGGCATCGGCGCACTGTACGTCAGCCGCAAGCCGCGTGTACGCCTGGAAGCCATCATTCACGGCGGCGGTCATGAGCGCGGCATGCGTTCGGGCACCTTGCCGACCCACCAGATCGTCGGCATGGGCGAAGCCTTCGCCATTGCCAAGCAGGAAATGGTTGCAGAAAACGCACGCATCAAGGCCCTGAGCGACCGCTTCTTCAAGCAGGTCTCAAACCTTGAAGAGCTGTACGTCAATGGCAGCCAGACTGCGCGTGTACCGCACAACCTGAACCTGAGCTTCAACTACGTCGAAGGCGAATCGCTGCTGATGTCGCTGAAAGACATCGCCGTATCGTCCGGTTCGGCCTGTACCTCCGCGTCGCTCGAGCCGTCTTACGTACTGCGTGCTCTGGGCCGTAACGACGAGCTGGCGCACAGCTCGATCCGCTTCTCCTTTGGCCGATTCACCACCGAAGAAGAAGTCGACTACGCCGCGCAGAAAGTCTGCGAGGCTGTCAACAAACTGCGTGAACTGTCGCCGCTGTGGGATATGTACAAAGACGGCGTTGACATCTCCAAGATCGAGTGGGCCGCCCACTAAGCAGTCGCCGGCAAGAGCGGCTCCCTGATGAGGAAGGAATTGCACCATGGCATACAGTGAAAAGGTCATCGACCACTACGAAAACCCGCGCAACGTCGGCAAGATGAATGCCGAAGACCCGGATGTCGGCACCGGCATGGTCGGCGCCCCGGCCTGCGGTGACGTGATGCGCCTGCAGATCAAGGTCAACGAGCAGGGCGTTATCGAAGACGCCAAGTTCAAGACCTATGGCTGCGGCTCGGCCATCGCTTCCAGCTCCCTCGCCACCGAGTGGATGAAGGGCAAGACCCTGGACGAGGCCGAAACCATCAAGAACACCCAACTGGCCGAAGAGCTGGCGTTGCCGCCGGTCAAGATCCACTGCTCGGTACTCGCCGAGGATGCCATCAAGGCAGCCGTACGCGACTACAAGCAGAAGAAAGGCTTGATCTAAGTCGCCTGTTGCAAGGTAAGGAGTTCTGATGGCTATCAGCATGACAGAAGCCGCCGCCAACCACATTCGCCGCTCCCTCGACGGGCGCGGCAAGGGTGAGGGCATTCGCCTGGGCGTGCGCACCACCGGTTGCTCGGGTCTGGCCTACGTGCTGGAATTCGTCGACGAACTGGCGGACGAAGACCAAGTGTTCGAGAACCATGGCGTCAAGGTGATCATCGATCCCAAGAGCCTGGTTTACCTCGATGGCACCGAGCTGGATTTCGTCAAGGAAGGGTTGAACGAAGGCTTCAAGTTCAACAACCCCAACGTGCGCGGTGAGTGTGGCTGCGGCGAAAGCTTCAACGTTTGAGGCTGGCTGTGGGTACTCCTTGTCATTACGCATTGTTTGACCTCCAGCCAAGCTTCCGTCTGGATCTCGACAAGCTGGCCACTCGCTATCGCGAGTTGGCCCGCGAAGTCCATCCTGATCGCTTTGCCGACGCCTCTGAGCGTGAGCAGCGTATAGCGCTGGAAAAATCCGCTGCCCTCAACGACGCTTACCAGACGCTGCGCAGTGCGCCGCGTCGTGCGCGCTACCTGCTGGCCATCAGCGGCCACGAAGTGCCTCAGGAAGTCACGGTCCACGACCCTGACTTCCTGCTGCAGCAGATGCAGTGGCGTGAGGAGCTCGAAGAACTGCGGGATGAAGCCGACCTTGATGGTGTCGGCGTGTTCAAGAAGCGCCTGAAGGCCGCTCAGGACACGCTGAATGAGGACTTTGCCGGCTGCTGGGATGCCCCTGGCGAGCGCGACAAGGCTGAACGCCTGATGCGCCGCATGCAGTTCCTCGACAAGCTCGCCCAAGAAGTGCGCCAACTGGAAGAGCGCCTCGACGATTAACCCCGGTGCTGCCCGTGATGGCACCTAAGGTATTCAGATAAGCATGGCCCTACTGCAGATTGCCGAACCCGGTCAAAGCCCTCAGCCGCACCAGCGCCGCCTGGCGGTTGGGATCGACCTGGGCACCACCAACTCAATGGTCGCTGCCTTGCGCAGCGGCCGTAGCGAGCCCCTGCCCGATGCGCAGGGTAACGTCATTCTGCCGTCCGCGGTGCGCTACCTCGAAGGGCGCATCGAAGTGGGGCAGGCCGCGCGTGATGCTGCCTCCAGCGACCCGTTTAACACCGTGCTGTCGGTCAAGCGCCTGATGGGGCGCGGCCTGGCCGACGTCAAGCAACTGGGCGAGCAACTGCCATACCGCTTTGTGGGTGGTGAGTCGCACATGCCGTTCATCGACACCGTGCAGGGGCCGAAAAGCCCCGTGGAAGTGTCTGCCGACATCCTGAAGGTGTTGCGCGAGCGTGCCGAAGCCACCTTGGGTGGCGAACTGGTGGGCGCGGTGATCACCGTGCCGGCCTATTTCGATGACGCCCAGCGTCAGGCTACCAAAGATGCTGCGCGTCTGGCTGGCCTGAACGTGCTGCGCCTGCTCAACGAGCCGACCGCGGCCGCCGTAGCCTACGGCCTGGACCAGAACGCCGAAGGCGTGGTGGCCATCTATGATCTGGGTGGCGGCACTTTTGATATTTCCATCCTGCGGCTGACCGCTGGTGTATTCGAAGTACTGGCCACCGGCGGTGATACCGCTCTGGGTGGTGACGACTTCGACCATGCTATTGCCGGCTGGATCATCGAGCAGGCTGGCCTCTCGTCCGATCTGGACCCGGCTACCCAGCGCGCGCTGCTGCAAACCGCCTGCGCCGCCAAAGAAGCCCTGACCGATGCTGACGTGGTCAACGTCAGCCACGGTGCCTGGCACGGTGAGCTGACCCGTAGCGCCTTCGAAGCCATGATCGAACCACTGGTTGCCCGCAGCCTGAAGGCTTGCCGCCGCGCCGTGCGCGACAGTGGTGTTGAGCTGGAAGAAGTCAGCGCCGTGGTCATGGTCGGTGGTTCGACCCGCGTGCCGCGTGTGCGTGAGGCCGTGGGCGCGCTGTTCGGGCGCACCCCGCTGACCTCGATCGACCCAGACCAGGTGGTGGCCATTGGTGCCGCCATCCAGGCCGACACCCTGGCCGGTAACCGCCGCGAAGGTGGCGAGCTGCTGCTGCTCGATGTCATCCCGCTGTCGCTTGGTCTTGAAACCATGGGCGGGCTGATGGAGAAGGTGATCCCGCGTAACACCACCATTCCGGTGGCGCGGGCTCAGGAGTTCACCACGTACAAAGATGGCCAGTCGGCCATGATGATCCACGTGCTGCAGGGCGAGCGCGAGCTGATCAGCGACTGCCGTTCGCTGGCCCGCTTCGAGCTGCGCGGCATTCCGGCCATGGTTGCCGGTGCTGCGAAAATTCGCGTCACCTTCCAGGTGGATGCCGATGGCCTGCTCAGCGTCGCTGCCCGCGAGCTGGGTTCGGGCGTGGAAGCCAGCATTCAGGTCAAGCCGTCCTACGGCCTGACCGACGGCGAAATCGCCCGCATGCTCAAGGACTCCTTCGAGCACGCCGGTTCCGACAAGCACGCCCGCCAGCTGCGAGAGCATCAGGTAGATGGCGAGCGGCTGCTCGAGGCGGTACAGGGCGCCCTGGACGCCGACGGCGAGCGCCTGCTCAGCAGTGACGAGCGCGACGCCATCGAATTCCAGATGCAAGAACTACGTGATTTGCTGGCCGGCACCGATGGCGCAGCCATCGAGCAACAGACCAAGCGTCTGTCGCAGGTGACCGATGCATTTGCCGCCCGTCGCCTTGATTCGACGGTCAAAGCCGCACTGGCCGGGCGCAACCTGAATGAGATCGAGGAGTAATCGATGCCGCTGGTGACATTCCTGCCGCATGAGAAGTTCTGCCCCGAGGGGCTGACCGTGGAGGTCGAGCCCGGGACCAACATCCTGGAGCTGGCCCACGACCATCACATCGAGATGGAAAGTGCCTGCGGCGGCGTCAAGGCCTGCACCACTTGCCACTGCATCGTGCGCAAGGGCTTCGATTCGCTCGAAGAGGCTGACGAACTGGAAGAGGACATGCTGGACAAAGCCTGGGGCCTGGAGGCGCAGTCGCGCCTTGGCTGTCAGGTGGTCGTCGCTGACGAAGACCTGACCATCGAGATCCCCAAGTATTCGCTCAACCACGCTGCCGAAGCACCGCACTGAGGGCCTGTACATGAGTCTGAAATGGGTTGATGTACTTGAGATCGCAATCCAGCTTGCAGAAAGCAAGCCTGAGGTCGATCCTCGTTATGTGAATTTTGTGGACCTGCACCGCTGGGTGCTGGCATTGCCCGAGTTCAGCGACGATCCGTCACGCGGCGGTGAGAAAGTGCTCGAGGCAATCCAGGCCGCCTGGATCGACGAAGCCGACTAAGCGTCACTTGCAGGTTAGGCAATCCCCTGGAACCCGCGTATAATTCGCGGGTTTAATTTTTCGTAACACTCATATTCTGGAGTTTTCCATGGCTGTTCAACGTACTTTCTCCATCATCAAGCCTGACGCTGTTGCCAAAAACGTCATCGGCAAGATCACCACTCGCTTCGAAGAAGCCGGCCTGAAAATCGTTGCCTCGAAAATGAAGCAACTGTCCAAAGCCGAAGCCGAAGGCTTCTACGCTGAGCACAGCGAGCGCGGCTTCTTCGGTGACCTGGTTGCCTTCATGACTTCCGGTCCGGTCGTTGTCCAGGTTCTGGAAGGCGAGAACGCCATCGCCAAGAACCGTGAGCTGATGGGCGCTACCAACCCTAAAGAAGCTGCTGCCGGCACCATCCGTGCTGACTTCGCCGAGTCGATCGACGCCAACGCCGTTCACGGTTCGGACTCCGAAGCTGCTGCTGCTCGCGAAATCGCTTACTTCTTCGCTGCTACCGAGGTAACCACTCGCTAAGCGAAAGCTTACGGGTGAGGGTGAATCCATGACGACATCTACTGGCAAAATCAACCTGTTGGGTCTGACCCAGCCGGAAATGGAACAATTCTTCGACTCTATCGGGGAGAAGCGCTTCCGTGCCGGCCAGGTGATGAAATGGATTCACCATTTTGGCGTGTCCGACTTTGCGGCCATGACCAACGTAGGCAAGGTCTTGCGCGAAAAGCTCGAGGCCGTTGCCGAGATTCGCCCACCGGAAGTGGTCAGTGAAGACATTTCCGCTGACGGCACCCGCAAATGGGTGATCCGCGTTGCCTCCGGCAGCTGCGTCGAGACCGTCTATATTCCAACCGACGACCGCGGCACCCTGTGCGTATCGTCGCAAGCCGGCTGTGCCCTGGACTGCAGCTTCTGCTCCACCGGCAAGCAAGGCTTCAACAGCAACCTCACTGCCGCCGAAGTGATCGGCCAGGTGTGGCTTGCCAACAAATCCTTCGGGACCGTTCCTGCCAAAGTCGACCGCGCGATTACCAACGTGGTCATGATGGGCATGGGCGAGCCTTTGCTGAATTTCGACAACGTCATTGCCGCCATGAAAATCATGATGGATGACCTTGGCTATGGCATTTCCAAACGTCGTGTCACCTTGTCCACCTCGGGCGTGGTGCCGATGATCGACGAACTGGCCAAGCACATCGACGTGTCGCTGGCCCTGTCGCTGCACGCGCCGAACGACGAACTGCGCAACAAGCTGGTGCCGATCAACAAGAAGTACCCGCTGAAGATGCTGCTGGAATCGTGCATGGGCTACATGTCCACCTTGGGCGGCAAGCGCGTGCTCACCATCGAGTACACCCTGCTCAAGGACGTCAACGACCAGCCCGAGCATGCCGCGCAGATGATCGAACTGTTGCGCGATGTACCCTGCAAGATCAACCTGATCCCGTTCAACCCGTTCCCGCATTCGGGTTACGAGCGACCGAGCAACAACGCCATTCGTCGTTTCCAGGATCTGCTGCACCACGGTGGCTTCAACGTCACCACCCGTACCACGCGCGGTGACGATATCGACGCTGCCTGTGGCCAGCTGGTCGGTCAGGTCAATGACCGTACCCGTCGTAGTGAGCGCTACATCGCTGTTCGCCAGCTTTCTGCGGACGTCGAGCTGCCAGACAGCGCCGCCAGCCACTGACAGGGACCTTGCCCATGAGCCTGCGCGCCGCGTCGATCCTTGCGCTTTCGCTGCTGGCCGGCTGCGTGTCAGGCGGCGCGAGCGACCCTTTGGCCAGCCGCCAGGGCAGGGCGGAGGCAGGGCGGGCTTATGTGCAGCTTGGCTTGGGTTATTTGCAACAAGGATTGACCGAGCAGGCCAAGGCGCCGCTGGGCAAGGCCCTGGCACTGGATGATCAGGATGCCGACGCGCACGCGGCCCTGGCGGTAGTGTTTCAAGCCGAAGGTGAGCCGGCGCTGGCCGGAGCACACTTTCGCAAGGCCTTGCTGATAAGTCGCGGTGACACGCGAATTCGCAACAATTACGGCAGTTTCCTTTATGCTCAGGGACGATTTGCCGAGGCCAAGCAGATGTTTCGCCTGGCCAGTGCCGATACCCTGTATCCTGAGCGTTCACGCGTGTATGAAAATCTGGGCCTGACCGCCCTGAAGCTCGAACGCCGCGATCAGGCGCACGCGTATCTGTTGAAAGCGTTACAACTCAACCAGCACCAACCAAAAGCGTTGCTGGAAATGGCTGAGTTGTCCTACGAAAACAGGCATTATGTGCCGGCCCGGGACTACTACGATCGTTTCAGCCAGTTGAGCGACCACGACGCCCGTAGCCTGCTGCTGGGCAGCCGCCTTGCCAGGGTGTTCGACGAGCAGGGCGCACTGGCCGAGTTGGGCCAGCAATTACAACGACTTTATCCCGGTACGCCGGAATACCAGCAATACCTGTCGGAGCAACGATGAACGCCGCGCATCCCGAAGTAGCTGTAGCGCCTGGCCAGAACCCCGGTGAGCTTTTGCGCCTGGCCCGTGAGAAACGGGACTGGTCTCAAGCCGAGGTGGCCCGCAAGCTCAACCTCACTGTCAGTTCGTTGAACCACGTGGAAACCGGCGCCTTCGACAAGCTGCCCGGGCATACTTTCGCTCGTGGCTACATTCGCGCCTACGCCAAGCTGATGGACCTTGACCAGGCCGCCCTGGTAGATGCCTTCGACCGCTACACCGGTACCCACGCCAAAGGCAGCGACGTGCATTCGCTGGGCCGTATCGAAGAGCCTGTGCGGCTGTCGCACAACATCCTGCGCGGCGTCAGCCTGCTGTTGCTGGTGGCTGTTGTCGGTGGTGGCTTTTTCTGGTGGCAGGACCAGGGCAGCCTGCGGGGCAAGGAACTGGCCAAGATTGCCCTGGAGCACGTCGAAGTCGAAAGCGCCGACGGCACCACACAGATTCACCCGCTCGATGAGCCTGAAGACCAGGCCGTTTCCGTTGGCCAGCAAGCTGAGAGTGCACCGCTGGCTCTGGAGCCGGGCGCTGCCGAGCAGCCTGCTGCCAATGAACAAGCGCCGGTAAGCTCGACCACAGCCACTGCCGCAGCGCCTGCTCCGGCACAGCAAGCGCCCGTGCAACCCGCACCTGCTGCTTCGCCTGAGCCGATTACGCCTCCGGTACAGCCCACTGCTGCACCAGTACCTGCACCGGCAGTGGCCGCCGCTGAGCCTGCCGCGGTGCCGGCTGGCAGTGCCAAGGTCGCCATCCAGTTCACCGCCGATTGCTGGACCCAGGTCAGCGACGGCAATGGCAAGGTGCTGTTCAGCGCCATCAAGCGCAAGGGGGACAACCTCGAGCTGACCGGCAAGCCGCCATTCGCGGTACGCCTGGGCTTTGCCCGGGGCGCCCAGGTCAGCTACAACGGCCAGCCCGTTGATGTTGCTCCGTTCACCAGTGGCGAGACTGCTCGCCTGAAGTTGGGACAGTAAGTCATGCACGGCGAATCTCCGATCAAACGTCGCGAATCCCGCAAAATCTGGGTTGGCAATGTGCCGGTGGGCGGTGATGCGCCCATCGCGGTGCAGAGCATGACCAACACCGACACCAACGATGTCGCTGCTACCGTGGCGCAAATCCAGCGTCTGGTCGATGCTGGCGTGGATATCGTGCGGGTCTCGGTACCGGACATGGACGCCGCCGAAGCTTTTGGCAAGATCAAGCAACTGGTCAGCGTGCCGCTGGTCGCCGACATCCATTTCGACTACAAGATCGCATTGCGCGTTGCCGAGCTGGGCGTTGATTGCCTGCGTATCAACCCGGGCAACATCGGTCGTGAAGACCGTGTACGCGCCGTGGTCGATGCCGCCCGCGACCGCGGCATTCCGATTCGTATCGGGGTTAACGCCGGTTCGCTGGAAAAAGACCTGCAGAAGAAGTACGGCGAACCGACCCCGGCTGCGCTGGTCGAGTCGGCCCTGCGCCACGTCGAGCATCTCGACCGCCTGGATTTCCAGGACTTCAAGGTAAGCGTCAAGGCCTCGGACGTGTTCATGGCTGTCGAAGCCTACCGTTTGCTGGCCAAGCAGATCGTACAACCGCTGCATCTGGGCATCACTGAAGCCGGCGGCCTGCGTTCGGGGACGGTGAAGTCCGCCGTCGGCCTCGGTATGCTGCTGGCCGAGGGTATTGGCGATACCATCCGTATCTCGCTGGCGGCCGACCCGGTCGAAGAAGTGAAAGTCGGCTACGACATCCTCAAGTCGCTGCATCTGCGTTCGCGTGGCATCAACTTCATTGCCTGCCCGAGCTGCTCGCGGCAGAACTTCGATGTGGTCAAGACCATGAACGAGCTGGAAGGGCGTCTGGAAGACCTGCTGGTACCGCTGGATGTGGCGGTGATCGGTTGCGTGGTCAACGGCCCGGGTGAAGCCAAGGAAGCCCATGTAGGGTTGACCGGCGGCACGCCGAACCTGATCTACATCGACGGCAAGCCTGCGCAGAAACTGACCAATGACAACCTGGTCGATGAGCTGGAAAAGCTCATCCGCCAGAAAGCGGCCGAAAAGGCCGAAGCCGACGCGGCGCTGATCGTCCGTGGCTGACACACCGAATTCGTAAGGACTTTTCGTGAGCAAATCGCTGCAAGCCATCCGTGGCATGAACGACATCCTGCCAGAACAGTCGCCGCTGTGGCGCTACTTTGAAGGCACCGTGGCCGGCCTGCTGGACACCTACGGGTACAGCCAGATCCGCACGCCGATCGTCGAGTTCACCGAGCTGTTCAAACGCTCGATCGGTGAAGTGACCGACATCGTCGAAAAAGAGATGTACACCTTCGAGGACCGCAACGGCGATTCGCTGACCCTGCGCCCTGAAGGCACCGCTGCCTGCGTGCGAGCGGTGCTCGAGCACGGCATCACCGGCAACGGTCAGGTGCAGAAGCTGTGGTACATCGGCCAGATGTTCCGCCACGAGCGCCCGCAGAAGGGCCGTTACCGTCAGTTCCACCAGATTGGCGTGGAAGTGTTCAACCTGGACGGCCCGGACATCGATGCCGAGCTGATCATGTTGACCTGGCGCCTGTGGGGCCAGTTGGGCATCCAGGACGCGGTCAAGCTCGAGCTCAACAGCCTGGGCACCAGTGAAGCCCGCGCACGCTACCGTGACGCGCTGGTCGAATTCCTTTCGGCGCGTCTGGAGCAGTTGGACGAAGACAGCCAGCGTCGTCTGAAGAGCAACCCGCTGCGCATCCTCGACAGCAAGGACCCGAACACCCAGGCGGTGCTGGTCGGCGCGCCGAAGCTGGAAGAATACCTGGACGAAGAATCGCGCGTGCACTTCGAGGGGCTCAAGGCCCGCCTGGATGCCGCCGGTATTCCGTTCGTGATCAATACCAAGCTGGTACGTGGCCTGGACTATTACAGCAAGACCGTGTTCGAGTGGGTAACCGACAAGCTTGGCGCCCAGGGCACCGTGTGCGCGGGTGGCCGTTACGACGGCCTGGTCGAACAGATGGGTGGCAAGCCGACCACTGGCGTTGGTTTCGCCATGGGCATCGAGCGCCTGATCCTGCTGTTGGAAACCCTGGGCAAGGTGCCGGACTCCATCAGCCGCCAGATCGACGTGTACCTGTGCGCCTTTGGCGAGCAGGCGGAGCTGGCCGGCCTGCGCCTGTCCGAAGGCCTGCGCGACCGCTTGCCGGGCCTGCGCCTGGCCGTCAACGCTGGTGGTGGCAGCTTCAAGAGCCAGTTCAAGAAAGCCGACAAGAGCGGTGCACTGTTCGCCCTGATCCTCGGCGACGACGAGCTGGCCAAGCAAGAAATCGGCTTGAAGCCCCTGCGTGGCCAGGGCGAACAACAGAACATTGCCTGGGATGCTCTTGCAGAGCACCTGGAAACCGCGATCGCGCAGGCGTAACGCGGTTCAACAAGCGAATAGGCGAAAAGGAGTATTGGGGTGTCGAGTACCGATGATGATGACCTGGCAGGGATCAAGGACTGGTGGAGCCGCAACGGTAAGCCGCTGCTGACCGGCGCTTTGCTGGCTGGCGTGGTGGTGTTGGGCTGGAATACCTGGCACAAGTACCAGAACAACCAGTCGCAAGGTGCCTCGCAGTTGTATCAGGCGTTGATTGAAACCAGCCTGACACCGACCGGCCAGCCGGACACCACCAAGGTCGCGGAGCTGGCCGGCAAGCTCAAGAGCGAGTTTGGCGGCACCGCTTACGCCCAGTACGGCAGCCTTTTCGTGGCCAAGGTCGCGGTCGACAGCGGCAAGCTCGATGACGCCGCAGCCGAGCTGAAAAGCGTGCTGGACAATCCGGCCGACGTCACGCTGGGCGAGATCTCGCGTCAGCGTCTGGCGCGTGTACTGGCAGCCCAGAACAAGGCCGAAGATGCCCTGAAGCTGCTCGACGGCGACGCCGATAAAGCCTTTCTGGCCAGCCGTGAAGAGTTGAAAGGGGACCTGCTGGTTCAGCTGGGTCGCCCCGACGACGCACACAGCGCTTACGAAAAAGCCAAGGCCGCGCTGTCCGATGATGCGGCGGTCGGTGGCTTGCAATTGAAGCTGGATGACCTGGCTAAAGGGGACGCGTAAGTGATCGGTTGGAAACATGCAGCAGTGCTGACCCTGGCCGTGCTGGCCGCAGGTTGCAGCAGCAACAGCAAGAAGGAACTGCCCCCGGCCGAGCTGACCAAGTTCACCGAGGAAGTGGTGCTGAAGAAGCAGTGGAGCCGTTCGATCGGTGACGGCCAGGGTGAAACCTACAACACCCTGGTACCGGCCATCGAGAACGACCGCATCTACGCTTCCGACGTCAACGGCGAAGTCTATGCCCTTGATCGCATCACCGGTGACGTAGTGTGGAAGAAGGACCTGGAGCTGAAGGTTTCCGGCGCAGTTGGCGTGGGCTACGGCCTGGTCATGCTCGGTACCCTCAAGGGTGAAGTCATTGCCCTGGACTCCAGCACCGGTGAAGAGCGTTGGCGCTCGCGCGTGACCAGCGAAGTGCTGGCCCCGCCTGCCAACAACGGTGACGTGGTAGTGGTGCAGACCCAGGACGACCGCCTGATTGGCCTGGATGCCGCCACTGGCGACCGCCGTTGGATCTACGAGAACTCCCCGGCCGTGCTGACGCTGCGTGGCACCGGTGCACCGATCGCCACCAACCGCCTGGCTGTTGCCGGCCTGTCTACCGGCAAGGTTGTGGCTGTGGACATCAACAACGGTGTGCCGGTGTGGGAAAGCCGTGTGGCCATCCCGCAGGGCCGTTCCGAGCTGGACCGTGTGGTCGACATTGACGGCGGCCTGCTGCTGTCCGGTGGTATCTTGTACGTCAGCACCTACCAGGGGCGCGTTGCTGGCCTGGACCTGGAAAGCGGCCGCGAGCTGTGGCAGCGCGATGCCTCCAGCTACGTGGGTGTCGCCCAGGGCTTCGGTAACGTCTATGTGAGCGAGGCTTCCGGCTCGGTCGAGGGTATCGATGAGCGGTCTTCCAGTGCCCTGTGGACCAACGACTCGATGGCGCGTCGCCAACTGACGGCGCCTGAAGTGTTCTCAAGCTACGTAGCGGTAGGGGACTTCGAAGGCTATCTGCACTTGCTCAGCCAGGTCGATGGCCGTTTCGTTGGCCGTGAGCGCATTGACAGCGATGGCCTGCGCGCCCGCCCGCTTGTGGTCGGCGACACCATCTATGTCTTCGGCAACAGCGGCAAGCTCGAGGCACTGACCATCCGCTGAAGCTATGCTTGAAGCCTTGACCGGCTTCAAGTCGCGGCGTAGGACACGCCGCCCGTACCCCGGCCGCTGCCTTGCAGCGGCCTTTGCATTTTCAAGAATTCTAGAGTGGAGAGCCGATGGTTCCCGTAATTGCCCTGGTGGGCCGCCCGAACGTCGGCAAATCCACCATGTTCAACCGCCTGACCAAGACCCGCGATGCCATCGTCGGTGACCTCTCGGGCCTGACCCGTGATCGCCAGTATGGTGATGCCAGCTGGCAGGGTCGCTCCTTCATCCTGATCGACACTGGTGGTATCACCGGTGACGAAGTGGGCATGGACGAGAAAATGGCCGAGCAGTCGCTCATGGCCATCGAAGAAGCCGACTATGTGCTGTTCCTGGTTGATGCCCGTGCTGGCATGACCGCAGCAGACCAGATGATTGCCGAGCACCTGCGCAAGCGGAACAAGGCCGCGATCCTGGTTGCCAACAAGATCGACAACATCGACCCCGACGTTGCCCGCGCCGAATTTTCGCCAATGGGCATGGGTAACGCCATTCCGGTGGCGGGCTCCCAGGGCCGTGGTATCAGTGCCCTGATGGAAGCCGTGCTCGGCCACTTGCCGCGCGATGCCGAAGAGGAAGCCCTCGACCAGGACGTCGCTGAAGGTGAGGAAGCCGTGCGCATTCCTGGCCCAAGCGAGAAGGATGGCATCAAGATCGCCATCATCGGCCGCCCGAACGTTGGCAAGTCGACGCTGGTCAACCGCATGCTCGGCGAAGAGCGTGTGGTGGTCTACGACGAGCCGGGCACCACCCGTGACAGTATCTACATCCCGTTCGAGCGCGATGGCGAGAAGTACACCTTCATCGACACCGCCGGGGTGCGCAAGCGTGGCAAGATCCACGAGGAAGTCGAGAAGTTCTCGGTGGTGAAGACGCTGCAGGCGATCAAGGACGCCAACGTCGTCATCTTTGTCATGGATGCCCGCGAGGGTGTGGTCGACCATGACCTGAACCTGCTGGGCTTCGCCCTTGAGGCCGGTCGCGCCATCGTCATTGCCCTGAACAAGTGGGATGGCATGGAGCCGGGTGAGCGCGCCTACGTGAAGACCGAGCTGGAGCGCCGGCTGTTCTTCGTCGACTTTGCCGACATCCACTTCATTTCCGCGCTGCATGGCACGGGCGTGGGCAACTTGTACAAGTCGGTACAGGCTGCGTTCCAGTCCGCGGTCACCCGCTGGCCGACCAGCCGCCTGACGCAGATCCTCGAAGATGCCGTGAGCGAGCACCAGCCGCCGATGGTCAATGGTCGCCGCATCAAGCTGCGCTATGCCCACCTCGGCGGTGCCAACCCGCCGCTGATCGTGATCCACGGCAACCAGACCGACAGCATTCCCAAGTCGTACTCGCGTTACCTGGAAAACACCTATCGCCGGGTGCTCAAACTGGTCGGTACGCCGATCCGTATCGAGTACAAGGGCGGTGAGAACCCGTACGAGGGCAAGAAGAACACCCTTACCGATCGCCAGGTCAACAAGAAACGCCGCCTGATGTCGCACCACAAGAAGGCCGAGAAGAAGCGTCGCGACAAGCGCTAAGTCGCCCCATGTGGGGGCAGGCACAGCCGCCCCCACAGACGCCCCTTGATCCAGAGCAATCCCCCTATTGTTTCAACCTTTTTCCTGACCGCTCGATCCGCTATGCTCGGACTCCACCCCGTGCCGGATATACCCCAGGAAAGAGGGCTCCATGATCCGCAGCAAACTGCCGAACGTCGGCACGACCATCTTCACCACCATGTCCCAGCTCGCCGTGCAGACTGGCGCGCTCAACCTGTCCCAGGGCTTTCCTGACTTCAATGGCCCGCAGGCCCTGCTTGATGCCGTGGGCCGGCACGTGGCTGCCGGGCATAACCAGTATTCGCCGATGACCGGCCTGCCGGCCTTGCGCCAGCAGGTAGCGGCCAAGGTCGAGCGGCTGTATGGGGCCAGGGTGGATGCCGATCAGGAAGTGACTATCACCCCCGGCGCCACCGAGGCTATTTTCTGTGCCATCCAGGCGGTGGTACATGCCGGTGACGAAGTGATCGTCTTCGATCCCTGCTACGACAGTTACGAGCCGTCAGTGGAGCTGGCCGGTGGCCGCTGTGTTCATGTGCAGTTGAGCGACGGCACCTTCCGTATCGACTGGCAGAAATTCAGCGATGCCTTGACCCCGCGCACGCGCATGGTCATCCTCAACTCGCCACACAACCCCAGCGGCGCGCTGATCACTCGCGAAGACCTCGACCAGTTGGCCGCACTAATTGCCGACCGCGATATCTACCTGGTCAGCGATGAAGTGTACGAGCACCTGGTCTACGACGGTGTACGCCACGCCAGCGTGCTGGCCCATGAGCAGTTGTACTCGCGTGCCTTCGTGGTCAGTTCGTTCGGCAAGACGTACCACGTTACCGGCTGGAAGACCGGGTACGTGATCGCACCGCCTGCCCTGAGCGCCGAGCTGCGCAAAGTGCACCAGTACGTCAACTTCTGTGGGGTGACGCCGCTGCAGTGGGCCTTGGCCGATTTCATGGCCGAGCACCCCGAGCATATTGATGAATTGCCAGCCTTTTACCAGGCCAAGCGCGACGTGTTCTGCGGCTTGCTGGAAGGCTCGCGTTTCAACTTTACCCGCACGACGGGCACTTATTTCCAGCTGGTGGACTATTCGCAAATCCGCCCGGACCTGAACGATGTCGACATGTCGCTGTGGCTGACGCGTGAGCACGGCGTGGCGACCATCCCGGTATCGGTGTTCTACCAGCAACCCATCCCCGAGCAACGCCTGGTGCGCCTGTGCTTTGCCAAACGAGAGGAGACGCTGCGTCAGGCAGCGGAAAGACTATGCGCGATCTGAGTACACTGCCGAACCTGAAAGTCGCCCTGGTGCAAACCACCCTGGCCTGGCATGACCGCGAGGCCAACTACGCGCACTTCGAGGTGCTGCTGGAGCAGGTGGGCGAGGTGGACCTGGTGATCCTGCCGGAAATGTTCACCACCGGCTTTTCGATGCAGTCGGAAAGCCTGTGCGAGCAGGAGAACGGTCCGACCTATAAATGGTTGAAAGCCCAGGCGAAGAAGCACAATGCGGTGATTACCGGTAGTGTGATCATCCAGGCGGCCGATGGCAGCCACCGCAACCGCCTGTTGTGGGCGCGGCCGGACGGCGAGATTCTGCACTACGACAAGCGCCACCTGTTCCGCATGGCCGGTGAGCACAAACATTACACCCCAGGCGAGCGGCAGGTGCAGTTCGAGGTCAAGGGCTGGCGGATTCGCCCGCTGATCTGTTACGACCTGCGCTTCCCGGTGTGGAGCCGCGACGCCCAGGACACCGACCTGCTGCTTTATACGGCCAACTGGCCGGCCGCGCGTCGCCAGCACTGGAACCGCCTGCTACCGGCGCGGGGCATCGAGAACCTGTGCTATGTGGCGGCGGTGAACCGGGTGGGCACGGACGGTAAAGGCTTTGCTTATTCTGGTGACAGCCAGGTGCTGGATTTCCAGGGTGAGAGCCTGCTCAGTGCCGGCGAGGCGGACGGGGTGTTCACTGCAGTACTGAGCGCGTCGGAACTGGCGGCGTACCGGGCCAAGTTCCCGGCCAACCTGGATGCCGATACCTTCGAGTTGCACTGACAGCAGCGCCGGTTTCTTCGCGGGCTTGCCCGCGAAAGGGCCTGGTGGCCAATCTCCCTGGCCCTTCACCGTTACCGCCGCCACCGTATTCGCGGGTAAACCCGCTCCTACACAGATCGGTGGTGGACACACATCTGGGGTTGGACACAGCCCGCTGTAGGAGCGGGTTTACCCGCGAAGAGGCCGGCGCTGGTTGAATCGATTTCCAGTCAATACACATCCCGCCGATACCGCCCATCCTCGATCAACTGCTGTACAGCTTCTTCACCCAGCATGCGATTGAGCGCAGCATCCACCCCCGCCGCCATGCCTTTCAGGCTGCCGCAGACATACACGCAAGCCCCATCGGCTACCCAGCGCTTGAAGTCCTCGGCCTGCTGCAGCATCACGTCCTGCACATACACCTTCTCGGCCTGATCGCGCGAGAACGCCAGGTCCAGCCGTGCCAGGTCGCCGTTGTCCAGCCAAGCATGCAGCTCATCGCCGCACAGCAAGTCATGCGCCCGATTACGCTCGCCGAACAAAAGCCAGTTGCGCTGCTCACCGGCATTGACCCGCGCGCGCAACAGGCTGCGAAGGCCTGCCAGGCCAGTGCCGTTACCGATCAGGATCATCGGCGCAGCGGCCTCAGGCAGATGGAAACCACTGTTACGCCGCAGGCGCAGGCTCAGGGTGCCATTCATTGGCAGGTATTCGGTCAGCCAGCCAGAGCCCAAGCCAAGGTTGCCGTCGGGGTGGCGTTCCTGGCGCACGATCAGCTCCAGCACACCATCGCTAGCGATCGAGGCGATGGAGTATTCGCGGCTGCCGATCGGTACCAGTGCATCCACCAGTGCCTGCGGCTGCAAGCCGATCAGGTGATCGCGGCGCGTCGGCAACTGGCGACCAGCGAGTGCCTGGGCAAGGGTTTCGCTCAGGCCATTCACCTGCACTTGGCTGCTGGCGTCCAGTGCCATGCCCTTGAGGAACGCGTCGATACGTGGCTGCCCATTTAGCGGCAGTATTTCTACCAGGTCGCCGGCTTCCCAGCTCGCAGGTTCTGCAGCCTGCAGGCCAAGCAGGTACACCGGTTGGCCTTGGCTGCCGGGGTTGAGCAGTTTGCGGCGCACCAGCGACCAGTTGGCAAAGGTTGGCGGCTGCCAGGCGGCGACCGGCTGGGCGCCGGTCAGTTGCGCCAGTTCCTGCTGCCATTGCTGCAGAGCGGCCTGGTCGGCGTTGTCCACTTCCACCGGGCTGAATGCACTGCTGGCGCCGCGCTCCCCCAGCCACGCCTGGAGGCGACGAGCGAAGCCGCAGAAGTGCGGGTACTGACGATCACCGAGGGCGAGCAGGGCATAGTTGAGGTTGTTCAGTGCCCAAGGCTGGCCGAGCACCTTGCGCTCGAAGGCGCGGGCGCTGTCGGGTGCTTCACCGTCGCCGAAGGTACTCACCACGAAGAGCGCGCGATGGGCCTGGCGCAGGTCGTTTTCACCCAGCTGGGCAAGGGCGCGCACTTGAACGGGCTGGCCGGCTGCCTGCAGCTGCCTGGCGCTCTGCCAGGCCAACTGTTCGGCAAAGCCACTCTGGCTGGCAAAGCCGATCAGCCAGCCGTCGCCATTGCCGTTGCTGTTGGCGACGTTGCCACGGGCTGCGCGCACCTGACGTTTCTTGCGGCGACGGTCGAGGTACAGCAGCCAGCCGGTGACGAAGAACAACGGCATGGTCAGGCTGGCGATGGTGACGATGATGCGCCCCGGCAAGCCGAAGTACTCGCCCACATGCAAGGCGTAAACACTCTGCAGCAGTTGCGCCTTGAAGGACTTGTCGGTGTAGCGGTCGTGCTTTTTAACCTGGCCGGTGGCCGGGTCCAGGACCAGGGTATTGAAGGCACGTGGGTGGGCAGCGTTGTCGAGCAGGTAGAACAGGTTGGCCGGCTGACCGCCAGCGGGCGGCAGGCGCAGGTTGTAGGTGGACAGGCCTGGGCCCGCGGCATCCTTGAGGTTGGCCCAGATGGCGTCATAGTCCACCACCAGCGGTGGCGCATTCCTGTCGACTTTCTGCGGCCCGTGCCGGCCACGGCCTTCACCACGTTTTTGCTGCTGGCCCGCAGCCGGCGCGTCAGCCAGCAGCTTGTTCAGGCCTTCGCGGTACCACTCATAGGACCAGAACAGGCCGGTCAGGGCGAACAGAAGGTAGAACAGCAGGCACCAGGTACCTGCCACGGCGTGCAGGTCCCAGTTGAAGGCGCGGCCTTTCTTGGCCCATTCGAAGGTCAGCCAGGTGCGCCAGGCCAGTGCTTTGCGCGGCCAGCGCAGGTACAGGCCGGACAGGCAGAAGAACACCAGCATCAAGGTGCAGGCCCCGGTGATTTGCCGGCCAGTATCGCCCATGGCGAGGAAACGGTGCAGCTTGAGCATGAGGTTGAAGAAGCCTTGCCCGGCCACTTCACCCTTGAGCTCGCCGGTGTACGGGTCGGCATAGCGCAGTTCGCCACGGCGTTCGCCCGGTGCAGGCATGAAGAAGATACGTGCAGCGTTGCCTTCACGCACGTCGACCCACAGCATCGACACCTTGTCGTGCTGCTGGGCTTCGACTCGTTTAACCAGCTCGGCCGGCGGCAGCACGCCTTCGGCGCGTACTTCTACCTTGAGTACATCGGCATTGAATGCGCGCAGCAGTTCTTCCTGGAACGAGTACAGCGCCCCGGTAATGCCCATCAAGGCCAGCACCAGGCCAGCGGTGATGCCAAAGAACCAGTGCAATTGGAACAGCGTCTTCTTCACCACGTTACTCACCTTGAGTTGCTGCCGCGACCTGCGCGGCGTGCATTATGCCTTGATACGCAAAAGCCCCGCTCACGGGAATGAACGGGGCTCGGGGTGACTTGATTAGAAGTGGAAGTTGGCACTCATGAGTGCAGTACGGCCAGGCGCTACGTGAGCGTAATGCGTAGCGAATACTTGATCGAAGTAACGCTTGTCGGTCAGGTTCTGCACATTCAGTTGCAAGTCGACATTCTTTGTCAGGCGATAGGTAGCCATGGCGTCATAGCGCCAGTAGGAAGGTACCTCGACCGAGTTGGCTTCGTCACCGAAGCGCGAATCGACAAAAGTCGCTCCAGCACCAACGGTCAGTTGCGGAATGATGTCGTAGGTCGACCAGAACGTGAAGTTGTTACGCGGCGTGCTAGGCATGTGGTTGCCTTCGTTCGCTGCAGTAGAGGTTTTCACGATCTCGCTTTCCATATAGGTGTAGCCGCCATAGACCTTCCACTTGCTGGTCAGGTTACCCGAGTAGGTCAGCTCCACACCCTGGACCCGTTGTTCGCCATCGAGCACCTGATATGTGGCATTGTCTGGATCGGTGACGCGTGCGTTGGTTTTGTCGGTACGGAACAAGGCTGCGGTCAACGATAGGTTATCGTCGAAGAAGTCCCACTTCGTGCCGATTTCGTAGTTGCGGTTACGTTCTGGATCGAGGTTGCTGTTGTTGGCCGCCAGCTCCAGGCCTCCATTACCGCTGGTTTCGCCCGACGGGTTGCTGGAGGTCGACCAGGCGGCGTAAATACTGCCGTTGGGCAACGGCTTGTAGACTACGCCAACTTGGTAGTTCCACAGATGCGCGTTGTTTTCGCGAGAGAAGTCCCCCGCAACCGAGCCACGCCCACCTGTGCTGTATCCGCTTGATTTGGTCTGGTAATCGTCGTAACGCAGGCCGAGGTTCAGCGACCACTGTTCGTTGAAAGTCAGTGTGTCAAATACGTAGGCAGCGCTGGTCTTCGTATCCGTATCGGTGAAGGCTTGGCTGTCGGTAATCGTGCCAGACCAGCCGTCATCCGGGGATGGGTCGTAGAGGCTGGTGCAGTCGCCCGAAGCCAGCAAGGCGGGGGTGCAAACAGTGCCTGTGCCAGCGGCCGAGGTGACGACATACCCGCGGTTATGCGTGTCGCTGTAGGTGAACTCCAGGCCTGTCACCAGGCTATGCTCGATGAAGCCGGTATTGAACTTGGCACTCAGGTCGGTCTGGTTCACCCAACCTTTGGACGTCGAATTGCGGTTCTTGGTGGCGCGATAGACCGTACCGTTGGCGACGTTACCTTTACTGTCATCCGGGTTGGTCACGATGTAGTCGAGGGTCGAGCGCGACATGCGGAAGCTGTTGGACAGTGTCAGGTTTTCGTTCAGGTCATGTTCGATACGGATCGTGCCGCTGTCGTTGCTGGTCTTGCGGTAGTCGCGTCCGTTCAAACCGTAGAAGTTGTCGCGGTCTACATGAGCCGGGCCATCTACATTGTATTTGCTGCGCGTGGCGCTGCGATTCAGCGGGATGCCGTAGTCAGGCATATCGTCGGTTTTCAGGTGGTAGTAACCCACTGTGACCCGTGTATCGGTGCCCAAGCCAAAAGCGAACGACGGTGCCACCCCCCAACGGCTCACATCCACATCGTCACGACCGGCGACGTTGGCTTCGTGCTTCATCAGGTTCAAGCGAAAGGCAGAGGTGTCGGTCAGCTGTTTGTTCAAATCCAGGGTGGTGCGTTTGGTCTGGTCTGAACCCCAAGTGAACCCACCGTTGTAGCTATCGCCAAGTTTTGCGCTCTTGGTGACCAGATTGAGGCTCCCGCCCGTCGAGCCAGCACCGGTAAAAGCGGAGCCAGGGCCTTTTGCGACCTCAATGGACTCCACGTTGAAGATCTCCCGGCTTTGGGATGCGACATCGCGCATGCCATCGACAAATACGTCACTTTCGGCGTTGAAGCCGCGGATGATAGGGCGGTCACCCGCTGGGTTGCCGCCTTCGCCTGCGCCAAAAGTGATGCCTGGGGTTGTACGCAAGGCGTCTACCAAGGACGTCGCCCCCGTGTCACGAATGACTTGCTGAGGGATCACCGTGACACTCTTCGGTGTTTCACGCAGCGGGGCGGTGTACTTCTTCGAGCTGGCGGTGTCCGTCTTGTAGCTGGTGACATCCTGTGCCGCGTTGACGCTGGTTGCGTCGAGTGAAATGACAGAATCAGCAGCCTGATCATCTGCATATGCAAGCTGAGCAGTCGATGCTGCAGAGATGGCAACGCCAATGGCGGACGCAAGCAGGCGTTGTGAGCTCACAGCAGATGGCACGTAATGACGCATTGGTAAGGACCTTCCCCAAGGTTTCGAGGCGGTGGATCTTAATGTAAGCAATTTTGACTAACAATTGAGATTCGTTACCATTCGTGAAGAATTTACAATCTTTACAATTTGTCTTTACGGTTTCATGCAGCTGAAACGTCTTAACTGGCGAATGGGGCTTGTGTAGCGCAAAAGGGAATCAATATCATTGAGCCTTTACATTTCCCAACGGTGCTGTTGCCATGCTGCTTCACATCCCAGGTCTGTTCGACGCTGATGAACTGGCCCGTATTCGCGAGGCGCTGGAGCAGGCCGACTGGGCCGATGGCAAGCTTACGGCGGGTTATCAGTCGGCCAAGGCCAAGCACAACCTGCAGTTGCCGGAAGGCCATGCGCTGGCCAAGGAAATTGGCACTGCGTTGATCGACCGCCTGTGGAAAACCCCGCGCTTCATGTCGGCAGCGTTGCCGCACAAAGTGTTCCCGCCGCTGATCAATTGCTATCGCGAAGGTGGCAACTTCGGCTTCCACATCGACAACGCCCTGCGCCAGCCCAAGGGCAGCCCGGAGCGGGTGCGTACCGACCTGTCTTCCACGTTGTTCCTCAGCGACCCGGAAAGCTACGACGGCGGTGAGCTGGTGATCCAGGACACCTATGGCGTGCAACAGGTCAAGCTGGCCGCCGGTGACATGGTGCTGTACCCCGGCACTAGCCTGCACAAGGTCAACCCGGTGACCCGTGGCCAACGCTATGCCGCATTCTTCTGGACCCAGAGCCTGGTGCGCGATGACAGCCAGCGGACGCTGCTGTTCGAGATGGACAACGCAATCCAGCAACTGACTGCCGATGTGCCGGACCATCCTTCGTTGTTGCAGCTGACGGGCACCTACCATAACTTGCTGCGCCGCTGGGCTGAGGTCTGAGCCGTGTCCTACCTGCTGCGGCGTGAGGAAGTGGTGGATGTGGCCGGCTTGCAGGCCATGCTCGAGGAATCCCCCGGCAAGGCCGCCCAGGCAATTCTGGCGGCAGCGGGGCAGGGTGCGGTCGAGGCGCAGTTGCTGCTGGGGCAGATCCTGCTGGATGGGCTTGGCATCCAGCAGGATGCCACCGTCGCCCGGCGTTGGTTCGGTATCGCTGCACAGGGGGGGAATGCCATGGCGCACAACATGCTCGGGCGTTGCCTGGAGCATGGTTGGGGCGGTGAGGTGAGTTTGGCGCAGGCTGCCGTTCACTACGCCCGTGCGGCCGATTCCGGTTTGGACTGGGGCCTGTATAACCTGGGCAACCTTCTGGCGACCGGGCGCGGGGTGCCGGTCAATCAGGTGCAGGCGCTGATGTGCTACGAGAAGGCTGCGCAGCTGGGGCATGCCAAATCGATGAATCTCTATGGGCGTTACCTGGAGCAGGGCATTGCCACGGCGCCCAGCCCGGCGCGGGCGGTGCGCTGGTATCGGCGTTCGGCCGAGGCGGGGGATTTTCGCGGGATGTTCAGCCTGGCGCTGGTGCTGGTCGAGCGTGGGCAGTTGGCCGAGGCAGGGCAGTGGCTGGAGCAGGCCCGGGTTGCGGGGAACATGAATTTCCTGCGTGCTGCGTTGGTAACCCTGCAGGACGCGGGGCCGGTGTTGATGGCCTTTGCGGCGCGGTATGCCGAGGAAATCGATCGGCGCGAAGAGGCCGGTACAGGAGAGCACACATGAAAACGGGGCCTTTCGGCCCCGTTGTGCATTACAGGTAGTAAGCCTTCAGCGGCGGGAAGCCGTTGAATTCCACTGCGCTGTAGCTGGTGGTGTAGGCGCCGGTCGACAGCCAGTACAGGCGGTCACCGATGGCCAGGTTCAGCGGCAGCCCGTACTTGTAGTTCTCGTACATGATGTCGGCACTGTCGCAGGTCGGGCCGGCGATGACCACTTCTTCGGCTTCGCCTTTTTTCTCGGTCCAGATCGGGAACTTGATGGCTTCGTCCATGGTTTCGATCAGGCCGGAGAACTTGCCTACGTCGGTGTAGATCCAGCGCTCGACGGCGGTACGCGACTTGCGTGCGACCAGCACCACTTCACTGACCAGGATACCGGCGTTGGCGATCAGCGAACGGCCAGGCTCGAGGATGATTTCCGGCAGTTCGTCACCGAAGTCTTCCTTGAGGAAGCGGATGATTTCTTCGGCGTAGGTTTCCAGGCTGTTGGTACGGGTGATGTAGTTGGCCGGGAAGCCACCACCCATGTTGATCAGCTTCAGTTCGATGCCGTCTTCTTCTTTCAGGCGCTCGAAGATCACCTTGACCTTGGCGATGGCGGCGTCCCACACGCTGATGTCGCGTTGCTGCGAACCCACGTGGAAGGAGATACCGTAAGGAACCAGGCCCAGGTCGCGGGCGAGGATCAGCAGGTCCATGGCCATGTCGGTCTGGCAGCCGAACTTGCGGGACAGTGGCCAGTCGGCAGTGGTGGAGCCTTCAGTCAGAATGCGCACATACACTTTCGAGCCCGGTGCGGCCTTGGCGATGTTGCGCAGGTCGGCTTCCGAGTCGGTGGCGTACAGGCGCACGCCCTTCTCGTAGAAGTAGCGGATGTCCTTGGACTTCTTGATGGTGTTGCCGTAGCTGATACGGTCAGCGCTGACACCGCGGCCCAGTACTTTGTCCAGTTCGTAGATCGAGGCGATGTCGAAGCTCGAACCTTTCTCTTTGAGCAGGTCGATGATTTCCACGGCCGGGTTGGCCTTGACCGCGTAGTAGACCTTGGCAAATTCGAAACCGGCGCGCAGGTCGTCATACGCCTGGCTGATCATCTGGGTGTCGATGAGTACGAACGGGGTTTCCTGCTTGTCAGCGAACGCCTTCATTTTCTGGAAGGTTTCACGCGCGAAATAGTCTTCGACCTGGATCGACATGCTCAGGGACTCCATGGGCAAACTGAAAGATTAAGTGGCTGCAAACTGAACGTCCTCCGTATCCCCACTTTGGTTCGCCTACTCAGTACTTGAGCCGGATGGATCGTTTCCAGCATGGACGTTCGGCGCGCACTTTAGGGCGTGAAGAATGCAGAATCAACAGGCAATCCGGGCGTGATCGACGTGGATCGACGACCAGCCATTTGAATAACCGACTCGTGTGACCGGCTGATGTTCCCTGCGATGTTTCAAGCGTAAAAAATTGTGGAATGGAGCGTGTTGGGCCCTTCGCGGGCAAGCCCGCTCCCACAGGGGATACGCGTTCAATGTGGGAGCGGGCTTGCCCGCGAAAGGGCCGGAGGTGTTCATATTTATGGCCACATTTTCCTGGTACCCCCGTACAGGAAATCGCCCATAAATTTTTTGTTACCGACTGGCGGATTTGCTGCTTTTGATGCGAAACATTACTATTCGCACCCTTATCTGCCTCCCTGATGACCCCGACCGTGTCCGGACACAAAGGCTTCTTCGACCACTACCATGAGCTGATCGGCACCTGGACGCGCAAGCTGCGCAGTCGTCAGCAGGCCGAGGACCTCACCCACGATGCCTTTGTCCGGGTACTGGAAACCCCGCGCGAGCAGGTTGAGCAGCCACGCGCCTACCTGCATCAGGCTGCGCGCAACATCGCTGTGGATGGCTTCCGTCGCGAAGACCGACGCCAGGCCCTGGAGCGGGAAGCCTTCGAAGAAGGCGCAACCGGCAGTGGCGACCCGGAAGCCTACGTGCATGCCCTGGAGCTGGCCGACAGCGTTGAGCGGGCGCTGGCCGAGCTGCCTCTCAACTGCCGGCAGGTGTTCATCTGGCAGAAGCTCGAAGGCCTGACTCAGGCCGAGATTGCCGAGCGCATGGGGTTGAGCAAGAACATGGTCGAAAAGTATATGATCCGCACGCTCCGGCACCTGCGTGAGCACCTGGATGTGTCGGCATGAAGAGTCAGGAGATCTTTTCGATGGAACAGCACGGTACCGATGCCGTCCGCGAGCAGGCGGCCGCATGGTTCGCCCGCGTGCAGGATGCACCTCGGGATGCCGGGCTGCACAAGCAGTTGCATGCCTGGTTGGCGAGCGACGAGCACCACCGGGAAGAATATGAGCATCTCTGCCGCGTGTGGCAGGCCGCCGACTTCATTCCACGTCAGCGCCTGGAGGCGCTGTGCCAGCCAGACCCGGTGCAGCAGCTGCCACGACGGCGTTTCATGCGCCAGGCGTTGGCCGCCAGTGTCGCGGTAGTGGCGCTGGGCCTGGGCTGGGGCGGCTGGCACCACCTGCAACTGAACCATCAAGGCAGCCTGCAGACGGCCTTCAATGAGCGCCGTCAGGTCGAACTGCCGGATGGCTCGCATCTGGAGCTCAATGGCAACACGCAGTTGCAGGTCGAGTTCAGCGCCGGCCGGCGGCACGTGCGCCTGAACGCCGGTGAAGTGATGTTCAGCGTCGCCCATGACAGTAACCGGCCGTTTGTGGTCGACACTGCCCAGGGCAGTGTGGTCGTCACAGGTACCCGCTTTGACGTCCGCCTTGACCCAGCTAGCACCCGTGTGGCGGTGGAGCAGGGGGCGGTGCGGGTGCAGGGCAAGGGCGACTCGCCGGCGCAACTGTCGGCCGGGCAGGGGTCGCATATAGATGCACAGGGCCTGGTCGCCGCACCCTATGCGGTCAACACCGGCGCCATGACCGCATGGCGACAGGGCAAGCTGGTGTTCGACAACGCAACCCTCGCCGAAGTAGTGGCCGAAACCTCGCGCTACCGTCGCCAGACATTGCGGGTCGCCCCTGGGAAAGTCGCCCGGCTGCGCCTGTCCGGTACCTTCAGTACCAACGATACAGACGCTCTGCTGCGGGCCTTGCCGAGCATTCTACCGGTGGCCATCAAAGCTCATGAAGACGGCTCCAGCGAAATAATCGCCAAATAGATTCAGGTTTTTTTTCACTCGTTCGTCTTCCTCGCCAGCTGCAACTGCCAAGCATTTCCATTTGCACGCGGTTGGCGTTTATTCCGCATTCCAGGATGTTTCGACGACGTGAACAACAACAAACCTCTCCCACGCTTTCGCGCCCTGGCGCTGGCCCTGGCGGTCAGTACTGTGGCCGTTGGTAGCCCGGCCGCAGAGGCCGCTAATGCCCTCCACATCCAGGCCCAGCCGTTGGGTTCGGCGCTGAACCAGCTCGGCCAGCAGACCAGCCTGCAGCTGTTTTTCAGCCCCGAGCTGGTCGCCGGCAAACAGGCCCCGGCGGTATCGGGCAACCTGGCGCCGGTGCAGGCGCTGCAACAGCTGTTGCAAGGCAGCGGGCTCACCTACGAGATGTCCGGGGACACCGTTGTGGTGAAGCCTTTGCCGACTACCCTTGACCTGGGCAGCGGCAGCCTGGAGCTGGCCCCCACCGACATCAAGGTGGTCGGTGACTGGCTGGGTGATGCCCAGCAGAGCGTGATACAGAACCATCCCGGGGCACGCACCGTGGTACGCCGCGAGGCAATGGTGGAGAAGGGCGCAATGAACGTGCGCGACGTGCTGCGCGGCATCCCTGGCGTGCAAGTGCAGGACTCCAACGGAACCGGTGGCAGCGACCTGTCGCTGAACGTGGGCGTGCGCGGCCTTACTTCGCGCCTGTCGCCGCGCTCCACGGTACTGATCGATGGCATCCCGGCCGCCTTCGCGCCGTATGGCCAGCCACAGCTGTCGATGGCACCGATTTCTTCTGGCAACCTCGACAGCATCGACGTCGTGCGTGGTGCCGGCTCGGTGCGCTACGGCCCGCAGAACGTGGGTGGTGTGATCAATTTCGTAACCCGGGCGATTCCGCAAAAGGCCTCGGCAGAGCTGTCCACCACCCTGGAGACCTCCCAGCACGGTGGCTGGAAACACACCGAGTCAGCCTTCGTCGGTGGCACGGCCGACAATGGCATGGGCGTGGCGCTGTTGTACACCGGGGTGAATGGCAACGGTTACCGTGAAAGCAACAACGGCAACGACATCGACGACGTTATCCTCAAGACGCATTGGGCGCCAACCGATGTCGATGAGTTCTGGCTCAACTTCCATTATTACGATGGCCGTGCCGACATGCCGGGTGGCCTGACCCAGGCCCAATACGACAGCAACCCGTACCAGTCGCTGCGCGATTACGACTACTTTGCGGGCCGGCGCAAGGATGTGTCGTTCAAATGGCAGCGGCAGCTCGACGACGCCACCCAGTTCGAAGTGCTGACCTACTACACCGACAGCTTCCGCGGCAGCACAATAGCCTCGCGGGACATGAAGACGTTGTCGTCGTACCCGCGCAACTACCACACCTTCGCCATCGAACCCCGTGTGTCGCGCATCTTCTTTGCCGGCCCAACCACCCAGGAAGTGAGTGTCGGTTACCGTTACCTGAAGGAAGCGATGCGCGAACAGACGACTCGGCTGGCGCTGATCGACAACGTGCCGACGGAGACCCCGACTTCCGACGGCCACGTGTTCCAGGACCGCAGCGGCGGCACCGAGGCCAGCGCCTACTACATCGACGACAAGATCGACGTGGGCAACTGGACCATCACCCCTGGCGTGCGTTTCGAGCATATCAATACCGACTGGCGCGACCGCCCGGTGCTGGGCGCCAACAACCTTCCGGTAGCCGAGAAGAAGCGCAGCATCACCAGCAACGAGCCTTTGCCGGCGTTGAGCGTGATGTACCACGTTTCCGATGCCTGGAAGGTGTTCGCCAACTACGAAACCTCGTTCGGTAGCCTGCAGTACTTCCAGCTGGGCCAGGGCGGTTCTGGCAACAGTACGGCCAATGGCCTTGAGCCGGAAAAAGCCAAGACCTACGAAATCGGTACCCGTTATGACAATGGCGGCTTTGCCGGTGAGCTGACGGCGTTCTACATCGACTTCGATGATGAGCTGCAGTACATCAGCAACGACGTGGGCTGGACCAACCTCGGTGCGACCAAGCACCAGGGCATCGAGGCTTCGGTGCGTTATGACCTGGCCGGGCTGGACCCGCGCCTGGACGGGCTGTCGGTGAGCGGTGGCTACACCTATACCCGCGCGACCTATGAAGGGGATATCCCAGGGTTCAAGGGCCGAGACCTGCCGTTCTATTCACGCCAGGTGGCCACTGCCGGGGTGCGTTACGCGGTCAACCGCTGGACCTGGAACCTGGATGCCTACGCCCAATCCAGGCAGCGCGCACCCGGCACCGGAATCAATGCCGATGGCAGTTTCAATGGCGACTACATCACCGAGCCGAGTGCCGACGGGCGGTATGGCGATATACCGGGCTACGTGACCTGGCGTGCCCGTGGTGGTTATGAATTCGGGCCGCAGTGGTCCAACCTGAAGCTGGCGGCGGGGGTGAAGAACCTGTTCGACAAGCAGTACTTCACACGTTCGAGCGACAACAATGCCGGCCTTTACGTGGGTGAGCCGCGGACCTTCTATGTGCAGGCCAGTGTTGGGTTTTGATCCGAGATTACCGGGGCCGCTTTGCGGCCCTTCGCAGGTAAACCCGCTCTTGTAGGAGCGGGTTTACCCGCGAAGGGGCGCAAAGCCCCCCAACGCTTACGAAACCACCGCCTCGGCCGGCGAAACGATACTGGTCTTCGCCCCCCGCGACCTCCCCGAGCTCAGGTACGCCGCAATCGACTCCTGCGTCACCTCGCCCAAGAACACCTGCTCGGCATCCAGCACTGGCAACCACGCGCGGTTGAACTCGTACATACGCGACAACAGGATGCGCAAATGCTCATCGTGCGACGCCGTGGCATTGAACGGCCGCAGGAAATCGCCACACGTCCCTTGCTGGCGGTGCATGTCGCGTCGGCGTACATAGCCCAGCGCCTTGTTTTGCGCATCGGTCACCACCACGTAGCGGCGGTCGTGTTCATCAAGCAGCTCCAGCGCATCGCTCACAGGCGTTTGCGGGCTCACCGACGGCGCGTTGTCCGCGGCATCCTCGGCACGCACCAGCAACAGGCGCTTGAGCGTGCTGTCCTGGCCCACGAAGTTGCTGACGAAATCATCCGCCGGGTGGGCCAGCAAGGTGTCCGGATGGTCCAGTTGCAACAGCTTGCCGGCACGGAAGATGGCAATCTTGTCGCCCAGTTTGATCGCTTCGTCGATGTCGTGGCTGACCATGATCACCGTCTTGTTCAGCGCCCGCTGCATTTCGAAGAACTCGTTCTGGATCATCTCGCGGTTGATCGGGTCGACCGCGCCGAACGGTTCGTCCATCAACAGCACGGGTGCATCTGCTGCCAGGGCACGAATCACGCCGATACGCTGTTGCTGGCCGCCGGACAGCTCGCGCGGGTAGCGTTGCAGGTACTGCTTGGGTTCGAGCTTGATCATGTGCATCAGCTCGCGGGCGCGTTCGTGGCATTTCTGCTTGTCCCAGCCGAGCAAGCGTGGCACCACGGTGATGTTTTCTTCGATGGTCATGTTGGGAAACAAACCGATTTGCTGGATCACATAGCCGATGTGCCGGCGCAGGGTGACTTCGTCCAACCCGGTGGTGTCTTCGCCATTGATGAACACTTGGCCCGAGGTGGGCGTGATCAGGCGGTTGATCATTTTCAGCGTGGTGCTCTTGCCACAGCCCGAGGGGCCGAGGAACACGCAGATTTCCCCTTCGTTGACGGTGAGGCTTACCGAGTCGACGGCTGTGACGTCCTTGCCGTTGACGTTGAAGGTTTTGCTGAGGTTCTTCAGTTCGATCATGAGCGCAGTCCTTCTGGAGTCAGGGCACGTTGCAGGGTTTGCAGCAGCAGGTCGGCGATGATTGCCAACAGGCTCACCAGCAAGGCGCCGATCAGCAGCATCGACATGTCGCTGCGGCTGATGGAGGTGAGGATGAGCACACCCAGGCCGCCGGCGCCGATGGTGGCAGCAATGGTCATGACACCAATGTTCATGACCACGGCGGTGCGTACACCGGCGAGGATGACCGGTACGGCTATGGGCAGTTCGACCATGCGCAGGCGCTGACCGAAGGTCATGCCTATTCCGCGTGCGGCTTCACGGATGCCGGGCTCGACATTGGTCAGGGCCAGGTAGGTGTTGCGCAGGATCGGCAGCAGCGAGTACAGGAACACCGCAGTGATCGCTGGCATCGGCCCCAGGCCCTGGCCGAACTTGGAGTAGAACGGCAACAGCAGGCCGAACAGGGCAATCGAGGGGATGGTCAGCAGCACCGTGGCGCTTGCCTGCAGCGGGCCTGCGAGGGCCGGAAAACGGGTCATGAGGATGCCCAGCGGCACCCCGACCAGAATCGCCAGGCCCACGGCAACGCCTACCAGCATGATGTGCTGCCAGGTCAGATGCAGCACCTGGGCCCAGTCCAGGTGGCTGAAGGTATCGATCAGGTTCATGGCTGGCCCTCGCTGTTCAGTGGGTGCTTGCGCAGAAAGTCCGCGGCCACGGCAGTGGGGTTCTGGTGCTCGACATCGACCTTGGCGTTAAGCTGGCGCATGGTTTGGTCATCCAGTTGCTCGGCCAGCGGCTTGAGCAGGCCAGCCAGCTGCGGGTTGGCGTCGAGCGTGGCTTTGCGCACCACCGGCGCGGCGGTGTAGTCGGGGAAGTAGTGTTTGTCGTCTTCCAGCAGCTTGAGGTCGAAAGCGTCCAGGCGGCCGTCGGTGGTATACACCAGGCCGGCGAACACCTGATTGTTGCGCATGGCGGTGTACACCAGCCCGGCGTCCATCTGGCGGATGTTGCGCCGGCCCAGCGGCAGGTCATACATTTCGCGCAGGCCTACCAGGCCGTCGGGGCGGTTGGCGAACTCGGTGTCCAGGGCCACCAGGTGATTACGCTTGCTCTCGTCGCGCAGCACCTGGTTGAGGTCGCTGATCGAGTTGATCTGCGGGTAGGCCTCGGCGACCTGCTTCGGCAAGCCGAGGGCATAGGTGTTGCTGAATTTCGACGGGGTCAGCCAGATCAGGTCTTTTTTGGCATCCAGCTCCTTGACCTTGGCGTAGGTGGCCTCGGCGCTGGGCATGCGCTCTTCGATGTGGTTGTACGACACCAGCGACACACCGGTGTATTCCCACATCAGGTCGAGCTGGCCGGTTTCCTGAGCCTGGCGTGCGAGGCTGCTGCCAAGCCCGCCGATGACACGCACATCGAAGCCGTTGGCGCGCAGGTATTGCGCGGTGATTTCGGCGAGCACGGTCTGTTCGGTGAACACCCGCGCGCCGATGCGGATCAGCGGTTTTTCCGCTGCCTGGGCAAATCCTGCGTACAGCAAGGCCGCGCCCAGTAGCAAGGCGATTCTCTTCTTCATACGTTTCCTATCCTTATTCGACCAGGCCGCGTTCCAGCCAGCGCTTGCTGGAGAAACTCACCGCCGCATCCAGCACCAGTGCCAGCAGTGCGGTGCAGGCGGCACCCAGCAGCAGTTGTGGCTGGTTGTTCAGGGCGATGCCGGGGAAGATCAGGCTGCCCAGGCTGTTGGCGCCGATCAGGAACGCCAGCGGTGCGGTACCCACATTCAGTGCCAGGGCCACGCGTACGCCGCCGACGATGATCGGCACGGCGTTGGGCAGTTCCACTTGCCAGAGTTGCTGGCGCGGGGTCATGCCAATGCCGGTGGCGGCTTCCTTGAGCGAGGCAGGGACGTTTTTCAGGCCTTCGTAGGTGTTGCGCACAATGGGCAGGAGGGAGGCGAGGAATAGCGCGAAGATCGCAGGCCCGGCTCCGATGCCCAGGATACTCAGGGCGATGGCCAGAACGGCCAGAGGGGGAATGGTGTTGCCAACGTTGAAGAACTGCATGAAGCGCTCGGCTTTGTCGACCCGGTGCGGTCGACTTAACGCAATGCCGGCGGGGATGCCCACGGCCAGCGCCGCCGCCATCGAAGCCAGCACCAATACCAGGTGCGCTTGCAGGTAGAACCCAAGATCGTCGCGATAACGCGCGATCGTGTCGATGCCGATCCAGTGGACCAGCAGGGCCAGGATGACGAGCACGGCGGCCCATCCCAACAGCCCCGAACCGTAGCGTTTTGCCACAGGTGGACTCCTTGTGTAGTCGGCGAGCACACTTCTTGGTTGCCGGCCAGTCCTGGCGGCGGGTGGTGTGTTCGCGAGTAGCAGCGTGAGGCAAGCCGAGGGCTGCGATCAGGCCATGAGCCGAACCCCGTCGGGCCCGAAAATGCTGATGAAACCAGTCCCCAACCGAAGCGGTTTGCAGGGGAGTGGACGTCTCCATGGGTGTCAAGGTTCCCATCTGAGGCAGCATTTGACCAGCGTTAATCACTGGGTGGCAGGATTTTTGGCGAGAAAAAACAGCGACTTAATGTGCTGCAGGCGTTGAAATAACTGCGCTTTGGTCATTTGTCGTGATAAAGCGATTGCCTGTTGGATTTCTTTTGTCTATGGCGGCCTCTTCGCGGGTAAACCCGCTCCTACACAGACTGCACCGCATTCGAATCCTGTGTCATACCTGTGGGAGCGGGTTTACCCGCGAAGAGGCCGGCACAGGCGCCATTCATTCGGCAGATTTTGGTCCAGGCCCAACTTCAGGTATGATACTGCCCCTTTCAAATCCCCCAGTCAGGCGATTTCCCATGACCAACCAGGCCGCCGAAGTCGCGAAGCGCCGCACTTTCGCAATCATTTCCCACCCCGACGCCGGTAAGACCACCATCACCGAGAAGCTGCTGCTGATGGGCAAGGCCATTGCCGTCGCCGGTACCGTGAAGTCGCGCAAGTCCGACCGCCATGCCACCTCCGACTGGATGGAAATGGAGAAGCAGCGCGGCATCTCCATCACCACCTCGGTGATGCAGTTCCCGTATCGCGAGCACATGATCAACCTGCTCGACACCCCCGGCCACGAAGACTTCTCCGAAGACACCTACCGCACCCTGACCGCGGTGGACTCGGCGCTGATGGTGCTCGATGGCGGTAAAGGTGTAGAGCCGCGTACCATCGCCCTGATGGACGTGTGCCGGCTGCGCGACACGCCAATCGTCAGCTTCATCAACAAACTCGACCGTGACATCCGCGACCCGATCGAACTGCTCGACGAGATCGAAGCCGTTCTGAAGATCAAGGCCGCGCCAATCACCTGGCCAATCGGTTGCTACCGTGACTTCAAGGGTGTGTACCACCTCACTGGCGACTACATCATCGTCTACACCCCGGGCCACGGCCACGAGCGCACCGAAGCCAAGATCATCCAGAAACTGGACTCAGACGAAGCCCGCGCACACCTGGGCGACCAGTACGACGCGTTCGTCGAGCAACTGGAACTGGTGCAGGGCGCCTGCCACGAGTTCAACCAGGAAGAGTTCATCAACGGTCAGCTGACCCCGGTGTTCTTCGGTACTGCGCTGGGCAACTTCGGTGTCGACCACGTGCTCGACGCCGTGGTCGACTGGGCGCCGCGTCCGCTTGGCCGTGTGGCCAACGAGCGTACCGTGGAGCCTGTGGAAGAGAAGTTCACCGGCTTCGTGTTCAAGATCCAGGCGAACATGGACCCGAAACACCGCGACCGTATCGCCTTCATGCGCATCTGCTCGGGCAAGTACGAGAAGGGCATGAAAATGCGCCACGTGCGCTTGAACAAAGACCTGCGTATCGGCGATGCGCTGACGTTCTTCTCCTCCGAGCGTGAGCAGCTGGAAGAAGCCTTTGCCGGTGACATCATCGGCCTGCACAACCACGGCACCATCCAGATCGGCGACACCTTCACCGAAGGCGAGGCGCTGGGCTTCACCGGTATTCCGCACTTCGCGCCGGAGCTGTTCCGCCGCGTCCGCCTGAAAGACCCGCTGAAATCCAAGCAACTGCGTCAAGGCCTGCAGCAGCTGGCCGAAGAAGGTGCTACTCAGGTGTTCTTCCCTGAGCGCAGCAACGACATCATCCTGGGGGCGGTCGGCGTGCTGCAGTTCGACGTGGTCGCCAGCCGCCTGAAGGAAGAGTACAAGGTCGAGTGCGCCTACGAGCCTATCACCGTCTGGTCCGCGCGCTGGATCAGCTGCGATGACAAGAAGAAGCTCGAGGAATTCCAGACCAAGGCCATGGAAAACCTGGCCATCGACGGCGGCGGTCACCTGACCTACCTGGCGCCAACCCGGGTCAACCTGGCGCTGATGGAAGAGCGCTGGCCGGACATCAAGTTCCGCGCTACCCGCGAGCACCACTGATCGCGAGAGCTTGCCCTTGACCCCTGTGGGAGCGGGTTTACCCGCGAATGCGTCGGTAGAGTCAACACCGCATTCGCGGGTAAACCCGCTCCCACAAGGACGTCGTAACGACTGAAATCAGTTCCCTGCTTTGATACTGGTCCAGATTCGCGTACGAATACGGTCGATCTTCGCCGGCATCGCCTCCAGCGCATATAGCTTGCCCATCACCTCGTCGCTCGGGTAAATCATCGTATTACCCTTCATCGCCGGGTCCACCAGCCCGTCTGCCTTGAGGTTGCCGTTCGCGTATTGCACATGGTTGCTGATGTTGGCCATCACTTCCGGCTGCAGCAGGTAGTTCATGTAGGCATATCCGGCCTTTTCATCCGGCGCATCGACGGGCATGGCGACCATGTCGAACCACATCGGCGCGCCCTCCTTGGGTATCGAATAGCCCACCTTCACGCCATTGTTCGCCTCGTCGGCGCGGTTCTTCGCCTGCAGCACATCCCCTGAGAACCCCACCACCACGCAGATATCGCCGTTGGCCAGGTCGCCCGTGTACTTGGACGAGTGGAAATAGCTGATGTACGGCCGCACCTTCATCAGCAACTCCTTGGCCTTCTCGTAGTCCTTGGGGGCTTGGCTGTGATGGGGCAAGCCCAGGTAGTGCAGGGCGATCGGCAGCAGTTCGGGGCCATTGTCCAGCACCGCGACCCCACAGCTTTTCAGCTTGCTCATGTACTCGGGCTTGAAGATCAGGTCCCAGGAATCCACGGGCGCGTTGTCGCCGAGTACCGCCTTGACCTTGTCGATGTTGTAGCCAATGCCGGTACTGCCCCACAGGTACGGGAAACCGTACTGGTTGCCCGGGTCGTTCACCTCCAGCGCCTTGAGCAGCACCGGGTTGAGGTTGTGCCAGTTAGGCAGCTGCGACTTGTCCAGGCGCTTCAAGGCCTTGCCCTGGATCTGCCGGGCCATGAAGTGGTTGGAGGGGAACACCACGTCGTAGCCGGAATTGCCGGTCATCAGCTTGCCATCGAGGGTTTCATTGCTGTCGTACACGTCGTAGGTGGGCACGATGCCGCTGGCTTGCTGGAAGTTCTTCAACGTATCGGGGGCCACGTAGCTGGACCAGTTGTAGATCTTCACCGTTTCAGCGGCGCTGGCCACGCTGGCGGCCAGCATCAGAGGGGCGAGGAGGAAGGTGCGCATGTCGGGTTTACCTTGCTTTGTCTGTTGTTATCGAAGGCAGGCGATCAGCGGATCAGAAAACAAGCACGTAGGTCTTGCGCACGGTCTCCTGGATGTCCCAGGTGCCGGTGCTGTTGGCCGGTAGCATCAATGCGTCTCCGGCTTCTATGACCAGGGGCTCGCCACCGTCGGGGGTGAACGTGCAGCGGCCCTTGATGAAATGGCAGAACTCCTGTTGCACGATCTGCCGCCGCCAGCGCCCTGGGGTGCATTCCCAGATGCCGGTTTCGACGCCATCGCTGCGCTCCACGCAGGTGACTGACGTGACTGCCACGGGTTCGCCGAGCGGTACCGCGACCGGGTTGGAGCTGTCGAGCACAGCAAACTCTGTGTTCTTGAACTGGGTGATGCTCATGACCGGTGGATCCTGTACGAGTGATAAGGGAAGTCAGTGCATGAAGCCTTCCATGAAGTCCGCAAGCGATATGGCCAGGCGCCGCCTCCACGGCGCGCTGGCGGGGTTGGCGAGGGTCCGGTCCTCGTGGACGAAGCTCTGGATGATCGCGTTGTAGCCCAGCCAGCGGCAGGGCTCGGGGGGCCAGCTGGCCAGGCTCGATAGCGGGCGGTTGTCGAGCACCCAGGGTTGTGCTGTCAGTTCGTTTTGCTGGTTGAGGATCAGCGCCGCCAGGGTGCGCCCACCCAGGTTGGTAGCCCCCACGCCTTCGCCGCCGTAGCCGCCGGCAAGGGCGATGCCGCGCTGGCGGTCGCAGAGCATGTGTGGGCGGAAGCGTCGCGCCATGCCGAGGTTGCCGCCCCATGTATGAGTGATGCGTACCTGTTTGAGCTGCGGGAACAGTTCGCCGAACAGGTAGCGGCGCAGTTCGATTTCATGTTCGTCGAGGTTGAAGTTTTCGCGCAGGCGCCCACCGAAGCGGTAGCCACCGCGGGCACCGAAGACCAGGCGATTGTCGGCGGTACGCTGGCCATAGGTGACCTGGCGGCTGCTTTCACTGAAGGCTTGGCCCTGGCTCAGGCCAATTTGCTCCCAGGTGGCCTCTGGCAGCGGCTCAGTGGCCACCAGCAGGCTCTGTACCGGCAATTGGTGTTTGCCCAGTGGCGGCAGGCTGGCGGCGTAACCCTCCACGGCAGGCACCATCCACTGGCAGCGAATCTGTGCCAGCGGGGTACGCACCTCGCTCGGCTGCCAGTCGATGGCCGGGGTGTTTTCGTAGATCGGTACGCCCAGCGCCTCCACTGCCCGGGCAAGGCCGCGCACCAGCTTGGCTGGCTGGATGGTCGCCGTGTGCGGGCTATAGATGGCTCCAAACGCATTGCTGACCCGCAGTTGGCTCCCCAACTGCTCGGGGCTCAGCCAGCGGTAGTCGTCCTCGGTCATGCCTTGGCGATACAAGTCGTCGAGGTAGGCGCGCAGGCTGCGTTCCTGCTCCGGGTAGCGCGCCGCGCAATACAGCACGCCGCCTTTGCGGTAGTCACAGTCGATGCCTTCGCTTTGCAGCACGCGATGCACTTCATCAGGGATGCCGTGCAGCAGGTCGATGCTGGCGCGGCGCTGTTGCGGCGAGAGGGTGCCGAGCAGGCGGTCTTCGCCTAGCAGGTTGCCCATCAGCCAGCCCCCATTTCGGCCGGAGGCGCCGAAGCCGGCGATTTGGGCTTCGATCACCGCAATGTTCAGCTGGGGTGCCTGGCGCTTGAGGTAGTACGCGGTCCAAAGGCCGGTATAGCCGGCACCGATGATGCACACGTCAACGTCGAGGTCATTGCGCAGTGCCGGGCGCGCGCACAGCGGCTCGTCGAGCTGGTCCATCCACAGGCTGAGCGTGCGCAGGGGTTGCATCTGGTTCGGCTCCACATCCGTCAAGGTCTGTGGGCGATCGTAGTGGTGTCAGCGGGCAGCTGTCTTACGTGCGTGCACGCAGGGAAATTTGCTTCAGGTAGGCCTTGGGCGTGAGCCCGGTGTGCTCACGGAAGCACTTGTAGAACGCCGACAGCGAGTTGAAGCCGGCACTGAAGGCCAGCTCGTCGATCGTCGCCTCGACGCTGTCATCGCCGAGGCTGGCCATCAGGTGCTGCAGGCGTGCCTGGTTGACGTAGCGGTAGAAGCTTTGCCCCAGCACCTGGTTGAGCAGGTAGGAAATCTGGTTGCGGCTGTAGCCGCTGGCGTCGGCGACCTGTTGCAGGTCGAGCTCCGGGTCGAGGTAGGGGCGTTGACGCTGGAAGTAGTGCTCCAGGTCCTGGGCCATGGTCGACAACTGCCGAGGCGACAGGCCCAGGCGGCTGGTGGCGGGGCGCGGGCCGCTGTTGGCGTGGCCTGTGCCGTTCTGGCGGACCAATGTGGCGTATTCGTTGACCCGCCAGATCAGCCCGTCCCTGACGGTGATCGCCTCGCTGGACTGGAACGCAACCAGGCCGTCACCGCCCTGGACCGTGACCTGATACTGGATGAATGCGGTGCAGCCATCGACGCGGATGCGGTCGCTGTGGACGATGTCCTCGCCGGCTTCATGGGGCAGGCAGGCGCGTACGTAGTCGCGCAGTTCCTGGTGGCCGAGCACGCGGTTCTGAAAGAAGTCGTGGTACTGGATATCGGGGTGGTAGAGCGCCATGACACCGTCGAGGTCGCGGTGCTTCCAGCAGAGGTGGTAGCGCAGCACGATTTCGGCGGTAAGCGGCGTTTGCTCGGGGCCGTCGGGGAGGGTGGTGGCGATCATGGTTGGATAGTGCATTGCAGAACACCCAGGTGCAAGGGCGTGGATCCTGCATATTGCACGGTTTGCTCAGGCGGCGTGAAGGGTAAGCCTTTGATTTTTATGAATGTAGTTTTTTGATACAACTGGCATGGCGGCTGCACCTTTCTTGTCACCATCGAACAAGGAGAAAGGCCATGCGCTCGATACTGCTTTGGATGATTGGGGTGCCGATTCCGGTGATCATTCTGATCTGGTTCTTTATGCATTGAGATTTTGGGGGCCGCGCTTTGCGGCCCTTTTGCTACAACTCTTCGCTACAAAAGGCATGTTCAAGGCAGGCAAGCGCGAACATAGTCGAATCCCCATATTTTGTAGGCTTGGAGAAAACCGCACCCGCAGGTAACGTCGCGGAATGCCCTGAGCAAAGCCCTCAGTTATCTGGCCAGCAACTGGTACTGGGTGAGGGTTTCCACCACTTTGTTGTTCACCACCCGCTTGATGTCGGTCAGTGTGCCGTTGGGGGGGCGAGTGAAGTGAAGGAAGTGGCCGAGGACGTTCTCGATGCGTTGCAGCGGCACTTCGGTGTTGGTGTCTGGCACTTCGCCGAAGTAGAACAACAGATTGTCGAGGGTCTGCAGGATGTAGTGGCCGCCCTCGGTGTACGTGAAAAGCTCGCTATTTTTATAATGTTTTATTAAAAAAAAGTAATTGGCAAGCTGCGTAATTGCTCAGTGCTGCTGCAAAAATTTTTCGACCAAAGCAAAACCAGAAACACTCATCAATATATGATTTTGGTACTCTTCAATTGCTAGATTCCTAACTGGGCTTCCGCGCCGATAAAGAGTGCCCGCCATATTAAATTCAAAATCTTTCAACGCGGAATCAGAAACCACACTGTGCTGTAAAATAGGCCACTCACCCGCCTTCAGTTTATCTACAGCCGTAAATATTACCGTAAAGCTTCCTCTGTGATCTTTGAATACTAAATATCTAGCATCCTCAGGCACCTCCTCGCTACTGCTGATAGACACCACAGCGAAAGCAAATACCTTCTTAAATTTTTGTTCCTTGCTTTCTGCGCCAAGCCAAATTATTTGGCTGATTGCAAATCTACCGTCTTCCATCGGAATAGAAAAATAGTCACCCGCTTGCATACGTTTTACTCTTGTCATAAGCCTAGCGCCTTCATCTTGGTCAAAGCGTCAGATAGTACAACGTCCCCAACTAGGGTTATGTCCGGCCACGTCATAAATTGAAGCATTAGGATTGGAGGAGCTATACGACCTGATGCTATTCAATAAATTTGTAACCTCATTGGTCGACAGCGCACCTCCATTAAGATACATGATTTTTTGCTCTAAGAATTCGGCCTCAGCTTTGGTCAGATTGTTGTCAAAAACCACGTGCTGCTGCAAGTTAGACTTCCCTGGAGTCGCAGCATGCACACCTAAGCGGGCCGTGGCATCATGTCCCAGGAGTGTTCTGGGTTGCAGGGAGGGGAGGGGCTTTGCGCACGAAGTCTGTATTTTTTGAGTTTCAGAGGCGCCTGTCAGAAAAGTCGTAGTTGTTGGACTCATTGCACTCAGCTAAGTAACGCATCATTCCTTATCTACGTTTCGATGAAGGGGACCGAAGCCTGGAGCAGTTCACACTACCCCGGCAGCCTCATCGGCTTTCTCGTCCCCTTCGCGAATCACCTCACAAGATTAGAGAAACTGCTCGGCATAGTGACAAGCCACCTGCCGCGTACTCACCTGCCTCAGCGCCGGCACCTCCTTGGCACACCGCTCGGTCGCATACGGGCAGCGTTTGTGAAACGCGCACCCATCCGGCGGGCTCAGCGGGTTGGGCAGCTCCCCGGCGATGCGAATCTTCGGCTTCAACGGGTCTGGATGAATCGCCGGTGTCGCCGACAGCAACGCCTGGGTATACGGGTGCAGCGGCTTCGCGTAGATGTCCTCCTTCGGCCCCATCTCCGCCGGCCGCCCCAGGTACATCACCAGTACCTGATCCGCCACATGCCGTACCACCGCCAGGTTGTGCGAGATGAACACGTAGGCGGTGTTGAACTCCTTCTGCAGATCCATGAACAAGTTCAGCACCTGTGCCTGAATCGACACGTCCAGCGCCGAGGTTGGCTCGTCCGCCACCAGCACTTTCGGCTGCAGCATCATCGCCCGTGCCAGGGCAATGCGCTGGCGCTGGCCGCCGGAAAACATGTGCGGGTAGCGCTGATAGTGCTCGGGGCGCAGGCCGACCTGCTCCATCATCTTCTGCACCTTGTCGCGGCGCTCGGCCTTGCTCAGAGAAGTGTTGATCAGCAGCGGTTCGGCCAGTTGGTCGCCGATCTTCTGCCGTGGGTTGAGCGAGGCGTAGGGGCTCTGGAACACCATCTGCACATCGCGGCGCAGTTGTTTGCGCTCTGCCTTGCTGGCGCCCTTCACCTCGGTGCCGGCAATTTGCAGCGAGCCGGACGAAGGCTCTTCGATCAGGGTCAGGGCGCGGGCCAGGGTCGACTTGCCACAGCCGGACTCACCGACCACGGCCAGGGTCTTGCCGGCCTCCAGTTCGAACGACACGCCATTGAGCGCGCGCACCAGCGCGTGGCCCTTGAACAGCCCGCGGGACACTTCGTAATGCCGGGTCAGCTCCCGTGCGGTAAGTACGACGGCCATCACGCCACCTCCTGATTCAGCGGGTAGAAGCAACGCACCAGGCTGTGGGCCTGTGGGTCGAGGGGCGGGCGCTGGCGCCGGCAATTGTCCTGTACATAGGGGCAGCGTGGTGACAGCAGGCAGCCGACCGGGCGGTCGTAGCGGCCGGGGACGATGCCAGGCAGTGTGGCCAGGCGTTCGGCGCCAATGCTGTGCTCGGGGATCGCGGCGAGCAGGGCTTCGCTGTAAGGGTGGGCGGGCACATCGAACAGTTCTGGCACCTGGCCGACTTCCACGGCTTGGCCGGCGTACATCACGCACACCCGCCTGGCGGTTTCGGCGACCACGGCGAGGTCGTGGGTGATCAGGATGAGCGCCATGTTGCGCTCCTTCTGCAGGTTGACCAGCAGTTCCATGATCTGAGCCTGGATGGTCACGTCGAGGGCCGTGGTCGGTTCGTCGGCGATCAGCAGCTTGGGCTCGCCGGCAATGGCCATGGCAATCGCCACACGTTGGCTCATGCCGCCTGACAGCTGGTGCGGGTAAGCGTCCAGGCGGCTTTCGGCGGCCGGAATCTCGACCTTCTTCAAGAGCTCCAGAGCACGCTGGCGGGCAGCCTTGCCCTTTAGGCCCAAGTGCTGGCGCAGCACTTCCTCGATCTGGAAGCCCACGGTGTAGCTGGGGTTGAGCGCGGTCATCGGGTCCTGGAAGACCATGGCGATGTCCTTGCCCACCACCTTGCGCCGCTGACGGCCGCTGAGCTTGAGCATATCGGTGCCGTCGAAGGTCAGTGAGTCGGCGGTGATGCGCCCGGGAGCGTCGATCAGGCCCATCAGGGCCATCATGGTGACCGACTTGCCCGAGCCGGACTCGCCGACGATGGCCAGGATCTCGCCAGCGTCGACTTTCAGGTCCAGGCCGTCCACCACCGGTACTGCATTGGCGTCGCCGAAGCGCACGTTCAGGTTGTTGATCTGCAACAGTGACATGGCGTTCTCCTCAGGCGGCGTTCTTGAGTTTCGGGTCCAGCGCGTCGCGCAGGCCGTCGCCCATCAGGTTGATTGCCAGCACACTGAGCAGAATGGTCAGGCCAGGCAGGCTCACTACCCACCAGGCGCGCTCGATGTAGTCTCGGGCCGAAGCCAGCATGGTGCCCCACTCGGGGGTTGGCGGCTGTACGCCGAGGCCAAGGAAACCCAGTGCGGCGGCGTCGAGGATGGCTGAGGAGAAGCTGAGGGTGGCCTGCACGATCAGCGGGGCCATGCAGTTGGGCAGCACGGTGACGAACATCAGCCGTGGCAGGCCGGCACCGGCCAGGCGTGCGGCGGTGACGTAGTCGCGGTTGAGTTCACCCATCACCGCGGCGCGGGTCAGGCGCACATAAGAGGGCAGCGAGACGATGGCGATGGCGATCACGGTGTTGATCAGGCCAGGGCCGAGGATGGCGACGATGGCCACGGCCAGCAACAGCGACGGCAAGGCCAGCATCACGTCCATCAGGCGCATGATCGACGGGCCGAGCAACTGCGGGAAAAAGCCGGCCAGCAGCCCAAGGAGAATGCCCGGGATCAGTGACATCACGACTGAGGACAGGCCGATCAGCAGCGACAGCCGTGCACCCTGAATCAGCCGCGAAAGCAGATCACGGCCCAGTTCGTCGGTGCCCAGGATGAACTGCCAGGTGCCGCCTTCCAGCCACACCGGCGGGGTCAGCAGGAAGTCGCGGTACTGCTCGCTTGGGTCATGCGGGGCGACCCAAGGCGCGAACAGCGCGCAGAACACAACCAGGCACATGAAGGCCAGGCCCATTACCGCGCCCTTGTTGCGCGCGAAGGCTTGCCAGAATTCTTTGTACGGGGAGGGGTAAAGCAGGCTCTGGTCCACCGGGCTGGCCGGCGACACGGATTTTGGAATTGGGCTAGTCATGGCAAAGGCCTCAGCGCTGATGACGGATGCGTGGGTTGGCCAGGCCGTAGAGGATGTCCACGACGAAGTTGACCAGAATCACCAGGCAGGCGATCAACAGGATGCCGTTCTGGACCACGGGGTAGTCACGGGCACCGATGGCTTCGATCAGCCATTTGCCGATGCCCGGCCAGGAAAAGATGGTTTCGGTCAGCACTGCACCGGCCAGCAGCGTGCCGACCTGCAGGCCGAACACGGTCAGCACCGGGATCAGCGCATTGCGCAGGCCGTGCACGAACACCACGCGGGCCGGCGACAGGCCTTTGGCGCGGGCGGTGCGGATGTAGTCCTCACGCAGCACTTCGAGCATCGACGAGCGGGTCATGCGGGCGATCACTGCCAGCGGGATGGTACCGAGCACGATGGCCGGCAGGATCAGGTGCATCACTGCGTCCTTGAACGCGCCCTCTTCATCGCTGAGCAGGGTATCGATGAGCATGAAGCCGGTTTTCGGCTCGATGTCGTAGAGCAGGTTGATGCGCCCGGATACCGGGGTCCAGCCCAGGCTTACCGAGAAGAACATGATCAGGATCAGGCCCCACCAGAAAATCGGCATCGAGTAGCCGGCCAGTGATATGCCCATGACACCGTGGTCGAACAATGAACCGCGCTTGAGTGCGGCGATTACCCCGGCCAGCAGGCCGACGATGCCGGCGAACAGCAGGGCGGCGAAGGCCAGTTCAAGGGTGGCCGGGAACAGGGTGAGGAACTCGCGCCACACGCTTTCGCGGGTGCGCAGCGATTCGCCAAGGTCACCCTGGGCAAGTTTGCCGACGTAGTCCAGGTACTGGACCGGCAGTGGCTTGTTCAGGCCCAGGCGTTCCATGGCCTGGGCATGCATTTCGGGGTCGACCCTGCGCTCGCCCATCATCACTTCCACCGGGTCGCCGGGGATCAGGCGTATGAGCGCGAAGGTCAGCAAGGTGATGCCGAAAAAGGTCGGTATCAGCAGGCCAAGGCGCCGGGCAATAAAACTCAACATTGTCGGGGTTACCTCATCAGGCCGTGGGGCGATCAGCCCGCTACGGCAGTGCCGCCGGTCCCCGTGTGGGGTGCCGGCGGTCGTTGTTGTTCTACTTCACCTTGGTCGTGGCGAAGTTATTGTTGGTCAGAGGGCTGATCACGTAGCCCTCCACGTTGTCACGCATGGCCGTGAACACCTTGGGGTGGGCCATGCTGATCCAGGGTTGGTCGTCATCGTACACTTTCAATGCCTCGCTATAGAGCCTTGCGCGTTCGTCGTTGTCGATCACCTCGCGGGCACGGGTGATCAGCTCCTGGAATTTCGAGTTGCACCAGCGCGCGTAGTTCTCACCGTTCTTGGCCGCCTCGCAACTGAGCAGCGGGCCAAGGAAATTGTCCGGGTCGCCGTTGTCGCCTGCCCAGCCGGTTGACACCAGGTCGGCTTCGCCCTGCTTGGCGCGGCGTAGCATCTCGGCCCATTCCATTACGCGGATATCCAGCTTCAGGCCGATCTGCTTGAGGTCGGCTTGCAGCATTTCGGCCGACAGGCGCGGGTTGGGGTTGGTCATGCCGCCGCCGTTGCGGGTGAACAGGGTGATTACCGTACCCTCGGGTACACCGGCCTGCCTGAGCAGGGCGCGGGCTTTGTCGAGGTCGCGCGATGGGTTCTGGTTGTGGGTGTTGTAGCCGATCATGGTGGGTGGGTAGGGGTTTACCCCCACCAGCGCGTTGCCTTTGCCAAACAGTTGGTCAACATGGGTCTGGCGGTCGAAGGCCATGTTGATGGCTTTACGTACGCGCACGTCGTTGAGGTATTTGTGCTGGGTATTCATGGCGATATAGCCGGTGACCAACGCTTCGGTCTCTGCGACCTTGAGGTTGGCGTCGGCTTTTATCGAAGGCACGTCCTCCGGTTTGGGGTACAACGCCACCTGGCACTCGTTGGCGCGCAGTTTCTGCAGGCGCACGTTGCTATCGGTAGCGATGGCGAATATCAGGGCGTCGGCTGGCGGCTTGCCGCGAAAGTAATCCGGGTTAGGTTTGAAGCGGACCTGCGCATCCTTGTTGTAGCGCTGGAAGATGAACGGGCCGGTGCCGATCGGCTTGCTGTTCAGCTCTGCGGTCTTGCCGGCCTTGAGCAACTGGTCGCCGTATTCGGCGGAGTAGATCGAGGTGAACCCCATCGCCATGTCCCGCAGGAACGGCGCTTCCGGGCGGGTGAGGGTGATCACCACCGTGTGGTCGTCGGTTTTGTCCACCGCCTTGAGCAGCTGCCTGAAGGCCATGCTTTCGAAGTACGGGTAGCCGACGCTGGTCTTGTCGTGCCATGGGTGGGCGGGGTCGAGCTGGCGGCGCAGGCTCCACAGCACATCGTCGGCGTTGAATTCACGGGTAGGGGTGAAGTACTCGGTGCTGTGGAACTTCACCCCGTGGCGCAGGTGAAACGTGTAGGTCAGGCCGTCGGCTGAAATGTCCCAGCGCTCGGCCAGGGCCGGCTGGATATCGGTGGTGCCGGGCTTGAAGTCGACCAGGCGGTTGAACAGGGTTTCGGACGAGGCATCGAAGGTGACCCCAGTGGTGTACTGAACAACGTCGAACCCTTCCGGGCTGGCTTCTGTACACACCACCAGCGGTTTGGCCGCCAGTTGCGTGGCGCCGCCCAGAAGCAGCGCGACCAGGGCTAGGCGCAACGGCCGCGATTTCATGAAAGCTCTGTGCATGTGTTGAAAACTCCCTGCTTGCATTGGTTCCAGCGTAGCCGCCCCGGCCCGCAGCGAAACGGGCCAGGGCGCCGACGGTCAGAGAATGTTGAACGGAATGGTGGTGACCACGCGGAACTCATCCAGGCTGCCATCGCCCTGTGCCTTGCTGGCGCGATGGGTGGTGTAGGTGGCACGGATGCTGGTGTCTTTCAGCGGCCCGCTCTGCAGCGCATAGCTGGTGCCGATACCCCACTCATAGTGGGTTTCGCCATCCAGGCCATTCACGTCGTAGGCAGTGCCACGGTAGTGGGTGCCGTCGATACCCCAGCCGCGGGCGTTGTACAGGTTGAACTTCAGGCCAGGCACGCCATAGGGCGCCATGTTCAGCACGTAGGAAATCTGCAGCGATTTCTCGTTGGGGCCGTTGAAGTCCGACAGCAGCGAGTTGGCCAGGAAGATGCCGTTGGTTTCGTGCAGGTAGTCAAAGTACTCGTTGCCGTTGACCTGCTGCCAGGAGGCGCTGAGGGTGTGGGCCTGATGGGTCAGGCCCAGTGACAGGCTGTAGGTGTCGTTGTCGATCTTGCCCATTTTCTGGCTGCCGGCGTCGACGGTCTTGTAGTAGTTCAGGCCGGTGCTCAGGCTGAGCACTGCGCTGTCGCCGAGCACATGGTTGGCGCCGAAGTAGTACTGGTTCCAGAAGTCGTCGACCTTGGTGGCGTACAGGCTGGTACTCAGGCTCTTGAACGGCTGGTAGTTGATGCCGGCGGTGCTGGCACGGTCGGTTTCCACGCCGGTGGCACTGTACTCGCTGCGGAACTTGCTGAGGCTCTGTTCGGTACGTGGCGAGACGCGGTCGAAAGTACCCAGGTCGATGCTGATGTTGTCGAATTCGGCGCTGTGCAGGAATGCGCCCTGGAAGCTCGAGGGCAGGGCGCGGTTGCCGATGTAGGCGATCATCGGCGTGTCCACCGACTGGCGGCCGAGGGTAAGGGTGGTGTTGGACACACGCGCCTTGATATTGCCCAGGCCCAGTTTGCTCCACTGGCCGATGGGGTCGCCATCGCTGTGGGTGAGGGTGCGGTTGTTGGGGCCGGCAATGGCTTCGCGGCTCTGCTGCAGGGCGATGGCGTTGTAGCCGGCGGCCTCGACGGCGAAGCCCACGGTGCCCTGGGTGAAGCCGGAACTGTAGTTGAGGATGGTGCCCTGTACCCAGTTTTCACGGCTGTGGGTGTCGTGGCGGGTGCCGTCGTTCTTGTAGTACTTCCACAGCGGCGCGCGTGCGGCGCGTTCGCGGGCATACCAGTTGCGGGTGCTGCCGGACAGGCTTTGGCCGTCGATGAAGCCGCTGGCTTGCGCTTGCTCGCTTGTGCTTTTGAGGGTGAGCGGGAGGTAGTCCTGGCTCTGCGGATCTGCCTGGGCCACAGTGGAAAAGGCACTGATGGATAACGCCAGTGCGGTCAAGGTGAATACTTTCAAGGTTAAAGCTCCCTTTCTTTTCTAGTTATGGCCGGCCTTGTGGGCCGGGTGATTGCTGCTGTGTTGCCAGGGTTGCCGCGGGATCACCGGGCAGAATCGGGGTGTTGTGTTGGCCGTACTGGCCTCTTCGCGGGCAAGCCCGCTCCCACAGGCAGGGCGCAGTGTCCGAACCTGTCGAGATCCTGTGGGAGCGGGCTTGCCCGCGAAGAGGCCGGTACTGGCTAACGCTTAATCAACACTCACACCGGAAAAATCATTGCGCCCAAACGGGCTGACCTTGAACTGGGAAACCTTGACGCTAAGCGGCTGGTTCACTGTGGAATGCGCCACCGGGGTAATCGGTACCTGCTGCTTGAGCCGCTGCTGGGCCTGCTGGTAGAGGGCGGTGCGCTGGGTACGGTCGGTCACCTGCTTGGCCTGCTTGACCAGGCTGTCGTACTGCGGGTCGCACCACTGCGAGTAGTTGTTGCTGCCGATGGCATCGCAGCTGTATAGGGTACCCAGCCAGTTGTCCGGGTCGCCGTTGTCTCCGGTCCAGCCGATCAGGGCGACGTCGTGCTCACCGTTTTTCATGCGTTTGAGGTATTCGCCCCATTCGTAGCTGACGATGCGCACCTTGAACCCGAGTTTGCTCCAGTCGGCTTGGAGCATTTCGGCCATCAGCTTGGCATTGGGGTTGTACGGGCGCTGCACCGGCATGGCCCACAGGGTGATCTCGGTGCCAGGTTTGACACCGGCCTGCAGCAGCAACTGTCTGGCCTTTTCCGGAGCGTACGGTGCGTCCTGGATGCTGTCGTCATAGGACCACTGGGTCGGTGGCATGGCATTGACTGCCAGTTGACCGGCGTCCTGATACACCGCCTGGATGATGGCTTTCTTGTTAACCGCCATGTCCATTGCCTGGCGCACTTCCAGGCGGTCGAACGGCGGGTGCTGGGTGTTGTAGGCGATGTAGCCGAGGTTGAAGCCTGGTTGCTGAAGCACCTGCAGCGTGCTGTCGGCCTTGAGCGCCGGCAGGTCGGCCGGGCGCGGGTGCAGGGTGACCTGGCATTCGTTGCGGCGCAGCTTCTGGATGCGCACCGAGGGGTCGGTATTGATCGAAAACACCAGGTTGTCGATCTTCACTTCGTTCGCTGCCCAATAGTCCTTGTTGCCCTTGTAGCGGATCTGCGAATCCTTCTGGTAGCGCTGGAACACGAACGGCCCGGTACCGATAGGCTGCTGATTGATGTCGCTGGGGCGTCCACTGGCCAGTAACTGCTCGGCGTATTCAGCGGAGAGGATGGAGGCGAAGCTCATGGCCAGGTTCTGGATGAACGCGGCATCGACCGTGTTCAGGGTGAACACCACGGTCATCGGGTCGATCTTCTCGACGCGGGCGATGTTCTTGTCCAGGCCCATGCCGATGAAATAGGGGAATTCGGTAGGGTAGGCCTGACGGAACCGATGACCCTTGTCGAGCATGCGGTTGAAGGTGAACAGCACATCGTCGGCGTTGAACGCGCGGCTCGGGCTGAAGGCCTTGTTGCTGTGGAACTTGACCCCTTCACGCAGGTGGAAGGTGTAGCGCAGGCCGTCGTCGGACACCTCCCAGCGGGTCGCCAGGGCCGGGTGCACGGCGGTACCGCCACGTTCAAACTCGACCAGGCGGTTGTAGATGGGTTCGGCGGCGTCGTTGTCGGTGGCGCTGGTGTACTGAGCGGTGTCGAAGCCAGCTGGGCTGCCCTCGGAGCAGAACACCAGATTGTTAGCCAAAACGGCCGGGGATTGGCTGATCAGGCCCAGGGCCAGCAGGGTCGAAAGGCGTTTGGCGAAGCACATGGCAGTTCCTTTTTCATCTGTTTGCGCCGCCTTGGGGTGCGAATGGCGGCAACAGTTAGCCGACCCCGCAGCGGATAGCTGCAGGACGACATGAAAGGGTGGCAAGGAGGGGGCACCCGCCGCTCAGCGGGTGCCACGGTCAGCCTATTTGTCCACGCTTACGCCGTAGAAGGAATTCAGCGCAAACGGGCTGATCTTGAAGTCCTTCACCTTGGCGCTCATGGGTTGGTAGACAGTGGAGTGGGCGATCGGGGTGATCGGTACCTGCTCCTTGAGGATGTGCTGCGCCTTTTGGTACAGCTCGGTGCGCTTGGCCTGGTCGGACGTGGCCTTGGCCTGTTTGATCAGGTCGTCGTAGGGCTTGTAGCACCACTTGGAGAAGTTGTTGCCATCGACGGCATCGCAACCGTAGAGGGTACCCAGCCAGTTGTCCGGGTCACCATTGTCACCGCTCCAGCCAATCAGCATCGCACCCTGCTCGCCGCCTTTGGAGCGCTTGATGTATTCGCCCCATTCATAACTGACGATCTTCGCCTTGATACCGATCTTGGCCCAGTCGGCCTGGAGCATTTCGGCCATCAGTTTGGCATTGGGGTTGTACGGGCGTTGCACGGGCATGGCCCACAGGGTGATTTCGGTGCCTTCCTTGATGCCGGCTTCCTTGAGCAGTTGCTTGGCTTTCTCGGGGTCGAAGGCGGCGTCCTTGATGCTGTCGTCATAGGACCACTGCGTGGGCGGCATGGCGTTGACCGCCAACTGGCCGGCGCCTTGGTACACCGACTCGATGATCTTTTTCTTGTCCACGGCCATGTCCAGCGCCTGTCGGACTTTCAGCTGGGCCATGGGGTTGGCCTCGTTGCTGCCCTTGATCTTGTCCATCACGTTGTAGGCGATGTAGCCGAGGTTGAAACCGGCCTGCTGCGGCATTTGCAGGTTCTTGTCGGCTTTTAGCGGCTCGATGTCGGCCGGGCGTGGGAACAGGGTGACCTGGCACTCGTTCTTTTTAAGCTTCTGCATGCGCACCGAGGCGTCGGTGGTGATAGCAAAGATCAGGTTGTCGATCTTCACGTCCTCGGGCTTCCAGTAGTCCTTGTTGCCCTTGAAGCGGATCTGCGCGTCCTTCTGGTACTTGCTGAACACGAACGGGCCGGTGCCGATCGGCTTCTGGTTGATGTCGGCGGCCTTGCCGTTCTTGAGCAACTGGTCGGCGTATTCGGCGGACTGGATCGAGGCAAAGCTCATGGCCAGGTTCTGGATGAACGCGGCGTCAACCTCGTTGAGGGTGAACCTCACCGTGTGCTCGTCAAGTTTCTCCACCTTGGCAATGTTCTTGTCCATGCCCATGTCGGTGAAGTATGGAAACTCGGTGGGGTACGCCTTGCGGAACGGGTTGTCCTTGTCGAGCATACGGTTGAAGGTGAACAGCACGTCGTCGGCGTTGAACGGGCGGCTGGGCTTGAAGTAGTCGGTGGTGTGGAACTTCACCCCTTCGCGCAGGTGGAAGGTATAGGTCTTGCCGTCGTCGGACACCTCCCATTTGGTTGCCAGGCCCGGGATGACCGCAGTGCCGCCGCGCTCGAACTGGGTCAGGCGGTTGAATACGGTCTCTGCCGAGGCGTCGAAGTCGGTCCCGGTGGTGTACTGCCCCGGATCGAAGCCGGCCGGGCTGCCTTCGGAGCAGAACACCAGGTTGGATGCGGCAACGGCCGACGGTGCGCCGCTGAGCAAGCCTGCACCCAGCAGGAACGGAATGACTGCGTGTTTGAGCATGGTGGCCTCATTGTTGTCATTTTTTGGATGAGGTGGCCTCGTGAGCCGACCTGCGGATACTTATGCAGGGGCTGTTCCCAATGCAACAGGTAGGAGGATAGTTGGCGCCAGAAAAGTGGAACGTCCGTACATGGATGTCGCATCGATATAACTTTTGGCGAAGTTAAACGTTTGCGTAGGCGCGATGATGGCGTTTTGCGCGATATTTCGGGTGGGCAGGAATGTAGGAAGGCACCTATGTGGTGCGTAGGAAACTTCCGAAAATCGTGAAATTGATGCGGTCACCTGTAGGAGCGGGTTTACCCGCGAACACGGGCGAAGCCCGTGCCATCCACCGCAGTGTCTAGTTCGCGAGCCCACCCGCTCTCACAGATGATGCGTGGACGCCTTATGGCATCTGCACTTCGATCAGGCCATCGGCGTTCATGCTCACTTCACTGGTGCCCGCCTCGATATCCGGCGCGGGTGCTGCTTCATCAGCCCCCATGGCCTTCATCGCCATCGGCGCGCTACGCAAGTACGGGCGCGGGTAACCGCTGCTGTTGAGGTTCAGGCTGACCACTTTGTAGCCTTTGCCACCCAGCGCTTCAGTCGCCAGTTGCGCGCGAGCCTTGAAGGCATCGACCGCATCCTTGAGCAGTGCATCCTCGCTGGCCTTGCGCGTGGCGGGTGCGATGGAGAAGTCCATGCCGCCCATTTTCAGCTCTTGCAACAGATCGGCGGTAAGCTGGGACAAGGCCGGGAAGTTGGCGCTTTCCAGGCGCAGCTCGGCGCGTTCGCGCCAGCCGGTGATCTTCTGGCCCTTGCTGTCGTATACCGGGTAGCTGTTGCGGCTGCCCTGGCTGATCTTCACGTCCTTGACCTGGCGCGACTGCTGCACGGCCTTGTTCATGGTTTCGGTGATCTGCTTGGCGAGCTTGCCCGGGTCGCTGTTCTGCGCTTCGCTGTACAGGGTCACGACCATCAGGTCGCGCGCCACTTCCTTGCTGACTTCGGCCCGCAGCGATACCTGGTTGAAACGCGGTTCATCGGCGGCCAGTGCCGGCAGGCTGGCGAGCAGGCCACAAGACATGATCAGGGCGGCGCCGCGACGTGGGATTTGCATGTGATACTCCTTGGCATTGAAAGGCGTGGGGGCTGGACTTCCATTCCACGCATGGCCCATCGGACCGGCAACAGTGTAGTGGGTTCAAAAGTGCCATCATGAACCTGTGACAAAGTGTGGCGCTTTGCCGCATCGCTGCAGCGAGGCGCCCGGCTTCGGTATACTCCAGCCGATTTTTCTGGAGCACTCATCAGGAGAGCTCATGCTCGCCGCCGTACAACCGTTGTCCGCTACCCGCCAGAACCTCTGGCGCCTCACCCTTATTCGGGTCCTGGTCCTGGCTGCCCAGGCCGGCTCGGTGGGCGTTGCCTACTGGACCGAACTGCTGCCGTTGCCCTGGCTGTCGCTGGCCGGCACCTTGGCCCTTTCTTCGCTGCTGTGTGCCTTCACGGCCCTGCGCCTGCGCCTGTCGCTGCCCGTCACCGAAATGGAATACGCCCTGCAGCTGGCCTGTGACCTGCTGATCCATAGCGCCTTGCTGTATTACTCCGGCGGCTCGACCAACCCGTTCGTGTCGTATTACTTGGTGCCGCTGGCGATCGCTGCGGTGACCTTGCCGTGGCTGTATTCGCTGATCCTGTCGGGTATTGCGCTGACGGCCTACAGTTTGCTGCTGGTGCAGTTCTACCCGCTCGAAGGGCTGCCAATGGCGCGGGACAAGATGCAGGTCTACGGCATGTGGCTGAGCATTGCCTTGGCTGCCGCAGTGATCACCTTCTTTGCCGCGCGCATGGCCGAAGAGCTGCGCCGCCAGGAACAGCTGCGTTCAGAGCGGCGTGAAGAGAGCCTGCGCGACGAGCAACTGCTGGCAGTGGCGACCCAGGCCGCCGGCGCCGCCCATGAGCTGGGTACGCCGCTGGCGACCATGAGCGTGCTGATCAACGAAATGCGCCAGGACCACACCGACCCGCTGTTGCAGGAGGACCTGCAGATCCTCCAGGACCAGGTAAAGCTGTGCAAAGAGACCTTGCAGCAGTTGGTGCGCGCAGCCGAAGCCAACCGACGCCTGGCCATCGTGGAGCAGGATGTGACTGCCTGGCTGGACGAGGCGCTCAACCGCTGGCACCTGATGCGCCCGGAAGCCAGCTACCGCTTCCAGCGCCTGCGCGACGGCAAAGTGCCGCGCCTGTCTCCGCCGCCAGACCTGACCCAGGCGCTACTGAACCTGTTGAACAATGCCGCCGATGCCTGCCCTGATGATCTGGAGGTTCGCCTGGACTGGGACGCCCAGGACATTGTCATCAGTATCCACGACCACGGCCCTGGCGTACCGCCGGCCATTGCCGAAGCCATTGGCAAACCTTTTATTACCACCAAGGGCAAAGGCTTTGGCCTTGGCCTGTTCTTGAGCAAGGCCAGCGTGACCCGTGCGGGCGGCTCGGTGAAACTCTATAGTCATGAACAGGGTGGCACCCTGACCGAACTGCGCCTGCCCTATGGCAAGCGAGGAGATGAATGATGAGCGAAGAAAACCAGGTCGAAAGCGAAGAGCTGCCGCACCTGCTGCTGGTGGATGACGATGCCACCTTCACCCGGGTCATGGCCAGGGCCATGAGCCGTCGCGGTTTCCGTGTGAGCACTGCCAGTTCTGCCGAAGAAGGCTTGATTCTGGCCCAGCAGGACCTGCCTGACTACGCCACGCTGGACCTTAAAATGGATGGCGATTCCGGCCTGGTGTTGCTGCCCAAGTTGCTGGAACTGGACCCGGAAATGCGCGTGGTGATCCTGACCGGTTACTCGAGCATTGCCACCGCAGTGGAGGCGGTCAAGCGCGGTGCCTGCAACTACCTGTGCAAGCCGGCTGACGCCGATGACGTGTTGGCAGCACTGCTGTCGGAGCACACCGACCTGGATACCCTGGTGCCGGAAAACCCGATGTCGGTCGATCGCCTGCAGTGGGAACACATCCAGCGCGTGCTGAACGAGCATGAAGGCAACATCTCGGCGACCGCACGGGCGCTGGGCATGCACCGGCGGACGCTGCAGCGCAAGTTGCAGAAGCGGCCGGTTCGGCGCTGATGCTCTATTGATGATGTTGGCCTGTTCGCGGGGGCATCCGCTCCTGCAACTGTGAGAGCGGGCTTGCCCGCGAAGGGCTGCAAGGCAGCCCCAATCAGGGCGAGCACGATGAAGGTACTGTTGGTCCTCCTTGCGATGATTGCAGGTAGCGTCAAGGCTGAGGACTGGCCTGACCCGCAGTGGCAGAACGACCCTGCCACCCTTGACTGGCGGGCCGTCGACGCTTACGCCTTTCCCGCACGCTCTCCCTCAGAGCGCAACGGCATCCGCACCGACGCTCTGCTGGTCATCCGCGACGGTCGTATCCTCCACGAGCGCTACACAGCGCCCACCTGTGCCGACACCGCGCACCTGACCTGGTCGGTAAGCAAGAGCGTACTGGCCACGATAATGGGCGTGGCCCAGGGCGAAGGCCGCTTCCAGATGCAAGACCTGGTCAGCCGCTTCTATCCACCCATGCGCGCCCACCCCGGTGTGCGTATGGCCGACCTGCTGCACTGGGCCAGTGGCCTCGACTGGCAGGAAGACTATGAATATGCACCGCTGAAATCCTCGGTGGTGGCCATGCTGTATACCCGTGGCCGCGCAGACATGGCAGCCTATACGGCAGCGCGGGGTACCGCTGCCAGCCCCGGTCAGCGATTCCTCTACTCCAGCGGCGACAGCAACCTGCTGGCCGCAGCGCTGCGCGGCATGCTCGATGCCGGGCAGTACCCCGACTATCCCTGGGACGCACTGTTCACCCCGTTGGGTATCGGCAGTGCGGTATGGGAGCGAGACCGGGCAGGCACCTACGTAGGCTCTTCTTATCTGTACCTAAGTGCCCGCGATTTGGCCCGTATCGGCCTGTTGATGCAACGCGACGGGCGCTGGCAGGGCCGACAATTGCTGCCCAAAGCCTGGGTAGCCTTCAACCGTACCCCGTTTGCCCAGGCCCAAGCGCTGCCTGGCGAGGCCACCCCCGGTGGCCACTGGTGGCTCAACCAGCCGCTGGCTGGCGCCGAACGGCCTTGGCCCAGCGCACCCGCAGACACCTTCGCCGCCCTTGGCCACTGGGGGCAGGCGTTATATGTGCTGCCTGAACAAAAGCTGGTGATCGTGCGCTACGCCGATGACCGCGACAGCAGCTACCGACACGATGAACTGCTCAAGCGGGTGCTGGCGGCACTGGCCGGGGAGGGGGCATGAAGCGGCTATTGCTGCTGGTCCTGGCAGGGCTCCTGTATTGGGCCTGGCAAGAACGCCAGGCGCTGGCGGACTTCCCCGGCATACTGCCGGCCTACTCGGCCAAGGAATACTGTTCCTGCCGCTTTGTCATGGGCTTTGACGAGGCGTACTGCCGAGGGTATGTGAAGCAGTGGCTGCCATTGAGCCTGCTGGAGGAAAACAGCCAGCAGCGGAAAGTCACCGCTGAAGGCCTGGGGCGGCGCAGCCAGGCGGCCTGGCAAGGCGCGCGTGAGGGCTGCCGCTTGCTGCCATGAATGCAGGCGGGTAAGGTTGGCGGCCTGGTTTCACGAGATCTGTCATGTTCAAGCTGCCCCGCCTGCTGCCTGCCTTGTTGCTGGCTTTGTGCCTGCCCGCTCATGCCAATTGGCACCTGGATGGCGAATCTTCACGGCTGTCGTTTATTACCGGCAAGAATGGCAATACCGCCGAAGTGCATCGTTTTCTGGTGCTGCACGGCACGGTCGACCGCAAGGGTGTGGCCGGGTTGAGGATCGAGATGGACTCGGTAAGCAGCGGTATTCCGCTGCGTGACGAGCAAATGCGCGACAACCTGTTCGAGGTCGAGCGCTTCGCCGAGGCCACAGTGAAGACGCAGATCGACCTGCAGCCGATCAATGACCTGGCCGATGGTGCACAGATCGAGTTGCGCCTGCCGCTGACGGTCACCCTGCATGGCCAGTCGCACCGCTACAATGTTTTGTTGCTGGCCACCCGCCTGGATGCGCGGCGTTTCCAGGTGGTGACCCTTGAGCCCCTGGTGCTGCGCGCCGAAGATTTCGGCTTGATGCCGGGCCTGGAAAGCCTGCGCAAGTTTGCCAGGTTGAAGTCCATCAACCCGTCGGTGCCGGTTAGCGCGGTGCTGATCTTCACTGCGCGCTGACATGGCGGGGCCGGTCTTCCCCTGGCGGGATGGCAACCAGTTCGAACTGCTTATCGATGGCCCCGCGTTCTTTCCGCGCATGCTCCTGGCGATCATGCGGGCCGAGTTCCAGGTTGACCTGGAACTGTACCTGGTCGAGGCCGGCGCCTGTGCCGAGGCGGTGGTGGACGCGCTGGAGCAGGCTGCCCGACGTGGCGTACGGGTGCGCTGCCTGTTTGATGACTACGGTGCATTGGCCTTCAACAGTGCGTTGCGTCAGCGCCTGCTGGACGCTGGCGTGTACTTGCGCTGGTATAACCGCCTGCGCTGGAAGCGTGGCCTGCGTAACCTGTACCGTGATCATCGCAAATTGCTACTGGTGGACGAACGTTGGGCCGTGGTGGGGGGGACGGGCGTTACCGACGAGTTCTGGAAGCCGGGTGAGGCGACCAGCGAATGGCACGAAGTGATGGTGCAGATGCAGGGGCCGGTGGTGAGCGACTGGCAGTTGCTGTTCGACCGTCAGTGGCACGCCAACACTCGCCGCACCGCCTGGCGCCCTGCTGAAGGCTTTGGCCTGCCGCGTCTGCCCAAGGTGCCTGCGCAGGGGCAGGGCATGGGCCGGGTCGCTTATGCCGACGCCCGCCAGCACCAGGACATCCTGCACGCGCTGGTACGGGCACTGAACAGCGGCAAGAAACGGGTATGGCTGGCCACGCCGTACTTCTTGCCGACCTGGAGCGTGCGCCGCTCGTTGCGTCGGGCTGCCAGCAAGGGCCTGGACGTGCGGCTGTTGTTGACCGGTCCGCGCACCGATCACCCCTCGGTACGCTACGCCGGGCATCGTTACTACCCGCGGCTGTTACGCGCGGGCGTACGGATTTTCGAGTACCAGCCGTGCTTCCTGCACCTGAAGATGGCTGTGGTGGACGACTGGGTCAGCGTCGGTTCGTGCAACTTCGACCACTGGAACTTGCGCTTCAACCTTGAAGCCAACATCGAGGCGCTGGACCCGCCGTTGACAGCGGCGGTGGTGGCCAGCTTCGAGCGCGACTTCGCCCTGAGCGAAGAAGTCGACCTCGCTCACTGGCATGCGCGCCCTTTGTGGCGCAGGGTCAAGCAACGGATCTGGGGCTGGCTGGATCGTTTGGTGGTCAACTTCCTCGACCGCCGTGACTGACAGCGGCTATCGTGCAGTGACTATTCACGGTTAACCGAAGGAGTGGGCAAGATGACGGCGAAGAAAATTCTCATGCTGGTGGGCGACTACGTCGAGGATTACGAAGCGATGGTGCCGTTCCAGGCCCTGAGCATGGTAGGCCACACGGTGCATGCGGTGTGCCCGGAGAAGCTGGCGGGGCAGACTGTGCGTACCGCGATTCATGACTTCGAGGGTGAACAGACCTACAGCGAAAAGCCCGGGCACAATTTTGCCCTGAACTATGACTTCGTGCGGGTGCGGCCCGAGAGTTATGACGCGCTGCTGATTCCGGGTGGTCGCGCGCCGGAATACCTGCGCCTGAATGAAAAGGTGCTGGAGCTGGTGCGTGCGTTCGACCAGGCCGGCAAGCCGATTGCAGCGGTATGCCATGGTGCCCAGTTGCTGGCGGCAGCTGGGGTGCTGGATGGGCGTGAATGCAGCGCGTACCCGGCATGTGCGCCAGAAGTGCGCCTGGCGGGTGGCACGTTCATCGACATCGCGGTGGACCAGGCGCATGTGGATGGCAACCTGGTGACCGCACCGGCATGGCCAGCGCACCCGGCCTGGCTGGCGGCGTTCCTTCAAGTACTGGGCACGCGTATTGTCTGACAGGCTTGGTTGAGTTCAGAGCGGGTTGCTTCAGGCAACCTGCTCAACCCAGTCATTGAGGTTGTAGTAGTTGGTCACCCGGGCAATCTTGCCACAGTGAATATAGAAGAACGCCCCCGCCGGCAGCACATAGGTCTGCCCGTTTGCCGTCGGCAACCCTTCGTCATCGGCCAGGTATTCGCCATGCACGGTGAACTCCGCCGCCGCGCGGCTGCCATCGGCGTTCTGCATCACCACGATGTCGGCCAGGCGCTCGCGGTAGCAGCGGTTCATCTTTTCCATGAACGCGGCGAACCTGGCCTTGCCCATCTGACGCTCGCCCTGGTTGATGTCGTGGATCACGTCTTCGCTGAGCAGCGCCAGAAAGCCTGGCATGTCACCCGCGTTGAAGGCGGCGTAGTAAGCATTTACCAGTTCGGTTGCGGTCATGGAACAATTCCTGTCGTGTAGGGAAAAGGCGGGTCGCTAACTCGGATGATAGGGTTTCCCCTCAAGCCCGGCTTAGCCGAGCGCGTCATCCACATCGACAAAACGACCGCCAAACATGGAAATACGCCTGTTGCACGGTGCCGCTATCGCGCCTTACATCGATGACCTCGCTCGCCTGCGCCTTACTGTGTTCCGCGAGTTCCCCTACCTTTACGACGGCACCCCGGAGTACGAGGCCGACTACCTGGCCAACTATGCCCGCTCCGGGCGCAGCCTGGTTGTGCTGGCGCTGGACGACGGCAAAGTGGTCGGCGCTTCTACCGGCCTGCCGCTGGTGGACGTCGCGCCCGAATTCCAGCAGCCATTCCTGGCCCAGGGGCGCGACCCGGCCAGTGTGTACTACTTCGGTGAGTCGCTGGTGTTGCCGGCATACCGCGGTCAGGGCCTGGGGGTTCGCTTCTTCATCGAGCGCGAGTCCTACGCACACAAACTGGCCGAGTTCGATTATTGCGCGTTCTGCGCGGTCGAACGGCCTGGTGCACACCCGCGACGACCAGCAGAGTACAAACCCCTGCACGGCTTCTGGCGCAACCGCGGCTTCCTGCACGACCCGTCGCTGCGCACCACCTACGCCTGGCGCGACCTGGACGAGCAGGAAAGCTCTGACAAGCTGATGTCATTCTGGCTCAAGGCACTGCCGATATGATCCGCCTGGCGGCCTGCCAGTACGCCATCGAGCTGCATGAGACGTGGGACGCCTACGCCGACCACCTGCAAGGCCTGTGCGCCGAAGCGGTGGAGGCAGGGGCACGCTTGCTGCTGTTGCCGGAGTACGCCGGGCTGGTGCTGAGCGGCCAGCTGAATGCCGGGCAGCGGGAAGACCTGAAGGCTTCGATTGCCGGCATCCAGCCGCTGATCGAACCCTGGAAAGCGTTGTGCGAGAGCCTTGCCCGGCGCTGGGGGATCTACCTGCAACCGGGCAGTGTGCCGGTGCTGGACAGCGATGGGCGCTACCGCAACCGTGCCTGGCTGTTCGGCCCCCAAGGTGTGCTGGGTTATCAGGACAAACTGATGATGACCCGCTTCGAGCGCGAGCAATGGGACATTGCTGCAGGCCAGGGGTTGCAGGTCTTCGAAACCGAACTGGGGCGGCTGGGCATTCTGATCTGCTACGACAACGAGTTCCCGATGCTGGCCCGCCGCCTGGCCGAGTGTGGTGCCGACCTGATTCTGGCGCCGAGTTGTACCGATACCGAAGCCGGTTACCACCGGGTGCGTATTGGCGCCCAGGCGCGCGCTCTGGAGAACCAGATTGCCGTGTTGCAGAGCCCTACGGTGGGGGTGGCGCCGTGGTCGCCGGCATTGGACGAGAATATTGGTCGGGCAGGCCTGTTCGTGCCGCCGGATCACGGGATGCCAGGGGATGGGGTGCTGGCGTTGAGTGAGCAGTTGAACCCGGACTGCAGCCAGTGGCTGGTGTGTGAGGTGGATTTGGAGGAAGTACGGCGGGTGAGGCAGGAAGGGCAGGTGTTTACCTGGCGGGACTGGCCGGAGCAGTTCGAGAGAGTCCTGTGATGACAGTGGCGGCCTCTTCGCGGGCAAGCCCGCTCCCACAGTCAAACGCGTAGCCTTCTGGCTTGCGCTGAACTTGTGGGAGCGGGCTTGCCCGCGAAGCAGGCGCCACAGTTACATCAGGTTACTTCACTTCTACGGCCAGGCTTTCGGCAATCTTGCTCTGCCACAGGGCAGGGCCAGTGATGTGTACCGACTCGCCGTTGCTGTCCACGGCGACGGTCACCGGCATGTCCTTGACTTCGAACTCGTAGATCGCCTCCATGCCCAGCTCGGCGAAGGCCAGCACCTTCGACTTGCGGATGGCCTGGGCTACCAGGTAGGCAGCGCCGCCAACGGCCATCAGGTACACAGCCTTGTTGTCCTTGATCGCTTCGATGGCGGTCGGGCCACGCTCGGACTTGCCGATCATGCCCAGCAGGCCAGTCTGCTCAAGGATCTGGCGGGTGAACTTGTCCATGCGGGTAGCAGTGGTCGGGCCGGCTGGGCCTACCACTTCGTCACCCACCGGATCGACCGGGCCTACGTAGTAGATGAAGCGGCCTTTCAGGTCTACCGGCAGCTCTTCGCCACGGTTGAGCATTTCAACCATGCGCTTGTGCGCGGCATCGCGGCCAGTCAGCATCTTGCCGTTGAGCAGGATGGTTTCGCCCGGCTTCCAGCTGGCAACTTCTTCCGGGGTAATGTCGTCGAGGTTGACGCGACGGGCGCTCGGGCCGGCTTCCCAGACGATTTCCGGGTAGGCGTCCAGCGACGGCGCTTCCAGTTCTGCCGGGCCGGTGCCATCGAGCACGAAGTGGGCGTGGCGAGTAGCGGCGCAGTTGGGGATCATGCACACCGGCAAGGACGCCGCGTGGGTCGGGTAGTCCATGATCTTGACGTCGAGCACAGTGGTCAGGCCACCCAGGCCTTGAGCGCCGATGCCCAGCTGGTTGACCTTGTCGAACAGCTCCAGGCGGATTTCTTCCAGGCGGTTCTGTGGGCCACGGGCTTTCAGTTCGTGAATGTCGATGGACTCCATCAACACTTCCTTGGCCATGACCGCGGCCTTCTCGGCGGTACCGCCGATGCCGATGCCGAGCATGCCGGGCGGGCACCAGCCAGCACCCATGGTCGGCACGGTCTTCAGTACCCAGTCGACGATCGAGTCGGACGGATTGAGCATGGCCATCTTCGACTTGTTTTCCGAGCCGCCGCCCTTGGCTGCAACATCCACTTCGACCTTGTCGCCAGGGACGATGGAGTAGTGGATCACTGCCGGGGTGTTGTCCTTGGTGTTCTTGCGGGCACCGGCTGGGTCGGCCAGGATCGAAGCGCGCAGGACGTTCTCAGGCAGGTTGTAGGCGCGACGCACACCTTCGTTGATCATGTCGTCGACGCTCATGGTGGCGCCGTCCCAGCGCACGTCCATGCCCACGCGGATGAACACGGTGACGATACCGGTGTCCTGGCAGATTGGACGATGGCCGGTGGCGCACATGCGCGAGTTGATCAGGATCTGGGCGATGGAGTCGCGTGCAGCAGGCGACTCCTCACGCAGATAGGCCTCGTGCATGGCCTGGATGAAATCGACGGGGTGGTAGTACGAGATGAATTGCAGGGCGTCGGCGACGCTCTGAATCAGGTCGTCTTGCTTGATCACGGTCATGCAGCGCGCTCCTCTTAAAGACGGGAACATTCAAAAAGACGCTCGACATAGCCGACCAGCACGTCGAAACGCCTTGCAAGGCGCCGGCAGGTCAGGCCGACGGAAAAAGGCGCGGCAGTATAGCGCGCATCCGTGCCCGGCACACCTGCGGCCGGTCTGGACCATGGTCGGCAGCGTGCCGGCATCTATTTTGCTGGTGTGCTCTGCTTGGCTTACAGTGAGCCTTGGATAGCAGGAGATGTACCGAACATGCCCGAAATTTGCGTGGGCGAGCGCCGCTGGGTGGTGCCCATTGGCAGCAACCTGCTCGATGCCCTCAACGAGGCGGGGCTGAATGTGCCCTACAGTTGCCGCGCCGGCAGTTGCCACGCTTGTCTGGTGCACTGCCTGGATGGGCAACCGGCGGACGCTTTGCCCGAGGCATTGGCGTTGGAGAAACACGCTCAGGGCTGGCGCCTGGCATGCCAGTGCCGGGTGGTCGAGGACCTGCGTGTGGCGCTATACGACCCCCGGCAGGGTGGCGTACCGGCGCAGGTCTGCGCTTTGGACTGGTTTGGCGATGTATTGCGCCTGCGGGTGCGGCCCGCGCGGGCGGTGCGTTACCAGGCGGGGCAGCATGTGGTGCTGTGGCTGGAGGCGGTTGCTCGGCCTTATTCCCTGGCCAGCCTGCCGGGTGAGGATGATGTTCTCGAGTTTCATATCGATTGCCAGCGACCTGGTGCCTTTTGCGACAGGGCGCGTGGGCTGCAGGTGGGCGATCAGATGCATTTGGGTGAGTTCAGAGGCGGAGCCCTTCATTACGACCCTGATTGGCAGGAGCGGCCGCTGTGGTTGCTGGCCGCGGGAACCGGGCTGGCGCCGCTCTGGGGTATCTTGCGCGAAGCGTTGCGCCTGGGGCATCGGGGCGAAATCCGCGTGCTGCATGTAGCGCGGGATCCGGCGGGGCACTATCTGGCGGAGCCGCTGCTGAAGCTGCCAGGGGTGAGTGTCGAGTTGGTGCTGGTGGAACAGATGGATGAAGCGTTGGCCGGGATGCGGCTGTTGTCGCGGCAGACGGTGGTGCTGCTGTGTGGGGCGCCTGGGAGTGTCGAGCGGTTTGCCCGGCGGATGTTCATCGCAGGCGTGCCGCGGGGGCAGGTGTTTGCTGATGTGTTCGTCGAGCATGCCTGAGGGCAGCCTTGTGATGCGAAGGGACCGCAAAGCGGCCCCTCCCTCTTTCATGCGGCGCTGTGCTCGGCGACGGGCACCTCGGCCTGCGCCCGCCGATAGAGAACCAGGTAATACGACCCCAGTCCGATCAACCAGCAGAACACTGCTGTCCACACATTGTGCGACAGGAAGTGCGCCCCCTGCATCATCCTGCCCACCGACAGTATCGACCCTGCTACCAGGGCTACTAAAAACGCCACCCGCGCCAGGCGCGGCTTGCGATCACGCAGCATGAAGAACAAGGCGAACAGGCAGAACCCGGTCGCGGCATGCCCGCCCGGCCAGCACAGCCCAGGCTTGTTGGTAGGCGGCCGTGGTTCCAGCAGCTTGCTGTACGTTTCGGTGCCGCCAAACTGGGTCAGGCTCCAAGGGCACTGCACCTGGGTGACTTTTTTCAGCGGCGTGACAAACGCTGTGGACAAGCCCAGCGCCAGCACCAGGCAGCCTAGTTCACGGCGCCAGCCAAACAGGCGCTTCCAGAAAAGGCTCGCGGCAAAGGTCAGCAGCGATATCACCCCCAACAGGATCACCACTTGCTTGACCCGGTCATGCAGGATGTTTTCCAACACGTAACTGTGGCGGCCAATGAACTGCCCGGCAGCGGGGTCGAAGAACAGGTTGGCGACATCCATGTCGACTGAAGTCAGTTCCAGCAGGATCAGGGCCAGCGCAGTCGCCAGGGGAATCCCCAGGTACAGCCAGTAGTTGATCGGGCGAGGGCGGGTGCGTTGCTGCATGACGGCTCCAGGGCGCGAAAAAGAGCGGGTATTTTCGGCCGCCCGCTATCCTGTGTCCGTGAAGGATCAGTGAAAAAACTGTCAAGTGGGGTGAATTTTCCCAAGGGCTGGCACCGTGCAGGCATTGGCCTTAAGCTGCGCCTGCCGCGCACCACAGCGAGAAGCGCCGCACAGGAGAAACCGATGCGCATTCTTTTGGTTGAAGACAACCGCGATATCCTGGCCAACCTGGCCGATTACCTGGGCATGAAGGGCTACACCGTCGACTGTGCCCAGGATGGCCTGTCCGGGCTGCATCTGGCCGCCACCGAGCACTACGACCTGATCGTCCTCGACATCATGCTGCCAGGCATTGATGGTTACACCTTGTGCAAGCGCCTGCGCGAAGATGCCCGCCGTGACACGCCGGTGATCATGCTCACTGCCCGTGACCAGCTGGACGACCGCCTGCAGGGCTTCCGCTCTGGGGCTGACGACTACCTGCTCAAGCCATTTGCCCTGTCGGAGCTGGCGGCGCGCATCGAAGCGGTGCTGCGCCGTGCCCAGGGCGGTGGGCGGCGCACCCTGCAGGTGGCTGACCTCAGCTACGACCTCGATACCCTCGAGGTAACCCGCCAAGGTCGCCTGCTGAAGCTCAACCCGGTCGGCCTCAAGCTGCTGGCGGTACTGATGCAGAAAAGCCCGCACGTACTGCGCCGCGAGGTGCTGGAAGAAGCCTTGTGGGGCGATGACTGCCCTGATAGCGACAGCCTGCGCAGCCATGTGCATCAGTTGCGCCAGGTGATCGACAAACCGTTTGAAAAACCGTTGCTGCATACCGTCCATGGCGTCGGCTATCGCCTCGCCGAGGGCCGCGATGGAGTTTAAGCAAAGCCTTGCCCAGCGCATCATCATCGCCTTTGCCCTGATGAGCGCGCTGGTGGCCGGGGCCTTCGCATTCGGTATCGTCGCCACGGTGCACCTGGTCGAGGAACGACTGATTTCTTCGGTACTGGGCGGTGATCTGCAGCGCCTGCTGCGTATGGACAGCGTCAGTGACTGGAGTCATCGGCCTCGCCCGGACCAGCTGTTCTACTTCAGTGGTGGGCGTGACGACTTCGAGCTGCCCAAGGACCTGCGTCACCTCGACCGCGGTTTCCACGAAGTGTTCCGAGACCAGCTGTCGTACCACGCCATGGTCGAGATCGTCGATGGTCGCCGCTATGTACTGCTGCAGGACCAGAGCGACTTCGAGGAGCGTGAGCGCATACTGTTTGCCGTGGTTGTGGTGGGCTTCGTGCTCAGCCTGGTGCTGGCGGTCATCCTTGGCTGGTTGGTTGCACGTCGGGTAATGGCACCGGTCATCCGCCTGGCGCGTCAGGTGCGCCACCGCGATCAGTTACTGGGCCTGGCCCCACCGCTGGCGCCGGATTATGCGGCAGACGAAGTCGGCCAGCTTGCAGTGGCTTTCGACGATACCCTGGGCCGCTTGCGTGATGCGTTGACCCGCGAGCGGCTGTTCACCAGCGACGTCAGCCACGAACTACGCACGCCGTTGATGGTGTTGGCTACCTCTTGCGAGCTTCTGATGGAAAACCCTGGCCTCGATGCCCGCGCGCGCAGCCAGGTGGAGCGGGTTGCGCGGGCTACCGAAGAAATGCGCGAGCTGGTCAAGACCTTCCTCATGTTGGCCCGGGCGCAGCGTGATGAGGGCGCGGTGGCGTCACGGGCGACCCTGCGCGAAGTGGCCGACGAGCTTATCGGGGTGTGGCGCGACACCATCGAACAGAAAGGCCTCACCCTGTATTTCGATGGCCGCGTGAGTGCTAGCCCTGTGCTGTACAACGCCACCTTCCTGCAGTCGGTGATGGGTAACCTGCTGCGCAATGCTGCGCACTACACCGACAGTGGGTATATCCGCCTGAGCCTGGAAGCCAACGGTTTCAGCGTAGAAGACAGCGGCGTGGGTATCCCCGAAGAGCAGCGCGAGGCCATGTTCAGGCCGTTCGTGCGCGGCGATGAACGGCGTGGCGAGGGCCTGGGGCTGGGGCTTTCGCTGGTACAGCGGATCTGTGACGACCAGGGCTGGCGTGTCACCCTGACATCCACCTTGCCACATGGCTGCCGCTTCCAGGTGGACCTGAGCAACACCGCAACCAAAGGTGACCCGGACGCCTTGGTCGGGTAATTTCTTGTATCAGGTCAACTGGTACTCAACGTTTTTTTCACACTGGCATGACCTGATTCCAACGCTTGCATACCTAATGTGGGCGCAATGGAGTCAGGAGATGCCCAATGCGTAGCCCCATCAAGCTTGAATTTTCCGAGAAGTACGACAAAGACCATGCGCGCGAGTACTTTCTCAAGCACCAGGCCGGCCTGGCGCGACGCCTTTCCCACAAGCGAGATGAGCAGTTGGCGCGCCGCGCCTTGGCATTGGCTGGCGAGCCCGGCCTGGTATTGGACCTGCCATGCGGTGCGGGCCGTTTCTGGCCGCTGTTGGCGGAAAAGCCCAATCGGGTAATCATCGGTGCCGACAACTCCGAGGCCATGATCGAGACTGCCTGTGCGGCGCAACCGCCAGAGGTGGTCGCACGGGTACGGCCTTTGCAGACTTCGGCATTTGCCATCGACCTGCCGGATAACGCCGTCGACAGCATTTTCTGCATGCGCCTGTTCCACCACATTGGCGAGGCGGCGCACAGAAAGACCATACTTTCGGAATTTCAGCGGGTTAGCCGTGATAGTGTGATCCTGTCCCTGTGGGTGGATGGCAACTTCAAGGCCTGGCGCCGGAAAAAGCTGGAGCTGCGCCGTAGCGCCAAAGCCGAACAGGATAATTACCAGAACCGTTTCGTGTTACCTGCCGAAACGGTCGAAGAAGAATTCAGGGCTGCCGGCTTCAGAATCCAGGAACGCCTCGACTTCCTGCCGTTCTATGCCATGTGGCGAGTCTACGTATTGCGTAAGGGGTAGTGTTTGATGGCTGTAGCCCATAAAGGGGAATCGCGGTTCGATTTTTACTGGCGTCAGCAAGGCGAGTGGGTCGAGGAGCCTAACCAGCGCCGCGGCGGTGAAAGTGGCGTGCAACGCCTCAACGATGCCAATGGCAAGCTGTTGTATGCCAAGCGCCAGGTTGGGCATATCTACCGCAGCCTGTTGCACCCTTTTGGTCGGCCGACGGTATTGCGTGAACTCGATGCGCTGAACAGTTTCGAGCAGCTGGGCGTGCGTGTACCGCGTATCGTCTTCTGTGGTGCGGAGCGCGATGCCGAGCACCAGTGGCGCGCGCTGCTGGTCAGCGAAGCGCTGGACGGTTTTGTCGAACTCGACACCTGGCATGCCGAAGGTGCCCGCGAGCGTTACCCGCAGGTGGTGCATGAGCGCATGCTCAAGGACCTGGCGGAAAACCTGGCGCGGATGCACCTGGGGCACTGGCAACACGGCTGCCTGTATGGCAAGCACGTATTCATCAAGGTGATCGGCGAGGGCGACCAGGCTCGCGTCGAAGTGGCGCTGCTGGACCTGGAAAAGTGCAGGCGGCGTATCAGTTGCCAGCGTGCGGCCGGCAATGACTTGCGTCAGCTACGCCGCCATTCGTCGCTCAATGACGCAGAATGGCGGACACTGCTCTACTTTTACAAGATGGCGTTTGGCAGCGCTGTCAAAGGGTTAGAGTAATGAAACTAGAAATTGCTCGAGCTTTGTTCCTGGTAGCTGGCCTGGCGGTGACCACCGTGGCGGTGGCTGCCTGGGAAGAGCCGAGACCGACGGTGTTCAGCAAGGCAGAAATGGCAGACCAATGCGCGTTGCCGCGGGATGCAAAACCGCAGCAGGCCCGGACCGAGCCGGACCATGACCTTTTGCTGTTCCTGTTTGGCTTGCGTCAAGGGCTGCGTCCATTCGGTTGAACCCTGCGTTAGCTGGAAAAACCAGAGGCCTCGCGATTGCGGGGCCTCTGGCTTTTTGCGCCTGCGTTGCCGGCCTCTTCGCGGGCAAGCCCGCGCCCACAGTTTGGCTCAAGCGATTGCAGGTTCCTTGGCGCTCGCCTTGTGCGCCAGCAGGGTGTAGATACATGGCAACACAAACAAGGTAAACAGCGTGCCAATCGACATCCCGGTGGCAATCACCATACCGATGTCAAAACGGCTGACCGCTCCCGCCCCGGTTGCCAGAATCAGCGGCACCATGCCGAACACCATGGCCGCCGTGGTCATCAGCACCGGTCGCAGGCGAATAGCCGCTGCTTCCTCGATCGCTTCGCGCACGCTCAGGCCCCGCTCCTGACGTAGCTGATTGGCGAACTCTACGATCAGGATACCGTGCTTGCTGATCAGTCCGATCAAAGTCACCAGCCCGACCTGGGTGTAGATGTTCATGCTCGACACACCCAGGAACAGCGGCAAAAGCGCGCCACAGACCGACAACGGCACTGTCACCAGAATCACCAACGGGTCGCGGAAGCTTTCGAACTGGGCAGCCAGTACAAGGAAAATGATCGCCAGCGCCAGGCCGAAGGTGACCCACAATGCGCTACCTTCCTGAACGTACTGCCGGGCCGCGCCGGCGTAGTCGAAGGCAAAGCCTTCCGGGGCCTCTTCGCGAGCTATGTCCTGCACGGTCTTCAGCGCCTCGCCCAGGCTGACCATGGGTACACCCTGGATGATCGCAGCGTTCAGTTGCTGGAACTGGTTGAGCTGACGTGGGCGAGCACGGTCGGTGAGGGTGATCAGGGTCGACAGCGGCAGCAATTGGCCCTGGTCGTTCTTCACGTAGTAATTGTTCAGCCAGCCGGGGTTGTCGCGGTACGGCCGTTCAACCTGGGCGATCACCTTGTAACTGCGGCCCTCAAGGGTGAAACGGTTGATTTCCGCCTCGCCCAGCAGGGTCGCCAGGGTGCTGCCGATGGTGTCCATCGACACCCCCATCTGTGCCGCCTTTGCCCGGTCGATGTCCACCACCACTTCGGGCTTGTCGAAGGCAAGATCGATATCGAGGAAGGCGAACTTGCCCGATTCCTGAGCGCGCTTCTTGATGCGTTGGGCCACTTCCAACAGTGCCGGGTAGTCGCCAGCGGTATTGATCACAAACTGGAACGGCAAGCCCTCGCCAGTGCCGGGCAACGACGGCAGGTTGAAGCCGAAGATCTGCAACCCGCTGATTTCCTCGAGTTTGGCCTGCACCAGCGGCAGTAGCTCCATCTGTGTGCGTTCACGTTCGTTCCAAGGCTTGAGCAAAAAGCCACCGATACCGGTCTGCACGCCATTGAAACCGTTGATCTGAAACGACGAATAGTATTCGGGGAAGGTCTTGAACAGCGGTGTGAACTCGTCGGTGTAGGCATTGAGATAGTCGAGGTTGGTCGGCTGGGGCGAGCTGCTCATCATGAAGATCACCCCTTGGTCCTCGTTGGGCGCCAGTTCGTTCTGAGTGAATTTGAGCAGCACCGGGATCAGGCACAGGACGATCACGGCAAACACCAGCACCACCGGCCGACTATCGAGGGTGGCGTGCAGCAAGCGCTGGTAGCGCCCCTTCAGGCGTTCGAACAGCTGGTCGAGGCGGTGGGCCAGGCCGCTCGGGTTCTGCTCCCGGCGCAGCAGCAAGGCGCACATCATTGGCGACAGGGTAAGGGCAACGATACCGGAAATGATCACCGCCCCGGCCAGCGTCAGGGCAAACTCCTTGAACAGCGCGCCAGTGAGCCCGGTCAGGAAGCCGATCGGTGCATACACCGCGGCAAGGGTGATGGTCATTGACACCACTGGCATGGCGATTTCGCGCGCGCCTTGCAGGGCCGCGTCGAACGGCGACTTGCCTTCTTCCATGTGCCGGTGGATGTTTTCCACCACCACAATGGCATCGTCCACCACCAGGCCGATGGCCAGCACCATGGCTAGCAGGGTCAGCAGGTTGAGCGAGTAGCCCATCATCTGCATGAAAAACAGTACACCGATCATCGACAACGGTATGGTCACCACCGGAATCAGCACCGAGCGCAGGGCACCGAGAAACAGGAACACCACCACGATGACGATCAGCACCGCTTCGCCCAAGGTCTTGATCACTTCGTCGATCGAAGCCTGGATGAACCGCGTGGCGTCGTAGGCAATCGACACTTTCAGTGCCGAGGGCAGCTGGCTTTCCAGCTCTGGCATGATGCGCCGCACTTCCTTGATGACATCCAGCGGGTTGGCGGCCGGGGTGGCCTTGATGCCGATATAGACCGACGGGGTGCCGTCGAACGAGCTGACCGTGTCGTAGTTTTCTGCGCCCATCTCGACCCGCGCCACGTCGCCCAGCAGCACGCGGCTGTCACCGCTGGTCTTGAGCGGCAGGGCGGCGAACGCCTCGGCCGACTTCAGCTCGGTACTGGCGTTGACGCTGGTGACCACGTATTCGCCTTTGACCTCGCCTGCGGCGGAAAGGAAGTTGTAGCGGCGTACGGCATTGGTCACGTCGGTAGCCGAAAGGCCGAAACCGGCCAGTTTCACCGGGTCCAGCCACAAACGCATGGCAAACACCTGGTTGCCGAGGATCTCCGCCTCGGCCATGCCCGGCAAGGTGGCCAGCTTGGGCTGGATAACCCGTGACAGGTAGTCGGTGATCTGCGGGTTACTCATTTCCTTGCTGTAGAAGCTGACGTACATCAGCGCCGAGGCGTCGGCAGCTTCCTTGCTCAGTACCGGGTCTTCGGAGTCCTGGGGTAACTTGTTGCGCACCTCATTGGCCTTGGCCAGCAGCTCGGTGAACAGTCGGTCGCTGTCGGCGCCAATGCGCGCGTAAATGGAAATGATCGAGAAGTTCTGCCGGCTCACCGAGGTCATGTAGTCGATGCCTTCGGCACTGGCCAGGCTCTGCTGCAATGGTTGGGTGATGTAGCCCTGGATGGTTTCGGCGTTGGCCCCGGGGTAGGCAGTGGTGACCGTGATCAGGGCGTTTTCCATTTGCGGGTACTGGCGGATCTGCAGCTTGTTCCAGGCCTGGAAGCCGAGCAGCAGAATCAGCAGGCTGACCACGCTGGCCAGCACCGGGCGGCGGATGAACGGGTCGGTGAACGCCATGCCAGCCTCCTGTCAGTCCTTGGCCGCTGCGCCCGGTTCGGGCTTGAGAGCGTTGTCCTGGCCAATGCGTATCGCGGCACCGGGGGTGAGTTTCAGCTGCCCTGCGGTGACCACCTGTTCCCCGGCCTGCAGGCCTTTGCTGACCACAACCACACCGTCTCGGCGCTCGCCAGTCTGTACTGTGCGCTGTTCGGCGATCAGCAGGGGTTGGCCCTTGTCGTCGTTTTCCTGCTTGCCGTTCTTGTCCTTTTTCGGTGAGACGACATACACCGAGTTGCCATACAGGGTGTAGGTAATGGCGCTTTCCGGCGCCACCACTTGCGGCTGCGGGTTGGGCAGCAGGATCAACAGGCTGGCGAACATGCCTGGCAGCAGTTTGCCGTCGGGGTTGGCCATGGTGGCGCGTACCAGCAGGTTGCGCGTGGTTTCCTCGACCTTGGGGTTGATGGCGCTGAGGTTGGCGGGGAAGCGCTGGCCCGGATAGGCGGCCACTTGCACCAGCACCTGCTGGCCCAGGCTCAGGTGTGGCAGGGCCTGTTCCGGCACGTTGAAGTCTACGTACAGGCTGGACGTGTCTTGCAGGGTGGCGATCACCGTGCCGGCGGCCAGGTACTGGCCGATGTCTACCTGGCGGATGCCGATGGTGCCGCTGAAAGGTGCATTGAGTCTCTTCTTGATCTTCTGCGCCCTGAGCTGCTCGACCACTGCCTGGTTGCGCCGGTACTGGGAGGAAAGGCGGTCAAATTCGCCGCGGGAGATGGCCGAATCGCCGACCAGCTGGCTGCCACGGCCGAAATCGACCTTGGCCAGGCCCAGGTCGGCCTGGGCGGTGCCGAGCAGGGCTGTTTCCTGATCGTCGTTGAGCTGCAATAGCAGTTGCCCGGCCTTGACCTGCTGGCCTGAGTCGAAGTGCAGGGATTTGACGATGCCTTCCACCTCCAGGCTCAGATCCACGCCCTGCAGCGCTTTGAGGCTGCCGACCGCGGGGAGGCGCTCTTGCCACTGGCGCTGTTCGGCCATGGCAGCCGCCACGGTGATGGGCGGTCTGGGGGCAGTGAACATCTGGATCTGCTGGTAGATCGAGAAGGCTTTGTAACCCCCCAGGGCCAGCAGAATCAGCAGAACAACGGCCAACATGATGAGCATGCGGCGGCGCAGCATAGGTCCGGTTCCTTGGATGCAGTTGTTATTCGTTTCTACACGACAACGGGCGATCCTGCCCACGTGTGGATGGGGGAAGTATTGACTGTTTTTCGGGAGGAGGGGTGTGAAATGCCTGTGCCGGCCTTTTCGCGGCTAAAACCGCTCCCACAGGGACCGTGTAGAACCCTGTGGAATCGGCTTTAGCCGCGAAAGAGGCAGTGAATGCAACAGAAAAATCAGACGAGATGCAGGTGGTTGTCCCAGAAACCGGACGGCAGGTTCATCGGTTGTCCGACCAGTTCGGCCTTGCGGCAATCGTAGAACCGGCAACGGCCCTGCCCGGAGGTGACGACAAAGCCGTCCTTCACTGCGCCAACGCCTGCGCAGTCGGGCATCGGGGCATCCAGCCGCACCGCGCCGCTGTCCAGGTCCCAGACGAACAGGCGATTGGCCCGCGGCGCCGTCAGCGCTACCAGCCGCAGCTCGCTGTGGATGGCAACGCTTGCGGTGTATTGGGCCATGGCTTGCAGTTGCCGCTCCGGCACCGGAAAGGCCTTGAATGGCTCGCCCGGGCGCTTGATCGCCAGCAGCTCGGCAGTTTCATCGGCATCGCCCATGAACTGCTGGCAGGCGGCGATGGTGCCATCGCTGGCCACTGCCAGGTGTCGCACGCTGTTCATCTGCTGGGCCAGGGTTTCCTTGCTCAGCAGGGTGCCGTCACGCTGCATCAGCACCAGGCTAGGTTGCATGGCATCGAGGTTCATCTCGACACGGCTTTCGGCTTCGGTACGGATACCGCCATTGGCCACGACCAGCGTTTCGCCGTCGGGCAGCCAGGCAACCTCGTGCGGGCCGATACCGTGGGTCGGTATCTCGCCAGTGTGCACCAGGCGCTCGCCTTCGAACCGGTACACGCCAAGCACGCCCCGCCCCGGGTCGGTGGTGTCGTTTTCGGTGGCATACAGCCATTCGCCGTCTTTGTGTACCACGGCATGGCCATAGAAGTGCCGGTTAGGCTGCGAGGCTACCGTTTGCAGCAGGCGGCCGTCACGCAGGTCGATCAGGTAGCTTTCGGTACCAGGGCGGCGGGCGACGAACAGGGCGATTGGCTGCTCGGGGTGGTGGATGATGGCATGGCAACGCTGAGCGACCTGGGTGCTGAACACCTGTGTGCCGTCCAGGCGAAAACCTACGGCAAAGTGCTGGCCGTTGCCGTTGTCACGCGCCGAGAGCAGCAAGGGTTCGCTGCCTTTGTTGCGGAACAGGCTCCAGCCGCCCAAGGTGAGGGCACTGAGCAATACGCTACCGAGTTTGAGTGCCTGGCGTCGCAGCATGATCAGTCACCGTCGTTGGCATTGAAGCCCAGCTGGATGTTCAGTGCCTTGGCCAGATCGCTTTCGTGCAGGCGATGGACGACGTTGAGGCTGTCGTAGATCTGGTTGAGGGTTTGCTGACCGGCGTCGTCGGCCAGCAGCTCACCCAGCGTTTTCTGGTTATCGGCCAGCAACTTGAGCGAGGTAGCGTAGGCGGCGTCGATCTTGTCCGCCAGCGCTTTCTGACCGCTGGGCAACAGGCCGCGCAGGCCCTGGTTGTCTACCCCGACCCAGACGGCTTCGGCGGCCTTGAGGCTGGCCTGCAGGCTGTTCATCGAATTGTGGCTGCGCCAGGCCTCGGCCTGCAACGGCTGCGGGATGCCCTTGCTCTGACGGCCCATCGGTGCGCCGAGCTTCTTCTTCAGGGTGTCCAGAGCGGTAACCTGGGCGCGCAGCAGATCGGCGATCGCCTCGTGGGAGTCGGCGTAGCGCTGGTTGGGGAACTTGGTCATCTGCGAGAGCATGCCGTCGGTGCTGTTCCAGCCTTTGAGGATTTCCTCTGCCAAGGCCTTCTGGTGCGCGCCGATGGCCACCAGCAGCGGGCAGTAGCGGGCCTTCTGCTCGGCAGTGGCGATGTCCGGCTTGCTGTCGAACAGGATGTACTCATAGGCCGACAGGCCACGTACCACTACGCTGGACTTGCCCAAAGCCTCAGCATCAACTGGCTTGTCGCCGTTGACCAGTTGCTCGACCTGACGGCCGACCAGGTTTTTCTTGTCGGGCCAGAACTGTACCTGCCAGGCGCGGTTGCCTTCGGCCAACGGGCCGACCAGCAGCGGCTGAAGCTCGGCCCAGGCTTTTTGTGCGTTGAGGAAGTCGGCGCGGGCTTTGTCCAGGCTTTCCTTGCCTTCGCAGTAGGCCAGGGCGCTGGCAGCCAACGTACGGTCGGCTTCGACCCAGCGGCTGTAGGTAGGCAGGATCACCTGGTTGGCGATAGCGGCGGAGGTCACTGCTTGCGGGTCTTGTGGCGAGCAGGCACCGAGGGCGAGTGCGGCGAGGCTTGTGAACAACAGTTTGGGTCGGAACATGCCCGGCTCCTTTGCGCGTTTAAAGTGAGTTCAGGAACGCCAGCAACGCGGCGCGCTGCTCGGCATTGAAAGTGAGTACGAAGTTGCGTGCCGCCTCGGCTTCGCCACCGTGCCACAGCACGGCTTCAAGCAGGTTGCGGGCGCGGCCGTCATGCAGGAACTGGCTGTGGCCACTGACCGTTTCGCTCAGGCCGATGCCCCACAGCGGCGCGGTGCGCCAGTCCTGGCCGTTGGCGGCAAATTCGGTGCGCTCGTCGGCCAGCCCCGGGCCCATGTCATGCAGCAGCAGGTCGCTGTAGGGGCGGATGACCTGGTTGGCCAACTCTGGTTCGGCGGCGTCGGCGGCGGTGGTGAACTGCGGTGTGTGGCAACCTTGGCAACCCGCCTGGTAGAACAGATTCTTGCCCGCCAGTACCTGTGGCGAGCCGACGTCGCGGCGGGCCGGCACAGCCAGGTTGCGGGTGTAGAACGTGACCAGGCGCAGGATGTTGTCGCTGACTTCTTTCTCGCCATCGGCCCCGTCGCCGTTAGGTGCGGACAGGCAGGCGGTTTGGGCCGGGGTGCAATCGTCCTTGGGCTGCAGGGTGCTGGTCAGACCCATGTCGCCGGCAAAGGCGTGCACGTTCTGCTGGTTGACGTTGGGCTGCCCGGCTTTCCAGCCGAAGCGGCCGATCACCGTTTTACCCTGGGCATCGTCCCATACACGGTTGGCCCGCCCGCGGATGCCATCGCGGTTGCGGTCGTCCGGGTCTTCGTTGGCCAGCAGGTCGGCTTCGGGGATAGCTTCAAGCAGGCCCAGGCCGATCATCGGTGGTGCCACCCGCGCCGAAAAGCGCGTGTCGGGGTGCATCACACCATAGCCGAGCTGGGTAATTTGCAGGGCTGGCTTGCGCAACTCGACCTGGTGGCCGTCCTTGAATGACAAGGTTTCGCTGGAGTAGCTGACCCGCACCTTGCCTTCCGGCGCCACGCCGGGGACGGCCATGTCCTGCAACTGGGTGCCATAGACTGGCTCTGGCACCACGCCGAGGCGCTCGATCACTTTGGCCAGGTAGGGTTGGTCGGGGATCGACAAGCGCACCAGCATACCCACCGCGTTGCTGTCACCCGGCTCTGGTGGGTGGCCACGGCCATCGCGCACGTGGCAGTTCTGACAGGCGTTGGTATTGAACAGCGGGCCCAGACCATCACGCGCGGTGGTGGTGGACGGGGCAATCACCCAGGGGTTGCGAAAGAAGCTGTTGCCAACGGCGAAGTCCAGGCGCTGCTCTGGCGAGAGGTTGGCCGAGGGCAGGGAATAGGCATTGCGATCGCTGCGCTGCACGGTCGCCTTGCCACCCGATAACGCTTCGCCGGGCTCGGCGTGGGTGAAACGCGGGGCGTCGTCACAGGCGGCCAGGGCACAGGCCAGCAGCAGGGGAGGGAGTCGGGACAGCGACAAGGACATCGAAAATCCTGGGCGTGAGCGAAAAACCGGCGTGCAGCTTAGCAGGCCCAGGATCATTGAATAAGAGCAATTTGCGTTTGCTTGATGAAATTGCCGCGAGCGCAGTTGGTCAGGCCATATAGAGCATGAAGTTTCGGTTGACCAGGTTGACGATCAGGTTTTTGTTGCCGCCACCGCGATTATCGCCGGTGACTTCGATGACTTGTTCGCTGGTGTATTCCATGGAAGAGGCAGTAATGCACTTGACTGCGTCCTCGTGCGCAGGTTGCCAGTAGTCCTGGAATATCCAGATGCTGGTGTCGGCAGACGGGCCGAGGATCAGGCGCAAGGCCTTGTGGTTCTCAGTCGATCTGCCGATCCATGGGATGGCCAGCGAGCCATTCCAGACGTGCTGGGCGCCGACTGCCAGGCTGTTGCTGCGGTTTTCACCGTCGATCAGGGTCAAGGTATAAGGGGTGTTATTGGCGATGGAGCGCAAGTAGGTGACGTTGGCCATGTGGTGTTTCCTCTTAATGTTCAGTTTTCGGGCGGGGTAAGGGGCTAGTCGGGGCGCGATAGACATAGGCCGCGAGCAAGGTGATTTCGTTGAACGGGGGGTCGAGCTCGGCGGGATGAAAGCGACCGAGCAGTTGCAGCCCTTGGTCACTGGCGACCGCTTCGAACATCCGGCGGTCGGTTTCGTTGGGGTCGTACAGGTAGATCTTGCCGGGGCGGGCAACTACCCGGCACATTTCCTCGGCCACGTGGTGGGTAATCGGAGCGCCCATCAGCGTCACGTGAGGGACTGCATGGTCGTCGAGGGGAAAGTCCGGAGCATCGTATTCGTATACGACGATGAGGTTGGGAATGTGCCCGCCTGCGAACGGCCCGTTGGAGATGAGCTGGCCGGCCTTGTTCAGGTTGTACGCATCGTTGAATCCGGTAATGAGGTCCCCCCCATTCATGCGTTGGACGATTCGGCCTTCGCCCCAGACATCAAGAATCTGCAGCACTGTGCCTCCTGTTAGCTTTGATCGAAGGCCTACAGGATGAGCATCTGCGCGTACGCCAGGCAGCAGGAAGCGTTTTACCCGGCAGCAAATGAAAACGCCCGGCACAAGGCCGGGCGTTTGCGTTGAAGCGCTACAGCAGGATCAGAACTCGTGATCCGCAGTGTCCGGGTTCAGGTTGGCAATACCCAGCTTGCCCGCGGCCTGCTCAATCGCCCCGGTCTGCTTGACCAGTGCGGCGATTGCGTCACGCACGACCTGGTTACCTGCAGCATTGTCGGCGGCGATCAGCTGGTCGTAGTGCTCGCCTTTGAGGGCATGGTCGACGATTACCTGAAGCTTGGCCTCGGTGGCTTCCAGGTCGGCCTTGAGGGTTGCATCGGCGGCTGGGTCAACCTTGGCGACCAGCGACGAAAGGCTAGGGCCGGTCAGCTTGGTGCCGTCCGGGCGGGTGTACTCGCCCAGGTAGACGTTGCGGATGCCCTTGGCGTCGTAGAAGTGCGAGTAGTGGGTGTTGTCGCTGAAGCAGTCCTGCTCGTCTTCCGGCGAGTTGGCTTCCAGCGAAACTTTCATGCGCTCACCCGCCAGTTCGCCCAGCGACAGGCTGCCCATGCCGAACAGCATCTTGCGCAGGCCGTCGTTGACAGGCTCGGCTTCCAGCTTGGCGCGGTAGTTGTCGGCGACGTTCGGTGCCCAGTTGCCGACCATCTCTTCGAGGTCGGTGACCAGCAGGTCGGTAACCGCTTTCAGGTAGGCACGGCGGCGGTCATTGTGGCCGCCAGTAGCGCCCTGGCCTTCCAGGTAGTCGGATGCCGGACGGTTGCCAGCGCCTGGGCCGGTACCGTTCAGGTCCTGGCCCCAGAGCAGGAACTCGATGGCGTGATAGCCCGTGGCAACGTTGGCTTCGGAGCCAGCCAGCTCGTTCAGGCCAGCCAGTTTTTCGGGGGTGATGTCCTTGACGTCGACCTTCTCTTCACCCACCTGGATCTCGGTGTTGGCAATGATGTTGGCGCTGGCCGCCGGGTTGCCCAAGGCGTGCTCGTAGCTCTTGTCGACATAGTCGATCAGGCCTTCGTCCAGGGGCCAGGCGTTCACCTGACCTTCCCAGTCGTCGATGATGGTGTTGCCAAAGCGGAAGGCTTCGCTCTGCAGGTACGGTACGCGTGCGGCGAACCAGGCTTGCTTGGCGGCCTTCAGGGTTTCGTCGTTGGGCTTGGCCAGGAACGCGTCGACTGCGGTCTGCAGCGTCTTGGCAGTGCTCAGCGAGTCGCTGTACACGGCGTAGACCATGTCGGTGTAATGCTTGACCACGGCTTTGCCGGCTGCTTCGTCGACAGCGCCTGGCGCAGCAGCGGCGGTGGCAGCAGCAGGTGCCTGGGCTTGCGCCGCGGCGGCTTTTTCGTCCTTGCCTTCACCGCAACCGGCGAGGGCGATGGCAATGGCCAGCAGACTGGCGGAGGCCAGAGGCATTCGAATCATTATTGGTTTTCCTGCATCGTGTGGTTGGACCAAGGGGTGGACCGTGCGCCGTGGCACGCGAAACTACAACATCATGCGAAAGATTTGCATTTGCTGTAAAGGGGCGGGCGCGCAATTCGTGTAAATCCGGGTCACGGCCTGTAACCGGGCAGGTGGCCTCAGGAAACCGAAACCCGGCTGCGTTGCGCTTGTTTGAGGAAGTGAGTCAGTTCACGGGTCGAAAGCGGCTTGCTGTAGTGGTAGCCCTGGCCCTCGTGGCAACCCTGGGCAACGATGTAGGTTTCCTGTTCGGCGGTTTCCACGCCCTCGGCGATCACCTGCATCCCCAGGCTCTTGCCCAGCTGGATGATGGCGCGAACGATTGTGGCGTCGTCATCGTCGTCGAGCAGGTCCTGAACGAAGCTCTTGTCGATCTTGATCTTGTCCAGCGGCAGCGACTTCAGATAGCTGAGGGACGAGTAGCCAGTGCCGAAGTCGTCGATGGCAATCAGCGCCCCGGAGCGGCGCAGGCTCAACAGGTGCTGGGCGGCGGTACTGATGTCTTCCATCAGGCCGGTTTCAGTGACTTCCAGTTCCAGGCTGCGCGGTGGTAGGCGATAGGCTTGCAGCAGGTTGTTGACCACCCGTGGCAGCTCGCTGTGGTGCAGTTGCACGGTTGACAGGTTGACCGCCATGCGCAGGTCGCTGAAGCCCTGGTCGTGCCATTCGCGCAGTTGTCGGCAGGCCTGATCAAGTACCCATTCGCCGATGCTGATGATGCTGCCATTCTGCTCGGCCAAGGGGATGAACTGGTCGGGTGGCACCATGCCCAGTTCCGGGTGCTGCCAGCGCAGCAGGGCCTCTACGCCAACCACCCGGTGGTCGCGGTAGCTGATCTGTGGCTGGTACACCAGGTACAACTGGTTGCGCGGCAGGGCTTCACGCAGGTCCTTTTCCAGTTCGCGACGGCGACGCATCTCGCTGTCGACGCTGGCGATATAGAACTGGTAGCGGTTGCGCGAACGGACTTTGGCCAGGGTCATGGTCTGTTCGGCTTTTTGCAGCAGTTTTTCGGTGCTGTCGCCGTCTTCGGGGAACAGGGTGATGCCGATGGTCGCGCGCAGGCGGATTTGTTCGTGGTCGAGGTCGAACGCCACTTCCAGGTCGTCGAGGATGCTCTGCGCCAGTTCGGCAGCCTCGTAGGGCTGCTCGATATTGGCCTGTACCAGGGCGAACTGGTCACCGCCCAGCCGCGCCAGGGCGCCCAGGCGGCCACTGTGGGCGCGTAGCCGGTCGGCCAGGGCCAGCAGCAACTGGTCACCGACCTGGTAGCTGAATTGTTCGTTGATGCCCTTGAAGTCGTCCAGGCCTAAGCACAGCACTGCCACGCGGTGCTGCAGGCGGCCGCCGTCGATGAGGATCTTGTCCAGTTGCTGCTGCAGTTGCTGGCGGTTGGGCAGGCCGGTGAGGAAATCATACTGGGCCATGCGTTGCAGGCTGTTTTCCGCTTCGTGGCGCAGATGGGTGTTGCGTTCGATCGAGGCCAGCAACTGGTTGGCGGTGTTCACCCACAGGCCCAGTTCGTTTTTCTCGTGGCCCTTGAGCAGCGGTATCTGGTGCTGGCTGGGGCGGTCAGGGTTGATCTGGGTGAGATGCTCGATGATCTTCGACAGCGGTTTGGTCAGCAGCCAGTGGTAGACCAGGTACAGCACCAGGCCCATGGCCATGGCCCGCAGTACGCCGGAAATGAAGATGATCACCGCGTTGATCAGGAAATCTTTACCGTAGGACGAGGTGTCGAGGGTAATGCTGAGGTCGCCGTAGTATTCGCTGTAAGGGCCACGACCGACCAGTTGCGTGGTGTAGGTGCGTTCCTGGCCGAGGATGAGGTCGGTGAGCCAGCGCATGGACATGTCCTGCAGCGGGCGGGACTTTTCTGCCAGCATGGTTTCGTTGGGATGGCCAATGGAGGCCATGCGCACTGACTCGTCCTGGAACAGGCCTTCGATGACCTGCATGCCCATTTCACGGTCGAGGCTGTACACCGCCTGGGTCGAAGGGTCGCGGAACATGTCGAGGATGCGCTGGGCATCATTGTTCACGGCTTGGCGGGTCTTGTAGGTGTCGTAGATGATTTGCGCACAGCTGAGCACGACGCCGACCGCCAGCGCCGACAGCAGCACGACCCTGAGCAACTTGACCGACAAGCTGTTCCGCAATTCCAGCTTCAATGGGGTTTCCTTAATCCATGCGCATGGCATCATTTTGCCATCAACGATGACGATACACTACCGGCCGACCATTAGCAGTGTATCGGTTGCCTGACCCCGCAACTTGAATGCGCTGTATCAATCTTCCAGAGGTTTGATGTTAGCGTGGTATGCGGGCTGAGCAAGCAAAACCGTGGCAGCCTCTTTGCGGGCAATACAGGCACAAAAAAACCCGGCACATGGCCGGGTTTCTTGATCAAGGCTGAATGGCTCAGGCCTTGAAGGTCTTGCCTTCGAACTGCTCGGCAACGAAGGCCCAGTTGACCAGGTTCCAGAACGCCTCGACGTACTTCGGACGCAGGTTGCGGTAGTCGATGTAGTAGGCGTGTTCCCAGACGTCGCAGGTCAGCAGCGGGGTGTCGCCGCTGGTCAGTGGGCAGCCGGCGCCGATGGTGCTGGCCAGGGCCAGGGAACCGTCAGCTTTCTTCACCAGCCAGCCCCAGCCGGAACCGAAGGTGCCGACCGAAGTCTTGGTGAACTCTTCCTTGAACTTGTCGAAGGAACCGAAAGCGGCGTTGATGGCGTCAGCCAGTGCACCGGTCGGCTGGCCGCCGCCGTTTGGCGACAGGCAGTTCCAGTAGAAGGTGTGGTTCCAGACTTGAGCGGCGTTGTTGAAGATGCCGCCCGAAGAGCTCTTGACGATCTCTTCCAGGGTCTTGCCTTCGAATTCGGTGCCTGGGACCAGGTTGTTCAGGTTCACGACATAGGTGTTGTGGTGCTTGTCGTGGTGATACTCCAGGGTTTCCTTGGAGATGTGCGGCTGCAGGGCATCGTGGGCGTACGGCAGCGGCGGCAATTCAAAAGCCATGGTGGATCTCCTGATTCAGGTCTGTTTGCGGTTTGCGCAAGGCCGATCACGGGCGGCCCGATAAGCGTCGGCGAGTCTGTACTCTTTGCGACGCAAGCGCTGGATCATAGCACCGGGCCCGGCGCATAACCACGCAACAAACATAGGGAATAGAGGTTCCGGAGGGGTTGGGCTGAGCCGACCGGCGGCTCGCCCTTGCGCTGGTGTCAAATGTGAGACCGAGTGCCGCTCGATCTTGCAGTCGATGAATATGGCGCGCCAAACCCCGAGGTCAGTTGAAGATCAGTTGCGCAGCCACTGCAAACATCATCACTGCCACCATCAGGTCGAGCATCCGCCAGGTCGCCGGCCGCGCCAGCCACGGTGCCAGCCAGGCCGCGCCAATGGCCAGGGTCGAGAACCACAGCAGCGAAGCGCTGGCCGCACCGGCCACGTAGGCGCCAGGGGCGGACTGTTGGGCGCCCAGCGAGCCGATCAGCAACACCGTGTCGAGGTACACGTGCGGGTTCAGCAGGGTCACCGCCAGGGCGCTGAGCAGCACGGCGCGACGGGAACGGACGCCCTGGCCCTGCTGGTGCTGCAGGCTCTGCTTGGAGCAGGCGCTGCGCAGCGCCTTGGCGCCGTACCAGATCAGGAACACCGCGCCGCCCCAGCGGGCAATTGCCAGCAAGGTCGGGTTGTGCGCCAGCACGGTGGCCAGGCCGAACACCCCGGCGGCTACGAGGATGGCATCACAGACGATGCACAGCGCTGCCACCGGCAGATGATGCTCACGGCGCAGGCTCTGGGCGAGGACGAAGGCGTTCTGGGCGCCGATGGCCATGATCAGGCCGAAGGCCACCAGCATGCCATTGAGATAGCTTTGCCACATGGCAGGGCTCTCCAAAAAGGGTCACGGAAGATGCTGGCCATTGTGATGTTCGGCGCTGTATAAGAAAAACAAATAAAGCTGATCACCCATTAGGAAAATCGATGTTCGACTACAAACTGCTGGCTGCCCTTGCGGCAGTGATCGAACAAGGCGGTTTCGAGCGTGCAGCGCAGGTATTGGGCTTGTCGCAGTCGGCCATTTCCCAGCGCATCAAGTTGCTTGAGGCGCGGGTCGGCCAGCCGGTCCTGGTACGTGCCACGCCGCCCGGCACGACCGAAGTCGGCCGCCAGCTACTCAACCATGTGCAGCAGGTGCGCCTGCTCGAGCGCGACCTGCAGCGCCAGGTACCGGCGCTGGACGAAGAGGGCATGCCGGAGCGCCTGCGCATCGCCCTCAACGCCGATAGCCTGGCCACCTGGTGGGCTGGCGCGGTGGGCAACTTCTGCGCACAACAGAACGTGCTGACCGAGCTGGTGGTAGAGGACCAGGAAGTGGGGCTTAAACGCATGCGTGCCGGCGAGGTGGCAGCCTGCCTGTGTGGGAGTGAGCGACCGGTAGCCGGAGCACGCAGTTTGCCACTGGGGGCCATGCGCTACCGGGCGCTGGCCAGTCCCGTGTTCATGGCGCGGCACTTCCCCCAAGGTTTTGTCGCCAGCCGCCTGGCCCGTACCCCGGCGATCGTGTACGGCCCGGACGATTTCCTGCAGCACCGCTACCTGGCATCGCTGGGCATGGAGGGGGGGTTTCTGCACCACCTGTGCCCTTCATCCGAAGGCTTCCTGCGTATGACAGAGGCGGGATTGGGGTGGGGCCTGGTGCCCGAACTGCAGGCCCGGGAGCAATTGGCCAGTGGGCAATTGGTGGAAATCTGTCGCGATACCCCCATCGATGTGCCGCTGTACTGGCATCATTGGCGCAATGGCGGGCAATTGCTTGCGCAACTGACTGACCACTTGCGGCACACCGCACAGCACTGGCTGGTGCCCTTGTAGTCATGGCTAGCGTCAGTTGCATCTGAAATCTGGCAAGACGGAGTGTTACATGCGAATTCTGGTCACCGGCGCGAGTGGCTTCATTGGCGGGCGCTTTGCGCGTTTCGCTCTGGAGCAAGGCCTGGACGTGCGTGTCAGCGGCCGCCGTGCCGAAGGGGTCGAGCACCTGGTCAAGCGTGGCGCACAGTTCATCCCGGGCGATCTGGGGGACGCCGAGTTGGCCCGGCGTTTGTGTCAGGGTGTCGAAGCCGTGGTGCACTGCGCTGGCGCGGTGGGTAACTGGGGACGCTATCAGGAGTTCTACCAGGGCAACGTGGTGGTTACCGAAAACGTGGTCGAGGGCTGCCTGAAAGAGCATGTACGGCGCCTGGTGCACCTGTCTTCGCCGTCGATCTATTTCAATGGCCGTTCGCGTCTGGACATCCGTGAAGACCAGGTGCCGCGTCGCTTTCACGATCACTATGGGCAAACCAAGTACCTGGCCGAGCAGAAAGTGTTCGGTGCCCAGGAGTTCGGTCTGGAAGTGCTGGCGCTGCGCCCGCGCTTCGTCACCGGCGCTGGCGATGCCAGTATCTTTCCGCGGCTGATGCAAATGCAGCGCAAAGGGCGTGTGGCGATCATCGGCAACGGCTTGAACAAGGTCGATTTCACCAGTGTGCACAACCTCAACGAGGCGCTGCTAAGTGCATTGTTCGCTGATGACCGGGCGCTGGGCCAGGCTTACAACATAAGCAACGGTCAGCCACTGCCGCTGTGGGACGTGGTCAACTACGTGATGCGCCAGATGCAGCTTCCCCAGGTGACCCGCTACCGTTCCTATGGCCTTGCCTATAGCCTGGCCGCCCTGAACGAGGCGGCCTGCATGTTATGGCCAGGGCGCCCGCAACCGACCTTGTCGCGCCTGGGGATGCAGGTGATGAGCCGTGATTTCACCCTGGATATCAGCCGTGCCCGGCAGTATCTGGACTACCAGCCCAAGGTCAGCCTGTGGACGGCGGTGGATGAGTTCTGCAGCTGGTGGAAGCATTTGCCGCCCGGCTGACAATGGTCATCAATGCGCCGCGCTGGCGGTTTATACTCGTGCCTCTATGTGACTTCGGCGGTTGAATGTATCCATGCGTAACCATGTTCACGATGACTTTGATGACGTGCCAACTTTGCGGGCGGGAACCGTTGATGATGACGAACTGATGCCGGCGCATGTGATGCGCAGCCGCCAGAAAGCCGCCCGCGGGGCCAGCACGGCGCCGTTGTGGGCGTTGATCGGAGCCTCCTTCATCGCGTTGGCGGGCCTGGGCTGGTGGAGTTTCCAGCAGATCTCGCTGATGGAGCAGCAACTGGTGGCCACCCAGGAAAGCTTTGCCCGCATCAGTGAGGAGGCGGCTGGCCGCCTTCAGGCGATCAGTGGCAAGGTGGCGGCCACCGAGTCAGGCGCCACTACCAGCACTGAGGCATTGAAGCTACAGCTGCGCCAGTTGCAGAAGGGTGTTGCCGGTCAGACCGGCGACCTGGGCAAGCGTCTGGAGCAGGTGCTGGCCGATACGCGAGAACAGCAGAAGGCCGTGACCGAGCTGCAAAGCCAGTTGCAGGCGCAGTTGAAGCTGGTGAATGGCGAGCTGGCGGCGTTGCGTTCGGGTCAGGTCGATGGTGGCAAGCTGGATGCCCAGTTAAAGAGCCTGAACGAGCAGGTTGCCGCGCTGAAGGCTGCACAGGTTGATGGCGGCAAGCTGGACGGCCAGCTCAAGAGTTTGGGTGGCGAGGTGGCAGCACTGAAGAAGCAGGGCAACCCGAGTGCGGCTATCCAGAGCCTGGAGCAGGACATGGTCGTGCTCAAGAGCCAGATCGACAACCGCCCGGCTGCGGCGTCCTCCAGTGGTGCTTCGGTGAAGGAGTTCGATGCCTTCCGGGCGCAGATGACGCGTAACCTGAACACGCTGCAAAGCCAGATTCAGAACCTGCAGCAACAGATCAACGCTCGTCCGTGACATCAGCTGAGCCTTATTCGCAGGCACGCCCGCTCTCACAGGATCAAGAACAGCTTTCAAGCTTTTCGCCGTACCGGTGGGAGCGGGCGTGCCCGCGAACGGCTCTCGATCACAACCGCGGATAATCGATGTAACCCACCGGCCCCTTGCCATAGAAAGTTTCGGGATGTGCCTCGTTCAACGGCGCATCGGCTGCCAGCCGTGCCGGCAGGTCGGGGTTGGCGATGAACGGCACACCAAACGCCACGGCATCTGCTTTGCCACTGGCCAGGGCGGAATTGGCACTGGCCTTGTCGAAACGCTCGTTGACAATGTACGGGCCACCGAATGCCTCTTTGATCAGCGGCCCGATGCTGTCATCGGCTTCCCGCTCCCGCGAGCAGATAAAGGCGATGCCGCGCTTGCCCAGCTCTCGGGCCACATAGGTGAAGGTCTCGGCGCGGTCGGCGTCGCCCATGTCATGGGCGTCGGCACGCGGTGCCAGGTGCACACCTACGCGCTGCGCGCCCCACACTTCAATGGCCGCATCGGTCACCTCCAGCAGCAGGCGCGCGCGGTTCTCCAGCGAGCCGCCGTAACGGTCGGTGCGCTGGTTGGTGCTGCTTTGCAGGAACTGGTCGAGCAGGTAACCGTTGGCGCCATGGATCTCCACACCATCAAAACCGGCAGCCTTGGCATTTTCGGCACCGCTGCGGTAGGCCTCGACGATGTCGCTGATTTCTTCGGTTTCCAGTGCTCGTGGGGTGGGGTAGTCACTCAGTGGGCGCACCAGGCTCACATGGCCCTTGGGTTGGATCGCGCTGGGGGCTACAGGCAGTTCGCCATTCAGATAGCTGGGGTGGGAGATTCGGCCCACGTGCCACAGCTGCAGGAAGATGCGTCCGCCTGCGGCATGTACGGCCTTTGTCACATTGTTCCAGCCACGGACCTGTTCATCGTTCCAGATGCCGGGGGTATCTGGGTAGCCGACGCCCATGGGGCTGACCGAAGTGGCCTCGCTGAGGATCAGCCCGGCGCTGGCACGCTGTACGTAGTATTCGGCCATCAGCGCATTGGGCACGCGGCCTTCATCGGCGCGGCAGCGGGTGAGCGGGGCCATGATGATACGGTTGGGCAGTTGCAGGTCGCCCAGTTTGATTGGATCGAAAAGCGTGGTCATAGCGGTTACCTGCCTTGTCAAAGTGCTTGGCGCAGTTGTTCGAGGAACGCCTGGATGGTGGCTTCGTCGCGTTTGAAAAAGTGCCATTGGCCAATCTTCTGGCTGCTGATAAGCCCGGCGCGCTGCAACGTGGCCAGGTGGGCAGAGACCGTCGACTGCGACAGGCCGCAGCGCTGGTCGATTTGCCCGGCACACACACCGTTTTCGGTGCTGTGGTACTGGTCTGGGAACTGGGTTGCCGGGTCTTTCAGCCAGCTGAGAATTTCTCGCCTGACCGGGTGGGCCAGTGCTTTTATGATTTCGTCGAGATCGAGTGGCATGGTTTGAGGCTCGCTGTAGCGGTATATCGCGATAGGGCGAAATATAATTCGCTGAATTCCGATATACAAATACGAAGGCGTTCTGAGCTGAGCACGAATCGATATATCGCGTTATAACGATATGCTGGGTGGCGATGCTAGACTGCGCTCATGAACTACCTCGCACACTTGCACCTGGGCGGCCCGGCGCCGCAACAACTGCTTGGCAGCCTTTATGGCGACTTTGTCAAAGGCTCGTTGGAAGGGCGCTTTCCGCCTGCGCTGGAGGCGGCCATCCGGCTGCACCGGCATATCGACAGTTACACCGACCAGCACCCGTTGGTGCTAGCGGCTCTGGCACGTTTTCCGCGCGAGCGGCGGCGCTTTGCCGGCATCGTTCTGGACGTGTTTTTCGACCATTGCCTGGCACGGCATTGGAGCCACTACGCCGAACAGCCGCTGGAGCAGTTCACTGGCGCGTTTTATCGGGTACTGCTGGCAGAGCCCGAGCTGCCTGGGCGGTTGGCGCGGATTGCGCCTTTCATGGCAGCGGATGACTGGCTAGGGGCGTATGGCGATTTTGCCACCTTGGAGCAGGTGTTCAACGGCATTGCCCGGCGCTTGTCACGGCCTGAGGGGATGGCCGGGGTGATGGTGGAACTGGAGCGACTGTATGAGCCGCTGCTGGCGGATTTTCGCGAGTTCTACCCGCAGCTGCAGGCGTTTGCGGCGGTAGGGCGGAGGTCTGACAGTTAGAGGTGTGTGGGTGATACTGGCCCCTTCGCGGGTAAACCCGGTCCTACGGGCAATGCGCTCGGTGTAGGAGCGGGTTCACCCGCGAAAGGGCCAGAACAGGCAGTACACGCATTCAGGCAGCCCGCGCCTGTCGACGTGGCGCCATCTCCACGTCTTCAACCCCAAACAGCGCCAGGTGAATCGCCTGTTGCGCCTGCAATGCCAGCACCGCACGTTCCTTGCCCACGCTACCTATTGGCTGCAGCAGGTGGATGCACACCTCGCCCCGCGGCAGGGCGAACAGGCGCATCAGGTGCGACACCAGGTCGTCCTCACCAATGAACGGCGCTACCGGGTCGATCTGGCCATCACGCAGGTACTGGATAGCGACTGGCTGCACTGCCACGCCACGGTCGATGGCACCTGCCAGCAGGCGGCCATGAAAGGTGCGCAGCGTGCGGCCGCTGGTGGTGGTGCCTTCGGGGAATATCAGTAGCGGGCGGGCCAGACCCAGTTGCCCGGCGATCTGTTCGCGCAGGCGCTGGCTGTCGCCACCACCACGGCGAATGAACAGCGTGCCGGCCTTTTCCGCCAACCAGCCGGCCACCGGCCAATGGCGAACTTCGGCCTTGGACAGGAAAGACAGCGGCGTGAGCATGCCAAGCAGGGGTATGTCGGTCCAGGAAACATGGTTGCTGACCCACAGCATCGGCCGCTGTGGAAGTTCGCCAACTACCTTCACGTCGAAGGGTAGGGCGGCGACCAGGCGCTTCATGAACAGGCAGGTCCAGCGCTGGCGCCGTTCGATCGGCGCCTTGAAGCCCAAGCGTTCTCCCAAGGCGATGATGCTGGCCATCAGCATGCCCTGCGTCAGCACCAGCAGCAGTCGGATGAGGCGGGCCAGTACCCGCAACTTCGGCATCAGACCGCCGCCTTGAAGTGGCGGGCGTAGCGTGGGCACAGCTCGTCGCGTTTTAGCAGGATGAACACGTCAGCCACCTGGAAATCCTCGTCCCAGCATGGCTCGCCGCAAATCTTCGCGCCCAGGCGCATGTAAGCCTTGAGCAGCGGTGGCATTTCGGCAATGACGTTGTTGGGCAGGGCCAGTTTCGGCAGCGGGTTCTTCGGCTCGGCTCGCAGGTGTTCGGTGCACAGGTAGCGCTCACGCAGGCGCTGCATCACTGCATGGGCCTGTACGCCGCCGTCCTGCATGGGGATGCTGGCGCAGCCCATCAGATAGCTGTAGCGGCCCTCGTTGAGCGCCTCGGCCAGTTCACCCCAGAGCACGGCGATGGTGCCGCCGTTGCGGTAGTCGGGGGCCACGCAGGTCCGGCCCAGCTCGAGGATCGGGCCTTGCAGCTGCAACAGGCCGTGCAGGCTGAACTCTTCTTCGCTGTAGAAGCGGCCCAGGCTGCTGGCGGCCTGATGATCGAGCAGGCGGGTGGTGGCAACCAGTTCGCCGGTGCTCAGGTCGCGTACACCAATGTGGCGGCAGTGCACGTCGTAGTCGTCCATGTCCAGGCCTTGCTCGGCACCTTTGAGCTTGGCCTTGAATTCTGCGCTGAATACTCTGTAGCGCAAGGCTTGGGCTTCTTGCAGCGCCGCGGCGCCAACCAGGCGTTCGGCTTGCAGACGGCGTTCAGTGCTGTAGTCGCCAGCGGTAGCGATCCGAGTCATTACGAGTCTCCATAAGCCAGCCAAGAAGGGTTGCGGCCGGTCGGCTTTGTTGTGCAAAGTCAGCCTAGGTAGACCCAGTGTCACCCCTGTGAATCTTTGGTGATGCTTGCGTGACACACCCTGAGCCTTAACTGAAAGCCCTCCAGCAAGGAGCTGTGCCATGGCCTGGTTGCAACGACTCAACGATCCGCTTCGCCTCGCGCCGACAGGCACCCTGGGCGAAACCTACGCCGCGCTGCTTGAGCGCCTCGGCCCGGTTGCCCCGTTCGAACTGGCGGTACTGGGCGGGCGTGCAATGGCCACCCCGGGCCTGGCCTTCCTGGTGGGTTACCAGGCTGCCCTTCGCGTGTTGTGGCCCAGTGCGCCGCACAGCCTTGGCGCCTTGTGTGCCACCGAGCGGCGCAGCGTGCGGCCGGCAGACATGCACACACGGCTGGATGCTCTGCGGCTGTCGGGTTGCAAAGACTTCGTTACTGCTGGCCTGGAGGCGGAGTGGTTGCTGGTGGCTGCGCGTAGCGAAGCGGCTGGCGCTGCGCCGCAACTGAGCCTGGCGGTGGTTTACCCCGGGGAGCCGGGGGTGACACTGGAGCCATTGCCAACTCTGCCGCTGATGCCGGAAGTCGGCCATGGCCGATTGCTGCTGGAGCAGGCATCGTGCGAGTTGCTGGCCGGTGACGGTTGGGATGCCTATGTGAAGCCGTTCCGTTCGCTGGAGGATTTGTATGTGCTCACGGCGCTGACCGCTTGGTTATATGGCGTGGGACAAGAGTGCGCCTGGCCGCAGGGGCTGCGCCTGCAGTTGCTTGGGCTGTTGGCCGGCTGTGCCGAGGGTAGCCGCCAGTGTGCCGATAGCATGGGTTGTCACTTGTTGCTGGGCGGGTTGTTTGCGCAGTTCCAGGCGTTGCGGGGGGAGATAGATGCGGCGTTGGCGACAGGGCCGGTACATTGGGCGCAAATCTGGCAGCGTGACCAGGGGGTGATGGCGCTGGCGGCGTCGGCGCGGGAGAAGCGGCTGAACAAGGCTTGGGTTGCTGCGGGCTTGTCATGAATGGCTGACAGGTATGTATGAGCCGATGAGTTGCGGCGTGGTACCTGTGGAAGCGGGTTTATGTGCAAAGAGGCCGGTGAAGGCATCGGAAAACCTGAAAGGCATTTCCTTTTATCGCGCTTGATCCCCGCAAATCCCGGCCGTTGACGTATCATTGGCCGCCTGACGGCAACCCCTCCAGGATCGCTTGCGCATGCTCGCCCTTCTTATCCAGACCCTGAACATCACGGCGCCGGTATTCGCCATGCTGTTCATGGGCGTCCTGCTCAAACGCGTACACTTGATCGACGACAACTTCAACCGTGTCGCCTCGCAGCTGGTGTTCAACGTCTGCATGCCGGCGCTGCTGTTCCTCGGCATCTACCACGCCGACCTGGCCGCAGCGGTCAAGCCCGGTGTCCTCCTGTATTTCATCTTCGCCACCCTGGCCGGTTTCGGCATTGCCTGGGGCATGGCCATCTGGCGCAGCCCGATGGCCGACCGGGGCATCTATACCCAGGGCGCCTTCCGCGGCAACAACGGTGTGATCGGCCTGGCCCTGGCCGCCAGCCTGTACGGTGACTATGGCATTTCCCTGGGGGCGGTGCTCGCAGGCCTGGTCATCCTCATGTACAACTCGCTGTCAGCGGTAGTACTGGCGGTGTACAGTCCGGACCTCAAGTCCGATCCGTGGAGTATCTGCAAGAGCATTTTCAGCAACCCGCTGATCATCAGCGTGCTGGTGGCCGCACCGATGGCTTACGGTCAGGTGCCGCTGCCTAACTGGTTGCTGACCTCGGGCGACTACTTGGCACAGATGACCCTGCCGCTGGCGCTGATCTGTATCGGTGGCACGCTGTCACTGGCAGCGCTGCGTAACTGTGGCCGGCTGGCCATCGATGCCAGCCTCGTGAAAATGCTCTGGCTGCCGCTGCTCGGCACCCTTGGGGCCTGGTTTTGCGGGTTTCGCGGGGCGGAGCTGGGCATCCTGTTCCTGTACATGGGCAGCCCGACCGCTGCAGCCAGCTACGTGATGGCGCGGGCGGCCAACGGCAATCATGAACTGGCCGCGTCGATCATCGTGATTACCACGCTAATGGCGGCGATCACCACCAACATTGGTATTTTCATCTTGCAGTGGGGCGGATGGATCTAGATCCTTGACTGCAAATAACAGCAACAACACTGCCTCACTGAGCTAAAGGACACTTCATGCAAGACCAGAGCACGCCCGAGCGGTTACAGCGCGGGCTGAAGAATCGCCATATCCAGCTGATCGCGCTGGGCGGGGCCATCGGTACCGGCTTGTTCCTGGGCATTGCCCAGACCATTCAGTTGGCCGGCCCCTCCGTGTTGCTGGGCTACGCCATCGCCGGCATGATGGCCTTCCTGATCATGCGCCAGCTGGGCGAAATGGTGGTGGAAGAGCCGGTCGCCGGCAGCTTCAGCCACTTCGCCCACCAATACTGGAGCGAGTTTGCCGGCTTTGTCTCAGGCTGGAATTACTGGGTGGTGTACGTGCTGGTCGGCATGGCCGAGCTGACGGCGGTCGGTATCTACGTGCAGTACTGGTGGCCGGACTTCCCCACCTGGGCCACGGCGGCGATCTTCTTCGTGGTGATCAACCTGATCAACCTGACCCAGGTAAAGGTCTATGGCGAGATGGAGTTCTGGTTCGCCCTGGTCAAGGTGGTAGCCATCGTCAGCATGATCGGCTTTGGTGCCTGGTTGCTGGGCAGCGGTCATGGTGGCCCGGATGCCAGCGTGGCCAACCTTTGGCAGTACGGCGGCTTCTTCCCTAACGGCGTCACGGGTCTGGTAATGGCCCTGGCGGTGATCATGTTCTCGTTCGGTGGCCTGGAGCTGGTCGGCATCACGGCTGCCGAGGCTGACAACCCGCGCCAGAGCATCCCCAAGGCCACCAACCAGGTGGTGTACCGCATCCTGATTTTCTACATCGGTGCCTTGGCAGTGCTGTTGTCGCTGTACCCTTGGCAGAAGGTGGTGCAGGGCGGCAGCCCGTTCGTGATGATCTTCCACGAACTGGACAGCGACCTGGTGGCGACCATCCTCAATATCGTGGTGTTGACGGCTGCGCTCTCGGTGTACAACAGCTGTGTGTACGCCAATAGCCGTATGCTGTTCGGCCTGGCTAGCCAGGGCGATGCGCCGCGTCAGTTGCTGAAGGTAAGCCGTAGCGGTGTGCCGCTGACCGCGCTGGGCGTCTCGGCCTTTGCGACCGGCCTGTGCGTGCTGATCAACTACCTGATGCCAGGTGGGGCCTTTGGCTTGCTGATGGCGTTGGCGGTGTCTGCGCTGGTAATCAACTGGGCGAGCATCAGTATCACCCACCTGAAGTTCCGCAAGGCCAAGCTGGCTGCCGGCATCACCCCTTTCTACAGAAGCCTGGGGCACCCACTGACCAACTACCTGTGCCTGGCATTCATTGTGCTGATCCTGGTGGTGATGTACCTGACGCCGCCAATTCGCATCTCGGTAATGCTGATCCCGGCATGGATCGCTGTGCTGTGGCTCGCCTTCAAGATGAAGAAGGCGCGCCAGGCCAAGGGCTGATCGGGTTTGTTCGTAAGGGGTATGCCGTTAGGTTTTCGGTGTCTGTGAGATCGAGCGCCGCGCGGGTGGCGCTCGATCTCACAGGCGATGAAAGCCTAAAGGCATGCGTCTGGCGGCCCTGACGCGTGCCACTTCCATGCCTTTCAATGCTGCCTCCGCCAGGCACGCACGGTGGTGTACAGCAGCACTGTGGCGAGCACCGGCAGTACATAGAACAGCATCAATCGCTCCAGGCGGCCAGCCAGCGGCATACCCATGGTAAAAGCCGCCACATGAAGGCCGTAGGCCAGGTACAGGCAAAGAAACACCAGGCCTTCGGCGCGAGTGATGCGGTAACCGGAATAGAACACTGGCAGGCTCAGTACGGCAACGCCGAGCATTACAGGCAGATCGAAAGACAGCGCGTTAGGCGAAATCGACAGTGGCTCCGGGGTGATCAGTGCGGTCAGGCCCAATACGGCCAGCAGGTTGAACAGGTTGCTGCCGATCACCGTGCCCACCGCGATCTCCCGTTCGCCACGCAAGGCGGCGATCAGCGCAGCGGCCAGTTCCGGCAGGGAGGTGCAGATGGCAACCACCGTCAGGCCGATGATGCGCTCGGACAGGCCCAGGTCGGTGGCCACCTCGATGGCAGCTTCCAGTAACAAGTGGCCCGCCAGGCTCAGCAGGCCAAGGCCGACCAGTACCTGCAGCAGCGTACCTGCCCAGAAGCGCCCGGCACCTGACCTGGCGGCGTCCGGGGCAGGGTAGGTGCGTGCGTAGTGGCGCGACTGGTGCCAGAGCATGGCCAGGTAACCGGCCAGCCCAAGCAATAACAGTGCCCCTTCAACCCTGCCCAGGCGGGCATTGGCGGACAGTGCATACACCAGCCCGCTGGCGACGATCATCAATGGAATGTCCAGGCGCACCAGCTGGCGTGACACCCGCAGCGGGATGATCAGTGCGGCCAGGCCGAGAATGACCAGTACGTTGAAGATGTTGCTGCCTATCACGCTGCCTACTGCCACATCCGGCGCGCCCTGGTAGGCAGCCTGGAGGCTGACGGTCAATTGTGGCGCGGTGCTGCCGAAGGCCACCAGGCTCAGGCCTATGATCAGCGGACGAACATGCAGGCGTTGCGCCAGGCGCAAAGCGGAGCGCACCAGTAACTCGGCGCCGCCGACCAGCAACAGCAGGGCAACGCCCATTTGCAGCAGGCTAAAAGTGGGAAGGGTGGCCAGGTCGAAAATGGTCGGACTCCTGTCGCGTCAGTCGCTAAGCCCTTGTACCCGCACGCGCGCTGTTCCGCTACGGAGCATGCCGATTTTTTCTGCTGCTGCGCGAGACAGGTCGATCAGGCGGCCGCGGGTGTGCGGGCCACGGTCGTTGATACGTACCACCACACTGCGCTGGTTGGCCATGTTGGTGACCAGTACACGCGTGCCGAAAGGCAGGCTGCGGTGGGCGGCGGTAAGGCCGTGCTGGTTGAACGGTTCGCCACTGGCGGTGCGTTTACCGTGGTGGCGCGACCCGTAGTAGGAAGCGGTGCCCGTTTGGTCGTAACCGCGGGGGTCGATGTCATGGCTGGCGCAGCCGGCCAGGAAAGAAAACAGGGCGAGGGTGCCGAGGGATCGTTTTAGCAAGTCAGGTGCTCTCCGGTGCGGCCATTCGCGGGTAAACCCGCTCCTACAGGTGAAGCGCTGGCTTGTGTAGGAGCGGCTTCAGCCGCGAACGAGGGCGAAGCCCTCGCAGCATTACAGGGGGAAAATCATCACCCTTCGAGCTTGGCCTTGAGCAATTGGTTCACCTGCCCCGGGTTGGCCTTGCCTTTGGAGGCTTTCATGGCCTGGCCGACGAAGAAGCCGAACATCTTGCCGCGCTTGGCCTCATCGGCTGCACGATACTGTTCGACCTGCTCGGCATTGGCTGCCAGCATTTCGTCGAGCATCTTGTCGATCGCCCCGGTGTCGGTAACCTGTTTCAGGCCTTTGCTCTCGATGATGCTGTCAGCATCGCCTTCACCGGCGGCCATGGCCTCGAACACGGTCTTGGCAATCTTGCCGCTGATGGTGTTGTCACGAATGCGCAGCAGCATGCCGCCCAGCTGCGCGGCGCTGACCGGCGCCTGATCGATTTCGACACCCAGCTTGTTCAGCAGGCTGCCCAGTTCGACCATGACCCAGTTGGCCGCCAGCTTGGCATCCCCCCCGATCTTCACCACTTCTTCGAAGTAGTCTGCCTGTTCGCGGCTAGAAGCCAATACGTTGGCGTCGTAGGCCGACAGGCCGTACTGGCTCTGGAAACGCTCGACCTTCTGTGGGGGCAGTTCCGGCAGGCCGGCGCGGATGGTTTCGAGGAAGCTGTCCTCGATGACCACCGGCAGCAGGTCCGGATCGGGGAAGTAACGGTAGTCGTTAGCTTCCTCTTTGCTGCGCATGGAGCGGGTTTCGTCACGGTTCGGGTCGTACAGGCGGGTCTCCTGCACCACTTTGCCACCGTCTTCGATCAGGTCGATCTGGCGCTGGATTTCGCTGTTGATCGCGCGCTCGATGAAGCGGAACGAGTTGACGTTCTTGATTTCGCAGCGAGTGCCGAACTCGGTCTGGCCTTTCGGGCGGATCGATACGTTGCAGTCGCAGCGCAGCGAACCTTCGGCCATGTTGCCGTCGCAGATGCCCAGGTAGCGCACCAGCGCGTGGATCGCCTTGACGTAGGCGACGGCTTCCTTGGCGCTGCGCATGTCAGGCTCGGAGACGATTTCCAGCAGCGGGGTGCCGGCACGGTTCAGGTCGATACCGGTGGAACCGCTGAAGTCTTCGTGCAGGCTCTTGCCGGCGTCCTCTTCCAGGTGCGCGCGGGTTACGCCGATGCGCTTGATGGTGCCGTCTTCCAGCGCGATGTCCAGGTGGCCCTTGCCGACGATCGGCAGGTCCATCTGGCTGATCTGGTAGCCCTTGGGCAGGTCCGGGTAGAAGTAGTTCTTGCGTGCGAACACGTTGCGCTTGCCGATCTCGGCATCGATGGCCAGGCCGAACATGCACGCCATGCGCACGGCTTCCTCGTTCAGCACCGGCAGTACGCCGGGCATGCCCAGGTCAACCAGGCTGGCCTGAGTATTCGGCTCCGAGCCAAAGGTGGTAGCGCTGCCGGAGAAGATCTTCGACTGGGTGGCGAGCTGAGTGTGAATTTCCAGCCCGATCACAACTTCCCATTGCATGTGTGAATTCCTCAGAAGCCGTTGGGGGCGCGGGTGTGCCAGTCGGTCACCTGCTGGTAGCGGTGCGCGACGTTAAGCAGGCGGCCTTCCTGGAAGTACGGCGCCAGCAGCTGCACGCCGACCGGCAGGCCGTCGACGAAGCCCGCAGGCATCGACAGGCCTGGCAGGCCCGCCAGGTTGGCGGTGATGGTGTAGACGTCTTCGAGATACGCGGCAACCGGGTCGCTGCTCTTGGCGCCAAGCTTCCAGGCCGGGTTTGGCGTGGTCGGGCCGAGAATCAGGTCGACATCGTTGAAGGCGGCCATGAAGTCGTTCTTGATCAGGCGGCGGATTTGCTGCGCCTTCACGTAGTAGGCGTCGTAGTAACCGGCCGACAGGGCGTAGGTCCCGACCATGATGCGGCGCTGTACTTCAGCGCCGAAGCCTTCGCCGCGTGAGCGCTTGTACAGGTCGGTGAGGTCTTTGGGCTCTTCGCAGCGGTAGCCGAAGCGTACGCCGTCGAAACGCGACAGGTTGGAAGAGGCTTCAGCCGGGGCGATCACGTAGTAGGCCGGAATGGCATGCTGCATGTTCGGCAGGCTGATTTCCTTTACCACTGCACCGAGCTTTTCCAGCTCTTTGACGCTGGCCTGGACCAGGTCGGCGATGCGGGGGTCGAGGCCGGCGCCGAAGTACTCTTTCGGCAGGCCGATGCGCAGGCCCTGCAACGAAGCGTTCAGGCTGGCGCTGTAGTCCGGCACCGGTTCTTCGATGCTGGTGGAATCCTTGGCATCAAAGCCGGCCATGCCTTGCAGCAGCAGCGCGCAGTCCTCGGCGGTGCGGGCCAGCGGGCCGCCTTGGTCGAGGCTGGAGGCGTAGGCGATCATGCCCCAGCGTGACACACGACCGTACGTTGGCTTGAGGCCGGTGAGGTTGGTCAGTGCCGCGGGTTGGCGGATCGAGCCGCCGGTGTCGGTGCCCGTGGTGGCGGGCAGCAGGCGCGCGGCCACTGCAGCGGCCGAACCACCGGACGAGCCGCCCGGAACGTGCTCAAGGTTCCATGGGTTTTTCACCGCGCCGTAATGGCTGGATTCGTTGGCCGAACCCATGGCGAACTCGTCCATGTTGGTCTTGCCCAGGGTGACCATGCCGGCTTCGGCCAGCTTGGCGACCACCGTGGCGTCATAGGGCGCCTTGAAGTTGTCGAGCATCTTCGAGCCGCAGCTGGTGCGTACGCCGTTGGTGCAGAACAGGTCTTTGTGGGCGATCGGTGCACCCAGCAGCGCGCCGGTTTCGCCAGCGGCGCGCCGGGCATCGGCGGCACGCGCCTGGCCCAGGGCCAGGTCGTCGGTGATGCTGATGAAGCTGTTGATCTGTGGGTCGAGCTGTTTGATGCGCGCCAGCAGCGCGCCAGTCAGCTCTTCGGAAGAAAACGATTTGTCGGCGAGTCCGCGGGCGATCTCGGCCAGGGTCAATTGATGCATGGCAGGCTCTATCCCTTACTCGATGACTTTGGGAACCAGGTACAGACCGCTTTCGGTCGACGGCGCGATGGCCTGGTAGGCGTCGCGCTGGTTGCTTTCGGTGACTTGGTCAGGACGCAGGCGCTGGCTGGCCTCCAGCGGGTGGGCCAGAGGCTCGATGCCAGTGGTATCGACCGCTTGCATCTGGTCGACCAGGCCGAGAATGCTGTTCAGGGCGTCGGTAATGCGTGGCAGTTCGCCATCATTCAGGCCCAGACGGGCCAGATGGGCGATCTTTTCCACGTCGCAGCGTTCAAGCGCCATGAGGATCTCCAAGGGAAACAAAGAACGGAATTTGGGTCCGCAGTGAGGAACATGTCAGCTTTCTGGCGGTCTAACGGCCGCGAAATTCTGCTGGCGTGCTCGGAAAAACAGCCAATTTAACATATTGGCTCCTTGCCCAAAATCCCTGCCATTGTTAGAGTTTGCCGCACTTTTTTACCCACGCTTTCCCCAGGGTCACTTTCCCATGTTCAAGAAACTGCGTGGCATGTTTTCCAGCGATCTTTCTATCGACCTGGGTACTGCCAACACCCTTATTTACGTGCGTGAGCGCGGTATCGTCCTGAATGAGCCCTCGGTTGTTGCCATCCGTACCCATGGCAACCAGAAAAGCGTCGTCGCCGTCGGTACCGAAGCCAAACGCATGCTGGGCCGTACGCCTGGCAACATTGCAGCCATTCGTCCGATGAAGGACGGCGTCATCGCCGACTTCAGCGTCTGCGAAAAAATGTTGCAATATTTTATCAACAAGGTTCACGAGAACAGCTTCCTGCAGCCAAGCCCGCGCGTGCTGATCTGCGTGCCGTGCAAGTCGACCCAGGTCGAGCGTCGCGCTATCCGCGAGTCGGCCCTCGGTGCGGGTGCCCGTGAAGTGTTCCTGATCGAAGAGCCGATGGCCGCTGCCATCGGTGCAGGGCTGCCGGTTGAAGAGGCCCGCGGTTCCATGGTCGTCGATATCGGTGGTGGTACCACTGAAATCGCCCTGATCTCGCTGAACGGCGTGGTCTATGCCGAGTCCGTCCGTGTGGGCGGTGACCGCTTCGACGAAGCCATCGTTACCTACGTGCGCCGCAACTACGGCAGCTTGATCGGCGAATCCACCGCCGAGCGTATCAAGCAGGAAATCGGTACTGCCTACCCAGGTGGCGAAGTACGTGAAGTCGACGTACGTGGTCGTAACCTGGCCGAAGGCGTACCGCGTGCCTTCACCCTGAACTCCAACGAAGTGCTCGAAGCGCTGCAGGAATCGCTGGCGACCATCGTCCAGGCGGTCAAGAGCGCCCTCGAGCAATCGCCGCCGGAGCTTGCTTCGGACATCGCCGAGCGCGGCCTGGTGCTGACCGGTGGTGGTGCGCTGCTGCGTGACCTCGACAAACTGCTGGCCCAGGAAACCGGCCTGCCGGTAATCGTTGCCGAGGACCCGCTGACCTGCGTCGCCCGTGGCGGCGGTCGCGCCCTGGAAATGATGGACAAGCACGCGATGGACCTGCTCTCCAGCGAGTGATCACGCTTGCTGTTCACGAGCGCCCGGTTTACAGGTAGTACGCACAGTGCTACCTGTATGTGCTGCGCTGGTGCCCGTTTGGGGCGCCGTAACCGTCAATCCGCAACCAGGCTGGTGCGTTGTCCCATGTCCAATGACCTCCTGAGTCGTCCACGAGGAACGGCCCATTAAACCGCTTTTCTCCAAGGGCCCTTCGCTGGGCGTTCGCCTGCTCGTTCTGGTGGTGATGTCAGTCGCGTTGATGGTTGTCGACGCGCGCTTTGACGTGCTCAAGCCCGTGCGCAGCCAGATGGGCCTGGTGCTGATGGAGTCGTACTGGATCACCGATTTGCCTCAGCGTGCCTGGCAAGGCGTGGCCGGCCAGTTCGGTAGCCGCACCGAGCTGATTGCCGAAAACGAGAAGCTCAAGACTGAAGCCCTGCTGCTGCAGGGGCGCCTGCAGAAGCTGGCGGCCCTGACCGAGCAGAACGTGCGGCTGCGCGAGTTGCTCAACTCTTCGGCGCTGGTCAACGAAAAGGTCGAAGTGGCCGAGCTGATCGGTGTCGACCCCAACCCGTTTACCCACCGCATTCTGATCAACAAGGGTGAGCGTGATGGTGTGTTCCTGGGCCAGCCGGTGCTCGATGCCCGCGGCCTGATGGGCCAGGTCGTAGAGTTGATGCCCTACACCGCGCGGGTGCTGCTGCTGACCGATACCACCCACAGCATTCCGGTGCAGGTCAACCGCAACGGTCTGCGTGCCATTGCCAGCGGCACTGGCAACCCGGAGCGCCTGGAGTTGCGCCATGTGGCCGACACTGCCGACATCAAGGAAGGCGACCTGCTGGTCAGTTCCGGCATGGGGCAGCGCTTTCCTGCCGGTTACCCGGTGGCCACGGTCAACGAAGTGATCCACGATTCCGGCCAGCCCTTTGCCATCGTCCGTGCCATCCCCACCGCCGCGCTTAACCGCAGCCGCTATATGTTGCTGGTGTTCAGTGACCGGCGTAGCCCGGAGCAGCGCGCCACCGATGCCGCTATTGCGCAGGAGGAGGCTGACCGCAAGGGGGCTGCACCTGCTGGTCAGCCGGCCGCTACCGGTGATCAGGTTGCGCCAGCCGCTGGTACGCCGGCCGCGGCGGTCGCACCGGCAGCTCCGGTCACTCCGGTCGCGCAGCCAGCAGCCCCGGCTGCTGCACCTGCCACGCCGGCCGCACCCGCTCAACCCCGGAGGCAATGATGGCTGCATCACGCCGCAACAACGGCTGGGTCATCTGGCTTACTTTCGCCATCGGCCTGCTGCTCAGTGTTTCTCCCATGCCGCAGTTCATGGAGGTGTTCCGGCCCATGTGGCTGGCCTTGCTGGTGTCGTTCTGGACCCTTGCCGTGCCGAACAAAGTCGGCATGACCACGGCATTTGTGCTGGGCCTGGCCGAGGACGTGCTGTATGGCACCCTGCTGGGGCAGAATGCGCTGGTCCTTACCCTCATCACCTTTCTGGTGCTGTCCCTGCAGCAGCGTCTGCGCATGTTCCCCATGTGGCAGCAAAGCCTGGTCATTCTGGTGATCTTTGGCATCGCCCAGTTGATCCAGCTATGGCTCAGCGCACTGACCGGCAACCGCCTGCCCACCTTGGCGCTGGTTTGGTCGGCGGTAATCAGTGCCTTGCTCTGGCCGTGGATCAGCTTTGCCTTGCGCGACCTGCGTCGACGCTTGCATATCAACTGACGGCAATGTGCCGCTGACAGGGAGATGTCTGCATGACCCCGCTATACCTGGCTTCCGGCTCGCCCCGTCGTCGTGAACTGCTGACGCAGATCGGCGTGCCATTCATTGTCATCAATGCCCCCGTCGATGAATCTCCGCTGCCCAGCGAAAGCGCCCCTGCCTACGTCGAACGCCTGGCCCGGGCAAAGGCCGCCGCCGGCCTGGCCCGTGTCGACGGGCCGGCTGTAGTGCTCGGCGCAGACACTGCCGTGGTGCTCGATGGTCGTATTCTCGGCAAACCGGAAAACCGCGAAGATGCCTTGGCCATGCTGGCTGACCTGTCGGGCCGCGAGCATCAGGTGCTGACCGCTGTTGCCCTGGACGATGGCCAGCGGGTGCACAGTTTTTGCGTTACCAGCAAGGTGCGCTTTCGCGCCATCAGTACCGATGAAGCGCAGCGCTACTGGGCCAGCGGCGAGCCGGTCGACAAGGCAGGCGGCTATGCCGTCCAGGGGTTGGGTGCGGTGTTCGTCACCGGCCTCTCTGGCAGCTACTCGGCGGTGGTCGGCTTGCCGCTCTGTGAAACGGCGGATTTGCTTGGCCAGTTCGGCATTGCCTGCTGGCAATCGCCCGCGCATACGCCAGAGGTAACAAACCCGCAGTAGCCAGCAGTGCATACGCCATCCATCATTAGAAAGAACCTTTGACGAGAGCCTGCCATGAGTGAAGAGATCCTGATCAACATCACCCCGATGGAGTCACGTGTGGCGGTGGTGGAAAACGGGGTGCTGCAGGAAGTGCACGTCGAGCGCACCCAGCGCCGTGGCATCGTCGGTAATATCTACAAGGGCAAGGTGGTGCGTGTGCTGCCAGGCATGCAGGCGGCCTTCGTCGACATCGGCCTTGAGCGCGCTGCGTTTATCCATGCCTCGGAAATTTCCCAGCGTGAAGGCTCGGCGGTAGAGAACATCACCGCACTGGTACACGAAGGGCAGGCCCTGGTGGTGCAGGTGACCAAGGACCCGATCGGCACCAAGGGTGCGCGCCTGACCACTCAGCTATCAATTCCGTCGCGCTACCTGGTGTACATGCCGCGCAGCAGTCATGTCGGTATTTCGCTGAAAATCGAGGACGAAGCCGAGCGTGATCGCCTCAAGCAGGTGGTCAGCGACTGCATGGATAGCGAGAACATCAAGGATGCCGGCGGCTTCATCCTGCGCACCGCCGCCGAAGGTGCGCGTGCCGAGGAGATCTTGCAGGACATTCGCTACCTGCGCCGCCTGTGGGAGCAAATTGGCACCCAGATCAAGACCTGCGGCGCGCCCACGGTCATTTACGAAGACCTTGGCCTGGCCCTGCGTACCCTGCGCGACCTGGTCAACCCGAAGATCGAGAAGATCCGCATCGACTCGCGGGAAACCTTCCAGAAGACTACACAGTTCGTCGGCGAGTTGATGCCGGAAATTGCCGACCGCCTCGAACATTACCCGGGCGAGCGCCCGATCTTTGACCTGTACGGCGTCGAAGACGAGATCCAGCGGGCCCTTGAGCGCAAGGTGCCGTTGAAGTCCGGCGGCTATCTGGTGGTCGACCCGGCCGAAGCGATGACCACCATTGATGTCAACACCGGGGCTTTCGTCGGCCACCGCAACCTCGAAGAAACCATCTTCAAGACCAACCTCGAGGCCGCTACCGCCATCGCCCGACAACTGCGCCTGCGCAACATTGGCGGCATCATCATCATCGACTTCATCGACATGGAAGACGAAGATCACCAGCGCCAGGTACTGCGTACCCTGGAAAAACAGCTGGAGCGCGATCATGCCAAGACCAACATCATTGGCATCACCGAGTTGGGCCTGGTGCAGATGACCCGCAAGCGCACGCGGGAAAGCCTGGAGCAGGTGCTTTGCGAGCCGTGCCTGGCCTGTCAGGGCCGCGGCAAGCTGAAAACACCCGAGACCATCTGTTACGAAATATTCCGCGAGATCCTGCGGGAGGCCCGTGCCTATCAGGCTGAAGGCTACCGTGTGCTGGCCAACCAGAAGGTGGTCGACCGCCTGCTGGATGAAGAATCAGGCAACGTGGCGGAACTGGAGGCCTTCATCGGTCGAACCATTCGCTTCCAGGTCGAGTCGATGTATTCGCAGGAACAATACGACGTGGTGCTGCTCTGAGGCCTTCTGAAACACGCCACTGCGTCGTCGGGCTGGCAAAACCGGCAGTACCGGCCATCATGGATAAACGACTTGGAGGGCCATGGCCATGGGACGTCTGAACCGCGTTCTTGTCGCTCTGACCCGCTGGGGGTTGGGCATATGTGCCCTGCTGACAGTATTGGTAGCGCTATATGTCAGCCTCGGTCGTGAACTGGTGCCGCTGGTAGCCGAGTACCGTGCCGATGTAGAAAGCAAGGCCGAGCAGGCGCTGGGCCTGCCCGTGCATGTCGGTGCCCTGGAAGGGCACTGGAGCGGACTGGCCCCCGTGTTGCGGGTGCGCGACCTGCAATTGGGCGAAGGCGCCAAGGCGCTGCGGCTGGACGAGGTCATGGTGGTGCCCGACATCTGGGCCAGCCTTACCGCCCGCGAAGTGCGCCTGGCGCGTATTCAGCTGGGCGGGCTGCAACTGATCCTTCGCGAGAACGAGCAGGGCGCCTGGAGCCTCGAAGGCCTACCTAAAAAGGACGATGCACCGCTGGACCCTGCCGACCTGCTGCAGCGCTTGCGCCAGCTGGGGCGCATCGATGTGTGCGACAGTCTGGTCACCCTGCACCCCTGGCAGCGCGACCCGCTGACCCTGACTTATGTGAGTGCCGGCGTGCAGGCCGGTGCCACACGCCAGGCCTTGGACCTGCGTGCCACCCTGCCCGACGGCCAGCCCCTGGCGCTGAGCCTGAACAGCCATATGTCGGCCGAAGCTTGGCGCGATGGCGAGGTAGAAGCCTATTTGAGCCTGCCGCAAAGTGACTGGGCACATTGGCTGCCGCCCCGGGTGTTGGGGCAGTGGCATGCTGATACCCTGCGGGCAGGCGGTGAGTTCTGGGTCAACTGGGGCAAGGGACAGTTGCAACGGGCCGTCGTACGGCTCAATGCTCCCAGGCTGGAGGGCGCCTATGCCGGGCGCAAGGCTGCCAACCTGAATAATCTGGCTTTTGGTGCGTGGTTCCAGCGGCGGGAGCAAGGCTTCGACGTAGTCGTCGACTCGTTGGCCATGGACCTCGGTAAGGCTCGCTGGGAGTCTCACCTGCAGTTGCAGCAGCGCCCTGGCCAGAACGCAGCCGATGAAAGCTGGCAGTTACAGGCGGACCGCCTCGACCTCACACCGCTGACCCCGCTGATCGATGCCCTGGCACCGCTGCCGGACAAGGTAAAGGATGTGGTCGATGGCTTGAAGGTAACCGGTACGTTGCGCAATGTGCGCCTCGAGGCCAGGCCCAAGGCCGAGGGTGACCAGCGCCTGCAGTTTGCAGCCAACCTGGAGAAAGTAGGCTTCGATGCTTATCACAACGCCCCGGCGGCCGGTAACGTCAGTGGCAGCATCAGGGGTGATCTGGGCCATGGCGAGCTGCGCCTGGATACCGATGCGTTCATGCTGCATCTGTACCCGATCTTCGCCAAGCCCTGGCACTACCAGAAGGCGAATGCGCGCCTGACCTGGACTTTGGACAAAGACGGTTTCACCCTGGTTGCGCCCTACCTCAAAGTGCTGGGCGAAGAGGGCAAGATCGCCGGTGACTTCCTGATTCGCCTGTTGTTCGAGGAGGGCCGCGAGGACTACATGGACCTGCGCGTCGGCCTGACCGAAGGCGATGGCCGTTATACCGCCAAGTACTTGCCCGAAGTGCTCAGCCCGGCACTCGACGAATGGCTGCGCAGCGCTATCGTCAAAGGTGCCGTGGACGAGGGTTATTTCCAGTATCAGGGCTCGCTGAACCATGGCGCAGCGCCGGAAGCGCGCAGCATCAGCCTGTTCTTCAAGGTGCACGACGCCGCCCTGGACTTCCAGCCTGGTTGGCCACAGGTGCAGCATGTGGATGGCGATGTGTTCATCGAGGACAGTGGCGTGCGCATCATGGCCCGGCGAGGCGTGCTGCTCGACACCAAGGTCAGCGATGTGAAAGTCGATATCCCGCATGTTGACGGTGACCAGCACAGTCACCTTTATCTGGACGGCGACTTCGACGGTAGCCTGGGTGATGGCCTGAAGATTCTCAAGGAAGCGCCCATCGGCACCGGTGAGATTTTTGCCGGCTGGGAAGGTGAGGGGCCGCTGAAGGGCAAGGTCAAGCTCGATATCCCGCTGACCCATGGGCAGCGCCCAAAAGTGCAGGTGTACTTCGCCACCAGTGATGCGCGCCTGAAGGTTGCCCCGCCGAGCCTGGAGTTGAACCGCCTGAAGGGCGACTTCAGCTTCGACTTCGACAAGGGCCTGAGTGGCAAGGGCATCAGCCTACAGGCCTTCGGCAAGCCGGTAACGGCTCGAATCACCGCTGAAGGTCAGGCTGGACAGATGCAGACCCGCATCAATGCCAATGGCCAGGTATCGCTCAAGGCGCTGACTGACTGGCTGCAATTCAACCAGGCTTTGCCGGCATCCGGTGACCTGCCGTATCAGTTGCAGCTCAGTCTGGGGAGCCGGGACAACCGCCTGAGTGTCACTTCCAGCCTCAAGGGCCTGGCCATCGACTTGCCGGCTCCGTTCGGCAAAGCGGCAGCAGATACCCGTGACAGCCGTTTCAACATGAGCCTTCAGGGCCCGGAGCGGCAATTCGATGCCGCCTACGCCGACCTTGCCCGCTTTGCCTATGCTGCGCCGGCCGAAAAGTTGACTCAGGGCCGTGGCGAGCTGGTGCTGGGTACAGGCGACGCCCGGGTACCTGTCAGCCAGGGGCTGAGGGTGCGCGGGCGCCTGGAGACCCTGGACCTGGCCCCTTGGCAGGAAAAGGCTGCCCAGCTTGCTGGCGACGACCCGGGTGGCAGCGCGCGGCAGAACTTGCAAAGCGTCGACCTGAGCATCGGCCAGTTGAAAGCCTTCGGCATGGACCTGAACCAGGCCGTAGTTCGCCTGGCCCGGGCCGGGCCAGCCTGGGATTTGCGCCTCGACAGCAAGGAGGTCATCGGTAACGCACGCGTACCGGATGCCAAGGGCGCGCCCATGGTCGTGCGCATGCAGACCTTGCGCCTGCCTGCCGCCAGCGCCGCTGAACAGCAGGCTGAAGACGGGCCCGACCCGCTGTCCTCGTTCGATCCGCGCAAAGTCCCGGCACTGGACCTGAGCATCGACAAGCTTTATCGAGGTGACGATCTTTACGGCAGCGCCTCGATCAAGCTGCGGCCGACCGCACGTGGCGTCAAGGCCAGTGATATCGACCTCGACCTCAAGGGGTTGCGCATTGATGGCGGTGGTGGCTGGGAGGGTGAAACGGGCAAAACCAGTAGTTGGTACAAAGGGCGCCTTGATGGCAAGAACCTGGCGGATGTGCTCAAAGCCTGGGGCTTTGCCCCGACTGTGACCAGCCGCGACTTCCGCCTGGATGTGGATGGCCGCTGGCCGGGTTCGCCGGCCGCGGTGGGCCTGAAACGCTTCTCGGGCAGCCTGGATGCAGCGCTGCGCACCGGCCAGTTCGTCGAGGTCGAAGGCAGTGCACAGGCACTGCGGGTGTTCGGCCTGCTCAACTTCAACTCGATTGGCCGTCGCCTGCGTCTGGACTTTTCCGACCTGTTTGACAAGGGCCTGGCCTATGACCGGGTCAAGGGCTTGCTGGTGGCCAGTAGTGGCGTCTACGTAACCCGCAAACCGATTACCGTGACCGGCCCGTCGAGCAACTTCGAGCTCGACGGCACGCTGGACATGGTCAGCGACCGGGTCGATGCCGACCTGCAGGTGAGCCTGCCGGTGACCAACAACCTGCCGCTGGCAGCGTTGATCGTCGGCGCGCCAGCTGTGGGTGGCGCACTGTTCCTGGTCGATCGGCTGATCGGTGACCGCGTGTCACGCTTTGCCAGCGTGCACTACCGTGTCGAAGGGCCATGGAAAGAGCCTAGAATCACATTTGTGAAACCTTTCGAAAAATCCCGCTAGGAGAACCCATGAAGGCAGCGGTAATCCAGATGGTCAGCCAGGACGACGTGCAGTCCAACCTGCAGCGTGCCGGTGCCCTGTTGGAGCAGGCCGCGTCCGGCGGCGCACGGTTGGCGGTGCTGCCGGAAAACTTTGCCGCCATGGGGCGCAAGGACGCTGCTGCCATCGGCCGTGCCGAGGCCTTGGGGGAAGGGCCTATTCTGCCATGGTTGAAACGCACCGCCCGCGACCTCAAGTTATGGATTGTTGCCGGTACCTTGCCATTGCCACCGGTCGGCCAGCCCGATGCCAAGGCCCATGCGTGCTCGCTGTTGATCGATGAACACGGCGAGGTGGTGGCACGGTATGACAAGCTGCACCTGTTTGACGTGGATGTGGCCGACAATCGGGGCCGCTACCGCGAGTCGGATGACTACGCGCAGGGTGCTCTGGTGGTGGTGGCTGATACGCCGCTCGGGCGGCTTGGGCTTAGCGTGTGCTACGACCTGCGCTTTCCCGAACTGTACAGCGCGCTGCGCGCCGCCGGCGCGGAGCTGATCACCGCACCGGCTGCTTTTACTGCAGTGACCGGCGCAGCACATTGGGAGGTGCTGGTGCGAGCCCGGGCCATCGAAACCCAGTGTTATCTGCTGGCTGCGGCACAGGGCGGCGCCCACCCTGGCCCACGGGAAACCCATGGCCATGCGATGATCGTCGACCCTTGGGGACGCATTCTCGCAGAACAGGCGCAAGGTGAAGCGGTACTGCTTGCCGAGCGCGACATTGAAGAACAAGCGTCCATTCGGGCGCGCATGCCGGTGGTATCGCACCGGCGCTTTTTTTCGCAGGGCGCGTTGCGACCTGCGCATACCTCGGAGTGACTATGAGCCAGATGTTATCCACCGTCAGTGAGCAGCTCCTGGCCCCAGGCGGCTTGACCCTGGACAGCCTGCAGAGCGTGCTGGGTGAGTTGGCTGGCCCCGGCATCGACGCCGCCGACCTGTATTTCCAGGGCCAGATCTCGGAAACCTGGGCGCTGGAAGACGGCATCGTCAAAGAGGGCAGCTTCAACCTCGACCAGGGCGTGGGCGTGCGTGCCCAGTCCGGCGAAAAAACCGGCTTCGCCTACAGCAACGCGATCAACCTTGAAGCGCTGACCTCGGCAGCCCGTGCCGCCCGTTCGATTTCCCGTGCCGGGCAAAACGGCAGGGTGCAAGCTTTCCGCAGTCAGGAGGTGGCCGCCCTGTATACCGCGGACAACCCGTTGGACGTGCTCAGCCGTGCCGAAAAGGTCGAGCTGCTTAAGCGTGTCGATGCCGCCACCCGTGCTCTGGACCCGCGCATTCAGCAAGTCAGCGTGAGCATGGCCGGGGTCTGGGAACGCATCCTGATTGCTGCGGCCGATGGCAGCCTGGCTGCCGACGTACGCCCGCTGGTGCGCTTCAATGTCAGCGTCATCGTCGAGCAGAATGGCCGTCGCGAACGTGGCGGACAGGGCGGTGGCGGCCGTACCGACTACCGTTTCTTCACCGAAGAGCGGGTCATGGGGTATGCCCGCGAGGCGTTGCGCCAGGCCCTGGTCAACCTGGAAGCGATACCGGCACCGGCCGGTACCTTGCCGGTGGTGCTGGGCTCGGGCTGGTCGGGCGTGCTGCTGCATGAAGCGGTCGGCCACGGCCTGGAAGGTGACTTCAACCGCAAGGGCAGTTCGGCGTTCAGCGGCCGGATTGGCGAGAAGGTGGCGTCGAGCCTGTGCACCATCGTCGACGATGGCACCCTCGAAGGCCGCCGCGGTTCTCTGAGCGTGGATGACGAAGGCACCCCGACCGAATGCACCACGCTGATCGAGAATGGCGTGCTCAAGGGTTACATGCAGGACAAGCTGAACGCGCGCCTGATGGGCATGGCTGTGACCGGTAACGGCCGTCGTGAATCCTACGCGCACCTGCCGATGCCACGCATGACCAACACCTACATGCGTGCCGGCGAAAGCGACCCGCAGGAGATCATCGCGTCGGTGAAGAAGGGTATCTACTGCGCCAACCTCGGTGGTGGGCAGGTGGATATCACCAGCGGCAAGTTCGTGTTCTCCACGAGTGAGGCCTACCTGATCGAAGACGGCAAGATTACCGCGCCGGTGAAGGGCGCAACCCTGATCGGCAATGGTCCGGAGGCGATGAGCCGGGTTTCGATGGTCGGTAACGACCTGGCACTGGACAGCGGGGTAGGGACGTGCGGCAAGGACGGGCAGTCGGTGCCGGTCGGGGTGGGCCAACCTACCTTGAAACTGGATGCGATTACCGTGGGCGGTACCGGGGCTTGATGGTTTCGGGAACCGTTGTGGGAGTGGCGATGCCCACTCCCACAGCGGCCCAGCCTGTCAGCGTAGCCCGCGCTGCAACTCGTCGAGGTCGCGAATGTACTTGAACACCTTGCGCGCGGCGGCAGGCGGTTTGTTCCGCGCCTTCTCGTGCTGGGCATGGCGCACCAGCGAGCGCAACTGCTGGCGGTCGGTGTCGGGGTACTCGTTGACGAAGCGCTCGAGGTCTTCGTCGTTACCGTCGATCAACCGGTCACGCCAGCGCTCCAAACTGTGGAAGCGTTCGTTGTACTGGCGAGTCGAGCTGTCCATCTGCTCGAGCAGGGCGTGGATGGCATCGAGGTCTTGCACGCGCATGAGCTTGCCGACGAACGACATGTGGCGTTTACGGGCGCCATGAGCGGTGTGCTTGCTGGCTTCGGCCAGTGCCTTGCGCAGCTCGTCGGTCAATGGCAGGCGCGCCAAGGTATCGGCCTTGAGCGTGGTAAGCCGCTCGCCGAGTTCGACCAGCGCATGGAGTTCGCGCTTGATCTGGGTTTTGCTTTTTTCGCCGTCGAAGGCGTCGTCGTTTGAATCAACCATGGTGGCAGTCCGCTAGAAATCGCCGCCATGATAACCAGTCGGGGGCCGCTTGTCCGGCCCGGTCGTAGAATGACCCCAAGCCGTACGCAGAATTTGAGTGGAGAGAACCATGAGTGCAGTCCAGAGCGTAGGTCCGAAAGACTTGCCAGCATTGCAGGAACAGGTCGAGGCGATCATCGCCGAGGCGCGTCGTCAGGGGGCCAGTGCCTGCGAAGTGGCGGTGTCGCTGGAGCAGGGGCTGTCCACCACCGTGCGCCAGCGTGAGGTCGAAACGGTCGAGTTCAACCGCGACCAGGGCTTTGGTATCACCCTCTATGTCGGCCAGCGTAAAGGTTCGGCCAGCACCTCTGCCAGTGGCGCGGAGGCGATTCGCGAGACCGTCGCCGCAGCGCTGGCAATTGCCAGGCATACCTCCGAGGATGAATGCTCGGGCTTGGCCGACGCGGCGCTGATGGCGCGTGAAATCCCTGATCTGGACCTGTACCACGACTGGGATATCGAGCCCGAGAAGGCCATTGAAATGGCCCTGGCCTGCGAGGCGGCGGCGTTCGACGCCGACCCGCGCATCCTCAACGCCGATGGCACCACCCTCAATACCCACCAGGGCTGCCGCGTGTATGGCAACAGCCATGGGTTCATCGGTGGCTACGCCTCGACCCGCCACAGCCTGAGCTGCGTGATGATTGCCGAAGGCGACGGGCAGATGCAGCGTGACTACTGGTACGACGTGAACCGCCAGGGCAACCTGCTGGCCGACCCGCGCAGCATCGGCGTGCGCGCTGCCCAGCGTGCTGCCAGCCGCCTTGGCGCCCGGCCGGTGCCGACTTGCGAGGTACCGGTGCTGTTCTCGGCCGAATTGGCCGGTGGTCTGTTCGGTAGCTTCCTGTCGGCCATTTCCGGCGGCAACCTCTACCGCAAGTCGTCGTTCCTGGAGGGTACCATTGGTCAGCGTCTGTTCCCTTCCTGGCTGACCCTGGACGAGCGTCCGCATATTCCGCGTGCGTTGGGCAGCGCCGCGTTCGACGGTGATGGCCTGGCCACCTATGCCAAACCGTTTGTCGACAAAGGCGAGCTGGTGTCGTACTTGCTGGGTACCTATTCCGGGCGCAAGCTGGGTTTGCCAAGTACGGCCAATTCCGGTGGCGTGCACAACCTGTTCGTCAGCCACGGTATCGAAGATCAGGCCGCGCTGATTCGCCGCATGGGCCGCGGGCTGCTGGTGACCGAGCTGATGGGGCATGGCTTGAACATGGTGACGGGGGACTATTCCCGTGGTGCGGCGGGGTTCTGGGTCGAAAATGGCGAGATCCAGCATGCCGTGCAGGAAGTCACCATCGCCGGAAACATGAAAGACATGTTCCAGCAGATTGTCGCGATTGGCAGCGATCTTGAAACCCGCAGCAATATCCATACGGGCTCGGTGCTGATTGAGCGCATGACCGTTGCTGGTAGCTGATCGTTAGCCCGCGAACGGGCTGCTACAGGCTCTAAACTTTTTCTGCAAATCCTAAGACCCGGCCCTTGCGCCGGGTTTTTTGTTTCATCATCCCCTCTTGTAATGATTATGGTTGTCATTTAATAATAAATATCATTATCCGTTAACTCGGCGATGATGTTCATGAAACCCGTCCTCCGCGAACTGCCCTACCTGGAAAACTGGCGCTGGCTCAGCCGGCGTATTCGCTGTGCGCTCGAGCCCGACGAGCCGCGCCTGATCGAGCATTACCTGGCCGAAGGCCGCTATCTGGTGTGCTGCACCGAAACCTCGTCTTGGACGGTGGCGCTGACAGCGTTTCGCCTGCTGCTGGATACCGCCTGTGATCGCATGCTGCCTTGGCATTGGCGTTGCCTGTGCCTGGATCAGGCATGGCGTCCTCTGTTGGACCTGCGCAACCTCGACCGTCAGGAACAGAACCAGCGCTGGCAGCCCTACGCCTTGCAGTTGGCCAATTGCCGCCTGCTGCCTTCGATTTCTCCCGATGAACTGATGCAAGGATTTGATGATGAGTGATACCCGTATCGAGCGTGACAGCATGGGTGAGCTGCAGGTGCCGGTTCAGGCCCTTTACGGCGCCCAGACCCAGCGCGCGGTCGACAACTTCCCGATCAGCGGCCAGCGTATGCCGGCACAGTTCATTCGTGCCTTGTTGCTGGCCAAGGCCGCTGCGGCCAAGGCCAACGTCGAACTGGCGCAACTTTCTGCCGGGCAGGGTCAGGCTATCGTCAAGGCGGTTGAGCGACTGCTGGCCGAGGATTTCATCCAGCACTTCCCTGTCGATGTGTTCCAGACCGGCTCTGGCACCAGTTCGAACATGAACGCCAACGAGGTTATCGCCACCCTGGCTTCCCATGTACTGGGTGAGGCGGTCAATGCCAATGACCACGTCAACTGTGGCCAGAGCAGCAATGACATCATCCCGACCACCATCCACGTCAGCGCTGCGCTGGCCCTGCACGAGCAGTTGCTGCCAGCCCTGACGCACTTGGTGCAGGTGATCGAGGTCAAGTCGGCACAAGTACATCAGTACGTGAAGACCGGTCGTACTCACCTGATGGACGCGATGCCGGTGCGCATGAGCCAAGTGCTGGATGGCTGGGCTGCGCAGATCAATGCTGCCAAGGCGCACATCGAAGCGATGCTGCCGCACTTGCAGGCGCTGGCCCAGGGCGGAACCGCCGTGGGTACCGGCATCAATGCCCATCCGCAGTTCGCTGTCGGTTTCGCTCGCCAGCTCAGTGGCCTGACCAAGATCGAGTTCACGCCCGGCCAGAACCTGTTCGCCCTGATCGGCTCGCAGGACACGGCCGTGGCTTTGTCTGGCCAGCTCAAGACCACCGCCGTGGCGCTGATGAAGATCGCCAACGATCTGCGCTGGATGAACTCCGGCCCGCTGGCCGGTTTGGGCGAAATCGAGCTGCAAGCTCTGCAGCCGGGCTCTTCGATCATGCCAGGCAAGGTCAACCCGGTGATCCCGGAGGCCACTGCCATGGTCGCCGCCCAAGTGATTGGCAACGACGCGACCATCGCCGTCGCGGGCCAGGCCGGTAACTTCGAGCTGAACGTGATGCTGCCGGTGATCGCTCGCAACCTGCTGGAAAGCATCGAGCTGATGGCCAATGTCAGCCGCTTGCTGGCCGACAAAGCCATCGCCAGCTTCAAGGTCAACGAAGACAAACTCAAGGAAGCCCTCGCGCGCAACCCGATCCTGGTCACTGCGTTGAATCCGATCATCGGTTACCTCAAGGCCGCCGAAATCGCCAAGACCGCCTACAAGCAGGGGCGCCCAATCATTGATGTGGCGCTGGAGCACACCGATCTGTCCCGCGATCAGCTTGAAGCGCTGCTGGACCCGGAAAAGCTCACCGCCGGGGGTATCTGACACTGCGTCACCGCCCAGAACCCATGCCTACGGAATTCACTGACATGCACCATACCTTGCCTGCATTGCCATACGCCTACGACGCGCTGGAGCCACACATTGATGCCCAGACAATGGAAATCCACCACACCAAGCATCACCAGACTTATGTCAACGGGCTCAATGCCGCCGTTGAAGGTACCAAGTGGGCCGAATGGCCGGTGGAAAAACTGATCGCTGCCGTCAAGCAACTGCCGGAAGACCTGCGTGGCGCTGTGACCAACCACGGCGGCGGGCACGCCAACCACGGCCTGTTCTGGACTGTCATGTCACCTCAGGGCGGTGGCGAGCCCGTGGGTCTGCTGGCGCAAGCTGTCACTGCCCAACTTGGCGGTTTCGAGGCTTTCAAGGAGGCTTTCACCAAAGCCGCGTTGACCCGCTTCGGCAGCGGTTGGGCCTGGCTCAGCGTAACGCCGCAAAAAATGTTGGTGGTGGAGAGCAGCGGCAACCAGGACAGCCCGCTGATGCACGGCAATGTGCCGATCCTGGGCCTGGACGTGTGGGAACACGCGTACTACCTCAAGTACCAGAATCGTCGCCCGGAATACATCGGTGCCTTCTACAACGTCATTGACTGGGTGGAAGTCGAGCGTCGCTACCTCGAAGCCCTGAAGTGAGTCGGACCGGTATGCGCTCTTGGCGAGCTTTAGGCTGTGTACAGGCTTCTGTCTGATGATGGTGATGGATGCCGCGATGTCCTGACATTGTGCAAGCGCAGGTGTGCGAGGTCTATTCGCCTTCGTCAAAGAAGTTGTTGATCAGCTCGACCAGTGCGTCCATGGCGTCGCTGTCCTGCTCGCCCTCGGTATGCAGGTGCACCTGGGTGCCTTTGCCTGCTGCCAGCATCATCACCGCCATGATGCTCTTGCCATCCACCAGCTTGTCCGGGGCGCGGCCAACCCGTACCTGGCAGGGGAAGCGGCCGGCCACCCCGACGAACTTGGCTGCCGCCCGGGCATGCAGACCCAGCTTGTTGATGATGGTGATTTCGCGGGCGGGCATCGTGGGGCGGATCCTTGGGCTAGAGGTCGCGATGGCGGACCTGGACGTTTTTCAGGGTTTGCTGCAGCTGTCGACCAAGGCGCTCGGTGATGTACACCGAACGGTGATGGCCGCCAGTGCAGCCGATGGCGATGGTTACGTAGGCGCGGTTGCTGGCAGCGAAGCGGGGCAACCATTTGAGCAGGTAGCTGGAGATGTCGTTGTACATGTCTTCGACATCCGCTTGTGCAGCCAGGTAGTCGATCACGGGTTGATCGAGGCCCGAGTGCTCACGCAGTTCTGGCTTCCAGTAGGGGTTGGGCAGGCAGCGCACGTCAAAAACCAGGTCGGCGTCAACCGGCATTCCCCGCTTGAAACCGAACGACTCGACCAGAAACGCTGTGCCAGGCTCGGGCTGGTTGAGCAGGCGCAGCTTGATCGAGTCACGCAACTGGTACAGGTTCAGGTTGGTGGTGTCGATCTTCAGGTCGGCCAGGTCGGCAATGGGTCCCAACAACTCGCTTTCCACGCGAATCGCTTCCGCGAGCGAGCGGTTGGCGTTGGTCAGAGGGTGTCGCCGGCGGGTTTCCGAGAAACGTTTGAGAAGGACCTCTTCATCGGCATCCAGGTACAACACGTCGCACTGGATGTGCCGGGCGCGGGCTTCTTCAAGCAGTTCAGGGAAGCGTATCAGGTGGCTGGGCAGGTTGCGCGCATCGATTGACACCGCCACCTTGGGCTGCAGCAAATCGGTGTTGATCAGTGCATTTTCCGCCAACTGCGGCAGCAGCCCAGCGGGCAGATTGTCGATGCAATAAAAACCGCTGTCTTCCAGGACATCGAGGGCGGTGCTCTTGCCGGAGCCGGACCGGCCGCTGACGATGATCAGGCGCATGTTCAGTGCTCGTTCTGTACGTCCAGGACAACCTGGAACAGAGCCTCATTGCTGGTGGCCGCGCGCAGCCGATCACGAACCTCCTTGCGATCGAGCATGCTGGCGATCTGACGCAATAGCTCAAGATGGGCATCGGTGGCCGCTTCGGGCACCAGCAGCACAAACAGCAGGTCCACTGGCGCGCCATCGATGGCGTCGTAATCAATAGGGGCTTCCAGGTGCAGCAGAGCGCTGACTGGAGCTGAGCATCCTTCAAGGCGGCAGTGCGGGATGGCGATGCCATTGCCGAATCCGGTAGAGCCGAGCTTTTCCCGGGCTACCAGTTTTTCGAAGACGTCCTGCATCTCCAGTTCTGGCACTTGGTCGGCGATGACAGTGGCGACCTTTTCCAGGGCGCGCTTCTTGCTGCCGCCCGGCACGTTCACGAGGGAACGGCCGGGGGTCAGGATGGTTTCAAGTCGGATCATGGATGAGGGGGATCAGCGGGCAGCTGCACCTTGCAGCAGGCTTTGCTGTTTTTCCTTGTGTTTTTTCAGTTGGCGGTCGAGCTTGTCGGCCAAGGCATCGATCGCTGCATACATGTCTTCGTGTTCGGCGTTGGCTACCACTTCGCCGCCGGGAATCTGCAGGGTCGCCTCGACCTTCTGCTGAAGCTTCTCGACTTTCATGATTACCTGCACGTTGGTGATCTTGTCGAAGTGACTCTCCACGCGGGCGAGCTTTTCAAGCACGTAATCGCGCAGTGGCTGGGTGACTTCTACATGCTGTCCACTGATATTGACTTGCATACAGCTTCTCCTTTGTTGCCCGTGCATAAAGAGGCAGGTCTTGCACCTGCCACGAAAACGCTGTGGCTCATCTCAGGGGCTACATCAGTCGCTTGCGTTCGCTCGACGGTGCGATGCCGAGGGACTCGCGGTACTTGGCGACGGTGCGACGGGCTACCTGGATGCCTTGTGCCTCCAGTAAACCAGCGATCTTGCTGTCACTCAATGGCTTTTTCTGATTTTCCGCCGCAACCAGTTTCTTGATGATCGCGCGGATCGCCGTGGACGAGCATTCTCCGCCTTCGGAGGTGCTGACATGGCTGGAGAAAAAGTATTTCAGTTCGTAGATACCGCGCGGGGTGTGCATGTATTTCTGCGTGGTAACCCGCGAGATGGTCGATTCGTGCATGCCTACTGCTTCGGCAATGTCATGCAGTACCAACGGCTTCATCGCTTCGTCGCCGTGGTCGAGGAAGCCGCGCTGGTGCTCGACGATCTGCGTGGCCACCTTCATCAGGGTTTCGTTACGGCTTTGCAGGCTCTTGATGAACCAGCGCGCTTCCTGTAGCTGGTTGCGCATGAAGGTGTTGTCGGCGCTGGTGTCGGCACGTCGCACGAAGCCGGCGTACTGCGGGTTGACGCGCAGGCGTGGGATGGCTTCCTGGTTCAGCTCTACCAGCCAACGGTCGCTGTCCTTGCGCACGATGACGTCGGGCACCACGTACTCGGGCTCGCTGGACTCGATCTGCGAACCAGGGCGCGGGTTAAGGCTTTGCACCAGTTCGATGACCTGGCGCAGCTCGTCTTCCTTGATTTTCATCCGCCGCATCAGCTGGCTGTAGTCACGGCTGCCGAGCAGGTCGATGAAATCGGTGACCAGACGCTTGGCTTCGGTCATCCACGGGGTTGTAGCGGGCAGTTGGCGCAGTTGCAGCAACAGGCATTCGCCGAGGTTGCGAGCACCGACGCCAGCCGGCTCGAACTGCTGGATGCGGTGCAGTACTGCTTCGACCTCGTCCAGCTCGATATCCAGCTCCGGGTCGAAACCGGCGCAGATTTCTTCGAGGGTGTCTTCCAGGTAGCCCTGCCCGTTGATGCTGTCGATCAGGGTGACGGCAATCAAGCGGTCGGTGTCGGACATCGGCGCCAGGTTCAACTGCCACAGCAGGTGGCTTTGCAGGCTCTCGCCGGCCGATGTGCGTGTGGTGAAGTCCCACTCGTCGTCATCGTTGCTCGGCAGGCTGCTGGCGCTGGTCTGGTAGATGTCTTCCCAGGCGGTATCGACCGGGAGCTCGTTGGGGATGCGCTCGCTCCACTCACCGTCTTCCAGGTTGTCGGCGCTGACGGCGCTTTCCTGGAAGCTGTTGTCCTGAACTTCGGCGGCCGGCTTGTTCTCGGCGTTGTCGGCCATCGGGTCGCTGTTGTCGAAGTCTTCGCCGTCTTCCTGACGTTCGAGCATCGGGTTCGACTCCAGCGCTTCCTGGATTTCCTGTTGGAGGTCCAGGGTTGAGAGCTGGAGCAGGCGGATGGCCTGTTGCAACTGAGGAGTCATCGTCAGTTGCTGGCCCATTTTTAGGACGAGCGATGGTTTCATGGCAGGGGCTTAATACCTTGTTCGCCGGCGCGCATGCGCCATCCACTACACGAGGGCGCCGGAGCGCCAGATCAAGCAAGTTTTATGCCTTAAATTGTAGCGTTTGCCTAGAGTACCGTAACAACTTTACCCGCAGTCTCACGGCTGTTAGCCAGTACTTCAGGCGCTTGCCGGGTCAGAGGCGGAACTCATGGCCCAGGTAAACTTCTTTGACCAGATCGTTTGCCAGGATGGTTTCTGCGTCGCCTTCAGCGATCAGTCGGCCATCGTTGACGATGTAAGCGGTTTCGCAGATATCCAGCGTTTCACGCACGTTGTGGTCGGTAATCAGTACACCGATACCCTTGGCCTTGAGGTGGTGGATGATCTGCTTGATGTCGCCAACCGAAATCGGGTCGACACCGGCGAACGGTTCGTCCAGCAGGATGAACTTGGGCGCTGTCGCCAGGGCGCGGGCAATCTCGACGCGGCGGCGTTCGCCACCGGACAGGCTCATGCCGAGGTTGTCGCGGATGTGGCTGATGTGGAACTCCTGCAGCAGGCTTTCCAGCTCTTTGCGGCGGCCGTCCCGGTCGAGATCCTTGCGGGTCTCGAGGATGGCCATGATGTTGTCGGCTACCGACAGCTTGCGGAAGATCGAGGCCTCCTGCGGCAGGTAGCCGATGCCGGCGCGGGCGCGGCCGTGCATGGGCTGGTGGCTCACATCGAGGTTGTCGATCAGTACTCGGCCCTGTTCGGCCTGGACCAGCCCGACAATCATGTAGAAGCAAGTGGTCTTGCCGGCGCCGTTGGGGCCGAGCAGGCCGACGATCTGGCCGCTGTCGATCGACAGGCTGACATCACGTACTACCTGCCGCCCCTTGTAGCTCTTTGCCAGGTGCTGGGCTTTGAGGGTTGCCATTTACTCGGCCTTCTTCTTGGGCTGGATCACCATGTCGATACGCTGACGTGGTGTTGTCACGTTGCTACCGCGACCGGCGGTCGCCACCTGGGTCTGGGTGTTGTAGACGATCTTTTCGCCTTCGGTGGTGTTGCCTTCGTTCTCGACCTTGGCGCGGTCGGTGAGAATTACCAGGTCCTTCTGCGCCTGGTACTGGATGGTCACGCCCCAGCCTTTCATCTTGTCCGGCTTGGCTGCGCTCTGCTGCTGCTCGAAGTAGGCCAGGTTGCCCACCGAGGTCACCACATCGATGTCGCCGGAGGCGGAGCGGGTGATGGTCACGGTGTTGCCTTTGATCATCATCGAACCTTGGGTGATGATCACGTCACCGGTATAGGTGGCCACGCCTTGCTTGTCATCCAGGTGAGCCTGGTCGGCCTGGATGCGGATCGGCTGATCACGGTCATTCGGCAGTGCGAAGGCGCTCGCGCTTCCCAGTGCTGCGCTCAGGCTGAGCAAAAGGGGGAGAGTTTTAACGAGCCTCATACTGTCCTCTTACGTTAGAGAGCAGGTCCATCCTGCTTTCTTTCAAATACGCTTTCATTCCTTTGCCCGTAGTTGTGCCACCGGCGCCGTCGATTCTAACGGCTTGCTCGGTCTGCGCATATTGCTTCTGCGGGAACACGGTCATGCGTGAACTGGTAATGATGGTTTCACGCTGCTTTTCGTCGGTGCGCGCAATCCGTACGTTGTCGATCAGTTCGACCTCGGTGCCGTCCGGATTGACCTCGGCACGGGTGCTCTGCACGTGCCACGGGTATTCGGTGCCGCGGTACATGTGCAGATCCGGCGTAGTCAGCAACGTGATTTCGCTGGCCTTGAGATGCTCGACCTTGTCGGCGGTCATTTCGTACTGCAGCTTGCCGTCAGGCAGGAACTGCACACTGTGGGCGTTGATCGCATAGTAGTCGATGGCGCTTTCGTCTACCTTGGCCACCGGCTTGTCGAGGAAGCTTTCCGGGCTGACATTCCAGTAGCCGACCGCCGCCAGCAGGGCGGTAATCACTGCTAGCAGCGCAATAGTGCGGGCTTTCTTGCTGAACATGGGCAGCCTTACAGGTAATTGGCGTTGGCAGCGTCCAGGGTGCCCTGGGCCTGCATAATCAGTTCGCAGAATTCACGGGCTGCGCCTTCGCCACCGCGTGCCTGGGTCACGCCGTGGGCGTGCTGGCGAACAAACGGTGCGGCGTTGGCCACGGCCATGCCCAATGCCACCCGGCGAATGACCGGCAGGTCGGGCAGGTCATCGCCCAGGTAGGCTACTTGATCATAGCTCAGGCCCAGCTCCGCAAGCAGGCCGTCAAGCACGACCACTTTGTCCTCGCGGCCCTGGTACAGGTGCGGGATGCCGAGGTTCTTCGCCCGGCGCTCGACTACAGGGGTTTTGCGCCCGCTGATGATCGCGGTGGTCACGCCCGAGGCCATGAGCATCTTGATGCCCTGGCCGTCGAGGGTGTTGAAGGTCTTGAACTCACTGCCGTCTTCGAGGAAGTACAGGCGCCCGTCGGTGAGCACGCCATCCACATCGAACACTGCCAGCTTGACGGCTTTGCCCCGTTGCATGAGGTCCTGATTCATTCCATCGCTCCTTACATTACACCGGCGCGCAGCAGGTCGTGCATGTTCAGGGCGCCGGTCGGGCGGCCCTCGCGGTCTACCACCACCAGCGCGCCGATCTTGTGGTCTTCCATGATCTTCAGGGCTTCGGCAGCGAGCATTTCGGCGCGGGCCGTTTTTCCGTGCACGGTCATCACCTGGTCGATCAGAGTGGTGTGTATGTCGATGTTGCGGTCCAGGCTGCGGCGCAGGTCGCCGTCTGTGAATACCCCGGCCAGCGTGCCGTCGGCTTCGACGATCACGGTCATGCCCAGGCCCTTACGGGACATTTCGAGCAGTGCCTCTTTGAGCAGGGTGCCGCGGGCAACCTGGGGCAACTCGTTGCCGCTGTGCATCACGTTCTCGACCTTGAGCAAAAGGCGGCGGCCCAGTGCACCACCCGGGTGCGAGAAGGCAAAGTCTTCAGCGGTGAAGCCGCGGGCCTCGAGCAGGGCGATGGCCAGGCAGTCACCCAGCACCAGCGATGCCGTGGTAGAGGAGGTAGGGGCGAGGTTCAGCGGGCAGGCCTCTTGCTCGACGCGGGCGTCGAGGTTGACCTCGGCGGCCTGGGCCAGGGGCGAGTCCGGGTTGCCGGTCAGGCTGACCAGCTTGATGCCCAGGCGTTTGATCAATGGCAGCAGGGTGACGATTTCGGCTGTGCTGCCGGAATTGGACAAGGCAAGGATGACATCATCGCGCGTGATCATGCCCATGTCGCCATGGCTGGCCTCGGCCGGGTGGACGAAAAACGCTGGCGTACCGGTGCTGGCCAAGGTGGCGGCGATCTTGTTGCCGATGTGCCCGGACTTGCCCATGCCGACCACGACGACCCGGCCCTTGCTGGTCAGAATCAGTTCGCAGGCTTTGACGAAATTGTCGTCGATGCGCGCCAAAAGGGCCTCTACGGCCTCGAGTTCCAGGCGCAGGGTGCGTTGGGCGGATTGGATCAGCTCGCTGGATTGGCTCATGTCGAAAAAGCAATGCCTGAGGAAAAGGCGACGATTATACGCGCAATGATGAAAACCCTCACCTCCTCGATTGCTGTAGCGAATACCACCAAAGCCTGTCCCGGTGCTGAACGACTGCTTGCCCGGCCTTGGGGCGGCGCTGTCAGCGGTGCTATAGTTCGCCGCTATTCGGCCTGCCGGGATGTGTGTGCCTTCCAGATGGAGGCCGGCGTCCACTAGGACGAGGCTGCATTAGCAAGGAGTCTAGATGAGTGTGGATAGCGCCTACGCGGTCGAGTTGAAGGGTGTAACCTTCAAACGTGGTTCGCGCAGCATTTTCAGCAACGTCGACATCCGCATCCCGCGCGGCAAGGTCACCGGCATCATGGGACCATCGGGTTGCGGCAAGACCACGTTGCTCCGCCTGATGGGGGCGCAACTGCGTCCCTCCAGCGGTGAAGTATGGGTGGCCGGCCAGAACCTGCCGACGCTGTCGCGCAGCGACCTGTTCGACGCCCGCAAGCAGATGGGCGTGCTGTTCCAGAGCGGCGCGTTGTTCACCGACCTCGATGTGTTCGAGAACGTCGCGTTCCCGCTGCGCGTGCATACTCAGCTGTCGGACGAAATGATCCGTGACATCGTGCTGATGAAGCTGCAGGCCGTGGGGCTGCGCGGTGCCATCGACCTGATGCCCGATGAGCTGTCCGGTGGCATGAAGCGCCGCGTGGCGCTGGCCCGGGCGATTGCCCTGGACCCGCAGATCCTCATGTACGACGAACCGTTCGTCGGCCAGGACCCGATCGCCATGGGGGTACTGGTGCGCCTGATTCGCCTGCTCAACGATGCCCTGGGCATCACCAGCATCGTGGTTTCCCATGACCTGGCAGAAACCGCCAGCATCGCCGATTACATCTACGTGGTAGGTGACGGCCAGGTGCTGGGCCAGGGGACGCCTGATGAGCTGATGGGCTCGGACAATCCACGGATCCGCCAATTCATGAAAGGCGACCCGGATGGCCCGGTTCCCTTCCACTTTCCCGCGCCTGATTACCGCGCCGACCTGCTGGGGGCGCGTTGATGCGCAGAAAATCCTTACTCGAACGTGTCCGCCTGCTGGGCCGGTCGGCAATCGACGTGCTGGCCGTGCTCGGGCGTTCGTGCCTGTTCCTGTTCCATGCGCTGGTCGGTCGCGGCGGCATTGGTGGCGGCTTCCAGCTGCTGACCAAGCAGTTGTACTCGGTGGGCGTGCTGTCACTGGCGATCGTCGTCGTGTCCGGGGTGTTCATCGGCATGGTGCTGGCGCTGCAGGGTTACAGCATTCTGACCAAGTACGGCTCGGAGCAGGCGGTAGGGCAAATGGTCGCCCTGACCCTGCTGCGTGAACTTGGCCCGGTGGTAACGGCGTTGCTGTTTGCCGGTCGTGCCGGATCCGCGCTGACCGCCGAAATCGGCAACATGAAGTCCACCGAGCAGTTGTCGAGCCTGGAAATGATCGGTGTCGATCCGCTCAAGTACATCGTTGCTCCACGCCTGTGGGCAGGTTTCATCTCGCTGCCGCTGCTGGCGCTGATCTTCAGCGTGGTCGGTATCTGGGGTGGCTCGTGGGTGGCGGTGGACTGGCTGGGCGTCTACGAGGGTTCGTTCTGGGCCAACATGCAGAACAGTGTTTCGTTCACTGACGACGTGCTCAACGGGCTGGTCAAGAGCCTGGTATTTGCTTTCGTCTCGACCTGGATCGCCGTATTCCAGGGGTACGACTGTGAGCCCACTTCAGAAGGGATCAGTCGTGCAACCACCAAGACCGTGGTCTATGCCTCGTTGGCAGTGCTGGGTCTGGACTTTATTCTGACCGCCTTGATGTTTGGAGATTTCTGATGCAAAACCGCACCCTGGAAATCGGTGTCGGCCTGTTCCTCCTGGCCGGGATCCTGGCGCTGCTGCTGCTGGCCCTGCGTGTCAGCGGGCTGTCGGCCAGCCCGACCACTGATACCTATAAAGTTTATGCGTACTTCGACAATATCGCCGGTTTGACGGTCAGAGCTAAAGTGACCATGGCTGGTGTGACCATCGGCAAGGTCACCGCCATCGATCTGGACCGTGATTCCTACACCGGTCGGGTGACGTTGCAGCTGGACAAGTCGGTCGATAACCTGCCGACCGACTCCACTGCCTCGATCCTGACCGCCGGTTTGCTTGGTGAGAAGTACATCGGCATCAGCGTGGGCGGTGAAGACGATGTCCTCAAGGATGGTTCAACCATCCATGACACTCAGTCGGCACTGGTGCTGGAGGATCTGATTGGCAAGTTCCTGCTCAACTCTGTTGGCAAGGAACCGAAAGAAGCGCAACCGGCTAATTAAGGAGTATCCATGATTTCGATCCTGCGACGTGGCCTGCTAGTGCTACTGGCGGCCTTCCCCCTGCTGGCCCTGGCTGCGCAGACACCGCACGAAGTGGTTCAGGGCACCACCAATGAACTGCTCGGCGACCTCAAGGCCAACAAGGAGCAGTACAAGTCCAACCCCAACGCCTTCTATGACTCGCTCAACCGCATTCTTGGCCCGGTGGTGGATGCTGACGGTATCTCGCGCAGCATCATGACCGTGAAGTACTCGCGCAAGGCGACCCCGGAGCAGATGCAGCGCTTCCAGGAGAACTTCAAGCGCAGCCTGATGCAGTTCTATGGCAATGCCTTGCTTGAGTACAACAACCAGGGCATCACCGTCGACCCGGCCAAGGCCGATGACGGCAAGCGCGCCAGCGTCGGCATGAAGGTCACCGGCAACAACGGTGCCGTGTACCCCGTGCAGTACACCCTGGAGAACATTGGTGGCGAGTGGAAGGTGCGTAACGTGATCGTCAACGGCATCAACATCGGCAAGCTGTTCCGTGACCAGTTCGCCGATGCCATGCAGCGCAACGGCAACGACCTGGACAAGACCATCGACGGCTGGGCCGGCGAAGTGGCCAAGGCCAAGCAGACTGCTGACAACTCGCCAGAGAAGAGCGTCAAATGAGCGAGGCTGCTGTAAGCATGGCCGAGCCGGGCGTGCTGCGTCTGGCTGGCGTGCTGGATTACCGCAGCGGCCCGGCCTTGCGCAAGCAGGGCAAGGTGCTGATCGATGGCTCGCGGGAGCCGCGACTGGTGCTTGATTGCTCGGCTGTCGAGAAGTCGTCGAGTGTCGGCCTGTCGCTGTTGCTTGCGTACATTCGTGATGCTCAGGCCACCGGCAAGGCGTGCGAGGTGCGTAGCATGCCCGACGACATGCGGGAAATTGCCGAGGTCTATGATCTCGATGAAGTGCTGGCAAGCTAGTGGCCAGGCACGGATGATGGCCCCTCGGTCAGCGAAGCCTTCGTTGGGCTTCGCAGGCGAGGGGCTTTTTTGTATGATGGCCGACCCGTGCGCATCGGGCGCCGATTGAGGTTGAGCATGCAGGCCGTAGAAGTTAAGAGCTTCCTTGAAGAGAAATTGCCGGGTTCCCGGGTCGAAGTTGAAGGCGAAGGCTGCAACTTCCAGTTGAACGTGATCAGCGACGAGTTGGCTGGCCTGAGTCCGGTCAAACGCCAGCAGGCGATCTATGCTCACCTGAATCCGTGGATCGCCAATGGCAGCATCCATGCGGTAACCATGAAATTTTTCAGCAGCGCAGCCTGGGCTGAGCGCACCTGAGCCAACTTGGCGGCGAGACTCCAATGGACAAACTGATTATTACTGGCGGCGCTCGCCTTGACGGCGAGATCCGCATTTCGGGCGCGAAAAACGCAGCCCTGCCGATTCTGGCAGCGACCCTGCTGGCCGATGGCCCGGTCACCGTGGGCAACCTGCCGCACCTGCACGACATCACCACCATGATCGAGCTGTTCGGGCGTATGGGCATCGAGCCTGTAATCGACGAAAAGCTGTCGGTGGAAATCGATCCACGCACCATCAAGACCTTGGTCGCGCCGTATGAGCTGGTCAAGACCATGCGCGCTTCGATCCTGGTGCTGGGCCCGATGGTTGCCCGTTTCGGCGAAGCCGAAGTGGCTTTGCCTGGCGGTTGCGCCATTGGCTCGCGCCCGGTCGATCTGCACATCCGTGGCCTTGAGGCCATGGGGGCGAAGATCGAAGTGGAAGGCGGCTACATCAAGGCCAAGGCGCCTGAAGGCGGCCTGCGTGGCGCGCACTTCTTCTTCGACACCGTCAGCGTGACCGGTACCGAGAACATCATGATGGCCGCTGCCTTGGCCAAGGGCCGCAGCGTGTTGCAGAACGCCGCGCGTGAGCCTGAAGTGGTCGACCTGGCCAACTTCATCAACGCCATGGGCGGGAACATTCAGGGCGCAGGTACCGATACCATCACCATCGATGGTGTCGAACGACTGGATTCGGCTAACTACCGCGTGATGCCGGACCGCATCGAGACCGGTACCTACCTGGTCGCCGCTGCCGTGACCGGTGGCCGCGTCAAGGTCAAGGACACCGACCCCACCATCCTTGAGGCCGTACTGGAAAAACTCAAGGAAGCGGGTGCCGACATCAATACCGGCGAAGACTGGATCGAACTGGACATGCATGGCAAGCGGCCGAAAGCCGTCAACCTGCGTACCGCCCCGTACCCGGCGTTCCCGACCGACATGCAGGCGCAGTTCATCTCGCTGAATGCCATTGCCGAAGGCACTGGCGCGGTGATCGAGACCATCTTCGAAAACCGCTTCATGCACGTTTACGAAATGCACCGCATGGGCGCTCAGATCCAGGTCGAAGGCAACACCGCCATCGTCACTGGCGTCAAGGCGCTGAAGGGTGCCCCGGTCATGGCCACCGACCTGCGTGCTTCCGCCAGCCTGGTGCTGTCGGCGCTGGTTGCCGAAGGCGATACCCTGATCGATCGCATCTACCACATCGACCGTGGTTACGAGTGCATCGAGGAAAAACTGCAGATGCTCGGCGCGAAAATCCGCCGCGTACCGGGCTAATGCCCCGCGGGTGCAAGGACGCACCTTTTGAATTGAATGCGGCCAGGTCGATGACCTGGCCGGCAGCAGCCGCTTAAGGACCGACGTTCCAATGTTGACCATCGCGCTTTCCAAAGGCCGTATTCTCGACGATACCTTGCCGTTGCTGGCCGAGGCCGGCATCGTGCCGACCGAAAACCCGGACAAGAGCCGCAAGCTGATCATCCCCACCACGCAGGACGACGTGCGTCTGCTGATCGTGCGTGCCACCGACGTGCCGACCTACGTCGAGCATGGTGCTGCCGACCTGGGTGTGGCCGGCAAGGACGTGTTGATGGAGTACGGCGGCCAGGGCCTGTATGAGCCCCTGGACCTGCAGATTGCCCAATGCAAGCTGATGACCGCGGGCGTAGTCGGCGCAGCCGAGCCCAAGGGGCGCCTGCGCGTGGCCACCAAGTTCGTCAACGTAGCCAAGCGTTACTACGCCGAGCAAGGTCGCCAGGTCGACATCATCAAGCTGTATGGCTCGATGGAGCTGGCACCGCTGATCAACCTTGCCGACAAGATCATCGACGTGGTCGACACCGGTAACACCCTGCGTGCCAACGGCCTGGAACCCCAGGAACTGATCGCCACGATCAGCTCGCGCCTGGTGGTCAACAAAGCCTCCATGAAAATGCAGCACGCCCGCATCCAGAGCCTGATCGAGACGCTGCGCGGAGCGGTCGAATCGCGACACCGCGGCTAACGCTCTACCTGCTGCGCGCGGCCTTCGCTGTCGCGCCCGTCTATCCGCGTCATAGCCATTTTTCTCGGGTGCCCGCGCGTATGGACTGGTAGCTTGGGATTGTGCGAAAAGTCGCCGAGCGGCGATCATGCAAGAACGAAAACAGGCGAGGAACGGCCGGGGTCGCGCCCGACTTTGCTGGTTGCAAATGAGCATTCCGAGCCTGTTTTTAACGTAGCATGATCGTCGCGCAGGCGCTTTTCGCACAATCCCCTAGGGCGCCTGAGCATTCGCTAATATTACGAGGCCCTCGCCATGACCGTGTCCACTGCAATTGCCCGTCTCAACGCTGCTGATCCGGATTTCGCCCGACATCTGGATCATCTGCTGAGCTGGGAAAGTGTGTCCGATGACGCGGTCAATCAGCGCGTGCTCGACATCATCAAGGCCGTGCGTGAACGCGGTGATGCGGCGCTGGTGGAATTCACCCAGCGCTTCGATGGTGTTGACGCCAAGTCGATTGACGACCTGATCCTCAATCGCGCGCGCCTGGAACTGGCGCTGACCCGTATCACTCCGGTCCAGCGCGAAGCCCTGGAAAAGGCCGCCAACCGTGTGCGCATCTATCACGAGCGGCAGAAGCAGGATTCCTGGCAGTACACCGAGGCCGACGGCACCGTGCTCGGCCAGAAGGTCACCCCGCTGGACCGTGCTGGCCTGTATGTGCCGGGCGGCAAGGCGTCGTATCCGTCGTCGGTGCTGATGAACGCCATCCCGGCCAAGGTTGCCGGCGTGGCTGAAGTGGTGATGGTGGTACCGACCCCGCGGGGTGAGGTCAACGAGCTGGTGCTGGCGGCTGCCTGCATCGCCGGTGTCGACCGGGTGTTCACCGTCGGTGGTGCCCAGGCCGTGGCTGCGCTGGCCTACGGCACTGAAAGCGTGCCGCAGGTGGACAAGATCGTCGGCCCGGGCAACATCTACGTTGCCACCGCCAAACGCCACGTGTTCGGCCAGGTAGGCATCGACATGATCGCCGGCCCCTCGGAAATTCTCGTGGTATGCGACGGCCAGACAGACCCGGACTGGATCGCCATGGACCTGTTCTCCCAGGCCGAGCACGACGAAGACGCCCAGGCTATTCTGGTCAGCCCGGATGCCGCCTTCCTCGATCGCGTGGCTGCCAGCATCGACAAGCTGATGCCAACCATGGAACGTGTCGATATCATCGAAAAGTCGATCAACGGCCGTGGTGCGCTGATCCAGGTGCGAGATATGCAGCAGGCCATGGAAGTGGCCAACCGCATCGCACCGGAGCACCTGGAGCTGTCGGTGGCCGACCCGCAAGCCTGGCTGCCACACATTCGCCACGCTGGCGCGATCTTCATGGGCCGCCACACCAGCGAAGCGCTGGGCGATTACTGCGCTGGCCCTAACCACGTGCTGCCCACTTCAGGTACCGCGCGTTTTTCGTCGCCGCTGGGGGTGTATGACTTCCAGAAGCGTTCGTCGATCATCTTCTGCTCCGAGCAGGGCGCGTCCGAGCTGGGTCACACTGCCTCGGTCCTTGCCCGAGGCGAGTCGCTCACTGCCCACGCCCGTAGTGCCGAATACCGTATCCTGACCCAAGACAAGGGGAACTGAGCATGAGTCGATTCTGGAGCCCCTTCGTCAAGGACCTGGTGCCTTATGTGCCGGGCGAGCAACCCAAGCTGGCGCGCCTGGTCAAGCTGAACACCAACGAAAACCCCTATGGCCCGTCGCCCAAGGCGCTGGAGGCCATGCGCGGCGAACTTAACGATAACCTGCGCCTGTACCCCGACCCGAACGGTGACCGTCTCAAGCAAGCGGTGGCCGAGTACTACGGCGTGACCCCGGCGCAAGTGTTTGTCGGCAACGGCTCGGACGAGGTGCTGGCGCACATCTTCCACGGCCTGTTCCAGCACGATGCGCCCCTGCTGTTCCCGGACATCAGCTACAGCTTCTACCCGGTCTACTGCGGCCTTTACGGCATTGCCTTCGAACAGGTGGCGCTGGATGAGCAGTTCCAGATCCGCATCGAGGACTACAAAAAGCCCAACGCGGGCATCATCTTCCCCAACCCCAACGCGCCGACCGGTTGCCTGATGCCGTTGCAGGTGGTGGAGCAGTTGCTGCAGGCCAACCGTGATTCGGTGGTGGTGGTGGATGAGGCCTACATCGATTTCGGTGGTGAAACGGCGATCAGCCTGGTGGACCGCTACGATAACCTGCTGGTTACCCAGACGCTGTCGAAGTCGCGCTCGTTGGCGGGTCTGCGAGTTGGCCTGGCAGTGGGGCACCCGGACCTGATCGAGGCGCTGGAGCGGATCAAGAACAGCTTCAACTCCTATCCGCTGGACCGTGCAGCTATCGTCGGTGCGGCGGTGGCGTTCGAAGATCGAGAGTACTTCGAGGAAACCTGCCGCAAGGTGATAGACAGCCGCGAGGAGCTGGTCGGGCAACTGCAGGCCAAGGGCTTCGAGGTACTGCCGTCGGCTGCCAACTTCATCTTCGCCCGTCACCCGCAGCAGGATGCCGGCGAGCTGGCGGCACGCTTGCGCGAGCAGGGCGTGATCGTGCGCCACTTCAAGCAGCCGCGTATTGCCCAGTTCCTGCGGATCACCATCGGTACGCCGGAAATGAACCAGGCACTGCTGGATGCGTTGAGCTGACGTGTAGGAGCGGGTTTACCCGCGAATACGGTAGCGGCGGCAACGGTGAACGGCGGGTGGAAACTGGCCAGCAGGCCCGGCCCTTTCGCGGGTGAACCCGCTCCTACGGGGATCGCGCCAGCCCTTGAGGAACGACAAAACTGTTGCTTCTCAAGGGCTTAATAGCGGCGGTCTTCGATCACAAACGGCTTGGCTGCCGGCCTGTTGCGCACTGCCGTCGGTGTACCATCAAGCACCAGTACATAATCGTTCTGCTCGTCCATGCCCTCAGGGTCGGTCCATTGCTCGTCTCTGGCCGCCACCTGGGCAACTACATGCCCATTCTTGAAAATGGTCAGATAGCCATTGGCATTGCTGTTCCAGCGTAGCCATCCTTTGTTCTCGTCGGCCCGCGCCTTGCGTACGCCGGTATCACCCAGTAAAGGCGTGCCATCCAATAGCCATTCCGGCTGCAGCTTGAGGCCCATGTGGCGCAGCACCGTGGGCGCTACCGAGGTCTGCGCGGGTAGCCCGTACAGGTTTCCGGGCCCAGGCATTTCCACAGGAATGCTCAGCTCGGTCAGTTCCTGATTCAACGGTTTGTTGCTGGCGATGAAGATGCTCTTTTCCTGCTCCGAAGCGCCGCCATGGCCTTTCCCCCAATAGTCCCGGCCATGGTTGGTACTGACGAGCACCAGCCAATCTTCCTGCGGGAACATGCGACGCCGCTGGTCTACCTTGTCCAATAGCCGTCCGATCTCGCTGTCTGCCTTGCGCAACGCCTGTGCATAGCGCTCACCATAACCGGTGTGATGGCCGATTTGGTCAGGTTCATCCAGTTGAATGAACGTGAAATCAGCGGGTGTGTCGCCAAGGATCTGCAACGTACGTGCTATCACCTGTTCATCCGACAAACCACTCTCGCGTACATCGGCGTCATGGGCGTCCTCCAGCAGAAATGCCGTGTTGATGGGTGACCAGTTGACGATGCTGGAGAGGTAGGCATTGGGGTATGCCAGGCGTAGCCGCTTGAACAGGCTAGGAAACGCCGGGTTTACCCGTTGCGAGTCATCGTCCGATTCAACGCCATGCTTGTTGCTCCACACGCCGGTCAGCAAAGTGATCCAGCCAGGGCCGCTCAAGGTGGGTTGCTCGCTGGTTTTACCACTGATGCCCCCTGTGTAGGCCTTGCCGTAATACAGGCGCTGCTTCAGGTTGGTCGCATCGCCCAGTTGCAGGTATTGCTGCAATTGCACGCCGTCAAGGCCGATGAGCAAGGTTTTAGGGCGGCTCTGGTGCCGGGCCGTGTCACAGCCTGGCTGCAGGGTCAGGAACAGAAATAACAGCAAACTCGCCAGTCGCATGTAGGCACATCCTTGAAAGCACGCAACGAGGGTTGCAACAAAGTGTCATGCCCACAACTGGCAGAAATATCAGGTTGTTTACGTTTTTGCCCGCAATCCAGTAAGCTGCGTAAATTCATCGGATGATTGGTTGAGTGGCATGAATACAGAGCTGAGCAAGCGCTCCCTGGTGGAGTTGGCCGTAGAGCGCATGCGCGAATGCATCGTGCAGGGCGATTGGCAGGTCGGCCAGCGCCTGCCTACCGAGCCAGAGCTTGCCTTGCAATTGGGCATTAGCCGCAACACCGTGCGTGAGGCCATGCGCGTGCTGGCGTTCAGTGGCCTGGTGGAAATTCGCCAGGGCGACGGCAGCTACCTGCGCACTGCCCAGGACCCGCTGCAGGCGGTGCGCGCGATGTCCCGATGTACGCCCGAGCAGGCCCGGGAAACACGCCATATCCTTGAGGTGGAGGCCATCGGCCTGGCGGCTCTGCGCCGTACCGATGCTGACCTGCAAGCGCTACGGGATGCCCTTGAAGGCAGTGCCGGGCACTTTCACGGCGATGTCGATGCCTATGTGGCTTGCGATCTGGTGTTCCACCAGCGGCTGGTCGATGCCGCCCACAACCCGGCATTAAGCGAGTTGTACCGTTACTTTTCCGGTGTCGTGGCTGCCGCGCTGCAACACAGTCTGGCGACCGTTCCGCGCTGCCAGGCCACGTTCGACTTGCATGGGCAGATCCTCGAGGCCATCGAGCGACGTGACGCTGAACGGGCCAAGTGCCTGAGCCGTACCCTCATTGAATCCTGACACCGAGAAGGCCATGGCTGAATCCATCACCCGTAATACCCCCTCGAACGAGCGGGATCTCGATGAGCTGCTGATCGACGCTGAAGCTGACGACGAGCAGGTCCAGCAGCAGGCTGTGGTGTTGCGGCGGCCCTGGCTGTTGCTGCTGGGCCTGGTGCTGGTGGCTTTGAACCTGCGCCCGGCATTGTCGAGCATGGCGCCGGTACTGGGCCAAGTATCTGAAGGCCTGGGCCTGAGTGCTTCGCAGGCTGGCTTGCTGACCACCTTGCCGGTGCTCTGCCTGGGCCTGTTTGCTCCCTTGGCGCCGGTGCTGGCGCGGCGCTTTGGCAGCGAGCGGGTGATTCTTGGCATCCTCGTCACCTTGGCACTTGGCCTCGTGGTACGAAGCGCCTTTGGGGCTGTCGGGGTGTTCCTCGGCAGCCTGATGGCGGGGGCCAGCATCGGCATTATCGGCGTGTTGTTGCCGGGTATCGTCAAGCGCGACTTTCCGCAGCACGCTGGCACACTGACCGGCGTATACACCATGGCATTATGCCTGGGCGCTGCCATGGCCGCGGGTGCCACCGTTCCTTTGGCCCAGCATTTCGACGGCAGCTGGGCACTAGGGTTGGGCTTCTGGGTGCTGCCGGCCTTGCTGGCCATGCTGGTGTGGCTGCCACAGGCCCGTCAGGGGCATGGCCTGCACAAGGTAGCCTATCGCGTGCGAGGCCTGTGGCGTGACCCACTGGCCTGGCAGGTGACCCTGTACATGGGCCTGCAGTCATCACTGGCTTACATCGTGTTCGGCTGGTTGCCATCGATCCTGATCGGTCGCGGCCTCAGCCCAACCGAGGCAGGGCTGGTGCTGTCAGGGTCGGTAATCGTGCAGTTGATCAGCTCGCTCAGCGCCCCTTGGTTGGCCACCCGCGGCAAGGACCAGCGGCTGGCGATCGTGGTAGTCATGTCGGGTACGCTGGCGGGGCTGTTCGGTTGCCTGTATGCGCCACTTTCCGGGTTGTTGGGGTGGGCCATTGTGCTGGGCCTGGGGCAGGGCGGTACCTTTGCCCTGGCGCTGACCTTGATCGTGCTGCGCTCGAAGGATGCCCATGTGGCGGCGAACTTGTCGAGCATGGCCCAGGGGGTGGGTTATACCCTCGCCTCAATGGGGCCATTTGCGGTGGGCCTGGTGCATGACCTGACTGGCGGCTGGGCGGCCCTGGGCTGGATTTTTGCGGTGCTGGGCGTCGGCGCCATCGTGTTCGGTCTGGGGGCCGGGCGGGCGCTGCATGTGCAGGTGACCAGCGAGAAAGTCTGAGGCCTGTTTTGCAGTACCGTCTTCTTACCCGCCAAGAGGACGGTACTGGCATTAGCCATCGGGGCAGATTATCGTGCAGCTTTCGAACCTAGGACGGACCAGCCCCCCCATGAGCGATGCCAACCGCGCCCTGATCACCCGTTTCTACCAGGCTTTCCAGCGCCTGGATGCCGACGCCATGCTGGCCTGCTACAGCAACGATATCGTTTTCAGCGACCCGGTGTTCGGCACCCTGCGCGGCAAGGACGCCGGCGATATGTGGCGGATGCTCACCACCCGCGCCAAGAACTTCACCCTGACATTCGACAGCATACGCGCAGATGAGCACAGTGGCAGCGCGCATTGGGTGGCTACCTACCTGTTCAGCCAGACCGGGCGTATTGTGGTCAACGATATCCAGGCACGCTTTGTCATTCGTGATGGGCTGATTTGCCAGCATGACGACACCTTTGACCTGTGGCGCTGGTCGCGGCAAGCGCTGGGTGTTCCTGGCATGCTGCTGGGGTGGTCGCCGCTGATGCAGAACAAGGTCCGCCTGCAGGCATTCAAGGGGTTGCGCGCATTCCAGCAGGCCCAGGGTGAGTGAGGTTGTCGAACCTGCCGTTGGAAAGCCCTGGTTCGTCTATCTGGTAAGGGCAGCCAATGGCTCGTTGTATTGCGGCATCAGCGATGATCCGCAGCGTCGGTTTGCCGCGCATCAGAAAGGGCAGGGCGCCCGCTATTTCAAGACCAGCCCGGCCCAGGCGCTGGTGTATGTGGAGCAGTGGCCGGACAAGAGCGCGGCGCTGCGCCAGGAGCGGTTGGTGAAACGGCTGCGCAAGTCGGCGAAGGAGGCATTGGTTGCCTCCTTTGGCGGCTTGGGGGAAATCAGTCCTTGCGGCGCTTCAGCTGATCCACCAAGGTTGTCGGCAGCCCCTTGATGATCAAGGTCCCCGCCGCTTCGTCATATTCCACCTTGTCCCCCAGCAGATGTGCCTCGAAGCTGATCGACAGCCCCTCGGCACGCCCGGTGAAACGGCGGAACTGGTTGAGGGTGCGTTTGTCCGCCGGGATTTCCGGCGAAAGGCCGTAGTCCTTGTTGCGGATGTGGTCGTAGAACGCTTTGGGGCGGTCCTCGTCGATCAGGCTGGACAGCTCTTCCAGTGTCACCGGCTCGCCCAGCTTGGTCTGGGTGGTGGCGTACTCGACCAGGGTCTGGGTCTTCTCGCGGGCAGATTCTTCCGGCAGGTCTTCACTTTCAACGAAATCACTGAAGGCCTTGAGCAGGGTGCGGGTTTCGCCCGGGCCGTCGACACCCTCCTGACAGCCGATGAAGTCGCGGAAGTAGTCCGACACCTTCTTGCCGTTCTTGCCCTTGATGAACGAAATGTACTGCCTGGAGTTCTGGTTGTTCTTCCACTCCGACAGGTTGATGCGTGCTGCCAGGTGCAGTTGGCCAAGGTCGAGGTGACGGGAAGGGGTCACGTCGAGCTCGGCATTCACAGCTACACCTTCGCTATGGTGCAGCAGGGCGATTGCCAGGTACTCGGTCATGCCTTGCTGATAGTGTGCAAACAGGATGTGGCCGCCGGTGGACAGGTTGGACTCTTCCATCAGCTTCTGCAGGTGCTCGACAGCCACGCGGCTGAAGGCGGTAAAATCCTTTTCTTCATCCAGGTACTGCTTCAGCCAGCCGCTCAGCGGATAGGCACCCGATTCGCCGTGGAAAAAGCCCCAGGCTTTGCCTTGCTTGGCGTTGTAGCTGTCATTGAGGTCGGCCAGCAGGTTTTCGATGGCATCGGAGGCAGCCAGTTCGGAGTCACGAGCATGCAGCACGGCGGGGCTGCCATCGGGCTTTTTGTCGATCAGGTGAACGATGCAATGACGGATTGGCATGGAATTCTCGGCGAGCTGCAAAAGTTGCCAAGTTTAACCTAGACCTGAGGTGATGCAGTGGCCGTATGTTGGCAGATATGTCTGTTGTTCGTTTTTTGTTCAGTTTTGTGTGTTTTCAGCTGAAACGCCCGAAAAACCTGCATTTAATCAAAGTGCGAAGCGGATATTTATCCATTCCTGTGGTAGTTTTGCGCGGTCTTGCGCCCCTCGTGTGGCGCAGTGCTGGCAGCTTGCTTTCGTCGTGTCGAACCAAACGCCGATTTACGTATCTACATACGCAATTGGCGCGGCCCTCCATTTAAAGGGGCTGGCCCGATAACGTCGTAGTCCGCTGCATAACCATCGAATTTGATAGGGAAGGAACACCACCATGGCATTGACCAAAGACCAACTGATTGCCGACATCGCCGAATCGATCGCCGCGCCAAAAGCCACCGCCAAGAACGCTCTGGAGCAACTGGGCCAGATCGTTGCAGACCAACTGGAAAACGGCGCTGAAATCACTCTGCCAGGCATCGGCAAGCTGAAAGTCTCCGAGCGTCCTGCCCGTACCGGCCGCAACCCTTCGACTGGCGCTGCCATCGAAATCGCTGCCAAGAAAGTCGTCAAGTTCGTTCCAGCCAAAGTGCTGACCGACGCTATCAACAAGTAATTGTTGCTTTGACGAAACCGCGCCCGGCTTGCCCGGGCGCGGTTTTTTCATGCCTGTGATTTACGCCGGGCGTGCCAGGCCTGACGTGCGGCGTCGTCATGGAAGCTCCAGGCGACCATGCGGCTCTGTTTCTGCCCCTGGCCCATCTCGATGATGCGCACGGCCTTGGCGCCGGACTTCTTCAACGCGGCCTCGATGCCCGGCAGGTTGCTGGCCTTGGACACCAGGCTGGTGAACCACAGCACCTGCCCGGCGTACTGCACGCTTTCGCCAACCAATTGGGTGACAAAGCGGATTTCCCCACCTTCGCACCACAGTTCATTGTTCTGGCCACCGAAGTTCAGCACCGGCAGCTTGCGTTTGGGGTCCTGCTTGCCAAGGTTCTTCCATTTGCGCTGGCTGCCGCGGGTGGCTTCGTCGCGTGAGGCATGAAAGGGCGGGTTGCACAAAGTCAGGTCGAAGCGCTCGCCCTCCTGCAGCAGGCCGCTGAGGATGTGCGCTCGGTTGGCCTGCTGACGCAGCGTAATGGCCTTGCCCAAACCGTTGGCCTGGATGATGGCCTTGGCCGAAGCCAAGGCCATGGGGTCGATGTCTGAGCCGAGGAAGCGCCAGCGGTAGTCGCTGTGGCCCAGCAGTGGATAGATGCAGTTGGCCCCCACGCCGATGTCCAGCGCGCGCACTTGGGGGCCCCTTGGGACGTCGCCGGCATTGTCATCGGCCAACAGGTCGGCGGCTACGTGGATGTAATCGGCACGGCCAGGAATGGGCGGGCACAGGTAATCGGCCGGGATGTCCCAGTGCTGGATGCCGTACTGGGCCTTGAGCAGTGCACGGTTGAACACGCGGACGGCTTCGGGGTTGGCAAAGTCGATGCTGGGCTTGCCGTGGGGGTTGGTGATGGTGAAACGGGCCAGATCAGGGTGGGCCTTGATCAGGCTGGGGAAGTCGTAACGACCCTGGTGGCGGTTGCGCGGGTGCAGGGTGGGTTTGTTCGGGGTCATGGCAGTGTCCAGCCCTATACGAGCGGTGGCTTGAAGAACCTGGGGTTGCTACGCAGCCCTTTCGCGACACAAGGCCGCTCCCACAGGAGGGTGGCGCCTTGAAGGTTGGCGCCGTCCTGTGGGAGCGGCCTTGTGTCGCGAAAGGGCCGCGTAGCGGCCCCAACGGTCTCTCTAGTGTTTACAGCGCAGCAATCCGCGCATGCTGCTCGGTGAAGTTGGCCAGAGCCTGTTCAGACTCGGCCAGCTTGGCGCGTTCTTTCTCGATCACCGCAGGTGGGGCCTTGTCGACGAAGGCTGCGTTGGACAGCTTGCCGCCAACACGTTGCACTTCACCTTGCAGACGCTGGATTTCCTTGTTCAGGCGTGCCAGCTCGGCATCCTTGTCGATCAGCCCGGCCATTGGCACCAGCACTTGCAGGTCACCTACCAGGGCGGTAGCGGACAGCGGCGCTTCGTCGGCATCACCCAGTACGGTGAACGATTCGACCTTGGCCAGCTTCTTCAGCAGCGCTTCGTTTTCCTGCAGGCGGCGCTGGTCGTCGGCGCTGGCATTCTTCAGGAACAGTGGCAGCGGCTTACCTGGGCCGATGTTCATTTCGGCACGGATATTACGCAGGCCGACCATCAGCTCTTTCAGCCACTCGATGTCGCCTTCGGCGGCGGCGTCAATGCGCGCTTCGTTGGCCACTGGCCACGGCTGCAGCATGATGGTCTTGCCGTCGATGCCGGCCAGCGGCGCGATGCGCTGCCAGATTTCTTCGGTGATGAACGGCATGAACGGGTGCGCAAGGCGCAGTGCCACTTCCAGCACACGCACCAGGGTGCGGCGGGTGCCGCGGGCGCGCTCTACCGGGGCGTTTTCGTCCCACAGTACCGGTTTGGACAGCTCCAGGTACCAGTCGCAGTACTGGTTCCAGATGAACTCGTACAGCGCCTGGCTGGCCAGGTCGAAGCGGAACTGCTCCAGCTGGCGGGTTACTTCGGCTTCGGTACGCTGAAGCTGCGAGATGATCCAGCGGTCGGCCAGCGACAGCTCGTAGGCTTCGCCGTTCTGGCCGCAGTCTTCACCCTTGTCCAGCACGTAGCGGGCAGCGTTCCAGATCTTGTTGCAGAAGTTGCGGTAGCCTTCGACGCGGCCCATGTCGAACTTGATGTCGCGGCCAGTCGAGGCCAGCGAGCAGAAGGTGAAGCGCAGGGCGTCGGTGCCGTAGCTGGCAATACCTTCGGGGAACTCGGCTTTGGTCTGCTTGGCGATCTTCTCGGCAAGCTTGGGCTGCATCATGCCGCTGGTGCGTTTTTCCAGCAGGGCGTCGAGGGTGATACCGTCGACGATATCCAGCGGGTCCAGCACGTTACCCTTGGACTTGGACATCTTCTGGCCCTGACCGTCACGTACCAGGCCGTGCACGTACACGGTCTTGAACGGTACCTGCGGGGTGCCGTCTTCGTTCTTGATCAGGTGCATGGTCAGCATGATCATGCGCGCAACCCAGAAGAAGATGATGTCGAAGCCAGTCACCAGTACGTCGGTGGAGTGGAACTTCTTGAGGAATTCAGTCTGCTCCGGCCAGCCCAGGGTGGAGAATGTCCACAGGCCCGAGCTGAACCAGGTGTCGAGTACGTCGTCATCCTGGCGCAGGGCCACGTCGGCGCCCAGCTTGTGCTTAGTGCGTACTTCTTCCTCGCTGCGGCCAACGTAGACCTGGCCAGCCTCGTCGTACCACGCCGGAATACGGTGGCCCCACCACAGCTGGCGGCTGATGCACCAGTCCTGGATATCACGCATCCAGGAGAAGTACATGTTCTCGTATTGCTTGGGCACGAACTGGATGCGGCCATCTTCCACGGCGGCGATGGCAGGTTCTGCCAGCGGCTTGGTGGAAACGTACCACTGGTCGGTCAGCCACGGCTCGATGACCGTGCCGGAGCGGTCGCCTTTCGGCACTTTCAGGGCGTGGTCGTCGATGCTGACCAGCAAGCCCTGGGCGTCCAGGTCGGCGACGATCTGCTTGCGCGCGACAAAACGGTCAAGGTTGGCATACTGGGCCGGCAGTTGGGTGTCGACCTGCTCGTTGACGCTGCCGTCGAGGTTGAAGGCCTGGGCACTGGCCAGCACGAAGGCGTTCTTGTCGAAGATGTTCAGCAGCGGCAGGTTGTGACGCTTGCCGACTTCGTAGTCGTTGAAGTCGTGGGCCGGGGTGATCTTCACGCAACCGGTACCGAACTCGGGGTCGCAATAGTCATCGGCGATGATCGGGATGCGGCGGCCGACCAATGGCAGTTCGACGAATTTGCCGATCAGTGCCTGGTAGCGTTCGTCGTTCGGGTTGACTGCCACGGCGGCGTCACCCAGCAGGGTTTCCGGACGAGTGGTGGCAACCACCAGGTAGTCCTGCCCTTCGGCGGTCTTGGCGCCGTCGGCCAGCGGGTAGCGCAGGTTCCACAGGTGGCCTTTCTCGTCGTGGTTTTCCACTTCGAGGTCGGAGATCGCTGTGTGCAGCTTGGTGTCCCAGTTGACCAGGCGCTTGCCGCGGTAGATAAGGCCGTCTTCATGCAGGCGCACGAACGCTTCTTTTACTGCTTCGGACAGGCCATCGTCCATGGTGAAGCGCTCGCGGCTCCAGTCTACCGATGAGCCCAGGCGGCGAATCTGGCGGCTGATGTTGCCACCGGACTGATCCTTCCATTCCCAGACCTTTTCCAGGAACTTTTCGCGGCCCAGGTCATGACGGTTCTGGCCTTTGGCTTCAAGTTGGCGCTCGACCAGCATCTGCGTGGCGATACCCGCGTGATCGGTACCAGGCTGCCACAGGGTGTCGCGGCCTTGCATGCGGCGGAAACGGATCAGGGCGTCCATGATCGCGTTGTTGAACCCGTGGCCCATGTGCAGGCTGCCGGTTACGTTCGGCGGCGGGATCATGATGGTGTAGGACTCGCCTGCACCTTGTGGAGCGAAATAGTTCTCGGACTCCCAGGTGTTGTACCAGGAGGTTTCGATTGCGTGCGGCTGGTAGGTCTTATCCATGCGCGGCGGGACCCTGTGCATTTATTCGGGAAAGCCGGGAAGTATAACCAAGCTGGGGGCCGCAGGCGACAAGCTGCTGACAACTGTCGGAACAGTGTCGCCTGTCTCGCGGGCAAAGCGCAGGCTTCGAACCTGTGGCAGCGGGTTTGCCTGCGAAGCAGGCGACACCGTTGCCCGATTCTACTCGGAACGCTTGATCAGGCGCTCGATCCGCGCATCCAGCCGGCGCTTGATTTCGTTCTCGATATGCGGGGTAAAGTCGTTGATCACGTCCTGCATGATCATCTGCGCGGCAGCGCGCAGCTCGCTTTCCAGGTGCAGCAGGGTGTCCTGGCGGCGGGTTTGCGGGTCGTCCTCGGGTTCGGCAGCTACCGGTTCGTCGGGCGCCGCGGGGTCGCTGGCGGTTTCGTCCAGCAGCAACGGAATCTTCTCTACCGTCTCGGTGAGCAGCGGCGGTTGCAGGTCGGCGTCGCCAAGCAGCTGACGGATCGACTCGAGGTCATCGAGCAGGTGGGCGGAATCGGGCAAAGGGGAGGGCTTGTCCATCGTCGTCAAAGTCGCTGTAAGCGGTGGTCTTGCAGAGCATAGCCCTGTTCACGGTAGAAACGGAATCGCTCACGGGCTGATTGGCGGATGGCGGGCTCTTCAACGACGATTTCGGCCACCCGCTCGAACTGCCCGACAAAGCCCGGCACGCTGGCGCCGAGGTTGATCAGCAGACCGCAGTGCTCGCCCGCGTTGTCAGCCAGGCCCAGCACCACGCCAGCATCTGCATGGACCTCGGCCAGGTCGTGGGGCACGAAAGCCTCGCCCTTGAAGCGCCACAAGCGTTGGTCCAGTTCACTGCGCTGTTCTGCATCTTGGCAGTGCAGATAGACGCGGTGGCCGAGGCGCCAGGCCTTCTCGCACAGCTTGCAGGCGAAATCGAGCCGAGCCGACAGCGAGTCGGTGGGCAGAATGTAGAAGTCGACTTTGCTCATGGTGGGAATCGCCGGCCGGTGGCGCGCAAGGCACCACCGGATTCACGGCGTCAGGCGCCAGCGCGGTCCAGCAGATACTGGGTCAGCAGAGGAACCGGGCGGCCAGTGGCGCCTTTGTCCTTGCCGCCACTGACCCAGGCGGTACCGGCGATGTCCATGTGCGCCCAGTTGTAGGCTTTGGCGAAGCGCGACAGGAAGCAGCCAGCGGTGATCGTACCGGCCTTCGGCCCACCAATGTTGCCCATGTCGGCGAACGGGCTGTCCAGTTGCTCCTGGTATTCATCGAACAGCGGCAACTGCCAGGCACGGTCGTCGGCGCGCTTGCCGGCATCGAGCAACTGCCCGACCAGGTCGTCGTTATTGCCCATCAGGCCGGAGGTGTGGCTGCCCAGGGCGACGATGCAGGCGCCGGTCAGGGTGGCGATGTCGATGACCGCCTGCGGTTTGAAGCGCTCGGCGTAGGTCAGGGTGTCGCACAGCACCAGGCGGCCTTCAGCGTCGGTGTTGAGGATTTCCACGGTCTGGCCACTCATGGTGGTAACGATGTCACCTGGGCGGGTGGCACCGCCGCTTGGCATGTTCTCGGCGCAGGCCAGCAGGCACACCAGGTTGATCGGCAGTTGCAGTTCGAGCACTGCATGCAGGGTGCCGAACACACTGGCGGCGCCGCACATGTCGTACTTCATTTCGTCCATGCCGGCGCCTGGCTTGAGGCTGATGCCGCCGGTGTCGAAGGTAATGCCTTTACCCACCAGCACGAAAGGCTTGTCGGCCTTTTTGCCGCCCTGGTAATTGAGCACGATCAGGCGGGGTGGCTGGTCGCTGCCCTGGCCCACGGCGTAGAACGCGCCCATGCCCAGGTCCTTGATCTTTTTCTCGTCCAGCACTTCAACCTTGAGGGCCTTGTGCGCCTTGCCCAGGTCTTTGGCCTGTTCGGCCAGGAAGCTTGGGTGGCAAAGGTTAGGCGGCAGGTTGCCGAGGTCGCGGGTGAAGGCCATGCCGCTGGCGATGGCGCTGGCATGCTTGACCGCGCGCTCGACTTCGGCCTGGCCGGCTTTGTCGGCCAGCAGGGTGACCTTCTTCAGCGCGCGCGGCTCGGCTTTCTGGCTTTTGAAGCGGTCGAACACATACTCGCCGTCCAGCAGGGTTTCAGCCAGCAGGCGGTACTTGCCATAATGGGCGTCGCGGTTGCTGACCGCGATATCGTCCAGGGCCAGCACTGCGTCAGCGCCATTCAGGCCCTTGAGCACGCCAGCGACACTGGCCACCAGTTTGCGCCAGGCGCGGTCGCCCAGGGCTTCTTCCTTGCCGCTGCCCACCAGCAGCACGCGCTCGGCTTTCAGGCCAGGGAGGTTCTGTAGCAGGAGGGTCTGGCCCGGCTTGCCGGCCAGGTCGCCGCGCTTGAGCACGGCGCTGATGGCGCCTTCGCTGGCCTGGTCGGCAGCCTTGGCAACAGCGCCGAGCTTGCGGTTTTCACCTACCGGAAGGACCAGGGTGGCGGTTTTTACGGATGCAGCAGCTACGCTTTTTACAACCAGTTCCATGTCAGGATCCCCGAATGATCGATACGAATGGCGCCGTGTGTTCCGGCGCTCTGGACGGGCCTGGCCGCGTCGTCGCGCACCAGCGGAAAAGCTGCCAGTTTGAGCCTGTGGCAAGCGTGCTGACAACCCCGTTGTGCACCTTCGTGCGCGGCCAAGTGACAGGGGCGGTCAATCACAGGATAATGCGCGCACTTTACATGGAGGTTCGCCTTTGGCGAACCGGCATTGGTCTTGGATGTACTAAGTCATTGTTTGGCGCCATTGCATGGCTGTCCGCCCTGACAACCCAGGAGTGTCTGGTTTGATCGTCTTTCGTTATCTGTCCCGCGAGGTCCTGGTGACCTTGAGCGCCGTCAGCGCTGTGCTGTTGGTGATCATCATGAGCGGGCGCTTCATCAAGTACCTGGCCCAGGCTGCCCAAGGCGTGCTCGACCCTGGCGTGTTGTTCCTGATCATGGGCTACCGCTTGCCAGGCTTCCTGCAACTGATCCTGCCTCTGGGGCTCTTCCTCGGCATACTGCTGGCTTACGGGCGCCTGTACCTGGAAAGCGAGATGACCGTGCTGTCGGCCACAGGCATGAGCCAGCAGCGCCTGCTGGGCCTGACCATGGCACCGGCTGCCCTGGTTGCCCTGCTGGTGGCCTGGTTGAGCATGAGCCTGGCCCCGCAGGGCGTGGCCCAGGTGCAGCAGATCATCAGCCAGCAGGATGCCCTGACCGAGTTCGATACCTTGGTGCCGGGCCGCTTCCAGACCTTGCGTGATGGCTCGCGGGTAACCTATACCGAGCAACTGTCGGATGACCGCATCAACCTGGGCGGGGTGTTCATCTCCGAGAAGCGCTTCAACCAGGACAAGACCAAGGACCGCGCCCCATCGGTGCTGGTCGCTGAAAAAGGTCACCAGGAAATCCAGGCCGACGGCAACCGTTACCTGGTTCTGGAAAACGGTTACCGCTACGACGGCAATCCGGGCCAGGCCGACTACCGCGCCATCAAGTATGACACCTACGGCGTGCTGCTGCCCAAGCCGGAAGTGGCCGAGGAAGTGACCGAGCGCGAAGCTATTCCCACCTCCGAACTGATCGGCGCCAAGGGCCTGCGTGAGCGCGCCGAGCTGCAATGGCGGCTGTCGCTGCCGATCCTGGTGTTCGTCGTCACCCTGCTGGCAGTGCCACTGTCGCGGGTCAACCCGCGCCAGGGCCGCTTCCTCAAGCTGCTGCCGGCAATTCTTCTGTATATGGCCTACCTGACAATGCTGATTTCCGTACGCGGCGCCCTCGAGAAGGGCAAACTGCCGATTGCCCTGGGCATGTGGTGGGTACACGGCCTGTTCCTGCTGATCGGCCTTGGCCTGATGTACTGGGAGCCGCTGCGCCTCAAACGCGCCGCCCGCCGTGCGGAGGTGGCCCATGGCTAAGCTCGATCGCTACATCGGCCAGAGCGTGCTGCTGGCCATCCTGGCCGTGCTGGGGATCATCCTCGGCCTGGCTTCACTTTTCGCTTTCATCGATGAGATGAGCGACCTGAGTGACACCTACACAGTGATGGAAGCGGGCAACTTTGTCCTGCTTACCGCGCCTCGGCGGCTGTATGAAATGTTGCCAATGGCCGCCTTGATCGGTTGCCTGATCGGCCTGGGCAGTCTGGCCAGCAGCAGCGAGCTGACCATCATGCGTGCGGCCGGCGTGTCCATCGGCCGCATCGTCTGGGCGGTGATGAAGCCGATGCTGGTGCTGATGCTGGTTGGTCTGCTGATTGGCGAATATGTGGCTCCGGTGACTGAGAACAAGGCTCAGGCCGACCGTTCTCTGGCTCAGGGTGGTGGTGAGGCACAAAGCTCCAAGCGCGGCATGTGGCACCGCCAGGGCGAGGAGTACGTGCACATCAACGCCGTACAGCCCAATGGCCTGCTGCTGGGCGTGACCCGCTACCGCTTCGACAGCGAGCGCAAGATCGTCACCTCGAGCTTTGCCCGCCGCGCACAGTACCAGAGCGACCACTGGCTGCTCGCCGATGTGCGTACCACCTACTTCCGTGGCGACCATACCGAGGTGGTCAACGCGCCAGAGGAGCGCTGGGATGTATCGCTCACGCCAGAGCTGCTCAATACCGTAATCCTCGCGCCGGAGTCGCTTTCGATTACCGGGTTGTGGGACTACATCCACTACCTGTCTGACCAGGGCCTGAACAACGCCCGCTACTGGCTGGCGTTCTGGACCAAGGTGCTGCAGCCGATGGTAACGGCGGCTCTGGTGCTGATGGCGATCTCGTTCATCTTTGGCCCGCTGCGTTCGGTAACCCTCGGTCAGCGCGTGTTCACGGGTGTACTGGTGGGCTTCGTGTTTCGCATTGGCCAGGACCTGCTCGGGCCTTCGAGTCAGGTATTCGGCTTCCCGCCGCTGCTAGCGGTGGTGATCCCGGCAGGTATCTGTGCATTGGCGGGCGTGTGGTTGCTGCGCCGGGCAGGCTAATAGCCTGAGCTGCACAAGAAAGCCGACCTCAGGGTCGGCTTTTTCATGGGTGTTGAGCTGTCCCGGCCTCTTCGCGGGTAAACCCGCTCCTACAGGTACCGCGCAGGCATCAAGAAAGGGCCGAACCGGCAACGCCAAGCTTGTGGCTTATTTCTTCTGTTTAGGAACCCGCACCAGCTGGCTTTCCGAATAGATGTCATGCCAACCACGCTTGCGATTGTCGATCAGCACCCAGAAAAAACCCAGCCCCAGGCACAGCCACGAGGCGATCGACACGACGAACCGCAACAGCGCCTGCCACAGGCTGATGGCCGAGCCATCGGCATTCTGCACCCGGACGCCCCACACCTGCATACCCAGCGTCTGCCCGCTGTGGGTCCAGAACTTGGCAAAGAAGCCGAACAGGGCAAACAGCAATACCGTAGACAGCAGTGGGTCGCCATCCAGTGCGCCGGCCTCGGTCAGCTCGCGCATACGTGCTTCGCCGATGATCGACATCTGAATCATCTTGTAGGCGCCAGCGGTAACGATCAGCAGTGCGGTACACAGCAAAAAGTCATAGAACATTGCAGCCAGGCGCCGGCCCAGGCTGACCGGCGGAAAATCACCCTGGGGTGTGAGTAGAGGCTTGGACATGCAGGACGCTCCAAAATACGAGCCCACTATTCTACGGGCAAAAAAAAACCCCTGCACTTGGCAGGGGCTTTTCAAAGTCTGGCGCTGGATCAGACAGGTTGAACCTTGTCAGCCTGCATGCCTTTCTGGCCCTGGACTGCTTCGAAGGTGACTTGCTGGCCTTCTTTCAGGCTCTTGAAGCCGTTGCCTTCGATAGCGCGGAAGTGCACGAAGAGATCCGGACCGCTTTCTGGGGTAATGAAGCCGTAACCTTTTTCGTCATTGAACCACTTGACGGTACCCTTCTGACGCTCAGCCATTGTCTTATTTCCTATGAAACTTAAATTTTGATGACAGTTTCTTTCGCACTTTTTTGTAAGCGAAAGACTACTGGGCTGGGTTGCAGGAAGTAAGAGACGTCGAACGGGTTGTAGCAAATCTCGGCTACTGGCCCAGGTCACGAACTGTTGCGACCCATGCAAACACAGTGCAGTGACTCTACGCCAACTCCCGAGCGAAAAACAAGCCCTTGGTCGTATGGAAAACTGGCCGCTTGCCGATAACCGACCGATTTGTCGGAAACGGCATGGCGCCTGGCCTGGCGCCATGTTCAAAAGTTATTGGGCAGGTTCGAAAACGAATATGTCGACGCTGCCCAAAACCTTCACAAAGCCGTTTCAGCCACGGTAGTAACGTGGTGTCACGAAAGGCATTTTGCTGACTTTCAAGGCCACCTTCTTTCCACGCACCACGGCAAACAGTGCAGTGTCGAGTGCAGCATGTTCACTATCGATATAACCCATTGCGACAGGTGCAGCGAGTGTCGGACCAAAGCCTCCGCTGCATACTTTACCCACCGGTTTATCGTTTGCGTCGACAATGTCCGCGCCTTCGCGTACTGGCGTACGCTCCTGAGGCAACAAGCCTACGCGTTTGCGCGCGACCCCGTCGCGCACGTGGGCGAAGATCGCCTCGGCACCAGGGAAGCCGGCAGCACGTGCACCCTCGGCACGGCGCACCTTGGAAATCGCCCACAGCAGGCTGGCTTCGATCGGCGTAGTCTCGGTGTTCATGTCATGGCCATACAGGCACAAGCCAGCTTCCAGGCGCAGCGAGTCGCGTGCGCCCAGGCCGATCGGCTGTACTTCCGGCTCGGCCAGCAGGCGGCGGGCCAGGGCGTCGGCAGCGTTGACCGGTACCGAGATCTCGTAGCCGTCTTCGCCGGTGTAGCCCGAGCGGCTGACGAAGCAGTCCACGTCCAGCAGCTTTACCCGGCGCAACTGCATGAAGATCATGCCGGCCACTTCTGGAGCCAGGCGTTCCAGCACTTTGACCGCAGCCGGGCCTTGCAGGGCGAGCAGGGCACGCTCCTCGAACAGCGGCTGCACCTCGCAGCGGCTGCCGATGTGCGCTTGCAGGTGAGCCAGGTCCTGCGCCTTGCAGGCCGCGTTGACTACCAGGAACAGAGTGTCGTCGCCCAGGTTGGCAACCATCAGGTCGTCAAGAATGCCGCCTTGCTTATTGGTGAACATGGCATAGCGCTGCATGCCCACCGGCAGGTCGATGATATCCACCGGTACCAGGCTTTCCAGCGCCTTGGCGGCGTCAGCACCACGCAGAATGATCTGGCCCATGTGCGAGACGTCGAACAGGCCGGCCTGCTCGCGGGTGTGCAGGTGTTCCTTGAGCACACCCAGCGGGTACTGCACCGGCATGTCGTAGCCGGCGAACGGCACCATGCGCGCACCCAGTTCCAGGTGCAGGGCATGCAGTGGGGTCTTGAGCAGTGTTTCGGACATCGATGACTCCTTGCTGTCATTGTCGGGTCAACATTCAATGATGTTGACGGCCAGGCCGCCACGGGCGGTCTCTTTATATTTGCTTTTCATGTCGGCGCCGGTCTGGCGCATGGTGCGGATGACCTTGTCCAGCGACACGTAGTGCTGCCCGTCGCCGCGCAGGGCCATGCGTACCGCGTTGATGGCCTTCACCGAGCCCATCGCATTGCGCTCGATACAGGGCACCTGAACGAGGCCGCCGATCGGGTCGCAGGTCAGGCCCAGGTTGTGTTCCATGCCTATTTCGGCGGCGTTCTCCACCTGCTGCACGCTGCCACCCATCACTTCGCACAGCGCCCCGGCGGCCATCGAGCAGGCCACGCCGACCTCGCCCTGGCAGCCCACTTCGGCACCGGAGATGGAGGCGTTTTCCTTGTACAGGATGCCGATGGCTGCGGCGGTGAGCAGAAAGCGCACCACCCCGTCCTCGCTGGCACCCGGCACGAAGCGCATGTAGTAGTGAAGGACTGCCGGGACGATGCCCGCTGCGCCGTTGGTAGGGGCCGTAACCACACGACCGCCGTAGGCGTTTTCCTCGTTCACTGCCAAGGCGTAGAGGTTGACCCAGTCGAGCACCGACAGGGCGTCACGCAGGCTGGCCTCCGGGTGGCCGCTCAGTTGGCGGTACAGGGCCGGCGCACGGCGTTTGACCTTGAGCCCTCCCGGTAATATGCCCTCATGCTGGCAACCAGCAGCGACACAATCTTGCATCACCTGCCAGATGCGCAGCAGCCCGGCTCGGGTTTCTGCTTCTGGGCGCCAGGCGGTCTCGTTGGCCAGCATCACCTGGCTCACCGACAGGTCATGCGCGGTGCAGTGGCCGAGCAGCTCCTTGGCGGTCTTGAACGGATAGGCCAGCACCGTGGTGTCCTCGACGATGCGGTCGTGGCCGGCAGCGTCCTCGTCGACCACGAAACCACCGCCTACCGAGTAATACTCGCGGCTTCGGATTTGCAGGCCTGCGTCGTCGAACGCGCGGAAGATCATGCCGTTGGGGTGGTAGTCCAACGGCTTGCGGATCATCGCCAGGTGCTGCTTTTCGATGAACGCAATGCTGTGCTCGCCCAGCAGGTTGATGCGTCCGCTGTCGCGGATGGCTTGCAGGCGAGCGGGAATGCTGTCGGTGTCGATAATGTCCGGGTGTTCGCCTTCAAGGCCCAGCAGCACGGCTTTGTCACTGCCGTGGCCTTTGCCTGTGGCGCCCAGTGAGCCATACAGCTCGGCTTTGACGCTGGCGGTGCGGGTAAGCAAGCCATCACGGCGCAGCCCTTCGGCGAACCGCGCAGCGGCGCGCATCGGGCCGACCGTGTGGGAGCTGGAGGGGCCGATGCCGATCTTGAACAGGTCGAAGACGCTCAGTGACATGGTGGTTCCTCCAGCCGGGGAAATTAGGCGGACGGTGAACCCTGTGGGAGCGAGCGTGCCCGCGAATGCGTCGGTGAAGTCATCATCGCATTCGCGGGCGTGCCCGCTCCCACAGAGGTCCACACCTCAAGTCAGGTAGCGGGCCTGAGCGCAATCAGGCGTCCTGATAGCTCTCGATCGACGGGCAGGCGCACACCAGGTTGCGGTCGCCGAACACGTTGTCGACCCGGCCGACCGGCGGCCAGTACTTGCCCTCCACCAGACTCGCCAGCGGGTATACCGCCTGCTCGCGGCTGTAGCCATGGGTCCATTCGCCAACCAGCTCAGCCGCGGTGTGCGGGGCGTTTTTCAGCGGGTTGTCGTCCTTGTCCAGGCTACCGTCCTCCACCGCGCGGATTTCTTCGCGGATCTGGATCATCGCGTTGCAGAAGCGGTCCAGTTCTTCTTTGGACTCGCTTTCGGTCGGTTCGATCATCAGCGTGCCAGCCACCGGGAAAGACATGGTCGGGGCGTGGAAGCCGAAGTCGATCAACCGTTTGGCCACGTCGTCGACACTGATGCCGCTGGTGTCCTTCAGTGGGCGCAGGTCGAGAATGCATTCGTGAGCCACCAGGCCATTACCGCCGGTATACAGAACAGGATAGTGCTCTTCCAGGCGGCGGGCGATGTAGTTGGCGTTGAGGATTGCCATTTGCGAGGCACGTTTGAGGCCGGCACCGCCCATCATGCGGATATACATCCATGTGATTGGCAGGATGCTGGCGCTACCGAACGGCGCAGCGCATACCGCGCCCTGGGTGTTTTCCAGCTGTGCATGGCCTGGCAGGAACGGCGCCAGGTGCGACTTGACGCCAATCGGGCCAACGCCCGGGCCACCACCACCGTGCGGGATGCAGAAGGTCTTGTGCAGGTTCAGGTGGGAAACGTCGCCGCCGAACTTGCCTGGCGCGCACAGTCCGACCATGGCATTCATGTTGGCGCCGTCGATGTACACCTGGCCACCGTTGTCGTGGATGATCGCGCAGATTTCGCCGATCGCTTCCTCGAACACGCCGTGGGTCGACGGGTAGGTGATCATGATTGCAGCCAGGCGCTCGCGGTGCTCGATGGCTTTGGCGCGCAGGTCCTCGACATCGACGTTGCCACGGGCGTCACAGGCGGTAACCACGACACGCATGCCAGCCATATGTGCGGTGGCCGGGTTGGTGCCATGGGCCGACGACGGGATCAGGCAGATATCGCGGTGGCCTTCACCACGGCTGCGGTGGTAGGCGCGGATCGCCAACAGCCCGGCGTATTCGCCCTGCGAGCCGGCGTTGGGCTGCAGCGACACGGCATCATAGCCAGTGGCCGCGCACAGCATGGCCTCCAGTTCGGTGGTCATCTGCAGGTAGCCCTGGCTCTGCTCGGCCGGGGCGAACGGGTGCAGGTTGCCGAACTCGGCCCAGGTGACCGGGATCATTTCGCTGGCGGCGTTCAGCTTCATGGTGCACGAGCCCAGCGGGATCATGCTGCGGTCCAGCGCCAGGTCCTTGTCGGCCAGGCGGCGCAGGTAGCGCATCAGCTCGGTTTCGCTGTGGTAGCGGTTGAACACCGGGTGTTCCAGGATGGCCGACTGGCGCAGCAGGGCGGCAGGCAGCAGGGAACCGGTGCTGGCGGCCAGTGCGGTGAAGTCAGGCTGTGCCTGCTCGCCACCCAACAGCTGCCACAGCGACTCGACGTCAGCCTGAGTGCTGGTTTCGTCCAGAGACAAACCCACATGGGCGGCATCGATCTGGCGCAGGTTGATGCCTTGGGCGCGTGCCTTTCCATGCAGGCTGGCGGTGGCAGTGCCGGTGGCCAGGGTCAGGGTGTCGAAGGCGCTGGCGCCTACCACCTGTACGCCCAGCGCCTTCAGGCCGGCGGCAAGGATCGCGGTCAGGGCATGGGTGCGCTCGGCAATGCGCTTGAGGCCGGCAGGGCCGTGGTAGACGGCGAACATGCTGGCGATGTTGGCCAGCAGCACCTGGGCGGTGCAGATGTTGCTGGTGGCCTTTTCGCGGCGGATGTGTTGCTCGCGGGTCTGCATGGCCAGACGCAGGGCGGTTTTGCCGAAGCGGTCAATCGACACGCCGACCAGGCGGCCAGGCATGTCGCGCTTGAACGCATCGCGGGTGGCGAAGTAAGCCGCGTGCGGGCCACCGAAGCCCAGTGGCACGCCGAAGCGTTGGGCGCTGCCGATGGCCACGTCAGCCTCGAATTCGCCCGGTGGGGTCAGCAGGGTCAGGGCCAGCAGGTCTGCTGCTACGGCGACCAGAGCGTTGGCAGCATGGAAACGCTGTACGACCTCGCGGTAGTCGAACACTTCACCGTTGCTGGCCGGGTATTGCAGCAGGGCGCCGAAGAAGGCGCTGACATCGCCCAGCTCGCGCTCGTCGCCAACCACAACTTCGATACCCAGCGGCTCGGCACGGGTGCGCAGCACGTCGAGGGTTTGCGGGTGGCAGTGTACCGAGGCGAAGAAGGTGTGGCTGGCCTTGTTCTTCGACAGGCGCTTGCAGAAGGTCATGGCCTCGGCCGCAGCCGTGGCTTCGTCGAGCAAGGAGGCGTTGGCGATCGGCAGGCCGGTGAGGTCGCTGATCAGGGTCTGGAAGTTCAGCAGCGCTTCCAGGCGGCCCTGGGAAATTTCTGGCTGGTATGGGGTGTAGGCGGTGTACCAGGCGGGGTTTTCCAGCAGGTTGCGCAGAATCGGCGCCGGAGTGTGAGTGTTGTAGTAGCCCTGACCGATGTAGCTTTTGAACAGCTGGTTCTTGCCGGCGATGGCCTTGAGTGCGGCCAGCGCATCCGCTTCACTTTGGCCGTCATGCGAGCCAAGCACGCTCGTGCCCTTGATGCTGTCGGGGATGACCGCAGCGGTCATGGCGTCCAGCGAGTCGAAGCCCAGTGCAGTGAGCATGGCCTGTTCGTCAGCGGCGCGCGGGCCAATGTGACGGGCGATGAATTCGTTGGCGGTGCCGAGGTTGATGGTCATGGCGGGTGTCCTCAGGCGTCGTCGTTGGCTTTGAGCAGGCGGTCGTAGGCATCCTGGTCGAGCAGAGCGGTCACGGCTTCTGCATCGGCAGGGATGAAGCGGAAGAACCAGCCTTCGCCCATCGGGTCTTCGTTGACCAGTTCCGGGCTGTCTTCGAGCTGGCCGTTGACTTCGACCACTTCACCCGTCAGTGGCATGTACACGCCGCTGGCGGCCTTGACCGATTCGACGGTGGACGCTTCGCTGCCTTTCTCATACTGCTGCAACTCTGGCAGTTGCACGAAAACCACGTCGCCCAGGGCATTCTGGGCGTAGGCGGTGATGCCCACGGTGACGCTGCCATCGGCTTCGACGCGCAGCCATTCGTGATCTTCAGTGAAACGCAACTCGCTCATGGGAAATCCTCGGGAAGCAGGGCGTGGGGCGCGGTGGCGCCGCGCTCTTAGGGTAGGATTCCCTTAGCAATAATGCGGCCAATATAAAAAACTTATTATTTATCAATGGCTTACGTAAATATGGTGGAAAGCCATATTTTTTGTATGGAATGATATCGTTACAGGTGCTCATGGGAGGAAAAGGGTTTGAGCATCAAACCCTTGTGCACCCACGTCGAGGCGGGCTTGTATCGTTTTCGATACAGTGTAGCGAAAACGATACGATTGCTGCGTGAACAGGGCAGGTGCCAATTGGCCTTCGGTCATTTCACTTTCAGCAGATGATCCAGCGAAAACGCGCCGGCGCCACGTGCGACCAGGAGCAGCAAGAGCCCTGCCCAAGTCAGGTGGGTGGGCCACGCATCGGGGTATACGAACACTTCTATCACCAGGGTCATGCCCAGCAGTGCCAGCGCAGATAGCCTGGTCATCAGGCCGAGCACCAGCAATAGCGGGAACAAGTGCTCAGCGTAGGTTGCCAGGTGTGCTGCAAGCCAGGGCGAAAGGAGCGGCAGCGCGTACTCGGTGCGGAACAGCTCGTAGGTGCCGGGTGTGAGGGTGAGGAAACCTTCCACTTTGGTGCGCCCGGAAAGAAAGAATATCGAGGCGATCCCGAGCCGGGCGACCAGGCACAACAGGTCATCGCTCAACCGGCGCTCGATGCTCTGCGCAACGTGGTTCCAGGCGCGCCGCAAGCTGCTGGCCGGGGGCGTGAAATCGACACTAGCCATGGTGGTGTTCTCCTGTGAAGGCGAGTGGGCGAAAAGCCTGGGCTGTCATCAGGCGCCCGAGCATCTCGGTGAAGTCCAGGTCGGTTTCTGCGTGTCGTGCCAGGTCTGAGGCCTGCATCAGCGAGTGTCCGGCCGCACAGGCCTTGAGAAACTCATGGCCACCTTTCCCCAGCGGCTGATGGCATACGCCATCAGCGGTCCCGACAAACAGTACCCCTTCGCCCACCCATGGCTGGTCATGGGGCCAGGCAAGCTGTTCGCGGGCGCAGCGCCACAGGGTGTACACAGGATGCGCTTCGCACCAGTACCAACGGGCACTGGCACGGGGGGCCAGGCAACCGTGATCCAGATCGCTGGGGGTCATGCCTGCCAGCTCGACAAGGTTCAGGCACGATTCGTTCGGCGCGCTGAAGGCTTCTGTCCAACGCAGGTCCAGGCGCGCGACATCCGCCAGATACGGCACAGCATGTTGTGACTGAATGTCTTCGAGGAAATCCGGAAAGGTTGCGCCGTAGCAGATCAGCCGGGGATCGCTGGGGGGAAATTGCCGCGCATAGACTGCCGCGGTCTCATCCATCCAGGCGCGCCCGACGAGTGTGCACACGCTCGGAAAGTTTGCGCGCAGCGCATCCACGCAGCCGGCCAGCACCGTGTTGCGATAAACCGCGAACGCCGCTTGTTCGGTCACTCCCGAAAGCTGGGGAGCAGGGCGGGAATAGAGTGCCTCGATGAATGCGTGCTGGAACTGACCAAGGGAAAGGTTCATGGCAATACACCTGGGCAAGTCATGATCGACTGTGCGATGGACCGTTCAGCAAGCAGTTCGGTGAACGGGGGAAGCTTGTCGTCACGTTCAATGAGTGTCGGGCGCGGGCCGACACGGGAAACCAGTTGGCGGTACAGCGCCCACACAGGCTCGGCCACCTGCGCATCATGGGAGTCGATCAACAGGTTGCCTTGGTCATCATCGCTGTGCCCGGCCAGGTGAATTTCTGTGATGGCTTGCGCTGGAAAGCGGTCCAGGTAGGCAGTTGCCGAGAACCCCAGATTGTGAGCACTCACATAGACGTTGTTGATGTCCAGCAGCAGGCCACAACCCGTGCGACGTGTCAGTTCGCCAAGAAAGTCGATCTCGTCCCAGTCATGGCCCTGCAGCTGCAGGTAATGACTGGGGTTTTCGATGGATATACGCCGGCCCAATACCTCCTGGCATCGCTGGATGTTTTCAGCGATGCGGGTCAGGGCCTCGTTGCTGCGCGGAAACGGCAGCAGGTCTGGATGGTAGTGCCCCTGCCAGGTGGACCAGGCCAGGTGCTCTGATACAAGTACCGGTTCGATCTGATCGCACAGTGCGCGCAGACGCTGCAAGTGGTCCTGATCGGGGGCTGCGTCAGCCGCCAGCGAAAGTGCCACACCATGCAATGAGATCGGGTGCCGCTCTGCGATGCGGTTCAGCCAGGCAAGGCGAGGGCCACCGACCATGTAGTTCTCCGGGTGAACTTCAAACCAGAGCCCTTCGAGATCGCACGCCAGCGCCTGGTCGTAGTGCTCGGCCTTCAGGCTGACTCCGGCGCCCATTCGTGCGTCTGCGTTCATGGTCGGTTTCCCCTGATTAAGACTTGTGAGGTGTCAGCGAACCCATGCCGGCAGGTGTCTTGATCGAAGTGCAGGTGCCGGCGGGGACGTTTTTCCAGTGCATGCCGTCGTAGTCTTTCTTCGCACTGCCTGCGCAGCTGGTACCGGCGCCGGCCTTGCAATCGTTCTTTCCTGCCATGGCGACGCCGTAGCATTTTTCCATGGCAGCGCCACTGCCTGCGGGTTGCGTGCTGTCGGCCGCCATGGCAACGCCTGCAAGCGAGGCGAGAGCAAGTGCTGCAGTGGTGAGGGCGAGGGTTTTCATGGGTGAATCTCCTGAGAGTGTGGCCGTGGTCTTTACCGGCGGCTCATGGAGTAATTCGTGCCTCGCGTAAAAAGGGTTACAGCCGTGGGAGAATTTTTTTCAGGGCTTGTCTTCACAAGCTGATGTTGTAGCCAAGGGCATGGCATATTTGCAGCACCTGCGTGCCACACGCCGGGAGCGGATGAATCAAGTCAATTGTATTCAGGGTGTAACCCAGGCGGCCCATGCAGCGAACTAACTCACAGGATGAGCTCGAGGCTCGCGAGGCCCGGTTGAAAGCACTGTTGCTTCGAGGGCTGACAGGCGACCAGCTGGCCTATCAGGATTTTCTTGGCACGCTTGCGCTGCATGTGCGTGCGTTTCTGCGCAGCCGTCTGAGCAGGCGCCCGGCCGAGATAGAGGACATGGTGCAGGATGTGCTGCTGGCGGTGCATAACGCGCGTCACACTTACCAGGCACAGCAGCCTTTGACGGCTTGGGTGCATGCGATCGCCCGTTACAAACTGGCGGATCATCTGCGAAGTGTTTCACGTCGCGAAGCCCGGCATGATGTTCTGGACGATGATGCGCAATTGTTTGCTATTTCGGAGGTTGAATCAGCCGAGGCCAGCCGAGACCTGACCAAGCTGCTCAAGCAACTGCCAGAGCGGCAACGACTGCCGATTGTTCATGTCAAGCTGGAGGGGTTGTCTGTCGAAGAGACGGCACAACTTACCGGGCTTTCCAGTTCAGCGGTAAAGGTTGGGATACATCGAGGACTGAAAGCGCTATCCAGGCTGATTGGAGGAGCCAATAACCATGAAGACTGACGACTTGATTGCCTTGCTGGCCGCAGGCGAAGGGCCAGTGCCGCGCCACGCCGTTTGCAGGCGGATGGCGGTTGCTGTGCTGGGTGGGCTGACCGCAGCACTGCTGCTGACAGTCGCCCTTTACGGTGTACGTAGTGATATCACAGAGGTTGCACAAACCCCGTTGTTCTGGGGCAAAGTCGCCTTTCCAACCAGCTTGGCGTTGATCGGGCTGTGGTTGACAAGCCGCTTGGCCAGGCCAGGTGGGAAGGGCGCTGCAGGCTGGAAGATGCTTGGCTTGCCACTGCTGCTGGTCTGGTGCGGGGCGGCCGTGAGTATCGCCGGGGTGCCTGTGGATGCTCGCGCCGACCTGTTGTTCGGGCGCACATGGCGTACCTGCGCACTGAATATCACGTTGCTGTCGGTGCCGGCTTTTGTCACCGTGTTCTGGGCGCTGAAAGGCCTGGCGCCCACCCGGTTACGGCAAGCGGGCGCTGCCGGTGGCCTGCTGGCGGGCTCGACCGCAACGGTGGCCTACTGCCTGCATTGTCCGGAAATGGGCGTACCGTTCTGGGGTGTGTGGTATGTCCTTGGCATGCTTGTTCCGACGGCGTTCGGTGCCTGGTGGGGCCCCCGCATGCTGCGTTGGTAGGCAACTCAGAGCGGCTTTCTGGTTGCCGGTCCTGTGCTTTAAGGGGGCCTGAAAGCGCTTAACCAGTAATGAACAAGGGCAATGCCAGGTACAGCTTGATCACGATGACATTGATGATGTCGATGAAGAACGCCCCCACCATCGGCACCACCAGGAAGGCAAGGTGCGAGGCGCCATAGCGTTGTGTCACCGCTTGCATGTTGGCGATGGCTGTCGGTGTAGCACCCAGGCCGAAGCCACAGTGGCCGGCAGCCAGGACTGCAGCATCGTAGTTGCGCCCCATTACCTTGAACGTCACGAAGATTGCGAACAGCGCCATGACCAGTGTCTGCGCGGCCAACAAGGTAAAGAAGGGTAAAGCCAGGGCTGCCAGGTCCCACAACTTGAGCGACATCAAGGCAATGGCCAGGAACAGGGACAAACTTACATTGCCCAGTACCGACACTTCCCGTTCGAATACTTTGTAAAAGCCGAAAGCCCGAAGCCCATTGCGCAACAGTACGCCGACGAAGAGTACGCAAACGAATGTCGGTAGTTCGAATGCTGTACCTTTCAGCAAGCTGTTAAGTAATGTGCCAGTCAATAAGCTGACAGCAATAAGTGCCAAGGTTTCTATAAATGAAAACGATGTGATCAGGCGCTCTCTGTCCGGTTGTTCAAAGCCCTTGGGTAACTGCGGCGTTTCTTCTTGCACCCCTGGTGTCTTGACCCGTTTGATCAGCAACCGGGCGACTGGGCCACCAATCAAACCGCCCAACACCAGGCCGAAAGTGGCAGAGGCCATTGCCAGTTCCGACGCCGAAGCCAGGCCAAACCTCTCAGTGAAGGTCGCGCCCCAGGCAACACCTGTACCGTGGCCACCCGACAAGCTGATCGAACCGGCCAGCAGGCCCATCAGCGGGTCGAGCCCCAACGCTGTCGCCAGACCGATACCCATGGCGTTCTGAACCACCAGCAAACCCGTCACCACCAGGAGGAATACGGCGACCACGCGTCCACCTTTCTTCAGGCTCGCGAAGTCTGCACTCAAGCCGATGGTAGCGAAGAATGCCAGCATCAACGGTGTTTGCAACGAGGTATCAAATTGGACGTGTACATCGAAACTGCGCAATGCCAGAAGTGACAAGGCAACGACCAGGCCGCCTGCAACAGGCTCAGGGATATTGTATGCGCGCAGGAAACCAATACGTGCGACCAGGCCGCGTCCCAATAGCAGTACCAAAGAGGCGGCTACAAGTGTCCCGTAAAAATCGAGTTCAAACATCAGGGTGCTCTTAGTTCAAGGTGACATGCAAAATTACAATGTCACCATTCTACGGGGAGCACTCCAGTCAAATACGGCTGGGCAGCTAGGAAAAGTCTGATTCAATTATGGGTTTTTACCACGGGCGTCATGGTTTCCCGGGTATTCCATATTTACGCAGCCGCTGGGCGATAGCCGTGTGCGAAGTTTGCAAGCGCCCGGCCAGTTGTCGTGTTGACGGATAGCTGGCATACAGGCGCTGTAACAGCTCGCGCTCGAAATCACCCACGGCCTGTTCCAGGCTGGCCACTTCGCCATCTTGCCCGCGTGCCACCGAGGTGCCGGCGATGTCCAGGTCGCCGATATCCACCAGATTGCCCTCGCAGATAGCCGCGGCGCGGAAGATCACGTTCTGCAACTGGCGCACATTGCCCGGCCAAGGGTTGGCCAGCAGTGCCGAATGGGTGGAGGGGGTTAGTCGACAGGCTGGGCGCTGGATCTGCGTGCACGCCTGCTGCATGAAGAAGTGCGCCAGCATCAGGATGTCCTGGCCACGGTCGCGCAGCGGCGGTACCTCCAGGTTAAGCACGTTCAGACGGTAGAACAGGTCTTCGCGGAAGCTGCCTTCGGCGACCATGCGTTCCAGATCGCGGTGGGTGGCGCTGATGATGCGCACATCCACCTTCACTTCGCGGTCGCCACCCACCCGGCGGAAGCTGCCGTCGCTGAGAAAACGCAGCAGTTTGGCCTGCAGGTATGGCGACATCTCACCAATTTCATCAAGGAATACGGTGCCCTGGTTGGCCAGTTCCATCAGCCCAGGCTTGCCACCTCGTTGCGCGCCGGTAAAGGCCCCGGGCGCGTAGCCGAACAGTTCGCTTTCGGCCAGGCTCTCCGGCAGTGCTGCGCAGTTCAAGGCCAGGAACGGGGCCGCGTGGCGGCTGCTGACGGCATGGCAGGCGCGGGCTACCAGTTCTTTGCCGGTGCCGGTCTCGCCATGCACCAGCAGCGGCGCATCGAGCGCAGCCACGCGTAAGGCACGGGCTTTGAGGGTGCGAATGGCCGGCGACTCGCCCAGCAAGGCATCGAAGCCTTCGGCGTGGTCGTGGTGCAGGGCCGACAGGCGTTCGCCCATGCGCGAGGGTGGGTACAGCGTCAGCAGGCCGCCGGCGTTGGTGATCGGCATGGCGTCCAGCAGCAGGCTATGGCCGTTCAGCTGCATCTCGCGCATGGGCAGGTGGAAGTTGTTGTCCAGCAGCGCTTGCAGCAGTGCGGGGTCGCCAAACAGTTCACCCACCGAGCGCCCGGCAGATTCGCGACCGCACAGTTCGATCAGCGCCGGGTTGGCCAACAGCACCAGGCCTGCGCTGTCCACCGCCAGCACCGGGTCGCTCATGGCGGCCAGCAGGGCATCGAGTTGCAGGTGGCGGCGCTGGCCTGGGAGGATGTCGACCACGTCCACCGATTGCACGCCGTGTACTTCGAACAGCGCGTCGTGCAGTTCTTCGAGTACGGCGGGGCTGAGGGTAGGGGCGTCGATGTAGACGTTCGGCGGGACCATCTCCACGGCGTCCAGGTTGAGGTTGCGGGCACCGAGCAGGGCGAGGACTTCCTGGGTGATGCCGACGCGGTCGATGAAGCTGACGTGGATGCGCATGGGGTTCGAACAGTTGGCAACGGAGGCCGCCAGTATGCCCTGAGACGGGGGTCAGGCCCAAGGTTGGCGGTGGCGTATTCGCGGGCGCGCCCGCTCCCACAGGATTGCTGCTGTAGGGACGGGCTTGCTCGCGAAAAGGGTCACTCCAGATGTTCAGGTTTGATCGGGTCGCCCGATTTCACATCGAGCTTTTCGCGAATGTCCGCAAACATATGGTCATAGAGCTTGTGCGGCGAACTCAGGGTCTCGAATTTTTTCGGCGGCGCCAGATACGACTGCGCCTTGCGGGTCAGTAGCATGAGGAAGCTGGGCAAGACCTGGTCCTTGGCCAGGAAGAACTTTTCTTCCACCGGCTTGCCTTCGATGCTGCCATGCATGTGGAACTGAATACCTCTGCCTTCCTTGGGGTCCGACACAGCCTCGTACTCGATGCTCAGGTCATAGCTGTGGTCGGCGTTGTTCAGCGCAGTGCGCTCGATGTGTACATGACCGGAGTGATACTGGGCCATGGCTATCTCCTTTGGAAGGTCAAAAATGGCGGGCCGAGTAAGCCCGCCGACTGCATCAACGGTAGCTGATCCCCGGCTTCTCGGTGGAAACCCGAGTGCCGGCCGTGCCTTTGACGATGCCTTCGATGTTCTCCAGCGAACTGATCACCGCCACCTTGCCGGTGTTGCGGGCAAAGTCGCAGGCGGCCTGCACCTTCGGCCCCATGGAGCCGGCGGCAAACCCCAGCGTTTCCAACGCGTCCGGGTGGGCCTGGGCGATGGCCTTCTGCGTCGGTTTGCCCCAGTCAATGTAGGCTGCATCGACGTCGGTGGCGATAATCAGAAGGTCGGCTTCCAATTGCTCGGCCAGCAGCGCCGAGCACAGGTCTTTGTCGATCACCGCCTCGATGCCTTTGAGCTTGCCGTTTTCATCGTACATGGTGGGGATGCCGCCACCGCCTGCGCAAATCACGATGCTGCTTTTTTCCAGCAGCCACTTGATCGGGCGAATTTCGAAGATGCGCTTGGGTTTCGGGCTGGCTACCACGCGGCGGTACTTGTCGCCGTCGGCCTTGACCACCCAGCCCTTTTCCTTGGCCAGGCGCTCGGCCTCATCCTTGCTGTAAACCGGGCCGATGAATTTGGTCGGATCCTTGAAGGCCGGGTCGTTGGCGTCCACTTCCACTTGGGTGAGCAAGGTGGCGAAGGGCACCTCGAAGGCTAGCAGGTTGCCCAGTTCCTGTTCGATCATGTAACCGATCATGCCCTCGGTCTCTGCACCCAGCACGTCCAGCGGGTAGGCCTCGTCTGGCTTGTACGACAGGGCCTGAAGCGACAGCAGACCCACTTGCGGGCCGTTGCCGTGGGCAATGACCAGTTCGTTGCCAGGGTGAATCTTGGCGATCTGTTCGGTGGCGGTGCGGATATTGGCGCGCTGGTTGTCAGCGGTCATGGGCTCGCCGCGACGAAGCAGGGCGTTGCCGCCCAATGCAACAACGATACGCATGTGGAATGTCCTTTAGCGAAAGAATGAATGGACTGTCGCTGCACGGAGGCTGCGGAGTTCGCTGTGGGAGCGGGCATGCCCGCGAAGAGGCCAGACCTGACATCATCGATGATGTGGCTGACGCCTTCGCGGGCACGCCCGCTCCCACAGGGACTGCGGGCTACTTATAGATCCGCCAGGGTCGATACCAGGATCGCCTTGATCGTGTGCATGCGGTTTTCCGCCTGCTCGAAGGCGATGCACGCTGGCGACTCGAACACGTCATCGGTCACTTCGATGCCGTTTGCCAGGTCCGGGTATTGTTCGGCGATCTGCTTGCCTACCTTGGTGTCGGAGTTGTGGAATGCCGGCAGGCAGTGCATGAACTTGGTCCGCGGGTTGCCGGTGGACTTCATCAGTTCGGCATTCACCTGATAAGGCTTGAGCTGCTTGATGCGCTCACCCCAGGCTTCGATCGGCTCGCCCATCGAGACCCACACGTCGGTATGGACAAAGTCGACACCCTTGACCGCGGCTTTCGGGTCTTCGGTGAGGGTAATGCGTGCGCCGCTTTCTTCAGCGTACTGTTTGCAGCGTTCGACCAGGTCGTCATGCGGCCACAGTGCCTTGGGCGCGGCGATGCGCACATCCATGCCCAGCTTGGCGCCGATCAGCAGCAGCGAGTTGCCCATGTTGTTGCGGGCATCGCCCAGGTAGGCGTAGCTGATGTCGTGCAGCGGCTTGTCGCTGTGCTCACGCATGGTCAGCACGTCGGCGATCATCTGGGTTGGGTGGTATTCATCGGTCAGGCCGTTGAACACCGGTACGCCGGCGAACTTGGCCAGCTCTTCGACGATTTCCTGCTTGAAGCCACGGTACTCGATGGCGTCATACATGCGCCCGAGCACACGGGCCGTGTCCTTCATGCTCTCCTTGTGGCCGATCTGCGAGGAGTTGGGGTCGATGTAGGTGACGTTGGCGCCTTGGTCATAGGCTGCCACTTCGAAGGCGCAACGGGTACGGGTGGAGGTCTTTTCGAAGATGAGGGCAATGTTGTTGCCCTTCAGGTGCTGCTGCTCGGTGCCGGTGTACTTGGCGCGTTTGAGGTCGCGGGAAAGGTCCAGCAGGTAGCGCAACTCACGGGTGGTGTGGTGTTCCAGGCTGAGCAAGTTGCGGTTGTGAATGTTGAACGCCATGACAGTTTCTCCTTGAGTTCGGTGATGTCCCGGCCGCCACTTCATGGGTGCGGCCGGGCGTGATGGTCGTTAGTAGTCGATCGGGTCGCGCACGATCGGGCAGGTCATGCAGTGGCCGCCGCCACGGCCTCGGCCCAGTTCGCCGGCGCTGATGGTGATGACCTCGATGCCGGCCTTGCGCAGCAGGGTGTTGGTGTAGGTGTTGCGGTCGTAGCCAATGACTACGCCCGGCTCGATGGCCACCACGTTGTTACCGTCATCCCACTGTTCGCGCTCGGCGGCGAAGCTGTTGCCGCCGGTCTCGACCACGCGCAGCTGGACGCCCAGTTGCTCGCCCACCACTTCGATGAACGACTTGTTGATGCGGCGTACATCCATGCCGTAAGGCTTGCTTTCGTCCGGGCGGATGATGAATGGCACAATCTCTTTCACCACTTCCGGGAAGACCGTGACCAAGTCGCGGTCGCAGAAGCTGAAGACAGTGTCCAGGTGCATGGCGGCGCGGGATTTTGGCAGGCCGGCGACGATCACTTCCTTGACGGCGCCCTTGGCGAACAGGTTTTGCGCCAGCTGGCCGATGGCCTGGCGCGAGGTGCGCTCGCCCATGCCGATCAGCACGATGCCATTGCCGATCGGCATCACATCACCGCCTTCGAGCGTGGCATTGCCATGGTCCTTGTCCGGGTCGCCATACCACACCTGGAAGTCGGCCTCGGTGAACTCCTTGTGGAACTTGTAGATGGCGGTGGTCAACAGGGTTTCCTGGCGACGCGCCGGCCAGTACATCGGGTTCAGCGTCACGCCGCCGTAGATCCAGCAAGTAGTGTCTCGCGTGAACTGGGTGTTGGGCAGTGGTGGCAGGATGAAGCTGGAGTGGCCCAGGTAGTCGTTGTACATCTTCACGACTTCGGCGCCTTCGCTCTGCGGCAGGTCCTGGCCTGCCACACCGCCGATCAGGAATTCGGCCAGGTGGCGTGGCTCAAGGCCTTCGAGCCAGCTACGCACTTCGTTGGTCAGGCCTACGCCGACGGTGTCAGGGGTGATCTTGCGGTCGAGGATCCACTTCAGGGCCTCTTTGTTTTGCACGATATCGGTCAGCAGGTTGTGCATCTCCAGCACATCCACGCCACGCTCGCGCATCTTGGTAACGAAGTCGAAATGGTCACGCTTGGCCTGGTCGACCCAGATCACGTCGTCGAACAGCAGTTCGTCACAGTTGCTCGGCGTCAGGCGCTTGTGCGCCAGGCCAGGGGCGCAAACCATCACTTTGCGCAGTTTGCCGGCTTCGGAGTGGACACCGTACTTCTGTTTTTCAGCGGACATGGTTTCATTCCTCCAATTGAGCGAAGACGTGGGTCAAAGGGTCAGGAAGCCGTCATACAGGCCATAGGCTGCCACCAAGGCACCAATGACCACGGCTGCGAAGATCAGTTTTTCCACGTTGGTGAAGACCGGTTTGCCCACCTCACGCTTGGCTTTGGCGAACAGGATGGCGCCAGGTGCGTAGAGCAGGGCCGAGAGCAGCAGGTATTTCACGCCGCCTGCGTACAGCAGCCAGACGGCGTACAACAGGGCGATACCACCGATGATCAGGTCCTTCTTGCGTTCGGCCAGGGCCTGTTCGTAGGTTTCGCTGCGCAGTGCCAGCAAGAACGCATAGGCTGCCGACCACAGGTAGGGCACCAGGATCATCGAGGTGGCGAGGTAGATCAGGGACAGGTAGGTGCTGCTTGAGAACAGCGTGATGACCAGAAAGATCTGCACCATGGCGTTGGTCAGCCACAGGGCGTTGGCCGGTACCTGTTTGGCGTTCTCGCGGCGCAGGAACTCCGGCATGGTGTGGTCCTTGGCTGCGGCGAACATGATCTCGGCGCACAGCAGCACCCACGACAGCAGCGCCCCGAGCAGCGAGATGACCAGGCCAACGCTGATCAGCACCGCCCCCCAGTGGCCGACCACATGCTCCAGCACGGCAGCCATCGACGGGTTCTGCAGCTTGGCCAGTTCCGGTTGAGTCATGATGCCCAGCGACAGCACGTTGACCAACACCAGGAACAGCAGCACGGTCACGAAGCCGATCACCGTTGCCTTGCCCACGTCGGTGCGTTTTTCCGCCCGCGCCGAGAAGATGCTCGCGCCCTCGATGCCGATGAACACCCACACGGTGACCAGCATCATGTTGCGCACCTGGTTCATGACACTGCCAAGCTCTGGCGTGCCCACGGCCCAGATATCGGCGGTGAAGATGTCGAGCCTGAAGGCGAACAGGCAGATCAGGGCGAACAGCACCAGCGGCACCACTTTGGCCACAGTGGTGACCAGGTTGATGAAGGCAGCCTCCTTGATGCCGCGCAGTACCAGGAAGTGCACCGCCCACAACAGGATCGACGCGCCAATGATGGCGGCTGGGGTATTGCCTTCACCAAAGATCGGGAAGAAGTAGCCCAGGGTGCTGAACAGCAACACGAAGTAGCCGACGTTGCCCAGCCAGGCACTGATCCAGTAGCCCCAGGCCGAGGAAAAGCCCATGTAGTCGCCGAAGCCGGCCTTGGCATAGGCATACACCCCGCCATCCAGATCAGGCTTGCGGTTGGCCAGGGTCTGGAACACGAAGGCCAGGGTCAGCATGCCGACTGCGGTGATCGCCCAGCCGATCAGCACGGCCCCAACCCCTGCGCTGGCGGCCATGTTTTGCGGCAGCGAGAAGATACCGCCGCCAATCATCGAACCGACGACAAGTGCAACTAACGCGCCGAGCTTTAGTTTTCCGGATGAATCAGACATTTAACAACTCCTGCCAGGAGAAAGTTGACGACAGAATAGATCCGACGCCTTTGCCTTGAGCTGACTTATGTCAGTTTAAGGCGCCGTGAAGGTAGGAAATTTCCTTCACGGGTGCTCCTGGAGAGTGCCGACAGCTTGAGCTGCAGGCCTTGTGTGCTGGCACCTCCATGTCCTTCTAGAGCAAACGCTCTGTTCAGCCTGCGATGCTTGAAATTAGCCGCTTTTGCCGCTTTAGCAAATTTTTCACAAGAAATTCGAGTTTTATCAGTTTCTTTTCCTGTTGCCGGACTGCTGCTAGTTTTGAGAGGGCAGGTACATAGACAAAGCAGTTATGAGTGATATAGGTTGAACCCACAGCTTCAGTATAAGTAACGATATTTATATAGCCCGCAATGCTGTTTCAAACGCATGACAGGGTTTGAAGAAGGAGGCTCATGAGCGAACCGGGACAGAAGCTGCGCCTGGGCGCGCTGATCGCGCTGGTGGTCGGGTCGATGATTGGTGGCGGGATCTTCTCGCTGCCGCAGAACATGGCCGCGCGTGCCGATGTGGGCGCAGTGCTGATCGGCTGGGCGATCACCGCAGTCGGCATGTTGGCCTTGGCCTTCGTGTTCCAGACCTTGGCCAACCGCAAGCCGGAACTGGACTCGGGGGTGTATGCCTACGCCAAGGCTGGCTTTGGCGAGTACATGGGCTTTTCCTCGGCCTGGGGCTACTGGATCAGCGCCTGGCTGGGCAACGTCGGCTACTTCGTACTGCTGTTCAGCACCCTGGGTTTCTACTTCCCGGTGTTCGGCGAAGGCAACACACCCATCGCCATCGGTTGTGCCTCGCTGCTGTTGTGGTCGGTGCATTTTCTGGTATTGCGCGGCATCAAGGAGGCGGCTTTCATCAACCAGGTCACTACCGTGGCCAAGGTGGTGCCGTTGCTGATTTTTGTGGTGATCGCTGCATTTGCCTTCCGCGCCGACATCTTCACCCGGGATATCTGGGGCTTGAGCAACCCACAATTCGGCAGCGTGCTGGAGCAGGTGCGCAATATGATGCTGGTGACTGTATTCGTGTTCATCGGCATAGAGGGCGCTAGCGTGTATTCCGGGCGCGCCCAGCGTCGGTCAGACGTGGGCAAGGCCACGGTCATCGGCTTTCTTGGTGTGCTGGCGTTGCTGGTGCTGGTCAACGTGTTGTCGCTGGGCATCATGACCCAACCGGAACTGGCCGGGCTGCAGAACCCCTCACTGGCCTCGGTGCTGGAGCATATCGTTGGCCCCTGGGGCGCCTTGCTGATCAGTCTCGGTCTGGCAGTCTCGTTGCTTGGCGCTTTGCTGTCCTGGGCGCTGCTGTGTGCCGAGATCCTTTACGCTACGGCGCGGGACAAGACCATGCCGCGCTTTCTGGCCAAGGAAAACGCCAACCATGTGCCGGCTAACGCCCTGTGGCTGACCAACTGCATGATTCAGGGCTTCCTGCTGATCACGCTGTTTTCCGCCGGTACGTACACCAGTCTGATCTACCTGGCCTCGTCGATGATCCTGGTGCCCTACCTGTGGTCTGCGGCGTATGCCGTGCTGCTGGCGATGCGTGCAGAAACCTATGCCGGGCAGCCGAGGTTGCGGCGCAAGGACTTGCTGGTGGCGCTGGTTGCCCTGCTGTATGCCGTGTGGCTGCTGTATGCCGGCGGGCTCAAGTACCTGCTGCTTTCGGCGCTGCTGTACGCCCCCGGCGTCATCTTGTTCGCGAGGGCCAAGCATGAGCAGGGGCAGACGTTGTTCACGGCCTGGGAAAAGCTGATTTTCGCCGCCGTGCTGGTGGGTGCCGCGCTGGCGGCCTATGCCCTGTATTCAGGGCTGCTGAGCTTGTGACGGGGCAGGGCAGGCGTGCTCCGGGCGTGACCAGATCCACAGGTTGCCCAAGGTCATCCCGGCGATTGCCAGGAATACCGGCCAGTGGTGTTCCAGAAAGGTCAGCATCAGGCCCGCACACAGCAGCATGCTGATGGTTGCGCTGACCTTGGCGCGGCGCTGGATAACCTTGCCGTTGCGCCAGTTATGCAGAATTGGCCCGAACAGCCGGTGGTTCTCCAGCCATGCCGACAGGCGCGGTGAGCTGCGTGTGGCGGCCCAGGCGGCCAGCAGGATGAACTCGGTGGTCGGCAAGCCAGGGATCACAATGGCGACCAGGCCCACCCCGAGGCTCACGTAGGCCAGGATTCCATACAACAGGCGGGCGAGTTTCGAGCGGGCTGGTTGGGTCATGTTCTCACTGCATAAAACGGTTCGGCCACCGGAGGGGTGGCCGGCTACGGCGTATCAGACCAGCGCGGCATCCGCAGCGTAGGCGTGCTTGAGCAGCTCGGTGAAACGCTCGAAAGCGGCCACTGCACCGCGTTCGGCAGCCGCTTCCTCTTCAGGCGAGAGCGCCAGGCCATCGAGGATGCGGGTGAACTGCTTCCAGCCTTCGGCACGGCCACCGGCGGGCTCGCCCAAGTGACGGGCACCGAAGCTGTCGGACAGCTGCAGGGCCACGGCACGCTTGATCAGAAACGCAGCGCCCAGTTTGGAGCCTTCGGAGACGAAGATCCAGCCCATTGCCTCGCCCAGGCTCGGCTTGCCTACGGCGCCCGGCACGGCGGCCGGTACTTCGGTGTCGAGGTCGGCGAGGTCCAGGCGGGCCTGGTCGGCACGGCAGCGTTCAGCCAGGTCAGGGACGATGGCGATCAGTTGAGGGTCGTTGTACAGGGCCTGCAGCTCGGACTGGAACAGGTATTGCGCGACGACGAAGCGGGCGAAACTTTCGCGGCTGTCGAAAGGCGCGTGGGATTTGACCAGGGCATCCAGCTCGGCGTGCGGGGCGTGGGTGATCTGGTTCAGGCGTTGGGAGCGCAGGGCTGGGCGTTCGGTCATGGGGCAGTCCTTGGAGAGGGGGCGTCTAGATACAAGACGAAACAGCGGGGGCGGGACAGTAAAAAAAGGGTGTTTTCAGATTGGTTATTGCAGCGCCTGAGAGATCGAGCGCCGCCCGCGCGGCGCATCGCGAGCGAAGCTCGCTCCTACATCTGTTTCGGGCCAATAACACCTGTGACCGCGCGCGCGACCGCCTTGTTGGTTCGACACAATACAGAGTCGGACACCAAGGGGCCGCGCGCATAAGGCGCAGGAATAACTGGCCCGAAACAGATGTAGGAGCGAGCTTCGCTCGCGATGCGCCGCGCGGGCGGCGCTCGATCTCACAACCAATGCACATTTAAAGCGATCAGATATCCCAAACCACATTGATACCGAAGTTGCGCCCCGGCATGGTCAGGCGGTCGATGTTAGCGGGCTGGGTCACAGCCGCTTCACCCTGGCCGTCGTAGCTGCGCACCGAATCCCACTGCCAGTATTTCTTGTCGGTAAGGTTGTACAGCCCGGCATTGATGGTGACGTCGTCGGTGACCTTGTAGTAGCCGGTCAGGTCCAGCACGCCGTAGCCCGGGGTACGGAACTTCGAGGTGGAACCGTCAGGCGAATAGAAGGTACTGTCGTCGACACGGGTCTTGCGCTTGACCAGCGTCCAGCTCAGCAAGCCGCCGTAGTTCTGCTGCTCGTAGCCCAGGCCGAATACGCCCTTGAGCGGGTTGACACTGTTCAACGGTTGACCGGTGTCATCGTTACGACCATAGGTGTAGGCAATCGAGCTTTGGGCATAGAGGCCCTGCGCTGCGCCGAAGTGGTCGAGGTTCAGGCGGCCCTTGAATTCGGCACCCTTGATCGTGGCGTGCTTGATGTTGTTGGCCTGGAAGGTCTGTTCCAGGTTGGCGCTTTGCACGGCATCTTCGTCGATGAAATCACGGTACTTGTTGTAGAACACTGCCACGTCGAAGTTGCCGGCGTCGAAGTTGCCACGCAGGCCGGTTTCGTAGCTTTTGCTCTTTTCAGGCTGGAGGTTCGGGTTGCCCTCCACGCGGTAGCCTTGGTCCAGGTTCTGGAAGCGGCCATACATGGCTTTGGCTGTCGGAGTACGGAAGCCCTCTGCATACTGGCCGTACCAGGTGTAGTTGTCGTTGAAGGCGTAGGTCAGGCCGAACTTGGGCGAGATGCGGTGCCACTTCTTGTCCGAATCGTCCTGGGAGGTTGGCGCCGTACCGCTGGACTCCAGACCACGCAGGAATTCCTCGGTGAACTTGGGTTCCATGCGGGTGTAGTCGTAGCGCGCGCCGGGCATGAAGGTCCAGTTGTTCCAGCGGATTTCATCCTGCGCGAACAGGCTGTAGGTATTCACGGTCGGGTCCGGGAAGTCGCTGACCAACGCCTGCCCGTCACGCGCGCTGTCCTGTCCGATGGCGGTACAGGTCCCACCGATATTCAGGCAAGTGCCGGTGCCGCTACGTGAACCCGTGACTTTCTCCTGTTTGAGTGTGGTGCCGTAGGTGAGCAGGTGGTCGGTTTGGCCGATGCTGAAGGCCTTGTCCAATTGGGCGTCGAATACCCACTGGCGATCCTTGTAGGTCGTCTGCCGGTCCCGAAACACTTGGCGTCCCGAGGCGACATACAGCTCATCGGTGCGTTGGTCGGTCTTCGCGATCTGGTAGTTGAGGCTCCATTTGACGTGATCTGCGACCACGCTATCGAGGTCGAATTCATGATTGAGGCCGAAGCGTTCACGGGTGATCGTGTCGTTGCCCTGGCGCATGCGGTACGAGTTCATGCCACCGAAGCCCGGAATGAACGGCCCACCCACCGCGCTGAGGATGTTCTGGTCGCGGTCATCCTTGTAGCGCTCGTAGGTGAGCCCCAGGCGCGCGTCGTCGGCGTAGTTCCAGCCCAGCTTGGCCAGCACGTTGGTGGTGCGCACGTCCATCGGGTTGGCTTCGGTGCGTGACAGGCCGTCGCCACTGTGGCTGCCGTGGGTTTCGGTCTCGTGGCCGTTGCGCTGGCTCAGGTGCAGCAGGCCGTCGAGATCACCCTGGCGGCCGGCGACAGTGGCGGAGGTCAGCCAGCTTTCGTCGGCCGAGCTGTAGCCGGTTTTCAGGCGTGCACCTACGTCTTTGCCGGGCTTGATGATGTCGTCCGGGTCGAGGGTGAAGTAGCTCACCGCACCGCCGATGGCGTTGCTGCCATACAACACCGAGGCCGGGCCGCGGAGGATTTCCACACGCTTGACGATTTCCGGGTCGACATAGTTGCGCTGGGTCTGGGCGTAGGGGCCGTAGAAGAAGCTGTCGGGGATCGACACGCCGTCGACTTGGGTGAGAATCCGCTCGCCGTCGATACCCCGGATGTTGTAGCCGTTCAGCCCGCTGCGTTGGCCGGTTCCGGATACCGACACCCCCGGCTCGTAGCGCACCAGATCCTGGATATTGTTCACGTTCTGCCGGTCCAGTTGCTCACGGGTCTGCACGCTGACAGTGCTCGGCACCTGGCTGACGTCCTGTGCACTGCGGGTGGCGCTGACGGTCACCTGCTGCAGGGCGATCACGTTGCTTGCGGTTTGGCGCTCCAGTACCACATTGCCGTTGCTGATCTTGCGAAAACTCAGCCCGGTACCCCGCAACAGGCGCTTGAGGGCAGCATCTGGCGGCAGCGAACCCTGTACGCCTGGCGAAGCCACGCCGTCGGCCAGCTCGGCGCTGAAGCCGACCTGCCAGCCGGTGACCTGGCTGAAGGCGTTGATCGCCGACACCAGCGGTTGCTGGCCGATGCTGAAGCGGTAGTCGCCCATACGCGGGCTGCTGGCCTGTGCCGGCTCGGCGGCCAGCGCCGGCAGGCTGCAGGCACCGCTGGCGAGCAGGGCAAGGGTCAACAGGGACAGTTGTCCTGTACGGCGGGGAAGGTTGGACGAGCGGGTAGGACCAGTGGACATCGGAAGCGCTCCCAGACGCGCGGGCTGTTATAGGTGATGGCTGTTCTCGTTCACAAACAAGAATCAGTTGCATTGGCTATAACGAGACGGGCGGGCGAGTGCGATCGCGTAAAAATAATTCAGGGTCAGTTCAGGATGACCAGCGCCGGGTACTCATGCAGCTGTGCCGAGGTGATGTGGGCCAGTGCGCGCAGGGTTTCCAGCGGCTGGTCGAGGCGGTAGTTACCGGTGACGGCAACATTCTCCAGCTGTGTATTGCGGTTGATGATCCAGCCCGGGTAGTACCGCTGCACTTCGGCCAGCACCTGGCTCAACGGGCAGTTCTCGAACACCAGGCGGCCGTCGATCCAGGCCAGGTCCTTGTGCATGTCTGGGCGCTGGCGTTGGCCAAAGCCCTCGGGGCCGACGCTGATGCTGTCGCCGGCACTCAGGCGGATGCGCTGGTCGCGCCCACCCTGCAGGTCGACAGCGCCGCGTTGCACCCGCACCTGAGCTTCGCCGTCAAGGTAACGCACGGCAAAGTCGGTGTCGCGCACCTGTGCGCGCAAAGGCCCGGCTTTCACTTCCAGCGGCAGCTGCGCGCTGTCGGGAACCTGAAAATAAGCCTCGCCCTGCAGCAGGCGGGCGACCTGGCGGCCGTCCTGGCGTTCGCTGGCAAATGCCGAATTGGTGTTGAGCAGCACTTTTGCGCCGTCTTCCAGTTGCAGGCGCTGGCGCTCGCCGACCACAGTCAGGTGGTCCGCCTGCAGGCGCATGGGCAGGTTACCGACGGTGAACAGCCCAACCACCAGCAGCGCTGCGGTGGCCAGAGGTTTCCAGTGGCTGCGCAGGCGCCCGCGCCATGAGCGGCGTTGCTGCTGGTGCATCTGTGTGGCCACTTGATGCAACGGGGTACCGTTCCACAGTGCCTCGGCCTCGACATAGGCCTCGGCGTTTTCTGGCGCAGCGCTCAGCCAGGCTTCAAAGGCCTGGGTGTCTGCGGCATCTGCGCATTGCAGGCGCACCAGCCAGTCCAGCGCCTCGTCCATGGCACGAGCTCGGGCGCTAAGCCGGGCAGGTGACGGGCGAGGGGCAGGGCGGTCGGTCACGGTGAATCCTTGAATGGTTTTTTTGCGAATGATCAAGGCTAAGGCGGGGTGTGGCAAGGGCTTTGCGTTGCCGTTCGCCTGGGTTCAGCTTACTTGAGTCGTTCGGCAACACCCATGCAGATTGCCATGATCAGTTTCAGTTCCTTTTGTACCGTGCTGGGCGAAATGTTCAGTTGTTCGGCCACTTCCAGGTAGGTGGCGCCATGCAGGCGGCTGAGGATGAAGATGCGCTGTTGGCGCTCGCTCAGTTGCCCAAGGCTGACGCTGAGCTGTTTGAGCAACTGTTCGGCATGGGCGGCGTCTTCGTTGCTGGTGGCCGGTGCGGCCACGCTATGCAAGACCTCATCTGGCACGTCATCGACCAGCATGCGTGATTGCACGCGGCGCGCGCGCAGGTGGTCGAGGGCCAGGTTGCGCGCGGTCTGAAACACGAACGGCTCGATGTGCTCGATGGGCCGCTCGCCCAGCGCGCGGGACACCCGCAGGTAGGTTTCCTGCAGCAGGTCTTCGGCCGTGCTGGGGTTACCGACCATGCGCTGCAGGGTACGCAGCAGGGTGAGGCGCTGAACGAGGAAGACGGAATTGAACCGGGACTGACTCACGGGGGGACCTGGCCGACGAAAGGTTAATGATAATGCTTATCATCCGTGCGGCAGGTCAAGTGTGGAATTATCAGGAAAAGGTAAAGATTGTGAGTCTGCGGGCGCTTGGCGGTGGATTTTCTGTGTATTTGAAATCGAGCGCCGCCCGCGCGGCGCATCGCGAGCAAGCTCGCTCCTACATTTGTTTCGGGCCAGTCCATCCTGTGCCACTGGCGCGCGACCGCCTTGTTTGTACGACGCGATATCGAGCCATACGCCAGGGCGTTCGCGCGCAAATCCCACAGGCATAATTGGCCCGAAACAAATGTAGGAGCGAGCTTGCTCGCGATGCGCCGCGCGGGCGGCGCTCGATTTCATAGGCGCCGAAAATGCCTTGTCATGCTCAGCCAGCCCGGCACAACGCCAAACAGTTATCCAGCATCCGGTTGCTGAACCCCCATTCGTTGTCATACCAGGCCAGCACCTTGAGCATCCGCCCGTTGGCGCGGGTATGGTTGGCATCGAAGATCGACGACAGCGGGTTGTGGTTGAAATCGCAGGAAACCAATGGCAGGGCGTTATAGCCCAATACCTTGGAATGCTTGCTGGCCTCGAGGAACAACTGGTTGACCTGCTCCGCCGTAGCTTCGCGCTTGAGGTTGACAGTGAGGTCTACCAGCGACACGTTGATGACGGGCACCCGCACCGCCATGCCGGTCAGCTTGCCGGCCAGTTCCGGCAGCACCAGGCCCACGGCCTCGGCGGCACCGGTCTTGCTCGGGATCATCGACTGGGTCGCTGAACGCGCGCGGTACGGGTCGCTGTGGTACACGTCAGTCAGCACCTGGTCGTTGGTGTAGGCGTGGATGGTGGTCATCAGGCCTTGCTCGATGCCGAACTCCCGGTGCAGCACCTGGGCGATCGGCGCCAGGCAGTTGGTGGTGCAGGAGGCATTGGAAATGACCTGGTGCGAGGCGCGCAGGATGTCGTGGTTGACCCCGTATACCACGGTGGCATCGGCACCCTTGGCCGGTGCCGAGACAATCACCTTGCCCGCCCCGGCGGCCAGGTGCGCAGCAGCCTTGGCCCGGTCGGTGAACAGCCCGGTGCATTCGAACACCACGTCGATCGCCTCGGCCTTCCAGGGCAGTTCGGCCGGATTGCGGATGGCACTGACCGCGATACGGTCACCGTTGACCGTCAGGCTTTCGTGGTCGGCCTCGACGGTCGCGTCAAAGATGCCGTGGACACTGTCGTACTTGAGCAGGTGGGCATTCATGGCGCTGTCGCCCAGGTCGTTGATGGCGACGACCTGCAGGTCCTGGCGATAGCCTTGGGTATACAGTGCGCGCAGGACATTGCGCCCGATTCGGCCGAATCCATTGATGGCGATGCGAAGGGTCATGGCAGTACCTCTGGCAGTTCGAGTGAAACCTGTGGCACAAAGGAGCTTCACTGAAACGGTTTTGTTGTTGGAATTACAAGATTATTCACTGGCTGATAGAAAACAAGCCTTTTTAGTGGCAGTATTTTGTTTAAATATACAACGAGTGGTTGGGCGACGTGCCTCCACCGATGCAGCGGGCTCCTAACCATGAGCCTAGGCCGCAATCGTTTGGAGGGGAAATGCCCGGTAAACCGCCCTTACAATTAGCCTGGAGTCCAGTACATGCATCCGCGCATCCTTGAGGTCACCCAGCGGCTGGTCGAACGCAGCCGAGCCACCCGCGAACGCTACCTGCAGCTGATTCGTGGCGCGGCCAGTGACGGCCCCATGCGTGCCAGCCTGCAGTGCGCCAACTTCGCCCACGGCGTGGCCGGTTGCGGCAGCGAAGACAAGCAGACTCTGCGCCTGATGAACGCGGCCAACGTGGCCATCGTCTCGGCCTACAACGACATGTTGTCTGCCCACCAGCCGTACCTGCATTTCCCCGAGCAGATCAAGCAGGCCTTGCGCGAGGTCGGTTCGGTCGGCCAGTTTGCCGGTGGCGTGCCGGCCATGTGCGACGGTGTGACCCAGGGCGAGCCGGGCATGGAGTTGGCTATCGCCAGCCGTGAAGTGATCGCAATGTCCACGGCGGTAGCGCTGTCGCACAACATGTTCGACGCAGCACTGATGCTGGGCATCTGCGACAAGATCGTCCCCGGCCTGATGATGGGCGCGCTGCGCTTCGGCCACCTGCCGACCATCTTCGTCCCGGGCGGACCGATGGTTTCCGGCATCTCCAACAAGCAGAAGGCCGATGTGCGCCAGCGCTATGCCGAAGGCAAGGCCAGCCGCGAAGAGCTGCTGGAGTCCGAGATGAATTCCTACCATAGCCCCGGCACCTGCACCTTCTATGGCACCGCCAACACCAACCAATTGGTGATGGAGGTGATGGGGCTGCACCTGCCGGGCGCCTCGTTCGTCAACCCGTACACACCGCTGCGCGACGCACTCACCGCCGAGGCCGCGCAGCAGGTGACGCGCATGACCAAGGCCAGCGGCAGCTTCATGCCGCTGGGCGAAATCGTCGACGAGAAGGCGCTGGTCAACTCCATCGTCGCGCTGCACGCTACCGGTGGCTCGACCAACCACACCCTGCACATCCCGGCGATTGCCCAGGCTGCGGGTATCCAGCTGACCTGGCAGGACATGGCCGACCTCTCCGAAGTGGTGCCGACCCTGTCGCACGTGTACCCCAACGGCAAGGCCGACATCAACCACTTCCAGGCTGCCGGCGGCATGGCCTTCCTGATTCGTGAACTGCTCGACGCCGGCCTGCTGCACGAAGATGTCAACACCGTGGCCGGCCATGGCCTGCGCCGCTACACCCAGGAACCCTTCCTCGACGATGGCAAGCTGGTGTGGCGCGAAGGGCCGCAACAGAGCCTGGACGAAAGCATCCTGCGCCCGGTGTCGCGGCCATTCTCGGCCGAAGGCGGCCTGCGGGTGATGGAAGGCAACCTGGGTCGTGGCGTGATGAAAGTGTCTGCCGTCGCCCCTGAGCACCAGGTGGTCGAGGCCCCCGCACGGGTGTTCCAGGACCAGCAATCGCTGGCCGACGCGTTCAAGGCCGGCGAGCTGGAGCGTGACTTTGTCGCGGTGGTGCGCTTCCAGGGCCCGCGTTGCAATGGCATGCCGGAACTGCACAAGCTCACCCCGTTCCTCGGTGTGTTGCAGGACCGTGGCTACAAAGTTGCGCTGGTTACCGACGGACGCATGTCCGGTGCCTCGGGCAAGATCCCCGCGGCCATCCACGTTTGCCCGGAGGCTTACGACGGCGGCCCGCTGGCGCGGGTGCGCGATGGTGATATCGTGCGAGTCGACGGTGTCGAAGGCACGTTGCGGATCATGGTGTCGGCAGAAGAACTGGCCAGCCGTGAGCTGCCGCCAGCGCCCCAGGGCAACGACCTGGGGTGTGGGCGCGAGCTGTTCGGCTTCATGCGCATGGCGTTCAGCCCGGCAGAGCAGGGCGCCAGTGCCTTTACCTCGGCCCTGGAGCACCTCAAATGAAGCACCTGCTGGTTGGTGATATTGGCGGCACCAATGCCCGTTTTGCGTTGTGGCGTGACAACCAGCTGCATGAGGTAAAAATTTTCGCCACCGCGGACTACACCAACCCCGAGCAGGCCATCGAGGCCTATCTGGAAAGCCAGGGTATCGCCCGTGGCGGCCTGGCGGCGGTGTGCCTGGCGGTGGCCGGCCCGGTCGATGGCGATGAATTCCGCTTCACCAACAACCACTGGCGCCTGAGCCGCACGGCATTTTGCAAGACCTTGCAGGTCGAGCGACTGTTGCTGATCAATGATTTCACCGCGATGGCGCTGGGCATGACCCGTCTGCGCGAAGGCGAGTTCCGCGAGGTGTGCCCCGGCCAGGCCGACCCCTCGAGGCCGGCACTGGTGATCGGCCCAGGTACTGGCCTGGGGGTGGGCTCGTTGTTGCGTCTGGGCGAACAGCACTGGAAGGCCCTGCCGGGTGAAGGCGGGCATGTTGACCTGCCGGTAGGCAATGCTCGCGAAGCGGCAATCCACCAGCAGATCCACAGTCAGATCGGTCATGTCAGCGCCGAGGCCGTGCTCAGTGGTGGTGGCCTGGTGCGGCTGTACCAGGCGATCTGTGCGCTGGACGGCGACACGCCCAGGCACAAGACCCCGGCGCATATCACCGATGCCGCACTGGGCGGTGAGCCGCGAGCGCTGGCGGTGGTCGAGCAGTTCTGCCGTTTCCTTGGGCGAGTGGCGGGTAACAATGTGCTGACGCTGGGTGCACGAGGCGGGGTCTATATTGTTGGCGGTGTGATTCCGCGCTTTGCCGAGCTGTTCTTGCGTAGCGGGTTTGCCGCGAGTTTTGCCGACAAGGGGTGTATGAGTGGCTATTTTGCCGGGGTGCCGGTGTGGCTGGTGACGGCGGAGTTTTCCGGGTTGGAGGGGGCCGGTGTAGCGTTGCAGCAGGCGTTGGATCACTGATGGGGCCACTTGGCGGCCCCGATGGCAATACCCGACAGCAGGCAAAAAGACCTGCAATCAACAAGAGGAAGGACCACCTTGAGCACTGCCGGCAAATCGATCCTGATGGTCGACGACGACCAGGAAATCCGTGAACTGCTGCAAACCTACCTGAGCCGCTCCGGCTTCCAGGTGCATGCCGAGGCTGACGGCAGGGGCTTTCGCCGTGCGCTGGAAACCACGCCCTGCGACCTGGTCATTCTTGACGTCATGTTGCCCGACGAAGACGGCTTCAGCTTGTGCCGCTGGGTACGCCAGCACCCACGCCAGGCGCGCGTACCTATCATCATGCTCACCGCCAGCTCGGACGAGGCTGACCGGGTCATTGGCCTGGAACTGGGCGCTGATGACTATCTGGGCAAGCCGTTCAGCCCCCGCGAACTGCAAGCGCGAATCAAGGCTTTGTTGCGCCGCACCGAGTTCGGCCAGACGGCGCCGGGCAGCGCCGTGCTGGCCTTCGACGACTGGCGCCTGGACACGGTCAGCCACCGCCTGTTCCACCGTGATGGAGAGGAGGTGATCCTCTCCGGCGCCGACTTTGCCCTGCTCAAACTGTTCCTCGATCACCCGCAGCAAATCCTCGACCGCGACACCATCGGCAACGCCACCCGTGGCCGCGAACCGATGCCGCTGGACCGTATCGTCGACATGGCGGTCAGCCGTCTGCGCCAGCGCCTGCGCGATACCGACAAACCTCCCCGGCTGATCCGCACCGTGCGAGGCAGTGGCTACTTGTTGGCGGCGCATGTCTGCTGTGCGCCCTGAGCGGCGCTGGCGCCTGCTGCCGCGCTCCTTGCTGGGGCGCATGCTGCTGCTGACCTTGCTGGTTGTCCTGCTGGCCCAGGGGTTGTCCAGCATTATCTGGGTATCTCAGCTGCGCGCCAGCCAGCTTCAGGGGCTGCGTGCCAGCGCCAGCAGCCTGGCCCATTCCATGAGTGCCAGCGTCAGTTACTTCCGCTCGCTGCCGGTGGCCTACCGGCCGCTGGTGCTCGACCAATTGCGCAGCATGGGCGGCACGCGTTTCTTCGTGTCGCTTAACGCCACGCCGCTGGACATGCAGGCACTGCCCATCACCCCTCGCAAGCAGGCGGTGATCGATGTGTTCCAGCAGGTGCTGCACGAGCGCCTGGGTTCACAGATGGAAATTTCCGTAGCGTTCGTCGCCCCCGACGACCTGCGTATCTTCAACAGTGGCCTGAAGCTCGACGAGCTACCGCGCTCCTGGGCGCATTACTCGTTGACCCTGGAACCACTCAACCCGCCGGTGCTGGTAACGCAGATCCGTCTGGGTGGGGGGGAGTGGTTGTATATCGCCTCGTTGCTGCCCGAACCCTATACCAGCCTGGAGGCCGAACGCCTGCCTCGGCAGCAGATCGGTTTCATCGTGCTCACCACAACCTTGCTGCTGCTGTTCATCGGCCTGCTGGTGCACTGGCAAAGTTGGCCGCTCAAACGGCTGGCGCGGGCTGCGCGGGAAATGTCGTTGGGCGCCGATGTGGCGCCGTTGGCTGAAGCGGGCGGCAGTGAAGTGGTCGAGGTTAGTCGGGCGTTCAACAGCATGCGTGAGCGAATCAGCCGCTACCTGACCGAACGCAGCCAGTTGTTCAGCGCCATTTCCCACGACCTGCGCACGCCAATCACCCGCTTGCGCCTGCGTGTCGAACTGCTGGAGGACGAGCGCCTGCAGGCCAAGTTCAGCCAGGATCTGGACGAGCTGGAGTTGCTGGTCAAAGGCGCCTTGCAGTGCGTAAAGGACACCGACATCCACGAAAACATCGAGCCGGTCGACCTCAACCAGGTGCTGGAGATTCTGGCCGAGCCTTACCTGGGCGATGGTCGCATCACCGTCGAGGGCCAGGCGCTGGCGCCTTACCCGGGCAAGCCGCTGGCATTGCGTCGTTGCATCGGCAACCTGATCGACAACGCCATCAAGTACGGCGAACGGGCGCGGCTGCGCATCATCGACGGGGCAGAAGGCTTTGTGCTGCAGGTGGATGACCAGGGGCCCGGGGTGCCGCAGCAGCAGCTGGAACAGGTGTTCGAGCCGCATTTCCGTCTGGCCGGGCAGCAGCAGGGGTATGGGCTGGGGTTGGGCATTGCGCGCAACATCGCCCATAGCCATGGGGGCGAGGTGAGCTTGCTGAACCTGCGCGAGGGCGGGCTGCGGGTGACTCTGTATCTGCCACGGGGTATGGATTGATTTTTTGGGGTGCCTGTGTGGGCCTCTTCGCGGGCAAGCCCGCTCCCACAGGTACAGCGTAAACTTGGAAGGCTGTGTGGTCTTTGTGGGAGCGGGCGCGCCCGCGAAGAGGCCAATACAGGCAGGCGCAATGTCACTGACCGGTGACAATCCCGCCGTCCTTCGTGACATCCGCCATGACCCCGCTGGCTAGAATTCGCAAATGACTGGCAAGGATCAAGCTGGCCCATGACCTCCCTCAACCTGTCCGCTGACAGCTGGCTCAATGCCCCGGCCCACAACGCCTGGCGCTTGGCCGAAGCACAGCGCCTGCTGGCCTTTGCCAAGGCCGCGAAACTACCCGACGGTTTCGGCAATCTGGATGCCAACGGGCAACTCGCCCCTGGTGCCCGTGCCGAAACCATGAACACCGCCCGTATGACCCATTGCTTCGCCTTGGCCCATCTGCAGGGCATCCCTGGCAGCCTGGCCTATGCCGAGCACGGTGTGGCAGCACTGCGCGGAGCCATGCAGGATGCCGACCACGGCGGCTGGTTCGCTCACCCCGACGGCCACGTCGATAGCGGCAAGGCGGCCTACCTGCATGCCTTCGTCGCCCTGGCTGCCAGCTCGGCGGTTGTGGCGGGCGCTGTCGACGCTGGCACGCTGTTGGCAGACGCAATCCAGGTGATCGAAGCGCATTTCTGGAGCGAAGAAGAAGGTGCCCTGCGGGAAGCCTTCTCCCGCGCCTGGCAGCTCCCCGAGCCGTACCGGGGCGCCAACAGCAACATGCACGCGACCGAGGCCTTTCTGGCTTTGGCAGATGCCACCGGCAACGGCCTGTGGCTGCAACGCGCCCTGCGAATTACCGAACGCATCATCCATGGCCATGCTGCCGCCAACGGTTATCGGGTGATCGAACATTTCGATGCCCATTGGGCACCGCTGCCGGATTACAACCTCGAACACCCCGCCGACCCCTTTCGGCCTTATGGCACTACACCCGGGCATGCCCTGGAGTGGGCGCGGTTGCTGCTGCACCTGGAAGCCAGCCTTGAACGGGCCGGCCTGTGCGCCCCGCAATGGCTGCCGAACAGTGCCCGCGCATTGTTCGACACCGCCTGCCAGCAGGCCTGGAACGTCGATGGTGAACCGGGTTTCGTCTATACGCTGGACTGGGCTGATCGCCCGGTGGTGCATGCACGACTGCACTGGGTGCACGCCGAGGCCTGCGCCGCTGCGGCAGCCCTGTTGCAACGCACCGGCGAGGCGCATTACGAACAGTGGTACCGCTGCTGCTGGGGCTTTATCGCCAATCATTTCATCGACCCCATCGGCGGCAGCTGGCACCACGAACTCGATGCACACAACCAGCCGGCCGGCACCCTCTGGCCGGGCAAGCCCGACCTCTATCACGCCTACCAGGCGCTGCTGTTGCCAGGCTTGCCCCTGGCACCCAGCCTGGCCAGCAACCTGGGCGGCAATGTAACCAAACGATGACATTCACGCATCGCTTCGTTACCTGACGAGGCGAGCGCGCTGTTTAGACTTCATGCAACGCAAGCGATCGACTTGCACGGCATAACAACAAGAAAGGTGCCTCGATGAATTCCACGCTCCGTTTCGCTGCCGCAATTTCCTTTGCCTCCTTGATCCCCCTGGGTGCCCAGGCTGCTGACGCCAAAGGCAGCGTCGAAGTGGTGCACTGGTGGACCTCCGGTGGTGAAAAAGCCGCGGTCGATGTGCTCAAGGCCCAGGTCGAAAAAGATGGCTTCATCTGGAAGGACGGCGCCGTTGCCGGCGGCGGCGGTGCCACGGCCATGACCGTGCTGAAGAGCCGCGCCGTCGCAGGCAACCCGCCCGGTGTCGCGCAGATCAAAGGCCCCGACATCCAGGACTGGGCGGCCACCGGCCTGCTGGACGCCGATGTGCTCAAGGATGTGGCCAAGGAAGAAAAGTGGGACTCCCTGCTGGACAAGAAAGTCGCCGACACCGTGAAGTACGACGGTGATTATGTTGCCGTGCCGGTGAATATCCACCGTATCAACTGGCTGTGGATCAACCCCGAAGTATTCAAGAAGGCCGGCATCGACAAGGCGCCCACCACCCTCGAGGAATTCTACGCCGCCGCTGACAAGCTCAAGGCTGCTGGCTTCATCCCGCTGGCCCATGGTGGCCAACCCTGGCAGGACAGCACCGTGTTCGAAAGCGTGGTGTTGTCGGTAATGGGCGTCGACGGCTACAAGAAGGCCTTGGTCGACCTCGACAACACCGCCCTGACCGGCCCGGACATGGTCAAGGCGCTGACCGAGCTGAAGAAGGTCGCCACCTACATGGACCCGGACGGCAAGGGCCAGGACTGGAACCTGGAAGCCGCCAAGGTCATCAACGGCAAGGCCGGCATGCAGATCATGGGCGACTGGGCCAAGAGCGAATGGACACTGGCAAAGAAAACCGCCGGCAAGGATTACCAGTGCGTGCCATTCCCCGGCACCGACAAGGCGTTCCTGTACAACATCGACTCGCTGGTGGTGTTCAAGCAGAACAACGCTGGCACCTCTGCTGGCCAGCAGGATATCGCCCGCAAGGTGCTGGGTGAGGATTTCCAGAAGGTCTTCAGCATCAACAAGGGCTCGATCCCGGTACGCAACGACATGCTTGCCGACATGGGCAAGTATGGTTTCGATGCCTGTGCTCAAACCTCTGCCAAGGACTTCCTGGCCGACGCCAAAACTGGCGGCCTGCAACCGAGCATGGCGCACAACATGGCCACCACGCTGGCCGTGCAGGGCGCGTTCTTCGATGTGGTGACCAACTACATCAACGACCCCAAGGCCGACCCGGCCGATGCGGCGAAGAAGCTGGCGGCGGCTATCAAGGCTGCCCGGTAACGGCTGTTCGCGGGCACGCCCGCTCCCACATGGGCCCTGCTCACCACAGTTCCTGGTCATGATGCCGGACCTGTGGGGGCGGGCTTGCCCGCGAAGCGGTGCGCAGCACCGCCACTACCTCGGGATTCAATACATGAGCACTACCACCGCCCAACTGCGGGCCTCACCCCTGGACGCGCTTCAGCGCTGGCTGCCCAAGCTGGTGCTGGCACCCAGCATGTTCATCGTCCTGGTGGGCTTCTACGGCTACATCCTCTGGACCTTCGTGCTGTCCTTCACCACCTCGACCTTTCTGCCCACCTACAAGTGGGCGGGCCTTGCGCAATACGCCCGTCTGTTCGACAACGACCGCTGGTGGGTGGCGAGCAAGAACCTGCTTCTGTTCGGCGGCCTGTTCATTGCCATCAGCCTGGCCATCGGTGTGTTGCTGGCGGTGCTGCTGGACCAGCGCATCCGCCGTGAGGGCTTCATTCGCACCATTTACCTGTACCCCATGGCGTTGTCGATGATCGTCACCGGTACCGCGTGGAAATGGCTGCTCAACCCCGGCATGGGCCTGGACAAGCTGTTGCGTGACTGGGGCTGGGAGGGCTTTCGCCTGGACTGGCTGATCGACCCTGACCGGGTCGTGTACTGCCTGGTGATCGCCGCCGTGTGGCAGGCCTCGGGCTTTATCATGGCGATGTTCCTCGCCGGCCTGCGCGGCGTTGACCAATCGATCATCCGCGCCGCCCAGATCGACGGTGCCAGCTTGCCGCGCATCTACTGGACTGTAGTGCTGCCCAGCCTGCGCCCAGTGTTCTTCAGCGCGCTGATGATCCTCTCGCACATTGCCATCAAGAGCTTCGACCTGGTGGCGGCGATGACGGCCGGCGGCCCGGGTTACTCGTCCGACCTGCCTGCAATGTTCATGTATTCGTTCACCTTCAGCCGCGGCCAGATGGGCATAGGCTCGGCCAGCGCCATCCTCATGCTCGGGGCGATCCTGGCGATCCTCGTGCCTTACCTGTACTCGGAGCTGCGGAGCAAACGCCATGCATAGTCCTGTCGACAAGCCGGTGCTCAGCTTCAGCCGTATGGCCATCCATGCCGTGTTGCTGATAGCCGTGCTGCTGTATCTGGTACCGCTGGTGGTGATGCTGCTGACCAGCTTCAAGACCCCCGAAGACATCAGCACCGGCAACCTGCTGAGCTGGCCTGCGGTGATTACCGGCATAGGCTGGGCCAAGGCCTGGGCAGCGGTCAGCGGTTACTTCTGGAACTCGATCATGATTACCGTGCCAGCGGTGCTGATCTCCACCGCTATTGGTGCACTGAACGGCTATGTGCTGTCGATGTGGCGCTTTCGGGGTTCGCAACTGTTCTTCGGCCTGCTGCTGTTCGGCTGCTTCCTGCCGTTCCAGACCGTGCTGCTGCCGGCCTCGTTCACCCTCGGCAAGCTTGGCCTGGCCAGCACCACCAGCGGCCTGGTGCTGGTGCATGTGGTCTACGGCCTGGCCTTCACCACGCTGTTCTTCCGCAACTTCTACGTGAGTATCCCCGACGCGCTGGTCAAAGCCGCACGGTTGGACGGTGCCGGGTTCTTCACCATCTTCCGCCGCATCATTCTGCCGATGTCCACGCCGATCATCATGGTCTGCCTGATCTGGCAGTTCACCCAGATCTGGAACGACTTCCTGTTCGGCGTGGTGTTCTCCAGCGGCGATTCGCAACCGATCACCGTAGCCCTGAACAATCTGGTCAATACCAGCACCGGGGCCAAGGAATACAACGTCGACATGGCGGCAGCGATGATCGCTGGCCTGCCAACCCTGCTGGTCTATGTGGTGGCAGGCAAATATTTCGTGCGCGGGCTGACGGCCGGCGCGGTCAAGGGGTAAGCCATGGCAACGCTCGAACTTCGCAATGTGAACAAAACCTACGGCAGCGGCCTGCCGGACACCCTCAAGGACATCCAGCTGTCGATCAAGGATGGCGAGTTCCTGATCCTGGTGGGGCCGTCGGGCTGCGGCAAGTCGACCTTGATGAACTGTATCGCCGGCCTGGAGCAGATTACCGGCGGCGCTATCCTCATCGACGAGCAGGACGTCAGTGGCATGAGCCCCAAGGACCGCGATATCGCCATGGTGTTCCAGTCCTATGCGCTGTACCCCACCATGAGCGTGCGTGAGAACATCGAGTTCGGCCTGAAGATCCGCAAGCTGCCCCAGGCCGCCATCGACGAGGAAGTGGCGCGGGTGGCCAAGTTGCTGCAGATCGAACACTTGCTGGCGCGCAAGCCGGCGCAGCTGTCCGGTGGCCAACAGCAGCGCGTGGCCATGGGCCGGGCACTGGCGCGGCGACCCAAGATCTACCTGTTCGATGAACCCCTGTCCAACCTCGATGCCAAGCTGCGGGTCGAAATGCGCACCGAAATGAAGTTGATGCACCAGCGCCTGAAGACCACCACGGTGTACGTCACCCATGACCAGATCGAGGCCATGACCCTGGGCGACAAGGTGGCGGTGATGAAGGACGGCATCATCCAGCAGTTCGGCACCCCGCAGCAGATCTACAACGACCCGGCCAACCAGTTCGTGGCCAGCTTCATCGGTTCGCCGCCGATGAACTTCATTCCGGTGCGTCTGGCCAGGCACGATGGCCGCTTGCTGGCGCTGCTCGACAGCGGCCAGGCACGCTGCGAGCTGCCTTTGGGGCTGGCTGCTGACGAGCTGGAGGGGCGCGAGATCATCCTCGGCATCCGCCCTGAGCAGATCGCCCTGGGCGCTGCTGACGGTAATGGTTTGCCGGGTATCCGCGCCGAGGTGCAGGTCACAGAGCCCACCGGGCCGGACCTGCTGGTGTTCGTCACGCTCAACCAGACAAAAGTGTGCTGCCGCCTTGCACCGGATGTGGTGTGCCGGGTGGGTGACACCCTCAACCTGCAATTCGACCCGGCCCGGGTGCTTCTGTTCGACGCCGACAATGGCGAGCGCCTGCACCTGGCCAGCACTGGCGCAACTGCAAAGGACAACGTGGCTCACTTCAAAGGCCGTTGACTCGTCTACACCATCAATAAGAAAAAGAGGACGCAAAGGGATGGAACAGCGCAAACGCATCAAGACACTGGGATCGTTGGCCTTGCTTGCACTTGTAGGCAGCAGCGGTACACAGGCTGCCGAGGCTTTTTCCAGCGAATCAAAATGGATGACCGGCGATTGGGGCGGCACCCGGACCGAGCTGCTGGACAAGGGCTATGACTTCACCCTCGATTATGTAGGCGAGGTGGCTGGCAACCTGCATGGCGGCTACAACGACGACAAGACCGCACGCTACAGCGACCAGTTCGCCCTCGGCGCGCATCTGGACTTGCAGAAGATACTGGGCTGGCATGATGCCGAGTTCAAGCTGGCAATCACCGAGCGAAGCGGTCGCAACCTGTCCAACGACCGCATCAGCGACCCGCGCGCCGGGCAGTTCAGCTCGGTGCAGGAGGTGTGGGGCCGTGGCCAGACCTGGCGCCTGACCCAGATGTGGATCAAGCAGAAGTACTTCGACGGCGCACTGGACGTGAAATTTGGCCGCTTTGGCGAAGGCGAGGACTTCAACAGCTTCCCTTGCGACTTCCAGAACCTGGCTTTCTGCGGCTCGCAGGTGGGCAACTGGGTGGGCGGCATCTGGTACAACTGGCCGGTCAGCCAGTGGGCGCTGCGGGTGAAGTACAACATCACGCCGGAGTTCTTCGTACAGGTCGGGGCCTTCGAGCAGAACCCTTCCAACCTGGAAACCGGCAACGGCTTCAAGCTCAGCGGCAGTGGCACCAAGGGTGCGATCTTGCCGGTGGAAGCGGTGTGGTCGCCCAAGGTCAATGGCCTGCCGGGCGAGTACCGCCTGGGTTACTACTACAGCACGGCCAAGGCTGACGATGTGTTCGACGACGTCAACGGCAACCCGCAGGCGCTGACAGGTGAAGCCTTTAAGTCGCACTCCAGCAAGCACGGATGGTGGGTGGTGGCGCAACAGCAGGTCACCGCCCACGGCGGCGACGTCAACCGTGGCCTCAGCCTGTTCGCCAACTTTACCGTGCACGACAAGGCCACCAACGTGGTCGACAACTACCAGCAGGTAGGGTTGGTCTACAAAGGTGCTTTCGACGCTCGGCCCAAAGATGACATCGGCTTCGGCGTGGCGCGAATTCATGTGAATGACGACGTGAAGAAGCGCGCCGAGTTGCTCAACGGCCAAAGCGGCATCAACGATTACGACAACCCTGGTTTCGTGCCGCTGCAGCGCACCGAGTACAACGCAGAGCTCTACTACGGCTTCCACGTTACCAACTGGCTGACCGTGCGGCCTAACCTGCAGTACATCAAGAGCCCTGGCGGGGTGGACGAGGTAGATAACGCGCTGGTCGCTGGCTTGAAGATTCAGTCGTCATTCTGAGGGCACTTGTTGTAAATTTACGCCAATCCATTATCGGTTCCTGGCACCCACTGGTCTGCAGTGGGTGTCGGGGATAGGCCGAGACAGCGCTATCTCGAACAACAAGAGCTCTGAACCATGCCCGAACATCCGCTCCATCGCTTCTTTTCCTCGCAGCGGCCACGGCCGACATTCGAATGGGAGCGTTACCAGCAGCGCGATGTCCTGATCATCGACCACCCCCGTTGCCAGGCGGTGTTCAGCCGCCAGGGCGCGCAGTTGCTGCACTTTCAACCGGCGGGTGAACGGCCGTGGCTGTGGTGCGCCGAACAGTGGCCGCAGGTGGGGGCGATCCGCGGTGGTGTACCGGTGTGCTGGCCCTGGTATGGCTGCCATCCCAGCGAAGACCTGTGGCCGGACCACGGCTGGGCGCGGCTGCTGGACTGGAAACTGGTGGACAGCCGTGAGGACGAGGAGGGTGTGACCCTGAAATGGCGGCTGGACCTGTGCGACTGGCAAGTCGACCTGCACGCCCGGCTAGGTAGCCGTATGGAGCTGAGCCTGAGCACCGAACATCAGGATAGCGAGCCCTGCCAGCTGAGCCATGCGCTGCTGGCGTACTGGCGCATCAGTGACGTGTCAGAGATAGCGCTGTCTGGGCTGGAAGACATTGAAGGCTACGACCGCCTCAACCGCCAGGCTTGCCGTGAAGATGGCGCGCTGAAGCTCAAGGGCGGCTGCCAGAAGGTCTACCCCGGTACGCCACGGGTGCAATTGCAGGACCCAGCCTGGCAGCGCGAGCTGTGCATCGACACCGGTGACAGCGACGACACCGTGGTCTGGCACCCTGGCAATCGCCCGCTGATGGGGGTGACGGGCCGCGAGTCGCAGCGTTTTGTCTGCGTCGAGGCGACCAGCGGCAGTGGCGAAGGCCTGAGCCTGGCGCCTGGGCAGCGTGCGCACCTGCGTTTGCAGGCGCACCGGCTCAGTTGAGTTCGTCGTCCTCGATCGGGTAGCGGCTGGCGTTGAGGCTTTCCTTGATCTTGCGCAGGTGGGGCTGGAAGTCCACGCCGCGGCGCAGGGTCATGCCGGTGGCTAGCACATCGAGCACGGTCAGCTGGATGATCCGCGAGGTCATCGGCATGTAGATGTCGGTATCTTCCGGCAGCGGGATGTGCAGGCTCAGGCTGCAGGCATTGGCCAGTGGCGAGCCTGCGGCGGTCAGGCCCAGCACCGAAGCGCCGTTTTCACGTGCCAGGCGTGCCACTTCGACCAGTTCGCGGGTGCGTCCGGTGTAGGAAATGATCACGAACAGATCGCCGGTGTGGGCGACCGAGGCCAGCATGCGTTGCATCAGCACATCGGCGTGGGCCGACACGGCCAGGTTGAAGCGGAAGAACTTGTGCTGCGCATCCAGGGCCACTGGAGCCGAGGCTCCAAGGCCGAAGAAGTGGATCTGCCGGGCCTGGATCATCATGTCCACGGCGCGGCTGACCTGCTGCGGGTCCAGTTGCTGGCAGGCGCTGTCAAGCGAGGCGATGGCGCTGGCGAAGATTTTCTGGGTGTAGGCGGCCGGGTCATCGTCGGCCTCCACCGCGCGGCTGACATAGGCGGCACCACTGGCCAGGCTCTGCGCCAGTTGCAGCTTGAGTTCGGGGTAGCCGCTGACGCCGAACGAGCGGCAGAAGCGGTTGACGGTCGGTTCGCTGACCTTGGCCGCCTGGGCCAGCGCAGCGATGCTGAAACGGGTGGCTTGTTGCGGGTTGAGCAGGATGACTTCGGCGACTTTGCGTTCGGCCTTGTTCAGCTCGTCGAGGCGGCCCTGGATCTGTTCCAGGAGGTTTCGCACGCGGTCCATGGGTGTGTCCTTGGGTCGGGAAGACAGCCGGCTGTGGGATCAGCAGGCTTTTTGCACGGTCGTCTATCGTACTGTCGGTGCGGTTGGCGTACCACTTGTCTGTAACACTAGTGTGTAATGTTGTGGTTTTTACTACATTATCCCTTGAAAACCGTGTGTGAAAGCGGTATTCCTAGACCAACTTTAGGAAAGAACCAACATCATGGCTGCAATCAGTGTCGAACCTTGCACCTTTGCCCTGTTTGGCGCCCTCGGCGACCTGGCACTGCGCAAGCTGTTTCCTGCGCTCTACCAGCTCGACCGGGCCAACCTGTTGCACCCGGACACCCGCCTGCTGGCCCTGGCTCGCGAGGCCGGCAGTGCGCAGGAGCACCTGGACAGTATCGAAGCCCACCTGCGCCGGCACGTGCCCGAGACAGACATCGAGCCTGCTGCGCTGGGGCGCTTCCTCGCCCGCCTGAATTACCAGCACCTGGACTTCCTTCAGCCCGAGGGTTACCAGGCCCTTGCCGAGCAACTGCCTGGCGAGCTGCCGCTGATCGCCTACTTCGCCACGGCGGCGGCGGTGTATGGGGCCATCTGCGAAAACCTCGACAAGGTCGGGCTGGCTGCGCGCACCCGGGTAGTGCTCGAGAAACCTATTGGCCACGACCTGGAGTCGTCGCGCCGGGTCAACGATGCCGTGGCGCGGTTCTTCCCTGAAAGTCGGGTCTATCGCATCGACCACTACCTGGGCAAAGAGACGGTGCAGAACCTGATTGCCCTGCGTTTCGCCAATAGCCTGTTCGAAACCCAGTGGAACCAGAATTCCATCTCCCATGTGGAGATTACCGTGGCGGAAAAGGTCGGTATCGAGGGCCGTTGGGGCTATTTCGACAAGGCCGGCCAGCTACGCGACATGATCCAGAACCACCTGCTGCAGTTGCTGTGCCTGATCGCCATGGACCCGCCCAGCGAACTGTCCGCCGATGCCATCCGTGACGAGAAGGTGAAAGTGCTGAAGGCCCTCGCACCGATCACCGGCGACGGCCTGAGCACCAGTGTGGTGCGCGGCCAGTACATTGCCGGCTATAGCGAAGGCAAACCGGTGCCGGGTTACCTGGAAGAAGACAACGCCAACGCTCAGAGCGACACCGAAACCTTCGTCGCCCTGCGCGCCGACATCCGTAACTGGCGCTGGTCGGGCGTGCCGTTCTACCTGCGAACCGGCAAGCGCATGCCGCAAAAACTGTCGCAGATCGTCATTCACTTCAAGGAAACGCCGCACTACATCTTCGCCCCGGAACAGCGTTTGCAGATCGGTAACAAGCTGATCATCCGCCTGCAACCGGACGAAGGCATTTCTTTACGGGTGATGACCAAGGAGCAGGGCCTGGACAAAGGCATGCAACTGCGCAGTGGCCCATTGCAGCTGAATTTTTCCGATGCCTGGCGCAGTGCAAGAATTCCGGATGCCTACGAGCGGCTGTTGCTCGAAGTGATGCGCGGCAACCAGAACCTGTTCGTGCGCAAGGACGAAATCGAGTATGCCTGGAAGTGGTGCGACCAGTTGATCGCCGGCTGGCGTAATGCGGGCGACGCGCCCAAGCCGTACGCTGCGGGCTCCTGGGGGCCAATGAGCTCGATTGCACTGATCACACGCGATGGGAGGGCGTGGTATGGGGATATCTGAACTGAAACTGCCAGCGGCCGTGAAGGCTCATGAACTGGCGGATGCCAAGGCACTGTCCGTGTCCTTGGCTCATGATGTGGCTGAGCGCCTGCGCGCAGCGATTGCCGCCAAGGGGCAGGCCTGCTTGGTGTTGTCTGGCGGACGCAGCCCGGTGCCGTTCCTGGAGAAGCTGGCCAGCGAGAATCTGGACTGGGCCAAAGTCATCGTCAGCCTGGCTGATGAGCGCTGGGTGCCGGTAGAGCACGTCGACAGCAATGCCGGCCTGCTGGCCCGTCACCTGTTGAAGGGCGCAGCCGCCAAGGCCCGCTTCGTTGGCCTGTACCACCAGGCGGAGAACCTCGATGCAGCTGCGCTCAAAGCTGACCAGGCCTTGGCTGAGCTACCGCCGATCGACGTGCTGGTGCTGGGCATGGGCGACGATGGCCATACCGCCTCGCTGTTCCCCGCCAGTCCCAACCTGGAAGCAGGCCTGGACCCGGCCGGCCCACGCCGCTGCCTGCCGTTGCTGGCGCCGAGCGTGCCGCACCAGCGCCTGTCGATGACCCGTTCGCTGCTGGCCAGTGCTGCCTTCATCGCGCTGTCTGTGCAAGGCCAGAGCAAACTCGCTACCCTGCGCGCCGCGCTGGCGGGCAACGACCTTACTGAAATGCCGATTCGCGCTTTTCTTCACGACCCCCTGGACATCTACTGGTGCCCATGAGCCAAGGATCCACAGTCATGACCACCCTTGAACGCCCGCAGCCCAAGCTCTCGATGGTTGATAAAGCCGCGCGGATCGACGCCATTTGCAAAAAGGCGCGCATCCTGCCGGTAATCACCATTGCTCGTGAGGAAGACATCCTGCCGCTGGCTGACGCCCTGGCCGCCGGCGGCATCCGTACCCTGGAAGTGACCCTGCGCTCACAGCATGGCCTCAAGGCCATTCAGGTGCTGCGTGAGCAGCGCCCGGAGCTGTGTGTCGGCGCTGGTACCGTGCTCGACCGCAGCATGTTCGCAGCGGTTGAGGCTGCGGGCGCGCAGTTCGTCGTTACCCCAGGCATTACCCAGGACATTCTCGAGGCGGGGGTGGACAGTGAAATCCCGCTGTTGCCGGGCATCAGTACGCCGTCTGAAATCATGATGGGCTATGCCCTGGGCTACCGCCGGTTCAAGTTGTTCCCGGCGGAGATCAGCGGCGGCGTAGCAGCGATCAAGGCCTTTGGTGGCCCATTCGGCGATATTCGTTTTTGTCCCACTGGCGGTGTAAACCCGGCCAACGTGCGCAACTACATGGCCCTGCCAAACGTGATGTGCGTGGGGGGGACCTGGATGCTCGACAGCAGCTGGATCAAGAACGGTGACTGGGCGCGGATCGAAGCGTGCAGTGCCGAGGCTATGGCACTGCTGGACGCCAACTGAATCAGTTGTGTGCTTTACGGCTTATGGGGCGCTTGGTCGGCGCCCCTTTTTTTTGCCTGGGATATTTGCATTGGTTGTGCTGATCTTTTCGCGGGTAAACCCGCTCCTACACCTGATCGGTGGTGGACACACACACATTGGTGATTGGGCACAGGCCGTTGTAGGAGCGGGTTTACCCGCGAAAGGGCCGGGCCTGCTGGCCAATATCCCTGGCCGTTCACCGTTGCCGTGGCCTCCGTATTCGCGGGTAAACCCGCTCCTACACCTGATCGGTGGTGGACACACACATTGGTGATTGGGCGCAGGCCGTTGTAGGAGCGGGTTTACCCGCGAAATGGCCAGTCCAGGTCAACAAAAAAAGCCCGCATCAAACGATGCGGGCTTTCTCATCCCTCATTCCAGGCTTCAGGCCGCCTTGGCTTCCTGCTGGCTCAGCGAGCGGTTCAGCGCGCTGAACAGGGCCTTGAAGCTGGCCGTGGTGATGTTCTCATCGATACCCACGCCATGCACCGGACGGCCACCGGCTACACGCAGTTCAATGTAGGCCGCGGCCTTGGCATTGGTGCCAGCGCCAATGGCGTGCTCGTTGTAGTCCATGATCTCTACGGCAACCGGCAGGCCAGCCACCAGTGCTTCCAGGGCGCCGTTGCCCTTGCCGCGCCAGTGCAGGGTGGTTTCGCCTTCACCGGCAACTTCCACTTCCACAGCGCTGTGGCCGTTTTCTTCCTGCAGGCGATGGCTGACCAGTGCGTATGGCGCGTTGGCCTGGAGGTATTCCTTGTGCAGCAGGCTGTAGATCTGCTGGGCGGTCATTTCCAGGCCCAGGCGGTCGGTCTCACCCTGCACCACCTGGCTGAATTCGATCTGCATGCGACGCGGCAGGCTGATGCCGTATTCCTGCTCAAGCAGGTAGGTGATACCGCCTTTGCCCGACTGGCTGTTGACGCGGATAACCGCTTCGTAGCTGCGGCCAATGTCGGCCGGGTCGATCGGCAGGTAAGGCACTTCCCACAGTTCCCCATCCTGCTGCTTGGCGAAGCCCTTGCGGATGGCGTCCTGGTGCGAGCCGGAGAAAGCGGTATGGACCAGGTCGCCCACATACGGGTGGCGTGGGTGTACCGGCAGTTGGTTGCACTCTTCGACCACCTTGCGCACGCCGTCGATGTCGGAGAAGTCCAGCAACGGGTCGATGCCCTGGGTGTAGAGGTTCAGAGCCAAAGTCACCAGGTCGACGTTACCGGTACGCTCGCCGTTGCCGAACAGGCAGCCTTCGGCACGGTCGGCGCCGGCCATGAGGCCCAGTTCGGTGGCAGCGATGCCGGTGCCACGGTCGTTGTGGCAGTGCAGGCTGATGATCACGCTGTCGCGGCGGCTGATGTTGCGGCAGAACCACTCGATCTGGTCGGCGTAGATATTTGGCGTGGACACTTCCACGGTGGCCGGCAGGTTGAGGATGATCTTGTGTTCAGGGGTAGGGTTCCACACCTCGATGACCGCGTCACAGACTTCCTTGGCGAACTCCATTTCAGTGGCGCTGAAGGTTTCTGGCGAGTACTGGAAGGTCCACTGGGTTTCCGGCTGCTGGGCGGCGTACTTGACGAACAGCTTGGCCGCGTTCACCGCGATGTCCTTCACGCCTTGCTTGTCCTGATTGAAGACGATGCGGCGGAACGACGGGCTGGTGGCGTTGTACAGGTGGACGATGGCCTTCTTCGCACCACGCAGCGACTCGAAGGTGCGGGCAATCAGGTCCTCACGTGCCTGGGTGAGCACCTGGATGGTGGTGTCATCCGGGATGTGGCCGTCCTCGATCAGGGTGCGCACGAAGTCGAAATCGGTTTGCGAGGCAGACGGGAACGAGGCTTCGATCTCCTTCACGCCAACCTGCACCAAGGTCTTCCAGAAGCGCAGTTTCTTCTCCGAGTCCATCGGCTCGATCAGCGACTGGTTGCCATCACGCAGGTCGGAGCTGCACCAGATAGGTGCCTGGGTGATGGTTTTCGACGGCCAGGTACGGTCAGGCAGGTCGATGGTCGGGAAAGCGCGGTACTTCTTCGAAGGGTCTTTGAGCATGGTCATGGAAGCAATCCTTTTGTGTGCGGCCGAGGTCGGGCCTGCCGAAGCGATAACGATATGAAGAGGCGAGGCGACGCGATTCAGCCTGGTAGTCGGGCGCTGACCAGGCAGAGGCTGCGATGTTGTCGGAGCAGGATGAGGGTGCTGAAGGTTTTCATGCCTTCAAACTTAACCAGTGGGGTAGGGGATGGCAAGCGTTCGGGAAAAATTGAGATAAATGCTTAAAAAAAGTAATCGGGCGAGATTTTATGGCTTGTATCTTCTGGGCGCTTATTGATTCTTGCGCAGTATTTTTCGATGGCGCAACGCAGTTGATCTGCTGTCGACTGTGCTGGCGTCTTCGCGGGCATGCCCGCTCCCACCAGTATCGCGCTGTGTCTGAAGGCTTCGCTGTACCTGTGGGAGCGGGCGTGCCCGCGAAGCAGACGCCGCAGTTTCAGGGCTGGAACGCGCCAATGAAAATCGCCGGGTCCACCCGCGCATCGTTCAGGCTGACGTTCCAGTGCATATGCGGCCCGGTCGCCCGCCCGGTCGAGCCCACGCGCCCGACCACCTCGCCACGACGCAGTTGCTGCCCGACCTGCACATCGATCTTCGACATGTGGCAGAACATGCTGATGAAGCCCTGCCCATGGTCGACGAACACCGTGCGGCCGTTGAAGAAATAATCCCCCAGCAGAATCACTTTGCCATTGGCGGGTGTCTTGATCGGCGTGCCCGCCGGTACCGCAAAGTCCAGCCCGGCATGCGGGTTGCGTTCTTCGCCATTGAAGAAGCGGCGCACGCCGAACTTGCTCGACAGCGGGCCGTTGACCGGCTTGTCGAGAATCAGGTTGCTTGGCAGGTTCGGGCTGAAACTGCGGTAGGCCTCGATCTGCTCGGCCAGCTCGCGGTCGATGCGCTTGAGGTCGGCCGGGTTAGGGTTGACCTGGCGGGTGTTCTTCAGGGTGATGCGCTGCTCAGGGTACTTCTTGCTACCTACGCTGAAAGGCAGGGTGCGCCCGCCCTGGTTCAGCACTGCGGTACCGGGCTTTTGGGTGAGCGGGATGCCGACGATGGCCAGCCAGTTGTCCTGCTCCTTCACCACCAGCACCGGCTTGCCTTCGAAACGGGCGCTGGGTGCGCTGGCGGCGGGGCCCAGGTCGACGACCGCCACGCCGCCGGGTACCGGTTTGTTCAGCGTGCGGGTGATATAGCTGGCCTGGGCGCCGCCGGCCAGCAGCAGCAGGGAAAGGGCAAGCAGGGGCGCGAGCATGCGGGGCATGTGTCAGTCCAGTAGTGAGAGGGTGACCGGGGTCAGGTGGTTGTCTTCGACGCGCACCAGCAGCTCGCCTTCGTTCAGGCGGGCAGTCAGGCGTTGGCCGTTGCGGGTCTGTTCGGCGCTGCGAATGGCCTGGCCTTGTTCATCCAGCAAAATGCTGTATCCGCGGGCCAGGGTGGCCAGCGGACTGACCACTTGCAGTGTCTGCAGCTGGGCCTGGAACCGCTGGCGACGGTCCTTGAGCACCTCACGCATGGCCCGTGGCAGGCGCTCGGCCAGGCTGTCCAGGCGCTGGTTCAGCAGTTTCAGGTTACGCCCCGGATGCTGCGCGGCCAGGCGGGCGTCCAGGCGTGCCAGGCGTTCGCGGCGCTGGTTGAGGTTGAGCATGAACGCGCGACGCAGGCGCATGTCCAGGTCGTCCAGGCGTTGAGCCTGCTGGCGCAAACGCTCGCCTGGGTGGCGCAGGCGCCGGGTGAGTGATTCCAGGCGCAGGCGGTCGTGGGTCAGGCGGTTCTGCATGCGCAGCAGCAGGCGCCGTTGCAGGCCATCCAGGCGTTGCCGAAGGCCGCTGTTGTCAGGGGCCAGCAGCTCGGCGGCAGCAGACGGTGTGGGCGCGCGCACGTCAGCCACGAAATCGCTGATCGACACGTCGGTTTCATGGCCCACGGCGCTGACAATTGGCGTGACGCAGGCGGCCACGGCACGCGCCACGGCTTCCTCGTTGAAACACCACAGGTCTTCCAGCGAACCACCACCACGCGCCAGGATCAGCGCATCGAAGCCGAGGCTGTCGGCCAGGCGGATGGCGCGTACGATCTGCGCGATGGCTTCGCGGCCCTGTACCGCCGTAGGGATCAGGTTCAGCTCCACCTGCGGGGCACGGCGGCCGAACACACTGATGATGTCGCGGATCACCGCGCCAGTGGGCGAGGTGATGATGCCGATGCGCTGCGGGTGAGCCGGCAGCGGCTTCTTTCGTTCGGTGCTGAACAGCCCCTCGGCACCGAGCTTTTCCTTCAGGGCCTCGAAAGCCAGGCGCAACGCGCCATCACCGGCGGGCTCGACGGTGTCGAGAATCAGTTGGTAGTCGCCACGTCCCTCGAACAGCGAAACCTTGCCGCGCACCCGCACCGCCAGGCCGTCGCGCAGCGCCTGGCGTACCCGCGTGGCGTTCTGCCGGAACAACGCGCAACGCACCTGGGCGCCGCTGTCCTTGAGGGTGAAGTACATGTGGCCGGACGCCGGGCGGGCGAGGTTGGAGATTTCGCCTTCCACCCACACACTGCGGAAAACGTCTTCCAGCAGCACGCGGGCGCGGCCGTTGAGTTGGCTGACGGTAAGGACCTCGCGGTCCAGGCCGAGTCGTTCAAAGGGGTCTCTGATCATGGTGGGCATGATACTGGGCTGGGTGAGTGCATGTCTTGGGGTTTGTGGTGCCTGTGAGATCGAGCGCCGCCCGCGCGGCGCATCGCGAGCTGCGCTCGCTCCTACGTTTGTTTCGGGCCAATTATTCCTGTGCCATTTGCGCGCGAACGCCTTGGCGCATGGCGCAATATCACGTCTTACAAACAAGGCGGTCGCGCGCGCCTGTCACAGGCGTTACTGGCCCGAAACAAACGTAGGAGCGAGCGCAGCTCGCGATGCGCCGCGCGGGCGGCGCTCGATCTCACAGGCACCAAAAACCCCAAGACATGCACCTGTTTGCCCCAGCGCAATCCTGCGACGAATACAAGGACTACCCAGGAACTCGGCACGATGCTCGCTCAGCTCTCCTCATGGCCATCGCTGGGGCCTACATTGTCTTCGGCATCGCCTACCTGCTGCCTATCATGTTCACTGGCCTGTGGGTAGGGCGTAGATTGACCAACCGGTTGTCCCGCGAAGCGTTCGTACGCCTGGTCACCTTGCTGGTGCTGGCCAGCGGCCTGGCGTTGATTGGTCGCTACCTGAGCGCCTGAGCGGTAGAATTGCGTCATTACCGGCGTTTCTCAGGCTTGTCCCGTTCATGAACACCCAGAGCATCATCGTTCCAAAGCTGTCTACCGTCCCGGTGCATGAAGCCCGCTCCCGCGCCATCCTGCGCTGGCTGGTGCGCGAAAAAGTCGTCGAGGAGCAACTGACCACCTGCGGTCGCACCGGCAACCGCATGGGCCATGCCCTGGCGGCAGGGGCGCGCAAAGTGGCCCTGCACCCGGAAAAACTGCCCTTCGGCGAGCCGGTCAACGGCCTGGAAGTGATGCTCAAGCGCTGCATCTACACCCCCACCGAAGGCTTCCTCGAAGAAGCCGGTTGCCCGGAGTGCCGGCGCGAGGTAGGCGAGCCGTTGTTCGAAAGCCTGGAAGAGTGGATGCCGGGAGTGAGCGACAACTTTACCTGCCCACTGTGCGGCTTCGAAGATGACATCAATGGCTTCATTTACCTGCAGCCATGTGCCTTTTCCAACCTGGGGTTCATCTTCAACAACTGGGGCGAGGCCGGGTTCACCCAGGCCTTTCTCGACAGCTTCGCCGACTGGCTCGACCAGCCGGTGGCCGTGGTGCAGGTAAAACTGCCACAAGCCTGACCGAAGGCCCTTATTTTGCATTGAGCGGCGCGCCATGCATGAGTATAATGGCGCGCTTCCATTTTTCCCGCCCGGGAGCCCCCGCGATGCTGCGTATCAGCCAAGAAGCCCTGACCTTCGACGATATCCTCCTTGTACCTGGCTATTCCGAGGTACTGCCCAATGAAGTCAGTCTCAAGACCCGTTTGACCCGTGGCATCGAGCTGAACATTCCGCTGGTTTCCGCTGCCATGGATACCGTGACCGAAGCGCGTCTGGCCATTGCCATGGCTCAGGAAGGCGGTATCGGCATCATCCACAAGAACATGACCATCGAACAACAGGCCGGCGAAGTGCGCAAGGTCAAGAAGTTCGAGGCTGGCGTGGTCAAGGACCCGATCACCATCGACGCCGATGCCACTGTGCGCGACCTGTTCGAGCTGACCCGCCTGAACAACATCTCGGGTGTGCCGGTGCTGGCGAACGGCGACCTGGTCGGCATCGTCACCTCCCGTGACGTGCGCTTCGAAAATCGTCTGGACGCCAAGGTCCGCGACGTGATGACGCCGAAAGAGCGTCTGGTCACCGTCCGCGAAGGCGCCGACAAAAACGAAGTTCGCGAGCTGCTGCACAAGCATCGTCTGGAAAAAGTCCTGATCGTTGACGACAAGTTCAACCTCAAGGGCATGATGACCGTCAAAGACATCGAAAAAGCCAAGGCTTACCCGCTGGCCAGCAAGGACGACCAGGGTCGCCTGCGCGTCGGCGCCGCCGTCGGCACCGGCAAGGACACCGGCGAGCGCGTAGCTGCGCTGGTGGCGGCTGGCGTTGATGTTGTCGTCGTCGACACTGCCCACGGCCACTCCAAAGGTGTGATCGACCGCGTACGCTGGGTGAAAGAAACCTACCCGCAAGTGCAGGTGATCGGCGGCAACATCGCCACCGGCGCTGCCGCCAAGGCCCTGGCCGAAGCGGGTGCCGATGCGGTCAAGGTCGGTATCGGCCCTGGCTCTATCTGCACCACCCGTATCGTTGCCGGTGTCGGCGTGCCGCAAATCAGCGCCATCGCCAACGTTGCCGCAGCGCTGGAAGGCACTGGCGTGCCACTGATCGCTGACGGTGGTATCCGCTTCTCCGGTGACCTGTCCAAGGCCATCGTTGCCGGTGCTTCCTGCGTGATGATGGGTTCGATGTTCGCCGGTACCGAAGAGGCCCCGGGTGAAGTCGAGCTGTTCCAGGGCCGTTCCTACAAGGCTTACCGCGGCATGGGCTCGCTGGGTGCCATGGCACAGGCGCAAGGCTCGTCCGACCGTTACTTCCAGGACTCCTCGGCCGGCGCCGAGAAGCTGGTACCGGAAGGCATCGAAGGCCGCGTTCCTTACAAAGGTGCCTTGGCCGCGATTATCCACCAGCTGATGGGCGGCCTGCGTTCGTCCATGGGCTACACCGGCAGCGCAACCATCGAAGAAATGCGCACCAAGCCGGAATTCGTACGTATCACCGGTGCCGGCATGGCCGAGTCCCACGTGCATGACGTGCAAATCACCAAAGAAGCCCCTAACTACCGCGTAGGCTGAGGCTTCCAGCTACAACATAAAGCGGGGCTGTCATGACAGCCCCGCGTCGTTTCCGATTTCCACTGACGAGATTGAGTCATGGCCCTCGACATTCACGCTCACCGCATCCTGATCCTCGATTTCGGTTCCCAGTACACCCAGCTGATCGCCCGCCGAGTGCGCGAAATCGGCGTGTACTGCGAACTGCACCCGTTCGACATGGACGATGAAGCGATCCGCGAATTCAACCCGCGCGGCATCATCCTTGCCGGCGGCCCCGAGTCGGTCCACGAAGCCAACAGCCCGCGCGCTCCGCAGGCCGTGTTTGACCTGAATGTGCCTGTGCTGGGTATCTGCTACGGCATGCAGACCATGGCCGAGCAGATGGGCGGCAAGGTAGAAGGTTCCGACCTGCGTGAGTTCGGTTATGCCCGCGTGGACGTTGTCGGCAAGAGCCGCCTGCTCGACGGCATCGAAGACCACGTTGACGACGATGGCGTGCTGGGCCTGGACGTGTGGATGAGCCACGGTGACAAGGTCACCCAGATGCCTTCCAACTTCAGCATTCTGGCCAGCACCCCAAGCTGCCCGATCGCCGGTATGTACGACGACGCCCGCGGCTACTACGGCGTGCAGTTCCACCCCGAAGTGACCCACACCAAGCAAGGTGGTCGCATCCTGTCCCGTTTCGTGCAGGACATCTGCGGCTGTGAAGCCCTGTGGACGGCGTCCAACATCGTTGAAGACGCCATCGCCCAGGTGCGTGCGCAAGTCGGTTCGGCCAACGTTCTGCTGGGCCTGTCCGGCGGCGTCGACAGCTCGGTGGTTGCCGCGCTGCTGCACCGTGCCATCGGCGACCAGCTGACCTGCGTATTCGTCGACAACGGCCTGCTGCGCCTGCACGAAGGCGACCAGGTGATGGCCATGTTCAAAGAGAACATGGGCGTCAAGGTAATCCGCGCCGACGCTGAAAAGCAGTTCCTCGACAACCTGGCCGGCGAAGCCGACCCGGAGAAGAAGCGCAAGATCATCGGCCGCACCTTCATTGATGTGTTCGATGCCGAAGCCAGCAAGCTGGAAAACATCCAGTTCCTCGCCCAGGGCACCATCTACCCGGACGTGATCGAGTCGGCTGGCGCCAAGAGCGGCAAGGCTCACGTGATCAAGTCGCACCACAACGTCGGCGGCCTGCCCGAGGAGATGAACCTCAAGCTGGTCGAGCCGCTGCGTGAACTGTTCAAGGACGAAGTGCGCAAGATCGGCCTGGAGCTGGGCCTGCCATACGACATGGTCTACCGCCACCCGTTCCCGGGCCCGGGCCTGGGCGTGCGTATCCTTGGTGAAGTGAAGAAGGAATACGCCGACATCCTGCGTCGCGCCGACCACATCTTCATCGAAGAGCTGCGCAAGGCCGACTGGTACCACAAGACCAGCCAGGCATTCGTGGTATTCCAGCCGGTCAAGTCGGTCGGCGTCGTCGGCGACGGCCGTCGCTACGCCTGGGTCGTGGCCCTGCGTGCCGTCGAGACCGTGGACTTCATGACCGCGCGTTGGGCACACCTGCCGTACGAGCTGCTGGAAACTGTCAGCGGTCGTATCATCAACGAAATCGACGGTATCTCGCGCGTTACCTACGACGTGTCGAGCAAGCCGCCGGCGACCATCGAGTGGGAATGATCCCGCGTCCGGTATTGCCCGGCATGATCTAGCAAAAAATGCCCTGAAGCCCGCGTAATTGCGGGCTTTTGGCTTTTTGGGTCTGGCAAATTCGGGTAGCGTTCTGCATCGCCAAGCACGGTGTTTGTGTGGCATGGTACGGGGTATTGACTGCATCTAATGCCATGCATGACGCTCAATACCATGTCCTTTGTCTCAGTGTTGGCATGGTATCGAGTTGGCCTAAAGGCCCGGTTTTACTGGGGATGGACCCCATTCTTCCGCGCTTTTCAGGGCATGGTATTTTTTCATGGAAATAGTGGAAGCCATGCTCACCGATACCAAGCTTCGAAATCTCAAGCCCCAGGACAAGCTCTACAAGGTGATTGACCGTGATGGCTTGTACGTGGCCGTCACCCCAGCCGGCTCAATCTCCTTTCGCTACAACTACTCCATCAACGGCCGGCAGGAGACCATCACCTTCGGTCGTTATGGCTTAGGCGGGATCACTCTGGCAGAGGCTCGCGAGCGGCTAGGGGAGGCGAAGAAGATGGTCGCCGCTGGCAAGTCTCCAGCTAAGGAAAAAGCGCGTGCGAAGGCGCGCACGAAGGGTGCTGAGACTTTTGACGCTTGGGCTGAAAAATGGCTGCGCGGTTACCAAATGGCGGACTCGACGCGAGACATGCGTCGATCAGTTTACGAGCGCGAGCTGAAGCCGAAGTTTGGTAATCAGAAGCTGGTTGAAATCACTCACGAGGATCTGCGAGCGCTGACGGACGCCATAGTGGAGCGGGGTGCGCCTGCAACCGCCGTCCATTCACGGGAGATCGTGCTGCAAGTCTTCCGTTGGGCCATTGAGCGTGGCCAGAAGGTTGAAAACCCGGCAGATCTGGTACGGCCTGCCAGCATCGCGAAATTTGAGCCACGTGACCGTGCGTTGACGCCCGATGAAATTGCGCTGATGTACCAGTACATGGACAGAATCGGTACCGCGACTTCGGTTCGTGCTGCGGCAAAGCTCCTTCTGCTGACGATGGTGCGCAAGAGCGAGCTGACCAATGCGACGTGGAGTGAGATCAATTTCAGCGAGGCGCTGTGGACGATCCCCAAAGAGCGGATGAAGCGTCGTAACCCTCATTTGGTGTTTCTGTCCCAGCAGGCATTGGATTTCTTCATCGCGTTGAAAACCTTGGCTGGAGGTTCAGACTACGTTTTGCCGTCACGCTACGACTCTGATTTGCCAATGAGTGCGGCCACGGTCAACCAGGTGCTGACACTCACCTATCGCCTTGCCCAAAAGGAAGGGGTGCCACTAGGCAAATTCGGTCCCCACGACTTGCGACGCACGGCCAGCACGCTGTTGCATGAGGCGGGCTACAACTCCGATTGGATCGAGAAGTGCCTTGCGCACGAGCAGAAAGGTGTGCGCGCCGTTTACAACAAGGCCGAGTACCGTGATCAGCGCCGAGCGATGCTCCAAGACTGGGCGGATATGATCGACGAGTGGACCACCAAAAAGCCCAGACCCAAAGGGTGATTCGAGGCTTCTCAGCTGACGTTACTCCACGATATTCCCACTTCGGTGGGATTTTTTTTGTCCGAGAACACATGAGTTTCGGGAAAAACCGAATGAGGAAACCTAGCGTAAATCTACTTCAACAAAATCAGCTATTTATGTCGCCCGGACTGTCCGTAAAACGATAAGTTAATGGCATGCTCCAGTTGCATAGAATCGCATAGAGATAGAAGGCAAGATGTGTGTTGTACGGGTACGGGCAAGCCCGAACCCATCCAACACAGCTCCTTATTCGCCTTCGGCTCAACGGCATCTTGCTCTTCGAGGCCCCAGCCGCTGCCGCGTTCAAGAGTGGAAAAACGAGAACACCCACGTAAGCCGTCACATCAACCACTGAAGCCGCTCCGGGGATGAAGCAATCCCTGGGAGGACTCGTGTGCGGGAGGTGGGGCAGCGCCCATAGCGTTCCTTGGGAACAGCATGGAGGAATGCTCAACCGAACTATTTCTCCGAGCTCCTTCCGACACCACTCGTCGGGTCCTACCTATCTGCTAGAGTGGAGTAGCAGAAATTGACCCTTTGCCTGTGAGTACAGATCGCATGCAACGGTCGGATACGGTAGACTTCACAGCGCCTGAAATGGGTGTGAGAACTAGTGGAATAGGTAGACGGAGAACATAAATTGGAAAGTCGTGATGTTGAAATTAGGCAGCACTTTCACAAGAAGCGCTTGCAACATTATCATGACTGTCCAAACACTATCGTGATAGATGAGCTCGGTATTGCACACGGAAAAAACAGAGCAGATATAGCAGTTCTGAATGGGACATTCCATTGCTTTGAGATCAAAAGTTCAAAAGATACTATTGGTCGCCTTCCTGAGCAATTGTCAGAGTATTCAAGATGCTTTGAGAAGATTTCGGTAATTTCAGCTCCGAACCATCTTCATAAGATTATGCCTATGCTTCCGTCCTGGTGCGGCTTGATCGTTGCGACGAAAGGGGCTAAGGGAGCAGTTGCATTCAGGACTATAAAACGTCCCAAGAAAAACCCGCAATTAGAGATTACGGCCGTCGCTCACTTTCTCTGGCGGAGTGAAATAATCGAACTGCTTTTATCTCTGGGTGTGGAGGAGAAGCATCTTAAGCAATCTAGAGAAAAGCTTTATAAGTTGATCCCTCCAACCCTTACAGTCCAAGAATTGATGCAGTGGATCAAAGTTAAGTTTATGTGCCGTAAAGACTGGAGAGTTGCTTCACAACAAATGTTATGTGGTGATTGACGCCTACCCATTTCCAAGTCGTCAAGTTTCCACAGTTGTTCAGTCCGTTAGCGGTTTCATTAATTCGCTCATCGCCCTTGCTAAAACTACTGCTCGAATAGTTTCCGGAGGAGATGATGGCTTTGCAGTGGCCGACCATTTGTGACTCATTACCTCGAAATGCACCGCCCTTCGGTACAAACCAAGAGTCATTTATGGTGTAAACAATCTTCCCGGCAGGCTTCATTTTTCGCATGTCTAGACTTAAAAATGAAGGTGATTCAATGGAGTAATCTCCAAAACAAGGTGTGTAAATCGTTTTGGCAATCTCTGTACGCAAACTTGGAAAAAGTCCCCACTCGTGACGTTTTTGAGTCGCTCCTGGCTTTTTTATATCTCGAAGTTTTAGCGATGTAGCGACAAAAACGAGTGATCGGCAGGCGCTACATCCGCTCATCTTGCTTACTGCTCCTGCTACTACCTTAGCAAACAGGCCGTACGGCTCGAAGTTTTCTGGCTCCCCCAGGTCAATTACTAAATCTACCTCTTCCCAAGAAGACACACTGAGGGAGTTCATAAGAGCTGCTATGTCCGCATCCACGGATGGTTTGAGTAGCTCATCCAGCTTTAGTCTTAAAACTACTCCTGTCTTTTGAATGATTAGGAATGAGCGAACAGAAGAGTTGTAAGAGCTGCTTTTAGACAGGCCAACTACCGGACGGATATTGCACCCCAGGCCAATAGATTCATTTAGCACAAATTCAATGACTGGGCGCCCGTCATCCATGATCTCGTTTTCAAGAGAATCATGGAGATCGACCAGTGCAAGTCGTTTTCCCCATTTGGTATGGAGCCTTTTGGGGAAAGTTTCCACGTGCTCATGGACTGTCTTTTTCATTCTCTCCTCCTCGAAATCATACTCCCTAGGAGGTATCACTAGAAGCGGAACGACTTTGTCCTTTATGTCAGCTTTTAGAGTGAAAAGTGCTTGATACTCTCCCTGTCGCCATTTCAAAATTGGAACATATTTGTCACTGCTGATTTTCATAGCTTTTCCTCGAAGCAGGAGCGCACTTTTCCATTTCCTAAAAGCTCAGAAAGCACGTGGTAGTTATTGCTTTCCTTTCGTATTCTCCCTGCCAAGATACTTGGGTGAATACCTATTCTTTCTGCATCAAGTTGAACAGATTCTGAGGTTATTGAGAATCTAGAAATACATGAGTCCCAAGACTCCCTACTTATAAGAGCCTCTAAAGCAAACTCATCCGCTTCACGCTCAACCAAATCACCTTCACCGCACCCTTCCTCATCAAAGTAGTCCATTTGGAGGGAGTCGAATATATGAAGAGATATGTGAGCAAGCTCATGAAAAAGCACAAACCAGAAATTATCTAGGCGATCATATCTCAATGTCAGCGCAACGACTGGGTGCCCTGTTTCAAGAACCATGGCTGCTCCATCAAGATACGTTCCAGGTAAATGCTTTTCTACAACTAATACTATCCCTTTTTCGGCTAAGAACCTTTTAGCCGCCAGTGGGGCGTTCTCAATCTGCGTTAGTGAAGATAGCTCCTTAATCCAGTTGTCCGTATGGCTGTACTCAGAAATAGTTCCAGATGCTACCTCTTGTCTAGCTAGATCTAGTACACGAGCCTGCCAAGCTAATAAAGCATACTCGTTGGGCTTGTTCTCTCCATGAAATTTCTTTCTATGCAACGCAGGGGCAAATTGTCCTCCGCCGCTAAGAAAATAATCCTTGATTTGATCGACAGCACTGATCCCTTTTTTTGCCATGATCCAGCCGCGCTTGATCATTTCTTTCGCGGGGAATAATGTCCAGTCAATACTGTCTACGCTATTCCAGCAGATAACCGAATCGGCAGAGTTCGCCTTGGCTCCTGACCACGACTCACGAACTCTTACATTTAGTACTTCAGCTACAGAAATAAGGCGAGAAAGGCTAGCTCCCATGTAGCTAGAAGCCTCATATCTCTGAAGTTGCTGAGTCGGAATTCCTAGCTTTTCAGCAAGATCTCTTTGAGTTAAGCCCGACCCAATTCTCGCGAATATGAGCGTTTTCGGTAGTTCTGATAGGCCTGAGCACTCGGAGTAGGATATTTTTCCTTCCTTGATTAACTCGTACTCCTTTATCTCAGATTTTATGTCTAGGATTTGGGATTCAAGTGCATCAACTTGAGCCGAGTCTAACCACTCTACTCCAGAGGGTTTGAATGCGTTCAGCGATTGGCTGAGTTTCTCAAACTGCTTGTGCGCAGACTGATATTGCCTTTCGTTATATATCATTATCGTGCTCTCCCACACTGAAGGGGCTCGCAAGTCAAATCAATGGACAAGATGCCTTTAGAATGACCTGTAAAGCGATCATTCTGGAAAAACTCCAGGTATGTCTTTCCTGGTTCTGCTTCAGCGCTAAAAGGAAAAAACTCTCCCCCATATTTCAACTTCTGGTTCTTTCTCTTATCACTGAAGTCAAGAAATACAGGGTCGATTTTTTCGCGAGTGACTCCTACTGGGTCCCAGCATACGTCGTAGTCACCAGGCTGCGGCTTGGCCGTCACGTAGCTGCCGTCCAAGTAGACTATGCGGCAGCCAGCAGCTCGTAATGCTACGAACGCAGCTCGCATCCCCTCGAAAAGCCGTCGACGCGTCGCATTGGTAGCAAACACCTGTTCCACCTCTGCCATTGTGGCGACGTGGATTCCCGCTGGCAAAACTGGCCAAGGGCTTTGGTTCGGATTCACAAGAGATGGGATCATGATGCAACAAAATTGTTGTGTCGATGCGAGACGATAGCCACCTGCCACCTGAGCGGTCAAGCCCCTAATGCATGCATAGCTTTGCCACCTCGGAGCAAAACACTCTTGGCTTCTCCGGGAGCCTGTGTAAGCCATTGATATTTATGATTTTTTATTGATTTGTTTTTTGTGTTTCCTTTTATAAAGTAGAGCCGCATAGCCTGCCACTTTCGTGCCTATGCGACCTTGGATTGTCGAGGGGGTAAACGGCAATCAAAATCCCGGCGCTCTGAGGCATAGATTCAACCATCCCGTACCCTGCTTGGAGGATCCCCCCAAATGAAAGACCGGTCGCACGATGAGGCAATGGCAGATAGGTTCCGCACTGACCTGTCCTATGCAGTCGAGCTTCTAAATGACGTACGCCGTAACGGCGGCCCTGGTGAGATAGCCATAATATTGCGACAGATTGAGAAGGCGTTTGGGCAGGGCGGGGAGTGGGGTATTGTCGGTGCAGAACGTGACTTATTCATGAATCGCGGAAAAAATAACATTTAAAAGTGTTTAATGAGTGTGTTTCGCTAATGTTCTGGTGTGATTGCTTTCTTATTGTTGAATTATAGTTAATGGTTGGCGGCTATTTGTAACTGCCTGAATCGACTTCTGGATGAAAAGAGAGTGTTTGTAGAAGTCTTATTCTGTGGGTATGAAAGAATTTGCGCGATACCATGTCGATTAACGAATCTAAACATGGTATCGTCCCAGTCGACAAAACTCTCTAGTTCGTTGTGGTAACTGAAATTTAGGCGTCCACCTTGCCGGTAGCGGAATTTTTTCTCAAGCGGTCGTAGTTCTAGGGACCTTAAGCCTCCGGTGGTGTGATTGAATTTCAATGCTTTCTATATAGAGACTAATTTCGGAATGCCTAGGTATTCTTATACTAACTCATAGTACCGGGTGTCGTTGGAGTATTGCACCGATCTCTAAGCGCTTGCAGTTGGTCGAGCATTTTCCCCAACTCCCGGTTTACTATGTATTCGATCATTCCGACGAACTGAGGGTGGTTGTCTTTCTTGCCAATGAACGCGCTTACCGTGCACTCGAGAATAGGCATGAAACTAGCCAGCGCGACTTGCTCTAATTCGCTAGCGAGGCTCAACTGGGAGGCGAGCAATTTTGCATCAGCTTCGATTGCCTGCGCGACACGTGTCCGCTCCTCTACTAAAGGGCGTCTGTTGAGCCCGTAAGTCTGGATGCTTGTACGGGCGTAAGCTGTTGTAGCAGCTGCCTCCTCCCGAGGGACTATAACCTGAAGACCCTGCATCTCTTTCCAGATGAGGTAATCCGAGGGATCACGCTGACTCGGATCTATCAGCAGCGGATCCTCCTGCATTAAATCATCTGTTTCTGTGTAGGCACGGTATGGGCCAGCAAGAGGGAAATGATCGACCTTTCCACTTTTAATGAGCATAGGATCAAAGCCAGTAGCCGTGATATCGAACAATTCATTGTACTGTTCACGGTTACAAAGGATGCACGAAGCCAGCAGGTTGCTCCAGGTTGAGGCCAGCCACCAATAGCCTTTATGTCCCGTCGTATTGTTGACTCGCCCTTTTGGGCGGAAATGCTCGATGTCCGTCGGCGAGGTTGCACGGTATGAGCCTTCACAGTAGGCGCATTTGTTATTGAAAAGCTTATTTAAAGCAGCAAGAACCTCCCTATCTTTGTAAGCACTGAAATCGTAGGTAGCACAGTTAGGGTTGCTGTAATGCGCTTTGACCTTTATGCGCTCGTTCGCTGCTTTACTGTCAGTCTCTGCTAGTACTGCAGGCATTTCGACACGGTTCCGATCAATACGCTTCATTGCGCCATCGCTCTTTTCAAGACATTCATGATGGCGTCGATGGACTGTTCTCGAGCTAGGCCTCGATCTTGAATGTCTGCGTCTGGATGCAGTCGCAGATGTCGGGTCAAGGCTTCAGCCAGGATCTGTCGATCTGGACTGCTGCCGATGTAGGGCATTCCCTCGTAACGCTCTAATAAGCTATCCCGCTCCGAGCGCTCCGTCTTACTCAAACGGTCTTCGCCGATACCAGCCAGCTCGGCTAATCGCCTTATGATGTAGTCCTGCTCTGGATCCTCTGTGCTTGAAAGTCCGAAATAATCTGAAGAGAGAATTTGCTCGATGCGAAGGGTGGTGATATCAGGTAGATCAGAAAATGCCCGGATCTCGTGGCTATAGTCTCGCTGAAGTAGGCGAACTTCACCGTTTTTCATGCCTCGCAGGCAAAGCGGGTCGTGAGTCGAACAGATGAATTGAACCTTTGGCATCGCTTCACGGAGCGCCGCCATCACGCGCATTTTCCAGCGAGGATGCAGATGGGTTTCAATCTCATCGATTAGTACGATTGCTTCGGCGGTCTCTAAGTTATCCCAGTGACCAAGCAATTCACGCATAATATCGATAGACATGATGAATAGTGATTTGTATCCGTCGCTCAATTTCTCGATAGGGGTTAGTTTATTATGAGTCTTGATCAGTAATTCACGTCGACTGGTCTGGATAATCGATTCGTCATCACGCAGAGCAAGAATAGAGCGTAGCGCTCTAACAATTGCATTGAATTTGTGTTTCTCTTGAACGACCAGCCAATCGCGAGGGTCGCGAAGTGTCGCGAGGGGGTCGAACAAGGTCGCATTTAGGTATTTTTTTGAGGTGTGGCGAGGGTGCGTGGAGAAATAGCGGCGTGCGCCGTATCCGAAAACTAGGCAATTAACAGGAGATTTAGCCTCGAACGTGCCTCTTTGATTGGTTGATAGAATAAATGTTTTGTCGTTGTCAAGTGTGACTTTGATTTCTGTTGGGCGTTGCTTAGATGTAAACTTAGCAGAAGTCAGTCGAAGCCGCGTACGTTCCTTTGTTGATGAGAGCGCTAGTTTTATAGCCTGTAATACTGAGCTTTTGCCGGTGGCATTTTCTCCCAGCAACATCATGCACGCGGTCGCTTCTCGGTTGCGGGGAATGGACAGTGAAAGGCTTGATATATCTTTGAAGTTTCTGAGGGAGATGCTTTGTATATGGCCGTCATGGGCTCGTCTCGGTGTTTCGAAACCCCCAAGATCAGTATTGGGTAGTGCGAAAGCAAGATCGTTTTTGTCAAGTCTCTTAAATAAGGCTGATACTTGATTGTTGTCCATTTCGAGAAATATTGTTGCAATATGTTTAAATAGCGCATCTCCATAAAGCTTTTCTGTATTTACAGATCCGCGCTCTGCAAGCCGACAGAGATTTTGCAGGATGATTAAACTGGCGCCTGGATACTTTGTGCGCTCTCTTATATGGTCGCTTAGCAATACTCTGAGGTCGGAAGTTCTGCTCGTAAGTATTTCCCGTAACTCTTGGAAGCAATTTTCTCGCTCTGCAATAAGACTGGGCCTATTGAGCTTCAGTACTTCAATTGTTGTAGTGCCCTCCTTGCTGCGAGCGATAGCTTCACCTTGATAGGTAAACATCAGATGCTCTGAGGGGGTGGCTATATATGGGTTTAGAAGTAAGGGCTTTTCGCGAAGTTGAGCCTCTTGCCACGTTGACATTGGTTTAACTGGGTGCCCTTCTAGGGGGAACATTTCGCTCATTGCCGAATTACAGTCACTGCACACGATTAGCAGGTTCTGCCACTCGTACGCATACCATGCGTAATAGTCGATAATCGAATGCGCATGCTCTGATAGCACTGCGTTGCTCAATGGCCTGTAGTGAGTTACCTTGATCGAGTTCGCATCCAATGTCATCTCGCAGTAGGCGCATCTTTGCTGCTGGTTTCCCAGTATCTGTTCTACAACCTTTGGATGCTGATAGGTCTTGTGGTCGATTGGTGGGCGGCGCTGAGCGCGTTCGTCGTCGTTAAGCTCGAAATAGTCTTCCAGCGCGGCCCATTGCCGGCGGAGGTTCTTTTTGAGCAGAGGGGTTGGCTTTGCTTTTCCAATCCTTATGAGCTTTAGCACCGCTGATCACCTGAGAATGAGAGCATGGTCAAGCATGGATAGTGGCTTTTTGCTTTGATTTTTGCCAGCGGTGATGTCGATTTGCATGAGCATCATCGACCGGATTGGCGGCCCGTTATCGACGTACACCTGATTTACAGAATGCCCGAAATGGAAAAACGGATTAACGCCGCTTTTTGTCAAGGGGCCGCCGTCTCATAGCATTCGTGAAGTCGTCGCTGTTGGTTCTAGAGCCTGAAGCGGTTACGAGTACAGCGGCAGCATCCGGCGTCTGAACATAAGGGTTACTCCTGAGTGGAGGATGATTTCTTCGCTACGTTATGCCTGCAAATTTCGTATGGTATTTTTCATGGTTTTTAAGATTTGTATTTCTATACATAGCTAAAATGCTGGGGTTTTATAGCTCGTTGATAATAGAGTGGGAATAAGCCGGCATATGGCAAAAGCCAGTGTCAGATGACCTGTAACACACAAAGGCCCGCGTAATCGCGGGCCTTTGTCATTCTGAGGTCTATCGGCTACTCACATTCATCTGCCCCGCTGCGTGCATTATCACAGCGAGTAGAACGGGTCGCTTTCAGGCGCCTGGTCGTGCAGCGCTTGGGCGAGGTCCTGTATGTGTTCTGACCACGCCACTGTCTTTACCCATTGCACGGGCATGCCGGATACCCCGTACAACGCCCCGGCTAGTTGCCCCGCCACGGCTGCCACACTGTCGGCATCGTCTGCCAGGTTTGCTGCCAGAAGCACTGCGTCCCTGAAGTTGTCGGTATTCCACACTGCCCACAGTGCAGCTTCCAAGGTGTCGATGACATACCCTGAAGAGCGAATCTGGTCGCGGCTTTTTTCCTTGTATTCGCCAGCGTTGATAATCGTGGCGCGGGGCTGCAATGGGCGCACCATGGGGCGGCATATTTCCTCCTTGTCTGCGCCGTTCAGGGCGAGGTGCAGCTGCGCACCCAGCAGTTCGCAACAACTTAGTGCTTCGGGCGCCCGGTGGGTGGTCCGACTCTGACTTTGAGCTTCGCGCCAGGTGGACGGTAGCATGTGGCGCCTGAATATGGCGGTCGGGGCGAGTCGGATGATCGAGCCATTACCGGCCGTGTTCGGGTCTGTGTTGCCTGACCAGTCCAAGCCTTGCCGTAGCCATCCTTCCAAGGCAAGGCGGGTTGCATTGCCAATGTCGAAGCAGACACCGTTAGCGCTGTTTTCCCCTTGCTTGTACCACCTGCACAGACGCTCAAGATAATCGGCATGATCAAATCGCATGCACGCCAGGTACGAGTCCGCCAGGCAAAGCGCCATGCTCGTATCATCGGTCCACTCACCTGGCTTGAGCCTGAACGGCCCGCCGCCGACCATGTCATCGACATGCTTGGCATCACGGGGCAAGAACTCCAGCGTGGTGCCTACGGCATCGCCAATGGCCAACCCCAGCAATGCCCCCTTGGCTCTGTCGAGCGATTGATCGGGGGTGAGTGTGCAGGCGCGCGAATTTTGCCATTGCGGGTGTACGTAGCCACGGCTTGCGGATTCGCGTGGGGTGGGCGCTGGCAGCAAGTGGTTGTACCGGTAGGCATATTCGGTAACGGCGAGGGTGGAGCTGTGCAGGTCGATCATAGTACTTCTTCTAATAAGAGACGAGTCGTGGGGCCTTGTTCAATCCGATTCAGTACTCTGAAAGAGGTACCTGGCGGGTACAGTACCTCCGCTTCGGGAATTTGCGTGAGGAAACTGATGTCCTTGCCGGATACGCCGCGTACGACCATCTGGGTATTGCCCGAAAACGGTGTTGTAGCGGATGAGCTGAAGAATGCCATGTCGGTCTCTACTGCACCCATTTGCATCCGATTGAGCACATGCTGCGGAAGATCCGTTCCACGATAGGTTTCAGCGCCTAAGTAGCGAGGCAAGCGTGCCAGGCCTTCGGTTGCATGCTCGGCAAAGGCCTTGATACCAGGCGTAGCAGTGCCTTCGCGCAATGCTTGGTTATACGCCTTGTACACATCGTTGGTAGAGTAGCCGTAAAGTGCGCCTATTTGATCGTCGCTGAGCAGTCTCGAAAGCTCCGGGGCCCGTATGTCTGCCCGAGCGCGGCCTTCGGCAATCCATCGCTCTGCCATGTCCTTGCCCACTGCATCGCGCAGGCTCATGAGCTTCTTCGGCGCCGCTGCAACGGTTTTTTCCGTGGCTTGCGTCGCTGGGGGCAGCTCTGGCTCCGCTTTCTTAAGCGGCGTTGCGGTTTTCATCTGCAGCTCAGGTTCGATCAGCAGCCTGTTCTGGTTTTTTGCCAGCCAGTTGGCCAACTGCTTGTTGGAAATCTCGGCCTGAAGCTTGGCGCTGCGGCTGGCGATGCTTTCCATGCTGCTCATCACGCCGGCTTTCATCTGCCCGCGGGTCAGGTAGGTCACGATCGCCATCAGCAAAAGCATCACGAGTTGCTCTTGTCCGCGTGCCAGTTGCCTTGCAGCTTGTTCGGTACGTTCTTGAACCAGCGCGGCCGAGCCGCCCGAAGGGTCGAGACCCGAGGGTTTCAGGCCGTCTTCGGCAGTCCACGCGGTTGCAAGCCCCTCTTGCATCGAGGCCAGGCAGGCGGGAAGCCCTTGATAGAAATACTCCGCGATGGCGGCCAGGCCCAATGCCATCAGGATCAGGTTACCGACCTGCAGGCCGATACCGCTGCCTGCGACCACCCCAGGTGCCGCGCCCACGCCAAAGGCAAGAGAACCTACCGCGCCGCCTATAGCGCCGCCTAGCGCGACGCTGCCGCCGAGAATCATCACCACTTCCTGCACGAGCTTGAGCAGCACGGGCAAAATCTGGTCGATGTTGATGGATGCCCATTTGCGGGACAGATTTGACTGCATCATGGGATAGGACAGCGCCATCGCCTGCCGGACGTTGTCGATCCGGTGCCCGCCTACAGCGCCATAGGCCTGGCTGGCGCCATCGCTTACACGGCGGGTGAAGCCGTCCCAGCTGTCATGGGCACTGCGCAACCCGCTGCTGACGCTCTGATTCAGGGCGCTGAACTTCTGGTCCAGGTTGCGTTCGATGTCGTCCCAGCTAGGGACGTAAGCTGATAAGTCCATTTACCATTGCATTCCTTTAGAGAAAGCCCGGTGAGTGTGCTGGCTGAAGGCGATTCATTCCCATGCACCGCCCTGGCAGTCAAGCCAACTGCCAAATAAGCTGATGGTTGCATTGCGAGGCATTTTCTCATCTGAGGTGCCTCTGGCAATGGTGTCAATTTGATGTCGTCGCTGTCGATTGGTTCCGCTACGCCTGCCGTCCAGCCAATGCCGTGGCTAAAGCGGACGATGCTTGGATACTTCACTTAATATTTCCCATTTGCAGGTGTATCGTATTCGCCCCTCATCGTCAGCGCCTTGCTGGCAGACTGATTGCGCAGAACACGAGGTACCCGCACCGATGTCCTTCACCCGTCGACAAATGCTCAAGGGCCTGACCGGCCTGGTTGTGGTTGGCCTGGGCGCCGGTGGCGCGGCGCGTTACTGGCTGGGCAAGGTCGAGGACGAAAACGCCGGGCATGACTACGAGCTGATTGCCGCCCCGCTGGAAGTGGAGCTGGTGCCGGGCTTCAAGACCGAGGCCTGGGCCTTCGGCCCATCGGCCCCGGGCACCGAGCTGCGCGTGCGCCAGGGCACTTGGCTGCGGGTACGCTTTATCAACCATCTGCCGGTCGAGACCACTATCCACTGGCACGGCATTCGCCTACCGCTGGAAATGGACGGCGTACCTTATGTGTCGCAATTGCCGGTCAAGCCAGGTGAATACTTCGATTACAAGTTCCGCGTGCCGGACGCCGGCAGCTATTGGTATCACCCCCATGTCAGCAGCTCCGAGGAGCTAGGCCGCGGTCTGGTCGGGCCGCTGATCGTCGAGGAGCGTGAACCCACCGGGTTCCAGCATGAGCGTACGCTGAGCCTGAAGAACTGGCATGTGGACGAGCAGGGCGCATGGCTGCCTTTCAGCATCCCGCGCGAGGCCGCGCGCAACGGCACTGCCGGGCGGTTGATCACCATCAACGGCCAGGCCGACTCGATCACCGAGCTGCCGGCCGGCCAGGTGGTGCGGGTGCGCCTGCTGAACCTGGACAACACCTGGACCTATCGCCTCAACCTCAAAGGCAACTGCGAGGCGCGAATCTATGCCCTCGACGGCAACCCGGTCACCCCGCGTGCGTTGGATGAGTACTGGTTAGGCCCGGGCATGCGTATCTGTCTGGCCATTCGCATTCCCGAGGCGGGTGAGGAAATCTCCCTGCGCGACGGTTTCGTGCGCCTGGGCACCCTGCGTTCGGTGGCCAGCAACGACGCGCCGAGTGACTGGCCGCCAGCGCTGCCGCCCAATCCGATCGCCGAGCCGGACCTGGAGAATGCCGAAAAACTGAACTTCAATTTCGAGTGGGCGGCCAGCGTCTCTGTCACCACTGACGCGGGCAAACCGCCGAGCTTGTGGCAGATCAACGGTCAGGCCTGGGATATTACCGACAAGACCTGCGCCGACCGCCCCATCGCCACGTTGCAAAAGGGCAAGAGCTACATCTTCGAGCTTAAGAACATGACCCAGTACCAGCACCCGATCCACTTGCATGGCATGAGTTTCAAGGTGATCGGCTCCAACCGTCACGACATCAAGGAGCCGTGGTTCACCGACACCTACCTGCTGGGCAAGAACGAGCGTGCCCAGGTAGCGCTGGTGGCGGATAACCCTGGGACCTGGATGTTCCACTGCCACGTCATCGACCACATGGAAACCGGCCTGATGGCCGCGATCGCGGTGGTCTGATGCGTCCGCAGATCATCGATCGCAGTCGCGATCAGGAATTCATGCGGCTGGCACTGGGCTTGGCCGCCGAAGGCGCGGCGCTGGGCGAGGTGCCGGTGGGCGCGGTACTGGTGCAGCACGGACAGGTGATCGGCCAGGGGTTCAACCGACCGATCATCGACAGTGACCCCAGCGCGCATGCCGAGATGGTGGCGATCAGGGCGGCAGCCAGGTCGGCCAGCAACTATCGGCTACCCGGCAGCACCCTGTATGTGACCCTGGAACCGTGCAGCATGTGTGCGGGGCTGATCGTGCATTCGCGGGTGATGCGCGTGGTGTTTGGCGCGCTGGAACCCAAGGCGGGGATCGTGCAGAGCCAGGGACAGTTCTTTGGCCAAGGCTTTCTCAACCACCGGGTGATGGTGGAAGGCGGGGTGCTGGCCGAGGCGTGCGGGCAGATTCTCAGCGATTTCTTCAGGGCTCGTCGGGCCAAGGCCTGAATTGCATCGGGCTCTTTGCGGGCAGCCCGCTCCTGCAGGTTCTGTGCAAATTATGCAGGGGCGGGTTTACCCGCGAAGAGGCCCTGAAAGGCTTACATCGGTGGCGACTGATCCGCCGGCTTGTTCTTGTTGACCCCGGGCACATGCAGGTTGCCCTCGGCCACCTGGCCTTCGAGTTGCGGCTGGGTCACCCAGGTGAGGATGTCGTAGTAGCGGCGGATGTTGGCCACGAAATGCACCGGTTCGCCACCACGGGCGTAGCCGTACTTGGTCTGCCGGTACCACTGCTTCTGAGCCAGCCGCGGCAGCATCTTCTTCACGTCCAGCCACTTGTTCGGGTTTAGCTTTTCGCGCTTGGCCAGGGTGCGGGCGTCTTCAAGGTGGCCGCCACCAACGTTGTAGGCGGCAAGGGCAAACCAGGTTCGATCCGGCTCCTTGATGCTGTCATCAAGCTCTTCCTTGATCTTCATGAAGTACTTGGCGCCGCCCTGGATGCTCTGCCTCGGGTCCAGCCGGTTGGACACGCCCATGGCCCGGGCGGTGCGTTGGGTCAGCATCATCAGGCCGCGCACGCCGGTCTTGGAGGTGACTTCCGGCTGCCACATCGATTCCTGGTAGCCGATGGCTGCCAGCAGGCGCCAGTCGACCTGCTCGACCTTGGCGTAGCTCTTGAAGTGCTTCTCGTACTTGGGCAGGCGCTGTTGCAGGTGCTGGGCGAAGGTGTAGGCGCCGACGTAGCCGAGTACGTCAACATGGCCGTAGTAGCGATCCTTCAAACGCTGAAGGGTGCCGTTCTTCTGTGCCTTGTCGAGAAATTCGTTGATTTCGTTGAGCAGGCTGTTGTCTTCGCCTGCTGCCACTGCCCAGCGCTGGTCGCGGGTGTCGCCCAAATCGAAGGCGACCCTCACGTTGGGGAAATACACCTGGTTCATCGCCAGTTCGTTGGAGTCCACCAGGGTCAAGTCGATCTGGCCTTCGTCCACCATGCGCAGCAGGTCGACCACTTCGACGGCGTCGGATTCCTCATATTGCAAGGCCGGGTACTGCTTTTTCAGCTCGGCCAACTGGTCAGCATGGCTGCTGCCCTTGAGCACCATGATCTTCTTGCCGACCAAACCCTTGGCGCTGGTGGGGCGTGGGCGGCCGTTGCGGTAGATGACCTGCGGGGTCACCTCCAGATAGGGATGGGAGTATTTCACCTGCGCTTTGCGCCGCTCACTGCTGACCAGGCCGGCAGCAGCCAGTACCGGGCCGGAGGGCTTGCCGAGGGAGTCGTACAGCTCGTCCAGGTTGTCGGCGGTCTCGATCTGCAGCTTTACGCCGAGATCGTCGGCGAAATGCTGGACCAGTTCGTACTCGAAGCCGGTTTCGCCGTTACGGTCCTGGAAGTAGGTTGCCGGGCTGTTGCGTGTGATTACGCGCAGCACGCCATCCTCCTTCACGCGCTCGAGGGTGCTGGGTTTTTCAACGCAGGCACCTAGCAGCAGAAAGAGTCCGGTTGCGAGAAGCCATTTGGCGCAACGCTGGCGCAAAGCAGTGTGGGCGAACATAGGTTGCAGTATACGCAAAGGACTGGCCCAACCATATCTCGACAACTGTTAGCTTGTCTGGTAGCGGGTTCTGTGCTGTGTGGCTTGCCGTTAGAGGTTCGTCGCCTGGGAGATCGAGCGCCGTCCGCACGGCGCATCGCGAGCTGCGCTCGCTCCTACGTTTGTTTGCGGCCAGTTATTTCTGCAGGAGTTACGCGCGAGCGCCTTGGCGCATGACGGAATATCGCGTCGTACGGAGCACACGGTCGCGCGCGCCTGTCACTGACGTTACTGGCCTGAAACAAACGTAGGAGCGAGCGCAGCTCGCGATGCGCCGTGCGGACGGCGCTCGATCTGCCAGGCGACGAACATCTTCAGGCGAACATCCAAAATTCTGACCCGAAAGTCCGGTTCCGCCGCCCGGCAGGCGTGGCTTAGAGCAGGTGCCGAAAGCCATCGAATTAGGCTAGAATGCACGGCCTCTAAGCACACCCCTTCCTGAGGCTGTCCCGACGATGTTGATCCTGCGCGGCGCTCCTGCCCTTTCTGCCTTTCGCCACGGTAAATTACTCGAGCAACTGAGCCAGAAAGTCCCCGCTGTTACTGGTTTGTATGCCGAATTTGCCCACTTCGCCGATGTTGACGGCGAGTTGACCGCCGACCAGCAGCAGGTGCTGGGCCGTCTGCTCAAGTACGGCCCGAGCGTGCCGGTACAGGAGCCGACGGGTCGTCTGTTCCTGGTAGTGCCGCGCTTGGGCACCATTTCGCCATGGGCCAGCAAGGCCAGCGACATCGCCCACAACTGCGGCCTGCAGTCGATCCAGCGCCTGGAGCGCGGCATCGCCTACTACGTTGCCGGCACCCTGAGCGACGCTGACGCCGAACTGATCGCCGCCGAACTGCACGACCGCATGACCCAGCGTGTGCTCGGCCAGCTGGAGCAGGCTGCAGACCTGTTCAGCCACGCCCAGCCCAAGCCGATGACCTCCGTGGACATCCTTTCCGGCGGCCGTGACGCCCTGGCCAAGGCCAACATCGACCTGGGCCTGGCCCTGGCCGAAGACGAGATCGACTATCTGGTCAATGCCTTCCAGGGCCTCAAGCGCAACCCGAACGACATCGAACTGATGATGTTCGCCCAGGCCAACTCCGAGCACTGCCGTCACAAGATCTTCAACGCCAGTTGGGATATCGACGGCCAGGCTCAGGATAAGAGCCTGTTCGGCATGATCAAGAACACCTACCAGATGCACAACGAAGGTGTTCTGTCGGCCTACAAGGACAACGCCTCGGTGATCGTCGGCAACGTTGCCGGCCGCTTCTTCCCGAACCCTGAAACCCGCCAGTACGGCGCGGTGCAGGAGCCGGTGCACATCCTGATGAAGGTGGAAACGCACAACCACCCGACCGCCATCGCCCCGTTCTCCGGCGCCTCCACCGGCTCCGGTGGCGAAATCCGCGACGAAGGTGCAACCGGCCGTGGTGCCAAGCCCAAGGCCGGCCTGACCGGCTTCACCGTGTCCAACCTGCGCATTCCGGGCTTCGAACAGCCTTGGGAGCAGGCTTATGGCAAGCCCGAGCGTATCGTCGACGCCCTCGACATCATGATCGAAGGCCCTCTGGGTGGCGCTGCGTTCAACAACGAATTCGGTCGCCCGGCCCTGACCGGCTACTTCCGTACCTTCGAGCAAGCCATCGACACCCCCCACGGTGAAGAAGTGCGCGGCTACCACAAGCCGATCATGCTCGCCGGTGGTATGGGCAACATCCGTGAAGACCATGTGCAGAAGGGCGAAATCACCGTCGGCGCCAAGCTGATCGTGCTTGGCGGCCCGGCCATGCTGATCGGCCTGGGCGGCGGCGCTGCTTCGTCGGTGGCTACCGGTGCCAGCTCGGCTGACCTGGACTTCGCTTCGGTACAGCGCGAAAACCCGGAAATGGAGCGCCGTTGCCAGGAGGTCATCGACCGTTGCTGGCAGTTGGGCGACAGCAACCCGATCGCCTTCATCCACGACGTGGGCGCTGGCGGTATTTCCAACGCCTTCCCTGAATTGGTCAACGATGGCGGCCGCGGTGGTCGCTTCGAACTGCGCAACGTGCCAAATGACGAGCCGGGCATGGCCCCGCACGAAATCTGGAGCAACGAATCGCAAGAGCGTTACGTGCTGGCCGTCAGCGCAGTCGACTTCGAGCGCTTCAAGGCCATCTGCGAGCGCGAGCGTTGCCCGTTTGCCGTGGTTGGTGAAGCGACTGAAGAGCCGCACCTGACCGTAAGCGACAGCCACTTCGGCAATACCCCGGTGGACATGCCGCTGGACGTGCTGCTGGGCAAGCCGCCGCGCATGCACCGTTCGGTTACCCGCGAAGCCGAGCTGGGCGATGACTTCGACCCGAGCGAGCTGGACCTGGACAGCGCCGTCCAGCGCGTGCTGAACCACCCGGCTGTGGCCAGCAAGAGCTTCCTCATCACCATTGGCGACCGCACCATCACCGGCCTGGTTGCCCGCGACCAGATGGTCGGCCCGTGGCAGGTTCCGGTGGCGGACTGCGCCGTTACCGCCACCAGCTTCGACGTCTACACCGGTGAGGCCATGGCCATGGGCGAGCGTACGCCGCTGGCGCTGCTGGATGCCCCGGCGTCCGGCCGCATGGCCATCGGCGAAACCCTGACCAACCTGGCGGCTTCGCGCATCGAAAAGCTGTCCGACATCAAACTGTCGGCCAACTGGATGTCCGCTGCTGGTCACCCGGGTGAAGACGCACGCCTGTACGACACCGTGAAGGCTGTCGGCATGGAGCTGTGCCCGGAGCTGGGCATCACCATTCCGGTCGGCAAAGACTCGATGTCGATGAAGACCAAGTGGAGCGACGAGGGCGTCGAGAAGAGCGTCACCTCGCCGATGTCGCTGATCATCACCGGCTTCGCCCCGGTCACCGACATCCGCAAGACCCTGACCCCGCAACTGCGCATGGACAAGGGCGAGACCGACCTGATCCTGATCGACCTGGGCCGCGGCAAGAACCGCATGGGTGCCTCGATCCTGGCCCAGACCTACGGCAAGATCGCTGCCCAGGCACCGGACGTCGACGATGCCGAAGACCTCAAAGCCTTCTTCGCCGTGATCCAGGGCCTGAACGACGACGGCCACCTGCTGGCCTACCACGACCGTTCCGACGGCGGCCTGGTCACCACCGTGCTGGAAATGGCCTTCGCCGGCCACTGCGGCCTCGACCTGCAACTCGACCCGCTGACCGACAGCAAGGGCGAAGTACCGGCCATCCTCTTCAACGAAGAGCTGGGTGCGGTGATCCAGGTTCGCCAGGATGCTACCCCGGACGTGCTGGCTCAGTTCAGCGCTGCCGGCCTGGGTGAAGAATGCGTCGCGGTGATCGGCAAGCCGGTCAACAACGCTGAAGTGACCATCAGCCTGAATGGCGAAGTGCTGTTCGACGATGACCGTCGCATGCTGCAGCGCCAGTGGGCTGAAACCAGCTACCAGATCCAGCGCCTGCGCGACAACGCCGACTGCGCTGACCAGGAATTCGACCTGCTGCTCGAGGAAGACAACCCGGGCCTGTCGGTCAAGCTGGGCTTCGACGTCAACGACGACATCGCCGCGCCTTACATCAAGAAAGGCGTGCGCCCGCAAGTGGCCATCCTGCGTGAGCAGGGCGTCAACGGCCAGGTCGAGATGGCAGCCGCCTTCGACCGTGCCGGCTTCGCCGCCATCGACGTGCACATGAGCGATATCCTCGCTGGCCGTGTCGACTTCGAAGCCTTCAAGGGCCTGGTCGCCTGTGGCGGCTTCTCGTACGGTGACGTGCTGGGCGCTGGTGAAGGCTGGGCCAAGTCGGCGCTGTTCAACGCCCGTGCACGTGACGCCTTCCAGGCCTTCTTCGAGCGTACCGACAGCTTCGCCCTGGGCGTGTGCAACGGTTGCCAGATGATGTCCAACCTGCACGAGCTGATCCCGGGCACCGAGTACTGGCCGCACTTCGTGCGCAACCGCTCGGAGCAGTTCGAAGCCCGCGTGGCCATGGTCGAGGTGCAGAAGTCCAACTCGATCTTCCTGCAGGGCATGGCCGGTTCGCGCATGCCGATCGCCATCGCCCACGGTGAAGGCCATGCCGAGTTCGCCAGCGAAGAAGCCTTGCTGGAAGCCGATGTGTCCGGTTGCGTGGCCCTGCGCTACGTCGACAACCATGGCAAGGTCACCGAAGCCTACCCGGCCAACCCGAACGGCTCGCCGCGTGGTATCACCGGCCTGACCAGCCGCGACGGCCGCGTGACCATCATGATGCCGCACCCGGAGCGTGTGTTCCGCGCTGTGCAGAACTCCTGGCGCCCGGACGAGTGGCAGGAAGACGCCGCGCTGATGCGTATGTTCCGCAACGCGCGGGTGTGGGTGAACTAAGGCGTGTACAAGCTCGCCTTCTTCGTCCCCGCCAGTCACGTCGCAGCGGTCAAGGCCGCTGTGTTCGCCGCTGGCGGCGGGCGCATTGGTGATTATGACCACTGCGCCTGGCAAACCTTGGGCCAGGGCCAGTTCCGCCCGTTGGACGGCAGCCAGCCGTTCCTCGGGCAAACCGGCCAGGTCGAGGTGGTGGAGGAGTGGAAGGTGGAGTTGGTGGTGGCTGACGAACTGGTGGCTCAGGTCGTCGCTGCGCTCAAGCAGAGCCACCCGTACGAGACGCCAGCCTATGAAGTCTGGCGCCTCGCCGAGTTCTAGAACGCATCACGGCCATTCGCGGGCACGCCCGCTCCCACAGGGATATCACAGGTTCTGAGTATTGTGATATCCCTGTGGGAGCGGGCGTGCCCGCGAAAGGGCCCTACAATCCAGCCACAATCTCCTTGCCTGGCTCCGGCCGCTTCAACATTCCACAAGCCAGCAACCCCACCTCGAACAGCACCCACATCGGCACTGCCAGCATCGTCTGCGAAAACACATCCGGCGGTGTCAGAATCATCCCCACCGCAAAGCACCCGACGACCACGTAGGGCCTGCTGCGTCGCAATGCGGCCACATCGGCCAACCCCGCCCAGACCACGATGAACGTCGCCACCGGGATCTCGAACGCCAGCCCGAACGCCAGAAACAGCGCCAGGATAAAGTCCAGGTACTGGCTGATGTCGGTCATCATCGCCACGCCGTCCGGCGTCACGCTGGCAAAGAAACCGAACATCATCGGGAACACCAGGAAGAACGCGAACGCCATGCCGGCATAGAACAGCACGATGCTCGAAACCAGCAGCGGCAGGGCAATGCGCCGTTCACGGCGGTACAGCCCCGGCGCCAGAAAGCCCCAGGCCTGATGCAGCAGCAACGGCATGGCCAGGAACAGTGCGCACATCGCGGTCAGCTTGAACGGTGTCAGAAAGGGCGAGGTGACACTGGTGGCGATCATGCTCGCGCCTTCCGGCAAAAAGCGCCGTAGCGGTTCGGATATGAGCGTGTACAGCGTCTGGGCGAAGGGGAACAGGCCGGCAAACACCAATGCCACCAGCGCCAGGCAACGCACCAGGCGTTTGCGCAGGTCGCGCAGGTGTTCGGTCAGCGGCATGCTCGCCGCAGGGTCCATGGCAATACTCATGAAGCTTTTTCCTTGGGCAGCGCGGCCGTGGCCGCATCATTGGCCGGCACCGCGTTCAGGCTGATGCCCTGGCGGATCTCCTGTTCCAGGCGCTGCAAAGGTGCCTTGTCGAGGTTGGGCATTTCGATTTCGCGCTCCACCTGCGTGCGCAAGGCGTGCATGGCCCGGCGCGCCTGGCCCAGGCCGCGCCCGAGGGTACGGGCTGCCACCGGCAGGCGCTCGGGGCCTAGTACCAACAGTGCGACGACGCCGATCAGCAGCAACTCGCTGAAGCCTACCTCGAACATCAGGCCTGGCGGTCCGCTTGAGGTTGCTGCGCAGCCTGGCCGTTCAGCGGGCACTGTTGCTGCACGTGCGCCTGGCCAGCGGCGCTGGCGTCATTGTCGCCGCCCATGGACTTGCGAAAACCCTGGATCGCCTCGCCCACATCGCTACCCAGACCCTTCAGGCGTTTGGTACCAAACAGCAAGAACACGATCAGCAGTACGATCACCAGTTGCCAGATTCCAATGCCACCCATAGCGACCACTCCTGTAAGGTCATGAAAAGGAAGGGCAATCCTGCCTTGCCTAGATGACGTGCGCATGACGAACGGGCATTGCCATCTACCTGAAACACCCCGCGTGTTGACTGGCGTTTTTATTCCGCGAGCGAGGCACACACGGATGGGTGGAAGGCAACAGCAGGGTGCGGCCCTTTTGATGGTGATGGTGGTGCTGGCAATGCTGGCGGCGGGCATGGCCTGGTTGGTGGAGGATGGCCGACGCCAGGTTGACGATGTGCGCCTGCTACACCAGCGGGTGCAGGTGCGGGCCATGGAGCAGGCCGGCCTGGCTTATGCCGGGCAGGCCCTGCGTGACCCCGCCTGGCGGCTCAGCCCGCTGTTCTGGCAAGCCTTGCGCGGGCAGCCGCTGAACTACGATTTTGGCGCTGGCCAGGCGCAGTTGCGGGTACGCGACCAGCACACCTGCTTCAACGTCAATGCGTTGCTGGGTGCCGATGGCGAACGCGCCGAGCGCCAGTTGCGTTACTTGCTGGGCAATGACATGGCGGCCGAACGCCTGGTCGATGCCTTGGCCGACTGGCTCGATGCCGACAGTGATGCCCGCCTGCAGGGCGCCGAGAGCGCCCAGTACCTGCGTCAGCAACCGCCACGGCTGGCGGCTGACCAGCCGATGCTCGACACCAGCGAGCTGAACCTGTTGCTGGAGCCGGACGCCAGCCGCCAGGCGCGTTACCCGATGCTGTGCGCCTTGCCCCAGACCACGGGTTGGCGGCTCAATGCCAACGCGCTGGGGTTGGAGCATCTGCCCCTGCTGGAGGCGCTGTATGAAGGGCGTTACTCGCGTTCGTTGCTCAGCCGCATCATCAGCGGTCGGCCGGCGTCAGGGTACGTGGATGCCGCCGCGCTGCGCCAGGCGCTGGGGGCGGTGGATGATGAAACGTTCGAACGGTTGAGCGAAGGGCTGCTGCTCAATAGCGGGCATTTTCTGTTGCAGCTGTCGTTCGAAGAAGAGGGGCGGGTGATGCGCAGCGAATTCCAGGTGGAGGCGCTGGGGGTGGTGCAATGGCATGCCCGGGTGCCAGCGCAGCAAGTGCGGGTGCGTAGCCGGGAGCCGATAGCCTGGTAACGTTTACGGGCGCCTTCGCGGCCAAGCCCGCCCCTACGCCGGTTTTGAAACCCGTGGGATCCCTGTAGGAGCGGGCTTGCCCGCGAAGAGGCCGGTACAGCCAGCAAAAGGTTGGCTGACCGGCACTGGATCAAACGGTGCCGATTTCCCCGCCATCAATACGCTGGATCACCACCGTCGAAGCCCGCGGCCGTACGGTAGCCCCAGCCGGCGTCGCATCGGTCGCCTTGTCGGTATACGGCCAGTTCCCCGGGTGCTGAATGTTGACGAACAGCGTCTTGTTGTCCGGGGTAAAGGTAATCCCGGTCACCTCGCAACCGTTTGGCCCGACAAAGAAGCGCCGCAGGTCCACCTGGTTCTGTGCGTTCACCGGCACCTGCTTGCCGCTGGCATCCACCAGGTCGGTAGGGATCACCGCCAGCAACTGGTCGTTGGTGTAGTCGGTCAAGGTGCTTTCGCCGTTGTCGGTCTCGAACCACAGCACGCCGCGGCTATCGAAGCTCATGCCGTCGGGGCTGGCGAACTGGTTCAGTTCGGTCAGGCCGGAGCGGTTGATGTCGGCAGTACCGGCAGCGTTGGCGCCGAACACGAAGATGTCCCAGTTAAAGCTCAGCTGATCGTCGCTGTCGTGCCAGCGAATGATGTGGCCGTGGCGGTTCGGGCCGCGCGGGTTCGCTGCATCGACCTTGTCCGGGGTGCGTGCACTGTTGTTGGTCAGGGTCAGGTACACATCGCCGTTCAGCGGGTTGACCGTTGTCCATTCCGGGCGGTCCATCGGCGTTGCGCCCACGGCATCGCCAGCACCGCGGGTGTTGAGGATGATGCCCGGCAAGTCGCCGTACAGCGCGCCCAAGGTGCTGCCGCCCGTGGTGGCGGTGGCCACATCCAGCAGCAGCCATACACCGGTGCCGTCGGCATTGAAGCGGGCCACGTAGAGCTTGCCTTGGTCGAGGTACTTGGCGCCGGTGGCCAAGCGGTCGGCCGGGGTGGCGTCGGCGGGGTCCCACACGGCGGTGGACACCCACTTGTACAGGTACTCGTTGTTCGAGTCGTCACCCATGTACCACACCAGCGGCTTGCCGGCGACGGGCAGGCCGGGGGCGCAGCCCTCGTGGCGGAAGCGGCCCAGCGCGGTGCGTTTGGTGGCCAGGGTGCTGCTGTTGTACGGGTCGATTTCGACAATGTAGCCGTAGGTGCTGGCTTCGTTGCGATAGTCGTCGGTGGCGCTGGCGCCTTTGACGGTAACATCGAAACGGGCGAATTCGTCATCCACTTCGCTGGCGTCACCGGCAGCGCTTTCCCACTTGTACTGGCCGCTGGAGGTGCCCACGCCAATGCGGCGCTGGTCCTCGGGGCGGGTACCCTTGTTGACGAAGATGCCCGGCCAGTTCTCTTCGCAGGTCAGGTAGGTGCCCCACGGGGTATAGCCATTGCCGCAGTTGTTGTTGGTGCCACGGCAGTGGGTGCCAGCAGTGGAGTACTTGGTCTTGACGTGGTCGGTGCCACGCAGCGGGCCGGTGATTTCCATGCGTGAAGCAGTGGTGAAGCGACGGTTCAGCGGGTCGTTGTCGACCACCTGCCAACGGCCGTTGATTTTCTGCAGGCGTACCACGCCAGCACCGTGTGCGTTGATTTCCTTGCGCACTTCTTCAACTGGGCGCTTGCCGTTGACATCGGTAGTGGGGCCGGCCGGGTGCAGGGCGGCGGTATCGATGTACTCGAAATTGATTGCCAGCAGGCCGTCTTCCGAGCTGCCGTTGATGGGGAAGAAGTGCATGCCGTCGTGGTGCATGCCCATGGCGTTGGCCTGGTCGGTCGAGGTGTTGCTGCCGTCGGACTTCCACGGGTTGCCGTTGCTGTTCAGTGGCGTGCCCCAAGGTGCCAGCACATAGGCGCTATAGCCGGCGGCGACCACACAGGCGTCGGTGCGCGAGCCTGGGATGGACTGGAAGCCCAGCGCCAGTTTTGGCACTTCCGGCTCGGTGACTGGCGGTTCGGTGACCGGATCATCGTGATCGGAACCACCACCGTCGAAGCAGCCTGTCAGGCCGGTACCGGCGATCATGGCGATGGCGGCGCCCAGGCTGCCGCGCATCACGCTGCGGCGGCTCAGGTAGGCATCCATGACGTTGGCCATCGGCAGATTGCCGCTTTGGTTCCGGTCCAGGTTGTCGCCGGTATCTCGACTCATCAGGTTGTCCTTATGTTGGCTGAGTTGGAAGAAACCGCGACTGTAAGGCGCAAGTGTGATGATTCCTTGGCAGAAATGTTAACGAGCTTTTAAAACTTTCGGTTCTTGGATGGGGAATCTAAAGATCGAATTGGAATTTCTGTCGGATTTCTGCCATCAAACTGTAATGCCAACGCCGCAACATCCGGGACCCTGAATGGACGTGGATAAGGATGGCGATGCGATGGCGAGCAGTGTGCGCAGGCGCGAAGTGATCGGCTGGATGGGTATCGGTGCCTTGGCACCGCTGCTCGGCGCCTGCACAGCCTTCCCAGGGCAGCAGGGCGGCAACGCCCGGCTCGACTTGCTGTACGTCGCCGATACCCTCGATGCCCGCCAGCCTGGCCAGGCGGTGGTACCGGCTACCCGGCTGGGGCCGGTCAGCCACTTGGGCCGTGCGCCCTGGATGACCGGCAGCAGCGCCAGCATCGCCTACCCGCAACTGGCGCCGCTGCTCGATGCCCGCCAGGCAACGACGGCCCCGCTGGGCGGTTATGCGGTGCTCGCGGCGTTGCTGGAACAACTGCGTGGCGAGGCCGGTGCGGGCAACAGCCTGACCCTGGAAAACGGCCAAGGCTGGAATGGCAGTGGCCTGGCCTACCTGACCCAGGGCGAAAGTGGTGTGCAAGGCAGCCAGCTGTTGGGCATCGAAGCGCGGGTCAGCAGCGACGAGCGTGTGCTGTGGCCGCAACGCTGCATGGGCCTGTATCGCCAGGCCAGCGCCATTACCCTCGGCGCCGGGCTGGCTGACGCACAACGCCAGGCACTGGGCGTGCAAGGCCTGCACATTTTCGAGCGCGGCGGTGCCCGTATTGCAGTGGTTGGCGTGACCGACCCGTACGCACAGGACCAGAAAGCCTCTCTTAAACAGTGGTATCAGTCACTGCTGCCGGTATTCGAGCAAGCCCGGCGCGAGGCTGACCTGGTGGTGGCCATGGCCGATGCAGGCACGGGCCCCGGCTTGTGGCTGGCTGAACGGGTGCCGCAAATCGACGTGCTGTTGTGTGCCCGTGGTCAGGACCTGTGGCCGGCACCGGTCGAGGTCACCCAGGCCAGCGGTCGGCGCGTGCCGGTGCTGTTTGCCGGCTGCCGGGGCAGCGGTGCCTTCCGCCTGCGCTGCCAGCGAGTGGCCGGCCAGTGGCAGTTCGACGGGCGTTTTTTCCCGGCCTTTGAACAGCAACTGGCGCCTGCCGCGCAGCTGCGTGTCGCGCAATTGCAGGCACAACTGCGCCAGCAACGGGCCGGCCACGCGGCCTGGCTCGACCAGCCGCTGGCCCGCGCGCCCCAGGCCTTGTGGCGCCGCGATACCCGTGGCGGCAGTTGGGACTGCCTGCTGCATCAAGCCTTGGCCGACGATAGCAGCATGCCCGTGTTGCTGCCGGGCCTGCGTTACGACTACCCGCTGTCCGCCGGGGCGCCCATTACCCGCGAACACCTGATCAGCCTTACCGGTGGTTACCCGGCGCCAGTGGTCGAGGCACCGGCCAGGCAGGTCGAACAAGTGCTGGAAAACGCCGCTGAACAATTGTTCGGTGACCCGCTGCTGCTGGACAACAGCCAGGACCTGCCGCGCTGGCAGGGCCAGGCCTGGAGCGTCAGCTACAGCCCACAAGGCAAGCGCATCACGGGGTTGGAGCCGGTGCAGGGCCTGTGCCGCACCTTTGGCTTGCAATTCGAAAGCCAGGCCGGCGAGCCACTTTGGCAGCGGGTCGAGGCCTGGCTCGCCCGCCAGCCTGACGGTTGGCAACTGGCGCCGCTGCAACTGCCCGAAGTGCGTTACGTGCAGGGGCACCCAGGCTGGCACCCACGGCAATTGGCCTCGTGATGCTCACCTCGCGTCTGCTCACCGGTGCTGGCCTGACCTTGGCCGGCTGGCTGTCTGCGCAGTGTGTGCTGCAGCTGAGCCGGCAGCCACACCCGGCCACGGCACCTGCGGTGGCCGATAGCCCGCTGCCCGGGCTGATGGTCGGTCACTGGCAGGCGCCGCCCGACAACGGCGCCATCACCATCACCCGTCTGCCGCTGCAGTACCTCGGCGGCCTCAAGGCCCAGCCATTGGCCGCCAGTGTGGTGGTGCTGCGCTACGGCCAGCAAGTGCGCACCCTGGCCCGCGGTCAGCGCCTGGCGCCAGGGATCGTGCTGCAGGACATCGACAGCGATGGCCTGATTTTCAACAACCAGGGGCGGCGTGAGCGCCTGCCCTGGCCGCCACGCCCCGCCGTGACCGGCTTCAAGCGGCAAGGATGAACGATGCCTGTTAGATACTGCATGGCGGCTGCGCTGAGCCTGGCCTTGTCCATGGCCTATGCCCAAGAGCCGGTGTTCGATGACAACGGTACGCCGATGTACGAAGTGAATTTCGTCGATACCGAACTCGGCGAGTTCATCGACAGCGTGTCGCGCATCACCGGCACTACCTTCATCGTCGACCCCCGGGTCAAGGGCAAGGTCACCGTGCGCACTGTCGACCTGCACGACGCCGACGCCATCTACGACATCTTCCTGGCCCAACTGCGCGCCCAGGGGTATGCCACCGTCGACCTGCCCAATGGCAGCGTGAAGATCGTGCCCGACCAGGCCGCGCGCCTGGAGCCGGTGCCAGTGGAGGCGGGCGGGCGGCAGGGTGAGGGTAGCGACAGCGTGGCCACCCGCGTATTCAACGTGCGCAACGCCGCCAGCGAACAGGTACTGGGTATCCTCAAACCGCTGATCGACCCGCGGGTTGGGGTTATTACACCGTACCCGGCGGCGCACCAGTTGGTGGTGACTGACTGGCGCAGCAACCTCGAACGCATCGCCAGCCTGCTGCGCCAGCTTGACCGCCCTCAAGAGGCACCGGGCAATGGCAGCACCCAGGTGATCTACCTGCGCCATGCCAATGCCGGTGAAGTGGTCAAGGTGCTGCGAGGGCTCAGCCAGGAAGGTGCGGTGCCGGCTGAGGGCGCGGGTGAGGCAGAGGGCAAGGACCGGCCGGTGATGCCAGCCTCCGGTGGCTCGGGCATCCGCCTGGAATACGAAGAAGGTACCAATGCCGTGGTCATGGTCGGCCCCGACAGCGAGCTGGCAGCGTACCGGGCCATTGTCGAGCAACTGGACATTCGCCGTGCCCAGGTGGTGGTCGAAGCGATCATCGCCGAGGTGTCCGACAGCAGCGCCCAGGAGCTGGGCGTTCAGTGGCTGTTCGCCGACGAGAAGTTCGGCGCCGGTATCGTCAACTTCGGCAGTAACGGGGTGAATATCGCCAGCATTGCCGGGGCCGCCGCGAGTGGCGACAACGAGGCCCTGGGTGACCTGTTGTCCACCACCACCGGTGCCACGGCGGGCATCGGCCATTTCGGCGGGGGCTTCAACTTCGCCATGCTGATCAACGCGCTGAAAGGCAAGAGCGGCTTCAACCTGCTGTCCACGCCCACCTTGCTGACCCTGGACAACGCCGAGGCATCGATCCTGGTTGGCCAGGAAGTGCCCTTCGTCACCGGCTCCGTGACGCAGAACAACGCCAACCCGTACCAGACCATCGAGCGCAAGGAAGTCGGGGTGAAGCTGCGTATCAAGCCGCAGATCAATATCGACAACAGCGTGCGCCTGGACATCGTTCAGGAGGTGTCGTCGATTGCCGACACCAGCTCGGCCAGCGACGTGATCACCAACAAGCGCGAGATCAAGACCAAGGTCATGGTCGAGGACAACGGCCTGGTGATACTTGGCGGCCTGATCAGTGACGAGTTGAGTACCAGCAACCAGCGTGTGCCGCTGCTCGGCGACATTCCTTATCTTGGCCGGTTGTTCCGCTCCGATGCCACCAGGAACGCCAAGCAGAACCTGATGGTGTTCATCCGCCCGCGCATTCTGCGCGACGGCCCGAGCCTGGCGGGCCTCAGTGAAGACAAGTACCGCACCCTGCAGCAGACCACACCGCTGCAATTGCCCGACCTTGCAGAGGGCACGCGGCTGTTGCAGGTATTCCCCGCCAGCCGCGCACGCCTGGAAGGCGGTGACTGGTGATGCTGCCCTATCGCCAGGCACGGCAGAGCGGAGTGGCCATGGCCCCGGCAGAGCAGGGCTGGCAGCTATGGCTGCGGCCCGACGCCGACAATGCCCAGTTGCAGGAGTTGTTGCGTGTGCATGGCCAGCCAAGCCTGCTCGAATATCTGGAACCTGCGCTGTTCGACGAGCGCCTTGGCCAGCTGTACCAGGCCGGCGATGCCGCCACCGAGGCGCTGATCGAAGGCATCGGCGACCAGGTCGACCTGGATAGCCTGATGAGCGAGATGCCGCGCATCGAAGACCTGCTTGAAAGCGACGACGAAGCGCCGGTGATCCGCCTGATCAACGGCCTGTTCGGCCAGGCGCTGCGGCTGCGTGCCTCGGACATCCATATCGAGACCTTCGAGCAGAGCCTGGTGGTTCGTCTGCGGGTCGATGGCCACCTGCGTGAGGTGCTGCGTCCACCGCGTGCGCTGTCGGCCATGCTGGTATCACGGATCAAGGTCATGGCCCGCCTGGACATCGCTGAAAAGCGTCAGCCCCAGGACGGCCGCATCACCTTGCGCGCGGCGGGGCGCGAAGTGGATGTACGAGTCTCGACCTTGCCCGGCATCCACGGCGAGCGGGTGGTGATGCGCGTGCTCGACAAGCAGGCCAGCCTACTGGCGCTGGATAACCTGGGCATGCCGGCAGCGGTATTGCAGGGCCTGCGCAGTTGCCTGGCGCGGCCCAACGGCATTGTGCTGTCCACCGGGCCGACCGGTTCGGGCAAGACCACGACCCTGTACGCCAGCCTGAACAGCCTCAACGATGGCAGCCGCAACATCCTTACCGTCGAGGACCCGGTGGAGTACGCCATCGCCGGCATTGGCCAGACCGCGATCAACCCGCGTGCGGGGCTGACGTTTGCCAGTGGCCTGCGCGCCATCCTGCGTCAGGACCCAGATGTGATCATGCTCGGCGAAATCCGCGATCAGGAGACTGCACAGATCGCCGTGCAGGCCAGCCTCACCGGCCATCTGGTGCTGTCGACCTTGCACACCAACAGCGCGGTAGGCGCAGTGACCCGCCTGCGCGACATGGGCATCGAGCCCTTCCTGATTGCCTCGTGCCTGCGCGGCGTCCTGGCCCAGCGCCTGGTGCGGCGTTTGTGCAGCTGTGCCGTGGCGCACCCGCTACAGGCCGCCGAGCGCGAGCTGTGGCCCGAGCTGGCGGCACTGGACAGCACTTATCACGCCGTGGGCTGCGAGCAGTGCCAGGGCAGCGGTTATATCGGGCGACTGGGGCTGTACGAGTTTATCGAACTGGACGCTGGGCTCATCGGCTTGTTGTACGACGGCGCCAGTGAGCTGGCCATGCAGGATCATCTGGCTGATCGGCGCCAAAGCCTGGTGGCGATGGCCAGCGATTGCCTTGCTCGCGGCGAGACCAGCCTGGCCGAAGTACTGCGCGTGGTACAGGGCTAAGGCATGCCAACCTATCGCTACCAGGCCGTTGACCTCGCCGGCAAATTGCACAAGGCCAGCTTGCAGGCTGACAGTGAACGCCACGCTCGCCAGCTGTTGCGCGAGCAGGGCCTGTTCGCCCGCCAGTTGCAGCGTCATGAAGCCGGCAGCCGACAACCCCGTCGCCAGCGCCTGAGCCGCGCCCAGCTGTGTGAGCTGACCCGTCAACTGGCCACCTTGACCGGGGCCGGCATTCCCTTGGTCGATGCCCTTGCCACCCTTGAACGGCAACTGCGTCAGCCCGCCCTGCACAGTGTGCTGGTGGCCTTGCGCGGCTCGCTGGCCGAAGGCCTGGGCCTGGCCCGCAGCCTGGCCCGGCAGGGCGCACCGTTCACTGGTCTGTACTGCGCGCTGGTCGAGGCCGGCGAACGTTCCGGGCACCTGGCCCAGGTGCTGACCCGCTTGGCCGACCATCTAGAGCAGGTGCAACGCCAGCAACACAAGGCCCGTACTGCGTTGATCTACCCCACGGTACTGATGGGGGTGTCGCTGGCCGTGGTCATTGGCCTGATGACCTTCGTCGTGCCCAAGCTCACCGAACAGTTTGCCCACGCCGGGCAGAGTCTGCCGCTGATTACCTCGTTGCTGATCGGCTTGAGCCAGGCGGTGGTGCAGGCCGGACCGTGGTTGCTGGGGCTGACGTTGATGCTTGCCGTGCTGGCTGGATGGTTGCTGCGCAAACCGCACTGGTGTCTGCGTCGCGACCAACTGCTGCTGCGCCTGCCACGTATTGGCAGCCTGCTGCAGGTGCTGGAAAGCGCACGTCTGGCGCGCAGCCTGGCGATTCTCACTGGCAGTGGCGTGGCCCTGCTCGAAGCCTTGCAAGTGGCCACTGAAACCATCGGTAACCGGCGTATCCGCCTGGCCATGGAGCAGGTGCGCCAACACGTGCAGGGCGGCACAAGCCTGCACCGTGCGCTAGATGCCAGCCAGCAATTCCCGCCGCTGCTGGTGAATATGGTCGGCAGCGGCGAGGCCAGCGGCACCCTGGCGGACATGCTCGAGCGCGTGGCCGACGACCAGGAGCGCGGCTTTGCCCGCCAGGTCGATACCGCCATGGCGCTGTTCGAACCCCTGATGATCCTGGTGATGGGCGCTGTGGTGCTGTTCATCGTGCTGGCGGTGCTGCTGCCGATCATGCAACTCAACCAGGGCCTGCAATTGTGACGACAAGGAGTATTGCCATGCAGCATCGAAGTAACCGCCAACGCGGCTTCACCCTCATGGAAATCATGGTGGTGATCTTCATCATCGGCCTGCTGATCGCCGTGGTTGCGCCCAGCGTGCTGGGCAACCAGGACAAGGCCATGAAGCAGAAGGTGATGGCCGACCTGGCCACCCTGGAGCAGGCACTGGACATGTACCGTCTGGACAACCTGCGCTTCCCCAGTAACGAACAGGGCCTGGCCGCGCTGGTGAAAAAGCCGGCTCAGGAGCCGCTGCCTCGGGCTTGGCGCAGTGATGGCTACGTGCGTCGCCTGCCGGAAGACCCGTGGGGCACCCCTTACCAGTACCGCATGCCCGGCGAACACGGCCGGGTCGATGTGTACTCGTTGGGCGCCGATGGCATGCCGGGTGGCGAAGGCCAGGATGCCGACCTGGGTAACTGGGCGCTGTAACCGGTGCGCGGTCAGCGTGGCTTCAGCCTGATCGAGCTGCTGGTGGTACTGGCCATCGCCGGGCTGATGACCGGGCTGGCGGTAGTCGGGCTCGGCAGTGGCCAGGCCCGTGTCGACCAGGCCTTGCAACGATTGGCGGCCGAGACTCGCGGCCAGGCCGCGCTGGCCCGGCATGCCGGGCAACTGCGCGGGCTGCGCTGGAATGGCCAGCGCCCGGAGTTCGTGCGCCGCGAGGCCAATGCCTGGGTGGTCGAAGCGGTGCCGCTCGGCGACTGGCCCAAGGGCCTGCACCCGGACTGGCCGGCCAGCCCGCAACCGCGCGTGCTGTTCACGCCGCATGGCTGGGCGCAGTCGGGTAGCGTGCGCTGGCGCTGGGCCGATGGCAGTCAGCAATGGGCCTGGAGCCGCACCGATGGCATGTGGGTAGTGCCATGAAGCAAACACAGCGTGGTTTCACTCTGCTGGAGGTGACCGTAGCCCTGGCGATCGCTGCCGTGCTGGCGGTGATCACCAGCCAGGTACTCCGCCAGCGGCTGGCTGTGCAGGACAACCTGCAACAGCACCGCCTTGGCTTGTTGTGCGCGCGTGAGCTGCAAGCACGCTTTGTCGTCGAGCAGTACTGGCCTGCCGAAAACCAGGTAGCCGGCGAGCTTGGGCAAGGTGGCCAACTGTGTCACTGGCAACTGCAACTGCGCCGCACCGGCGTGCGCGACCTGCGCCGTGGCGAGCTACAGCTGTTCGCCGACCGCGAGCAGCGCCTGCCACTGGGCCAGTACACCGTGTTTCTGGAGCGCCCATGAAACGCCACCAGGCAGGCCTGACCCTGATCGAACTGATGGTCGCTCTGGCCCTGACTGCCGTGCTTGGCATCATGCTGGCTGCCTTGGTCAACGGCTGGCTGAAGGTGCGCGAGCGCCTGCAGCACACCAATCAGCAAACCTCGGTGCTGGACTTTTGCCTGGCGCTGGAGCGGCGCTTCGACAGCCCGGTGCTGCGCCGTGTCTACGACCAGCGTCTGCCGTTGGCCAGTCGTTGGCTGGACTGGCAGCCCGCCAGTAACCAGTTGCTGTGGGTCGCCAGCACCGGCCTGCCGGCAGCCGAAGGTGGCTCGCGCCTGCAACGCCAGCGCCTGCGCTTCGAGGCCCGTGAGCAGCGCCTGCTGCTGGAAAGCTCGGCGGATTTGTACGCCGCCGTCGCCCCACGCTGGGTACAGCGCGAACGACTCGACCAGGTCAGCGCCATGAACGTTCTGTACTACCAGGGCGGCCGCTGGCTGGCCTGGCCTTCTGACCAACCGGTGCACCCAGGCCGTGGCGTGCGTCTGGAACTGCTGCGTGATGGAGCCCCCTATGTCTGCACCTTCGCCCTTCCATGGGGGCGCTCATGAAATTTGAATGGCGGCGGCGTACGCCGGCCCAGGCGTGGCTATTGCTGCGCCCGGGTGCTGTCTGGCACTGGGCGCTGGTCCAGGAGGGTATTTTGCAAAGCCAGGGGCAGGGTGAGCCACCGGCCAACCCGCAGGCCCATGTTGCGCTGGTTCTGCCTGCCGAAGCCTGCAGCCATTTTCGCGTGCCGGCCCCGCCCGGGCTCAAGCGCGAAGAATGGCCTTTGTTGCTTGAGGATCGCTTGCTGCAGGCCCCGCATGAGGTGGCTTGTGCCTGCCTGGCCCGTGAACCCGGGCACCTTCGCCTGCTGGTAGTGGCGCGTCAGCAGCTGGATGACTGGCGTGGCCAATGTGCCGCCTGGGGCTTGCAGGTGGTGCGCTGCTGGGCGGAGCTGCAGTTGCTGCCGCTGCCCGAGCCAGGATGCGCCTGGCAATGGCAGCGTATGCCCGGCATGTCCTGTTACAAAGGGCTGGCCGAAGACGGACAGGAACACTGGCTGGCCTGGCCTGATGCCTTGGGTGGGGTGCCGCAGCCACCGTGGGCAGGGCTGCACAAGACGTCGCTGAGCGGCAACTGGCCCACCGTATTTGCGCCGCTCGACACATTACCCGGTCTGTTCGAACGCACCCGCAAAGTCCGCTCGTTGCCGGTGGCGTCCCGCCAGCAGCAGCGGCTGCTGGCGGCTTGCCTGATGCTGGCCACCGTTTGGGGTGGTTTGTGGTTGAGCCAGCAATGGCGCCAGGCGCAACTCTGGCGCAGCCAGGTCATTGCCGTGACCGGCGAGCAGGCCAGCCCTCGGCACGCGGCGCAGGCCCTCAAGCGCCTGCGCGAGAGCGTACTGCAGCAGCAACTGCGTACACGTCAGCTAGACGACCTGCAGGCTCGCTTGCAGGCCTGGCTGCGTGCCAACCCTGATTGGCGCCTGCAAGCGGTGCGCTTCGATGGTCAGCGTTGGCACCTGCGCCTGGAGGGCGAGGGCAATGCGCCGCCATGGCGTGATATGGCAGCTGCCGCTGGCGCCACAGTGCAGGTTCAAGAAGGCCGGGTGATCTTCGACTTGGGAGCCGCCTCATGAACCGGGACTGGTTACAGCGTCATCGCTTCAAGTTCGCCTGGGGACTGATCGCTCTGCTGCTGGCCGTCCTGGCCCTGCGTGAAGGCGTTGCGCAATGGCGCGAGCTTGGCCAGTGGCGCGCGCTGGCCGAACAGGCGGCCAGCCTGCAAGGCGGGCCCGGTGTGAACCTGGAGCGGCTACGTCAGTCGGCCCAGGCCCGTGGGATCGAACTGACCGAAGTCGATACACAAGACAAGGCCTGGCAGCTGCGCGGGCAAGTGGCCGATGAGCGCATGCTGCAAGGCTGGCTGCAGAGCCTGCGTGCAGAAGGCGCACTGCCGTTGCAATGGGGGCTGGAGCAGCAGGGCAAGGCTTTGCGATTCGATCTGGTGGTGCAGCCATGAGCCGCAGAGCAGCAATGGCCTGGGTGCTATTGGTATTCGTGCTCACGCTGTTTATCGAGCTTCCGGCCAAGTGGTTGGTGCGTGCGTCCGGCCTGCCGATACGTGATGTCAGTGGAAGCCTTTGGCAAGGGCAGGCACAACAATGGGGGCCGGTCGGGCCTTTGCGCTGGACGCTGCAGCCCTGGCGCTTGCAGGCGAATGCGCAGGTGGGGTTCCAGGGCCAGGCCTGGCAGTTGCTTGCAGAAGGCTGGCCTTGGCGTTGGCGGCTGGAGGTATCAGCCAAGGGGACTTTGGCGACGGTATCGACGGATTACCGCCTGGCCGGCCAGTGGCAGGGTGTGTTGAAGATGCAAGGGGCAGGGCGCCAATGCCAAGCCAGTGAAGGCCGCGTGATCGTAACCGACCTTGCGCTGAGCGACCCTTGGTCACTAGGCCTTGGGCACGGCTGGCTGGAAATGGACTGCCGCAGTGGCTGGCACCTGCGCGGGCAGTTAGCGCAGCAAGGGCAACATCAACTGGGCGTGGATGCCGACCTGCCAGGGCGCCGGGCGCAGGTGGTGTTCCAGCTGCAGCCTGAAGCGCCGTTGACGCCATTGTTGCGTGGGGCCCAATGGCTCGGGCCGCAGGCCCTGGCGGGGCAGCGAGACCTTCGTTGGTAAGCAACAACGTGGCGTGGCGCCCTGTAGATACGCTGTGGGCGGTCGAGCTTTTCTGAGGTGGTCGGGGCTGAACCGCTTGGTCTTATCAAATGGTTCAAACCGCGACGCAGGCGGCGCTTTGCGTGGCACCGGCTGCGCCGGTGTTCGCGGGTGAACCCGCTCCTACAACGGCCTGTGCCAACAACCGATTTGTGTCCAACCGCCGATTTGCGTCCATCCCCGATCAGTGTAGGAGCGGGCTTGCCCGCGAAGACGGCAGATCAGGCAATCACGATCACTCGTCGTCGGCGGTCCCGTTGGCCCGCCAGTAGGCTGCAGCCTTTAGCGCGTCTTCCTTTACCCCTTTCTCCAGCAACAACGCCTTGGCCTGGCGAGTCAGGGCTTTCTCCAGCGCCACCCAGGCATACAGCTGGCCTTGCGGCAAGCTCAGGTTTCGCACCAGTGCCAACAAGTCTTCCTCTTGGCGACGTACCCAGATCACTTCCACCTGGGCCTTGCTTGGCAGCGGCTGGCGCTCCTGCTCGTCTTCTATCTGGATCACTGCCAGCACCTGGCGGCCGGCTGGCAACTCCTCCAGCCGACGGCCAATTGCCGGGATGGCAGTCTCATCGCCGATCAGCAGGTAGTTGTCGAAAATATCCGGTACCACCAGCGAGGCCCTTGGCCCGGCGATGTCCAGGGTTTGCCCGGGCGTGGCCTGTGCGGCCCAGGTAGAGGCAGGGCCGTCGCCGTGCAGCACGAAGTCGATGTCCAGCTCATTTGCCACCAGGTCGATGCGCCGTGGCGTGTACTCGCGCATGGTAGGCCGCGCGCCACCGTCCTTACCCAGATTACGGGCCTCGATGGCCTGTTGTTGCTCCGGCGTTTCGGCGAACAGCAGCTTGATATGGTCGTCGCTGCCCATGCTGGTAAAGCCTTGCAGCTCGGCACCCCCCAAGGTGATGCGGCGCATGCGCGGGGTCAGCTCGGTGACCCGAAGTACCTGCAGACGGCGCTGGCGGATCTCATGGTTTACGCGGTGAACGGTGTCACTCATTGGGCGTCTCCCTGAAAGGTTCGGTTGGCCCGGAGGCAATGGCCTTGGCGGCATGGTTGAGCAGGTCACGGACCCGTTCGATTTCTTCCGCGGTCCAGCGGCCGCTGTGCATGTGCAGTGCATGGCGCAGGTTGCCGACTGCTTCATGAATCTCTGGTGGGCGGTCGTGGCCGCGCAGGGCGCGTTTGCTGACCTCGATGCGCATGCGCACGCCATCCAGGGCTACCGCCTGATCCGCCAAGGCGCTGCGGCCGGCATCGGTGATGGCATACAGGCGTTTGCTGCCCTGCACCTGGCCGCTGATCAGCTCGGCTTCTTCAAGAAAGTTCAGCGTGGGGTAGATCACCCCGGGGCTTGGGCTGTAGCTGCCTTCGAACAGGTTTTCGATCTGGCGGATCAGGTCGTAACCGTGGCCGGGTTGCTCGGCCAGCATGTCCAGCATCAGCAGCTTGAGGTCACCAGGGGCGAAGACCCGCGGGCCGCGTTCGCCACGGCCGGGGCGCCGCTCGAAGGGGTCATGAGGGTGATGTTCGCGCATAAGAATAGGGCTCTGTCGTTTGCGATATATCGTAAGATATTACTCAAGATATATCTAATGACAAGCCTTTAAATGCTGATGATTATCATCTACTCAGTCGATGTGTTACCTGTCGGCGGCGGTGTGTGCAGGGCAACCTGTGGCGGTTTGCACTCATTCGGGTTGCCTGGCTGCAGGTATGGCATGAGGATCGGTGCCATGCCCTTGAGCACCTGCACCGGCAGCGCCGAGGTAAATTTGAACGCTTCTGCCGTGCGACCCGGCACGAAGGCGGTCAGCGTGCCGAAGTGGTTGTCGCCGAGGAAGAACACGAAGGTGGCGGTGCGGTTCAGCGAGCGCGAACCGATCAGCCGGCCGCCGGCGCCGAAGCTTTCGATTCGGTTGTCACCGGTACCGGTCTTGCCGCCCATCACCAGTGGCGTGCCGTCCTGTAGCTTGAAGCTGCCGGAAATACGCCGCGCGGTACCTGCGTCGACCACTTGCGACATGGCGCCTTTGAGCGCACGTGCCACTTCGACCGGCAGAATTCGCACGCCCCGGTCCGGGTCTGTGATCAACTTGGTCTCGTAGGGTGTATTGGCTGCAAAGTGCAGGGTATCGATGCGCAGGGTTGGTAGGCGAATGCCGTCGTTCTGGATGATCCCGACCAGTTCCGAGAGGGCAGCGGGGCGATCGCCGGAACTGCCGATGGCGGTGGCCAATGAGGGCACCAGGTGGTCGAATGGATAGCCCACGCGTTTCCAGCGCTGGTGAATATCGAGGAAGGCTTCGATTTCGACCATGGTGCGGATACGGCTGTCGCGGGCGCTCTGGTGGCGGCTCTTGAACAGCCAGCCATATACCTCCTGGCGCTCGAAACGGCTGGCATTGACCATTTCGGTCAGTGTCGAGCTTGGGTGCTTCAGCAGGTAGCCAAGCAGCCAAAGGTCCAGCGGGTGAACCTTGGCGATGTAACCTTGGTCGGGCAGGTCGTACTTGCCTGGGCCGTAAGCAGCGTACATCTCTGACAGACGGCCATCGGTCAGTTTGCCCAACACTTTCTTGTTACCGTTGAGGTGGGCACGCACGAATGCGTTGAACGTTTCCTGGCCTGCCTCGGGGAACAGGTAGCGGTGTACTGCCGCTAACCGCTGTGGGGTCACGCGCATGCTGTCGAGGAACGTGTCCAGGCGTTGTTGCGAGGTTTTACGCTGGTACTTCTTCCAGAAGCGCATCAGGTACTTGGTGCCCTCCTTGTCGGCGAAGCGCGCAAGGTACTCCTGACGGCGCGGGTCGGTGTCGTCCTTGAGCAGCGCCACGCGGTTGTACGGCTGCTGGTAAGTCACGTAGCGCACAAGGTCGCGCATCAGGCGGATGAACGGCAGGTTGATCGATTCGCGCAGTGCGTCTTTGAGTGTCGGGTTGCGGTTGTTGTCTTCCTTGCGGAAGTTGTTGAACACATGCATCCCGCCGCCAGTGAAGAACGCTTCGCCGGTGTTGGCCGAGTACTTGCGTTCCAGCGCGGCGTCGAGCATGGCGTCCAGGCTCTGGTTTTTGCTGTTCTGTGCCAGCCATTCCAGCGACCATTGCGTGATGCGGTCGAGTTCGGCCACTTCGACCTTCTTCAGATCGGCGGCAGGTTTGCCCGCGTACTTGTCGTGCAGCTCGGCGATAATTTCCAGATAGGTGGTCAGTACCCGCAGCTTGGCGGTTGAGCCCAGTTCCAGCTTGCTGCCTTCATTGATGTCGAAGGGCTGGTTGGTGCTGTCGGTCTGCACCCGTACCCGTGAGCCATCGGCGGTGCGCTCGAACAAGGTGAAGCTGTAGCTCACCTGGTCGGTGGTCTTGGCAGTGAGTAGCCGCTCGCCGATCAGGCCGATCTGTGCGGCAAACTCTGGGTCGGCAAGGTTTTTCAGGTACTGGCTGACCTGCAGTTGCAGGTCGGCCTGCAAGGTACTGGTGGCTGACAGGTCAAGGCGGTCAAGGTCGTACAGCGGGCGGTTGAGCATGGCCGACAGGCGGTTGCGTGCCAGGCTGATGCCCTTGTTGGTGATGATCGGTACGATGGTTGGCTGCGCTACCCAGTCGCGGTACACCGCCTTGCTGGCCAGCGCGGCATCGGCCAGCGGCTGATTGATGACCTTGTTGGCGGCAAGCACGCGAATGTGCGAGTCGGTGAGTTCGGCCAACTCGACCCGGCCCTTGGACAAGTAATACGAGGGGCGGCGCTGGGCAATCATCAGCGACAGTACCTGGCGCAGGGCCAGGCCGCGCGCGGCCATGCTCTCGGGGTCGGTGGCGGTGGCGTTCAGGGCCTGGTTGACCTGGTCGAAGTCGGCGCCGTACCACACCCGCAGGCCCTCGGCCATGCCATGTACCTCACCATGCCCAGGCACGGCCGACAGCGGTACGCTGTTGAGGTAGTCGCGCACGATGCGCTGGCGTGCCTCTGTGGTGTCGGGGCCGCCCTGGTAGGCACGTACGCTGGCAGAAATCATCTGCCGGATCTTCTCCGCGCCCGACACCGTCAGGCCATCGGGTGAGTGGCGATATTTCTCCAGCTGTGTGGCCAGGGTGCTGCCGCCGGCAGACTGGCCGGGCAGGGCCAGGTACTTGGCGACCTGGCTGTAGGCGGCCTTGGCAAAGCGTGGCCAGTCCACGGCCGGGTTGTTACGTGGTTCGTTGGTATCCAACAGGTCGCGGTTCTCGATGAACAGCAAGCTGTTGACCATCACGGGAGGAATCGCCGCAAAGTCCGGGTACAGGTGCTGGGGGTAGTTGTACTGGTACAGCGTGTCGCCGCGGCAGTCGGTGATCGACAGGCCGGCCTGGATCTTCTCGATATAGGGAGCGAACAGCCCATGTTCGACGTAGTTCATCAGTGCGGGAGAGAACTTCACCTGTTCGCTGATGAGGTAGTCGCGCTTGAGCAGGCGTGGCAGGAATTCACCCAGGGCGCTATAGCCCAGGCGTTTGTCGAACGGCCCATCGCCGGGGTAGATGATGGCGTCGCTGGGACCAGGTTGCAGCGAGTAGGTCAGTGTACCGGCCAGTTTGCTGAACTCGCGCGATTGTAGTTCGGAGGTGCGGAACTCGTCGTACGCGGCAACGGCGATAGCTACCAGTGCCACCAGCAGGGTGAGGAGGATCAGCCACCACCATAGCCGACGCTGACGGGGGGATTCAGGTTGTGGCGTCTCGGCCGGAGGTATCTCGGGTGCTTCCGTTCTGCTGGGTTCCGATTGCCACAGTGCGCCCATAGTCTTCTATCCGGCCAGGTGTTTTCGTCTTGCTTGTCTGAAGCTTAGACGTTGAGTGGATAGGGTGAAAAATTTGTAAGAAGAAGGGAAAAGTGGCGTAGGGCTATGCGGCTTTGGTGTGGGTTTCCTCAACGGACGATGTTGCTATGGTGCCTTGGCGATTTTTGGGGGGGCGCAGCGGCCCCAGAGTTCTAGCCAAATTTCTGCATATATACAGTGAAAACTCCTACAACGGTCTTCCTATACTGCTGGCCCCCTTCGCCCTGCCGGGCGCTCTAGTCCGGCACATGGGCCGGCTCACAAGGCCGGCCTGGCAAGCCAACGCCACGCCTATCGGCATGGTCGCGGCTGCACGGAGGTCAAATCCAATAACAAAATGAGGTTGTATTGCTATGCCAGTCGGCAACCACTCTGCCCACGGCCAGGCCACTGAAGGCGGCCCGCTCAAGCGTGAACTGGGCGAACGGCACATCCGCCTGATGGCGCTGGGCGCCTGTATCGGTGTCGGTCTTTTCCTCGGTTCGGCCAAGGCGATCGAAATGGCCGGCCCGGCCATCATGTTGTCCTACATCATCGGTGGCCTGGCCATCCTGGTGATCATGCGCGCGCTTGGTGAAATGGCCGTGCACAACCCTGTCGCCGGCTCTTTCAGCCGTTATGCCCAGGATTACCTCGGCCCATTGGCGGGCTTCCTGACCGGCTGGAACTACTGGTTCCTGTGGCTGGTGACCTGTGTTGCCGAAATTACTGCAGTGGCCATCTACATGGGCATCTGGTTCCCCGACGTACCGCGCTGGATCTGGGCCCTGGCGGCGCTGGGCAGCATGGGCGCGGTCAACCTGGTGGCGGTGAAGGCTTTTGGTGAGTTCGAGTTCTGGTTCGCGCTGATCAAGATCGTCACCATCATCGCCATGGTTCTTGGCGGCATCGGCATCATTGCCTTCGGCTTTGGCAATGACGGTGTCGCAGTCGGTATCTCCAACCTGTGGAGCAACGGCGGGTTCATGCCCAATGGTGTGACTGGCGTGCTGATGTCGCTGCAGATGGTGATGTTCGCCTACCTGGGCGTGGAAATGATCGGCCTCACCGCAGGTGAAGCACGCAACCCGCAAAAGACCATTCCGCAGGCCATCGGCTCGGTGTTCTGGCGCATCCTGCTGTTCTACGTCGGCGCGTTGTTCGTGATCCTGTCGATTTATCCGTGGAGCGAAATCGGCAGTCAGGGCAGCCCGTTCGTCATGACCTTCGAGCGTCTCGGCATCAAGACCGCCGCCGGCATCATCAACTTCGTGGTCATCACAGCGGCGCTTTCGTCGTGCAACGGCGGCATCTTCAGCACCGGGCGCATGCTCTATAGCCTGGCGCAGAACGGCCAGGCCCCGGCGGCCTTCGCCCGTACCTCGAAGAACGGCGTGCCACGCAATGCGCTGCTGCTGTCGATCGGCGCGTTGCTGTTGGGCGTGCTGGCCAACTACCTGGTGCCTGAAAAGGTCTTCGTCTGGGTAACCTCGATCGCCACCTTCGGTGCGATCTGGACCTGGGTGATGATCTTGCTGGCACAGCTGAAGTTCCGCGCCGGCCTTACCACTGCCGAGCGCAAGGCACTGAAGTACCGCATGTGGCTGTGGCCGCTGAGCTCGTATCTGGCGCTGGCCTTCCTGGTGCTGGTGGTCGGGCTGATGGCGTACTTCGAGGATACGCGTGTGGCCCTGTACATCGGCCCGGCGTTCCTGGTGCTGCTGACGGTGCTGTATTACACGCTCCGCCTGGCGCCGAAAGACGCACAAGGTGCGACGAGTACCGCCTCCTGATCTGACGTGGGGCCGCTTTGCGGCCCCAGCGTTCCGTCAGGCCGCCACTTCGCTGTGCGGCTCGAAACTGTCCGCCCGGGCCAGTTGCCACATCCGCGAATAGAACTGCCCGTTCACCTCGCCGGTCAGCAACTCACCTGGCTTCAAGAACACATGCATCTGCGAGAACAGCTTGATCTCGGTGGCCGAAATGCGCCGCACCAGGTGCTTGGCCTCCAGTTGAGCCGGGTGCTCCAGGCCTGCCGCCGCGAGCATTTCCGCCAAGGCACGCAACGTGTTGTGATGGAAGTTCAGCACCCGCTGGGCTTTGTCGGGCACCACCAGCGCACGCTGGCGCAGCGGATCTTGCGTGGCCACGCCGGTCGGGCACTTGTTGGTGTGGCAGCTTTGCGACTGGATGCAGCCGATGGCGAACATGAAGCCGCGTGCCGAGTTGGCCCAGTCGGCGCCAATGGCCAGCACGCTGGCGATGTCGAAGGCGCTGACAATCTTGCCGCTGGCGCCCAGCTTGATTTTGTCGCGCAGGTTCAGGCCGACCAGGGTGTTGTGCACGAACAGCAGGCCTTCACGTAGTGGCACCCCGATATGGTCGGTGAACTCCACAGGCGCTGCGCCGGTGCCGCCTTCCTTGCCATCGACGACGATGAAGTCGGGCAGGATGCCGGTTTCCAGCATGGCCTTGGCGATGCCCATGAATTCCCACGGGTGACCCAGGCAGAACTTGAAACCCACCGGCTTGCCGCCGGACAGTTCACGCAACTGGGCGATGAACTGCATCATTTCGATCGGTGTCGAGAAGGCGCTGTGGCGCGACGGGGAGATGCAATCCTCGCCCATCAGCACGCCACGGGTTTCGGCAATTTCCTGGGTAACCTTGTGTTTGGGCAATATGCCGCCGTGGCCGGGCTTGGCGCCCTGGCTCATCTTGATCTCGATCATGCGCACCTGAGGGCTGCGCGCCTGGGCGGCGAAGCGTTCGGGATCGAAGCGCCCATCCGGCGTGCGGCACCCGAAGTAGCCGCTGCCCAGTTCCCACACCAGATCACCGCCGTGCTCGCGATGGTAAGGGCTGATGCTGCCCTCGCCGGTGTCGTGGTGGAAGTTGCCCAGCTTGGCGCCCTGGTTGAGCGCACGGATGGCATTGGCACTGAGCGAGCCGAAACTCATGGCCGAAATGTTGAAGATCGAGGCCGAATACGGCTGGCTGCACTGCGGCCCACCAACGATAACGCGGAAGCTGGCCGGGTCGGCCAGCGGTGCCGGGCGCATCGAGTGGCCGATAAACTCGAAACCGGATTCATATACGTCGATCAGGGTGCCGAAAGGTTTGTCCGAGGCTTCGTTCTTCGCCCGGGCATACACCAGCGAGCGTTGGGCGCGGGAGAATGGCAGAGCATCGCTGTCGGACTCCAGCAGGTACTGGCGGATTTCCGGGCGAATGGCCTCGACCAGATAGCGGATGTTGCCAAGAACCGGGTAGTTGCGGCGTACGGCGTGGCGCTGCTGCAGCAGGTCGAACAGGCCGACCAGGCTGAGGATGCCAGTGGTCAGGGTGAACGGCCACAACCATTCGTGGTGGCTGAAGGGGATGCTCGCCAGAGTGAACAGCACACAGGCGGCGAAGAAGGCATAACGACTGAGAAGTGACAGGCTCATACAGGGTCCTTGCGATGGCTCGGTCAGGCTCAGGGCCTGGGGGCAAACCCCGACCATAGCCAAGTTGCCGGGCACTGCAAAATAAAATCGGGGTAGCGCAAATCATTCTCGACCCGAGCCAAATTGCCTGGGCGCAACGCCAACCGCTGTAGGAGCGGGTTTACCGGCGAAGGGTCGGGCCTGCCGGGCAATCTCCACCCGCCGTTCACCGTTGCCGCCGCTACCATATTCGCGGGTAAACCCGCTCCTACAGGGTGTCGCGCAGCAGTTTTTGCCGCCAGCTTTCCTGCTCCTGTGCGGACGCCTCGATCAGATACGCGTAACGCCCTGCCATCCGCACCGCCACCGGTATTCCGTCGCGATACAGAAGCCGGTTGCCAATCACTGCCGGCACTTTCGCCCCCGGCAGCAACGAGCCGATCAGGTTCAGCGGGTCACTGGCGCTCACCACCTGCAGCGTTCCGTCCGGTTCACGTCGTCTCACTTGCCGCAGCAATACTACCGCCTCAGGCAAGGCGAACTGTTCACCGGCCAGCCCGGCAATGAAGCGCCCGCCCCTGATTTCGCCACGTGCTTCCAATCGGTGGTAGCAGCGCAGCAGCTCACGCCAGGGCGGCAGTACATCACTCTCGCGCGCCAACAGGCGCCAACAGATCACGCCATAGCGGCGCAGCAGCGTGCGGGCAATGTGCTCCAGGCGCTGGTCGTGCTCCGGTGGCGCAACGCTGCGGCGCAGCAGTGACCAGCGCCCGGCATGTGCCATGCTGCTGGAAAGTGGCGGGTGGCCACGGCGGCTGTTACGTGAGCTGCGCTTGGTTGCAGGCGTGATAAGGCTGCGCAAGCCAGTGAAGCTGTCCGCCCCGACCAGGCCTGAGCCCACTAGCTCCTGCAGTGCAGTTTCCAGTTCACTGGGCAGCAGATGTGCTTCATGTGCCAGTTCATCGAAGAACAGCGCCCCCAGGGTTTTCAGCGCTTCGTGCACACGTTGCGCACGTAGGCCAAGGGCGTCGACAGCAGGTGCGGGCGCCAGACTGCGCCACGTGTTCAACTGCTCCCGCGGCAGCAGCACCAGTGGGGTACTGGTCAACGTGCTGCTCGCCACTGTTGCCGCCAGCCGGCTCCAGGCAAACTGCCCGCTTCGGCAGGCTTCATCGAGCCAGTGCGGACTGTAGTCTTTGATACGCGCCGGCAGCAGTTCCGCCTCCCAGGCTGCTGCGGCGCTGGGGAACCCTTGTAGCTGGACCAGCACTTCGGCCACCGCCTGCGGACCACGCAGGCGCTCGTCAGGCGCCAGGTGCTGCCAATCGAACAGAAAGCGCATGAAGTCTTGCAGGCTGACCGGTTCGATCTCGCGGCGCAGGCGTTTGACCGTGTAGCGGTGGATGCGTGCCAGCAAGTGGCGTTCGCACCATTGCAAGTCAGTTGTACCTGGGCTGAAATGCCCGCGCAGCACATAGCCTTCGGCTTCCAGGCGGGCCAGAGCCTGCTCGATATCGGTTACCGGTTTGCCCAAAGGCGCAGCGATTTGCGCCAGGGGCTGCGGGCCATGGCCGCTCAGGCGGGCGCGCAGCAGTTCGCTCAGTGCGTTGTCGGGTTCGATGGGCTGGTCGAAGCCAGCGAGCCGTTCGAACGCTGGCTCCCTGTGCGCTGTGGGGTACAGTGCCAGCAGCAGGCTCAGGCGTTCGCGGGCCAACCAGAGCTTGTCATCGGGCAGACGCAAGGCACGCCCGGCCTTGGCCAGCTGCCTTAGCAACAAATCCCAGCAGGGGTTGGCATCTACCTCGATCTGACCGATGGCACCCAGGCTCATCAATGCTTCGTGCATTTCGTCGGGATTGGCCGGCTGTGGCCAGGCCTCGGCCGCGACGGCAGCAATGGCATCAGCGTCCAGTGCGCCCAGGTCGTCGCTACTGTGCACGTCGTTCCAGCGCCGGTTGAGTACCGCCTGGGTACGTCGTTCTTCCAGTGGTGCATCGTCCAGAAAGGCATAAGGCCGGGCGTTGAGAATCGCTGATGCCAGCGGCGAGGGGGCGGGCAAGTCCCTGCACAGCAAGCGCACTGCGCCGCTTTCCATGCGCCGCAGCAGGGCCAGCCAGCCTTCGCTGTCCATTGCTTCGTGCAGGCAGTCGTCGAGGGTTTGCTCGACCAGCGGGTGGTCGGGAATCTGCCGCTCGCCGACGATGTTCTCCAGGCAGGCGATCTGGTCGGGAAACACAGCGGCAATCAGGTCTTCGCTTTTCATGCGCTGGATTTGTGGTGCCACCTTGCGTCCGCCCACAAAGCGCGGCAGTGCCATGGCCACGCCTGCGTTCCAGCGCCAGCGCACGCCGAACAGCGGTGCATCGAGCAGGGCCTGGATGAGGATCGGCTCGGCGCTGCGGCTGTTCAGGTAACGCCACACTTCGTCCAGCTCGAAACTGTGGCTGGTCGACAGTGACAACACGATGGCGTCCTCGCTGGCGGCAGCCTGCAGCTCGAAGTTGAAGGTGCGGCAGAAGCGTTTGCGCAGGGCCAGGCCCCAGGCGCGGTTGATACGGCTGCCGTAGGGCGAATGAATGATCAGTTGGGTCCCGCCGGACTCATCGAAAAAGCGTTCCATCACCAGCGTATCCTGCGAGGGCAGGGCGCCAAGCACTTCACGGGTGCGGGCCAGGTAGTCGAGTAACTGGCCTGCACTGGCTTCGTCCAGTTCGAAGGTCGCCTGCAACCAGGCCAGTACCTCGACCGTGTCGCCGCCTGCCTGCGCCAGTTGCTGGTCTATTCGCGCCTGCAATCGGGCTACGGCGGCAGACAGCTCGTCACTGCGCCCCGGCGCTTCACCCAGCCAGAACGGAATGGTCGGCGGCAGGCCGTGAGCATCCTCTACCCGCACCCGGCCCGGCTCTACGCGCAGAATGCGATACGAGGCGTTGCCCAGCTGGAAAATATCGCCGGCAATGCTTTCCACGGCAAAGTCTTCATTGACGCTGCCAATGTTCAGCGCCTGCGGTTCCAGTAACACGGCGTAGTCAGCGTTGTCGGGGATAGTGCCGCCGCTGGTCAGCGCAGTCAGTTGGCTGCCACGTCGGCCACGCAGCGTGCCGGTCACTACGTCACGGTGCAAGTAGGCACTGCGCACACCCTGGCGGCCGTTGTAGCCCTCGGCGAGCATGCGCAGCAGGGCCTGGTAATGGTGCTGATCGAGCTCGGCGTAAGGTGTAGCCTGGCGTAGGCAATCCAGCAGAGCCTGTTCGTGCCAGGCCTGGTTGCTGGCTTCTGCGACGATCTGCTGGGCCAGTACATCCAGTGGCGCCCGGGGGATGTGCAGTTCGTCCAGTTCGCCCTGGCGAACGCAGTCAAGCAGGGCAACGCATTCGATCAGGTCATCGCGTGAGGTGGGGAACAGGCGCCCCTTTGGCACACCATCGACCTGGTGCCCAGCGCGGCCTACCCGTTGCAGGAAGGCGGCAATCGAGCCCGGCGAGGCGATCTGGCAAACCAGGTCGACATCGCCGATATCAATGCCAAGCTCCAGCGATGCGGTTGCTACCAGCACCTGGAGCTTGCCGCTCTTGAGCCGCTGCTCCGCATCCAGGCGCAGCTCCTTGGACAGGCTGCCGTGGTGCGCGGCAACCGCCTCTTTACCCAGACGGTCGCTGAGGTGGCGGGTGATACGCTCGGCCAGGCGCCGGGTGTTGACGAATACCAGCGTGGTGCGGTGTTCACGGGCCAGGGTGGCCAAACGATCGTACACGAGGCCCCAGACGTCGGTAGCCATCACTGCCCCCAGCGGTACTGGCGGCACTTCGATAGCCAGATCGCGCTGGCGCGCATGGCCGACATCGACGATGGCGCAGGCACGCCCGCTCCCGACCAGAAACTGTGCCACACGCTCTACCGGCCGTTGCGTGGCGGACAGGCCTATACGCCGCAGTGGCCTTTTGCACAAGGCTTGCAGTCGTTCCAAGGTCAGTGCCAGGTGGGCGCCGCGCTTGTTGCCGGCCAGGGCGTGGATTTCATCGACGATCACGGTGTGCACGTTGGCCAGGCCTTCACGGCCAGAAGCGGAGCCCATCAGCACGTAAAGCGATTCGGGGGTCGTCACCAGAATGTGCGGGGCCAGCTTGCGCATGGCGGCACGTTCCTTTTGCGGTGTGTCGCCCGTGCGCACGGCCGTAGTGATACGTGGGGCGTTCAGGCCTTGGTCGGCGATGGCTTGGCTGATGCCTTCGAGTGGGGCCTGCAGGTTAAGACGGATGTCATTGGACAGGGCCTTCAGAGGTGAAATATAGATCACTAGAGTCTGTGCGGGCAGCTCGCCCTGGTGCTTCATGCCTTCGCGCAGCAGTTCGTCGAGCACGGCCAGAAAAGCGCTCAGGGTCTTGCCTGATCCGGTCGGCGCGGCCAGCAGCATGGATTGCCCGGCGTGGATCAATGGCCAGGCCTGGGCCTGGGCATCGGTTACCGTGGCGAAGTAGCGGCGGAACCAGGTGCTGACGGCAGGATGGAACAGCTCGAGCACCGGGTGGTGTTTGGCGGGCAGGTTCATGTGTTGTTTATGGAGGGTGTGCAACGGGTTGGCAAGGGGCCGCTCGTCTGTCAGGCCGGCACAGGAATGACCGGCCTTGTCAGGCCAATGACCCCATGGGATCCTCGCGAGTCAATTTTTTCAGCGAGCTCACCCATGCCCAACATCATCCGCATCGCCGCCGCCCTGCTGATCGACCCTCAGGGCCGCACCCTGCTGGTGCGCAAGCGTGGCACCGAGGCGTTCATGCAGCCAGGCGGCAAGATCGATGCCGGTGAAACGCCGGTACAGGCGCTGGTGCGCGAGTTGCACGAGGAACTGGGCCTGCGCATCGACCCGGCTCAGGCCATGCACCTGGGCCAGTTCAGTGCCCCCGCCGCCAACGAGCCCGGCTTCGAAGTGCAAGCCGAACTGTTCCGTGTCGACAGCGCCGCTGCCGTGGTGCCGGCCGCAGAGATCGAGGAGGTGGTCTGGCTGGCTGCAGATCAGGCGCCCGTCATGCAACTGGCCCCCCTGACCCGCGACTTGATCCTGCCGCTGTATCGCCAGGCGCTCAACGCACCGCGCTGACACCGTCGAGGGTGGCGAACGAGGTGTCCTTGGCCGTCAGCAAAAAGTCGCGCATATATGGGGCATCGAGCATGTCGGTGCGTACGGCGGCATAAAGCGTGGCAAACAGGCCTTTCTCGCCCAGGCGTTTGCCCTTCACATAGCCGCGCGAGCTGTACTCGTGCAGCGCCCAATGCGGCATGCCGCATACGCCACGGCCGCTGGCCACCAGTTGCATCATCATCACCGTCAGCTCCGAGGTGCGCACGGCAGCTGGCTCTATATCGGCCGGCTCCAGGAAGCGGGTGAAGATGTCCAGGCGATCGCGCTCCACCGGGTAGGTGATCAGCGTCTGGTCGAGCAAGTCTTGCGGCACGATGTAAGGCTTGCTGGCCAGCGGGTGCTGGTTGGCCACTGCCAGCATCGCCTCGTAGGTGAACAGCGGCACATAAGTGATGCCTGCCAGGTCCACCGGGTCGGAGGTAACCACCAGGTCAAGGTCGCCGCGGGCCAGGGCCGGCAGCGGGGCGAAGGCAAAGCCGGAGGCCAGGTCCAGTTCCACTTCCGGCCAGGCATCGCGGAACTGGTCGATGGTCGGCATCAGCCACTGGAAGCAGCTGTGGCATTCGATAGCCATGTGCAGGCGCCCGGCAGTGCCGCCGGCCAGGCGTGCGATGTCACGTTCGGCACCGCGCAGCAACGGCAGGGTGGCATCGGCCAGTTGCAGCAGACGCAGCCCGGCGCTGGTGAAGCGGATCGGCTTGGTCTTGCGCACGAAAATCGGGAGGCCCAGGCGCTCTTCCAGCTCCTTGAACTGGTGCGACAATGCCGACTGGGTCAGGTGCAGGCGTTCGGCGGCCTCCACCAGGCTGTCGGCTTCGCGCAGGGCATGAAGGGTTTTCAGGTGACGGATCTCCAGCACAGATGACTCCGGGGTGTGGAATTGAAGAAACAGGGAATGAGTTGAGTTTCCCTCATGATGCGGCATCTGTCGACTGGGCGATCGTCGCACCGTCTGGCGGAAGTCATGAAACTGTCACCGAACTGTGGCAGCGCGCCCGAACAGAATTCATCAGACTCGCGCTCTACTGGGGATCTGCATTCTGGTGTTTCTTTCATGCGGGCTTTTTGGCTTTTTCTTTTCTTCCTGCTGAGCGTACCGGCGAGTTCCGCCGAACAGCGCTGTGACGCCCATGTGCCGGTGCAGCGTGCCGAACTGGGTGCCGTCAGCCTGGTGTACCAGAGCGTCGGTGCGCCACGCGACCCGGCCTTGCTGCTGGTCATGGGCCTGGGCGGGCAGCTGATTCATTGGCCGGACGACGTGGTCGAGGCATTGTGCCGACAAGGTTTTCGGGTGATCCGCTATGACAACCGCGATGTCGGCCTGTCACGCTGGAACCAGGTGCCACCGCACGCCAACCTGACGCTCGAACTGTTGCGTTACAAGCTGGGCCTGCCTGTGTCGGCGCCCTATACGCTGACTGATATGGCCGATGACGGCTTGCGCCTGATGGACGCGTTGGGCGTGCGTCAGTTTCATGTATTGGGGGTGAGCATGGGCGGCATGATTGCCCAGCATCTGGCGGCGATGGCGCCCGAGCGTGTGCGCAGCCTGACGCTGATCATGTCCAGTTCAGGGGCTGCGGGTTTGCCGGCACCGGATCCGGCGTTGGTGCAGTTGCTGGCCCGGCGCAGCGCGCCGAACCGCGCAGTGGCTATCGAGCAGCAGGCCGACCTGCTGGCGGCTTTGGGCAGCCCGGAAGTACACGACGACCGTGACGTGTTGCTGCATCAGGCGGCGCAGGCCTACGACCGGGCGTTCAACCCGGACGGAGCCAAGCGCCAGATCATGGCGATACTGGCCGAGCCGAGTCGCGTGGAGTTGCTCAACCAGTTGCGAGTGCCGACCCTGGTGGTGCACGGTACGGCTGATCCGTTATTGCCGGTGATGCATGGCGTGCACCTGGCGGCGCATATTCAGGGTAGCCAATTGCGCTTGATCCCGGGGCTGGCGCACCGTTTTCAAGAGCCGTTCAAGGCGCCGCTGCTGGGGGCGGTGTTGCCTTATTTGCAGGCGCATAGGCAAGCGGTCACGCACATCGCTGGGCTCTGAATTTGCGCTGGCTGCTTCGCGGGCTTGCTCGCTCCCACAGGTGCTGCACCGATCTCAGGCTTTCCAGTTTGGGTTCAAGTCAGCCGAGGCCGTATTTTTTCACTTTGTCGAACAGCGTGGTCTTGGCCATGCCCAGCTCCTGGCTGGCCTGGCTCAGGTTGCCGCCAGTGCGTTGCAGGGCATCAGTGAGCAGGTTGCGTTCGAATGCTTCCACCGCCTCGGCAAAAAGCAGGCCTTGGTTGGCACCACCGCTGGGGCCTTTCTTGAACGCTGGCAGGCCGAGGGCATAGCGTTCGGCCACGTTACGCAACTCGCGCACGTTGCCCGGCCAGTCATGGGCCATCAGGCGCGACAGGGTCTGGCTGTCCAGTGTCGGTGTTTCGCGGTCGAAGCGCAGGGCCGATTGCTGCAGGAAGTGTTCGAACAACTGCAGAATGTCTTCACGGCGCTCACGCAGCGGCGGCAGCTCCAGGGTTACCACGTTCAGCCGGTAATACAGGTCACTGCGGAACTGGCCGCTCTGGCCCAAGGCATCGAGATCGGCCTTTGTCGCGGCGATCACCCGGCAATCCACCGGGATGCTCTGGTTCGAGCCCAGTCGCTCCAGAGTGCGCTCCTGCAGTACGCGCAGCAGCTTGATCTGCAGGTTGATCGGCATGCTCTCCACTTCATCGAGGAACAGCGTGCCGCCATTGGCGTGTTCGATCTTGCCGATGCGGCGTTTGCCGGCACCGGTGAAGGCGTTGGCCTCGTGGCCGAATATCTCGCTTTCAAACAGGTTTTCCGGCAGGCCGCCACAGTTCAGCGCCACGAACGGGTGGCTCTGGCGGCGGCTGAAGTCGTGCAGGCAGCGTGCGACCAGCTCTTTGCCGGTGCCGGTCTCGCCTTCGATCAGCACGTTGGCTGAGGTGTCGGCGACGTTGGCGATCAGTTCGCGCAAGTGCTCCATGGCCGGTGAGCGACCAATGATGCGTCCCTCCAGGCTGCTCTGTTCGGCCAGCTGGCGGCGCAGGGCCACCACTTCGCGTGACAGCCCGCGCTGTTCCAGCGCGCGGCGTACCACGTCGACCAGGCGCTCGGGGGAGAACGGTTTTTCCATGAAGTCATAGGCGCCGTTACGCATGGCGCCTACGGCCATGTCGATATCGCCATGACCAGTGATCAGCACCACTGGCAGGCTGCGGTCACGGGCCTTGAGGCGATTGAGCAGCTCCAGGCCATCAATACCCGGCAGGCGGATATCGCTGACGACAATGCCGGCGAAATCGTCGCCGATGCGTTCCAGCGCCTGTTCGGCGCTGCCTACGCCCTCGCAGGCGATATCCTCCAGGGCCAGCGCCTGCTGGCAGCCGAGCAGCACATGCGGGTCGTCTTCGACGATCAGGACGGTAAGAGGCGCTTGGTTCATGGATGCTCTGCCGATTCGCTAGGGGGTGAAACCAGAGGCAGGGCCAGGACAAAGGCCGTGCCGCCGGTGGCGGGATGCTCGACGTTGAGGCTTCCCTTGGCGGCGGCGGCAAGGCTCGCCGACAGGGTCAGGCCCAGGCCCAGGCCATGCTCGCCCGGTTTGGTGGTAAAGAAGGGTTCGAACAGGTGCTTGCGCGCCTCGGCGTCGATGCCATGGCCATTGTCGCGCACCTGCAAACGGTACTTGTCGCCCTGCAACTCGCCTTCCAGCCACAGCTCAGGCTGCGGTTGCGCGGCCATGGCGTCAAGGGCATTCCCGATCAGGTTGACCAGAATCTGCTCCAGGCGGGTCTGGTCGATGGCCAGTTGCTGGTCCTCGAACTGGTGGTGCAATTTCAGGTGACAGGCACTGATGCGGTTGGCCAACACTTGCAGGGTGGCCTCCACCGCCTTGGCCAGTGAAGCCTGGCCGCTGTCATCGCCGCGCCGGGCAAATGAGCGCAGGCTGGCGGTGATGCGGCCCATGCGGTCGATCAGGTCATTCATGGTGCGCAGGTTGGTACTGGCGGTCTCCAGCGCCCCGCGCTCGAGGAAGCGCACAGTATTGCCAGACAAGGTGCGCAACGCGGCCAGTGGCTGGTTCAGCTCGTGGGCAATGCTGGTGGACATTTGCCCGATGGCGGCCAGCTTGCCCGCCTGCACCAGCTCATCCTGGGCGTGGCGCAAGGTTTGCTCGGCATGCCGGCGCTCGCGAATCTGGCCCTTCAGGCGTTCGTTGCTGGCGCGCAGGTCGGCGGTGCGTTCGGCAATCCGCCGCTCCAGCTGGCTGTTGGCTTCTTCAAGGGCTTCGCGGGCCGCCAGGCGGGTGGCGATCACCTTGCGCCGCTCGTTCCAGGCAATGCCGAGGATCGCCAGCAAGGCAAAGGCCACGCCCACCAGGATGCCCTGCACCATGGATTCGCGACGCAGGTCTTGCAGTGGGGTCAGCAGGGTGAAATGCCAGGGCGTGTCCACCAGGCGCCTGGTTTGCGCCAGGTAGGCCACTTCGTGCGGTTTGCCATGAGCGGTTTCGGTGTTGGCGGGGAAGGTCAGTTTTTCCACACCGTCGGCCAGGGTCTCCCGGGCCAGAGGCTGCAGTTCGTTCAGCGGCCACCAGTAGTACTGCAGGCTTCGCGCCAGGCGCTCCTTGATTTGCGGGGTCAGCGGGCGCACCGACTTAAGGCGCCGGGCCGGGTCACTGGAGAGGATGATGATGCCATTTTCGTCGCTGACGAACGCTTCCAGGCGGGCGCGCTGCCAGCGCTCCTCGAGGGTGTCCAGGCGCACTTTGATCACTGCAACGCCTATGATCTTGCCGTGCTCCTCAAGCCCGTGGGCCAGGTAATAGCCGGCCTCGCCAGTGGTACTGCCGATGCCGTAGAACCGCCCGGGTTCGCCGCGCACGGCTGTCTGGAAGTAGGCGCGGAACGACAGGTCTTCACCCAGGAACGAGTCGGCATCGCGCCAGTTGCTGGTGGCCTGCACCCGGCCATTGGTGTCGAGGACGAAGATGGCCCGACTGCGGCTGCGACGGTTCAGGCCTTCAAGGTATTCGTTGACCGTCTGGCGTGAGCCGCCGTCCGGGTCGGTGAGCAGGTGCGAGACGCTGTCTTCCAGTTCCAGCAGGCTCGGCAAGTAGGTGTACTTGCTGATTTCGCTTTCGACCGTACGTGCGTGCAGCTCCAGCTGGCGTTCGCCGTTTTCGCTGAGGGTGCGGATACCATTGCTCTCGCTGATCAGGTAGCCAGCCATTCCCAGGCCGACCATCAGCAGGATGATCAGTGGCGGTAACAGCAATTGACGGATCAGGCGGGAATTCACGGCAGGCTTGGCAGGGCGAAGTAGCGAGGGGTCGCATTTCATCACAGTGGCCTTGTAACGACCAGCTTCCGCTGCCTGGTGGGTGCCTGGCAGCGGAAGCTGTGGCCGGGTCAGTGCTGCAGGATCTTGCTGAGGAAGTGCTGGGTGCGCTGGTCGCGGGCGCTCTGGTCACCGAAGAACTCTTCCTTGGTGCAGTCTTCGATGATGCTGCCCTTGTCCATGAAGATAACCCGGTTGGCGACTTTGCGGGCAAAGCCCATCTCGTGGGTTACGCACATCATGGTCATGCCTTCCTGGGCCAGTTGCACCATCACGTCCAGCACCTCGCTGACCATTTCAGGGTCCAGTGCCGAGGTGGGCTCGTCGAACAGCATGACGATCGGGTCCATCGCCAGGGCGCGGGCGATTGCCACGCGCTGCTGCTGGCCACCGGAGAGCTGGCCAGGGTGCTTCTTGGCATGGGCACTGAGGCCTACACGGTCGAGCAGGGCCAGGCCCTTCTTGGTGGCTTCCGCCTCGCTGCGGCCCAGCACCTTGCGCTGGGCAATGGTCAGGTTTTCGGTGATGGTCAGGTGCGGGAACAGCTCGAAGTGCTGGAACACCATGCCCACCCGCGAGCGCAGTTTGGGCAGGTTGGTCTTCGGGTCGGCAATCGAGGTGCCGTCAACCACGATGTCGCCCTTCTGGAACGGCTCCAGCGCGTTGACGCACTTGATCAGGGTGGACTTGCCCGAGCCCGACGGGCCACAGACCACCACTACTTCACCTTTCTTGACCTCGGTGCTGCAGTCGGTCAGTACCTGGAAGTCGCCGTACCACTTGTTGACGTTCTTGATGGAAATCATACGGTGATCCTTTTTTGCAGGCGCTTGACCAGCCACGAAGCGGAGAAGCTGATGATGAAGTAGACGACGCCGGCGAAGATCAGGAACTCATGGGAGCGCCCGATGATGTCGCCGTTGGAGCGAGCCGAGTTGAGGAAGTCGACCAGGCCCACGGTATACACCAGCGAGGTGTCCTGGAACAAAATGATGCTCTGCTGCAGCAGCAGCGGGGTCATCTTGCGGAAGGCCTGGGGCAGGATGATCAGGCGCATGGTCTGCGCGTAGTTCATGCCCAGCGCTTGTGCGGCGCCCATCTGGCCCTTGGAGATCGACTGCACGCCGGCGCGGACGATTTCGCAGAAGTACGCGGCCTCGAACATCATGAAGGCGACCACGCAGGAGGTGAAGGCACCCACCGGGGTATCTTCGCCGGTGATCCAGCGCAGCACGAACGGTACCGCCAGGTAGAACCAGGTGATCACCAGCAGCAGCGGGATCGAGCGGAAGTAGTTGACGTAGGCACCGGCCAGGTTCGACAGCAGTTTGCTCGACGACAGGCGCATCAGGGCCAGTATGGTGCCCAGCACGATACCGCCGATGACTCCCATGACCATCAGCTTGAGGGTCATGACCATGCCGTCCCAGAGGGCTGGCAGGGCGGGGATGATTTCGCTGAAATCCATTTCCATTTACTTGCCCCCCACGGAGATCAGGCCAGGCACGGCGACTTTCTTCTCGATCATGCGCATGAGCAACATCAGGCCCATGTTCAGGGTGAAGTAGATCAGCGTGGCCAGGGTGAACGCCTCGAACAGGTTGGCGGAAAACTCAGCGGTCTGTTTGGTCTGCGCCAGCAGCTCCATCAGGCCGATGAGCGACGCCACCGAGGAGTTCTTGAACACGTTGAGGAACTCGGAGGTGAGCGGCGGAATGATGATCCGGTAGGCCTGCGGCAGCAGCACATTGTTGTAGATTTGCGGGAGGCTGAAGCCCATGGCGCGGGCGGCAGCTTCCTGGCCTTTGGGCAGTGCCTGAATACCGGTACGCACTTGCTCACAGACGCGTGCGGCGGTGAACAGGCCCAGGCAGATGACCACGCTGATCAGTGCCGAAGTGGTCGGGTTGAGATCCTGCTTGAACCATTCCTGCAAGCCTTCTGGCAGCAGGTCGGGTACCAGGAAGTACCAGATGAACAATTGCACCAGCAGCGGTACGTTGCGGAACAGTTCCACGTAGGCGGTGGCGATACCCGATACCAGGCGGTTCGGCACGGTACGCATGACGCCGAGGAGTGACCCCAGCAGCAGCGCGATGATCCAGGCGGTGATGGCGATGGCGATGGTCCAGCCCAGGCCGGTGATGTACCAGTCCAGATAGGTTTCGCTGCCCACGCCGGTGGACTTGAAGAACACGCCCCAGTCCCAGTTGTAATTCATCGGGATTTCCCCTCAGACGGTTGTTTCACGGGCACCTTCGAGCATCCGGGGGCGCAGGGCGCCCACGGATGAAAGGTTAGACACTAATGAGTGGCCTGCAGAATTGATTCGTGCTTGTGAGCACCAGGCCACTATTTGCTGAGGATCAGGACTTCTTCTCGTCCGCAGCCTTGTCGGTTGGCTCGGCGATCAGTTTTTTCAGCTCTTCGCTCATCTGGAAGTTGAGGTTCAGACCTTTAGGCGGGATCGGCTGCATGAACCACTTGTCGTAGCTCTTGTTGACTTCGCCCGACTTGAAGTAGGCAATGATCGCGTCGTCGACCGCTTTCTTGAACGCAGCGTCTTCCTTGCGCACCATGCAGCCGTAGATTTCATACGACTGTGGCGTACCGGTGATGACCCAGTCGGATGGCTTGCGCGCCTTGGCCATTTCACCGGCGAGCAGGGCGTCGTCCATCATGAAGGCCACGGCGCGGCCGCTTTCGAGCATGTTGAAGGCTTCACCGTGGTCCTTGGCGGAAATCACGTTCATCTTCATCTGCTTGTCGGCGTTCATCGCCTTGAGGATGCGCTCGGAGGTGGTACCGGCGGTGGTCACCACGTTCTTGCCGGCCAGGTCCGGGAAGTCTTTGTATGCAGGCTGACCGTCCTTGACCTTGGTCAACAGGCGGGTACCGACTTCGAAGATGCCGACCGAGAAGCCGACCTGTTGTTGGCGCTCGACGTTGTTGGTGGTGGAGCCGCACTCCAGGTCGACGGTGCCGTTCTGCACCAGCGGAATACGGGTTTGCGAGGTGACCAGGTTGTAACGGACCTTGATGTCCGTGCCCAGTTGCTTCTTCAGCGCGTCGACGACGGCCAGCTGGATGTCATGCGAGTAACCGACGGGCTCAGGTTTGCCGGCCAGGTAGGAAAATGGAATGGAGGAGTCGCGGTGCCCCAGGGTGATGGTGCCCGATTCCTTGATCTTCTTCAGGGTGCCGGTGAGCTCCTCGGCCATGGCCGGCGAAGCGATGACTGCAGCCGCGATGGCTGCGCCCAGCAATTGACGAACGATACGCATCAAATTTTCCTCGACGTGTTTGTTTTTTTTATGGAGCCGTTGGCGGACTCTTCGTTCAACGAATACAGCAAGAAGCGGGTGCATTCGGCTACCAAGTGTAGAGCATGACTCGTGCCAAGCCCTGCTGTCGACCTTAAACCGCTTGTATTGCTCGCGCTTGACAGTCTCTACATCTCTCCGGGGTTCGCCAGGCCGAATAAATAGCGTTTGCTCGTTCGGTTATCCGAACGCGTGGGCTGCCGCACATTCAGGTATCGCGTGTGGTAACTATGCAGTGCGCGGCAAGGGCGCAGACGTAGTGTGCTCTGCTCTTTGCCTGGAGAGTTCCACAGATGTCACCGCACCGGCCCCCGAACGATTCCATCGATAGCCTGATTGCCCAAAACTTGCCTGGATGGCTAGTCGACCACGCGCAACCGGAAAGGCTCGATGCGTTACGTAATGCCCTGCGTCGGCAGGCGCACTGCAATGCTCGGCTTGGCCCGATCCTCCAGGCCATCCCTTCCTTGCAGGCCTACGCGGCAGAGTTGCTCAAAACGAAGCTGCGCAAGAGCGGCATCAGCAACCCGGACGTGACGGGCTGGAAGGTACGGGTCTCGCAGCGGCTGGTGCTACCCAGCGCTTCGCCTGCGCTGCTGCGGCCCACCTATGTTCGCCGCTCCAGGCGGTCATTGCTGGAGGCGGCGCTGCATAACTATCATCGCAGGGAGACGCGCCCCGGGCTGATGCGCAAAGGTGAACTGGTCGATGGCAACGGTAACCGGCTGCCGATGAGCTTCCACGCGTTTGCCTCCGCATGTCGCGAGGTCGACGCAGGTGGCAAGTACCAGGCGTTGCTCACGCACCACCTACAGCCTGAAGATGGCCCGGAGGATGAGCCGGGCCAGGCCGTTTCCCGCTTGCACGGGCTTTTCGAAGCGAGTTTCAAGGCACATTTCGAGGTGGCGATGCGGGTCGCCGCGTTGAAGCAGGACATTGACGAGCGCACATATTTTTTTCTGTTGCCGCTTGTTGCTGAAAAGCCGGTAGTGCCTGCGCTGGTTGGCACTGTGGTTCCCCGACAGTTGTACCTATTGGGCCGCCCGGTTCAAGGCGTGCTGACGCTGGAAGTGCGTCCGTCAGCTGATGGCGCAGTGGAGTCGGTGGTGCTCTGGATACCCGATGACCCTCATCAGCCCGTCTCCCGTCATGCCAGCTGGGACGCACTCGACAACTACCTCGGTAAGCGCTTTTGTGCGCCGGACTATCGGCGCTTTTTCGCGCGCTTCATTACCGAGCGTGAGCGCATCAATTTCTATCGGGTATTGAACGAACGGGTCGCGCAGGCATCGGCAGCCGGGGTGGAACTCGACGCCCGTTCTGCACCGGTCACGGACGCACCGTTCGTACACCTGCGCCGGCAACACCTTGCCAAGATCAGGGATGACGCCAAGGTGCTCGCCGTACCCACCGATGTCGAAGATGACGAAGACCGCGAAGCGCGCATGCAGGGCTACAAAGAGCTGGGCATGAATTTGCTGAACGTGGCGGGCGCCTTCGTGCCTGTGCTTGGCGAAGTGCTGCTGGTGGCAAACGCGGTTCAGATTGCTGACGAAGTGTATGAAGGGTATGAAGATTGGCGCATGGGTGATCGCGAAGGGGCGTTGAACCACCTGTTCAATGTTGCCGAGAACGTCGTGCTCGGCGGGATGATCGCAGCCGGCAGCAAAGTGGCCGTGCGTGCCCTTGAGCGGCTGGCCTTCGTGGATGACTTGGTACCGGTGTGCGACTCCGCAGGCAAGGTCAAGCTCATGGCCACGGATCTACCCGGTTACGATGCCGAACCTTTGCGTGGTGCTGGCGCACAGGAATGGTTATGGCACCTCGATGAGGGCTGTTATCGAGTGTTGGAGGATCCGCAGGATGGTCGCTCCAGGATCCTGCACCCTGGTCGTGCCAGTGCCTATCGGCCTGTGATCGAGCAGAATGGCGCCGGCGGCTGGCGCCATGAACTGGAAGCTCCCCAATACTGGGAAGGGCGGGCCAATCTGGTGCGCCGCCTGAGTACGCCCCTGGCAGAACTACCGGAAGCGACATGCGACTACCTACTCCAGGTAACAGGGCTGAGTGAGGCGCAGGTTCGCCGTTTGCACGTCGAGCACATGGGCGCACCTGCACGGTTGCTCGATGCCCTGGAGCTTTATCAGGCACATGAATTGCACCCGGACTTCAGCGCGCCGCGACTGGCGCAGTACGTTGCTGATCGGCAAGTGCAGCCCAATGGCATCGAGCGGATATTGCGGCGCACTTTCCCGGGCCTGTCGGCTCGTTGTACCCGTGAGCTGCTTCAGCAATGCAGCGGTGCGCAGCTCGATACGCTCAGCACCGCGCAGCGGATCCCTTTGGCAGTGGCCGAGCGCGCACGATGGTCACTGCGCGAAAGCCGTCTGGACAGGGCCTGTGCCGGCTTGCGCCTGCCGCGTTGCGTCAATCCCGATACCGAACGCCTGGCTTTGGGCTTGCTCGAGCGTCAGCTGAAATGGCCGGACACCCTGCGCATCGAACTGCGCGAAGGTAGCCCGAGTGGCCGGTATCTGGCCGGTATCGGCGCTGAGTCTGCGCAGGATGTACGGTGTATCGTGCGCCGCGGTGATGGCTACCGCTATGCCGGCCAAGGCACATCCGGCCCCTACCTGGCGGCGCTGCTGTCTGCGCTGGACGAGACGCAGACAGCCGATCTCGGCGATGCCGCTGTCAGTCCAGGTGCCCTGGGCTCGTTGTTGATCGAGGCCGCTGCCGGTGATCGTACCCAAGCGGCTGAGCTCTGTGGCATGCCCCGTCTGGGCGTTGGCCTGCGGCCCCCGACCCGTTTTGGGGACGGGCGTATCGGGTATGCCTTGAGTGGGCGAGGGGAGAGCAGTCGGCGTGCCATAGGGCGTGGTATCCACCAAGTGTTTCCGACTATGACAGACGGGGAGCTACAAGCCTATCTGCTTGACCTAATGGAGCGGCGAGTAGGGTTGTGGGAGCACTACAGCCAGCTCACGGGACAGTTGGCACGCCTGCGTCAGAGCCTGCGCCAATGGCGCAGGGATGCCAGTAACCCACTGGACGCGCTGCGCCGCCGTCGGGTCGCTACTGCCGTTCGGCGAAGCTGGCGGCGTAAGATAACCGACGAGGCCGGGGACTACGCGCTTATCATCAGCGGAGAGCGTATCGGTAGTCTGCCCGAATTACCGGAGGGGGTGAGCTTTGATCATGTGCGACGGCTGATCCTCAGTGACCTGCGCCTTGGTGAAATCAATGGGGACTTCCTTCGACGTTTTCCCAACCTGATTGAGCTCGACCTGTCCGGCAATCGCCTGACTGCGATCCCTCACGGCATTGAACATATGCCCCGCCTGCGGCAGCTAAACCTGCGTCGCAACAGCGTGATCATGGATGAGGCCGGTGAGTTGCGTCTTGCCGGGATGAGCGCGCTGCGGTACCTCGACCTCAGCCACAACCCGCTGGGAAGGGCGCCGGTACTGACGCGCCTGGGCAATTTGCGTGAAGTCAACTTGCGCTCTGCTGGCCTTGAGGCGTTGCCTGAGCGGATTTCATTTCGTGCCCACATAGACTTGCGTAACAACAACATCCGCACACTGCGCCGAGAGGTGCAGCAGCTGCGCCTGCAGGTGCACCAGTTGTCCTTGCACGATAATCCACTTGGCGAAGCTGACGCATTGCTGCTCGATGAGGCTCGAAGTGTGACCCCGGGGCAGTGGGGGTCAGCGTCCGCACGCCATCGCGCCATTGACAGTGACCTTTTCAATACCTGGGCCAACAGTACAGCCGACGCTGAACGTGATCGCCAGCAGGCCATATGGACAGCCCTGCTTGAGGAACCGCAATCAGATGGAATGTTCCGCTTTCTGGCAGACTTCGTCCATGGTGAGGACTTTGAACAGCACCCTGGGCATTACCGCAGCCGAATCTGGCGAATTCTTGAAACGTGTGAGCAGCACGAGCAGTTGCGTCATCAGTTGTTTCTAGAGGCATCTGGCCGGCGCAGTTGTGAAGACCGCCTGCTGCTGTTGCTGGAGCAGATGGAGCTTGGGGTTCTGGTGCTGCGCGCCGTCGAAGACGCGCATGGCAGTCGGATGGAAGCCCGTTTGCTAAGCCTGGCGCGTGGTTTGTTTCGCCTGGACGAGGTCGACCGTCACGCGACTTTACACGTTCAACGCATGCATGCCGAGCACGCCCCTCATATCGATGAAATCGAGACACGGCTTTTTTACCGACAGCGGCTTGCGCGTCCCTTGGGCTTGCCGATCGAGCTCGACGAAATGCATTACCCAGGTTTTGCAAACGTAACCACCAGCGATGTGCTGCGGGTCCAGGACGCGGTTTTGCAAACTGAGACGACGGATGCCCTGATAGCCTCGTTGGCACAGCGGCCTTTCTGGGAGCAATACGCGCGAGAGTTTCATGCGCAGCGATTTGAAGAACTGGTACAGCCACTGCACCAGCGCATGGAAGCCCTGCAGGCTCAGGTAGATGAGCAAGTGATCAACGAAAGCGAGTTTCTGCAACGCTGTGAAGCACTGAAAACTGATTACGATCGCAGCGAGCGGGCATTGCTGGCGCGGTTGGCGCGTGAAGCCTATGAGCGCTGGGCGAATACGCCCCCTTGACGAATCAAGAGGGCTTCACCGTCGGTATCAGGCTGCGCGGCTATTTGTGCGCACCTTGCGGGCATGCTGCAGATACGCCCCCAGGGCCATCTGCTCCTGCGCGGTCAGCGACAGGCCCAGCTTGGTGCGACGCCAGATAATGTCAGCGGTTTGCTCTGCCCATTCCTCCTCCAGCAGGTAGTCCACCTCGCGGGTGAACAGCCCGGCGCCGATAGCCTGCCCGAGGTCTTCGGGGCCGTGAACGCCATCAAGCAGCCGCCACACGCGGCTGCCGTAGGTGAGCACCCAGCGTTTGGCCAGGTCAACAGGCAACCAGCCGCAACGTGCCAGTACGGCATCGATCAGCGCCTGTACCGTTGTCATGCCCTCTGCGCCCGGCAGTGGCGCACTGGCAGTCCAGGCGCCGCGCATCTGGGTGAAGAAGGGCTTGAGTTCGGCCATGGCCGATTCGGCCAGCTTGCGGTAGGTGGTGAGCTTGCCGCCGAACACAGACAGTAACGGTGCCTGGCCTTCGTCCGCCGAAAGGGCGAGTGTGTAGTCCCGGGTCACTGCCGAAGGGTTGTCCGATTCATCGTTGCACAGCGGTCGAACGCCGGAGTAGGTATGCAGGATGTCGGCTGGGCTCAGTTGATGGTTGAAGTGCTCGTTGACCACCTTCAACAAGTAGTGTGTTTCCTGCTCGGTAATGGCGACCGCGGCCGGGTCGCCGCTGTATTCCCGATCAGTGGTGCCGATCAGGGTAAAGCGGTCCAGATACGGGATGCAGAAGACGATGCGCTGGTCTTCGTTCTGCAGAATGTAGGCATGTTCACCTTCATACAGGCGCGGCACGATAAGGTGGCTGCCCTGGATCAGGCGGATGCCGTAAGGCGCCTCGAGCTTGAGGTCGTCCTTGATGAAGCTGGCCACCCACGGGCCGGCGGCGTTGACCAGTGCGCGGGCATGGATCGTCTGGAGGGTGCCATCGGCGTGCTGCAGTTCTACCTGCCACAAGCCCTTTACACGTTCGGCGCGCAAGCAGCGGGTGCGGGTGTGGATAAGTGCGCCTAGCTCACGTGCCGCCATGGCGTTGAGTACCACCAGGCGGGCGTCATCGACAGCGCAGTCGGCGTATTCGAAGCCGCGGGTGATTGCTGGCTTAAGCGGGTATCCCGGGCCGAAGCGCAGGCTACGCGAGGCGCCCAGACGCTTGCGCTTGCCCAGGTGGTCGTAGAGGAACAGGCCGGCGCGGATCATCCAGGCAGGGCGCAGGTGCGGGCGGTGCGGAAGCACGAAGCGCATAGGTTTGACGATGTGCGGCGCCTTGGCCAGCAGCACTTCGCGTTCAGCCAATGCCTCGCGTACGAGGCGAAATTCGTAGTGCTCCAGGTAGCGCAAGCCACCGTGAATCAGTTTGCTGCTGGCTGACGACGTGTGTTGGGCCAGGTCGTCCTTTTCGCAAAGGAAGACCTTCAAGCCGCGACCAGCGGCGTCGGCAGCGATGCCCACGCCATTGATGCCACCGCCGATCACGGCAAGGTCATAACAGTCGGCTGTTGGGGGCTGGGACGAAACTGGCTGGGACACGGGCAAGGCCTCCTGGGGCTGTTCACATCGAATATGAACATTGATGTTCGTTTGCGAAAATATTAGCGCAACAGAAAGCCGGTCGCCAGTCAGTCTCTATAGAAAAAACTGATCAAATGACAATGAAGTGAACATTTACGAAAATTTAGGGGCGGCCAGGGTTCTGGGCGCGCGCGCTGTCTCAGGCATAACTGGCCCGAAAACGATGCAGGCGCGAGCCTCGCTCGCGATGCGCCGCGCGGGCCGCATTTGATCTCACGGCCGCCACATATCTGGCTGTATGCACCCGCCAGCCCTCAAACCACCTCAAGCCTGATCTTGTTCTGGTTCAACAATTGGGTAAGGGTTGGGGTCGGTGTCTGGTCGGTCACCAGGCAGTCGACCAGGTCGATCGAGCCCAGACGCACCATGGCATTGCGCCCGAATTTGCTGGAATCGGCCGCGAGGATCACTTGTCGGGCATTGGCAATGATGGCTTGCGACACCCGCACTTCCTGATAGTCAAAATCGAGCAGGCTGCCATCCTCGTCGATACCGCTGATGCCCACCAGGGCGAAGTCGACCTTGAACTGGTTGATGAAATCGACACTGGCCTGGCCGACTACACCACCATCTCGGCGCACCGTGCCACCCGCCACCAGCACTTCGAAATCGTCCTTGGCGGCCAGGATCGCAGCCACGTGCAAGTTGTTGGTGATGACTTTCAGGTGGCTGTGGTTGAGCAGTGCCCGGGCAATCGACTCGGTGGTGGTGCCGATGTTGATGAACAGCGAGGCATGGTCGGGAATCTGTCGGGCCACGGCGTCGGCAATGCGCTGTTTTTCGTCGCGCATCTGGTCGGCACGCATGGCGTAGGCGGTATTTTCGATGCTTGAATCGTAAGCCGCACCGCCGTGGTAGCGGCGTAGCAGGTTGAGCTCGGCAAGCTGGTTGATGTCGCGCCGGATAGTCTGGGGAGTGACAACGAATAGCTGCGCCATTTCCTCGATACTGACATAGCCGCGTTCGCGCACCAGTTCGAGGATTTGTTGTTGGCGGGGGGGCAGATTCATGGGCGGTCCTTTGGGGCTGCCGGACAAATTCTGCAATGATGCCGTAGGAAAGGGATGACGGCCAGTGGACGATGGGGGCCGTATGGCGGCCCCCACAGGTATCATGCCTCGTGATCTTCCCAGTCACGGGTACGCTTGACTGCTTTCTTCCAGCCGGCATACAGCTTTTCTTTCTGCGTTTCGTCCAACTGCGGGCTGAACTCGCGCTCGATGATCGCCTTGTCGCGCAGCTCGTCCAGGCCACTCCAGAAGCCACAGGCCAGGCCAGCCAGATAGGCGGCGCCCAGTGCCGTGGTTTCGCGCATTTGCGGCCGCTCCACGCAGGTGCCGAGGATGTCGGCCTGGAACTGCATGAGGAAGTTGTTGGCCACTGCACCACCGTCCACACGCAGTTCGGACAAGCGCTGGCCACAGTCCTGCTGCATGGCGTCGAGGACATCGCGGGTCTGGTAGGCGATGGACTCCAGTGCGGCGCGGATGATGTGGTCCACCTTCACGCCACGTGTCAGGCCGAACAACGCACCGCGGGCATACGGGTCCCAGTATGGGGCGCCCAGGCCGGTAAAGGCTGGTACCAGGTACACGCCGTTGCTGTCCTTGACCTTGCTGGCGAAGTACTCGGTATCCAGGGCGTCGTTGACGATCTTCAGTTCGTCACGCAGCCATTGCACGGTAGAGCCACCATTGAATACCGCGCCTTCCAGTGCATAGGCCACCTCACCACGCGGGCCGCAGGCAATGGTAGTGAGCAGGCCGTGGGACGACTTCACCGCCTGGTCACCCGTGTTCATCAACAGGAAGCAGCCAGTGCCGTAGGTATTCTTGGCCTGGCCCGGCTCCACGCACATCTGGCCGAACAGTGCCGATTGCTGGTCGCCGGCGATACCGGCGATGGCTATGCCGCTCTTGGTGTGGCCATACACTTCAGAAGAGGGGCGCACCTCAGGCAACATTTGCCGTGGGATGCCCAGGATTTCCAGCAGCTTGTCGTCCCACTGCAGGCTGTGGATGTTGAACATCAGCGTGCGCGAGGCGTTGGTGTAGTCGGTGACGTGAACCTTGCCACCGGTAAATTTCCAGATCAGCCAGGTGTCGATGGTGCCGAACAGCAGTTCACCACGCTCGGCGCGCTCACGGGCGCCGTCGACATTGTCGAGGATCCACTTCAGCTTGGTGCCGGAGAAATACGGGTCGGTGACCAGGCCGGTGGTTTCACGAATGTAGCCTTCATGGCCGTCACGCTTGAGCTGGGCACAGATCTCGGTGCTGCGGCGGCATTGCCAGACAATGGCGTTGTACACCGGGCGCCCGGTTTCCTTGTCCCACACCACAGTGGTTTCGCGCTGGTTGGTAATGCCCAGTGCGGCGACCTGAGCGTGGCTGATGCCTGCCTGGGCCAGGGCCTCGACCATGGTCGCGCTTTGTGTGGCGAAAATCTCCATCGGGTCATGTTCGACCCAACCCGCCTGTGGGTAGTGCTGTGCGAACTCGCGCTGGGAGGTACCCACAACATTGGCGTCACGGTCGAAAATGATCGCCCGCGAACTGGTGGTGCCCTGGTCCAGGGCGATGATGTAGTTCTTATCCTGGGTGTCTGTCATGGTCGTAGGCCTTGCAAGAATAGAGGGTCAGGGCTGCGCGTGGTGGCGGCATCAATTGGCTTGAGTATCGCCCTGGCGAATGTCATTTGTCTCTGGGATCGCGGCGGGCGCTACTGGCAGGTTGCGTGCAATAAGGCCGCGATAGCTCGCTGCACCCAGGCAGGCGCCAACGATCGGTGCAAATACCGGAACCAGGAAATAAGGAATATCCCGCCCGCCAGTGAAGGCGATTTCGCCCCAACCGGCCAGGAATGTCATGAGTTTTGGCCCGAAATCGCGGGCCGGGTTCATCGCAAAGCCAGTCAAAGGGCCCATGGCGCTACCAATCACCGCAATCAGCAGGCCGATCAGCAGCGGGGCCATGGCACCGCGCGGAAGGCCGTTGTTGTCGTCGGTCAGGGCCATGATCACGCTCATCAGAATGGCAGTGATCACCACTTCGACCAGAAATGCCTGGCTGGTGGACAGGGACGGGTGCGGGTAGGTGGAGAACACAGAGGCCAGCTCCAGGCTGCCTTCGCTACCGCGCAGCATGGCGTGGGCCTGTTCGAAATCGAAGAACAGACTGCTGTACAGCGTGTAGACCAGTGCCGCGCCACAGAATGCGCCGCATACCTGGGCCAGCATGTAGAAGGGCAGCTTGCGCTTGTCGAACCCTGCGAACAGTGCAAGGGCGATACTTACGGCTGGGTTCAGGTGCGCACCGGAAATACCGGCGGTGAGGTAGATGGCCATGCTGACGCCCACGCCCCAGATGATACTGATCTCCCAAAGCCCGAAGCTGGCGCCGGCAACCTTGAGCGCGGCGACGCAGCCGGTACCGAAGAAGATGAGCAGGGCGGTGCCGAGAAACTCGGCCAGGCACTGGCTGGACAGCGTGGGTTGGTGCAGAGCAGTCGTCATGTATGACCTCGTTTTTTTTGTTGTGAGGCGCGTAGCGCTCGACAGCAAAACCCGGTGTCTATCCCCATTGACCCCGGATGATGTAGGAAATGCACCTTAAAAGTGCACCGCTTATTCAGAAACGAAAAAATATAGACAAGAAACGCTGATGTCAAAGGTCGAAAGTGAACGGTCAGTCACGATATGGCCGCTAGAATAAGATGCGGATCCCGTACTAGAGGCGCGCGATCGCGGTGCGCTGGCTGGGATGTAGGAATTGTCCTAAAGTAGCCGCCGAGTCGTCCCTGACTGGAGCCCTTGCATGACCCCCGCCCTAGACCTGTTGAAAAAGCACCGTGCCGAGCATCGTGTGCACAGTTATGAACATGACCCGAAGTCGGCGTCGTATGGCCTGGAGGCGGCAGAAAAGCTCGGGCTCGACCCGCAACAGGTGTTCAAGACGTTGCTGGCAAGCAGCGAGAAAGGAGAATTGCTGGTAGCGGTTGTGCCTGTGGTGGGGACCTTGGACCTCAAGGCCCTGGCCCATGCTGCCGGGGTAAAGAAGTGCGAGATGGCCGACCCGGCGGCGGCGCAGCGGGCGACCGGTTACCTGGTGGGCGGGATCAGCCCACTAGGGCAGAAGAAGCGTCTGCGGACCTTTATCGATGACTCGGCGCAGAATTTTGCAACTATCCATGTCAGCGCCGGTCGGCGTGGCCTGGAAGTGGAGTTGGCAGCGGCGGTGCTGGCGGAGTATACGCAGGGCTCGTTCGCCGGGATTGGTCGAGGCTGAGAACAGGGGGGGCGCCAAGCGGCCCCCTGGCGCTGAAGTCAAGTCGCCGAACTGTAACGACGCACGCCATTCTCCTGGCGTGGCAACTGTGCCGCAACGCTACCCGGTACAGGGAATAGCACGAGGTGATCGGCCTTCACTGCAATCTCCACATTCTCACCGACCTCGTGGTCGTTATGGCTAGGGAAGATCGCTTCCAGCTGGCTACCGGTGGGCAACTGCAAGCGATAGAGCGTCGATGCCCCGAGGAAGCTCTTGCCCACGATGTTTGCCAGTAGCGCGCTGCCTGGTGCATGCACGATATCATCCGGGCGCAGCAGTACATCCACCGAGCTGCCCGGCGCCATGATGTAGGCGCGGTTACCGCGCAGCTCACCCACTTCGGTATTGACCGCTTCGTGGCTGCTCATTTGCCCACGGATGAAGTATCCCTGGCCGATGAAACTCGCCACGAATGGCGTCTGCGGTTCGTGGTAAAGGTTGTAGGGCGTGTCCCACTGTTCCAGGCGGCCTTCCTTGAAGACACCGACCTGGTCACTGACCGCAAAGGCTTCTTCCTGGTCGTGAGTGACCAGAATGGCGCTGGTACCGCGGCTTTTGAGAATGTCGCGAACCTCATGGCTCAGGCGACGGCGCAGCTCTACGTCGAGGTTCGAGAACGGCTCGTCAAGCAGCAACAGTTGCGGTTCGGGCGCCAGCGCCCGGGCCAGGGCGACACGTTGCTGCTGGCCACCAGACAACTCATGCGGGTAACGACCGCCCAGCCCGCCGAGTTTGACCAGTTCCAGCATCTCTTCGATGACGGCGGCCTGGCGTGGGTGTTTGGCGATACCAAAGGCAATGTTCTGCGCCACGGTAAGATGCGGGAACAGCGCGTAGTCCTGAAACACCATGCCGATGCGGCGCTTTTCCGGGGCCAGGGTGAAGCCAGCCCGGGAAATGACCTCACCGCCCAGGTGGATTTCACCTTCGTGCACCGGCTCGAAACCGGCGATGGCGCGCAGGGTGGTGGTCTTGCCGCAACCGGATGAACCTAGCAGGCAACCGATGTCGCCTGCGTTCAGGTGCAGGTTGAGGTTCTGGACGATGCGCTGGTCGCCATAGCCGCAGGCGAGGTTGCGCAGGTTGAGCAGTAGGGGTTGACTCATGCGTGGTGGTAAGCCGGTTCTACAAGGAATTCGAGAAGCGCCTTCTGTGCATGCAGGCGGTTTTCAGCCTCGTCCCAGGCGACCGAACGTGGGTCGTCGAGCAGGTCCTGGCTGATTTCCTCGCCACGGTGGGCGGGCAGGCAGTGCATGAAGAGGACATCGGGTGCAGCCAGGTCGAGCAGTTCGCGGGTGACCTGGTAAGGTGCGAAATGCGCCAGGCGCCGTGCAGTTTCCTCCTCCTGACCCATGGAAGTCCAGACATCGGTGACCACCAGGTGAGCATCACGCACAGCTTCCTTGGCATCCCGGATGATCTGCACGCGGTCGCCGCCCAGTGCCATGAAACGTTGATCCGGCTCATAGCCTTCGGGGCAGGCGATGCGCAGCTGGAAATCGAACTGCGTGGCGGCTTCGATATAGGAGTTGCACATGTTGAAGCCATCGCCGATCCAGGTCACGGTCTTGCCCTGAATCGAGCCGCGGTGTTCAACAAAGGTCTGCATGTCGGCCAGCAGTTGGCACGGGTGCGATTCGTCGGACAGGCCGTTGATCACTGGCACGCGCGACTTGGCGGCGAACTCGGTCAGGGTGCTGTGGGCGTGGGTGCGGATCATCACCACATCAACCATGCTCGACAGCACGATGGCGCTGTCACCAATCGGCTCGCCGCGGCCCAGTTGGGTGTCGCGAGGCGACAGGAAGATGGCCTGGCCGCCGAGCTGGATCATGCCGGCCTCGAAGGACACACGGGTACGGGTCGAGGACTTCTCGAAGATCATGCCCAGTACACGGTTCTTCAGGGGTTCGAACAGCACGCCTCGCTTACGCAGGTCCTTCAGCTCGATGCCGCGGCGGATCACCCCGAGCAATTCGTCGGTGGTGAAGTCCAGCAGGGAGAGAAAGTGCCTAGCGCTCATGATTGACTACCTTATCTGCAACGGTATGCAGGTCGACCGTATGGTTTTTTTGACAACGGGAATGACCTGCGGCGTAAGCCGCACGGGGCGGACGAAATAGGGAAAGGCGCAATACTATAAGTAAATGTCGCCTGAAGCCAAGGGGGGAAAAGCGGCCTGCTCGCAAAGGGTGTTGCAAACGGTGTCTTTGCCCGTTGGCCGTGCTGTTCTTTATTTGCTACACAAGGTTGTACACGGCTTGCTGGCAATTTGGCAAATGGCTGTCGTAAATCGTGCGCCTGATGTCGGTGGATTCACGCGGCGAAGCGCACTGGCCGCGGGGAGGGGCCGGGCGCATAGTCACTGTTCGACAACAACAAGGCAGAGGCGGCCATGACCAAGACCCTGCACCACCGTGCCTGTCACCTGTGCGAAGCGATCTGCGGGCTCAACATCGAAGTCAGCCATGAGCAGGACGGGCGGGCCCTGATCAGCTCGATCAAGGGCGACCCACTGGACCCTTTCAGCCGTGGCCATGTCTGCCCCAAGGCCGTGGCGTTGCAGGACATTCAGAACGATCCGGATCGCCTGCGCCAGCCACACAGGCGAGTAGGCGACCATTGGCAGGCCATTGGCTGGGATGAGGCCTTTGCACTGGCGGCCGAAAAATTGTGGGCGGTCCAGCAGGCCCATGGGCGCAATGCCGTGGCGGTCTACCAAGGCAACCCGAGTGTGCACAATTACGGCTTGATGACCCATAGCAACTACTTTCTGGGCCTGCTCAAGACCCGTAACCGTTTCTCTGCCACTTCAGTGGATCAGTTGCCCCAACACCTGGTCAGCCATCTGATGTACGGGCATGGGCTGCTGCTGCCGATTCCGGACATCGACCACACGGGATTCATGCTGATTCTTGGCGGCAACCCACTGGCCTCCAATGGCAGCATCATGACCGTTCCGGACGTGGAGAAGCGCCTGAAGGCCCTTCGGGCGCGTGGTGGGCGCCTGGTGGTGGTTGACCCGCGACGTAGCGAAACGGCGGCAATGGCTGACAGCCATTTGTTCATACGCCCCGGTGCTGATGCCGCCCTGTTGTGCGGCTTGCTCAACACATTGTTCGAAGAAGGCCTGGCGCGGGGCTCGCACTTGCCGGTCAACGGCCTGCAGCAGGTGCGTGAGGCCATTGCGCCGTTCAGTGCCGAGGCCGTGAGTGCCCAGTGTGGTATCGCTGCAGCGGACATTCGCCAGCTGGCACGCGACTTCGCCGCTGCTGGGCAGGCCGTGTGTTACGGCCGCATGGGCGTCTCGACCCAAGCATTTGGTACCCTTTGCCACTGGCTGGTGCAACTTGTGAACCTGGTGACCGGCAACCTCGACCGCACAGGCGGCGCGTTGTGCACGGAGCCTGCCGTCGACCTGGTGGCGACCACCTCGGGCGGGCATTTCAACGCCTGGCAAAGCCGTGTGTCGGGCTTGCCCGAGTACGGCGGCGAGCTGCCGGTGGCGGCCCTGGCCGAGGAAATGCTTACATCGGGTGAAGGGCAGGTGCGCGCCCTGGTGACAGTTGCCGGCAACCCTGTGTTGTCCACGCCTAACGGTCGCCAGCTGGATGCAGCGCTGGAGGGTTTGGACTTCATGCTCAGTATCGATCTCTACATCAACGAAACCACCCGCCATGCCGACCTGATCCTGCCCTCCACCTCAGCGCTGGAAAATGACCATTACGACAGCACCTTCAACCTGCTGGCAGTGCGCAACGTCACGCGCTTCAACCGGGCGATCCTGGCCAAGCCGGAGGGCGCACTGCATGACTGGGAAATCTTCGTCGGCCTGGCCCAGGCGTTTGCCAAGCGTGCCGAGTTGGAGTTGAAACCGACCTGGTCGCCTGCGCAGATGATTGATCAAGCCCTGCGCAAAGGGCGCTATGGTGAAGCAACGCCTTGGCAGCTCTCCTTGGCAGCACTGGACGATAACCCGCATGGGCTTGACCTGGGGCCTTTACGCAGCAACCTCGCGGGGCGGCTGACGACTGCCAGCAAGGCTGTCGAAGCAGCCCCTCAGGTTTTGCTTGACGACCTGCAGCGCCTGGCGCAAATGACGCCACCAGTGCCGGGCGAACTGCTGCTGATCGGGCGTCGCCATGTGCGCAGCAACAACTCGTGGATGCACAACTTCCATCGCCTGGTAAAAGGCAAGCCACGGCATCAGCTGTTGATGCACCCGCAAGACTTGCAGCAGCGGCAACTGCAGGATGGCCAGCGCGTGCGCATCCGTTCGCGTACTGGCTCACTGGAGGTCGAGGTGCAGGCCTGCGAAGACATGATGCCCGGTGTGGTCAGCTTGCCCCACGGCTTTGGTCATGGTCGTCAGGGCGTGCACATGCAGATCGCCCAGGCGCAACCCGGCGTGAGTGCCAATGACCTGACCGACGAACGCTTTCGGGACCAGGTTTCCGGAAACGCTGCGCTCAATGGCGTACCCGTGCAGGTCGAGGCCGCTTGAGGAACGGCAAGGCCGAGCACGGCGCTCGGCTTTCCGATACAATGCGACACCGTGCCGACGACTGTGTCGGATAGTTCAGCCGAGGTGCTACATGGATATCATCGAAACGATCAAAGAGCAGATTGCCAACAACACCATTCTGCTTTACATGAAAGGCTCGCCGAATGCCCCGCAGTGCGGCTTCTCTGCGCGTGCATCGCAGGCCGTGATGGGTTGTGGCGAAAAGTTCGCCTACGTCGACATCCTGCAGAACCCGGAAATTCGCGCCAACCTGCCAAAATACGCCAACTGGCCGACCTTCCCGCAACTGTGGGTAGCCGGTGAGCTGGTTGGCGGCAGCGACATCATGCTGGAAATGTTCGAGAACGGTGAGCTGCAAACCCTGATCAAGGAAGCGGCTGCCAAGGCCAAGGCTTCTGAAGCCTGATCTACCGGCAAGCATAAAAAAACCCGCTGATCGCGGGTTTTTTTATGGGGCGAGTAGTTACTCTTCGCCCATCTGCGACTGCAGGTAGTTCTCGATACCGATCTTGTCGATCAGCCCCAGTTGGGTTTCCAGCCAGTCGATGTGCTCTTCCTCGGACTCGAGGATATCTTCGAGCACGTCACGCGAGCCGAAGTCGCCAGCAGTTTCACAATGGGCGATGGCTGCCTTCAGGTCGACCAGGCCTTGCTGTTCAATCTTCAGGTCACACTCGAGCATTTCCTTGGTGTGCTCGCCGATCAGCAGTTTGCCCAGGTCCTGAACGTTAGGAATACCTTCGAGGAACAAAATACGCTTGATCAGTTTGTCAGCGTGCTTCATTTCATCGATGGATTCTTTGTACTCGTGCTTGCCGAGTTTGTTCAGCCCCCAATCTTCGTACATGCGCGCGTGCAGGAAGTACTGGTTGATCGCGACCAGCTCGTTTCCGAGGATCTTGTTGAGATGCTGGATGACGCTTACGTCGCCTTTCATGTCGGGGTTCCTGCCCTGTAGAAGTGTGTCAATCCAGTGAAGTTTGAGCCCGATACTTAGGTGTGTCAAACCTAAGTTCTTGAATAATAAGTGAAAATTAATAGGAATAAGAATGTTTGTGAACCGCGTTGTAACGCTAACTTGTTGAATTTCAGGCATAAAAAAACCGGACGCCAGGTCCGGTTCTTGAAATTCTGGGTTCAGGCAGCGGTAAATTCGACGGGGTAGGGCAGGGCTGCCTGGCTGACCTGAAGTTCGGTCAGGGTCTCGCGGACCACCTGCTTGGCCACGCAGGCGCATTTGCCGCACTGGCTGGCGACATTGGTCGCGGCTCGCACTTCTTTGTAACTGCAGCATCCTTCATAGATCGCATCGCGGATCTGTCCGTCGGTAACGCCGACACAAAGACACACATACATAAGGGCTGACCATCGCTGGTTGGGTCGATGGGTTGGAGCTTAATGTTAATGAGAATGCTTGTCAAAGATCTTTCTGAGAGGGGTGTGCTTGAGCGACCGGCGGTCGCTTTGTCGACGGAGTCGGCCTGTCATGAGAAGCCGTGTATGATGGTCGGCCTTTGTTGGATGTCGGGCAAGCCCGTCTGGCCCGGCAAACGGTTTTTCACCCTCATCAGGAGATTACAATGAGCGTACTCGTTGGTAAGAAAGCCCCCGATTTCACCGTTCCGGCCGTGCTGGGCAATGGCGAGATCGTCGATAGCTTCAACCTGGCCTCGGCCATCAAGGGCAAGTACGGCCTGGTGTTCTTCTACCCGCTGGACTTCACCTTCGTCTGCCCGTCCGAGCTGATCGCCCTGGACAACCGCATCCCTGACTTCCAGGCGCGTAACGTGGAAGTGATCGGCGTGTCGATCGACTCGCACTTCACCCACAACGCCTGGCGTAATACCCCGGTCAACAACGGCGGTATCGGCCAGGTGAAGTACACCCTGGCTGCCGACATGACCCACGAAATCTGCAAAGCCTACGACGTCGAGTCCGAAGGCGGCGTGGCCTTCCGTGGCGCCTTCCTGATCGATACCAATGGTGTTGTTCGTTCGCAGATCGTCAACGACCTGCCACTGGGCCGTAACATGGACGAGCTGCTGCGTCTGGTCGACGCTCTGCAGTTCCACGAAGAGCACGGCGAAGTCTGCCCTGCCAACTGGAAAAAAGGCGACAAGGGCATGAACGCTTCGCCTGAAGGCGTTGCTGCCTACCTGAGCGAGAACGCTGGCAAGCTGTAATTGCTGCGTGCACAAAAAAACCGGCCTTCGTGGCCGGTTTTTTTTGCCTTCCTGTGCCGGCCTCTTCGCGGGAGCGCCCGCCCCCACAGATTCTCTGCATGCCTGAAGGCAAAGGTTAACCTGTGGGAGCGGGCGTGCCCGCGAATGCTTTTGGCAGATCAGTCGTTGAAATCGCGCCAGCCGCCCATTTCTTTCCAGCGGTTGACGATGCCGCAGAACAGCTCAGCCGTTTTCTCGGTGTCGTAACGTGCCGAGTGCGCCTCACGCCCGTCGAAGTCGATGTCGGCGCTCTGACAGGCCCGCGCCAGCACGGTCTGGCCATACGCCAGGCCCGCCAGGGTGGCGGTGTCGAAGCTGGAGAACGGGTGGAACGGGTTGCGCTTCAGGTCATTGCGCGCCACTGCTGCATTGAGGAAACCCAGGTCGAAGCTGCTGTTGTGGCCGACCAGAATCGCCCGCTTGCAGCCGTTGGCCTTGAGGGCCTTGCGCACGCCGCGGAATATGTCGGTCATCGCGCTTTCCTCGCTGACCGCCATGCGCAGCGGGTGGTCCAGCTTGATCCCGGTGAACTCAAGTGCGGCCGGCTCGATGTTGGCGCCCTCGAACGGCTCTACTCGGTGGAAGTAGGTATGTTCGGGGAACAGGAAGCCTTTCTCGTCCATGCCGATGGTGACAGCGGCAATTTCCAGCAACGCATCGGTAGCGCTGTTGAAACCACCGGTTTCAACATCCACCACGACCGGCAGATAGCCGCGGAAGCGCTCGGCCATCGGGTGGCGAGGACCGCTGCTGCCTTGGGTTTCCAGGTCGTCTTCGTAAAGGTCTTCGCTCACGCGTTTGCCTCCAGCAGGCGCCAGCGCAGTTTTTCGCCAGCGCGCAGCGGGACTACGGTTTGCTCGCCAAATGGCAGGCTTTCCGGAGCGGTCCATTCTTCGCGGACCAGGGTGATGGTGTCGGTGTTCGCCGGCAGGCCATAGAAGGCCGGGCCGTGCAGGCTGGCGAAGCCTTCCAGCTTGTCCAGCGCGTTACGCTGTTCGAAAGCTTCGGCGTACATCTCGATGGCCGCATAGGCGGTGTAGCAACCCGCGCAACCGCAGGCTGCTTCCTTGGCGTGACGGGCATGAGGTGCCGAGTCGGTGCCGAGGAAGAACTTCGGGTTGCCGCTGGTGGCGGCGTCCAGCAAGGCCACCTGGTGGGTATTGCGCTTGAGGATCGGCAGGCAGTAGAAGTGCGGACGAATGCCGCCAACCAGCATGTGGTTGCGGTTGTACAGCAGGTGCTGGGCGGTGATGGTCGCACCCACGTTGGCCGGGGCCTCGGTGACGAACTGCGCGGCGTCGCTGGTGGTGATGTGTTCGAACACCACTTTCAGCGTCGGGAAGCGCTCGACCACACGGCGCAAGTGCTCGTCGATGAAGCGCTTCTCGCGGTCGAACACGTCGATCTCGCTGCGGGTCACTTCGCCATGCACCAGCAGCGGCATACCCACTTCCGCCAGTGCCTCTATGGCCGGGAAGATCTTGTCGATGCTGGTCACGCCGGAATCGGAGTTGGTGGTGGCGCCGGCCGGGTACAGCTTGGCGGCGTACACGAAACCGCTGGCCTTGGCCGCGCGGACGTCCTCGGGGCTGATGTTGTCGGTGAGGTACAGCACCATCAGCGGCTCGAAGCGGCTGCCGGCCGGGCGGGCAGCCAGAATGCGCTCACGGTAGGCGCCGGCCTCGGTGGCATTGCGCACCGGCGGCACGAGGTTGGGCATGATGATGGCACGGGCGAAGGTACGCGCCACGTCGCCAACGGTGTGGGGCAGGACGGCACCATCGCGCAGATGGATGTGCCAGTCGTCGGGGCGCAGGAGGGTCAGGCGATCGGACATTGGGGATTCCAGGCGGGTCGAACTCAAGCCCCAATCCTACCGGAAAACCCTGGGGCGAGCACGGCTATCAAGTTTTCCGCGCGGCGTCCGATAGCCTGCTGGTAAGCCGTCAGAAATTGTGGAGCCGCCCGTGCGCCAGCGTTACCTAGCCCTGTTGACCCTGTTCGCCAGCCTGCCGGCCGGCGCACTGACTTTCCAGACGCGCATGGAGAACATTGCCTGGCAGGTCGAGGGTGACCAGTTCGAGTGTCGTCTGAGCCAACCGATCGAAGGTTTCGGCAGCGGTACGTTCGTGCGCCGGGCAGGCGAGCAGCCGGTGTTCCAGCTGCGTTCGGACAGCAACGTACTGGGTGCCGGCACCGCCAGCCTGCTGGCCGCGGCAGCGCCTTGGCAACCTGGGCGTGGCGATATCAACCTGGGCCATGTGCGCATGGCCCGCAGCGGTGTGCTGTTCAGCTCCTCCCAGGGGCAGGCCAGCCGGCTGATCAACGGTTTGCTCGACGGGCGTAGCACCGTCGTGCGCAACTACACCGGTGAGGCGGGCAGGCCGATGGAGGTGCGGGTGCTGCCGGTCAGCTTCGCCAAAGCCTACAATGACTATCAGGTCTGTGCCGGCAAGCTGTTGCCGATGAACTATGACCAGGTGCGCCAGACTCAAGTGGGCTTCCCTGGGGGCGGTTACGAGCTGGATGCAGCAGCCAAGGCGCGGCTGGAGGTGATTGTCGACTACCTGAAGGCCGACCCTACGGTTAACCATATCGAGCTCAACGGCCACTCCGACAACAGTGGCAACCGCCTGACCAACCGCGACCTGTCGCGCCGCCGCGCATTGGCCGTGGCCGATTACTTCAAGGCTCACGGTGTGCCGCAAGAGCAGATTACTGTGCGCTTCCATGGTGAGCGTTATCCGCTGGCGAAGAACAACAGTGCATCGAACCGGGCGCGTAATCGGCGGGTGAATATCGAGCTGGATCGGGTGGCGGAGGTTGAAAAGGCGGTGGAAAAACCGGTTGAGCCCGTGTCGCCGGCTGCTCCCGCTCCAGCCGTTCCGGCTGCTCCCGCGTCGGGGGCGAAGGCGCCCTGAGACCGGATGGGGCGCCAACCCTTGCGTCAAATTTCCGTGTTGATCTGGCAAGTCGCCCTTCCGACAATTTCTGTCGCTTTGTCGTCAGAAGCTGTCGCCCCACTGTAAATTTATCCGCAACGCCGGTAGAATCGGTCCCTTTCCGTACAACCCCGTGGAGTGATGGCATGGCGGACGTAAAAAAGGTCGTACTGGCGTATTCCGGCGGCCTTGATACTTCGGTGATTCTCAAGTGGCTGCAGGATACCTACAACTGCGAAGTGGTGACCTTCACCGCTGACCTGGGTCAGGGCGAAGAGGTCGAACCGGCTCGTGCCAAGGCCCAGGCAATGGGCGTTAAAGAGATCTACATCGACGACCTGCGCGAAGAGTTCGTGCGTGACTTCGTGTTCCCGATGTTCCGCGCCAACACCGTCTACGAAGGCGAGTACCTGCTGGGTACTTCCATCGCCCGTCCGCTGATCGCCAAGCGCCTGATCGAAATCGCCAACGAAACCGGCGCCGACGCCATTTCCCATGGCGCCACCGGCAAGGGTAACGACCAGGTGCGCTTCGAGCTGGGTGCCTATGCCCTGAAGCCAGGCGTCAAGGTCATCGCCCCATGGCGCGAGTGGGACCTGCTGTCCCGCGAAAAGCTGATGGACTACGCCGAGAAGCACGGCATCCCGATCGAGCGCCACGGCAAGAAGAAGTCGCCGTACTCGATGGACGCCAACCTGCTGCACATCTCCTATGAAGGCGGTGTCCTGGAAGATACCTGGACCGAGCACGAAGAAGACATGTGGCGCTGGAGTGTCTCGCCTGAGAACGCCCCGGACCAGGCTACCTATATCGAGCTGACCTACCGCAATGGTGACATCGTTGCCATCGACGGCGTCGAGAAATCCCCGGCTACCGTTCTGGCCGACCTGAACCGTATCGGTGGTGCCAACGGCATCGGCCGCCTGGACATCGTCGAAAACCGGTACGTCGGCATGAAGTCGCGCGGTTGCTACGAAACGCCTGGCGGTACCATCATGCTCAAGGCCCACCGTGCCATCGAGTCGATCACCCTGGACCGCGAAGTCGCTCACCTGAAAGATGAGCTGATGCCCAAGTATGCCAGCCTGATCTACACCGGCTACTGGTGGAGCCCGGAGCGTCTGATGCTGCAGCAGATGATCGATGCTTCGCAGGTGAACGTGAATGGTGTGGTGCGCCTGAAGCTGTACAAGGGCAATGTGACCGTGGTTGGCCGCAAGTCGGACGATTCGCTGTTCGATGCCAACATCGCCACCTTTGAAGAAGATGGTGGTGCCTACAACCAGGAAGACGCTGCTGGCTTCATCAAGCTCAACGCGCTGCGTATGCGCATTGCCGCCAACAAGGGCCGTTCGCTGCTCTGATTGCTGGTGTGCGTGAAAACCCCGGCTCAGTCCGGGGTTTTTTATGCCTGCGCAAAGGCGAGTCGTTCAACTTCGAGGGTTCACATCATCGCCCTCAAGTGCGCTGATCGAAAGCTGCGCACATTGACGTCTATCCAGATTACAAAAGCGCCAGACTCGCGCCGGCTCGGGGGGGTGGGCAAGAGCGTGCAAGAGTTGTTGTTCCATCATGCGACAGGCGTCGGGGCCGGAGAACATGAATGTAACAGGCTCGCCCTGTACCGCCTCACGGGCATCATTGGCAATAGCGGGTGTGGCCGCACTGTTCAGTGCTGGCGTGTTTTCGTGTACAGGGTTGTTGGGGAGCGGGCTGTAGAACGACTTGTAATTGAAGTTGAGCGTCAGAAAAAACAGTGCCGTCAGAAAGAATGGAAAACCTACCAGGAACCAGGTGTAGAGCTTTTGGCTGGACTCGCCGAGAAATGGCAGTGTGGCAAGGGCGGAGGCTTCGATAATCCCCGCGAAGATGGCAATGATCGTCAGCGGGGCGACAGGTTGTGCTTGGGTCATAGGGGCCGTCTCCAGCGGTTTTGTCCATCTTTACCTTACTGCTGTACTCAACTAAAGGCTGGATTCTTTCCCGGGGGAGGAATGATCGTCAGAGAACCTAGTTGTGTTGATTTTTCAACGCGTTCGAGTCGGAAGTTCTCCTCTGCTGAAGATCAGTATTCAACTGGTGCGTTTATGTTAGTGGGTGGTACCGTTTCTTTCGGTAATAAGTAATTTGTTTGTTACAACCATAGTCTTAATGTGTAGGAAGTTTCTGTAAGCTCTGTAGGTTTTGTCTGTCCATGGCTTTCACTGGTAAATCGCCGCGCCAGCAAGCGTCCTGTCGGTTATCGTGGCGTGCCAAAGCAACAACAATGTATGGATATCGCATGAATAAAGTGCTTATCGTGGATGATCATCCGGTCATACGCCTGGCCGTACGCATGCTGATGGAGCGGCATGGGTATGACGTTGTGGCGGAGACTGACAATGGGGTGGCTGCGCTGCAGCTGACACGGCAACACCTGCCGGATATTGTGGTGCTGGATATCGGTATCCCGAAACTGGATGGCCTGGAGGTGATCGCCCGCATGGCGACATTCAGCCCGGGTAGCAAGGTGCTGGTGCTGACGTCGCAGGCTCCCGGTAACTTTTCGATGCGCTGCATGCAGGCGGGGGCGGCGGGTTACGTGTGCAAGCAGCAGGAGCTTACCGAGCTGCTTAGCGCTATCAAGGCTGTGTTGTCGGGTTACAGCTACTTCCCCAACCAGGCCTTGCATGCGTCACGTGGCAGGGGCGCGAGCAGTGAGACGGATATGGTGAATCGCCTTTCTGCGCGAGAGATGACCGTGCTGCAACAACTGGCGCGAGGGCGTTCGAACAAGGAGATTGCCGACAGCATGTACCTCAGCAACAAGACGGTCAGTACCTACAAGTCGCGGCTCTTGCTCAAGCTCAATGCACGGTCACTGGTTGACCTGATCGAGCTGGCGCAACGGCAAGGTTTGAACTGACCGCCAGGCCTTGAAGCCTCCAGCCAGGAGGCTTTGCCAAGGCTAACGATCCATGACTAAAGGGCCAGAACTAAAGGTCGTAATCGAAATCGGCCAGCTGCTTCTGCAGGCGCCGTTCTTCTAGCATGTTGTCGATGGTGCGGCGTTTGCTCAGGTTGGTCTTTGCGGTTTCAACCTGTGGTTCCGCGTCATCGTCTGCGGCAACAAAATCATCATCGATCGACAGGTCGTCTTTATCGGTACTCATGAGTCGCTCCAAGCCAAGGGGCCATTGGCCGTCCTTATAACCAGAAAGCAGACGCTGGTAAAAAAGATTTTTTCAATCGACGTGATTGGTTTCTGCCTATCGGCTCAATCGTCGGAGGTTTTGTGCTTGTACTCGCACAAATCTTCGATCCTGCAGCTGCCGCACCGTGGCTTGCGCGCCTGGCACACATAGCGCCCGTGCAGGATCAGCCAGTGGTGGGCATCGAGCAGGTAATCCTTTGGTACGAACTTGAGCAGTTTCTTTTCCACTTCCAGCACCGTTTTACCTGGCGCGATACCCGTGCGGTTACTCACCCGGAAGATATGGGTGTCCACTGCCATCGCCGGTTGGCGAAACGCGGTGTTAAGCACCACGTTGGCGGTTTTACGGCCGACGCCGGGCAGCGCTTCCAACGCTTCGCGGGTTTGCGGTACCTGGCTGTCGTGGCGCTCGATCAGCAGCCGGCACGCTTCTATGACATTCTTGGCCTTGCTGTTGTAGAGGCCGATGGTCTTGATGTATTCGCTAAGGCCTTCAACGCCCAGGGCATAGATGGCCTCGGGGGTGTTGGCGACGGGGAACAGGCGGGCAGTGGCCTTGTTGACGCCGACGTCGGTGGATTGCGCGGACAGTGTCACGGCGACCAGCAGTTCAAACGGGGTCGTGTAGGCCAGTTCGGTCTTTGGGTCGGGGTTGTCTTCGTGCAGCCTGCGAAAAATCTCCAGGCGTTTGGCGGCATTCATGAAATCAGGGCTTTCCTTGACGATGTGGATGGGCAGAGCCCGGACGCAGGCGATTGTACAAGGCCAACAGCAATCCCAGCAGCAGTAGCGCACCGGGGGCGAGGCTGGCCAGGTGCAGCTCGGTATGGTCAGCCAGCCATTGGCGGCTGGCGCCCAGCAGCAGGCAACTGGCAAAGACAGCGCCGAGGTGCTTTGCGAGCACGTGCCAGCGGCGTTGGTCAGGAAGCAGATGGTCACTGGCCAGGCATTGCAGGCACAACAATGCGGGATAGTGACCCAGTGCAATGGCCAGTGGTAGCAGCCAGGCCCGCATGGCCAACTGCAGGCAGCTGGCCAGAGCTGCCAGTAGCAGCAGGCTGGCCAGTACATATGCCCAGCTGGCGACGCGTTTACGCAGGGGGGCCAGCAACAGTTGGTGCAGGCATCCCATCACCACTGCGCACAGGCCGATGGCCGCGCCTTCACCCAGCGTTCGGGTGGCGCCCAACAGGGGAGCGAGGCTCATGGCCAGCAGGCAAAACCTATTCATGCGCGGCGCCCTCCAGCCATACACTACGCTGCTCATCGAAATAATTCAGTGCGTCCTGCAACGCGGCGATCACTGCCCGCGAGGTCACGGTTGCGCCGGCCAACTGGTCAAAATCACCCTGGTCCCGCTTTAGCGCCCAGTGATCGCCCTGATGGCGGTTGTCGAACTGTTTCAGCCACTGCAGCTGTGGGTCAGCCAGGTGAGCGCCCAGCCCGGGACTTTCCTGTTGTTCGACGACCTGGCTGCCGATCAGCCGGCCGTCTGTGGCGATCGCGACGCTCAGCACGATTGGCCCGACATATCCCTGCGCCTGTGTGACCAGAACTATGGCGCTTGGCTTGCCTGCCATAGTGGCACGGTAAGCCGCCAGGATACGGCTGTTGGGCCGCTGTGCGGCGGGCCTTGGCAGTGGGCTTTCCAGGGGCTGGTTGTCATAGCTGCCTTCGGGCAGCACGGCCAGCCGCTGGCGGCTTTGCATTTGTTTTTCGGCGCTGGCGATGGCCGGGCTGGTCCACTGCCGCCAGGCCAGGGTGACTGACACTGCCAATACTCCAGTCAGTAGCAGCAGGCCCACATCCCGAGCTCCATGCTTCATCGGGCTGCCTGCTGACGTTGCACAGCCACGCGCTCGAGTGCCGGTGCCAAAAGGTTCATCAGCAGGACGGCGAACGCGGTGCCATCCGGGTAGCTGCCCCAGGTACGAATCAGGTAGATGAGCAGCCCTGTTCCCAGGCCGAAGCACAACTTGGCCCAGTCGTTTCTGGGGCCGGACACCGGCTCGGTCGCAATGAAGAATGCTGCCAGCATGGTCGAGCCGGAAAACAGGTGCAGCAAAGGCGAGCCATTGGAGTCCGACCCCGAACCATTCCAGCCCAACAGGCTGAATATCAATAGCCCTGCCAGCAAACCTGCCGGTGCATGCCAACTGATCACCTTGCGCTGCAACAAAAACAGGCCGCCAAGCAGGAATGCCAGGTTGACCCATTCGCTGCCTGCCCCACCAATGCTGCCAAAGCCCGGATGGCTGGCAAACAGCTCGTCAATGGTCAGGCTGCGGTTGTGGCGTAGGCCGTCGAGCAATGTCGGACGGGCCCAGGCATCAATCTGATCGCCCCCAGCGAACACCTGCTGCAGGCTGTCGAGCAGGCCCGGGGCCTGTGCCGGCCAATGGTTCATCTGCAATGGGAAGCTGAGCAGCACGAAGGCGTAACCCACCATGGCCGGATTGAACAGATTTCGCCCGACCCCACCATAGGCCTGCTTGCCGATGCCGATCGCAACACATGCCGCGATGACCGGCAGCCACCATGGCGCCAGGGTGGGCAGGGCGGCCGCCAGTAGCACGGCGGTTACCAGTGCGCTGCCGTCGTTTAGCGCCTGGCTCAGTGATTGATTGCGCAGTGCCAGCAGCAATGCTTCGCACAGCAGCGCGGCACTGGCACACAGCAACAGGTTCAGCACCATGCCCCAGCCATGCAGCCACATTAGCGCCAGCAGTCCAGGCGTGCAGGCGAGCAACACCAGGCCCATGCTGGTGCGCAGGCGCGGATCGGGGCTGCTCATTGGCCAAACATCCCGTTGAAGCCGGAAAACGCCATGGCCATTACCCCGGCACCGATCAATTGGATGGGCAGGCCGCGCAGCGCGTCGGGGATATCGGCGTGGACGCTGCGCTGGTGCAGGTCGGCGAACACCATCAGCGTCAGCCAGAAGCCGCCAGCCGTCAGCAAGCCTTGGAGTAGCGCGGTTGGCCAGCTGACGTCGTCGCTTGCCTGTTGTAGAGCCACCCCAAGCGCTGCGGCATTGCTCAACAGCAGCGCTGGCAACCCCACTACGGGCCAGGTTGGGCGCCACTTGGCCAGTAGCCAGGGCAGGCCCCAGGCGAGCAAAGCCAGCCAAGGCAATAGCAGGAACAGGGCAAGATCGTGGATGTGCAACGGGGCAAGTACGGCGTACGCCAGCAGTTGCGCGCCGATTACGCCCAAGGCAATGCACAGGGCGCATGCCAGGCCGTGCACCTGTAGTTGCAACCCGGAGAGTGGCTGTCTGAGCAGGCACAGGTGATTGATCAGTGCGGCGCTGATCAGGACCAGGATGTAGTCATTCATGAGATGACGATAGCCGGGAATCAGGGCGATTGTCCGGATTTGACATGAAGGGGCCTGCGTATTGTGGGAGCGGGCAGGCCGCTCCCACAATGGCCCGCAGGGGAGTTACTTGATGCGCTGGCCTGGCTTGGCGCCGCTGTCCGGGCTCAGCAGGTAGATTTCTTCACCGCCAGGGCCGGCAGCCATGACCATGCCCTCGGACACGCCAAAGCGCATCTTCCGTGGTTTGAGGTTGGCTACCATCATGGTCAGGCGGCCTTCCAGCTTGGACGGGTCTGGGTAGGCCGACTTGATGCCGGAGAACACGTTGCGGCGCTCGTCACCAATGTCCAGGGTCAGTTGCAGCAGCTTGTCGGCACCCGCTACGGCTTCAGCCTTGACGATCAGCGCCACACGCAGGTCGACGGCCGCGAAGGTATCGAACTCGATCTCTGCCGACAGCGGGTCCTTGGTCAGTTCGCCATTGCCCGCCGGGGCATTGGCTTCGGCAGCCAGCAGGTCCTCCTTGCTGGCAGCGATCATGGCTTCGACCTTGGCCGGCTCGATACGGCTCATCAGGGCCTTGAACGGGTTAAGCGGGTGGTTTTCCAGGCGTGTCAGGTGGTCGTTCCAGGTCAGCGGGGCCACGTTGAGGAATGCCTCGGCATCAGCAGCCAGCACCGGAAGTACCGGTTTGAGGAAGATCACCAGCTGGCGGAACAGGTTGATGCCTTGGGCGCAGATGGCCTGGACTTCATCCTGCTTGCCTTCCTGCTTGGCCAGTGACCACGGTGCCTTGTCGGCGATCCAGGCGTTGGCGCGGTCGGCCAGTGCCATGATTTCGCGCATGGCGCGGCCAAAGTCACGGGCCTCATAGGCTTCGGCGATGGAGGGCGCGGCAGCCAGGAAGGCTTCGGTCAGCTCAGGCGCGGCATCACCGCCTACCATCACGCCTTCGTTGCCCTTGTGGATGAAACCGGCGCAACGGCTGGCAATGTTGACGACCTTGCCGACCAGGTCGGAGTTGACCTTCTGCACGAAGTCTTCCAGGTTCAGGTCCAGGTCGTCGACGCCACGGCCCAGCTTGGCCGCATAGTAGTAACGCAGGTATTCCGGCTGCAGGTGGTCCAGATAGGTGCGGGCCTTGATGAAGGTGCCGCGCGACTTGGACATCTTGGCGCCGTTGACCGTCAGGTAGCCGTGCACGTTGACCGCGGTCGGCTTGCGGAAGCCGGCGCCTTCGAGCATGGCTGGCCAGAACAGGGCGTGGAAGTTGACGATATCCTTGCCGATGAAGTGGTACAGCTCGGCCTTGGAGCCCTCGTTCCAGAAGGCGTCGAAGTCCAGTTCCGGGCGGCGTGCGCAGAGGTTCTTGAAGCTGGCCATGTAGCCGATCGGCGCATCCAGCCATACGTAGAAGTACTTGCCAGGCTCACCCGGGATCTCGAAGCCGAAGTACGGCGCGTCGCGGGAGATATCCCACTCCTGCAGGCCGGAATCCAGCCATTCCGCCAGCTTGTTGGCTACCGCGTCCTGCAGGGTGCCGCTTCGGGTCCATTGCTGCAGCATGGCCTGGAAGTCTGGCAGCTTGAAGAAGAAGTGCTGGGAATCACGCAGTACCGGGGTGGCACCGGAGATCGCTGACTTGGGGTTCTTCAGCTCGGTAGGTGCGTAAGTGGCGCCGCATTTTTCGCAGTTGTCGCCGTACTGGTCTTCGGCCGCGCACTTCGGGCAGGTGCCCTTGATGAAGCGGTCGGCGAGGAACATGCCTTTTTCCGGGTCGAAGTACTGGGTCACCGAACGGGTGGCGATGTGCCCGGCTTCACGCAGGCGCGAGTAGATCAGGCTCGACAGCTCGCGGTTCTCTTCACTGTGGGTGGAGTGGAAGTTGTCGAAATCCACCAGGAAGTCGGCGAAATCGCTGCTGTGCTCGGCCTGGACGTTGGCGATCAGCTGTTCCGGGGTGATGCCTTCCTTTTCGGCGCGCAGCATGATGGCCGAACCGTGGGCGTCATCGGCGCAGACATAGATGCACTGGTTGCCGCGCAGCTTCTGGAAGCGCACCCACATGTCCGTCTGGATGTACTCCAGCATATGGCCGAGATGGATCGATCCATTGGCATAGGGCAGGGCGCTGGTGACGAGAATCTGGCGTGGCTCGGACATGGTGGCTCGGCTACTTATCTGGCTACGGGGTAAAAATGAGGATGATCGGCCACTATAAAGGGCTGGCGAAGATATTTCACCCCGCAAGCGTATCTGCTGACGATTGACGGGTTAGGATAGGCGGCTGTTTTACATTCAGTTTGCCAATGGGAGTCTCCATGAGTGCCGTCACCCGTGCCGCCGTTGAAGGCGTGCTTCGCCAGTACACCGACCCCTACCTGAACCAGGACCCGGTCAGCGCCGGCTGCGTGCGCGCCATCGATATCCAGGGCGGGCAGGTCAGCGTGCAGTTGCAGTTGGGTTATGCCGCTGGGCTGTTCAAGAACGGCTGGGCCCAGGTGCTGCAGACCGCCATCGGCGGCCTTGAGGGTGTCACTGGTGCCCAAGTTTCGATCGACTGCGTGGTGGCTGCGCACAAGGCCCAGGCCCAAGTGCCAGCCATGGCCAACGTCAAGAACATCATCGCCGTGGCCTCGGGCAAGGGCGGTGTGGGCAAGTCGACCACCGCAGCCAACCTGGCCTTGGCCTTCGCGCGCGAGGGTGCCCGGGTAGGTATCCTCGATGCCGATATCTACGGCCCCAGCCAGGGTGTGATGTTCGGCATTGCCGAGGGTACCCGTCCACAGATTCGCGAGCAGAAGTGGTTCGTGCCGATCAAGGCACACGGCGTGGAAGTCATGTCCATGGCCTTCCTCACCGACGACAACACGCCGATGGTATGGCGTGGCCCGATGGTGTCGGGCGCGCTGCTGCAACTGGTCACCCAGACCGCCTGGGATGACCTGGATTACCTGGTGATCGATATGCCACCGGGTACCGGTGACATCCAGCTGACCCTGGCACAAAAGGTGCCGGTGGTCGGTTCGGTGATCGTCACCACGCCGCAGGACCTTGCTCTGCTGGATGCCAAGAAGGGCGTGGAAATGTTCCGTAAGGTCAACATTCCGGTGCTGGGCGTGGTCGAGAACATGGCTGTGCATATCTGCTCGAATTGCGGCCATGCCGAACACCTGTTCGGTGAAGGTGGCGGCGAGAAGCTGGCCAGCCAGTATGGCGTCGACCTGCTGGCGTCGCTGCCGTTGTCGATGCTGATCCGTGAGCAGGCCGACAGCGGCAAGCCGACTGCGATTGCCGAGCCGGAAAGCCAGATTGCCATGGTTTACCAGGAACTGGCCCGCCAGGTGGGCGCGCGGATCGTGCTGCAGGAAGCAGCGGCACCGGCAATGCCGAGCATTACCATCAGCGAAGACTGACCTGTCATACCGGGTTTGCCCGCACACAGCGACTGCGCCGCACTTGAAATCTGTGCAGTCCCTGGGGAGCGGGTGAGCCTGCGAAGAGGCCAGCGCCTATTTCGAGCAGGCATGAAAAAACCCGCCAGAAGGCGGGTTTTTTTGAAAGCTAGGAAGCTAGATCGACTTAGGCGATCTGAACTTCTTCAGCCTGCATGCCTTTCTGGCCGCGGGTAGCGACGAAAGTAACAGCCTGGCCTTCTTTCAGGGTTTTGAAGCCGTCAGCTTGGATGGCTTTGAAGTGCACGAACAGGTCGTCGCCCGACTGAGGGGTGATGAAGCCGTAGCCTTTCTCATCGTTGAACCACTTAACAACACCGGATTGACGGTTGGACATTTTTCTGTCTCCTTGGACAATTTGATAACGGTCAGGAAAAACCCTGCCCGGGACTGAGCGCAAAGAGAGCAGAAAATTCAGCGATGGGCCGATCAGGATCGTGCATCAAACTAGAGATTCTCGGTGTCACGTGCAGCACAGTGGCAACACCTTACCCCACTTTCCGCAACCTGCCAATGGTCAGAAGACGCTTTAGGCAAATTCGGATCGGCGGCGGCTGCAGCCCCCACCCGGCGCGGGATGTGGGATGGAACTTTAACCTGGGCGCCGGGACCGGTAATATGCGCGTCACGATTTTCACCTCGCAACTCTTCAGGACACCCCGCCATGAGCATCAAATCGGACAAGTGGATTCGCCGCATGGCGCAGGAACACGGCATGATCGAGCCCTTCGTCGAGCGCCAGGTGCGCGGCGAGCAGGACAACCGCGTGATCTCCTTCGGCGTCTCCAGCTATGGCTACGACGTACGCTGCGCCGACGAATTCAAGGTGTTCACCAACATCAACTCGGCTACCGTCGATCCGAAAAATTTCGATGCTGGCAGCTTCGTCGATATCAAGAGCGACGTGTGCATCATCCCGCCAAACTCTTTCGCCCTGGCGCGCACTGTCGAATATTTCCGTATTCCCCGTGACGTGCTGACCATTTGCCTGGGCAAGAGCACTTACGCCCGTTGCGGCATCATCGTCAACGTCACGCCGCTCGAGCCCGAGTGGGAAGGCCACGTGACGTTGGAGTTCTCCAACACCACCACGCTGCCGGCGAAGATCTACGCCAACGAAGGCGTGGCGCAGATGCTGTTCTTGCAGTCCGACGAAGAGTGCGAAGTGTCGTACAAGGACCGTGGCGGCAAATACCAGGGCCAGCGCGGCGTCACCCTGCCGCGTACCTGAGCCGACAAGCGCGGGGAATTACCCGCGCCTTTGGCACTCCAACGAAGTAACGCCGGTGTGCATGATGTGCATCGGCTTTCGTCAGGAGCAGCCAATGAAACTCCATCCCGCAATCAGTGCCAAGCTGGCAGGCCTGCAGCCCAATCACGTAGGGTTGTTGCCCTGGTCACTGCTGGCGCACCCGCTGCCCATGCAGGCGGGGGGCGTGCCTCATCAACCTGACCCCGATACTCCACAACCGCCAGAGCCCGGTGAGACGCCACCCATGGAGCCAGGCGAGCCGACCTTGCCGGACGAGGCGCCTCCCGCCCCTGTTGCCTGAGCGTCGCTACAGCGTCCAGACGCGGTCAGCGCCAGCCAGGTACACGCGGCTGGCGCTGGCGGGCGTTATTTCCCACCCTCCGGTGAACTCACCGAATGCAGGTAGCAGGCTGACCTGCTCATCGATCAGGAAGCAAGGCAGGCGCAGGCGCTGACGGGCCTTGCCTCGCAGGACGAAGACTGGGTGTACGTGGCCCGCCAGTACCGGGTGTGTGTGGTGGAGCTGCGGCTCGTGCTGCAGGGCAAAGGGCTCCAGAACCCACGGCTCGTCCACGACCTGAATATCGAGCGAGGCGGGTGGATCGCCGGCGTTGCGGTCATGATTGCCGCGTATGAGCACTATTTTCAGTTCTTTGTGCCGCTTGCGCCAATCATCCACTTTGGCCAGCGTTGCCGGTGCACGGGCCGTGCGGGCATGCAGAAAGTCGCCCAGGATGATCAGTTGCTCACAGTCATGCGCGGCCAGCAAGCTATCGAGCCGGGCGAGTGTCGCCTCAGTCGTTCCGCGTGGCACCGGTTGATGCAGGGCACGGTAGCTGGCGGCCTTTCCGATGTGCACGTCGGCCACCAGCAGGGCCCGGCGGGCGGGCCAGTAGACGGCTTTGTCGGCGAGCAGCCAGAGCACCTGACCACAGTGTTCGATGGGTTGGTAATTCATTCCGCGTCCGCCGCTTGCTCCAGGTCCGCCACCATCCGCGCAATCCGGTCTGCCAGCTTCTCGGTGCTCAACGTCTCGCGCATGCCTTCCACCAGCAAGGCAAACGCCAGTGGCCCTGGCCGCTTCAACGCCCGCAGGTCCAGTTGCAACGCGCTCATTTTTAGCAATTGCCGACGTAGCCGCTCGATTTCCAGCTCTTCGCTCAATACTTCATCCCGCGCCTGGCCAAGCAGCAAGTTCCCTGCGTCGTGTTTGCGAAACACCTCATAGAACAGGCCGCTGGAGGCCTGGATCTGCCGCGTACTCTTCTGCGCGGCGGGATAGCCGCCAAACACCAGGCCGGCAATCTGGGCAATTTCCCGAAAGCGCCGCAGTGCCATTTCCCCGGCATTCAGGCTGGCCAGCACATCTTCCAGCAGATGCCCGGTGCCGAGCGCTTGCGGCAGGTGCGTGGCCCAGTCCACCTTGGCAGGGCTGAGGAGTTCGAAGCCGTAGTCATTGACGGCAATCGACACCGACAGCGGTTGTGCGCGGCTGACCCGCCAGGCAATCAGATTGGCCAAGCCCAGGTTGGCCATGCGCCCGGCAAAGGGGTACAGGAACAGATGCCAGCCCTGACGGGACTTGAAGGTCTCGGCCAGCAGTGTGCCTGTGGTGGGCAAGGCTGACCACTGTGCCTGAAGCCCAAGCAGTGGGCGTACTGCGCGCATTTCCGGCCCGTCAAAGCGTTCATGGGCTGCAGCATCGAGCTGCTCGACCAGCGCCTCGGCCAGCTCGCTCGAGAGCGGCATGCGCCCGCCGTTCCAGCGCGCCACAGCGGCCTTGCGCGCGGTGCTGCGACGCACATAGGCCGTCATGTTTTCCACACGCACCAACTCCAGTACCCGCCCGGCAAACACCAGTGTATCGCCGGGGCGCAGGCGAGCGATGAACGCTTCTTCAACACTGCCCAGCGTTTTCCCCCCGCCGCCCTTGCTCCAGTATTTCAATTGCAGGTTGGCATCGCTGACGATGGTGCCGATGCCCATACGGTGGCGCCGTGCCAAGCGTTCGCTGGTAACCCGATAAACACCGTCGGCCTGACGCTCGACGCGCTGGTAGTCCGGGTAGGCGGTCAGTGAGCTGCCGCCGTGGCAGACGAAATCCAGCGCCCATTGCCATTGGTTGTCGCGCAACTCGCGAAAGGCCCAGGTGCTGCGCACTTCGGCGAGCAGTTGCTCCGGGCGAAAGCCACTGCCCAAGGCCATACTGACCAGATGCTGTACCAGCACGTCCATGCACAGGCGCGGTGAAAAACGAGCTTCGATGTGGCCGGCTGTCAGTGCCTGCCGGGCCGCCGCCGCTTCCACCAGTTCCAGGCTATGGGTGGGCACCAGGGTGACCCTGGAGCGCCGCCCAGGCGCGTGTCCTGAGCGACCCGCCCGCTGCATCAGGCGGGCGATGCCCTTGGCCGAGCCGATCTGCAGCACCCGTTCCACTGGCAGAAAGTCCACGCCCAGGTCCAGGCTGGACGTGCAGATTACCGCCTTCAGGCTGCCTTGCTTGAGGCTGCGCTCGACCCAGTCGCGGGTATCGCGGGCCAGCGAGGCGTGGTGCAGGGCGATCAGCCCGGCCCAGTCCGGGCGGGCCTCAAGCAGAGCCTGATACCAGACTTCGGCCTGGGCACGGGTGTTGGTGAACACCAGGCTACTGGCACTGGCGTCGATCTCGTGACAGACCTGGTCGAGCATCTTCAGGCCCATGTGCCCAGCCCAAGGGAAGCGCTCGATCACTGCTGGCAGCAGGGTGTCGACTTGCAGCGCCTTGTCTTGCCGGCCTTGCACCAGCAGGCCGCCCTGCGGTAGCAAGACATCCAGTGCGTGTTGCAGGTTGCCGAGCGTTGCCGACAAGCCCCAGGTCGGTAGGCCTGGGTGCCAATGCCGCAGGCGCGCCAAGGCCAGCTGCAGTTGTACCCCGCGCTTGTTGCCAAGCAGCTCGTGCCATTCGTCCACTACCACCAGTTGCAGCGTGGCGAAATCCTCATGTGCCTGTGCCCGGGTCAGCAGCAGGGTCAGGCTTTCGGGGGTGGTGATCAGCACACTGGGTAGCCGCCGGGCCTGTCGGGCGCGTTCGGCACTGTTGGTGTCGCCGCTGCGCACCCCCACGCTCCACGGCAGCTCGAGCTCATCGAGCGGCGCTTGCAACGCACGTGCGGTGTCGGCGGCCAAGGCACGCATGGGCGTCACCCACACCACCTGTAAGGGCGCTGGCTGGCGGCCTTGCGGCCCAGCCTTGAACGCACGTAGCGCAGCGAGCCATACCGCGTAGGTCTTGCCTGCACCGGTACTGGCATGCAGCAAACCGGACTCGCCCCGTTCGACGGCAGCCCATACGCGCCGTTGGAAAGCGAAGGGCTTCCAGCCGCGCTTGGCAAACCAGGCATTGGCGAGGTCGGTAGCAGCAGGCATGAGGCAGATGGCCCTCCGAAGGCTGTGCTTCTACAGACCACCTGCCGGCTGCAATGGTTTTACCGGATCAATTGGCCAACAGGTAGCCGCTGCGGCATACCTGTTCGCCGGCCACATGGGCGATGACCATGCCAGCCGTGGCCATGCGCCGTACGCTACGCGCATACAGCAGGCCTGGCTGGCTGTTGCGCAGGGCGGTAACTCGGTCACTGAGCGGGTCGATGACTTCGGCGATCAATTGGCCGGCCTCCAGGTGCTGGCCGGGTTTGGCGTGATAAACCAGCAACCCACCCAGTGGCGTTGCCACGGGTTCCACCGCGGCCAACGGCGTGGCGTGGCGTAACAGTGCGGGCAGGGCGGCACTGGTGCCTTCGATGACGCCGGCGTGGGTCAGGAAGTCGAGGATCGCCTGGCAGTCCTGGCTGGCAAGGTCATGGCTGACATCCGCCTGACCACGCAGCTCGACGGTTACCGAGCAGCAGCCCAGCGGAATCGGAAAGCGTTTGCCGAAACGCTGCTGCAATTGCCACCAGACCAGGCTGAAGCATTCATCGAACGACTGCCCGCCCGAGTCGGTTGCCAGCAGGCTGGCCTGGGCACCCAGGTAACGGGCCAAGGGTTCGATCTGGGGCCAGGCATCGGGTGTGGTGTACAGGTGCTCGACCGCTTCGAAATCGCAGTGCAGGTCCAGCACCATATCGGCATCGCAGGCCAGGCGCTGCAGTATCAGGCGCTGGGCCTGCAGAGGGGTGCGGGCCGGGTGTGCGTCCAGGCCTCGGCGCAGGTATTCGCGGATCAGTGCAAGGTTGTGCTGTGGGTCCTGGGTGAGGTGTTCTTCGATCTCGTCGCCGATGCTGTCCGACAGGTCGACGAAGTTGCGATTGAAGTTCTCGCCGCTTTGCAGTTCAAAACGCCCCAATGGTGCGTCCAGCAGCACTTGCTCCAGGCCCGTCGGGTTGGCCACCGGGACCAGAATGATCTCGCGCTGCAGTCGGCCCTGCTGTTCCAGCTCGGCCAGACGGCGCTTGAGGTGCCAGGCTACCAGCATGCCCGGCAGCTCGTCGGCATGCAGCGAGGCCTGTATATAGACTTTGCCACCACTGCGGGGGCCGAAGTGGAAACTGTGCAGTTGGCGGGTGATGCCCGGTACGGGGGAGAGCAGGTCATGGGTTGAATGGTGCATGTTGGTCCTGGCTGCGTGGCGAAAACGGTCTGCGACACGGGTCGGCTCAAAAATAGAAGCATAGTTTCAGCGAATGCGCCTCATCCTGCAGCAGTCGGACATCGCAAACTTTTTCAGGCCAGTAGCGCCTGCAAGGTGGCCAGGTCATCTGCCTCCTCCACCGGCTTGTCCAGCCGCCAGCGCAGCATGCGCGGAAAGCGCACGGCGATACCGCTTTTGTGGCGCCGGGACAGGGCGATGCCTTCGAAACCCAGCTCGAACACCAGCGTTGGCGTCACGCTGCGTACCGGGCCGAACGTTTCCACCGTGGTCTTGCGGATGATGGCGTCGACCTTGCGCATTTCTTCGTCACTGAGCCCCGAATAGGCCTTGGCAAAGGGCACCAGCGCACGACCAGGTGTACCTGCCGGTGCATCCCATACGGCAAAGGTGTAGTCGCTGTACAGGCTGGCCCGGCGGCCGTGGCCGCGTTGGGCATAAATCAGCACCGCATCGACGCTGAACGGGTCGATCTTCCACTTCCACCAAATGCCCATGTCCTTGGTGCGCCCCACACCGTAAAGGGCCTCGCGCTGCTTCAGCATCAAGCCCTCCACCCCCAGGCTGCGCGATTGCTCGCGCTGGCGGGCAAGGTCGGTCCAGTCCGGGCCTTGCAGCAAAGGCGACAACAGCACGGGGGCAAGTGGGTGTTCATCCACCAGGCGTTCCAGCTGGCTTCGGCGTTCGTGCTGCGGGCGGCTGCGCCAGTCATCGCCCTGCCACTCCAACAGGTCGTAGGCCTGCAACACCACCGGTGCATCGTTCAGCAGCTTTTTGCCCAGCGTTTTGCGACCGATGCGCTGTTGCAGCAAGGCGAAAGGCTGCACGGCCAGTTCCGCCTCGGTTTCACCGGGTTTCCAGACCAGAATCTCGCCATCGAGCACCACGCCATCGGGCAACGTCTGTGCCAGACCATGCAGTTCGGGGAAACGCTCGGTAACCAGTTCTTCGCCGCGCGACCACACCCACAGCTGGCCATCGCGCTTCACCACCTGCGCCCGAATGCCGTCCCACTTCCACTCGATTTGCCAATCGCTTGGCGGTCCGAGCAGGGTATCGAATTGATCGCTGGGTGCTTGCAGCGGATGGGCCAGGAAGAATGGGTAGGGCTGGCCGCCGCGCTGGCTGTGTTCATCGGCGGACTCTGGAGCGATCAGCCTCTGGTAGCTGGCTGCAGTAGGGCGATGGCCTGTATCGGTGTAGCCGACCAGGCGCTGGGCCACGCGTTTGGCATCTAGCCCGGCCAGTTGCGCCAAGGCGCGAGTGACCAGCAGCTTTGACACGCCCACGCGAAAGCTGCCAGTGATCAGCTTCAGGCACAGCATCAGGCTGGCGCGGTCCAACCGCGCCCAGAGCGGTGGCAGGCGCAGCCTGACTTGCTCAGGCGGCAGGCCGCGCAGGGGCAGCAAGTGCTGTTCCACCCAGGTGGCCAGGCCTTCCTCGCTGCCATCGGCGTGCAGCGGCAGCAGCAGCGAAATGGTCTCGGCCAGGTCGCCCACGGCCTGATAGCTTTCTTCGAAAAGCCAGTCCGGCAGGCCAGCCAGCGTCGTTGCCAGTTCACGTAGAAGGCGGGTGGGCACCAGCTGGCGTGGGCGCCCGCCGGCCAGGAAATACACCGCCCAGGCAGCATCGTCGGCGGGCGCCATGTCGAAATAGTCCCGCAGTGCCTCGAGCTTGGCATTGCTGGAGGTGGTCGCGTCCAGGCGCAGGAACAGCGTAGCGAAGGCTTTCATGGCGAGGGGGCGGTGTTGGGCACATCGTCTTCGTCGCCATACTCGGTGACGAAGGCGCGGGCATCCAGGCCTTGTTCGGTGAGGTAGCGCACCAGTACCTCGACCGAGCCGTGGGTGACCATCACCCGTTGGGCACCGGTCTGGCCAATGGCCCAGAGCAGGCCAGGCCAGTCGGCGTGGTCGGACAGCACAAAGCCCCGGTCCACGCCGCGCCGTCGGCGGGCGCCGCGTAGCAGCATCCAGCCGCTGGCGAAGGCATCACTGTAATCGCCAAAACGGCGCAGCCAGCTGCTGCCGCTGGCTGATGGGGGGGCCAGGATCAGTGCCTGGCGCAGCAGTGGATCGTTGCGCGGGATGTCGCCTGCGTAGCGGGTTTCCGGCAGGCGGATACCGGCATCCCGGTACACCCGGTTGAGCGACTCCATGGCGCCATGCACGAGGATCGGGCCAATGCTGGCATCCAGCCCATGCAGAATCCGCTGGGCCTTCCCGAAGGCATAGCAGAACAGCACGCTGGCCTTGCCCTGTTCACTGTTGGCCCGCCACCAGGCATTGATGCCGGCGAAGATCTCGCTTTGGCTTGGCCAGCGGTAGATCGGCAGGCCGAAGGTCGATTCGGTGATGAAGGTGTGGCACGCCACTGGTTCGAAGGGCGCACAGGTGCCATCGGGTTCTACCTTGTAGTCACCGGATGCAACCCAGACTTCACCTTGGTACTCCATGCGCACCTGCGCCGAACCCAGCACATGCCCGGCCGGGTGCAGGCTCAACGTCACACCGTGGTGCAGCAGGCGCTCACCGTAGGGCAGGGTCTGCAAATTGATGTCCTGGCCCAGGCGGCTGCGCAGAATGCCGGCACCGGGGCTGGCGGTCAGGTAATGGCCATTGCCGGTGCGCGCGTGGTCGCCGTGGCCATGGGTAATGACAGCCCGGTCCACGGGCCGCCAGGGGTCGATGTAGAAATCTCCGGGCGGGCAGTACAGGCCTTCGGGGCGGGCGATGACAAGGTCCATGGCACGGGCACTGGTTCTGGGCTTACCCGTTAAGAGGCATGGTGCCAGGCGTTAGTTCGGATGGATTTGGGAGGGAGCTGCTGAAAAACTTCATCAAGCCCCCTCATGCACCCCTGAAGAATGCCGTTACCGCCCCGGTACCAATGTGAGCCGCTGGTTGCCATACGCCCTGCCGAAGTTCTGCTGTTGCAGTGGCAGGCTCATGAAGCGCCCTTTGAACCAGGCATCCAGCCCGTCGCGGTAATGCGCGCTGGCCGGGTTGCCGGACTGGCCGCTGCTGGTCAGTATCTGCAAGGGCTCGGCCTGGCCGAAGTCGACGATCATCCGCGCCGAGGCTGGCAGGCGAGTGTCGAAGTCGCTACCCCAGGCGAATGGTGTAAGGGCCAGGGTAGTGAAGTCGCCGCCTGCGGCAAGCGGCGCACGGCTGATCGCATCGCCCAGGCCATGGTAGGCCGGCGCCGGCCAGCGGTACTGGTGCAGCTTGCCCCACTGCCAGGTGCGTCGGTCGGCACCCAGTTGCGCGATACCGGCCTCCATTGCACCTGCCAGGCTGCGGGCGAGGATGGTGGGTTTGTCTTCTTTTTGCGGCGTGGTGCGGTCATCCCAGAAAGGGCTGTCATCGCGGCCCAGCAGGTGATCGGCCTGCGCCGAGAACGACAAACGTGCATTGCTGACGAACGCCTGCCACGCCGGGCCGGCCTCCGGGCCCAGGTCATCGAGGAAGGTCTGGCGAGCGACCTCCTGCAAGAACAACTCGTACAGCGCGGCATCGGCCGACACCGGGCTCAGGCGGCCATCGAAGGCCTTGAGCCGGGCCAGCGTGTCGCGGGCCTTGTCGCGCTGCCCGGCTGGGAGGGCGTCGATCGCCTGCTTCAGAGGCTGGGCCATGCCGGGGGCGTCGAACATCTGCTTGAGCTTGTTGGCCAGCAAGGTCACCTGGTCATTCTGCAGGGCAATCAGGCTGCGCCTGTCGTGGCGGCCGTTGCCGGCCAGCTGTGCCAGGCGTTCGGCACGTTCGGGGTAGTACCAGGTGCTGGACAGCTGCATGCCATAGCCGCGCGGCAGGCTGCGCTGGTTGGCATGGCCGATCCAGCCCGCGGGTGGGTCCTGGTCGTATGGGTGCAGCATCGGGTCGGCATAGCCGTCCCAGTCGTAACGCCCGTCCCAGCCCGGCGAGGGCAGCAAGCCCTGGCCTTCGCGGCGATTGGGGTAGCGGCCACTGACTTGCCAGCCGATGTGCTCAGGCTCGGCGAAAACGAAGTTGACGGCAGCGGCGGTCACTTCCCGGGTGCTGTCGAAGGCCCGCTCCAGGTTCTTGGACCGCGTCAGGTCGAACAGCGCATCGAGGCTGCGATCACCTTTGAACTGTGGCAGGTTCAGCGCCAGGCCCAGGCTGGCGTTTTCTGGCTGGGCCAGCAGGGTGCCGTGGCGGGTGTCGTACATCACTTCGCGCACGGGGCGCTGGCCACGGACAAAGAAGGTTTCGTTACGGGTACGGGCCGGCAGCCATTTACCGTCGGCCAGGTAGCGCAACTGATTGCCCTGGCGGCGCAACTGCTCGAGGAACACGTCCTGATTGTCGGCCATCACCGCGCTGCTGCTCCAGGCCAGCTTGCCATTGTAGCCGGCCAGCACGATCGGCAGGCCGGGCAAGGACAGGCCGGCAACCTGGTACTTGCTGGTATTGATCTGTACCGGGCTCAAGGCCCAGCCGGCGCGGCTGTCGCTGGCCAGCAGGCTTTTGCCGCTGCGGCTGCGCTGCGGGCCCAGGGCCAGGTTGGCCGACCCCGGGCTACCGAGCAGGTCGAGGTCGGCGAGCTTCTGGCTGGCAGCCACCAGGGCCGGCAGCCCCGGCAACTGGCTGGCAAGGTTCAGCCCCTTGAGCTTGTCCACTTCCATTTCGGCCAACGGCTCGTCCGGGGCTCCGGGCAGCAACCAGGCGAGCTTGTCGCTACCCACTTTCTGCGCCAGGGTCAGGGCGCTGAGTTCCTCGTGCAGGTTAACCGACTGGCTGAACGCGTACAGGCAGAAGACCAGCGCCGAGTCTTCAGGCTTCCAGTATTCGGGGCGATAGCCACTACTGGCCAGGCCTGCTGGCAGCTTGTCGCGGTAGCGGAACAGGTAGGCGTTGATCCCGCGCGCATACACTTCGAAGAAGCGCTTGAGCCTTGGCGATGCGTCGGCGTACTGCTGGGCGGCACTCTGCTTGAGGTTGGCGGCGCGCATGAGGCGGTCGATATCCAGCGCCTCGCTGCCGGCCAGTTCGGCCAGGCGGCCCTGGGCGAGCAGGCGCATGGCGACCATCTGTTCGATTCGGTCGCCAGCGTGCACATAGCCCAGGCTGAACAGCGCATCATGGAAGCTGCTGCTTTCGATAAGCGGCGCGCCCATGGCATTGCGCCGTACCGAAACATTCTGCGCCAGGCCCTTGAGCGGCTGCACGCCGCTGGTTGGTGGCACGCTATCCTGGTAGCCGCCCGTCTGGCAGCCGGCCAGCCCGAGCATGCCGAGCAGGGTGGCAGCGGTTGCAAACCGCAGGCGGAAGTGAGGAAAGGCGGGGGCGGCCATGACAAGGGCTCCTGCAAGGCGAGGCTGGTTTGGAAAGGCGCTAAGGTAGTAAGCGCGCAGGCGCCATGCAAGGTCCCAGGTCGGTTTATTTGATTGCGCGCCTCAAACGTCGAAGTGCTCAGCCAGTGCGTCGGAAAAATGCGTGCAATTGATGCGCGTGTAGCGTCGGTAGTCACGGCTCACCGCGAATGCAGAGCCGGGCATCAGCAGGATCTTGTGCTGCTCCAGTTTGCGCATGAAAGGTTGCAGGTCGGGCAGGTCCGGGTGATAGACCCAGAGGAACATCCCCCCTTGCGGTGCAATATCGAACTGCCAGCCGCGCTCGAGCAGCAAGCGTTGGGTTTGCACTTGCTGGCGGATCAGACGCTGCTGCACGTCCTTCATGTGCCGGGCATAGGTGCCATCTGACAATATGGTGTTGACGAAGCGTTCGCAAAACGCGGGGACCGCAACGCAGGTCAGCAGTTTAAGGCGTGTGAGCGGCTCGATCAGGTCTTGCGAGCAGGCAATGAACCCCACGCGCAGCGATGCCGACAGGCACTTGGAGAAGCTGCCGATGTAGATAACCCGGTCAAGGTTGTCCAGCTCGGCAAAGGTCTGGCGCACGGCGGGGCTGAAGTCCCCATACACATCATCCTCGACCACGAAGAACTCGTGCTCCACCGCCAGGCGCAGGACGCTGAAGGCGTTGTGCGGGCTGATGTTGCTGCCGGTCGGGTTGTGGAAGGTGCTGTTGCAGAAAAACGCCTTGACCTTGTGCCTGGCCAGGTGGCTTCTCATTTCTTCCACGTCCGGCCCGTCCTGAGTCCGCCGAATGCCGACGACGTGCCCGCCCGCCAGCTGGATCAGCTTGATCAGGTTGCCGTTGCCCGGCTCGTCGACGAAAACGTGGTCGCCTGGTTTGATCAGCAACCGTGCCACCAAGTCCAGGCCTTGAGTGGCACCCAGTGTGGTCAGCAACTGGTTGGGGCGGGCTTCGACACGGGTCAGCCGTTTCATGTGCACGCAAAGCTGTTTGCGCATGGGCAGGTAGCCCTGGATGTCGCCGTATTCTGCCAGCGAGCTCTGCTCCAGCCGCGCCGTGCGCCGAATTGCCTTGGCCAGCAGTTCGGTGTCGCGCCACGCCGGGGGCAGCCATCCGCTGCCTAGCTTGGTGAAGTGCTGGCCGCCCTGCAACAGCCGGAACAGCGGATCGCCGGCCATGCATTCGGGTTCGTGGATCACGCCGGTGTGACGCGTCCGGTTTGCGACGAAGTAGCCACGGCCGGGTGATGCCGTCAACACGCCTTCGCTGACCAGCTGGGCATAGGCCGACACGACGTCGTGGTAGCTGAAGTCGACTGCAGCGGTCAGCTTGCGGATGGAGGGCATGCGTTGCCCGGGCAACCACTCGCCTGCATCCAGGCGTTGTTTCAACAGGTGATGAAGGCTGCAGGGGATCATGGCAGGTCCGAAACCGTTAGAAAAAAAAGCCTAACAGTTAACGGAAATGCTTGTCGACTGTTCGTTTGCAAATGGCCAGTACATGCCAATATCCCTGTGTCGAAACTTTCGGCTGCCAACAAAGGCGGCACTTATAGCGTCTGTGCAGACCAGACAACTGGATATCAAGCCCATGCACCCTATGGACATGCAATCAGCCGTCATTGCCAGGCTTCCTGTCCCTGACGAACTGGAGTCATTCAAAGTTGTAAAGAATCTTGTGACCTCGGCGTTATTGGAGTGTTGTTCAATCGTCGAGTTCGAAGCACTGAAAGAAACATCGGTCATTGAAAGTGTGACTGAACAGGCACATGCCGATTTGCAGGCATTTGCCATGAAAGATCCGGCTGCCGGCCGCGACCTGGTATTCATTGCAAAAACCTACACCTCTTATTCTGCGGTTTTGCATTATCGGCTTGCCCATTGGATCTACAACAATAGCGCCGCTATCTACGGCGCCGGCGGCCAATGCCTGGCCGCCATGATCTCCCGGCGCGGAAAAATGCTGTCGGGGGCGGAGATCCATTTCCGCAGCCGCATCGGTGCGCGCTTCATCATCGATCACGGCATGGGCACCGTCATTGGTGAAACATCGACCATTGGTGACGATTGCTACGTGCTTGGCGGTGTAACCCTGGGCGCCCGCGGTATCAGTGACAACCCCTCGAGCCCCAGGCATCCGACGTTGGGTAACCGGGTACAGATCGGCGCTTTCGCCAGTGTGCTGGGCGCTATTCATGTGGGTGACGGCGCGTTTATCGGGCCGGGCTGCATTGTTACCAAAGACGTCCCGGCCGCTGCCCGGGTACAGGTTAAAACATCATTGCAGGTGGTATTGGAAGCATGAACTCTCTTAACTATGAAGTTTTAAGAAATACCGAAAAACTGTATTACAAAGATCAGTACCTGGCGGGCGCGAATACTCAAGTAGTGCGGGTGCACAGTGACGGTGTCGAGTTGCTGAGCACGGTGGCCTACCCGGAAGGTGGCGGCCAGGAAGCGGACTTCGGCACGATTGAATTACCGGTGGGTACCGTGCGATTCGTCTGGGTTAAAAAACTCTACGGTAGTCCTATTCGCCTGGAGGGTTTCAAAGGCGGAAAACTGGGCGGCATCATTATTCACAATGTGCACCCTGATGATTTGCACTTGCTGGATGAAGTCACCGCAGGCATGCCGGCTCGCGTCACTATCGATATTGAACGGCGCGAACGGCTGACGTTGTCTCACAGTGCCAGCCACTTCCTGTATGCCGCCGCCATCGGGCTGCGTGAAGAGCTGAAGCAATGGACTATCGGCTGCCATATCAAAGAGGACACGGCACGCTTCGACTTTCTGGTCGAGGACGCGTTCACGGCTGAAGACGTACTTGAAATAGAACGGCGGGCGAATGAACTGATCGGCTGCGATGCGCCCATCGAGCACTACGCGGTTCAAGGCCTGGAAGACGCACGTTTGTGGACCTACAACGGGATCGAAATCCCCTGCGGTGGCACCCACCTCGATTCACCGCGGCGCATCGGGCGCCTTGGCGTCAAGCGCAAACGGCTGGGTAAAGGCAAGGAACGGCTGATCTGCGTGTTCCCCGAGGCGGAAATCGACCTGTCCACTTATCACGAGCACGCATTATGAACAGTACATTACCGCGGCGCACGTACCTGTATTTCACCGCACAGTCGATCAACCTGACGACTGCCGTGATGTCGGTGACGATGGCCGCCATTGTCGGGGCCTCGCTGGCGCCTGACGCCGCATGGTCCACAGTGCCGTACGGGTTCCAGTTTCTGTGCCTGATGTTGGCAACCTATCCGGTCTCCAGGCTGATGAGCCGCATCGGCCGTAAAAAGGCTTTCATGCTGGGTGCGATTCCCTTGGCGCTGTCTGGCGTCAGCGGCTTTCTGGCGGTGGAGCACGAGCATTTTCCTGCGCTGGTCCTCAGTCACTCTGCATTGGGTGTATACATCGCGTTCGCCAACTTCAACCGGTTCGCGGCGACCGACAATCTTTCCCAGGCCTTGAAGCCCAAGGCGCTTTCGCTGGTCGTGGCTGGCGGGGTCATCGCGGCTGTGGTCGGGCCGACGCTTACCGAGTGGCTGCGTGATGTTGGCGGCTTCCCACTGTTTTCGCTGTGTTACGCCGCGTTTGTCGGCCTGGCGCTGCTGTCGTTGTTGATTGCCCTGTGCCTGCCCAATGATGCGGGCACGGCCAGCGCGGTCAACAGCACAGCAAAACCGGCAAGCACCCGTGCCGAGCCGGCAGGCCCGAGCGTGGTTGTGGCAATGGCTGTGGCTGCGCTGGGCTACGGGATCATGAACCTGCTGATGATCCAAGCCTCGATGCACATGAAACACATGCACGAGGACTTCACTGACGTCCGACTGGCGATCCAGTGGCATGTGATCGCCATGTTTGCCCCGTCGTTCTTCACCGGCGCCATCATCCAGCGGCTGGGTATCAAGACCACCATTTGCGCGGGCCTGGCCCTGTTGATCGGTTGCTCGGCGATGAATATCTGGTCGCACAGCTACGCCATGATGACCTTGGCACTGATTGCCCTCGGACTGGGCTGGAACCTCACTTATGTAGGCGGAGGTGCGTTGCTGGCCCAGTCACTGCAGAACAGCCCGGCTGCGATGCAGATGCAGGGCAAGAACGACCTGGCCATTGCCGTTTTTGCCACCATCGGCGCATTCAGCCCTTCGCTGTTGCTGAGCTCGGTCGGCTGGGACGGTACCAATGCCATCTGCATGGTCCTCTGCATGGGGCTGCTGGTTGCCACTGCCGGGCTGCTGCAGAACAAGGCCGGCCTGCATACTTCAATGGAAGGTAGCCGCAAATGAGCGAGCTCATCAGTGTCAGCGATCGCATCTACACCAAACTGGAAATGAACAACCCGGGCGGTAGCCACAAATACCGGGCGGCGCGGCAGATCGTCGAACATGCCGTGCGCAGGGGCGACATCATTCCCGGGGTGACGACCGTCATCGAAAAGACCGGTGGCAGTTTCGGCTTTGGCTTGCTGGCGGCTTGCCATAAGTACCAGGTCGCCGTAGAGCTGGCGGTCGGGCTGAGTTTCAGCCAGACCAAGCGGGATCTGCTGGAGTGTTTCGGTGCCCGACTGATTGGCAAGGAAATGCTGATGGCCGGTGCCACCCCCAAGGACGTGGTGATGCATCACCTGGATAATCAGGCCGCACTGGGCAAGTCATACTTCTACACCGACCAGTTCAACAACCCGGTAGGCATCGAGGCCCATCGTTATCAGACCGCCAGCGAACTGGCCATGCAACTGACCAGCGCCGGGGCGGGGCGGCAGATACTGTTCGTGGGCTGTGCGGGTACTGGCGCCAGTTTCACGGGTATCACCCTGGGGCTGAAGGACCATGGCTTCGAGGTGTCGACGGTACTGGTCGATCCCAATGGCTGTGATTCGAGGGCTGGCGTGTTCGCCGATCATCGTTTTGAAGGCATGGCCGTGGGCGTTTGTCCGCCGTTCATGGACTGGTCGCTGGTGGACGAGCGGGCCCAGGTGCACCATGCAGAAATGCTGGCCGCACAGCGCTGGTTCTACATGCAGAGTGGCATTTTCGTCGGTAATACAGCCGCTGCCTGTCTGGCGGTTGCCCAGCGCATGGCCCAGCACCCGCGGTATGTCGAGACCACCCTGGTGACCATCGCCTATGATGCCGGCCTCTGGTACCAGGACCTGCTGGGGGCTAACCGGCGCAAAGCCGCATAACCCACCTGTGTCAGGCTCATGATCCAGAGGCTGGCACGGTACCTGTGGGAGCGGGCGAGCCCGCGAAGCAGGCGACGCTGTGGATGGCACGGGCTTCGCCCGTGTTCGCGGGCGCGCCCGCGAACACAGTGATCGTGCAATCTCTCAGATTTTTATCGAGTCAGTCGATCAGGCGCCGTGGCACTTCTTGTACTTTTTCTCGCTACCGCACGGGCACGGGTCGTTACGGCCAACGTCCTTCAGGGCGTTGCGTACCGGCTCCTGGTGGCCGTGGTTGCAGTGCGGGCCGTGTACATGGCCGTGGTCGTGGTGGTGATCATGGTCATGGTTGCAGTCAGGGCCATGAACGTGGGGTTGTTGGGACATTGCAGGGTTACTCCGGTATGTGATCGCCGGGGATTATCTCACCACTGCGTGATATGTGCAGGTCCCGATGGATCAGCAACCCGGTCGCCAGTTCGCCCTGCAGGGTGTAATGCAGTGGCTGCTTGCTTCTCAGCAGTTTGGCCAGTGGTTTCAGGTGCTGCCACAGGTTGGTGCGTGCGGTTATCTTGAAAGTGCGCCGTGCATGCCCTCCCACGCTGCGCCATACGCTGGCTTCATCCTGCACCAGGAGCAGGTCATTGAGGCGTATTGCATACGACACGTTGCGTATGAACAGGCGGCTGTCATTGGGGTTGTCGACCCGCACGTGCAACACGAACTCCTGTTCCAGCAACCTGGCCTTGACCGTTTCGACCTCGACCAGGTGCACTTCGGGCTCGCGCCAGTCTTCGCCCCAACTGGCACAGCCCGTCAGCCATGTCAGCAGCGCACCGAGCAGTAGCAGACGGGTGCGCTTGATCATGTTCAGTTCCCTACGTAGCTGGCGCAGCATTTCTTGAATTTGTGCCCGCTGGCGCAAGGGCAGGGGTCGTTGCGCCCGGCCTTCAGCCCGACCGTCGGGTCGATGAAGTACCAGCGCCCGGCATGCTGGACGAAGGCCGAGCGTTCACGGTGCTGATGATCGCCGTCCTGGTCGTGCCAGCGCGCGGTGAAGGTGACGAAGCCGTGTTCCGGCTGGCCGCCCAGCACTTCTGCGCTTTCCACCTCCAGGCCCAGCCAGGTGCTCTGTGCACTCCAGTCGGCCATGGCAGCACGGTCCAGGTCGGCTTGCTGAACCGGCAGGGTGGTGGCTACCAGGTAGTCGACCAGGCCCAGCACGTACGCACTGTAGCGTGAGCGCATCAGGGCCTGGGCATCCGGTGCCGGGGTACCGGCATGGTAATGCCCGCAGCAGGCGTCAAGCAGGTTGCCACTGCCACAAGGGCAGACCGAGACACTCATCATCACCACCAGTACTTGCCAAAGTTTTCAGGGTTGGCCCAGAACCTGGCGTTGAGCCAGTCCGGGACCTGCTTATAGTCATGTAGATCATAGGTGAACAGGCTCAAAACCTGTTGGTCACGGCAGAATTTCTCGCTGGCCGACAAGGCCAGGGCGAAAAAGTCGGTGTCCTGCCAGCCGCAGGCGGCCAGGTCGGCCAGCACTGCAACGCGGCTGGCATTGAGGTTGCGAATGCCGCCGAGCAGCTCCAGGCCGGTGCGCTTGGGCAAGTGTTCCAGGCAGTCCACCAATACCGCCAGGTCAAAGCGCTGGGCAGCCAGTTCGGCCGGCAGCGGGCCAGGGGCGGCGATGTCGATGGTCACCTGGGGGTGCGCCTGAGCGAAGGCGTCCAGCGCCGGAAAGCGCGTACCTACCAGCAGCAGCCGTTGTGGAGTGAAGCGCTCGAGCAGGGCCGCCAGGGCCTGTTGAGGGGTGCGTTTGGAAAAACCTTCGGTCATTGCCATTCCTCGTTCTAGTCGTCCAAGACTAGCGGGCTGCGGCGTGTGGGCAAAGAGGCATGTGGCCGTGACGTAGCTTATTGCTGGCAGGGTTGGGATGAGCGGTCTTTACTCCCAGAGATCGGTCTTATGCCGATTCCCCCTAGGAGAAGCAATGAAATGAGCATAGTACGCACAGCGATACCCCTGGTACTGCTCACCAGTGTGTTGACTGGTTGTGCAGGTTTGCAAAAAACCGACTGGCCGAAATGTGCCGCCGTCGGGGGTGTAGGCGGCGCCGCCCTGGGCGCCATCGAAAGTTCCAGCTGGGCTGGCTGGGGTGCGTTGCTGGGCGGTGGCCTGGCGGCGGGCTATTGCTGGGCCCACGGCGATGGCGACGAGGATGGCGACGGCGTGCCCGACAGCCGTGACAAATGCCCTGGCACCCCGCGTGGTGTGCAGGTCGATGCCAACGGATGCCCGCCTGAGCCGGTCGCGGTGGTCGAAGAAGTGGTGGTGCAGAAGGAAGAAGTCATTGTCATCCGTGATGTGCACTTCGAGTTCGATTCTGCGCGCCTGACTGCCAGTGACAAAGAGCGCCTCAATACCATTGCCACGCGCCTGAAGCAGGAAGCGCCATCTGCCCGCCTTAGCGTCAGCGGCCATACCGACAGCGTCGGTTCCGACAGTTACAACCAGAAACTGTCCGAGCGACGCGCCCATTCGGTGACCGATTATCTGGTCGAAAGCGGTGTACCGCGCAGCAGCTTCGTTTCGGTGGTCGGCGCGGGTGAAACCCAGCCGGTGGCAGACAACGCCACGGCCGAAGGGCGTGCCATGAACCGTCGTACCGAGATCAAGATCCAGCGGTAAGGCGGCATGCGCCCGTGCCTTGAGCAGTGGCACGGGCGCGTCTTCATGCCGGCCAGCCGTTTGTGGCCAATGACACAGGAGCATTCAGCATGAGTGTGACGTCGAAGGCGGCATTGCCGCTGTTGGTGGCTGCCAGCCTGCTCGCGGGCTGTGCCACGCACAGTGATGGCAGCGCGCCCCTCAACCAAAGGACCTGGCCCATCTGCAGCCTGCTGGGCGGCTTGGTCGGTGGTGGCCTTGGCGCCATCGAGAGTTCTTCCTGGGCTGCCGGTGGTGGTGCCTTGGGCGCCATCGCCGGGGGGCTGATTTGTTACGCCCAGGACGGTGACGAAGATGGTGACGGCATTTTCGACCGACGTGATCACTGCCCCGAGACCCCTGCCAACACGGCGGTCGACCACATGGGTTGCCCACTGAAACAGTACCCGGTCGCGCCACCTGCCAGTGCTCCCGAACCCTCGCCAGAGGTGATCACCCTCGATGACAACGGCGCGGTGATGTTCGCCTTCGACTCCGCCGAACTGACGCCGGCGGCCCAGCAACGCCTGCAAGGCCTGGTGGCGAAACTCAATTCACCGACGGTGGCCAAGGTCCGTGTGATCGGGCACACCGACAGTGTGGGCTCCGACAGCTACAACCAGGCACTTTCCGAACGCCGCGCCAGCAGCGTGGCCGAGTACTTGATTGGGCAGGGCCTGGAGATGGGCAAGGTCACTAGCCAGGGCCGCGGGGAAAGCGAGCCGGTTACCGACAACGAAACCGACGAGGGCCGCGCGCGCAACCGACGGGTGGAACTGCACCTCAACTGAGTGGTGTTGGCGCCTGCCTTGGCATTACCGTGAATGCTGTTCGCATGGTTTGCTCGATCAGGCTGCCTCGACATGAGAACAATCGATAGGGGCGGGGTATGAAGTTCATCCTGGGCCTGGGCAAGGTCCTGACGGTCGCTTTCTGGGGGGTGGTGTTGTTCAATCAGTTGATGCCACAACCCTTGCCCTTCAATCTGCTGATCAATGCTGCCGGCATCGTCTTGTTGGGCCTGCACCTGCTTGAAGTGCTGTTCTTCAATCGCAGCCTGCGCGGACGCAGTCACCGCTGGTTTGACCGTTTGCAAATACTGTTGACGGGTATCTTCCATGTGATGTCCATTCCCCGTGCGCGGAAGGCGCCGCGGGTGAACTGATCTTGCAGCGGCTCTGATTCTCACTGCGGCCCCTTGCTGGAGGGGGCTTGCCCGCGAACACCGGCAACGCCGGTGACATTCACCGTGGCGCCGGCTTCGCTACAGGTTGCGCGCAGAACCTGTCAGATCACCAGCCGCGAACTGGCCACCGCAACCACGGCCAGCCCCAGCAACAGATTGATACCCACCATCCGCCGAATGCGCCCCAGTACCGCCGCCCCCGTCGGCCAGTCCTCGGCCTGTACTGCTGCCTTCAATTCCGGCAGCAGCAACGCCTGAATGCGCATGAACAAGGCAAGCATGGCGATCCCGCCACCTATCATTACGTGCACGTACCGGGGCGCCGTTTCGAAACCGCTGAAGCGCATGTGCAACATGCCGATACCACTTATCGCCAAAATCGCCACCGCCAGCCAGACCCAGCCGAAGAAGCGTCGGAAAACTTCCACCCACAAGCGCAGGCGGGCAGGCCCTTCCAGGGCTGCAACCGTTGCCGGGCGCAGCACCAGCCAGGCGAAGAACATGCCGCCGACCCATACTAGGGCGGCCAGAACATGCAGTGTGTAGGGCAGGGCAAAGGCGAGCATTCGGATCTCCATGCGGCAGAAAGGGCAATAGCGGGGTATGATAGCCGCCCCATGCGAAACACTGAAAATATATCCAGCCCTCCGGGCGCCTGCAGACCATGATCAGCAACGAACTCAAAGCCACTATCCAGGGCGCCTATTCGCGTTTTCTCGAAGCCAAGAGCCTCAAGCCGCGCTATGGCCAACGCCTGATGATCGCCGAAGTGGCCAAAGTGCTTGGCGACATTGCTTGCGACGATGAAGGCCGCCGCGCTGGCGAGCCTGCCGTGGTGGCCGTGGAAGCGGGCACCGGTACCGGCAAGACGGTAGCCTACAGCCTGGCTGCCATCCCGGCGGCCAAGGCCGCCGGCAAACGCCTTGTGATCGCCACGGCTACCGTAGCCCTGCAAGAGCAGATCGTCTTCAAGGACCTGCCCGACCTGATGCGCAGCAGTGGCCTCAACTTCAGCTTCGCCCTGGCCAAGGGCCGTGGCCGCTATCTGTGCCTGTCCAAGCTCGACATCCTGTTGCAGGAAGGCCACGCCCAGTCAGCCACGGCTCAGTTGTTCGAGGAAGAAGGCTTCCGTATCGAAGTCGACGAGCGCAGCCAGAAGTTGTTCAACAGCATGATCGAGAAGCTTGCCGGCAACCGCTGGGACGGTGACCGTGACAGCTGGCCAGAGGCCCTGGAAGACCAGGACTGGGCACGGCTGACCACCGACCACAGCCAGTGCACCGGCCGCCACTGCCCCAACTTCCAGCAGTGCGTGTTCTACAAGGCTCGCGAAGGCATGGGCAAGGTCGATGTGATCGTCACCAACCACGACATGGTCCTGGCCGACCTGGCCCTGGGTGGCGGTGCGGTGTTACCCGACCCGCGCGATACCATGTACGTGTTCGACGAAGGCCATCATCTGCCAGACAAGGCCATCGGCCATTTCGCCCATTATTCGCGGCTGCGTTCCACCGCCGACTGGCTGGAACAGACCGCCAAGAACCTGACCAAATTGCTGGCCCAGCATCCGCTGCCCGGCGACCTGGGCAAGTACATCGAGCAGGTGCCGGAGCTGGCGCGAGAAGTACGCACCCAGCAGCAGTTCATGTTCACCCTTTGTGAACAGGTGGCCGACTTCCGTCCCAGCGAGGACACCGAAGGCCGTGAACGCCCGCGTTACCGTTTCGAGGGTGGGGTGGTGCCGGAGCAGATTCGCGAAGTGGGCATCGAACTGAAAAAGGGCTTTGCCCGCCTCAACGATCTGTTCACCCGACTGGCTGACCTGCTCAAGGAAGGCATGGACGGTGAGGTCAACATCGGCATCGCCAGCCATCAGGCCGAAGAGTGGTATCCGCTGTTCGGCAGCCTGGTCACCCGTGCTCAGGGCAACTGGGAGCTGTGGACGGCCTTCACTGCCGAAGACCCAGAAGACAGCCCGCCCATGGCGCGCTGGCTGACCTTGGCCGAGAGTGGCGCGCTGTTCGACATCGAAGTCAACGCCAGCCCCATCCTCGCCGCAGAAATGCTGCGGCGCAGCCTGTGGAGCGTGGCGCACGGTGCGCTTGTGACTTCGGCGACATTGACAGCGCTGGGCAAGTTCGACCGTTTCCGCATGCGTTCGGGGTTGCCGCGCGATGCCGTCACTTGTGTGGTGCCCAGCCCGTTTGTGCATGGCGATGCCGGTCTTTTGCGGGTCCCCGACCTGAAGGCCGACCCCCGCGATGCTACCGCGCACACTGCAGCAATCATCCGCGAGCTGCCGAACATCGTCGAAGATGCCCGTGGCGCGCTGGTGTTGTTCTCGTCACGCAAACAGATGCAGGATGTGTTTGATGGTCTGGACCGTGACTGGCGCAAGCTAGTGCTCATCCAGGGCAACCTTTCAAAGCAGGAAACCCTGAACAAGCACAAGGCGAGGGTCGACGATGGCCAGCACAGCGTGCTGTTTGGCCTGGCCAGCTTTGCCGAAGGTGTCGACCTGCCGGGTGCGTATTGCGAGCACGTCGTCATCGCCAAGATTCCCTTTGCTGTGCCCGACGACCCGGTCGAAGCTGCGCTGGCCGAGTGGATCGAGGCACGTGGCGGTAACCCGTTCATGGAAATTGCCGTGCCCGACGCCTCGTTGAAGCTGATCCAGGCTTGCGGTCGCCTTCTGCGTACCGAGCAGGATCGCGGCGTTATCACCTTGCTTGACCGGCGCTTGGTCACGCAGCGTTACGGCAAGGCTATTCTCAATGCGCTACCGCCGTTCCGGCGGGAAATTTCCTGATCGCCGGAGCACTTGCTCCGGCGCATTGTCCATTACTCGTCTTGGGCCCGTCAGGGTCTTGAAGGAGAGCCCCCGCCTTATGATCCGCCGCACCCTGCCCGCTGTTTTCGCCTTGTTGTGCAGTTCGCCCTTGCTGGCCGAGCAGCAAACGCTGTTCAGCTTTGTGCGCCCGGCCTCGGTGGTCAATGTGGCGACCGTGGATGCCGGCATGCCGCAGTACAACGCGGAACAAACGGCCGAGGGCGAGGTGTTGCGGCGTGTGGTGTTCAACCCGGCGCAGCAGCCGACCCTTCGCCTGAGCCCGCAGAGCGGGGTGTGGGACTGGTCTGCGGGGCAGTTCCTGACCTTGCGCTTGCAAAGTGCCATGGATTGGGCATTGACCGTGGATGTTACGGTGCAAGGCAGCGATGGGCGCACCTTGACCAGCCGTATCGACCTGCCCGCTGGCCCCGCGCAAACCGTGATGGTGCCGTTGACGGCCCGCTCACCTCTGAGCCAGGGCATGCGCGCCGGCCCGCCGATGCCCTGGAACCATGGTGGTCAGCGCGTTCTGTTGACCAGCAGTGCCGGTGCAGTCGACCTCAAGCAGGTGACCTCGGTCAGCCTGAGCATCCCCAGCCCCAAGGTTGCGCAGAGCCTGTTGATCGAGCGTGTCGGTATTCAGGATGACGACCAGGCGTACAGGGCGGCCTATCACGAGCTGATTGATGCCTATGGCCAGTCGACTCGCGGGACCTGGCCCGAGAAGGTATCCAGTGACGAGCAGCTCAAGGCGGCCAATACCCGTGAACAGCAACAGCTCAAGGGCTGGTTGGCGGAGCGCAGCAAGCAGCAGTTGGACGCTTACGGCGGCCTGGTGGGTGGTCCGGCCTTTGCAGCCAAGGGCTTCTTTCGCACTGAAAAGCGTGATGGCCGCTGGTATCTGGTAACGCCGGATGGGCACCCGTTCTATTCGCTGGGGGTGAACGCCGTGGCGGCAGACGGCGGGCGTACTTATGTCGCCGGGCGCGAAGGCATGTTCAAGGCCCTGCCCGCCGAGGGCGATGCACTGGCCGCGTTCTATGGCGAAAGCAACAACGACGATGGCAATGCCTCGTCGCAAGGGCGCAATTTCAAGCAGGGGCGTTGGTTCGACTTCTACGCCGCCAACCTGCAGCGTGCCTACGGCAAACCCTGCCCGCCTGCGGTGGAGGGCCAGCCAGCGGACTGCGCACCGCCGGCGCTGGATGCCGACCGCTGGCAGGCGCACGCGCTTGACCGCCTTCAGGCCTGGGGGTTCAACACAGTTGGCAACTGGAGTGAGCCGGCTCTTGGCCAAGCCAGACGCATGCCGTATACCTTGCCGCTGTCGATCGAGGGCGACTACGCCAGCATCAGCACTGGCATGGACTGGTGGGGGCGCATGCCCGACCCGTTCGACCCGCGGTTTGCCATGGCCACCGAGCGTGCCGTGGCCATTGCCGCTCGCGATCACCGTGATGACCCTTGGTTGATCGGCTACTTTGCGGACAACGAGCTGGCCTGGGCTGCCCCCGGAAGCGACCCCAAGGCCCGCTATGGCCTGGCTTACGGTACCTTGCGCCTGACCACCGACGTGCCAGCCAAGCGCGCGTTCCTCAAGCAGTTGCGCGACAAGTATCGCAACCAGGAGGGGCTGTCCAAGGCCTGGGGCATCGAACTGACCGCCTGGGAACTCATGGAAGATCCTGGCTTCGAGGCGCCGTTGCCTAACCCGGAGCACCCGGAAATCGAGCGTGACTATCAGCACTTCCAGCAGGTATTTGCCGAGACCTACTTCAAGACCATTTCCGATTCGTTGAAGTGGCATGCGCCCAATCACATGCTCCTGGGTGGCCGTTATGCGGTCAGCACACCGGAGGCGGTCGAGGCCTGCGCCGAGTTCTGCGATGTGCTGAGCTTCAACTTCTATACCCTCAAGCCACAGGACGGCTACGACTTTGCCCGCCTGGCGGAACTGGACAAGCCGGTGCTGGTGTCCGAGTTCCAGTTCGGCTCGCGTGATCGCGGGCCGTTCTGGCCGGGGCCATTGGAACTGGCGCGGGAAGAGGATCGCGGCCCGGCCTACGCAAACTTCCTCAAGGCGGCCATGGCGCAGCCGATGATCGTTGGCGCGCACTGGTTCCAGTACCTCGACCAACCGGCCAGCGGTCGCCTGCTTGATGGTGAGAACGGTCACCTCGGGCTGGTGGCGATTACCGATATGCCATATCCAGGGTTTGTCGATGCCGTGCGCAAAAGCAATCAGCACACCATGAACCAGCTGCGTGCCGAGCTGGAAAAGCCGGCCCCCTGAGATCAGGTTGATGCAGTCAACTTAGGTAAGAAGGGCCTTGTGTCACGACCACTTGGCCCTAGCCAGTTTGCAAAACACCCAACTACTGAAACAATGCACACCTTTTTGGATATGGTCGTACGGAGAGCAGCGGGTGCAGATCCAGGGTCACTATGAGCTGAAGTTCGAAGCAGTGCGCGAAGCCTTTGCCGCGCTGTTCGATGATCCCCAGGAGCGTGGCGCCGCGCTGTGCATCCAGGTGGGTGGCGAAACCGTCGTTGACCTGTGGGCCGGCAGTGCCGACAAGGACGGCCAGCAGGCCTGGCACAGCGATACCATCGCCAACCTGTTCTCCTGCACCAAGACCTTCGCGGCCGTTACCGCCCTGCAGCTAGTCGGCGAGGGCAAGCTGGCCCTCGATGCCCCGGTGGCCAACTACTGGCCCGAGTTTGCCCAGGCGGGTAAGCAGTCGATCACCTTGCGCCAGCTGCTCAGCCACCGTGCCGGCTTGCCGGCCATTCGTGAGCTGCTGCCGGCCGAAGCCTTGTATGACTGGCAGGTCATGGTCGATGCCCTGGCTGCCGAGGCACCGTGGTGGACGCCAGGCACAGAACACGGCTATGCCGCCATCACCTATGGCTGGCTGATTGGCGAACTGATTCGCCGTGCCGACGGCCGTGGCCCTGGCGACTCGATCGTGGCCCGCACCGCCCGCCCGTTGGGGCTGGATTTCCATGTTGGCCTGGCTGACGAAGAGTTTCACCGCGTCGCGCATATCGCCCGTGGCAAAGGCAATGCTGGAGATGCCGCAGCGCAACGCTTGCTGCAGGTGACCATGCGCGAGCCCGAGGCACTGTCGACCCGGGCCTTTACCAACCCGCCCGCGATACTGACCAGCACCAACAAACCGGAATGGCGGCGCATGCAGCAGCCAGCGGCCAATGGCCATGGCAACGCACGCAGCCTGGCGGGGTTCTATGCCGGGCTGCTGGACGGCAGCCTGCTTGAATCCGAACTGCTCGATGAGCTGACCCGCGAGCATAGCCTCGGCCAAGACCGTACCTTGCTCACCCAGACCCGTTTCGGCCTGGGCTGCATGCTCGACCAGCCCGATGTGGCGAATGCCACATTTGGCCTCGGCGCCCGCGCCTTTGGTCACCCCGGTGCCGGTGGTTCGGTTGGTTTTGCCGACCCGGAGCATGATGTGGCCTTCGGTTTTGTGGTCAATACCCTCGGCCCTTACGTGCTGATGGATCCACGAGCCCAGAAACTGGTACGCGTTCTTGCCAGTTGCCTTTGATCGGGTAATGCGGGTATTGCCACACCCCTTTGACTATCCTCAATGCCAACGCCTGAAGTTCGTAGGCAAAATATCTTTCTATTTCATGGTGTATCGCTGATGTCTTCACATAAAACCTTAGCACTCGCCCTGTGCCTGACCGCCGTTACCGGCTGCGCCAGCCACTCCCCGGACGGCTCCAAGGAAGGTGGTTCCAGCTGGTGGCCTTTCGGTTCGGACAAGGTTGCCGAGCAGCAAGTGAAGTCAGCCGTCACTGAAAAGGTGGCCAAAGCCGATGCCAAATCCGAAAGCGCCAGCCGCTGGTGGTGGCCGTTTGGTGGTGAGGACAAGCAAGCCAAGGGACCGGTGGTGCCGAAGATTGACCAGAAGGCCACCCAGGCCTGGCTGGACGAATACGAGCCCAAGCTGCGTGAAGCGATCAAGGACAGCAAGCTGGAGCTGGAGCGTCGCGACAATGTGCTGGCGGTAACCCTGCCGGTGGACAGCTCGTACAATCCTGATCGCCCGAACATGCTGCTGCCCATGTCCCTGGGCCCGATCACCCGCGTCGCCAAGACTGTCGAAGGCGACCCCAAAACTGCCGTGCTGGTACTGGGCCATGCCGACAGCAGCGGCGCCGCCGTTGTCAACCAGAAGCTCAGCCTGGAGCGCGCCGCGTCGGTATCGGCCATCTTCCGCCTCAGTGGCCTGCAGCGTGACCGCCTGACCCTCAAGGGCATGGGCTCGGTGATGCCGCGCGCTGCCAACGACAGCGCCGAGGGGCGCGCCCTGAACCGCCGGGTGGAAATGTTGCTGACCCCACAGAACACCATGGTCGCACTCTTGGCCAAATACCAGCAGGCCACCCCCGCACCCGCCCCAGCCTCGATGGTGGCAGTGCAGGATGCCAAGGCGCCAGCCGCCAAGGCCGCTGGCAGCAAGCCGGCTGCCAAAACTGCGGCGAAGAAACCTGTAGCCAAGGCCAAGACACCTGCGAAGACTGCAGCCAAGAAGAAAGCTGCACCGGCCAAGCCAGCAGCCAAAAAAGCTACTATTGACAAGAAAGTAGCTGCCAACAGCCCTGCGAAGACCAACTGATCGTCAAGGAACCGCAGTAATGACCCAATCCCTGGCCGATATGCGCCGCGACTACACCCGTGATGGCCTGGCCGAAGCCCAGGCACCAGGGGAGCCGTTCGCCCTGTTCCACCAGTGGTTCGCCGATGCGGTGAAAACCGAGCAGGTACCGGTGGAAGCCAACGCCATGACCTTGGCCACGGTGGACGGCGAAGGTCGCCCGCATTGCCGTGTATTGCTGTTGAAGGGGCTCGACGAGCAGGGGTTCACCTTCTTCACCAACTATGACAGCGCCAAGGGCCAGCAACTGCAAGCCAACCCCTTTGCTGCAATGACCTTCTTCTGGCCAGCGCTGGAGCGGCAGGTACGCATCGAAGGCCGTGTGCAGAAGGTTACGGCACAGGAGTCGGATGCCTACTACCAGGTACGCCCGCTGGGCAGCCGCCTGGGGGCCTGGGCGTCGCCACAGAGCCGCGTGATTGCCGGGCGTGAGGAACTGGAGGGCCTGGTAAAGGCCACCGAAGCGCGATTCTCCGACACCCAGCCGCATTGCCCTGAGCATTGGGGGGGATACCGTTTGTTGCCCGAGCGCATCGAGTTCTGGCAGGGGCGCGCAAGCCGCCTGCATGACCGGTTGAACTATCGGCTGGTGGATGGGCAGTGGCTGCGAGAGCGGCTGGCGCCCTGAGTAACTGGGGCCGCCAAGCGGCCCCAGCCATCGATCAAGCTACCCCGGATATCCCGCCGCCTCGCGCTCCAACCACTCCGCCAGTTGCTTACGCCCCACTTTCTCCTGCCGCGCCTGCGCCAACCTTTCCAGCATGAACGCGCGCTTTTCAGGATCAGCCCCTGCCAGCGACAATGCCAGGTCACGGTCCATCCAGCGGCGCATGCGCACATATAGCCACCAGTGGAAATACAGTCCCGTTACGGTGGTGACCACGACGATGAAGTAATCCATGGCTATTCTTGGTCTCACTTGAAAGGCCTTCGACACAGCCCGGCAGGCTGTACCCCGGCTGAATGAAAACAATTTTATTACGTTTGTACCGTGACAGCCGTCAATGTGCAGCGTCTAATGAGCACCTGACTTATGGAGACTTTACCCATGCGTAAATCCGCTTTGCTGGTGGCGACCTTTACCACCATGTCGCTGCTGCTGGGGGGCTGTGCCTCGAGCCTGACCGGTGACAGCTACTCCCGTGACGAAGCCCGCCGCGTGCAAACCGTGCGTATGGGCACCATCGAATCCCTGCGTCCGGTCAAGATCGAGGGCACCAAGACCCCGATTGGCGGCGGTGCTGGTGCCATCGTGGGTGGCGTAGCCGGCAGCGCCGTGGGCGGTGGCCGGGGCAGCATCGTGGCCGCCGTGATCGGTGCCGTGGCCGGTGGCTTGGCGGGTTCCGCAGCAGAAGAAGGCCTGACCCGTACCCAAGGCGTCGAAATTACCGTTCGTGAAGATGATGGCAGCATGCGCGCCTATGTGCAGGCCGTGCAGGAGAACGAAATCTTCCGTGTTGGCGACCGCGTGCGCATCATGACTGTGGACGGTACCAGCCGCGTTTCGCACTGACCGTAGCGCAGTAAAACAAAACCCCGACATGGCTGCTGCCAGTCGGGGTTTTTTCATGCTTCAGCCAAGTCAGGCAACGCTGGTTTTGCGGCTGGCCATTGCGGTGACGGCGTAGCCGATCACTGCGGCAAAGAACGAACCAGTAAGAATGCCCATGCGGTCCATGCCGGCGTACTCGCTGCTACCCGGGGCGAAGGCGAGCGAGCCTACGAACAGGCTCATGGTGAAGCCAATGCCGCAGAGTATCGCTACCCCCAATATTTGCCCCCAACCAGCACCTGCCGGCAGTGCGGCCAGGCGTAGCTTGACCGCCACCCAGGTCAGGCCGAAAACCCCTACGGTTTTGCCTAGCAACAGGCCGACCGTGATGCCCATCGGCACCGGGTGAGTGAAGCTGTCTAAGGTCATGCCTGTCAGAGAAACGCCGGCATTGGCGAAGGCGAAAAGTGGCAGGATGGCATAGGCCACCCAAGGGTGCAGGGCGTGTTCCAGCGCCAGCAGAGGCGACGATTCAGCATTGCGTGTACGCAGCGGAATGCACAAGGCCAGTGCGACACCGGCCAAGGTGGCATGCACGCCACTCTTGAGCACGCAGACCCACAGGATCAGGCCAACGATCATGTAGGGGCCGAGCTTGACCACGCCAAGCCGGTTCATCGCCACCAGCACCACCAGGCAGGCTGCAGCCAGCAGCAGCGACACACTCGACAGGGTGCCGGAGTAGAACAGGGCGATGACAATGATCGCACCCAGGTCGTCGATGATCGCCAGGGTCATCAGGAACAACTTCAGTGACACGGGGATGCGTTTGCCGAGCAGGGCCAGGACACCGAGGGCGAAGGCGATGTCGGTGGCGGTAGGGATTGCCCAGCCGGCCACGGCTGCAGGGTTGTCATGGTTGATGAACCAGTAGATCAGCGCTGGCACCACCATGCCGCCCACGGCAGCGGTGGCAGGCAGGATTACTTGTGAGGGCTTGGACAGGTGTCCGTCGACCACCTCGCGTTTGACCTCCAGGCCGATGAGCAGGAAGAACAGGGCCATCAGGCCGTCGTTGATCCACAGCAGCAATGGCTTGGCGATGTTAAGCGCGCCGACCTGAACGGCGACGGGTACGTCGAGCAAGCCGTTGTACAGGTAGGACAGCGGCGAGTTGTTGATGATCAGGGCCAGAACGGCGGCAGCGATCAGCAGCAGGCCGCTGGCAGCTTCGAGCTGGAAGAAACGGGTAAACAGGCTACGCACGGGCTGTAGGCTCTCCATGAGCAGTTTACGAAGGGTACGGGCGTACACCCTAGTCTGTGATGATGTTCCTTAAAACAAAAAACATATTCGTTTTTGTTATATGTTGTTGCTGGCAGGCCTAGGGCAAGCCTAGATGGATTTGGGGAAGGGTGGGGGAGGGGAAGTCTGGAGTAGGTGCTGGAATAGACTGATGCCGGACCGGGCCCTTTCGCGGGTAAACCCGCTCCTACAGGGGACCATTGTTCCGTGTAGGAGCGGGTTTACCCGCGAAGAGGCCCTGTCAGTCGATAAAGAGTCAGAGGCCGAGCATATCCCGCGCCACCGCCTCGGCGATACGAATACCATCCACACCGGCTGACAGGATCCCGCCCGCATACCCAGCCCCTTCACCCGCCGGGAACAGCCCCTTGAGGTTCAGGCTCTGGTAATCCTCACCCCGGGTAATCCGCAGTGGCGACGAGGTACGCGTCTCGATTCCGGTCAACACCGCATCATGCAGGTTATAGCCCTTGATCTGCCGGTCGAACGCCGGCAGTGCCTCACGGATCGCCTCGATGGCGAAGTCCGGCAGGCTCGGTGCCAGGTCTCCCAAGGTCACACCTGGCTTGTAGGACGGCTCGACACTGCCCAGTGCGGTGGAGGGCCGGCCGGCGACAAAGTCACCCACCAGTTGCGCCGGTGCCTGGTAGTTGCTGCCGCCCATTACATAGGCGTGCGCTTCCAGGCGCTCCTGCAGTTCGATACCGGCCAACGGGCCACCCGGGTAGTCGCGCTCGGGGTCGATGCCGACGACGATGCCGGAGTTGGCATTGCGCTCGTTACGCGAATACTGGCTCATGCCGTTGGTGACGACTCGGCCTGGCTCGCTGGTGGCCGCGACCACGGTGCCACCCGGACACATGCAGAAGCTGTACACCGAGCGGCCATTTTTGGCGTGATACACCAGCTTGTAATCGGCAGCACCCAGTTTCGGGTGGCCGGCGTACTTGCCCAGGCGTGCCTTGTCGATCAGCGTTTGTGGGTGCTCGATACGGAAGCCCACCGAGAACGGCTTGGCTTCCATGTAGACACCTTTGGCATGCAACATGCGGAAGGTGTCGCGGGCGCTGTGGCCCAGGGCCAATACCACATGGCGAGAGTGCAGCTGTTCGCCGCTCTCAAGCACGACACCTGTCAGTTGGCCATCTTCGATCAACAGGTCGGTGACCTTTTCCTGGAAGCGCACTTCGGCTCCCAGGGCGATCATGTCCTGGCGCATCTGTTCGACCATGCCGGTGAGGCGGAAGGTGCCGATGTGCGGCTTGTTGATGTACAGGATTTCGTCCGGCGCACCGGCCTTGACGAATTCTTCCAGCACTTTACGGCCGTGGTGTTGCGGGTCCTTGATCTGGCTGTAGAGCTTGCCGTCGGAGAAGGTGCCGGCGCCGCCTTCACCGAACTGCACGTTGGACTCAGGGTTGAGTACGCTTTTACGCCACAGACCCCAGGTGTCCTTGGTGCGCTGGCGAACCTCCTTGCCGCGTTCGAGGATGATCGGCTTGAAGCCCATCTGTGCCAGCAACAGGCCGGCAAAGATGCCGCACGGGCCGAAACCGACCACGATCGGGCGCTCCTGCAGGCCTGCCGGGGCCTGGCCGACGAACTTGTAGGTGACATCTGGCGCAGGGCCGATGTTGCGATCATCAGCGAACTTGCTGAGCAGCTCGGCCTCGTTGCTGGCTTCCAGGTCGATGGTGTAGATGAACAGCAGTTCGCTGTTCTTCTTGCGCGCATCGTAGCTGCGCTTGAACAGGTTGAAGCTGAGCAGTTGCTCGTCGCGGATGCCCAGGCGCTGGACGATGGCTTCGCGCAACGCTTCGTCAGGATGGTCCAGGGGCAGCTTCAGTTCGGTGATTCGTAGCATGGCAGGGTCCAGTATCCCGGCCATGGGCGGCCGGCGGCTTTACACAAACCGCCAAGTATAAGCTGTTCGCTGCCCCTACTGGCAGGATAAAAACGCCCGGTGATCAGTTGTCGCGTGCGCCGCCGTAGTAAGCACAGCCCTGCAAGGTCTTGCCGTCGATGCGCAGTTCGGCGCGCAGGTGGTGGATGGCGCCAGTGGCGATATCTGCACAGCGCTGCGGAGCGACCCACAGTTCCACGTGCTGGCCGTTGGCTTCGCTGGTCAGGGTCAAGCCACCACCGGGTACTTCTTCTTCCAGGAACGGCAAGGGCAGGGGGGGCTGGCCGATTCGCTCGATGACCATGCCCTTGCCGCTGGCTTTGATGTCCCAGTCCGGTTCATGACCGTTGGCGCGCAGGGTCAGCTGCTTGAAGTTGGGGTCGTCGCAAGCGCGGGTGGAGGGTTCCAGGCGGTACAGGCGGCTGACCTCCAGCTGGCCGTCGTTGTCGGCCTGCTTGGCGCCAGTGAGGCGACCGCGCACGTCGGCGAACAACTTGGCGTTGGCGTCCTTGGCCAGGTTGGCGGCCTCCGGCAGGATGCCGGTGCCGGCGACGTCATTGATCACGAAGCGGCGTGCTTCGCTGCAGGGCTTGAACAACAGGCGGCCGCCATTGGCGCTCAGTTCGCCCTGCATGCGCGTGGTGCCGATGTTCGGGTCACGGGGCTGCTCGGCCAGTAACTGGCAGCCAGCGAACAGGGGCAGCAGGGCACTGAGCAGCAGGGTAGGGGTGAGGCGCATGGGGCGGGCTCCGGGAATCTTTGCCAAAGAGCTGGCCACGATACACGTCCTGCAGGCAGAAAAAAGGGCCCGAAGGCCCTTTTTCATTCAACCCCCCAGGTACGCGTCGCGTACTTTCGGGTCGGTCAACAGTGCTTCCCCCGTACCCTGCATCACCACCCGACCATTCTCCAGCACATAAGCCCGGTCAGCGATCTTCAGCGCCTGGTTGGCGTTCTGCTCCACCAGGAACACCGTCACGCCATCGCGGCGCAGCTGTTCGATGATGTCGAAGATCTGCTGGATGATGATCGGCGCCAGGCCCAGCGAAGGCTCGTCGAGCAGCAGCAGCTTGGGCTTGCTCATCAGCGCCCGGCCGATGGCGAGCATTTGCTGCTCGCCGCCGGACATGGTGCCGCCACGCTGCATGTAGCGCTCCTTCAGGCGCGGGAACAGTTGCAACACCTTGTCCAGTTGCTCCTGGTAGTCGCCCTTGTCGGTGAAGAAACCACCCATTGCCAGGTTTTCCTCGACGGTCAGGCGGGCAAACACGCGGCGGCCTTCCGGCACAACGGCGATGCTTTTGCGCATGATGTGCGAGGACGGCTGGCCGACCAGTTCTTCACCCAGGTACTTGATGCTGCCACTGTGCGCCTGCGGCGAGCCGCACAGGGTCATGAGCAAGGTCGACTTGCCGGCACCGTTGGCGCCGATCAGGGTGACGATTTCGCCCTGGTTGATCTCCACGTTGACGCTGTGCAGCGCCTGGATCTTGCCATAGAAGGTGGAAACGTTTTCAAACTTCAGCATTTACGCTTCCCCCAGGTAGGCTTTGATCACATCAGGGTTATCGCGGATCTCTTCCGGCGTACCGTGGGCCAGGGGGGTGCCCTGGTTGATGACCACGATATGGTCAGAGATGCTCATCACCAGCTTCATGTCGTGCTCGATCAGCAGCACGGTGACGCTGTGCGACTCACGCAGGTAGGCGATCAGGGCCTTGAGGTCTTCGGTTTCTTTCGGGTTAAGGCCTGCGGCAGGTTCGTCCAGCATGATGATGCGTGGCTGGGTCATCATGCAGCGGGCAATTTCCAGTCGACGCTGCTGGCCGTAGGCAAGGGTGCCGGCGGTGCGGTTGGCGAACTCGGTAAGGTTGACCTTCTCCAGCCAGTACTGCGCACGCTCCAGGGCTTCCTTCTCGCTGCGGCGGAAACCCGGGGTCTTGAACAGGCCGGCGAAGAAGTTGGTGTTGAGGTGGCGGTGCTGGGCGATAAGCAGGTTTTCCAGCGCGGTCATTTCCTTGAACAGGCGCACGTTCTGGAAGGTTCGCACCACGCCCTTGCGGGCAATCTGGTGGCCGGCCAGGCCCTGGATCGGCTGGCCATCGAGCAGGATGGTGCCGCCGCTGGGCTTGTAAAAGCCGGTCAGGCAGTTGAACACGGTGGTCTTGCCGGCGCCGTTCGGGCCGATCAGCGCCACTACCTGTTTCTCCTTGACGGTCAGGCCCACGCCGTTGACCGCCAACAAGCCGCCAAAGCGCATGCTCAGGCCGCTGACTTGCAGAATTTCGCGGCTCATCGGGGCAGCTCCATCTGTGGACGTTGCATAGGCAGCAGGCCTTGCGGACGCCAGATCATCATCAACACCATCAACGCACCGAACATCAGCATCCGGTATTCGCTGAACTCACGCATCAGCTCTGGCAGCAGGATCATCACGATGGCCGCGAGAATCACGCCCAGTTGTGAGCCCATGCCGCCAAGCACGACGATGGCGAGGATGATCGCCGACTCGATGAAGGTGAACGACTCCGGCGTCACCAGGCCTTGGCGCGCGGCGAAGAAGCTGCCGGCGAAACCGGCGAAGCAGGCGCCCAAGGTGAATGCTGAGAGCTTGATCACGGTCGGGTTCAGGCCCAGTGCACGGCAGGCGATCTCATCTTCACGCAGTGCTTCCCAGGCACGACCGATCGGCATGCGCAGCAGGCGGTTGATCACGAACAACGCCAGCAGGGCCAGCAGCAGAGCCACCAGGTACAGGAAGATGACCTTGTTGATCGAGTTGTATGGCAGCCCGAAGTACTCGTGGAAAGTCTGCATGCCCTCGGCTGCACGGCGTTCGAAGGTCAGGCCGAAGAGTTCCGGTTTGGGGATGTTGCTGATGCCGTTGGGGCCGCCGGTCCAGTCGGTGAGGTTACGCAGGAACAGGCGGATGATCTCGCCGAAGCCGAGTGTCACGATCGCCAGGTAGTCACCGCGCAGGCGCAGCACCGGGAAGCCTAGCAGGAAGCCGAATGTGGCAGCCATCAGGCCGGCAATCGGCAGGCACACCCAGAAGCTCCAGCCCAGATAATGCGAGAGCATCGCGTAGCTGTAGGCCCCGACGGCATAGAAGCCCACGTAGCCGAGGTCGAGCAGGCCCGCCAGGCCGACCACGATGTTCAGGCCCAGGCCCAGCAACACGTAGATCAGGATCAGCGTGGCGATGTCGACTGCACCGCGAGAGCCGAAGAATGGCCATACCAGTGCCACCACGATCAACCCGATGATGACATAGCGCTGGGTTTTGGGCAGGGTGAGGTAGTTACTGACTGCCGGGGGGATCAGCTTGCGATCCGAACGGCGGCCCATCACCGAACTCCACTGTTTGTCGAACAACACGCGCAGGAACATCAGCACCGAACACACGGCGATGATGCTGATGGTGAACGAGCCCTGGCTGTGCACGACCAGGCTGATGCCGTCGATGCTCAGTTTCAGGCCCAGCACCGGGAAGGCCACGGCCCAGACCAGCAAGGCGCTGAAGAACGCCTGTTTGAGATTTCTGTTCATACTTTTTCAACCTCCGGGCGGCCCAGGATGCCGGTCGGCCGGAATAGCAGGACAAGAACCAACAAGCCGAATGCCACTACGTCCTTGTACTGGTCGCCGAAGATGTCGGCGCCAAACGCTTCGGCTACACCCAGCACCAGCCCACCGAGCATGGCGCCCGGAATACTGCCGATGCCCCCCAGCACCGCTGCGGTGAAGGCTTTCAGACCCACCAGGAAACCGGCGTTGGGGTTGATCACCCCGTACTGCATGCTCAGCAGCACGGCCGCCACGGCAGCCAGGGCGGCCCCGATGACGAAGGTGAGGGCGATGATGTTGTTGGTGTTGATGCCCAGCAGGTTGGCCATCTTGATGTCCTCTGCACAGGCACGGCAGGCGCGGCCCAGGCGGGAACGAGAGATGAACAGGGTGAGCAGTGTCATGGCCACCAGGGTGACGACGAACACCAGGATCTGCATGTAGCTGATCAGTACTTCTTCAGCACCGCCTGGTCCGAAGGAGAAACTCCCGGGGATCAGGTTGGGGATGGATTTATCCTTGGAGTCCTGCGAGAGCAAGACCGTGTTCTGCAGGAAAATCGACATGCCGATGGCGGAAATCAGCGGGATCAGACGGTTGCTGTTGCGCAGGGGGCGGTAGGCAACCCGTTCGATGCTGTAGCCATAGGCACTGGTGACGAAGATCGTCGCGACGAAGGCGACGGTCATCAGGATCGGCAGCGAATGGATACCCATCATGGCCAGGCCCGCCAGGGCGATGAAGGCCACGTAGGAACCGATCATGTACACCTCGCCGTGGGCGAAGTTGATCATGCCAATGATGCCGTACACCATCGTGTAGCCGATGGCGATCAAGGCATAGGTGCTGCCGATGGTCAATCCATTAACCAGTTGTTGGAAGAAATGGTAGATCTCAGGCATTACAGCGCTCCTAAAAACCTGATTTGCATTTCACTGGCAGGGGTACGGCCAGGAAACCGCGGGTGACGGTTTTAAGATTTTCAGGTGAGCCCGCCCCCGGATCGCGGGGAGGGGCCCATGAACCTCATAAAACGAAGCCCACTGCTCGCACAGTGGGCTCGTAGGTCAGCTATTAGTCACGCAGTTACTGAGGGGAGACTTCGGTCTTCGGCTTGCCGAAGTGCCATTCGTAGACCACGAACTTGAAGTCTTTCAGGTCGCCTTTATCGTCGAACGACAGGTCACCGGTCGGGGTCTTGAAGGTGCCTTCGTGGATGGCTTTGGCCACCTTGTCGGTATCTTCGGAACCGGCTTTCTTGATGCCTTGAGCGATCAGCTCGACAGCCGAGTAGGCGGGGAATACGAACGGGCCACTTGGGTCCTTGCCGTCAGCCTTGATGGCGTCGACGATCTTCTTGTTCTCCGGGTCAGCGTCGAACGACTTCGGCAGGGTGACCAGCAGGCCTTCGGAAGCGCCCTGGGCGATCTGCGAAATGGAGTCGTTACCCACACCTTCCGGACCCATGAACTTGGCTTTCAGGCCTTTCTCTTGAGCCTGGCGCAGGATCAGACCCAGCTCTGGGTGGTAGCCGCCGTAGTAGACGAAGTCGACATTGTTCTGCTTGAGCTTCTGGATGATCGAGGAGAAGTCCTTGTCACCGGCATTCAGGCCTTCGAAGACGGCCACTTTGGTGCCTTTCTTCTCAAGGGTTTGCTTGACTGCGGTGGCGATGCCTTCACCGTACTGCTGCTTGTCGTGCAGAACGGCAACGACCTTCGGTTTGACGTGGTCGGCGATGTAGTTGCCGGCAGCCGGGCCCTGGGCGCTATCCAGACCGATAGTGCGGAAGATCAGCTGGTAGCCACGGGCGGTGATTTCCGGGCTGGTGGCGGCGGGGGTGATCATGATCACGCCTTCGTCCTCGTAGATGTCGGACGCTGGCTGGGTGGAGCTGGAGCACAGGTGGCCGACCACGAACTTGACGCCGTCGTTGACCACTTTGTTGGCGACTGCCACGGCCTGTTTAGGGTCGCAGGCGTCGTCGTATTCCTTGGCTTCGAGCATCTTGCCATCTACGCCGCCCGCGGCGTTGATATCCTTGATGGCTTGCTTGGCGCCGATGAACTGCATGTCGCCATACTGGGTGACAGGGCCGGTCTTGGGACCTGCAATCCCGATCTTGATGGTATCGGCGGCAAACGAATGGCTGGCTACCCCGGCCAGAACCATTGCGGCGAACAGCTTGGAAATCTTGATCATAGTGCTCCACTCATTCTGTTGTAATTCTTATAGTCCTGGCGGCCAGGGCTACAGACCGGGCGGGATTTGCGGCGTGGCCATGCCAACGCGCTAGCCCACCTTCCCCCGGAACATGTCCCGGAACTGTACCGGTACAGTGTAGAGCGCTGTTCGAGCGCTTGAAAAGCGGTCGAAAAGTGCGTCTTTCCTGCGTTGTCGCTTGATCGACAGAAAGATACAGAAAGGCGCCATCAAACTGCCTGCATCTGCGGCCCCGTCCCACAACTTCGGGGCCAATCGACCAAATTACATATTTGAAACCGGGTTTTTCTGCAAAAATGCCGGCCTTTTTATTGACCGATTTTTTGCGGATACCACCCATGACTGATCAAACAAGCACCCTCTATGCCAAATTGCTTGGCGAGACGGCAATCATCGAGTGGAAAGCGTTGGAGCGTTTTTGGGCCAAGGGTGACCTGATTTGGGTCGACCCCAGCCTTGACCTGATCGCCGTTGCCGAGGCGATGGCCGAGAATCGCAGCGAGATCTTCGCCAAGTGGCGTAGTGATGGCACTGTTGGGCCGGTGTCGGCCGAGCAGGCATTGGACCTGCAAAGCCGCGACCCAGAGATCTGGGCGGTGGTGGTTTCACCGTTCATCGTGATTCAGGTGAAGTGCCAGGAAGAGGCGTGATCTTTTTTGGTGCGCAAAAGTACGCATCAGCTCCGTTTTGGTGCTTGAAAGTAATCAAGGCGGGTAGAGGGAAGTAACAATTCGGCGTGGCGGTAACAGTTTACGGGATGCGTAATGTGGCCGCCGTTCTGTCAGGCGCCAACGGGATCCTAGCCAGCCTGGGAAATGTTCGAATCAGTCAGGAGTTTATCAATGAGCACTGCACTACCTTCGCTTGGATTCGCCGGCATCGGCCTGATGGGCCTGCCCATGTGCCGCCGCCTGCTGGCAGCGGGTTATCCGCTCACGGTTTGGAACCGCAGCCCGGACAAGTGCGCCGCCCTGGTCGCTGCTGGCGCGCGCCTGGCCGGCAGCCCGGCCGAATTGTGCCGTGACAGCGACATGGTTCTACTCTGCCTGGCCGACACGGCGGTGGTGCGTGAAGTGGTGTTCGGCGAGCAAGGCATTGCCCAAGGCGGGCGCAGTGGCCAGTTGCTGATCGATTTCTCCAGCCTGGAACCCACCGCCACCCGTGAAATGGCTGCCGAACTGGCAGCACTGTGCGGCATGGCCTGGCTGGATGCGCCGGTATCTGGCGGTACCCCCGGTGCCGAGGCGGGCACGCTGGCGATCATGGTTGGCGGTGAAGCGGCCGACTTGCAGCGTGCACGCCCGGTACTGCAGGTGCTTGGTCAGCGCGTGACACATATGGGGGCAGTAGGCGCTGGCCAGGTGACCAAGGCTTGCAACCAGATGATCGTAGCGTGCAATGCCCTGGTAATTGCAGAAGTGGTGGCACTGGCCGAACAGTCGGGCGTGGACGCGACGCTGATCGCTGAAGCGCTGGCCGGTGGTTTTGCCGATTCCAAGCCATTGCAGATTCTTGCGCCGCAAATGGCAGAGAGCCGCTTCGAGCCAATCAAGTGGCACGTACGCACGCTGCTCAAGGACCTTGATGGCGCAGTCAAGTTTTCCCGCGAGCAAGGCTCGGCAACGCCACTCAGTGGCCTTGCCGCGCAACTGATGCGGCTGCACGGTAGCCAGGGTTACCTGCAAAAAGATCCGGCGACCCTGGTAGAGCTGTATCGCAACAAGGTGTAATCCGGCCGCTCTGGTGCTGCAACCGCTCTAGCAGTGGCCGCAACTCGGTCAGCGGAACGGGGCGCCCCAACAGGTAGCCCTGCAGGTAGTCGCAGCCATGGCTTTCCAGGAAAGCCTGCTGTTCGGCGGTTTCCACGCCCTCGCTGACTACCTGCAGGTGCAGGGTATGCGCCATGGCGATGATTGCCTGGACAATTTCGCGGTCTTTCTGGCTGCCCGGTACATCCTGCAGGAAGGTGCGGTCGATCTTCAGCACATCCAGCGGCAGGCGCTTGAGGTAGGCCAGTGACGAGTAGCCGGTACCAAAATCGTCGATCGAAAGTGCCACCCCCAAGGCCCGGACGCGTTTGAGCAGGCTGACCGTGCGCTGGATATCGCCCACCAGGGCGTTCTCGGTCACTTCCAGCTCCAAGTGGTGCGGCGCAAGGCCGGCGTGGAACAGCGCCTTTTCAACTTCGTTGGGCAGTTCATCGTGGCTGAGGGTGACTGCCGAGCAATTGACCGTGACCTTGACCTTGCCATGGCCGTGGCGCTGCAAGAGTGCCAGGTCGACACAGGCGTGGCGCAGCACCCACAGGTCCAGGTCGATGATCAGGCCGTTGGCTTCGGCAATGCCGACAAAGCGGTCGGGCCCTAGCAGGCCGTGTTGAGGATGCTGCCAGCGTACCAGCGCTTCCAGTTTGGCCACTTGCCCACTACGCAGGTCGAAGATCGGCTGGTAGTGCACACACAGCCCGCGTTCTTCGAGCAGGGCCAGGCGCAGCTCTTCTTCCAGTTGCAAGGCGATCGACGCGCGGGCCTTCAGGCTGTCATTGAAGAAATTCAGGCTGTTGCGGCCGTTGTCCTTGGATTGGTAGAGGGCCAGGTCGGCATGCTTGAGCAGCTCTTCGGCTGTGCCGCCATCGTCCGGGAAGATGCTTATACCAATGCTGGTGGTCATGACCATGTGCCGCCCGCCAAGGTCGATGGGTTCTTTCATCCGTTGCATGATGCGCTGGGCCAGGTGTCGGGCTTCGTCGCGGCTGTTCAGGCTGGTGACCACACAGAACTCGTCGCCACCAAAGCGTGCAACCAGGTCGTGGCTGCGGGTAGCAGCCTTGATGTGGTTGGCGATCACCTTGAGCAGTTCGTCACCGGCGTCGTGGCCGAGGCTGTCGTTGATGCGCTTGAAATGGTCGATATCGAGGAACATCACGGCCAGGCGGTTTGCGCTGGCCTGATGTTCGACCAGGCAATCGGCGAATACCTGGTTGAACCCACGGCGGTTGAGCAGGTTGGTCAGGGCATCGTAGTTCGCCGCCTGCTGCAGCGAAGCGCGGGCCTGGTCCAGTTGGCTGAGCAGTACGCTGACCCGGCGCAGGTCGTGCTCCTTGCTTTGCAACTTTTTGTCGGCCAGTGCGGCGCTGATGCTGGCGCCACTGATCAGCAGGGTGATGAAGCCAATGCCCAGTCCCAGCTGCAGGCTGTTGTCGCCAGACGGCAGGCGCAGTGCGGTATCGGCAGGGATAACCAGGGTCATGGCCGACATCGCGGTGAAATGAGTGGCGACGATGCCGCCGGCCATCACCAGGCTGGCGCCGTATTTCATGGTCTGGTAAAGGGTGCCGCTGCCATTGCGCAAGTAGCTGGCCAGGTACAGCGCGGTCAGGGCGGTAAGCAGGGCAATGGCGGCAGAGGCAAGTAGCAAGCCGGTCTGGTAGTACTGGCGGGCCCCCGTTTCCATCGCAGCCATGCCGACAAAATGCATGAGGATGATGCCCAGCCCGATCAGCGCTGCGCTTGGCACAAAGTGGGGCGCACGCATCTTGCTTCGTTCCAGGCTGTGCATGGCCAGCCAGGCCACGCCCAGTGCGATGAGTAGCGAAAGAATGGTCAGGGATGGGTCGTAGTGCACTTCTACCGGAGCTCGAAAGGCCAGCATGCTGATGAAGTGCATGGCCCATATGCCGCCTGCCAGGCAGCAGGCTCCAAGCATGTTCCATTGCCGGTGGGCGGTGGGGTCGTCGCTGTGGGACTGGCGTTCGGCCATGCCGAGGGTGGCGAAACAGGCCGCGCAAGCAACGAAATAGGCGAGCAGAACCAGGAGCGGTTCATGACGGCAGTCTATGACGATACGCCCGGTTGCGGGAAGATCGGCGAACAGTTGTAGCCCCAGCCATTCCATGGAATGCCTCTTGGTCGAGTCTTCACTCGTCTGCGCTACAACCCGTGCAGACTGCCCAGAGGCAGTATAGGAAGGACTATTTAAGCCTTCCTGACTAATGGCACAATGATTTCTACGATTTGGTTATAACTTCAATCGCAGTGAGGAATAAATTTGGGGCCTTGATGCCTTCCTGTGGGAGCGGGCGAGCCCGCGAAGCATCCACTGCGATGGATGCCACCGGCTTCGCCGGTGTTCGCGGGCGTGCCCGCTCCCACAAGGGGCCTGCGTTAGCCAGCCACCAGCACGCGAATGGCTTCCAGGCGCAGGGCGGCTTTATCCAGCATCGCCAGGCCATCTTCGCGCTGCTTGCGCAGGGCGTCGATTTCGCTGTCACGTACGCTCGGGTTGACCGCTTGCAACGCTACCAGGCGCGCCAACTCCTCGTCAGCCTCGGCTGCCAGGCGGCGCTGGGCTTCGGCCACGCGCTCAATGTGGGTTGGCAGAATCTTCTCTTCGCCGCCACTGATACGCTTGGCCAGCACATCGCGCTGGGCCTGGACGAACTTGTTGGCGCTGGCGCGCGGTACGCTCTCGAGCTGGTCGTTCAGGGTTTCGAAGGCCACGCGTGACGCCAGGTCGTTGCCGTTGGCATCGAGCAGGCAGCGCAGTGCCGCCGGCGGCAGGTAGCGGCCCAGTTGCAGGCTGCGGGGTGCCACCACCTCGCTGACGAACAGCAGTTCGAGCAGTACAGTGCCTGGTTTGAGCGCTTTGTTCTTGATCAACGCCACGGCGGTGTTGCCCATCGAGCCTGACAGCACCAGATCCATGCCGCCCTGCACCATCGGGTGCTCCCAGGTAAGGAACTGCATGTCCTCGCGCGACAGCGCCTGGCCACGGTCGTAGGTGATGGTCACACCTTCCTCGTCGCCCAGCGGGAAGCTGGCATCCAGCATCTTCTCGCTCGGCTTGAGGATCAGTGCGTTCTCCGAATGGTCTTCGCTGTCGATGCCGAAGGCGTCGAACAGGGTTTCCATGTAGATCGGCAGGGCAAACTGGTCGTCCTGTTCGAGAATGGCCTCGACCAGCGCCTGACCTTCGCCGGCACCGCCGGAGTTGAGCTCCAGCAGACGGTCACGGCCAGTGTGCAGTTCGGCTTCCAGTCGCTCGCGCTCGCCGCGGGCGTCGGCCACCAGGGTATCCCAGGCCTTGTGATCGCCGCCTTCGAGCAGCGGCAGCAGGCGTGGGCCAAACTGGTGCTGCAGGGCATTGCCGGTGGGGCAGGTATTGAGGAAGGCGTTGAGGCCTTCGTGGTACCACTGGAACAGGCGCTCTTGCGGGCTGTCCTGCAGGTACGGGATGTGCAACTGGATAGTGTGCTTTTGGCCGATCCGGTCAAGGCGGCCGATGCGCTGCTCGAGCAGATCGGGGTGCGCTGGCAGGTCGAACATCACCAAGTGATGGGCGAACTGGAAGTTGCGGCCTTCGCTGCCGATTTCCGAGCAGATCAGTACCTGGGCGCCGAACTCTTCATCGGCAAAGTAGGCAGCGGCGCGGTCGCGCTCAAGGATGCTCATGCCTTCATGGAACACCGAGGCCGGGATGCCGGAGCGCACGCGCAGGGCATCCTCCAGGTCCATGGCGGTTTCGGCGTGGGCGCAGATCACCAACACTTTGGTGCGTTTGAGCATCTTCAGGGTGTCGATCAACCAGTCGACACGCGGGTCGAAACGCCACCAGCGCTCGTCATCCGCCACTTCACCCTGGGCCTGGAAGGCGACTTCCGGGTACAGCTCGGCGTGCTCGCCGGCTGGCAGGTCGCGGTACTGCTCGGGCGTGGCCAGCGGGTAGGGGTGCAACTGGCGCTCGGGGAAACCCTGAATCGCCGCACGGGTATTACGGAACAGTACGCGGCCGGTGCCGTGGCGATCCAGCAACTCGCGAATCAACCGCGCGCTGGCCTGGGTGTCGCCGTCGCTGACCGCAGCCAGCAGGGCTTCGCCTTCGGCACCCAGGAAGCCCTGGATGGTGGCGTGGGCCTTGGGCGACAGGCGGCCCTCGTCGAGCAGTTCCTGCACCGCCTCGGCTACCGGGCGGTAGTGCTCGCTCTCGGCGCGGAAAGCGGCCAGGTCGTGAAAGCGGTTGGGATCGAGCAGGCGCAGGCGGGCGAAGTGGCTGTCCTGGCCAAGCTGCTCGGGGGTGGCGGTGAGCAGCAGTACGCCCGGGATCACTTGGGCCAGTTGCTCGACCAGGCCGTATTCGGCGCTGACCTGGTCTTCGTGCCAGACCAGGTGGTGGGCTTCGTCGACTACCAGCAGGTCCCAGCCAGCGGCAAACAGCGCGTCCTGGGCCTTTTCGTCGTCGACCAGCCACTCCAGAGCAACCAACGCCAGTTGGGCGTCCTCGAACGGGTTGCTGGCGTCGCTTTCGATGAAGCGCTCGGCGTCGAACAGCGCCACTTGCAGATTGAAGCGCCGGCGCATTTCCACCAGCCACTGGTGCTGGAGGTTTTCCGGCACCAGGATCAGTACGCGGCTGGCGCGACCCGACAGCAACTGGCGGTGAATGACCAGGCCGGCTTCGATGGTTTTGCCCAGGCCCACTTCGTCGGCCAGCAGAACGCGCGGGGCGCTGCGGTCGGCGACTTCGCGGGCGATGTGCAGTTGGTGGGCGATGGGCTGTGCGCGGCAGCCGCCCAAACCCCACAGTGCCGACTGCATCTGCTTGCTGGTGTGCTGCAGGGTGTTGTAGCGCAGGCTGAACCACGACAGTGGGTCTATTTGCCCGGCGAACAGGCGGTCGCTGGCCAAGCGGAACTGAATGAAATTCGACAACTGGGTTTCGGGCAAGGTGCGGGGCTGGTTCTGCCCGTCCAGGCCGTGGTAGACCATCAGCCCGTCGATGTCCTCGACCTCGCGCACTGTCAGCTTCCAGCCCTCGAAGTGGGTGATCTGGTCACCTGGCGAGAAGCGCACGCGGGTCAGCGGCGCGTTGCGCAGGGAATACTGGCGGGTGTCGCCAGTGGCCGGGTAGAGCACGGTCAACAGGCGGCCATCCTGCGCCAGGATGGTACCCAGGCCGAGCTCTGCTTCGCTGTCGCTGATCCAGCGTTGCCCCGGTTGATACTGCTGCGCCATACTGCCTGAACTCCCGCGGTGAAAAAGCCGATTATGTTAACGGATCGGCCGATCAGACCAAAGTGCCGATAGCACCGAAAAGTATTGAAAGGCACAGTCTAGTCGTTTCATCGCTCTGCACAGGGTCGCCGACGAGGGCTCCGGATCAACATGTCTGCCAAGCACCGCTGGATCAGCGCTTCGATAGCCGTAGGCAGCCTGGTGCTGCTGAGCGCCTGTGAGCAGAAAAACTTTGAGACATTGCCCCCCATCCCGATGGAGCAGCTTGAGGTGCTGGGCGTGCAGACGCCGATAAAGAGTGTGCACTTTCGTGACGTTGATGGAGAAGGGCTGCTGGTTCTGAGCCGCAGCGATGGCCAGGCCAGCGACCTTGAAAGCGAACAGGAAGTGGACAGGGTGGTGCTCAAGGCCACCTTGTACGGGCGCACGGCCGAGAACGACACCTTCAAGGCGCGCTGGCAGATCGAGCAGGAAACCACCTGCCCGGGGCTGGACCTGGACGTGGACTTCTATAATGACGTCAGTGATGTCAGCGACCTGAACAAGAATGGCGTGGCCGAGGTAACGGTGGCCAGCCATGCGTTCTGCGGCGGCGGTATCGACCCGCATGATATCGCCCTCGAGATGCGTGAAGGGCAGGCCATTTACACCATTACCGGCCAGTCGCTGATCACCCCGGCGGGGGAGGAACCGGTCGGTGGTGAGCGCGAGGACAGCGCTTCGCTGAAAGCCGCGCCGCAGGTATTGCGCGATCATATGGATGCAGTTTGGCAGCAGGTGTACAAGCGACCCTGGAGCGAGGCCAGCCCGCCAGACGACGACCCTGGTGACGAAGCCGAGTAAATGTTGCCCATGACATCAAGGTAAAGCTGCGCCTGCCGATACAGGGGGCATAGGAGAACGTCCATGCTGCCGCCGATCATTCCGCTCAGTGCCGCCCCGGTCACCTCGCAACAGGACCCGGTCAAACCAACCCCTGACATCAAACCGGTGGTGCCGGCGCAGCCTGCATCCGGCGAAAGTGCCATTGACCTCAAGCGCCAGCGCGACCCGCAAGAGCAGGTATTGTTGCTGCGCGATGAACAGCGCCGCCAGCAGCAACGCCGGCAAAAGGGCGAGCACGAGCGCTACGATGCCGTCCCGGGTGACGAGGTCAATGCCGACAACACGGTGCCGGTAGCGCCATTGATGGGCGAGCATGTACGCCAAGGGCTGCTGGTGGACATCGAAGTCTGATAAGGGGGCTGGTCAGCGCCTGCGCCTGGCTTCATCATGCAATTCTCTGTTGATCGTCGAGCCCCCCATGAGCCAAGACAACCTCATCGATTTCGAGGCCGAACGCGCCAAGCGCGTCCACGACCTCAAGGAAAAGCGGCTGAACGAAATGCGCAATGCTTTCGAGCAGGCCCTGCCATTGAGTACCACCAAGAAAAAGAAGCCCAAGGGCAAGCCGAAGAAGCGTTGAAACTTGACGCAGGTCAACCCTGCGCCCCCCTCGTGTGCCCGGCCCCGGGCGCCATTGACTCTGATCAATTTTTCGCGCCTCCACATTGGTTAACTTGCACCCATCGGACAACGGCAAACGAATGGGGAGGCCAGCATGTTCTTCGACAATGTGGTTATCGCCGGTGTGGTAACGGTCGGGTTGATGGTTGCCTTCTTTGCCGGTCTGGGCATTTTCATCTGGAAGGACTCGAACAAGCGCAAGCCGCGCTGACCTTCCGGGTACACGAGCACGCAAGGCATTTAGGGCGACTTCGGTCGCCCATTTTTTTGCCTGCATTTTTTATATTGCCCGAGTCGGCCCCTTTTGCAGCGGCGGCGAATCTGCAATCGAATAAACATGGTTAGCTAGCTAATTAATCGTTTCCGCTTTATTCTTCCCACCATTGTCTATCTTTTCAGTAAGACCATTCCCCGCAAGGTCCGCCTCGTGCCCATCACCTTTCAGGCCCTGTTCGCTCCCAGCAGCCTCGCCCTCAAGTTTGCCATCAAGACCCTGCTCGGTGGCGGCCTGGCGTTGTGGCTGGCAATGCGCTGGGGGCTGGAGCAACCCTCCTGGGCATTGATGACTGCTTTCATCGTCGCCCAGCCGCTATCGGGCATGGTGGTGCAGAAAGGCTTGGCGCGGTTGGCCGGCACGTTGGTCGGCACAGTCATGTCGGTGCTGTTCATCGGCCTGTTCGCCCAGACCCCCTGGCTGTTTTTGCTTACCTTGGCGCTGTGGCTGGCCCTGTGTACCGCCGCGTCCACCCAGTTGCGCAGCGCCTGGGCCTATGCTTTCGTGCTGGCCGGCTACACCGCAGCGATCATCGCACTGCCGGCAATCGACCATCCACTGCAGGTATTCGACCAGGCCGTGGCTCGCTGTACCGAGATCTGCCTGGGTATTTTCTGCGCAACAGCCAGCAGCGCCTTGCTCTGGCCCATGCGGGTCGAGCAGCAACTGGGCGGGCAGGCGCGGCAGGCCTGGCAGAACGGCCTGCAGGCCGCCAGAGCCATGCTGGGCGGAGAGGACGAGGCGCGCAAAGGCCTGCTGGAAAGCCTGGGACGCATCGTCGCCATCGACAGCCAACGTGAACATGCCTGGTTCGAGGGCAATCGCGGGCGCCAACGTGCCCGTGCCATTCGTGGCCTTAGCCAGAAACTGATGGTGCTGCTGCGGATTTCCCGTTCGGTGCGCCGCCAGTGGCGGCAACTGGATGAGCGTGAGGTCGAGCACCTGACGCCCTGGTTGCAGGAAGTGCGTGCGCTGCTGGATCAACCCGACCAGCCCAGCCTGTTGTTGTTGCGTCAGCGTATCTGGAATGCCGCACACGATGAGCAGATCAGTTCGGCGGAACACTTCTGCCTGGCGCGCATGGCCCTGCTGCTGGACTATGCCATGGCCGCCACCCAAGCACTTGAGGATGTGGAGGTGGGCAGGGCGCCCAAGGACGTGTCCCAGGGGCTGGCCGCGCACCGTGACTGGTCGCTGGCCTTGCTGTTCGGCTCGCGCAGCGCGCTGGCCTTTTTGGTAATGAGTGGCTTCTGGCTGGCCACGGCCTGGCCTTCTGCCCCGGGTGGATTGATATTGACCTGCGTGGTCTGCAGCCTGTTCGCCAGTCGCGAGAACGGCGCACAGATCGGCCTGAGCTTCCTGCGCGGGATATTCCTGGCGGTACCGGCGGCGTTTCTGGTCGGGCAGATCATACTGCCGCAATGGAGCAGTTTCGCCATGCTCTGCCTGGGCATGGGCGTGCCGCTGTTTCTAGGTGCACTGGGTATGGCCCATCCGCGTACCGGGGCTACGGCCACTTCCTATTGTCTGCACTTCATTGTGCTGGTGTCGCCGCTCAACGCCATGCAGTTCGGCGTGGCGACCATGCTGAACAGTGCACTGGCCATGCTGGTGGGGGTGTCGGCAGCGGTCATGGCCTTCCGCTTACTGGTGTTCCGCCACCCGGCCTGGCTGGGCCGGCGCTTGCGTGCTGCAACGCAGAACGACCTGGTGCGCTTGACTCGGCGCGATCTGCGCGGGGCTGACAGCTGGTTTGGCGGGCGCATGGCTGACCGGCTGATGCAACTGGCGCGGCATGCCAGTGAATTACCGGAAGGTGAACGCAAACGCTGGGATGACGGCCTACACGGGCTGGATATCGGCGACGAACTGGTGCACCTGCGCATGTGCCTGGCGGTCGCCCAGGCCCCTTTGGGGCCGGCCGAGCGCGAGTACCTTCAACAAGTGGAGGCAGTGTTGGCCAAAGGGCCGGCTGCCGGGCGTGGGCAGCGGCTGGATGCTGCCAGTGAGCAGTTCATTGCAGCGTTGCGTCGGCTGCCAGCCAGCGACCCGCTGCGGCTGGCCGAGGGGGCGGTGCTGCAATTGCAGAAGAGCTGGGGCAAATGGTGCCGCTGGCAGGAGGACACCCATGGGTTTGCGTGAGTGGGAAGTGGGCGGTGTGCTGCTCAGCCCGTTTCTGCTTTATGTCTTGTTGGCGCTGCTGCTTACCGGCCTGCTGCGCCTGGTGGTGCATGCCACGCCGTTGGGGCGCTGGATCTGGCATGAGGCGCTGTTCGACGCGGCGCTGTTCGTTTGTGTGTTGTTCCTGGTGGTACGCCTGCTGGGAACTTTATAAAGGAGTGTTTCGATGCGTGCGGCCGTACGTACTCTGGTGACCCTGTGTGTGGTGGCCCTGGCCGTGTTGGCCGGCTACCAGCTGTGGCAGTACTACATGCTCACCCCATGGACGCGCGATGCCCGTGTGCGCGCCGATGTGGTGGTGATAGCGCCTGATGTGTCTGGCTGGGTACGCGAGCTGAAGGTCCATGACAACCAGCAGGTCAAGGCTGGCGACCTGTTGATGAGTATTGACCGCGAGCGCTTCCAGGCCGCGTTCGATCAGGCTAGCGCGGTGACCGAGACCCGCGCCCAGCAACTGCGCTTGCGCGAGCGTGAAGCAGCCCGGCGTACTGCCCTGGGGCCAGAGGCGATCAGTGCCGAGTTGCGTGAAAACGCCCAGATCAATGCTGCCATCGCCCGTGGCGAGTTGCATGAAGCCGAGGCGCAGTTGCAGGTGGCCAAGATCAACCTGGCGCGCAGTGAAGTGCGGGCCCCGCGCAGCGGGCATATCACCAATCTGCGTCTGGCCGAAGGCAACTATGTGAACACCGGGGAATCGGTGATGGCGCTGGTGGATGATTCGACGTTCTACATCCAGGCCTATTTCGAGGAAACCAAGCTGCCGCGTATTCGCGTAGGGGACACCGTGAAAGTGTGGCTGATGGGTGCGGGTGAACCGATGCAGGGGCACGTGGAAAGCATCAGCCGCGGCATCACCGACCGCAACAGCAATCCGGACAGCCAGTTGCTGCCGGAGGTAGAGCCGACTTTCAACTGGGTGCGGCTGGCCCAGCGCATACCGGTGAGGATTCGCCTGGACCAGGTACCGGAAGGGCTGACCTTGAGTGCGGGGATGACGGCGAGTGTGCAGGTGCACGAGGACCGCGACCCGCAGTGATGGTGCTGCCTCAATAGACAGAAATGAAATTTTTGAAGCGGTACAGCCTGGTCGTGTGGAGAAGGCAGTACCGCTTGAGTTCGCCGACGACGTTGGGCAAACACGAAAAACTTGGCGAACGGCCCGCCAGTTGCGTTAGGCTGCCGCTGTGAGTTGCCCGACAGAGGCAACCCTTCTCCCGCCAGGCGTGCGTATCTTCCGATTTCATTGCGAGGTTACGTCATGGCCATCACTTCCCAGGATATCTGCAACGCCGCCGATCAGCTAAAGGGCTTTGTCGGTTTTCACGGCAAGCGCGGTGTTCATATCGTGCGTTTCTCCGAGGACGCGTTCGGCATGGACGTGGCCGACGCCAGTATCACCCCCTGCAGCGAGTTTGTCTGGCGGCCTGAAGGAGGACAGCGCATGGCGCTGTGCCGCGAACGGCTTTCGCTGTTGCTGGATCAGCATGTGGATGAACGCTTGAACATTGGTGAACCGCTGCGCGCCTACCTGCGCCGGTGTGATCTGCCCGAGATCGTGGCGCAGCGCAGCCTGCAGCAGCACACCCGGTCTGTGTCGCAGTAGCACAAGGCTGCTTCTGCTAGGGCTGTGCTGTGCTTTGGGATGTTTGGTGCAACAACGCCGCCAACCCTGCGCTGTCCAGTGGCCTGCTCAGGTAATAGCCTTGCACTTCATGGCAGCGGTCCTTTTCCAGCGCCTTGAGTTGATGTTCGCTTTCCACGCCTTCGGCTGTCACTGTCAGCCCCATCGCCTCGCCCAGGTTGATGATGGCCTGGACCACTGCGCGGTCGCTGCCGCCGTTGTTGTTCAGGCCGCTGATGAAGCGCTTGTCGATCTTGATACTGTCGAACGGGTAGGTACGCAGGTAGCCCAGCGAAGAATAGCCAGTGCCGAAATCATCCATGTTCAGGCGCACGCCGAGCTCCTTGAGCGACAGCATGGTGCCTAGCGCCCCTTCGATGTCATTGAGCATTACGTTCTCGGTAATTTCCAGTTCCAGCCGTTGGGCGGGGAAGGCCGTGTCGAGCAAGGTTTCGCGTACGTCGGCTACCACATCGCTGCGCAAGAACTGCGCAGGCGACAGGTTGACCGAAACCAGCACATCGGCCGGCCAGTCATGGGCAGTGCGGCAAGCTTCGCGCAGCACCCAGCGGCCCAGCGCAACAATGATGTCGCTCTGCTCGGCCAACGGGATGAAGGTGTCCGGCCCCAGCAACCCTTCCTGTGGGTGCTGCCAGCGCACCAAGGCCTCGACTGCGACGATACGCAGGTCCTCGAGGCGATAGCGCGGCTGGTAATGCAACTCGAACTCCTGATTGCGCAGGGCCCGGCGCAGGTCGTTCTCCAACTGGCGACGGTACTGGATCTGCTGGTTCATTTCGGCAACGAAGTAACGCCATGTGCTCTTTCCATCGGCCTTGGCCTGGTAAAGGGCGATGTCGGCGCAGCGGATCAGCTCGCCTGCATCGAAGCCCTGATTACGCGTCTGGGCAATGCCAATGCTGGCACCAATGTGCAGAGGCTGGCTGTCGAAGACGATGGGTTGCTGCAGCAGGCTGATCAGGCGCGCACAGAAGCGGTCGATCTCGCTGCTGTTGTCCATGCCGTTGAGTACCAGGATAAACTCGTCGCCGCCCAGACGCGCGACCAGGTCGCCATCGCGGGTGGTGTCACGCAGGCGCGTTGCCACTTCTTGCAGCACGGCATCTCCGGCGGCATGACCGAGCGAGTCGTTGATCGGCTTGAAGTTGTCCAGGTCCAGCAGCAACAAGGTCAGCGGCGGCGAATCACTGCCGCGCAGCAAGGCCTGCTCCAGGTGCCTGGCGAGTTTGTTGCGGTTGGCCAGCCCGGTCAGTGGGTCGTGCAGCGAAAGGTGCTGGATGCGCGCGTGGGCATCGACTTCGTCGGTGATATCGCTGGCGGTACCCCGAAAACCGATGGCCTTGCCATTGCGCCAGATAGCACGGGCGGATATCCGGCAGTAGCGGTTCTGGCCATTCTGGTCGCGGTAAGTGCAGCGCAGGTTGGCCAATTGTTGCGGGTCTGCGGTAACCAGGGTGTCCAGCCAAGGTGACAGCGGCGTGGTATCGCAGGCCAGCAATTGGTTGAGCGGGTGACCCAGCCAGCCGTCTACCGGGTAGCCGGTGACGTTGGCGAAGCGCTGCGACAGGTAAGTCAGGCGTTGTTGCCGGTCGGTCTCCCAGATCCAGTCGGACGCCGACTCGGCCACCGCGCGGAAACGCTGTTCGCTGGCCTCCAGGGCCTGGTTACTCTGTTGCAGGTGCACGAGCGTGAGGCCGATCGCTCGGGAACTGCGCAAGGCATGGCGAAACAGGTACAGCATCACCAGCCCAAGTATCAGCAGTGCGCCCAATAGTGTCGGCAATACTGCCCACAACAGTTGACGCCCCGGCAGCGGGCTGTTCCAGGTCAGATGGTAACCGGTGTCGCCCAGCTCTATACGCAGGTGGCTGTGATCCTGCATATCCTCCTTTTCCACGTGCATGCCGGTCAGGCCAGCGCCGTTGCCCAACTGCGCCAGTTTGCTTTCGGTGAGCTGATCAATGAACAGCATCACCGGCGCTTGGCTCACCTCGCTGTCGGTTACCTCCCGGTCCGGGCGCACAGCAGCTGCACTGAGTGCCGCCGGCCAGCCATTGAACAATACGAAACGGGTGACCTGCTCGCGTGAAGTTGCCGCCGCGCGGGCCTGTTCGATGATCGGCTGTAGGGGGGTATCTATATAGGTGTTGGCACCTGCCTGGCTGGGCTGGCCTTTGAACAAGGCATAGGTGGTACGGCTGTTTTCCACTACGAACACCCCTTCGTAGCCGCTGGCGCTGTACAACGACTCGCCTACGTTCTTTTCCTCGTAGGCCCATTGCCAGTCGGCTTGGCCCGCCAGGTGCTCGAAGGCTGCATCCCATACGGCATAGCTGGACAGAAACTGGCGCGAGGCGAGCAGCCGTTGTTCCAGCGCCTGGTTCGCATGGAAGGCGCTACGCTGGCGTTCCTGCTGGTCGAGCGTGGTAGCGATATTGAACAGAGCGCCGAGAATGACCAGGCAGGCCAGGCCGAACACTGCGCTGAAACCGGTAATAAGGTGGCGCACCTGAAAGCGTGGTGTGGGGCTAGCGGGTGGAAGCTTGGCGGTCCTGGCCATGCGCGAGCGGCTCCTTCAGGCAACCTCCCGCCAGGCAGTCAGGAAGGAGGTTCAATCAGGATAGGCCAGCCTGAGCGCGGCAGCTTGACCGGGGGCAAAATTGACCTGATCGCGGCCAGCGTGCTTGGCGATATACAGCGCCTTGTCCGCCTGTTCGAGCCAATGCTCGGGGGACTCGAGGTTGGCTTCGAAGGGCGACAGGCCGATACTCAGGCTGATGCGCAGGTGCGGTAGCTGCGGGTTGCGGTAGCTGGAAACCCGTTCGCGCAGGCGCTCCATGGCTTGGCAGGCCTGAGCTTGGCTGGTTTCGGGCAGGATCACACAGAACTCGTCGCCGCCGTATCGTCCGGCCTGGTCGCCCTCGCGCAGGCTTCGCCGCAGCTCAGCGCTGAGCTGGCGCAGTACGCAGTCACCGACCACATGACCGAAGGTGTCGTTGATGGTCTTGAAGTGATCGATGTCGATCAGGGCAATCACCGCGTGCCCCTGTTGCTGCTTGCAAACCTGGAACTTCAGCAGCAGCAGGTCCTTCCAGGCGCCGTGGTTGAACAGCCCGGTCAGGCTGTCGGTGAGGCTCAGGGCGCTCAGTCGGCGCTTGTGGTCGCCCAGCTTTATCGCAAGCTGGTAGCACACCCAGCCCAAGGTCAGCGGGTACAGCGTCAGCATTGGCAGGCACGCATAGACCTGCAGGGGCGTGGCGGTCAATTGCAAGCCAGGGCCAAGCAGCAGGAGAGCGGCGAGCATGCCAGCCAGTTGCGCCAGCCCTCCACGAAAGACCATGCGCTTTCCGCCGGCGGCGACGTTGTTCATCGTCATCATCGACAGTACGGTCACGCTGGGCAGCGGATTGAAGTGCATGGCGGCGGCCCAGAACCCGCCCATCAGCGAGTCCAGCAGGAGGTTACGCTGCTCTGCCTGGTAGGGCGCTGTCGAGCGGGCAGCCCACAGGTAGGCCATGTGCGGCCACAACAAACCGTTGAACAGTACCAGCAGCCACATCCAGGCGGGTGGCGACAGCGGCGCAATGGCCGCCATGACAGTGAACAGGCCGATTCCCAGGCCGACGACACGCGGCAGGTAGATGCGCTTGACGAATGAAAGCCCTTTGCCGTTGCGGTTGTCCATAATGCTCATATTCTTCCGCTGATGTACCGTTCATCGCATAATTCCCATGAATATTGTCGAACAGTGCTTCATCGGCGAGAAATGACCTTGCAAGCCAATTCACGGTTGATTCGATCACCGAGGGGGCATCAAGGCTTTCCTGTTGCTTGGGGGCGCCTGATGGTTCCTCCTGATGTTGGTCAGCCAGGCTGGACTCACCGGATCGCGTGCAGAGCGGGGGCAGCCCGGCCTGTTAGTCCCGCTGCCAGGGGCAGGAGCGAACCGTAGCGGTGCGCTGAGTATCACTTGCGCTCGTCCGAACTGCGCGGGGGTAGGGCCTCGTCATCGTTTAGAAGCCGCGAGGGTGGTTCGCCACTGTCACTACGCACCTGTGCATGGCTGATCAGGGCGAAGATGAAACTGCCGCCTATGATGTTGCCCGCCAGCGTCGGCAGTGCAAATTCCAGCCAGAAGCGGCTCCAGGTTTCTTCGCCCGCCCACACCAGGTAGGACACTTCGACTGATCCCACCACTATATGAGTGAAATCGCCGAGGGCCATCAGGTAGGTGATCATCAGAACGATCCAGATCTTGGCGTGCTCCATGGAGGGGATCATCCATACCATGGTGGCAATCATCCAGCCTGAGACGATGCCCTTGGCGAACATCTGGCTGATGTCGTTCTTCATTACCTTGCGGCCGACCTCCAGGAAAGCCACATCGGTCTTGCTGTCGAAGATCGGCAGTTCCAGCATCACCCAGGCGACCAGCAGGGTACCTGCCAGGTTGCCAAGTAGCACCACGCCCCAGAGACGTAACAGTCGCCCGAAGTTGGCCAGCGTAGGGGAGGTCATGACGGGCAGCACGGCGGTAAGCGTATTTTCGGTGAACAGTTGCTGCCGGGCCAGGATCACGGCAAGAAAGCCCGCGCTATAGCCGACGCTGGCGATCACGTGGGCACCAGCGCCTTCTGGCAGGCGGGCGTAAAACAGCCCCATGGCCATGAACGACAGCCCCATGGACAGGCCGGCGGCAAGTGCCGACCACCACAACGCGCCAAGTGTACGTTCCAGTTCCTGGTCGCCCTGGTAGCGAATGATCTCGTGCAGCAGTGCCGCCCGCGGTGGTTGGCTGTGGCTGACCTCCTGCTCTTCATCTGCCGAGAGGCCGGGGGTTTTCTCGCTTTGCCCATTGCTCATGGCCGCTACGCTCCGTGGTGTGTTTCTTTACAGATCCACTGCGCTTTCATTAGTTGCCAGGTAGGGGCAAAACGTTGACGGAAAAGTTTTTCAGAACAAGGTGTTGACTCTGATTTCAAAGGGCGTATTATTCGCCTCCTCGCAGCGATGAACGCTTCGGGACAAGCGGTAAGTTGTTGAAGTTGTTGGCTTTCGAAAGAAAGCGCTAGTAAAAACTTCAAAATAAACGCTTGACAGGCTCTGAGGAAAGCGTAGAATGCGCGCCTCGGTTGAGACGAAAAGCTCTTAACCAAACGCTCTTTAACAAATCGAATCAAGCAATTCGTGTGGGTGCTTGTGAGTACGGATTGATAGTCAAAAAGATTATCAGCATCACAAGTGACCATGCGAGAAATCACATAGTCATTTGAGATTGCTGAGCCAAGTTTAGGGTTTCTTAAAAACCCAAGCAGTATTGAACTGAAGAGTTTGATCATGGCTCAGATTGAACGCTGGCGGCAGGCCTAACACATGCAAGTCGAGCGGATGACGGGAGCTTGCTCCTTGATTCAGCGGCGGACGGGTGAGTAATGCCTAGGAATCTGCCTGGTAGTGGGGGACAACGTTTCGAAAGGAACGCTAATACCGCATACGTCCTACGGGAGAAAGCAGGGGACCTTCGGGCCTTGCGCTATCAGATGAGCCTAGGTCGGATTAGCTAGTTGGTGGGGTAATGGCTCACCAAGGCGACGATCCGTAACTGGTCTGAGAGGATGATCAGTCACACTGGAACTGAGACACGGTCCAGACTCCTACGGGAGGCAGCAGTGGGGAATATTGGACAATGGGCGAAAGCCTGATCCAGCCATGCCGCGTGTGTGAAGAAGGTCTTCGGATTGTAAAGCACTTTAAGTTGGGAGGAAGGGCAGTAAGTTAATACCTTGCTGTTTTGACGTTACCGACAGAATAAGCACCGGCTAACTCTGTGCCAGCAGCCGCGGTAATACAGAGGGTGCAAGCGTTAATCGGAATTACTGGGCGTAAAGCGCGCGTAGGTGGTTTGTTAAGTTGGATGTGAAAGCCCCGGGCTCAACCTGGGAACTGCATCCAAAACTGGCAAGCTAGAGTACGGTAGAGGGTGGTGGAATTTCCTGTGTAGCGGTGAAATGCGTAGATATAGGAAGGAACACCAGTGGCGAAGGCGACCACCTGGACTGATACTGACACTGAGGTGCGAAAGCGTGGGGAGCAAACAGGATTAGATACCCTGGTAGTCCACGCCGTAAACGATGTCAACTAGCCGTTGGAATCCTTGAGATTTTAGTGGCGCAGCTAACGCATTAAGTTGACCGCCTGGGGAGTACGGCCGCAAGGTTAAAACTCAAATGAATTGACGGGGGCCCGCACAAGCGGTGGAGCATGTGGTTTAATTCGAAGCAACGCGAAGAACCTTACCAGGCCTTGACATGCAGAGAACTTTCCAGAGATGGATTGGTGCCTTCGGGAACTCTGACACAGGTGCTGCATGGCTGTCGTCAGCTCGTGTCGTGAGATGTTGGGTTAAGTCCCGTAACGAGCGCAACCCTTGTCCTTAGTTACCAGCACGTTATGGTGGGCACTCTAAGGAGACTGCCGGTGACAAACCGGAGGAAGGTGGGGATGACGTCAAGTCATCATGGCCCTTACGGCCTGGGCTACACACGTGCTACAATGGTCGGTACAGAGGGTTGCCAAGCCGCGAGGTGGAGCTAATCTCACAAAACCGATCGTAGTCCGGATCGCAGTCTGCAACTCGACTGCGTGAAGTCGGAATCGCTAGTAATCGCGAATCAGAATGTCGCGGTGAATACGTTCCCGGGCCTTGTACACACCGCCCGTCACACCATGGGAGTGGGTTGCACCAGAAGTAGCTAGTCTAACCTTCGGGAGGACGGTTACCACGGTGTGATTCATGACTGGGGTGAAGTCGTAACAAGGTAGCCGTAGGGGAACCTGCGGCTGGATCACCTCCTTAATCGACGACATCAGCCTGCTGATGAGCTCCCACACGAATTGCTTGATTCATTGTAAAAGACGATGCTGTAAAGCGACCCTGTTATAGGTCTGTAGCTCAGTTGGTTAGAGCGCACCCCTGATAAGGGTGAGGTCGGCAGTTCAAATCTGCCCAGACCTACCATTACATGGTATTCGCCGTTGAATACGGGGCCATAGCTCAGCTGGGAGAGCGCCTGCCTTGCACGCAGGAGGTCAGCGGTTCGATCCCGCTTGGCTCCACCACTTTCGCCGTATGCAGTAGCTTGTCAGAACTTAGAAATGAACATTCACCTCGAATGTTGATTTCTGACTTTTGTCAGATCGTTCTTTAAAAATTCGGATATGTGATAGATATAGACTGAACACCAGTTTCACTGCTGGTGGATCAGGCTAAGGTAAAATTTGTGAGTTCTGCTCGAAAGAGCAACGTACGAATTTTCGGCGAATGTCGTCTTCACAGTATAACCAGATTGCTTGGGGTTATATGGTCAAGTGAAGAAGCGCATACGGTGGATGCCTTGGCAGTCAGAGGCGATGAAAGACGTGGTAGCCTGCGATAAGCTTTGGGGAGTCGGCAAACAGACTGTGATCCAGAGATCTCTGAATGGGGGAACCCACTCAGCATAAGCTGAGTATCTTGTACTGAATACATAGGTGCAAGAGGCGAACCAGGGGAACTGAAACATCTAAGTACCCTGAGGAAAAGAAATCAACCGAGATTCCCTTAGTAGTGGCGAGCGAACGGGGACCAGCCCTTAAGTTGATTTGAGATTAGTGGAACGCTTTGGAAAGTGCGGCCATAGTGGGTGATAGCCCCGTACACGAAAATCTCTTATCAATGAAATCGAGTAGGACGGAGCACGAGAAACTTTGTCTGAATATGGGGGGACCATCCTCCAAGGCTAAATACTACTGACTGACCGATAGTGAACCAGTACCGTGAGGGAAAGGCGAAAAGAACCCCGGAGAGGGGAGTGAAATAGAACCTGAAACCGTATGCGTACAAGCAGTGGGAGCCTACTTTGTTAGGTGACTGCGTACCTTTTGTATAATGGGTCAGCGACTTATATTCAGTGGCGAGCTTAACCGAATAGGGGAGGCGTAGCGAAAGCGAGTCTTAATAGGGCGTTTAGTCGCTGGGTATAGACCCGAAACCGGGCGATCTATCCATGGGCAGGTTGAAGGTTAGGTAACACTGACTGGAGGACCGAACCGACTACCGTTGAAAAGTTAGCGGATGACCTGTGGATCGGAGTGAAAGGCTAATCAAGCTCGGAGATAGCTGGTTCTCCTCGAAAGCTATTTAGGTAGCGCCTCATGTATCACTGTAGGGGGTAGAGCACTGTTTCGGCTAGGGGGTCATCCCGACTTACCAAACCGATGCAAACTCCGAATACCTACAAGTGCCGAGCATGGGAGACACACGGCGGGTGCTAACGTCCGTCGTGAAAAGGGAAACAACCCAGACCGTCAGCTAAGGTCCCAAAGTCATGGTTAAGTGGGAAACGATGTGGGAAGGCTTAGACAGCTAGGAGGTTGGCTTAGAAGCAGCCACCCTTTAAAGAAAGCGTAATAGCTCACTAGTCGAGTCGGCCTGCGCGGAAGATGTAACGGGGCTCAAACCATGCACCGAAGCTACGGGTATCATCTTATGATGATGCGGTAGAGGAGCGTTCTGTAAGCCTGTGAAGGTGAGTTGAGAAGCTTGCTGGAGGTATCAGAAGTGCGAATGCTGACATGAGTAACGACAATGCGAGTGAAAAACTCGCACGCCGAAAGACCAAGGTTTCCTGCGCAACGTTAATCGACGCAGGGTTAGTCGGTCCCTAAGGCGAGGCTGAAAAGCGTAGTCGATGGAAAACAGGTTAATATTCCTGTACTTCCAGTTATTGCGATGGAGGGACGGAGAAGGTTAGGCCAGCCTGGCGTTGGTTGTCCAGGTTTAAAGTGGTAGGCTGAAATCTTAGGCAAATCCGGGATTTCAAGGCCGAGAGCTGATGACGAGTTGCCTTTAGGCGACGAAGTGGTTGATACCATGCTTCCAAGAAAAGCTCCTAAGCTTCAGATAACTGGGAACCGTACCCCAAACCGACACAGGTGGTTAGGTAGAGAATACCAAGGCGCTTGAGAGAACTCGGGTGAAGGAACTAGGCAAAATGGCACCGTAACTTCGGGAGAAGGTGCGCCGGCGAGGGTGAAGGACTTGCTCCGTAAGCTCATGCCGGTCGAAGATACCAGGCCGCTGCGACTGTTTATTAAAAACACAGCACTCTGCAAACACGAAAGTGGACGTATAGGGTGTGACGCCTGCCCGGTGCCGGAAGGTTAATTGATGGGGTTAGCGCAAGCGAAGCTCTTGATCGAAGCCCCGGTAAACGGCGGCCGTAACTATAACGGTCCTAAGGTAGCGAAATTCCTTGTCGGGTAAGTTCCGACCTGCACGAATGGCGTAACGATGGCGGCGCTGTCTCCACCCGAGACTCAGTGAAATTGAAATCGCTGTGAAGATGCAGTGTATCCGCGGCTAGACGGAAAGACCCCGTGAACCTTTACTATAGCTTTGCACTGGACTTTGAATTTGCTTGTGTAGGATAGGTGGGAGGCTTTGAAGTGGGGACGCCAGTTCTCATGGAGCCATCCTTGAAATACCACCCTGGCAACTTTGAGGTTCTAACTCAGGTCCGTTATCCGGATCGAGGACAGTGTATGGTGGGTAGTTTGACTGGGGCGGTCTCCTCCCAAAGAGTAACGGAGGAGTACGAAGGTGCGCTCAGACCGGTCGGAAATCGGTCGTAGAGTATAAAGGCAAAAGCGCGCTTGACTGCGAGACAAACACGTCGAGCAGGTACGAAAGTAGGTCTTAGTGATCCGGTGGTTCTGTATGGAAGGGCCATCGCTCAACGGATAAAAGGTACTCCGGGGATAACAGGCTGATACCGCCCAAGAGTTCATATCGACGGCGGTGTTTGGCACCTCGATGTCGGCTCATCACATCCTGGGGCTGAAGCCGGTCCCAAGGGTATGGCTGTTCGCCATTTAAAGTGGTACGCGAGCTGGGTTTAGAACGTCGTGAGACAGTTCGGTCCCTATCTGCCGTGGACGTTTGAGATTTGAGAGGGGCTGCTCCTAGTACGAGAGGACCGGAGTGGACGAACCTCTGGTGTTCCGGTTGTCACGCCAGTGGCATTGCCGGGTAGCTATGTTCGGAAGAGATAACCGCTGAAAGCATCTAAGCGGGAAACTTGCCTCAAGATGAGATCTCACTGGGATCTTGAATCCCCTAAAGGGCCGTCGAAGACTACGACGTTGATAGGTTGGGTGTGTAAGCGCTGTGAGGCGTTGAGCTAACCAATACTAATTGCCCGTGAGGCTTGACCATATAACACCCAAGCAATTTGCTGACGCAGATTGCGGTGGTGAAGACGAAAGACCCGAAAATTCGTAAGGCCACAAATATCGCATATCCGAATTCGCTGGGCTGTCCATCTGGACATTCTGGCTACAGAATTTCTTGACGACCATAGAGCATTGGAACCACCTGATCCCATCCCGAACTCAGTAGTGAAACGATGCATCGCCGATGGTAGTGTGGGGTTTCCCCATGTGAGAGTAGGTCATCGTCAAGATTCATTTCGCAAAACCCCTATCTGCACATGCAGGTAGGGGTTTTGTCTTTGTGGGCAAAAAAGCCAGGGCTTGTTTGAATCACTGTGGGCATGCCGTGAAGCAGGCAACTCGGTGGAGGGCACCGGCTTCGCCGGTGATCGCGGGTAAACCCGCTCCTACAGAGAATGGTGCAACGCCAGGCAGGGGCGTATACCCTCCAGGCCACGTCGCCTCCCACAGACCATCTCAGGCTGCGACAATATTCCCGTTACCTTAACGTGACTTTTCCGCGCCCCCCCTACGTCAAGACTCTGGTTCGGGGCACTTCTGCTCTTGGACCTGGCGATGCCAGCGTACCGTGCTGCGCATTCCTGGACTTCCACCGTCCCATCACTTGAGGTAGCAAGCAAGATGGCCAAGGCCGCCGATGTCGTTGTGCAATGCCTGGAAAATGAAGGTGTCGAGTATGTATTCGGCATCCCCGGTGAGGAAAACCTCGACCTGCTCGAATCCCTGCGCAAGTCGAAGATCAAGCTGGTACTGACCCGTCACGAGCAGTCTGCAGGTTTCATGGCTGCCACCTACGGTCGCTTGACCGGCAAGACCGGCGTCAGCCTGTCGACCCTCGGCCCTGGTGCCACCAACCTCGTGACCGCCAGCGCCTACGCCTACCTGGGCGGCATGCCGATGATGATGATCACCGGGCAGAAGCCGATCAAGAAGTCCAAGCAGGGTCGCTTCCAGATCATTGACGTGTGCGGCATGATGGACCCCATCACCAAGTACACCCACCAGTTCGCCTCGGCCGACAACATCCCCGCCCGCATGCGCGAAGCCTTCCGCCTGGCCGAAGAAGAAAAGCCGGGTGCGGTGCACCTGGAGCTGCCGGAAGACATCGCCGCCGAGCAGACCGACGCGCTGCCGATCCCGCGCAGCCTGCACCGCCGCCCGCTGGCCGAGCACGTGGCCATCGAAGCTGCCGTCGAAAAACTGCAGAAGGCCCGCAGCCCGATCCTGGTGATCGGTGCCGGCGCAAACCGCAAGATGACCGCTAAGGTCCTCAAGCAACTGATCGACAAGACTGGCATCCCGTTCATCACCACCCAGATGGGTAAAGGCGTGGTCGACGAGCGCCACCCGCGCTTCTTGGGTAACGCTGCCCTGTCGTCCGGTGACTTCGTCCACCGCGCCATCGAAGCGGGCGACCTGATCATCAACATCGGCCACGACGTGATCGAAAAGCCGCCGTTCTTCATGGTCCGTGGCGGCACCGAAGTCATCCACATCAGCTTCCGCTCTGCCGAAGTCGATGCCGTGTACTTCCCGCAGGTGGAAGTGATCGGCGACATCGCCAACGCCGTGTGGCAGATCGGCGAAGCCTTGACCGAGACTTCGCACTGGGACTTCACCCGCCTGATGGCCATCCGTGAAGCCAACGAAGCACAGATCGCCGAAGGCGCCGACGACGACCGCTTCCCGGTCTACCCGCAGCGCATGGTTGCTGACATCCGTCGTGTATTGCCATCCGAAGGCATCGTCGCCCTGGACAACGGCATCTACAAGATCTGGTTCGCCCGCAACTACAAGGCGCACAAGCCGAACACCGTGCTGCTGGACAACGCCCTGGCGACCATGGGCGCCGGCCTGCCATCGGCAATGGCTGCGCACCTGGTGCACCCGGACCGCCCGGTAATCTCGGTGTGCGGCGACGGCGGCTTCATGATGAACAGCCAGGAACTGGAAACTGCAGTACGTCTGGGCATGCACATCACCGTGGTGATCCTGCGTGACGACGGCTACGGCATGATCCGCTGGAAGCAGGCCAACATGGGCTTCACCGATTTCGGCCTGGACTACGGCAACCCGGACTTCGTCAAGTATGCCGAAGCCTACGGCGCCAACGGCCACCGCGTGGAAAGCGCCGAAGGCCTGCTGCCGCTGCTGGAGCACTGCATCAAGACCCCGGGTGTGCACGTGATCGACTGCCCGGTCGATTACAGCGAGAACGACCGCATCCTCAACAGCGAGCTGCGTGAGCGCGCGCTGGCGGTGTAAGCCCTGACGACCTTATCGCTGTAAGCCGGCACCCACAGGTATCTCAGATCCTGTAGGTGTCGGCGGGTGGTAGATGGCAACCACTTCACGCCTGTTGCAATTGATCATTCTCAGGTTCTCTACTCATGGAGAACCCGAGAACATGACTATTGGTTCGACACACAACCCTCCTGCCGATCTGGCCATCGACCCATCACTGCCTATGCAGCCATGGGCCGCACGTTTCCCTAATCCCCCGGATCTCTGCTTCGACTACCGCCGGCTTCTCGAACAAGAGGGCGGCGTCGCACGTGCCACACAACCCGATCACCGCATTTGCATCGTCGGTGCCGGAGTTACCGGGCTGACTGCTGCCCGCGAGTTATTGCGCTGTGGTTTCAACCGTATCACCTTGATTGAGCAGTCCCGGCGTGTAGGCGGGCGACACCTGACGGTCGTGAACAGCTCAGCAAGCCACAAGCAACCTGCAACCCCTTTTGAAATGGGGGCGATGCGCATGCCGTTCTTCAATAGGACTGGAGAGTCGCCTAAAGAGGGTCGCTCGCTCATGGCCTATTACGCAAAGCTGTTCGAGCTGCGGATTTCTGACTTCCCTAACCCAGGTACACCTTGGGTGAATGCTACGGGAATTTATCTTCGCGAAGGTCAATTAGAAGGGGAAGGTGACCCGGGTCTTTTGATCTGGCGTAATCCGTCAGGCGAAACCCCACCCCCTACGGCAGTCTTGCAACAGGTCTACGAGAAATGGCGCAATTATGCTCAGCAATTTGCTGAGCATGTTGCCGCGGTTTATGGCACGTCAAGCTGGGAGTCGATATGGCGGGAAATCGTCGAACGCTATCATCGACTGTCGTTCAGGGATCTGGTGCATTTGCCCGCCCTTGCTGCCTGGGACCCTGAAAACCCCGGTGACTTTGGCGGTTTGGGCATGAGCAGTGACGAGTCAGCCATTTTCTATGCAATCGGTATTGGCGATGGCAGCTGGGGAGCCTTTTATGATGTTTGCTGCCTGTACCCGCTACGTACGGCAATCTTTGGCTTCAGCAGTCACTTGCAGTTGGTGCATGGCCGTGTGGATTCAAGAGGGGTGCCTTACACTGCGCCGCATCTTGAAGCAAACAATATCCCTGATAGCAGGGGATTGCCGTTTCAAGGGCCAGCTTATCTCGGACTTGCGGCCCTCGACGAAAGCCTTTTGCACCTAGAGGTCGGCATGGGTGGGATCTCGCTATATGAACATCTTCTGAAAACAAGTGATGGGCTACTGACTGATACGTCCGTGTGTGCGGTGCAGAAGCTGGAAAGTGGCCGTATTCGGGTCGGATACCGTTGGCGATGCAGTGATCCGTTACACGAGAGCACCGAATATGAAGACTTCGACAGCGTAATCATGACCACTCCGTCATGGCTGATCGAAACCAACATCAGCCTCAGCGGCTTCACCCGCCAGATGTTACCGCAGCCGATTATCGATGCCTGGAAGCATGCCCATTGGGAGACCAGTTGCAAGGTCTATGCACCGTTGAAGAAAAGTTTCCTCGACCGCAAGCCGATGCCGCAAATTCTGATTACCGATAGCTTTGTGCACGATGTCTATGCCTATCGGTACAACGATAGCTATCCAGATGACTGCATTCTCCTCAGTTATACCTGGGAGGATGACGCTACCAAATTGGCAGCCTTCTCTGATGCGGAGTTGGCGAGTAAATGTCTGAAGGAGCTCGATCGGATCCTTCTACGCTGCACCAATGTGGGGGAGGCTATTTCACCTTACGTCGATACTCGAAATATTTGCATACAGCGTTGGATCACAGATCGAAATGCGCTCGGGTGCGCGAAGTTGTATAGGGCAGGTACCTACTTTGATGCTGTAAACCTGATGAAATACAACCGAGACCTGAGTGCGCGCTCAGGGCTGTATCTGGCTGGCGAGTCCTTCTCAGTTGACGCTGGATGGACCGAGCCGTGTTTGCGCACGGCAATCGATACGGTCATCAACCTCTGCAACAACACGTCAGCCGAGTTCAATGGTGGCTTTACCCTCGAGTACTACCCCCACTATCAGGTTGGGAAATAACGGCGTACGGGCCATTTTGTAGGGGGAGTCCTACTGCCATTATGTGACTTTCCTTTGGTCCCATAGGACTCTCCTGACTGTCGCTCCCTGACCCAACATCGCTTTACTGGCGTCCTTCCAAAACAACCACAAGAAGGAAGCCGCCATGTCTGAATCCTGTTCCCCCGTCAGCCCCGTACGTATCGCTGTCATCCAGTACGACCCTCAGGTCGGTCTTGAGCACTGTGAGAGCAACGTGAGCAGAGGCCTGGCATTGGCCCGGCGCGCAGCACGCGAAGGCGCCAACCTGATCGTACTGCCTGAACTGGCCAACACGGGCTACACCTTCAATTCCCGTGCCGAAGCCTATTCCCATGCGCAGGTGCTGCAGGACGGCCCTTGCCTGAAAACCTGGGCCGACTTCGCCAAGCAATACCAGGTATACCTGGCTGCGGGGTTTGCCGAACGCGACGGGCTTAAGCTCTACGACAGTGCAGTGCTGTTTGGCCCCGAAGGCCTGCTTGGGCACTACCGCAAGGCGCATCTGTGGAACCAGGAAAAGCTTTGGTTCACCCCCGGAGATTTGGGGTTTCCGGTATTCGAGACGCCTATCGGCCGTATCGGCCTGCTAATCTGCTGGGACATCTGGTTCCCGGAAGTACCCCGGGTGATGGCCGCGCAAGGCGCCGACATCATCTGCAGCCTCAACAACTGGGTATGGACCCCGCCGCCGTTGTTCGATGATGCAGGGCGTTGTATGGCTTCGTACCTGACCATGACGGCAGCCCATGTCAACAACGTTTATATCGCCGCCGCGAACCGTGTCGGCAGCGAGCGGGGCGGGCGCTTCCTGGGCTGCTCGCTGATCGCCGGTACCAATGGCTGGCCGATCGGCGAGGTGGGCAGTGCAGAAGCCGAGGAGATTATCTATGCCGATGTCGATTTGAGCAGTGCACGCTCGGCACCGATCTGGAACAGCCTCAACGACCTGCCAAGAGACCGGCGCACCGACCTCTACGATGCCACCCTTGGCTATCGCTTGCATGCACCTATGCCACGCTGAGGAATTGCGAATGAACACGCTCTTCTTCTCACGACAGCAGCATTGGCTTGTGTTGATGTTCGGCTGCCTGCTGGTGTTTTTCGCTGCAAGCCTTGCCCATGGCCAATGGCTGGATTATGCACAGAGGGTGGCGACGCTCGATGAGCCGCTCAGCCGCTTGCGCTGGATTGTTGGTGATATCAGTGAAGTGGCTTTCTACAAGCACGAACTGCCCGCGCTTGGCTTGCTGCTGGGCGCGTGCCTGGCGCACTGGGCGCAGCTGCGAGGATACCGCTGGCAGGGCTTTGCCATTTGCTATGGCAGCGGATTATGGCCATGGGTGTTTACCAGCTCGCTTTTGGGCTTGCTGCTAAGTCATGTGTTGTGGGGATGGACCTTGGCCAGTGGTACTTGGCAACCTACCTTCGTTGCCTTCGTGTCATTGCCGGCAGCCATGGTCTTGCTTTTTGGTGCGGGCTGGCGGGTGACGATCACGGGGGCGCTACTGGGGGCTCTACTGGTAACACCGGCCAGCCTGCTGATGGTCAATTACCTGTGTTATCCCCTGCAGTTGCCCGTGGTAGTGGGCAATGTGAGTGGCATGGCTGTGGCAAGCGTCGTGGCCTTCATCCTGTGCAAGCGCTTTCCTTCATGGGTACGCCAATGCCGTGAACCCACCGTCGTGGAGCCGGTTGTCAATCAGCCTGACTACGGTGTGGTCTGGACTTTGCGGCGCGTTCTGGCCGACTTCAGCGAAGCCCCATTCTTTGGTAATGAACTGGCCAGCCTCGGGCTACTGCTGGGTGTGTTGCTGGCTTACCTGTTGAGCCCGGCTGCACTGTCCTACGGTTCTATGCTGGTGATGCAAATAGTGGCCGGGCAGGCCCTGGCATCCCTGGTCGGGGTTGTATGCTGGCGTGGACAGTGGAAAGCCCGTGGGTGGTACCCTACCTACATTCCGATTGTGTCGATCGTCCCCGCTGCGGTGTTGACACATGGCGGCAGCTGGCAAGTGGTGGTGATCAGTGCAGTACTGGGTGCACTGGTGGCTCCGCCGCTGGCAGTGGCGATCACTCAGCGGTTGCCGGCCTATGTGCATGGCTACATCGGCAATGTGATGTCGATGGCCGTCTGCACGCTGGGAATCGTGCCTGTAACCGGATTGCTTGTGGGGGGAGCAGCATGAGTGAACATTCGAGCCTGCCCAGGCTGTCGATCGCCACTCTGGGCGGCACGGTCAGTATGCGGGCCGGTGCTGTCGGGGGTGGTGTGACGCCAAGCCTGGATTGTGAGCGGCAACTGCTTCAGGTTCCACAGTTGCGCGAGATGGCGCAGTTGAACGTTGCTTCATTGTGTCTGCTCCCCAGTGCATCGCTGGGCTTCGCGACGTTGCTGGAGGTGTTGGCATGGGCCCGGGGCGAAGTGGAGCGCGGGGCTCAGGCCTTGGTATTGAGCCAAGGGACCGACAGCCTTGAGGAAACGGCCTATTTCCTGGACCTGCTCTGGTCATTCGATGTGCCATTGGTGATGACCGGTGCCATGCGCTCGGCGAGTCAGCCGGGCAATGATGGGCCGGCCAACTTGTTGGCTGCGGCTCAGGTTGCATTGGCACAACACAGCCGTGGGCGAGGTGTGCTTGTGGTCATGAACGATCAGGTCCACAGCGCGGCAAGGGTTCGCAAGACGGCCAGCGTGGCGATGGCGGCATTCGAGTCGCCCGGATTTGGCCCGTTGGGTGACGTTGTGGAGGGTGATGTGTTGTATCGCCATCCGCCCGGGCGACGGGAGGTGTTGCCGTTACCGTATCGCACCGACCAGCGCGTTGCCCTGCTGGAAGCCTGCCTGGACGCAGATACGGCGCTGCTGCAGGCTGTGGCCACATTGGTTTATGAGGGGGTGGTCATCGCCGGTTTCGGTGCTGGTCATGTTTCCGCCAGTTGGTCCGAAGTGCTGGAACACCTGGCGCCCACCGTGCCGGTCATGGTTGCTACGCGCACAGGGAGAGGGCCTACAGCCCGGGCAACCTACGGGTTTGCTGGTGCAGAGATCGACCTGCAGAAAAAAGGCGTGTACATGGCTGGGCAACTCTGCCCGCGCAAATGCCGCATCTTGCTGTGGCTGCTGATCGGCACCGGCCGACAGCATGAGCTGCAGGACTGGTTGCACTCCTGAGCCTTCTGCCCGCGCGATCATTCGCGCGGGCAGCCCTTCCGGCGTTGCTGTGCTAGGGTGCACACACTTTTGCATCCCAGGATTCTTACCCATGCTCCCCGTACTCAGCGAAAAAGAACTCGACCGCCTCGAAGACCTGCTGATCACCTATGGCAATGACTACTCGGTGCTGAACCTGGCCGAGCTCAATGGCTTTTTCGTCGCGTTGGCCAGTTCGCCGGTCACTGTCCTCCCGGAACAATGGTTGCCCGCAGTGGCGGGTGGCAAGGTACCGAAGTTCAAGAAGCCCGCCCATGAGGAGGCCTACACGGCATTGATGCTGCGTTATGCCAGCCAGGTGGCAGAAGAACTGAGCAATGAGGTCGACCAGTTCGAACCGCTGTTCGAGGAACGCGAAGGCGAGCAGGGCACTGTGATCGTGATGGAGGAGTGGTGTTTCGGCTACATGCGCGGTACCCAGGTGGCCGGTTGGGGCGAGTTGCCACCGGAGCAGGCCCCGCTGCTCAAGGCCATTTCGCTACATGGGCTGGAAGATAACTTCGAGCTGCTGGACCAGATGAGCGATGAGGATATCCAGGCCTGTGTGCCGCAGGTGGTCGAGGCTGCGCGTGGGCTGTACCGACATTTCAAAAAACTGCACTGATCGGATCGTAGGCTAGCGCTCACCTGCAGGCGCCAGCGCAGTGTTTGGAAACCATTATTCCGCCCAGCGAAATTATGGTTTCCCCTGCGCACTGATTCTGCTGCCAGCCGATCCAGTGCAGCATGTGCTCCATCAGCCCCATCCCGGCGCTGACCAGGAGCCAAGCCCATGTCGAACCCGATCAAGCTCTACAACTTCCCCAAGTCTGGCCATGCCCATCGCATCGAGTTGATGCTCTCGCTACTGAACCTGCCCACAGAGTTGGTGTTCGTCGACTTGGCCAAAGGCGCCCACAAGCAGCCGGACTTCCTTGCCCTCAACCCGTTCGGCCAGGTTCCAGTCATCGATGACAACGGCACGGTGATTGCCGACTCCAACGCCATCCTCGTCTACCTGGCCAAAAAGTATGACAACGGTGCCTGGCTGCCCGAAGAACCTGCCGCCGCTGCCCGTGTGCAACGCTGGCTATCGGTCGCCGCCGGCCCGCTGGCATTTGGCCCGGCAGCCGCCCGCCTGGTCACGGTGTTCGGGGCTTCGTTCAATACCGACGAGGTGATTTCCCGTGCCCACACCTTGCTCAAGGTGATCGATGCCGAGTTGGCCAACACGCCATTCCTGGCGGGTAGCACACCCACGATCGCGGACATTGCCAACTACTCCTACATCGCTCACGCCCCCGAAGGCAACGTGTCGCTGGAGCCGTATGCCAATGTGCGCAACTGGCTGGCGCGGATCGAGGCACTGCCGCGTTTCGTCCCCATGCCGCGCACCGTGATCGGGCTGCAAACCCACGCCTGAAACCCCGCCATCGCGAGGAGCGCCGCCATGCAACAGTCTCCTGATCACCGCCCCTCACCCTGGCATGCGGGTGAAAAGACCCTGCAGGAAAAGGTCGGTGTAGCAGAACGCATGGAGGCGTTCGGGCAAAAGGTCATTCGTGACCACATGCCCGACCAGCACCGAGCGTTCTATCACCAGTTACCGTTCATGGTCGCCGCCAGTGTGGATGCCCAGGGCCGGCCTTGGGCCACGCTGCTGGAAGGGCCAGAAGGGTTCGTAAGCTCGCCCGACCCTCGTATGCTCACGATCCACACCACGTTGCCAGCGGAGGACCCCGCCACCCCCGGGTTGGCAGCCGGGCAGGCCGTCGGTCTGCTGGGGATCGAACTGCACACCCGTCGGCGCAATCGCATCAACGGGCAGATCCGCCACGCTGCACAGGGGCAACTGCAAGTGGCCGTAGAGCAGGCGTTTGGCAACTGCCCGCAGTACATCCAGTTGCGTGACTACACCCGCGTCACCGAACCCGCCCTCGGGCGCTTCGATGCGACAACACTGGATACCTCAACCGTCAGCATGATCGAGGCCGCCGATACCTTCTTCGTCGCCAGCTATGTCGAGCATGCTGACGGCCAGCGCTCGGTGGATGTCTCCCACCGTGGTGGCCGGCCAGGGTTCATCAAGGTCGAAGGCAATCGGCTCACCATTCCCGACTATGCTGGCAATCTGCATTTCAACACCTTGGGTAACCTGGTGGTCAACCCGCGGGCCGGCTTGCTGTTCATCGACTTTAAAAATGGCAATGTGTTGCAACTGTACGGGCATGCCGAGGTGCTGCTGGACAGCCCGGCCATCCAGGCCTTTGAAGGCGCGGAGCGGTTATGGACACTGCAGGTCGAGCAGATGGTGTGGCGCCCGGCTGCTGTTGCCCTGCGCTGGGCTTTCAAGGAATACGCGCCGACCAGTCTGATGACCGGTACCTGGGCCGAGGCCGATGCGCGCCTGGAGCAGCGGCAACAACAGCGCCAATGGCTGGCCTGGCGGGTGCTGCGGGTGGAGCAGGAAAGCCGCGACATCCGCTCGTTCTATCTCGAATCACCGGCAGGCTGCCGTGTGGCCTTTGCCCCTGGCCAGCATCTGCCTGTGCAAGTGCCGCGTGATGGCGAAGCGGCGCTGATTCGTACCTACAGCCTTTCAAGTGCCCCGGCCGATGGGTTCTTGCGCATCAGCGTCAAAGCCCAGGGCCCGGCTTCGCGGTATCTGCATGAGCACGTTGTGGCCGGCGATGTGTTGAATGTACGTCCGCCGATGGGCAGCTTCACGCTTGACCAGCAAAGTACGCGGCCGTTGGTGCTGATCGGTGCGGGCGTGGGCATCACGCCGCTGCTGGCCATGCTGCGCCAGCAGTTGAGCACGGGGCAGGCCCGGCGCATTCATCTGTTCCATGGCGCACGCAGCCTGGCTGACTTGCCGTTCCAGCAGGAACTGACGACCTTGCGGCAACAGGCTGGCGATCTGCTGCATGTACACCGCGCCCTGAGCCAGCCTGAAGGGCACGCGCAGCTTGGCCGTGATTATGAGTTCGCCGGTCGGTTGGGTATCGAACAGGTCAAGGCAACGCTGGCGTTGGACGACTACGATTTCTACCTGTGTGGGCCGGGCAGCTTCACCCAGCAACTTTACGAAGGGCTGCGTGGGGTGCATGTGCCGGATGCGCGGATTCACGCCGAAGCATTTGGCCCGTCGACGCTGCGGCGGCACACCGATGCAGACCAGCCAATCTTGCAACAGCCGCCTGCCGCCGACGAACCGGTGCCGGTGTATTTTGCCGCGTCGGCCAAGGAGGCACGCTGGGTTCCCGGTAGCGGCACCTTGCTGGAACTGGCCGAGGCGCGTGGGCTGACCCCGGAGTTCAGTTGCCGGGGTGGTTCGTGTGGTACCTGCAAGACCCGACTGGTGAGCGGCCAGGTGCATTATCCAAATCCGCCGGCAGAGCTGCCGGAGGCGGGTTCGGTGCTGATCTGTTGTGCTGTGCCCGCGAAAGTTGAGGAGGGGATGCAGGCGCTGGTGCTGGATGTTTGATTCAAGCCAGTCGCAGGAACGGGCTTGCCCGCGAAGAGGCCGGCACAGCTAACACCAGGCATCCAGATGAAAGATAATCCGCACGCCCCATAGCCCTCAGGAGCCCGCATGGACCAGATCCACCTGATGAAGGTGTTCGTCGCCGTCGGCGAGCTGGAAAGCTTCGCCGCGGCTGCCCGCCGTCTGGACATTTCCCCGGCCGCTGTCACCCGCGCCGTCAGCGCCCTGGAAGAGCAGCTAGGGGTCAAGCTGTTGCTGCGCACAACTCGCAGCGTGCGCCTGACCGAGGCCGGCGGCCGTTATCTGGAAGATACCCGGCACATCCTCGCCAGCATCCACGAGGCCAATGAAGCCGCTGCCGGCATCAACGCGACCCCCAGGGGCGATCTGGCGGTGACCGCGCCGATCCTGTTCGGCAGGAAGTTCGTCATGCCGTGCATCGTCCGTTACCTGCAGCAGTACCCGGAAGTCGATGTTTCCGCGTACTTCCTCGACCGCGTGGTGAACATGGTCGAGGAGGGCATGGACGTGGCCGTGCGCATCGGGCCGTTGCCCGACTCCGGGTTGAAGGCGCTGCGGGTGGGCAGGGTGCGGCGCATGTTGTGTGCCTCCCCCGACTACCTGGCGCGTCATGGTGTGCCAAAGCACCCGTCGGACCTGGCCGGGCACGCGGTAATCGGCACCACCAACCTGTCGCCGCGGGCCGGTTGGCGCTTCGGCGTGACCGACGAGCCGACCTTGGTGCGCATGAAGCCACGGCTGACGGTAACCAGCAATGACGGGGCAATCGCCGCTGCCAGCGGCGGGCTGGGCATTGCCCGGCTGCTGTCGTATCAGGTCGTAGACGAACTGGCCAGCGGGCAGCTGCAGGTGCTGCTGGCCGAGTACGAAGAGGCGCCCTGGCCCATTCATGTGCTGCACCGCGAAAGCAAGTACGGTTCGGCCAAGGTCAGGGCCTTTATCGACATGCTGGCGCAAGGTTTGCGCGATCAGCAGCTGGATTGAGAACCTGCATCGCGTCGAGAAATGATGCGAAACAATGTTTGATACCGTGGCGGCCGTTTTTCACGCAACCCGCTCACAACGCCTGATACTGCATCCTGAACGCCAGGTTCATTGCCTCCCCCCGGTGCAACAATCGCAACCCTGGCCGCCCTGGCAGGTGGTGCGCATTGATGGGGTGGCTAACCGGCTCAAAGCAGAAAAAACCTTGCCCTTGCGGGCAAAACAGCAAGAAGTGTCCAGCCTCGTTGGCACTGCACGCCAGTCGATAACCCGCGCTGGGCTGTTCGATCACGCACTCCCCTGGCCAGCCACTGAAGGCGTGATCAACCACTGCCTCGGGCAAACGCCTCATGGCATTGAAACGCCATTGCTCAGGCACCTCGGCCTCGTACGAAGGCAACCGCCCATCCTCGGCCAACCACACCTTGCGCGCAGTTGCGTACAACTTGGTATCGGGATACCGCGGAAAGTAGGGATGCAGCCCCAGGCCATACCAGGTAGCTGGCTCATCCTGGTGCATCACATGCAGGCCCAGGTTCAGGCAACCCTCATGCAGGTGCACATCCAGCGTGGCCTGGTAGGCAAACGGCACGGCACTGTCCAGCGTCAACCGAGCTTGCTGTTCACTGTGGTGTTCTACCTGCCAGGCCTGTTGCCAGGCACTGCCATGAATCGGGTAAGGGTCATGCCCGGTATTTGGTAACAGTGCCTGCCACCCCTCGGGCCGGGCAAAGCCACCCTCGGCAATACGGTTGGACCACGGCGCCAGCGGGTAGCAGGCCAGGCGTCGTGGCGTACCACTGGCCAGCGCGGCCGCGTCGGTATGGCGCAGCAGTGCCTGCCCGGTCGCCTTTACCTGCCAGTTGATCAGACTGGCGCCCACTTCCGGGGCCAGGCTCAGGTGTGTCAGGCGGTCTTGCAGGTGCAGTTCGGTCACAGCCATGCAGGGCTCCTTTGTGGAAGATCAATCAATTGGCCCGGCGGTAGGTGAGCAGCACGATGCCGCACACCACCACCGCGCCGCCGACCAGCTGCACAGTGCTCAGGTGCTGGTCGAGCAAGGCCCAGCCCAGCAACAACGTGGCGATGGGTTCAACGTTCATTACCGGTGCGTTCTGCGCCATGTTCAGGCGAGGGACACAGACGAACAGCAAGCTGAAGGCCAGGCCATACAGCACTACCAGAGTGGCCAGGGCCGCCCAGCCACTGCTGCTGCCTGGCAGTGACAAACCGGATGGGATCACCCCGCTTGTGCCTGCAACCAGCATGCTGGAGAACACGATCAGCAGGGTCAGCAGGCTGCGTACAGGGCCGCGCACGGCAGCCAGTTTTTGGTCGGTGATCCACAAGGCACAGGCAAAGGCACAAGCCGCGCCGAAAGCCAGGCTTACCCCTAGTGCCCAGTGCGGGTTGGCCGCAGCGCTGTCGGCCAGGTGTGCCGGCACATCCAGCGCCAGTACCAGGCCGCACAGAATCAGGCCCATGAACAACACCGTGCGGCCGGTGGGGCGTGCACCGCCCAGTGCCCATGTGAGCAGCGCCAGCAGCATCGGGAACGTGTTGCCCACCAGCAGCGCCAGGGCTACCGGAATGCGTGCGACTGCCGAATAAAGGCACAGGCTTTGGGTGGCGATCAGCAGGCCGAGCAGCAGTTGCCAATGCCGGGTACCGGCGGGCAGGCTCAGGGCCTGGCGTTGCCACAGCAGCAGGCAGGCAAGCACCAGCAAGGTAATACCTGAACGGCAGAGAATGGCCAGCAGCACGCCGGTGCCGTTGTCGAATGCGATGCGAGCGGCAATGTGGTTGCCGGCGAATGAACAGGCCAGCAGGGCCAGCAAGGCGATTGCCAGTTTGCGTGGGAATAGAGGTACAGCCGAGGAGGGGGCAGCCATGTGCAGGATCCGTTGCAGGTAGGGCCAAGGGGGCTGCTTTGCAGCCCATCGCAGCCCCGGTTTTATTTACAGCACCACACTGGGCAGCCACAGCGAGATGGCCGGAATGTAGGTCACCGCCATCAGCACCATGAACAGCGCCAGGTAGAACGGCAGCATTGCCTTGATCGTCGACTCGATGCTCACCTTGCCGATGGCTGAGCCGACGAACAGCACGGCGCCCACCGGCGGTGTGATCAGCCCGATGCCCAGGTTCACCAGCATGATCATGCCAAAGTGCACCGGGTCCACGCCGATACCGGTGATCACCGGCAACAGGATCGGCGTAAGAATCAGGATCAGCGGCGCCATGTCCATCACCGTGCCCAGCAGCAACAGCATGAAGTTGATGCACATCAGGACCACATAGCGGTTGTCCGAGAGGGTCAGAAACGCCGTGGTGATCTTTGACGGGATCTGCATCAGCGTCATCACGTAACCAAAACTGGCAGCAAAGCCGATGAGGATCATCACGATCGAGATGGTCCGTACCGTGCGGTGCATCAGCTTGGGCAGGTCGCGCCACTTGTAGTCGCGGTAGATGAACATGGTCACGAAGAACGACCACACCACCGCCACTGCTGCCGATTCGGTCGCGGTGAACATGCCCGACAGAATGCCGCCCAGAATGATCACCATGGCCATCAGGCCCCACAGCGCTTCGCCGGCTATCTTCAACGCCTGGCGCATCGGGATCACTTCACCCTTGGGGTAGTTGCGCTTCTTGGCAAAGATCAGGCACAGGCCCATCATCACGGCGCTCAGCAGCAACCCGGGCATCACACCTGCCATGAACAGCGAGCCAATGGAAACCGTACCGCCCGCCGCCAGCGAGTACAGCACCGAGTTGTGGCTGGGCGGAGTCAGCAGCGCCTGTACCGAGCCGCTGACGGTCACGGCGGTGGAGAACTCGCGCGGGTAGCCTTTGCGCTCCATCTCCGGGATCAGCACCGAACCCACCGACGCGGTGTCCGCCACCGACGAGCCGGAGATTGCGCCGAAGAAGGTCGAGGCCATGATGTTGACCAGCGACAGCCCGCCACGCACGAAGCCCACCAGTACCCCGGCAAACGCCACCAGTCGCCGTGACATTCCGCCTTCGGCCATGATCGCACCGGCCAGCACGAAGAACGGAATCGCCAGCAGCGAGAATTTGTTAACCCCACTGGCCACCTGGATCATCATCGCCTGCAGCGGGATGTCGATCCACCAGGCGCCAATCAACGCCGACAGGCCCAGGGCGTAGGCCACTGGCATGCCCAGCAGAATAAGGGCAATGAAGCTGCCCAACAGAATGAACGCATCCATTTATGCTGCTCCTTCGTTTTCTTCCAGGTGGTCGAAGCGCACTACCTTGCGGTGGCTCTGATCGCCCAGCAGGAGCCTTTCCAGCACAAAGACCAGGGTCAGCACGCCACCGATCGGGATCGGCGCATAGGTCATGCCCACCCGCACCCCCGGCAGTGACGCCAGAAACTGGTTCCAGGTGGTGATGCACAGCTTGGTGCCGTAGTAGGTCATGAACACGCACACCAGAATCATCAACACTTGCACCAGTAGCGCGGCCAGGCTGCGCTGCAGCGGTGGCAGGCGGTCGGTGATCATCGTCACCGCCATGTGTGCCCCGGCCCGGTAGCTTGCGGCGGCGCCGACGAAGGTGAACACCACCATCAGCAGGATGGCTACTGGCTCCGGCCAGCTGGCGCCGGTGCCGAGCACGTAGCGGGCGAAGATGCCCCACGGAATGATCAGTGACATGGTCAGGATCGACAGGCCGGCAACCCAGGTGCAGGTGCAGTACAGCGTGTCGTTCACACGCAGGAACAGGTTTTTCATGGGCATCACCAAAGCGGCAATGCGGCGGGCGCCGCGCTGCCGAGGTCGTTCGGGAAGGGGCGCGGTTACTGGACAGCGTTGATACGTTTCATCAGGTCGGCGTACTGCGCGCCGTATTTTTCGCGTACCGAAGCGGTGGCGTCGTAGAACGGCTTCTTGTCGACGGTAATGAACTCGACACCGGCGGCCTTGAGCTTCTCTTCGCTGGCGGCGGTCTTGGCATCCCACAGCGCGCGCTCTTCCATCTGTGCTTCACGCGCCACCTTCTTCACCAGCGCCTGCTGCTCGGGGCTGAGCTTGTTCCAGGTGGTCTTGGACATCACAACCGGCTCCGGGAGGATCAGGTGGCCAGTGAGGGTGTAGTACTTGGCGCTCTGGAAGTGGTTGTGCTCAAGTAGCGTGGGCGGGTTGTTCTCGGCACCATCGATCACGCCAGTCTGCAGGGCACTGAAGATTTCCCCGGTGTCCATGGCGATGCCGTTGCCGCCCATGGCGTTCATCATGTCGATGAACAGCGGGTTGCCCTGTACGCGAATCTTCATGCCCTTGAGGTCTTCCAGGCTGCGTACCGGCTTTTTCGTGTAGATGCTGCGCGAGCCCCCATCCATCCAGGCCAGGGCTACCAGGTTGAAATCGGAATTGGTGATCTTGTCGAGAATTTCCTGGCCGATCTCGCCGTCGATGATCTTGCGCATGTGATCATGGTCGCGGAACACGAACGGCATGTTGAACACGTTCACATCCGGCACCACCGGGCCGACTATCCCTAAGCTGACACGGGTCATTTGCACGGCACCGATCTGTGCCTGTTCGATCACTTCCTTTTCAGAACCCAGAACGCCGCCGGCGAACATCTTGAAGGTGATTTCGCCATTGCTGGCGTCTTCCAGCTTTTTACCCATGTTCTGTTCCGCCACCACGGTCGGGTACCCGGCCGGGTGAATTTCGGCGAACTTGATGTCCAGCGCCGAAGCAGGCATGGCCACGCTGAAGGCGAACGGGAGTACGGCAAGGAGCAGCTTGAGTTTGAACGTCATGATGAAACTCCGTGGTTTTTATTATCTGGTTTCGTGGGTACAAGTGTGGGTATGGCTAGGGGGCGTCAGCCCCGGTAGGCAGGTTCCTCCAGGCCCTTGGTGCCAGGGTCGAGGGCAAATACCCCGCCAGCCAGGGGCTGGTCGCTGAGGTCGATGCCCATGGGGCGGATCGAGGTAACGTACAGAATGTCCAGGCTGGCGCCGCCAAAGGCACACATTGCCGGCTTTTTCACCGGCACGCGGAGCGATCGGTCGAGGCGACCTTCGGGGGTGAAACGGTGGATCTGCCCGGCGTCGTTGCCGCAGATCCAGTAGCAGCCGTCCTGGTCGATGGCGGCACCATCCGGGCGGCCGGGGTAGTCGCGCATGTCGATGAACAGCCGTTTGTTGTGCGGTGTGCCGCTGTCGATGTCGTAGTCGAAAGCCCACACCTTCTGCACGTTCGGGTGCGAGTCGGACAGGTACATGCGCATGCCGTCGGGGCTGAAGGCCAGGCCGTTGGGCACGATCATGCCGTCCTGCTGCAGGTGCAGCTGGCCTTCGCCGTCCAGCCGGTACAGCGCGCCCACGTGGGCACCTTGCTGCATGTCCAGCAGCATGGTCCCGGCCCAGAAGCGGCCCTGACGGTCGCAGCGGCCATCGTTGAAGCGCATGCCGGCCTGAGCGTGCTGCACGTTGCTGAGCAGCCGGCTGTCCAGGCTGCCGTCCGCCATGGCCTGGAGCTGAAAGATGCCGCTTTCCATGCCCGCAACCCAACCCTGACCGCTGCGGGCTATACAGGCCAGCATCTCGTCGCCCTGCCAGCACTGGTGTTTGCCATCGGCCGCTTGCCAGCGATGCAACTGGCGAGCGGGAATGTCTACCCAGTACAAGGCCTGTTCACCGGGGTGCCACACAGGGCTTTCGCCGGTACCGTTGCGGGCGTCGACGATTAGTTCGCAGTTCATGCCGTGCCTCTTGGCTTGGGGTCAGTTGAACGGGCCGGCCACGGCGAAAGCGCCGCCTTGGTAGACCATGCTCGGGTCATCGGCGGCAGGGGCCGGTTGGGCCTCCACGGCAGCGCGGAAGGTTTCGGAGCTGTCCTTGGGTACATAGCCCAGGTGCGCGGCATGGCGGTTGTCCCACCACACGGTGCGATTGTCGGACGCGCCATAGACAATGGTGTGACCAACGCCGGGGGTGGACAGCCCGCGTTCGATCAACTGCACCAGGTCGTCGTAGCTCAGCCAAGTGCAGAGCATGCGCGGGTTCTGTGGCTGCGGGAACGACGAGCCGATGCGAATGCTGACGGTCTCGATGCCGTAGCGGTCAAAATAGAAGCTGGCCACATCTTCGCCGTAGCACTTGGACAGCCCGTAATAGCTGTCGGGACGGCGCGGCGCGTGAGCGTCGATGCGCTCATCCTGGCGATAGAAACCGATGGTGTGGTTGGAGCTGGCGAAGATGATGCGCTTGACCCCATGCTTGCGCGCCGCCTCGTACACGTGGAACACGCCGCAGATATTCGGGCCGAGAATCTCTTCGAAGGCGTGCTCGGTAGAAACCCCGCCGAAGTGGAGGATGGCGTCTACGCCCTCGACCAGGGCATGCACCGCAGCCTTGTCGGCCAGGTCGCAGGTAATGACTTCTTCATGCGGGCCCGCGGCCGGGGCCATGGGGCTGATATCAGACAGGCGCAGGACCTCGGCGTAGCCTTGCAGGCGTTCGCGAAGGACCTTGCCCAGGCCGCCTGCGGCTCCGGTGAGCAGCAGGCGATTGAAGGGAGTAGTGGTCATGGCCAGCTCTTGTTGTTAATTGTTGTAGGTTGTCGTATGACTTGGCTGATTATTGGCGGTGGTTCTGTGTGTTGTCAATGAGGCTTGGGCGGCTTTTGCCGGCCTTTTCGCGTGTAAAAATACGAAAGGCCTGCGCGGTCGCCCTTAGGAGCGGGTTTACCCGCGAAGAGGCCGGCCCTGCTGGCCAATCTCCACCCGTCGTTCACCGTTGCCGCCACCACCGTATTCGCGGGTAAACCCGCTCCTACACCTGATCAATGTTGGACACAGGTCGGTGGTTGGGCACAGGCCGTTGTAGGAGCGGGTTTACCCGCGAAAGGGCTGGCCCTGCTGGCCAATCTCTACCCGTCGTTCACCGTTGCCGCCACCACCGTATTCGCGGGTAAACCCGCTCCTACACCTGATCAATGTTGGACACAGGTCGGTGGTTGGGCACAGGCCGTTGTAGGAGCGGGTTTACCCGCGAAAGGGCCGGCCCTGCTGGCCAATCTCCATCCGTCGTTCACCATTGCCGCCACCACCGTATTCGCGGGTAAACCCGCTCCTACACCTGATCAATGGTGGACACAGGTCGGTGGTTGGGCGCAGGCCGTTGTAGGAGCGGGTTTACCCGCGAAAGGGCCGGCCCTGCTGGCCAATCTCCACCTGTCGTTCACCGTTTCCATCGCCACCGTATTCGCGGGTAAACCCGCAGGTCTTGATCAGAGCAGCGACAATGGATAGTTGAAGATCAACCGGTTCTCATCGAACTCGTTATTGCTGTAATCCCGGCGAATCGACGAGTTACGCCATTTCACGCTCAAATCCTTGAACGCCCCGCTCTGGATCACATACGCAAGCTCCGTTTCACGCACCCACTCCTTGCCATCGGTCACGCCCCCGCTGTGCACATCGCGCCCGCTGATGTAGCGGTTCATCAGGGTCAACCCCGGTACCCCGACGGTGACGAAGTTGAAGTCATGGCGCACCTGCCACGAACGCTCGTTGGCATTGTCGAAGCTGGAGTTGTAACTATCGTTGGCCAAGGTCCCGCCACTGGTGCCGTTCACCCGCATCCAGGTATCACCATCGACTTTCTGCAGCCCCACCCAGAAGGTGCTGCCGCCGTACTTGGCCGAGAACATCCCCGAGTAGGTCTTGTTGTCCAGCTGCCCGGCGCGCTCGGAGCCGTCCTCGTCGCCATGGAAGTAGCCCAGGTTCGCACCCAGGGTCCAGTCACCCACCGGCTGGCTGTGGCTCAGTTGCAGGTATTGCTGCTGGTACACGTCCTTCAGCACCGCATTCCAAAGCCCCACCAGCGTGCGGTCCTGGTTGAACTTGTACTCGCCGCCGACGAAGTTGAAGCGGTCCGACACGCCGCCGCCGTAGCTCATGTCTTCCATGCTCGCGTCGTTACGCGGGCTGTTGCCGCGGAACTGGCCGCCGTACAGGGTCAGCCCGGCGATTTCGTTGGAGGTCACCTGCCCGCCACGAAATGTTTGCGGCAACGAACGCCCGTCGTCCGAACGCAGAATCGGCAGCACCGGCATCCATTCACCGATCTTCAGTTCGGTCTTGGAAATACGCGCCTTGCCCGCCACTGCCAGGCGCCCGTAATCGTCGGCTGGCCGGCCATCGTCATGGCGAGGCAGCAACGCCGTACCATAAGTGCCGCCACCACCGTCGAGCTTGACCGACCACATCCCCAGCACATCAACGCCAAAGCCGATGGGCCCTTCGGTGAACCCCGAGCGGGCATCGAGAATGAAGCTTTGCGTCCACTCCTCGGCCTTGCTTTGCGGGTTGCTGGGGTTGGTGAAGTTGCGGTTGATGTAGAAGTTGCGCAACCCGAGGGTGGCCTTGCTGTCTTCGACAAATCCCGCAGCCAGGCTGGTGCCCGGCAGGCCGGCGATAACCCCGGCGCCAAGCAGGGCGAAGGGCAGGGTGTGGCAGATTTTCATTATTGTTGTGCTCCCTAAGGGTGTGGCAGTCCGTCCACCGGGCACGCGCAAGCGGCCTGCGGTAGGGGCGGGTAGATAACGGGCCGGTCAGGGCCAGGGGTGAATGCGCGGTAACCGGGCGCTACGTACTGGCTGGGGTACGCGAGCTGGCCGGGGGAAGAGGGGTGTGCAACAGGCGTGGGTGCAGCGGGATGGGTGTCGACATGGGTTCGTCCACGGATTGTTGTTTTTGTTATGTGTTGTCGTACAACTATGGGCGATTATTAGCAGGGGGGAAGTGGGCTGTCAACGGCTGATCGCAGAGCAAATAGGGTCCTGGACGCCAAAACTGAGCTGCAGAGGCTCTACCCTGAACGCGTTGCAGACATACTACAACTGTCTTGCTCCATGCCACGCCCGTACACGATCTACTGGTAGGAGCGGGCTTGCCCGCGAACACGGGTAAAGCCCATGCCATCCACCCCATCGGCTGCCTCGCACCGCAAACCGGGGACAGGGTTACAAATCAAATCGGATCAGTGGTGGTCCCATCCCCGAGCCTGCGCTATCTTCAGATCTGGCCTCGCCCTTGACCACTTAGACTGGCATGTCCAGTCCCGGCATCCTTGCTGGTGCCGTACCCCTCCTGTCGGCAGGGGCGAGGCCTCTTCATTTGAAGGGAATGGCGCTGTGGTCACTTCCGGCAGACAAACTGCCATTGCAGAATAGCCAAGATCAGTGCATTGTAATGACAATCGTCTTTACATGAGGGCTATGTCATGGCTTCTATCAATATCCGCGTCGACGATGATCTCAAAGCCCGCGCCTACAAAGAGCTCGATCGCCTCGGTGTCACCCCCTCCGAACTCATGCGCCAGGCCCTGCAATATGTAGCTGAGCGGGGCAAGCTACCCTTTCGGCCGGTCCTGATGACCGAGGAAGATGAAGACCTCATTGCCACTGCACAAGAGCGGCTTGCTTCTCCGCAGCGCGTGAGGGTCCAGCTGGATGACCTATAGCCTCGACTTCGATGCCCGCGCATTGAAAGAGTGGAAGAAGCTGGGCGATACCGTGCGTCAGCAGTTCAAGAAGAAACTGGCAGAGGTCCTGCTGAACCCTCGAATCGAGGCAAACCGCCTTCACTCGCTGCCGGATTGCTACAAGATAAAGCTTCGCAGCAGTGGGTACAGGCTGGTTTATCAGGTCATTGACCAAGAGATCGTGGTTTTTGTCGTCGCTGTCGATCGTCGTGAAAGAGACCAAGCTTACAAAAAGGCTGCTGAGCGACTTGAGTAGGCTTCAAGGATTTGGCGGTCCCAGGTCGCAATCTCAAGGTAAATCACCGCCTCAAAGCTAGAGCTCTACTTCTGTGGGAGCGGGCATGCCCGCGAAGAATCCAACTCGGTGTATGGCACCGGCTTCGCCGGTGTTCGCGGCGGTTCAACGCCTCGATGAACCCGCACAGGTCCCCCATCAGCCCAGAGGGCTCATTGCCAAGTCAGGCAGACCAGCTTGCCGGGTAATCCCGGCAAACTGCGATCTCTGTAGGAGCGGGTTCACCCGCGAAGAGGCCAGCACAGGCAATACAATGCCCGCTAAACCCCATGCATCCGCAGCGCCCGCTGCGCGCACTCACGCCAGCTCAATTTGCGTTTCTCAGCCGGCCCCTGCAGCTCCACTTCCCCGGCCAGCACCACCGGCATATCCCGCATCTTCACCCAAGGCTCACTCTGCCAATACAACAACGTAGCGCTGCGTCCACCAGGCCAGCACATCTGCCCCAGCCTCGGCGCATCGTCCACCCCATCTGCCTGAATATCACGCAGTACCGCTACCACTTCATGTGTCAGCCACCGGCGCAAATGGCGGTTCTCCGGTACATGGTGATGCGCCAGCAAGGTATAGGCCCCGGACTCACTGACCATGGTGGTCTCCTGGTACTTGCCATAGCGCAGCAGTTGCACCGTGCGGTACTGATCCGGGTCAAGCTTGCGCATGCAGTGTTCGTCGAAGAAGTGACCGCTCAGCCGGCCGAGTTCGTGGGCGCAGAACCAGGCTTGGGATTCGAGCCATAGAGTGTGGAGAGGGCGGTTGTGGCGTGTGAAGAGGGTGGGGGTGTGAAGGTCAGTCATGACTGGCCCTCGTGGTCTTGGGGTAACTCGACAGGCGGGACGCATGTGCGAACGGCCTACGAATGCATGCTTTGATAGGCATATCCATAACCTCAGTCTGTTGTCAGCTTTCTCAGGGCTGGGTGTCGGGAGCTAAGAAACCTCACACAGCAGGCCGGACATATTTCCCTCACGGGTCTTGTATTAGCCCACTCCCGACGTAACAGAGTGTTTCATGCGCGCAGTATTAGACCACAGGCACAAAATAGCCGCATCTGTCGGGAGCGGGCGGACCGCTGTGTGAAGGCGTTTCTTAGGCGCCGTTTGTAACCTAACCTTATACCGGAGTCAGAAGCAAAATCTTTCTTGTAGGAATTCTCTGAACTTCAAGCTATTGAAGAAGTACCCAAATGTCAGCCAGAATGTAGTGGTGCCTATATCGGACCACGGAAAATTGTCTGTGGTTGATTGGCATTTAGCAAGTGGACTAGGGCTGAGATTGGGCTGCACTAGGGCTAAGTTAAGATGGCTTGCCTTGGTGCATCCGTTACATCGAAGGCCTTTCAGCAGAGGTTACAAGGGGGGCGGACCAGTGTGGCATTAGCGGATGCTTGGGGTGATGCTGAACGCGGGACCGATTCGGTTAGTCACCGAGGAGAATTCCTCGCGATGGTGAGCCGTCCCAGTTAAATGTAAAGGGACTGAAGGGTAACCGCCGCTTTCAAAGAAAGCCCGGCGTCGTCTAGGTTCGATCTCATAGTGTCTTGGGGTGCGTGATCTCTAAGGCGCGTCTTACACATCCTTGAGCCTCTACTGATTGGAGGCAGCCAAGCACGTTGGGTTAGGATATCCATCTAGTATGGCAATGCTTGTATACTCTGCTACATGATTTCGTGAAGCGCTGTGCGCCACTATCCCTTTAACCTGGATGCCTATATGAATACAGTGGAATTCACCCGAGGAGCAAACGGCAAACCTGCTGCTTCTGCCGCCCTTGAAGATTGTATCGCAAACACTATCGGGCTGGACGGTAGTTGCTTTTTTGGTTATCCAATTATTGCTACTTCAGAAGGTAAAATACTTCGTGGATGTCACATTCTTGAATCCAGACAAAGGTATTAGCCTCTTCGATATTGTTGAAGGGCAGAATAATTTTCTAGAAGGAGGCGAGCTGATAACGTTCTCTTGGCTGTGTATGGCTGAAGCTTCAGATGGCTAGTTCAAGAGTATAAGGGCTGCCCGGCGAAGCTTGCCTCCAGCGGGCAGATATGGTTATTCTTTTTTTAGCGATAGTAGGAGTGCGCCGGCTGTAGCTTGTGGAATTAGACCTTGGGCTATTTTTTTCTGAAGGTACGAGGGGAAGTTTTTAGGTAAATACGTGCCCTCTAACCATATCCTGAAATCCCCTAAAGCGCTGAGTGGATAGATATTGGCCTCCGTGTTCGCAGCGGCCTGAGGGAAATAATCTGGATATTCATGTGGGTGCTTTAACCGCTCCCCATGTTTGTCGCTAAGATTGTTCTTCTTCCAGTAGTTCGACCACATTTGCCCGACACTGATATCTGGTACTGTATGAGAGTCAATTATAAGTCCTGACTCAATCGCCGAGACTACGATGTCGGCGATTTCTCGAAATACGCTAAAATATCCTGCAGGAAGCTTGTTCAACAGAATTCTGTCGTGATAGTGCTTCCAAGAGTTTAGTTTCAATGATTCTGGCGAGAAGCCAATGCTCTCATAGATGAAGTCTCTGAGAGTTTTCCTAGCTAGAAGACGATAGTTATTCTGCGCTGTTTGTGTGTCTGTACTGTCGGAGTCGAAAGCATAATATTCCAGTACTGCCATGCAGACAGCATCAGGATAGGCGCTTATCTTTTGTCCATTTTGTTCTGTTTTAATTACTATTCGTTCAGATGTGAAATTGTGATCTGTTAGTATTTGCTTGATTCGCCTGCCGCGGGGTTTAAGTCTCTCTTCGCTCCAGTTATTGGCGAGATCGCTAATTGTTTTGGGGTTTACACCACAAAGCCTCGCCAGGCCGCGCTCGGTAAGGTAGGGAGTAGTGTCGTTTAAGACTCCCATCTGTATGCCGTTTACCTCAGCAAAAGAGGCTGATGGAAGCTCGAAGGGGAGTTCTGACTGCTGAACAAGTTGGTTCATATTAAATCCCTATAATTTTTATTGCTTCTGCTATAAGGGTGTCAGGATAAAGATGATCTTTGGGTGTCGTGGCATGACCTTTTTTTTTGAAAGGTATGTTTTGTTCTAGGCAGAGCTTTGCGCACATCGCAGCCAAGTGAGGACGATCTAGCTCTAATTGATTGAGGTTGCAGTAGGTGTCTATATCGACTAGGTTGCTGTCGACAGGTTCGAGGGCTATCGAATCTATCTTTTGATCTATTTCTAGAAGCTTTCTCTCAGTTCGCTCAAATCGAATTTTTGTTTCTGCTGCCAGCTTCTCGCGCTCTTCAATTTCTTGGACGAGTAAGTTGGTGTGCTGCGCTAAAGCTTGTGCTAAAGACTTTATGTCCGAGTTGCTTTGAGACAATGGAGGTGGATAAGTTCCATGTTTTCTAACTGATGGCAGAACTTCATGAAAAATCCAGCGTTGAAATTTTTTGCTAGCTGGTGTGTTATCTCGAGAAATGATTCTATAGAGTCCCGGCTCTGTAATGAAAGCTTCAGATCTTGAGTTTTGATCTATTTCAGACGGAAAGTGTTGGTACTCGTCTTTATCAAGAACTTCCAGCTGGGCCTTTACAAGTGCGCCGAGACCGGATTTCTGAGCATTACTCAATGAGGAGTTATTCTTGGCAAGCGTTAAGACGACGTCTTCTAAAGATATGTATAAATAACCATTAATATATAATGTTCGTATCTTGGAAAGTCCATGGTCTGCTTGGTAATCTAGGAGGATTGGTGTGTGCATTGTTGTCGTCCATAAAAAACCCCGCAATTGCGGGGTTATGCTCTAACGCATCCGTACATTAGTTATATCATGGCCATGAGCGCTCATTCTCATTGGACTGAGAAATGTCACTGAGGAAAATCAAGGGCTGGCGAGGAGTTTATCGCTTGGAGCGAAATTCAATTTCCACTATTGTGTGAAATTTAGCGATTTTTTATCACTTATTTGTGAAATGACTATTATCAAGGGAAAGTATGCCCCGGCATCGTCGGATGGCTCGGCGTCTGACCTACGATTTTAGCCTATTTACTTCGTTGCGATGTAGTAGGCGGACAGTCGGGACATATCCTGGCTCCCCTGGCGATATTGGATTTATTTTTCCCATTCTCACAAGGTTGGTCGAATATCCGATGGGGCCGTCGAGCATCTCATCTGCCTCGCAGAGGCTAACGAACGATAGGCGGTGTTCTTTCAGTTGCGTTAGTCGGTTTTGGGGTATAAAGACCTTGGCACCCAAGCGCAGGTGCTCTACGAAACCGCTTTGGACAAAACGCCGAGAGAAGGTTTGCGGTGACATTGATAGTTCTCTTGCACAGCTTTTTAGCGTAAGCATTCTCTCCAGCAGGGCTTTGGTGCTGAGGACCGAACTCATCGTGAATCTCCGTTTTGCTCCCTGCACACGCGTGAGATGGCCAAGGTCGTGTAGGTGCTTAAGATCATGCAGGGACACTTGCAGCATACGCGCGGCGACAGCACTGACGCATGAATCGTCTGGCTCAGGGGCGCCGCACCTAGCAGAGGCTCTTTTTCTGCCAGACTTGGATTTATAACGAACCAAGCCTTGGAGCGTTAGGAGTAGTTCCTGACCAAGATCCGTGCGCCGATAGATGGTTACTAGGCCACCGTCGATCAAAGGGCCTGATACTGGCTGCACTCCGAGGTGAAGCAGCTTGGCAGAGAGCGTGGTGCGAGGAAGTGCCAGCTCATCGGCAAGCTGACCGATGAATATGAAATCGGTCGAAAATTGAGCAACAGATGCCGCATTGATCAAAATTTTACCACGTGGACCTTTCTTTAGATGGGGCTGTATAAACCCATTGGAGAGCGCATTGCGCGCCGCCTCAGGATATACTCCGAGCCGGACTGCGGCCTCCTCGATAGTGATGAGGTCGTTGTGGTCGTCACTATGAAGAGCCTCTGGAACACTGGATACGGTATTTGGTGCATGCTGCTGTGGTTCCAACAATTTGCACAGGTTGATCGCAGAATAGATCCAACGTACTCCTTGTTGCTTCTTTCGCTGAACCAGATTGCGTGACAGCAGTGACTTGAGATTTTTGGTAGATACATTCAAAGCCTTCAGCATTTCATCTTGATAAAGCTGTAGCTCTGAACAACGGCATGAACCAATGTGCTCGTTCTTGGGGACTTCGGAAATGAGCAAGCGAGAGATTTGATTTCTGATCCATACGTCAGTAGCGGTCATCCAAGGCGCCATGAGTGCTCGAACCGGCAAACAGGGGTACTTTTTGCTTGCGAGAGCGAGCACCTCATTGAATGTTTGCTCATCGCAGTTGGCGACGCGTGCCGCCATTTCGAGAATCATCAAGCGCTGGGGGTGTGCTTCATAGCGAAGTGCCCGCAGTGCAAACATAAAACGGTCCAGTGCATCCTGGTCCCCTCTTCTGAAGAAGTCCAGAACCAGATGGGAGGCATGAGACTGAGAGGCTGCGGTAGGACTAATGCAGAGATCGAAGCCGCAGCGGCAGTGGTTACCCACCAACTGGGTCCATTGAATCGGCTTCTGGCAGTTAGGGCAGGCGAACTCGTATCGACATTCATGGTAGGGGCAGGTGTCCAGCCAGATGAGGTCTTGAATCGCGCGATGACCAACGTTCCGAAGGCATTCTGGGCAGAAACAGTAGGCTTCGGCACGGATCGATGCCGCTGGGACTAGCAGTCCCATCACTTCCACCGGACTTTCGCTTGTGGGGCCTCTCTGGGTATAAAAGCTTCGTCGGAATTGCCCCCCATTGAGAGCGGTGTTTTTGCTGAGTTCAGTGACTAGTTTCGAGTGTCGCATTTGCCATGCAAAGGGTTGTCGAGACTCCTTGGAGCCCATGGCTCTGGCCATTGCAGTGACTGAGCCGAACCCATTGGCCAACGCGGTACGGATCAGGACATTGCGTGGACTTTCTTCGTCAGATCCATGAGCGAGGAAAAAAAGCTTCATTAACTCATCCTCCCGGCGATGATTCGGTCGAGCGACGCCGGGGGCAAACGGAAGGGATTATTGGGGCATTTGGCGGTTGGGATGAACGACAGGTCCACCGCTTTTGCAAGATCTTCATGGGTAAAGCATCCATCGTCCCGTAGGAGAGCGGCTTTAAGGGCATCGCTGAGCAGTTGCCTAATCCCATTCATGTTTCCGCCGCTGGCCAAGTACATTGCCTTTAGGTGTTGATCCGCGCAGATGTTCATACAGCTTGTGAACTCGCCAACCTCTTTCAGGGTGTTTCCCAGTGCGCGGAGGGTTTTGCTGAATACCGATTTTGGATCTAGCGTCGAGTAGGTAAATTCGGTCATTTGGTGACGATAAGGATAGCGTCGAGAAAGTTGTGGGTGGGCATTGATGATCTCTTCGCAACGTGGTATGCCAACAATAGCTATAGGGACGAGGGTTTCGTTCAAGAGAGTGCGAACCCAGTCGCAGACCTGCTCCCTTGATTTTTCAGCACCTTTTCTGAGCAGATTATCGAATTCGTCAAGGACTATCAGTTGTGTTTGGCAAGTTTCTAGCAAAACAACAAGACGGTTAAAAAGTGTCGAGTTATTACCTGAGGTATTGGTAGAACCCAGCTTTTCAAGCATGCTGACAGTCAGCGTTTTTATGGTTGCTCCAGCATTGAGCGAACAGTAGAATGCCGGCACAATCTCTCTGGTTCCATGCTCATCGGTAACGACGCTTCTTGCACCGAAACGGCTCATCGCAACCTTGCAAACAGTAGACTTCCCTGTACCAGGCTCTCCAACGATGAGCGCAGAGGCTGGCTCACCGCGCACCTGAGTGGTTTCTACGCTACGATAAATGCAATCAAGCGCTTGGGTGTACTCAGGGTGGCTGACAATGTACTCTGCGAACTGCGATAGTTTGTCGGTAATAGTTTTGGTCATGGTTTCTTCCTGGGTAGTTGAATGGTTTGATAGTCGTCTTCCTCGGAGTCATCGACTTCGTTACCTCGGATATCTTGTTTGATAAGGGTATTGTCAGTTTCCCGGGGTTCTAGCTCGTGATAATGGTCTGGAGAGAATTCGTGGGTAATATCAAGAGAGCGCTGTTGGATTAGCGAGTCTTGCAATTGCTGGCGTTTGCGTCGTTCGCTCCGTGTTTTTCCGTTGCTGATTTCTGTGTGAATTCTGAGCAGGGCTTTTCTTGCGTCAGTTTCGTCATACGCTTTTTTCTCAGCCTTGAGTTTTTCTTGCACAAGTTCGTGCTCGTACATCGATAGGCCATATTGATAATCAGTGACTGCGTCAGCTGTGTAGAAAACGTGGCTTCCCGGTGCATGTACATAGGCAGTGCCGAGGTCAGAGCGGTCATACAAAACCTCTACAGATTGACCCGCGCCAACCACCTCTGCGAGGTGTGAGAGGCTGGGTCCGGTCCAGGCCAAATTTTTATGTCTGACTCGTCCTTTGTTAATTGTGCAGCGGAAGCTTGCCATGCATAGAAAAGAAACGTTTTCCGGCGAGAAGACCTTTGGTGGGTTAATCGGATCGATGCTTTGCTTCCACATCTCTAGCGTTGGAAGGCTGCGCTGACCGTGCCTTCGCTTGTGATAATAATTGTGTACCCAGTCTTCAAAAATATTCCGCAGTTTTGCCAACGTGAACGTTGCTTCGGTTGTGGAGTTGTAGTCACCTTTTTCTGTTGGGTTTGATTTTGTTGTTCCCTCTAGGCAATGAATTAGCTGTTTGTTGAGCGTCTTGAAAAATGACTCAATAAACGGCTTTTGATCAGGTTGTCCTCGTGAGCAAAACCTTATTTGGAAGCCAAGTCGTTGGGCAGTTGCTAGAAGGGAGGCGTTATAGAATTCGGAACCGTTGTCAACGACCAACTCCTCAGGTAGTCCGGCTGGAGAGCCATCCTCTCGTTCAGTCAGTGCATGGCGCAATGCGCTAGCGGTCTTCTCGTAGCAGGGCGGTGTCATCGACAACGACCAACCAATTAGTGCTCCCGAGTAGGTATCTATGAGCATAGTCAGATAGGGTCTACCAATATTCAGGCCAAAGTCGTCGACTAGCTCAACATCTAGTTCTTGCGTATCGGCCTCAACTCTTGCGAGTAGGCGGCGTGAACAGTGAATGCTAGTGCCAAACTTATGTTTATTGGCAGCTGCTTTTTTCCCCAGGCGTGCGCAATCGGCCACATATGTGGGAATAGCATTCACTGCGCGGTAAAACGTCGCTGTGGAAGGAATGTCTAGATCCGTCGTTCGGTCTTCATTCAAAACCTCGATATGGCCTCTCATGAGTTGGTAGACGCAGGAGGCTGGTAGCCGGGTTGGCGTCAAATAGTAATTTTTTATGTAGTCTTGCATAATGTCGAGGGCCTCTGGTTCGAGCCTCTTAGCGCGCTGGCATTTACTCTGCGGTGACTTTAGTAGCGCAAAAATATTCTGACCGCTCTCTACGTAGCGTTTCATCAGATTGTATATTTTTGTGTATTTTGGCGGCTTTGGGTCGCCGCGTTCTGATGCTAGATTCTGCAACTCAGCGAGAGTGCTCTCACGTGGCAGTGAACCATGAAATTTTTCGTGTAGTTTGCGAATGTAGTAAGCGATATTGTCCAGTTTGAGTTGTTCAGAAGCATCGAGATGGATCATTCTTAGTGCTTCGGTTTCATTCAAAATGGCACTGCGAGCAGGGACCAGTTGTCCCTGTTGCAGGCGCTTATCAACTTCACTGTCAAGGAGATTTATCACTCCCTTGTGGTTGACGCCTCGTAGCTGAAAGTAGCCATTGTAAAAGCTAACTACTTCCATCAGTTCACCATTGAACAGGTAGCGAGCGCCCAGGCGCACTTCATGACGCTTTTCCATGCCCTTATCTCCAGTCAACTCGGCTGTCTTGGGTGAGGGGCTTGCTCCAGTCGAGATGCAGGTCCTGATTGAAAATCGCCGCAGCTATCGCGCCAGGGGAAGGTGGCGAAGGCAGGTCCAGTAGCTCGCGAATGCGCAACGGCGGAGTCAGGGCACCAAGTCTGTCACGCAGGTAGTCGAGTTCCAGCGGCGAAACGGCTCGTGACTGGTTATAAGTCTGGATCAGGTTGTTCAAGAGTGGCTGGCGGCGTATTTGTCGCTCTGTCAGCAGTTCGAAGTCAGCGCCTCGGGATTCGACGAGCTGCTTGGCTGCTTGGTAGAGGGCAAGGGCCTTCGGTTTTTGAAAGACGTTGTCGGGTTTTACCTCAACAAAGCGGATGGGCCTATCTGCGTACTGAACGACGAAATCTGGCACGTAGGTGTGAGCCTTGCCCCCTACCAGCACGTGCAGCCGCTCGGGTTGTTCTCGGTAGGCTATGACATTCCGATCCTGTTCCCAGTGAAAACAGGCGTCTGCTTCCAGCCGTGTTTCACAGATAACCAGCAAACCATTCTTTCGAGAGGGAAAGACCGTGGTTTGTTTCCCATATTTGCTGCGCCCAATCAATCTTTCGGGCGAAGGGAGGCCGCCGACATAACTGCGGATTTTTTTCATGATGTATACCCTATTGGTAGCGTTACTTAGGCTGGTACTAAGGCATCAGCTTGTCAAACGGCTGTCAGATAGATGGTCATAACATCATGGTTCGGCCCTGGTCGGTTCGTTTACTAGATTGACTGGTTGATGAGAAAAGCGGGTTAATCAAGGGTTTGAAAAGTTATATCTATATTTTCCTATTATTATTTTATAGATAGCACGGAGCATTGCCTGACGAGTGGCTAGGCAGCATGTCTAGTGAAACTCGGTAAGCTTGCAGGTCAAGTAATTTTTTCCTGCCGAAACGACAGGGGTCAGCAGAAAGCTGAAAGCTCGCTGATCAGCGATTGAGGAAGGGTAATAAGTATTGCAAGGGGAGGGGGAGTGCTTTCATTCTTGGTTCGCGCATTGATTAGATGCCGCCAGAGTATAACAAGGCTTGCTATGAAAGTCAATAGCTGAGTTCGTGTTAGAGTAGATCGCCTTTTCGCCAAGGAAGGGGCTAAGGATCGCCCCATGCTGCGTAGGGCGGCCTATTTAGACGGCGACGCTGGCTGTGTCGAGCGGCTCAAGCCAGCTCAAGACTGTTTCAGCCAAGGCTAACCATGCGGAGGTTGCCGGAGGGGGCGTGGACTTGGCTAATCGGTGAGTGGTCTTTGAACTTGAACTAATAGTCCTATGGGCCTCAAAAGTTGACAAGGACTTTCGGTATACTAAATTTCCAATGCTGACCAAGGGCAAATTCTTCCCAAGGTAAATCAATATGTTGATGCCGCGTCAAAATATTGTCCTCCTTTTGTTCTGCTCCGATATTCGTAAGCTGACGATTCGAGATCCTGAAATTTTGCTTGTTCAGCCCCATAATCTCCCCGATTTTCCAGACCGTGGGGTGGAGCTGATTTCGTTCAAGTATAGACGTGAGGTGGTGCAACTGAGTTTGCAGTTGACGCTGCTTTTAGGGACCTGTGTGCGAATTTACCCCATCGGCGAATGCACCAAGGGTAAGCTGAAGAGAAAGTTGTCCTCCGCCCAGGGATTATATCGGGTGCTGACATTGTGGCACCTGGATCAGAACTCTACGTGTCATTAATGACTAGATCGTAAATCTAGATTTTTCGTAAACCTACAAAGTTTACAAGAAGACCAGGTTTACTATCGGGAAACAGGTGAAGCAAATGCAAGGGAAGGATTGGACGCAGCAGATCAAGGCTCTGGACCTCGACCTCGGCCCCGATTTTGCTGGTTGGCAACGTTTCGCCAATGCTTTACAGCTTGCTGCGCTAGATTACGACTTCAAACTCACCCTTGTACGGCCCATGGATGGTTATCTCAGGATTGAGGAGCCATTCGCGCCACTGCATATACAGACCTTAGCCATGGCAGTGGAATACGTGACCGACGCGATTTGCCAACGCTGTGGGAAGTCTGGGCCGCAGCGTCTGGTAAGCGCGAGGCGCGTTTGGAAACTCTGTGCCCGATGCCAGGCAGCCTTGGCGGTGAGAAATGAGTAATCCGTCTTGTGCCGGTTGTGGATGTGATCTCCTGACCGAAGACCTCAGCAGCACTTGGGCGATACCTGCCCGCCCTGCGCAGGGGGAGGGGTTGTTAAGGCTGTGCGAGCGCTGTACTGCTGGCGTCGCAATGGCCCTTTGGCCTCAGTTGGCTGCGTTGGTAATGCCTACCACCAAGTGCCCAGAAGACGTGCTGGCCATAGTTGGAGTCATTCATCAGGTTATGGCGTTCTTCAGGTACGATCCATCGTGTGCTTCGCATTGGTTCTCGTCTCCTGTCATCGGTCTTGCTGGGCAATGTCCCAAAGACCTCGTTCAAAGTGAAGCAGGCCGCCAAGCGATCTTGAGGTTGCTTGGGCAGTTGGCGCATGGTGTGCCGCCATGAGCCAACTTGAACCGTTGCCCTTGGGGGGGCGATAAGACGGCCCGCCTGCTAAGGGCCTCTCACCGTAATCCTATTGTGTCCCAGTTGCGTGGTCGGAGTGGGCCTCCGCAAAGGGCTGTCAGTGAGCGCTGGCAGGACCCAGGCAAGCCTCGATCATTTCCGCGACGTCAAGCAAGCGCTCGCGCAAAGCGGGAAGCCAGACGACTGCTACGGACGAGTTCCGCTGCGCCAATTCAAGCACCGCCTGAAGGGCATGGTCGGAATGCCGCATTAATTCAATCAAATGAAGGCCGCTAGGACCATGGCTGCCCGCCAGCCAATGCTTAGCCGTGCGTTCACTGGCATCGGTCCAATGGCGCAGCGTCTTAATGGCGCGGTGTGACGTGCCCAATTCGGTGCGTAAGGCAGCAGCTAGGGCACCGGCGTAGGTTTGCGCACAGATTGGAAATGAATTACCCATTTTCGTGATCATCTTTCCGTATCTCCTCTTTATATTCGTGAGTAGCGCATCTGAAGTAGGCCGGTAGGTGTGGTGCGGTCTACGGCTTGGCATGGGTGTAGACCCCAAGTCGCTGAGGGGCATCGATCAACAAATGAGACGAGCACATCTATCCACGACCAAGGGCAGCAATAGAGCTGCTGCCTATGTCCGCATGTCGACGGAGCACCAGCAGTACTCCACTGAAAACCAGCTGGATGCCATTCGCGTTTATGCGGCAGCACATGAGCTGGAGATCGTCCGGGTGTACACCGATGCGGGGAAAAGTGGCTTGAGCCTGGATGGTCGGGAGGCTCTTCAGCAGCTACTTCGAGACGTCGATGCGGGTCAGTCCGAGTTCTCTGTAGTTCTGGTCTATGACGTAAGTCGATGGGGGCGCTTTCAGGACCCTGATGTCAGCGCCAGCTACGAAGTTCGATGTCGGCAGGCGGGGGTCAGGGTCGAATATTGCGCCGAACAGTTCGTTAACGATGGCTCACCGGTATCCAGCATCATCAAGAGTGTTAAGCGCATGATGGCTGGTGAGTACAGCCGTGAGCTGTCCGTCAAGGTGTTTGCGGGGCAGTCGCGCTTGATCCAGCTAGGCTACCGACAAGGTGGCCCGGCTGGATATGGATTGCGTCGCCAACTTATCGATCAGACAGGGCAGCCTAAAGCAATCTTAGATCGGGGAGAGTACAAAAGCCTTCAGACGGATCGGGTGATCCTCACGCCAGGTCCTGAGTCCGAACAACAGGTCGTTCAAGATATTTACCAGACCTTTGTCAGGGAAGGTCGAACCGAAGCTGAAATTGCAACGCAACTGAATCGGCGTGGACTTCTTACAGACTTTCAGCGACCGTGGACACGGGGCGTAGTGCATCAGATCCTGATCAACGAAAAGTACATCGGTAACAACGTCTGGAATCGCACTTCTGGCAAGCTGAAACAGCCCCGTACACCCAATCCAGTTGATCAGCTGGTGCGGGCCGACAGTGCCTTCTCCTCAGTGGTTGACCATGCGTTGTTTCTCGCGGCGCAAGCCATCATTCGAGCGCGGTCACGGCACTGGACTGATGAGCAAATGCTGGCCACGCTGAAGCAACTATTTGCGGAGCGAGGTTGCCTGTCTGGGTTGATCATTGATGAGCAGGAGGATTGCCCCTCCAGCAGTTGTTATCGCCAGCGCTTTGGTAGTTTGCTACGTAGCTACAGCCTGATTGGCTATTCCCCCGCACGGGACTACAGCTTTCTGGAGGCTAATCGCCGGCTGCGAGAGCTGTATCCGCACATCTTGGCCGACACGCAGGAGCGAATTCGTCTTGTCGGAGGGCGCATTGCGGTCGACCCCCAGACTCAGCTGGTTTGGGTTAATGATGAGTTCTCGATCTCGGTGGTGCTGTGCCGCTGTCAATGTTCAGAGTCAGTGCGCAGGCGTTGGCAGCTACGCTTCGATTTCGGTTTGTTACCTGACCTTACTGTCGCTGTTCGCATGCTCCCCGGTGAGCAGCAGGTGCTTGATTACTACCTCTTTCCCATGATCGATTTGGCGGCACCTCACCTGCGTCTGGGAGATACTAATCCGCGCGAATTGGAACTCTACCGGTTCGACAGCTTGGATATCCTGGCGGCCCTGAGTCGACGTATACCCCTGGGGAGCGCTGCGTAATGGCCACATCGGGAGAACATCTTGCACTTCATGTGGCGCAGGCGGCGCCTATTGCGCAGATCCCACTCGCGGATGTTCGCGTGCTCAACCCGCGTAGTCGCAATCAACAGGTGTTTGCACGCATGGTAGAAAACATTGCGAGTCTGGGGTTGAAAAGACCGATCACGGTGACCCGCAACGGTTCGAGTTTCGATCTGATCTGTGGACAGGGGCGCTTTGAAGCCTTCAAGGTCCTGGGGGAGTCGGCCATTCCGGCGGTCGTGGTGACGGCGGCTGAGGCGGACCGCTATCTCATCAGCCTGGTAGAGAATCTGGCGCGACGTAAGCACTCGAACCGCGACTTGCTGATGGCGATCAACGTACTGCACGAGCGTGGTTACTCCATCAGGCAGATTGCCCAGAAAACCTGCTTGGACCGTGCCTATGTTGGCGGCATTCTGATCCTGTTGCGGCAAGGAGAGGAGCGCCTGATCGCTGCCGTCGAAAAGGGCTGGCTACCGATTAAAGTCGCGATCCATGTGGCACGGTCTGACGATGGCCAGGTCCAGGCCGCCATGGTCGAAGCCTATGAAAGTGGATTGTTGAAAGGAGATGAACTCATCAAGGTGCGCCGTCTGATCGACCGAAGACGCGTTCTTGGCAAAGGCTATGGTAGGCAGCATGGAGGCGAGCGCATGACCACTCCTCGCCAGCTGCTGACTGCCTATCAGACTGAGGTGCGCCGTCAGCGCCTGATGGTGAAGAAGGCGGACATCGGTGAGCAACGATTACTCTTCGTCGTTACCGCATTGCGTCGGTTATTGGCCGATGAATTTTTCCGGTCAATGTTACGCAGTGAAGGTATTGATGATATGCCGCAGGTATTGGCCGAGCGTATTCAGGGGGACGCATGACTGTCGTCAAGCGTGCCTTTGAGCCCGATTTGATTACCGTCCGCTTACCGCTGATCTTGCCCTCTCGCCAAGTCACCCACGATATGCTGACGTCCGTCAAATACGCGGCGATTTTGGCCTCCATCCGTGAGTTGGGCGTGGTCGAGCCGCTCGCGGTGCATCCCGAGCCGGTTCACGGAACGGGAGGGGAGCCCTGTTATCTACTATTGGATGGTCATTTGCGGCTAGCTGCGCTCGCACAGTTGGGGGCGGAAGATGCGTTGTGCCTGTTGGCGACAGATGACGAAGGTTTTACCTACAACCGGCAGGTCAACCGACTTACCCCGATTCAAGAGCACAAGATGATTCTGGAGGCGATTCGCAAAGGAACGACCGCCGAGCGGATTGCCGAAGTCTTGAGCGTCAACGTTGGACGCATCCGCGAGCGCCAGCATTTGCTGCGGGGGATTGCGCCGGAAGTCGCTGAGATGCTGAAAACACGAATGGTCAGTCAGGCGGTCTTTCGCGTGCTGCGTAAGATGAAGCCGATGCGCCAGATAGAATTAGTCGAGATGATGATTTCGGCCAACTGCTTTACTGGTCGCTACGCCGAAATGGTATTGGCCGCAACGCGTCCCGAACAGCTGGTTGAGGCAAAGAAAGTCAGTGAGGGCGTGACTGCTGAAGACATTGCACGCATGGAGCGGGAAATGGAAAAGCTCTACCACGACTACCGGTTGGTTGAAGACACCCTTGGCGAAACCATGTTGGTACTCGTGGTTGCCAAGGGCTATGTGTCTCGCATGTTGCGCAATCAGACTATCGCAGCTTACTTGGAGCGATTCGAGCCTGACCTGGTGCGGGAGCTGGCGGGGGTTGTGGAGGCGGTCACCGCCGATGCTCGTAGTCTGGAGCGCGAATAGACCTCACTGCTGTGCTGAGCGGCGGCGCGCGCCAGGCACTCACTGAGCGGCGCCAGCGAACGGCATCTCGGGTGAGGCTCCGGTTCATCGCACGGTCGGCCTGTATCGCGGGGCGATCCCCGGAGGGATCGCCCCCGCGTAAGCAGAGCCGCTACTACCAGATCGGCATTCGGCAGCAAATTAGTGTTGCTGCTTCTGAGTGGTAGGTGATCATTCGTGTTTGGGCCAGATCGTCAGTGCTATGTTGGCGAGGGTATGGGCTCGGGCTGAAATCGCGGCTTCATCCCACGCAGAGGTAGCAATCAGTGGGACATTGAGACGCAGGCTGGTGTTAGCAATCAGCTTGTCGCGTTTCGCCGCGAAATCGCAGTGTTGCGCCGCCCTATTGACGCTGAGGTTCAGCAGCGTCAAGTTGCCTAGCGTTGGGATGCTCTCATGCCGCTCACGAATCAGGAGCTGCCAGGGCGTCAATGTGCCGCCAGAGCGCACAATCACTTCGATATCCGACTCGTCGCTGTCGGCTGCCACGCTGCCATCTTTCAGCGGCCAGTGGGCGTGCCAACTGCGCGGCAAAATATGGTCGATATCAAGCGCTGATAGGTTTGGCAGTTCGGGCTCTTCGCTTTTAACGGATAGTCGTAAACCGCCCTCCAGCTCCGTTAGCAGCGAACGGGTTTTCGCGGTATCCAGCCGGCCTGGGTACAACGGTGCGCTGACGCAGGCGTTACGGAATTCGGCATCGTCGGGCCAACGGGAAGCATCTCCGTTGAGTGTACTCAGATAGTCGCCGAGGACCCCGCTGGAGATCCCTGATTTCGTCAGGTGACGTAGCGCACTGAGGAAGATGTTGTTGTAGTTTTTGGGCGTCAGTCCACAGACAGCGCGGCGTACCACGTAGGACACCAGGCAGTTGAACATGCAGGCTTTGTCCGCCTCAGGCACTTGCGCAGTCGAAATCAGCAGGGCCAGCGGGTGGAGCGTCGTGACATCATACGCCGCAATACGACGCCCAAGACGAGCAATGAGGGAGGAGCCGGAGGTGCTGATCAGTTCGCGGTAATGTTCCGCGTATTGGGTAAGGGTCACCAACTGACGGTCTGCGGTTTTGGCTGGAGCCTCGGCTGCGTAGCGCCGGTATTCGTTGTACAAGCGTGACAGATCAATCTCACTGCCCATCTCTGCTTGCAGTGTGGCGTGGATCAACCACTCCAAGCGGGGCTTGTTCAGGCGGCCACGACGCTGCTTGGTAGACCAGTAGTCTTCTTCGAACGGTAGCCACTGCTTGTCGTAAAGCGCTTGGGCATCGACTTTATCTTGGTCGGCACGCATGAAAATGTAGTTGCGGATCAAGTCCGTGGCATGCAGCTCTGCGCCCCGTCCATTGAGCGTTTCAAAAATCACCTGGGCATCGTCCTCGGCTTCCAGCGAAATGCTGACCAGCTTGAGGTCTTGCAACACCGCCATGATGAGGCTTTCTGCATAGGCAGCGGCCAATTCGTTTCCTGAGCGAATCCAGCGTATGAACTCATGGGTAAAGAACCAGATCGCGGCCAGTGCAGGTGGGTGATCATGGTGTTTGCGCAGGCTGCCGTGCTGCGTGAAATGGGCCGGGTATTCGCTCCGGAAATCGTCCAGACGCTGGATGCCGAGGCTTTTGATGAAATGGGGGCGGTCGCGGAAGGTCGGCCACAGCTTATAGCGCTCCATTTTGGGGTCGCGCATGGTTTCTTCGTTGTTGTTTTGCATGCAGCCGATCACGCTGGGCTCAAAGGTCTGAATGCCGGTTGCACGTAACGCGAGCAGGAGCGACGCCAGCACGTACTGAAGCGTGGTCAACCGTTGCTGGCCATCAATGATGTGCAGGGTGTCGACGCCCATCAGCCCGTCTTTGGCTTGGGGTTCGAGGACCACCGCCCCCAGGAAGTGCGGTGTGATGCTCAGGCCGGATACCCGTGCCTGAGCTTTTTCCTGGATGTCCTGCCACAAGGCATTCCATTGATTGCGCAGCGTCCACACATAGGCGCGCTGGTAGAACGGTACACAGTACTGGCGGCGGTCTTGGAAAAGCTGGCGCACGGTGAGTGTTTCGGATTTCATGGCGTCCCCTTGATGGTCTGCGCATTCTGGCCTGTGCGCACCACGGCGTCACTAGGGCGGGGCGACCGTCGCGTGCTGCGTGTAATTTGACCTTATGGTCAATCAGCCCCCACATTTGGCTCGCACCTGGCGGCAGTCCCGCTTGGACCTGGCGATCATGCCCCCGGTCGGTGGTCGACCGGAAGGGGACCAACTGGTTGCGGCACGCGGCAACCACTAGCCTGAGTGTTTAGGGCAAGAGCTGCCGGGGCTGGATAAGATGAAAAAAGCGGTGGAGCAGGACACGCTGGTAGCGCTGATCGAGAGCGGGGCGGCGCGGGAGTTTCGCGCCAGCCGTGGACCGGGTGGCGAGGGCTGGAGTTTGAGTACGCGGCTGGGCCGGTTCTGGTTGCCGGTGCGCTCGCGCCGCGAGCCAGTCAGGACCTGGGCGAGCCTGACCGCGCTGGGGCGGTTTTGCGAGGCAGTTGGGGTCCGAAGTTTGAGCGTCGAGTTCTAGCGTCGGTTGGGTTCGGCAAACACCCCCGAGCAATACAGGCTGTACGCGGATACGCCAAGCATGTGCATGATTTACCGTCGTCCCGTTTCCACTCTGTCCCTATGGAATGTGATGTAATGGCGCCACTATGAGTTCATATCCATAAAAGTTTGGCTCCGGAGGGACGATGTGAAGCCAAGCCATATCGATTGGTTAAGTGACACTGGTGAACGGAAAACCACAACGTGCGGCCGCAATATCGAAATCTGGGCCTTGGATCCAGAAGATGACGCTGCGGTATTGTCGGCATGGGCCAAATACTTCCGTCAGCACTACATCACCGATGCGGACCTGCCGCTGATGGTCGATGGTACTGGGCTAAACAAAGCTGACTATCTGCGTACCATACTGCTGCCCGATGCCAAGACGACCCCAGGACCTAGCTTGCGCTCTGGGGACTTCGGCGAAATTCTCGTCGCTGATTACATTGAGTTCGTCCTAGGGTACTGGTGCCCACGTGAACTTCGCTATCAGGATCGTTGGAATCGAAACGACTCTACCAAGGGCTGCGACGTCATTGGCTTCAGAGTTGCTATAGACGGTCAGGCCAGCCCCATGGATGAGCTTTTTATATTCGAATCAAAGTCCGGTATGACGAAAACGGACGCGCATCGACTCCAAGATGCCATCGACGACAGTATCAAGGACAAGTTACGGGAAGGCATGAGCCTCAACGCGATCAAACGACGATTTATTGATCGCGGAGCACTGGCAGAAGCAGATCGGGTGAAGCGCTTTCAGAACCAAGCGGATCGCCCCTTTCGACGCATAAATGGGGCGGCAGCGATCCTAGATGACGACGTGTTCGCTCAAACCGATCTGACGGCTGCCGACGCTTCGGCACATCCTAACGCCGGCAATCTTCGACTGATTGTTATTCGAGGACCATCGCTTATGAAACTCGTACATGCGCTATACGAAAAGGCAGCAGATGAAGCCTGAAGCGAGCGCGCTCAACATCCTATCCACGACCCGCGCCAGGGCGAAACTGCACGAGTTTCGCGTTGCGCCTGAGGACTTCAACGCGCTCCCACGGGACCCTGCCATCCTCTTTGCGCTTGCGATCGGGATTCTTGGCGACGTGGCTGCCACCATTGCAGACGGCATTGGGGCTGAAGTGGGTGCTGAATTAGGCGAGCTACAGGTTCCTGTGGGGTGGAATGAGGGAGACGCGGACCCACAAGCTGCTCTCGGCTTCTCGTCGGTCTTTTTCGATGCCTTTCTTAATGCACAACTCGATACCGAACTGACATCCGAGTTCTCATTACTTTGTGCGGCGGCTTATTACGTTGCTGGCAATGTCGGTAGTGCCACCGTGATTGTTCGGCGAATGGAGCCTCCCGACACTGAGATCGCTGGCGGGCTGGGTTACCTCGCCTATTCGATCCTGAGAAACGACTTCGTTGCAATTGAGGTGCCCCACACCCATCGTGCAGTTACGTCGCGCCTTCTCGAAGCTCTCGGTCGCTACTTTCGATTTGAGGGTGATATAGGGGCAGTCGTCGAAGCTTGCAATGAGATGCGTGGCTACTTCTATAGTGCGGGCTCACCTCGTGAACTGCTCTATGCGGACATCGTCGTAGCAGTCTGCACGCTAAAGTTGCGTAACGCGGCACGGACGAAATTACCCCTCGCTTCCGGCCTTGAGTCAGAGCTATGGCGCCCGGCGCTCAGCAAGCCCCATTTCCCGATTGAGCTTTGGCCCGCACAGCAAAGGATTGCTGATGCCGGTGTATTGTCTGGGCGGTCAGTCGTCATCCAGATGCCGACCAGCGCGGGCAAGACGCGTGCTACGGAACTGATCATTCGGTCAGCCTTTCTGTCGAGGCGCGCCAACCTCGCAATCATAGTCGCGCCGTATCGGTCGCTGTGCCACGATATTCGGAGCGATCTCGTAGCCGCCTTTTCTGGTGAGAATATCCGGCTCGACGAGGTCTCGGATTCCTACCAGTTTGATCTAGCGCTCGAAGCTCTGATTGCTGACGATTCTCTTCTAATCGTGACGCCGGAGAAGCTGTTGTACATGCTACGACGCGCGCCCGATCTCGCGGAAAGGATCGGTCTTGTCATTTATGACGAAGGCCACCAGTTCGATAGCATCACCCGCGGACCTACTTACGAACTGCTGCTGACGTCTCTGCGTATGGCATTGCCGGTTGCGGCGCAGATTGTTCTTATCTCGGCGGTGATCGGGAATGCTGCTGACGTGGCCGCTTGGCTGATTGGGGATGCACAGGCAGTTATTGGGGGAGATGGTCTCCTGCCAACTACCAAGAGCATCGCGTTCGCGAGCTGGCAAGATCAACGTGGTCGCTTAGAGTATGTGAAACCGCAGGATCCCGCAGAACGTGAGTTCTTCGTGCCGCGAGTAATCGCCGACACCGTTTTACCCTTGCGCGGACGTGAAAGCGCCGTGCGGCGGTTCCCTGAAAAAAATGGCGGTGACGTCGGGCTCTTCCTCGGTTTGCACGTCGTTCGCAATGGCAGCGTCGCTATCTTCTGCGGCCGCAAGGATAGCGTGACAAAGATCTGCTCGCGGGCGGTTGAGATTCTTGAGCGTGGATTGGATGTTGAATGGCCGATCGCATCATCGGACGCAATGGAAGTCCACAAAATCCGTGCACTTTGTGAGCTTGAACTGGGGGCGGGAGCTTCGGCGACCCAAGCTGCGGCACTTGGGATCTTCGCGCATCACGCCGATACTCCGCATGGCATCCGCTTGGCGATCGAACATGCCATGAAAGAGGGGCTTGCGAGATTTGTCGTTTGCACCTCAACGCTGGCGCAAGGAGTGAATTTTCCACTCAAGTATCTAATCGTAACCTCAACTCGACAGGGCGGGGAGCCAATCCTTGTTCGTGACTTTCACAACCTGATGGGGAGGGCGGGCCGGGCAGGTATGCACACCGAAGGTAGTGTAATTTTCTCGACACCGACAATCTACGATCAGCGAAAGCAGTTTAGAGGGCGTTGGACTTGGGATCGCGCAGTTGAGCTGCTGGACGCAAAAAATTCCGAGCCGACGCGGAGTTCTATCCTGGCGTTGTTTGATCCGTACGAGCAGCGCACTCCAACCATTGTTCAGGAGATTCCTCTTGCTTGGCTGGATCTCGCTTTCGCTGACGCCACCAAATTCGACGAGATTGTTGCATTTGCACGAGCTGTGCAACCCGCTATCAACGAACGCGAATTCCGACGATTCATAGAGGGACGGGCACGTGCGGTGCAGCATATTGCTTCGTTTCTAATCGCGAACATGAGCTTTGCCGACGGCGAAGATGCGGTTATGCGTATAGGTGAACTCGTGGCCAACACTCTCGCTTATCATCTTGCAGATGAAGAGATACGGCCTCGCTTGATTGCGCTGTTCCGCTCCATTGGTCAATCCATCGCCGTGAATACCGATGACGGTATGCGAGCGCTTATTCGGCGGTCCCCATTACCACCAGCGGCAGTGGTCGAACTTCAAGCTTGGGTGGACGCAAATATCGAAGTGCTTCGGGACGCTGCTACCGAGGACCGCCTTTTCGATGAAGTCGCGCCAATTGCCTTAAGGTTCGCGACATCTCGCGCGATCCACACTATCAGCGTTCAGGATGTCATCCCTCGGACGTTGCGTGAATGGGTTTCGGGCCGATCTTATGCGACGATTTTCGAGACGCTTCATAAAGCTGGTGCGCGCGCGGGGCGAGATCGTGTCACAGTCGAGGACGCCGTTTCACTTTGCGAGAGCGGTTTTGGATACGACGTGGCAATGGTCGTAGCATCACTTGCCGATCTTACCGAGGGGCTTGATGAGGGGCTGCATTCTGCTGCCACACTTCTGCAAAAGCAGATCAAATACGGCTTGTCGGAAAAGTCAGCAATTGCCTTCCATGAGGCTGGCTTTGCCGATCGTTATGTGGCGTCAGGGCTTGGTTTGCGGTGGGGGCAGGCTATCGATCGTGCTGGGGTGCGTGCGGCTTGTCAGCAGGAGGATTTAATGCGGGCTGCTCTTGCTCACGTACCATCTTATTTCATAGCTGTCGCTGCTGAACATGGAGGATGGGTCTAGAGTGCCTTTCACTGCCGGGTACTTGATCCGCCATAGACTTGGAGACGGTGAGATTTCTATTCCACTGCATTTCTCTAGCCAAAGCTATTTCAGAGGCCAACACGCTTATTTTCCACTGAGCAAAAAAACTACAATGTCCGCTGAGCATCAGACGGCATCACCAAAGGCAGCTTGTTCCAGCACCTGATGCTGCCGCTGCCAACCCGGCATGTGACTAGCCACCAGCGCCCAGAAGGCCTTGGTATGGTTCTTTTCCACCGTATGGCACAGCTCATGGAGGATGACGTAGTCCTGCACACTGGCTGGCAGCTCCATCACCCGAGGATGAAACTCTAGGATGTGGTTTGCATCGCAACTCGCCCAACGGCTTTGGAAGTGACGAATACGGATACCGGCAGCCAGTAAGCCGGTTTCGCGCTGCCAGTGGCGCACACGTAGCGGTAGTTTCTCGTGAGCCCGCTCTCGATAGAACCGCTCCAGCAAGGGCATCAGCACTTCGGGATGAATACTCAAACCATCAGGGTTATCAACGATAAAACGCGATGCAGTGAAAGCTAACCGTGGCTTGAGCGCGTCTGGCACATGACGAACTTCAGTGTAATAGGTGCGCCCTGCATAGCGTAAGCGGCTACCCGTCACGATAGACTCACTAGCCAGAGGCTGATTCACCTGTGCCAATTTTTCCCGAATCCAACGTGCACGGCGCAGCAGCAAAGCCTCTTGCTCAGGTTCATCCACCTGCGGCCCTCGCAATAAAACGGGCCGCCCCCGTTCTACCGTCACGTAGTGGCGCTTGAGTTTGCTATCGAGCTGGAAGTACCACTCGATAGCCGTTTGGCCGTAATTCAATACTGGCATGGGGGACGCCGCGTCAATTTTTCAGCAGGATATCGAAGATTCGCTTGGCGTGATCACGCGCCACTGAACGCTCCCATCCCGCCAGAGGCATCAATACTCTACGCAGGTGGTCTCTAAAGTCAGGGTGCGTATCCGGCATTTTCTTCCAGTTTTCAGTAGCCAGCGCACGGTTTAGCATTTCGTCTTCGAACATCTTGGCCGTAGCCACTCTTGCCGTGTTCTCAGCCAGTAACGTACCAAGGTAGTGGTACACCGCTGAGTGCGCAGGCTTATTAAACCCGGTGTTGTCCTTGTCCTGAATCCGCTGGTTAAACAGCTCCAGTTGCTCCAGGAACTTGGCCTGGGTAATGCGACCGGCCTTTTCCTCTTCCAGAAGCTTTTCCAGCTCCTCGGCTATCTTTTCGAAGAATGCTGGATCCTTGTCCTTGCCGGTGACGATGGTCTGCTTCAGCTGATTTTTCATCACCAGGGCGCGACTACCAGGGCTCGCCAGCTTCTTTAACCGCTCCATATCGCGGGCATCCAGAATCGACACCTCGTGGCTCAGCAGGCTCTTGGCCGGACTGGCAGCGATGTACTCATCCAGCAGCTGTTGCAGAAGCGCGGACTCCAGTTTGGTGATGCGTTCCTTGTAGGTACTGCCCGGAAGCTTGTCTCGCAGCATCAGGCGAATCTCACCTAGCAGGGTGAAATAGGGCTTGAAAGGCACTCCACGGACATCCGGTAGGATGATGTCCACAGAGCGGTTGAACTGTTTCACCAGATCGAGGAATTCTTCGACCATGTCCAACCGAGTGGCGGGGTCAAGGAAACGCTCGGCGTCGTCTTTGTAGGTCTCGCGCTGCACCACCGGGTCATGCTTTTTCGGCAGCAGCTTGAGAATGCGGTCGAGCGTTGCTTGTAGTTTGGGCAGTTCGGTTTCAACCCCTTCCCAGACATGTGAAGGCTTCACGTCGCCGCCATAAATCTTCAGTGCATGGTCAAGGTGCTCAACCACTCCATGGTAATCCACGATGTAACCGGCATTCTTGCCTGGGAGAGTACGGTTCACCCGTGCGATAGCCTGCAACAGGGTGTGCTCCTTAAGTGGCTTGTCGAGGTACATGGTGCCGACAATCGGAGCATCCCACCCGGTCAGCAGCATGTCGGAAACGATGATCAGCCCGACGTTGTTCGCCTGCGGCTTGCCATCAAGCCCTTTACATTCCTCACCGTAGGGCAGGGGAAACAGCTTGCTGACAAAATTTCCGATCTGCTCGGACGGCATGGCCACGGGGGGCTTTCCGGCTTTCACCTCGACCTTGACCCGCTCCTCGATGCTGCGAATCTTGGCAGTCTCGATCCCGCACTCTGCCGCCTCTTCCATGGCAGAGGCCCCCGTACGGGAAGAGGTGATGCTGGCCAGGGAAATAATTACCTTGCTGTCAACGGTTGGCAGTCCTTTTTGCCCCCGCTCGACCATGATTGCATCGATCAGATCCTTGTAGCGCACCGCCATATCACGGCCATCGCACACCAGCATGGCCTTCAAGCCCTTGGCTTTTACGTTACTGAGGAAGTGCTCGACCATATGCTCCGCGACCTGCTCCATGCGGTCACCGGCCTGGCGCCAGCGGCGCAGCAGTTCACGCTTTAACTCGTGCTGGCGAACCTCACTCTGGTCAGCAAACTGCTCTTTGAACGCGGCATCCAACTCAGCATTAGCCGACAGCGCAACCCAAGCATCCTGGTATTTGATCGGGAGGGTGGCGCCATCTGCCACCGCTTCATGCAGGCGGTATTCGTCGATGTACGCACCACCACCAAACTCGCCCAGCGTGTGTTTGTCCTCTTGCAGCAGCGGCGTACCGGTGAAGGCGATGAACTTGGCGTTGGGCAAGCTGGCACGCATAAAGGCAGCGAGGAAGTCGTACTGGCTGCGGTGAGCTTCGTCGACCAGCACATAGAAATTAGGCTTAGTACTCAGCACTCGGAAGTGCACTTTCTCCCGGCTGATCTCTTCCCACTGGGCTTTCACCGGCTCACCGTTCTCATCCACCTCCAAGTGGCGGATATTGCGCTCATGCGCGATATAAAAGTCCTTTTCCTCGCGAATACGCCGGTGGCGGGTCGCTTGCAGCTCATCATCTTCTTCGTCAGGAGTCTCAGCAGTCTGCTCACCGGGCTGGTCGTTCTCCTGAAACTTCTGCACCGTGCTGGTAAATACGCTGCCGTAGTCGTTGGATAACATCTTCACCAAGCCATCAACCGACACAGACTGAATGGCGTTGATGCCCACCGCATGGAAGGTATCGAAGATCTGCTTATCTAGGTCTTTGCGGTCTGTCAGTACCAGCACGGTAGGGTTGTTCAACCCCGTACTATCGGCACGCAGCATTCGCGCGAGCAGGGCCATTGTCAGGGATTTGCCGCTACCCTGGGTATGCCAGACAACACCGCCCATGGGCTTTGGCGCGCGCAGGCGATCCACCGTTTTGCACACAGCCCGCCATTGTTGATAGCGCGGAAGCTTCTTCACAGTCTTGCCGTCGCGGGTTTCGAACAGCACAAAATGAGTGATCAGTTGCAGGAAGCGACTCGGCTCGAACAGGGCCCACAGCAGGCTCTCCTGCTCACTCGGCGCATCGCCTAATAGGGCAGTAACAGCAGCAGTCTCCTGTCCCTGCAACCGATAGCGGGCGTAATACGCTGGCTTGGTTAGCATCGCGCCATACAGCCCTTCACGCCGATTCAGCCCAACACAGACCTGGTTGAATACAAACTGGGTTGGGAAGGTGCTTTGGTAGCCATCCAATTGGCCCAGGGCTTCATCCAAGCGGTGATGGCTGGCTTTGCATTCGATGATGGCAAGGGGCAAGCCATTCACAAACAGCAGCAGGTCAGGGCGGAAAACATCCCCATCCGCATTGCGCCCCACGTACTGATCGATTACATGGAAGTCGTTGTTGCTGGCATCGCTGGAGTCGAAGAAACGCACGCTGCACAGCTTACCTTCGACATCTTTCACCTGGATATCCGAACGGTGAACCACCTGCTCCCAGAACGCCTTGTTGGCGGGCAACAGCTCATCGTTGACTCGTTTACGTAGCTCGATTAGCGCGGCACTGATGCCACCAGGTGCGCTCGCCAGCCATGGGTTGAGGCTCAGCAGCCGAGACTGCAACACATCATCCAGTACCGGTGCCAGGTGGCGATGCTCAACCTGCACCTGGCTACCGGGCAGATGGGTATAACCCAGCGTGATCAACCAATTGATGGCCGGCAGCTCGACTCCAACCTTCTCCGGTGACTGGCTCATTGCTTACTCCTGCTCCCTGGAGGTTTCCCTCGGACGACTGCGATATCAAACTACCGTAACGCCATTATCGGCTTGGCTTTGCTTACGAATTTCAAACTGCTGCGACTCATGGATGATATGACACCAACTCCCACAGCCATAGCGCTTAGGGTGCGTCTTGGCAATCCAGTAAATGGCCTCGAAAAGAGGTGTCCACCCCGCCTGCGCCAGCTTGGATTCCGCTTCACGTAAGCAGGCCGTTATGCCGCTACTGGGCCAGTGTACGGTGCCGTCAACCCAGATGGCCTTGAGCAGCCACTCGTACTGCTGTAACTGCAACATGCAGCGTCTGAGCTTTCGCTGTACGGTGCGCTGATGGTCAGGTACAGGATCCGAGTGAGAGGGGATGATTTCGTCCATGAAAATGAACTCAGGCTGTACCGCTTGGGCTATCGAGCTTGGCCCGCCATTCGCCGGTTAGCAGCTTTTGCATCAGGCCGCGTTTGAGGGTTTGGTAGTGGGCCTTTTTCGTACTCAGTGTTTCAATTCGAGCATTAGCGGCAGACACAATTTTGGCAATACGTATCTGCTCATCCATAGTTGGCAAAAGCACAGGGAAGGCCTTTAACTGGGATGAATTGATGCTAGCTAGATTCGTCGTGCGCTTAGCACACGACAGAAAGTATTGGCGGCCGTAATCACTTGCCGCAAGCGCTGCGAGGTAATAGGGATTCAGCTTCGACGAATCTGGGCGCACCGCAAAAACATGGTTCTGATGAAGACACGGGGATATCTGACTTTCCCAAACATCCCCACGTCCTAACTTGTCGAAATTTCCACCTTCGGTCATCAGTACATCGCCAGACTGAAGCGCATACCGGTCAACCTGGTCTGCTTCCACCTCAATGGTTTTCACCTCAGCAAGATCGATATGCCCATCCTGCACATTGGCTACACGCAGATATGGCAATTCGACAGGGTCCTTCAACCCTTTCTTGCCCTTTGCAAGGCCAGTTCGAACCTCCGCGACATCTTGTAGCAACACTGTGGGCCAATCGGAAGCAGCTAGGCCACTCAAGCCTCGACTGAAAAGGGTTTGCATCAGTCCCTGCTTGAGGGTCTGGGTAGCTTCAATTTGACGGGAAATCACGTCTATCTTGTCATCCACCGCCGTGAGGATGGCAGCGATTTTTTGCTGCTCAGAGAGTGGCGGAATTGGAAGTTGAAGACGCGACAGCTGATCGTAGTAGATACGCACTCGAACACTGCCATCACCAGTAGTACCAACATAGCTTCGCCACAAACCTGAGTGCCGGACGTGGTCTAGATAATTCGGTAACAAGCGTTCTGGATCAGTCTGAAAAACAACATAGTCAGGGCTGACCATCACACTGTGGTCAGCAGTGTTCCGAGCGATAGACCCTATATTCAAACGCATCGGGTTATATGCAAATGCATTGGCTGAAACGACTTTACAGCGGTCAGTGGAATCACCTTTCACCCGCTCCCTCATCGGCACAAGACCCTGAGATTTCAACACCCCGCAAAGTAGTTTGTCGTCTAACTGACCGTTATTTCGGGATCTACACTCTCTGGTGATTTCGGCTAGCGAAACGACCTTCCAGCTGGGAGGAGAGTCATCCTTAGAAGCGGTAGCCTGCTGCTGATGGCCAGGCCGGGCTCCAGACGTCATACCACAACCTCCAACAGGCCCAGCTCGGTCAGATAACTATTGAGGCGTTCATCAATATGCACCTCTTCTTCGGCCAGTGCCGCCAGTTGCTCCAAGGTGGCCGCTACGTCCACGACTTCTTCAATTTCGCCATTGTCTATATAGCGGGCGATATTGAGATTACCTTCATTGCTACGAATCTCGTCCAGCGTCACCATTCGGCAGTAGTTCTCGACTTCAGCCTGCCGTTCGAATGCATCCTTGTGGGTACTGACAATGCGCGTGATGTCTTCAACACGTAGGCTGTTCTGCGCCTTGCCTTCGAGATAGTCGCGACTGGCATCAACGATAATGATCCTACCCCTGAGGGCAGCGGGTTTCTGCTTGTTGAGGATCAGTATGCAAGCAGGGATACCGGTGTTGTAGAACAGGGCCGAGGGCAGTCCGATAATCGCTTCTATCAAATCACCCGGCTGGCTACCATTCGCTGTATCGGTGCCGAATAGCAGCCCCTCGCGAATCTTGCCTTCCTCGCCGCCACGGAACAGTACACCGTGAGGCAGGATAACCCCCATGCGGCCATCAGCCTTGAGACTGGCCAGCATATGCTGGGCAAAGGCTAGGTCGGCATAGCTCCTTGGCGGGATACCATAGACCAGTCGACCGTAAGGGTCACTGACCTGCTTGTAGTTGGGTGCTTTGGCCTTCTTGCCATTCTCCTGCTCATTCTCGTTGCTTAACTCCAGCGGAGTCCACCAGGACTTGGCCGAGAATGGGGGGTTGGCAATAACCCGGTCGAATGTCTTCAGATAGTCGCCGTCCAGGTGCTTAGGCTCTACCAAGGTGTCGCCACGCTCGATGGAGGCATGCATGTTGTGGAGGTAAAGATTGAGCTTGGCGATAGCCCAGGTGCCCAGGTTCCTTTCCTGTCCGTACAGCAGCACATTGGGTTTCCCCATCAGGGTGCCATTGGGCAAACCAGATACATGGTGCGCGCTTTCCACCAGCATGCCGCCACTGCCGCAGGTGGGGTCATACACGCTGTGGCCGGGTTGCGGATCGATTAGCTCAACCACCAATTGCACCACGGCTTTGGGCGTATAGAACTCACCGCCTTTTTTACCGGCGTCGTCGGCAAACTGCTTGATCAGATATTCGTAGGCATCGCCCAGCATGTCGGCCTTGTACAGGTCGTCATTGCCCAGCTTGTACTGGTTAAAGTGACGTAGCAGACGCTGCAACGTGGAATCCGCCAACACCCGCTTGTCACCGTACTGCGTAGCAGTCAGCACGTGTTGCAGCTCAGGGTTGTTGGCCTCGATGGTCGCGAATGCCTTATCCAGCGCCTCGCCGATGTTCTCGGTGCGCGAGATCAGATCGAACCAGCGGGCACTGATCGGAAACTTGCCCCATTTGTCCTCGATCTCGTCCTGGGCATCGCCGTAGCTCAGGCTTTCGTGCTTCATCAGCTTAGCGATGCGCTCGTCGAACACGTCGTTGTAACGTTTTAGGAAGAGCAGGCCGAAAATGTAGTTCTTGAAGTCGGAGGAGTCGATGGAACCACGCAGGATGTTCGCGGATTCCCAGAGCCAGGACTCCAGCGTTTCGAGTGACAGCTTGTCAGCCATGGGTAAATCAATTCCTATAAAAATTACGACGCCCAGCACCTGGCAATTGCTGCCATGACGCATGGGCACACCAGAAAAGTGGGCCCGATTATACAAGTCAACGCTATCTGGAGCCCGAAAATTCGTCTCGTTCCATTCGCTCCCTATCAAATGAGCAGGGCCGTCTAGAGAACCAAAAAGGGCTGCCAAATGGCAGCCCTTTTTGGTGCATCCGTTTCACGCTTAGTGAGAAGGTTTCACGGATTAGAGATTTTGAGCGATGAGCCATCATCAATCCCAGCTCAACGCCCCGCCAGTCTGATACTCAATCACACGCGTCTCAAAGAAGTTCTTCTCTTTCTTCAAGTCCATGATCTCGCTCATCCATGGGAACGGGTTGGTAGTCCCTGGATACTCTTCTTTCAAACCAATCTGGGTCAGGCGACGGTTGGCAATGAACTTGAGGTAGTCCTCCATCATCGCCGCGTTCATGCCCAGCACGCCGCGTGGCATGGTGTCACGGGCGTATTCGATCTCCAGCTGGGTCCCTTGCAGGATCATCTGGGTCGCTTCTTCCTTCATCGCCGCATCCCACAGGTGCGGGTTTTCGATCTTGATCTGGTTGATCACGTCGATACCGAAGTTCAGGTGCATCGACTCGTCACGCAGGATGTACTGGAACTGCTCGGCGACGCCGGTCATCTTGTTGCGGCGGCCCATGGACAGGATCTGGGTGAAGCCGCAGTAGAAGAAGATGCCTTCCAGTACGCAGTAGTAGGCGATCAGGTTGCGCAGCAGCTCTTTGTCGGTTTCGACGGTGCCGGTGTTGAATTCCGGGTCGGAGATGGCGCGGGTGTACTTCAGGCCCCAGGCGGCTTTCTTGGCGACCGACGGGATCTCGTGGTACATGTTGAAGATCTCGCCTTCATCCATGCCCAGCGACTCGATGCAGTACTGGTAGGCGTGGGTGTGGATCGCTTCTTCGAAGGCCTGGCGCAGGATGTACTGGCGGCACTCCGGGTTGGTGATCAGGCGGTACACGGCCAGGGCCAGGTTGTTGGCAACCAGCGAGTCGGCGGTGGAGAAGAAGCCGAGGTTGCGCATGACGATGCGGCGTTCGTCTTCGGTCAGGCCGTCCTGGCTCTTCCACAGGGCGATGTCGGCGGTCATGTTGACCTCTTGCGGCATCCAGTGGTTGGCGCAGCCGTCCAGGTACTTCTGCCAGGCCCAGTCGTACTTGAACGGTACCAGCTGGTTGAGGTCGGCGCGGCAGTTGATCATGCGCTTTTCATCTACTGCAACGCGGGCCGAGGAGCCTTCCAGCTCGGCCAGGCCTTCGGCAACGTCGAGGGCGTCGAGGGCAGCCTTTGCACGTTTGACGGCTTCGGAGTCAGAAGCGGTGGCCGCACGGGCCTCCAGGGCGGCGGCACCACCGGCGCTGTCGAGCTTGTCGAGGGTGGCGGCGGCAGCGGCCTGCGCAGGGGTGTTGCCTTTGGCGGCTACTTCGCCGTCTTCTTTGTCGAATTCGTCCCAGCTCAGCATGGTTTGGCTCCTGCTTGAGGGTCGCCCAGAGGCAACCGGTTGGATTTAAAGAATGTGATGCCTGACGCAAGGCCGTAACGGCGAATGGACAGCTCGAGAGGCTGACTCTCGTTTACATCTGAATGTGTTCTGGCTTGTACCTGGCCAGGCCTCTGGGAGGGGCCAGGACAATTGAATAGGTGCTCTTTTCAGAGGGCGCAAAGTATACCGGAATTCACCTTTGATCGGGGCGCGGGTGTTGCCGGCGAGGGTAACTTTTTCGACCGGTTTGGCGTGCGTCCGTTCACGAAACAGGTGGCTTCTTCTACGGGGGGAGAGTGTAGCGCTAACCTATATGTTGTGCCAGTTTAAATTTAAAGGCACACCATATGGTGTTTCTTGAAGACTGCGTTGGCGAAATCGGCCTCACCGCGGGCTTGCCGGCGATGAGGCCAACTACCACTAGCTACGGTGGGTATACAGCGTTTCGACAATGTGTGTCTTGGGGTGCTTGCGTGCCTGTTCCACCGAGGTGAAACGGCCGGTTTCTGCGTTGCGACCAATCTTGCGAGATGCCAGTTTTTTCCGCGCCATGGGCTTACATCCTTTTTGAGAGGTCCTGTTCTTTTACCGAGCTGCGTGAACAGTGGGCAAAGGGCAAGGTTTCTCTGAGGCGCGGATACAAAAATGCCGCGCGGGGCACCGTTGGGCACCCCGCGCGGCATTCAGGCCTTACTGGCAGGCTTCGCAGTCAGGCTCGTCGATCGCGCAGGCCTTCGGCACTGGCGCAGGGCCGGCTGCCTGGACCGGGGCGCTGTCGCCACCGCTGGAAACGGCGTTGAGCTTGCCGGTGTTGATGGTCGACTTCTCGGTGCTGGTCGCGGCCAGGGCACGGAGGTAGTAGGTGGTTTTCAGGCCACGGTACCAGGCCATGCGGTAGGTCACGTCCAGCTTCTTGCCCGAGGCGCCGGCGATGTACAGGTTCAGCGACTGAGCCTGGTCGATCCACTTCTGGCGACGGGAAGCCGCGTCGACAATCCACTTGGTCTCGACTTCGAACGCAGTGGCGTACAGGTCTTTCAGCTCTTGCGGGATACGCTCGATCTGCTGAACCGAACCGTCGTAGTACTTCAGGTCGTTGATCATGACCGAGTCCCACAGGTCGCGGGCCTTGAGGTCGCGAACCAGGTACGGGTTGATCACGGTGAATTCGCCCGACAGGTTCGACTTCACGTACAGGTTCTGGTAGGTAGGCTCGATCGACTGCGACACGCCGGTGATGTTGGCGATGGTCGCGGTTGGTGCGATGGCCATGATGTTCGAGTTACGAATACCTTTCTGTACGCGGGCACGTACCGGCGCCCAGTCCAGGGTTTCTTCCAGGTTGACGTCGATGTACTTCTGGCCACGGGCCTCGATCAGGATCTGTTGCGAATCCAGCGGCAGAATGCCCTTGGACCACAGCGAACCCTGGAAGGTCTCGTAGGCGCCGCGTTCATCGGCCAGGTCGCAGGAAGCCTGGATGGCGTAGTAGCTGACCGCTTCCATCGACTTGTCGGCAAATTCGACGGCAGCATCGGAGCCGTAAGGAATGTGCTGCAGGTACAGCGCATCCTGGAAGCCCATGATGCCCAGGCCGACCGGACGGTGCTTGAAGTTCGAGTTACGCGCTTGCGGCACCGAGTAGTAGTTGATGTCGATCACGTTGTCGAGCATGCGCACGGCGGTGTTCACGGTGCGTTGCAGCTTGGCGGTGTCCAGCTTGCCGTCGACGATGTGGTTCGGCAGGTTGATCGAGCCCAGGTTGCAGACCGCGATCTCGTCCTTGTTGGTGTTCAGGGTGATCTCGGTGCACAGGTTCGAGCTGTGGACCACGCCCACGTGCTGCTGCGGCGAACGCAGGTTGCACGGGTCTTTGAAGGTCAGCCATGGGTGGCCGGTCTCGAACAGCATCGACAGCATCTTGCGCCACAGGTCTTTGGCCTGGACGGTCTTGAACACCTTGATCTTGTTGTACTCGGTCAGGGCTTCGTAGTACTCGTAGCGCTCTTCGAAGGCCTTGCCGGTCAGGTCGTGCAGGTCTGGCACTTCCGAAGGCGAGAACAGGGTCCACTTGCCGTCATCGAAGACACGCTTCATGAACAGGTCAGGGATCCAGTTGGCGGTGTTCATGTCGTGGGTACGACGGCGGTCATCACCGGTGTTCTTGCGCAGCTCGATGAACTCTTCGATGTCCAGGTGCCAGGTTTCCAGGTACGCACACACGGCGCCTTTGCGCTTGCCGCCCTGGTTGACTGCTACGGCGGTGTCGTTGACCACTTTCAGGAACGGTACGACGCCCTGCGACTTGCCGTTGGTGCCCTTGATGTACGAGCCCAGTGCGCGCACAGGGGTCCAGTCGTTGCCCAGGCCACCGGCGAATTTCGACAGCATGGCGTTGTCGTGGATCGCGTGGTAGATGCCCGACAGGTCGTCCGGCACGGTGGTCAGGTAGCAGCTGGACAGCTGCGGGCGCAGGGTTCCGGCGTTGAACAGGGTCGGGGTCGAGGCCATGTAGTCGAACGACGACAACAGGTTGTAGAACTCGATCGCACGGGCTTCCTTGTCTTTTTCTTCCAGCGCCAGGCCCATGGCCACACGCATGAAGAACACCTGCGGCAGCTCGAAGCGCACGCCATCCTTGTGGATGAAGTAGCGGTCGTACAGGGTCTGCAGGCCCAGGTAGGTGAACTGCTGGTCGCGCTCGTGGTTGATCGCCTTGCCCAGTTTTTCCAGGTCGAAGTCGGCCATGGCCGGGTTCAGCAGCTCGAACTCGATGCCTTTGGCGACATAGGCCGGCAGGGCCTTGGCGTACAGGTCAGCCATCTCGTGGTGGGTGGCGCTGTCGGCTACATTCAGGAAGCCCAGGCCTTCGGCGCGCAGGGTGTCCATCAGCAGGCGGGCGGTAACGAACGAGTAGTTCGGCTCGCGCTCGACCAGGGTACGGGCGGTCATTACCAGGGCGGTGTTGACGTCCTTGATGGCTACGCCGTCGTACAGGTTCTTCAGGGTTTCGCGCTGGATCAGGTCGCCATCGACTTCGGCCAGGCCTTCGCAGGCTTCGCTGATGATGGTGTTCAGGCGGGCCATGTCGAGCGGCGCCAGGCTGCCGTCAGCCAGGGTGATGCGGATGCTTGGGTGCGGTTCGACCACGGCGTCGGTGTTGGCGCGGGTGGCACGCTCCTTGGCGCGCTGGTCACGGTAGATCACGTAGTCGCGGGCGACTTTCTGCTCACCGGCGCGCATCAGGGCCAGTTCGACCTGGTCCTGGATTTCTTCGATGTGGATGGTGCCACCCGATGGCATGCGACGCTTGAACGTAGCGGTAACCTGCTCGGTCAGGCGCGCGACGGTGTCGTGGATGCGCGACGAGGCGGCGGCGGTACCGCCTTCAACTGCGAGGAACGCCTTGGTGATGGCCACGGTGATCTTGTCGTCGGTGTAAGGGACGACAGTGCCGTTGCGCTTGATCACGCGCAGTTGGCCAGGGGCGGTGGCAGCCAGATCCGGGTTGGAATCGGCGGCCTGCGGCACCTGGGCCTGCGGGTTCTCGCGAGTTGTGTCGGTTTGCATGGGTGGGTGTCTCCACAATTTCTATATTGTTCAGGCGCCCTAGGGCGCCCACCGTTCCGTCCACTTGCTCGATGGCCCCGCGGGGATGCGCAATGCATGCGCATCCGCCCGCACGGGCGTACCGACTTCGGGACAGACTCAGGAATAAGGGGCAATGGCTTGCCGCTCCCTGGCCGAAGTCAAAGGTTCTGGGCGGAGCCCAAAATCTGTTGCTGATGGATGCCAGGCCTGGCCTGCAACACCCATGCCCGAACAAGACCCTGGAGGGGCTTGCCTCGGTCGCCTCCGCAGGAGCGGTTTGGCTGCTGAAATCACTTCAAGTTCCGCCCGGAAAATCGCTTGATCTTGCGGGTTGACTTTTGTGTGTGATTTTGCACGAACCCCTATATCTAGTGGTTCGCTGCGATCGGGATACAAGATAATGCGGTATTGGGGGCTTTGCAAGGCGATCGCCTGTGGATAACGTGTGCGTACTTTGTGAGTGAATGGTGGGTATTCGCTGTAGGCCTTGTGCCAAGTGGTTTGCAGTATTTTTCTGCAACGTGACGGCCTTGGGCAGTTTTTTTCGGGCGCGAACCCTGTCACAAAAAACGGTTCAGTTGAGGGGGCGGTAGGGCATGGTTGAAGATCTGGGTGCCTGTGAGATTGAGCGCCGCCCGCGCGGCGCATCGCGAGCTGCGCTCGCTCCTACGTTTGTTTCTGGCCAGTTACGCCTGTTACAGGCGCGCGCGACCGCTTTGTGTGTACGACACGATATCGCGCCGTACGCCAAGGCGTTCGCGCGCAAAGCCCACAGGAATGATTGGCCCGAAACAAACGTAGGAGCGAGCGCAGCTCGCGATGCGCCGCGCGGGCGGCGCTCGATCTCGCAGGCCCCACCCATCTACATTCATACTCTCAGCTGCCCTGACACGATCCCAAGAACAACAAGGCCAAAGCCATGGACCACCCCATACCCCGCATCCTCATCGTGGAAGACGACCAGCGCCTCGCCGAGCTCACTGCCGAATACCTGCAGGCCAATGGTTTCGAGGTCGCGGTGGAGGCCGATGGCGCACGTGCCGCGAGGCGCATCATCGACAGCCAGCCCGACCTGGTCATCCTCGACCTGATGCTCCCCGGCGAGGATGGCCTGAGCATCTGCCGCCGGGTGCGTACCCAATACCCCGGGCCGATCCTCATGCTCACCGCGCGCAGTGATGAACTCGACCAGGTTCAGGGCCTGGACCTGGGGGCCGACGACTACGTCTGCAAACCCGTGCGCCCACGCTTGCTGCTGGCACGTATCCAGGCTCTGCTGCGCCGTAGCGAAACCGTGGATAGCAAGCGCCAGGACCTGGCCTTTGGTGCGCTGCGTATCGACAACCGCCTGCGCGAGGCGCACCTGGGCGAGCAGTTGATCGAGCTGACCGGCGCCGAATTCGACCTACTCTGGCTGTTGGCCAGCAACGCTGGCCGGGTGCTGACCCGCGAACAGATCTTCACCGCACTGCGTGGCGTGGGCTACGACGGCCAGGACCGTTCCATCGACATCCGCATCTCGAAAATCCGCCCCAAGATCGGCGATGACCCGCTTCAGCCGCGGTTGATCAAGACCCTGCGCAGTAAAGGCTACCTGTTCGTCGGCGAGGCACCATGAACAATTCGATCTTTCTGCGCATCTACGGCGGCATGCTGGCCGTGCTGGTGCTGGTAGCCTTGCTTGGCGTGCTTAGCCTGCACCTGGTCAATGAAGTGCGCGCTGCCCAGCATCGCGAGAGCCTGGCCCAGGGCACCTTCAGCCTGATGGCCGACAACCTGGCAGTGCAGAATGAAACCCAACGCAAGCGTTCGCTGCTGATCTGGGAGCGCCTGCTTGGCGTGCCGTTGGCGCTGCAGCCGCTGAGCGCACGCAGCCTTGACGGCAGCCAGCGGGCGCGCCTGTACCGTGGCCTGGTGGTGGTCGAGAAGATTGGCCCGCATGCGGCGCAAGTGCTGCGCAAGGTGGGCCAGGAAGACCTGATGCTGGTCGCGCAGATCAAACAGATCAGCGAGCAGCTGGCGCGGGCCACCCTCTATTTACTGGCCGACGAGCTGGTGCGCTACCCGGTAACCGAACAGCAGCAGCGCCTGGCACAGATCAAGCAGGAAAAAGGCTTCGGCTTTGGTGTCGCCTTGCAACGTATCGAGCGGGTCGGCCTGGACGATGACCAGCGGCGCCGGGTGGAGGAGGGGGACACGGTGATGGCGCTGGGCAAGGATGGTGACTCGATCCGTGTCTTCGCCGGGCTGACGGGCTCGCCATGGGTACTGGAAATCGGCCCGCTGTACCAGCTCAACCCTTACCCGCCGCAGTTGCTGATCCTGATTGCCTTCCTGGGGCTGTGCCTGATCGGCCTGGTGGTCTACCTGCTGGTGCGTCAGCTGGAGCGTCGTGTGTCAGGCCTGGAGATTGCTGCCACGCGCATCGCCCAGGGCAGCCTGGACACCCGCGTGCCGGCCGGCGACGCCGACTCGGTGGGGCGCCTGGCTGCTGCCTTCAATGGCATGGCCGAGCACCTGCAGCGTTCGCTGACCATGCAGCGCGAGCTGGTGCGAGCGGTGTCCCACGAGCTGCGCACGCCGGTGGCGCGCCTGCGCTTTGGCCTGGAGATGATCGAAAGCGCCACGAATGAACAGGCGCGGGCAAAGCACCTGGCGGGCATGGACGGTGATATCCAGGACCTCGACAAGCTGGTAGACGAGATGCTGACCTACGCCCGCCTGGAGCAGGGCGCACCGGCCTTGAAGTTCCAGCGGGTCGATCTGGATGCTTTGTTCGATCGGGTGATCGAAGAGCTGGCACCTTTGCGTGCCGAGGTGCGGGTGGTGCGCGGTGACTGCCAGGGCGCGGATGCCGAAGGCGCCTGGGTCGAGGCCGAGCCGCGCTACTTGCACCGTGCCCTGCAGAACCTTGTCGGCAATGCCATGCGCCATGCCGAGAGCGAAGTGCGCTTGAGTTATCAGCTGGGCCAGCAACGTTGCCGCATCGATGTGGAGGATGACGGCCCGGGGATCCCCGAGGGCTTCTGGGACCGCATTTTCACACCCTTCACCCGCCTCGATGACAGCCGTACCCGTGCCTCGGGCGGGCATGGCCTGGGCCTGTCGATCGTACGGCGGATCATCTACTGGCACGCGGGCCGCGCCACAGTGGGCCGCAGCGAGGTGTTGGGCGGAGCCTGCTTCAGCCTGAACTGGCCAAGGCAGCAGGCACCGCTGTAAAGGTCAGACGCTGACCAGGCTCAGCAGGTGGCCGTCCTGCTGGCAGAACTGGCCTTGCAGCTCTGCGCCTTGCTGCCACTGCGGTGACAGGTCGGTGAGCAGGCGCAAGCGCGCCAGCCCTTCTGCGGACCAGTCGAGCACTTCTGCGTGTTCGAAGTAGAAGCGTTGGCGCGTCAGTGGGTACAGGGTCTTGAACAAGCTTTCCTTCAGCGAGAACGTCAGGGTGACCGTAAGCCCAAGCTGGCGGCGGTCCAAGCGCTCCAGTTCTGCCGGGGTGAGGATTTCGCCCATCAGCCGCTCGGCGCGTTCGTCATCCAGCAAGGCTTCCTGATCCAGGCCCAGACCTTGGCAGCTTTTTTCGCCGGCGACCACCGCGGCGGCCCAGCCCTTGCCGTGTGTGATCGAGCCATGAATACCGGCAGGCCAGATGGGCGAGCGGTCTTCGTGGGTGCCGGGCACGTAGTCGCGGCCGTCCAGGTGCTGCAGCGCGGCACGGGCACATACGCGACCGGCCAGGTACTCGGCCTGGCGCTTAGTCACCGAGCGCAGCAGGCTGGCACTGGGCAGTACGCCAGCGCGCTGGAAGTCGTCGGCGGCCAAGTGGGCAGGGTCGAAGGCGCAACTGACCAGCACCGCGCCGGGCAATGGGTGGGGCAGGGGCCAGTGGTGCTGGAGCGGGGCGCAGCAGGCGGGAAGTGTGTTCATGGCGGTTATTGTGCCAGCTGTGCAAGCGCTAAGGGAGGTGGCGTGGCAGGATGACTTAGCGCAGCCATGAAAACATGGCGCAGATCACAGCGTGATCCGTGTGGGAGCGGGTTTACCCGCGAAGAATCACCGCGGTGGATGGCACGGGCTTCGCCCGTGTTCGCGGGCAAGCCCGCTCCCACACAGATCGCGCCAGCTTTTAGACATTGAGCAAGACAGTTGCTGCCACAACGATTGCACAATCTTTTATTTGAACACCTTCTTGAAGAACGCCTGCATATCCGCCCAGGAACGCTCGTCCGCTGCCTTGTTATAGCCAATGTCCGGCCCCCCATGCTCACCATGGCTCAGCCGATCGGCATCGGGGTTGGTGAAGCCGTGCTTGGCCCCTTCAATGTTGACGAACTGGTAGTTGACCTTGGCCGCATCCATTTCCGCCTTGAACGCGTCCACCTGCTGTTGGGTGACCATGCTGTCCGCAGCGCCATGTTCAACCAGGATGTCCGCGCGCACTACGCCAGGCTTGGCCGGCGTTTTGGTGGACAACGCGCCATGGAAACTCACCACGCCGTCCAGTTTCTCTCCACGACGTGCGGCATCGAGCACCACCTTACCGCCAAAACAGTAGCCGACAGCGCCCAGTTGATGCTTGTTCACATTCGGCTGCTTTTTCAACAGGTCCAGGCCCGCGTCGAAGCGCGCTGCGGCTGCGGCCGGGTCCTTCATCGCTTCGGCCATGAATGCCTGGGCATCCTGCGGGTGCTCGGTGTGCTTGCCATCGCCATACATGTCGATGGCCAGCGCTTTGTAGCCCAGGGCGGCAAGATCTCTCGCGCGGCGCTTGGCATAGTCGTTCAGGCCCCACCATTCATGCACCACAACGATGCCTGGGCGTTTGCCGTCCAGCGCATCATCGTAGGCGTAGTAGCCGACGAGGCGGTTGCCATCGTCGTCCTGATAAGGAATCTCACGGGTCACTACCGCCGCTTGGGCGAGGGCGGCGCTGCACATCAGGGTCAGGGCCAGCAGGGCTCGCATGTTCACTACTCCTTGTTTTGCTGTCGGTTCGTTCAGCCGGGGTTCAGCCAGGGTTCAGTCGCGGTTCAGGGTGCCCTGATTACTCTAGCTTCCAGACCGAAACAGCGCACCCAACTGGAGTATCCAGCCATGAAAACCTTCAATACCCTGCTTGCCGCCATGGCCGTCTGTGCCGCTGGCATTACCACCGCCCAGGCCGCGGACGACAACTTCGCCAGCCTCACCTACGGCCAGACCAGCGACAAAGTCCGCAAGTCCGGCCTGCTGCAACGCAACACCGACCACCTCAATGCCGACGGTATTATCGGCAAGGACGATACCTGGGGTGTGCGTCTGGGCAAGATCAACGACCAGGGCCGCTACTACATGACTTATGACAACGTCTCGGGTGACCACAGTGGCCTGAAGTTGCGCCAGGAAAACCTGCTGGGCAGCTACGATTTGTTTCTGCCGGTGGGCGATACCACCAAGCTGTTCGGTGGGGGCAGCCTGGGTGTGACCAAGCTCACCCAGGACTCGCCCGGCGCCAGCCGGGATACTGACTACGGTTATGCCTACGGTCTGCAGGCCGGTGTGATCCAGGACATCACCGACAAGGCCTCGGTCGAACTGGGCTACCGTTACCTGCGCACCAATGCCGCGACCGAGGTGGGCGCACATGGCGGGCCGAAGGACGGCACCCTGCGTCTGACCAGCAGCGCCCAGACCTACCTGGCTGCTTCATACAAGTTCTGACGGACGAGCCGCGTTATCCTGTACTGGCCTCTTCGCGGGCACGCCCGCTCCCACAGGCGCTGCACAAACCTCAGAAACCGTGCAGTGCCTTTGGCTTCACAGGTGCTGCACAAGTTTCAGAAACGGTGCGATTGCTGTGGGAGCGGGCGTGCCCGCGAAAGGGTCGGTACAGGCAATACACATAAGGAGCTGCACATGAAACTGCTGGTGGTCGAGGACGAAGCCCTGCTTCGCCATCACCTCTACACCCGCCTGGGCGAAAGCGGCCATGTGGTCGAGGCGGTCGCTGACGCCGAAGAAGCGCTGTACCAGGCCGAGCAGTACCACTTCGACCTTGCCATTATCGACCTGGGCCTGCCCGGTATCAGCGGCCTGGAGCTGATCACGCGCCTGCGCAGCCAGGACAAGACCTTCCCCATTCTCATCCTCACGGCCCGTGGCAACTGGCAAGACAAGGTCGAGGGCCTGGCCGCCGGTGCCGACGACTACCTGGTCAAGCCGTTCCAGTTCGAGGAGCTTGAAGCAAGGCTCAATGCCCTGTTACGCCGCTCCAGTGGTTTCATCCAGTCGACCATCACCGCTGGCCCCTTGGTACTTGACCTCAACCGCAAGCAGGCCACCCTCGACGAACAAGCTTTGGCCCTGACTGCCTACGAATACCGCATCCTCGAATACCTCATGCGCCATCACCAGCAGGTGGTGGCCAAGGATCGCCTGATGGAACAGTTGTACCCAGGTGACGAAGAGCGCGACCCCAATGTCATCGAAGTGCTGGTTGGCCGCCTGCGCCGCAAGCTTGAAGGCGAGCACGGCTTCAAGCCCATCGACACGGTGCGCGGCCTGGGCTACCTGTTCACTGAGCGCTGCCGATGATCCGCTCGCTGCGGGTGCGCCTGATGCTGGCCGCCGCAGTGTTGGCGCTGCTGTTCATGCTGGCGCTGCTGCCGGCTTTGCAGAAGGCCTTCAGCCTGGCTTTGCAGGAATCGATCGAGCAGCGGCTGGCCTCTGATGTAACCACGCTGATTTCCGCTGCGCGTATCGAGCATGGCCGGTTGCAGATGCCGACACTGCTGCCGGACGAGCGCTACAACCTGCCCTACACAGGCCTGCTCGGCTATATCTTTGACCGCGACGGCAAACTGGTCTGGCAGTCGCGTGCCACCGCCGACCGGCACATCAACTACCAGCCGCGCTATGACGGGCGCGGCAACGAGTTCGACCGCATTCACCAGTCCGATGGCGAAGAGTTCTTCGTGTACGACGTCGAGATAAAGCTGCTGGGCGGGCAGAGCGCCGCCTACAGCATTGTCGCGCTGCAGCCCGTGAGCGAGTACAAGGCCACCCTCAATGGCCTGCGCGAAAAGCTCTACCTGGGGTTCGGCGCTGCATTGCTGGCGCTTATGGTGTTGTTGTGGGCAGGCTTGACCTGGGGGCTGCGCTCGTTGCGACGCCTCAGCCACGAACTGGATGAAGTGGAATCCGGTGCACGTGACGGCCTGAGCGGCGAGCACCCACGCGAGTTGCTGCGCCTGACCCGCTCGCTCAACCGTCTGTTGCGCAGTGAGCGTGAGCAGCGCACGCGCTACCGTGATTCGCTGGACGACCTGGCGCACAGCCTGAAGACGCCGCTGGCGGTGCTACAGGGCGTGGGTGAAAGCTTGCAGCAGCGCAGCGGCGAGCGCGAGCAGGCGCGGGTGCTGCAAAGCCAGATCGAACGCATGAGCCAGCAGATCGACTATCAGCTGCAACGCGCCAGCCTGCGCAAGAGTGGCCTGGTACGCCACAGCGTATTGCTGCGGCCGTTGCTCGACAGCCTGTGCAGCACCTTGGCAAAGGTTTACCGGGAAAAACGTGTGGACGTGGTGCTGGAGTTGCCGGCCGCGGCGCAGGTACCGATGGAGCAGGGCGCGTTGCTGGAAATGCTCGGTAACCTGCTGGAGAACGCCTACCGGCTGAGCCTGGGGCAAGTGCGGGTGAGCCTGGTGAAGGCGCCGGGGCATCTGACCTTGTGCATCGAGGACGACGGGCCGGGCGTGCCCGCCGACCAGCGTGAACGCATTCTGGAGCGTGGGGAGCGGCTGGACAGCCAGCACCCGGGGCAGGGCATCGGCTTGGCAGTGGTCAAGGATATCGTCGACAGCTATGACGCCGAGCTGAGCCTTGGCGATTCTCCGCTGGGAGGCGCCGCGTTCAGGATCACCTTCAACCTGGATTGACTCGTAGCCAGTGCCGCCCATTCGCAGGTAAATCCGCGAATGGGCGGCACTGGCAATTCATAATGGGCGGATTTCCGCCATTCCTCCCTGTACAAATTCCGCCACCGGGCGGAAATCCGCCAATCCGCCCTGGGAATATCGCCCTGTCGTTGGGCATTTATCCCTAGTAAATACGGGCCTTGCACCCTTCATGGGCATTTTGGCACCACCCTTGCTATTGATCCTCGCAGAGGCCTGCCCAGGCAGCTCGAACACAACGACAAATCCCTCCAAGTGCAGGAGGGTTAGCGATTCAGGTGCCCCCATCACCCTGGGAAGGGTGAACCGGCACACTTGAGGAAAATTAGCCATGACGACACGTCAGCCGCTGTACAAATCCCTGTATGTTCAGGTGTTGGTCGCCATCACCATCGGCATCCTGCTCGGCCACTACTACCCGGAAACGGGCGTTGCCCTCAAACCCTTGGGTGACGGCTTCGTCAAACTGATCAAGATGGTCATCGCCCCGATCATCTTCTGTACCGTGGTCAGCGGCATTGCCGGCATGCAGAGCATGAAGTCGGTCGGCAAAACCGGCGGCTACGCGTTGCTGTACTTTGAAATCGTCTCCACCATCGCGCTGATCATTGGCCTCGTCGTCGTCAACGTGGTCAAGCCAGGCGCTGGCATGCACATCGACGTCAGCACCCTGAATGCCAGCAGCGTGGCTGCCTACGCCGCCGCTGGCTCGCAGCAGACCACCGTCGGCTTCCTGCTTAACGTCATCCCCAATACGGTCGTCGGCGCGTTCGCCAACGGCGACATCCTGCAAGTGCTGATGTTCTCGGTGCTGTTCGGTTTCGCCCTGCACCGCCTGGGCAGCTACGGCAAGCCGGTACTGGACCTGATCGACCGCTTCGCCCATGTCATGTTCAACATCATCAACATGATCATGAAACTGGCACCGGTCGGCGCGTTTGGCGCCATGGCCTTCACCATCGGCCAGTACGGTGTCGGCTCGCTGGTGCAGCTGGGCTACCTGATGGCCTGCTTCTACATCACCTGCCTGCTGTTCGTGCTGGTGGTACTGGGCGGTATCTGCCGTGCCCACGGCTTCAGCGTGCTCAAGCTGATCCGCTACATCCGTGAAGAACTGCTGATCGTGCTGGGTACTTCGTCCTCGGAGTCGGCCCTGCCGCGCATGCTGGCCAAGATGGAGCGCCTGGGTGCCAAGAAATCGGTAGTCGGCCTGGTTATCCCTACCGGCTACTCGTTCAACCTGGACGGTACCTCGATCTACCTGACCATGGCTGCGGTGTTCATCGCTCAGGCCACTGACACCACCATGGACATCACTCACCAGATCACCCTGCTGCTGGTACTGCTGGTGGCTTCCAAGGGGGCTGCCGGCGTTACCGGTTCGGGCTTCATCGTGCTGGCCGCGACCCTGTCGGCTGTTGGCCACCTGCCGGTTGCCGGCCTGGCGCTGATCCTCGGCATCGACCGCTTCATGTCCGAAGCCCGCGCCCTGACCAACCTGGTGGGCAACGCCGTTGCCACTGTGGTGGTGGCCAAGTGGGTCAAGGAAATGGACGACGACAAGCTGGCTTCGGAATTGGCCTCCGGTGGTGCGCCGTTGATCGATACCCGCCCGACCGACGACCTGGGCGTGGCTGAAGGCCCGGCTCGTTGATAGCTAGTTGAAATGAGAAAGGCGACCCAAGGTCGCCTTTTTCGTGTCTGCGCGGTCCCTTGTGGGAGCAACTGTCTTGCTCAATTTCTAAAAGCTGGCGCGATCCTGTGGGAGCGGGCTTGCCCGCGAACACGGGCGAAGCCCGTGGCCCTCAGCCCAGTACCACTTCCAGCACCCGGATGACGTCCGGCTGCGGGTAATGCCACCTTACTTGCACATCCCAGAACTTCACCCCGTACACCCGCTCAGCCGGTGGTATCTGGTAGGCCGGCCGTGGGTCCTGCGCCAGGCATTGCTCGATCAGTTCCACCAGCGGCTCGCTCAGGCGCAGCGCATGCTCGCGGGCCTGGAGCAGGGCGTTGTCAGCCCAGTGCACGGCAATTGCCACCGGCGCAGCATTGGCCATCTGGTTGCTGGCGCCAGCGATGCTGTCGGCATAAGGCACATACGGCTTGATATCCAGCACCGGCGTGCCGTCGAGCAGGTCGATCCCGGACAGCAGCAGGCGTCCGGGCTCCACGCCCTCCAGGCGTACCACCGACTGGCCGATGCCGTTGGGCCGGTGGGTTGCGCGCGTGGCGAACACCCCCATGCTCTTGTTGCCGCCCAGACGCGGTGGCCGCACTTTCAGACGCGGCTTTTCTTCCAGGGCCTGGTGGAACAGAAACAGCAGCCAGACATGGCTGACCTGCTCCAGGCCTTCGACCGCGTCACCTTGATCGAACGGCGGCAACAGTTCGAGTACGCCACGGGCGGCAGGTGCCAGCTGTGGCTGGCGCGGAATGGCAAACTTTTCCTTGAAACAGGAACGGACGATGCCGACCGGGACAACCGTATGCTGCATGGCCACTCAGCCGCGCACGCGCAGGGTCAGGCCCTTGAGGAAGTTGCGCAGCAACTGGTCGCCACACGGGCGGTAGTTGTCGTGGCCAGCCTTGCGGAACAGCGCGCTGAGCTCAGGTTTGCTGACCGGGAAGTTGACCGACTTGAGAATCGCGTGCAGGTCGTCTTCCTTGAGCTCAAAGGCCACACGCAGCTTCTTGAGGATCAGGTTGTTGGTTACCGGCAGCTCAATCGGCTGCTGCGGGCGGCTATCGTCCTTGCCTCGGCGGTAGATCACCAGGCCGTCAAGGAAGTGCGCCATCACCCGTTCCGGGCAGCGCACGAAGCCTTCCTCTTCTTCTTTTTTCAGGTAGGTGGCCAGCACCAGAGGATGCACTTCGAGGCCAGAGAGCCCAATGATCTCGGCCATCTTGGCGTCGTTCACCTTGAGCATGTAGCGCAGGCTGCGCAGGACGTCGTTGTGGTTCATTGCAGCAGAATCCTGTTCAGGTGCCGCGCGTTCCGGCGCGGCGTATTGCTTAAAAACGTTCGGAGGTAGCCAGGTAGCGCCATTGGCCCAAGGGCAACTTGCCCATCGACACACCCCCCAGGCGAATGCGTCGCATGCTTAAAAGCTCCAGACGCAGGTAGGCGCATAGCTCGGAAATCTGCCCTGGTTGTGGGTTTTTCAACACCATGCGCAAGTGTGTCTCGTTCTGCCAGCTGGCCTTGGCCTTAGGTAATTCGCGGTCATTGCGCATGGCCCCGCGCGCCAGGCGTTCCAGCGCCTGGGGGGTGGTCTCGCCGCGCACTTCAATGATGAACTCCTGCTCCAGGCGACGCAGGTCGGCTTCGATCTTGCGGGATACCCGCCAGTCTTGGGTAAACACCTGCAGGCCGCTGGCGCCACGCTCCAGCGGTGCCACACAGGCCTGCCGGGCAAAATGCCCGTGCAGGGCGCGCACGCCTTCGCGGTGGGCTTCGCTGAGGCTGCCCATGTTCATGCTGGCGCGGGCGTCTTCACTGTCCATGCCGGCTGGCTGGTTCAGCAGCAGGGTCACCGGCTCCAGGGTTTCGGCACGGGCGCCCGGCAGCAGCTCGACGCGCTGCTGCTCAACCTTGAACTGCGGCTGCTCAACCACCACGCCATCGACCGTTACCCAGCCTCCTTCAATGTACTGCTCGGCCTCGCGGCGGGAGCAGCCGAGCTGCTCGATGAGGCGTTTGGACAGGCGGACGGGTTCGGACATGGGGCAATTCGCAAGGCAGGGAAAGGCCTCCATTGTACCTGCCTGCAAGCGGTAGATGATGGGAATCTGTGTCAGATGCGCCATTTTGGACACATAGCGCGGCACATTCAGGCGCCGCCTCAAGGCACTGTGCGCATTAGCCTCATGTGCAGCAGAGGGTAGGGCTGGCCCAGGCCGTCGGTTTCCGAACGGCCGATGACCTCGAAACCTTCATGCAGGTAGAAGCCCAGCGCTCTCGGGTTCTGTTCGTTGACGTCAAGGTACTCGGCATTCAGTTCGCTGATTGCATAGCGCAGCAGGCGCTTGCCTACCCCTTGGCCGCGGTAGCCAGGTGCGACGAACAGCATGTCTATCCGCCCGTTGGCGACACCGGCGAAACCACAGATGCGCTGGCGGTCCTTGCAGCAGATCAGCATCACTGCGTCGAGATACCGGCGCAGCACATGCTCGCGCAGTAGCAGGATATAGCCCTCTGGCAGAAAGTCGTGGGTGGCACGTACCGAATCCTCCCACACTTGTACCAGCTCGCTGTAGTCGCTCAAGCGCGGGGTTTGCAGCGTCAGTAGCGCAGGCATGCCGGCGTTCCTCTGGGGCGATAGGGAAAACATAGCAGGCCAACCACCGGTCGGCTTGTTCGCTTGGCGCTTGAGACCTGGGGAGTGACGGTCTATTAATTAAGTGTGGGAAAAAATCCCACGTAAATATAAGTTCAATCTGAAACTGGATTCCTGACTGATTTGGCGTTCTCGTGGCGAAGACCTGGAGACGGACTATGCAAATCCACCTGCTGTTCAAGAAGGCGTTACTCGCGGCAGCTGTAGCTGGCGTGTTATCGATGTCCATTGCCTTGATCCCTGACTCGATTTCTCATGGCACCAGTGCTTACGCTAAAGATGGCGGCGGCGGCGGCGGCGGCGGCGGTGGCGGTCATGGGGGAGGCGGTGGTGGCCATGGTGGCGGTGGAAGTGGCGGCGGCGGTGGTCACGGTGGCGGCGGAAGTGGCGGCGGCGGTGGTCACGGTGGCGGCGGAAGTGGTGGAGGCGGTGGTCACGGTGGCGGCGGAAGTGGTGGAGGCGGTGGTCACGGTGGTGGTGGAAGTGGTGGCGGCGGTGGTCACGGTGGCGGCGGAAGTGGAAGTGGTGGCCACGGCAGCGGCGGTGACGGTGGTGGCCATGCCGGCAACAGTGGCAGTGGCCACGACGGCAATTCAAACGCTGGGCGCAGCAGCAACCATGCTGAAGCAGGTGACGATCATGGTAATCATGTCGGCGGTGAGCCTGGGGATGATCACGGTAATCATGTTGGTGGTGAACCTGGTGATGATCACGGCAACCATGTGGGTGGCGAACCGGGTGATGACCACGGTGTTCATGCCGGTGGCGAGGCCGGGGATGACAACAGCAGAAGCTGATTGGTACTGATCCGAAGTGGTCCATACAAAACCCAGCGGACGGGTTTTGTATGAGCAGGTTCTGGGCTGCCTGCCTTTGTCACGTCATTTCCAATGAGCGCTGACAGCTTTTTCCTCGCCCAAGCCGGGACATGATTGCGGTTTGCGTGGGATTTATTCCCTCGCCTTATACTGGGTGCCTCTGTCAAGGAATGCCCTCAATGCAATCGCCTGTTTTACCCCCGTCGATGCTGAGTGCGCTGCGGCGTGTCATGCGCCCGCTGGTGCGCCTGATGCTGCGCAAAGGGGTCACCTACACGATGTTCACCGACCTGCTCAAGGAGGTGTTCGTCGATGTAGCCCATCGCGAGTTTCGCCTGAACGACACTGCGCCAACCGACAGCCGTATCAGCCTGCTTACAGGCGTACATCGTAAAGATGTCCGGCGGCTGCGTAATGAGGGCGACACTGCACGTGCGACCCTGCCGGATAACATCACGCTAGGTGCACAGCTGGTCAATGTGTGGACCAACACCCCACCATTCTGCTCGGCGCCCGGCCAGGCGAGGGCACTTGCACGGCTAGCCAGTGTGGGTGGCGATTGCTCATTCGATGCCCTGGTCGCCAGGGTCAGCACCGATATCCGCGGTCGGGTGGTGCTGGACGAATGGCTGCGCCTGGGCGTCGTGCGGCTCGATGAGCAGGATTGCGTGCACCTGGAAGCCCATGCATTCGTGCCACAGAAGGGTTTTGATGAAAAGGCTGCGTACTTCGGCCACAACCTGCATGACCATGCCTGTGCTGCGGTGCATAACCTCAGCGGCGAAGGCCAGCCGTTTTTTGAGCGTAGCGTGCACTACGATGCCTTGAGCCCGGCCAGCGTCGAGCATCTGCGTGACGTGGTAGCCAAGGATGGCATGCAGACACTACTTGCCTTCAGCCGACTTGCAGCTGAGTTGGAGAGTGTTGATGAGCCCGGTATCGAACAACGTCAGCGCATCACTGTCGGGCTTTATTTCTACACTGAAGCTACCGATTCCGATCCGTCGAAGACACCCGGGCCATGACACTTTTTGTGCGCTACCTCAGTGCTTTCACGTTTGCCCTGGTTTTCGGGTGGAACCTGATGGTCCCGGGCGAGGTGGCTGCAGCGCCGGTATGTGTCAGCCGTGACGAAGTGGGTATGGCCGGTGCTGCGAGTCTGCAGTTTCCCGGCGGCATGGGCGGCACCGGTGTGCGCAATGAAAATGGCGGCGTCGGTGGCACCGGTGCCCCAGTCCAGCAACGCCCTGGGGGTACAGGCGGCACAGGTGCAGTGGCGGATGGTGTGGACGGTACCGGTACGCCGATCCTGCGCCCGGGTGGTACTGGGGGTACAGGCATCGTCGGTACCATCACCGGCTTCGCCTCGATCTGCGTCAATGGCATGGAAGTGCACTATGGCAAGGACGTACCGGTGAGTGAAAACGGCGCACCTACCAGCAGTGGTCAGCTGGCGATCGGGCAGGTGGTGGCGGTGGAGGCATTCGCCACCCAGCGCGGCCTGCAAGCGGGGCGCATTTCGATCCTCAACGTCTTCGAAGGGCCGTTGACGGCGCTGCCCAATGCCTCGGCCCCCCTGCGGGTCATGGGGCAACCTGTGCGGTTGGCCGCTGGCGCGCGGGTGGCTGAAGGGCTGCGCCCTGGTGAGCCCGTGAGGGTCAGCGGCCTGCGCGATGCCCGGGGAGAAGTAGTGGCCACCCGCATCGAACGGGCACCGGGGTTGAGGGAGGCCAGCGCCATCGGCGCGGTTGATCGCACTGGCAGCCTTCAAGGGTTGAAGTTGGGTACCCGTGTGGCGCCTGCTCGTGAATTGCTGGTGCGCGGCCAGTGGACCGGGCGCCAGCTTGAAGTGGCGCAAACCCGTCCAGACCCGAGCCTGCCTTTTGCTGGCCGTGTCCAGCAGGCGGTGGTTGAAGGGCTGGTGCAGCGCACACAAGCTCGGCAGTTGGTGGTCGCAGGTATCAATGTGACGTTGGGGCAGGGCACCGTAATTGTCGGCAGGCAGCCAACGGCGTTGGCGCTCGATCAACGTGTGCGGGTGAGCGGGGTGCTCAATGGTACTCATGAGCTGCGGGCAACCCGCGTGGAACTCCAGGACGACCGTGTAGACAATCCCGGCAGAAGCCAGTCGGGGCACGGTAGTGAGCATGACAAAAGCAGCTCCGGCGGTTCCAGCAGCGGTCATGGCGCAAGCGATGCGACCAACGATCGCGATGAAAGTAGTGATGATCACAGTGGGCGCAGCGCCGTCGACGGCTCCGGTAGCCATGGCAGCGTTGACAAGTCGGGAGCGTCGGCACACCGCGACACCTTGGAGCAGTCGGCCCGCAGCAACAGCGGAAGCTCCGATCGGGTTGAAAAGGTTGAAGTCGAAAAAAACGGGAAGGTTGAAAAAGTAGAGAAGGTCGAAAAGCCCGACAAAGTCGAGAAAGTCGAGAAAGTCGAGAAAGTCGAGAAAGTCGAGAAAGTCGAGAAGGTCGAAAAAGTCGAGAAGGTCGAAAAAGTCGAAAAAGTCGAGAAAGTCGAGAAAGTCGAGAAAGTCGAGAAGGTCGAAAAAGTCGAGAAGGTCGAGAAGGTCGAAAAAGTCGAGAAGGTCGAGAAAGTCGAAAAAGTCGAAAAAGTCGAGAAGGTCGAGAAAGTCGAAAAAGTCGAAAAACCTGAACGGGTCGAAAAGGTCGAAAAGGTGGAGTTACCAGAGAGAGTTGAGAAGGTGGAAAAAGTCGAGCATCCAGAGCGATCCGGGCGTTAGCCAACTAGGCTGTGAAAATCCGACCATGCTTCCCGAAAGCGTACTGAGGTGCAAATGAGACCCTCGCTCGCTCTTTTCGCCTGTTTGCTCTCATGCACCTGTGTGTCGGTGCAGGCTGATACCTTCAGTGCCGCCATTGGCATGGACTATTCAAGTGGCGACTATGGCACCGGCACCACGTCGGAAATCTGGTATTTGCCAGTGGTCGGCAAGTATGAGAGCGGCCCCATGACTTACAAGGTTACCGTGCCCTGGTTGCGTATCACCAACCCCGAAGTCGGCCCCAATGGTGACCCCTTGCCCGGTGGTTGCCGAGACGTGGAGAGCGGGTTGGGTGACACGGTTGCCAGCGTCGCCTATGCATTGCTAGATGGTAGTGACGGCGGCCTGATGCTGGACCTGATCGGCAAGGTCAAATTCCCCACCGCCGACGAAGACCAGTGCCTGGGCACCGGACAGTACGACTACACCACCCAGGTCGACATCACCAAGGGCTTTGGCCCGGTCACCGGCTTCGCGACACTGGGTTGGAAGAAATTCGGCGACCCGCCCGATAGCGATTTCGACGACCCGGTATTTGCCAGCCTCGGTTTTGCCCTGCCGGTGGCGGTCGGTACTTCGGCCGGCGCCTCCTACGATTGGCGGCAGAAAGTGGTCTCGACCGGGGCGCAGATCAAGGAGCTTACCCTGTTCCTCACCCACAAGCTCAACCCGCAGTGGAAAGTCCAACTCTACGCAGTCAAAGGCTTCTCGGATGCCAGCCCGGATGCCGAGGGCGGCCTGATGCTGTTCCACACGTTCTGACAAAAAAGCCCCTGCACCGGTCATTCCCTAATGGAGAGCGCCGGGGCAGGGGCTTTGCAGGCTTCAGCCGTTTTAGATGGGTTCAGCCCACATGTCGTATTCGTCGGCATCCACTACACGGCAACGCACTTTGTCGCCTGGTTTGAAACCATGGTCGCCATCGATGAACACGCTGCCATCGATTTCCGGTGCATCGAAGAAGCTGCGGCCAACCGAGCCTTGTTCTTCAACTTCGTCGATCAGCACGTCGATTTCCTTGCCGATACGCAATTGCAGGCGGGCAGCACTGATGGCCTGCTGGTGGGCCATGAAGCGGTCCCAGCGCGACTGCTTGACGTCGTCCGGTACTTCTTCCAGGCCCAGGTCGTTGGCCGGGGCGCCTTCTACCGGCGAGTACTGGAAGCAGCCCACGCGGTCGAGCTGGGCTTCGGTCAGCCAGTCCAGCAGGTACTGGAAGTCTTCCTCGCTCTCGCCCGGGAAGCCGACGATGAAGGTGGAGCGGATCACCAGCTCAGGGCATTGCTCGCGCCAGTTCTTGATGCGTGCCAGGGTGCGGTCTTCGAAGGCAGGGCGCTTCATCGACTTGAGCACTTTCGGGCTGGCGTGCTGGAACGGGATGTCCAGGTACGGCAGGATCTTGCCGGCAGCCATCAGCGGGATCACGTCGTCAACGTTCGGGTAAGGGTACACATAGTGCAGGCGTACCCAGGCGCCCAGGCTGCTCAGCGCTTCGCACAGCTCGAGCATGCGGGTCTTGACCGGGCGGCCGTTCCAGAAGTCGGTCTTGTACTTGACGTCGACGCCGTAGGCGCTGGTGTCCTGGGAAATCACCAGGATCTCTTTGACCCCGGCCTTGACCAGGCGCTCGGCCTCACTCAGCACTTCACCCACCGGGCGGCTGACCAGCTTGCCGCGCATCGACGGGATGATGCAGAAGCTGCAGCTGTGGTTGCAGCCTTCGGAGATTTTCAGGTAGGCATAGTGGCGCGGGGTCAGCTTGACGCCCTGTGGCGGCACCAGGTCGATCAGCGGGTTGTGGTCCTGACGCGGTGGCACCACTTCGTGAACGGCGTTGACCACCTGCTCGTACTGCTGTGGGCCGGTGACCGACAGCACGCTTGGGTGCACGTCACGGATGTTGCCTTCCTCGACGCCCATGCAGCCGGTGACGATGACCTTGCCGTTTTCCTTGATTGCTTCGCCGATCACTTCCAGCGATTCGGCCTTGGCGCTGTCGATGAAGCCGCAGGTGTTGACCACCACCACGTCGGCGTCCTCGTAGGTGGGCACGACTTCATAGCCTTCCATGCGCAGCTGGGTCAGGATGCGTTCAGAGTCGACCAAGGCTTTTGGGCAACCCAGGCTTACGAAACCTACCTTGGGGGTGGCGGGCGTGGTGGACATGACTAACCTCGGTATTGAATGCAGGTCGCCCGGCCGGAATCGGGGGCGAACTTGACGGGCGCTTTTGGCGCCTCTGATCAAAAAGTGCGCAATTCTAGCGAGCGCAAGGGCGCTTGACCAGCAGAAATACGACGAACGCTGCGCTATGCTTCGCGCCGTTGCGCCGGGGTGCCTTCAAGGGCCTGGCGGCAAAGTGATTACCAGGGGCCGTAAGGGCCGTTTGCGGGAGTGGTCGATGGTTCAGGCAATTGGTCACGCTGAGGTAAGGTGAGTTTCCTGTCGAGCTGTGTGCTTAAAAAGCGCTACTGTGGGCTTTTGTATACTTAGCTCAATGCCGCAAGTACGTGCTCAGGATCGTTATGAATCGCTCGAAGCAAGGCACGAGCTGGTCCTTCAGGCTCGCGACGGCCCTGTTCCCAATTCCGTAAAGTCCCTACTGCGACATCAATACGTTTGGCAAACGCAGCCTGTGAGAGGCCGGTGGCTTGACGAATCTTTTTGACTTGAACTGCGTCTACGTGGAATTCACGCGAGGGCTGACGCTCACCGCGATCGATCTCATCCATCTGAGTCATGCTTTCCACAAGACGATCGAAGAGATTCTTATCCATTATTTCCACCCTTTGTTTAGTGCGCGAAGCTGCGCTTTCTGACTGCTCGTCAAGGTATCCACGATTCCCTTGCGATAGATCAGAATCATACGGATCTGGTGGGCTGCAGTGACATGGTAGTAGATCACTCGTACACCCCTACTCTTGCCCTTGCCCTTGGCTGCCCAGCGGATTTTTCTGAGGCCGCCGGTTTCCTCTAGGAGAGAACCTGCTTCGGGATGCTCGGCCAGATAGGCCTGCAAAGCCCGGTATTCTTCATCATCCAGATGCTCCTTGAGATCGGAGGTGAATACTGGGGTCTCGATGAAGATCATGCAGTCCCTTGTGTGCGTCAATGGCGTAGCTGGATGATAGGGGGTTCGTCTACGTTGTACAAGGTGGCGCCTGTGTCAGCGTGTGATTTTCTTGATTAGGGGATGAGCGGTATAGGAGAGGTAGGATCAACGTTCAAGTATAGATTGAGAGTCATCAGGGCAACCCAAGCCTTCCAAACCGAAACCTGCCTTGGGGGTGGCGGGCGTGGTGGACATGACTAACCTCGGTATTGAATACAGGTCGCCCGGCCGGAATCGGGGACGAACTTGACGGGCGCTTTTGGCGCCTCTGATCAAAAAGTGCGCAATTCTAGCGAGCGCAAGGGCGCTTGACCAGCAGAAATACGACGAACGCTGCGCTATGCTTCGCGCCGTTGCGCCGGGGTGCCTTCAAGGGCCTGGCGGCAAAGTGATTACCAAGGGCCGTAAAGGCCGTTTGCGGGAGTGGTCGATGGTTCAGGCAAGCAGTCACGCTGAGGGCGGGCACGAGGGGAAGCAGGGGGCGTCGCGGTCGGTGGGCCTGCTCGTGGCGGCGGTCGGTGTGGTTTATGGCGATATCGGCACAAGTCCGTTGTACACCCTCAAGGAGGTCTTTACCGGCGGCTATGGGGTGTCGGTCAACCATGATGGCGTGCTGGGGATCCTGTCGCTGATCCTGTGGTCGCTGCTGTGGGTGGTGTCGTTCAAGTACGTGATGTTCATCTTGCGTGCTGATAACCAGGGTGAGGGCGGCACCATGGCGCTGACTGCACTGGCGCGGCGGGCCACGGCGGCCTACCCGCGGCTGCGCACGCTTATGGTGATCTGTGGCTTGATCGGCGCTTCGCTGTTCTATGGTGACAGTATGATCACCCCGGCGGTATCGGTGCTGTCGGCGGTGGAGGGCGTAGGCCTGGCCTTCGACGGTATCGACCACTGGGTAGTGCCAATTTCGCTGGTGGTGCTGGTGGCACTGTTCCTGGTGCAGCAGCACGGCACCGAGAAGATCGGCAAGCTGTTTGGTCCTATCATGGTGACTTGGTTCGTGGCGCTGGGCGCGCTGGGTGTGCATGGCATCTCGCAGAGCCCGGAAGTGCTCAAGGCGTTCAACCCGGGCTGGGCAGTCAACTTCTTCGTGGTGCACCCAGGCATCGGCGTGGCCATTCTTGGTGCGGTGGTGCTGGCGCTGACCGGTGCTGAGGCGCTGTACGCCGACATGGGGCACTTTGGCCGCAAGCCGATTGCCCGGGCCTGGTTCATCCTGGTGCTACCGGCGCTGCTGCTCAACTATTTTGGCCAGGGTGCACTGCTGCTGCAAAACCCGGAGGCGGCGCGCAACCCGTTCTACCTGCTGGCGCCGGACTGGGCGCTGCTGCCCTTGGTCGGGCTGGCCACCATGGCCACGGTTATCGCCTCGCAGGCGGTGATTTCCGGGGCCTTCTCCCTGACCCGTCAGGCCATCCAGCTGGGCTACATCCCACGTATGCACATTCAGCACACCTCAAGCGACGAGCAGGGGCAGATCTACATTGGTGCGGTGAACTGGACGCTGATGGCGGGCGTGGTCCTGTTGGTCATCGGCTTCGGGTCGTCGGGCGCTCTGGCGGCTGCCTATGGGGTTGCGGTCACCGGTACCATGCTGATGACCACCATTCTGGTATCCGCGGTGATGCTGCTGCTGTGGAAGTGGCCGCCGCTGCTCGCAGTGCCGATTCTGGTCGGCTTCCTGTTAGTCGACGGGCTGTTCTTCGCCGCCAACGTGCCGAAAATCGCCCAGGGCGGTGCCTTCCCGGTGTTGGCCGGCGGTGTGCTGTTCCTGCTGATGAGCACCTGGAAGCGCGGCAAGCAGATTCTGGTCGAGCGCATCGATGAAGGTGCGCTGCCGTTGCCATTGTTCATCAGCAGCATCCGCATTCAGCCACCGCACCGGGTCGAGGGTACGGCAGTGTTTCTAACTGCGCGCTCCGATGCCGTGCCGCATGCGCTGTTGCACAACATGCTGCACAACCAGGTGCTGCACAGCCAGGTGGTGTTGCTGACTGTGGTCAGCGAAGACCGGCCCCGGGTGCCGGAACATGAGCGTTTCGAGGTGGAAGCCTATGGCGACGGATTCTTCCGTGTGTTGCTGCACTTTGGGTTCATGGATGAGCCGGACGTGCCTGCCGCGTTGAAGCTGTGCCATCTGGATGGCCTGGACTTCACGCCGATGCGCACCACCTACTTCCTTAGTCGCGAGACGGTGATCGCGTCACGGCTGGAGGGGATGTCGCGCTGGCGGGGCAACCTGTTCGCGTTCTTGCTGAAGAATGCCAACGGCAACCTGCGCTTCTTCAACCTGCCGTTGAACCGGGTGATCGAGCTGGGGACGCAGGTCGAGATCTGAATTGGGTTATACGGTACTGTCAGGGCCGCAGAGCGGCCCTGATGCCTGTCAATTCTGCTCAGCTACGCGGGACTTGCCTTGGCGTGTCTCGATCTCGCCAATCAACCGCTTGGCGAGTGCCGGGTAGTTCTCGTCGAAGTGGTGCCCGCCAGGCAGTTTGAGGTGCTCACCTACTGCCGTGTTTTCCGTGCAACCGCTTTCGTCGGTTTCCTCTACGCCATACACGCAGACGACCTTGGGTGCTGGCAGCTTGGCCATTTCCGGCCCGGTTGGCGCTTCCTGGCCTTCCTTGCCCAGCCAACCCTCGACCTCGATCTCGAAACTGCCACTGCGCGCAAAGGCCAACAGCATCACCGCGTCGATACGCTGTTGGTCCTCGACCGGCAGGCGGTTGTAGATCGCCGGCAGCACATCGGCGCCGAACGAATAGCCGGTCAATACGAAGCGCTTGGTACCCCACTTCTGCCGGTAGTGATGCATCAGCTCGGAAAGGTCGGCGGCGCTTTGTTCCGGGGTCTTGTGCTGCCAGTAGTAGCGTAGCGTGTCGATGCCTACCACCGGGTAACCCAGCTTGGCCATTTCCCCGGCCACGTCGCGGTCCAGGTCGCGCCAGCCGCCATCACCAGAAAGGAACAAGGTGACCGTGTCTGTCGTTTGCCCGGCCGGCACCTCGACCACCGGCATGGCCAGTGCGTTACCGTCATGGCCGACCAGGGCTTGGGTGAGTTGCGCCTTGAGCACTTGTGGCAAGTGGATGTCGTAGTCGCTGATGCTGGTTTCGGCGTTGGCCTGGTCGCGCACGAACGCGGCGCTGGCGTCATCCGGGTTGTCGTTCCAGGCGACGTTCCAGTGGCCATGGGCAGCCGATTTGGGCAGCGGTGCCTGGCAGCCAGGCTGTTCGAGGGTGAAGCCCACGGAAATGGCCCGCGCCTTGTCATTGTCCTGGCTGGCCAGCCAACGCCAGGCCTGAGCGGCACCGGGGCCGATACCTGCGACCAGGGTCGGTTTTCCTGGCAGTTGCGCCAGCGCCTGGTCCATGGCCTGTTGCTGCTTGCTGCAGTCATTAGGCGGCAGAATTACCTGCACCAGCTGGGCTTCACCGGCCTGGCTCAGGTCGAGCAGTTGCTTGCCCGTCAGTGCCTGGTCTTGTGGCACACCGATGGCCACCCGGACCTTGGGGTGCACACCAGGGGTAACAAGGGTGATGCTGGTGTCATTGATGCTCATTTGTTCCAGGCGTGCCTCGGGGGCCGGGCGCGTCCACAGCCAGAAGGCCAGCGCGCCACCCAAGGCGGCCAGCAGCAGGGGAACCAGCAGGTACAGCCAAAAGCGTCGGGTCATCAGCGTTTCACCAATCCAGTCAGGCCGCCTGCAATCAGGGCGGCGGTGTCGGCCAGTGCCACCAGCGGGTCGAGCCCGGCTGGCACGGCCATGTAGCGGGGTTCCCAGTCCGGCTGGAACTTGTCCTTGAAGCGTCGAAGCCCCTGGAAGTTGTAAAGCTGTTCACCACGGCGGAACACCAGTGAACCCAAGCGCTGGGTCAAGGGGGCGCCACGCCTTGGTTGCAGACCGGACAGCGGTACCATGCCCAGGCTGAAACGCCCGTAGTCATGGCTTTTGTAGTGCAGGATCAAGCCGATCATCATGAATTCCATGGTCAGCTTTGGCGCTTCGGGGTGCGCACGCATCAGGTCGAGGCTGGCCAGCTCGTTTCCATGGGTTTCCAGCAAGTTGGCGAAGGCTACCGGGCGGCCCTGGAAGCGAATCAGGGCTATGCGGAAGTGTTGCAGGTAGTCCGGGCTGAAGCGCCCCAGCGAAAAGCCTTTCTCGCGCACGCTCTTGCCGCCGAGCCAGGCATCGGAAATTTCCTTCAGCTCAGCCAGCGGAGCGTGGCCGGGCTCATGGATCTCAAGGCTCAGGCCATCGCGTCCGCCGCGGTTCCAGGTGTAGCGCAGGTCCTTCATCTCCTTGCCTTTGGCTTCAAGGTCGAAGCGGCGCAAGTCGACCCGGGCTTCTTCGCCCAGCTTCAATGCGGTCAGGCCGATGTCCATATAGAACGGCAGGTTCTCCGCACGCACCTGGTAGAACACTGGCCGTGCGTTATGCAGGTCGCACAGGTCGCGGAACTGCCAGATCATCTCGGCGCGTTCCTGGGCCGGGCCTATTGGGTCGTACAGCGCCACCAGGCTGCGGCCGCGCCGGGCGTACATGAGGAACGCATTATCACGCGGGTGGAACAGCAACGCCTTGTCGCCAGTCAGCGCCAAGCCACCGTCGGGCTGGTCGGAGGCCTGCAGGATACGGTTGGCGCGTTGCAGCTCTTCTTCATCGGGCAGGTGGATCACCGGCGGCGCCGTGCGCAGCAGCCACGTCAGTGCCACGGCAGCCAGTAGCAAGGCGCTGCCCATGGCGGCGCGCAGACCCCGTGGAGCGTCGGCATCCAGGGTGAACTGCCACCATAGCTGATGGCTGTAAGGCACATCCTGGTAGGCGAACAGCAGCAACCACACCGATGCGCCTACCGCACAGGCGCTGGCCACCAGGAACACCGGCGAGAAGGGTAGCTCCAGCAGGCGGCTGGGGCGATAGAACGAGCGGCGGAATAGAGCGAGCAGGGCAGCGGTGAAGGTCAGCAGGCAAGCCTCTTCCCAGTCAAAACCCTTCAACAGCGACAGCAGGGCGCCGACCAGCAACAGTACGGTGGTCAGTAGCCAGGCGGCGGACAGGCGCCGACGCAGGCCTTGGGCCAGTAGCAGGCATAGCACACCGATCAGGCTGGCGCCGAAATGAGAGGCATCGATCAGCCGGTGTGGCACCAGGAAGCCCATGTGCTCCAGACGCGTGTCTATCTCCGGCGTGGCGCCGGAAAACAGCAGCACCATGCCGGACAGGAACACCAGAATCGACAGGACCGGTGCGGCCAGACCCGAAGCGGCCTTGATGGCCTGTTGTGCAAACAGCAGGCGTCGGGCTTCATTGGCCAGCAGCAACACGCAGGCCAGCAGCAGTGGCAGTACCACATAGATCAGCCGGTACAGCAGCAAGGCAGCGGCCAGCGGTGCGGCACCGAGTTGGTCGGCAAAGGCCGCCAGCAGGATCGCTTCGAATACCCCGACGCCGCCCGGTACGTGGCTGAGCACGCCTGCAGCCAAGGCCAGCAGGTACACCAGCACAAAGGCGCCGAAAGGAGGGGCTTCTGGCAGCAACAGGTAGAGCACGGTGGCTGCCGCCGCCACATCCAGCGCGGTAATCAGCAGTTGCAGGACCGCCAGGCGCGCATTGGGCAGGCGAAGTGTGCGCCGGCCCAGTTGAACGAGCAGGTTATCGGCCAGTGGTTGCTCGGCCAGGCGTCGGCGGTACAAGCCAATGACCAGCAAGGCAGACAGCACCAGCACGGCGCTGGCGACAGCGGCCAGCAGGCCGGGCGCCAACCCGAGTGCTGTCGAGGCCGCCGGCAGGTTGCTCAATGTCGCCAGAGCGGCTAGTGGCGGCAGCGCGCAGCCCAGTGACAGGCTGGCAAACACGGTCATGCGTGCGACCTCGCCAGCACCAAGGCCCAGGCGTGCGTACAGGCGATAGCGAACCGAGCCGCCAGAGAGCATCGACAGGCCGATGGCGTTGCCGATGGCAAAGGCGCTGAAACCGCCCAATATCAGGCTGCGTGCTGGCAGTTTCACGCCCGCATAGCGGCTGGCCGACCACTCGTAGCCCAGCAGGATCACAAAGCCGATCACCGTTGCCAGCAAGGCGCCCAGCAATGACTGGGTCGGCACGCTGAGCATCGCATCGTGCAAGGCATAGATGTCCAGCTCGTTCAGCAGGTGGCGGCAGGCAATCAAGGCCATCGTGAACAGTAGCAGGGTCACCATCAGGCCTATGGGCTGGCGGTAGCGACTTAGGCGTTCGAGCAAGGGCAGGCGCTGCACAGCACCGGGTAGCGCCGTAGCGAGTGGCACCGGAGGTTCGGGATTGTGCGAAGTCATGAGATGCCCCGGGCATGCTGCGCGAGGTGAAGGAGAGGTGCGGCCAAGTGAAAGTCCCTTAGGAAAACGTATCCAATGTTACTCCGGCCGCAGGCGTTTGCAGCTGCCTGGCACGGTTAAAGATAGTTCATCCTGGATACGGCATCTCAAGCCTGCGAGTTGGCATGAGGGTAGGGAAAATCGAGGCGACAAGAATCAGGAAGGTATAAAGCAACAAACCCCGCGCTGCTTTACACAGGCGGGGTTTGTTCTGACGAATATGGTTGCGGGAGCCGGATTTGAACCGACGACCTTCGGGTTATGAGCCCGACGAGCTACCAGGCTGCTCCATCCCGCGTCAGTGGGGCGGATTCTACAGTGTGCAGTTTGTATGTCAAGCGCTAGGCTTTGATTTATCGATGTTTTTTCGAAAACGCTTATCAGCAGGCAAAGAAAAAGGCCACTGTGTTAACAGTGGCCTTTTCTTGAATCTGGTTGCGGGAGCCGGATTTGAACCGACGACCTTCGGGTTATGAGCCCGACGAGCTACCAGGCTGCTCCATCCCGCGTCAGTGGGGCGAATTCTACAGCGTACAGTTTATATGTCAAGCGCTAGGCATTGATTTTTCGAGCTTTTTCGAAAAGGCTTTTTTGCGGGCAAAGAAAAAGGCCACTGCGTTAACAGTGGCCTTTTCTCGAATCTGGTTGCGGGAGCCGGATTTGAACCGACGACCTTCGGGTTATGAGCCCGACGAGCTACCAGGCTGCTCCATCCCGCGCCTGTGAGATCGAATTCTACGGATTTGCGCCCCGATGTCAAGCAATTGTTTTGGAAAAACCTTTTTTGTTCAAACCCTTAGCGCTTGATAACAGTATGCAGCTCAGGCACGGCGGGGCTTTCAGGCCGATTATCGTGTGGCCAGGCAGGTGAGCTGTTTCAGAGCAGGGCGCATGCGATACTATCTGTATGAATTTACAGTGCTGACGGTCGTCCATGTCCTTGCGCAAGATCATTCACGTCGACTGCGATTGTTTCTACGCTGCGATCGAGATGCGTGACGACCCGCGCCTGGCCGGTCGGCCCATGGCGGTGGGGGGCTCGCCCGACCATCGCGGGGTCATCGCCACCTGCAACTATGAAGCACGCGCCTATGGCGTGCGCTCGGCCATGTCGTCGCGGCATGCGCTGAAGCTCTGCCCCGATCTGTTGATCGTCAAGCCGCGCTTCGAGGCCTACCGCGAGGCTTCGCGGGAAATCCACACGATCTTTCGCGACTACACGGAGCTTATCGAGCCTTTGTCGCTGGACGAAGCCTATCTGGATGTCAGCGACAGCCAGTGGTATTCGGGCAGCGCCACGCGCATTGCCGAGGATATACGCCGGCGTGTTGCCCGCACCCTGCATATCACCGTGTCGGCTGGCGTGGCGCCTAACAAGTTTCTGGCCAAGATCGCCAGTGACTGGCGCAAACCCAACGGGCTGTTTGTGATTACCCCAAATGAAGTGGAAACGTTCGTTGCAGCCTTGCCGGTGGCCAGGTTGCATGGGGTGGGTAAGGTGACGGCCGACAAACTGACGCGGCTGGGCATCGAAACCTGCCTGCATTTGCGTGAGTGGTCACGGCTGGCATTGGTGCGCGAGTTCGGCAGTTTTGGCGAGCGGTTGTGGGGGCTGGCGCGGGGGATCGATGAGCGTGCGGTGCACAACGACAGCCGACGCCAGTCGGTGAGTGTTGAAAACACCTACGATACCGACCTGCCAGACCTGACCAGTTGCCTGGCGCGGCTGCCCGAATTGCTGGACAGCCTGAACGAACGCATCGCCCGTATGGACAGCAGTTACCGGCCAGACAAACCGTTCGTCAAGGTCAAGTTCCATGACTTCAGCCAGACCACCATGGAGCAGGCGGGCGCGGGCCGGGACCTGGAGAGTTATCGGCAATTGCTGGGGCAGGCATTCGCCCGTGGTGGCAAGCCGGTACGCTTGCTAGGGGTAGGGGTGCGGTTGCGTGACTTGCGGGGGGCGCATGAACAGCTGGAGCTGTTCCCGCCTAATAAATGAAAGGGGCTGCAATGCAGCCCCATTCTGTTAATGCACGCCCGGATCGGCCACCAACCGGCCAGTGGCCTTGGTCAGCGACTGCAAGAACTCCTGCTGCAGCTCCGGATCGTTGCGGGTCAGCTCGATCAGGCTCTGTTCCATTTCACTGGCTTCCTCTTCAAGGCCCAGCTCGGACAAGCGCTTGACCCGGTGCACCCACTGGCCGACATCATCATCTTCGAGGTCATCGAAGATCAGCTCATGGGCTTCAAGCAGCTTATTGCGCAGGGTAGCGCTGACCAGCAGGCTGGCATCGCCTCTTACCGCATTGTCCTCATCATGTACCTGCAGGTGCAAGGTGCCGACGTGGTTGAGGTTCTGCTCGGAAAACGGGCTGTCGAGCAGGTTCAGACGCAGCACGCCATTGCGGTCGGTGGTCAGCTCGTGGGTCATCTTGCCGGCCTTGACCTCGACCAGGCGCTCGCTCCAGGGCAGGCTGGTGGATTCCTCGCGCTTGCCTTTCTGCACTTCGCTGATCCCGGCCAGGTTTTGCTGGGCGCGGCCGTTGGAGGGCACGTTCATGAACGGGTTGAGCCCATCCACGCCATAACTGAGCCAGTCATGCGTGATGCTTTGCGGCAGGTTGCCCAGGGCGAAGACGTTGACCACATTGGCGCCGACACCCGCCACCACGGCCACTGCACCCAGCGGGATCTCGTAGATCTCACGCCAGGGTTGGTACGGCGTGTAGCGGTCATAGCGACGGGTCACTTCGAACTCGGTGACTTCGAAGCGCTTTTGCTCATGCACGCGCACACGTCGCTGCGGAAGCTCCATCACCTTCGGCTCACCGACATCGATCTGCAGGGTGTGCTCGAGCAGTTTGCGCTCGACGCGCTCCTCATGGTCGCTGCGCTGGGACATCTGGTTGGCGCAGCCGCTGAGGAGCAGGGTGCCGCATAGTGCGGCACCCCCCAGGGTAAAGGTACTTCGCTTGAACATGATCACTCGTGCATTGATTATCAGCGGCGAACGCGGGCCTGCAGGAAGGTCAGCACTTCATTGAGCGGCAACGTCTGGGCGTCTTGCTCGGTGCGGTGCTTGTACTCCAGGTTGCCTTCGGCCAGGCCGCGATCGCTGACGACGATGCGGTGTGGGATGCCGATCAGCTCCATGTCGGCAAACTTGATGCCTGGGCTGGTTTTCTTGTCGCGGTCGTCCAGCAGCACTTCATAGCCGGCGGCGGTCAGTTCTGCATACAGCTTGTCGGTTGCGTCGCGGACCACGTCGGTTTCGTAGCGCAGCGGTACGAGGGCAATCTGGAACGGAGCCAGGGCGTCATTCCAGATGATGCCTTTGTCGTCATAGCTCTGCTCGATGGCAGCAGCAACCACGCGGGATACGCCAATGCCGTAGCAACCCATCGACAGTACGACCGGCTTGCCGTTCTCGCCCAGCACCTGGCACTTCAGCGCCTCGCTGTACTTGGTGCCCAGCTGGAAGATGTGGCCCACTTCGATGCCGCGCTTGATAACCAGGGTGCCCTGGCCGTCAGGGCTTGGGTCGCCTTCGACCACGTTACGCAGGTCGGCGACTTGTGGAACCGGCAGATCGCGCTCCCAGTTGACGCCGAAGTAGTGCTTGTCGTCGATGTTGGCGCCAATGCCGAAGTCGCTCATCAGGGCAACCGAGCGGTCGATGATGATTTCCAGTGGCAGGTTGAGCGGGCCGAGCGAGCCGGCACCGGCGCCAATGGCTTCGCGCAGTTCGGCTTCGGTGGCCATGACCAGCGGGTCGGCAACCTGTTCCAGCTTGGTGGCCTTGATTTCGTTCAGTTCGTGGTCGCCACGGACGATCAGGGCAATCAGCTTGCCCTCTTCGGCGCCGCGCACGATCAGGGTCTTGACGGTCTTTTCGATCGGCAGGCCGTGGTTCTCCACCAACTGGGCGATGGTCTTGGCGTTCGGGGTGTCGACCAGGCGCAGCTCCTCGGTAGGCGCTGGACGCACGGTTTCACGCGGTATGGCTTCGGCTTTCTCGATGTTGGCGGCATAGTCGGAGCTGTCGCTGAAGATCACGTCATCTTCGCCGGACTCGGCCAGTACGTGGAACTCGTGCGAGTAGCTGCCACCGATCGAGCCGGTGTCGGCCTGCACAGGGCGGAAGTCCAGGCCCAGGCGGGTGAACACATTGGTGTACGCCTGGTGCATGCGATCGTAGGTTTCCTGCAGGGAAGCCTGGTCGGCATGGAACGAGTAGGCGTCCTTCATGATGAACTCGCGGCCACGCATCAGGCCGAAGCGCGGGCGGATCTCGTCACGGAACTTGGTCTGGATCTGGTACATGTTGAGCGGCAGCTGTTTATAGCTGGACAGCTCGTTACGGGCCAGGTCGGTGATCACTTCTTCGTGGGTAGGGCCGACGCAGAAGTCGCGCTGGTGGCGGTCTTTCACGCGCAGCAGTTCAGGGCCGTATTGCTCCCAGCGACCGGATTCCTGCCACAGTTCGGCGGGCTGGATGCTCGGCATCAGCACTTCCAGGGCGCCGGCGGCGTTCATTTCCTCGCGCACCACGGCTTCGACCTTGCGCATTACCCGCAAGCCCATCGGCAGCCAGGTGTACAGGCCGGAGGCCAGTTTGCGGATCATGCCGGCACGCAGCATGAGCTGATGGCTGATGACCACTGCGTCGGCAGGGGTTTCTTTCTGGGTGGCGAGCAAATATTGACTGGTGCGCATGGTTAGCCGTGTCGATTGCCTAAGACGTTGAAATAGCCCCGCATTGTACGGGGGGGAAACGAAGGCGTACAGGATGCCCCAGGGCGTGACACTTGTCAGCCAAGAAAAAGCCCGGCGTGATTGCCGGGCTTTTTCAGGTGCGGGGCACTGCAAGCCAGGCTTACAGGATGCTCAGCGGGTACTCCACGATCAGACGCAGTTCGTCGATCGACGAGGAGCCGTAGTACACACCGTCGCTGGAGCGGTAGGTGGCCTGACGAACGCGGAAGCTCAGGTCCTTGGCTGGGCCGCTTTGCATCACGTACTTGACGTCGATGTCGCGTTCCCATTCCTTGCCGCTGTCGGTGGTGCGGGTGGTGGCACCGGTACCGCGAACATAACGGGTCATGAAGGTCAGGCCAGGTACACCGAACTCGGCGAAGTTCAGGTCGTAGCGTGCTTGCCAGGATTTTTCGTCTTCGGCGTTGAAGTCGGAACGGGCAACGGAGTTGGCCAGGAAGACGGTACCGCCACCGTCCACGCCGTACGCGTAATCACCGTCGCCGCTGACTTTCTGGTAGGCCAGGGTGAAGGTGTGGGCGCCAATGTTGTAGGCGCCCGACAGGCTGGCTGCGATGTTGTCCAGCTCATTGGTGCCGTCGGACTTGCTTACCCATGCGCCGGTCAGGTTGTTGCCAATCGACTTGGTGTCATAGATGTTGAAGTCGAACACCAGGCCTTGCTTGTCGCTGATCGGCAGCGCCCAGTTGATGTTGCCGTACCACTTGCGGAAGTGATCTTCGATACGCGAGTAGTAGACGCTGGTGCTGAGGCTGTCGGTAATGGCATAGGTGCCACCAAAGACGTTGGCTTCAGTCAGGTTCAGGCTGTCGTGATAGGTCTGAGCCTGGGCGTTGAGCGCGGTGAAGTGACCGGCATGCAGGGTCAGGCCATCGATTTCGTTGCTGGTGATCAGGCCACCTTCAGCCACTTCCGGCAGCAGGCGGCTGTCGTCGGTAGCCAGTACTGGCAGGGCGGTGAACTGGTCGCCGAACTTGAGCACGGTGTTGGAAATGCGCATTTTCACTGCGCCGCCGCCTTCGGAGTACTCGTCTTGCGAACGGCCGTCGGAACCTGTCGGGAACAGGCCGGTGCCGGCGCGGCCTTTACCGCTGTCCAGCTTGAGGCCCAGCATGCCGATGGCGTCGACACCGAAGCCTACGGTGCCTTGGGTGAAGCCCGATTCGAAGGTGCCGAGGAAGCCAAGGCCGGTTTCTTCAACGCGGCTCTTGCCGCTATCGTTGTTACGGAAGTCACGGCTGAAATACAGCATGCGGGTCTTGACGTTCAGCTTGCTGTCTTCGATGAAACCTTTGGACTCGTCCTGTGCCGAGGCCATTGCCAACTGCGAGGTCCCTGCCGCAACGGCCAGGGCGATCATGCTCCACTTCATCACGCGCATCGTGATTTGCTCCTTTGGTTTTTAGGAAGAGTACCGCTGCGTCCAAGTCTTTTAGTTATATGGGGCAGCTCTTTCTTGTTATGTCGGCGAAAATGTATAGCACGCAGACTGTTGTTGGCGATATGGCTATAAGCACTCTTTGCGGAACTTTTTCGCCGTGTCGCTTTTAAGTATTTCCATGTCGCAAATCACGCCCCGTTTCAGGGGCCGTATAACCTCAGCGCTGTTCCTGGCACCGTAACGAATCTGTAACTGCCGATTCCGGTTGAGGAAACTCCCTGGTAACCCATGTCGCTGTTGTTATTTGTCGCGTTCACCTGCCACTGCAGATGTCGTGCCGACTTGGCGGGAAGGGAATGCAACAAGCGTGCTCAAAATTCGCAACACTTCATGAAATTTTCACAAAACCTGCTACCGAGGGTCGGAAAGTACCGTAAATGCGGGGCGAAGGCGGCTTGGGTGTTTTTTGGGATCGAGAATCATTAAAATTTAAAAACCTGCCATTAGAGTCAAGGTGTTACCGCAACTTGTTAATCCGGGGGCATTTGTGGGGTGGCAGGTGTGGGGAAGGCGGTCAGGCGGCCTCATTTTGGTGCGAAAAGTAGCGCTGTGTTACCGGGAATGTGCAAGGTATCCTTGCTGGCCTGTTTCCGCCTGACGCGGGATGGTATTGCCTGAAGGAGATATGCCGTGTTCGTCCTCGATTCGCGATTGCAGCAGGATTCGCTGGTGCTGGGGGAGTTTCCGCTGTGCCAGTTGCTGCTGAGCAAGGATGCCAATTACCCATGGTTCATCCTGGTGCCCAAGCGCGCGGGTATCAGTGAGCTGTTCGAGCTGGATGCGGCAGAGCAACAGCAGTTGTGGCAGGAAACCACCCTGTTGGCAGAAGCGCTGAAGGCCAGCTACGCAGCTGACAAGATGAACGTGGCTACCTTGGGTAACGTGGTCAGCCAGTTGCACATGCATGTGATCGTGCGCCAGCGCGACGACGCCGCGTGGCCGGCTCCGGTATGGGGCAAGTGTGCGCCTGTGGGTTACACCGATGATCAACTGCAGGCTGTTCGTCAGCGTCTGCGCGGGCTGCAGCTTGCTGGTTACCAAGAGGCCTGACATGACATTGGAAATGCGTATGGTCGAGCTGGAAACCCGTCAGGCGTTTCAGGATGACGCTATCCAGGCGCTGAATGACGTGGTGGTGGAGCAAGCGCGGGTGATCGAGCGGCTGCAATTGCAGATGGCCGAGCTGATCAAGCGTCATGAAGAGATGGTTGGCCAGTATGGCAGTGAAGGGGAAGAGGCGCCGCCTCCCCATTATTGATTTCTGCCAGGCTGCCATCGCCGGCAAACCAGCCCCCACAGGTATGATGCTGCTCTCAGGTGCAGCGCTGACCTTGCGGAGCCTGGCTTGCCGTTGATGGCGTCAGTCGGTCAGCGGCGGGTTACCGCAACTACGTCTTCGGCCTGCAGGCCCTTGTCGCGGTGCATCACCGAAAACTCCACGCGCTGGCCTTCGACCAGGATGCGGTGGCCCTCACCGCGGATGGCTCGAAAGTGCACGAAGATGTCATCACCCGAGTCGCGGGAGATGAAACCAAAGCCTTTCGATGTGTTGAACCATTTGACGGTGCCAGTATCACGGTTGCCGGCATCTTGTGCCGCGTGCTGGCTGCTGCGTGCCTTGCGTGGGCCGCGTGCAAAGCCCACGGCCAGATGCAGGGCCACGGCCAGTGCCGCGCAGACCAGGGCTGCCAGGTTGCCCATTTCCGGGCGGGCCAGTAGCGTCAGGGTCTGCAGCACGACGGCGACCACCAACAGGGCGCAGGCCAGATGCTGCAGTTGTTGTCGCGCGCCGCGATGATACAGTGGCACCACCGGCGCCAGCACCAGGTTGAGCAGGCCGAGCAGGGCCAGGTAGACCGCGTCAGGTTGTTGCAGGAAGGGTGTCGCATCGGTTTTCAGGCTGGGTATGAGCGATAGCAGCAAAGCTGCCACGCCCGTCACCAGATGGACGATCTTGAACATGGGGTTGGCTCACTGTTGATAAGGCCGATCACAGGAAGAGCTGGCAGCACGGTGCGCATGAGATATGGAGCGCGAACACGTGGCAGGCCAGCCTATGCACCCGGCAATGACAGTCCGCACGGGTGGCACAGTGCCTATTTAACAGTAAAGCCGCAGCCTACTCAAACCGCAGGCCGCCCAGTGGGCGATGTGTTGCGCCATGTCACATGCGGCATGCGGCAAGTGTTGCTACAGTGGTCGGCGCCCGCTTGAGTCTCAAGCCTTATGGAAAGGGGAGCTTCATGGCAATTGATATCGGTATCAGTGAAGAAGATCGCAAGTCCATCGTCGATGGGCTGTCCCGCCTGTTGTCGGATACCTACGTGCTGTATCTGAAAACCCATAACTTCCACTGGAACGTCACCGGTCCGTCGTTCCGCACCCTGCACCTGATGTTCGAAGAGCAGTACAACGAATTGGCGCTGGCAGTCGATTCGATCGCCGAGCGAATCCGTGCCCTGGGCTTCCCGGCACCGGGTTCGTATGCATTCTATGCACGGCACTCGTCGATCAAGGAGGAGGAAGGTGTCCCTCCGGCAGACGAGATGATCCGCCAGTTGGTCCAGGGGCAGGAGGCCGTGGTGCGCACTGCGCGCAGCATTTTCCCTGTGGTGGACAAGGTCAGTGACGAGCCGACCGCAGACCTGCTGACGCAGCGCATGCAGGTGCACGAGAAAACCGCCTGGATGCTGCGGGTGCTGCTCGACGACAAGTAACCGTTGCTCAAGGCGGAAAACTTGCGCAACCCCTGTGGGAGTGGGCGCGCCCGCGAACGCCGGCGCAGCCGGTGCCATCCAGCGCATCGCCTGCTCCCACAGGGTCCGCCTGGCAACCTGGTATTTGCAAAGGAACATTTTGCCGCTGCTTTAAGCTCGCCCGTCAGCGCTTCATAGGCCACCTGGTACCTGTGACGAGGAAGTGTGGCGCATGATGCAAGCGAGCAAACGTATGGCAGGCCAAGGCAGCTGGCCAGGAAAACAGTGCATCGATCCGTTCAAGGCGGACTTTGACATGCTGCAGACGCAGCCGGTGTCACGTTCCGTGCGGCTCAACGGCTTTTCTACCTGTTTGCGCCTGGAGGCTGTCTACTGGGGTATCCTGGAACGCATTGCCGCCGCCAACCGTTGTTCGGTCAGTGCCGTGTTGTCCTATGTGGACCGTGAAGTGCACCTGCGCCAGGGTGGAGTGCGCAACTTCAGCGGGCTGATCCGGGTCATCTGCGTGGCGTGGCTGCAGGACCCGCCGAGTGCTCGCTGATCGCCTGGCGGGCTGCGCAGTGCTTGCTAACCATATATAATCCCGCTTTTTGCTGCCCCGGCAGCCAGCGTTATGGTTGACGAGAGACACCCATGCCCCTTTATGACTATCAATGTGCGTCCTGCGAGCACCGCATGGAAGTGCTGCAGAAGATCAGCGCCGCGCCGCTGACCGATTGTCCGGCCTGTCAGGCACCGGCACTGAAAAAGCTGCTGTCGGTGCCAGGCTTTCGCCTGAGCGGTAACGGTTGGTACGAAACCGACTTCAAGACCGGGGCGAAAAAGAATCTGGCAGGCGGCGACAAGGCCGACTGAGTTGAATGCTGTGACCGGGTCTTGCAGTATTAGCCCTCCGGGCGGCCAAGGCCTCCACCGAATACACGAATCACGAGAAGCGAAACCACCATCATGATGCGCAGCCATTATTGCGGCCAACTGAACGAGAGCCTGGACGGCCAGGAAGTCACCCTTTGCGGCTGGGTCCATCGTCGCCGCGACCACGGCGGGGTGATCTTCCTCGACATCCGTGACCGCGAAGGCATGGCCCAGGTCGTGTTCGATCCGGATCGCGCCGAAACCTTCGCCGCCGCAGACCGTGTGCGCAGCGAATACGTCGTACAGATCACCGGCAAGGTCCGCAAGCGCCCTGAAGGTGCAGTGAATGCCAACATGGCCTCCGGTGCCATCGAGATCCTCGGCTACCAGCTGACTGTGCTCAACGAGGCGGAAACCCCGCCGTTCCCGCTGAACGAGTACTCTGACGTCGGCGAGGAAACCCGCCTGCGCTACCGCTTCATCGACCTGCGTCGCCCGGAAATGGCTGAAAAGCTGCGCCTGCGTTCGCGCATCACCAGCAGCATCCGTCGCTTCATGGACGACAACGGCTTCCTCGATGTCGAAACACCGATCCTCACCCGTGCCACTCCGGAAGGCGCGCGCGACTACCTGGTGCCAAGCCGTACCCATGCCGGTAGCTTCTTCGCCCTGCCGCAGTCGCCCCAGCTGTTCAAGCAGCTGCTGATGGTCGCCGGCTTCGACCGCTACTACCAGATTGCCAAGTGCTTCCGTGACGAAGACCTGCGTGCCGATCGCCAGCCGGAATTCACCCAGATCGACATCGAGACCAGTTTCCTCGATGAAAGCGAGATCATGGGCCTGACCGAAAGCATGATCCGCAAGCTGTTCAAAGAAGTGCTCGACCTGGAATTCGGCGAATTCCCGCACATGACCTTCGAAGAGGCCATGCGCCGCTACGGCTCCGACAAGCCAGACCTGCGTATTCCGCTGGAACTGGTCGACGTTGCCGACCAGTTGAAGGATGTCGACTTCAAAGTGTTCGCCGGCCCGGCCAACGATCCGAAGTGCCGCGTTACCGCCCTGCGTCTGCCAGGCGGCGCCAGCATGCCGCGCAGCAAAATCGACGAGTACACCAAGTTCGTCGGTATCTACGGTGCCAAGGGGCTGGCCTACATTAAGGTCAACGAGCGCGCCAAGGGTGTCGAAGGCCTGCAGTCGCCGATCGTCAAGAACATCCCTGAGGCCAACCTCAACAACATCCTCGATCGCGTTGGCGCCGTAGACGGCGACATCGTGTTCTTCGGTGCCGACAAGTTCAAGGTGGTCAGCGAAGCCCTGGGCGCGCTGCGTATTCGCCTGGGTCACGACTTCGAGCTGCTGACCTGCGAGTGGGCGCCGATGTGGGTTGTCGACTTCCCGATGTTCGAAGAGAACGAAGACGGCAGCTTCACTGCATTGCACCACCCGTTCACGGCGCCGAAGTGCACCCCGGAAGAGCTCGAAGCCAACCCGGCCAGCGCCCTGTCCCGTGCCTACGACATGGTCCTGAACGGTACCGAGCTGGGTGGCGGTTCGATCCGTATCCACCGTAAAGAGATGCAGCAGGCAGTATTCCGCCTGCTGGGTATCGAAGCAGAAGAACAGGAAGAGAAGTTTGGCTTCCTGCTCGACGCTCTGAAGTTCGGGGCACCGCCTCACGGTGGCCTGGCGTTCGGTCTGGACCGTCTGGTCATGCTGATGACTGGCGCCCAGTCGATCCGTGAAGTGATCGCGTTCCCGAAAACCCAGAGCGCCGCGTGCGTCATGACCCAGGCCCCAGGCATGGTCGACGCCAAGGCCCTGCGCGAGCTGCACATCCGACTGCGCGAACAGACCAAGGTCGAGTAAGCAGTCCCCGGGCGCATCCATATGGATGCGCCTTTGCGTTTCGACGCAGGTATTTTCCCGTCCCGCCCCGTCATGGGGCGGGGCTGTTTGTGATTCAAAGGATTCGGAGTCGATATGGCTGGTCATTCCAAGTGGGCGAACATCAAGCACCGCAAAGAGCGCCAGGATGCCAAGAGAGGCAAGGTCTTCACCAAGTGGATCCGTGAACTGACGGTCGCTGCCAAGCAGGGTGGCCCTGACCCGGCATCCAACCCGCGCCTGCGCCTGGCGTTGGACAAGGCCCTGGGCGCCAACATGAGCCGCGACATCATCGATCGCGCCGTAGCCCGTGGTGCTGGCACCAACGAAAGCGACAACGTCGAAGAGCTCAGCTACGAGGGTTACGGCCCGGGTGGCGTGGCGATCATGGTCGAAGCCATGACCGACAACCGCAACCGTACCGCTGCCGCCGTGCGTCATGCCTTCACCAAGTGTGGCGGCAACCTGGGTACTGACGGCTCGGTGGCCTACCTGTTCGAGCGCAAAGGCCAGATCAGCTTTGCCCCCGGCGTGGAAGAGGACGCGTTGATGGAGGCGGCGATGGAGGCCGATGCCGACGACGTGGTGGCCAATGACGACGGTTCGTTCGACGTATTCACTTCGTTCAACAGCTTCTATGCCGTGCGTAATGCCCTGGAAGAGGCTGGCTTCGAGGCCGCTGATGCAGAAATCGTCATGCAACCGACCACCAGTGCCGAGCTCGACCAGGACGGTGCCGAAAAGGTGCTCAAGTTGATCGACATGCTCGAAGACCTGGACGACGTGCAGAACGTCTATTCCAATGCTCAGATTTCCGACGAGATCATGGAAAACCTAGGCTAAGGTGATTTGGCATTTTGTGCCAACGCTGAGCGTTTGATCGCGCCTGTGCCGGCCCTTTCGCGAGTAAACCCGCTCCTACAGGTATTACGCCCATTTCAAATGTGGTGCAGTACCTGTAGGAGCGGGTTTACCCGCGAAAGGGCCGGCGCAGTTTGTAGAGATGCATCATTTTTTCGACGGGCTTTATGACTCTGATTCTAGGTATCGACCCTGGCTCGCGCATCACCGGCTATGGCGTGGTACGCCAGACCGCCCGTGGTTGCGAGTACGTGGCGTCGGGCTGCATCCGCACCGGCAGCGGTGAGCTGCACGAGCGGCTGCAGATTGTTTTTCGTGGTGTCAGTGAAATCATTGCCCAGCACGGCCCGGTGACCATGGGCATCGAACGGGTGTTCATGGCCCGCAACGCCGATTCGGCGCTCAAGCTTGGCCAGGCACGTGGCGCGGCTATCGTCGCCGCCGCCGAGGCTGGCCTGGAGATCGCCGAGTACAGCGCCACCCAGGTCAAGCAGGCCGTGGCCGGCACGGGTGGTGCCAACAAGGAGCAGGTGATGATGATGGTCATGCATCTGCTGAAATTGACGCAAAAACCGCAGATTGACGCTTCCGATGCCCTGGCCATCGCGCTGTGCCACGCCCACACCCGCTCCAGCCTGGTGCCGCATGGCTTGAGCACAGCGCGGCGACGCGGCGGGCGCTTGCGTCTGTAAGCGCTTCATGCGCTGATACACATTTTGTTCGGGTGATACGTTCACCTGCTGCATTTGCTGATAGGGTTGAGCGGTCTTTGACCGGCTCCCCGAGAGGAAGGATCGGAACGTGATTGGACGTTTGCGCGGCACCCTGGCGGAAAAACAACCGCCTCACCTGATTATCGACGTCAACGGCGTGGGTTACGAACTGGAAGTTCCCATGACCACGCTGTACCGTCTGCCCAAAGTGGGGGAAGCCGTCACGGTGCATACCCATCTGGTCGTGCGCGAAGATGCCCACTTGCTCTACGGCTTTGCCGAAAAACGCGAGCGCGAGCTGTTTCGCGAGCTGATCCGCCTGAACGGTGTAGGGCCAAAGCTGGCCCTGGCGCTGATGTCCGGGCTGGAAGTGGATGAACTGGTGCGCTGCGTGCAGGCCCAGGACACCTCAGCCCTGGTGCGCGTGCCAGGCGTCGGCAAGAAAACCGCCGAGCGCTTGCTGGTCGAGCTCAAGGATCGATTCAAGGCCTGGGAAACCTCGCCGGCCATGTTCACCCTGGTCTCCGATGGGCCTTTACCGGTCGCCAGCGAGTCCAGTGCCGAGGCCGATGCAGTCAGTGCCCTGGTCTCGCTGGGCTACAAGCCACAGGAAGCCAGCAAGGCAATCGCCGCGATCAAGGACAAGGCCGGCCTGAGCAGTGAAGAGCTGATTCGCCGCAGCCTGAAAGGGATGATTACCAAGTGATCGAAGCCGACCGCCTGATTGCCGCCAGTGGCCGCGACCGCGAAGAAGTCCAGGACCGTGCGATTCGCCCCCTGAGCCTGGACGAGTACATCGGCCAGCCAGTGGTGCGAGAGCAGATGGCGCTGTTCATCCAGGCGGCCCGAGGCCGCGGCGAGTCGCTTGACCACACGCTGATCTTCGGCCCGCCCGGCCTGGGCAAGACCACCCTGGCCAACATCATCGCCCATGAAATGGGGGTGTCGGTGAAGAGCACTTCGGGGCCGATTCTCGAGCGCCCCGGGGACCTGGCAGCCATGCTGACCAACCTCGAGCCGCACGACGTGCTGTTCATCGATGAAATCCACCGGCTGTCACCTGTTGTCGAAGAGGTGCTGTACCCGGCCATGGAGGACTTCCAGCTCGACATCATGATCGGCGAAGGCCCGGCAGCCCGATCCATCAAGCTTGATCTGCCACCCTTCACCCTGGTGGGGGCTACTACCCGTGCCGGCATGCTGACCAACCCGCTGCGTGACCGCTTCGGTATCGTCCAGCGCCTGGAGTTCTACAACGACAAGGATCTGAGCACCATCGTCAGCCGCTCGGCCAACATCCTTGGCCTGGCCATCGAAGACCAGGGCGCCTACGAGATTGCCCGCCGTGCCCGTGGCACGCCGCGCATCGCCAACCGCCTGCTGCGCCGCGTGCGTGACTACGCCGAGGTGCGCGGCAAGGGCCAGATCACCAAGGCCGTGGCGGACATGGCGCTGAACCTGCTGGACGTCGACGAGCGTGGTTTCGACCACTCGGACCGTCGCCTGCTGCTGACCATGATCGAGAAGTTCGATGGTGGCCCGGTGGGCGTGGACAACCTGGCTGCAGCCATCAGCGAAGAGCGTCATACCATCGAAGATGTGCTTGAGCCGTACCTCATCCAGCAGGGCTACATCATGCGCACGCCGCGCGGCCGCGTGGTTACCCGGCATGCCTACCTGCACTTTGGGCTGAATATCCCCGGGCGCTTGGGGGAGGGGGGCGATTTTTCCGAGCCAGGCGATGAATGACAGATCAAAAGCGACTTTTTGTGGTCCTACCGCTGGCATGCCCTTGGCGCGCTGGCAATAAGACATTAATGAAGAAAAAACAGTTGCCACAGCGGATTGGCAAGCTGAGGAGTAAGCACTAGAGTATGCGCGCGCAAAATCAGCTCGAACCGTTCGCACATCGGTGTCGCGTCTATTACGAAGATACCGATGCGGGCGGCGTGGTGTATTACGTCAACTACCTGAAATTCATGGAGCGCGCGCGCACCGAACGCCTGCGGCACCTGGGCTTTTCCCAGTCGCAGCTGGCTGAAGACAACCTGCTGTTCGTTGTCCATTCCAGCGAAGCGCGCTATCACGCGCCGGCGCGGCTTGATGACGAATTGCGGGTGACCGCGCAAGTACTTGAACTCAATCGCGCCAGCCTGCGTTTCGTACAGCAGGTGTGGCGGGAAAAGGATGAAACGCTGCTTTGCGAAGGGCAGTTCCTGGTGGCCGCCGTGCGCGCCGACACTTTCAAACCCCGAGCCATACCGCCCCAGCTGCGCGACGCCTTTGCGGCGGACGGCTCGGGTAATCAATCGAATGCAGGAGAATAAGCGTGGAAGCTAACGTCGTCGACCATACCTCCATGTGGAGTCTGGTCAGCAATGCCAGCGTGGTGGTACAGCTGGTAATGCTGACCCTGGTGGCCGCCTCGGTCACCTCATGGATCATGATCTTCCAGCGCAGCACCATGCTGCGCGCCGGTCGTCGTGCGCTGGATGCCTTCGAAGAGCGCTTCTGGTCGGGCATCGACCTGTCCAAGCTGTACCGCCAGGCAGGCAGCAACCCAGACCCGGACTCCGGTGTGGAGCAGGTGTTCCGTGCCGGTTTCAAGGAGTTCTCGCGTCTGCGTCAACAGCCGGGCGTTGATCCCGACGCGGTCATGGAAGGCGTTGGCCGTGCCATGCGCGTTGCCATTTCGCGCGAGGAAGAAAAACTCGAGCAGAGCCTGCCGTTCCTGGCCACCGTTGGTTCGACCAGCCCGTATATCGGCCTGTTCGGCACTGTATGGGGCATCATGAACTCCTTCCGCGGCCTGGCCAGCGCCCAGCAGGCCACCCTGGCCACCGTTGCTCCGGGCATCGCCGAAGCACTGATCGCAACCGCCATCGGCCTGTTCGCGGCAATCCCGGCTGTTATTGCCTACAACCGTTTCGCCGCACGCAGTGAAGTGCTGATCGGCCGTTACTACACCTTCGCCGACGAGTTCCAGGCGATCCTGCACCGCAAAGTGCACACCAGCGAAGAGTAATCAGGTAGAAGCCCATGGCCCGAGTTCGCCACAAACGCAAGCCCGTCGCCGAGATGAACGTGGTGCCCTACATCGACGTGATGCTGGTGCTGCTGGTCATCTTCATGGTGACGGCGCCCATGCTCAACCAGGGCGTGAAGGTCGACCTGCCCAAGGTTTCCAGCGAAGCCTTGCCGCAGGACAACAACGTCCAGATCCTCACCATCTCCATCAAGGCCGATAAAACCTATTACTGGAACCTCGGCAGCGAAGTCGATACCGACAAGCAGATGGACGAAGCCATGACCTTGCCGGCCATGACCGACGCCGTCACCAAGATCATTGCTGCCGGCCGTGACCAGGGCAAGCAGACCCAGGTGTTCATTCGTGGCGACAAGGCTGTCGACTATGGCGCGGTCATGGGTGCCATGGGCGGGTTGCAGAAGGCCGGTGTCGGTAACGTTGGCCTGATTACCGAGGCGCCCTGATGCAACAGCGAGAGCCATCCGCCTCGGAAAGCTACTTCTGGCCCAGTGTCTGGGCCATCGGCCTGCATGTGCTGGTGTTCGCCCTGCTGTTCGTCAGTTTTGCCATGACGCCTGAGCTGCCGCCATCCAAGCCGATTGTTCAGGCTACCTTGTATCAGCTCAAGTCCAAGAGCCAGGCGACCACCCAGACCAATCAGAAGATTGCCGGGGAGGCGAAGAAAACCGCTTCGCGCCAGACCGAAGTTGAGCAATTGGAACAGAAGAAGGTCGAGCAAGAGGCCGTGAAGGCCGCGGAACAAAAGAAGGCCGACGCTGCTCAAAAGGCCGAAGAGGCTCGCGAGGCTGCTGAAGCGAAAAAAGCCGAGGCCGCTGAAGCCGCCAAGGCTGCCGAGGCAAAGAAAGCTGCCGAAGCCAAGAAAGCCGAAGAGGCGAAGAAAGCCGCCGAGAAGCAGCAGGCCGACATCGCCAAGAAGAAGGCCGAGGACGAAGCGAAGAAAAAAGCCGAAGAAGAGGCCAAGAAAGCGGCCGCTGAAGAGGCGAAGAAACAAGCCGCCGAGGACGCCAGGAAGAAGGCAGCCGAAGAGGCCAAGAAGAAAGCAGCCGAGGACGCCAAGAAGAAAGCGGCGGCCGAGGACGCGAAGAAGAAGGCAGCTGAAGAGGCCAAGAAAAAGGCCGCTGCAGACGCCCAGAAGAAAAAGGCACAGGAAGCGGCCCGCAAGGCGGCAGAAGACAAGAAAGCCCAGGCCCTGGCCGAGCTGTTGTCTGACACCACCGAGCGGCAGCAGGCGCTGGCTGACGAGCAGGGCGATCAGGTAGCTGGCGACTTCGACGACCTGATCCGTATGCGCGCGGCCGAGGGCTGGGCGCGTCCGCCTTCCGCGCGCAAGGGCATGACGGTGACCCTGCAGGTCAGCATGTTGCCGGACGGTACCATTACCAGTGTCAGCGTGGCCCGTTCCAGTGGTGACGGCCCGTACGACAGTTCGGCAGTGGCTGCGGTCAAGAACATTGGTCGTCTGACCGAGATGCAGGGTATGAAGCCGAGCGATTTCAACCGTTATCGTTCGTTCAAGATGACATTTACACCTGAGGATCTAGCGTTGTGATTAAACGTCTGAGAGGACTGCTGGTCATGCTGTGCTGCGTGGCAGGCATGGCCGTTGCAGAGGAAAAGAACATCCTGGTCACCAGCGGCAGCGATCGGGCTACCCCCATCGCGGTAGTGCCGTTCGGTCTGCAGGGCGGCAGCGTGCTGCCAGAGGACATTGCTGACATCATCGGCAACGACCTGCGCAACTCTGGCTACTACTCGCCAATCCCGCGGCAGAACATGATCAGCCAGCCGTCGCAGGCCAGCGAAGTGATCTTCCGTGACTGGAAAGCGCTGGGAGCCCAGTACGTGATGGTCGGTAGCATTGTGCCGTCGGGCGGTCGCCTGCAGGTGCAGTACGCGCTGTTCAACGTCGCCACCGAGCAGCAAGTGCTGACCGGCAGCGTAGCGGGCAGCACCGACCAGCTGCGCGACATGGCGCACTACATCGCCGACCAGTCGTTCGAGAAGCTCACCGGCATCAAAGGCGCGTTCTCGACGCGCATGTTGTACGTAACGGCCGAGCGTTTCTCCACCAACAACACCCGCTACACCCTCCAGCGTTCGGACTACGACGGTGCACGTGCGGTGACCCTGCTGCAATCGCGTGAGCCGATCCTGTCGCCGCGCTTTGCGCCGGATGGCAAACGTATCGCCTACGTTTCGTTCGAGCAGAAGCGCCCACGTATCTTCGTGCAGAACATCGATACTGGCCGCCGCGAGCAGGTCACGAACTTCGAAGGCCTGAACGGTGCGCCAGCCTGGTCGCCGGACGGTTCGCGCCTGGCGTTCGTGCTGTCCAAGGACGGCAACCCGGACATCTACGTGATGAATATGGCTTCGCGCCAGATCAGCCGTGTTACTGCAGGCCCGGGTATCAATACCGAGCCGTTCTGGGGCAAAGATGGCAATACCCTTTACTTCACTTCCGACCGTGGCGGCAAACCGCAGATCTATAAACAGTCGGTCAGTGGCGGTGGTGCCGAGCGTGTGACGTTCGTGGGTAACTACAATGCCAACCCGAAACTTTCGGCGGACGAGAAGACCTTGGTAATGATTCATCGCCAACAGGGCTTTACCAACTTCAAAGTGGCGGCCCAGGACTTGCAGCGCGGAAGTGTAAAGATTCTGTCTGAAACAAGTCTTGATGAGTCTCCCACTGTTGCGCCAAACGGCACCATGCTAATCTACGCCACCCGCCAGCAGGGCCGGGGAGTCTTGATGCTCGTGTCGCTTAATGGCCGCGTGAGGCTCCCACTTCCTACCGCTCAAGGCGAAGTCAGAGAACCGTCCTGGTCCCCTTACCTGAACTGATTGCGGCGTAATACATTTTGCTTAACACACTGGGGTTTCATTAGGAGTTTCACGATGGAAATGCTGAAGTTTGGTAAATTTGCTGCGCTGGCCCTGGCCATGGCCGTAGCTGTAGGTTGCTCCTCGAAGGGCGGTGACAACGCAGGCGAAGGCGCTGCTGTAGACCCTAACGCTGGCTACGGTGCCAACACTGGCGCTGTTGACGGCTCCCTGAGCGAAGAAGCCGCTCTGCGCGCAATCACCACCTTCTACTTCGAATACGACAGCTCGGACCTGAAGCCAGAAGCCATGCGCGCTCTGGACGTTCACGCCAAGGACCTGAAAGCCAACGGCAACCGTGTTGTTCTGGAAGGTAACACCGACGAGCGCGGCACCCGCGAGTACAACATGGCTCTGGGTGAGCGTCGTGCCAAGGCCGTTCAGCGCTACCTGGTTCTGCAGGGCGTTTCCCCTGCTCAGCTGGAACTGGTTTCCTACGGCGAAGAGCGTCCAGTTGCTACCGGCAACGACGAGCAGTCCTGGGCTCAGAACCGTCGCGTAGAACTGCGTAAGTAAGTTCTTATGCGTATGTGCCGCCGTGTAGTAACCGTCCTCGCACTCAGCCTGCCGCTTGCGGCCTGGGCTGAGGTCCCTGTAGTAGATGACAACGCAGGCAGCTATCCGCCTGTGGGTTATGGCACGAGCGGCGCCTATGCCGGGTCAGGGGCTTCGGCCCCTGCCTCTGCACAGGGCCAGCTGTTCATGCAGCTGCAACAGATGCAGGATCAGCTTTCCCGCCAGCAAGGCATCATCGAAGAGCTGCAAAACGATGTGTCGCGCATGAAGCAGGAAAACCTGGAGCGTTACCAGGACCTGGACCGTCGCATCAACAGTGGCGCTGCGCCTGCCGCAACCCCTGACAATTCCTCCGGTGGTGGTGCGTCCAATGCCGCCCCCGATGCCGCAGCAGGTGCTGCTGCGCAACAACCGGCCGGCAGTAGCCAGCCCGGTGATCCGGCGAAAGAGAAGCTCTACTACGACGCTGCTTTCGACCTGATCAAACAGAAAGACTTCGACAAGGCCAGCCAGGCGTTCAACGCCTTCCTGCGCAAGTACCCCAACAGCCAGTACGCCGGTAATGCCCAATACTGGTTGGGTGAAGTGAACCTGGCCAAGGGCGACCTGCAAGGCGCCAGCCAGGCCTTTGCCCAGGTCAGCCAGAAGTACCCGAAGCACAGCAAGGTGCCTGATTCGCTGTACAAACTGGCTGATGTCGAGCGCCGTATGGGTCATACCGACAAGGTGAAGGGCATCCTGCAGCAGGTCATCACCCAGTACCCGGGCACCTCTGCTGCTCAACTGGCCCAGCGTGACCTGCAGAAGCTCTAGGCGTCCCCGCTGTACCGCTCGAAAGAAACCCGCGCCAGTCGCGGGTTTTTTCGTTAGAATCACTGCCCTTTTTTCTTAAACACGCTGCTGCGGATAACGCTATGTCGAGTCCGCAACAGTGCCTGACGGAGGCGGACAGCCTGTTTAGCTGTCACGCCCGTGGCGAGCATGCAAGACACATTACGCATCACCGAAGTCTTTTACTCTTTGCAGGGTGAGACGCGAACGGCCGGGCTGCCCACGGTTTTTGTGCGCCTCACCGGTTGCCCCCTGCGTTGCCAGTACTGCGACAGTGCCTATGCCTTTAGTGGCGGTACCGTGCGCACCCTTGATTCGATCCTTGAGCAGGTGGCCGGCTTCAAGCCGCGCTACGTCTGTGTCACCGGTGGCGAACCACTGGCGCAGCCCAACGCCTTGCCGTTGCTGCAGCGGCTGTGTGACGCCGGTTACGAGGTGTCGCTGGAGACCAGCGGTGCGCTGGATATTGCCGGCACCGACACCCGCGTCAGCCGTGTGGTCGACCTGAAAACCCCAGGTTCCGAAGAGTCGCACCGTAATCGCTACGAGAACATCGAGCAGCTGACGCGTAACGACCAGGTCAAGTTCGTCATCTGTTCCCGCGAGGACTATGACTGGGCGGTATCCAAGCTGATTCAGTACAACCTGGCTGAGCGTGCCGGTGAGGTGTTGTTCTCTCCCAGCCATCATCAGGTGAACGCCAGTGACCTGGCTGACTGGATCGTTGCCGACAACTTGCCCGTACGCTTCCAGTTGCAGTTGCACAAGCTGCTGTGGAACGACGAGCCCGGACGTTGATTGAGGAGCACGTATACATGACCGAAAAACGCGCAGTAATCCTGTTGTCCGGTGGCCTGGACTCAGCCACCGTGGTTGCCACGGCCAAAGCCGAAGGCTACAGCTGCTACACCATGAGCTTCGACTACGGGCAGCGTCATCGTGCCGAGCTGAACGCCGCTGCCCGCGTGGCCCGCGACTTGGGTGTGGTTGAGCACAAGGTCATTGGGCTGAATCTCGACGGCATCGGCGGTTCGGCATTGACCGACAGCAGCATCGACGTGCCGGAAGCCCCGGGTGAAGGCATTCCGGTCACTTACGTGCCGGCGCGCAATACTGTGTTCCTTTCGCTGGCCTTGGGTTGGGCAGAAGTGCTGGAAGCGCGCGACATCTTCATTGGCGTCAATGCCGTGGATTACTCTGGCTACCCGGATTGCCGACCCGAGTTCGTCGAGGCCTTCGAGCGTATGGCCAACCTGGCGACCAAGGCTGGCGTAGAAGGGCAGGGCTTCCGCATCCAGGCGCCGCTGCAGAACATGAGCAAGGCTCAGATCGTGCAGGCTGGTATGGCTCGTGGTGTGGACTACAGCTTGACCGTTTCCTGCTACCAGGCCGACGATGACGGCCGTGCCTGTGGCAAATGCGACAGCTGCCGCCTGCGCGCCGATGGCTTCAAGGCAGCCGGTATCGAAGACCCGACGCGGTATTTTTGAACAAAGTTTGATGGGGTATTGATTTCTCGTTAGAAATCAGTATTATACGCGCCATCCAACGGGTCGTTAGCTCAGTTGGTAGAGCAGTTGGCTTTTAACCAATTGGTCGTAGGTTCGAATCCTACACGACCCACCATATGCAAAGCGGTTCGTGAGTACTAGAGAGGGAGGCTTGCCTCAGCCAGTTTCTAGTCTTGCAGCCGTCTGAGGCGAACCTTAGGCTCGCTTCGTCGTGATGTAAATATGGAATAGCCCGCCTGTCATGGTGGGCTTTTTCGTGTCTGCCCTAGAAAAGTCAATGAGTTAGCGGGTTAGCGGGCTATCACGGCTATAGGTAACCGCGCGTCCGCATGGTCATAAATCGCACGCAGCCGAAACCATGGCGCCAGTTTCCTAGCACGATGACTTGGGATAGCTCTGCCTTGTTCGTCGAACTACGGGCGGATGGCTCGGCGCTCGCAGTGCTGGTTCAAGGGGAGGTGCGAGCGCTGTTGGGCGTGACTGTTTGACTTGCAGACGTTCGGGATGCCGGCGTCGTCTTTACGCCTGATGTCATCGATCTGAATAGCAGGGTGGGTGTGAAAAGCTCCTCTGGGGCAACAGGTCGCTGGAACAGCTTGCAGCGCCCCTTACTGCTCGACGCAGCGTTCTTGAGCAAGGAGTTCCACGAAGCGCGCGGCAATAAGGAATTTTGTACCTTTCTAACCAGGACTGAAGATGATTGGAGTTGGCCAGCTGGGACGAGGCCATCTATCTGGCCATCGTCCCGATAATGCCAGTCAATTATTTTTCAACGATCTGCATAATGGGAAATGGTAAGCGCAATGAGCAGCACGATTTGGATGGCTAACATGCTCACCAATAATCGTTTCATGTTGGGCGGGAAACGTTTAACTTCATTTAAGTCAATTAAGCCTCTGCGCAAAAAAATTGTCGGTATGGCAAGTACCATAGAGATCAATCCCGTACGCATGACTTTACCAAGCAAGCCTGCATGTTGGAATGTTTTTTTATTGCCAGTCACGAACTTACAATTTGTGAGAAACGACTCAAAGTCTTCAGTGTATCTATGCGCAATATAGCACTGCACGATCATCGCCAGATTCATGGGCGCAAGGATAAACAACGCAATTAATCCAGGGTCAACTTGATTCACTCCGATACCTCACGATATAAAAAATCACCCACCTTCTCGCCTCTCTCGCTCCCGAAGTCACCGGCGATTTTACCGCCTACTGTACCGCCTACCGCAGCACAAATCAGCGCTCTTGGGTCGCCTGTACTAAACCCCAGAACGACTGCACAAGCACCACCCCCCCTACCATACCCCCGAAGCTGCCGCCTCCCAGGCCACCTATCATAAAAACTCAGTCAGTGCAGTATATCTTCAACGGGCTTTGCCTACTTATAACTGGGACTGAAGGTGATTGGAGTTGGCCAGCTGGGACTGGGCTATCTATCTGGCCATCGTAACGATTAAGCTAATGTCACTCAGCTAAGCTTCAACTATATACATAATGGAAAATGGTTAGTGCGATTAGCAGCATGATTTGGATTGTTAACAAGCTCACCAATAACCGCTTCGTGTTGGGCGGGAAACGTTTAACTTCATTTAAGTCAATTAAGTTTCTACGCAAAAAAATTGTCGGCATCGCCAGCACCAGAGAGATCGATCCCGTGCGCATGACTTTGCCCAGTAAGCCTGCATGCTGGAATATTTTCTTATTTCCGGTCACGTACGTACAATTCGGAAGAAACGATTCAAAGTGCTCAGTATATTTGTGTGCGATGTAACAAAGCCCGATCATAGACAGAGTTATGGGGGCAAGTATCAACAGCGCAATCCATCCAGGGTCAACTGCATTCACTCTGAAACCTCACTATATAATAAATCACCCATCATCTCGCCTCCCCAGCTTCCGATGTCTCCGAATATTTTACCGCCTACTGCACCGCCTACCACAGCACAAACCAGCGCTCCAGGGCCGCCTGTACTAAATCCCAGAACGACTACACAAGCACCACCCCCTGCCATACCTCCCGCATACCCTCCGAGGCTGCCGCCTCCCAGGCCACCTATCAACGCCGAGCTTTCAACATATTTGGCGCGGCGGCACTGCTCCTCCCGGCCCATTGTGCAGGCTTTATGAATCGACAAGCCTGTGGCGGCCACATCCAGCGCAGTACCGATATACGTGCCTTTCTTGACCAGATTCGACGCTTTGGCAACACCAGATACCTTGTCTGCATAGCCGGCGATCTCGCTGTATGGAGGTAGCTGCGGGTCGAGATGCCCAATGCCTGCTTGACCTTCCCTTGGTTACGTGCATCGCTCATCGTCTTACCTCACGCGCAAGTCATCGGGGCTCGGCTGAGGAACGTTTTGAGCCTGGGGTTGATTGGTCGGACGCTGACCGCCGCCGCCAGACAGAGATACTTGCTCGATGCGATGTGGACGTTTCGTTTGCGCTACGGGTTTCGGAAAAAGGGCGCAGAGCGCCCACACATCACTCGGCCCATTCCGGGTCGCCAGTGAACACCACCGTCAGCCAACGGTCCGGCCCTTCACCGCCCACCGCGTCACCAATTTCGTTACGCCACGCATCCCATTCATCAATGGTCTTGGCCGCCATGGCCTTGGGCACGATGAAATACAGCTCAATTTCCCTCGAGCGCCCGACCTTGGCGACATAGGCGCGGTAAGACTGCAGGCCGTGGCGGGCGACGAAGGCCTTGGCCACTTCATCCACGTGCAGTTTGAGGTCGCCGGGGGTGACCAGGAAGATTTCAGACAGCGCCTGACGCACCACCGACATCGGCAACGGCACGATCACCAGGCACACCAGCGCCAGCACCGCCGGGTCGATGTACGGTGATACCCATTCCAGCGAAGTGCCCTGTACTGCATAGCCAAAGCAGAAGGCGATCAGCAGCGCGGCAGTGATGCTGGCTGACATCACCCAGCCCTTGACGTCCATGCGCACGAAGTCTGACTTCAGTTTGCGGTTGGCGCGTGCCTCGACGACGGCGATGCTCACGCAGGTGATCACCGTCAGCATTGCGTAGACCATGGCAATGCCGAACTCCAGGTGGCGCCCGCCTTGCAGCAGGCTGCTGACGGCGTTGATCAGCGCGTAGATTGCCACGCCGCTGAGCAGGATGCCGTTGAGTGCCAGTACCATGGGCTCCAGGTGCCAGAAACCCATGGTGAAGCGTTCGCGCAGCTTGCGCGACATCTGCACGCTGGTGGTGTGCGAAGTGATCAGCTTGACCACCACAAGCGACAGCCCGCTCATGCTGGCATCCACCAGCGAGTAGACGCCGTCGAAGATGATGGAGAACGAGCCGGAGGCCAGGCCGAAGGCGATGCCGATGGTGGCAATGAACAGGGTGGCGGCGATCGAGGTGCGTAAAAGCCCTTGTTCGCTGGTGATGTCGAAGAAGGTGGATCGGGTTGCGGTTTGCATGAGTAGTGCTCAGTAAAAACGACGATGCTGTTGTGTCTGCAAGGGCCTCTTCGCGGGCAAGCCCGCTCCCACAGGGTCTGCACCAGCCTCGAAAGCCACTACGCCCCTGTGGGAGCGGGCTTGCCCGCGAAGAGGCCCTTGCAGGTCAGACGCGAAACTGCTCCATCAGCGCCTGCTGCTGGTTGGCCAGCCGGTTCAATGCCTGGCTGATACGTGCTGATTCGTCGGCCTGGCCAGCCAGTGACTCTGTCACATCGCGGATGCCGGCCACGTTGCGGTTCACTTCCTCAGCCACCGCGCTCTGCTCTTCCGCTGCCGAGGCAATTTGCAGGTTCATGTCACTGATGACCGCCACCGCCTCGCCAATGCGTTGCAGTGCTGGCAATGCCTGTTCCATGCGTGCGGCGCTGTCCTGGGCCTGGCGTTGGCCTGCATGCATGGCCCCGACAACGTCTTGGGTGCCTTGCTGAAGGCCTTCGATAACTTGGCGAATTTCCTCCACCGAAACCTGCGTGCGCTGGGCCAGGCCGCGCACCTCATCGGCAACCACGGCGAAGCCACGCCCGGCTTCGCCTGCGCGGGCCGCTTCGATGGCGGCATTCAGTGCCAGCAGGTTGGTTTGCTCGGCAATGGTGCGGATCACTTCAAGCACCGAGCCGATTTGTCCGCTGCGGTCTTCCAGTGCGCGCGCCTCGTCCATGGCAGTGTTCATGCCTGCGGCCAGGCGGTCGATGCCCTGGCGCGTGCTGTCGACCAATTGCAAGCCTTCCTGGCTGGCTTGATCCGCAGCACGTGCGGCCTGGGCCGCCTGCGAGGCGTTGTGGGCGACATCCAGGGCCGTGGCGCTCATTTCGTTGGCCGCTGTGGCCACCTGTTCGATTTCGCGATGCTGTTGCTGCATACCGTTGCTGGTCTGGCTGGCGATGGCCGCCGATTGGTCGGCGGTGTCGCGTGCCTCCTGCAGCGACCCTTTGACCTGGGCGATAATCGGTTGCAACTTGTCGAGGAAGCGGTTGAACCAGTTGGTGAGCTGGCCCAGTTCATCCTGGCGGGCGTAGTCCAGGCGGCGAGTAAGGTCGCCTTCGCCACTGGCAATGTCTTCCAGGCGTGCAGCCACGGCCAGGATTGGCCGGCTAACACCGCGAGCGGTCAGCCACACCAGCAGCAAACCCGCGATTGCTGTGCCAATGCCTATCAGCAGGCTGGTGAGGTTGGCGTTCTGGTTATGGGCATCAAGGCGCTGGTTGAGGGCGACGGCAGGCGCCTGCAGCACGCTTTCTGGCAGCTCCAGCAGAACCTGCCACGGGGCTGTGTCAGGGATTGGCGTGAAGGGGTGGGCCACCCGCAGCAGGCCGTCGGGTACTGCCTTGTCCATGGGCTTGCCGAGCGCGCTGTCGTCGCGACTGTTGCCCGCCAGCAGACCGGCGGCGGTAGCGATGCTCACCTGGCCCTGGCCGTCGAACAGATCGCGGCGGCCGTCCACGCTCAGTTGCTGCAGATTGGCCAGGCCGATGTCCAGGCCGACCACGCCGACTACCTTGCCGTGTTCCAGCAATGGCAGAGCGATGCTGGTCATCAGCACCTGACGGCCGTTGACCTCGTCGAGGTACGGTTCGAGCATGCAGGTTCTGGCGGTGTCCTGCGGACAGGTCAGCCAGCGGTTTTTCGCCGCGCCGTTGCTGCCAATGCTGTTGTCACCGAGCATCGTTTCCGGCATGGCTTCAAGTTCCAGGGTGCCGGGACTGGGTTGTGACCAGTACAGCGAGAAACGCCCGCTCTCATTGCTGCCCATGGCGTCCTGGCCGAGGTACTGGCTGTCCTGTTGGTCCAGGGCGTTGGGCTGGAACACCAGGTACAGGCCGATCACGTCCGGGTTGCCGGCGAGGCTGGCACGCGCCTGGCGGGTCAGTTCGGCGCGCAGGTCGCCACCACCCCGGGCCTTCAGCACTTGCACCAGGCGGGCAAAGCCATTGCCGTACTGGTAGGCATCCATGAAGTAGCGCTGGATACGCAAGGCCTGGGTTTCGGCTTGGGCCTGCAGGCGCTGGCGGGCGCTGTTTTCAAGCATGGCGGTGTTGGCCTGGTTGACCAGGGCAGCGCTGCGGTGCGCCTGGGTCAGCGAGGTGGCTACCAGCAAGGCGACAATGGCCAGCAGGCACAGCCCGGCGAGCAGGGTGATCTTCCATTGGATGGAGAGGCGACGCAGCGGCATGAGGCTTTCCTTATCGATCAAGTACAACGCCCGCGGTCAGGCGCGGGCGTTGTGGGCAGCAGGGGTCATTCGGCGACATAGTTGGGCGGTGCCGAGCGGAAGGCTTTGGTCAGCCAGCCCAGGTAGATCAGCCCGAGCGCAGCCCAGATGCCGCCGAACATCAGCGAATGTGCGTTCAGGTCCAGCCATAGCGAGACGATGATGCAGAAGCCGATGGTAGGCAGTACCAGGTACTTCAACTGGTTGCTCAGGCCTTTGCGATTGCCTTCACGCAGGTAGCAGTGGTTGATCACCGACAGGTTGACGAAGCTGAACGCAACCAGGGCGCCGAAGTTGATGATCGAGGTGGCAGTCACCAGGTCGAAGAAGATCGCCGACAGCGAAATGACGCCGACCACGGCAATGTTCAGCACGGGTGTCTTGTAACGCGAATGCAGGCGGGCGAAGACGCTGGCCGGGATCACGTTGTCGCGGCCCATTACATACAGCAGGCGCGACACGCTGGTTTGCGAGGCCAGGCCCGAGGCGATGGTGTTGATCACGGTGCAGGCGATGAAGATCGACTGGAATAGCTTGCCGCCAACGTACAGGGCGATTTCCGGCAGGGCCGCTTCCTGGTCGTGGAAACGGGCCATGGTCGGGAAGTAGGCCTGGATGAAATACGACACAGTGATGAACACCACGCCACCGATCAATGCGGTGAGGAAGATCGCCCGGGGGATGGTCTTGGCCGGATCGCGAGTTTCCTCGGACAGGCATGTGACCGCGTCAAAGCCCAGGAACGAGAAGCACAGGATGGTCGCACCGGCGGCCAGGGCGCTGAACTGGGTTTGGCTGTCGGCGAACGGTATCAGGCTCCAGGTGGTACCCAGCCCTTCACCATGGTCCAGGCCACGCACGCACAGGTAAATGAATACGGCGATGATCGCCACCTGCACACCCACGAACAGCAGGTTGAAGTGCGCCACCAGGTTCACGCTGCGCATGTTGATCAGGCTGATCAGGGTGACGAAGCCGGCCACCCACATCCACTCCGGCACTTCCGGGAACATGGCTGAGAGGTAAAGCTTGGCCAGCAGTGCGTTGACCATTGGCAGCAGCAGGTAGTCCAGTAGTGAAGACCAGCCCACCAGGAAGCCCACGTGCGGGTTGATTGCGCGTTGGGTGTAGGTGTAGGCCGAGCCCGACTGCGGAAAGCGCTTTACCAGGGTGCCGTAGCTCACGGCAGTGAACAGGATGCCGGCCAGCGCCAGAATGTAGGCGCTGGGTACGTGGCCGGCGGTAATCCCGCTGACGATGCCGAAGGTGTCGAACACGGTCATCGGGGTCAGGTAGGCCAGGCCGATGATGATCACGTGCCAGAGGCGCAGGGTTTTGCGGAGTTGGCCGTGGCCGGAAGCGCTCTGGTCAGGCTGCATGCTGGCATGGCTCCTGCTGCTGGGCGTAAACGACGGGCACGGTGTATTGCGCATGCGGCAAGGGCGAGCGGATGGGCTCCATGTTGTTCACCTTTTATGTTGGAGCGGCGGGAGGCGCGGGGGAGCGCGCAAAGTGGTGAAAATAAAAAACGATGGATAGGTGAGTGTCAAGTTAAACATGACAAGATGTTGCTGAATTGAAATGTTTATCGATTAAATCCGGGTTTTGTTCGGTTTTTGCGCGTTTATTTGCGATTGTGATCAATTGGAGTGTTCGTAAAAATTAACGAATCCTGTGCTTGCCTTGTCTCGGTGTCAGACGTGTCCGAAAAATGGCATTTCTCGACCTGAGCCAGCACTCGGCCCAATCGGGGGTGGTACTCTTCGTTTTCTGCGTGGCCACTGGCCGCCTTCGAAGCCCTTACGGACAGCAATCGGTTCTATTCATGAAGAAAACAGTTGGCATCCTTTCCGGCCTGGCTATCGCCATTGCCGTCGCAACTACCGCAGGCGCCTGGTACACCGGCAAGCAGCTGCCGGCAGAGCTGGACAACGCGCTTGCCCGCAGTAACGCCGAACTCAGAAAGGCCCTGGTCAGCACCGGCGGTAGCATGAGCATCGAGCGCGTGTCGCTGGAGCAGCACCTCTTCAGCAGTACTGCCCAGTACCGGCTCAAGGCTCGCGACATCAACGTGGGTGAGGGTGAGGTGATCAATTTTGACGTAGGCGTGACCGACCAGATCGAGCACGGCCCGTTTCCCTGGTCCAGGGTCAGGGCGCTGAAGCTGATGCCGGTAATGGCGGTCAGCAACAGCACGCTGCAGAAGGATGAGGCCGTCGCGCCATGGTTCGCTGCTGCGGGTGGCAAGGCCCCGATCAGTGCGCAGACCAGCCTGGGTTACAGCGGCAGTGTGGTCAGCCAGGTTCAGCTGGCGCCGCTCAGGCTTGATGAAGCGGACGGCAACAGCCTGGATTTCTCGGGCATGCAGTTCGAAGCCAGCGGGGACAAGGAAGGCAAGGCCTCGACGTTCCACGGCCAGGCCGACAGTCTCGTGATTAAACGGGTGCAAGACGACCAGCCGCCGGCCACGTTCGAGCTCAAAGGGCTGAAGTTTGGCGGTAACCTCGCAGCCACCGCGCACGATGCCATCTATGTGGGTAACGTCGATCTGGCGTTGGCCGAAACCAAGGTCACACTTGGGCCGAAACAGCAGGTGCTGCTGATCAAGGGGCTGGAGCAGAAGGCCTTGCAAACCCTCGAGGGCACGGACACCGTGGGTGGCCGCGCGGAGTACAAGGTCGGCGACATCAGCTGGGATGGCCGCGCGGTAGGCAAGGCACAGATGGCGGTGAGCGTGACCTCGGTCAACGCCCCGGCGCTGCAGGCCTTGTCGAAGTGGTACCAGTCGCACTTGCCTGAGTTCGAGGCCGCCAGTGCGGCTGGTCAGCCGGTGCCGCAGATCCAGATGGACGATGCCGAAAAGGCCCGCTTCCAGGGTGACTTGCAGAAATTGCTGGCCGCCAAGCCCAAGCTGGCGGTGGAAAACTTGTCGTTCAAGACCGCCAATGGCGAGAGCCGCTTCAACCTGTCGATGGACCTCGCCGCGCCGGCCAGCTTCGACCTGCCGCCGGACCAGCTGAGCAAGCAGATCATCACTGAGGTGAAAGGCAAGCTGTCGCTGTCCAAGCCGATGATCGGTGACCTGGCGACCTTGCAAGCCTTGCTGGATGGCCAGACCGATGCCCAAGCCATTGCCATGCAGTCGAGCCAGGCGGGGGAGATGGTCGGCATGATGGCGCTGCAGAGCGGCATGGCCACCGTGCAGGGCGATGATGTGGTCAGCAGCCTGCACTATGCCGAGGGCATGGTCGATTTCAATGGCCGAAAAATGACCGTGGAAGAATTCGCCATGTTCATGGCGGCGCATCTGGCGGCCCTGTCGCCGCAGGGTTGATTGATTGAACCTGTACCGGTCTTTTCGCGGGCACGCCCGCCCCCACAGGTTACTCATTGCCCCTGAGGGCAGCACAGGAGCTGTGGGGGCGGGCGTGCCCGCGAAGAGGCCAGTACAGGCAACACAAAAACCCCTTTAGTAATCGCTGGATTGTCTGTAGCCTTCGGCCTCCGATAATAATCCGCGCCCGCAGAGGGCCGTGGCGGTCAGTGTGCCGTCCGGCACCCTTAGCCGATCTGCCAGGGCCGGGTGATACACTCGATTTGACGCGCAAGCGCGCCTGCAGGTCCAGCGATCATGACCCAGATTTCCGAACGCCTTTTGGTTCAGGCCCACCTCGACGCCAAGCAGCCCAACCCGCTGACAGCCGAGCAGGAGGCCGAATACCGTGCGGCCATCGCTGCCGAGCTCAAGGCCCAGAATGCCGTGCTGGTTGCCCACTACTACTGCGACCCGGTCATCCAGGCGCTGGCTGAAGAAACCGGCGGCTGTGTATCCGACTCTTTGGAAATGGCCCGTTTCGGCAAGAATCACCCTGCCGAAACGGTCATCGTGGCCGGTGTGCGCTTCATGGGCGAGACGGCAAAAATCCTCACCCCGGAAAAGCGCGTGCTAATGCCGACCCTGGAGGCCACCTGCTCGCTCGACCTGGGCTGCCCGGTAGAAGAGTTCTCGGCTTTCTGCGACCAGCACCCTGAACGCACCGTGGTGGTCTACGCCAACACGTCCGCAGCGGTGAAGGCACGCGCCGACTGGGTAGTGACTTCGAGCTGTGCGCTGGAAATTGTCGAAAGCCTGATGGACAACGGCGAAACCATCATCTGGGGCCCGGACCAGCACCTTGGCCGTTACATCCAGAAGCAGACTGGCGCCGACATGCTGCTGTGGGACGGTGCCTGCATCGTTCACGAAGAGTTCAAGTCGCGCCAGTTGGCCGACATGAAGGCACTGTACCCGGATGCTGCGATTCTGGTGCACCCCGAGTCGCCGGAAGCGGTGATCGAGTTGGCTGACGCGGTAGGTTCCACCAGCCAGCTGATCAAGGCTGCCCAGACCCTGCCGAACAAAACCTTCATCGTCGCCACTGACCGCGGCATCTTCTACAAGATGCAGCAGCTGTGCCCGGACAAGGAATTTGTCGAAGCTCCCACCGCCGGCAACGGCGCGGCATGCCGCAGCTGTGCGCATTGTCCGTGGATGGCGATGAACACCCTGGAGCGGGTGCTGGATTGCCTGCGTAACGGCACCAACGAAATTTTTGTCGACCCGGCGCTGGTGCCCAAGGCCATCAAGCCGCTTAACCGCATGCTGGACTTTACCCAGGCGGCGCGGCTGAAGCTGTCTGGTAATGCCTGACGCCAGACCGCGTCATACTCTTCGCGGGCTCACCCGCTCCCACAGATATTGCACCGTTTACCAAGGCGGTGGAGTAGCTGTGGGAGCGGGCGAGCCCGCGAATCGTCTTCAGCGCCCCATCATTTCCTGAACCATGCGCCGCTGCTCCATGATCTCGCGCTGGCGCTGGTCAATCTGTGAGGCCAGCGGGAAATTCCCACCCGCCCGGCGCTTGGCGTAATCCAGCTGCTGGATTGCCTGGTCAAAGTCGCCGACCAGTGTGAAGTACTCGGCCCGTGCCCGGTGCAAGCCGATGGTATTGCCCGACAAGCCCCGCACTTCAGCCATGTCGTACCACACATCCGGGTCATCCGGGCGGCTCTTGACCAGCTCGTTCAATACCTTCTCGGCCTCGGCCGGCTTGTTCTGTTTCACCAGCAGGTCGGCACGCACCTGTTTCAACGGGTAGTTGCCCGGGTACAGCCCCTGCATCCGTTCGGCGCGCTGCTGGGCGTCGGCAAGACGGTTGTTGGTGATGTCCAGGTCGATTTGCGCCAGGTTGTAGGTGATGTCGTTGGGCGCCTTGGCCAGCAGCGGCTTGAGCATTTCACGCGCCTCGTTCAATTGCCCACCCTTGATCTGTGCCAAGGCCAGGCCATAACGTGCAGCGTCCAGCTTTGGGTCTTCGTCCAGTTGGGCGCGGAAGCGCTTGGCGGCAAGCCCCGGTGTGCCCTCGTAGATCAGTGCCACCCGGGCGCGGATCAGTTGGTAGCGCATGCTGTCTTCGATACCACCCTTGGGCGCCTGGTCGGCGCGGTTACGGGTGTCGGCAATACGTGATTCGGTCACCGGGTGGGTCAGCAGGAATTCCGGCGGTTTGGCGTCATACCGGTACTGGCGTGCCAGGCGCTCGAACATGGTCGGCATGTTGCGCGGGTCGTAGCCGGCCTTTTCCAGGTTCTGGATGCCAATGCGGTCGGCTTCCTGTTCGTTCTGGCGCGAGAAGCGCCGCTGCTCCTGGATGGCCGCTGCCTGGGTGCCGGCAATCATGCCGATGCCCGCATCGCCGGCGCCACCTGCGGCCAGCACGATGCCGGCCAGCAGCGCCGCCATCATCGGCAGCTGCATCCGCTGCTGGGCCTCGACACCACGCGCGAAATGGCGTTGCGACAAGTGCGCCAGTTCGTGGGCCAGTACCGAGGCATATTCGCCCTCGGTCTGGGCGTTGAGGAACAGACCACCGTTGACCCCGACAATGCCACCTGGGGCTGCGAAGGCGTTGAGCTCGCGGCTGTCGATCAGGATGAACTCCAGGCGCCGGTCCTGCAGCTGGCTGGTTTCGGCCAGCTTGTAAACGCTGGTTTCGACGTAGTCCTTGAGCTGAGGGTCGTTGAGCTGATTGACCTGGCCACGCAGCAGGCTGAGCCAGGCGCGGCCCAGTTGGTGCTCCTGTTGCGGCGAGACGATCGCAGAACTGGCATCACCCAGTGATGGCAGGTCGTCAGCATGGCCGGGAAGGGCCATCAGGCAGGCCAGCGTCAGCAGGGTAGGGCGCAGTAGATTCATGCATGAAGCTCGCGTCGGATCAAAGATACCTACTGTAGCGGGCTCACACGTTGACGACCAGTGGCGCTATCCTAGCCAGCCATGCCAAGAAGCAGCCTGGCGATGCCTATGGAGACCCTGCGATGAGTAACACCCTGACCTGCGACGCCGAACTGGACGCCAGCGGGCTGAATTGTCCTTTGCCACTGCTCAAGGCCAAGATGGAGCTCAATCGCCTGGCCAGTGGCGCTGTGCTCAAGGTAATCGCCACTGACGCAGGCTCCCAGCGCGACTTCCGCACTTTCGCCCAGTTGGCCGGTCATACCCTGCTGCATGAAACGGCCGAGGCCGGTACCTATACTTACTGGCTGCGCAAGGCCTGAGTCTTTTCCAAGGATCGTCAATGTTCAAAGTCTTTCGCGACTGGGTGCAGCGCTACTTCTCCGATGAGGAAGCGGTGGTGCTGGCGGTCCTGTTGTTCCTGGCGTTTACCGCAGTGCTCACCCTGGGCGGCATGCTCGCGCCGGTGCTGGCGGGCATGGTGCTGGCGTTTCTGATGCAGGGGCTGGTCAACGCCCTGGAGCGTGTGCGCGTACCTACACGGCTGGCGGTGATGCTGGTGTTCGCCTTGTTCATGGGCGCACTGGCGGTGTTCATGCTGGTGCTGGTACCGCTGCTGTGGCACCAGTTGATCACGCTGTTCAACGAGCTGCCGGGCATGCTCGGCAAGTGGCAGTCGTTGTTGTTGCTGCTGCCGGAGCGCTATCCGCACCTGGTGTCGGACGAGCAGGTATTGCACGCCATCGAGTCGGTGCGCGGTGAAATTGGCAAATTTGGTCAATGGGCGCTGACCTTCTCGCTGTCCAGCCTGCCACTGCTGGTCAACGCCATGATCTATCTGGTGCTGGTGCCGATTCTGGTGTTCTTCTTCCTGAAGGATCGCGAACTCATTGGCCGCTGGGTCAGCGGCTACCTGCCGCGCCAGCGCACCTTGTTGAGCCGGGTGGGCAGCGAGATGAACCGGCAGATCGCCAACTACATCCGTGGCAAGGGCATCGAGATCTTGATCTGCGGCATTGCCACTTACATTGCCTTCATCAGCCTGGGGCTCAACTACGCAGCGCTATTGGCGTTGCTGGTGGGGCTGTCGGTGGTGGTGCCTTACGTGGGCGCGGTGGTCGTGACTGTGCCGGTCACCTTGATTGCGCTGTTCCAGTGGGGCTGGGGCGACCAGTTCATCTACCTGATGACGGTGTACGCGATCATCCAGGCGCTGGATGGCAATGTGCTGGTGCCGCTGCTGTTCTCTGAAGCGGTGAGCCTGCACCCGGTGGCGATTATTTGTGCAGTGCTGCTGTTTGGCGGGCTATGGGGGTTCTGGGGGATATTTTTCGCCATCCCGCTGGCGACGCTGATCAAGGCCGTGCTGGATGCGTGGCCCAAGCAGGAGCCTAGCGTTTCACCGATGCTTTGAATGTCATTGGGGGCGCTCTGCGGCCCTTCGCGGGCACGCCCGCTCCCACTGGGCCCTGCACAATTCCTGTGGGAGCGGGCGTGCCCGCGAAGGGCTGCAAGGCAGCCCCATTCAATTTCAAGCCTTGTTCAAGGTCTGAGCAGCAGCCAGAACTGCATCCACATGCCCGGGCACTTTCACGCCACGCCATTCCTGGCGCAGCACCCCGTCCTTGTCGATCAGGAAAGTGCTGCGGTCAACGCCCATGTACTCCTTGCCATACAGCTTCTTCAGCTTGATCACGTCGAACAGCTGGCACAGGGCCTCGTCCTTGTCGCTGATCAGCTCGAACGGGAAACCTTGCTTGGCCTTGAAGTTCTCGTGCGACTTGATGCCATCACGCGACACACCGAATACCACGGTGTTGGCCGCGGCGAAGGCGTCATGCTGGTCGCGGAAGCCCTGGCCCTCGGTGGTGCAGCCTGGGGTGCTGTCCTTGGGGTAGAAGTACACCACCACCTGCTGGCCCTTGAGTTCGGCAAGGCTGACGGTTTGCCCGCTGGTGGCCTGGGCCTGGAAGTCGGCGACAGGTTGGTCGAGTGCTACAGCCATGATCGGTTTCCTTACATTGGGTTCTGGGGACGCCATGGCTCGATCAGTGCGTCGAGGTTCAGGGCATCGGCAAAGTCCAGGAACTGGTCGCGTAGCCAGCTGATCTGCGTGCCGGCCGGCAGAATCACGGTGAACTGGGCGTTGAGCATGCTGCTACCGGTTTGCGGCGCCAGGTAGGTGTCGCAGGTCATGGCTTCCAGCTCGACGCGGTGGTCAAGGAAGAACTGGCACAGCTCGTTGATGATGTCCGGGCGGTAGGCAGCGCTGACGTAGGCTACATACGGAAGGGCCTGCGGGCGCACTTCCTGGTCTGCGCTGCGGACCACGTCGAGGGTCAGGCCGTGCTTCTTGCCCAAGCCTGGCAGGGTGGACTCGAGACGTGCCAGGGCGTCCCAGCTGCCGCCCACCTGCAGCACCAGGGCGCTGGTCTCGCCGTGGCGGCTCAGGCGCGAGGTGACCACCGCGCAGCGGTTTTCGAAGGCAGCGCGGCTGAGGACGTTGGCCAGCTCCATGGGGTTCGGGCCCAGGGCACTGATGACAAGGAATTGTTCGCGGACGGTGGGGGTGGACATGCAGCATTCCTAAAGCGATGAGCGGTCGGCACAGGACGGGCAAAAGCCTCCTGTCGGCAGGGCCCGGGGCTCGCATGCGAGGTCTTGGACGCTGGCGGGGAGCAAGGTCGACGGCCCGGCGGGCCGCGCTGCACCGATCAAAGGGCCAAGGGTAGCGAAATAAGCCGCCGAGGGGAATGCTCCACCCGCCTGCTTCGCTTGTGCAAGGTCGATGCCCCCAGTACCATTACCGCTCTCTTTTTCCGGCAGGAGCAGTTACATGATTGCGGGCAGTATGGTGGCATTGGTCACACCCATGGATGCACAAGGGCGTGTTGACTGGGGCAGCCTCGACAAACTTGTAGACTTCCACCTGGAAAACGGCACCCATGCGATCGTCGCTGTCGGCACCACCGGTGAGTCGGCCACGCTGGATGTCGAAGAACACATCCTGGTCATCAAGCACGTGGTCGAGCGCGTCAAACGCAGCGCCAAACCGATTCCGGTCATCGCCGGCACCGGTGCCAACTCCACCGCCGAAGCTGTGCACCTGACCCAGAACGCCAAGAATGCTGGCGCCGACGCCTGCCTGCTGGTTGTGCCGTACTACAACAAGCCAACGCAAGAAGGCCTGTACCAGCACTTCAAGCACATTGCCGAAGCCGTCGACATCCCGCAGATCCTCTACAACGTTCCCGGCCGTACCTCCTGCGACATGCAGGCCGAGACCGTGATCCGCCTGTCGACCGTGCCGAACATCATCGGCATCAAGGAAGCCACGGGCGACCTGGCCCGCGCCAAGGCCATTCTCGATGGCGTCAGCAAGGACTTCATCGTCATGTCTGGCGACGACCCGACTGCCGTCGAGCTGATCCTGATGGGTGGCAAGGGCAACATCTCCGTCACCGCCAACGTCGCTCCGCGCGAAATGGCCGACCTGTGCGAGGCCGCCCTTGAGGGCAATGCCGAGAAGGCCCGCGCAATCAACGAAAAACTCATGCCGCTGCACAAAGACCTGTTCTGCGAGTCCAACCCGATCCCGGTGAAATGGGCGCTCGTCGAAATGGGCCTGATGCAAAAAGGTATTCGCCTGCCCCTGACCTGGCTGAGCGAAGGCTGCCACGAAAAAGTCCGTACTGCCTTGCGCCAGTCCGGCGTACTGGTTTAAGAGGAAGTACACCGCATGAAGCGACTGGCTGGTCTTTCCGCCCTTGCCCTGATTATCTCCAGCACCAGCGGGTGTGGCTGGCTGTGGGGCGAGGATGGCTATTTCCGCGACCGCGGCAGTGACTACCTGCAGGCGCACCCGACCGCGCCGATGCAACTGCCGCCGGACGCCAGCAACGTCAAGCGCCTTGACCCGCTGCTGCCGATTCCGCGTAACGTCGCTGACGATAACGTCGCGGGTGAGTTCGAAGTGCCTCGCCCGCAACCGCTGACTGGCGGTGCCGCCCAGGTTACCGACTACAGCCTGCAGCGCAGCGGCAGCAGCCGCTGGGTACTGGCCCAGCATTCGCCAGCCGAAGTGTGGCCGGTAGCCCGGCAGTTCTTCGAGGACAACGGCTTCCGCATTGCTGAAGAGCGCCCGCAGACAGGTGAGTTCAATACCACCTGGCAGCGTTTCGATGAGCTGTCGGCATCGCTTGGCCAGCGTCTGGCCAGCACTGCCAGCAGCGGTGACAGCGAGGTGCGTGTGCGTGTGCGCATGGAGCCTGGCGTGCAGCGCAACACCTCCGAGGTGTATGTGGTCAGCGTCGAGCGCCCGGCGGGCAGCACTGCCGATCCTGCGTTCCCGTCCACCTCCAGCAATATCGGCACCGATGCCCTGCTGGTCGACGAAATGCTTGCCAGCATGAACCGCAGCGCCGAGAAGGGTGGTTCGGTGTCGCTGCTGGCCGCGCGCGATTTCGACGCCCCAAGCCGCGTCAGCCTGAGTGAAGACGGCAGCGGCAACCCGGTGCTGTACCTGGGGTCTGACCTGGACCGCGCCTGGTCTGGCGTAGGCCGTGCCCTGGAGCAGGGTGGCGAATGGCGTGTTGAAGACATCAACCGCAGCCTGGGCCTGTACTACATCAACCTGTCCGAAAAGCCTGAAGACAAGCAGAACCAGCCTGGCTTCTTCAGCCGCCTGTTCGGCAGCGAGCCGACCAAGGAAGAGCGTGAAGCCCGTGCCGAGCGTTACCAGGTTCGCCTGAGCAAGGTGGGTGAGAGCGTGCAGGTCACGGTCGAGAAAAACATCAACACCGTGGCTCCGGCCGATGTCGCCCGCCGCGTGCTGAGCGCCATTCAGGACCACCTGGGCTAAGTGCGCTTCGCGGTACTCGGAAGCGGCAGCCAAGGGAACGGCACGCTGATCGCCAGTGGTGACACGTTCATCCTGGTCGATTGCGGCTTTTCCCTGCGCGAAACCGAGCGGCGCCTGGCGCTGCTCGGCGTGTCGGCGGCCCAGCTCAGTGCGGTACTGGTCACCCACGAACATGCCGACCACGTGCATGGGGTCGGCTTGCTGTCACGGCGCTACAATGTACCGGTCTACCTCAGCCAAGGGACCTTGCGCGGCATGCGCAAGCCGGTAGAGGTGGCCGGTTTTCTCGCTTGTGGCCAAAGCCTGCGCGTCGGCAGCCTGGAAGTAACCGCAGCGCGGGTCGAGCACGATGCTTACGAGCCATTGCAGTACGTGGTCAGCGATGGTCAGCGGCGTTTTGGCATGCTCACTGACCTGGGTTCGTACGACGCGCTGCTGTTGGAGCGTTACCAGGGCCTGGATGCACTGCTGATCGAGGCCAACCACTGCCGCGACCTGCTGGCACGCGGTCACTATCCGGCCTTTTTGAAGCAGCGGGTGGGTGGCATGCAAGGGCATTTGAACAACCACCAGGCCGCGCGCCTGGTGCACGAGTTGGGCTGGAACAACCTGCAACACCTGGTGCTGGCCCACCTCAGCAGCAAGAACAACCTGCCACACTTGGCCCGCCAGTGCTTCGTCGACACCCTTGGGTGCGACCCGGACTGGCTCCAGGTGGCGAATCAGGAACACGGGCTCGACTGGCGCGAAATCGCCTAGCCCAACACCTCAAGCAAGCGGAGCCCAATCATGGAAAAACGCGAAGAACTTTACCGCGGCAAGGCCAAATCGGTTTACAAGACCGACGACGCCGACCGCTTGATCCTGCTGTTCCGTAACGACACTTCGGCGTTCGACGGCAAGCGTATCGAACAACTCGACCGCAAAGGCATGGTGAACAACAAGTTCAACGCCTTCATCATGCAGAAACTGGAAGAAGCCGGCGTGCCGACCCAGTTCGACAAGCTGCTGGGCGACAACGAGTGCCTGGTGAAGAAGCTGGACATGATCCCGGTCGAGTGCGTGGTGCGTAACTACGCTGCCGGCAGCCTGGTCAAGCGCCTGGGCGTGGAGGAGGGCATCAAGCTGGAGCCGTCCACCTTCGAGCTGTTCCTGAAGAACGACGAAAAGGGCGACCCCTTCATCAACGAATCCCACGTTGTCGCGTTCGGCTGGGGCACCGCCGAGCAGCTGGTAGAAATGAAGAAGCTGTCGTTGAAGGTCAACGAAGTGCTGAGCAAGCTGTTCGATGACGCCGGCCTGCTGCTGGTCGACTTCAAGCTGGAGTTCGGCGTATTCCACGGCCAGATCGTGTTGGGCGACGAGTTCAGCCCGGACGGCTGCCGCCTGTGGGACAAAGAAACCCGTAAGAAGATGGACAAGGACCGCTTCCGTCAGGGCCTGGGCGACGTGATCGAAGCCTACGAAGAAGTTGCCAAGCGCCTGGGCGTGCCGCTGTAAGCGACGGGTTCACGCAAGCGCCTGATACCACGCGGTTTTTTTGAAAAAAAGGTTTGCGTTTTAAAAGAACGCTGGTATGATGCGCGGCATTGGAGAGATGCCGGAGTGGTCGAACGGGACGGATTCGAAATCCGTTGTACTGGCAACAGTACCTAGGGTTCAAATCCCTATCTCTCCGCCATATGTGAAGTAGTCGAAGCCCCCGAAAACGTTGAAGTTTTCGGGGGCTTCGTCGTTTCAGGCCTATGTGTTAGGGCAAATTTAGGGCAGATTTATGCCGTGTGAGGCCGCATCTGGCCGCGTTGGCCCATAAGCTCCAGAGTGCCCTAGAGTATGGTGCCGCTTCGAAGGATCGCCTGTTGTGGTGTCGCTGTGGCATCATTTGAGCTTTGAAGGGGGCGGGGGTGTGATTTGGCCATTGCGAAGCGAGAAGGCCTTCGAGATCTTGACGCAGATAGTTTGTACAGTGGCGAGTTCATGGTCGCTACGGTGCAAGCAGACTATTCACTCAGCGCGTCTGAACATGTGATCCTGAAAAATGGGTGGGTCTCTGCCTACAGTTGGGCGTTAAATGTCGGTTTTGCTACCTTTGGCTATTTGTTAAGTGTCCTGCCGAAGTTTATTGCACATCTTGAGAATGAATCTAACCCGCCACTTTCTAGCGGGGAGTGGTGGACGCTAGGGGCTGGCGTCGGCTTGGTTGTAGTTCTCTTCTTAATTGGTTGTGTTTGCAAGAATGAAAAGAAAGACTTGCTAAAAGCTATCGATGAACATTTTAGAACTGCCCCAAAAGTTCGTCGGCGAGTAGAGGGTTGATATGTATACTTTAAATTCTTTGCCCAAAAACTATAAGCCATATGATAGCCTGAATCTTTGTAGTAATCGTATTTTGGGTGGCGGACACATATTTTCAGTTGGCGATAAGCTTCCTCTGATAATAGGTGCTGGTGTCAAACCGCAAATTTGGCTTTTTGCGGTGGCGGATCCCAAGAAAGGTAAGTTTGTTCCATTAGTGGATTCTTCTGTTTCAAAGCACCCTTGGGTAAGGGTAGAAGAAATAGGGCGTCAGTTGTTGGTGAAGGTTCATGGCGCCACTGTGCTTAGAATTGAGCAAACAGGAGAGGGGCAGGCGGTTGTTTCTGAGTTGGACTTGCGTTCGGTTGGATTTACTATACATGGTGGGGCTTCTTCGCTAACCATCGGCGGGATGACGTTCTCGGGATCTACTTTTGAGCAAGTTGGTGTGGTAGCTGGTTTTAAGGGGTGAATACGGGGCAGGCTTACCCTGCCCGTACAAATCACTTATCAATGAAACCCATCATTTTTGATACGATGTCTGCCATGCTCTTGGTGTCCTTCGAAATCCAGCGGCCGTAGTGTTTGCGCACCATGGTCGTGTCGCTGTGGCCGAGTTGGCGGGCCACCCATTCAATCGGGACGTAGCTCGACAGTGCTTGGCTCGCGAACGTATGGCGTGCCTGGTTGGCGCCTCGATGGCGAATGCCTGCTTTCTCAAGGTGGGCGGTGAACCAGTTGCTGACGGTCTTGCCGTTCCACAGCAGGCCGCTGGTGGAGCTGCGGAACAGGAAGCGGACTCGCTCATGCTTTTTCGTGATGTTGTCTCGCTGCACAACGGTGATGTGCGTGGGTTCGGCATCCTTGGCTTCGGCCACGATCATGGTCAGCAGCTCCAGGGCCGGCGCAATCAGCTCCACCGTTCGAATACGCGAGCGTTCCTTCGGTACCTTGAATTCCCCTGCGACCAGGGCGCGTCGAATTGTGAGAGTGCCGGCCACCAGGTCGACGTCCTCTACACCGGCCGCGATCAACTCGGACAGAGACAGCCCGGCCCAACAGTTGAAGACGATCATCCGGCTGTCTGCCATTCGTTCCGGGTCGGCGGCGGCTATCCGCTCGATCTCGCTTCGGGTGAATGGGTCGGCGAATTCGCTGTCGCTGTCAGACTGGATGTTCTCGATGCGCTCCAGGGGGTTGAACTTGATGATCTCATCGCTGAACGCATCCCCCCACACCCCCCTTATTATTGTGAAGATGTCGTTTACGGTTTTCGGTTTGAGGCCATTTGTAAGTAGTTCGGCTTGGAATAATTCAAGTTCGCTCTTGGGGATGCTTGCGATTGTTCTGCTGGTAAACTTTTTTCTGACGTGTTCGGACTTGCTCTTATAGTTTATATACGTACTGTGGGCTTTTTTGACCTTGGCAACTTCAAGCCACTGGGCTATCCCTTCGTCTACAGTTCTTTTGGCGGGCTCGTTCGGTAGTTCTTGTCTAGCCTTAAGCCAAACCGAGTCGGGGAAGTGAGCCGCATAATCGAAGCGGTTTTCCTTGATCTCGGCCAGTATCGTTCTGCGTTTGTTGTCCGCATAGGCGATGGCGGCCTTGTTGATCTTGGCGACGTTACGTAGTGGCTCCCGGCGGCGTTCGCCTTCGTACATGAAGGCGATCCGCAGAAGGTTGCCATTGATATCGACGCCCGTCGGTAGGGCGTTGACACCTGCTGGGAGTTTCACACTCATGGATGGCCGGCCATCCACTTTTCGATTTCAACGCGGTTGTAGACAATGACGTTGGCCGGGTCAGTGCGCCACTGTTTTTCCTCCAGCCAGATACCACGGTCGCGATATTTGCGCACGGCCTCAGTGCTCAACCCGAAAACCGGAAATAACAATTCCTTTCTAATCCATACTGCGGGAGTGATGAGAAGTTGCACTGCCTCGGAAGTCGGGTTGTTTGCTTCGTGGATGGGTTTAACTTGTTGCTTAGCCATAAAATATTCTCCGACTTACCGAAGGGGTCGCAGGCGCTGCGCCTGCTGATGTTTTTTTGCGGCCACGTTGGCCATGTAGGCAGCCCACTTATCGCTCTCGCGCTGCTGGCGGATCCGGCTGCATGTGGTGTGTCGCCTGGTCGACCTGCCTTTGCCGCAGACATCGCAGATGGCAGGAAGATCGAGGCTGTGCGAAGCCATGGGTGGACGGATACGCTCAGTCATGGCGTGCCTCGCGCTTTGCACTGGCGGATAGCGCGGCTTTTATGCGTTCGCGCAAGGGCTTCGAGTAGCCACCTTTGAGCATGGCGGTGAAGCAATCGCGCAGCAGTCCATCCCGCTCGTCCAACTGGTTGCGGAGATCGATTGCGTTCTGTGCATTGGCGTCATGGTCAGCCTTAGCCGTCGCCATGTCTGCGCGCAGCTGCTCGCGGGGGATATTGTTGTCGGGCGTATCGCCCTCCGCTTTGCCGAGGCTGCGGCAATGCGCTGCATCTGTGCAGTGCACATCGAAGATCAGGGGACTGATCTCGGGCTTGTAGCCCTCGGCATTTATCGGGCGTTGGCGCCGACATCCGCTTTTCTCTGCGTCCACAGCGCCGGCTTTGTAGCCAGACAGGAACACCAGGTAATCGCTATGCGTGCGCTCGTCGGCGAACCCGGAGCTGTCTTTCTTCAGTTCGCGCTCGTCCAGGCCGAGGGGGTTGAGGCTGATGAACAGGTCTCGTGGATCAGTGTTCATGATTTGCGACCTCGCATGATGATGAAGCCAGCTGCCTGGCGGGCCTTGGAGCACTGGTCGTGATTGCCCTTCACGCGAGCCTTGCCGCAAATGTCGCAAATGAACGACATGGCGGGGCGTTGCATGGGCTGCATGCCCTTCGGCGTCCGGGTAGTCGGGGTGTAGGTCTGTGTGGTGGTCACAACGAATACCTCTCATGGGCGCGGCGTGCGTTCGGGCTTAGGGCCAGGCGCTCGTAGTTCTGGCTGTTGTCGACAGTCCTTAGCGGGCCTGCTGGGCAGCGGGCAGTGCTGCTGCGATACAGCTCGATCAGGGCAGCAACCAGCACCACAAAGAGCACAAGGCTGATCAGCTGCCAGATGCGTGTTGGGTTAGGCATGAATGCAGGCCTCGAGAACGTGTTTGCGCGCGAGTTCGAATAGCTCGTCTGCTGACACTGGCTCCAAGAGCTGCTCGCCGTTCTGCACGGCTTCAAACCGAGAGCGGTACAGCCCGGCCTGGCCGAGCCACGCGGCTGCGTTGAGTTTCGCATCGGGTGCGGGATGGTCGTGCTGGCTCATGCTGCCTCCCGCTGGTACAGATCGATCAGATCCTTGGCATTGGCGGCGATCAGATCCTCGGCCTCGTCAGGGCAAACACTGTTGCCAATAAGTCGGATCTGGTCGGTGTTATTGATGGCGCGCCACTCCAGCTGGCCCGTGTGAGGATTCTCAAAAAGTCCGCGATCGAGGATGTAGTCAGGGCTGAACCCTTGCGCCAGCTTCAGCTCTGGTGCCTTGAGCATGCGCAGGGTGAAATCCACCAGGGCGTACTCGCCGAGCAGCACCACATCCACTGGCTCGGGGAAGTGTTCAGGCAGGTACTTGTGCAGGAAGTGGGCGCACTTCCGGGCTCGTTCCATCAGTTCCGGCGGCAGAATGGCGGCTGGCACCTGCACGATGGTGACCAGCGCCATGCGCTCTCTCGTTGGCAGCGTGTGCATAGGCTCTTCCACGCCTTGCCACTGTCCACCCGTGCCGTAGTACTTCACCAGGTAGGCGGTGGCCAGACGCTGATTGGTGCCTCGTCCGAGAATGGTGCTCAGTGGTGCCTTTGCGGCCCGCCCGTCACCGTTGTAGAACCCGCCGTTGGCTTGCTCGAAGTGTGATGCGGCAAGAGCATAGTGCCTGCTGCCTGTGGGCAGGTGCGTGAGGTGTGCTGCTGCCAGGGCGAAGTGGCCGCCCTTCACCTGGGCAACTTGGGTGCGCAACGGCTCTGCAATGCTGAAGGTTCGCTGGTTGCTCGCGTTGGCGAACTCGGTGAGGCTGGCGGCAGCCAGCTGCTGATCGTTCAACGGGATGACAAACGGTTGCTCGGCCAGCACTGTGTGCCGCCAGAATCCCTTCGCGACCCGGCGGCAGGTGTTGTCTACCAGCGGGCGCTTGCGGTCCAGGATGCTTTTGCCCAGGTCGGAAAAGTCGATGCACTCCGCCGCCGTTCGCCATGGCAACTGGTCGGCCTGAGGGTTCTCGTGTCTCTTGGGTTTGGTCCACACAATGGGACGGCCATCGGTGCGACCGATCAGGAACAGGCGCTTGCGGATGGTCGGTGACCCAGCGTTGGACGCACGGCGTTCTTTCCATTGCACTTTGCAGCCTAGGCCGCGCACCAGAGCTTCCATGGGAACCCACTGGCCGATGCAATCCATGATTTCCGCCATGTCGGGATGATCGGCAGGCAGGCCGGTGGTAAGACAGGATACGAACGCCTTGAAGGTGCGGCCCATCTCGGTCTTGAGCGGTTTACCAGCATCGTCCAGCGGACCCCATGCCTGGAACTCCTCGACGTTCTCCATGAGGAACAGGCGCGGGCGTGTCGCAAACACCCAGCGGACAACGACCCATGGCAGGGAGCGAACGCTTTTGCTGCGTGGCGCGCCACCTTTGGCCTTGGAGAAGTGCCGGCAGTCCGGTGAAGCCCACAGGATGCCAACTGGCTGGCCGCCGGTGGCCTTCAGTGGATCAACTTCGTAAATGTCGCTGATGTAATGTCGGGTCTTGCGGTGATTAGCTCGGTGAACAGCGATAGCAATAGGGTTGTGGTTTATGGCCACATCAGGGTCGCGATAGGCGCGTGCGCCGCCGCTGCTGGCTCCGCCCGCGCCTGCGAACAGATCCACGTACAGCTCCCGCTGGAAGGGAAGGGCCTGCTGCTGCGCGCCTGCAACGTTGATTTGCTGAGCGGTCGTCATGCTGCCACCTCAGCGCTTGCGGCACTGGCAGGGGTTTCGCGCAGTTGGGTGTGAATGCGTTTAGCCAGACCGTCCAGTCCAACGGCTTGTAGTTTGGCGCGTGATGCCTGCTGAGTTGCCTTCATTGCGGTTAACGTCCGCTCGGTGAGGCTCAGGGTTTCCAAGGCGCTGATGAGCAGCTCGTAATCCGCCCTGGTCACTGCCAGTCCGGTATACGACATGATCCTGGCTTCGAGCTCGCGGACGTTGCCTTTGAGATGTGCTACAGCCATGTGGTGCTTGCGCTGGCTCGCCTCGGCTTGAACCCGTGCTTCGTCCAGGTCCACTTGCAGGCTTTGTATCTGCAATTTCAGATCGGCTTGCAGACGCTGTTTCCCGATTTCCAAGCCCCTGTTGAAGGCACGATGCCGAGCTTTCGCGAACAGGAAAGGCAGGATGGCCAGGGTGACTAGGAAGATGATGCCCAGGGCAAGAACTTGTTGATGCGGTTGCATGTGCTGTGCTCCAAATGTAGCCCTCCGCCGTTGGTGTGAGAGTCGGCGGGGGCCATGAGCCCCTGATGGCCGGGGCCGCCTGGTCAAGCAGATTGGGTAGAGCGTTCGGCCTGCCGGTCGAGATAAGCGGCAAGGTTGTGCAGGTAGATCACGTGCTGGGCTTTCTTTGAGCTGTCGATCTTGCTCAGCTGAAGATCAATCCGCCCTTTGTTGATCAGCTCTTTGAACCGCCTGTCTGACCCGATGTGGGGGAAATATCGCTCTCTGACAGCAGTGAGCGTTGGGCAGGGGGTGGTCCACTCGCTGCGGAGCTGTTCCAGCGTACTCATGCGCATTTCCCGATACCGTCAGGGCTGGGCCGGAGCTTCGCGCGGACTGCTGCTGCGAGCTGCTCTTTAGTGGCTCCCGTCACTGCAGCGCAGACATCTCCCTGGTCGTCAGTCACCACGGCGCCAAGTGGAAGCTGTCGGTTTACGGTGGCGATTACGTAGGCTGTCTGACCCGTCTGCAGGACCTCTTCAACGCTGACTTGCGCCTCCATGAGAGCAAGCGCTTCTTCCGTTTGGGCTGCGGAGTCAGCCCGGCCATTCGCGATGTCCTGCACAAAATCTCTTAAGGACTGGCACTTGGTAGAGAGGGCGCGCGGAAGTTTCAGGCTGTTGCATAGCGGCCCAAGGGTCACTTTGATGCTGTGATGAGTACTGTCATTTTCGATCTCGATCTGTGCATCGACCGTGGCTTCGGGACGCTGCAATTTGCAGGTCGCAGTGCCGCCGTTATCCAAGGTGCGTTGCAGCAGCATGATCTGGCGAAGGGAGATCCTGAATTCGCTCATGCAGCACCCCCATTGGCAGGTACAGCATGGGCTTTACCTTCGAGCGTGACGACCAGCTGCAAGCCGGTGCTGCGTTGGAATGCCTGTATTTTTTCCACGCTGCTGCAGGTGGTTGGATGGATCAGAATTGCTACCGATCCGTTGTGCTGTGCTGATTTCATTCTTCGTGTCCTTGATGTGAGAGAGGGGCACGAAGCTGAAATTAGCAAAAGCTAAATAATTGTTCAATAGCAGATGCTAAATTGCATGGGCGTGGTTGCGCCCCGGCGGATGGCCGGTGGGACACAACCCGAGAAGGCGTTAGAGCTTTTTCGCGTTCCAGGCCAGTAGGACACGGGCCTGGATATGCATCCGCTCGATCATCGACTCGTCGATGGTAATCGGTGGGTAGATAGGATTGTCGGAGATCATTCGGAGCTGGCCTCCAGTCAGACGCTGCAGGCGTTTGATGTACAGATCGCCATCGAGGGTGAAGACATAAATTGCGTCTGTCTTCACCTCGGTGATCCCGCGATCCACAAGCAGGGCATCGCCGTCTGCGAATGTGCCAGACATGCTGTCGCCATCGCCAGTGATGATCGCCAGGTTGTCGATGTTGGAAAAACTAAGGCCCTGCATCCTGAGCCAGTCTAGGTGAACCGTCATGTCGCGGATGACTTCAATGTGCATTTCCGGGGCTGCCTTGCCATGCCCCATAGAAGCCGCGACATCGAGATGCGGAATCAGAACGTAGTTCTTGTCCTTTGCTGCCCTGGTGGGCAGGCGAACCACGTTGGTTGGGGCTGCGATGGAGGGTTCCTCCATTGGAGGAGATGTCAGCGTCCCTGCTGCAAGCCCAATCTTGAGCTCGAGATTAAGCGCAGCCTTTTCCCCCAGCTTGCGATGGCCGTTGAGCAGTTGCGACAGGTACGACGCGTCTAGGTCGTGAGCCTCGGCGAATTCCTTCTGGCTCAGGTTCCCCATGATCGTACGGAGGGAGGCGATGCGCCTTTCGTTAATGTCCATCTGCAGATGATTGCTTTCCGTTAGCAAACAGTAAATTACGAGTTGCTATTGCCTTCATAATTAGCAATTGCTAATCTGCCGGGCATTGGAGGTGTCTATGACGCTTAGCGAATATTTGAAAACGATAGACAAGGAAGGGGTCGACGCCCTCGCACGGCACTGCGGAACATCGGTCGGCCAACTGAAGCAAGTGGCTTATGGAAACCGCCGCGCAGGTGCGGGGTTGGCTGTCAATTTGGATCGAGAAACGGGAGGAGAGGTTACTTGTGAATCGCTGCGACCGGACATTGACTGGGGATACTTGAGGCAAGGAAAGGGGTAAGAACGCTGGGCCAGGACTCTCACCTCCCAGCCCAGCTATGACAGTACGAAGCACCATCACTCTCGTCGGCCGGTGGCCTCTCTCACAAGTTCAGCCGGACGACTATTACCACATGCCATGCCCGCACAGCACGCAAGGCACAGCACACAGGTCGTGGTCGTAGGATAGGTCTTACATGATCCTATGACTAGGCCGTAAACCGAGGATTTACGGTTATGAGTAGGATTGATCTTTTGCCGGGCGCAGGTCCGGTTCTCACTTTGCGACAAGCGCTCTATCGCGCGGGTCGTGATTATCACGGCGGTATCACCAGGCTGGCCTTCGACATGGGGCTCGAGGTGGATGCCCTGCAGAAGAAGTTGCACCATGCCGATGACCGCCGCTGGCCAACCCCTGACGAATTGGAAGAGATCGTGCAGTGGACCGCGGACTCTCGGCTGCTCGATGCGCTAGTTCGTCCTGCCGGTGCGGTCTGGTATCGCCCCAAGCCTGTGCCTGCTACCAACGATGCCTTGCAGGCGGTTGCGAAGCTTCTGGCCGAGTCCGGACAGTTCGTGGGTAGCCTGCATGATGGTGCCTCGGACAACGTTTGGACCTTGTCGGAGGTGTTGAATCTGGAGCAGCGTGGCATGGAAGTTATCCGGCAAGTTCTCGCCATCATGGCGGGCGCGCGCGAAGCCATGGAGGACTCAAACCATGGCTGATGCCGTCGATTTTGCCAATGACCGCGCTGAGTATTTCCTCCAGTTGTCGCTGCAGCGTCTTGCGCGGCTCCCGGTCAAGCCAAGCGCGCAAATCTGCGAAGACTGCGATGAGCCCATCCCGCTGGCACGTCAATTGTCAGCCTCCGGTTGCGAAACCTGCATCGATTGCCAAGAGTTGCGGGAGCGCCGGAGATGAGCAAACGCCCAACTCCTACCACAGCTGATTGGGCGCGGCGTTACATTGAAACCTTCGGTCTGGCTCTGGTTCCTATCGAACCGGGTGAGAAGGGGCCGAAGGGGGCCGGATGGAACAAGCCTGGTGGCTATTTCACGGATGCCTCGAAAGCTGAAGCGTTCTGGACTGCGAGCCCGAGCCACAACCTCGGTGTTGTGCTTGGGCCGAGTCGTGTCTGCTCGCTCGATGTTGATGATGTCGAACTGACCCGGCAGGTGCTGCAGCAGACGCTTGGGCTCGATGTCGACGCACTCGCTGACGCGTACCCCACCTCCGTGGGCAACCCTGAACGATTCCGCGTGATGTTCCGCGTCCCTGAGGGGGTGGAACTGAGTCGCCACGCCTTGGTTTGGCCAAACAGAAACGACCCGGATGGCACCATCTACAAAGGGCTCATGGTCCAAGTGAAGGCTGCCATGGACGCCGGGGATGCAGGCCGCGAGGCCGCTTTCCGCATGGCGGCTGAGCCTTTCAAGAAAGTGACGGTCTTCGAGTTGCGGGGTGGCCTGGTGCAGGACGTATTGCCACCATCCATTCACCCTGGCACGCACAAGCCATACACATGGCGTACCCCTCCGACAGCTGACGGCTTGCCAGAGCTGCCTGACGACTTGTTGGCAATCTGGCAGGACTGGGATGAGTTCAAACCGAAGGGGGAGGCCGTTTGCCCGTGGAAACCGAAGGCGGCAACACCTGTGCCTGCAACTCATCCCATGGCCAAACCATCAACAGCTACAGCACGATCTGGTGACCGGCTCCCCGAGGTCATCCCTGAATTCAATCGTATCCATGACATCGCAACGATGATTGAGGCGCACGGTTACAAGCGCGTCGATGGGAAGTGGTTGAGCCCGCACAGCAGTTCAGGCCTACCCGGTGTGACGATCACGGAGGGCAAGCTTTACTCGCATCACACCTCGGACCCGCTGGCGAACGGACACAAGAATGATGCGTTCGATGTGTTCTGCATCTTAGAGCACGACGGCGACCAGAAGGCTGCGACTAGGGCGGCAGCTCGGATCCTGGGTATTGACGCGAAGTCGCGTCCGCCGGCACCGCCGCCATTGGGCGAACTTCCCCGAGCCCCATCGGTGGTGGAGCCGGCCGAGCTGCCTCCGGTCGTCGATAGCAATATCGAGCATCTTCCCCGCACCCCATCAGACGTCGAGGCCATCAGCCCGGCCGACTCCTCGGCCACCGGGGGGCCGGGGGGAGATGCCCTGGACATTGATGCTGCGATGCGCCGATTTGCCCTGGTCGAAGGTTCCACGAACGTATGGGACTTCGACAAGCGACGGTCGATGAAGCGGACAGGCTTCGAGGCCTTGGTCGGCAAGCCACTTTCGAAAGCGTGGATGGAGCGGACCGACAAGAAGCTCATCGCTTTCGAGCAGGTGCAAGAGCTTGAGCAGGCCCGGAAGATGTCCAGCAAGAAGGGTGGAGCGCTGAAGCTTGAACCGCTCGACCGGTACATCTACATCGATGGGACAAAAGAGGCCTGGGATCGTGAGAAGAAGCGTCGGTTGCCCGAGGGCAGCGTCAAGATGGCCTTGGGGGATGCCTATCAGCTCTGGCTGAACAGCCCGGAACGGCGGGTGGTGGACGTCGATCACATCGTGTTCGACCCAACGATGACCAAGGACCCGGCGATCTACATCAACACTTTTGAGGGCTTGCCGCTTGAGCCGGTCCGTGACGATGCTGCGTGCGAGAACCTGCGGTGGCTGATCTCGTTCCTTTGCAACAATGACGCCGAAGCGTTGGATTGGTTGGTCAAGTGGCTGGCCTACCCGCTACAACACATGGGCGCAAAGATGGACACCGCGATTCTGTTCCACTCAACCATGGAGGGCTCGGGCAAAAGCCTGCTGTTCGCGGACATCATGGGCGAGCTGTACGGTCGTTACGGTGCCACGGTTGGCCAAGCACAGCTGGAGGGCAATTTCAACGCCTGGCAAAGCGGCAAGCTTTGGGCCGTGTTTGAAGAGGTGGTGAGCCGTGACCAGCGCTACAACCAGGTAGGCAAGATCAAGCACATGATCACCGGCAAGACGGTGCGCATGGAATCCAAGTTCATCAACGGCTGGGAAGAATCCAACCACATGAACTCCGCGTTCTTGAGCAACGAGATCATGCCATGGCCGATCAGTGAAGACGACCGCCGGATGCTAGTGATGTGGCCAATGGAGACTCTGCCCGCCGAAAGGCAAAAGGCTATCGCCCGAGAGTTGGCCAACGGTGGGGTGGCTGCCTTGTACGGGTGGCTGCTCGATATCGACCTTGGGGATTTCAACCAGCGCACGCGTCCGCCAAAAACTGAAGCCCGCCAGAGGCTTGTTGAGCTGAGTCGCACGGCTTGGCAGACCTTCTTCTACCTCTGGCGAAACGGCGAGTTGGGGCACGGTCTATGGGGCTGCTGCCTGACTTCCGATGTGTACGCCATGTTCCTTGAGTGGTGCTCCCACAACAAAGAGAACTCCATGAGCCACACGAAGTTCTCGCTGATGTTAAGCGCGAAGGTGGAGAAGACACGCCCTATCCCCTGGACTGATGGCAGCTCTCGCCGATTTGCGGCGTTCTTTGTGCCCAGCGAGGGTGATCCTTCCCTGCCCCCATCCATGAAGTCGGCCGAGCTGGGCAAGACCGTTGTCGAGTGGCGTGCCCGAGCAAAGCTGGCGGGCTGGAACGTCGACAGTTGGGACCACATCAAGAGGCTTGCGGCATGACTCTGCCATTAAGTGTGTTGGGTGTGTTGGGTTTGTGTTGGGTTGGTTTCGGTAAGCCAACACACATTCAGGCCCCGGAATCTGTGGCTTTGGGGGTATGTGTGTTGGGTGTGTTGGGTTTGTGCGCACGCGCGCGCGCGCGATTTTTTTTAATCGCTGAAATCGAAGGGGGAAGAAATCTCTATGCGAACCCTGAAAAACCCAACACACCCAACACACTCAACACAGTTACTTCCAATCCATTGAATTCATTGAGTTTTAAGTGTGTTGGGTTTGTGTTGGGTTTGCCAAATGCGTGTTGGGTACTGGCCGGGGAGGGCTGGCGATGACGAAGGACCAAGGATTGCGCCTACAGGGGCAGGTGGATCACGCGCTGCACCGCATGGATATGGCGGCACTTATCGACCAGTCCGAACGCCTGCGTCTGGTTGCCGAGCTGATGAAGCACTGGGGAGAGCGGCGTGGACAGCTTGGGCTGGATGCCAGCTTGGGCAGTCAAATGGGCAGCATTATGGAATGGAAGGGGGCTGCACCGCGCGGAGGCTCATCCGGTTCGCGAATTTTGGTCGGCGGTGCAGGCCTTGATCACGCGGCAGCAGAGGTTGACGCGGCAGTGGTCCAGCTGGAGCGGCGTGATCCGCGCGGGGCTACGCTGGCCAAGCTGGCCCAACTGCGCTACCTGTATGGGGTCACGGTGCGCGAGCAGATGCGCGAGGTTGGGCTGGCTGAGGACGCCGACCGCACCTACCGAAACTGGGTTAAGGCCCTTCACCTGCAGGTTTTTGCCATCCTGGCCGCCCGCGCTGGCCGCGTCCGCCAGCAGACCGTTCGTCGGGTGAATATGCGACTTGCGTGCAACATTGATGAGACATAACCACCACATGGCGACGAACCGAAAATAGGCCCTTTTCGGTTTTTCCGGTGGCATGTAAAAAGGCGCCACGATATCAAAAGTGCGCTTAGGCGCTTACCCCACAAGCACTGTGCTGTGCAAGCCGCTCCGAATTGTCGGCGCACCGAGAACCCTGCCAACTGGCGGGGTTTTCTTTTTCCGGCGCCGTGCTTTGCCAATGAGGCTTACATGAACAGCGAGCAACAAACGTTAGCCGAACTGCCAATCTGGATGGTGATCGTGCTGTCCCTGGTCGGCGGTGTTTCGGGAGAGATGTGGCGGGCGGATATGGCGGGCGCTCGCGGTTGGGGGCTGATTCGCCGGTTGGCGTTGCGCTCTGGTGCCTGCGTGACCTGCGGTCTTTCGACCAACATGCTGCTGTACGCCCTCGGCGTTTCGGTATGGGCGGCAGCAGCGGTTGGTTGCTTGGCTGCGATGGCCGGTGCCGATGTCGCGATCAACCTCTACATGCGCTGGGCCGCCAAGCGGCTGGGACTGGAGCAGGCGCCGCCCCAGGCCGGCGAGCCGGGGCAATGACCCGGCCGGCAGCCCCGGCGGGGCGGGGGACCCTGGCGATATGGCAGGGGTACGGGACGGGAAACCCGCGGGTCTTTGTTAGCGGGAGGTTCACCAGCTTAGTGAACTGGGGTGAACTGGTTAACCCCCTTAATTCATTGGGTGAACTGGACGTTTCGACATGACGCACCTGACGAAATCGGAGTTCGCCGCCCGGCATGGATGGTCGAAATCCTACGTTTCCAAACTGGCCAAGCAGGAACGCTTGGTGCTGACTGTTGACGGGAAGGTCGACGTTGAAGCCACGGAGCTGCTGCTGGCTGATTCAGCCGATCCGAGCAAGGCGGCTGTCGCTGCCCGGCACGAGGAGAACCGTGTCGAGCGGGATGTCCGAAGCCAGCTCCAGCCCGAGACCGGCCCACCTGCGGTGCTGCAACCGGATCCGGCGCCCGGCGGTACTCACAACTTCCAGAAGGCGAAGGCCCACCGCGAGTATTACCTCGCCCAGCTGGCCGAGGCCGAGTTCAACAAGGTCCAGGGCAACCTGGTCGAGCGGCAGGCAGTAGAAGATGCCGCGTACTCTGCGGGTCGTATGCTTCGCGATCAGTTCTTCGGCCTTGCGCCACAGTTGGCCGCCGAGCTGGTTGCGATGAACGATCCCTGGGACATCGAGAAACACCTAGTTGACGCCTTCCGTCGCGTCTTCACCGAAGTCGGCAAGATGAACAGCGCCGACCTTTCGCAAGCCATTACACAGAGCTGAGCCTATGCCCACCGGATACGCAGACGGTGCCGAGGTGTACCGCGAAGCGTTTTGCAGAGGGCTGAAACCTGACCCCGATCTGTGGGTCGACGAGTGGTCGGACGAGTACATGCGGATCCCGCGTGATACCGGCGCCGCAGAGCCTGGCAAGTACCGCACCGCGCGTACACCGTACGCCCGCGAACCCATGCGCTGCCTGTCGCCTGCTCACCCGTGTAAGCGGGTGGTGACCAAGGTCGCTTCGCAGCTGATGAAAACGCAGATTGCCCTGAACTGGATCGGGGCGCTGATCCACATGGCGCCTTCAAACATCCTGACGCTGCTGCCCAGCTTGGCCCTTGCAAAGCGAGTATCGTCGCGGATCGGCAAGACCATCGACGCAACGCCCGAGCTCAAGGAGCGTGTTGCCACGTCCCGCTCCAGGGATGCCCGCAACACCATGGACACGAAGGAGTTCCAGGGCGGCACGCTGTACGCCACCACGGCTGGCTCGGCCGCGAACCTGTCCGAGCTGTCGGCTCGGTACATTTACGGCGATGAGGTTGATCGCTGGGATGTCGACGTCGACCAAGAGGGCGACCCCATCAAGCTGGCCGAGGCCAGGGGGAGTACCTTCGGGCGCAACGCCAAGTTCTATTTCTCCAGCTCACCACTCATCAAGGGGGCGTCGCGGATCGACGACCTCTTCATGATGGGCGATCAGCGCCACTTCTACGTGCCGTGCCCGACTTGTGGGCACATGCAGGTGCTGAGCTGGGACCGTCTTCTGTATTCGCCTGACTTCAGTACCGTGCACTACCAGTGTGCCGGCTCGGATTGTGATGTGCTGATCGAGGAGCACTACAAGAGCGAGATGCTGGCCAAGGGCGAGTGGCGTGCCCATGCGAAGGGTGACGGCGAGACAGTGAGCTTCCACCTCAACGCGCTGTATGCCCCGCTGGGCTGGCACTCGTGGACGATGTTGGCCCGCGAGTTCGAAGAAGCCAAGCGCGCCCAGGACCACGGTGACCTAGAGCCCATGCAGGTGTTCTACAACACTCGCCTGGCTGAGGTCTGGGACAGTGCGGTCGAGCAGACCAAAGCTGAGGTGCTGCAGGCCCGCGCGCTGCAAGAGGACTATGTCCTCGGCACCTTGCCCGTGGGGGCGCTTGCCTTGACTACCTCCGTCGACGTCCAGGCCAACCGCCTGGAACTGATGGTGATGGCTTGGGGTACCGGGATGGAACGCTGGGTGGTCGATCACCAGGTGATTCCCGGCGATCCGGCTGACGAGCGTACCTGGTCGCTGTTGGACGAGCGGCTGAAAGTCCGATACCGGCATCCCTGTGGCGTGAGCCTGGGGATCCTGGCCACGGGCATCGACTCGGGTGGTCACCATACCCACGAGGTCTACCAGTTCACCCGCGTGCGCCGCTGGCGCAACGTGTTCGCGCTCAAGGGGGCGAGCAAGCCAGGTCGCCCCGTGATCGCCCAGCGGCCGTCCCAAGTGGACGTCACCTGGAAGGGCCAAACTGAGCGCAACGGTGCGGAGCTGTGGATCGTCGGTACCGACACGGCCAAAGACTGGATCTACAACCGCTACAGCTTCGAAAAAGGGCCTGGCGCGTTGCATTTCGCCAAGGACCTGCCCGACGAGTTCTTCCAGCAATGCGTGGCCGAGCGAAAGGTCGCCCGGTACGTGAAGGGCTACAAGCGGATTGAGTGGATAAAGGGCAAGGCCGACCGCAACGAGGCGCTCGACCTGATGGTGTACAACCTAGCCATGGCCAACTTCCTCGGGCTGCACCGCTACGGCGAACAGGACTGGGACAAGCTGCGGCAGGCGCTCGCGCAGGCCAACTTGTTCGAGCAGGTCGAACCGGAGCCAGCCCGGCCCCAGGCCAGTAAGTCCGATGCCGACGACCAGGACGAAAAGATCGATTCGCCGGCCCCTGCGCCTGTTCCGATTAAGCGCAACGATCCACCACCACCACCACCACCGCCGGCTCCTCGAGCTGCGCCCCGACCCATGCAACGCCGCAGCTCCAGTAGCGGCTACCTGAAGAGACGCTGACATGGCCTATACAAAAGCACACCTCGACGCTGTCGAGCGGGCGATTGCGCGCGGTGAAAAGATCGTTCGCTACTCGGACCGCACCGTCGAGTATCGAACGGTCGACGAGCTGATCAAGGCTCGCGACCTGATCCGCACCGAATTGGTGGCCGCCGCCGGGCGTCGCTCGCGGGTAACCCGCGTCTACCATGGGGGCAAGGGGCTGTGAGCGGACGCTACCTGTCCCTCGGTCGCTCGGGTATTTTGGTGCCCGAGCGGATCAAGGCCAGCTACGAAGGTGCCGCAGAGGGGCGGCGATCATCAAACTGGGATGCGCCTGACACCGGCGTGAACAGCTTGATCATGCCGGCCCTGCGCAACCTGCGCTCCCGCTCCCGTAGCGCGGTGCGTAATGACCCCTACGCTGCCAACGTCATCGACAAGCGCGTCAGCAACCTGATCGGTACCGGCATCACGCCACATCCGCGGCTGCTCGACAAGGCGATTCGCAACGTGATGCAGGAGCTGTGGGAGGACTGGGTAGACGAGGCTGATGCCGATCAACTCACGGACTTCTATGGCTTGCAGGCGCTGGTGGCGCGCACGGTAGAGCAATCGGGCGAGTGCTTCATTCGACTGCGCCCGCGCCGGCTGGAGGATGGCTACGCGGTGCCGCTGCAGCTGCAGTGCCTATCGCCGGAGTTTGTGCCCCATGACAAGTTCGAAATGACCCGCTTCGGCAACGTCATTCGGGCCGGCATCGAGTTCAACGCCATGGGCCGGCGCGTGGCGTACTGGTGCTATCGCAACCACCCCAGCGACAAGTCCTCGCTCAATGTGGGCTACAACCAGCTGGTGCGGATCCCTGCCGAGCAGATGCTGCACGTGTTCGAGCCCTTGGAGCCAGGTCAGCTGCGCGGCGTTCCGCGTTTGGCGCCGGTCCTGAAGCGCCTGCGCAGCTTGGACAATTTCGACGACGCAGTGCTGTTCCGCCAAGAGGTGGCCAACCTGTTTGCCGGTTTCGTTCGCAAGCCAGCCCCAGATGGGCCGCCGCAACTCGACCCGCTTACAGGGGCGCCGGTCAAGTACGACCGCGACGGTTTTACCCCGATGGTGGGGCTGGAGCCCGGCACGATGCAGGAGCTGTTGCCTGGTGAGCAAGTCGAGTTCTCGGACCCTCCAGACGCCGGCAACAACTACCCCGACTTCATGCGGCAACAGTTGATGGCCGCTGCCGCTGGGTCTGGGCTGCCGTACGAGCTCATGACCGGCGACATGCAGGGCGTGAACGACCGGGCGATCCGCGTGGTGTTGACCGAATTTCGGCGGCGGCTGGAGCAGCTCCAGTTCCAGGTGTACGTCCATCAGTTGTGCCGGCCGGTGCGCAAAGGTTGGATGGATATGGCTGTGCTCGCTGGTGCGCTCGACCTGCCGGACTACGCGCAGCGTCGCCGCGAGTACCAGCGTACCCGTTGGGTGCCGCAGGGCTGGGCCTATATCCACCCGGTGCAGGACGTTCAGTCTCGCAGCATGGAAATCGCTGCGGGGTTCGCTTCGCGTAGCGAGGTTTGCCTGCGCAATGGCACCGATGCAGAGGTGGTCGACGAGGAGAACGCCGCCGATATCGCCCGGGCGAAGGCCCTGGGTCTCAACTACAGCAGTTTGCCGGCCGTCGAGGATGACCCTGATGAGTCCAGCGACAAGGGGAAAATATGAATCAATTGATGCCGTTCCGCATCTTCAACAAGGTGCCGTCGGTGCAGCAGATCGAAGACCAGCACTGGTACAAGATCAGCGCGGCGGCTGAGGGGCAGGGCGATGCCAAGGCCGACGCCACGCCCATCGAGATCTACATCTACGGTGAAATCGGGGGCTGGGGCATCACCGCGAACGAATTCATCCAGGACCTGAAGGCGATCGACGATGGTGTTTCCCCGGTTGTGGTGGCGTTCAACACCATCGGCGGCGATCTGTTCGACGGCCTGGCCATTCATAACGCGCTGAACCGGCTGGGTGAGCGCTGTACTGCACGTGTTGATGCCTTGGCAGCCAGCGCAGGTAGCGTCGCAGCGTGCGGCGCGCACCGCCTAGTGATGGCTTCAAACGCAATGCTGATGGTGCACAACCCGTGGACCTGGACCAGCGGTGATGCCGAGGATTTGCGCCGGGTGGCAGACGTCCTCGACCAGACCTTCGAGGCGATCATCGCTGCTTACAAGGCCAAGGCGCCGGACATCGACGATGCCGAGCTGCGGCGCATGGTCAACGACGAGACCTGGCTGACCGCGCAAGAGGCCCTCGCGCTGGGGCTGGCCGATGAAGTGGGCAACGGGGTCGAGGTCAAGGCGTGCCTAGGCCAGGGCGCCGCGATGAAGCGGTACCGCCAGACGCCCAAGGCGTTGCTGGATCAGCTGGCTGACCAGCCCCAGGCAGAGGGTTGGGATCCGGCACCGCCAGCTGAACCGCCGGCCGCTGGTGCTGGCGACTCTACCGCACTGGCCTTGATGATTACCCAGGACTGCGCCAAGGCGGGAATCAGCAACCTGGTCGAGCCGCTGATCGCTTCCACCAAGCTGACCGACCAGGCCACGGTCCAGGCCGCGCTGAAGCGCGCCAAAGGCATCCACGATCTCTGCGTTGCGGCCCGCCTGCCGGAGCTGACTGCCGAATACGTGAAGGCCGGCCTGGAGCCCGATGCGGTGCGGGTGCGGCTGTTCGAGAAGCTGGTTAGCTCCGGGAAGGGTTTCGAGATCGATAACAGCCTGCCGCCCGCAGACGACGAGCCGGAGAAGATCAAGGCACAACTCCCCAACCCAACTGACATCTGGGCTGCCCGCCGGCAGGCCGCCAATAAAGGAGCACGACCATGAGCACCATCCATGAGGAACCGGTCCACGCCGGTGAATTTCTGCTTTCCGAAGGTGCGGGGAAGATCTCCCGCGAAGCCATCAACGTCGTCGCGGGCCCGGCCCTGGTTGCAGGCCAACTGCTCGGCCTGGTCACTGCAAGTGGTGAGTTCGCTCCCTACAATCCTGCGGCTGAAGACGGTAGCGAGAGCGCCGTCTGCATCCTCTTCGCACCGCTCGGCGAATCGGACGTCCCGCGACGTGGGCGCGCTGTGGTGCGGCTGGCTGAAGTCACCGAGGCGCTGTTGACGGGCCTCGATGGCGATGCGGAAAAGTCACTTGCGGCGAACTTCATCATCCTGCGTTGACTGAACCATTCTTTTCTCCCAACCCCGCCTCGAGCGGGGTTTTTACTTTCTGGAGTACCCCATGGCTGAGATTGCCATTTTTCAAGATGATGCCTTCAGCGTTGCAGCCCTGACTGCGGCCATCAACGAGCAGGAGTACGTGCCGGGCCGCCTGGCTGCCCTCGGGCTCTTTCGCGAAGAGGGTGTCCCGACCCTGACCGTTCAGATCGAAAAGGACGGCGATACACTCGCCCTGGTGCCTGCGGGTGAGCGCGGAACCTCCGGCTTGGTGGTCGGTGGCAGCAAGCGCAAGCTCATCCCCTTCAACACCATTCACCTGCCGCAGCGTTTCTCGATCAAGGCTGACGAGATCCAGGGCATTCGTGCGTTCGGCTCCACCACCGAGCTGCAGGCCGTTCAGGCGGTTGTGAACAAGCGCCTGGGCAAGGCCCGGAGCCAGCTGGACGCTACCCATGAGTATCACCGCATGGGGGCAGTCAATGGGCAAGTGCTCGACGCCGACGGCTCGTCGGTGCTGCTGGACATCTACAAAACCTTTGGTGTGTCCCGACAGACGCTGTCGATGGGCCTCAACGACCCGAACACCAACATCCAGGCTCAGTGCGTCGACGCGTTGGATATGCAGGAGGATGCGCTCGGCAATGTCACCACCACCGGCGCGCGTGCGTTCTGTGGCAAGACTTTCTGGAAGAGGCTGATCTCTCACCCGTCGGTGGTCGAGACCTACAAGGGCAGCCAGCAAGCCGCAGCCCTGCGGGGTGATGGACGGGAGGGTTTCGAGTTCGGCGGCATCAGCTGGGAGCGCTATCGCGGCAAGGTCGGCGGCAAGGCCTACGTGTCGGATGACGAGGCCCGCCTGGTCCCAGAGGGTGTCTCGGATCTGTTCCTGTCGATCTACGCGCCGGCAGACTACATCGAAACCGTCAACACCGAGGGCTTGCCGTACTACAGCAAGATCGAGGAAATGCCCTTCGGGAAGGGTATTGACGGCGAGGCGCAGTCCAACCCGCTGCACATCTGCACCCGTCCCCGCACTGTCATCCGTCTGACGCTCTGACCATGGGCTTTCGAGAGCTGCTGGCCGATGTTGACGACACAGTTTTCGAGGTGCTGGGCGATCCGGCGCAGATCGAGGGGCGCGATGTGCTCGGCATGTTTTCCGCGCCCTGGCTCCAGCCCAAGCTCGGCCAGATCCGCACGGCCCTACGTGAGCCGCACCTGGTGATTCGGGTTGGCGACAACGCGGGGGTGGAGGTCAAGCAGAAGGTGTTCATTGATCTGCCGCCTGAGGATGGCGGTGGGTACTACACCATTACGGTGATCGAGCCGGGCGGTGATGGTTTGGTCACGCTTGTGCTGAGGAAGGCGCCATGAGTATTGGTAGCTACTACAAGCAGTCGGCCTCCAGCGGAATGATCTCGCTGAGGGTCGATCCGCAGGATGTGAAGGGCTTTCAGGACTTCATGCGGTTGGTCCCCAAAGCTGTTGCTGCGGCGCAGCGTCGAGCCATCAACAAGGTTCTCCGCTGGCTTCGGACTCACATCGCCCGCGATGTCGGCCGTCAAGAGCGCATCGCGATTGCAGCAGTGCGACAGCGCCTCAAGGCGTTCCCTGTATCCAGCAATGGACAAGGCCGGTTGTGGTTCGGGATCAACCCTATCGAAGCCAGTCGGGCTGGCCGGCCACGACAAACCCGCTCGGGTGTGTCGGTGGCCGGGCGGCGCTATGAGGGTGCGTTCTTCAAACGCGTTTACGGTGGCAGTCCAGATATCTGGATCCGTACGGCCAGCAAGCACTTCGACGCGAGCGACTACCCCGACAGCGAGGTGTCTGGCGGTGGTGGCCGCCGGTCTGGTTGGATCTCTGAGAACGATAGCCGCTTCCCCTTGGCCAAGGCGAAAATCTCGCTTGATGACACCCGGGCGCACTTCGAAGCCTGGACCGATCGAGCGCACGAACGCCTGCAAGTAGTGATGGAGCAGGAAATGAACTTCGAGCTGCAGAAGTATTTGCGGAGAACGGGCAATGGATGACGATCCGATCCCTCTTGGTCAGGTGTATGCCGCCATTGAGGAACATATCAAGGAGGCGATCCCTGGGCTGGCCTACGTCGGAACCATGCCGGAGAGCATCAGGGTTATCCCGCCGCCGGCAGTGGTGATCGAGCTGGCAGGGTTTGACGCAGCAGAAAAGGACCCTGGCACTGGTGAGGTCGCGGTGGAGGCGCGCTTCGAGGCCCGCGTGATCGTTGGCCAAGAGGAAGCGAACTGTCTGCAGGTAGCGGCATTCATCGCTGCGCAGTTGGCGGTGCTGCTGCGGATGCAGTCCTGGGGCTTGCCCGTGGAGTTTGCCGAGTTTGTGCGGGCGGAGCGGGATTGGACGCGGCCTGAGCTAGATGGCTATGCCGTATGGGTCGTCGAATGGGTGCAGGTCATCTACCTGGGTGTCGAGGTGTGGCCTTGGGAGAATCAAGCGCCTGGGTCACTGGTGTTCGCCTTCGATCCAGACAGCGGGCCGGGCAGCGAGCATCACTACCAGGCGCCGGAGGACATGGCATGAGCTATGTGGCCGCGCAGCACGACCGCATATTGGCCGGCCTGGTGATTCCTTGCTATGTGGTGGGCGTTGACCTGACGGCCGCCCGGGTGCGCGTCTCCGATGGCGGCGACTGGACCAGCGCCTGGGTGCGCTGGCATGCCCTGGCCGCCGGTAAGGCTCGCCACTGGCGTGCGCCAAGCTTGAACGAGCAGGGCGCGCTGGTCAGCCCGAGCGGCGAGCCGGCACAGGGCACGTTCGTGCCGGGCCTGTATGGCAATGCCGGCCAGCCGCCGGATAACCGCGACCATGTCGAGGTGTGGCGGTTCGATGATGGCGGCTCGTTGGTCTACGACTGGCAAGCCAAGAGCTACACCATCACGCTCCCAAGCGGCACGGCGAAGGTCAAGGTTGGCGGCAGCGAGGTGGTCGTTACGGATAACGCGATTGCCGCCAAGTCCGGTGCGGTCACCATCACCGGCCCCGTCACCATAAATGGCACGTTACTGGTAACGGGCGATATCACCGGCGGTGCTCGCATCATCGACACGACCGGTAACACGGCCAATCACAAGCACTGAGGTGCCTATGAGTTAGAAAGACCCACTGCCGCCAATTAATGGGGCGGATCGAGACGTAGTGCGAAAGATGGTGGAGCACAGCATCACCGGTTTTGCCGATCACATCCGCATGCTGAGCTTTTGGCGTCGCCTGCTTGCGGGCGACAACGACCCTGAGGAAATCGCTCAGGGTCTGGTGATGGCACTGCAAAGTGGTCGCTACATCCGCAACCCCGGCCCTGGCCGGAGCATGGCCGTCACAATCAACATTTCGGGCAACCCCGATGCGCAGGCGTTGGCCGACGCGCTCAATGGCGCGTTAGGCATTCGTTAAGCCAGTCAAGGCTGCACCCACTATCAACCCTACAGGCCCGCTCTCGCGGGCTTTGTCATTTCTGGAGGGCCCTATGGCTACCAAGAAACCTGCGGACGCCGCGACCACCACGCCGGCGGCCGTGACCTATCGCGACAAGACCTACACCTCCCGCGTGCTGATCCTGGGTACGCGTGAGCTGAAAGTGGCCGGCGGCCAGCTGCAGATCGAGGAGGGCGACGCCGAGGCGCTGGCCTACCTGGATGCGCGCGCCGACTTCGAGCGCCTGACCCCGGCGGGTTAAGGCCATGATCGGGCTGGATCGTCGCACCGGGCTACCGCTATCCGGCGTGGCCCACCTGAAACAGTCCATTGAGGACATTCTGACCACGCCTGTCGGCAGTAGGCGCATGCGCCCGGATTACGGCAGCAACCTGCGCCGTTATGTCGACCTGCCGGTTAACGAGGGCTGGAAAAGCGCGGTACAGGCTGAGGTGGCGCGCGCCTTGGGGCGCTGGGAGCCGCGTTTGAAGCTTGAGCGCGTGCGCGTGGTGGCGGTGGTCGGCGGGCAAATCACGCTGTCGCTGTCGGGTATCTACCTCGGTGACAGCGTTGTATTGGAGGTGAGTGCATGAGCGCAATCGACCTTTCCGAGTTGCCGGTGCCTCAGGTGCTGGAAGACCTGGATTATGAGGAGCTGTATCAGGCCGACCTCGCGACCTTCCGTGCGCACATGGGTGAAAACTGGAGCGCGGAGTTGGAAAGCGACCCAGTCACCAAGCTGCTGGAGGTCGGGGCCTACCGCAAGCTGCTCAACCGCTCGCGCGTCAACGACGCGGCCAAGGCGCTGATGCTGGCTTATGCCGAGAAAGCGGACCTTGACCAGCTGGCGGCCAACGTCAACCTGACGCGCCTGGTGGTCCAGGCCGAGGACCTGACGGCGGTTCCGCCGCAGGATGAGGTGCTGGAAGAAGACGACGCCCTGCGCGAGCGGATTCAGCTGGTCTACGAGGGGCTGACCACGGCCGGCCCCCGTAACAGTTACATCCTGCACGCGCGTAACGCCTCGGGCCTGGTGGCCGATGCCACCGCCGAAAGCCCTTCGCCGGCGGTGGTTGAGGTGACCGTGCTGGCCCTGGAGGGTGACGGCACGGCCTCGGCAGAGCTGCTGGCAACCGTCGACGCTTACCTGAACGATGACGATGTGCGGCCGGTGGCTGATCGGGTGATCGTGCAGAGCGCCGAGATTCTGCCGTATCAAATCAACGCCAAGCTGTACATGGCCAGCACGGGCCCGGAAAGCGAGGGTGTACTGGCTCAGTGCGAGGCGCGCCTGGCCGCCTGGATCAACCCCCGGCGCCGACTGGGGGTTGAAGTGCCCCGTTCGGCGATTGACGCCCAGTTGCACATCGACGGGGTGAGCCGCGTCGAGCTGACGGGGTGGGTGGATATCAGCCCGACCAAGTCGCAAGCGGCCTGGTGCACAGAGTTCACCGTTGAGCGGGGTGGCTGATGAGCAGTCTGCTACCGCTCAACCGCACGCCGCTGGAAGCCGCTATCGAGGCCGCCGGTACCGAAGACTTGCCGACCATGCTGCGCCGCCTCTACAACCCCGACACCTGCCCGGCCGGGCTGCTGTATCTGCTGGCTTTGGCGTGGTCGGTTGACCGCTGGGATGACCGATGGTCCGAGGCGGTCAAGCGCTCGGTGATTCGCTCGTCGTTCTACATCCACGCACATAAGGGGACCATCGGCGCTCTGCGCCGTGTGGTCGAGCCGTTCGGCTACCTGATCGAGGTGACCGAGTGGTGGGAGACGGTGCCTGAGGGCGTGCCGGGCACCTTCGCGCTCAAGGTCGGCGTAGCTGATCAGGGCATCAGCGAGGAAACCTACCAGGAACTGACCTGGCTGATTGATGACGCCCGGCCGGTCAGCCGGCACATGACCGGACTGGCCATCAGTCTGGAAACCACCGGCGCCATGTACCTGGCCGCATCCGCCTACGACGGCGACGAACTCGATGTGTACCCGCCGCAGTCGGTTGATATTGAAGTCACCGGCGAGATTGGTCGTGGCGGCTACGAACACACCATTGACTATCTGGACGTTAACCATGGTTGACCAGACCACACAGTTTTACGCAATCCTGACCAGCGTCGGAGCCGCGAAGCAGGCCAACGCGGACGCCCTGGGCATTCCCTGGACCTTTACCCATATGGCGGTCGGCGATGGCAACCCGACCGGCCTGGAAAGTCCGCCGCTGCCCATGCCGACCGCCTTGCAACCGGCGCTGCTCAATGAGTGGCGTCGTGCGCCGCTCAATCAGCTCAAGATTGACCCCAATAACGCGGCAATGATTGTCGCCGAGCAGGTCATTCCGGCCGATGTGGGCGGAAAGTGGATTCGCGAGCTTGCACTGTACGATGCGGACGGCGACATGGTGGCGGTGGCCAACTGCCCGCCGACCTTCAAGCCGCTGCTTAATCAGAACGCTGGTCGCACCCAGGTGGTGCGGATGAACCTGATTGTCAGCAACTCCAGCAATGTACAGCTCAAGATTGACCCGTCCGTCGTGCTGGCCACCCGCGAATGGGTGACAGAGGAACTGGCCAAGCAGGATTTCAAGCACTCGGTTGTCGCTGCCACCACGGCCGCCATCAATCTGAGCGGCCTGCAGACAGTTGACGGCGTGGTGCTGACCGCCGGCGCGCGGGTGCTGGTGAAGGACCAGGCCACCGCCAAAGACAACGGCCTGTACCTGGTCGTCGCGGGTGGTGCCTGGACCCGCTGCCCCGATGCGGACAGCAGCGCCAAGGTAACGCCGGGTCTGCTGATACTGGTGGAGCGCGGAACGGTCAACGGCGATAGCGCCTGGCAGCTGCTGACCAATGCACCGATCACCTTGGGTGTGACCGATCTGGCGTTCGACATGGCGTTTGGGCGCACAGGCGTGGCCGAGGGCACCTATCGCAGCGTGACCGTGGATAAGTACGGCCGAGTCGTCGCGGCGACCAACCCGACCACAGTAGCGGGCTACGGCCTGACCGATGTGTACACCAGGACGCAGATCGACCAAGCCTTGGCGCTCAAGGCGCCGCTGGACAGCCCGGCGTTTACCAATAACCCAACGGCGCCGACACAGGTGCCGGGGAACAACAGTACCCGCCTGGCCAACACCGCGTTTGTGCAGGCAGCGCTCGCGGCACTGGTGGCTTCCTCGCCGGCGACGTTGGACACGCTCAATGAACTGGCGGCAGCGCTGGGTAATGACCCGAACTTTGCCGCTACCATGGCCAACGCGCTGGGGCTCAAAGCGCCCCTGGCCAGTCCAATCTTCACCGGCGACCCGAGAGCGCCGACGCCGGGCCAGTTCGATGCCGATACTTCGCTAGCGACGACAGAGTTTGTGCAGCGGGCTCTCGGCAACTATCGGGCATCCGTGTACAGCATCACAGCCAATCGCGCCCTTACCGTAATGGATGTGGGCTCGACGCTGGCAACCGCCACGGCCGCCGATATCACGCTCACTCTGCCCAATGTGTCAGAAGTGGTAGGCGGGGGTGCGCTCCACATTTACAACCAAGGGACTGGCATCACCACGCTTGTAGCTGCTGTGGGAGGTGGCACTATTCGTGCCGGCAACGCCGGCGTGGCTTCGCTTGAACTGTTGCCTGGCGACTCGGTAACACTCGTTCGCGTGCCCGGTGACGGTGTGTGGTATGCGATGCACGGTAGCGTGGCAAGCCGTTACTCAGGCGCTATGAAGGCTGCGGTTTGGACCACTCGGCCAAAGTTCGATAGTTCTAAAGCACTGGCCACCACTGAGTTCATCCGTACAGCAGGCCTGTCATATGGTGGTTACTCTGCGGTAGGCACGAAAGTTATCGAAGCCGATGATCTCGGCAAGATCCTGTTCCCATCGGCAGGCTCAACCCTGACGCTTCCGAACCCGGCAACAGCGGGAATCCCGCAAGGTGCCGCCTTCACCGTCTTCACCAGCAACGCGGCATCCCCCGTCACCGTCGCTGCCGCCGCTGGCGTTCAGATTGCGCTGAACGGGTATGTATCCTCTGTGTCACTGCTTGCGGGCCAGGCCGCTACCTTCGTAGCGCTCGGATCCAACTGGGTAATGCTGGGTCACGGTGCGGGGATGGGTTCTTCTGCTGACATGGGGGCCTTACTGTCAGCGAACGGTTACCAGAAGCTACCAAGCGGCTTGATCGTTCAATGGGGGGCAGTTACCTTGCCCGCGTCCAGTTCCCAGGTTGTTACGCACCCTATCGCTTTCCCGAATGCTGTTTTGGGTCGATACGCCTCTAACGGCGCTGCCTCATACACGGCTAGCTCTACTCCATTCGTGGGTATTTCCCCATCTGGTAACCCACTCGCCCAGTCCACCATCCAGAACGGGTACTCGTCTTCGGCAAACCCTATCTACTGGTTGGCAATCGGCTACTGAGCCAAGGAGATAAATCATGGCGATTTTTGCATCCAAATCCGCTCAGGCTTTCTACGACGACACCATCAACACTGTTATCCCGGAAGACGCGCAGGAGATTACCCCTGAGTTCCATAGGGCCTTACTGGCAGGTGCAAGTTCCGGAATGAGCATCATTAAATGGAATGTCGGCGACCTCCCTGTTTTAGCTGATCGGCCGCCGCCGACCGAGGCTGAACTTGCGGTCTCCGAGCGCCGGTGGCGCGATGATCAATTGTTGGCTGCCGATCCTCTCGTCACGCGTCATCGCGATGAGCGCGATGTCGGCGGTGCAACCACGCTGACAAGCGATCAATATTCGGAGCTCCTGTTGTATCGCCAGGAGCTGCGCGATTGGCCGCAGTCCGAGCTGTTCCCCGATGTTAGTAAGCGTCCTGTGGCGCCGCCTTGGCTCGCTGAGCAAATCCAATAACGCCCCGCACTGACGGGGCGTTTTCTTTTCCGCTGTACCACCTGGCCCTGCTTTGCGGGGCCTTCTTACATCTGGAGTAAACATGGCTGGATTCTTTCACGGCGTTACCGTAACGAACGTCGACAACGGTGCGCGCACCATCGCCCTGCCGTCGACCTCGATCATTGGCCTGGTCGACACCTTCACCCCTGGCCCTGGTGCGGATAGCACCCCAACCGCCAAGGCGAACGACCTGGTGCTGATCACCAGCGAGCGCGAGGCTATCGCCGCCTTTGGTGCAGGCTCGGCCATCGCCAAGGCCTGCCAGGCGATCTACACCCGCGCGAAGGCGGTGATTGTCGCCTGTGGCGTGACCAAGGTGGAGGATGCGGCCGCGCAGATGTCCGCGATCATCGGCGGCGTGCTGGCCGACGGCACCCGCACCGGCCTGCAGGCGCTGCTCGATGGCAAAAGCCGTTTCAACGCCAAGCCTCGGTTGCTGGTGGCCCCCAAGCACAGCGCGACACTGGCGGTGGGTACCGCACTGGTGGCTTTGGCTGACAAGGTGCGCGGTCTCGCCATTATCGACGGCCCCGGCACTACCGACGAGGCCGCCCAGGCCTATGCTGCCGAGTTCGGTGCCAAGCGCGCGTTCATGGTCGACCCTGGCGTCAAGTATTGGGACACCACTGCCTCCGCCACGGTGGATGCCCCGGCCTCGGCCTGGGTGGCCGGCCTGTTCGCCTGGACCGACAGCGAATACGGTTTCTGGGCCTCGCCGTCGAACAAGGAATTTGTCGGCATCACCGGCACCACCCGCGCGGTGGAGTTCCTGGGCGGCGACGAGACCTGCCGGGCCAACCTGCTCAACAACGCCAATATCACCACCATCATTCGCGAAGATGGTTACCGCCTGTGGGGTAACCGCACCCTGTCGAGCGATCCGAAGTGGGCTTTCGTCACCCGCGTGCGGACCATGGATATCGTCATGGACGCGATCCAGTACGGCCACGACTGGGCGGTCGACCGCTCGATCACCGCGACTTACATCAAGGATGTGACCGAAGGCCTGCAGGCGTTCATGCGCGACCTCAAGAACCAGGGCGCGATCATCAACTTCGAGGTGTACGCGGACACCGAGCTGAACACTGCCAGCCAGCTGGAGCAGGGCAAGGTGTACTGGAACATCCGCTTTACCGACGTTCCGCCGGCAGAGAACCCCAACTTCCGCGTCGAAATCACCAATCAATTCCTGACCGAAGTTCTCGACTCGGCTGCATAAGGAGCGTTTTACATGGCAATGATTCCCGAAACCCTGGCCAACCTGAACCTGTTCGTGGATGGCATCAGCTTCCAAGGCGATGTGCCAAGCCTGACCCTGCCCAAGCTCACCCTCAAGATGGAGGAGCACCGCCCCGGTGGTATGGATATGCCGGTGGAGATGGACCAGGGCATGGAAAAGCAGGAGGCCAGCTTCACCACCACCGGCGTGCGCCGCGAGTCGCTGAAGTTCTTCGGCCTGGCCGATGGTACCGCCTTCAATGGCGTGTTCCGGGGTGCCTTCAAGGGCCTCAAGGGCAAGATCAACCCGGTGATCGTCACCCTGCGCGGCAGTCTCAAAGAGGTCGACATGGGCGACTGGAAGGCTGGCGACAAGGCCGAGATCAAGCACGCCGTCAGCCTGACCTACTACAAGCTGGAGGTCGACGGCCGCACGGTTTACGAGATCGATGCGCTGGGCATGCGCCGCGTCATTGACGGCGTCGACCAGCTGGCCGAGCAGCGCGCCGCGCTCGGTCTGTAACCCCCACCTCCCCACAAACTCAAGGAAGCACCCTCATGACCACCAAGAAAACCCCAGCCTGGCTGAGCCTGTCGGCCGACCGCGTTACCGTAACGCTGAGCAAGCCCACCGAACTGAACAGCGTGACGGTCGATACCGTCAGTCTGCGCTCGCCAACCGTGCGCGACATTCGCGTGGCGCAGCAGGGCGCCGGCGCCGATGACGAGCAGCGCGAGCTGAACCTGTTCGCTTCTCTGGCCGAGGTCAGCGCCAAGGACCTGGAGGGCATGGCCCTCAAGGACTACACCCGCCTGCAGACCGCATATTTTCGCCTGGTGCAAGACGACGACGTTTGATGCGGTCACGCAGAAGCGGCTGGCCAAGCGGCTGGCCGCCGAGCTGAATTTCTCGGCCGCTGAGATATTCGGCATGTCCTTCGCGGACATGCTGTGGTGGCTCACCGACTGAGCAGGGGGTAGCTGATGGCAAAGATGAAGATTGCCCTGGAGATCGGCGGTTCCGTCGCGTCGTCGGTCGGTGCCGCGTTCAAGGACGTCCAAGGCCGTATCCAGAAGCTCGAGCAGACGAGCAATAAGGCCAAGGTGCTCAAGGGCACCATTGGCGACACCATGAAGCTGCAGGCCGAGTGGAAGAAGGCGCACGACACCGGCGCCGCCGGTGCCGACAAGCTGCTGCGCAAGCTCAATGGCAACCTGGACTCGCTTCGCAAGCAGGGCGTCGAGGTCGGCCGGTTAAGCCGCGAGTATCAGCGCCTGGCACGGGAGGCAAAGGGTGCCGACTTGCAGCTGAAGGGGCATCAGCAGATTAATGCGGGAAAGTCGGGGCTCAAGTCCAACGCGGCGGCCGCCGCTGTGGGCGTGGGCCTGGCGGCTGTGCCGACCAAGATCAGCGCCGACTATCAAGCGATCATCCGCGACATTGCGATCAAGGCCGATGCGGTCAACAAGCCCGAGGAGGTGCAGCTCAGCCGCACCGTGATTCAGACGGCCAAAGACACCGGCATGGGTCGCAATGATGTGGCCGATCTGATCAACCAGCTGGTCGGCGCCGGCATGGAGCTGGACAAGGCCATGGCCTATGCGCCGACGGCGGCCAAATTCGCAGTCGGCCAAGGCGCCTCGGGCGTCGACACGGCCAGCATGATCATGGCGCTGCAGCAAAACGCCAAGATCAGCGACCCCAAGGTCATGCAGCAGGCCCTGGAGGCCATCGCCTACCAAGGCCAGGCGGGCAGCTTCGAGGCCAGCGACATGGCCAAGTGGTTCCCGCAATTGCTCGCCGGCATGGAAAAGAACGGCATCACCGGCATGGACTCGGTTTCGTCCCTGGGCGCCATGCTGCAGGTGCAGATGAAGACCGCCGGCAGTTCGGATGAAGCGGCGAACAACTTCAAGAACTGGATGGAAAAGATCGGTTCCAGCGAGGTGGTCAAGGCCTACAAGGATGCAGGTATCGACTACCAGGCTTCGCTGAACACCGGCCTGCAGAAGGGCATGAACGTTATCGAGTCCTCCATGGCCCTGGCCATGAAGTACGTCGAAGCGACAGACCCGGCGAAAGCCAAGCAGATGAAGGAGGCTCAGGCCAACATCGACAAGGAAGCCGACCCGGAGAAGGCCAAGGCGGCCCTTGAGGCGCTGGAAAAGACCCTGCGCACCGGCGACCTGTTCGCCGACATGCAGGTCAAGGCTGCACTGACCGCCTACGCGCAAAACCGGGGGCTGTATGCCGAGCTGAAAGCCGATTCGCTGAAGGCCAGTGGCATCTTGGATAAGAACCTGGCCGAGCGCCGCGAAACATCGTCCCAGCAATGGGCCGAGACGGCCCAGGCGGTTGACGATGCCATGCGCAGCATTGGCGATGCCATCCGCCCGGCCACCGACATGGCGGCGAAGGGGCTGACGGCGGTTGCCCAGGGCATCACCACACTGTCGGACAAGTTCCCGGCGGTGATCATGGGGCTGGCAGGCCTGGCAGCGGGTATCAGCGGGTTGCTGGCTGTTCGCAGCGGGGCCAAGGTTGCGCGGGGCGCGTTCAACGTCGCGCGCGGCCGCGCCTGGAGCGCTCGAGGCGGCGGCAAGCTCGAGGAGGCCCCGGCCGGGGCGGCGCTACCCAAGACTGGCAATCGCGTGCTCGATGCCGGCATGGGGGCGCTGGGCAAGGTGTTCAGCGCGCCGGCCAGCAATGACCCGGCCCCAGGCGTCGGCAGCGATCCGCAGCGCGTGTTTGTGGTGAATGCCGACGCTATCGGCCGGCTTGGCGGTAGCGTGGCTAATTCGGGCCCTGCAGAGGCTGGTAGCCGTCGTGCGCGTCGTCGCCGCCGGCGCCGTGCCGGGACCATGGCCGATGTGCGCCGCGCGCCGGGTGCGTCAGTACCAGCGGCCAAGGCGCCTGCAGTGCATCTGCCGGCGGCCGGCGCGTCGGCGCTCGCAGGCGCAGCGGAGGCGGCCGGTGAAGCGAACAAGCTGGGGCGGATGGTGCGCAGCGTGCGCGGCATCACCCGAGCCGCCGGCAAGCTGCCGGGCGGCAAGCTGATTGACGCGGTACCGGGTGCGCTCGATGTGGCGTTGAACGCCGAAACCCAGGACGAAAAGGCCGAGGGTTACGGCGGGGTGGCGGGCGGCATGGCCGGCGCCATGGCAGGCGCGGCCGCTGGTGCGGCGATTGGCTCGGTTGTACCGATCATTGGTACCGCTGTGGGTGGTGCCATTGGTGCGGCCCTCGGTGGCCTCGGCGGTGAGTCTGTCGGCGGCTGGCTGGGCAAGCGGTGGTTCGGTGAGGAAAAGCCTGAATCGGACCAGGTCGCGAGCGCAGAGCCAGCGGCGCAGCAGAGCGAGGTGCAGGCTACGCCGGCGCCGGCGGCCAAGGAATCGGCTCCTGTGCCGGCCCTGCCGGTGGCGGCTGCGATGCCGGCGCCAGTGGTCAAGGACCTGACTTCGGCGCCTCCAGCTGCAGCAGCACCGGCGCCGGTGGCCAAGGAGTCGGTTCCTGTTCCGGCCCCACCGGTTGCGGCTGCTATACCGGCGGCGCCGGCTTCGGCCGCCATGCCGGCACCGGTGGTCAAGGACCTGGCCCCGGTGGCCGCCATGCCTGCACCGGCGGCGGTCACCACGCGGCCGGCCGCGCCGTCCAAGCCGGTCGATCAGATGACTGACGCCGAGGTCGAGCAGGCCTATGCCAAGCTGCCGAAGTTCGCCCAGCGCGGTCTGTTCGACGGCGTGGGTGGGTTCGGCGGTACCGGCGTGGGCCTGGGTGAAGACTTCGCCCCGACCTTGACGCTTGATACCAAGCCCGCCAAGCCGCGCCCTGAGCCGCCGCCGGTGGATCAGACCCAAGCGCTCGGCATGGCTGTGCGCGAGCTGCAGAAGGTGCCGCAGCTGCCGCCCTCGATTGCCCCGGTGGTTTCGCAGGTGGTCAAGGGTGGCGGTGAGCCCGGCGCCATGGGCGATGTGGTGCGCTCCCTGGTGGCATCGGTGCAGCCGCCGGCAGCGGCCCTCCCTGCGGCCGCCAAGGCCGCCGAGAAGGCCAAGCCCGAGCCGGCGAAGGTTGACCAGTCGTTTACCTTCGCGCCGACCATGCCCATTACCGTGCATGGTGATGTGAAAGACCCCAACCAGATCGTGCGCGAGGCCGAGCAGGCGCTGCGCGTGATGTTTGAGGGGTTCCAGCGCGAGGTGGCGGCCCGCCAAGCCTCGGTTAGCTTGTTTGATGCGGCAGATGTCGCTTAAGGAGGTGCCATGGCCTACATGGAGCTGATGGGCTCGACGCTATCGTCGCTGGTGGCGGCTGGCCAGGCCGGCCGTACCAGCCTCGACGGCATGCTGGGCCCGCTGAATGGGGCCGTCCGTGACATGACGGGGGCGGCCTCGGAGCTGGACAGCCTGCCGATCGTTGGCCCGATGGTGGGCGAAAAGCTGCAGCGCACCATGCGGCAGATCAACGCGGCCCAGTCCGCAGTGGGGCAGGTGGCGGCGAAGTACAACCAGGCCGTTTCGGCGGCCTCGCAGGTACAGCAGCGCCTGGGCACGCTCAAGGAGCAGGCGGCCAAGGCCGGGGCGGCGATCAACCGCATTGGCGGGAAGCTCAGCCCAAGCCTGGGCAATATCTTTCCAAGCAGCGTGCTGGGCGCCGACATGACGCCGGCGGCCGAGGCGGTGAAGCCGTTCCCGCATCTGCTGATCATCCAGCCGCAGGACCCGAAACTTAAGCCCTACTTCTTCAACCTGGACACGGCCGCGTTTGACGAGCTGACGCGCAAAACCGCGTTCCGCTGGGCCGGGCAGGAGCGCCTGACGCGTGAGATTGCGCAGCAGGCGGTGGGGCAGGGTGAGGACAAGCTGACGATCAAGGGTGCGATCTTCCCGCTGTTCCGGGGCGGCATCGGCCAGCTGAACGAATTGCGCACCATCGGCCGGCGCCTGCAGCCGCTGACCCTGACCACGGGTTACGGCGAGGTGCTGGGCACCTGGTGCTTGTTGAACGTGGACGAGGAGCAAGGGGCGCTGCTCGCCGGCGGCATCCCTCGCAAGCAGTCCTTTAGCCTGGAGTTTGTCGCCTATGGCAATGACATGCAGAACGTCTGAGGGCGACTTGCTCGACAGCCTGTGCCACGCCTACTACGGCAGCCTGGTGGGTACCGTCGAGGCGGTGTTGCAGGCCAATCAGGGCCTCGCCGAGGAGGCGCAGCCGTACCGCGCCGGCGTGCTGATTTACCTGCCCGACCTGACAGCGGCCGAAACCGAGCAAGTCACCTTGTGGGACTGACCCCGCGTTACGCGTAACGAACCCCGCCCTGTGCGGGGTTTTTCTTTTCTGGAGCAACCCCATGAAGCCCACGTTTCAAATCGTCGCGGATGGCAAGGACATTACCGCGCTGATCAATGACCGCCTGTTGCTGCTGCGCACCTCGGACAAGCCCGGCATGGAGTCGGACGAATTCGAGCTGCGCATTGACGACCGCGCCCAGGCCGTCACGCTGCCCTCGCGCGGGGCCAAGATCGAGGTCTTTCTAGGCTACGGTGCGCAGGCCATGGCGCGCCTGGGCAGTTACACCGTGGACGAGGTCGAGGTGACCGGCCCGCCGGACACCATCACCTTGCGCGGAAAGGCCAGCGACATGCGCGGCAGCGGCAAGACCACCCGCAGCGGCAACTGGGAGGATGTGGCACTTGCCAAGATCGTCAGCGATGTGGCCGCCCGCAACGGCTGGGAGCCGGGCTGCACGGTGCAAACCAAGGTGCCGCGCGTCGACCAGCGCAACGAATCCGACTTCAATTTCATCACCCGCCTGGCCAAGCAATACGACTGCACTGCCAAGGTGGCCAGCGGCAAGCTGGTGGTGCTGCCGCGCCAGGGCGGGCAGAGCGCGAGCGGCAAGGCAATCGGTACCGTCACCATCAGCCGCGCCGATGTGAGCCGCTATTCGTTCCGCCTGGGCGACCGCAGCACGCAGAAGGCGGTGAAGACCCAGCACCAGGACAAGGCCACCGGCAAGTTGAACGTGGTGGAGCTGGGCAACGACGACGCCCCCGCCGGCCTGCCGGGCGTGCATACCGACCGCCATATCTACCCCAACAAGAGCGCCGCCGAGCAGGCCGCCAAGGCGCGGCTGGCCGCGTTCAATCGCAGCACCGCCGCCGTGCGCCTGGAAATGGTCGGGCGTACCGATCTGTTTGCCGAACGGACCATCAATGCCCAGGGCTTCAAGAACGGGCTCGATGGCGAGTACCTGGTGGACAGCGTGGAGCAGGTGTTTACCGCCTCGGGCTGGACCACCACCGTCGAATGCAACGGTGGCAAGAAGGGCAAGGCCACCGCCAAGGGCAAGAAGAAAATAGAAACCCAACCATTGCGCACGGTGGATGTGTCGCCTGCGTGACCTTTACGGAGATAAGCAATGCCGATCACTGAAAAACAGCTGCAGCAGATCCTCCCGAACGCCGGCCGCAAAGCCGGCGTTTTTGTTCCTGGCCTCAACGCCACCATGGGCAAGTACGCCATCGTCACGCGGCTGCGCATGGCTGCGTTTCTCGCCCAGGTGGGGCACGAGTCTGGCCAGTTCCTATACGTGCGCGAACTCGGTAGTGATAGCTACTTGTCGAAGTACGACACCGGCCGCCTGGCGCAGCGCCTGGGCAATACGCCGCAGGCTGATGGCGATGGTCAGCTCTACCGTGGTCGAGGGCTCATCCAGGTGACAGGTCGCGACAACTATGAAGCCTGCAGTGAGGCGCTATTCGGCGACAGCCGACTGCTCAACACACCAGAGCTGCTCGAACAGCCGGTCTATGCCTCGCTGTCTGCTGGCTGGTTTTGGCACAGGGAAGGCTTGAACAGCTTGGCCGACAAAGGCGACATCCTCGCCATCACCAGGCGGATCAACGGCGGTACTAATGGGCTGGAGGATCGAAAGGCCATCTACAAACGGGCACTCGAGGTGCTGCAGTGATCGCCTGGGGCACTCGCCATATAGTCTTGGCAGCGCTGGTGATCACGTGTGCCATCGGCGCCCGGGCAGCCTGGATGTGGCAGGCCAATGCCTATGGGCAGCAGCTCGCCGAGCAGGCCGATGCTTACGGCAAGCAGTTGGCGGACAAAGACCGCGCGCATGGCCGTGAGCGTGAGGAAGCCGCAGCAGCGGCACTCAATCAACTGGCAGAGCAGCAGGAAGCGCGTCGCGCCCTGGAGGCTCGCCTGAAGGATCTGACCAAAACGCACTGGAAGGAAATGAACGATGCTCAACAGACTCAGGCTCGGCTGCGTGACCGGCTTGCTACCGCTGATTTACGGCTGTCAGTCCTTGTCGACACTGCAGCCTTTGCCACCCCGGGTTGTGACGGTGGGATGCGAGAAACTGCCAGCCCCGGAGGCTTGGTTCATGGAGCCGTACGCGCCCAACTTGACCCAGCGCATGCTCAACGAATTGTCGCCATCACCGACGAAGGCGACCGGGGACTGATCGCGCTGCAGGCCTGCCAGGCCTACGTTCGCGAAGTCGCCAAGTGAAAAGAGGCGAGCCGGGTGGATGCGCCAACATCCAGCCCGGCCCGCCGAACCCGCAGACCCTTCCTGCAAGTCCAGCCGTGGCCTCTGCCTTGTGCACAAAGCGCGGCGAGCCTAACACCTGTTTATCCATACAGTAAAGACTTGCGTACCTATGACCTCTCCAATTATCCCCTGGATGGGTGGCAAACGCCGCCTGGCCGACCGCTTGATCCCTCTCTTTCCCCCTCATGAATGCTACGTCGAAGTGTTCGCCGGCGGAGCCGCGTTGTACTTCATGCGTCCCCAGCCCGCCCCAGTGGAGGTGCTGAACGATCTCAATGGTGACCTGGTCACCCTCTACCGCGTTGTGCAGAACCACCTTGAGGAGTTCGTGCGCCAGTTCAAGTGGGCGCTCAGTTCCCGTCAGATCTTCGAGTGGCAGAAGATGACGCGCCCCGAGACCCTGACCGACATCCAGCGTGCTGCCCGGTTCTTCTATCTCCAGCAGCACGCTTTCGGTGGCAAAGTCACCGGGCAGACGTTCGGTACCGCAACCACCGGGCCGGCCATCAATCTGTTGCGTATCGAGGAGAATCTATCCGCCGCGTGGCAGCGACTCGCCGGCACCTACGTCGAGAACCTGTCCTGGCTCGCCTGCGCCGAGCGCTACGATCGAGCACACACGTTCTTCTACATGGACCCGCCTTATTGGCAGACCGCCGGCTACGGCGTGGACTTTCCCTTCGAGGAGTACGAGCGCATGGCTGACTTCATGCGCCGATGCAAGGGCAGAGTGATGGTCAGCATCAACGACCACCCGGACATCCGGCGTGCCTTCGACGGCTTCCACTTCGAGTGCCTAGATATCCGCTACAGCAATACGAACCAGCGGCAGGGCAAGGCGGAGGTGACCGGTGAGCTGGTGATCATGAATTGGTATCCGAGCTTGTTGAGCCAGCTTTTCTAGTCGGGCTGTCATTTTGCTAGTTCTTTTAGTTCCGGCATGGCCTCCAGCAGCTTACGATCGCCAAGTACCCACCACTTCCAAAAAACAGAAAATGGATATTTGCTTTGGAGCATAGTTTTGATACGGCCCATTGGGATAACTTTTTCTTCGTCGGCGAACCTGACGGATGTCACTATGTTTCTGTAGCCAACGAGTTGATGGTAGTCAGAATGAATTTTCTCAATTAGTGCAGCTCTGGTAATACCTCGTAGTCCAGTGGCATCTTCGTTATAACATCTGTCGAGTAGTTTGGCAGTGTTTATTGTTTGCTCACTGGGCTCTTTTTCAGTAAGGCTTACCTCTATATCATCATCGTAGCGAGAGGGAAGAATAAGTTTTATGGGTGAGAAAACATCTGTCTCCGGATCGCAGCAGTCCAAAATATTTATGTGGTTTGACCCTTTCAGGCTATTGCACCTGCTGCATGCGTAGTAGAGGTTGTTCCAATCAAACTTTAATTTTTTATTTCCTTTATGTGGTTGGAAGTGCTCGATCTCGGGGTCGCTCAATGAGTCTTGTTCACATAAATAGCATTTCCCCAAGAATATTTTTTCAAGCGTTTTGACTATGTCTGGAGTGTTGTAGCCGGTTTGCTCATTGCAATTCGGGGCGTCCTTTGGTCGGTTAACCTTGAACATTTTCGTTCTCACTATCAGTAAGTGCTTTTTCGCCCAGTCGATAGAAGGTTTTGGCGCGACTGTCCAAAAGATCGAAAGAGTCATGAAGCTTGTGTAGTTCTGTGCGGAGTGATAGCGTGTCGACGGGAGTGGAGTTTATTATTTGTGATATGTTCTTAATGATTCTCTCTAGTACAACTGACGTTGCTTTGGTATTCAAAATCCCTTGCATTACCGCAGCGTAGGTAAAAAGCGAGAGGTCTGCGTCAACGACCGTATTGGCACTGATGTCGTACACGACAGCATCGGGTGTAGAGGTTAGTATGAATGGTGAGTGCGTTGTTATGATGAATTGTATGTTAGGGAATGCACTTTTAAAAAATGGGAGGATTAGACGCTGTAACGAAACATGTAAGTGGGTTTCTATTTCGTCGATGAATGCTACACCTTTGAACTCGGCGGGTGGGATGTCGAGCACCTCGGTTCGCATGAGGATTTCGCTGTAGATGCTAAATACTGATGAGTAGCCTGAGGACAGGCTCTGAAAGTTTGTGTCACGTTTCCCCTCTCGGGTTATTGTGAAGGTGTCCTTTTTAGGGTCATAAACTAGTTTTGTGGAGTCGTCCTCCATGAGGAGCTTTAGATTTAGTTCTTGGTTGGCGAACCATTCATCAATACCTTTAGCGTACTCCTCGTTGTTTTCGTATCTTGCGACGATTGCGGCTCGACTTTTTAAGTTTGCCAAATGTTGCTCTAGTGTGTTGCCAACAAAATTTTGTTCTATGCTGGATCGCCACTGCGCTTTGCTTATGTCAACGCTTGATATCGATGCTGCAGGGCTTATGGATGACTGTCGCTCTGCTTCAAAGAACATCATCATTTGTGCAGCTTCATTTGATGGGGTTTGATCTAAGTCTAAGCAAATTCGTGATTCATAATATTTGATCTGATTGCGTAGGTTTTCTACTGCTCTGGTGTTGTTGTGGCGGAATTCGTAATTTTGGCTTTGATTAATTCTTGTTGTTAGTTCGTCCATCTCTTTGTATAGTTGGCTTAGTGATGGTTCATTCATCAATAATTTTTTTGATAGACTGCTATTTAGTTGCCTGAGAAACCAGGTTTTCCCTGATCCGTTGGTGCCGGTTATAATTAGGTTTTTCCCATCTAGTGGAATGTTTAGTTGGGTTTCAGTATCGGGAATTTTGCCGCCAATTTTCTGAATGTGGGGAGCCATTTTAACTCGCTTTGTGGTTGTTAGATGGAGGCGATGGTTTGTTGTAAGTTGTAATTTGCAGTATTTCTCTGATTGGTGCAACGAAACTTTCTGTTGTCGCGCGGATGTCTTCGGGCGAAAAGTGCTACCCGGACCTTAATAGCTGGTTCGCTGAGGGTGGATGAAGCACATGCCCAATCGATGATCGGCGCTTCTTCACGCTGCGGTCATTGGCTTGACCACACACTAACGTTTGACCCGGCGCTGACGGTTTCGTCGCTCACAAGCGCAAGCGCTCAATACCGCTGGAGATCGCTTCAGTATGCATGTCCATGTTTGCGAGGGCACTCATGACGTTTTCGTGGATGTGAGTCGAGCCACGATGGCTCACCCATAATGACAGTTCTTCAAGCGCTGCTCTGATGGCGACCTGGTTCAGAAGCAACAGCTCAAGGGTGTCAGCTGTGGTCGAGGCTTGGTCATCCATGCGTATGCTCCAGGTACGAGAATTCTTAGGGCAAATTTAGGGCAAATCCTAGGGCGTGTTAGGCCTATGCAGGCCATCCGCTAAAGCCAGAATAGCCGTTTATGCTGGCCTCCGGGGGCCTATTGAGATCCTCGGGCGGGTTCAAATCCCTATCTCTCCGCCATACAAGATCAAGCCCCTGGAAGCGAAAGCTTTCGGGGGCTTTTTCGTTGCGGCTTACTTTTTCATCATCCCCAACTCAGCATCATCCAGCAGCGCCTTGGCCATTGCGCTCAGGTAATGCGAGGCCCAGATCAGTTTCTGGTCGCCGTCCATCAGGCCGGTGATGATCAGGTCGCGCACGTAACCCATCAGTTCGGAGGCCTGCTCGCGGGCGTCCTGGCAGGGGATGCCGGGCTCGATGCGGAACAGCGGGTGGGTGTTGTTTTCGCCTTGGTAGAAGCAGGTCTTGCCGACTGTGGTGGGTTCTGGTGTGTTGTCGGTGGGCATTGTTTTGTTTCCCTGGATTTTGGGTTGCCTGGGCTGGCCTCTTCGCGGGCTCGCCCGCTCCCACAGGTACTGTGCAGTGCGTGACGGCTGTGATGACCCTGTGGGAGCGGGCGTGCCCGCGAAGAGGCCTGACCTGCTAATGCAAGGTGTGAGGCTCTGTGGGTAAATGCGGCCGCATCTGCAACTGCATCAACGCCGACTCGACCAGCCCCTGTACCGCTTCCATTTCATGAATTACGGCCTGCATCACGATCGAGCTGTGGGCGGTAGGTTCGAGTTGCACGGATTGGCGGGCCACGGACAGGGCGCAGAGCACGTACTCTGAAGACTGGACCAGGGTGTCTTGCAGGATCTGGGTGGAATCGGGGGAGTAGGGCGGATCGGGGACTGTCTTGCGCATGTAAGCTCCTTGGGTAGTGGAGCCGCCTGGCAACGCTGTCAAACGAATGGAGGCAGCTATACATGGGTTGACAGACCGGTACCCAAGGACCCGGCGCACACGAATGTGCCCCATGCACAGCTGCCATTAAGCGCTGCAACGGAAACTTGAGTAGTCGGCCTGTCAAAGCCGGTCGCTGATTTCACAACGACGAGCCGAGACTAGAGCGCGACCGAATCCGTCGCAACCGTTTGAGCGGGTTGGCAGTATGTTTGGGAAACGCCCTACAAGGAAGGGGATAATTCTGAGTACAAGTTGTAGGACGGATTTCTACCAATACATCAGACAGGCTTCCTGCAACATTTTGTCTTGAACTGCCAATGGCACCTTAGGCTACAATGCGGCGCTCTGATACGCCACTCACGCCCAGGCCACACGCCGTAATGATTACGCGCGCTGGGCGATGAACTCTTCCTGACATGGATTCGTTGGATGCTTTGCGCCGTACTGGTCTCCCCCTGCGCCCCTCGCTGGACGGCTGAATTGTCGTCTGCGGCCAGTGCTGCACACTTTCTGAAAACCCCGCACAACTTTGAATGCTGCCGCCAACCATTGGCTGCGGTACGCGGCTGTGCGCCCCACCGAAAATGGAGTGCTCCACTTGCACAAGAAATTCGTCGCGTCCCTTCTGGCGGTCGCCATCGCCTCTACCACGGCCTGTGCACAGCTCGGTATCAGCAAAGAGCAAGCGGGCACCGTGATCGGTGGCCTGGCCGGTGTGGCCATCGGCTCGACCATGGGCAGTGGTAACGGCAAGATCGCCGCAGCCCTGATCGCGGGTGGCATCGGTGCCTACATGGGCAACCGTATCGGCCACATGCTGGACGAGAAGGACCAGCAGGCCCTGGCGCTGCGCACCCAGGAGGTGCTGAGCCAGCAGCAGACCACCGCCAGCGCCCAGCCGGTGACCTGGAAGTCCGACCATTCGGGTGCCACCGCGCAGATCGTGCCGGGCAAGGAATACACCAAGACCAAGCAGGTCGAGGTCAAGCGCGCGCCGAAGATCCAGGCGGTGCCGTCGATGAAGCTGATCAACGAGCCGTATGTGACCACCAGCGACAACCTCAATGTGCGCGCCGCGCCCAATCAGACTGGCGAGAAGGTCGGCAGCCTGAAGAACCACACCGAATTCACCGCCGTGGGCTCCACCGGTGACTGGATCCTGGTCGGGCGCAAGGGTGTGACCGTTGGCTATGTGCACAAGAACTACGTCGAGCCCAAGGCCCAGGCCGTGGCCAAGCGCGTGACCCCGGCGGTGAACCTGGACGAGCTGGACGTTGCTGCCAGCAAGGAAACCCAAGGCTTCGACCTGGACTCGGTGCAGTCGCTGCCGACCCAGACAGTTGCCGCCGAAGCGGCCTGCCGCCCTGTCACCGTCAGCCTGAAATCGCAAAGCGGCAAGACTGAGCAAGAGCAGAACACCTTCTGCAAACAAGCCAATGGCACCTGGGAACTGATCTGAGGAAATCCATGAAAAAGCACGCGCTCGCGCTGGCAGTGATCGGCGCTTGTGGTCTGGTACCGCAGGCGTTCGCCCATGAGCTGGCCTTTTCCAAGAAAGACAACATCAAGGTCGAAGTGCCTGGGGATGCCACCAGCTGGTGCAAGCCCCAGGTCGACCTGACCATCACCCGCCCGGCCTGGGATAACCAGGAACTGCTGTCAGGCCTGCTGACCAAGCTGCCGTTCGTGTTCGCCAAGGACTGCTCGACCGCCAAGGTGAGCTGGAAGGCGGTCGATGCCAAGGGCAACCTGTACGCCAGCGGCTCGGGCAATGCCAGCAACCTGGGGCTGGTGACACTGGCTGCTGCGCCTGCCACTGCCGCCCCGGCGCCGGCTGCAGCAGTTGCCCCCGCTCCGGCACCTGCGCAGCCAGAAGCACCGGCTGCTGCTGCACCGACACCGGCACCTGCTCCGGCCCCAGCCCCAGCCCCTGCTGCTGCAGCGGCCCCGGCAGTGGTCGAAGCCGCACCTGCGCAGGCAAAACCCGCTCCGGCCCCCGCGCCCGCGCCCGCGCCAGCCGTAGCCGCAGAGCCAGCCCCGGCCCCCGAAGCTCCGGCAGCAGCCCCTGTTGTGCCGCCCGCTCCGGCACCTGCCACAGCAGTCGCCGCAGCCCCCACTTCGGACTTCGGTCGCTCGGTGGTCCTGGAAAACCGCAACCTGATGCAGGTAACGGACGGCACCGGCTGCAAATGGGTGCTCAGTACCTCGATCATCGGCGATGGCGACACCCTGTCGTTCGGCACCACCCCGGCCATGCCGTGCCCGGCGTCCGGCTTTGGTGAAGGCAGCTTCGACAAAATCAGCTGGAAGGCTGTGGGTACCTACCGGGGTGATAACTGGACCCGCGTCTATGCTCACCCGAGTGGTTTGATCTTCAACAAGAACCTTGAGCCTGCGGTAAAGGACAAGGCCGTTTCTTATCTCACGCCGCAAGCTGACCAGGCCGCGTTCCTGGTCGGTGAGATCCCCGGCCGGCAGATGAAGGTGTACCTGACGTTCACCCGCTCCAGCTACGGCGTGCTCCGCCCGTTCGGCAGCGACCCTTACTACGTCGCGGTCACCCCGGACGAGTCGTTTGCCCTGGACGCGACCAAGTACAAGGAAGCTGCGCTGGAAATCTTCGACCTGATCAAGACCACCTCGCCGACCACCACCGATGTGGCCAACCTGTTCATCGTCAAAGACCTGTCGGCGATCTCGAACAACATCTGGGGCAACGACGCGCAGAAAATCACTCGCAACCGCATCGGCATCAACCGCCAAGGCCTGTTCTTCGATGTGCGCGACGGAGCCAACTGGGCGGTACAGCGCGAGCAGCAGCGTGTGCGTGAGCAGCGTCAGCGCCAACAGGAACTGGCCCGCGTGCACACCCGTGTGCTGGAACGTTACCAGCAGTTGCAGGACGGCATGAGCGACTTCAAGGGGCGCGAAACCGAGGCGTTGGCGCAGATGGCCGGTATCAAGGTGCGCTTCGCTTCGCCACTGGAGCAGCAAAACCCTGCGACCTCGGCCAGCGTAGTGCCGATGATGGTGCACGTTACCGGCAAGAAAGGTGACTTCTACAGCATCGACTTCCCGAGCAACGGCCGCCTGGTTGCGGACGAGGAATACAGCGAAGGCTGGTACGTGACCCAGGTGGCCAACGCCACGCCGTACTACCCGCTGGACGACGGCCGCGCCGTGCCTACCTACCGTGCCTACAGCGCCGGTGAACCCGAGGCCTGCAAACAGGACCACTGTGCCGACCGCGTGTCGTTCGGCGCCGTGCTGGCCAAGGAATTCCCCAACGCCGGTATCGATTTCAGCTGGACCCCCGAGGTCTCCCAACAGTACGTGAACGACTGGAACAACGCTTCCGCCATGGTCCAGTGAGGCAAACACCATGATCAAACAGATGAACAAGAAGCAGCTGCTGATTGGCGGTGTGGCCGCAGCGGTGCTGGTGCTCGGTGGTGGCTATGCGATGGTCGCCAGCTCGGGCAAGAAGGCTGCGCTGGCCTACTACGACGACTTCAAGGAGCGCTATTTCCTTGAGGATGTGCTGTCTGAGGGGGACATTTCCTACTCGGCGTTTTCCGGCAACCTGACGGTAGCCGACCCGGAGATCCGCGTGGCGGCGGCGCAGACCAATGGCGCCCAGCAGTTCATGCGCGGCCTGTCGGGCTTGATGGAGTCCGTACAGGGTGGTTCGGCTGAAGAAGGCCTGGCGGGCTGGGCCAAGTACCAGCTCAATGTCAGCCGCAATGTGGCCGGGGTGTACCTGAAGGCTGATGCGCTGAAGCTGGCCCATGACGGAGACAGCAAGGATGGCAGCATTCATATCCAGTTGCTGGGCATGCAGATGGCCAACCCTTACGTTGCCAGCAAGGGGGCTGAAGTCGTGCTGGTGGCGGATGTCAGCGACGAAGTCCAGCCACGTGCCGAGCTGGCCGCCAATGGTCGGGCCGCCCCGTCGAACTTCACCTGGGGCGCCAACATGGCGGTGCGCCAGCCAGTAACCGGCGCGTTTCTGGTCAGCAGCACCGGTGACTTTGGTACCACGGTCGACCTGGACTTCACCATCAAGCGCTCCAGCGATGGCGAAGGCTCGATGGCGTTCGTGGTCACCCACCGCAACGACGGCTCCAAGGTGGGGGAGATCGTGCGCAAGGCCGACTTCCAGTCGCTGCCGGAGCTGGACGATGTCGAAACACAGCTCAAGAGTGCCCTGAGCGCGATGCTGATTGGCGCGTACAGCCCGTACACCGGCCAGGCGGTGTTGGCTGAAGCGGTGAGCGGCTTTGCCCGCAAGGCCAAGGTCGAGAACTACTCGGTGAGCTACAGTGGCTTCAAATCGCTGAAAGAGGCTTTCAGCGATTACCAGCAGCAAGTCCCCAAGGCAAAGTTCGCAGCCTTCTGCCAGGAGGTTGGGCTGTCGTCGTGGAGCAGTGACTTTGGCGCCAAGGCCAAGAACCACAGCGACTCGGAGTGCGCCATCGGGCAGAAGCTGGTCGAAGACGGCAGTTTCGAAGAGCAGTACACCTTCAAGGAAGGCAAGAGCCTGTTTGCAGCGTTATTCGTGAGCAAGGCGTATCAGCTGGAAACCAATTGATTGGGTAATGGCTGAGTGAGCAAGCCCCCGGGAACCCTGAGTTGCCGGGGGCTTTTTTTGCTGTCAGGTGTGCCCGGACCCTGTCGGGCTTGGGATCAGCGCATCGCCGCCAGTTTGATGCCGAATCCCACCAGGCAAGCCCCCGCCAGTCGCTCGAACATATTGGCAATTCGCGGGTTGGCGCGCATGCGCTCGGCCAGTTGATGGGTCAGCACCACGGCAATCAGCCCATACAGGAAGGTCACCACCGCCACTGTCGCCGCCATGAAACCGAACGTCACCAGCCCTTGGTGCTTCACCGGGTCGACGAACAGCGGGAAAAACGCCATGTAGAACATGATCGCCTTGGGGTTGAGCAGGGTGATCATCATGGTCTGGCGCAGGTACTGGCCGTTGTCCATGCGGCAGGTGTGTGCTGCACCACCGGGTTTGCTCAGCAGCATGCGCAGGCCCAGGTAGGCCAGGTATGCAGCCCCCGCCCACTGCACCATATGAAAGGCGGCAGGGTAGGTGGCCAGCAGGGTGGCGACGCCGGCTACCGCCAGCCACAGCAGCACCTGGTCGCCCACGATTACGCCACAGGTCGCGGCCAGGCCTGCCTTGATACCGCCCTTGCCGGTGGCGGTGATCAGGGCGAAATTGCCCGGGCCGGGGATGGCCAGAAGAATAAGGAAGGCGATGACGAATGCGCCGTAGTCGGTGACGCCAAGCATGGTGAGTTCCTGTTGGGCATTGCGAAGGCAGTGCGCTGAACTATCGTCGCCAACGGCGCGCTTTTCAACCTGTTGTTGCACAGTTGCAAAGAACCTGTGCCAAGTGCGGCTTGGATCCAATGCCTGGAGTCTGTATGATTCCGCGGCCATCAGACGATGGTCGAAGATGATTCATTTAAAGGACTGAGTAATGAAAAAGCTGTTCAAGGCCACCGTTGCCGTTGCTGTCGTTTCGGGTGTTGCCCTGCTGTCGGGTTGCACTGGCCAGGTTTACAACCAACCGAAAAACTGCACCTACGACTACCTGTTCCACCCTTCGGTTTCCATCTCCAAGATCATCGGTGGCTGCGGCCCGATCGATAAACTGCCTCAGCAGCAGTAATCTTGGCGGTACCCTGATCGCGACGCTTGCGGCGTGATCCAAGACCCCCGGTCATGTACATGGTCGGGGGTTTTTGTTTTTTGGCGTGACATTCTGCCGCTGGGGCAACCGGTCGCCTTGACGCTCCGGCCTGCAATTTGTTTGTGCTGGCATTTCAGATACAATCGGAAAAACGATTCAGCCTTGTCGGTCAATTCGACTAAAGGCCGAGTCGTTTTCTGGTTCTCTGGCTGCTGAACAATGATCAACAACAAGCCTGCGCTGAAGAACACGCTATACCGGGGCCAGCCACAGGCCCTCACTCTGTTCTCCTGACTGGAAATGATCAATGTTCAAGAAAGCTGGCAAGACCTTGCTGGGTCTGGCGGTCGCTGCAAGCGTCATTCAAGCGCACGCTGCAGAAACCAAAAAAGTAGACGTGCTGCTGGTCGGCGGCGGCATCATGAGCTCCACCCTGGCCGTGTGGCTGCACGAGCTGGAGCCAAGCTGGTCGATGGAAATGGTCGAGCGCCTGGATGGCGTGGCCGAAGAAAGCTCCAACGGCTGGAACAACGCCGGTACCGGCCACTCCGCGCTGGCCGAGCTGAACTACACCCCGGAAGACAAAGACGGCAACGTCAACATCTCCAAGGCCATCGAAATCAACGAAGCCTTCCAGATCTCCCGCCAGTTCTGGTCGTGGCAGGTACGCCAGGGCGTACTGAAGAACCCGCACTCGTTCATCAACACCACACCGCACATGAGCTTCGTGTGGGGCGATGACAACATCAAGTTCCTCAAGAAACGTTACGACGCACTGCAGACCAGCCCGCTGTTCCGCCCGATGCAGTACTCCGAGGACCACGCGCAGATCGCCAAGTGGGTCCCGCTGATGATGGAAGGCCGCGACCCGAACCAGAAGCTGGCCGTGACCTGGACGCCAATCGGCACCGACGTCAACTTTGGCGAGATCACCCGTCAGTTCGTCGGCCACCTGCAGACCCAGAAAGGCTTCGACCTGAAGCTGTCCAGCGAAGTGCAGGACATCACCCGCAACAAGGACGGCTCCTGGCACGTCGAATACAAGAACCTGAAGGACGGCACCGAGTCGGCCACCGACGCCAAATTCCTGTTCATCGGTGCCGGCGGCGGCGCATTGAAGCTGCTGCAGAAGTCGGGTATTCCGGAAGCCAAGGAATACGCAGGCTTCCCGGTAGGCGGTTCGTTCCTGGTGACCGAGAACCCGACCGTGGCCATGCAGCACATGGCCAAGGCCTATGGTATCGCCTCGACCGGTGCACCACCCATGTCGGTCCCGCACCTGGACACCCGTGTGCTGGATGGCAAGCGCGTGATCCTGTTTGGCCCGTTCGCCACCTTCTCGACCAAGTTCCTGAAGAATGGCTCGTACCTGGACCTGCTGAGCAGCACCACCACCCACAACGTGTGGCCGATGACCAAAGTCGGTATCGACCAGTACCCACTGGTCGAGTACCTCGCTGGCCAGCTGATGCTGTCTGACGATGACCGCTTCGAAGCCCTGCGCACCTACTTCCCGAACGCCAAGAAAGAAGAATGGCGCCTGTGGCAGGCCGGCCAGCGCGTGCAAATCATCAAACGTGATGCCGAGAAGGGCGGAGTGCTGAAGCTGGGCACTGAAGTGGTGGCGTCCGAAGACCGCACCATCGCTGGGCTGCTGGGTGCCTCGCCGGGTGCTTCGACTGCTGCGCCGATCATGCTGCACGTGCTGGAAACGGTGTTCAAGGAGAAGGTCGCTACCCCAGAGTGGCAGGCCAAGATCAAGGAAATCGTGCCGAGCTACGGCACCAAGCTGAACGATTCGGCAGCGGCCACCCAGAAAGAGTGGAACTACACCGCTGAAGTGCTGCAGCTGGGGAAACCGCCGGTGATCGACGCCAGCGTTGAATTCGGTGGCGCGGCGAGCGACCCGGTTGAGAGCAAGCCCGAGAACGACATGGCGCTGTAATCGACCATTGCTGTGAAACTAGCCACGGGGGAGACCTCGTGGCTTTTTTTTGCCAAGCACAGCGCAACCCTCAGGCTTATCGCCATCCCTGTAGGAGCGGGTTCACCCGCGAAGAGGCCTGCACAGGTATCACTGCTGGCGCAGTATGCACTCCAGCAACCCCGGGAACCGCTTATCCAGCATCTCGCTACGCAGCGAATTCATATGGGTAGTCCCGACATTGCGGGTTTGCACCAACCCTGCATCACGCAACACACGGAAGTGATGGGACATGCTCGACTTCGGCCGACCTCCGTCCAGCTCGCCACAGCTGGCCTCGGCCACGCCGGCCAGGTGGCGGACGATTTCCAGGCGCACGGGGTCGCTGAGCGCATAGAGCAGGCGTTCAAGGATAAGGTCTTCGGGGTTGGGATGTTTATAGGCTCGCATGGTTGACATGATAACGGGGGTTTCATTAATTGCCATAGTTCGATTATGATCGAACAACAGTAATCAAATGACCCCGGAGTTTCCCATGTCCGCGCTATTCGAACCCTACACCCTCAAAGACGTCACCCTGCGAAACCGCATTGCCATTCCGCCGATGTGCCAATACATGGCCGAAGACGGCATGATCAACGACTGGCACCATGTGCACCTGGCCGGGCTGGCCCGTGGTGGTGCGGGCTTGCTGGTGGTCGAGGCCACTGCTGTGGCGCCGGAAGGGCGTATCACCCCCGGTTGCGCCGGTATCTGGAGCGATGCCCACGCTCAGGCGTTCGTACCGGTGGTGCAGGCCATCAAGGCTGCCGGTTCCGTGCCGGGTATCCAGATTGCCCACGCCGGGCGCAAGGCCAGCGCCAACCGCCCGTGGGAGGGTGATGATCACATTGCCGCCGACGACACGCGCGGCTGGGAGACCATTGCCCCGTCTGCCATTGCCTTTGGCGCGCACCTGCCGAAGGTGCCACGGGAAATGACGCTGGACGATATCGCCCGGGTCAAGCAGGACTTCGTCGATGCTGCCCGCCGTGCGCGTGATGCCGGCTTCGAGTGGATCGAACTGCACTTTGCCCATGGCTACCTGGGTCAGAGCTTCTTCTCTGAGCACTCCAACAAGCGCACCGATGCCTACGGTGGCAGCTTCGACAACCGCAGCCGCTTCCTGCTGGAAACACTGGCCGCCGTGCGCGAAGTGTGGCCGGAGAACCTGCCGCTGACCGCGCGCTTTGGTGTGTTGGAATATGATGGCCGCGATGAGCAGACCCTGGAAGAGTCGATCGAACTGGCCCGTCGCTTCAAGGCCGGTGGGCTCGACCTGCTGAGCGTGAGTGTCGGCTTCACCATTCCCGACACCAACATCCCCTGGGGGCCCGCGTTCATGGGGCCTATTGCCGAGCGCGTGCGCCGCGAGGCAAAGCTGCCCGTGACGTCGGCGTGGGGCTTTGGTACGCCGCAGTTGGCGGAGGCCGCATTGCAGGCCAACCAGCTGGATCTGGTTTCGGTAGGGCGCGCGCACCTGGCCGACCCGCACTGGGCTTACTTTGCGGCCAAGGAACTGGGGGTGGAAAAAGCCTCCTGGACCTTGCCGGCACCGTATGCGCACTGGCTCGAGCGTTACCGCTGAGGTTTGGAGGGGCTGCTTTGCAGCCCTTTCTCGGGCAAGCCCGTCCCCACAGAGACACCACAGGTTTCAGATGCTGCACCCTCTCTGTGGGAGCGGGCTTGCCCGCGAAGAGGCCGGTAAAGGCTAAAACCGATCCAGTCGGTATGCAGCCATCTCAGGCCCACCAGCCTGCTCAGCCAGCCGCCCCACCCATTCCGCCGTCACCGCCGCCTGAGTCAGCCCCAGGTGCTGATGCCCAAACGCCAACAGCACCCGCCCATCGCACACCCTGTCGATCACGGGCAGCGAGTCCGGCAACGAAGGCCTGAACCCCATCCACGGCGTTGCCCCAGCGACGCTCAAGTCGTGCCGGAACAACCCCTTGCTCAACCGGTGCAATTGCCAAGCCCGTTGCATGCTCGGCGGTGCCTGCAGCCCGGCAAACTCCACAGTGCCAGCCAGGCGCAAGCCATCGGCCATGGGCGTCATGATGAACTTGCGCTCAAGCGAGGTGACCGCAAACGGCAGGCGCTGGTGCTCACCTGGCAACATCAGATGGTAGCCGCGCTCTGTATCCAGCGGCACCCGTTTGCCTGTCAGCGCGGCGGTAAGTTTCGCAGAGTGGGCACCACAGCTGACAAGCACCTGGCGTGCATTGAGCATGCCTTGGTCGCTGGCAAGGCTCACGCCGGCACTGTGCAACTGCCCACCATCGACCTGCGCCTGGACAAAGCGCACCCCACTGGCCTTGGCCGCTTCGAACAATTCGCACACCACCCGATAAGGGTCGATGAAGTGCCCGGTGCACGGAAAGAACAGTCCGCCCAACAGTGACGGGCTGAGTTGCGGCGCCGCTTCACGCACGGTTTCGGCCGACCAGAAGTCCACCGGCACTGCCTGCTGTTGCATGCGCGTGCGCAACGCCTCCAACGCCTGGCGTGACTCAGGCTTCTCGAACACCAGCAACGAACCATCCTCTTGAAACAATTCGCTGCGCCCGATCGAACCCAACAGCCGGTGCCAGGCGCCCAAGCTGCCTTCGTTCAACGTGCGGATGCCAGCCACGCTGCGCTGGAACGGCGCCTGGCGCAGGTTGAGCAGCAGCCGCGTGAACCACGGCATGGCCTTGGGCAGGTATTTCCAGTCCAGGCGCAGCGGGCCCATCGGGTCGAGCAGCATGCGAGGCAGGCGCTTGAGGATCGACAGGTCGGCAATCGGAAACACTTGCTCGGTTGCCAGGTGCCCGGCATTGCCGAAAGACGCGCCGAGGCCGGGTGCCTGGCGGTCGACCAGCATTACCCGATGGCCCTGGCGGGTCAGTTGCAGGGCACAGGTGACGCCGACAATGCCGGCGCCCACCACGGCGATATCGGTTTCAGCGGTTTCGACCATGCTCAGTCTTCCCGTTTACCATCAAGCAGGCGCCGCAGCTGCAGCGGGTTGCCGTGTTTCAACGCTTGCGGCAGCAGCGCATTGGGGAAGTCCTGGTAGCAAACCGGGCGCAGGAAACGCAGGATCGCCGCCGTGCCCACCGAGGTGGTGCGGGCATCGGAAGTGGCCGGGAACGGCCCGCCGTGGACCATGGCATCGCACACCTCGACGCCGGTCGGCCAGCCATTGACCAGAATGCGCCCGGCCTTACGCTCAAGGGTGGGTAGCAGGGCGCGAGCGCTGTCGATGTCGGCCTCGTCCAGTTGCAGGGTGGCGGTCAGCTGACCTTCCAGGTGTTCCGCTACCTGGCGGACCTGCTCATCGTCGGTGCAGGCAACGACCAGCGACGCTGCACCGAACACCTCAGCCTGCAACGCCGGGTCGGCGAGAAACGCTTCGGCCTGGGTCACGAACAACTGTGCCTGGCACTGGTTGGGGCGCTGATCGGTTTGGCCACTGGCGATGGTTTGGGCACAGGGGTTGTCTGCCAGGGCTGCGATACCGGCCTGGTAGGCACTGAAAATGCCGGGGGTGAGCATGGTTTGGGCGGCGGCCTGCTGCACGTACCCGGCGGCTGCAGTGATGAACCGCTGCAATGCCGGCCCCTGCCGGGCGATTACCAGGCCAGGGTTGGTGCAGAACTGGCCGGCGCCCTGGGTCAGCGAGGCGACGAAACCTTGTGCCAGTGCTTCGGCACGGGTTTGCAGGGCGGCGTCGAACAGGAACACCGGGTTGATCGAACTCATTTCGGCATACACCGGAATAGGCTCCGGGCGCGCCTGGGCGGCCTGGCACAGCGCCATGCCACCGCTGCGCGAACCGGTGAAACCAACGGCTTTGATACGTGGGTCGCTGACCAGGGCAATGCCCACTTCGCGGCCCGAGCCATAAAGCAGCGAGAACACACCCTCGGGTAAGCCGCACTGCTTCACCGCTTGCGCCACCGCCTGGCCGACCAGCTCGCTGGTGCCGGGGTGGGCACTGTGGGCCTTGACCACCACTGGGCAGCCAGCGGCCAGTGCCGACGCGGTGTCACCACCGGCCACCGAGAAGGCCAGCGGGAAATTGCTGGCGCCAAACACGGCGACTGGCCCCAGGGCCACCTGGCGCTGGCGCAGATCAGCGCGGGGGAGTGGCTGGCGCTGAGGCAGGGCGCTGTCGACCCGCACGTCCAGCCATTCGCCGGCCCGCACTACCCGGGCAAAGGTGCGTAGCTGGGTGCAGGTACGACCACGCTCGCCCTGAATGCGCGCCTTGGGCAGGCCGGTTTCGGCCACGGCGCGGTCGATCAGGGCATCGCCGATGGCCTCGATCTGTGTGGCGATGGCTTCAAGGAACTCTGCTCGTTGTTCGAGCGATGTTTCGCGGTAGGCGTCGAATGCCGCCCAGGCCAGGGCGCAGGCCTGGGCCACGTGTTCGCCTGTGCCGCCGAGGTAGGCCGGTTCCAACGTCTGACCGGTACTTGGGTCGATGGCACGGATGGCTTCGCGGCTGCCGGTTACCGGCCTCTGGCCGATCAGCAGGTTGCCTGTGAGGGGCATGTAGCCTCCTTGGAAATCTAATGCAGATGCATGGGGGGGATTACGACCCCTGTAGGAGCGGGTTCACCCGCGAACACCGGCGAAGCCGGTGCCATGCACCGGGTCGCCTGATTCGCGGGCACGCCCGCTCCCACAGGGAGAGCAGTGGCTGCTCAGGCGATGTTCTGCTCAGCCGACCAGCTGGCGTACCAGCTGCGGAACAGCGTGTACTGCTGTTCGGCATAGTTGCGCTGAGCGTCGGTCAGTACGTCGGTCTCGTTGAAGTGCAGGCTGTACTCGGTGTCGCCGTTGAGCACCATCAGGTGCTTGTAATACAACACCAGGTCGCAGCCTTCATCGAACGACGACAGCACCGCCAGCGCCGCTTCCAGCTCGCGCGCCAGGCGGCGGGCACGGGCGTCGCCTTTGGCCGCCTGTTTACTCAGGCTCACCAGTTGCAGCACTTCCCGCGGCAGGGCATTGCCGATGCCGGTGATGGCGCCGGTGGCGTTGCAATTGACGAAGCCATGCACCACTTGGGTGTCGACACCGACCATCAGGGTGACATCGTCATCCTTGGAGGTGATGTGTTCGGCGGCGTAGCGCAGGTCGGCGCCACCGCCGAACTCCTTGAAGCCGATCAGGTTGGGGAACTCGCTGCGCAGTTCGAAGAACAGGTCGGCGCGGGTGGCAAAGCCGTAGTAAGGGCTGTTGTAGATCACCGCCGGCAGTTTCGGCGCGGCAGCGAGGATGGCCGAGAAGTGGTGCTTCTGGGCGATCAGTGAAGCACCGCGGCTGAGCACGCGGGGGATGACCATCAGGCCGGCGGCGCCAACCTTGGCGGCGTGTGCAGCATGCGAAACCGCCTCACGGGTGTTCACCGCGCCGGTGCCGACAATGGTCGGGATACCGGCCGCCACCAGGCGCGCCACGCCTTCCTGGCGCTCGGCCTCGGTCAGCAGTGGCCAGTCACCCATCGAGCCGCAGTACACCACCGCGCTCATGCCGGCCTCGATCAGCTCGCGACCCTTGCGCACCAGGGCGTCGAAGTCCGGTTTGCGCTCGGCGGTGCAGGGGGTCATCAGGGCGGGCATGGTGCCGGTGAAGATGTTGTCATTCATTGTTGTCACTCCTGGCAATGTTCAGTCGGGAAAGGCCGGGGTCAGATGCCCCAGGCGAAAGGGTCTTGTTCGTCGATCAGCAGGGTGCTGTCGGCGGTCATGTAGGCGCGGCCGGTGATGAACGGGCGAATGCGTTCGCCGTCGCGCACGTAGCGGCCATGGAACTGGCTGCCGGTGATGCTGGCCTGCACCCAGGTCTGGCCTTCGGCAAGCTTGCCGTCGGCGGCCAGGCAGGCCAGCTTGGCGCTGGTGCCTGTGCCGCATGGGGAGCGGTCGTAGGCCTTGCCGGGGCACATCACGAAGTTGCGGCTGTCGGCGTCGAGGTCGTCGGCGAACAGCTCGATGTGGTCGATGGGGGCGCCGTTTTCGCCGGTGATGCCCTGGGCCTCCAGGGCCTTGAGCATGGCCCAGGTGTACTCGGTCAGCGCCTCGCGGTTATCCAGCGCAATGCGCTGGCCGTGTTCGGACACAAGGAAAAACCAGTTGCCGCCCCAGGCAATGTCGCCGCGCACCACGCCATGGCCGGGCACGTCCACCGCCACATGCTGGCGGTAGCGGTAGGAGGGCACGTTGGCGACGGTGATGGCGCCATCTTCATGCAAGGTGGCGCTGACCTGGCCGACCGGGGTGTCGATCTTGTGCTCACCCGGTGTGATCAGGCCCAGGTACTGCAACGAGGCGACCAGGCCGATGGTGCCGTGGCCGCACATGTTCAGGTAACCGGCGTTGTTGAAGAAGATCACTCCGCAGGTGGCGTCGGCCGACACTGGCGGGCAGTACAGCGCGCCAACCAGCACATCGTTGCCGCGTGGCTCCAGCAGGCAGGCGCGGCGCCACCGGTCGTGCAGTTCGCGCAGTTCGTCACGCTGTTCGGCCATGCTTCGGCCCCGCAGTTGCGGAAAGCCCTTCATCACCAGGCGGGTTGGTTCGCCACCCGTGTGGGAGTCGATGACGTGAATCTGTTTCATGGGCTTGTCCCTTGCTTAAAAGATCAGGAAGCGACGGCGACAGGGCGGCCGTTAATGGTTTCAGCGCAGGCTTCGCTTTCGTCGTCGCCTTCCAGACGCACCAGGTGGGCAGGCACACCCGTGGCGGCGCCCCAGTAGTAGATGCCCAGTGCGCAGGCCGCCACGACCACGGTGTCGAATGGGTGGCCGATGACGCCCAGGCCGCCGAAGCTGCCCAGCCACGACAGCAGGATGGTCACCGCGTAGAACCCGATCAGCCACGCCGACGAGCGAACTTGCTGGGCCAGCGACAGGTGCTGGGTGGGTACGAAACGGCTGCACAGCAGGTACAGCACGAACATCACGATCTGCAGGGCCAGCAGCCACGACACGGTGTTCCAGCCCGACCAGTACACGATCAGTGCAGCGATGATGAACGACAGCGGACCAAGCACGGCCATGCCCTTGACCCGGAACGGGCGCGGCATGTGTGGTGCATTGCGGCGCAGGGCGGCGACGCTGACCGGGGCCACGGCGTAGCTCAGCACCAGGGCGGCGGACACCACGTTGATCAGCGCTTCCCACGATGGGAACGGCAGGGTCCAGAATACCGACAAGCCAAACGTCAGCCACAGGGCCGGGCGCGGGATGCCGGATTCTGCATCGATGCGGGTGAAGTACTTGAAGAAGGTGCCGGTCTGCGCCCAGCCATAGATCACGCGTGGGGTGGCGTTCATGTAGATGTTGCCGCAGCCGCTTGGCGAGATCACTGCGTCGGCCACCACCAGGTAGGCGAGCCAGCCCACACCCAGGGCCAGGGCGATGTCACGGTAGGGCAGTGCCAGCTCCTTGGTCACGCTGGCCCAGCCGTTGGCCAGCATTTCTGTCGGCACGCTGCCAAGGAAAGCCAGTTGCAGCAGCGCGTAGATGGCGGTGGACAGCAGTACCGACAAGATCAGTGCAATGGGGATGGTGCGTTGCGGGTTCTTCACCTCGCTGGCCACCGAAATGATCGGCGTCAGGCCCAGGTAGGCGAAGATGATGCCACCGGCGGATACCGCCATTTCCACCCCGGACAGACCGAACGGGGCAAAGCCCTGGACCTCGAAGTTTTCCGGTTTGAAGAAGGTGAACAGCACGCCGATCACCAGCAGTGGCACGATGAACTTGAACACGCTGACCAGGTTGTTGGCCTTGGCGAAGGTTTTCACGCTGCGGTAGTTGAGGAAGAAGAACAGCCCCAGCAAGGCGAACTGCACCATCCAGCCGAGCACGGTCGGGTCGCTGGAGCCGGCCTTGGTGAGGCCGGGAAACCAGGCGGCGGCGTATTGGCGTGAGGCGACTACTTCGATGGCGATCAGGCTGGAAAAGGCGATCAGGGTGATGAAGCCCATCAGGTAGCCCAACAGCGGGCCGTGCGAGTACACCGGGTAGCGCACCACGCCACCGGCGCGGGGCAAGGCGGCGCCCAGCTCGCAGTAGACGATGCCCAGCAACAGTACGGCGAACCCGCCCAGGAACCAGGAGAGGATGCCTGCCGGGCCGGCGATGGCCGAGACGTGGCTGGCGGCAAACAGCCAACCGGAGCCGAAGATGGCGCCTAGGCCGATGAAGGTGAGGTCCAGCAGTGATAACTGTTTTTTGAATTTGCCTGACATGGGTTCGCCTTTTTGTTGGTTATTGGATAGGCAGGTCTGATGTCACGAGATGCGGCTTTTTGGGCCGCGCTCTTGTAGGACTTGGGCGGCTTGCGTGGGGCATAGAGTGGACCGATCAGGGCGGCGGTTCTTGATGGTTTTCTGCACAGGGAATGACGAAATCGGCACAGTTGCAGAAAAACAGTGGTAAGGCGCAAAGCGGGGGGATAGGCTCAAAGCCATACCGGATAAGGGTTTGAGAGATGCAGTGCTAGTGCCGGCCCTTTCGCGGGTGAACCCGCTCCTACAGGTACGGCGCAGAATTCGAAATCTGTGGGGGCCCTGTAGGAGCGGGTTCACCCGCGAAGAGGCCGGCCCAGCCAGCAGAGAACCGACAGATGACCGACGCCCCCCTGGCAACCCTCTACCAGTCCCTCGACCAGCACCGCCCCGCCACCCTTGAGGCCCTGCTCGCCGGAGTATCGCTGTTGTTGCCGATGCTCGACGCCATCCCCAACGCCGCAATCTTCATCAAGGATTCTGCTGCCCGCTATGCGTTGGCCAACAACACACTGGTCCAGCGCTGTGGCCTCAAGCGCCTGCAACCGCTGCTAGGCAAGACCAGCGCCGAGGTATTTCCGGCACAATTTGGCCCCGGCTATACCGAGCAGGATCGACGTGTTCTCAAGGAAGGCCTGGTGCTGGAGGACCAGTTGGAGCTGCACCTCTACGGCAGCCGTGAGCCCGGCTGGTGCCTGACCCACAAGCGCCCGCTGTACAACCCTGCCAGCGAAATCATCGGCCTGGTCGGCATCTCGGTCGACTTGCAGTCAGCCGCCGACAGCCACCCTGCCTATCAGCGGTTGGCGGCGGTTGACGAGCACATCCGCCGGCATTTTCATCAGCCGATCAGCATGGGCGAGCTGACCCGCATCGCTGGTATCTCCGTGGCTCAACTGGAACGCTACTGCAAGCGGGTGTTCCACCTCACGCCCCGGCAGATGATCCACAAGGCGCGCCTGGAGCATGCCCATCGCCTGCTGCATTCGGAGCTGCCGATCACTGAAGTGGCGATGCGCTGCGGCTACACCGATCACAGCGCCTTCAGCCGCCAGTTCAAGCAACTGACCGGCTTTACGCCGCGCCAGTATCGACAGGCTACCGCCGATCAGGTGGCCTGAAACAGCCCACGCGCCTCGGCAAAGCATTGCTCGGCAATCGCCGAGCGCGGCTCGCTGCGGCGCAGCAGCAGCCCGACCGGGCTAAGGATGGCGGCGTCGGCCACCGGCAGGATTCGCAGGTGCTCGCTGAGGTCTTCCAGGCCGCAGTCCAGTGGCATGATCGCGCAACATATGCCGGTGTTGATGGCCTGGATAAGCTGGAAGCTCGAGTCGCTCTCAAGCACCGCATTGGGTTCAAGACCACGGCTACGGAAGCTCAGGTCCAGAGACTGGCGGTAGTGCATGCCTTTGCTCAGCAGTCCCAGCGGAATATCGCCGAGCTCGTCCCAGCGCAACTGGTCGCTGGCGAACTGGAAGTGCCGCGTGTCGTGCAGCAGGCCCATGGTGGTGGTGCCGAGTTCGATCACTTCGAAGAAGCTGGTATTGACCTGGTCCAGGTAGCAGATACCCAGGTCGAGCTGGTTGCGGCTGAGGCCGTCGAGTACCTGTTCCGAACTCAGCGAGCTGAGCTGAAAGTGCAGTTCGGGGTATTTTTCGCGCAGGGGCAGCAGCAGGTGCATGGGGTTGAAACTGGCCAGCGGCACCGTGCCCAGGCGCAGGCTGCCGACCACCTGGCCACGACAACTGGCAGCCTCGGCCTGCAGGCCGTCGTGGGCAGCGAGCAGGGTGCGGGCCCAGGCCAGGATGCGCTCGCCGGCCTCGGTGAAACCTTCGAAGCGCTGGCCCCGCTTGACCAGCACCAGGTCCAGTTCGTCTTCCAGGTTGCGCAGGCGCATGGACAGCGTCGGCTGGGTGATATGGCACAGCGCCGCCGCCTGGCCGAAGTGGCGGGTCTGGTCGAGGGCGATGAGGAACTTGAGCTGCTTGATGTCCATGGAAGTGCCTGGCGTATGGTTATGCAGACCTTAACCCACGTCTGCGATAGATGTCATTGATCGGCCGGTACGTCATATCGATTGGACGCCTCTGGGGGTATGCCTCTAGCGTGGTGAAAATGCCCTTCAAGGAGCTTCACCGTGCGCGTCCAACTTGATGCGGTCTTCGTACCGCTGAACATCGCCGTGCTGACTGTCAGCGACACCCGTACCTACGATAGCGATACTTCCGGCGCGCTACTGGCCAACCGCTCGGTCGAGGTCGGTCACCGGCTGGTGGCGCGAGCGCTGCTCAAGGACGACCTGTACAAGATCCGCGCTCAGGTGGCCAGCTGGATTGCCGATGAACAGGTGCAGGTGGTGCTGATCACCGGCGGTACCGGCTTTACCGGGCGCGACAGCACACCCGAAGCGGTCGAGTGCCTGCTGGACAAGCGTATCGATGGGTTTGGCGAGTTGTTCCGGGCATTGTCGATTCTCGATATTGGCAGCTCGACCGTACAGAGCCGGGCATTGGCCGGGTTGTCCAACCGCACATTGGTGTGCTGCCTGCCGGGCTCGACCGGGGCCTGCCGCACCGCCTGGGAAGGGATTCTGGCAGAGCAGCTGGATGCACGGCACCGGCCATGCAACTTCGTCAAACACCTGTTGCCGATCGAGGCCTGCGCAAGCCGGGGCTGAGGGTTATCCGGTGCAAGGTACAGCACAGGTTTCGGGCCCTCTGCTGTGCCTTGTAGGAGCGGGTTTACCCGCGAAGAGGCCAGAACAGGCAACCACCCACGGTCAGCTCAACACATACCCCACCGGCAACAAGGCCGGCGGCAACTGCTGTTCCCCCAATCCGGCCAGCACATCGCGCTCCACCGTGCGCACCATGGCATCGGTCGGCAGGTCGTTCTCATCGCGCCCGAACGGGTCTTCCAGCTCGTTGCCGATCGCATCCAGCCCGAAGAACGTGTACCCCACGATGGTGGTGAACAGTGGTGCCAGCCAGCCCAGCGGCTCGGCCAGGGCAAACGGCAGCAGCAGGCAGAAAATATAGATGGTACGGTGCAGCAGCAGCGTGTAGGGGAACGGCAAGGGCGTGCCCTTGATCCGCTCGCAGGTGGCCTGCACTTCGGTCAGGCCCACCAGGCGTTGTTCCAGCAGGTTGTAGCGCCATTCGCTGATCTGTTGCTGCGCGGCCAACCGTGAACAGTGTTCGCCGATTTCACGCAGGATACCGTCGCACACATTGTGCGGGCTGATCGCATCGGCCTGGGCCAGCCACGGTCTGGCAGCTGCCCGTTCGTCCTCGTTACGCAGCCGGGCATTGAGTGCATGAGCGAAGCCACACAAGTTGCGCAGCAGTTCGTTGCGCAGTGTTTCGTCGGCGATCACCATGCTTTCGCGCACGAACGAGCGAGTTTCTATAATCAGCTTGCCCCAGGCCTTGCGCCCCTCCCACCAACGGTCGTAGCACGCGTTGTTGCGAAAGCTCATGAAGATCGACAGCGACAGGCCCAGTAAGGTGAATGGCGTGGCGCTGACCGGGTAGAAATACGCCGGAAAATGCCGCTCGACCAGCACGATCAGCGCGGCCAGCAGTGTCACCGTCAGGCAGCGCAGGGCAATGCGTTTGACGATCGACCCCTTGAGGGTGAACAGCACGCGCAGCACATCGGGGGAGGGCGGGACGATCATGGAAGTCCTGAGACGGCTGCTCAGCCGCCGGTCATGTTCATGAAGCGCAGGATCTGCACATCGCCACCGACTTCGAAGTGATGGCGATAGGGCTTGAGGTGCAGCGAGTCGCGAATGGCCTTTTCCAGGCGTTCGGGGTTGCCAGGATGGGCGCGCAGCACGTGCTTGAGGTCTACCGAGTGTTCGTTGCCCAGGCACAACAGCAGGCGGCCTTCGACGGTAAGGCGTACGCGGTTGCAGGTGGCGCAGAAGTTGTGGCTGTGCGGTGAAATGAAGCCGACCCGGGTGTTTTTGGCTTCGGCCAGGCGCCAGTAGCGGGCCGGCCCCATGGACGATTCGGTCGATTCGATCAGCGTGAACTGCTCGGCCAGGCGTTCACGAACTTCATCGCTGGAGCAGAACGATTCGTCACGTTCATGCTCGCTTATCACCCCCAGCGGCATTTCCTCGATGAAGGTGATGTCCAGCTCGCGTTCGATGGCAAAGCGCACCAGATCGACCAGTTCATGGTCGTTACGGCCTTTGAGTACCACGCAGTTGAGCTTGGTGCGTTTGAAACCGGCCTGGCGTGCGGCGTCGATGCCGGCGATTACCTGGGCAAGGTCGCCGGTGCGGGTCAGTTGCTTGAAACGGTCGGCATCCAGGCTATCCAGGCTGATGTTCAGGCGTGTCACGCCGGCGTCGAACAGCGGCTGAGCCAGGCGTCCGAGTTGCGAGCCGTTGCTGGTCAGGCACAGCTCGTGCAGGCCGGGCAGGGCGGCGATGCGCCCACACAGGTCGACGATGCCCTGGCGTACCAGTGGCTCGCCACCCGTCAGGCGGATCTTGCGGGTGCCGAGGGCGACAAAGCGCTCGGCCACCTGGAACAGTTCTTCGAGACTGAGGATTTGCTGGCGCGGCAGAAACTGCATGTCTTCGGCCATGCAGTACACGCAACGGAAGTCACAGCGGTCGGTGACCGACATCCGCAGGTAGTCGATTTTCCGGTTGAAGCCGTCGATCAGGGCCCGGCTGTTCTGTTCCACGTTCGCACTCGAATCTCGAAGGGGTTGGGGCATGACTCCAAGCTATAACCTGGGGGCAGGGGCGTCAAATTGCTTTGTCCTACTGGTTGATCGATGGCCTCTATCACTCGGCTTGGCATTTTCAGCGCCAGTGAGATCGAGCGCCGCCCGCGCGGCGCATCGCGAGCTACGCTCGCTCCTACGTTTGTTTCGGGCCAATGATGCCTGGGGGATTTGCGCGCGCACGCCTTGGTGCATGGCTCGATATCGCGTCGCACAAACCAGGCGGTCGCGCGCGCCTTGGCGCATGGCTCGATCTCGCGTCGTACAAACCAGGCGGTCGCGCGCGCCTGTCACAGGCGTCACTGGCCCGAAACAAACGTAGGAGCGAGCGCAGCTCGCGATGCGCCGCGCGGGCGGCGCTCGATCTCACTGACGCTGAAGATGGCACGGCAAGCACCAGGAAGCCCATGATCGAAACCGCTTATCACGCCGTAAGATCTTTCGATTGGACGCCCCCTCCCCACGCTCCATAGGCTGGAAAAAAGCATCGAAGCGTGAGGATTCATCGCATGAGCCAGGACGAACACATCAGGGACTACAAGGGCGCCGCCGCCGGCTGGGGGGCGCTGAAAAGCGTGACCAAGAGCTGGCTGGGCAGCGAAAATGCCTTCAAGAACCTGCGGGCCATGCTCAAGACCAACCAGAACGGCGGCTTCGACTGCCCCGGCTGTGCCTGGGGCGAGTCGCCGGAAAGCGACATGGTCAAGTTCTGCGAGAACGGCGCCAAGGCGGTCAACTGGGAAGCCACCGGCCGCTCGGTCGACCCGGCTTTCTTCGCCAAATACAGCGTCAGCGCGTTGAAGGAGCAGACCGACTACTGGCTCGAATACCAGGGCCGCCTCACCCACCCGATGCGTTACGACGCCGCCACCGACCACCTTGTCGAAACCACCTGGCAGGAGGCCTTCGAGCTGGTCGCCAGGCACCTGCATGCGCTTCAGTCGCCAGATGAGGCCGAGTTCTACACCTCGGGCCGGGCCAGCAACGAGGCGGCGTTCCTCTACCAACTGTTCGTGCGCGCTTACGGCACCAACAACTTCCCTGATTGCTCGAACATGTGCCACGAAGCCAGCGGCGCGGGCATGTCGGAAACCCTCGGGGTGGGCAAGGGCACCGTGGTGTTCCACGACCTGGAACTGGCCGACGCGATCTTCGTCATTGGCCAGAACCCCGGCACCAACCACCCGCGCATGCTCGAACCCCTGCGGGAAGCGGTCAAGCGTGGTGCCCAGGTAGTCTGCTTCAACCCGCTGAAAGAGCGTGGCCTCGAGCGCTTCCAGCACCCGCAGCACCCGTTCGAAATGCTCAGCAACGGCTCCGAGCCGACCTCCAGTGCCTACTTCCGCCCGGCCTTGGGTGGGGACATGGCGGCAATGCGCGGCATTGCCAAATATTTGTTGCAATGGGAGCGCGAGGCGCAGGCCAAGGGCGAGCCGGCGGTGTTCGACCATGCCTTCATCGCCGAGCACACCAGCGGCGTCGACGATTACCTGGCGACGGTGGACGCCACGTCCTGGGAGCACATCGTCAAACAGTCGGGCTTGACCCTGGCCGAGATCGAGCTGGCCGCCCGCATGTATCGCAAGGCCGAACGGGTCATCATGTGTTGGGCCATGGGCGTCACCCAGCATCGCCATTCGGTGCCGACCGTGCAGGAAATCGTCAACCTGCAGCTGCTGCGCGGCAACGTCGGCAAACCCGGCGCAGGCCTGTCGCCGGTGCGTGGCCACAGCAACGTGCAGGGTGACCGTACCATGGGCATTGATGAGAAGCCGTCGGCGGCGCTACTCGATGCCATCGAACAACGTTTCCAGTTCAGTGTGCCGCGTACCCATGGGCACAACGCGGTGTTGGCGATCAAAGCCATGGAAGAGGGACGGGCCAAGGTGTTCATCGGCTTGGGCGGCAACTTTGCCCAAGCCACCCCGGACACCGCGCGCACCCACGCGGCGCTGCAGAACTGCGCGTTGACCGTGCAGATTTCCACCAAGCTCAACCGCTCGCACCTGGTCACCGGCCGCGATGCGCTGATCCTGCCGTGCCTGGGCCGTACCGAAATCGACCTGCAGGCCGAAGGGCCGCAAGGCGTGACTGTGGAGGACACCTTCAGCATGGTGCACATCTCCCACGGCCAGTTGCGCCCACGCTCGCCGCATATGCGCTCGGAGCCCTGGATCATCGCCGGTATGGCCAAGGCTACGCTGGGTAACCAGCCGATAGACTGGGAGTTTGCGGTGGCCGACTACAGCCGTATTCGTCAGATGATCGCAGACGTTATCCCTGGTTTCGCCAGCTTCAATGAGCGCTTGCAGCAGCCGGGCGGTTTCCACCTGGGTAACACCGCCGCCGATCGCAACTTCCGAACGGCCACGGGCAAGGCCCGGTTCATGCCCCACGCGCTGCCCGAGGAGCTGGTCAATGCCAAGGTGCTGGCCCGGGGTGACAAACCCGACCTGATCCTGCAGACCCTGCGCTCGCACGACCAGTACAACACCACCCTGTATGGCCTGGACGACCGCTACCGTGGGGTGTTCGGCCTGCGTGAAGTGGTGTTCGTCAATGAGGCGGACATCCGTCGCCTGGGCTTCGAACCGGGTGAGCAGGTGGACCTTGTGTCGTTGTGGGAGGATGGCGTGGAGCGGCGGGTGTCGGGGTTCCGCCTGGTGGCGTATGACGTGCCGGAGGGGCAGGCGGCGGCGTATTACCCGGAAACCAACCCGTTGGTACCGCTGGAAAGCTATGGTGAGGGGACCTATACCCCGACCTCGAAATTCGTGGCGATCAAGGTCGTGAAAGCCAAGGCGGGGAACCGCATTGCGGCGGTGTTGGCCTCGGATTGATGGGGTGCCTGTACTGGCCCCTTCGCGGGTGAACCCGCTCCTACAGGACCCCACAGCGCTTGAGGTTGAGGTGACCCTGTAGGAGCGGGCGAGCCCGCGAAGAATCCAGCACCAGTCAGGCGCGATGCACCGGGTAAGCCGTGGTGTACTTCATCTGCTCCATGGCAAAACTGGAGGTGATGTTCGATAGCCCGTCGGTACGGGTAATCAGCTTTTTGTAAAACCGGTCATACGCCGCGATATCGCCCACCACCACCCGCAGCATGTAGTCCCAGTCGCCGGACATGCGGTAGCACTCCATCACTTCCTCGAACCCGGTGACGGTCGCGGCAAACTGCTCCAGCCAGGCGCTGTCGTGGCGCTGGGTCTTGAGCTGGACGAACACAGTAAGCCCCAGCCCCAGCCGTTCGGGGTCCAGCAGGGCGACACGGCCGAGTATGTAGCCGTCTTCTTCCAGGCGCTTGACCCGCTTCCAGCACGGTGTGGTGGACAGGTTGACGGCCTCGGCCAGGTCCTTCAGCGAGATCGAGGCATCACGCTGTAGCAGGGTAAGAATGTGCTGGTCGAAACTGTCCATATCGTGCGCTGGCCGTGCAGAAAAATATTTCACAGATTACCCCAAGGCCAGACGATTTGGGTTGTGCGATAGTTGCAGCTTTCATTCTGCCAATGGGCCTGACCATGTCCGACAAGCCGCGCAATTTCGCCACCCGTACCATTCACGCCGGCGAGCAGTTCAGCGTTGCCGATAACGCCATTTTCCCGGCCATCGTCACCGCCAGTTCGTTCACCAAGCGCAGCCTGGATGACAAGCCGGAATATTCCTATAGTCGCGTCGGCAACCCCACCCGGCATGCCTACGAAACCTGTGTCGCTGCCCTGGAAGAAGGCGTGGGCGCTGTGGCCTGCGCCTCGGGAGTCAATGCCACCGCAACCGTGCTTGAGCTGCTGCCCAAGGATGCCCACGTGGTGGTGATGAACGGCGTGTACGGTGGCACATTCCGCATCATGGAAGATTACCGCAGCCGCACCTCGGGGCTGACCACCACCTATGTCGATCTCAACGACCTTGAAGCCGTAGCGGCTGCGATCAAGCCGGAAACCCAGCTGATCTGGATCGAATCGCCGACCAACCCGTTGCTGCACCTGGTCGACATCAAGGCGGTATGCGACCTGGCCAGGGCGCGGGGAATTCTTACCTGTATCGACAACACGTTCTGCTCACCGTGGAACCAGCGCCCGATCACCTTGGGCGTGGACTTGGTGATGCACTCGGCCAGCAAGTACATCGGTGGCCACTCCGACCTCACCGGCGGTGTGGTGGTGGCAGCCAATGACGCGCTGCTGGCCCGCCTGCGCCGTATCAGCATGGCGATTGGTGCGGTGCAGGGACCGTTCGACTGCTACCTGGCCCTGCGCGGCCTGAAAACCCTGGATGTGCGCATGGAGCGCCAGTGCGCCAATGCCCTGCAGGTGGCGCGCTTCCTGGAAGGCCACGCGCAGGTCGAGCAGGTCTTTTACCCGGGGCTGGAAAGCCACCCACAGCATGAACTGTGCAAACGCCAGATGCGCAGTGGCGGGGCAGTGGTGGCGATGAAGGTCAAGGGCGACCGCGCCGCGCTCAACCGCCTGGTAGAGGCACTGCAGATTTTTGTGCTGGCTGACTCGCTGGGCGGGGTGGAGAGCATGATCAACCATTCCTGGAGCATGTCGCACTGCTCGCTGAGCCCGGAGCAGAAAGGGGTGATGGGTATCAGCGAAAACCTGCTGCGGTTGTCGGTAGGTATCGAGGATTACCGTGACCTGGTCGAGGACCTGGATGGGGCGTTGAAAGCGCTGGTTGCTGTGTAAGGGCTGCTGGCCTCTTCGCGGTCAAGCCCGCTCCTGCAGGTGTCGTGTTTCAATGTAGGAGCGGGCTTGCCCGCGAAGAGGCCGGCGGATTCAATAGATGCCTGTCAGGATTTGGGCGGATGAATGATCCGTTCGATCTTGTCCTTGATCAGCAACCTTTCCTTGCGCAGGCGGTTGACGGCCTCGTCGTTGGTACCGTTGCCTTCGGCGGCGACCACCTCCTTGTCCTTGGCGTTGTACTCCTTGTGCAGTTTGTGCAGGTCCTGATCCTTGTCAATGAGCGCCTGGAATGCATCAGCGGTAACGTGCAGGTCAGCGAGCAGATCATGCGGAACTGGCATTTCTTCACCTCTGTCAGGGTTGTCGGTAAGGCTCTGATCACTGAGGATAGCTGTCTTTGCGCAGGCTTGTGGCCGCTGCCCAGGCTGAATGGCAGCTGAATGATTTTGAGATTATTTGTAAAAGACGCACCTTCACGAAATTGTTACCGTCTTTTTCACAAAAATTTGATGGCGCCCTTTCTAGAGTTCGCCCAACTTTCCCACGGTGCCTTCTGGCCTGGGGGTTGAAAATCACTCTTGATTGCGAACGCTGATGCTCAACTTCAAATCCCTGCGGACTGAATGGGTCACGCTGCTGGCCAGTCTTTACCTGCTGATCGGCTTCAACATGTTCCTCTGGGAGCACCTGCAAGCCGCGGTTCCTGCCGGCCTGTCGGGGTTGTGGCTAAGCCTGGCGTTTGCCATGCTGATGCTCTTCGCCTTCAATCTGATCCTCACGTTACTTGCTTTCCGATATGTATTGAAGCCGGTACTTATCGTGTTGTTCATGAGTGGCGCAGGCGTGGCTTACTTCATGAACCAGTACGGTGTACTTATTGATACCGGTATGTTTCGTAATATGGCCGAGACCAATATTGCGGAAGTGCGCGACTTGATGTCGTTCAAGTTTGCCGCATATATCCTGCTGCTGGGTGTGCTGCCTTCGGTGCTGCTGTGGAAGGCGAAGATCGCTTACCGCCCCTGGCACCGCGAGCTGCTGGGCAAGTTGGTGGTCAGTGGCGCCTGTGTAGTGACCATCGGCTCGGTCGCCTTGGTCAATTATCAGGGGCTGTCGTCGCTGTTTCGCAATCACCATGAACTGCGCCTGATGCTCACCCCCAGCAATATCGTCGGGGCTTCCATTGGTTATGTCAGCGAGCGTGTCGGTACGGCCTCGCGCCCGTTCCAGCATTATGGCGAAGATGCCAAGCGTGATGCGGCCTGGCAAAAACATGAGCGCAAGTCGCTGACCGTGCTGGTGGTCGGGGAAAGTGCCCGGGCAGACCATTTCGGCGTGCTGGGCTATGACCGCGATACCACGCCGAATCTCGCCAAGGAGCAGGGCCTGCTGGCGTTTTCCGACGTGCACTCGTGTGGTACGGAAACGGCGGTTTCGGTGCCTTGCATGTTCTCGGGCATGAAGCGCAGGGACTACGATGCCCGGGTAGCGAAAAACCGTGAAGGGCTGTTGGACATTCTCCAGCGTGCCGGCCTGGCCGTGCAGTGGCGTGACAACCAGTCGGGCTGCAAAGGCACCTGCGATCGCGTGCAGTTCATTGATGTCAGCAACCTCAAGGATCCGCAGCTGTGCGCCAATGGCGAATGCCATGACCAGATCCTGCTGCAAGGCCTGGACGCGCTGATCGACAACCTCGACAAGGACACCGTGCTGGTGCTGCACCAGATGGGTAGCCACGGCCCCGAGTACTTCAAGCGCTACCCCAGTGACGACGAGCGCTTCACCCCGGTGTGCCAAAGCAACGCGTTGAACCAGTGCAGCAAGGAGGAAATCATCAACGGGTACGACAACACCCTTGCTTACACCGACAAGGTGCTGGCCTCGCTGATCGATATCCTGCGCAGCAAGCAAGACAAGGTCGACACGGCGATGATCTACCTGTCCGACCACGGCGAGTCGCTGGGCGAGTACAACCTGTTCCTGCACGGTACGCCGTACGCCATCGCTCCCGAGCCGCAGAAGCATGTGCCGCTGCTGACCTGGTTCTCTGACAGCTACAAGGAGGACTTCGGCGTCGATACCGACTGCCTGGCCCGGCTCAGCGATGCCCCGCTGTCCCAGGACAACCTGTTCCACTCGATGCTTGGCTTGTTGCAGGTACACACCGAACTCTACCAGCAGTCGCTGGACATGTTCGCCAGTTGCCGGCCCTGGCTGGCGGCCAAGCGCTGAAGCCAGTCGCGTGTCATGCAAGCTTGCGCGGTCCCTGTGGGAGCGGGCAAGCCCGCGAACCCGGGCCAAGCCCGTGCCATACACCGTGTTGCCTTCTTCGCGGGCGCGCCCGCTCCCACAGGGTGGACTGCTCCCGAAAAGCTGGACAGTTTCACCAGCAGTGCCCGCGCCGTATATACTGCGCGCCAATGTTAGTGGGAGAGCCTTGTGGCCATCGAAATTCACTGGATCCGTGACGACCAGAGCCTGGCCGAACACTGCCGCGACTGGCACCAGTTGCCGTTCGTCGCCGTCGACACCGAATTCATGCGGGTCGACACCTTCTACCCGAAAGCCGGGCTGATTCAGATCGGCGACGGCCAACGCGCCTTCCTGATCGACCCGCTGCTGATCAGCAACTGGCAACCCTTGGCCGACCTGCTGGAAGACAGCGGTGTGGTCAAGGTGCTGCACGCCTGCAGCGAAGACCTTGAAGTGCTGCTGCGCCTGACCGGCAAGCTGCCTCAACCGCTGTTCGACACTCAGCTGGCCGCCGGTTACCTGAACCTGGGCTTCTCCATGGGCTATTCGCGCCTGGTGCAGGAAGTGCTGGGCATCGAATTGCCCAAAGGCGAAACCCGCTCTGACTGGCTGCAACGCCCGCTCTCGGAAACCCAGGTCAGCTACGCTGCCGAAGATGCCGTGCACCTGGCCGAGCTGTTCACCGTGCTGCGCCCGCGGCTGAGTGACGACAAGTACGCCTGGGTGCTGGAAGACGGCGCCGAGCTGGTGGCTGCGTTGCGCCGTGAAGTCGAGCCCGAAAGCCTGTATCGCGACGTCAAGCTGGCCTGGAAGCTGGCGCCTCAACAACTGGCAGTGCTGCGTGAGCTGTGCGCCTGGCGCGAGCGCGAGGCGCGCAACCGCGATGTCCCGCGCAATCGTATCCTCAAGGAGCACTCGCTGTGGCCCATGGCCAAGAGCCAGCCGAACAACCTGTCGGCCTTGGCCAAGATCGACGAGATGCACCCGCGCACCATTCGTCAGGACGGTGAGTTCCTCATCCAGCTGATCAAGCGCGCCGCCAGCCTGCCTGCCGAGCAATGGCCAGCGCCCTTGCCCGAGCCGCTGCCGATCGAGGCTGCCGGCCTCCTCAAGCAGTTGCGTGCCATCGGCCAGGCCGAAGGCGAGCGCCTGGGGATTGCGCCCGAGCTGATGCTGCGCAAGAAAGCCCTGGAGGCGCTGCTCAAGAGCGGTTACCCCAATGGCCCTTATCAACTGCCCGATTCGCTGCGCGGCTGGCGCCGTGAGCGCATGGGCCAGGCCCTGCTGGACAACCTGGCAGGTGCCGGAGAAACCCGATGAAACGCATTTGCTCGATCTACAAGAGCCCACGCAAGAACGAAATGTACCTGTACGTGCTCAAGGCTGACGGCCTGGAGCGCGTGCCTGAAGGCCTGCTGCCGTTTTTCGGCACCCCCGTTCACGCTTTCGACCTGGTGCTCAGCCCTGAGCGCAAGCTGGCCCGCGAGGACATCAGCAAGGTGCTGGAGAACCTCGAAAGCCAAGGTTACCACCTGCAGATGCCGCCGCTGGAAGATGAGTACATCGAGCACCTGCCCGAAGAGCTGCTGCGCCGTAACGACCCCGTCTGACCATGCGCGTACTGATTGCTGAGCATGACCATGCTCGATACGCCGAGCTTTTGCGCGCAGCCGCGCCTGAAGTGGAAGTTCTGACCAGCGGCGACTCTGCCGAACTCGCCCGCCAGGCACCGCAGTGCCCGGTGTGGCTGGGCCAGCCGGACTTGCTGGCAAGTCTGCTGCGCCAAGGCCATAAGCCTGCCTGGATGCAGTCGACCTGGGCCGGTATCACGCCGTTGTTGGCCGATGGCCTGCCGCGTGATTACCGCCTGAGCCGGGCAGTGGGTATCTTCGGGCAAGTGATGGCCGAGTACATGCTCACCTATATGCTAGGCCATGAGCGTGAGGTGCTTGCGCGCCTGGTCAGCCAGGTCGAGCGGCGTTGGGATGACCACCCGGGGCGCAGCCTGGAAGGGCGCAAGGTTCTCATTGTGGGTGTAGGTGACATTGGTCAGCGTGTGGCCGAGTTCCTGCAGCCGTTTGGTGTGGAGCTTTACGGGGTCGCCAGCAGCGCCCGTGAGCAGGCGCCGTTCGTCGAGGTGGCGGCGCTGGTCGACCTGCCGCGCATGGTCGGCCAGGTCGATTACGTGCTGAACCTGCTGCCCGATACCCCGGCGACTCATGACCTGTATGACGCAGCGCTGTTCAAGTGCTTCCAGCCCTCGGCCTTGTTCATCAACGCCGGCCGTGGTGTGGCGGTGGTCGATGCCGATCTGGTTGAGGCGCTGAAGGCGGGCCATCTGGCCGGTGCGGTAATCGATGTGTGCCGCCAGGAGCCGCTGCCCAAGCAACACCCGTTCTGGACCGCCTGGGGCTTGCTACTGACCGGGCACAGCTCGGCGCCCACCTCGCCGGCGGCGATGGTGCGTTTGTTTGTCGAGAACGTGCGGGCTTATGAAGCGGGGCAGGGGTTGCGGGGAGAAGTGGACTTCGACCGGGGTTATTGAAATGTATGGGCTGTGTCGAAGGTGTGCCATAGCGCCGAAGCCTGTTGCGCCTGGCTGCGATTGAACGGCACCACTGCGTGTCGGCGTGACTGACAAGCGGTCTGGCTTTGCCGAAGGCCAGGCTCTAGACTGGCGCCGCCGCGCGCTGTGGCCCCCAAGATGAATGCAGGAACCCCGTGTGATGATCGCTGAAAACGCGCCGTTCTGGCGGCGCAAGACCCTCGAACAACTCAGCCAGCAAGAGTGGGAGTCGCTGTGCGATGGCTGCGGCCTGTGCTGCCTGCAAAAGCTCGAGGACGAAGACGACAACAGCGTCTATTACACCCGCATCGCCTGCAAGTTGCTGGACCTGGATACGTGCCAGTGCAGTGACTACCCCAACCGCTTCGCCCAAGTGCCGGACTGCATCCAGCTTACCCCGGGCAAGGCCGACCAGTTCAAGTGGCTGCCAAGTACCTGTGGTTACCGTCTGGTCAGTGAGGGCAAGGACTTGCCGGCCTGGCATCACCTGGTCTGTGGCGATCGCCAACAGGTCCATGAACAGCGCATTTCACAGTCGGGGCGTATGCTCAGTGAACACGATGTGCACGAAGACGACTGGGAAGACCACCTGATCTTCCGCGCCAGCTGACCGGCGCGACCCGCTGCCCCGGGGAAACAAGGAGTTTCTGTATGCGTTGCCAGCTGTTGTTGCTGTTGGGCCTGATGGCCAGTTCGCCGGCCTGGGCGAAAAAGGTCGACCTCGACTACCAAGTGCGATTGCTGCCTGCCAGTGGCCAGGCTGAAGTGCGCGTTACATTGGCCGAAGGCAGCGTAGTGCGCAGCCTGGACTTCGACCTGAGCAAGGCCGGGGCTTACAGCGGCTTCCAGGCTGATGGGCAATGGCAACTGAAGGGGCAGCGTGGCATATGGCAGCCAGCGGCCGGCAAGACCAGCCTCAGCTACCGCGTGCAGCTGGACCAGAAGCTGGCCAGCGGCGCCTATTCATCACGCGTCACCCCGCACTGGGCACTGTTCCTCGGCGACCAGTTGATACCCCCTGCGCGCCTCGACCAGCAGGACGGTACCGAGTTGGTGGCGCGCCTGGCTTTCGACCTGCCCGAGGGCTGGAAGAGCATCGAAACGTCCTGGCCGCGCATTGGCAAGGGGAAGTTTCGCATCGACAACGTGTCGCGCCTGTTCGATCGCCCGACCGGCTGGATGCTTGCCGGCGACCTGGGCAGCCGCCGCGCTCGCCTGGGCGAGACCGAAGTGACCGTGGCCGCACCGGTGGGGCAGGGCATGCGGCGCATGGACAACCTGACCTTGCTCACATTCGTCTGGCCACAACTACAAGCTGTGTTCCCGCGTAACCCACCCAAGCTGCTTTTGGTCGGGGCGCGTGACGGCATGTGGCGAGGGGCTATGGCTGCGCAGGGCTCGTTGTACCTGAACAGTGCCCGGCCCATGGTCAGCGAAAACGGCAATAGCCCGTTGCTGCGCGAACTGGTGCAACTCTTCGCGCAGATTCACGGGCGTGACGGCAGTGACTGGCTGGTAGAAAGCCTGACCGATTATTACGCCAACGAGTTGCTACGCCGCTCGGGCGGGATGAGTGACGACCGCTACCAGGTCTGGCAGGCGCGCCTGAGCAAGCAGGGCGCCAAGGTCAACCGGCTCAAGGGTGAGCGCGCCAGTCCGGCGCAGGTGGCCCGTGGCGTGATGCTGTTGCAGGCGTTGGACAAGGAAATCCGCATTCACACCCAGGCCAAGCGTTCGTTGGACGATGTGGTGCGTGGGCTGATGCGCCTGCCCAGCGTCAGTACCGAAGACTTTGTGCAGATCAGCGAGAACGTACTGGGGCGGCGTTCCGATGTGCTGCAGAGCAAGGTGCTGCACTAGGTATCCCTGCGCCTGACAATCGGCAGGGCGGCATCGTCTGCAAGTCGCATTTCAAGCGTATCAAGTCGTACCTGGAATACACCGCCGAGCAGAAACTCAGCATTGTTCACGGGGCGAAACCGAGGATGGGGAGCGTGCAGCCAACCATCGTCGGCAACGTTGATCGCGACAACCCATGGTTTGTCGAGGCAATGTTCGGCCCGGTTTCGGTGCTGTTCTGACGGAGCTCAGCACTCGGTCGCCCTGTGTTGGCAGGTCTGTCCTGCCGCCGCAGTGGCGGCCTTTTTATTTGAACTTGGGCCCCGAGCGGGTATTCAGCCCCTTGGCCAAGCGGTCGTACAGCACCACATTCACCGTCGCCGCCAGGTTCATGCAGCCCTCGGTTGGTATGTAGATTGTCTCCTCACACCAGCCCCGCACCTCTTCGCTCAACGAGCCATCCTCTGGTCCGAAGATGTAAATGGCACGGTCCGGATGGGTGTAGTCCGGCAATGGCCGCGCACCCTCCACCAGTTCCACCGCCACTGGCGTGCACCCCAGCGGGATAATGCGCTGCAGGTCGTCGATGCCGATCAGCGGGATGTCGTAGTGCACGCGCTTGGTGTCGGTGACGAAGTCACGCGCGCGCTCATAGCGTTTGCCCGTGTAGAACACCGAATTGACGCCATAGCAGCCCGCGGCGCGCATCACAGAGCCGACGTTTTCTGCCGACTTGGGGTTGAACAGGCCGATGCAGCTGTATCGTTTGTTTGCCACGTACCGGGGCCCTTCGCGAAAAAAAGCGCGATTATACGGGCTGCCCGGTAGCAGCGGGGGGCGAATCGATGGTCAGTCTTTCTTCAGCATGCCCGCCAACCCGGCAAACGGGTTGTGCGTAGCCTTGGCAATGCTCGGGGTGCTGGTGGAGCCTTCGCTGAAGTACTGCTGGTCGGTGTAGCGCGAGTGCTCGTTGTCGTGGCAGTACAGGCACAGCAGCTCCCAGTTGGAGCCGTCCTGAGGGTTGTTGTCGTGGTTGTGGTCACGGTGATGCACGGTCAGCTCGCTCAGGCGCTTGCCGGCGAATTCGCGGGCGCAGCGGCCGCACACGTGCGGGTACATTCTCAGGGCCTTGTCGCGGTAGCCCATTTCCTTGTCGCGCTTGGCATCGGCCAGGATGCGGTCGAGGCGCGCGGTAGCGGCGGCAGAAGAGGTGGAGCTCATGGTGTTTCCTTTGTTCTGATCAGGCAGGTGACGGTTATGCCGTTGAGTCTAGCGCGCTTGCAGGTCAGGCGGACAGGCGAAAGCGTTGATTTAGGCGTAGCCTGTAGCAAGGTTCCCGACAGGAGGTTGCTGATGTTTCACGCGATCCTCGCCGCGCTGTTGATGGCTGGCCTGCCTCTGGCAGAAGCTGCCAGCACGCCACCTCGACTCAATACGCCAGTGCCTGGTGCACCGGGTACGCCCACGCCCACGCCATACCCGCAGATAACTCCGAGTACACCGCCCAAGGCTTATGACAGTCAGCCGGGGGCGCCGTTGTTGCCGCCGATGCCAGTGCCCGGCCCGCCGAAGGACCAGCCATTGCCCGGGTTGCGGCCGGAGCCGCCGAAGCCGCCGAAGCCGCCGGCCCAGAATGATTGAGCATGAGCGGCCCACGCCGTCATCATGTTGGAGCAACTGTCTTGCTCAATTTCTGAAGCTGGCGGGTGTGGGAGCGGGCTTGCCCGCGAACACGGGCGAAGCCCGTGCCATCCACCACGGTGTTGGCTTCGCGGGCTTGCCCGCTCCCACAGTCCAATCGCGCGGGTGCTCAAACCTGGGTTTAGGCAATACCTAGCTCGCCAAACACGAACGCATACTCCAGCGCCACATCTTTCAACCCTTGGTACCGCCCGCTCATCCCACCATGCCCAGCCCCCATCTCGGTCTTGAGCAGCAGCAGGTTGCTGTCGGTCTTGAACGTGCGCAACTTCGCCACCCATTTGGCGGCTTCCCAATACTGCACGCGGCTGTCGTTGTAGCCCGCCACCACCAGCATCGCCGGGTAGGCCTGCGCTTTCAGATTCTCGTACGGCGCATAAGCCTTGATCCGTTCATACACCTCTGGTTCTTCAGGGTTGCCCCATTCGTCGTACTCGGTCACGGTCAGCGGCAGCTCCGGGTCGAGCATGGTGTTGAGCACGTCGACGAATGGCACCTCGGCAATGGCGCAGCGGAACAGTTCCGGGCGCAGGTTGAGCACCGCGCCGATCAGCAGGCCGCCAGCGCTGCCACCACTGATGGCCAGGCGGTCGGCGGCCGTCACGCCCTGGCTGATCAGGTGCTCGGCGCAGGCGATGAAGTCGCTGAAGGTGTTGTGTTTGTGCTCCTGCTTGCCGGCGCGGTACCAGGCCTCCCCCAGTTCACCGCCACCCCGCACATGGGCGATGGCAAAGGCCACGCCACGTTCCAGCAGGCTCAGGCGCGCATGTGAGAACCAAGGGTCGAGGCTTTCGCCATAGGCGCCATAGCCGTACAAGTACAGCGGCACGGTCTTGCCCAGGTCCTGGCGGCGGCGTACCAGGCTGATCGGCACCTGGGTGCCGTCCGCTGCGGTTGCCCACAGGCGCTCACTGACATAATCATCGGCATCGAATGCACCGAGCACCGGGGTTTGCTTGAGCACCACCTGGTCGCCCGTGGACAACGCCAGTTGGCGCACCTGGGCCGGGCGGTTGAGCGCTTCGTAGCGCAAGCGTATGCGAGTGCTGGCAAATTCCAGGCTGTCCTGCACGTACAGGCTGTAGGCGGCGTCTGGCAGCTCGACACGGTAGGCCGGCAAACCTTGCGGGTGCACTTCGATGATCGGCAGGCCGCCTTCGCGCAGGCTCAGGGTCAGGGCACCGCTATTCAGGCTGAGGCCTTCGAGCATGACCGCGTCGCGGTGCGCCACCAGCACCTGCCACTGTTCGCGGCTTGGTACTGGCGCGACTGGCGCATGGTACAGGGCGAAGTTGATGCCATCCTGGTTGGTGCGGATGAACCAGCGCCACTGGCCGTCGAGCTGGCCATGGTCGGGGAAGTATTCGTGGCCTTCGACGCGCGGCGCCAGGCAGATGAACGGTGCCTGCGGGGTTTCGGCGTCCAGTACCCAGGCCTCGCTGGTGGTCTTGCTGTTCAGCAGCAGTACCAGCTGGCGCTCGGAACTGGTGCGGTAGCAGTGCAGGAAGAAACGCCCGTCCGGCTCTTCGAACACGGTTTGCGCGGCGTCAGTGCCCAAGGTGTGGCGACGCAGGCGCCATGGGCGGTGGGTGTCGTCAAGCTCAGCGAAGAATAGTGTCTGGCTGTCGTTGGCCCAGGTCAGGCTACCGTCGCAGTCGTCGAAGGGCAGGGTAGTGACACTGCCACTGGCCAGGTCTTTGACGTACAGGGTATAGATTTCGTCGCCGCTGGTGTCGAGGCTGTAGGCCAGCAGGCGGTGGTCGGGGCTGATGCTGAACGCGCCGAGGGAAAGGAAACCGCCGTTGGCCAGGACGTTGGGGTCGAGCAGCAGTTGCTCCTGGCGTTCATCGACGGTGTTCGAGTCATCGGCCGGGCGTGGGCAGCGGTAGTGACGCGGGTATTCGTCGCCGGCGGTGGTACGGGTGTAATACAGGTAGGGGCCCCAGGGCGCCGGCAGTGACAGGTCGGTCTCCAGGATGCGGCCCTTGATCTCTTCGAACAGTTGCTCACGCAACGGGGCCTGGTCGGCCAGGCAGGCTTCCTGGTAGGCGTTTTCAGCTTGCAGGTAGGCGAGGACCTCTGGGGTGTCGCGCTGTTGCAGCCAGGCATACGGGTCGGTTGCCTGGTTGGCTTGGGCAATCGGGGGTTGGGGCTTGGTTGGCATTGAAGATCTCTTGATTGGGGCAAACACTGTCTGCGCCCTGAAAAGTGTTTATCATAGGCAACTCTTTGCCTGGCTTGCACGAACACCATGACCGAGAACGACTACACCTTCGCCTGGGGCCTGTACGCAGTGGCCGCCTTAGGGTGCCTGCTGGTGGGCTTCAAGCTCACCGGCTGGATGTGGCGCTGGCTGCGCGAACCGCTACGGGTGGTGCTGGCGGTGCTGCTGCTGACCCCGACCATCGTCGATCCGGTCAAGGACAGCTTCGCCCCGGCAATCGCCATCACTGCGCTGGATGTTGCCTTCAAGGTCGGCAACAACGCCTGGCGCGCTGTGTCCGACTTCGTCATGTACGGCATGATCGCTTTCGGCCTGTACTTCCTCTTCGTCCTGCTGCGCTGGCCGCTTGAAAAGCGCGCGCACGCACGCCGTGAACAGGCCGAAGCCGCTGCCAAGCGTCAGCTGGCCGAGGATGATCAGCTCGGCGCCCAAGCGCCGCTGGCAGCCGAGCGCAGCGACCGTTACCGTGACGACTCGCCGCCAGCCGCTGCGCGTGGCGCAGGCCGGGTCGAACCACGCCTGTAAACGGAGACACTCCGATGTGCGAACTGCTGGGCATGAGTGCCAACGTCCCTACCGACATCGTTTTCAGCTTCACCGGCCTGATGCAGCGGGGCGGGCGTACCGGCCCGCACCGTGACGGCTGGGGGATAGGCTTTTACGAAGGCCGCGGGCTGCGCCTGTTCCAGGACCCGGCTGCGAGCAGCGAGTCGGAAGTGGCCAACCTCGTGCAGCGCTACCCGATCAAAAGCGAAGTGGTGATTGGTCATATCCGTCAGGCCAATGTCGGCAGGGTGTGCTTGTCCAATACCCACCCGTTCGTGCGGGAAATGTGGGGCCGTAACTGGTGCTTCGCGCACAACGGCCAGCTGGGTGACTTCAAGGGCCTGGCCAGTTTCTACCGGCCAGTGGGCGACACCGACAGCGAAGCGGCCTTCTGTGACCTGCTCAACCGCATCCGCAGCGCTTTCCCGGAACCGGTGCCGGTGGAACAGCTGCTGCCAGTGCTGGTCGAAGCCTGTGCCGGCTACCGTGGTCAGGGCGTATTCAACTGCATGCTCAGCGACGGCGACTGGCTGTTCTGCTTTTGCTCGACCAAGCTGGTGCACATTACCCGCCGTGCGCCATTTGGTGCCGCACGGTTAAAGGATGTCGACCTGATCGTCGATTTTCATACCGAAACCACCCCCAACGACGTGGTCACGGTGATTGCCACCGAGGCCCTGACCGAGAACGAGTCCTGGCACCGCTACGCACCGGGTCAGTGGGCCCTGTGGCGGCACGGCGAGTGCGTGGCGCACGGCCAGAGCTAAGGACGCCTGCATGTTCAGAAGTTACCTTCGATTGCTGTTGTTCACCTTCGGCCTGCTGGCCGGTATTCAGGTCCCGGGGCTGGTCAAGGACTATAGCCAGCGGGTCGAGGCGCACTTGTTCGAATCGCGCGAGGCGCTCGATGGGTTCCGGCAAACGGCCGAGCGCTTTTTCAAGGGCGACTTGCAGGCGCTGCTGCAGCACTACCGCAGCAGCGATGACCCGGTGTTCATCAGTGACGCCAACAGCATCGAAAGCCTGATGATCCGCAACGAACTGCTGGAAAATGAATGGCAGGTGCTGCAAGGGTCATGGGCCGAGCGTACCTGGCATGTGCTGGTGCAGGCCGACCCGCAGTTGCGCGAAGAAACCCTCAATGGCTACAGCTACCAGATTCTACTGGTGCCCGAGGCGATCGGCTGGGGGGTTGGTGCCGGTTTTGTGCTGGCGTTTGTGGTCGAAAGCCTGTTGCTGGGGATTGGCTGGCTGATCCTGGGCGGGCGGCGCAGGGTGGTGAAAGAGAGCTGGCGCTAAGTTCTGCTGTACCTGTACCGGCCCTTTCGCGGGCCTGCCCGCTCCCACAGGATTATCACAGGCCTGGCGGGAGTGGGAGCGGGCGAGCCCGCGAAAGGGCCGGTACAGGCAGAGACCGTCGTTCAGACCAGCACGATCCGCTGCCCACCCACATCCCGCGCATAACGCTCCAGCACCTGCCGGCAAACCCCAACCACCTCATCTACCAACGCCACCCCGGTCTGCCACGCCACCACCAGCTCCAGGCTCGGCGGCGGCCGCAACCCTTCCAGCAGCACCAGCTCGCCCCGGCCCAAGTCGGCATCCACCAGCGCCGGCGGTAGCGCGCCAATGCCAAAGCCGTCGCGCAACAGCCGGGTAATCGCCGCCACCGAGTTCACGCAATTCAACCGCGGCGCCTCTGCCCCCGCAGTCTGCAGCAAGCTCAGTACCTCCTGGTGCGGCCGTGAATTCTTCGAGAAGGTGATGATACGCTCGCGCCCAAGTTCGGCCAGCGACGCATAGTCCCGGTGCTGGTGGGCGCCTGCGGCTACCACCCAGCCCATTGGGTAGCGCGCCAGGTCGAGGCTGCGGATCGATTGCTCGCGTAGCAAGTCGGTCTGCAAAATCACGTCAAGAAAACCCTTCTGCAACTGCTCGCGCAAGTTCAGCGCGGTGTCGGCCACCAGTTCGATTTCCACCTGCGGGTATCGCTCGCTCAACTCCGCCACCAGTGCGCTCATCCAGGTGTGGATCACAGTATCCATCACCCCGATGCGAATGCGCCCGACCTTGGCCCGGTCGCTGTCCAGCGATTGCTTCATGGCCTTGGCGGTTTCCAGCATGCGTTCGGCGTATTCCAGTACCTTGCCGCCCTCCGGGGTCAGGCTGACGCCGCGGGAATCGCGCAGCAGCAGCTTCACGCCCAGGTCAGCCTCCAGTGCGGCAATACGGCTGGATACCGAAGCCTGGGTGGTGAACAGCTTTTCTGCCGTCAGGCGGAAGCTCTTGAGCCGGGCGACCCAGACGAAGGTTTCGAGGAAGCGAAGGTTCATGATCAGTTTTTCTTGTTCCAGACCGGCGGTTTTTTTCGTTGGACGCAGGCGAGGCGGCCTCTGAACAATGTCGCCCAGGCCGCGACGCTTTATGTCGCTCATAAAACAATACCAACAAGCCGAGGCATCCATGAACCCCACCGGCGTGCAGCAGCAGGTCAGTTCCTTCCGTTCGACCGGGCCTTTCGCCTGGTACCGCGACATCGACAAACAGCAACGACGTACTTTCTGGAGCTGCAAGATTGGCTATGGCCTGGACGGCATGGACACGCAGATGCTCAGTTTCGTCATCCCTACGCTGATCATGCTGTGGGGGCTCACTACCACCGAAGCCGGCTTGATCCACACCAGCACGCTGATCGCCTCCGCTGCAGGAGGCTGGGTGGCCGGTATCCTCTCCGACCGCATCGGCCGTGTGCGTACCCTGCAACTGACGGTGTTGTGGTTCGCCTTCTTCACCTTCCTGTGTGGCTTCGCTCAGAACTACGAGCAACTGCTGATTGCCCGAACCCTGATGGGCTTTGGCTTCGGTGGCGAGTGGACCGCCGGCGCGGTGTTGATCGGCGAGGTGATCCGTGCCCAGGACCGCGGCAAGGCGGTCGGCATGGTGCAGTCCGGTTGGGCAATTGGCTGGGGCCTCACGGCCATCCTCTATGCGCTGCTGTTCTCTTGGTTGCCGGCAGAGCAGGCCTGGCGTGCGTTGTTCCTGCTGGGGCTGGTACCGGCGGTTTTCGTGATCTTCGTTCGCCGCCTGGTCAAGGACCCTGAGGTGTATCGTAAGGCCAAGGCAGTGGAAAACGCCGAGGCCCCTTCGCGCTTCTACGAAATCTTCGCGCCGGGCATGCTCTGGACCACCGTTCGGGCATCCCTGCTGACCACCGGCGCGCTCGGCGGTTACTACGCCATCACCTCGTGGCTGCCAACCTTCCTGAAGAACGAGCGCGGCCTGAGTGTGCTGGGCACGGGTGGCTATCTGGCCATGGTGATCGTCGGCTCGTACGTGGGCTATGTGGTCAGCGCTTATCTGTCCGACCTGCTGGGGCGCAAGAAGAACTTCATCCTGTTCGCCGTGGGCTCTTTCGTCATTGTGCTGTTGTACACGCAGATGCCGGTCAGCGATGGCGTGATGCTGTGGCTGGGCCTCCCGCTGGGCTTTTTCGCCTCGGGTATCTTCAGTGGCATGGGCGCGTTTCTGACCGAACTGTTCCCTACGCGCATTCGGGGTTCGGGGCAGGGCTTCTGCTACAACATCGGCAAGGTCATAGCCGCGCTGTTCCCGTTGATGATCGGCATGCTCGGCCAGAATGTTCCGCTGGGCCTGGGTATCGGCGTGTTTTCTGCGGTGTCCTACGGCATTGTGATCGTGGCGGCCTTGAGCTTGCCGGAAACCCGCGGCAAACAGCTGCAGGCGCGGTAAGGTAGGCATATGCACAACGACAAGGGAGACCGCGTGGTGGAACGCCTGCTACTCAATTGCGACATGGGTGAGAGTTTCGGCAGCTGGCGCATGGGCCTGGATGCCGAAGTCATGCCTTACATCGATTGCGCCAACATCGCCTGCGGTTACCATGCCGGCGACCCCGGTATCATGCGCCGCACCGTGGCGTTGGCGCTGGAGCACGGGGTGACTATCGGCGCTCATCCGGCCTACCCGGACCTGGTCGGCTTTGGCCGCCGTTCCATGGCCTGCAGCCCGGAAGAAATCCGCGACCTGCTGCATTACCAGATCGGTGCGCTGGATGGCATCTGCAAAGTGCTGGGTGGTCGCGTGGCCTATGTGAAGCCCCACGGCGCGCTGTACAACGACATGATGGCCGACCCGCTCAAGCTGCGTACCGTGCTGGAGGCCGTAGCGGCCTATGACAGCAACCTGCCGTTGATGCTGATGGCCACCGCCGACAACCGAGCCGCCCAGGTACTGGGCGATGAAGTTGGCGTACCGCTGTGGTTCGAGGCGTTCGCAGACCGCGCATACACCGCCAGCGGCCATCTGCTGTCGCGGCGGCTGCCGGGCGCGGTGCATCACGACCCGGCGCGGGTGGTGGAGCAGGCTGTGCGTCTGGCCCGAGGCGAAACGCTGTTGGCTGACGATGGCAGTGCCTTGCAGCTCGCCGCCCGCACCCTCTGCGTGCATGGCGACAACGACAGTTCGGTGGCTGCGGTGCGGCAGATTCGCCAGGCCCTCGATGGGCTGGAGGCGTGATGAAGCCGCGAATCGAAGTGGTCGCCATCGACAGCCTGATGGTACGCCTGTTCGACCGTATCGATGAGGCCAACATGCCATGGATGCTCGCCGCCAGCCGGCGCTTGAGCGCGGCGTTCGGCGAGCACTTGCTGGACCTGGTGCCGTCCTACACCACGCTGATGGTGCAGTCTGCCCTGCCGCCGGGCGAGGCGAGGGCGCGAATCGCTCAGGCGCTGGACGGCTTGCAGCCTGACACCGGCAGTAGCGGCCGCCGACACGAGATCCCGGTGTGGTACGACGCCAGTGTCGGCCCCGAGCTGCCTGTGCTGGCGGCCCGCAGCGGCTTGAGTGAAGCCGAGATTGTTCGCTTGCATTGCGAGCGTGATTACCCGGTGTTTGCCTTGGGCTTCGCACCTGGTTTCGGCTTCATGGGCCTGGTCGATGAGCGCCTGGCCAGCCCTCGTCTGAGTACCCCGCGCAAGCGCGTGGCGGCGGGCAGCGTGGGCATTGCCGAGCGTCAGACGGCGGCGTATCCGGCAGTATCGCCGGGTGGCTGGAACCTGATCGGGCGCACCCCGGTGCGGTTGTTCGACCGTGAGCGTGAGGGTTACAGCCTCTTGCAACCCGGTGACCGGGTGCGCTTTGTGCCGGTTTCGCGCAGTGAATTCCTGGCCATGGGTGGTGATGTGGAGGCGCAGGGATGAAGCAATTGAGGATCGAGGCCAGTACGCCGTTGTGCCAGTTACAGGATGCCGGGCGCTTTGGCGTGCGTCATTTGGGCGTGACCCAGGGCGGGGCGCTGGACTGGGTGGCGATGCACTGGGCCAACTGGCTGCTGGGCAACCCGTTGGGGGCGCCAGTGGTCGAGGTGGCGCTGGGTGGTTTTTGCGTGGTGGCCGAACAGGATTGCGTGCTGGCCCTGGCCGGTGCCGACCTGGATGCCAGGGTCGATGATCAGCCCTTGGCGCCATGGCGCAGCTTTGCCCTGGCCAAGGGCCAGCGCTTGACCCTGAAACAGCCAAAGCGGGGCGTCCGGGCGTACCTGGCGGCACCTGGCGGGTTTCAGGGCGAGGACGTGCTGGGCAGTTGTGCCACTGTGGTACGTGAAGCACTGGGTGGCATCGATGGCCAGGGTGCTGCGCTGGCTAAAGACCAGGCATTAGCTTTTACCGGTAGCAAAGCAACCCTGCGCGAAGTGCCGCAAGCGTTGTGCCCGCAGTTCGCCAAAAAGCCGGTGCTCGACCTGGTGATAGGCGCGCAGATCGGTGAATTCAGCGGTACCAGCCTGTTCGAAGCGTTCAACAGTGACTGGACGCTGGACAGGCGGGCCGACCGCATGGGCGTCCGCTTACTGGGACCGCAGCTGGTCTACCAGGGCGCGCCGATGATTTCTGAAGGGATTCCGCTGGGGGCTGTGCAGGTGCCACCGGACGGGCAGCCGATCGTGTTGCTCAATGACCGGCAGACCATTGGTGGGTACCCGCGGCTGGGCGCGCTGACGCCGCTGGCGCTGGCGCAACTGGCGCAATGCATGCCGGGGGCTTCTGTGCGGTTCAGGGCGGTGGTGCAGGACGAGGCCTGGCGGGAGCAGCAGGATTACCTGAACCGTTGGCGGTAGAGCGGGCGGCCTCTTCGCGGGTAAACCCGCTCCTACACAAGTCTTGTGCATGCCTTGACGGCGATGTTGGAGCGGGCAACCTCACTTGGACAGGTAGCGCATCCCTTCCTCCAACCCTTGCAGGGTCAGCGGATACATCTTGTCCTCGATCAGGTCCCGCACCAGATGGGTCGACGCGGTGTATTCCCAGGCCTGCTTGGGGTAAGGGTTGATCCAGATGATTTTCTTGAATTTTTCCATGAAGCGCTGGATCCACACATACCCGGCTTCTTCGTTCCAATGCTCCACGCTGCCGCCTGGCTGGGTGATCTCGTAGGGCGCCATGGCCGCGTCACCGACGAACACCACCTTGTAGTCATCACCATACTTGTGCAGCAGGTCGAAGGTGGAAAAACGCTCTGACGTGCGGCGCAGGTTGTTCTTCCACACCGATTCATAAACGCAATTGTGGAAGTAGTAATACTCCAGGTGCTTGAACTCGGTCTTGCAGGCCGAGAACAGCTCTTCGCAGACTTTGACGTGCGCATCCATCGAGCCGCCAATGTCGAACAGCAACAGCAGCTTCACGGTGTTGCGCCGCTCAGGGCGCATCTGGATGTTCAGCAACCCGGCATCACGCGCGGTATGGTCGATGGTACCGTCAATGTCCAGCTCTTCGGCGGCGCCTTCGCGGGCGAACTTGCGCAGCCGGCGCAGGGCCAGCTTGATGTTGCGGGTGCCAAGCTCGACCTGGTCGTCGAGGTTCTTGTACTCGCGTTGGTCCCAGACTTTTACCGCCTTGCCCTGACGCTTGCCGGCGTCACCGACGCGGATACCCTCGGGGTTGAAACCGCCCGAGCCGAATGGGCTGGTGCCACCGGTACCAATCCACTTGTTGCCGCCAGCGTGGCGTTCCTTTTGCTCTTCGAGGCGTTTCTTGAAGGCCTCGATAAGCTTGTCCAGGCCGCCCAGCGACTGGATTTGCGCGCGCTCTTCATCGGTCAGCGAGCGCTCGAACTCTTTACGCAGCCAGTCTTCGGGGATCAGCGCCTCGATGTGCCGGTCGAGGTTTTCCAGGCCTTTGAAATAGGCTGCGAAGGCACGGTCGAACTTGTCGAAGTGGCGTTCGTCCTTTACCAGGATGGCGCGGGCGAGGTAGTAGAACGCGTCCATGTCGGCAAACACCACGCGCTTTTGCAAGGCCTGGTGCAGGTCGAGCAGCTCACGCACCGAGACCGGCACCTTGGCCGCACGCATCTCATTGAACAGATTGAGCAGCATGGCCCTGCTCCTGTCAGCGGTTGCCGCGCCGGCTCATGAAGGCCAGGCGCTCGAGCAGTTGTACATCCTGCTCGTTTTTTACCAGCGCACCGGCCAGCGGCGGGATGGCCTTGGTCGGGTCGCGTTCGCGCAGCACCGCTTCACCGATATTGTCGGCCATCAGCAGCTTGAGCCAGTCGACCAGCTCGGAGGTGGACGGCTTTTTCTTCAGGCCCGGCACCTTGCGTACGTCGAAGAACACATCCAGCGCCTCACTGACCAGCGACTGGCTGATATTCGGGTAGTGCACGTCGACAATCTGCTGCAGGGTAGTGCGGTCGGGGAAGGCGATGTAGTGGAAGAAGCAGCGGCGCAGGAAGGCGTCCGGCAGCTCTTTTTCGTTGTTCGAGGTAATGATGATGATCGGACGCTGTCTGGCCTTGATGGTCTCGTCGATTTCGTAGACGTAGAACTCCATCTTGTCGAGTTCTTGCAGCAGGTCGTTAGGGAATTCGATATCGGCCTTGTCGATTTCGTCGATCAGCAGGATGACCCGCTCGTCGGCCTCGAAGGCCTCCCAGAGCTTGCCCTTTTTCAGGTAGTTGCGCACATCGTGCACCTTGTCCACGCCCAGCTGCGAATCACGCAGGCGGCTGACTGCGTCGTACTCGTAAAGCCCCTGGTGGGCCTTCGTGGTGGACTTGATGTGCCAGGTGATCAGGCGCGCCCCGAACGAAGCCGCCAACTGCTCGGCGAGCATGGTTTTGCCGGTGCCTGGTTCGCCCTTGACCAACAGCGGGCGTTCGAGGGTAATGGCCGCGTTTACCGCCAGTTTCAAGTCGTCTGTGGCGACGTAGTCGCGGGTGCCTTCGAACTTCATGGGGGCTGTCCTCTGCTTTAGCCTGTATTGGTCTTGATTTGTTAGCGACTATAACGCGGGGCCAGGCGACTGAAAACGCGGACCGGGTATTCAGTCCCTGAATGCCCCGTCACGCTGTCTCAGTCAGACTTCGGCGCTGGCTGCTCATAACGCGCATTGAATGCCTGGATAAACCCGTTACGGAGGATCTGCAAGAACGCTTCGAAGGCACTGATATCCTGTTGGCGCACACTGCCACTGAGTTCCACCCGGGTAGCGAACTGGTTTTTCGGCTGGTTCTTAAGCACCGTCTCGGTCGCACCCACCAAGGCCTCCCACACCGAGCGGAAGAAACCCTTGTCCTTTTCCTCGACGTCCTGTTGCCAGTCGAACACGTCGACATCGCGCAGCAGCGGTTTTATATAGCCGTTCAGCCGGCCGTTTTCTGCCTGGGCCTCGATGACCACGTCACCGTGCCCGGCATTGAAGTCGAATTTGCCGTAGGCGCTGGCAAAGTCATTCAGCTTGCGCAGCTCGATGCCGGTGGCGCGAAGCCTGAATTCGAAGTCATCGAAATCACTGAACGGGTCGAAGGTGGCACGGCTTTCTACCTTTGCATCCCCCGCGATCAACGCCGTACCTTCGAAACTGGCATCGCGACGGCCTTTCTGGTCGCGCACATTGGTCAAGTTGTGGATGCTGGCATTCAACCGGGTGGCCTTCAGGTCGACCGGTGGCTTGGAGTTGAAGTTACGGAACGTCAGCACGCCGTTGTCGATACGCACCTCGTTGAGGGTGATGGGCAGGAGTTTTTCCAGCTGTTGGCGCCAGTCGGTACCTTGACCGGTCTGCGATGCCTGTTTGCTACCACCGTCGACAAAGTTCAGTTCGGGGTGCACGAACGTCACCTCCGCTACCACTGCCTTGTCGTACCACAACGAACGCCAGCTCACCGAAAGGTCGATCAGTGGGGCCTCGAGAAGCGGTACGGGCACCTTGCCGGTGATCTTGACGATCCTCAGCCCATTGATCTGATAGGCGCCGCGCCACCAGGCCAGGTCCACATCGGCTACCTGGCCGCGGTAGTCACCCATGTCGGCCAGCTTGTTGTTGAGGTAGTCGCGCACCAGGTAGGGCAGGGCCAGGTGCAGCGCCACCAGCAGTGCGATCAGGCTGGCCAGGCCGACCAGCGGCCAGCGATAGCGGGCTTTCATGAGGCGGTCTCCAAGGCAGGATGTGCGGTTGACCGCACCGCGGCGGGCTGAGTTCGAACAGGCTTTACGGGCCACTGCCGCGGGCTTACCCTTGAGGCATTTCCCTGCTTTTTCATGCCAAGGACCCCTGCCATGAGCCGTATCTTTGCAGACAACGCCCACTCCATCGGTAACACGCCGCTGGTGCAGATCAACCGCATCGCCCCGCGCGGCGTGACCATCCTGGCCAAGATCGAAGGGCGCAACCCGGGTTATTCGGTCAAATGCCGCATTGGTGCGAACATGGTCTGGGACGCCGAGAGCAGCGGCAAGCTCAAGCCGGGCATGACCATCGTCGAGCCCACCTCGGGCAACACCGGTATCGGCCTGGCCTTCGTCGCCGCTGCCCGCGGCTACAAGCTGATGCTGACCATGCCCGCCTCGATGAGCCTGGAGCGCCGCAAGGTGCTCAAGGCACTAGGCGCCGAGCTGGTGTTGACCGATCCGGCCAAGGGCATGAAGGGCGCTATCGAGAAGGCCAACGAAATCGTCGCCTCCGACCCGGAGCAGTACTTCTTGCCGGGCCAGTTCGAAAACCCGGCCAACCCGGCCATTCACGAAAAAACCACTGGCCCGGAGATCTGGAACGACACTGACGGCGCAGTCGACGTGCTGGTGGCGGGCGTGGGCACTGGCGGCACCATCACCGGCGTGTCGCGTTACATCAAGCATACCCAGGGCAAGGCCATCCTGTCGGTGGCTGTGGAGCCCGTGGCATCGCCACTGATCAGCCAGACCCTGGCCGGTGAAGAACTCAAGCCCAGCCCGCACAAAATCCAGGGCATCGGCGCCGGCTTCGTGCCGAAAAACCTCGACCTGTCGATCGTCGACCAGGTGGAGACGGTGACCGACGAAGAGTCCAAGGCCATGGCTATTCGCCTGATGCAGGAAGAGGGCATCCTTTGCGGTATTTCCTGCGGTGCGGCAATGGCGGCGGCGGTGCGCCTGGCCGAAAAACCGGAAATGCAGGGTAAGACCATCGTCGTAATCCTGCCCGACTCGGGCGAGCGATATCTGTCGAGCATGCTGTTCAGCGACATGTTCAGCGAGCAGGAAAACCAACAGTAATCGGCCTTGCCGCTGATCCGGCGCAACAATCGGCGGCCTGGTTTATTGCAGAATCTTCATGAATGCGATCCCGCCCGGGTTGTTTTTACCGCGGCGGGATCGGTTTATGATGGCAGGATGATTTTCTGGAGAGCAGGCAGCGCAGCCCTGGCTCTTCCCCAAGGAGTGAAAGCATGACCTTTTCCTTTGCAGCCAAGGCGGGTGTCTTGCTGGTGTTTTTCGGCAGCGTGCTGTTCGTGCACCTGCGCGGCAAGGCCCGCCTGCCGGTGTTGCGCCAGTTCGTCAACCATTCGGCGCTGTTCGCCCCCTACAACGCGTTGATGTACCTGTTTTCCGGCGTGCCGTCCAAGCCCTATCTGGACCGTCAGCGCTTCCCGGAGCTGGACGTGCTGAAGGACAACTGGCAGGAAATCCGCGAAGAGGCCATGCGCCTGTTCGACGAAGGCTATATCCGTGCCGCCGAGAAAGATAACGACGCCGGCTTTGGTTCGTTCTTCAAGAAGGGCTGGAAGCGCTTTTACCTGAAGTGGTACGACAAACCGCTGCCTTCGGCGCAAACCCTGTGCCCGCGCACTGTCGAGCTGGTCAGCAGCATCCCCAATGTGAGGGGCGCAATGTTCGCCCTGCTGCCCGGCGGCAGCCACCTGAACCCGCACCGCGACCCGTTCGCAGGTTCGCTGCGTTATCACCTGGGGCTGTCCACGCCGAACTCCGACGCATGCCGCATCTACGTGGACGGTGAGCAGTACGCCTGGCGTGATGGCGAAGACGTGATGTTCGATGAAACCTATGTGCACTGGGTCAAGAACGAAACCGACGTAACCCGCGTGATCCTGTTCTGCGACATCGAGCGCCCGCTGAGTAGCCCGTTGATGACGCGTATCAACCGTAAGGTCAGTGCCTTCCTCGGCCGCGCCACCGCGCCGCAGAACACCGACGAAGAGCGCGTGGGTGGGATCAACCAGGCGTACGCCTGGAGCAAGCGCTTCAGCAACAAGATCAGCAGCCATGTGAAGCAGTTCAAGCGCGCCAACCCCAAGGCTTACCGTGTGCTGCGGCCGGTACTGGCGGTGGTGGTGGCGTATCTGCTGTATCGCTGGTTGTTCTGATTTTTGTAGTTTGTTCGGGCCTCTTCGCGGGGCCAAGCCCGCTTCCACAAGAGCATCACCCTCCTTGAAGGATGAGCAGAGCCTGTGAAAGCAGGCTTGTGCCGCGAAGAATCACTCGCTATATTCCAGAACATTCACTTCTTCAAAGACCGCTGTCATGCCTGCCATTCCTTCCACCACACGCTTTGCCATCGCGCCAGTCGCGGGCATGGTCGTGCGTGGTAGCCAGCAGCCGGTCATGATCTGTCACTCCCCACCACCTGTCAGTGGCGTCGTAGGCGGCGTAGCTCCGCCTCATTGCGTGGTTGTGCTGGGCTGATCGGCTTCGTGCCGCAACCCTTCGCACGCGCAACCTACTGAACACGGTCGGCCACTTCTCACGTCGAAGCGCACGCCGTCCGTTTGGCTTATCTGCCTACTATCAGGTGGCAATTCATGTCTGTCTTTACCAAAGCGTCCGTGGCCTCTGCGGCCACTACCTGCCTGTTCGTCCTGCTGTGGAGCAGCGGGGCGATCGTCTCCAAACTTGGCCTGGCGCATGCCAGCCCGTTCGCCTTTCTGCTGTTGCGCTCGGCGCTGGCCCTGGCGGGCCTGTTGCTGATCGGCCCGTTGCTAGGGCTGCGCTGGCCGCGTACTCGCGGTAGCATTCTGCGCGCCCTGGGTACAGGCTGTGTGCTGCTCGGTGCCTATCAGATCTTCTATCTGTTGGCGCTTGATACCCATGTCACCCCTGGTGTCATGGCGACGGTGATGGGCGTCCAACCGATCCTCACCGTGGTGCTGATGGAGCGCCAGCGTTCCTGGAGCCGTTTGTTCGGCCTGGGTTTGGGGCTGGGCGGCTTGATCATGGTGGTCTACCAGGGCATCAACCTGGGCGGGGTATCGCTGGCGGGGATGCTGTTCGCCCTGCTGGCGCTGGTCAGCATGACCTTTGGCTCGATCCTGCAGAAGCGCATTACCGACAACCCCATGGGCACACTGCCGCTGCAGTACCTGGCCGGCTTTGCCATGTGCGCGCTGTTCGCACCTTTGCAACCGCTCCATGTCGAGTGGACCGGCGGCTTCGTCGGTGCGCTGCTGTGGATGGGCCTGGTGGTCTCGCTGCTGGCAACCTTGCTGCTGTACCGGCTGATCGCCAAGGGCAATCTGGTCAATGTCACCAGCCTGTTCTACCTGGTGCCGGCAGTGACTGCAGTGATGGACTTGCTGATCTTCGGTAATCGCCTGGCGCCGCTAAGCTTGCTGGGCATGGGGCTGATCGTTGTTGGGCTGCTGTTCGTGTTTCGCAAGCCCGCGGCGCGCCTGGCGGAAGCGTAGGCCCTAGCGGAATTCTTCGGGGATGGCGTGGCGCAACACGCCTTCCTCGAAGTCCAGCAGGCCGGCTTCGCGCTGGGTGAGCAGGTAGTAGAGCAGGGTGTCGAGCGAGCGTTGCGGCGGGACCTCGACCGCCAGCATCTTCACTGCTTGCTCGGTTTCACAGGCACAGCCGAAATCCAGCAATGCCGCACGTACCTGGTCGAGGGTTTCCGGAGGTTTGACGACCACCCGGAACACCGAGCTACCGCTGCTGTGGCGCAGTTCTGCGAACCAAGTTTCGCCTTCTTCCTCACGTGTGTCGATCACGTCGCCCGGGGCGATGCCATAGACATGGAAGGGGATGTTGTCGACGGCATAGCCGCCTTCTACGGCCTTGGCCCACAGCCCCTCGACCGAAGCCGGTGGGTAGCCGTTCTCGTCCTGTTCCAGGCGGAACAAAACCTTTTTGTACGCGCTGTTCATGCAGTACTCCGCTTCAGTTGCGCGCCGGGCGCAGCACCAGCCACAAGGCCAGGCCAATCAGCAGGCCGCCGTATAGGTGCGCCATCGACAATGGCTCATTCAGCAGCCATGCACCCCACAATACGCCGAATACCGGGATCAGGAACGTTACGGTGCTGGCTTTTACCGGGCCGATTTCCTCGAGCAGGCGGAAGTAAAGAATGTAGGCGAATGCCGTGCACAGCAGCCCCAGGCCCAGCAACGACAACCACACGTCCCAACCCCCCCAGCTGGCGGGCGGCTGGGAGAGTGCGCTCCAGCCGAACAGCGGGGTCAGCATCAGTGTGGCGCCGAGCATGCTACCCAGGGCGGAAAGACGGCTGTCCAGGCCGCTGATCCAGCGGCGGGCGAGGAACCCGGCAAAGCCGTAGCAGGTAGTGGCCGCCAGGCAGGCGAGGGCGCCTTGCAGCAGGGCCATGTCCAGTGCCACCGGGCCGGCGCCGCTGAGGATGCCGACGCCGAACAGGCCAAGGAAGATGCCGCAGAGTTTGGCCAGGGTCATTGGCTCGCGGAAGAACAGTACGCCGACCAGCACGCCCATCAACGGGGTGGTGGCGTTGAAGATCGCCGAATAGCCGGCCGGCAGCACCTGGGCCGCCACCGAGTAGAAGGTGGCGGGGATGCCGGAGTTGATCATGCCCAGCACCAGGCAGGCACCGAGCTTACCCTGGAAGTCCCAGCGCACCCGGGCGGCGGCGAGTAGCACGATCAGGCCCAGGCAGGCGATGGACACCCGGAAGAACGCGGTCGGCACCGTGCCCAGTTCGGGGGCGATGATGCGCATGAACAGGAAACTCGCTCCCCAGACGGCGGCAAGGGTCAGCAGGCGGGCTAGGGCGATGGGGCTCACAACGGTCTCCGAAGGCAAGGCAGGGGCGCGAGTGTACGCCAGGGGGCGGGGGGATTCTTGTGCTTTCTTGCTGTGTAATTCCTCTCGGGCTGCGGGGCTCTGGGCAAGGCAGGTGCAACTACAGCTCGGGGCTTCAATGGCAGTAACCCATGAAGCCAAGGGCGGCTAAGCTCTGTACTCAATCCCAGCTCCGAGGCCCCACGCATGTCCCAGCCCTGGCCCGCTGTCGAAATCGCCCGGATGATCCTCGCCGGCTTCGACGACTACCGCGATCATTTCCAGCGCATCACCCTCGGAGCCCGCAAGCGCTTCGAGCAGGCGCACTGGCAGGACATTCAGCAGGCCGCCGCCGCCCGCATCAATCTCTATGAAGAGAAAGTCGCCGAAGTCAACGGCTGGCTGCGTCAGGCTTTTGCCACGGAGGTGCTGCTGGACGTGGAACAGTGGCCACTGGTGAAAAACGCCTATATCCACCTGATCGACCCACGGCTGGACGACGAGCTGGCAGAGACCTGGTACAACTCGCTGTTTTGCAGCCTGTTCAGCCATGACCAGATCAGCGACGGCTGCATGTTCATCCACACCACCCGGCCTTCCATGCGCGGCCGCGAGCGCGCCGCGCAAACCCGTACCTATCGGCTTGACGGCAGTCTCAGGAACTTGCTGCGCGCGGTGTTCGCCGATTACCCATTCGACATGCCCTATGGCGACCTGGAGGGCGACCTGACGCGGCTGGAAGAACAACTGCGCGAATGCCTGCCCGACTGGGTGTGCAAGGACCCGGCGCTGGCCGTGGAATTGTTTGTACCCGTGCTTTACCGCAACAAGGGGGCCTATCTGGTCGGCCGCCTGTACAACAGCGATGAACAGTGGCCGTTGGTGATTCCCTTGCTGCACCGCGAGGGCCACGGTATCGAGGCCGATGCATTGATCACCGACGAGGCCGAGGTGTCGATCATCTTTTCGTTCACCCGCTCTTACTTCATGGCCGATGTACCGGTGCCGGCCGAGTTCGTCAATTTCCTCAAGCGCATCCTTCCAGGCAAGCACATTGCCGAGCTATACACCTCGATCGGGTTCTACAAGCAGGGCAAGTCGGAGTTCTACCGCGCGCTGATCAACCACCTTGCCAGCAGTGATGACCGCTTTGTCATGGCGCCAGGGGTGCGGGGCATGGTCATGAGCGTGTTCACCTTGCCCGGCTTCAATACGGTGTTCAAGATCATCAAGGACCGCTTTTCGCCATCGAAAACCGTGGACCGCGCCACGGTGATCGACAAGTACCGGCTGGTGAAAAGCGTCGACCGGGTGGGCCGTATGGCCGACACCCAGGAGTTTGCCGATTTTCGCTTTCCGCGCAGCAAGTTCGAGCCGGATTGCCTGGCCGAGTTGCTGGAGGTGGCACCGTCGACGGTGGTGCTGGAGGGCGACACGGTGCTGATCCGCCACTGTTGGACCGAGCGGCGCATGACACCGTTGAACCTGTACCTGGAGCATGCCACCGAGGGCCAGGTGCTGGAGGCACTGGAGGACTACGGCCTGGCCATCAAGCAGCTGGCGGCGGCAAATATCTTCCCCGGCGACATGCTGCTGAAAAACTTTGGCGTGACCCGCCATGGCCGGGTCGTGTTCTACGACTATGACGAAATCAGCTTCCTGACCGAGGTGAATTTCCGCCACATTCCGCCACCGCGTTACCCGGAGGACGAAATGTCGGGCGAGCCGTGGTACTCGATAGGGCCGCATGATGTGTTCCCCGAAGAGTTTCCGCCGTTTCTGTTTGCCGATATGGGCCAGCGGCGGTTGTTCAGCCGCTTGCATGGGGAACTGTATGACGCGGACTACTGGAAGGGGCTGCAGGCGGCGATACGTGAAGGGAAAGTGATCGATGTATTTCCGTATCGGCGCAAAGCCCGGTGAGTCAGGTCGAGCAGGCCTGTCACTCCTTCAAACACTTCATCTCACTCAAATGGGAACGTACCTTGCCCAACCGTTCCTGCAGGAACCGCCGCTGCTGCGGAGTGCTTTGCTGCACCAGGTCCACCAGCAGGCTGCGCGCCTGCCGTTCGGTATTCTGATACGCCGCCCGGTACTCGGGTGTCCACAAACTCTCCTTGCGCTGCAACAAGGTCGCCAGGCGCGGCTCGAAGCTGGAGTCGTTGCGCTGGTTCATCGCCAAGAGCAATTGCTGCTGCCAGTGGGCGCGGTTGGCGATCCATTCACGGTTCTGGTCACCCAGCGCTTGAGACCAGGTCTGGATGCGTTGCTTCTGTACCGCAGTCAACTCGCCAAACCAGGGTGCCAGGCGTTTTTCCATGCGCTCGCTACGGCGGGCAATCTGCTTCGGCAAGGGCGTATCCACATACTGCTTCTGCCGCTCACTGATGTCTTCGCGGAAGGCCTCACGCATTTTCGCTACCTGGTCGTCGCTCATGCCACGCAGCAGTTCGGTGGCTGACGGGGTGATTTCCTCGGTCACCCGACCAATCGCTTCACGCACGTCGAGGGTGCTTTGTTGCAGGGCCTGGTCGGTCACCTGGCCGGCGGCGACCATGCCACGTAGCCGATCGAGCCAGTCGAGGTAGCCGGGCAGTTGAGTCTTGCAATGCCAGGCCAGGTGCTCGCGCAACCGATCGTCCAGCAGCGCCCTTTGCTCGCGGTTCATGTCCAGGTAGTCGCTCAGCGACCACGGCACCAGGCGGTCGAGGTTGCGATAGGCCAGGTCGATGCGGCTGCAGGCGGCCAAGGCCAGGGCGAAGCCGATGGCGATAAGCAGGGCTTTGGGCAGGCGTAGCGGCATGTGCTGTTCCTTCCTCAGGCTGGCCAGAAGGTAGATGCAAGTGCGGGCTGGCGGTTCCACTGCATGAGTGGTCGGGCCATGTGGTGGCTTCAGGTGTAGAATAGCCGCCTTGTCTTGAGGATCATCGGAAATGGCTCTGCTTGGGCGCTACAACAGTTTGCAAATCGTGAAACACGTGGACTTCGGTCTGTACCTGGACGGCGGCGCCGATGGCGAGATCCTGCTGCCCGGGCGCTACATCCCGAAAAACGCCGAGACCGAGGTCGATGACTGGTTGAACGTGTTCATCTACCTGGACAGCGAAGACCAGCTGATCGCCACCACCGAGAAGCCCAAGGTGCAGGTTGGCGAGTTTGCCAGCCTGAAGGTCAAGGACATCAACGGTGCCGGTATCTTCCTGGACTGGGGCCTGTCCAAGGACTTGCTGATGCCGTACTCGGAAGAGGCACGGCCGCTGAAGATTGGCGATTACTGCGTGGTGCACGTGTACCTCGACAAGCGTACCCGCCGGATCACTGCCACCTCGCGCCTGGACCGCTATCTCGATGTCACCCCGGCCGACTACAAGGTTGGTCAGCCGGTCGAGCTGCTGGTGGCCGGCGAAACGCCGATGGGCTTCAAGGCCATCATCAACAACCGCCACTGGGGCCTGATCCACAAGAACGAGGTGTTCAAGTTCTTGCGCTCGGGCATGCACGAGAAAGGCTTCATCAAGGAAATGCGCCAGGACGGCAAGATTTCACTGAGCCTGCAGCCGGTAGGCGCTGCCCTGGCGGACACCCTTCAAGAGCAGATCATGGCGCGCCTGGAAGCCGAAGGCGGGGTGTTGGGGGTGTGCGACAAGAGTGACCCTGCGCTGATCAGCAAACTGTTCAACGTCAGCAAGGGCAACTTCAAGAAGGCCATTGGCGGGTTGTTCAAGCAGGGCCTGATCGTCATCCATGACGATCGTATCGAGAAAGCCTGACCGCGTTACGGCTGTACGAAGTTGCGGAAGTCCAGCTGCTCGCCACCCGGACGGGTGTCGCGCAGCAGCGAGTCACGGTCGGCGCTGAGGGCCAGGCTGATGGTGGAGCGGCGCTTGCCAGGCTTGCGCACTTCCATCTGCTCCAGGTGAGCCTTGAGGAAATTGGTGGGTACCTTCAGGTGCTGCAGCTCATCGCTTTCTGGCGTGTGCAGCAGCAGGTTGACCCAGTCGGCCTGGCCTTTGCCCAGCAGTGCCACTGGCACTTCGAACCACCACAGGTTGCGTTTGTTGTCCAGGATGGCGAACAGCGTATTGCTGCTGGTCAGCACCGGGCGGGCCAGTGCTTCGTTGCGCCGGGCGATGGCGGCGGGTTTGTCGAGTTTCATGCAGGTTCCTGCGGGTTGACGCTATGAAGGCCTGCATTGTGAGGGGTGGCACGGGGCGGGGCAAGGTTTGTAACTGGCGGCGCATGTGCGAGCCTCTTCACCGGCTTGTGCGGTATTCGCCCGCAGTCTTACCGTCCGGCTTCTGACCGGGAAATCCGTTGAAACTCCTGGAGAAGGCGTTGGGTCCACCTAATGTCGACACGGTTCACGTGTCTCCATTTGCAGGAGTTTTGCCATGAGCGGTACTAAAGACAAAGCGAAAGGCTTGGCCAACGAAGCGATCGGCAACGTGAAACAGGGTGTTGGCAAGGTGACCGACAACGACAAGCTGCGCGGCGAAGGCAAGGCGCAGGAGTTGAAAGGCGAGGCGCAACAGATAAAGGGCAATGTGAAGGATGCGGTGAAGAAGCCTTGACTTGAGACGGCCTGTGCCGGCCTCTTCGCGGACGAACCCGCGAAGAGGCCGGCACTATACGTAAGCAAATTCTTCAACCACGGCCGGGAGCAGCACAGCACGGGCAGGGTCTATTAGACTTGTCTGTTGTAACGATCAAGCGGCGAAAGGAGACGCTATGATTTTCCCCGACCTGCGCGGCTTGCCCCTGCACCGCGTGCTGGTTCGCACCGTCAAGGAATTCCTCGACGACGAGATGTCCACCTATGCCTCAGCGCTGGCCTACCAGGCGCTGTTCTCGCTATTCCCCTTCCTGTTGTTCCTGATTGCCCTGATCGGTTTCCTGCACCTGCCGGACTTTTTCTCCTGGCTGCGTCTGCAATCGGAACTGGTATTGCCGCCCCAGGCGCTGGAGCAGGTGAATCCGGTGATCGACCAGTTGCAACAATCCAAGGGCGGGCTGCTGTCGGTGGGTATCGTGATCGCCCTGTGGACCGCCTCCGCTGGCGTGCGCCTGATGATGAGCGCCATGAACGCCGCCTACGATGTGCCCGAAGGTCGCCCGGTGTGGAAGCGTATCCCGCTTTCCATTTTCTACACCGTGGGCCTGGCTGGCATGCTGCTTGCGGCCGCAGCACTGATGGTACTGGGCCCCCAGGTGATGGAATGGATCGCCGCCCAGATCGGCATGCAGGAGTTCATCGTCACACTGTGGACCATCCTGCGCTGGCCGGTGATCATCATTCTGCTGATGGTGGCAGTGGCCCTGATCTATTACGTGATGCCTGATGTGAAACAACAGTTTCGCTTCATCACCCCAGGCTCGGTGCTGGCGGTGGTGGTGTGGATCGTGGCCTCACTGGGCTTTGCCTACTACGTGAAGACCTTTGCCGATTACAACGCCATGTACGGCAGCATTGGTGCAATCATCGTGCTGTTGCTGTATTTCTATATTTCGGCCGCCGTGTTGTTGCTCGGCGCCGAAATGAATGCGGTGATCGAGCACATGTCAGCCGAAGGCAAGAACCCGGGCGAGAAAGACTTCGACGAGGATAAGCCCAAGGAAACCTTGACTGTACTGGGTCACGAGCACCCGAACCCGAGCAAGCCTCATAGCGTCGAGCCGAACCCCTGATGATCCGTGACATTCTCAAGATGGGCGATGAACGCCTGCTGCGCATCGCACCGCCAGTGCCCGAGCACATGCTTGGCAGTGCCGAACTGCAGCAGTTGATCGACGACATGTTCGAAACCATGCGTCACGTAGGCGGTGTGGGCCTGGCTGCCCCGCAGATCGGCATCGACCTGCAGTTGGTGATCTTCGGCTTCGAGCGCAGCGAGCGATACCCCGATGCCGAGGCGGTGCCGCAGACCATTCTGCTGAATCCGGTCATCACCCCGACCTCCAGCGAGGTCGAGGACGGCTGGGAAGGTTGCCTGTCGGTGCCTGGCCTGCGCGGCGTGGTGCCGCGCTTCAAGCATATCGGCTACCAAGGCATCGACCCCCACGGCAACCCGATCAGCCGCTTTGCCGATGGCTTCCATGCACGGGTGGTGCAACACGAGTGCGACCACCTGATTGGCCGGCTATACCCCTCGCGCATCCAGGACTTCGCCAGGTTCGGCTACACCGATGTGTTGTTCCCCGGGCTCGAGGTCAGCGAGGACTGACCTCGCTGCAGGGCTACCAGGCGTTTGTTGCGCTGATAGCGTTGCAGGCGGCTAGCCAGGGCTTCTGGCAGTTGCTGGGCCAGGTCGAAGCCCAGGCGCTGGTAGAAGGGCGTTAGCTCGGGATGACAGAACAGCCAGACAGGCCCGCCAACTTGCACCAGCGCTGCCTCGACCAACCGCGCGGCCACCCCTTGGCTGCGTCGCTGCGGGTCGACGAACAGGCCGGTCAGCCAGAACCCCTCACTCACCGCACTCAAGCTCAGCCCGGCGATGATGCCAGGCGCCCGTGCTACCCACAGTTCGGCGTCGCTTGCAGCGCGCATGCGTGAGCTGTGCTGGCGGTAGAAGTGGTCCAGCAAACGGCGTTCTGTGTCCGAAAGCTTCGAACAGGACAATTGTTCAGAAATGGTGAGTCCTACCCTGAAACGTGGCCAGAGGCTCTGGCCTGATGATTTGCGGCCACGTTGTCGCAGATTGTTGCAAAACCGGCAAGGGTGAATATCCGACTCCGGGGTTCAACTATTGCTGGCCGGGAGTAGAATTTTGTTCATCCCCCCTGGCAGTACGAAGCGGGATCGGTACTTCGTGCCATCTAGACCATAGATGACAACTTCTCCGCGCCGGATACGGCAATAGAAGTCAATCGATCAGCTTGAACGCGCAAAAGGCAAAACCACATGAAACCATTACTGATTCTTGCATTGGTCGGTATGTCCTCGTTCGCCCTCGCCGATGAGGCCAAACCCGTTTCCAGCGAGCCTGTGGCTCAGCAGTACGACTACTCGATGAACCTGGACATCAAGCGGGTGATCAACCTGTCGACCATCCCCAATGTCTGCGAAGTGGTACCTGCGACCATGACCTATGAAGACCATCAGGGCCAGGTGCACACCATTCAGTACCGGGCCATGGGTGAAGGTTGCCAGCAGGGGTGATAGATAGGTAGTGCGATGAAAGTTGCTGCTGGCTTCCATGTGATCGCCGCGGCATTTTCACCGCCCGTGGGATCGAGCGCCGCCCGCGCGGCGCATCGCGAGCAAGCTCGCTCCTACATTTGTTTCGGGCCAGTTATTCCTGAGGCAGAAGCGCGCGGCCCTTTGGCGTCCTCCTCGATATCGGGTGGCGCAAACAAGGCGGTCGCGCGCGTAGGCACAGGCAATACTGGCCCGAAACAAATGTAGGAGCGAGCTTGCTCGCGATGCGCCGCGCGGGCGGCGCTCGATCTCCCAGGCGCCCAATCACCGAGAACATTCACCGAGAACATTCCCCAGGCAGTCCCTGATGCACGCTCTCAGCTGCCCCCCGTCAAAATATTCTCCTCCACTGTCGATTTCCCCTCCCTCAGTTCGACCATAAGTGAAGGCACGCACGCAGTGTGCCAAAACACCCTGTCCTGTCGGAGGACCCCCGATGAGCACCGCAGCCGAAACCGAAATCCGCCAATTGATCGAGCGCTGGATGCAAGCCGTGCGCGATCGCGACATCCCGGGCATCATCGCCCCCTACGCCGACGATATTGTCGCCTTCGATGCCATCCAGGCCCTGCAATTCAAAGGCAAGTCCGCCTACACGGCGCACTGGGAAATGTGCATGGGCATGTGCACCGGCCCCATGGTCTTCGAACTTGCCCAACTTACCGTGCACGCCGCTGGCGATCTGGCCCTGGCCCATTGGCTGAACCGCTGCGGCCCGGGCGATGACGAAAGCCAGTGCGGCTTCATGCGCGCCACGGTGGGCTATCGTCGTCAAGGCGGCCAGTGGCAGGTAATCCACGAACACTGGTCGGCGCCTTTCGACATGGAAACGCAAAAAGCCCTGTTCGATCTCAAGCCCTGAGCCGTTATCGCCAAACGCACTTAGCCAAATGCCCTGGAGGCGACCATGAAATACCTGTGCCTGGTCTATTGTGACGAGGGGCTGTTGCACAGCCTGCCCGACAGCCCGGAAGACGCCGAATGCATGGCCTACGCCGAAGCCATTCACGGTTCCGGGCGAATGCTGGCGGCCGAGGCGCTGAAGTCGGTGCAGACTGCTACCACGGTGCGCATGCGCAACGGGCATATGAGCCTGACTGATGGCCCGTTTGCCGAAACCAAGGAGCAACTGGCCGGCTTCTACCTGGTGGAGGCCCGCGACCTCAACGAAGCGCTGAGTATCGCCAAGGGCATCCCTGCCGCGCGGGTCGGCAGTGTCGAGGTGCGACCAGTGCGCGAGCTGCAACCCTGACCGCCAAGGAGAACAATCAGCATGAGCCTTGCACCCATTGCGCAAGCGCAACACGAGTTGTCCATCAGCCGCCTGATCGACGCACCACCGGCCAAGGTATTCCGCGCCTGGACCGAACCCCAGTGGCTGATGCAGTGGTGGGGGCCGCACGGCATGACCACCCCGGAATGTGAAATGCAGTTGTGGGCCGGTGGCCTGTTTCGCACTCTGATGCGGGCGCCGGATGGCAGCGAGTACCCGAACCAGGGCGTTTTTCTGGAAATTGCCGCGCCACGCAGGCTGGTGTTCACCGATGCCTTCGGCCCTGGTTGGGTACCGTCGAACAAGGCCTTCATGACCGCCGTGATCAGCTTTGACGAGGAACAGGGCAAAACCCGTTACACCGCCCGTGCCTGGCACTGGAATGCCACTGACTGCCAGGCTCATGAAGAAATGGGCTTCTACCAAGGCTGGGGAGAAAGCCTGGACCGTCTTGTGGATGTGGTGACCCAGCGGATGCCCGACTGATGACAGCACCGGCACAGGTGCGCGCCGAAGTCGAGGCCGTGTACCGGCAGGAGTCGCGGCGCATCCTGGCGACACTGATCCGCTTGCTGGGTGATTTCGACCTGGCCGAGGAGGCCATGCATGATGCCTTCTTCGTTGCCGTCGAACGCTGGCAACGCGACGGCATCCCCGCCAACCCGCGAGCGTGGCTGGTCTCTGTCGGGCGCTTCAAGGCCATCGATGCGCTGCGCCGGCGCGCCCGCTTCGACCGCTCCCAGGCTGACTTGAGCATGCTGCTGGAGGGCCAGGCGCAGGACCCCAGTGAAGAAGAACTGCTGGCGGATGACCGCCTGCGGCTGATCTTCACCTGTTGCCATCCGGCCCTGTCGCCCGACGCTCAGGTGCCATTGACCCTTCGCGAAGTCTGCGACCTGACCACCGAGCAGATCGCCCGCGCCTTTCTGCAAAGCCCGACAACCATCGCCCAGCGCATCGTGCGCGCCAAGGCCAAGATCCGTGACGCCGGCATACCGTACCAGGTACCAGAGCTGAATGAGCTGCCTGAGCGCCTGGAAAGCGTGTTGCGGGTGATCTACCTGGTGTTCAACGAGGGCTATTCGGCGTCATCGGGCGAGACCCTGCTGCAGCAGGCGCTGAGTGATGAAGCCATTCGCCTGGCGCGGTTGCTGGTGCAGTTGCTGCCCGACCCGGAGGCGGTCGGCCTGCTGGCGTTGATGTTGCTGCAGGCGTCCCGGCAGCGGGCGCGTATCGATGGCCAAGGCAATCTGGTGGTTCTGGAGCAGCAGGATCGTAGCCTGTGGGACCGGCAGTTCATTGCCGAAGGCTGGGAACTGGTGCGCCAGGCCCTGCAGAGCCGTGCATTCGGGGCCTATACCGTCCAGGCGGCGATTGCTGCTGTGCATGCCGAGGCGGCGACGGCTGAAGAAACCGACTGGGGGGAGATCGTCGGGCTGTATGACGTATTGCAGCGGTATTGGCCATCAGCGGTGGTGGAGCTGAACCGGGCGGTGGCGCTGGCGAAGCGGGATGGGCCGGAGGTTGGCTTGCGGGAAGTCGAAGGGATCCTGGCGCGGGGGGAGTTGCTGGACTATCACCTGGCACATGCGGCGCGCGCCGAGTTGCATTGCCAGCTGGGGCAGGTGGACGCGGCGCGTGCGGCCTGGCAGCAGGCGCTGGCCTTGACACGGCAGGCGCCAGAACGGCGGCATATCGAGCGGCGCTTGCAGGCTATCGAATGATGTGGGGTGTGCCGGCTCTTTGCGGGCCAGCCCATATCCCACAGGATGCCCGCTAAATCAACGAATTAGCGGGTTACCCAGGAGAGCAGCCTTGAAGTAGGTGCTGGCTGCATCACACTTCAGCTAGCCACAAAGTTCGGCGGCGACACCAGCTCGACGGTCTGCTGTTTGCGCGGTGCCAGGATCTCGGCTTCACCCGCGACCACCAGCTCGTCGTTCTGGTTGTACACGTTGGTGGCGATGCGCACCTTGAACTTGGGCAGCTTCTCGAGGATTTCCAGGCGCACGGTCAGGGTGTCGCCGATTTTCACCGGCTTCTGGAAGCTCATCTGCTGGCCCAGGTAGATGGTGCCAGGGCCAGGCAGTGTGCAGGCCACTGCAGCACTGATCAGCGCGCCGCTGAACATGCCGTGGGCAATACGTTCGCGGAACATGCTCTTGGCGGCGAACTCGGCATCCAGGTGAACCGGGTTGTGGTCACCGGACATCGCAGCGAACAGCTGGATGTCGCGTTCTTCAACGGACTTCTTGTACTCGGCCTTCTGGCCGACTTCGAGGGCTTCGTAAGGCGTGTTGGTGACCTGGGACATCGATGCTTCCTTAAGCGTTGGGCGAGGGCGGCTATCATTCGCTGCGTGCAGGGCGGCCAAGGGCCAGCGCCTGTTCAAGCCAGCCGAGAATGTCGGCGATGACCTCGCCACGGTTGGTTTCGTTGAGTACTTCATGCCGCGCCTCCGGATAGACGCGCAGCTGTACATGTCGATTACCGGTCGCGCGCAGGGCGTCGGCCAGGTGGGTGAGACGCTTGCCGGCACTGACCGGATCACATTCACCGCCGATCACCAGCATCGGCAGGTTGGGATCGATTTGCGCGAGGTTACCCGGCTGACTGATCTGCGCCAAGCCTTGTAGCAGGTCGAGCCACAACTGGTTGGTGCAGCGAAAGCCACATAACGGGTCGTTCACGTACTGATCGACCTCGTCCGGGTCGCGGCTGAGCCAGTCGAATGCGGTGCGGTTGGGCTTGAAGGCGTTGTTGAACGAACCGAAGGACAACCATTCGATCAGTGCACTCTTGCCCAGTGGCCCCTGGCGCCAGGACTCCAGCCGGGCAATCAGCCGCGCAAAGCGGTACAGCACGGCCGGTTGGTAGTTGGAGCCGCTGAGGATGGCCCCGTGCAGGCTGCCACTGTGATGCAGCAGGTAGGCCTGGGCGATGTAGCTGCCCATGCTGTGGCCGAACAGGAACAGCGGCGTGCACGGGTACTGCTGGCCGATGTGCTGGGCCACACATCCCAGGTCGTTGACTACGGCATTCCAGCCATGATGTCGGGCGAACAGGCCGAGGCTGCCCAGTTCGGCAGTGCGCCCGTGGCCACGCTGATCGGCTGCGAACAGGGCAAAGCCGGCCTCGCTCAGGGCTTGGCCCAGGCGCTGGTAGCGCCCGGCATGCTCGGCCATGCCATGGGCCAGCAGCACCACGGCCTTCACCGGTGTGGCCGGCAGCCATTGGTGTACGTACAGGCTGCAGTGCTCACTGGCGGGCAGCCAGAAGGCGTCGTGGGGCATGGCGGGTCCTTGTGCGCGCGGTTACCCGAACAGTGTATGCACAACCGGCCGGATTGCAGGAGGGGCACAAATAAGATTCACAATGTTAATGGCGGCACTTGGCGTATATGCCACCTTGGGCTTACCTGCTAACGTCGGATCAACGCCTTTTCGCCAGCAGGCGATCAGGTAAAGGACTAAAGGACGCAGTGCAGGTCCAGGCAGAGGAACAATAATAAATGCAAGCCGACTTCTGGAATGACAAGCGCCCGGCGGGCGTGCCTTCCACCATCGACATCAATGCCTACGCCTCGGTCGTCGAGGTGTTCGAACGCTCCTGCAAACGCTTTGCCGACCGCCCGGCGTTCAGCAACCTGGGCGTGACCCTCAGCTACGCGGAACTGGAGCGCCATTCGGCTGCCTTCGCTGCCTGGTTGCAGCAGCACACCGACCTCAAACCGGGTGAGCGCATCGCCGTGCAGATGCCCAACGTGCTGCAGTACCCCATCGCCGTATTCGGTGCCATGCGCGCCGGGCTGATCGTGGTCAACACCAATCCGCTGTACACCGAGCGCGAGATGCGCCACCAGTTCAAGGACAGCGGCGCGCGTGCGCTGGTGTACCTGAACATGTTCGGCAAGCGCGTGCAGGAGGTACTGCCTGATACCGGTATCGAATACCTGATCGAGGCAAAGATGGGCGACCTGCTGCCGACCGCCAAGGGCTGGCTGGTCAACACCGTGGTCGACAAGTTGAAGAAGATGGTGCCAGCTTACCAGTTGCCCCAGGCGGTGCCGTTCAAGCAGGTGCTGCGCGAGGGCCGCGGGCTGTCGCCCAAACCGGTGTCGCTGAACCTCGATGACATCGCTGTGCTGCAGTACACCGGCGGCACCACCGGCCTGGCCAAGGGCGCCATGCTCACCCATGGCAACCTGGTGGCCAACATGCTGCAGGTGCTGGCCTGCTTCTCGCAGCACGGCCCCGATGGGCAGAAGCTGCTGAAGGACGGCCAGGAGGTGATGATCGCGCCGCTGCCGCTGTATCACATCTATGCCTTCACCGCGAATTGCATGTGCATGATGGTGACCGGCAACCATAACGTGCTGATCACCAACCCGCGGGATATTCCCGGTTTCATCAAGGAGCTGGGCAAATGGCGTTTCTCGGCCTTGCTGGGCCTCAATACCCTGTTTGTCGCACTGATGGATCACCCGGGCTTCCGTCAGCTGGACTTCTCGGCACTGAAGGTCACCAACTCTGGTGGCACAGCGCTGGTCAAGGCGACTGCCGAGCGCTGGGAAGACCTTACCGGGTGCCGCATCGTTGAAGGCTACGGCCTGACAGAAACCTCGCCGGTAGCCAGCACCAACCCTTACGGCCAGCTGGCGCGTCTGGGGACGGTGGGTATCCCCGTGGCGGGTACTGCGTTCAAGGTCATCGATGATGACGGTAACGAACTGCCGCTGGGCGAGCGGGGCGAGCTTTGCATCAAAGGCCCGCAGGTCATGAAGGGTTACTGGCATCAGCCCGAGGCAACGGCCCAGGCACTGGATGCAGAAGGCTGGTTCAAGACCGGTGATATCGCGGTGATCGACCCGGACGGCTTCACCCGCATCGTCGACCGCAAGAAGGACATGATCATCGTCTCGGGCTTCAACGTGTACCCCAACGAAATCGAGGATGTGGTGATGGGGCATCCCAAGGTCGCCAACTGTGCGGCAATCGGCGTGCCGGACGAGCGTTCAGGCGAGGCGGTCAAGCTGTTCGTGGTACCGCGCGAGGGCGGGGTGAGCGTTGATGAGCTGAAGGCCTACTGCAAGGCCAACCTCACCGGCTACAAGGTCCCCAAGCACATTGTGCTGCGCGAGTCATTGCCGATGACGCCGGTGGGCAAGATTTTGCGGCGTGAGTTGCGCGACATAGCGTGATACCAGGATGGCTTCTTCGCGGGTAAATCCGCTCTTACACCGCCCGATGTAGGAGCGGGTTTACCCGCGAATGCCTCTAAACTGCTCTAAAAGGCTGTATACAGCCTTATCTGCGACATTTTGGATAATTACTCTAAAAATGACTTGTATTGTTCATTGAGTCATTTTTGTGACCGTAAGGCCTATTTTGGCCTCTAGGCGACCCCAGGCAAAGCTGTTACTCTCGGCCCGCTTCCAGATGATCCGGTTTGCAACGAACCGTCATCTCATATCAATAATAAGCGCATCGACGCGTGAATCGAACTTCGCTGTTGCTGAAGGAGTGGGCTTCCATGATCGAAAATTTTTGGAAGGATAAGTACCCAGCCGGGATTACGGCGGAAATCAATCCTGACGAATTCCCCAATATCCAGGCGGTACTCAAGCAATCCTGCCAACGCTTTGCCGACAAACCGGCCTTTAGCAACCTGGGCAAGACTATCACTTATGGCGAGTTGTATGCGTTGTCGGGGGCGTTTGCCGCCTGGCTGCAGCAGCATACCGACCTCAAGCCGGGTGACCGTATTGCCGTGCAATTGCCCAATGTCCTGCAATACCCGGTCGCGGTCTTCGGTGCCATGCGTGCCGGGCTGATCGTGGTCAACACCAACCCGCTGTACACCGCGCGGGAGATGGAACACCAATTCAACGACTCGGGTGCCAAGGCCCTGGTGTGCCTGGCCAACATGGCCCACCTGGCCGAAAAAGTGGTGCCCAAAACCCAGGTCAGGCACGTTATCGTCACCGAAGTGGCCGACCTGCTGCCGCCACTCAAGCGCCTGCTGATCAACAGCGTGATCAAGTACGTGAAGAAGATGGTGCCGGCCTACAACCTGCCGCAGGCCGTGCGTTTCAATGACGCCCTGGCGCTGGGCAAGGGCCAGCCAGTGACCGAGGCCAACCCGCAGGCCAACGACGTGGCGGTGCTGCAATACACCGGCGGTACCACCGGCGTGGCCAAGGGCGCCATGCTGACGCACCGCAACCTGGTGGCCAACATGCTGCAGTGCCGGGCACTGATGGGCGCCAACCTGCACGAAGGCTGCGAAATCCTCATCACCCCGCTGCCGCTGTACCACATTTATGCGTTTACCTTCCATTGCATGGCGATGATGCTGATCGGCAACCACAACGTGCTGATCAGCAACCCGCGAGACCTGCCGGCGATGGTCAAGGAACTGGGCAAGTGGAAGTTCAGCGGCTTTGTCGGTCTCAACACCCTGTTCGTTGCCCTGTGCAACAACGAGGCGTTCCGAGCCCTGGATTTCTCGGCGCTGAAAATCACCCTGTCGGGCGGCATGGCCTTGCAGCTAAGCGTGGCCGAGCGCTGGAAGGCCGTTACCGGTTGCGCCATCTGCGAAGGCTACGGTATGACCGAAACCAGCCCGGTGGCGGCGGTGAACCCGTCGGAAGCGAACCAGGTGGGTACTATCGGCATTCCGGTGCCGTCGACCCTGTGCAAGGTCATCGACGACGCCGGCAATGAGCTGCCGCTTGGCGAAGTGGGCGAGCTGTGCGTCAAGGGCCCGCAGGTGATGAAGGGCTACTGGCAGCGGGAAGACGCCACGGCCGAGATTCTCGACAGCGAAGGCTGGCTGAAGACCGGTGACATCGCCCTGATACAGGCGGATGGCTACATGCGTATCGTCGACCGCAAGAAAGACATGATTCTGGTCTCGGGCTTCAACGTGTACCCCAACGAGCTGGAGGACGTGTTGGCGGCCCTGCCGGGCGTGCTGCAGTGCGCGGCCATTGGTGTACCGGACGAGAAGTCGGGTGAAGTGATCAAGGTGTTCATCGTGGTCAAGCCGGGCATGACCGTGACCAAGGAACAGGTAATGGAGCACATGCGTGCCAACGTTACCGGTTACAAGGTACCGCGCTACATAGAGTTCCGCGATTCGCTGCCAACCACCAACGTGGGCAAGATCCTGCGCCGCGAACTGCGTGACGAAGAGCTCAAGAAGCAAGGCTTGAAGAAGATCGCCTGACCATAAACCTGCACGCTCAGTGTGGCAGCGGCCTCGTGTCGCGAAAGGGCCGCGACGCGGCCCTGGGATTTTGGCGGCGATGCGACAATGGTTGGGGGCGCTATGCGCCCCTTTCGCGAAACAAGGCCCCACAATAAGATGCGGCGCCGTCTTCAGACATTGTGAGCCCCTGTAGGAGCGGGTTTACCCGCGAATACGGTAGTGGCGACAACGGTGAACGGCGGGTGGATATCGGTCAGCAGGGCCGGCCCTTTCGCGGGTAAACCCGCTCCTACATCCGCGCAACTCAGCGCAGCTTCTCGAGCATCTGGTAATACCACATCCCCGCCGCCAGCAGCGGATTCCCCAGCAAGTCCCCCATCGGCACCCGCACATGCTTGCACTGGGCGAAGGTGTCGAACTTCTCCAGCGTCCCGGTCAACGCCTCGGCCATGATTTCACCCATGATGTGGCTGGTGGCAATGCCATGCCCCGAGTAACCCTGGCAGTACCACACGTTGTCCGACAGCTTGCCCAACTGCGGGATGCGGTTGACCACGATGCCCATGGCGCAGCTCCACTGGAACTCGATCGGCACCCCCTTCAATGCCGGGAAGGTGCGTTCGATGCAGGGGCGCAATTCGCCTTCGATGTCGCGTGAGTCCTTGCCCGAGTAGTTGGCGCCGCCGCCGAACAGCAGGCGCTTGTCGGCCGTCAGGCGGTAGTAGTCGAGGACGAAGCGGCAGTCGTACACCGCCAGGTCCTGGGGGTTGATCTGCTCGGCCAGTTCACCCAGCGGCGCGGTGGTGACGATACCGCCCATGGCTGGGAAGATCTTGCCCTTGAGCTGGTGCTTTTCCAGCTTGTGATACACATCACCGGCCAACATCACCTGGCGTGCCTCCACCCGGCCGTGGGCGGTAACCACCGCCGGGCGCGGGCCATGGACGATGTCCAGTACTTCGGAATTTTCGAATATCAGTGCACCCAGGCCATGCGCGGCACGGGCTTCGCCCAGGCACAGGTTGAGTGGGTGCAGGTGCAGGTTGCGCAGGTTCTTCAACGCACCCAGATAAAGTGGGCTTTGCAGATGCTCCGCCACTGCAGCGCGATCGAGCAGTTGCACCTGCTCGCCCATGCCGCGGCGCTGTGCTTCGGCCTCGAACGCACGCAGTTCGTTCATGTGCGAAGGCTTCATGGCTGCATGCAGGTGGCCACGCTTGAGGTCGCAATCGATGCCATAGCGCGCCACGCGCTGCTCGATCACCTGGTGCCCGCGCCAGCGCAAGTGCCAGATGAAATCGTCCACTTCGGCGCCCAGGTGGTTGCGCATCTGTGCGCGCATGGCTTCGTCGCCCGACAGGCTGCCGGTGACCTGGCCACCGTTGCGCCCGCTGGCGCCCCAGCCGATGCGGTTGGTTTCGACGATGGCGACCTTCAGGCCGCGCTCGGCCAGTTCCACTGCCGTGGCCACGCCCGTAAAGCCACCGCCGATGATCGCCACATCCACCTGTACTGTGCCCTTGAGTTGCGGGTACTCGCTGTGGTCGTTGAGGGTGGCGCTGTAATAGGACGGCGCGCGCTGCGCCGGGCCGTTGTTCAATGCTGCGTTCATGGGTGTTCCTTGTTATGTGGGGGCTCAGGCCTGGTGCAGGTACCAGCGCCAGTCCTGTTCGCTGACTTCGGCCATGAACTGGCGGTACTCGGCGCGCTTGACCTTCAGGTACACGCCAAGGAAGTCTTCGCCCAATGCTTCGCGGGCCCAATCGGAATGTTGCAGGGCGTCGAGGGCGGTCAGCCAGTCGGTGGGCAGGTGTTCGGTGGCCTGGGCATAGCCGTTGCCTTCAACGGGGGCGCCTGGGTCAAGCTGTTCGCGGATGCCCCGGTGGCTGGCAGCAAGGATCGCCGCTGCAGCCAGGTAAGGGTTGGCATCAGCGCCACAGATGCGGTGCTCCACATGCCGGCTGTTGGCCGGGCCACCCGGCACGCGCAGGCTCACGGTGCGGTTGTCCACGCCCCAGGTTGGCGCCAGTGGCGCATAGCTGTTGGCCTGGAAACGGCGGTACGAGTTGGCGTTGGGGCAGAACAGCAACAGCGAGTCGCGCAGGTGGCGCAGCATGCCGGCCACGGCCTGGCGCAGCAGCGGGGTGCCGGCCTTGTCTTCGCTGGCAAACAGGTTGTTGCCGTCGCTGTCGGCCAGGCTCAGGTGCATGTGCATGCCGGTGCCGGCCAGCTGGGCGAATGGCTTGGCCATGAAGCAGGCCTGCATGCCGTGGGCATGGGCCACACCTTTTACGAGGCGTTTGTAGCGCACCGCCTGGTCCATCGCCTGCAGCGCATCGCCATGCTCCAGGGTGATTTCCACCTGGCCGGGGGCGTACTCCGAAATGGCCGTGCGCGCCGGGATGCCTTGGGCCTTGCAGGCAGCGTACAGGTCGGCGAGGAACGGTTCGATCTGCTCCAGTTCGCGCAGGCCATAGACCTGGGTGCTGCGGGGGCGGCCGCCGTCGTTGTCCAGCGCCGGTTGTGGGCGGCCTTGGGCATCACGCTGCTGGTCAAGCAGGTAGAACTCCAGCTCGCAGGCCATCACCGGGTGATAACCGTCAGCCTTCAGCGCTTCGATGGTGCGCAGCAGCACATGGCGTGGGTCAGCGATGCTGGCGGGCAGGCCCTCCTTGGGGTGCATGCTCACCTGCACTGCGGCGGTGGGCACCCGGCGCCAGGGCAGGCGCACCAGGCTGCCGTCAAGCGGGTAGGCACGGCAGTCGATATCGCCGACGTCCCACACCAGGCCGGAGTTTTCCACGTCGTCGCCATTGAGGGTCAGGCCAAGGATGGTGCTGGGCAGTGGCCGGCCGGTCTGGTACACGGCCAGCAGTTCCTCGCGGTGCAACAGTTTGCCGCGTGGCACGCCGTTGGCGTCGAGGATGAACAGTTCAAACAGCTCGATATCGGGGTTGTCGGCCAGAAAACGGGTAGCCTGCTCTACAGGGGCAAAGTGCATGATCAATTCGCTCATGGGCGCGCAGGGCCACCGCGCAAGCAGGCGGCCCGGATGAGTCAAACGGCCAGAAGGTGGCCGGGTTTGGTCACAATGGCGTGAGCGAGGTGTCCGGTGGGCGCGCGTGACGGCAGTGCCACAAGGCCCAGAAGGCGAGGATGATGTGGACCAGCGGATTTTCCCCGGCACGCCTCCGGGCCTTCGGCAGCGAAGGGCGGGACGACGGTGGGGCGATGGGCTGGGCGGGAGTCATGCCTTTGATACTCACATGCGGCGTAAGGTTGATTAAAGCAGTGAATGGCAACCTTTACATCGCACTTGGCTAAACATTCGCCCGGGAGCGTGCAAGCAGCAGAGAATCTGCAAATCTGCGACAATCGCCCGGCTTTCCGAATGCCGATCATGAAAAAGCAGGCTCACCTGCATCACTAAAAAGCCCCATGACTGACCACGCCATCGACAAACTGCTGCAAAACCTCGACCACGCCATGATTGCCGACCGCCATCGCCTGCGCCGGCAACTGCACGAACTGCGCAAGCGCCCCGACGAGGCGAAGCTGGCGCAGTGGGTGGAGAAGGTCCAGGCCTCCTGCGCTCAGGTCACCGCGCGTCAGCAGAGCGTGCCCACCGTACGCTACGACGACAACCTGCCCATCGCCGCCAAGCGTGACGAAATCAAGAAGGCCTTGGCCGAAAACCAGGTGTTGGTGATCGCCGGCGAAACCGGCTCTGGCAAGACGACCCAGTTGCCGAAGATCTGCCTTGAGCTTGGCCGTGGCAGCCATGGGTTGATCGCCCATACCCAGCCACGCAGGATCGCAGCGCGTAGCGTGGCAGCGCGGGTCGCCGAAGAGCTGGGCACGCCCTTGGGCGCGCTGGTCGGCTACCAGGTGCGTTTCGAAGACCAGAGCGATTCCAACACCTTGGTCAAGCTGATGACCGACGGCATCCTCCTGGCCGAAACCCAGCACGACCGCTTCCTTGAGCGCTACGACACGATCATCGTCGACGAAGCGCACGAGCGCAGCCTGAACATCGACTTCCTGCTCGGCTACCTGAAAACGTTGCTGCATCGCCGACCGGACCTGAAACTGATCATTACCTCGGCCACCATCGACCTGGAGCGCTTTTCCAGGCACTTCGACGGTGCGCCGATCATCGAGGTGTCCGGGCGCACCTTCCCGGTGGACACCTGGTACCGCCCGCTGACCAGCGAACAGGACGAAGAGGGCAACCAGATCGAGGACGACCTCACGGTCGACCAGGCCATCCTTGCCACCCTCGACGAGCTGGCGCAGCACGAACGCAGCGAAGGCAAGGGCCCGGGCGATGTGCTGATCTTTCTGCCGGGCGAGCGGGAAATCCGTGATGCCGCCGAGATCCTGCGCAAGGCGCAACTGCGCCATACCGAGATTTTGCCGCTGTACGCGCGCCTGTCGCCGGCCGAGCAGCAGCGTATCTTCCAACCGCACACCGGGCGCCGCGTGGTGCTGGCCACCAACGTCGCCGAAACCTCGCTGACCGTGCCGGGCATCCGCTATGTGATCGACACCGGTACTGCGCGCATCAGCCGCTACAGCTACCGCGCCAAGGTCCAGCGCCTGCCGATCGAGGCGGTGTCACAGGCCAGTGCCAACCAGCGAAAAGGCCGTTGCGGCCGGGTCGAGCCGGGCATTTGCGTGCGCCTCTACAGCGAAGAGGACTTCAACAGCCGGCCAGCGTTTACCGACCCGGAGATTCTGCGCACCAACCTGGCGGCGGTGATCCTGCAGATGTTGCACCTGCGCCTGGGCGCAATCGATGCCTTCCCGTTCATCGAGCCGCCAGATGGCAAAGCCATCAGCGACGGCTTCAACCTGTTGCAGGAGCTTTCGGCGGTCAACCGCGAGAACCAGCTGACGCCAATTGGCCGCCAGCTGGCGCGCTTGCCGATCGACCCGCGGCTGGGCCGCATGCTGCTTGAAGGCGCGCGCCTGGGCAGCCTGCAGGAAGTACTGATCGTCACCAGCGCGCTGTCGGTGCAGGACCCGCGTGAACGCCCTCCAGAACGCCAGCAGGCCGCCGATCAGGCGCACGCACAGTGGAAGGACGTGGACTCGGACTTCGCTGCGCTGGTCAACCTGTGGCGTGGTTTCGAGGAACAACGCCAGGCGCTGACCGCCAACCCGCTGCGCAACTGGTGCCGCAAGCAGTTCCTGAACTACTTGCGGCTGCGCGAGTGGCGCGATGCTCATCGTCAGTTGGCGCTGATTTGCCGCGACCTGCAACTGACGGTGAACAAGGAACCGACTGATTACCAGAAGCTGCACAAGGCGATCCTCAGCGGGCTGCTCAGCCAGATCGGCCAGAAGACCGAAGAGGGCGACTACCAGGGCGCCCGCCAGCGGCGCTTCTGGGTGCATCCGTCGTCGGGCCTGGGGCGCAAGCGCCCGCAGTGGGTCATGGCTGCCGAGCTGGTCGAAACCACCAAGCTGTATGCGCGCATGGTGGCCAAGATCGAGCCGGACTGGATCGAGCCGCTGGCTGGCCACCTGATCAAGAAAAACCATTTTGAGCCGCACTGGGAGAAGAAGCGCGGGCAGGTGGTGGCCTACGAGCAGATCACCCTCTACGGCCTGATCCTGGTCGGCCGCCGGCCAGTGCACTACGGCCCGATCGACCCGGCGACCTCGCGCGAGCTGTTTATCCGCGAAGGCCTGGTGGGGGGCGAAATCCAGTCGCGGGCCAAGTGCCTGGCGGCCAACAAGCGCCTGCTTGAAGAGCTGGACGAGCTGGAAGCCAAGGCTCGCCGGCGTGACATCCTGGCTGACGAAGAAACGCTGTACGCTTTCTACGAAGCGCGCCTGCCGGCAGAAATCCACCAGACGGCGACCTTCGACAGTTGGTACCGCATGGGCAGCCAGAAGGACGCCAACCTGCTGATCATGCGCGAGGAGGACGTGCTGGCCCGCGAGGCCAGCGAAGTGACCGCCGCACAGTACCCCGACAGTATGCAGGTGGGCGATTTGCGTCTGCCGCTGAGCTACCACTTCGAGCCCGGCCACCCCCGTGATGGTGTGACGGTGCGGGTGCCGGCGCCGCTGCTGCCGAGCCTGCCGGGCGAGCGCCTGGAGTGGCTGGTGCCTGGTCTGCTGGAGGCCAAGTGCGTGGCGCTGGTGCGCAACCTGCCCAAGGCCCTGCGCAAGAACTTCGTCCCGGTGCCAGACTTCGTCAAGGCTTCGCTGGCGCGCATGACCTTCGGCCAAGGGGCGCTGCCGCAGGCCCTGGGCCAGGAGCTGTTGCGCATGACCGGGGCACGTGTGTCGGACGAGGCCTGGGACGAGTCGGTCAACCAGGTCGAAGGCCACCTGCGCATGAACATCGAAGTGGTCGATGGTCAGGGCAAGTTCCTTGGCGAAGGCCGCGACCTGGCGGAACTGACCGCGCGCTTTGCTGCCGCCAGCCAGGCTGCCTTGGCCGTGCCGCGTGACGCCAAGGGTGAGCAGCCGGTGCAAGCCAAGGCCTTCAGCGAAGTGAAGCAGACCGCCCAGCAGAAGATCGCCGGCCTGTCGATGACCGTGTACCCGGCGCTGGTGGAAGACAACGGCACCGTGCGTGAAGGGCGCTTCTCGACCCAGGCCGAAGCCGAGTTTCAGCACCGCCGCGCATTGCAACGGCTGTTGCTGCAGCAGTTGGCCGAGCCGGCCAAGTTCCTGCGCGGCAAGCTGCCGGGGCTGACCGAGCTGGGCCTGCTGTACCGTGAAATGGGGCGGGTCGAGGCGCTGGTCGAAGACATTCTGCTGGCCAGCCTGGACAGTTGCATCCTTGAAGGCGAACAACCGTTGCCACGTGATGGCGCGGCCTTGGCCGCGCTGGCTGAACGCAAGCGCGGCAGCTGGGCCGAGCATGCCGAGCGCCTGGCAAGGCAGACCCTGGAAGTGCTGAAGCTGTGGCATGGTCTGCAAAAACGCTTCAAGGGCAAGATCGACCTGAGCCAAGCGGTGGCACTGAACGACATCAAGCAGCAGCTAGGCAACCTGGTGTACCCGGGCTTCGTCCGCGAAACGCCTGGGGTGTGGTTCAAGGAGTTGCCGCGTTACCTCAAGGCGGTTGAATTGCGTCTCGAAAAACTCGGCTCGCAAGTACAGAAGGACCGGGTGTGGAGCGGCGAGTTGGCCAATTTGTGGGCGCAGTACAAGGCCCGTGCCGACAAGCATGCCCAGGAAGGCAAGCGCGATGAGCAACTGGCGCTGTACCGCTGGTGGCTGGAAGAATATCGCGTGTCGCTGTTCGCCCAGCAGTTGGGGACCAAGGTACCGATTTCTGACAAGCGATTGAGCAAACAATGGAGTCAGGTGGAAGGCTAACCTTCATTATTTGTGGCAAACTTTGGGGCGTTTGGGGCCGCTTTGCGGCCCTTGGCGGGTAAGCCCGCCCCGCAGGGGTAAATGTACGCCCCTGAATTGGCACTAAAGTGCCATTAACCTGTCATATTCCCAGCCAGCGCCTTGTGGCGATGGCCTTTGACCAGAGGAACGACCGTGCATAACGTCGTGATCAGCGGCACCGGCCTGTACACCCCGGCCCAGAGCATTTCCAACGAAGAGCTGGTGGCTTCCTTCAACGCCTGGTCGCAGCAGTTCAACCAGGACAACGCTGCCGCCATCGAGCGCGGTGAAGTCGAGGCGGCGCCGCTCTCCGACGCGGCGTTTATCGAAAAGGCCTCGGGCATCAAAAGCCGCTTTGTCATGGACAAGGCCGGTATCCTCGACCCGCAGCGCATGAAGCCGCGCTTGCCTGAGCGCAGCAACGATGAACCGTCGGTGCTGTGTGAAATGGCCGTGGCCGCTGCCCGCCAGGCCCTGGAGCGCGCAGGCCGAACGGCGGCCGATGTCGACGGGGTGATCGTCGCCTGCTCCAACTTGCAGCGCCCGTACCCGGCCATCGCCATCGAAGTGCAACAGGCACTGGGTGTCCAGGGCTTTGCCTTCGACATGAACGTGGCCTGCTCGTCGGCCACCTTCGGCATCCAGACCGCCGCCAACAGCGTAGCGCTGGGCCAGGCGCGGGCAGTGCTGATGGTCAACCCCGAAGTGTGCACCGGTCACCTCAACTTCCGTGACCGTGACAGCCATTTCATATTTGGCGATGCTGCCACCGCCGTGTTGCTGGAGCGTGCCGACCAGGCCACTTCGGCGCACCAGTTCGATGTCGTCAGCAGCAAGCTTTGGACTGAGTTCTCCAACAACATCCGCAACAACTTCGGCTTCCTTAACCGTGCAGCGGAAGAGGGCGAAGGCGCTGCGGACAAGCTGTTCATCCAGGAAGGCCGCAAGGTGTTCCGCGAGGTATGCCCGAAGGTGGCCGAGCTGATCGGTGAGCACCTGGAGGAGAACGGGCTGCAGCCGAGCGACGTGAAGCGATTCTGGTTGCACCAGGCCAACCTCAGCATGAACCACCTGATCGTCAAGAAGCTGTTGGGGCGTGAAGTGGCCGAGGAAGATGCACCGGTGATTCTGGACCGTTACGCCAATACCAGCTCGGCGGGGTCGGTGATTGCCTTCCACCTGTACCAGGATGACCTGGCCAAGGGCTCGTTGGGCGTGTTGAGCTCGTTTGGTGCGGGGTATTCGATTGGTAGCGTGATTCTGCGCAAGCGCTGATTCATCAGGCGCTTGTTACGGCCTCTTCGCGGGCTCGCCCGCTCCCACAGGTACGGCACAGTGCTCAAGGTTTGTTGTGATCCTGTGGGAGCGGGGAAGCCCGCGAAGGTGCCGGCGCATTTCACACAGGCAAAAAGAAGCGGGAAACGCCGGATGGGGTCGGCATTTCCCGCTTCAGGTGAAGCAGAGCAGGGTGTTGTTTAGAACTTGGCTTCCAGATCAACCTGCAGGGTGTCTACGTCAGCATTGCTGTTCGGCAGCTGCGACAGGTCGGTCTTGGCCATCAGGTAGGCAGCACCCAGGGAGAAGTTCTTGTCGATTTCGTAACCGACCTTGAACTTATGACCGCGCGAACCGGTGTAGCCGTTGCCGAAGTCCGAATCGGTGAACAGGCTGACCACCGCGTTACGCTGCACATCGCGGTAGTTGTAGTCCAGGCTCCAGGCACCCATTTTGGTTTTCAGGCCAGCCAGCCAGGCCTGATCTTCGCCGTCGGTGCTGTCGGTGTTCTTCACGTACTGGCCGTAGGCCGACAACGGAATGGCCAAGCCGGTGAAATCGATCTGGCCAAAGCCTTCCACCAGATTGAACTCGTTGGTGGTGTTGCCGAACGACTGCAGGATGGTTGCTTCCTTGTCGTTGTCGTAACCATAGATGCTGGCACCCACGGTGAGCTTGAGCACGTCGGCCGGCGCAAACTTGGCGCCCAACTGGCCGTGGTAAACCTGCGCATCGTGCTTGTACTGGACGCCGTCACCATCGACGTTGTCCTTCAGGGTGTACTGACCGGCGCTGGCAAAGACCTCGGCCCCGCCCAGGTCAGCCTTGTAAGTCGCAGCCACACCTTCCGGGTTGATGTCGCCATCCCAGATGATGTCGCCCATGCTCACCCAAGGCTGTTGCATCTTGCCGCCAATCAGGTGCAGGTTAGGGACTGCAGTCGGGTGCCAGTCAAGGTAGGCCAGGTCGACCCACAGCGACTTCTTGTCGAAGTAGTTGTCGAAGCTCTGGTTGGTCGAACGTCGGTCAGCGCTGCTGCCAGTGGCGATACGAACCCCGGCGTCGACCTGCGGGTTGATCTCGCTGTAGAAGCCGACACGGGCACGCACGCGCTGGCGGTCCTGGTTGCCGCTGCTGCTGTTCGGGTCGTCGACGTTGACGTCTTCGTAACGCAGACGCACGTCACCCTTGATCTGGGTCTTGGCGGCCCATGCCACTTTTTGTTCGAAGGAGCTCATACGTTCGGACTGAGCTTTCTGGTCGGCCTTTTCCTTGGTTTCTTTTGCCAGGTCGCCCTGCAGTTCGTTGTACTGCGCCTGGTTGATCGAGCCATTGGCGCGGAGCATTTCGAGCAGCTTGGCGTCGACAGCAGCACTGGCCGGGGCACTCAGGGCCAGCATCATGCCGGTGAGGCTTACTCCGGTAAGTGTGGAAACAAGACGCATAAGGTTCTCCCTACTGAAAAAAATGGGGGAGGCTCAAGCGCCTGCCCCTGCGTTGGCATGTCTTCGGAAAGGGCCTGAGTAGACAGGTTCTGTGGATCCGGAAAACAGGCGCAAGTATTGCGGGGGTCAATGACAGATTAATGTCTGATTAGTGGCACTGTTGTTAAGTAATTGAGAATGAAGGGATCAACCCGGCGTTCGTCATTTGAGCGACGGGCCTTCCTTGGGGATACTGACGGTCTTCAGACAGCGAGCCGAAAATGTGACCAGCCTGTACAGCCTTGCCCATCTGCGTGATCTCTCGACAGCCACCTGGGATGCCCATGTGCCAGCCGGTCAACCCTTCCTGCGCCATGCTTTTCTCAGTGCAATGGAGGACAGCGGCAGTGTGGCGCGTAGCACTGGCTGGGCTCCCGAGCACCTGGTGCTGGAGCGTGACGGGCAGGTGCGGGCGCTGTTGCCCGCTTACCGCAAATGGCACTCGTTTGGCGAGTATGTGTTCGATCATGGTTGGGCCGACGCTTGTGAGCGGGCCGGTATCGCCTACTACCCCAAGCTGCTCGGCGCCGTGCCGTTCAGCCCGGTCAGTGGCCCGCGTTTGCTGGCTGCCGACCCAGCCGACGGCTTGCTGGTGCTACAGGCGCTACCGGAATACCTGGGTAAGGGTGGGTTGTCAGGGGCGCACATCAACTTCACCGACCCGCAGCTGGATGCGCAGATGGCTGGCTTGCCGGGGTGGATGGAGCGGTTGGGGTGCCAGTTTCATTGGTGCAATCACGGTTACCGCGACTTTCAGGACTTTCTCGACAGTCTTAGCTCGCGCAAGCGCAAGCAGATGCGCAAGGAACGCGAGCAGGTGGCGGGGCAAGGCATCGACTTTCGCTGGTATCGGGGCGACGAACTGGATGAAGCACAGTGGGACTTCGTCTTCCTGTGTTACGCCAACACCTATGCGGTACGCCGTCGGGCGCCTTACCTGACCCGCGAGTTTTTCAGCCTGCTGGCCGAACGCATGCCCGAGGCTGTGCGCGTGGTGATGGCCCGCCAGGGTGGGCGAGATGTGGCCATGGCCTTGAGCCTGGTGGGCGGTGACAGCCTGTTTGGCCGCTACTGGGGCTGCCTGGATGAGTTCGACCGGCTGCATTTCGAGACGTGTTTCTATCAGGGCATGGACTTTGCCATTGCCGAGGGTTACCAGCGTTTCGATGCCGGGGCGCAGGGGGAGCACAAGTTGATTCGCGGTTTCGAGCCGGTGTTGACGCGGTCGTGGCATTACCTGCTGCATCCGGGGTTGCGGCGGGCGGTGGAGGACTTTCTGCTGCAGGAACGGGAAGGGGTCAGGGGGTATGCCGAGGAGGCGCGGGGGATGTTGCCCTACCGCCGGGACTGAGCGTTTTGTGTTGCCTGTGCTGGCCTTTTCGCGGGCTTGCCCGCTCCCACAGGTATTGCACAGTTCTGAGGCCTGTGGTGATCTTGTGGGAGCGGGCGAGCCCGCGAAGAGGCTGGTGCAAGCGTCAATCGACCCCGACAAAGCCCCCGGTCTGGTGGTGCCACAACCGGGCATACAGCCCTTGCTGTTCCAGCAACTCACTGTGGCTGCCACTTTCGGCAATTCGTCCCTTGTCCAGCACTACCAACCGGTCCATACGGGCAATGGTGGAAAGCCGGTGGGCGATGGCAATCACCGTCTTGCCCTGCATCAGCGTCTCCAGGCTTTCCTGGATTGCAGCCTCCACCTCCGAGTCCAGCGCTGAAGTGGCCTCGTCCATGATCAGGATCGGCGCATTCTTCAACAGGACCCGGGCAATGGCGATACGCTGACGCTGACCGCCCGACAACTTGACCCCGCGTTCCCCCACATGGGCATCGAAGCCGGTACGCCCCTGGGCATCCGACAGTTGCGGGATGAACTCGTCGGCGCGGGCACGGCGCACGGCTTCGATCAATTCCGCCTCGCTGGCATCTGGGCGACCATACAGCAAGTTGTCGCGGATCGAACGGTGCAACAGCGAGGTGTCCTGGGTGATCATGCCGATCTGCGCACGCAAGCTGGCCTGGCTGACCTCGGCAATGTCCTGGCCGTCGATCAGGATGCGCCCACCCTGCACGTCGTACAGGCGTAACAGCAGGTTGACCAGGGTCGACTTGCCTGCCCCTGATGGGCCGATCAAGCCAATTTTCTCACCAGGGCGGATGTCCAGGTTGAGCCCTTCGATGACATTGGCAGCCTTGCCGTAATGGAAGTCGACGTCATCGAAACGCACCGCGCCGCGGCTGACCTTCAGTGCCGGCGCATTGGGCCTGTCGGTGACGGTGACCGGCTGGGCGATGGTCTGCAGGCCGTCCTGCACCATGCCGATGTTCTCGAAAATGCCGTTGACCACCCACATGATCCAGCCTGACATGTTGACGATGCGGATCACCAGGCCAGTGGCCAGGGCGATGGCGCCGACGGTGATCAGCGACTGGCTCCACAGCCACAGCGCCAGGCCCGTGGTGGTGGCCACCAGCAGGCCGTTGAGGGTGGTGATGACCACGTCCATGCTGGTGACCACCCGTGAGGCCAGCTGGGTTTTTTCGGTTTGTTCGCGGATTGCTTCGCGAGCGTATTGCTGTTCGTAGTCGGTGTGGGCGAACAGCTTGAGGGTGGCGATGTTGGTGTAGCCATCGACGATACGCCCCATGAGCTTGGAGCGGGCGTCGGAAGAAATCACCGAGCGTTCCTTCACCCTCGGCACGAAGTAGCAGAGCGCGGCGATGTAGCCGATGATCCACATCAGCAGCGGCAGCATCAGGCGCCAGTCGGCCTCGGCAAACAACACCAGCGACGTAATGGCGTAGATCAGCACATGCCATAACGCGTCCACGGCCTGCACGGCGGAGTCGCGCAGCGAGTTGCCGGTCTGCATGATGCGTTGAGCAATGCGCCCGGCAAAGTCGCTCTGGAAGAAGTTCAGGCTCTGCTTGAGCACGTAGGTATGGTTCTGCCAGCGGATCAGGCTGGTCATGCCAGGGTTGATGGTCTGGTGCACCAGCAGGTCATGCAGGCCGAAGAACACTGGCCGCAGCAGCAGGATCACCACCAGCATCCAGATCAGCTCGCCGCTGTGCTCGCTGAAGAAGTTGGCATTGGGCGTACCCTGGGCCAGGTCGATGATGCGGCTGAGGTAGCTGAACATCGCCACCTCGATCAGCGAGGCGAACAGGCCAACCACCAGCAGCGCGAGAAAAGCAGGCCATACCTGGCGCAGGTAGTACAGATAGAACGGCCACACCGTGCTCGGGGGGGCTTCGCTCGGTGCCGCGCGGAAAATATCGATCAGTCTTTCGAAACGACGGTACAGCATGGTCGACAACACTCCTGTTCGTCCGACCCTCAGGCGGTTTCACATCCTTGTGAAGCCTGCAGTCAGTCGATACGTTTGGCGGACTTGATATAGACCGGATCGGCCGGTACGTCGCGCATGCCTTTTTTGATGGTGGTGGGCGAGTTGACGATCTGGTCGACCACTTCCATGCCCTTGGTCACTTTGCCGAACACCGCATAACCGGCGTCGCGGCCCGGGTTGAGGAAGTCGTTGTCGGCGACGTTGATGAAGAACTGGCTGGTGGCTGAGTTCGGGTTGGACGTGCGCGCCATCGACAGGGTGCCGCGGGTGTTCTGCAGGCCGTTGCTGGCCTCGTTCTTGATTGGGTCGTTGGTGTTCTTCTGCACCATCTGGTCAGTGAAACCGCCGCCCTGGACCATGAACCCCGGGATCACGCGGTGGAAGATGGTGTTGTTGTAGAAGCCGCTGTCGACGTACTCCAGGAAGTTCTTGGTACTGATCGGTGCCTTCTCGGCGTTCAGCTCGATTTCGACCTGGCCGAAGCTGGTGTCCAGCATGACGTGCGGGGTCTTGTCGGAAGCCATGACACTGGTGGCGAAGGCGACCGAGCAGGCGGTGAGCAGGAGTTTTTTCAGCATGGGCTCAAAGATCCTTGAGAGGTGGAAACGGCTGCGAGGAACTGCAGCAGGGTCTGGTTGAAGACCTCGGGTTGATCGAGGGGTGTAGCGTGCCGGGAATCGTCGACGACGACCAGCCTGGCGTTGGGTATTAGGGCGACGTAGCGCTCTTTGAGTTGTATCGGCGTGTAATCGTGGTCGGCGGCGATCACCAGAGTAGGGCAGTGGATCTGCCCGATGCGTTCCTGCACGCCCCAGTCGACGATAGCGTCGAAGCTCTTGAGGTAGGCGCGTTTGTCGTTGCGCGCCCAGCGCTGGGCCATCTTGTGCCGCAGGTCTGCTTGTTGTGGCTTGGGGAACAGCCGCTCGGCCAGCCCCTTGCCGACGGTTTCGACACTGAGGATGCGCGCCAGGCTCCAGCGCTTGAGCCACCACGCCCAGTCACTGCGGGTGCGGCGCTTGACCTCGGGGGCGCTGTTGACGATGCACAGGCTGCGCAACCATTGCGGGTGGTCGACGGCAAACTGGAAGCCGACCATGCCGCCCATGGACAGGCCGACGAAGTGCACCGGCCCTGTGTGCAAGTGCTCGAGCAGGGCCAGCAGGTCGGCACTGAAGGTGGCGATCTGGTAACCGTCAGAGGGCTTGTCGGAGCGACCGTGGCCGCGGATGTCCATGAGGATCACCCGATAGTGGCGGCTGAGCACCGGCACCTGCAACTCCCAGTCCTGGCAGCTGGAGCCCAGGCCGTGCAGCAACACCAGGGGTTCGCCCTGGCCATATTCCTCGTAATGCAGCGTGCATCCTTCGTGTTCGAAATAGGCCATGGGCGCGGTCCTCTCAGGCTTGCGGGGGGGCTGCGAAGGGCACGTCCAGTGGCGCGGTGTCGAAATTGCGCAGCAGGTCGATGAGAATCTGCGTGGCCGGTCCCAGGGTCTTCTCTTTGCTCGAATAAAGGTAGAACAGTGGGTGGCGGCTGCCACCCTGATCCAGCGGCAATGGCTTTAGTACGCCTTCGCGCAGCTCGCGCTCGATCATGTGACGGGGCAGCCACGCAAAGCCCAGGCCGCTGCTGACAAAGGTGGCGGCGGTGCCCAGGCTGCCGACGGTCCAGCGCTGCTCGGCGCCCAACCAGCCCACGTCACGCGGTTGGGCGCGGCCGGAATCGCGGATCACCACCTGCAGCTGGCTTTCCAGGTCCTGGAAGGTCAGTTCACGTCCCAGGCGGTGCAGGCTGTGCTCGGGGTGGGCGACGGCGATGAACTCCACGGCGCTCAATTCGGCACCCAGGTAGCCGCCGATGCTGTAGCTGCTGATGGCCAGATCGGCGATGCCTTCGTGCATCACTTCCTCCACGCCAGACAGCACCTCTTCACGCAGGCGCACCCGGCAGCCGCGGCTTTGCGGCATGAACGCAGCCAGCGCGCGCACCAAGCGGGCACTGGGGTAGGCGGCATCGACCACCAGGCGCACCTCGGCTTCCCAGCCTTGTTCCATGTGGTGGGCCAGGTCTTCGAGCTGGCTGGCCTGTTTGACCAGGTGGCGCGAGCGGCGCAGCAGCACATTGCCGGCCTCGGTCAGCACCGCCTTGCGCCCATCGATGCGCAGCAGCGGCACGCCCAGTTGCTCCTGCATGCGGGCCACGGTGTAGCTGACCGATGACTGCGAGCGGTGCAAGGCCTCGGCGGCCTGGGCAAACCCGCCGTGATCGACCACTGCTTGCAGGGTTCGCCACTGGTCAAGGGTTACGCGCGGCGCTTTCATCTTTCGCTCCTGTTGTCCTAAGCTGCGCTCTTTCAAGGAGAGCGGCCCATGAAGAAATATTGTGCGGCAATACTGATGTGCCTGCCCCTCGGGGCCATGGCTTATCCCATCGATGTGGAGAAGGAGCTGACCGGGGTCAAGCTCGACTACACCGCCTATGACACGGCCTATGACATTGGCGCCATCACCCTCAACAACTATGGGCAGGTCCCGGCGGCGTGCAAGGTGACCTTTCGCAATGGCCCGGAGGCACCGCGGGTGCGCCGGGTGAACGTACCGGCGGGTAAAAGCGTCGATGTCACCGCCAAATTCAATCGGCAAATCATCAAACTGCGCATCGCCTTGAACTGCAGTGCGGAATAAACTGATTAATCGATAGATTGGACCCACTTTTTACGCTTTTTTATCGATAGGTCAAGCCTTAATCTCACCTCCATCGAATCGCACCCTTTTTTGCCGATGGAGGCACCCCATGTCCCGCGTACTGATCATCGAAAGCAGCGCCCGCCAGCAGGATTCCGTTTCCCGTCAGCTGACCAAAGATTTCATCCAGCAATGGCAGGCCGCTCACCCAGCCGATCAGATCAGCGTGCGTGACCTGGCCGTAAACCCGGTGCCGCACCTGGACGCCAATCTGCTGGGTGGCTGGATGAAGCCTGAAGAACAGCGCACCGCCGCCGAACTGGAGGCCCTGGCCCGTTCCAACGAACTGACGGATGAATTGCTGGCGGCTGACGTGCTGGTGATGGCTGCGCCCATGTACAACTTCACCATCCCCAGCACCCTGAAAGCCTGGCTGGACCACGTGCTGCGTGCGGGTATCACCTTCAAGTACACCCCGACAGGCCCGCAAGGCCTGCTGACCGGCAAGCGCGCCATCGTCCTGACTGCCCGTGGCGGCATCCATGCTGGCGCCAGCAGTGACCACCAGGAACCGTACCTGCGCCAGGTGATGGCGTTCATCGGCATCCACGATGTCGACTTCATCCATGCCGAAGGCTTGAACATGAGCGGCGAGTTCCACGAGAAGGGCGTCAGCCAGGCCAAGGCCAAGCTAGCGGCGGTGGCCTGAGGTTTCACGAATTCCCAACCCTGACACCTGTTTTTGCTCCTTTGGGTGTACCTGCCCGGCCTGTATGGCCGGGCTTTTTTATGCCTGGGATTTTTAGGGCATCAGTGCTGGCCTCTTCGCGGGTAAACCCGCTCCTACAGGGCCTCCATTCGCCGGAAGATATAGCAGGTCCCTGTGGGAGCGGGCGTGCCCGCGAAGAGGCCGGTACAGCCCCTACATTCCTCATGGTTGAACTCATTCGTCGCAACCCGCTAAGGTCGCGGCCTTGATTCACGAGAGACAACCATGGGCTACCTGATAATCGTCGCGCTGATCCAGGCGTTTTCCTTCAGCCTGATCGGCGAGTACCTGGCCGGGCACGTTGACAGCTATTTCGCAGTGCTCGCCAGGGTGCTGCTGGCCGGCCTGGTGTTCCTGCCGCTGACCCGCTGGCGCCAGGTCGAGCCACGCTTCATGCGTTCCATGCTGCTGATTGGCGCGCTGCAGTACGGCATCACCTATGTCTGCCTGTACCTCAGCTTCCGGGTGCTTACCGTACCGGAGGTGCTGCTGTTCACCATCCTCACGCCGCTGCACGTGACCTTGATCGAAGATGCCCTGAACCGGCGCTTCAACGCTTGGGCGCTAGTGGCCGCGCTGGTCGCCGTGGCCGGTGCCGCCGTGATCCGCTTCGACAGCATCAGCGGCGAGTTCTTCATCGGCTTCCTGCTGCTGCAACTGGCCAACTTCACTTATGCTGCTGGCCAGGTGCTGTACCGCCACCTGGTCGCTCGCCACCCCAGTGACCTGCCACACTACGCCCGCTTCGGGTACTTTTACCTCGGCGCGTTGCTGGTGGTGCTGCCGGCCTTCTTGCTGTTCGGCAACACTCAGCACTTGCCGAGCACGGATGTGCAATGGCTGGTGCTGTTGTTCCTGGGGCTGTGCCCGACGGCGCTGGGGCTGTACTGGTGGAACAAAGGTGCATGCCTGGTTTCTGGCGGTACGCTAGCGGTCATGAACAACCTGCATGTGCCGGTAGGGCTGCTGCTGAACCTGTTGATCTGGAACCAGCACGAGCCGCTGGGGCGGCTGTTCATCGGCGGGGGGATCATCCTGGCGTCGGTGTGGCTGAGCCGCCTGGGTGGGCGCGCACAGGCGCCGCTGGCCGGCAAGGCCTGACGCGCCCTTTGATCCGGGGGCTGCAAGGCAGCCCCGGCAATCTCAGGCCTCGCTCATATCTTCAATGCGACGCAGCATCGGCTCCGCCGCCGTACGCCCGGCCAACCCCACCCGCATGTCATTGCCACTCGGCTGCTGATACAGGCTCAGGCCAAACTCCGGCAACACCGCCAGCAGGTAGTCGAAGATATCGCCTTGAATCCGCTCGTACTCTTCCCACGCCGTGGTGGTAGTGAAGCAGTAAATCTCCAGCGGCACGCCTTCGGCCGTGGTCTGCATCTGCCGCACCATGCAGGTCATGTTCTTGTGTACGTTGGGGTGGTTCTGCAGGTAAGCCAGGGCAAAGGCACGGAAGGTACCGATATTGGTCAGCTTGCGGCGGTTGGCTGACAGCTCCGCCACCGGCCCCAGCGCCTCGTTCCAGCTCTGCAGTTCCTGGCGCTTGGCGGTCAGGTAGTCACCCAGCAGCCGCACCTGGCTCAGGCGCTGCTCTTCTTCGCGGGAGAGAAAGCGTACGTCGCCGGCGTCGATGAACAGGCTGCGCTTGATGCGTCGGCCACCGGATTGCTGCATGCCGCGGTAATTGCGGAATGACTCGCTCATCAGGCGCCAGGTGGGGATGGAAACGAGGGTCTTGTCGAAGTTCTGCACTTTCACCGTGTGCAAGGTGATGTCCACCACGTCGCCATCGGCGCCTACCTGCGGCATTTCGATCCAGTCACCCACATGCAGCATGTCGTTGCTGGTCAACTGCACGCTGGCGACGAATGACAGCAGGGTGTCCTTGTACACCAACAGCAGCACCGCCGACATTGCACCCAGGCCGGACAGCAGTAACAGCGGCGAGCGGTCGATCAGGGTGGCGACGATGACGATCGAGGCGAAGATCCACAACATCAGCTTGGCCAGCTGCACGTAACCCTTGATCGAGCGGGTGCGGGCGTGTTCGGTGCGGGCATAGATGTCGAGCAGGGCATCCAGCAGGCATGACAGCGCCATGGTCATGAACAGCAGGGTAAAGGCCAGGGCGACATTGCCGAGGAAGTGCTGGGCGGTGTCGGACAGCTCGGGTACCAGCTTAAGGCCGAATTGCAGCACCAGTGACGGGGTCGTTTGTGCCAGGCGATGGAACACCTTGTTGTGGCGCAGGTCGTCCAGCCACTTCAGCGCATGCTGACGGGCCAACAGGCGCCCGCCTTGCAGTACCAGGAAGCGCGCCAGGCGGCCGACTATCAGGGAAATGAGCAGCAGTGCCGCCAGACCGATGGCGGCGTGCAGCATTGGATGTTGATCGAGGGTGCCCCACAGGTCGAGGGAATCACGCCAGATTTGTTGGATATCCATGGGCTTGCGTACAGTCTTGTTGCGAAACGAAGCTGTATTAGAGCGCGGATAGCGACAAAGTTGCCAAAAGAAATTCGGCTAAGGCGGCAGAAAACGTTACCCTATGCAACTGAATTTCCCGCACTTGTCTGAGGTTACCTCCGTGTTCTCCCAATTCGCCCTGCATGAACGCCTGCTTAAAGCCGTGGCCGAGCTTAAATTTGTCGAGCCAACCCCGGTGCAGGCCGCGGCCATCCCCCTGGCCCTGCAAGGGCGTGATCTGCGTGTGACTGCGCAGACCGGCAGCGGCAAGACGGCGGCCTTCGTACTGCCACTGCTCAACCGTCTGGTCGACCTCAGCGGCCCGCGTGTCGAGATTCGCGCGTTGATCCTGCTGCCGACCCGTGAACTGGCCCAGCAAACCCTCAAGCAGGTGCAGCTGTTCTCGCAGTTCACCTACATCAAGTCGGGCCTGGTGACTGGCGGCGAAGACTTCAAGGAACAAGCCGCCATGCTGCGCAAGGTGCCTGACGTGCTGATCGGCACCCCAGGTCGCCTGCTCGAGCAGCTCAATGCCGGCAACCTCGACCTGTCCCACGTGCAGGTCCTGATTCTGGACGAAGCCGACCGCATGCTCGACATGGGCTTTGCCGAAGACATGGAGCGCCTGTGCAAGGAGTGCGAGAACCGCGAGCAGACCTTGCTGTTCTCGGCCACCACGGGTGGCGCAGCCCTGCGCGACATCATCGGCAAAGTGCTGAAAGACCCTGAGCACCTGATGCTCAACAGTGTCTCGCAACTGGCCGAAGGCACCCGCCAGCAGATCATCACCGCCGACCACGACCAGCATAAAGAGCAGATCGCGCAGTGGTTGCTGGCCAACGAAACCTTCGACAAGGCAATTATCTTCACCAACACCCGCGCCATGGCCGACCGTATCTACGGTCACCTGGTGGCCAAGGATGTGAAGGCTTTCGTGCTGCATGGCGAAAAGGACCAGAAGGACCGCAAGCTGGCCATCGAGCGCTTCAAACAGGGCAGCTCCAAAGTGCTGGTGGCGACCGACGTGGCAGCCCGTGGCCTGGATATCGACGGCCTGGACCTGGTGATCAACTTCGATATGCCACGCAGCGGTGACGAGTACGTCCACCGTGTGGGCCGTACCGGCCGTGCCGGTGGTGAAGGCCTGGCGATCTCGCTGATCACCCACAACGACTGGAACCTGATGTCGAGCATCGAGCGCTACCTCAAGCAGCAGTTCGAACGCCGGGTCATCAAGGAAGTGAAGGGCACCTACAACGGGCCGAAGAAAGTCAAGGCCTCGGGCAAGGCGGCCGGCAGCAAGAAGAAAAAGGTCGAGAAGAAAACTGGCGATAAGAAAGCTGCCGCCAAGCGCAAGCCTACTGCCAAGCCGAAGGCCAACGCGCCCCTGGCCAGTGCTGACGGCCTGGCACCGCTGAAGAAGCGCAAGCCTGCTGCTGAATAAGACTCACGCCGGCCCTTTGCAGAAGCGACGCAAACTCGCATCTGCGAAGGGCGTGCGCAGGCGACGAACGATCACTCCGCCTTTTTCTCTGCCTGCTTCAACTCCTTGATCCGCTGGTCGATCAGCTGACACTTGTCGGGCAAGTCCTTGCTCGCCGTCCCCAGATCCATCCCCTGGAGCTCATCATTGATCTCCTTGGCCTTTTGCGGGTTCTGCTCGGTCAACTGAGTGACCAGCCCGGCCAACTCCTCACGTTTTTGTGTTGCTTCTTCAGGTGTGCAGGCCCAAGCGGACAGGGCGCAGAGCAGGGCAGTGGCACAGGCTATGGGCAGTAGCGGTTTCATCCTTTCAACCTCCGGCGGTGGTGATGCCCGGTGGAGGGCTGTGGGGGCAGGGAAGTTCAGGGCTTGCGACCGATGGAAGATTCTTTGGTGGTGGTAGTCCGTTTCTGAAACGCTCCCGTATCTCTCCAGCGCCGTTGAGCAGCACGCTACATCGCTCTAGTCTCGAAGGAAAAGAGGGGGTATTGTATGTACAGCTGTAAATACAGGTCGTCCCATGTTCTTTGAATGGGACGAAGGGAAAAACCAGAGCAATATCCGCAAGCACGGCATCGACTTTGCCGACGTTCCTGACATGTTCAATCATCCCATGCTGATCCGGCGTGATGAGGATGTGGAATGTGCTGAAGAACGTTGGGTCAGCCTAGGATGGCTAAAGGCGCTGATAGGTGTCGTCGTGTACACGGAGAGGCGGGGTGAGGTGATACGCATCATTTCTGCAAGAAAAGCCACCAAACGGGAGGCCAGGTACTATGACCAAATCATCGAGAACTGACTGGAGCCGCCTGGCCCGACAGGACGACAAGGATATCGACACATCAGATATCCCTGAACTGGACCAGGACTTTTTCCGCCAGGCCGAGCTGCGCGTTCCCGCCAAGCAGACGGTGACCATTCGACTGGACTCAGATGTCCTCGCCTGGTTCAAGGAGCAGGGTAGCGGCTACCAGACCCGGATCAATCAGTTGCTGCGCCAGTACATGCAAGCGCAACAACGCCAGCGCTAAGCGCTTCGGAACGCTTGGCAACCCTGGCAGGTCCCAACCTGTGTACCCCTTTCGTCCACAGCAGGAGCCCGTAGCCATGAGCATCACCTACGACTGGGACCTGATCGAACGCTTGCTGCACGAAGTGCAGAACGGCGCCGGTCACAGCTTCACGCCCCGCCCTTATGCCGAACAGCATGCTGCGGCATTGGCCGCCAAGGGTGAGCCGGTGGGTGACGTGGATCACCTGAAAACCCGTGCATGCGAGTATGAAAAGCTGCTATTTGAGCGCGGATTCATTGAATGCCGGCCTGAAGAGGACGGCGGCAATGGCGAAAACTTCGTCCTGACCGAACGCGGCTCGCGCTTGATGAGCCTGATCGACAGCAGCATCCCCGGCTTCGAGCGCCCGCGGCAGGTGCTGGATGAGCAGGAGGATGCGCTGGACGAAACGACATTCGAACAGGTATCTGCGAAGGCACAGATTGCTTGAGGTCGTTTTAAGGCTGGCAAGTGCAGCGCTCGAAACCCGATAATCGGTAGCTTCTGAACGCTGCCGAGCCTTGCCCATGCCTACGATCATCCCAGAGGCCCGCTTATGAGCGCGGTCCGCAAGAACCCTGACGCCTTTGCCTTCCAGGTAATGCTGGGGCTTTGCCTGATCTGGGGTTGCCAGCAGGTACTGATCAAGACCGCTGCGGTCGACATTGCCCCGGTGATGCAGGCAGCACTGCGCAATGGCATTGCCGCTGTACTGGTAGGCCTGATGCTGTGCTGGCGGGGAGGCTGGGAGCAGGTCGGCAGCACTTGGCGCGCAGGGGTGGTGGCGGGCGGGCTGTTCGGGGTGGAGTTTCTGTTCATTGCCGAAGGACTGAAACTGACGTCGGCGGCGCACATGTCGGTATTCCTCTACACCGCGCCGGTATTTACCGCCTTGGGCCTGCATTTTCGGCTAGCCAGTGAACGCTTGCGGCTGCTGCAATGGCTGGGCATTCTGCTGGCCTTCGGCGGCATTGCCATGGCCTTTGCCGGTGGCACTTCGTTCGAGGACATGGACAGCCGCACCTTGCTGGGTGATGCCTTTGGCGTGATCGCCGGGCTGGCCTGGGGCGCGACTACGGTGGTGGTGCGTTGCTCACGGCTATCGGAGGCGCCGGCAACCTTGACCCTGTTCTATCAGCTGGCGGTCGGGTTTGCCGGGCTGCTGCTGATTGCCCTGGTCAGCGGGCAGATCGGCGCGGTGTCGCTGACGCCGCTGGCGATGGGCAGCGTGTTGTTCCAGGGGATTGTGGTCTCATTCATCAGCTACCTCACCTGGTTCTGGTTGCTGCGTAAGTACCTGGCGTCGAACCTCGCGGTGTTTTCCTTCATTACCCCGTTATTTGGGGTGACCTTTGGTGTATTGCTGCTGGATGAGCCGCTCAGTGCGAATTTCGTGGTCGGGGCGTTGATGGTGTTGCTGGGGGTGATCCTGGTAAGTGCCGAGCCTTGGGTGAAACAACAATTGCGGCGGTTGGTAGGGTGATGGATAGCCTGTACCGGCCCCTTCGCGGGCGGCCGGAACAGGCTACATCGACTCAGGATGCAACCTTGGCCTGACAGGCGCTTCCCTGCTGTGCATTACCGGGCAGTTGGACCAACACTCCAGCCACCACCAACCCGCCCGCCGCCAGCATCAATGCGGGTTGCAGCCCGCCGCTGTAATGGCTGCTGAGCGCGGCCAGCAGCGGCCCACTCAACTGCCCCAAGGCAAAGCACGCGGTCAGCAGCCCGGCATTGCGTTGTGTGGCATGTGGCGCCAACTCGCGCGAGCGTTGCATGACCAGTTGCATGCAGGCCAGGAACGGCCCGCCACACAGCGCAACACCCAGCGCCAGCCCGATCCCTCCACCCATCAGGCAGGCCAGCACACCCAGCCCTTGCAGCCACAGGGTGGCAGTCAGCCAGGCTGAAGTGTGGCCACCACGGCGCACGCTCACCAGCAAGACGCCCAGCGCCGCCGCCAGGCCAAACGCCGGCCAGAACAGGTCAGCCAGCCACTGCCCGCGAAACTGCTGATTGGCCATCTGTGACAGAAAGGTGGCCGGCAGGATGTAGCCCAAGCCATACAGGGCATACACCAACCCCAGGCGGCCAGTGCCGACACTGCGCGTCGGGCCTTGTTGCACTGGCGACTGAGCCGGTGCCGCTTGTAATGCCCGTGGCAACCACGGCCGCACGGCCAGCAGCATCACCAGGGCAGCCACGGCATAGATCAGCCACAGCGCTGCCGAGCCCAGCCCCTGTACATGTGCGGCCAGTGCCAGTAGCCCGGTCACGGCAATACCCAGGCCAGGCCCGGCGAATACCAGCGCTCCCAGGCGTTGGCGGTTGTGGGCATTGGCTACTTGCTGGCTGAGGCTGGTGATCATCACCAGCACCCAGGCGCTGGCTACGCCGGTGCCAAAGCGCAGCAGCAGGTGGCCCCAGAAGCCGTCGGCAGCCCATGAGGCCAGGGTCAGCAGCACACACAGCCACAGCCCCCCATGCAGGCGCAGGCGTACCTGGCCTGGCGAGCGGGCGAACATGGCGTCCACCGCACCCACGAAGTAGCCAAGGTAATTGGCCGCCGCGACCAGCCCGGCGACTGTCAGGTCGAACTGACCTTCGGCAATCAGTTGCGGCAGTTGCGGGGTGAGGGCGAAACGGCCGATGCCCATGGCCATCATCAGCGCCACGGCGCTGGCGAGCAGTTGAATGAATGGCGACATGACAGGTCTCCTGCGCGGATATAAGCGATGGATGGCAGGTTAGGACGGTTTGTTTTTCAATAAAATTGAATAATGATGATCAAGTTATTCTGTTTTGGAGAATGCTATGGAGTTCAGCCAACTGCGCATCTTTCAGGCCGTGGCCGAGGAAGGCTCGGTTACCCGCGCCGCAGAGCGTCTGCACCGGGTGCCATCAAACCTCTCCACGCGCCTGCGCCAGCTCGAGGAGCAGTTGGGCGTCGAACTGTTCCTGCGCGAACGCCAGCGCCTTCAGTTGTCGCCAGCAGGCAAGGTGCTGCTGGACTATGCCAACCGCATGTCAGCCTTGCGCGACGAAGCGCTGGCCGCCGTGCGTGGCGGTCAGCCGGCTGGTGACTTCGTACTGGGGACCATGTACAGCACGGCGGCGACCCACCTGCCGGGGTTGCTGGCGCGCTATCACCAGGCTTACCCGCAGGTGAACCTGCAAGTGCGTGCAGCACCCAGCGGCGAGTTGCTTGAGGGGCTGCTCAACCACACCCTGGATGCTGCTCTTGTGGACGGGCCACCGAGCCTTGCCGGGCTTGATGGCGTGCCGCTGTGCGATGAGCAACTGGTACTGATCACCAGCCCCGAGCACCTGGCGGTACGCACCGCCAAGGACGTGGCGGGCAAGGCGGTGTTCACCTTCCGCCAGGGCTGCTCGTACCGCATGCGCCTGGAGGCCTGGTATGCCCATGCCCATACGCCGATGGGGCGGGTGATGGAGATCGAGTCATATCAAAGCATGTTGGCCTGCGTGATCGCGGGTGCGGGTGTGGCGATGATGGCCCAGTCGATGCTCGACAGCCTGCCTGGCCGTGACCGGGTGAGGGTGCACCCGCTGCAGGCTCCTTTCGATCAGGCGGTCACCTGGCTGATGTGGCGCCAGGGCATGCGCGGGGCTAATCTGCAGGCATGGATCGACCTGCAACAAAGCGAAACGATTAACCAGTCGTCGGAATGCACCGCCACGGCTTGATCCGCGTCAAAATGGCCCTTATCTGTAGGAACAGAGGAATGCGTAATACAGGACATCGGGCTATGATCTGTATGAAACATCGCAGGATTGATTTGCCGTGAGGCTGACCCGTCAAGGGGGCATTATGAATAAACCACTGTCAAACTGGCTCCACGACCTGGCCGTCGCCTTGGGGCTGATTCCACCACCCTTGCAGCCGGTGCCGATCCCGACTGATGAAGAGCAGCGCAAACGTCAATCGCGTCGTCGCTGATTAACGACAGAGGCCGCTGCACCCGAGTGTGTGCAGCGGCCTTTTTGTGCCTGTTGATTGTCTATTGCCTGTACTGGCCCTTTCGCGGGCAAGCCCGCTCCTACAAGTGAAAGGGCCGGTACAACGGTCAGGCCAGCTTCACCGCCGCCACCGACTTGCGCGACACCAGGCTCACCACTACAAAGCTCACCAGCCCTACTGCCAGGCTGTAGTAGATCGGCGTATTGGCCTCCAGCCCGTCCAGGAACATGAACAGCAGGGCGGTGGCAAAGCCCAGCGACATGCTGGCAATCGCGCCTGCGGTGGTCGCACGCTTCCAGAAGATCGCCCCGATCAGCGGGATCAGCATGCCGCCGACCAGCAGGTTATAAGCCAGGGTCAGGGCGTTGATCACATCATTCACCACCAGCGCGATGCCCAGCACCACCAGGCCGGTGAGCAGGGTGAACAGGCGGCTGGTACCCAGGCTCGACTGCTTGCCGCCACGCAGCTTGGGCAGCAGGTCTTCGGTCACGGTGGTCGAGGCAGCCAGCAGGCCGGCACTGGCGGTGGACATCATCGCCGCCAGGGCCGCGGCCATCAGCAGGCCACGGATGCCATCGGGCAAGGTGGTCTTGATCATCTCGGCAAAGGCGTTGTTCGGGTTGGCCAGGTCGGGCATCAGTACGTGCGCAGCCATGCCGATCGCAGCACAGGCCAGGCCATACAGCACGCAGTACACACCAGCGGTGGTACCGGCACGCTGACAGACCTTTTCGTCACGGGCGGTGAACACCCGTTGCCAGATGTCCTGGCCGATGAGGATGCCGAAGAAGTAGATCAGGAAGTAAGTGATGATGGTGTCCCAGCCAATGGTAGTCAGCTGGAAGCTGGCCGCTGGCAATTTGGCCACCAGGGTGTCCCAGCCACCGGCCTTGTACAGGCACACTGGCAGCAGGATGAACATCAGGCCGACGGTCTTGATCACGAACTGGACGATATCGGTCAGGGTCAGCGACCACATGCCACCGATGGTCGAGTACAGCACTACCACGCCGCCGCCGAGCATCAGAGAAGCCCAGAACGGCAGGTCCAGCAGCACCTGCAGGACGGTGGCCATGGCCAGGGTCGAGGTGACCCCGATCATCAGCGCGTAAGCCAGCATGATGACGGCGCTCGCCTGGCGTGCGGTGGGGTTGTAGCGTTGCTCCAGCACCTGGGTCACGGTGAAGATGCGCAGGCGCAGCAGCGGTTTGGCGAGGAACAGGTTGATGGCGATGATGCCCATACCCAGGGCGGCGCACAGCCAGAAGCCGGAAATGCCGTGGACGTAGCCCAGGCGCACGGTGCCGACGGTGGAAGCGCCACCGAGTACGGTGGTGGCCATGGTGCCCATGTACAGCACCGGGCCGAGGTTGCGCCCGGCTACCAGGTAGTCTTCATGGGTTTTCGCGCGGCGCATGCCATACCAGCCTAGCCCGAGCATGCCGGCGGTGTAGATCATTACAACAATGATGTCCAAGGCCATTGGGGGTCTCCCGATTATCTTTATTATGGCGAGATCGACCGCGCGGGCGTTTGCACGGCGCCCGGCGGTCTTTTCTTGTGTTGGCGGGCCTCAGTGGCCCTCCCTCATGGCTCCTGCCGGGGTAGAGCGGTATTAGCGACGCACCACGCCAGGTAGCACGCAGAGCATCTCGAACAGCAGATTGGCACCGAGCAGCGAGGTGTTGCCGGTGGTGTCGTAAGGCGGGGAGACTTCGACAAGGTCACAGCCGATCAGGTCCAGGCCGTGGCAGCCGCGAATGATCTCCATCGCCTGGATGGTGGTCAAGCCGCCGATTTCCGGGGTTCCGGTACCGGGCGCCCAGGCCGGGTCGATGCCATCGATGTCGAAAGACAGGTAAACCGGGCCACCGCCGACTTTTTCCCGCACTTCGGCCATCAGGGGCTCCAGCGACTTGTGCCAGCACTCTTCGGCCTGGACCACGCGGAAGCCCTGGCGACGGCTCCAGTTGAAGTCATCGGCGGTGTAGCCCTGGGCGCGCAGGCCGATCTGCACCACGCGCTCACAGTCCAGCAGGCCTTCTTCCACGGCGCGGCGGAAGGTGGTGCCGTGGGCGATTTTCTCGCCGAACATGTGGTCGTTGACGTCGGCGTGGGCATCGATGTGCACCAGACCGATCTTGCCGTGTTTTTTGTGCAGCGCACGCAGGATCGGCAGGGTGATGGTGTGATCGCCCCCCAGGGTCATGGGAATGACGTTGTGCTCGACGATCTCGTCATACGCTTCTTCAATGATGCGCACGGCGTCCAGCAGATTGAAGGTGTTGATTGCCACATCGCCGATATCGGCGACCGACAGCGAGTCGAACGGGGCGGCACCGGTAGCCATGTTGTACGGGCGGATCATCACCGATTCGGCGCGGATCTGCCGTGGGCCGAAGCGGGTGCCGGAGCGTAGCGAGGTACCGATATCCAGTGGCACGCCGATGAAGGCAGCATCCAGGCCTGCGGCGCTTTGCAGGTGGGGGAGGCGGAGCATGGTGGCGATGCCGCCGAAACGCGGCATTTCGTTGCCGCCCAGTGGTTGGTGGAGAGTCTTGTCCACGGTGGGCCTCATCAGTCGGTCGATTGTTGTGTTTGTTCGAACCTGTGCCGCCGCGCGCCATTCATGTGTGGTTTGCCGGCGGGCAGGGACATTTCGGCCAAGTCTGCTCAAGGTAGTGCCCGGGAAGAATCGCTACCGACAAATACTTAGTTCAGGATTTTCTGAACTAAAGGCGTGTGGAGCAGTTAGACTGCGCGCACATACCCTTGTGGAACCGTTGCACCATGGCCTCGACCTTGCCCGACCTGAAACTGCTGCGCATCTTCATCAGCGTGGTGCGCCACCAGGGCTTTGCCAACGCCCAGCGCGAGCTGAACCTGTCGACCTCGGCCATCAGTACCTACATGAGCCAGCTGGAGGGTGCTTTGGGTATCGTGCTGTGCCACCGTGGTCGGGGCGGCTTCAGCCTTACCAGCAAGGGCGAGCTGTTCCATCAGGAAACCCTGCGCCTGCTGGCCGAGCTGGACGGTTTCGAGCAGTATGCCGCCGCCCTCAAGGGTGAATTGCGTGGCACCCTCAACCTTGGGGTGATCGACTCCACTGTCGGTGACCGCGCCTTGCCGCTGGCCGAAGCCATCGGTGCCTACAGCCAGGAGCACCCAGCGGTGCACCTGCACCTGTCGGTGTCCAGCCCCTACGAGCTGCAACTGGGTGTGCAGGACAACCGCCTGGACCTGGCCATCGGCGCGTTTTCTTCGCGGATGAGCGGCTTGCTCTACCAGCCGTTGTACCGCGAACAGCACTGGCTGTACTGCAGCAGCCGCCACCCGTTGTATGCCGAGCGGCGCATCCCCGAGCAGGTGGTGACCCAGCAGCGCATGGTCGGGCGTGGTTACTGGAGCCAGGCCGAACTGGCCCGGCATGGCTTCAAGCACAGTGCCGCGACGGTTGAAAGCATGGAGGCGCAGCTGATCCTGATCCTTTCCGGGGCCTACATCGGCTACCTGCCCGAGCACTACGCCCAGGCCTGGGTCGACAAAGGTGATTTGCGCGTGCTGTCGCCGTCGACCTTTGGTTACCAGGCCCCGTTCTCGCTGATCATTCGTCGCGGTCGCAGCCGTGAACCGTTGATCCAGACCTTCCGTGACCTGCTGAAAAGCCAGCTCAACGTGGGCTGAGATGCGACGCATTCATGCATTCCGTCGGGAGGGGGTTAAATTCCGGTAAACGCTGGCCGCTAACCTGATAGCGCTCTGCTACATATCAACTTGCGCTGATGATTTCCCCTCATTTCATCCTGCAAGGATCGCCCAAGATGCGCATGAATTTGCCCGTCACTGAGCACGAAAGAACCTTCCCCGGCGATCAACGCCTTATTTCCACGACTGACCTCGACAGCCGAATCACCTACTGCAACGACGCCTTTGTAGCGATCAGCGGCTTTACCTACGACGAGCTGGTCGGCCAACCGCACAACCTGGTGCGCCACCCGGACATGCCGCCGGCAGTGTTTGGCCACATGTGGGAAACCATCAAACAGGGCAAACCCTGGATGGGCATAGTCAAGAACCGGGCGAAGAACGGCGATTACTACTGGGTAAGCGCCTACGTCACGGCGATATACGAACAGGGCCGGATCAGTGGCTACGAGTCGGTGCGCTCGGTGCCCACGCGCGAGCAGATCCGCCGCGCCGAGGCACTGTATGCGCGCTTGCGCGATGGCCGCGGCCCAGTGCCTTGGGCTGCCCGCCTGGGGTACGGCCTGGGCCATGGCTGGCCGCTGATCGGCGCCGGCCTGCTGTCGGCGGCGGGTTACCTTTGGCTGCCACCCTATGCCGCGCTCGCGGTGCTGATGGCAAGTCTGCTGCTGGCGTGGTACTGGGTCGAGCACCGGCAGAACCAGGCCATTCGCCGCACGTTGGCTGAGCATCCCAAGGCCTTTACCAGTCCGTTGGTGGCGCTGACCTACAGCGACAACCCGGGCCTGCAGGGCCAGCTCGACCTAGCCATCATCAGCGAGGAAGCCCGCCTGCAAACGGCCCTGACCCGGCTGGTGGATGCCGGGGTCGGGGTAAAGTCGCGCGCGGCGCAATCTTCCGACCTGTCCGATGCCCAGGCGCAGATGCTCGACCGGCAGCGCAGCGAGACCGACCAGTCCGCCACGGCTATCGCGCAGATGGCGGCAACCATCCAGCAGGTCACCCACAACGTGCAAAGCACGGCACATGCGGCAGGTGATGCCGACCAGCTGGCGCAGCAGGGCAGCGAGCTGGCCCTGAAGAGCCTGCAAGCCATGGGCAGCATGAGCGATGCGGTCAATGACATTGGTCAGGCGGTCAACGCCTTGGCCGAGCAGACCCAGTCGATTGGCAGCGTGGTCGACGTGATCACTTCGATTGCCGAGCAGACCAACCTGCTGGCGCTTAACGCTGCCATTGAAGCGGCGCGCGCCGGTGAGCAAGGGCGTGGGTTCGCCGTAGTGGCTGATGAGGTGCGGTCGTTGGCGCAGCGTACCCGCGCTTCGACCGAAGAGATTCACCATATCATCGCCTCCTTGAGGGCCGGGGCGGAGCGAGCGGTCAGCACTGCCAGTCGGGGTGAGCAGATTTCCCGGGACAGTGTGCACAGTGTCGAGGCGGTGCAGGCGGCGCTGAGCGGGATTGCCCAGGCGGTCAGCCGCATCACCGGCATGAGCCAGCAGATGGCCACTGCATCGGAGCAGCAGACCCATGTGGCAGAAGACATCAACCAGCAGATCGTGAGGATTGCCCAACTGTGCGACCAGAGTGCCGGGCAAGCCAGGCAAGGCGCGGAAATCAGCCAGGACCTCGAGCGCATGGCGGAGTACCTGCACAGCCTGGCTGAAAGGTTCAACCGCTGAAATCACGGGGCCCGCAAAGCGGGCCCCGGTTATGTGGCAAACTGTCCCCGCCAAGGAGACCGCCATGCCCAGACCCCGCTGCGAGCGCTGCCAGCGCCCGCTCGACCATTGCCTATGCCCATTGATTCCCGCGCTCGATAGCCGTACCCGTGTGGTCCTGCTGCAGCACCCCAGTGAAACTGCCCACGCCCTGAACACGGCGCGTCTGGCTGCCCTTGGCCTGAACAATGCCGAGCTGCGGATTGGGGAGGTATTCGATGACCTGCATGACCTGCTCGCCACCCCCGGATACCACCCGGTGCTGCTGTTCCCGGGCGATGACGCGCAGGAGCTGACAGCGTATGGCGAGGTGGGCGACAAACCTTTGTTGCTGATCGTACCCGACGGCACCTGGCGCAAGGCGCGCAAGCTGCTGTACCTGAACCCGTTGCTGGGGGGGCTGCCACGGGTGACGCTGGGGCAGGTGGCGGCTTCGCGCTATCGGTTGCGCAAAGCGCCGGAGGCGGGTGCAGTGTCGACGATCGAGGCGGTGGTCGGGGCGTTGAACACGTTGGAGCAACCGGCCTGCTTTGACGCACTGCTGGCGCCGTTCGAGGCGTTGATCGAGGGGCAGATCAGGGCCATGGGGGTAGAGACGTTTCAGCGTAATCATGGCCGCGAGTGAGGGTTGGGGCTGCTTTGCAGCCCATTCGCAGCACAAAGCGGCCCCGCTATCTCAAACCCGCTCAACGCATCTCAGGCAGACGCGCCTCTGTGCGTACTTCGGTAGTCGCCAGCGCCTCTGGCGGCAGCGAAATATGCTGTTTGCTCAGCAATTCACCCATGGTCGCCAGTACGCGGTAGCGTGAGAACTCTTCGGTATAACGCACCTCGGTGTAGCGGCGGTCGGCGTTGTACAGCTCGTTTTCACTGTCGAGTACGTCCAGCAGGGTGCGCTGGCCCAGGCCGAACTGGTCCTGGTAGGCCGCACGCACACGCTTGGTGGTCTCGGCGTATTCACGCGCAGTTGGCAGCTGCTTGCTGGCGTTGTTCATGGCGTTCCACGCCAGGCTCAGGTTCTCGGTCAACTCCCGCAGGGCGTTGTTGCGAATGTCCAGTGCCTGGTTGATCTTGTGCGCGTCGGACTGCAGGCGAGCCTTGTCGCTGCCGCCGCGGAACAGGTTGTAGTTCATCTCCACGCCAGCTTGCCAGTCGTTGTTGTTATGGCCTTTTTCGCCGCCGGTGTTGTTGTTGGCACCAGTTGCCAGAATGGCGTCGAAGCGTGGGTAGAAGGTCGACTTGCCCACTTCGTACTGCTTCTCGGCGGCGTTGACGTCAGCCTGGGCAGACTTGATATACGGGTTGTTCTGACGCATGCCATCGCGGGCTTCTTCGAGGGTGCCTGGCACCTCGCCCTTGATTGTCTGCGGGCTTTCCAGCTCGTCCGGGGCACGGCCGATCACACTGAAGAAGTTGGCCTCGGCATCGGCCAGGTCGACTTCCGCGGTGTCCAGGTTGTTTTCTGCCAGGGCGCGACGGGCGCGGGACTGGTCGAGGTCGGCGGTGCTGCCGACGCCGCGCTCGTTGCGCAGGCCAATCTGGTCGTTGACGCGCAGGTGAGCTTGCAGGTTGTTCTTGGCCAAGGTCACCAGTTCACGGCGTTTTAGCACTTCCAGGTAGACCTCGACTGCACGCAGGGCGACATCCTGGGCAACGGCCTGGGTGTAATAGGCGCGGGAAGTAGAGACCGCCTCGGTGCGGCCCACTTCATTCGCGGTGTTGAAGCCGTCGAAGATCATCTGCCGCAGGCGCAGCTCGGACTGGGTGTAGTTGAGGGTTTCCTTGTTGTGATTACCCGCTGCACGGGTAGTGGCGTTGTCCGAGCGCTGGCGGCCGTAACCGGCAACCAGGTCCACGGAAGGGTAGTAGCCACCACGCGCGAACTTCACGTCTTCATCGGCCGACAGCTTGCTGTTACGGTTGGAGCTGACTTGTGGGTGGTAGTCCACGGCGCTTTGGACAGCCTCGGTAATCGACATCGCCTGTACGTTGGCACTCGCCAGGGCCAACAGTAAAGCACTGGTGATGGGGTTCAAAACGCGCATGGTACATCTCCCTGATCCTGGAATTGATCCTGCTGCTCGCCAAAAAAATGACGATAAACTTATCGCATATAGTGTTGCAGGTTTTTAACAACACAGCTAAGTACATTCAACGCGATAGATAAGAAGATTTATTCATATCAAATTGACATATAAGACTTTTATTGTCTAATAATTTTGCTTTAAGGGGCAGGGAATGACGGTGCTGAATGCTATGAAAGCCAATGAGCACAAGGGTTGTGCGCGGTTCCAGAACTAATTCAGATAAAGAGGGCGCCCATTAGGCGAAAGCGATATTTGGCGACAAAATATTGTCACTTTGGCCTGTGCAGCGTTTTCAGGCTGAGAATGTACAGGGTGACCAGTACGGCACTGGTCAGCATGAAGGTACGTGCCCAGAATAGCGGGACCAGGTAGCACGACAGGCCAATGCTGGCCCACATCAGGCCGATGGCGTAGACCTTGCCCTTGAGGGGGATGCCTTCACCACTGAGGTAGTCACGGATCCATGGCCCCAGCTTGGGATGATGGACCAGCCAATGGTGAAAGCGCGGCGAGCTGCGGGCAAAGCAGGCCGCCGCCAAAAGCAGGAAGGGGGTGGTGGGCAATACCGGCAGGAATATCCCCAGCACCCCCAGCGCGACGCTGAGCCAGCCGGTAGCCAGCAGCAGGTAGCGCACAGGTTGCTCAGTGGTGGCGTGGCTTGAGCAGCGCTGGTTTTTCGTCAGGGGCGTGCAGCAGCAGGAATAGAGCGCTCAGTGCTTCGGGGATCTGCACGATCATGTCATCCTGCAGGTTGGCGTTGCTGGCGATGTCGGCGAACTCTGGTTGCTCGTCGAACAAGCCCGAACCCACCATGATCGGCAGCAGCATCTCGCTGACTTCTTCTTCGGCGTTTTCGAACCACGCCTCTTCCCGCAGGAACACGCCTTCCATGAAGCCGATGCACCAGCCGCGCAGGTCTGAATCGTCCGGCTCATCGGTCAGGTCGAGGTCGCATGGCAGGTCGAATTCTTCGTCGCTGGCCAACTGGCGGGCAATGTGCGCCTTGAGCGCTACCAGGGTGGCCTCGATCTCGGTGCGCTGGGCTTCGCTGGCGTAGTGCGGCTCTTCGGCGAACAGGGCGTCGATCCACTCGCGCTCGGGCACGTCCTCGGCGTTGATCGAAAGTGCGGTGAGGTAGCCGTGTGCGGCGACATAGTCCAGCGCTTCTTCGTGCAGCTCGTCGGCGTCGAGGAAGGCTTGCAGGCGGGTCAGTTGCTCGGCGAAGGACATTACAGGGCTACCTTGGGGAATAAACGATAACGAATTCTAGCACCTTGCAGCGGCAGCGGGGCAAAGGGAACGTCTATCGCCATGGTGCCTGTGCATCGCTGTGCTGCGGTATACTCCGCGATTTTTCATCCAGGGGCAGGTTTTGCCGGCTGCCTGGCAAAAACCGCTTACGCATTTGGCGTGTGCGGGGCGGGTTTTTCGTCCAGCCTTTATCCAGGATGGTACGGCGATTTGGAGTTGCACATGCTCGAACAGGCTCAGCGCGTTCTCAAGGACATCTTCGGCTACGACAGTTTCCGTGGGCGCCAGGCAGCGATCATCGAATGCGTGGCCAATGGCGGCGATGCCTTGGTGCTGATGCCCACCGGTGGCGGCAAATCGCTGTGTTTCCAGGTGCCGGGGCTGCTGCGCCCGGGCCTGACGGTGGTGGTATCGCCACTGATCGCGCTGATGGACGACCAGGTCGCCACCCTTGACGAGCTGGGTGTGTCTGCGGCCGCCCTGAACTCTACCCTGACGGCGGAGCAGCAGCGTGAACTGGCCGGGCGCCTGCGCCGTGGTGAAGTCAAGATGCTGTATCTGGCACCGGAACGCTTGGTGCAGCCGCGCATGCTCGACTTCCTGCGCGATCTGGACATCTCGCTGTTCGCCATTGACGAGGCCCACTGCGTATCGCAATGGGGTCACGATTTCCGCCCAGAGTACCTGCAGCTGGGCCAGCTGGCCGAGCTGTTCCCGCATGTTCCGCGCATTGCGCTTACCGCTACCGCCGACATGCGGACCCGCGAGGAGATTGTCCAGCGCCTGCACCTGCAAGGCGCCGAGCGCTTCCTGTCGAGTTTCGACCGGCCCAACATCTTCTACCGCATCGTGCCCAAGGAGGCACCGCGCAAGCAACTGATGGCCTTTCTCGGCGAGCGCCGTGGCAACGCTGGCATCGTCTACTGCCTGTCGCGCAAGAAGGTCGACGAAACCGCCGCCTTCCTCTGTAGTCAGGGTTTCCCAGCGCTGCCTTACCACGCCGGCCTGGCCGCCGAGACGCGGGCGGCCAACCAGCATCGCTTCCTGAACGAGGAAGGGCTGATCATGGTTGCTACCATTGCTTTCGGCATGGGTATCGACAAGCCCAACGTGCGCTTCGTTGCCCACCTCGACCTGCCCAAATCGCTTGAGGCCTACTACCAGGAAACCGGCCGTGCCGGCCGTGACGGCCTGCCCTCCGATGCCTGGATGGCCTACGGGCTGCAGGACATGGTGATGCTCAAGCAGATGCTGCAGAACTCCGAAGGCGACGAGCGCCACAAACGTATAGAGCAGCACAAGCTGGATGCCATGCTGGCGCTGTGCGAAGAAACCCGCTGCCGCCGCCAGTCGCTGCTGGCCTACTTCGACGAGACCCTCGAACAACCGTGCGGGCATTGCGACAACTGTGTCGACAACATCCAGACCTGGGACGCTACCGAGCCGGCCCGCCAGGCGCTGTCGGCGGTGTTCCGCACCGGCCAGCGTTATGGTGTTGGCCACCTGGTCGATGTGCTGTTAGGCAAGGACACCGAGAAGGTGCGCAATTTCGGCCACGAGAAGTTGTCGGTATTTGGTGTTGGCAAAGGTCTGGCCGAGGTCGAGTGGCGCTCGCTGTTCCGGCAGCTGGTGGCGCGCGGGCTGGTCGATATCGACCTCGAAGGCTACGGCGGCCTGCGCCTGTCCGACAGCTGCCGGCCGCTGCTGCGCGGCGAGGTGACCTTGCAACTGCGCCGTGATCTCAAACCCCAGACCACAGCCAAAACCTCGTCGTCCGGTGGCGGCAGCCCGGCCAGCCAGCTGGTGCGTGCCGAAGAGCGCGATCTGTGGGAAGCGCTGCGTACCCTGCGTCGCAAGCTGGCCGAAGAACACAGTGTGCCACCCTACGTCATCTTCCCCGACTCGACACTGCTGGAGATGCTGCGCAGCCAGCCGGTCAGCCTCAGCGACATGGCCCAGGTCAGCGGTGTGGGGGCGCGCAAGCTGGAGCGCTACGGCCAGGCGTTCCTCGAAGTGCTGAACAACAGTGGTGGCACCGACGAGGCACCGAAAGTGGTGCTCGACCTGCGCCACGAACTGGTCAGCCTGGCCCGTGCCGGCATGACCCCGGCGCAGATCGCCGGGCAGCTCAACTGCAGCGAGAAGAACGTGTATAGCCTGCTGGCCGAGGCGCTGGGGCGCCAGGAGCTGAGTCTTGATCAGGCCATCGACCTGCCGGAAGACCTGATGCTGGAGGTGCAGGACGCCTTTCTTGATGGTGAGGGTGAACTGCCACCGGTGTCGGCCATAGCCCCCCAGTTCGGGGCGCGGGTACCGGAGGGCGTACTCTATTGCGTGCGGGCAGCACTGGCGGCGGAATTCGAATTGTAAACACCGGCAGGATCGAAGGCGGAAGCGCCATCTGCTGACCTTTGTCATGCTTTTTGACGATTATCGAACGCGTAGACCAGGCCGAGCCTTGCCTCATGGGGCAGGGCATGGTTAGCTGCCTAATAATTAGATCTACTCAATGAGTTCCTTATGCCCCTGAACGACAACCAACACCGCTTTGGCATGCAACTGGCCCAGATGTCCCGAGGTTGGCGTGCCGAGCTGGACCGCCGCCTGGCCGGGCTCAACCTGTCCCAGGCGCGCTGGCTGGTGTTGCTGCACCTGGCCCGCTTCGAAGAAGCCCCGACCCAGCGTGAGCTGGCCCAGAGCGTAGGCGTCGAAGGCCCGACCCTGGCGCGTCTGCTTGACAGCCTGGAAGCGCAAGGACTGGTGCGGCGGCAGGCGGTACTGGAGGATCGGCGGGCGAAGAAGATTGTGCTGTGCCCGCCGGCCAAGCCGTTGATCGATCAGATCGAGACCATTGCCAACCAGCTGCGGGTAGAGCTGTTTACCGGCGTGGACGAGGCCGACTTGCAGACCTGTATGCGCGTGCATGCCAAGATCCTGGCCAACCTCGAAAAGTCCTGAGCTCACCCATCCATTCAGGTGCAGTGCAAACCCAAGCCTCAGAAGGTGTGCCCAAGGTTCAGGTACACCGCTTGTTCATGTGCAGTGTTGGCGCCATAGCTGAAATTCAGCGGCCCTAAAGGCGTCTCCAGCCCCAGGAAGATGCTCGCCGCATTGATGTACCCACTGTCGAACTCGTTGTCGTTGTTCCATGCCCGCCCACGCTCCAGCGAACCGCCAATGTATAACGGGAAGTCCAGCGGCACATAGGCCCGCGGCGTCAGCCGGCGGTAATAGACCATGCGCAACAGGCTTACGTTCTGCCCCGATACCGAGTCCTGGCGGAAGCCTGACAGCTGTCGCGCCCCGCCTATCACAAAGCTCGACGTCACCACTTCGGTATCGTCCAGCGTGCGCCCGTAGCCCCCACCCAGCACGAACGTGTTCGGCCCGATGCTGATGGCCTTGTCCAGGTTAAACAGCCACTGCCGGTAATCCTGGTCGGAGTCCAGCGACTTGTCGTATTTGCGCAAGGTCAGGCCGATGTCCTCGCCATGGTGCGGGAAATACACGTTATCGAGGGTGTCGAACGAGTACTTCAGTTCGTAGAAACCTTCGTTGAAACTGACTTTGGGCAAGTCCTGGTCGCCGATGCGCACTTCGGCTTCGCCCCATGCCTTGCCCGCGCCCAGGCGCACTTCACCGCTGTTGCCGATCTGCCGGCCTACATTCAGGCCAAAGCCGTAGCGCTCCAGGCGATACTCGGCGACGGGGTCGTTGTCCAGGGTCGCTTCGATGTTCTGCGAGCCCAGGTCCAGGTACGGCGCGATGAAGTAGCGTGAGCCCACATCCAGGGGTTGGTAGAACTCACTGTACAGCTCTTGCTTATCGCCGATCTGGCCGCGGGTCAGCCATTCGGCGCCAAGGCTGTTGATGCCGTTGACCCGGTAGCTGGCGCCCAGGTTGAAAGCGCTGTCGCCACGCAGGTCATCGGACAGGTTCAGGCCCAGGCGCAGGTAGTCGGTGCCGCCGCGTCGTCCGCGGGCGTTGATCACCAGGGTGTTGTCGTTGCCCTTGTGCACCACGCGGTACTGCACCCTGTCGAAGTAGTCCAGGCCATACAGCGTACCCATGTCGGTCTGCAGGCGGTCCAGTTCCAGCGGTGCGTCGATCGGCTGGCGGATGTACGAGCGGATCACATCATCACTGACCTTGGAGTCGTTTTCGATCCGGATTGCGGTAATTACCGGCGTGCGCTGGCGCGGCGAGCGGGCCACGGCCAGGCTGGCGTCGCCCTCGAGCTGGCGCAGGGCGGCCAGGCGTGGGTCAAGCAGGCGAGTGGCGCGGTAACCGGCGTCGATCATGTCGCGGGCACGGCCGAAATCTGTCACGCCGAAGGCAGTCAGCGATGGCTGGATGAGAATGTCGTCGCGGTGCAGGCTGGCCAGTTGTTCTTCGGAGTTGCGGCGGGTCATCAAAGTGATCGACTGATTCAGCACGTCGACCACCGTCAGTAATTGTTTGCGATCGCGCAGCGGGGTGCCGATGTCGACCACGATGGCCAGGTCCACGCCCATTTCGCGGGCCACATCCACCGGAATGTTGTCGACCATACCGCCGTCCACCAGCAGGCGGCCGTCCAGTTCGACCGGGGCGAACACGGCGGGGATCGACATGCTGGCGCGGATTACCTGGGGCAGGTGACCACGGCGGAATACGACTTTTTCGCCACTGGCGATGTCGGTGGCCACGGCGCGGAAGGGAATGGGCAGCTTGTCGAAGTCGCGGGTGTCGGCGGTATGCGCCAGTTTGCTTTCCAGCAGCAGTGACAGGTTCTGGCCCTGGATCACACCCAGCGGCAGGCCCAGGCTGCCGTCGTCGCGAAAGCTGAGCTTCTGCTTGACCAGAAAGTCGCGGTCATCCTGCTTGCGCCGGAACGGCACATCCTCGCGCGGCGGTGCATCGGAGAGCGCCTGTTGCCAGTCAAGGGTGGTAGCGAGTTTTTCCAGCTCTTCGACACTGTAGCCCGAGGCGTACAGGCCGCCGACCACCGCGCCCATGCTGGTGCCGGCGATGGCGTCGATGCGCACACCCTGTTCCTCCAGCGCCTTGAGTACGCCGATGTGGGCCAGGCCACGGGCTGCACCGCCAGATAACACCAGGCCGACCTTGGGCCTGGCGGGTTCCGCAGCGATTGCCGTAAGCGAGGTAAGGGCGAGCAGAAAACAGAACAGCAAACGGCGCATCGTGAGTCTCAAACCGTGGGCGAAAGACCGCTAGTATAAGCGGCCCCTCACCTGGAGATGTTTCACCATGGCTGACAACAAGCCGGAAATCGTAATCACCTATTGCACCCAGTGCCAGTGGCTGTTGCGCGCTGCCTGGCTGGCCCAGGAACTGCTCAGCACCTTTGCCGACGACCTTGGCCGGGTAGCGCTGGAGCCGGGTACGGGGGGTATCTTCCGCATCACCTGCAATGGTGTGCAGATCTGGGAGCGCAAGGCCGACGGTGGTTTCCCCGAAGCGAAGGTGCTGAAGCAGCGGGTGCGCGACCTGGTCGACCCGCAGCGTGACCTTGGTCACAACGACCGCTGATCAGGCGCCCTCGGTGAGTGGTCGCTGCCTGGGCGGTTGCTCGGCCGCCAGACGGCTGGACAGCACGATGGCGAAGATGATCAGCGCGCCGCCCAGCAGCATGCGCACGGTGGGGGTTTCGGCGAAAACTGCCCAGGCCACGGCAATGCCGTAGACCGGCTCCATGCCGAACACGACGGCGGCGGTGCGCGCCTTGATCACCGCCAGGCTGGCAACGAACAGGCTGTGCGCCACTCCCGTGCAGAAGATGCCGAGCAGGGCGATCCACAGCCAGTCCAGGGTCGCAACGCTGGCCAGGCCGGGGGCGGCGAACGGCAGCAGGCACAGGCCTACCACCAGGTTCTGCCACAGGGCTGCCTGTACCGCAGGCAAACGGCCGGAGCCAGCCCGGTTGGTCAGTGACAGCAGCGAGAACAGCAGGCCCGAGAGCAGCGCCCAGAGCAGGCCGCCGGTGGCTTCGCTGGCCAGGTCGAATGCCGGCGTGACCAGTATCAGGCCGATGCTGACCAGCACGACCAATACGGCTTCGTTACGGCGGATACGCTCGCGGAACAGCAGGCTTTCGAGGATCACCGTAAAGGCCGGGAAGCTGGCGAAGCCGAGGGTGGCGATGGCTACGCCGCCCACTTTGACGGCGATGAAGAAGCTGACCCAGTGGCCGGCCAGCAGCACGCCGCCGAGCAGCAGGCGGCGCGCGTCCTGGCTGCTCAGGCGTTGCCAGCCCGGGCCTGCCAGGCTGACGAACAGGGCCAGGGCGAGTACGGCGAAGGCAGCCCGACCGAAGACGATGATCGCCGGGCTGGCGCTGGCGGCCAGTTTGCCGAAAACGCCGGTAAGGCCGAAGAACAGCGCGCCAATGTGCAGGGCGCCGAGGGCGGTGCGGTGGTTCATGGTGGTCCTTGATGAAGATCTCTACAGGCAGTGCCGGCCCTTTCGCGGGTAAACCCGCTCCTACAGGTTGTGCACAACCTTCAGGGCCGCGCAAATCCTGTAGGAGCGGGTTAACCGCGAAAGGGCCGGTAAAGGCAAAGTGTAAAGCCTCAGGCAAACACATTCTGTCGCAAGACTGTTGTCAGTTATCGCCAGACTCTCGCCGCAAAGCCAAAGGTGTACACCCGAACGCCCGCAGCATCGCCGCTGAAAAGGCACTTTGCGAGCTATACCCGACCTGCGCCGCTATCTCGCCCATCGGCAGCACGGTCTGCACGATTAGCCGCCGCGCCTTGAGCAAACGCCGCTGGCGAATGTAGTCCATCGGAGTCATCCCGCACTCAGTGGTAAAGCGCGCATGCAGCCGGGCACTGGACAGCCCGGCGATGCGCGCCAGGTCGGCAACCTGCAGCGGGTAGGCAGCATGCTGTTCGATATGCACATCGAAGGACGCATAGGGCAGGCGCTGGCTGGCGTGCACGCTGGCTGCCGCCGTGACGTTGAGGCTGGCCAGCAGCAGTGCCGCGCCTTGCCTGGCGATCAATGGGTCGTGTACAGGGCTGCTCGCCAGCCAGTCCACCAGTTGCTGCTGGCGTTCATCCAGGCCCAGGGCGATGGGGCGGTCGAGCAGGCGGCGGCTGGCATCGGCATGCTCACCCAAGTGCTCGTGCAGCCAAGGCTCCCCAGGCACATCAAGCACCAGGCAATCACTGCCGGCATCGCTGGCGCACGTGTGATGAGCACCCGCCGGGACCACCACCAGCCCCTGCCGATCGATCCCGGCACCATGCCCCTGGACCTCGAACTCCAGGCGGCCGCGCAGGCCGAACACCAATTGCGGGTGTTCGTGGCTGTGGGCGATCAGGCTGTCGCGGTAATGGCGCAGCGAGAGGATCGGGCCGGCGGTCATGGGGGCTTCCTCGCAGGGCGGGCGCCCATTGTGCCTCAATCCCTGCACGCCATCACTCGTCACTGTTTTGCCATGGCGCTGTCATGTACGCCTGCCAGTCTCCAGCAAACTGCGCCGGAGCCTGCCCATGACCCATGCCGAACTGTCCCGCCCCTCGCGCAAGCAACGCGTGCGTACCCTGTGGATCTCCGACGTGCACCTGGGTACCCGCGACTGCCAGGCCGAACACCTGTCGCAATTCCTCAAGGGCTACCAGGCTGACCGCGTCTACCTGGTGGGCGATATCATCGATGGCTGGAAACTGCGCGGCGGGATCTACTGGCCGCAAGCTCACACCAACGTGATCCGCCGGCTACTGACCATGAGCAAGCGCGGCACCGAGGTGATCTACGTCACCGGCAATCATGATGAATTCCTGCGCCGCTACTCAAAGCTGATTCTGGGCAACATTCAGCTGGTAGACGAGGCCGAGCACCTGACAGCCGATGGCCGCCGTCTGCTGGTGGTCCATGGCGATCAGTTCGATGTGATTACCCGTTACCACCGCTGGCTGGCGTTTCTGGGTGACCGCGCCTACGAATTCACCTTGGTGCTCAACCGCTGGCTCAACCACTGGCGTGCGCGGTATGGCTATGGTTACTGGTCGCTGTCTGCGTACCTCAAGCACAAGGTGAAAGGGGCGGTGAACTTCATCAGTGACTTCGAGAATGCCATTGCCCACGAGTGCACCCGTCGTGGTTTTCATGGGGTAGTGTGCGGGCATATTCATCATGCCGAGATCCGCAAGGTGGGTGAAGTGGACTACCTCAATTGCGGGGACTGGGTGGAGTCGTGCACGGCCCTGATCGAGCATTGGGATGGCAGCGTCGAACTGTATCGGCTGGCGGAAGCGCAGGCCGTGGCGGCGTTGCGCGAGCCGGCTTAGGGGCCTCAGATGCTTACAGCCTGAGCTTGCCCAGCAGGATATCCCGGAACATCACGAAATCCCCGGCCAGGCTGTACAGCGGATAGGTAAAGGTCGCTGGCCGATTCTTCTCGAAAAAGAAGTGCCCGACCCAGGCAAAGCCATAGCCGAACACCGGCACGGCCAGCAGCAGCAACCATTTACCACTGCCAATGGTGTAGGCCAGCAGCGCTATCACCAGGCTGGTGCCGACGAAGTGCAGGCGGCGGCAGGTGGGGTTGCTGTGCTCCCCCAGATAGTACGGATAGAACTCGGCAAAACTGCGAAACTGCGCTGTGCTGTTCATGGCAGTGCTCCGGAATTAATACTTCTGGACAAGATACACGGCGTGGAGCCTGATTCGAGTCTAGAGTGACTGACGGGGCCTACCAGTGACAATAGGCGCCAAATGAGTATCCTTGGGGTTCACCGCTGGAGCGGTTGGTAAAAGAAGCCTGTCATGAGCGAAAGAACAACGTCAGCCAGTTGGGCATCAGGGATCGTGAAGGCACTTGAACTGGAAGGGCTGGATTGCAGAGCCATGTTCAAGCAGTTGGGGCTGGACTTTGCCGCCCTCGATGACCCTGATGCACGTTTCCCTCAAGATTCCATGACCCGCCTCTGGCAACTGGCGGTGGAGCTGTCGGGCAATGAGGCCATCGGCCTGAACATGGCACGGGTGGTCCGCCCGGCGTCGTTTCATGTGGTGGGCTATGCGTTGATGTCCAGCCGCACCCTGGCCGAGGGCTTCGAGCGTCTGGTGCGTTACCAGCGCATCATCGCCGAAAGCTCCGATCTCAGTTTCGTCCTCGGCGCCGAGGGCTATTCGCTGATTCTGACCGTGCACGGCGACCACCTGCCGCCGACCCGGCACAGCGCCGAAGCGTCGCTGGCCTGTGCGCTGGCGCTGTGCAAATGGCTCAGTGGCCGGCCGGTCCAGCCGCGGCGGGTACTGGTGCAGGGGCCGCAGCCGAAGAATGTCGAGCCTTACAAGGTGGCGTTCCATTCACCGCTGGTGTTCGGCGCCCCACATGATGCGCTGGTGTTCGAGCGGGCCGACATGGAAGCGCCGCTGCCGACCGCCAACGAGGCCATGGCGGTGCTGCACGACCGGTTTGCCGGGGAGTACCTGGCACGCTTCTCCGAAAGCCGGGTCAGCCACCGCGTGCGCCAGGTGTTGTGCCGCATCCTGCCGCAGGGTGAGCCCAAGCGCGAAACCCTGGCCCAGGCCCTGCACCTGTCGCAGCGCACCTTGCAACGGCGGCTGCAGGAGGAAGGCACCAGCTTCCAGACCTTGCTTGACGACACCCGCCGTGAACTGGCCGAACAATACCTGGCCCAGCCGGGCATGACCTTGCTGGAAACCGCCTATCTGCTGGGCTTTGCCGACCCCAGCAACTTCTATCGTGCGTTCCGCCGCTGGTTCGATGCCACGCCCAGCGAGTACCGCGCCCGTCTGGGCGCGGAGGGCGAAGTGCTCAGTGACGCCAGAACGCCGGCATGCACAACACCAGCACCGTGATGATTTCCAGGCGACCCAGCAGCATGCCGGTCGCCAGAATCCATTTGGCTGCGTCAGGCAGCGTGGCGTAGTTGCCCGACGGGCCGATCACTTCACCCAGGCCCGGGCCTACACCCGAAACCGTGCCAGCCGCACCGGTCAGCGCGGTCATCCAGTCCACGCCCAGCAGCGACAGCAGCAGCGCCATGACACAGATGGTGATGGCGAAGAAGAACGAGAACGTCAGGATCGAACGCACGATGTCTTCGTCGAGGCGATGGCCGTTGTATTTCTGCTTGATCACCGCGCGCGGGTGAATCAGCTGGTTGAGGCTGGCCTTGAGCAGGATGTAGGCCACCTGGAAGCGGAAAATCTTGATACCGCCTGCGGTCGAGCCGGAACAGCCGCCAACGAAGCCCAGGTAGAAGAAAAGCATCAGCGAGAAGTTGCCCCACAGGCTGTAGTCACCCAGAGAGAAGCCGGTGGTGGTGACCACCGAGGTCACGTTCAGCGCTACGTGGCGCAAGGCATCGAGCCAGTGCAGGTCGGTGCTGTACCAATACCAGGTCCCCAACACCAGCCAGGTGGCGACCAGCATGCCCAGCAAGCCTTGCACCTGCTGGTCGCGGATCAGCGCCTTGCGGTTGCCGCGCAGGGTGGCTACGTAAAGGGTGAACGGCAGGCTGCCCATGATCATCACCACCACTGCAACCCAGTGCACGGCCGGGATATCCCATTTCGCCAATGACTGGTCGGAGGTGGAGAAACCGCCGGTAGAGATTGCCGACATGGCGTGGTTTATTGCATCGAACGGGCTCATGCCCGCCCACCAGAAGGCCAGCGCGCCCAGTATCGAGAAGCCGACGTAAACCCCGACGATCGACTTGGCGACCATGTGCGAGCGCGGCATGACCTTTTCCGAGCGGTCGGACGATTCGGTCTGGAACAGGCGCATGCCGCCGATGCGCAGCAGCGGAAGGATCGCCACCGCCATGGCGATGAAGCCGATACCGCCGAGCCAGTGCAGCATCGAGCGCCACATGAGGATGCCCGGCGACATGTTGTCGAGCCCGCTGAGCACGGTGGCGCCGGTCGCGGTGATGCCTGACATGCTTTCGAAGAAGGCGTCGGTGTAGCTGATGTGCTGGGTCAGCAGGAACGGTAGCGCGGCGAACACGCACACCACCAGCCAGCTGCTGACGGTCAGCAGGTACATGTCGCGCGGGCGCAGGTGCACATGCTCGGGGCGCCCCTGCACCACCAGGGCCAGGCCGGCGATGAAGGTGATCAGGCTCGACCAGAGAAACGACGGCATGTCGCCGGTGCGCTCGAAGATCACCAGGGTCGCCATGGGCACGGCCATGCTCACGGCCAGCGTAATCAGGAAGATGCCGATGATGAAACCAATGATCCTTAAGGTCGGCAACGCCATGTGATCTGCTCAGACTCGAAACGGAAGGGCGCCATTCTACCTATGGGTCTGGTGATGTAAACGCTAGAATGGCCGCACATTCAACTGCCAGGAGGGTAGCCGATGGAGGCTCTCGACGCATTGCTCAACCGTGTTTCCGTGCCACGCCTGACCGACCCAGCGCCCAATGCCGCCCAGCGCGAGGCGCTGTTCCAGGCTGCCCTGCGCGCCCCGGACCACGGCCAGCTGCGGCCGTGGCGTTTTCTTACCATCGAAGGCCAGGGTCGCGAGAAGCTGGGCGAGTTGTTCGCCGAAGCCTTGCAGCACAAGGGCGATGCCAGCCAGGCAGCCTTGGACAAGGCCCGTGCCATGCCGCTGCGGGCGCCATTGTTGATCGTGGTGGTGGCCAGGTTGCAGGACCACTTCAAGGTGCCCAAGTCCGAGCAACGCCTGGCGGCGGGCTGTGCGGCGCACGGTATTCTGATTGCTGCGCACGCGCAGGGGATCGGCGCGGTGTGGCGTACCGGTGACATGGCTTTCGACGCCCATGTGCACAAGGGGTTGGGGTTGGCCGAGAACGAGGAGCTGATTGGCTACCTGTATGTCGGCACGCCGCTGACCGAGCCGCGTACGGCGCCGGTGCTGGCAACTGCCGATTTCGTCAGTGGCTGGGGTGAGTAGGGCTGCCTTGGGCTGATTCATGTATCAAGGCTTCTGGCCTCTTCGCAGGTATACCCGCTCCTGCAACAGCATCCACATCCCCTGTAGGAGCGGGTTTACCCGCGAAGAGGCCAGGCGCCGTTACACCCATCAACTGCCTGCCGCTTCAGCCAAGGGCAACTCCAGCCTGGCCACAAACCCACCCTGTGGATGATTCTCCAGCACCAGGCTACCGCCGTGGCGCTCCGCTGCCTTGCGCGCAATCGCCAGCCCCAGGCCATGCCCCGGCGCTGCCTGCCCCGGCGCGCGGAAGAACGGCTCGCCCAGTTGCGTCAGGTGCTCCGCTGCCGCCCCAGGCCCATGGTCACGTACGCTGATCACGATGCGGTCCTGCTCGCGTGCGGCGCTGACCTCGATCGGCTGGCCGACCGGGTTGAAGCGCAGGGCATTGCGCAGCAGGTTGTCCACGGCCCGCTCTATCAGCGTTGGCCAACCCTGCAAGCTCAACCCCGGCTGCGCCTCCAGGCGCACGTCCTGCTCCGGCGCGCTCAGCAGGGCGTCCTTGCGCACGCTGCCGAGCAAGGCATTGATGTCGACCGGTTCGGCATGAGCCTGTTCGGCATCCACTCGGGCCAGGGCGAGGATTTCGCTGATCAGGTCTTCGAGGCGGTCGCACTCGCGGGTCAGGCGTGGCCACAGCGCTTGTCGCTGCTCAGGCTCGGCGCGTTCGGCCAGGGCCAGGGCGATACGCAGCCTGGCCAGCGGCGAGCGCAGTTCGTGGGACACATCGCGTAGCAGTTGGCGCTGGCTGCCAATGGTGCTTTGCAGGCGTGCGCCCATCTTGTTGAAGTCCTTGGCCAGCACGCCAAACTCGTCGCGCCGCGCAGCCAGCCGTGCCAGGCTGTTCTGCTGATAGGTGGTCTGGCCCAGGTCGTGTACGGCGCTGCGCAGGCGGCTTAACGGACGGGTTATGGACAGCGTCACCAGCAGGCTGAACAGGGTCAGCACGACCAAGGCAATGCCCAGTGCGCTGAGAGGCCACAGCAGGCTTTCACGGTGCCAGGCATCCAGCGCCGGGTGGGGAATGCGATAGATCAGCAAGTAGGTTTCGCCGGTGTCGGGGCTGGTGTATTCCTCGGTCAGCCGGCGCCATGGCAAGCGCCGCTGGTCATTGTGCTGGCGCGCTTCGAAGGCTGCCGCACGGCGTGGGAAGGTACCCGGCACCACGGCCTCACCGCTATCGTCGAGCACCTGCACGTCGATCTTGTAGCGGTCCTTGCGTCGTTCCAGAAAGTGCTGGGCCGCCTCCAGGCCTTCCTGCTCATAGTGCTTGGTCCACTTGCTGGCCAGGGTATTCAGGCCCGGGTGGCGGCTGAGGATCCAGGCGTCCTGGTTGAGCATGTGCCCCAGCAGGATCGACAGGCCTGCGACCAGGGTGATGGCCAGCCAGAAACTGGCCAGGATGCGCCAGAACAGAGAACGCAAGTGCACCTCCTAAACGGGAAAAGCCCGGCCCGCAGTGATGCGGACCGGGCAGGGGGCGAACAGCTTACTGGGCCTTGGCGCCTTTTTCAGCTTTCCAGGCCTGGAACTCCTGCCACTCGGCTTTCTTGGCGGCGCGTTCCTTTTGCAGTTCATCGAACTTCTTCTGCTGGTCAGGCTTGAGCAGGTTGCGCACCGCGCTGTCGGTCTTGTCGCGGCTGGCTTTCAGCTCGTCCTTCATGGCCTTCTGGTCGGCGGCCGGCAGCTTGGACAGGTAGCGCTCGGTGATGTCGCGGCGTTGCTGCATCTGCTCGCCCATCAGCTTGCCAATCTGCTGGCGCTGCTCGCGGCTCAGGTCCAGTTGGTGGAAAGGCGCATCACCGCGATGATGCGGGCCGTCGTGGCGCGGGCCGCCGTCAGGCATGGCCATGGCCACGGTCGGCAGAGCGGCAGCGAACATCAGGGCGATAAGGGTCTTGCGCATGGTGTCTCTCCTTTCATAGGCCGGTGATTACCGGATGAGCACAGTCTAGGGAGATCACCGTCAAGCGCAGTCAGGGGAGGGTAAAGGCAACGTAAAGATGATTGGCCCGAGCAGGTAGGGCCTTGTGCCGCGAATGGAGCGCGCAGCGGCACCGGTGTTTTACAGGCAGTAGTAATAGCCACGGCTACGCAATGCCACGATGCGTGGCCGGCCATCGGCGTGTGGGCCGATCTTCTTGCGCAGGTTGCTGACATGCATGTCCAGGCTGCGGTCGTACAGGGTCAGTTTGCGGCCCAGGCCGATCTGCGCCAGCTCCTGTTTGTCCAGCGGCTCGCCGGGCTGACGCAGCAGCGCCTCAAGAACACGGCTTTCGGACAGGGTCAGGGTCATTTCGCGGCCATCGATGCTGACCACGCCGCGCGCAGGGCTGTAGACGAGGTCACCCAGCTCCATCTGGCTGGTCGTGGCGGTGGGGTGGCTGCGGCGCAGCACCGCGCGCAGGCGGGCAGTGAGCTCACGCGGGTCGCAGGGTTTGGCCAGGTAATCGTCGGCGCCCAGTTCCAGGCCGAGAATGCGGTCCAGCGGCTCGCCGCGGGCTGACAGCATCAGCACTGGCAGCTCGGCATGCTCGCTGCGCAGCTGCTTGAGAAGCTCCAGGCCACTGCCGTCGGGCAACATCACATCCAGTACCACGGCAGCAGGGGCATGCTCAGCCAGGGCCTGGCGTGCGCTCTGGCCATCGTGGCAGGCACGCACGGAAAACCCTTCCTGGGTCAGCCAGCTGCCGAGCAGCTCGCACAGTTCCTGGTCATCATCAATCAGTAACAGCTCGCTCATGACTCACTCAATTCAACCAATGACGGCGGTGATTCGGCCCGCCAGTGGCAAAGATACCGCAGACTGATGACCTGAGTATAACTGCTGGTACCGCGCGGCCCTCTTCGCGTGTTTACCCGCGAAGAGGGCCGTGCCGTCTCAGGTCAGGGCAGTACTTGCTTGAACGGCTTGACCACAACCTTGTCGTATACGCCGGCAGCGATGTACGGGTCGGCATCGGCCCAGGTCTGCGCCGCCGCCAGCGACTCGAACTCGGCAACGATCAGGCTACCGCTGAAACCCGCTTCGCCCGGGTCGTTGCTGTCGATTGCCGGGTGCGGGCCGGCCAGCACCACGCGGCCTTCGGCCTTGAGCTGCTGCAGGCGGTCGATGTGCGCCGGGCGGGCAGCCAGGCGCTTTTCCAGGGAGTTTGCGACGTCGCTGGCGATAATGGCGTAGAGCATGTCAATCCTTGGGTTTGGAGGTAGAAGGGTCATCGTGCAGGTGGCGCGACAGGTACACGCCTTGCGCCACCAGGAAGATCACGGTCATGCCCAGGCTGCCGAACACCTTGAAGTCCACCCAGAAGTCCTGGAAGGTGAAGGCGACGAACAGGTTGGCCGCGCCGCAGAACAGGAAGAAAGCGATCCAGGCCAGGTTCAGGCGCGCCCAGATGGCGTCAGGCAGGGTCAGGGCGTGGCCCATGATGCGCTTGATCAACACCCGGTCGCCGATGAAGTGGCTGCCGGCAAAACCCAGGGCGAACAGCCAGTTCACGACGGGGGCCTTCCACTTGAGGAAGGTTTCGCTGTGGAAGGTCAGGGTCAGGCCACCGAACACCAGGCAGGCGATCAACGTCAGCCACTGGCCTTTTTCCAGCTTGCGCTGGCGCAGGAACAGAGCACCGTACACGACCAGCGAGCTGACGATCAGCATGGCTGTGGCGCTGTAGATGCCGCCAAAATCGAAGTGATGGCCGGCGACTTCCATGGGGCGCGGGTCGAGCTTGTAGACGATGAAGAACAGCAGCAGCGGGATGAAATCGATGAATTGTTTCACAATGGCAGCCAGAATCGGGATGTGACGGCATAATAACAAACATCGATTCCAGCGAAAGCGCTCCTCTATGAATGTTGATCTGCACTGTCACAGCACGGCCTCCGACGGCGCCCTGTCGCCTTCGGTACTGGTTGCCCGGGCTCATGAGCACGGGGTGCAAGCGCTGGCACTGACCGACCATGACACCCTCGAAGGCCTGGCCGAAGCGCGCCAGGCCTGCGCTGACCTGGGGATGCGCTGGGTCAGCGGGGTGGAGCTGTCTTGCACGTGGGGCGGCGCGACCATCCATGTGCTGGGCTATGACTTCCCGCTCGACGCACCGCCGTTGCTGGCGGCGATTCAAGCGTTGCACAACGGCCGCTGGCTGCGCGCCGAAGAAATCGACAAACGGCTGGCGGCCAAGGGCATGCCCGGCACGCTTGAAGGCGCGCGCGCCGTGCAACACGAACTGGGTGACAGCGGCAACGCCCCGGCGCGACCGCATTTTGCCGAGTATCTGGTGCGTGCCGGGCACGTCAAGGACCGTGGCGAAGCGTTTCGCAAGTGGCTGGGCGCCGGCAAGCTGGGCGACGTCAAGCAGCACTGGCCGACGCTCGACGAAACCGTTGCCACGCTGAGGCAGTCCAACGCTTGGGTGAGCCTGGCGCATCCCATGCACTACGACCTGACACGCAGCAAGCGCAGGCGGCTGATTGCCGACTATATTCAGGCAGGAGGGCAGGCGCTTGAAGTGGTCAACGGGATGATGCCTGCCGAGCAAGTGGGCACCATGTCCATCCTTGCCCGTGAGTTCGGCCTGCTGGCAAGCGCTGGCAGTGACTTCCACGGCCCCGGCACCTGGGGCGAGATCGGTGCCTATCGGCCTTTGCCCGAGGATCTGCCACCTTTGTGGCGTCGATTCAGCCATGAACAGCCTTTGGCGCTATGAACAGGAAGACTACGTGAGCCAATTTTTCCAGATTCATCCGGAGAACCCACAAGCGCGCCTGATAAAACAGGCCGTCGAGATCATCCGCAAGGGTGGCGTGGTGGTGTATCCGACGGATTCGGCCTATGCGCTGGGTTGCCAGATCGGCGACAAGTCGGCAATCGAGCGGGTACGGCGCCTGCGCGGGCTGGACAAGTCGCACAACTTCACCCTGATGTGCTGCGACATGTCGCAACTGGGGTTGTATGCCAAGGTCGACACCGGCACCTTCCGCTTGCTGAAGGCGCATGTGCCGGGGCCTTACACTTTCATCCTCAACGGTACGCGTGAAGTGCCGCGCCTGCTGTTGCACGATAAGCGTCGCACCATCGGGCTGCGTGTGCCGGACCACGCCATCACCCTTGCATTGCTGGCCGAGTTGGGCGAGCCACTGATGAGCGTAAGCCTGATCCTGCCGGGCGACAGCGAGCCGATGACCGACCCTTACGAGATTCGTGAACGGCTGGAGCACCATGTCGACCTGGTGATCGATGGCGGGTTCGGCGACCTCAAGGCGTCGACCATCATCGACCTCTCCGGTGAGGAACCGGAACTGATCCGCGAAGGTTGTGGCGACCCCACGCCATTTCTGGTCAACGCGTGAGCCAGCTGGAAGCGCTTGAGGCGCCGGCCGAACGGGCCGAGGAGCCTCGGCAACTGCAGCTGGCGCTAGTCTATGGCGAAGCCCTGACCGAGCTGCCGCTGGACCTGTACATTCCGCCGGACGCCCTTGAAGTCATCCTCGAAGCTTTCGAAGGCCCGCTGGACTTGCTGCTGTACCTGATCCGCAAACAGAACATCGACATCCTCGACATCCCTGTCGCCGAAATCACCCGGCAGTACATGGGCTATGTAGAACTGATGAAAAGCGTGCGCCTTGAGCTGGCCGCTGAATACCTGGTGATGGCTGCCATGCTGGCCGAGATCAAGTCGCGCATGCTGCTGCCGCGCTCCGCCGACGTCGAGGAGGAGGAGGGTGACCCACGCGCCGAGCTGATCCGCCGCCTGCAGGAGTACGAGCGTTTCAAGGCCGCCGCCGAGGGCATCGACGAATTGCCACGGGTCGGACGCGAGGTGGTGGTACCGCGCCTGGAAGCGCCGCAGGCCAAGGTACGCAAGCTGTTGCCTCAGGTCAGCCTGGAAGAGCTGCTGGTGTCCATGGCCGAGGTGATGCGCCGCAACGACCTGTTCGAAAGCCATCAGATCACCCGTGAGACCTTGTCCACCCGCGAGCGCATGAGCCAGGTGCTGGAGCGCCTCAAGGGCGGTGCCTTTGTGCCGTTTATCGCGCTGTTTGCTGCCGAGGAGGGCAAGCTCGGTGTGGTGGTGACCTTCATGGCCATTCTCGAGCTAGTGAAGGAATCGCTGATCGAACTTGTGCAGAATGAACCTTTCGCCGCCATTCACGTGCGGCTTCGCCCGGCGCCAGTTGAAGAACCCGATGAACCTGAATGAACCCCGCGACCTGGCGTCGCTGATCGAAGCCTTCTTGCTCGCTTCGGGCAAGCCGCAATCCCTGGAGCGCCTGTACGAGCTGTTCGAGGAGGCCGAGCGCCCTGAGCCCAAGGTGTTCAAGCGGGCCCTGGAGGTGCTGGGCAAGTCGTGCGATGGCCGTGCCTTCGAGCTCAAGGAGGTGGCCAGCGGCTATCGCCTGCAGATTCGCGAGGATTATGCCCCTTGGGTCGGGCGCCTGTGGGAGGAGCGCCCGCAGCGCTATTCGCGAGCGCTGCTTGAGACACTAGCCCTGATTGCCTACCGCCAGCCGATCACCCGTGGTGAAATCGAGGACGTGCGGGGCGTTGCGGTGAACAGCAATATCATCAAGACCATGATGGAGCGCGAGTGGATTCGCGTGGTCGGCTACCGCGAAGTGCCCGGGCGGCCGGCGATGTTCGCCACCACCAAGGCGTTTCTCGATCATTTCAACCTCAAGAGCCTTGAGGACCTGCCGGCCTTGGCCGAGCTGCGCGAAATGGAACCAGAGCCGCAACTCGACCCGGATGATGCACCGGTGCCTGCGCACCTTCAGGCGTTGGCGGATGCCAGCCTTGGGGAGGAGGAGGTTGGTGAGCCGAGAGAGGAGACCAGCTTCCGTAGCCTGTTGGTGGAGCTGGATGCCATGGAAGACGGCTTGAAAACCGATTTTGATGATTTGCGGGGAGAAGAGCCTGAGCCTCCGGCGGAGGAGGAGATCAAGGCGCAGCCCTGATTGATCTGTTGCCTGTGCTGGCCTCTTCGCGGGCACGCCCGCTCCCACAGGGGTATCACAGGTCCCGAAGGTTGCGCGTACCTGTAGGGGCGGGCGTGCCCGCGAAGTGGCCAGCACAAAGCCCATTGGGCAGAAAATCATACCCGGCCCCACAAAACCCTCTACCCTCCAGTGCGTTCCCCTGATGAACCGCGTATGATGCGCGGCCTTTTGGCGCGTTCGTCGCCAGAACCCTGTTTTCATTCCTACACCGGGAGGTGCCCAGATGAGTGAGCAAGACCTGAAAGAAACCGAAATCACCCCGCCATCCGGCGAAAAGCTGCAGAAAGTGCTGGCGCGCATTGGCGTGGGCTCGCGGCGTGATGTCGAGGCCTGGATCAGCCAGGGTCGCATCAAGGTCAACGGCGTCGAGGCTACCCTTGGCCAGCGCGTCGACCTGCACGACGCCATCGCCGTGGACGGCAAGCTGATCAAGCGCGAGGAGGCCGCCGAGGCCACCCGCCGGGTGATCATGTACAACAAACCCGACGGCGAAATCTGCACCCGTGACGACCCGGAAGGGCGCCCGACTGTGTTCGACCGTTTGCCACGGCCAAAAGAAGGCCGCTGGATCAACATCGGCCGCCTCGACATCAACACCACTGGCTTGCTGTTGTTCACCACTGACGGTGAGTTGGCCAACCGCCTGATGCACCCGTCCTACGAGATGGACCGTGAGTACGCGGTACGTGTGCGTGGTGAGGTCGATGACGAGATGATCGAGCGCCTGAAAGCCGGCGTAATGCTGGAAGACGGCCCGGCCAAGTTCACCGATATCCAGAAGGCACCGGGTGGCGAAGGCTTCAACCACTGGTACCACTGCGTGGTGATGGAAGGTCGTAACCGTGAGGTGCGCCGCCTGTGGGAATCCCAGGGCATGGTGGTCAGCCGCCTGAAGCGTGTGCGTTTCGGCCCGGTGTTCCTCAATTCCGACCTGCCGATGGGCCGCTGGCGCGAAATGACCCAGGGCGAAATCGACATCCTCGCCGCCGAAGTAGGCCTGCAGCCGGTTGCGCTGCCAGCCATGAAGCTCAAGGCCAAGGACAAGATGGAGCGCCTGCAGCGCAAGTCGACCCGCCCGCTGGGCCGTGGTGAGCGCGTGCGCAACCTGCGCCCGGCCCACGAAGGTGCCGCGACTGGCGAACGTCCGGCGCGTCAGCCGCGTGAAGAAGCCCCGCGTAAACCCACCCGTGGCAGCACGGTGGCTGAGCGCCCAAGCGAGATGCGCAAGCGTGCGGGCAAGCCTGAGGGTGACAAGCCGGCAGGCCGTGGTCGCGGCAAGCCGCGTGGCTGATAAGCCAGCGTGGTGATCAAGGAACCAGCCTTCGGGCTGGTTTTTTTATGCCTGCGGGAATGTGGCCAAACGGCCCAAGATATTGAACAAAAAGAATTTTCGGACGACTGGCAAGTTCTTGATCCGCCCTGTAAAGAAATCTGTACGAGCCTGGCCGTTTTCAGTCCATGTTTCAGATCAAGCCCGTTCGTGTAAACAAACCTTGCCGGCGCCTCTGTGCCAAAGCCGCCGTCATGGCGCCAGCCACCCTTGCCCAAACCCCCGTCCCCACGGTGTTATAGCCGCCATTGCCTTGTGCACGAGCCCGCCCACAGAGCCGGGCTGACAAAACAACAAATGGAGGCGCCATGTACGCCGATCACTCCGCCTTTGAAGGCCTGTACCACAGGAACGCTGCGTTTTTCCCCGAGGAAACGATGCAACGCGTTGACGCCTGCGCGTTTGCAGGGGTATACAGTGCGCCGCGTTTTACCTGTGACTCTCTTGCGTACCGCGCACTCTTGATCACGCCTGGTTGACTTGCTCCGGCGGCACCTGAGGTCAAGAAACCCAAGGTAACCACCTTGCCCATTCCGCTGCGCCACGAGCGCGGTGGGTCCGATTCCGTCACAGATAAAAACAATGCAGGTGACTTCGTTCATGAGTGGACAAAACATGCATTCAGGCGAGCTAAAGCGGGGCCTGAAGAACCGCCATATCCAGTTGATCGCCCTCGGCGGTGCGATTGGTACCGGCCTGTTCCTCGGCTCGGCAGGCGTGATGAAATCCGCCGGCCCGTCGATGATCCTTGGCTACGCCATCTGCGGCTTCATCGCCTTCATGATCATGCGCCAGCTGGGTGAAATGATCGTCGAAGAGCCGGTGGCCGGCTCGTTCAGCCATTTCGCCCACACCTACTGGGGTGGTTTCGCCGGCTTCCTGTCGGGCTGGAACTGCTGGGTGCTGTATATCCTGGTGGGTATGTCGGAGCTTTCGGCGGTCGGCAAGTATGTCCACTACTGGTGGCCGGAGATCCCCACCTGGGTCACGGCGGCAGCCTTCTTCGTGCTGATCAACGCCATCAACCTGATGAACGTGAAGTTCTTCGGTGAAGCCGAATTCTGGTTCGCCATCATCAAGGTGGTCGCCATCGTCAGCATGATCGGCCTGGGTGCCTACCTGCTGACCAGTGGCAGCGGCGGCCCTGAAGCCACCGTGGCCAACCTGTGGTCACACGGCGGCTTCTTCCCCAATGGTGTCAGCGGGCTGGTAATGGCCTTGGCTTTCATCATGTTTTCCTTTGGTGGCCTGGAAATGCTCGGCTTCACCGCCGCCGAGGCCGACAAGCCAAAGACCGTGATCCCCAAAGCGATCAACCAGGTCATCTACCGCATCCTGATCTTCTATGTCGGTGCCCTGGTGGTACTGCTGTCGCTGACCCCGTGGGACACCCTGGTCGCCAGCATCGACGCCTCGGGTGGCAGCTATGGCAGCAGCCCGTTCGTGCAAGTGTTCTCGCTGCTGGGCAGTGACGTGGCTGCCAACCTGCTGAACTTCGTGGTGCTGACTGCTGCGCTGTCGGTGTACAACAGCGGCACCTACTGCAACGCCCGCATGCTGCTGGGTATGGCCGAGCAGGGCGATGCCCCGGCGGCGCTGGCCAAGGTCGACAAGCGTGGTGTGCCAGTGCGTTCGATCCTGGTGTCGGCAGCCGTGACCCTCGTTGCCGTGCTGCTGAACTACCTGATGCCGCAAAACGCGCTGGAACTGCTGATGTCGCTGGTCGTGGCCACCCTGGTCATCAACTGGGCGATGATCAGCTACTCGCACCTGAAGTTCCGTCAGCACCTTGACCGTACCGGCCAGAAGCCCCTGTTCAAGGCGCTGTGGTACCCGTACGGCAACTATGTGGTGCTGGCCTTCGTGGTGCTGATTCTCGGCATCATGCTGATGATCCCGGGCATCCAGGTGTCGGTGTATGCGATCCCGGTGTGGCTGCTTGCGATGTTCGTGGTGTACATGGTCAAGTCGCGTCGCCGGGTTGATGCGGGCGGTGCTGTTGAGACTGTGGCCAAGTAAGGCGCCATAGGCGGTATGTGAAAACCCGGAGTCAGGTGACTGGCTTCGGGTTTTTTGTTATCTGTGTGGGCCCTTTTGCGGGTGAACCCGCTCCTACAGGTACAGCGTTGCCCTCAAGTCAGGTGATCCCGCCAAAAATCAGATCTGCTCCAGCAACCAGCCTCTGAATGCCCGCAACGACGGCAGCGCCTCATTCCTCGGCGGGTAGATCAGGTAGTAACTGCGCTGGCTGGCAAACGCCACGCCCGGGCTGTACAGCTCTCCCTTGGCCAGTTCCTCCTCCACCAATATGCGCGGCACCAGCCCGATCCCGATCCCGGCACGTACCGCCTGGATCAGGTGCGAGGTCAGCTCGAAGCTAGGCCCCAGCCGCATCGCACGATGCGGCAAGCCATGATGGGAAAACCACTCGCCCCACGCATGCGGGTTGTTGGCCACATTCAGCAGCACCTCTTCGCTGATCCTGGCCGGGCTCCAGCCCTGGCTGTCGGCGCCGGCCTCTGGCGGCAAGATCACTACCAGTTCTTCGGCATGCAGGCGATGGCAGACAAGCCCCGGCAGGTCGTGGCTGGCCACACCGATGGCGGCATCGATTTCGCTGGTGTCGAAGTTGATGGTTTCAATGCGTGAATGAATGTGCACCAGCATGCCCGGGTGAGCGCTGTAGAACGCATGCAGCCTCGGCAACAGCCATTTCGAGCCGAATGTTGGCAGGGTAGCCAGGCGCAAGGTGCCCACCCCCGATTGATAGGCCAGTGCCTGCAAGGTAGCGCTGCGGATGCGCCCCAGTGCCTCGCTGAGCTCGCGCTGGTACAGGCGGCCGACATCGGTCAGTTGCACCTGGCGCCCCTCGCGACGGAACAGTGTCAGGCCCAACTGCTGCTCCAGGGCCTGTACCTGGCGGCTGACCGCGCTTTGGGTCAGCGACAGTTCGGCGGCGGCGCGGGTGTAGCTTTCATGCCGGGCGGCGGCCTCGAAAGCCAGCAGCAGTGACATGGATGGGGTCAGGTGGCGGTAATTCATTCATAAAAGTCATTGATAGCGGCAGGATTATCCGTTTGCCCCTGACGCGAAACTACAGGAACATTGGCCTATACGTCATCCCTGCATGCTTGAACCCATGCTGGAGCGACAGGTATCCCGTGATCTAGCCAATATCAAGAGGCCATCCTTCGATGATCGCCCAGCTGTCCACCGTTGCACCGAGCGCCAATTACCCCGAATTCCTCGAAGCCCTGCGCAACAGCGGCTTCCGTGGTCAGATCAGTGCCGACTACGCAACCCGCACGGTATTGGCCACCGACAACTCGATCTACCAGCGTTTGCCGCAGGCGGCGGTATTCCCGCTGGATGCCGACGATGTGGCACGGGTCGCCACGCTGATGGGCGAGCCGCGCTTCCAGCAGGTCAAGCTGACCCCGCGCGGTGGTGGCACCGGCACCAACGGCCAGTCGCTGACCGACGGTATCGTCGTCGACCTGTCGCGGCACATGAACAACATTCTCGAAATCAACGTGCAAGAGCGCTGGGTGCGGGTACAGGCCGGTACGGTCAAGGACCAGCTCAATGCTGCGCTCAAGCCGCACGGGCTGTTCTTCGCCCCTGAGCTGTCCACCTCCAACCGCGCCACGGTCGGCGGCATGATCAACACGGATGCCAGTGGCCAGGGCAGCTGCACCTACGGCAAAACCCGCGACCACGTGCTGGAGCTGCACAGCGTGCTGCTCGGTGGCGAACGCCTGCACAGCCTGCCGATCGACGATGCCGCGCTGGAGCAGGCCTGCGCCGCGCCGGGCCGGGTCGGTGAGGTGTACCGCATGGCCCGGGAAATTCAGGAAACCCAGGCCGAACTGATTGAAACCACCTTCCCCAAGCTCAACCGTTGCCTGACCGGCTACGACCTGGCGCACCTGCGCGACGAGCAGGGCCGCTTCAACCTCAACAGCGTGCTGTGCGGCGCCGAGGGCTCGCTGGGCTACGTGGTCGAAGCCAAACTCAACGTGCTGCCGATTCCCAAGTATGCGGTGCTGGTCAACGTACGCTACACCAGCTTCATGGATGCGCTGCGCGATGCCAATGCGCTGATGGCGCACAAGCCGCTGTCGATCGAGACGGTCGACTCCAAGGTGCTGATGCTGGCGATGAAAGACATCGTCTGGCACAGCGTTGCCGAGTACTTCCCGGCGGACCCCGAGCGCCCCACGCTGGGCATCAACCTGGTGGAGTTCTGCGGCGACGAACCGGCCGAGGTCAACGCCAAGGTGCAGGCGTTCATCCAGCATCTGCAAAGCGACACCAGCGTCGAGCGCCTGGGCCACACCTTGGCCGAAGGCGCCGAGGCAGTCACCCGCGTCTATACCATGCGCAAGCGCTCGGTGGGCCTGCTGGGTAACGTCGAAGGCGAAGTGCGCCCGCAGCCGTTCGTGGAAGACACCGCGGTACCGCCAGAGCAATTGGCCGACTACATCGCCGATTTCCGCGCACTGCTCGATGGCTACGGCCTGGCCTATGGCATGTTTGGCCACGTCGATGCCGGCGTGCTGCATGTGCGCCCGGCACTGGACATGAAGGACCCGGCGCAGGCTGCGCTGGTCAAGCCGATTTCCGACGCCGTTGCCGCGCTGACCAAGCGTTATGGCGGCCTGTTGTGGGGTGAGCACGGCAAAGGCCTGCGCTCGGAATACGTGCCCGAGTACTTCGGCGAGCTGTATCCGGCCTTGCAGCGCCTGAAGGGCGCCTTTGACCCGCACAACCAGCTCAACCCGGGCAAGATCTGCACACCGCCGGGCAGCGCCGAGGGCCTGACCCCAGTCGATGGTGTGACCCTGCGCGGCGACCTTGACCGTACCATTGACGAGCGCGTTTGGCAGGACTTCCCCAGCGCCGTGCACTGCAACGGCAATGGCGCCTGTTACAACTATGACCCCAACGACGTCATGTGCCCGTCGTGGAAGGCTACCCGCGAACGCAAGCATTCGCCCAAGGGCCGCGCCTCGCTAATGCGCGAGTGGCTGCGCCTGCAGGGCGAGGCGAACATTGATGTGCTGGCTGCGGCGCGCAACAAGGTGTCGTGGCTCAAGGGCCTGCCGGCGCGTCTGCGCAACAACCGCGCGCGCAACCAGGGCCAGGAAGATTTCTCCCATGAAGTGTACGACGCCATGGCCGGCTGCCTGGCGTGCAAGTCGTGCGCCGGGCAGTGCCCGATCAAGGTCAATGTGCCGGACTTCCGCTCGCGCTTCCTCGAGCTGTACCACGGCCGCTACCAGCGCCCGCTGCGTGACTACCTGATCGGCTCGCTCGAGTTCACCATCCCCTACCTGGCGCACGCACCGGGGCTGTACAACGCGGTGATGGGCTCGAAGTGGGTGAGCCAACTGCTGGCCGACAAGGTGGGCATGGTCGACAGCCCGCTGATCAGCCGCTTCAACTTCCAGGCTACCCTGACCCGTTGCCGCGTTGGCATGGCCACGGTGCCGGCCCTGCGCGAGCTGACCCCGGCCCAGCGCGAGCGCAGCATCGTGCTGGTGCAGGACGCCTTCACCCGCTACTTCGAAACGCCGCTGCTGTCGGCCTTCATCGACCTTGCCCACCGCCTGGGCCACCGGGTATTCCTGGCGCCGTACAGCGCCAACGGCAAGCCGTTGCACGTACAGGGTTTCCTTGGCGCGTTTGCCAAGGCAGCGATCCGCAACGCCACGCAGCTCAAGGCCCTGGCCGACTGCGGCGTGCCGCTGGTGGGGCTGGACCCGGCGATGACGCTGGTGTATCGCCAGGAGTATCAGAAAGTGCCAGGCCTGGAGGGTTGCCCGAAGGTGCTGCTGCCGCAGGAATGGCTGATGGATGTGCTGCCCGAGCAGGCGCCTGCCGCACCAGGCAGCTTCCGCCTGATGGCGCACTGCACCGAGAAGACCAACGTGCCGGCCAGCACCCGGCAGTGGGAGCAGGTGTTCGCCCGTCTAGGGCTGAAGCTGGTGACCGAGGCCACGGGTTGCTGCGGTATGTCCGGTACCTATGGGCACGAAGCTCGCAACCAGGAAACCTCTCGGGTCATATTCGAGCAGAGCTGGGCGACCAAACTGGACAAGGAAGGGGAGCCGCTGGCGACCGGTTACTCGTGCCGTAGCCAGGTCAAGCGCATGACCGAGCGGAAGATGCGTCACCCGCTTGAGGTGGTGTTGCAGTACGCTCAGCGCTAAGTTTCAGGGCCTTGGGGGCTGCTTTGCAGCCCTTCGCGGTACGGGGATCGTGCAAACCAGGCGGGCGGGGTTGCCCGCGAAGAGGCCGTCAGCGGCTTTCAGGCTTCTGTTGTACGGTCCCTGCCACGGCGCGCCTGGCGGTACAGATAGAGGCTCAACACCAACCCGCACGCTGCCGCAGCCGCCGCGAACAGAAACATCGAAGCAAAGCCGAACCCCGCCGCCACCGCACCGACCAATGGCCCGGTCACCCCCAGTGACAAGTCGATGAACAGCGAATAAGCCCCCACCGCCGCCCCGCGGTTAGCTGCCGACACTTGGTTCACTGCCTCCACGCCCAACGCCGGAAACACCAGCGAAAAACCAAACCCGCTCAGTGCAGCCCCCGCCAAGGCCAGTTCGGCGTTGGGTGCCAGCCACAGCATCAACAGCCCGAGCATTTCCACCGAAAGGCAGGCGATCGCCACCCTGAAGCCACCGATGCGATTGATCAGGTTGCCAAAGAGCAGTCGTGCGCTGATGAAACTGGCGCCGAACAGGCTCAGGGTCAGTGCCGCATTGGCCCAGCCACGGCTTGCGTAGTACAGGGTGATGAAGGTGGCGATGGTGCCAAAGCCAATCGAACCCAGGGCAAGCCCCGAGCCATGCGGAAATACCTTGCCCAGCACCCGCAGGAACGGCAGGCGTATACCGCTGACGATGGGGGCGGCTTGCTTGGGCCAGGCCAGCAGCAAACCGAGTACGCACAGCAGGATGATGCTCACACCCATGCTCCACAGCCCGAGGCCTTTGACCATCAGCACACCCAGTGGGGCGCCGATGGCCAGCGCACCATAGCTGGCGATGCCGTTCCAGGAGATGACCTTGGCCGTGTTTGCGGCACCCACCCGGCCAATGCCCCAGCCGATCGCACCCGAGCCTACCAGGCTTTCGGCGCTGCCCAGCACCAGGCGGCCGATCAGCAGGCAAGCCAGGCTCAGCCAAGGCAGATGGGTGAGAAAGGCGCAGGCCAGCATGAATACCCCGCTGAGCCCGCAGCCGGCCAGGCCATACATGACCGCCTTCTTGCTGCCGTGGTTATCGATGATGCGGCTGGCGCCAGGGCGGCTGAGCAGGGTGGCCAGGTACTGCACGCTGATCACCAGGCCGGCGACCACGGCACTGAACCCCAGGTCGTTGTGCACATAGCCGGGCAACACGGCCAGAGGGATGCCGATGTTCAGGTAGCCGATGAAGGTGAACAGGACGATGGAGACGACTTGCCCAGTGACGGCAAGGGGCGTGGGACTGCGTGCTGGCATTGGGGATCCGTTGCTGCGGTAAGAATGGCGGTGTGTGCCGCCATCTTAACCACAGCAAGGGTGTTTGCGGGCGCAGCTGTCAGCCTGTAGTCAGTTGGTGTAATCGAGCATCCAGGTCACACTGAACTCGGCTTGCGAGTAATCCAGCCGCAAGCGCGGCAGGACGAAGCCGGCCCATCGGGTGAACATGGACGAATGCAGCAGGGCGTCGAGCGCTTGAGCGGCTGGCGCATTTCTGCCTCTTTGCGGTAGGAGGCGCGAGTCTGTGTGGGGTAGGGGCGGGGCAGGTGGTAGTGGGTTGTTACGACGTTGATTTTAGACGGTGTGAAAACGTGATGACGGGGGTAGCCCGCAGGTCAGCCGTTTTCACACAGCCGGGGATGCGCAGTTATTCCTGGTCAGCGCTGGATTGATCGTCACCATCCTGCTCGGCGGCAGGTGCCGGTTCGGCGTGAACGGTCACGGATGGCTCTTCTGGGTTCAGGCTTGGGAAGGGAAGATTCGGGATTTCATGCATCTCGTCGTTCCTCGCAAGTGTGAGTGAAAAGTCTGCGCCAGGCGCGTTTGGAGCTTCAAAAAGCTGGGGCAGGATACACAAGTCTGGATGACAGTTTGGTTTTTTTCCTGGTCGCTTGTCGGTTTTGCGGGCGAACAACGCACAAATGCCCGATGAAAAAAGGGGCCGCTGGCCCCTTTCGGTTGATTACTTCCGGCCTTCAGCCGTTTCCGCCACCTTGTCAGTGCGTGCGCACATGATGAAGTCGTTGCGGTGCAGGCCTTTGATCGAGTGGCTCCACCAGGTCACGGTGACTTTGCCCCATTCAGTCAGCAGCCCTGGGTGGTGGCCTTCGGCCTCGGCGATTTCGCCCACGGCATTGGTGAACGCCAGGGCGTGCTTGAAGTTCTTGAACAGGAACACGCGCTCCAGCTCCATGTGGCCGTCACGTACTTCGATGTTCCAGTCCGGGATTTCGCGGATCAGCTCGGCCAGCTCTTCGTCGGTGACTTTCGGGGCATCGGCGCGGCAGGCTTCGCAATGGGCTTGGTTCAAGGCATTCATGAGGTGTTTTCCGGTTCGAGTTGTTATCGGCAAAGTCGCTCAGGCAGCGACTTTGGGTGGAAACTTCGGTGCATGCAGACCCAGCTGCATGGCTTTGTGGACCATGCCCATGATGTCTTCGTGGGCCAGGTCGAACAGGCGCTTCATGTTCGGCAGCACGAAATACACCGGTTGCAGAATGTCGATGCGGTAGGGCGTACGCATGGCCTCAATCGGGTCGAAGGCCTGGTGCTCAGGCTCGTCGGACAGACTGTAGACGGTCTCTTTCGGGGACGAGAGGATGCCACCACCATAGATTTTGCGGCCTTGCGCGGTTTCCATCAGGCCAAACTCGATGGTCATCCAGTACAAGCGCGCCAGGTACACACGTTGTTCCTTGGTCGCGGCCAGGCCGAGCTTGCCGTAGGTGTGGGTAAACTCGGCGAACCAAGGATTGGTCAGCAGCGGGCAGTGGCCGAATATCTCGTGGAAGATATCCGGCTCTTGCAGGTAGTCCAGCTCTTCCGGGGTGCGGATGAAGGTGGCGACCGGAAAGCGCTTGCTGGCCAGCAGCTCGAAGAAGGTCTGGAAGGGGATCAGCGCCGGTACCCGGGCAACCTGCCAGCCGGTGGTGGCGCCCAGCACCTTGTTGATCTCGCCCAGTTGCGGAATGCGGTCATGCGGCAACTTCAGCTGGTCGATGCCGTCCAGGTATTCCTGGCACGCACGGCCTTCGATCACTTTCAGCTGTCGGGTGATCAGGGTGTTCCACACCGCATGCTCTTGCTGCGGGTAATCGATAAAACCATGCGCATCGGGCTCGCGTGCCACGTATTGCGTCTGTTTCATGAGGCTCTCCTGGTGAGGGCTTTTCTTGTTATGTGCAGGACATGCCTAAAGGAATATCCCTTCACCAGCGGTTTTGCACGGGGGCGGGCTTCGGCCGCGAAGGGTGCTGATGTGGGTTTTCGTAACGATAATTTTACAAAACCCGGCAAGTGTCGGAAAATTCGAGGCATCTGGCTGGTGGAAACCTTGTTTTTGTCAGCTTATCTTTACGACTTTTCTGCGCGGTGTTGAAAAACATTGGCGCTTCGAGAGCCCTCATGCGTATCAAAGTCCATTGCCAGAACCGCATTGGCATCCTGCGCGACATCCTCAACCTGCTGGTGGAGTACGGCATCAACGTGCTGCGCGGCGAGGTGGGCGGTGACCATGGCAACGCCATCTACCTGCATTGCCCGAACCTGATCAACCTGCAATTTCAGGCCCTGCGGCCGAAGTTCGAGGCGATTGCCGGGGTATTCGGCGTCAAGCGCGTGGGCCTGATGCCCAGCGAACGCCGGCACATGGAGCTGAATGCGTTGCTGGGGGCGCTGGACTTCCCGGTGTTGTCGATCGACATGGGCGGCAGCATCGTTGCCGCCAACCGTGCAGCCGCGCAGTTGCTTGGCGTGCGTGTTGATGAAGTGCCGGGCATGCCGCTGGCGCGCTATGTAGAAGACTTCGACTTACCGGAACTGGTTCGGGCCAACAAGTCGCGCATCAATGGCTTGCGCATCAAAGTCAAAGGTGATGTGTTCCTGGCCGATATCGCACCGCTGCAGTCCGAGCACGATGACAGCGAGGCGCTGGCCGGCGCGGTGCTTACCCTGCACCGCGCCGACCGGATCGGCGAGCGTATCTACAATGTGCGCAAGCAAGAGCTGCGCGGCTTCGACAGCATCTTCCAGAGCTCGCGGGTGATGGCTGCGGTGGTGCGTGAAGCGCGGCGCATGGCGCCGCTGGATGCACCGTTGTTGATCGAGGGCGAAACCGGTACCGGCAAAGAGTTGCTGGCGCGTGCCTGCCACCTGGCCAGCCCGCGTGGCCAGTCGCCGCTGATGGCCCTCAACTGCGCCGGGCTGCCCGAATCGATGGCCGAGACCGAGCTGTTCGGTTACGGCCCTGGGGCATTTGAAGGGGCACGCGCCGAAGGCAAGCTGGGGCTGCTGGAGTTGACCGCTGGCGGCACGCTGTTCCTTGACGGTGTGGGGGAGATGAGCCCGCGCCTGCAGGTAAAGCTGCTGCGCTTTTTGCAGGACGGCTGCTTCCGTCGGGTAGGTAGCGATGAAGAGGTCTACCTGGATGTACGGGTGATTTGTGCAACCCAGGTGGATTTGTCCGAGTTATGTGCCCGTGGCGAGTTTCGCCAGGACCTGTATCACCGCCTCAACGTACTGTCGCTGCACATTCCGCCTTTGCGCGAGTGCATGGATGGCCTGGAGGGGTTGGTGCAGCATTTTCTTGATCAGGCCAGTCGGCAGATTGGTTGCGCCATGCCGCGCCTGGCGCCGGCGGCAATGGACAAACTTGGGCAGTATCACTGGCCAGGTAATGTAAGGCAGTTGGAAAACGTCTTGTTCCAGGCCGTTTCGTTGTGTGACGGCGGCGTGGTTAAAAGCGAGCATATTCGTTTGCCGGATTATGGCGCGCGGCAACCGTTGGGCGAGTTTTCGCTGGAAGGGGACCTTTCGCAAATTGTAGGGCGTTTTGAAAAGGCGGTGCTGGAAAGTTTGATGGGAGAGTTTCCCAGTAGTCGGGCTTTGGGAAAAAGACTGGGTGTTTCGCACACGACGATTGCCAACAAGTTAAGGGATTATTCCTTGGGCAAGTCGACTGATTAAATGGCTGTAAGTTAATAGCCTGTTAATCGGGTGGTGAATGCTTCGCGGGTTCACCCGCGAAGGGGCCCACAGGGCCCCCAATTCACAAGGTGTCAGCCGTTAGAGCAGCCGTTCCCCATCACACGGTATTCGAGAATGTGTCTCTGGCCCTTGGAGTCTTCATAGGTCATGCGGGCTGGCACGACTTCGCACACATTGGGCACTTCGCTCATGGAGATGACGCGGGCGATGTCCAGGTGCTGCGAGTAACTGTACTGTTCAACCGGAATCTGCTCGGCATCTTTTGCTTCACCGGCCATCGCCGCGCCGCAAAGACTGCCAAGTACCAATACCAGTAAAGCTTTCATTTTCTATTTACCTGTCTAAGGTCGTGAGGGGGCACGCGGCGCTTATGGCGCCGCGAGTACAGCGAGTTTTAACTATCGGGATTAGAGGGAGATTAACGCTTGCCTTCGTGGGGGCTGTTACCAGTTGTTAATCGCCTAGCCGTTGCTGGCGAGATGAATTTTATGGCGGTGGCCAATGCTGAAACAGTGGGTGTTTTGATAAAGTGTTTTGACAGAATCTGTAACAATCCTGTGCCAAAGCCCCTCGTTTTTCTCCGAAGGGGCTGTAATGCCCGCGCCAGAGCGCTTTGCCGGAACGGGAGTACCAAATTACTACCAACGTCGAATGGCTTTTGTCGCTCTGGTACAGTTACAAACGGTTCCATACAAAAACAACTATTACACCGAGGTAACACAGATGAGTGCGGCTCCACTGTATCCCGTTCGTCCCGAGGTTGCGGCCACTACCCTGACCGACGAGGCCACCTACAAGGCCATGTACCAGCAATCGGTGATCAACCCGGACGGCTTCTGGCGCGAGCAGGCCCAGCGTATCGACTGGATCAAGCCGTTCACCAAGGTCAAGCAGACCTCCTTCGACGACCACCATGTCGATATCAAATGGTTCGCCGACGGCACTCTGAACGTTTCCTCCAACTGCCTGGACCGCCACCTTGAAGAGCGCGGTGATCAGGTGGCCATCATCTGGGAAGGTGACGACCCTTCCGAGCACCGCAACATCACCTACCGCGAGTTGCACGAGCAGGTCTGCAAGTTCGCCAACGCCCTGCGTGGCCAGGATGTGCACCGCGGTGACGTGGTCACCATCTATATGCCGATGATCCCTGAAGCTGTGGTCGCCATGCTGGCCTGTGCCCGTATTGGTGCGATTCACTCGGTGGTGTTTGGTGGCTTCTCGCCCGAGGCGCTGGCTGGTCGCATCATCGACTGCGAGTCCAAGGTGGTGATCACTGCCGATGAAGGCGTGCGTGGTGGTCGTCGTACCCCGCTCAAGGCCAACGTCGACCTGGCGCTGACCAACCCTGAAACCAGCAGCGTGCAGAAAATCATCGTGTGCAAGCGCACCGGTGGCGACATTGCCTGGCACCAGCATCGCGACATCTGGTACGAAGACCTGATGAAAGTGGCTTCCAGCCACTGCGCACCCAAAGAAATGGGTGCTGAAGAGGCGCTGTTCATCCTTTATACCTCCGGCTCCACCGGCAAGCCGAAGGGCGTGCTGCACACCACAGGCGGTTACCTGGTTTACGCCGCGCTGACCCATGAGCGCGTATTCGATTACCGCCCGGGCGAGGTGTACTGGTGCACCGCCGACGTCGGTTGGGTCACCGGCCACAGCTATATCGTCTACGGCCCGCTGGCCAACGGCGCCACCACCTTGCTGTTCGAGGGCGTGCCGAACTACCCGGACATTACCCGCGTATCGAAGATCGTCGACAAGCACAAGGTCAACATCCTCTACACAGCGCCAACTGCCATTCGCGCCATGATGGCTGAAGGGCAGGCAGCTGTTGAGGGCGCCGACGGTTCCAGCCTGCGCCTGCTGGGGTCGGTGGGTGAGCCGATCAACCCTGAGGCCTGGAACTGGTACTACAAGACCGTAGGCAAGGAACGTTGCCCGATCGTCGACACCTGGTGGCAGACCGAGACCGGCGGCATCCTGATCAGTCCGTTGCCTGGCGCCACGGGTCTCAAGCCGGGGTCGGCAACCCGTCCGTTCTTCGGGGTGGTGCCGGCACTGGTCGACAACCTGGGCAACTTGATCGACGGTGCTGCCGAAGGCAACCTGGTGATCCTTGATTCCTGGCCGGGTCAGTCGCGTTCGCTGTACGGCGACCACGATCGCTTCGTCGACACCTACTTCAAGACCTTCCGCGGCATGTACTTCACCGGCGACGGTGCGCGCCGTGACGAGGATGGTTACTACTGGATCACCGGCCGTGTGGATGACGTGCTCAACGTGTCCGGCCACCGCATGGGGACTGCCGAGATCGAAAGCGCCATGGTCGCGCACTCGAAGGTTGCCGAGGCTGCAGTGGTTGGCGTGCCGCATGACATCAAAGGGCAGGGCATCTATGTGTATGTCACCCTCAATGCTGGCATCGAGGCCAGTGAGCAATTGCGCTTGGAACTGAAGAACTGGGTGCGCAAGGAGATTGGACCGATTGCTTCGCCGGATGTGATCCAGTGGGCGCCGGGGCTGCCGAAGACCCGCTCGGGCAAGATCATGCGCCGCATCCTGCGCAAGATTGCCACCGGTGAATACGACGCGCTGGGCGATATCTCGACCTTGGCCGACCCGAGTGTGGTGCAGCACCTGATCGACACACACAAGGCGATGAGCCTGGCTTCGGCCTAACCCCTCCCCGGCAATACCCCCTGTAGGAGCGGGCTTGCCCGCGAATGCGTCAGTTCAGGCTAAGCTGTACCCTGACCTCACGCATTCGCGGGCAAGCCCGCTTTTTCATTGTTACCCGACAATCATCGGTAACTGTTCTGTCACCGGCCCCGCACAGGTTCGGGGCGCGAGGAAACAATTCCGGCCCGTTTCGGTGCGTCGGGGTCGCCATTTTGTGCATCGCGGCACGCTACACTTGCCGTCGTACAAGGCTTTGCCAATAATAGGCCCAGGAATTGCTAGGTCTATAGGTTCTATTTCTTGCGCCATTGCATATTCTGCACTGGCTGTCAACATCGCCCGCGGCGGTTTCAGGCGCTTCTATAAGTAGTTGTCGCTTTGAAGAAATATCGACTACCGGGCTGTCGTTAAAATGCCACTCACTCGCTCGTGGTATGCGGCCTTGGTCGAACCCTGCGCGGCTCGCGTTGTACTCATTCGCATATCGGGCAGCCGTTACCTGCCTTGTATTGCCCCGTACCGATGGAGTTACCTGATGAAGAAGCTCGCACTGCTTGGCGCCCTGGCGCTGTCTGTGTTTTCCCTGGTGTCGCAGGCTGATGAAAAACCGCTGAAAATCGGTATCGAAGCTGCTTACCCACCCTTCGCCTTCAAGCAACCTGACGGCAGCATTGCCGGCTTTGACTACGATATCGGCAACGCCCTGTGCGAAGAGATGAAAACCAAGTGCACCTGGGTTGAACAGGAATTCGACGGCCTGATCCCGGCGCTGAAAGTGCGCAAGATCGACGCCATCCTGTCGTCCATGTCGATCACCGATGACCGCAAGAAGTCGGTCGACTTCACCAAGCGCTACTACCTGACTCCGGCGCGCCTGGTCATGAAGGACGGCACCACTGTCAGCGATAGCCTTGACGAACTGAAAGGCAAGAAGATCGGCGTGCAGCGCGGCTCCATTCACGACCGCTTCGCCAAGGAAGTGCTGGGTGCCAAAGGTGCCACCGTGGTGCCTTACGGTACCCAGAACGAAATCTACCTGGACGTCGCAGCTGGCCGCCTCGACGGCACCGTGGCTGATGCCACCCTGCTGGAAGACGGCTTCCTCAAGACGGACGCTGGCAAGGGGTTCGCGTTCGTAGGCCCTGCCTTCACCGACGCCAAGTACTTCGGTGACGGTATCGGTATCGCCGTACGCAAGGGTGACAAGGCCAATGTCGACCGCATCAACGCGGCTATCGACGCCATCCGTGCCAACGGCAAGTACAAAGAAATCGAGAGCAAGTACTTCAATTTCGACATCTACGGTCCAGACTCGAAGTAAGACGTCGGGTTTCACCTGTGCAATGGTGCAAACAGCAGAGGCTCTGGGGTTTGCACCATTTTTCATTCTCTAGGTCGAGGACCTCATCATGTTGAAAGGCTACGGGGCAGTCATCCTCGACGGGGCGTGGCTGACGCTACAGCTCGCCCTGTCGTCGATGGCCCTGGCCATCGTACTCGGCCTGATCGGTGTGGCGCTGCGTTTGTCGCCAGTGCGCTGGCTGGCCTGGCTGGGCGATCTGTATTCCACGGTGATCCGTGGTATTCCGGACCTGGTCCTGATCCTGCTGATCTTCTACGGCGGGCAGGACATCATCAACCGGGTGGCGCCGCTGGTCGGTTACGAAGACTACATCGACCTGAACCCGCTGGTTGCGGGTATCGGTACCCTGGGCTTCATTTTTGGCGCCTACCTCTCGGAGACCTTCCGCGGGGCCTTCCTGGGCATTCCCAAAGGCCAGGCCGAGGCGGGCGTGGCGTATGGCATGAGCCCTCGCCAAGTGTTCTTCCGCATCCAGGTGCCGCAAATGATTCGCCTGGCCATTCCGGGCTTCACCAACAACTGGCTGGTGCTGACCAAGGCGACTGCGCTGATTTCGGTCGTCGGCCTGCAGGACATGATGTTCAAGGCCAAGCAGGCGGCTGACGCCACCCGCGAACCCTTCACCTTCTTCCTGGCAGTGGCGGCGCTGTACCTGGTGTTGACCAGTGTCTCGCTGCTGGCTTTGAAGTATCTGGAGCGCCGCTACTCGGTGGGCGTCAAGGTGGCTGAACTATGATCTTCGACTACAACGTCGTCTGGGAAGCGCTGCCGATGTACTTCGGCGGCCTGCTGACCACCCTGAAGCTGCTGGCAATTTCGCTTTTCTTCGGCCTGCTGGCAGCCATTCCGCTGGGCCTGATGCGGGTATCCAGGCAGCCGGTGGTCAACCTTGCTGCATGGCTGTACACCTACGTCATCCGTGGCACGCCGATGCTGGTGCAGTTGTTCCTGATCTACTACGGCCTGGCCCAGTTCGAGGCGGTGCGCGAGAGTATCTTCTGGCCGTTGCTGTCCAGTGCCACCTTCTGCGCCTGCCTGGCGTTCGGCATCAATACCAGTGCCTATACCGCCGAAATCATTGCCGGCAGCCTCAAGGCCACGCCGCATGGCGAGATCGAGGCCGCCAAGGCCATGGGCATGTCGCGCATGAAAATGTACCGCCGCATCCTGCTGCCCTCGGCACTGCGTCGGGCGCTGCCGCAATACAGCAATGAAGTGATCATGATGCTGCAGACCACCAGCCTGGCGTCGATCGTTACCCTGATCGACATCACCGGTGCTGCGCGCACGGTCAATGCCCAGTATTACCTGCCTTTCGAGGCCTACATCACGGCGGGCGTGTTCTACCTGTGCCTGACCTTCATCCTGGTGCGCCTGTTCAAGATGGCCGAACGCCGCTGGCTCGGCTACCTGGCGCCGCGCAAGCACTGACCGCTCTGTGAGAATCGACAGCATGTACAAACTCGAAGTCCAAGACCTGCACAAGCGCTACGGCAGCCACGAAGTGCTCAAGGGTGTGTCGCTGGCGGCCAAGGCCGGCGACGTCATCAGCATCATCGGCTCCAGCGGTTCGGGCAAGTCGACCTTCCTGCGCTGCATCAACCTGCTGGAGCAGCCGCACGCCGGCAAGATCCTGCTCAACAACGAAGAGCTGAAACTGGTCGCCGGCAAGGATGGCGCGTTGAAGGCTGCCGACCCGCGTCAATTGCAGCGGATGCGCTCGCGCCTGTCGATGGTGTTCCAGCACTTCAACCTGTGGTCGCACATGACAGCGCTTGAGAACATCATCGAAGCGCCGGTGCACGTGCTGGGCGTGAACAAGAAGGACGCCCTGGAAAAGGCCGAGCACTACCTGGCCAAAGTCGGCGTCGCCCACCGCAAGGATGCCTTCCCCGGGCATATGTCGGGTGGTGAGCAACAACGTGTGGCAATTGCCCGCGCGCTGGCCATGGAGCCGGAGGTCATGCTGTTCGACGAGCCAACCTCGGCGCTCGACCCTGAGCTGGTGGGTGATGTGCTCAAGGTAATGCAGGCGCTGGCCCAGGAGGGGCGGACCATGGTGGTGGTGACCCATGAAATGGGCTTTGCCCGCGAGGTGTCCAACCAGTTGGTGTTCCTGCACAAGGGCCTGGTGGAAGAAACCGGCTGCCCGCGTGAAGTGCTGGCCAACCCGCAGTCGGAGCGCCTGAAGCAGTTCCTCTCCGGCAGCCTGAAGTAAAAGCTGCATTTTTGCACCAGAATAGGGCATGCTGCGCGGCGAGCGCAGCCTGACCCGGCGCACAGACTCGAACGACCTCAGGTTTCGGACCGTACCCTATGACCACCCAGCGAATCGGTTTTCTCATCTGGCCCAGCACCAGGCCCTTGACCCTGGCATTGGCCGAGGAAGTGTTGCTGGTGGCGCAGCGGGTGCATCCGGATGTGGTCTACGAGTTGGTCTTCCTGCAGGCCGAGCCTGCGCAGGAAGGCGCCTGGCGTCTGCCGGGCGAGCCGTGGCTCGGCCGTCTGGAGGGTTGCCACAAGCTATTTCTGCTGGCCGACGAGCCGCCAGCGGCAATGGGGGCTGCCTTCTCAACGGCGCTCAAGCAGCTGGCGCGCAGTGGCTGCCTGATCGGTGGCCTGTCGGCGGGGGTATATCCGCTGGCAATGTTGGGCCTGCTCGATGGTTACCGGGCAGCCGTGCACTGGCGCTGGCAGGATGACTTTGCCGAGCGCTTCCCCAAGGTCATCGCCACCAGCCACCTGTTCGACTGGGATCGCGACCGTCTGACTGCCTGCGGCGGTATGGCTGTGACCGACCTGCTGCTGGCGGTGCTGGCGCGCGATCACGGGGCTGAGCTGGCTGGGGCAGTGTCGGAAGAGCTGGTGGTGGAGCGCATCCGCGAGGGTGGCGAGCGTCAGCGTATCCCGCTGCAGAACCGCCTGGGTTCGAGTCATCCCAAGCTGACTCAGGCTGTGTTGCTGATGGAAGCCAACATCGAAGAGCCGCTGACCACCGACGAAATTGCCCAGCATGTGTGCGTATCGCGTCGGCAGTTGGAGCGTATCTTCAAGCAGTATCTGAACCGCGTTCCCAGCCAGTACTATCTGGAGTTGCGGTTGAACAAGGCGCGGCAGATGCTGATGCAGACCAGCAAGTCGATCATTCAGATCGGGCTGTCCTGTGGCTTCTCCTCGGGGCCGCATTTTTCCAGTGCCTACCGTAACTTCTTTGGCGCCACGCCGCGGGAAGACCGTAACCAGCGACGCAGCAGCAGCCCGTTCGAGTTGAGTTCGGCGCCGGCTGAAAAAGGCTGACATTTTGGGTGGGTTCGGGGTGTAGGCCTTGAGGTTGGTGGTGGGGCGCAAATCGAGCGCCGCCCGCGCGGCGCATCGCGAGCGAAGCTCGCTCCTACATTTGTTGCAACGTGGCCAGGCCTGTGAGGCCATGGTTGTCAGCCTTGTTTGTAAGGCTCAAGCCATGCACAAAGGCTGGCAACCATGGCGTAACAGGCTCGGCACTGAGTTGAGTTCGGCGCCGGCTGAAAAAGGCTGACATTTTGGGTGGGTTCGGGGTGTAGGTCTTGAGGTTGGTGGTGGGGCGCAAATCGAGCGCCGCCCGCGCGGCGCATCGCGAGCGAAGCTCGCTCCTACATTTGTTGCAACGTGGCCAGGCCTGTGAGGCCATGGTTGTCAGCCTTGTTTGTAAGGCTCAAGCCATGCACAAAGGCTGGCAACCATGGCGTAACAGGCTCGGCACTGAGTTGAGTTCGGCGCCGGCTGAAAAAGGCTGAGATTTTGGGTGGGTTCGGGGTGTAGGCCTTGAGGTTGGTGGTGGGGCGCAAATCGAGCGCCGCCCGCGCGGCGCATCGCGAGCGAAGCTCGCTCCTACATTTGTTGCAACGTGGCCAGGCCTGTGAGGCCATGGTTGTCAGCCTTGTTTGTAAGGCTCAAGCCATGCACAAAGGCTGGCAACCATGGCGTAACAGGCTCGGCACGTTGCAACAAATGTAGGAGCGAGCTTCGCTCGCGATGCGCCGCGCGGGCGGCGCTCGATCTCCCCGTCAACACATCAACATCGCCAAACATCCCGCCTCCCTCAATCCTGTGTGAACACCCGTTCACCCAGCCCCCTCTCTCCCGTACACTGCGCGATTGCGACAGTGTTTGTCGCATTGCCGAAAGCCTTGTCAAAACTGGGTTTTGCGCTGTAACAAGTTGTCGCTTGGCCGCAAGGACAGGCGCGGATCAGTCCTTACAATCCCCCCATCGCTCGCCACTTCCAGGCCAGCGTTCCTCTTCAGGAGACTCAGATGTCCGTTGAGCAAGCCCCGGTGCAACGTGCCGATTTCGACCAGGTGATGGTCCCCAACTATTCTCCGGCGGCCTTCATTCCTGTGCGAGGCGAGGGTTCCCGCGTCTGGGACCAGTCGGGTCGCGAGTTGATCGACTTTGCCGGCGGCATCGCGGTCAATGCCCTGGGCCACTGCCACCCGGCACTGGTCAAGGCCCTGACTGAACAGGCCAACACCCTCTGGCACGTTTCCAACGTGTTCACCAACGAGCCGGCCCTGCGCCTGGCCCACAAGCTGGTGGACGCCACCTTTGCCGACCGCGCGTTCTTCTGCAACTCCGGCGCCGAGGCCAACGAGGCCGCTTTCAAGCTGGCCCGTCGTGTGGCGCATGACCGCTTCGGTCCGCAAAAGCACGAAATCATCGCCACCGTGAACAGCTTCCACGGCCGCACCCTGTTTACCGTCAGCGTGGGTGGCCAGCCAAAGTACTCCGATGGCTTTGGCCCGAAGATCACCGGTATCAGCCATGTGCCGTACAACGACCTGGAAGCGTTGAAGGCACAGATTTCCGACAAGACCTGCGCCGTGGTGATCGAGCCGATCCAAGGCGAGAGCGGCGTGGTGCCGGCCGACAAGGCCTACCTGGAAGGCGCGCGCAAACTGTGTGACGAGCACAACGCTCTGCTGATCTTTGACGAAGTGCAGACTGGCGTGGGCCGTACCGGCTCGCTGTATGCCTACCAGCACTACGGCGTGACCCCGGACATTCTGACCAGTGCCAAGAGCCTGGGCGGCGGCTTCCCGATTGGTGCCATGCTGACCACCACCGAGCTGGCCAAGCACCTGGCCGTTGGCACCCACGGCACCACCTATGGCGGCAACCCGCTGGGCTGCGCCGTTGCCTGCGCGGTGCTGGATGTGGTCAACACCCCGGAAACCCTGGCCGGTATCAAGGCTAAGCACGAGCGCTTCAAAACCCGCCTGGAGCAGATCGGCCAGAAGTACAACCTGTTCAGCCAGGTGCGTGGCGTCGGCCTGCTGCTGGGCTGCGTCTTGACCGAGGCCTGGAAAGGCAAGGCCAAGGACGTGCTCAACGCTGCCGAGAAAGAAGGCGTGATGGTGCTGCAGGCCGGCCCGGACGTTGTCCGCTTCGCCCCAAGCCTGGTGGTTGAAGACGCCGATATCGACGCAGGCCTGGACCGCTTCGAGCGCGCTGTGGCCACACTGACCAAAGGCTGATCCGCCAACGGTCCTTTCGCCGGCCTCAGCCCAGCCTCGGCACGAGGCCGATCCGGGCCGGCGATACCCGATTCCAGTGCAGGTGCCTGGGTGCCTGCCGTTTTTTCGTGCCGCTGTGAACGGCCCGTATTCCAAAGGAGTGACACCATGCTGGTGATGCGCCCCGCGCAAATGGCTGATCTGAACGACGTGCAGCGCATGGCTGCAGACAGCCCCATTGGTGTCACCTCGCTGCCGGACGACACCGCTCGTCTCGGCGACAAGATTGCCGCCTCCGAGACATCCTTCGCCGCCGAGGTCAGCTTCAACGGCGAAGAGAGTTATTTTTTCGTGCTCGAAGACAGCGAAACAGGCAAGTTGGCCGGTTGCTCAGCCATCGTCGCTTCGGCCGGCTACTCCGAGCCGTTCTACAGTTTTCGTAACGAAACATTCGTGCACGCCTCGCGCGAGCTGAAGATACACAACAAGATCCATGTGCTGTCGCTGTGTCACGATCTGACTGGCAACAGCCTGCTGACCAGTTTCTATGTAGCACCGGAACTGGTGAACAGTGGCTGGGCCGAGCTCAATTCGCGTGGTCGACTGCTGTTCATGGCTGCGCACCCGGAGCGCTTCGCCGATTCGGTGGTAACCGAGATCGTCGGCTTCAGCGACGAGCAGGGTGAATCGCCGTTCTGGGATGCTATCGGCCGCAACTTCTTCGACCTCAACTATGCCGACGCCGAGCGCCTGTGCGGCCTGAAGAGCCGTACCTTCCTCGCCGAGCTGATGCCGCATTACCCGATCTACGTGCCGTTGCTGCCAGACCTGGCGCAGGAAGCCATGGGCCAGGTACATCCGCGGGCACAGATCACCTTCGACATACTCATGCGCGAAGGCTTCGAGACCGAGCACTACATCGACATCTTCGACGGCGGCCCGACCCTGCATGCGCGCACCTCTGGCATCCGCTCGATCGCTCAGAGCCGGGTGGTCCCGGTGAAGATCGAAGAGGCCCCGGTCAAGGGTGGGCGCCCGTACCTGGTGTGCAACGGCCTGTTGCAGGACTACCGCGCGGTGTTGCTGGACCTGGACTGGGTGCCTGGCAAACCGGTCAGCCTGAGCGTGGCTGCAGCCGACGCGCTGGGCGTGGGCGAGGGCGCCAGCGTGCGCCTGGTCGCGGTTTGAGGTCTGGCAACAGACGTTTCGGGATTGATGCGTTAGCAGTGTTTTGCGCCGGCCGATGCCGCCGCACAAGGAGATAGCATGATCGTTCGTCCTGTACGCAGCAGCGATTTGCCTGCGTTGATCGAATTGGCACGCAGCACCGGCACCACCGGGCTGACCACGCTGCCGGCCAACGAAGAGCGCCTCGGGCACCGTGTTGGTTGGGCGGAAAAAAGCTTCCGTGGCGAAGCCGAGCGTGGTGACACCGATTACCTGTTCGTGCTGGAAAACGACGAAGGTCTGGTGGTGGGCATCAGTGCCATCGCCGGCGCCGTCGGCCTGCGTGAGCCTTGGTACAACTATCGGGTCGGCCTGACGGTCAGCGCCTCGCAGGAGCTGAAGATCTACCGCGAAATCCCGACGCTGTTCCTGGCCAACGACCTGACCGGAAACTCCGAGCTGTGCTCGCTGTTCCTGCGCAGCGACCACCGCTCGGGTCTCAATGGCCGTCTGCTGTCGCGCGCGCGCATGCTGTTCATTGCCGAGTTCCCGGAGCTGTTTGGCAAGAAGATCATTGCCGAAATGCGCGGCATGTCTGACGAGCAGGGCCGTTCGCCGTTCTGGGAAAGCCTGGGCCGGCATTTCTTCAAGATGGAGTTCAGCCAGGCCGACTACCTCACCGGCGTGGGCAACAAGTCGTTCATCGCTGAGCTGATGCCCAAGTTCCCGCTGTACACCTGCTTCCTGTCCGAGGCTGCGCGCAACGTGATCGGCCGTGTGCACAAAGACACCGAGCCGGCGCTGGCCATGCTTAAGCAGGAGGGCTTCAACTATCAGGGCTACGTCGACATCTTTGACGCCGGCCCGGCCATCGAGTGTGACACTGCCAAGATCCGCGCGGTGCGCGAGAGCCAGACCCTGGTGCTGGCGGTAGGTACGCCAGGCGACGACGCGACCCCTTTCATCATCCACAACCGCAAGCGCGACGACTGCCGTATCACTGCTGCACCTGCACGGTTGGCCGCCGGTACCCTGGTGGTCGACCCGTTGACCGCCAAGCGCCTGCGCATGGGCGTCGGCGACAATGTGCGCGCGGTGCCGCTGTCGGCCAGCCGGGAGGCCCAGTAAATGACCACGCATTACATCGCAGGCAATTGGCAGGCTGGCCAGGGTGAAACCCTGCAGTCGCTCAACCCGGTGACCCAGGCCGTGATCTGGCAAGGGCAGGGCGCTGACGCCAGCCAGGTCAGCGCTGCTGTGCAGGCGGCGCGGCAGGCCTTCCCGGCCTGGGCGCAGTTGAGCCTGGAGGCACGTATCGATGTGCTGGAGAAGTTTGCCGCGCAGTTGAAAGTGCATGCCGAAGCCATGGCCCAATGCATTGGCGAGGAAACCGGGAAGCCGCTGTGGGAATCTGCGACTGAAGTCACCAGCATGGTCAACAAGGTGGCGATTTCGGTACAGAGCTACCGCGAGCGTACCGGCGAAAAGAGTGGTCCGCTGGCCGATGCCACGGCTGTTTTGCGGCACAAGCCCCACGGTGTGGTGGCGGTGTTCGGCCCCTACAACTTCCCCGGGCACCTGCCCAATGGCCATATCGTGCCGGCGCTGCTGGCAGGCAACTGCGTGGTGTTCAAGCCCAGCGAGCTGACCCCCAAGGTTGCTGAGCTTACCGTCAACTGCTGGATTGCTGCCGGCCTGCCGGCGGGTGTGCTGAACCTGGTGCAGGGGGCACGCGAAACCGGTGTGGCGCTGGCCGCCAACCCAGGTATCGATGGCCTGTTCTTCACCGGCTCCAGCCGCACCGGCAACCTGCTGCATCAGCAGTTCGCAGGGCGTCCAGACAAGATCCTGGCCCTGGAAATGGGGGGTAACAACCCGCTCGTGGTGGACGAGGTCAAGGACCTCGACGCGGCGGTGTATACCATTATCCAGTCGGCGTTCATTTCCGCTGGCCAGCGCTGCACCTGCGCGCGGCGCCTGCTGGTACCGCAAGGCGCCTGGGGCGATGCGCTGATCGCGCGCTTGGTCGAGGTGTGCAAAACCATCACGGTGGGGGCGTTCGATGAGCAGCCGGCGCCTTTCATGGGCTCGGTGATTTCGCTGCAGGCGGCTCGGGCGCTGCTTGCGGCCCAGGCCGAACTGGCCGCCAAAGGTGGCGTGAAACTGCTGGAAATGACCCAGCCACAGGCCGATGCCGCACTGCTGACCCCGGGCATTGTCGATGTCACCGCCGTGGCTGACCGCCCGGACGAAGAGTTTTTCGGCCCGCTGCTGCAGGTGATCCGCTACGCCGACTTCGATGCTGCCATCGATGAAGCCAACAACACTCAGTATGGCCTGGCTGCCGGTTTGTTGTCCGATTCGCGCGCACGCTACCAGTACTTCTGGCTGCGCAGCCGCGCCGGCATCGTCAACTGGAACAAACAGCTGACGGGGGCTGCCAGCAGCGCACCGTTCGGCGGCGTGGGTGCCAGTGGCAACCATCGCGCCAGTGCCTATTACGCGGCCGACTACTGCGCTTACCCCGTGGCTTCGCTGGAGACCGCCAGCCTTGCCTTGCCGGCGACCCTGACGCCGGGCGTCACCCTATAACAACAGTCACGGAGCCTAGCCGATGAAATCCTATGAAGTGAATTTTGATGGCCTGGTGGGGCCTACCCACAACTATGGCGGCCTGTCTTACGGTAACGTGGCTTCGCAGAGCAACAGCCAGCAGGGGTCCAACCCGCGTGAGGCGGCGCGCCAGGGCCTGGCGAAGATGAAAGCGCTGGCCGACATGGGCTTCAAGCAGGGTGTTCTGGCGCCACAGGAACGCCCGGACGTGGCCGCGCTGCGCCGCCTGGGGTTCAGTGGCAGCGATGCCGAAGTCATCCAGCGCGCCGCCCGCGAGGCCATGCCGTTGCTAGTGGCCAGTTGCTCGGCCTCAAGCATGTGGGTGGCCAACGCCGCGACAGTCAGCCCGAGTGCCGACACGGCTGACGGTCGTGTGCACTTCACCGCCGCCAACCTCAACTGCAAATATCACCGCAGCATCGAGCACCCGACCACCAGCCGCGTGCTGGGCGCCATGTTCAACAACGAGAAGCACTTTGCCCATCACGCCGCGCTGCCTGCCGTGGCACAGTTCGGTGACGAGGGCGCGGCCAACCACACGCGCTTCTGCCGCGCCTATGGTGAGGCCGGTGTGGAGTTCTTTGTCTATGGTCGCAGCGCCTTCGACAGCCGTTACCCGGCGCCACAGAAGTATCCGGCCCGACAAACCCTGGAGGCCTCGCAGGCTGTGGCCCGGCTGCACGGCCTGAGCGATGACGGTGTGGTCTACGCTCAACAGAACCCGGCGGTGATCGACCAGGGTGTGTTCCACAATGATGTGATTTCGGTGGGTAACGGCGAAGTGCTGTTCTACCACGAGGACGCGTTTCTCGATACCGACGCGGTGCTTGGGCAGCTGCGAGCTAAACTGGCCAGCAAGGGTGGCAACTTCCAGGCCATCTGCGTGCCCAGAGCCGCGGTGGCGGTGGAGGACGCGGTGCGTTCCTACCTGTTCAACAGCCAGCTGCTGAGCCGCGACGATGGTTCCATGCTGTTGGTCGTGCCGGAAGAGTGCCGCAACAACGAGCGGGTCTGGGCTTATCTTGGCCAGTTGACCAGTCAGGGAGGCCCGGTGAAGGAGGTCAAGGTGTTCGACCTCAAGCAGAGCATGCAAAACGGCGGCGGCCCAGCCTGCCTGCGTTTGCGCGTAGCCTTGAAGGAATCGGAACTGGCGGCGGTCAACCAAGGCGTTATCATGACGGCCTCGCTGTATGACACGCTGCTGCAGTGGGTCGACAGGCACTACCGCGATCGTCTTGGCGAAGCAGACCTGGCTGACCCGCAACTGCTGGTGGAATGCCGTACGGCACTGGACGAATTGACCCAGATCCTGAAGTTGGGCTCGGTGTATCCGTTCCAACGCCAACCTTGAAGAGAGACTCTGTAATGACCGACGCCTTGCGCCTGATCCTCGAAGATGAAGACGGCACCCAGCTGGAAACTTCCTGCACCCGCTTTGCTGTGGTCTGGCAAGGCAAGGAAGTGTGGATTCAGCAGGATGGCCGTGGCCAGCTGCTGATCGGTGTGGATGTCGAGGAAGACGACACCGAGTATGCCAACTTGCTGCTGCGCCCGATGGCCACCAACCTGGTCAGCCTGCAGCTGGAAATGGAACCGGCAGAGCTTGGCGAAGACGACGATCACGTTCATGGCCCTGACTGCGGTCACCACCACTAAGGAAGTCCCTATGCTCGCCCTTGGCAAATTGCTTGAGCTGACCCTCACCGATCACGAACCGGCCGAGAAGACCCAAGTGACACCCAAGGGCGCGCGTTTGCGGTGGCTGGGGGAGGGCGCGCTCGAAGTGCGTCCGGCCGAAAGCGAAGATTGCGGGCTGGACTTGCTGTTGTCCGCCGGCATTCATGGCAACGAAACAGCGCCGATCGAATTGCTCGAGCGGCTGCTGCACGGCGTGGCCAACGGCAAGATCAAACCCAGGGCACGGGTGCTGTTCCTGTTCGGCAACCCGGCGGCGATCCGCAAGGGCGAGCGCTTTATCGAGCAGGACATCAACCGTTTGTTCAATGGCCGCCATGAGCTTTCCAGCGGTTTCGAAGCATTGCGTGCTGCCGAGCTGGAGCAGTTCGCCCGGGTGTTCTTCAGCAAGCCGGAGCGCAGCCGCCTGCATTACGACCTGCATACCGCCATCCGCGGTTCGAAGATCGAGCAATTCGCCTTGTACCCTTATAAAGAAGGGCGCAAGCACTCCCGTCGCGAACTGGTGCGCCTGGCGGCGGCAGGTATGGAAGCGGTATTACTGCAAAGCAAGTCGTCCATCACCTTCAGTGCTTTCACCTATGAACAGCTCGAAGCTGAAGCCTTTACCTTGGAGTTGGGCAAGGCCCGTCCGTTCGGCCAGAACGAGCAGGTCAATCTCGACAAGCTCGAAGAGCGGCTGATTCGCATTATCGAAGCTACCGAGCCAGAGGAAGAAAGTTCGCTGGATGGCCTGCAATTGTTCAGGGTTTCCCGCGAAATCATCAAGCACAGTGACAGCTTCCACCTGCACTTGCCGGCGGACATCGAAAACTTCTCCGAGCTGAGCAAGGGTTACCTGCTGGCTGAAGACCTGGCCGAGATGCGCTGGGTGGTCGAGGAGGAGGGCGCACGCATCATCTTCCCTAACCCCAAAGTCAAGAATGGCTTGCGCGCCGGCATTCTGATCGTGCCGGATTCGGGGCAGCGGCTGGGCTGAGAGCGCTGTCGCCTGCAGGCGACAGGGTTTCGGATCCTATCCATGATGAAAACCTTTTAATTCACCGCCTGTTCCATTTTCCCTTCCCTTGAGCGGTAATTGGCTTGCCAGTGGCGAAACACAGGATTTAGCATCCGGTCATGTCGTTTTCGTTTGCATAGCCCGAAAAACCGTCCAAACGATGGCTTCTATCGTATAAACACACTGCATCGAGACTGCAGGACCGATATAATGCGGCCCTTTGCCGTCGTTTCGTCGACGCGTTTGCCCAACAGGGCCGCCGTTTCCGTGGAAGAACCTATGAAAAGCGCAGAAATCCGTGAAGCCTTCCTTCGCTTCTTCGAAGAGCAGGGACATACCCGAGTCGCCTCCAGTTCGCTGATCCCGAACAACGATCCGACCCTGCTGTTCACCAACGCAGGCATGAACCAGTTCAAGGACTGCTTCCTCGGTGCGGAGAAGCGCGCCTACACGCGTGCTGTCAGCAGCCAGAAGTGCGTGCGTGCCGGTGGCAAGCACAACGACCTGGAAAACGTCGGTTACACCGCGCGTCACCACACCTTCTTCGAAATGCTGGGCAACTTCAGCTTCGGCGATTATTTCAAGCGCGACGCCATTACCTTCGCCTGGACCTTCCTGACGTCCGAGCAGTGGCTGAACCTGCCCAAGGAAAAGCTCTGGGTCACCGTCTACGCCACTGACGACGAAGCCTACGACATTTGGACCAAGGAAGTCGGCGTGCCGGCCGAGCGCATGGTGCGCATCGGCGACAACAAGGGCGCCCCGTACGCCTCCGACAACTTCTGGACCATGGGCGATACCGGCCCGTGCGGCCCGTGCACCGAGATTTTCTACGATCACGGCGCGGATATCTGGGGCGGCCCACCCGGCTCGCCAGAAGAAGACGGTGACCGTTACATCGAGATCTGGAACAACGTTTTCATGCAGTTCAACCGCACCGCCGACGGCGTGTTGCACCCGCTGCCAGCGCCGTCGGTGGACACCGGCATGGGCCTGGAGCGCATCAGCGCCGTGCTGCAGCACGTGCATTCGAACTACGAGATCGACCTGTTCCAGAACCTGCTGGCTGCCGCAGCCAAGGCCATCGGTTGCAGCAATGATGGCCAGGCCTCGCTGAAAGTGGTCGCAGACCACATCCGTTCGTGCGGTTTCCTGATTGCCGACGGCGTGCTGCCGTCCAACGAAGGCCGTGGCTACGTGCTGCGCCGCATCATTCGCCGCGCTTGCCGTCACGGCAACAAGCTGGGCGCCAAGGGCAGCTTCTTCTACCAGATCGTTGCCGCACTGGCCGCTGAAATGGGCGAAGCCTTCCCGGAGCTGAAGAGCCAGCAAGCGCACATCGAGCGCGTGCTCAAGGCCGAAGAGGAGCAGTTCGCCAAAACCCTGGAGCAGGGCCTGCGCATCCTCGAGCAAGACCTGGCCCAGCTGAAAGGCGACGTGGTACCGGGCGACGTGGTGTTCAAGCTGTACGACACCTATGGCTTCCCGATGGACCTGACCGCCGACATCGCTCGTGAGCGTGAGCTGACTATCGACGAAGCCGGCTTCGAGCGTGAAATGGACGCCCAGCGTGAGCGTGCCCGTTCCGCCAGCGCCTTCGGCATGGATTACAACAGCCTGGTAAAAGTCGACAGCGCCACCGAGTTCCTCGGTTACGATGCCACTGAAGGCCAAGGCAAGATCATCGCCTTGTACAAGGACGGCCTGTCCGTCGACCAGCTGGGTGAAGGCGAGCAGGGCGTGGTCGTGCTCGACCGCACGCCGTTCTACGCCGAATCCGGCGGCCAGATTGGCGATACCGGCTTCCTGCAGGCTGGCGCTGCACGCTTTGACGTGCGCGACACCACCAAGACCGGCGGTGCCTTCCTGCACCACGGCGTGGTTGCCAGCGGCGCGCTGGTGATCGGTTCGCCAGTCGAGGCCAAGGTCGATGCAGAGGTGCAACACGCCACCTCGTTGAACCACTCCGCCACTCACCTGCTGCACGAAGCGCTGCGCCAGGTGCTGGGTGAGCATGTACAGCAGAAGGGCTCGCTGGTCGACAGCCAGCGCCTGCGTTTCGATTTCAGCCACTTCGAGGCGGTGAAACCAGAGCAGATCAAGGCGCTGGAAGACATCGTCAACCGTGAAGTGCGCAAGAACACTGCCGTTGAAACCGAACTGACCGACATCGAAACGGCCAAGGCCAAAGGCGCAATGGCGCTGTTCGGTGAGAAGTACGGCGACACCGTGCGTGTGTTGAGCATGGGCGGCGATTTTTCGGTGGAATTGTGCGGCGGTATTCACGCCAAGCGCACCGGTGACATCAGCCTGTTCAAGATCATCAGCGAAAGCGGCGTGGCCTCTGGCGTGCGCCGTATCGAAGCCGTAACCGGTGCCGCTGCGCTGGCCTACCTGAACGCTGCCGAGGAGCAGGTCAAGGAAGCCGCGCAACTGGTGAAAGGTAACCGCGACAACCTGATCGACAAGCTGTCGGCTGTGCTTGAGCGCAACCGCCAGCTGGAGAAGCAGCTGGAACAGCTGCAGGCCAAGGCCGCCAGCGCCGCCGGGGACGATCTCTCCAACGCGGCTGTTGAGGTCAAGGGTGCCAAGGTCCTCGCCGCCCGCCTGGATGGGCAGGACGGCAAGGCCCTGCTGGCGCTGGTCGATCAGTTGAAGAACAAGCTCGGCCACGCAGTGATCCTGCTGGGCAGCGAGCATGAGGGCAAGGTTGTGCTGGTGGCCGGCGTGACCAAGGACCTCTCCAGCCAACTCAAGGCTGGCGATCTGATGAAACAAGCCGCTGCGGCGGTGGGTGGCAAGGGCGGTGGCCGTCCGGACATGGCCCAGGGCGGTGGCGTCGACGTCGCAGCTCTGGACCAGGCCCTGGCGCTGGCCGTGCCATTCGCAGAGCAGGGACTTTGAGATGAAGGGGTGGATGGTCTAGTAGCCACACAGGCCACTCCCGTCCACTCCTTCATGTTGGATTGTTATTTGGGGCCCTGTATGGGCTGAGGCACCATTGAAATGGCGTTGATCGTACAGAAATTTGGCGGCACCTCTGTCGGTTCCATCGAGCGGATCGAGCAGGTAGCCGAAAAGGTCAAGAAACACCGTGAAGCGGGCGACGACCTGGTGGTTGTGCTGTCGGCCATGAGCGGTGAAACCAATCGTCTGATCGACCTGGCCAAGCAGATTACCGATCACCCGGTTCCTCGTGAGCTGGACGTGATCGTGTCGACCGGTGAGCAGGTCACCATTGCCCTACTGACCATGGCCTTGATCAAGCGTGGTGTGCCAGCGGTGTCCTACACCGGCAACCAGGTGCGTATTCTCACCGACAGCTCGCACAACAAGGCGCGCATTCTGCAAATCGACGACCAGAAGATTCGTGCCGACCTCAAGGAAGGCCGCGTGGTCGTGGTTGCAGGCTTCCAGGGCGTCGATGAGCACGGCAGCATCACTACCCTGGGGCGTGGTGGCTCTGATACCACTGGCGTGGCCCTGGCGGCGGCGCTGAAGGCTGATGAGTGCCAGATCTACACTGATGTCGATGGTGTCTACACCACCGACCCGCGTGTCGTGCCACAGGCTCGTCGCCTGGAGAAGATCACCTTCGAAGAAATGCTGGAAATGGCCAGCCTCGGCTCCAAGGTGCTGCAGATCCGTTCGGTGGAGTTCGCCGGCAAGTACAACGTTCCGCTGCGCGTGCTGCACAGCTTCAAGGAGGGTCCGGGTACCCTCATTACCATTGATGAAGAGGAATCCATGGAACAGCCGATCATTTCCGGTATCGCCTTCAACCGTGATGAAGCAAAGCTGACCATTCGCGGCGTGCCGGATACCCCGGGCGTGGCCTTCAAGATCCTCGGCCCGATCAGCGCTGCGAACATCGAAGTCGACATGATCGTGCAGAACGTTGCGCACGATAACACCACCGACTTCACCTTCACCGTGCACCGCAACGAGTACGAGAAGGCGCATAGCGTGCTGGAAAACACTGCACGCGAAATCGGTGCCCGTGAAGTGATCGGCGACACCAAGATCGCCAAGGTCTCGATCGTTGGCGTCGGCATGCGTTCACACGCCGGTGTTGCCAGCCGCATGTTCGAAGCCCTGGCCAAGGAGAGCATCAACATCCAGATGATCTCCACTTCCGAGATCAAGGTTTCGGTGGTGCTCGAAGAGAAGTATCTGGAGCTGGCCGTACGCGCGCTGCATACCGCGTTCGATCTGGATGCTCCTGCCCGACAGGGCGAGTAAGGCGCTGCCTGGAAGGGCGCGGCTTGCCGCGCCCTTCGCGTTTCTGCTCGCCGCGCAGGCCCTGTCCTGCCCTGTGCGGCGAGTAACCAGGGCCTTGGTCGTCGTCCGCGACCTTGTCCCGAAATCCAAGACTGTTACCCCTGAATGTTTTGCGTAAGGAGAAAGCTATGTTGATTCTGACTCGTCGGTGCGCCGAGAGCCTGATCATTGGAGACGGCGAGATCACCGTGACGGTGCTTGGCGTCAAAGGCAACCAGGTGCGTATTGGCGTGAGCGCCCCGAAAGAAGTGGCAGTTCACCGCGAGGAAATCTACCTGCGGATCAAGAAGGAGAAGGATGAAGAGCCAAGCCTTTAATTTTTTTGAAGTTTTTTTCAAAAAAAGGGTTGCAAAGGTGAAAGAGGTTCTTTAATATTCGCCTCGTGTTGCGGTGAGGTGGCCGAGTGGCCGAAGGCGCTCCCCTGCTAAGGGAGTATACCTCATAAGGGTATCGGGGGTTCGAATCCCCCCTTCACCGCCATTATTCGCTTAGGGCGCTGTAAACGGCAAGAACGCTAAGTAGTTGATTTTAAACGAAAAAGTTCTTGCAAAAATGTTTCAGCGACCTATAATGCGCGGCAAGACACGGACTCATAGCTCAGCTGGATAGAGTACTCGGCTACGAACCGAGCGGTCGGAGGTTCGAATCCTCCTGAGTCCGCCACTTTTGAAGTGGCTTTGCTTAAAAGCTGCTTCAAACAACCAGTGGTAATCTGGTCTAAAACTACCAATTGCGGACTCATAGCTCAGCTGGATAGAGTACTCGGCTACGAACCGAGCGGTCGCAGGTTCGAATCCTGCTGAGTCCGCCACTTTTTGAAGTGGTTCTGCTTGCAAAGCTACTTCAGTAAACCAGTGGTAATCTGGTCTAAAACTACCACCACGGACTCATAGCTCAGCTGGATAGAGTACTCGGCTACGAACCGAGCGGTCGCAGGTTCGAATCCTGCTGAGTCCGCCACACCCCATCAAAAAGCCCGCTCAATAGAGCGGGCTTTTTGTTTGTGCGCCAATGAATTCTTGATCATGTCGATCTACGCTCTTCTGTAATGATTGCGGTGTAGCTTGGAGCCGCTGTGCGGCCTCAAAAATCAAATGTGCTTTCTCATCCACAACAACCGTCGCACTGATAGCTTCGAGCGTTGTCCCAGCTTTATCACGCAAACGATTGTTCTGGCCAAAAATTTAAGCGATCTGACAGCTTTAGCAGTGTATGATTGCGCCCGTCAGCCCCGTCGGGGCTTGTGGAAAACCACCATGGACTTACCCAGTAGTTACTCGCTAACAAGATTCATACAGAAAGATCTGACCGATTGATTCCCTCGGCGTGCTCCGCTGCTGGGAGTGGAGTTCGCCTATGACTGAAGTAGAAGTTAAAAAAGCGCAAGAAAGCCTGCAGGATCGCCTGGCCCAGGTGGTCGAACTGCTGCAGCGTCAGCGTATGGTCGAAGACCTGACCCATCGCCAGGAAGGCGCGCACAACGACCTGGTGGAAAACCTGGTCCACCGTCAGAACCTCGTCGAGCTGCAGCGCAAGCTCGATGACCTGCACCCCGCCGACATCGCCTATATCCTCGAAGCCTTGCCCCTGGAAGATCGTCTGACGGTCTGGCAACTGGTGCGCTCGGAGCGCGATGGCGACATCCTGCTGGAAGTTTCCGATTCGGTTCGCCAGTCGCTGATCGCCGACATGGACGATCACGAGCTGCTGGCTGCCGCCAAGGAGATGGACGCCGACGAACTGGCCGACCTCGCCCCAGAGCTGCCGCGCGACGTTGTTCACGAGCTGATGGAAACCCTCGATGCCCAGCAACGCGAACGGGTGCGTTCGGCGCTGAGCTACGACGAGGAGCAGGTCGGTGCGTTGATGGACTTCGAGATGGTCACCATCCGCGAGGACGTCAGCCTGGAAGTGGTTCTGCGCTACCTGCGCCGCCTGAAAGAACTGCCGAACCACACCGACAAATTGTTCGTGGTCGATTACGACGGCATCCTCAAGGGGGTATTGCCGATCAAGCGCCTGCTGGTCAACGACCCGGAGAAAAAGGTGGCGGAGGTCATGGCGACCGACCCCGTCTCCTTCCAGCCCGAGGAAGATGCCTACGATGCAGCGCAGGCTTTCGAGCGTTATGACCTGGTATCCGCCCCGGTGGTGGACAAGAGCGAGCGCCTGATCGGCCGTCTGACCATCGACGAAATGGTTGACCTGATCCGTGAGGAAAGCGAGAGCGAAGTCCTCAACATGGCGGGTCTGCGTGAAGAGGAAGATATTTTTGCCTCGGTCTGGCGTTCGTTCCGCAACCGTTGGGCGTGGCTGGCAATCAACCTGATTACCGCGTTCGTTGCTTCGCGAGTGATCGGGTTGTTCGAAGGTTCGATTGAAAAGCTGGTGGCGTTGGCTGCGTTGATGCCGATCGTTGCGGGTATTGGTGGCAACTCTGGTAACCAGACCATCACGATGATCGTCCGCGCCATGGCCCTGGACCAAGTATCGCCAGGCAATACCAGCCGCTTGATGCGTAAGGAGTTGGCTGTGTCGCTGATCAACGGCCTGGTGTGGGGCGGAGTGATTGGTGCGGTGGCTTTCTGGCTGTATGGCAGCTGGTCGCTGGGGGTGGTGATGACCGCAGCGATGACCTTGAACCTGTTACTGGCGGCGCTGATGGGCGTGCTGATCCCGATGACATTGGCCCGCTTGGGTCGCGACCCTGCGATGGGGGCGAGCGTGATGATCACTGCTGTGACTGACAGCGGCGGCTTCTTCATCTTCCTTGGGTTGGCTACGCTGTTCCTGCTGTAAGCCGATCCTCCCTGTGGGAGCAATCCCACAGGGGAGTGCGATTGCTGCCTGTCAGTCGCCGACAAAAAAGCCAGCTTACGCTGGCTTTCTTGTGTTCGCGCAGGCCTCAGGAAGCGTCTGCGGCCATTTCCACATCGTGAGCGATGAGGGCGACCAGAGCGTTCTGCTGGCGGTGGGACAGTTGGCGGAAGCGCTGCAGCAACTCGCGCTCATGCAGGGACAGCTCTGGGCTGTCCAGACGCATGCTGAGCTCGTCACCCAGCGCGCCTTCCTGGATAAGGCTCTGTTCCAGGCGTGCGATGATCTCGGAGTTCATGCTGCGGTGGTGGTTGCGCGCTACCTCGGCAATGCGCTCACGCATTCCGTCTGGCAGGCGGACGACGAACTTGTCAGCGGTGCGGCTCGAATAAATAGCCTGTTTCATTGGGCGCATATAAATTGACCGGAGTTTGGTTCAGGGGAAGCGGTTCTCAAATTGGCCGCACGGGATGGAAGTACGACCGTGGCGACGACAAAATGTTCAACCGCCAGTGAAAAATGGATGCTCATCTTGCCTCAAGGTCGCCGTTTGCTTGGCGTCAATTATGTGACAAATAGTGAGCCGGATAAAGGCTTTATGCCAGTACCAATTATCAGAAATGAGCACTGGTTTGAAAAGTTTCACATGCTCTGGCTAGCCTGGCCGTCAGTCATTTGCCGTCAACAATTGGTAAAACCCAGAAAAATGCCCGGAAAAGCCCTAGAATGCGCCGGTTCCCTCCATAGAGCATAGTGGCTATGCAACATGACGCAAGCGACCGCCGATCAGGGACAGGCCGGTTGATATTTCTGGTTGGGCCGTCGGGTTCCGGGAAGGATTCCCTGATCGACGCTTCGCGTGAGCAACTGGCCGTCGCCGGGGTAGAAATAGCCCGCCGGGTCATCACCCGGTCGGCCGAAGCCAAAGGCGAAGCTGCCCAAGGGGTCACGCCCGAGCAGTTTGATACCTTGCGTGCGCAGGGTGCGTTTGCCATGCACTGGCGGGCCAATGGCCTGGACTATGGCATACCCCGGCAGGTGGACCAGTGGTTGGCGGCGGGGAGGCCGGTACTGGTGAATGGCTCGCGGGCTTATCTGGCAGAGGCCCGTCAGCGCTATCCGGACTTGCTGGTCGTGTTGGTCCAGGTCAAGCCTGAGGTGCTGCGCCAGCGCTTGCTGGCCCGGGGCCGGGAAACCACAGAAGAAGTGGAGCAGCGCCTGGCGCGCAGCGCACGCTTGCAGGCTGCAGCCGACCCGTCGGTGCATGTGCTGGATAATTCTTCCACGCTGGAGGCGGCGGTCGCTGCATTCTTTTCGCTGCTTCGCAATCAGGGCGTGCTACCGCGGGGATAGCAGCCGCAGAAAAGGATTACGCGAAAAAGCCCAGTTGAGGCATGACAAACGCCAGCATGCTGGTTAACATGCTGGCCATCCCGCTGTGCAGCGCTCGCTGCCGGTCGTAGCGTCTCAGTAGCTCAATTGGATAGAGCATCCCCCTCCTAAGGGGAAGGTTGCAGGTTCAATTCCTGCCTGGGACGCCATTCTTGTCATTCCGATAATTGTCTCCTTTGTCGCCGCCGCGCTGCTGTTAAAGCACCTTCGCTTGGCCAGCTCACTATATCGGGCTTGCTGCTTGTTGCGTTTCATCCTGGTCGCCATCCGCCTTGGCGACCTGCTCTTGCGCTTTCTCCTCCACCTTGCGCTCGATGTTTTCTTTCATGCGCTGGGCGATCAACTCGTCGACTTTTGCTTTCATTTCTGGTGGCAGGGCGTCGTACTCTTCTTCGGTCAGGCCTATCTCACGCAGCAGTTTTTCCTTGATCATCTCGCCAGGCGACTTGGACATGAAGTCGTGAAATTCCTCCCGGGCAGTCTTGGGCGGCAGTGGTTCTCCGATGATCGGCTCGTTGGTCGCAGAACCCAGGTTTTGCAGCATCACCTTGAGTTTGGCAAAAGCTTCTGCACGAGCATCCTCAGCGTTTTGCTGAGCGGTACTGCCTCCGTTCTGCTGTTGGCTCGCCGTGTTGGCGGTGGATATTGGCGTGCGGACAGGCGCAATCTGGGCCATTGCCTGCTCATCGTTGGCGTGCCGAGGCTGATGGAGCGTGGGCTGCCAGCTCACGCCGTTATGGGCAATTATCATGTTTCCTCCTTGGAAATCTCGTTGACAGCTTCCAAGCGCAAAAGCCATGCCAGCATTCTATCGGCCGAAATCAGGGCCTTGGCGCTATTTCCGATACGCGCGGGCGGGCATATGCTTGCCCGTGTCAGGCATGATCTTGCCGCCTGCGGCAATTACCACCACTGTCGGCAGCCCCTTGATCGGAGCGCAGTTGCTGGGCATCAGGGAGAGTGTCCATGAGTCAAGAAACCAGGCCGGTACCTGCCGGCTTCAGTGAACAGCAGTTGCACACCTTGTTCGATTTGATCAGCGATGGCATCTGGGACTGGAATGCCAATACTGGCTACGTTTATCGCAACCCGGGCTGGTACAGCATGCTGGGTTATGCCAGCCACTCCATGGCCAACTCGGTATTTACCTGGGAGAGCGTGATCCATCCTGAAGACTACCCACGGGTAATGGCGCATTTCGAGGCCTATATCAATCAGCGCAACGAGCGCTACCGCATTGAATACCGTTGCCGTTGTCAGGATGGCAGCTACATCTGGATCGAAGACAGCGGCTACATCATCGCGCATAACGAGGACGGTTCCGTGGCGCGCATGCTGGGTGCGCATCGCAATATCGACGCTGGCAAGCGCTTGGTGGCTCAACTGGAGCAGAAGAACCAGTCACTGGAGTTTCAGGTGGCCGAACGCACCCGCGAGTTGTCTCGGGTTAACCAGCAGTTGCAGCGGCAACTGGACGAAAACCGTGAACTGGCCGAACGCGATGCGTTGACCCGGGTCGCCAATCGTTACCGGCTGGAGAGCGCGTTGCACCTGGAGTGCCAGCGCGCCCAGCGCTTTCGCCAGCCGTTGTCGCTGATTGCCATGGATATGGATGATTTCAAACCGATCAACGACCGCTACGGTCACGCCCGTGGCGATTCGGCGCTGGTGCGGGTGGCCGAAAACCTGCGCACCTGCTTGCGCGAACTGGACCTGCTGGCGCGCTGGGGTGGCGACGAGTTCGTCATCGTGCTGCCGCAGACCGCATTGGGGGAGGCGCTGGAGGTGGCAGCGCGCTTGCGCCAGGTGCTCGAGCTAGTGGAGCCGGTGGGGGATTGTCGACTGACCATGAGCTATGGCGTGGTGCAACGGCTGGATGGGGAGGACCAGGACGCGCTGCTGGCGCGTGCCGACAAGGCGCTATACAGGGCCAAGCGGGCAGGCAAGAACGCAATTTCCGAGTAGCGCCCGCTCAGAGATGGCGCTGTTTTCTGGAGGTTTACATGGCCTGAATGAAAAAAGACCCGCAGCGCCTCTCGGCGCAGCGGGCCAAATCGGCCTCGGCCGCTTCAGTGTCAGATATGCAAGGCGTGACCCAGGGCGCGCAGCGCGGCTTCCTGTACCGCTTCACCCAGCGTGGGGTGGGCATGAATGGTGCCGGCCACATCTTCCAGGCACGCGCCCATCTCCAGCGATTGGGCAAACGCCGTGGACAATTCGGAAACCGCCACGCCAACTGCCTGCCAGCCCAGAATCAAGTGATTGTCGCGTCGCGCCACCACGCGCACGAAACCGCTTTTCGACTCCAGGCTCATGGCCCTGCCGTTGGCGGCAAACGGGAACTGCGCGACGATGCAGTCCAGGCCCTGCTGGCTGGCTTGTTCCGGGGTCTTGCCGACCACCACCAGCTCCGGGTCGGTGAAGCACACGGCGGCAATTGCAGTAGGCTCGAAGCGGCGGGTCTTGCCGGCGATGATTTCGGCGACCATCTCGCCCTGGGCCATGGCCCGGTGCGCCAGCATCGGCTCGCCGGCGACGTCGCCGATGGCCCAGACGTTGCGCATGCTGGTCTGGCAGTGCTCGTCGATGGCAATGGCGGCGCCGTTCATCTTCAGGTCCAGGCATTCCAGGTTGAAGCCTTGGGTGCGTGGCCGGCGGCCCACGGCCACCAGTACCTGGTCGGTCTCCAGGCGCAGTTGCCCGCCCTTGCCGTCGTTGGCCAGCAGGCAACCATTTTCGTAACCTTCAACGCTGTGGCCCAGGTGCAGGGCGATGCCCAGCTTCTTCAGCGACTCGGCCACCGGGGCGGTCAATTCGCTGTCGTAGGTCGGCAGGATGCGCTCACGCGCTTCCACCACACTGACCTGTGCACCCAGCTTGCGATAGGCAATGCCCAACTCCAGGCCAATGTAGCCACCCCCTACCACCACCAGATGTTGCGGCAGGGCTTTCGGTGCCAGGGCTTCGGTGGAGGAAATCACCGGGCCACCCAGCGGCAGCATCGGCAGTTCGACACTGCTGGAGCCGGTGGCCAGCAACAGGTGCTCACACTGGATGCGCTGGCCATCGACCTCGACCTGCTTGCCGTCGAGCACCTTGGCCCAGCCATGTACCACTTTTACCCCGTGCTTTTTCAGCAAGGCGGCAACACCGGTGGTCAGGCGGTCGACGATGCCGTCCTTCCAGGCCACGCTCTGGCCGATGTCCAGGCGCGGCGAGGCTACGCTGATACCCAGCTCGGACGCCCCGGCAAAACGCGAAGTCTGGTGGAACTGTTCGGCCACATGGATCAGTGCTTTGGACGGAATGCAGCCGATGTTCAGGCAGGTGCCGCCCAGCGCCTGGCCTTCTACCAGTACGGTGGGGATGCCCAGTTGCCCGGCGCGGATGGCAGCCACATAACCGCCGGGGCCGCCGCCGATGATCAGCAGGGTCGTTTGGATAGTCTGGTGCATGCTCACTCCACGAACAGGCAGGCGGGCTGTTCGAGCAGGCCGCGCACGGCCTGGATGAACAGGGCGGCGTCCATGCCATCGACCACGCGGTGGTCGAACGAACTGGACAGGTTCATCATCTTGCGCACGACGATCTGGCCGTCGATCACCACTGGCCGTTCGACCATGCGGTTGACCCCGACGATTGCCACTTCCGGGGTGTTGACCACCGGCGTGCTGACAATGCCACCCAAGGCGCCGAGGCTGGTCAGGGTGATGGTCGAGCCGGACAGCTCTTCGCGGCTGGCCTTGTTGTTGCGTGCAGCGTTGGCCAGGCGCGAAATTTCGCCGGCATTGGCCCACAGGCTGCCCGCTTCGGCGTGGCGCAGCACGGGTACCATCAGGCCGTTGTCACCTTGGGTGGCAATGCCCACATGCACCGCGCCATGGCGGGTGATGATCTGCGCTTCGTCGTCGTAGGTTGCGTTGATCTGCGGGAAGTCACGCAGCGCCACGACCAAGGCGCGCACCAGGAATGGCAGCAAGGTCAGCTTGCCGCGGCTGTCGCCGTGCTTGCTGTTGAGCTGCTGGCGCAGGGCTTCCAGGGCGGTGACGTCAATTTCTTCCACGTAGCTGAAGTGTGCGACGCGGCGCTTGGCGTCCTGCATGCGCTGGGCGATCTTGCGACGCAGGCCGATCACAGGCACCTGTTCGCTGTCAGTGCGCTTGGCATAGCCGTTCGGTGCCTGGCCGGCATTGCTTTGCGGCTTGCTCATGAAGGCGTCGAGGTCTTCGTGCAGAATACGCCCGGCCGGGCCGCTGCCATGCACATAACGCAGTTCGATACCGGCATCCAGGGCGCGTTTGCGCACGGCCGGCGAGGCCAGTGGCTTGTCGCCCGGCTGGCGCGGCACAATGGCCGCAGCTTCGTGATTGGCGGGCGCCTGGTGCGCGGCGGGTTTTACGTCTTTCTGCGGTTCCGGCTTGGCTGCAATCGGGGCCGCCTGGGCCTCTACCGGCTTTGGCTGAGGCACATCCACATGGTTGCCGCTGCCTTCCACTTCGATGCGGATCAGTTCGCTACCGACCGCCATCACTTCACCGGGCTGTCCACCCAAGGCCAGCACTGTACCGCTGACCGGCGAAGGGATTTCGACGGTGGCCTTGTCGGTCATGACGTCGGCCACCACCTGGTCCTCGGCGATGATATCGCCGACCTTGACGAACCATTCCACCAACTCGACCTGCGCGATGCCTTCGCCAATGTCCGGCATCTTGATGACGTGCGTGCCCATTCAGACCTCCATGACCTTTTTCAGTGCCGCACCTACCCGCGAAGGGCCGGGGAAGTAAGCCCATTCCTGTGCGTGAGGGTAGGGGGTGTCCCAGCCGGTGACGCGCTCGATCGGCGCCTCCAGGTGGTGGAAGCAGTGCTCCTGCACCAGCGCCACCAGTTCGGCACCGAAGCCGCAGGTGCGGGTGGCCTCGTGCACCACCACGCAACGGCCGGTCTTTTTCACCGACTCGACGATAGTATCCAGGTCCAGCGGCCACAGGCTGCGCAGGTCGATCACTTCGGCATCGACGCCGCTTTCTTCGGCGGCCACCTGGGCCACGTACACCGTGGTGCCGTAGGTCAGCACAGTCACGTCATTGCCAGGGCGGGTAATGGCGGCCTTGTCCAGCGGTACGGTGTAATAGCCGTCGGGCACGGCGCTGTGCGGGTGCTTCGACCACGGTGTTACCGGGCGGTCGTGGTGGCCATCGAACGGGCCGTTGTACAGGCGTTTGGGCTCCAGGAAGATTACCGGGTCGTCGCATTCGATCGAGGCAATCAGCAGGCCTTTGGCGTCATATGGGTTGGACGGCATAACGGTGCGCAGACCGCACACCTGGGTGAACATCGCTTCCGGGCTCTGGCTGTGAGTCTGGCCGCCATAGATACCGCCGCCGCAAGGCATGCGCAGGGTCAGCGGGGCGATGAACTCGCCGGCCGAACGGTAACGCAGGCGGGCCAGCTCGGAGACGATCTGGTCGGAGGCCGGGTAGAAGTAGTCGGCGAACTGGATTTCCACCACCGGGCGCAGGCCATAGGCACCCATGCCCACGGCGGTACCGACGATGCCGCTCTCGGAGATGGGCGCATCGAACACGCGCGATTTGCCGTACTTGTTCTGCAGGCCTTCGGTGCAGCGGAACACGCCGCCGAAGTAACCGACGTCCTGGCCGTACACCACTACATTGTCGTCGCGCTCAAGCATGACATCCATGGCCGAGCGCAGGGCCTGGATCATGGTCATGGTAGTGGTGGCCATGGCGGTTTCCGGGTTTATGCTGTTGTTGTGGTCGTTCATCTCAAACCCCCAGTTCCTGGCGTTGACGGCGCAGGTGTTCGGGCATCTCCTTGTACACATCCTCGAACATCGAGGCGGCGCTCGGGATATGCCCGTTGGCCAGGGTGCCGTATTGCTCGGCTTCTTTCTGCGCAGCAATCACCGCAGCTTCGAGCTCGGCCGTGACGGCCTGGTGTTCTTCCTCGGACCAGTGGCCGATCTTGATCAGGTGCTGCTTCAGGCGGGCGATCGGGTCACCCAGCGGGAAGTGGCTCCAGTCATCGGCAGGGCGGTACTTGGAGGGGTCGTCCGACGTCGAGTGCGGGCCGGCACGGTAGGTGACCCACTCGATCAGGCTTGGGCCCAGGCCGCGTCGGGCGCGTTCGGCAGCCCAGCGCGAGGCGGCGTACACGGCGACGAAGTCGTTGCCGTCAACCCGCAGCGAAGCAATACCGCAACCCACGCCACGGCCGGCAAAGGTGGTCGACTCGCCACCGGCGATGGCCTGGAAAGTGGAAATGGCCCACTGGTTGTTGACCACGTTGAGGATGACCGGGGCGCGGTATACGTGGGCAAAGGTGAGGGCGGTGTGGAAGTCCGACTCGGCAGTAGCGCCGTCACCGATCCACGCCGAGGCGATCTTGGTATCGCCTTTGATCGCCGATGCCATGGCCCAGCCGACCGCCTGCACGAACTGGGTCGCCAGGTTGCCGCTGATGGTGAAGAAGCCGGCTTCGCGCACCGAGTACATGATCGGCAACTGGCGGCCTTTGAGTGGGTCGCGCTCGTTGGACAGCAGTTGGCAGATCATCTCGACCAGCGATACGTCGCGGGCCATCAGGATGCTTTGCTGGCGGTAGGTCGGGAAGCACATGTCAGTGCGGTTCAGCGCCAGCGCCTGGCCGCTGCCGATGGCTTCTTCGCCCAGGCTTTGCATGTAGAAGGACATCTTCTTCTGGCGCTGGGCAACCACCATGCGGCTGTCGAAGATCCGCGTCTTGAGCATGGCGCGCATGCCTTGGCGAAGGATCTGCGGGTCGATGTCCTCGGCCCACGGGCCTTGCGCGTCGCCTTGCTCGTCGAGCACGCGGACCAGGCTGCAGGACAGGTCGGCAGTGTCGGCAGCATCGACATCGATAGCGGGTTTACGGGCCTGACCTGCATCGGTGAGGCGCAGGTAGGAAAAATCGGTCTGGCAGCCTGGCCGGCCGGTGGGCTCGGGCACATGCAAACGCAGGGGGGCGTACTCGTTCATGCTTTTTACGCTCGCTCGGGTATTTGTTTTTGTGAGCTCTGAAGCGGCCGCCGCTGAGTACCGGCTTGTGACTGGTAAGTCAGCGTCACCTACATCTTAGTGGCCCGGCAGGAGAATTTTTCTCTCAAGTTGATTGCCTTTGCCGAGCGGGGCAGATAAACATTCCGCATAAACACAAAAAACCGGTGATTTTGTCTCATGCGCAAACTCGATCGTACCGATATCGGCATTCTCAACAGCCTGCAAGAGAACGCCCGCATCACCAATGCCGAGCTGGCACGCTCGGTGAACCTGTCGCCCACGCCTTGCTTCAACCGGGTGCGGGCCATGGAAGAGCTGGGGGTGATCCGCCAGCAGGTGACCTTGCTGTCGCCGGAGGTGCTGGGGCTGGATGTGAACGTGTTCATCCATGTCAGCCTGGAAAAACAGGTGGAGCAGTCGTTGCACCGCTTTGAAGAAGAGATCGCCGAGCGGCCCGAGGTGATGGAGTGCTACCTGATGACGGGTGACCCGGATTACCTGTTGCGGGTGCTATTGCCCAGCATCCAGGCGCTGGAGCGGTTTCTCGATTACCTGACGCGCTTGCCAGGGGTAGCCAATATTCGTTCAAGCTTTGCCCTGAAGCAGGTGCGCTACAAGACGGCGTTGCCGTTGCCGGCCAATGGCATGACTTTGCGGGAGTAGGGGGGGCGATGCCGGCACAAGGATCGCATCCACCTGTAGGAGCGGGTTCACCCGCGAAGAGGCCGGCACAGCCACCCAATAGGCTGCTTGATATTTTAAACACCCCCAGCCTATGTTGATGTCAGCCTACAACAACAAGGACAAGCGTCATGAGCACTGCTCAGCTCCAGGGCATCAATGAAATCGAATGCGTCACCCCCGACCTCAACGGCGTCCCGCGCGGCAAGGTGATGACCGCCGAAGGCTTCCTCGAAGGCCGTCGTCTGCAAATGGCCCGGGGAGTGCTGCTGCAGTGCATCATGGGCGGCTACCCACCGGCGAAGTTCTACGGCAGTGACGACGGCGACCTGGCACTGGTGGCCGAACCCGGTCAGGTGCACCGCCTGCCCTGGAGCAATGACGGCCGCGCCTTGGCCATCTGCGATGCCAATGAGCTGGATGGCCGGCCCTCGGCACTGTCCACCCGGGGCCAGCTGAAAGCCGTGAGAGCCCGCTATGCGGCACTGGGCCTGGTGCCGGTAGTGGCAACCGAGCTGGAGTTCTTCGTCTTTGCCCCCAACACTGACCCGCACCAACCGTTCCTGCCGCCGGTAGGCAGCGATGGCCGCCGCGAGCAGGGCCATTCGGCGTTCAGTGTCAGCTCCAACAACGGCCTGCGTCCGTTTTTCAAGGAGGTGTATCACTGTATGGCCGCGCTCGGCCTGCCACGTGACACTTTCATGCACGAAATGGGTGTCAGCCAGTTTGAGATCAACCTGCTGCACGGCGACCCGCTGCTGTTGGCCGACCAGACTTTCCTGTTCAAGCACCTGCTCAAGGAAGTGGCGCTCAAGCACGGGCTGACGGTGGTCTGCATGGCCAAGCCGCTGGCGCGTACGCCCGGCAGCTCCATGCACATTCACCAGAGCCTGGTCGAGGCCGGCAGCGGGCGCAACGTGTTCAGTGATGAGCAGGGCCTGCCGACAGACACCTTCCACCACTTCATCGGCGGGTTGCAGGCGTGCATGGCCGACTTCACTGCCCTGTTCGCGCCCAACGTCAACTCCTACCAGCGCCTGTGCCATCCCTACGCCTCGCCGAACAATGCGTGCTGGTCCGAGGACAATCGCGCCGCTGGCCTGCGCATTCCGGCCAGTGCGCCGGTCGCGCGACGGGTGGAAAACCGCCTGCCAGGCGCCGATGCCAACCCTTACCTGGCCATTGCCGCCAGCCTGGCCGCCGGCCTGCACGGCATCGAGCAGCGCTTGCAGCCATCGCCGGCCATCCAGGGCGAATTCGAGGTGCCCGAGCACCTGAGCCTGCCGTGCACGCTGCACGCGGCCCTTGAAAGGCTCAAGCGCAGCACGCTGGCGCGGGAACTGTTCGGCAGCGAGTTCATCGAAGGCTACATCGCCAGCAAGACCCTTGAGCTGAGCGATTTTTTCGACGAGATCACGCCGTGGGAGCGCCGGGTCCTGGCGGCACAGGCCTGAGCGCGACATAACCTGCACCGGGCACGCCCCCGCAGTGCCAAATAGCTGTCGGGGGGGCCTGCGCCAGGCGGTTTTTGCCTTTATGCTGCTAGCACCCAAAACTGCCACCTGACCAGGGAGCTCCACGGGACGTATGCGAAATGTATGGAAGCCGTTTCAGTCGTTGTATTTCGCCGCGCTGATGATGTTGATCGGCTCGGGCCTGCTCAGCACCTACCTGGCCCTGCGCCTGGCGGCCGACCATGTCGACAGCCTGTGGGTGGGTGCGTTGATGGCGGCCAACTACTTTGGCCTGGCGGTTGGTGGCAAGGTTGGCCACCGGCTGATCGGGCGGGTAGGGCACATACGCGCCTATGCCACCTGTGCCGGTATCGTCGGCGCCGCGGTGCTCGGTCATGGCCTGACCAGCTGGCTGCCGGCCTGGGTAGGGCTGCGCATGATCGTCGGCCTGGGGATGATGTGCCAATACATGGTCATCGAGAGCTGGCTCAACGAGCAGGCCGATGTGAAACACCGGGGCGCGGTGTTCAGCGGTTACATGATTGCCTCGTATCTGGGGCTGGTGCTTGGCCAGTTGATTCTGGTGGTGCACCCGCAGCTCGGCCCTGAGCTGCTGATGCTGGTGGCGATGTGCTTTGCCCTGTGCCTGGTGCCCGTGGCGATGACCCGGCGTATTCACCCGGCGCCTTTGCGCCCGGCACCGATGGAGCCGAAATTCTTCATCAAACGCGTGCCGCAGTCGCTCAGTACGGTTTTGGGCTCGGGGCTGATTGTCGGCTCGTTCTACGGTCTGGCGCCTTTATATGCTTCAAGCCAGGGGATGAGTACCGAGCAGATCGGTCTGTTCATGGGTAGCTGCATTTTTGCCGGCCTGCTGGTGCAGTGGCCGCTGGGCTGGTTGTCTGACCGTTATGACCGGGCTGTGCTGATTCGTAGCGTGGCGGTGGGGCTGGCACTGGCTGCTGCGCCATTGGCGATACTGCCCAGTGTGCCGCTGGAGTTGCTGTTCGGTATCGGCTTCCTGATCTCGTTGCTGCAGTTCTGCCTGTACCCGCTGGCGGTTGCCTTTTCCAATGACCACGTGGAAAGCGAGCGCCGGGTATCGCTGACGGCGATGCTGTTGGTGACCTACGGTGTGGGTGCATGTGTCGGCCCGCTGGCGGCAGGGGTTTTGATGAAGGTATTGGGCGCGCAGATGCTGTATGCCTTCTTCGTATTCTTTGCCCTGGTGCTGGTCTGGCGCATTCGGCCGAAAGCGGTTACCGGCCTGCATCAGGTACAGGATGCACCGCTGGGCCACGTGGCGATGCCGGCGGCCGGTTCGCCGTTGTCGGCGGCGCTGGACCCGCGGGTGGATGAGCAGACCGTGCAGGACGTGATGCAGGCGCCTGTGGCGGCTGAAGACACCGAGGATGAAGAGAAGGGCGCGCAGCAACAGGCGCCTGAACCGGAAGAAGCCAGCAAGTCGGTGTAGGAGCGGGTTTACCCGCGAAGAGGCCAGCCCAGCGGAAACACAAATGAAAACGCCACCTCAGCAGGTGGCGTTTTCTGTTTTACCGACTGACGATCAATAATCGTCCTTGTCGAACCGCCGCGCCTCACGCTGCAGCTGGTACACAAAACTCTCGATCTTGCGTTGAGCCTGCCCGCTCAGGTTGTGGAAGCGCACGCCGGCAAAAGTGGTGTTGATGCGCTCTTCATAGTGCAGATGACGCAGCTCGACCATGGTATCCACCAGGCCCAGCGGGTTGCCCGCCTTGAAACGCTCATACACCTGGCCCAGTTGCAAGCGGTCTTCGACATTGCCTTCGAAGCGCAGTTTGCAGCCGGTGGCCGAGATATCCAGCAGCTTGCCTCGCAGGGCACCGTTGCCTTTGAGGTGGGCGCCGTCGAGGATGATGTCGACCAGCTGCGATAGCTTCAGTGCGGCGCGGAAGGCATTGCGGCGCTGGTGGTAGGTCATCTCTTGCGGCAGGGCGCCGCTGTAGCAGCGGTGGCCGTCGACCTCGCTGATTTTCAGCTCGTGATCGCACTCCCAGGCGATGCGCACACCATCGTGGAAGCCTTCGACGCGGAAGTGCTCGCCGTTCTCGATGAATTTCTCGCCGTCACGGGGGATCATCTCGTCCAGTGCCAGGGTATTGCTTTCGCGGTCCACGCGCACCACATAGCTCTGGAAGCGCTGGCTGCGCTCATGGAAGGTAATGATCAGGGGGTCGTGGCTTTCCTGCAGCTGCCGCAAGTTGGCCGCAATCTCCAAGGGGGTGCTCAACACCTTGGGTGGTTGCGGAGCATCGGATTCATTGAACACAGCTTATCGTTCTCCAGGCAAAAGCGACACACGCAAGTAACGGCATTTTGCCACTATGTTCTGTGCCTTGATAGAAAAATCACACTTGGCTGAGCGCGCGTGGCTTGGCCAGGGGCGAGGTGCTGCCACGGCTGTCATAGAGCGAAGGCGAATCGCCGCCCTGAAGGATGCGGATCTGGTTGTTGGTGACGTGTTGCTGCACCTGGATGATCCGGCCATTGGTCTCGTTAAGCTGTTGGCAGGCTTGCATCAATTGGCTGATCACGTTGAGTTGCTGCAGGATCAATTCACCGTTGGGCGATTGTGCCGCCACAGCCTCCACTCCGGCGCGATCTGCGCTCAGGCCAAGGCTGGTAAGCAGGTTGTTGCGCCGCAGGCCTTGCTGCTCCAGCAACACGATCAAAGACTGCTTGCGAGCCAGAATATCTTCCAGCGGTGCCATATCGCGGCCATGCAGGGCTACAGACTCCTTTTTCAGAAGGTCGAGCAGTTCCTGCATCGGGGCAATGTCATCTTCGATCAGTTGCAGCAAGGTGGTGTCGTGCATGGCTAACTCTTGGCTTTTCTGGCGTCCGTGAAGTCAGCGCGCCGTACGGTCAGCGCTGGGCTTCGAAATCAAGCAGTTTGCTGGCGACCCGGCCGGCATCGACCTGGTAGCTGCCGTCGGCGATCGCCTGTTTCAACTGGGCCACGCGGGCGCTGTTGACCACCGGCTCGTCGCGCAGCTTGTCGCTGACCTTCTGCAACTGCTGGGCCTCCTGGCTGAGGTGTACCGCTTCTCCGCTGGCGCTGGTGGCGCTTGCCGCTTCCTGGCGAGCTGCCGGTTTTTCGGCGCTGCCGGACGCGGTGTTGCTGCGCACGCCGCCCGTGACGGACGGAGAGTTATTCATGCGACTGAAGTCGATGACCATGATCAGAAACCTCTGGGTATTTGGACGCTTGCCTTGTTTTCGGCCAACCCGATATAAACTTTAGGCACAAATGCGTTGCCGCCTGTCGGCAAGCCCGCGAACCCGTGTTCTGACACAGTTTAGGAAAAGCGGTTCCTCACTGCCAGCGTAATCTGGTGGCTGGCCTACATACTGACCTCGACCTGGCCGGGGCCGGTCACCCTGGCCTTGACCACGCGTTTGGAGTTGAGGTTGCGTACCCGGATCTGCTCGCTCAGGCCGCCCTTGCTCAGGGCTTCGCCCGGCATGCGCACGCTCAGGCCACCACTACGGGCAATGATCACCACATGATCACCCTTGCGCACCACCTCGGCCTGTTCCAGGTGTTGCGGTGTGAGCACCTGGTCGATCACCGTGGGGCGCAGCATCTTCATGCCCACCGCCTGGTCCAGCTCGGTCAGAAAGCCCTGGCCCAGGGTGCCGACGTCGCGTTCGCGCAGGGCCACGTCACCTTCGCCGACCGTGTTGTCGCGCTTGAGCGGTCGGGTTACCACCACCACGTCGCGGAAAAGTCGTACGGTGGCCGGCACAAATACCGTCCACGGTGCTGCGCCGTTGCAGCGTATCCTTACCGTCACCCGGCCCAGTGGCTTGGCCGGGCTTTCCAGTGAGGCGTCCAGCTGCTGGCTGCACAACGGCATGCGCAGGCGTGGGTCCAGCGGGTTGACCTGGATTTCATAGCGCCCGGCAGTCTGGGTGGTGGACAGGTAATCTTCAACGGTGAATTCAAGAAACCCTTGGGTGACACCGATAAGCTGTTCAGGCAAGGTGAACGCGTCCGCTACCGTGCGAACGCCGGGTATCAGCAGGCACAGCGTGGCCAGCGGGCCAGTCAGCAGGCGTGTCAATCGTCGGGAAAATGTCGTTTTCGTGTGCATGACACTCAAAAAAGCAAAGCCCGTGCCGACTCGCTACCTGAGTGGCAACGAAAGGCTGAAACGTTAAGGAGTCTGGCATGGCGGGTGTTATGGATTCGGTCAACCAGCGCACGCAGCTGGTGGGGCAGAATCGCCTGGAATTGCTGTTGTTCCGCCTCAATGGCGAACAGCTTTACGGCATCAATGTGTTCAAGGTCAGGGAAGTACTGCAATGCCCTGCGCTGACCTTGCTGCCCAAGGCGCACCCTGTGGTGCGTGGCGTTGCCAATATTCGCGGGGCGACCATCCCGATCCTCGACTTGTCGATGGCCACCGGGTTGCGGCCGCTGCAGGAAGACACGCGCAACAGCTTCGTGATCATCACCGAGTACAACACCAAGACCCAAGGTTTCCTGGTGCATTCGGTGGAGCGCATCGTCAACATGAACTGGGAAGAGATCCATCCGCCACCCAAGGGTACCGGCCGTGATCACTACCTGACCGCGGTCACCCGGGTGGACAAACGCATGGTCGAGATCATCGACGTGGAGAAGGTGCTGGCCGAAGTGTCGCCGTCGTCCGAGTCGGTATCGGCCGGTGTGATCGATGCCGAGGTGCAGGACAAGGCGGTGTTGATGCGGGTGCTGACCGTCGACGACTCGTCGGTGGCGCGCAAGCAGGTCAGCCGTTGCCTGCAGACCGTAGGGGTCGAGGTGGTGGCGCTCAATGATGGCCGTCAGGCTCTGAACTACCTGCGTCAGCTGGTGGATGAGGGCAAAAAGCCGGAAGAAGAGTTCCTGATGATGATCTCGGACATTGAAATGCCGGAAATGGACGGCTATACGCTAACCGCGGAGATTCGCAGCGATCCGCGCATGCAAAAGTTGCACATCTGCCTGCATACTTCGCTTTCCGGGGTGTTCAACCAGGCAATGGTCAAGAAGGTCGGTGCCGATGACTTCCTGGCCAAGTTCAAGCCGGACGACCTGGCCCAACGGGTGGTCGACCGGATCAAGGCAGCGCATTGAAGCAGCCGGGGGCATGCCCCCGGCACCAGTGATTGAAAAGAGGCGGCAGTAGTGTCTACGGGTAATTTGGATTTCGAACAGTTCCGGGTCTTCCTGGAGAAAGCCTGTGGCATCCTGCTGGGCGAGAATAAGCAGTATCTGGTTTCCAGCCGTCTCAACAAGCTGATGGAACAACAGGGCATCAAGAGTCTGGGTGAGCTGGTGCAGCGCATTCAGGCCCAGCCGCGCGGCGGCTTGCGCGAGCAGGTGGTCGATGCCATGACCACCAACGAGACCCTTTGGTTTCGCGACACCTATCCGTTCGAAGTGCTGAAGAACAAGGTGATCCCCGAATTCATCCGCAACAACCCCGGCCAGCGCCTGCGCATGTGGTCGGCGGCCTGTTCGTCGGGGCAGGAGCCGTATTCCATCTCGATGGCAATCGACGAGTTCGAGCGCAGCAACCTTGGCCAGTTGAAGATGGGGGCGCAGATCGTCGCCACCGATCTCTCCGGCACCATGCTGACCAACTGCAAGACCGGCGAATACGACAGCCTGGCGATTGCCCGCGGCTTGTCCCAGGAGCGCCTGCAGCGCTACTTCGACCCCAAGGGGCCGGGGCGCTGGGCGGTCAAGCCAGCGATTCGCAGCCGTGTCGAATTCCGCTCGTTCAACCTGCTCGACAGTTATGCCAGTCTGGGCAAGTTCGACATCGTGTTCTGCCGCAATGTGCTGATCTATTTCTCGGCGCAGGTGAAGAAGGACATTCTCTTGCGTATTCACAGTACCTTGAAGCCGGGTGGGTATCTGTTCCTCGGGGCTTCCGAAGCCCTGAACGGGCTGCCTGACCATTACCAGATGGTGCAGTGCAGTCCGGGGATCATCTACCAGGCCAAGTAAGGTATGCCTTGAAGGGGGTGGCGTTTGTGAGATCGAGCGCCGCCCGCGCGGCGCATCGCGAGCTGCGCTCGCTCCTACGTTTGTTTCGGGCCGGTATCCCTGTTGCAGACGCGCGCGACCGCCTTGTTTGTACTGCGCGATATCGAGCCATGCACCCAGGCGTTCGCGCGCAAATCCCACAGGAATAATTGGCCCGAAACAAACGTAGGAGCGAGCGCAGCTCGCGATGCGCCGCGCGGGCGGCGCTCGATCTCCCAGGCGAAACCCTTCTGTCGCCGAACAATGACGTCAATTTTTTGTTTTGCCGCTTTTGCCGCCCGGCAATTGCCGCTTTCGCGGCCCAAGGCGGAAGTCCTTTGCCGCTTTTCTGGCATCACTCTGACACCACCTCGCCCTGCAGGCCCGTATTTCCGGGCTTTTCGTTGGTTGGCACAGCCCTTGCTATACCTTGCTCAACGAAATTCCGGTCAACCTCTGAAGGTTTCCCTGACATGAGCATCAGCTTCGACAAGGCGCTTGGTATTCACGAAAAGGCTCTGGGCTTCCGCGCCCAGCGCGCTGAAGTGCTGGCCAACAACATCGCCAACGCCGACACGCCCAACTACAAGGCGCGTGATATGGACTTCGCCTCGGTGCTCGCAGCCGAAAGCGACAAGCAGCAGAGCGGCGGCCGCTTCAGTCTTGACCGTACCAACAGCCGGCACATCGAGGCTGAGGGCCTGGCCATGGCTGATGAAACCCTCAAATACCGCACGCCGCTGCAGCCGTCGATCGACCAGAACACCGTGGATGCGCAGATCGAGCAATCGAACTACACGGAAAACGCGATTGGCTTCCAGGCCAGCTTCACCTTGCTCAACAGTAAATTCAAAGGGCTGGTTTCCGCCCTGCGGGGAGAATGACCATGTCCCTTTCCAGTGTCTTCAACATTGCCGGTAGCGGCATGAGTGCACAGAACACGCGCCTGAACACCGTGGCGTCCAACATCGCCAACGCCGAGACCGTGTCTTCGAGCATCGACCAGACGTATCGCGCCCGTCACCCAGTGTTCGCCACCACCTTCCAGAATGCGCAGGCCGGCAGCAGCCAGTCGCTGTTCGAAGACCAGGGCGAGGCAGGGCAGGGTGTGCAGGTAAAAGGCATCGTCGAAGACCAGAGCACTCTGGAAGCACGCTACGAGCCGAATCACCCGGCGGCGAACAAGGACGGCTACGTCTACTACCCGAACGTCAACGTGGTCGAGGAGATGGCTGACATGATCTCCGCCAGCCGCGCGTTTCAGACCAATGCCGAGCTGATGAACACGGCCAAGAGCATGATGCAGAAAGTGCTGACCCTGGGGCAGTGATAAGGAATTCAGAGCATGGCAATCGATACTAACGGTGTGAACCTCAATGACGTGCTGTCGGCGTCGGGTGTGGGCACCAGCACCAAGAAGACCACGGACACCGCATCCAAGACCGGCAACGATTCGCTCGGCAAAGATGCCTTTCTGCAGCTGCTGGTCACCCAGATGCAGCACCAGAACCCGCTGGACCCGCAGGACAACGGTGAGTTCGTTGCCCAGTTGGCACAGTTCAGCAGCCTCGAAGGTATTACCTCGCTGAACGAGTCGGTCAGTGCCATTACCGGCTCCATGGCCTCGTCCCAGGCCTTGCAGGCGTCGTCGCTGGTTGGGCGTTCGGTGGTGGTGCAGAACGACAAGGCCGTGGTCGACACCGCCGAAAGCTTCAATGCGCAGTTCGTTGTGCCGCAAGCCATCGGCGAAGCGAAGATCACCATCAAGGACAAGGACGGCAATACCGTCAAGACCATCGAGTTGGGCGAGCAGAAAGCCGGTTACGCCGATTTTATCTGGGACGGTACCAACAACAGTGGCGAGAAAGTCGACCCTGGCACCTACACCTTCACCGCCAGCACCACGGTGGACGGCAAGTCGGTGCAGATGAGCACGCTGCTGCCGGCCAAGGTGACAAGCGTCAGCTTCAGCGCCGCCGGCGAAATGGTGCTCAACCTTGCCGGTGTTGGCAAAGTGTCCCTCTCCGACGTGCAAACCATCGGTATCTAAGGCCCGCTAGTGCGGCAAAAGGAGCGAATTCATGTCTTTCAATATCGGCCTTAGCGGTCTGTACGCAGCAAACAAGCAGCTGGATGTCACCGGCAACAACATCGCCAACGTCAACACCACTGGCTTCAAGTCGTCGCGTGCCGAGTTCGCCGATGTCTACGCAGGCTCCAACCGCCTGGGTGTTGGCAAGAACCAGGTGGGTAACGGGGTGCGCCTGGCAGCCGTTTCCCAGCAGTTCACCCAGGGTGACGTCAACACCACCGGCAACGTGCTGGATATGGGGATTCAGGGGCAGGGCTTCTTCGTGCTGTCCGATAACGGCTCGCGTGTTTACACCCGTGCGGGTGCTTTCCAGGCCAGCAAGGACAACTTCGTGATTACCTCGGACGGCCTGCGCCTGCAGGGCTATGCCGCCGACTCGACTGGCAAGATCCAGAAGGGCGTGCTGACCGATCTGCAGATCGATACGTCTGCGCTGCAGCCAAAGGCAACATCGCTGATCGATCAGGGCATCAACCTGAATTCTTCGGCCGCCGACATCCCGCTGGAAGTCGACGATGGTAGTGGTGCGATGGTGCCGAACCTGCCGTTCGATCCTTCCGATCAGACGACGTACACCAAGTCGTTCCCGACCAAGGTCTACGACAGTCAGGGTAACGAGCACACCATGGAGCAGTTCTATCGCAAGACTGGCACCAATGAGTGGACCATGTACACCTTGGTAGACGGACGCAACCCGTTCGACCCGGCCTCCACTGTGCCGCTGACCGGCACCATCAGTTTCAATAGCGATGGTTCGGTCAGCAGCATGACTGCCGATAACACCGGGCACCCGGCGGGCGCTTCGTTCACGGTGAACAACAACACCTTCACCATGACTGGCTGGGTGCCGGCGGTGGAAGACTCTGCAGGTAACTGGGCGTCGAATGGCGCAGTTGGCAACGCCGATGGCATGCGCCTGGCGATGAACAGCACCTCCTCCTACAACACCGAGACCGCGCGCATGTCGCAGTCGCAGGACGGTTACGCGACCGGTATTCTGTCGAGCCTTAGCATCGACTCGACGGGCGTGCTGTTCGCCAGCTTCAGCAACCAGCAATCCCGCGCCATTGGTCAGGTAGCCCTGGCCAGTTTCGCCAACGAGCAGGGCCTGCAGCAGATCGGTGGTACCCGTTGGACGGAAACCTACACCTCCGGTATTCCGGGCATCGATGCGCCGAAGACCGGTACCCTGGGCAGCGTCGAGTCCAATGCACTGGAAGGCTCGAACGTGAACCTGACGCAGGAGTTGGTCGAGCTGATCAAGGCGCAGAGCAACTACCAGGCGAACGCCAAGACGATCTCCACCGAAAGCACCATCATGCAGACCATCATTCAGATGGCCTGATGGTTTCTGGTTGAGCGTGTGTGGATGAACCCCTTTGTCGTGAAGGGGTTCGTCGTCTTTGCCGGAGGGGTCATGAAACGGCTTTTTGTCACATTGATCGCTACTTTTTGCCTGTACCAGGCCCATGCCGGTACCGCGCCCTGGTGGCGTTGGGAAAGCCAGGTGGATGGGCGACTGGTCTGCTCGCAATGGTCGCCAGGCGATGGCTGGAAGAAATTCGCCGGTCCCTACAGCAATGGTGGTTGTCGTGAGCCTTGAGGAGGCCGGTGCAGGTTTGCCGTCATCGGCAACCAGGCGCCGGATAACCGGCGTTCAACATACCGGCGGCACCTACGAAAGCCCGTATTCACGGGCTTTTTCACGATTTCGGAAAGTTGGTTCGGAACTTGCTTTAGAGCCAGTACAGCAACGGCGAGCGGCAAACGATCGCCAGTGCAGCGGAGGATGACTGTGGACAAGATGCTTTACGTGGCCATGACCGGTGCCAGCCAGAATGCGCTGGCGCAGAAGGCGCACGCTAACAACCTGGCGAACATTTCCACCAACGGTTTCCAACGAGACCTGGAGCAGGCGCGCTCGATGCCTGTGTTCGGTGACAGCTTTCCGGCGCGTGCCTTTGCCATGACCGAGCGCCCGGGTACCGACTTCAGTGAAGGCCCGATGGTGGAAACCGGCCGTGACCTGGATGTGACCGTAAGCGGTAAAGGTTTTATCGCCGTGCAGGCGCCAGATGGCAGCGAAGCGTATGTGCGTACCGGTAGCCTGAACATCGATGCTCTCGGGGTGTTGCGTGCCGGCAACGGTATGCCTGTGCTTGGCAATGGCGGCCCCATTGCCATCCCGCCCGAGCAGAAGGTCGAAGTCGGCTCCGATGGCACTATCAGCATCCGCTCCATGGGCGAGGACCCGCGCGTGATGGCGGAGGTTGATCGCATCAAGCTGGTCAACCCCGACACCAAAGGCCTGACCAAAGGCCAGGACGGGCTGATTCACACCGCGTCCGGCCAACCCGCGGATGCTGACGTCAACGTGCGGGTGGTGTCAGGTTTCCTGCAGGGCAGCAACGTCAACGCTGTCGAAGAAATGACCTCTGTGCTGGCGCTGTCCCGCCAGTTCGAACTGCACGTCAAGATGATGAACGCGGCCAAGGAAGGCGACGAAGCCATGGCGCGTGTTTTGCAAATCGGCTAACCACATTTGAACGGGTGCCGTAAATCAGGCGCACGAGGAGAACACTAAATGCTTCCGGCTCTCTGGGTCGCTAAAACCGGCCTGTCCGCACAGGACACCAACCTGACGGTCATCTCCAACAACTTGGCCAACGTCTCAACCACCGGCTTCAAGCGTGATCGTGCCGAATTTCAGGACCTGCTGTACCAGATCAAGCGTCAGCCAGGCGCGCAGTCGACCCAGGACAGCGAGTTGCCGTCGGGCCTGCAGGTCGGTACCGGCGTGCGCATTGTCGGCACGCAGAAAAACTTCCAGACCGGCAGCTTGCAGACCACGGAAAACCCGTTGGACATGGCCGTCAATGGCCGTGGTTTCTTCCAGATCCTGCAACCTGACGGCACTGTTTCCTACACCCGCGACGGTACCTTCCACCTGAACTCCGACGGCCAGATCGTCAACGCCGATGGCCTGGCGCTGGAGCCTGCCATCGTGGTGCCGAACGACGCCCAGACCTTCACTGTCGGCCAGGACGGCACCGTGTCGATCACCACCGCCGGCAACCCGGCTGCGCAGGTTATCGGCAATATTCAGACCGCCGATTTCATCAACCCGGCTGGCTTGCAGGCGATGGGTAACAACCTGTTCCTGGAAACCGCTGCCAGTGGCGCACCCCAGGTCGGTACCCCGGGCCTGAACGGTTTTGGCACCACCCTGCAGCAGACGCTGGAGAACTCCAACGTCAGCACCGTGGAAGAGCTGGTGAACATGATCACCACCCAGCGTGCCTACGAGATGAACTCCAAAGTCATTTCCACGGCCGACCAGATGCTGTCGTTCGTTACTCAACAGCTCTAAACCCTGTCACTCAGCTGCGCCCGTGAGGTAAGTGTCATGAATCGTCTGTTGTCCGTTTTCGCCCTGGGGGGGGCGGTGTTGCTGGCAGGTTGCGTCGCGCCGACGCCCAGGCCCAACGACCCGTACTATGCGCCGGTGTTGCCGCGCACCCCATTGCCGGCAGCGGCCAACAACGGTTCGATCTATCAGGCCGGTTTCGAACAGAACCTGTACAGCGACCGCAAGGCGTTCCGGGTGGGTGACATCATTACCGTCACCCTCAACGAGAGAACTTCGGCCAGCAAGAACGCAGGTTCGCAGATCCAGAAGAACAGCAATGCCAACATCGGCCTGACGTCATTGTTCGGCACCACGCCGAACACCAACAACCCGTTTGGCAGTGGTGACCTGTCGCTGGAGGCCGGCTACAGCGGCGAGCGCGCCACCAAGGGTGACAGCAAGGCCACCCAGGGCAACACCCTGACCGGCTCGATTACCGTGACCGTAGCCGAAGTGCTGCCCAACGGCATCATCGCCGTGCGCGGCGAAAAGTGGCTGACCTTGAACACCGGTGAAGAGCTGGTGCGCATTGCCGGCATGGTCCGCGCTGACGATATCGCCACTGACAACACCGTGCCGTCCACTCGCGTGGCCGACGCGCGCATCACCTATTCCGGTACGGGCTCGTTCGCCGATGCCAGCCAGCCCGGGTGGCTGGACCGCTTCTTCATCAGCCCGCTTTGGCCTTTCTGAGTACGGATGACCATGTTCAACGTAAGGCAGCTGATTGCCGCAACCCTGCTTTTGTCCTGCGCCTTCGCTGCCCAGGCCGAGCGCCTGAAGGACATTGCCAGCATCTCTGGCGTACGCTCCAACCAGTTGATTGGTTACGGCCTGGTGGTGGGCCTCAATGGCACGGGTGACCAGACCACCCAGACACCGTTCACCCTGCAAACCTTCAACAACATGTTGTCGCAGTTCGGCATCAAGGTGCCGGCCGGTTCCGGCAACGTGCAGTTGAAGAACGTTGCCGCAGTGTCGGTGCATGCCGACCTGCCGCCGTTCGCCAAGCCGGGCCAGGTGGTGGACATTACCGTGTCTTCGATCGGTAACTCGAAGAGCCTGCGCGGCGGCAGCCTGTTGATGACCCCGCTCAAGGGTATCGACGGCAATGTCTACGCCATTGCCCAGGGCAACCTGGTCGTGGGCGGCTTTGACGCCGAGGGTCGTGATGGCTCGAAGATCACTGTCAACGTGCCGTCCGCCGGCCGTATTCCGGGTGGTGCCAGCGTCGAGCGTGCGGTGCCGAGCGGCTTCAACCAGGGCAATACCCTGACCCTGAACCTCAATCGCCCCGACTTCACGACCGCCAAGCGTATCGTGGACAAGGTCAACGACCTGCTCGGCCCTGGCGTGGCCCAGGCTTTGGACGGGGGTTCGGTGCGGGTCAGCGCGCCGATGGACCCAAGCCAGCGTGTGGATTATCTGTCGATCCTCGAAAACCTCGAAATCGACCCGGGCCAGGCGGTGGCCAAGGTCATCATCAACTCGCGTACCGGCACTATCGTCATCGGCCAGAACGTCAAGGTGTCGCCGGCGGCGGTAACCCACGGCAGCCTGACCGTGACCATTACCGAAGACCCGATCGTCAGCCAGCCCGGGCCGCTCTCCAATGGCCAGACCGCCGTGGTGCCACGTTCGCGGGTCAATGCCGAGCAGGAAGCCAAACCGATGTTCAAGTTCGGCCCGGGCACCACGCTGGATGAGATCGTCCGCGCGGTGAACCAGGTGGGCGCAGCGCCCGGCGACCTGATGGCGATCCTCGAAGCCCTGAAACAGGCCGGCGCCTTGCAGGCCGACCTGATCGTGATCTGAGGACGGTGCGGATGAACAGCAAAAGCCTGGTTTCCGGTGGTGCCGACAGCGGTGCCTACACCGACCTCAACCGCTTGAGTTCGCTCAAGCATGGCGATCGCGACAGTGACGCCAACGTGCGCAAGGTAGCCCAGGAGTTCGAATCGCTGTTCATCAGCGAAATGCTCAAGGCTTCGCGCAAGGCCAGTGATGTGCTGGCCGACGACAACCCGATGAACACTGAAACGGTGAAGCAGTACCGCGACATGTACGACCAGCAGTTGGCCGTGAGCATGTCCCGCGAGGGCGGTGGTATTGGCCTGCAGGATGTGCTGGTGCGCCAGCTGTCGAAGAAAAAGGCCAGCCAGGCCAGCACCAGCCCGTTTCCACGTATCGAGGGCAACGCCCCGGCGCTGTGGGGCAACAAGGTGGCCGAGCCCGTGCATGCCACCCAGTCGACCGCCACCCGCAACGACGTCGCTGCACTTAACTCGCGTCGTCTGGCGCTGCCGAGCAAACTCACCGATCGCCTGCTGGCCGGTATCGTGCCGTCGGCGGCCACTGCGAATACCGCCACTGTGCCTGCCCGTGACGGCCAGCAAGTGGCCAAGGCCTTCGCTGTGCCGGACACCGGCCTGCGCATTGTCGGGCGCGCCGTGGCCCAGCCACCGCTGGCGCCGAAAAAAGCTTTTGCCGACAGCGACGAATTCGTCGCCACCATGCTGCCGATGGCCGAGCAGGCGGCCAAACGCATTGGTATCGACCCACGCTACCTGGTGGCGCAGGCCGCCTTGGAAACCGGTTGGGGCAAGTCGGTCATGCGCAACACCGATGGCAGCAGCAGCCACAACCTGTTCGGCATCAAGGCGACCGGTAATTGGGAAGGCGGCGAGGCGCGGGCGATCACCAGCGAGTTCCGCGATGGCCAGTTCGTCAAGGAAACGGCGGCGTTCCGCTCCTACGATTCCTACCAGGACAGCTTCCACGATCTGGTCAGCCTGCTACAGAACAATTCGCGCTATCAAGATGCGGTGAAGGCCGCCGATAAACCGGAACAGTTCGTGCAAGAGTTGCAAAAGGCCGGGTACGCCACCGACCCGAATTACGCCAGCAAGATCTCGCAGATCGCAAGACAGATGAAGTCGTACGAGCACTACGCAATGCTCGATACCGCAACGAAACTTTAAGGGCATGGAACCATGGCGAGTCTGATCAACATTGGTATGTCGGGGCTTGGCGCCGCGCAATCGGGGATGTACACCCTCGGTAACAACATCGCCAACGCCGATGTCGAAAGCTACTCGCGCCAGCAGAACGTGCAGAAGACCAAGGGCGGCCAGCAGGTCGGCCAGGTGTTCATTGGCAGTGGTACCACCCTGGCGGATGTGCGCCGGGTTTACAACGCGTTCATTGAGAATCAGCTGCGTACCACTACGTCGCTGAGCAGCGAGGCGTCCTCTTACCTGGATCAGATCACGCCGCTGGATACCTCGCTGTCGAGTAGCGATACCGGCATCACCGCCGCGCTACAGAGCTTTTTCACCTCCATGCAGGATGCGGCAGCCAAGCCAACCGAAGACGCTTCGCGCCAGCTGTTGCTGACCAGTGCGCAGTCTCTGGCCAAGCGTTTCACTACCTTGTCGTCGCAGTTGAATCAGCAGTTGAGCAATATCAACAGCAACATGACGGCGATTACCGACCAGATTAACAACCTGACCAAGACCATCGCCGGGTTGAACGAGCAAATCGCCCGCGTGGGGGCTGTTTCCGGCCAGCCCAACGATTTGCTGGACCAGCGTGATGGCGCGGTGCGTGAGTTGAACAAGCTGATCGGCACAGATGTGGTCGAGCGTGACGGTACCTACGATATCTACCTCAAGAACGGCCAGGCGCTGGTGCTGGGTAATACCACCCAGACTGTGGGCGTGGAACCTACGGCGAGCGACCCGAGTCGTTTGAGCCTGGTGCTGAATCGCGGCTCGACCAGGATGGACATCACCAGCAGTGCCACCGGAGGCGAGTTGGGCGGGTTGATCCGTTATCGCAGCGAAACCCTCGACCCTGCGCTTAACGAGCTTGGGCGCGTGGCCCTGGTAGTGGCTGACCAGATCAACCGCCAGTTGGCCCAAGGTATCGACAAGGATGGTAATTTTGGCGCCACCCTGTTTGGTGACATCAACAGCGCCAAGGCCATGAGTGAGCGTAGCGTCGCCAAGCTGGGCAACAGCATCGGGTCCGGCAACCTGGATGTCAGCATCAAGGACACCGGCAAACTGACCACCAGCGACTACCAGGTGACTTTCACCAGCGCGACGGGCTACAGCGTGCGCAAGCTGCCGGAAGGCACCGAAATGGGCAGTTACGACCTTAATGACACGCCACCGCCGGTCATCGATGGTTTTACCCTGTCGCTCAACGGCGGCGGTTTGAGTGCTGGCGACAGCTTCAAGATAACTCCCACTCGCAACGCGGCCGCCAATATTGAGACGGTCCTCACCGATCCCAAGCGTCTGGCGCTGGCGGCACCACTGACCGCCACCAATGGTGCCGGCAACAAGGGCACAGGGGTGATCACCCAGCCGACCTTGACCTCGCAGCTGGATATCTACGACGCCACGCAGCGTTCGCAGCTGCAGGCAGGGCTCAAGTATTCCACCCCGGTCAAGCTGGTGTTCGGTGATGAAACCACTTCGCCCCAGGCTTACAAGCTGTTCGACGCCAAGGGTACGGAAATTGGTAGCGGTACTATCGTGCCGGGCCAGGAGAACAAGCTGCAGTTGTCAGTGCCGATGGTCGATGGCAGCGGCAATGCGACCGGTAGCAGCTTCACCTTTGAAATGAGCGTTTCCGGCGCGCCGCAGAACGGCGACAGCTACACCGTAGCGCTGACGGGGGCAGGCTCGGCCGATAACCGCAACGCCCAGTCGGTGATCGATCTTCAGACCAAGTCCACGGTTGAAGTGGGGGCCAACGGCAAGGGCATCAGCTTTACCGATGCCTATGCCAAGCTGGTATCAAACGTTGGCGGCAAGGCTGGCCAGGCGGAAATGGACAGTGATGCCACCAATGCGCTGCACAGTTCTGCGCTGGACAGCCGCAACAGCCTTTCCGGTGTGTCGGTCGATGAAGAGGTCGGCAATCTGGTCAAGTTCCAGCAGTACTACACCGCGTCGTCGCAGATTATCAAGGCGGCACAGGAAACCTTCACCACCTTGATCAATGCTCTTTAAGGAGGCGTAGACCATGCGCATTTCCACTTCGCAGTTCTACAGCAGCAACAGCGCCAACTACCAGCGCAGCTTCTCCAACCTCGACAAGACCCGGCAAGAGGCTTCTGACGGCATTCGGGTGCGTCGGGGGGCTGACGATCCGGTAGGCTCGGCACGTCTGCTGCAGCTGCAGCAGCAACAGAACATGCTCGACCAGTACGCCCGCAACGTTACCAATGTGCGCAACGCTCTGGGCACCGCAGAAAGCACGCTGAATGCGATTGGCACCATCTTGCAGCGTGTCAACGAGCTGGCTATCAGTTCGGGCAACGCCGGTTTCACCGACGCAGACCGCAAGGCCAATGCCACTGAGCTGGCGTCGCTGGAGGATCAGCTGTTCTCGTTGATGAACAGCAAGGATGAAAGCGGTGCGTACCTGTTCTCGGGATCCAAAGGTGATACACCGCCCTATGTGCGAAACGCTGATGGTACTTATACCTACCAGGGCGACCAGGGCAAACTGAACCTGCAAGTCGGTGACATGCTCACCCTGGCAGCTAACGAAACTGGCTACGATGCCTTCGAGCAAGCGCTCAATACCAGTCGCAGCGAAACCAGCCTGATGTCGCCGGGTACCGACGATGGCCGGGTCAACTTGTCCAATGGCCAAGTGAGCGGTAGCGCGACGTATAACGACCGCTTCCGCAGCGGCGAACCGTACACCATCGAGTTCACCAGCAGTACCCAGTTCAAGATCACCGATGCCGAAGGCAAGGACGTGACGCTGGAAGCCAGCCAGGGGGGCACCTTCGACCCCAATGGCAAGAACACCACGATCAATTTTCGTGGTGTTGACCTGCGCCTGGACATCACCCTCAAGGAGGGCGATGCAGGCGACCCTGATGCGGCCATTGCCGGCCATGTCTTTAGCCTGAGCTCCAAGGCAGATGAAATCAGCGGCACCCGTAGTGCAGGCAATAGCTCGTCGGCCCAGGTGACGGGCGCGACCATCACCGATGCGGAAAAGTACAAGTCGGCATTCCCTGAGGGTGCTGTACTGAAGTTCACCAGTGCTACCGAGTTCGAGCTTTATGCCTCCCCTGTGAGCGCAGACAGCAAACCGATTTCCACGGGCACGCTCAGTGGCAACACGGCGACCGCCATGGGGGTCGAGTTCACGCTTTCGGACACGCCGAGCGCAGGCGACAGCTTTGGCATCAAGGTCGACACGCATCAGACTCAGAACGTCCTCGATACCATCAGCCAGTTGCGTGCGGCGCTGGCCACTCCGGTCGATAACGATCCTGCCGCCAGGCAGAATTTCCTGGCATCGCTGGACTCGGCGATTGGCAACATCGCCAGTGCCACCAACCAGGTCAGTTCCTCAATATCGTCGATCGGCGGCCGTGGCCAGGCGATCGATGTACAGGTGGAAACCAATGAGGCCCTGAGTGGCGAAAACGCCAAGACCCAGAGCTCGATTCGTGAGAGCGACCCGGCCGAGGTGATGATTCGCCTTCAGATGCAATCCAACATGTTGCAGGCGTCGTTGCAAGCCTACGCAAAGATTGCTGGTCTCTCGCTGGTCAATTACATCTGAAGTTCGCGGGCATTTGCCAGTCATGCCGCAAGGGCACGCCGGACAGGGTTAATAATGACCGGCCGGTTTGCCCTTGTGCCGTCCAGGCCTGAAAGTCTGCTTATCCCCAAGCGCACCGCCTCTCCACCAAGGTCGTCATCGTGTCAGAGCAGCCACTCGTCAGTATCGCCATTCCTGCCTTCAATGCCGATTTCTTTCAAGCAACCTTGGTCAGTGCGCTTAGCCAAGACTACCCCAACCTGGAAGTCGTCATTTGCGATGACAGTGCTGGTATGGAAATCGAAGCAATCTGCCAGACGCTCGGCAAGGGGACGGCGGTGCCCGTGCGCTATACCCGCAACCCTGTTCGGTTGGGTTTTGCACGTAATCTGCAAGCATGCCTGGAGCAGGCCAGCGGGGCGTTGGTGAAGTTTCTGTGTGATGACGACCTGTTGCTCGACAGTTGCATCAGCCAGCAAGCGCAAGTGTTGACGCAGTGGCCTCAGCTCAGCATGGTGATCGGGCAGCGCCTGCTCTGGTCTGCTGATGACATCCTCCTGCCTTCCCGTGCGCTCAATAGCGTGATTGCGCCGCAAAGTGCGGTGCTTGTGGGTACGGACTTGCTGGCCAGCATCGCCGAGAATGTCCCGAACCTGTTTGGTGGTATCAGTCATGTGCTGTTCCGTCGAGCCCAGGTGCTGGAGTACCTGCCGCAACTGGTCCAGGGCGGCCAGGGGTTCGCCGCACGACTGGACCTGGCCTTGTATGCATGTCTGCTGCGCCGTGGGCATCTGGCGAGCCTGGAACGCATACTGAGTGTGGAGCGCATCCACCCAGGCCGGCTCAGTCATCACTCCAGCATGACTGAGGCCTACAAGCATGAAACCGAATGGCTGCAGCAGATGCTGGCGGCGCGCACCGGCGAGTTGGCCCCGGCCAATGGCTGGGTCCGTTACCTGCCGCTGGAGACTTACGACCCTGAGGCCGACCAGGCCTGGGAGGAGTTGGACATTCGCCGCTTCCATGCCGGTCAGGTCGCGAATTTCTCGCAGCAGGTGGGCAGTCACGCCCTCAGCTTTGCCGAGCTCTATGCCGAATGGCTGGCCTGCCGCAACCTGTCAGACGGGCAGTTGCGGTTGCTGCCGAAGCGGATCGAACAGTGGCCAGCACAGCCTGGCATCGTCCCGATCGTAACCTGTCGCGAGGGCGATGAAGGCGCACTGCGCTCTACCCTGGACAGCCTGGCTGCACAGTCCTATGCCGCCAGCGAGGTGTTGGTGCTGGTGCCTGATCGCTTCGACAAGGTTGACGCGGCAGGCGTGCAATACCTGGTCTTGGACGGCAGTGGGTACGCTCAACTCAACCAGTGGCTGGCAGGCGCGCGCGTTGCCGACTGGGTGCTGCTGTTGCGTGCCGGTGATCGCCTACGGCCGCATGCACTGGTCGTCATGGGCGAGCGCATGGCGCTGCGCGCCGATAGCATGTGTCTGTACACCGATGAAGACACCTTTGGAGTACTGGCGCCCGGCAACCCGATTTTCAAGCCGGACTTCAACCTCGATTTGATGCGCAGTGTGCCCTACGTGGGCCGTACCCTGGCATTCAAGCGTGCGGCGCTGCTGGCACTGGAGGGGTTCGATACCCAGTTCGAGAGCCTGGCGCCACAGGATCTGCTATGGCGAATGGTCGAGGCTTATGGCTTGCATGTGGTAGAGCACGTCGCGCAGATGCTGGTGCACTGCCAGTCGGGGTACGCAGACTGGATGAACGAGACAGCAGGGCAGGCAGAGGCGGCACGTGTGGTCGAGGCACACTTGCGTCGTATAGGTGTCGACGCTTTGGTGGAGGGCGCTGCCGGCAGCTTGATCACACGTGTGACCTATCGGCATGAGCAGCAGGCAAGCGTATCGATCCTGATTCCCGCAGGGGCCGACCTGAATGCGCTCAGGCGTTGTGTCGAGTCGCTATTCCAGTACACGGAATATAGCCAGTTCGAAGTGCTGGTCATCGCCAATGGCGACGAGCCGCAGGCTGTCGCCGAGTGGTTGGCGGCGATGCGTGGCCTGGGCAGTGACCAGTTGCGCGTCATCGATGTTCAGGCGCAAGGTAGGGCGGCGATACTCAACCAGGCCAGTCGCCATGCGCAGGGAGAATACTTGCTGTTGCTCGCGCCGGAATGTGCGCTGTTCGAACCGCGTTGGCTCAGTACCTTGATGAGTCAGGCGCAGCGTCCCGAGGTCGGTCTGGTGGGGCCGACGCTATGCGGCAGCAACGGCGAGCTGGTTTCTTCCGGCCTGGTGCTCGGTCTTGGCGGCGGTACAGCAGGTAGCCCATTTCCGGGTAGCTTGCTGACCGCCGAGGGTTACATGGGGCGTCAGCAGTTAGTACAGAACTGGAGCGCACTGAGCCTGGACTGCCTGCTCATTCGCCGGACGCTGTTCGAGGAGCTTGAGGGGCTGGACACCTCGGCATTCCAGGTCACGTTGTTTGACGTTGACCTCTGTCTGCGTGCGCGTGAAAAAGGCTTCCTGTCGGTGGGGACACCCTTTGCTCGCGTCATGAGGCTAGCGGGTGGTGAAGCTGTCGGACTGGCAGAAGAGCTTGCCAGATCCGACCGGGACGTTGCTTATGACCGCTGGCTGAGCCGCATTGCCCGGGACCCAGCCTACAACGACAACCTGAGCCTCAAATTCGCCAGTTTCAACCTGGAGCCAGGCCTGCGCAGTGGTTGGGATCCTTTCATTGCCCGTGCCATGCCGTCAGTGTTGGCGTTGCCGGTCAATACCACGGCAGTGGGGCATTACCGGGTAATCCAGCCGTTCACCGAACTTGAACGGGCGGGCTGGATCCAGGGGCGGGTCAACCACGTCTCCCCAGGCATTATCGAGCTCGAGCGCGAAAAGCCCGATGTGATGATCCTGCAGTGTCGTTACATGCCGGGCAACATCAGGGAAATGGCGCAGTTCAAACGCTTCTCGCATGCGCGGATGATCTACGAGCTGGACGACTACATCATCGATCCGCCAAAAAAGAACGACCATGCCCGCAATCTGCCCAGCAACCTTGCCGAGTTGGTGGCCCAAGGCATCGGGCAGTGTGATCGGCTGGTGTGTTCGACCGAGCCGCTGGCTGATGCGTTATCCAGCATGCACCAGGATATTCGTGTAGTGCCCAACATGTTGTCCGCCGCGCTCTGGGCTGGCCTGTCCAGTCAGCGTCAGACAAGTATCCGGCCGCGAGTCGGGTGGGCAGGTGGCACCAGCCATCGTGGTGATCTGGAACTGTTGCAAGAGGTGGTGAAGACGCTTGCCAACGAGGTTGACTGGGTCTTCTTCGGTATGTGTCCGGACCCCTTGCGCCCCTATGTGAAAGAGTTTCACAAGGCGGTTCAATTGGCTGACTACCCACGCAAGCTCGCCAGCCTCAACCTTGACCTGGCGCTGGCGCCGTTGGAGCAGAACCTGTTCAACGACTGCAAGAGCAACCTGCGCTTGCTGGAGTACGGTGCGTGTGGTTTTCCGGTGATCTGCAGCGACACCAAGGCCTACGCCGGCTACCTGCCATGTACCCGGGTCAAGGACAACACCACCGAGCAATGGCTGGACGCGATTCGCATGCACCTGGCTGATCCGCAGGCCAGCTACCGTCAGGGCGATGCCCTGCGTGCGGAAGTGCTGCGTGACTACATGCTGATGCCGCACCATTTGCAGCATTGGGCCAACGCCTGGTTGGCAGACTGAACGGGGGCGTGGGGAGATGCCCGCGCCTGATTGACAATTGACAGGTGCTATATGATCGATACCGCAATCGGCTCGCGCAATGATGTGACCGTTGTTTTGCTGGGCGAGGATCAGGCGCACAGCCGCGTCCGCGCGCAGCACTACTACCAGCAGGCTCAGGTGCCCTGTGTGGCGTTTGACTTACCGCCAGGGTCGAGCTCGGCCGGGTTCGCACAGGCCCTCGCGGAATGTCTGGCGGGGCTCGCCACGGCTTATGTGGTGCTGGCGCTGGATACCGACTTCGTGCTGGCCCCATCTCTGGACAATGCAGCGGTGTGCCTGCACGCGCAACCTGGGGTTGTGGCTGCGCAAGGCCAGTTGTTGGGCTACAGGCCTGCGAGTGGCAAGGTCGAGTACTACCGGGTAGGCTCGGCATTTGCGCCTGCCGTTGCCGAAACCGCTACAGCCAGGCTTTTGCAGTACGCCCGGGCTGGGCAGCAAGCCTGGCGTGCAGTCATGCGTGTCTCAACTTTGCAAGCCGTGTTGACGGCCTTGCCAGACAATCTGGATGCGCCTGCCGCGCGTGTGGCGATATCCCTTGCAGTGTTGGCACAAGGGCCGGTTGCACATCTGGCCCAGACCGATGTGGTGAGTGAGCATGAGCCCACCGGCTACAGCCCGGTGGAGCGTGAAGAACGCCTGACTCAGCTGGTGCGCGGCTTGCGTCAGTGGGACGCTGAACTGTATCACCTATATGGCGACGAACAAGGCTACACGGCCCTCAACAGATTCGTGCGCAACACCTACGATCTGGGTGCGACGTCGTTGATCTTCACGTCCAACTGGCGCAGTGTCATCGATGACCCGGAGCGTTTGTTCGAGCCGCATCAGGACGTACAGCTGCCCTATTACAACGGCGCCCTGTTTGCACGGTTGACCGAGCTTGAGTTTCTGTGTCACGCCTGGCCGACCAGCCCTCAGCAGCTACGTGCGCTAGAAGGAATCTGGGTGCAGCAGCGTGACTTGTTGCAAGCGCACCCCAACGATACTGCAGAAAGCTTGAACCACCGCTATTGGCAGGCCTTGGCGTTGAGTCTGTTCAACAGCGAAGTCTGCCATCTGCTGTTGTCCACGCTGGACAGGGCAGAGGAAGCTGCGCATGTTCGTGAGCTGACGGATTGGCTGGCACGCCTCGAACAGGTCCCGGGTATCCATGAGCAATGCCGTTTGCAAGGTACTCCGTCGGGTCAGGTGATCGATGCCATCGCTGCCGCTACACCGGATGAGGCGGGGCGCCAGCGCGTGCTCCGGTACCTGGCAAAGCACCCGGCCGAGCAGATCGCCTTCGTGGTTCTCGATCTTGAAAACGACGATCAAGCGCTTCAGGCTACGTTCGACAGCCTGCTTGCCAGCGGCATACGCAATTTCAAGCTGCTAGTGCTCAAGGCTGGCAAGCCACCGGCCATCACCACGCCGCGCGACACGCTGCATTTCATTCAGGTCAGTGACAGCAATTGGGTGAATCACCTGAATCAGGCGGTACGACAGTTGCCGAGTGCCTGGCTGATGCTGCTGAGTGCTGGTGATGTGCTGCTTGCCGGAGGTCTGTTGCGCCTGTCGGTGGAGCTTGTCGACGCCCCGGCCTGCCATGCCATCGCCGCCAATGAAGTACAGCGTGACAGTCAAGGGCGTTTGCACAGTGTCGAACGCCCAGGTGCGGACCTCGATCTGCTGCGCAGTCAGCCTGGGTTGATGTCTCGGCATTGGCTGGTACGTCGCCAGGCGGTGCTGGATCTGGGGGGGTACAGCGAAACCTGCCGCGAGGCGCTGGAGCTCGACCTGCTGTTGCGACTGGTAGAGGCCCAGGGCTTGAGCAGCCTGGCGCACATGGCCGACTATCTGGTGATCGGACAGCAGGGCGGTAGTGCACTGGATGAGGAAGCTGCCAAGGTGGTTGGTCGGCATCTGACGCAATTGGGTTATCGCGCGCAGGTGAAGATACAGGCAAATGAAGGGTTGTCTATCGACTACCGCCATTCGTCCACGCCGTTGGTAAGCGTGCTCGTCGCGAGTGAAGGCGATGCCTCGCAGCTGCAGGCTTGCCTGCGGAGCGTGCTGCAGCGTACCCGTTACCCACGCTATGAAGTGCTGGTGGTGTGTACCGAGCACGAGGTTGCGGCGCTGCAGCCGTTCGCCGGCAAGGTGCATGTTCTGGTCGGTCAGCCGGGCGGGTCGCGCAGCCAATGGCTGAACCTGGCGGCGAGCCAGGCACGAGGGGCTTATCTGGTGCTGGTGTCTGAGCGCAGTCAGGTCATTACCCCTGCCTGGATCGAGGCGCTGCTCAATGAGGCTCAGCGCCCGGAAGTGGGTGTGGTCGGTGCTTGCCTCGAGGGGGGGGATACTGCGCTTCTGCATGCAGGTTATGCCTTGCTGCAGGGGCCGCAGTTGGCTTCGCCCTGGCAGGGCATGAAGCCGCTAGCGAGTGCTGAAGCCCGGTGGCCATTGGCAGTGCGCGGTTGTCAGGCGGTCAGTGCCGACTGCCTGATGGTGAGCAAGGAGGTGTTCGAGCATTGCGCGGGTTTGCAGGTTGCCCAAGGTGCTGATATCGACCTGTGCCGGGCCGTTGTCGAGGCCGGGCAACTGGTGGTCTGGACGCCGCAAGCCAGGCTGCTGCTCAGCGCCCTGCCTGAAGCGGATCATGCGTTGGCGCAGGCGCTGTTCGATCGCTGGCCCTCGGCCTTCAGTGAGCAGGCTGCCTCGTCCTTAGGCTGGCTGGAACAGGTCGAATAGGTCGAGGCGGATTATTGACAGGGCTGCAAGCTGACATCGCAGCCCTGTGGTGCCTGTTTCGACACTACCCGCGAGCCCGGCCGTTCAAGGCCGGCTCCACGCTTGAGCGGTATCTCCCGCTGCACGCGCATTTACCTTGCCCACTCAGGCTGATTGGCAATCTTTTTGCTAGATAACGGCAACGTACTGAATTGGTCAGTATTTTGTCAGCCCGCTATGGGCGTCAGCCTGTCAAGGTGTGTCGACAATGAAAGCAGTCATCCTGGCCGGTGGCCTGGGTACCCGTATCAGTGAAGAGTCGCATCTGCGCCCGAAACCGATGATCGAAATTGGTGGCAAGCCCATCATTTGGCACATCATGAAAATCTACTCCCACCACGGGATCAACGATTTCGTGATTTGCCTCGGTTACAAGGGCTATGTGATCAAGGAGTACTTCGCGAACTATTTCCTGCACATGTCAGATGTCACCTTCGACATGTCGGAAAACCAGATGCATATCCACAACCGTCATGCCGAGCCTTGGCGAGTCACGCTGGTGGACACTGGCGAGAATACGGCAACTGGCGGGCGCCTCAAGCGGGTACGCGATTACGTTGGCGACGAAACCTTCTGCCTGACTTACGGCGACGGCGTTGCCGATGTGGACCTGCCAGCCCTGATCGATTTCCACAACCGCCATGGCAAGCTGGCGACCGTCACTGCCGTTCAGCCGCCCGGGCGTTACGGTGCACTGGATGTGCGAGGCGAGCAGGTGCATGGCTTCCAGGAAAAGCCACTGGGCGACGGTGGCTGGATCAATGGCGGCTTCTTCGTGCTCGAACCTGGGATCTTCGACTATATCGAGGGCGACGCTACCACTTGGGAATATGAGCCGATGCGTGCCTTGGCGCAGGATGGCCAACTGATGACCCACGTGCACCGTGGCTTCTGGCAGGCCATGGACACGCTGCGCGATCGCAGTTACCTGGAAGAGCGCTGGAAGGCCGATGAAGCACAATGGCGCATCTGGTCATGAGCCGTAGCTTCTGGTCGGGGCGTCGGGTTTTCCTGACAGGGCACAGCGGCTTCAAAGGCGGCTGGCTAGCCCTTTTTCTGCGGGAGATGGGCGCCGAAGTGTATGGCTACTCCCTGGCCCCCGATACCTCGCCCTCGCTTTATGGCAGCGCCAGGCTGGCTGAGTGCGTGGCTGGCGAGTTTGCCGATGTTCGTGATGCTGACCGGTTGCTGCGCAGCGTTGCGGCATTTCGCCCCGAGATTGTCCTGCACCTGGCCGCGCAGCCGTTGGTGCGCGAGTCCTATCGCAGCCCGGCGCAAACATACGCCACCAACGTTACCGGCACGCTCAACCTGCTTGAAGCCGTACGGCAGTGCGACAGTGTGCGTGCCGTACTGGTAGTCACCAGTGACAAGTGCTACGAGAACCGCGAATGGCAATGGCCATACCGTGAGCAGGATGCCTTGGGGGGGCATGACCCTTACAGCAGCAGCAAGGCGTGTGTCGAGCTGCTTTGCGCCTCATGGCGCGAGTCGTTCCTGCGCGACCGCGGAGTGGCGCTTGCGACGGCCCGTGCGGGCAACGTGATTGGTGGCGGTGACTGGTCAGCAGACCGGTTGCTGCCCGATATCCTGCGTGCCTGGGAAGCCGGGGAGTCGGTGACCTTGCGCTATCCCGATGCCGTGCGCCCGTGGCAGCACGTACTCGACCCGCTTGAGGGCTACCTGCTGCTGGCCCAGGCGTTGATCGAGCGTGGTCAGGACGTGGCAGAAGCCTGGAATTTCGGCCCTGACAGCGGTGGGACGGCTACCGTGGGTGAGTTGGTCCATGCCATGGCGCAGTTGTGGCCAGGCGAAGCGGGTTGGTCTGTCGACCCGCACGTGCAGCCCCATGAAGCAGGCTTGTTGACCCTCGACTCCTCCAGAGCTCGCCAACGCTTGGGCTGGCGGCCCAAGTGGGGCCTGAAGCAATCGTTGCGTCACACCCTTGAATGGCATCGCGCCTGGCGCGATGGCCAAGACATGCAGCAATACTGCCGCACGCAAATAGCGGCACACGAAGGTGAGTTCAATGACTGATCAAACGGCGCAGCGGTTGCGCCAGCAAATTACCGAGCTCGTTGGCCGTTATGCCGAACTGGAACTGGCCGCGCCCGTTTTTGTACCTGGCCAGCATGCGGTTCCGCCCTCTGGCAAAGTCATTGGTGCACCCGAACTGCAAGCCATGACCGAAGCTGTACTGGACGGCTGGTTGACCACCGGGCGCTTCAATCAGGCATTCGAAAAACGCCTGGCACGTTACCTGGGGCGGCGTGGCGTGCTCACCGCCAACTCCGGCTCTTCGGCGAACCTGTTGGCGTTTTCCGCCTTGACTTCGCCACGCCTGGGGGATCGTGCCATTCGTAAGGGGGACGAGGTGATTGGCGTGGCGGCGGGTTTTCCTACCACCGTCAACCCGATCCTGCAATTTGGTGCCGTGCCGGTCTTCGTCGATATCGAGATGGGTACGTATAACGTCGACCCGGCCTTGATCGAGGCGGCGATCAGCCCGCGGACCAAGGCGATCATGCTGGCCCACACGCTGGGCAATCCGTTCAACCTGGCCGTGGTACGAGAATTGTGCGACCGCTACGGTTTATGGTTGATCGAGGACTGCTGCGATGCGCTCGGCGCCACATACGATGGCCGCCAGGTAGGCAGCTTTGGCGACCTCGGTACGCTCAGCTTCTATCCGGCCCACCATATCACCATGGGCGAGGGCGGGGCGGTTTTCACCGATTCTCCGCTGCTCAAGCGTATCGTCGAATCGTTCCGTGATTGGGGGCGTGACTGCTATTGCGGACCAGGCGAAGACAATACTTGCAGCAAGCGTTTCTGCTGGCAGCTGGGCGACCTACCGCAAGGTTACGACCACAAGTACACCTATTCCCACCTGGGCTACAACCTCAAGATCACCGACATGCAGGCGGCCTGTGCGTTGGCGCAGATGGACCGGGTGGATGATTTCATCGCTGCACGCAAGCGTAACTTTGCCTGGCTCAGCGAGCGCTTGTCCGGGTGTGTGGAGCAGCTGATCCTGCCACATGCCACCCCCAACAGCGACCCGTCCTGGTTCGGCTTCCCGCTGACGCTGCGTGATGGTTGTGGCGTCGAGCGGCTGGATCTTTTGCGTCATCTCGATGCGCAGAAGGTGGGTACTCGCCTGCTGTTCGCTGGCAATCTTACACGACAGCCCTACATGAAAGACCAGCAATACCGGGTAGCCAGTGACCTGACGGTGACAGACAAGATCATGAAGGACACCTTCTGGGTCGGTCTGTGGCCAGGGCTTGGCAAAGACCATCTTGAGCATGTGGCCGACAGCATCGAAGCCTATGTACGGAGGCTGCGTTGATGGGCGTATTCGCGTGTGAACGGTTTACCGGGCGCGGCCGCAGGTTGTTCGCCCGAGCCAGCGTCGCACGCCCGTCGTTGCCACATCCAGGATGCAGCTTGTGAGCACTCAGCACTATCCGCCATTGCACGTTGTGTCGCCGCGCCCGTATTACATCGTTGCGCCCGCCTACCGGCATAACTCGGCCGGTATCCGGGTGATGCACATGTTGTGTCACCTGCTGAACCGGTGCGGCCAGGATGCCTACCTGTACAGCTCCACGACCAACCCGATGTGGCACACTCCGCTGCTCACCAATGAGCTGAGGCAGCAGCATGAGCAGGCCGGGCGCCAGCCTATCGTGGTGTACCCGGAGGTGGTCTCGGGGAACCCGACCAACGCACGGTCGGTAGTGCGTTACTTGCTCAACGTGCCAGGGTTGATCGCAGGGGATACGGAGTTTGCCGACTCGGAAATGATCTTTGCCTACGGTGAGCATCTGCTGCCCAATGGGGCAGGGGCTGAGCGCATACTGTTTCTGCCGCCGATCGACACGTCGCTGTTCAACAACCATGGCAACCCCTATGACGGCCATCGCAAAGGTTGGCTGATCTATCCGGGGCGCCATACCCATGCACTTCAGGAACACCCCGAGCTGGCGGCGAGATGCACGCTCATTACCAACGAATGGCCAGCCACCCCTCGGGAAATGGCTGAGCTGTTCCGGCGCAGTGAGGGCATTTATTGCTTCTCTTCCACCGCAACTGCGCTGGAAGCGATGTTGTGTGGTTGTCCGGCCGTGGTGCTTAAATCGCCCTTTTTCGATGGTACGCCGCTCGGTATTGGCGAGTTCGGCACACACGGGCTGGCCTTCGAAGACACGCCTGAGGCTATCGAGCATGCCCGATCGGGTTTGGCCATCGTTCAGCAAAAGTACGCTGACTTGCAGGGCCGGTTCTGGGAACAATTGGCTAGTTTCATCGAACAGACCCAGGCCATGCCATGCACAGACCTGCAACCAGATGCCATGCAGGGGGCAGCAGGTCGGCCAGATGCACAGGTTGCCCAGTGGCTGCGGTCCCGTCGCCCTACTGATGCCCAGGCAGAGCTGATCGCCCGGCGTCTGGAAGACAGGCGCGTGGATTTGCCCTGGTTCGATTTCGTCATCATCCCGGACGGCCAGCCAGCTGCGGTCGAGGCGACGCGCAAAAGCCTGCAGGGGCAGATGTATCAGCAGGTCGCCGTCCACTTGCCAGCTGATTGCGAGCTTGCCACGCTTAACCAGTTGGTCCTGCAACAAGGGACCGGACAGTGGCTCTGCTTTGTGCGTGCGGGTACCACGTTCACACCGTTCGGGTTGTTGATGCTCGCACTGGAATTGCTTGAGGGCGACCAAGTGCGTGCGGTGTATGCCGATGAACTGGTTACCACCCCGCAGGGCACCCAACAGGCGCTGCTGCGCCCCGACTTCAATCTCGACATGCTGCTGGCCAGCCCGGCCCAACTGGCGCGGCATTGGTTCTATCGCCGCGAGGTATTCCTTGAGGCAGGCGGTTTCGACCTGGCCTGCGCGGGGGCGGCGGAGCTCGCGTTGCTGTTGCACTTGATCGAAGATGCCGATGGCCTCGACGGGCTGGCTCATGTTAGCGAGCCTGTGTGCATTTCGCCGGGCGAGGCGCCTGTTCACAGCCCTCAGGAACAGGCGGTGCTGCTGCGCCATTTGCAACGGCGCGGCTACACCCAGGCGCAGGTGCGCATGCACCGGCCAGGCATTCATCGCATCGATTATGGTCACGCCGAGCAGCCATTGGTTTCGCTGGTTGTGCCATGCAGCGGGCGTCTCGATCACGTACAACGCTGCGTGCATGCTTTGCTTGAAAAGACCCGTTACCCCCACTTCGAGATTTTGCTGGTAAACGATGGCAGCGGGAGCCCGGCTACCCGAGCCTGGCTGGCTGGCCTTGTGGCGCGGGAGCAAAACCTGGTCAGCGTGCTGAGTGACGCGTCGGTACGTGACCATGCCACTGCCTGTAATCTGGCGGCCAGGCATGCGCGGGGCGAGTACTTGGTGCTGCTGCACGAGGATACCGTGATTGTGCACGATGACTGGCTGGATGCCTTGCTCAACCACGGCCAGCGCCCGGAAGTAGGCATCGTCGGCGCCAGGTTGATGCATCCCAATGGCATGGTCGAACAGGCGGTGCAGGTCCTGGGCTTGAACGGCCCTGGCAACTCGGCGTTTTCCGGGCTTGCGCAGGATGAGGGGTACATGCGCCGGCTTGAGCTGGATCAGAACCTGAGTGCCGTGTCTGGCGCTTGTCTGCTGATTCGCCGGGCGCTTTACCAGGATGTGGGTGGAATGGACGAGCGCCTGACGCAGCGCACGGGTGCCAGCCTCGATCTATGTCTGAAGGCGCGGCAGGCTGGTTATCTTACGGTGTGGACCCCCCATGCAGTGGTGGTGTGCGAAGGGCAGGGCGAGTGTCTGCCTGCCGAAGCGGTCGAGGCCGAACAGGAAGCGGTGTATGGCAGATGGCTGCCTGTCATCGCCCGCGATCCGGCCTACAACCGCAACCTGTCTTTGCAGGGAGCTGGCTTTGAGCTCGAGACTGACCCGGGCCTGTCATGGAACCCCCTGAGCTGGCATCCGTTACCCGTGCTGTTGAGCATGCCGGGCGAACTTGCCGGCGCTGCTCGTAGCCGGATCGTCGATCCTGCCTTGTCCATGAGTATTGCCGGCCTGGCTGATGTCCGACTGGCCTTGCGGCCTTATCTGCCCGCCGAGGTGGAGCGGCTGCAGCCCGACAGTTGGGTAATGGGGCGGCCGGCAAACGACGCGCAAATTCAGGCGTTACGTTGCAACGCCCGGTTCTCCCGCGCATTCAAGGTGGGCGATGTGAATGCCGACTTGCCTGGCCTGGCTGAAGACGATATTGCAGGTGCGCTGCGGTGGTCTGTCGGCGTTGTGGACCGGCTGGTAGTGCCAACCCAGGCTTTGGCTGAAGCGCTGCAAGGCTTCTGCGCCGATATTCGTGTCGTGCCGGATCGTCTGCACCCGGCCCGCTGGGGGGCGTTGGCCACTCGACGGCAGCCAGGTAGTCGCCCTCGTATAGGGTGGGTGGGTGATCAGTTCGACGCCCGCGTTCAGCGCCTCATGCTGGAGATCGTTCAGGCCATGCGTGCTGATGTGGACTGGGTCTGTCTGGGTGAATGCCCGCCCCAGTTGCAGCCCTACCTGCGCGAGTTACATGGCCCGGTGCCCTACGATGACTACCCGCAAAAGCTCATGTCGCTGGGGCTCGACCTGGCGCTGGCACCTCTAGGCGATGGCTGGCTTGACGCGTGTCGCAGCAATGTGCGGCTTCTGGAATATGCCGCGTGCGGCTATCCGCTGGTTTGCAGTGACGTGTTGCCCTATCAAGGGTTGCCCGTGACCCGAGTCAGGAACACGGCCGGCGACTGGGTCAGTGCTATCCAGGCGCACCTTGCCGAGCCTGCTGCCAGCGCAAGGGGCGCGCAAGCACTGCGCGAGCAGGTGCTGGCACGGCACATGCTGGATGAAGGCTATGCACGCCAATGGCTTGACGCCTGGCTGCCAGGTTGAGGGCGGACCACACACTGAGAGCGAACAGTCAACCATTCCAACAGCCGCCGGGCACGTCCCAAGGCGGCGTGTACTGCCGGCATCAGCCGCACATAAAACACAGCATGCCTTGGGGTCAAATCGACCTGGCCCACGGCAACCAGGGGAGTATCCGGTGAAAACCATTAGTCAGCGTGACAAAGATCTGTTTGAAAACCTGTTCGTACTGGAGCTCGCCAACAATCATTGGGGCAAGCTGGAGCGCGGGCTGAAAATTGTCCGCGACCACGGAACGATCGCGCGTTACAACAACGTCAAGGCTGCCATCAAGCTGCAGTTCCGCGATGTCGATGAGTTCATTCATCCTGATTTCAAGGGTACCGCAGACCTTCGCTATGTGAAGAAGACCGAGGACACTCGCCTGACTAAGGCAGAGTTTGCCCGCATGGTGGAAGAAGTCCGCAACCTGAGCTGCATTCCCATGGCGACCCCATTCGACGAAGCCTCGGTCGACCTGTGCGTCGAATTCGACATGCCGATCATCAAGATCGCCAGTTCCGACATGAACGACTGGCCGCTTATCGAGAAAATTGCGTCCACCCGCCGGCCAACCATCATTTCCACGGGCGGCGCATCGGAAAAAGACCTGGACGATATCGTTCGCTACTTTGAAAAGCGTGATATCCCGCTGGCCATCAACCATTGTGTTTCGCTGTACCCCAGCGAGGACGACGAGCTGCAGCTCGATCAGATCGACTACCTGCGCAACCGTTACCCTGGGCATGTCATTGGCTTGTCTACCCATGAGTACCACGACTGGCACTCGTCCATGCTCATTTCCTACGGTAAAGGTGTACGTACCTGGGAAAGGCACATTGATATCCAATACCAAGGTGTGCCGGTTTCCAACTACTGCTCGCTCCCTGAGCAATGCGATACCTGGTACAAGGCCTTCCACAAGGCCAAGGAAATGTGCGGGGGTGTCAGCGGCACTCGACGCATCATTTCGCGTAAAGAAACCGAGTACCTCAATGCACTCGTGCGCGGTGCCTATGCACGTCGGGACCTGTCGCCGGGCTACGTGCTGAACCGGGACGAGTTCGAAAAGGACTTCTACCTTGCAATCCCGCTGCACAAAGGGCAGCTGTCCTGCCGGGAAGTAATGAACGGTGAAACGCTGCTGCAGCCGATCAAGGCAAACGAACGCCTTACTATCGACCACATTGACGGGCCTTACAGTGAAACCCCGGCACTGAAAGAACTGATCCTGGGCCGGGGGCTGTGATGATGGCGACAGTATCCCAGCAAATTGCGCAATGGCTGGTTCAGCAAGGGGTCGAACAGGTTTTCACCGTCACCGGCGGCGGTGCCATGTTCCTCAACCAGGCTTTGGGTGGCCATGAGCACCTGCGTTGCACGTTCATGCACCATGAGCAGGCTTGTGCCATGGCCGCCGAAGGTTATGCGCGCATCACCGGCAAGCCGGCCGTGGTGATGTTGACGACCGGTCCGGGCTCTATCAACGCGCTCAACGGCGTGCATGGGGCGTTCACCGACTCCATCCCCATGATCGTGCTGTCCGGCCAGATCAAGCGCGAAACCTGTGTGTCTTTCCAGGATGTGCCAGGCCTGCGTCAGCTGGGTGACCAGGAGGGGCCGACCATCGCCATGGCTAGCCCGGTCTGCAAGTACGCGCAGATCGTGCGTTCGGAGCAGGATGTGGAGGTCATGCTGCCCAAGGCGTTCGCCGAAGCAGTAGGCGGTCGCCCCGGGCCTGTCTGGCTGGATATCCCACTGGATATCCAGCAATCCAAAGCACAGCTCGATATCCCCGCGCCATCGCTGATCCAGCCGCCCCGAGCCGAGGATTTGCGCGCCGCCTGCCGTGATATCGTCGGCAAGCTGTTGCAATCGCACCGCCCAGTGGTGCTGGGCGGCACTGGCGTGCGCCTTTCACGCACCGAACAACGGCTGCTGGCGCTGGTGGAGCGCTACGGCATCCCCCTGGCGACCGCCTGGACCCATGATCTGATCGCGTCTGATCACCCATTGTTCGCCGGTCGCCCTGGCACTATCGGTACCCGTGCCGGCAACTTCTGCTTGCAGGCGGCTGACTTTGTGCTGGTGCTTGGGTCGCGTCTGAATGTGCGGCAGACCAGCTACAACTGGCAGGCATTCGCCAAGCACGCCTGGGTGGCTCAGGTCGACATTGACGCCGCCGAGCTGAACAAGCCCACCGTGCGCCCGGACTTCGGCGTTGCCGCTGACCTGGCAGACTTCCTCGATGTCTTCGAGCAAGAGCTGGCAAAGGCCACCCTGCAGAGTTTTGCGCCGTGGGTGCAATGGTGCCAGCACATCGGGCGTACCTATCCGGCATCGGCGGAGCACACGCAAAAAGCCGATGGGCCTTTGAACCCGTACCTGATGGTGCAGCGCATCTTTGCGCAGATGCGTGCGGATGACATCGTGGTGTGTGGCAATGCGTCAGCCTGCATCCTGCCATTCCAGATAGGCGCCTTGCAGAAGGATCAGCGCCTGTTCAGCAACTCGGGCTCCGCGTCGATGGGCTATGACCTGCCTGCGGCCATTGGTGCGGCGACGGCCGCGAAAGCGGAGGGCGCACGCCGGGTGATCTGCTTTGCCGGTGACGGCAGCCTGCAGATGAACATTCAGGAGCTGCAAACGCTCAAGACCATCGGCGTCAATGTGATCGTGATTGTGCTTAACAATCGAGGTTACCTCTCGATCTGGCAAACGCACGAAAACTTCTTTGGCCGAGTGATCGGCGCCACGCCCGAATCAGGCGTGGAATTCCCGGACTTCACTGCCGTGGCCAGCGCTTATGGCCTGCGCGCCGAAAGCATCGCTACACAGGGCGACCTGGCACGGCTTGATGCGCTTCTGGAAAGTGATGGCCCGATGTTGATCGACCTGCACGTCGACCCTCGGCAGGAGTTCGTGCCGCGTATCAAGTCGCGGGTCGATGCCAACGGTGCTTTCGTCACCCCGGAACTCGATGACATGCACCCGTTCCTCGAGCCGGAAACGATGGCACAAATTCGTGCAGAAGCTGCAGCGCTGCGTGCCGTCCCCAACACCGATAAAGGTGGTATGTAATGGCTGAGAAGAGAGATCGCTTTCAAGACTTCATTGCACTGCGTGACCGGGCAGCGGACGTTGTACCTGCTCGTATTGATCCAAAGCGGCCGTTGTGGATCTTCGGTGCGGGGAACTTCGGTCGTAGCCTGGCCACCGCCGCACAGCAGCAAGGTATTGCTGTTGCGGGCTTTGTAGAGACATCGCCACGCATCGATTCGGCCCTAGGGTTGCCAGTATTGAACTGGCACGCACTGGCCCTCCAGGTGCCCGAAGCGCAACTTGCACTCGGTATTTTCAATCGCGATGCGCCTTACGATGAGTTGTTGTCGATCGTTGCCGAGGCAGGCTTTGCCAAGCCATTGATGCCTTGGGAGTTGTACGAGCAGTTCGCTTCGGCCCTGGGGTGGCGGTTCTGGCTGAGCAGCCGTAGCTACCTGCTGGACGCCATGGAGCGTATCGGGCGCGTGGCAGACAAGCTGGCTGATGATGAAAGCCAGCAGCTTCTTTATCGGATGTGTGCATTCCGGCTCGGGTTAGACCTGGAGTACGCCAGCTTCCTGTCGGAGGAGGAACGGTACATCAATGCGCTGACGTTGCCGGCCTTGCAGGGGCGCGATATCACGTACGTCGATTGTGGTGCCTACGACGGTGACAGCTACGAAGAGTTGATTGCCTGGCCCGAAATTTCCTGCAGCCGAGCGTTTCTACTTGAGCCTGACCCTGAAAACTTCGCTCGGTTGGTGCAGCGAGTGGGGGCTGAAGATACCCGCGCAATTTGTTTGCCATTGGCGGCCGCTGAGCATTACGGCATTCTCACTTTCAATGCTGGCCAGGGTGAGGCTTGCTCTATCAGCCAGCAAGGTGGCGGCGTATCGATTGCAGCCGTTGCCTTGGATCAGATGCTGCCAAGCGCGCCGGTCGACCTGATCAAACTCGACGTTGAGGGCGCTGAAGCTCAGGTGTTGCGTGGTGCTGAACAGATCATTCGGCGTTGCCGCCCGGTTCTGATTGTGTCGCTGTACCATAACCCTCAGGATTTGTGGGAACTGCCGGAGTTGCTGTTCGAGTTTTGCTCCGATTACCGGTTCCATATTCGGCAGCACTGCCCGAACACGTTCGATTCGGTCTTGTACGCAGTGCCGAACTGATGAACCTGTTATTGACCGGCGGTACCGGTTTTTTCGGCAAGGCGCTGTTGCGGCATTGGCTGGATATCGCCAATGCAGGTTTGCAGGTGCCGTTGGTCACGGTATTGAGCCGATCGCCAGAGGCTTTTCTGGCCAGGCATCCTGAGTTTTCCGGCTTGGCGTGGCTGCGTCTGCAGCATGGCGACATTCTGCAGCCTGCGTCCTTCCCTGAAGCGAGGGGCTTCACTCATGTTTTGCATGCGGCAGCCGATTCGACTGCCGGGGCACAGCTCAGTCCATTGCAGCGCTATATCCAGATCGTCGATGGCACCCGTCATGTGCTGGATTATTCCGTCAGGCAGCGTATCCCGCGCTTGTTGATGACCAGTTCCGGTGGCGTGTACGGCCCCCAGCCGCAGGGCATGGAGCAGATCCCCGAGGATTACCATGGCTTGCCCGACCCGTTGGAGCCTGCCCATGCCTATAGCGTTGCCAAGCGCTGCGCCGAGCATCTGTGCATTTTGTACCAGCAGCAGTTTGGCCTGGAGGTGGTCATCGCCCGCTGTTTCGCCTTCGTCGGCAGGGACCTGCCGCGCGATGTGCACTTCGCGATAGGCAATTTCATTCGCGACGCCCTTGAATCGAACGCCATTCGCGTCAGCGGGGATGGAACGCCTGTGCGGTCTTACATGGACCAGCGTGACCTGGCTCACTGGCTGGATGTGATGCTGCGTCAAGGTCGCGCGGGCACTGCTTACAACGTCGGGTCGGATAAGGCGGTGACGATCGCTGAGCTCGCTCATCAGGTGCGTGACGTGCTGTCACCACAAAAACCTGTGCACATTGCAGCTGCACAGGCTGCCGTGGGGAGTTTCCGGAACCGGTATGTGCCGTGCATCGACAAGGCGCGCTCGGAGCTCGGGTTGCAGTTGCGTCATGGCTTGCAGCAGTCGATCAAGGACGCGGCGATTTAGAGGGCTGCCCGGTTGAACTGGCCGCGGCGCAATAACCCCATTTTTACCTGGACATGCTAGGTCTGACTTCATGATCAACGATGTGTTTCCCGCCAGTGCACGCGAACGCGTTGCTACCCGGTGCGTTTGCTGTGGGTCGGCGCAGTTGTCGCGGTCTCCTGCGGTGCTGATGCCTTTTGTGTCGCATCGGGCGCTTGGTTGGGCGCCCGCAGTCATCGACGACAGTTGGGGGTTGAACAGTATCCCTCAGGGAACGGCCTACTGCGTGTGCAATACCCTTCACTGCGCGCGGTGTGAGTTCCTGTTTCTGGATATCCGGTTTTCGGAACGGGAGATGCAGCGCCTCTATGACGGTTACTACGGCAAGGCTTATGAAGATTTGCGAGAACACTATGAGCCAGGCTTCAGGGAGCGCAACAAAGCACTGAGCGCGCCCAGCGAGCTGCTTGGCCTGACCCGTTCATACATTCTTCGGCATATCGCGCCTACGCAGGTTCTGGATTGGGGTGGAGGGGATGGCTCCAATACACCTTTCAAAGGGCAGGGCTACTCGACCGATATCTACGATATCGACAAAAAGCCCACCGTGCCCGGTACCAGCAGCGTGACCAAGGACGAGGTGCGAGGCCGCTCCTACGATTTGATCGTGTGCCGGCATGTGCTTGAGCATGTTCCTTATCCAACGGACACACTTGCGCAGATAAGCGCCTGCATGCACGACGATACGTTGCTGTACGTTGAGTTACCCCACGAGGTGTTGATGGTTGGCAACAATCAGGTTTCGGCTGAGCAAAAGCGGCACTGGCATGAACATATCAACTTCTTTTCGGTGGCAGCGCTTACCCATCTGTTCGCACTTGGCGGTTTCACCGTCCTGGATATTCAGTCAACCGCGTTTGCCAGCGATGCCAAGCTGGGTTCGGCAGGGCACCTGCTTCAGGCGGTTGTGAAAAAGGCACCTGGAGGCGCGTGACCTTAGGGGGGGCGGCGCTCGGGCTGCGTGAAAACCATGCAAAAGCGGCCCCGGCATTGCGGCATTTGCCGCTTTGGTCGTATAACCGTGACTTGGCAGTCGAAACGTGCATCTTTAATCTATCAAGTCAGCGGGCAGCTACGTCGATGGCCTGACGAGGCCAGTTTCAGGCCCGATCCCGCACTATCCGCCATGTCAACCGGGAAGCCACAATGATTGGCATTAAAAGCATCGCCAGTTACGTACCTGTGAATGGTGTAGACAACTACGCCCAAGGTGCGAAATTCGGCAAGGATCAAGAGTTCATTTTCGGCAAGATCGGTTCCACCTTCTTGCCGCGCAAGGATGCCAACCAGGAAACATCCGATCTTTGCGTCGAGGCAGCCAATGCATTGTTTGCCGCCAACCCGTCGCTGAATCCAGCTGCCATTGACGCAGTGATAGTGGTCACTCAGAACGGCGATGCCGAAGGTCTGCCGCATACCGCGGCAATTGTTCAGCACAAGCTCGGGCTTTCGACCGCCGTTGCGGCCTTCGATATTTCACTGGGCTGCTCGGGCTATGTCTACGGCTTGTATGCGATGAAGGGTTTCATGGAGGCCGCGGGCCTCAAAAACGGCCTGCTGATCACTGCCGACCCTTACTCGAAGATTGTCGACCCGGAAGATCGCAATACCACCATGCTGTTTGGTGACGCCGCCACCGCCACCTGGATGGGTGAGGACGCTGCCTGGCAATTGGGCAAGTCGTTGTTCGGCAGCGATGGCGCGGGTGCCGAGCACTTGCGTACCACCGATGGCAAGTTCTTCATGAATGGTCGCCAAGTCTATAACTTTGCCTTGGTCAAGGTGCCGGCGCACTTGCAACAGTTGCTTGAAGCCAGCTCACTTCAGGCCGACGACATCGACCTGTACTGCCTGCATCAGGGCAGCGCGGCGATCGTGGATGCCGTTTCGTCGCGCTTCGATGAGGGCGAGCACAAGCAGAAGTTTGTCAAGGATATGGTCGAGACGGGCAATACCGTGTCCTCGAGCATACCGCTGCTGCTGGAAAAGCACGTGCTTGGCTCCGGCTGCAAGCGCGTGGCGTTGAGTGGCTTCGGGGTGGGCTTGTCGTGGGGCTCGGCCATTATCGAACGCTGCGACTGACCGTTCGTAGCCTTCAACAACGCCGTCATCGTCTGACGGCGTTTTACTTTCTATCCTGCATCAAAATGGCGACTGCAAATTGGCGTCAACTCCTTGATTTCATTGGGCTGGCACGGTGCCAGCAATTTTTTTTGAAATTGCGCTAAAGCAAGACGCCCTGACGACGATAACTATTACGAAGGTTCTCTGTGCCACCTCCGGCGAATTGCCAAGGCCGGAAGCCGTAGTACCCAATCCAACGAGGAATTCGTCATGGCTTTGACTGTAAACACCAACACCACCTCCCTGGGCGTTCAGAAAAACCTGAACCGGGCTTCCGATGCACTGGGCACCTCGATGACCCGTCTCTCTTCCGGCCTGAAAATCAACAGCGCCAAAGACGACGCTGCCGGCCTGCAGATCGCTACCCGCATGACTTCGCAGATCCGTGGCCAGACCATGGCGATCAAAAACGCCAACGACGCCATCTCCATCGCCCAGACCGCTGAAGGCGCGATGCAAGAGCAGACCAACATCCTGCAACGTATGCGTGAATTGGCTGTTCAGTCGCGAAACGACAACAACAGCGAAGCAGACCGCGATGCACTGGATAAAGAATTCCAGTCGATGCTCAAAGAGATCGACCGTATCGCCGGTTCGACCCAGCTGAACGGCAAGAACCTGCTGGACGGTAGCGCCAGCGACATGACCTTCCAGGTTGGCTCCAACACCGGCAGCGACAACCAGATCACCATCAGCCTGAGCGATGCCATGAACACCACTGGCGCGCTGAGCGGCCTGAGTGGCAAGAGCATCACCGGTGCTGACAGCACCGCTGCCGAAGCGACCTTCACCGCCGCCCTGAGCGCTATTGATGACGCGCTGAACGCGATCAACAGCACCCGTGCCGACCTGGGTGCCGTTCAGAACCGTCTGACCAGCACCATCAACAACCTGCAGAACATCAACGAAAACGCCGAAGCCGCCCGTGGCCGTGTACAGGACACCGACTTCGCCGCCGAAACTGCTCAGCTGACCAAGCAGCAGACCCTGCAGCAAGCTTCCACTTCGATTCTGGCCCAGGCCAACCAACTGCCATCCGCCGTACTGAAGCTGCTTCAGTAATTACTGATGGTGATCGGCGGGGGAGTGCATTCTAAGGCGCTTCCCCGCCTTTTCGTTATGAGGTGGTAGACATGGACATGAGCGTCAAGCTGAATCTGTCCTACCCGGCATCCCGCCCCGCCGAACAGGCTGGCGAAAAACCGGTTGCTCGTGCCGAGGAGGCTTCGCGCAGCGGCAGTGACACGCTGGCACCCAATGCCATCAGTGCTGCCGAGCACAGCAATGATGCCGAAAAAGTGAAAAGCGCTGTTTCGGAAATTGAAAAGTTTCTCAGCTCCACCCGACGCAAACTGGAATTCTCCACGGACGAAGAATCCGGAAAGATCGTAGTCAAGGTCATCGCCAGTGAAACCGGCGAGTTAATCCGCCAATTGCCTTCTGAAGAGGCATTGCGGATTGCGCATAACCTGAGCGATGTAAACAGTATTTTGTTCGACGCCAAGGTTTGATCGGCGGAGAATGTGCTAAGGCAGGAATCACGTCAGGCTTGCAGGAGCAGGTACTAACGGTCAACAAAGAGGGATAACTGTATGGCGGGCACCCTGGTTTCCAGTATCGGTCAAGGTACGGGGCTGAATATCACCGAAATGGTCGCGGCGCTGGTCAATGCCGACACGGCGGCCAAGAAGGCGCAGATCACTCGGCAGACCAGCAACAATACCGCGATGATTTCCGGTGTGGGCTCGCTTCGCAGTGCCCTGACGGCGTTTCAGGACGCCATGGCAAAGCTGAACAGCTCCACCAGTCCTGCTTTCAATGCGTATGCCGCCAAATCGGCCAATGAGTCGGTGGTCAAGGTGACGGCTGGCAACACGGCAGTGGCAGGCAGCTATGACATTGTGGTCAACAGCCTGGCGACCGGCTCGAAAGTGGCGAGTGCCCCTATTGCTGGCGGTGCGGCTGCAACGGTTACGGGGGGTACGCTGACTATCGAGCAGAATGGCAACACTTATGAGCTCGAAGTTGAAGATGGTGCCTCGTTGCAGTCCGTGCGCGACCAGATCAACAAAGAGCTGGCCGTCCAGGGTATCTCCGCCAACATCGTGAACGGCAAGGATGGTGCGCGGCTGGTGTTCAGTTCAACTACCACCGGTGCCAATACCGACCTCATGGTCAGCGGTGTCCCTGAGCTTGAAATCGACGGTACTCAGCAGATGTCGGATACCGGCGCCGGGTTTATTACCGCCAAGGCGCAGGATGCCGAGCTGACCATCGACGGCCTGGTGGTCACCAGCAATAAGAACACCATCACCGACGCCATTAGTGGTATTACGCTGGAGCTGACGGGCGTCAGCGCCAGGTCGGGTAGCGATGGTGTGCCAACCAATGTCTCGGTGTCGCAGGACAATGATGGTCTGAAGAAGTCGATTCAGTCCTTCGTCGATGCCTATAACACGTTGCAAAAAACCATTACTGCACTGACAACGTCCACGCGTGATGAGAATGACAACCTATCGCTCGGCCCGTTGAGCAACGACCCGACCACCCGTTCGCTGGTCAACGATGTTCGCAAGGTGCTGTCAGAGGTTGGGGCGGGTGACCAGCTGACGACCCTGAGCCAGTTGGGTATCAACACCACGAAAGATGGCACCCTCGAGTTCAACTCGACCAAGTTCACCGCGGCGATGAACGACAAGAAGCTGGGCTCCGAAGTTCAGGAGTTGTTCACCGGCTCCAATGGGCTGATCGAACGCATGAACAAGGCAATCGATCCTTACAACTCCACGGACGGCAGCCTGGCCACACGCAAGAGCAACCTGGATAAGGTGGCGAAGAACCTGGCAGACCAGCAGACTGCGCTGGATCGTCGCACCGAGGCTTTGACCGAGTCGCTGACCAAGAAGTGGGTGGCAATGGACACCGCCGTGGCCAAGCTGAATGCCCAGGCCGACCAGATCAAATCGGTTTTCGACGCTATCAACGCTCAGGCCAAGAACTCCTGATCGATCTCGCCTTTTGCCATGTAAAAGCCCGGCAGCGACCAGTGTCGCTCCGGGCTTTTTTGTTGGCACTAAAGTTTTTTGACGCTCAGGCGATACACAGGTACAAGCAACCTTTTTCGCTGCAACGAGGTAGATCCATGAACCCGATGTTGGCCCTTCGGCAATACCAGAAAGTCAACGGCGTGGCGCAGACGTCCGAAGCCAGTCCACACCGCCTGGTACAGATGCTTATGCAGGGCGGCCTTGATCGTATGGCCCAGGCTAAAGGTGCCATCGCGCGCAATGACATTGCGCAGCGAGGTATTCTGCTCGGCAAGGCCATCGACATCATCGGTGGGCTGCGTGAAGGGCTGGATCTGGAAAACCATGGTGACAACCTGGCTGAGCTGGATAGCCTGTATATCTACATGAGTCGCCGCCTGACCGAAGCCAATCTCAAAGGCGACCCGACCATCATCGACGAGGTCGCGCGCCTTCTGATCACTGTGAAGGAAGGTTGGGATGCAATCGGCGATCAGTCGTCGGCTTCCTGATAAAGGAGCATGACATGAGCGAAGTAATCGCCCGAATCGAACAGACCCGGGACATGCTGCTGGCAGCGCTGGCTGACCGCGACTGGGAAGCGGTGGGGGAGTTGGACCTGGAATGTCGCTTGCGCATCGGTGACATGGTGTCCGAAGCCAAAGGCAATGAGGCGGATGTCAGTGCCAGTCTCGAGCAATTGCTGGTCGTGTACCGCCAACTAATCGAGGTTGCAAGTGGTGAACGTCAATCCTTGGTCGATGAAATGACGAAAATCCGTCAGGCGAAGAACGCGGCAAAGGTATACCATTTGTTCACCTGACCACCGTTGTTGCAAAAAGCCGTGCGCCATTAATTTGACTGATCGGTGTTTTTTGACTTTACTAGTGGCTGTTTTCGAATTTCAGACGTCCGAACACTGACCATTCAGTCGGAATGATGTCGAGCACGCCCCCGCAGGGCGCCGATATGACTAGGGAAGTTGCTATTGCATGTGGCGTGAAACCAAGATTCTGCTGATCGATGACGACAGCGCGCGCCGCCGCGACCTTGCGGTGGTGCTGAACTTCCTCGGCGAAGAAAACCTCGCATGTGCCAGCCATGACTGGCAGCAGGTTGTCGAGCCATTGTCCTCGAGCCGCGAAGTGCTGTGCGTGCTCATCGGCACCGTGAATGCTCCGGGCAATCTGCTTGGCTTGCTTAAGACAGTGGCTACCTGGGATGAGTTCCTTCCGGTTCTGCTTTTAGGTGAAATTTCTTCTGCGGAGTTCCCGGAAGACCTTCGCCGTCGGGTGCTTTCCAACCTGGAAATGCCGCCAAGCTATAGCCAGTTGCTGGATTCGCTGCACCGTGCCCAGGTCTACCGCGAAATGTATGACCAGGCACGCGAGCGCGGTCGTCAGCGCGAGCCCAATCTGTTCCGCAGCCTGGTCGGCACCAGTCGTGCCATCCAGCACGTACGGCAGATGATGCAGCAAGTGGCGGATACCGACGCCAGCGTGCTGATCCTGGGCGAGTCGGGTACCGGCAAGGAAGTGGTGGCCCGCAACCTTCACTACCATTCCAAACGTCGCGAAGCGCCGTTCGTGCCAGTCAATTGTGGTGCGATCCCGGCCGAGCTGCTGGAAAGCGAACTCTTCGGCCACGAGAAGGGGGCCTTTACCGGGGCCATCACCAGCCGTGCCGGGCGTTTCGAGCTGGCCAACGGCGGTACCCTGTTCCTCGACGAAATCGGCGACATGCCGTTGCCAATGCAAGTCAAACTGCTGCGTGTGCTGCAGGAACGTACCTTCGAGCGTGTGGGTAGCAACAAGACCCAGAGCATCGACGTGCGCATCATCGCTGCGACGCACAAGAACCTCGAAACCATGATCGAGGACGGCACGTTCCGTGAAGACCTGTACTACCGCCTGAATGTGTTCCCCATCGAAATGGCACCGCTGCGTGAGCGCGTGGAAGACATCCCGTTGTTGATGAACGAGCTGATTTCGCGCATGGAGCACGAGAAGCGTGGTTCCATTCGCTTCAATTCCGCCTCGATCATGTCGCTGTGTCGTCATGGCTGGCCGGGCAACGTGCGCGAGCTGGCCAACCTGGTCGAGCGCATGGCGATCATGCACCCGTACGGGGTCATTGGCGTGTCGGAATTGCCAAAGAAATTCCGCTACGTCGATGACGAAGACGAGCAGATGGTCGACAGCCTGCGCAGCGACCTTGAAGAGCGCGTGGCGATCAATGGCCACACACCAAACTTCAGCAACCACGCCATGCTGCCGCCCGAAGGCCTGGACCTCAAGGACTACCTGGGTAGCCTGGAGCAGGGGCTGATCCAGCAGGCCCTGGACGATGCCAACGGTATCGTTGCGCGCGCGGCTGAACGTTTGCGTATTCGCCGTACCACCCTGGTCGAGAAAATGCGCAAGTACGGCATGAGCCGCCAGGGCGGTGAGGAACAGGCGGAAGATTGATGTTTGGGCGGGGTGTTTGTCTCGGGTTTTGCGTTTGGGCGCAGATCGAGCGCCGCCCGCGCGGCGCATCGCGAGCTTTGCTCGCTCCTACGTTTGTTTCAGGCCAGTAACGCCTGTGACAGGCACGCGCGACCGCCTTGTTTGTACAACGTGATATTGCGCCATGCGCCAAGGCGTTCGCGCGCAAATGGAACAGGAATGATTGGCCCGAAACAAGCGTAGGAGCGAGCGCAGCTCGCGATGCTTGTTTGTACAACGTGATATTGCGCCATGCGCCAAGGCGTTCGCGCGCAAATGGCACAGGAATGATTGGCCCGAAACAAGCGTAGGAGCGAGCGCAGCTCGCGATGCTTGATTGTACAACGTGATATTGCGCCATGCGCCAAGGCGTTCGCGCGCAAATGGAACAGGAATGATTGGCCCGAAACAAACGTAGGAGCGAGCGCAGCTCGCGATGCGCCGCGCGGGCGGCGCTCGATCTCCCAGGCACAACCAATCTCAAGGCGAACACTTCTCAGCCTTGAAGCAATCCCACGTCAAACCCAAATCCCTATCTCCGGCACGGCTATTGCTACACCGCTGGCACCACACCGTTTTTATGACGGTCAGCCACGCGAGAGAGCAAGATGCCCCAGGCCGCCCACGTATCCCGAGCCCCCGATCAGCAGGGGCAAACCCCGGTCGCGCAGGACAGCGGCCAGGGTATCGCGCAAGCCTTTGCCCTGTTCAATCAGGTGTCCAGCCAGCTGAGCCAGTCCTACAGCCTGCTCGAAGCCCGGGTCAGTGAACTGAAGGGCGAGCTGGCGGTGGTCAGCGCCCAGCGCATCGAAGAACTGAGCGAAAAGGAACGCCTGGCCAACCGCCTGCAAAATCTGCTGGACTTGCTGCCCGGTGGGGTGATCGTGATCGACGGCCAAGGCCTGGTGCGCGAAGCCAACCCGGCCGCCTGCGAGTTGCTCGGCGAACCTCTGATCGGCCAATTGTGGCGCCAGGTGATCGCCCGTAGTTTTGCTCCGCGCAAGGACGACGGCCACGAAGTCTCGCTGCGCGACGGTCGCCGTCTGTCCATCGCCACCCGCTCGCTGGATGCCGAGCCTGGCCAGTTGGTGCTGCTCAACGACCTGACTGAAACCCGTCGCCTCCAGGATCAACTGGCTCGCCACGAGCGCCTGTCGTCCTTGGGGCGCATGGTTGCCTCGCTGGCCCACCAGATCCGCACACCGCTGTCGGCAGCCATGCTGTATGCCAGCCACCTGGCCGATAGCGAGCAAGCGCTGAGCGCGGAAACCCGCCTGCGTTTCGCCGCGACCTTGAAGGAACGCCTGCACGAACTGGAGCACCAGGTGCGCGACATGCTGGTGTTTGCCCGTGGAGAGTTGCCACTGGGGGATCGGGTGACCCCTAAAGCGCTGTTCCAGGCCCTGCAGCAGGCGGCCCAGGCGCATGTGCAGGGGCACGCCGTGCGCTGGCAGTGCGACAGCCATCTGGGTGAGTTGCTGTGCAATCGCGACACCTTGGTCGGCGCTTTGCTCAACCTGATTGAAAATGCCCTGCAGGCCAGCGATGGCCCGGCACGGCTGAAGGTGCACCTGTACCGCCGCGAACGTAGCTTGCACCTGTGCATCAGCGATGCCGGCAGCGGCATCGATGCAGGCTTGCTCGGCCGTTTGGGCGAGCCGTTCCTCACCACCAAAGCCACCGGTACCGGCCTGGGCCTGGCCGTGGTCAAGGCGGTGGTGCGTGCGCATCAGGGTACGATCAGCCTGCGCTCGAAAGTCGGCCGTGGTACCTGCGTGCGGGTAGAGTTGCCATTGATCGACGGGCAATTGGCGGAGGGGGTGTAATGGCAATCAAGGTGCTGCTGGTCGAGGATGACCGCGTGTTGCGCCAGGCGCTGGGCGATACCCTGGAAATCGGCGGTTTCGCCTATCAGGCGGTGGGCAGTGCCGAAGAAGCGCTGGAGGCCGTGGTGGACGACGCTTTCAGCCTGGTGGTCAGTGACGTCAACATGCCCGGCATGGACGGGCACCAGTTGCTCAGCCAGCTGCGCCGCCAGCAACCACAGTTGCCGGTGCTGTTGATGACGGCGCATGCCGCTGTCGAACGTGCGGTCGAGGCCATGCGCCAAGGCGCCGCTGACTACCTGGTCAAGCCGTTCGAGCCCAAGGCGCTGCTCAGCCTCGTGGAGCGGCATGCCGCCGGGCGGGTCACCGGCGACGAGGGGCCGGTGGCCTGCGAGCCGGCCAGTCGCCAGTTGCTGGAACTGGCGGCCCGTGTGGCGCGCAGTGACTCGACCGTGCTGATTTCCGGCGAGTCCGGTACTGGCAAGGAAGTGCTGGCGCGCTACATTCACCAGCAGTCGCAGCGTGCCACGCAACCCTTCGTGGCCATCAACTGCGCGGCGATCCCCGACAACATGCTTGAGGCCACCCTGTTCGGCCACGAGAAGGGCGCCTTCACCGGCGCTATCGCTGCTCAGGCTGGCAAGTTCGAGCAGGCCGAAGGCGGTACTCTGCTGCTCGACGAAATCTCGGAAATGCCCATGGCCTTGCAGGCCAAGCTGCTGCGTGTGCTGCAGGAGCGCGAGGTGGAGCGGGTAGGCGGGCGCAAGCCGATCAGCCTGGATATTCGGGTGCTGGCCACCACCAACCGCGACCTGGCCGGCGAAGTGGCGGCCGGGCGCTTCCGCGAAGACCTGTACTACCGTCTATCAGTGTTCCCGCTGGCCTGGCGCCCGCTGCGTGAGCGGCCGGGCGATATCCTGCAGCTGGCTGAGCGCCTGCTGGCGCGGCATGTGGTCAAGATGAAGCATGCCCCGGTGCGTCTGTCGCCGCAGGCGCGGGCCTGCCTGCAGGCCTATGCCTGGCCGGGCAACGTTCGCGAGCTGGACAACGCTCTGCAGCGGGCGCTGATCCTGCAGCAGGGTGGAGTGATCGAGGCGGCGGATTTTTGTCTGGCGGGCGCCATTCCATTGTCAGATAGCATCGAGCCATCACCTGACGTGGCGGCCGAAGCCGGCGGGTTGGGCGATGACATGCGTCGGCACGAGTACCAGATGATCATCGACACCCTGCGTGCTGAGCGCGGCCGCCGCAAAGAGGCGGCCGAACGCTTGGGCATCAGCCCGCGGACGTTGCGCTACAAGCTGGCACAGATGCGCGATGCCGGGTTTGACGTCGAGGCCAGTCTGTTCGGCTGACTGGCACCCAACTGAATGGTTGAGCACCACGGGGCCTCTATTGGAGCGGCAGGCCCGCGAAGAATCCGGCGCGGTGGCTGGCACCGGCTGCGCCGGTGTTCGCGGGCGTGCCCGCTCCCACGGCGCACGTTTCACATGGGATCTGATTGGCAAGGCTGGCACCTTTGTTGCTTTACGTAGGTCATTCGCCGCATGACTGTCAAAAAAATGCGGCCGCAGGAGAGAGAAGGGTCATGAGCCAAGGTGTTGAATTCAATCGTCTGATGTTGGACATGCGGGCCATGCAGGCCGATGCCATGTCGCTGCCCAAGGCAACCGCCGCCCCCGAGCTGGCGCCAGGGCAAAGTACCTTCGCCGACATGCTCGGCCAGGCCATCGGCAAGGTGCATGAGACGCAGCAGGCTTCGACCCAGCTGGCCAACGCGTTCGAAATCGGCAAGAGCGGCGTCGACCTGACTGACGTGATGATCGCTTCGCAAAAGGCCAGCGTGTCGATGCAAGCCTTGACCCAGGTACGCAACAAGCTGGTCCAGGCGTATCAGGACATCATGCAGATGCCGGTTTGAGGACGGATGTAACCCATGGCTGAAGCAGTCGTCGAAAACGCCCCCGCCAAGGCTGGCTCGCCAGCGGCCAAGCCGCCGCTGTTTGGCATGGCGTTTCTGGAAAATATCTCGCAGATGCCCATGCTGCGCCAGATCGGCCTCTTGGTCGGCCTGGCGGCCAGCGTGGCCATCGGCTTTGCCGTGGTGTTGTGGTCGCAACAACCCGATTACCGTCCGTTGTACGGCAGCCTGTCGGGCATGGACACCAAGCAGGTCATGGACACCCTGGCCGCTGCTGACATCCCCTATAACGTGGAGCCCAACTCGGGGGCCCTGCTGGTCAAGGCCGACGACCTCTCCCGTGCGCGCCTGAAACTGGCAGCCGCCGGTGTGGCGCCGAGCGACGGCAATGTCGGCTTCGAGCTGCTCGACAAGGAGCAGGGCCTGGGCACCAGCCAGTTCATGGAAGCCACCCGTTACCGCCGCAGCCTGGAAGGCGAACTGGCCCGTACCATTTCCAGCCTCAACAACGTCAAGGGCGCGCGCGTGCACCTGGCCATTCCGAAAAGCTCGGTGTTCGTGCGTGATGAACGCAAGCCCAGCGCCTCGGTACTGGTCGAGCTGTACCCAGGCCGCGCGCTGGAAGCCGGGCAGGTGATGGCGATTGTCAACCTGGTCGCCACCAGCGTGCCGGAACTGGACAAATCCCAGGTCACCGTCGTCGACCAGAAGGGCAACCTGCTGTCCGATCAGATTCAGGATTCCGCGCTGACCCAGGCCGGGAAGCAGTTCGACTACAGCCGCCGGGTGGAAAGCATGCTCACCCAGCGCGTGCACAATATCCTGCAGCCGGTGCTGGGCAACGATCGCTACAAGGCTGAAGTGTCCGCCGACCTTGACTTCAGCGCGGTCGAGTCCACCTCCGAACAGTTCAATCCCGACCAGCCGGCGTTGCGCAGCGAGCAGTCGGTTGACGAGCAACGTGCCAGCAGCCAAGGTCCGCAAGGCGTGCCTGGCGCACTGAGCAACCAGCCGCCAGGCGCCGCTTCGGCACCGCAGACCACCGGTGGCGCGGCTACCCCGGCTGCTGCCATTCAGCCTGGCCAGCCGCTGGTGGATGCCAATGGCCAGCAGATCATGGACCCGGCCACCGGCCAGCCGATGCTCGCGCCATACCCGTCAGATAAACGTCAGCAAAGCACCAAGAACTTCGAGCTGGACCGTTCCATCAGCCACACTCGCCAGCAGCAGGGGCGCATGACCCGCCTGTCGGTAGCGGTGGTGGTGGACGACCAGGTCAAGATCGACCCGGCCACTGGCGATGCCACTCGAGCGCCATGGGGCGCGGAGGACTTGGCGCGCTTTACCCGCCTGGTGCAGGACGCCGTCGGCTTCGATGCCAGCCGTGGCGACAGCGTGACGGTGATCAACGTGCCGTTCGCCGCCGACCGTGGCGAGGAAATCGCCGACATCGCCTTCTACCAGCAGCCGTGGTTCTGGGATATCGTCAAGCAGGTGCTGGGCGTGGTGTTCATCCTGGTGCTGGTGTTCGGTGTGCTGCGACCGGTGCTGAACAACATTACCGGGGGCGGCAAGCAGGCTGCCCCGGACAGCGACATGGAGCTGGGCGGCATGATGGGTCTGGATGGCGAACTGGCCAACGACCGCGTCAGTCTGGGTGGCCCGACAAGCATTCTGCTGCCTAGCCCGAGCGAGGGTTACGAGGCACAGCTCAACGCAATCAAAGGCCTGGTGGCCGAAGACCCGGGCCGCGTTGCCCAGGTCGTGAAAGAGTGGATCAACGCCGATGAGTGATAACCGAGCCGTTACCGCCAAGTTGAGCCGCGTCGACAAGGCGGCGATCCTCCTGCTTTCGCTGGGCGAGACCGACGCCGCTCAGGTGCTGCGGCACATGGGGCCCAAAGAAGTGCAACGGGTGGGTGTGGCCATGGCGCAGATGGGCAATGTGCACCGTGACCAGGTCGAACAGGTGATGAGCGAGTTCGTCGAAATCGTCGGCGACCAGACCAGCCTGGGCGTGGGGTCCGATGCCTATATCCGCAAGATGCTCAACCAGGCCCTGGGCGAGGACAAGGCCAACGGCCTGGTCGACCGCATCCTGCTCGGTGGCAACACCAGCGGCCTGGACAGCCTCAAGTGGATGGAGCCGCGCGCCGTTGCCGACGTGATCCGCTACGAGCACCCGCAGATCCAGGCCATCGTCGTCGCCTACCTCGACCCCGACCAGGCCGGTGAAGTGCTGAGCAATTTCGACCACAAGGTGCGCCTTGACATCGTCTTGCGCGTGTCATCGCTGAACACCGTGCAGCCGGCAGCGCTGAAGGAGCTGAACCAGATCCTCGAGAAGCAGTTCTCGGGTAACTCCAATGCCGCGCGCACCACCTTGGGTGGTATCAAGCGTGCTGCCGACATCATGAACTTCCTCGACAGCTCGGTGGAAGGTGCACTGATGGACGCGATCCGCGAAATCGACAGCGACCTGTCGGAGCAGATCGAAGACTTGATGTTCGTCTTCAACAACCTGGCCGATGTCGACGACCGGGGCATCCAGGCGCTGTTGCGCGAAGTGTCCTCCGACGTGTTGGTGGTGTCGCTCAAGGGCGCCGACGAGCGGGTCAAGGACAAGATCTTCAAGAACATGTCCAAACGTGCTTCGGAGCTGCTGCGCGACGACCTGGAGGCCAAAGGGCCGGTACGGGTCAGCGACGTGGAAACCGCGCAGAAAGAAATCCTCACCATTGCCCGGCGTATGGCCGAGGCCGGCGAGATCGTCCTCGGCGGCAAGGGCGCCGAGGAAATGATCTGATCTTATAACGGCGGCAAGCCCGCCGTTGACCCTGTGGGAGCGGGCTGGCCCGCGAAGCAGGCGCTGCGGTGGATGGCACGGGCTTTGCCCGTGTTCGCGGGCAAGCCCGTTCCCACAGCGTGCACGTCAGTTCAATCTTATTGAGCGAGTGTGCGTTGGCTGAACATGGATTGAGTACCTGAAAACATGTCCACCAAAGAACACCACCCCAGCGACCTGATCCGCGCCCGCGACCTCGAGGGCGTGGACGTGTGGACGCTGCCAAGCTTCGACCCGGAACCCGAGCCAGAGCCCGAGCCAGAGGCGGAGCCCGAGGTCATCGCGGAAGAAGTCGAGGAAGTGCCGCTGGAAGAAGTCCAGCCACTGACTCTGGAAGAGCTCGAGGCCATCCGGCAGGAGGCCTACAACGAGGGCTTCGCCACCGGTGAGCGCGAGGGCTTCCACAGCACCCAGCTCAAGGTTCGCCAGGAGGCCGAAGAGGCCCTGAAGGCCAAGCTGGACAGCCTCGAACTGCTGATGGCCAACCTGATGGAGCCGATCGCCGAGCAGGACACGCAGATCGAGAAAAGCCTGGTGCACCTGGTGGCGCACATGGCTCGCCAGGTGATTGGCCGCGAGCTGCGCAACGATTCCAGTCAGATCACTCAGGTGCTGCGCGAAGCGCTCAAGCTGCTGCCCATGGGCGCGGACAATATCCGCATCCACCTCAACCCGCAGGATTTCGAGCTGGCCAAGGCCCTGCGCGAACGCCATGAGGAGAACTGGCGGCTGCTGGAAGACAGCGCATTGCTGCCGGGTGGTTGCCGCATCGAGACGGCCCACAGCCGAATCGATGCCACCATGGAAACGCGTATTGAAAAAGCGGTGGCGCAGTTGTTCGACCAGTTGCACGACCATTCCCTGCACCCGGCGGCGCCAGACATGGCGATAGACCTGGGCGCGCCGGTCGAGCGTGCCGTGGACAACCCCGATGCACCTTGAACGTACCAGTTTCGGCAAGCGCCTGGGCACCTACGCCGAGGCCATCGCGCTGCCGTCCCAGCCCATCGTCGAAGGCCGCTTGCTGCGTATGGTCGGCCTCACCCTGGAAGCCGAAGGCCTGCGCGCTGCAGTGGGCAGCCGCTGCCTGGTGATCAACGATGACAGTTATCACCCGGTGCAGGTTGAGGCCGAAGTCATGGGCTTTGCCGGGCCCAAGGTGTTTCTGATGCCGGTGGGCAGCATCGTCGGTATTGCTCCGGGGGCACGCGTAGTTCCGCTGGATGACAGCGGCCGCTTGCCGATGGGCATGAGCATGCTGGGCCGGGTGCTCGACGGCGCCGGCCGTGCGCTAGATGGCAAGGGCGGGATGAAGGCCGAGGACTGGGTGCCGATGGATGGTCCGGTGATCAACCCGCTCAACCGCGACCCTATCAGCAAGCCGTTGGATGTGGGCATTCGCAGTATCAACGGCCTGCTTACCGTCGGCCGTGGCCAGCGGCTAGGCCTGTTTGCCGGTACCGGGGTGGGTAAATCGGTGCTGCTGGGCATGATGACCCGCTTCACCGAAGCCGAAATCATCGTGGTCGGTCTGATCGGTGAGCGGGGGCGCGAGGTGAAGGAGTTCATTGAGCACATCCTCGGTGAAGAGGGCCTCAAGCGCTCGGTGGTGGTGGCGTCGCCGGCAGACGACGCGCCGCTGATGCGCCTGCGTGCCGCCATGTATTGCACTCGCATTGCCGAGTACTTCCGCGACAAAGGCAAGAATGTGCTCTTGCTGATGGACTCCTTGACCCGCTTCGCCCAGGCTCAGCGGGAGATTGCCCTGGCCATCGGCGAGCCGCCAGCCACCCGGGGCTACCCGCCATCGGTGTTTGCCAAACTGCCCAAACTGGTGGAGCGGGCAGGCAATGGCGAACCCGGCGGTGGTTCGATCACTGCGTTCTATACCGTGTTGTCCGAAGGCGACGACCAGCAAGACCCGATCGCCGACTCGGCGCGGGGCGTGCTCGACGGCCACTTTGTGCTGTCGCGTCGGTTGGCTGAGGAGGGCCATTACCCGGCCATCGACATCGAAGCCTCGATCAGCCGGGTCATGCCCCAAGTGGTCGATGCCGACCACTTGCGCCAGGCGCAGAAGTTCAAGCAACTGTGGTCGCGTCTGTCACAAAGCCGCGACCTGATCAGCGTGGGTGCCTATGTGGCCGGCGGTGATCCGGAGACCGACCTGGCCATTGCGTTGCAATCGAAGCTGGTTGAGTTCCTGCGTCAGGGCCTGCGCGAGGACGTGGGCATGGCGCAGAGCCGCGAGCAGCTGGGGGCGATTTTCACGCCCCCGGCAGGTTGATAAGCCATGGCGCAGCCCGGACGTGCCGCGCGCCTGGCGCCGGTGGTGGACATGGCCGAAGAGGCCGAGCGCAAGGCCGCTCAGCGTCTTGGCCATTTTCAGCAGCAGGTGGCCACGGCCCAGGCCAAGCTGGCCGAGCTGGAGCGCTTTCGCGAGGATTACCAGCTGCAGTGGATCAACCGCGGCGGGCAAGGGGTCAATGGTAGCTGGCTGGTCAATTACCAGCGTTTTCTCGGGCAGCTGGAAACGGCCATGACCCAGCAGCGTCAGAGCCTGGTCTGGCACCAGAACAACCTCAATAATGCACGTGGTACCTGGCAGCAGGCCTATGCCCGGGTGGAGGGTTTGCGCAAGCTGGTGCAGCGCTACCAGGACGAGGCCCGGCGTGCTGAAGACAAGCGTGAGCAGCACTTGCTGGATGAGCTGTCGCAGCGTTTGCCGCGGCAGAGCCATTTGTAGGTGTTTGACGTAGCGTTTGCCGCGGCAAGAGCCATTTGTAGGTGTTTGACGTAGCGTTTGCCGCGGCAAGAGCCATTTGTAAGTGTTTGTCGCAGGTCTTGCAGTGTCTGTGAGATCGAGCGCCGCCCGCGCGGCGCATCGCGAGCTGCGCTCGCTCCTACGTTTGTTTCGGGCCAGTCACGCCTGTTGCAGGCGCGCGCGACCGCCTTGTTTGTACGACGTGATAATGCGCCATGCGCCAAGGCGTTCGCGCGCAAATCCCATAGGAATAACTGGCCCGAAACAAATGTAGGAGCGAGCGCAGCTCGCGATGCGCCGCGCGGGCGGCGCTCGATCTCATGAGCACCGCAGGCCCCATGCTGAACACTTGCCACCCCTACCATCGCCTGCTAAACCTTAAACAGTTGCATCCGCCATCATCGAAGGAATCGCTAGCATGGCAGTCGAGACTGATTTTTCGCAGGACGGGAAAAAGCTGACCATCAAGATCAAAGGGCGCTTCGATTTCGGCAAGCACCAAGAGTTCCGCGACGCCTACGAGCGCCAGCCCAAGCGGCCGGATTCGGTCGTCGTCGACCTGAAGGACACCACCTACCTCGACAGCTCTGCGCTTGGCATGCTGCTGTTGCTGCGCGACCACGCGGGCGGTGACGAGTCGGATGTGCGGGTAGTGCATGCCAGCTCCGACGTGCGCAAGATTCTCGCCATCTCCAATTTCGAAAAACTCTTCGATATCAGTAGTTGAGCGCCGACATGCCGGCCGAACAGGCGCTGACCGTGCTGGTCGCCGAAGACAGTGCTGTCGATCGCCTTCTGCTTGCGCAGATCGTGCGCCGCCAGGGTCATCAGGTATTCACCGCAGAGAACGGCGAGCAAGCGGTAGCGCTGTTCATCGAGCGGCGCCCTCAGCTGGTGCTGCTGGACGCCCTGATGCCGGTCATGGATGGCTTCGAGGCGGCGCGGCAGATCAAGGCATTGGCTGGCGAAGCGCTGGTGCCGATCATTTTCCTGACGTCGCTGAATGAAGAAGAAGGCCTGGTGCGTTGCCTTGAGGCGGGTGGCGATGATTTCATGGCCAAGCCCTACAGCGCGGTGATCCTCGCTGCCAAGATTCGCGCCATGGACCGTCTGCGCCGGTTGCAGGCTACCGTGTTGGCGCAGCGCGATCAGATCACACGGCATCACCATCATCTGCTTAACGAGCAGCGGGTGGCCAAGGCGGTGTTCGACAAAGTGGCCCACTCTGGATGCCTTTCTGCGCCCAACATTCGCTACCTGCAATCGCCTTACGCGCTGTTCAATGGCGACCTGATGCTGGCGGCATTTACCCCGGCCGGCGACATGCGTGTGCTGCTCGGCGATTTCACCGGTCACGGCCTGCCGGCAGCGGTCGGCGCCATGCCGATGGCTGAGGTGTTCTACGGCATGACCGCCAAGGGCTGCAGCATGACGCAGATCCTGCGCGAGATGAATGCCAAGCTCAAGCGCATCCTGCCGGTAGACATGTTCTGCTGTGCGCTGCTGCTCAACCTCAGCATGCAGCGCGGCTTGGTGGAGGTCTGGAATGGCGGCATGCCCGATGGCTATCGCCTGTCGGTGGATGGCCAGGTGCTGTCGGCACTGAGTTCGCGGCACCTGCCGCTGGGCATCCTGGCCGCTGAGCGTTTCGATGACAGCACTGAGGTGTTGCCGCTGGCACCGGGCGAGCGCCTGTTGCTGCTGTCAGACGGTGTGCTCGATACCGCCGACGAACACGAACGCCTGTTTGGCGTGCATCGCCTGCGTGCCGTGCTGGCCGAAAACCGCGACCCTGTGCAGTTGTTCGATGAACTGATGTTGGCCCTGGAACGTTTTGGTGGGCAGCCACGAGATGACATCAGCTTGTGCGATATTCGCATGTTCACTGCCGATGAGCGGGTGCCGGCACCGATGATCTACTCTGACAGTGGCCGCTCCAGCCCGCTGGACTGGTCGCTGGGCTTCGAGGTGCGCGGCGAAAGCCTGAAGCGCTTCAACCCTGTGCCGTACCTGGTGCAGTTGTTGCAGGAAATTCACAGCCTGCGCGCGCGTATCGGCAACCTGCACAGTGTGCTTAGCGAGTTGTATTCCAATGCGCTGGAGCATGGTGTGCTGGGCCTGGACTCACAGCTCAAGCGCGATGTGCAAGGCTTTACCGACTACTATCAGGAGCGCGCCCGGCGCCTGGGCTCGCTGACCGAAGGCTTTGTAAGCATTGATTTCAAGGTTGAACCGCATGACGGCGGTGGGCGCCTGATAATTGAGGTGCGCGACAGCGGTGCCGGCTTCGACGTGCAGCGGGTACTTGCGCGGCCTTCGCTGGGTCAGGGGCTGAGCGGTCGCGGTCTGAATCTGGTTCGGCAGCTGGCCAGTGAGGCGCGCTGGAGTGAGGGCGGGCGTTGCGCGCATGTGGAGTTCGTATGGTGAGCCACTGGTTGGCTCGGGCATAATCTGGCTTGATCAAGGAGTGAACAAGTGACTGACATGCATATTGACCACAAGGTACTCAGTGACCTGCGTGAGGTCATGGAAGATGGCTACCTGCAGTTGGTGCAGACTTTTCTCGATGACTCAGAACGGCGTCTTGGGCAGTTGCACGCGGCCAAAAGCGCCGAGGAGCTTGGTGCAGCGGCTCACAGTTTCAAGGGTAGCAGCAGCAACATGGGCGCTGTGGCCTTGGCCAGCCTGTGTCAGCAGCTCGAAGAGCGCGCGCGGCGGCCCCCTTTGTACGGTATTGAAGACTTGATCAGCCGCATCGACATGGAATTCGTCGTGGTGCAGCACTTTTACCGTGGTGAGCAGCAGCGTATTTCCGCAGGCTGATAAGCGAGTTGGCGCGAGTCTTGCGTGTCTCTGCCAGGATGATTTCTGTTTCTGGCGCGGAGACCGCTCGATGCCTGTCGCACCCAACCCTTTGTTGCAAGCCAATGCCATTGCCAAAACCTCGCGTTCGGCCACCGTGCAGGCGGACAAACCGCTTCAGGCGCTGGGCGACAAGGGCGATGCTTTTGGCCAGATGATGGCCAGGCAGGGTCGCGACAAGGTTGCCGGGCAGGATGACAAGGGCGTTCAGGCCAAGCCCAAGGACAAGCCTGATGCGGCAACGGGCGGCAAGAAAGACCCGGCTGGCAACGCTGCAGTTGCCGAGGACGGCAAAAAGTTGCCAGAGGATGATTCGGCCCAGGCCGATACGGGTGTGCATGATGCCAGCCTGGTGGCCGGTCAGGTCACTGATGCCCAGCCCGGCGCGCAACTGATCCAGGCGCAGGCCGAGGCGGTGGCGCCAGTGCTGCAGGCGGCCACGGCGCAAACCCAGGTTGCCGCCGCACTGCCTGAAGAGGCGTCTGTCGAGGAGGCCTTCGACCCGGATGCCGACCCCTTGGCCAACCTGCCGACCCTGCGCCTGGCGCTGGAGCACAGTGCCCAGGCCAAGGGTGGCACCTCGGCTCATGCCCTTGATGCTGCCCAGGCTCAGGGCGAGGATGGGCGGGCAGCCGTCAATACCTTGGCGAATCTGGTCGAGAATACCGAGGGCGGAAGCGCCGAATCCGGTGACAAGGCCTTTGGCGCCTTGCTTGAAGACGGCCTGAAGGACACCAAGAGCGCCAGCAGCGACACCCGGATCGATGATTTTGCCAACCGCCTGGCCAGCCTGACCCAGGCGGCCACCGCCAAGACCGCCAACGCCGTCCCGGCCAATGCGAGTCCGCTACACCAGCCATTGCCAATGAACCAGAATGCTTGGGCCGAGGGCCTGGTCAACCGGGTCATGTACTTGTCCAGCCAGAACCTCAAGTCGGCTGATATCCAGCTGGAGCCGGCAGAGCTCGGTCGCCTCGACATTCGCGTCAATGTTGCGGCGGACCAGGCTACCCAGGTCACCTTCATCAGCGGCCACGCCGGCGTGCGTGATGCCCTCGACAGCCAGTTGCACCGCCTGCGAGAACTGTTTGCCCAGCAGGGACTGGCGCAGCCGGATGTCAACGTGGCTGACCAGTCGCGCGGGCAGCAACAGCAGCAGCAGGGGCAGGCGCAGGGCAGCAGCCTGTCCGGAGTGGCGGCGCGCCGTGCCGAGCAGGGCGGAACCGAGGCGGTCGATAGCACCCGGCCTTTGGAGCAGCAGGTGGTTGTCGGCGACAGTGCGGTCGATTATTACGCCTGATGTCTGGTGCATGGCGTTGTTTTTGGGGGGCAGTGAGATCGAGCGCCGCCCGCGCGGCGCATCGCGAGCTGCGCTCGCTCCTACGTTTGTTTCAGGCCAGTCATGCCTGTGACAGGCGCGCGCGACCGTCTTGTTGATACGACGTGATATCTCGGCCTACGCCAAGGCGTTCGCGCGCAAATCCCATAGGAATAATTGGCCCGAAACAAACGTAGGAGCGAGCGCAGCTCGCGATGCCCCGCGCGGGCGGCGCTCGATCTCGCAAGCGTAAAATCCCTCAAGCCAAATTCTGGCATAACACTTGCTCAAGCCAAGCCATCCTCCCTTGAACCCCCGATGGACGACGGATTATTGGCATGGCGAAGAGCGAAGCAGTCAAAGACCCCGCCACTAAAGGCAAACTCAAACTGATCCTGCTGGCCGTCGTAGGTCTGTTGCTGGCGATCGGCCTTTCGGTGGGCGCTACCTGGTTCATCATGCACAAGAGCGAGCCGGCTCCTGCTACCGAGGCAGCGGCCAGCAACGTCAAGCCAGCGGCGATCTACGAAGCGCTGACCCCGGCCTTCGTGGTCAACTTCAACCAGAACGGCCGTCAGCGCTACATGCAGTTGAGCATCACCCTGCAGGCGCGTAACCAGGCCGACCTGGATGCGCTCAAGGTGCACATGCCGGTGATCCGCAACAACCTGGTGATGATGTTCTCCGGGCAAGGGTTCGACACCCTTGCCAGCAGCCCGGTAGGGCAGGAGATGTTGCGCCAGAAGGCCACCGCGGTGGTCCAGGAAGTGGCGCAGAAGGAAGTCGGCAAGCCGGTCGTTGACCAGTTGCTGTTCACCAATTTCGTATTGCAGTAGGAGTCCGCAATGGCCGTACAGGACCTGCTGTCCCAGGATGAAATTGATGCCCTGTTGCACGGCGTCGACGACGGTCTGGTGCAGACCGAGAGTGCATCCGAGCCTGGCAGCATCAAAAGCTACGACCTGACCAGCCAGGATCGGATCGTACGGGGTCGCATGCCGACCCTGGAAATGATCAACGAGCGCTTCGCCCGCTACACCCGTATCAGCATGTTCAACCTGCTACGCCGCTCCGCAGACGTGGCCGTGGGTGGCGTGCAGGTAATGAAGTTTGGCGAATACGTGCATTCGCTGTACGTGCCAACCAGCCTCAACCTGGTCAAGATCAAGCCGCTACGCGGCACCTCGCTGTTCATCCTTGACGCCAAGCTGGTGTTCAAGCTGGTGGACAACTTCTTTGGCGGCGATGGCCGCCACGCCAAGATCGAGGGGCGTGAGTTCACCCCGACCGAACTGCGCGTGGTGCGCATGGTGCTGGACCAGTGTTTCGTCGACCTCAAGGAAGCCTGGCAGGCGATCATGCCGGTCACCTTCGAGTACATGAACTCCGAGGTCAACCCGGCCATGGCCAACATTGTCGGCCCCAGCGAGGCGGTGGTGGTGTCCACCTTCCACATCGAACTGGACGGCGGTGGCGGCGATTTGCACGTGACCATGCCGTACTCGATGATCGAGCCGGTGCGGGAAATGCTCGATGCCGGTTTCCAGTCGGACCTGGACGACCAGGACGAGCGCTGGGTCAAGGCCCTGCGCGAGGACGTGCTTGACGTGGCCGTGCCAATGAGCGCAACGGTCGCCCGGCGCCAGCTGAAGCTGCGCGACATCTTGCACATGCAGCCGGGTGACGTGATCCCGGTCGAGCTGCCCGAGCACCTGGTGCTGCGCGCTAACGGGGTGCCCGCGTTCAAGGCGCGGCTGGGCTCGCACAAGGGCAACCTTGCCCTGCAGATCATCGACCCGATCGAACGCCGCTGACGGTGTGCCGGTCGCTTACAACGAATTGAATGCCTGTCGAGGAAATCATGGCTAACGAAAACGAGATCACCTCCCCAGAGGACCAGGCACTGGCCGATGAGTGGGCCGCAGCGTTGGAAGAAACCGGTTCAGCCGGGCAGGCCGACATCGATGCACTGCTGGGCGGGGACACCGGCAGCAGCGGCCCTGGCCGCCTGCCGATGGAAGAATTCGCCAGCTCGCCCAAGCCGAACGAAAATGTCAGCCTCGAAGGCCCGAACCTGGACGTGATCCTGGACATCCCGGTGAACATTTCCATGGAGGTGGGCAGCACCGAGATCAACATCCGCAACTTGCTGCAGCTCAACCAAGGCTCGGTGATCGAGCTCGACCGCCTGGCCGGCGAGCCGCTCGACGTGCTGGTCAACGGCACGCTGATCGCCCATGGCGAAGTGGTTGTGGTCAACGAAAAGTTCGGCATCCGCCTGACCGACGTGATCAGCCCCAGCGAACGTATCAAGAAGCTGCGCTGAGTGAAGGGCACGATGCGCGCCATCGCCGCAGTTGCGGCGCTGTTCGCCAGCCACGTCTGCATGGCCGCGGCCACGCCAGCGGCCACCCCGGCGGCTCAACCTGGCAGTCTCGGCGGGCAGCTGGCGCAGATGGTCCTGGGCCTGCTGCTGGTGGTGGGCCTGATCTTCTTCCTGGCCTGGCTGCTGCGGCGCCTGCAGAGCACCGCAGTGAAGGGTGGGCAGGTGATCGAGATCGTCGGCAGCCGTGCCATCGGCCCGCGTGACCGCCTGCTGCTGGTGCAGGTGGGCAAGGAGCAGATCCTGATCGGCCATACCCCCGGCAGTATCGAGGCGCTGCACGTACTGGCCGAACCCGTGGAAGTGCCGGCAAGCGTCCGTCAGGCGACGCCGGAGTTTGCCCAGCGGCTGATGGAGCTGATGGGCAAGGACCCTAAGGACAACAAGTGATGAGCGGCGCGCTGCGTACGTTGTTGACTCTGGCGCTGCTGCTGGCAGCGCCGCTGGCCCTGGCGGCCGACCCGCTGTCGATTCCGGCCATTACCCTGTCCAACACCCCGGACGGGCAGCAGGAATATTCGGTCAGCCTGCAAATCCTGCTGATCATGACCGCGCTGAGCTTCATCCCGGCGTTCGTCATCCTGATGACCAGCTTTACCCGCATCATCATCGTGTTCTCGATCCTGCGCCAGGCCCTGGGCCTGCAGCAGACACCGTCCAACCAGCTGTTGACCGGCATGGCGCTGTTCCTGACCATGTTCATCATGGCCCCGGTGTTCGATCGGGTGAACCAGGACGCGTTGCAGCCGTACCTGAAGGAGCAGATGACTGCCCAGCAGGCTATCGACAAGGCCCAGGGGCCGCTCAAGGACTTCATGCTGGCGCAAACCCGGCAAAGCGACCTTGACCTGTTCATGCGCTTGTCCAAGCGTACCGACATCGCTGGCCCCGACCAGGTGCCGCTGACCATCCTGGTGCCGGCGTTCGTCACCTCCGAGCTGAAGACCGCGTTCCAGATCGGTTTCATGATCTTTATCCCGTTCCTGATCATCGACATGGTCGTGGCCAGTGTGCTGATGGCCATGGGTATGATGATGCTGTCGCCGCTGATCATCTCGCTGCCGTTCAAGATCATGCTGTTCGTGCTGGTGGATGGTTGGGCGCTGATCATGGGCACCCTGGCCAGCAGTTTCGGCGGCGTCTGACGCCGTCAAGGAGAGCCGCCGATGACACCTGAAGTCGCTGTCGACCTGTTTCGTGATGCGTTATGGCTGACCACCCTGATGGTCGCCATACTGGTAGTGCCGAGCCTGCTGGTGGGTTTGGTGGTGGCGATGTTCCAGGCCGCCACGCAGATCAACGAACAGACGCTGAGCTTTTTGCCGCGCCTGCTGGTGATGCTGGTCACACTGATCGTCGCCGGGCCGTGGCTGGTGCAGAAGTTCATGGAGTACTTCGTCAGTCTCTACACCAGCATCCCGCAGTTGATCGGTTGACGCGCCGATGCTGGAGCTGACCGATACGCAGATCGGCACCTGGGTCGCCACCTTCATCTTGCCGTTGTTCCGGGTGACGGCGGTGCTGATGACTATGCCGATCTTTGGCACCCGCATGCTGCCGGCGCGGGTGCGATTGTATGTGGCGGTGGCTATCACCGTGGTGATCGTCCCGGCTCTGCCACCCTTGCCCGAGTTCGACCCGTTGAGCCTGCGCGGCCTGCTGCTGTGTGCCGAGCAGGTCATCGTCGGGGCCTTGTTCGGATTGTCATTGCAGTTGTTGTTCCAGGCTTTCGTGATCGCTGGCCAGGTCGTCGCGGTGCAGATGGGCATGGCGTTCGCATCGATGGTCGACCCGGCCAACGGCGTCAACGTCGCGGTTATCAGCCAGTTCATGACCATGTTGGTAAGCGTGCTGTTCCTGCTGATGAACGGCCATCTGGTAGCGTTCGAGGTGCTGACCGAAAGCTTCACCACCTTGCCGGTGGGCAATGCGCTGGTGGTCAATCAGTTCTGGGAGCTGGCGGGGCGCCTCGGCTGGGTGTTCGGTGCCGGTCTCCTGCTGATCCTGCCGGCAATTGCCGCACTGTTGGTGGTGAATATCGCCTTTGGCGTAATGACGCGTGCCGCGCCGCAGCTGAACATTTTCTCCATTGGTTTTCCGCTGACCCTGGTCATGGGCATGTTCATTTTTTGGGTCGGGCTTGCCGATATACTTTCCCATTACCAGGCATTGGCCAGCGAAGCGCTGCAATGGCTGCGTGAACTGGCGAGGGCGCGCTGAACATGGCGGAAAGCGAAAGCGGTCAGGACAAGACAGAGGAGCCCACCGACAAGCGCAAGCGCGATGCTCGCGAGAAAGGCGAGATCGCGCGTTCCAAGGAGCTGAACACGGTGGCGGTGACCTTGGCCGGTGCCGGTGGCCTGTTGGCGTTTGGCGGCCACCTGGCCGAGACGCTGCTGGCGATCATGCGCATGAACTTCAGCCTGACCCGCGACTTCATCGTCGATGAGCGCGCCATGGGGGCTTTCCTGCTGGCCTCGGGCAAGATGGCCATCTGGGCGGTGCAGCCGATATTGATCCTGTTGTTCGTGATTTCCTTCGTCGCGCCGATAGTCCTGGGCGGTTTCCTGTTTTCCGGCAGCCTGCTGCAGCCCAAATTCAGCCGCATGAATCCCTTGTCGGGGATCAAGCGCATGTTCTCGATGAATGCCCTGACCGAACTCTTGAAAGCATTCGCGAAATTTCTCGTGATTCTGGTCGTGGCGGTAGTGGTGCTGGTCAATGATCGTCAGGCGCTTCTCGCCATCGCCAATGAGCCGTTGGAGCAGGCGATCATCCATAGCCTGCAGGTGGTGGGCTGGAGTGCGTTGTGGATGTCGGCCGGGCTGCTGTTGATTGCGGCGGCCGACGTGCCGTTCCAGTTGTGGCAGGCGCACAACAAGCTGAAGATGACCAAGCAGGAGGTGCGTGACGAGTACAAGGACACCGAAGGTAAACCCGAGGTCAAGCAGCGTATCCGCCAACTGCAGCGCGAGGTTTCGCAGCGGCGCATGATGGCGGCGGTGCCGGATGCCGACGTGATCATCACCAACCCGACGCATTATGCGGTGGCTTTGCAGTACGACCCGGAGAAGGGTGGGGTGGCCCCACTGTTGCTGGCCAAGGGGACTGACTTCATTGCCTTGAAGATCCGCGAGATTGGCGTGGAGCACAAGATCCAGATCCTCGAATCGCCAGCGCTGGCGCGGGCGATTTATTACTCCACCGAAATTGAGCAGGAAATCCCTGCTGGCTTGTACCTGGCGGTGGCCCAGGTGTTGGCGTATGTGTTCCAGATTCGGCAGTACCGGGCTGGCAAGGGCAAGCGGCCAGAGCCGCTGAAGGACGACCTGCCGATCCCGCCGGATTTGCGGCGTGACAGTTGATGTGTCCGGCGTAGGTTTTTTGGTGCCGGTGAGATAGAGCGCCGCCCGCGCGGCGCATCGCGAGCTGCGCTCGCTCCTACGTTTGTTTCAGGCCAGTCATGCCTGTGACAGGCGCGCGCGACCGCCTTGTTGGTACGACGTAATATCTCGGCATACGCCAAGGCGTTCGCGCGCGAATCCCACAGAAATAATTGGCCCGAAACAAACGTAGGAGCGAGCGCAGCTCGCGATGCGCCGCGCGGGCGGCGCTCTATCTCACCGACACCAAAAAACCACGGCGAACGCCCAAACCAAAAAGTTGGAAGGCTTCTTGCAGAGCCACGCCCAAGCGCCCCCTGGGCGTCAAAGTTTTGCATCAAGAGGACTCGCGGTGGATCGCACTCAGTTAATCAGCAACGCCCGTAACAACCTGGCCGGGCTCGGCCGGGGCAACCTGGGTGTGCCGCTGTTGCTGCTGGTGATGTTGGCAATGATGGTGTTGCCGATACCGCCGTTCCTGCTCGACGTGTTCTTCACCTTCAACATCGCCCTGTCGATCGTGGTGCTGCTGGTGTGTGTATACGCCCTGCGTCCGCTCGACTTTGCGGCGTTCCCGACCATTCTGCTTTCCGATTCCGCCGGATTTGCGGCGTGACAGTTGAAAGTTTCTTGACCGTTTCTGGGATTGCTCAAGATCGAGCGCCGTTTGAGCGGCGCTTAATCTCAATTGGGTGATCAATAAATTACCATCCGAAAAACACCAACGACATCCAATAGCCTGATGGTACGAATTATACTTGTTGTTCGGTCAGCAGTATTGGCTAGGATCCAAGTTGTTTAAGATAAGTACCAGTTTGTCAAATTCGATACCATGTTGCTGGCATGCTTTCGGAAAAAGACTATGGCTTGTAAGCCCTGGAAGGGTGTTAAGCTCAATAAGGTACGGCTCTGTGTTGTGGACGATGAAGTCTGCTCTAAAGTAATCAAGCTCAAGTGCCTCAGCGATAGCAGAGCAGTAGTTGGTGACTAATTGATGGGTGCTCCTGTCTAGGATGGTGAGGGTGGCATTCGTCTTGGTGGATATGAATTTCGCATCATAAGAGAAGAAATCACTCTCAAATTCAACTGTATAGATGGGTAGCGTGGATTTGTTTAAATAGCATACGGATAACTCGGGCCCACTTATAAATTCTTCTATTAGAATTCCAGTGTGAAATTTTGCTGCTGCGTTTATAGCAGGCTGGAGGTCAGCTTTGAGGTCGCTGACCAGGGACACACCGAAGCTACATCCTTCACGGTTAGGTTTGACGATGCAGGGTGTTCCTAGACGTTCACTGATTTCTTCAAAACAAACGTCATCACCGTTTTTCGAGTAAAGATAGTTTGCGACATTTATTCCAAGTCCTCTTGCAATATGCTTCGTTAGAAGCTTGTCCATGCAGATTGCGCTGGCCTGAGGAGAAGGGCCATTATATGGGATCTCTAGTCCTTCTAAATATGCTTGTGCCATCCCGTTTTCACCGAAACCGCCATGAAGCGCCAAAAAGACTCTGGTGAATTTAGCGAGGTCCAGACTAAGCAGTTCTCTATAGTCCGAAATGGTGAAAATCTCATGGCTGATTTGGAGGGTTTTCAACGATTGTGAGACAGCTTCGGAAGTTTGAAGGGAGACCTCCCGCTCCGAGGAGTTCCCACCCGTTATAATTGCAATATTTTCAATCATTTTATTTGCCCCCTATGATTTAAGTTGATAAGCTGAAGCACCTTTTGTGAAAGCGATTCTGCACCTGCTCGAACGGTTTTGATGTCCATGTCGCTGGTAAAGGATAAGCGGATCGCACTGCTGGCCCTCATTGCGCTGTGCCCAATCCCAGTGATGACGTAAGAGGGGGAAAGATTGTTAGAGTTGCAGGCTGATCCGGAAGAGATGCAGACGTTTCTCAAGCAACTAATCAAGGTTTCTGAGCGCATCCCAAGAATGGAAATATTCAAGATGTGAGGTGTCGAAACAGCGTCTGGAGAATTAATTAGGAACGCGATGTCATGCTTGTTTAGTGTTTCAAGGATTGCATTTCTCAGTTGTTTCGCAGCGGACCATGAGGCAGGGTAATCCTTGTTCTTTAGTCGACGTGCCGCAGCGCCGAATCCGGCGATCAGTTGAGTGGGAAGTGTGCCGCTACGGAGTGAAGATTGACCGCCGCCAAATGTGAGAGGACGCAAACGAGAAAAGCTGGAGGAAGAAACATAGAGGGCGCCGATGCCCTTTGGCCCTTCGATTTTATGGGCTGAAATCGAAGCGCAATCTACGCCAAGTTCTTTGACGTTGATAGGTAGCTTGCCCAACGCTTGAGCGGCATCGATATGGAAAAGTGCATTTGAGTTTTCTAATGCCTTTTTGATTTCTGGAAGGTTTTGAAATGTGCCTATTTCGGAATTCACATAAGAAATAGAGAGCAGTGATGTGTTTTCATCCAGTAGGCTGTTTAGATGCGTTAGATTGACTCGACCGTCTGAATCGATTTTCATTCGTCGAATCTCTATGTTGCGTTTTTCTAATTCTTCTGCGGCTAAAAGACTGGATTTGTGGTCGATAGGGCATATAATTATATTGCTTCTTGCGGTGGTGGCGCTTCCAAGAATCGCAATGTTATTGCTTTCCGTGGCGCCAGATGTGAAAACTATTTCAGCCGGTGTGCAGCCTAGTAGCTCAGAAATATGTGAAGCACTTTCAAAGACAGCACTCCGTGCAAGACGGCCTAGAATGTGGGCAGATGAGGGGTTTCCGTAGTTGATGTTGTCATATTTCGCCATTTCCTTTATGACGTCATCAGCGCACGGAGTAGTGGCTGCAGCATCTAGATAGATTACCGAGTCTGGTTGCATGGCTGGCCTCTCAAGTTCTATAGATGACGATATGGATGCCTTTGCTGTATATTTCTTCGGTCGTGAGCTCCCCGCTCCCTCCCAGATCTGCCACCAATATGCTTACAGGATCGAACTCGTAAAGTGAGAGGGCGATCTCAACTCCCTTTCTAATTGGAGCATGGCATTCACTTGGGGCGAGGAGAATCAAAAGCCGAGCGCCTGCTCTGTAGGCTTCGGAAATCATTTCTGTTATTTCACCTGCGCAACCGGTCATGCCGCAACTGACCAGTGGTAAAGGTGTGCCCGAAGAGTCAGTGAATGAAATCTCGGACATTTCTGGTTGATCTGGAATACATCGTTTCTCGAGTTTTCCTTGCTTCACCAGTCGAGAAGCCTCATTTTGAAAGCGATTTTTCAACCATGTCTCGGGGAAACAAAGTGTATGTTTGCGACTGGATGTAATATTTTTAGTAGTGACGATTGAGGATGAGTTAAGGTGCGTGAGGTAGCTTGTTGGAAGTTGCTTGAAGCGGTTGTAAAATTCGGCCCTATAGTTGTGAATGATTTTGTCGCTTGGGACGTATTGCCAATCGTTGATCAAAAGGAGTAGGTTGGCGCTTTGATTATTCTTGACTATATGGTGCTCTGCGAATTCTATAGCTAACCTCCAAGAATAGGTGGGAAATATGCCCACTCGCTCCTTGATTTGTGCTTTTAATGTAGGGTCTTGTATGTCCTCAAAGACTCCTGGTGCCAGTCGATCGCTATGTTTGTCATAAAATAGCATGAAGTGGCCGGCCATGATGTGAACGGCATTCAAGGGTTCGGCATTCATGAAGTTGTAAATGCGACTTTTTAGCTCGGCTTCCGTAAATGCAAAGATTTCATGTGTTGTTATTTTTTGCATAATTTATCCTTGCGGGTAGTTTAGGGGTGAGGGTTAATGAGTAAATGCATTAGTAAGATCGCGAGTTAATTCGTCTGGATCTTCAAGTCCGAGGTATATCCTTGCGCACTCACTGTTAATGCCTAGTCTTTTTGCTGAGGGCATGTCGCGAGTATCAATAAGATTGACGAGGCTTGTCGTGCCGCCCCATCCATAGCCGATCTTTATTAGGTTTAGTCGGTTCAGGCGAGATATCAGTTCGTTGCGAGAGCATGAAAATTCAGCGGTGAAAAGGCTGTTGAATCCATAGATCATCGAGTTTTGTAGATGGAGCTCAGTGTTTTGGAGAATGGGATGTATTACCTGTTTTAAAAGAGGCAGGGGCTTGAGGCTTCGAAGTACCTTGCGAGTCGTACTCATTTGGAATGATAGGCGAGCGCCCAGCGTGCTGATTGATCGAATTGCTGCTGAGCAGGCGTGTGAGCTCACATGGTTGCCCGTTAATGCGGAGGTGATTTTAAGGTTTACATACAGATCTTTTCGCTTGGTTATTAGTGCTCCGAGAGAGATGCCCTCTACAGCCCCGTGGTATTTACTCATTGAAATCAAGCTGATGTCCGCGCCGAGTGATAAGGGGTGGTGAAATAGTGATGCTGCCCATGTGTTGTCGGCCACAATCAGTGCTGGGTGGTCGTGTCTTGATTCGACGATTGCACTAATATCCATGACCTCGTACGTGAATGCGCCTGGGTTTTCAAATATGATTAACTTTGTCTTTAGAGTTAGTTTATTTTTTAGAGTTGAGGCTTCGCTAGGTGTGAAGTATTCAATTTTTACGCCAATATTTTCAAAGTGATTCAGCAGCCATCGTGTGGAGTAAACGATGGTGTCTCCAGCAAGTACGTGATCACCTGGTTTCACGAATGTTGTCAGCAACAGATTGAAGGCCGACTGTCCGGAAGGTGTTAAGACTGCGAACTTGCCCTCCTCGAGGTCTGCTACCCGCTGAGAAAGTTGTCGAGTGGTTGGTGTGTCAACGCCGCCATAGTACAGGCCACTGAAAAGATCATTGTCTATGTCTGCTAGGCTTTCTTCATTGATGGGTGGCAGCTGATCAAAGGTGTCGACTAAATAGCTGGTGCACTCCATGGCTGGCGTTTGTGTGGATTGGATTCCTCCTGTGGGGAAGAGGCCAACCTGGGCCAGTTTACTACGTGGCATCTCAGGCATCGCTTGCCTCGAACTCATTGAGAAGAAGGATTATTTCTTTAACTTCGCCAACCTGAGGTGCACAGACATTGGATAAGGGATATTCGAGGGAGGCTTCACCGAATCTATGGAAATACTCCAGCAGTTGACCTTCGGGAGTGCCCCAGCGCAGGTAATTTTCATTCTCGCTTTCGCGGCTACTCCGCAGTGGGTGCTGGACCGCCCAGTTTGCACTTAAGGTAAGAGGCTGTCCTGTCTCCTGCTTAAGCTTTATGAGTCCATTAAGCAAATTTCGGCGACTGATATGTGCTTCACCCAAGCCAAAAAGTAATGCGCACCCGCAATCGATATGATTTGCAGCCATAAAGTCCAGAGCTTGTAAGAATCGGTCTTTCCACGTTTGTTTATTGCCATCAACGTCTTTGCTCATGCCGCCAATTTCTTGTGGTTCAAGCGTTTCGAGTCCGATGAATATATACCTAAGGCCACATTTGGCTAGCCTTTGAATAACGTCCTTTTTTCTAAGAATCTGATCGATCGTGAATTGGCCTCCGAAAATGACTTCTAAAGGGGCTTTCTCAAGTAATTGACACAACTGTGTGATTGCGACTGGGCTACCGCTAAGGAATATCGAATCTTCGACGAATGCGCTTGCCCCCTTGTTGGGGTGATCTTGCATTACTGCGCTAACTGTCTCGTTGAGTTGATTGTAGAGTCGTCGTGGGGCGCCTTGAATGTCCTGGATGTTTCCGGCAATGCTGCGGCGTTCACTGCAAAAATTACAATCATAGATACACCCAGGCCCAGTATCGCTGAATATATGTGAGGTCATGCGTCCCTCGAAAACATCAAATGAAGCGGTGACCCCAAATGTACCGACCACTGAGGGTAATTCGTCGCGCTTCAGAGGTACGCCATCACTTACAAGTGTGTTATCGATGCGTGGGAAGTCAGCGATCCATCGCCCTTCAGTTGTCATATCCAGGTTTTCTGCAATGAACGTCGCTGGGCTTTGATTGCAGCGACTAAAAAGTTCGCCAATCTCTGCAATCAATTTTTCCGCCTCTCCGGAAATTATGACGTCAAATAGTGGAGGGATTTCACACTCTCTGATAAGGCGCCCCGGCGAGGCTCTATGGTGTTTGACGAGGGAGGGTAGCCTCTTTCTTTCGTCAGCAAGGTATATCGTTTCATTTACGTGCCGCCCACCCAGTACGATGAGTAATCTATCGCCGAACATTTTTCTAGCGACTTTTGCACATTCCACTGCGCCAGGCATGCAGAGCGTCATGGCGCCAATGAATAGAATGTTGGGTCGAGATGCTTGTATTAAATTTTCATAACGCTGCATGTCATCCAGTGAGTACATGAGCAAAAAGTGCTCTCTGAGCTTTTTGTCGAGTCGCCCCCAGTTGCTGTTTCCCCAAGCACCTTTCCTTTGTTTAGCGAGGCTTGCCGCATAGCGGCATGCGTTAAAGAGGCTGACAGGGTCAGTGCTGTTCAAAGCCCTGCCTGATTTGTGGCCGCTGATGCATTCCGGCGCAGAGATCGCGATCGCTCGAATCTGTAGGTGAGGCGTGACGATTTTGGGGGCGGACAACCGCTCGCCCAGGGTCGCCCCCTTAGTGATTTGCAAAGGCATGCTCTTCCATTCCTGAATATCGGCAAATGCCGTTGTTATTTTTTTTGGATATTGGATACAGTAGCCAAAATCTGCTGACTGAGGCCTGTCGAAATGAAACAAAATGTGATCGCACTGGTTTTTGGGGGGCGGAGCTCAGAGCACTCAGTGGCGCTCCGCTCCGCCGCTACAATCCACGCGGCGCTGATGGCTCTCGGTCACAGGGTGCACTGTGTGGGGATAGATCGTGAGGGCAACTGGAGGTATCAAGGAGAGCCGCGCCAGTTCCCAGGTGCGGTTGATCGGTCGGCTCCGTTGATTTCAATTCGTCCTGGCCATCGCTCGCTCTCATACACAACTCAAGAGAGCGGCACGGTGGAGATTGGGATCGATTTGCTTTTCCCGGCACTGCATGGCCGGTGGGGGGAGGATGGAACAATTCAAGGATTGGCAGCGATGTGCGGTTTGCCGTGTGTGGGCTCCGGGGTGCTAGGTTCGGCAATGGCCATGGATAAGGATGTCACAAAGAGAATGGTCCAGTCTGCCGGACTTGTTGTGGGGCCTTGGCTGGCCATGAACTCCATGCGTCCTTGGGAGGAACTGGTTGAGTGCCTGGGTAGCAGCACGCTCTTCGTAAAGCCCGCCACTTCGGGCTCCTCGATTGGTGTATCTAGGGTCTCCAACGCCTTGGAATATGCTGCGGCATTTGCTATTGCAGCACGAGAGGACACAAAGGTGCTTGTGGAGGCTGCTGTCTATGGAAGAGAGATAGAGTGTGGTGTGCTCGAACTTGAGGAGGGTTTGATGGCCTCGGTGGTGGGTGAAATAATCAAAAAGGAAGGGCACGCCTATTACGATTATCAGGCGAAATACGATTCCAGCAGTGTGACAGGTCTTCGTGTGCCAAGCTTGTTGCCACCTGACATTGTCGCGCGCATCCAGGCTCTATCAGTCCAGGCGTTTAGATGCCTTGAACTGAAGGGGTACGCCAGGGTGGATTTTTTCTTGACAGAAGTGGGTGAAATTATTCTCAATGAGATCAATGCCTTACCCGGATTTACGAGTGCCAGTATGTACCCGAAGATGTTTGAGTGCTCCGGTTACCCTCCGCTGAAGTTGGTAGGAGCGCTAGTCGAATATGGGCTCTCATCAGCATCTAAAGAACGTTTATGACACGTCCTGCCGACGCCGCTTCTCAAGAAACGTAACGATTGCATCTCGCCCCTCGGCAAGGTGCTCGGCTAAAAAGTGCTTGGCGGCTTCGCGATCCCCCTCAGCGCAAGCGCTCAAAATGCTTTTATGATCCTGTTGCGATTTCTTGTGATAGTCGAGATTTGTTAACAAAAAACGAAGATGGCGATCCACCGAGTCATGAAGGGACTTAATCAATGCAAGTAACCTAGGGCGCTTTGCTTTTGCATAAAGAAAATAATGGAATTTTTCATTGAGTTCGCTAAGGTGGTGCGGGTCGGTGGCATGCTCCATGGTAGATACAAGTTCGTACATCTGCGCCAGATCATTTTCTACGATGTTGTCAAAACCAAAGTCCAAGGCGGTGCATTCTGCCATGATCCGCATATCATAGATCTCGACAATGTCTTCAATCGTCATGATCGCTACAGAGGCCCCTTTATGGACTTCGTAGGTAACAAGCCCTTCGGCCTCCAACTGCCTTATGGCGTCCCTTACCGGCATACGACTCAAACCGAATTTCGAGGCTAGCTCTTCTTGGCGCAAAGCCGTACCTTCGGCTATTGCGCCAGAAAGTATGCCTTCGCGTAGCGACTCGACCACATAATCCATCGCGGTTTTATGGCGATGTTTGTCAGGAACGATAAAGCTATCGAGAGAGTTCGCCACCATGTTCTCCGGGTCTAGCGATGTAGTCAAAAGCGCTGGCGAAGGTATCACAGACTCACTAGAGCTACCATCGAGCAGTTGGCATGATGTTCATGCCTTTGAGTAGTCATTGGCTCTCTACATCCGCATAGAAACCGTGAGTTTTTGCATGATCAAGTCGCTCAGTTTTTTTTGTCGTGGCGCCACCCTCTCCGTGGCTTTCCAAGAGCTTAAGCCTTGGGCCATTGCCGTAGAGGCGATTGGGCGGGAGGTCTCGTTTTTCTTGGTGATTGCCTGCTCATGAGCCACCCGTCAACGCGGTGGTGCTCGCCCGGTTCATCTTTTCGTGTGGGTGTCTGCCAAAGTTGGAAAGCTTCTTGCAATGCCAGCCGCAGGCGCCCCCTGGGCGTCAAAGTTTTGCATCAAGAGGACTCGCGGTGGATCGCACTCAGTTAATCAGCAACGCCCGTAACAACCTGGCCGGGCTCGGCCGGGGCAACCTGGGTGTGCCGCTGTTGCTGCTGGTGATGTTGGCAATGATGATGTTGCCGATACCGCCGTTCCTGCTCGACGTGTTCTTCACCTTCAACATCGCCCTGTCGATCGTGGTGCTGCTGGTGTGTGTATACGCCCTGCGCCCGCTCGACTTTGCCGCGTTCCCCACCATCCTGCTGGTGGCCACTTTGTTGCGCCTGGCCCTGAACGTGGCGTCCACCCGTGTGGTCATGCTGCATGGCCAGGAGGGCCACGGCGCTGCCGGTAAAGTGATCCAGGCCTTCGGTGAGGTGGTGATCGGCGGCAACTACGTGGTCGGTGCCGTCGTGTTCGCCATCCTCATGATCATCAACTTCGTGGTGGTGACCAAGGGGGCCGGGCGTATCTCGGAAGTGAGTGCGCGTTTCACCCTTGACGCCATGCCCGGCAAGCAGATGGCCATCGACGCCGACCTCAATGCCGGCCTGATCGATCAGGCCCAGGCCAAGCACCGCCGTGCCGAGGTGGCGCAGGAGGCCGAGTTCTACGGTTCGATGGACGGTGCCAGCAAGTTCGTGCGCGGTGATGCCATCGCCGGCTTGCTGATCCTGTTCATCAACCTGATCGGCGGCATATTGATCGGCATGATGCAGCACGGCATGAGTTTCACGGAGGCCGGCAAGGTGTACGCCTTGCTGACCATCGGTGACGGTTTGGTGGCGCAATTGCCATCACTGCTGCTGTCCACCGCCGCCGCGATCATGGTCACCCGCGCGTCGGGCTCCGAGGACATGGGCAAGCTGATCAATCGGCAGATGTTCGATTCGCCCAAGGCCCTGGCAGTGTCTGGCGGGTTGATGATTGTCATGGGGCTGGTGCCGGGCATGCCGCACGTGGCGTTCCTCAGCCTCGGCCTGCTGGCCGGTGGGGGCGCCTACCTGGTGTGGAAGAAACAGCAGCAGGCCAAGGTCAAAGCCCTGGAAGAGGCGCAGCGCCAGCAGGACCTGCTGCCCTCGCCACAACGCGCGCTGGAAACCAAGGAACTGGGTTGGGATGACGTCACCCCCATCGACATGATCGGCCTGGAGGTTGGCTATCGGCTGATCCCGCTGGTCGATCGCAACCAAGGCGGCCAGCTGCTGGCGCGGATCAAGGGCGTGCGCAAGAAGCTGTCGCAGGACCTGGGCTTCCTGATGCCCACCGTGCACATTCGTGACAACCTCGACCTGCAACCCAGCGCCTATCGCCTGACCCTGATGGGGGTGATTCTGGCCGAGGCGGAGATCTATCCGGACCGCGAACTGGCAATCAACCCGGGGCAGGTGTTCGGCACCCTGAACGGTATTGCCGCGCGCGATCCGGCGTTTGGCCTGGAGGCGGTGTGGATCGATGTTGGCCAGCGTTCCCAGGCGCAGTCGCTGGGCTACACCGTGGTCGATGCCAGCACCGTGGTGGCCACCCACCTCAACCAGATCCTGCAGAAACATTGCCACGAGCTGATCGGTCACGAAGAGGTTCAGCAACTGCTGCAAGTACTTGCCAAGGCATCGCCTAAACTTGCAGAAGAGCTGGTGCCGGGTGTCATTTCCTTGTCGGGGCTGCTCAAGGTGCTGCAAGCACTGTTGTCTGAACAGGTGCCAGTGCGCGATATTCGCAGTATTGCCGAGGCCATCGCGAACAACGCCGGCAAGAGTCAAGATACCGCCGCACTGGTGGCGGCAGTGCGCGTCGGATTGTGTCGTGCCATCGTGCAAAGCATTGTCGGCGTTGAGTCGGAGCTGCCAGTGATTACCCTGGAGCCAAGGTTGGAACAGATTTTGCTGAATAGTCTGCAAAGGGCCGGGCAGGGTCAGGAAGATGGTGTTCTTCTGGAACCTAGCATGGCCGAGAAGCTGCAACGTTCGCTGATCGAGGCGGCCCAGCGCCAGGAAATGCAGGGTCAGCCGGCCATCCTTTTGGTCGCCGGCCCGATACGCGCCATGTTGTCGCGTTTCGGTCGCCTGGCTGTACCGAATTTGCATGTTCTGGCGTATCAGGAAATACCTGACAACAAGCAAGTCACCATCGTTGCCACCGTGGGCCCTAACGGCTGAGGTAGGGGATAATGCAAGTTAAGCGATTTTTCGCCGCCGATATGCGTCAGGCCATGAAGCTGGTCCGTGACGAGCTGGGCGCCGATGCCGCGATCATTGGCAACCGTCGCATTGCCGGTGGTGTCGAACTGACGGCCGCGCTGGACTACAAGCTGTCCGCCCTGGCCCCGCGTGTGCCCAACGCCGAGCTGGAAGAAGAACTGCGCAAGACCCATACGCGCATTGCCAGTGCCCAGGCCGAGCTGGACCACCGTCAGGACAGCAGCGACAACAACCGTCAATTGTTCGCCGGGCAATCTTTGACCGCTGCCGAACCGTTGATCGAGCCGCATGTCGAGGCTCCCGAGGCTGCTGCCGCACCGGCTGCTGCACCGGTTGATCCGCGCCTGTTCGATGCCATGCGTTCCGAGCTGTCGGGCCTGCGCGAGTTGCTGGAAGTGCAACTCGGTTCGCTGGCCTGGAATCAGCTGCAGGGCAGCAAGCCGCAGCAGGCCAACATTTGGCGCCGCCTGCAACGCATCGGCCTGTCGGGGCCGATCGCCCGCGAGCTGCTGGACCTGACCGCCGAGATCGAAGAGCCGCGCCAGGCCTGGCGCATGCTGCTGGCTCACTTGGCGCGGATGATCGAAATACCTGAAATCGAGCCGATCGAAGAGGGCGGCGTGATCGCCGTGGTCGGCCCGGCGGGTATGGGCAAGACCACCACCCTGGCCAAGCTGGCCGCGCGCTACGTGCTCAAGTACGGCGCGCAGAATCTGGCGCTGGTGAGCATGGACAGCTTCCGTATCGGCGCCCAGGAGCAGCTCAAGACCCTGGGCCGCATCCTCAACGTGCCGGTGACGTACGTCGACCCGGGCCAGTCGCTGGCAGCAGCGCTGGAGCCTCTGCTGCGCAAGCGCGTGGTGCTGATCGATACTGCCGGCCTGCAGGCCAGCGACCCTGCGCTGCGCATGCAACTGGAAACCTTGGCCGGGCGTGGCATTGCCGCGAAGAACTATCTGGTGCTGGCCACCACCAGCCAGAAGCAGGTGCTGACCGCCGCCTACCACAGCTACAAACGCTGTGGCCTGGCCGGCTGCATCCTGACCAAGCTCGATGAAACGGCAAGCCTTGGCGATGTGTTGAGTCTTGCCATCAGTCATGAACTGCCAGTGGCCTATCTTACCGATGGGCCACGCATTCCTGACGACTTGCACTTGCCGCGGGGCCACCAGTTGGTTTCGCGCGCGGTGAATGTGCAGCAGCAGGACGAGCCCAGCGAAGAGGCCATGGCCGACATGTTCGCTGATCTCTATCACAACCCACGGCGAGCGGGTTGACCATGAAGCGTGTGCAAAGTAGCTATGCCAAGGGGCACGCAGAATTGCCCTACGTGTGGCCTGAGTCCCAGCGAGACAAGGTAAAGAACAGACATGGGTAGCATGCATCCCGTACAGGTGATCGCCGTGACCGGCGGCAAAGGTGGCGTCGGCAAGACTAACGTTTCAGTGAACTTGTCCCTGGCGCTGGCCGAGCTTGGCCGCAGGGTCATGCTGCTGGACGCCGACCTGGGCCTGGCTAATGTCGACGTGTTGCTGGGCCTTGCCCCCAAACGTACTCTCGCCGATGTCATTGAAGGGCGTTGCGAACTGCGTGACGTGATGCTGCAGGGCCCTGGCGGTGTGCGCATCGTGCCGGCAGCCTCGGGCACCCAGAGCATGGTGCACCTGGCCCCAGCCCAGCACGCCGGGCTGATCCAGGCGTTCAGCGAGATCGGCGACAACCTCGATGTGTTGGTGATCGATACCGCTGCGGGTATCGGTGACTCGGTGGTCAGCTTCGTTCGCGCCGCCCAGGAAGTGCTGTTGGTGGTGTGTGATGAACCTACCTCGATTACCGATGCCTACGCGTTGATCAAGCTGCTCAATCGTGACTACGGCATGAACCGTTTCCGTGTGTTGGCCAACATGGCGCAGAGCCCGCAGGAAGGGCGCAACCTGTTTGCCAAGCTGACCAAGGTCACCGACCGCTTCCTTGACGTTGCCCTGCAATACGTGGGTGCCGTGCCGTACGACGAGTGCGTGCGCAAGGCGGTACAGAAGCAGCGTGCCGTCTACGAAGCCTTCCCTCGCTCCAAGTGTGCGCTGGCTTTCAAGGCGATTGCCCAGAAGGTCGATAGCTGGCCGCTACCGGCCAACCCGCGCGGCCATCTGGAGTTCTTTGTCGAGCGCTTGGTGCAACCCACCAGCGCGGGACCCGTGCTATGAACGCCAGCGGTTTCAAGATGTACAGCCGGGCGTCGAAGGACGCCCAGTACGAGCTGATCGAACGCTACGCCCCGCTGGTCAAGCGCATCGCCTACCACCTGCTGGCGCGCTTGCCGGCCAATGTGCAGGTCGAAGACCTGATCCAGGCCGGCATGATCGGGCTGCTGGAAGTGGCTAACAAATACGACGCCAGCAAGGGCGCCAGCTTTGAAACCTATGCTGGCATCCGCATCCGCGGGGCCATGCTGGACGAAGTGCGCAAAGGTGACTGGGCGCCGCGTTCGGTACACCGAAACACCCGTATGGTCAGTGACGCGATGCGTGCGGTTGAAGCCAGAACAGGCCGTGACGCTAAAGATCATGAAGTTGCTGCCGAACTCCAATTGAGTCTCGATGATTACTACGGGATCTTGAACGATACCCTGGGCAGCCGCCTGTTCAGCTTCGACGACCTGTTGCAGGACGGTGAGCACGAAGGGCTGCATGAGGATGGCGCCAGTGGCCAGGTCGAACCTGCGCGGGGGCTGGAAGAGGACCGCTTCCAGGCTGCCCTGACCGAGGCTATCGCCAACCTGCCGGAGCGTGAGCGCCTGGTGCTGGCGCTGTACTACGACGAAGAGCTGAATCTCAAGGAAATCGGTGAGGTGCTTGGTGTCAGCGAGTCGCGGGTCAGCCAGTTGCACAGCCAGTGTGCCGCGCGCCTGCGTAGCCGCCTGGGGGAATGGCGGGCGCGTTGAGCCCGCTGTCGTTGCAGTCGTTTTCCACGTTGTACCGAATTGAATGAGTGCGTGCTCGGTAGGCCGAGCGCGTTTGAGACTGCTTGGAGGTCTAATTGGACAAGAACATGAAAATCCTCATCGTTGACGACTTTTCGACGATGCGGCGGATCATCAAGAACCTGTTGCGTGACCTGGGTTTCACCAACACCGAGGAAGCCGATGACGGCACCACGGCGTTGCCAATGCTGGAGAACGGTCACTACGACTTCCTGGTAACCGACTGGAACATGCCGGGCATGTCCGGCATCGACCTGCTGCGTAAAGTGCGTGCCAGTGACAAGCTGAAAAGCATGCCGGTACTGATGGTGACTGCTGAAGCCAAGCGCGACCAGATCATTGAAGCGGCCCAGGCCGGCGTCAATGGTTATGTGGTCAAGCCGTTCACCGCTCAGGTGCTCAAAGAGAAGATCGAGAAGATCTTCGAACGCGTCAACGGCTGAGTCACGTTACGGGGGGCGCGTCATGGATTCATCACAAACGTCTTTGGGCGAGTTCGAATCGACCCTGAAGAAGCATGCCCAGGAGTTGGTCGAAAGCCTGGAACGGGGCCGTTTCGGCGAGGCGGTGCAGCTGATTCACGAGCTGAACCAGACCCGCGACCGCGGCCTGTATCAGGAAGTCGGCAAGCTGACTCGCGAGCTGCACAGTGCCATCGTCAGTTTCCAGATCGACCCCACCATGCCGCAGGCAGAAGAGGTGTCGCAGATTACCGACGCCACCGAGCGCCTGTCCTATGTGGTCAAGCTCACCGAGGGCGCGGCCAACCGCACCATGGATCTGGTCGAGGAAAGCACGCCGGTGCTCAATGAACTGGCCAGCGAGGCCAAGGCCCTGAGTACCGACTGGCAGCGTTTCATGCGCCGCGAAGTGGCTGCGCCGGAATTTCGTGATCTGGTCAAGCGAGTCGACAGTTTCCTGACGCACAGCGCCGAGGGTAACCGAAAGGTTGCCGGGCACCTCAATGACATTTTGCTGGCCCAGGACTATCAGGACCTGACCGGCCAGGTGATCAAACGCGTCACCACACTGGTGACCGAGGTGGAGAGCAATCTGCTCAAGCTGGTGCTGATGGCCAGCCAGGTCGACCGCTTTGCCGGTATAAACCATGATCACGATCAATTGCGTGCAGAAAAAGATCGAGAAAAACATCCGACTCGGGGTGAAGGTCCGCAGATTCATGCCGATAAGCGTGAAGACGTCGTGTCCGGTCAGGACGATGTCGATGATCTGCTGTCCAGCCTTGGTTTTTAAGGAGCACGTTTGATGAGCTTCGGCGCCGATGAAGAAATCCTCCAGGATTTCCTGGTAGAAGCCGGCGAAATTCTTGAGCAATTGTCCGAGCAACTGGTCGAGCTGGAAAGCCGACCTGACGATGCCGACCTGCTCAATGCGATCTTTCGCGGTTTCCACACTGTAAAAGGGGGCGCCGGCTTCCTTCAGCTGAACGAGCTGGTTGAGTGCTGCCATATCGCCGAGAACGTGTTCGACGTCCTGCGCAAAGGTGAGCGCCGGGTCGATGCGGAACTGATGGATGTGGTGCTCGAGGCACTGGATACAGTGAACAGCATGTTTGGCCAGGTGCGCGAGCGTTCCGAAGTGACGCCGGCCACCCCCGAGCTGCTGGCGGCGTTGGCGCGCCTGGCCGAACCTGGCGGAGCCGAAGCTGTTGCAGCGCCGGCACCGGTTGCCGACGTGGCGGTTGCGGCATCGGCCGATGCCGACGAGCAGCACCAGGACATCACTGACAGCGAGTTCGAGCAGTTGCTCGATTCGCTCGATGCGGTCAAGGCGCAAGCAGCGGCCGACGAGCAGATGCAGGGCGAGACCGTCAGCGGTGCTGGTGATGAAATCACCGACGCCGAGTTCGAGTCGCTGCTCGACCAGTTGCACGGCAAGGGCCAGTTCAGTGTCGAGGTTGCGGCGCCGCCGGTTGCCGTCAGCAGCGAAGCGACCAGTGATGAAATCACCGACGCCGAATTCGAATCGCTGCTCGACCAACTGCATGGCAAGGGCACCTTCCAGGTCGATGCCTTGCCAGCCACCCAGGCGCCAGCGCCTGCCGTGCCAGACAGCAGCGCAAACAGCGATGAAATCAGCGAGCACGAATTCGAAGCCCTGCTGGACCAGTTGCACGGCAAGGGCAAGTTCGGTGGCGATGTTGCCGCTGTAGAAGCCCCGGCTGCTGTCCAGGCGCAAGCGCCGGCTGCCGCCAAGGCCGAAAGCCAGCCGGTGGCCAAGCCAGCCGCCGCACCAGCGCCTTCGCCGGCCAGCAAACCTGCCGCGGCGCCTCGCGCGCCGGCCCCGGCCGCCGAAAAGCATGCTGCCAGCGAAGCAGAAACCACGGTGCGCGTCGATACCGCGCGCCTGGACGAGATCATGAACATGGTCGGCGAACTGGTGCTGGTGCGTAACCGCTTGGTGCGCCTGGGCCTGAACAGCGGCGATGAGGCCATGTCCAAGGCCGTGTCCAACCTCGACGTGGTCACCGCTGACCTGCAGACCGCGGTGATGAAAACCCGCATGCAGCCGATCAAGAAAGTCTTCGGCCGCTTCCCGCGCCTGGTCCGTGACCTGGCGCGCCAGCTGAAGAAAGAGATCAACCTGGAGCTGGTCGGCGAAGAGACCGACCTTGACAAGAACCTCGTAGAAGCCTTGGCCGACCCATTGGTGCACTTGGTGCGCAATGCTGTCGACCACGGTATCGAGATGCCCGACGAGCGTGAAGCTTCTGGCAAGGCGCGTACCGGCCGCGTAGTACTGTCGGCCGAACAGGAAGGTGACCACATCCTGCTGTCGATCTCGGACGACGGCAAGGGCATGGACCCCAACATCCTGCGCGCCAAGGCGGTGGAAAAGGGCCTGATGGACAAGGACGCTGCCGAGCGCCTGAGCGAGTCGGACTGCTACAACCTGATCTTCGCCCCGGGCTTCTCGACCAAGACCGAGATTTCCGATGTGTCCGGGCGTGGCGTGGGCATGGACGTGGTGAAAACCAAGATCTCCCAGCTCAACGGCTCGATCAACATTTTCTCGGCCAAGGGCCAGGGCTCCAAGATCGTCATCAAGGTGCCGCTGACCCTGGCAATCATGCCCACCCTGATGGTGATGCTGGGCAACCAGGCGTTTGCCTTCCCGCTGGTCAACGTCAACGAGATCTTCCACCTCGACCTGTCGCGCACCAACGTGGTCGACGGGCAGGAAGTGGTGATCGTGCGCGACAAGGCGCTGCCACTGTTCTACCTCAAGCGCTGGCTGGTCCAGGGCCAGGTGCACGAAGAGCAGCACGAGGGCCACGTGGTGATTCTGTCGGTCGGCACCCAGCGCATCGGCTTTGTCGTCGACCAACTGGTTGGCCAGGAAGAAGTGGTCATCAAGCCGCTGGGCAAGATGCTGCAGGGCACCCCGGGCATGTCCGGGGCCACCATCACTGGCGACGGTCGCATCGCGTTGATTCTCGACGTCCCGAGCATGCTCAAGCGTTACGCCGCGCGGCGTATTTGATTTCGGTGGCGCGCCCTGGCGGGTTGCGCCGCCTAATGGAGTGTTTATGGCAGTCAAGGTCCTGGTGGTGGATGATTCTGGTTTCTTCCGCCGCCGTGTCTCGGAAATCCTCTCGGCGGATCCAACGATCCAGGTCGTGGGGACCGCGACCAACGGCAAGGAAGCAATCGACCAGGCGCTGGCGCTCAAGCCCGATGTGATCACCATGGACTACGAAATGCCCATGATGGATGGCATCACCGCAGTGCGGCACATCATGCAGCGCTGCCCGACGCCCGTGTTGATGTTCTCGTCGCTTACCCATGAAGGCGCCCGTGTCACCCTCGACGCGCTGGATGCCGGCGCCGTGGACTACCTGCCGAAAAACTTCGAGGACATCTCGCGCAACCCTGACAAGGTCAAGCAGCTGCTGTGCGAGAAGGTACACACCATTTCGCGCAGCAACCGCCGGATCGGCAGCTATGCCAGAACGGCGCCGGTCGCCGCGCCAGCGCCCGCCAGCACCTTCACCAGCCAGGCGCAGGCACGCCCGGCTGCGCCTGCCCGTGCAGCGGCCCCGACAGCGGCAGCCTCGCAGTCGCCGGCACCCAAGCGCAAACCCTACAAACTGGTGGCCATCGGTACCTCCACGGGGGGGCCGGTGGCACTGCAGCGGGTACTGACCCAACTGCCGGCCAATTTCCCGGCGCCGATCGTGTTGATCCAGCACATGCCGGCGGCCTTCACAAAAGCGTTTGCCGAACGCCTGGACAAGCTGTGCCGCATCAGCGTCAAGGAGGCCGAGGACGGCGACATGCTGCGCCCGGGCCTGGCCCTGCTGGCCCCCGGCGGCAAGCAGATGATGATCGATGGCCGTGGTACGGTGAAGATCCTGCCCGGCGACGAGCGCCTGAACTACAAACCCTGCGTGGACATCACCTTCGGTTCGGCGGCCAAGTCTTATGGTGACAAGGTATTGTCGGTAGTGCTTACCGGCATGGGCGCCGATGGCCGCGAAGGCGCGCGCCTGCTCAAGCAGGGTGGCAGCACGGTGTGGGCCCAGGATGAAGCCAGTTGCGTGATTTATGGCATGCCCATGGCCATCGTCAAGGCCAACCTGGCTGATGCCGTGTACAGCCTGGACGAAATTGGCAAGCACCTGGTGGAGGCGTGCGTCTGATGGACGTCCTCAGCCTGATCGGTTTGATCCTGGCTTTCGTTGCCATCGTCGGTGGCAACTTTCTTGAAGGCGGTCATGTCGGTGCTCTGGTCAATGGCCCGGCGGCTCTGATCGTGCTGGGTGGTACCCTGGCGGCGGCGTTGTTGCAGTCGCCGCTGTCGTCGTTCAAGCGCGCCTTGCAGATTTTACGTTGGATCCTGTTTCCACCGCGGGTCGACCTGGCGGGCGGTATCGACCGCGTGGTGAACTGGAGCCTGACCGCTCGCAAAGAAGGCTTGCTGGGCCTGGAAGGGGTAGCTGACAGCGAGCCCGACCCGTATGCGCGCAAGGGCCTGCAACTGCTGGTGGACGGCGCAGAGCCGGAAGCCATCCGCAGCATCCTCGAGGTCGACTTCCTTACCCAGGAAGGCCGTGACATCCAGGCAGCCAAGGTATTCGAAAGCATGGGCGGCTATGCGCCGACCATCGGCATCATCGGTGCGGTCATGGGCCTTATCCACGTGATGGGCAATCTGGCCGACCCGTCGCAACTGGGCAATGGCATTGCCGTGGCCTTTGTCGCCACCATTTACGGTGTGGCCAGTGCCAACCTTGTGCTATTGCCGGTTGCCAGCAAGCTCAAGGCCATCGTCATGCGCCAGTCGCGCTACCGCGAAATGCTGCTCGAAGGCCTGCTGTCGATTGCCGAAGGTGAAAACCCGCGCTCGATCGAGTTGAAGCTGCAAGGCTTCATGGAGTAACCCATGCGTCGCCGTCGTCATACCGAGGAACACGAAAACCACGAGCGCTGGCTGGTGTCGTACGCCGACTTCATCACGTTGCTGTTCGCCTTTTTCGTCGTGATGTATTCGATTTCCTCGATCAACGAGGGCAAGTACAAAGTTATTTCCCAGGCCTTGCTCGGGGTATTCAACGACCCCGAGCGCAGCATGAAGCCGATCCCGATTGGCGATGAGCAGCCGCTGAGCGTGCGCCCGGCCGAACCGCTGGTCAAAGACAGCGAGCAGACCGAAGCGGGCCTGGCGGCGACCAATGCCGACCCGTTGAAAACCATCAGCAATGACGTGCGCGATGCCTTTGGCGACCTGATCAAAAGCGACCAGATGACTGTGCGCGGCAACGAACTGTGGATCGAGATCGAGCTCAATTCGTCGCTGCTGTTTGGCAGTGGTGATGCGATGCCCAGTGACAAGGCATTTGCGATCATCGAGAAGGTGGCCAACATCCTCAAGCCGTTCGCCAACCCGGTGCACGTCGAAGGCTTCACCGACAACCTGCCGATCCGCACCGCGCAGTACCCCACCAACTGGGAGTTGTCCTCGGCGCGCGCGGCCAGCATCGTGCGCCTGCTGGCCATGGAGGGTGTCAACCCGGCACGCATGGCCTCGGTGGGCTACGGCGAGTACCAGCCGGTGGCCAGCAATGATACCGCCGAAGGGCGCGCACGCAACCGTCGGGTTGTGCTGGTGATTTCCCGTAACCTGGAAGTGCGCCGCAGCCTGACAGGCTCGGGCAGTGCCAATGCCACACCGGATGCCGCGTTACGCAGGGCTGGCACACAAAGTGCACCAGCAACGCCAGCAACGGTGGTGGGGCAGTGATTCGTCAATTCCCCGTCGCTGATATGAACACGATTTTGAATGTGCCGCCGTACCCTGTGGGAGCGGGCGTGCCCGCGAAGCCAGAGACTCGGTGAATGGCGCCGGCTGCGCCGGTGTTCGCGATCCTGCACGCTCACACTGAGGGGCGTGCAAGCTTTGAAGTTTTGCGCATGACAGTTGTATCTACAGTGTCCCTGCCAAATCAATAGATAGAGTTTGCTTGATGAGAGTCTGGGCAGTAGCCAATCAAAAAGGTGGCGTCGGCAAGACCACCACTACCATTGCCCTGGCCGGCCTGCTGGCCGAGGCCGGCAAGCGCGTGGTCGTCGTCGACCTCGACCCGCACGGCTCGATGACCAGCTACTTCGGGCACAACCCGGATGCCTTGGAGCACAGCTGCTACGACCTGTTCCTGCACAAGGGTGCGGTGCCCGAAGGTTTGCCCGGGCAATTGCTGCTGCCCACCAGCGATGAGCGCATTTCGCTGTTGCCGTCGAGTACCGCGCTGGCGGTGCTGGAGCGCCAGTCACCAGGACAGAATGGCCTGGGTCTGGTAATCGCCAAGAGTCTGGCGCAGCTGTGGCAGGATTTCGACTATGCCCTGATCGACAGCCCACCCTTGCTGGGGGTGCTGATGGTCAATGCCCTGGCCGCCAGCCAGCAGCTGGTGATCCCGGTGCAAACCGAATTCCTTGCGGTGAAGGGCCTGGAGCGCATGGTTGGCACCTTGGCGATGGTCAACCGCTCGCGCAAGCAGGCGCTGCCGTACCAGATCGTGCCGACCCTGTTCGACCGTCGTACCCAGGCGTCGCTGGGCACCCTCAAGCTGCTGCGTGATGCCTATGGGCAGCATGTATGGCAGGGCTACATCCCGGTGGATACGCGCTTGCGCGATGCCAGTCGCAAGGGCGTCACGCCCTCGCAGTTCGACAGCAAGAGCCGCGGGTTGATCGCCTACAGGGCGCTGCTCAAGCACCTGCTCACCTACAAGAACGCAGTGCAGGTGGCCTGATGACTCAAACTCGGCAAACCAGCACCCGGCCCCAGATGGCCCTGCAATCGTACCTGGACGGCTTGCTGCAGGAGGCCACCGAGGCCGAAGACCTGAGCGAGCCGCCGGCAGTGACGGATGAATTCGCCGAGGCGGTGCGTGAGGAGCAGGCACGCGATGCCCGGCAATCGGCCCGGCCTGAGCCCGCCGTGGCTGCCGCCAGCCTGGCCCCGCGGCCGTTCGCCGAGCCCCGGCTGGCGGTACTGCCGAGCCTGATGCCGGTGGAAGCCCCGGTGGTGACGGTGGTCGAGCAGGAGATCGTGGCCGAAGCCAGCATTCCGGTACTGGTCGAAGAGCAAACCGTGGAACCGGCTGTGCCGCTGGTCGATGTGCATCTGCCGGCGCCCAACCTGCCCGTACCGCCGGCCACTGTCGACGGTCGTCCGGCATGGGCGGCCGAGCCATTCGAATGCCTGCTGTTCGACGTTGCCGGCTTGACCCTGGCGGTGCCGTTGGTGTGCCTGGGCTCGATCTACACCCTGGCTGGCCAGGAGCTGACGCCACTGTTCGGGCAGCCCGACTGGTTCCTCGGCATCCTGACCTGCCAGGCTGGCAACCTGAAGGTGCTGGACACTGCGCGTTGGGTAATGCCTGACCGCTACCGCGATGATTTTCGCCAGGGCCTGCAATACGTGATTTCGGTGCAGGGCTACGAATGGGGGCTGGCGGTGCATCAGGTCAGCCGCTCGCTGCGCCTGGACCCGTCGGAGATCAAGTGGCGCAGCCAGCGTGGCCAGCGCCCGTGGCTGGCCGGCACGGTAATCGAACACATGTGTGCACTGCTCGACGTCGCCGCACTGGCCGAGCTGATCGCCAGCGGCGCGGTCAAGCAGATGCACGCGAAACAGAAATGACACAGAACATACCGCCAACGGCGGATTTTGAGGGTAGGGGAATGAAAAAGTCGTCTGCACAAGGTTCCGAAGATCCGATCCTGCAGTGGGTTACCTTCCGTCTGGACAACGAGTCCTACGGCATCAATGTGATGCAGGTGCAGGAAGTACTGCGCTACACCGAGATCGCCCCGGTGCCGGGTGCGCCGAGCTACGTGCTGGGCATCATCAACTTGCGCGGTAACGTGGTGACGGTGATCGACACGCGTCAGCGTTTTGGCCTGATGCCGACCGAAGTGACCGACAACACCCGTATCGTCATCATCGAAGCCGACAAGCAAGTGGTCGGCATTCTGGTCGACAGCGTGGCCGAAGTGGTTTACCTGCGCCAGTCCGAAATCGAGACCGCGCCGAACGTGGGTAACGAAGAGTCGGCCAAGTTCATTCAGGGCGTGTGCAACAAGAATGGCGAGCTGCTGATCCTGGTCGAACTGGACAAGATGATGACCGAGGAAGAGTGGTCCGAGCTGGAGAACATCTGAGTTGATCCTGCAGGTTGCTGTCATCTTCCTAGCACTGGCATGGGCGCTGAGCCTGTGGTTTTTCCTCAACTACAGCAAGCGCCAGCGCGAGCTGGCTGCGCAGCAGGCGGAGGGCGATGCGCTGCGTGACCAGCGTATCAAGGACTTGGCCAAGCGTCTGGATGACTACCAGAACGTTACCGTACGTATGGGTGAGGCCATCCATGAGCTGCGTGAGGCGGTGGCCACCCTGCCAGACCGGCTGGAGCGCCTGGAACAGCGCGACCCGAGCAACGTTACCTTTAGCCAGGCGGCCAAGCTGGTGGGGATGGGGGCGAGTATCGATGAGTTGACCCAGAGCTGCGGCCTGACCCAGGCCGAGGCGGAGTTGATGAGCAAGGTTTACCGGGCTCCTTGACTGGGGCTGGCAGGTAGCCTCGGCAGCAGGTTCGTCGCCTGGGAAACCGAGCGTCGCCCACGCGCCGCTCGATCTGAAGGTGCCGCCGGGCCCGCTCAGTACCCGCTGTTCAGTTGCGAACCCAGGAATGGTTGCCGCCGACGCCGGCGAATCGGTTCAGGGGCAGCAGTTGCCTCAGGGCTGTATTGGCTTGCGAAGGGTTGATGAATGGATAGCTGTTGACGCGTGGCATGGTGTGCAGGTTTATGATCTGGCGCAGGGTCCGCAACCCGGGTAGATGGCGATCGACCACTTCGGTGAGCAGCGCCGGCCCGGTGAGGTAGCTGAGCGTATTGGCATAGCGGTAGAAACCGCTCGGGTCCTGTTCCAGGCTCGGCCGGCTATCGTAGAAGTCTGCATGGGTCTGGTAACGTGCGAGCATTTCATCGGAGATCGCATCCAGCAGCGGGTTGCCGGGGTGGCTACCAATGAGGCTGGTGTTGTACAGGCAATTCATGCTCATTTTCTCGTTGGACATTGGCGGTGGCAGCAGCAGCCCATCGGGTGGGGTGCGCAGTTCGACCTGATCGATCGTTTCGCCCTTGCCGTCCGGCAGCAGGAAATCGTCTACGTCCATGTATAGCCCACCCTCATGGTGCAGCATTCGGTAGCGCAGCACATCCGTCGCCGACGCGTAATTGGTGGCGATGCCACCGTTGCCATCCAGTGCTGCATCGTACTGTGCGTAATAGCGGCTTTGGCGGAAGGCCCGGAAGAAACCTTGCTCTTCAAGCGGCAATACCCGCAGCCCTGGCGCCCGGGCTGCCAACAGGCTTGCGTTCTGTTCGTAGGCGGTAGGCGAAGCCTTCGACAAAAACAGGCGCATGCTGTATTCACTGTCGCTCAGGCGCGCGGCGTTGGCGGCAATGTTGGCCAGCAATGGCTCGCTAATGACTTTGTCGCCGACCCATAGGCTGGAGATAAGTTTGGGGATGGGGGCGCTGTCCGGGGCCGGTGTTGGGATGGTTACTGGCAGTGGCAGGTCCACACCCAACGCGCGCAAGGTGCGGGTGCGCATGGCGTCGGTGACAGGGCGCTGCCTGTCGAGCGCCACAAGGTCACGGCTGCCAGGTACCGCGATGTAGGCTTGCGGCTCGACCTCGTTGACGGATTCCTTGATGATGAATGCGTCGTGCTCCAGGTCATAGACCACGCGTGCATTGTAGGTTTCGATGCTGCATTCCAGGTCGTCCAGTTCGCCATCGTAGTGCGGCAAGCGTATCACCGCGCCGGCAACAGCCGGGTCACCTTCGTCAAGTGGTGTAATCGGCTGGTGGTTGTGGAAGTACTCTGCGCCTTCTGGCTCGGGAAGCCGTGGTGGACTGGTCGGGCTCAACGGATAGCCGAGCTGCCCGTTGACCTCGCGCGGCATGACAAAACCATCGCTTTTGAACTCGAACAGGGCCTTGATGCCTGCGCTGCCCTCCGTTGCCAGCGGTATGGCGTTGAACAGCCCCCAGGCGATGTCGCCAACCCCATCCTGTTTGGCTTTCAGGCTGTGGCCATTGATCACCTGATCCAGGCCCAGGCCCAACTGGGCAATGCCTCCGAGCGCCAGCAGTGGCGCCAGCCCCGGCACCACCAGGCACAGCGGCGCCAGCAGGTTGAGCGTGTTGGTGAGGTAGCCTCGCCATCTGGCTTTGGTAACCTGGCTATCGGTGGTGATGACAAAATCGGCATCGTCGTAGCTGCGCTGGCGCTGGCGCTCGGTCAAGGCTGCGAACATATCCCCGGTCAGTTTGGGGTTGTATTTGCCAGGTTTGTAATTCACGTAGGTTCTGGGAGGCCAGACGCCATCATCGTTGAAATAACCGTGTTCCGGCGGCAGGCGGTGCCGGTCCGGGTAGTCGCCAAGGCCCTCTAGCGCGGTGTCCAGGCCGCTGAAATCAAGGCCCTGAGGGCGGTCGGCGAGCCTGAAGTGTTGTTTGAGTGCTTCGCGTCGGGCGGGGTCCTTGCACTGCTCGCCTACCCAGTCCTTGAGCAGGTTCTCGCTGGCGAATTCGAGCAAGGGCGAGCTGTTGCCTGGCATGTACAGCAGGGTCAGATCGCTGTGGGGGGCATTGATGTACAGCAGGTCGGTGGCCGCATAGCCATAGATGCTCAGCGTGCTGACCCGTATCTTGAAGCGCTGCGGCATCATGCCGGCGGCTTGCCATGCCAGCTCCCTGGCGGCATCGCTCAGGCGCCCCTGGCTGACCTGGGCGTTGCAGGCGGCGATGAAATTGAGCTTGCTGGCCAGGCGGTGACTGTCCTGGTGCTCCTGCCAGTAAGCGTCGAGCGTGGCTTTGAACGGCTGGTGAAAGTCCAGCGCTTCGATGAACCGCTGGAAGGCTTCAGCCGGAACCTGAATGTGGGTCGAGGCATCGTAACGGGCAGGGGACGATCGCTGGAACAGTCCGTTGTACACTTCGAAGGCTGCGCCCTGATGGCCAAAGCCCAGCGCTGGCAGGCGATCGACCAGCCTCAATGGCCCTTGGGGGAAGGTGCCTGCCCAAGGGTTGGCGAACAACGCCCCGATGAGGTTGTTATCGGACTCCCCTTGCCAGTTGCCCAGCAGCGCCTGGGTCATGCTCTGGGTCTGCTGGACCGCTGCCACATACCCTTGGTCATCCGGCCGGTAGTGCAGGGTGACCACCTCGACGCGATCGGGGTCGATATCCACACCTTGCCCGGCAAGCCACTGTCGGATCAAGCGATTCGCTTCGCGGTCCGGGCGTGGGATGTTGGCCAGATGGTCTACTACGAATTGCACACCTTGGGCGTTGATTCTGCTGTCGATCATGACGGTCACCTTGTACGTGGGAGGCCGACAAGGTTGGGCGCATGGTGGGAGAGGGGGTGGTAGATAGTTACCGGCCAGTGCCGGGCAGCAGGGGCAATGGCGGGGTGATATCGTGCTCTTCCGGAGGCGCATCGTCGAAACCGGCGGGTACCTTGCCGCGCAGTTGCCAGGCGAAGGCGATGATCTCGGCAATGGTCAGGTACAGCGCCTCGGGTATTTGATCGCCCAGCTCCAGCCGTGCCAGCAGGCGTACCAGCTCGGCGTTTTCGTAGATCGGCACTTCGTGTTCGCGGGCGAGTGCAAGAATGGCCTCGGCCAGTTCCTCGTCGCCCTTGGCGGTGAGGATCGGTGCCTGATGGCCGTCGTAGTTCAGCGCTATGGCTTGGCGTGGCGTCGTGTCGCTCATGCGGTTTCATCCACCCAGCGTTGTTCCATACGTGTGCGTGGCCCCTGCGGCGGAATGCCCGGGTAGCACTCCAGGTCGCCGACTTCCAGGCCCCGGGCCAGCAGGCGCTCGCGCAGCTCGCCAAGCTGGGTTTCGATCAACCGCGCGGTCTGCTCGCGCTCCGCCCATAACTGCCCGCTCAGGCGGCCCTCGCTCAGTTGCGCCTGTACTTGCATGGGGCCGAGCGGGGACAGGTCGAAGGCCAGCTCGATGCGCCACAGGGCTTGCCGAGGGTCTTGGGCTTTGTATTGGCGGTCGGCTTGTTGTTCCGGGGATTCTTCGCGTTGCAGTTTGACTTGCAGTGGGATGAAGTCCTGGCCGTGACGGATCGGCACTTCGGTTTGCCAGGTGGTCTGCAGGTTGCCGTTTTCCAGCGTGCCGGTTTGTTGCAGGCTGCTCATGGCGTGGCTCTGCAAGCGTGAAACGGCAGCAGCAGCCAGGCGCAGCAACTGTTGCAGGTCGCCCTCGTCCTCCAGGGCCTTTAGCAGTCGCGACGGTAACGGGAAAGCTCCCGGCTGCGGCTTGGGGCTGACCCGCTCGAGCATGCCCAGTGCGCTGCGCGCCAGTGCCGGCATGGTCACGGCCAGGCTGGCGGGGTTGAGATTGGTGGCGCCCGCCGCAAGGGCGGGAGCCTGGTCCATCAGCCGCAACAAATGCGCCTTGAGGTCGGTGGCGACGCTGGCGGTGGATCCACTCAGCAGCTTCGCCTCGAGAAAGCCGCCGCTGTTGTTCAGGGCCTGGGCCACTGCCTTGGCGTCGCCCAGTTGTCGGGCGTCCGGCAAGCCGGCCAGCAGGCGTTCGGCACTGGCGCGCAGGTCGCCATCGACGCTTGGGTCGCGGGTGAGTTGTTGCAGGGCGTTGAGCAGGCCTGGCAGCGAGGCTTGGCGGTTTTGTTGGGTCAGCAGCTGTTGGGCAATGCTGAGTTGGTCCTGCCTGCCGCTGAGCGGCACGAAGCGCAATGACTGATCGCCCTGCACCAGGGCGCTGAGCAGGCTGCCAATGGCCAGCGGGCGCGGGCTGTCGATGCTCAGTGTGGCACCGACCTGGGCACTGTTGAGCAAGCTGACCAGCGCCCGGTACACGGCCGGTTGGCCGGGTGCCTGGGCCAGCGGCTGGTTGGTCAGGACCTTGCCTTGCAGCAAGGTGCCGACCGGCACCTTGCTGGTGTCCAGCTGGGTGAGGGTGGACACCTGGCTGGCGCTGGCCTGTTGCAACATGATCGCCAGGCGATTGCTTTCGGTCTGGCTGACGGTGATCTGGCTGCCTTGGGGCAGCGGCTGGCTGGCGTTGGCCTGCAGCTGGGTCTGTGCGCCGTTGGCCTGCATCAGCCGTAGCACCAGCTGAAAGTCCTGGCCCGTCTGGCGCAACGATACAACCTCGGCTTGCGCGGTTTCGCCGGGGGCCAGCAGACCGGGCTGCGCCTGGGTCAGGCGCAGCAGTTCGCCGGTCATGCCTGCCTTCATGGTTTGGCTGCTGATCGCGTTTTGTGCGCCGAGACTATTGATTTCAGTCATGATTGTATACAACCTGTCGAGCCCGGCCTCTTGGCAGCGCGGCGGCGCGTGTAATAATGCCGAGCGCCCGTGGTTGCCAGTATAACGGCAGCGCGCGGGGCGACTTGAGACACAAGGGTTCTGGAGCGGTGTTTGCTGCTTCGCGGGTGAACCCGCTCCTACAGGGTTTTGTGCAGTATCCGAATACTGCGCCGAACCTGTAGGAGCGGGTTTACCCGCGAAACAGGCGACGCTGCTCCAAAGCCCTACTGAAGATAAGGCGAAACCGTGACCCTTCACCTCCAAGCCGCGGGCCTGGCCTGCGAGCGCGACTGGCGCCTGCTGTTCGAGCAGCTCGATTTCGAGCTGGGCGCCGGCGACATGCTGCAGATCAGTGGCCCAAACGGCAGTGGCAAGACCAGCCTGTTGCGCCTGCTGGCCGGGCTGATGCAGCCGACGGCCGGGCAGATTCTGCTGGGTGGCAAGCCACTGGCCGAGCAGCGACATGCATTGGCCAGTGCCCTGTTGTGGATTGGCCACGCCGCCGGCATCAAGGACTTGCTCACCGCCGAGGAAAACCTCACTTGGCTGTGCGCCCTGCACCAGCCGGCTAGCCGCGAGGCGATCTGGGCGGCGCTGGAGGCAGTCGGCCTGCGCGGTTTCGAAGACGTCCCCTGCCATACCCTGTCAGCCGGTCAGCAGCGCCGCGTGGCCTTGGCCCGGCTGCACCTGGCTTGCCCGCCCCTCTGGATTCTCGACGAGCCGTTCACCGCGCTCGACAAGCAGGGCGTGGCGCAGCTCGAAGCGCACCTGGCAGCCCACTGCGAGCAGGGCGGCACGGTGGTGCTGACGACTCACCACACACTGGAACGCAAGCCCTCCGGTTACCGTGAACTGAACCTGGGGCAATGGGCTGCATGAGCGTATTCATTTTGTTGCTGCGCCGCGAAGCGCGCCTGCTGTGCCGTCGCCCGGCCGAACTGGCCAACCCGTTGGTGTTCTTCGCCATCGTCGTGGCCATGTTCCCGCTGGCGGTCGGCCCGGAAAGCCAATTGTTGCAAACCTTGTCGCCCGGCCTGGTCTGGGTGGCAGCGTTGCTGGCAGTGTTGTTGTCGCTGGACGGTCTGTTCCGCAGCGATTTCGAAGACGGCTCGCTGGAGCAATGGGTGCTGTCGCCGCACCCACTGGCGCTGCTGGTGCTGGCCAAGGTGCTGGCGCACTGGATCTTTTCCGGGCTGGCGCTGGTATTGTTGGCGCCACTGCTGGCACTGATGCTGGGGCTGCCAAGCCATTGCCTGCCGGTGCTGCTCGGTTCGTTGCTGCTGGGTACGCCGGTATTGAGCTTGCTGGGCGCGGTGGGCGCGGCGCTGACAGTCGGCCTTAAACGCGGAGGTTTGTTACTGGCGTTGCTGATTCTGCCGTTGTATATCCCTGTATTGATCCTGGGCAGTGGTGCGTTGCAGGCGGCGTTGCAAAATATGCCGGCAACCGGCCATCTGCTCTGGCTCGCCAGCTTGACGGCCCTGGCCGTTACCCTGGCACCCTTTGCGATAGCGGCCGGCCTGAAGATCAGCGTCGGCGAATAACGAGTCCCGGGCTCTCAAGCCCGGCAAATACCCTGGATGTACCCTGATGAAAATAAGCTGGACGTGGTTCCACAAGCTGGGCTCCCCGAAATGGTTCTATGCCATCAGTGGCCGCATGCTGCCGTGGCTGGCCGGTGCTGCCGTGCTCCTGCTGCTGGTCGGTATCACCTGGGGCCTGGCCTTTGCCCCCCAGGACTACCAGCAAGGCAACAGCTTCCGCATCATCTATATCCATGTGCCAGCGGCGATGCTGGCGCAGTCCTGCTATGTGCTGCTGGCGGTGGCCGGGGTGGTGGGGCTGGTGTGGAAGATGAAACTGGCCGACGTCGCCCTGCAATGTGCTGCGCCCATTGGCGCCTGGATGACCGCCGTGGCGCTGGTTACCGGCGCCATCTGGGGCAAGCCGACCTGGGGCAGCTGGTGGGTATGGGATGCCCGCCTTACGTCCATGCTCATCCTGCTGTTCCTGTACTTCGGCATTATTGCGCTGGGCCAGGCAATCAGTAATCGTGACAGTGCGGCCAAGGCCTGTGCGGTGCTTGCGATTGTCGGCGTGGTGAATATCCCGATCATCAAGTATTCGGTGGAGTGGTGGAACACCCTGCACCAGGGCGCCACCTTCACCCTTACCGAAAAGCCGGCGATGCCGGCCGAAATGTGGCTGCCGCTGTTGTGCACGGCGCTGGGTTTCTACTGCTTTTTCGGTGCGGTGCTGTTGCTGCGTATGCGCCTTGAAGTGCTCAAGCGCGAAGCACGTGCCAGTTGGGTCAGGGACGAAGTATTGAACAGCCTGGGGCGGAGGCCCGCACAATGAGCTTTGCCACTTTCGGTGACTTTCTCGCCATGGGCCACCATGGGCTGTACGTGTGGTCGGCCTATGGCATCTGCCTGGTGGTGCTGGCACTGAATGTCGCCTCGCCATTGCTGGCTCGTCGTCGCTATCTGCAAGAAGAGGCGCGCCGTTTGCGCCGGGAGAACAACCAGTGAATCCGCAGCGCAAGAAACGCCTGTTGCTCATCGTCGGCCTGTTGGTCGGCGTCGGGGTTGCCGTCGGCTTTGCCTTGAGCGCATTGCAGCAGAACATCAACCTGTTCTATACACCCACCCAGATCGCCAACGGCGAAGCGCCGCTGGACACGCGCATTCGCGCTGGCGGCATGGTCGAGAAAGGCTCGGTACAGCGCTCGGCCGACTCGCTGGACGTGCGTTTCGTGGTTACCGACTTCAACAAGTCGGTACCCATCACCTACCGCGGCATCCTCCCCGATCTGTTCCGCGAAGGGCAGGGCATCGTCGCCCTTGGCAAGCTCAATGCCGAAGGGGTGGTGGTAGCCGATGAAGTGCTGGCCAAGCATGATGAGAAATACATGCCGCCCGAGGTCACCAAGGCGTTGAAGGAAAGCGGCCAGGCCGCTGCCGGCGCAGAGGCCAAGCCATGAACGCAGCGCTGATAATCCCCGAACTTGGCCAGTTGGCGATGATTCTGGCCATCTGCTTTGCCGTCGTGCAGGCCAGTGTGCCGCTGCTGGGCGCGTGGCGTGGCGACAGCCTGTGGATGAGCCTGGCGCGGCCGGCAGCCTGGGGGCAGTTTGCCTTCCTGGTGTTTGCCTTTGCCTGCCTGACCCATGCCTTCATGACAGACAATTTCTCGGTCGCCTATGTGGCCAGCAACTCCAACAGCGCCTTGCCCTGGTACTACAAGTTCAGTGCGGTGTGGGGCGCCCATGAGGGTTCGTTGCTGCTTTGGGCGCTGATCCTCGGCGGCTGGACCTTTGCCGTGTCGGTGTTCTCGCGGCAGTTGCCGCAGGTGATGCTGGCCCGCGTACTGGCGGTAATGGGCCTGATCAGCGTGGGCTTCCTGAGCTTCCTGATCATTACTTCCAACCCGTTCCAGCGCCTGCTGCCGCAGGTGCCGACCGATGGTCGCGACCTCAACCCGCTGTTGCAGGACTTTGGCCTGATCGTGCATCCGCCGATGCTTTACATGGGCTACGTGGGCTTCTCGGTGGCCTTCGCCTTCGCCATCGCCGCCTTGCTTGGCGGCCGGCTGGACGCGGCCTGGGCGCGCTGGTCGCGGCCGTGGACCATCGTTGCATGGGCGTTCCTTGGTGTCGGTATCACCTTGGGTTCGTGGTGGGCCTACTACGAACTGGGCTGGGGTGGCTGGTGGTTCTGGGACCCGGTGGAAAACGCCTCGTTCATGCCTTGGCTGGTGGGCACCGCACTGATCCATTCGTTGGCGGTGACCGAGAAACGCGGGGTGTTCAAGAGCTGGACCGTGCTGCTGGCAATTGCCGCATTCTCGCTGAGCCTGCTGGGTACCTTCCTGGTGCGTTCCGGCGTGCTGACCTCGGTGCATGCGTTTGCCGCCGACCCGTCACGCGGCATTTTCATCCTGTTTTTCCTGCTGTTCGTGGTCGGCGGGTCGCTCACGCTGTTCGCCCTGCGCGCACCGGTGGTCAAGAGCCAGGTCGGTTTCGCCCTGTGGTCCCGTGAAACGCTGCTCCTGGCCAATAACCTGGTGCTGGTGGTGGCGGCTTCGATGATTCTGCTCGGTACCCTGTACCCGCTGGTGCTCGATGCCCTGACCGGTGCCAAGCTGTCGGTCGGCCCGCCCTACTTCGACGCCTTGTTCCTGCCACTGATGGCGCTGCTGATGGTGGTGATGAGCGTGGGCGTGGTGGTGCGCTGGAAGGACACCCCGGGCAAATGGCTGGCCAGCATGATGACCCCGGTGTTGATCGGCAGTGCCATCCTTGCCCCGGTTGCCGGCTTTATCGTCGACGACTTCGATTGGCCAACACTGACGGCCTTCGCCCTGGCTGCCTGGGTAGTACTTGGCGGGCTGCGTGACATTTTCGACAAGACCCGCCACAAGGGCCTGGTCAAAGGCCTGCCGGGCCTGGGGCGCAGCTACTGGGGCATGCAACTGGCGCACCTGGGCCTGGCGGTGTGCGCGCTGGGCGTGGTGCTGTCCAGCAACAACAGCGCCGAACGCGACCTGCGCATGGCGCCGGGCGAAAGCGTGGAACTGGGTGGCTACCACTTCCTGTTCCAGGGCGCCAAGCACTTCGAGGGGCCGAATTTCATCTCTGACAAGGGCACCGTCGTGGTCAGCCGCGAGGGTCGTGAAGTGACCACACTGCACCCGGAGAAGCGCCTGTACACCGTGCAACAGTCGATGATGACCGAAGCGGGCATCGACGCCGGCTTTACCCGAGACCTGTACGTTGCGCTTGGTGAGCCACTGGAGAATGGCGCCTGGGCTGTGCGCGTACATATTAAGCCTTACGTCCGCTGGATCTGGCTGGGCGGTCTGTTGACCGGCCTGGGCGGGTTGCTGGCGGCCCTCGACCGGCGCTACCGCGTCAAGGTCAAGACCCGGGTGCGTGATGTCCTGGGCGTGTCTGGAGCAGCTGCATGAAGCGTTGGATCATGGTAGTGCCCCTTGCAGTGTTCCTGCTGGTGGTGGTGTTCCTCTACAAGGGGCTTTTCCTCAAGCCCGACGAGCTGCCTTCGGCAATGATCGGTAAACCGTTCCCGGCGTTTTCCCTGGCTTCGACACAGGGGGACCGTACCCTGACTCAGGCTGACTTGCAGGGCCGCCCGGCACTGGTCAACGTGTGGGCCACCTGGTGTCCGTCGTGCAAGGTCGAGCACCCGTACCTGAACCAGCTGGCACAGCAGGGTGTGGTGATCCATGGCGTCAACTACAAGGATGACAACGCCGCCGCGCAGAAGTGGTTGGCCGAGTTCCACAACCCCTACCAGCTGGATATTCGTGACGAGCAGGGCAGCCTGGGCCTGGACCTTGGGGTGTATGGGGCGCCGGAAACCTTCCTTATAGACGCCAAGGGCATCATCCGCTACAAGCACGTGGGCATCGTTGATGCCACGGTCTGGCGTGAACAGCTGGCGCCGTTGTACCAGGGCCTGATCGACGAGGCCAAGCCATGAAGCGCTGGCTGGCAGCTGCAGTGCTGGGCATGAGCCTGGCCGGTGTGGCCAAGGCGGCTATCGACACCTACCAGTTTCGCGACGAGGCCGAGCGCGAGCGTTACCAACAGTTGACCAAGGAACTGCGCTGCCCCAAGTGCCAGAACCAGGATATTGCCGACTCCAACGCGCCGATTGCTGCCGACCTGCGCCGGGAGATCTTCCGCATGCTCGGCGAAGGCCAGAGCAACCAGCAGATCATCGACTTCATGGTCGACCGCTACGGCGACTTCGTGCGTTACAAGCCGGCGCTCAGCGCGCGTACCTGGCTGCTGTGGTTTGGCCCGGGGATCTTGCTGGTCGGTGGCTTCGTGGTGCTGGCGGTGATCGTTCGCCGGCGCCGTGGCACGGCCGCGCAAGGCGCCGATGAGTTGTCTGCCGAAGAACGCGAGCGTCTCGCCAAACTGCTGGAAAAAGAACAGACCCATGATTGAATTCTGGCTTAGCGCGGGCCTGCTGCTGCTCGCTGCCCTCAGCTTTTTGCTGCTCCCGATCCTGCGTGGCCGCCGTCGCCAGCAGGAAGAAGACCGCACGGCCCTGAACGTGGCCCTTTACCAGGAACGCATCGCTGAACTGGCGACCCAGCAAGCCGCCGGTGTGCTCGATGAGGCGCAGATGGCCAAGGGCCGGGACGAGGCTGCCCGCGAGTTGCTGGCCGATACCGAAGGCGCCGAGGCCCCGCGCCAGGGGCATTTGGGCAAGGCCCTGCCGCTGCTGGCGGCAATGCTGGTACCGCTGATGGCGCTGGGGCTGTACCTGCATTTTGGCGCGGCCGACAAGGTGGCGCTGACCCAGGAATTTGCCGAGGCACCCAAGTCGATGGAAGAAATGACCACGCGCCTTGAGCGCGTGGTGCAGGCCCAGCCGGATTCGGCCGAGGCCATGTATTTCCTCGGCCGGGCCTACATGGCCGAGCAGCGTCCGGCCGATGCCGCGCGTACGTTCGAACGGGCCGTGGCCCTGGCTGGGCGCCAGCCCGAGCTGCTGGGGCAGTGGGCCCAGGCCCTGTACTTTGCCGCCAACAAGCAGTGGAGCCCGCAATTGCAGGCGCTGACTGACGAAGCGCTGAAGGCGGACCCCAACGAGGTGACCAGCCTGGGCCTGCGCGGTATTGCTGCGTTTGAAGGCGAGCGTTATCAGGAAGCCATCGACTACTGGAAGCGCTTGCTGGCGCAGTTGCCAGAAGGTGATACATCGCGTGCTGCCCTGCAGGGCGGTATCGACCGCGCCGCCGAGCGCCTGGGTGGCGCGCCAGCGCAGGCTACCGAACCTGCACCTGTGGCGGCTCGCCTGAAAGTGCGTGTGGAGCTGGCGGATGCTTTGAAGGACAAGGTCAAGCCGGACGACACGGTGTTTATCTTCGCTCGCGCCAGCAATGGCCCGCCGATGCCACTGGCGGCCAAGCGGGTGACCGTGGCGCAGTTGCCGATCGAGGTGGAGTTGTCTGATGCTGATGCGATGATGCCGCAGATGAAACTGTCGCAATTTGCCGAAGTCCAACTGGTTGCACGTGTTTCACGCGCGGGTCAGCCTACCCAGGGTGAATGGATTGGCCGGGGTGCTCCGTTGCCTAGCGCCACCCAGGCTACCCAGCGCCTGACCATCGACACTCCAGACCAGTAAGAGAGCAATGCCATGCATAGCACCGTCCGCCTGACCCTGATTACCCTGGCCTTGGGTTTGTCTGCGTGTACGGTGCACGAGCCGTACGAGCAGCCCGCGCCACCTATCGAGCGTGTGCCGCCGTCGGGGCCGGTGGTCAAGCCCTTGCCGGGCGGGCAGCCTTCCACTCAGCCGAGCAAGCCGGCAGCGATACCCAAGCCCATGCCACGTACCTCGGCCAGCTTTGCGCCACCGCCTGGTGGGGCAAGCCACTGGGATCCCAGGCTGGGTGTATATGTGTTGGAGAAGCAGCCCAATACCTTCTACCGGCAGCGTACCTACTATCGGTTCGATAACGGCTGGAGCTGGTCGTTGAGCCCGAATGGGCCTTGGCAGGAAACTGACAGCAGCGGTGTACCAGGTGGGTTAGGGCGGGCGTTCGCACAGTAACGCTGTTTCTGTATTTACTTCTGCTTCTGCTTCTGCTTCTGCTTCTGCTTCTGCTTCTGCTTTTGCTTGTAAGCGCGCGATAGTTCAGGCGACGGAGATTGCGACTTCAGGAGGCCGAGCGCAGGGCTTGCGGAGGGAGGTGACGGGCATGGATGCCCGTCAAGCGCTGGGCCCCAGGATGGGGCCTGCAGCGCGGTCCTCCCGGGAGCAAGCCCGGAGCGAGGGAACCCCGGAGCGTAGCGCAGGGGCCGGATGATAGGAGCCAGCGTTTTTTGGTTACTTTTTGTCGCGTTTGACAAAAAGTGACCCGCCGTAAGGGCGGAAAGGTGACTATGCGCCACCTGCGTGAATGAATACCTACTCGATGTGAGTGCCCACATCCAAGAAGCAAGAAGCAAGAAGCAAGAAGCGAACTCGTCTGTTTTGACTCAGCGAACAGTCCATTCGCGATGGCGACACGGACTCACCTTTTCGCCCTTACGGCGAGTCACTTTTTGTCAAACGCGACAAAAAGTAACCAAAAAACGCTGCGCTCCCATCATCCGGCCCCTGCGCTGCGCTCCGGGGTCCCCTCACTCCGGCCTTGCTCCCGGCAGGACCGCGCCGAAGGCCCCATCCTGGGGCCTCAGCGCTTGACGGGCATCCATGCCCGTCACCTGCCTCCGCAAGGCCTGCGTTCGGCCTCCTGAAGTCGCGAAGATCAAGATCAAGATCAAGATCAAGATCAACAGCAACAGCAACAGCAACAGCAACAGCAACGCAGCAACAGCACAGTACAGTTTTGCCTTGTTATTTCCATTGACTGTACCGGTCGGTGACTCCGCATAATGACGCCTCGAATTTACCCGGAGGTGGCATGCGCAAGACAGTCCTGGTACTGGTGGAAACCGTCGACGATTACCTGCCCATGCTGGAACAGGCCGGTTACCACCTGATCCGTGCACCTTCGCCGCAACTGCGCGCCGATGCCATTCATCGCCACGCCGAAGAAATCGATGCGGTGCTCACCCGTGGTCCGCTGGGGCTATCCGCCGCCGAAATTGACGCATTACCCAGATTGCAGATCATCTGCGTGATCGGCGCCGGCTACGAGCAGGTCGACCTGGCCGCCGCCGACGCCCGCGGCATAACCGTCACCAATGGCGCCGGGGCCAATGCCGCAGCCGTCGCCGACCACACCCTGGCCCTGCTGCTGGCGCTGCTGCGCGACATCCCCCGTGCCGATGCCAGCACGCGGCGCGGTGAATGGAACCGGGTGATCAGCCCCTCGGTGAGTGGCAAACGCCTGGGCATTCTCGGCCTCGGTGCAGTGGGCCTGGCAATCGCCAAGCGGGCTCACTTGGGCTTCGACATGCGCGTCAGCTACCACAGCCGCACACCACGCCAGGGTGTGCCTTATACCTGGTACGACAGCCCCCGACAGTTGGCTGAAACCGTCGACATCCTGGTGGTGGCCACCCCCGGAGGTGCCAACACCCGGCATCTGGTCGATGCCCAAGTCCTTCAGGCTCTGGGGGCTGAGGGCTATCTGGTGAACATCGCCCGTGCCAGTGTGGTCGACACGCAAGCCCTGATTGACGCATTGCAGCGTGGCCAGCTGGCTGGCGCCGCGCTGGATGTATTCGATGACGAGCCGGCAGTGCCCGATGCACTCAAGGCCTTGCCCAACACCGTGCTCACACCCCACGTGGCTGGCCAATCTCCAGAAGCCGCGCGCGACACGGTGGCCTTGGTGCTGCGCAACCTGCAGGCGTTCTTTGCCGGTGAGCCAGTTTTGACCCCGGTACGCCCGTAACCTTTTCCAGATATCTGCCCGGCAGCGCCCGGGCAACAAGGAGTTTGTGCATGCAACTCGAAATATTCCAGGTCGATGCCTTTTCCACTGAACCGTTCGGTGGCAACCCTGCCGCAGTGATCCCGCTGGAAAGCTGGCTGCCGGACGATGTGCTGCAGCGCATTGCCGAAGAAAACAACCTGTCAGAAACTGCCTACTTCGTGCGCAACGGCGAAACGTTCGACTTGCGTTGGTTCACCCCCGCCGTGGAAGTCGACCTGTGCGGCCACGCTACTTTGGCTTCGGCCTATGTGTTGTTCGAGCAACTAGGGGAGCAGGCGCAAGTGCTGCGCTTCAACACCCGCAGTGGCGAGTTGCGCGTCAGCCGTGGCACTGATGGCCTGCTGGCCATGGACTTCCCGGCCAAGCAACCCGTAGCGGTGGACATGCCGGCGGGCCTGCTGCAGGCGCTGGGCTTGAGCCAGGCACAGGTGGTGTACCGTAGCGACGATTATGTGGTGGTGATCGACGACGCCTTGCTGCTCGATACGTTGAAACCAGACTTTGTTGCACTGTCGGCCTTCGACGTCCGTGGCATTGCCGTGACCGCGGCAGGGCGTGGCTTTGACTTCGTCACCCGCTGGTTCGGCCCGCGGGTTGGTGTGAATGAAGACCCGGTAACCGGTTCGGCACACACCTCGCTGGCGCCGTTATGGGCCCAAAGGCTGGGCAAGAACGTGCTGAGCTGCGAGCAGGGCGGGGCACGCAAAGGGCAGTTGCAGTGCGAAGTGCCGGGCAATGGCCGCGTAATCATCAGTGGGCGGGCGGCGTTGTACCTGCGGGGCAATGTGTACATCTAGCATGGCGTGCGATGCCCTGGGGGGCTTCTATAATTGCAGGCCCATCTTTCCGTTCAAGGAGCCACCCATGGCCCTGGAAAAACACGGCACCTGCCTGTGCGGCGACACGCGGCTGACGGTCACCGTCGACAATACCCATATCAGCGCTTGTCATTGCAGCATGTGCCGCAAGTGGACCGGCGGCCCGCTGCTGGTGGTCCACTGCAGCAAGCCTCCGCTGATCGAGGGGCGTGCGCCGAGCGTCTATGATTCGTCCGACTGGGCCCAGCGTGCTTTCTGTGGCCGCTGTGGTACGCACCTGTACTACCGGCTCAAGGCCAACGACTTCCATGCCGTGCCGGTCGGCCTACTCGATGGCGACCAAGCCTGGGATTTCGACCTGCAGATCTTCGTCGAAGAGAAACCCGCGTGGTACTGCTTCGCCAATCAGACCAAGGAGCTGTCCGGCCAAGAGGTGTTCGAGCAGAACAGCTGATTCAACGCCATGTCTGTACGGGGGCATTCCGTTGGCGAATGCCTCCGTACAATTCTGCGTGAACTTGCCAAACCGGTGCATTCCTGAGAAAAGGGCGGTTTTGTTTTTCAGCGTTGGAGTGTACCCGTGAGCCAAGAACTGCAGATCATCGACCTGGTCGAGGGTGACGGCAAAGCCGCCGTCAAAGGCGCCCTGATCACCACTCAGTACACCGGCTGGCTGGCCGATGGCAGCGAGTTCGACTCGTCATGGTCGCGCGGTAAGCCGTTCCAGTGCGTGATCGGCACTGGCAGGGTAATCAAAGGCTGGGACCAAGGCCTGATGGGCATGCGCGTTGGCGGCAAGCGCAAGCTGCTGGTACCGGCGCACCTGGGCTATGGCGAACGCAGCGTAGGGGCGATCCCGCCAAATTCGGACCTGACCTTCGAGATCGAACTGCTGGAAGTGCTCACGCGGGATGATTGAGTGGGCACGTTGCAACCCGAGGTTCTTGCACCTTACACAATTGCGCAACACCCAGCCCCTAATCTAGGCCTTGCCTAGGGAACGGCATCCACCTCCAGGGAGGAACCAAACGGGTTCGGGGCACTCTGACCCTGACGCGTTGCCAGGGATGGCATTCACTACACGGGCGCCCTGCAATTGGCCGGGTGATGTGGCGGGTAAACCCGATTTTCTCTGCCACACGAGCCTGCCTTGATGAAGTTGCCAACATTCTTCCGCCGTCGCCGTCACTTGCTGCTGAGTCTGTTGCTCACAGCCATCGCCGTACCGTTGGCGCTGGAGGCTGTCGAAAGCCGGGCACGACCGGTGGATGGCACCCAGACCCTGGTGTTTCTGCGTCATGGCGAGAAGCCGGGCGAGGGGCTCGGGCAGTTGAACTGCCAGGGCCTCAACCGTGCGCTGGACCTGGCCAGTGTACTGCCCGAGCGCTTCGGCAAGGCCGACTACGTGTTTGCCGCCAACCCCACACGGCATGTCGAGGAAGGCAGCCGGGACGAAAGCTACAGCTACATCCGCCCATTGATGACCATCACCCCCAGTGCCATCCGCCTCGGCTTGCCGGTGAATATCGACTACGGCGCCAACGACACTGCTGAACTGGCCGATGAGTTGCTGAGCGACAAGTACCGCAATGCGACCATCTACACTGCCTGGTCCCACGGCTACCTGCCGGAACTGATCAACACCGTGGCCGGCAAGGCCTTGGGGGAGGAGCGGGTGGTCACCGAGGACTGGAGCGGCGAAGACTTCGACACGCTCTATGTACTGACCCTGACCTGGCAAAACGGCAAAGCCAGCCTGCTGAGCCGTAATGTGCGCCAGGGCCTGAATGACGGTGCGCATAGCTGCCCGACCTGATCCGCTGGTACTGTTTGGCAAGGAAGCCGGAACAGGGAAGGGCGATGAAACAGCGGGTAACGGTAATCGGTGGCGGAGTGGTGGGCCTGGCAACGGCTTACGCGCTGGTTCGGGAGGGGCGATCGGTTGATCTGATCGAGGCCCGCGACAACCTGGCGTCGGCCACCAGCTTTGCCAATGGCGGACAATTGTCTTATCGCTACGTGGCGCCGCTGGCTGATGCCGGAGTGCCGTGGCAGGCGCTGGGCTGGCTGTTGCAGGGCGAGTCGCCATTGCGGTTGCGCTTGCGCATGGACCCGGCCCAGTGGCGCTGGCTGCTGGCATTCACCCTGGCTTGCCGGCGTAGCGTCAATCGCCGTAATGCCGGGCAATTACTTGAGCTGGCGCTTTACAGTCAGGCCGTTCTGGCGCAATGGCGCAAGGAGCAGAACCTGGGGGATTTTGCCTGGCGGCGCAATGGCAAGCTGGTGGCATTTCGCAGTGAACGGGCCTTTGCTCAAGGCCGGGAACAGTTGACGGACCCGACCAGTCAGCAGGTGCTGGCGGCTGCCGAGCTGCGCGGGCTGGAGCCTGCCCTGGATGGCGTACCGTTTGTGGGCGGTGTGTTCACGGCAGGCGAAGAGGTTGGCGATTGCCACTTGTTTTGCTTGCGGCTGGAGGCGCTGTTGCGCGCGTCGGGGCAGTGCCGTTTCCTGCTTGGCCGGCCGGTGACGCAATTGGTTCAGCGCCAGGGCCAGGTCGTGGCACTGCAACTGGGCGATCAGCAACTGGACGTGGAGCAGTTGGTGCTGTGTGCCGGGCATCGCGGCCCAGGCTTGGCATTACCGGGAGTGCAGATACCGGTTTACCCGCTGAAGGGCTACAGCCTGACCGCGCCGATCAGCGCCGGGCACCTGCCCCCTGAGGTGAGCCTTACCGACTATGAGCGCAAGATCGTCTATGCACGCCTGGGGCAGCAGCTGCGGGTAGCGGCGATGGTGGACATTGTCGGGTTCGATGAGTCGGTGGACATGCGCCGTTTGCAGAGCATGCGGCGGCTGGCGCTGGAGACGTTGCCAAGGGCGGCGGATTATGGCCAGGCGGTGGAGTGGGCGGGGATGCGGCCGGCGACACCGACCGGGGTGCCGATCATGGGTGGGACGGTGTACCGCAACCTGTGGCTGAACCTGGGGCATGGCGCATTGGGGTTTACATTGGCGTGCGGCAGTGCGCAGCGCCTGGTCAAGATGATGGGTTGTTAGTTACGGCCTCTTCGCGGGCACGCCCGCTCCCACAGGGACCCCACGGTATTCAGGCTTGTGGTGGTCCTGTAGCGGCTTTAGCCGCGAAGAGGCCGGTACAGGCGAAGGCTGTCTAGCGGCCGAAGCGCATCGGCCAGCCCACCACTTTCTTCGTCCGTGGCGTCGCATAGGTGCGCACTTTGGACGTGCTCAAACCCATGCGCACCAGCGATTCGGCAATGGTCACCGCTGCACTCACACCATCCACCACCGGCACGCCGGTGCGTTGGCGAATCTGCTCGTCCAGCCCGGCCATGCCGCCACAACCCAGGCAGATCACCTCGGCCTTGTCGTCACGCACGGCGCGTTCGGCCTGCCCGACAATCGCCTCCACGGCCCGCAGCGGGTCGGCTTCCAGTTCCAGCACCGCCAGCCCGCTGGCTCGCACCGAGGCACAGCGGTCATACAGGCCCGAGAGCTTCAGGCGGTCCTCGATCAGTGGCACGGTGCGGTCCAGCGTGGTTACTACGGAATAGGCGTGGCCCAGGTACATTGCCGTGCTGGCGGCGGCGTCGGTAATGTCCACCACAGGCACGTTGAGCAGTTCCTGCAGGCCTTCGCGGCCATGTTCGCCATAACCGGCCTGGATCACGGCATCGTAGGGCCCTTCAAAGGCCAGGACCCGGTCCATCACCGCGATGGCCGCCAGGTAGCTCTCGAAGTTGCCCTCCACCGATTCGGCGCCGAACCAGGGCGTGAGGCCGACGATCTCGGTACCGGGTGCGGCCACCGCACGGGCCTGTTCGGCAATGGCGTGGGTAATGGCTTCGGTGGTGTTGACGTTGGCGATCAGAATACGCATGGGCAGTCCTCCTTGATTAATGGCCGCTGTGGTCGACGGCGATGCACTCGCCGCTGACGTCGTGGTAGTGGCGGTTACGTGGCGCGATCAGCAGGTACAGGGCGGCGGCGATGCCGGCACCGATCAGCCAGGAGAACGGCGCGATACCCTGGAAGTTGGGCACCAGGGCCAGCACGATGGCCAGCAGTGCGGCCGGCACGAAGGCGGCCACGGCGCGCAGGTTGATGCCCTTGCTGTAGTGATAGGCACCGGCCGGGTGCTCGGTATACAGCTCTGGCACGTTGATGCAGCCTTTGCGCAGCAACCAGTAGTCGGACATGATCACGCCGTACAGCGGGCCGAGCAGGGCGCCCAGGCCCGACAGGAAGTACACGATCACCAGCGGGCTGTTGTACAGGTTCCACGGCAGGATCAGCACCGCCAGGGTGGCACTGATCAGCCCGGCACGGCGGAAGTTCAGGTGGCGCGGCGCCAGGTTGCTGAGTACGAAGGCCGGGGCGACGAAGTTGGCCATGATGTTCACCGCCACGGTGACGATCAGGAAGGCCAGGCAGCCGAGCACCAGGAATGGCGTGCTGGGTATGGCGGCGACGATCTGCGTCGGGCTGTCGATGATGTGGCCGTTGATCTGGAACTGCGCGCCGCACAGCACCACGGTGATCACGGCGAACACCAGGATGTTCACCGGCAGGCCCCAGAAGTTGCCGACGCGGATGGTCTTGCGGCAAGGCGAGGAGCGGGCGAAGTCACAGAAGTTCAGCACCAGGGTGCCGTAGATCGCCAGCCACAGTGCGCCGCCGGCAAAGATGTTGCGCCACATCTCGTAGCCGGTCAGCGGGGTAGCCACCGACCAGGCAATGCGCGCGTCGGCCTTGAAGTACATGAACACCGCCAGGGCGGCGACGGTCAGCAGGATCACCGGCCCGGCAAAGGCCTCGTAACGGCGCACCATCTCCATGCCGTAGGCCAGGATCACCAGTTGTACCAGCCAGATCGACACGAAACACACCCAGCCCAGGCTCGACAGGCCGAGGATGCTGTCGTGGTCGTAGGCTGCCAGTTGCGGCCACACGGCGGTGAGCAGCACCCGCAGCACCACCGATGCCAGGTAGGTCTGGATGCCGAACCAGGCGATGGCGATGACGGCACGGATCAGCGCCGGTATCTGCGCGCCGTGGATGCCGAAGGCAATGCGGCTGATGACTGGAAACGGCACCCCGGTTTTTTGACCCATGTAACCCGACAGGTTCATGAAGAAGTACACCAGTGCCGCGCCGATGGCCAGCGACAACAGAATTTGCCAGCCACCCAGGCCGAGGGCGAACAAGCCCATGGCGAACGAATAGTTGGCGATATTGTGCACATCGTTTGTCCATAGCGCGAAGATGCTGTAGCCGCCCCAGCGACGGCCTTCCATCCGGGTTGGCGCCAGGTCGCGGTTATGCAGGCGCGGGCTGAGAACAAGGTCCGGCTGGTGACCGGCAAGCTTGGAACTCGGGTGTGTGCTGGCGACGGATTGTTCAGGGGCAAGGTCGAGGCTGCTACTCATTCCGGCGGGCTCCTGATGCACATGGACTGCGATGAGCGGGCATGCGCACGGGCTCGCCATCTCGTCGGTGCAGCGTTGGCATCACAGGGTTATGGGCGCGGCGGCCGACATTGGGTCGGCGTCGCGGATTCTTGTGTATCTATGTTTTGTTTAAGTTGTATACAAAACACGAACACACAAAAGCGAGTTCCATGCCAAGGGAAGCGCAGGTTTCAATAGGTGATCATTTCGAACTTATCTTGTTCAAAGGTAAGTTAATGAAATACAGAGAATATAAGTTGACCAAATGAACAAGTTATATTTTTTGAAAGATTGATTAGTTGATCATTTGGTCAAAATAACGGGTGGAAAGTGTGTAACGAATTGGGGCGCCACTGAAGAAAGTGCACACAAAAATGGCACCTATGGTTACGTTTTTGTGTACAAAAAATAGTCAGCTTTTCCTGTACTGGCCTCTTCGCGGGCACGCCTGCGAGGAGGCCAGTACAGGGGCCAATCAATCCATTGGCGGCAACCGCCGCTTGACCGGGGTCTTCTTGATGATCGCGGTATTGGTCTCAGCCAGCACATTCATGAGGTCGAGCAGCGTGTCCAGCTGCTCCATCGAGCGCACATGCAGTCGGGCGACGAAGCAGTCTTCGCCAATGACCTTGTCGCATTCGGTGAACTCAGGGATGGCAATGATCTGGCGCTCCACTTCTTGCAGCTTCCCCGGTAGCGGACGGATGCGCACGATCGCCTGCAACTGGTAGCCAAAGGCGCGCGGGTCGACCTCCACGGTGTAGCCGCGCAGCACGCCGCGCTCTTCGAGCCGGCGCAGGCGCTCGCTGACGCTGGGTGCGGACAGCCCGCTGACCTGCGCCAGCGCCTTGAGCGAGCGGCGCGAGTCCTCCATCAGTGCGTTGATCAATAATTGGTCAATGGCATCGGTCATGCTCACCTCATCAGGTAATTCGTGTTATTTGCCTTGATAGTAAAGGCAGACCCACGAATATGCCTTGGTTATCCGCTGGATGGCCAGCCTGCAGCCTTTGCATACTGTTGCCATTATCAAAGGGAGGTTTGAGATGGACAGTTCATTGCGCCGTGGCTCGCTGGAGATGGTCGCCGCCATGCTGATTTCCGGGACCATTGGCTGGTTCGTGCTGGTGTCCGGCCAGCCGGTGCTGGATGTGGTGTTCTGGCGCTGCGTGTTCGGTGCCGTGACCTTGCTGGCGATTTGCGCCGCGTTTGGCTTTCTGCGCCCAGGTGTAATCAGCCGCACGGCATTTTTGCTGGCGATTGCCAGTGGGGTGGCCATTGTCGGCAACTGGCTGCTTTTGTTTGCCTCGTACGCGCGGGCGTCGATTGCCATCGGCACGGCGGTTTACAACGTGCAGCCATTCATTCTGGTGGGGCTGGCGGCGCTGTTTCTGGGCGAAAAGATCACCTTGGCCAAGGTGACCTGGCTGAGTGTGGCGTTCCTAGGCATGCTGGCCATCGTCAGTGCCCATGGCGCTGGGCAAAGTAATGGCGAGGACTATCTGCTGGGGGTTGCCCTGGCGCTGGGGGCGGCATTCCTGTATGCAATCGCGGCGTTGATCATCAAGCGCCTGAGTGGCACGCCCCCGCATCTGATAGCGCTGATTCAGGTAACCACGGGTGTATTGCTGCTGGCGCCATGGGTCACGCTTGGCGGGTTGCCGGTTGAAATGCCGGCGTTGGCCAGCTTGTTGACACTGGGGATGGTGCACACCGGCCTGATGTATGTGCTGTTGTACAGCGCCATCCAGCGTTTGCCCACGGCGTTGACCGGTGCGCTGTCGTTCATTTACCCGATTGCGGCAATTCTGGTGGACTGGGTGGCGTTCGGGCACCGCCTGGCGCCGCTGCAGTGGCTGGGGGTGGGGTTGATCCTGCTGGCGGCGGCGGGCATGCAACAGGGGTGGTGGTTCCGCTCGGCGCGGCATCCTGTAGGCGCGGGTTTACCCGCGAAGAGGCCCGCAAGGTAGAATGCCGCTTTTTGCCAGCCTGCGATCCGCCATGACCTCGCCCATCGACACCCTTGAGCAACACCTGCTTGCCGCCCTCGACCCTGCCCCACAGGAAACCCGCCGCCTGTTTCACGGTCGCGGCCGCTGCTGGCCGGGCCTGGAGCAGGTCACCGTCGACTGGCTGCAGGGCGTGCTGTCGGTCGCCTTGTTCCGTGAGCCGGCCGAGGGCCAGCTGGCCGAACTGGAAACCATGCTGCGCAGCTTGGCCGAGCGCCCGCAGTGGACCGGTCAGGCTGTCATCATCCAGCACCGCTACCTGCCCGACAGCCCGGGCCAGTGGCTGCTGGGCGAGCCGTGCCAGCAACGCGAAGTGATCGAGGACGGCCTGACCTACCTGCTGGACTTGGGCGTGCGGCAAAACAATGGCCTGTTCCTCGACATGCGCTATGGCCGCCGCTGGGTGCGCGAGCAGGCGGCGGGCAAGCGCGTGCTCAACCTGTTCGCCTATACCTGCGGCTTTTCCGTGGCAGCGATTGCCGGTGGTGCCGAGCAGGTGGTGAACCTGGACATGGCCAAATCGGCCCTGTCGCGAGGCCGGGACAATCACCGCCTCAATGGCCACGATGCATCACGGGTGGCGTACCTGGGGCATGAACTGTTCAAGTCGTGGGGCAAGGTGCGCAAGTACGGGCCTTATGACCTGATCATCATCGACCCGCCTACCTTCCAGCGTGGCAGCTTTGTGCTGACCCAGGATTACGCAAAGATCCTGCGGCGTTTGCCGGAGTTGTTGAATGCGGGAGGGACGGTGCTGGCGTGCGTCAACGACCCGGGGATCGGGCCTGAGTTTCTGATCGAAGGCATGGCAGCGCAGGCGCCTTCGCTGGCTTATGTCGAGCGTCTGGAAAACCCGCCGGAGTTTCCGGACGTTGACCCGGCGGGGGGGCTGAAGGCCTTGGTGTTCCGCCGGGTTTGATGTTGCTTGTGCGTTACTGACCGGTATAGATCTGGTCAAACACCCCACCATCATTGAAGTGGGTCTTCTGCACGGTACGCCAGTCACCGAAGGTTTTCTCCACCGACAGGAAGTCCACTTTCGGGAAGCGGTCGGTGTACTTGGCCAGTACCGTTGCATCACGCGGGCGCAGGTAGTTGTTGGCGGCGATCTCCTGGGCTGCTGGTGACCACAGGTACTTCAGGTATTCCTCGGCCACGGCCTGGGTCCCCTTCCTGGCCACCACCTTGTCGACCACCGTCACCGGAGGCTCGGCTTCGGCCGATACGCTTGGGTAGACCACTTCGAACTGGTCGCGGCCAAACTCGCGGGCGATCATCTCGGCTTCGTTCTCGAAGGTGACCAGTACGTCACCGATCTGGTTGGTCATGAACGTGGTGGTGGCGGCACGGCCACCGGTGTCCAGCACGGGTGCCTGCTTGAACAGCTTGCCGACGAAGTCGCGGGCTTTGCTTTCATCGCCGCCTTGCTTGAGTACGTAGCCCCAGGCCGACAGGTAGGTATAGCGGCCATTACCCGAGGTTTTCGGGTTGGGCACGATCACCTGCACACCGTCCTTGAGCAGGTCGGGCCAGTCTTTCAGGGCTTTTGGGTTGCCCTTGCGCACGATGAACACCGTGGCCGAGGTGAATGGCGCGCTGTTGTTCGGCAGGCGGGTTACCCAGTTGTCGGGCACCAGCTTGCCCTTGTCTGCCAGGGCGTTGATGTCGGTGGCCATGTTCATGGTGATGACATCGGCCGGCAGGCCATCGATCACCGCACGCGCCTGCTTGCTCGAGCCGCCGAAGGACATCTGCACGTTGACCTTCTCGTTGTGCTCGGCTTCCCAGTGTTTCTGGAAGGCCGGGTTGTAGTCCTTGTAGAAGTCGCGCATCACGTCGTAGGAAACGTTGAGCAGGGTGGGGGCGGCCTGGGCGAGGTTACCCAAGGCCAGGCCTGCGGCGAGCAGCGAGGCGGTGAAGAGCTTTTTCACGATGCTTCCTTGTACTTGAAGGGTGTTGGGGCAGATTGCCAGCGACTATAGCGGGTGGCTTTATACGGGTTAAAGAACAAAAAATGCTTTGGTTATGCTTCTGCCCGTACCGGCCTCTTCGCGGGCATGCCCGCTCCCACAGGTACGGTGTAATGCTCGGGCCTGTGGTGATCCTGTGGGAGCGGGCGCGCCCGCGAAAGGGCCTGTACAGGCACCGTCATTGCTTGGGAAACAACCCATTCCCACAGCGACAACAGAACGCCGCCCCATGCTCGTGGGTCTTCTTGTGGCAGGTCGGGCAATCATGCTGCAACTGCTCCCCGCGCATGGCATTGGCCAGCTCTGCCGTGAAGATACCGGTCGGCACGGCAATGATCGAATAACCGGTGATCATCACCAGCGACGACAGCACCTGCCCCAGCGGAGTCTTCGGCACGATGTCGCCAAAGCCCACGGTGGTCAGGGTAACGATGGCCCAGTAGATGCCTTTGGGGATGCTGGTAAAGCCATGCTCAGGCCCTTCGATCACGTACATCAGCGTGCCGAACACGGTCACCAGCGTCGATACCGTCACCAGGAACACGATGATCTTTTGTTTGCTGCCGCGCAGCGCCTCCATCAGGTAATGAGCCTGCTTGAGGTACGGGCTGAGCTTGAGTACACGGAAGATCCGCAGCATCCGTATCACACGAATGATCAACAGGTACTGGGCGTCGCTGTAGTACAGCGCGAGGATCCCCGGCACGACCGCCAGTAAATCGACCAGGCCATAGAAACTGAAGGCATAGCGCAGCGGCTTGGGCGAGCAGTACAGGCGGGTGATGTATTCGGCCAGGAATATCGCGGTAAAGCCCCACTCGATGCCAGCCAGCAGGCCGGCGTAGCCTTGGTGTACTTCGTCGATGCTGTCGAGGATCACCGTGACCAGGCTGGCCAGGATGATCAGTAGCAGGATCTTGTCGAAGCGGCGACCGGCTACGGTGTCGGTCTGGAAAACGATGACGAAGAGCCGCTCGCGCAGACTCGCTGGGTTGTTCATTGGCTCGTTCCACAAAAGCGATGGGCTGAGCCTAGGGGTTGCGTTTCAGCTGTGCAAGCGGCTGGCGTTGCGCTGCCTGGGTTGTGCCAGGTAGCTGCCCAAGTGCATCAGCCAACAGGCGGCAACGAAGGGGGCGGTCAGGGCAGGCAGCGGCAACAGCTTGAACAGCGGTTGCAGCAGCAGGGCCAGGGCTACTGCCAGCAACGTCACCCATGGTTTTTCGCCCTGGCGGCTAAACGCCAAGGCTGCCAGCGCGGCGTTGAAGCCGCAAAGGCCTAACCATGCGGCCTGTGCATGATCGGCGAGCAGGGCCACGCCGCCACCAATGGCCGAACCGATCACCGCCCACAACGCCGCATAGGGGTTGGCGATGAACATGCCGACGATGATCAGCAACCCGGCCAAGGGCTGGTCGAGCAGGAAGATCTGGCCCACGCCGCGGGCCAACGCATACAGCGGGTCGGCTTCGACGAAGCCGCTGGGCGAGGGGCTGGCGACCAGCAGTGTGGCCCAGCCCAGCAATACGAAAGGGGAGGTGTAGGCAATCAGCAACTTGCCGCCACGCTTGCGCCACTGGTGGGTGATGATGCTGGACAGGCCGCCGGCGGCGATGATCAGTGGCGGCAGGATCGCCGACCAAGGCAGCACCGCGCTGATCAGGATGCCGATCAGCACGCCGTTGTAGCAGTACAGCCCCGCTTGGCGGTCGGCACGGTCATAGCCGCGTGCCTGGGCGGTGAGCAGGCCGGCCAGGGCGCCAAGCAGCGCGCCGCCGACCAGGTTGGGCGCCGTCAGCAGGATGGCCAGCAGGCAGCAAAGGCCGCACAGGGGGTTGCGCAGCAGCAGCACCTGGCTGAAGCCGTTGAGTAGCGCCGTGGCCCAGTCGGGGCACGGGTTGACGAAATTTTTGGTGTACATGGGGCAGTCAGTGAGGTTGATGGGGGAGCGGTGGGCCTCTTTGAGCCTCGATTTTCCGCGGTCGGGTAGTTCGGTATTCGGAGAGCGCTTTGCCCTCCAATCGCGATACAAGGCCGCTTCCACAGGGATCGCATTCCCTTGTGCCAGCGCCGCCCTGTGGAAACGGCCTTGTGTCGCGAAAGGGACGCAACGCGCCCCCGGCAATCTCAGATCAAAGTCTCGATCCGCAGCGTATTAGTCGATCCCGGCTTGCCGAAAGGTACACCGGCCGTGATCAGCAGCGTGTCGCCACGGCTGGCCATGCCTTGCGCCTGGGCAATCTCCAGGGCGGTGGAAACCACCTCGTCGACTTGACGCAGGCGGTCGTTGACCACCGAATGCACGCCCCAGGCCACGCTGAGGCGGCGCGCGGTGTTCAGGTTCGGCGTCAGGTTGAGGATCGGTGCCCGTGGCCGCTCACGTGCCGCGCGCAGGGTCGATGCGCCCGACTCGCTGTAGTTGACCAGCACTGCCACCGGCAGGATGCCGCTGATACGGCGGATGGCGCAGCTGATGGCATCCGACACGGTCGCCTCGGCCTTTGGCCGGCCGACGTCGAGCTGGGCCTGGTAGTCCGGGCCGTTCTCAACCTGGCGGATGATCTTGCTCATCATCTGCACGGCTTCGAGCGGGTAGTCACCCGAGGCGGTTTCGGCCGACAGCATTACTGCATCGGCACCTTCGGCTACCGCGTTTGCCACGTCGGTGACTTCGGCACGGGTTGGCGCTGGCGAGAAACGCATCGACTCGAGCATCTGCGTGGCCACCACAACCGGCTTGCCCAGCTGGCGGCAGGTACCGATGATGCGCTTCTGGATCTGCGGCACGCTTTCGGCCGGCACTTCCACGCCCAGGTCACCACGGGCCACCATGATCGCGTCTGCCAGTTCGGCGATGGCTTGCAGCTGTTCGACTGCCGATGGCTTCTCGATCTTGGCCATCAGGTAGGCGCGGTCGCCAATCAGCTGCCGCGCTTCAACGATGTCTTCAGGGCGCTGAACGAACGACAGGGCTACCCAGTCCACACCCAGCTCCAGGCCAAAGGCCAGGTCGCGGCGGTCTTTTTCGGTGAGCGGGGAGAGGTCGAGCACCGCTTGCGGTACGTTGACGCCCTTGCGGTCGGAAAGCTCGCCACCGTTCAGCACCTCGGTGTCGATGGCGTCGCTGTGCTTGGCGGTAACGCGCAGGCGCAGCTTGCCGTCGTCCAGCAGCAGGTCCATGCCGGGCTCAAGGGCGGCGATGATTTCGGGGTGCGGCAGGTTGACCCGGCGGCTGTCGCCCGGGGTCTTGTCCAGGTCCAGGCGCAGGGCCTGGCCGCGTTGCAGCTGCACTTTGCCTTCGGCAAAGCGGCCAACGCGCAGCTTCGGCCCTTGCAGGTCCATGAGGATACCCAGCGGGTAGTTCAGTTGCTGCTCGACTTCGCGGATCCACTGGTAGCGCAGGGCGTGGTCGGCATGCTCGCCATGGCTGAAGTTGAGGCGGAAGATGTTCACCCCGGCTTCGACCAGCTGGCGGATATCGTCGATGCCGTTGATCGCAGGGCCAAGGGTGGCGAGGATCTTTACTTTTTTATCTGGCGTCATGATTGGGCAGTCTCGAGGATCAGGATGGCGCGGAAGTCGTTGACGTTGGTGCGAGTCGGTTCGGTGACGATCAGCGCATCCAGCGCGGCGAAGTAGCCGTAGCCGTTGTTGTTGTCCAATTCGTCGCTGGCCGACAGGCCCAACGCTTCGGCGCGGTCGTAGCTGGCAGGGGTCATGAAGGCACCGGCGTTATCTTCCGAGCCATCGATGCCGTCGGTGTCACCGGCCAGGGCGTATACGCCCGGCAGGCCTTTCAGGCTTTCGGTGAGGCTGAGCAGGAACTCGGCGTTGCGCCCGCCACGGCCATTGCCGCGTACGGTCACGGTGGTTTCGCCACCCGACAGGATCACGCAGGGCGCCTTGAGCGGCTGGCCGTGCTGAACGATTTGTCGGGCGATACCGGCATGCACCTTGGCCACTTCGCGCGATTCGCCTTCGAGGTCGCCGAGGATCAGCGGGCTGAAACCGGCCTGACGGGCTTTGACGGCGGCGGCTTCGAGCGACTGCTGGGGTTTGGCGATCAACTGGAAGTGGCTGCGGGCCAAGGCCGGGTCGTCGGCCTTGACGGTTTCCGAGGCCGGGTTGTTCAGCCAGTCGATGACCGCTTTGGGCGCTTCGATGTTGTAGCGTTTGAGGATGGCCAGGGCGTCGGCCGAGGTGCTCGGGTCGGCCACTGTGGGGCCGGAGGCGATTACCGTAGCGAGGTCGCCCGGTACATCGGAAATGGCATAGGTGTAGACCGTGGCCGGCCAGCAGGCCTTGGCCAGGCGCCCGCCCTTGATCGCCGAGAGGTGCTTGCGCACGCAGTTCATCTCGCCGATGGTGGCACCGGATTTCAGCAGCGCCTTGTTGATCTGCTGCTTGTCGGCCAAGGTCAGGCCTTCGGCAGGCAGGGCCAGCAGCGCCGAGCCACCGCCAGACAGCAGGAAGATGACGCGGTCGTCTTCGTTGAGGTTGCTGACCAGTTCCAGCACGCGCTTGGCCACAGCCAGGCCGGCAGCATCCGGGACCGGGTGGGCAGCTTCGACCACCTCGATCTTCTGGCAGTTGGCGCCGTGGCCGTAACGGGTCACGACCAGGCCGGAGACTTCGCCCTGCCAGCTTTTCTCGACCACTTCGGCCATGGCGGCTGCGGCCTTGCCGGCGCCGATGACGATAACCCGACCGCTGCGATCGGCGGGCAGGTAGGGTTCGAGGACTTGACGGGGGTGGGCGGCGGCGATGGCTGTGTCGAACAGCTCGCGGAGAAGTTTTTGCGGATCGACCGACATGGCAGGCTCCCAATTATTGTTGTTCTACAGAATCAAAAACGCCCCTGGAACTGCCTCCGTGCAGGCCGAACCAGGGGCGGGTGTTGCTCGATGCCACCATTGGGCCTGTGGTCGCAGGTTCAACGGCGTTGGCTTCTTCGCGGGCAAGCCCGCTCCATGCACAGCTTTGAGCGATTGTGCGGTCTTTGTAGGAGCGGGTTTACCCGCGAAGAGGCCAGTGAAGGCTAAAAACGACTTATTTATCGCCGCGGATCGAGAAGTTGGCCATGTGCTCCAGGCCTTTGATCAGCGCCGAGTGGTCCCAGTTGCCGCCGCCCAGGGCCTGGCAGGTGTTGAACACTTGCTGGGCATTGGAGGTATTGGGCAGGTTGATGCCCAGTTCCTTGGCGCCTTGCAGGGCCAGGTTCAGGTCCTTCTGGTGCAGGTTGATGCGGAAGCCTGGGTCGAAGGTGCCCTTGATCATGCGCTCGGCGTGCACTTCGAGGATTTTCGACGAGGCGAAGCCGCCCATCAGTGCTTCACGCACCTTGGCCGGGTCTGCACCGTTCTTGGCGGCGAACAGCAATGCTTCGCTGACGGCCTGGATGTTCAGGGCGACAATGATCTGGTTGGCGACCTTGGCGGTCTGGCCGTCACCGTTGCCACCGACGCGGGTGATGTTCTTGCCCATGGCTTCGAACAGCGGCAGGGTGCGCTCGAAGGCGTTCGGGCAGCCACCGACCATGATGCTCAGGGTCGCAGCCTTGGCACCGACTTCACCACCGGATACAGGAGCGTCCAGGTAGGCGGCACCGGTAGCCTTGATCTTCTCGGCGAAGGCTTTGGTGGCGGTTGGCGAGATCGAGCTCATGTCGATCACCACCTTGTTCGGGCCAACGCCTTCGGCCACGCCGTTTTCACCGAACAGGACGCTTTCGACCTGCGGGGTGTCGGGGACCATGACGATGATGAATTCGGCTTCCTGGGCAACTTCTTTCGGGTTGGCCAGGGCCACTGCACCGGCAGCGATCAGGTCGGCTGGCGCGGCATCGTGGTGGGTGGAAATGAACAGGCTGTGACCTGCCTTCTGCAGGTTCTGGGCCATGGGCTTGCCCATGATGCCGGTGCCGATGAAACCGATTTTAGCCATGAGAGATTACCTCGTTGTATTTGTTGAATCTCGATGGAGCAGGCTGCACAGGCCCGTTGTTGGACACAGAATTCTGTGGGAGCGGGTTTACCCGCGAAAGCGGCAGTGAAGCCAACGTCGCATTCGCGGGTAAACCCGCTCCTACAGGGTCAGGCATGTGTCACAGGACCTCGATCAGCCTCAGATTGCGTTATGGGTTTTCAGCCAGCCCAGGCCCGCTTCGGTAGTGGTCTTGGGCTTGTACTCCGCGCCCACCCAGCCCTGGTAGCCAATGCGGTCCAGGTGTTCGAACAGGAAGCGGTAGTTGATCTCGCCGGTACCTGGTTCGTTGCGGCCTGGGTTGTCCGCCAGCTGGATGTGGTTGATCACTTTCAGGTTGGCTTCCATGGTGCGAGCCAGGTCACCTTCCATGATCTGCATGTGGTAGATGTCGTACTGCAGGAACAGGTTGTCGCTGCCCACCTCGGCCTGGATTTCCAGCGCCTGTTGGGTGGTGTTCAGGTAGAAACCGGGGATATCGCGGGTGTTGATCATTTCCATGACCAGGCGAATGCCGGCGGCCTTGAGTTTGTCAGCGGCGTAGCGCAGGTTCTCGACAAAGGTCTTGCGCACGGTGGCGCAGTCCGGGCCTTGTGGGCGAATACCGGCCAGGGCGTTGACCTGGGTGTTGCCCAGGACCTTGGCGTATTCGATGGCCTTGTCGACACCGGCGCGGAATTCTTCGATGCGGTCGGGGTGGCAGGTGATGCCGCGCTCACCTTTGGCCCAGTCGCCGGCCGGCAGGTTGAACAGCACCTGGGTCAGGCCGTTGGCCTCCAGCTGCTGCTTGATTTCAGCCGCGCTGAAGTCATAGGGGAAGAGGTATTCGACGCCGCTGAAACCAGCGTCGGCGGCAGCCTTGAAGCGGGCCAGGAAGTCCTGTTCGGTGAACAGCATGGACAGGTTGGCAGCGAAGCGAGGCATGAGTTGTCTCCTTGCGATGAAGGCCCCCAGGGCGTGCCTGGGGGCGTCAGGCGATCAGTCCAGCAGCGAGATGGCGGTTGGCGCGTCGTTGCCGACCAGGGCCAGGTCTTCGAACTCGTTGACCGCGTTGATCTCGGTGCCCATGGAAATGTTGGTCACACGCTCGAGAATCACTTCAACCACCACCGGCACGCGGAACTCTTCGGCCATCTTCTGTGCCTTGATCAGGGCAGGGGCGATTTCTGCTGGCTCGAACACACGGATGGCCTTGCAACCTAGGCCTTCGACCACAGCGACGTGATCGACACCGTAGGTGGCAGCGTCGGTCGAGTTGATGTTCTCGAACGCCAGTTGTACACAGTAATCCATGTCGAAGCCACGCTGCGCCTGGCGGATCAGGCCCAGGTAGGCGTTGTTCACCAGTACGTGGACGTACGGCAGGTTGAACTGCGCACCTACCGCCAGTTCTTCGATCATGAACTGGAAGTCGTAGTCACCCGACAGCGCGACAACCTTGCGCTTGGGATCGGCTTTGACCACGCCCAGCGCGGCAGGGATGGTCCAGCCCAGCGGGCCGGCCTGGCCGCAGTTGATCCAGTGGCGAGGCTTGTACACATGCAGGAACTGTGCGCCGGCAATCTGCGACAGACCGATGGTGCTGACGTAGCAGGTGTCCTTGCCAAATACCTGGTTCATTTCTTCGTAGACGCGCTGCGGCTTGACCGGCACGTTGTCGAAGTGGGTCTTGCGCTGCAGGCTCGACTTGCGCTCCTGGCACTCTTCCAGCCAGGCCTTGCGGCACTTGAGCTTACCGGCGGCTTTCCACTCGCGGGCCACTTCCAGGAACACGTCCAGTGCCTTGCCAGCATCGGAAACAATGCCCAGGTCCGGGGTAAACACGCGGCCGATCTGGGTCGGTTCGATGTCGACGTGTACGAACTTGCGGCCTTCGGTGTAGACATCGACGGAACCGGTGTGGCGGTTGGCCCAGCGGTTACCGATACCGAATACCAGATCGGACTTCAGCAGGGTTGCGTTGCCATAGCGGTGCGAGGTCTGCAGGCCGACCATACCAACCATCTGTGCGTGGTCGTCCGGGATGGTGCCCCAGCCCATCAGGGTCGGGATTACCGGTACGCCGGTCAGTTCGGCGAATTCGACCAGCTTGTCGCTGGCGTCGGCGTTGATGATGCCGCCACCGGCTACCAGCAGTGGGCGCTCGGCGTCATTGAGCAGGGCCAGGGCTTTTTCGGCCTGTACGCGAGTGGCGGACGGCTTGTGCACGGGCAGCGGTTCGTAGGCGTCGATGTCGAATTCGATTTCGGCCATCTGCACGTCGAACGGCAGGTCGATCAGCACCGGGCCTGGGCGGCCGGTACGCATTTCGTAGAAGGCCTTCTGGAAGGCGTAAGGCACCTGGCCTGGCTCCAGAACGGTGGTCGCCCACTTGGTCACCGGCTTGACGATGTTGGTGATGTCGACAGCCTGGAAGTCTTCCTTGTGCAGGCGGGCACGTGGCGCCTGGCCAGTGATGCACAGAATCGGGATGGAGTCGGCCGAGGCACTGTACAGGCCGGTGACCATGTCGGTGCCGGCAGGGCCGGACGTGCCGATGCACACACCGATGTTGCCCGGGTTGGCGCGGGTGTAGCCCTCGGCCATGTGCGAGGCACCTTCGACGTGACGAGCGAGGACGTGATCGATGCCACCGACTTTCTTCAGGGCCGAATACAACGGGTTGATGGCAGCCCCCGGGATGCCGAACGCGGTATCTACACCTTCACGGCGCATGACCAGAACGGCTGCATCGATTGCTCTCATTTTGCTCATGGTTTGTGCCTCATCGATTTTGTAATTGTATACAACTTGCTTTGCGACAGAGTGTATTCACGCCTGGCGGCTCAGGTCAATGGGTTTTCATCGACTAAGCTGGCTTTCGTCAGAGCGCCCGCGAAAACGAGGGTTTGCGCCATCGCATACGATCGTTTCAAAATATTGTATACAAAAATATCTCTCGTTGTGTTCTATTTGTTCGATCGGTTTTCAACTGCCCTCAGGGCTTCTCACAACAAGAAGAGGACCTTTCCATGAACGTTCTGAACCTGAAAGTCGCTGTCAGCCTGGTGAATGCCGCGCTGGTGGCGGGCCGCAAGATCAATGCCGCGCCACTGACCGTGGCGGTGCTGGATGCCGGCGGGCACCTGCTGGCGCTGCAGCGTGAGGATGGCGCCAGCCTGATTCGTCCTGAGGTGGCCACTGGCAAAGCCTGGGGCGCGATTGCCCTGGGCAAGGGGTCGCGCTTGCTGGCGCTGGATGCGCAGCAGCGGCCGGCTTTTTTTGCTGCGCTGAACGGCATGGGTGAGCGGCCGGTGGTGCCGGCGCCAGGTGGGGTGCTGATTCGTGATCAGGACGGCAAGGTGCTGGGTGCCGTGGGGATCAGCGGCGATACCTCGGATATCGACGAGCAGTGTGCGATCAGTGCGATCGAGGAGGTGGGGTTGCGGGCAGATGCCGGGGTAGCGGCCTAAATCTCTATTGCCTGTTCTGGCCCATTCGCGGACGAGCCCGCTCCCACAGTGACCCCACTACCTTCAGGCATGTGGTGATCCTGTGGGAGCGGGCTTGCCCGCGAATGGCCCTTCGGGATGGTTCAGGCTGCCTCAGGCTCACAACCTTTCAAGACCATACGAATGATGGTTTCGGCTGCCGCGTCATAATCACTGTCGGCCAGCTTGGCCTTGCCGGTCACCGCAGAAATCTGCCAGTCGAAGTCCGCATAGGTCTGGGTCGCCGCCCAGATGCTGAACATCAGGTGGTGCGCGTCCACATGGGCGATCTGACCGCGGTCGATCCAGCGCTGGATGCACTCGATGTTGTGTCGGGCCTGCTCGTTCAACTGCTCTACCTGGTTCGCTGACAGGTGCGGCGCGCCATGCATGATCTCGCTGGCGAACACCTTGGACGCATGGGGCAGGTCACGCGAAATGCGAATCTTCGAACGAATGTACGAACTCAGCACTTCCTTCGGGTCGCCGTCTGCATTGAACGGCGTGGATGCCTGCATGATCGGCGCGATGATGCTTTCCAGGACCTCGCGGTAAAGGTTGTCCTTGGACTTGAAGTAGTAATACACGTTCGGCTTGGGCAGGCCGGCCTTGGCCGCGATATCGCTGGTCTTGGTGGCGGCGAAGCCCTTGTCGGCGAATTCCTCGCTGGCCGCGCGCAGGATCAATTCCTTGTTGCGCTCGCGAATGGTGCTCATGGTCAGGGATCTTCCTCGTGTCTGGCCACCTCTAAGGTGATCGGGCATGGTAGCACCGGGTTCGACGGGCGCTCAAGGCAGCGACTTTCGGCTAGACTCCGGCACATTCATTTCACTGGAAACAGGCAAACATGGCAGGAAGCAGTCTACTGGTACTGATCGACGACATCGCCACGCTGCTGGATGACGTCTCGCTAATGACCAAAGTCGCGGCGAAAAAGACTGCGGGTGTGCTGGGTGACGACCTGGCACTGAATGCTCAGCAGGTCACCGGCGTGCGCGCCGATCGCGAGTTGCCGGTGGTGTGGGCGGTGGCCAAAGGCTCGCTGCTGAACAAGGCCATTCTGGTGCCGGCGGCCCTGCTGATCAGCGCCTTCATCCCGTGGGCAGTAACGCCACTGCTGATGCTGGGCGGTGCGTACCTGTGCTTCGAGGGTTTCGAGAAGCTGGCGCACAAGTTTTTGCACAGCAAGGAAGAGGATGAGGCACAGCACACGGCGCGCAAGGAGGCCGTTGCCGATGCCAGCGTTGATCTGGTGGCTTTTGAAAAAGCCAAGATCAAGGGGGCGGTGCGTACCGACTTCATTCTGTCGGCGGAAATCATCGCCATTACCTTGGGGATCGTGGCTGACTCGCCGCTGACCCAGCAGATCATCGTGCTGTCGGGCATTGCGGTGGTGATGACCATTGGTGTGTATGGGTTGGTAGGCGGGATCGTCAAGCTTGATGACCTTGGGCTGTGGATGGCCCGCAAAACCTCCAGGCTGACTCAGGCAGTGGGTAACGGCATCCTGCGGGCGGCGCCGTACATGATGAAAAGCCTGTCGGTGATTGGTACTGCGGCGATGTTCCTGGTAGGCGGTGGGATCCTGGTGCATGGCATCGAGCCGCTGCATCATGCCATCGAGGCGTTCAGCGAAGGGCGTGGCGGGGCGCTTACCGGGGCGTTGCTCAACGCTGGGGTCGGGGTTGTGGCCGGTGCCATGGTGCTGGCGGTGGTCAGTGCTGCGGGGAAGTTGTGGCGGGCGCTCAGACCTGCCAATTGAGGCGCCTGGCCGGGGCTTTGCCCCGGTTCGCGGGTGAACCCGCTCCTACCAGGTACCGCGTTTGCCTTGCACCCGGCGCGTCCCCTGTAGGAGCGGGTTTACCCGCGAATGGGCCGCAAAGCGGCCCCGGTAACTCAGGTCAGAAGTGAACCTTGACCAGGAAGCTCATGGTGTTCTGGTCGGTAGTGAAAGCATCGCTGTCCTTGATGCCGTACTTGTTCTTCCAGTAGTCGTACTCCACACCCACATACAGCTGCTTTTCGCCCAGGTGCAGCGCTTTGCCCAGGTCGTACTTGATCTGCGGGTTGAAGTGCAGGTTGGCCTGGTAGGTGCCGCGGCGGTTCTCGTCGTTGTCCACCACCCAGTCCATGAAGCCGTCGATCAGCACGTCGGAATCGCCGACCGGAATGGTGTACGACCACACCGGGGTGATCTGCCACACGTTGTCGCCAGCGCGGCTGCCGTCGGTGGTGCGGTTGTAGAAGTTCAGCTGGAAGTAGTCGAAGCCCGGAATGGCCAGGTCGAAGCCCGGGCCGATCAGGTAAGACTCGGTGTCACCCTCGCCAAACTCGTAGGTCATCGCCAGCAGCACGTCCTTGACCGGGCCGAATTCCAGTTTCTGATCGAAGATCTTGCCGAACGACAGGCGTGGGCTGAACTCGCCATAGTAGGTGTTGGGGCCGTTGCTGGCGTCCTTCTTGCCTTGGTAGAAGATCTTGTCGACGAAGAAGAAGTTATCGCCGTACTTCCACGCGTCGGCGTGCTCGAAGGTGAATGTTTGCTGGGTCTCGGGGTTGACCTTGAAGTTCTTGCCCCACAGGTAGGTCAGGCTGTTGTTCTGCCATTGCAGCAGGTCGCCGCCGAAGGTGGTGCCGCAGGCCAGCAGGCCGCCGGCGAGGATCAGGCTCTTGATAGTACGCATTGCGAGTGTCGCTCCCTTGATTGATCTGTTGTCAGCGCTCGGTGTCGGCGCTTTTTTTGTCTTTTGAGTCAGCTTTTTTCGATAGGCCACAGCTGTTTGGCAAGGGTTGGGCCAACTTTTCCGGGTTGGCAAAACCTTCCTGCTCGACTTCGTTCTGAACGGATGAAAAGGGTCTTTCAGGCTGGCAACACGTTGGCCAACCGCCCGAATTCATTGACTGAGCGGTCAGTAAACGCAGGCAGAATCCGTTCTGCCCTGATCGAGGGGGCGCGCAGATTACTGGCTTGCGCGCCGCGCCTCAAGTGCTCCGTCCTGGAGCAGAGTGGATCAAACCTGTGCGTTTGGTCAGCTTATCAGAAGTGGACCTTGACCAGCGCGCTGGCGACGCTCTGGTTACTTTCCAGGTTGCCGCGGCTGTCAATGCCGTACTTGTCTTTCCAGTAGCTGTATTCAAAGCCGACGTAGAGCTGCTTGGCGCCCAGGTTCAGCGCCTTGCCCAGGTCGTATTTGACCTGCGGGTTGAAGTGCAGGTTGGCGTGATAGGTGCCACGGCGGGTCTGGTCGTTGTCGGTAACCCAGTCCATGTAACCGTCGATCAGAATGTCTGACCGCCCCACGGGGATGGTGTACGACCAGCCGGGGGTAATTTGCCAGACGTTGTCACCGGGGCGGCTGCCTTCGGTGTTACGCACGTAGAAATTGAGGGTGAAATAGTTGAAGCCGGGGATGTTCAAGTCGAAGCCGGGGCCGATCAGGTAGGCCTCGTTGTCGCCTTCACCGCGCTCGTAGGTCATGGCCAGCAGCACATCCTTGATCGGACCGAAGGCAAGCTTGCGGTCGAAGATCTTGCCCAATGACAGGCGTGGGCTGAACTCGCCGTAGTAGGTGGTCACACCTTTGCCGGGGTCGGCCTTGCCGTTGTAGAAGATTTTGTCGACGAACATGAAGGTGTCGCCGTACTTCCATTTGTTGGCGTGCTCGAAGGTGATGGTCTGCTGGATATCAGGGTTGACCTTGAAGTCCTTGCCGTACAGGTAGGTCAGGCTTTCGCCGTGCCACTGCAGCCATTCGCCTGCGTGCGAGGGTAGGGTGGCCAGCAGGCTGCTGCCCAATAACAGGGACGTGGTGATGCGCTTCATGTTGTGATTCCCGGACTTATTGTTTTTGTTGGCGTTTTTTTGGCGCGCAGGCGCCCCGGGCGACCCATTCCGGCGGGTCGACGGCGTAGCGGTTACTGCAGAGGTGAATAAGGGGCGGCAATGCACCGCCCCCCTTGGCTCAATGCTGGTGACAGACGTCGTTGTGCATTGCGCGGTCGGCACCGCCAAGGATGTTGAACAGTACGTTCAACACCAGGGCACTGACCGTGGCCATGGCGATACCGCTGTGGGTGATGGGTTCCATCCACTGTGGCATCTGGGCAAAGAACTCCGGACGCACCACGGGGATCAACCCGAAGCCGACGCTCACGGCAACCAGCAGCTGGTTGCGGCGGTCGCCGATGTCCGCCTCCTGAAGAATCTTGATCCCGGTGGCAGTGACCATGCCGAACATGGCGATGGACGCGCCGCCCAGTACCGCAGGCGGGATCGAGGCAATCAGGAAGGCCGCCTTGGGCAGCAGGCTGAGCAGGATCAGCAGTGCACCGGCCACGATGGTGACATAGCGGCAGCGCACCCCGGTCATTTGCACCAGGCCGATGTTCTGGGCGAACGAGGAGTGGGTGAAGGTGTTGAAGAAGCCTGCAATGAACGATGCACCGGCATCGCACAGCAGGCCGCGACGCAGCATGCCAGGGGTTACTTCACGATCAGTCACCTTGCCCAAGGCCAGGAACATGCCGGTGGACTCGACGAAGATGATCACCACTACCAGGCACATGGACAGGATCGGCGCCAGGCTGAAGGTCGGCATGCCGAAGTGCAGCGGGGTGACCACCTGCAACCACGGTGCTTCATTCAGGCCCGACAGGTCGACCATGCCGATGGAGCCGGCCAGGATGTAGCCAAGGCCCATGCCCACCAGTACCGACACATTGACCCAGAAACCGCGCATGAAGCGGTTGATCAGCAGGATCACGGCCAGTACCAGGCCGGCCACCAGCAGGTAGATCGGCGAGCCGAACGTTTGAGCGTCCTGGCCGCCACCGGCCCAGTTGACTGCCACCGGGAACAGCGACAGGCCAATCGAGGTGATCACCGTACCAGTGACCAACGGTGGGAAGAAGCGGACAACCTTAGACATGAACGGCGCGATCAGCATGCCGAAGAACCCGGCAGCGATGGTCGCACCGAAGATCCCCTGCAGGCCCACGCCGGGCATGCCGGCCATGGCCACCATGCTGCCGACGGCGGCGAAACTGGCACCCATCATCACCGGCATGCGGATGCCCACCGGGCCGATACCGAACGACTGGATGATGGTAGCGACGCCAGCGACAAGCAGGTCGGCGTTGATCAGGAAAGCGACTTCTTCACGGGACAACCCGGCGGCCTGGCCGATGATCAACGGCACGGCGATCGCGCCACCGTACATCAGCAGAACGTGTTGCAGGCCAACCAGGAACAGTTGGAACAGGGGCAAGGGTTCTCGCGGCGGCGCAATGGGGATATACGCCTTGCGTGACTCGGACATGCAGCACCTCGAGTTTTGTTTTTATTCTCGGATCCAAGCGGCAGGCCTCATGCCTGCGCGCTCGATGCTTGCTTGTTGCGTTACACATGAAGCCTGAGGCCGGGGCTACCGGCCTCTTCGCGGGCAAGCCCGCTCCTACAGGGAATGGTGATTCCCTGAGGGCGGGTTGCCTGGCGAGGTGCTGTCAGTTGACCTGGGCGCCTTTGGCGATCCAGTCGCCGACGAGCTTGCGCTCTTCGGTGGTCATCTGGGTGATGTTGCCCAGCGGCATGATCTGGCTGGCAACCGCTTGCGCCTGAATGCGCGCGGCCTGGGCCTGGATCTGCTGCGGAGTGTCGAACATCACGCCGGCAGGAGCGGCGCTGAACAGTGGGCTGGTCGGCTTGGACGAGTGGCACACTGTGCAGCGTTCCTGGATGACATTGTGGATCTTGTCGAAGTCGCCACCGGCCTGGGCAGCGGCCTGGGCGGGAGCTTGTGCTGGTGCGGCGGGTGCTTCGGCAGCCTTTGCAGCGTCCTCGGCCCGCTGCTCGGCAGCGGTCTTGCCGCCTACGGCAGTTGCCGGCAGCGGTTGGTACTCGATCTTCGCTGCTGCTTGTTCAGGGCTTACGGCCATCGGTTTCGGGCCGGTAACGTAGGCCAGGCAGATCATCGCCAGGGCGCCGACGGGCAGGGTCCAGGCGTACTTGTTGCTGTCGTGGCGGGTGTTGAAGTAGTGGCGGATCAGAACCGCGGCTACTGCGATACCGGCCAGGATCAGCCAGTTGTACTGGCTACCGTAGGTGCTCGGGAAATGGTTGCTGATCATGATGAACAGCACCGGCAGGGTGAAGTAGTTGTTGTGACGCGAGCGCAGCAGGCCCTTGGCCGGCAGTACCGGGTCGGGCGTCTGGTTGTTCTCGATCGCCGCCACCAGCTGGCGTTGGGCCGGCATGATGATGCGGAACACGTTACCGACCATGATGGTGCCGATGATCGCGCCGGTGTGCAGGTATGCACCACGGCCGCTGAACACCAGGCTGAAGCCCCAGCAGGCTGCGATGATCAGCACGAACAGCACACCACCGAGCAGTGCTGGCTTCTTGCCCAGGGGCGAGTCGCACAGGAAGTCGTAGATGAACCAGCCAGCGATCAGCGAACCGATACCGATGGCCACACCTTCGGCACCGCTCAGGGTGCTGCCAGGCGCCAGCAGGTACAGGGCGGGGTTCCAGTAGAACACCACGCACAGCAGGGCGATACCGGACATCCAGGTGAAGTAGGCTTCCCATTTGAACCAATGCAGGTTCTCGGGCATTTTCGGTGGGGCGAGCTTGTATTTCTCCAGGTGGTAGATACCACCGCCGTGAATCGCCCAGAGATCACCCGACAACCCATCGCGCGGGTTGCTTCGGTTCAGGTGGTTCTCCAGCCAGACGAAGTAGAACGATGCACCGATCCAGGCGACGCCGGTGATCATGTGAACCCAGCGAATGCTCAGGTTCAGCCATTCGTGAAGGTGTGCTTCCACAGTATGTACCTCTGCCAGTCACCGAGAAGATGACTGACCTTTTCTTATTGGTGGGGATTGAGGATCAGCATCTGTTCCTCGGTGAAGTAATGCTCATCGCAGTTGTTGCCAGAACCACTGCGATCAACCACCAGGAAATCATCCCGCTTTTCGATCGTCAGCACCGGGTGGTGCCAGACGCCGCGATGGTAATTAACGCCCTGCCTGCCATTACTGCGGAAGGCTCGGACCAAGCCTGATACAGGTGCATCGCCAACGGGCGCGACCACGATCAGAAAGGGGTTGCCGAGCAGCGGGATGAAAGCCTGGCTGCCCAGCGGATGGCGTTCCAGCATGCGCACGGTCAGCGGCATGTCCTGCGCGTCGGCGCGGAAGATGCTGATGATCGCCTTGTCTTCAGGCTCGGCGGTTTCGACCGTGGCGAGCTTGTGAAAGCGCATGGTCGAGCCGTTGTTGATCATGAAGTGGTCGCTGCCGTCGGTTTCGATCACGTCTCCGAACTGGGCGAAGGCTTCTTTGGTCAAGGGCTCGATCATCAGGGTGCGCATGCGGTTATCTCTTCTATTGTTCGTTTTCTGAATAAGGTTCGGCTGTTGCTTACAGCTGCAGCAGGCGGAACAGGGCGATCTGGTTGATCTGCGTCAGGGCTTCCTTGAATTCGGCATCGGCATCGTTGTGGATGCGCTTTTCAAAGGCGGCGAGAATCTGGTGCCGGTTGCTGCCTTTCACCGCCATGATGAACGGGAACTGGAACTTGGCTTTGTAGGCATCGTTCAGCTCGGTGAAGCGGGCGAACTCCTCGGCGGTGCACTGGTGAATGCCGGCGCCGGCCTGTTCGTTGGTGCTCGATTCTGTCAGCTCGCCCTGGATGGCTGCCTTGCCGGCCAGGTCCGGGTGAGCGTTGATCAGCGCCAGCTGGTCGGCGTGGTTGGCGCTGAGCAGGATGTCGCTCATGCGCTGGTGCAGTGCCTCGATCTCGTCCAGCTCGCCCAGTTGGCCCAGGTCATAGGCTTTTTCGGCAACCCACGGCGAGTGCTCGTAGATATCGGCGAAGGCCTTGACGAAGGCGTCACGGTCCAGGGCGGATGGTTTGAGGGTATTGAAGGCGGTCATCAGGCGTTCTCTTTCTTGTACGGGTGGGTGGTGTGCCAGTGGCGGGCGATATCCACGCGACGGGCGAACCAGACCTGGTCATGACTTTTTGCGTAATCGACGAAGCGCTTGAGTGCTGCCAGGCGTGCCGGGCGGCCGACCAGGCGGCAGTGCAGGCCGATGGAAAGCATTTTCGGTGCTTCGGCGCCTTCGGCGTACAGCACATCAAAGGCGTCTTTCAGGTACTGGAAGAACTGCTCGCCGCAGTTGAAGCCCTGTACCTGGGTGAAGCGCATGTCGTTGGTGTCCAGGGTGTAGGGGATCACCAGGTGCGGCTTGCCAGTGGGGTTGTTTGGCTCCCAGTAGGGCAGGTCGTCGTCGTAGGTGTCGCTGTCATAGAGGAAGCCACCTTCCTCCATCACCAGGCGGCGGGTGTTCGGGCCGGTACGGCCGGTGTACCAGCCCAGCGGGCGCTCGCCAGTGAGTTCGGTGAGGATACGGATGGCTTCGAGCATGTGCTCGCGCTCCTGGGCCTCATCCATGTTCTGGTAGTCGATCCAGCGGTAGCCGTGGCTGCAGATCTCGTGGCCGGCTTCGACCATGGCGCGGATCACGTCGGGGTGGCGCTGGGCGGCCATGGCCACGGCGAAGATGGTGAGTGGCACGCCGCTGTCCTTGAACAGCTTCAGCAGGCGCCACACACCGGCACGGCTGCCGTATTCATACAGCGACTCCATGCTCATGTTGCGCTGGCCCTGCAGTGGCTGGGCAGCGACCATCTCGGACAGGAAGGCTTCGGATTCCTTGTCACCGTGCAGGATGTTGCGCTCGCCACCTTCTTCGTAATTGAGGACGAAAGACAGCGCAATGCGGGCGTTACCCGGCCATTGCGGGTGAGGAGGGTTGTTGCCGTAACCGATCAGGTCGCGAGGGTAATCAGCGCTCACTGCAGTCTTCCTTCTTGTGCGTTAGTGCGGGGGGTGGGCGGGCCGCGTCGGTATGTCGCACCACCGGATGGGCTGATTGTATACAACTTCTGAAATCTTTTGTAAGCCTGTTTTTCCGCATTTCTTCCCTTTTGTCGCCTGACAGCGACCTGGAAATACAGTGCAAGAAACCTGCCTGTTTGGTCAGCTAATGAAGTTGGCATCGTTATGGTGCGTGTATTTGCGACCGATGGGTCGTTTATGGGCAGCAAATGGAGGCTGTGACGGAGGGGGATAAAAAATTGTGTACAATCTTGAGGCGGAATGTCTTAATAACGTCATTCCCGCCTGCCGCAGGCGCTATGCTGGTGCGATGGCTGAGTATTTTTTGCCCACAGATTGAACAAGAGGCGACACGCAATGGGACGTTTGACCACACACGTACTGGATGCCGCGCATGGCTGCCCGGGTAGCTCGATCAAGGTCGAGCTGTATCGCGTCGAAGGCCAGCAGCTGGAGCTGGTGAACACCGCCCTGACCAACAGCGATGGCCGCGTCGACGCGCCGCTGTTGCAGGGGGAAGATTACCGTACGGGTGTTTACCAGCTGCAGTTCAGCGCTGGTGATTACTACCGCGCCCGTGGCGTGCAACTGCCGGCCCAGGCGTTTCTGGATGTTGTTGTGCTGCGTTTTGGCATCGACGAGTCGCAGGAGCACTACCATGTGCCGCTGCTGATTTCGCCGTACAGCTATTCGACCTATCGTGGAAGCTAGTTGGTCGCTAGAAGAATCTTCGTAGGTCCTTTGGCCCGCTCTCACACTGGCGGGCTTTTTTTCGTCTGCAGGAAAGTGGTGTGTGATGTGGCGGCGCTCGATCTCCCAGGCGACGTACCTCTACCGCCATACGTTCAAGGCCACACCGCCCGGCATGACGTTGCGTAATGGCCGGGTGTGTTTGCCGTGGGTTTCAGGGGGTGGCAGAAATCGAGCGCCGCCCGCGCGGCGCATCGCGAGCTGCGCTCGCTCCTACGTTTGTTTCTGGCCAGTAACGCCTGTGGCAGGCGCGCGCGACCGCCTTGTTTGTACGGCGCGATATCGAGCCATGCGCCAAGGCGTTCGCGCGCAAATCCCACAGGAATGATTGGCCCGAAACAAACGTAGGAGCGAGCGCAGCTCGCGATGCGCCGCGCGGGCGGCGCTCGGTCTCACAGGCGACGCACCTCTACCGCCATACAGGCGGCGCTCGATCTCTCAGGCGACGTACCTCTACCGCCATACGTTCAAGGCCACACCGCCCGGCATGACGTTGCGCAATGGCCGGGTGTGTTTGCCGTGGGTTTCAGGGGGTGGCAGAAATCGAGCGCCGCCCGCGCGGCGCATCGCGAGCTGCGCTCGCTCCTACGTTTGTTTCTGGCCAGTAACGCCTGTGACAGGCGCGCGCGACCGCCTTGTTTGTACGACGCGATATCGAGCCATGCGCCAAGGCGTACGCGCGCAAATCCCACAGGAATGATTGGCCCGAAACAAACGTAGGAGCGAGCGCAGCTCGCGATGCGCCGCGCGGGCGGCGCTCGATCTCCCAGGCGACGCACCTCTACCGCCATACAAACGGCGCTCGATCTCCCAGGCGACGTACCTCTACCGCCATACCTTCAAGGCCACACCGCCTGGCATGACGTTGCGCAATGGCCGGGTGTGTTTGCCGTGGGTTTTAGGGGGTGGCAGAAATCGAGCGCCGCCCGCGCGGCGCATCGCGAGCTTTGCTCGCTCCTACGTTTGTTTCGGGCCAGTAACGCCTGTGGCAGGCGCGCGCGACCGCCTTGTTTGTACGACGCGATATCGAGCCAGGCTACCGGTGCTCAGAGGAACACGAACTTGGCAATGAAGATCGCGCACAGCACCCACAGGCTGGCCGAGATTTCCTTGTACTTGCCGGTGCCCGCCTTCAATGCCACATAGCTGATGAAGCCCAGGGCAATACCATCGGCGACCGAGAACGTAAGCGGCATCATGATCACCGTGACGATCGCCGGAATGCTGTCGGTGGCCTCATCCCAATGGATATGCGCCATGCTACCCATCATCAGCATTGCAACGTAGATCAGTGCACCGGCTGTCGCGTAGGCAGGAATCATCCCGGCCAGCGGCGCGAAGAACATCGCGGCGATGAACAGCAGGCCTACCACCACAGCCGTCAGGCCGGTTCGGCCACCTGCGGCAACCCCCGCAGCACTCTCCACATAGCTGGTCACCGGCGGTACACCTACCACCGCGCCGAACACACTCGAGGCACTGTCAGCCTTCAACGCCTTCGACAGGTTCTCGATACGCCCGTCCGGCGCCACCAGGTTGGCTCGTTGCGCGACGCCCATCAGCGTGCCGGCAGTGTCGAACATGTGCACGAAGAGGAACGCCAGCACCACGCTGATCATGCTGACGTTGAACACGCCAGCCACGTCCATGGCCATCCAGGTGGGCGCCAGGCTCGGCGGCATCGACATCACCCCGCCAAACTTGACCAGGCCCAGGCCCCAGCCGGCGACGGTGACACCGATGATGCTGATCAGGATCGCGCCGAAGACCCGCTTGTAGCTGAGGATGGCGATCAGCAGGAAGCACACGGCTGCCAACAGCGGCCCCGGTTCATGCAGCGAGCCCAGCTTGATCAGGGTGGCAGGGCTGTCGACGATGATGCCTGCGGTCTTCAGGCCGATCAGCCCGAGAAACAATCCGACGCCGGCCCCCATGGCATGGCGCAGGCTGACCGGGATGCTGTTGAGCAGCCATTCGCGCACTTTCGACAAGGTCAGGAACATGAACAGCACGCCCGAGACGAATACCGCCCCCAGCGCCGTTTCCCAGTTGTAGCCCATGGTGCCGACAACGGTGTAGGTAAAGAAGGCATTGAGCCCCATGCCTGGCGCCAGGCCTACCGGCCAGTTGGCGTACAGGCCCATCAGCAGGCAGCCCAGCGCAGCGGCGATGCAGGTGGCGACAAAAGCGGCACCATGGTCGATGCCGGCGTCGGCCATGATGTTGGGGTTGACGAAGATGATGTAGGCCATGGTGATGAAGGTGGTCACCCCGGCGATCATTTCGGTTCTGACGGTGCTGCCGTGTTGCTTGAGTTTGAAAATCCGCTCCAGCCAGCTCGTTTCGAGCGGTGGGGCGAGATCCAGCGTAGGGGCTTCGGATTTGCGGCTTTCCACAGCGGGTACTCCTCAAGTCTTTCTTGTTGTTATGGAGCCAGTTTCCTGCGCAATGCACTTGGCGGCTCCGCGAGGGAAGGCAGACGTCTGACCGTTTTGTTGACTCAAGGGTCAAGAAGTTGCTCGATGGATTATCCTTTTGTGTACAAAGAATGCAAATAATGTTTTATGTTTTGTATGCGCAATGCGTCGTACAACGGCTATATAGGTAAAACGCCCCCTGCGGAATCGCCTCAGCCTGTGTACAATGGCGCCATACTTTCTCTTCGTGCCTCGAGAGCCCATGAACGAACAGCTGCAACCTCTGAAAAAACCTGCACGAGTCGGCAAGGCCGGCCGCAGCGGTACCCAGGACGACATCGTCTACGCGCATATTTTCGAGGCCATCCTCGAGCAGCGTCTGGCTCCGGGCACCAAGTTGAGCGAGGAAGCGCTGGGCGAGATCTTTGGCGTCAGCCGCACCATCATCCGCCGCGCCTTGTCGCGCCTGGCCCACGAAAGCGTGGTGCTGCTGCGGCCGAACCGCGGCGCGGTGGTGGCCAGCCCGACCGTGGAAGAGGCGCGCCAGGTGTTCTTCTCGCGGCGCATGGTCGAACGCGCCATCACCGAGCTGGCGGTGCAGCATGCTACCCTCGACCAGCTCAACGAGCTGCGGCAGATGGTGCGTGAGGAGCGCGACAGCTTCTCGCGCGGTGACCGGGGTGCCGGCATCCGCCTTTCCGGTGAGTTCCACCTCAAGCTGGCCGAAGCGGCGGGCAATGCACCGCTGGTGAGTTTCCAGCGCAGCCTGGTCTCGCAGACTTCGCTGATCATTGCCCAGTACGAAAGCGGCAACCGCTCGCACTGCTCTTACGATGAGCACATGCAGCTTATCGATGCCATCGAGGCGCGCGATGCCGAGCAGGCCGTGAGCCTGATGATGCATCACATGGACCACATCGACAGCAAGCTGAACCTGGACGAGGAGAGCGCCTCGGACGATTTGCATGCGGTGTTCTCGCATCTGTTGAAAAAGCCCAAGGTTTCCGTCAAGGGTTGATCGTTTGCTGGTGTGATCGAGGGGCTGCACGGCAGCCCCCAGCCACTACTGGCCATAACCCAAAGGTCTGCTAAATTCTTGTGAGCAAACCTTCATCAAGCAGTTGGGCTTGCGCATTCGTTGCGTTCAACTTCTTGAGGAACGGATTCATGAGCATGTCCCTGGGTAAACGCATGGGGGCCGAACTGATCGGCACCTTCTGGCTGGTCCTTGGTGGCTGTGGCAGTGCGGTACTCGCAGCCAGTTCCCCTCTCGGCATCGGTGTGCTCGGTGTCGCCTTCGCCTTCGGCCTCACCGTACTGACCATGGCCTTCGCCATCGGCCATATCTCGGGCTGCCATCTAAACCCTGCCGTGTCGTTCGGGCTGGTGGTAGGCGGGCGCTTCCCTGCCAAAGAGCTGCTGCCTTATGTGATCGCCCAGGTGATCGGTGCCATCCTGGCGGCCGGGGTGATCTACCTCATCGCCAGCGGCAAGGCCGGGTTCGAGTTGTCTTCTGGGTTGGCTTCAAACGGCTACGCCGACCACTCGCCCGGTGGCTATACGCTGGGTGCGGGCTTTGTCAGTGAAGTGGTGATGACCGCCATGTTCCTGGTGGTGATCATGGGTGCGACCGACTCTCGCGCACCGGCAGGTTTTGCACCCATCGCCATCGGTCTGGCCCTTACCCTGATCCACCTGATCTCGATCCCGATCACCAATACTTCGGTCAACCCCGCGCGTAGCACGGGGCCGGCCTTGTTCGTCGGTGGCTGGGCCCTGCAGCAGCTGTGGCTGTTCTGGGTGGCGCCGCTGATCGGTGCTGCAATCGGCGGCGCGCTGTATCGGGGCCTGGCGAAAGAACCTTAGCGCTGGTGAACGCAGCGGCCGGCGGCGTAGGTTTCACGCACGGTACGGTCATCGCCCAGGGTGGTGAGCACGAACAAGGTTTCTTCGATGCTGTTGGACTGCTGGATGCGGTAGTCCAGCAGTGGCGTGGCCTTGTAGTCCAGCACCACGAAGTCGGCATCGTTGCCCGGGCGCAGGCTGCCGATACGGTCCTCCAGGCGTAGCGCGCGAGCGCCGCCGAGGGTGGCCAGGTATAGCGATTTGTACGGGTGCAGGCGCGCGCCTTGCAGCTGCATCACCTTGTATGCCTCGTTCAGGGTGTTAAGCAGAGAGAAGCTGGTGCCGGCGCCAACGTCGGTACCCAGGCCCACGTTGACCTTGAACCGCTCGGCCTGGGGCAGGTTGAACAGGCCGCTGCCGAGGAACAGGTTGGAGGTGGGGCAGAAGGCCACGGCCGAGCCGGTTTCGGCCAGGCGCTGGCACTCTTCGTCGCACAGGTGCACGCCGTGGGCAAACACCGAGCGCTCGCCCAGCAGCTCGAAGTGATCGTAGACGTCCAGATAACCCTTCTGCTCGGGGAACAGCGACTTGACCCAGTCGATTTCCTTGAGGTTTTCCGACAGGTGCGTGTGCATGTACACGCCCGGGTGCTCCTTGAGCAATTGGCCGGCCAGGGTCAATTGCTCCGGCGTGCTGGTTGGGGCGAAGCGCGGAGTCACTGCATAGTGCAGGCGGCCTTTGCCGTGCCAGCGCTCGATCAGTGCCTTGCTTTCGGCATAGCCGGACTCGGCGGTGTCGGTCAGGTAGTCCGGCGCGTTGCGATCCATCATTACCTTGCCGGCGATCAGGCGCAGGTCCAGGCGTTCAGCCTCTTCGAACAGGGCATTCACCGACTCCGGGTGCACGCTGCCGAATACCAGCGCAGTGGTGGTGCCGTTACGCAGCAGTTCTTTGAGGAAGATCTTCGCCACCTGGTCGGCGTGGTCTTTGTCGGCGAACTGCTTTTCGCAAGGGAAGGTGTAGGTGTTCAGCCAGTCCAGCAACTGCTCGCCGTACGAGCCGATCATGCCGGTCTGCGGGAAGTGGATGTGGGTATCGATGAAGCCCGGGGTGATCAGCGCGTCCTGGTAGTGCTCGACCGGGATGCCGGCATCCAGCGTCGGCAGCAGTTCACTGGCGTGCCCAACGGCGCTGATGCGGCCATCGTCGACCACCAGCAGGCCGTCTTCGTAGTATTCATGGGAAGCCTCCAGGCCCACCTCGGCCGGGTCGGCAATGCTGTGCAGGATGGCGGCACGGTAGGCTTTGCGGGTAACGGTCATAACACACTCGTCAAATGGCTTGGCTGCGGCGGGAGGGCGGCAGCAATTGGGCAATGGGGCCGGCATTGGCGGCAGCGTCGTGCTGGCCGAAACAGGCGTTGTAAGTGGCAATGATTTCACCGGCGATAGACACGGCGATCTCGATGGGCAGCTTGCCCTTGACCTCGGTCAGGCCCATGGGGCAGCGCATGCGGGCCATGACGGCCTCGTCGAAACCTCGCTCGCGCAGGCGGTGCTCGAACTTGACCCGTTTGGTCTTCGAGCCGATCAGGCCGAACCAGGTGAAATCGTTGCGCTTGAGAATGGCGGCGGTCAGTTCCAGGTCGAGCTGGTGGTTGTGGGTCATGACGATGCAGTAGCTGCCGGGCGGCAGGTCCGCGACTTCGTCGACCGGTTCCTCACTGACGACCTTGGTCACCCCCTTGGGGATGAGTTCGGGGAATTCCTGTTCACGCGAGTCAATCCAGCGCACCCGGCAGGGGAGCGCGGCGAGCAAGGGTACCAGAGCCCTGCCGACATGGCCCGCGCCGAACACGGCGATCTGCGCCTGCACAGCGGCCATCGGCTCGAACAGCAGCACGGTGGCGCCGCCGCAACACTGGCCCAGGCTGGCGCCGAGGCTGAAGCGCTCCAGGTGCGGGGTGGTGCGCTGCTCTTCGAGCATTTGTCGGGCGATGTGCAAGGCTTTGTATTCGAGGTGCCCACCGCCGATGGTGTCGAACAGGCCGCTGGCGCTGACCACCATCTTTGAGCCGGCATTGCGCGGTGTCGAGCCGCGTTCCTCGATGATGGTCACCAGCACGCAGGCTTCGCCACGTGACTGGTGGTCGGCGAGGGCGTTGATCCATTGGTGCATGATGCAACCTCTCTAAGCCATGCTGCCGACCCTGGTAGGAGCGGGTTTACCCGCACCTGCCAGGGCCTTGCGTTGTCAGGGGGTGATGGTTTCCAGTTCCAGTTCGCGCGACTGTGTTTCAGCCACTGCCTTGCGCATCTGCTCGCAGCCCCACAGCACCCGCTCAGGTGTAGCTGGCGCATCCACCTGCGGCTGCACGCGGTAGTCGGCGAGGCTGGCCACGGCATCCTTGATTGCACACCAGGCAGCGATGCCGAGCATGAACGGTGGCTCGCCCACGGCCTTGGAGTGGAACACGGTGTCTTCCGGGTTTTTGCGGTTCTCCACCAGTTTCACCCGCAAGTCCAGTGGCATGTCGGCCACGGCCGGGATCTTGTAGCTGGCCGGGCCGTTGGTCATCAGCTTGCCTTTGGCGTTCCACACCAGCTCTTCGGTAGTCAGCCAGCCCATGCCCTGGATGAAACCGCCCTCTACCTGGCCGATGTCGATCGCAGGGTTCAGCGAATCGCCCACGTCGTGCAGGATGTCGGCGCGCAACATCTTGTATTCGCCGGTCAGCGTATCGACGATCACTTCCACGCAGGCAGCGCCAAAGGCGAAGTAGTAGAACGGCCGGCCGCGTGCCTGGCTGCGGTCGTAGAAGATTTTCGGCGTGCGGTAGAACCCGGTGCTGGACAGCGACACCTGAGCGAAGTAAGCCTGCTGCACCAGTTGCTCGAAGCTGACGATCTGGTCGCGCACGCGCACATGGCCGTTACGGAACTCGACGTCTTCCTCGGTCACCTGATAGTGCCGTGCGGCAAACTCGGTCAGGCGGCGCTTGAGGATTTCAGCCGCGTTCTGCGCCGCCTTGCCGTTAAGGTCGGCGCCGCTGGACGCAGCCGTAGGCGAGGTGTTGGGTACCTTGTCGGTGTTGGTGGCGGTGATCTGGATGCGGCTGAAGTCCACCTGGAAGATCTGCGCTACCACCTGGGCTACCTTGGTGTTCAGGCCCTGGCCCATCTCGGTGCCGCCGTGGTTCAGGTGAATGCTGCCGTCGGTGTAAATATGGATCAGTGCACCGGCCTGGTTGAGGAAGGTGGCGGTGAACGAAATGCCGAACTTGACCGGTGTCAGTGCCAGGCCTTTCTTCAGGATCGGGCTGTTGGCGTTGAAGCGGCGGATCGACTCGCGGCGTTCGGCATAGTCGCTGCTGGCTTCCAGCTCGGCGGTCATCTCTTCGAGCATGTTGTGCTCGACGGTCTGGTAGTAGTGGGTGACGTTGCGTTCGGTCTTGCCGTAATAGTTGGCCTTGCGCACGGCCAGCGGGTCACGGCCCAGATGGCGGGCGATATGGTCCATCACCTGCTCGATGGCGACCATGCCCTGTGGGCCGCCAAAGCCGCGGTAGGCGGTGTTGGAGGCGGTGTTGGTCTTGCAGCGGTGGCCGTGGACGGTGGCATCGCCCAGGTAGTAAGCGTTGTCGGAGTGGAACATGGCGCGGTCGACGATCGAACCGGACAGGTCGGGCGAATAGCCGCAGTTGCCGGCCAGGTCGAAATTGATGCCGTGCAGCCGGCCGTTGTCGTCGAAGCCCACGTCATACTCGACGTAAAACGGGTGGCGCTTGCCGGTCATGGTCATGTCTTCGACCCGCGGCAGGCGCATCTTGGTTGGTTGGCCGGTCAGGCGCGCAACTACCGCGCACAGGCATGCCGGGCTGGCGGCCTGGGTTTCCTTGCCGCCAAAACCGCCACCCATGCGGCGCATGTCCAGCACCACCTTGTTCATCGGCACGTCGAGCACTTCGGCGACCAGTTTCTGCACTTCGGTGGGGTTCTGCGTGGAGCAGTAGACGATCATGCCGCCGTCTTCGGTAGGCATTACCGAGGAAATCTGCGTTTCCAGGTAGAAGTGCTCCTGGCCGCCGATGTGCAGGGTGCCCTGAATGCGGTGCGGGGCGCTGGCCAGGGCGGCAGCCGAATCGCCGCGCTGGTGGGTGTGGCTATCGAGCACGAAGTGCTTCTTGTGCAGCGCCTCGACCACGTCCAGCACCGGTTCCAGGTCTTCGTACTCGACGATGGCGGCCATGGCCGCTTTACGTGCGGTTTCAAGATCGCGGGCAGCGACAGCGAGCACCGGCTGGCCGAAGAACTCGACCTTGTCGATGGCCAGAAGCGGGTCGCCGGCCACCACCGGGCCGATGTCCTTCAGGCCGGGGATGTCTTCGTGGGTGATGGCAATGCGCACGCCCTCGAAGGCGTAGCACGGCGTGGTATCGATGCGCAGGATACGCGCATGGGCGCGGTCGGCGGTGCGGGCATAGACGTGCAACTGGTTGGGGAATTCCAGGCGGTCGTCGATGTACACAGCCTCGCCGGATACATGCTTGTCGGCGCTGTCGTGCTTGACGCTACGGCCCACCCCGGTGGTCAGGTCCTGGCTGAACAGTTCGGCCATCTCGGCCTGGCTTTTGGCTACGTGATGGTTAGACATAAGCGGTCACCCGGGTTTCGATGTGCGGTGTTTGCTGTTCGATGAAATACTTGCGCAGCAGGTTCTGCGCGGTCAGCAGGCGGTATTCCTTGCTGGCGCGGAAGTCGCTGAGCGGGGTGAAGTCTTCGGCCAGGGCCTGGCAGGCGCGCTCGATGGCAGCCTGGTCCCATGGCTTGCCACGTAGCGCCGCCTCACAGGCGCGGGCGCGTTTGGGGATCGCCGCCATGCCGCCGAAGGCGATGCGTACACCGCTGACTACGCCGTCTTCGATGCTGAGGTTGAACGCCCCGCACACGGCGGAGATATCATCGTCCAGGCGTTTGGACACTTTATAGGCGCGGAACGCCCAGTCGCTGGTGGCGCGCGGCACAATGATCTTCTCGATGAACTCGCTGTCCTGTCGGGCAGTGATGCGGTAATCGATGAAGTAGTCTTCCAGTGGCATCACCCGCTGGCGCTCGCCCTGGCGCAGGACGACCTGTGCATCCAGCGCGATCAGCAAGGGTGGCGAGTCGCCGATCGGCGAGGCGTTGCCGATGTTGCCGCCGAGGGTGCCCTGGTTGCGGATCTGCAGCGAGGCGAAGCGGTGAAGCAGTGCCCCGAAGTCAGGGTACTCTTCGTTCAGCGCGGTGTAGCAGTCAGTCAGCGGCGTGGCGGCGCCGATTTCCAGGTGGCTGGCGGTTTTCTCGATGCGCTTGAGCTCCGCCACATGGCCGACGTAGATCATCACGGGCAAGGTCTTGTGGAACTGGGTGACTTCCAGCGCCAGGTCGGTCCCCCCCGCGAGCAGGCGCGCTTCAGGGTGCGAGCTGTACAGGTCGGCCAGGTCGGAGACGGTCAGCGGCACCAGACAGCGCTTGTCGCCGCTGTTCAGCTCGCCGGTCTGGGTCGGGGCAATGGCCTTGAGGCGGCTGATGGTTTGCGCCTGCTGGCTATCGAACTGGTCGCGGCAGGGCTGGCGGCAGCTCTGCTCGGCGGCGTCGAGGATCGGCCGGTAACCGGTGCAGCGGCACAGGTTGCCAGCCAGGGCTTCCTGGGCCTGGTGCAGGTCGGGGCCGCTGCTGTTCTTTTGCAGGGCAAACAGTGACATGACGAAGCCGGGCGTGCAGAAGCCGCATTGCGATCCGTGGCAGTCTGCCATCGCTTGTTGAACGCTGTGCAGTTGGCCCTGTTCTTTGAGACCCTCGACGCTGATCAGTTGCTTGCCGTGCAGCGACGACACAAAGGTCAGGCACGAATTGAGGCTGCGGTAGCGCAGGCTGTCGTTGCCTTGGTCGTCCTGGCTCAGTTCGCCGACCACCACGGTGCACGCACCGCAGTCTCCACTGGCGCAGCCCTCCTTGGTGCCGGTTTTGCCCAGGTGCTCGCGCAGGTACTGCAGCACCGTCATGTTTGGGTCCAGGGCGTGCTCACTACGCAGCTCCTGGTTGACGAGAAACTGGATCACGGGGATGGCCTCGCAATGGTTTTATTGTTGTTGGGCGGACTCTAAGCAAGACCTGTCTAGCAGGTCAATATTTTTCTGACTCAAAGGTCAAGAAATTGCACATGTCCATGCCCAGCCGAACACACTGCCTCTATTCCAAGCATAGATCGCGCCGGGCGCGTGGCTGTCTGACAGGTCAAATAAACCACCTGGCCCCTCTGCGCGACTACCGCCCAAGTACGCTACAATTCGCCCCTTGTGCCCAGTTCAATGATTTTGAAGGAAAACCATGACGTTCAAGGCCCCGGACAGCCTCTCCGAGCAGATTGCCGATTACCTGGCCGAACGCATCATTCGCGGCGAGCTGGCGCCAGGCGAACGTATCCAGGAGCAGAAGGTTACCCAGGCGCTCAACGTCAGCCGCGGCTCGGTGCGTGAGGCACTGCTGATCCTCGAACGCCGCCATCTGGTGGCGATCCTGCCGCGCCGGGGTGCCCATGTGACCGTGCTGGACGAGCGCAGCGTTCGCAGCCTGTGCTCGCTGATGGGCGAGTTCTACATCCTGCTGGGCAATGCGGTTGCGCAAAAATGGCGCACCGAAGCCGACCTGCGCCCGTTTCTGGAGATCCAGCAGCGGCTGCAGCGTGCCCATGACCAGCTCGACATCAAGACCTTCGTCGCCGACAGTTTTGCAGTCATGCGTGCGGCCTACCCGTTCGCCGACAACCCGTTCCTGCAGGAAACCGTGGAAAACCTGCAGCCGGCCATGAGCCGTGCCTATTACCTGTCGCTGGACCAGCGCCAGGCCAACATGAGCGACTATCTCGACCTGTTCGCCCGCCTGCTCGAAGCCGTGGTGTCCCGCGACCTGCCGCGCATTCGTGAGGTGCTCACCGCCTATGGCCAGCGCAGCTGCGAACTGGTGCTGGCGGCACTGGCCAGAGGCTGACCGATGCGCCTGAAGTGCATTCGCCTGGCCGGGTTCAAGTCGTTCGTCGACCCGACCACGGTCAACTTCCCCAGCAACATGGCGGCCGTGGTCGGCCCAAACGGCTGCGGCAAGTCCAATATCATCGACGCGGTGCGTTGGGTGATGGGCGAGAGTTCGGCGAAGAACCTGCGCGGCGAGTCGATGACCGACGTCATCTTCAACGGCTCCAGTGGGCGCAAGCCGGTCAGCCAGGCCAGTATCGAGCTGGTGTTCGACAACAGCGAAACCACTCTGGTCGGCGAGTATGCCGCCTACGCCGAGATATCGATCCGCCGCAAGGTTACCCGCGACGGGCAGAATAGCTATTACCTCAACGGCACCAAATGCCGCCGGCGTGACATCACCGATATCTTCCTCGGGACGGGGCTGGGGCCGCGCAGTTACTCGATCATCGAGCAGGGCATGATCTCCAAGCTGATCGAGGCCAAGCCCGAGGAGCTGCGCAACTTCATCGAGGAAGCGGCTGGCATTTCCAAATACAAGGAGCGCCGCCGCGAAACCGAGAACCGCATCCGTCGCACTCAGGAAAACCTGGCGCGCCTGACCGACCTGCGCGAAGAGCTCGAACGCCAGCTGGAGCGTCTGCATCGCCAGGCCCAGGCCGCCGAGAAGTACCGTGAGTACAAGGCTCAGGAGCGCCAGATGAAAGCGCGCCTGTCTGCCTTGCGCTGGCGAGGCCTGGACGAACAAGTCCGCCAGCGCGAGTCGGTGATCGGCAATCAGGGCGTTTCTCACGAGGCGCTGGTGGCCGAGCAGCGCAATGCCGATGCCAGCATCGAACGCCTGCGCGACGGTCATCACGAACTGTCCGAACGTTTCAATCAGGTGCAGGGCCGTTTCTACTCGGTTGCCGGTGACATCGCCCGGGTCGAGCAGAGCATTCAGCACGGCCAGCAGCGCCTGCGGCAGTTGCAGGACGACTTCAAGGAAGCCGAGCGCACACGTCTGGAAACCGAATCGCACCTGGGGCACGACCGCACCTTGCTGGCGACCCTGGGCGAAGAGCTGGCCATGCTTGAACCCGAGCAGGAAATGACCCTGGCGGCTGCCGAGGAAGCCGCTGCCGCGCTTGAAGAGGCCGAACTGGGCATGCACGGCTGGCAGGAGCAGTGGGACAGCTTCAACAGCAGTTCCGCCGAACCGCGCCGTCAGGCCGAAGTGCAGCAGGCGCGATTGCAGCAGCTGGAAGCCAGCCTTGAGCGCCAGACCGAGCGCCAGCGCAAGTTGGTCGAGGAGCGCGAACAACTGGGCAGCGACCCCCAGGATGCTGCCATGCTCGAACTGGCCGAGCAGCTGGCCAGCAGCGAAATGCTGCTGGAAGAACTGCAGCTCTGCGAAGAGCAGGTGATCGAGCGCCTGGAAAACGCACGCGAGCAACTGCAGCAGGCCACCCAGGCGCAACAGCAGGCACAGGGCGACCTGCAGCGCCTGGGCGGGCGCCTGGCCTCGCTTGAAGCCTTGCAGCAGGCCGCCCTGGAGCCGGGCGCAGGTGCTGCGCAATGGCTGCACGGCCAAGGGCTGGAGCAACAGCCGCGGCTGGCCGAAGGCTTGCGGGTGGAGCCGGGTTGGGAGCTGGCGGTAGAGACCGTGCTTGGCGCCGATTTGCAGGCTGTGCTGGTGGACGATTTCAACGACCTCGATTTTGCCGGCCTGGAGCAGGGTGAACTGCGCTTGCTGCTGGCCGTCAGCGCGGGGGCGACGTTGCCCGGCAGCTTGCTGGAGAAGGTCGAGGGCCGTATCGACCTGGCGCCCTGGCTGGGCCAGGTCAGGCCTGTGGAAGACCTGGCCCAGGCACTGGAGCAGCGCGGGTCGCTCGGCGAAGGGCAGAGCCTGGTCAGCCGCGATGGCTATTGGGTCGGCCGGCACTTCCTGCGGGTGCGCCGGGGCGGCGAGGCCGAAGGCGGCGTGCTGGCGCGTGGCCAGGAAATCGAACGCCTGGGCCAGGAGCAACTGGAACAGGAAGCGGCGCTGGAACAGCTCGATCAACAGTTGCAGGCCCTGCGCGAGCAGCAACTGGACCTGGAGGAGCAGCGCGAACAGTTGCGCCGCCGCACACAGGATGAAAACCGCCTGCACGGCGAGCTGAAGGCCAGTCTTTCGGCCAGCCGCGCGCGCGCCGAGCAGGTCGAGCTGCGCCGCCGCCGCCTGCACGAAGAGCTGGGCGAGCTGGAAGAACAGCGCGCCCTGGAACACGAGCAACTGGGCGAAGCACGCCTGCTGCTACAAGAGGCTCTGGAGCTCATGGCCCAGGACACCGAGCAGCGCGAACAGTTGATGGCCCGCCGCGATACCCTGCGCGAAAGCCTCGATCGGGTGCGTCAGGAGGCTAGGCAGCACAAGGACCACGCTCACCAGCTGGCGGTGCGCCTGGGGTCGCTGCGTGCCCAGTACGATTCTACCCGCCAGGCGCTGGAGCGCCTGGAGCTGCAAGCTGCGCGCCTGACCGAGCGCCAGGAGCAACTGAGCCTGAACCTGGAGGAGGGGGAAGCCCCGCAGGAAGAACTGCGCCTGAAGCTGGAGGAACTGCTGGAGCGGCGCATGAGTGTGGACGAGGAAATGCGCCTGGCTCGCCTGCACATGGACGAAGCCGACCGCGAACTGCGCGATGCCGAAAAGCGCCGCACCCAGGCCGAGCAGCAGGCCCAGTTGCTGCGCGGTCAACTGGAGCAACTGCGCCTGGAGTGCCAGGGCCTGGATGTGCGGCGCAAGACCCTGCAAGAGCAGTTGCTGGCCGACGGTTATGACCTGCAAGGCGTGCTCGCCACCCTGGAAGCCGAGGCCAGCGAGCAGGGTACCGAACAGGAGCTGGAGCAGCTTGAGGCGCGCATCCAGCGCCTGGGGGCGATCAACCTGGCGGCCATCGAAGAATACGAGCAGCAGTCCGAGCGCAAACGTTACCTGGACGCCCAGGACGCCGACCTGGTCGAAGCGCTGGAAACCCTCGAAAACGTCATCCGCAAAATCGACAAGGAGACCCGCAACCGCTTCAAGGATACCTTTGATCAGATAAATGCCGGATTACAGGCACTTTTCCCAAAAGTTTTCGGTGGTGGCAGCGCTTATCTGGAACTGACGGGCGAAGATCTACTCGATACAGGGGTGACGATCATGGCGCGCCCCCCGGGCAAGAAGAACAGTACCATCCATTTGCTGTCCGGCGGCGAGAAGGCACTGACCGCTTTGGCGCTGGTGTTTGCCATCTTCAAGTTGAACCCCGCACCGTTCTGCATGCTCGACGAGGTCGATGCGCCGCTGGACGATGCCAACGTCGGGCGCTACGCGCGTCTGGTCAAGGAAATGAGTGAAAGCGTGCAGTTCATCTACATCACCCATAACAAGATTGCGATGGAGATGGCGGATCAATTGATGGGGGTGACCATGCATGAACCGGGTTGTTCACGCCTTGTTGCGGTTGATGTGGAGGCGGCCATGGCCATGGTCGACGCTTGATGTACGACGATAGGGGCACATTCTGTAGCGAAATGCCCCCGCCATGTGCGACAGACGGTGTAAAGTTGTCTTTGGTCGTGCTAGCTTAATGTCACTCGTTTTTTGCGTGGGTAAAACGCCTGTCAGAACATAGAGTTGGCGCCACGTGTTAAAGGGCTTTGAACCCTTTGTTTTCAAGCATATTTTTATAGAGGCACGGGATTACATGGAAATCGGTCTGCGCGAGTGGCTGATCGTTATCGGCATCATTGTTATTGCCGGGATTCTTTTCGACGGCTGGCGCCGCATGCGCGGCGGGAAAGGCAAGTTGAAATTCCGTCTGGATCGTAGTTATTCCAACCTGCCGGACGAAGAGGGTGGCAGTGCCGAGGTGCTCGGCCCGCCGAGGGTGCTCGATACCCACAAGGAGCCTGAGCTGGACGAAAGCGACCTGCCTTCGCTCAGCGCGTCTTCGCGTGATCGCGAGCGTGAGCCCAAGCCGGTCAAGGCCAGTAAGCGCGGCAAGCGTGCCAGTGCGGCTGCCGATATGCAGCAGGGTGACCTGAACCTGAGCGCCGAGCAACGCGAGCCCGACCTGTTTGCTGACAGCGATGACGACTTTGCCGCCGACAACAACCGTAGCAGCGGCGCAGCGCCTGCCAGCAGCAGCGTCAAGGAGTTGCCACCCGCTGAAGAGGTGCTGGTCATCAGCGTGATCTCCCGCGACGAGGGTGGCTTCAAGGGCCCGGCGTTGCTGCAGAACATCCTGGAAAGCGGCTTGCGCTTCGGCGAAATGGACATCTTCCACCGTCACGAGAGCATGGCCGGTCACGGCGAGGTGCTGTTCTCCATGGCCAACGCAGTCAAGCCTGGCGTGTTCGACCTGGACGACATCGACCACTTCAGCACCCGCGCTGTGAGCTTCTTCCTCGGTTTGCCGGGCCCGCGTCATCCGAAGCAGGCCTTCGATGTGATGGTTGCCGCAGCACGCAAGCTGGCCCACGAACTGAACGGTGAGCTCAAGGATGACCAGCGCAGCGTACTGACTGCCCAGACCATCGAGCACTATCGCCAGCGTATCGTCGAGTTCGAGCGCCGCGCGCTGACCCAGAAACGCTGACAGATCCAGACGAAAGAGCAGCCTGAGGGCGTGCTGGCCGGTTCGGGCATCATCGTTGCCTGTGCCAGCTTCTTCGCGGGTAAACCCGCTCCTACGAGGGCACCACATGCCTTTGTAGGAGCGGGTTTACCCGCGAAGAGGCCGGCACAGGCAACGACTCCCTAGAACCCCACGCACCACCCCAAGCTGCTCTTTTGCTTTGCAAGAGAAGACAATCCATGACCGCCGAATCCCGTATCCTCGAACTGCGTGCCGAGCTCGACCAGCACAACTATCGCTACTACGTGCTCGACGAGCCCAGCGTGCCCGATGCTGAATACGACCGCCTGTTCAACGAGCTCAAGGCGCTGGAAGCCGAACACCCGCACCTGGTAACCCCTGACTCGCCCACCCAGCGCGTTGGCGGCGCTGCCTTGGCGGCGTTCAGCCAAGTGCGCCACGAAGTGCCCATGCTCAGCCTGGGCAATGCCTTCGAAGAAGCCGACCTGCGTGAGTTCGGCCGCCGTGTGGTAGAAGGTCTCGACCAGCCCGGCGCGGTCGACTACAGCTGCGAACCCAAACTCGATGGCCTGGCCGTGAGCCTGCTGTACCGTGACGGCCAGCTGGTGCAGGGTGCCACCCGTGGCGACGGCACCACTGGCGAAGACATCAGTGCCAACGTACGCACTGTGCGCAACATCCCGCTCAAGTTGCAGGGTAAGGGCTGGCCGGCAGTGCTGGAGGTGCGCGGCGAGGTGTACATGAGCAAGGCCGGCTTCGACCGGCTCAATGCCGCCCAGGCCGAGGCCGGTGGCAAGACCTTCGCCAACCCGCGCAACGCTGCCGCTGGCAGCTTGCGCCAGCTGGATTCGAAAATTACCGCCAGCCGCCCGCTGGAATTCTGCTGTTATGGCGTCGGCCAGGTGTCCGAGAGCATAGGCGACAGCCACATCGGTATCCTCGAGCAACTCAAGGTCTGGGGCCTGCCGATCAGCCGCGAGCTCAAGCATGCTGCGGGCATCGAAGAGTGCCTGGCCTACTACCGTGACATTGGCGAGCGGCGTAACAGCCTGCCTTATGAGATCGACGGGGTAGTGTTCAAGGTCAACAGCCTGGCCGCTCAACGCGAGCTGGGCTTCCGCGCCCGTGAGCCACGCTGGGCGATTGCCCACAAGTTCCCGGCCATGGAAGAGCTGACCGAGGTGCTGGATGTTGAGTTCCAGGTTGGTCGTACGGGTGCAGTCACGCCTGTGGCGCGCCTGAAGCCGGTCAAGGTGGCCGGTGTGACCGTGTCCAACGCCACCTTGCACAACATGGACGAAATCGCCCGCCTGGGCCTGCGCATTGGCGATACGGTGATCATTCGTCGTGCCGGTGATGTGATCCCGCAGGTGATGCAGGTGGTGCTTGAGCGTCGTCCGGTAGACGCCCGCCCGGTAGAGGTGCCAAGCGCATGCCCGGTCTGTGGCTCGCAGGTCGAGCGTACCCGGCTGGTAAAGCGCAGCAAAGGCAAGGAAACCACCAGCGAAGGCGCGGTGTACCGCTGTGTCGGCCGCCTGGCCTGCGGCGCCCAGCTCAAGCAAGCGATCATTCACTATGTATCGCGCCGCGCTATGGACATCGACGGCCTGGGCGAGAAGAGCGTCGAGCAGTTGGTGGATGAGGGCCTGATCGGCTCGCCGGCTGACCTGTACAAGCTGCAGTTCGAGCAGATCGTCGGCCTTGAAGGCTTCGCCGAGGTGTCCAGCAGGAAGTTGCTCGATGCCATTGAAGCAAGCAAACGCCCGAGCCTGGCGCGTTTCATCTACGCCCTGGGCATTCCTGATGTAGGCGAAGAGACCGCCAAGGTGCTGGCCCGCTCGCTGGGTAGCCTGGCCCGCGTGCAGCAGGCGCTGCCGCAGGTGCTCACCTACCTGCCGGACATCGGCCTGGAGGTTGCCTACGAGATCCACAACTTCTTTGAAGACGAGCACAACCAGAAGGTTATCCAGCAACTGCTCGACAGCGGTATGCAGTTGCAGGACGAAGGCGAGCTGGCTGCCGAGTTCGCTGCCAGCACTACCCTGGCCGGGATGATCGCCAAGCTCGACATCGCCTCTGTCGGCCCTACCGGCGCCGAGAAGCTGGTGGCCAGGCTCGACAGCCTGGACAAGATCATTGCCGCCGACGGCATCGACCTGCGCCAGGCCCTGGCGGCTAAGCAGGCTGACGCGGTGCGCGAGTTCTTCAAGGATGAAGCGAACCAGAAGCTGGCCCGGGACATCGAGGCACAGCTGCTGGCGTTCGGCATGCACTGGGGCTGTGAGAAGAAGGTAGCCGAAGGCTTGCCGCTGGCCGGGCAGACTTGGGTCTTGACCGGGACGCTAGAGCGTATGAGCCGGGACATTGCCAAGGACAAATTGGAAAGCCTGGGGGCCAAGGTAGCCGGTTCCGTTTCGGGCAAGACCCACTGCGTGGTGGCAGGGCCTGGGGCAGGCTCCAAGCTGGCCAAGGCTGCTGAGCTGGGTGTGAAGGTGCTGGATGAAGATGCCTTCGTTACCTTCCTGGCTGAGCAGGGCATAGCGGTCTAGGCATCCGCGGCCCTGGACTGCCCCCCAAAAGTTGGACAGTTTTAAGCTGCAGCCTGAGCCCTGTACTCCACAGGGCTCAGGCCATTGAGCCTCAGCTTGATGCGATCATGGTTGTAGTAGTGAATGTACTCATCCAGACCCGCTCTCAGCTCATCAATGCTCTCGAAACGCTTCAGGTAGAAAAACTCAGATTTGAGCGTGCCGAAGAAGCTTTCCATGGCCGCATTGTCCAGGCAATTGCCTTTTCGAGACATGCTCTGCTTTACCCCGCATTCGCTTAGCTTACGGCGGTATTGCGCCTGCTGGTAATGCCATCCCTGATCCGAATGCAGCACGAGCTTCGGTTTCTCTCCCAGGCAATCGAGCGCTTTGCCAAGCATGTTCCCAACCAGGCTATAGCATGGGCGGCTGGCCATTTCGTAGGCCACGATTTCGCCGTTGTACAAATCCATCACGGGCGACAGGTAAAGCTTCTGTTGAGCTACTTTGAACTCGGTTACGTCGGTCACCCACTTCTGGTTTGGGCGTTGAGCAACAAAATTTCGCTCCAGCACATTCGCTGCCACTTTACCGACGGTACCTCGATAGGAGCGGTATTTCTTGGGGCGCACTACTGATTTCAATCCCTGCTCAGCCATCAGCCGTTCAATGACCTTCTTGTTCACCCGCTTTTCCTTCCTGATTACGAGTGCGATACGGCGATAACCATAAAGCCCTTTCTGCTCGTGGTAGACGCGATGCACCAATGCCTTGAGCTCAGCATGCCGATCTGGCTTCTGCTGAGCTTTTAGCTGGTAGTAGAAGGTGCTGCGCGCCAGCTCGACCAACTGAAGGAGGTCAGGCAAAGGAAACCTGCGCTTGAGTTTGGAAACGATCAGGGCTTTTTCCCGCGTGTTCGTTCCTTTTCCTCGCGCAGAGCCTTGAGCTCCTTTAGGACAGCATTCTCCATGCGCAGGTACTCAAGTTCAGCCATCAGCTGATCTCGAGACTTCTGATCATCATTGGTATCGGTGGGTTTGGCAGGCTTGATCTTCTTCGGCACGTCGATTGGCTTTCTTGGCTTGATGGCAGTAGAGGGTGCAGGACTGCCACTGTAGTACTGCCGCTGCCAAATGCCTATCTGAGAGGACTGCCCAAGACCAAAGTGGGCAGCGGTCTGGCGCAGCGAAAGCCGATGCTCGTGCATATAGCTAAGCACCTGCTGTTTGAAATCACTGGTATAGCGCCGCCCATGCGAGCCTGGACCAATGCCATTATTGGCCTGATAACTGGCCACCCAGCGTCGAAGCAGGCTGAAATCGATACCTAAGTGTTGAGCCACCTTTCGGAAACCGTTGCTGCCATCCAGGTAGGCTGTGATCGCTGTGAGCTTGAATTGCTCGGTGTACTTACCCATAGATCCCCCAAGGGTTGGATTGGTGTCCAACTTCTTGGGGGCAGTCCACCCTGTGGGAGCGGGCGTGCCCGCGAACACCGGCGTAGCTGGTGCCATCCATCGCGGCGCCTGCTTCGCGGGCAAGCCCGCTCCCACAGGGTGGACTGCTTGCGACATTCAAGCGGTGCCTGTGGGGAGGGTTTACCCGCGAGAGGCCCGTCCAGGCCGTCTCGACTCTGACAAGTCATTGAGAAATGATGACTTTTTCTCGCCCCGGAGGTTGTATCTGCTCGCAAGACCGGTACAATGGCGCCACTCGCTGCTCAGCGAGGCATGTAGTGGTGGCCCCATCGGTCCCCCCGCATTGATTACCCGTTAACCTGGTCAGGCCCGGAAGGGAGCAGCCATAGCGGGAACATCGAGTGCCGGGGTGTGGCTGGTGGGGCCGCCTCCATTACGCAAGTCCTTAATCTAAAGGTCTTTTCTAGCTCGAAACCTCGAAGTGGACCAGTGCCGTAGTACACCTAAGTGGTGGGCTGTGCTTAGCATTCTGGCGTCGTCATCTTGCCTCTCCAATACCCTCTCTGGTTAAGCTAATCTCGGCGCTATCTTGTCATTCGCTCATGTGGCGTATTCCCCTTGGCTCTTGCAGTGATTTGCAATTGCCAGTACGGCGGCTGTGCTACTAGGATTAGGCATCTGAGCGAGGAGCGAGACATGGAATTCGTAGAGCGACTGAACGCGTTATCAGCCAAAATCCGCCAGCAGGGTCCTGCTATCCAGACAGAAGAGGCGACCAAGATTGCCTTTGTCATGCCCTTCATCAACTCCGTCCTAGGCTATGATGTCTTCGATCCCTCTGAGGTTACGCCAGAGTACGTCTGCGACGTGGGGACGAAGAAGGGCGAGAAGATCGACTACGCCATCATGAAGAACGGCGAGATTCAGATCCTGATCGAGTGCAAGAAGATTGGTGAGCCGCTGCATATCAATCACGCGAGCCAGCTCTTCCGGTATTTCCACGTCACCACCGCACGTATCTCTATCCTTACCAATGGCCAGGTCTACCGATTCTTCACCGACCTTGATGCCCCTAATAAGATGGATGAGAAGCCATTCTTGGAGCTGGACCTTCTCGATTTGGACGAGCACGCCCTTCCAGAGCTTCAGAAGCTAACCAAGTCTGCTTTCGATGTTGACTCGATCATCAGTGCTGCTGGAGAACTGAAGTACGTTGGCCAAATCAAGAAAGAAATGGCTTCGCAGTTCAGTCAGCCTAGTGACGAGTTTGTGAAGTTCTTCGCTACTCGGGTCTACGACGGGATCATTACCCAGAAGGTGAGAGAGCAATTCACCGCCTTGACTAGGAAGGCGGCAATCCAGTTCCTAGGAGATCAGATTAATGACAGGCTGAAGTCAGCTATGAGCGGTGCGGTCGAGCCGTCTTATGCGATGATGGCTGTTCAAGCGGCAACGGAGCCTGAGTCTGCTGAGGAAACCGGCGACGACGACCGTATTCAGACTACTCTTGAAGAGCTTGAGGGCTTCCACATCGTCAAGGCAATTGTGCGGGCGGTTGTGGATGCAAAACGGATCGTTCACCGTGATACGCAAAGTTACTTCGGAATTTTGCTGGACGATAATAATCGTAAACCGATTTGCCGGTTGCACTTCAATCGCACTCAGAAGTACATAGGAATCTTCGATGCTGAAAAGAACGAAACCCGCCATCCAATTGCATCTGTGGATGATATCTACGGATTTGCGGAGCAGTTGAAGGGTGCTATTTCGCTGTACGAGTAAGTTTCGGTTGCCGGCGGGCACCGATCTATTAGTTTTCGAGCGGTGCTCTCGCCATAATTTCTGAGGCGGTACTGTTAGATGGTATTCGCCTAATTTCCTGCTCGCTCGCTCCACCAACGATGTTGCGAGAAACAGAGCAGCTCGATGTCTCGTAATAGGAGGGGTATGCGAAGGGGATGCCGGTTGGGGAGCAGATGCTTCGGGAGTCTAAGATTTAGGTAGTAAACGGATTGGCGGCGGACGATGTAAGCCATGAAATGTCACCGGAGTGGACCAGTAAAGTGGAACAATTCTGGTTACACCCCGAGTCTGAGCATCCTTGCTGGATATCCGCACGGTTGAATGGCCAGCCTCCTCATCAGCTTGAAACCCATGCCCCATAAGGCATGCACTCAGGAGGCACGCTATCGCTCAGCCAAACGAACGTCCGCCTTATTGCTTCAAAGAGACTTGCTTGGCCTCAGGGTTGAACGCTTTGAGACGCTTCATCAGTGTGCTGATATTAGTGCGAGCCGAACCCTCATTGGCCAGGCGAAGACGCTTGATTCCGATAAGTGAGTCACCCATCCCGGCGGTATATGGCGTCCGAATGATTTCTCGGAAGATGACGGCGTTTGAACTTGATTCGGTCAGTGTATATTCAGCCTCGCAGGTGACTTCGAAATCCACGCCAAAAATGGGCTGGTCGACGCGTAGCAGGTTGGCGCGCAGGGTATAGGCGGTGGGGCCTTCGCCTAGCAAGCCGGCACTCGCAAGTGATTGCTTGAGGGCTGCGCCAAAGTCGGGGCCGTCAATTTCCGAAGTCCAGAGAGGATTGGTGCTGTCTCCGCCATTAACCTCGGTTACCTGGATGTTGCGGTGCAGGCGTTGATCATAGAGTTGCGCATCGGTTTGATCTGATATTACGGACATTCCGGAGATCTGGGCAGGTGAAGCGCACCCTGTGCAAAGCGCAATAAATGCCGAGGCTAGAAACAGACGGAAGTAGTTCACTCGAATAATCCTTGATGGTATGTCAGTCACATGAGACAGAAGCCATGCGTCGTGTATGGCCTCAGTAGTTTCAACGTCCGCGCTGAGTGGCATCATCGGAACGTGTATTCCTTATGCCGAGCGTTGCACTGATCGGTAGCCCTTACAGGTTGTACTTGTCATCGATCCTGCGTTTGTCGAGCGTGTATCGCTTGAGGTCGATCGCGTCAGACTCCAGCTTGGCATCTAGCTCGTCCATGTCATGCTTTTTAAGCGTTGCAACGTGCGCTTTGGTGGCTTGGTAGTTGATGAGCTCTGCAGCGTCATGCCCGCTCACTGGGTCCCAGAGAATGGAAAGAGGCCAGAACAGCAGGTTCACTACGCCAAAACCGTATGCGCGGCCATAGAACGAACCTCCACCCGGAAGCAAGCCGAGGCCGGCAGCAAGTCCAGGGCTCTTTTCTTCAACCGCGAGGTTTTGGGCGCGGTAGCTGGCAAGCTCCAACTCTTGGGCCGAATTAAGGCCAGTAGCGCAACCAGTGGTCAGCGTTATCAGGGCGGCAGCGGTCAGATTTCTAATTGTGGACATACAACGGTTCCTAAGTGTAAGTGCTGTTCTCGCGCGGCAGGGCGTCGAGGTGCGCAACTTTACACTGAATAGTGGCGTATTAGAATCATTTGGCCATCATATCGCTAGGGTGATGCAGGCTTTTTTCTTCCCAAGCCCTGCCGCCGACAGCTTCATCAGCCGCTGAAATTTCGGGCATGCCAGATGATCTTTCTCAGGGCATTGAGCTGCATGGCGCAACCCCTTGCTCATGGCCTGCAAGCGCCTGATCCGCGCGTCAAGTTCGTCTGCCTTGGCATTCAGCATCTGCCGGTCGACCTGCAGGTCCACCAACATCGCCCCCACTTCATCCAACGAAAACCCCGCAGCCTGCCCCAGGGCGATCAGCGCCAGCCTGTCCGCCACATCGGCTGCAAACTGTCGTCGCTGGCCGCGCCCGGCCAGGGACTTGAGCAAGCCTTTCTTCTCGTAGTAGCGGAGTGTCGATGCAGGTACGCCTGTGCGTTTGGCGACGTCGGCAATGTCCATTTCGGGCCCTTGACTTGAAGTTGACTTCAACTTCTATGCTGCGCGGCATGGGTAAGGACCGTCAACTTTCGAGGGCTTGTTTATGACGTTTACTGCTATGTTTTTAGCTGCGTTGCCGATTGGCATCGGCGCCACAGTAGTGATGGACCTGTGGGGGCTGCTGCTGAGGCGGTTGGGTGTGGCAACGCTGAACTTTGCCATGGTCGGGCGTTGGGCGGGGCACCTGCTAGGTGGGCGTGCTTCGCACCAAGCGATTGCCAAAGCGGAACCGGTGCGAAATGAGTTGGCGTGGGGATGGGTGATTCACTACGCCACCGGCGTGCTTTTCGCGATGCTGCTGCTTGTGATCGTGGGGGAGGGCTGGTTGCGATCGCCTACTGTTTTACCTGCGGTAGTTGTGGGTATGGGTACAGTCGTGGCGCCGCTGTGCTTCATGCAGCCGGCCATGGGGGCAGGGTTCTTTGCGTCCAGAACGCCGACACCTGCGCGGAACTGCCTGAAGAGCCTGGTCACGCATTTTGTGTTTGGTGTGGGGTTGTTCTTGAGTGCGTATTTACGGGCTTTGCTGTGAAGACAGGGATCCCGATTACAGTAAGCACATGATCAGAGTGTCTGCTTTTAAAATAGGTCTGATAGCAGTCTAGGAAAGCTCCTACGCGTCAGGCAGGCATAGCGAATTATCCTACGTGTTCCTTCGACTCCCGTCTGATTGTTCCGGTCAACCTCGCCCACTAGGCTTTCGCGGTCGCTGTCAGTTCAGCGATCGGGTGTGGAAGCCTGGGTGGTTTGGTGGCTGTCGATATGACGGTTGTGCGTGGGAGGCCTTCGGGCCTGCCAGGTTTGCCATACCCCTGGTCTTCCACCCCGCGTACAACTGTCACCCTAAGTGTGGAGGCGAAAGGGTGCTCTCAGCCCGGTATGGTGAACTCATGAAAAAACGGGTCCCCGATGCCCCCACGTCTTCGATCTTCCCCAAGGCAAATCCCTTTCCCGCGCGATCAGCAAAGGCATCGACCCGATGGGGTTCGCGTTGATGAATGTTTCCCACTACCTGATGTTCGCCTACAGTGATAGCCGGCGGGCGCTTGAGCGCATTCAGGACGAAGAAGCCAGGCAGTTATTGGAGCATGGGTTGCGGGCCATGCAGATTGCCTGGGGGCAGGCGGATGCTGTCAGCTTGGCGTTTGAACGTAAAGGCCGGTGACATTGAGTTTGTGATAGAGATTGTGAGTGTGCCGCTCAACGCTGTGGGAGCGGGCATGCCCGCGAAGAATATAACGCGGTGGATGGCACCGGCTATGCCGGTGTTCGCGGGCAAGCCCGCTCTCATCAAACAAAATACAACCCACTGTTTTCTAAGCACTCAAGCGGCCACCAGCTGATACCCCAGTTTCCGGGCTTTGCGGAGCAAAGCCCGGACCTGCCGGTCCTGGCTTCTGGTTTCGAACTCCTCAAGACCTTTTTCAACATAAGCCTGCTTCTTGGTTAAAAGGTTGTACACCAGACGTGCCAACTGATGCGCAGTGGCCTTGATGGCGCAGCTGGTATCCATTCGAGTCAGTCTGGCTCGGTGCGATGCACCAATGAAACCCTTGTCGTTACGGGCATTGGATGCAGCCTGCTTGAGTGCTTGAGCTGCTCGATTGACTATTTTTGGCCCACCACTTGCCAGTCGATGACCGCCGGAGATTCGAGTAGGGGGAGCCAGTCCCAACCAAGAGCAGAAGTGCTGTGAGGACGGGAAGCGTGATAGATCTGTACCGATCTCCCCTGTCAGCACTAATGCAGTGTCCACCCCAATGGTTGGAATTGCGGTTAGGTCCACGCCAAGAACTTTCCACAATGTCTGATGCAGTTCAGTCTGTTGGGCACCGTTTCGGTGCGGGCTCCGTAAAGGCTTATTGGATGGCTCTGGCTTGTTTTGCAGCACCGGCAACTGCTCTAACGCGGCTTTTATGGCGTCGTCACAATCAGCAATTTGCTGCTCCAGGAAGTCATAGGCAGCCAATTCCTGAGTTAGCGCATGCAAATGCTCGCGCCGCCAATTGCCATGAAGACTCCGAGCGACAGCCTCCTTGCCTGCCTTGATGCGGCGGTCGGTCAGTTCAGCCAGTTGCACTGGGTCCCGTTCACCTGCGCAGATGGCTCGCAAAATCTTCATGCCAGTTACGCCGGAAATATCACTGATGACATTGGCCAGCTGGATGTTCATTTGGCTCATGGCCTTTTGCATCCGGTTCAGCGTCTGCGCCTGGTCTTTCACTTTGGAAGCACGCTGCCTGACCAATGACCGGACGCAGCAGGTCAGATCATCGGGGCGGAATGCGCCTCTGAGCAGTCCATGAGTCATCAGCTGCCAAATCCACTGGCAATCCAGCACATCTGATTTACGGCCCGTGATTTGCCGAGTTGCTCTGGCATTGACGAGATAAACCTCAAAACCGCGCTCGCTGAGAATCTCGTAAATTGGAATCCAATAAACCCCCGTGGATTCCATGGCAACGACCTTGATCCCCAGGCTTTCAAGCCAGTTAGCCATCTTGAGCAGGTCGTCAGTAAAGGACGTGAACGACTGGACGGGATTTTCGTGCCGGGGATCGACCGCCACGAAATGCTCTCGACCACCGACATCGATCGCTGCGCAATCGGGATGGACGACGGTAAAGCGTTGCTTGGAAGGCTTGCGCGCCATGATGAATCCTCGCAGGATAAAGGGCGCGCGGGGCACACGGTGGCGAAAGGGTTCACTCTCTCATACGTGGTCACAGCTGAATCAGCTGATGCCTACAGGGACTTCACGCCGATACCGTGCGGATCACTCTCCCACGCGGGTGTGCGGACACACACCAGTGCTGGCTACGATCTCTGTCCCGCGCACACGAACCCTAACAAAGCAAAAGGCGGCTGGCCCTACCGGGCCAACCGCCTTTTCTTTTTCAAAATGTCAGCGTCGCTGCGGATCTAAAGCCGTACACCTCATGTTTGCTGCGCGACAGCGCAGCCCGGAAGGGCTGGGTGATCTCCCACAGGGATCGCGCCAGCTTTTAGAAATTGAGCAAGACAGTTGCTCCCACAGTGTTTGCGCAAGCGTTCGCGAAATGAGCAGGGCCGTTAGTTGCGCTGGCTGTGTGCCGGCATTTTGCTGGGTATTTCGGGCTGGGCCACAGACATACTCTCCGGCTCGCCCGTCCCTCCATGTCGCTGCAAAATCCGCTCGATCTCCCCCGACTGCTTCATTCTTGCCAGCGCCCGCAATAGCCCTTGAGTCGGTATCGCCGGATCGTTGCGCACCATGCACCCCAAATCCTGTTCGTCCAGCACTGCCAGCGCCTGCAATTGCTGCTCCGCTGGCAACCCTTGGTTGAACCACTGCAACGACAACTGGTTGCTTACCGCATGGCGATACCGGCCTGCCTGCAGCTTTTGCAGCACCAGCAACTGGCTGCGGCTGTCCTCACGGCGCAGCTGGCCTTGGTCCAGCAGCGGTTGCAGGGTTGGATAGGTGTAGCCAAGCACCGTGCCGATCGCCTGAGGTGGCAGTTGCTCCGGGGGTAACGGGGTGCTGTCGCCAGCGCGGCCAACCAGTACGTCGCGCTGATGAAACAGCGGGATACTCCACACAAAATCCCTTGGGCGGTCGTTGAGCCATTGGGTACTGACGTGGCAGCGCACATCAATATCGCCGCTGCTCATGGCCTCCTCCAGGCGCAGGCGTGCCATGACGTGGTACTTGGGGCTAGCGCCCACTTGCCTGGCAACGGCTTGCATCAGGTCGTAAAGCAATCCCTCCACTGGCTGATCGCCTTCGATGCGTACCAGCGGCATGCTCCAGCTCTCGACGACGGAAAAGCGCAGCACCGGCTGGTCAGCCAGGCTGTTTGTAGACCACAGCAGTAAAAGGGCCAGCAGTCTTCGCAAAGGCAATCCTCCCTGGACAATGCGCCATTCCAAGCTTAGACGAGTTGCGCAGGGTGCAATTTTGCCCCCGCTCCGCTAGCATTAGCGATCTTCCGCTCGATCAGGCTACGATGGTTTTTCGATGAGTTATCAGGTTCTTGCACGAAAATGGCGTCCGCGCTCGTTCCGCGAAATGGTCGGCCAGACCCATGTGCTCAAGGCCTTGATCAATGCCTTGGACAACCAGCGCCTGCACCATGCCTACCTGTTCACCGGTACCCGCGGCGTGGGCAAGACGACCATCGCCCGTATTATCGCAAAGTGCCTGAACTGTGAAACCGGCATCACCTCCACGCCCTGTGGCACCTGTTCGGTGTGCCGTGAGATCGACGAAGGCCGTTTCGTCGACCTGATCGAGATCGACGCCGCCAGCCGTACCAAGGTAGAGGACACTCGCGAACTGCTCGATAACGTGCAGTACGCCCCCAGCCGTGGGCGCTTCAAGGTCTACCTGATCGACGAAGTGCACATGCTCTCGACCCACTCGTTCAACGCCTTGCTCAAGACGCTGGAAGAGCCGCCGCCCTACGTCAAGTTCATCCTCGCCACCACCGACCCGCAGAAGCTGCCGGCCACCATCCTGTCGCGCTGCCTGCAGTTCTCGTTGAAGAACATGAGCCCGGAGCGGGTGGTGGAGCACCTCAGTCACGTACTGGCCGCCGAGAACGTGCCGTTCGAGGAAGATGCCCTGTGGCTGCTGGGCCGTGCGGCCGATGGCTCCATGCGTGATGCCATGAGCCTGACCGACCAGGCCATCGCCTTTGGTGAAGGCAAGGTACTGGCCGCCGATGTGCGTGCCATGTTGGGTAGCCTCGACCATGGCCAGGTGTATGGCGTCTTGCAGGCACTGCTCGAAGGCGATGCCAGGGCTTTGCTGGAGGCCGTGCGTAACCTGGCCGAGCAAGGGCCGGACTGGTCGGGTGTTCTGGCCGAAATGCTCAATGTGCTGCACCGTGTAGCCATTGCCCAAGCGCTGCCCGAAGCGGTAGACAACGGCCAGGGTGATCGCGAGCGGGTATTGGCGCTGGCATCGGCGCTGCCGGCCGAGGATGTGCAGTTCTATTATCAGATGGGCCTGATTGGCCGTCGTGACCTGCCCCTTGCACCGGACCCGCGCGGTGGCTTCGAGATGGTGCTGCTGCGTATGCTGGCGTTCCGCCCGGCAGACACGGACGACGCACCGAAGCCGGTGCTAAAGCCAACGGGGATCAGCCAGGCCACAGCTGATCCTGCAGGGCAGGTGGCAGCCGCGGCGCCGGTCGCGCTTTCATCGCCTGTTGCGGCTGTGCCGGCGGAGCCTGTAGCGCAAGCCCCGCAGCTGGAGGTGCCTGCACCCGCGACGGCTGATCATGAACCGGAGGCCGAGGCAGATGTTGAGCTGAAGGCCGAAGCCGAGGCCATCTCCGTACCTGAGCCTGTTGCCGAAGTGGTCGACCTGCCGTGGGAAGAGCCTGCCGTTGCACCCGCGCCGTTAGCGGCCGAACCCGCGCCTGAACCGGCACCTGCGCCCGAGCCTGTTGCCCCGGTGGCGCCCCCACAGGCCGCCCCGGCACACGACGAGCCGCCTTTCGACCCGTCTGCCTACGCTGCCGTGGGGATGGACCGGGACGATGAGCCACCGTTGGACGAAGACTATTACGGCGGCGAAAGCGATCCGGCAGGTTTCAGCTACCTGGACGAGTTGGCCGAACATGTTCAGGAAGACGTGTCCAAACCGGCTGCCGAACCGTTGCCGGCAGCCAAACCGGCCACCGGCCTGGCCTTGCAATGGCTGGAATTATTCCCACAGTTGCCTGTGTCCGGGATGACAGGCAACATCGCGGCAAACTGTACGCTGATTGCCGCCGATGGCGACGACTGGCTGCTGCATCTGGACCCGGGCCAGGGGGCGCTGTTCAACGCAACCCAGCAGCGGCGCCTGAACGAAGCGCTCAACCAGCACCTGGGGCGCACGCTGAACCTGCGCATCGAGCTGATCCTGCCCGAGCAGGAAACCCCGGCTCAGGCCGCAGCGCGCAAGCGTGCCGAGCGCCAGCAGGATGCAGTTGCTTCGATCGAGCAGGATCCGTTGATCCAGCAGATGATCAAGTTGTTCGGCGCCAAGGTGCGGCAGGATACTATTGAGCCTGTAGAAGCCCTGGTCAGCCAGGGCCAGTAACGGATAACCATGCGGCCGGCCCGGTGCCGGGCCGCATCACATGACCCAATCGAGGTATACCCCATGATGAAAGGTGGCATGGCCGGCCTGATGAAGCAGGCCCAGCAGATGCAGGAAAAAATGCAGAAGATGCAGGAAGAACTGGCCAACGCCGAAGTCACCGGTCAGTCCGGTGGCGGGCTGGTGAGCGTGGTGATGACCGGTCGTCACGACGTCAAGCGCGTCAGCATCGACCAGAGCCTGATGTCGACTGATGAAGATGACAAAGAAGTACTGGAAGACCTCATTGCCGCTGCGCTGAACGACGCAGTGCGCAAGGTTGAGCAAAGCAGCCAGGAAAAGATGGGCGGCATGACCGCTGGCATGCAACTGCCGCCAGGCTTCAAGATGCCATTCTAAGGGCATTGCGATACGCAAAACCGCCGCTGATATCAGCGGCGTTTTTTTTACGTAGATTTCAACCCAGGCGCGGTCTGCTTTTTTATGTCGGGTGCAACTGTTGTGCTCGAACTTTGAAATTTTTGCACGATCACTATGGGGGCGGGCATGCCCGCGAACACGGGCGAAGCCCGTGCCATCCACTGTGCAGCCTGCTTCGCGGGCATGCCCGCTCCCACAGTGATCACACTGGCTTTCCAGTTTTGTGCAAGGCAATTGCGCTCATATAACTGCAGGCCGCGTAGACTTGGGGTGACCTGATTTGACGCCACCGCCCTCGCTGGGTATAAACCGCCTCTTATTGAATTGTCAGGCCTTTCCCATGAGCTTCAGCCCCCTCATCCGCCAACTGATCGACGGCCTGCGCATCTTGCCAGGTGTCGGTCAGAAAACCGCCCAGCGCATGGCCCTGCAACTGCTCGAGCGCGACCGCAGCGGTGGGCTGCGCCTGGCTCAGGCCTTGACCCAGGCCATGGAAGGGGTGGGCCACTGCCGTCAGTGCCGCACCCTGACCGAGCAGGAGCTGTGCCCACAGTGTGCCGACCCGCGCCGTGACGACACCCAGCTGTGCGTTGTCGAGGGGCCGACCGATGTGTATGCGGTGGAGCAGACGGGCTACCGTGGCCGTTACTTCGTGCTCAAGGGGCACCTGTCGCCGCTGGATGGCCTGGGGCCTGAGGCGATCGGTATTCCGCAGCTGATGGCGCGGATCGAAGAGCAGGGCACCTTTACCGAGGTGATCCTGGCGACCAACCCGACGGTGGAAGGCGAAGCGACGGCGCATTACATTGCCCAGTTACTGAGCGAGAAAGGGCTGGTAGCGTCGCGGATTGCCCATGGTGTGCCCCTGGGCGGCGAGCTGGAGATGGTGGACGGCGGTACCCTGGCCCATGCCTTTGCAGGACGCCGGCCCATTTCGCTCTGATTCATTGGGGCTGCAAAGCAGCCCCAAAAGCCCACTCAGTACTCGCTGAGGGAAAACTCGGTCAGGCAGAAGGTAGGCACCCCGGCCGCCTGCAACCGACGCGAGCCGTCCAGTTCCGGCAGGTCGATGATCGCCGCCGCCTCGAACACCTGCGCCCCGGTACGACGCACCAGGTTGGCCGCCGCCAGCAGGGTCCCGCCAGTTGCTATCAAATCATCGAAGATCAACACCGAATCGCCTTCGCACAGGCTGTCGGCATGCACTTCCAGGAAGGCCTCGCCGTACTCGGTCTGGTAACCCTCGCTCAGCACGTCGGCCGGCAGCTTGCCCTGCTTGCGGAACAGGATCAGCGGCTTGTTCAGCTGGTGGGCGATGATCGAGCCGATCAGGAAGCCCCGCGCGTCCATGGCGCCGATGTGGCTGAATTCAGCCTCGACATAGCGCTCGATGAACTGGTCGGCCACATAGCGCAGCCCGCGTGGCGACTGGAATAACGGGGTAATGTCGCGGAAGATCACACCCGGTTTTGGGAAGTCCACTACCGGGCGGATCAGGGCTTTGAGGTCGAAGGCGTCGCTGTGCATTGTTGCGGGTATCCTGGGAAAACGAATGCCCAAGTATACCCGCTAAACGTGGCCTCAGGCCTCGATTGCACCACCGGCCAGCGCGCACAGCTGGATCGGGTCGAGAATGTGCACTTCCTTGCCCTCGGCGCGCAGCAGGCCGTTCTGCTGGAAGCGGGTGAACACCCGCGACACGGTTTCTACGGCCAGGCCAAGGTAGTTGCCGATTTCGTTGCGCGACATGCTCAGGCGGAACTGATTGGCCGAATAGCCGCGGGCGCGGAAGCGCGCCGACAGGTTGACCAGGAAGGTGGCAATGCGCTCGTCGGCGGTCTTTTTCGACAGCAGCAACATCATTTGCTGGTCGTCGCGGATTTCGCGGCTCATTACCCGCATCAGCTGGCGACGCAGCTGCGGCAGTTGCACCGAAAGCTCGTCAAGCCGCTCGAAGGGGATTTCACACACCGAAGTGGTTTCCTGGGCCTGGGCCGATACCGGGTAGGCCTCGGTATCCATGCCCGACAGGCCGACCAGTTCGCTGGGCAGGTGGAAGCCCGTGATCTGCTCTTCGCCGCTGTCGCTGAGGCTGAAGGTTTTCAGGGCCCCGGAACGTACTGCGTAGACCGAGCCAAAACTGTCACCCTGGCGGAACAGAAACTCGCCTTTCTTGAGCGGTCGCCCGCGTTTGACGATTTCATCCAGTGCGTCCATGTCTTCCAGGTTCAGCGAAAGAGGCAGGCACAGGGGGGCCAGGCTGCAATCCTTGCAATGGGCCTGGTTGTGTGGGCGCAGTTTGACTGGCTCGGACATTTGAATCGATCCTTGTGGGAAAGCACACATAAGTCGTAAGGGTAACTCACGACACAGGGTGTAGGCCAGTGTGCGCGGTGATGGTGCGCGCTGGCGAAACCCCGGCAGGTGGCCTGCCGGGAGTCCTTGTGTGCTCATAGTGTGCCTGACAAGGAAGCTTGTCCATGCGGTGAACGCCTTGTTTTTCAGATCACCCGCGAGAAACGCTGGCGGTTGTGCATTGCCAGATACGCGTCGAACACCATGCATACCGAGCGCGCCAGCAGCCGGCCGGCCGGCAGGATGCGAATACCCTTGTCGTCCAGGCTGATCAGGCCGTCGCGCTGCAAGGTCAGCAGCTCGGGCCAGAGGTCGTTGAAGTAACCGCGAAAGTCAAGGGTGAAGGCCTGTTCGATGGGCTCGAAATCCAGCTCGAAATGGCAGATCAGCTGCTGGATCACCGCCCGGCGTATACGGTCGTCGTGGTTGCACAGCAAGCCGCGCTGGGTGGCCAGCTGGGCGTTGGACAGGTTGTCCTGGTAGGTGCTGAGGTCACTGCTGTTCTGGCAGTACAGGTCGCCGATCTGGCTGATCGCCGACACGCCCAGGCCAATCAGGTCGCAGTGCCCGTGGGTGGTGTAGCCCTGGAAGTTGCGCTGCAAGGTGCCTTCTTCCTGGGCAATGGCCAGTTCGTCGTCGGGCAGGGCGAAGTGGTCCATGCCGATGTAGCGGTAACCGGCGGCGGTCAGTTGGTCGATGGTGGCGTGCAGCATCTCCAACTTGGCGGCGGCGCTGGGCAGGTCGTTGCTGTCGATGCGCCGTTGCGGCATGAAGCGCTCTGGAAGGTGGGCATAGTTGAACACCGACAGGCGGTCGGGCTGCAGGCGGATCACCTCTTCGACGGTGCGGGCGAAGCCTTCCGGGGTTTGCTTGGGCAGGCCGTAGATCAGGTCGAGGTTGACCGAGCGAAACTGTAGCGTGCGGGCAGCCTCGATCAGGGTGCGGGTCTGCTCCAGGCTCTGCAGGCGGTTGATCGCCCGCTGTACGGCCGGGTCAAGGTCCTGCACACCCAGGCTGACGCGGTTGAAGCCCAGTTCGCGAAGCAGGCCCATGGTCGACCAGTCGGCTTCGCGAGGGTCGATCTCGATGCCGTAGTCGCCGGAATCGTCGTCCAGCAGGTGGAAGTGCTGGCGCAGGGTGGCCATCAGTTGGCGCAGTTCCACATGGCTGAGGAAGGTTGGTGTGCCTCCGCCAAAATGCAGCTGTTCAACACGTTGTTTAGGGTCCAGGTGGCAGGCGATCAACTGGATTTCCTGCTCCAGGCGCTGCAGGTAGGGCGCGGCGCGCGCGCGGTCCTTGGTGATGACCTTGTTGCAGGCGCAGTAGTAGCAGATGTTGGCGCAGAACGGCACATGCACGTACAGCGACAGCGGGCGCACGGCCCGTCGGCTCTCGCGCAGGGCGTTGAGCAGGTCGAACGAACCCACCTCGCTGTGCAGTTGCACGGCGGTTGGGTAAGAGGTGTAGCGTGGCCCGGCGAGATCGTAGCGGCGGATCAGGTCGGTATCCCAACGTAGTTCGTCGAGCATGAGGGTAGTCCCCGGAAAGAGCAGCAGTGCACCGGAGTCTATGGCCGTCTGTAGGAAACTGTGTTGATTTGTATCAAGGGCATTGGGGCTGCCTTGCAGCCCCCGTCAATGCCCCATCAGCCAGTGCTGGTGTGGGCCCGGCAGGGTCCAGACACCGAATAGCATCACCAGCACACCGCCCGCCACGCGCACGCTGCGTCGCCGCAACAGGGCGTTTACCCGTTCGGCAGCCAGCCCGGTTGCCAGCAACACCGGCCAGGTGCCCACCCCGAACGCGAGCATCAACACCGCGCTGTACCCGGCGTTGCCCTGGCTGGCCGCCCACAGCAGGGTGCTGTAAACCAAACCGCACGGCAGCCAGCCCCACAAGGCGCCCAGCAGCAACGCCCGGGGCAGGCTGGACACCGGCAGCAAGCGCGACGCCAGCGGCTGGATATGCCGCCACAACCCGCGGCCAAGTGCCTCGATACGGGTCAGCCCGCTCCACCAGCCGGCCAGGTACAGGCCCATGGCAATCAGCAGCAGCGCCGCAGCCACCCGCAGCGCCAGCGCTGCCGGGCTGCTGGCCACGGCCCAGCCTGCCAGGCCCAGCAACAGGCCGGCGCAGGCATAGCTGAAAATGCGCCCCAGGTTATACGCCAGCAACAGGCGCAGGCGCTTGCCGCGTTGTTCGGGGGGGATGGCCAAGGTCAGTGCGCCCATCAGGCCACCGCACATGCCCAGGCAGTGACCGCCCCCTAGCAGGCCAAGGACCAGTGCCGAGCCCAGCAGCGGAAGCAGGTCAGGCACGGGGCGGTGGTTCCTTGTCGGTGTCGGCCGGGGCGTCGTCAGGCTTCACTGCCGCCTGGTGGCGCGGGTCCTGATCGTCGAACAGGATGCTGTGGGCGGGGCCTTCAAGGTCATCGTACTGACCGCTGTCGACCGCCCAGAAGAAGATGTACACGGCCACGCCGACCAGCAGCAGGGCTGCCGGGATCATGACATAGAGGGCGGGCATGGCGACTTCCTCCCGGGTAAAGGGGCTTCGTGGGGCAGCGGGCCCGAGGCCACTGGCATACGGGTCAGGCGCAGGGCATTGAGCACCACGATCAGCGAGCTGACCGACATGCCGATGGCGGCCCACACCGGCGTGATCCAGCCGAGCGCGGCAAACGGCAACATCAGGCCATTATACAGGGTCGCCCACAGCAGGTTCTCGAGGATGTTGCGCCGCGTTCGACGGGCCAGGTCGAAGGCCTGTACCAGCGCCTGCAGGCGGTTGGACAGCAGTACGGCATCGGCGCTGGTCTTGGCAAGGTCGGTAGCGCTACCCATCGCGATGCTGATGTCGGCTGCGGCCAGCACCGGCACATCGTTGACACCGTCGCCGAGCATCAGCACTTTGCGCCCCTGTGCCTGCAGGGCTTTCAGCCGGTCAAGCTTGTCGTCTGGCCGCAGGCCGCCAATGGCCTGGTCGATGCCCAGTTGTGCGGCCACTTCGGCAACCATTGGCGAGCTGTCGCCCGACAGCAGCAGCGTGCGCCAGCCACGTGCCTTGCAGGCAGCGAGCAGGGCCGGGGCATCGTCGCGCAGACGGTCGTCCAGGCCAAACCAGGCCAATGGCCCCTGGCGGTCGCCCAATAGCAGCCATTGGCCGCGCGGCTCCGGCACGGCGGGGGTCTGCGCGCCGCTCAAGGCGCAGACGAAGGTGGCCTGGCCAATGCGCAGGCGCTGCCCGTCCACCAGCCCTTCCAGGCCCAGGCCAGGTATGGTCTGCACATCATCGGCAGGCGTGGCGGTACGACCGAAGGCGCGGGCGATGGGGTGCTCGGAGCGGTTTTCCAGCGCGGCGGCAAGGGCCAGGCAGCGGTCGGCTGCCTGGCTGCCGAGCGGGCGAATGCTGCGCAAGGCCAGGCGGCCCTCGGTCAGTGTGCCGGTCTTGTCGAAGATTACCGTGTCGATCTGGTTCAGGCCTTCCAGCACATGGCCGCGGGTCACCAGCAGGCCGAGCTTGTGCAAGGTGCCGGTGGCGGCCGTAAGCGCAGTTGGCGTGGCCAGCGACAGCGCACAGGGGCAGGTTGCCACCAGCATCGCCAGCACGATCCAAAACGCCCGCGTCGGGTCCAGGTGCCACCACCACAGGCCGATGGCAACGGCGGCCAGCAGCGAAAACAGCAGGAACCACTGCGAGGCGCGGTCGGCAATTTCCGCCAGGCGCGGTTTTTCGGTCTGGGCGCGCTCCAGCAGGCGGACGATGGCCGATAACCGTGAATCGTGACCGAGGGCTTCGACTTCCACGTTAAGGGTGCTTTCGACGTTCAACGTGCCGCCGGTGACCCGTTCGCCTACTTGGCGGGGCTGTGGCAGGTATTCGCCGGTCAGCAGTGATTCGTCGACGCTGGAGCGGCCTTCTACGATACGCCCGTCGGCCGGGATTACTGCGCCTGGCAGCACTTGCACGGTGTCACCGCAGTGCAGTTCGCCAAGGAGGATGCGCTCGCTGCGGCCGAAGGCGTCCAGGCGCAGGCACGAGGCCGGCAGCAGGTTGACCAGCTGCGCAGTGGCCGCAGCCGTGCGTTCTCGGGCTCGGCGTTCCAGGTAGCGGCCGGTGAGGAGAAACAGGGCGAACATGCCCACGGTGTCGAAATACAGCTCGCCGCTGCCGGTGATGGCCGTCCAGATGCCAGCGCTAAAGGCAAGGCCAATGGCCAGCGACACTGAAACGTCCATGGTCAGGTGGCGGGTGCGCAGGTCGCGTGCCGCGCCTTTGAAGAATGGCGCGCAGCTGTAGAAGACGATGGGGATGGTGAGGAACAGCGCAACCCAGCGCAGAATGGTGTGCAGTTCGGGCGACAGGTCGATGTTGAACTCCGGCCAGGTGGCCATGGTTGCCATCATTGCCTGGAACCACAGCAGCCCGGCCACGCCCAGGCGGCGCAAGGCGCTACGGTTTTCCCGGGCCAGCTGCTCGGTGGCCTTGTCGGGCTGATAGGGGTGGGCGGCGTAGCCGATCTGTCGCAGCTCGGCGAGCAGGCGCGACAGCGGTAGCTGCTGGTCATCCCAGTTCAGCAACAGGCGGTGATTGGACAGGTTCAGGCGCGCTTCGGCGACACCGGGCAGGTTGCGCAAGTGCTTTTCGATCAGCCACCCGCAGGCAGCGCAACTGATGCCTTCGACCAGCAGGGTGGTTTCGGCCAGCTCGCCCTGGTGGCGGACGAAGGTTTGTTGCACGTCACTGCGGTCGTAAAGGGCCAGCTCGTCCTGCAACTGCCTGGGCAGGGCTTCGGGGTTGGCGCTAGTGTCACTGCGGTGCTGGTAGTAGTGCTCCAGGCCTCCAGCGACGATCGACTCGGCCACCGCCTGGCAACCCGGGCAGCAGAACTGCCGGGGCTGGCCGAGGACCACGGCGGTGAAGCGGCTGCCGGCGGGGACGGGCAGGGCGCAGTGGTAGCAGGGGGTGGGTTGGGTCATTGCGTCATTGCCTTACAGATCGGCCGGCCTGAATCGAAACCTGTAGGAACGGGCTTGCCCGCGAATGCGTCAGGCCTGAAAACAACGTTGCCTGAGCTATCGCATTCGCGGGCAAGCCCGCTCCTACACAGGGAGAAGTGGTACGACTATTGGTGTTCGGCGCCTTGCAGTGCTTCATCACCCAGCTGCAAGGTCACACCATGCGCCACTTTTTCCTCTTCGAACAAGCGCCACACCTGGCCCCCTTCGCTACCCAGCAGTTCGACAAAGCGGCGCCCGTCGACCTTGTCTTCCAGCTGCCCCACATAGCGCCCTGCTTCTACCCGGCTTAGCAGCACCTTGCGGTCTTTCTCTGGCTGGGTTGGCGAAATCAGGTTCAGATCCAGGCTTTGCGGGTCGCTGTTACCGGTCAGACGCAGGTCCACTTCGCCAGTCAGCTCATCGAGGTGCACACTGGCCTTCAAGCCTAGCTTCTGCGCCAGCAATTCACGGTCCAGTGAGCGGTTGATGCCTTTGCCGGCCTCGTAGTAGTTGTCGTTCACCAGGTTGTCCGGGTTATGCACAGCGATGCTGACCATGGTCAGGCTCAGGCACACCGAGGTGGTGAGGATGCCGATGATGATCCAGGGCCAGAGGTGCTTGTACCAGGGGCTGGCGGCGGTGGCGGCAGGCATTGTGCGTTATCTCTCTTAGCGGATCTGTGGGCCGATGAAACGGCTCTTGGCTTCAACCTGGGCGTCACTGTCGTCGGCGCTCTTGAGGATGAAGGTGATTTCGTTGGTGGTCGATGGCAGTTTCTCGGGGGCAACCGACAGCTGCACGGGAAGGCTGACGATATCACCGGCTGCCACGCGGATTTCGCGTTGGCCTTCGAGCTTGAGGTCCGGCAGGCCGGCCGCGTCCAGCACGTAGACGTGATCGCGCTGGTCCTTGTTCATCACCTTCAGGCTGTACACGTTCTCGATCCGGCCCTGGGCGTTTTCGCGGTACAGCACACGGTCTTTGCTGACGTCGAAGCCGACCAGCGAACGGGTGGCGAAGGCCGTCGCCAGCCCGATCATCATCACCAGCAGTACCACGGCATAGCCGATCAGGCGCGGGCGCAGCATGTGGGTCTTCTGTCCGGACAGGTTGTGTTCGGTGGTGTAGCTGATCAGGCCTTTGGGGTAGTTCATCTTGTCCATGATGCTGTCGCAGGCATCGATACAGGCGGCGCAGCCAATGCACTCGATCTGCAGGCCGTCACGGATATCGATGCCGGTAGGGCAGACCTGCACGCACATGGTGCAGTCGATGCAGTCGCCCAGGCCTTGGGCCTTGTAGTCAGCGTCCTTTTTTCGTGGCCCGCGGGTTTCGCCACGGCGTGGGTCGTAGGACACGATCAGCGTGTCTTTGTCGAACATCACGCTCTGGAAGCGTGCATAGGGGCACATGTACACGCACACCTGTTCGCGCAGCCAGCCGGCGTTGCCGTAAGTGGCGAGGGTGAAAAAGCCGACCCAGAAGTACGCCCAGCCATCGGCCTGGCCGGTGAAGAATTCAATCACCAGTTCACGGATCGGCGAGAAGTAGCCGACGAAGGTCATGCCGGTGACAAAGCCGATCAGCAGCCACAGGCTGTGCTTGGCGAATTTGCGCAGGAACTTGTTGCCGCTCATGGGGGCTTTGTCGAGCTTCATGCGCTGGTTGCGATCACCCTCGGTGACCTTTTCGCACCACATGAAAATCCAGGTCCACACGCTTTGCGGACAGGTATAGCCGCACCACACCCGGCCGGCGAACACCGTGATGAAGAACAGGCCGAAGGCGGCGACGATGAGAATGCCCGAGAGCAGGATGAAGTCTTGCGGCCAGATGGTAGCGCCGAAGATGTAGAACTTGCGTTCGGGCAGGTTCCACCACACAGCTTGGTGACCACCCCAGTTCAGCCACACGGTGCCGAAGTACAGCAGGAACAGTGCGGCACCCCCGACCATGCGCAGGCGACGGAACAGGCCGGTGAAGGCGCGGGTGTAGATCTTTTCCCGGGAAGCGTAGAGGTCGACGGAATCCTTCCCTTTGCTGGCAGGCGGGGTGACATCATGTACCGGAATTTGCTTGCTCATCATCAAGTCCCACGGCAGTGGAGAAACGCCGCGGCCTGTGCGTGCGGGCCGCAGTCTCGCGCAATCTGCTAGCGCTCTGCGGTCCATGATACGCCGCTGAGGGCGGTATGGGATCGCACTGCGACCTTTAGTCGCGTTGGGTTCGTGGTATGAAACGTGTTATGGCGGGTGTCAATTGATCCAGGTCATCAGCCTGCCAGAAATGCGGTGGTTGTAAGGGCCTCTTCGCGGGCAAGCCCGCTCCTACATAGACCGCGATCGCTGTAGGAGCGGGTTTACCCGCGAAGAGGCCAGGCCTGCCTTACTCAGCCTTGGCCGGTTCAGCCTGGTGCGACAGGCTGTAAACATAAGCCGCCAGCAAGTGCACCTTGTCGTTGCCCTGCAGCTGTTCCTGGGCCGGCATCTGCCCCTGGCGGCCATAACGAATGGTCTGCTGCAGCTGGGCAAAGCTCGAACCGTAGATGAACGCCTGCGGGTGGGTCAGGTTCGGTGCGCCCATGGCGGGTGTACCTTTGCCTTCCGGCCCGTGGCAGGCCACGCAGTTGGCAGCAAAGATCTTCTGCCCGTTCTCGACATCGGCTTTCGCGCCCTCAGGCAATGTGCGGCCATCGAGTTTGCTGACCACGAATGCAGCCACATCGGCCACGCCCTGGTCACCGATTACTTCGGCCCAGGCCGGCATCACGCCATGGCGCCCGCCCATGATGGTGGTCTTGATGGTTTCCGGCTCGCCGCCCCAGCGCCAGTCATTGTCGGTGAGGTTGGGGAAGCCGAAGGCGCCCTTGGCGTCGGAACCGTGGCACACCGAGCAGTTGGAGGCGAACAGCCGCGCGCCCATTTTCAATGCCTGCGGGTCCTTGGCCACATCCACGATGGGCATGGCCGCGAACTTGGCGAAGATCGGCCCGAAGCGGGCGTCGGCCTTGGCCATTTCCTTTTCCCACTCGTGCACGCCGGTCCAGCCCGGCTGGCCGTTGGAAAACTCGGTCTGCTTGTCGTTATCCAGGTACGAATAGCCCGGCAGGATGCCTTTCCAGTTGCCCAGGCCCGGGTACAGCACCAGGTAGCCGAGGGCGAAGATGATGGTGCCGACGAACAGCCAGAACCACCATTTCGGCAGCGGGTTGTCGTACTCCTCGATGCCATCGAAGGCATGCCCGACGGTTTCGTCGGTAACCTCTTCGCGCTGGCCCTTGCGGGTCGACAGCAGCAGCCAGGTCAACGAGAAGATGGTGCCCAGGGTCAGGACGGTAACGTACAGACTCCAGAAGGTTGTCATTGTTGTTTGCTCCCAGAAGCTTTTGCTTGCTCGACGTGCCGGGTGGCCTCGGGGTCATCCGCGAAGGGCAGTTGGGTCGCTTCGTCGAAGTCCTTTTTACGCCGTGGGTTGAACACCCACAGCGCCAGGCCCACGAAGGCCACCATCACCACGACGGTGCCCAGGCCGCGAATCATCCCGATATCCATCAGTGTCACCGTTTGCTTTTGATGATGGTGCCAAGACCCTGCAGGTACGCGACGATGGCGTCCATTTCGGTCTTGCCCTTGACCGCGTCACGAGCGCCGGCAATGTCGGCGTCGGTGTACGGGGTGCCGAGTGTGCGCAGCACTTCCATCTTCTTCGCGGTGTCTTTGCCGTCGAGCTTGTTCTCGACCAGCCACGGGTAGGACGGCATCTTCGATTCCGGTACCACGTTGCGCGGGTTGTACAGGTGCGCACGGTGCCAGTCATCGGAGTAGCGGCCACCGACGCGGGCCAGGTCCGGCCCGGTGCGCTTGGAACCCCACAGGAACGGATGGTCCCACACGCTCTCACCGGCTACCGAGTAGTGGCCGTAACGCTCGGTTTCGGCACGGAACGGGCGGATCATCTGCGAGTGGCAGCCCACGCAGCCTTCGCGGATGTAAATATCGCGGCCTTCCAGCTCCAGCGCGGTGCGCGGCTTCATGCCCTCGACCGGCTTGTTGGTGACGTCCTGGAAAAACAGCGGGACGATCTGGGTCAGGCCACCGACGCTCACGGCGATGACCATGAAGAAGGCCAGCAGGCCTATGTTCTTCTCGACGGCTTCATGCTTCATCAGTGCGCTCCCACAACGACGATCTTGGCGGCCTCTTCAGCCTGTGCCGGGTTGGCGGCACGTACGGTACGGAATACGTTGTAGGCCATCAGCAGCATGCCGCTGGCGAAGAACGCACCGCCCAGGGCGCGGACGATGTAGCCAGGGTGGCTGGCCTGCAGGGCTTCGACGAAGGAGTAGGTGAGGGTGCCGTCATCGTTGATGGCGCGCCACATCAGGCCTTGGGTAATGCCGTTGACCCACATCGAGGCGATGTACAGCACGGTGCCGATGGTGGCCAGCCAGAAGTGCGCGTTGATCAGGCCAATGCTGTGCATCTGCTCGCGGCCGTAGAGTTTCGGGATCATGTGGTACACGGCGCCGATCGAGATCATTGCCACCCAGCCGAGGGCGCCGGCGTGGACGTGGCCAATGGTCCAGTCGGTGTAGTGCGACAGTGAGTTCACGGTCTTGATGGCCATCATCGGGCCTTCGAAGGTGGACATACCGTAGAACGCCAGCGACACCACCAGGAAGCGCAGGATCGGGTCGGTGCGCAGTTTGTGCCAGGCGCCCGACAGGGTCATCATGCCGTTGATCATGCCGCCCCAGCTTGGCGCCAGCAGGATGATAGACATCACCATGCCCAGCGACTGCGCCCAGTCAGGCAGGGCGGTGTAGTGCAGGTGGTGCGGGCCAGCCCAGATGTACAGGGTGATCAGCGCCCAGAAGTGCACGATCGACAAGCGATACGAGTAGATTGGCCGCTCGGCCTGCTTGGGCACGAAGTAGTACATCATCCCCAGGAAACCGGTGGTGAGGAAGAAGCCCACGGCGTTGTGGCCATACCACCACTGGATCATCGCGTCGGTGGCGCCGGAGTAGGCCGAGTACGACTTGAACAGGCTCACCGGCAGCGAGATGTGGTTGACGATGTGCAGCATCGCGGTCACCACGATGAACGCACCATAGAACCAGTTGCCGACATAGATGTGCTTGGTCTTGCGCTTGACGATGGTGCCGAAGAACACCAGGCCGTAGGTAACCCAGACGATAGCCAGCAGGATCGCCAGCGGCCACTCGAGCTCGGCGTATTCCTTGGTGGTGGTGTAGCCCATCGGCAGGGTGATCAGCGCGCCGACGATGACGGCTTGCCAACCCCAGAAGGTGAAGGCGGCCATGCTGTCGGAGATCAGCCGGGTCTGGCAGGTGCGCTGCACCACGTAGTAGCTGGTGCCGAACAGCGCACAGCCCCCGAAGGCGAAGATCACCAGGTTGGTGTGCAGCGGGCGCAGGCGGCCGAAGCTGGTCCAGGGAAGGTCCAGGTTCAGCTGCGGCCACACCAGCTGCGAGGCGATGAAGACGCCGAGGCCCATGCCAAGGATCCCCCAGACCACCGTCATGATGGCGAACTGGCGGACGACCTTATAGTTATAAGCAGTCGGACTGATTGCTGTGCTCATTCTAAGGTTCCACGGTTTTGATGTTCTTGTTGGTCGAAAAATCGGCGCCAGTATTGATAACCAGCAAGGTTACCGCAACGCAACTTTGGTACGCCGACCCGTGTCCAGGCCCGTTCACTGATGTCCCGCAGGGATCGGGTCTTGGCGATTGTACACAAATAAATATTTGTAATGTGTACCGTTTTTCACCTTTTTCTGATCGATCGGTCAAGCTTTTTTTGGGGCGGCGACAGGCCATGCACCGCGTCTGCATCGCTCCTTTCGCAGCGATGCCCATTGAGGCAACAAGCTTAGTTGTGTTCGGTGGGGGTGCAAGGGAAGGGGGCTGAGGGGGGATGTAAGGGTTGAGTGTTGTGGTGGGGCGGGGAGTGAAAGGGTTGAGTGTTGTGGTGGGGCGGGGAGTGAAAGGGTTGAGTGTTGTGGTGGGGCGGGGGTGTAAGGGTTGAGTGTTGTGGTGGGGCGGGGGGGAAAGGGTTGAGTGTTGTGGTGGGGCAGAGATCGAGCGCCGCCCGCGCGGCGCATCGCGAGCTGCGCTCGCTCCTACGTTTGTTTCGGGCCAATCATTCCTGTGGGATTTGCGCGCGAACGCCTTGGCGCATGTCGCGATTTCGCGTGGTACGGGCCAGGCGGTCGCGCGCGCCTGGCACAGGAGGGACTGGCCCGAAACAAACGTAGGAGCGAGCGCAGCTCGCGATGCGCCGCGCGGGCGGCGCTCGATCTCACAGGCGCCAAATCCCTTTCTCTAACAGGCGCCAAATCCCTTTCGGCGAACTCACTGTGCAGTCACAGTCTCGGCCGAACCCTCCCGCGACAGGCTATACACATAAGCCGCCAGCAAGTGCACCTTGTCATTGCCCTGGATCTCGGCCTGCGCCGGCATTTGCCCCTGACGACCATAACGAATGGTCTGCTGCAGCTGGGCAAAGCTCGAACCGTAGATGAACGCCTGCGGGTGGGTCAGGTTCGGTGCGCCCATGGCGGGTGTACCTTTGCCTTCCGGGCCGTGGCAGGCCACGCAGTTGGCAGCAAAGATCTTCTGCCCGTTCTCGACGTCGGCCTTCGCGCCCTCAGGCAATGTGCGGCCATCGAGTTTGCTGACCACGAATGCAGCCACATCGGCCACGCCCTGGTCACCGATCACTTCGGCCCAGGCCGGCATCACGCCATGGCGCCCGCCCATGATGGTGGTCTTGATGGTTTCCGGATCGCCACCCCAGCGCCAGTCACTGTCGGTGAGGTTGGGGAAACCAAAGGCGCCCTTGGCATCGGAACCGTGGCACACCGAGCAGTTTGAGGCAAACAGGCGACTGCCCATTTTCAGCGCCTGCGGATCCTTTGCCACTTCTTCCACGGGCATGGCGGCGTATTTGGCGAAGATCGGACCGAACCTGGCATCGGCCTTGTCCATTTCCTTCTGCCATTCGTTGGCGCCGGTCCAGCCATTTTCATAGCCCGGCAGGATGCCTTTCCAGTTGCCCAGGCCCGGGTAGAGGATCAAATAGCCGACCGAGAACACCAAGGTGCCAACGAACAGCCAGAACCACCACTTGGGCAGCGGGTTGTCGTACTCCTCGATGCCGTCGAAGCTATGGCCCATGGTCTCGTCAGTGGTGTTGTTGCTCTGGCCCTTGCGCGTGGCGAGCAGCAGCCAGGTCAGGCCAATCAGGCTACCGATGGTCAGTACGCTGATGTACGTACTCCAGAACGTGGTCATTGCCCGTTACTCCTTTTTGCAGCAGGCTCCTGCCCGGCAGGGGGCAGGCGGTCGTCGACGAAGGGCAGCAGGCGCGCTTCGGCGAAATCACGGTCGCGGCGGCGGTTGAAGACCCACAGGGTGAGGCCGATGAAGGCAATCATCACCACCAGGGTGCCCAACCCGCGGATCATGCCGATGTCCATTTCCATCGCACTCACCTCTTGTTCTTGATCGCGGTGCCGAGCACCTGCAGGTAGGCGACCAGCGCATCCATCTCGGTCTTGCCCTTGACCGCTTCGCGGGCGCTGGCAATGTCGTCGTCGGTGTACGGCACGCCCAGGGTGCGCAGGGTGCGCATCTTGACGTCGGTGTGGCTGTTGTCGACCTGCTGGGCAACCAGCCACGGGTAGGATGGCATCTTCGACTCCGGCACCACGTTGCGCGGGTTGTACAGGTGCGCACGGTGCCAGTCGTCCGAGTAGCGGCCACCGACCCGGGCCAGGTCCGGCCCGGTGCGCTTGGAACCCCACAGGAACGGGTGGTCCCACACGCTTTCACCGGCCACCGAGTAGTGGCCGTAACGCTCGGTTTCGGCGCGGAACGGGCGGATCATCTGCGAGTGGCAGCCCACGCAGCCTTCGCGGATGTAGACATCGCGGCCTTCCAGTTGCAGCGCGGTATAGGGCTTCATGCCCTCCACCGGTTTGTTGGTGACGTCCTGGAAGAACAGCGGGACGATCTGGGTCAGGCCGCCGATGCTGACGGCAAATACCATCAGCAGGGCCATCAGGCCGACGTTTTTCTCGATGACTTCATGTTTCATCAGGCGTTTCTCCTCAAGCCAACTGGGCGTTCGCAGGGGCGACGTCAAGCGCTGGCGAACGCACGGTGCGCCAGGTGTTCCAGGCCATCAGGAACATGCCGCTGAGGAAGATCGCGCCGCCGACGAAGCGCACGACAAAGCCTGGGTGGCTGGCCACCAAAGTTTCCACGAACGAGTAGGTCAGCGTGCCGTCGCTGTTGACCGCGCGCCACATCAGGCCCTGGGCGATGCCGTTGACCCACATCGAGGCGATGTACAGTACGGTACCGATGGTGGCCAGCCAGAAGTGCGCATTGATCAGGCCGAGGCTGTACATGCGTTCTTTGCCGAACACTTTGGGGATGGTGTGGTATAGCGCGCCGATCGAGATCATCGCTACCCAGCCGAGAGCGCCGGCGTGGACGTGGCCGATGGTCCAGTCGGTGTAGTGGGACAGGGCGTTGACCGTCTTGATGGCCATCATTGGCCCTTCGAAGGTGGACATGCCGTAGAACGCCAGCGACACCACCAGGAAGCGCAGGATCGGATCGCTGCGCAGTTTGTGCCAGGCGCCCGACAGGGTCATCATGCCGTTGATCATGCCGCCCCAGCTGGGTGCCAGCAGGATCAGCGACATCACCATGCCCAGCGACTGCGCCCAGTCGGGCAGGGCGGTGTAATGCAGGTGGTGAGGGCCGGCCCAGATGTACAGGGTGATCAGCGCCCAGAAGTGCACGATCGACAAGCGATACGAATACACTGGCCGTTCGGCCTGCTTGGGCACGTAGTAGTACATCATCCCCAGGAAGCCTGCGGTCAGGAAGAAGCCCACCGCGTTATGGCCGTACCACCACTGCACCATGGCATCGGTGGCGCCTGCGTAGACCGAATAGGATTTGGTCAGGCTGACCGGCAGCTCCAGGTTGTTGACAATGTGCAGCAGTGCCACGGTCAGGATGAAGGCGCCGAAGAACCAATTGCCGACGTAGATGTGTTTGGTGTTGCGCTTCATCAGCGTGCCGAAGAACACGATGGCGTAACCCACCCAGACGATGGTGATCAGAATGTCGATCGGCCATTCCAGTTCGGCGTATTCCTTGGAGCTGGTGTAGCCCAGCGGCAGGCTGATGGCAGCCAGCAGGATAACCAGTTGCCAGCCCCAGAACGTGAACGCGGCCAGGCCCGGTGCGAACAGGGTGGTCTGGCAGGTGCGTTGCACCGAATAATAGGAGGTGGCGAACAGTGCGCAGCCGCCGAACGCGAAGATCACCGCATTGGTATGCAGGGGGCGCAGGCGGCCGAAGCTGGTCCAGGGGAGGTCGAAGTTGAGGGACGGCCAGGCGAGCTGGGCGGCGATGAAGACGCCGAGCCCCATCCCGACGATTCCCCACACCACCGTCATGATGGCGAATTGGCGGACCACCTTGTAGTTATAGGCGGTACTGCTGGTTGTGTTCATGTATGGGTTCCCATCCACGGTTATTTGGCAGGCTTTACAGCGAGGCAAGCATGATTAATGGGCAAAGTGCCGGTATTGACGGGGATCAATGGGCGAAGGTCGCAAATGTCCCAGGCTTGCGCTGCGATCCTCCGCCGGTTGAAGGTAAAGAGGGCTACAAGGGGTGCCTGATCCTGGCCCATGGCGCGGGCGCGCCGATGGACAGCGGGTTCATGGACGAAATGGCGCAAAGGCTTGCGGCTCTTGGGGTAGCGGTAGTGCGCTTCGAGTTCCCGTACATGGCCGAGCGCAGGGTTACCGGTGGCAAGCGGCCGCCTAACCCGCAGAAGGTGTTGCTTGAATGCTGGCGCGAGGTGTACCGGCAAGTGCGACCTTTGGTCGCGGGCAAGCTGGCCGTGGGTGGCAAGTCCATGGGGGGGCGCATGGCGAGCCTGCTGGCCGACGAACTGGGCGCGGATGCGCTGGTGTGCCTGGGTTATCCATTCTATGCGGTGGGTAAACCCGAGAAGCCACGGGTAGAGCACTTGGCCGAGTTGAAGACACCGACGTTGATCGTGCAGGGCGAGCGGGATGCGCTGGGTAACCGCGAGGCGGTGGCGGGGTATGCGTTGTCGCCGGCGATCGAGGTGAGCTGGCTAGTGGCGGGGGACCATGACCTGAAGCCGTTGAAGGCTTCGGGGTTCAGCCATGAGCAGCATTTGCAGGCGGCGGCTGAACGTGTTGCTGATTTCCTGAAGGATTAGTGCTGGATTCTTCGCGGGTAAACCCGCTCCCACAGGATGGTCACAGGGTCCGAGGACGGTGATACGCCTGAGGGAGCGGGTTCACTCGCGAAGAGGCCGGCACAGGCCGACGCTTAGTCGCGGTACTCGCACAGGTAGGCCGTATCCACCGCCACTTTCAGCTGGAACTTGCTGTCGGCGGCAACATTGAACTTGTCGCCTGCCTTGAAGGTTTCCCAGTTGTCGCTACCTGGCAGTTTCACGGTCAGCGCGCCCGATACCACATGCATGATCTCGCGCTTGGCAGTGCCGAATTCGTATTCGCCCGGAGCCATGACGCCGACAGTGGCCGGGCCTTCTTCGCCCGAGAATGCGATCGACTTGACGGTGCCGTTGAAGTACTCGTTGACCTGGAACATGGGCGACTCCTGAAAAGAGGTGATGAAAAAGGGCTGGCCAGTATGCCCAAGCCCACAGGCCTCGTCATCTGCTTTCAGGGGCTGTTGGCGGGCAGGGTCAACGGTAATAGCCGCGCCGTGTTGCGCGCATCTTCCAGGGCCCTGTGCTGTTGCCCGCAAAAGTGCATGCCGGCCAGTTGCAGGGCGCCGTTCAGGCCGGTGGGGCGCTGCAGATGGCGGGCCTTGGCAAAGCGTTGCTTGAGGTTGATGTGCGGCAATGTGCGCAGCAGGCTGTCGAGGCTGTGCTGCTGCCACTCCTGGTGCAATTGCTGGCGGTCGTAGTCGCCCCAGCTGACCCAGGCCTGAAGCTGCCCGCGGTGGTGCCCCAGCCAGCGCTCGAAGCTTGCCCACACCTCGCGAAACGGCGCGGCGTTGTCCACGTCGGCCTGGCTGATGTGGGTCAGCTCACGGCAGAACGGGGTAAGCTGCGGCCGCCGCCGTGGCTTTACAAAACGCTGGAAATGGTCGACCTCGCGGCCTTCGCGGGTAACCAGGCTTGCGCCAATTTCAATGACTTCCATCTCTGTGACCGGCCACCCACCATCGTCGGTGGTGGCTTCCAGGTCGATCACCAACCAATGGCCCATACCAGGCTCCCTTGCAGATCCTGCTAGAGCGTAGCCAATGTCTGGGCATACGGCATCCTATGGCATTTTGCCGCCTGCTTTGGCACAAAGAGCAGACGCCAGTAGTTGTGCCGCCCCTGGAAAACGCCTAGCTTAGGCGCATACAGGCATAAACCGTGATGAGTGTCCGTCTTGACTCCAGTGCCCGGCCTCAAGGCCTTGTCCACCCTGATGCTGCTGGCCGTGTTCTGGTTGGCGGCACCGGTATGGGCTGGCGAAGCGGTCGAAGTGAAGATTGGCGCGGCCCATTTCCCGCCTTACACGGTGCGCCCCGAGCAAGGCGCCGATACCGGTTTGCTGCCGCAGTTGGTCAATGCACTCAACCGGGCGCAGCAGCACTATCACTTCGTTCTTGTGCCTACGTCTATCCAGCGGCGCTTCGGTGACTTCCAGCAGGGCCGCACCGACATGGCAATTTTCGAGAACCCACAATGGGGCTGGGAGCAAATTGCTCATCAGGCCGTGGACATGGGCCTGGAAGATGCCGAAGTGTTCGTTGCCCGTCAGGCAAATGGCAATGATCCACATTACTTCGATGACCTGCGCGGTAAACGCCTGGCATTGTTCAACGGCTACCACTACGCGTTCGCCGGCTTCAACGCTGACCCGAATTACCTGCGCAAGACATACAACGCGACCCTGACCTATTCCCACGACAGCAACCTGCTGATGGTGCAGGCCGGCCGCGCCGATATCGCCCTGGTCACGCGCTCCTACCTCAGCGATTTCCTGGCACGCAACCCGGCGAGCAGGGCTCAGCTGGTGCCTTCGCAGCGCATTGACCAGGTCTATCACCACTACGCCTTGCTGCGCCCAGAGGCGCCTATTGACGAGCAGTCGTTCGCTGCCCTGCTGCGTGGCCTGCGTGACAGTGGTGAGCTGGCGCGGATCTTCGACCCCTACCGCATCACAGTCAGCACGCGCAGGCCTTGATTCCCGCCCGATGGCATCGTAGATGTTGTCGAAGAGTAACTCAGGCTTGCCGGTTGGCGGTCTTGCGGCAATGCACCAATGCATCGCGAATCATGAAGTTGACCAAGGTCGGTGACACCCCCAGTTCCTTCGCAATGTCCTTCTGCGGTACGCCATGCAGGCGGTACATCTCGAACGCATAGCGGGTACGTTGCGGCAGCTCGTTCAGCGCCTGGGCAATGTCGTCCAGTGCGGCAAGGTTGATATGGGTCGCTTCGGGCGAGGCATTCTGGATAACCACATTCAGGCCTTCCTCCTCGCTGCCGGAGTACTTCAGCTCCATTGTCTGCTTGCGGTAGTGGTCGATCGCAAGGTTGCGCACGATCTGGAACAGGTAGCTCAGCTGCGCCTTGAATGACGAGGTGATCTGCGGGGCAGCACCGAGCCGGAAGAAGGCGTCCTGCACCACATCCTCGGCGCGGGAGCGGCAGCCAGTGATGCGGGCAGCGATCTTGACCAGGATGTTGCGGTTGTCGACGAAGGCCTGCAGTAATGGTGAATCGCACTTACTTGTGGATAGTTGTTCCGCCATGGAAATCACCTTGTCACAGAGAGGAAAGGAGGCACCCAAAGCTGGGAAGCTTCCTACGACGTGCGACAAATTATGTAGAATGATAATGATTGTCAAATGCGAAACTAAATTATTATTGCGTGTTGCTGTCCCAAGGGGGCATGCCCCCAGGTATGCCTCCAGCCTTCACGCAGCCCCACACCCTCGCCCCCGCTAATTTCTGCCCCCGTCCATCCGTTCCCCTGTGTACATCCCCGGTCGCCGCTCGCTGCCCGCCGCTGTTCGCGGCGCAGTCGGCACGCCCTAACAGACACTGGCAGGAACACCCCATGACGGACGCCTTCGAACTCCCGCTCTCGCTGGTCCAGGCCCTGGCGCAACGCGCCGCGCAGACCCCGGACAGGATTGCTCTGCGCTTTCTCTCCGACGCCCCCGGCGAGCAGGCCGTGCTCAGCTACCGGGACCTCGACCAGCGTGCGCGCACCATCGCCGCTGCCTTGCAGGCGCGTGCCAGCTTCGGTGACCGTGCCGTGTTGCTGTTCCCCAGCGGGCCGGATTACGTGGCGGCGTTCTTCGGTTGCCTGTACGCAGGCGTGATCGCGGTGCCGGCTTACCCGCCGGAGTCCGCGCGCCAGCATCATCAGGAGCGTTTGCTGTCGATCATCGCCGACGCCGGGCCGCGCCTGCTGCTGACCGTGGCGGCGCTGCACGACCACCTGCAAGGCCTGGAGGTGCTTGCGGCAGACGACACGCCCGAGTTGCTGGCCGTGGACGGCCTGGACCCGGCGCTGGCCGCGACCTGGCGTGAGCCCGCACTCAAGGGCGAGGACATCGCCTTCCTGCAGTACACCTCCGGTTCCACCGCGCTGCCCAAGGGCGTGCAGGTCAGCCATGGCAACCTGGTGGCCAACGAGCAACTGATCCGCCAAGGCTTCGGCATCGACCTCAATCCCGACGACGTGATCGTCAGCTGGTTGCCGCTATACCACGACATGGGGCTGATCGGCGGCCTGTTGCAGCCGATCTTCAGCGGTGTGCCCTGCGTGCTGATGTCGCCAGGGTTCTTCCTGGCCCGGCCGCTGCGTTGGTTGCAGGCCATCAGCGACTACGGTGGCACCATCAGCGGCGGGCCCGACTTTGCCTACCGCCTGTGCAGCGAGCGGGTGAGCGAGGCTTCGCTGGCCGGGCTCGACCTGAGCCGCTGGCGCGTAGCCTATTCGGGCTCCGAGCCAATCCGCCAGGACAGCCTGGCCACCTTTGCCGACAAGTTCCAGGCCTGCGGTTTCGACCCGCACAGCTTCTTCGCCAGTTATGGCCTGGCCGAAGCCACCTTGTTCGTCAGCGGCAGCCGCCGTGGACAGGGTATCCCCGCGCTTGAGCTGGATGCCAAAGCCTTCGCCGCCAACCGCGCCGAACCCGGCACTGGCAGCGTGCTGATGAGTTGCGGCTTCCCGCAGCCGGGGCACGCGATACGCATCGTCGAGCCGCAACAACTGCAAGTGCTGGGCGACAACCAGGTGGGGGAAATTTGGGCAGGCGGCCCGAGCATCGCCCTGGGCTACTGGCGCAACCCAGAAGCCAGCGCTCGCACCTTCGTCGAAATGGATGGCCAGACCTGGCTGCGTACCGGCGACCTGGGCTTCATGCGTGAAGGCGAGGTATTCGTCACCGGGCGCCTGAAAGACATGCTGATCGTGCGTGGGCAGAACCTTTACCCGCAAGACCTGGAGAAAACCCTCGAACGTGAAGTGCAGGTGCTGCGTAAAGGCCGGGTGGCGGTGTTCGCCGTCGAGCATCAAGGCGAGGAGGGCATCGGTGTCGCGGTGGAGGTCAGCCGCAACGTGCAAAAGGCACTCAAGCCCCAGGACCTGATCAAGACCCTCCGGCAGGTCATCGCCGATGCCTGCCGGCAGGCCCCCGCCGTGGTCCTGTTGCTGAACCCCGGCGCGCTGCCGAAGACCTCCAGCGGCAAGTTGCAACGCGCTGCCTGCCGCCTGCGCATGGACGATGGCAGCCTCGACTGCTATGCCCGTTTCCCTGAGGCAAGCGAAGCCGGTGCCGGTGCAACCGCTGGCGATGAGCTGCAAGCACGCATCGCGGGTGTGTGGCGCGAGATCCTCAAGGTAGAGGCGGTGGTCGCGGACGACCACTTCCTGTTGCTGGGCGGTAACTCCATCGCCGCCACCCAGGCCACTGCGCGCCTGGCCGATGAGTTGGGTATCGACCTGAGCCTGCGCATGCTGTTCGAGGCGCCGGTACTGGCCGACTACAGCAAGGCCGTGGCACAGATCATCGCCGATGGCGCCGCAGGCACCGCAGCCATCACCACGCTGGAGCGCGCCCAGGCGTTGCCCCAGTCGCTGGCGCAAAACCGCTTGTGGCTGCTTTGGCAGTTGGATCCGCAATCAGCGGCCTACCACATTCCTGCCGGTTTGCACCTGCGTGGCGAGCTGGATATCAACGCTCTGAAGGTGGCCTTCCAGGCACTGGTGGCGCGCCATGAATCGCTGCGTACCGTGTTCAGCGAAGAGAATGGCCAGGCGCTGCAGCGTATCCTGCCGCAACAACCGTTCAGCCTGCACCGCCTGGACCTTGAAGGGCACTCGCCCGAGCAGGTTGCCGCGCAGCGTGAAACCGAGGCCCGCCAGCCGTTCGACCTCTCCCAGGGTCCGTTGCTGCGGGTGACCCTGGCGCGGCTGGACGATGAAGACCATCAACTGTGGGTGACTTTGCACCACATCGTCGCTGACGGCTGGTCGCTGAACATCCTCCTCGATGAGTTCGCCAAACTGTATGCCGCCCACTGCCAGGGCCTGGAGGCCAACCTGGCGCCGCTGCCCCTGGGTTACGCCGACTACGGCAGCTGGCAGCGGCAATGGCTGGCCGAAGGCGAAGCCGAGCGGCAGCTGCAGTATTGGCAGGCATGCCTGGGCGATGAACTGCCGGTGCTCGACCTGTGCACCGATCATCCACGTGCCAGCCAGCGCGACCATCGCGCCGCCCGTTTCAGCTTCAAGGTGCCGGCCAAGCTTACTGAAGCGCTCAAGGGCCTTGCCCGCGAGCAGCAGGCCAGCCTGTTCATGGTCCTGCTGGCAGGTTGGCAGGCGCTGCTGCACCGCTACAGCGGCCAGTCCGATATCCGCGTCGGTGTGCCCAATGCCAACCGCCCGCGTATGGAAACTCAGGGCTTGGTCGGTTTTTTCATCAATACCCAGGTGCTGCGCGCGCAATTCGATGGCCGTCTGTCGTTCGCACAGTTGCTGGCCCAGGTCCGTCAAGCCACCCTCGCAGCCCAGGCCAACCAGGACCTGCCATTCGAGCAGTTGGTCGAAGCCTTGCCAGAGGCGCGTGAGCGCGGCCTGTTCCAGGTCATGTTCAATCACCAACAGCGCGACCTGTCAGCCCTGCGGCGTCTGCCGGGGCTGTTGGCCGAAGAGCTGCCGTGGCACAGCCGTGAAGCCAAGTTCGACTTGCAGTTGCACAGTGAGGAAGACCATCTGGGCCGCCTGAGCCTGGCCTTCGACTACGCCGCGGAGCTGTTCGAAGCCAGCACCGTTGAACGTCTGGCCCATCACCTGCAGGCGCTGCTGGAACAGGTGTGTGCCGCGCCGCAGCAGGCGCTGGGAGAGGTGCAATTGCTGGATGAGCACGGCCGTGCGCAGCTGCTGGGTTGGGGCCAGGCAGAGGCCGCCGCAGCGCAGCACCTGTTGGTCGAACAACTCAATGAGCAGGCACGCCTGACGCCGCAACGCACCGCCCTGATCTGGGACGGCGGCAGCCTGGATTACGCCGGGCTGCACCAGCAAGCCAACCGGCTGGCCCACTACCTGCGTGACAAAGGCGTCGGCCCCGATACCTGTGTGGCCATTGCCATCGAGCGCTCGCCGCAATTGCTGGTTGGCCTGCTAGCCATTCTCAAGGCTGGCGGTGCCTACGTGCCGCTGGATGTCGATTACCCTGCCGAACGCCTGGCCTACATGCTGGCCGACTGCGACGCCCGTTTGCTACTGAGCCACAGCAGCCTGCTGGGCAAGCTGCCGCAGGTCGACGGTGTCAGCGCCATTGCCCTCGACCAGTTGCACCTGGACAGCTGGCCCAGCCATGCCCCCGGCCTGCACCTGCACGGCGACAACCTGGCCTACGTTATCTATACCTCCGGCTCCACCGGGCAGCCCAAGGGCGTAGGCAATACCCATGCGGCGCTGGCCGAGCGCCTGCAGTGGATGCAGGCGACCTATGTGCTGAATGACAGCGACGTGCTGATGCAGAAGGCGCCGATCAGTTTCGACGTCTCGGTGTGGGAATGCTTCTGGCCGTTGGTCACCGGCTGCAAGCTGGTGCTCGCTGGCCCTGGTGAACACCGCGACCCACAGCGTATCGCTGCCCTGGTGCAGGCCCATGGGGTGACCACGCTGCACTTTGTACCGCCGCTGTTGCAGGTGTTCGTCCAGGAGCCGCAGGCAGGTGCCTGCAGTAGCTTGCGCCGGGTGTTCTCGGGTGGCGAAGCGTTGTCCGCCACGCTGCGTGACCGCGTGCTGCAGGTGCTGCCGCAGGTGCAGTTGCACAACCGGTACGGCCCGACCGAAACCGCCATCAACGTCACCCACTGGCACTGCCAGGTGGCGGACGGTGAGCGCTCGCCCATCGGCCGCCCGCTGGGCAATGTGCTGTGCCGCGTGCTGGACGATGAGCTGGAACTGAGCGCCCCCGGTGTGCCGGGCGAACTGTACCTCGGTGGCGCGGGCCTGGCCCGGGGTTACCTGGGCCGCCCCGGCCTCACTGCCGAGCGCTTCGTACCCCAGGCCGACGGCAATGGTCAGCGTCTGTACCGCAGTGGCGATCGCGCCCGCTGGCAGGTTCAGCTGGAGGCCCTGGAATACCTTGGCCGCCTCGACCAGCAGGTAAAGGTGCGTGGTTTTCGCGTCGAGCCAGAGGAAGTTCAGGCCTGCCTGCTGGCACAGGCGGGTGTGGAACAGGCGCTGGTGCTGATACACAAGGACGCCGTTGGCGCGCAACTGGTCGGCTATTACAGTGGCAGCGCCCAGCCTGCCGAGGTGCTGGCCGTGCTGGCTGAGCAATTGCCAGCCTACATGGTGCCGGCGCAACTCATCCCTTTGGCACAGATGCCCCTGGGCCCCAGCGGCAAGGTCGACCGCAAGGCACTGCCTGCTCCAGTGTGGCAGCAGCGTGAGCATGTCGAGCCACGAACCGAGCTGCAACAACAGGTCGCGGCCATCTGGCGCGACGTGTTGAATTTGCCGCGCATTGGCCTGCAGGACGACTTCTTCGCCCTCGGTGGTCACTCGTTGCTGGCGACTCAGATCGTTTCGCGCACCCGCCAGGCCTGCGATGTCGAGCTGCCGCTCAAGGCCCTGTTCGAAGCCAGCGAATTGGGCGCCTTCTGTGCCGAGATCGCCCACTTGCGCGCGGCCGGCGAGCGCAATCTGCAAGGTGCAATCGCCCGTGTCGACCGCCGTCAGGCGGTGCCGCTGTCGTACTCGCAGCAGCGAATGTGGTTCCTCTGGCAGATGGAGCCGGATAGCCCGGCGTACAACGTCGGCGGCATGGCACGCCTGCGCGGCACCCTGCATATAGACGCTTTCGAGCGTGCGCTGCAGGCGCTGATCGTGCGCCACGAAACCTTGCGCACCACGTTCCCCAGCATCGACGGGGTGCCGTACCAGTGTGTGGCCGAAGACAGTGGCCTGCATCTCGACTGGCAAGACTTCAGTGTGTTGTCAGTCGATGCCCGCCAGCAACGTTTGCAACAATTGGCCGACGACCAGGCGCACCAGCCATTCGACCTGGAGCGTGGTCCGCTGCTGCGCGCCTGTCTGGCCAAGGCCGACGAGCGCGAGCACTTCTTCGTGCTGACGCTGCACCACATCGTCACCGAAGGCTGGGCCATGGACATCTTCGCCCGCGAGCTGGGCGAGCTGTACGAAGCCTTTGTCGATGACCGCGAATCGCCACTGGCGCCGCTGCCGGTGCAGTACCTGGACTACAGCGTGTGGCAACGGCAATGGCTGGAAAGCGGCGAGGGCGCGCGCCAGTTGGCCTACTGGAAGGCTCGCCTGGGCGATGAACACCCGGTATTGGCCTTGCCCGCCGACCGCCCGCGGCCGGCTGTGCAAAGCCACCGTGGCGAGCTGTACCGCTTCGACCTCGACCCGGCCCTGGTCGCCCGCGTGCATGCCTTCAACAGCCAGCGCGGCCTCACCCTGTTCATGACCATGACCGCCACCCTGGCCGCCTTGCTGCACCGCTACAGCGGCCAGCGCGACCTGCGCATCGGCGCGCCGGTGGCCAACCGCATCCGCCCGGAAAGCGAAGGGCTGATCGGCGCCTTCCTCAATACCCAGGTGCTGCGCTGCGAGCTGGATGGGCAGATGACCGCCGCGCAGTTGTTGGAGCAGATGCGTCAGGCCGCCATCGAAGGCCAGTCGCACCAGGACCTGCCGTTCGACCAGTTGGTGGAGGCCTTGCAGCCGCCGCGCAGCAGCGCCTACAACCCACTGTTCCAGGTGATGTGCAACGTGCAGCGCTGGGCTTTCCAGCAAAGCCGCAGCTTGGCCGGCATGCAGGTGGATTACCTGGTCAATGACGCCAGCGCCACCAAGTTCGACCTGTACCTGGAGGTGACCGACCTCGACGGTCGTCTGGGTTGCTGCCTGACCTACAGCCGCGACCTGTTCGACGAGCCGCGCATCGCGCGCATGGCCGAGCATTGGCAGCAACTGCTGGTCGGCCTGCTGGACAACCCGCAACAGCGCCTGTGCGAGCTGCCGATGCTGAGCAGCGCCGAGCAGCAGGTGCTGGTGGGCCAGTTGCAGGGCGAGCACGATTTCGACCTCGACCAGACCTTGCACGGCCTGTTCGCCGCCCAGGCCGCGCGTACGCCACAGGCTGGTGCGTTGACCTTTGCCGGCCAGCACATGACCTATGCCGAACTCGACCAACAGGCCAACCGCCTGGCCCGCGCCCTGCGCGAGCGTGGTGTCGGCCCGCAGGTGCGCGTGGGCCTGGCCCTGGAGCGATCGCTGGAAATGGTGGTTGGCCTGCTGGCCATCCTCAAGGCCGGCGGCGCTTATGTACCGCTCGACCCCGAGTACCCGCTCGACCGCCTGCGCTACATGATCGAAGACAGCCGCATCGGCTTGCTGCTGAGTCAGCGCGCGTTGCTGCAAGCCGTGGGCGAGCTGCCTGAAGGCGTGGCCAGCTGGAGCCTGGAAGACGATGCCGCCAGCCTGGCGGCCTACAGCGATGCGCCGCTGGACAACCTCAGCCTGCCGCAGCACCAGGCTTACCTGATCTACACCTCAGGCTCCACCGGCAAACCCAAGGGCGTGGTGGTCAGCCATGGCGAGTTCGCCATGCACTGCCAGGCGGTGATCGCCGCATTCGGCATGCGCAGCGATGACTGCGAACTGCATTTCTATTCGATCAATTTCGACGCTGCCAGCGAGCGCCTGTGGGCGCCGCTGCTGTGTGGCGCCCGTGTGGTGCTGCGCGCCCAAGGGCAGTGGGGTGCCGAGGAAATCTGCCAACTGGTGCGTGAGCAGCAGGTAAGCATCCTCGGTTTCACCCCTAGCTACGGCAGCCAACTGGCCCAGTACCTGGGTGGGCAGGGCGAACAGTTGCCGGTGCGCTTGGTGATCACCGGCGGCGAAGCGCTGACCGGCGAGCACCTGCAACGCATCCGCCAGGCCTTCGTGCCACAGCTGTTCTTCAATGCCTACGGCCCGACCGAAACCGTGGTCATGCCGCTGGCTTGCCAGGCGCCAGAGGCCTTGCCAGCAGACCTTGGCAGCGTACCGATAGGCCGCGTCATCGGTAGCCGTACGGCCTACATCCTCGACGAGGATCTGGCTTTGTTGCCGCAAGGCGGCATTGGCGAGCTGTATGTCGGCGGTGCCGGCCTGGCGCAGGGTTACCATGACCGTCCAGGCCTCACTGCCGAGCGCTTTGTCGCCGACCCGTTCAGTGCCGAAGGCGGGCGCCTGTACCGTACCGGCGACCTGGTACGCCTGGGTACTGATGGCCTGGTGGAGTATCTCGGCCGTGCTGATCAGCAGGTAAAGATCCGCGGCTTCCGCATCGAGCTGGGTGAAATCGAGAGCCGCCTTCAGGCCCACGACGATGTCGACGAGGCCGTCGTGCAGGCGCTGGACTTGCCGGGCGGCAAGCAGTTGGTGGGCTACTTGGTGTGCAGGCAGGCCACCGGCGGTAGCGAGGCGCAAAACCTGCTGCGCGAAGCGGTGAAAGCCGATGCCCGCCAGCATCTGCCCGATTACATGGTGCCTGCGCACCTGGTGCTGCTCGACAGCCTGCCGCTGATGGGCAACGGCAAACTCGACCGCCGTGCGCTGCCGCTGCCGGACCTTGAGCAGGCGCGGCAGCAATACCAGGCCCCTGGCAATGAGGTGGAAGCACAGCTGGCGCAGATCTGGCGCGATGTGCTCAACGTTGCCCGGGTCGGCGTGCAGGACAATTTCTTCGAGCTGGGGGGCGACTCGATCCTGTCGATCCAGGTGGTCAGCCGCGCCCGGCAGGCCGGCTTGCAATTCACCCCGCGCGATCTGTTCCAGCATCAGACCATCCAGACCCTGGCGGCTGTGGTTCAGCTCAGCGAAGCCGTGAGCACGGTCGAGCAGGGCCTGCGCCAGGGGCAGGCCGGGCTGACGCCGATCCAGCACTGGTTCTTCGACAGTGACGTGCCAAAGCCGCAACACTGGAACCAGGCGGTGCTGCTGGAGCCGCGCCAACCCTTGGATGAGGCCACCCTAGAACAGGCGTTGGCTGCGCTGGTGCAGCACCATGACAGCCTGCGCCTGCGCTTCAGCGACGCCCAGGGCCGCTGGCAGGCGCAGTACGCGCAGCCTGGCGCCGAGCAACTGCTGTGGAGCGCCACTGTCGCCGATTTCAATGATTGTCAGGCACTCTACACTGACGTGCAGCGCAGCCTGGACCTGCAACAGGGGCCGCTGCTGCGCGCCTTGCTGGTGCGTGACGGGCAGGGCACCCAGCGGTTGTTGCTGGCGATCCATCACCTGGTGGTTGATGGTGTGTCCTGGCGGGTGCTGCTGGAAGACCTGCAGGTGCTGTACCGTGGCCTGCCTCTGCCGGCCAAGACCCACGCCGTCGGCGACTGGGCGGCGCGCCTGGTCAGCTACGCCGGCAGCGATTCGCTGCGTGACGAACTGGCCTGGTGGCAAGGCCAGCTGGGCGGTGTGCGTCGCGAATTGCCGTGCGACCATCCGCAGGGCGGCAATTTGCATCGCCACGCTCAAACCCTGGCCATCGGCCTGGACGTGGAGCAGACACGACAGCTGTTGCAACTGGCCCCGGCGGCTTACCACACCCAGGTCAACGACCTGCTGTTGACCGCACTGGCGCGGGCCTTGTGCCGCTGGAGCGGCGATGAAGAAGTGCTGGTGCAGCTCGAAGGCCATGGCCGTGACGGGTTGTTCGAAGACATGGACCTGACCCGCAGCGTCGGCTGGTTCACCAATGCCTACCCACTGAGCCTGCGTCCGCTGCCAGGTGAAGACGACGCGGCGCGGGCCGGTTCGATCAAGCGCATCAAGGAACAACTGCGCCATGTACCGCACAAGGGCCTGGGCTACGGCGTACTGCGCTACCTGGTGGATGCCGCCGGGCGCGAGCAGATGGCGGCCTTGCCGCAGGCGCGCATCACCTTCAACTACCTGGGCCAGTTCGACCAGCAGTTCGACAGTGCGGCCTTGTTCCAGCCCCTGGAAGCCCCGGCTGGGTTGGCGCATGATCTCGATGCGCCGTTGCCCAACTGGTTGAGCGTCGATGGCCAGGTGTATGGCGGTGCTCTGCAACTGCGCTGGACCTTCAGCGCCGAGCGCTACGACCAGCAGACTATCGCGGGTCTGGCTGAGGGCTATCGTCAGGAGCTGCTGGCGCTGGTCGCGCATTGTCTGGCCGATGGCAATGGCAGCTTCACCCCATCGGACTTCCCGCTGGCGCACCTGACTCAGGAGCAAATCGACGCATTGCCGGTCCCGGCCGCGCAGATCGAGGACGTTTACCCGCTGACGCCGATGCAGGAAGGCATGCTATTGCACACCCTGCTGGAGCCGGGCACTGGCCTCTACTACATGCAGGACCGCTACCGCATCAACAGCGCGCTCGACCCCGAGCGTTTCGCCCAGGCCTGGCAGGCCGTGGTGGCGCGCCACGAAGCGTTGCGCGCCTCGTTCAGCTGGAACAGCGGCGAGGCGATGCTGCAGATCATCCACAAGCCAGGCAACCTGGCGGTGGACTACCAGGACTGGCGCGGCCTTGCCGACGATGCCCAGGAGCAGCGCCTGCAGGCCCTGCACAAGCAGGAGCGCGAGGCCGGCTTTGCCTTGCTCAGCGAGGCACCGTTCCACCTGCGCCTGGTGCGCGTGGCCGATGAACGCTACTGGTTCATGATGAGCAACCACCACATCCTTATCGATGCCTGGTGCCGCTCGCTGTTGATGAACGATTTCTTCGAGGTCTACCAGGCCCTTGGCGAAGGCCGTCAGGCCCAACTGCCGGTGCCGCCGCGTTACCGCGATTACATCGGTTGGCTGCAGCGCCAGGGCCTGGACGACGCACGCGCCTGGTGGCAGGCCAACCTGGCCGGCTTCGAACGTGCCACAGCCATCCCGAGCGACCGCCCGCTGCGCCATGACCACGCCGGTAGCGGCATGGTCGTCGGCGACTGCTACACCCGCCTGGAGGTGAATGATGGCGTGCGTCTGCGCGAGCTGGCCCAGGCCCATCAGCTCACCGTCAACACTTTCGCCCAGGCGGCCTGGGCCCTGGTGCTGTCGCGCCACAGCGGCGACCGCGACGTGGCCTTTGGCGTAACCGTGGCCGGGCGCCCGGTGAGCATGCCGCAGATGCAGCGCACCGTCGGCCTGTTCATCAACAGCGTGGCCCTGCGCGTGCAGTTGCCCGCGGCGGGTGAGCGTTGCAGCGTACGCCAGTGGCTGCAGGGCCTGCTGCAAAGCAACATGGAACTGCGCGAGTACGAATACTTGCCGCTGGTGGCGATCCAGGCGTGCAGCGAGCTGCCCAAGGGCCAGCCGCTGTTCGACAGCCTGTTCGTGTTCGAGAATGCGCCGGTTGAAACCGCCGTGCTCGATCACGCCCAGTACCTGAACGCCAGCTCCGACTCGGGCCGTACCCACACCAACTTCCCGCTGACGGCGGTGTGTTACCCGGGTGATGACCTGGGCCTGCACCTGTCGTTTGACCAGCGCTACTTCGACTACCCGACCGTCGAGCGCCTGCTGGCCGAATTCAAGCGCCTGCTGCTGGCGCTGGTACAAGGCTTTGAAGGGGAGGTGAGCGAGCTACCGCTGTCGAGCGCCCAGGAGCAAGGCTTCCTGCTGGAGGACTGCAACCGGACCGAGCGGGTTTATCCACTTGAACAGAGCTACATCGCGCAGTTCGAAGCGCAGGTCGTGGCGCATCCACAGCGTACCGTGGCCCGCTGCCTGGAGGCATCCTATGACTACGCCAGGCTGAACCTGGCGGCCAACCGCCTGGGCCATGCGTTGGTGGCTGCCGGAGTCTGCGTGGACCAGCCAGTGGCACTGCTTGCCGAACGTGGGTTGCCGCTGCTGGGCATGATTGTCGGCAGCTTCAAGGCCGGCGCCGGCTACCTGCCGCTGGACCCGGGCCTGCCGGCGGCGCGCCTGCAAAGCATCATCCAGCTCAGCCGCACGCCAGTGTTGGTGTGCAGCGCGGCCTGCGCCGAGCAGGGACGGCAGTTGCTCGGTGAGCTGGAGGCTGCGCTGCGGCCGCAACTGCTGGTCTGGGAAGACGTCCAGGCCAACCCGATCGCAAGCCACAACCCGGGTATCCACAGTGGCCCGGACAACCTCGCCTACGTGATCTACACCTCAGGCTCGACCGGTCTGCCGAAAGGGGTGATGGTCGAGCAGCGCGGCATGCTCAACAATCAGCTGAGCAAGGTGCCGTACCTGGCCTTGAGCGAGCAGGACGTGATTGCCCAGACCGCCTCGCAAAGCTTCGACATCTCGGTCTGGCAGTTCCTGGCTGCGCCGCTGTTCGGCGCCAAGGTAGAGATCGTGCCAAATGCCATCGCCCACGACCCGCAAGGCCTGCTGGCGCACGTGCAGGCCACCGGCATCACCGTGCTGGAGAGCGTGCCGTCCCTGATCCAGGGCATGCTGGCCAGCGACCACCAGGCCCTCGACGGCCTACGCTGGATGCTGCCGACCGGCGAGGCCATGCCACCGGAGCTGGCGGCGCAGTGGCTGCAGCGCTACCCGCAGATCGGCCTGGTCAATGCCTATGGCCCGGCGGAGTGCTCGGATGACGTGGCGTTCTTCCGCGTCGATGCCGCCTCGACCCAAGGCAGCTACCTGCCAATCGGCACGCCCACCGATAACAACCGGCTGTACTTGTTCGGCGAGGACCAGGCGCTGGTGCCGCTGGGGGCGGTGGGCGAACTGTGCGTGGCGGGTACGGGTGTAGGCCGTGGCTACGTCGGTGACCCGGTGCGCACGGCACTGGCGTTCATTCCTCACCCTTACGGGGCACCGGGAGAGCGCCTGTACCGTACCGGTGACCTGGCGCGGCAACGCCCGGACGGCGTGCTGGAATATGTCGGGCGCATCGACCACCAGGTGAAGATTCGCGGCTATCGCATTGAGCTGGGCGAAATCGAGGCCCGGCTGCATGAGCAAGCGGAAATTCGCGATGCCGCCGTGGCGGTGCAGGAGGGCGTGAACGGCAAGTATCTGGTTGGCTACCTGGTGGCGCACCAAGGCGTCAGTGCCGATGCCGCGTTGCTGGAGCAGGTCAAGCAACGACTGCGTGCCGAGTTGCCGGAGTACATGGTGCCGTTGCATTGGGGCTGGTTCGACAGCTTGCCGCACAACGCCAACGGCAAGCTCGACCGCAAGGCCCTGCCAGCCATCGACATCGGCGTGCAGCATAGCCAGGCCTATCAGGCGCCACGTAACGACCTGGAGGATGTGTTGGCGGGCATCTGGGCCGATGTGCTCAAAGCCGAGCGGGTGGGGGTGTACGACAACTTCTTCGAGCTGGGCGGCCATTCATTGCTGGCCACGCAGATCGCTTCGCGGGTGCAGAAGCAGCTACAGCTGAACGTGCCGCTGCGGGCGATGTTCGAGTGCAGCACGGTGGAGGCGTTGGCCGAGTATGTACAGGGGCTGCAGGGCAGTGCGCTGGATGATGACAAGGTCGACCGGCTCAGTGACCTGATGGCGGAGCTGGAGGGGCTGTGATGGGCAGGGGCGCCTGGCGCCCCCTCTCAATGGCCACGGTACCTAGACCGAAGCATTGATAAAGGCTTCATCCAGCGATTTGGCATGGTGGCGTTCCATGAACTGTCCACCACTGTCAAACGCTTCCAGTCGCTTGTTTGCGAGCATATAAAAGCGCTGGCAGTTTTTCGTGATTTCCTCTGTGTAATGAGAAGCTATCAGCACACTCGCGCCTTCCGCGCACGCGCTTTTTATACCGAGCCATATATAATGTCGAAATTCAGGGTCCACGCCAGCCGTTGGCTCGTCAAGAATGATCAAGTCACTGTTTAAAAGCAACAAGGTCAGCGTGAAGTAGCTGCGAATTTCACCGTAGCTGCAATTGGCGGCTTTTTTCTTGGCAATTTCTGCATATCGCTTGGACAGTGACGGGGACCATTTGCCTAGTTTCGAGAGAATCTCTGTGTGATCTGGGGAAACGTTGGGGGTCAGGCTGGTGATTAGCTTGCCCGCTTCGTCCATGCGCAGTAAGGGGGGCGGTGTAAGGATTTGGGTCAAATAGGCCTGACGCCTGGATACATTGGAAATGGTGCCTTTCGCCGGTTTCTTTATTTTACAGATGAGGTCGAAAAGGGTTGTCTTTCCGGCCCCGTTGTTGCCCAGAATGCCAACCAGTTCCCCCGCTTTTATAGTGAGTTCAATGTCGTTCAGCAGCGGGTTTCCGCTGTATCCGAAGTGAAGGTTGTTTATAGTTAAAATGTCCATCAGTATCGGCTCCATATGGGTTGGATTCTGAAATACCTTCCGGTCAGGTATGTCGAGGCCGCAGAGACCGAAAGAGCAATCAGGAAACTGTTGAGAAGGGGCATTTCGCCATGGAAGATCTGCGCGCTTAGAAAGAGCGGGTTGATCAGCGTTAGCGTATGCGAAGCATCGTGCCCCAGCGTGGCACCGGTGTATCCGGAGACCAGCATGAGAAATGACATGAGTGAGAAAAGTGTGCTGGCTGTGCTGAATTTTATCGGCAGCGCAGCGATCCCCAGGCCGATACAGGTGAACATGAGGTAGCTGGTGTAAAAGCATGCCATCAGATAGAGGTATTCAGGAAGTGAGTAGTGACCTCGTAAGGGTTTGGTCAAGAGGTAGAATAGTGTGGCGTAAAGCGAGCTCAATAAAAAATAACTGAGTGTGTGGGCCGTCAGGAATAGCTTGATTGCGCTGTGTTGGTAGATGAAGGACCGCGTGAAGCCACTTTCCCTCCTGCCGATGAGGTAGAAGCTGAATCCAAAGAACGCGAGGGTGGCAGAGATGTATGAGTAGAACCAGGCGGCTGAAGCGGTATAGGTTGCGGTTGCATGCGTCGGGTTGGTGATGATGAAGAGTATGCAAGGGGCCAGCGCTGACCAAAGAAGCGATGTGGGCTCCCTCAAGTGCTCAGTGGTCAAGATTTTTGTGATGGTCGTGATTTTTTTTGCGCTGCGGATACAGTGGTTTGGGTTCATGAGTAGACCATTTTGGTGTCATGGTTGCGTGTTGTTTGATTTCGCAGTGAGTGTCGAAGCCAATGCCATGAGGCTAATGCCATATTGATTTTTCATGAGTGTCTCCTGCTTTTTGGTGTGGTCTGAAATGTACGGGTATGGAGGTTTAGGCGTTCGGTTGTTTCAAGTCAAGCTTTCGGTGGGGATGGCGTGGCTGGGCGTGATATTGGGATGTTTGGTTTAAAGCTATTTTTGTGGGGGAATTCTTCAGAAGGGTCTTGCTTAAACCTGATAGTGTTTTTTTTGAGTTTATTTTTCTTCTAATTGTGTAAGAAATTTCGGTTTTTGATGCTCGAACGCTCTGTTGTGAGCGTCCGAGTGTTCTTTGTTGTGCGTGTGTGTGGGATTTGAATAAGGGAAGCAAGCAAACGATGTTTAACGACAGGGCGTGCCGAATAATTGTTTCTAGATATGTTGAGTGGCAGGTTTAAATCTGCGCGGGGTAGCTTTGCTCGGTCGGGAGATTTAATGCTTGCGAAAGAACGGCCTGCGTCCAATCACCAATGTGTGTCCACTCCCGATCAGTGTAGGAGCGGGTTTACCCGCGAAGACAGTGGCGGCGGCAACGGTGAACGGCTGGTGGAAATTGGCCAGCAGGTCCGGCCTTTTCGCGGGTAAACCCGCTCCTACGCCCGACCGCGCAGGCCTTGCGATCACATGCCTGGCGCAAAATCCAGCCGTTAGCGCGAGCCCCGTAGGAGCGGGTTCACTCGCGAACACCGGCGTAGCCGGTGCCATGCCCCGCGTCACCTGCTTCGTGGCGCTCGATTTGCGCCCCACCACATGCACTAGCGCTTGCCCAGAATCTTCCCCAGCATCTCTGGCCGTGGTGCCCCTTGCTGGCTTTGCAGGTTGCCTTGCTCATCCTGATAGAAAATGGCTGGGGTCGCCTGCAACCCCATCTCTTCCATCAACGCCATGTTCGCCGCCAGCTTCTGTTGCACAGCCTCTGGCACCTGTTCCAGCGCCTTCAGCGTGCTGGCCTTGCCGGCCTTTTCATGCTGCTGCAGTGCCTTGGCCGGGTCTTTCGCCGCCAGCAGCGCCGCCGACTTGCCCGGGCTGTCTTCGCGGATGATGCCGACCATGATATGGCGCAACTGCACCTTGCCCGACTCCACCCAGGGCCGCGCCTGTTCCCAGAACATGTTGCAGTACGGGCAGTTCGGGTCGCTGAACAGGTACACCTTGCGCGGCGCATCGGCCTTGCCGTCGGCGATCCACGCGGTCTTTTCCATTTTCGCCCAGATTTCCTTGCTCATCGGCGCGTATACCAGCTTTTGCAGCGGCTCGGCGCTCAGGTCCTTGCCCTGTTCGTCGAACAGGCTGCCGACCAGCACGTGCTTGCCGTCGGCGGTCAGGTAGAGGGCCAGGGCGTTGTTCTGGTACTCGGCGGCATAACCGCGCAGGCCGTTGGGCGCATCGAAGCTGCCCTTGATCACGGCGCCCTTGGCTTGCAGTTGCTGAACCGCCTTGGGCAGTTCTTCGGCCTGCAGGGCAGGGGAGGCCAGCAGGGCCAGGGACAGGGGCAGCAGTGCAGTCAATCGCATGTCAGTTTCCTTGTGCGGCAGGGGCGGGCGCAATGGCCCGGTCGAAAGGTTCCAGGGCGTGGCGCAGGCTGGCCCGGGACAGTTCGCCCAGGTGGCTGCCGACCAGACGCCCGTTGGCGTCGTAGAACAGGGTGGTGGGCAAGGCCATGGAGCCGACGCGCTGGGCCAGCAGGCCGGTGCCGTCGAACAGCACGTGTGTCAGGCTCAGGCCGGTGGTGGCGAGGAAGGTGCTGACGTTTTCCGGGGTCTCTCCCTGATTGACGAACAGGAAGGTCACGTGCGGGTAAGCGCTTTGTGCCTGTTGCAGCACGGGCATCTCACGCCGACACGGTGGGCACCAGGTGGCCCAGATGTTGATGACCAGCGGCTTGCCGCGGTAGCTGTGCAATGCCACGGCCTGGCCGTCGGCGTTGCGCAGGCTCAGGTCGGGCAGCTCGGTGCCTTTGCTGTAGAGGTGGCCGCCGAGGCTGGCCAGGCCCCAGAACAGTGCCCCGCTGAACAGCGCCCAGCCTAGCGGGCGGCGCAGGCCGGGGTGGCGCCAGCCCTGCCACAGGGCTCCGAGCACGATGCCGGCAAGGCCCGACCAGAACAGGAAGCCGCCATCGCGAATGTCGATGATTTGCAGCGGGTCGTCCTGATACATCGGCCAGTAGGCCAGCACGAAGCCGGCGCGGGCACACAGCAGGCCGATCAGGAACAGGTTGAACAGCGCCGATTCCGGGCTCTCGCCGCCACGTCGGGCAACCCACCAGCCGACAATGCTGGCAATCACCAGGGCGGTGAGCATCAGCAGGTGGTTGAGGGCCATGGTCAGGGGCCCGAGTGTTATGGTCAGCATCAGCCTTGGCTCCTGGTCTGGGCCCAGTGTTGCTGGAACGCTGCTGCATCAACTTCACCGGTGATGCGCCGCGCGCGTCGTTCTTCGCCTTCCGGGCCGATCCAGATGATGCTAGGCGGGCCGGGTACCTGGTAGCGCTGCAGCAGGGCCTTGCTGGCCGGGCTGTCGGCGGTCACGTCCAGGCGCAGCAGGTGCACGTTGGCCAGGCCGGCCTGCACGTCGCTGCGGGCGAACACCTGTTTTTCCATGACCTTGCACGACACGCACCAATCGGCATAGTAGTCGAGCATCACCCACTGGCCGCGGGCTTTGGCCGCATCCAGCTCACGTTGCAGGTCTTCGGGGCGGCTGACGGTGACGAAACTGTCTTCGGCATGCAGGCCAGCGGCCGCTGTGCTGTCCCCCCCCGTGAACGGGCGTAGCGGCTGCCAGAGGTCGTCGCCGCCGGCTGCCGCACCGACCAGCAACAGGCCGCCCCACAGGGCGCCCAACAGCGGTACGGCGCGCAACGCCGGCAGGCGCTGCAGGCCCGGCCAGGCGGCCCAGGCCAGGGCGATCAGCCAGGCGCCGCTCAGTGCCAGCAGCAAGGTAGCGGGCAGCAGGCTGCGCACGGTGTACAGCGCCATGGCCAGGAACACGAAGCCGAACACACCCTTGACCCGGTTCATCCATGCACCTGGGCGCGGCAGATAACGGTTGCCCAGGGTTACCAGCAACAGCATCGGCACGCCCATGCCCAGGCCGAGGCTGAACAGCACCAAGGCCCCTTGCAGCACGTCGCCGCTCTGGGCGATGTACAGCAGTGCGCCGGCCAGTGGTGCGGTCATGCACGGACCGAGCAGCAGGCCAGACAACGCGCCCAGCAACGCCGCGCCATACAGGTTGCCGCCACGGGTACCTTGCCCGGCGCGGTCCAGGCGGTCGCGCACGACGGCGGGTAATTGCAGTTCAAAGGCACCGAACATCGGCAGCGCCAGCAACACGAACAGGCCCGCCAGGCTGCCCAGCAGCCAGGGTTGCTGCAGCCAGGCCTGAAGGCTGGCGCCCAGCAGCGCGGCAACCACACCCAGGGCGGCGTACACCAGCGCCATGCTCAGCACATACACCCCCGCCAGCAGCCAGCCGCGCCGGGCACTGGCGCCATTGCCCAGCACCAGCCCGGCAAGGATCGGCAGCATCGGCAGCGAGCAGGGGGTGAAGGCCAGCAGGAGTCCAAGGCCGAAGAACGCCAGCAGGCTCCAGGCCAGGTGGCCTTGCTGAAGGTTACTGGCCAAGGCCTGGTCGCTGGCTTGCTCGGCGGCTGGCGCCACACTGCCGCCCAGGTCGATCAGCGTGGTTTGCGGGGGGTAGCACAGGCCGGCGTCGGCGCAGCCCTGCCAGCCCAGGCGCAATTGGCCCTGGGCAGTGGCCGGCAGCAGCAGTTCGAGCTGGTCGCGGTACACCGCGCTGTCACCAAAGAACTCGTCATGGTGGTTGAGCGCTGGCGGCAGCTGCGGGTGTTGCTCGGCAGGCAGGCCGTCGAACTTCAGGCGCTTCTGGTACAGGTAGTACCCCTGCTTGATCTGGAAGTACAGGCGCATCTGGCCGTCGGCCTGGCGGTCGTGGGTGAGCACGAAGGCTTGGTCAACCGGCAGGAAGTCTGGTTTCACGTCGAACGGGTTGGCTTGCAACGGGCCGGCCAGTAGTAGTGTGAGGAAGAGCAGGAGAACGCGCATGTCTTCGCCTTGGCAAATCGGGGAATGGGGCCATGCTGGCTGGGGTTGATTAAATGAAGGTTAACGCTGGTTTTTGGGCTGGGAGAGCATAAGGGCTTACAGGGGTTCGTCGCGGCATTTTCAGCGCCTGGGGGATCGAGCGCCGCCCGCGCGGCGCATCGCGAGCTGCGCTCGCTCCTACGTTTGTTTCGGGCCAGTTATTTCTGTGAAATTTGCGCGCGTACGCCTTGGCGCATGGCGCGATATCGCGTCGTACAAACAAAGCGGTCGCGCGCGCCTGTAACAGGCGTTACTGGCCAAAAACAAACGTAGGAGCGAGCGCAGCTCGCGATGCGCCGCGCGGGCGGCGCTCGATCCCCCAGGCGCTGAAAACCCCAGGCGCTGCCCCCCCCAGGCGAACACCTACCAGCCCCCCCCAATCCCGCCCGTCACCCCAGACACACCGCGACATATTGTCGGCTTGACTTTGCCTATGCCCACCCAATTGCTGTAAAGTTGACGCACGAGTCAGCTTTCCCGCCAGTACTAGAATCAAAAACAGGGCAGACCCCCTGCTGCCCAGAGGATCCAACATGTCCAACCGTGATATTTCCCGGCGCGCTTTTTTGCAAGGCGGCCTGATCGCTGGTGTCGGTGTGACCATGGCGCCATTAGGCAGCCAGGCATTCGCCGCGCTGATGGAGGAGCGCGTCACCACTTCGCCGCAGAAGTGGATGAACCATGATGGCAAGGCGCGTTTCCGTAACGATGCCTTGTCCAAGGTCTGCGGCGACAAGGTGTTCGCCCGCGACATCCGCGCCAAGGACATGCCCGGGTGGCCCGCGCAGCAGGGCCATGCGCTGCTGCTCAAGGCCACCACGGTTGATCGTATCTATGCCGGGCATGACCTCAGCCTGCTCGGCACCGACCTGCAGCCGGACCGCATCGTCACTGCCGCCGACCTCGAACAGGACGGCATTGCCTGGCCCGAGGCCCATTCGCCCGACCCGCTGCTGCCGCCCGGCAAGGTGCCGATGTTCATCGGCCACCCGGTGGCGATCCTGATCTGGCACGACTTCGAGCGCTTCCGCCAGGCCAAGCGCAAGCTGCAGTTCAATCAGCAGGCGATCCGTTACGGTGCCCAGGCGCCGCTGTACCAGCGCGACCCTTATGGCAGCTTCCGCTTCGTGCGGGTGGGCGGCGCCACGCCGTTCGACGACGATGAGTTCTCCAGCCTGAAGAACTCCATGCTGTTCCCCACCATCCTCAACCGCAAGCCGGTGTGGTCGAAGCAGCCCAACCAGCACGGCGACCTGACCGAGCAGGGGTTGTTCTACGCCAAGCGCATGGCCGAGCAGTTGGACAACCCGCCCGAGGACTGGCTGGTGTTCGACGAGCGCTACAAGACGCCGTCCATCGAACCTGCCGCGCTGGAGCCGGACAACGGCAACGGCTGGTACGACCCGGCCACGGGCACGCTGCACTTCGTGGTCGCCACCCAGTGCCCGTTCGAAGTGGCGCAAGAATGCGTGCACATGATCAAGCCGTCGCGCTTCGCCCTGAACACGCTGAACATGCACCCGGGCTACACCGTGGGCTATGGCTCAAAAGACAACAATATCTTCGTCTTCTATGCCGCGGTGGCCGCGCTGTACGGCGCCGGCGTGCCGATCCGCCTGGCCAACGACCGCTACGAGCAGTTCCAGAGCGGCATCAAGCGCCATGCCTTCGATATCCGCTACCAGCTGGCGGTGGACAAGAAGGACAACAGCTTCAAGATCTTCCGCGCCGACATGAGCTGCGACGGCGGCGGGCGCATCAACTACAGCCCGTCGGTGGCAGCCGTAGGCGCCACTGCAGCGCAGTCGATCTACTACATGCCGCAGAACGACCTGTCGGTTACTGCCTACTATTCCCGCGGTGTCGAGGCCGGCTCCATGCGCGGTTATGGCACCCTGCAGAGCATGGCAGCCACCGAGATGATGGTGGATGAGATCGCCGGCCGCCTGGGGGTCGATGCCATCGACCTGCGCCGCGCCAACGCGCTGAAATCGGGCATGAAGAACACCCAGGGCGCGGTGCCGGCGGGCGCGCTGCGGCTTTACGAGATCCTCGACAAGGCCGCTGTGCATGAATGGTGGCGCGACCGCGACGCACGCAAGCGGCAGATGGACGCGCAGGATCAGGACCACTGGTACGGGGTGGGCTTTGCCATTTGCCAGAAGGACTTCGGTACGGGCTCCGAAGCACCGATGGCCAGCATCGAATTCAGCCGCGACGGGCGTATCAGCCTGCGCCACATCGGCACCGAGCTGGGTACCGGCATGTCCACCTCCCAGGCTTTGGTGGTCAGCGATTTCCTCGGCCGCTCGGCCGACGAGGTAACGACGGCAGTCACCGAATGGCCTGAGCTGCAACTGAGCACCAGCGGCAACCCGTACCTGATCAGCCAGCCTGAGCAGGACGCCGCGCTGCGCAACCCGCGCTGGGTCGGCAAGCTGGCGTCGCCCTCGTCGGCGACCAACTCGGCCTTCTACTTCAGCCATGCCACCCGCGAAGCGGCGCGTGTGCTGTTCAACCATGGCCTGTGGCCGGCGGCCATGGCGATCTGGAGCCAGGGCCCATATGGCGGCCAGGCCAACCCACTGGTGGTGCGCCGCGAAAATGCGGTGTGGGTCAACGGAGAACTGACCGGTAACGGTCTGCAGCCGATTCCGTTCGCCCAGCTCGCACAGAAGGCCCACGACATGGGCTTGGTCACCGGCGCCAGTGTGCACGGCTTCAACCGCTGGAGCTGGGCCGAGGCCGACTTCGTCATCGACGGCGTGCGTGAGCGTCTACCGCTCGACGCGGTGGCGGTGAAATACGGCGATGGGGCGGTGAATGCCAAGAAGGCGCAGATGAACAGCCATGGCTACCACCTGCTCGACCGGCAGAATGCGGCCTACCCCGACACCCAGCTGAACAATGCCATGGTCACCTACTATAGTCCGGTGGCGACCATCGTCGAGGTCAAGGTCAACAAAGGCACCTTGGAGACGCAGGTGCTCAACCACCACAGTTGGGTCGAGTGTGGCCGGGTGCTGGTGCCGGAACTGGTCAAGGGCCAGCTCGAAGGCGGTATCGCCATGGGCATTGGTCATGCACTGACCGAAGAAATGCCGTTGTACGAGGGTGGGCCCGGGGAGGGCGACTGGAACTTCAACCGCTACCGCCTGCCGCATGCGCGCGATGTGGCGGTGTGGCAGCAGACCAGCGAAATCCTCCCGCCGCTGTCACCGACCGACCCCTCCAAGGGCATCGCCGAAGTGGTGATGATCCCGGTCGTCGGTGCCATCGGCAATGCCGTCGCGCATGCCATCGGCAAGCGCGTGCGCGATCTCCCCATCACCCCAGCCCGTATCAAGGAGGCCCTCAATGGCTAACCGTCCACTGCAACTGACGCTCAATGGCCAACCGGTCGGGCCGGTCGAGGTCCCTGCGGACCTGGCGATGATCGACTACCTGCACGAACACCAGAACCTCACCGGCTCGCGCCTGGGCTGCGGCCAGGGCATCTGCCACGCCTGCGTGGTGATCGTCGACAACCCCGACGGCACCAGCGAAGAAGTGCGCACCTGCATCACCGGTGCGCATTACTTCGAAGGCAAGAAGGTTCGCACCATCGAAGGCCATGCCAAAAAAGACGAGGCCGGCAACCTGACGCTCAACCCGATCCAGCAGAAGTTCGTCGACCTGTTCGCCTTCCAGTGCAGCTACTGCGCACCAGGCTTCGTCAACGCCGCTACCGTGCTGGTGGAAACGGCCCAGCGCCAGCCGCTGAAGAAGAGCGAAGTGGAAGACCGCATCGAGGCCAGCCTCGGTCACCACATCTGCCGCTGCACAGGCTATGTGCGTTACTACGATGCCACCCGCAAGGTGCTCAATGATCTTGGCCTGGTCAAGGAGGGTTGAACATGGGTTTCGTACGTAGCGCCTCGGCGTTGGTCCTCGGGCTGGCTGCCAGTTCGTTTGCCCTGGCGGCCGATGATGCGCAGGTCAAGCGCGGTGAATACCTGGCCCGCGCGGCCGACTGCATGGCCTGCCATACTGCTGAAGGCGGCGCGCCGTATGCGGGTGGCCTGCCTATCCATTCGCCGTTCGGCACCATTTATGGCAGCAATATCACCCCGGACAAACAGTACGGCATCGGCAACTACAGCGCCGACGAGTTCTTCGCAGCAGTCACCGAGGGCAAGCGCAAGGACGGCGCCAACCTCTATCCTGCGATGCCTTACACCTCGTACCACCTGATCAAGCGTGAAGATTCGGACGCGATCCTCGCCTACCTGATGACCATACCGCCGATCAACCGCCCGGCACCGCAGACCGCGCTGCGCTTCCCGTTCAACGTGCGCATGGGCCTCAGCGGCTGGAACATGCTGTATGGCAAGAGCGTGCAACTGCAGCCGACCGAGGGCAAAAGCCCGGCCTGGCAGCGCGGCCAGTACATGGTCGAGGTCATGGGCCATTGTGGCGAATGCCATACCCCGCGCAACCCGATCGGTGCGCTGCAGCAGGACCAGCGCCTGAGCGGCGGCCTGTTGGGTGGCTACCTGGCGCCAAGCCTGTTGGCCCAGGACCTGGCCGAGCGCGGCTGGACCCAGCCGGACCTGACCACCTTCCTCAAGCACGGCATCAGCGCCCAGGGCAGCATGTTCAACGAGATGTACCCGGTGGTGCACCACAGCACCCAGCACCTGGAAGATGCAGACCTTGCGGCCATGGCCACCTACCTGCTGGGCGACCAGCCGCCGCCGGCCAAGGCTATCGAGACTGTTGCCCTGGAGCAGATGAGCGACAGTGCCAAGCGGGGCCACCAGCAGTACCTGAACGTCTGCGCCGGCTGCCATGGGGTCGACGGCGAGGGCAAACCGCACATCGCCGTGGCCATGCGCGGCAACACCGTGCTGCGCCAGGCCGATTCGCGCAATCTGGTCAAGGTGATCCTCGAGGGCATCCGTGAACAGCAGTTCACCGGCTTCGAGCGCATGCAGCCGATGCCGGGCTTTGCCGACAAGCTGGATGACCAACAGGTGACGGATATGGTCAACTACCTGCGCCAGGCCTGGGGTGGATTGCCCGGTGACCTGAACGTACAGCAGCTCGCCGAGCTGAAGGCGGAGTAAAGCGTGCAGCATCTCGATCTACAGGTGGTCCGTCAGGCTTTGCAGTGGTCCTGCAACGGCCAGCGCGTATGGTTGTGCACGGTGCTCGCCACCTACGGCTCGGCGCCGCGTGCACCGGGTTCGCTGCTGGCGGTGAACGCCAGCGGCCAGTGGCTGGGCTCGCTGTCCGGTGGCTGCGTCGAAGACGACTTTCTCGAGCGTGTGGCCCTGGGTGAGTTTCCGGAGCCGGTTGCCATCGTGCGTTATGGCGACGGCAGCGACCCGCGTTCGCGCGTTCGCCTGCCGTGTGGCGGTGTGCTGGAAGTACTGGTGGAGAACCTGCCGGTTGAATGCGAGGTGCAGGCGCATCTGCGTGAGCTGGAACGTGCGCTGCTGGGCCAGCGCCGGGTACTGCGTGAGGTGAGCCTGCCAACGGGTACCCGCCAGCTGCTCGATGACCATAGTCAGGGGCCACGGGTCGAACGGGAAAATGCCCAGGTGCGCTTGCGTGTCGGCGCCGCCCAGCGGCTGCTGCTGGCCGGCTATTCCAGCGTGGCGCATTTTTGTGCCGAATTTGGCAGGGGGCTGGGTTTTGAGGTCATCCTTTGCGAGCCGCGTGATGAAGTGCTCGACGGCGTCGTGCTGAATGGCATAGAGGTACGCCGCGAGCTACCGTCGGAATTCATCGCCAACGGCGGATGCCATGCCGATACGGCAGTGGTGGCATTGACCCATGATCCAAAAATCGATGACCTGGCCATGCTTGAAGCCGTGCGTACCGAAGCGTTCTACATCGGCGTGATGGGCTCCAAGGCCACCTCCGACAAGCGTCGCGAACGCCTGCAGCGAATTGGTGGCCTGGGCTACGACGAGCTGGCGCGCATCCATGCGCCGATTGGCCTGAACCTGGGCAGCAAGACCCCGGCCGAGATCGCCCTGGCGGTACTGGCCGATATCCTTCGTGCGCGCAACGGCATCGAGCGGGCGGCGCTGTGAGCGTGGTTGCGTTGGTATTGGCGGCAGGCAGCAGTGTGCGTTTTGGCTCTGACAAGCGCCGTTCGCTGCTGGCTGACGGTCGAAGCTTGCTGGTGCACAGCGTAGAGAGCGCCTGCGCAGTGTTCGATGATGTGCGGGTGGTGTTGCGTGAAGGGGAGCGAGGTGTGGACCTGGGGTTGCCAGCGCGGTGCAGGGTGGTCTCCAGTCCGGATTTCACATTGGGCATGGGCCATAGCCTGGCGGCCGGGGCCGCTTCGCTGGCTGACAGCGAGGCGCAGGCAGTAGCGATTCTGTTGGGTGATATGCCCTGGGTGGCGTCCGCGACCCTGGATTTGCTTGCACGCGAGGCCAGTGGGTCAACGATAGTCCTGCCTTGTCATGCCGGACGACAGGGCCATCCGGTGTTGTTCGGGCGTGATTTCTGGCCGGCGCTTGCCCGGCTGAAGGGTGATGAAGGGGCGCGTTCGGTGGTCAAGGCCAACCCGGCGGTTTGCGTCAGGCTAGAGGTGCAGGATGCCGGTGTGTTGCAGGATGTCGATAGGCCGGATGCGGTGCGCCCTTGAATGCGTTCGTCAAAGGCTATTCATCTTCTTCGCCAGTGAGTTCATAGGGTTCGAGTTCGCTCAGTTGGGAAAGCAGCACCAGATGCTCCACTGCCTTCAGCTTTTCAAGACGCTCAAGGCTGTCTGGGCCTCCCAGCATCAAGGCGGGGACAAAGCCATACATTTCGTCTGAGCCCAGGGTGCCGAGCCGTTCCCTGGCAGGTTCGAACAGGTCGTCGAAGTAGACGCACTCGGTCATCAGCCACATGAGCAAACCGTGGATCTTGTTGTCCCGTTCTTCGTCGCCTGAGCTGTGAGCGCCATCGAGGTAACGGGAATGGTAGGCCGCGATGGTCAGCACCGAACCGGTTTTCTCACCCCATAGGTACAGGTCGCCAAAAGCGCTGCGGGCGATGAGGTGATAAGTGTCGCATGCTTCGAAGTGCGTACCTGCCAACCAAGAGGCCACTACACCCTGGTATTCCTGAGGATTTACAAGCCAGAACAAGCCGCCGCCGTAGCCGCACCAGCCGTGGTCTTGCCAGTATTCAAGGAGGCGATTGGGGAGTTTGCCTTGGTAATGATCGACAGCGGCAGGTGGTACGGGTTGCTGGCCGATGGGTTCGCCGAAGGTTTCCAGGAAAATGCTGAAGATGACATCCATTCGTTTAGGTCCTTTTGTGTGCTCAGAAGTCAGAGAAGCTGTAGGGTTCGAGTTTGGTGATTTGAGACAGCAAAATCAAATGCTCTATTGCTTTAAGTTTTTCTAGGTTTTTGAGGTCGGGGCGCCCTCCCAGCATCAATGCAGGAACAAATGCATATATCTCATCTTCTTTCAAGATGCCCAGCTTTTTCTTCGCGGGCTCAAAAAGGCTTTCAAAGTCGTTGTGTTCTTTTTTTCTTGATAGAAAGAAGCTTTGGACCTCTCTGGTTGCTTCCGTTTCAGTGAGTGTGCAGTTTTCACCTGTGTAACGGGACAGAAGACTTGTGATTTTTACTGAAAAGCCACTGTTCTCTCCCCAAAGATACAGGTCGCCGAAAGCGCTTTTGGCAATCAAGTGGTAAGTGTCCCGGTTTTCAAGGAGGGTGTCCTCGGTCCAGGATGAGACAACGCCCTCATAGTCCTGTGGATTAACCAGCCAGAATATACCTTCGCCAAAACCACACCATCCATGCTCTTTCCAGTATGCAAGTAACAACTCTGGAAGTTTTCCGTTATAGCGATCAATGCTGGATGGGGGCACCTCTCGACGGGAAAAAGGCGCGCCTATATTGTCAAGGAATATGGAGAATACCTCATCCATTTGCGATGCCTCTTATCGTTAGCACTTATGAAGTCTTACATTCATGTAAGTCGAGTGGGTGCCGAATTTCGGCGATTTTTCCGCGGCCTCTTTGATGCTGGCTAGTCTATTTCGCCATTGAGCACCAATGCTGGAGTTGACCCAGAACGGGCCGGTACCTTCATTGCCGCAGGTGCCTTCCCAGGCGAAGCGGATGCCATCGACGTAGTACTCGCCGATACGCGGCAAGCCCTCGACGAAGAACTCGGCAATGGAAGCCAGCCCCAGCGCACCGAGGATCCAGCCGCTGACTTTGAGGCCTATGGCCGCGCCCGCGCCGGCAAACGGAATGGTTCCGGCGCCGCCAGTGAATGCGCCAACCCCCGCTCCAAGCAGGCCGCCGGTAACGGTGCTGCCGATGACGATCATCGCCATCTGCTGCACAACCCTCAGCAGTTCGTCGACGATGCTGTTGATGTCGAGGTCGGCGAAGCGCTGGCGTAGCATGTGCGCCGCCTGCCATTCAGCCTGGTAGAAGGCTGTGCGGACAGCTTCTATCCGGCGCAGGTTGAGGCCCAGTGAGGCGACCTCTTCATTGAGGCTGGTGCGGAACTGGCCACCGCTTTGGTAGCCCACCATGGCGATGACACGTGACTCGATCTCGTGCCATGAGGGCACGAGGTAATCCAGGTACATGAGGTGTCTCCCTGACAACGTGTGCAGGGGGAAATCCCATCATGGATTCGGATCAGAGGTTTCTGGGTCAGTTGTAGGAAAGGGCAACTTCGTTTCTGTTGTGTTCGAGAAGCTCGGGAATTGGGTCCCGCCGTGAGCAGGCCCTGCTCCAGGCGCTGCTGCAGAACCCGGGCGAGTGCTGTCCAGCGAGCAACTGAAAGACTGCGTGTACGGTTTCAGCGACGAAGTCGAGAGCAACGCCCTGAACGTGCACATCCACCACCTGCGCCGCAGATGGCATGGCCTGTCAGGTCAGCTCGCTGCGTGGCGAGATCCTCGCCAGCAACCACAAGCACGATGGTGCCATGGACGACGAGCGCAGCGGGTTCCGTGACCAGACCATCGACGATGCGCTTTGGCGCACCTTCACCTACAACCACGGCGATGTGCGCATCACCACGGCCGATCGGCACATGGAGCGCGAGGCGCTGAACCAGTCGATTCTGCTGGCGGCATCGGCGCCGGTACTAATGGCCCTGCTCGGCAGCCTGGGGCTGTTGTGGATCGGCCTTGGCAAGGGCCTGGAGCCGCTCAACTGCGTGCGTGATGCGTTGCGCAGCAGGCGTGCGGACAGTCTCGAACCGCTGCAGGTGGCGGGCATGCCCAGCGAGTTGCAGACGTTGCTGGAAACCCAGAACCAGCTGTTCCGGCGCATTGCCCAGACCCTTGAGCGTGAGCGGCGGCTGACCGACGGTGCGGTGCGCGAGCAAGCGCTGGAGCATGCAGGAATGGCCAGGCTGGCAGACGCATCCAGTATCAACGCCGGACGAAGCCGTGCATCTCATCCGCCGCTTTTCACAGCCAATACTGTGTTTAGAAGTCAGAAAAGCTATAGGGTTCGAGGGTGGAGATCTGTGCAAGTAGTACTAAGTGCTCGACAGCTTTGACTTTTTCTAGGTGGGCAAGATCGCAGGGGCCACCGAATGCCAAGGCTGGAACGAAACCATACATCTCATCATGATCGAGTTTGCCTAACTTGTTATATGCAGGCTCGAATAAATCGCCAAAGTCGTTGGACTCCCGCTCGACCAATAGAAAGAAGCCTTGCACCTCCTTGTCCATGTTGCCTGCATCAAGTTCATTCACTCTGCTGCAGTATTGTGAAGTGTGGGCTACGATGTCTAATGAAAACCCGGAATTTTCTCCGTACAGATAGAGATCACCAAAGGCGCCCCGAGCGATGACATGGTAGGTATCTCGCCCTTCGAGCGCAGTGCCTTCTATGAATGAGGCGGCTACGCCCTCGTAGTCTTGCGGATTGACCGTCCAGAATATTCCATCACCATATCCGCACCATCCGTGCTCGGTCCAGTATTCCAACAGTTTCTTCGGCAATTTACCGCTGTAGCGCTCGATGCTAGAAGGTGGCACCTCCTGCCTGAAAATCGGCTCGCCCATTTCTTCTATGAAGAGGGAGAAAAATTCGTCCATTGTCGCGCTCCTTATCTTGTTAGCATTTGTGCAGTCTGACATTTAAAAAGCCTGATGCACGGCCATCTTTGGCTTGTTCTTCGACTGATCTTGTCAGCTCTCCTACCCGCCGCGCCCGCGGGTGAGGTACGACACGATTGCCCCCAACAACAGCACCACGACTTCCACATGGCCTTGGGCAATCTGATGCGTGGCCCGGGATATCGCATAGGGGTCGTCCCGGCAGAACGGGCCGGTGCCTTCATTGCCGCAGGTACCTTCCCAGGCGAAGCGGATGCCATCGACGTAGTACTCGCCGATATGCGGCAAGCCCTCGACGAAGAACTCGGCAATGGAGGCCAGCCCCAGCGCACCGAGGATCCAGCCGCTGACCTTGAGGCCCATGGCCGCGCCTGCGCCAGCGAACGGAATGGTTCCGGCGCCGCCAGTGAATGCGCCAACCCCCGCGCCAAGCAGGCCGCCGGTAACGGTGCTGCCGATGACGATCATCGCCATCTGCTGCACGACCCTCAGCAGTTCGTCGATGATGCTGTTGATGTCGAGGTCGGCGAAGCGCTGGCGTAGCATGTTCGCCGCCTGCCATTCGGCGTGGTAGAAGGCTGTGCGGACAGCTTCGATCCGGCGCAGGTTGAGGCCCAGTGAGGCGACTTCTTCATTGAGGCCGGTGCGGAACTGGCCACCGCTTGGGTAGCCCACCATGGCGATGACACGTGACTCGATCTCGTGCCAGGAGGGCACGAGGTAATCCAGGTACATGAGGTGTCTCCCTGACAGCGCGTGCAGGGGGAAATCCCATCATGGATTCGGATCAGAGGTTTCTGGGTCAGTTGTAGGAAAGGGCGACTTCGTTTCTGTTGTGTTCGAGAAGCTCGGGAATTGGGGTTGAGGCTGCGAGGGGAAGGGTGGCGACCCGCACGGCGCTCGATCTGCCCCAACCCTCCCCAAAAGGTCCATAATCCCCCCTTAATCCGCCCAAGGTGCAATACCAGCCAGACCACTCCGGGAGCCCCACCATGCACGTTCTGCTCTGCGAGGACGACGACCTGATCGCCGCCGGCATCTGCGCCGGTCTCACCGCCCAGGGCCTGACCGTGGACCGGGTGGGCAATGCCGCCGCTGCGCGGGCAATGCTGCAGGCCGCGCAGTTCGACGTGATGATCCTCGACCTCGGCCTGCCCGACGAAGACGGCCTCAAGCTGCTGCGCCGCCTGCGCGAAAAAGGCGAGACCCTGCCGGTACTGGTGCTCACCGCCCGCGATGCCGTCACCGATCGTGTCGATGGCTTGCAGGCCGGTGCCGACGATTACCTGCTCAAGCCCTTCGATCTGCGCGAGCTGGCCGCACGCCTGCATACCTTGCTGCGGCGGGTGGCCGGGCGGGCGGTGAACGTAATCGAGCACGGCCCGCTGCGCTATGACCCGAGCAGCTGCGAGGCGACCCTGGCCGGCCAGCATGTCGACCTGTCCCGCCGCGAGCAGGCCCTGCTTCAGGCGCTGCTGCAGAACCCCGGGCGAGTGCTGTCCAGCGAGCAACTGAAAGACTGCGTGTACGGCTTCAGCGACGAAGTCGAGAGCAACGCCCTGAACGTGCACATCCACCACCTGCGCCGCAAGCTGGGTAACGGCATTGTCGAGACCGTGCGTGGCCTGGGCTACCGGCTGGGTCCGGCGCAGGCACCGCAAGAGGCTGCATCATGAGCCTGCGGGTACGCCTGAGCCTGATCCTCGGCAGTGCCTTCGTGATCATCTGGGCACTGGCCGCCGCGTGGATGCTGCGAGACCTGCGCCAGCAGATGATGTTTTCCCTCGACCAGCGCCTGGTGGCGTCGGCGCGTATGGTCGCCGGGCTGATCGACCAGTTGCCGCAGCCGCTGACCGCCAAGGGCGGGGAGGCGCATATTTCCGCCGACCAGTTCAGCGTACCGGATGGCATGGCCTGCCAGGTCACCTCGCTGCGTGGCGAGATCCTTGCCAGCAACCACAAGCACGATGGCGCCATGGACGACGAGCGCAGTGGGTTCCGTGACCAGACCATCGACGATGCGCTTTGGCGCACCTTCACCTACAACCACGGCGATGTGCGCATCACCACGGCCGACCGGCACATGGAGCGCGAGGCGCTGAACCAGTCGATTCTGCTGGCGGCATCGGCGCCGGTACTGATGGCCCTGCTCGGCAGCCTGGGGCTGTTGTGGATCGGCCTTGGCAAGGGCCTGGAGCCGCTCAACCGCATGCGTGATGCCTTGCGCCGCCGGCGTGCAGACAGTGTCGAACCGCTGCAGGTGGCGGGCATGCCCAGCGAGTTGCAGCCGTTGCTGGAAACCCAGAACCAGCTGTTCCGGCGCATTGCTCAGACCCTCGAGCGTGAGCGGCGCCTGACCGATGATGCCGCGCATGAACTGCGCAGCCCGCTGACCGCGATCAAGACCCACCTGCAGGTGGCACGCATGACCGACGGTGCGGTGCGCGAGCAGGCGCTGGAGCATGCCGAGCAGGGCACCGACCGCATGCACCGCACGCTGGAGCAGTTGCTGATGCTGGCGCGGGTGGAAGGCAGCCTGTCATTCGAGGACGGCGTGCAGTGCAGTGCCGAGCAGGTGGCCCATCAGGCGGTGCAGGACGCCGGAGGGGGTGACAATCGCCGTATCGTGCTGCGTTTGCCTGAAGAATCCACGCAGATCTACCTGGGCATGCCCGCTCCGTTGGCGGTGGCAGCGCTGCGCAACCTGCTGGACAACGCCTTGCGTCATGGCGGCGATGAAGCCGTAGAGCTGGACGTGCAGATGGCGGACGGCCAGGTGGGCTTCATGGTGCGCGACCACGGGCCAGGGATTGCCGAAGCGGACCTTGAGCACCTGACCGAGCGCTTCTGGCGTAATGGGCAGAGTGGTGGTTGCGGATTGGGGCTGGCGATTGTGCAGGCGATCGTGCAGCGGTGTGCCGGCAGCCTGCGCTTTGACAGCCGTAGTGACGGCTTGCGGGTCTTCTTGCAGGTACCGGCGCGTCCTGGGCACAGACAGAAATAAAATCCAGTAACAACCGCTAAATCCTCCCCGCACTCAAGCGTTTCCAAAGCGATAACCGCCCATCCGCTTGCTTGCGAGGATTCACCCATGTCCACCGCTTCCAGCCTTGCCCGGGTTGTTCCGGCCAGCGTGCCGCAACCTTTGTACGAATTCACCGATTCGCCTTTGCTACAACGCCAGCAACAGCAAGAGTCCAACGCCCGCAGCTACCCGCGGCGCATCCCGCTGGCGCTAAAGCGCGCCCGGGGCATTCATGTCGAAGATGTCGAAGGCCGCCAGTTCATCGACTGCCTGGCTGGCGCTGGCACCTTGGCGCTGGGGCATAATCACCCGGTAGTGATCGAGGCAATCCAGCGCGTGCTGGCTGACGAACTGCCGCTGCATACACTCGATCTGACCACACCGGTCAAGGACCGTTTCGTCCAGGACCTGTTCGGCATCCTGCCCGAGGCGCTGCGTCGCGAGGCCAAGGTGCAGTTCTGCGGCCCGACCGGTACCGACGCCGTTGAAGCGGCGCTCAAACTGGTGCGTGGCGCAACCGGGCGCAGCACCGTGCTGGCCTTTCATGGCGCCTACCATGGCATGAGCCAGGGCGCGCTGAGTCTGATGGGCAGCCTTGGCCCCAAGCAGCCACTGGGGGCGTTGCTGAGCAGCGGTGTGCAGTTCATGCCGTACCCCTACGATTACCGCTGCCCGTTCGGCCTGGGCGGTGAAGCCGGGGTCAAGGCCAACCTGCATTACCTGGAAAACCTGCTGCTCGACCCGGAAAGCGGTGTGCCGCTGCCCGCTGCCGTGATCCTCGAAGTGGTGCAGGGTGAGGGCGGGGTCATTCCGGCCGACATCGAATGGCTCAAGGGCGTGCGGCGCATTACCGAGCAGGCGGGCGTGGCGTTGATCGTTGACGAGATCCAGAGCGGCTTTGCCCGTACCGGGCGCATGTTTGCCTTCGAGCACGCCGGTATCGTGCCCGATGTGGTCACCTTGTCCAAAGCCATCGGTGGCAGCCTGCCGCTGGCGGTAGTGGTCTATCGCGACTGGCTGGACACCTGGAAGCCGGGTGCGCATGCCGGTACCTTCCGTGGCAACCAGATGGCCATGGCGGCCGGCTCTGCGGTGATCAACTATCTGGTCGAGCATCGCCTGGCCGAGCATGCCGAAGCCATGGGCCTGCGCCTGCGCCAGCACCTGCAGCAATTGCAACGTGACTATCCGCAGTTGGGTGATGTACGCGGGCGTGGCTTGATGCTTGGGGTCGAACTGGTCGCGCCGCAGGGCGAACGGGATGCGTTGGGGTACCCGCAGGCCAACCATGAGCTGGCGGCCACGGTGCAGCGCGAATGCCTCAAGCGCGGGTTGATTCTGGAGCTGGGCGGGCGGCATGGCGCGGTGGTGCGCTTCCTGCCGCCGTTGATCATCAGCGCTGAACAGATCGATGACGTGGCTCAGCGCTTTGCAGAGGCGTTGATCGCGGCAGTCTGAACCTTTGTCGGGGCCGCCTCGCGGCCCATCGCCTGCGCCAATGGCCCATCAAGACCAGGTTGCCGTCACGCCGGTTACCAGCCGCGTCCGGAGTCTACCCAGAAGTTCACGGACAGCGACGTGGACACTGACTCTACCTGGTGGAACCAGCCCTCGGGCAGGAACAGCAAGTCGCCGGCCTGCAACACCACACGCAGGAAGGGCACCTCACGGGCTTCGGGGAAACGCTCGTAGTCGGGGGCGTCGGGGTTGAAATCACAGCCGTCCAGGCCGCCCTTCGGGCTGGTTGACCAGGTGCCCAGTGCGGCGCGATGGTGCGGTGCTGCCAGGATGAACGATTTCTGCCCCCAGACCTGGGCGAACAGGTTGTCGGTATCATCCCGGTGCAGCGGTGTAAGCGTGCCTTTGGGGCCGATCCAGATACGCGGTGGAATGAAGCGCTGGCGTTCGAAGTAGTCCGGGTAGCGGATCAGGGCCTGGAGCTTTTCCGGCACGATATTGTTTCCCATATAGGCGGGGGGCTCGCCAGGCTTGACCGGCTGGTCCAGCGACGCGATGAAATCAGCCATGGAGGTGGCGCGAAAGTCGCGATCAGTGGAGAAGGTCTTCTTCACATAATCACCATGCCGGGTAATGCCCTGTAGCTCGGCAAAGTGTGCCAGCGAGGCGTCGCGGCCCATGGTGAACAGCGGCCAATCGCCAAGGGCGTCGCTCAGCACCACTGGCAAGCCCGTTGCCAGGTGCTCTCGATCGAAGCGCGACGGTGGCATTTCGGCCCGTGACAGGCGTCGTACAGCATGCAGCAAAGGTTGGGCTGCCGAGATGTGTTCGCTGTGACGTGCTGGCGTGGGATAGCGCTGGTTCATCGCTGCCTTGCTGGCTGTCGCGCCTTGCCGCGCGCTGCTGATGACCTGCGGCAGCAAGGTTGCCAGGCCCATGTTGCCGGTAATTTTCAGGCGTGCACTGGCGAACAGTTCCTCGACGTCGACAGTGCCCGCCATGATGCCGAGGAAGTCTTCTTCGGCCACCTCGAGGGTGACGTCCGGCGTGTCATGCCGGCCACGCCCGGTGCACGTGTTGTCGCATACCTCGGACCAGTAGCTGAGTCCCTGGCCGAAGTCGAACTGGAACACGCCTTCGATGCCGACGGCATGGGCATTGACGAACAGTTTTTCGAGTATGCGCTGAAGGTCCACGGTAAGCCTCGTCGGTTGTCGTTGTGCAGGGTTGGCATGGGCGCGTGTGGCCGCGCCCGGGTTGTCAGGCGCGCAGGCGTTGGCGCAGTACTTCGACCAAGCGGTCGATTTCCGCTTCGGTATTCAGCAAACCCGGCGCAGTGCGCACCACTGGCCCGGCATCGCGTGACACGGCGTCGACGATGATGCGTTGGCTAGTCAGGTACCTGGCCAGCTCGTCGGCATCCTGGCCTTTGCCGCGAAAGAAGGTGAAGCCCGCCGAATGGGTGCTGCTGCGCGGCGTCACCAGTTCGATGGCAGGCAGGCTTTCCAGCTGTTGCTTCAGGTAGTCGTTGAGAGCGTGGATGCGTGCCTGCACGGCAGCCTTGCCGGTTTGCAGGTGCAGTTCGAACGCCTTGCCCAGGGCCCAGCGGTGCTCGAAGGCGTGGTAGCCGCCCGGGCTCATGATGGTGGCGAAGTCTTCGTTTTCCGAGAAGGTGGCGATGCTCGGTTGCAGTTGCCCCAGTGCCGAGGATGCGGCGCAGATGATGCCTGTCCCCCGGGGACCGAACATCCACTTGTGGGTCCCGGAGATGAAGTAGTCGCAGTTCAGGTCGGCGAAGCGCATGTCCTCGACGCCAAACCCGTGAACTCCGTCGATTACATACAGGATATGGTCGCGTTCGTCCCTGTTCTGATTGATCTCGCGTACGAGCGCACCGATTTCGCCAACCGGCAGTTTCACCCCGCTGCCCGAATGTACCCAGGTCATGCCCAGCACGCGTGTTTGCGGGGAAATGGCCGCACGCAAGGTCCCCAGCACCTGGTCGGTGCTCACCTGCCAGGGTTGCTCGAACAGACGCAGCCTGCGTACCGGGTTGCCATCGCGGGCGCTGCGGTAGTTCATGGTTTGCCGTGCGGCGGAATGCTCGTGCACCGTGGTCAGGATTTCCTGGCCGGGTGCCAGCTTGATGCCGCCATAAATCAAACCCAGGCCCTCGGTAGTGCTGCCCGTCAGGGCAATCTGGCGTGGCGCCACCTCCAGGTAGCGTGCCGCCCATTGGCGTACCTCAGCCTCGTGCTTCCACTCCGACTGGGCATCCCAGTCGACCATCAGCGCCGGGTGACGGTCGAAACGTGCACGCAGGGCCTCGATGGCTTCGCGTACCGGTCTTGGATGAGAGGTGATCAGGAAGTTGGCGAAGTGCGCATAGTTCGGGTCGAGTTCGAACAGGCGGCGAAAATCGGCCCATCTTCGGTTGCCGGCGCTCGGTATCGGCGTGGCGGCCTCGGCACCGGGTAGCAGATGGCCGGCGAGCGGCAGACCGGCAGCGAGGAGGCCAGCCCGTTTGAGAAAGTTGCGGCGGTCGTTCATAAAGGTGCCCAATGGCTTAGCGCAGTGAAGTGTCGGTACCGCAGGCGGCGTGCTGCACTTGTTCCCAGACGCGCAGGAAATTGCCGCCCCAAAGCTTGGCGATATCGGCTTCGGAGTAGCCGCGGGTAATGAGTTCGGCCGTTACGTTGCGTGCCTCGCTGGCGTCGTGCCAGCCATCGATGCCGCCGCCCTCGTTGAAGTCCGAACTGATGCCTACGTGATCGATGCCGATCTTGCGCACGGTGTAGTCGATGGCATCGCCATAGTCCTTCAGGGTCGCGGGCGGCTCTTGTTCGAGGATGGCATAGAGCTCGTTGGCATATTGTCCGACCTTCTGCTCGGGCCAGCCGGCGATGACCGGGTCGCCAGGCATCAGCGCATAGTTCAGGTCAGCCAGTGGCGGCAGGGCGTAGCGGGCGCGCAAGGTATTGAGCTTTTCCTGGGTCTGTGCGCTGAGCGGCTTGAGGTAGCTGGAGAACGCGACCAGTTGCACGACCCCGCCGCCTTCCTTGATCAACTGCATTTCCTTGTCGGACAGGTTGCGGTTGATATCGACCATGGCCCGTGGTGCCGAGTGCGACGCCACCACCGGAGTACGGCTGAGCTGAATGACCTGGTTCAGCGCCTTGCTGGACATCTGCGAGACATCGATGATCACGCCCAGGTCATTGAGCCGCTGTACGGCGCGCTTGCCGATGGGGGACAGACCCTCCAGCGCATCGACAGTGTCATTGAAGAACGGCAAGGGGCGAGATGAGTCGGCCCAGCTATTGTTGCCGACGTAGCTGAAGCCGAACATACGCACCCCGCGTGCCGCCCAGCGGTCGAGCTGGTCGATATCGTCCCCCAGCGCATACGCATTGAGCATGCTCAGGAACACCGCGAACTTGCCTTCGCCGTGCAAGCGCCGCATGTCCTGCGGGGTGTAGGCGATGGCGACACGTTCGGGGAAGTCGCGCACCATCGCGGTGATGGCGTTGTAGCGCACCTCCTGGGTGTGGCGGGCGGCCTCGACGAAACCTGGCGTGGGGCGATGCGGGCTGTTTGCGCCCGTCCAGGATTCGGGCCAGGCAAAGATGGTCAGCGCCGCGCCAGACAACCGCCCTTGGGCAGCCTTGGCCAGGTCGAAGCGGCCCGGCCCGTCCTTGTCGGCTTCGCTGCCTTCGTTGCCGAAGTCCAACGGCAAGGTGACATGGCTGTCGAACGAGATGATGCGCTCCTGTAAGTCGTTGGCTTGACGAACGACCTCCCGGGGGTAGCCGCCAGGGGCCGCGAAATGGTACCAGGCAGCCAGACCGGCACCCGCGGCGGCTGCCGCAGCCAGGCTGATGTACAGGGCTTTTTTCCAGCGTGGTGTCGTCATCTTGGTCTCAGTAGGTTCGCCGTCGAGGGAGGGCACAGAGGCCGCCGCTACCTGGGGTGAACGAGTCGACACAGAGGAAATTTAGCCGGCCCGGCCGAGGCGTTAAATTTCTGCGCAGGTACAACGTTCTAGCCTTGGACGGGCCGTGCTCCATGGCCGCTATGAACGCACAGGTAGTTGCAATGACGATTTCTCGACGCGGGTTCATCGCCGCTGTGGCATTGACGGGCGTGGCGGTGCCCGGTGCGCTGTATGTGCAGCGCCAGCGGGATGCCGATGCGTTTCCGGAAACGCCTGGCGAGGCTGTTGTCGAGTTGGCCGATACCCGCCTGCAGCAGCTGGGCGACATCCTGCGGGGCATCTGGCGCTGGACTGCACATGGCAAGGATGCCCAACTGCTGGGTATGCCCGACGGGGAGCTGGAACTGTTTCTGGATGTCGCCAGCAATGGCCGGGGGCTGCGAGGTTACCTGGACACCGCCGATCGCTTGCGCAGTGAGCAGGAACCACGTTATCGGGTCATGGGTGACTTGCTGACGGACAAGCCCGGGACGTTGCGCTGGCGGCTGTTTTCAACCGAGCCCGGTGCAGGGCGTGCGCGCTATGAATGCCATGTGGTGCTCGATGAGGTCTGGGGCGCCTATGGCAATGCCGGGCCGGCAACGCTCAATGGTCGTATCTCGGCCCTGGACCGCGCCCTGTCTCTGCCTGTTCTGGACAATGGCTTCCTGGCCTTGAAGCGGCCTTTCCCGGAGGCTCGCGAACGTACGCCGCTGTCGCCACAGTTGCTGGCTTGGCTCATTTCGCCGGAGCACCGGCTGTTTCACCAGTTATGGCACGCATCGCGGGACAAGTGGCACAAGCTGGAAGAGGACAAGCAATCCGCCCTGCGTGGTCTGGGCTGGCAACCCGGGCCGCGGGGCCAGGAGCGTGATGCGCGTGGCAGGCACAAGGATCGCAACGGTTCCGGAGAAGACTTCCTGTTCATGCACCGGCACATGCTCGGCAGTGCCAGGGCCCTGCAGGACCTGCCCTCGTGGACGCGGTTCCCGCTTCCTCAGCCGGAGCTCGAGCGTGACCGCGTCGGTTTCGCCCGTTACTTCGACAACTACGACGGCAATGCCTTGCCACCGACCTGGCTGGCCCATGACGACCAGGAGTACACCCAGTGGGTACGCGACATCAAAAGCCCGGATACCTTCCATGGCAACTTTCAGGTCTGGGAGTCGCGGTACAGTGATCCGGAATATCTGAGCAAGCTGACCTTGGGGCAGTTCGGCTCAGAGCTGGAACTGGGCCTGCATGACTGGTTGCACATGCGGTGGGCGGCGGTGCCGCGCGACCCGTCCAACGGTATGCCGGTGCCCGCAGCACGTACCCCGGGGGATTTTGCTGAGCGCTGGTTTGAAGCACGTAACGATTTTCTTGGCGACCCGTTCTCGTCACATGTAAACCCGGTGTTCTGGCATTTTCATGGGTGGATCGACGACCGAGTCGACGACTGGTTCCGCGCCCACGAGCGGGTTCACCCGGGCGAGATCCGCCGCTTGCAGGTGAATGGTGTGCCCTGGTTCGCACCCGGGCGTTGGGTAGAGGTGGCTGACCCGTGGCTAGGTCCCGATACCCATGGCTGTTCCACGGTGCCGGGCCTGCGACCTGGTCGAAGCGTCGAGATGGACCCGGAAACCATGAAGCTGGCGTTGCGCATCATTTATGGCAATGAAGACCTCTTTGCTCGGCTGCGACCACGGGTGCCGCAGCGCCCCTGGTATGCCCGCAATCTCAAGGTCGTGCGGGCATCGGGCTGACAGTGGGCCCAGCGCAGGTGTGCGTTGCTGAGAATCATTATATTTTGTAAGATCGCACGCTGATATCACTCAGTTCTGCATCTGCCCCGTCGTGGGTGTGCAGGACGATTCCAGGTGTGTTTGTGGAACGTTACTATCGTGAATTGGTGAGTTTCCTGTCCGCGCGCCTGGGTAACCGTCAGGCGGCAGAGGATGTTGCCCACGATGCCTACCTGCGGGTACTGGAGCGAACGGACAACGGGCAGATCGAGCATCCGCGCGCTTTCCTGTACCGTATCGCCCTGAACCTGGTGGTCGACCGCCATCGTCGCCATCTGGTGCGTCAGGCCGAACCGCTGGAGATACTTGACAGTGATGAGGGCTGTCATGTGCCGGCGCTGGCGCAGGAACTGCAGCTCAACCAGCGCCTGGCCCTCATGCAGCGGGCACTTGACGAACTGAGCGGCCCCTGCCGCGAATGCTTCCTGCTGCGCAAGATCGAAGGCCTGTCCCATCTGCAGATCGCCGAGCGGCTGGGCATTTCGCGTAGCCTGGTGGAAAAGCACATCGTCAATGCCATGAAGCACTGCCGGGTGCGCATGCGGCAATGGGAATCCTGATTGCCAGGTTAAAGGCAAATGCAAATTCCGTCAGTCAATCACTTGATTTATGCGGCTTTCCCGACTTCTATCAGATAAGACCGTTGCCGTACATGGCCTTGGCAGTAGCCGTTACTGGCGCAGTATGGTCATGGAGCGTGCCCATTACCTAATGGCCCAGGTCCGACCATGGCAAACAAGACTCTGCGCATTCTCATCGCCGATGCACACCCGTGCCAGCGCCTGCAGCTGGAACGGTTGCTCAATGGTTTGGGCTATTACCGGATAGCCCCAGTGGATAGCTTCGAGGAGCTGCAGCGCCTGGTGCAGTGCGCCTTGCAGCCCTTCCACCTGTTGCTGGGCAATATCGAGCTGGCCAGCCATTGCGGAGTAGACCTGGAACGCTTCTGCCGCGTCAGCACACAGATCCAGCACGCCCTGCTTTACCATTCCAGCCAGTTGAAAGTGCCAGCAGTGCCGCAGACCGAGCGCCAGGCGGTCAGCCTGAGCCTGCCACAGGTGCCCGATAACGAGGCGCTGGAGACGTTCATGGCAATCATCGACGCACCGATGCTGGTCGGCAAGCTACCGCTGCCGAGCACCCTGGCGGCCAGTACAGCGCGGCCACGACCGCGAGCCAACTTCGCGCATACGGTGTTCAACCGCTAGCGGTGCCGCAGGCGGGGCAATGGGGCAGCTATTTGTTATGCTCTTGCCCTTTGCCGATCTGCGGACCCTGCCATGACTGCCATCGATACCGCTCGCCCGCCCCGGTTCAGCCGCGGCGACCATCGGACCCTGGGCCTGGCGGCGCTGGGTGGCGCGCTGGAAATCTACGACTTCATCATTTTCGTGTTCTTCGCGCTGACCCTCAGCCAACTGTTCTTCCCTCCCGAGATGCCCGAATGGCTACGCCTGCTGCAAAGCTTCGGCATTTTCGTCACCGGCTATCTGGCGCGGCCGCTGGGCGGCATCCTGATGGCGCACTTTGCCGACCATCTGGGGCGCAAGCGGGTCTTCAGCCTGAGCATCCTGATGATGGCATTGCCGTGCCTGTTGATCGGGGTGATGCCGACCTATGCCGACATCGGCTATGCCGCCCCGCTGATACTGTTGGCCCTGCGCATCCTCCAGGGTGCTGCCGTAGGCGGTGAAGTGCCAAGCGCCTGGACGTTCGTTGCCGAGCACGCGCCCAGCGGGCGGCGCGGCTATGCCTTGGGCTTTCTGCAGGCCGGGCTGACCTTCGGCTACCTGCTGGGGGCGCTGACCGCAACCTTGCTGGCGCAACTGTTCACCCCGCAGGAAATCCTCGATTACGCCTGGCGCTACCCGTTCCTGTTGGGTGGGGTGTTCGGTGTAATTGGTGTGTGGCTGCGCCGCTGGCTCAGTGAAACACCGGTGTTTCTCGCCCTGCGCGCGCGCCAGGAGCAACCTGTGGCATTTCCGCTGCGGCGAGTGCTGGGCGAGCACCGCCGGGCGTTGATCCCTGCCGCGTTGCTGACCTGTGTGCTGACCTCGGCGGTGGTGGTGCTGGTGGTGATCACCCCGACAGTGATGCAGCAGCGCTTCGGCATGAGTGCCGGGCACACCTTCGCCCTCAGCAGTGTGGGCATCGTCTTCCTCAACATTGGCTGCGTGCTGGCCGGGCTGCTGGTCGACCGTGTGGGTGCCTGGCGCGCGCTGATGCTGTATAGCCTGTTGCTTCCGCTGGGTATCGGCACGTTGTACGCCAGCCTGGTGGGGCAGTGGGGCATGACCTGGCTGGCCTATGCGCTGGCGGGGTTGAGTTGTGGCGTGGTGGGGGTGGTGCCCTCGGTAATGGTAGGGCTGTTCCCGGCGCAAATCCGTGTATCGGGCATTTCCTTCACCTACAACGTGGCCTACGCAGTGTGGGCCAGTACCACGCCGCTGGCACTGATTGCGCTGATGCCGTGGAGCCCATGGGTGTGTGTCGGGTTTTGTCTGATCATGGGCGCGGTGGGGCTGCTGACGGCCTTGTATTTCGGGCGTCGTGAGCCATTGGTGTTTGCTGCGGAGCCGATGCCGGTCATGTGTGGCGACAAATGAGCAGGTGCATGTCTTGGGTTGTGTAGCAAGGCTTGCACCGAGCGCCGCCCGCGCGGCGCATCGCGAGCAAGCTCGCTCCTACATTTGTTCCGGGCCAATTATGCCTGTGGGATTTGCGCGCGAACGCCCTGGTGCATGGCTCGATATCGCGTCGTACAAACAAGGCGGTCGCGCGCGCCTGGCACAGGATGGACTGGCTCGAAACAGATGTAGGAGCGAGCTTGCTCGCGATGCGCCGCGCGGGCGGCGCTCGATCTGATAGGCGCTGAACCTCTCACGGCGAACACCTCGTAGGTCCAGACGCATACTCACAACAAAAAGCCCCCGGCCCATGAGGACCGGGGGCTTTTTGTTGCCGCAAGGGCAGGGGCCTTACATGTTCGGGTAGTTCGGCCCGCCAGCGCCTTCAGGGGTGACCCAGGTGATGTTCTGGGCCGGGTCCTTGATGTCGCAGGTCTTGCAGTGCACGCAGTTTTGCGCGTTGATCTGGAAACGCTTGTTGCCGTCTTCCTGGGTGACCACTTCGTACACGCCTGCCGGGCAGTAACGCTGGGCAGGCTCGTCGTACAGCGGCAGGTTGCTGGCGATCGGTACGCTTGGATCGGTCAGCTTCAGGTGGCAGGGTTGTTCCTCTTCGTGGTTGGTGCTGGAGAGGAATACCGAGCTGAGCTTGTCGAAGCTGAGCTTGCCGTCCGGTTTCGGGTAGTCGATCTTTTTCGAGTCGGCGGCCAGCTTGAGGCAGGCATAGTCCGGCTTGGTGTCGTGCAGGGTGAACGGCAGTTTGCCACCGAACCAGTTCTGGTCGACATAGTTGAACGCCGCGCCCAACAGCGGGCCGAACTTGTGCATGGCCGGGCCGAAGTTGCGGCTGGCGAACAGTTCTTCGTGCAGCCAGCTGGCCTTGAAGGCGCTGACATAGCTGTTCAATTGATCGCCGCCTTCGCCACCGGCGATCAATGCGTCGGCCACTGCTTCGGCGGCGAGCATGCCGGACTTCATCGCGGTATGGCTGCCCTTGATCTTGGCCACGTTCATGGTGCCCAGGTCGCAACCGATCAGCGCGCCACCATTGAAGACCATTTTCGGCAGCGAGTTGATGCCGCCCTTGGCCAAGGCGCGGGCGCCGTAGCTGATGCGCTTGCCGCCTTCGAGGTACTGGCTGATCACCGGGTGGTGCTTGAGGCGCTGGAACTCGTCGAACGGCGACAGGTATGGGTTGGCGTAGGACAGGTCAACGATCAGGCCGACCACCACCTGGTTGTTTTCCAGGTGATAAAGGAACGAGCCACCGGTGTTTTCCTTGGCCACCACGTCCAGCGGCCAGCCGGCGGTGTGCACCACCAGGCCCTGTTCGTGCTTGGCCGGGTCGATTTCCCAGATTTCCTTCAGGCCGATGCCGTAGTGCTGGACGTCGGACTCGCTGTCGAGGTTGAAGCGCTTGATCAGCTGTTTGCCGATATGGCCACGGCAGCCTTCGGCGAACAGGGTGTACTTGGCGCGCAGTTCCATACCTGGGGTGTACAGGCCGTCCTTGGGGTTGCCCTCCCGGTCGACACCAAGGTCGCCGGTAACGATGCCGCGGACCACGCCGTTGTCGTCGAACAGCGCTTCCTGGGCGGCGAAGCCCGGGTAGATCTCCACACCGAGGTTCTCGGCCTGCTGGGCCAGCCAGCGGCACAGGTTGCCCAGCGAGATGATGTAGTTGCCATGGTTGTGCATGGTCTTGGGTACGAACAGGTCAGGCACCTTGGTCGCGCTGCCGGCATCCTTGAGCACGTAGATGTCGTCGCGCTTCACTTCGGTATTGAGCGGTGCGCCGAGTTCTTTCCAGTCGGGGAACAGCTCGTTCAGGGCGCGAGGCTCGAACACCGCGCCAGAGAGGATGTGGGCGCCGACTTCAGAGCCTTTCTCCACCACGCAGACGCTGATTTCGCTACCGGCTTCGGCGGCCTTCTGCTTCAGGCGGCAGGCGGCGGACAGGCCCGCCGGGCCGGCGCCGACGATGACCACGTCGAATTCCATGTATTCGCGTTCCACTGGTTCTCTCCTACTCATCAAGGCTCGTGCTGTTGCTTTGTCTTATGGGTGCGGGGCATTCGCAGCGGTTCTACGCAACGGCGGAACTGTAGCTGGGCAAATGACGGACTACACCGTTTTGTCTTGGCCGCGCATTATATCTACACCACTTGGCGGGTCCAATACAAACGTTTGTTTGAATTTGCCGCAGGCCAGTAAAATCACAGGAACGCGGCTGGAGGGTGACCGATTTGCCGTATTGACCGGAATGGGTGTTACGGTCAAGATACGAGCGGTTTTACGTTCGCCGTAGGCTTGCAGCCGGGCGCAGGTACACCTCTAAAGACCAGGTGTGGAGCAGGGTTTTGCGGGCTTAGGCCGGTTTGTAGTGGAGTTTACACGCCACGACAGAAAATGACCCGCGAGGATTTGTCGCAAGAGTCCGAACAAGACTGTTCGGTCACTGTGAAATTGCTGCCTCCCGATACGTTTTTAGAGGTGCCCTTGTACCCACGCGCATCGCAGGGCTCTGCCCCAGGCGACTATCTATTCACCGGAGAGTAACGAGGAATCCATGAAGGTTCTTGTAGCTGTCAAACGAGTGGTCGACTACAACGTCAAGGTTCGCGTCAAAGCGGACAACTCCGGCGTCGACCTTGCTAACGTCAAGATGTCCATGAACCCCTTCTGCGAAATCGCCGTGGAAGAAGCCGTACGCCTGAAAGAAAAAGGCGTTGCGACCGAGATCGTCGTCGTTTCCGTCGGCCCGACCACTGCCCAGGAGCAGCTGCGTACTGCCCTGGCTCTGGGTGCCGACCGTGCCATCCTGGTAGAAGCCGCTGACGAACTGAACTCCCTGGCTGTGGCCAAGGCGCTGAAGGCCGTTGTCGACAAGGAGCAGCCGCAGCTGGTCATCCTCGGCAAGCAGGCCATCGACAGTGACAACAACCAGACCGGCCAGATGCTGGCTGCGTTGACAGGCTTCGCCCAGGGTACCTTCGCGTCCAAGGTCGAAGTCGCTGGCGACAAGCTGAATGTCACCCGTGAAATCGATGGCGGCCTGCAGACCGTTGCACTGAACCTGCCAGCCATCGTCACCACCGACCTGCGCCTGAACGAGCCACGCTACGCGTCGCTGCCGAACATCATGAAGGCCAAGAAGAAGCCGCTGGAGACTGTTACTCCAGACGCGCTGGGCGTTTCCCTCGCCTCCACCAACAAGACCGTGAAGGTTGAAGCCCCGGCTGCCCGCAGCGCTGGCATCAAGGTCAAATCGGTGGCCGAACTGGTCGAGAAGCTGAAGAACGAAGCGAAGGTAATCTAAATGACTATCCTGGTTGTCGCTGAATACGAGAACGGTGCCGTAGCCCCGGCCACCCTGAACACTGTCGCCGCAGCCGCCAAGATCGGTGGTGATGTGCACGTGCTGGTCGCAGGCCAGAACGTCGGTGGCGTTGCCGAATCTGCTGCCAAGATCGCTGGCGTGGCCAAGGTGCTGGTTGCCGACAACGCGGCCTACGCCCACGTGCTGCCGGAAAACGTCGCGCCGCTGATCGTCGAGCTGGCCAAGGGTTACAGCCACGTGCTGGCCCCGGCTACCACCAACGGCAAGAACATCCTGCCGCGTGTGGCCGCGCTGCTGGACGTGGACCAGATCTCCGAGATCATCTCGGTCGAGTCCGCCGACACCTTCAAGCGCCCGATCTACGCGGGTAACGCCATCGCCACCGTGCAATCGAGCGCGGCCATCAAGGTGATCACCGTGCGTACCACCGGCTTCGACGCCGTGGCCGCCGAAGGTGGTTCTGCTGCCGTCGAAGCTGTTGGCGCTGCACACAACGCCGGCATTTCGGCTTTCGTTGGCGAAGAACTGGCCAAGTCCGACCGCCCAGAGCTCACCGCTGCCAAAATCGTCGTTTCCGGCGGCCGTGGCATGGGCAACGGTGACAACTTCAAGCACCTGTACAGCCTGGCCGACAAGCTCGGCGCGGCTGTCGGTGCCTCGCGCGCCGCAGTCGACGCAGGCTTCGTGCCGAACGACATGCAGGTCGGCCAGACCGGCAAGATCGTTGCGCCACAGCTGTACATCGCCGTCGGTATCTCCGGCGCGATCCAGCACCTGGCCGGCATGAAAGACTCCAAAGTGATCGTTGCGATCAACAAGGACGAAGAAGCGCCGATCTTCCAGGTGGCCGACTACGGCCTGGTCGCTGACCTGTTCGAAGCGGTTCCAGAGCTGGAAAAGCTGGTCTGATCCGGCTGCTTCACTTATAAAGAACCCGGCCCTCGCTTTGAGGGTCGGGTTTTTTTATGGGTTGAGGAGTGAGGCATGACGTTGCGCGGAACGGGCAGGGTGCTGGCATGCGTGGCGCTGTTGCTGCCGCCACTGGCGATGGCGGCAGGCAAATGCGAGCGCCTGGTGGCGACCGGCAGCCCTGATGCGCCGCCCTATTCCTGGCAAGACCCGAAAGACCCAAGGCACCTGATCGGCGCCAACGTCGACCTGTTGCGCCAGGTGGCCGGCGAGCTGGGTGTGAAGGTCGAGGTGCTGAGTGCCGGTCGCCGTGACCAGGCGCTGGAAGAGGTGCGCAGTGGGCGCATGGACCTGCTGCTCGACACCCCTATGCAGGTGGAGCAACTGACCGCGCTGGACTACATCCATCCGCCGTTGCAGCTCAATGAGTACCTGGTGTGGACCCGCCATGATGCAGCGGTGATCTTTGATGGCCCGGCCGATCTGACCAGATACCAGGGCAGCTTGTCCGACCGTGCGCGCCTGACCCCGGCCTTTACTGCGTTTGCCAAGGCCCAGCTCAAGCTGGTGCCGGCGCAGAACCTGACCCAGGCGTTCCAGAAACTGGTACTCGGCCAGGTGGACTATGTGCTGGCTGGACGTTACTCCGGTATGGCCATGGCCCAGAGCCTGGGCATGAGCAATGACCTGATAGCCCGCGGCTTGCCGGTGGACAGGCCGGGCCTGTACCTGGCGCTGTCGCATAACTCGGCGTGCAATGACAGCTGGTTGCGTGGGCAATTGGCAAAAAAACTGACAGAATTGCCGATCTCTGGTGCATCCGAAGCTGTGCTGCAACGTAATCTCGAGCGCTGGAAAGCGCAGTTGCAGGTGCCGGCGGACGCCCCCAAACACTAGGAAGATTGCGTGAGAACCCAACCACTAATCCTTGCCCTGGCCGTGCTCGGCCTGGCTGGCTGCGCCAATGATCCGGCCCCTGACGAGCAGATGCGCATTTCCGAACAAGCACTGGACCAGGCCAAGGCCGTCGGCGCCACCGGGCAGGTCGAAGCGCTGAAACTGGCTGAAGACAAGCTGGCCCGCGCCAAGGCCAACATGCTCACCCAGGACTACCGCGATGCGCGCATGCGCGCCGAGCAAGCCGAGCTGGATGCGCGCCTGGCCGAGGCCCAGGTGCTGAACCAGAAGAGCGAAGAGCAGCTGCAGGTGCTGCAGTCGCGGGTCAAGCGCTTGCGCAAGCAACTGGAGGTGCAGCCATGATCCGTCGTACGCCTTTGGCTGCACTGGTACTGTTGGCGCTGACGGCAGGTTTGCAAGGTTGCGCCAGCCAGCGCAGCAGTGCCGCGCTGGATGAGGCCACTGTCGCCTTCCAGGGGGTCAAAGATGATTCCGACGTGCTGCGCAGCGCGCCGCGCGACGTGATTCGCGCAGGCGAATCGCTGGCTCGCGCCGAGCGCTTGTCCAGCTACATCGGCACCGGTTCTGATGTGCGGCATTATGCTTACCTCAGTCAGCGCTACAGCGAGATTGCCCGCGAACATGCCAAGCTGGCGCTGAACCAGGAACGCCAGGCCAAGCTCGACCTGGAGCGCCAGCGCCTGCAGCTGGCTTTGCGTGAGGCCAAGCTGGCCAGCGTGCAGCAGCAGGGACAGTGGGTCGAATCGCAGATTGCCGCGTTGGCTTCGGAGCAGGCCGACCGTGGCCTGGTGATGACCTTGGGCGATGTGCTGTTCGATACCGGCAGTGCCGACCTGAAGAACTCGGCCAGCCGGACTGTGCTCAAGCTGGTGCAGTTCCTGCAGCTCAACCCGCGCCGGGTAGTGCGTATCGAGGGCTATACCGACAGCACGGGCGCGGGCGAGGACAACCTTAAGCTGTCGCGCGACCGGGCGCAGTCCGTGGCCGACATGCTGGTGGACCTGGGCATCGACGAAAAACGCCTGCAGGTTGAAGGCTATGGCGACCAGTACCCGATCGAGGCCAATGCTTCGGAGCGGGGCAGGGCGCAGAACCGTCGGGTGGAGATCGTATTCTCCGATGACAAGGGGCGGCTCGCGCCAGCGCGCTGAGTCTTGTGGAAAGGGCCGCTTTGCGGCCCGCTTTATGTCGGTTTAATCGTTTCGATAGCTGTCACGCTGTTGTATTGTCGACTATGTTGCAATCTGTCCCAGTACACTTTGCAACTGTTACGGTATCCTCTACCGTCTGTGACCTGTACAAGAACAACGAGCATGTCGACATGACCAACCTGCTGCTGTACCAGCGTATCGCCCAGCAACTGGCCGATGATATCCGTCGCGGTGTCTACCAGCCAGGCGAGCGGGTACCCTCCGTGCGCAAGATGAGCGCCCAGCTCAATGTCAGCCATGCCACGGTGCTGCAGGCCTATGCCAATCTTGAGGACCAAGGGCTTATCCGGGCGCGGCCGCAGTCTGGCTATTACGTTCACCAGACCCCTGCCTTGACTGCGCAAACCCCGGACATCGCCCGGGTGGAGCGCCCCGGCCTGGTCACGCGTGCCAGCATCATCCAGCAGGTGCTGACTGAGGCGCGTCGCGATGGTGTGTTCCCGTTTGGTGCTGCAGTGCCGCATGTCGACTACCTGCCAGTGCGCGCCTTGCATCAGCAAATCGCCAAGGTAACGCGCTTCCATAGTCCGCGCGCCTTCAGCTACATGTTCAGCCCCGGTTTCGAGCCGCTGCGCAGGCAGATCGCCATACGCATGCGCGATGCCGGCGTGCTGGTCGACCCGCGCGAAGTGATCGTGACCCATGGGTGTGTCGACGCCCTGCAGATGTCGCTGCGGGTGCTGACCCGCCCAGGTGACTTGATCGCCGCCGAGTCGCCGACCTATTACGGCTTGCTGCAGCTGGCGGACCTGCTGGGCTTGAAAGTGATCGAAATCCCCAGTGACCCGTCCACCGGTATCAGCCTCGAAGCCTTGCAACTGGCGGCTAACCAGTGGTCGATCAAGGCGTTGGTGCTGACTGCGCGCTTGAGCAATCCACTTGGTGGCACTGTTCCGGAGGAACGGCAAAAGCAATTGCTGCGCCTGGCCTCGGACTTCGATATCCAGATCATCGAGGATGACATCTACGGTGAGCTGATGTTCGAGCAGGGCAAGACCAAGGCGCTGAAGGCGTTCGACCGGCTGGATCGGGTCATCTACTGTTCAAGCTTCTCCAAGACTTTGTCCCCCGGCGTGCGTGTGGGCTGGATGATCGCCGGGCGTTACCAGGATGAGATTCAGCGCCTGCAGACTTTTACCACCCACTCGGCCTGCAGCGTGACGCAGATGGGGGTGGCAGCCTACCTGGAAAATGGCGGCTACGACCGGCATCTGCGCTACATACGTCAGGAGTATCGCAAGAACCTCAGTGCCTATCAGTTGGCGGTACAGCAGCATTTCCCCGAGGGCACCCAGATGACCCGGCCGACAGGTGGCTTCATCCTTTGGGTAAGCCTGCCGGGTCGGGTCAATACCCAGGAGCTGCATGTGCGTGCGCTGGAGCAGGGCATCAGCATTGCACCGGGGCTAATATTCAGTAACACAGAGCAGTTCAACCACTGTGTCCGGCTCAATTGTGGCATTCCATGGAATAAAGAGGCCGAGCGGGCTGTGATTACGCTGGGTTTGCTGGCCCAACAGTTGTGCAGAGAGACGGCGGTCACGCTTTTGTAAGGCTTGCAAGCTGCCTGTGGAACAGGGAGCATACGCATTTTTCCTGCCAGTCTGTCCATTTGCCATGAATGCTTTGCGCCGCTTTGTTCTGATCGTGTGCCTTCTGTCGTTGTGCTGCCCGGTCGTCCCCACCTTGGCTGCGCAGCCGGTACCCCAGGCTCAGGCTGCTCCGGGTAAGCAGGTGCCAAGAAAGGCGACAGCCAAGCCCGCGCACAAGCCGCTCAGCAAAGCGGTCGCCAAGCCATTACCCAAGACTAAGCTGGACCTGAGCCTGCCAGTTGATATGGTCAACAACCTTGAGCCGAATGTGGGCACACCTTCGCCAATCCAACGGCGCAAGCCTTTGTTGCCACCCATGTTCACAGAAAAGCCAGAGACCAATGACAGCCCGTTCCAGCTCAATGGTCGGCTGATCAACAACGAGATGCAGCTGCAACTGCGCAATGACAGCCGTCATGACGTGGAGGGGGCTGCCATCGACTTCGAGTATCGCCAATAGGTAGGAACTGACTGCAGGGTCACGGCAGATTTCATCGTGCCAGTAATTTCAAACGGCTGTTTGAGCGGTTACTATCCAGGGACGTTCGTCCCGTTTTGTTCCAAGGGAGTCCTGATTTTGGTGAATAGCCATGAAATGCCGTGAAGGCTGTGGTGCCTGCTGCATCGCCCCGTCCATCACTTCTGCGATGCCGCGAATGCCCAATGGCAAGCCGGCTGGTGAGCGCTGCCTGCACCTGACGGCCGCCAACCTGTGCGACCTGTTCGGCAAGCCTGAGCGGCCGGCGGTGTGTGGTGGTTTCAAGGCGGATGCCGAGGTGTGCGGCGGTGATCGTGACGAGGCAATCAGGATTCTTGGCTGGTGGGAGCAGATGACGGCGGCGTGACAGGCTGGATCTTCGACAACAAGGATAAACATGATGAGATCGTTCAAGCGTATTGCACTGCTGTGTGGCGTGGGTGTTCTGCTGTCGCCTGTGGCCTGGGCTGAAAACTGGCAAGTGGCCAAGAACGAGGACGGGATCAAGGTATCCCTCAGCGAAGTGGCCGGTTCCAAGTACAAGGCCTATCAGGGTGTTACCGTGATCAAGGCGCCGTTGGCCAAGGTGCAGGCGTTGCAGGAAGATGTGGTGGGCGCCTGCGCATGGATTCATGAGTGCAAGTTGCAGAAATTGCTCAAGCAAGAAGGTGATCAGACCTGGACCTACACCCAGTTCAATACACCCTGGCCGGTGACGCCGCGTGATTCGGTTTTGCATGTGACCACGGTCAAGGAGGCGGACGGCAGCCTGGTGCGTAACCTGAAGGAAGTGCCGACCTATTTGCCGGAAGAGAAGGGCTTTGTGCGGGTGGCCAAGGTTGAGGGCTTCTGGAAGCTGGTGCCCAAGGGCGACAGCACGGAGGTGACCTACCAGGTGCACACCGAGCCGGGCGGCAGCGTGCCGGCAATGGTGGCCAACAAGTTCGTGGTGGATGCGCCGTTCAATACCCTGAAAGAGCTGCGTGAGCGGGCTGAGAAAAACTGAGGTTTAACGCGGCGCGCGGTTCTCTGTGGTAGCGGCCATGCGTCGCGAATGGGCGCGCGCAGCGGCCCCGGAGTCTTAGGATTAGCGCAATATTGCTTGGGCTGCTTTGCAGCCCTTTCGCGACGCAGGGCCGCTCCGCAAAGGCCGAACTGCGACCAGCAGGTTTACAATAAAAAAGGCTGCCCGAGGGCAGCCTTTTTGCGTTCGGCTATCAAAGCTTACTTGCGGTCCTTCAGGGCAACGAGGTCGCGCTTTTGCTCGCCGGTGTACAGCTGGCGCGGACGGCCGATCTTGTACGGGCTGGAGAGCATTTCTTTCCAGTGCGAGATCCAGCCCACGGTACGTGCCAGGGCGAAGATCACGGTGAACATGCTGGTTGGAATGCCGATTGCCTTGAGGATGATCCCCGAGTAGAAGTCGACGTTCGGGTACAGCGAGCGCTCGATGAAATACGGATCGGTGAGGGCGATCTCTTCCAGGCGCATGGCCAGTTCCAGCTGCGGGTCGTTCTTGATGCCCAGTTCGCGCAGGACTTCGTCGCAGGTCTGCTTCATCACGGTGGCGCGCGGGTCGCGGTTCTTGTACACGCGGTGACCGAAGCCCATCAGCTTGAACGGGTCGTTCTTGTCCTTGGCCTTGGCGATGAATTTGTCGATGTTCGAAACATCACCGATTTCATCGAGCATGGTCAGTACGGCTTCGTTCGCACCGCCGTGGGCCGGGCCCCACAGTGCGGCGATACCGGCGGCGATACAGGCGAACGGGTTGGCACCCGACGAGCCGGCCAGACGAACGGTGGAAGTGGAGGCGTTCTGCTCGTGGTCGGCGTGGAGGATGAAGATCCGGTCCATTGCCTTGGCCAGCACCGGGCTGATCGGTTTGATCTCGCACGGGGTGTTGAACATCATGTGCAGGAAGTTTTCCGCGTACGACAGGTCGTTGCGCGGGTACATCATCGGCTGGCCCATGGAGTACTTGTAAACCATCGCAGCCAGGGTCGGCATCTTGGCGACCAGGCGCACCGCGGAGATTTCGCGGTGTTGCGGGTTATTGATGTCCAGGGAGTCGTGATAGAACGCCGACAGGGCGCCGACTACGCCGCACATCACCGCCATCGGGTGAGCGTCGCGGCGGAAGCCGTTGAAGAAGGTCTTCAACTGCTCGTGAACCATGGTGTGGTTCTTGACGGTGCTGACGAACTGGGCCTTCTGCTCGGCATTCGGCAGTTCGCCATTGAGCAGCAGGTAGCAGGTTTCGAGGTAGTCGGACTGTTCGGCGAGTTGCTCGATCGGGTAGCCGCGGTGCAGCAGGATACCTTTGTCGCCGTCAATATAGGTGATCTTCGACTCGCACGAGGCAGTCGCCATGAAACCTGGGTCGAAGGTGAAGTGACCAGTGGCCCCTAACCCGCGGACGTCGATTACATCAGGACCAACGGTGCCGGTTAAAATGGGCAGCTCGACGGGGGCAGCGCCCTCGATGACCAACTGCGCTTTTTTGTCAGCCATGTGGCCTCCTATTAATGCTTGAAATCATCAGACAGACCCCCCACGCAGGGCCCGCACCACTATAGAGGGATAAATTCAGATGTCAATTTGCCTAAAGGCTTGTTGAATCAAGCATTCAAGCCTGATTTTTCCCGAAATTCTCGCCCATTTACGCCTTTTGTTCATTAAAGGCAATGCGCTATTTGGGCTACCCCGTCACGTTGTCATAAGCAGCCTAACTGTCTATACTCGGCACCCGACCGCCAGGGGCTTGCAAGCCCGAACTGCTGGGGGTCGCCGTTCCCTGGGTGGTGGGTACCTGACCAGTACACTTACCAACAACTTTGCCCTGATTCGCTAGGGGCTCTTCAGTGTGAAAAAAGCCGTGAAAAGCCAACGACCTGTAAACCTAGACCTAAGGACCATCAAGCTCCCCGTCACTGCGTACACGTCCATCCTGCACCGTATCTCCGGCGTCATCCTGTTCATCGGCCTTGCCATCATGCTTTATGCACTGGGCAAGTCGCTGGGTTCCGAGGAAGGCTTCGGTGAGGTGAAGGCGTGTCTGACCAGCCCGCTGGCCAAGTTCGTGACCTGGGGTCTGTTGTCCGCCCTGCTTTATCACCTCGTGGCAGGTGTTCGACACCTGATCATGGACATGGGTATCGGTGAGACGCTGGAAGGCGGCAAGCTGGGCTCGAAAATCGTGATCGTCATCTCCGTGGTGCTGATCGTTCTGGTGGGAGTTTGGGTATGGTAACCAATGTCACGAACCTGTCGCGTTCGGGCCTCTATGACTGGATGGCGCAGCGCGTTTCTGCGGTCGTTCTCGCGGCTTACTTCCTCTTCCTGATCGGCTACGTGGTCGCCCACCCAGGCATCGACTACACCCAGTGGCATGGTCTGTTCTCCAACAACGCGATGCGGATCTTCAGTCTGCTGGCCCTCGTTGCCCTGGGCGCTCACGCCTGGGTCGGCATGTGGACCATTGCAACCGACTACCTGACGCCTATGTCGTTCGGCAAGTCGGCAACTGCGATTCGTTTCCTGTTCCAGGCGGTATGCGGCGTTGCGATGTTCGCTTACTTCGTCTGGGGTGTGCAGATTCTCTGGGGTATCTGATCCATGGCTAGCATTCCAACCATTTCCTTCGACGCCATCATCATCGGTGGCGGCGGCGCCGGCATGCGCGCAGCGCTGCAACTGGCTCAAGGCGGCCACAAGACTGCCGTAGTCACCAAGGTCTTCCCGACCCGTTCGCACACCGTATCCGCCCAGGGCGGCATCACCTGCGCCATCGCTTCGGCCGACCCGAACGACGACTGGCGCTGGCACATGTACGATACCGTCAAGGGTTCCGACTACATCGGCGACCAGGACGCTATCGAATACATGTGTCAGGAAGGCCCGGCTGCGGTCTTCGAGCTGGACCACATGGGTCTGCCGTTCTCGCGCACCGAAACCGGCCGCATCTACCAGCGCCCGTTCGGCGGTCAGTCCAAGGACTTCGGTAAAGGTGGCCAGGCCGCCCGTACCTGTGCCGCTTCGGACCGTACCGGTCACGCGCTGCTGCACACCCTGTACCAGGGCAACCTGAAGGCTGGCACCACGTTCCTCAACGAGTACTACGCCGTTGACCTGGTGAAAAACCAGGACGGCGCATTCGTTGGTGTGATCGCCATCTGCATCGAAACCGGCGAAACCCTGTACATCAAGTCCAAGGCCACTGTGCTGGCCACTGGCGGTGCGGGCCGTATCTACGCTTCCACCACCAACGCCCTGATCAACACCGGTGACGGTATCGGCATGGCCCTGCGTGCAGGCGTGCCGGTGCAGGATATCGAGATGTGGCAGTTCCACCCGACCGGTATCGCCGGCGCCGGTGTACTGGTCACTGAGGGTTGCCGCGGTGAGGGTGGCTACCTGATCAACGCCCACGGCGAGCGCTTCATGGAGCGTTACGCGCCGAACGCCAAAGACCTGGCCGGCCGCGACGTGGTTGCCCGTTCCATGGTCAAGGAAATCATCGCCGGCAACGGCGTGGGCCCGAACAAGGACCACGTACTGCTGAAGCTGGACCACCTGGGCGAGGAAGTGCTGCACAGCCGCCTGCCAGGTATCTGCGAACTGTCCAAGACCTTCGCCCACGTCGACCCTGTGGTCGCACCGGTGCCGGTAGTGCCAACCTGCCACTACATGATGGGCGGCGTTGCCACCAACATTCATGGCCAGGCCATTACCATGGACGCCGACGGCCAGGATCACATCATCCCGGGTCTGTTCGCCGTAGGTGAAGTGGCGTGCGTATCGGTTCACGGTGCCAACCGCCTGGGCGGCAACTCGCTGCTCGACCTGGTGGTGTTCGGCCGTGCTGCCGGCCTGCACCTGGAGAAGGCGCTGAGCGAAGGCGTGGAATACCGCGACGCCAGCGACACCGACGTCGATGTTGCCCTGAACCGCCTGAACAAGCTCAACGAGCGTACCAGCGGTGAAGACGTTGCCAGCCTGAAGCGCGAGCTGCAGAGCTGCATGCAGAACTACTTCGGTGTATTCCGTACTGGCGAATACATGCAGAAGGGTATCGAGCAATTGGCCGGTCTGCGTGACCGTATCGCCAACGTCAAGATCAACGACAAGTCCCAGGCCTTCAACACCGCGCGTATCGAAGCGCTGGAGCTGCAGAACCTGCTGGAAGTTGCCGAAGCTACCGCCATCGCGGCGGAAGCCCGTAAAGAGTCCCGCGGCGCTCACGCCCGTGAAGACTTCGAAGACCGTGACGACGAAAACTGGCTGTGCCACACCCTGTACTACCCGGGTGAGAAGCGCGTTGCCAAGCGCGGCGTCAACTTTGCGCCGAAGACTGTTCCAGCCTTCGAACCAAAAGTCCGGACTTACTAAGGGTGGCTGCTATGTTGAAAGTCGAAGTTTATCGTTACAACCCGGACACCGACTCGGCGCCAAAAATGGAGTCGTTCGACGTCGATACCGGCGGCAAGGACCTGATGGTGCTGGATGTATTGGCACTGATCAAGGAAAAGGACGAGGGTTTCTCGTACCGTCGCTCCTGCCGTGAAGGCGTTTGCGGTTCCGATGGCATGAACATGAACGGCAAGAACGGCCTGGCCTGCATCACCCCGCTGTCGGCGGTTGTGAAGGGCGGCAAGCTGGTTCTGCGTCCGCTGCCAGGCCTGCCGGTCATTCGTGACCTGGTGGTCGATATGAGCATCTTCTACAAGCAGTACGAGAAGGTGAAGCCGTTCCTGCAGAACGACACCCCGGCACCGGCCATCGAGCGCCTGCAGTCGCCGGAAGACCGTGACAAGCTGGACGGCCTGTACGAGTGCATCCTGTGCGCTTGCTGCTCGACTTCCTGCCCGTCGTTCTGGTGGAACCCGGACAAGTTCCTGGGCCCGGCAGCACTGCTGCAAGCTTACCGCTTCCTTGCCGACAGCCGCGATACCAAGACTCAGGAGCGCCTGGCGTCCCTGGATGACCCGTTCAGCGTATTCCGCTGCCGCGGGATCATGAACTGCGTAAACGTTTGCCCGAAAGGTCTGAACCCGACCAAGGCAATCGGTCACGTACGTAACATGCTGCTGCAAAGCGGCACCTGATACAAAGCGTTGTACCTGCAGTAAGCCGAGGTGCGGGTGGTGAGCCCGCACTGAGGTAAAACCCGAACAAGGGCCCACAAAGCCCGCGTTCATTACCTATGAAGATATGAGACCAGCAGGGGCTTTCCGGGCTGGTACCCGGAAAATCAGCAGGATCCAGGTGGCGTGGTTCAGTCGCTGTTTTCGGACTTTTCCAGGTTTGCTGTGGCTCTCGCCGATCAGTCCCCTAATCGAGGGTGACCAAGCATGCAAGAAAGCGTGATGCAGCGCATGTGGGATAGCGCCCACCTTTCAGGTGGTAACGCTGCATATGTGGAAGAGCTCTACGAGCTCTACCTGCACGACCCTAACGCTGTGCCAGAAGAGTGGCGCACTTACTTCCAGAAGTTGCCAGCCGACGGCAGCACCGCTACTGATGTATCGCACTCGACAATCCGCGACCATTTCGTACTGCTGGCAAAGAACCAGCGCCGCGCCCAACCGGTTTCCGCCGGGAGCGTGAGCAGTGAACACGAGAAGAAGCAGGTTGAAGTTCTGCGACTGATCCAGGCCTATCGTATGCGCGGCCATCAGGCTGCCAAGCTCGACCCGTTGGGGTTGTGGCAGCGCCCTGCGCCCGTAGACCTGTCGATCAATCACTACGGCTTGACCAATGCCGATCTTGATACGACCTTCCGTGCCGGCGACCTGTTCATCGGCAAAGAGGAGGCGAGCCTACGCGACATCTTCGATGCACTCCAGAAGACATATTGTCGCACCATTGGCGCCGAATTCACCCACATCGTCGATTCCGAGCAGCGCAGCTGGTTCCAGCAGCGCCTGGAAAGCGTGCGCGGCCGTCCGGAGTTTTCCGCTGACGTGCAGGCCCACTTGCTCGAGCGCGTGACCGCCGGTGAGGGCCTGGAAAAGTACCTGGGCACCAAATACCCGGGCACCAAGCGTTTCGGCCTTGAAGGCGGCGAGAGCCTGATTCCGATGCTGGATGAAATGATCCAGCGTTCCGGCTCTTACGGCGCCAAGGAGGTCGTGATCGGCATGGCCCACCGTGGCCGCCTGAACGTGCTGGTGAACACCTTCGGCAAGAACCCGCGCGAGCTGTTCGACGAGTTCGAAGGCAAGAAGATGAACGAGCTGGGCTCCGGTGACGTTAAGTATCACCAGGGCTTCTCCTCGAACGTGATGACCCCGGGTGGCGAAGTGCACCTGGCCATGGCGTTCAACCCGTCCCACCTGGAAATCGTATCGCCGGTGGTCGAAGGTTCGGTGCGCGCCCGTCAGGACCGCCGCAACGACACCGTTGGCGACAAGGTGCTGCCGATCTCGATCCACGGCGACGCTGCATTCGCTGGCCAGGGCGTGGTCATGGAAACCTTCCAGATGTCGCAGACCCGCGGTTTCAAGACCGGCGGTACCGTGCACATCGTGATCAACAACCAGGTTGGTTTCACCATCAGCAACCCGCTGGATGCGCGCTCCACCGAGTACGCGACCGACGTTGCCAAGATGATCCAGGCACCGATCCTGCACGTGAACGGCGATGACCCGGAAGCCGTGCTGTTCGTCACCCAGCTGGCCATCGACTACCGCATGCAGTTCAAGCGTGACGTGGTCATCGACCTGGTCTGCTACCGTCGCCGTGGCCACAACGAGGCTGACGAGCCTAACGGCACCCAGCCGCTGATGTACCAGCAAATCAGCAAGCAGCGCACTACCCGTGAGCTGTATGCCGAGCAGCTGATCCAGGCTGGTCGCATCGACGCCGAGCGCGCTCAGGCCAAGATCGACGAGTACCGCAACGCGCTGGACAATGGCCTGCACGTGGTGAAGAGCCTGGTCAAGGAGCCGAACCGCGAGCTGTTCGTCGACTGGCGTCCGTACCTGGGCCATGCCTGGACCGCGCGTCACGACACCCGTTTCGACCTCAAGACCCTGCAGGACCTATCGGCCAAGCTGCTCGAGCTGCCGGAAGGTTTCGTGGTGCAGCGTCAGGTGTCGAAGATCTACGAAGACCGTCAGAAGATGCAGGCCGGTGGCTTGCCGATCAACTGGGGTTATGCAGAGACCATGGCTTACGCCACCCTGCAGTTCGAAGGTCACCCGATCCGTATGACCGGCCAGGACATCGGCCGTGGCACCTTCTCGCACCGTCACGCGGTGCTGCACAACCAGAAGGACGCCAGCACCTACATCCCGTTGCAGAACCTGTTCCCTGGCCAGCCACGTTTCGATCTGTACGATTCGTTCCTGTCCGAGGAAGCGGTACTGGCCTTTGAATACGGCTACTCCACCACCATGCCGAACGCGCTGGTGATCTGGGAAGCCCAGTTCGGCGACTTCGCCAACGGTGCGCAAGTGGTGATCGACCAGTTCATCACCAGTGGTGAGCACAAGTGGGGCCGCCTGTGCGGTCTGACCATGCTGCTGCCACACGGCTATGAAGGGCAGGGGCCGGAGCACTCGTCCGCGCGTCTGGAGCGTTACCTGCAGCTGTGCGCCGAGCACAACATCCAGGTCTGCGTACCGACGACGCCGGCACAGATTTACCACCTGCTGCGTCGCCAGGTCATCCGCCCGCTGCGCAAGCCGCTGGTCGTCCTGACGCCGAAGTCGCTGCTGCGCCACAAGCTGGCCATCTCGACCCTGGAAGACCTGGCAGAAGGCTCGTTCCAGACCGTGATCCCGGAAATCGACGCAATCGATCCGGCCAAGGTCGAGCGTCTGGTGCTGTGCAGCGGCAAGGTCTACTACGACCTGCTGGAAAAGCGCCGTGCCGAAGGCCGCGAAGACATCGCCATCCTGCGTATCGAGCAGCTGTATCCGTTCCCTGAGGACGATCTGGTCGAAATCCTCGCCCCTTACACCAACCTCAAGCATGCGGTCTGGTGTCAGGAAGAGCCGATGAACCAGGGCGCCTGGTACAGCAGCCAGCACCACATGCGCCGTATCCTGGGCCGCCACAACAAGGCATTGACCCTGGAATACGCCGGTCGCGACGCTTCCGCCGCGCCAGCCTGTGGTTACGCTTCGAAGCACGTCGAACAGCAGGAAAAACTGCTGCAAGACGCCTTCACTGTCTAACGCCTTCGCGCACCTGAAACCGAATTTAAGGAAACACAGATAATGGCTATCGAGATCAAAGCCCCAACCTTCCCGGAATCGGTTGCCGACGGCACCGTTGCCACCTGGCACAAGAAGCCGGGCGAAGCCGTCAAGCGTGACGAGCTGATCGTCGACATCGAGACTGACAAGGTTGTCCTGGAAGTACTGGCTACTGCCGATGGCGTGCTGGGCGATATCGTCAAGGGCGAGGGCGACACCGTCCTGTCCGACGAACTGCTGGGTTCGATCGTTGAAGGCGGTGCTGCCGCAGCACCAGCCGCGGCAGCCGCTCCTGCTGCTGCTCCGGCCGCTGCTGCCGCTGACGCCGGTGAAGATGACCCGATTGCTGCCCCGGCCGCGCGCAAGCTGGCTGAAGAAAACGGCATCGACCTGGCTACCGTGGCAGGTACCGGCAAAGGCGGTCGCGTCACCAAGGAAGACGTGGTTGCTGCTGTTGCCAACAAGAAGTCGGCACCTGCCGCTGCACCGGCTGCCAAGCCTGCCGCTGCTGCCGCTGCCCCGGTTGTCGTCGCTGCTGGCGACCGTACCGAGAAGCGCGTGCCGATGACCCGCCTGCGTGCCAAGATCGCCGAGCGTCTGGTCGAAGCCCAGTCCAACATGGCGATGCTGACCACCTTCAACGAAGTGGACATGACCGAAGTCATGGCCCTGCGTTCGAAGTACAAGGACCTGTTCGAGAAGACCCACAATGGCGTGCGCCTGGGCTTCATGTCGTTCTTCGTCAAGGCTGCTACCGAAGCGCTGAAGCGCTTCCCGGCCGTGAACGCCTCGATCGACGGCAACGACATCGTCTACCACGGCTTCGCCGACGTCGGTGTTGCCGTGTCCAGCGACCGTGGCCTGGTGGTACCGGTGCTGCGTAACGCCGAGTCGATGAGCCTGGCTGAAATCGAGAACGGTATCGCTACCTTCGGCAAGAAGGCCCGTGACGGCAAACTGGCCATCGAAGAGATGACCGGTGGCACTTTCACCATCACCAACGGTGGCACCTTCGGTTCGATGATGTCGACCCCGATCGTCAACCCGCCGCAGGCCGCCATTCTCGGCATGCACAACATCATCCAGCGCCCGATGGCCATCAATGGCCAGGTCGTGATTCGCCCGATGATGTACCTGGCGCTGTCGTACGATCACCGCCTGATCGACGGCAAGGAAGCGGTAACCTTCCTGGTCACTATCAAGAACCTGCTGGAAGATCCGTCCCGCCTGCTGCTGGACATCTAATCGCGCAGCTGTAAGCTGCAAGCCGCAAGCTTCAAGCTGAAGCCTGCTGGTCTTGCGGCTTGCAGCTTGCCGCTTGAAGCTAAAAAGGAATCTTTTATGACCCAGAAATTCGACGTAGTGGTGATTGGTGCAGGTCCTGGCGGCTATGTGGCTGCCATCAAGGCTGCCCAACTTGGTCTGAAGACTGCCTGTATCGAGAAATACACCGACGCCGAGGGCAAACTGGCCCTGGGCGGCACCTGCCTGAACGTAGGTTGCATCCCTTCCAAGGCGCTGCTGGACAGCTCCTGGAAGTACAAGGAAGCCAAAGAAAGCTTCAACGTCCACGGTATCTCCACTGGCGAAGTGAAGATGGACGTCGCCGCGATGGTTGGCCGCAAGGCTGGCATCGTCAAGAACCTGACCGGTGGCGTTGCCACCCTGTTCAAGGCCAACGGCGTCACTTCGATCCAGGGCCACGGCAAGCTGCTGGCCGGCAAGAAGGTCGAAGTCACCAAGGCTGACGGCACCACCGAAATCATCGAAGCCGAGAACGTGATCCTGGCTTCCGGCTCGCGCCCGATCGACATTCCACCGGCTCCGGTCGATCAGAACGTCATCGTCGACTCCACCGGCGCCCTGGAATTCCAGGCCGTACCGAAGCGCCTCGGCGTTATCGGTGCAGGCGTGATCGGCCTGGAGCTGGGCTCGGTATGGGCTCGCCTGGGTGCTGAAGTCACCGTGCTGGAAGCCCTGGACACCTTCCTGATGGCTGCCGACACCGCCGTGTCGAAAGAAGCCCAGAAGACCCTGACCAAGCAAGGCCTGGACATCAAGCTGGGCGCTCGCGTCACCGGCTCGAAAGTCAACGGCAATGAAGTCGAAGTGACCTACACCAACGCCGAAGGCGAGCAGAAGATCACCTTCGACAAGCTGATTGTCGCAGTCGGCCGTCGCCCGGTGACCACCGATCTGCTGGCTTCCGACAGCGGCGTGACCATCGACGAGCGTGGTTACATCTTCGTCGACGATTACTGCGCCACCAGCGTTCCGGGCGTGTACGCCATCGGTGACGTGGTACGCGGCATGATGCTGGCCCACAAGGCTTCGGAAGAGGGCATCATGGTCGTCGAACGCATCAAGGGCCACAAGGCCCAGATGAACTACGACCTGATCCCTTCGGTCATCTACACCCACCCGGAAATCGCGTGGGTCGGCAAGACTGAACAGGCCTTGAAGGCCGAGGGCGTTGAGGTTAACGTGGGCACCTTCCCGTTCGCGGCCAGCGGCCGTGCGATGGCTGCCAACGACACCGGTGGTTTCGTCAAGGTCATCGCCGATGCCAAGACCGACCGCGTTCTGGGTGTTCACGTGATTGGCCCATCGGCTGCCGAACTGGTGCAGCAGGGCGCAATCGCAATGGAATTCGGCACCAGTGCCGAGGATCTGGGCATGATGGTCTTCAGCCATCCAACCCTGTCCGAAGCGTTGCATGAAGCAGCGCTGGCGGTGAATGGCGGCGCCATTCACGTGGCCAACCGTAAGAAGCGTTAATTATAAGAAACCACGGCGGGCTGCCCGTCGTGAGTCTTGCGTGCATGACTCACCGCGGAAAGTCCGCCGGACCGGATCACATGGGATAACCCGGGGTCAACGGTCACAGGTGGTGCGGCGCCACTGATGGCGCAGCGCCGAAGCGCAGTACCTAACGAAGACGGTAAAAAGCATGAATCTTCACGAGTATCAGGGTAAGCAGCTGTTCGCTGAATACGGCCTGCCAGTTTCCAAGGGTTTCGCAGTCGATACCCCTGAGCAAGCTGCAGAAGCCTGCGACAAGATCGGCGGGAACGAGTGGGTTGTAAAAGCCCAGGTTCACGCGGGTGGTCGCGGTAAAGCGGGCGGCGTAAAGCTGGTTCGCAGCAAGGAAGACGCCAAGGCGTTTGCTGCACAGTGGTTGGGCAAGAATCTGGTTACCTACCAGACCGATGCCAACGGTCAACCCGTCTCCAAGATTCTGGTCGAATCCTGCACTGACATCGCCAAAGAGCTGTACCTGGGCGCTGTAGTCGATCGTTCGAGCCGCCGTATCGTGTTCATGGCTTCCACCGAAGGTGGCGTGGACATCGAGAAAGTCGCTCACGAAACGCCTGAGAAAATCCTCAAGGCCACCATCGACCCACTGGTCGGCGCTCAGCCGTTCCAGGGTCGCGAGCTGGCATTCCAGCTGGGCCTGGAAGGCAAGCAAGTTCAACAGTTTGCCAAGATCTTCGTTGGCCTGGCCAAGCTGTTCAAGGATCACGACCTGGCGCTGCTGGAAGTGAACCCGCTGGTGATCAAGGCCGATGGCGACCTGCACTGCCTCGATGCCAAGATCAACATCGACGCCAACGCCATGTACCGTCAGCCGAAGCTGAAAACCTTCCACGACCCGTCGCAGGACGATGCCCGTGAAGCCCACGCTGCCAAGTTCGAACTGAACTACGTTGCCCTTGAAGGCAACATCGGCTGCATGGTCAACGGTGCCGGCCTGGCCATGGGTACCATGGACATCGTCAACCTGCACGGCGGCAAGCCGGCCAACTTCCTTGACGTTGGCGGTGGTGCTACCAAAGAGCGCGTAACCGAAGCGTTCAAGATCATTCTGTCCGACAGCAATGTCGCGGCCGTTCTGGTCAACATCTTCGGCGGCATCGTTCGCTGCGACATGATTGCCGAAGGCATCATTGGTGCAGTGAAAGAAGTCGGCGTCAAAGTTCCGGTTGTCGTTCGCCTCGAAGGCAACAACGCCGAACTGGGCGCTAAAGTACTGGCAGAAAGCGGTTTGAACATCATTGCGGCAACCAGCCTGACCGACGCTGCTCAACAAGTTGTCAAAGCTGCGGAGGGCAAGTAATGAGCGTCCTGATCAATAAAGACACCAAAGTCATCTGCCAAGGCTTCACTGGCTCGCAGGGTACTTTCCACTCCGAACAGGCCATTGCCTACGGCACCAAGATGGTCGGCGGCGTAACCCCAGGCAAGGGTGGCACCACCCACCTGGGCCTGCCGGTGTTCAACACCGTCAAGGAAGCCGTGGAAGCTACCGGCGCTGATGCTTCGGTCATCTACGTACCGGCTCCGTTCTGCAAGGACTCGATCCTGGAAGCTGCCTTTGGCGGCATCAAGCTGATCGTCTGCATCACCGAAGGCATTCCTACCCTGGACATGCTGGATGCCAAGGTCAAGTGCGACGAGCTGGGCGTTACCCTGATCGGCCCTAACTGCCCAGGTGTCATCACCCCGGGCGAGTGCAAGATCGGCATCATGCCAGGTCACATCCACTTGCCAGGCAAGGTCGGTATCGTTTCGCGTTCCGGCACCCTGACCTACGAAGCTGTGAAGCAGACCACCGACGCCGGCTTCGGCCAGTCGACCTGTGTCGGCATCGGCGGTGACCCGATCCCGGGCTCCAACTTCATCGACATCCTGAAGCTGTTCCAGGAAGACCCGAAGACTGAAGCGATCGTCATGATCGGTGAGATCGGCGGTTCGGCTGAAGAAGAAGCTGCGGCCTACATCAAGGCCAACGTCACCAAGCCTGTCGTTTCCTACATCGCCGGTGTTACTGCACCTGCGGGCAAGCGCATGGGCCACGCTGGCGCCATCATCTCCGGCGGCAAGGGCACTGCGGACGAGAAGTTCGCCGCTCTGCAGGACGCGGGTGTGAAAACCGTTCGTTCCCTGGCTGACATCGGCAAGGCCCTGGCCGAGCTGACTGGCTGGGAAGCCAAGAAGTAATACTGCTACACCCCCCACGCGCACAAAGGCCACCTTCGGGTGGCCTTTGTCGTATGTGGGGTTTCTGTATGCCTATGCCGCCCTCTTCGTGGGTAAGCACGCCCCCTCAGAGAGATGACAATCCCTGGGGGGCTATGCAGTACCTGTGGGAGCGGGTTCACCCGCGAAGGGGCCGGTGCTGGCGATAGGGATTCTTCGATAGGTTTAATAGGAATTTTCACGCAGACGAATGTTTCAATCCGAGGATAATTCCTCCTGTCCTCGGTCGCACAGACGACAAACATGTACGCACATCGGACAAGCAGCACTGTGCCAGTGCGTTTGACTGACAAAACAGTTACATTACGCGTTCACTCTGTGCCCGTACCCCAAAAGGGAACGACACGCTAAACGGGTCTGGCCTATCAAGCCGGGCAGCATTTCCCCTCATCCAAAGGGAAATCCCCTCTCGAATCCCGATTTCAGCAGTGTGGTACTACCTTAAATGAAAGTTCTCAAAGGCCAGGATATCCTGGCGCTTGGCTTTATGACGTTTGCGCTTTTTGTGGGTGCAGGCAACATCATCTTCCCGCCTATCGTCGGTTTGCAGTCTGGCCCGCATGTATGGATGGCTGCACTGGGCTTCCTGGTGACTGCCGTCGGCCTGCCGGTCATCACCGTGGTCGCCCTGGCCAAGGTCGGTGGCGGCATGGACGCCCTGAGCAGCCCGATTGGCAAGTTCTTCGGTGGCTTGCTGGCGGCCGTGTGCTACCTGTCGGTAGGCCCGCTGTTCGCCACCCCGCGTACCGCGACCGTGTCGTTCGAAGTGGGTGTTGCGCCGCTGACCGGTGAGAGCCCGCTGGCGCTGTTCATCTACAGCCTGGTGTACTTCGTCGTGGTACTGGCGGTGTCCATGTACCCGGGCAAGCTGCTCGATACCGTAGGCCGCTTCCTGGCACCGTTGAAGATCATCGCCCTGGCGGTGCTGGGCATCGCTGCCTTCGCCCTGCCAGCCGGAACCATTGGTGACGCACAGCCGGCCTATGCCGCTGCAGCATTCTCCAAGGGCTTCTCCGACGGCTACCTGACCATGGATACCCTGGGTGCCCTGGTGTTCGGTATCGTCATCGTCAACGCCATCCGCTCGCGCGGGGTGGAGTCGCCGAAGCTGATCACCCGTTACGCCATCATCGCTGGCCTGATCGCAGGTGTCGGCCTGGCGCTGGTATACATCAGCCTGTTCCGCCTGGGTGCCACCAGCCACGATATCGCGGCTGACGCCACCAACGGTGCCGCGGTGCTGCATGCCTACGTACAGCACACCTTCGGCTCGCTGGGCAGCGGCTTCCTGGCCGTGCTGATCGCGCTGGCCTGCCTGGTAACCGCAGTTGGCCTGACCTGTGCCTGCGCCGAGTACTTCAGCCAGATTCTGCCGCTGTCGTACCGCGCACTGGTGGTGATCCTCGCCGGCTTCTCGCTGCTGATTTCCAACCTTGGCCTGACCAAGCTGATCATGTTCTCGATCCCGGTGCTCACCGCCATCTATCCACCGTGCATCGTGGTGGTCGGCCTGAGTTTCGTGAAAGACCTGTGGAACTCGCCAACGCGCATCCTGGCGCCCGTGATGCTGGTATCGCTGCTGTTCGGCATGGTCGATGCGATCAAGGGCAGCAGCCTTGCCCACGTGTTGCCGGACTTCATGGCGCACCTGCCATTGAGTGATGCCGGCATGGCCTGGCTGGTGCCTTCGGTGGTGACCCTGGCGGGTGCCGTGGCCTGCGACCGCATGCTCGGCAAGCCGCGCGAGGCGTTGGCCTGACCGCACAAGTCGAAGCCTGAGGGCGGCACCGGCCACAAGCCGAAGGGTGCGCGCCAAGGGTGAAAACAAGAGAGCCCCGTATCCGTAAGGATGCGGGGCTTTTCGTTGGTTGCCTGTTACAGTCTCTTCGCAGCAGGCCAGGCATTTTCCAGTGTGCAGGTGTGCCTTTTGCCGCTTGCCAGCGTCGAAATCCGGTCCCTATCCTTTAGGCACATGGCCCTTTCGGTAACCCTGCATGAACTTCATCCAAAGCAACCTCAACAACCTGCTGGCCATCGCCTGGTTCGCCCTGTGCTGGGGTGGCTATACCCGCTATGCGATCTGGAAGGGGCGCGACACCGCTTGCCTGGCCAGTGTGCTGCACCTGTACCGCGAAGACTGGATGCGCCGCATGCTGCTGCGCGACAACCGCATCGCCGATGCCAGCGTGATCGGTAATCTGGAGCGCAACGCCTCGTTCTTTGCCTCCAGCACCCTGATCATTCTGGCTGGCATCCTCACCGTGCTCGGTGCCTCCGACCGGGCTCTGTCGTTGCTGGCCGACCTGCCGCTGGTTCAGCAGACATCTCAGGGCATGTCGGAGATCAAGCTGCTGTGCCTGGCCATGGTATTTGTCTATGCCTTCTTCACGTTCAGCTGGTGCATGCGCCAATACAATTTTGCCGCTGTGCTGGTGGGGTCGGCGCCGATGATCGGCGAGCGGCTGGTCAACGAGCTGGAGCGAAAGGCGTTCGCCTCCCGCGCGGCGCGCGTGCTTTCACTGGCTGCCAACCAGTTCAACTTCGGCCTGCGCTCGTACTATTTCGGCATGGCCATGCTGACCTGGTTCATCAGCCCCTGGCTGTTCATGGTGGTGAGTGTGGGCGTGGTATTGATCCTGTACCGCCGTGAGTTCCATTCCGATGTACTGGATGTGATGGTCTTCACGCCCACTGAAAGTGCCCCCACGGACGCGGGAAAGGAAAGCGCCGCTGGCAACGCTTGAGCCGATCAGGGGGCGCCACCCGGTTGTCTAGCGGCTGCCAGCCTGCGTCTGCAGCCAGGCGACTGTCGCTGGCGAGGCCTGGCTCAGGGGAATCGAAGCCTGGTGCACGCTGCCATCCCAGCCCTCCATGGTGATCCACAGTTCAGCGTTGGGCCGGGTCTTGGCTGGAACCGGGACGGAAGCGCCCATGCTGTACGGTGAACCGAAGAAAATGCTCCCGGCCGCGCGCAGGCTGCGTGGCTTGCCCACCCGCAGGTAAGTGGCCTTCACTTCGCCGATACAGTGGTTGCACAGCGCCGCACTGAAACTCTTGAAATACCCGGCTGGGCCTTCCTGGCGGGGCGCCGCAGCACGGAATTCGGCCAGACGCAGGCTCCATGGGCCTACTGCGACCACACCCGCCTCACGCTCACCCAGCCCGGCTTCTCCTTTGAACAATGCCTGGTCGGCAAAATACCTGGGCATGAACCCCAAAGGGACGAGTATCAGCAGGATGTTCAGGTGAAAGCGCCATTTCAGCCACAGGCGGCGTGAGGCCGAAGGTGCGTCGGCGGTGGTGGCTCGGCTCATCGGGCGGTCTCCGGCAGGTGGGCGTCTTGCGCGGCGGTAGCCGTCGGTGCGCTGCGGGGTTTGCGTTTCAGTGCGGCTGCAGTGGCCTGTGCGGTGCGCTTGCTCCAGATCAACAGGCCGCTGAGCACCATCAAGGTCAGCACCAGGCCAAAAACGAACCAGATCATCTTGACCCACAGCCCGCCGAAGTCGCCAGTGTGCAACGGGCGCATGGATTCGGTGACGAACTCCAGTGAGGTGCGATCATCCAGGGTGTGCGAGGTGGCGACCACGCCTGTGTACGGGTTGATGCTGGCGCTCTGGAACATCAGCGGGTACCAGCCGCGGCCACGGATGTTGAAGGTGTCATAGGCATTGCCTGGCAGGCGCACGAAGGATGCCTCGAAGCCGGGGATCTGCGCCTTTACCGTTTCGATGGCATGCTCCAGGCTGACCAGCCGGGGCGCTTCGCCAGCCTGCAGCAGCGGTACGTCATCGCGGGCCACCACCGCGGGTACGTCGCGGCTTGAGATCGAGATGTGGTTGTCGGCCAGCAACGCCTGGATCAGGAACCAGGTGCCGGTGATCGCGATCACGGCAATGAACCAGATCGACCAGATACCGCTCAGGCGATGGAAGTCACCCCAGAAGATGCGGGCACCTTGGCGAAAGCGCAGGGTAGGTTTCAGAAAGCCTTTCCAGAAGCGCTTGTAGACGACCAGGCCGGTGACCAGCGAGGCAAGCATCGGCAAGCCCAGCAGCGAGACCAGGTACCACCCCCACGGGTAGCCGTTGCCGAAAGGTACCAGCCACCAGCCATGCAAGGCGCGGGTGAACTGGCGAAAGTCGAAGGAGGGGCTGATGCCCTGGATCTTGCCTGTATAGGGGTTCACGTAGAGGTTCTGGGTGGTGTTGTCCGGCTGCACCACCTGCACCTGCAGCGCAAAGTGCGACTCGTCCGGGCGCATGATGTATTGCACATCCAGCTCGGGGCGCGCTTCACGCAGGGCCTTGAGCACCTGGTCGTAGGTCAGCAGTGGCGCATCATCGCTCGGCTTCGCCGCGCGTATCTCCGGTTTGGCCAGCCACACCAGCTCCTGGCTGACCACTGCCAGGGTGCCGGTGAAGCAGACGATCAGCACGAAGAACCAGATGGGCAGGGCCAGCCAGCTGTGAACCAGGAACCAGAGTTTCGAGCGTGACTTTTTGGACATAGGGGCCGGTGCCTTGTGGTTTGGGTGGCTTGCGCGTCGATCCCTCGCGGTATGAGGAAAATCCCGCCGGTACCCTTATGACGCGCGAGGGCAGGCAAACCGGAAAACCGTCTGTCATGGCAAACCCCAGGCCCCCGGCTGAGCCTGCCTTTGCCAGTGGCCGTGACGGGTTAATTTTCCCGGTGTTCCATCCGTTTCGTAGGGATAGCCGAGTTGTTACTCGAAACCCATGTGCACGGATGAATCCCGATGAATGTTGAGAAGTCCCTGAAGCTCGCCCGCCGTTTCATTGAGCTGCCGGTGGAAAAGCGGCGGCTGTTTCTCGAAACCCTGGCCAGCGAGGGTATCGACTTTTCACAATTCCCGATCCCTGCGGACGTTGCCGTCGACGATCGCCATGCACTGTCCTATGCCCAGCAGCGCATGTGGTTTCTGTGGCAACTGGACCCACACGGTGCCGCCTACAACCTGCCCAGTGCGGTGGTGCTGAAAGGGGCGCTGGACACCTCGGCGGTACAGCGCGCGTTCGAGCAGGTACTGCAGCGACACCAGGCCCTGCGTACTGTGTTCCAGACCCAGGGTGACGAAGTGGTGCAAGTGGTGCAGCCAGCGGCCATCGTCATTGAAGAACACGACCTTCAGGCGCTGGCCGGCGGGGCCCGCGACGCCGCTGTAGCGCAAGCCGTCCGGGACGAAGCCGGTTTGCCCTTCGACCTCCAGCAGGGCCCGCTGTTTCGCGTACGCTTGTTGAAGCTGGCGGCACAGGAGCACGTGCTGCTGTTGACCCTGCACCATATCGTCGCCGATGGCTGGTCGATGAACGTGCTCATCCAGGAATTCGTCCACGGCTACGACGCCTTGGTTCGCGGGCAGGTGCCGGTGCTGCCTGAGTTGCCGATCCAGTACAGTGACTATGCGCTGTGGCAGCGGCGTTGGCTGGAGGCCGGGGAGCAGGCGCGACAGCTGGCTTACTGGCAGGCCAAGCTGGGCGACCAGCACCCGGTATTGCAGTTGCCTGCCGACTACCCGCGCCCGCTGCATGCCAGCCGCCAGGGCCAGCGCCTGCCCATCGCGGTGCCACAGGGCCTGAGCGAGCGCCTGGTGGGCCTGGCGCGTCAGCAAGGGGTCACCTTGTTCAGTGTGCTGTTGGCCGGTTTCAAGCTGCTTTTGCAACATTACAGTGGCCTGCAGGACATCCGTGTCGGAGTGCCGGTCGCCAACCGCAATCGCCAAGAAGTCGAGGGGCTGATTGGCGTATTCGTCAACACCCAGGTGTTGCGCACCGAGCTCGACCCGCAGATGTCCGTCGCCCAATTGCTGGCCGATATCCGCGAAACCACCCGCGCGGCCCAGAGCCACCAGGATTTGCCGTTCGAGCGTTTGGTCGAAGGCCTGCAAGTCGAGCGCAGCCTCAGCCATACGCCGTTGTTCCAGGTGTTGCACAACCATCAGGCGAACGTCGCCGACATCGGCGCCTTGCGCAGCGAATCAGGCCTTGAGCTGCACGTGCTGGAGCGCCACGAGCGCAGTGTCCAGTTCGAGCTCACCCTCGATACCGTGGAGCGCGACGGCCAGGTGCAGGCAGCCTTCACCTATGCCCGCGAATTGTTCGCCCCGGCCACCATCGAGCGTATGGCGAGCCATTGGCTGAACCTGTTGCAGGCCATGGCCGCCGACCCGCTGGCAGCCATCGGCGACTTGCAGCTGCTGGGTGCCGGCGAGCGGCAGCGGCTGCTGCAGGCCAGCCAACCGGCCTCCAGCGAGTTCGCCGTCGACAGCATACTTGCGCTGTTCGCCGCGCAGGTGGCGCAGCAGCCGCAGGCCCCGGCACTGGTGTTCGGCGACCGGCAACTGAGCTATGCCGAACTCGATGCCGATGCCAACCGGCTGGCACACCAACTGATCGAGTGGGGCGTCGGGCCTGAGGTACTGGTGGGTATTGCAGTCGAACGGTCGGTGGAGATGATCGTTGGCCTGCTGGCCATCCTCAAGGCCGGCGGTGCCTATGTGCCGTTCGACCCCGAATACCCGCAAGAGCGGCTTGCCTACATGCTCGACGACAGCGGTGTTCAACTGCTGCTGACCCAGCAGGCGCTGCTGGCCCGTCTACCGCAGGACACACAAGTGCGCTACCTGGTACTCGACCAGGCAGCAGAGGAACTGGCGCGCTTCAGTACGACGGCTCCGCCTGCACAGCTGAATGCCGATAACCTGGCCTATGTCATCTATACCTCGGGCTCTACCGGGCGTTCGAAGGGTGTCACCATCAGCCATGGCGCCCTGGCCAACTACGTGCAGGCGGCCTTGCAGCGCCTGGCGCTGGGCCGGGTCGCGAGCATGGCGGTGGTTTCCACGCTGGCGGCCGACCTTGGCCACACCACCCTGTTCGGCGCACTGTGCAGCGGCAGCTGCCTGCATGTGATTGCCCTGGACATCAGCCTGGACGCCGAGCGTTTCGCCGCCTACATGCACGCACACGCCGTGGACGTGCTGAAAATTGTCCCTTCCCACCTGCAGGCATTGCTCGATGGCCCGCACCCGGCCCGGGCACTGCCACAGCGTGCGCTGGTGCTGGGCGGCGAGGCTTGCCCCGCCGGGCTGATGGCACAACTGGCGCAGCTGGCCCCGCACTGCACGCTGTTCAACCATTACGGCCCAACCGAAACCACCGTGGGCGCGCTCGCTGATGCGGTCGAGGCGCCACCGGCGACGGGGCGTGCGCCGCTTGGGCGGCCGTTGGCCAACATGCAGGCTTATGTGCTGGACGCTTCGCTGCAACCGCTGAGCACCGGCTGCCAGGGCGAGTTGTATCTTGCCGGCGCAGGGGTAGCGCGAGGCTATCACCGCCGCGCGGCGATGACGGCCGAACGCTTTGTGCCCAACCCGTTCGGTGCCGCCGGTACCCGCGTGTACCGTACCGGCGATCTGGCGCGGCAGCTGGCGAACGGCCAGGTCGATTACCTGGGGCGGGTCGACCATCAGGTAAAGATTCGCGGTTACCGGATCGAACTGGGTGAAATCACCGACACCCTCAAGCGCCAGCCCGGTGTGCACGACGCCGTGGCCGTTATCCGCGGCAGTGGCAGCGCGGCCCGCATCGTGGCCTACGTGGTCCCCGACAGCCAGTCTGATGCCCCGCAGGTGCTTGCCGAAGTACAAGCGGCGCTGGCCAGGCAGTTGCCGGACTATATGCTGCCGAGCCGCTTCATGGCATTGCCCGGCATGCCACTGACACTCAACGGCAAGCTCGATTTACGTGCCTTGCCGGTGCCTGACGAAGGCCCGGCACAGGCCTACCGTGCCCCGCAGACCACCTTGCAGCAGCAGCTGGCGCTGATCTGGCAGGACGTGCTGAACGTCGCCCAGGTAGGGCTTGACGACAACTTCTTTGCCCTGGGTGGGCATTCCCTGCTGGCGACGCAGATCATCGCCCGGGTCCGGCGCATCCTGGGGCGTGACGTACCGTTGCGCAGCCTTTTCGAAAGCAACTCGCTACAGGGCTTTGCCGAACAGGTAATGGGCGCTGGCGCGCAGCACGTCGAGCCGATCGCCGCGGTGCCGCGTGACCAGCCCCTGGTCGCGTCGCACGCCCAGCAGCGGCAATGGCTGTTCTGGCAGATGCAGCCGCACAGCACCGCCTACCACACACCTATGGTCGTGCGCCTGCGCGGCGAACTGGATCGTGCCGCATTGACCCAGGCCTTCGCGATCCTCTGCGAACGCCATGAAGCCTTCCGCACGACGTTCGTCGAGCGCGATGGCGTGCTGCTGCAGCGCATTCAGCCTGCGGGTGAATTACCGCTGGCCTGGGACCGACTGCCGGCAACGGCCGAGCTGGCACACATACAGGCTCAGGTACTGGCCGAGACCCAGCGGCTGTTCGACCTGGGCACCGGCCCGTTGTGGCGCGCCAAGGTGCTGCAGTTGGGCGAGCAGGACCAGTTCCTGGTGGTCACCTTGCACCACATCATTTCCGATGGTGGCTCGATGAGCGTGATGGTGCGTGAGTTCGTTGCCCTGTACCAGGCCCTGCACCGGGGCGAGGCGCCGGCATTGGCCAAGCTGCCGATCCAGTACGCCGATTACGCCGCCTGGCACAAGAACTGGCTCGACCAGGGCGAACTCCAGCGCCAGCTGGACTACTGGCGCGGGCAGCTGGGAAGCGAGCAGCCCATCCTGGAACTGCCAATCGACCACCCGCGCAGCGCGCTGAAAGACCACCGTCTGGGGCGCGTCGCATTCGCCCTGGACAGCGAACTGGCGCAGCGCTTGCGGCAGTTGGCGCGTGAGCATGAGCTGACCCTGTTCCAGCTGTTCCTCGGCGCTTTTGCCCTGTTGTTGCAACGCTACTGCGAACAACCCGATGTGCGCATCGGCATACCGGTGAGCAACCGCAGCCGGCAAGAGCTGGAAAACGTCCTGGGCTTTTTCGTCAATACCCTGGTCATGCGCGTCGAAGTCGACCCGGCGATGAGCGGCGCAGCGCTGCTCAGCCAGGTCAAGGCTACGGCACTGGCCGGGCAGGCGCATCAGGACCTGCCGTTCGACCGCCTGGTAGAAGCCTTGAACCCGCAACGCTCGCTGGACCGTAACCCGCTGTTCCAGGTGATGTACAACCACCTCAGCATTGCCGGCCAGCAGGTGGGCAGCACCAGCCTGGCAGGTTTGCATGCCGAGGAAATGACCCTGCAGGGTGGCACCGCGCAATTCGACCTGACCCTGGAAACGTTGGAGACCGACGCGGCGATCAACGTGTCGTTCCTCTACGCTGCCGAGCTGTTCGAAGCCGCTACCCTGCAACGCATGGCTGAGCACTGGTGCAATTTGCTGCGCGGCCTGGCCGCCGACCCAGGCCAGGCTGTCGGCGAGCTGCCGTTGCTGGCGCCGCAGGAGCAGGCGGCCCTGTTGCAGGGCTGGCAACAGGCGGGGCTCGCGGTTGCGCCGGCGGCGGTTCACCAGCTGATTGCCGAACAGGCCCGGCGCCAACCGCAAGCGGTAGCGTTGCTGGTCGGCGACCAGCAACTGAGCTACGGCCAGCTCGAGGCCCGGGCCAACCAGTTGGCACATCGCCTGCGGGCGCTGGGTGTCGGCCCCGACGTGCTGGTGGGCATCGCCCTGGAGCGTTCGCTCGACATGGTTGTCGGCTTGCTGGGCATTCTCAAGGCCGGTGGCGCGTTCCTGCCGCTTGATCCTCAGTACCCGACAGAGCGCCTGGCCTACATGATGCAGGACAGCGGCATCGACCTGTTGCTCAGTCACAGCCGGGTGCTGCCGGGCCTGGACGTGCAGGCCGGCATTAGTACGCTGCTGCTCGACCAACTGGGTGAGCAGCCGGGCGCCGAACAGGCGCCCACCGTGGCATTGAGCCCACAAAACCTGGCCTACGTGATCTACACCTCGGGTTCTACCGGCCAGCCCAAAGGCGTTGCGGTTGCACACGGGCCGCTGGCCATGCACTGCCTGGCCACTGGCCAATGGTACGAAATGACCCCGGCGGACCGTGAGCTGCATTTCCTGTCGTTTGCCTTCGACGGTGCCCATGAACGCTGGCTGACCTCGCTGGTCATGGGTGGCAGCCTGCTGCTGCGCGACGATGAGCTGTGGAGCCCCGAGCGCACCTACGAGGAGATACGCCGGCATGGGGTGACCATGGCCGGATTCCCGCCGGCCTACCTGCAACAGCTGGCTGAGCATGCGGCGCATGCCGGTAACCCTCCGCCGGTTCGTCTTTACAGCTTTGGCGGCGATGCCATGCCGCGGGCGACGTACGAGCGGGTGCAGCAAAGCCTGCAACCTCAGGTGATGATCAATGGGTATGGCCCCACCGAGACCGTGGTCACACCGATGGTCTGGCGTACCCGCGCCGGGGATCATTGCGACAGCGCCTATGCACCGATCGGCCAGCCTGTCGGCGAGCGCAGTGCGTGTGTGCTGGACGCCGCCCTGGGCCTGCTGCCAGCAGGTGTGGCCGGGCAGCTGTACCTGGGCGGTGCCGGCCTGGCCCGCGGCTACCTGGGGCGCCCGGGCCTGACAGCCGAGCGCTTCGTGCCCGACCCGTTTGGCACCGAGGGTGCGCGTCTGTACCGCACCGGTGACCAGGTTTGCCTGCGCGCCGACGGGCAGTTCGATTACCTGGGACGAATCGATAACCAGGTAAAAATCCGCGGCTTCCGTGTCGAGCTGGGCGAAATCGAGGCGTGCCTGCTGGCCTGCGCTGAGGTGCGCGAGGCCGTGGTGGTGGCCGTGGACGGCCCAAGCGGCAAGCAGCTGGCGGCTTACCTGGTGCTGGCCGATAGCATTGCCGCACACGGGCCGGCCGAGCAGCGCGAGCAGCTGAAGGCGGCGCTGCGCCAGAGCCTGCCGGACTACATGCTGCCGACCCACTGGCTGGTGCTTGAGCAACTGCCGTTGTTGCCCAATGGCAAGCTCGACCGCAAAGCACTGCCGGCACCAGACTTCAGCGCCCTGCAGCAGGCCTACGTGGCGCCACGCAATGCCCTGGAGCAGCGTCTTGCCGCGTTGTGGCAGCGCGTGCTGAAGCTCCCGCAGGTGGGCGTGAGTGACAACTTCTTCGAGCTTGGGGGCGACTCGATCATCTCGATCCAGCTGGTCAGTCGGGCGCGTCAGGACGGCCTGCTGTTCAGTGCCCGTGATCTGTTCGAGCATCAGACCGTGGCCGCACTGGCCAGCGTTGCCCAAGTCGGTGCATGCGAAGCGCAGGCCGACCAGGGGCCGCTCAGCGGCGAGCAGGAGCTGCTACCTGTACACCAGCTGTTCTTTGCCCAGGCGATTCCGGCACGTCACCACTGGAACCAGTCGGTACTGCTTGAGCCACGGCAGCCCTTGAGTGCCGCAAGCCTGGAACAGGCGCTGCAAACTATGGTCGATCACCATGACGTCTTACGCCTGAGTTTTGCAGCCGCCGATGACGGCTGGAAGGCGCACTACCGCAGCCCCGCACAGTGCGCCCAGGCGGCACTGCTGTGGCAGGCCGCGGTGGATGATGAAGGGGGGCTGCATACGTTGCTCGAGCAAGCACAGCGCAGCCTTGACCTGGAAAACGGGCCATTGCTGCGCGCGCTGCTCGCAACGCTGGCGGACGGCAGCCAGCGGTTGCTGTTGGTCGTTCATCACCTCGTGGTGGATGGGGTGTCATGGCGCATCCTGCTGGAGGACCTGCAACAGGCCTACGCTGCCGTGCTTGCGGGTAACCAGCCGAACCTGCCCGCCAAGAGCCATTCCATGCAGGCATGGGCCAAGCGCTTGCAGGGGCATGCAGCGTACATGCAGGGCCAGCTTGGCTACTGGTGCGAGCAGTTGCAGGGGCGCGCCGCACTGCCACGTCGGCAGGTCAGCGACCTGGCCGCAGCCAATCAGCAGTGCCACGCCCACACGGTTTACAGCCGCCTGGACCGCGCATGGACCGAGCGGCTGCTGCGCGAGGCGCCGGCAGCCTACCGCACACGTGTCAACGACCTGCTGCTTGCAGCCCTGGTGCGGGTGATTGCAGGCTGGACCGGGCGCGACGAAGTGTCGGTGCTGCTTGAAGGTCATGGCCGTGAAGCACTGTTCGACGACCTGGACCTCAGCCGCACGCTCGGCTGGTTCACCACGGTGTTCCCGCTGAAGCTGGCGGTGCCCAGCGAGCGTTCCCACACCTTGAAGCAGGTCAAGCAGCACCTGCACAGCATTCCCGACAATGGCATCGGTTTCGGGGTGCTGGGCCAATGGGGCAGCGCCGAGGCGCGCCAGCAGTTGGGCCATGCACCGCTGCCGGAAATCACCTTCAACTACCTGGGCCAGTTCGATGGCAGCTTCGATCAGGCCGAAGCGCTGTTCGTGCCGGCCAAGGAAGACAAGGGCGCCGATCACGACGCGCAGGCGCCGCTGGGCAACCTGTTGAGCCTCAATGGCCAGGTGTACGGCGGTGAGCTGAGCCTGGGCTGGACGTTCAGTCGCGAGTTGTTCGATAGCGCCACCCTTGAGCGTCTGGCCGCCGATTACACCCGCGAGTTGCAGGCGTTGATCGAGCACTGCTGCACACCGGGGGTGTGCGGTGTAACGCCGTCCGACTTCCCGCTGGCGCGCCTGTCGCAGACCCAGCTGGACCAACTGCCAGTGCCGGCGGCCGAGATCGCCGACCTCTATCCGCTGGCGCCGATGCAGCAGGGCATGCTGTTCCACGCCTTGTACGAGCAGCAGGCGGGGGATTACGTGAACCAGATGCGCGTCGATGTCGATGGCCTGGATGTCGAGCGTTTCCGCCGTGCCTGGGAGGCCGTGCTGCAGCGCCACGATATCCTGCGCACGCAGTTCCACTGGGAGCACGAGCAGGCTCTGCAGGTGGTACGCAAACACGTTGAACTGCCGTTCGTGGTGCACGACTGGCAGGGGCGCGAAGGCCTTGAGGCTGCCCTCGAGCAACTGGCAGTCGACCAGCGTCAGCAGGGCTTCGACCTCAGCCAGGCGCCATTGCTGCGCCTGGCGCTGGTGCGCACTGGTCCGGCCCGACAGCACTTGCTCTATACCAGCCATCACATCCTCATGGATGGCTGGAGCAACTCCCAGCTGTTGGGCGAAGTGCTGCACCAGTACGCCCTGCTGGGCGACGGTCAGCTCTCGGCATTGCCACCGGTCACCAGCCGTTACAGCGATTACATCGGCTGGCTGGGCCGGCAGGACGCCGCTGCCGGTGAAGCGTTCTGGAAAGACTGCCTGCGCGACCTGCAAGGGCCCACCCGGCTGGCGCAGGCCATTGCCTACGAAGCCCAGGCCGAAGCCGGGCAGGGCTACGCCGAGCATGTGCAGGTGATCGATGCCGCCACCACCGGGCAGCTGGTGGCACTGGCGCGCCAACACAAGGTCACCCTCAACACCTTGCTGCAGGGTGCCTGGCTGTTGCTGCTGCAACGCTATACCGGGCAGGACAGCGTCACGTTCGGGGCCACGGTTGCCGGGCGCCCGGCTGCGCTCAAGGGCATCGAGCAGCAGGTGGGCCTGTTCATCAACACCTTGCCGGTCACTGCCAGCCCGGCCCCGCAGCTACCGTTCGCGCAATTCCTGCAGCAGTTGCAGGCGCAGAACGTGGCCATGCGCGAGTTCGAACACACCCCGCTGTTCGACATCCAGCGCTGGAGCGGGCAGGGCGGCGAGGCCCTGTTCGACAACATCCTGGTCTTCGAGAACTACCCCGTTTCCGAAGCGCTGCAGCAGGGTACCCCGGCAGGCTTGAGCTTCGGCGAGGTCTACAGCCGCGAACAGACACATTACCCGCTGACCCTGTCGATCAGCCAAGGGCAGACTTTGCAGTTGCACTACAGCCATGCGCTGGAGCATCTGCAGCGCCCGGCGCTGGCTGCGCTGGCCGACAACTTCCAGCATGTGCTGCAGCAGTGCCTGAGCTTGCCGCTGGACAGCTGCCTGGGCGCGTTCTGCCTGGTAGCCCCTGCCACCCGCGAAGGGCTGTTGCAGCACGTCAACCAGACGGCTACCGATTACCCGCTGCAGCACAGTTATGCCGAGCTGTTCGAAGCGCAGGTGGCCCGTACCCCGCAGGCGGTCGTTGCGCGCTGCGGCGACCGGCACTACAGCTACAGCGAGCTCAACCGCCTTGCCAACCGTGTGGCCCATGGGCTGATTGCCCTGGGGGTCGGGCCTGACCAGCCAGTGGCCTTGCTGGCGCAGCGCAGCCTTGAGCTGCTGGGCATGATGGTGGGCACCTTCAAGGCCGCCGCCGGCTACCTGCCACTGGACCCTGGCCTGCCACAACAACGCCTGAGCCATATTGTCGCCTTGAGCCGCACCCCGGTGTTGCTCTGCACCGAGGCGTGCCAGGCGCAGGCCGAGGCCTTGCTGGACGCATTGGACGAGGCACGGCGGCCGCAGCTGTTGGTGCTGGAAACCCTCGACCGGCCTGACAGCGCCGAGCACGATCCGCAGCGCTACAGTGGCCCGCAGCACCTGGCGTACGTGATCTACACCTCGGGTTCGACCGGGCAGCCCAAAGGGGTGATGGTCGAGCAGGCGGGCATGCTCAACAACCAGCTGAGCAAGGTGCCATACCTGGGCCTGGGGCCGGACGACGTGATCGCCCAGACCGCGTCGCAAAGCTTCGACATTTCGGTGTGGCAGTTCCTTGCAGCGCCACTGTTTGGTGGCTGTGTGCAGATTGTGCCGAACGAACTGGCGAATGATCCCGAAGCACTGCTGCAGCAGGTGCGCGAGCAGCGCATCAGTGTGCTCGAGAGCGTGCCGTCGTTGATCCAGGGTATGTTCCAGGCCCCGGCCGTTACCCTGCCGTCGCTGCGCTGGATGCTGCCCACCGGCGAAGCGCTGGCGCCGGAAACCGCACGTCAATGGTTGCAGCGCTATCCCGATGTCGGGCTGGTCAATGCCTATGGTCCGGCTGAATGTTCCGATGACGTGGCGTTCTTCCGCGTCGACCTGGCGAGCACGCAAGGCGTGTACCTGCCCATTGGCAGCCCCACCGACAACAACCGCCTGTATGTGCTGGACGCCGCATTGGAGCTGGCGCCGCTGGGCGTCACCGGAGAGCTGTGCGTGGCAGGAACCGGCGTGGGCCGTGGCTATGTCGGCGACCCACTGCGTACTGCCCAGGCCTTTATTCCGCACCCTTGCGGGGCGCCCGGCGAGCGCCTGTACCGCACTGGCGACCTGGCCCGGCGCCGTGCCGACGGCGTGCTGGAGTACGTCGGCCGGGTCGATCACCAGGTCAAGATCCGCGGTTTCCGTATCGAGCTGGGCGAAATCGAAGCCGCGTTGCTCGACAGCGATCAGGTACGCGAGGCGGTGGTGATGGCTCAGCCTGGCGCCAACGGGCCGCAGTTGGTGGCCTATTGCGTGGCTGAAGACGCGGTGGCTGCCGACGCGCTCAAGCAACAGCTCAAAGCCAGCCTGAAAGCCCGTCTGCCCGACTACATGGTACCCGTGCACTGGGTGCTGATGGCGCGCCTGCCGTTGACGCCGAACGGCAAGGTAGACCGCAAGGCGCTGCCGCTGCCGGACATGAGCCAGGCACGCCAGGCCTATGTTGCCCCGCGCAGTGAACTGGAGCAGCAGCTGGCCGCGATCTGGCAGGACGTGCTCAAGCTTGAGCAGGTGGGGCTGGCCGACAACTTCTTCGAACTGGGTGGCGATTCGATCGTTTCCATCCAGGTGGTCGGGCGCGCCCGCCAGGCCGGCATCGCCTTCAGCCCCAAGGATGTTTTCGAGCAGCAGACGGTGCAGGGCCTGGCGCGTGTCGCTCGGCTGGGTGCCGCTCAGCAGCAGATCGACCAGGGCCCGGTCAGCGGTGAGCTGCACCTGCTGCCGGCCCAGTCCGAATTCTTCGCGCTGGCTATTCCCGAGCGCCATCACTGGAACCAGTCTGTGCTGCTGGACACCTTGCAGCCGCTGGATGTCGACCGGCTGGAACACGCCCTGCACCAGTTGGTGGTGCACCATGACGGCTTGCGCCTGAAGTTCGACGAAAGCGCACAGGGCTGGAGTGCCAGCTTCGGCGAAGCGCACGTGCGCCACGCGCTGTTGTGGCAGCGTGACTGTGCCGATGCGCAGGCGCTGGAGGCTCTGTGCGACCAGGCCCAGGCCAGCCTGTGCCTGGGCAGTGGCGACCTGGTGCGTGCGGTGCTGGTAACGCAGCCGGGCGAGTGCCAGCGCTTGTTGCTGGTGATCCATCACCTGTTGGTCGACGGGGTGTCCTGGCGGATCCTGCTGGAGGACCTGCAGCGTGCTTATCGTCAATGCGTGGCGGGCCAAACGGTGGTGCTGCCGGCCAAGACCAGTTCGCTCAGGGACTGGGCCGGGCAGTTGCAAGCCTATGCCGGCAGCGAAGGGCTTGGCAGCGAGCTGGCGTACTGGCAGGCGCAGTTGCAACACGACCACGCCGAGCTGCCCTGCGACCACCCGGGCGCCGGGCAACAACGCCGACGTGCGCGCACGGTCAGCACGCAACTTGACCGCGAAGTGACCCGGCAGCTTCTGCAAGAGGCTCCCGCCACCTATCGTACTCAGGTCAACGACTTGCTGCTGACTGCGCTGGCGCGGGTGGTGGGACGCTGGAGCGGCCAGGCCGCGACGCTGATTCAGCTGGAAGGGCATGGCCGCGAAGAACTGTCCGCCGACCTTGACCTCAGTCGAACCGTCGGCTGGTTCACCAGCCTGTATCCGGTGTGCCTGCGCGTCGAGGGCGAGCTGGGCGCGTCGATCAAGCAGGTCAAGGAGCAGTTGCGCGCCATCCCCAACAAAGGCCTGGGTTATGGTGTGCTGCGTTACCTTGGCAGTGACGAGCAGCGTCAGGCCCTGCAAGGCCTGGCAACACCACGTATCACCTTCAACTACCTGGGGCAGTTCGACGCCAGCTTCGATGGCGCCGGCGATGCCTTGCTGCAACCTTCCCGGCTGGGCGTCGGCGCCGAACAGAGTGCTGACGCGCCGCTGGAAAACTGGCTCAGCCTCAATGGCCAGGTCTATGGCGGCGAGCTGCGCATGGGCTGGACGTTCAGCCTCGACCTGTTCGACGAACAGACCGTGCAACGCCTGGCGGACGATTACGGGCACGAGCTGCGCAGCCTGGTCGAGCATTGCCTGCAGGCCAACGAGGCCGGTGAACAGGGCATGACACCTTCGGACTTCCCGCTGGCGGGCCTGAGCCAGGCCCAGCTCGATGCGTTGCCGGTACCGGCGGCGCAAGTCGAAGACATCTACGCGCTGTCGCCGATGCAGCAAGGCATGCTGTTCCACTCGCTGTACGAGCAAGGCAGCGGTGACTACATCAACCAGATGCGTGCCGATGTGCAGGGGCTGGATGCCGAACGCCTGCGGGCCGCCTGGCAGGCAGTCTACGACCGCCACGAGGTACTGCGTGCCAGTGTGCTGTGGCAAGGCCAGCAGCAACCGTTGCAGGTGACCCACAAGCACCTGGCCGTGGCGCTGGTGTACCAGGACTGGCGCGAGCGACGGGAGCTGACTATCGCGCTCGACCAGCTGGCCAACGCCGAACGCCTGCGCGGGTTCGACCTGGGCAAGGCGCCGCTGCAACGCATCCAGGTCATCCGTATTGGCGATGATCACTACCACCTGATCGATACCAACCATCACATCCTCATGGACGGTTGGAGCTATTCGCAGCTGCTGGGGGAGGTACTCGAACAATACGGTGCCCAGGCCCGCGGCGAGCCTCGCCCAGCGGCGCCGGCAGGGCGCTACCGCGATTACATCGGCTGGTTGCAGCGCCAGGATGCGCAGGCCAGCGAGCAGTTCTGGAAAGCCCTCCTGGCGGACCTGGAACAGCCCACACTGCTCAGCCGCAGCCTGGCGACCGGCCAGCCATTGGCCGAAGCCGACGTGGCCGGGCAGGGGCAGGTTGTCTTGCTGCGTGATCGCCAGCAAACCCGCCAGCTCAGCGATTTTGCCCGGCAGCACAAGGTCACCCTCAACACCTTGATGCAAGGGGCCTGGTTGTTGCTGTTGCAGCGTTATACCGGGCAGGCGGCGGTCGCATTCGGTGTCACCGTAGCGGGCCGTCCTGCCGAGCTGCGCGGTGTCGAAGCGCACATCGGGCTGTTCATCAACACCTTGCCGGTGGTTGCCAGCCCGCGCCCGGAACAACCCGTGGTGCAATGGCTGCAAGCGTTGCAAAGCCTCAACCTGCAATTGCGTGAACACGAACACACGCCGTTGTTCGAGATCCAGCGCTGGGCCGGTCACGGCGGCGAGGGGCTGTTCGACAGCATCATGGTGTTCGAGAACTACCCAGTCTCGGAGATCCTCCAGCAAACGGCACCCGAGGGACTGCGTTTCGATGCGGTGCACAACCATGAGCAGGCCAACTACCCATTGACCCTGGCGGTCAACCAGGGCGAGACGCTGTCGGTGACTTTCGGCTACGACCGTGGCTGCTTCGCTGCCGTGCAGGTCGAGCAACTGGCTGGGCACCTGCGACAGTTGCTGGAGCAGATTGTCGAGGCCTCGGCGCACCAGGCGCTGGGCAGCCTGACGCTGCTCGATGCGCAACAGCAGCAGGCCACCTTCGCCCAGTGGAACCCGGCCCCCGCCGAGCACCCGGCCGACCAGGCCCTGCACAGCCGGATCGAGGCCCAGGTGCAGCGCACCCCCGATGCCATCGCCGTCACCTGCGAGGGCCAGGCCCTGAGCTATGCCCAGCTCAACCAGCGCGCCAACGCCCTGGCCCGGCGCCTGGTCGACGACGGGGTCGGGCCTGACGTGCTGGTCGGCCTGGCTGCCGAGCGCTCGCTGGACATGGTCGTTGGCATCTTCGCCATCCTCAAGGCCGGCGGTGCCTACGTGCCGCTGGACCCGGCCTACCCGGCCGACCGTTTGGCCTACATGATCGAAGACAGCGGTCTGCAGCGCGTGCTGGCCCAGCCCCAGGTGCTGGCCAGCCTGCCGGTGCCGGCAGGCGTGCGCGTGCTCAGCCTGGAAAGCAACGATGACTGCAGCCAGGCCGACCCGCTGGCCTGCTCACCGGTCACGGTCAGCCCGGACAACCTTGCCTACGTGATCTACACCTCCGGTTCCACCGGCAACCCCAAGGGCGTACTGCTGCCGCAGCGCAACGTGCTGCGCCTGTTCACGGCCACCGACGCCGACTTCCGCTTCGGCAGCGACGACGTGTGGAGCCTGTTCCACTCCTATGCCTTCGACTTCTCGGTGTGGGAAATCTTCGGCGCCCTGCTGTACGGCGGGCGCCTGGTGATCGTGCCGCAGCACACCAGCCGCTCGCCCGAGGCCTTCTACCAGTTGCTGGCCGATGAACAGGTCACGGTGCTGAACCAGACCCCGTCGGCGTTCAAGCAACTGATGGCGGTGGCCACCACGGCCGAGCCGCAGCGGCCGCTGGCACTGCGCAGCGTGGTGTTCGGGGGCGAAGCGCTGGACGTCAACAGCCTGGCACCGTGGTTCGAACGCTTCGGCGACCGCCAGCCGCAGCTGGTGAACATGTACGGCATCACCGAAACCACCGTGCATGTCAGCTACCGGCCGCTGTCGCTGGCTGACCTGGGCAAGGCGGCCAGCAGCCCGATGGGCGTGCCGATCCCCGACCTGTCCTGGTATGTGCTCGACGGCGACCTGAACCCGGTAGCCAAAGGCTGCATCGGCGAGCTGTACGTGGGCCGCGCCGGCCTGGCACGCGGCTACCTCAAGCGCAGCGACCTGAGCGCCACGCGCTTCGTGCCGGACCCGTTCGGTGCCCCTGGCGGGCGCCTGTACCGCACCGGTGACCTGGCGCGCTACCACGCCGACGGGGTGATCGAATACGCCGGGCGCATCGACCACCAGGTGAAGATCCGCGGCTTCCGCATCGAGCTGGGCGAGATCGAAGCCCGCCTGCAGGCCCAGCCGCAGGTGCGCGAGGCCCTGGTGCTGGCCCAGGAAGGCGCGACCGGCCAGCAGCTGGTGGCCTACCTGATACCCGCTGCCGAGGTAGCGCTGGAGCAGCACGCCGGGCTGCGCGCGCAGTTGCGCGAACAGCTGAAGGAGGCGCTGCCGGACTACATGGTCCCGGCGCACCTGTTGCTGCTCGACCGGTGGCCGCTGACAGCCAACGGCAAGCTCGACCGCAAGGCCCTGCCCAAGGCCGATGCCAGCCTGTTGCAGCAAGGTTATCGCGCCCCGCGTAGCGAGCTTGAACAGCAGCTGGCAGCCATCTGGCAGGACGTGCTCAAGCTTGAGCAAGTGGGCCTGGACGACCACTTCTTCGAACTGGGCGGCCACTCGCTGCTGGCCGTCAGCGTGGTTTCGCGGGTGCAACTGGAACTCGGCCTGAGCCTGACCCCGCAACTGATTTTCCAGCACCCGACCCTGGCGAGCTTCGCCGAACAGCTGGCCCAGGCATCTGCGCCGGCGGACACACAAACACTCAGCAAGCTGTCGGCTCTGCTGGACGAAATGGAGGAGGTGTGATGGACACCGCAGTCGCCACGAAAATTGCCCAGCGTTTCATCAATCTGCCGCTGGAAAAGCGTCGCCAATACCTGCAGAAAATGCTTGAGGAAGGCGTGTCCCCGGCCAACCTGCCCATTCCGCTGGTGCGCGACGACACCACCGTGGTGCCGTTGTCGTTTGCCCAGGAGCGCCAATGGTTCCTGTGGCAGATGGAGCCCCAGGGCACTGCCTACAACATCGGGGTCAGCCTGCGCCTGCATGGCCCGCTGAACCTGCAGGCCTTGCAAGGCAGTTTCGATACGCTGCTGGCGCGGCACGAGAGCTTGCGCACCACGTTCACCCATGACAGCCGCGACGGTGGCCCGCGCCAGCAAATCGCCCCACAGCTGACGGTAGCGATCGAATGCCGTGAGCGCGGCGTGGGCGATGAGCAGGCGCAGATTCAGGCCTTCGTCGAAGCCCACCGTGAGCAGCCGTTCGACCTGCAACACGGCCCCGTGTTGCGCGTGGCGTTGCTGCGCCTGGCGGCCGAGGACCATGTGCTCAGCCTGGTGGTGCACCACATCGCCGCTGACGGCTGGTCGCTGAAGGTCATGGTCGACGAACTGCTGCAGGGTTACAGCGCCTGTTGCCGAGGGCATGCCGTGGCTGTTCGGCCGCTGCCCATCCAGTACGCCGACTATGCCATCTGGCAACGGCGCTGGATGGAGGCCGGTGAACGCGAGCGGCAGCTGGCCTATTGGCAAGCGCAACTGGGTGGCCAGCAGCCGGTGCTGGAACTGCCGACCGATCGGCCCCGCCCGGGGCTGATGAGCTACCGCGGCGCACGACACGACTTCAGCTTGCCGGCCGAACTGTGCCAACGCCTGCAAGACCTGGCCCGCCACGAAGGGGTGACCTTGTTCGTGCTGTTGCTGGCCGCGTTCCAGGCCTTGCTGCAGCGCTACAGCGGGCAGCAGGACATTCGCGTGGGTGTGCCCATCGCTAACCGCAACCGGGTAGAAACCGAAGGGTTGATCGGGTTTTTCGTCAACACCCAGGTGCTGCGCGCGCAAATCGAGCCGCAGCAGACCTTCCGCGCGCTGTTGCAGCAAGCCCGCCAGGCCGCCAGCGACGCCCAGGCCCATCAAGAGCTGCCGTTCGAACAACTGGTCGAAGCCTTGCAGCCGGGGCGCAGCCTGAGCCACAGCCCGTTGTTCCAGGTCATGTTCAACCACCAGCGCCAGGGCAATGGCCAGCAGGCCGCCAGCGACACAGCGCTGCGTATCGAGGCGTTGCCTGGTGAAACGCGCACCGCGCCGTTTGACCTCACCCTGGAAACCTTCGAAGCGCCAGGGCAGATCGGCGCTTCTTTGAACTACGCCACCGATCTGTTCGATGCCACGACCGTGGCGCGCATGGCCGGGCACTGGGTGCAATTGCTGGACGGCATCGTGGCCGACGCGGGCCAGCGAATCGCCGCGTTGCCACTGCTCAGCGACAGCGAGCTGGACGTGATCGGGCAAGCCTGGAATGACACGGCGGTGCCGGTTGCCGACGCCTGCATTCAGCACTTGATCGAGCAGCGTGCCGATGCCACGCCGCATGCACCGGCGGTGCAGTTCGAAGACCAGACACTGAGCTACCAGCAGCTCAACGAACACGCCAACCGCCTGGCCTGGCGCCTGATCGAAGGCGGCGTAGGGCCGGACGTCAAGGTCGGGGTGGCCCTCGAACGCTCGCCACAGATGCTCGTCGCGTTGTTGGCCGTGCTCAAGGCCGGGGGTGCCTATGTACCGCTGGACCCTCATTACCCGGACGAGCGGCTGGCCTACATGATGGAGGACAGCGGCATCAGGCTGCTGCTGACCCAACCTTCGCTACAGGCACGCCTGCCGATACCGGTCACGGTTCAGTGCCTGTTGCTGGCGCCCGAGCACCTGCTGGGCAGTGGCTGCAACGCGGCAGCCTACGGTGTGCACAACCCGCAGCTGCAACTGTCGGCCGAGCACCTTGCCTACATGATCTACACCTCGGGCTCCACCGGCAGGCCAAAAGGGGTGATGGTGCCCCACGGCGCGCTGGTCAACTTCATCGCCAGCATGGCCAAGGCGCCGGGGCTGGCTACCGGCGATCGCCTGTTGTCGTTGACCACGTTCTCGTTCGATATCTTCGGGCTGGAGGTGTACCTGCCGCTGGTGCAGGGTGCCTGCGTGGTCCTGGCCGGTCCGGATACCGCACAGGACCCGCAGCGGGTACTGGAGCTGGTCGCGCGGCAGGCGGTGACCGTGTTGCAGGCCACCCCTTCGACCTGGCGCATGCTGCTAGACAGCGGCCGCGGTGAGGTGCTGGCGGGCTGCACGAAGTTATGTGGCGGTGAAGCGCTGAGCGATGACCTGGCGCAGCGGCTGCTGGCCCTGGGCGGGCCGTTGTGGAACCTGTACGGGCCGACCGAAACCACCATCTGGTCAGCGCTGCATCGCTTGCAGCCCGCCAGGCCGCAGGCGTTGCTCGGCAGGCCGTTGGACAATACCCGGCTCTACCTGCTGGGTGAGGACCTGGCGCCGGTACCCGTTGGCGTTGCCGGCGAGCTGCTGATTGGCGGGGCGGGGCTGGCGCGCGGGTATTACCAGCGGCCTGGGCTGACCGCCGAGCGTTTCGTCCCCGACCCGTTCGCCGAGAACGGTGAGCGGCTGTACCGTACCGGCGACCTGGCACGCTATCGGGCCGATGGTGTGGTGGAGTACCTCGGGCGAATCGACCAGCAGGTGAAGATTCGTGGCTATCGTATTGAACTCGGTGAAATCGAGGCACAACTGGCGCGTCATCCCGCCATTCGCGAAGCGGCGGTGGTCGCCCGGCCGGGGCCTGGGGGCCAGCAGCTGGTGGCTTACCTGGTGCCGCAAGACCTGGCCGTGGTCGACGATGGGCAAACGCGCGAGGCACTGGGCGAGGCGCTGAAGCGGCAACTGCGCAGCGCGTTGCCGGAGTACATGGTGCCGACCTGGACGACGTTCGTCGCGACCTTCCCCCATACCCCCAATGGCAAGCTTGACCGCAACCGGCTGCCTGCCCCCGACCTGAGTGTCGCCCGGGTGGCCTACCTGGCACCGCAGAGCGAGCTGCAGCAGCAAGTGGCGCAGATCTGGCAGGAGGTACTGCACGTCGATCAGGTCGGCCTTGCCGACAACTTCTTCGACCTCGGCGGGCATTCGCTGCTGGCCACCCAGGTCACCGTGCGCCTGCGTGAGCAGTTGAAGCTGGAAACAGCAGTCAAGGCGCTGTTCACCACCCACGACCTGCAAGCCTACTGCGCCGAGATCGCAGTCGCCCCGCCGCAAACCCAGGCGGTCAACGATGCCTTGGCTAAATCCTTGGAGGCCCTCAAACGTCTATCAGCCGAAGATCTGGAAAATCTGATCTCTTGACAGGGGAAGGGCGTGCAAAAGTTAATCGAATCGGTAGCAACACTGTCGGCAAAGCAACGCAAGGCGCTGGCAGTGCTGCTCAAGCAGCAAGGTGTCGATCTGTACAGCGTGGCACCTGTTTTTCGACGCGATCCGACCGAGCCGCTTTCGCTGTCCTTCGCCCAGGAGCGGCAGCTGTTTCTTTGGCACCTTGAGCCAGACAGTGCCGCCTATCACCTGCCCACTGCGCTGAACCTGCGCGGCGCACTGGACCTGGCTGCCCTGCAGCAAAGCTTCGATGCGCTGGTGGCGCGCCACGAGTCGCTGCGCACCACCTTCGCCACTGACGGTGAGCGCACCACGCCAGTGATCCATGCCCCCGCGCCGGTGAGCATTGCCAGGCACACCCTGGCCCTGGCGCCCGGCGAGGACCGGGCGGCACGGCTGCGCACCTGTATCACCGAAGAAATCCGCCAGCCGTTCGACCTGGCCCAGGGCCCGCTGCTGAGAGCCAGCCTGCTGTGCCTGGGGCCGGACGATCATGTGTTGCTGATTACCCAGCACCACATTGTCTCGGATGGCTGGTCGCTGGCGTTGATGGTGCAGGAACTGGTGCACCTGTATCGCGCGTACAGCAGCGGCCAGCCTGCCAGCCTGCCGGCGTTGCCGATCCAGTACGCCGACTATGCCGTCTGGCAGCGCCAATGGATGGATGGCGGCGAACGGCAGCGCCAGCTGGCCTACTGGACTGCCCAGCTGGGCGGTGAACAGCCTGTGCTGGCGTTGCCCAGCGACCGCCCGCGGCCGTTGCACAGCAGCTACCGTGGCGCCCGCATCGACCTGCCACTGAGCCCGGCACTGGCCGATGGCCTGCGGCAACTGGCGCGGCGCGAAGGGGTGACCCTGTTCATGCTGTTGCTGGCGACCTTCCAGTGCCTGTTGCACCGCTATAGCGGGCAGTCGGACATCCGCGTCGGCGTGCCGGTCGCCAACCGCACGCGCAAGGAAACCGAAGGCCTGATCGGCTTCTTCGTCAATACCCAGGTGCACAAGGCCGACATTGATACGCACCAACCGTTCGCCCGCCTGTTGCAGCAGGTCAAGGCCACTGCGCTGGAGGCCCAGGCGCACCAGGACTTGCCCTTCGAGCAGTTGGTGGATGCACTGCAGGTCGAACGGAGCCTGAACCGCAGCCCGTTGTTCCAGGTCATGTTCAACCACCGCAGCGCCGAGCGCCGGCTGCCAGGGGCCACACAGCTGCCAGGCCTGAGCGTGGAAGTGCTGGCGTGGGAAGAAGTGAACGCCCAGTTCGACCTGACCCTGGACACGGTCGAGACCGCGGATGGCCTGTGGGCATCGCTGACCTACGCCACCGACCTGTTCGACGCACCAAGTGTCGAGCGCATGGGGCAACATTGGCAGCACCTGCTGCACAGTGTGGTAGCCCAGCCGCAACAGCCGGTGGGCGAGTTGCCGATGCTGAGCCCGCAGCAGGCGCAAGCGGTACTGCACGACCTTAACGACACCGCCACCGACTACCCCGGCGACTGGCGCGTGCACCAGCTGTTCGAGGCGCAGGCGCGTCGCCAGCCGGACGCCACGGCACTGCTGTTCGGCGACCAGCGCATGAGCTATCGGGCGTTGAGTGAGCTGTCCAGCCAGTGGGCGCACAAGCTGATCGAACAGGGTGTCGGCCCGGAAAGCCTGATGGGTATTGCCGCCGAGCGTTCGCTGGAAATGGTCGTTGGCCTATTGGCGATCCTTAAAGCTGGCGCCGCCTATGTACCGCTGGACCCGGACTACCCGGCCGAGCGGCTGGCCTACATGTTCGAAGACAGCGGCATCGAACTGCTGCTGACCCAGGCGCACTTGCGCGAGCAGTTGCCGGCGTTTGCCGGGCAGGTCCTTTTGCTGGACCAGCCCGGCGAACTGGGCGGGTACTCGCGGCAGGTGCCGGCGTGCCGGCTGCACCCGGAGAACCTGGCCTACGTCATCTACACCTCCGGCTCGACCGGGCGGCCGAAAGGCGCCGGCAACCGCCACCTGGCGTTGTACAACCGGCTGGCGTGGATGCAGCAGGCGTATGCGCTGGGCAGTGCCGACACGGTGTTGCAGAAGACGCCGTTCAGTTTTGACGTGTCGGTGTGGGAATTCTTCTGGCCGCTGATGACCGGTGCGCGGCTGGCCCTGGCGGCACCGGGCGAGCACCGCGAGCCGGAGCGGCTGATCGACACCATCGAGCGCCACCAGGTGACCACCTTGCATTTCGTGCCGTCGATGCTGCAGGTGTTCGTCCGCGAGCCGGGCCTGCAGCGCTGCCACAGCGTGCGGCAGGTGATCTGCAGCGGCGAGGCGCTGGCGGTGGACACCCAGCAGCAGGTGTTCAGCCACCTGCCCGGTGCCCGCCTGCACAACCTGTACGGGCCGACCGAGGCAGCGATCGACGTCACCCACTGGACCTGTGTCGACGAAGGGCGTGACAGCGTGCCGATCGGCCGGCCGATCGCCAACCTGTACACGCACATCCTTGGCCCGGCGTTCGAAGCCCTGCCGCAGGTGGCCATGGGCGAGCTGATGCTCGGTGGCCAGGGCCTGGCGCGTGGTTACCATCGTCGCCCGTCGCTGACGGCCGAGCGTTTCGTGCCCGACCCGTTCGGCAGCCACGGCCAGCGGCTGTACCGCACCGGCGACCTGGCGCGCTACCGCGACAGCGGGGTGATCGAGTATTGCGGGCGTATCGACCACCAGGTGAAGGTGCGCGGGCTGCGTATCGAACTGGGTGAAATCGAGGCGCGGGTGCTGGAGCACCCGCAGGTGCGCGAGGCGGTGGTGCTGGCCCAGGACAGCGGGCATGGCCAGCAGCTGGTGGCCTACGTGCTGGCCGAGGAGCAGGGCATGGCGGTGGACGCCGCCGCACTGCGTGACAGCCTTCGCGAACAGCTCAAGGGCAGCCTGCCGGACTACATGGTGCCGACGCACATCCTGCAGGTGCAGGCCTGGCCGGTGACGGCCAACGGCAAGCTCGACCGCAAGGCCCTGCCCAAGCCCGACAACAGCGCCCTGCAGCAGGCATACAGTGCACCGCAAGGCCCGCTGGAACAGCAGATCGCGGCGATCTGGCAGGACCTGCTGAAGCTGGAGCGGGTCGGCCGCAGCGACAACTTCTTCACCCTCGGTGGCGACTCGATCGTTTCGATCCAGGTGGTCAGCCGCGCCCGCCAGGCGGGCATCCGCTTCACCACCAAGGACCTGTTCCAGCACCAGACGGTACAAGACCTGGCCGCAGTCGCCGAGGTGGGGTGTACGGTACAGGCCGACCAGCGCCCCTTGCACGGGCCCACACCGCTGCTGGCGGTGCAGCATGCCTTCTTCGACACAGCCATTGCCGAACGCCAGCAGTGGAACCAGTCGGTGCTGTTCCGCCCGTTGCAGGCGCTTGAAGCACAGGCGCTGGAGCAGGCGCTGCAGGCCCTGGTCACGCACCACGACAGCCTGCGCCTGAGCTTTGTCGAGGTTGATGGGCAATGGCAGGCCAGCTACCGGCCTGCCGGGCCGGTACAGCCACCTTTGCTATGGTGCGCGACACTGGCCAATGCCGGTGAGCTAAAGGCATTGGGCACCGAGGCCCAGCGCAGCCTCAACCTGGCCGATGGGCCGATGCTGCGCGCGGTGCTGGCAACCTTGGCGGACGGCAGTCAGCGCCTGTTGCTGGCGATCCACCATCTGGTCGTCGATGGGGTGTCCTGGCGTATTCTGCTGGAGGACTTGCACCGGGCCTACCAACAATGTGCGGCCGGGCAGGCGCCACAGTTGCCCGCCAAGACCAGTGCCTTCAGGGCCTGGGCCGAACAGTTGCAGGCCTACGCCGCCAGCGACACGTTGCAGGCCGAACTGGGCTATTGGCAGGCGCAGTTGCGCCATGCCAGCGGCAGCCTGCCGCAGGACAACAGCGCTGGTGCCCTGAGTAACCGGTACGCCCGCACGGTCTACAGCCACCTGGACGGGGCCCTGACCCGACAGCTGTTGCAGCAGGCACCGGCCGCTTACCGCACCCAGGTCAACGACCTGCTGCTGACTGCGCTTGCGCGGGTAATCTGCCGCTGGAGCGGCGAACCCTCGACGCTGATCGAACTGGAAGGGCACGGGCGCGAAGCGCTGTTCGACAACCTCGACCTGGGCCGCACGGTCGGCTGGTTCACCAGCCTGTTCCCGCTGCGGCTGAGCCCGGCGGCAACGCTGGATGGGTCGATCAAGCAGGTCAAGGAACAACTGCGCGCCGTGCCCGAAAAGGGCATTGGCTATGGTGTGCTGCGCTACCTGGCGGACGCTGCCAGCCGTGAGTGCCTGTGTGCCTTGCCGGTGCCGCGCATCACCTTCAACTATCTGGGCCAGCTGGATGGCCACCTGGCAACCGATGAGCAGGCGCTGCTGGTACCCTGCGCAGACCCCAAAGGCGATGAGCAGAGCCTGGACGCGCCATTGGGTAACTGGCTGACGCTCAATGGCCAGGTCTATGCCGGTGAGCTGAGCCTGGGCTGGACCTTCAGCAGCGACATGTTCGAAGTCGCCACCGTACAGCGCCTGGCCGATGAGTACAGCCAGGAGCTGCGTACCCTGGTCGAGCACTGCTGCCAGCGCGAACACGCTGGCATGACCCCTTCGGACTTTCCGTTGGCTGGTCTGACCCAGGCCCAGCTCGACAGCCTGGCGCTGCCGCCAGCGATGATCGAGGACATCTTCCCGCTTTCGCCCATGCAGCAGGGCATGATGTTCCATACGCTGCTGCAGCAGGGCGGGGATTACATCAACCAGATGCGGGTTGATGTGACTGGCGTGGATCCCGAGCGCTTCCGTGCTGCGTGGCAAGCGGCAGTCGACTGCCATGACCTGCTGCGTGGCAGCTTCATCTGGGGTGAGCTGGCCAGCCCGTTGCAGATCATTCAGCGCGAGGCGCAATTGCCGTTCGCGGTGCATGACTGGCGTGGCCGTGACGACCTTGCCGATGCGCTGGAGGCGTTCGCTGCTGCAGACCGCGCGGCCGGCTTCGACCTGGTCCGGCCGCCGCTGTTGCGCCTGACCCTGATTCGCCTGGACGCGCAGCGTTATCACCTGATCTACACCAGCCACCACATCCTGATGGACGGCTGGAGCAATACCCGGCTGCTGGGCGAGGTGCTGCAGCGGTACCACGGCAGCGTGCCGGAGCAAGGGCCGGGGCGCTTCCGTGACTACATTGCCTGGTTGCAGCGCCAGGATGGCGCAGCCGGCCAGGCGTTCTGGACCCGCCAGTTGCAAGACCTGGATGCACCCACATTGCTGGCCCGGGCCACGGACTGGGCAGCCGGTAGTGAAGGGCAGGGGCAGGTCGAGCGGGTACAGCAACTGGATGCCCGGCAGACCGCCCGCCTGGACGCCTTTGCCCGTGAGCGCAGGGTCACCGTCAATACCGTGGTGCAAGCGGCCTGGCTGCTGGTGCTGCAGCGCTATACCGGCCAGACCTGCGTCGCCTTTGGTGCGACCACGGCTGGGCGGCCGGCCGAACTCAAGGGCATCGAGCAACAGATCGGCCTGTTCATCAATACCTTGCCGGTCATTGCCAGCCCACGCCCGGAGCAAGCGCTGGGTGACTGGCTGGACACCGTGCAGGCGCTGAACATCGCCCTGCGTGAGTACGATCACACGCCATTGTTCGATATCCAGCGCTGGGCCGGGCAGGGCGGCGAAGCGCTGTTCGACAGCATCCTGGTGTTCGAGAACTACCCGGTGTCCGAAGCGCTGCAGGCCGATACCACCAGCAGCCTGGTGTTTGGTGAGGTGGCGAACCACGAACAGACCAACTACCCGCTGACGCTGGTGGTTAACCTGGGTACGCACCTGTCGCTGCAGTTGAAAGTCGATCGGGCACGGTTCAGTGCCCGGTTGGCCGAGCAACTTGGCGAGCACCTGTTGCAGGTGTTGCAGCAGATGCTTGAGAGCGGCGCCGAAACAGCGTTGGGCGAGTTGCCGATGCTGAGCCCGCAGCAGGCGCAAGCGGTACTGCACGACCTTAACGACACTGCCACCGACTACCCCGGCGACTGGCGCGTGCACCAGCTGTTCGAGGCGCAGGCGCGTCGTCAGCCAGACACCACGGCACTGCTGTTCGGCGACCAGCGCATGAGCTACCGGGCATTGAGTGAGCTGTCCAGCCAGTGGGCGCACAAGCTGATCGAACAGGGTGTCGGCCCGGAAAGCCTGGTGGGTATCGCCGCCGAGCGCTCGCTGGAAATGGTCGTTGGCCTGCTGGCGATCCTCAAGGCCGGCGCCGCCTATGTACCGCTGGACCCGGACTACCCGGCCGAGCGGCTGGCCTACATGTTCGAAGACAGCGGCATCGAGCTGCTGCTGACCCAGGCGCACTTGCGCGATCAGCTGCCGGCGTTTGCCGGGCAGGTGCTGCTGCTGGACCAGCCCGGCGAGCTGGGCGGTTATTCGCAGCAGGTGCCGGCGTGCCGGCTGCACCCGGAGAACCTGGCCTACGTCATCTACACCTCCGGCTCGACCGGGCGGCCGAAAGGCGCCGGCAACCGCCACCTGGCGTTGTACAACCGGCTGGCGTGGATGCAGCAGGCGTATGCGTTGGGCAGTGCCGACACGGTGTTGCAGAAGACGCCGTTCAGTTTTGACGTGTCGGTGTGGGAATTCTTCTGGCCGCTGATGACCGGTGCGCGGCTGGCCCTGGCGGCACCGGGCGAGCACCGCGAGCCGGAGCGGCTGATCGACACCATCGAGCGCCACCAGGTCACCACCTTGCATTTCGTGCCGTCGATGCTGCAGGTGTTCGTCCGCGAGCCGGGCCTGCAGCGCTGCCACAGCGTGCGGCAGGTGATCTGCAGCGGCGAGGCGCTGGCGGTGGACACCCAGCAGCAGGTGTTCAGCCACTTGCCCGGTGCCCGCCTGCACAACCTGTACGGGCCGACCGAGGCAGCGATCGACGTCACCCACTGGACCTGTGTCGACGAAGGGCGTGACAGCGTGCCGATCGGCCGGCCGATCGCCAACCTGTACACGCACATCCTTGGCCCGGCGTTCGAAGCCCTGCCGCAGGTAGCCATGGGCGAGCTGATGCTGGGTGGCCAGGGCCTGGCGCGTGGTTACCATCGTCGCCCGTCGCTGACGGCCGAGCGTTTCGTGCCCGACCCGTTCGGCAGCCACGGCCAGCGGCTGTACCGCACCGGGGATTTGGCGCGCTACCGCGACAGCGGGGTGATCGAGTACTGCGGGCGTATCGACCATCAGGTGAAGGTGCGCGGGCTGCGTATCGAACTGGGTGAAATCGAGGCGCGGGTGCTGGAGCACCCGCAGGTGCGCGAGGCGGTGGTGCTGGCCCAGGACAGCGGGCATGGCCAGCAGCTGGTGGCCTACGTGCTGGCCGAAGAGCAGGGCATGGCGGTGGACGCCGCCGCACTGCGTGACAGCCTTCGCGAGCAGCTCAAGGGCAGCCTGCCGGACTACATGGTGCCGACGCACATCCTGCAGGTGCAGGCCTGGCCGGTGACCGCCAACGGCAAACTCGACCGCAAGGCTTTGCCCAAGCCCGACAACAGCGCCCTGCAGCAGGCCTACCGGGCACCGCAAACCCCGCTCGAGCAGCACGTTGCGGGTATCTGGCAGGAGGTGCTCGGCCTTGAGCGGGTGGGCCTTGGCGACCACTTCTTCGAGCTGGGTGGTCACTCGTTGCTGGCCACCCAGGCGGTATCGCGGATGCGCAAGCTGCCGGGTATGCAAGTGACTTTGCGTGACCTGTTCGATCACCCGGTGCTGGAGCGCCTGCTGGCAGCGCTCGGCGGCGCAGGCAAGGCTGCGACCGCGCACGGTGTCGAGCTATTGGCCCATGGTAAAAAAGCCACCGCGCCATTGTCGTTGATGCAGCGGCGCTTGTGGGTTGCCGAGCAATTGTCCGGGGGCAGCGCTGCCTACGGCATGCCATTGGCCCTGCGCCTGCAAGGGCCGCTGCAGGTCGAGGTGTTGCGCAACAGCCTGAACGCGCTGGCGCAGCGACATGAAGTGTTGCGTACGGGCTACGTGCAGGACGACGAGGGTGATCCGCTGGCGCAGATTGCTGACCAGATCGAGGTGGATATCGCCCTCGACGATTGGTCCGGGTTCAGCTACCAGGAACAGCAACGGTGCATCGCCGAAGCCACCCTGGCCAACGCCAGCACCCCGATTGCACTGGAGCATGCACCGTTGTTGCGCTGCCGTCTGGCACGCCTGGCAGACCAGGAGCATGTGCTGTTCTTCGCCATGCACCACATCATCTCCGACGGCTGGTCGATGGGCGTGCTGGTCCGCGACCTGGTTGAAATCTACCGTCACAGCGCCCCAGGGCAGACCCACCTTCTGGCGCCGTTACCGCTGCAGTATTCAGACTTCGCCTTGTGGCAGCAGGCCCTCGAGCAGGCGGGTGAGCTGCAGCGCCAGGCAAGCTACTGGCAACAGGCCTTGGCGGGCCATGCCGGCCGCCTTGACCTGCCACTGGAACAGCCGCGCAGCGAGCAGGGCTCCCATGCCGGCGGTGCGGTGGACTTCAGCCTGTCGCCAACATTGACCGATGCGCTTGGCCAGTTCGCGGCCAAGGCCGGGGTGACCCTGTACAGCACGCTGCTGGCGGCGTTCCAGTGGTTGATGCACCAGACCAGCGGTGCCCATGACGTACTGGTCGGGGCCGACACCGCAGGCCGGCAGCACAGCGAACTGGAAGGCCTGATCGGCTTCTTCGTCAATGTGTTGCCGCTGCGTTCCAGGGTGAGTGATGGGCTGGCCTTCGGTGACTTCGTGCAGGGCACCCAGCGCACCTTGCTCGCGGCCCTGGAGCATCAGGACCTGCCGTTCGACATGATCGTCGAGGCCCATGGCGCCCCGCGGGTGCGCGGCATGAACCCGCTGGTGCAGGTGCTGTTCGTGATGAACGACCTGCCCGTACGCAGCGAAGCCCTGGCCGATATTACCGTGCAGGCGCTGCCCGCCCCGGCGCTGTATTCGAAGTTCGACATGGCCCTGTTCATCGAACAGGAGGCCGGGCAGCTCAGTGGCAACTGGCAGTTTGCGACAACGCTTTTCAGGCAAGAGCATATCCAGCGACTCGTCAGCGCATGGATCGCGATGCTCGAACAGATCGTCAGTGTTCAGGATATGAGGTGGCAAGCGATGAACGTTCCATTACAGGGTGGCGGCCTGGCTGGCAGCACACCGGTAAGCGCCCCGGCCAGCAAGGCCGACAAGCTGGGCAAATTCCTCAAGCGCTCTGCCGGCGCCACTGCAGCTGCACCGCCACGGGCTGCGGTGCGCGAGTCGTTGCTGGTGCCAGGCCAGTCGTTCCCGTTGCTCGTCGAGCCTGGCGACGCATCGATCGACCTGATCGAGTGGGTGCGCAACAACCGGCCGCTGGTCGAGCGCAAGCTGGGCGAGCATGCAGGCATCCTGTTCCGCGGCTTTGCCCTGGAGGGTATCCAGGGGTTCGAAGCATTCGCCGAAGCAGTCCAGCCGGGGCTTTATGGCCAATACGGTGACCTGCCGAAGAAGGAGGGGGGCAGGAATACCTACCGCTCCACGCCGTACCCGGAAAACAAAATGATCTTGTTCCATAACGAGAGTGCGCACCAAGACAGCTGGCCGCGCAAGCAGATGTTCTATTGCGAGCAGCCTTCGCCGGTCGGCGGTGCCACGCCGGTGGTCGACTGCCGCCTGATGTACGAAAAGCTGCCGCAGGCACTGCGGCAAACCCTCGAGGACAAAGGACTGCTGTATGTGCGCACGTTCGCCGACAAGCTCGACGTGCCATGGCAGCATTTCTTCCGCACCGATGACCGCGCCGAGGTCGAGGCCCGTTGCCGTGCCGCTGGCATCGAATGGCGCTGGCTGGACAACGACGAGTTGCAGACCCGTACCCGTTGCCCGGCGATCATCACGCACCCGATCACCGGCGCACGCTCGTTCTTCAACCAGGTGCAGTTGCACCACATCTATTGGCTGGAGCCGGATGCGCGTGAAGACCTGCTGGCCATGTTCGGCCTGGAGCGCATGCCACGGCATGTGTACTTCGGCGATGGTTCGCCGATCCCCGACCAGGACATGCAACTGATCGGCGAGCTGTATGAAGCCTGTGCCGTGCGGTTCCAATGGCAGAAAGGCGACGTGATCCTGGTCGACAACATGCTGGCGGCGCATGCCCGTGACCCGTACGAGGGGCCGCGCAAGATCGTCGTGGCGATGGGCGACATGTTCGACCGGGCAGCGCTGGAGGCGGCTGCGGCCATGCAGGTGATGGCGACCGAGGAGGCCGAGGAATGAACAGTTACGTAGACCAGGCCGACGACATCGGTTTTGCCCTGACCGTCGACCAGCAACACTGGCTCGATGCCTTGCCCGCTTGCCCGGACTGGTCACAGGCCGCGACGCTGCTGAAGATCAGCGTTCAGGGCCAGCCGGACCCGGCGCGCCTGAGCCAGGCGCTTGAGCGCTTGGTCGAGCGCCACCCGATATTGGCCGGGCGCCTGGGCACTGCCTCGGGATACCGCGGCATGCGCCAGTTCATCGGCGCCCGGCGGCCAGCCCTGACGCTGGCAGTGCAGGCCGAGGCAGATGCGCCGGCACTGCTCGAGCCTTGGCTGCGGCAGCGCTTCGAAATCGACCAGCTGCCAGCCGCCCAGGCGTTGCTGGTACCGGCCGCCGAAGCCGGGCAGTGGCATTTATGGCTGGGGGTGGCGGGCTTTGCCTGCGACGAGGCGGGCATGGCCATGCTGTACCGTGACCTGACGGCGTTGTATGACACGCCAGCCGGGCCGGATGAAGACCTGCCTGAAGCTTTCGGGCAGTATCTGGAGTGGCGTGCCGAAGTGGCCCAGGATGAGGATGCAGCGGCAGCCCGTGGCTACTGGCAAGGGCACCTGATGCCAACGGAGCAGGGCATGAGCGCGCCTTGGCCAGCCTATCGCCAGGACCAGCCAGCGACACACCAGGCACACCATCAGGTGAATCTGCCGCTGGCCTTGCAGGGGCAGTTGCAACGCTTGGCCGACGCCCGTAAGGCCAGCCTGGACACGCTGCTGCAGGCGGCCTGGTGGGGCTTGCTGGGCCGGCTTGGCGACAGCAACCGGTTGTTGGGCGCATGGCAGCACGATGCGCGACAGGATTATGACTACTTCGCGAACAGTGCGGGGGCGTTCAGCAAGCTATTGCCGTTGTGCCTGCAGTGGGCTGACGAAACCCGTTTCGGCGAGCACCTTGCAGCACTCGGCGCCGCGCTGGAGCAGCATGTGGCGTGGCAGGAGTACTGGGTACCGGAATGGGTGCCCACAGCCGTGCCGACCGTGGCGTTTTCCACTACTCCGGCGCTCGCGCCGCAGGTTGCCGGCGGGCTGTGCTGGCAGGGCGAGCTACTGGCGCCACGCCTGCCGGCGGGCATTGAGCTGCAGCTGCGCATTTGCCCAGCGGCGGGTGCTGACCAACCGATTACCGTGAGCCTGGATTACCTGGCCGGGCGCTACAGTGCGCGCGGCATGCAAGGCCTGCTGGAGCAGTACATCGAGTTGCTGCGCAGCATCGTCCAGGCGCCGGACCGCCCGCTGCGGCAGTTGAACCTGCTGGGTGAAGCCGAGCGCCAGCGCCTGCTGTCGATCAACCCCGCACCGCAGCCACTGGGCGCGACGTCATTGGCGGCGCAGATCAGCCAGTGGGCAATCGACACCCCCGACGCGCTGGCGCTGATTGCAGATGACGCGGGGCTGAGTTACGCCCAACTGGAGCTGACAGTGCAGCGCCTGGCGCTGGCGCTGCAGCAGGCTGGCGTGCAACCCGGGGCGGTGCTGGCACTGGCACTGCCGCGCTCGCTGGACTGGGTCGTGGCGATGTTGGCCTGTTGGCGCGTCGGCGCGGCTTACCTGGCGCTGGAGCCGCACTGGCCCGTTGCCCGGCAGGTGCGCCTGATGACACAGGCCGGGGCCACGCAGGTGCTGGTCGAACCGGCAGCGGTGGCCAGCCTGCGTGAGCAGGGCGTGGAAGCGCTGAGCCTCGACAGCCTGTACCCGCTGGCGGTTGACACTGCACGGCTGCAACCGCACGCCGCCAGCGCCAGCGATGCCGCCTATGTCCTGTTCACCTCGGGCTCGACAGGCACCCCCAAAGGCGTGGTGGTCGAGCACCGGCAACTGCTGAACTACACCGCAGGCGTGTGCCACACGCTGGCGCTGGAGGACTGTCGTCACTTCGCCTTCGGCTCGACCGTGTCGGCCGACCTTGGCCATACCACGCTGTTCGCTGCCTTGTATGTGGGCGCGACACTGCACGTGGCCGCCGACGAGGTGATGAAGGATGCCGAACTGTTTGCTGCGTACCTCGAGCAGCAGGCAATCGACTGCCTGAAGATCGTGCCATCGCACCTGAGCGCGCTGCTGGAGTCGAGGGCACCGGCAGTACCGGCCACCGTCATTCTGGGGGGGGAAGCCCCGAGCGCGGCGTTGCTGCAGCGCCTGTTGCAGATACGTCCGGACTGCAAGCTGTTCAACCATTACGGCCCGACCGAAACCACGGTCGGGGTCATGGTGCACCCGGTACGGGCGGTGCCGACTGGCACCCTCGGGTTGTCGCAGGTGTTGCCCAATAACCAGGTCTATGTGCTGGATCAACACTTGCAGTTGGCGGTCACCGGCATGCTGGGCGAACTGTATGTCGGTGGGCAGCAGGTGTGTCGCGGCTACCTGCAAGCCGTGCAGAGTGACCAGCCGGCTTTCGTCGAGAGCCCGTTCGTGGCAGGCGAACGGCTTTACCGCACCGGCGACCTGGCGCGCTATCGCCCGGACGGTGCTATCGAGCTGCAAGGCCGGCGCGACCATCAGGTGAAGATACGCGGCTTCCGCATCGAGCTGGCGGAGATCGAGGCACAGCTGTCGGGCGCACCGCAGGTGGTCGAGGCGGCGGTGTTGTGTGATGGAGAAGCGCTGAGCGCGTATGTCAGCTTGCGCGACGAGGCCACGGCGGCTGCCCTGGACGCGGTCCGCGAGTACCTTGGCCAGCAACTGCCGGCGGTGATGCTGCCGCGTACCCTGCAGGCATTGCCGCGGTTGCCGCGCCTGGGCAACGGCAAGCTCGACCGGCCAGCGTTGCGGCAGATGGGCAATGAACCTGCGGCGGGTCTGCTGGCCCCGCGTGATGCACTGGAAACCGTGATTGCGCAGCGCATGGCGCAACTGCTGGGGCTGGAGCAAGTGGGCATCGAGCTGGACTTTTTTGCACTGGGCGGACATTCGCTGCTGGTCATCAAGCTGGCGGCCGGTATCCGCAAGTCGCTGCAGTGCGACATCAATCCGGGTGTCATTTTCGACCACCCGACGGTTGCTACCCTTGCCCAGGCGCTGCGCGAGCGCGAAGCCAACCCTGGCCAGTTGCTCAAATTGGCCCAGGCTCGTCTGCGGCTCGACAGCATGAGCCCTGAAGAAAAAGCCCGGCTGCTGGAAAAGAGCCGCTAAGCCTCACCACGCCCAGGGGCGGGCAACCCGCCCCTGAGGTCTTTTGCATTACCTCCCCGTACTGCCGTGCCGATTGCGTGGAAGGATGCCGGCGAGATACTAATGCAAAAAATTCTCATTCTGGATTTTCCAGGGTGATGCGTCTTATGTAGGAGCGCGCTGAAAGCCACACGTGGCAAGCCGTTTTGACTTGCGTGTCAGGCGTCTGTCGCGGGATCTGCCCGGGGGAGGATGGGCAGCTCGGCCGTTTGGAGGCCGTTGGCGGGCGCGGGACGATTTCATTACCCGATATAAATAGAGAAATACCATGCCAGCAGGATTTTTCGAGTTCAAACCATTGGCCAAGGCGCTTTGCATGTCCCGCTCGATCAGCGCCCGCTCATCCCGGGCGTTGCTCGGTAAAGGGGTGCTGGGCGCCGCATTGATGCTGCCCATGGCCGCCCAGGTCTGGGCTCAGGGGGTCAACTTCGACATCGCTGCCCAGTCGCTGCCCAACGCCTTGCGTGCGCTTGGTGAGCAGGCCGATGTGCAGTTCATCTACAACGCCTCGGAAATGGCCGACCTGCGTGGCAACGAAGTGCGTGGCAGCTACACCGTCGACGCGGCAGTGGCCAAGCTGTTGCGCGGCTTGCCGGTCAGCTACAGCCTGGAGGGCGATACCCTGACCCTGGTGCGGCGTGAGCGCGCTGCGTCCTCGGCGCTGGAACTGGGCGCCACCAACATCACGGGCAACACGTTGGGCGTGACCACCGAAGGCAGCAACTCGTATACCACCGGTGGCGTCACCATCGGCAAGAGCGAACACAAGCTCAAGGATATTCCGCAGAGCGTGTCGGTGATGACCCGCAAGCGCATGGATGACCAGAACATCACCGACTTGCCGACGCTGTTGGCCAACGCGCCGGGCATGACCTTCGCCAAAAGCCCGGGCACCGGCGGCTTTATCACCTCCCGCGGTTTTGAAATCGATTCGCTGCAGTACGATGGCGTGCCCATGACCCGTGGCATCTATGCGCTGGGCAGCTACCTGACCGAACCGACGGCATTCTATGACCGTGTCGAACTGCTGCGTGGCGGCGCTGCGCTGCTGCAGGGGGCCAACAGCCCCGGTGGCGCGATCAACTTCGTGCGCAAGCGCGGCCAGGCCAAGCCGACGGTCACCCTGACCGCCCAGGCCGGTTCCTGGGACCACTATGCCACTCAGGTTGACGTTGGCGGCCCGCTGAACGAGGCGGGTAACATCCGTGGGCGTGCCGTGGTCGACTACGATACGCGCAACTCTTTCATCGACTATGTGGGCGGCTGGGAACAGAAGGTCTACGGTGCGCTGGACTTCGACCTGTCTGAAGACACCACCCTCGGTGTCGGCATCAGCGATCGCAAGACGCGTTTCACGCCCATGGTCGCCGGTTTGCCGCGCTTCAGTGATGGCCGGGACGTAGGCTTGTCGCGCTCGACCTTTACCGGCTCCGACTGGAACCGCGGCATGACCGAGCAGTTGGCGTTGTATGTCGACCTCGAGCACCGCTTCAACGACCACTGGAAGTTCAAGACCGCGGCGGTGGCGATCAACGAGCGCAACGAAATGACCTACGCCTACGTGGTAGCGCCGACCGGCCTGGCCAACGATGGGTCCGGTTTGTTCGACTGGCGCTACGCCACCGATTTCAACTCCCACAGCCGCGGCCTGGACATGTTCGTCGATGGCGACTTCAACGGTTTTGGCTTCGACCAGGAAGTGGTCTTCGGCGGTAACTATTCTCGCTTTACCAGCGACAACACCATGGCGGTGGTGCGCAGCGCCGGGGCGAACATTTTCGATCTCGACAACCACTTGCCCTTCGAGAACTACGACAGCCTGGCGGCCCGTGGCACGCGTACCGACAGCCAGTACAAGATCGTGCAGAAAGGTATCTACGGTACCTGGCGCGTCAAGCTGACCGACCCGCTGACCTTGATCCTGGGCGGGCGTACCAGCTGGTACTCCTATGATTACGATTCCCAGGTCTATCAGGCCGGCGTCCATCAATACGACAGTCCGGCCTCCAAGGCCAACAACGGTGTTGTCACCCCCTACGCGGGCCTGGTTTACGAATTGACGCCGCAATGGTCGGCCTACGCCAGCTATGCCGACGTCTTCATCCCGCAGAGTGCCATTGGCGTGGGTGGTTCCACGATCGAGCCGATCACAGGTAGCAACTACGAGCTGGGCTTGAAGGGCGAGCTCAACGACGGCCAGGTCAATACCAGCGTCGCGCTGTTCCGCTATGACCATGAAAACCGCGCGGTGCCGATTCTGAACACCGAATCGTTGTGTGGCGGCTCCAACTGCGCGGCAGCGTCCGGCAAAGTGCGTAGCCAGGGCCTTGAGGCCGAGATCAACGGTGAGGTGCTGCCAGGCCTGCAAGCGTCGGCCAGTTACGTCTACAACACCACCAAGTACCTCAAGGACAACACGAACGAGGGCAAGATCTTCTCCACCTGGACGCCGAAACACTCGGTGAAGGTGTGGACGGACTACACCCTACCTGGTGACTTCAGCCGCTTTAGTGTCGGCGGCGGTTTCAACAGCCAGAGCAGTACCGTTGCCTTTGATCGCAAGTTCGATTCGCCCGGCTTCACCATTTGGAATGCGCGCCTTGGTTACAAGGTCAGCGACGAAGTCAGCCTGGCGGTCAACTTCAACAACATCTTCGACAAGGTCTACTACATTCCGTCGTATGCGGCCGTCACTGCCAACAACTATTACGGCGACCCTCGCAACTTCATGTTCTCGGTCAAATACACCCCGCAGTTCTGAACCTGGGGCCACGCAGGCCATCTTGGCGGGTACCCCGCCCAGATGGCCTGCGCCAGGTCACAGCTCCCGCGCTACACGAAAGCCCAGGAAGTCGCCACGTACCGTGCGTTCGCGATCATTGCGATTGCCCGAACGCGAGAAGATCGGCGCTTCACCCCAGTCATTACCGCGCATGTGCGCCGCCTGGCAAAGCCCGCCGTCGGCCTCCATCCAGGCACTGCCATCGCTGGGCGCGCCGACGTAGTCCTTGTGGTAGCAGTCGGCGACCCATTCATACACGTTACCGTGCATGTCATAGACGCCAAAGGCATTGGGCGGGTAGCTGCCAACCGGTGAGGTATAGCTGTAGCCGTCCTTGGGGCCGTAGGTATTGGCATGCTTGCTGATCTGGTAATCGCCTTCTTCGTCGAACGGGAACGGGAACGGCCCGGTGGAGCCGGCCCGTGCCGCGTACTCGCGTTCGGCCTCGCTGAGCATGCGGTAAGTGTGGCCGGTCTTTTTGCTTAGCCACTGCGCATAGGCCTGCACTTCGTAGTAATCGACGCACACTGCCGGCTGGCGCGGCCCTTGCGGGTAGCGAGGCTTGCTGGCCTGGCACAGGCGCCCTGGGCGTTTATCACCGTCCTTGATGACCACGCCGGTTTCCTTGATATAGGCATCCAGCTCGCCGGCGGTGACCTGGAAGCGGCTGATGGCGAAGGGTTTGGCGAAGGTCACGGTATGTTGCGGGCCTTCGTCGGGCTGCTTGCCCGGCTCGTCATCCGGCGTGCCCATGACGAAACTGCCCGCAGGCAGCACGACCATTTCCGGGCAGCCGGCCTTGCAATCCTGGAAGACCTCGCCCGGGGTCTTGCCGGCAGCCTGGGCGAGTAGCGGGCAGGCCGCCATGGCCAGGGCAAGGGCCAGGCCGGTGACGGTGTAGGGGGCGCACTTCATGGCGAACGTTTCCTTTTTGGCAGGTGTGACGGGGTATTCAGGGTGCCGGGCAGCTACGGCCAAACGCCTCGATGAACGAGTCGATCAGGGGCTGCTCCAGCATCATGGTTTCGTGTGGGTAGGGTGAGTGCAGCGAAACGTCCAGCTCACCCCCTGCGCAGAACTGGCGGATGACCTGCTCGGCGGCGTGAATGTGTGCTGCGCTCTTGTGCACCTGCGACCACCAGCAGCTGGGCTTGACCCTGAGCGGAGTGAGGGTGAAATCGGCGAAACTCGCTTCCAGCTGGTCGTGAATGTCGAACGCCTGGGCATTCATGATCTGGGCCTTGGCACTGGCCAGCACGCCCTGGACATCGATGCCAGCGTCAGCCAGGTGCGCCGTGGCCCACTGGTAGAACGCCTTGATGTCCTGAGTAGGGTTGGCGTGCAGCTGCTCGGTGGCGGCCTGCCTGGCCTGCGGGAACAACAGCCCGAACAGCTCGACGGTGTCTTGCAGTTCGCGCTGGCCCGGTGCATCGCTGTGGCGGGCTGGGCGAGGGGTGTGATGGGGGAACGCGGCGCGGCTCAACTGCGCCTCGGGCAGGGTGCTATCGACCAGCCCCAGGAATGCGACCTCGCAGCCGGCCTGTTCCAGCTGCCGGGCGATGTCCCAGGCAATGCTGCCGCCCAGCGACCAGCCCATCAGGCGGTACGGCCCGGACGGTTGTGCCTGGCGGATCTGTGCGGTGTAGTCGGCGATCATTGCTTGCCAGCCCTGCTGTTCGGCCGGCGCCGGGCTGCCGCCCCGGTGCTGCACGCCGTAGACGCAAGCCTGCTGCTCCAGGCAGCGGGCCAGCGGCTGATAGCTGAAGACCATGCCGCCGCTGGGGTGGATACAGAACAATGTAGGCAGCGGTGCGCCCGGGCGGTTGAGGGGAACGATGCACGGGCTCGTACGTGCATGCTCACGGCCCAGATGTGCGGCCAGCATGTCGATGCGGGGGTAGGCGAGCAGGTCCTGAATGCGCACTGCCAGGCCCAGTTCCTGCTTGATGCTGGCCAGCAGCTGGATAGCCAGCAACGAGTGGCCACCCAGTTCGAAGAAGTGATCGTCGCGGCTGATACGTTCGACGTTGAGCGCGGTTTGCCACAACGTGGCCAAGGCCTGTTCAAGCGTGCCTTGGGGAGCGTTGTAGGCTTGCTGCAACAGGCTGGCATCGGCCTTGGGCAGGGCCTTGCGGTCGAGCTTGCCGTTGGCTGTCAGCGGCCACCGGTCGAGCAGCAACAGGTGCGCCGGGACCATGTAGTCCGGCAGCGCCTCCTTCAGCTGTTCGCGCAACTGCGCGCGCAGCCCGGCGTGCTGCTCCAGCGCTACCTCGGCAGCGGGTATCAGGTAGGCCACCAGCTGCTGGCCGGTCGCGCCTTCCTGGGCCAGCACCAGGGCCTCGCGCACCTGCGGCTGGGCCTGCAGGCGGGCTTCGATCTCGCCCAGCTCGATGCGGAAGCCGCGGATCTTCACCTGGTGGTCGATGCGCCCGGCGTATTCGATCACCCCGTCGGCGTGGTAGCGCGCCAGGTCACCGGTGCGGTACAGGCGCCCGCCAGGGGCACCGAACGGGTCCGGCACGAAGCGCGTGGCGCTCAGTTCGCTGCGCTTGAGGTAGCCGCGTGCCAGGCCGGCGCGGCCCACGTACAGCTCGCCGATGCAGCCTTTGGCTACCGGGTTCAGGTCGCCGTCGAGCACATACCAGGACAGGTCGGGGATCGGCATGCCCATCGGGCTGCTGGCCGCCTTGCCCAGGTCAGCCAGCGACAGCGGCCGGTAGCTGACATGCACGGTGGTTTCGGTGATGCCGTACATGTTCACCAGCTGCGGCTGGCGGTCGCCGAAGTGTTCGAACCACGGTGCCAGGCTGTTGACGTCCAGCGCCTCGCCGCCGAACACCACGCTGCGCAGTGCCAGCGGCCGCTGCGGCTCGGCCGTGGTGGCCACCGCCATCAGTTGCTTGAACGCCGACGGGGTCTGGTTCAGCACCGTGACCTGTTCATCGGCCAGCAACTGGTAGAAGGCCTCGGGCGAGCGGCTGGTGTGCTGCGGCACGATCACCAGGCGCCCGCCATGCAGCAGGGCGCCGAAAATCTCCCACACTGAGAAGTCGAAGGCATAGGAGTGGAACAGGCTCCACACGTCGTCGCTGCCGAAGCGGAAGTCGGCGTCGGTGGCCGTGAACAGGCGCAGCACGTTGCGCTGCGGCAGCAGCACCCCCTTGGGCTTGCCGGTGGAGCCGGAGGTGTAGATCACGTAGGCGAGGTTGTCCGGGCTGACCGTGACCGGTGAGCAGGCCAGCGGGTCGGCCTGGCTGCAGTCATCGTTGCTTTCCAGGCTGAGCACGCGCACGCCTGCCGGCACTGGCAGGCTGGCCAGCACCTGGGGCTGGGCCAGCAGGCGCTGCAGGCCGCTGTCTTCGATCATGTAGGCCAAACGGTCGGCCGGGTAGGCCGGGTCCAGCGGCACGTAGGCACCGCCAGCCTTGAGGATGGCGAAGATGCCGACGACCATGTCCAGCGAGCGCTCGGCAGCCAGGCCGACCAGCACGTCGGGCCCGACCCCGTCGTCGACCAGGCGCCGGGCCAGGGCGTTGGCGCGCTGGTTGAGCTGGGCATAGCTCAGGGCCTGGCCCTCGCAGGTGACGGCAATGGCATCGGGCGTACGCTGCACCTGGGCCTCGATGCGGCTGTGCAGGGCCTGGTCGGCCGGGTGCTCGGCGGGGGCCGGGTTCCACTGGGCGAAGGTGATCTGCTGTTCCTGTGCGCCCAGCATGTCGAGCTCGCCCAGCCGTTGCTCGGGCCCCCGGGCCATGGCCAGCAGCAGGTTCTGCCAGTGCCGGGCCATGCGTTGCACGGTGGCGTGGCTGAACTGGCTGCAGTCGTATTCCAGGCTGAAGCCAAGGCCATCGGCTGCGTATTCAAGGTCGATGCCGATCAGGCATTTGGCCTGGGCGCTGGCGGTATCGAGGAAGTCCAGCTGCAGGGGGCCCAGGGCCAGCGGGCCGCTGGCAGTCCCGGCCACGCGCCAGTTGAACAGCGCCTGGAACAACTGGGTGGGTAGCACCTGGCCGTTGTGCTGCAGCGTCTCCAGGTACAGCTCCATCGGGTAGTCGCTGTGGCTCAGGGCCGCAATAGACTGCTCCCGCAGGTTTTGCAGCAGGGTCTGCACGGATTGCTGCGGGTCGAGTTCGGCGCGGTAGATCTGGGTGCTGACGAAGAACCCTACCAGCTGCTGGGTTTCGCTGCGGTTGCGCCCGGCGCTGGGCACGCCGAGGGTGAATTGCCGCTGGCCGCTGTAGCGGCCCAGCAGCACCTGCCAGGCGGCCAGGGCGATGACGAAGGGTTGCACGCCCTGCTGCCGGCTGAGCTGCAGCAGGGCCTGGAACACCTCGGCGTCCAGTTGCAGGCCATGGTAGCGCGCACTGGTGCCCTCAGGCGGCGCGCCAGCGCAGCGCGGGTCGAGGTCACCCGGCAACATCAACGGCTGCAGTTCGTCACCCAGCCGGGTATGCCAGTAGCGGGCAGACGCTTGGCACGCATCGCTTTGCAGGTAAGCCTGGCGTTGCCAGATGGCGTAATCGGCATACTGGATGGCGGGCCGTTGCAGCTTGCAGGCTCCCTGGGCGGCTGCCTGCGAATAGGCGCCCAGCAGGTCCTGCAGCAGGATCGGATTGGACCAGGCGTCTGAAACGATGTGGTGCATGTTCAGCAGCAACACATGCTCGTCTCCTTGTACTTTCACCAGCCGGGCCCGGATCAGGGGCGCCTTGCCGAGGTCGAACGGTGCCAGCGCATCCGCTTCGATGAGCCGCTGCAATGCATGAGGGCGTTGCGTGTCGGGCATGGCGGTCAGGTCTTCGCAGGGCATTTCGAGGCGTGCGTCGGCTTCGACGAACTGCTGCGGTATGCCCTCGACCTCGGCGAACCTGCTGCGCAGGATGTCATGGCGGTCGACCACCGCCTGCAAGGCCATGGCCAAGTGCTGGCCATGCAGTTCACCCTTCAGTGACAGTGCCCGTGGCAGGTTGTACGCCGCGCTCTGCGGGTTGAACTGCTGCAGGTACCACAGGCGCTGCTGGGCGAATGAGAGGGGGGCTGGCCCGGCGCGCTCGCGTGGTGCTATCCGGTCGGGTTCGGACGGCTCATCCTGGAGGAGGGCGAGCAAGGCGTCGTCCAGCAAGTCTTCAGCGAGCGAGTCGGCATCCAGTGATTCGTGCATGGCGGTCCCTGTGGCAGTCGAGTCGAAGGACAGCAGCATGGGGGCCGGCCTCGCCGGGGAATGGCCGCTGTCCTCTGGAGAGGTGTATGGCCAGTAAACGAGCCGCCGCACGGCAAATTTACCGGCAGGCGCAGGGGCGGGGCGGGTGGGCAGGCCCCGGCCAGGGCGGCCGACGGCCTGGCTGGGGCGAGGGATGCAGCCGGTCAGGCCGGCTGGGCTGCGGTGCGGACCTTGCCGCTGTCCATGTGTACCAGCTGGTCGGCAATATCGAAGTAGCGGTCATCGTGGGAGATGACAATGATGGTCTTGCCCAGGCGCTTGAGGTCCGGCAGCAGCTCTGTGTAGAAGATGCGGCGGAAGGTTGGGTCCTGATCGGCTGCCCACTCGTCGAACACCAGCACCGGGCGCTGCTCCAGCCAGGCGCTGATCAGTGCCAGGCGCTTGCGTTGCCCGGTGGACAGGTCGGTGGTGGTGAAGGCGCCGTCGCGTACGCTGACCTTGTGCGCGATCTCCAGGCGTTGCAGGTATTGGGTAGCATCGTCGGGAATCTGCTGGTCGCCCTGGACCACGTCGTCGAACAGGTAGTAGTCGGCGAAAATGGTGGTGAACAGTTGTCGGTAGTCATCCCGGTCAAGCACCGAGACCGGCTGACCATCCAGCAGGATGTCACCACTGTGCGGCGCATACAGGCCAAGCAGCAGCTTGATCAGCGTGGTCTTGCCACAACCGTTCTCGCCGACGATGAACACGATGTCGCCCTGATTGATCGTGAGGTTCACCGGGCCCAGGCGAAACGGCGTGCTGCCCTCGACTGCCGGAAATGCGTACTGCACATTGCGCAGCTCCAGGCTGTCGATGGCCTGGCGGGGAGCGCCTTTGCCGCCGAGCAGAAGGTCAGGTTCGGGCGAGGAAAACTGCTCTGACAGCTCGGCAATGCGCTGGAATGCCACCTGTGCCTTGCTGACCAGCGGCAGTACGCTGACCAGATGGTCCAGTGGGCCTTTCATGTACAGCAGCACCAGCACGAAGCCGGTCATTGCCGCCTGATCGACGCTTGTCCAGGTGCTCTGCAAGGCCAGTGCCAGGCCGATGACGATGAAGAACAGCGTCGAGCCGAACGTCTTGGCCAGGATGTAGGTGTTGACTGCCTTGATCTGGATGGCGCTGATCCGCTCGCTGATCCCCTGGATGTGTCGGGTGAACATGCGATACCGGCGCGGCCGGTGTATGCGCAGCTCCTTGGCGCCCTGGGCAATTGCGCTGTAATGCTTCTGCAGCTCGTCCTCGGCCTCGCGGGCGGTGTTGAACCCCTTGATGCCGCGCGTGCGGGCGATGACCTGGGCGGTAATGCCGGCGCCCAATGCCAGCAGCATCAGCAGGAATAGCGGGCCGGACAACGTTGCCAGGTAGCCCATGCAGCCCAGCGTCACCGTCAGCGAAATGGTCAGGGGGGCGAAGGCGAACGAGAAATCGCTGATGGTATCGATATCGTGGGTCAGCACCGGGATCAGGCGGTGGCTGCGATAGCGCTCGATCTGCTCGATGGGCGCCGAAAGCACTTTTTCGCCCAACTCCTTGCGCAGTTTGGCGATGATCTTCTGGCCAACGAAATTGGTGCCCATGTCGGAGAAGATGCTGCTGAGCAAGGTCAGCACGCAGAGGCTGGCAAACAACCACAGCACGGCATGGGTCAGCCCTGCTTCGCTGTTGAGGGCGCGGTTGATGGTGGCCAGTAGCGTGGTGACGCTGAAGCCGCCGAGGATGCCCAACAGTATGGACACCAGCACGATGGGCCAGAACGGCTTGAGCAATTGGGCAAGCTCGCGGGGCGCGCTGAGCGGTTTGCGAATCATGGGGAAGTCTTCTCCAGGCGGATCAAAGGACGTGGTCATCAAAGAAGGCTTCACGCTCCAGACGCAGCAGAGCGGCTTTCTTGTGGGCCAGTTGAATGTCCTTCAGGTGGCCGAACCCCTGGGACTTGAGGAAGTCGATCTGGCGCGTATGGTCGATGCGCGGCTCGCCGAGGATGCGCTGGGTACGTGGGTCATCGAGGAACATGTAATGCATCAGCGAGCGGAACCAGCCGCGCAGCTTGCCAATGCCCTGGTGCTTGGGCTCGCCGATCACCACATGCCAGCCACGGTCGTAATCGGCGACGTCGTAGTAGGGGGCGATGCGGTCTTCCTTGCACCAGTACACCTCGAAGTAGGCGAAGGGTTCGTCATCGAAGCAGCCGATCAGCGGGTGTACGCGCGGGTCGTCGAGCATTTCGCGAATGTATTGCGCATGTTCTTCCGGAGTGCCGGTCTGCTCCCAGAAGAACGCGACTTGCTCCAGGTTCATCCAGCGGTTGAAGGCTGCAAGGTCCTTCACCGGGTCGATGGTGCGCAGTGAAAAGGTGGCGTTCAGCTTCGGCAGATGGCGTCGATAGACTTCGCCCGCCGGTTTGGGCGGGCGTTGTGGGTGGCGTTTCTCGCCGCTGAAGCAATAACGCGGGGCAGTGTGCACGCTGGCCGGCTCACGCAGCCATGGCAGGGGTTGCTGCCAGAAGGTCTGGCGGGTGCAGCGCAGGGCAAGCCTGCCTTGGTCGTCGACCTGCCAATGATCGAAAATGCCTTCACGTACGGCACGCACGGCAAATTCCCGGTCGCCAGGGACCTGCACATTCACCTCGTTGCATTGTTTGCGGTGGCAGAAACGGGTCGCCAGTACCGCCAGCATCGCGCTGGCCGGAAATGCTGGCGGAAGTTGCTCGAAGACGATGCGGTTGTCGACCTCCCGGTAGGGGATGGCGGCGCTGCTGTCGAGGCGCAGGCTGCCGCTCTCTGGCGTTTCATCCTGGGCACTGGCTTTGCGGCCATCGGCCAGGATCAGACTGAAAGAGGGTGCGTTCATAGGGCTTCCTGTGAGGGGGCGAGTGCGACTTGTCGGGTGCTGTCCATGGATAAAGACGAACCGCACCTGCCGATGTTTAAGCGCCGGGTATGGCACCTGCTTCAGCGCCATCGACCTGCCAGCCGCCGCCCAGGGCCTTGTACAGGGCGATGCTGCCCATGACCCGCTTGAGGCGCAGTTGCACACCCTCGTCCTGAGCCTGGTACAGGGTGCGCTGGGTTTGCAGGACGGTCAGCAGGTCCTCGGCACCTGCCTGGTAGCGGCTTTCGGCGATGTTGAAGGCTTTGCGCGCCTGTTGCAGTTCGATGGCCTGCCAATGCAGTTGCCGGTCGATACCGTCCAGGGTATTGAGGGCCTTTTCCACATCGCTGAAACCAGCCAGGATGGCGCCGCGGTAGTTCTGCAGCAGTTCGTCCTGGGTTGCCACCGCCTTGTCGCGCTCAGCGCGCAGGCGGCCGTTGTCGAACACCGGCGTGATCAGGCCTGCGGCGAGGCTGGTGAAAGGGTTGCGCAAGACGTCCGGGAAATGATCGTTGCCGCTGCCGACGATCACCGTCAGGTTGAGTTTGGGCAGCATCGCCGCACGGGCTACGCGCACATTGGCCTGAGCCGCCGCCAGCTTGGCCTCGGCATTGGCGATGTCCGGCCGTCGGCTGATCAGTTCGCTGGGCAGGCCCGCATTGATCGAGGGCCACTTGAGCTGTTCAAAGCGCGTGTTGCCCAGTTGCAGGTTCTGCACCGGCTGCCCGACCAGGGTCGCCAGGGTAATCAGGGCCTCCCGGGCCTGTTGCTGGTAGAGAGGACGTTGCCGTTGCTGGGAGGCGACCAGGCTTTGTTGCTGGGCCAGTTCCAGTGCCGTGGCCGAGCCTGCATCGAAGCGGGTTTGTACCAGTTGCAGGACATGCTCCGCGTTGATCAGGTTGAGGTCAGCGATATGTCCTTGTTGCTGGAAGGCCAGCGCCTGCATGTAACTGTCGGCAACCTTGCCGAGCAAGGTCAGTTCAACGGTCGCGCGCTCGAACTCACTGGCTTGCAGGCCGTGCAGGGCGCTCTCGCGCGCTGCCGCGTTGCCGCCCCAGAAGTCCACCTCATAGCTGGCCTTCAGGGCCACATCCAGGTAATGAGTGGTGCGCTGGGTCGGGCTGGAATTCAGTTGGCTGTAGCCGTTGCCGTGCTGCAGGCGCTCGCGGTTGGCATTGGCGGCCCCGGTGACCTCGGGCAGCAAGGGGGCGCCAGCAATGACCGCATCGGCCTGTGCCTGGCGAACCCGGGCCATGGCCGCGCCGACTTCAAAACTGTCGGTGCGGGCTTGCTCCACCAGTTGGTTCAGTGCAGGGCTGCCGAACGACTGCCACCAGCCGGTCAAGTGGCGTGGTGGGGCCTCGGGCGTGGCCGCCTGCCAGCGGGCCGGGGCATGCACGCCGTGTTGTGGCGGCGTTGCCGGGGTGGCGCAGGCGCTCAGCAGCAGGCAGGCGCCGAGCAGGGGCAAGGGTTTGATCAACGTTGGGGTACTCATACGCTGGTGAGGGCGGCCACCGGATCGAGCCGGGCGGCCTTGCGGGCGGGCATGAAGCCGAATGCGATACCGGTGACCACGGCGCAGGCGAAGGCGCCAATGGCGGCGGGCAGCGAGAAGGCGACGGCGACCTGGGCCAGGCTCAGGGCGCCGCCGATCAGCAATGCCAGGGCGATGCCGCTGACGCCGCCGACCATGGTCAACATCACGGCTTCGGTGAGGAACTGGCGCAAGATGTCGCGCTGGCGCGCGCCGGTGGCCATGCGGATACCAATTTCCCGAGTGCGCTCGCGTACGGTCATCAGCATGATGTTCATCACCCCGATGCCGCCCACCAGCAGCGAAATGGCGGCAATGGCGCCCAGCATCAGCGACAGCGCGTTCTGCGTCCTGGCTTCGGCCTGGATCATGGCCGCATTGTTGGTCAGTTCGAAGTCGGGTACGCCGTTGTGCAGTTTCAGCAGCAACTGGTCGATGACCTGCTCGGTCTGCTTCACCTGGCGCGCATCTGCAGCGGCGATCACCACGTATTCCGGGGCCTGGTTGCCGAACAGGCGCACGCTGGCCGTGGTGTAGGGCACCATCACTCGGGCGTCGGCATCCTGGTCGCCAGAACTGGCGCCCTTGCCGGCCAGTACCCCGATGACCTGGAACGGTGCGTTCTCGATGAGTATGTACTGGCCCACCGGGTTGCGGTCGGCAAACAGTTTTTCCCGGGTCTTTTCGCCAATCACCGCCACTGCCGCGCCGGCGGCTTCGTCGGCCTCGGTGAAGAAACTGCCCTGTGCCACTGGCCAGTTGAATATCTGCGGGAAGTAGGTGTTGGAGCCTCCGACATAGAGCTTCAGGTCCTGGTTGCCATAGCGCACACCGGCTTTGCCGCCATTGACGGGCATGATCATGCGCACTTGGGGCAGGGTGGCGATGGCGCGGGTGTCGTCCAGGGTGATGATGCCTTCCGGCGCCCTGGGGGCGGGTGGCTTGCCATTGAGGTAGATGATGTTGGAGCCGAAAGCGCCCATCTGCGCCATGACCTGGCGCTTGCTGCCTTCACCCACGGCCAGCATGACCACCACCGACGCCACTCCGATGATGATGCCCAGCAACGTCAGTGCGGTGCGGAAGCGGTTGATCCACATCACCCTCCACGCCGCCTTGACGGCGTCCAGCAGTTCACCTTTCCAGGCGCCGTTGTGCTCGCTGCCGTCGTTCAGGCGCTGGCGCAGGTCGACGGCCTGCAGCACCTCGCTCTTGGGCGGCGAAGCGGGCAGTGGCTCAGGCTGGGCCTGGTCGCTGATGATCTGGCCATCGCGGATTTCGATGATGCGCTTGGCTCGTGCGGCGACTTCCCGGTCGTGGGTGATGAGGATCACCACATGGCCCTGGCTGGCCAGTTCGTCGAGCAGGGCCATGACTTCGGTACCGCTGCGGCTGTCGAGGGCGCCAGTGGGTTCGTCTGCCAGAATGATGTGGCCACCGTTCATCAGCGCGCGGGCTATAGACACGCGTTGCTGCTGGCCGCCGGACAACTGGTGCGGGCGATTAGCGGTGCGCTCGGCCAGGCCCAGGCGGGTGAGCAGGGTATGGGCGCGCGCGTGGCGCTCGGCGGCGGGCATACCGGCATAGATTGCCGGCATTTCGACATTCTCCTGGGCGGTGCCGGAGGCAATCAGGTGATAGCCCTGGAACACGAAACCGAAGGCTTCACGCCGCAGCCAGGCGAGTGCGTCACTGTCCAGGCTGGCCACCTGTTCACCCGCGAACAGGTAGTCGCCACTGGAGGGGCGGTCCAGGCAGCCGAGGATGTTCATCAGCGTAGACTTGCCTGAGCCAGAGGTACCGACAATGGCGACGAATTCACCGGCGTGAATGCTCAGGTTGATGCCGCGCAACACCTCGATTCGCGGTGTATCGACGCCGCCATAGCATTTGCGGATATCGCGCAGCTCGATCAGTGGGACTGGCATTTACCCTCCCGCACTGAGCAAGGGGCTGATCAGCAGGTGGTCTCCTTCTTCCAGCCCTTCGAGAATCTGCACGCGCAGCCGGTCACTGATGCCGGTGCGTACTTCGCGATTCTCGATGGCGCCGTGTTTCGTCAGTACCTGTGCCAGCCTGCGATCGGGTTGCTTGCCTGGGTTCAGCGCAGAAATCGGGGCGGTCAGCACATTGTGCGCACGGTCAGCGACGAAGAATACCTGGGTGGTCATTTCCGCCATCAGGGCGCCGTCGGCGTTATCGACGTCCAGCAAGACCGTATACAACACCACGCGGCCATTGCTTTTGCTGGCCGGGCTGCCGCTGCCCTGGTTGGCGTGCTCCAGCGGCTTGGGCGGCACCGGCAGGATCTGCCGTACAGTGCTGTTCCAGCGCCGGGTGCCACCGCTGAGCGTGGTGAAATAGGCGTGCATGCCGGGTTTGACATGACCAATGTCCGCTTCCGACACTTCAGCCCAGACCGTCATCGGTGACAATTTGGCGATGCGCAGGATCAGCGGGGTCTGCTGCTGGGCGTTTAGCGTCTGCCCCTCGCGGGCATCCAGTGCGACCACGGTGCCACTCATGGGGGCATAGATGCGTGTGTAACCCAGTTCGGCCTGGTCGCTGCGCAGGCTGGCCTGGGCCTGGCGAATCTGCGCCTGGATCATGTCGATGCGCGCCTTGGTGGCCTTGAGTTCGGCGCGCGCCGTTTGCACATCCTCTTCGCGCGTGGCACCGCCCGCCGCCAGGCTCTGCTGGCGCCGGGCCTTCTGCCGGGCCAGCTCATGCTGGGCACGTTGCTCTTGCAGCTGTGCCTGCAGGTTCTCGATCGAGTAGCGCCCCGCGTCCAGCTTGGCCTGTTGCGTGGACGGGTCGATCTCGACCAGCAACTGGCCTTCTTGCACCGTGTCGCCGACCTCGACCTTGATGGCACGGATTTGCCCGGATGCCTGGGCGCCGACGTCTACATAGCGGCGTGGCTGCAAGGTGCCGATGGCGGTAACGCTGCTCTCGATATCACTCCGGCTGACAGTGACGGTATTCAGGCCGTTGCGGCTGGGCGGCATGATCTGCCAGGCACTCACGGCCAGCAGTGTTGCCAGACCAAATAAGGTGATCAGGGCCCGACGGGCCAAGAGGGGACGTTTCATGCAGGGTTCCGGCCAAAGTAAATTCCTCCGAGACACGTCGCGGGGTTGTACTTTGAACGAGAAGCAGCCCGCAAAATTTACTGCGCGGCACGGGACGGGGGGTGATAGTTGCCGAAGGCGAGTGAACTATCGGCTTAAACGGTTAAGCTGCAACTTGCGAACACAAAAAAACCCGACAGTTGTCGGGTTTTTTTGTTCGCTCAAGTTACTGCTTGGCAGGTTCTGCCGGAGTAGCTGGAGCTGCTTCTGGCGCCGGAGTAGTCGGAGCTGCTTCTGGTGCCGGAGTAGCCGGAGCGGCTTCTTCGGCAGCCTTCTGCTCGGCTTCGGCCTGATCTTTGGCAGCTTCAGCGTTTTCCTTGGCTGCTTCGTTCATCTTATCCTGAGCTTCACCCATTTTTTCCTGGGCTTGCTCGGCGTGTTGCTGTGCGTCTTGGGCTTTGTCTTCGCTCGCTTTATCGCAAGCAGCCAGGCCCATGGCAGCGGCCAGCATCAGAGCAAAAGCAAAAGGTTTACGCATGGGGATGTTTCTCCTTGGTGGAATAAGTGACTTGTTCCTTCGAGTGCCACTACGCGGAATAAGTTCAACAAAGAATACAGATATATAACGTCCGGTTCTATATAGACTTTTAAACGAATTCATGCCGCTGCCCTGCGGCCGGTGGAAACAGCCAATGAGCGATTCAACCTTGATGGCAATGGCCGAGCGCTTTCTCTCGGCGTTAAAACATTGTCAGTTGTTGCAGATGCGCGTGGCGCAGGCCGATGGCGACGGCATGACCTTGGTCCTGCCATGGTCGCCGGCCATTGTCGGCAACCCGCAAACCGGTGCCGTGCACGGCGGTGCACTGACCACGCTGATGGACACCACTTGTGGGATGGCCACGTTGTGTGTGCTGCCGCGCTTCGAAGTGTGCCCGACGTTGGACCTGCGCATCGACTACATGCACCCGGCTGAGGCGGGCAAGGACATTTACGGCCACGCCCAGTGCTACCGTGTAACCCGCGACGTGATCTTCACCCGTGGCACCGCCTACCAGGACGACCCCGACCAGCCCATTTGCCAAGTGGTCGGCACGTTCATGCGCCTGGGCCAGGACATCAAGGGCGGCATCCGTTTCGGCGACAGCCTGAAGGAGGGCGACGCATGATTCCACACGCGGTGCGTCAGCAGCTCAACGCCGCCCATGCGGTAGGCGACTATCGACCATTGCTGGCGCTGATTCCCTATGCCGGGCTGATCGGCATCGAATGCGAGCGTCAGGGCGATGATGTGTTGTTCCGCTTGCCGGCCAGCCCGGACAATATCGGCAACCCGCTGCTACCGGCCATCCATGGCGGCGTGATCGCCGGCTTCATGGAGCTGTCGGCAGCGCTGTACCTGCTGATCTACAGCGAGAGCGCAAGCATTCCGAAGATCATCGACTTTTCCATCGACTACCTGCGCGCCGGGCATTTTCGCGATACCTACGCCCAGTGCCAGCTGTGGCGCCAGGGCCGGCGGGTGACCAACGTGGCCATCACTGCCTGGCAGGGCGACAGACAGTCGCCGATTGCCACGGCCCGTGCGCATTTCAAGATCGAACCGGAAAAGCCCTTGAAATCATCCGGGCAGCCCCCATCTGCATGACATCCGCCGTTAACGCTGGCCGAACCGGCCGCCAGGCGCCACCGCCATCAGATCGGAGTTTCGAAGACCATGACTGTGGAAACACAAAAGGAAACGTTGGGCTTCCAGACCGAGGTGAAGCAACTGCTGCACCTCATGATTCACTCGCTGTACTCGAACAAGGAAATCTTCCTGCGGGAGCTGATTTCCAACGCTTCCGACGCCGCCGACAAGCTGCGTTTCGAAGCCCTGGCCAAGCCAGAGCTGTTCGAGGGCGATACTGACCTGAAGATTCGCCTGAGCTTCGACAAGGACGCCGGTACCGTGACCCTCGAGGACAACGGCATCGGCATGAGCCGCGAAGACGTCATTGCCCACCTGGGCACTATCGCCAAGTCCGGCACTGCCGACTTCATGAAGAACCTCACCGGTGACCAGAAGAAGGACTCGCACCTGATCGGTCAGTTCGGCGTGGGCTTCTACTCCGCGTTCATCGTGGCCGACAAGGTCGATGTGTACAGCCGCCGTGCTGGTCAGCCTGCGGCCGAAGGTGTGCACTGGTCGTCGAAAGGCGAGGGCGAATTCGAAGTCGCCACCATCGACAAACCACAGCGTGGTACCCGTATCGTCCTGCACCTGAAGAAGGACGAGCAGGAGTTCGCCGATGGCTGGCGCCTGCGCAACGTGGTCAAGAAGTACTCCGATCACATCGCCCTGCCGATTCAACTGCCGAAAGAGCAGACCGCCGCCGAAGGTGAAGAACAGCCGGCCGAAGAGTGGGAAACCGTCAACCGCGCCAGCGCCCTGTGGACCCGTTCGCGCACCGAGGTGAAGGACGAGGAGTACCAGGAGTTCTACAAGCACATTGGCCATGACTTCGAAAACCCGCTGGCCTGGAGCCATAACAAGGTCGAAGGCAAGCTCGAATACAACTCGCTGCTTTACGTGCCGGCCCGTGCGCCGTTCGACCTGTACCAGCGCGAAGCGCCGCGCGGCCTGAAGCTGTACGTGCAGCGTGTGTTCATCATGGACCAGGCCGAGTCGTTCCTGCCGCTGTACCTGCGCTTCATCAAGGGTGTGGTCGATTCCAACGACCTGTCGCTGAACGTGTCGCGTGAAATCCTGCAGAAAGACCCGATCATCGACTCGATGAAGACCGCGCTGACCAAGCGTGTGCTGGACATGCTGGAGAAGCTGGCGAAGAACGAACCCGAGCAGTACAAGGGCTTCTGGAAGAACTTCGGTCAGGTACTGAAAGAGGGCCCGGCCGAAGACTTCGCCAACAAGGAGAAAATCGCCGGCCTGCTGCGCTTTGCGTCCACCCAGGACGACAGCGGCGAGCAGAGCGTCGCCCTGGCCGACTACCTGGCCCGCGCCAAGGAAGGTCAGGACAAGATTTATTACCTCACCGGCGAGTCGTACGCGCAGGTCAAGAACAGCCCGCACCTGGAAGTCTTCCGCAAGAAAGGCATCGAAGTGCTGCTGCTGACCGACCGCATCGACGAGTGGCTGATGAGCTACCTCAACGAGTTCGACGGCAAGGCCTTCGTAGACGTTGCCCGTGGCGACCTGGACCTGGGCAAGCTGGATTCGGAAGAAGACAAGAAAGCCCAGGAAGAAGTGGCAAAAGACAAGGAAGGCCTGGTCGAGCGCCTTAAAGGTGCGCTGGGTGACAGCGTCGCCGAAGTGCGTGTCTCGCACCGCCTGACCGACTCGCCGGCAATCCTCGCCATTGGCGAGCAGGACCTGGGCCTGCAGATGCGCCAGATCCTCGAGGCCAGCGGGCAGAAAGTGCCGGAGTCGAAGCCGATCTTCGAATTCAACCCGAGCCACCCGCTGATCGAGAAGCTGGACAACGAGCAGAGCGAAGACCGCTTCGCCGAGCTGTCGCATATCCTGTTCGATCAGGCAGCCCTGGCGGCCGGTGACAGCCTGAAGGACCCGGCAGCGTACGTTCGTCGCCTGAACAAGCTACTGGTCGAGCTGTCTGCTTGAGTTGATGCACAGCAAAGCCCGCTTCGGCGGGCTTTTTTATGACGAGTGCCAAAGGAGTGCTTGATGAGCAAAGTAATCGTCGAATCACTGGTTTATCACCTGTCCGGCAAAACCTACGAAAGCCGCCTGGTCTATGAGCCGGGTGCGCTGGGCCGCCCAGGGCTGGTGATGGCGCCGAACTGGATGGGCATTGGTGAAGGTGCCGAGCGCATCGCCAAAGAAGTGGCCGAGAAGGGCTATGTGGTGCTGATCGCCGACCTGTACGGGCAATCGGTGCGCCCGTCCAATGCCGACGAGGCTGGCGCGGCGATGATGCCGTTGAAGGACGACCGTGGTGAACTGCGCAAGCGCATGCAGGAAGCCTTGGCGCAATTGCTGGGGCAGTCGAAGGCGCTGCTGGAGCCTGGCAAGGTGGCCACCTTCGGCTTCTGCTTCGGTGGCTGCTGCGCCCTGGAACTGGCCCGTAGCGGCGCCGATCTGCGCGCGGCAGTGTCGTTCCACGGGACCCTGGACACGCCGAACCCTGAAGATGCCAAGCGCATCAAGGGCTCGGTGCTGGTGTTGCACGGTGCCTCCGACCCATTGGTGCCTAAAGAGCAGCTGCCGGCATTCGAAGACGAGATGAACGCGGCCAAGGTGGACTGGCAGTTGCTCAGTTACGGCGGCGCGGTGCACTCGTTCACCGACCCGAGTGCCAATGTACCGGGCAAGATGCAGTATGACCGGCGGACCTCGGAGCGGGCGTTCCGCTCAATGCATAACCTGCTGACTGAAGTGTTCCAGCGCTGATAGTGCACGGGGCCGCAAAGCGGCCCCAATCACCGAGGCAACTCGATCCTCGAAGTTTCCCCTGGCACCGCAGGCCAATCCCCGGCAGCCCACCTGGCCCTTGCCTGCTCGATCAGTTCCGGGTCGCTGGCCACGAAATTCCAGTTCATCCGCCGCGGCCCATCCAGCGGTGCGCCACCTATCAGCACCAGCTGACACTCACCTTCAGCATACAACGTCACCGCTTCGCCCTCCGGAAGCACCACCAGGCTGCACGGCGCCACGTCCTCGTCATTCATCATCAGCTCACCGTCGAGCAGGTACAGCGCACGCTGCGCAGGCTCTTCTGGCACCAGCAGGGTAGTCGCCGGCTGCATCCGGACATGGGCATACAGGGTGGGGGACAGCACCGGTACCGGGGACGTCAGGCAAAACCCGCTGCCGGCAATCATGCAGATACGCACCCCCAGGCTGTCGCTGACCGGCAGGCTCGCCGCAGGGTGATGGCTGTAGCTCGCCGGCCCTTGTTCATGCTCACGCGGCGACGCCAGCCATACCTGCAGGCCGTGCAGACGTGAGCCATGGGCCAGGGCGTCCGCAGGCGTGCGCTCAACGTGGGCCACGCCGCTGCCAGCCGTCATCCAGCTGACATCGCCGGGCAGCACGTGTTGGTCCGAACCCAGGCTGTCCTTGTGCTGGATTGCCCCTTCGAACAGGTAGGTCAGGGTGGACAGGCCGATATGCGGGTGCTGGCGGATGTCCATGCCATGCCCCGGGGCGTAGTCGGTTTCGAGCATGTGGTCGAAAAACACGAACGGGCCAACGCTGCGGCACTGGGCCGATGGCAGCGGGCGCAGGATCGGCTGGCCCTCGACCGATTCGGCACGGGGGTGAATGACCAGGGGGCTGCTCATGGGACGGCTCCAGGCGAGGTGACAGTGCTTCAAGCATAACGGTTTGCCTGCCGTGGCTGAACCGTCGCGTTGGCCGGCCGGTCTATTGTTTTCATACTCGGAGAAGGAACCTGCCCATGATTGCCAGAGCGCTGGCCTGCGTGATGTTGTCTGCCTGTCTAAGCCAGGCGGCCCAGGCACGCGACTACCGCTACAGCGATGCCCATTTGCATTACGTGGACTTTTTCCAGGAAAGCGAAGGCATGCCGGCCCTGCTTGAGGCCATGGATGCTGCGGGTATCGAGCAGTCGATGATTTCCGGAATACCAGTGGCCAAAAAATGGCACGAAGACGAACCCAAACGCCCGCGCTACTACGCCGGTGATGACGCTGATGCCTACTGGTACAGCGCCACCGACACCTACGTGGCTGCGGCTCTGCAGCAGCTGCCGATCGAGCAGCGCAAACGTTTTCACCCGTTTTTGAGCGGTTTCAACCCGGTGGACAAGAACGCTGTCAGTCATATCGAGCGCATGCTCGATATGTACCCAGGGCTGTGGCAGGGCATCGGCGAGGTGTTCACCCGCCATGATGACCTGACAGCGCTGACCAGTGGCGACACGCCACGTGCCAACAATGAAGCCATGACGCGTATCTACCACCTGGCGGCCGAGCGCGACCTGCCCGTGCTCCTGCATTCCAACCTTACTTCCAAGCGCGAGCGCAACCCGCTGTACCTGGCGGAGATCGAAGAGCCGCTGCGCAATCACCCGCATACGCGATTCATCTGGGCGCACGCGGGCAGCAGCATGGAGATACACCGCCACCAGACGCAGATGGACTTTCTGCTGCCAGTGCTGACGCGATTGCTGGAGGACTATCCGAACCTGTATGTCGATTTGTCGTGGAGTGTGCTGCAGCCTTATCTGCTGAACGAGAAGGGCAAGCCGCGCGAGGAATGGCTGGCATTGGTCGAGCGCTTCCCGGAGCGGTTCATGCTGGGTTCGGATGTGGTAGGGCGGTTTGGCAGCCTGGGGGAGCAGATGCACGGGTTCAAACCGTTTCTGGATGCCTTGCCGGAGGCGGTAGCGCACAAGGTGGCCCGTGAGAACTTTCTGGCGGTGCTGCCCAAGGCGCGCCATTAGCCTGTGACGGCCTCTTCGCGGGCAACACAAACAAAAACGCCCCGAACCAGTCGGGGCGTTTTCATTTACAGCAGCAGCGTCTTACTTGCCTTCCCAGCGCTTGAGCACCAGGGTGGCGTTGGTGCCGCCAAAGCCGAAGCTGTTGCTCATGACCGTGTCGATCTTGGCGTTTTCTTCGGTTTTACGCAGGATTGGCAAGTCGGCGACTTCCGGATCCAGCTCGTCGATGTTGGCAGAGCCGGCGATGAAGTTGTTTTCCATCATCAGCAGGCAGTAGATCGCCTCGTGCACGCCGGCAGCGCCCAGCGAGTGACCCGACAGGCTCTTGGTAGAGCTGATCTTCGGAGCCTTGTCGCCGAACACGGCACGCACGCCCTTGATCTCGGCCACGTCACCGACCGGGGTCGAGGTACCGTGGGTGTTCAGGTAGTCGATCGGGGTGTCGACGGTGGACAGCGCCTGCTGCATGCAGCGGATGGCGCCTTCGCCGCTAGGAGCAACCATGTCGTAGCCGTCGGAAGTTGCACCGTAGCCAACGATTTCGGCGTAGATCTTGGCGCCGCGGGCCAGGGCGTGTTCCAGTTCCTCGACCACGACCATGCCGCCACCGCCAGCGATGACGAAGCCATCGCGGTCAGCGTCGTAGGCGCGCGAGGCCAGTTCCGGGGTTTCGTTGCGCTTGGTCGACAGGGCGCCCATGGCATCGAACAGGAACGACTGGCTCCAGTGCTCTTCTTCACCACCGCCGGCGAAGACGATGTCCTGCTTGCCCCACTGGATCTGCTCCAGTGCGGTACCGATGCAGTGAGCCGAGGTGGCGCAGGCCGACGAGATCGAGTAGTTGATGCCCTTGATCTTGAACGGGGTGGCCAGGCATGCCGACACGGTGCTGCCCATGGTACGGGTTACCCGGTATGGGCCGACGCGCTTGACGCCCTTCTCACGCAGGGTGTCCAGCGCTTCCATCTGGTTCAGGGTCGAGGCGCCGCCGGAGCCAGCCACCAGGCCGGTACGCGGGTTGGAAACCTGCTCTTCGGTCAGGCCGGAGTCCTTGATCGCGTCCTGCATGGCCAGGTAGGCGTAGGCAGCCGCGTGGCCGACGAAGCGGTAAACCTTGCGGTCGATCAGTTCTTCGAGGTTGAGGTCGATGGACCCGGAAACCTGGCTACGCAGCCCCATTTCCTTGTATTCCGGGTTGAAACGGATACCCGGACGGCTGTTGCGCAGGTTTTCGGTGACGGTAGCTTTGTCATTGCCCAGGCACGATACGATGCCCAGACCAGTGATAACGACGCGGCGCATGCGAATAACCCTTAGAAATTGTCAGTGGAGGTGAACACGCCGACCCGCAGGCCTTCGGCAGTGTAGATCTCGCGGCCGTCGACGCTGACCGAGCCATCGGCGATGGCCATGTTCAGCTTGCCTTTCAGGACGCGCTTGATGTGAATGTTGTACGTGACTTTCTTGGCTTCAGGCAGTACCTGGCCAAAGAATTTCACCTCGCCCGAACCCAGGGCGCGGCCACGGCCCGGCAGGCCCTGCCAGCCGAGGAAGAAGCCAACCAGCTGCCACATGGCGTCGAGGCCCAGGCAGCCCGGCATTACCGGATCGCCTTCGAAATGGCAGGCGAAGAACCACAGGTCCGGGTTGATATCCAGCTCGGCGACCAACTCACCTTTGCCGTACTTGCCGCCTTCTTCGCTGATATGGGTGATGCGATCGACCATCAGCATGTTCGGCGCGGGCAGTTGCGCATTACCTGGGCCGAACAGCTCACCGCGACTGCAGCGCAGCAGGTCTTCCCGAGTAAAGGCGTGTTGTTTGGTCATGCGAGCTCCTCAATAACCCCCTGCGGCAGGGGATGAATCTTCCCGGCCGGCCCGAAAACCAAGCGCTTCGAGGCGGCAGCCTACAGGTAGACTATTGCGTTGTGGTGAAAGTCACAGCGCACCTGGTGAAAGAAGTACAGGTGTGCACTGAAACGTCTATTTTCAGGTCCGATGAAGGTCCTGTCCAGTGTTTAAGACTGCCGCACTTTAGCATTTATCGCCAGTCGCGGTTGTCTGACCGGGTAACCAGTGCTGCAGCACCCGCTGCAATTCGGTGCGGCGCAAGGGTTTGCTGAGATAATCGTCCATACCGGCGGCCATGCAACGTTCACGGTCGCCCTGCAGGGCGTTGGCGGTCAGGGCGATGATCGGTAGCCCCTTGCCGTTGGGCAACTGGCGGATGCGTCGGGTGGCTTCATAGCCGTCCAGGTGCGGCAGGCGGCAATCCATCAGTACGGCAGCAAAGCGCTGGCGGCCGACCAGTTCGACGGCTTCGAGGCCATCCTCGGCCGTGCACACTGGCACCCCCAGACTGCGCAGCATGGCTTCTACGACACTCCGGTTGACCGGATTGTCCTCCACCAGCAGTACCTTATCATTGTCCGGTACCGTCGTTTGTGCAGTTGTTGGCGGCGTCCGCGGAATGGGGGCAGGGGTGGCGAGGGCCAGCGGCATCTCCAGGGTGAAGGTCGAACCCAGGCCCTCACGGCTTTCACCGCGTAGCTTGCCGCCCATGCGCTCGGCCAAGGTACGAGCGATCGACAACCCCAGCCCGGTGCCGCCGTAACGACGGGAAATCGAGCTGTCGGCCTGCTGGAAGGCGACGAACATCATTTCCAGGCGATCGCTGTCGATGCCGATGCCGGTGTCGCGCACGCTGCAGGTCAGCCAGATCAGCTGCCGGTCGAGCACCTGCCAGCGTGCCTCGACTTGCACTTGGCCACGTTCGGTGAACTTCAGGGCGTTGCCCACCAGGTTAAGCAGGATCTGGCGGATGCGCGTGGGGTCGCCGTTCACCTGCAACTGCTCGATACCGGCCGGCAGTTGCAGGTGCAGGCCCAGGCCGCGTTGCTGGGCGCTGTGCTGGAACGACTGGACACTGCTGGTGATCAGCTCGCCGAGGTTGAAGTCGATGTGTTCCAGTTGCAATGCGGCGCGTTCGATGCGCGAAAAATCGAGGATGTCGTTGATGACCTTAAGCAAATGCCCGGTGGACTCGCTGGCCACTGCCGTGTAATCGGCCTGTTCACTGCTCAGCGGTGTAGTTTCCAGCAGTTGCAGCATGCCCAGCACGCCATTCATCGGCGTGCGCAACTCATGGCTCATCATCGCCAGGAAATCCGATTTGGCGCGGTTGGCTTGTTCGGCCTCCTCGCGCGCCTGGATCAGTTCGGCAATGGCCTGCTTCTGTTCATCACTGGCCTGCTCCAGGGCGCTGGCCAGGTTGTTGATGTGGCGGGCCAAGTGGCCCAGCTCGCTGTCGTCGACTACCGGCAGGGGGGTGTTGTACTCGCCTTGCTGAATAGCCTTGACCGCGTGGCCCATGTCGCTGATCGGCTTGGCCAGGCTCAGGGCCAGGCGGCGTGCCAGCAAAAAGGTGAACAGCAGGGCGAACAGCGCCAGGATCCCGGCCTTGATCACGATTTCCTGCTGGCGCTGACTGAAGGCGTCATCAGACATGCCGACAATCACCCGGCCCAGGTAGTCGTCACCGATGGCCGGGAGGGTGGTTTTGCCCTGTTGCAGGAAGTCGTTGTCCAGGCGGATTTGTTGCAGGCGAATGGGCGCCTGGAACACCTCGACCTGTTGCGCGCGGTTGGCGCTTTCGTCGGACTGCTCGACGTACACCAGGATGTGGTTGCGGCTGTCCTGCACTTCCAGAAAGCGCACGTGCGGGATGCTGAGGGTGGCGCGCATCAGCCCTTCAAGCACTTCGTTGTTGCCCGAAATCACCCCGTACTCCGACGCCGGTGCCAACTGGTTGGCGATCAGTTGCCCGGTGTGGTTGAGTTCCTGGCGCAGGTCCTGGATGCGTACGAAGGTAAAGAAGCTGATCAAGAGCAAGGTCAGTAACAGGGCGGGGCCGAGGCTGATGATCTGCGTGCGGGTATGAATGTCCCAGCTCAAGCGTTTGCTCATGGGGTAGGTTCTCCCTCGGCCAGGGCCTTGGCGGCGGCGTTCTGATCGATCGGTTCCAGACCCAGGGCACGGGCCACCTGCTGGTTGCCACTGACGCCGTAGCGCATGGGGTACAGGCTGCGCGGCCAGCGCGTCGGCGGCTGATCGAGCAACTGGTCAAGCACCCACAACCAGTCGTCCTGGTCGCTGTAGGTACTGGCCAGGGCGCCGGCGCGAACGAAGCCGGCGTTCGGGCCGATCAGCGCCATCTGCCGGCCATAACTGCTCAACAGCAGATTCTTTGCAGTCTTGGAGTTGTACAAGTCAGGGTCGTCCAGGCCCAGTAGGACATCGCTGTTGCCCAGCAGATGCTGCAGGGGGCGGTTATCACGCGGATCGGACCAGTCCTGGGCAATGATCTCCAGGCCTAGCGGCCGTGCAGCATGGCGCAGTTCGTCCAGCAGGAAACTGCTGTGCTCGCCGTACAGCACGCCAATGCGCCTGGCCTGCGGCAACAAGTAGCGTATCAGGCGCAGTTGCCGTCCCAACGGTGCGTCGCTCCACAACAGTGTGAGGAACGCGGGGCGCGACTTTCCCAGGCGCTGTTCAGCCTGTACCCGGCTGACCCGCATGACCAGTGCCGGCGGGCCGGCGGTTTCCCCCAGGCGCCATTCCAGTGCTGCGCTGTCGAGCAGGATCAGGCGTTGGTCGGCTTTGAGCTTGCCTGGGCGTGGCAGGTTGGCGGTGATCTGAAACTGCACGTGATCTTGCGGTCGGCGGCTTTCCAGTGCGGCGATGAAGCTGCGGATACCGGGCTGGTCCTCAGCCCCCACCAGCAGGATTTCGCTGGCGGACAAAGGCCCCAACGGCCACAGGCACAGCAGCAACAAGCGCAGCAGCAGGGCCATCAGAACTCCAGCTCCGCGCTCACGCTCAGGCGGTGACGGCTGTCGTAGCGGTTCTGCACGGCAGTGGTCGGTTCATCGTCCAGGCGCTGCTGCCACAGCGCCGCCAGTTCCAGGTTACTGCCATACACCCGAAAGCGTTTTGCCAGGCGCAGGTCCAGACGCTCGTAGCGGTACTGGTTAAGGGCATCGTCGCCGTAGTAGAACAGCGCGCTCGACCAACCGGCACCCCATTCGCGCATCCACCCGGCCGAGCCGCTGTTGCGGGCGCTGAGGCGGCGGTCGTCGGGGTTGCTGGCCCAGGCATCGACGTAGGCATAGGTCAGGCGCAGGCGGTCGCGCAGGGTGGGACGCCAGTCCATCTGCGCCTCGCTGCCGCTGAAACGGGCCTTGTTGGCGTTGCTGGCGATGTACTGGTTGTTCCTCAGAGGCTCGCTGATCATGCCGGTGATCTCGTCGTAGAACAGCTTCACATCCAGGCTCAGGTCGATGTCGCTGAAGTAGCCGTTGTAGCCTAGCTCGCGCGAGCGCATGCGCTCCTGTTCAAGATCGCCAGGGCCACGGGTCTTGACGAAGTACTCACCGTTTTGCAGCCCGAATGCATTAGGGGTCAGGTTCTTGACCGTGTAACTCCAGTTGACGTTGTTCTCGAACATGTCGGGCGAGCGCACCGCTTCGGAGTACACCGCACGCAGGCCGTGGCGCGGGGTGATCAGGTAGTTGACCGCGACGCGCGGGGTCAGCGAACTGCCAGACAGGCGCGAGTCTTCGAACATGGCCCCACCTTGCAGTATCCAGTGCTCGTCGGCCCGCCATTCCAGCTGGCCGAACAGACGCCAGGTCTGGTCGTCGATGCTGCCGTTGAAGTAGGTCTGCGAGTCGGCGCGGTCATAGCGGTAGTTCATGCCACTGAGCAGACGCAGGCTGTCGGTCAGGCTCAGGGTGTCCTGGATTTCCAGGTCATAGCGGGTTTCACGGGTGCTCTGGTCCACATCGCCGCAGACCGGCTGGCTGCCACCGGCCTTCCATTGCGCCTGCACTTTGTCGGAGAGCGCACTCAGCACCGGGTCGCTGGTCGTGGGCAGGTTGCCCAAGGCAATACCGCGCGCCACTTTTTCGGCGAAGTCGGGGTTCAACTGCCACAGCTGGGTCAGTTCGGGGCTGAACGACTGCAAGGCATCACAGGCGCGCCACACTTGCTGGCGATCGAAATGCTGGGCTGAGCCCTGGATATAAAGGCTGTGTTCGGCGCTGAAGTCTTTGGTCCAGCGCAACGAGCCCGCATAGTCCTTGGCGTTGACGTCGGCATTGTTCCCGGACTCGTACTTCTGGAACACTGGCTGGTAGGTGTAGGGCCGCTGATTGCTGCCTTCCTTGGCCGCCAGTTGCCACTCCAGTGTCTGGTCGACCGCCAGGTTGTGGTTGGCGCTGAGGTTGAGGCGGGTAAGGCGGCGGCTGTCGCGGTAGTCCTGGCCGAACTGGTTCTCATCGAAGCCGTCGTCCTGTTGGCCTGACAGCGACAGGCGCATGTCGCCGCCGTCCCAACCGAAGCCGTGGCTGGCATAGAAGTCGTTGATGCCGTCCTGGCCGCGCGTCACTTTCAGCCGCGTACCATGGCTGTCAGCGGGGTGGCGGGTGAGGATGTTGACCACCGCCATCAATGCGTTGGCGCCATAGCTGACTGTGTTCGGGCCGCGGAATACCTCGATGCGCTCGATATCCTCCATGGCCAAAGGGATGTCGCTCCAGTCCACCGTGGCCAGGCCTGCGCGATACACCGAGCGGCCATCGATCAGTACCTGCATGCGCCGTGCGTCGTTGACGTTGCTGCCGTGGTAGTTGACCGTGGGTTGATTACCGGCACCGTAGCCGATCATCATGCCCGGTACCAGGCGCAGCAGTTCGGGGATGTCACGGGCACCGCTGGCGCGAATCAGTTCGCTGTCGAGTACGGTCATGCTGCCCGGTACAGCGGCGGGGGATTGTTTCAGGCGTGTGGCGGTCAGAACCTGTGGCAGATCGGTATTGTCGATGAACAGGTCGTCGGCCATGGCCTGACCGCCAAGCAGGGCGGTCAATAACAGCAGGCGCGGGTAAGGGGGCGTGCCAGGGAACACGGGGCTGCCTTTGTTTCAGGATTGAAACAGGCATGGTAACTGACCTTGGCGTATTTTCCAGTGATCTGCAGCGGTTTTGCAGCGTGCCTGTCTTGACGCTTTCACGGGGGGCGGAAATCGAACGCCGCCCGCGCGGCGCATCGCGAGCAAGCTCGCTCCTGCATTTGTTGCAATGTGGCCATGACAGTGTCATCTGCGTTGCTAGCCTTGGCGCATGGCAGGCGAGCCGTATAATGGCGGAGTCGCCACTAACTTTTGGCTTTAATGGATTGGATATGACTGAACAGCAACCTGTTGCGGTTCTGGGCGGCGGCAGCTTCGGCACCGCCGTGGCGAACCTGCTGGCGGAAAACGGTGTGCCGGTGCGCCAATGGATGCGCGATCCGGCGCAGGCCGAGGCCATGCGTGTGAATCGCGAGAATCCGCGCTACCTCAAGGGCATCCGCTTGCACGATGGGGTTGAGCCGGTCAACGACCTGCTGGCCACCCTGCAGGCCAGTGAGCTGATCTTTGTTGCCCTGCCATCGAGTGCCTTGCGCAGCGTATTGGCACCCCATGCCGAACTGCTGCGCGGCAAAGGCCTGGTCAGCCTGACCAAGGGCATCGAAGCGCAAAGCTTCAAGCTGATGAGCCAGATCCTCGAAGAAATCGCCCCCGAGGCGCGCATCGGCGTTTTGTCGGGGCCTAACCTGGCGCGCGAAATCGCCGAACATGCACTGACTGCCACAGTGGTGGCCAGTGAGCACGAAAAACTGTGCCAGCAGGTACAGGCCGTGCTGCATGGGCGCACCTTCCGCGTTTACGCCAGTGCCGACCGTTTCGGCGTCGAACTGGGCGGGGCACTGAAGAACGTCTACGCGATCATCGCCGGCATGGCGGTGGCCTTGGGGATGGGCGAGAACACCAAGAGCATGTTGATTACCCGGGCCTTGGCCGAGATGACCCGCTTCGCCGTCAGCCAGGGCGCCAACCCCATGACCTTCCTCGGCCTGGCCGGTGTCGGTGACCTGATCGTCACCTGCTCCTCGCCCAAGAGCCGCAACTATCAGGTTGGCTACGCACTGGGTCAGGGCCAAAGCCTGGAAGAGGCGGTCAACCGCCTGGGCGAAGTGGCCGAGGGTGTCAACACGCTCAAGGTGCTCAAGAGCAAAGCCCAGCAAGTGCAGGTGTACATGCCGCTGGTCGCTGGCCTGCATGCCATCCTGTTCGAAGGCCGCACGCTGAACCAGGTGATCGAGCACCTGATGCGCGCCGAGCCCAAGACCGATGTCGATTTCATTTCCATCAGCGGTTTCAACTGAGCCCTTTGTGGCTCTGACACGAGCAAGGAGCAACACATGAACGATACGCCCGAACGCGCCCAGCGCGAGTCGATCATCCTGCGGGTGCTGTGGATGCTGGTGTTCCTGGTGGTATGGCAACTGGCCGAGGTGCTGCTGGGTGGCCTGGTGCTGGTACAGCTGATCTACCGACTGGTGTATGGGGCACCCAGCGCCAGTCTCATGAACTTCGGCGACAGCCTGAGCCAGTACCTGGCACAGATCGGCCGCTTCGGCAGTTTTCACAGCGACCAGAAGCCATGGCCGTTCGCTGACTGGCCTGCCCCGCGTGCGCCGGAAGGCGAAGCCGCGCACGCCGTGGCGCCGGCACCCCACCCGGTGCGTGACGAGGAACCCAAGCTGTGAAGCTGTGGGTACTGCGCCACGGTGAAGCTGAGCCGCGGGCCAATACAGACGCCGAGCGCCGGCTGACGGCCCATGGTCGCGAGCAGGTGCTGCACAGTGCTGCTCACCTGATCGGGCAGCCATTGCAGGCGATTTTCGCCAGCCCTTACGTACGCGCCCAGCAGACAGCCACGCTGGTACATGAAACCCTGGGCTTCGCCGAGCCAGTGCGCACCGTGCCTTGGCTGACGCCTGAGGGGGATGTGCAGCAGGTCATCGGCGAAATCGAGCGCCTGGGGCTTGAGCATGTACTGCTGGTCAGCCATCAGCCGCTGGTGGGTACCCTGGTCGGTGCGCTGGAGCACGGTCACAAGCAACAGCCGGCAGCCATGAGTACTGCCAGCCTGGCGGAGCTGGAAGGTGACTGGCCGCTGGCCGGGCTGATGACGCTTCGGGCCATCCACTCACCCGCTTGAACCTGCGATGGCTTGTGCAGGCCACTGTCTCGCCCGGGTCTGAGTGCTGGCGTGGGTAAAGATCGCTAAGGCAACTGGCATTTTTGTCAGTTGTCGCGCTTCACCATCGCTTGCTAGCGTTGCCCCACGGCAAATATCAGGGAGCGGCGAATGAGGGGTGAAATGCTGGAGCTGTTGCGCTCCTTGGACCTGCAACCCACCCTGGAACAGGTTGACCAAGGTACTTCGCTGGATTTCGCCCAATACAGCCTGCTGCGCGAATCGGCCGATGCCAGGTTCTATCACCTGATGCGCAAGGTGAGCGACAACCCCAGGCTGGAGCCCACGGCGAGGCAACAATGCGAACAGGACTTGCGTACACTGCAGGACGCCTGCCTGCGGGTCTCGCACCTGCTGCAAACCAGTTGTCTGGCCTTGCGCCGCCTGCAACTGGACTACCAGGGCCAGCGTCTGGCCCGCGAGGCGCTGGAGAGCCAAGTGGCCTACATGCAGGCTTGCCTGCGGCGGTCGCTGAGCAGTTTCGACCGCTCGGCATGACCTGATCCCCCTCGCCGATGACCTTTATGGACATTGCCGAACCGCCCGCTGATGCCGACAATGGGCCATCACTCCGCTCTGGACCAGGCGCCATGTCGCAGCAGATCTTCTTCGCCCATGCCAACGGTTTTCCATCGGCCACCTATGGCAAGCTGTTTGCAGCGCTGGCGCCGGACTATCAGGTGCAGCACCTGGCCCAGCATGGGCATGACCCGCGCTTTCCCGTGGACGAAAACTGGCAAAGCCTGGTCGATGAACTGTTGCATCACCTGGCGCAGCAGGACCAGCCAGTCTGGGGCGTTGGCCATTCGCTGGGTGGGGTGTTGCACCTGCATGCGGCATTACGCTGCCCCGAGTACTACCGGGGGCTGGTAATGCTCGACTCTCCAGTGCTCACCCGCGCGGATCAGTGGCTGCTGCGCACAGCCAAGCGCTTTGGTTTCATCGACCGCATCACACCGGCCGGGCGCACCCTGGGGCGTCGCGAAACCTTCAACGACCGCGACAGCGCCCGGGACTATTTCGCGGGCAAGTCACTGTTCCGCCATTTCGATCCCGATTGCCTCGACGCTTATTTGGAACATGGCCTGCAGGCGGTGGAGCAGGGGCTACAGTTGCGCTTCGATCCTGCGACCGAAATCAGCATCTACCGCAGCATCCCGCATACCAGCCCCGCCCCCGCGCGCCAGTTGCAGGTGCCGCTGGCCATGGTGCGCGGCAACCGTAGCAACGTCATCCGTCGCCACCACACCTTGGCTGTGCGTGGCATGCCCAAAGGTGAATACCACAGTGTACCGGGTGGGCACATGTTCCCGCTGGAACGCCCGACCGACACTGCCAGCCTGATCAAGGGCCTGTTCGACCGCTGGAGCCAGGCATGAGCGCGCACGTTGAGGAGATTCGCCTGAGCCTGGGCCATATCGAACTGGCTGCACACCTGTTCGGCCCCGAAGACGGGCTGCCGGTGATTGCCCTGCATGGCTGGCTGGACAACGCTAACAGCTTTGCCCGCCTGGCTCCGCAACTGAAAGGGCTGCGCATCGTCGCCCTGGACCTGGCCGGCCATGGCTATTCGGAGCACCGCCCGCTCGGCGCCGGTTATGCCCTGGCCGACTATGCCCATGACGTGCTGCGAGTGGCCGAGCAACTGGGCTGGCAGCGTTTCGCCCTGCTGGGGCATTCGTTGGGCGCGATCATTTCGGTGCAACTGGCCGGGGCATTGCCCGATCGGGTCAGTCACCTGGCGTTGATCGACGGCGTCATCCCGCCGACCGGCGCCGAGCAGGACGCCGGCGAGCGCTTAGGGATGGCACTGCAAGCCCAGTTGCGGCTGGATGGCAAACGCAAGTCGGTGTACGCGACATTGGAAGCTGGTGTGCAAGCCCGAATGAAAGGCATGGTCGCGGTCAGCCGTGAGGCGGCCGAACTGCTGGCCCAGCGTGGCCTGATGCCGGTGCCCGGTGGCTACAGCTGGCGCAGCGACAGCCGCTTGACCCTGCCCTCGCCGGTGCGCCTGAGCGAGGCCCAGGCCATGGCCTATGTGCGGCGGGTGAGTTGCCCGGCGCTGTTGGTGGTGGCTGCCGACGGCATGCTGGCACGCCACACGGGGTTGCTGGAGCAGCTACCCTTTGAACAGGTGACGCTGCCCGGCGGCCATCACCTGCACCTGAACGATGCGCAGGGCGCAGTCCTTGTCGCAGACTGTATCAATCGCTTCTTTGGCTTTGCTTGACTTGCACCGGACAAGTGTCGAGGCTTGGCGGGTTGAACAGGGAGACAACCATGCAACTGCCAGACATCCTGGAGCTTCAATTCGGCGCTGAACGCCGCCTGGTTCGCCAATGAGCGCGCCTGTTTCCATTCGCACTGCCCTGGCAGCCTGCCTGGTGCTCGCCAGCCCCGTATTGTGGGCTGGTAGCCTGCCGGTACCGCAGGACGCCAAGGTGGTCGATCAACGCCCGGCCGTCGAGCAGGAGCGGGTCTACCCGATGGGCCCGTTGCGCAAGATCAGTGGCCGCCTGCGGGTCGATGACAAGGTCGAGAGCCGCGGTCAGGTCAGCTCGGTGACCTACGAATTGCCCGTCGAGCGTACTGCCCGTGAGGCCTTCACCAGTGCCCGCGAAGCACTTGTACGCGACGGTGGCTACCCGTTGTTCTGGTGCCAGGGGCGTGATTGCGGTGAGGCCAGCCTGTGGGCCAATGATGTATTCGCCAATGCCCGCCTCAACGGTGGCGATGAGCAGCAGGCGTTCATTCTGCTACGCCGCTCGGCAGAAGAGGCCGACACCCTGGTCGCGCTGTACAGCGTTACCCGTGGCAACCGCCGTGCCTACCTGCATGTGGAAGAGTTTATCGCAGACAGCCCGCTGGGCGAGCTGCTGCCAACCGCTGCCACGGTGCTGCGCGAAATGCTCGACACCGGCAAGCTCGACTACCCGGACCTTGCAGCGCCGCAAGACACCTGGGTAAACCTGCTGGCCCGCAGCCTGAACCTCGACAGCAGCTTGCGCGTCAGCCTCAGTGGCGCCCAGGCTGAGGCCTGGCGCGAGGCGCTGGTCAAGGCCGGGGTGCGTAGCCGCCGCCTTGAAGTCGGCAGTGCGCCTGCAGACGGCCTGCACCTTGAACTGATCCGTTGAACGAGCACCATCATGATTAACAATGATCGCCTGCTGGTCCAGATTCTGCTGGTGGCGTTGCTCGGTGCTGGCCTGTGGGTGATGGCACCGTTCATATCGGCATTGCTGTGGGGGGCCATCCTGGCCTTTGCCAGCTGGCCGTTGATGCGCTTCCTCACGCGCCTGTTGGGGGGGCGTGAGACGCTGGCAGCGGGCCTGCTGACCACGGCCTGGATCCTGATTGTGGCACTGCCGCTGGTGTGGCTGGGGTTCAACCTGGCCGATCACATTCGCGATGCTACGGCGTTTGTGCGTGATGTGCAGGTCGACGGCCTGCCCGATGCGCCGGCCTGGCTGGGCGGCATACCCTTCGTTGGCGAGCGCCTGGTCAACGGTTGGCAATCGCTTGACCAGCAAGGTGCAGCCTTGCTTGCCTCGATCAAGCCTTACTTTGGGCAGGTGGGTAACTGGTTGCTGGCTCGCAGCGCACAGATTGGCAGCGGCGTGCTGGAACTGACCCTGAGCCTGGTGTTCGTGTTCTTCTTCTACCGCGACGGGCCACGCTTGGCGGCATTCGTGCTGCGCTTGCTGCACCGGCTGATGGGCGAGCGCGCCGAGTATTACCTCGAGCTGGTAGCCGCTACCGTGCAGCGGGTGGTCAACGGGGTGATCGGCACGGCGGCCGCGCAGGCCATCCTGGCGCTGATCGGCTTCCTGATCGCGGGGGTGCCCGGGGCGATCGTGCTGGGGTTGGTGACCTTCATGCTCAGCCTCATCCCCATGGGGCCGCCGCTGGCCTGGATCCCGGCCACCGCTTGGCTGGTGTGGAAGGGCGAATACGGCATGGCAGTGTTCCTGGGCGTCTGGGGCACCTTCGTCATCAGTGGCGTGGACAACGTGCTCAAGCCGTACCTGATCAGCCGTGGCGGCAACCTGCCGCTGGTGATCGTGCTGCTGGGCGTGTTCGGTGGCTTGCTTGCCTTTGGCTTCATTGGCCTGTTCATCGGGCCGACCTTGCTGGCGGTCGGCTACAGCCTGTTGCTGGACTGGAGCCGTAACGCGGCGCAGCAGCCGCCACAACAATAAGCCTGTAACGGCCCTTTCGCGGGCAAGCCCGCACACAGGTGCCACACAGGCCTTAAAGGCTGTGCAGTGCCTGTGGGAGAGCGGGCGTGCCCGCGAAGAGGCCGTTACAGGCAGACCACAACGCTGATTTTTACGCATTCTTTATACCCACCCCCACACCCCGCTCTCGCCCCTTTACGCCCCTCCCTCGGACAATTTCCCTAAAGCGGCCCAAGCCGTAACACGGGGAGAACCACATATGAACATGCTCGACGGGCTGTCACTGCTGCTGGCAGTGGCATTGGCGTTTTATCTGCTGGTGGCGCTGCTGCGCGCCGATCGCAGCTAGGGAGCGGCCATGCACAGTTACGATTTCGCCTTGCTCCTGGCATTTTTCGCCATTGTGCTGCTACCGGCACCCTGGCTCGGGCGGTTCTTCTTCAAGGTCATGGAGGGCCAGCGTACCTGGCTGACGCCTGTGCTGGGCCCGGTCGAGCAGGGCTGTTACCGGCTGGCAGGTGTGAACGCCAACCAGGAGCAGGACTGGCGGCAATACGCACTGGCCCTGCTGGCGTTCAACCTGGTCGGCTTCCTGCTGCTGTTCAGCGTGCTGCTGTTGCAGGGCTACCTGCCACTCAACCCACAGCACCTGCCTGGCCAGGAATGGTCACTGGCGTTCAACACCGCCGTCAGTTTCGTTACCAATACCAACTGGCAGGCCTATAGCGGTGAGGCGTCGGTCAGCTACCTGAGCCAGATGCTTGGCCTGACCGTGCAGAACTTTGTCAGCCCTGCCACCGGCCTGGCCGTGCTGGTTGCCCTGTGCCGCGGTATCGCCCGGCGCAGTGCGACGACGCTGGGCAACTTCTGGGTCGACATGACCCGTGCCACCCTCTATGGCCTGTTGCCGCTGTGCGTGCTGCTGGCGCTGCTGCTGGTCTGGCAGGGCGTACCGCAGACCTTTGCCGACTACGCCCACGCGCTGACCTTGCAAGGTGGCGATCAGACCATTCCGTTAGGGCCGGCCGCCAGCCAGATCGCCATCAAGCAGCTGGGTACCAATGGCGGCGGCTTCTTCGGCGTCAACTCGTCGCACCCGTTCGAAAACCCTACGGCCTGGAGCAACCTGTTCGAGGTGGCGTCGATCATCCTCATTCCGGTGGCTTTGGTGTTCACCTTCGGTCACTACGTGAAGGACCTGCGCCAAAGCCGCGCCATCCTCGCCTGCATGCTTGCCCTGTTCCTGATCGGAGGCAGCACGGCATTGTGGTCCGAGCACCAGCCGAACCCAGCGCTGGAAAGCGCCCAGGTGCAGCAGACCGCCCCCCTGGAGGGCAAGGAAAGCCGCTTCGGCACCACTGGTTCGGTGCTGTGGGCGGTCACCACCACCGCTGCCTCCAACGGTTCGGTCAACGCCATGCACGACAGCCTGAACCCGCTGACCGGCATGGTGGCGATGGTCAACATGATGGTCGGCGAGGTGATCTTCGGCGGCGTTGGCGCCGGGCTGTACGGCATGTTGCTGTTCGTGCTGATCGCGGTGTTTCTGGCCGGGCTGATGATTGGTCGCACGCCGGAATACCTGGGCAAGAAACTGCAGGCCCGTGAGGTGCAACTGCTGGTGGCAACGCTGCTGGTGATGCCGGTCGGTGTGCTGGTACTTGGCGCCATCGCCGCCAGCTTGCCCGGCCCGGCCGGGGCGGTCACCAACCCGGGGGCGCATGGTTTCAGCCAGTTGCTGTACGCCTACACCTCGGGCTCGGCCAACAACGGCTCGGCCTTTGCCGGCTTTGGTGCCAACACCGTGTATCACAACCTGATGATCGGCGTGGCCATGCTCATCGGCCGCTTCGGCTACATCCTGCCGATACTGGCGTTGGCCGGCAGCCTGGCGGCGAAAAAAAGCGCGCCGCTGGGGCAGAACAGCTTCCCCACCCACGGCCCGCTGTTCACCGGCTTGCTGCTGGTGACCATCCTGCTGGTCGGTGGCCTGACCTTCCTGCCGTCCCTGGCCCTTGGGCCAATCGCCGAACACCTTAGCCTGGGTTTTTGAGGACCGATCATGAACATGCCCATTCCTGAAGTGAATAGCCGGCACAGCGCCAAGGACCAGACCCGCTTCGCCGCGCTGTGGCGCCCGGCGCTGGTGCAGGCGTTCGTCAAGCTCGACCCGCGTCAGCTCAAGCGCTCCCCGGTAATGCTGGTGGTGGCCCTGACCGCAGTACTGACCACCGTGCTGTGCTTTGCGCCCGGCGGCGGCGTGAGCACCGGCGTTGCGGTGCAGATTGCCCTGTGGCTGTGGTTCACCGTGTTGTTTGCCAACTTCGCCGAGGCGTTGGCCGAGGGCCGTGGCAAGGCCCGCGCCGACAGCCTCAAGGCCGGCAGCCAGGGCCTGACCGCTCAGCGTCGCCAGCGTGATGGCAGCTACGAGACGGTGGCTGCCAGCGCACTGCGCAAGGATGATGTGGTACGCGTGGTCGCCGGCGAAATGATCCCCGGCGACGGCGAGGTACTTGAAGGCATTGCGGCCGTCAACGAGGCCGCCATTACCGGTGAGTCCGCGCCGGTAATACGCGAATCAGGTGGCGACCGCTCGGCGGTGACCGGCAACACGCGGCTGGTCTCCGACTGGCTGCTTATCCGCATCACCAGCAACCCGGGCGAGTCGACCCTGGACCGCATGATCGCCCTGGTTGAAGGTGCCAAGCGGCAAAAGACCCCGAACGAAATCGCCCTCGACATCCTGCTGATCGGCCTGACCCTGATTTTCCTGATCGTGGTGGTGACCTTGCAGCCGTTCGCCCACTTCGTGGGTGGCAGCCTGCCGCTGATCTTCCTGGCCGCGCTGCTGGTGACGCTGATTCCCACCACCATCGGCGGCCTGCTGTCGGCCATCGGCATCGCCGGCATGGACAGGCTGGTACGGCTGAATGTCATTGCCCGCTCGGGCCGCGCCGTCGAGGCGGCCGGGGACGTGCATACACTGATGCTCGACAAGACCGGCACCATCACCTTCGGCAACCGGCGCTGTAGCGCGCTGCATGCAGCGCCGGGCATTACCACCAAGGAACTGGGGGAGGGCGCCTTGCTGGCTTCGCTGGCCGACGACACCGCCGAAGGCAAGTCGATTGTCGAGTACCTGCGCCAGTTGCACGACTTTGTCGAGCCGCCTGCCGGGCAGTTCGAAGCGGTGGCCTTTAGTGCCGAGACACGCCTGTCGGGCATCGACTTCCAGCAGCACCGCTACCGCAAGGGCGCCGTCGATGCGGTGCTGGCATTCGTCGGTATGCAACGCCTGGAAATGCCGGCAGCGCTGGCCCGCGAAGTCGAACGCATTGCGCAGAGTGGCGGCACACCGTTGCTGGTGTGCGTCGACAAGCGCTTGCTTGGCGTGATCCACCTCAAGGACGTGGTCAAGCCTGGTATCCGCGAGCGCTTCGCTGAGCTGCGCAAGCTGGGCATTCGCACGGTCATGGTAACCGGCGACAACCCTTTGACTGCGGCCGCCATCGCCGCCGAAGCGGGGGTCGATGACGTGCTGGCCGAGGCCACGCCCGAGAAGAAGCTGGCGCGCATTCGCCAGGAGCAGAATGAAGGCCGCCTGGTTGCCATGTGTGGCGACGGTGCCAACGACGCCCCGGCACTGGCCCAGGCTGACGTAGGCATGGCCATGAACGATGGCACTCAGGCTGCGCGGGAGGCCGCCAACATGGTCGACCTGGACAGCGACCCTACCAAGCTGCTGGACGTAGTCCAGGTCGGCAAGGAGCTGCTGGTCACCCGTGGTGCGCTGACCACATTCTCCATTGCCAACGACGTGGCCAAATACTTCGCCATCCTGCCGGCGCTGTTCGCTGCCATCTACCCGCAACTGGGCGTACTCAACCTGATGCAACTGGCCAGCCCGCAGAGCGCGATCCTGTCGGCCATTGTGTTCAACGCGCTGATCATCATCGTGCTGATCCCGCTGGCGCTGCGTGGCGTGCGCGTGCAGGCGGTCAGTGCGGCGCACCTGTTGCGGCGCAACCTGTTGATCTACGGGTTGGGTGGCATTGTGGTGCCGTTTGCCGGGATCAAGCTGATCGACCTGCTGCTCAATGCCCTGAACCTGGTCTGAGGAGGCCACCATGACTGCTTATCTACGCCCGGCATTGAGCCTGGCTTTGTTGATGACCCTGGTGACTGGCGCCCTGTATCCGCTGGCGGTGACCGGTATTGCTCAGGTCGCTTTCCCGAACCAGGCCAACGGTAGCCTGGTGCGCGATGCGCAAGGGCAGGTGCGGGGTTCGGCATTGATCGCCCAGGACTTCCAGGGCGATGGCTGGTTCCACTCGCGGCCTTCGGCAGGTGCCTACGCGACCGTGGCCAGCGGCGCCAGCAACCTGTCGCCGAGCAACCCGGCGCTGGCTGAGCGGGTAAAGGGCGATGCGGCTGCGTTGTATCAGGTGCAGCAAGGGCCGGTGCCGCAGGCGCTGCTGACCACCTCGGGCAGCGGGCTGGACCCGCACTTGCCACCTGAGGCCCTGGCCTATCAGATCCCGCGGGTGGCGGCGGCACGGCAGTTGCCGGTCGAGCGCTTGCAAGCCTTGCTGGAAGAGGCCACCCTCCACCCTTTGATCGGCCCGCCGGTGGTCAACGTGCTGGCGTTGAACCAGGCCTTGGAAAAGCTCGCCATTGTCAGGTAATCGAAGCACTGGCAGGAAGCCTGTAGGAGCGGGTTCACCCGCGAATGCGGTGGTGGTGCCACTGACGTATTCGCGGGTAAACCCGCTCCTACAGTTAAGGGCTTTCCCTGAATTGGCCGACTGCTGGAAAAAGCAAAGGATGAAACATGAGTGACTCCACCCGCGCCGATGCGCTGTTGGCCAACCTCCCGCGAAATGGCCGGGGCCGGCTAAAGGTGTTCCTCGGCGCCGCCCCTGGCGTCGGCAAGACCTTCGCCATGCTTCAGGCCGCCCACGCCCAGCAACGCCAGGGCGTGAAGGTGCTGGCCGGCGTTGTCGAAACCCACGGCCGCGCTGAAACCGAGGTGTTGCTCGCAGGCCTTCAACAGCAACCTCTGCTGCGCAGCCAGTACCGCGGCGTCACCCTCGAGGAAATGGACCTCGACGGCCTGCTGCGGGCCGCGCCGGCCTTGGCCCTGGTGGACGAACTGGCCCACACGAACGCCCCCGGCAGCCGCCACGCCAAGCGTTGGCAGGACGTACAGGAACTGTTGGCCGCTGGTATTGATGTATTCACAACGGTCAACGTCCAGCACCTGGAAAGCCTCAACGACAAGGTCCGCGACATTACCGGCGTGCAAGTGCGCGAGACCCTGCCGGACTGGGTGCTGCAGGAAGCGTTCGAGCTGGTGCTGATCGACCTGCCACCGCGAGAGCTGCTTGAACGCCTGCGTGAAGGCAAGGTGTACGTGCCCGAGCAGGCTCGGGCGGCCATTGATGCGTTCTTTTCGCAAACCAACCTCACCGCCCTGCGCGAGCTGGCCATGCAGACCGCCGCTGCTCAGGTCGATGCCGACCTGGCCCACGGCTATCGTCAGCGCGGCCAGGAAGCGCCGGCCTTGCGCGGCCGGTTGCTGGTGGGCATAGACGGTGACGACCAGGCCGAACGCCTGGTGCGCCATGCCAGCCGCGTGGCCCAGCGCCGCCACCTGCCCTGGAGCCTGGTGCATGTGGACAACGGCCGGCTACGTGACGAAACCGCACGGCATCGTTTGCAGGCCGCTCAGCAACTGGCCGAGCGACTGGGCGGGGAAGTGGTGCTGCTGCGTGCTGGTGAAGTGGCCCGCACACTGATCCAGCATGCTGCCGAGCGGCGGGCCAGCCTGGTGCTGGTCGGGCAGTCCCGTGACCGCCTGCGCAGGCGTTTGTTCGGCACCGGTGTGGCGGCGCGGCTGCTGCGCGAGAGTCATGGCCTGGAAATCAACGTGCTGGACCGTGATGTGCAGCCGCCAGCGCCGCGTTCGGCGGTGCGGCGGGTGTGGGTGTGGCGTCATTACCTGCTGGCGCTGCTGGCCACCGTGATGGCTGCGGGTCTGGCCTGGGCGGTGTCCAGTGTGCTCGCATTGCCCAATATCTCGTTGGTGTTCCTGGCGGCGGTGTTGCTGGTGGCGGTGCGCAGTAGCCTGGGACCTGCGCTGGCCTGCGCTGCGCTGTCGTTCTTGGTCTATGACTTCCTGTTCATACCGCCCAACTTCTCGTTCACCATCCAGCGCGAAGAAGACGTGCTGACACTGGTGTTTTTTCTGTTGATGGCTGCGCTTACCGGCAACCTGGCCGCGCGTCAGCGTCGCCAGTTGCAGGCGCTGCGCGAGACCCAGGCGCAGACCAGCCAGTTGCTCGACCTGTCTCGCCGGTTGACGGTAGCCACCGATCGCCAAGCCATATTCAAGGCTGCCGGCCAGCACCTGGGCGGCTGGCAGGACACCCAGGTGTGCTTGCTGGAGCGCAACGCCGAAGGCCAGTTGCAAGTGGCCAGTGGGGAAGCCCACACTTTCAGCGACACCGAACGGGCTGCTGCCGATTGGGCCTGGCAGCACGTGCAGGCCGCTGGCCACGGCAGCGATACCCTGCCCGAAGGCCGCTGGTGGTGGTGGCCGTTGGCGGTGGACGAGCAGCCTCTGGCGTTGCTGGGCGTGCGCCCGCGCACCGGGCGGCCGCTCAGCGACCCTCGCAGGCGCCTGCTCACTGCTCTTGGCCAGCCCTTGGCCCAGGCCCTGGCCCGCGCACGCTTGGCTGAACAGTTGGAAGCCGCACGCCTGCACGGCGAAACCGAGCAACTGCGCAGTGCCCTGCTGGCCTCCGTATCCCATGACTTGCGCACGCCGTTGACCGCCATGCGTGGCAGCATCGACAGCCTGCTGGCGTTGGGCGACGCGATTCCGGCTGAAGACCGCCGCGAGTTGCTGGAAGGCACCCGCAACGAGGCCGAGCGTCTTGATCGCTACATCCAGAACCTGCTGGACATGACCCGCCTGGGCCATGGCGGCCTCAAGCTGGCCCGCGACTGGGTGGCCCCGGCGGATATCGTCGGCAGTGCGCTCAACCGCTTGCGGGTGGTGCTGGCGCCGCTGCGTGTGCACACGGACGTGCCGGCCGAGCTGCCATTGCTGTTCGTGCATGCGGCGTTGATCGAGCAGGCGCTGGTCAACGTGCTGGAAAACGCCGCACGCTTTTCGCCGGCCAATGGTCGGCTTGAGCTGCAGGTGGCCGTGCATGACGACCAGTTGCGCCTGACCGTCAGCGACCAGGGCCCCGGCATTCCCGTGGCCGACCGCGAGAAGATCTTCGACATGTTCTATACCGCCGCCCGTGGTGACCGCGGTGGGCAGGGTACCGGGCTGGGCCTGGCTATCTGCCAGGGCATGATCGGTGCCCATGGCGGGCAGATTCTGGTGGGCGAAGGCATTGATGGCCAAGGCACCAGCATCACTTTATGCTTGCCGCTGCCTCCTCAACCTGAAGCCGATAGCGAAACCCCATGAGCCAGTCCGCCACCCTGTTGGTCATCGACGATGAACCGCAGATCCGCAAGTTCCTGCGTATCAGCCTGGCCTCGCAAGGCTACAAGGTGCTGGAGGCAGCCACCGGTGCCGAAGGGTTGGCCCAGGCGGCACTGGGCAAGCCGGATCTGGTGGTGCTCGACCTGGGGCTGCCGGACATGGACGGCCAGCAGGTACTGCGTGAATTGCGTGAATGGAGTGCAGTGCCGGTGATGGTGTTGTCGGTGCGTGCCAGTGAAGTGCAGAAGGTCGATGCGCTGGATGGTGGCGCCAATGACTATGTGACCAAGCCGTTCGGTATCCAGGAGTTTCTCGCGCGCGTGCGGGCTTTGCTGCGCCAGGTGCCACAAGCTGGCGGCTCGGAAGTGGCGGCCTGCTTTGGGCCGCTGACGGTGGATTTTGCCTTCCGGCGGGTGACGCTCGATGGTGTGGAGGTGGCATTGACACGCAAGGAGTATGCGTTGCTGGCGCTGTTGGCCGGGCACCCCGGGCGGGTGATTACCCAGCAGCAACTGCTCAAGGATATCTGGGGGCCTACCCATGCGGAGGATACCCACTACCTGCGGATCGTGGTCGGGCATCTGCGACAGAAACTGGGCGATGACCCCACGGCGCCGCGGTTCATCATTACCGAGGCGGGGGTTGGGTACAGGTTGGTAGCGCCGACAGCATAATCCGCTCCCACAGCCCAAAGGGTTCGTCGGGCGCCTGCTGGGCAGGGTCTCGTACAAGGGATATCAGGCCCTGGGGGGTTCCTTCTCGAACAGCTGGCGCATGACTTCCAGGTAGCGCCGCGCGCCCAGGCCCAACGGGCGCGACTTGATCCAGATAATGTCTACCCACAAGCGCAGTCGGCTGGCCATATTGTCGAAGCGCACCTCGGCGAGTGCGCCCGAGGCAATCAGCGGTTCAACCAATGGCTGCGGCAGGTAGGCCCAGCCCAGCCCGGACTGCACCAGGTCCAGCGTGGCCAGGTAGCTGTCGGTCAGCCAGATGCGCCGGGACAGGACCATGCGCGGGTCCGATCCGGTGGCCTTGCCCGAGGCCACGATGATCTGCCGTTGTTCGGCAAAGGCCTCCTCCGGCAGTGGCGTACCGCTGTTCTGCCCGGCCGGATGGCGCGGTGACGCTACGGCCACCAGCAGTTGGCTGCCGGCTTCGAGGAATGACTCGCGCTCGTCGATGCCGGGCCGTTCGAACACCAGGGCCAATTGCACACTGCCGTCATGCAGCAGGCGAATGGCCTCGGTCTGGGTGGCCGAACGTACCTCGACTTCCAGGCTGGGAAATGCCTGGGCGAGGATTTCCAGCGGTTGGTTCCAGGGGCCGGTCTGCAACTCGGGCGCCATGGCGATGGTCAGGCGTTTTTCCAGGCCTTTGTGCAGTTGCAGGGCCTGGGCGTCGAGCAGGTTGAGCTGGCAGATCACCTGCCTGGCCTGGGGTTCAAGGGCCAGGGCCGCGCTGGTGGGCAGGGCCTTGCGCGTGGCCCGGTCGAACAGCGGCAGGTCCAGCTCGGCCTCAAGCTGGGCGATCGCCATGCTCACGGCTGAAGGTACGCGGCCCAGCTTGCGGGCGGCGGCGGAGAACGAGCCGGCGTCCAGCACTGCGAGGAAAATTGCCAGGGAGTCGCTGGAGAAGGCCATGTTCGGTGAACCTGATGTTGGGGCGTTGTGAGCGAATAGTAATGGATGGGATTGCGAAGGGTAGGGTTTGAAGTATTCGGTGTTTGTGAGATCGAACGCCGCCTGTATGGCGGTAGAGGTGCGTCGCCTGGGAGATCGAGCGCCGCCCGCGCGGCGCATCGGGAGCTGCGCTCGCTCCTACGTTTGTTTCGGGCCAATCATTCCTGTGGGATTTGTGCGCGAACGCCTTGGCGCATGGCTCGATATCGCGTCGTACAAACAAGGCGGTCGCGCGCGCCTGCCACAGGCGTTACTGGCCAGAAACAAACGTAGGAGCGAGCGCAGCTCGCGATGCGCCGCGCGGGCGGCGCTCGATTTCTGCCACCCCCTAAAACCCACGGCAAACACACCCGGCCATTACGCAACGTCATGCCGGGCGGTGTGGCCTTGAGGGTATGGTGGGAGAGGTGCGTCGCCTGGGAGACCGAGCGCCGCCTGTATGGCGGTAGAGGTGCGTCGCCTGGGAGATCGAGCGCCGCCTGTATGGCGGTAGAGGTGCGTCGCCTGGGAGATCGAGCGCCGCCTGTATGGCGGTAGAGGTGCGTCGCCTGGGAGATCGAGCGCCGCCTGTATGGCGGTAGAGGTGCGTCGCCTGGGAGATCGAGCGCCGCCTGTATGGCGGTAGAGGTTCAGCGCCTGTTAGATCGAGCGCCGCCCGCGCGGCGCATCGCGAGCTGCGCTCGCTCCTACGTTTGTTTCTGGCCAGTAACGCCTGTGGCAGGCGCGCGCGACCGCCTTGTTTGTACGACGCGATATCGAGCCATGCGCCAAGGCGTTCGCGCACAAATCCCACAGGAATGATTGGCCCGAAACAAACGTAGGAGCGAGCGCAGCTCGCGATGCGCCGCGCGGGCGGCGCTCGATCTAACAGGCGCTGAACCTCTAAAGCCCAACACCCCAACCCAAAACCCTACAGCCCTTCACCCAGCACCCGGTCAATACAATCAACAAAGTAATCCACGCTGGCCCGGCTGGTACACATCGGCGGTTTGATCTTGAGGATGTTCAGGTAGTCGCCAGTTGGCTGCATGAAGATACCCAGATCCCGCAACCGGTCGCACAGCAGCATGGTCTCTTCGGTGGCCGGCTCCAGGGTGTCGCGGTCGCGCACCAGCTCCAGCCCCAGATAGAAGCCCGAACCATGTGCCGCACCGGCCAGCGGATGCTTGTCGACCAGCGCCTGCAAGCGTGCCTTGAAGTAGCGCCCGGTGTCGCGGGCGTTGTCCCACAGGCCTTCTTCCTGCATGACATCCAGCACCGCCATGCCGATGCGGCAGCTGACCGGGCTGCCTCCGGCCGAGGAAAAGAAGTAGCCCTCGGCCTCCAGCGCCTCGGCGATTTCGCGACGGGTGATGACCACGCCCAGTGGCTGGCCGTTACCCATGCCTTTGGCCATGGTAATGATATCCGGCACCACGCCCTGTTCCTCGAAGCCCCAGAAGTACTCGCCCAGGCGGCCATAACCCACCTGCACTTCGTCGGCGATGCACACCCCGCCGCGGGCGCGGACCTTGGCATAGGCGTCGCGCAGGTAGCCTGCGGGCAGCGAGATGCCGCCGGCATTGCCGTACACCGGCTCGCAGATGATGCCCGCCAGCTGACGGCCACGGGCGTCGAGGTCTGCCAGCTTGGCGTCGACGTCTTGCAGGTAGTCGGCGGCGCTGTCGGCCCCGCGGAAACGACCGCGGAAGGTGTTCGGTGCTTCGACCGGGTGTACCCAGTCCGGGCGGGTTTCCAGGGCTTGGGGGTTGTCGGCGATCGACGTGGAGATGGCATCGGTAGCCACTGACCAGCCGTGGTAGGCCTCCAGCACGCTGAGCAGGTCGCGCCCGCCGCTGTAGGCCCAGGCCAGGCGAATCGCCAGGTCGTTGGCCTCGGTGCCGCTGTTGACCATGAACACCCGGTCGAAACCTTCGGGGGCCAGGTCCAGCAGGCGTTCGGAGAACTCGGTGATCGCCGCGTAATGGAAGCGCGAGTTGGTGTTCAGCAGTGACCACTGCCGCGCCGACTCGGCAACCATGCGTGGGTGGCCATGGCCCAGCACCGCGACGTTGTTGAGCATGTCCAGATAGGAACGGCCCTGCATGTCGATCAGGTAGTTGCGCCAGCCGCGCTCAATGTGCGGCGGTTGCGCGTAGTAGTGCTTCTGCGAGCGGGCGAAGCTGGCATCGCGGCGGGCCAGCAGCGCTTGCGGATCGGGTAGCGGCTCGGCATCGCAATCGAAACCCAATAATGTGGCTGGCGACGGGCACAGGGCCAGCCACGCAGCAGCCTGTGACGGCGTGGCGAAGAAGGGGGGCTGGATGCTGTTATCCAGGCACAGTTGTACGCTGAGGATACTGCCGCTGCTGCCCAGGGGCTGGCCTTTTTCCACGGCCTGGCCGTCTGCCGGTGCGTCTTCCAGGCCTTGCAGCCACAAAGCCCAGTGCACGGTGCGCAGACAGCCACGGCCGTCGCCATGACGCTGCCAGGTGCCGGCTGCTGGCGCTTGCACAGGGCTGCCGTTGGGCACATGCAGCTCGACGCCAAGGGCGCAGGTGGCTGGCTCTTCGGGGCGGTCGATATGGGTTTGCGACAGGCGATATTGCCCGTGCAGGCTGCAGGCCGGTGCGGCTTGCGAGGTCAGCAGTTGCTGGTCGTAACCGGGTTGTTCCCAGTTACCGGCCTCGAAGTGTTCGCTGAGTACCCCCAGGTCCACCCGTGTGACAGCCTGCCCGGCCAGCTCGGGGAGCAGGGGGGCGCAGCCGTTCAAGTCCGGCGCCGCGGGTTGCAGGCCCGCAGCCTGCAGAATGGCCGCCTCCATCAGGGCGAAAGGCACGGCGGTGGCCGTGTCGAAAATTTCCCATTCGTGGGCAATGTTGTCGCGGGTGTACTGGTTGCCCGGGTCGACGGCTAGCTGTTGTTCGCTGCTCAGCACCAGTACGGCAGCGCGGTTCAGTACCAGCGGCCACAGGGCGCGCAGTTCGGCCTCGGTCAGCGGGTTGAGCGCCTGGTAGGCCTGCACGGCTGGGAGGATGCGCAGCGGGTCGCCCTCGGCGTGGTGCAACAGCGCAGCGCAGGTCACCGACAGGTCGGCGATACGCCAGGTGCGCAGCAGGTCGCCAAAATCGATCACGCCTTGCAGTTGCCACTGACGCTGGGCATCACGGGCCCACACGGTGTTGTCGTCGGTGATGTCCAGGTGCACGGCCTGACTGGGCAGTTGATCGACCAGCGGCATCAGGTGCTCGTTGGCCTGTCGCGTGGCGTGTTCGATGCGGGCGCGTAGCCCACTGTCCTGCAGCACCGGTAGCAGGTGATCGATCAGTGCCCCGGCATGCTGCGGGTCCCATTGCAAGGTGCGCGCAAGGCCTGGGTGGTCGAAATGGGCAAGCGCCTTGTCCAGCTTTGCACAGAGCCCGCCCAGCTCGGCCATCAGGCGTGGCTCCATGTGCTTGAGGCGGGTCAGCGGTTGGCCTTCGATGTAATCGAGCAGGCGCAGGCGCAGTGGTTGCGCGTCGATGTCCAGTTCCAGCAGCCCCATGCCGTTGTGGGCTGAGCGCACGGCGGGTACCGGCAAGCCTTGATCGCGCAGGAAGGCCAGGGCGGCGTGCTGGGCTTCAAGCTCCAGCTGGGCATAGCTGCCGTGGCAGGCCTTCAGCACATAGCCACCTTGCGGCGTGACCACGCGAAAGTTCAGGTCTTGCTGGCTGCCCAGTAGCGACAGGTTGCCGGCAAGGCCGTAGTGGGCCTGCAGCACAGCGTGTGCCTGGGCTTCGCTCAGCGTTGGGCTGGGCAGGCCGGAGCGCTGGATCAGGGTGGCCAGGGCGGGGGAAGCGGGCTGGGGTTGGGGGCTGGACATGGGATCTACCGTGGGTACTGGGAGGTGACGGTGGAGAATTTATGCCCGATCCGGCTGATGATGGAAGACGATTATTGTCAGAAAAATTGATCACTGCTGCATTGCGTCAGGGCGGCAAGGCGCCTGCCTTGGTTTTTGTGGTGTTGCGTAGATCGAGCGCCGCCCGCGCGGCGCATCGCGAGCAAGCTCGCTCCTACATTTGTTTCGGGCCAATTATTCCTGGGGCAGACGCGCGCGTCCCCTTGGCGCTCAACTCGACATCGTGGGGAACAAACAAGGCGGTCGCGCGCGCAGGCACAGGCGATACTGGCCCGAAACAAATGTAGGAGCGAGCTTGCTCGCGATGCGCCGCGCGGGCGGCGCTCGATCTACGCAACGCCGCAAGAATCAAGGCGAACACCCACCCATTCCCTACGAACCCTCAACCTCCAAAAACGCCGCCTCCAGCAACTGCCGGGTATACGGATGCTGCGGCGCATGGAAGATCGCCTGCGCATCCCCTTGCTCCACCACCTGCCCATGCTTGATCACCATCAACTGGTGGCTCAGCGCCTTGACCACCGCCAGGTCATGGCTGATGAACAGGTACGTCAGGTTGTACTTTTGCTGCAGGTTACGCAGCAATTCCACTACCTGCCGCTGCACGGTGCGGTCCAGTGCGGACGTGGGTTCATCCAGCAGAATCAGCGCTGGCTTCAACACCAGCGCCCGGGCAATGGCAATGCGCTGGCGCTGCCCACCAGAGAACTCATGGGGGTAGCGATGCCGCGTGCGCGGGTCCAGGCCTACTTCTTCCAGGGCCGCGATAATCGCCGCTTCCTGTTCCTGCGCGGTACCAATGCCGTGAATGCGCAACCCTTCACCCACAATGTCCGCCACGCACATGCGCGGGCTCAGGCTGCCAAACGGGTCCTGGAAAACTACCTGCATCTCGCGCCGCAGGGGGCGCACCGCTTTCTGGTTAAGCCCTTCGAGGTTCTGCCCATGAAAGCGAATGCCGCCTTGGCTGGAGATCAGCCGCAAGATGGCCAGGCCCAATGTGGACTTGCCCGACCCGGATTCGCCAACAATGCCCAGCGTCTGGCCCTGGGGCAAGCTGAAGTTGACCCCGTCCACCGCCTTCACATGATCGACCGTGCGCTGCAGAAAGCCCTTCTTGATCGGGAACCAGACCTTGAGCTCATCCACCTCCAGCAACGGCGCGCCCACCGGGTTGTGCGCCGGCAGCCCGCTGGGCTCGGCATTGATGAGCATCTGCGTGTAGTGGTGCTGCGGGGCGCCGAACAGCGTGGCGCATTCGGCCTGCTCCACGATCTGCCCGTGCTGCATCACACACACACGATGGGCGATGCGTCGTACCAGGTTCAGGTCATGGCTGATCAGCAACAGGGCCATGCCCAGCCGCGCCTGCAGTTCCTTGAGCAGTTCGAGGATCTTCAACTGCACGGTCACATCCAGCGCCGTGGTCGGCTCGTCGGCAATCAGCAGCTCGGGCTCGTTGGCCAGCGCCATGGCGATCATTACCCGCTGGCGCTGCCCGCCCGACAATTCGTGGGGCAGGGCCTTGAGGCGCTTGTGCGGCTCGGGAATGCCGACCATATCCAGCAGCTCCAGCGTGCGCGCAGTCGCTTCCTTGCCGGTCAGGCCCTTGTGCAGCAGGAGGATTTCGTTGATCTGCTTCTCGATGCAATGCAGCGGGTTGAGCGAGGTCATCGGCTCCTGGAAGATCATCGCAATGCGGTTACCGCGAATGCGTTGCAGGGTCTTCTCGTTCTGCTGCAGCAAGTCCTTGCCTTCGTAGTGGATGCTGCCGTTGGGGTGGCGGGCCAGGGGGTAGGGCAGCAGGCGCAAAATCGAGTGTGCGGTGACCGATTTACCCGAGCCACTTTCGCCCACCAGAGCCAGTGTCTCGCCTTTGCGAATATCGAAGCTGACGCCGCCCACCACCCGGTTGACCTGGTCCCCGGTCACGAACTCCACGGCCAGGTCCCGCACTTCGATCAGGTTCTGTTCACTCATGTCACTTCCTCGGGTCGAAGGCATCGCGGGCGGATTCGCCGATGAACACCAGCAGGCTCAGCATCAGCGCCAGCACGGCAAAGGCGCTGATACCCAGCCACGGGGCCTGCAGGTTGGACTTGCCCTGCGCCACCAGCTCGCCCAAGGAAGGCGAACCGGCAGGCAGGCCGAAGCCGAGGAAGTCCAGGGCGGTGAGGGTGCCGATGGCGCCGGTGAGAATGAACGGCATGAAGGTCATGGTCGAGATCATGGCATTAGGCAGGATGTGCCGGTACATGATCGCCCCGTTGCGCATGCCCAGCGCGCGAGCGGCGCGCACGTATTCCAGGTTGCGTCCGCGCAGGAACTCGGCGCGTACCACGTCCACCAGGCTCATCCACGAGAACAGCAACATGATGCCCAGCAGCCACCAGAAGTTGGGCTGCACGAAGCTGGCCAGGATGATCAGCAGGTACAGCACAGGCAGGCCGGACCAGATTTCCAGAAAGCGTTGCCCGGTCAGGTCGACCCAGCCACCGTAGAACCCCTGCAAGGCGCCGGCGATGACGCCGATAATGGAGCTGGCCACGGTCAAGGTGAGAGCAAACAGAACCGAAATGCGGAAGCCGTAGATCACCCGTGCCAGCACGTCGCGGCCCTGGTCGTCGGTGCCCAGCCAGTTGTCCGCCGAAGGTGGGGCAGGGGCGGGGACACGCAGGTCATAGTTGATGCTCTGGTAGCTGAACGGGATGGGCGCCCACAGCACGAAGCTGTCTTTCTTCGCCAGCAGTTCGCGGATGTAGGGGCTCTTGTAGTTGGCTTCCAGCGGGAATTCGCCGCCGAAGGTGGTTTCTGGGTAGCGCTTGAACGCCGGGAAGTACCATTCGCCGTCGTAACGGACGGCGATCGGTTTGTCGTTGGCGATCAGCTCGGCGCCCAGGCTCAGCCCGAACAGAATCAGGAACAGCCACAGTGACCACCAGCCACGGCGGTTGGCCTTGAAACGCTCGAAGCGCCGGCGGTTGAGGGGGGACAAGGCCATGTCAGTGCTCCCGGCTGGCAAAGTCGATGCGTGGATCGACCAGGGTGTAGGTCAGGTCGCCGATCAGTTTCACCACCAGCCCTAACAGGGTGAAGATGAACAGGGTACCGAAGACCACCGGGTAGTCGCGGTTGATGGCCGCTTCAAAACTCATCAGGCCCAGGCCGTCGAGGCTGAAGATCACCTCGATCAGCAAGGAGCCGGTGAAGAAGATGCCGATGAACGCCGAAGGGAAGCCGGCGATCACCAGCAGCATGGCGTTGCGGAACACGTGGCCGTACAGCACCCGTGATCGGCTCAGGCCCTTGGCCTTGGCGGTGACCACGTACTGTTTGTTGATCTCGTCGAGGAAGCTGTTCTTGGTCAGCAGGGTCATGGTGGCGAAGTTACCGATGACCAGTGCGGTGATCGGCAGTACCAGGTGCCAGAAGTAGTCCAGCACCTTGCCGGTGGTGCTCAGTTCGTCGAAGTTGTTGGAGGTGAGGCCACGCAGGGGGAACCAGTCGAAGTAGCTGCCACCGGCGAACAGCACGATCAGCAGGATGGCGAACAGGAACGCCGGGATGGCGTAGCCGACGATGATCGCCGAGCTGGTCCACACGTCGAAGTGGCTGCCGTGGCGCACGGCCTTGGCGATCCCCAGCGGGATCGACACCAGGTACATGATCAGCGTGCTCCACAGCCCCAGCGAGATCGAAACCGGCATCTTCTCGGCGATCAGGTCGATCACCTTGGCATCGCGGAAGAAACTGTCGCCGAAGTCCAGCCGGGCGTAGTTCTTGATCATGATCCACAAGCGTTCGGGTGGCGACTTGTCGAAGCCGTACATGCGCTCGATTTCAGCGATCAGCGCCGGGTCCAGGCCCTGGGCGCCGCGGTAGTTGGAGCCGGCTACGGAAACCTCGGCGCCGCCACCTGCAATGCGGCTGGTGGCGCCTTCGAAGCCTTCGAGCTTGGCGATCATCTGCTCGACCGGGCCACCGGGGGCGGCCTGGACGATGATGAAGTTGATGATGAGGATGCCGAACAGGGTCGGAATGATCAGCAGCAGGCGGCGCAGGATGTAGGCCAGCATCTCAGTTGGCCTCGTCCACAGGGTCTTCGCTGACCGCCGGAGTTACCTCGGGCTTGATCCACCAGGTGTCGATGCCGATGTCGTACTTGGGCGACACGTTCGGGTGGCCGATGTGGTTCCAGTAGGCCACACGCCAGGTCTTGATGTGCCAGTTGGGGATCACGTAGTAGCCCCACAGCAACACGCGGTCGAGGGCGCGGCAGTGGTCGACCAGGCTCTGGCGCGAGTCGGCGTTGATCAGCTGTTCCACCAACTGGTCAATGGCCGGGTCGCGCAGGCCGATGAAGTTGCGGCTGCCGGGGTTGTCGGCGGCGGCACTGGACCAGAACTCGCGCTGTTCGTTGCCCGGCGAGTTGGACTGCGGATAACCGCCGACGATCATGTCGTAGTCCCGAGAACGCAGGCGGGTGATGTATTGCGAAACGTCGACCCGGCGGATGTTCAGCTCGATACCGAGGTCGGCAAGGTTGCGTTTGAAGGGCAGCAGGATGCGCTCGAACTCGGTCTGCGCCAGCAGGAATTCGATGCTTACCGGCTTGCCTTGGGCGTCGACCATCTTGTCGTCGACGATTTTCCAGCCCGCGTCCTGCAACAACTTGTAGGCCTGGCGCTGTTGCTCGCGGATCATGCCGCTGCCGTCACTGACCGGGTTGTGGAAGACCTCGGTAAACACTTGCTCGGGCACTTTGCCGCGCAGTGGTTCGAGGATTTTGAGCTCGTTGGGGCTGGGCAGTCCGTGGGCGGCCATTTCCGAGTTGTCGAAGTAGCTGCTGGTGCGGGTATAGGCGCCGTTGAACAGCTGTTTGTTGGTCCACTCGTAGTCCAGCAGCAGGCTCAGTGCCTGGCGCACGCGAACATCCTGGAACACCGGGCGGCGGATGTTGAAGATGAAACCCTGCATGCCGGTGGGGTTGCCGTTGGGCAGCTCCTCCTTGATCAGGCGACCCTCGCGCACGGCGGGCACGTCGTAGGCGGTGGCCCAGTTCTTTGCGCTGACTTCCAGGGCATAGTCGAACGCCCCGGCCTTGAGTGCTTGAAGGGCGACGGTGGTGTCGCGGTAGGAGTCGAAGGTCATGACATCGAAGTTGTAGAAGCCCCGGTTGATCGGCAGGTCCTTGGCCCAGTAGTCCTTGACCCGCTCGTAGCGCACCGAGCGCCCGGCCTTGACCTTGGCGACCTTGTACGGGCCGCTGCCCAGCGGGATCTCCAGGTTGCCGCGGTTGAATTCGCGGTTTTCGTACCAGTGCTTGGGCAATACCGGCAACTGGCCGAGAATCAGCGGCAGTTCGCGGTTGTTGGTGTGCTTGAACTTGAACAGCACCTTCAGCGGGTCTTCGGCAACCACTTCGGCAACGTCGGCGTAGTACTGGCGGTACAGCGGGGCGCCGTCCTTGATCAGGGCGTTGAACGTGAACACCACGTCGTCGGCGCGCATGGGGTGGCCGTCATGAAAACGCGCTTCAGGGCGCAGGTAGAAGCGCACCCAGCTGTTGTCCGGGGCCTTTTCGATCTTGCCGGCCACCAGGCCATATTCGGTGAACGGTTCATCCTGGCTCTGGCGCATCAGGGTGTCGTAGATAATGCCGATGTTCTCGGCCGCCACGCCTTTGTTGATGAACGGGTTGAGGCTGTCGAAGCCGCCGAAGCTGGACTGGCGGAAGGTGCCCCCCTTGGGCGCATCCGGGTTGACGTAGTCGAAGTGCTTGAAGTCGGCGGGGTACTTGGGTGGCTCATCGTAAAGGGTGAGCGCGTGCTGCGGTGCGGCCAGCGCGGGAAGGCTCAGGCAGGCGAGCAACAGGCTGCCTGCCAGCCGGCGCAGACGGTGCGTTGGCGTCATTGGGCTTTCTCCGAAGTCTTGATCCACCAGCTGTTCAGCCCAAGGGTGTAGGGCGGCGTGGTGACGAAGGCGAACCGGTTGCGGTAGGCCAGGCGATGGTTGTCGAGGTACCAGTTGGGGATCATGTAGTAGTGCCATGAAAGCACGCGGTCCAGGGCGCGGGCAGCGGCGACCTGGTCATCGCGGGTACGGGCGGCGAGCAGGGTGTCGAGCAGGTGGTCGACTACCGGGTCCTTGACCCCAGCATAGTTCTTGCTGCCCTTTGTCGTGGCTTGGCTGGAATGGAAGTACAGCCACTGTTCGAGGCCGGGGCTCAGGGTCTGGTTCAGTGTCATCAGAATCATGTCGAAATCGAACTGGTCCAGGCGTTGTTTGTACTGGGCGCGGTCCACGGTACGCAAGCGCGCATCGATGCCGATGCTGGACAGGTTTTCGACATAAGGTTGCAGGATGCGTTCAAGGTTGGGGTTTACCAGCAGTAGTTCCATGCGTAATTGCTGGCCCTTGCTGTTGACCAGGCGCTGGCCGTGCAGTTTCCAGCCGGCCTCGGCGAGCAGGCCCAGGGCCTGGCGCAGGGTCTGGCGGCTGATACCCCGGCCATCGGTGTGGCTGACCTTGTAGGGTTCGCTGAACAGCTTGGCGGGCAACTGGTCACGGAACGGCGCCAGCAGCAGCCACTCCTTGCCGGTGGGCAGGCCGCTGGCGGCGAACTCGCTGTTGGGGTAGTAGCTGGTCGAGCGGCGGTAGGCGCTGCTGAACAGCGCGCGGTTGGTCCACTCGAAGTCCAGCATCAGCCCCAGTGCCTGGCGTACCCGCGGGTCGCTGAACGCGGCCCGGCGGCTGTTCATGAACAGGCCCTGTGTTTGCGTGGGGATACTGTGCGGGATTTGTGCCTTGATCACTTCACCCCGGCGCACGGCAGGGAAGTTGTAACCGTTGGCCCAGTTTTTTGCCTGGTGCTCGATATAGATGTCGAACTCGCCGGCCTTGAATGCTTCGAAGGCCACCGTGGCGTCGCGATAGAACTCGTATTCCACCCGATTGAAATTGTACTTGCCACGGTTGACCGCCAGGTCTTTGCCCCAGTAGTTCTTCACCCGTTCGAACACCAGGCGTCGCCCGGGTTGTACCTGGGTGATGCGGTAGGGGCCGCTGCCCAACGGGGGCTCGAAGGTGGTGGCCTTGAAGTCGCGCTTCTGCCAGTAGTGTTTAGGCAGCACAGGCATTTCGCCCAGACGCAGAATCAGCAGCGGGTTGCCGGCGCGTTTGAACACGAAGCGGATGCGTAGCGGGCCGAGGATATCTACCCGCTGCACTTCCTGCAGGTTGGTGCGGTAGATCGGGTGGCCATCCTTGAGCAGCGTGCGGTAGGAGAAGGCCACGTCAGCCGAGGTGATCGGCTGGCCGTCATGCCAGCGGGCCTCCGGGCGCAGGTTGAACACCACCCAGCTGCGGTCCTCGCTGTATTCCACCGAGCGGGCGATCAGGCCGTAGCTGGAGGTCGGCTCGTCACCAGACGGGTCGTATTGGCCGGTGCCTACCATCAGTGGCTCGTTCAGCTCGCTGATGCCGTACTGCTGGAAGTTGGGCGTGGTAATCGGGCTCGACCCCTTGAAGGTGTAGGGGTTGAGTGTGTCGAAGGTGCCAAAAGCCATGGCCCGCAATGTGCCGCCCTTGGGCGCTTGCGGGTTGACCCAGTCGAAGTGGGTGAAGGTGGCTGGGTACTTGAGCGTGCCGAACTGCGCGTATCCGTGGCTTTCGCTCACCATCGCGGCTGCGGGAAAGCTCAAGGCCAGGCTGAGTGACAGCAGGAGGGGACGTATCAAGTCGGCATCCGATCCAGAGGCGTTGGGCTTTGATCGAGTACAGTAACAGCTTGGTGGGATTGGAAAAAGAGAGGGGCTGGGGTTTTCCAGTGGCTGGGTTTTCAGGCCCATTCGCGGGCACGCCCGCTCCCACAGGTACGGCACTGGCTTTCAGGGCTGTGAAAAACCTGTGGGAGCGGGCGTGCCCGCGAATGGCTGCAAAGCAGCCCCTGTAACGACTCAATGCCCGACGTAGACGGTCAGTGTCTGGCCTGGCTTGAGGGCGTGGCCGCTGCGTGGGTTCCAGCGCTTGAGGTGCTTCATTTCCACATTGAAGCGCTTGGCCACCAGGTACAGGGAGTCGCCCTTGCGCACCTTGTATTTGGTGGAGCGCTTTCCGGATGCTGCGACCCGGTTGCCGGCGGCGCTCGGAGCACTGCCACCACGCAGGGCCAGAACCTGGCCAGCGCGCAGACTGTTGCCGGACAAGCGGTTCCAGCGCTTGATGTCCTTGACCGATACGCGGTTGGCCCTGGCGATGACGCTCAGGTTATCGCCACGCTTGACCCGGTAGCTGCGTGCCGCCACCGGTGCCTTGGCTTCAGCCACAGCTCGGGCAAACGCTGCTTTCGGTGGTTGCAGGCTGACCAGCTGCTCGGGGTTGAGGTTGGACAGGCTGGCACTGAGCAACTGCGCCTTGGCGGTGGGCACCAGCAGCTGTTTCGGGCCATCGACAGTCATGCGCTTCTTGAATGCCGGGTTGAGCTGGATCAGCTCGTCCTCGTCGATGTTGGCGAAGGCCGCGACCCGGGTAAGGTCCAGGCGATCTTTGATCGCCACCGCTTCGAAGTACGGTTCGTTGGCGATCGGGGTGAGATTGATGCCATAGGCTTCTGGCGTGGACACCACCTGCGACAGCGCCAGCAACTTGGGCACGTAGTCGCGGGTTTCCTGTGGCAGCGGCAGGTTCCAGTAGTCGGTCGGCAGGCCGAGCTTTTCGTTGCGCTCGATGGCTCGGCTGACGGTGCCTTCGCCGGCATTGTAGGCCGCCAGGGCCAACAGCCAGTCGCCGTTGAACATGTCGTGCAGGCGGGTCAGGTAATCCAGCGCGGCGTTGGTCGACGCGGTGACATCGCGGCGGCCGTCATAGAAATTGGTCTGGCGCAGGTTGAAGTGACGACCGGTAGCCGGCATGAACTGCCACATGCCGGCAGCGCTGGCGCGTGAGTAGGCCATGGGGTTGTAGGCGCTTTCGATGGCGGGCAGCAGTGCCAGCTCCAGCGGCATGTCGCGTTCTTCAAGGCGCTCGACAATGTAGTGCAGGTAGAGGCTGCCACGTTCCCCGGCGCTTTCTATGAAGGACGGGTTGCTGGCGAACCACAAACGCTGCTGCTCGATGCGTGGGTTGACATCGATGCTGTCCTGCAGGGCGAAGCCCTGGCGCATGCGCTCCCAGACATCCTGCGGTGCCTGCTCGGCCGGTTTGACCAGCAGCGGGGAAGGTTTGTGTTTGATCCGCGCCTGGTAGTTGTGCGCGCGAACGCTATCGGATTCGTCGAGCTGACGGGTGCTCTGGCAGCCCACCAGCGTGGCTGCCAAGGCCAGCGCACTGATTTGGGCCAGGCGCGTCAGGGCGACGGAATGAGAGGTTCTGCGGCTACGGGAAGACATCGGCTGACACAGGTATCCGGGCGAAAAATTTCGGCGATTCTAGAAACCGCTCCGGCCCCGGTCAACCTTTGACCCTCCCTTGCGATATATCTTGCGGTTATCAGAAGCTGTCCTTCCAAGACCTCAAGGCAGCAAAAACAGCGACATGCGAGGTGTTTGAATGTCCCTTCCATTCGTCTGCTTTTTGTTTAACTAATGTTTCAGAGGTGCGCAGAAAGGGGTTGGTCAGGCGCTCCAGGCCAATCGTTGAGGGCAGGCTGATGCGATTTTCGGCGCGTAAACGGGTAACGTCCGCAAACCGTTGCTGAACGTGCGGATTGCTCGGCTCTACAGCTTTGGCGAAGCGCAGGTTGCTGAGGGTGTATTCGTGGGCGCAGTACACTTCTGTCTGCGCTGGCAGGGCCGCCAGGCGGGCGAGGGCGGGCTGCATCTGTTCGGGTGTACCCTCGAACATGCGTCCGCAACCGGCGGCGAACAGGGTGTCGCCACTGAACAGGACGGGCGTTGCTGGCTGGTCGCTGAAGAAGGCGATATGCCCCAGGGTGTGGCCGGGTACTGCCAGGACCTGGAATGTCACACCCAGCACGTCGACCCTGTCGCCTTCGTCCAGTGCCAGGTCGCGGCCGGGAATGCGCTCGTTGGCCGGGCCACAGACCCGTGCACCGGTCAATTGCCTGAGCCGTTCCACCCCGCCGACGTGATCATTGTGGTGGTGGGTGACGAGGATGTCGCTCAGCACCCACTCGGGGTTGGCAGCCAGCCAGCGCTCCACCGGGCCGGCATCGCCCGGGTCGACCACCGCACAACGGCGTTTGGCAGTATCCTGTAACAACCAGATGTAGTTGTCGGAGAAAGCGGGGAGAGCATCGATCTGTATCATGGTGCGGATCCGATTCGCCTAGCGTGGCACATGAGGGCATCTTAGCCGCGATGGCGCGGTGGGAGAACCTTCGAGGGAGAGCGCAATGACCGACCAAGCCTTTGCTCAGGCCGACCCGGACTGGGTCGAGCTGATCAGCCTGGCCCGTGAGTGGTTCAATGGCCCACTCGGCCAACTGATGCTCATGGAGGAGGACAAACTGCTGGAAGAAGAGCTCGGGCGCTTCTTTGGCGGTTATCTCGTACATTACGGGCCTTGCGCCGAGCCACCGCCCAGAGCCCCCCAGGTGCAGCGTAACGTGCGCCTTGGTGCGCCGTTGCCGGGGGTGGAGATTGTCTGCGAAGAGCAGGCCTGGCCGTTGAGCGAGCACGCTGCCGATGTGGTGGTGCTGCAGCATGGGCTGGACTTCTGTCTGTCGCCCCATGGCCTGCTGCGCGAGGCCGCCAGTGCCGTGCGCCCGGGCGGGCACCTGCTGATCGTGGGGATCAACCCGTGGAGCAGCTGGGGCATGCGCCATTTCTTCAGTCACGATGCTCTGCGCAAGGCGCGCTGCATCTCGCCGTCACGGGTGGGCGACTGGCTCAACCTGCTGGGCTTCGCGCTGGAGAAACGCCGCTTCGGGTGCTATCGTCCGCCGCTTGCCTCACCGGCCTGGCAGCAACGCCTTGAAGGCTGGGAACGACTGGCCGGCGGCTGGCAGGGCTTCGGTGGCGGGGTGTACCTGCTGGTGGCGCGCAAGATGGTGGTGGGCCTGCGGCCATTGCGGCCGGAACGCCGCGAGCCAATGGGCAAGCTGCTGCCGCTGCCACTGGCGAAAGTCAACCGCACCGCAGCCAACCCCGAAACTGACAAGCACTGAATTCAAGAGTGGTACATGAGCGATAGCGTCGAGATGTTTACTGATGGTGCCTGCAAGGGCAACCCTGGCCCGGGTGGCTGGGGCGTGCTGATGATCTACAAGGGCGTCGAGAAGGAACTATGGGGCGGCGAGCGTGAGACCACCAACAACCGCATGGAGCTGATGGCCGCGATCCAGGGCCTGATGTCGCTCAAGCGTGAATGCGAGGTGGTACTGACCACCGACTCGCAGTACGTGATGAAGGGCATCAACGAGTGGATGGTCAACTGGAAGAAGCGCGGCTGGAAGACGGCGGCCAAAGAGCCGGTGAAGAATGCCGACCTGTGGCAGCAGCTCGATGAGCAGGTCAACCGCCACAAGGTGACCTGGAAGTGGGTGCGCGGCCATATCGGCCACCCCGGCAACGAACGCGCCGACCAGCTGGCCAACCGTGGGGTCGATGAGGTGCGCGCCCAGCGTTGAGCTGGGGTACAATCGCGGCCTTTGTAACGGATGCAAGTTGGAGCGCCCGCGTGGAGCAGCAGCAAGATAAACGGTTCGTCATTCTCGATACCGAAACCACGGGTATGCCGGTTGGCGAAGGCCACCGGATCATCGAGATCGGCTGTGTCGAGGTCATCGGCCGGCGCCTGACCGGGCGGCACTTCCACGTCTACCTGCAGCCCGACCGCGAGAGTGACGAGGGCGCGATCAACGTTCACGGCATCACGGATGCCTTCCTGGTTGGCAAGCCACGCTTTGGCGATGTTGCCGAAGAGTTCTTCGACTTCATCCAGGGCGCCACGCTGGTCATCCACAACGCGGCGTTCGACGTTGGCTTCATCAACAACGAATTCGCCTTGCTGGGCCAGCAGGACCGCGCTGACATTTCGCAGCACTGCACTATTCTGGATACCCTGCTGCTGGCACGTTCGCGCCACCCAGGGCAGCGCAACAGCCTGGATGCGCTGTGCAAACGCTACGACATCGATAACTCGGGCCGTGAGCTGCACGGCGCACTGCTCGACTCGGAACTGCTGGCAGACGTTTACCTGGCCATGACCGGTGGCCAGACCAGTTTGTCGCTGGCAGGCCATGGCGCAGATGCCGATGATGACGGGCAGGGGGCTGGCGGCAGCGAGATTCGCCGGATTGTCGGGCGTACCCCGGGGCGGGTGATCATGGCCAGCGCCGAGGAGCTGGAGGCGCATGCCGAGCGTCTGGCAGCGGTTGCCAAATCGGCAGGTGGGCCTTCGCTGTGGCAGGCCCTGACCGAGATACCTGCGGGTTGAGGCGCTGGGCTTGCCGTGGGTTGTGGGGTGTTGCTGAGATCGAGCGCCGCCCGCGCGGCGCATCGCGAGCTGCGCTCGCTCCTACGTTTGTTTCGGGCCAGTAACGCCTGTGACAGGCGCGCGCGACCGCCTTGCTCGTACGACGCGATATCGAGCCATGCACCAGGGCGTTCGCGCGAATATCCCATAGGAATAATTGGCCAGAAACGCCTGTGACAGGCGTGCGCGACCGCCTTGCTCGTACGACGCGATATCGAGCCATGCACCAGGGCGTTCGCGCGAATATCCAATAGGAATAATTGGCCAGAAACGCCAGTGACAGGCGCGCGCGACCGCCTTGCTCGTACGACGCGATATCGAGCCATGCACCAGGGCGTTCGCGCGAATATCCCATAGGAATAATTGGCCAGTAACGCCTGTGCAGGCGCGCGCGACCGCCTTGCTCGTACGACGCGATATCGAGCCATGCACCAGGGCGTTCGCGCGAATATCCCATAGGAATAATTGGCCAGTAACGCCTGTGACAGGCGCGCGCGACCGCCTTGCTCGTACGACGCGATATCGAGCCATGCACCAGGGCGTTCGCGCGCAAATCCCCCAGGAATAATTGGCCCGAAACAAACGTAGGAGCGAGCGCAGCTCGCGATGCGCCGCGCGGGCGGCGCTCGATCTCAGCAACACCCAACACTCAAGGCAGGCACGTCAACTACCCTGAAATGGACGCCATGTCCTTCGGAGGTAGCCGCCTGATGTACAAGGACCTCAAGTTCCCGATCCTCATCGTCCACCGCGCCATCAAGGCCGACAGTGTTGCCGGCGAGCGCGTGCGGGGTATCGCCGAGGAACTGCGCCAGGATGGCTTTGCCATTCTCGCCGCAGCTGACCACGCCGAAGCACGCCTGGTCGCCGCCACCCACCACGGCCTGGCCTGCATGCTGATTGCTGCCGAGGGCGTTGGCGAGAACACCCATTTGTTGCAGAACATGGCCGAGCTGATCCGCCTGGCCCGTCTGCGCGCCCCCAACCTGCCGATCTTTGCCCTGGGCGAGCAGGTGACCTTGGAAAATGCCCCCGCCGAAGCCATGAGCGAACTCAACCAGTTGCGTGGCATCCTTTACCTGTTCGAAGACACCGTGCCGTTTCTCGCCCGCCAGGTGGCGCGTGCTGCACACACCTACCTCGATGGCCTGCTACCGCCGTTCTTCAAGGCACTGGTGCAGCACACCGCGCAGTCCAACTATTCCTGGCACACCCCGGGCCATGGTGGCGGTGTGGCCTATCATAAAAGCCCGGTAGGCCAAGCCTTTCACCAGTTCTTCGGGGAAAACACCCTGCGCTCGGACCTGTCCGTTTCCGTACCGGAGCTGGGTTCGCTGCTCGACCACACAGGCCCACTGGCCGAAGCCGAGGCCAGGGCGGCGCGCAACTTCGGTGCCGACCATACCTTCTTCGTCATCAATGGCACCTCCACGGCCAACAAGATTGTCTGGCACGCCATGGTCGGCCGTGACGACCTGGTACTGGTGGATCGCAATTGTCACAAGTCGGTAGTGCACGCGATCATCATGACGGGGGCCATCCCGCTGTACCTGTGCCCGGAGCGCAACGAACTGGGCATCATCGGGCCGATCCCGCTCAGCGAGTTCAGCCCCGAGGCGATCGCTGCGAAGATCCAGGCCAACCCCCTTGCCCGTGATCGTGGGCAGCGCATCAAGCTGGCGGTCGTGACCAACTCCACCTACGACGGGCTGTGTTACCACGCCGGGCTGATCAAGCAGGCCCTGGGTACCAGTGTCGAGGTGCTGCACTTCGACGAGGCCTGGTTTGCCTATGCCGCATTCCACGACTTCTTCACCGGGCGCTACGCCATGGGCACCGCGTGCGCGGCAGACAGCCCGCTGGTGTTCAGCACCCATTCCACCCACAAGCTGCTGGCGGCGTTCAGCCAGGCCTCGATGATTCATGTGCAGGACGGCGCCAGGCGGCAGCTGGACCGGGACCGTTTCAACGAAGCGTTCATGATGCACATCTCTACCTCGCCGCAATACAGCATTCTCGCCTCGCTGGATGTGGCTTCGACCATGATGGAAGGGCCGGCCGGACGCTCGCTGCTGCAGGAGATGTTCGACGAAGCGTTGAGTTTTCGTCGTGCCCTGGCCAACCTGCGTGAGCACATTGCCGCAGAGGACTGGTGGTTCAGCATCTGGCAGCCGCCAAGCGCCGAGGGCATCCCCCGTCTGGCTGCGCAGGACTGGTTGCTGCAGCCCGGCGCGCAATGGCATGGGTTTGCTGAAGTGGCGGCCGATTATGTGCTGCTCGACCCGTTGAAAGTGACCTTGGTAATGCCGGGGCTGAGCGCAGACGGTGTGCTGGGCGCGCGCGGCATCCCGGCGGCGGTAGTCAGCAAGTTTCTCTGGGAACGCGGGCTGGTGGTGGAAAAAACGGGCCTGTACAGTTTCCTGGTACTGTTTTCCATGGGCATCACCAAGGGCAAGTGGAGCACCCTGCTCACCGAGCTGCTGGAGTTCAAGCGCCACTATGACGGCAACACCCCGCTCAGCAGTTGCCTGCCGAGCGTGGGGGCTGCCGACGCCTTACGCTACCAGGGCATGGGCCTGCGCGACCTGTGCGACCAGTTACATGACTGCTATCGCGCCAATGCCACGGCCAAACAGCTGAAGCGGCTGTTCACCCATTTGCCGGAAGTGGCGGTAAGCCCGGCCCAGGCCTATGACAAAATGGTGCGTGGGGAGGTAGAGGCGGTGCCGATCGAGGCACTGCTGGGGCGTGTGGCAGCGGTAATGCTGGTGCCGTACCCGCCTGGCATCCCGCTGATTATGCCGGGTGAGCGGTTCACCGAGGCGACCCGCTCGATCCTTGACTACCTGGCATTCGCCCGAGCATTCAACCAAGGCTTTCCCGGGTTTGTCGCCGATGTGCACGGCCTGCAGCACGAAGGGGGCCGCTACACCGTGGATTGCATCACGGAATGCGCGTGATCTCGACGCCGGAGCGTGCCAGTTCGAAACGGTTATCACCCAGGTGGTTGACCTTGTCGCCGATGGCCAGGCGATAGGTGGTGATGGGGGCGCCCAGCGTGCTGCCGTCGAGTTGCAGGGTGGACTCCTGAAACTCGTGCACGGGGTAGATGCGGCCTTCGGCGTCACGGGCGTGGAATTGGCCGACCATTACTGCTGCCATTTGGGTGGAAACCTCTGAATTACGTAGGAAATGTATGAAGGCATAGACCGTGAAACAGCCTCGGAAGTTTTCGCCCTGCGGAAAAAAACTTAGGCGCCGGAGAACGGTCATCTATAACTACAACGTCTCTTTACCCCGCAAAGGTTGGAATTGCCATGAGCCAAGTGTATTCGGTAGCAGTTGTCGTCGGTAGCTTGCGCAAGGAGTCCTACAACCGCAAGGTCGCCCGCGCACTTTCGGAGCTGGCGCCGTCCAGCCTTGCCCTGAGAATTGTCGAGATTGGCGACTTGCCGCTGTACAACGAAGATATCGAAGCCGAGGCGCCACCGGAGACCTGGAAGCGTTTTCGCGATGAGATCCGCCGCAGTGATGCGGTGCTGTTCGTCACCCCGGAATACAACCGCTCGGTGCCGGGCTGCCTGAAAAATGCCATTGATGTGGGCTCGCGTCCTTACGGGCAAAGTGCCTGGAGCGGCAAGCCGACGGCGGTGGTGAGTGTGTCGCCGGGGGCTATTGGGGGCTTTGGCGCCAACCATGCGGTGCGCCAGTCGCTGGTGTTTCTCGACATGCCCTGCATGCAGATGCCCGAGGCTTACATTGGCGGCGCGGCGAGCCTGTTCGAGGATTCGGGCAAGCTCAACGACAAGACGCGACCGTTCTTGCAGGCGTTTGTCGATAGGTTTGCTTCATGGGTGAAGTTGAACAGGGCGGTCTGAGCCCCTAATCATGCTGTGCAGCGCCCCTGTGTAGGCGCGGGTTTACCCGCGAATGCGTCATTGAATTTGCCGACGCATTCGCAGGTAAATCCGCGCCTACCCGTCAGCGGAAGCTGTAGGAAACCCCGGCATATACGCCAAATCCTTCGCCCGGTGTCGAACGGGCATTGTCCTGGCCGGCGTCGTTGTAGGCCGGCGTCACGGTCGCTGCATAGCGCTGGTTGGTCAGGTTGCGCAGGTCCAGCCAGGTCTGCCAGTCCTGTTTCGGTGAGTCCCAGCCAACGCGTGCGCCGAGCAAGGCATATTCATCGGCGTGGTAGCTATTGGCGTAGTCCACCTGCACCTTCGAAGCCATTTGTGTGTTGACCCCGGCATAGAAGCCGCTCGGCCAGTCATAGCGCAGCTCGGCCTGGTAGTAGTGCATGGGGATGCCGGGCAGACGGTTGTCGCCAAACGTGTCGTCATCACGGTAGTGGAAGTCGCTGAAGGTGTAGGCCTGGCGCAAGCTCAGCTTGCCAGTGCCCGCGCGTTCCCACAGGGTGCTGTCGAGTCCGGCTTCCACGCCTTGGTGCACGGTAGCGCTGGCGTTGAATTCCTTGGCCGGGGCGCCTTGCACGATTTCCACCGCCAGCAATTCATGGCGAACCTGCGAGTAGTACCACGCTAGGTCCCAATGCCCCAATGCCGATTCGCCGCGTGTGCCCAATTCCAGTGTGGTGGCGGTCTGGTTTTGCATTTCGATCGGTTGGTTCGCTGTGGGCGCACTCCAGATCAGGGCCCAGGGATGGGGCGGCTCTACCGAGCGGCTCAGGTTGCCGTACACCTGCAAGTCCGGGCGGATGTCGTAGCGCAGCCCCAGGCGGGGTGCATAGTCCCAGTCATGCATGCTCACCTTGCCGCCTTCAGCGGGGTAGGTCACGTCACTTTCGCGGCGTGTGTAGATCATGGCCAGGCCGGTGCTCAGCCACAGGTTGGGGACCAGTTCCAGATCGTTGCCAACATGCAGCACGGTGTCCGAGCCCTGGTAGGTGAAGTCACGGGTGCGCTCGCCGAACACATCGCCATTGCGGGTAAATTGCGAAGCGCCGCTGTTGGGCAGGTGCTTGGTGGTACGCCAGCCGACGGTGGTCTTGCTCTCACGGCCGAACAGGGTGTCGCGGCGGAAATAGTTCAGTGTGCCGCTGACATCGGTGTAGGCGACCTTAAGGCGCATGGGGCCCTCGCGCAGGTCCATCGGGTAGTCGTGATAGACCAGGCCGGCTTCCAGGCGCGCCTCGTCGTCGAGGTAGAAGGTGGTCTTGTTGCCCACCCAGGTGCTGCCTGGCTGCGGGCGGCTGTCGTCGCGGGCCAGATAAGAGGGGTTGGCCGCGCGCGGGTGGTGCTTGATCTGGTCTTTGGTGAGGCGCCCGGGCAGTTCGTTTTCAGTTTCCCGGTAGCGCAGGTAGAAGCGGGTTTCCAGGTCGGGGTTGAAGCGGTAACCGACATTGGCGGCAATGCCCTTGGCGCTGCCACTGCTGTGCGCCTGGTAGCCGTCGTATTCCGAATCGGTCAGTGCCACGTAATAGTCGAGATCGCCCAGCACCTGGCCCGAACTGATGTGCCGGTGCTGGTAGCCGCGGCTGCCGACCTCGTAGCGCACTTGCAGTGCAGGCGCGTCGTAGCCGGTGTGGGTGACATAGTTGATCGCGCCGCCCAGGGCCAGGGCGCCTTGGTCAAAGCCATTGGCGCCACGCAGCACTTCGGCACGGCTCAGCCACAGCGGTTCGAACAACTCGTAAGGCGTGCCGCCCGGGCCGGTCAGCGGCAGGCCGTCGAACATCGTGTATACGCCAGAACCGTGCGCCCCCGGTGCACGGTTGATGCCCGAGCCGCGTATCGACAACTTGATGCCATCGTTGCCTGCCGATTGGGCGAACACCCCAGGTTGGTAGGCCAGCACGTCCTGGTTGCTGGCCACGCGACCTTGCCCCACGCGCTGCATGTCTACCAGGTTGCTGGCTCCCGGTACTTCACGCAGGCGCTCGCCGGCAGCCGTCAGCTCGTTCTGCTCCTCATCGGTTATCAGCACCCGGCCCAATTCGACCGCGGATGCCCCCAGCGCGGGCTGGGTGGCAGTCAGGGCCGCCAGCAGAGCGAGGCGGGATGAGAGGGGTAAATCGGAACGCATTGTACGACTCCAGGCGAAAGGCGAATGGACAACGGCGTTGAGACGAGCGAAATGCGGCTTGGAGCACGCAGAAAGTCGGCAAATCGTGCGCATCCTTCGTCACGCGGTCTTGTATGAAAGTTCTTTACAAACCCCGGCGGTGGAGGAGGGTGGCCTGCGCTTCGTAAGGTGACTGCAGGTAGGCAGTGATGCCCCGCTCAATCACCCGTGGAGTTCAAACATGACTGACAACGCTCGACACTTGCAGCAACCCTTGGCGGACGCCCCGGTTCGTCTAACGCCACGTGAACAGCAAGTGCTGTTGTGGTGTGCTTATGGCAAGAGCTCTTGGGAGATCGGCCAGATCCTTGAATGCAAGGAGTCGACGGTGAATTTTCACGTGTCCAACATCCTGCGCAAATTTGAAGTGCCTACCCGGGTGGCCGCTGTGATCAAGGCCATTCGCTACGGCATGCTGGCCGAGCAGTAAGGGGGTAGCGCATGAGCAACGATCCTCGGCTACCGCGCTTTGCCGATTGCCATGACCCGTTCTGGCCGCGGGTGGATTTGTGCCGGTTGCGGGAGCACCTGCAACTGCCGCGGTCTGTCAGTGAAGCTGCTTTGGAAGTGGCCGCGCGCTGCGCTGCTATCGAGGCAGCACGCGAATTCGCCCGCTGGCGGTCAGTACTGCGAGAGCGGGGTTACAAGCGCCTCGATGATGTAGCCGGGCATGATCATGGGCGTGCCTTGCGGGTGTGCTACATCCGTTTTGTCGAAGCGGCGGTCATGTATAGCCTGGGTTCAACCACCTGCCTGCCTGTTCCGCGCGGAGGGCAGGCCCATGCCTGAGGTATCTGTTTTCGACAGCCTGGCCCCTGCATTGGTGGCGTTCCTGGGTGTGGATGGCGATGTGCTGTTCGCCGCGCTACTGGGAGCATTGTTGGTGAGCGCGGCACGCGATCGATTGATCACGAGTGAGGCCAGGCGCCTGACACTGGCCAAGAAACTGCTGCTGCTATTCGTGACCGTGGGCGTGGGCCATTTGTTCGAGCCACTGGTTTCGTCATTGGTGCCTTTGCTGAGCCGGGGCATGGCGGCATTCGTGGCCGCTGTGGTGGTGATCCCCATCAGCCTCAAGGTCATGGTCTGGCTGGATACACTCGACCCACGCGAACTTATCCAGCGCTGGCGCCGTCGAGGTTAGGCTCTGGCTGCGCCGCCGAGCTCACTCAGTTGCTGTTCCAACTGCTGGATGCGCTGCTTGTCCTTGATAAGCAGCAGGATGGCCTGACGATCGCTGGGCGAGAGCGTGCGTAGCCGTTCGAGCATGTCGCACTCCCAGCCCGCATCACTTGGGGCGGCGGCGTTGTGCTCGGCTTGGCCCAGCAATAGCCAGTCCAGTGAGCATGCATACTTTTTGGCAATGTCTATGCAAAGTGAGTAAGGAATGCTTTCGCGAACCTTCCAGCTGCTCAGCGTTTGCGGGCTGACCGACAGTGCACGTGACAACTCGGCATCAGTTTGTGCATCAGTGAGAAGCTTAAGGCGCGTGAGCACCGCAGCAAGTCCGTGAGTACTCATAACAAATATCCATGACTGGTTTAATGATATTCCATGGGCTTAAACTACTCGTTATGAATACAGCCCTGCGTTTTAAGGAGCACTTCTGCAGTGAGAACCACCAAATTGAAGAATACACCCATAGTTGCAGCCAATACTGACACACAGGCTAGCCTGAGCAATGCTAGCAGGTACTTGCCGTGAGTACTTACAAGCTGGTTTGCCCGCATTGCCACAGCCGGATGCGTATACGTACTAGCGAAGGGCGCCATATTTTCCTGCGAATCGCTTATTTGCAATGCACCACCGAGGCGTGTGGATGGTCAGTACGCGCTGAATTCGAAATGACCCATGAACTTTCTCCCAGCGGCATGCCCAACCCGGAAGTGTACCTGCCTTCGGCCAATGGTGATTTGCGCAAGGCCGCTTTGCCGGGTGCAGGCCAAGGCAGCCCGAGTGAGTGAGGCACCATTGGGAGCAGGTAACAAAAGGTGCAGATAAAAAAACACCCCGCCTAGGCGGGGTGTTTTCTGTTACTGGGGCTGCCGGGGTGATCAACCGATCAGTTGCAGGCCCGCTTGCTGAACCAGGTCCAGCAGGGGCTGCGGGTACACGCCAAGTACGAAAGCGAGAATGGCGATAGCCAGCAGCATGACGCCGCCGGTGCGTTGTTCCCACTTCAGCGGGGCGTCGTGACGGCGCAGGTTCGGCTCGACCAGGTACAGGGTAACCATGACGCGCAGGTAGTAGTACACGCCGATGGCGCTACCGATCACCAGCGCACCGACCAACCACCACAGGTGCGATTCGACGCCGGTAGCGATGATGTAGAACTTGCCGATGAAGCCGGCGGTCAGCGGGATACCCGCCAGCGACAGCATCATCACGGTCAGTACCGCGGTCAGGTACGGGCGGCGCCAGAACAGGCCACGGTACTCGTACAGTGCATCGGCGTCGCGGCCGCCGTATGGCGAGGACATCAGGGTGATGACGCCGAAGGCGCCCAGGCTGGTGATCACGTAGGTGACCAGGTACACGCCCATGGCTTCCAGGGCCAGGCCCTTGCTGGCGACCAACGCGATGACCAGGTAACCGAAGTGGGCGATGGACGAGTAACCCAGCAGACGCTTGAGGTTGCTCTGGGTCAGCGCCAGCAGGTTGCCAATCAGGATCGAGGCTACGGCAATCACCGCCAGTACGGTGCTGAGCACGCCGCTGCTGGCAGCAGGGGAGAGCATGAACAGGCGTACGACAACGGCGAATACTGCCACCTTGCTGGCGGTTGCCAGGAACGCGGCGACCGGCGCCGGAGCGCCTTCGTACACGTCCGGGGTCCACAGATGGAACGGTACCAGCGACAGCTTGAAGGCCAGGCCGACCAGCATCATGCCCAGGCCCAGCTGGGCCACCAGGCTTGGCATGCTGGTGGTAGCCAGGGCCTTGCCGATCTGGTCGAAGCTCAGGCTGCCGGCGTCGGCGTACAGCAGGGCCATGCCGAACAGCAGGAAAGCCGAGCCTGCGGCCGACAGCACCATGTACTTGATACCGGCTTCCAGCGATCGCTTGTTGAAGAAGGCATACGCCACCAGGCCGTAAACCGGTACCGACAGCAGCTCCAGGCCGATGAACAGGCCCGCCAGGTGGTTGGCGCTGACCAGCACCAGGCCACCGAGGGCCGACATCAGCAGCAACAGGTACAGTTCTTCACGGTTGCCCGGGAAACCCTTGGAGCCTTCGCCGAGGTAGGCGTGGGCGAGGGTGACGCAGGCCAGCGTCGCTATAAGGATGATCGCCATGTACAGGCAGGCGAACTTGTCGATGGTGATCAGCGAGGTGACCGCCAGCGGCGCGACCTTCAGCGCCGGCAAGATCGACAGCAGGGCCAGGTTCAGCCCCACGGTGGACAGCAGGAAGGTCTGCGAGTGGTTGCGCTTCCAGGCGATCGCCAGCATCACCACCACCGTGGTGATGGTGGTGATCAGCATCGGCGCCAATGCGATGAAGTGTTGAGTGGTGAATTCCATAGCGCTCTTACCGGGCCGAAGCGAGTTGAGTGAAAGCGGATCCGAGCCACTGCTGCACACCACTCATGGTGGCGGCAGAGGTGTCGAGGAACGGCTGCGGATACACGCCCAGCAGGATCAGCAATACCGCCAGACCCAGAACCATGATCAGTTCGCGACCGTCCATGCCGGCCAGCACGGTGTCGGCCTTGGCCGGGCCAAAGTAGGCGCGGTGGATCATGATCAGCGAGTACACCGAACCGAACACCAGGCCGGTGGTGGCAATCACGGTGATCCATGGTACGTGCACGAAGCTGCCGATCAGGATCAGGAACTCGCCGACGAAGTTGCCGGTGCCTGGCAGGCCCAGCGATGCCGCTGCGAAGAACAGGCTGATGGCCGGCAGGTAAGCGATGCGGTGCCACAGGCCACCCATCTGACGCATGTCACGGGTGTGCAGGCGCTCGTACAGCTGACCGGACAGGATGAACAGCGCCGCAGCCGACAGGCCGTGGGCCAGCATCTGGATCACTGCACCTTGCAGGGCCTGCTGGCTGCCGGAGTAGATACCGATCAGCACGAAGCCCATGTGCGAGACGCTGGAGAAGGCGATCAGGCGCTTGATGTCGGTTTGTGCGAAGGCCAGGAAGGCACCGTAGAAGATACCGATCAGGCCCAGGGTCATGGCGATCGGCGCGAACTCGGCCGAGGCGTTCGGGAACAGCGGCAGGGCGAAGCGCAGCAGGCCGTAGGCTGCAGTCTTCAGCAAGATACCCGCCAGGTCCACCGAACCTGCGGTCGGCGCCTGGGCGTGAGCGTCAGGCAGCCAGGAGTGGAACGGCACCACCGGCAGCTTCACCGCGAAGGCGATGAAGAAGCCCAGCATCAGCAGGTACTCGATACCGGGTGGCAGCTCGGCCTTGAGCAGGTCGCTGTAGTTGAAGGTGAGCACGCCAGTGGTGTTGTAGTTGACCAGCACCAGGCCCAGGATCGCTACCAGCATGATCAGGCCGCTGGCCTGGGTGAAGATGAAGAACTTGGTCGCCGCGTAGATCCGGGTCTTCTTGCCGTCTGCCGAGCTGTGACCCCAGAGCGCGATGAGGAAGTACATCGGCACCAGCATCATTTCCCAGAAGAAGAAGAACAGGAACAGGTCCAGGGCCAGGAACACACCGACCACGCCGCCGAGGATCCACATCAGGTTGAGGTGGAAGAAGCCGACGTGGCGCTGGATCTCTTTCCAGGAACACAGTACCGACAGCACACCGAGCAGGCCGGTGAGCAGGATCATCAGCAGCGACAGGCCGTCAAGGGCCAGGTGGATGCTGATGCCGAAGCGCTGGATCCACTGGACTTTGTATTCCAGGGCCCAGGCCGGTTCGGCGCCCGGGGCGGGCGCAAGGGTGTAGTCGCCGGTACCCCACAGCCACAGGCCGATGCCAAGCAGCAGGGACATGGTCAGCAGCGCGATCCAGCGCGGCAGGGTGGCGCCGAAGCGCTCACCCAGCCAGCACAGGAAGCCGCCGATGAAGGGGATCAGGATCAGCCAAGGCAAAATCATGACGGGTTGGTTTCCTTTGGCAAAGTCGCAAGATTCATAGTCATACCGCAGCCACTACCACAGCACCGAGCACCAGCACGGCACCCACGGCGATAGAGGCGGTGTACCAGCGCAGTTGGCCAGTCTCGGTCTTGCTCATGGCAACGTGGCCGCCACGGGCCATCCGAGGAATCAGGCCGATGGTGCGGTCAACCGGGTCCTTGCGCAGGATGTGGCTGATCAGCAGGTACGGTTTGACGAAAAGCTTGTCGTAGATCCAGTCGAAGCCCCAGGCAGCGAACCACCAGGCCGACAGGACGCGACCGATGCCACTGTTGGCGACGGCGCTGACGAAGCGGCGCTTGCCCAGGAACAGCAGGGCGGCCAGCAGGATACCGGCGATGGCGATGGCACCCGAGGTGATCTCCAGTGCGTGCTTGGCTTCGCCACCGGCATGGCCGGCGCTTTCCGGCAGCACACCCGCCAGCGGTGGGGTGATCCAGGCGCCAACGAAGGTCGACAGCACGATCAGCACGCCCAGCGGCAGCCAGTGGCTGATGCCGTGGCCCGCGTGGGCTTCGGTCTTGGCTTCGCCGTGGAAGGCGATGAAGATCAGGCGGAAGGTGTACAGCGAGGTCATGAACGCGCCAACCAGGCCGGCATACAGCAGGCCGGTGTTGCCGCTGGCGAAGGCTTCCCAGAGGATCTCGTCCTTGGAGTAGAAGCCCACGGTCACGATCGGCAGGGCCGCCAGGGCAGCGCCACCGACCACGAAGCTGGCGTAGGCCAGCGGCAGTTTCTTCCACAGGCCGCCCATCTTGAAGATGTTCTGCTCGTGGTGGCAGGCAACGATCACCGCGCCGGAGGCAAGGAACAGCAGGGCCTTGAAGAAGGCGTGGGTCATCAGGTGGAAGATTGCCGCGTCCCAGGCACCCACGCCCAGGGCCAGGAACATGTAGCCGATCTGGCTCATGGTCGAGTAGGCGAGGATACGCTTGATGTCGGTCTGTACCAGCGCGGCGAAGCCGGCCAGTACCAGGGTCACGCCACCGACCACACCTACCAGGTGCAGGATGTCTGGCGCCAGCAGGAACAGGCCGTTGGTACGGGCGATCAGGTACACGCCCGCGGTTACCATGGTAGCGGCGTGGATCAGTGCCGAAACCGGGGTCGGGCCCGCCATCGCGTCGGCCAGCCAGGTCTGCAGTGGCAGCTGGGCCGATTTACCCACCGCGCCACCCAGCAGCATCAGTGTTGCCAGAACCATCCAGGTGTCGCCAGCCTGGAACTTCTGCGGTGCCAGCACCAGCAGTTCCTGCACGTTCAGGGTGCCCAGCTGGGCGAACAGGATGAACAGGCCGATGGCCATGAACACGTCGCCGATACGGGTGACGATGAATGCCTTGAGTGCCGCGTTACCGTTGTTGCGGTTGCTGTAGTAGAAACCGATCAACAGGTACGAGCACAGGCCCACGCCTTCCCAGCCGAAGTAGATGAACAGCAGGTTATCGCCGAGGATCAGGAACAGCATGCTGGCGATGAACAGGTTGGTGTACGAGAAGAAGCGCGAGTAGCCGGCTTCGCCACGCATGTACCAGGACGCGAACAGGTGGATCAGGAAACCGACACCGGTCACTACGCCGAGCATGGTGACCGACAGGCCGTCCAGGTACAGGGTGAAGTTCGGCGCGAAGCCATCCACCGACATCCACTGCCACAGCAGCTGGCTGTACGCGCCGCCCTCAGGCGGGGCGACGTTGAACTGCCAGATGACGTAAGCGGCCGTGGCGGCCGACAGGCCTACCGAGCCGACGCCGATCAGGGCGGACAGGTTCTCCGAGAACCGTCCGCGCGAGAACGACAGCAGCAGGAAGCCGATGAGGGGAAAGACGAAAGTCAGGAAGAGAAGGTTCATCCGCGCATCTCACTGGCAGCATCGATGTCGAGAGTGTGGAAGCGGCGATACAGCTGCAGCAGGATGGCCAGGCCAATGCTGGCCTCGGCGGCTGCCAGGCTGATCACCAGAATGAACATCACCTGGCCGTCGGGCTGGACCCAACGGGCACCGGCGACGACGAACGCCAGGGCAGAGGCGTTCATCATGACTTCCAGGCTCATGAGCACGAAGAGGATGTTGCGGCGGACCATCAGGCCAACCAGACCTAAGCAGAACAGGATGCCGGCGACCGCCAGACCATGCTCGAGAGGGATAGCACCCATGATTTACTCCTTCGCCTCGTTGCGGCCCAGGTGGAAGGCGGTGACGGCTGCAGCCAGCAGCAGCATCGACGCCAGTTCGACCACCAGCAGGTAAGGGCCGAACAGGCTGATGCCCACGGCTTTCGGGCCCACGGTGGTACCGCTGATGCCGGCGCCACTCGGGGTGACGAACAGCACGTACAGCAGCTCCGCCAGCAGCAGGGTGCCGAGGATTACCGGCCCGGCCCAGATACCGGGCTTGAGCCAGCCCCGTTCCTGGGCGACCGAAGCCGGCCCGAGGTTGAGCATCATCACCACGAACACGAACAGCACCATGATGGCGCCGGCGTAGGCGATCACTTCCAGGGCGCCGGCAAACGGCGCACCCAGGGCGAAGAAGATCATGGCCACGGAAATCAGCGAAATGATCAGGTAAAGCAAGGCGTGCACGGGGTTGGTGCCAGTAACCACCCGAAGGGTGGAGACCACGGCGATCCCGGCTGCGAAGTAGAAAGCGAATTCCATCTTTCTGTCCTTATGGGAGCAAGCTCTTCACGTTGATCGGCTCGGCTTCGTTCTGTGCAGAGCCCTTCGGCTTGCCAGCGATTGCCATACCCGCAACACGGTAGAAGTTGTAGTCAGGGTTCTTGCCGGGGCCGGAGATCAGCAGATCTTCTTTCTCGTACACCAGGTCCTGACGCTTGAACTCGGCCATTTCGAAATCCGGAGTCAGCTGGATCGCGGTGGTCGGGCACGCTTCTTCACACAGGCCGCAGAAAATGCAACGCGAGAAGTTGATGCGGAAGAACTCCGGGTACCAGCGGCCGTCCTCTGTCTCGGCCTTCTGCAGCGAAATGCAGCCGACCGGGCAGGCCACCGCGCAGAGGTTGCACGCTACGCAGCGCTCCTCGCCATCGGGGTCGCGGGTGAGGACGATGCGGCCGCGGTAACGCGGCGGCAGGTACACGGGTTCTTCGGGGTACTGCAGGGTGTCGCGCTTACGAAACCCGTGGGAGAACACCATTGCCAGGCTGCGCAGCTGGGTGCCGGTGCCCTTAACGATGTCGCCGATATACTTGAACATGGGTCAAATCCTCACTGGGCCGCGACGGCTGGCGTGTTGTAGAGCACGATCGCAGCGGTCACCAGCAAATTGATCAGGGTCAGCGGCAGGCAGAACTTCCAGCTAAAGTCCATCACCTGGTCATAGCGTGGGCGCGGGATCGAGGCGCGCAGCAGGATGAACAGCATGATGAAGAACGCGGTCTTCAGGGCGAACCACAGGAACGACAGTTGCGGCAGGATGCCGAACGGGCCGTGCCAGCCACCGAAGAACAGGGTTACCAGCAGCGCCGAGATGAGGATGATGCCGATGTACTCACCGACGAAGAACATGCCCCACTTCATGCCGGCATACTCGATGTGGTAGCCGTCGGCCAGTTCCTGTTCTGCTTCCGGCTGGTCGAACGGGTGACGGTGAGTCACGGCGACGCCAGCGATGAAGAAGGTGCAGAAGCCGAAGAACTGCGGAATGATGAACCACAGGTTCTGCGCCTGGTACTCAACGATGTCGCGCATGTTGAACGAGCCCACCTGCACCACCACGCCCATCAGCGCCAGGCCCAGGAACACTTCGTACGACACGGTCTGTGCCGAAGCACGCAAGCTGCCCAGCAAGGCGTACTTGTTGTTCGACGACCAGCCGGCGAACAGCACCGCGTAGACCGACAGGCCGGCCATGGCGAAGAAGAACAGCAGGCCGATGTTCAGGTCGGCAACGCCCCAGGTCGGGGTGATCGGGATGACCACGAAGGCGATCAGCAGGGCGCTCATGGCCACTACCGGTGCCAGGGTGAAGATCACGCGGTCGACGAAGGGTGGGTTCCAGTCTTCCTTGAAGAACATCTTCAGCATGTCGGCAGCGATCTGGAACATGCCGAACGGGCCAACGCGGTTCGGACCGTAACGGTCCTGCCACCAGCCCAGCAGGCGCCGCTCGACGAAGCTGAGCAGCGCGCCGCAGACCACCACCGCCAGCAGGACCACGATGGCCCGCAGCACGGTGAGGATCACATCGATCACTTCGGGGGTGAACCAGCTCATTGTGCTGCCTCCTGCAGACCTTCGACGGATGCACCGAAGATGGCAGGCGGAATGCCAGCCAGGCCTTTCGGCAACGCGACCAGGCCTGCGCCCAGCTCTTCATTGATACGCAGCGGCAGGCGCAGGGCCACACCGGCGACGTTCAGGCTCAGCAGGGCACCCTCGTTGACGCCCAGGCGGTCGGCTTCGGACTTGGCCAGGGCCACGTAGGCAGCCGGGATGCGTTCTTGAACCGGAGCGGCGCGCGAGGAGCTTTCTTCGCTGCCGAACAGGTGGAAGAACGGCACGGCAGTCCAGGTGCCACGGGCCGGGTTGAAGGCACCCGGAATAGCGTTGAACCAGTTCAGGCGGTCGCCTTGCGATTCGATCAGGCGCACGCCCGGGTCACCGGCACGCAGGTGGCCACCGACCTCGTCCTGGAACTTGTTCCAGGCTTGCGGCGAGTTCCAGCCCGGCGACCAGGCGAACGGCACCTGCTGGCGCGGTTCGGCCGAACCCGAGTAGCCTTCCATGGAGAAGGCGAACGCGGTGTCCTTGTCTTGCGGGGTGCGTGGCTCGTGCACGCTGATGTTGGCGCGCATCGCGGTGCGGCCGGAGTAGCGCAGCGGCTCACGGGCCAGCTTCATGCCCTTGATGCGGAACGCAGCGCTTGGCGCGGCGTTGACGATGCCGGCCAGTTGCGGAGCGGCTTCGGCGCAGGCGCTGGTGACGTGGTCCAGCTGGGTCCAGTCGACCGGCTTGTTCAGCAGGGTGGCACGCAGGGCGTGCATCCAGCGCCAGCCTTCGTGGATCTGGATGCTGCTGTCCAGGTACTGCGGGTCGAACACCTGGAAGAAGCGCTGGGCACGGCCTTCCTGGCTGACCAGGGTACCGTCACCCTCGGCGAACGAGGCGGCCGGCAGCACCAGGTGGGCGCGGTCGACGGTGGCAGTTTTGGAGTGGTCGGCAACGATCACCACCTTGGCCGCAGCCAGGGCTGCATCGACCTTGGCGGCCGGTACGCGGGCGTACAGGTCGTTTTCCAGCACCACGATGGCATCGGCCTTGCCGCTGATGACCGCGTCCAGCGCGGCATCGACCGACTCGCCACCGAGCATGGCCAGGCCAAGGCTGTTGGCCTCAGGTACCACCAGGCTCAGCGAGCCGTTTTTCTCGCGCAGCTTCAGGGCCTTGGCGATGTTAGCGGCGGCTTCGATCAGAGCTGGGTCGGCCAGCGACGTACCGGCAACGACCAGTGGGCGCTTGGCGGCGACCAGGGCGTCGGCGATGCGCTGGGCCAGGGCCTTGGCTTCGTCGTCCAGGCCGGCGACGGCAGGGGCGCTCGGGTCGATGGCGTGGGCCACGGCGAAACCGATGCGGGCCAGGTCGGCCGGCGCAGCGTGGACGCATTCTTCGGCGACGTCGTCCAGCTTGGTTTCAGCCAGGGACGCGATGAACAGTGGGTACAGCGCGTGCTGGCCAATGTTCTTCACAGCAGCGTCGAGCCAAGGCTGCACTTTCATCGCTTCGGCCATGGCCTCGGCCTTGCCTTTGGTGGCCTGGCGTACGGCCAGGGCAACGCGGGCAGCGGTCTGGGTCAGGTCTTCACCGAGCACGAACACGGCGTCGTGGTCTTCGATGTCGCGCAGGGTCGGTACTGGCAGCGGACTGTTGTTCAGCACGTTCAGTGCCAGGCGTACGCGGGCCAGTTCGCCAGCTTCCATGCCCGAGTAGAAGTACTCGGCGCCGACCAGCTCACGCAGGCCGTAGTTGCTTTCGAGGCTGGCGCGTGGCGAGCCGATACCGACGATGGTACGGCCGCGCAGCAGGTCGGCGGCCTTGTCCAGGGCGGCGTCCAGGCCCAGCTTGGTGCCGTCGGCCAGTTGTGGCTGGCGCGGGCGGTCCTTGCGGTTGACGTAGCCGTAGCCGAAGCGGCCGCGGTCGCACAGGAAGTACTGGTTGACCGAACCGTTGAAGCGGTTTTCGATACGGCGCAGTTCGCCGTAGCGCTCACCCGGGCTGATGTTGCAGCCACTGGAGCAGCCATGGCAGATGCTTGGGGCGAACTGCATGTCCCACTTGCGGTTGTAGCGCTCGGAGTGGGTCTTGTCGGTGAATACGCCGGTCGGGCAGACCTCGGTCAGGTTGCCGGAGAACTCGCTTTCCAGCACGCCGTCTTCGACGCGGCCGAAGTACACGTTGTCGTGGGCGCCGTAGACGCCCAGGTCGGTACCACCGGCGTAGTCCTTGTAGTAGCGCACGCAGCGGTAGCAGGCGATGCAGCGGTTCATCTCATGGGCGATGAACGGGCCGAGGTCCTGGTTCTGGTGGGTACGCTTGGTGAAACGGTAGCGGCGCTCGTTGTGGCCGGTCATTACCGTCATGTCCTGCAGGTGGCAGTGACCGCCTTCCTCGCACACCGGGCAGTCGTGCGGGTGGTTGGTCATCAGCCATTCGACGACGCTGGCGCGGAACGCCTTCGACTCTTCATCGTCGATGGAGATCCAGGTGCCGTCGGAAGCAGGGGTCATGCAGGACATGACGATACGACCACGGGTGTCGTTCTCGTCGGTGTACTGCTTGACTGCGCACTGCCGGCAGGCACCAACGCTACCAAGCGCCGGGTGCCAGCAGAAATAAGGGATGTCGAGGCCGAGCGACAGACATGCCTGTAACAGGTTGTCTGCACCGTTGACTTCGAGCGCTTTGCCGTCTACGTGGATAGTGGCCATTGTTCAAAGTTCTTCGTTGGCCCGCGTGAGCGGGCGTGGCTAATGGAAATCGGTGAGCTTGCGACACGCCTCGATTGCTCGGGCCTGCCGGTAAGCTGGCGAGTGGCACGGACCACCCGCCTAATCATCTTGTTATGCGCCGACCACGATCGGCTTCGCCAGGTCCGGGCGCAGGGTTGCAGCGCTTTCTGGCGCCACACCGGCCTCGAACTCCGAGCGGAAGTATTTGATGGCACTGCCCAGCGGCTCGACGGCACCCGGTGCGTGAGCACAGAAGGTACGGCCTGGGCCGAGGAAGTTGACCAGCCCCAGCAGCGTCTCGATGTCTTCGGCGCGGCCCTGGCCTTTTTCCAGTGCGCGCAGCATCTTCACGCTCCACGGCAGGCCGTCACGGCATGGGGTACACCAGCCGCACGATTCGCGGGCGAAGAACTCTTCCATGTTGCGCAGCAGCGACACCATGTTGATGCTGTCGTCGACCGCCATGGCCAGGCCAGTACCCATACGGGTGCCGACCTTGGCGATGCCACCGGCGTACATTTGCGCGTCGAGGTGCTCGGGCAGCAGGAAGCCGGTACCGGCGCCGCCTGGCTGCCAGCACTTGAGCTTGAAGCCATCGCGCATTCCACCGGCGTAGTCTTCGAACAGTTCGCGCGCGGTAACGCCGAATGGCAGCTCCCACAGGCCTGGGTTCTTCACCTTGCCGGAGAAGCCCATCAGCTTGGTGCCATGGTCTTCGCTGCCTTCGCGGGCCAGCGACTTGTACCAGTCGTTGCCGTTGGCGACGATGGCCGGGACGTTGCACAGGGTTTCGACGTTGTTCACGCAGGTCGGCTTGCCCCACACGCCAACGGCGGCAGGGAAGGGCGGCTTGGAGCGCGGGTTGGCGCGGCGGCCTTCCAGCGAGTTGATCAGCGCGGTTTCTTCACCGCAGATGTAGCGGCCGGCACCGGTGTGCACGAACAGCTCGAAATCGAAACCGCTGCCCAGGATGTTCTTGCCCAGCAGGCCGGCGGCCTTGGCTTCATCGATGGCGCGGTTGAGGTTTTTCGCTGCGGTGGTGTATTCGCCACGCAGGAAGATGTAGCCACGATAGGCCTTCAGTGCGCGGGCGCTGATCAGCATGCCCTCGACCAGCAGATGGGGCTGTTGCTCCATCAGCATGCGGTCCTTCCAGGTGTTCGGCTCCATTTCGTCCGCGTTGCACAGCAGGTAGCGGATGTTCATGGATTCGTCTTTGGGCATCAGGCCCCACTTCACACCAGTGGGGAAGCCTGCACCGCCACGGCCCTTGAGGCCGGAGTCCTTGACGCTTTGCACGATATCGTCGGCGGACATCTGCGCCAGCGCCTTGCGGGCTGCAGCGTAGCCGTTCTTCGATTCGTACTCGGCCAGCCAGACCGGCTCGCCGTCGTCACGCAGGCGCCAGGTCAGCGGGTGGGTTTCGGCCGAGCGCGCGATGCGGTTGGCCGGGCCGAAGGAAGTAATGGTCATACGTAACCCTCCAGCAGTTTGGAAACGCCAGCCGGCTGCACATCGCCAAAGGTGTCATCGTCGATCATCAGGGCCGGTGCCTTGTCGCAGTTGCCCAGGCAGCACACGGGCAGCAGGGTGAAGCGACCGTCGGCGGTGGTCTGGCCGAGGCCGATGCCCAGCTCGCTCTGGATCTGGCTGACCACCGACTCATGGCCGCCGATGTAGCAGACCATGCTGTCGCACACGCGGATGATGTGGCGGCCGACCGGCTGGCGGAAAATCTGGCTGTAGAAGGTGGCGACACCCTCGACGTCGCTGGCCGGAATGCCCAGCACTTCGCCGATGGCGTGGATGGCGCCGTCCGGCACCCAGCCACGCTCCTTCTGGACGATCTTCAGGGCTTCGATGGACGCCGCGCGCGGGTCCTCGTAGTGATGCATTTCGTGCTCGATGGCCGAGCGCTCGGTTTCGCTCAGGGCGAAACGGTCTGTCTGGATAAGCGTGCTGTTCATGCTTAGCGGTCCACGTCAGCCATAACGAAGTCGATACTGCCCAGGTACGCAATGAGGTCGGCGACCATGCTGCCTTTGATCACCGATGGGATCTGCTGCAGGTGCGGGTAGCTCGGGGTACGGATCCGGGTGCGGTAGCTCATGGTGCCGCCATCGCTCGTCAGGTAGTAACTGTTGATGCCCTTGGTCGCCTCGATCATCTGGAACGACTCGTTGGCCGGCATGACCGGGCCCCACGAGACTTGCAGGAAGTGCGTGATCAGGGTTTCGATATGCTGCAGGGTGCGCTCTTTCGGAGGCGGCGTGGTCAGCGGGTGATCCGCCTTGTACGGGCCTTCCGGCATGTTGCGCAGGCACTGATCGATGATGCGGATACTCTGACGCATCTCCTCGACACGGACCATGCAGCGATCATAGGCATCGCCGTTGTGGGCCAGCGGTACTTCGAATTCGAAGTTTTCGTAGCCGGAGTAAGGGCGGGCTTTACGCAGGTCGAAGTTGCAACCGGTGGCGCGCAGGCCGGCACCGGTGGTGCCCCATTCCAGCGCTTCCTTGGTGTTGTACGCGGCAACGCCGATGGTACGGCCCTTGAGGATGCTGTTTTGCAGGGCGGCCTTGGTGTATTCGTCGAGGCGCTTGGGCAGCCACTCGACAAAGTCCTTGACCAGCTTGTCCCAGCCACGTGGCAGGTCGTGGGCGACGCCACCGATGCGGTACCAGGCCGGGTGCAGGCGGAAACCGGTGATCGCTTCGATCACGGTGTAGGCGCGCTGGCGGTCGGTGAAGGTGAAGAACACCGGAGTCATGGCGCCGACGTCCTGGATGTAGGTGCCCAGGAACAGCAGGTGGCTGGTGATGCGGAAGAACTCGGCCAGCATGATGCGAATCACGTCGACCTTCTGCGGCACCTGGATGCCGGCCAGCTTCTCGACCGCAAGCACGTACGGCAGGTTGTTCATCACCCCGCCGAGGTAATCGATACGGTCGGTATAGGGGATGAAGCTGTGCCAGGACTGGCGCTCGGCCATTTTCTCGGCGCCACGGTGGTGGTAGCCGATGTCCGGTACGCAGTCGACGATCTCTTCACCGTCCAGCTGCAGGACGATACGGAACGCACCGTGCGCCGAAGGGTGGTTGGGGCCGAGGTTGAGGAACATGTAGTCCTCGTTGGCGCCCTGACGCTTCATGCCCCAGGCTTCCGGGTTGAAACGTGCCGATTCCTCTTCAAGCTGCTGCTTGGCCAGGGTCAGGCTGTAGGGGTCGAACTCGGTCGCACGGGCAGGGTAGTCCTTGCGCAGCGGGTGACCTTCCCAGGTCGGCGGCATCATGATGCGGCTGAGGTGCGGGTGGCCGGCAAAGTCGATGCCGAACATGTCCCAGACTTCGCGCTCGTACCAGTTGGCGTTTGGCCAGATGCCCGTCACGGTCGGCAGGTTCAGGTCGCCTTCGCTGAGCGACACCTTGATCATCACATCGCTGTTACGCTCGATCGACAACAGGTGGTAGAACACGCTGAAATCGGCGGCTGGCAGGCCACGGCGCTGGGTGCGCAGGCGCTCGTCGACGCCATGCAGGTCGTACAGCATGCTGTAAGGCTTGGCGACGCCGCGCAGGAAACTGAGCACCTCTTTGAGCTGGGCGCGTTTTACCCACAGCACGGGCATGCCGGTGCGGGTCTCCTGGGCGACGAATGCTTCGGCGCCAAAACGGTTGTTCAGTTCGACGACCACATCCTGGTCGTCAGCCTTGTAGGGCGGAATAAAAATAGCGTTGTCCGCTGTCATGGTCTCGGTCGCTTTGGGTCAACGTTAAGAATGAAGCCAGGCCGCCGGCTCCTTCGGGAGCGGGCGGCAGGTCGCTGGATCAGACTTCGTCGGGGCTGCGCAGGTTGGTTACTGCAATGCGCTGCTCACGACGCAGGTCTTTCTGGGCTGGCATCTCGGCACGGTAAATACCTTGATCACCAACAACCCAGGAAAGCGGGCGTCGTTCTTGGCCGATCGACTCCTGCAACAGCATCAAGCCTTGCAGGAAAGCCTCAGGGCGTGGCGGGCAGCCAGGCACATAGACGTCCACGGGGAGGAACTTGTCGACCCCCTGAACGACCGAGTAGATGTCGTACATACCACCGGAGTTGGCGCACGACCCCATGGAAATGACCCACTTCGGCTCGAGCATCTGCTCGTACAGGCGCTGGATGATCGGCGCCATCTTCACGAAGCAGGTACCGGCAATGACCATGAAGTCGGCCTGGCGCGGCGAGGCCCGGATGACTTCGGCGCCGAAGCGGGCGATGTCGTGGGGTGCCGTGAAGGCCGTGGTCATTTCCACGTAGCAGCAGGACAGGCCGAAGTTGTACGGCCAGAGGGAGTTTTTGCGACCCCAATTGACCGCACCACGCAGCACATCTTCAAGTTTACCCATGAAGATGTTCTTGTGGACCTGGTCTTCTAGCAGTTGATCGGTGACGGTTTCCCGTTCACCGACCGGGTACTGCTCGTTGGGCGCATCCGGATCGATTCTGGTGAGATTGTATTGCATGCCAAAGCCTCATTGTTTCAGCTTCGCTTGCCGCTTGCGGCGACCTTCGGGAGCCCAATCAAGTGCCCCGACGCGCCATAGGTAGACAAGACCTGCCAACAGAATTGCTATGAAAACGAGTGCTTCGACGAATCCGGTCCAGCCGCTTTCGCGGACGGACACAGACCATGCAAAGAGAAAGAGGGCTTCGATATCGAAGATCACGAACAGCATCGCGACCAGATAGAATTTGGCGGACAGGCGCAGGCGGGCGCTGCCGACGGGCAGCATGCCGGATTCGAAGGGTTCGTTCTTGGCGCGGCCCCAGGCCTTGCTACCGAGCAGGCTGGACAGGCCGAGCATGAAGGCGCACAGGCCGACGACACCCAGGAGGAAGATGGCAAAGCCCCAGTTGTGGGCGATGAGTCCTGTCGAATCGGACATGCTAGAGATCCTTATACAGAGACCCAGCTCTGCAGTCTGAAATAAGTGTAGAGCGGCGACTTGGCGTCGCACATGCAGTGACCAAATGTCGCAGCCGAATCAATCGCGCTGATTTTATGGGTAAACCTGGTGCAAGTAAAATTTCTGTCGCAAATTTATTCGTAGGATTAAGTACAAAAACCGTTCGTAACTGGCTGAGAGCCTTGAGATTCGGGCATTACGTGCGGTTTTGTTAATTATGTTTCTTGCGGCGGGTAACGAATTGCACGGCCAGTAATGATAATTAATATCATTTGAGCTGCTGCCTTCGAATTTGGCTGTTCTGCGCCTTGTAAAGTTCATCTGGCGATTCCCCCTACTTGCAATTGCAAAAAACCCTTGTTCTAGCAGCTTTCGCTACTGCGCGCACCGCTCTGGGTCAATACTTTATCGGTTGAGCGATGACCGACTGATGAAGCGATGGCCCATTGGCCGAGCCAGTAGGCGAGGATGATCAGGTACGGTACGGCGGCGAACGGGCTGACGAAGCGGTCGATACCGATCAGGCTGTCGGAGAATACGAACAGGCCGGCACCCAGCGCGGCCGGGCCGCTGCAGGCCAGGGCGCGCCAGAGCATCGCACTGATGGCCAAGATGTACAGCGTGACCGGGATCAGCAGCGGGCCGAGGCCATGGCTGGTCAGCACGCCTAGCAGTGTGATGCCAGCGATGGCGCTGAATGCCAGCGCAGGCAAGGCAGGGCGCAGGGTAATGCCGCAATAGGCGCGCAGGTAGGCCAGGTGGGCGCAGAGGAAGGCGACCAGGCCAAACACGAACAGGTCCGCAGGGATGGCCAGCAGGATGTCGCCGAGTACCGAGAAGCCCAGGCCGATCGAGATCCACTTGCGATAAGGCGAGACCGGGGTGTTGTGCAGCCAGGCAATCAAGGCCAGCACCGGGATGGGTTTGGCCATGAGGGCGAGCAGGGTGTTGTCGCTGGCCAGTGCATATATATAGAGGGTAGCGGCGGCCAGGGCGAAAATCATCAGGTGGCTTGGACGAGGCATGGGCGGTCCTTGCTGCTGGGCTGCCCCAAGCATAGACCTGATCTGGGGTTTTGCCGGTGATGCCTTGGGTTGTGTTAGGGCTGCTGTGGGCTTGGCGAAAGGAATGCAGAGGCTGTGAGATCGAGCGCCGCCCGCGCGGCGCATCGCGAGCTGCGCTCGCTCCTACGTTTGTTTCGGGCCAGTCACGCCTGTTGCAGGCGCGCGCGACCGCCTTGTTTGTACGACGTGATAATGCGCCATGCGCCAAGGCGTTCGCGCGCAAATGGCACAGGAATAATTGGCCCGAAACAAACGTAGGAGCGAGCGCAGCTCGCGATGCGCCGCGCGGGCGGCGCTCGATCTGCGCATCACCCCAAAATTCAAACCGATCATTGCGCCGCCCTGACGTAATCGCGCTTAAATCACCTGTCTTGCCTCGATGCATGAGCCGGAGGCGCTACGGACATGGCTTGATTCGGCATTGATTCCGGTGCGGATACTCGCTGAACCTCGGCCTTTGCACCAAGGCTTGAGCGATGCATCGCCTGGGTGGGCCTCTTCGCGGGTAAACCCGCTCCTACAAGCGACTGCGCAAGCTATTCAAAACCTGAGCAAGGCAGTTGCTCCTACAGGTTCTGTGCATTTTCGGTCGGATCGTGTCCCGGGAAGTGGTGTAACTGAACCAGCCGAAGGCGCCCTGCGGGCGAAAGAGGATGGTCATCGTGGTTCTTGGCTAACGTTGAGTTTGCGAAGACCAAACACTCACCAGAGAAACCACGATGACCAAGCCCACTATCGCATTGACCGAGTTGGTTGAGAAAGGGGCAGACGCTGATCTGCTCAAGCAAATGATCCAGTTCGTTGCCCAGCGCATGATGGAGTTCGACGTCGAAGGCCTGTGCGGCGCGGGCTTCGATGTCAAAAGCCCAGACCGGACAAATAGCCGTAATGGCTACCGCGATCGTCTTTGGCAAACCCGCGCAGGCGACGTCGACCTTAAGATTCCCAAGCTGCGCCAAGGCAGCTATTTCCCTGGTTTCCTTGAACCTCGACGCACCGCTGAGAAAGCCATGGCGGCAGTCATCCAGGAGGCCTACATCCAAGGCGTTTCAACACGCTCAGTGGACGAGCTGGTCAAAGCCATGGGCATGACCGGCATCTCCAAAAGCCAGGTCTCACGGCTAGCTGGTGAGATCGATGAGCGCGTTCACGCCTTCCTTGACCGCCCGCTTGAGGGCGACTGGCCCTATCTCTGGATCGATGCCACCTACGTCAAAGTGCGGGAGGCCGGACGCATCGTCTCGGTCGCCGTAATAATCGCCGTGGCCGTGAACACCGACGGTGGCCGCGAAGTCCTGGGCATGCGGGTTGGGCCGTCAGAGGCTGAGCCGTTCTGGACAGACTTCCTGCGCAGCCTCACGCGACGTGGCTTGCGGGGCGTGAAACTGGTCATCTCCGACGCCCACGAAGGGCTCAAGGCGGCTGTTTCCAAGGTCTTCAACGCGACCTGGCAGCGCTGCCGTGTGCATTTCATGCGTAATGCCATGGCCCACGTCGGCAAAGGTCAGCGCACCATGGTGGCGGCCCTACTGCGCACAGTCTTCGCCCAGGACAGCCGTGCCGAATGCCATCAGCAATGGCGTTTGGTCGCTGATCAGCTACGCGAAAAATACCCCAAGATCGCGACACTCATGGACGGCTGCGAGGATGAAGTGCTGGCTCACATGGCGTTTCCAAAAGCGCACCGACAGCAATTACACAGCACCAATCCACTGGAGCGGCTTAACGCGGAGATCAAACGCCGCACCGACGTCGTAGGCATCTTTCCCAACATCCTGCAATCACACGGCTGGTAGGCGCGATGCTGCTGGAGCAGAACGACGAGTGGTGCCTGCAACGGCGTTACATGCAGTTGGAGGCCTTTGAGGCAGTCAGCGATAATCCACAGGCCAAGCTGTCGGCCGTGATCAACTAAACGGCGAACTCAGCGGCCAGAACCATGATGAGTTACACCACTTCCCGGGACACGATCTTCGGTCGGGCCGGTGCAGACGAAAACAAAGGCCCAGGGCTTCACAGCCCCGGGCCTTTGTTCAACCGCAAGCCACTATCAGTGGAACTGCTCTTCCTCGGTCGAACCGGTCAGTGCAGTCACCGACGAAGCGCCACCCTGGATCACGGTGGTCATGTCGTCAAAGTAGCCGGTGCCCACTTCCTGCTGGTGCGCCACGAAGGTGTAGCCCTTGCTGGCGTCAGCGAATTCCTGCTCCTGCAGCTTCACGTAGGCGGTCATGTCGTTGCGGGCGTAGTCGTGCGCCAGGTTGAACATGCCGTGCCACATGTTGTGGATGCCGGCCAGGGTGATGAACTGATGCTTGTAGCCCATGGCCGACAGTTCGCGCTGGAACTTGGCGATGGTGGCGTCGTCCAGGTTTTTCTTCCAGTTGAAGGAAGGCGAGCAGTTGTAGGACAGGATCTGGTCCGGGTACTCCTTCTTGATCGCCTCGGCAAAGCGGCGGGCTTCGTCCAGGTCCGGCTTGGCGGTTTCACACCAGATCAGGTCGGCGTACGGGGCGTAGGCCAGGCCGCGGGCAATGGCCTGATCGAGGCCGGCGCGGACCTTGTAGAAGCCTTCACGGGTGCGCTCGCCAACCACGAACGGCTGGTCGTACGGGTCGCAGTCGCTGGTCAGCAGGTCGGCGGCGTTGGCATCGGTACGGGCCAGGATGATGGTCGGTACGCCCGACACGTCAGCGGCCAGGCGAGCAGCCACCAGCTTCTGTACGGCTTCCTGGGTGGGTACCAGTACCTTGCCACCCATGTGGCCGCATTTTTTTACCGAGGCCAGCTGGTCTTCGAAGTGCACGCCGGCGGCGCCTGCTTCGATCATGTTCTTCATCAGCTCGTAGGCGTTCAGCACGCCACCGAAACCGGCTTCGGCGTCAGCCACGATTGGCGCGAAGTAGTCGATGTAGCCTTCGTCGCCCGGGTTCTTGCCGGCTTTCCACTGGATCTGGTCAGCGCGGCGGAACGCGTTGTTGATGCGCTTGACCACGGTCGGTACCGAGTCGACCGGGTACAGCGACTGGTCAGGGTACATCGATTCGGCCGAGTTGTTGTCGGCGGCAACCTGCCAGCCGGACAGGTAGATGGCCTGGATGCCGGCCTTGACCTGTTGTACAGCCTGGCCGCCAGTCAGGGCGCCCATGCAGTTGACGAAATCTTTGTCGGGGCGGAAGGACGGGTGAGCACCTTCGGTAACCAGCTTCCACAGTTTTTCTGCACCCTGACGGGCAAAGGTGTGCTCAGGTTGCACGGAGCCACGCAGGCGAACGACATCAGCGGCGGTGTAGGTACGGGTCACGCCTTTCCAGCGCGGGTTCTCGGCCCAGTCTTTCTCGAGGGCTGCAATTTGCTGTTCGCGTGTCAGTGCCATGGAAATAAACCTCGTCGCATCGATCTTGGGTTAATTGTGCTGATGCTCTGGGCAGATCAGGTGCCTGGCGGCTGTCCTGTTCGCAGGTTGCGGCGGCGAACGCGAAGGCTCGAAGGGGAAGGTTGGGCAGGCCAGGCGAAGGTGTGCTCCGGGCAGGTCGGCTCGTGGTTGCCTTGCTGCGGTGCTACGCGATTGCCAGTACTGCGGTGATGCGCTTCCGTCCCTCGGGACAACTTCTTCGTTGCAGTCGCAATCCCGTCGAACCGCCTTGTGGGCCGTATAGACACGAGGCGCCTCCAAGGGTGGAAGGAGCGCGCCCCGAAGGCCCTTGCCAGGGCCCCTGATTAGCGGGAGCGAGGCCATCATGCCCTTGGGAAAAAGACCCTGTCAAATGTTTTGTAGTGCTTTTTTGTGGTTACTACATCTTTGGTCTAATGCGACTTGGCAGTCAGTTTGAAGGCCTTTGGTCGAAGCCTTGAATTGCCTGAGATCAGTCAACAAGGTCGACTTTGACACGCAATGTCATGTTTTCACCCCGTTGGGTGCTGTACGTATGGCTTGACGCGCTGCGGTCGGCTTGGCTCTGCTGATTGAATCCCGCCAGGGTGATCCACTCGCCGAGCTTGCCAGTGACTGTCGTGTCGGTGCTTTGTACTTTCACTACATCTGCACGTTCCTGGCTGATGCGGTCATTATTGCTGCTTATTTGCAGACGAACCGTTTCGCCGCTCAGGCTGGGGGTCACGTAGAAGCCTTGGGTCACGTTGCGATATTCGGTGTTGCTTTGAATGCGCCCATAGCCGTCTGTGCTGGTGCTGGTAATGGGGATGCTCTGGCCCACCTGGATCAGTGCCGGTTGCCCTTCGCTGGCTTGTACCTGCTGCATGCCGCCGTCGCGGTTGCTGGTGCCGTAGTGAATGACGCGAGCGTTGCCGCGGTTGTCCTGGAAGTTGCTGTCATTGTTGTCGACGCTGATCAGCAGGCGTTTGGGCGCGGTATCCAGCTGTTGCAGCAGGGCGCGCAGGTCGTCGATGCGCTCGGGGCTGGCGTTGACGATCAGTTTGTTCTCGAAGGCGCTGACCGTGCCGTCCTTGCCGATGAATGCCTGCAGGGCGGGCAGCAATTCGGCGCTGCTACGATGCTGAAGTGGCACCACCTCGGTGGCAGCATGGGCACTGAGGCTGGCGGCCAGCAACAGGGAGGCGAAAAGGGGGCGTAGCGGCATGTCCATGATCTCCGCAGGTGAAACCAACATGATGGCAAACTTGCTGACTTTTTGCCGGATCTGGATCACGCCGGCACTGTTGCAGAGGGTCGTTTTATCCTGATTTATCTTGTAGGCTATAAATTATAGTAGGCAAGATAATTGAGGTTAATTGCATGTCTCCCGTCCGTCCGCTCCTGCGCCGTAATCAGTTGGCCAACGCACTGGCCCAAGACTTGGCCGGCGAGTCTTTGGTCGATTACAGCTCGGGCATGTTCTTGGCCGCGCCGCGGCGTACGGGCAAGAGCACCTTCCTCAACAACGACTTCATACCAGAATGCATACAGCGCGGCTGGCTACCGGTTTACGTCGACCTGTGGTCGGATCGCGACGCCGCCCCTGCGCAGCTCATCAGTGGCGCCATCGGTACAGCACTGGCCAGATTCGAAGGTGCGCTGGCCAGGACTGCGAAAAAGGCCGGTATCGACAAGATCAACCTGCTGCGCACCCTGAGCTGGGATTTCACCCGCCCGCAACTGCCTGCGGGTACTACCCTGGCCCAGGCGCTTGCCGTGTTGCACCAAGTGTCAGGGCAACTGGTAGTGCTGATCATCGACGAGGCTCAGCACGCCCTTAACAGCGAAGATGGCCTCAATGCAATGTTCGCGCTGAAAGCCGCGCGTGACCACCTTAATCGTGGCGACCGTCCGGACGGCTTGCGGCTGGTGTTCACGGGCTCTAGTCGCGACAAGCTGGCCAACCTGGTACTCAAGAGCAAGCAGCCATTCTTTGGTGCCAGCATCACGCCCTTTCCGTTGCTGGGGCGTGAATATGTCGAATTCATCACCGCCTTGTGGAACCGTCGCCTGGCCGACAGTAACCAGTTCAAGGTAGAGGACCTGGCATACGCGTTCGAATTGGTCGGCCGGCGCCCGGAAATGCTCAACAAACTGTTGGCCGAAGTTAGCGTCGGCCTGGGTGAGGCGGGCAACCTGGGTGAACTGCTGCGCAATGGGGCGCTGAATCATCAAGCCGGGGTGTGGAGTGACTACGAAAGCGCTTGGAACGAACTTACGCCGTTGCAGCAGGCAGTGCTGGAGGTCATGGCCGAGCGCACGCTCGGCCGGCAGCCGTTTTCCCCGTTTACCGAGCAAACCCTGGTTGAGGTCAGCCGCAAGCTGGAGCAGGCCCAGGCGGTAGCCAACGTCAACACGGCAAACGTACAGAAGGCCCTTGATGCCCTGCGCGACAAGGAGCTGGTATGGAAGGCCAATCGTGGCGAGTACGCGTTGGAGGATACTTCCATGGCCGAATGGCTCGCCCGCGACCAGGCAGTTGCCAGCCACAGGTGAACCTTTGAGGTGCCCCGTAAGTCGCACTCACAGGGAGCGCGTGGGGTGATTGCATGAAGGGTGTCCTGATCTTGCTGTTATGGCTTTGCAGTCTTGGTGCACAGGCTGCAGCAGACACGCTGCGCATCAAGCAGCTGCAGCGTTGCGGTGACTTGTTCAGCGATAGCCGGCAAAAATGGTGTCTGCGTGCCGAAGGGCTCCGGGCAAATCTGCCAACGGTATGGCTGGGCGGCACGCGGCTGTCAGAAGCCGATATCGAGCGACAAGGTGACCGGCTAACGCTGAAGCTGGCGAGGCCAGCCCAGCGCAGCGCCCCGCTCTGGCTGGTCGATGGCGGCCGCACGAGCAACCCGGTATGGCTGACCCGCCAACGCAGTCATGTGATCGCCGCAGGGCCCGATGAAGTGGCGAAGAACATGGACGGCCTGACCACCTACGTCGACCTGGTCAGCCTGTTGATCGAAGAAAAACACGACGGCCTCGGCGAGGCCCGGCGCATCGCCGGTAAATACGGCGCCCTGGTTGTCGGTGCCATACCGCCGCTGAATGTCTACCAGCTGCGCTTGCCGGTAGATGATCTGGTGCAGCGCGATGCGATGGTCCTGCGCATGGGCAGTGAAGTCAGCGTGGATGCCGTGATTGTCGAAGAGTCCGGCCCTGAGCGCGGGGAGGAGGGCAATGGGCGCGGCAACCGGGCCATCGACCAGGCGGATGAATGGGCCGCCAACCGCTTCATGGACGCGCTGTATTTCTACCGGCGCCGGATTGCCGCATCTGGCTTGCCGGTGAAGCCCGTGCGGGTCGGGGTAATCGAGCGCGAAGTGGACTTCGACGCCCCAGGGTTCAGCCATTATCAGGGGGGCTGCGAAAAAGGCCAGACATGCCTATACGCTCGCGACGGTGATCGCCCGGCAAGCCACGGCAGCCATGTTGCAGGCATTCTCGCTGCGCAGGGTGAGGGCTTTTTGCCGGGGCTGGGTAAGCACAGCCCTGGCTTCGAGGTGGTGGTAGAGCGCAACTCGGATGCCGGTATCACCGCCAACATCGCTGCATCGGTGAACCTGGTCGAAGATGGCGTGCGGGTGTTGAACTGGAGCTGGGGCATTCACCGGGTCGGGGCACGCAATGTGAAGGGTGATGAGGTCGATTCGCTGGTGCGCTCCGGGCTGGCGATGAGCGGCTACGAGGAGTTACTTGAGGAGTTCTTCCTCTGGCTGCGCAAGGAGCACCCTGACGTGGTGGTGGTAAATTCGGCGGGCAATGGTGCGTCCTGGTCGGGGACCGATGAATATCGCCTGCCTTCGTCGTTCATCACCGAACAATTGCTGGTGGTGGGCGGGCATCAGCGCAGTGACAAGGCTACGGCAGTTGAAGCCCACGATCATGTGCGCAAGCGTCACAGCTCCAATATCGACATGCGTGTGGACGTCAGTGCTGCTGCCTGCATACGCCCAGTGTCGGCCGAGGCTGCGCATTGCGGCACGTCGTACGCAACACCTTTGGTGACTGCCACTGTGGCGACGATGCTGTCGATCAACCCGGCACTTACCCCGGAACAGGTGCGCATGCTGTTGCGGCGCAGTGCCTTGACCCTGGGCGTCGAACAGGATTTTGAAGCGATGGATGCCGAAGACCTGACGGCGCCGATCCTGCCCTCAGAGCGTGGTGGCCGCCTGAACGACCCGGATCTTGGCCGTTCGGCGCGCCTGGACATGCAGCGTGCGCTGGACCTGGCCGTGCAGAGCCTGGAACGTGTGCGTTGAGCGGTGGCCGCTGTCCGACAATTTCCGTAACATCCCGCCCCTCGTTTTTAAATCGTCCTCCGGACTGAACCACAGGAAGCCCATGAAGCCCGCCCGACTACGCGCCGACCTGCTCGCCGGCCTCACCACCTCGTTCGCCTTGGTCCCCGAGTGCATCGCCTTTGCCCTGGTGGCCCACCTCAACCCGCTGATGGGCCTGTATGGCGCGTTCATCATTTGTACCCTGACGGCGCTGTTCGGCGGGCGGCCGGGGATGATCTCCGGCGCTGCTGGCTCGATGGCGGTGGTGATCGTCGCGCTGGTGGTGCAGCACGGTGCGCAGTACCTGCTGGCCACGGTGCTGCTGGGTGGCGTGGTAATGATCCTGTTTGGCGTGCTGCGCTTGGGCAAGCTGGTGCGCCTGGTGCCATACCCGGTCATGCTCGGCTTCGTAAACGGCCTGGCCATCGTCATCGCCATGGCCCAGCTGGAGCATTTCAAGGACGGCGAACACTGGCTCACCGGCACGCCGCTGTACCTGATGGTCGGCCTGGTGGCGCTGACCATGGCGGTGGTTTATGTGCTGCCGAAACTGACCCGCGCGGTGCCGCCGGCTCTGGTGGCGATCCTCGGTGTCGGCCTGTTGGTGTACTTGCTCGGGCTGCCGACCCGCACCCTGGGTGACATGGCGCACATCGCTGGTGGCCTGCCTGGGCTGGCCCTGCCGGATGTGCCCTGGAATCTGGAAACCCTGAAGATCATCGCCCCTTATGCGGTGCTGATGGCCATGGTCGGCCTGCTGGAAACCCTGCTCACTCTCAACCTGACCGATGAAATCACCGAGAGCCGTGGCTTCCCGGATCGCGAGTGTGTGGCACTGGGCGCTGCGAACATGGTGTCGGGCCTGTGCGGCGGCATGGGCGGCTGCGCGATGATCGGGCAGACGGTGATCAACCTCAGTTCCAATGGCCGGGGCCGGTTGTCGGGTGTAGTAGCCGGCGTGATGATTCTGCTGTTCGTGCTGTTCCTGTCGCCGCTGATCGAGCGTATTCCACTGGCGGCGCTGGTTGGTGTGATGTTCGTGGTGGCCCAGCAGACCTTTGCCTGGGCGTCGTTGCGGGTGTTGCACAAGGTGCCGGTGAATGATGTGCTGGCGATCATTGCGGTGACCGTGGTCACGGTGTTCACTGACCTGGCCATGGCGGTGCTGTTCGGTATCATCATCGCGGCGCTCAACTTTGCCTGGCAGCATGCACGCGAGCTGTATGCCGACACCCATGAGGACGCGGGGGGCGGCAAGCGTTATCAGTTACATGGCACGCTGTTCTTCGCCTCGACCACCTCGTTCCTCAACCAGTTCGACACGGCCGGGGACCCGGCCCAGGTCACGCTGGATTGCCAGCATTTGAGCTTTGTCGATTATTCGGCGGTTGCGGCGCTGAAAACCCTGCGTGAGCGCTATGCCAAGGCGGGCAAGCATTTGCGCGTGGTGCATTTGTCGGATCGGTGCAAGAAGCTGTTGAAGCGGGCTGGCGAGCAGCACTGAGCTTGATTGTGGCCTGTACCGGCTTCTTCGCGGGCACGCCCGCTCCCACAGAAAGGCCGCAGGCCCAAACATTGTGCGCCCCCGGTGGGAGCGGGCGTGCCCGCGAAGAGGCCGGTACCGGAGAACCGCTTACTCTCCGCGGCTCTTCTTGACGATGCCGTCGGCAATGCTCGCCGGGGCCTCGGCATAGCGGGTGAACTCCATCGAGAAGCTTGCCCGGCCCTGGGTCATCGAGCGCATCGAGGTGGCGTAGCCGAACATTTCGCCCAGCGGAACTTCGGCACGGATCACCTTGCCAGCCGGCGTTTCATCACCGTCCTGGATCATGCCGCGACGTCGGCTCAAGTCGCCGAGGATGTCGCCCTGATACTCCTCCGGCGTCACCACCTCAACCTTCATCACCGGCTCCAGCAACACTGCGCCACCTTTCTGCGACAACTGCTTGGTGGCCATTGATGCGGCGATCTTGTAGGCCATCTCGTTGGAGTCGACATCGTGGTACGAGCCGTCGAACACGGCGGCCTTGAGGTTGATCAGTGGGTAGCCGGCAAGCACGCCGTTCTTCATTTGCTCCTCGATACCCTTCTGGATGGCCGGGATGTACTCGCGCGGTACTACGCCGCCGACAATCTCGTTGATGAACTCCAGGCCTTCTTTGCCTTCATCGCCGGGAGCAAAACGGATCCAGCAATGGCCGTACTGGCCGCGGCCGCCGGATTGGCGAACGAAGCGGCCCTCGATCTCGCAGGTGTTGCGGATCTTCTCGCGGTAGGCCACCTGTGGCTTGCCGATGTTGGCCTCGACGTTGAACTCGCGGCGCATGCGGTCGACGATGATGTCCAGGTGCAGCTCGCCCATGCCCGAGATGATGGTCTGGCCGGTCTCTTCATCGGTACGCACGCGGAATGAGGGGTCTTCCTGGGCCAGCTTGCCCAGTGCGATCCCCATTTTTTCCTGGTCGGCCTTGGTTTTCGGCTCTACTGCTACGGAAATCACCGGGTCGGGGAAGTCCATGCGTTCGAGAATGATCGGCTTGTCCATGTCGCACAGGGTATCGCCGGTGGTCACGTCCTTCATGCCGATCAGTGCGGCGATATCGCCGGCGCACACGTCCTTGATTTCAGCGCGTTGGTTGGCGTGCATTTGCACCATGCGGCCAATGCGCTCTTTTTTGCCCTTGACGGAGTTGAGCACCGCGTTGCCGGAGCTGAGCACACCGGAATACACCCGGGCGAAGGTGAGGGTGCCGACGAACGGGTCGGTGGCGATCTTGAAGGCCAGTGCCGAGAACGGTTCATTGTCGTCGGCGTGGCGTTCCAGGTGCTTTTCTTCGTCGTCGGGGTCGGTGCCCTTGATTGCCGGAATTTCCGACGGGGCGGGCAGGTAGTCGATCACCGCGTCGAGCATCAGCGGCACGCCCTTGTTCTTGAACGATGAGCCGAGGATGGTGGGCACGATTTCGTTGGCAATGGTGCGCTGGCGCAACCCGGCCTTGATCTCTTCGATGCTCAGCTCCTCGCCATCGAGAAACTTCATGGTCAGCTCGTCATTGGCTTCGGCCGCAGCTTCGATCATGTGCGCGCGCCATTCGTCGGCAAGCTCCTGCAGATCGGCTGGAATATCTTCTTCGCGGTAACTGGTGCCCTGGTCGGCATCGTTCCAGTAGATGGCCTTCATCTTCACCAGGTCGATCTGGCCAATGAAGTTCTCTTCGCTGCCGATGGCCAGCTGGATGGGGACCGGGTGGTGCCCCAGGCGCTGATCGATCTGCTTGACCACGCGCAGGAAGTCGGCCCCCTGGCGGTCCATCTTGTTGATGTAGGCCAGGCGCGGCACGTGATACTTGTTGGCCTGGCGCCAGACGGTCTCGGACTGCGGCTCGACGCCGTCCGCGCCGCTGAATACCACGACCGCGCCATCGAGCACGCGCAATGAGCGCTCCACCTCGATGGTGAAATCGACGTGGCCTGGGGTGTCGATGATGTTGAAACGGTACTTGTGGGCGAACTGCTTGGTCGAGCCTTGCCAGAACGCCGTGGTCGCCGCCGAGGTGATGGTGATGCCGCGTTCCTGCTCCTGGGCCATCCAGTCCATGGTCGCCGCGCCATCGTGCACTTCGCCCATCTTGTGGTTGACCCCGGTGTAGAACAGGATTCGCTCGGTGGTCGTGGTCTTGCCGGCATCCACGTGGGCGACGATGCCGATATTGCGGTACAGCTCGATGGGCGTTGTGCGGGCCATGGCGGACTACCTGTGGGTGGGCGGATTCCACCAAGTTAGCAGACCGGTGGAATCCTGCCCTGCCGCCGGGCTGTCAGTCGGTCTGGGCTTGCAGCATCCACTGGCCATCCACTTCGCGGGCCAGGCCGCTGGCCGGCAGCAAGGCCAGCAGGCGCGCGTGCAGGGCGGCCTCGGTAAAGGTCTTGAGGGTGGTCAGGTCCAGCGCACCGACCAGGTTGAGATCAGCCTTGGTGTACGACAGCCAGGCTTTTTTCAACACCTGGGCGACGTCGCTGCCGGCGGTGCTGGCGAACCGGCGGTGCCACTGGCGGCCTTCGAAGGTGAAGTTGTGCGCGTGGCTGTAGGTGCTTTGGTCGGCGCCTTCTACACAACGGTGGCAGTGGCATGGGCCCTCGCCGAAGGCGTTGCGCAGGTAGCTGTTGAAGTCCACGACGGGCTTGAGGGACAGGCGTTTGTCGACTTCGAACAGGTCGGCGATCAGGGGTTCTTCGGCGCTCACTCGGGATCCTCGTGTGGTGTGGCGTGCATCGGCGGGCACCCTAACAGATCGGGGCATTCAGATCACCTGTTGCAGGTGCCCCGCATACCCCAAGCAATATGCGATCCCTGTGGGAGCGGGCGTGCCCGCGAAGAGGCCAGTAGAGACAACAGAGACTGCCTGCCGTACTCTACGCGCCCCTACGCCTATACACCCACCGAGGTAACCCCGTTTGAGCACCAAGTACCCGTACATCGCCACCGTGACCATCAGCGCTGAAGACCGTGGCGGAGATACCGAGGCTTCGGAAAACCCCAGCATGCGCGTGGGTCTGGAAGCGGTGACCGAAACCCTGAAGAAGGTGCATTTCGTCGGTACGCTCGCGGCCCCTGAGAAACCGGCCACGCATATTTGCGTGACCCTGGAGAATGGCCTGACCTATTACGGCCCGATCGTCAACGGCCATGCCGAACTGGAAGGCGGCTGGATCGCCTTCGAGTCCGACATGCTCACCCCGCAAGAGCTGGGCCTGTAAGCCTCAGCTCAGTTCTGCCAGGCACTGCTCGAGGATATCCAGCCCTTCCTCGAGCACCTCGGCCTCGATGGTCAGCGGTGCCAGCAGGCGAATGATGTGCCGCGCCTTGCCGCTGGGCATCAGCAGCAGGCCCTTGGCTCGGGCCGCTTCCATCACCTGGGCCAGTTGTACCGGTGCCGGGCTGCCATCGGCATTGACGAACTCGATCCCTCGCATGGCGCCCACGCCGGTCAGGCGGCCGATGTATGGGCTCAGGCCCGAGGCCTTCCAGCGCTCATGACGGCTGACGATGGCCTGCTCCTGCCGTTCACCCCAGGTTGCAACGTTTTCGTCGGTCATCTGCGCCAGGCTGGCCAAGGCCGCCGCGCAGGCAATCGGGTTGCCTGAATAGGTGCCACCCAGGCCGCCCTTGGGCAGCGCCGCCATCAATTCCTTGCGCCCGACCACTGCACCCAGCGGCATACCGCCAGCAATGCTCTTGGCCAACAACAGCAGGTCGGGTTCGATGCCCAGGCGCGAGAACGCGAAGCGCTGGCCGGTACGGCCGAAGCCCGACTGGATCTCGTCGATGATGATCAGGATGCCGCGCTCGTCGCAGAAGCGGCGCAGGGCTTGGGCGAAGGCCGGGTCCAGGGCAAGGAAGCCGCCTTCGCCCTGTACTGGTTCGAAGATGAACGCCGCGACGTCCTCCACCGCCAGCTCGACGCTGAACAGGCGGTCCATGGCCTTGAGCGCCTGCTCGCAGGTAACCCCGGTATCCGCGCTGGGGTAGGGCAGGTGGTACACCGGCCCGGGCAGTTCACCGACCCGCTGCTTGTAGGGGGCGACCTTGCCATTGAGGTTCAGGGTGGCCAGGGTGCGGCCATGGAAGCCGCCGTCGAATGCGATGATGGCGCGTTTGCCGGTGGCGCCACGGGCCACTTTCAGGGCGTTTTCCGCCGCTTCCGCGCCGCTGTTGGTGAGCATGCCGGCCAGTGGGTAGTTGACCGGGACGAACTGGCTCAGTTGCTCCATCAGTGTCAGATACGGGCCGTGAGGGGCCGCGTTGAAGGCGTAGTGGGTCAGGCGGGTGGCCTGAGCCTGGATGGCCTCGACTACAGCGGGGTTGCAGTGGCCCAGGTTGAGCACGCCGATACCGCCGACAAAGTCGATGTAACGTTTGCCGTCAGTGTCCCAGACTTCGGCATTACGGCCATGGGAAAGTGTGATCGGGTGAACGATGGCAATGGATTGGCTGATACTTTCCTGGTTCATGGGGCACGCGGACCTTGTTCGAGTTTCTTATTATCCAAGCGTGTCGGCAGGTTATTCCGCAAACGAATTATTCGATTGCGGTCATTCCATGGATTCGTGATCTGGCTGGTTTTCTGGTTGGCTGTGCCGGCCTCTTCGCGGGCAAGCCCGCTTCTACCAGAGGCCGGGGCAGGTCAAATCAATCCCCCTCTGCCACCCGCTCCCGGATCCACTGCACAAAGGCCCTGATCTTGGGCACTTCGGCCGCATGCTCGGCATGCGCAATGAAGTGCCTACCGTTGCTTGCCACAGGGTGGTCCCAGGCCACCACCAGCTTGCCTTCGCTCAGCTCTTCGGCCACCAGATAGCGGGGAATCAGGGCTATGCCGCAGCCGGAGATGGCAGCGCGGATGCACAGGTAGAACGTGTCGAAGCGCGGCCCGTGGTAGCTGTTCTGGCTATGCAGCCCAAGCCCCAGGAACCACTCATGCCAGGCCTCCGGCCGCGAAACGCATTGCAACAGCCGGTGCTCAGTCAGCGCCTGGGCGCTGTCGAAACGGTGGCTGGCCAGCAGCTGCGGGCTGCACACGGGCACCACTTCTTCGCTGAACAACTCGATGCAGGTTGCCCCGGGCCAGGTGCCCTGGCCGAAGAAAAAGGCGACGTCAGCCTTGGCCTGAACCAGGTCGAATGGCTCCAGCTCGTTGCGCACATCCAGGTGAATGCGTGGGTAGCGGTCACCAAAACCCTTGAGCCTGGGCACCAGCCAGCGGGCGCCGAAGGTCGGCTGGGTGGCGATGCGCAGCACTTCGGTTTCGTCGCCGTAGCTGAGGATGTAGCGGCTGGATATGTCGATCTGGGTGAGGATCTTGTTCACTTCGGTGAGGTACAGCGCGCCGGCCGGGGTCAGGTGCAGGCGCCGGCGAATGCGCTGGAACAGCGAGTGCGAGAGCATGTCCTCAAGCTGCGCGACCTGCTTGCTGACGGCGCTCTGGGTCAGGTGCAGTTCCTGGGCCGCGCGGGTGAAGCTGAGGTGGCGGGCGGCCGCTTCGAAGCACTGAAGGGCGGTGGTCGAAGGCATCAGGCGTTTGGACATGACGGGCGAATACCGAGCAAAAAAGGAAGGAGTTCATTCCATAAAGGAATTATGTGGTTCGAAAAGGTCGTTTGTTGACCCCGGCCTATAGATTAATACTGACCTGGATCAACGATTACAACCGGTCATGCGAAGAGGAGGTCAATACCCGCTTCCGTCATCTGCAAAACAACAACAACACACATCAGAAATTTATAAGAATTCTGCTCAGACCTTCAGCCGCTTTGCTGCGGCCGACCCATTCGAGGGTTCTTCATGACTTCGCAAGACAACAAGAAACAGCGCTCACTGCAGCACGGCCTGACTTCCCGTCAGGTTTCCATGATCTCCATTGCCGGCATCATCGGCGCCGGGTTGTTCATCGGGTCCTCCAACGCCATTGCCACCGCCGGCCCGGCCATCCTCATCTCCTACGCCATGACTGGCCTGCTGGTCTTGCTGGTGATGCGCATGCTGGGTGAAATGGCCATCGCAAACCCCAACAGCGGCTCATTTTCCACCTACGCCTCGGAAGCCATTGGCCCTTGGGCGGGCTTTACCATCGGCTGGTTGTACTGGTGGTTCTGGGTGTTGATCATTCCGGTGGAAGCCATTGCCGGTGCTGACATCCTGCATGCCTACTTCCCTGGCGTGCCTTCCTGGCTGTTCGCTTTCCTGATCATGCTGGTGCTGTCCTGCACCAACCTGGTCAGCGTGAAGAACTTCGGTGCCTTCGAGTACTGGTTCGCGCTGGTCAAAGTGGTCGCGATCATTGGCTTCATCGTGGTGTGCACCTTGGCGGTGTTCGGCTTCTGGCCGCTGGCGGAGGTGTCCGGGGTCAGCCGGCTGTGGGACAGCGGTGGTTTCATGCCCAATGGCTTCGGGACGGTACTTGGGGGCGTGCTGATCACCATCTTCTCGTTCTTCGGTGCCGAAATCGTCACCATCGCGGCTGACGAAACCGCCAACCCGAAAGACAAGATTCGCCGCGCCACCAACCTGGTGGTGTACCGCATCGCCATCTTCTACCTGGCGTCGATCTTCCTGGTGGTGTCGCTGGTGGCCTGGAACGACCCCGGCCTGAAAGCAGTAGGGTCGTTCCAGCGTGTACTGGAAGTGCTGAACGTGCCGGGCGCCAAGCTGCTGGTTGACCTGGTGGTGCTGGTGGCGGTGACAAGCTGCATGAACTCGGGGCTCTACACCGCGTCGCGCATGCTCTATTCGCTTGGCGCGCGTGGGCAGGCGCTTAGCGTGACCAAGCGCATTTCCGGTTCCGGCGTGCCGACCGTGGCGGTGATCCTCTCCACCCTGGCAGGTTTTGCAGGCTGCTTCGTCAACTACGTGTTCCCGGGCAAGGTGTTTGGCTTCCTGCTGTCGACCACCGGCGCCATCGCCTTGCTGGTGTACCTGGTCATTGCCGTGTCGCAGCTGCGCATGCGTGCCCGTGCCGAGCGTGAAGGGCGCCCGCTGGAGCTGAAGATGTGGCTGTTCCCATGGCTGACCTGGCTGGTGATCGGCACCATCGTCATGGTGCTGGGCTACATGCTGTTCAGCGATGCCTACCGCTACGAAACGCTGATGACCGCAGGTGTGACCGCGTTCATCCTGCTGGTTTCGCTGACCCAGCGGCGTGCCAGGATGGTTGCCCAGACGGCCTGATGTTTCTGCTTTAATGGGGGCGTTGCGCGCCCCCATTCCAACAAGCACAGGAAGCGTATGACTGATCACACACTTTCCCTTCAAGCCCTCGCGGCCCCTGAGGGTACCTGCTACGGCTGCGGCTGTTCCCACCCCAGCGGCCTGCACCTGCAAAGCCACTGGGACGCCGACGGTGTTCACCTGGTGTGCCGTCACTCGCCCGACAGCACCTTCATTGGCTGGCCTGGCTTGGTTTACGGTGGCCTGCTGGCGATGCTGGTCGACTGCCACTCCAACTGGACGGCGATGGCCTACCACTACCGTAACGAAGGCCGAGAACCGGGCAGCCTGCCGCGTATCGACTGCGTTACCGGCACGCTCAACCTGACCTACCTGAAACCTACGCCGATGGGCGTCGAGCTGTTGCTCAAGGCGCGTGTCGAAGGCGAAGTGGGGCGCAAGAGCCGGGTCATCTGCGAAGTCTGGGCAGAGGATGTACTGACTGTGACCGCCGACTCCGTGTTTGTCCGCGTCGATACCGAAAAGCTCAAGCTCAAGGCCCACGGCCAGGCCTGAGCTGCCAATGCTGATGAGTGGTCGGTGATGGTCAGCGGCTGGGGATGTCTCTAGAGTGACAGGTTCATTCCCTTGGCAAGGTTGATCATGACCGAACTCAGTGCTTTCCCCATTACCCGCAAATGGCCCGCCAAACATCCCGAACGCCTGCAGTTGTACTCGTTGCCGACGCCCAATGGGGTGAAGGTATCGATCATGCTCGAAGAGATTGGCTTGGCTTACGAGGCGCACAAGGTTAGCTTCGACAATGACGACCAATTGAGCCCCGAATTCATCTCGCTCAGCGCGAACAACAAGATCCCCGCCATCCTCGACCCGAACGGGCCGGGCGGTCAGCCGCTGGCGCTGTTTGAATCGGGGGCGATCTTGCAGTATCTGGCGGAGAAGAGCGGCCAGCTGCTCAGCCAGGACCCCGCTCACCGCTACCAGACCCTGCAGTGGCTGATGTTCCAGATGGGCGGCATCGGGCCGATGTTCGGCCAGGTCGGGTTCTTCCATTTCTTTGCTGGCAAGGAATATGAAGACAAGCGCCCGCGCGACCGCTATGTCAACGAGTCCAAGCGGCTGCTGGGCGTGCTGGATCGGCATTTGAAAGGTCGGCAGTGGATGGCTGAGGAATACAGCATCGCCGACATCGCCATCTTCCCTTGGGTGCGTAACCTGGTGGAGCGCTACAACGCCCGTGACCTGGTGGGCTTCGACCAATTCAAGGAAGTGCAGCGCGTGCTGGCGAATTTCCTGGAACGGCCAGCCGTGCAGCGTGGCCTGAAAATCCCGGGCTGATCAACCTGTGCAGGGACAGCCTTGCGCAAACTTCGAAACGCCTGCCGGTCGCCCGTAGGAGCGGGTTTACCCGCGAAAGGGCCGGGCCTGCAGGCCAATATCCACCCGCCGTTCACGGTTGCCGCCGCTACCGTATTCGCGGGTAAACCCGCTCCTACACCCGACGGCGTACGGGTTCAGAAGATGTGGTTCAGCAGCCAGTACAGGCTGCCAGCCAACAGCATTGCCGCTGGCAAGGTCAGCACCCAGGCCATCAGCAGATTGAACAACGTGCGCTTCTGAATCCCCGACCCATTGGCCACCATGGCCCCGGCCACCCCCGAACTCAGCACATGCGTGGTCGACACCGGCAGCCCGAACATATCTGCTGCGCCAATGGTGCACATCGCCACCACTTCGGCCGATGCGCCTTGGGCATAGCTGAGGTGGGTCTTGCCGATCTTCTCGCCAACGGTGACCACAATACGTCGCCAGCCAACCATGGTCCCCAGCCCCAGCGCAATGGCTACAGCTACCTTCACCCATAGCGGAATATAGCGGGTGGCGTCGTCCAACTGGGTCTTGAAGCGTTGCACATGGCTGTGGGTGTCGGCATCGAAAGTCACCAGGTGGTTTTTCTCCATGAGGCGGATGGCTTCACTGGTCAGGTACATGTCGTTACGCACGTTGGCCATGGCTTCAGCCGGTATGCGCTTGAGCGAGCCATAGCCTTTGACTTCTTCGCCGATCATACCGGTCAGCGCCGCCAGCGCTGGTACCAGGTGCGGGCTGGCCTTGGGTTCGGCAATGAACAGGGTCAGTACCTGGCGCGGGTCAGCCGGGGCCGCTTGCGGGGCGCTGCGTACCAGTGCCTGGCGGGTTACCTCAGCGACAGCGGAAAACTGCAGAGCCTGCTCGTTGGGCATGGTCTTGTTCAGCGCGTAAGCCATTGGCAGGGTGCCGACCAGAATCAGCATGATCAGCCCCATGCCTTTCTGGCCGTCGTTGGAGCCGTGGGCAAACGATACCCCGGTGCAGGTCAGAATCAGTAGGCTGCGGATCCACCACGGTGGCGGTGTCTGGCCTTCCGGTGCCTGGTACAGGGCCTTGCGTTTGACCAGCGCGCGCAGGGCCAGCAGCAACAGGGCTGCGCAAGCAAAACCGATCAGCGGTGAGAACAGCAGGGCATAACCCACCTTGCTGGCTTGGGCCCAATCCACGCCGCTGGTGCCGTCACGCCCATGCATCAGCGCATTGGCTACGCCCACGCCGATGATCGAGCCAATCAGGGTGTGCGAGGACGATGCCGGCAGGCCCAGCCACCAGGTGCCAAGGTTCCAGATGATCGCCGCCAGCAGCAGGGCGAAAACCATGGCAAAGCCGGCCGAAGAGCCGACCTGCAGAATCAGCTCTACCGGTAGCAGGGCGATGATGCCGAACGCCACCGCGCCACTGGAGAAAAGCACGCCCAGGAAGTTGCACAGCCCAGACCACACCACCGCGACCGGGGCCGGCAACGAATGGGTGTATATCACTGTGGCTACCGCGTTGGCGGTGTCGTGGAAGCCGTTGACGAACTCGAAGCCCAGGGCAATCAGCAGCGCCAGGCCCAGCAGAAGGAACGGTGTGGCCGTGGTAATGACCGTACCGCTTGCGGTCACATCCTGCTTGAGGCTCCAGGCGGTGTAGGCGATACCAGCCAGCAGCAGGCTGAAGAACAACGTTAAGGTGGCACGCCCAGGCTTGTGGGAGAGCTGCGGGCGGGCGTCGTGTTGGGCCAGTAGTGGGCTGCTGGCCACTGACGGGGTTGCCATGGGGGCTCCGGTTGGCGTTGGGCGAAAGTGCCGAAGGCCTTGAGCATAGAAACAATTCGTAACCCGGCCGTGACCTCGATCAATGAATTATCTAGGCTCAAGACGGACGGTAATGGCAGGAGACGCCCATGATTCGCTGCAAGCGTGTCTATGATGCGGTTGAGGATGAAGATGGCCAGCGTGTACTGGTCGACCGCCTGTGGCCGCGCAACAAACGCAAGGAAGACCTCCATGGGCAGTGGTTGCGCGAAGTGGCACCTTCGAATGAATTGCGTAAGGCGTTCCACCAGGGTGAAGTGGATTTCGCCGGTTTTACCCAGCGGTACCAGCAAGCGCTGGCAGCCCACCCCGAGCACTGGTATCCGCTGCTGGACATGGCCAGGAAGGGCACGCTGACGTTGCTTTATGCCGGCAAGGACAGCGAGCACAACAATGCCCGGGTGCTGGCCGATTGGTTGGAAACCGAACTGGACAGGTGTGGCCCTGGCAGTTCGCCGGTGTGTTATGCCCAATGAGTGCGATGCGATGCCCTTACAGTTGATTCCCGCCAAAGACATCCACTGCACCTTCGCCCGCGACCTCACGCGCCGCGCCATGTTGCCCTACTACCGCGAATACGACCTGCTGTGGATCGAAGAAGCCTTCGACGCAGCCTGGGGCTGGCGCGAGCAGTGGCTGGTGATCGAAGACGACACCCTGTTGGGTTTTTGCAGCCTCAGCCAGGACCGCCAGGCACTGTTCATCCGCGAGTTGCACCTGTTGCCTGAACACCGTGGGCGGGGCGTCGGTAGCTGGGTGCTGGAAGAACTGGCGCTATGGGCCAGTCAGCGGCGCCTTCCCTTGTTGCGGCTGATGGTGTTCCGCAGCAACCCGGCCCGCCTGCTGTACCAGCGTCACGGCTTCGTCGAGATGGGTGAAGACGATTGCTTTGTGCGGATGCAGCGGGATATCAACGTAGTAGCTAAATGATGGCTTGTCGCGACCGCAGCGCATGGGCATAGTGGATCCAAACGTTTACGGCTGCCTGCAGGCGGGTAGACCGTGTTGAGGATATTAGGGAAAAGGAGAAGCCTCTATGAACGGAATCGGTCCGCGGCTGCGGGAAGAGCGTGAGCGGCTAGGTATGACCCAGCGTGTATTTGGCGATATCGGTGGGGTCGAGCCCAACGCTCAGGGCAAGTACGAAAGCGGTGAACGCACACCGCGGGTCGATTACCTGGCGGCATTGGCGGCCAGGGGGGTGGATGCGCAGTACGTACTCAGCGGCCTGCGCACCCCGACAGCGCTCGAAGGTTTGAGCGCGGATGAGTCCGGTTTGCTGGGGGCTTTTCGGGAATTACCGTTGGACGATCAGGCGGCGCTCTTGCACCTTTTGGGGCGGTTGGCCAACGACGCCAAGCCCCGGCAAATCGTGAGGCCTCTCACCGTCGAACGTCAGTTGTTTCTGAAGGATGCAATGCGTTAGGCCCACCGTGAAAAATTTTGTTAAGGTGGCGGGATCCAATCGCCCTGCTGACGAGGTGTGTGCTTGATTAGGGTCTTAGTGGTCGATGATCACGATCTGGTACGAACCGGTATTACACGGATGTTGGCCGACATCGACGGCCTGCAGGTGGTGGGTGAGGGAGACTCGGGCGAGTCGGCACTGAAACTGGCCCGGGAGCTGAAGCCGGACGTTGTGCTGATGGATGTAAAAATGCCCGGCATCGGCGGCTTGGAGGCCACCCGAAAACTGCTGCGCAGCCACCCTGACATCAAGGTAGTGGCGGTGACTGTGTGCGAGGAAGACCCGTTCCCCACACGCTTGTTGCAGGCCGGCGCTGCCGGTTACCTGACCAAGGGTGCGGGCCTTGACGAAATGGTCCAAGCCATTCGTCTGGCCTTTGCCGGCCAGCGCTATATCAGCCCGCAGATCGCCCAGCAGCTGGCGCTGAAACCGTTCCAGCCGCAGGGCTCTCCGTTCGACGCGTTGTCCGAACGGGAAATCCAGATTGCCCTGATGATCGTCGGCTGCCAGAAGGTGCAGATCATCTCCGACAAGTTGTGCCTCTCGCCCAAGACCGTCAATACTTACCGTTATCGGATCTTTGAAAAACTCTCGGTCACCAGTGACGTCGAATTGACCTTGCTGGCCGTTCGCCACGGTATGGTTGACGCAAGCCTGTAAAACCTCATGTCCCAAGTCTTTGATGCCAGCGCATTCCTGGCGACCTGCAGCGGTCGCCCGGGCGTTTACCGGATGTTCGACGGCGAAGCCCGGCTGCTTTACGTGGGCAAGGCCAAGAACCTGAAGAAGCGCCTGGCCAGCTATTTCCGCAAGACTGGCCTTGCGCCCAAGACCGCCGCGCTGGTTGCGCGCATCGCCCAGGTTGAAACCACCATCACCGCCAACGAAACCGAGGCGTTGCTGCTGGAGCAGAACCTGATCAAGGAATGGCGGCCGCCGTACAACATCCTGCTGCGCGACGATAAGTCCTACCCCTACGTGTTTCTGTCCGATGGCGAGTTTCCGCGCCTGGGCATTCACCGAGGGGCAAAGAAGGCCAAGGGCCGTTATTTTGGCCCGTACCCCAGCGCCGGGGCCATTCGCGAAAGCCTCAGCCTGCTGCAAAAGGCTTTTTCAGTGCGTCAGTGCGAAGATAGCTATTACGCCAACCGCACCCGACCCTGCCTGCAATACCAGATAAAACGTTGCAAAGGGCCCTGCACCGACCTGGTGACTGCCGAGGAATACGCAGAGGACGTGCGCCATTCGGTGATGTTTCTGGAAGGGCGTAGCCAGCAACTGGGCAATGAGTTGAACGCCGAGATGGAGAAGGCCGCCATGGCCCTCGATTTCGAAAAAGCCGCCGAGCTGCGCGACCAGATCGCCCTGTTGCGCCGCGTGCAGGACCAGCAGTACATCGAGGGCGGCAGCGGTGATGTCGACGTCATCGCCGCCTTCGTCAACCCGGGTGGCGCCTGTGTGCACCTGATCAGCGTGCGCGGCGGGCGAGTACTGGGCAGCAAGAACTTCTTCCCGCAGGTGGGCATCGAGGAGGAGGTGGCCGAGGTCATGGCCGCATTCCTGTCCCAGTACTACTTGGGCAACGCAGAGCGCGAGCTGCCCGGCGAGTTGATCGTCAATGTTGTGCACGAAGACTTCAATGCCATCACCGAAGCACTGCACACGCTGCGTGGCCGCGAACTGACCATTAGCCACCGGGTGCGTGGTACCCGCGCCCGCTGGCAACAACTGGCAGTGACCAATGCCGAGCAGGCGCTGAATGCCCGCCTGGCCAACCGCCAGCACATGGCTGCGCGCTTCGAGGCCCTGGCCGAAGTGCTGGGCCTGGATGAAGTGCCGCAACGCCTGGAATGCTACGACATCAGCCACTCCAGTGGTGAAGCTACCGTGGCCAGTTGCGTGGTGTTCGGCCCTGAAGGGCCGATCAAGTCCGACTACCGCCGCTTCAACATCGAAGGCGTCACCGCAGGTGACGATTACGCGGCCATGCATCAGGCCCTGACCCGTCGCTATGGGCGCATCAAGGACGGTGAGGGCAAGTTGCCCGACGTGCTGCTGGTGGACGGTGGCAAGGGTCAGCTGAACATGGCCCGCGATGTGATGCAGGAGCTGGGCTTCACCGACCTGACCCTGCTCGGTGTGGCCAAGGGCGTCACACGCAAGGCGGGTTTCGAAACCCTGTACCTGAACGATGTGCATCACGAATTCACCCTCAAGGGCGATTCATCGGCCTTGCACCTGATCCAGCAGATCCGCGACGAAGCCCACCGCTTCGCTATCACCGGCCACCGTGCCCGCCGTGGCAAGGCCCGTCGAGTCTCCAGCCTTGAAGATGTGGCTGGGGTAGGGCCCAAGCGCCGCCGCGATCTGCTGAAACATTTCGGCGGCTTGCAGGAGCTCAACCGCGCCAGTATCGATGAAATCGCCAAAGCCCCCGGCATCAGTAAAAAGCTTGCCGAATCAATTTATGCCAGCCTGCATAGCGAGTAGAATGCCGGGCTCAACTTGCGGCCAGTCGTACCGATGAATATTCCAAACCTGCTCACCGTTCTACGCGTCCTGCTCATTCCGTGCTTCATTCTGCTCTTCTATATGCCCTATGAGTGGAGCTACATGGCTGCCAGCAGCGTATTCGCGGTTGCCGCCGCCACCGATTGGCTGGACGGCTACCTGGCGCGTCGACTGCAGCAGAGCACGCCGTTCGGCGCCTTCCTCGACCCGGTGGCTGACAAGCTGATGGTGGCAGTGGCTCTGGTGCTGCTGGTGCAGACCCACGCCAACTTCTGGCTGACCCTGCCGGCGGCGGTCATCATCGGTCGCGAGATCGTGGTGTCTGCGCTGCGCGAGTGGATGGCTGAGCTAGGGGCGCGAGCACATGTGGCGGTGTCCAACCTCGGTAAGTGGAAGACTGCGGCGCAGATGCTGGCGCTGGTGATCCTGCTGGGCAACCCGCCAGCGGTAACGTTCTGGGTGATCCTGGGCTACGGGCTGCTGCTGGTGGCAGCGGGGCTGACGCTTTGGTCGATGGTGCACTACCTGTTGGCCGCCTGGCCGCACCTGCGCGAAGGTTCGGAAAAAAAATAAAAGTTTTTTGAATCAAGGGGTTGACGCTGTTTTAGAAATCGCTAGAATGGCACCCATCACGACGCGGGAATAGCTCAGTTGGTAGAGCACGACCTTGCCAAGGTCGGGGTCGCGAGTTCGAGTCTCGTTTCCCGCTCCAAATTCGATCCTCAGTGTGTCGCTGGGATCAAAAAGAAGAGGCCTTCAAGGCCTCTTTTTTTATGCCTGAATTTTATATCTCGGCTATTGCCCCGGTTTCGACCAAACGGTCGCTGGGGGCGTAGCGAAATTGCAGGGTTTTCTGGGCAGGGTCGACGTAGCGCGTCAGTTGACCAGCGACATCAATTTCATAGCGGTCAATGCGACCGCCTGGACGTTCGCTTTCGACCAGATAACCACGTGCGTCGTAGCGGAAGTGGGTGTGTTTACCCCGGGCATTGATGCTTTTGAGGTCGTAGCCGTACCTGATCATCAGCTGCGTGCAGAACATCTCGAGGTTGCAACTGGTCACCGCCCAACCCGTCGATGCCAGCCGAGTGCAGGTACGGTTGCTAGGGGAGCGGGGCGCTACTGTACCCACACCGTGGCAAGTGATGGAAAACGGCCAAGTGCTCGACGCCGGCAGAGGCTTGCCGGGTATCGAGCAGATCAGGCAATTGATCGGGGCCCATCGCATTCACGTAGAGAGCGACAACCCTGCCGTTGATGGACTCGTTTTTGACGCTCAGGGGTTGGACCCGCTTATCGACGAGGCTCGCAAGACATGTCGCTGGTAGCTGAGGTCGAGGCGCAAGAAGTCACACGGTTGCTCGCACCCATCGATACCCAGGTGCCGGCGGGACTGTTCGATGTGGAAGACGAAACCTACCAGGCCATTGACCAGGAGATGGTCAAGCTGGGTGGGCTGCAGGAAGCGTCTATCGACTGGAACTACATCGAGGAGGCCTCTGCTCAGTACCTGGAGCGACAGTGCAAGCATCTGCGGATCGTCGCGCACTTGAGCGTTGCGTGGCTGCGCAGTGGCTGTTGGGAGCGCTGGGGGTTCACCTTGGCGTTGCTGGGCGGAATGATCGACAACTATTGGGAAACCGCTCATCCAACGCCTGGCCCGAAAGGCTTCCTGACCAAGCGCAAGATCGTTGGCCTGTTGTTCAATCGCTTGATCGATGCGCTGCCGCGCCTTGATCGTTTCACGTACACCGCGGCTCACGCCGCAGCGGCGAAGCGTGCATTGGCCCGTTTGATGTGTCAGCAGCAAGCTGCCCAGCTTGACCCGGCTGTTCTGGGTGAGCTGGAGCGCCTGTTGCACAAACACACGGCGCTTGCCAATGGTATTGGCGAGCGCGATGCGCCCAAGGCGCCGGTGGAGAGCCCGCAACCTGCGCCGCAGGCTGATGTCATCGCCACGCCAAAACCCCGCATGTCGATCGGTAACGAGCGCGAGACGCGCCGAGCCATGTTGAGCATGGCCGAGCTGATCAACCAGCAGGACCCGTACGACCCTACCGGCTATCAACTGCGCCGCTTCGGCCTGTGGGCCCACATTCAGGCCGCACCGCAAACCCGGCAGGGCAGCCGTACAGAGTTGATGGCAGTACCACGGGATATTGCCAGTGACTACGAGGATGCCATCGCCGGCACCGTAATCGACGCGGCGTTGCTCCAGCGAGTTGAAAAAAGTGTGACGGCTTCTCCCTTCTGGATTCGCGGCAGCTTTCTTGCCGCGACCGCCGCGTCGCGGCTGGCGATGGGCGAAGTGGCTGAGGCCATCCGTGCGGCGACCGCTCGTTTCGTGCTGCGCATGCCAGCGCTGCAGCAGCTGTGCTTCAGCGACGGTCAGGTGTTTGTCGACGACCAATGCCTGGCCTGGCTCAAAAGGGCAGACGGGCAGTCCGAGCAAGCGGCAGCCTCCCAAGAGTTCGCCAGCCTTCGCGAAGAACTGGTCAGCCAGCTGGAAAGCGGCGGCGTAGAACCGGTGTTGCTAAGGCTGCAGGGGATGCAGGCAGATTTTCGAGCCCCTCGCGAGCGCTGTCATACCACCGTCATCGCAGCTGATCTGTTGGCCGCACGAGGCGTGTCCTGGTTAGCCCAGGACCTGTGCGCCGGGGTCGCGCGAACGATGCAGCAAACCACCGCCAGCGACTGGGAGCCCGAGGTATTCCAGCGGCTTCAACAATACGCGTCCTCCCACGTGCTGGCCGATCGGAACAAGGAGCAGGAGCCTCGATGAATCAACTCTGGAAGTACCTCAAACGTTGGGGCTGGCCGCTCATGACCCGTATCGGTCTGGCAATGCCGCTGCTACTTGGGCTTGGTGCTGTGCTGATGCTGGTTGCCATCTGGTGGCTCGGCCCGCAATGGACGTGGCGCGATCAGCAGCCGTTGGCCAGTGTGGTGCATCGTAGTGTGGCCAGCCTGGTGCTCTTGTTGATGGTGCTGTTGTGCTGGTTGGTCGTGTTGAGAACGCGCTTTCGCCGCTTGCAAGCAGAGCGTCAGCAGGCAATGGACGCCGAGGCGGACCCGGCGCTACCGTTCGTTCACGCACAAGAGAAGGGGTTGAGCCAAGCGCTCGCACGCTATCTGGACAATGCCGGTGGGCGTCGCGCGCTGTACCGATTGCCGTGGTACCTCGTGCTGGGCGCCAGGCAGGCCGGCAAGAGCAGCTTTATTGACTGCACCGATCAAAGTTTCTCGTTGACCCGCATCGACAAGGCCCAGGCACGAGGCCGGCCTGCGCAGGCGCTCGCCTACCCCGTGGGATGGTGGATCAGCAATGATGCGGTGATCATCGACCCGCCCGGTGCCTTTATCAGCCAGAACGGTCCCGTAGATTCGCTGAGCAGTGGCTCCAGTGACGCTGAGTCCTCGGTACCGCCTGGAACCCAAGCCAACTTGTGGCAGCATCTGCTGGATTGGCTGCAGCGCAATCGAAGCCAGAGAGCCCTCAACGGCCTGGTGCTGGTTGTCGACCTGCCTGCGCTACTGCACGGTACCGTCGAGCAACGCACGGCCCTTGCCCACCTGCTGCGCACACGTCTTTACGAGGTGAGCAGCCAGTTGGGCTCGCGCTTGCCGCTTTATGTCGTGTTGAGCAAATTCGATCTGCTGGACGGCTTCGACCAATTCTACAGCAAGCTTTCGGCCGCCAAGCGCAACAGCCTGTTTGGATTCACGTTCAAGCTGGATGCGGTCGATACCTTCGACGCTTGGCTAGGCGAGTATGGCGAACATTACGATCGGTTGCTGGAGCAGCTGTTCGAGCAGGTGATCGATCAGCTGGACGTGCCGGGTAGCCCTGCGTTGCGTTCACGTCTCTACTCACTGCATAGGCAGTTGCTCGGGTTGCGCCCAGTACTGTTGGGCTTTCTGCGCGAGACCTTGGCAAGTGACCGTTTCACCACCCCGGCGCTGGTGCGCGGTGTGTATTGGTCGTCAGTCGTCCAGCACGGTGACGTGCGCAACGCCTTTGTCCGTGAGGCGGCGCAGCCTTACAAGACCAGCCTCCCCTTGGTTGAGGGCAAGACGCAGGGCAAGGCGTTGGCCTACTTCATTCAACAGGCCTTTGGACGGGTCATCTACAAAGAGGCCGGCCTTGCCGGCGATAACGTCAGGGTGGCTCGGCGCAAGCGCCAACTGCTGTGGGTGGGTTCTTCTGTAGGCGTTCTGGCCTTCTGCGTCGCCATCGCCAGCTGGCATCGTTACTTCGACATCAATGGCGTCAAGGCCGCCAGCGTGCTGGCCAAGAGCCGGGAGTACAGCCATCACGAAGTGGATCAGCGTCTGGACCCGACCGGGCGCAACTTGCTGGAGCCGCTGGACCAGATCCGCGATGCGGTAGCAGTGTTTGGCGACTACCGCGCTGCGTGGCCGGGTGTTGCTGATCTGGGGCTGTACCAGGGCCGTACCATCGGGCCGACCGTGGATGAGGCGTACCTCAGCTTGTTGTCCAGGCGCTTCTTGCCTGCGTTGGCCAGCGGCGTGATCGAGGCCATGGATGCGGCGCCCCCCGGCAGCGAGCAGCAAATGACCGCGCTCCGGGTTTACCGGATGCTTGAGGATCGCCGGAACCGTCGAGCGGAATGGGTCGAGGACTGGATGGCGCAACAATGGCAACAGGCCTTCCCCGGCCAGGGGCAGCTGCAACGAGACCTCATGCGGCACCTGAAGTATGCGCTGGCCTACGCGGATACCGACCTGCCGCAGTATCGCCAGCGTGTCAGCCACGTGCAGCAGACATTGCGTAAGGTGCCGTTGCCACAACGCGTGTATGCGGGCCTGAAGCAGCAGGCCCAGGAACAGTTGCATACCGGTCTGGACCTGCGTCATCAGGTGGGGCCTGCGTTCGATGTCGTTTACCAGCTGTCTTCCGGCTCGAGCCAGGGCGACAATGGTGTTTTGCTGGCGCCAATGCTCACCGCCAAAGGCTTCAAGGAGTACTTTGAACCGCGTAGTCAGCGCTTTACGGAAATGGCCATGATCGACCAGTGGGTACTGGGGGAACGTGCTCAACTGGATTACTCCGATGCCGACCAGGCTGCGCTGAACGAGCGCCTGCGCAACCTGTACAGCGCCGACTACATCGACAGCTGGCGCCGCGCCTTGAACGCATTCTCCGTGGCGGATTTTCGAGACCTGGATCATGGCGTCACGATCCTTGAACAGTTGGCTGGGCCAGCGGCGCCGTTGCACCGATTGCTGGAGACGGTTCGCGACAACAGTTCGCTGTTATCACCGGTTAATGTTGGCGTGGCGGATGAGGCCCCTTCGCCAGTTTCGGTCAACAGCAAGCCTGAGCAACAACAGGCGCTGGTCATCCAGCGGGCGTTTGCAGGCTTGAGCGCCATGTTGCACGCTGCAGGCGAAAAACCGAGCTACTACGATGAAACCCACGCAGCCATAGTCGCCGTCCACGACTATGCCAAGGCGGTACAGGGTAGCCCAGACCGAGGCAAGGCTGCGCTGCACGCAGTGCATCAACGCTTTTCAATGACCGGGCACGACCCCATCGGCACCTTGCAACGCGTTGCCACTGGCTTGCCGGAGCCAATCAATCATCACGTTAGAAAGGTGGCAGATCAAACGGCGCAGGTGCTGAACGTTGAAGCGTTGCGCGAGTTGGAGCGGCGATGGGATGCTGAAGTCTACAGCTTCTTCCAGCAGCGCCTGGCAGAGCGCTACCCTTTCGTAGTCAGGGCACCCGACGCTTCGCTGGAAGACTTTGAGGCGTTCTTCGGGCCGAAGGGGCGACTGCAGCAGTTCCAGGATCAATATCTGAAGCTTTTCCTCAAGGACAATCTGGAAGCCTTGCAGGATGGTTTGCAGGGGCGATCCCTGATCCGTACCGATGTGATCGAGCAGCTGGAACGGGCCGATCGCATCCGCGAAACGTTCTTTGATCAGCGCGGTAACCTCAGCGTGCAGTTCAGTATCGAGCCGTTGGGGCTTAGTGCAAATCAACGCACCAGCCTGCTGGATCTGGATGGCCAGCTGATTTCCTACACCCACGGCCCAAGCCAGATCACCGGTATTGTCTGGCCCAATACCTTGGGGCAACACGTGCGCAGCAACCTGACCCTGCTCAGGCAGAACGGCAATAGCAGCAGCCTGGAGTATCGAGGGCCTTGGTCGATGTTTCGCCTGCTGAGCCGCGGTGCGCTCAATGGGCGTACGGCAACCAGCGTGGACCTGAGCTTCAAAACAGGTGATGGTGTGATGCGCTACAGGCTGAACGCGGAAAAGGCCTTCAACCCAATTACTCAACAACCGTTCAAAGGTTTTCGGTTGCCCCGAGGGTTGTTGCAACAGCCAGTCAGGGTGGCGTTGGCCGAACAGGCGGATGTGCCTGTCATGTAGGCAGGAGGCGGTGCAAAACGAAGAGCGAGCCCAGGCACGGCATGTCTGTACCCAGGCTATCGAGCAACTGAAGTCGGGCATGCGCACGGTGCATGCTCAGGGGCAGGGACGTACAGGCATGCTGAAGCGCTGATCACGCCCAGAACCCAACCAGCACCAACGCCGCCACGCCCAGCCCGACCGCAACCGAGCAGCCGCCCAGCGACAGCGCCGCCCGGCCTTGCCGATACCAGCCGTCATGGCCCAATTGCCGTGCCGGCGCCAGCAGGCTGCGCCACCGCAGTTCCGTATCGTGAAACGCCTGCAAGTTCGCCGTATCGGCATCCAGCCAGCGGCGGAAGTCGATACGCTCGCACGCCGTCACTTGCGGACTCTGCAAGCGCACATACCATTGCCCGGCCACGCTCGTCAGCACATCCCGGCGCGAGCGGCCAGCCTGCAGCGCCTGGCCCATGTTGCGCTCGATACTCGCCAGTGGCAGGTCAAGGCGCACAGCGATGCTGGCGAAGTCCAGCCGATCGAGGCGGTTGAGCAGGAATACTTGCTGTACGCGCCGTGGTAGCCGCTTCAGTGCATGCAGCAGGGCGTCGTCGGCATCATGCTCGGCAGCAGGAGTGGGGTGTTCAAGGGGCAGCAGCAGACGGGTCATGGACAGCTCCTTGCTCTATAAAGGGGAGGAGGGGGCATCTTCCGTGATGCGTGATCAGCGTAGATTAAACGAGATTGATTCTCAAGTGCTGATTCCGCAAAGTTTTGTAACGAGCGTTCACGCCCTGAAACACCTTTGTTATCATGCGCGCCATCATGATCTTCATTAGCCTGAAGAGCCAAAAAAAAGACCCGGCAAAAAGCCGGGTCAAAAACCGTGATTAGCCTGATGAGGAGATAATCTGAGAGCGACCTAAGCTTTCAGGTTATCCAGCGGATCTCGCGATCAGCTGAGTGCAATAATAATCGTTATCATTTGCCAGTCAAATGAATTTTCGCTAATCCGGTAAAAAAGTTTTACCGGCGCGCTTCCTTGTCCCGGCAATCGGGGCCTTTGCCGTTACCTGGCTATCACGTTTTCTCCCTTCTCTCTTGTCTGTAAACCCGGTCACTCGGTGCGTTTGTGCTCCAGCAGTGCGCGAGCCATGTCCATCATGTGCATCAACGCGAAGGTCAGTTCGCGCTGGCTGCCGTGCTGGTGTGTAGCGGTTTCCTGGGCGGTGGCCGCAGCGCAGCGCAGCAGGGCGATGGCGTGTTCCTGGGCCTGGTCGCCGGTTACGCCCTCGTGCAGGGTCCAGATCCTGTTGTCCAGGGTAGGCCGCGGCGGGTTGGGGTTGAGGTAGTAGTCGAGCGCGCGGCGTGCGGCTTCGCTGTCGAGATCTGTTTCGTCGTTTTTCGATGGTTTCATGGCAATACCTGCTGATTTCCCTTCAAGCACACTGGAATCACAGAATAGGTCAAGCTGTACTATGTAGTTCCAAATAAATAATTCAGATTGTGTATTGCAGCGGTTAATACAGTCCGTATTGTTGCCGCTCATGGAAAACTGGAACGCATTTCTCAAGCGCTACAAGCGCGAACATAACCTCAGTCAGCTCCAACTGGCCGAGCGCCTGGGCATGACGCAGGGGGGCGTGGGGCATTGGCTGCGTGGCACGCGTCGGCCGACGCTGGAAACCATCAATGAAAAGCTGGAGAAGCTTGGGCTGGTGTTTCTGGAAGCCCAGGTCATGGTGGTCGAGCGCGACATCGTGCGTGAGGCGCAAGGGCTCTATACGGCCGAGCAGCCGGTTTCAGCCGAGGCGCTGCTCTATGCCAGCTTCCGCTTCCCGGTGCTGAGTTGGGCTGACCTGCAGGGGCCATTGCCTGAAACGAGCACGTCCCATGAGCAGACGGACTATATGCCCGCTGGCAATGCGTTCTGGCTGGTGGTTGAAAACGACTCGATGAATGCGGCCAGTGGTAAGAGCGTGCCCGAGGGCATGCGCGTGCTGGTGGATACCGGGCTGGAGGCACAGCCCGGCAGGTTGGTCATTGCACGGCAGCCGGGGCGCCCGGCGGTATTGCGGCAGTTGGTCGAAGAGGGTGGAGACAAGATGCTCAGGCCACTGAATACGCGCTATCCGACGGTTTTGTGTGAAGAAGGCTGCGCGTTTCTGGGAGTGGTGGTGCGGGTACATGGGGCCTTTTGAAAGGGTTTGAGTTGTTGGTGGGGCTGGTGGGGGCAAGTCTTGGTTTTTAGGGCACCCGCGCGATCGAGCGCCGCCCGCGCGGCGCATCGCGAGCTGCGCTCGCTCCTACGTTTGTTTTTGGCCAGTAACGCCTGTTGCAGGCGCGCGCGACCGCTTTGTTTGTACGACGCGATATCGAGCCATGCGCCAAGGCGTACGCGCGCAGATCCCACAGGAATGACTGGCCCGAAACAAACGTAGGAGCGAGCGCAGCTCGCGATGCGCCGCGCGGGCGGCGCTCGGTCTCCCAGGCGACGCACCTCTACCGCCATACCCTCAAGGCCACACCGCCTGGCATGACGTTGCGCAATGGCCGGGTGTGTTTGCCGTGGGTTTTAGGGGGTGGCAGAAATCGAGCGCCGCCCGCGCGGCGCATCGCGAGCTGCGCTCGCTCCTACGTTTGTTTTTGGCCAGTAACGCCTGTTGCAGGCGCGCGCGACCGCTTTGTTTGTACGACGCGATATCGAGCCATGCGCCAAGGCGTACGCGCGCAGATCCCACAGGAATGACTGGCCCGAAACAAACGTAGGAGCGAGCGCAGCTCGCGATGCGCCGCGCGGGCGGCGCTCGGTCTCCCAGGCGACGCACCTCTACCGCCATACCCTCAAGGCCACACCGCCTGGCATGACGTTGCGCAATGGCCGGGTGTGTTTGCCGTGGGTTTTAGGGGGTGGCAGAAATCGAGCGCCGCCCGCGCGGCGCATCGCGAGCTGCGCTCGCTCCTACGTTTGTTTCGGGCCAGTAACGCCTGTGGCAGACGCGCGCGACCGTTTTGTTTGTACGACGCGATATCAAGCCATGCGCCAAGGCGTACGCGCGCAAATCCCACAGGAATGACTGGCCCGAAACAAACGTAGGAGCGAGCGCAGCTCGCGATGCGCCGCGCGGGCGGCGCTCGATCTCGAAGGCACCCCAGAACTCAAGCCAAGCGCCCCCGCCTCACTCACCCAGCTCGACCAGCACAGTCCCTTCGCTGACCATGTCCCCCTCCAGGCAGAACAGCGCCTTCACCGTGCCGGCATGCGGCGCACGAATGCTGTGCTCCATCTTCATGGCCTCCAGTACCACCAGCGCAGTACCGGCTTCCACCACCTGCCCAGGTTCGACCAGCACCCGCACGATACTGCCGTTCATGGGCGCACCCAGCCCACCCTGATGGCTGTGGCTGGCTTCGGCCTCGGCAATCGGGTCGAAGGCTTCGATGGCATGCATTTCGCCATCCCAGTGCAGGTACAGCGTGCCACCCCGACGGGTTGCCAGATGCTGGCGACGCACGCCGTTCTGGTCATGCACCAACTGCTCACCTTGCAGCTGCCAGGTAGAAGCAGCGCTACGTTCCAAGGCCACTGCCTGATCTTGTCCGGCGCTTACCAGATGCAAGCTACTGCGTGCCGGCAGGCCCAAGCGCAGGCCGTTACGCCCGCTCCAAGGCGAATGGCAATCGTCATCGCGCTGATGCCCCGCCTGGCCCTGCAGCCAGGCTTCGGCTGCCGCCTCCCAAAAGCCAGCAGGCAGCGCACGTGGCGCCGGTAGCAGCACATCCTGGTGGCGGGGAATGAAGCCGGTGTCCAGCTCTGCCGCCGCGAACGCAGGGTGCGCGAGAATGCGGCGCAGGAAGGCGATGTTGGTCTTCAGCCCGCCAATGGCAAACTCGTCGAGCATGGCCAGCAAGCGCAGGCGTGCCTGTTCGCGGTTTTCACCCCAGGCAATCAGCTTGCCCAGCATCGGGTCGTAGAACGGCGACACCACATCGCCTTCGCTGACCCCGCTGTCCACCCGGCGGCCTTCGCCAGGCGCCGATTCACGGTACAGCGCCAATTTACCGGTCGCGGGTAAAAAATCGTTGGCCGGGTCTTCGGCATACAGGCGCACTTCGATGGCATGGCCGATCAGCGGCACCTGTTCCTGTGTGATCGGCAGGGCTTCGCCGCAGGCCACGCGAATTTGCCAGGCAACAAGGTCCAGGCCGGTGATGGCCTCGGTGACCGGGTGTTCCACCTGCAGGCGGGTGTTCATCTCCATGAAGAAGAACTCGCCACGTGCATCAAGCAGAAACTCCACGGTGCCAGCACCCACGTAACCGATAGCCTGGGCGGCACGCACCGCCGCTTCGCCCATGGCCTGGCGCAGTTCGGGCGACAGGCCGGGCGCAGGGGCCTCTTCCACCACCTTCTGATGGCGGCGCTGAATGGAACAGTCGCGTTCGTTAAGGTACAGGCAGTTGCCGTGCTGGTCGGCAAACACCTGGATTTCGACATGACGTGGCTTGAGCACGTACTTTTCCACCAGCATGCGCGCATCGCCGAACGACGACTGTGCCTCACGCTGGGCCGACGCCAGGGCGTCGGCCAGTTGGCTTTCTTCCTCGACCACTTTCATGCCCTTGCCACCGCCGCCAGCGCTGGCCTTGAGCAGCACCGGGTAGCCGATGCGTTCGGCCGCGGCGCGGAAGGTGTCCAGGTCTTGGGCCTCGCCATGGTAGCCCGGTACCAACGGCACGCCGGCGGCCTCCATCAGCGCCTTGGCTGCCGATTTGCTGCCCATGGCGTCGATGGCGCTGGCCGGTGGGCCGAGGAATATCAGCCCGGCCTGCTCGATGGCGCGGGCGAAACCTGCGTTCTCGGACAGAAAGCCATAGCCGGGGTGGATAGCCTGGGCGCCGCTGGCCTTGGCTGCGGCCAGCAGCTTGTCGACCAGCAGGTAGCTTTCGGCAGCCTTGGTGCCGCCCAGGTCGACGCGGATGTCGGCTTCGCGGCTGTGACGGGCGTCACGGTCGGTGGCGCTGTGCACGGCGACAGTGGTCAGGCCCATGGCCTTGGCGGTGCGCATCACCCGGCAAGCGATTTCGCCGCGGTTGGCGACCAGCAGGGTGGTCAAAGCGGGGCGGCTCATGGGCGCGGCTCCTTCTTGTCAACGGTTTGCCAGGCAGGGCGGCGTTTTTCCAGGAAAGCGCGCAGGCCCTCCTGGCCTTCGGCGCTGACGCGGATGCGGGCGATGGTGTTTTCGCAGTAACGGCGCAGGGCCGGGCTGAGTTCGCCGTCGTCCACTTCGCGCAGCAAGTCCTTGGTGGCGCGCAATGCTTGTGGGCTGTTCTGCAGCAGGTTGCCTACCCAGGCTTCGACGTGGTCGTCCAGTTCGCTGGCCGGGTATACCTCGGCCAGCAGGCCCAGTTCGCGGGCCCGTACGCCGCTGAAGCGCTCGGCGGTGAGGGCGTAGCGGCGCGCGGCGCGTTCGCCAATGGCCTTGACCACGAACGGGCTGATGACCGCCGGGGCCAGACCGATGCGTACTTCCGACAGGCACAGCTGGGCGTCTTCGGCGCCGATAGCCATGTCGCAGCAGCTGATCAGGCCCAGCGCGCCACCGAAGGCGGCGCCTTGCACCACGGCCAGGGTCGGGGCCTTGAGGCGGTGCAGGGCGTACATCAGCTCGCCCAGCTCGTGGGCATCATCCAGGTTGGTGTTGAAGTCCAGTTGTGCCGACTGCTGCATCCAGGCCAGGTCGGCACCGGCGCTGAAGTGCCGGCCACGGCCGCGCAGCAGCACAAAGCGCAGGCTGGTGTCTTCGGCCAACTGGTCGATGGCCACGATCAGCTCGCGGATCATCTGCGCGTTGAAGGCGTTGTTCTTGTCCTCGCGGCTTAGCCACAGGGTGGCAAAGCCGCGCGGGTCGCGGATCACTTCAAGGGTGCTGAAATCGCTCATGGGTCACATCCGGAAAATGCCGAAGCGGCTCTGTTCGATCGGCGCGTTCAGCGCGGCAGACAACGCCAGGCCGAGGACGTCGCGGGTCTGTGCCGGGTCGATGACGCCGTCGTCCCACAGGCGGGCGCTGGAATAATAGGGGTGGCCCTGACGCTCGTACTGGTCGAGGATCGGCTGCTTGAGCCTGGCTTCGTCTTCGGCACTGAATGGCTGGCCGCTGCGTTCGCTTTGCTCACGCTTGACCTGGGCCAGCACGCCGGCGGCCTGTTCGGCGCCCATTACGCCAATCCGCGCGTTAGGCCACATCCACAGGAAGCGCGGGTCGTAGGCGCGGCCGCACATGCCGTAGTTGCCGGCACCAAAGCTGCCGCCGATGATCACCGTGAACTTCGGCACCTGGGCGCAGGCCACAGCGGTGACCAGCTTGGCGCCGTGCTTGGCGATGCCGCCTTCTTCGTACTTCTTGCCCACCATGAACCCGGTGATGTTCTGCAGGAACAGCAGCGGGATGCCGCGCTGGCAGGCCAGTTCGATGAAGTGCGCACCTTTTTGCGCGGCTTCGGCAAAGAGGATGCCGTTGTTGGCCAGGATGGCCACCGGGTAGCCGTGCAGATGGGCGAAGCCGCACACCAGGGTGGTGCCGAACAGCGCCTTGAATTCATCGAACACCGAGCCATCGACCAGGCGGGCGATCACCTCGCGCACGTCGAACGGTTGTTTGGCATCGGCCGGCACCACGCCGTACAGCTCATCGGCCGCATACAGCGGTGCCACCGGTGCCAGGCGTTGTAGCTTGCCCAGCTTGTGCCAGTTGAGGTTGGCCACGCTGCGTCGCGCGATGGCCAGGGCGTGTTCGTCGTTGTCGGCATAATGGTCGGCGACGCCACTGGTGCGGCAGTGCACATCGGCGCCCCCCAAGTCTTCGGCACTGACCACTTCACCGGTGGCGGCTTTTACCAGCGGCGGTCCCGCGAGGAAGATGGTCGCCTGCTGCCGCACCATGATCGCTTCGTCGGCCATGGCCGGCACGTAAGCGCCGCCAGCGGTGCACGAGCCCATCACCACGGCGATCTGCGGGATGCCTTGTGCGCTCATGTTGGCCTGGTTGAAGAAGATGCGCCCGAAGTGCTCACGGTCGGGGAACACTTCGTCCTGGCGTGGCAGGTTGGCGCCGCCGGAGTCCACCAGGTAGATGCATGGCAGACGGTTCTGCAGGGCGATGGTTTGTGCACGCAGGTGTTTCTTTACGGTCAGCGGGTAGTACGAGCCGCCTTTTACCGTGGCGTCGTTGGCCACGATCATGCATTCGACGCCCTCGATACGGCCGATGCCGGCAATCACGCCCGCAGCCGGCACGTCCTCGCCGTATACCTCATGGGCGGCCAACTGGCCGATCTCGAGGAACGGCGAGCCCGGGTCCAGCAGGCGGTCGATACGCTCGCGCGGCAGCAGCTTGCCACGTGAGGTATGACGTTCCTGAGCCTTGGGCCCGCCGCCCTGGGCAACCTGGGCGAGCAGGCCGCGCAGGGCCTGGACCTGCTCGAGCATGGCCGCGCTGTTGATGGCGAATTCTGCCGAACGCGGGTTGATCTGGGTGTGCAAGGTAGCCATGTGCGCCCGTCCCTTATGTTCAGCGGGTTTCGTTGAACAGTTCGCGGCCAATCAGCATCCGGCGGATTTCGCTGGTGCCGGCACCGATTTCGTACAGCTTGGCGTCGCGCAACAGGCGGCCAGCCGGGAATTCGTTGATATAGCCGTTGCCGCCAAGAATCTGGATCGCCTCCAGGGCCATTTGCGTGGCACGCTCGGCGGTGTACAGGATCACGCCGGCAGCGTCCTTGCGGGTGGTCTCGCCACGGTCGCAGGCCTGGGCCACGGCATACAGGTAGGCGCGGCTGGCGTTCAGCTGGGTGTACATGTCGGCAATCTTGCCCTGGATCAGCTGGAACTCGCCGATGCTCTGGCCGAATTGCTTGCGGTCGTGGATATACGGCACCACCAGGTCCATGCAGCTTTGCATGATGCCGGTCGGGCCGCCGGACAGCACCACACGTTCGTAGTCCAGGCCGCTCATCAGGACGCGCACGCCGCCGTTAAGCTGGCCCAGAATGTTCTCTGCCGGCACTTCCACGCCATCGAAGAACAGCTCGCAGGTGTTGGACCCGCGCATTCCCAGCTTGTCGAACTTGTTGCTGCGGCTGAAGCCCTTCCAGTCACGCTCGACGATGAACGCGGTGATGCCGTGCGCACCCTTGTCCAGGTCGGTCTTGGCGTAAATCACGTAGGTGTTGGCGTCGGGACCGTTGGTGATCCAGGTCTTGCTGCCGTTGAGCACGTAGTGATCGCCGCGTTTTTCTGCGCGCAGTTTCATCGACACCACGTCGGAGCCGGCATTGGGCTCGCTCATGGCCAAGGCGCCGATGTGCTCGCCGCTGATCAGCTTGGGCAGGTACTTGAGCTTCTGCTCATGGGTGCCGTTGCGGTTGATCTGGTTGACGCACAGGTTGGAATGGGCGCCGTAGGACAGCGCCACCGAGGCGGAGCCACGGCTGATTTCTTCCATCGACACCACATGGGCCAGGTAGCCCAGGCCAGCGCCGCCGTACTCTTCCGGTACGGTGATGCCCAGCAGGCCCATGTCACCGAACTTGCGCCACATGTCGGCGGGGAACAGGTTGTCGTGGTCGATCTGCGCGGCGCGCGGGGCCAGTTCGGCGGCGACGAAGGTGCGCACCTGGTCGCGGAGCATGTCGATGGTTTCGCCCAGGGCGAAGTTCAGGGAGGGGTAATGCATGCTGGGGCACCTTCTTGTTCTTGGAAATTGGGTAACACCGTAGCTCAAAGCCTAATCGCTGACCCCTGTAGGAGCGGGCTTGCCCGCGAATGCGTCAGCAGGACCACCGTCATTGCCTGGGTGATCGCATTCGCGGGCAAGCCCGCTCCTGCAAGGGTCGGCGTCATGCCGGAGGTTCCGGTATCGTTCATCACCTTTACGTTAACGTAAACCTGCGGGGAGGCACTGTCAATCCACTCGTCACCTTTACGTAAACGTAAATCTGCGCCAGAGTATTCCCGCTTGCTTCAGCCGTGCCCAAAACAACCACAAGAAGGGACACCCATGAGTCAACCGAGCTATACCCGCGGTCGCCAGGACCGACCCTTGCTGACCCAGACCATCGGCCAGGCCTTCGATGCCACCGTAGCCCGCTGTTCCGACAGCGAGGCCTTGGTGTCCCGCCACCAGGGCCTGCGTTACAGCTGGCGGCAGCTGGCCGAACAGGTCGAAATACACGCCCGCGCGCTGATCGCACTGGGCGTGAACACCGGCGACCGTGTTGGCATCTGGTCGCCCAACTGCGCCCAGTGGAGCATCTTGCAGCTGGCCAGTGCCAAGGTCGGCGCCATCCTGGTCAACATCAACCCGGCCTACCGTGTGGGTGAGCTGGAGTACGTGTTGCGCCAGTCTGGCTGCCGCTGGCTGGTCTGCGCTGAAGCCTTCAAGACGTCTGATTACCACGCCATGCTGCAGGAGCTGGTGCCTGAACTGGCCAGCGCCCGGCCTGGTGAGCTGGCCAGTGAATGCCTGCCCGAGTTGCGTGGTGTCATCAGCCTGGCCGCCAACCCGCCTGCCGGCTTCCTGCCCTGGCACGCCTTGGCCGAGTGGGCAGGGCAGACGTCTGTCGAGGCTTGCACTGCCCGTCAGCAAAGCCTGCAATTCGACCAGCCGGTAAACATCCAGTACACCTCCGGCACCACCGGTGCACCCAAAGGTGCCACGCTCAGTCACTACAACATCCTCAACAACGGTTTCATGGTGGGTGAAAGCCTTGGCCTGACAGCCCGCGACCGTATGGTGATTCCGGTGCCGCTGTACCATTGCTTCGGCATGGTCATGGCCAACCTCGGCTGCATCACCCACGGCAGCACCATGATCTACCCTAACGATGCTTTCGACGCCGAACTTACCTTGCGCGCCGTGGCCGAAGAGCGCGCCAGCATCCTCTATGGCGTGCCGACCATGTTCATCGCCATGCTCGATCACCCATCGCGCGCCCACATGGACCTGTCGACCCTGCGCAGCGGCATCATGGCCGGTGCCACCTGCCCGATCGAGGTGATGCGCCGGGTCATCGACCAGATGCACATGGCAGAAGTGCAGATCGCCTACGGCATGACCGAAACCAGCCCGGTGTCACTGCAGACCGGCCCGGACGATGATCTGGAGCTGCGCGTGACCACCGTCGGCCGCACCCAGCCGCAGCTGGAAAACAAACTGGTGGACGCCGATGGCTGCATCGTCGCGCGCGGCGAGATTGGCGAACTGTGCACCCGCGGCTACAGCGTGATGCTTGGCTACTGGGACAACCCCCAGGCCACGGCGGATGCCATCGACCCGGCCGGCTGGATGCATTCGGGTGACCTGGCGGTGATGGACGAGCAGGGCTATGTGCGCATCGTCGGGCGCAACAAGGACATGATCATTCGCGGCGGCGAGAACATTTATCCGCGTGAGCTGGAAGAGTTTTTCTACACCCACCCGGCGGTGGCCGATGCGCAGGTGATCGGCATTCCGTGCAGCCGCTATGGCGAAGAGATCGTCGCCTGGATCAAGCTGCACCCTGGGCACAGCGCCACGGTCGAGGAACTGCAGGGCTGGTGCAAGACGCGCATCGCCCACTTCAAGGTGCCGCGATATATCCGCTTTGTCGACGAGTACCCGATGACCGTGACCGGCAAGGTGCAGAAGTTCCGCATGCGCGAGATCAGTGTGGCGGAGATTGCGGCTGCATCTGCGGGTTGATGTGCGAGTGCGGCCGGCCTCTTCGCGGGTAAACCCGCTCCTACAGGGACAGCGCCGCATTCAAGGCCGGCACGGTCGCTGCAGGAGCGGGTTTACCCGCGAAGAGGCCGGTCCGTTCAAGGCAAGACCTTCGCCTTGCCAAGCGTTTGATCATCCTCAACCATAACCTGCGACCAAACACGTTACTGGCAGAATTACCCGGTGCCGTGGTCTACCCTTAAGCCTTCACCGGTGGCTCCTGGCTCGGCGGGTCGCCCACTGTCGGCGGCACGGTCGGCTTGATCGGCAGCTCGTCCGGCTCTTCTTCCGGTACGGGTGGCGGCAAGCTCGGGTCGTCGATGTTGGGATCGGGTGTCTCCGGTGGAATGGGAATGTTCATGGCCTGACCTCGCGTGGGTGGGTGAAGAGGTGCTGTAGGCTCTGACCGCTGGCAGCTGCCGTTCGCTCAATTATTTTGAACCCCCCGCCTGTGCCCGGCTCTGAACCCTTACCGCCACCAGCCTGAGGGAGCAAGGTCGATGTCACGAAACGAGCCCTTTGAAAGCGTGCCCATGGCGAACGATCACCCGGACCAGCCCATCAGCCTGTCCCAGGCGCTGCTGGCGCCGCGTATCGTGATCGAAGACACCCAACCTGTGCTCGACGCCGGCAGCTTCGCCGCCAAGGCCGTCAGCGGCCAGCCCGTGACAGTCAGCACCAAGGCCTACAGCGACGGTCACGACCGCCTGGCGGTGATGCTCAACTGGCGCCAGGCGCACAGCCGGCGCTGGCATTGCGTGCCGATGCAGTCGGCGGGCAACGACCTGTGGCAGGCCGAGTTCACCCCCACCGAGCTGGGTCCGCACCGGTTCAGTATCGAGGCCTGGATCGACCCGTTTGCCACCTATTGCCACGATCTGGAGAAGAAGTACCACGCCGGCGTCGAGGTAAAACTGGAATTGGAAGAAGGCCGTTTGATGCTCGGCACAGGCATCGAACTGTGCAGCGGCGCCCTGCGCGAGGCGCTAGAGGCCTTGCAGCAGCGCCTGCCCACGCTCAGTATCGATGACCAGGTGGCTTTGTTTCTCGACCCGACCACCGCCCGCCTGATGGGCGAAGCCGAACACCGCAGCTACCTGACCCGCAGCCCTGATTTCCCCCTTGATGTCGACCGCCCGGCCGCACTGTTCGCCAGCTGGTACGAGCTGTTCCCGCGCTCCATTACCGACGACCCGCAGCGCCACGGCACCTTCAACGACGTGCACGAACGGCTGCCGATGATCCGCGACATGGGCTTCGACGTACTGTACTTCCCGCCCATCCACCCCATCGGCATGCAGCATCGCAAGGGCCGCAACAACGCCCTCAAGGCCGAGCCGGGCGACCCGGGCAGCCCTTATGCCATTGGCAGCCCGGAAGGCGGCCACGAGGCCATTCACCCGCAACTGGGCAGCCGCGATGACTTTCGCCGTCTGGTGGCCGCAGCGGCGGAACACGGCCTGGAAATCGCCCTCGATTTCGCCATCCAGTGCTCCCAGGACCACCCTTGGCTCAAGGAGCACCCGGGCTGGTTCAGCTGGCGCCCGGACGGCACCATCCGCTACGCCGAAAACCCGCCGAAAAAGTACCAGGACATCGTCAACGTCGATTTCTATGCGCCAGAGGCCGTGCCTTCGCTGTGGCTCGCCCTGCGCGATGTGGTGGTCGGCTGGGTCGAGGAGGGCGTGAAGACCTTCCGCGTCGACAACCCGCACACCAAGCCGTTGCCGTTCTGGCAATGGCTGATCGGCAATGTGCGCAGCCAGCACCCCGACGTCATCTTCCTCGCCGAAGCCTTTACCAAGCCGGCGATGATGGCGCGCCTGGGCAAGGTCGGCTACGCACAGAGCTATACCTATTTCACCTGGCGCAACCACAAGCAGGAGCTGCGCGAATATTTCGAGCAGCTCAACCAGCCGCCGTGGAGCCAGTGCTACCGGCCCAACTTCTTCGTCAATACACCGGACATCAACCCATTTTTCCTGCACACCTCAGGCCGCGCAGGGTTTCTTATCCGTGCGGCGCTGGCGACCATGGGCTCAGGCTTGTGGGGCATGTATTCGGGCTTCGAGCTGTGCGAGGGCACGCCGTTGCCGGGCAAGGAGGAATACCTGGATTCGGAGAAGTACGAAATCCGCCCACGTGATTTCACCCAGCCCGGCAACATCATTGCCGAGATCGCCCAGCTCAACCGCATCCGCCGGCAGAACCGTGCCTTGCAAACCCACCTAGGTGTGGCCTTCTTCAATTGCTGGAACGACAACATCCTGTACTTCGCCAAGCGTACGCCTGAGCGTGACAACTACATCCTGGTGGCCATCAGCCTCGACCCGCACAACGCCCAGGAGGCGCATTTCGAGTTGCCACTGTGGGAGCTGGGGCTGGACGACAACGCCGAAACCCAAGGTGAAGACCTGATGAACGGCCACCGCTGGTCGTGGTACGGCAAGACCCAATGGATGCGCATAGAGCCCTGGCACCTGCCGTTCGGCATCTGGCGCATCGAGAAAGCCGGGTAAAACCGGCCTGCAGCCTTTTCCCCCCCTGTGGGAGCGGGCATGCCCGCGAACACCGGCAGAGCCGGTGCCAAGCACCGCGGTGGCTGATTCGCGGGCACGCCCGCTCCCACAGCGATGGTGCAAGAAGGGGCAAACATGCAATTGAAAGGAGTCGCACATGGCCAAGCGTTCCCGCCCGGCAGCCTTCATCGACGACCCGCTGTGGTACAAGGACGCCGTCATCTACCAGCTGCACATCAAGTCGTTCTTCGACTCGAACAACGACGGCATCGGCGACTTCGCCGGCCTGATCAGCAAGCTCGACTACATTGCCGAGCTGGGCGTCAACACCCTGTGGCTGCTGCCGTTCTACCCATCGCCACGCCGTGACGACGGCTACGACATCGCCGAATACAAGGCCGTGCACCCCGACTATGGCAGCATGGCAGACGCCCGCCGTTTCATCGCCGAGGCCCACAAGCGCGGCCTGCGGGTGATCACCGAGCTGGTCATCAACCACACCAGCGACCAGCACCCGTGGTTCCAGCGTGCCCGCCACGCCAAGCGCGGCAGCAAGGCGCGCGAGTTCTACGTGTGGTCGGACGACGACCAGAAGTACGACGGTACGCGCATCATCTTCCTCGATACCGAAAAGTCCAACTGGACCTGGGACCCGGTCGCCGGCCAGTACTTCTGGCACCGGTTCTACTCGCACCAGCCGGACCTCAACTTCGATAACCCGCAGGTACTCAAGGCGGTGATCGGCGTCATGCGCTTCTGGCTCGACCTGGGTGTAGATGGCCTGCGCCTGGACGCGATCCCTTACCTGATCGAGCGCGACGGCACCAACAACGAGAACCTCGCCGAAACCCACGAGGTGCTCAAGGCGATCCGCGCCGAGATCGACGCCAACTACCCCGATCGCATGCTGCTGGCCGAAGCCAACCAGTGGCCGGAAGACACGCGCCCGTACTTCGGCGAAGGCGATGGCGACGAATGCCATATGGCTTTCCACTTTCCGTTGATGCCGCGCATGTACATGGCCCTGGCCATGGAAGACCGCTTCCCGATCACCGACATCCTGCGCCAGACCCCGGAAATTCCGGCCAACTGCCAGTGGGCGATCTTTTTGCGCAACCATGATGAACTGACGCTGGAAATGGTCACCGACCGCGAGCGCGACTACCTGTGGAACTACTATGCCGAAGACCGCCGCGCGCGCATCAACCTGGGCATTCGCCGGCGCCTGGCGCCCCTGCTGCAGCGTGACCGGCGGCGCATAGAGCTGCTGACCAGCCTGCTATTGTCGATGCCCGGCACGCCAACCCTGTATTACGGCGACGAACTGGGCATGGGCGACAATATCTATCTGGGTGACCGCGATGGCGTTCGCACTCCCATGCAGTGGTCGCCAGACCGCAACGGCGGTTTTTCCCGCGCCGACCCCCAGCGCCTGGTGCTGCCGCCGATCATGGACCCGCTCTACGGTTACCAGACGGTCAACGTGGAGGCGCAAAGCCACGACCCGCATTCGCTGCTGAACTGGACCCGGCGGATGCTGGCGGTACGCAAGCAGCAGAAGGCCTTTGGCCGCGGCAGCCTGCGCACCCTCACGCCCAGCAACCGGCGCATCCTTGCCTATATCCGCGAGTACACCGATGCCGACGGCAATACCGAGGTCATCCTCTGCGTGGCCAACGTGTCCCGTGCCGCCCAGGCTGCCGAACTCGAATTGTCACAATACGCCGACAAAGTACCGGTGGAGATGCTTGGCGGCAGCGCGTTCCCGCCAATCGGCCAACTGCCGTTTCTGCTGACATTGCCACCTTATGCCTTCTACTGGTTCCTGCTGGCCAGCCGCGATCGCATGCCCAGCTGGCACATTCAGGCCACCGAGGGGTTACCCGAATTGACCACATTGGTACTGCGCAAGCGCATGGAAGAACTGCTGCAAGCCCCCGCAAGCGATACACTGCAAAGCACCATCCTGCCGCAGTACCTGCCCAAACGCCGCTGGTTCGCCGGCAAGGAAGGGCCGATCGACGCCGTGCGCCTGTGTTACGGCGTGCGTTTCGGCACCGCCACCACGCCGGTGCTGCTCAGCGAAATCGAAGTACTCAGCGACGGCACGGCCACCCGCTACCAGCTACCGTTCGGCCTGCTGCGTGAGGAACAGATCCATACCGCGCTGCCGCAGCAGCTGGCGTTGTCGCGGGTGCGCCGTACCCACCAGGTTGGCTTGATCACCGACGCCTTCGTCCTGGAGCCGTTCATTCACGCCGTGATGCAAGCCTGCCAGGATGGGCTGCGCTTGCCGTGTGGCGACGCTGAGGGTGAATTGCGCTTTGAATGCACAGAGCAGCTGGCCGGCCTGGCGCTCGACGAGGAGAGCGAAGTGCGCTACCTCAGCGCCGAGCAGTCCAACAGTTCGGTGGTCATCGGCGATCGCGTGGTGCTCAAACTGATCCGCCGGGTCAACCCGGGTATCCATCCAGAGCTGGAAATGAGCGCCTACCTGACCGCCGCCGGCTTTGCCAATATCTCGCCGCTGCTGGCCTGGGTCAGCCGGGTGGACGAGCAACACGCGCCGCACCTGCTGATGATTGCCCAGGGTTACCTGAGTAACCAGGGCGATGCCTGGGGCTGGACCCAGAACACCCTTGAACGGGCCATCCGCGACCAGATGGAGCCCACCCGCAATGACGGCGAAGCGCACACTGACGCATTGGCCGAACTCAGCGGCTTTGCGGCCTTGCTTGGCCAGCGCCTGGGCGAGATGCACCTGCTGCTGGCCTCACCCACCGAAGACCCGGCCTTCCAGCCGCGCCCCAGCGATGCCCGGGACAGCGAGCGCTGGCGTGCACAGATCAGTACCGAACTGATCCACGCCCTCGACCTGCTGGCCCAGCACCGTGACACGCTGGACAGCGACAGCCAGGCCTTGGTCGACGACCTGCAGCAACAGCGCGAGGGCCTGGCCCAGCATATCGACAAGCTGACCGCGCAGGCCCAGGGTGGCCTGCTGATGCGTGTGCACGGCGACCTGCACCTGGGCCAGGTGCTGGTGGTGCAGGGTGATGCCTACCTCATCGATTTTGAAGGCGAGCCTGCCCGGCCACTTGAAGAGCGCCGGGCAAAACACAGCCCCTACAAGGATGTCAGCGGCGTGCTGCGATCCTTCGACTATGCTGCTGCGATGATCTTGCGCAGCGCGTCTGCGGTGGACCTTTCCGAGCCGGCGCGGCAAGCCCGGCAGCGGGTTGCCCGGCAGTACCTGCACCAGTCCCGGCATGCCTTTGTCGAAGCCTATGGCCTGGCCACCGCCGCCATGCCCCACGCCTGGCAGCACGCCGAGGGCGAGCGCGCGGCACTGGAGCTGTTCTGCCTGGAAAAAGCCGCCTACGAGATTACATACGAAGCCGAAAACCGTCCGAGCTGGCTGGCCGTGCCTTTGCATGGTCTGCATGGACTGATCAGTACCTGGGGAGAGTCAGAATGAACGTTACAACGCGTGAAAACGGTGGCCTTCGGCAACGGGACCTCGACGCCCTGGCCCGCGCCGAACACGCCGATCCTTTTGCGGTACTCGGCCCCCACGGCGACGGCGCGGGCGGGCAGGTGGTCCGCGCCTTTCTGCCCAATGCCCTGAAAGTGCGCGTCCAGGCCCGGGATGACGGGCGGGTACTTGCCGAAATGGAGCAGGGCAGCCTGCCCGGGTTGTTCAGCGCGCACCTCAATGAGGCACAGCCCTACCAGCTTCATATCGTCTGGGCCGGTGGCGAACAGGTTACCGAAGACCCCTACAGCTTCGGCCCGCAACTGGGTGACATGGACCTTCACCTGTTCGCTGAAGGCAATCACCGCGATTTGTCCGGGCGCTTCGGTGCCCAGCCGACTCAGGTCGATGGCATCGACGGCGTGTGTTTCTCGGTCTGGGCGCCGAATGCCCGACGGGTGTCGGTGGTGGGTGATTTCAACAACTGGGATGGCCGCCGCCACCCCATGCGCCTGCGCCACAGTGCCGGGGTATGGGAGCTGTTCATTCCGCGTCTGGGCGTGGGCGAAACCTACAAGTTCGAAGTGCTCGGCAAGGACGGCATACTGCCGCTGAAGGCCGACCCGCTGGCCCGTGCCACCGAGCTGCCGCCGAGCACGGCGTCCAAGGTAGCCGGTGAACTCAGCCACGCCTGGCAGGACCATGACTGGATGGCGCAACGCGCCCAGCGCCACGCCTACAACGCGCCATTGTCGATCTACGAACTGCACCCCGGGTCATGGCGCTGCGAGCTGGACGAAGCGGGGGAAATCGGGCGTTTCTTCAATTGGCGCGAACTGGCCGAGCGGCTGGTGCCCTATGTGCAGGAACTGGGCTTTACCCACATCGAGCTGCTGCCGATCATGGAACACCCGTTCGGCGGCTCCTGGGGCTATCAACCACTGTCGATGTTCGCGCCCACCTCGCGCTACGGCAGTGCTGAGGATTTCGCCGCGTTCATCGACGCCTGCCACCAGGGAGGCATTGGTGTGCTGCTGGACTGGGTGCCGGCGCATTTCCCCACCGATGAACACGGTCTGGCTCGCTTTGACGGCACTGCCCTTTACGAATACGACAACCCCCTGGAGGGCTACCACCAGGACTGGAACACGCTGATCTACAACCTCGGGCGCAATGAAGTGCGCGGCTTCATGATGGCTTCGGCGCTTCACTGGTTGAAGCATTTCCACATCGACGGCCTGCGCGTCGATGCGGTGGCCTCGATGCTGTACCGCGACTACTCGCGCAAGGCTGGCGAATGGGTACCCAACCGTCACGGCGGGCGCGAGAACCTGGAAGCCATCGACTTCATCCGCCACCTTAACGGCGTCGCTGCCCACGAGGCCCCGGGTGCGCTGATCATCGCCGAAGAGTCCACCGCCTGGCCTGGGGTCAGCCAGCCGACCCAACAGGGCGGCCTGGGTTTTGCCTACAAGTGGAACATGGGCTGGATGCACGACACCCTGCACTACATCCAGAACGACCCGGTGCACCGCACCTACCACCACAACGAGATGAGTTTCGGGCTGATCTATGCCTATTCCGAGCACTTCATCCTGCCCATTTCCCATGATGAGGTGGTGCACGGCAAGCATTCGCTGATCGACAAGATGCCCGGCGACCGCTGGCAGAAATTCGCCAACCTGCGCGCCTACCTCACCTTCATGTGGGCACACCCGGGCAAGAAGCTGCTGTTCATGGGCTGCGAGTTCGGCCAGTGGCGTGAGTGGAACCACGACAGCGAACTGGACTGGTACCTGCTGCAGTACCCCGAGCACCAGGGTGTGCAGCGGTTGGTGGGCGACCTCAACCGCCTGTACCGCGAAGAACCGGCGTTGCACGAGCAGGATTGCCAGCCGCAGGGCTTCCAGTGGCTGATCGGTGACGACGCGCAGAACAGCGTGTACGCCTGGCTGCGCTGGAGCAGCAGCGGCGAGCCGGTGCTGGTGGTGGCCAACTTCACCCCGGTACCCCGTGAGGGCTATCGCATTGGCGTGCCGTTCGGCGAGCGTTGGCAGGAGCTGCTGAACAGTGATGCCGAGCTGTATGCCGGGTCGAACGTGGGTAATCTGGGGGCGGTGGCCAGTGAAGCAGTGGCCAGCCACGGGCAGCCATTATCGCTGGCCCTGAACCTGCCGCCGCTGGGGGTGTTGATCATGAAGCCCGCCTGATCGGTTGACCGCACTGGCCTTTTCGCCTGTGGGAGCGGGTTTACCCGCGAATCCGGTAGCGGCGGCAACCGTGAATGGCCTTTGGAAATTGGCCGGCAGGCCCGGCCCTTTCGCGGGTGAACCCGCTCCTACAACGGCCTGTGCCGAGCCACCGATGCGTGTGGCCCCGATCAGTGTGTAGGCGCGGGTTTACCCGCGAAGAGGCCGGCCCTGCCTACCACCGCATCCGTACCCCAAGGCTGCCAATCAACCCGTTCAGGTCATTCTCATCCACATCACTGCTGTAATCGGCGCTGACGAACATGGCCACCGAAGGTGTCACCCGCGCCACCAGGCCCAACCCCAACTCCACCGTGGTCGAGTAGCGCGAGCTGGAAATCTTGTCGACCTGGTCCAGCTTCACCTCATCGGCATTGCTGAAGTCATACCACACGTTGGTCCGCACATAGGGCTCGATCGGCATGCCGCGCACCTCGTAGCGTCCGGACAGCTTGGCGCCAACCCGGCCGCTCCAGCTCGGCTGGCTGTCGAAGGCCCGCAAGGTCTCCTCCTGTACCTGGTTGCCAGGGAAGAATTGCTGGTTGATCAACTGTGCCTGGGGCTCGATCACCCAGTTGCCACTCAGGCGGATCGGGTACCCGCCCTCTACCGAGAAGGTCATTGCGTGGCCACTGTCGTCCAGGCGCTGGCCGTTTTCGCCACGGCCCATTACGTCGATCCGCGAACCCATGGCCACGGCATTCAGGTGCCAGCCCTGTTCATGGGTCATGCTCCAGTACACCCCCAGGCTTTCCCCGCTCAAGTTCACCGCTTTGCGCTGCTTGTCGCCCAGCAGTGAGCGCGTGCCCTTGAAGCTGCTTTGCAGGTTGTTGTGCCCCACGAATATCCCCGCGCGGTGCACATTGCCCGCCGCCGTTTCACGCACGAACAGGTCCGGGCCGATCATCAGTTGCTGGCTGGGCGCCTCCAGCTGTGCCGGGGGCAGCGCTCGGCTGCGCGCACTGGTGGGGAAGAATTGCGCCCACTGACTGGCAATCAGGTCGGGTGCCGCCTGCCGGTGCCGTTCGCTCATCTGCTGCGAAAACGTATTGAGGGTGCCTAGGCTCAACCCATTGGCACTGACCGGGTCGAGCGACAGTGGCGTCGTTACGGGTTGCTGCAGAAAGCCGGGGGAGATGGGGTCACCCTGCAGTTCGTACGCGATCGTTTCCACCGGGGTTGCCAGAAGCAGCGACGTGGAAACCGCGTAGAAAATGCTGTCGAAGCGCAAGGGGTTCGAGGTGCTTTTCATGGCGGATCTCCTTTGTTTTTGTGGTGCAGCCCGAGAACCTGGCCTGTTGTCACGAGCTGTACGGCAAAAACAGTGGGCGACCCAAACCAGCGCGCCAGTTATCGCAAACGCGCACGAAGGCGCGAGCTAGAGGCCCGGCGCAAGATTTTTACAGCTTGGTATTGTTCAGCTAAGGAGAGGTCACCGCTTGCGTCAAGAAAACGTGAACGAAGTGTTCAAGGCGCGTCTTAACGATTAACTCATTGTTTTTTCGAACTAAGATGCAGGGTATAGCGGGGTTCGCTATTTGCCGTGCCGTGGCTATGAAGAATGATTGCTAAAGCCGCACTTCAACGGCCAGTGGCAGGTGGTCTGACAAGTGCGACCAAGGTTTGTGCCCCAGAATCCTCGGCCCATGGCTTTCGGCGTTACGCAGGTAGATGCGGTCCAGGCGCAACAGTGGCAGGCGGGCAGGGTAGGTGCGGGCGAGATGGCCGTGGTGGCGCTCGAAGGCTTCGTGCAAGTCGCGTTGCAGGCCAAGGGTGCGGTTGCCGTGACTTTTCCAGTCGTTGAAGTCGCCGGCGATGATCACCGGCGCGTTGGCCGGCAGAGAGTCCAGCAACTTACGCAGCAACTGCAGCTGCTTTTGCCGGTGGCTTTCCAGCAGCGACAGGTGCACGCAGACCGCATGCACCTGGCCTTGCCCAGGCACCTCCAGCACACAGTGCAACAGGCCGCGGCGTTCGGGGCCGGTGATCGACACGTCCAGGTTGCGGTGCTCGATGATCGGGTACTTGGACAGCAGCGCATTGCCGTGGTGGCCGTCGGGATAGACCGCGTTGCGGCCATAGGCGAAGTCGCTCCACATGCTGTCGGCGAGGAATTCGTACTGCGAGGTCTGTGGCCAGCCGGGGTGGCGCGCAGCGTGGCGGTCGTGGCTACCCAGCACTTCCTGAAGGAAGACAATGTCGGCCTGTGTGCTGCGCACAGCCTCGCGCAGCTCTGGCAAGATAAAGCGCCGGTTGAAGGCGGTGAAGCCCTTGTGGGTGTTCACCGTCAGTACCCGCAGGCGTTTCACGGCTGGGGCCTGGCTGACACTGGCGAAACCATTACTGCCGGCTTCGAGGCTCACAATTCCTCCTGAAGTTAACCCTGCCTCATTGCCGCCGCTAAAACCTGTGGGAGCGGGCATGCACGCTCCCACAGGTATGCCGTGGCAATTACAACGTATGACCGGCGTTGCCTGTCACTGTTCACTCCTCGTCGTACTGCAATACCATCAGTAGCATCGACCGCCCCTTGACCTCGAATGTACTGTCAAACTGCAAATGCTGCCCCTTGCGCAACTCCGGCCGGTCGGTATCGATCAGGCAGCTCCAGTAATCGCCTTCAGGCACGGCCGGCAGCTTGAATGGCACGATGTCATGGTGGGCATTGACGATCAGCAGCACGGTGGCCTCGGCACCTGGCCGGGCGATACCACTGACCTGCGCTCGGCCATCTATCAGCATGCCCAGGCAGCGCCCGTGCGGGTCTTCCCATTGTTCAACGCTCATCTCGCTGCCATCGGGTGCCAGCCAGGTCACGTCCTTGACCCCAATTGCCTCATTGTAGTCCCCCACCAGAAAGCGTGAGCGGCGCAGCACCGGGTAGGCCAGGCGCAGACGCGTCAGACGCTTGACGAAGGCCAGCAGCTCTTCGCCTTCCTGGTCCAGGTCCCAGTTCACCCAACCGATCTCGCTGTCCTGGCAGTAGGCGTTGTTGTTGCCGTGCTGGGTGCGGCTGAACTCGTCGCCGGCAACGATCATTGGCGTGCCCTGGGCCAGCAGCAGGGTGGCGAAGTAGTTGCGCATCTGGCGCATGCGCAGGGCATTGATCGCCGGGTCGTCGGTCGGCCCTTCGACGCCGCAGTTCCACGACAGGTTGTTGTCGGTGCCGTCCTGGTTGTTTTCGTCGTTGTCTTCGTTGTGCTTGTGGTTGTAGGACACCAGGTCGCGCAGGGTGAAACCATCGTGGGCGGTGATGAAGTTGACCGAGGAATAGGGCCGGCGCCCGCGGTTGTTGAACATGTCGCCCGAGGCGGTCAAGCGCGCGGCGAAATCGGCCAACTGGCCTTCGTCGCCTTTCCAGAAGGCGCGTGCGGTATCGCGGAAGCGGTCGTTCCATTCCGCCCAGCCCGGGGCGAAGTTGCCCACCTGGTAGCCGCCGGGGCCGCAGTCCCACGGTTCGGCAATCAGCTTGACCTGGCTCAGCATCGGGTCCTGACGGCAGGCGACGAGGAAGCCATGACGCTCGCTGTAGCCATCGTGGTAACGGCCAAGGATGGTCGCCAGGTCGAAGCGAAAACCATCCACGTGCATTTCGCCGGCCCAGTAGCGAAGCGAATCGGTGACCAACTGCAGCACGCAGGGGTGGCTCAGGTCCAGGGTGTTGCCGGTGCCCGAGTCGTTGATGTAGTAGCGCTTGTCGTCCGGCATCAGGCGGTAGTACGAGGCATTGTCGATACCGCGCATCGACAGGGTCGGGCCGCGCTCGTTGCCTTCTGCGGTGTGGTTGTAGACCACGTCCAGGATCACCTCCAGCCCGGCGTCGTGCAGGTGCGCGACCATCTCCTTGAACTCGGCGATCTTGCCGCTGGCGAGGTAGCGCGGGTGCGGGGCGAAAAAGGCGATGCTGTTGTAGCCCCAGTAGTTGTTCAGGCCCTTGTCCAGCAGGTGCTGGTCGTTGACAAAGGCGTGGATCGGCAGCAGCTCGATGCTCGACACGCCAAGGTCCTTGATGTGCTTGAGCAGCTCGTCGTTGGCCAGGCCGGCGAAGGTGCCACGCAGTTCTTCAGGCACACCCGGGTGGCGCATGCTGATGCCGCGGGCATGCGCTTCATAGATGATCGTGCGCTCCCACGGGATCTGCACACGCTGGTCGCGGCCCCAGGTGAACGCAGGGTCGATGACCTTGCATTTGGGTACGAAAGGCGCGCTGTCGCGCTCGTCGAATGACAGGTCACCGTCGGGATGGCCGATGGTGTAGCCGAACAGGGCCTCGGACCATTTCAGGCTGCCGACCAGTTGCTTGGCATACGGGTCGATCAGCAGTTTGTTGGGGTTGAAGCGGTGGCCGTTTTCCGGCTCGTAGGGGCCGTACACCCGGTAGCCATAGACCAGGCCGGGGTGAGCGTCGGGGAGGTAGCCGTGGTAGATCTCATCGGTGTATTCGGGCAGCTCTATGCGCTCGATTTCCTGCTCGCCAGTGGAGTCGAACAGGCACAGCTCGACCTTGGTGGCGTTGGCCGAGAACAGGGCGAAGTTGACCCCTAGGCCATCCCAGGTGGCGCCGAGGGGGAAGGGTAGGCCTTCGCGGATGCGTGATGGTGCGACCGAGCGGGTTTTCTTCGGGGTGCGGGGGCTCATGACGATCCTCAAGTGGCCGTGACGGAAGGGAAGTTGTGCTGTCCTGCATTGGCCTCTTCGCGGGTAAACCCGCTCCTACATGCGCCTGTGATGAACCTGTAGGAGCGGGCTTGCCCGCAAAGAGGCCGGGACAGGCTCAACCGGCAGTAGGCTTTTTCGCCGCCCGGGGCTTTTTCGCCGCAGCAGGTTTGAGCCCCGGCAGGGCCGCCGCCTTGGGTTCTGCAGGCGCCTTCGGCTTGGCCGCTGCTTTCTTGCGCGGGGCTGCCTTGGGCGCCAGCGCTTCGGCCTCGGCCAGCTTGCGGGCCATTTCCCAGTGGCGTTCTTCCTCTCCTACAGGCTTACCTTCGGATTCCCAGATCTGGTAGGCAAATTCGCGAATACGCTTTTCATCGACACTCATCATGACGCTCCTGATGCTCAAGATTGTTGTATCAACACGTTGACCGGAAACTCCGCCAGCACGGCGCTCAACAGCAACTCCTTTGAAGAGCTGACCGCCGCACAGGAGAAAAGTCCCGTCGAGTTGGCAGGTGACAAGGCAAACGGCAGTACCAGCCGGGTGTCGTCCCAGTTCTTTGCCGGGATCAACGGTGTAGTGGCACCTCCGAGCAGGCTGCTGGCCAGGCGCGGAGCGACGACGATGGCGTGCTCGCCTTCCCCCAGGCGAGCAAAGGCTATGACCCTGTCAGCGTGCCGGCCCTGTACGGTCAGTGGCAGGTAGGCACCACGGCGGAACAGCTCGGCGTGGGCCTGGCGGCAGTCCAGCACCCGCGCGATCAAGGCCTGTTTGACGCGGCCGTCGCGCCAGTGGGCCAACAGCTCGGCGACCGGCGTGGCGTCGTCCAGCGTGCGACGCCTCGAAGCGTAGTCCACGGCGCGGCGGTTGTCCGGGTCGACCAGGCTGAAGTCCCAGTATTCGTTACCCTGGTACAGGTCGGGCACACCGGGTGTGGTCATGCGCAACAGGGCCTGGACCAAGCCATTGAGAGCGCCGGGGCAGGCCAGCAGCTGCGCCGCGTCGGCCAGCGACTTGCGCAGTTGCTGGTTCTCGCTGTCCAGCAGCAGGCCGTCGAGGTAATGAGCACAGGCGCCTTCGTAGGCCTCGTTCGGTGCGCTCCAGCTACTGCGCAGCTTGCCCTCGCGCAGGGCCTTCTGCTGCCACTGGCGAACACGCTCGGCGTATTGGCGCAGGGCATTGTCGTCGTTCAGGTCGAGGTCCAAGGGCCAACTGCCGAGCAGGGTTTGTAGCAGCATCAACTCGTCGCCGGGGCTGGGTGCCAGCCCGTCGTCCAACTGCGCGCGCAGGGGGGCGGCCAGCTCACGCCAGTGCTCCACCCGGCTGGCCAGCCACGTGCCGCGCTCGCTGAGTACGGCCAGGCGTGCACGCGTGTCTTCGCCGCGCTTGTGGTCGTGGGTGGCGGTGGTCAGCAGGTTGTCGGGGAAATCGCGCAGGCGCCGCTGGGCCTCGTTGTGGAAATGCATGGGTGGGGCGCTGAAGCGCTCGGCGTCGAAACCCACGTCGTTGCGCGACAGCAGCCGCGCGCTGCGGTAGAAGGCGGTGTCTTCCACGGCTTTGGCGGCGCTGGGCGCAGTCAGTTGCTGGAAGCGCACGCAGGCGTGGCGCAGTTGCTTGCGGGCGCGCCCGGGTGGCAGGTGCCGCCAGGCTTGCCCGCCCAACCACCGTTCAAGTTGGTCCAGTAGCGGCCAGTCGGCTTCGGCAAGGTCTTGCCGGGCGTTGGTCAGGGCCTGCTGGAAGAACGTTTCGTCCTGCGCCGGGCGCCCGCAGGCATTGAAGTAGGTTCGGTAAACCGGGTAATGCGCCACCAACGCCTGCAAGGCCCGGCGAATCGCGCCCAGGGTCAGGTCACGGGTCATCAGGTCATTGCGCGCCACCTGCAACAGTGCCTGGGCCACCGACTCGCAGTCACCGGCCAGGCTGGCGTTGAGCACCAGGTGACGGGCCTGGCGCACTTCTTCGGTGAACGCCGGGCGCTCGCTGACGTTGCTCCACAGTTCGCTCAGCGGCGCTTCGCCGGCCGGATCATGTTGCAGCAGCGACACCTGGTTCATGAACTCGTAGCCGGTGGTGCCGTCGGTAAGCCAGTCGCGGTGCAGGTGCTCGTCGGCACCCAGGATCTTTTCCACGTACAGGGGGAAGTGCTCCAGCCCTGCATTCAGCGGCCGCCGCGCCAGCAGGCCATCAACCCGCCGGCGCAGTTTGCGGCAGTAGCCACGCGGGTCGGCAAGGCCGTCGATATGGTCGATGCGCAGGCCGTCCACCAGGCCACGTTCGATCAGTTCGAACAGCTTGGCATGGGTGGCTTCGAACACCACGGCGCGCTCCACGCGCAGGCCGCCCAGCTCGTTGATGTCGAAGAAGCGCCGCCAGTTGATGTCGTCGGCGGCGGTGCGCCAGCTGGCCAGGCGGTAGGTCTGGCGCTCCAGCAGCAGGTGCAGGCGCTTGAAACCGGCCTCGCTGCGGCTGTCGAAGGCCACCAGGGCCGATTCGAGGTCGGCACCTTCGCGCACCAGGCGTGCCAGTTCGGCTTGGAGCGGCAGGCTATCGGCCAGCGGGTTGGCCGAGTCGCCCAATGCCGTGAAGCGCTCGGCCAGCACCTTGAGCGCAGGCTCTGGGCTGAGCGCGAGAATCCAGCCGTAATCGACCGGGCAGATCGGGAAACGATGCGCGTAATGGGCCACCTGCAGCAGCCCCTGCTGTTTGTCGAACTGCAGCGGTATCTCACCCTTCTTGAGCGCCACGCCGTAGTCGCTGCCGAGGAACGGCAACAGCAGTTGCCCGGCCAGCAGTGGGTCGCTGGAGTGCCACTGGATGTCGAAGAACGCTGCATACGGGCTGCGCCGTCCCCAGGCCAGCAGGCTTTGCCACCAAGGGTTGTCGGCACCGCCCACGGCCATGTGGTTGGACACCGTGTCGAGGATCAGCCCCATGCCATGCTGGCGCAGGGCGGCAACCAGGCGCTCCAGCGCGGCCTCGCCGCCCAGCTCCGGGTTGACGCAGGTAGGATCGACCACGTCGTAGCCATGGCGCGAGCCAGCGCGGGCCTTGAGGATGGGCGAGGCATACAGGTGGCTGATGCCCAGCTGGGCGAAATACGGCACCAGCGGTACAGCGTGATCGAGGGTGAAGTCGCTGTGGAATTGCAGGCGCAGGGTCGCGGTCAGTGGCTTCATCGGTCACGCTCCCACGCCTGTTCGCGGGCCTGGGCCAGCAGCTCCAGGCGCCGTGCGGCGTCCTCATCGTCGAGCAGTTCGCGAACCGGACGGGCAAACCGCCGCCGCCAGTTGGGATGGCCGTTGGTGGTGCCCGGCAAATTGGGTTGCTCGTCGCAGCCCAGCAGGTCTTCCAACGGCACCAGCACCAGCGGCGCACGGGTATGGCCAACGAAGCGGATGGCCGCATCGATCAGCGCGTCATTGTCCTTCAGTTCGCCGTAGTTGGCTTCCAGGATGCGGTGCAGGCCGTCGCGTTCTTTCTGACGCTCGTGTCGCCAGTGCAACTCGGTAGCGGCGTCGATCAGTTGCAAGCGGTGTCTCCAGTCGATGTCGCGGTTTGCCAGCCAGCCGGCCAGTGGCGCCAGATCGTGGGTGCCGGTTGTGGCCAGGGCATTGTCCGGCCAGTCGAGAATCGGCTTGAACTGGCCCGGCTGGGTTTGCTCGAACGGCAGCACGCGCATGCCCAGCACGGCCTTTTCGGCCAGCTTTTCGCGCAGGCTGTCGGGCACGGTGCCCAGGTCTTCGCCAAGGATGATCGCCTGGTGACGCACCGACTCCAGCGCCAGCAGGCGCAGCAGGTCGTCTAGCGGGTAGTCGAGGTAGGCGCCTTCGCTGGGTTTGGCCCCTTGCGGGATCAGCCATAGCCGGCGCAGGCCCATCACATGGTCGATGCGCAGGCCGCCAGCGTGGGCGAGGTTGGCCCGCAGCATCTCGATGAAGGCGCGATAGCCATTGCGCTTGAGGCCCTCGGGCGAGAAGGCGCAAATGCCCCAATCCTGCCCTACGTGGTTGAGGATGTCGGGCGGCGCACCCACGCTCAGGCCGGCCAGCAGTTCGTCCTGGCGGCTCCAGGCCTGGCTGCCGGCACCGTCAGCGCCCACCGCCAGGTCGGCGATCAGGCCTACGGCCATGCCATTGCTGCGGGCCGCTTCCTGGACACGTTGCAGGCCACGCTCGGTCAGCCACTGGCAGAATGCATGGAACTCGACCTTGGCCGGGTAGGCGTTGGCCAAAGCCTCCACTTCCGGGTGGTAGGGGTCATGCCAGGCTTTGGGCCAGTTGCGCCAGTCGGCACCGAGGCCATGCTCCACCGCCTGGGCCTGCAGCACCTCGAAGCGGCAGTGGTGCTCCAGGGTCTGGCCGCCGGCTTCGCGGAAGCTGTCAAAATCAGTGCGTAGTGGGTGGTCGCCTTGGCTGAAGCCTTGATAAAGCGCTTCAAGCAAACGCAGCCGGGCGCTGGCGGCGCGTGGCCAGTCGACCAGAGGGCGTTGCTCCAGCTCTTCGAGTTGTTGCTCCAGCCCGCACGCTTCGATGGCCAAGCGCACCTCCCGTTCACCCAGCAGGGCCGCAGGGCTGGTGTACAGGGTGTTGAGCAGCAGGCGACTGGAAGGTGAGTAGGGGCTGTAGTGTTCCTGGTCGATGGCCGACAGGGCGTGAATCGGGCTGATAGCCAAGGCATCGGCGCCGCGCTCGGCGGCCGAACGGGCTAACTGCTCCAGCGCCAGGCAGTCGCCGAAGCCACCGTCGCCGGGGCGGCGCAGGCTGTACAGCTGCACTGCCAGGCCCCAGCAGCGTGGTGGCGGCTGTTGCACCTTGTCTTCCAGGCTGTGGCAGCGTGTTGGCGCCACCGCTACGGTGAAGCGGCGGCTGTCGATTTCCACCTGGTGATAGCCGATGGGCAGCTCGCCGGGCAGGCGCGCCTGGTCATCGAGGCTGAGGGTGACCGAGGTGTGATCTTCCAGGGTGCAGTGGGCCACGCTGGCGGCACTGAAGTAGCGCGACAGCGCTAGCGGCTGGCCTAGGTCGGCGGTCAGCAAGGGCGGCAGGTGTTCGCTGTCTTCGGCGGTTTCCACCGCACGCAGGCTGTCGGCAACGGCCGCGTCGTCGCCGGCCGGGTGGCCAAGGCCTTCTAGGATGTTGCGCAGCACTTCGTCGCTGACACGCTGGGGCCTGGCATTGGCGTCAATCCAGTCGCGGCTCAGCCCGACGCTGGTTGCCAGACGGTGCAGGGCGGTTTCGCTCATGGGCGCTCCTGGGCAGGGGGAAGCAGGCTGACCACGCAGCTGTACGCAGCCAGGTGGGTATCCGGGTGGCGGGTGTCGCTGCTGTCGAACAGCCGTGTGGATGGCGCGGGCAGTTCGATGGCCTGCGGGGTGTCGGCCAGGTTCAGGTCGATGCGCAGCGTGTTGCCATTGCCCAGCCGCCAGCGCGCGGTCAGCGCTTTGTCAGCGTGCACCTCGGCGCCGAGGGCACGGCTGCCGGGCAAGTGCGGGATGACATGGCGGCGGCGCAGGTCGAGCAGTTGCTGGTAAAGGCCATGCCAGCCGGCGATCACCGCCTTGTTCTGCGGACGTGAAGAGGCGAACGTCTGTTCGGCGTTGGGGTCGGGAATGTGCTCACGCTGCTTGGGGTCGGCGAACGCGGTGAAGTGGGCGAATTCGCCACGACGGCCTTCGCGTACCGCGTCGGCCAGCGCGTCATGGAAGTCGGTAAAAAACAGGAACGGCTGGCAACTGCCGGCTTCGTCGCCCATGAACAGCAGCGGGATCATGGGTGCCAGCAGCAACAGGCCGGTGGCTGCCCGCAAGGCTGGCGCGGGGCACAGGCGGGTCAGGCGCTCACCCAGGGCGCGGTTGCCGATCTGGTCGTGGTTCTGCAGGAACAACACGAAGGCGCTGGGCGGCAAATGCCCGCTGGGTTCGCCGCGTGGTTTGCCATGCCGGTTGGCCTGGCCCTGGAACACGAAACCTTCGCCAAGGCACCGTGCCAGCTGGTCGATGGGGCGATGCTGGTAGTCGGCATAGTAACCTTCGGTTTCACCGGTCAGCAGCACGTGCAGGGCATTGTGGCCGTCGTCGTTCCACTGGGCGTCGTAACCCTGTTCCAGCAGGCCCGCCTGGTTGTGCTCGTTCTCCAGCACCAGCCACACGTGCCGGCCTGGTTCTATGGCGGCGCGCACCCGTTGGGCCAGCTCGATCAAAAAATCGGGCTGGTCGATGGCATGCACGGCATCCAGGCGCAGGCCGTCGCAGCGGTAGTCGCACAGCCACATCAGTGCATTCTGGATAAAGTACTCGCGCACCTGCGGGCGGCGAAAGTCGATGGCCGCGCCCCAGGGGGTCTGCCGGTCTTCACGGAAGAACGGGCTGGCGTACTGGTGCAGGTAATTGCCGTCGGGCCCGAAGTGGTTGTACACCACATCGACCAGCACCATCAGCCCGTGGCCGTGGGCCTGGTCGACCAGTGCGCACAGTTGCTCGGGGCTGCCGTAGGTGTTCTGTGGGGCGTATGGCAGTACGCCGTCGTAACCCCAGTTGCGTTCGCCAGGGAACTGCCCCAGCGGCATCAATTCGATCGCGCTGATGCCCAGTTCGGCCAGGCGCGGCAATTGCCGGGCAACCCCGGCGTAACCCCCGAGCAGGCCAACATGCACCTCCTGGATCACGGCCTCATGCCAAGGTCGGCCTTGCCACGGGTGTTGCCAGGCGTATCCGGCCACATCCACGACCTGGCTCGGCCCGTGTACGCCGTCGGGTTGGTAGCGCGAGGCCGGGTCGGCCACCTGCAGCTCACCGTCGATACGGTAGTGGTAACGGTCACCGGCCTGGCATGGCGCCACGCCGCTGTACCAGCCCTCATCATCCGGCAGCAGTTCGATGGCCGGCTGCCGCTCCAGTTCCACGCTCACGCTGCGCGCATCCGGCGCCCAGAGGGCGAAGCGCGCCGACGTGGCGTCCAGCAAGTGTGCGCCATGTCTGTGCATCTTCTGACCCCCGCTCAGTAGTGGCTCAGCTGTGCCTGCTTGACCAGGTCCTCGTACAGGCGGGCGTAGGGTTCAACCGCCTGGCACCAGTTGAACGGCTGGGTCATCGACAGGCAGCGCATGGCGTTCAGCAGGTCCTTCTTACCATATACATAAAAGGCGCGGCTGAGTGCCTGGCGATAGCTCTCAACGGTAGACTCGTTGAACAGGAAGCCTGTCACGCCGCACTCGATGGTGTCGGCCAGGCCGCCGGTATTGCGTGCCACCGGCAGCGAGCCGAAGCGTTGCGCGTACATCTGGCTGAGGCCGCACGGCTCGTAGCGCGACGGCATCAGCAGGAAATCGCTGCCGGCGAACATGCGCCGGGCGTCGGTTTCATTGAAGCCGATACGCACACCGATGCGGCCCGGGTGACGCAGCGCCAGCTCGCGCATGGCCTGTTCCTCTTCCGGTTCGCCGCGGCCGATGATCGCAATCTGCCCGCCCTGCTCGACGATGTAGTCGGCCACGCCCAGGGTCAGGTCCAGGCCCTTTTGATAGACCAGCCGCGACACCACGGCGAATAACGGGCCTTCGGAATCTTCCAGGCCGAACAGCTCACGTACCTCCTGGGTGTTACGCGCTTTGCCCTCCCAGTCGTTGATGCTGAAGTTGTGCTGCAGGTGCTTGTCGGTGGCTGAGTCCCAGCTTTCGTCGATGCCGTTGGGGATGCCACCGAGCAGGCCTTGCTGGGCCTTGCTGGCGAGGAAGCCGTCCAGGCCGCAACCGAATTCCGGGGTGGTGATTTCCCGGGCATAGGTGGCGCTGACTGTGGTGATGTGGCTGGAGTAGGCCAGCCCGGCCTTGAGGAACGACAGCTTGCCGTAGAACTCCATGCCTTCCTGCTGCATGGCATGTTCGGGTATCGCCAGCTCCGGGCTGCAGCCGCGGCTGTACACACCTTGGTACGCCAGGTTGTGGATGGTGAACAACGTGGGCGTATTCAGGCCGCGCCAGTGCATGTAGGCCGGGGCCAGGCCGGCGGGCCAGTCATGCGCGTGCACCACTTCCGGCGTCCAGTGGATCTTGCCTTCGCCAGCAGCGATTTCGGCAGCAGCCAGGCCCAGGCGGGCAAAGCGGATGTGGTTGTCGGGCCAGTCGCGGCCATTGTTGGCACCATAGGGTGTTCCGTCGCGCTGGTACAGTTCGGGGCAGATCAATACATAGATGACCAGGCCGTCGGCCATGTCCATGCGCCCGATCTTGCATGGCGGCAGGGCCGCATGGCCGCCCAGCTCACCCACGATATGTATCGGGTTGTCGCTTTCCATTACCTGGCGGTAGCCGGGGATAAGTACCCGCACATCGTGCAGGTGCGCCAGGGCACGGGGCAGGGCAGCGGACACGTCACCCAGGCCGCCGGTTTTCACCAGGTCGGCGATTTCCGAAGTCACGAACAGAATCTTGCGCATGTTCGGGTTGTACTGGCGCTGGGCGCCGGGTGCCTTGCCTGTCGTTGCGAAGTCCGGGGTGAGCGGCTCGCGGTTATCCGGTTTGAAAGCGTCTACGTGAGGCTCGACAGCGGCACTGATCATACTTCTCTCCGTCCCTATGCTTGGTCGGGTGCTGGCACCCATGGCGATGTTTCGTGCTGGTTCTCTCTAGTTTGAATCTGCTTAGTGCGTTCCATGCCCCAGGGTCGTGCGCGCAGGCACTACGCGATCAGCATTCCGGCCGAAGGCGCTTGGACTGGTTGGGGTGTGTGGGCCGAGGATCGGGAATAGCCCGATGCGTCTGGCCTACTTATGTTGATGACCTGCCGGGTTTCCTGAAAGTTCGACTTTTTTGGGGTCACTCTTCCATTGAGCAAATGGCGGGCCGAAAACTGAGTGTAGGAGAGAAAGTGCTAAAAAGGTGACCCACTGGTCACTATTGTTATGTGCGCAATAGACGCAAACGTTGGCGTTTGTGACGGGTTGCGAAAAGGGGTGGGCGAGTGTGGGGCAGAGGGATTTCGAGCTGCGCCAAATTGTGGCTCGTTACGCGCAATGCACCTTTTGGGTGCGCAGGCGTAAGCGTGGCTTTAGGTTGCGAAGAGGTGGGTATGGGCGGAGGATTCTGCTTTCAGTGCTGGCCCTTTTTGGGCACAAGGCCGCTTCGGTTGCCCGATAGGGTTCAAAGACGGTGACTGGCTTCAGGATCGGGTGGGAGCTATGCAGCTCCCACAGGCGGCATGGGAATCGATCAGAGGCTGACAGCTTTATCGTCAGTGCGCTGTTGCGCCAACAGCAGGTTCAGTTGGGCAACCTGCTGACGCAGCTGGTCACGTTCGTCCTTCAGTTTACGCAGCTCATCACGGCGCACGGAGACATAGAGGGTCTGGGGTGGGGTTGCTGGCATCAATGTACCCATGAGCACACCTCGCGGTTTTGGCTGGTGACAAGTCAAAGCGTAGACGCTTCACGCGGGGCGCATTCTGAATTCTTTCACCGGGCTTGGGAACTTTTTTGTTTATCGTGGTCTTGCCGTTCGTCGCTGAACCCTCGGGCGGCATGCTGGACTAATCTGAAAAGCTGGACCGTGTCGTCATCCATTTCGAAAGGGAGCATTGGCTCATGCAACTGGGAATCATCGGGCTGGGCCGTATGGGCGGCAATATCGCAAGGCGCCTGATGCGCGCCGGCCACCGCACCGTAGTGCACGACCGCAACCGTGAAGCCATCACCGGCCTGGAGGGCGAAGGCGCCCAGGGCGCGCACGACCTCGGTGCACTGGTGCAAAAGCTGAAAGCGCCGCGCGCGGTATGGGTGATGCTGCCGGCTGGCGACCCCACCGAGCAGACCATCGCCCAGCTGGCCGAATTGCTGGAGCCGGGCGATGCGATCATCGACGGCGGCAACACCTTCTACAAGGACGACATGCGCCGCGCTGCAGAGCTGGCCAAGCGCGGCCTGCATTATCTGGACGTTGGGACTTCCGGCGGCGTGTGGGGCCTTGACCGCGGCTACTGCATGATGATCGGTGGCGAAAAGGACGTTTTCGAGCGCCTGGAACCGCTGTTCAAGGCGCTGGCGCCGGGCGTGGGCGACATCCCGCGTACCCATGGCCGCAACGGCGAGCACCAGCGTGCCGAGCACGGCTACATCCACGCCGGCCCACCCGGCGCCGGGCACTACGTGAAAATGGTGCATAACGGCATCGAGTACGGCCTGATGCAGGCCTATGCCGAAGGCTTCGACCTGCTGCGCAGCAAAGGCGGCAACGAGCTGCCGGAAGACCAGCGCTTCGACCTGAACGTGGCCGAAATTGCCGAAGTGTGGCGACGCGGCAGCGTGGTGACCTCGTGGCTGCTCGACCTCACCGCCGATGCGCTGGTGGCTGACCCGCAGCTGTCGCAATTCAGTGGCTCGGTGTCCGACAGTGGCGAAGGCCGTTGGACCATCGACGCCGCCGTCGAGCAGGCGGTGCCGGTGCCAGTGTTGTCCAGCGCCCTGTTCGCGCGCTTCCGTTCGCGCCAGCAACAGGGCACCTATGGTGACAAGATCCTCTCGGCCATGCGCCTGGGCTTCGGTGGCCACATCGAGAAGAAAGGCGAATGACTAAACAGACCATTGCGGCCGCCCCCCCTTGTACCCTGTTCCTGTTCGGCGCCAATGGCGACCTGGTCAAGCGCCTGCTGATGCCAGCGCTGTACAACCTCAGCCGCGACGGTTTACTGGACCGTAACCTGCGCATCGTCGGCGTCGACCATAACCCGGCCAGCGCCGAAACGTTCGCCGCGCGCCTGCACGCGTTCATGGTCGAGCGTGACAAAGGCGGCGAGGGCAGCGCCAAGTGCCTGGACGAGAAGCTATGGGCCCGTCTGGCCAAGCGCCTGGATTACCAGACGGGCGACTTTCTCGATCCGGCAACCTACCAGGCCCTGGCCAGGCGCATCGACAAGACCAGTCACGGCAATGCTATTTTCTACCTGGCCACGTCGCCGCGCTTTTTTCCCGAGGTGGCGCAGCGCCTGGGGCAGGAAGGCCTGTTGGACGAGTCGGCCGGCGGCTTTCGTCGGGTGGTGGTTGAAAAACCGTTCGGCACCGACCTGGCTAGCGCCGAGGCACTCAACGCCTGCCTGCTGAAGGTGATGGGCGAGCGGCAGATCTATCGCATCGACCATTACCTGGGCAAGGAAACGGTGCAGAACATTCTGGTCAGCCGCTTTTCCAACGGCCTGTTCGAATCGTTCTGGAACAATCACTACATCGATCACGTGCAGATCACCGCAGCGGAAACTGTCGGTGTCGAGACTCGGGGTGCGTTCTATGACAGCACCGGCGCTCTGCGCGACATGGTGCCCAACCACCTGTTCCAGTTGCTGGCGATGGTGGCCATGGAGCCGCCGGCCGCGTTCGGCGCCGATGCGGTGCGCGGTGAAAAGGCCAAGGTGGTCGGCGCTATCCGCCCATGGTCGGCAAAAATGGCCCTGAAAAACTCCGTGCGAGGCCAGTACAGCGCCGGCAAGCAGGGGCGCAAGTCGTTGCCAGGCTACCGCCAGGAGCCCAACGTCGCGCCGGACAGCCAGACCGAGACTTACGTGGCGCTGAAGGTGATGATCGACAACTGGCGCTGGGCCGGCGTGCCGTTCTACCTGCGCACCGGCAAGCGCATGAGCGTGCGTGACACCGAGATTGCCATCTGCTTCAAGCCCGCACCGTATGCGCAGTTTCGCGAGTCGGAGCTGGAACGGCCCAAACCCAACTACCTCAAAATCCAGATCCAGCCCAATGAAGGCATGTGGTTCGACCTGCAAGCCAAACGGCCCGGGCCGGAACTGGTGATGGAGAATGTCGAGTTGGGCTTTGCCTACAAGGACTTCTTCAAGATGACCCCGGCCACTGGCTACGAGACGCTGATCTATGACTGCCTGACCGGTGACCAGACCCTGTTCCAGCGGGCAGACAACATCGAGAACGGCTGGCGGGCGGTGCAGCCGTTTCTCGATGCCTGGGCCCAGGGCGGCGAGGTGCATGAGTATTCGGCTGGCGAGGACGGACCTGAGGCCGGCAATGAATTGCTGTCCCGCGACAAGCGGGAGTGGCACCGTTTGGGGTGAGAGGTTTGCAAGCCTGTGCCGGCCCTGTCGCGGGCCAGCACAGGCAACCACACAAAGGAGACCCAATGCCTGCCCACATCGAAGACTATGCCCTGCTGGGCAACTGCCGCAGTGCGGCGCTGGTCAGCCGCGATGGCTCGCTGGACTGGCTGTGCCTGCCACGCTTCGACGCCCCCGCCGTGTTCGCGGCCCTGCTGGGCAACGAAGAAAACGGCCGCTGGCGCCTGGCCCCTTGCGACCCGGTAGTGCACAGCAGCCGCCAATACCTGGGCGACACCCTGGTTTTGGAAACCACCTGGGTGACCGCAAGCGGTCGTGCCCGGGTGCTCGACTTCATGCCCTTGGGCGAGGTCAACTCGGTGGTGCGCATTGTCGAAGGCTTGTCTGGCGAAACCCATTTCGAAATGGACCTGGTCATGCGCTTCGACTACGGCCGCAGCGTGCCCTGGGTGGAACGACTCGACCCACTGACCCTCAGCGCCGTCGCCGGCCCTGATCGGCTGATCCTGTGCAGCACCGTGCCTCCGCAAGCCCGCGACCACCATACCGGCTGCCGCTTTCGCGTCAGCACGGGCCAGCGCCAGGTCTTCAGCCTGCGTCACCAGCCCTCGCACTTGCCGATGCAGCCCGACTGTGAAATCGACGAAGCCCTGGCCAACACCCGCGAGCAATGGCAGGCCTTCGCCGACCGCTGCCCGCAGGTCGGGCCATATTCCGCCCTGGTGCGCCGCTCGCTTCTCACCCTCAAGGCCATGACCTACGCCCCCACCGGCGGTATGGTCGCTGCCGTCACCACTTCGCTGCCCGAGCGTGTGGGTGGCGAGCGCAACTGGGACTACCGCTTCTGTTGGTTGCGCGACGCGACCATGACCCTGCTGGCCTTCATGAACCTTGGCTACTTCGACGAGGCCCAGGCCTGGCGCGAGTGGCTGCTGCGCTCGGTGGCCGGCAACCCCGAGCAGATGCAGATCATGTATGGCCTGGCTGGCGAGCGGGACCTGCAGGAGTTCACCTTGCCGTGGCTGGCCGGTTATGAGCATTCACAGCCGGTGCGGGTGGGCAACGCGGCCTCTGCGCAGACACAGCTGGACATCTATGGCGAACTGGCCGATGCGATGACCCAGGCGATCAAGGGCGGGTTGCCCCGCCACCCGCGCAGCGCCGCCATTTCGCGCTTGATCTTGCCTTATGTCGAGGGTATCTGGCGCGAGCCGGACGAAGGCATCTGGGAAGTGCGTGGCGGCCGGCAGCAGTTCGTGCACTCCAAGGTGATGGCCTGGGTCGCCTTCGACCGCGCCGCAGGGCTGGCCGACACCACGGAAGAAGGCCGCGAGCGCGGGCAGCATTATCGCCAGGTGGCTGACGAGATTCACCGCGACGTGTGCGAGCACGGCCTGGACGCCAGCGGCCGGTTCTTTGTCCAGGCCTATGGTTCGACCGAAATGGACGCCAGCCTGTTGCAGATCGCTCTGACCGGCTTCCTGCCGGCAGATGACCCACGCTTCATGCGTACTCTGGAGCAGATCGAACAGCGCCTGATGAAGAACGGCCTGTTGCTGCGCTATGACAGTGACAGTTGCAGCGACGGCTTGACGCCGGGGGAGGGCACTTTCCTGGTGTGTTCGTTCTGGCTGGCTGACGTTTATGTATTGCTGGGGCGCCAGGCCAAAGCCGAAGCGCTGTACCAACACCTGACCAGCCTGTGCAACGACCTCGGCCTGCTGGCCGAACAGTACGACCCGGCCGGCCGCCGCATGCTCGGCAACTTCCCCCAGGCCTTCAGCCACATAGGCATCATCAACACCGCGCTCAATCTGCACCGCGCACAGTGCCCGGCGCGCGACCGGGCGCGTTGTGGGTAGCGAATGAGTGGGGCGACTGCCTTGACCGGAGTAGACTAGGCCAAACACCCTTCGGCACGGAGCACACATGGGCATTCGCGGTACTGACCGGCAGATCGACAACATCGAGTTCAATGTCAGCGACATTTCACGGAGCAAGGCCTTCTATGGCAGCGTGTTTGGTTGGGCGTTCACCGACTACGGGCCTACCTATACCGAGTTCAGTGATGGCCGGTTGACGGGTGGCTTCACCACGGGTGAGCCGGTGCGTCCGGGTGGGCCCCTGGTTATCTTGTACACCGACGACCTGGCGGCCACGCAGCAGCGGATCGAAGCCGCCGGGGCGAAAATCAGCCGGGCGACCTTTGCCTTTCCCGGCGGGCGGCGCTTTCATTTCATTGACCCGGACGGTTATGAGCTGGCGGTGTGGACGGCCCAAGCCTGATGGCCAATCACAAGATCGAAATCCGCCGACGCAATATCGAAAAAATCCTGCAAGCGGCGGAGAAGGTGTTTGCTGAAAAGGGCTATGGCGCCACCTCCATGGGGGATATCGCCGAGCAGGCTGAGCTGCCACGCTCCAACCTGCATTATTACTTCAGCACCAAGGATGAGCTGTTCCGCGCAGTGCTGCAGGACCTGCTGGATGTGTGGAAGCAGGACGCCCTGTGCTTCGAGAACTTCGACGACCCGCGTGTGGTGCTGACCAGCTACATCCGGGCGAAGATGGGCCATTCGCGCTCGCGGCCGCTGGGCTCGAAAATCTGGGCCGAAGAGATGCTGCATGGGGCGCCGGTGCTGGGGGTTAACCTCGACGAAAGCCTGGTGCCCTGGGCGAAGATGAAAGAAGCCAAGATCCGCTGCTGGGTGGAAGAGGGGCGCATCTTGCCGGTGGAGCCGTCGGCGCTGCTGTACATGATCTGGGCCTCGACCCAGCATTACGCCGACTTCGGTTACCAGGTGCAGTTGCTGAACGGCGGCGAGATGCTGTCGGACATGGCGTTCGAGAGTGCCGTGCAAACGGTGACCAGCGTGATCTTGCGGGGGATCGGGCTGGAGCCGTGAACCGGCGATTGAGGCCGCTGCGCGGCCTTCAAGGGCTTGCCCGCTCCCACAGGTTCTGCGCTGTCCTCAGAAACGGCGCAGTCCTGTGGGAGCGGGCAAGCCCGCGAAGGGCTGCATGGCAGCCCCTATTGCTTCAACTGGCCTCACGGTAGGGGTTACGCGGATCCTGCGTCCAGTTCAGGTACGGCTTGCTGGTATCCTGTGCCTCCATTTCGATGCAGTTTTCCACCGGGCAGGTGATCTGGCACAGGTTGCAGCCTACGCATTCCTCCTCGATCACACTGTAGGCATGCGTGCCGTCAGCCTTCAGCGTGCTGGCAATCGCCTGGTGCGAGGTGTCCTCACACGCAATGTGGCAGCGCCCGCAGCCGATGCACGCCTCCTGGTCAATGTGCGCCACCGACTTGTAGTTGATGTCCAGGTATTTCCAGTCGGTGGTATGCCCCACCGCCTGCCCGCGGAACGCCTCAATGTTGCGGTGCCCATGCTGATCCATCCAGCGCGCCAGGCCGTCCTGCATGTCCTCGACGATACGGAAGCCATGCAGCATCGCCGCCGTGCACACCTGCACGGCACCACTGCCCAGGGCCATGAACTCGGCTGCGTCACGCCAGTTGCCGATGCCGCCAATGCCACAAATCGGCAAGCCACGCGTTTCCGGGTCGCGGGCGATTTCCGCCACCATGTTCAAGGCAATCGGCTTCACTGCCGAACCGCAGTAACCGCCATGGGTGCTCTGGTCTCCGACAATCGGGTGGGCCACCATGCGGTCCAGGTCGACGCTGGTGATCGAGTTGATGGTGTTGATCAACGACACGGCATCGGCCCCGCCCCGGTGCGCGGCGCGGGCCGACTGGCGGATATCGGTGATGTTCGGCGTAAGCTTCACGATCACCGGCAGCGCGCAGTACGTCTTGCACCAGCGGGTGACCATTTCCACATATTCCGGCACCTGGCCGACGGCCGCCCCCATGCCGCGTTCCGGCATACCGTGCGGGCAACCGAAGTTCAGCTCGATGCCATCGGCCCCGGTGGCTTCCACCAGCGGCAGGATGAACTTCCACGATTCCTCTATGCACGGCACCATCAGCGACACGATCAATGCGCGGTCGGGCCAGTCCTTCTTCACCTGGGTGATTTCACGCAGGTTGATGTCCAGTGAGCGGTCGGTGATCAACTCGATATTGTTGATCCCCTGTACCTGACGGTTGGGGCCATAGTGCGCCGAGTAGCGCGACGACACGTTGACCGCTGCAGGGTCTTCGCCCAGGGTCTTCCAGACCACGCCGCCCCAGCCGGCCTCGAAGGCGCGGACCACGTTGTAGGCCTTGTCGGTTGGCGGTGCGGAGGCCAGCCAGAAGGGGTTGGGTGCCTTGATGCCGGCAAATACGATAGACAAGTCGGCCATTTACGCTGCCTCCACGTTGAGCATGAGTTGGGCATGGATGGCTTCGGCGGCCAGCTTGCCGTGTTGCACGGCCTGCACGGTAAGGTCCTGGCCCAGCGCGGTGCAGTCGCCGCCTGCGTACACGCCCGGCAGGCTGGTCTGCAGGTTTTCGTCAACGCGGATGCGCTCACCCTCGCGGGCCAGTTGCGCAGCCACCGGGTCATGGAGGCTGGCGTCGTCGAAGCGCTGGCCAATGGCCTTGAAGATCGCGTCCGCAGCCAGCTCAAAGGTTTCGCCGGTATCGCGCAGGCGGCCTTCCGCCAGTTCGGTGCGGGCAAAACGCATGCCGCGGACCTTACCGGCGTCATCCAGCAGCACGGCATCAGGGCGGGCCCAAGTGTGCAGGCGCACCTGGTTGGCCTTGGCGATGTCCTGCTCGTGGCCGGTAGCGCCCATGTCTGCCTGACCACGGCGGTAAACCAGGTTGACGTCGCGGGCACCCAGACGGCTCATCTGCACGGCCATGTCGATGGCCGTGTTGCCAGCACCGATCACCAGGCAGCGGTCGGCCAGCGGTAGCTGGCTCAGGTCATCGGCCTGGCGTAGCTCACGGATGTATTCGGTGGCGGCGAGCACGCCGGGGGCTTCCTCGTCGGGCAGGCCTAGCTGGCGCACGGCATTCAGGCCGAGGCCCAGGAACACCGCGTCGTACTGATCGCGCAGTTCGCCCAGGCTGAGGTTGCTACCCAGGCGCTGGCCATGGCGGACTTCGATACCGCCAATGCCCAACAAGAAATCCACTTCACGCTGGGCATAGTCGTCTACCAGCTTGTAGCGGGCGATGCCGTACTCGTTGAGGCCGCCGGCTTTGTCGCAGGCCTCGAACACCACCACGTCATGCCCGTGCATGGCCAGGCGGTGGGCGCAGGACAGCCCTGCCGGGCCGGCGCCGACCACGGCGATACGCTTGCCGGTGGCTGCCGAGCGCTTGAACGGGTGTGCGCTGAACTGGGCGTTGTCCAGGGCGTAACGCTGCAGCTGGCCGATCAGCACCGGTGCGCATTCCTGGGCGTTATTGCGCACGCAGGCTTGCTGGCAGAGGATTTCGGTGGGGCACACGCGGGCGCAACTACCGCCAAGAATGTTGGCCGAAAGAATGCGCTCGGCAGCACCTTGCAGGTTCTCGTCACTGATGCGGTGTATGAACGAGGGGATGTCAATCTCGCTAGGGCAAGCGTTGACGCAAGGGGCGTCGTAGCAGTACAGGCAGCGTGCACTTTCCAGGGCGGCCTGGCGCGCGGTGAGGGGTGGGGCCAGATCGCTGAAGCGCTCGGCCAACTGGTCGGCGCCGGCCCGGGGGCGCGGCAAATGGTTCAGGGCGTCGATCACGGTTGTAGCCTCTCTATTTTTATGGTGCAGGCGACAGGTATTGCGGTGGATTCTGGGGGTGCTGCGCGGCCCATCTCGACGCGAGGCCGCTCTCACAGGCGATCGCGGTCCTTGTGGGAGCGGCCTTGTGTCGCGATGGACTGCACAGCAGCCCCAATGGCTTCAGCGCTGAACTGGCATCGGCCGCTGATGCTCGGCCCGGCGCCCCAGCACCTCATACACTGACGGGTACGCCGGCCGTTCCACATAGCGCCCCGCGCCCGGTTCGGCACGCAGGTCGCCATCGGCCCAGAGCACCTTGCCCTGGCTGATGGTGTGGCTTGGGATGCCGCGCACGGTGCGGCCTTCGAAAATGTTGAAGTCCACCTGCTGGTGGTGGGTTTGGGCGGAGATGGTGCGGGTGCCCTGCGGGTCCCACAGCACCAGGTCGGCATCGGCACCCACGCGGATAGCGCCCTTGCGCGGGAACAGGTTGAAGATTTTCGCCGTATTGGTAGAGGTCAGCGCGACGAATTCGTGCATCGACAGGCGCCCACTGTTGACCCCAGCATCCCACAGTACCGCCATGCGGTCCTCGATGCCGGCGGTGCCGTTGGGGATGCGGCTGAAGTCGTCGCGGCCCATGGCTTTCTGTTCGGCGCAGAAGCAGCAGTGGTCGGTGGCGGTGGTGTGCAGGTTGCCCGACTGCAAGCCGCGCCACAGCGCCTCCTGGTGTTCGCGTGGGCGGAACGGCGGGCTCATCACATAACCGGCGGCGGTGGCCCAGTCCGGGTCACGGTAGACACTGTCGTCCAGCAGCAGATGGCCGGGCAGCACCTCGCCATACACCGGCTGGCCCTTGCCTCGGGCATAGGCGATTTCATCCAGTGCCTCGCGGCTGGAAATGTGCACCAGGTACAACGGCGTGCCGAGGGTTTCAGCAATGCGGATGGCGCGGCTGGCCGCTTCGCCTTCAACCTGCGAGGGGCGCGACAGCGGGTGGGCTTCCGGCCCGGTCATGCCCTGGGCGAGCAGTTTTTTCTGCAGGTGGTACACCAGCTCGCCGTTCTCGGCATGCACGGTGGGCACCGCGCCCAGTTGCAGGCAACGCTCGAAGCTGGCCACCAAGGTATCGTCGGCGGCCATGATCGCATTCTTGTAGGCCATGAAATGCTTGAAGCTGTTCACCCCGTGCTTGGCCACCAGCTCGCCCATCTCTTCGGCCACCTGCTCGCTCCACCAGGTGATGGCGACGTGGAAGCCATAGTCGCTGGCGCTTTTCTGCGCCCAGCCACGCCAGGTGTGGAAGGCCTCCAGCAACGACTGCTGCGGGTTGGGTATGACGAAGTCGATGATCGAAGTGGTGCCGCCTGCCAGGCCCGCAGCGGTGCCGCTGAAGAAGTCCTCGCTGGCTACAGTGCCCATGAACGGCAACTGCATGTGGGTGTGCGGGTCGATGCCGCCGGGCATCAGGTACTGGCCGCTGCCGTCGAGGATCTCACAGTCGGTGGGTGGTTCGAGGTTTTGCCCGATGGCACGGATCAGGCCATCGGCACACAGGACATCGGCGGGGTAACTCTCTTCGTGGGTAACCACGGTGGCGCCACGGATCAACAGGGACATGCCGTTTTCCTCGCAGGCTGACCGGTTTTGGCCGGTTCTTTGCATTGTCATGGATGCCAGGGAGGGCAGGGCGGTCAATCCTGTCAGTCCTGACAAGATTCGAGGCTAGATGCTGATTCTGGATTCAGCAAGAAAATTTTCCCATTAATTTTGTGGTTTTTAACTAATTGATATTAAAGGGATTAATTAAGTGTGCATGCGGAGGCAGGGGCTTTAAGGGTAATTGACTGGCTTGACAAGATGAAAATCTGGTCGAGATTTCTATGCACATTCCGCGTGCGAACTCCGGTCATCGAATCAGCCTGATGAGCGAAAAATAGAAGAAAAAACTGGAGAAGGGCCTATGCAACAGAGCAGATCGGAAGTGGTCGAGCAAGATGGCCTGTTCGAGCTGTCCGAGGGCAGCGATGTCCTCGACAGCCCGCGCTACAACCCCGACATAGCACCGACCAAGGTGCACCAGCGCACTTGGAACAAATGGCACATCACCGCCCTGTGGGTGGGCATGTCCATCTGCGTACCCACCTACACCCTCGGCGGCGTGCTCACCGCCTACTTCGGCCTCAGCGTTGGCGAAGCGCTGCTGGCGATTCTGCTGGCCAACGTTATCGTGCTGATACCGCTTACCCTCAATGCCTTTCCCGGTACCAAGTACGGCATCCCGTTTCCGGTGCTGCTGCGTTCGTCGTTCGGCATTCTCGGCTCCAACGTACCGTGCCTGATCCGCGCGGTGGTGGCCTGTGGTTGGTTCGGTATTCAGACCATGTTCGGCGGGCTGGCCATTCACCTGTTCCTGGGTTCGGTGTTCGACGGCTGGAAGGCGCTGGGCGGGACGGGCGAGGTGATTGGCTTCATGATCTTCTGGTGCCTGAACCTGTGGGTGGTACTGCGCGGCGCCGAGTCGATCAAGTGGCTGGAAACGCTGTCGGCACCGCTGCTGGTGGCGGTGGGCATCGGTCTGCTGTTCTGGGCCTTGCCACACATGTCGATGACCGAACTGCTGGCCCAGCCGCCCAAGCGCCCGGAAGGGGCGAGCATGGTCAGTTACTTCTGCGCAGGGCTCACGGCCATGGTCGGCTTCTGGGCCACATTGTCACTGAACATTCCCGACTTCAGCCGCTACGCCCGCAGCCAGAAGGACCAGATTCTCGGGCAGATCTTCGGCCTGCCGCTGACCATGTTCCTGTTCGCTGCGCTGGGTGTGGTACTGACCGCCGCGTCGGCATCACTGGTGGGTGAGACGGTGTCCGACCCGGTCAGCTTGATCGGCAAGATTCAAAGCCCCTTCTGGGTGGCCCTGGCCATGGCGCTGATCGTGATCGCCACGCTGTCGACCAACACTGCGGCGAACATCGTGTCGCCGACCAATGACTTCCAGAACATTGCCCCACGCCTGATCGGGCGAAGCCGCGCGATATGGCTGACCGGCTTTATCGGCCTGGCGCTGATGGGGCATGAGCTGCTGAAGAAGCTAGGCCTGATTGTCTCCGACCTTAGCCTGGAGAGCGTGTACTCCAACTGGCTGCTGGGCTATTCCAGCTTGTTGGGGCCCATTGCCGGGATCATGGCGGTGGACTACTTCCTGATCCGCCGGCAGAAGCTGGACCTGGCCGGGCTATACCGCGACGACGTGTATCCCGCGTGGAACTGGGCCGGTTTTGCCGCCTTCGCCTTGCCAGTAGGGCTGACGGTAATGGCGATTGGCAACAGCAGTTTCAGCTGGTTCTACGACTACGGCTGGTTCACCGGCTCGTTGCTGGGCGGTGCACTGTACTACGTGCTTGGCGGTATGGCGGTACGCAGTCCTGTGGTAGCGGGCGTGCCCGCCAAGCGCCCTGAACAGACAACAAAAAAAGCCTGAAGGAGAAACCCGTGACCCCCGTCAAAGAGATCCTGAAGACCAACGCCCATCACGTCGACAGTACCCGCCTGTGGCAATCGCTGATGGACCTGGCCCGGCTCGGCGCCACCGCCAAGGGCGGTGTCTGCCGCCTGGCCTTGACCGACCTCGACCGCCAGGCCCGCGATCTGTTCGTGCAGTGGTGCGAGGCGGCCGGTTGCTCGGTCAGCATCGACGCCGTCGGCAACATATTCGCCCGCCGCCCGGGCCGTAACCCCAAGCTGCCGCCGGTGATGACCGGCAGCCATATCGACACCCAGCCCACCGGCGGCAAGTTTGATGGCTGCTTCGGGGTGATGGCCGGGTTGGAGGTGATCCGCACCCTCAACGACCTGGGCGTGGAAACCGAAGCGCCGCTCGAAGTGGTGGTGTGGACCAACGAAGAAGGTTCACGTTTTGCGCCGTGCATGATGGGTTCAGGGGTGTTCGCCAGCAAGTTCACCCTGGAAGAAACCCTGGCCAAGCGCGATGCCCAGGGAGTCAGCGTTGGCGAAGCGTTGAACACCATTGGTTACGCCGGTTCGCGCGCGGTGTCGGGGCACCCGGTGGGGGCGTATTTCGAAGCGCATATCGAGCAGGGGCCTATCCTTGAGGACCAGGCCAAGACCATCGGCGTGGTCCTCGGCGCCCTGGGCCAGAAGTGGTTCGACCTGACCCTGCGCGGTGTTGAAGCCCATGCCGGCCCTACGCCCATGCACCTGCGCAAGGACGCCCTGGTGGGCGCAGCCGCTGTGGTGGAGGCGGTCAACCGCACGGCGCTTGCCCACCAGCCCCACGCCTGCGGCACGGTGGGTTGCCTTCAGGCGTACCCGGGCTCGCGTAACGTGATCCCGGGCGAAGTGCGCATGACCCTGGACTTCCGCCACCTCGAGGGCGAGCAGTTGAATGCGATGATTGCCGATGTGCGCGAGGTGATCGAGGCGACCTGTACCAAGCATGGCATGAGCCATGAGCTGGTGCCCACGGCCGACTTCCCGGCGCTTTACTTCGACAAAGGCTGTGTCGACGCCGTGCGCGAATCGGCCAAGGCGTTGGGCCTGCCGCACATGGACATCGTCAGTGGAGCGGGGCATGACGCCATCTTCCTGGCCGAGCTGGGGCCGGCGGGGATGATTTTCGTGCCGTGCGAAAACGGCATCAGCCATAACGAAATCGAGAACGCCACGCCTGATGACCTGGCGGCAGGCTGTGCGGTGCTGTTACGGGCGATGCTGGCGGCGTCGGAGGCAATTGCCAGCGGGCGGCTGGCGGCCTAACCACTGGCCTCAAGACAGCCGTTACGGCCAAGGTAATAGCGCTGCAGGTCCTGCGCCAGGGTCAACTGCCCGCTGTAATGGGCGAGGGCCTCGTCGCGCACGTTGTCGATGTGCGGGCTGCGCCGTGGATCGTTCTGGTAGCGGGCGCTGAAATGCGTCAGTACCAGGTTGCGCACGCCAGCGGCCTCGGCAAGGCGTGCCACCTCCGCGGCGGTGCTGTGGCCGAACGTGCCCCCGGTGCGTTCGGCTACCGCCTGGGTGAAGGTGGCTTCGTGCACCAGTACATCCGCACCCTTGGCAACGGCTGCCAGCAGTTCTGGTTTGTCGTTGTCCCCGCACACGATCACCCGCCGTGGCGGGCGCGAAGGCCGCAGGTAGTCATTGCCGTTCAGCAGCTGCCCGTTGCACGTCACGGTCAACCCCTTGGCCAGCTCACCCCACAGCGGACCACGCGGTATGCCCTCGGCTTCCAGGCGCTGGATGTCCAGGCGGGGCTCCGGGTTGGTTTCGGTGAATACGAAACCCACGCTGGGCACCCGGTGCGACAGTTGCACGGTGGTCACCTGCAGGGTCTCGCTGCGCCATGCGCTCAACGTTTCCACGGGCAACAGGCGCAGCTCGAACGGCAGGAAGGTGTCGCTGGCAAGCAGGCCCTGGCGTACCCAGTCGTGCAGTGCGGCGGGCAGGATCACTTCCAGCGGCTGGGTGCGCCCGCTCATGCCCGCGCTGGCCAACAGGCCGGGCAGGCCGAAGCAATGGTCACCATGCACGTGGGTGATGAAGATCGCGCGCAGGTCACGGACCGAAAGCGGGGTGTGTAGCAGCCGGTGCTGGGTGCCTTCGCCACAATCGACCAGATACCAGTGGCTGCCACTGGCTTCGATCACGGCTGTGGCGCTGACATTGCGTGCCTTGGTGGGCACCCCGGCGGAGGTGCCGAGGAACAGCAGGTCCATGCTCAGGGTCCTGTTTCAGGCCAGAAGTGGCCAAGGTGATACGGGGCGCACACCTTAGCCGGATTGCCGCCCGCCGTCGACGGTCTGCTAGTTGGCCTGTCGCCAGATGAGCTTGCTGGTGTCATAACCTTGCTCCCGGGCGATTGTCAGCAGTTGCTCGCGCTGCTGGTCGGTGACTGCTGGCGTGCGCGAAAGCAGCCACAGGTACTCGCGGTTGGGGTGGCCGACCAGTGCCACGCGGTAGTCCTTGTCGTGGTACAGCACCCAGTACTCGCCCTTGGTCAGGCCCGGTGCCAGGCGGCTGAACCAGTTGTCGAAGCGCACCCACAGCTTGTCGGTGCTGCCTGGCTGCTGGAGCTCGGCAATACCCTTGGCTTCATTCCACTGGCCGTCCTTTTCCTGGCAGCGGTTGGTGACGTCGATACGGCCGTCCTCGCGCAAGCCGTAGCGCGCCTCGGACTTCACGCAGTTGCGTTGGAAGAACATCGGCAGCCGCGCCAGTTCGTACCAGGTACCCTGATAGCGCTGCAGGTCCACCTGCTGGGTGCGCGGCGGTGCCGGGTGATCGTTGCCGGCGCAGCCGAGCAGGGCCAGGGTCATGCAGGAAAGCAGCAGTGTCGTGCGCAGCGCCATGGGTGACCTCCTTGGAGTGGATGGGGCTTACTTGGGGTTTGATGCGTTCGCGGGGCAAAAGTTGTGTGGGAGTGGGGCATGTCATTAAATTGCATTGTGGCTGCGGGGGCATGTCTCAAGAGTCATTTCGACCGTGAGATCGAGCGCCGCCCGCGCGGCGCATCGCGAGCTGCGCTCGCTCCTACGTTCGTTTCGGGCCAATTATTCCTGGGGCAGAGGCGCGCGCCCGCCTCGATATTGTGTGGAACAAACAAGGCGGTCGCGCGCGCTGGTGCAGGCAATACTGGCCCGAAACAAACGTAGGAGCGAGCGCAGCTCGCGATGCGCCGCGCGGGCGGCGCTCGATCTCCCAAACAACATCCTCCTAAAGGCATGCACCTCCAAACTGATGCACCTCGCGCCAAACAGAGCACCTCACAGCCAGTACGTCACCGCCCACCACCCCAACCCGCCCATCACCACGGTATAGGGCAGCGCCATCCACACCATCCGCCCGTACGACAGCCGAATCAGCGGCGCAATGGCCGAGGTCAGCAGGAACAGGAACGCCGCCTGGCCGTTCGGCGTCGCCACGCTTGGCAGGTTGGTGCCGGTGTTGATCGCCACTGCCAGTGTTTCGAAATGCTCGCGGCTCATGCTGCCATCGAGAAATGCCTGCTTCACTTCGGTGATGTAGATGGTGGCAACGAACACATTGTCGCTGATCGCCGACAGCAAGCCGTTGGCCAGATACAGCATGCCCGGTTGCTGTTCGGTCGGCAGCGTCAGTACCCAGCTGATCAATGGGCTGAACAGCTGCTGCTGATGAATCACCGCGACCACGGCGAAGAACACCACCAACAGCGACGTGAACGGCATGGCGTCCTGGAAGGCACGGCCCAGGCGGTGCTCGTCGGTGATGCCGGTGAAGGCCGTGATCAGCACGATCACCATCAGGCCGATCAGGCCGACCTCGGCCACATGCAGGCCCAGGCAGATGATCAGGACCAGTGCGGCGAGCCCTTGTACCCACAGCGCGATGCGCTGGGCCTGGGTACGCGCGGCATCGTCTTCGGCCGCATAGGCGGTCAGCACCTGGCGCACCGGTTCGGGCATCAGCGTGCCGTAGCCGAACAGGCGCACTTTTTCCAGCAGCACGCAAGTCACCAGACCTGCACCCAGCACTGGTAGCGATACGGGCGCCACCTTGAAGAAGAAGTCGACGAAGTGCCAACTCATCTCGTGGCCGATCAGCAGGTTCTGCGGCTCGCCCACCAACGTGCAGACGCCGCCCAGGGCGGTACCCACAGCGCCATGCATCAGCAGGCTGCGCAGGAAGGCGCGGAACTGGTCGAGGTCTTCACGGTGCAGTTGCGCAACGTGGTGGTCGCTGTCCAGTGCGCTCTCCTCGCGCGGGTTGGCCCCGGACGCGACGCGGTGGTACACCGCGTAGAAGCCGACTGCGGCGCTGATGATCACCGCAGTGACTGTCAGCGCATCAAGAAACGCGGAAAGAAACGCCGACAGCACGCAAAACAGCAATGACAGAATGGCCTTTGAGCGCACCCCAAGCAAAATGCGTGAGAACAGGAACAGCAGCAGTTCTTTCATGAAGTGGATGCCGGCGACCATGAACATCAGCAGCAGGAGTACCGGGAAGTTGTGCTGCAGTTCCTCGTACAGCGCCTGCGGCGTGGTCATTTGCAGCAGCATGGCTTCGATCAGCAACAAGCCACCGGGCATCAACGGGTAGCATTTCAGGGCCATGGCCAAGGTGAAGATGAACTCAAGCACCAGTGCCCAGCCGGTCGCAACCGGGCCAATGGTTACCAACAACAGCGGGTTGAGCACCAGAAACAGGCAGATGACCACCTTGTACCAAAACGGCGACTTGCCCAGGAAACCGTGGGCGAGAGCGCCGGTCAGGGGGCGTGACATAAATATGTATCCTTATAATTCAGCGATGGCGCACGGTGCCGGATCTGCGCGTCTTAGGCAAGGTGTGCAGTCCCGTTTTTGGCACAAGTACGGCCATTGGGCTGGGTTACCATCGGTGGCATGAACCTTTTACCCACAGGAGTGCCGCCCGTGACCGAGTACAGTGCATTCAAGGTCGAACTGACCGATAGCATCGCCCACGTTCAAATCAACCGCCCGGAGAAGGTCAACGCGATGAACGCGGCTTTCTGGGAAGAGATCCTCGACATCTTCCAGTGGATCGATGACACCGATGCCGTGCGTGCTGTGGTGATCAGCGGTGCCGGCAAGCATTTCTCCGCCGGTATCGACCTGATGATGCTGGCTTCGCTGGCCGGGCAGATGGGCAAGGACGTGGGCCGCAATGCACGCTTCCTGCGCAAGACCATCCAGCGGCTGCAGGCCTCGTTCACCGCCGTGGACACGTGCCGCAAGCCGGTGCTGGCGGCGGTTCAGGGCTATTGCATTGGCGGGGCCATTGACCTGATCGCCGCCTGCGACATGCGCTACTGCAGTGTTGATGCGCAATTCTCGATCAAGGAAATCGACATGGGCATGGCTGCCGATGTTGGCACATTGCAACGTTTGCCACGCATCATCGGCGACGGCATCATGCGTGAGCTGGCGTTTACCGGGCGCAATGTCGAGGCTGACGAGGCGTTGCGTATCGGCCTGGTCAACCGAGTCTATGATGATCAGGCCGCTCTGATGGACGGCGTCTTTGCCATCGCCCGCGAGATAGCCGCAAAATCGCCGATCGCTGTGGCCGGCACCAAGGAAATGCTCAGCTACATGCGTGACCATCGCATCGACGATGGCCTGGACTACATTGCCACCTGGAACGCCGCAATGCTGCAGTCCGAAGACCTGCGCGTGGCTGTGGCGGCGCACATGAGCAAACAGAAACCGACGTTCGCCGACTGATCGGGCCGGGGGACGCGCAGTAAAGGAACCCCCGACATGTCAGCACGCTGGACTACCGCAGTACTCGACCCACAGATGACCGGGGGGCTGGCCGTGGCCCGCAGCCCTGAAGGGTTTCTGGTGGACGCCAACGGCGCGCTGTTCCCCCGCGACTGGCTCAAGCGCCAGGACCTCGACGTGCTGTGCGAACACGGCATCGGCCACTTTGACGGCCAGCCGGTATTTTTGCTGGAACTGCGCAGCGCCACCGATGTGCCCGGCTGCAGCTGGCGCGGCCTGCGTGCGTTCATGCTCGAAGGCGACTCCGACACCTACAAGGTGCTGGGCTATGCCGCACAAATCGGCACCTGGGCCCGCGAGCACCGCTTCTGCGGCAGTTGCGGCCAGGCGATGACGCAAATTCGCTGGGAGCGGGCGATGTACTGTCAGCCCTGCGACCTGCGCAGCTATCCGCGTATTTCACCCAGCATGATCGTGCTGGTGACCCGCGGCGATGAAATCCTGCTGGCGCGTTCGCCACGCTTCGTCACCGGGGTGTACAGCACCTTGGCAGGTTTTGCCGAGCCGGGTGAGTCGGCCGAAGACTGTCTGGTGCGCGAAGTGCGTGAAGAAGTAGCGGTGGAGGTGCAGAACATCCAGTACGTCGGCAGCCAGTGCTGGCCGTTTCCGCATTCGATGATGCTCGGTTTCCATGCCGAGTACGCCGGTGGCGAGATTGTCATGCAACCGGACGAGATCGAGGACGCCAAGTGGTTCAGCGTTCACGACCTGCCGCCGCTGCCGGCGGGGCGGTCCATTGCCCGGTACTTGATCGATCTGTATGTTGCGCGGCGGCTGGGCTGTGATATCCCTGCTTTCCCGTCCTAGCTGCAGTGAACAATGTGCTCCGACTAGGCGCCGGGCGCAGGCAATGGTCATTCCATTGCCAAAGCCGCTCAGGCCTGCCCGAACCAGTGTTGCCACGCTAAGCGCACGGTCAACGCCAGCACCACGGTGATGAACACCGGGCGGATGAACTTGCTGCCACCGCTGATTGCCGTGCGTGCGCCGAAAAAGGCGCCGACCATCACCGACAGGCCCATGCACAGGCCAACGATGTAGTCCACCTGCCCGGAAATGATGAATACCGTCAGCGCCGCGATGTTGCTGACGAAGTTCATGCTGCGCGCCACGCCGCTGGCGCGTACCAGGTCGATGGGGTACAGCAGCAGGGTACTGACGGTCCAGAACGCCCCGGTACCCGGTCCGGCCACGCCGTCGTAGAAGCCCAGGGTGAAGCCTTGCGGCACTTGCCACTTTTTCCTGATCGGTGCATCGGCATCCAGCGGTGCCTTGGGCGTGCCGCCGAACAACAGGTAGATGCCACAGGCGAAGACGATCACCGGCAGCATCTTGTTCAGCCATTCGGCTGGCATGTAGTGGGCGATGACGGCGCCGAGCAACGCCCCGGTCAGGGTGGCGAACAATGCCGGGCGCCACTGCGCCGGATGGAACAGTTTGCGTTTGTAGTAAGTGAAACTTGCGGTGGCCGAGCCGAAGGTGGAACTGAGCTTGTTGGTGCCCAGCACCAGGTGCGGCGGCATGCCGGCAGTGAGCAGGGCCGGGGTGGTGAGCAAACCGCCGCCACCGGCGATGGCATCGATGAAACCGGCGACGAAGGCGACCAGGGCCAGGATCAGCAGGGTGAGGGGTTCTACGGTAAGTTCGAAGGGCATGGAGTTTTGGCAGGCAGGGAGGCAAGGAGGCGGCAAAGTGCCGCACTAGAAGGGAAGCATGGTAATCCTGGGGAAGGTGTGTTGCCAGTACCGGCCCTTTCGCGGGTAAACCCGCATAATCCCGTAGTAGCAGGTTCACCCGCGAAAGGGCTGGTACTGGCGAACACATCAACTACGAATAAACGCCAGCAAATCCGCATTGATCACATCGGCATGGGTGGTCGGCATGCCATGCGGGTAGCCTTTGTAGGTTTTCAGCGTGCCATTGGGCAGCAGCTTGGCCGACAGCACCCCGGAATTCTCATACGGCACGATCTGGTCGTCGTCGCCGTGCATCACCAGCACGGGCTGCTTGATGCCCTTGAGGTCCTCGGTGAAATCGGTCTGGGAAAACGCCACGATGCCATCGTAATGGGCCTTTGCACTGCCGATCATGCCTTGGCGCCACCAGTTGCCAATGATGCCTTCGCTGGCTTCGGCCCCAGGGCGGTTGTAGCCGTAGAACGGCCCTGCTGGCACGTCCCGGTAGAATTGCGCCCGGTTGCTGGCAACCTGGGCCTGGAAACCGTCGAATACCGACTTGGGCAGGCCACCGGGGTTGCCGGGGGTTTGCACCATCAAAGGGGGTACGGCCGCGATCAGCACGGCCTTGGCCACCTTGTCTTCAGGGTGCCGAGCCATGTAGCGCACCACTTCGCCGCCGCCGGTCGAGTGGCCGACATGCACGGCGCCCTGGGTGCCCAGATGGGCGACCACGGCGGCTACGTCGTCGGCATAGTGGTCCATGTCGTGGCCGTCCCATACCTGGCTGGAGCGGCCATGGCCCCGCCGGTCGTGGGCGACCACGCGGTAACCCTGGGCGAGGAAGAACAGCATCTGCGCGTCCCAGTCATCGGCACTGAGCGGCCAGCCGTGGTGGAAGTGGATCACCGGCGCATCGCGCGGGCCCCAGTCCTTGTAGAAGATCTGTACACCGTCCTTCGTGGTTACATAGCTCATGGTCGTGTCTCCTGGGTGCAGGAAGCGAAGGGAGCTATTGAGAATAGGAGGAATTTTGGCGGGTATCAGGAAGTTGTATTGCCTGTGCGGGCCTCTTCGCGGGTGAACCCGCTCCTACACTGTGAGGTCCCTTTCACCCGCGAAGAGGCCCGCACAGGCAATCCTGATGCCCTTCAGACACGGTCGCGCATGCGGTACCAGGCTTTTGCCGCAGCTTCCAAAGGCGCAGCCAGCAGGTCGCCGCCGGGGAAGCGGCCGTTGTCGATGCCTTGGTACAGCGCCAACAGGTCTTCATCGCCGAGAATGGCATCGCTGACCGCACGCGCCGCCGCCAGGGTCGGCAGTACGCCATGACCGGAGAAGCCCTGCAGCCAGTAGCGCTGGCCCTCGCGACCGACGTCCGGGGTGCGCTTGATGCTGCAATCGATGTGGCCGCCCCAGGCATAGTCGATTGCCACCCCGGCCAGTTGCGGGAACACCCGCTCCAGGTACGGGCGGGTGGCACTGGCGACGTCCTTGGGAATGCCGCCCAGGTAGGTGCAGCCACCGCCGAACAGCAGGCGGTGGTCCGGAGTGAGGCGGAAGTAGTCGGGTACGAACTGGTTGTCGATCACGCAACTGTTGCGAGGTAATAGCGAATGGGCAAAGTCGGCATCCAGAGGCGCAGTGGCTACCTGGTAGGAACCGACGGGCAACAGGCGGCGCGACAGGCCCCGGTCAAGGCGGTCGATGTAGGCGTTGCAGGCCAGCACCAACACCTGGCAGCGAACTTCGCCACGGTCGGTGCGGGCGACATAGCCGTCGCGAGCCTGCTGGTAGCTGAGCACCTGGCTCTGTTCGTAGATTCGCCCGCCAGCAGCCTCGATGGTACTGGCCAGGCCCTGCGCCAGTTTCAGCGGGTTGAGGTGGGCACCTTTGGCGTCGTACAGCGCGGCCTGGTAGCGCGGGCTGTCGATCCATTGCGGCAACTCGTCACGGCCGATCAGGCGCAGGGCGTCGTAACCCCATTTATGCTCGGCATCATGCAAGGCCTCTTCGAGCATTTTCACCCGGCGCGGCAATACCGCAGTCCACAGGCTGCCCTGCCGGTAGTCGATGTCGAAGCCGTGGCGTTGGGGCAGTTCGCGCATCTCGTCGGCGGCCCAGCACATGCTGGCCCATAGCCGTTGGGTACGTTCGAGGCCAAGGGCCTGCTCCAGCGGCGGCATGTCGCACGACCAGCCCAACAGCGCCTGGCCACCGTTGCGACCGGAGGCCGCCCAGGCAACCCGGCTGGCTTCCAGCAGCGTTACGCGTTTGCCGGCCAGGGTCAGGCGCAGGGCAGTGTGCAGGCCGCTGAAACCGGCGCCGATGATCAGCACGTCGGTGTCCTGGGGGCCTTGCAGGGTAGGGCGTAATGGGATGTTGGCGGGGTAGGTCTGGGCGTAGTAACTGGCGACGTGCTGGGCGGATTGTTTGAACATGCCGGGTTTCCGTGAAAATTATTGTGTTTATTTTCATGAAAAGTTAGCAGTTAAATTTCACGCTGCCAATGTGTTGGTCGGGTTTTGTGGTTTGCCTGTTGTTAATGTGTTGCCTGGGCTGGCCTCTTCGCGGGTGAACCCGCTCCTACAGGGGGGCTCGCTTTTTTCGCGCCTGGCGTGGCTTGCTTGGGGTCGCCTTGCTTCCAGTCGCTTTGCTCTTCCCGCCACCGCGACGTTTCTTTTTCCAGGGCGGGGCCGCCCCGGCCGCTGGCCCGCTGATGGTCATGCGCATGCCGCTGCAACGCTCGACCAGCTTGCCCATCCACGCCGACTGCCGGGCAACGAACTCTTCCAGGGGCATCTCGCCGCTTTGCACCATGTCCAGCGCCTGCTCCCAGATTGCCGTGGTGCCGGGGTCGGCAATGGCCCGGGGAACGGCGTCGATCAGGCTGAAGGCCGCAGGTGTGGCCGACAGCGCCTTGCCGTTCTTTACCAGGTAACCGCGGTCGAGCAGACCCTGGATAATGCTGGCGCGGGTGGCTTCGGTGCCGATGCCGGTGGTTTCCTTGAGCTTCTGCTTCAGCCGAGGGTCATCCACCAGCTTGGCCACGTTTTTCATCGCTTTGATCAGGTCGCCTTCGGTAAACGGCTTGGGCGGCTGGGTCCACAGGTCTTTCAGTTGCAGGCCGTGTACGCTGCAGTCCTGGCCTTCGCGCAGCGCTGGCAGCACCTGGGCCGGTGGTGCCTCGCGGCCTTTGGCCGGGGTCAGCGCCTCGGGCAAGGCGCGGCGCCAGCCCGGCTCGACAATCTGTTTGCCCACAGCACGCAGCGCATGACCGGCGCAGTCGAAGTCGGCCTGGGTGCGGTCGTACTCATGGTTGGGCAGGAACTGCGCCAGATAGCGGGCGCGGATCAGGGTATACACGGCCTTGTGCTTGGCCGGCAGGCGCGAAGGGTCGCTGGCGGCGGCGGTGGGGATGATGCCATGGTGAGCGCTGACTTTGGCGTCGTTCCACGCCCGCGAGCGGCGTTGCGGCTCCAGGTAGGGCTGCAGCGGCGCCAGGCTGGCATCGGCCCGTTGCAGGGCAGCGAGGATGGCAGGTGCCTCGGCGTGCTGGCTTTGTGGCAAATAGCCGCAATCGCTGCGCGGGTAGGTGATCAGCTTGTGGGTTTCGTACAGTGCCTGGGCAATGTCGAGGGTTTCCTGGGCGCCGAGGCCGAACTTTTTCGAGCACAGCTCCTGCAGGGTGCCAAGGTCGAAGGGCAGTGGTGCAACTTCGCGCACACGCTCGGTCGCTACCTTTACCGCTCGGGCAGTGCCGGCATGGCTTATATCGGTGGCGGCCTGCTGTGCCAGGCCTTGCTTCAGGCAGCGGCCTTGGTCATCGCAGGCGTCTTCGGGGGCGCGCCATTGGGCATTGAAGCGTTGGCCGGCGTGTTCCAGTTGTACATCGATGGCCCAGAACGGCACCGGCACGAAGTCGGCGATGCTGCGGTCGCGGTCGACCACCAGGCGCAAGGTGGGCGTTTGCACGCGGCCTACCGGCAGCACACCCTGGTAGCCGGATTGGCGGCCCAGCAGGGTGAACAGCCGGCTCATGTTCATGCCGATCAGCCAGTCGGCGCGGGAGCGGCCCAGCGCCGAGTGGTACAGGTTGAACGTCTCGTGGCCTGGCAGCAGGCGTGCCAGGGCTTTGCGGATGGAGGCGTCGTCCAGCGCCGACAGCCACAGGCGCTGCACCGGACCTCGGTAGCGGCAATGCTCGACCAGCTCGCGGGCAATCATTTCGCCTTCGCGGTCGGCGTCGGTGGCAATCACCAGCTCCCGCGCTTCACCGAGCAGGCGCTTGACCGCCTTGAACTGGCTGGCGGTCTTGGGCTTTACCAGCATCTTCCATTTGTCTGGAATGATCGGCAGGTCAGCCAGGTTCCAGCGCTTGTAACGTTCGTCGTAGCTGTCGGGCGGGGCGGTTTCCAGCAGGTGGCCAATGCACCAGGTGACGCAGATATCGGTGCCTTGCCAGCAGCCGTCGCCTTTGCGGTTGGCGCCGAGCACTTTGGCGATGTCTTTTGCCTGGGAGGGTTTTTCACAGAGGAACAGGCGCATGGCCGGGACGCTTTATCGGGGTGGTGGGCCATAGGATGCGCAAGCGGGGGCGCGGAGGCAAGTTTTATCTGGATGGATGTACAGGTTTTTGTCAGGAGAAGTGTCTTTACCTGTGCCGGCCTCTTCGCGGGCAAGCCCGCTCCCACATGAATCGTATTCCCATGCAGGAGCGGGCTTGTCCGCGAAGCGGCCAGTGCAGGTTACGGATCAGGCGCGTGAGTCGCGCACCATGTCCACATGCGGGATGCCAGCTTCGAGGAATTCCTCGCTGACTACGCGAAAGCCCAGCCGCTCATAGAACGGCGTGGCGTGTACCTGGGCGCTGAGCATCTGTTGTTTCAGGTCGCGGTTCTGCGCTTCGACGATGACCGCATTGACCAACGCATCGCCAACCTTCAGGCCACGCCAGTCCTTGAGCACCGAGATGCGCCCGATGGTACCGTCGGCCAGCAGGCGCGCAGTACCGATTGGATAGTCGCCTTCCAGGGCCAGGAAGTGCAGGGCGTCCTGATCTTCCGAATCGAACTCCAGCTCTGGCGGAATGTGCTGCTCGGCGACGAACACGGCTTCACGGATACGGCGGATGTCGGCGTTGTCTTTGTGCCAATCGGCGAGGCGAACGCTGATCTTATTCATTGGCGAATCCCAGGCTCCCTTGTTTGACCAGCTGCTGTACCAGCATAAGGCCATCTTCGTCCTGCAGCCACTCGGCCAGGTTGTCGATGTGCAAGGCGTCGGCCGCGCATACCAGTTTCAGCAGCTCTCGCAGTTTGCCGGGCAGTGGGCAACTACGGCCGCTGGCGAACAGCAGCAGGTCATTTTCGAATTCGGACCAGGCCAGGCGTGCGCTGGGGTTGCGGATCAGGATGGCGCCCTGCTCAAGAGCGTCGATCAGTTCTTCCTCGCTCAGCTCTTCGCCAACGATCTGCTCGGGGTAGCGCGGCTCGGTCATGAACTGGCCGAACCAGGTCAGCAGCAGGTCCTTGTCGCCCATGTGCTTGTCGAGCAGCGCCTTGAGGCGGTCGAGGGCATCGTGCTGGATCTGGTGCGGGTCGCTGACCGGCTGGGCGTCGGCGTCGCTGTAGCGCTCTTCGTCGGGCAGGAACTGGCCGAGGAAGTCGGTGAAGTGGGTCAGCACTTCGGCAGCGCTCGGTGCGCGGAAGCCGACCGAGTAGGTCAGGCAGTCATCCACGGCTACGCCGTAGTGGGCCAGGCGCGGTGGCAGGTAGAGCATGTCGCCGGGCTCCAGGGTCCACTCTTCACTCTGCTCGAACTCGGCCAGGATACGCAGGTCGGCGTGCTCCAGCAGCGGGCTGTCACTGCTGCACATCTGGCCGATCTTCCAGTTGCGCTGGCCGTGGCCTTGCAGCAGGAACACATCGTAGTTGTCGAAGTGCGGGCCGACGCTGCCACCCGGGGTGGCGAAGCTGATCATCACGTCATCAATACGCCAGCTGGGCAGGAAGCGGAAGTTTTCCAGCAGTTCGGCCACTTCCGGAACGAACTGGTCAACGGCCTGTACCAGCAGTGTCCAGTCTTTTTCCGGCAGTTCGGCGAAGGTGTCTTCGCTGAACGGGCCGCGGCGCAGCTCCCACGGGTGCGCGCCGTGTTCCAGCACGATACGCGACTCGACTTCGTCTTCCAGGGCCAGGCCGGCGAGTTCATCGGGGTCGATCGGGCTGATGAAGTCCGGGAAGGCCTGGCGCACCAGCAGCGGCTTCTTCTGCCAGTAGTCGCGCATGAATTCGCGGGCCGAGATGCCGCCGAGCAGCTGCAGTGGAGTATCAGGATTCATGTTCAACCTATTGAAAAAACGTAATTTTCGTACGGGAATAAAAACGCCCGGCCAGGCCGGGCGTTGTACGCGACGCTCAGCTTAGATGCGTTTGGCCTGGGCTGCCGCGTTACCGATGTAGGTAGCGGGGGTCAGCTGCTTGAGCTCGGCCTTGGCTTCGGCTGGCATGTCCAGGCCGTCGATGAAGGTCAGCAGCGCTTCTGGGGTAATGCCCTTGCCACGGGTCAGCTCTTTGAGCTTCTCGTAGGGGTTTTCGATGTTGAAGCGGCGCATCACGGTCTGGATCGGCTCGGCCAGCACTTCCCAGCAGGCGTCCAGGTCGGCGGCGATGCGAGCTTCGTTGACTTCCAGCTTGCCGATGCCTTTCAGGCTGGCCTCGAAAGCGATCACGCTGTGGGCAAAGCCCACGCCCAGGTTGCGCAGCACGGTGGAGTCGGTCAGGTCACGCTGCCAGCGCGAGATCGGCAGCTTGCTGGCCAGGTGCTGGAACAGCGCGTTGGCGATACCCAGGTTGCCTTCGGAGTTTTCGAAGTCGATCGGGTTGACCTTGTGCGGCATGGTCGACGAGCCGATTTCGCCGGCGACGGTCTTCTGCTTGAAGTAACCCAGCGAAATGTAGCCCCACACATCACGGTCGAAGTCGATCAGGATGGTGTTGAAGCGGGCGATGGCGTCGAACAGCTCGGCGATGTAGTCGTGCGGCTCGATCTGGGTGGTGTACGGGTTGAACTGCAGGCCCAGTTCGTCTTCGATGAAGGCGCGGGCGTTTTCTTCCCAGTCGATCTGCGAGTAGGCCGACAGGTGGGCGTTGTAGTTGCCCACGGCGCCGTTGATCTTGCCCAGCAGCGGTACGGCGGCAACCTGGGCGATCTGGCGCTCCAGGCGATACACGACGTTGGCCAGTTCTTTACCCAGGGTGGTCGGCGAAGCTGGCTGGCCGTGGGTGCGCGACAGCATTGGCACTTCGGCGTGGGCGTGGGCCAGGGCGCGGATGGCGTCGGCGACCTGGCGCATCAGCGGCAGCAGCACTTCGTCGCGGCCGGCGCGCAGCATCAGGGCGTGGGACAGGTTGTTGATGTCCTCGCTGGTGCAGGCGAAGTGGATGAACTCGCTGACCTTGGCCAGCTCAGGCAGCTTGGCGGCCTGCTCCTTGAGGAGGTATTCAATGGCCTTGACGTCGTGGTTGGTGGTGCGCTCGATTTCCTTGACGCGCTCGGCGTGCTCCAGCTTGAAATCGTTGGCCAGGCTGTCCAGCAGGGCGTTGGCTTCGGCGGAGAACGCCGGCACTTCGCCGATTTGCGGGTGGGCGGCCAGGCGCTGCAGCCAGCGCACTTCGACCAGAGCGCGGAAACGGATAAGGCCGAATTCGCTGAAAATGGGGCGCAAGGCCTGGGTTTTGCCGGCATAACGGCCGTCTACAGGGGAAACCGCAGTGAGCGAAGAAAGCTGCATGGGGTGTTCTCGGACAGTCAGGCTTTTGGAAGGGCGCATATCATACATGAAAAATGCGCCCAGGTCGGGTGGCTGACCAAAGGTCGGCCCAAATTTGGATCGGGTGGCAGACCCTGTGGGAGCGGACATGCCCGCGAACACCGGCGTAGCCGGTGCCATACACCGCGTCGCCTGCTTCGCGGGCAAGCCCGCTCCCACAAAGGGCAGTGCAGCCCGTCAGCTGGGGCTGCGCATCATGTCGTACAGTTCGTTCAGCAACTTGCGCCGGCTGAACACCAGCTGCCAGCGGTGCCCGCCCAGCTGCCGCCACAGTCGCGCGGCGCGGATGCCGGCCAGGAGCAGGGCGCGGATCTTCGAGGCGTTGTTGGGCTGCTGCAGGAAGCGCATGTCGCCGTGCACCTGGATGCGCTGGCGCAAGGTGCTCAGGGTGTCCTGGTACAAAGCTCCACTGGAAGCGATGACGTTTTCGTGAACCAGGCCGAAATGCTCGGCCTGCGACTGGATTTGCGGCAGGCGGTTGCCGATGGTGTCCAGCAGGTCGCCACGCTTGTTCAGCTGGCGCTCCAGGCCCAGCATCGACAGGGCGTAGCGCAGCGGCTCACGTTGCAGGCTGTTGGGGTCGCGCTCAAGGGCGCCGATCAGCGCTCGGTAGCCGTCGCGCAGGTTCAGGTCGTCACCGCCGAACACCTCCAGGGTGTCCTTGGGGTCGCGCACCAGCAGGCTGCCCAGCATGCAGCCGATATTGGCTTCACTGGCCTGGCCGGTGCGGGCGATGCGGTCGACCAGCACGGCGGCCTGGAACACACCACCCAACGCAATCAGCTGTTCCTGCAGGTTGCTCATGCGCGCGGGCTCCACGGCTCGGCAGCCTCGATCACGCCGCCGCCCAGGCACACTTCACCATCGTAAAACACCACGGACTGGCCAGGGGTAACGGCGCGCTGAGGCTCGTCGAACACGGCGCGGTAGCCGCTGGCGGTGCGCTCCAGGGTGCATCGCTGGTCGCTCTGGCGGTAGCGCACCTTGGCAGTCAGCTGACGTGGGTTGCCGAGGTCGACCGGGTTGACCCAGAAAATCTCCGAGGCCAGCAGGGCACGGGAGAACAGCCATGGGTGCTCGTTGCCCTGGCCGACCACCAGCACGTTGCGAGCCAGGTCCTTGTGCAGCACGTACCACGGTTCGTCACTGGCATCCTTCAGGCCGCCAATGCCCAGGCCCTGACGCTGGCCGATGGTGTGGTACATGAGGCCATGGTGGCGGCCGATCACTTCACCTTCGGTGGTTTCAATATCGCCCGGCTGGGCCGGCAGGTACTGCTTGAGGAAGTCGCTGAAGCGGCGCTCGCCAATGAAGCAGATGCCGGTGGAATCTTTCTTCTTGGCCGTGGCCAGGCCGTGTTTTTCGGCAATGGCACGCACTTCGGGCTTTTCCAGTTCGCCGACCGGGAACAGGGTGCGGGCAATTTCCTGGCCGCCGACGGCGTGCAGGAAGTAGCTCTGGTCCTTGTTCGGGTCCAGCCCCTTGAGCAGTTCGGTGAGTGCGCCAGTATCGCGGCGGCGCACGTAGTGGCCGGTGGCGATCAGGTCGGCACCCAGCGACAGGGCGTAGTCGAGGAACGCCTTGAACTTGATTTCGCGGTTGCAGAGGATGTCGGGGTTGGGGGTGCGGCCAGCCTTGTATTCCTCAAGGAAGTGCTCGAACACGTTGTCCCAGTATTCGGCAGCAAAGTTGGCGGTGTGCAGCTTGATGCCGATACGGTCGCACACGGCCTGGGCGTCGGCCAGGTCTTCACGGGCGGTGCAGTATTCGGTGCCGTCGTCCTCTTCCCAGTTCTTCATGAACAGCCCTTCCACCTGGTAGCCCTGCTCGATGAGCAGAAGGGCTGAGACGGAAGAGTCCACGCCGCCGGACATGCCGACGATGACGCGGGTCTTGGCGGGGTCTTTAAGTGCTGGGCTGGTCATGGGTACCGGTGTGTATCAAGGGGGAAAAACGCCGATTCTATCAAACCCGTGGCGCCGCGTCAGTCGCGTAGCAGGTCGAGGCTGTGCAGCGGGCCGTTGAGATAGTCATCCAGGCAGCGTGGCACCAGCTCGCTGCGCCAGCGGGTTGGGTCGGCCAGCAGTTCGTCGCGGGTCAGCCACACGGCGCGGACGATGTCGCTGTCCAGTGCCAGGTCGGCATGATGGCACACGGGGCGGGCGGCGAAGCAGACGCGCTGGTAGGTCACGCCGTTGCTGGGGGCGGTGTACAGGTAGATGCCGACCACACCGGTCAGCTCGACTTCCCAGGCGGTTTCTTCCAGGGTTTCGCGCAGGGCGGCCTGGGGCAGGGTCTCGTTGGGCTCGAGGTGGCCGGCAGGCTGGTTGAAGACGTGCTGGTTGGCTTTGAACTCCTCGACGAAGAGGAACTTGCCTTCGTGCTCGACGATGGTCGCTACGGTGATGTGGGGTTGCCAGGTCATTTGCCATGTCCTTTCAGGTTGCCGGGACCGCCTTGCGGTCCTTCGCGGGCTCACCCGCTCCCACAAGGTGCAGCGCAGGTCTCACAAACTGCACCTCTCCTGTGGGAGCGGGCTTGCCCGCGAAGGGCCGCAGAGCGGCCCCATTTCCCAGAAAGCACAAACCCCGGTGCGTGGCCGGGGTTTGTGCTGTTACTTCAAGCGAACCTTACAGGGCAGCAATTGCGCTGTTCAGGGTCTGGCTTGGGCGCATCACCTTGGCGGTCAGCTCGGCATCCGGGGCGTAGTAGCCGCCGATGTCGGCTGGCTTGCCCTGAACGGCGTTGAGCTCGGCGACGATGGTCGCTTCGTTCTCTGCCAGGGTTTTGGCCAGCGGTGCGAAGCGTGCCTGCAGGGCAGTGTCGTCCGACTGAGCAGCCAAGGCCTCGGCCCAGTACAGGGTCAGGTAGAAGTGGCTGCCGCGGTTGTCGATGCCACCGACTTTGCGCGACGGCGACTTGTTGGTGTCGAGGAACTTGCCGGTAGCCTGGTCCAGGGTGTTGGCCAGAACCTTGGCGCGCGGATTGTCGTAGGTGTTGCCCAGGTGCTCCAGGGAAGCGGCCAGGGCCAGGAATTCACCCAGCGAGTCCCAACGCAGGAAGTTTTCTTCAACCAGCTGCTGTACGTGCTTCGGAGCCGAACCGCCGGCGCCGGTTTCGAACAGGCCGCCGCCGCTCATCAGCGGCACGATCGACAGCATCTTGGCGCTGGTGCCCAGTTCCATGATCGGGAACAGGTCGGTCAGGTAGTCGCGCAGCACGTTGCCGGTCACCGAGATGGTGTCCTTGCCTTCGCGGATGCGGGCCAGGGAGAACTTGATGGCATCGACCGGTGCCAGGATGCGGATGTCCAGGCCGGTGGTGTCGTGATCTTTCAGGTACTTCTGCACCTTCTCGATCATGACGCCGTCGTGGGCGCGGGCCGGGTCCAGCCAGAACACCGCCGGGGTGTTGCTCAGGCGGGCACGGTTGACGGCCAGCTTGACCCAGTCCTGGATCGGTGCGTCCTTGGTCTGGCACATGCGGAAGATGTCACCGGCTTCAACGTTTTGCTCCAGTACCACGTTGCCCTTGCCATCGACCACGCGCACGACGCCATCGGTGTTGATCTGGAAGGTTTTGTCGTGGGAGCCGTACTCTTCGGCCTTTTGCGCCATCAGGCCAACGTTCGGCACGCTACCCATGGTGGTCGGGTCGAAGGCACCGTTGGCCTTGCAGTCTTCGATGGTGGCCTGGTAAATGCCGGCGTAGCAGCGGTCCGGGATCACGGCCTTGGCGTCTTGCAGTTCGCCTGCGGTGTTCCACATCTTGCCCGAGTCACGGATCATGGCCGGCATCGAGGCGTCGACGATCACGTCGCTCGGCACGTGCAGGTTGGTGATGCCTTTGTCGGAGTTGACCATGGCCAGGGCCGGGCGCTCGGCGTAAAGGGCCTGGATGTCGGCTTCGATCTCGGCCTGCTTGTCGGCTGGCAGGTCCTTGATACGGGCGTACAGGTCGCCGATACCGTTGTTGGCGTTGAAGCCTACTTCGGCCAGGGCAGCGGCGTGCTTGGTCAGCACGTCGTTGTAGAATTCTTCGACGATGACGCCGAACATGATCGGGTCGGAGACCTTCATCATGGTGGCTTTCAGGTGCACGGACAGCAGCACGCCGGCGGCCTTGGCATCGGCGATCTGCTCGGCGATGAAGGCTTTCAGGGCCTTGCGGCTCATGGTGGCGCAGTCGATGACTTCGGCGGCTTTGACGGCGGTCTTTTCTTTCAGCACGGTGGTGCTGCCGTCTTTGCCGACCAGCTCGATGCGCAGGCTGTCGTCAGCTTCGATCAGTGCGGCTTTTTCGCTGCCGTAGAAGTCGCCCTGGGTCATGTGGGCAACGTGCGACTTGGAGTCAGCGGCCCAGGCGCCCATCTTGTGCGGGTGCTTGCGGGCGTAGTTCTTGACCGACAGCGGCGCGCGGCGGTCGGAGTTGCCTTCGCGCAGCACTGGGTTCACGGCGGAGCCCTTGATGCGGTCGTAGCGGGCACGGGATTCTTTTTCTTCCGCGGTGGCCGGCTCGTCGGCGTAGTCAGGGATGTTGAAGCCCTTGCCTTGCAGTTCCTTGATCGCGGCTTTGAGCTGCGGTACCGAGGCGCTGATGTTCGGCAGCTTGATGATGTTGGCTTCAGGGGTGGTAGCCAGCTGGCCCAGTTCCGCCAGGTGATCGCCTACTTGCTTCTCTGCGCCCAGTTGCTCCGGGAAGGCGGCAAGGATACGGCCAGCCAGGGAAATGTCGCGAGTTTCGACAGCGATGTCAGCCGAAGCGGTGAACGCTTCGATGATCGGCAGCAGCGAGTAAGTGGCGAGGGCGGGGGCTTCGTCGGTGAAGGTATAGATGATCTTGGAACGGGTGGGCATGCGGGTTAACTCTCTGTGTGCTGAGCGTGCTCGAGTCTCGTGGTGCGCAGGGTAGGCGCATCGCCCTGGCAGCGCCATGAGCGGAAAGTCGAGAGGCTGCGAGCGGTGATGGTGGATGCATCAGTCGAGCGTCAAGTGCTGGGGTGCGGTAACAACCCAGGCTTAGTGGCCATTCATGGCCTAGGGCGGTCCGCATTTTCCTGGGATTCGCCCCGATGACCCTTCGGTCGCGGCGGAGTATACCAAACCATTTGGGCTAATCAGCAAGGCCAAGTGATATCGGCCCATTTATAAGACCAAAGACTAAGCGGCAATGTGGCGGGTTGTCGCATGCCTTGCAGGTCGGCAGATGTGGTTTAGGCTCAGTGGATCGCACGATGTCCAAACCACACCCGACAGCGGAGTAGTGCAAGCATGGGATACCAGAAAATCAAGGTTCCGACCGACGGCGCCAAGATCACCGTCAATGCAGATCATTCGCTTAATGTGCCTGATCATCCGATCATTCCTTACATCGAGGGCGACGGAATCGGCGTCGATGTCTCGCCGGTGATGATCAAGGTGGTCGATGCCGCCGTGGAGAAGGCCTACGGCGGCAAGCGCAAGATTGCCTGGATGGAGGTGTACGCTGGCGAGAAAGCCACCCAGGTGTATGACCAGGATACCTGGCTGCCACAGGAAACCCTCGATGCCGTGCGGGATTATGTGGTATCGATCAAGGGGCCGCTGACCACCCCGGTCGGTGGTGGCATCCGCTCGCTCAACGTGGCCCTGCGCCAGCAACTGGACCTGTATGTGTGCCTGCGGCCGGTGCTGTGGTTCCAGGGTGTGCCGAGCCCGGTGAAAAAGCCTGGCGATGTCGACATGGTGATCTTCCGCGAGAACTCCGAAGACATCTATGCCGGCATCGAGTGGAAAGCCGGATCGCCCGAGGCGGACAAGGTGATCAAGTTTCTTAAAGAGGAAATGGGTGTCACCAAGATCCGCTTTGACCAGGACTGCGGCATTGGTGTCAAACCGGTGTCGAAGGAGGGTACCAAGCGACTGGTGCGCAAGGCCCTGCAATACGTGGTGGATAACGACCGCGAATCGCTGACCCTGGTGCACAAGGGCAACATCATGAAGTTCACCGAGGGTGCCTTCAAGGACTGGGGGTACGAGGTGGCGCGTGACGAGTTCGGCGCTGAACTGCTCGATGGCGGCCCGTGGATGAAGTTCAAGAACCCCAAGACCGGCCGCGAGGTCATCGTCAAGGACGCCATTGCCGATGCCATGCTGCAGCAGATCCTGCTACGCCCGGCCGAGTACGACGTGATCGCCACCCTCAACCTCAACGGTGACTACCTGTCCGATGCCCTGGCGGCGGAAGTGGGCGGTATCGGCATTGCACCGGGCGCCAACCTGTCCGACACCGTGGCCATGTTCGAGGCCACTCACGGCACTGCACCCAAGTATGCCGGGCAGGACAAGGTCAACCCGGGCTCGGTGATCCTCTCGGCAGAGATGATGCTGCGCCACATGGGGTGGACCGAGGCTGCGGACCTGATCATCAAGGGCACCAATGGCGCCATTGCGGCCAAGACCGTGACCTACGATTTCGAGCGCCTGATGGACGGCGCCAAGCTGGTAAGCAGCTCAGGCTTTGGCGACGAAATGATCAAGCACATGTGAAACAACAGAAAACCGGCCGCCTTCTGTAAAGAAGCGGCCGGTTGTTTCGTATACCGGCACAGTGCAGGCAGTCAGGCTTTTGCGGTTTCGCTTTGCGGCTCGCCGATGGATCTGGCAGTCTCTGCCGCGGCGGCCGCAGCATCCTTGATTTCGATGGCGTGCAAGCCTTTCGGGCCCTGGACGATGTCGAATACCACGGCCTGGCCTGCCTTCAGGGTTTTGTATCCGTCCATTCGGATGGCGGAATAATGGGCGAACAGGTCATCGGATTTACCTTCCTCATTGATGAATCCATAGCCCTTGGCATTGTTGAACCACTTGACTTTACCGCTTGCCATCCCTATGTCCCTCTGCAAAGGACTCCATCACTGGAGTATCATCCACTTCATCCGCATACGAACCTTGCGAAAAATCTGGTTGACTGCGCGGATCTTTATCGCCCACGGTGGGTTCTTATTGGTTGTAACACCGTTTTGCCGATAGTCAAGGTCACGCGGCGCCTGCGCTGGCGGTGGCCTGTGCAGTCAACCCGCAACCTTAACCTGACGCTCATGATGAAATTCTTTCCATGCATGCACCTAGTGAGATTCGACTAACATTCAATCAGGATCGCCCGCAATCGAATGAGGACGACGGCTCAGGTCTTGCAGTCCAGGAAGCCAAGCCGATCCTGCAGGCGCCACCGATGTACAAGGTGGTTTTGTTCAACGATGACTACACGCCAATGGATTTCGTCGTCGAAGTGCTCGAGACGTTCTTCAGTCTGAACCGCGAGCTGGCGACCAAGATCATGCTGACCGTCCATACCGAAGGGCGGGCAGTGTGCGGATTGTTTACCCGTGACATCGCCGAAACAAAGGCTATGCAGGTCAACCAATACGCCAGGGAAAGCCAGCATCCGCTACTCTGTGAAATCGAGAAGGACGGTTAATCGCCGACCACTTGGGTATGAGGTGAAGCTATGTTAAACCGCGAGCTCGAAGTCACCCTCAATCTTGCCTTCAAGGAGGCCCGTTCGAAGCGTCATGAGTTCATGACCGTCGAACATCTGCTGCTGGCACTCCTTGACAATGAGGCTGCCGCGACCGTTCTGCGCGCCTGTGGCGCCAATCTCGACAAGCTCAAGCACGACCTGCAAGAGTTCATCGATTCCACCACGCCGTTGATCCCTGTGAACGACGAAGACCGTGAAACCCAGCCGACCCTGGGCTTCCAGCGCGTGCTGCAGCGTGCCGTGTTCCACGTGCAAAGCTCTGGCAAGCGCGAAGTGACCGGCGCCAACGTGCTGGTGGCGATCTTCAGCGAACAGGAAAGCCAGGCCGTGTTCCTGCTCAAGCAGCAGAGCGTGGCCCGTATCGACGTGGTCAACTACATCGCCCATGGCATCTCCAAGGTGCCAGGGCATGGTGCGCAATCTGAAAGCGACCAGGACATGCAGGACGAAGAGGGCGGTGAAACCTCCTCTTCGAGCAACCCGCTGGACGCCTACGCCAGCAACCTGAACGAGCTGGCCCGTGCCGGCCGCATCGACCCGCTGGTCGGTCGCGAGCAGGAAGTGGAGCGTGTGGCGCAAATCCTGGCCCGCCGGCGCAAGAACAACCCGCTGCTGGTGGGTGAGGCAGGCGTGGGCAAGACGGCCATCGCCGAAGGCCTGGCCAAGCGCATCGTCGATGGTCAGGTGCCCGACCTGCTGGCGCAGAGCGTGGTGTACTCCCTCGATCTGGGCGCCTTGCTGGCCGGTACCAAATACCGTGGTGACTTCGAGAAGCGCTTCAAGGCGCTGCTCGGTGAGCTGCGCAAGCGTCCGCAGGCCATCCTGTTCATCGACGAAATTCACACCATCATCGGTGCTGGTGCGGCGTCGGGCGGGGTGATGGACGCCTCCAATCTGCTCAAGCCGCTGCTGTCGTCGGGTGAAATCCGCTGCATCGGTTCGACCACGTTCCAGGAGTTTCGCGGCATCTTCGAGAAGGATCGCGCCCTGGCGCGTCGCTTCCAGAAGGTGGATGTCAGCGAACCATCGGTCGAAGACACCGTGGGCATTCTGCGCGGCCTGAAAGGGCGTTTCGAAAGCCACCACAACATCGAGTACAGCGACGAAGCCCTGCGCGCCGCCGCCGAACTGGCCTCGCGCTACATCAATGACCGGCACATGCCTGACAAGGCCATCGATGTGATCGACGAGGCTGGCGCTTACCAGCGCCTGCAGCCGGAGGCCAATCGCGTCAAGCGCATCGATGTGCCGCAAGTGGAGGACATCGTCGCCAAGATTGCGCGTATTCCGCCGAAGCATGTCACCAGTTCCGACAAGGAATTGCTGCGTAACCTTGAGCGCGACCTGAAACTGACCGTGTTTGGCCAGGACCAGGCAATCGACTCGCTGGCCACCGCGATCAAGCTGTCCCGTGCCGGCCTCAAGTCGCCAGACAAGCCGGTGGGTTCGTTCCTGTTCGCCGGCCCTACCGGCGTCGGCAAGACCGAAGCGGCACGGCAGCTGGCCAAGGCGCTGGGTGTGGAGTTGGTGCGTTTCGACATGTCTGAGTACATGGAGCGTCACACCGTGTCGCGTTTGATTGGTGCGCCGCCGGGTTATGTCGGTTTTGACCAGGGTGGCTTGTTGACGGAGGCGATCACCAAACAGCCGCACTGCGTATTGTTGCTCGACGAAATCGAGAAGGCCCACCCGGAAGTCTTCAATCTGCTGCTGCAGGTGATGGACCACGGGACCCTGACCGACAACAACGGGCGCAAGGCCGACTTCCGTAACGTGATCCTGATCATGACCACCAACGCCGGTGCAGAAACCGCGGCGCGGGCGTCGATCGGCTTCACCCATCAGGACCATGCGTCCGATGCCATGGAAGTGATCCGCAAAAGCTTCACGCCAGAGTTCCGCAACCGTCTGGACACCATCATCCAGTTTGGCCGCCTGAGCACGGAGACGATCAAAAGCATCGTCGACAAGTTCCTTATCGAACTGCAGGCGCAGCTGGAAGACAAGCGTGTGCTGCTGGAAGTCAGCGATGAAGCGCGCGGTTGGCTGGCGGTGTCGGGCTATGACGTGCAGATGGGTGCGCGGCCAATGGCGCGGCTGATCCAGGACAAGATCAAGCGGCCTTTGGCCGAGGAGATCCTGTTTGGCGAGCTGGCCGAGCACGGTGGCGTGGTGCACGTCGACCTGCGCGATGGCGAACTTGTGTTCGACTTCGAGACCACGGCTGAGGTCGCGTGATGTGCAGGGGCTGCTTGGCGGCCCCTTGCAATTTCATAAGGCACAAAAAAGCCCGGCACCTGGCCGGGCTTTTTCATGGCTTGAGCTTAGCGCGCACGGTAGGTGATGCGGCCCTTGCTCAGGTCGTACGGCGTCAGCTCGACGCGGACCTTGTCGCCAGTGAGAATACGGATGTAGTTCTTGCGCATCTTTCCGGAGATGTGCGCGGTTACGACGTGCCCGTTTTCCAACTCCACGCGGAACATGGTGTTGGGCAGGGTGTCGACGACAGTACCTTCCATTTCGAAGCTGTCTTCTTTCGACATGCAGTTGAGCCCTCGGATCCAGTGTTAGCCCGACGCATATCCGCACCGGGCAAAAAAGTGGCGTGGATTATGCCGGAAAACTGCGTGTCAAGCCAATGCTTTCAGTTGAGGGTGACCCAGCGCTGGTTTATCAGCAGCTCGATAGGCCGGTACTGCGTCTTGTAGTTCATCTTCTTGCAGTTCTTGATCCAGTAGCCCAGGTAAACCGCGTCCAGGTTCTGGCGCAGCGCTTCGGTGATCTGCCAGAGAATGGCGAAACGGCCAAGGCTGCGGCGCTCCTCGTCCGGCTCGTAGAAGGTGTATACCGCCGACAGGCCATTGGGCAGCAGGTCGCACACTGCCACCGCCATCAACCGGCCTTCCAGGCGAAACTCGTAAAACCAGCAGAACGGCAGGTCGCGCACCAGGAAGGTGGAAAACTGATCGCGGCTGGGCGGGTACATGTCGCCGTCGGCGTGGCGCGTTTCGATATAGCGCCGGTACAGCTCGAAATACTCTTCCCTGAACGCCGGGCGTGCTGCGGTTACGGTCAGGTCGGCGTTACGCTTGAGAATGCGCCGCTGCTGGCGGTTGGGGATGAAGCGCGCCGCCGGGATGCGCGCCGGCACACAGGCGTTGCAGTTCTGGCAGTGCGGGCGGTACAGGTGGTCGCCACTGCGACGAAAGCCCATTTCCGACAAATCGGCGTACACATGTACGTCCATCGGCTGGCTGGGGTCGAGGAACAGTGTGGTCGCCTGCTCTTCCGGCAGATAGCTGCAGGAGTGGGGCTGAGTGGCATAGAACTTCAACCGCGCCAACTCTGTCATGATCAACCCCTTCGGTGAGACTTTGTTTTAAGTGTAAGCCAGCTACGGGAACTCGCCTAGGCAACCCATGAAGCGCTGTTGGGCTGGTCAAGGTGGCGTGCCAGGTAGTTGGCGAACTCGGCACGGCTGATGGCGTGGGCGCCCAGGCTGTGCAGGTGGTTGGTGGGCATCTGGCAGTCGATAAGCACGAAGCCGGCGTCTCGCAGGTGGTTGACCAAGGTCACGAAACCGACCTTGGAGGCGTTGTCGGCGCGGCTGAACATCGATTCGCCAAAGAACAGCTGGCCCATGGCCAGGCCATACAGGCCTCCGACCAGTTCGCCGTCCTGGCGAACTTCAACCGAATGAGCGATGCCGCGGCGGTGCAGCTCGCAGTAGGCGTTGCGCATGGTGTCGGTGATCCAGGTGCCGTCAGCGTAATCGCGTGGTGCGGCGCAGGCGGCGATCACGCCCGGGAAGTCGGTGTCGAAGCTGACCTGGTAGCGGCCTTGGCGCATCAGCTTGGCCAGCGAGCGCGACACATGCAACTGGTCAGGCAACAACACCGTGCGCGGGTCAGGTGACCACCACAGGATCGGTTGGCCGTCCTGGTACCACGGGAAGCAGCCGTGGCGATACGCCTGCACCAGGCGCTCGGGGCTCAGGTCACCGCCGGCGGCCAGTAGGCCGTTGGGGTCGTGCAGCGCCTTTTCCAGGGGTGGGAAGGTCAGCGAATCGCGGGTCAGCCAGGTGAGCATGGTCTATCGTGCGGTGGGGGAGGGGAGAGGGCAGCATGGCTTGGGTCAAAAGCGGGGTCAATCTCTTTGGGTGCCTCAACGCCGGCGCGGTACCCTGCACAAGGCTACCCCTACAGAGGGGCACGGCAATTTAGGCAATTTCCTACACATTCATCAAACCGCAGGCACCATCCGCTACATTTGCTGTCACACCTGTGCAAAAACACAGCATAAGCCTTTGTCACAAAAGAAAATGCGTGCTCAAATTGCAGCTATACGAATTCGCCTCCGGCCAAACCCCCATACGGCGTGCCGCCATGGCGGCTGGCGGGCAGTAATGTTAAAAGTAGTGGTTCGTTGGTCGCGCAGCGGCCGATCACTATTGGACGCGCACCACGCGCAGGAATAGACGCGTTTTGAAGAAATCCACCGCAACTCCAGCTCCATTGCCTGTGCCACTGTGGCGGCAGCAGCTGCATTATCGCCTCAAGGAAGGTGCGTTGATCGCTGTCGGCGCCCTGTGCCTGTACCTGTGGATGGCGCTGCTGACCTACGACACCTCGGACCCGGGCTTCAGCCACACCAGCAACGTCGACCAGGTGCAGAATGCTGCCGGGCGTGCCGGTGCCTACTTTGCCGACATCCTGTTCATGGTGCTGGGTTACTTCGCCTATATTTTCCCGCTGCTGCTGGCGGTCAAGACCTGGCAGATTTTCCGCGAACGCCACCAGCCGTGGGACTGGAGCGGCTGGCTGTTCTCCTGGCGGCTGATTGGCCTGGTGTTCCTGGTGCTGTCGGGGGCGGCGCTGGCACATATCCACTTCCACCCGTCAGCCGGCCTGCCGTTCTCCGCCGGTGGTGCGTTGGGCGAAAGCCTGGGTGATCTGGCGCGCAACCTGCTGAACGTGCAGGGCAGCACGCTGATGTTCATTGCCCTGTTCCTGTTCGGTCTGACCGTCTTCACCGACCTGTCGTGGTTCAAGGTGATGGACCTGACAGGCAAGATCACCCTCGACCTGCTCGAACTGGTGCAGGGCGCGGCCACCCGCTGGTGGGATGCGCGCAACGAGCGCAAGCGCCTTGAGGCACAGCTGCGCGAGGACGAGCCGGTGTTCAAGGCTGCGCCAATGGCTGCCGAGACGCGCGAGCCGGCCAAGCCGTCGCTGCGCGAGCGCATCCTCAAGCGTGAAGAAAAACCCGCCCAGCCGGTTGAGCCGACCCTTGCACGCGAACCGATTGTACCGCCGCGTGAAACGGCGTCTGAGGCATTGACGCCGCGTGAAACCGTGGTGCCCCGTCAGCAGCACCCGGCGCCCACCATTGTGCCGCCGTCAGCCGCCAGGGCGCCGGAGCCGAGCAAGCGGGCGATGAAGGAAAAGCAGGCGCCGCTGTTCGTCGACAGCGCCGTGGAGGGCACCTTGCCTTCGATTTCCATTCTCGACCCGGCCGAGCAGAAGAAGATCGAGTATTCGCCAGAATCCCTGGCCGGCGTCGGCCAGTTGCTGGAAATCAAGCTCAAGGAGTTCGGTGTTGAAGTGACGGTGGATTCGATCCACCCCGGCCCGGTGATTACCCGTTACGAAATTCAGCCGGCCGCCGGTGTGAAGGTCAGCCGCATCGCCAACCTGGCCAAGGACCTGGCGCGCTCGCTGGCCGTGACCAGTGTGCGAGTGGTCGAGGTCATCCCTGGCAAGACCACGGTGGGTATCGAGATACCCAACGAAAACCGCCAGATGGTGCGCTTCTCCGAAGTGCTGGCCACGTCGCAGTACGATGAGCAGAAATCGCCCGTCACGCTGGCGCTGGGCCACGACATTGGCGGCAAGCCGGTGATCACCGATCTGGCCAAGATGCCCCACCTGTTGGTAGCCGGTACGACCGGCTCCGGTAAGTCGGTGGGTGTGAACGCGATGATTTTGTCGATCCTGTTCAAGTCCAGCCCGGAAGACGCGCGGCTGATCATGATCGACCCGAAAATGCTTGAACTGTCGATCTACGAAGGCATCCCGCACCTGTTGTGCCCGGTGGTCACCGACATGAAGGACGCCGCCAACGCCCTGCGCTGGAGCGTGGCCGAGATGGAGCGGCGCTACAAACTGATGGCGGCCATGGGCGTGCGTAACCTGGCCGGTTTCAACCGCAAGATCAAGGACGCCCAGGAAGCAGGCGAAATCATCCACGACCCGCTGTATCGCCGTGAGAGCATGGATGATGAGCCGCCTGCGTTGAAAACCCTGCCGACCATCGTGGTGGTGGTGGACGAATTCGCCGACATGATGATGATCGTCGGCAAGAAGGTCGAAGAGCTGATCGCCCGTATCGCGCAGAAGGCGCGAGCGGCGGGCATCCACCTGATCCTCGCCACCCAGCGCCCGTCGGTGGACGTGATCACCGGCCTGATCAAGGCCAACATCCCGACCCGTATGGCGTTCCAGGTGTCGAGCAAGATCGACTCGCGTACCATCATCGACCAGGGCGGTGCCGAACAGCTGCTGGGCCATGGCGACATGCTGTACATGCCGCCGGGCACCAGCCTGCCGATCCGGGTACACGGCGCGTTCGTGTCCGACGACGAAGTGCACCGCACGGTCGAGGCGTGGAAGCTGCGTGGTGCCCCGGACTACAACGACGACATTCTCAACGGCGTCGAAGAAGCCGGTAGCGGCTTTGATGGCGGCGGCGGTGGTGGCGACGGTGACGATGCCGAAACCGACGCGCTGTATGATGAAGCGGTGCAATTCGTGCTCGAGAGCCGTCGTGCCTCCATTTCTGCCGTGCAACGCAAGCTGAAGATCGGCTACAACCGTGCCGCGCGCATGATCGAGTCGATGGAGATGGCCGGCGTTGTCACCCCGATGAACAGCAACGGCTCGCGGGAAGTGATAGCCCCGGGCGGCCCGCGCGACTGATGAACACCCTGCCGGGCGCCAACGGTGGCGCCCGGCCTTTTCAACGCTCAATGAGGATTCCCATGCGCGCGATTCGCATGCTGTTGGTTTCTGCCCTTACCCTGGGCTCGGTTACTGCTTATGCCGGTGAGCAAGACGTACAACGCCTGACCCAGTTGCTGGAAAAGTCGCAGACCATCGAGGCCAACTTCTCCCAACTGACCCTGGGCGCCGATGGCGTCAGCCTGCAGGAAACCTCGGGCAAGATGACGGTCAAGCGCCCAGGCCTGTTCTACTGGCATACCGATGCGCCGCAGGAGCAAGTGGTGGTGTCGGATGGCAAGAACGTCACCCTGTGGGACCCGGACCTGGAGCAGGCCACCATCAAGAAGCTCGACGTGCGCCTGAACCAGACCCCAGCCCTGCTGTTGTCCGGTGACGTGTCGAAGATCAGCCAGAGCTTTGATATCGCGTCCAAGGAGCAGGGCGAAGTGATGGACTTCACCCTCAAGCCAAAGACAAAGGACACCCTGTTCGACTCGCTGCGCGTGTCGTTCCGCAAAGGCCTGATCAATGACATGCAACTGATCGACAGCGTCGGCCAGCGCACCAACATCCTGTTCAATGGCGTCAAGGCCAACCAGGCGGTACCGGACAGCAAGTTCAAGTTCGACATCCCCAAGGGCGCGGACGTGATCAAGGAGTAACCAGAGCTCGCCATGGACCTGTTTCGAAGCGAACCCGTCGCCCAGCCTCTGGCCGCCCGCCTGCGCCCGTCCAGCCTGGATGAGTACGTCGGCCAGGAGCACCTGCTGGCGCGCGGCAAACCGCTGCGCGAGGCCCTGGAACAAGGTGCGCTGCACTCGATGATCTTCTGGGGGCCGCCCGGGGTCGGCAAGACTACGCTGGCGCGGTTGCTGGCGCAGTTCTGTGATGCGCACTTCGAAACGGTGTCGGCGGTGCTGGCCGGGGTGAAAGAGATCCGCCAGGCGGTGGAGGTGGCCAAACAGCAGGCTGGCCAGTATGGCCGTCGCACCATCCTGTTCGTTGACGAGGTGCACCGCTTCAACAAGTCGCAGCAGGACGCCTTTTTGCCCTATGTCGAGGACGGCACCCTGCTGTTCATCGGTGCCACCACCGAAAACCCCTCGTTCGAGCTGAACAACGCGCTGCTGTCACGGGCGCGGGTGTATGTGCTCAAGAGCCTGGATGAAGCGGCCCTGCGTAAGCTGGTCAACCGTGCGCTGACGGAAGAGCGTGGCCTGGGCAAGCGCAACCTACGGGTGGGCGAGGATGCCTTCAAGATGCTGATGGCCGCCGCCGACGGCGATGGCCGACGCATGCTCAACTTCCTCGAGAACGCCTCGGACCTGGCTGAAGACGGCAGCGAGATCGACGTCGAGATGCTGCAGAGCCTGCTGGGTGACAGTCGCCGCCGTTTCGACAAGGGTGGCGAGGCGTTCTACGACCAGATATCCGCGCTGCACAAGTCGGTGCGCGGCTCCAACCCCGATGGCGCCCTGTACTGGTTTGCCCGCATGCTCGACGGCGGCTGTGATCCGCTGTACATCGCCCGCCGCGTGGTGCGCATGGCCAGCGAGGACATCGGCAATGCCGACCCGCGTGCGCTTAGCCTGTGCCTGGCAGCCTGGGATGTGCAGGAGCGCCTTGGCAGCCCTGAGGGCGAGTTGGCGGTGGCCCAGGCCATCACCTACCTGGCCTGTGCGCCCAAGAGCAACGCGGTGTACGTGGGCTTCAAGACTGCCCTGCGCGAAGCGGCCGAGCACGGTTCGCTGGAGGTGCCGTTGCACCTGCGCAATGCCCCGACCAAACTGATGAAGCAGTTGGGCTATGGCGACGAGTACCGCTATGCCCACGATGAACCCGACGCCTACGCCGCCGGTGAGGATTACTTCCCCGACGAGCTGGAGCCGCGCCAGTACTATCAGCCGGTGCCCCGTGGCCTGGAACTGAAAATTGGCGAGAAACTGCGCCACCTGGCCGACCTTGACCGCAACAGCCCTCGCCAGCGGAGAAAACCGTGATTGCACTCATCGCCGCGGTCAGCGCGGGAGGTATCGCCGGCACCTTGTTGCGCTTTGCTACCACCAACTGGGTAGCGGCCCACTGGCCACGGCACTTCTATGTCGGTACGCTGGCGGTCAACCTGGTTGGCTGCCTGTTGATCGGCTTGCTCTATGGCTTGTTCTTGCACAAGCCGCTGGCGCCGGTCGAATTGCGCGCCGGCCTGATTGTCGGCTTTCTCGGTGGCCTGACGACCTTTTCCTCCTTCTCGCTCGATACCGTGCGCCTGATGGAAAGCGGGCAAGTGCCCCTTGCCTTGGGCTATACCAGTATCAGCGTGGTGGGCGGGCTGCTCGCAACCTGGGCTGGCCTGTCCCTGACCCGATTCTGAACCAACACCTACATATAACGAGAGAACGATATGCTCGATTCCAAACTGTTACGCGGCCAACTTCAGGAAGTGGCGGACCGCCTGGCCTCCCGTGGCTTCAGCCTGGATGTCGCGCGCATCGAATCACTGGAAGAGCGCCGCAAGGCGGTGCAGACCCGCACCGAACAACTGCAGGCTGAGCGTAACGCCCGTTCCAAGTCTATCGGCCAGGCCAAGGCCAAGGGCGAAGACATCGCCCCGCTGATGGCTGATGTCGAGCGCATGGCCAACGAACTGACTGCCGGCAAGGCCGAGCTGGACGCCATTCAGGCCGAGCTGGATGGCATCCTGTTGACCATTCCCAACCTGCCGGACGCCAGCGTACCGGTCGGTGCCAGCGAGGACGACAACGTCGAAGTGCGCCGTTGGGGCACGCCGAAGGCGTTCGACTTCGAAATCAAGGACCATGTGGCCCTTGGTGAAATCAGCGGTGGCCTGGACTTCGAAGCGGCTGCCAAACTGTCCGGCGCCCGTTTTGCTGTACTGCGTGGTCCGGTTGCCCGTCTGCACCGCGCCCTGGCGCAGTTCATGATCAACCTGCACACCGGCGAACATGGCTACGAGGAACATTACACCCCGTATATGGTGCAGGCCCCGGCGCTGCAGGGCACTGGCCAGTTGCCGAAGTTCGAGGAAGACCTGTTCAAGATCACCCGCGAAGGTGAGGCAGACTTCTACCTGATCCCGACCGCCGAAGTGTCGCTGACCAACCTGGTGGCGGGTGAAATCCTCGACGCCAAGCAGCTGCCGCTGAAACTGGTTGCCCACACCCCTTGCTTCCGTAGCGAAGCCGGCGCTTCTGGCCGTGACACCCGCGGCATGATCCGCCAGCACCAGTTCGACAAAGTCGAAATGGTGCAGGTTGTAGAGCCGGCCAAGTCGATGGAAGCCCTGGAAGGCCTGACCGCCAACGCCGAGCGCGTACTGCAGTTGCTTGAGCTGCCATACCGCGTGCTGGCCCTGTGCACTGGCGACATGGGTTTTGGTGCGGTGAAGACCTACGACCTGGAAGTGTGGGTGCCAAGCCAGGACAAGTACCGCGAAATCAGCTCGTGCTCCAACTGCGGCGACTTCCAGGCGCGCCGCATGCAGGCTCGCTGGCGCAACCCGGAAACCGGCAAGCCGGAGCTGGTACATACGCTCAACGGCTCCGGCCTGGCCGTAGGCCGTACCCTGGTTGCTGTGCTGGAAAACTACCAGCAGGCCGACGGTTCGATCCTGGTACCGGAAGTGCTGAAACCGTACATGGGCGGCGTCGAGGTCATCCGCTAAATGGATTACCTGCCGCTGTTCCACAAGCTGCAGGGCGGCCGTGTGCTGGTCGTCGGTGGCGGTGAGATCGCCTTGCGCAAGGCGCGCCTGCTGGCCGATGCCGGCGGCGTGCTGCGCGTGGTGGCGCCGGACGTCGACGGCCAGTTGGCCGCGTTGGCCCGGGAAGGTGGCGGTGAGGTGCTGGTGCGTGGCTATCAGGCAGCCGACCTGGTCGGTTGCCGACTGGTGATCGCGGCCACCGACGACCCAATGCTGAATGCCCAGGTGTCGGCTGATGCGCAGGCACTTAGCCTGCCGGTCAATGTGGTGGATGCGCCGGCCCTGTGTACGGTGATCTTCCCGGCGATCGTAGACCGCTCGCCGCTGGTTATTGCTGTTTCCAGCGGCGGTGACGCCCCGGTACTGGCGCGCCTGATTCGAGCCAAGCTCGAGGCGTGGATCCCTTCGGCCTATGGTGAGTTGGCCGGGCTGGCGGCACGCTTTCGGCACAAGGTCAAATCCCTGTACCCGGATGTCAACCAGCGTCGCGGCTTCTGGGAAACCGTATTCCAGGGGCCGATAGCTGAGCGTCAGCTGGCCGGGCAGGGTGCTGAAGCCGAACGTCTGTTGCAGGCGATGGTAGACGGCGCACCGGTGCAGCAGGGCGGTGAGGTGTATTTGGTTGGTGCAGGCCCGGGTGATCCGGACTTGCTGACCTTCCGTGCCTTGCGCCTGATGCAGCAGGCCGACGTGGTGCTGTACGACCGCCTGGTTGCGCCCGCCATCATCGATATGTGTCGTCGTGATGCCGAGCGCATCTATGTAGGCAAGCGCCGCGCTGACCATTCAGTGCCGCAGGACCAGATCAACCGCCTGTTGGTCGACCTGGCCCGGCAGGGCAAGCGGGTGCTGCGCCTGAAGGGTGGCGACCCGTTCATCTTCGGCCGGGGCGGCGAAGAGATCGAAGAGCTGGCCGAGCATGGCATTCCGTTCCAGGTGGTGCCGGGCATTACGGCGGCCAGCGGCTGCTCCGCGTATGGCGGCATTCCGCTGACTCACCGCGACTATGCCCAGTCGGTGCGCTTTGTCACCGGGCACCTCAAGGATGGCACCAGCAACCTGCCGTGGAATGACCTGGTGGCGCCGGCGCAGACCTTGGTGTTCTACATGGGGTTGGTGGGCTTGCCGACCATCTGTGCCGAGCTGATTCGCCATGGGCGTGCCGCGAGTACCCCGGCGGCGTTGGTGCAGCAGGGGACCACGCGTAATCAGCGAGTATTCACCGGTACCTTGGCGGACTTGCCAGACCTGGTGGCCCAGCATGAGGTGCATGCGCCGACCCTGGTGATTGTGGGGGAAGTGGTGCAGTTGCGTGACAAGCTGGCCTGGTTCGAAGGTTCGCAGAACAGCTGAAATCGTTGGGGCTGCAAAGCAGCCCCGGCTTTCTCAAGCCTGCCAAATCCCTTTGCCCACCAACCGCTCTCGATCATGCGGCAAGCCAAAGTCCTGCAGCGGCCCTTTAGGCACAATCCCGTTCGGGTTGATGGTCTTGTGGCTCATGTAATAGTGCTTCTGGATATGCTCCATGTTCACTGTACCTGCCACCCCAGGCCATTGGTACAGCTCACGCAGCCAGTTCGACAGGTTGTGGTAGTCGCTCAGGCGGCGCAGGTTGCACTTGAAGTGCCCGTGGTACACGGCGTCGAAGCGCACCAGTGTAGTGAACAGGCGTACATCAGCCTCGGTCAGGTACTCACCCGCCAGGTAGCGATTGCGGCCTAGCAAGGCTTCCAGGTAATCCAGCTCGTTGAACACATCGTCAAAGGCAGCCTCGTAGGCGTCTTGCGTGGTGGCAAAGCCTGCGCGGTACACACCATTGTTCACTGCCGGGTAGATGCGCTCGTTCAATGCTTCGATGCTCGGGCGCAGCGATGCGGGGTAAAGGTCCAGGGTATTGCCGGTCAGCTCGTTGAATGCGCTGTTGAATATGCGGATGATTTCCGCCGACTCATTGTTGACGATGCGCTTCTCTTTTTTGTCCCACAGCACAGGCACCGTCACGCGCCCCGTGTAGTGCGGGTCATCCTGGGTGTAGCGCTGATGCAGATACTGCAGGGCGTCGAGGTGGTCCCCGCTGGAGCCTTGCTGCTGGTCGAAGGTCCAGCCATGGTCCTGCATCAGCCAGCTGACCACCGACACGTCGATCAATGGCTCCAGGCCTTTCAGCGCGCGAAAGATCAGGGTGCGGTGGGCCCATGGGCAGGCCAGCGACACGTACAGGTGGTAGCGGCCTGCCTCGGGCGCGGGCAACTGATTGCGGCGCTGGGCGTTCTCTCGCTTGAACGTGCCGTCTTTGCCGTTTTCATACCACTGGTCGTGCCAGCGGCCATCGATCAATAGGCCCATGGTGAGCTCCTGAAACAAGTTGTTTGTCGTTGGAGCCCAGTCTAGGGAAAATCGTTCGAAGAAATAGCGCAAAGATCGGGGTTCTATTATCGGCTAAATCGATCTATCTCGAGTGTCCCAGTAGCCTTGCGCTGTTACGAACGCCTGCTCACGGTGCTGTCCCAAACCACGCAGGGCCAAGGCCATGGTCGCGATCAGGGCCTTTTCGCCATAACTGTCTTCTACTTCGCCACGCCAGAACGCCAGCAAGTGTTGGGCCTGCAAGCTGGGCGGCTTGACATGGCGGCGTTCGCTTAGCGCTGGCCACTCTTCATCCCACGCTTCACCTGCCGTGGTGCCGTAGAGATGGCTGATGACATCGGGGTTGACCTCGATTTCGCCGCCATCCCCCTTGATCACCACGGCATGGTCACCCAGCAGGCGGCTGGCCTCGCGGTGTACTGCCTGGTAACCAGGGTGAAAGATACTCTGCAATCCACAGCGAGCGCCCAGCGGGTTGAGCACTCGCGCCAGCGAATGTATGGGCGAGCGCAGGCCCAGGGTGTTGCGCAGGTCGATCATGCGTTGCAACTGCGGCGCCCAGTCGTGCAGCGGAAAGAATGCCAGTTGATGCTGGTCCAGCGCCTTGCCGACGGCGGCCCAGTCGCGGCACAGCGGAATCTGCAGCAGGCCGAGCAGTTGCTCTGTGTACATACGCCCGGCAGTGTGTGCGCCGCCGCCGTGCATCAGGATGCGCACGCCATTGTTGGCCAGGCACTTGGCCGCCAGCAGGTACCAGGGCAGGTGACGCTTCTTGCCGGCGTAAGTGGGCCAGTCCAGGTCAACGGCGATGCGCGGCGCCTGCAGGTGGGCGCGCAGGGCCTCGGTGAAGCCGGCCAGCTCTTCGGCGCTTTCTTCCTTGTGCCGCAGCAGCATGAGGAACGCACCGAGCTGGGTGTCTTCGACCTTGCCTTCCAGCAGCAGGGTCATGGCTGCGCGGGCCTCTTCGCGTGTCAGGCCGCGCGCGCCGCGCTTGCCTTTGCCGAGAATGCGCACGAATTCGGCGAACGGGTGTTCGGCAGGGGTTTCCAGAGTGAGCGGACGAGGTTCGGTCATATGCAGTTGGTCGGCTTGGGCAGGCCCGCCAGCTTGGCGGCAAGTTTGGCGGGGGTGCCGTTGAACAGGCGGTTCAGGTGCGGGCTGTTGCCCTTTTCAGGGCCCAGCTTGAGGGCCGTGTACTTGATGAGCGGGCGCGTGGCCGGAGACAGCTGGTATTCCTGGTAGAACTGGCGGAGTAGTTCGAGGATTTCCCAGTGGTCTGCCGTCAACGGGATACCTTCGCGCATGGCTAAAGCCTCGGCGGCGTCCCGGGACCAGTCATGCAGGTCGACCAGGAAGCCATCCTTGTCCAGGGCGATCGCCTGATCGCCAACGGTGAGCGTATTCATAGCCAGCTGTTGACCTTGTCGTATTGCAGCGACAGTTCGACGAACCCGGCGTAGTCCACGGTCTTTGCCAGGTCGTTGCCGACCGCGCGGGCCTGTACATCCTCGTCCAGGGCGAACAGGCGCTGGGCCAGGCCGGCGGCTTGCAGAGTGCCATGCGGCTCGCTGCCGCTGCGCAGGGCATACACGGCATCACCGCACAGCAGCAGGGCATCTTCGGCGCCGAGCAGGCGCAGGCAACTGGCCAGGCGCTCGTCGCCAAACGGGGAATGGGCAATTACATGCAGGGTCTTCATCAGAGCGTTACCACTTGGTCAAAGCGAGCTATCAGCGCGGTCAACGCTGCGTCATCGAGCACTTGCACCGGCAGCGCCAGGGTCTCGGCTGCCAGGCCGCGGCGGGCCAGGCTGTGGTTGCAGGCGAACAGCTCCTCGACACCGAACATCGGCAGCGCCTGCAGGTTGGCGGCCAGGTTCTTCTGTTGCACGGCGGCGGGTTGCTGGTCCGGCGCGAGCTGGAACACACCATCGTCGAGGAACAGCATGCCCAACGGCAGGTCGAACGCGCCGCCGGCCAGGGCGATGTCCAGCGCCTCGCGGGCAGATGGGCCATTCCACGGTGCCTGACGGCTGATGATCAACAGGGACTTGGCCATATCAGTCGCCTCCGAAGCAGACAAGGCGATCGGCCACTTGCGCGGCCTCGTGCAGTTGGCCCAGCCCCGACAGTTCCCAGGGCTTGGGCAGGTTCACGGCCGGGCGCTGGTAGCGGTTGGCCTCGGCTTCGTCAAGCACGCCACGGCGCAGGGCAGCGGCGATACACACCACGGCGTCCAGCTGGTGGGCCTGTATGAACGTGCGCCACTGGCCAGCCACGTCCAGTTCGTCCTGGGGGGCGACCACGTTGGCCGAGGCACTGTGTACCCCGTCCTGATAGAAGAACAGCCGGGCAATCTCATGCCCGCCGGCCAGCACTGCCTCGGCGAAACGCAGGGCGCGCCGCGAAGAGGGCGCGTGGGCCGGGGAGAACACCGCGATAGCGAATTTCATGGCTAACTCATGCAAAGGAATGGTGCCATGATAAAGCAAAAAAGCCCGCGCTCGCTTGTGCAAGCGGGCGCGGGCCAGTCATTCACGCTCAAGGTTCAAGCCTGCTCCTTGCCCTCCGGCAAGAACCAGTTCAGCACCAGCGCACAAATCCCCCCGGTAGCCACACCCGACTCCAGCACATTGCGAATTGCCGCCGGCATGTGCGCCAGGAACTCCGGCACCTGCGCAACACCCAGGCCAAGTGCCAACGACACCGCAATAATCAGCAGCGCCCGACGGTCCAGCCGGGTACTGGCCAGAATATTGATCCCCGACGCCGCAACCGCGCCAAACATGACCATCGCCGCGCCACCTAGCACTGGCTCCGGCACTGCCTGAATCACCCCGGCAACGCTCGGGAACAGCCCCAGCAGCACCAGCATTACGGCAATCCACATACCGATATGACGGCTAGCGATACCGGTCAGCTGAATCACCCCGTTGTTCTGGGCAAAAATCGAGCTAGGGAAGGTGTTGAACAGACCGGCCAGCAGCGAGTTGGCGCCGTTGACCAGCACGCCCCCCTTGATCCGCTGCATCCACACCGGCCCTTCGACCGGCTGGCGCGACACCTTGCTGGTGGCGGTAACGTCACCGATGGCTTCCAGCGAAGTGACCAGGTAAATCACCAGCATCGGAATGAACAGCGCCCACGAGAAGCCCAGGCCAAAGTGCAGTGGTGTCGGCACCTGGAACAGGGCGGCCTCGTGCATGCCGGTAAAGTCCAGACGGCCCAGGAAACCGGCCAGCGCATAGCCGACCGCCAGGGCGATGACGATGGCGCAACTGCGCATCCACACCACCGGGATACGGTTGAGAACGACGATGATCGCCAGTACCACGCCCGACATCAGCAGGTTTTCGCCATTGGCAAAGGTGCCATTGGCCATGGCCCCAAAGCCACCGCCCATGCTGATCAGGCCGACCTTGATCAGCGTCAGGCCGATCATCAACACCACGATGCCAGTCACTAGCGGGGTGATCAGGCGTTTGACGAAGGGCAGGATGCGCGACACGCCCATCTCGACGAACGAGCCTGCGATTACTACGCCAAAAATGGCTGCCATTACGCCCTCGACCGGCGTGCCTTGCTTGACCATCAGCGCACCGCCGGCAATCAGCGGGCCGACGAAGTTGAAGCTGGTGCCCTGAACGATCAGCAGCCCTGCGCCAAATGGGCCGAAGCGTTTGCACTGGACGAAGGTGGCGATACCCGAGATCACCAGCGACATCGAAACGATCAAATTGGTATCACGTGCAGATACACCCAACGCCTGGCAGATCAGTAGGCCAGGGGTGACGATAGGTACGATGATCGCCAGCAGGTGCTGCAGGGCTGCCAACAGGCCGATCAACAGCCGTGGCTTGTCCTCCAGACCAAGCACCAGTTCATTGGCAGGCGCCGCTGCGCCTGGGCTGTGTTCGTGTGAGCTCATTGCTGAAAGCTGCCCCGGAAGAAAAAAGGAGCGCATTCTACGGGGTGATGATGGATAGCGGTAGAGAAAAGCAGGATGTCAGCATGATCGGCGACCATTTGCCTGATTATCTGACTTTTTGGTCAGTTATTGCGGTTAGAGGCATAATTGGTTTGAAACTGATGTAGGTCCTCTGTTGGCGGTCAAGCTTTTCTGAGGTGTTCTACGCTCGTTTGTGTCAGGGCGGTAAGGCGCCTGCCTTGGTTTTTGTGGTGTTGCGTAGATCGAGCGCCGCCCGCGCGGCGCATCGCGAGCAAGCTCGCTCCTACATTTGTTTCGGGCCAATTATTCCTGGGGCAGACGCGCACGCCCCCTTGGCGCTCACCTCGAAATCGTGGGGAACAAACAGGGCGGTCGCGCGCAGGCACAGCATCGCGAGCAAGCTCGCTCCTACATTTGTTTCGGGCCAATTATTTCTGGGGCAGACGCGCACGCCCCCCTTGGCGCTCACCTCGAAATCGTGGGGAACAGACAGGGCGGTCGCGCGCAGGTACAGCATCGCGAGCAAGCTCGCTCCTACATTTGTTTCGGGCCAATTATTTCTGGGGCAGACGCGCACGCCCCCCTTGGCGCTCACCTCGAAATCGTGGGGAACAAACAGGGCGGTCGCGCGCGCAGGCACAGGCGATTCTGGCCCGAAACAAATGTAGGAGCGAGCTTGCTCGCGATGCGCCGCGCGGGCGGCGCTCGATCTACCAGGCGCTGAACCTCTTCCGACGAACATCCCGCAACTCAACCCATTTCCAACGCCTACAAAAAAGCCCGCCGAAGCGGGCTTCTTGCGGCACGGCAATCAATCAGTCATCACGACCCATGATGCCAAACAACTGCAGCAGGCTGACAAACAGGTTGTAGATCGACACATACAGGCTGATGGTCGCCATGATGTAGTTGCGCTCGCCACCATGAATGATCGCGCTGGTCTGGAACAGGATGCAGACCGACGAGAACAGCACGAAGCCAGCGCTGATTGCCAGTTGCAGGCCGCTGATCTGGAAGAAGAAGCTGGCAACGACAGCACCCAGCAGGACGAAGAAGCCAGCAGTGATGAAGCCGCTCAGGAAGCTCATGTCCTTGCGGGTGATCAACACGTAGGCCGACAGACCACCAAATACCAGCGCGGTCATGGCAAAGGCGGAGCTGACCACCTCGGCGCCACCGGCCATGCCGAGGTAACGGTTGAGGATCGGGCCAAGGATGAAGCCCATGAAACCGGTAAGCGCGAAGGTGGACACCAGGCCCCAGACCGAATCACGCAGTTTGTTGGTAAGGAAGAACAGCCCGTAGAAGCCGATCAGCACCACGAACACGTTCGGGTAGCCGACGCGCATCTGCTGGGCAACGAAAGCCATGACACCGCTGAAGGCGAGGGTAAGCGCCAGTAGGCTATACGTGTTGCGCAGGACCTTGCTGATCTCCTGCTGCTCGACCTGCTGGCCGTGGTGGACGGCGTAATCCTGTTCGCGCATGGCGACACTCCTTGGTAAACCTGTGGTTTCGGACGTTCAGATGCTAGGAGTCTACCATTGCTCCTGCAACCCGTGACACAGAGAGTTTGACAGCGTGTTTCATTAAGGTATTATGGCGGCCGCAAAACGAGCTGGAAGCGTGGCCGAGTGGTTTAAGGCAACGGTCTTGAAAACCGTCGATGGGCAACTATCCTAGAGTTCGAATCTCTACGCTTCCGCCACTAATTTTCATCAAAGCCCTGATTTTTAGGGGCTTTTTTGTGCCTAGACGTTTTTGGTCCCCCACCTGGTCCCCCATTATTGGTTTGGCTTTTGCTGGCTTAATGCGGATTGTGATGGACTTGACGTTTTCATAGGGCTAATGGCTCTCGTTGGGTAGGGGCGATTTTTCGAAGGCCGCGTAGGTGGGAGATATGCTGGGCTCTTGCCGGTAGCTATCGACCCGGCGCCTGAATATTGGGGCTGCTTCGCGACCCATCGCCGACAAGCGTGATTCCCACCGGTGTGGCGCAGGTCTGGAAACTGGTGATATTCCTGTGGGAACCGGTTTGCCGCGATTAGGCCTGAACTGGAGAACACTAAGCCTTGGATCGATGCCATCATCACACCGTCGCTATCGCCCTATAATGGCTTAACGGAGAAGAAGGGGCAGGGCATGAAGCGAACCTTTGAAGGCATGGCCAAAGCCGGCGAGCCGCTACTACGCGAAGCCCTTGATGCGATAAGGGCGCATCAGGACGCCCAAGATAGCGGGGCAACTCCAGAAATTGTCGAGCGACATAGAGTCTTGGCCGACTCCCTTTACCACGCGGTAGTGGATTTCCAGTTGCTGGAAGCCGGCAGTCAGTCTGAATCGATTCACTGACATCGAGGCACTGATGCCCAGACAGTCCAAGATTCTGCCGCCCGACCACCCAGCCTACACCGAGGCAATTGAGGCAATGCGCCGGTACCGCGAAGCTCAGGATACTGGCGCGGCTGCAATAGAAGTGGAAAGATTACGTCTGATAGCTGAGTCTCTGTTCCAAGCTGTCACTGACTATCAAATGAGAGCCTTTGGCCGCGGGGGCGGAACCACTCACTGACTGGCAGTTGAACGGAAGATGGTATGTCCTGCGAATATCTGCTTTCGAGCCATAGACGTCCTTAGTGAAGGGTTGCTAGCGACCAATTGCAGGCCCAGAAGTAAATCCCAAGCCAGAATGATTCATGATCCGCCAGCGAATTTCTTTTCAACCTGGTCCTGTTCATATCCCCAGTTTTTCCAGCCTTGGAGTTCTTCAGCGTATCGCTGAGGGTCAACAACGCGCGGCCGCAGCTCGGCAATGTCGGCTGGGTCTACCGAAAAGACGTACTGATCTGCGTGCTGAACGATCATGCGCCGAATCGTCTGAGCAAGTCCTCTGTCAACGACAGAGCCGCGTACGGCGGGTCGTTGGCCTACAGTGCAGTGCAGGAGGTGCTTTGGACTGATGGGCAACAGAAGGTCTGCTTTATCAGACTTCCATCCTGTGCCGAATTTATAGCTTCCATCGTCGTACACCCCAACACGGATTAATGGGTTGTCCGAGGTAGGCCAGGTCATGCCCGGAGGAGCATGAAGAACCGTCCACCCTTTGGGCTCAATTTTTTGGATGGTTTCTGTCAACAGCATACGCATTTGCCAAAGCCATGTGCGCCTTCCAACAACCGCCTCGGCTTTGAAAGTATGCGTCCCATCGGGCTCCGGGATAGAGGTGAGCCTAAAAGGACAATTATCAAATGATGAAGGTTCGAGGGCTTGTGGATTGATCTCTAAAGGGGTGCCGTGAATAGCCGCGTACGTCAGACGAGTAATGCACCGTTCGATGGTTTGATCAATCATTTCAGGGAGCATTCTTTGCAGACGCTCTAGAAATTGCCGCATGTGTGCAGGAGTGCGTAGATCCTGGCACAACGCGAAGCTAATCAGCCTCCTCCAGTCATCTCTGGATAGCCGCTTCTCTTGGACTACACGCTGAATTGCCTCAGCAGCAGGAGACTCAAACTCCGAGTCTAGCCAGCGCTCAAATTCATCAGTGACCTGTTCACCGAGAGTGTATGTATACAGATGCTTATGGAAAGCTATCCCTTTGATGGGGTGCGCCTTCCATAGAGGGACCTTCTGGTGCGGTACCAGCAGACGATAAGAAAGTACCTTGCCATCTTGAGCCCAGTTTTTCAGATAAAGCTTGGGGATAAAATGATTGTCGCGACGCAGCTCGCTCACCTATGCCTCCATAAAAAGTGAAGCGTCACCCTATTCAACCAACGCACGTACTCGTTGAGCCATCTCATCGGAGTTATCAGGTACACACAGTGAAATGCCCAGATAGTGCTCAAGGTGCAGGGTAAGCGTCTGCTCGCCCACCATCAGATCCCAGTAGCGCTGATCCAGTCCGTCGATTTTTTCCTTCCAGTAACCGCCCAGCCCACGCTCAAGCTTATGAGCCACTCTCTCGAAAATGTTCCGGTCGGCGTGCTCTGATATTTCTATGATCGCCATGCGTCACCTCTGCAAGCGAATACCGATTGTCGAGGTTCTCGCGAACGGCAGCAATGGGTCGATGGGAGATACTCAACACCGATCTGTTACGCCCCAGACGCTTTCATTCAGCTACCTGCAGGTTAAGGGGGGGCACGGTGGCTCTAGAGCTTCTGGGGCGAGGAGGGGGCACAAGCTTGTGCTGATCGGTCCAGCCTTGGAAGTTTGCCGAGGACCGCCTATGCTACTGGCATTTTGACGGCCTGGCGGAGCCAGGTAGTGACAGGAGTCCTCATGACCATCATCGTCCGCGTTCTGAAAGCGAGGCACGGAGACTGCATCCTTGTTAGTCATGAAGGGGAGGAAGGGGTATTCAATCTTCTGATTGATGGCGGAACGTCTACCACCTTTAGGCATGGGACACGGCAGCGCTACGCCGGAGCGCTGTGCAGTACCCTCGATGATCTGAAAGCCAAAGGGCAACGTATCGACCTTGCCATTCTCACCCACATTGATGACGATCACATCAATGGACTCATTAAAGCTTTTGAGAAGCCAGGCTATCTGGGTGACATGGTCAGATCCATCTGGTTTAACTCCTCGCGCCTGATCACGCGTCACTTCGAAGTACCCGAAATACCAGAGAATAATATCGAATTGCTTGACGACGATCCCCAGACATCGGTCAAGCAAGGGAGAGATTTAGAAGCGCTCCTCGATGAAATTGAGTGCGTTAGAGCGCCCCTCATAATGGCAGGTCAAACTCATCAAGCAGGCCCGTTTACGCTCAAGGTCTTGTCGCCTGGCCGGGAGCAACTGGAAAAACTATTGCACGTATGGCCCTGCGATGTTGATCCAGGAAAGACCTCTGCGCACGATACTGACTATCATCTAGCACTTCAGGATATCTGGTCGAACGACAGATTCCAGGCCGATACTTCTGTTTATAACGGTAGCTCCATAGCATTCACCCTCGAAGCCGAGGGTCGACGCATGCTTTTCCTAGGTGATGCACACGATAAAGTGGTGTTTGATAGCTTGCGAGTCTGTGGCTACAGTAAAACAAATAAGCTGCGATTGGATCTTGTGAAGTTGTCACACCATGGAAGTCAATATAATACCAGTAGCGATTTTTTGGAGCTGCTGGATTCGCCAGTCTACATTGTGTCAACGGATGGGGCTAGGCATGGTCTTCCTAATAAAAGGACAGTGGCTAGAGTTATCAAGTCTACACAAGGAAAGGTGTATTTCAATTACGATCATGTGGTTGCTCCCCTGCTGCTGAATCATGAAGTGGAGGAGTATGCCTCTCGTCTAAAAGTGCTCGATGATGAAATCAGATACTAATAAGACATTTTCAGAAATTATGCAGTCGTACTGTGTAATGGTTAATGGCGGAAGCGGTGTTCTGGTGAATGCCATGACGCAGGAGTTCTCTTATGTGCTGACGGCGAGGCACGCCATTTTTGAAGAGGTCGCCCGTAACGTAGTTATCGACCATAACAAGAATTCCATCAACGTTTTGGATCTGTTGATTTTTCCCACGGAAGGTCAACAGGAAGGCTTAGATTGTGCAATATTGAAAATCGCACATCAGGCGGATTTGTCTCAGAAAACATGGAGCGCTGCACATCTTCCGCACTTGGCTAACCTTACGTTTGTGGGCCTACCAGCGACAGAGAGAGAGAGCACGACACCAATCAAGCATTGGACTGGTCATTCAGCTGGGGTCGTCAACGAACTGATAACACTCGCGCTCGCAGGTGACCCTGGCAAAGAAGTTATTCAAGGGATGTCTGGAGGCGGTGTATATTATATAGACAATGGTTATCCGTACTTAGTGGGTGTGGAGTTCGAGATGGAGGCCAGTCGCCTGGATCACCAGTATGGTCGTGTCGATTGCCACGGACTTGCGCGATACCAGAGACTCCTCGATTTACATTCAAGTGCACCCATGATTCCGCCACACATGGAGTGCTTTTCGAGATTACGTGATCGAATTTTCGCATTTAATGCGGATGACCTTAGTAATGTTCAGGAGCTGACTGCCGCGCTGCTTCGTTTCGCAGACTCATTGATTGCGGGCGGTATGCCGCCGCCTTACGAAATTATGAAGCAATATAATATCCAGTTACTGCTGGATGTAGGAGATCCCGGTGTGCTGGAGGCTCGGGAGTTGTGGGTCGCTTATTTGGAGTTTTTAGTAATCTCCGCAATCATGGACGGTACCGGGGTTGCAAACAACGGCTACATTAGCGGCATAGATAAGAAGCGTCGGCTCCTGTATACCAATGATGACACTAACTGGGTTCGTCGATTAGATGAAATTCTCAAGATTGCACGCAAGTTGCTAGCTAAGGACGGCACGCTCGTGGTTGCATCGCCTCAAGCTAATGCGAAACCGTTTCCTAAAGATTTTACGCTTAAGAATGTGATTGGCAATATAGCAATCGTCCCGGGTCAGCCATTTTCTATTGACGAAGTTGAGTCTGAGATCTACACCAGTTACAAGTTGACTCATTTGGAAGGCCTGCGTAACAGCTGCGTGATCGATAAGGAAGAGATGTTTCGCACCGTGGCGCCGGGACGGGATCAACTGCTTGAGCTCAGGAAGTATTTGAATGAAATTATTAATTAAAGATTACAATTTTGAGTTTTTCACTGCAGAGTTTGATGGCATAGCATTTCACATGTTTCGCTCTGATGATGAGCTGTCCTACATTTCATGTATAGTCTGCCTGTGTAAAGAGCCCTCCGTCATCGTAAATAATTGGCGTGTGATTCAAAATCTTGTTTCGGTTCACCACCAGCCGCCGGGAAACCTCGCTGCGTGGAACGTATATATTGCGTTTGTAACGAGTGGCGCTGTTCCGATTTGGGATAAGTACCAAATTGAGAACAATAAATACGCTGCTCGCAAGCTGATAATGGATGGTTATGCTGAATTACCCACCCTTAAGCAGCTGAAAGGCCACTTGGAAAGGCAGCTCTTAGGAGCGGACTTAACGCTGGATCCTCGTGTTACAGAAACGCGAGAGCCGTTATTGTCACTTGAGGAATTCGTGCGCGGCGCGCCATTGGATCAAAAGACCGAGTCCAAAGAAAGGCGCGCGTCAATGATAAATAAAATCATAGAATCTCTTAATAAAAATGAAAATCAAAAAGGTTGAAATCCAAGCGTTTCGTGCTTACAAAATGAAATCGGAGGGCACATTCGATTTTACGAATGTTGATGATCTCCCTTCAAATTTTGTGGCCATCTTTGCCCCTAATGGCTTTGGTAAAAGCTCGTTTTATGATGCGGTTGAATGGGCGATCACGAATCATCTGGAACGTTTGGGTGGTGACTACAATAGAGCTAACTATGAAGGCGCCGCGCGCGTAACCAAGGATGTGGGCAAGGGTCAAGAGATCCTTCGAAACAAATTCGTTGACGAAAAAGTTAAAACGCGAGTGGTTGTGTCCACTACGCGGCCTGATCCCTTTACGCGACAGTTGGGGACAATACGCTCAAATGGCCGCGATTTACGTTTTGGAGATAGAGGCAGCGAAAACGACTATTTTCGGCGTGTCATCTTAAGCCAGGATGAGATTGACAGATTTCTACGAGAGTCTAAGCCGCAAGAGCGCTATGCCAAGTTTATGGAAAGTTTTGGCGGGAAGACTGAAGTTGCGCGCAAGGAGTTGAGTGCACTAATCCTTGATAATAAGGTCGAGCTACAGAGTTTGGATGCACGGCGAGAGGCTATCATTGCCGAGTTAAATGAGCCTGTTAATATTTCTATCTTTGATAATTTCAATGCATTGGCCGCGCAGCTCAACGCTACTGGTGAGAATATAGCCCTGGCGGACGAGCATTTTTCTGCTCAGGCTGAACATGCTCTGAGTGCAAGTCTTGTTTCCCGGCAGCATGAGCTGAGTGTAGAGCGCGAAGCTAATGTGCGGTCAATTAATGCGCTTGAAGAAAGGTTGATAAAGGTTCCGGAAGTTGCACTTCACAGCCAGTTTATCGTGGATCAGAAAGTGCTTTCAGCTCGGCTTGAGCAGGGCTTGAAAGATGCTGGCCGTTATCAGGAACTTTTGAATAACCATGGAAAGAGCTCAAGCGACATTCAGGATGCGAGTCGGCGTTGGACAGAAATCAATGACGTAATCAATCATTCTGTTGGGTTCTTTCAGGCTGAGTCACGTCTGAATAATATCGCTCAAGGTCAGCGGGTGCTGGGAGAGGGCCGAGCAGGTCATGCCGTACAATTGTCCGGGCTTGCAAAGACATTAAGTGGTCTTAATGAGGAGCTTAAGGGGACTGATGACCGCACTGCATTCCTGAGAAACTCTGTTGACAATGCCGGGCCGATATACAATGAGTTGGCTTCGCATAGAGCAAGGATCGAAGTGATTGCTCAGCAAGTGGCCGAGAAAGATGTTGCGGCTCGCCTCGATGTCGCAAAGCTGGAAAGCTTTCAAGATGACCTGAAAAAAATTTCAGGTTACAAGTTAAGTGTAGGCTTTATCTTGTCTACGGCCGGAGGTGGTAGATACCTAGCGCAAGACCAAGTTGAGCGTTTAACCAAATGTTTGGTGGAATCGGAGTCTATCGAGGTTCATGTAAAGTCTGTGCATGCGACTCAAGCAGCTTTGGCTGATCAGATGGGGGTGCACGAACGTCTGATCTCTACCGGCCTAGACTACCTCAGCGCCTGGCCTTCCAATATTTGCCCACTGTGCAGCTCCCCCCACGAAGATGCGGAAAAGCTTAGAGCAAAGGTTAAGTCGCAGACACTTTTGTCGCGGCTCAGTCAGGAGAATGCGGGGCTGCTTGCAACATCCGAAGCACGCCGTAAGCAGTTACTTGATGAAATTGGCTCTATTACGAGATTAGCTGAAGAAGCACATGCTCACCATCTGTCTGACCTCCGCGGGAAAATCCAGGAGTTGAGTACAAGACTGGAAATAATTTATCGAGAAAAATCAGATCTGGAAGTAGAGAAGCAAGCTTTAGAGGAAAGAACTAATGCGCTTGCTCAGACGGTTTGGAACCTCTCTCAGGAGGAGCTCATAACGCGCGCTCAAGGCGAAATTGCACAGCTGTCACTCCAACGTTCTGGACTTCTAACTCGTCAGACTGAGTTGTCAGGGGCAATCGCCCAGCTCAATCAAGAAATTTCACGCGTCGATGCAGATCTGGAGGCGTTGACGACAGAGGCCAGTACCCTCAGGTCGCAAGCGTCCTATTTGCTAGTCTCCCAGTATTTGGTCAAGAAGGGTGTCAGCTCAGCCCAGTTAGCTGAGCACTGCCAAGCTGAAAAGCACAATATTGAGACGCAACTTACTAACGCCAAAGGTGCAGTGGATGATCTGGCAGTCCAGTGCAACTCGCTCCAGCAGAAGATGTTTGCTGACGGCATGTGGGTAAACTTTGCTGAGCTTCAGTCTCAAAAAGAGGCACTTGATTTAGAATTGACCCGTGCACAATCTGCCGTCGACGCTTTCTATGACAGCCTGGCTGCTTTCAATGTTGTACGCTTGAACGTTAGCTTAGATCATGTCAAAGCTCTAATCACCACAGAGCTTGAAAGCCGCCGCTTACGCACAGAGCAGCTTGTCACTACTGAAAGTAATTTTAAGCTTTTGCAGGAGTTCATCGCTTCTTTCAAACCTTATATCAAACGTTTATCCCTGCAAGGTGAGTTGACAGATCTGGAATCGAAGCTAGATCAACGAAATCAGGTCGATGCGCTCCTGAGTGCGGAGCGGGTATCTGTAATCGAGCAGCTGAAGACATTGATTAATAATTTCTTCTATGAGGATCTGATCAATGTTATCTACCGGAAGATTGACCCGCATCCGTCCTTCAAGAAAGTGGAGTTCAAGCCCGATTTTGACTCTGCAAACCCTGGGCTCAATATCGTAGTGAGTGATGAGGACGGGATTTTGATCTCACCAATTCTGTACTTCAGCGCTGCGCAGTCCAACATCCTAAGCCTCAGCGTGTTCTTGGCTAGCGCGCTTCATGCCAAGGATGACCAAGGTAATCCGATTGACGTTGTGATGATTGATGATCCTATCCAGTCAATGGATTCCATCAATATTCTGTCGACTATTGATCTGTTGCGGAGCATCTGCCTACAGTTCAATAAGCAAGTAATTATTTCTACCCATGACGAAAACTTTTTCGGCCTTCTACAGCGTAAAATCCCTGCTCAGATTTTAGGAGCGAAATTCATGCAGCTGGAGAAATTCGGTGTAGTAGTGCCGGTCGAGCCATTCCTCAATTAGTATGTCGTCACGGAAGGGGTGGATTTTCCCCTTTCGTGACTCACTACGCAGCGGCGGCCATAGGGGCTGTTCTCCGTTAGCTGATTTTTCTATGAATTCAGTGTGAGGAAACCGTTGCTTGCTGGAGGGTTGCTACAAATTTTCTTAACGTCTCGAACCAAATAGCCGTTTAGTAAACTTTTTTTGCGGGGACCTTGGACACTACAGGTCCAGATATTTTGCCCATTCGGCAGTTTTAAATGAACGCCCATTTTTTCAAAATCGTGTTGAGCACTCCGCCAAGCCTCTTTCTTGCCTGCGGCATTTACGCTCTCTGTATGTTCTGTGACATACAGTTGGAAAATACCAGGGCTGACTAAGAAGAGCATTCCGTTCACTGTGTGGACCTTCGCCTTGGTGTCATTGACCAATAGACGATGACTGCGAACCCCCTCGCGCAGCCACTCGATAAAGGCCAATCCTGAACCGTCCTGAGAGGGCGCGGTGGCAGGTTGGGGGCTTGTCAGGGTTGGTCCAGCCTGGAGTTCAACCGGCTCCTGCAACATGTCCATCAGATCGTCGAGGTAGGCGAACTCCTGATTCGGCGGCACAGCGGCGAGCGGTTGTTCTACCGCTGCAATCTGCGGCCCAGCTAGGGGCGACTCCCTGGCGTCATCAGTTGGCAGGGCTGGGTCCATCATCGGTTCAACCGTGCCGCTAAAGCAGTTTGGCCTGGACTCATCGGCCCAGATCAAGCTCGGCTGTAGGCGGAGGAAGGTAAAACGATGCTGCCAGTTTCTGTCTACGACGGTGGCATTCCATACAGCCTTACCCTCCGGTGTCGCATCCACCAATCCATGTGACTGCAGCTCATCGAACAAGGCGATGTTGGAGGAGGGAATACCGTCGACCGCCTGAGTCAGCAGGTAAGCGCGCAGTTTGTCAGTGGCGGTCTTGCTGACCAGCCAGAGATAATCCTCGGTGAGCCAACCAGCGGCGCCGGGCTGGTTAAGCTTGAACTCGCTCTTGATCAGGTGACGCAAGCCCGTCAACAGGTGATGCTGCAGCGAGTGTTTGGGGGCCTGCTGGGCCTTGGAGGGATTGGCACCAATGTTCTGTGCAGTGGATACCCGGTCAGCTTGCAGCACGAGCTCCCCAAGGGGGCCGGCATGCTCGTAGTGGTTGGCCAGCAGGAAGAGCAGATGGCCCCACAAGGTTGGATAGTGGCTGAGCCAGTCGAGCTGGAGTGGCGTCAAAATCTGGGTGTATAGCAGCCCCATAGCTGCGCCGTGCAGCTTGTAGTCGCGACCGACTACGTAGCGAAAGCGGTATGGCTGGGTCAAAGGACCGTGCCAGGGGTGCCACACCTCGCCATTCTGATACTCCACCTGCAGATCCACGGCGATCTTGCCAATGTCATGGAGCAGGGCGCCGTAGGCAATCGCCGCGCTCCAGGCGTCGGCCTGTGCGGCCTGGTCTTCCGGCGCGGCGCCGCTGGGTAGCAGGTACGACTGGCGCAGCTTCAGGCGTAAGTGCTCCATGAACCCCACATTCAAAGCGCTTACCTGATGCCCGATGCTGTGCTCCCGATTTCCTTCTGGAGCCAGCCCTGCATGATGCGCCCCGACAGCAAAGTCGAAAAAGTCTACCTCTACCCCAAGCCTGTGGACTTTCGAAAGTCCATCGACGGCCTTACTGCCTTGGTAGAACTGGATATCAAAGTCGCCGTGTTCGACCCCGTGCTCTTCGTCTTCCTCAACAAGGCGCGTAATCGGATCAAAGTGTTGTACTGGGAGCGCAACGGCTTCTGCCTCTGGCTCAAGCGCCTGGAAGCCGAGCGCTTCAAAATGTCGCCTGAGCCCAGCGACGAAGCGATTGTCCTGACCGTCCAAGAACTCAATTGGCTGCTCGACGGTTTCGACCTTTGGCGCAACCGTCCTCATCAGGTTTTGACTCCGCGCTACGTCGCCTGACCCGGTATAATCCGCGGCATGATTTCCGTGCCCGACAATCTCCCAGACGATCCTGCCCTGCTCAAGCAATTATTGCTTGAGAGCTATGCTGCCCGTTTGCGCGAGCAGGAAGTCAATCAGGCCCACATCGTCCAAATTGACGATCTGAAAGAACAAATCAAGTTATGGCGTGACCGTTTCTTTGGCCGCAAGTCCGAGCAAACCGTCGATCCCAAAACGCCGCAACTGGCCATGTTCGATGAAGCGGAAAATGACCCTCTGCTGGCTGTAGTCGATGATGCCAATGAAGAAGTCGTTGTCCCGGTCAAGCGCCGTGGCAAGCGCAAGTCATTGGCGGCTAATCTGCCACGTATCGAAGTTATCCATGAGTTGCCCGAACACGAACTGACCTGCGCCTGCGGTTGCCGCAAGCATGTCATCGGCGAAGAAACCAGCGAGCAGCTCGATATCGTGCCGATGCAGATCCGCGTACTCAAACACGTGCGCAAGATCTATGGCTGCCGTGGTTGCGAGACTGCTCCTGTCACTGCTGACAAGCCCGCCCAGTTAATCGAAAAAAGCATGGCCAGCCCAAGCGTGCTGGCCATGCTGCTGACGACCAAGTACGTCGATGGCTTGCCGCTACACAGGTTTGAAAGTGTGCTGTCCCGCCACGGCATCGAGATTCCACGACAAACCCTGGCGCGTTGGGTGATCCAGTGCAGTAAATACTTCCAGCCGCTGTTGAACCTGATGCGTGATCGGCTGCTGGAAAGTCCGGTGATTCATTGCGATGAGACCCGCGTCCAGGTGTTGAAAGAACCGGATCGAGACCCGACCAGCCAATCCTGGATGTGGGTGCAAGCCAGTGGCCCGCCTGATCGACAAGTTGTGCTGTTCGACTACACCACCAGCCGTGCGCAGGAAGTACCATTGCGTCTGCTGCAAGGCTATCGCGGCTATGTGATGACCGACGATTATGCGGGTTACAACGCTTTGGCGTTGCAGCCCGGTATCGAGCGACTGGCATGCATGGTTCACGCGCGCCGCAAGTTCGTCGAAGCACAAAAGGTGCAGCCCAAGGGTAAGACCGGACGAGCCGATGTGGCGCTGACGATGATCAATAAGCTGTATGACATCGAGCGCGACCTCAAGGAGGTCAGCGACGAACAGCGGTTCATCGGTCGCCAGGAAAGAAGCTTACCGATCCTCGGTCAGCTGAAAAGCTGGCTGGACAAGACGTACGCCCAGGTGACGCCGCAAAGCGTATTGGGCAAGGCGGTGCATTACCTGACAAACAACTGGAGCCGCCTGGAACGGTATGTCGAAGCGGGCCATTTGCCAATCGACAACAACCTGGCAGAGCGTGCGATAAAACCGTTTGTCATTGGGCGCAAGGCTTGGCTGTTCAGTGACACGCCCAAGGGCGCCACGGCAAGTGCGCAGATATACAGCTTGGTCGAGACCGCCAAGGTAAACGGCCAGGAGCCCTATACGTGGCTGCGCCACGTACTTGAGCGCCTGCCGTATGCGTCGTCGGTCTCAGACTACGAAGCCTTGCTGCCATGGAACTGCTCGCCAGAGATACCACGGTAAGCTGAGGCCCTATCTTTTAGAAGGTGGGGTTCATGGATCGCACTCGGAAAGCCCGGTGATCCATTGCGATGAAACTCGCGTGCAGGTGCTCAAAGAGCCGGATCGTGATCCGACCAGTCAATCCTGGATGTGGGTGCAGGCCAGTGGCCCGCCTGATCGACAAGTCGTGCTGTTCGATTACACCACCAGCCGCGCGCAGGAGGTGCCGCTGCGCCTGCTGGAGGGCTATCGCGGTTACGTGATGACCGATGATTACGCCGGCTACAACGCGTTGGCGCTACAGTCGGGCGTTGAACGACTGGCGTGCATGGCGCATGTCCGGCGTAAATTCGTCGAAGCGCAGAAGGTGCAGCCTAAGGGCAAGACCGGTCGCGCCGATGTTGCGCTGACGATGATCAACAAACTGTATGGCATCGAACGCGACCTCAAGGATGCCAGCGATGAACAGCGATTCCTCGGTCGTCAGGAACGAAGCCTGCCGATCCTTGAGCAGTTGAAAAGTTGGCTCGACAAGACGCACTCACAGGTGACACCGCAAAGCGTACTGGGCAAGGCGGTGCTTTACCTGGCAAACAACTGGAACCGCTTGGAGCGGTATGTCGAGGCGGGCCACCTGCCGATCGACAACAACCTGGCAGAGCGGGCCATAAAGCCGTTTGTGATCGGGCGCAAAGCTTGGCTGTTCAGTGACACGCCCAAGGGAGCCACGGCTAGCGCGCAGATCTACAGCTTGGTCGAAACCGCCAAGGTCAACGGCCAAGAGCCCTATACGTGGCTGCGCCACGTCCTGGAGCGACTGCCGCACGCCTCATCGATAGCAGACTACGAAGCGCTGCTGCCATGGAACTGTTCGCCAGAGATGCCACGGTAACCTTGGCTTCCACCTTCTGGTAGGTGGGGTTCATGGATCGGTTACCTTCAGGCTGCAGGCCACCAGTTCTAGTCCGTGGTCCAGCATGCCGCCCGGGTAGGCATGGTGGTGGCTTTCGCTGGCGGGGAGTTGCTGTACATAGGCGGCATAGCGGCGGATCGGGTCAAGGTAGAGCTGATCGAACTGAGGCTCGGAGAGCGCTGTGTATTGCCAGATGCGCTGCAGCAGCTTTTTCCGGTGGTCGGCATGCAGCAGGGATTCTGAGGGGAGTGGGAGGAGAAACCCTTCGGGCGCTGGAGCGAGCGTGGGCTCTGTGGCATTGCCTTTTTGATGTTTAAACCACCAGCGCTTCATCGCGGTACCTACTTTGGATTCAGAAGGTCCTTTTGCCTTTTCGGATAGGCCTCTTACCCTTGTGCCCCCTTACTATTGCCGCCGTTACCCTTTACCCCCTTGGTCCGTTTCGCGAACGCGAAAATCCGAGACCTAGCGCATCGGGTTACGTGCTGGATCGGAATGGTCTGCCCTTTTCTCGAGGGGTAGACTGTCCGGCATCATTTGGGGGTAGATAGTCTGATGACGTTGAGCGATGCCATTTTGATCGTGCTACTGGCCGACCGGATTCATGGGACGGATGCTGCCATTCGATCAGCAGCCAAGCGCTGTGTGAAAAAGCTGCCACGCAGTCAGCGCGATATGTTGTTCAAGATTGGCAACAGTCCTGCGCCTAGGAAACTAGTGGGTCATCTCTGCCAGTTCTTGGCGGACTGATTAGTCACATAGAGATATGTGCACATTTTGCAGGATGAAAAGTTAGCTGAAGAGAGAATTAGTGCTCGGCTAGTAGATATGTCTCAGGTAACATTCCTTCACATGCCCCAATCCTAGGAAAGATTTCACATGTCCAAGCTTGCCGAATTTAAAGCACTGGAAGCGCAACTGGCCGCGCAACTTCAACAGCTGGACGCGATGAAAAATGATTCCGGCCTGAAGCAGGAAATCGAGTTTGAACAAAAGCTCAAGGCCTTGCTGGATGAGTACGGCATGAACCTGCGCCAGGTCATCACCATTCTCGACCCGTCCAAGGGCGTGAGCGTGAGTACCGCCAGCGCCTCCACCAGCGTTCAGCGCAAGCCTCGCGAGGTAAAGCGCTACAAGAATCCACACAGCGGTGAGGTCGTCGAAACCAAGGGCGGCAACCACAAGATCCTCAAGCAGTGGAAGCAGGAGCACGGTTCGGACACTGTCGAGGGCTGGCTGCAGTAATCGACTGCTCAGACTCAGCAGCGGATGCCCGACAACGGGCAAAATAAAGGCCCCGATCATGGGGCCTTTTTGCTGAAAGTGTCACGCTGTTAGTCGTTCAGTCGTTTCAGTGGCCTGATCGGACTGTAGCGCCAGCAGGTATTCGGACGCCTCACGGGCCTGGCCGCTGGCGCGGAAAATCGCCCGCTTGTCTTCCTTGAGGATTTTCAGCCAGGAGGCCAGGTACTCCTCGTGACGCAGCTCACCCTGGGTGCCGGTCAGCGCGCAGAGAAATGCAGCGCCCATCTCCGCAACCAACTCCTCGAATGCGTACGCTGCGGATCCGAACGCGTGTCCGCCAGTGATGCCTTCGCGGTTCAGACGCGAACGGTGACCCGACCAGTGTGTCAGTTCATGCAGAGCCGTCGCATAGTAGCTGCCGACGTCCTCGAACTGAGCCTTGGTGGGCAACTGGATGAGATCACGCACTGGCTGATAAAAGGCGTCATCGCCATAGCGATGCTCGATTCGGGCTCCACTGGCGACCAGCAGTTGCTCGGCGGGGGCATGATCGATGAAGGCCGCTTGTCCGTCGTTTTCGTCGCCACTTGGCTCTTCGTCAGGCAAGTCCTCGGTCTGCTCGATGTTGAACAGGCAATGCGTCCGTAGAAGCGCGAACTGCACCATCTTGATGTTGCCTTGCTCATCACGAACGACCTGACCGTCCTCGTCGTGCGCTTCCTTGCTCATGGGTTTGTACAGCACCGCGAGGGTCGATTGCTCGCCCTTGCGTACATGGCCACCGGCCTTGCGCGCCTGGTTGAAGGTGAGCCAACGATCCTCGCGGAAACCGCGCAGACGGGCCTCGGCCCACAACAGCGGAATGTTGATGCCAGCGTAAGGGCGCCGAGTGATGGCGTTGATGGGAAAAGGCGAGTCAGCATGCAAGCCTGTGGTGGTCCAGGGTTTGATCCAAGGGATCACACCTTGATTCAGGGCGCTGACGACCTTGTTGGTGACGTCCAGGTAGATATCGGACATGACGTTCTCCGTTGTGAAGGGGGAACGCCGCCCGACCGGGAAGTGTTCCCGGTTGGGGTGAAAGGGGCAGTGGATGGGCTGGAGGGGTCAGAGAGCGGCGATGTCTACCGTGATCTCATCGGCCAGCCGGATGAATAGGAAAGCCGGGCCGCTGCGTGGTGTGATGCGAGCCAGCTGTAACCGTGGTGGGACGGACGCAGGTGATGTGTTTCCGCGCTGCGGGGAGTGGCACTTCAGCTCGACCGGGCACTGCACAGTACGGGGTGCTGAGGTCAGGACGCTGTCGAGCAGGGCCGTCAAGCGCTGTGCTGATTGCCTGGCGGAGTCGTTGTCTGTGGCGGCTCCAACGAACTGTCGCCATACGCCTGGGCTCAGTACCACGGCGGTGGAGAAGGGGGTGATCCTGGACATTGGAACCTCCGGGCAGCGGATTCCGCGATCCCGCAGCAGGGCGCCAGCGTGGATCTGCTCGCTACGCAGCGAGCAGGGAGCGTGCATGTATTAAAACGCCCTCGGAGGGGAGGTCAATCTCCAATCCGCAACCCAATGGGTGCGTCTGTCCAGAGCGTTCCAAGGAGGAAAATCGACCTCAAATGCCTGACCAACGGCACTCTTCAATCCTCCGCAATGTGGTGCGAAATACGTCCAAAAAAGGCCCCGTTGCGAGGGGCTTCTGGACGCGGGTAAAGCCTGCAGCAGCCTTCAAGATTTTCTCTCAGGGTTAACCTCGGCGGCCAAGTACACGTGGGTGGATGTGGCTTCAACCACCAGTGATCCCGCTGTCCCGCGAAGACTGGCCAGGACAGGATCATCGATGTCGAAGTACTCGGCGAAATCATCGCCACCAAATTCGTCTCGAGCGCGATTCCACCAGGAATCGAAGTCGTCGACGTCAGGGTTGCAGCCGGTGGCGTAGGCCACGCGTTTGCGGCCGTCCCCATCCGGTTTGTTCTCGCCGACCTCCGACATGAGGTAGACACCGTGGTCCTTGACCAAAATGACCCGGCAGCCATTGATACCGGCCTCGGCCAACACGGCATGAAGTTCAGTGCCTGTGAAACGCAGCATGGTGAGATCCTCCAGAGGGTGCGGAGGAATGCCACCCGTGCGGGGAAATTCCCAGCACTGGAATGGATTGAGTAAGGTCGAGTCAAAGACGTAGGCTCGGTGAGCCAGAGGATTAGAGAGCGTTCATCACCGTGGGAGCGGTAACCATGCGAGCTGCCGAACGCGAATCGCATTTGGGGATAACCATCACCGGAGGGACGTAGCCTTGAAGTTTAAGGCTACCTGGGATGCTGGAAAACCAGCGATTGCACTTCCTAAATAGCAAGCGGGTAGGCCGCGGTCAACGGTAAGTCAGATGCATAATCAGGCTTCGCGTCCACATCGTTCCATGATGCTGTTTTAGTCTGGTCCCAAATGATGAGCGGTACTGCTCGCAGGTGTGAAAGGAGTAGACTTGAGTCTTGGATCCAACGAGCTATACGCCGGTGGAGGTGCAATATGAATTGCCATATCCGTTCTCATTCATCTTCGGGTCGTCTGGGATCTAGTCTAGGCACAGCTTGGCGGAATTTAATCCTCAAGGTGACTAGCTCTGAGAGGCTGGCAAAAAGCCCCCGTAGAAAAGTTTTGGAGACGGTGGCCGGCAAGCTACTTTGCTTATTTGGTCTTATTGCTGTAGCTACCGCTTTCGCTTTGCTGATCATCACCAATCTGGCAGTTGCTGTAATACGCAGCTGGTGGGGGGGCGTCGAACCTGTGGCGAGTCGAGAAGAACCAACCCCAGACTATTTGGGCGCGGATCTCTATATTGGCGATTACGATAGTAACGGTCATTACATAGGTGACTGCAAATCATCTGATTGATTTCTTTCCGGCATTGGTCAGTTGGGCTGTGCCTTTGCTTGCGGCGTCGCTCGCAGCCCTACCGCCATTTGCCAGCATGCTCTGTATTCCGTTCCCCACGGAGTACCCTGCCCAACTCATTGCGCCGACGAACAATGCCGGCAAGACAATGAACATCGCACCCATTACGTACTCAATCACCTGCGCGGTGACTGTCCCATCCATGAACCCTGCAGTAGGTAATGACAACAGTGTCTGATCCGTGGCTGAGACTTGGTGGTACAGCGTGTCCAGCATACTCGAGTCGATCCATCGGGCGAGTTCCCACCAGAACGTCAGCATGTGCAGGGTGAACAGCGCGAAGGTGATCGTCATCAGCGCCTTGAGCTGGTAGGTGCTGATCAGCAGCACCAGTGGCAGGCTGATGATCGTGCCCATGATTAAAAAAGCCTGAACCATCGGCAATGCAGCGCGCAGTGCATTCATCGCCGGGAAATTGCTGAATGAACCCAGGGCCAGGCCGGTGTTGGTGGCGAGGTTATTGAGCCCTTGCGTCAACGAGCCGCCTCGGGCACTGCTGCCGTAGTCCTGGAACACCTGACCAGGCGCCATGCTCAACGACTGCTGCCGCGGGCTCACCAGTTCACGCAGGGTGGCGTCTTCGATCTCGGTGGAGGTCCGTCCTGTCAGCCAGTCGCGCAACTGCGTGAGGAGACTTGGATCAACCTCGGCAACCAGGCGATCACGCAACCCGACTGTGTCATCGCTCCACCATTGCTTGCAGGTAGGGAAGCCCGCGCCGTTTTCCAACCGGGGCAACGAGGTATCTCGCGTCTCGTCGTACGGCCAATCGATTCTGGGTGTGCGCGAGCGATCCGTGTCGTAGTAACCCGGCGTGTCGAGCAAGTACGAAGAGCCGATCCAGGACGCATCGTAGCTCTGCGATTCGTCCAGCTCGGGGCGATTGGTAAACAGCCGCGAGCGCGAAAAGCCGTAGCAGTCGCGGGTGAAGTCGGCGACTTCCTGTAGCAGCACCTGGTCGTTGATCCGCGAGCTGTCGATCTCCATGCGCATCGCACGGATGTCAGGGGCGCACGGAATCGACGCGGTGGCCGCGGCCGTGATGCCTTTGCTCATGGCATGAACAAGGAACCACCACACCGGCACATTCGCTGACTTCTCGCCGATGGTGTTGAACGTCGTGCCCCAGGCCGTGTCGGTGGGCTTGGCCATCGACACCCCGCAGCGTTGGCTCGCCGCATCGTCAAAGGTCACCGAGGACAGGTTCAACGGGAAAAACGGCATGCAGCCAAACAGGATGACCACGTAGCTCATCCACAACCGGTTCTCGACGCGTGGAATCGACAGCAAGCCCTTGTTACCCTCGTCGGCACCCTGTTGGCGGGCCGACAGCCATTCTTGCAGGATGATTGCGCCAAACGGCGCAGCGAACAGCCCTGTATCTGCCAACGTGTTCCAGATGCCATTGTTGATGATCCAGGCCAGCAGCGACAGGTAGTACTCAAGGTAGCTGTTGGTGCTCATGTTCATGACTGCACCTCACACGCGCGACAGTTCGACCAGGATGATTGAGCCGAAGCCAATCAGTCCAAGGCGCATGAGTCGTTGCTGCTCCTCGGGCGCTGGCCGCAAGCGCAGCACTGCGGTCCAACCGGCGAAGATCAGGGTGTACAGCAGGGCGCGCCAGTAGGCGAAATAGGGTGACGTCAGCCGGGCTGGTTCGAACCCATCAAGCTGGGCGTCAGTCAGGTGCAGCGCCATCCAGGCAATCAGCAACATGGCCACAATGGCGCCGAAGATCAGCAGGACCTGGATGACCGTGGTCCTCAAAGAAAACGGCATCATGGTGTGCCCCTCTCTTGTTCAGCCCGGCGCAGGCGGTCCGGCTGCGGGTCGCGCTGATCGATGCTACGCGAGGCGTCGGCGCCGCCGGCGTGGCGATCAAGGACCAAGCTGGCGGTGTTGGTGGCCAGCAACTGGCGTACCTGCAGTTCCGTTTGCAGCAGGCGGATCTCGCGCTCCAGCGTTTCGCCATTGCTGTCGAGGGCGGTGGTGGCGGGCTGCGCCGATGCCACATTGGGCTCACGGCTGCCGGCCAGCAATGTACGCTGCAGCAGCATTGCCTTGTAGATCACACTCGACAGCGCGGTCTCACTGGCCAAGCGCCGGGCCAGCAGGTTCTGGTCAGGATCGTCGCGCAGGCCCTCGATGACCCCGCGCGAAACGGGCAGCAAAGGGCTGGAGACTTTGCCAAGGTTTTCCGGTGTAGGCTGCTCAGCGCCCGACAGCATGCGCTGTAGGCCTTCAAGGTGCTGCGTGTAGGTTTCCTGGATCAGCGGCGTGAGGCCTGTACCCGCGCTGACGCGCAACGTCTCGCAGTCATCACAGGTCTCCACCTCGGTTTCTCCGAGCACCCGAGTGGCCCATTCGGAAGCCTCCTCGGGAGTCGGCCAGGCTTGGCAGATCGCGCCAGTCTGGCATCCCAAGCCGATGGCTGATGTGTCCTCGACCGAGCGGTTGTGCAGCAGGTTATAGCCCGCCTTGACCACGTCCGAGGTCACCCGAATGGGTGCCTGGCCATGGCCACCGGCTTTCTGTCCGCCGACCCAGCTGACACCGTTGTTACCATTGTTCGATTCGGTGTTTTTCACCGCCACCATGGCATCCCCGTCGGACTGCTCCAGATTGCGCTGCATTTCCTGGTTCTGTGCCAGCGCCCCCCAACCGGCTTGGTCCACCTTGTCCGCCATTCTGGCCGCCATCGCCTGGCAGGTGAGCTTTGAGCGATCAAAGTCAATGCGCCCCTGCAGCACGCCGTTGCTCAGCAGCTCATACAGCCCGGGGTTGGCGCGCTGGATGATCATCGCCGGCAAGGACATCACCGCCTGGGTGGCGTTTTGGATGACGTTGCCCATGATCTGCTGGAAGCCTTGAGTGGCACCGTTGAGCTGGTTCTGCAGGGTATTGGAGAGGTTCATGTTTCCGCACATCATGTTCGCGCGCCAGGACAGGCCCACGCCGAGCCCGCTGGGGCGGTAGAGCGAGGAGGGCGCACCCGCCGCCGATCCGCCGCCGATGGTGTACATCACGCGGTCGTCCAACACCTGGGCCTGATCCCCAAGGTGGTAGCCGTTCTCGGCGGCATGGCCTGCGGCGCACACGAGGAAGCATGCCAGTCCGAACGAGAGGGCGTTCATGACTCGCCGCCGTCAAAGTCGATGCTGAACAGGAAGGTCTGCCCCATGCGCTGGCAGCAGCGGTAGGGTCGCCACAGCGTCCAGGCATAGGCGCCCTCGGCACTCTGGATCGTCGGGCTGGGGAAGATGGCGCAGGTGCTCTGAATCACTGGTGCGAGCAACTGCCAGCGGTGGTTGTTGACGTTGTTCTCCATCACCGGCTGCGGCGGCCAATAGCCCGGCGAGGGCGTTGGCTGCAGCGGCAGATAGACATGCGGTTGGCCGACGCGCGTGATGAAATCACTGGCGCGCTGCGCCATCACGGCGGAGGCTTTGAAGTCGTCGGGCTGTACCAGAAAACCCTGCCGTGGGTAGACGCTGCCCCACATGTTGCCGAGGGCCTGGCTGCCAATCTCGCGCATGCCCGGTATAAGTGCCTGCGGATAGACGGACTCGGGGATGGCGTGGCGCCAGGCCAGCGGATCGAGCGTGCTGAGGTAGTAGGGCGCCAGGGGCACCGCCCCGCTCGGACACGCATAGCCGAAGCTGTGAGCCAGGACAGTCAACGCAGCGCCGCCGGGATGCCCGATGCCGTCGACATTCTTGAAACGGGGCAGGTTGTTGCGCTGTGGCGAAGGCGTGATCAGGTTGCCGCCGCCTTGCGACGCGGGCGTCGGCACCGACAATGCGGACATCTCGTCCCAGGGATTACCGCCGGTGTCGGAATAGCTCGATACCACCAACTCGGGGATGAAATGCCGGACTTTGGGCGAGGTCCTCACCGAGCAGCCGAACGGCGTGCAGAGCAACCAGTAGCAGATCCCGACGATTCGGTACTCCAGACACTGCAGCGACGTGACGGAGGCAATGATGGCGGGGGTGGTCAGCGCCAGACACTGCTCGGTAGCCATGAACAAAACGATCGCCATGAACGCACGGACACGATCAGTCTTCTTGGGCTGTGGTGCTCTGCATGGGGGCGTGACGGTCACGTTCATGGGCAGCGCTCGGCAGGTGGCAGCGGTGTGCATCCATGCGCCAAGCTGCAGCATCCCGGATCAGGCAAAAGAGCGAGACGAACAAACCGAGGCCGGGGTGATCGGTTTCGTCCGTCGCTCAACTGAAGGCTGCGAATAGTGCGAAAACATCAATGGAGTACAAATGTACTCCTGTCGATTTTCATAGAGGGAAAGGGCTTCGAATTACGCTGGTACTGAGGTGTTCACGACATGCCGCGCAGGCGATCGATCTCCGCGGCGACCTGCAGGGCGGCGTCCAGCTCGGACTGCTGATGCGCTTCCATCAGCCGCCAGCGCTGGGCTTTTTCCTCGGGTTCAGTCATGGCCAGGGCGAGGTACAGACTCGGCGGTACCGCGCGAAACAGCGTCTCCAGCTGCTTCGACAAGACCACGCCCTCGGTGTACTTGCCCGAGGCCTTGCTCGCCGACAGCAGCAGGGTCTTTTGTGCCGGCGTGAGTTTCTTGAAGCGCGCGATCTCTTCGATCTCCGCTGGCGGCATGTTCAGGCAGATCCACCACTCGATCATGTTGAGCATGGTCTGCGCAGCGTCGGGGAAGTCGGCCAGATTCTGCGTTGCCAACCAGAACCAGGCACCGAGCTTGCGCCACATCTTGGTGCCCTTGACCACAAAGGGCGCCAGCAGCGGATTCTTGGTGATGATGTGGCCTTCGTCGGTGATCATGATGATCGGGCGACCGAGGTACTGGTCGCGCTCGGCGAGGTTGTTCACCGTGTTCATCAGGCTGATGTAGCTGATCGACAGCTGCGCTTCATAGCCCTCACGGGCATAGGTGGCCAAGTCGACGATCGTGACATCGCTCTCCGGCCAGGGTGTACCTGGTCGGTCAAACAGCGCACCCTCGAAGCCCTGGCAGAACAGGTCGATGGACTCGGCCATTTCCTGGGCCCGCTCGCGACGCTTGTCGGGTAGGTAGGCATCGCTGGCCACTGTTCGAAGCGCATCGCGGACATGGCGCGTCATGACCTGCTGGCCGGTGGCCGCACAGTGCCTGGCCGCGTCGAGGATGCACTCGCGGATCAGGCTGCGGTCTGCCCGGGTGAGTCGCGCTTCTTCCTTGGCTTCGCCGCCGGTGATCATCAGGCGGGCGGTGATCTCCAGCTCGCCCAGCACGTCGCGTTGCTCGTCACTGTCTGACGCAATCTCATCCAGATCCTCGGTCGACAGGCTGGCGACCTGGTCGGGGTGTTCGATTAGCCGCCGAGCATCGGCGAAAGGCGCCAGGCTCAAGCCGCTGTCCGGTTTGAGCTGGACCTTGTTGACGCTCAGCCCGAGGGTAGCGAAGTAGTCGCCCTGCAGGCCGAAGGAATTGCCGGCTTCGACGATAAACAGCCGGGGTCGGTACACGGCCATGACCTGCATCAGGATCGAGACCAGGGTGGCCGACTTGCCGGCGCCAGTTGGGCCGAACAACAGCAGGTGGCCATTCATGGAGCGGTCAAAGCGTGACAGTGGATCGAACGACAGGGGCGCACCACCACGATTGAAAAAGGTGATGCCCGGGTTACCGGTACCGATGGTGCGTCCCCACAGGGGCAGCAGGTTGGCGACATGCTGGGCAAACAACAATCGGGTGTACCAGTTGCGCGTATCGCGGGCGGGGTTGTAGACCATCGGCAGCCAGCGCAGGTAGCTGTTGCACGCGGCGACTTCATCACCCTCGCGTACCGGCTGCAGGCCGGCGCCGAGCAGCACATTGGCCGCCTGGATGGAGCGCTGGCGCAGTTGCGATTCATCGGTGCCACGCAGGTACAGCGCCAAGGTGCCGCGGTATAGCTTGTGCTGGCGGCCGATCAACGCGCGGGCCTCTTCCACGTCCTGGCGGGTCTGAGTCGAGGCCAGGTTCTCGCCAATGGCTTTGCGCGCCAGGCGATTGAGCTGCTCCTCGAGCACATCTTGGGGCGTGATCACCAAGGTCAGGCTCATGATGGCCTGCTCCGGCAATTGGTCAAACAACGCGTTGAGCGCCTCGCCTTTGCGGGTCTCGCCGGTCAACTGGCCGATATGCGGTGGCTTGCGTAGTTTGTCGACCACCATCACGGCGTGTGGCTGGTGATCGAAGTACCACAGCCCCTGCTCGCTGTCCGAGCGAGGCTCATGGAAAAACAGTCGCTCGGCAAAGTCGTGGTCGAACGGCAGCGACAGGCCATCGCCGTCATCTGACTCAGGGTAGAGCACACGTCTATAGAATGCCGCCGGTGATTCGCCAGTGAGGGTCGGGGCTGGGTTGAACCAGGGCAGCAACCAGGCGTAGAAGTCATTTCCGTTAAGCCGGCGGGGATTGACTCCGCAGGCCTGCAACGAGGCCACCAGGCGGTCACAGGTCCTCCCCAACAACTGAACCGGGCTCTGCCCGTCGTCGTCGGGCTGGTCGCCGAGCCAGCGATAGACAACCAGCCGAATCCGCCGATTGCTGCCGCGCCAAGGCAGATGCGAGACAACATGGTCATCAAACAAGCCGCCTGGCTTGGCGATGGCGTCGAGGTGACGCTGCATCAACGCGAGGAAAGCTTGGGTGAACGGCCTACCTATTGCCCGCGGCGCGACGTACTGCTCCAGGCGTTCCAGATAAGGGGAAAAATCATTGTCGTCCTGGCAGAAAAACTGCACGACCCAAGGCGCCTGGTCGAGCTCGTCGAAGCTGTCCTGCAGCGCATCTTCCAGCGCATCGCGCGCCGCCATCAACCATTCGGGCTCACGGCCTTCGGTCCCGATCGGCTGCAACTCGAACACGGCGCCGACCGAGCGGTTGTCGTCGAGCAGAAAGCACTGGTCTTCCTCGAGGTATTCGACCCAGGGCAAGTGGTCGGTGAAGCTGGGGTTGTGCGCATATTGGGCGGCCTCATCCGCGCGCGTTGCGCGCCGGCGCTGTACCGCGCGCCAGGGCTGCCAGTGCGGCGGGGCGCGATCTGCGTCATCGTCCATCACAGATCGTCCAGGCGTTCACCGGGCAGCGCGTACTGGACCTTCTCGTACAGTGGGAACACGGTTGAGTAGCCGGGCACTGGCGCCTGCTGGGTGCCGGCCAGGTGCGGGTACACGTACATCACCAGGTCCGGGTTGGGCAGTCGCGGGAATTGGGCGCGGATCTCATTAGCCGCCGTGCGGGTGTAGGCGCTCTGGTCTTTGATCAGGCGCTCGGGGTCGAGCACCGGCCGGCGCAGTTCGCTGCGTGCTTGCTGCAACTGCTGCTGCGTGCCCACCGTGCCATCGCTGTTCCAGATATCCAGCATGGTTTGGCCGCCGTGGGGCAGCATGTCGTCCTTGCTGGTGGTGCAGCCCGCCAGGTGCAGGCAAAGCAGCAGGCTAATCCAGATCCAGTACCGAAACGGATGGGCTTTCATGGTTCACTCTCCGGCCTTTAGGTTCGTAGTCGATGCTGATTTCGTGATCCAGGTGCAGGGCCACCCTGGCCCCCGGTGGAACGTAGATGGCGGCGAAGGCCTCGCCGTAGAGCTTGTTGACCCACTCACGGATATCGCCAATGCCACCGCTGATGACTGAGTTCAGCGCGCTGTTGCCGCTGTTCTGCGACAGCCCCAGGTTGCCGCTGGCCGAGCTGATGAACGAGGTGTTGTTCTGCTCGCTACCCAGCGCTGCAGCGAAGCCGGCGCCGGCTGCAGTGATCAGGCTCTGGCTGCCCAAGTACTGCTGGGCGTTGGAGCGTCGCTCGCCGGCGATGCAGGGGATGCCGTAAGGGTCGGAGATGTAGCCCAGGCCTCCGCGGATCTTTTCGGTGTCTGAGGTCTGGGTGCTGCTGCGGTTGCGGCTGACCACCTTCTGCGGCTGCGGCACTGTGCGGACAGTACCGTCGCTGAAGACAAAGGTGATCGACTCGACCTGGCCACGCACGCAGGACAAGGTCCAGTCACCGGCCGCAGTACCGCTCATGACCGCACCGATCACGTTCGGCAGGTCGATGCCGTTGGCGGTAAGGTTGTCCGGTCCCACCAGCACCTTGAACGGGTAGGGATCGTTCACCGTGCCGTCCACCGGCACGCGGCCAATCAGGGCGGTCATGGCGATCGAGCCCATCAGGGTCGAGTTTTCGGGGATTGTGTAGACCGGCTTGGCACCCTCGGCCCGATCCTGAGTGTTTCCCAGGTCGCGCTCGCCTTTGGTCATGGCACGTAGCTGGTCTTGGCCGCGGTCGATCGCGTTGTTGTCCAGACCGTGCAGATCCTTGAACCTCGACGTCAGCGCCGACAATGGACCCTCGGCCTTGCTGGCCACTTCCTGGCTGGGGCGTGCATTGGACGGTTCGATCCACTGCACCGCATCCGCCGGCGGTTGGGCCCCGGAGAATTGTTGTTCGTCACCCGGCTCGAGACCGAAGCCCACCGGCACGTCGGACTTCGTGGTGAGCTGGTCCTTGAGCCTGGACAGCAAACCCTGGGTCTCGCGGTGCTGCTGCTCGGCCTTCTGCCGGGCATCGTTGGCCTGTTGGCGTTGCTCGGCGACTTGCTGGGTGACACTGCTCAACTTGCTCTGAATGCGAGTGTCGATATTGCCTTCGCGCGTGCGCAGCCGATTGTTCTCGGTTTGCAGCGTCTCGTTGCCTTTCTTCAGCGACAGCATCTCGCTGCGCATCGCCTTGACCTGGCCGATCAACGTGGCCACGGTGTCGCGCGGCGTGTCGCCGGCGATACCGAGGGCCTTGGCCTGCTCCCGGCTGAGAGTGGGGTTCTCTGGATCAGGGGCAGGTTGAGCGTCCGGCGCCGCCACCCAGGATTTGCCGATGATCAGCACGATCCCCAGCAGAACGCCAGGTACCAGCCATTTCAGCAAGCCGTTAGCTTTCATGATCGGCGGCCTCCGGTGCTGGAGGTGGTAGCAGCAGCGCGTGCTTCAGGTCGCCGCCGCGGGTGACGAGGTACGCCACGGTGGTGTCTTCAGGTGTACCAGCGTGCCCCAGGTACTCGTGCTGGAAGGTGGCGGCGTATAATGTGGCCTGCAGGTGACGCGGGTCCAGCGTGATCTTTGTCGGCCCACGGTTGACGATCTTCACCGCCGTAATCCAAAAAACACCCAACCGCCAGGCTGCGAGCCCCTTGATGGCCACGCGTTCGGTAGGCAAGAGCGTGCTGAACGCACCAGACTCGCCCAGCGGTACCCGGCGCACACCGGGCAATGGCGCCACGGCGCGCAGCGGCGCATACAGGTTCTGCGCCGCATAGCGAGTCAGCACAACCGGTACCGGCGTCGCTGCAGGCGTGGCGTCCTTCGCGGTTTCCACGTCCGGCGCCTGAGCCTGGGCAACGACCTTGACCGGCTCAAGCGACTCGCTACCTTCGAGTGCTTCGATGTCGACCAGGATGATGTCCCCTGACTTCACCGACTGCAGCTGCAGTCGAGTAGGGGGGATGGCTTCCGACGCACGCAGGTACACCGTTCCGCCGACCGACTGCACGCGCAGCTTGTTGGTGATCGCGCTGGGCAGCCCGACGCGGACATCCTCATCCAGCATCAGGATACGTTCCTGGCCCACCGTCAGCGGCACGGCCAGCGGCAGGCGGTCCCAGTACTTGACCTCGACGGCAGCTACGGCTGAACACCAGCCGGTGACCAAGACCAGAATCAGGATTAAGACACGCATCATCACGCACCTCCCGGCAGTGTCAGCTTCTGCGGTGTGCCTTCGTAGCAGTCCAGGGCCAGGCCCCACTTGTTGTGCTCGGGATCGACGTCGAAGCGCACTACGCGCAGCGGGTAGCGCACCACCACGCGCTTCACCGGCTCGGCGGCGTAGTACTCATCGGCATTGAGGTCGAGCTTGACCAGCCAGCTGTGCTTATCCAGCTGCTTCACGCGCAGGCCGGGATCGTCGCTGTAGCCGCGGCCCAGCACCTCGTACACGCCGCGCACGCGGCCGCGCAGTTCGCCGGCGGCCTTGCGGTACTCGAAGTCGCCGTCGAAGAAGGTCTTGCACGCAGGAGTCAGGTAGGGCTGGAGGGCAAAGATGGCGCGGTGATAGTCGACCTCACCATCGGTGGGCCAACGGTTGAGCTGGCCGAAAATGTACAGCGCGAAGGCATATATGTTTTCGGGGGGCACGTCCCACCACTTGCGTGTGCTGCCGGAGCGCAGGTCGGGTGGCACATGAATGGTCAGTTCGGAGGGTGCGGACTGCCAGCCATACCAGAGCCCACTGCACAGCAGCGCCAAGGTCGCCACGGCCAGACGCAGGCTGAGGATATGCGCCTGCTGTGCATCCACTTTGTTGCGGAAGCGGCTCATGAGGTGGTCCTCACAGGCCGACGCATACGCCGAACGGTCCAAGGACCCGAATGCAAGATCAGTTGGTGGCTACCGATGCCCCAGTGCACCGCCAGGTGCCACTGCAGGCGTCGGTACAGCCAGGTTTCCGGACGTGCGCGCTTGGCCCGTCGCAGCAGCTTGCCGCCGCCGAGCAATACCAACGCCATGCACAGGAACATGCAGGTGGGGAGGGTGGCGATGGACGAAGTGGCCACCGCTAGCGGCCCGCCCAGAATCAGGCCCAGCGAGGCTCCGACCACCAGGGCGACCCACATCTCGTCGTTGGTTAGACCACGCAGGACTGCCGGGTCACGGTTGAGGCGTTCCGGCAGGAAGGTGAGGGTGCCGTCGGGGAGGGTGGCAGGGGCGTCGGACATGGCGACCTCACAGGATTGTGGCGGCTTTGGTCAGGAACCACAGGATCACCACGACCAACAGCGCACCGACACCGACCACCGCGCCGAGATCCTTCCAGGTCTTGCGCTGGTTCTGCACGTCGGCATAGACGGTGAGCGAGTGCCAGGCCACACCCAGGAAAGCGAGAGTCGCGATCAGTAGCCCGAGTAGGATGCCGCCGTCGTAGGCATAGTTCTTGATGGTGTCGATCAGGCCCGCACCTTCCCCGCGTGAGGGGGCTTCCATGGTTGGCAGATCGGCCCACGCCAGCGTTGAACTCAGCAGCACTAAGGCGCCGAGTAGGGTGTTCAAGCAGATTTCCCGCAGCAGAATGAGGGGACAGTGGCAACGATGGGAGAGGTTCATGGTAAGGTCTCCTGGTTACGACAGCATGAAAAACATCAGCACGATCAAGGCGAGAGCCAGGCGCAACGTGCTGCCGCCGAGCGTCCCGAAACTGGTGTTCCCGGCTGCCCAGCCGCGGTAGCCGGTCCACAGCGCCCAGGCGCACCAGAGCAATGCCAGTACCAGAACCGATGAGCGCCACAGCACCGAACTGAGCTGCGGGGTAAATCCGGCAACAACGGAAAATGCACTCAATTGAGCGTCAGTCATGCTCATTGGATGGGCTCGAATGAGGCGCCTCAGTGCGATAGTCACCGGTCAGCTCAGCCTGGTCGGCCGGTTGCGCACGGGAGGGTGAAAGGTACTTATCAATGCCTTGGCGCACACGCGCTATGTCCGCAGCGAACCTCAGGTAGTCGAAGTGGTAGCGAGCCTTATGAGCGTCGGTAGCGCTGCTACGCGCTCGGTCGGCCAACTGTTCGATTGACGTGATCTGCCGCTGGACAAGGCCTAAGTTAGAGCGCTCGCGAACATCTTGAGCCGCAGCATCGAGCGTTACCAAATAGACAAGTAGTAGAACGTAGGGAAAAGGCATCATGGTGATATCCAGCCGAAAGTCACACGTTCACTGTATTGAGTTACGCAGGTGTTTGCATGAAATAAAGAGATTTACGGCTGTTCGATTTAGATAGGTGAAATTCGGCGGTTTACCAGATTCACCTCGGTGGAAATCATTGGCAGAGTGAGATGGAATACAGGCGGGCAGGGAGAGTTTAATATTTCGTAGCCCGATGGTAATGGTTAACTTTGGATTAAGGTGAAGAATTGGTCGGTGTGTTTGAAATATTAATGCTCGGGTGCGTAAAGGCTGTGGGCTCAAGGGACAGTACTTAGTGTGGTGCGCATTTTTAAAATCCATTGAGCCCAAGCAAATTTTTTATCCTCACGTGCTACTTGCGTGGAGTATTCAGGCGGCTCCGTTGTTATCGACCGTTTTGGTGCGCCGATTAATGGATATTGAAGCTTTTGAAGATGACTTGTGTACCTCGCAGCGACAGCCGTGAACGCCCTTTAAGATGCTATTATAAGTTCTCGGGGGGACTTCATTGTGGCTGTGGGCACAGTTGAATCGGTAGGTTACACCAGGTTTCGAGGTTTTCCAATCGCTTTCTAATAAGACCAGTCCGAGTTTTTCTCCCTTGGACCTAAGGTTATCAAGATGGCGAGGATGATGTACTTTCATAGAGTCGAGAATTTGTGCGCGCACTGACGAGTTACGGGTCACGCATGAGGGACATTGGTGCCATTTAGCCTTGAAACGTAGATCAAAAGAAGTTTTAAATACGTATGCGCATGCGTTGCAAGTCCAAGTGTATTTATGGTGCTTGCCGTGCCAAGCTGTTTCCTTTACTGTTAAGTTGTGTGCGTTGGCTAGATTTAGCAGACTTTTCAATCCCTGGGCATGAAGCATCGGCAAATGATCTTTCAATGGGAGAGGGGCAGGTATTGTCCAAGGACGTATTAGTTCGGAATTTGTTAGCGCGGACTCAATTTTTTGCCGAATGTCTTCGGCCTGGAATGGGTATTTGTATTCGTGCACTTCGATAAGGGTGATCTGAAGTTTTTTACACATTACTGCCTTTTGCTTATCTCGTTGCAGTTGTTCGTTGTAGCTTTTTTCAGTTTTATGGCGTTGCCGTTGCGAGTGCCAAGCCCCTTGGTACTCGAAAGCAATGCGCTGAACAGCATTGTAGCCATCGAGCTCTAGCCATGCATAAGGCTGAACCAAGTCAGGATTGTAACGTTGATAGAAGCGCTTCTTACGTAATGAGACCCCTAGAACGCTACTAAGTATGCTGCGTGTTATCGATTCGCCGACAAAAGGCGAGCAGTCTGGGCATCCTCGACCACTAAATATTTTTTGAGGGACATGAAAAATCTCATGCCCCTCATTGCAGCGCATATATAATTTCTGACGTTGATTTACGTAACTTTCTTCTGGTTCAAGTGGTGTAAAGCCATGCTCGATGAGCCGTACCTTCAAGGTCTGATAAGGTGTACGATATCTAAGGCGAGATGCGTCTCCTTTACAGCGTTGACAGCCTGCTGGTGAGCGCTTGCCTTTCTGTACATGAACGGAAGCTACGGGGGTAAAGGTGAAATCGTGTTCTGGGCAAAAAACCGTCACCTTACTACCCCAAGTGTGTAGCTCATCCTGAAGGTATGGATATTGATATTTTGTACCGTGTGTATGCAGCGCCTTTAATTTGAACGTGTTTATCAATATTGGACGGTTGCGTTCCTGGCGCTCTGCAGTCGATAGCATTCTGCCGGCGGTTTTGCATAGAGGGCAAAAGTGACTGCCACGCAAGTGAGCCTCCGCACTTTGTTTGGACGTTATATTGTGTTCGACACATCGGATACTGATGATTTCTCTTGCGTTGCTACTTTCGAATCTCACTTGGCTGTAGTCATTCTGTCTTCCGAAAAGCGCCAAAGCGTTGGCTATGAATTGCCGTCGATAATCACAAAGGTTGCAGCCCTGTCCATTCAGATGTGTCTGAGGCAGCAATCTGAACCAGCCATGTTGCTGACAGTTGACTTCGCAATGGCGGGACATAAAGGTGAATTGTGATTCTTCGTATTGATAAGCTTTGGGGTGCTTACTATCTGCAGCGATGACGAACTCCAAGAACTCAGGGTTCTCACTGATTTTGAGATGGGAATGCTGAGAGGGAAGTGCTTCTCGCAAAGCCTGCAAACGTGGTAGGTTCTTCTGTAAACGGACGCATTCACGGCATCCGTTGCCGGCCAACAATGATTGTGCTTTGATACTCCAATGGACATCATGGACTGTGCAGTGCGCGTGAGCTTGGGTCAGAAAACCTGACCATGGACTTTCGGTTGTGACCGCCAGAGATACACCAAACTTTTCTCGAATTCGAGAAAACCACTCTTGCTCTGTTAATATCATGCCTTCAGACACGCAGTCCTTGCAGCGAGAGCCTTCAGCATGACGTTGTGCACGTTGGGGAAAGGGCCCGTGGTTGGGGCAGACGATGGTGACTTTGTGATTGTACCCCAGATAACTGGATTCATCGTATTGATAAAAGTCATTATGTTGGATCCTTGCCCGCAACTGAAACTCAGAGAATAGTACTCTTTTGCTCGCGTATAGCGGTTCATTAGATGCACTGATTTTTTCACCCTTACACTTTGCGCAGCCTGCTCCACGCAGGTGAACATCGGGGACTTGTTCAAAATATTGCTGATGTCGTCGGCAGTAAATGGTTATCGGTGTACGAGCATTGATATAGTCCACTGCTATATAATCAAAAGCATCGCCATGAACTCCTTGTGCGTCACTAATAAACTGTTTTCGACCTTTGCCATGGCGGGCACGAGCTCCGTCGGCTTTGCATTGACGGCATCCACCTTTCTTGCTGAGGTGCCGGTCTGGGGCCACCTCAAATCGGACGGCTGGAAAATGGCGTAGGCAGTAGAGGGTAAGCGGTGTGCGAGCGTCGACATAAATCGCGTCTTGGTAGCCGAATTGCTGATCGTATTTTTCCTTGGATTTAGCAATAAAAGACTTTGTGTCGTGAACCCGCCCCATGGACGACCTCCTAATTAGTTTGTTAGCAAGCAGTATTCAACTTGTCTGTCTAGGCGGTAGGGCGTTGAATGTATCGTTTAGGCGTCCGCCCCTGGATTTGATATCTATGTTTTTGGAGAGGTACTCAAAGCCTACCACACACGGTTAGCTAGCCATCTGCTAAAAGGGGAAGGCCCATCAAAGGTATTTTTTAAACGTTGCTGCGCTAATAGCGATCATGATGGCGAGGAGTACAGCACAGGGCAACAATACCCAGTTTGGATTGATCGACCAAGGCAGTGACAGATAAATCACCCAGGGGCTTACCATCAGCGGCAGCAATGTCCGCTTCGCTCGGTGGTAGACAAAGCTGCTCTCCCGGTCTGCCCCGAATTTACGAAGGTCGCGGCGCATCAACCCGTCGACAGTGCCGGTGATCACGGCGAGCAGGAAAAGGGGGATGGCCAGGGTGAGGACGGCCAGGCGCACTACAAAGGTGAAAACGGTGAAAAGAGCTGCCAGCAGGTAGTCCTGTGCCACGACATACACCTGGGCGAACTGTCCCTGCAGCGATGCCTCGCTACTAAGCAGCTTCAGCTGGGCGTCGGATTGCGCCCAGCCAGAGCGGACCACGACCCAGTCGTTCAGGTGTTCAAGGATTTTCGCGGTCGCTTGCGCTGGTTCTTGCACGAGCAGCGAAGCCTTAAAGTGGCTGCTGAGCCAGCCGAGCTCGGTCTGCCACATGGCATGGCTGTGATGCCAGCGTTGCTCTGGCCAGAACCACAGCATGCCTATGAACTCCAGCACGATGGAGAACACCAGCGCGGCGAACAGCAGGCCGAGCAGCCTTAGGCATAGCTCGAGCGTGCCGAAGATAAGCCCCGGGCGTCGTTGTGCGGGAGGTTGACTGGGTGCGGTGGTGGGCATACGGGCTCCGCAGGACTCGATTGTTGCCGGGCCGCTTACGAGGCACGTCTACGTCCAGGCGGTGGCATCTCGGGATCGAAGTCGACTGTCGGCGCACCTCCGGCACTGATCCACCAAGTACCCGCATTGGCGTTGTAGGACTCGCGCATGCGTGCAGCGAGGGCCTGTAGGTCCGCTGGCATGGTATCTTCACTGGCCGGTTTGGGCAGCGGCATCCGTACCTTCCACAGTTGCCCGCCTTCTTGGAACGAAAACATCTGGCCCTTCGGCAGGGCGATGATGTGTGCGGGCTCGATCAGCGGCACGGCGGTGGTGGTGACACGGTCTTGCGAGGATGAGGTGAAGTCCGTGTGAGCATCGGGGTCCGCCGTATCGGTCGCCCCGGAGACCAAGGTGCGTGTCTGCACGTTCACCTTGGGCAGTTGATTGGTTAATAGTTCCGCCGTCGCGGTTTCCCGCACCCGCAGCATCTGCAAGGTGTTGAAATTACCGATGACCTGGCCAGCCTTGGCCCGGCTGCCGATGCGCGCCTCGATGTCGCTCAAGGTCTGGGTATACGCGGTGACCTGGATACCGGCACCCCCGCCCTTGTTGATCAGCGGAATGAACTCATCGCCCATCAGCTCGTTGAACTCATCGGCGTGCAGGTTGATAGGTACCTTCTCCGCCGCACTGGAAGAGCCAGGCAGGCCGTGGTCGATGCCATGCTTGTAGATATGACCGGCCACGGAGACTAAGTCGGCAAACATCGAGTTACCGACGGCGGCGGCGACCTCGGCATCGGACAGCGCATCCAGGCCGACGTAGACGATGCCGCGTTTACGGATGACCTGCAGCCAGTCGAAGATCGGCCGTGGATCGTCCAGGTCGGTGTAGTTGGGGGCGAGCAGTTGCGCCGTCTTGCCGCTGGTGAGCTTTTCCAGCAACGGTAGGAGCGAGGCGACGATCTTGTCGAAGTAGGTGCGGTCATAACGCACGGCCGAGCGTAGGCCGTCCATCACTGGATCGAAGATGCGCTTGGCGGTTAGGTATTGTTCGATGGCGACTACGCGTTTTTCTCGACCAATCATGTGCCGCGGTATGTTCTTTTCGTTGAGGCGACCCTCAATCTGCACGATCACTTCCCAGGCCTGGGGATCATGGCGGGCGAAGAAGTGCTGGGCATATTCGATGAACAGCGCATCGATGTTCACCACGTGCCGCTGGATCTGCAGGTAGTCCGGGCGCCGGCCCAGTTCGATCAGGGCGCGGGCGATGATGTTGACAAAGCGCCAGGCGAACTCGCGAAACGCTGCGGAGTTGCCTTCACCACTCAGTTGGCCGGCGATCCGTGTGGCCACTTCCGAGATCCGGCCAAAGCGGCCGATGGCGTTGTAGCGCGCGGAGATCTCCGGCCAGCCCAGGTGAAAGACGTAAAATTCGTTTTCGCGACCAGCTCGCTTTGCATCCGCATACATGCTGGTGAGGAGCTCGGCATCGCCCTTGGGGTCGAAGACGATCACCACTTCCCGAGTAGGCCGGTGGATATCCTGAGTGATGTACACCTGGGCCACACGTGTTTTACCCACCCGGGTGGTGCCCAGTACCAACGTGTGGCCCACGCGTTCGATCAATGGCAACGAGACCTCCTGCTCATTCGGCTCGACGCCATGCAACAACGGTGAACCGCCGACCGGCGGCAGCGGACGCACCGGATTGAACGGGCTGTCCCACGCGGTCAGACGGGGCAGGAGTGATAACCCGGGTGGGGCCTTTTCCAGCACATGTTCCATCCGGCGTGCCCATTGATAGGCGGCTGATTGGTTGACGTAGCGGGCCAGCGCCGGATCCTGCGCCTCAAGCAGGCGCTGGGTGTGCAGGCGGGTCCAGCGAAAGCCGCGGCCCATAAACAGGCGTTTGCCACTCACCGGAATCTGCCGGCTGGTCAGCGAGTAGCGCGGTAAGCGTCGGATGTTGCGCCGATAGCGCAGGACGATCCGGGCTTCGTTGAGCCGCTTCAAGCCGAACGCGGTGTAGGCCAGGGCCATCCCTGTGCCCACCTCGGGCGACAATGCCACCGCCCAGGGCGAGTGCAGGCACAAGGCGCCGGCACCCGCGCAGATGCCCACGGTGTACAGCTCCACCGCCGGCCGCAGCAGGGATTCCATCGCATGGTCACCCATGATGCTTCCTCATTGCTCCAGGCCGGTGGGTGTGATGAGCACGGGGTAGTGCTGCAGCTCCAGCCGCTCGGCGATGTCGTCGCCACTCACCGGCCAGATGTTCACTCCAGGGGCTGCCGCCTGGATGCGGCGCAAGGCTTGGACATCGGTGACCTCGACCGCCAGTCCGCTGGCGCCCAGGTCCTGCAGAGCCTGCGCATGGCGGGACAACCAGTCCAAGGAGACAGTGTCCTGCCCGACCAGGAATAACGGTGTGATGGCTGGAAGGTTCAGAGCTCTAGTCTGCACGGTACCCGGCGTGAGGCGCTCGCTGCGCACCGGCAGCACCCACTTCAGTTTGCTGGGATCGGGGGGCATGCTCGGGGCGGCGACCGCGGTGAGCGGTAGCGACAGACAGATGGCCAGCGCCATCGGGCATGAGCGGTTCATGGCTGTGTCCCTCCAGGAGAAGACACGAGCGCCTCGATGCGCTGCCAGTGTCGGCTGAACTGTCTGCGATAGCGCGCCGCAGGTGCACTGCCGGCTGGTCGGTGATAGCGACCGGCCGCCACGACCCAGTCGCCCGTGTCGGCATAGTGCGTGCGCAACAGATCGGCGGTGACAGCGAGGTTCGCGCGTGGGTCGAGGGCGTCGCAGGCGCTGGGGTAGCGGTCCGGGTGGTAGCCAAGGTTGGTCTGTCCCAGTCCGACATCGATGCGTTTGGGGTTGTGGTCGGCGAGCGCCAGGCGAAGCGCGGCACAGGCTTCATGGCGGCTGGCAAAGCGCTGCGGCGTGCCGGCAACATTCAAGGTCCAGGGCCAGGGCATGAGGTGGCCGCGCAGCGGTGTGCCGCTTTCCTGCAAGGCGATGGCGAACAGCACGGAGGCGGGGATACCGGCCCGCGCGGCGGCCAACTGATAGGCTGGCGGCGGCAGGGCGCCCGCCTGAGCGGCGCTGACGCCGGTCAAGGCCAAGGCGAGGATCAGTCGAGGCGCTGCCATTTTCCGTCTACCTGTTGGAAGCGTGCCGGCAACGGGCGGCTGGCGCCCAGCGCGAGCCAGCGACCGCGGTCGTGGTTGAGGGTCACCTGGCCGCTGCTGACTTGGGCGGGGGTAATGCCAGCGCCACGCGCCCACTGGCGCAGACGCGCATCGTCACCTTGGCTGCCGACCAGGTACACGTCCAGGCGTGCGCCGGCACGCAGCCACTCCTGGGTACGGGTCACACAGGCTGGGCAATGTTCTTCCACGAACAGGGCAGTGCGGCTGCTGCTCGTGGACGCTGCGTCGTCGGCCATGCCCTGCACAGGCAGCATTCCTGGGAACAGGCGCGCCCAGGCGGCGGTGTAGGCTTTCTGGTAGGCCAACTCGCGTTCGGCGCGTTTGGCTTCGAGACGGACCTGCAGCTCGGCATAGCGCTGCCGCTCTTGGTCCGAGTCGGCCTCCACGCCCAGGGTAGTGAGCGGGTCGAGCTGTGGCGACCAGTAGTGGCGGGGGCCGGCCTGCAGACGCCTGAACATGGCCCACTCGTCATCGGTCAGCCCCCAGGCCTTGGCTTGAGCCGCAGCGGAATGCTGGTGATCCAATCGCGTCTGCTCGCTGTACTGTGGGGCAGAGTCGACCAGCGTCGGTGCGCTCCAGGCCGAGCCTGCCAGCAGGCCGGCGGGGAGAAGGCTGAGCGAGAGGACGAAGAACCGAGCCATAAGCACCTCTTCACGGTAGCGGTAGTGTGCGGTCGCCATGACCCGGGACGTGGAACACGGCCTGGTTTGCGCGGATCGTATGCAACTGCCAGTTGTTCAGGCTGTCGCCGGGCTGCAGCAGGTGCACAGCCGATAATGACCGCGCACCGGCGGGCAGGGCGGCCACAAACCTGACGGCACCCCGGGTCTCGATCCCCAGCAGGGTGAAGGGCGGCGTCGGGGCTTGGGCCTTGGCTTTCTGGGCGGCGGAGGCAGCTGGCTGTGTGATGGCGGCCGCCGGCACAGCGGCGGGCGTCGACAGTTTCTCGATTGCCGTCTCAACCGCGGCCAGTCGTTGTTCCAGTCTGGTCAAGTCGGCGTTACTCAGACCACGGGGTGTCGCTTGAAGCACTTTCAGTGAAGCGGTCAGCTCAGCCAGTTGCTGGCTGAGGCTTGCCTGCGCTGAGGCACTCTGGCCTTGCGCTTCGCCCAGCGCTATTACCTGCGGCTGCAGCGTCGCGAGCGTATTGCTCAGTGCATCGATGTCGCGGCGTAGAGCCGGCGCAGGATCGGCAGGGGTATCGCGGGCGGCGGCCTGGAGCTCGGCCAGTTGCTGGTGATGGTTGTACGTTTCGGCGGCAAGTACGGCGGCGCCGAGGCACAGCGCGCCGATCACCAGGGCCTGAAAGTGCTGAACCTTCATGGCGCAATCTCCAGGGTCGAGAAGGGTGGTTCGGGCGGTGGTAAGCGCAGGGCGTAGCACACGGTCCGCTCGACCGGATCGATGTCGAGCCGCCAGGCCGGGCCACCGATGATGGTCAAGGCGTCCAGCAGTGTGATCGGGCCGAGCTGGTGTTGCACGGCAGGCAGGGGACGGCGGAACAACCGATCCACCACCGCGCTGTCGGGGCAGAGTGAGTAGCCCGAACGTTGCAGCACGTGGCGCAGGGCTTCGCCGACATTCGCCTGCAGGGCCGGAGCGATTTGCACGTTGATGAGTTGGTACAGGGGCTGGCGCTGCTCCAGCGTCGGCCGGGTACTGACCAAGGTGTAGCGGTCCTGGCGGACCCAAGCCGGTATCGAAGGCTTCGGCTTGAGCGAGGAAAGCGGTGGCTCAGCGGGTGCAGGCGTGGGCGCCGGTGGTGGGGTGCTGCAGCCAACCAGCGCGATCATCAGACCGAGGATAGGGAGGGAGGAGGTATACATGACCAGGTCTCGACAAAAGTTGTCGACACCTTGGCGAAAGTGCGGGCAGGTCCCCACTGAAAAACCGAATCTAGTCAGCTAGATTTCCGTCGAGGGGCCACAAAAAAGGCGCCCGTATGGGGCGCCTTGGGTCAGTTTTCAGTGAACAGGGGCAGTTGCGGAAGCGCTGCTGCGTCGGGGTCAAAGATCAGAAAGCGGGTGTCTGCCTGACCAGCCAGCAGGAGCAGCTGAAGTAACGCGGGCGGTACATGATCATCGCGCAGGCGTCCACTGACTTCGTCGATGCTGCAACTGCTGCTTCCTGTCTCCACTCCTGCTACCCAGGGTGTCGAATACAACTTGCAGCCCACGGCATGGCTGCTGTTGAGTTCAAAGCACTCGAAGAAGCTCGCCGGTGAATTACACCACGCGCGTATTTGCAGGTACTCGAACGCTTCCGCCGGCAGGTGAGCGCTGCTGATTTCCCAGCTGCGGCTGTAGTGCCCGGTGGCGAAGGACAACTGCTCGATCAGGTCGCGTGCAGCTTCCTCGCTGCGGAGGTAGCCGAGGTGCAGCAGGCGTCCGAGGTGACTGTCAATGACCTGGTAGAGCACCGTACTCACTAGCCCCTCCACCGGGCAGCGCATGCGCACAAATGATGGCACCCTTTCGCTGTCGGTGATAACGGCATAGTCGTCTTCGAACAGGCAAGGCTGCAAGTTGATGGCCTCATTGGGTAGTTGGTTCTGGGCCGGGTGCAGCGGGCGGTAGCAGGGCGGGCAGTTGTCGGCATAACTGATCTGGACGACACGCTCGAAGCGAAGATCGTGGAAACCGCGGAAAAACGGGTTGCGAAGGGAAGGATGCATGATGGTTCTCCGTAGGCGCAGAGGCCACCCCGAATTGGCGGTGGCCTCCTTGGACAGAGGTGGGCTGTTAGAGCCAACCGTACTCGGCCAACGAAAGCGGGGTGCCTTCGCCGACGATAATGTGGTCCAGAACGCGGACCTCAACCAGGGCCAAGGCCTCGGTCAGGCGTGTGGTGAGTACCCGATCGGCACCGCTCGGTTCCGAGCAGCCGGAAGGGTGGTTGTGGCTGAAGATCACGGCGGCGGCGTTGTGCTGCAGTGCCTTGATGACCACCTCGCGGGGATACACCGAGGCCCCGTCGATGCTGCCGGTGAACAGAATGTCGAAGCTCAACACGCGGTGACGCGAGTCGAGGCAGAGCAGGGCAAACACCTCGTGGTGGTACGGGGCGAGTCGCAGTTTCAGGTAGGCCGCGGCATCGGCGGGGGTGATCAGCTGCTCGCCGCGCTGGAAGTGACGCTGGTCCAGCAACTGCAAGGCTTCGGTGATCAGCGCATCCTCACGGACGCGTTGGGCCAACACGGGGGCGAGTGGGTCGACCCGGTTCAGGGCGGTGTTCATGGGCAATTCCTCGTGGGAGATGGAGCGCCCCCTGGGGGAGTGCCCCAGGCTGGTGAAATGCGCGACTCAAAGACGCGTGAAGCGATGACGGGCACCGTGGGGCGAGCTTTGGCAGCCCTCGCACGGTCGGGTGGAAAAGGCCTCGAAACCGGCGCCGGTGTGTGGATCGAAATCGGCGCTCAGTGGCAGCAGGGCCTGCAGTTGGGTACGCATATGGGCGATGCGTTGCTCAAGTTCAGCCTCGCTGTAGTACAGCGACAGCGCGCTGAAGTCGTCATAAGCGAATGCTTGTAGGCAGTCCTCGCATAGCCAGAAGCTTTCCATGGCAACCTCCGACGTGAGTGAACAACAGGCGCTCGTGGGAGCGCCTATTGTGGACGGTCAACTTGCCTTAGGCAGATTGGCATGCGGCGGCCGGGATGGGCTGGCGCTGATCGGCGTCACCGTCGGTGTCCGCCTCTTCCGTTTCCTCTGCAACGTCCGGGGCGCTGGCAGCGTTGGTGCGAGCGGGCGCACGGTAGCTGAACTGGCCATCGACCTTGATCCACTCGATGAAGATCAGCCGACCTTTGAGGCTGGCGCCGGGTTGCCCCTTGCGCTCACCTTTCTCGTAAAGGAAGGGATCCACCCAGAGGTCGCCGATGCGAAACGCGATCAGGACCTTGCGGTCTGCACGGACGTCTTCCAGGTGTTCACGGATCAGCCGGTCGGCTTCACCACTGGCGACCTTGCAGTCGAAGCGGGTGTACTCGACGTCGTCCGAGGCACCGTGCAAGGCGGCGATGTCACACGCCATGAAGGCTTGGCCGCGGCGTACCGGGACTTCGCGCACACGGTTAAGGTATCCAATGCCTTGGGTGTGCAGGTTGAAGTAGGTGGTGGGGGCGTTATTGCTTGCAGTCGTCATGATAGAGCTCCTGTTTAGCAGAAACGCGGACAGCCACCGGCCCTGGCGGCGGGTGAGTGCCGCAAGGGGGACGTGCAAAAACGTGGTTCGGTGTAGAGAGCGCTCATCACCGAGGGGACGGTGACCGTGCGAGCTGCCGAGCGCGCATCGCACTTGGGGAGAACCACCCGAAATGGGCGTAGCCTCGAAGGTTCTGGCTACCTTTACGCTGTCAACGACAGCGGTGTGCAGCTCATCTATAAAACGCGGGAAAATGCCCGTCAACCGGGGATTGCAGGCGGTTTTGGCCAGCGGAATACGGTGGTGTTCTGTGGATTTTCGAAGGCGAAAAAATAGCCCGACGGTCATCAGGCTAGGAAGAATTGGACCACCCTTGATCCGGCAACCTACCCGCGAAGTTCGTCGCAAAACTTCCGCGGTTGATCCACCTGGATCACCCGACCCTTGTCGTGGTCTGGGTCGGAATCAACTGGCACGCATCCGCGCACAAAAGGTGCCCAGTGTTTCACCGGCGGGCACCGGAGCTGAGCATTGTCGCCGAAGCGGATGACCCCTGCGGCCTGGCACAAGCCACACGGGTCATCCACCTAGACAACTTGGGAACGCGGAGAAGCCATCCGAAGATGCAGAGAAGTGTGGCTCCGAACTCTACGAGTCTGACCGAGCTGCCCGGAGCGAATCGGTCTTGGATCGCCTCGTGGCGAAGGGCACCCTCACTACACCAGCGCGATGGTGCCCCGTCAAGTCAAGGTTTTTTCCCCTGCTTGGGTTTAGCCACCGGCTTGGTGCCCTTGCATTCCGGGTAGCGGGTGCAGGACCAGAAGCTGCCGGTGCGACCCTTGCGCTGACGCATGGCGCTGCGGCACACCGGACAGAACGGCCCCTTGCTAGTAGGAGGGCGCAGGCTGAGCGAGGCGTGACTGCGCACCAGCCGGGTCAGCCACTCCGCCTGCTTGGCGAGGAAGGTCTCGACACTCAGCTGGCCCGACTCGATGCGGTCCAACGCCTGTTCCCACAGCGCGGTCAGCACCGGGTCGGCGACCTCCGGCGGCACTGCCTCGATCAAGGTATGGGCCGCCGCCGAAGCGGCCAAACTGCGTTTTTTCTTGATCAGGTAGCCATGATCGATCAGGCCCTGGATGATGGCGGCGCGAGTGGCCTCGGTGCCGAGGCCGCAGCTGTCCTTGAGCGTCTGCTTGAGCCGCGGGTCGGCCACCTGGTTAGCAATGGTTTTCATGGCCTTGACCAGGGTGCCTTCTGTGTAAGCCTTGGGTGGCTGGGTGCGTTGCGCGTTGATCGTCGCGTCGGTCAATGTCAGCGCTGCCGCCTCACGCAGTGTCGGCAGGCGCTGGGCCTGCTCAACCGGCTCGTGGCCGTCGCCTTCGTTGATTACCGCTTTCCAGCCACGGGTCAAAATCTGCTTGCCGCGGGCGAGCAGTTGATCACCCTGACTGTGCAGCAGCGCCTGGGTTTTCAGATACTCATGCTCGGGCAGAAACTGCGCCAGGTAGCGGGCGCGAATCAACGTGTACACCGCCCGTTCGCGCTCGGAGAGCGGCGCCAGGTCCAGCGAAACGGCGGTGGGAATGATGCCGTGGTGCGCGGTGATCTTGCTGCTGTTCCAGGCGCGGGAGCGGCGGCAAGGGTCGAGGTCTTTCAGCGTTTGTCCCAGTGAAGGTGCGGCCGCCGCCAGGGCGTGAAGGACACGCGGTACCTCATCGAGCCCGCTCTCGGGGAGGTAGCCGCAGTCGGTGCGCGGGTAGGTGGTCGCCTTGTGGGTCTCGTACAGCGCCTGGGCGATCCCCAGGGTCTCCTGCGCACCAAGCCCGAGCTTGGCTGAGCAGATCTCCTGCAGGGTGCCCAGATCAAAGGGCAGCGGTGGGCCTTCACGAACCTGCTCGACCTCCACACTGTGGACCCTGGCTGACCCCTGCTGGAGCAGACGTCGCGCTGCCGCCTGCGCGGCTACCTCGTCGATGCAGCGCCCAGCGTCGTCGCAGACAGTGGCGGGTGGCTGCCAGCGGGACAGAAAGCCCGTGCCGTCGGCTTCCAGCTGAGCGTCGACGGTCCAGAACGGCTGCGGCACAAAGCTCGCGATCGCCCGGTCGCGCTCGACCACCAGGCGCAGCGTCGGCGTCTGCACCCGGCCGACCGGCAGCAGGCCATCGAAGCCGGCACGGCGACCGAGCAGGGTGAACAATCGGCTCAGGTTGATGCCCACCAGCCAGTCCGCGTGGGACCGGGCCAACGCGCAGTGGTATAGCGGTAAGGTCTGCTCGCCTGGGCGCAAACTACCCAGGCCCCGACGGATCGAGGCGTCATCCAGGGCCGAGAGCCACAGGCGCAGGACCGGGCCCTGGTACTGGCAGCGTTCGAGAATCTCCCGGGCGATCATTTCGCCCTCGCGGTCGGCGTCGGTGGCGATCACCACCTCGCTGCAGGTGCGTAGCAGTTGGCTAATCACCTTCAGTTGGCTGGCGACCTTGGTTTTGACGATCAGCTGCCAACGCGCTGGGATGATGGGCAGATCGTCCAGTGACCAGCGCTTGTAGTCGCCATAGGCCTCAGGGGGCGCCGTTTCCAACAGATGGCCAACGCACCAGGTGACGGTGACGCCCGTTCCGTGCAGGCAGCCGTCGCCACGCCGACTGGCTTGCAGCGCCCGGGCGATATCACGGGCTTGAGATGGTTTTTCGCAGATAAACAGGCGCATACGCAGGCCCTCTCGGTGGGTACCGACAGGGTGGCGGGGTGGGTAGGGAGCACCAGCGATAATCCGAAGCCGCCGCGCTCCTGTTGGTGTGCAGCGAGATCCGACAGACGATTACTTGCGCTGCGCCAGGTGGGTGGCCAGCTTTTGCAGAAACTCCAAGGCAAATTGCTTATCTGCTTCGCTCAGCGCCTTGATGATCGACGTGATCTGCACGTCCTGGTCCTGGGGGCGAGGGCTGATGGCCAGTAGCAGCTCATCGGCGGGGCAACCGTAAAGGTCGGCCAGTTGCAGCAGCTTACTCACGGAGAGCTCAACCTGGCCACGTTCGAGTCGCGACACGGCTTCACCGGAGATTTTCAGGTACTCGCCTATCTTCGCTTGGGTCAGACCACGGGCGCGACGATACTCCGCCAACTGGCGGCCAATGTGATGTGGGCTAGGCTCTTTGACTGGCAACGGGGACGCTCTCCAATTCGACCCAAAAGGTTGGCTGGCAACCCTTTGAGGCGTATCACCGAAAATATCTGTAAAACCCGCCCGTCCATACGGAGGCTGCGATTTGCACGGATCAAACCAGAGTGAGGCGGATGCGCTAGCGATCAAGGCCTATGAGCTGTTCATGGCCACCCACCTGGAACCGGACAACCTCGAGGCGCGCGCCAGGTTGATCGACTGGGTCCAGGAAAGTCCGGCGCACTGGCGGGCATTCCTTGCCCTGGACCAGTACCTGGAGGAAGTGTCGCAGTTGTTGCAGGGGGCCCAACGGGGGAAACCCCGGGGGGATCGAACGTCTGCAGGCGTCGGGGCTGCCCGCCGAGCAGGTTGCACAGATCCAGCGATATCGCGCTGCGGGCCGTGATTCCACTGAAATCCACCCGCTCAAGTGGTCTTGCGCGACGCCTTCTTGCTTGCCCCTTTACGCCCGGAACCGGCGTTTTCTTGGGCCTTCTCGCGCATGGACACCGACGCCAGGCGGTGCGGCAGGATGCCAATACGCCGCGCCTCGACCTTGAAGGTCACGCGCGCATTGTCTTCGCTGTCTTCCCACTCCTCCTTAACCGTCCGGCCCTCGACCAGGATGCGCATGCCTTTCTGGAACAGAGTGCTCCAGTGTTCGGCGTCGCGGTGCCAGAGCTCGACTGGGGCCCAGTAGCCGCCACGATCTTCGTAGCCACCTTCACGCGGCACTGGATTGTCGAAATACACGTTCAAGCGCAACAGGCGCCGTGGTTCCTCCGGGTTGTTGTTGAACTCCTGAAATTCAGGAACGCTGCCGATGTTGCCTTCGCCAACAAAGAACGTACTCATGCGTGCTACTCCTCGGTGGGGGAACGGGAAAGGGCGAGTTCGGCGACCTCGAGCTTGCTGACGCCGGCGATGGCCTGGCGATACAGCGACTGCAGGCTGCTCATCTGCAGGTTCAGCACCACGCGGTTGGTCTCCAGCTGATACAGCGCCTGCCGCAGCTCGGGGTGGAGTAACGGATGAACCATCGCCTCCTGCCACACCGCCACGCCCATGCGCTGAAAGTCCGGGCTGCGCCAGCGCAAAAAGTCGGTGCCGGTCGCGCTGTGCTGGACCACCAGGCGCAGGTCCAGCAGCGAGAAGGGGGGCTGCGCCATGATCGCCAGCATCACGCCCATCAATTCGGCGAACTGGGTGCGCAGGCGCAGGATCGTCTCGGCGAACTGCTGCAGCTCCCCCTTACCCTTAAAAGGCTTTAAAAGGCCTTTTAGGGAGGCACCTTGTGCGAGCTCGCGATAGGCATCTGCGGACAAACGCCGGGCAATCGCGTCAGCCAGGGTCATACGTCACCCCCGTCGACTGGCGCATCCGGTGTGGGCTGCTGATCCGCTCCTGGCATTTCGAGGGCTTCGGCCACTGCTGCAGCGGCGCTGCGGGCGATCGGTGGGGCGAATTGGGAACGACGGGACCCTTCCAGAATGTCCTGCGGCGGCAGGCCGAATTTGTCGATGGCTTCGCGCGCGCGGGCGTTGTTGGCGGCCATGTCATCCCGGCTGACGCCGGCCACGCGGTAGTGCTGCGCCAGGCCCAACAGGCTGCGCAGGACATGCGCACCACCATCGATCCAGGATTCCATGTCCATGCGACCGATCAGCGCGGTGTGGTGGGCGAGCAGTACCCGACGGACCAGGACGTCATAGTCGGTCAGCAGGTAGATCGCGAGAAAGCCCAGCTGGCTGCCGATGAACAGCGGCAGGGTGACGGGGTGGATGTTGAGGTTGTCGCCGACATCGACCTGAGGCGGCAGGGCGCGCTCGACGTGGCTGACCTGCTGGGTCAGCGTGCGTATCTGGGCCTTGGCCTGCAGCAGCTTTTCTTCCAACTGCAGCATGAACCAGTCGGCGTACGGATCGTCCTGGCTGCTCGCCTGCTTGAGCAGGTTGGTGACCGCGATGTAGCCGGGCATGCCCAGAATTGGGTGCACCCCGTCGCGGCGGCTACGGCCTTGCCACAGCCGCGCCGCATGATGGGTGTGTAGGGTGAGGGTGATGCTGCTGCGCAAAGAGCCCAGGTTGAGCTGATAATGATCGGCCATCGCCAGTACCTCGCCGTGGGAATGACGCTGACGATGGGCTGATCCGGCAAGACCGATGCGAATCAACGCGAAGCTGGTTAGCTCGTATTTTGCAGGCGCTGGACATCTGTGGATTTGATGGCAGTGACATCAATTCCACAGACGTCCACTGCCTATGACGCTGTACCGAGGCCGCGACAGCGTTGCTTCAATTCCTCAAGGCAAGCGAGTGCAAGCGGGGAAGCCATGCGTTGACCGTTGCGCCGTGGCCGCTCGCTGACTGACTCCGACACGGGCTTCGGTTTCTGTACGCGGGAAGGCGCGGCCGCGAGTTTCGTCGCTTCGGCGCGGGCGGCCCACACGGTGAACTCCCCTTGGCAGGCGCGCTTGATCAAGCCCATCAGGTAGGCGACCGGCTTTCGGATCTCGCCGCGGGCGCAGCGCACCGCCGCTTCGTTGATGACCGCTTGTTGTTGTTCAGGCTCGAGCTGACGCATCGCCTGGGTGGCCATGCGCCGCTCGGTCGGGTTGAGGGGTAAATCCTCGGGCCAACGCACTCGGCCAAACTCCACCTGCGCCAGTACTGTACTTTTTTTGCTTTGGTCTTTCTGTACTGTACGGCCGCCGTCGGCATTCCGAACTACAGCCGCAACCGGCGCATTGCCGCAGGGATCGGAATCGGTAGGCAAGGCGCTCGGATTCCGAACGGGGTGGCGGTCGCCGGGTTCGGAATCTTCCGCACTTGTCAGCGGCAACGCTTGCTGCTGTGCCGAAGGAAGCGGTGTACTGAGTCTGTCCTTGGCGACCTGCGCGACCTGCGGGTCGGCAAGGATTTCCTCAATCACATGTTGCGCCACATCACGCACGCCTTTGGTGGCATGGGTGAGGTTCTGCTGCAGCAGAGCCGCATAGCCGGCATCCGACTCTAACTGCTCGGCCGGGGTCAACGGACCTCCGTGCAGCACGTAGATGCAACCGCGCAGGCAACCTTGGGCATCGCGAGAGCGGGCCACCAGGCTGAGCCAGCGAGTGGTACGCAAGACGTTGAGCGCACGTGCGATGGTTTCGCGCGACGCCTGGGTGCCGCAAGGACTGGTCGCCAGGTACGGCTGCAGGTCCTGGTAGCGGGGAGTTTTGACCTGGCGTTCGGTGATCAGCCAGCGCAGCACCAGCCAGGTGTTTCGCTCCAATGGGGTTAGCCGGCGATCGAGCAGCAGCGCCTGCGGCAATGGATGGTTGTCGCCGTAGTAGATCGTGCGCAGCGGTATCTCCTCCGCCGAGCTGGCCATTTTGGCTTGTGCCGCCTGCCACTCGATACGGCGCCGGAGCGCGTCATAGCACTGACGCACCACGTCCTGCCAGTCGACCTGGTAGAAGCTCAGCATGGCGCACCTCCGTACAATTCGACCTGTTGCCAGACCAGGGTCAGGCTGATGTGTTGCTCTTCGGCGAGCATCATCATTGTGTCCAGCGGATCGTTGTCCGGATCTTCCGATCGCAGCTGGCTCCAGCGGTTCCACACCGCATGTTCCTGCGCTTCACTGAGCTGAACCGGTCGGCCGCGGTGGGTCTCAATCTTCAGCACGCGGCGACGCAGTGCGGTTTCCGAATGGTCCAGGCCAAAGCATCGATACATGATGTTGGAGCTCGCGCCCAGCTTGAGCGCCCGGTTGATTAGCCGCTCGTTCTGTTCGTTTCGGTCGGCCTGGGCGATGAGGCGTCGCAGCACGGTCGTGTCGACCTTAACTTCGACCCAGGCAATCGACGAGTGCGCGAGGTGGGACAAAGTAGTTGGCGGTAGCGATTGAAGCACCTCGATGTCTTCGTCGGCCAGGCCCAGGGCTTTGCAGCGCTGCAGGCGGCCATGACGCAATTCATGTAGCACCTGGTTCAACATGGCATGGTTCAGCAGATTGAACGGTGTGCTCATGAGACACCTCCGGGTGTTAGCGAGTGGACGACAGCGTGAGTTCGATCAGGCGTCGGGATAGCCGGATCAGCGACAACAGTTGTGCCAATTGAACATCGGGAAGGCGCTCAAGCCCGACAGAGAGAGGTGGGCGATCGATCAGCGGCAGGTCATACGCCCCGAGCAGCAGTTGGCCGAATAGCGCAGCGGGGAGCTGCTGGCGTTGTTCCCAGACGACTTCATCCTGCAAGCGCAGCAACGCGCCCAGCAGCAGCTGGATGCCGGTACTGCGGGGGGTTGAAAAGCCTGCTGTATCCGGCACCAGCGTGAAACCCAGGCCTTCGTCGGTTGCGCTGACTATCTGCCGCGCGTTGGCATAGTTGGCAAGCTCGCCCGCCAGACCCGCGCAGGCATGGCGCAGTTGCGGCAGATTGTCCAGGGTATGGGGTAGCGGCCATACGGCGTCCAGTGAATCCGACAACCAGATATGCACATCACTGGCGGCCTCGCTGGGTTGAGAGAGGAGTGGGGATACCGGCGAGCTCTCCTCTTGGCGTTGGGCGTCGAGGCATTGCGCTACTTTGGTTTCTACTTCCGTTTCAACGGGGCGCGCAGGGTTGCCCGGATCTGGCGCGCTGAGTTGGGGTGATTCTTCAGGCACACCTCCGATTACTGTATGAGTGTCTTGGCCCAAGTCATATGGATGCGGGTGGGAAACCTCTGCCGCAAGCGGTGGACGTGATGGCTGAGCGGTATCCTGGGTCAGTTCCAACGCCAATAGACGAGGTGACTGGTTCAAGCGCTTCGCCATATGCGCGAGCAACTCGTCCTGCAGTTCAGAGGGGTCCAGATCCGCTGACTCGCTGTCAAACCCAGACAGCACCTCCAGCCAGAGTGGGCTGAACTCGAGTGGGACGCCGACGTACCGGTTCCAAACCGATTCGGCGCGCCGTCGGAGGCTGATGATCCGCTCGATGGAGGGTTTGCCCAACCCTGCATACAAGGTTTGTGGAATCGCTGGCAGCAAATGGTCTAGCGTGTCTAGCATCCGGCTGATGTGAGGTTGCGAGATCGGGTAGCCGCCGGCCGTTAATCGCGCCGCGAGCTCACGCTGACTGAGGTTATCGTGTTCCTCCAGAAGCATTTCTCTGAACTTGGCGACGGCAAGTGCTCGCTCAACGAACATAAGCTGGCCGTGCAGATCGCTTTCGGCCAGATGGCCCAGCAAAGTGTCAGGTTCCGATTGCCAAGGACGGAACAGGCAAGTAATACGGAAGAAGCGCTCTTGTCGGGTTTCCTGCCACAGTTCCGCGAGGATACTCAGGCGGGTGTTGCCGCCGTTGCGGATGATGAAGTGTTGTTCGCCGGGCCTGCGCGTGATGGACGGGGGCTGGTCCAGGCCGCGGTCGCGGATGGAGGCTTTCAGTTCCGCGTACAACGGGTTGCGGATGAAGCGCGGGTTATGTTCGTAGGGCCGGAGTTGCTCAAGGGTTACGACCATCGGCGTGTCGCAGTCAGGGTCGGCTGTCGGTTCCTGCGGTGCCCGCTGAGGAAAATGCGCTTGCTGAAGCTTGCGAGTGATTTCATCGGATGTTGGCGTTTTCATAACCTGGCCCTGATCTACCAGTACAGACGAACCAACCATGGCTCTCCCAGATTGCGCTGCCTTCGCTTACAATGAACGGGTGGGCGCGGCGGATATCCTCAACGGGAGAACGAGTAAACGGCCGGAGGCAATGCGCACAGAGCATGCAGAGTCCAGCCAATACCACCTGTCTCATGAGTGGCTCGACGCTGGTGGGCCGGCGGGGCATCCAGACGATTTGATACCACTGGGACATGACCGTGAGAGTCGGCTGGCATGGGCCAACTGGTGGTCCCATTCCGGAAACAGTTCCCGAGCTAGCGCCCGCATTACTTCGGCCGCACAACGACTGCGCGCGCCAGGCACGGCCTTCGTTTCGACTCGGTGCACCGGTAGCCCCATTGAAGCGGCATTGAGGTAGGCCACACGGTCTGGAATCACTGTGTTGCACATGCTGACATGTGGGTCGGCTGCAAAGGTGGTGCGCAGGCTCTGCATGATCCGGCAGGTATCGCGCCGATTGGCGTTGACCTGATTGAGCAGCAGTTTTACCGGGGGTAACGTGACGCCGAGGTGGCGGTAGGGCTCCAGCTCTTCAAACATCCCGAGTGTGCCACGACGTAGCTCGCGTGCCGCCAGCATTTCCGGCGGCAGCGGGCACAAGGCGCAATCGGAGGCGAGGATGGCCATCTCAACCAATACGCTGCGTGCGCCTTGCGTATCAATGATGAGCACGTCATACCGATCCTCAAAGGCTGACAGCAAGTTACGCAGTCGCAGGCGGCCATCGGCCGCGTGCAACAGCAAGGTGCTCAGATGTCCAGCTCGGTCGTTGGACACGATCAACTCAAGGTGCGGGATAACGGTGGCGGTGATCACCTGCTCAGGGGTTGTGAGTCTCTGTGAGATGAGTTCGTAGCTGCCCGCCTCACGAGGCTCGTACAAGGCGTAGTAGCTGGACAGCGTCGGTTGGCTATCCAGGTCCAGCAACAACACCCACAACCCGGAGTCGGCGAGTAGGCCGCCCAGGTTGGCGGCGACGGTAGTTTTGCCGGCGCCGCCCTTGGTCGAGATCAGCGAAAGGACTTTCATGGCGCTACTCCCTGACCGACAGTCGATCTTGAACCCACTGCTCGATTTCCAGTGAGTCCCAGCCGACGGCGCGGGTGCCGATGCGCCGGCATTGGGGAAACTTGCCTGCCTTCATCAGGTTGTAAATATGCGAACGCTTGAAGCCTGTTTTGGCCTCGACGTCTGGGCGACGCAGAATACGGTGTTGTTCCGTCGAGGTGTGTTGGGTCTGAGCAGTCATACAGAACACTCCTTGCTGCTTGGTGGCAGCTGTTGGTCGTGTTGTGTATTTGGCACGCTGCGCTGGTCGAACACACTGCAATTGCAGATACTGGGTTCTGCAATTGCAGTGGGGTTATGCTTTTTCTAAATGACGCTTGGCTTGGGCAAGCTTTGTCCAGAGGGTTCTTTCGGACATGCCTGGGTGCCCTGGATGATGCGCCACCAACGCATCAATGACCGACTCCATTGATGCGAAGGAGGAGAATCGTTTGCCCGAAGGGGATTGCCCGAGGAGTAGCCCAAGCAAACCACCCACTATGCACAGATAGGTCGCTTCGCTGCGAGGACCTGGTAGGCTCTGTTTAGCAGCTGTTTGAATTTGAGTTTCTTGGTCGTGTTGTAATATTTGGAATCGCGTTTTTAGAGCTTCCCACTCCTCGTTACGGTCGGCAAGCTGCTGTATCAATACGGTACGGTTGGTTAATAGAGCTTGGATAGCCTCTACACTGACGGCAGCGTGTAAACTGCGTTCAACATCGTCAAAGAGAAACTCGGGTTTCTGATCTGGATAAAAATGAGACATCCATGCTTTAAGGTCGACATGGCGTAGGGTCAGATCGGGATCGCTAAGAAGGGGCGGGTTGGCCATAGTGATACCCTCCTTTCCATAAGGCAGATCGTGATTGGCCATCGCGTCGTAAAGGCGTTCCTCATACAAGCGCAGCACAGGCCAACGCGGAAAATCCTCTGGATCCAAGATTTGTTTGTGTCCTATTTTTCTGAAGATGTAGGCTTCCCGCCTTAGAAGACCAGCCCAGCGAATGGCAGCTTCAATTGGGCGATAATAAACTTTGCAACCACGGCATATTGGATCGCACATTTCCCACCTCCCTGTTTGGCGTGCCTGCCTATTTTTGACCATTAATTTAACGGTCGCTATTAGATCCAGATTTTATTGGCGGAAATTATATGTGGTGTCGTGCGTGGGGTGAGTGTATTTGTAGGGTTGCTGGTATCAAGATTTGAGTTTTTAGTCAGTAATGCTTTTTTGGTAATAGCTATTTCAATCGGAAAAGCTGGTTTCCAATGGCTGGGCGGTCCAGCTCTGAGGGTTTGATGGTGTTGCTATTGCGCTGTGCAGAATACCTTATATGGAAACGGAAACGTGAACTGTTACGGCCTGGGGCGGTGGCGCGGGGTTCTTGTTGCTGTAGTGTCAGTTAAATGTTGTTAGGGACACTGCGCGATATAATTTCATAGAGTCGATGTTTCTCGGGGTTGTGTTGTTTGGTTGGATGGCTGTAGCTTCGCCGGTATAGGAGGTAAACCTTTCGGGAGAGTACACAACTGGCGGGTGCTTATAAGGGTAAACAATTTTCATACATCATCTTCAGTAGCTTCAGGGGCGGGGCTGAGCCGATCAATTAAGCGCTGTAAAGGGTCTGTGTGAACCTCGGAGGGGCGAAGAAGATAGGTTGTTAGTCGCGGGCAAGGATCTGAAATAGGTCGTGCGATAACACCCTCATATTTACACGAATTTGCTTGATACTCACCAATGAAGGCGACGCCATAGCCGGCGGCAACTAGTGTCATCATCAGATCAGTTGAGGTGACTCGTTCTACGATAGCCGGTGGGCATTGCAGCATCTTTAGGGCTTGCTCGACCTGAGTAAAGGTACCTTCGTGGACCTTCTCATCCATTATGATCAAACGATATCCCATTGCTAAGGGGAGAGGCACTTCTTTGTAGGTGAGCAGCGGGTGACGCACAGAGACTGCCAAGTACATTGATTCTTCCCAAATAGGGATGGCCACAAAACCGTCGTCTACTGACGAAGACCTTGCAAGCCCAATATCATATAGGGCGTCTCGTAGGCCACGAAGTTGTTGAGGGGAGGATGTTTCAAATATTCGGATGTTGGTTTCCGGCTCTTCTTCTCTGCAGCGAGCAAGGAATGATGCAAGTGGAGTCGGCGGGAGAGGGGCGGACACTGCGATGCGCAAAGTCCGATGATAGCCCTGTTCGGCTGCCCTGACATTGCTAATTGCCTGGTCAAGTGCAACAAAGATGCGCGGGACATCCTCAAGAAAGACTTGTCCGGAGAAGGTCAGCCTTGTACCGCGCCGGGTTCGTTCAAAAAGCTTGACACCTAAGTTCTGCTCAAGCTCTGTGATAGCACGGGAAAGAGGAGGTTGTTCAATGTGAAGGCGCTCGGCTGCTCGTGAAAAATGCAGCTCTTCGGCAAGAGTCAAGAAACGATGTAAATGACGTAACTCCATGTAAATTACCTCCTTCTACCTAACCTGCTTTGGCCCTAGGCCCATTCGAGCCTGCGGATTACTATCTGCTATTTCAGAACCTCGCCAATCAAAATGTTGGTAGTTCGAGACCATTCCGGTCTCGGTTTCGGACAACGTCCTCTACGCAGTGTTCTTCGCGTAACCAGCAAGCGAGGAGATCGACAGGTGGCCGGTAGCGCGAAACACGCCGGAGATCGCAAGTTTTTTACGCACAGCGTCTAGCCATGCTATTACTGCGATGTGAAGATGGTGCTGTCGATGAGATATAAAATGTTTAGATTCCTCAACCGTCCAGCACCAAACGCGCACTTCGGCATCCCGAGATACAGGGTGCAATCCATTCGCCGCCGCTACGCTGAGCATCGCTGAGATACTCGTCGCGATGTTCGGGCTCGCCTTAGATGATCTGGCTGCGCAAGCGCCGCAGATGTCCATGCCAGACCGGTAGCTCCACATCGACCCGCGCCGCTGCTTGCACGAGGCTTTCCACGGTCTACACATTGCGAGACCAGCGAGTAGGCGTGCCCGGATGTCGGAGTACAGGCTGGGGCCTGAAAGCGTTCGCGGTACAGCGCCGAGGCGGGCCAGCTGCTTGCCAGGGTTACCTGTTCCACGCATCCCATCAATCCAGCGGGGCCATGGCAATACAAGCCCGCCTTGGTCCCAGGCTGGCAACTGTTCGATCAGGCGCGCGGCGATCTGATGGGCACGCAGGTCGCCTTACAGGTTGATACCGTTGTCCAGGCGTTGGCTAAAAGGCACATCGAGGGCGTCGTATGTCCCAAAATAACCTCAGCAAAGGCAAAGCGACCGCATAGCCCCAGTGAATCTATCGTGAGCGGCGCACACGGACCACTTGCGGGGATGACGGAGAAGGGTGGCTGCCGTACTCAGTCGTCCAGTTCGAGCACTTTGGCCAACTCGATGTAGTCCAGGCTCCACAAGGTGCCGCCACCCATTTTCTGGTTGTGCATCGAGCGGAAACCGGTCAGTTGCTGGGCACGTTTGCTGAGGGTTCGGGCCATTTCCAGCGGAATTGCAAATGGGTAGGCTTCCTCTGGAACCAACCAGCCTGGGCAGAATGCCAGGGTCAGTGCACGGCGGGGGCGGTTGGATATGTTGGCGCCGCCACCATGTACCACCTTGCCCGAGAAAATCATCGCATCCCCTTTCTCCATGACGGCAGGAATGCTCGGCGTATTGTCCATTCGCTCCCGGTCATTGAAATCTGGCCACTTGTGGCTTCCTGGGATGACGCGTGTGGCACCCATGTCTTCGGTGTAGTCGGAAATAGCGATGATGCAGTTGCACATCACTTCTGGACCGGCAGGGCCATAGCTGCGGAAGACTGGGTAGTTTTCCAGGTCGCGGTGCAGGAACTGTTGCTTCTCCCCAGGCTGGATCTCAATGATCTGCGCAGCGTTCATCCAATAGGAGTCGCTGGTTTCAAGCATCAGGGTATCGATGTACGAGAGCATGATTTCGTGATCGATCATTTCCTCACGGAAGGTCTTGCTGCGTCGGACCAACTGGGTGATGCGCTTGGTTTTCTTACCGGCAAATTCAGTCATCCATTCTGGGCCGTCGTAGCCTGCGGCCCAACCGGCGACGGTGGCTTCCATGTCGGCATTGAAGCGGTCGACCTGGGCGGCGAACAGCCCTTTGATAATCACGCCACCGTCTTCATCAATGATGCTCTTGACGATTTCAGGCGCTGTTCCAGCGGGCACTTCCTTCATTTTTGCAGGAGCTTGGATTTCAGAGGCGAGCATGATGTTCTCCGATCTGTAAAAACTGAACATGCTCCTGCAACCCTGCGGAGCATGACCGGATCATAGGCAGCTTCGACGACCGTCAACAGGTGGAAGACGGCCAAGTTCGTGCGTCTTTTTGGCCACCTGTGCGCCTGGCTTCCATCCACAGAAGTTTGGCCTCCATGCACCTGTGCACCCATGACATTGCGATTCACCATCTCCGCTAGTGGCCGAATTCACGGCAGGTAATTGATTGGCAGGAGAACTTCATGCGTGCAGATATCAGCTTTAAGACAACCGATGGCCTGACGCTAAAGGGGTGGCTGTTTACTCCACAGAGCGACGCTGACGCTCACCCCGCCATTGTCATGGCGCACGGTTTCACAGCAGTCAAGGAGCAATACTTGGACCGCTATGCCGAGGCTTTTGCCGAGCAGGGTTTTGCAGTGCTGGTCTACGACAATCGCAACTTCGGCGCCAGCGAGGGCCAGCCTCGTCAGGAGGCCGACCCGCTTTTGCAGGTACGCGATTACCGCGATGCGATCACCTATGTCAGCAGCCTCGACAACATTGATGCTTCGCGGATCGGTATCTGGGGTTCGAGCTACAGTGGCGGCCACGTCTTGCAGGTGGCGGCGTTCGATCGTCGAGTGAAGTGCGTGTCTTCCCAGGTTCCAGCCATCAGTGGCTCGGCCGATGTGCGCATGGCCGTGCGTCCGGACCTGATGCCAGGGCTGATAGAGGCCTTCGAGGCTGATCGTGCGTCGCGTTACGCGGGTGATCACCCGCTGCTCATGGAAGTCGTGAACGAAGACCCGAAATCCGATTGCGCATTGCCGGGTCAGGACTCCTACGACTACTTCATCGATAGCCAGCGCAGCGTGGCGCCGGCCTGGCGCAACGAAGTCACGCTCAAGAGCATCGAGTTGCTCAATGAGTATGAGCCAGCCTACGCGATTGACCGCATCAGCCCCACGCCCCTGCAGATCATCGTCGCCCAGAAGGACACTGTTACCGTTCCGGACCTGGCCCTCAAGGCGTACGAGCGGGCGTTGCAGCCCAAGCATCTGGTACTGCTGGACTGCGGCCACTTTGACCCCTACCTGAGCGAATTTGAAGTCTCAAGCACTGCGGCCATTGAATGGTTCAAGCGCCACCTCTGATCACGCCTACCGCCTTTGAAGGAAACACCTATGTCCGCTGCAAAATGGCCCGAAGCCCACAGCCAATCCAAGGCTCTTTATGATCGCGCCAGCCAGGTCATGCCCGGTGGGATCACCCGTATCCTGCCGTGGCAGGAGCCTTTCCCCGTCTATGCCGGCAGCGGCTCGGGGGCCTATGTCACTGATGTCGACGGTACTCGTCGGCTGGACCTATTGAACAACTTCGCTTCGCTGATCCACGGCCATGCTCACCCGGTGATCGTTGCCGCGATCCAGGAACAGGTCACCAAGGGCTCCGCATTCACGTTGCCTACCGAGCCTGAAGTCGCACTGGCTGAGACCATCTGTGCCCGCGCCGAGGGCTTCGAATGGATTCGCTTCTCCAACTCAGGGTCCGAAGCGGTGATGTGCGCCATCAAGGCCGCTCGCGCTATCACCGGGCGCTCCAAGATCGTCAAGGCTGAAGGGGTGTACCACGGCTCCTACGACTATGCCGAAGTCAGCCTCGACTCGTCGCCGGAAAACTGGGGTGACGACCCCAAGTCCATCGGCTATTCGAAGGGCGTTCCAGAGGGCGTCAAGAACGACGTCGTGGTGATTCCGTTCAATGATGCAAAAGCCGCTGAGCGGATCATTCTCGCCAACCGCGACGACATTGCGGCAATTATCATCGACCCCGCGCCCAGCTACTTCGGTTTCGTTCCAGTCAGTCAAGCCTTCATCGAAATGATTCGCCGCGTCTCGACCGAGATCGGCGCGGTGTTCATTTTGGATGAAGTCATCACCTTCCGCGTTCACAGCGGTGGCGCGCAAACCCGTTTCAACATCAAGCCTGACCTGACCGTGTTAGCGAAGATCATTGGTGGTGGTTTCCCGGTGGGGGCAGTGGCCGGCTCGCGCAAGTTCATGCAGGTGTTCGACCACCGTGAAGGCAAGCCGCTGTTGCCCTGGAGCGGGACCTTCACGGCCAACCCTATCACTATGACGGCCGGCAAGATTGCCTTGGATCTCTACACCCAGGCCGAGTCCGATCGCATGGACGTGCTCGGCGATCGCTTGCGAGCAGGCGTCACCCAGGCCTTTGCCAATGCGGGCTTCCCAGGTCAGGTGACAGGATTCTCGTCCATGTTCATGGTATTTGGTCATCAGCGTCAGGTCCAAGATTACCGCTCCGGTTACTCCAGCAAGGAAGAGATGAAGTGGGTGAGTGCGCTGCAGCGCAACCTGGTGCTTGAGGGCTATCACATTGCTAAGACGGGTAAGGCTTTCCTCTCGACTGTCATGACCGTCGAGGATGTCGATGGCTTTATCGAGGCCACTGAGCGCGCAGCAAAGTTGGCGGTGGCACAACGCTGATGCGGTAGACGGACCACGCGCTTGACCAAGGGGGCATCACGCTGTGATTGCCCCTTTTTTGTTGCAGGCATAGCGGACTGCACGAGGCTGAAATGGACATCGAGGTGGCCACCAGCCACCTGTTACTGTGTGTGCAAGGAATCGATAGTGGTGCACTTACCAAGGAATGTCGGGAGCGTTAAATGCATATTCTCTTGAAAACCACCACCGCTGCTCTGGCAGGACTGATTGCCGCTCAGGCAGTGGCGGCTGATGATCTGACCGTTGTTTCATTCGGCGGTGCCAACAAGGTCGCACAGATAAAGGCTTTCTATGCACCCTGGGAGCAGCATTCCTCAAGCAAAGTGATTGCGGGTGAGTACAACGGTGAAATGGCCCGTTTGAAGGTGATGGTCGACAGCCGCAGCGTTGGCTGGGATGTGGTCGAGGTCGAACTGCCGGAGTTGGCCAGAGGGTGTGATGAAGGCCTGTTTGAAAGCTTGCCTGAGGAACTGTTCGGCTCGCCCTCGCACTATGTTTCGGGAGCAATACAGCCTTGTGGCGTCGGCTTTTTCATCTGGTCGACAGTGCTGGCCTATAACGCCGACAAGCTTACCGTCGCTCCCACCGGTTGGGCCGACTTCTGGGACTTGCGCAAATACCCCGGCAAGCGAGGTCTTCGTAAAACCGCGAAGTTCACTCTGGAGTTTGCTTTGATGGCCGATGGCGTGCCGCCTGCCGAGGTGTATCAGATTCTAGCCACCAAGGCTGGCCAGGATAGGGCCTTCGTTAAGCTTGACCAGATCAAGCCCTTCATTCAGTGGTGGGAGGCGGGCGCGCAGCCTGCTCAATACCTGATGTCGGGCGATGTGGTAATGAGTGCGGCCTATAACGGACGTATCAGTGCAGCGCAGAAGGAAAGCAACCTGAAGGTGGTGTGGGCGGGGGGTATCTACGATTTCGATGCCTGGGCCATCCCGAAAGGCTCTAAAAACGTGGAGGCGGCCAAGCGGTTCATTACCTTCACGTTGGAGCCAGCACAGCAACAGCGTTTTGCCCAGGCTATCGCCTACGGTCCAGCCAACCTTGAGGCTATTTCACTGCTTGACAAGTCCATTCTGGAGGGCCTGCCCACCGCTGAAGATCACATTAGCCAACAGGTGCAGAATAGTACGCCGTTCTGGGCTGACTATGGCGAGTCACTTGAACAACGGTTCAATGCCTGGGCGGCCAAATAGGGCGGTCAAATAACTACAATAAAAAAGGAGGCGCCCAATGGACGCCTCCTTGTTTTGAGTACCGCCGATGGAGTCATTGAGCGGTATAAGCACCGTCAACGGTCAGCAACGAACCGGTCATCCACTGCGCGTCCTCGGAGGCGAGGAATGTCACAGCCTTGGATACGTCTTCGACGTTGCCGATGCGCGGCCAGGGCGTCAGGTCTTCCAGCAGGGTCTTGATCTCGGGGTCGTTCAGCTCCTGGCGGACCATGGCCGTGGCGAGGAACCCTGGGCAAACGGCATTGACATTGATCTTGTGCTGGGCGAAGTCCACGGCCAACTGCCGGGTCAGATTGTTCACGGCCCCTTTGGAGGCGCAGTAAGACGCCTCTTGAGCCAGGCCGACCAGTCCGCCGATGGACGAGATATTGACGATCTTGCCGCGGGTGCCAGAGTCGCTGACTTCCTGTTTCATCATTTGGGTAATCGCGAACTTGCAGCCTAGCCAGGTGCCTTTGGTGTTGACGTTCATGGTCAGGTCGTAATCGGCCTCGGTTTCCTCAACGATGGTCTTGAGCTCGACGGCGACGCCAGCGTTGTTGATCATGATGTCCAGCCGGCCAAAACGTTTGACGGCTTCTTGAACCAGGTTGTCCATGTCGGTGTAGCTGGACACGTTGGCCTTGACGAAAATCGCTTCGCCACCGTTTTGGCGAATCAGGTCGTCGGTATCGATGTGCAGGTCTTTTTCGAAGCCTTCAGGGCGGGCGCTCTTGGAGAGGTCCGAGCACACCAGTTGAGCACCTTCTGCAGCGAGTGCCAGGGCGATTGCGCGGCCGTTGCCTGAGCTTGAACCGGTCACAATGGCTACTTTTTTGTTGAATCGCATTGAATCGCCTCCATCGGCAAAAACGGTCGTCGGTCGAGGGAACTGCCCTCGGTTTTGCAACTGCAAGGTGAGTGTATGAAGCGCGCGCAGGCGAAAACAGGTTCAAAAAGGACAGCTCGTCGCTGCCCTTGATGGTGCGTAATCTCACGCTCCCGAGTGCCTGCGCACGCCGGTTTTTTCAGTTGTCAGTACCCAGCTTACGGGCAATGAATCGTGCAGCCTGCGTGAGTATCCGGTGGCCGGTCGCTATCTTGCCAGCGCTGGTCAGTACCCCATGGGCATGCCATGGCAAGTGCTGGTGCTCCACTTCGGTTCCCGCCCGTGCGGCAGCGGATGCGTAGGCAATCCCCTCATCCGCCAGCGGGTCATGGCCCACGGTGAGGATGAACAGGGGAGGTTGCCGGCGACCTTCAGCGTGTAGCAGCGGAGACAGGCGCGCATCGTGCCAATCCTCACCAGGGGCGGTGTACTGCGCCCTGAACCAGTGCATGGACGCGGCGGTCAGTGGAAACCCCCGGGTGATGCGCTGGTACGAAGGCTGACTGGCGGTAAGGTCAGTGACCGGATAGAACAACGCCTGCCCCTTGAAGGTCATGCCCAGCGCCTGGCAGGCCGGATCATTGGCCAACACCGTGGCCATGTTCCCGCCCGCGCTGTCACCTGCAAGTAGCGTACGCTTGGGGTCGACCCCAAGCTCGCAGGCCTTGTCGGTGATGTACTCAATGGCGGCGAAGCAGTCGTCCAGTGGCACAGGGAAGCGATGCTCTGGCGCCAGGCGGTACTGCACGGCGATCACGGTGGCGTGGGTCCGATTGGCCAGCGAACGGCAAATGCTGTCGTGGCTGTCCAGGTTTCCGATCACCCAGCCGCCGCCATGAATGAACACCACCACAGGCGTCACTGCCGCAGTGGGGATACCCAGGGGGCGGTATACACGAAGGCTTGCTGTACCGCCCGTCACCGGATAGTCCAGCGTGCGGACCTCGGCGACGGGCTCTGCTGCCAGGCCGTTGACGGCGCAGGCCTTCAGATAGTTGTCTCGCGCCTGTGCCAAAGGCACATCCTGGAAGGAGATTTCACCACCATCCCTGAAGGCCTGGACCAGGCCGACCGCATCGGCGGCCACCTGCTCCAGAGGGATAGCCTGGGCTATCAGGTCGCTCATGGATGCGCGGTCTCCTTGGCCGACAGCAGGCGGTAATCATCCAGGTTCCAGTCGGCGGCCAGGGCCTTGTATTCATCCACGGTGCCCGACCAGTTATTGATGACCTTGCCAGCCGCGTTCTTGTACCAACTGGAGCAATCCGAGGAGAACGCCGAGGACTGCATGTTGGTCTGCAGCGAATCATTGTAGGTGTTGAAGTTATCGACCTTGACGTCCAACGCGGTGTGCGGGTTGTCAGCGAGCCCTTGTACGGCCTGGATGATGTAACGCTGCTGGATCTCGAGCATGGTAATGATCGAGTTGTGGTTCAGGTTGGTGTTAGGCCCATAGATCATGAACATGTTCGGGAAGCCCGGCACGGTCATTCCCAGGTAGGCTTCGGCGCCTTGTTCCCAGCGTTGGTGCAGGGTTTGCCCTTGGGCACCTGTCACTTGCAGATCACCCTGGAAGGCCTGGCTTTCAAATCCGGTGCCGAAGATCACGGTGTCCAGCTCGTGCAGTAAGCCGTTCTTGTCGACGATGCCTTCTGGCACGAAATGGTCGACGGCGGCGGTTTCCAGGCTGACGTTGCTACGCATCAGCGCGGGATAATAGTCATCGGAACGCAGGATTCGTTTGCAGGCGAACTCGTAGTCTGGGGTCAGCTTGGCGCGCAGCGCTTCATCAGGCACCTGGGTCGCCAAGTGGTCGGTGGCCATCTTGATGCCTTCCTGCTGCGCATCGGTGCCGTGGCGGGTACGGGCAAAGCCGTTCTCGCGGAATGTGTGAAGGGTACGTCGGCTTTCGTCGAACAGTTCTGGTTGTGCGCTATACGCATCCAGTTGCGCTTGGGTGAAAACGATCTGGTTGCGCGGCATGATCCAGTTGGCGCTGCGCTGGAACACGGTCAGATGGCTTGCTTGTTTGGCCACCTCCGGCACGTACTGCACGGCGCTGGCCGCTGCCCCGATGCTGGCGACTTTCTTGCCGGTGAGGTCCAGTCCTTCCGGCCATTGGGCTGAGTGGAAGTAGTCGCCGGCAAAGCTGTCCAGCCCTTTGAACTCCGGGATGGCAGGCTTGTTGAGTTGCCCCCAGGCGGGTACGAAAAAACGGCCCTGCACTTGCGTGCCGTCGGCTAGTTCGAAGGCCCAGGTGTTGGTCTGCTCGTCCCAGTTGGCCTGGCTCAGCTCACTGTTGAGCTTGACGTGCTGCATCAACGCATAACGGTTGGCCAAGGAATCCATGTAGTTCAGCAGCTCGTCGCGGTCAGCGTACATCTTGCTGACGCGCAGGTGCGGGTGAAAGCTATAGCAGTACAGGTGCGATTCGGTGTCGCAAGCGGCGCCTGGGTAGGCGTTGTCGCGCCACACACCACCAATGCGTGCACCCCGCTCAAGAATGATGAAGTTGTCTATGCCTTGCATCTTCAATTGGGCGCCCATGCCCAGGCCGCCGAAGCCTGCGCCGAGGATAACGATGTCGTAGGGTTTCTGTGCTGTGTTCAACATGAATCGATTCCTTGTAGAAAGGCGAGAAGGGGGCGGTCAGCTCAAAAGGCTTTCTTGTAAAGGGCCAGTGCGTCGGCTTCGCGTATCTCGACGGGGTTGTTCATCAACAGGCGTTCTTGCTTCATGGCGTCGTGGGCCAACAGCGCCAGGCTGTCCTCAGTGACCTTCACATCACGCAGGCGACGTGGGGCGCCGGACTGGTTCATCAGGTTCTCCATGAACTCGACGAAACGGGTGGCACGGCTAGTAATCGTTGTCGTGCTCGGGCCGAGCAAGACATCACCCAACTCGGCATACAGCGGTGCTGCGGCGCTCAAGTTGAAGCGCAGCACCGGGCCCAGCATCAATGCATTGGAGAGCCCGTGGGGGATGTGGTAGTGGCCGCCCAGCGGATACGCCAGGGCGTGCACGGCAGCCACAGGGGCGTTGGCGAACGCCTGTCCGGCCAGGGTCGCGCCGAGCAGCATGGCTTCCCGAGCCAGGCGATTCTTGCCGTCTTCGCAGGCGGTAACCAGATTGCCTGCCAGCAACCTCAAGGCCTCGCGAGCGAGCGCATCCGATACTGGGTTCTTGCGGTGACGGCTGGTGTAGGCCTCGATGGCATGTACCATCGCGTCGATGCCGGTGGCGGCGGTGATCAAAGGTGGCAGGCCGGTGGTCAGCTCGGCATCGAGGATGACCTTGTCGGCATACAGCTGGTTGGACACGACGCCCATTTTGGTCGTCTCGCCGGTGGTCAGGATGGTGATGTTGGTCACCTCCGAGCCAGTGCCTGCGGTAGTGGGGATCTGCACCAGTGGCAAGCGTGTGCCCTTGACCTTGCCGATACCGTACAGGTCGGCCAATGCTTGTTGGGAGGGGATCAGCACCGCGGCCAGTTTGGCGATGTCCATCGATGAGCCGCCGCCCAGACCGAGCACCAGGTCCACGTTCGCAGCGCGGGCCTGGCCGACGCAGTCATGCAGCACGGCTTCAGGCGGGTCGGCGACCACATCGTCGAATACGCTGACTGCAAAGCCGGCCTCAAGCAGTGATGCCTTGGCAGCGTCGAGCAGGCCTGCGGTGTGCAGGAACTTGTCGGTAACAATCAGTAGGTTGCGACGCTCGGTCCAGTCTCCCAGTAGGTTGCCCAGGCGGCGTGCGGCCCCCCATTCGGCAACGATCGAGGCAACGGTGTCGAAAGTGAACGGTTTGAAGATGCTCATGAGCTGGGATTCCTGAGGAAGAGGGTTCGCGGTCGATGGCTCATTTAAGAGCACCGGTGGCTGGCCCTGCTTCAACCTGAAGGTGGAAATTGCCGGATACACGGGTGGAGAAAGCAGGTTGGGCAGAAGCGGGGCGGGTGATTTTGTCCATCTCGAACCTGTTGCAATCCCACCCTGGGGTTGAAGATCCAGGCATGGCATCGCGCTATAAACATGGCCAATAACGACAAGATCCAAAGCCACTGGAGGAATGATGAACCTGCCTCATCAACCGAAGTTTCTGGCGAGCACTGAAAGCTTCAAACCCTCGCCCCTGCTGATTGCAGGCCTGCTTGAGGCCGGTGTGCGCGCAGCGGGAAGCAATTCGATCGTCTATCGAGACATCAGTCGCTACGACTACCCGACGCTCAATCGCCGTGTTCATCAGTTGGCCCATGCGCTGGTCGAATTGGGCGTCAAGGCAGGGGATACGGTGGCGGTGCTGGACTGGGACAGCCATCGTTATCTGGAGTGTTTTTTCGCTATCCCGATGCTGGGAGCGGTGCTGCACACGGTGAACGTGCGCCTGGCGGCCGAGCAGGTGCAGTTCACCATGGCGCATGCCGAAGACACCCTCGTGCTGACCCATCGCGATTTCATTCCGCTATTAGAGTCGATCGACAGCCAGCTTCCCAGCGTTCGGGGTTATGTACTCTGCGAGGGTCAGGAACATTGCCCTGAAACGTCATTGCCTGTGCTGGGCGAGTACGAGGCGCTGTTGACTTGTCAGCCTACGCACTTCGAATTCCCGGAGTTTGACGAAAATGCAGTGGCAACCCTGTTCTACACCACCGGCACCACCGGCAACCCTAAAGGAGTTTATTTCACCCATCGACAACTGGTGCTCCACACTCTGGCCGGCGCCACTGCCCATGCCAGCGCCGGGTCGCCTTTGCTTAGCCGTGACAAGGTCTACATGCCCATCACCCCGATGTTTCATGTGCATGCGTGGGGCGTGCCTTACATCGCGACGATGATGGGGTGCAAGCAGGTGTATCCTGGGCGGTACGAAGCGAAACTCTTGGCATCGCTGATCGAAAGCGAGTGTGTCAGCTACTCCCACTGCGTGCCCACCTTGTTGGCCATGGTGCTGGATGCGGCTGAGGCATCACAGGTCGATCTATCCGGCTGGCATGTGCTGGTGGGTGGTTCGGCGTTGTCTGCCGGCCTTGCGCGCAAGGCCTTGGCCATGAACGTCGACGTGCGGGGGGCGTACGGTATGTCGGAAACCTGCCCGATCATTTCGTTGACCTGTTTGCCGGCTGACCTTGCCCCGGACGACGAAGAACAACAGTTGCACTGGCGCTGCAGTGCGGGAGTGATTGCGCCGCTGGTGCAAATGAAGTTGGTGGATGAAGCGCATCAAGCATTGCCTCAAGATGGTCATCAGGTCGGGCAGTTGCTGGTACGCAGTCCTTGGCTTACGACTGGTTATTTCAAGGACCCTGACAGCAGCGAGAAGCTGTGGCAGGGTGGTTGGCTGCACACAGGGGACGTCGCCAGCATCGATCCCAATGGGCTGGTTCATATCCATGATCGGCTCAAGGACTTGATCAAGACGGGTGGAGAATGGATCTCTTCCCTGGATATCGAAAGCCTGATCAGCCGCCATCCGCACGTCAGGGAATGCGCTGTGGTGGGGTTGCCGGATGCTCGTTGGGGGGAGCGCCCTGTGGCATTGATAGTGCAGACCTCGTCGACCGCAGCGCTGGATGTCGAGGCGCTGAAGACGCACTTGATGAGCTATGTGAACCAGGGGGCGCTGTCCAAGTGGGCCATTCCTACTGAGGTGCGTGTCGTGGCGGACATTCCCCGTACCAGCGTCGGCAAGCTGGACAAGAAATTGATTCGTACACAATTCTGAAACGCTCGGAGGCAAGCGTGCAGGCACTCCCGTGGTCCTAATGAAGATACCCATCGATACGAGCAAATTCCGCCCGGCGCCCTTACCCTGCACGCTGATCCCGCGGCCTCGGGGGCTGGGGATGATTGTCGACTCGTTACATGCGCAGAGCGTACTGACCTTGTTGCGTGCGCCTTTGGGCTATGGCAAGTCGGTGCTGATGAGCCAACTGCTGGAGCAGTTGGGTACCGCCCAGGGCTTTTACCGTATCGACCGGTCGGATAACGAACCGGTCAACTTCCTAGGCCACCTGTATCAACTGTTGTTCAAACAGGGGCTGCCGGATGCCATGGACAGGGAGCAGGCCTGGGTGGCCATCCGCAGCCACCTCGACAGCCTGACTGCACCCTACACGCTGTGCCTGGACGATCTGCACCTGCTGCGTTCATCGCGGGTGCTCGGCTATCTCGACGCGCTGCTGCACCATCCGCCCAGGTATTTGCAGATTGTCGCGAGCAGCGAGGGCTTACCGGCACTGGGGTTGAGTCATCTGCGGCGGGACAGGCGTCTGCAGGTACTGGGCCCGCGTGACCTGGCGCTCGATGGCGAAGAAACCCAGCAATTGTCACTGGCCCAGGGTCTGGCGCTGGAGCCTGCGTTTCTCTATCGCTTGCAGGCAGGGAGCGAGGGCTGGATCAGCGGCGTGCTTTTCTGGTGCTCGGCCTATCGAGATTTACCTGGTGTCGACAGCCAGTCCGAACGGCTTGCGCGGGCCGTTCAGGATTCCTATCGGCAAATCGGGCTGTTCATCGAAGAGGAGCTGCTGCGACGATTGCCTCAGGGGCTGGTCGGGTTCATTGAGCGCACCTCAGTGGTGGGCGCTTTTGACCTTGAACTGGCGACGGTCCTGAGTGGTGACCGACAGCCCGAGTTGCAGTTGCGCAAGCTGTTGCACCTGGACTTGTTCATCGAGGAACGGGCGGGTGAGCGTTTGCGCTATCAGTACCATCCGGCCTTGCGCTTGACCGCGCAACAACGGCTGCGCCGGCGTGATGCCCAGAAACTGTTGCAACTGCATCAGCAAGCGGCTGATTGGCTGTTGGCCAATGCCTTTTATGCCCAGGCGGTGTATCAGTACGGTCGGGCAAAAAACACCCAGGCGTTGTTTCATACGGTGGAGCAACACACCTTTGACCTGCTACGTGAGGGTGAAATCAACGCAATCGTCGATTTTCTCGGCCATGCGCTGCGTGACAGCGATTCCGACCACCTGAACCTGGCCATGACCGAAGCCTCGACCCTGATCGTGACCAACGACATTGAGCGCACGCGCGTTTGTATCGGTGCGTTGAAGCGCCTGAGTCGGCAGCCGGGTCAGTATCACCTGGATCGGGTGATGCAGACGATTGCATTTCTGCGCAGCCACCTGTCGTGGTTGGGTGGCAACCTGCGTCACGGGGTGGATGTGGTGCGTACTGCCCTGGAGTACTACCCCGCAGCCAATGCAGCGACTGCAATCCTGTATGCCAACAGTGCCGGCTGCCTGGCAGCGCTGGGCCGCTTGGACGATGCCCAGCGCCAGAACGAAGAGGCCCTGAGGCAGTTGTCGGCACTGGGCTTTAAGGGCTACACCCATCGCTTACACTTGCAGGCTGCCCAGATCGAACTGGCCCAAGGCAAGACCGAGCACGCCCGGCAGCGCTTCTTCGAAGGCGCCCTTGAACATCATGGGCGTAAGAGGTCGGGTAGTTTCTACGACGCCTTCCTGCATTTGGGCCAAGGGTTGATTCTGATGCAACGCAATGCCTTGAACGCTGCCTCCATCAGCCTGGCCAAGGCCGAGAAAATCGCGATGGATTTCCCGCACAGTGCTGCGCTGGCGCTGATTTTCCATCATCAGGCCTGTCTGTTCGACGCGCTCGGAGATCCTGCCCGTGCCGTTGCGCGTTGGGATGAGGCACGGCGCCTGGCCAGGACGTTCGGGCAATGGCGCGTGTATCGGCTGGCAGGCGCCTGGAGGGTCCGGCATGCCGTTCGCCATGGCGATCAGAATTTTCTCCTGGATTGGCTGGGGGAGTGGCATTGGTGCAAGCAGCGATACGCTGAGGATGTTCAGCCCGACGAGACCCTCGCTTATGCCTGGGTGCAACGTCACCTTGGGCAGCGGGCGGTGGTGGTGCAACGCTTGCAGGCACTCAACGAGTTGGCCGAGGAGCAGCACCACCGAAGGCTCAAACTGGACCTGTTGCTGCTTGAGGGCAGTATGGCCATGGACCAGAGCGATCAGCCACATGCTATGCGCGTGCTGGACGAGGCGCTTGCCTTGGCCTGCGAGCACCAGTTGGGCCAATTGCTGCATTTTGAAGGGGGAAGCCTGAGTGATCTGTTCCAGCAGTTGATCTCGCCTGAAGCTCGTAAGCAGTATGAGCTGCAACGAGCTCTGCCCAGCCCGCAACAGTTGAAGCAGCTGATGCCGAGCCTATTCAAAACGCTCGAACCGGCCCAGCGTCTGGCCGAGCCTCTGACTCGGCGTGAGCGTGAAGTGTTGCAGCGTATGGCAAAGGGGCAGAGCAATGCCCAAATCGCCGAATCCCTGTTTGTCAGCCTGAGTACCGTCAAGACCCATATCAATAACCTGTTTCGCAAGCTTGAGGTCAATGACCGCGATGAGGCCGTGCGTAAGGCCCGCAGTGTGGGCTTGCTGAGCTGACCCTCCACCCAGGGTCGTGACAATTCCATCCCAAACTCCACCCATGGTTTGAAGCACGGCCCAGCGTACGCTGATACAACATCAAAGACGTTTTCGCTCATGACTCTTCACGGCGGGATTCACTTTTATGTTGCTCAACGAACGCGATCTTCAGTTTCTGCTGTACGAGTTTCTTGATACTCAGGCCCTGCTCGGGCGTGAGCGTTACGCCGAGCATGACCGTTCGGTATTTGACGCCACGCTTGCAACTGCACGTCAGGTGGCGGCCGAGTTTTTCGCACCGCACAATCACAAGGCCGACCATAACGAGCCCATCTTCGATGGTGAGCGCGTCAGCTTGATTCCTGAAACCGGACAGGCCTGGGCAGCGTTTGCCGATGCCGGTTTCCTGTCTGCGCACCACGACTTTGCCGACGGTGGCCTGCAATTGCCGGAAGTGCTTCTACGTGCCTGCATGGCGTACTTCAATGCCGCCAATATCGCCACCACGGGGTACCCGTTCCTGAGTATTGGCGCGGCGAACCTGATCAAGAGTTTCGCGAGCCGCGAGCTGCAGCAGCGTTTCCTGCCGGCCATGTTCGCTGGTCGTTTCAGTGGCACCATGGCGTTGACCGAGCCGGGCCAGGGTTCGGCGTTGGGTGACCTGCGCACCCGTGCGGTGCCGGCTGACGATGGCAGCTACCGGGTGTTCGGGCAAAAGATGTTTATATCGGGGGGGGACCACGAGATCACCGAAAACATCGTGCATCTGGTGCTGGCCCGCATCGAAGGCGCACCTGCCGGGGTGAAGGGGATCTCGTTGTTCGTGGTGCCCAAGTACAACGTCAATGCGGATGGCTCGATCGGGCCGCGCAATGATGTGGCCCTTGCCGGGCTGTTGCACAAGATGGGTTACCGCAACACCACCTCGACCGTACTGAGTTTCGGCGAGCGCGATGGCGCGGTCGGCTATCTGGTGGGCGAAGCCAACAAAGGTCTGGCCTATATGTTCCAGATGATGAACGAAGCCCGGATCGGTGTCGGCCTGGGGGCTGCCAGCCTTGGCTACCAGAGTTATCTGCATGCGCTTAATTACGCCCGCGAGCGGCCCCAAGGGCGTCTGGCCAGCTGCAAGGACCCTTTGACGCGCCAGGTGCCTATCATCGAGCACGCTGACGTGCGGCGCATGCTGCTGATGCAAAAGGCCTATGCCGAGGGCTCCATGGCGCTGTGCCTCTACGCCAGCAGCCTAGTTGAAGATGCCCACACCGAGAGCACCGAGCAGGCTCGCGATGACGCTGCGCAACTGCTCGATCTAGTCACCCCAATGGTCAAGACCTGGCCGTCGCGTTATGGCCTGGTGGCCTCCGACCTTGGCATCCAGATCCTCGGCGGTGCGGGCTATACCCGCGAGTATCCGCTGGAGCAGTTGTACCGAGACAATCGTCTCAATCCCATCCATGAAGGCACCGAGGGTATCCAGGCCCTTGACTTACTCGGCCGCAAGCTGGGTTTGAAGGGCGGTCGGGGCTATGCCTTGTTCCTCGAACAGGTCAGCCACAGCCTGCAGCAGGCAGGCGGGTTGAATGAATGCGGAGCGTTGGCCCAGCGACTGGCCGAAGGCCTGGCGATATTGAAAGAGGTGACCACCTCATTGCAGCAACAGGTCGCAGAGGATGCAGACCTAGGCCTTTCCAATGCCACGGCCTACCTGGACCTGTTTGGTCGTGTGCTGGTGGGTTGGGTGTGGTTGCGCCAGGCGCTGATTGCCGAGCGCGCCCTGCTCGACGGTGCTGCTGAGCTAGAAAGCGACTTCTACCGCGGCAAGCTGCACACGGCGAAGTACTACATGGAATGGGAGTTGGTCCAACTTCAGGGCATCGCCCAATTGCTCTGTGCCGGTAACAGCGCTTGCCATGACATGCAGAACCGCTGGTTCTGACCTCCCTCAATAGCCTTCAGTTTTCAGGAATACGCTCATGACGACACTGATTGATTACCGGTTGGAAGGCCAGGTGGCCCTGATCGGGCTGGCTCGACCTCCGGTCAATGCGCTGGGCCAGCCGCTGCGCGCGGCACTGGCCGAGGCGTTCGAGCGGGCCCTGGCCGATGCCCAGGTGTGCGCCGTGGTGATTCATGGGCAGGGCCGGGCTTTCAGCGCCGGTGCCGATATCAGCGAGTTTGGTTCGCCGGCCGCGTTCGCGACGCCAGACCTTGCCAGCCTGTTGTGTCGGCTGGCCGAGTCGCCCAAACCGCTGGTCGCAGCGATTGCCGGTACTGCGCTGGGGGGCGGCCTGGAAACCGCGCTGGCATGTGGTTACCGCATCAGCGCTGCGAATGCCACGTTGGGCCTACCGGAAACTCGCATCGGCCTGTTGCCCGGCGCCGGCGGTACTCAACGGCTGCCCCGCCTGATCGGTGCGCAAGCGGCACTGGAGATGATCATCAGCGGTGAGCCGGTGTCGGCGTCCAAGGCTCTGGCGCTGGGATTGGTTGACCAGGTGGTTGCAGAAGGGGAAGACTTGCTGGCGGCGGCGACAGCGTTTGCCGCCGCCCGAGTGGCCGAATCAGCACCGGCCCAGCCAGCCTGGCGCCATGCGGACCCGGCACAAGGGTTACCGAGCCAATTCTTCGACGAATACGCGGCCACCCACGCTCGGCGTTGGAAGGGGCAGTTGGCGCCTGTCCTTGCCCTGCAAGCTGTTCAGGCGGCCTGCAGTGGTTCGTTGCAAGCGGGCTTGGCCAAAGAGCATGCGCTGTTTGCGCAGGCCGAATCCTCTGCCCAGTCAACGGCCTTGCGCCACCAGTTTTTCGCCCAGCGCGAAGCCTTGAAGATACCGGGCGTCAGCAAAGACATCGCACTTCGCCCGGTGCAGCGTGTTGCCGTGATCGGCGCGGGGACCATGGGCGGCGGCATCGCCATGAACTTCGCCAATGCCGGCATCCCGGTCACCCTGCTGGAACTCAAGGGCGAAGCGCTGGACCGGGGGCTCGCGCAGATTCGCAAGCAGTACGACAGCAGCGTCAAACGCGGCAAGCTGACCCCGCAGCAACTCGACGCACGTATGGCCCTGATCACAGGAACCCTGGAATACGCCGACATCGCCCAGGCCGACCTGGTGATTGAGGCCGTGTTCGAGCGCCTGTCGATCAAGCAGAACGTCTTCCGCACCCTGGATGAGGTGTGCAAGGCGGGTGCCATTCTGGCGACCAACACGTCAACCCTGGATGTGGACTTGATTGCAGCCGTCACCCGACGCCCGCAAGACGTGATCGGGCTGCACTTCTTCAGCCCCGCCAACATCATGCGCCTGCTGGAAGTGGTGCGCGGACGCGAGACATCGGCGCAAGTGCTGGCGACCACCCTGGACCTTGCCCGGCGTATCGAAAAGATCGCCGTTGTTTCCGGTGTGTGTTTTGGCTTTATCGGCAACCGAATGCTCGAACCCTATGCCCGTGAAGCGCACCGGCTGGTACTGGAAGGCGCAACCCCGGCCCAGGTGGACGGCGTGCTGACCGACCTGGGTCTGGCGATGGGCGTGCTGTCGATGTACGACTTGGCCGGGATCGATGTCGGCTACCTGGTGCGTGAGTCCCGGCGTGAAGCGATTGCCCATGACGCCAGCTATTTCAAGCTGGCGGATGAGTTGTACAGCCACGGCCATTACGGGCAAAAGACCGGTCGCGGTTTCTACCGCTATGAAGGTCGCGAGCGTATCGAGGACTATGAGGTGGTGGCCTGCGCGGAGGTGCTGGCCCATGAGCTCGGCATTGCGCGTCGAGCGATCAGTAATGAGGAAATTCATGATCGCTGCCTGTTCATGCTGATCAACGAAGGCATCCAACTGCTGGATGAGGGTATTGCCCAGCGCAGCGGTGATATCGACCTGGTGTGGATCAATGGCTACGGCTTCCCGGCCTGGCTCGGCGGCCCTCTGCACTATGCCGAGCGACTCGGGCTAGGCCGGGTCCTGGCAGGTATCGAGCACTACCGTGAGCAACTGGGCGGGTACGGGCAGATGTGGTTTGAGCCGGCCCCTTTGCTGCAACGCCTGGTGGCCGCTGGGCACGCTCGCATTCAGCGCCTTTAAGGCACCCACTCAAGGAGATCTGATCATGTCGGACGCTGTCATTCTTTCAACTGCCCGAACCCCCATCGCCAAGGCGTTCAAGGGCTCTTTCAATAGTCTCAAGTCTCCCAGCATGGCGTCGTTTGCCATTGCGGCTGCCGTAGAGCGGGCAGGGGTCGAACCCGGTGAAATCGAAGACTTGGTGATGGGCACCGCCATGCCTAGTGGTACCGCAGGCTGGAATCTGGGGCGCATGAGCGCATTGGCCGCCGGCTTGCCATTGAGTGTGGCCGGGCAAACTATTGATCGCCAATGCGCTTCGGGCCTGATGGCGATCGCGACCGCGGCCAAACAGATCATTCACGATGGCATGCGGGTGGTCATCGGTGCGGGCCAGGAAAATATCAGCGCCGTGCAATCCAGAAACATGGAGTGGGCGTTCGCTGAACGCGATCCTCGCGTCGAGAAGCATGTCGCTCATGCCTACATGCCCATGTTGCAAACCGCTGAGAGGGTTGCGCAACGTTACGGCATCAGTCGCGACAGTCAGGATGCCTATGCGCTGCAGTCGCAGCAACGGGTCGCCGCAGCGCAGCGCGCCGGCCTGTTCGCCGACGAGATCATTTCGGTGAGCGCTACCAGGACATTTGTCGACAAGATCACGGGCGTTGTCAGCCTTGAGCCCGTCACGCTCAATCTGGACGAAGGTAACCGCCCCAGTACCCGGCTCGAGGACCTGGGTAATCTCAAAGCGGTGGTTGAGGGCGGGAGCATCACAGCCGGCAATGCCAGCCAGTTGTCTGACGGCGCCAGTGCCTGCGTGCTGATGGACGGCCGCTTGGCTGAGCGCCGCAACCTTGAACCCTTGGGTCTGTATCGAGGCATCACCGTGGCCGGGCTCGCACCTGAAGAAATGGGTATCGGGCCTGTGCTGGCAGTGCCAAGGCTGCTCAAGCAGCATGGGCTGCGAGTGGAAGATATCGGCCTGTGGGAGGTGAACGAAGCGTTCGCTTGCCAGGTGATTTATTGCCGGGACAAGCTGGGCATCCCCAACGAACGATTGAATGTCAACGGTGGTGCCATTGCTATTGGCCATCCTTATGGCATGAGTGGTGCCCGAATGGTGGGCCATGCGTTATTGGAAGGGCAACGGCGAGGCGTCAAGTACGTCGTGATTACCATGTGTGTGGGCGGCGGCATGGGTGCCGCTGGCCTGTTCGAGGTGTTGTGATGAGTAACCTGTTTTCATTGCAAGGAAAAGTGGTGCTGGTGACCGGTGCATCCAGCGGTTTGGGCGCGCACTTCGCGCAAGTGGTCAGCTGTGCCGGTGCAAAAGTGGTGCTTGCCGCACGGCGAGAGGAGCGTTTGCACACGTTGGCCGAGCAGTTGCGCGCTCAAGGCGGCGAGGTGATTGCGGTGGCTCTGGATGTCACCTCGCGGGCGAGTGTCGAGGCTGCCTTCGATCGGGCTGAGCAAGCGTTCGGTGTGGTCGATGTGGTCATCAACAATGCCGGTGTAGGAGGCGCGGTCAAAGCGTTGGACGTCAGCGAGCAGGAGTGGAGCACCATGATCTCCACCAATCTCGACGGTGTCTGGCGGGTGGCCCAATGTGCGGCTCAGCGCCTGGCCAAGGCAGGGCGGGGCGGCAGCATCGTCAACATCGCATCTATCCTTGGTGAGCGTGTGGGCACGGGCTTGAGCCACTACTGCGCGGCCAAGGCCGGGGTGTTGCAGTTGACCAAGGCACTGGCACTGGAATTCGCGCGGTATGACATCAGGGTCAACGCCATTGCCCCTGGGTATTTCCAGACTGAAATGAACGACAGCTACTTCGCTTCAGAGAAAGGCCAGGCGTATATCAAGGCGGCGGTGCCGATGCGCAAGCTTGGGCAACTGGAGCAACTGGATGGCCCGTTGCTATTGCTTGCTAGCGCTGCGGGCAGCTTCATGACGGGGGCGACGTTGGCGGTGGATGGAGGGCATCTGGTCAGCTCGCTGTAACCCCTCGCAGTGGTTTGGGCCGCAACGCGGCCCATCGCCAGCTGACGATGCAAGGCGCAGCCTTGCTAGGTCAGACCGAATAGCGCGAAAGGGTTTCACCACCATCGATGCGTACCAGGGCGCCATGGATATAGCTGGAGCGCTCCGAGGCCAGGAACACAGCCAGGTCGGCGACGTCATTGATTTCACCCCAGCGCTTGAGCGGAATGGTTTCGGCGAAGTCATCGACATACCCAGGTTGTTCCATCAGGGCACGGGTTAATGCGGTCTTGGCATACGTTGGGCAGATGCCATTGACGCGAATGCCTTCGTGACCGTATTCAATGGCCAGGCATCGGGTCATGTTGGCCTGTGCAGCCTTGGAGATGTTGTATACCGACTGCCAGGGGTGGCCCTGTAAGCCCGCTGTGGAGACCAAGTTGATGATGTTGCCGCCGCCACCTTGTTGCAGGAAGGCTCTGACAGCTGCTTGGGCTCCGAAGAACGTGCCCTTGACGTTGACGTTCAGGCACAGGTCCAGGTCCGCCTCGGCAAACTCGTGAATGAGTTTGCCATCGCGATAGACACCGGCGTTATTGATCATGATGTCGATGCGCCCGAATCGACGGGTAGCGGCGTCGACGAGGGCTGTCAGGTCTTCGCTACGGGTCACATCGCAACGCTGGTAAAGCGCCTGGCCGCCACGCGCGATAATCAGCTCGGCAGTAGTCAATTCAGGCTGTTTGTCGAAGCCGTCAGGATTGCTGGCCTCCTGAATGTCACCAACCACCAGACATGAGCCTTCCTCAGCCAGTTTCAGCGCAATACCGCGCCCAAGTCCGGTGCTTGCCCCAGTGATCACAACGACCTTCCCAGCCAGTTTCATATCCATCAAAAGCCATCCTCGTTTCTGAAGTACCAATAACGGTGCGTTACAAGCTCGCGCCTAACCCAACGGCGTTTGAAAGCCCTAAGCCCACACCGGTCTTACCTTGCCCAAACCGTGAGGCATGCTTGCCTGCGTTGTTGAGCACGCGGTATTCGCGTGGTGAGCGCCCGGTCCAGCGTTTGAAGGCATGGCGAAAGTTCGCCGCATCGCTGTAGTTGAGTTGTTCTGAAATCGCCTCGGTCGTCATGGGCGTGTTGAGCAAGTAGCGAATGGCCAACTTCTTGCGTACTTCCACCAGCAGCGAGTTATAGGAGGTGCCTAAGGCATCGAGGCGTCGGCGCAGCGTGCGAGGCGACAGGTGCAACTGGTCGGCGATTTCGGACAGTGATGCGATGCATGGGCCGGAACTGAGCAACAGATTCTGGACTTGGTAGCTGATGTCGTATTTCTGGACGATTTCACTCAGTTGCGACTGACAGTTGGCCTTGCAACTGGCGTGAGTGATGGTGTTGGACTGTGGCAGCTTGTTATCGAGCCAATGCGGTGAAAACCGAATGGCGGTGCGCTCGCAGTTGAAACGTACCTCCACACCGAGACTTTCCCGAATGGTCGTTTGCTGGTCAGATGCGGCATCAATGCCCAGGTCAATGCCCTCGCAGCTGAAGTCGCGCCCCAGGATGTCATGAAGCAGCGTTAGCAGCTTTGACACTTCCAGGTAATACCAGAAGGCATTCTCAGGGCTGATCAAGCCGTACTGATCACTGAGCTCAAGCAGGGCCACGCCATTCTCGACGCTCAACTGCAGGCCCATCTTCAGATTGATCAGCAGCCCGAACTGCCGTGCGGTTTCCAGAGCTTCGCGCAAGGTGGCACTGCTGAGCATGGCGAAACCGACAATGCCGTATGAGGTCAGGTGCAGACGCTTGCCGACCTGCAGGCTCAGTAGTGGGTTACTGGCCTTGAGATTGAACGCGGCATGAATCCGCGATTGCTGATTGAGCGAAATCCTGGTCTGCGGGTTGCTTAGGTCAGAAAGCGTCATGGAGCCTGCTGCCAGGCACTCATTCACCAAGTATTCATCCGCATTCACCAAGCTGGCTGCCGCCAGGATCTCCGCGGTGGAAAAAACCTTGTCGTCCAATGTGATAGGTGTCGTTTCGATCAGTCCCATTGTACTGCCCTCACTGATGTAACCAAGCAAAGATGACGGCGTTAAATCGCGCTGGCGCAACGCATCGCTCGCATGGATTTATTCGAGATAACCGGGGGTGGTGTGGGCAGTTCGGGAAGGTCCAATAGCGGCAGGGGATCGTACTGCGACACCAGGCCAATGACGCTGGACTGAAAGAAACCGTTTGAAACGGACGTCACCGGGCTCAGGGCCAACACGGTGACGCTGTGGGTCTTTGACCTCATTTTTTTCTCCTGACCTCGGGGCTATCACGCAGTCCCCTGTTTTTGTTGGTCTATCAGGTAGGAATTGAATTTGGATCAAACCCGGAAATCGCTTTCGCAATTACTAGGTCATGTGACCGATTAAATACGGTCGACCGACCTAGGTCAAGTGACAGATGAATGTCAGTGCGCATAATTTCGATAAAAGGAAGAAGAGAAGAATGCCCAGTCACGCGTAGTGCTGTGCATTTAGGTGGTATCCATACGATCCTGGGGCCGCTGTGCGGCCCATCGTGGGCAAGCCCGCTCCTACAGGACCCTTGCAAAGCCCATGAATCCGGGCCATCCGTGCGGGCTGCAAAGCAGCTCTAAGTGAATAACATGGCCCTATACGCGGAACTGTTGCGTCTTCTGGGTGAGATCGATGGCCAGGCCATCCAGGCTTTCACTGAGTTGAGAGGACTCCCTACCGCCTTTACCGAGGGTAAGGCTCAGGTCGCGGATGGCATTGACGTTGGTATTGATCTCTTCAGCAACCGCACTTTGTTCCTCCGTGGCGGTGGCTATCTGTACATTCATTTCATTGATAGAGCCAACGGCGGTGCTGATCGCGTGCAGAGACTCGACCGCACGGCGTACCTCTTCCACACCTTGGGTAGTCAGCCCCTGGCTGCTATGCATTGCACTGACAACGGTGCGGGTATTGTCTTGCAGCAGTTCGATCACGTGTTGGCTTTCAATCACCGACTCCTGAGTTCGTCGCGCAAGTGTCCGCACCTCATCGGCCACCACGGCAAAACCGCGGCCTGCCTCTCCTGCACGGGCAGCTTCAATGGCTGCGTTCAAGGCCAGCAGGTTTGTCTGTTCAGCGATGCTTCGAATCACATCCAGCACATCGCTGATTTTCGCGCTGCTCAAGGCGAGGCTCTCGACTAGAAGCATGCTGTCGTTCATTTCCGAGGCCAAGGTTTCAATAACCTGGGTGGCGCGGCCCACTTCGCTGCGTGCCCGGCTTGCCGCCTGATCAGTGTCATACGCGGCTTGCGCGGCTGACGCAGTGCTACGTGCGACCTCATGGGCCGTCGCGGCCATTTCATTGGAGGCGGTGGCCACCTGGTCGACTTCGCTTGCCTGTTGCAGCAACTGTTCGTGCGAATGAGTCGCCAGGTGGGAGGCTTGTCTTGCGGCATGTTGGGTTTGCAGCGAAGTTTGCTGAATGTCTCGGATGATCGGTTGCAGCTTGTCAAGAAAACGGTTGAACCAACCGGCCAGCAAGCCCAGCTCGTCCTGTTGCGAGTAACTGATGCGTTGAGTGAGATCGCCGTCGCCAACCGCAATGTCTTGGATCCGCTGGGTGATCGAATGGAGCGGCGCCAACGCGCTGCGAATACTCCATGCGATCAAGATCAACCCGATGAAGGCCAACAACCCTCCTAGTAATACGACATTCAGCGTTGCGGCCTGGCGTTGCTCGGTCAATATCGTGGTCAACGTACGGGCAGGTAACATCAATACTTTCCAGGGCACATCGATCTTCACCGCCCATGCCGCGTTGCCTGGTATAGGATTGAAAGGTACGAGCAACTGGTAATGCTCGCCTCGCCGTGTCGCTTGGGGTTGGGGCGGAAGCTGAGCAGCACTGTAGGTCTTGCCTGTGCCTGGCCATATGTCAGCGCTGTTTTTGCCGCTGGCGTGCGCATCATCGCTTTTTGCTGCGACTACGCCGGTATTGCTGATAATGCTGACTACAACGTTTGCACCATACAGTCCGCCAGCTAGTTCCTGGCTCTGCTTCTGAAGATCGGAAATGTTGATATCGACGACGGTCATGCCAATGACGTTTCCAGCGTCCAGCAGAGGAATGGCCATTGAGATGACGGTCACGGACTGGCCGTTCAGAATATCCTGGTAGGGAGAGGTCAGGCATTGCGCACGCGTCTTCAGCGCACAGGTATACCAGTAGTTGTACGGAGTACCGCTGGCGTCGGGGGTGGTGCGGGTAAACAGCTCTTCCGGATAGACGGCGTATTGCGGTTGGGACGGATCGACCTGGGACCAGTAGCTTGAAAAACGCCCGCTGTCATTGCCGCCGAGTTCGTCCATGCCGATGAATGCGCCATCGTTGCCACCGAGCCGGCCAGGCTCAAATGTGACGAACAGGCCGAGCATTTCGGGGTGCGCGGCCAGCGCTCTATGACTTTGCTCGATGATCTCCTTGCGTACCTCATGTTCCTGCGCACGGCCCGTGGATATCTGAGAGCGCAAGGCCAGCAACTGTCTGTTGAACTCTTGCCCGAATAACAACGCGTCACTGAATTTTTTCTCAATCAGCTGGCGTTGTACGGCGCCGCTAGTGGTCAGTTGGAGGCGCGCACTCTCTTCCAGTAGCGCGCTGCTGCGTTGTTCGACCATTTGATCGGTTCGATTCATTTGATAGAGGTTGGCCGCGATCACCGCGGCCAGACAGAGCAACAGGCAGAGCCCTGTCAAGAAAACGATTTTCAGTTTGATCGACAGGTTCATATGCATGGATCACCGTCAGCAGGTAGGGAAGAGGCGGGGTCAGCCCTTCAGGGTTGCGCCACAATCGTTGCCCAGATAAGTCAGCCTGGCGCCCAGTGTCCTGCACAGTGTCTGAAGCTTCTGATAAGCCTTCAGAGAGCCAGAGCAGAGCAGTTCGCAGTCATGTTGGCCTATCGCATCGGCCTGGCTGTTGAGGCTGACTTCGAGGTAGTCGATCTGTTCGCTGCGGGCCCATTCGCCCATCGACCGGGCCGATGCGGCGGGGCGTGTCTGCGCGGTGTTGAAGCTGATGAGCGCCTTGCCGTGCAGGCCAAAGGTTGCTTCAGGGCTGCACAAGCGTGCATTCATCAACAGTTGATCGGGAAAACAGGTGATCACGACATCGCTGCTGTCGATCGCCTGCTCCAGGTTGCGCAGCAGTTTGAAACCTTCACAAGGCGCTACTTGATTGCCGCGTAGCGGGTCCAGCCCGGCTACTTCGAATCCGTGTCTGGAAAGCGTCCGGGCAATGTTGCTGCCGAAGTGGTCGAGGCCGATGACGGCAATACGCTTGGGTGAGGTGCTCATGGGGGAATCCTGGAGATTATCGACTCACGGATGCATGGCTTTGAACAGCGATGCAATATCCAATTCGCCCATGCCAGCGGCCTGGGCCAGCCTGCAGTAGGTCAGATAGGCGTCGGTGCTGGCGTGGGGGGCGTTTGCACCTTGCAGTGCCTCGAGCACCACTTCCTGGCCTGCGACATGCACATCGACCGACGCTTGCTCGCCGCTGTAGTTGCTGGCTGCGATACGGTCGGCGGCAGTGTTGATGCCGTCTACCAGCATGTCGCTCATGATCGGCGACAGGGCCTTGAAATCCTGAATTGAAATGCCAGCGCATGAAGCGAGTACAGCCCCTTCCAGCCAGGCAGCAAAGGCGCCGAAGTAGAAGGCGTAGAGCGCAAGGTAGGCCGGGGTGCAGGCGGTCGGATCGCTGCCCAGAAACTTCGAGTTGCCTGCCAGCCGTTTCAGGATGTGTTCATGGCTGTGGTAGGCGTCGCTGTTGCCCGAATAGAGGATGGTGGTGTGTTGACCGCCGATGTCCTTGGGGTAGCACATGATGCCGGCGTCGATGTAAAACCCATTGCGGTGTTCCACCAAGCTGGCGATGCGCTGCACATCGTCCACTGTACCGGTGCTCATGTTGACGATAGTTTTGCCGTGCATGTCCAGCAACGGGTCCAGGCGGCTCAATACGTCCTCTGAAGCGGCTTTGTCGATCATGCAAATGATGATCAGGTTGCTTGCCTCGATCGCTTCGTTGGCGCTGCGGACGAGGCTGGCTCCTTCCTGGACCAAGGTCGTCGCGCGCTCAGGACTGCGATTCCAGATGGTTACAGCATGCCCGGATTGCAACAGGGTGCGGGCGAGTACACCGCCCATGGCACCCAGGCCCAGGACGCTGACGGAAGACTTACCAGACGTTGACATGCGCAGTCCTCAAGACTGTAAGACATTGAAAGGTGAGCGCCACGCGCCGACATCAAGAAGATCAGTGCGTGGCGGCAAGAGGTGTAGGTATCAGCGAGGAGGGTTGAGGCCGATGTAGTCGGCAATTTCCTCGTAGTTGACTTGCCACAGACCCGGCAGGCCGTAGAGGTCGGCGGTAAAGGAGCGGAAGCCGAGGATCTGCTGCACGCGCGGTGACAGGGTGCGGACCAGTTCCATATCGACTACGAAAGGGTAGGCTTCCTCAGGGACCAGCCAGCCGAGGTTGAAGGTAAAGGCCACCGCACGGCGGTATTGGTCTGTGGTTATGTTGGCGCCACCGCCGTGGGCGATCTTGCCAGTGAAAAACAGAGCGTCACCGGGTTCAAGTTCCGCGGGGACCGTCATTTCCGGCGTGCCGCGATCATTGTAGTCGGGCCAGTACTGGCTACCAGGAATGATGCGCGTCGCGCCATTTTCTTCAGTGCAGGGGCTCAGTGCGATCAGGAAGTTGCAGATGACGTCCGGGGCTTTGATGCCCATCTCCTTGAACGCCATGTAGTTTTCGAAATCACGGTGCAGCGGTTGGGCTTTGCTGCCCGGGCCGATCTCGATGACTTGCGCGGTCCCCATCCAGTAGGTATCGCACCAGGGGCTCAGAATGGCGTGTGCCAACTGATGAACCTTGTCGTGATCGATGATTTCTTCGCGGAATGTCTTGCTGTGGGTGACCAGGTTGGTCAAGCGTTTGGTATTGGCCCCGTGAAAATCCTGGGCACCTTCGTTGGTCTTGGACGAGCCTGCGGGAATCTTGTCCAGTTCAGGTTGTATTTCCGTGTTGAAGCGAGTGACCTGATCGAGCGTGAGCATGCCTTTGATGATGACCCCGGCATCCTCTTTGAGGATTTTCAGGACTTCTTCTTTCGGGGTGTCGAGAGTGATTTTCTTGAATGCACTGGTCATGACGGAAACCTGTTGAGTATGAGAAGTGATGGGACGGGGCGATGCCGAACAGCGGCTATCGCACCCGGCCGACCGACTAGACGTTGGCGGGTACGCTGTAATCCACCGCAGTCCCGAGCCAGCCATCCCAGCGTTTGGTCCAGTAAAGATTGTGCAGTTGGGTCGTCAGCGCGCCTGGGCCCGCATGGCCGCCCAGTACGGTGTCATCGACGCTGTTGATCGGCATGATCCCGCCGGCAGTAGAGGTGAGGAAGGCTTCGTCGGCATTGATCAACTGTTCGACATGGACACGCTCGACATGGATCGGCATGCCGACATCCTTCGCCAACTCCAGTGTGGTCTTGCGTGTGATGCCTTCTAGGCAGCCGGAGTCCGGCGTGTACAACACCCCGTCCTTGATCAGGAAAATATTGGAGCCTGGGGCTTCGGTCAGATAGCCATTGGCATCACAGAGCACCGACCATTCCTTGTTGGCGGCCTTGGCTTCGAACAACGACAGCTTGAGGTCCATCCAGTGGAAGTTTTTTGCGGTTGGGTCGACGGCTTCGGGTGGGATGCGAATGTATTGCTTGCTGACCAGCAGATCGATGCCGCGCGAGCGCTGTTCATCGTTGGAAAGAAAGACGTAGGGCACGACAAAGGCGTAGAAGCGGTTTTCGAAGGACTGGGGGTTGATCCGGTCTCCACCGACGCGCATGAGCCCACGTGTCACAGCCCACCAGACGTACGCTTCCTTGGCGCCCGCCTGTTTGATCAGGTTGGTGAGGATCTCGGTGGTTTGCGCTTTGCTGTAGGGGTTGGTCAGTTGGAACTTGGCGCAGGCACTCTCGAAGCGCGCAAGGTGGTCTTCCAGGCGAAACAGATAGCCCTTGCTGACGCTGACAACGTCGTAGCAGGCATCGGCCTGGGTAAAGCCCAAGTCTCTCATCGGGATCGCTGCGTTGTCCAAATCCACATAGGTGCCATTGATGAAGGCCGAGCCGTGACCATATTTCGGCTCGTAGGCGACGCGGAGATGGCCCGGGTCGTTCAACATGATGTGTTGTGCCTGGATGATGCTCATCGGTCACTCTCTTAATAGCGAGTTGAGGCCCAAGTTGAGATGGGAGCCGCGCAACGCGCAGGGCCCTTCAGCTGTGTTGCCGGTGAGCCCATGGTAGGGCGGCCATGACGCCATCAAACAGGTGTGCCGGGGCCAAATTTCGACGTCTACGCGGCCACCCTACAACGTGACAGAACCAGGTGCCGGGTATGCCAGCTCGCTGTCCTGCCAGGATGCTTTGTTGGCCATAAATCACCTTTTTCGCTGAGCGACCGATGCCTAGAGTTCCTGGGCAACGCGGCAGAGGCCGTCGACTGTTCATCAGCGAGAAGGAAGTGGCATGAAAGATTCAATGCACTCAACAGCAACGTTCATTGGTCTTGGCCAGATGGGCGCGGCATTGGTCCCGCCTTTTATCGATGCCGGGCTGCAGATCACCGTGTGGAATCGCTCGGCATCCAAGGCTGACGCGTTGGTTGCCATGGGTGCGAAGGCGGCTTGCGACTTTGCCGCTGCGATCCGCGCGTCTGACCTCATCATCGTTTGCCTCGCGGACTACGCCACCAGCGATGCACTGTTTCATCGCGATGAAATCACGCCGCTTCTCAAGGGCAAGACGGTTGTGCAGTTGACCACTGGCGATGGCAAAGAGGCCGAGCAGGGGGCTCGCTGGGCGGCAGAAGTCGGGGCCGACTATCTGGATGGCGCGATCATGGATTACCCGACCAAGGTCGGCGGCCCCGAATGCCTGCTGTTGGTCTCGGGTGACAGTGCCGTGTGGTCCAGGTGCGAGGCGCAAATGAAACTGCTGGGAGGGCGGATGACGTATGTCGGTAGCAAACCTTCGTCGGCCAACTTGCTCGATGGCAGTCTATTGACGATGTACTACGGCAATACTTTCGCGTTGATGCAGAGTGCGGCGATGCTGTTGGCCGAGCAGGTCGATATCAAGGACTTCGAAACAGCCTTGAATGCCTTCAGGCCCGTGATAGACAGCACTTGGAAACGCACCATTGAAGCCATCGAACAGCAGGACTATTCAGGCAATGAAGCCTCTATTCATGTGCATTCGCTAGGTGTGCAGTCGTTGCTCAAACGGGCTAAGGATTCGGGCGTGGAACACCGCTTGCTGCAGCTGTTTTCAGCGTACGTCGACAAGACGGCTGCGCAAGGTCACGAGGCCGATGAGTTACCGGCAGTCTTTGAAGTATTCCGCCGCCCGAGTTGAACGATACCGTCCAGCGGCTGGCCGGCAGGGAGGGGCGCGATGGCCGTAAAAATGTCCCCTTTGCACCTGTTTGGCAGGGTTGCCAGGCTCATAATCGAAGCGTCACGGATGGCGTGGAAGTGACTGGACAGGTCGCGAATGCAGGGATGCTGACACACACAATAAGAACGATTTTCCAGACATCCTGCCCTCTACCGCTTCAGGAGCAGCTCATGCGTGATGCATCCAGCCTTCATCTTCCCGGCGAACATGCCTTTCTGATCGATGAGACGATCGGCGACCTCGACCTTGACCTGGTCAAAAGCCTGATCGCCTTGACCTCTGACGAAAACCTCAAAGACGAAACCAGTTTGCCGACTGGCTCGATCATCCTGACGGCCGTGGGCTGGTTTGTTGCCGGTGTTGTCCTTTGGGCCCTTGTGGGCTTTTCCATCTGATAGAGGTTTGCCATGAGTAATGCAGGTGAAGACGTAAGTGGGCTCATCTCTCGGGAAACCCTGGCAGGGCGTTTGCCAGTGCCGGGTTCTGCGCGGTTATACAACGGATTCGGCACCTTGTTGGGGGCGGCCATTGCGATCGGCGCGGCTAGTTTTAACTACTTGTTCGGTGCATCGATTGCCTACATTGGCAGCACGTCCATCGGTATCCTCGGCTATGTGATCGGTCTGATGATGACACTGGCGCCCATGTACCTGGCGTCGGGGATGTTGAGTTATCGTCATGGTGTCGACCCGGTGGATGCGGCCAAGAGCGTATTGGGCACTCGCGGCTCGTCATTGTTGCTGGTGATGATCCTGATAACTACGTTGGGCTGGTCGTTTGTACTGATCGCCATGACCGGGCAGGCTGCAGGGCGCTTGCAGCAGGTGCTGTTCAACCCTGGCGGCGGCATCGACAATACCTTCGTGGCCGGTGTCTCGATTGCCATGCTGGCGCTGATCTGGCTGTTGCTTAGGAAAGGCCCTGCCATGATCGCCATGCTGACGCGCTTCACGTCACCTGCGATTCTGATCATTGCGGCCGTCTTGTTATACCTCGTGACCCGGGATGTCAGTTTTTCAACGTTACTGCATACCAATGTTGATCCGAAGCTGGCCTACACCACCGATCCATTGTTGCAACTGGCCTACGGCGTAGAGTTTGGTGCCTCCAATGCACTGACGATTGTGCCGTTCTTTGGCGGCATGGCACGTTTGATCCACAAGCGTAAACACCTGGTCACGCCTTGCCTGCTGGGGGCCGGGTTGATTGGTGCGGGCTTCACGACGGCTGTAGGTGCGTTGGCCGCCGTGGCCACAGGCTCCACTGAGCCTGCCGAGTGGGTGGTCAAGACGGCCGGTAATGGTCTGGGTACGTTGATCGTGACGATCCTGCTACTGGCGAACCTGGGCACCTTGATCAGCTTCTTTTACCTGGCCGGGGTTTCAGTCCAGCAGATCAGGTTTTTTGCCAAGTTACGCTGGGACATCATCATCGCGCTGCTGTTGCTTCCAGGCATCGTCGTGGCTTTTGAAACGGAATGGCTGATCGCTCATGTGATGAATTGGCTGGCCTACAACGGGGCGATGTTTGTCGGTATTGCTGCGATCCTGCTCACCGATTACCTGTTGCTGCGTCGCCAGAAAGTCCTGCCGGCCCATCTGTTCGTCAAGACCCGTGAAAGCGCCTACTGGTTTTGGGGTGGGGTGAACTGGGTGGCGATGGGGACCATCGCACTCGGGATATGGACCTATCTGTCGCTGTTCAACCCGATGACATTGGCAGTAGGCGGTTCGTTCCGCTATATCGGCGCAGCCATGCCTTCTTTTGCACTGTGCCTCGTGACGTATTATGTGGCTATGCGCCTGGTGATCGCCTTGAGTGACAAAGGCGGTTATCGTAACGTTGATCAGTTGGCACTGAAGAAGGTCAGTGTGGGCTTGTAGCCCAGCCTTGTAGAACAAGGCCCTGGCTCCCCGCCGGGGCCTTTTGTTTTATGGTGAAGGTCATATGATCTTAAAATAAGGTCGCTTGACCTAAGTCAGGTGTCCTACTTACAATTTGGCTATGTTGGGTAGGACGCCCGGCGCATCTAGGTCCGTGATGTTGCATCGCGGTCTTGCCTGCAGGCATTAGTGAAAGACACGCTTTTGGAGCATTACGCGATGTTGAGTGAAACCACACGGAGCGAGACTTTGTTCGACAGAACGGCCAGCCCCCGTGAAAAAAAACGCGTGCAGCGTATCGAGGACATCATCGAGACCGCCGCCAAGCTGTTCGTGCGTGATGGTTACGCTCAGTTTTCCTCGCGTCGCGTTGCCAATGAGTTGGGTATCAGCCTCAGCAACCTGCAGCACTACTGCGGGACCACCGAAAACCTGTTGCTTTCAATGATCAGGGCAAAAATAGAGGTGTTTGTCACCCGTTTTCACGACATTGCCAATCAGACGTCGCTGACGCCAGAGCAGCGCTTTATCAAAATCATCGATGAAGACATGGTCACGACACTGGACCCCTGGATCGCGTCGTTTTCATTCCAGACGTGGGCGCTGGCCGAACATGACAAGGACGTCAATGAACACCTCAAGCATATATACGGCGAGTTCTGCCGCATCCTGGCCAGCCTGATCAGAGATGTGAACCCTGCGGTGACCCACAGTAAGGCTGATGTCTACGCGACGCTGATCGCTTCGCAAATCGAAGGGTTGTTGCTGTACAACAAGCAGATCGCTGCCGACCAGCAGCACTGGGACGATACACTCGAAACGATGCGCACGATGTGGCTCAACATGATTCGCGTTGGCTGAGTCTTTAGGCCTCTGCGCCCCGTTTTCTGGTCGCTGCGCACCTGTTTCTGATTTCTGACCTGCGTTTATTCTCCCTGCTGAATCAGCATGGGAAGTGAGCATTATGGGAGGAACTCTTGAAGACATCGATCGGCTCGCCACCTTGCATTTCATTGCACTGGTCGACTCGCTGATGATTGAGGCGGGTCATACCACCCAGAGGTTGCTACAGGGCACGGATCTTGAGGTCGAGGAGTTGCAGGCGGGCCTGCGGCTGATAACACCCTCTCAGGAATACACTATCTTGCGCAATGCCCTTGCCTTGTCAGGCAATGCGCATCTTGGCCTGGAGCTGGGCAGTCGGTGTCGATTGGCGGCCTATGGCATCTTCGGTTTCACTCTGCTTTCCAGTAGTGACTTGCGATCAGCATTGGGTTTGCTGTTCGAGTTCCCGTTGCCGCTGGGGACAGGCTTCCAATTGGCCTTGAAGCAAGAGTGTGGTGTGGCAACCCTGAGCGTTACCGACACCTTCGAGGTGGAGGATGAGTTGCGCGGGTTGGCGATCGAGTTTTGCCTGACGGCAGTGCAAAGTCTGATGGCTGATTTACTTTACCAGCCGTTGCCGGTGTTGAGCGTCAATATCAGCTTTCCCGAATTGGCCGATGCGCAGACCTATGAGCGTTACTTCGCCTGCCCGGTGTCGTTCGATTCCTCGCGTCCCAACAGCTTGTCTTTCGATGCCCGCTGGCTCGACCAGCCATTGCCGTGTGCGCATTCTGTTTCCCATGACCAGATGAAGAGGCATTGTTCAGAGCTCAAATCCCACCTGGAAAGCCCTCGTGATTTTCTTGCCAATGTGAGATCCGCTATTGCCACGCAGTTCGAGCCGGCGCCCACTCTGAACAACATTGCCGTGAGCATGGCCTGTTCAAGCAAAACCCTACAGCGTCATTTACGTGCCGCAGGCACCAGTTTTAATGAGCTGCTGGGTGAAGTGCGCTATCAACGCGCTCAAGAGCTGTTGATACGGCAAGTGCCTATTGCACGCATTGCCGAGCACCTGGGCTTCAGCGAGGCTGCTGCTTTCAGGAGGGCTTTTCAGCGCTGGAGCGGGTGCACGCCTTCGCAATATCGCTCGAAGGTCAGGCACTGAAAAAGGTGCGGGTGTTCTCGGTGGCAAGTGTCCCCTAAGATCCCCTTTTTTGACCCGTTTGCGCCTTTAGCCCAACCCCCTCAAACCAGACAATCAATAGCAAGTCGCCATGATTGGCATCACGCAGTGATCGGGAAGAGGGGTAGTTATGAAAGTGTTGGTTCGCAGTGTGGCGGCAGGTGTCGGAGTGCTTTATGCGGGCTCGGGGTTCGCTCTCGACAGCTTTCAAATCGGGGATGTGTTGGTCGAACCCTCGGTGACGGTGGGCGCGGCGTACCTCTATCACAAGAATCAGGCGTTTGGCGGCCGCACCAGCGGTATTGGGCTTGAGGTGGACCGTACCTCCAGCCGTGTTGAAGGCTTTGTTTTGCCCGATGTAAAAGTCACCGGGCCGCAAACCGCGTTCGGGACGGTATTTGGTGGCGTTTCGGCGGTCGGTGCAATGACGCGAGGCGACAGTGACGCTGGTGGATTTACCCATGACGACCCGGAGTCCGTTGGGTTGGAAACGGCCTTTGTCGGCTGGAAAAGTGCGGATTTGTTCCCCTCGCTAGGCAAGGATGCGCTGACGCTGAGCGGCGGTCGTCAGAACTTCATGATCGACAACGGTTTTCTGATCGGTGATGGCCATGCTGACCAAGGCAAGGACGCAGCCGCCTGGATTGGCCCACGCACCGCATTCAAAAATACCCTTATCGCCCAGTTGGATACCGGCAAGATTCATGCGGATGTGTTCGACCTGACGGCCAGCGCTGACCTTGAATACGCTGACTACAAAGAGAACCTGCGCTTGCGCGGCGGCAATTTCGAATGGCGTGACAGCTTGGGTACGCTGGGGGCCACTTATTACCACACGCTGGACGCTGACAACGCAGCACGGGATGGCGTGGATGTGTACGACGTGCGTGCCAAAGGCACGCCATTTACGGCGCTCCCACAAGTCAGCCTGGCTGGTGAGTATGTCTGGCAGAAGGGGGGTGATGCCGACAAGTCCGCTCATGGTTGGTACGCACAAGCCAGCTATGCCTTCACCGACGTGCCATGGACGCCGACGCTGACCTATCGCCGGACTCAGTACTCCGACGACTACGACCCGATGACCTATGGCTATGGCGGTGAGTACGGCACTTGGTACCAAGGTGAGATCGTCGGTGAGTACATGCTGTTCAACAGTAACGTCAATATCGATTTACTCAAGCTGGCCTTGCAGCCACGCGAGAATATCGACTTTGGCGTTATGGGCTATCGCTTCCGTCTGGATAAAGCACCCGAGGGTGTGACCAGCCGCGATTTTGCCAACGAGTTAGATGTGTATGTGAACTGGACAGTGACACCCTCGCTGACGGTCAGTGCCGTGTATGGCATGGCATTGCCCGGCGATGCCGCCAAGCAGATCTACGGTGACAACAACCGTTCCCAACTCTTTGAAACCATTGTGACCTGGAGCTTCTGATTACCTTGAAAGGGGCGTGCGGGCATTTTCTTGAATGGCCCCATCGCTCCTTTTTTTTGTCTGCTACGAACCTGTCAGCTGCGTGCACCTCACCCTACATTCCAGGCGGTTGCACACCACATTTCCAGAGGGCCTCAATCATGTCTACCGCTTCCCTTGTGACTCTGCCGGGTACTGCATCCGTTGAGCACGTCGTCGAGATCATCGAGCGCGATGGCGGCGTTATTATTGCGGACTTTATGGCCAGCGATGTGCTCAGCGAACTCAAGCAGCAGATCGACGCTGCGCTGGATACTTCGAGCTTTGGTCATGAAAACTTTTTCGTCGGCACCTCCACACGTCGCGCTAGTCGGCTGTTCGCGCGCTGTTCGCGCATGGTCGATGTCGTCCTGCATCCCTTGTACCTTGGGGCCGCACGCAAAATCCTGCAAAAGCCCGTATCGGTCTGGTTTGGCCAGCAACGCACCACGGTCACTCCGCAAATCCAGATTGGTATGACTCAAGCCATCCAAATTCATCCAGGCCAGGGCAAGCAACCGCTGCACCGCGATGACACCAGCTTCCTCTGGCGTCATCCCAACTACGGACGCGAAGCACGGCTGCAGATCATGCTGGCGATAACCGAGTTTACCGAAGCCACGGGCGCGACCAAGGTGATCCCCGGCAGCCACAAGTGGGACGATGAGCGCTGCCCTCAACCCGAAGAGGCCGTGAACGCGGAGATGGCTGCAGGTTCCGCGCTTCTGTTCATCGGTTCGACTTACCACGGCGGCGGCACTAACTCCAGCGATGCACCTCGCACGGGCCTGACCATGGGCATCGACCTGGGATGCGTACGCCAGGAAGAAAACCAGTACTTGTCCATACCCTTCGAGACGCTCAAGGGATTGCCTAGCGAAGTGCAGCGCTTGCTTGGCTGGGATGCTGGCGAGAACTTCATGGGATGGGTGGAGCAAGGCGGCAAGATGCTCAGCCCACACACGTTCCTGCAATCCGATGACGTGCTCAAGTCGCTGGGGCTGGTAGAGCAGACCCATTGAGCTGGCTAGACCAGGCTTTGACAAAGGCAACCTGCGGGTTAATGCCAGTCAGTTAAGGTTTCTACAACATTACTGGGGCTGCTTTGCAGCCCTTCGCGAGCAAGCCCGCTTCCACAGGGTTGGCGCTGAGTTCAGAAAATGCGCTATCCCTGGGGGAGCGGGCTTGCCCGCGAAGCGGCCCCAAATTGCTTAACTGACTGGCATTAACCTGCGGGTTGCGTTTTTTACACCTGACGTATTCAGCTGGTCGGCCCCAGGCCGAAAAAAGGCGCCCTAAGGCGCCTGAAGTGTCACCTGAACCGAGGGCAGAGCCAGGTGAGCGGAACAAACCAGTGGAGCGTTGGTAAGGCGCAGGGTCTGTCCCGCCTCGCGTTGAAGCGAGTGGGGCCATTTTAGGGCCTTGTAGAGCACTGAGTAGGTGGAGGTTGGCCAATTCTAGAGCCGCGGTGGCCAGTTTATCCTGTTCTCTATTAAGAATATAATATTGCATATAGAATTATGCGTGATAGCTTGCCAAGCTAGAGGCTTCCTCATAACAAGAAGAACGGTCATTGCTCATGCTCTTTGCACAGAAATTCTCCATTGGCGCCAAGCTTTTGGTCCTGCCCATCTTGTTCGTACTTGCATTATTGGTTGTCTCGGGTGTCGCCTACCACGGGCTGGCCAGGCAGCAGGCAGTGATCGAAGAAATTCAACAGTTGCGCTTCCAGCAATATAGGCAGGTCTTGGAAACCGCGACTGCTCTGCAGGCGGCGATGGTTGGCGCCTATGCCACGGGGGCACGCATTCTTGAATCCGGTGGGCAGACCGAGCTGGAGGAACTGGAATCTTACTTCGAGGATATACGGGCGAGTGTCGACGACATGCGCACTGGCCTTGGCAATGCAGCCCGTGAGACCCGCTTGGGTGACGAGGAAAAGGCACTCTATCGGGCGGTGCAGGAGCAGGCTGCTGTAGTGACCGAGGGACTGGACGATTTTCAGCGCACTGCCTTGAAAGATCAGATTCAGGCTGCTTCGTTGTTGGGACGGGTGCGCGCTGACAGCAACGGCTTGCAAGCGCAGTTCAACCGCCTGTTAGCGCTGCAGGCGCAACTGACCTCTGACGCGTTTGCCGAGGCCGAAGCTTTGCAGCGTCAGGTATCAAAGATGCTAGTAGTGATATCACTGGCCGCCAGTGCTCTGGCGTTGCTGGTCAGTCTTTTGTTACGGGGGCAGATCTTGCGCCCCATCCGGGAAATCGAGCAGGCATCGATTAGGTTGCGAGACGGTGATCTGACGCACCGAGTGCGCGTGATCGGTGGCGACGAGATCGCTCACACTGCGCAGGCGTTCAATGAGCTAATTGACAGTTTCCAGCAGGCGATGCGTCAGGTTGCCGCGGTAGCCGCCTCGGTCAGTGCATCGGCTGAGACGTTGGTAGGCGCCTCGGCGCAGGTGGCCGAGAGCTCCTCGGCACAGACCGGTGCGGTTGGGGTAGTATCGATGACCATCGAGCATATGAGCGCCAGTATTGCCGCCATCTCCAATCATGCCCAGAGCCTGCGAGGTTCGGCCGAGGCTAGCTTGCGAGGCACGCAGGATGGACACCTGGCGCTGTCGCGTCTACTCGAAAACATCGACAGCGTACGCCTGGCATTCTTAGCCATTCGCGGCTCGGTAGGTGCTTTTGTCGAAAGCACCTCGGCGATTACCGCCAGTATCACCCAGGTCAAGGATCTCTCTGCGCAAACCAACTTGCTGGCGCTCAATGCGGCGATCGAAGCGGCGCGGGCAGGTGAAAGTGGGCGCGGTTTCAGTGTGGTAGCAGATGAAGTGCGTCAGTTAGCGCAACGCTCGGCCCAAGCGGCCAATTCAATCAATGAGTTGACAGTTAACCTTGAAGGCCAGTCCGAGGCGGTTGGCGACGCTCTGCGTGCAGGCACTGTGGCGCTGGATGACAGTGGCAGGCTACTGAGTGAACTGGAGAGCACCTTGCAGCAAGCTGCGGACCTAGTTGGGGACTCGACTAGAGGTGTAGACCAGATCGCTGATGCGGTGAGTGTGCAAAGCGAGGGCGGGCGGGGGATCGCGGAGCACATCGAGCACATCGCCCGCATGGCTGGGGAGGGCGATGCGATTACACATCAAGTGTCCGGAGCGGTAGTATCACTCCGTGAGCTTTCGGATGAACTGAGCCTGGCAGTGAGTCGCTTCCGCTTCGAAATCTGATTTTGTGAGGAGCGGCATGCGCCGCTCCCCACAAAATCAGTCAGAGCTAACGGCTACGAATCAGTTGTAGGAACTCTTGGCGAGTGTTGTACGAGTCGCGCATGCATCCGAGCATGACCGAAGTGCTCATTACCGAGTTCTGCTTTTCCACACCACGCATCATCATGCACATATGTTTCGCCTCGATCACCACCGCCACACCGGCGGCATGGGTAACTTCGGCGATCGCTTCGGCAACCTGGCGGGTCAGGTTTTCCTGAATCTGCAGTCTGCGAGCAAACATATCGACGATACGCGCCACCTTCGACAGCCCCAGCACTTTGCCTGTGGGGATATAGGCAACGTGCGCCTTGCCAATGAACGGCAACAGGTGGTGCTCGCACAGCGAATACAATTCGATATCACGGACGATGACCATCTCGTCGTTGTCCGAGTCGAACAGTGCGCCGTTGACTATCTGCTCAAGGCTTTGCTGATAGCCATGGCACAGGTACTGCATGGCTTTCGCCGCGCGCGTTGGCGTGTCCAACAAGCCCTCGCGATGCGGGTTTTCGCCGATGCCCTGCAGAATTTCGCGGTAGTTTCGGGTCAGTTCCTCGTTCATGATTGTCCCTGTTTAGAGTTGAATGATGGAAATCTTGTCGATGGCTTGGCTGGCGTCATGAAACTGTGCAGTCGAGCCATTACGCCATTGCTCCAGTAGCTGCGCTTGACGCTGGTGAGCATGATGTAGAAAGCGCTCTTTTACTGGCCCGTAACCGCGCACGCTGTTTGGCAGCTCCAGCAGCTCACGGGCCAGTTGCAGGTTGTCGCTGCGCAGGCCCGCCAGCACTTCATCCAGAATACTTTCATAGTTACGCAACCAGTCGCGCTCAACCTTGCGCTCATGGGTATGGCCGAACGGGTCGAGCCAGGTGTTGCGTAGGCTCTTGAGTTTGGCCAGCAGCTTGAAGCCTTGCAGCATCCAGGGCCCGTAGCTGCGTTTTTTGGGCTCTTTGCTAATGCGGTTGTCGTTGAGCAGCGGCGGTGCCAAGTGGAAACGCAGGCGGTAGTTGCCTTCGAACATTGACTGGATGTTTGTCAGAAAGTCGCCGTTGCTGAACAGTCGGGCTACCTCATATTCATCTTTGATCGCCAGGACCTTGAAGTAGTGGCGGGCAACGCTTTTGGACAGCTCGTCCGGCTGGCCCAGCAGCCGAGTTTCGGCCTCCATGAACTGCTCCACGCGTTGCCGGTAACGTTGGGCATAGGCGTTATTCTGATATTGCGTCAGGACGCCCATGCGCCGCTTAACCATTTCTTCCAGGTTTTGCGAAAGTATGCGGTCGGCGCTTTGCTTTTTGCCGGCTTCGACAATGCGCAGTACCCGTGGCAAATCGTGGGCACTGCGTCGGCCCCAGGCGAAGGCTGCCAGGTTGAAGGCTACCGCGGTGCCATTCAACTCGATGGCTTGTTCCAGCGCCTCTTCGCCGACCGGCAACCAGCCTTTCTGGTAGGCATAGCCCAGCATGAAGGTATTTGTAGCGATTGAATCGCCCATCAGCGTCGTGGCAATTCTGCTTGCGTCGACAAAGTCCGCCCGCGCTGGGCCAACGGTTTCGGCTATTTGCGCTGACATGCCTCGGGTATGGAATTGCGGGTCAGGGTGGCTGGCCAGATCACCGCTTTGCGCCTGCAGAGCAAAGGTACGCACGAACGCACTGGTAATGCTTTGCTCGCTGTTAACCAGGGCGTGCGTCACACCTTGGCGCAACTTGGATAACGTTTCGGTGTTGGCACTGACAACCAGATCGCAGCCCAACAACAAAGCTGCTTCACCTTCGGCGATCCGCGGGGCGAACAACTGATCCTGGCGGGCAGCGATGCGAATGTGTGACCAGACGGCGCCGCCTTTTTGTGCCATGCCAGCCATGTCGAGGTTGAGCGTACCCTTACCCTCGATAAATGCCGCCATGCCCAGTAAGGCACCGATGGTTACTACACCTGTGCCGCCCACACCGGTCACCAGGATGCTGTATGGCTCTTCGAGGGCGACGACCGAAGGAACGGGCAAGTCCCATTCATCGTCGGCCTTGGCTGCCAGGGCCTGTGGCTTGCGCAGCGTTCCGCCTTCGACGGTGACAAAGCTTGGGCAAAAGCCGTTGAGGCAAGTGAAGTCCTTGTTGCACGAAGATTGGTCGATCTCACGCTTGCGGCCGTACTCTGTGTCCACCGCCACCACCGACATGCAGTTGGACTTGCTGCTGCAGTCGCCACAGCCTTCACATACCGCTTCGTTGATCACCACTCGACGTGCCGGGTCGGGGAACTTACCGCGCTTGCGACGCCTGCGCTTCTCCGCTGCGCAGGTCTGGTCATAAATTATTGCCGACACTCCTTGGAACTGGCGCAATTGCTCCTGGACCTCGTCCATCTTGTCGCGGCGTACTACCGGTACGCCTTGGGCCAGATCAGGAATGCCTTTGTACTTCTCGACATCGTCACTGACCACCACCAGGCGCTGAACGCCTTCTGCAGCCAGTTGGCGGCTGATTTGTGCCACGCTCAGGCTGCCGTCCACCGGCTGTCCGCCTGTCATGGCCACGGCATCGTTGTAGAGAATTTTGTAGGTGATCTGCGCCTTTGCTGCGATGGCGGCACGAATGGCGAGAATGCCGGAGTGGAAGTAGGTACCGTCACCCAGGTTGGCAAAGACATGTTGGGTGGTGGTAAAGGGCGCTTGGCCGATCCAGGCTACTCCTTCGCCACCCATTTGGCTGAAGGTTTGGGTTTGCGGGTAGATCCAGGCGGCCATGTAGTGGCAGCCGATACCGGCCAGCGCGCGGCTACCTTGCGGCACCTTGGTCGAGGTATTGTGCGGACAGCCAGAGCAATAGTGCGGCACGCGCTCCATCAGGTTGCTGAACTGGCCTTTGCAGGCCAATTGTGCCTCCAATAGGGCTAGGCGCATTTGAAGCGAACCGCCTGGGTGCAGACGCAGGATTCGCTTGGCCAGGGCGCGTGCGATCATCGCCGGCGTCAGGTCATTGATAGCCGGCAGCAGCCAATCGGTGTGCGGCAGGCTCCACTCACCCTTGTCGTCGAACTTGCCAACGATGCGCGGACGTACGTCTTCACGCCAATTGTAGAGCTCTTCCTTGAGTTGGTATTCGATCATGTGGCGCTTTTCTTCCACCACCACAATCTCCTCCAGGCCTTCGGCGAACTGGCGTACACCTTCGGCTTCCAGCGGCCAGACCATGCCGACCTTATACAGGCGTAGACCGATTCTCTGCGCCTGTGTCTCGTCGATCCCGAGGATGTTCAGGGCCTGGCACACGTCGAGATAGGACTTTCCAGAAGTGACAATGCCAATTCGGGCATTCGGCGAATCCATGACGATGCGATCGATGCGGTTGGCACGGGCATACGCCAGGGCGGCATACAGCTTATGCTCCAGCAGGCGCTGTTCTTGGGCCAGGGGTGGGTCGGGCCAGCGGATGTTCAGACCGCCTTCGGGCAACGCTATGGTCGGGATTACAGGCTGTACGCGGTGAATGTCGATATCGACGACGGCCGCGCTTTCAACCGTGTCGGCCACAGCCTTGAGGGCGACCCAGCAGCCTGAGTAGCGCGACATGGCCCAACCATGCATGCCGTAGTCGAGGTATTCCTGTACGCCGGAGGGTGCCAACACCGGCATCATCACTGCCTTGAAAATGTGCTCGGTCTGGTGGGGAAGGGAAGAGGAGCGGGCGCCATGGTCATCGCCTGCGATGGCTAATACACCGCCAAATTTTGATGTGCCAGCTGCGTTCGCGTGGCGGAAAACATCACCGCAACGGTCCACGCCGGGGCCCTTGCCGTACCACATGCCGAAGACGCCATCATACATGGCACCTTCGAACAAATTGACCTGCTGCGTACCCCAGATCGAGGTGGCGGCAAGGTCTTCGTTCATACCAGGGTGGAACACTGTGTGGTGTGCTTTGAGGTAGTCACGTGCTTTCCATAGGGCCTGGTCGAAGCCGCCTAGCGGCGAGCCGCGATAGCCGGAAATGAACCCGGCGGTATTCAGACCGTTGGCCCGATCGCGTAGCCGTTGCATCAGGGGCAGGCGCACCAGCGCCTGAATCCCCGTGAGCAGTACATGTCCACTGTGTTGTACGTACTTGTCTTCCAGAGAAACCGGGGTACTCATGTTCATCCTCCAGGCGTTGTTCTTGTATGGCTGCACCGGTAAAGGGCGATGCCTTGTCGAGGCCGACTCTAGAAAGCAGGGGAGCGATCGTAAAATCACAAAAACAGCGGTGAGGTATTGGTGTTTCAAATACCTGCATGGGTCGGCATTGGCGATGCTGTGCAGCTCAAACCGGGGCTGTCGGACTTGGATGCTAATTAAATATGGACAAATAATCAAAAAATGTTCAATTATTGATCGTGAAGACGCTTGAAAATAAAACAGACAAGGGAGAAAGCCATGCGTGCAGCCATCATTTCCGAACGCAATGCCGTGCCACAGATACGTGAGTTCAATGAGCCGCAAGCGCAAGACGGTGCGGTACTGATCGACGTGGACACGGCCGGCCTCGGGGGGTGGGATGTGCTCGGGGCCTACCGCCTGGGTGTCGAATACCCTTGTGTCATTCGTGGTGAGGGCGTGGGACGAGCGCCGGATGGGCGGCGGGTATATTTCGGTGAGCGCTCGGTGCTGCCCTACGGTGCCTGGGCCGAGCGCACTTTGGTGCCGCAAGCCGAAGTGTGGAATGTGCCGGACGACGTGGACGACAAAACCGCGATCAGCATGGGTATCGCCGCTACCGGGGCCATCGTGCCGCTGGAAAAGGCCGAGATCCAGAAGGGCGAAAAGGTCTTGGTGCTCGGCGCCACCGGCACCTTGGGACAGATTGCCCTGCAGCTTGCGCGTGGCATGGGTGCTGGCAAGGTCGTTGGTGCCGCGCGTTCACAGGAGGCACTTGGCCGCCTGAAGTCGCGCGGAATCGCCGACGAGGTCGTTACCCTGGGCGGCAGCGATGATGTTGACGCACTTAAGGAGGCGGCGGCCGGTGGCTTCGATGTGGTACTCGACCTAGTGTGCGGACAACCCTTGCTGACGTCCCTGAAGGCCACCAATTGGGGCGCACGCATTATGACCATTGGCACTGGTGCTGGCCGCCAGCTCAACCTGGATATCGCCGACCTGCTGTTTCGCAGCCTGTCGTGCATCGGGACCGGCCAGCGTCCCCCTGCGGACCGCGAACAGATCTGGCTGCGATTGTTGAAGATCGCCAGGGAACAGCAGATACACGTGGACTACCTAGATTTCACCCTTGACCAGGCCGCAGAGGCTTGGGCTGCTCAGATAGATGGACCGCACGCCAAGATCACGGCCAGGATCCGCCGCTGAAGGCCGCAGCGGCAAGCGGTTTCATTGGTTCTGGCAGTGGGCTCGGCATAGCAGATGATCAAGGGCAAAGACGTTTCCATGCGCCAGCTTCGGTACTTCGTGGCGGCGGCTGATGCGGGTCAATTCTCCCAGGCGGCTCTCAAGGTGCACGTGTCACAGTCGGCCATTACCGCAGCGGTGCAGCATCTGGAAGAGACTATGGGTGTTAGCCTGTTCGACCGCTTGCCCTATGGCGTGACACTGACGGCCGAAGGCAATAAGTTTGCCCAACATGCGCGGCATATCCTCGATACGCTGCAGGACGCCCTGAGCGAGCCGCTGTTCCTCAGCCACTCGACACGGGGAAGCGTGCGTGTGGGGGCTTCCTACACGGTGCTGGGCTACTTCCTGCCAGCGCTGCTTGCACGATTCAAGCGCAGCTATCCGCAGGTGGAGATCGAACTCGTCGACCTAGATCGCCACAGCATCGAGCAGGCCGTTAACAATGGCGATCTCGACCTGGGCCTGGTGATCGTGTCCAACACCCCCAGCCTGCATGTTTTCTCCCACCAGGTGTTGATTCGATCCCGCCGGCAACTCTGGTTGGCCAACCAGCACCCCTTAATGACTGCCTCCTCAATCAACCTCGAAGACGTGGCGCAGCACGCCTACATCCTTGCCACCGTGGACGAAGGTGACAGCTCGACGTTTCGCTACTGGGCGTCTCGTGGGTTGGCCCCCAACGTGGCTTTTCGTACTTCTTCCATGGAGGCGCTGCGCGGCCTGGTCGGCCATGGCTTTGGCGTCACCATTCTTTCCGACATGCTTTACCGAGCCTGGTCTCTGGAGGGTAAGAGGATCGAGGCTCGGCCATTGGCGGATGTCATTCCGCCTATGGAACTGGGTCTGATCTGGCGACCCGACAAGCACTTATCGATATCGGTCCAAGCATTTCGACAGTTCCTGATCATGGCGTGTACGTCGTGAAACCTTGCTGGCCTTGCGCTGTTCCTCAGGCTGCTATGCGAAAAATAAATATAAATGAACAAAAATAAGATAAATGTCTATATTTGTATTGGTTCCGAAAGTGCCGGGCGGTGACCGTTCGGCCTGCTGGCCGATTACAACAAGGAGAATGCCATGCTGATCGATGTACACGCCCACCTGCTGACAGAGGGAATGCTCAACCGCCACGAATTCTGGGGGCCCTTCATGAAGGTGCAGGGGTTGACTGTCGGCCATTTTTCCCTCGGCACCAAGCAGCCGGCCAAAGCCACGAGCGACGCTGAGGCGCAAGTCAACCTATTGGCGCGCATGACCCATGCCAGTCGTCGCAAGCTGATGGCCGAGCGGGGTGTCGACAAGCTGGTCGTCTCCACGCCTTCACATTGCTTCATGTATTGGGCTGGTGATTTTGCCAACGAGTACGCGCGTATCTGTAACGACGAGATGTCAGCGTTCTGCCGCGCCGACCCTGACCATTTCGACTTCTGGTGCCATGCCAATCTGGCCGATCCGCGCAACGCCGCCAAGGAAATCGAGCGAGCGGTAACCCAATTGGGGGCCAAGGGTGTATGCGTAGGCGGAGCCAACTTCAACGGATTGCAAGCTCATGACGAGCAGTTGTTCCCAGTGTGGGAGAAGCTCACACAGCTGGATGTACCGATCATGGTGCATGGCTTCAACCAGTCGATCTACTGGGGCGAGAAACACACTGATGACAAGTTCGAAACGACCTCCATCGTGGGTGATTGCGTCGATGAGACCTTGTTTTTCTGGTACCTGATCTGTGGTGGAGCACTGGATGTCTTTCCAACCCTGAAGACCTATATCACCCATGCGGGGGGTATGGCGATCTTCCAACTTGGCCGACTCAGCGAGCTCAACCAAGCGATGGCGCCCGATACGCGCAACCAGCTGCCGCTGCTGGACTATCTGCAGAACTTCTACTTCGATCTCGACGTGCACGCACCTGGTTTGCGTCGTGGTGTCGCTGAAGTGGTGGGCGCTGAACGCTTGCTGTACGGCACAAACTTTGGTGGGGCCTATGACCACGGTGACCTGACCGCCGGGCTGGGGTTATCGGTGGAGGACCGCGAGCGGATCCGCAGCGGCAACGCAATCGAACTGCTCAAACTGAAAGTGCCGGCCCACGCTGCGCGTGCCGTGACGCCATGACGCGCAGCCTGCTGGCGATGAGTGCTGGGCGGCCTTATCCGCAACGTGTCGGGCGGCTGACGCGGCAACTCGGCGACATCAGCGCCGCCTGGCTGACGCAACTGCTGCAGCCGTGTTACCCCGGTATCGAGGTGCAGGCGTTGGCGGTGGTGGAGGTCCGCAATGGGCATACCACCAAGCTGCGCGCCAGGCTCGAGCTGAACGAGGTCGGCCAGCGTGCGGGGATACCGTCGCATGTCTGCCTGAAGTCGAACTGGTCGGAAGGCTTCGAGAGCGGCGATATCTGTGAATTGGAGGCGCGTTTCTATCATCTGGCCCGCGCGTGGTCCGGTGCGCCTTTGCCTGCCACGTATTTCACTGACTGGGACGCCGATGGCGGTGGTCGCGGCGTGGTGGTCATGGAGGATCTTGGGCTGGCGGCCGGGCAATTCGGCCACAGTACTGACCACCTGGGCGTGGATGGTGTCGCCCAGGGTCTGGAGTCTTTAGCCACGTTGCATGCCGCGAGCTGGGCCGAACCGCGTTTGCACCGCCAGGGCTGGCTTCCGGTGTCGATGGCCAACCCGGTAGACAACGATGGCCTGCTGCGTATGTACAACTACATCAAGGTCAACCTGCGCAAGGACGACTACCGGCAGCGGCTACCCCGTTGGATGTACGAGACGCCAGAGCTGTTCAGCCATGCCTTCGATGAGTTGGCTGCCTTCGAGCGGGCGCAGACGTCGCCCATCTGCTTGATCCATGGCGACTCGCACCAGGGCAACAGTTTTCAGCGTGGTGATGGGCAACGCATCTGGCTCGACTGGCAACTGGCACGCCGCGGGCGGCCGTGGCGCGATGTGGCGTACTTCATGCTCGGCGCGTTGACGATAGAAGAACGCCGCGCCGATGCGCAACGGCTGCTGCAGGTGTACCGCGAGAAGTTGATCAGTCTGGGAGCGGTTGGTGTACTCGACCAGCACGCCGCCTGGGAGCAACTGCGGCGTTGGCCGGTGTGGGGCATGCAGACATGGATGTCGAACATGGATGACTGGGGACAGTCAGGATTGCCGATGGTGGAGCGATTTTTTACCGCCGCCGAAGACTTCGACACGCTTCGCCTGCTGACACACGGACGCAAGCCACGGCGTACTCCGGTGCTGGGCGAGGGCGCTCGTCCGCTGACGCCAGCGTATGCACACCTGTTGGAGGATTGAACATGGTCAAAACGCACGTGCTGCACCTGCCAGGGTTAGATAACTTTCGCAGCCTGGCAGGCATGCGCACCCTGTGTGGTCGCCGGATCGCAGGCCATAGCCTGTTACGCTCGGACCAGTTGCATCGGCTGTCGGTCGCGAGCTGGCAGGTATTACGGTGTTTGGGCCTGAAGGTCGTGTGTGACCTGCGCAGTGCGGGCGAGCGCGAGTGTTATCCCAGTGGCTTGCCGGCTGTGGGTTTGCAACAGGTTCATCTGACTATCGAGGGGGACTTGCGAGCGGACCCAGGCATCGCCGAGATGCTGGCCGAGAATCCGGCGGTGGAGGGCGCGCAGCGCATGATGCTGGGGGTGTACCGGAGGTTGCCAGGACTGCTGGCGCGGCATATGCCGACGCTGTTCAGCCTATTTACGGTGCCAGAGCCCTCGATACTGATTCACTGCGTTGCCGGCAAGGACCGCACGGGTGTGGCAGTAGCGCTTTTGCTGCATGCGCTTGGGGTCGAACATGGACAGATCATGGCGGACTACCTGCGCTCGGCGCGGCGGTTCTGCCAGCTGGATACCCAGTGCCAGCAGGCCATGCACACTGCTGTTAGCCGCATGGTGGGCCAGCCGGTCAGCGAAGCGGCGATCAATGTGGTGCTGGATGCTCGGCCTGAGTATCTGAATGCGGCTTATGCGGTGATCGAGGCTGAATATGGCGGGTTGGAGCACTACCTGGCGCGCTTCAGCGGCATGGATCGTTGCGGCCTGGACGCGCTGCGCAACCGACTGCTGGTGGTTTAGGGCAGGGTGCTTGCGGTGACCCGTACGGGTTGCCATTGGGCCAGGGCAATCCCCAGCAGAATCAGGCCGCCGCCTACCGCGTGATACAGGTGCAATGTCTCTCCGAGCAACCCAATCGCCAAGGCTGCGGTAAAGAGAGGGACCAGATTCATCAGTACCGCGGTTTTTTCCGGGCCCAGGCGTTGCAGGCCTTGCATCCACAGGCCCGGTGCCAACGCCGAAGCGAATAGGCCAGCAAACAAAACCAGCGGCAAGCTCTGAGCGCTTAGGGCCATCGATGATGTAAGCAAAAACGGCGGTACCAGCATTAACGTGCCGCAGAGTATCTGTACATAAAGGCTTTCCCAGGTGGGCAGGGGGATTTGCCAGCGCTTCACCAGCACGCAATACAGGGCGTAGGACAGTGACGCCAGCAACATCAGCCATTCACCCAGACCCACCCCGCGCTGCCAGAGCGACGGCAGGTGGCCCGCAGCCAGCAACCATGCCAACCCTGCGAATGAAACCGCCGTGCCTGCCAGTAACGGCACGGTGGGGCGTGTGTGCAGCAGCGGGAAGGCTACCAGCAGCGTCAGCAAGGGCATGGTAGCCAGGATCAGTCCCATTGAGGTGGCACTGACCGTATGCGCAGCAAAGTAGGCCAGAGACTGATACAGCGACATGCCGAGCAAGCCTAGTAGCCACAGTTTGGGCAGGTATGGCCGTATCCTCTGGCGCATTCTCCAGACCCTGGGCAGCATGACCGGCGACAACACCAGCAAGGCGATCAACCAGCGATAGAACGAAATGGCCGCGGGATCTATCACCCCCACCGACAGGCGATTGACCACGGTACTGGCAGCCCAGATCAGTGTGGCAAGCACAGGAAACAGCAGCTTCATTACTGGCGCCCTAGTGGCTGGCGGTGTTTCGAGCGGCCAGTGCCGCGGCAAAATCACGCTTGAGGGTCGGGAAGTAGGCAATCTGACCACCCATGCCACCGGCAATGTCGATCGAAGCTGCGCTGATGAAACTGGCGTACTCGCTGGAAAGGAACAGCACCATCCCTGCAACATCTTCCGGTTTGCCATAACGGCCGATCGGCACCACCTTCATGACCATGGCATCGAACTCCTCACGGCTGACACCGGGGCCCATCTCCTTGTAGTGACGGTCCCACTGGCCTGTGTCGATCCAGCCCATGTTCAGACTGTTGACGAGAATATTGTCCTTGGCCAGCGACATGCCCAGCGAGCGGGAAAGCGCTACACATGATGCACGGTTGATCACCGAAGGGATTCCGTCAGGCGTGGGCACGGTGCCGGCCAGGGCATTGATCTCGATGATCCGCCCCCAGCGCTGTTGACGCATGAACGGCACTACAGCCTGGACGAAGCGAAAATGCCCCATCTGCAACACATTGGCATGTTCAAGAATGGCCTCCGGCGTGAGGGTCTCGAGATTGCCACCGCGTCCCTGACCCGCGTTATTGACCAGAATGTCCACACCTCCCCAGCTTTGCACCACCTCGCCGACGAAATGTTGAACACCTTGAGTGTCCGTGACATCCACGGCTCGGGCCAGTACCGCCTGCGCATGTTCCTGCAGTTGCGTTTCCGCTTCGCGGACCGCCACGAGGCTACGAGCGCAAATGGCCACGCGGGCACCTTCCAGTGCGAAGGCATGGGCTATCGCAAGGCCTATGCCGCGCGAAGCGCCAGTGACAATTACGCGTTTTCCGCTCAGATCGATGTTCATTGGGGGGCGAACTCCTTGTGATTCTTGTTGGATGAGCGCAGGCACCTCGGTGGTGCCTTCAGTGGCCTGTTTACCGGAAAAAAGCAGGTTGAGCAAAACATAATTGAACAGTTAGTCTTTTTGTGTGCAGTATTGTCCGTGGGTTTCTCCATGTCCTCGGACACCGGTTGCGATCAGCAGCAACAAAATCGATTTTGATTCTGAATGCAGAATTGAAATCTTTATATGGAATTATTTGTTTTTCTCGGTTACTTTGAAATCAAGCCATGGGCGCGCTTCACCGGTGAAACCTGCCGGCAAGTCCACCCGAGACGCTTAGGCAGGTAAGGCAGCAGTACGTCAGCACGGCTGTAGCCAGCACTTGGCCTTATACAAACGACTGAAAATAAAAATAAAAGGTGCCGTATGAAAGACATGACCAAGCATGGAAGGCATGTGTTTAGCCGCAGCGCGATAGCGCTGGCAGTGCTCGGCGGGATGAGTGGAGCGCACGCTGTTTCGTTTGACCTGAGCAACCCTGACTACCGCCTGCGTTGGGACAATACCGTGCGCTATAACTTGGGCGTGCGCATGGAAGGCCAAGATCACCGCATCATGCGGACCCCGACCTACGACGAGTCCGACAGCAAATTCGACAAAGGCGATATCGTTACAAATCGACTCGATGTGTTGAGCGAAGTGGATTTCTCCTACCTGAACGAATGGGGGGCACGCCTGAGTGCTGCTGGCTGGTACGACAATGCCTACCGTGACACCAAGGTCCACAGCCAGGTGGGTGGCGAGACCAGCTACGAAAATGGTCACTACAGCGATGAGGTCAAGCGCTATGTCAGAGGACCTTCCGGTGAAATCCTCGATGCGTTCGTGTGGAAAAACTTTCAGCTAGGCGATACCCCGATCAACGTCAAGATCGGTCGCCATACCAACTACTGGGGCGAGGGCCTGCTGTTCGGTGCCCACTCAGTTTCCTACTCTCAGGCCCCGAGCGACGGTGTAAAAGCCGCTACCAGCCCGGGTATTGAGACAAAAGAAGTATTTCTGCCCATCGGCCAGGTATCTGCCAAGGCCCAGGTCACTGATCATCTTTCCATCGCCGGCCAGTACTTCTATGAGTGGGACTACACCCGTATTCCTTACGGCGGGACCTACTTCGGCGGTGCAGACTTCCTGTTCGAAGGTCCGGATCAGATGCCAGCCGGTGCTGGGGCACTCAAGCGCGCCTCCTCCAAGTATGGTCGCGACAGTAATGCCAACTGGGGCGTGATGGCCAAATACAACGTTGAGGCGATCGAATCGACCTTCGGCTTCTACTACCGCCAGTTCGATGACTATCAGCCTTGGCTCGCACCGCAGGTCAAGGCGAACCTGGGTGAGTACCGCGTCGTGTACCCCCGCGGGGTCAAGCTTGCCGGTATCAGTTTTGCTCGTGTGTTCGATTCGGTGGCCGTGGGCACGGAGCTGTCATACCGCAAGAACGGCGCATTGAACGCCACTGGTGTCAGCACGCTGGATGACGAGGGGCCGCGTGGTGACACCATCCACTTTATCGCTAACGCCGTGTATGGCATGCCACGCAACTTCATTGCCAATAACGCGACCTTGGTTGGCGAGTTTGCCTACAGTCACCTGGTCAAGGTGACCGAGCATGACGAGTTGTTCAAGTACAAGGGCAATGCCGCCTGTACGGACGCCCGTACACCCGGTGTCGCCGGCTCCGGCGACGCGTCCGATGGTTGCTCGACGCGCGACTACTACGCGGTGGCAGTCAACTACACGCCGCAATACCTGAGCATCTTCCCATCGTGGGACATGGACGTACCTCTGACCATCAACTACGGCATTCATGGTAACGCTGCCTCGGCTGGTGGCGGCAGTGAAGGCGCGATGTCCTGGTCGGCTGGTGTGAAGTTCACCTATCAGCAACAGTATGAATTCGGCCTACGCTACGCCGATACCCGCGCCCAACCCAAGAACCTGGCAAATGGCACCGTCGGCGGCAATGGCGGCGTTGGTAACACAGACCGGGGCTGGTTGGCATTCACATTCAAAACCTCCTTCTGAACAAATCCAATAAAAACGGAGACTGCCCGAATGAAAAGACAATTGGCCTTGTCCCTCGCGCTGTTCGGCATCGCTACCTGCAGCATGGCTGCGGTCAGCCCGGAGGAGGCAGCGCAGCTGGGTAAAACCCTGACCCTCTTCGGCGCGATAAAAGAGGGGAATGCAGAGGGCACCATCCCTGCCTATGACGGCGGGCTGCGCACTGCACCGGCAGATTTCAAACCCGACAGCGGGTTCTGGACCGATCCGTTCCGCAATGAGAAACCCTTGTTCCGCATCACGTCGCAGAACATGGCCCAATACGCTGACAAGCTCAGTGAAGGGCAAAAGGAAATCCTCAAGAAGTACCCGGAGTACTACTTCGATATCTATCCGAGCCACCGCACCACGGCGTATCCAAAGGAGGTGTTGGATGCCACGGTGCGCAACGCCACCGCTTGTAGCACCCAGAGAGACGGACTGGCAGTCGACCCGGCCTGCCGGGGCGGGCTGCCATTCCCGATTCCGAAGACCGGCAACGAGGTCATCTGGAACCAGCAACTGCGATACAAGATCGGCCCCGGGTACTCCACCACCAGCTCCTCCAATAGCTGGGTGATGGATGCCAATGGTCAGCGGACCAAGGCTGCCGAGCAAGCTACGTTCGAAGAGCAGCCCTACTATCAGCCGACGCAGGCCGACCGCGATCCAATGATGTATGCGCGCGTGTATTCGCTGAACAACTATCCGGCACGCCGTTCGGGTGAGGTAACCGTGCTCAACGATTATCTGGACCCCGCGACCAAAGCGCGCCGAGCCTTCAGTTATTCGCCTGGCCAGCGGCGGGTGAAGCTGGCTCCCGAGTTCGCTTTCGATACGCCAGTCGCCAGCCAAGGCGGGGTTACGCTGTTCGATGAGCTGCAAATGTTTTCGGGCAGTCAAGACCGTTTCGATTACAAGCTGGTGGGCCGAAAGGAGATGTTCATCCCTTACAACGCCTACAAGTTCTACTTCGAGTGCAACCAGGACGAGCAATTCCTCAAGCACCATGCCAATCCAGCGTGCGAGCGTTGGGAACTGCACCGCGTATGGGTCGTGGAGGCCACGCTCAAACCGGGCAAGCGCCACGTCTACAGCAAGCGCACCTATTACCTGGACGAGGACACCTTCGGGATTGGACTGTACGACGCCTGGGACCAGAGCGGTGCCTTGTATCGCGCGATCTTCCTCAGTGGTGTGCAACTGTACGACAAGAATTTGCCGTACAACGTGAAAAACGTCGTGTATGACTTCAACAAAGGCATGTGGGCGCTGCTCAACGACGGGTTGAAAGGCGGCTACAAATTCGTCGACACACCACGAACCGAACGGGACATGAACCCCGAGGCAATTGTCGCGCGGGAGACCCAGCGCTAAGCCCGCCGGGCTGGTTGTGAGCTGCGCGCCTGCAAAGTGGTTCGCAGTTGAAAAGGTTGTTCCTGAGCCCGGCAATGAGTGGTGCTTGTTGTCGGGTAGCAGGGCGACTCTGGCATGGTGAGGATAAAAACAATGATTAGCCAAGGCCTAGTAAGACCTAATTCTTTGAGTCTGCACTTGTTGAGTGCGGCTCTGATTCCTTTGTGGCTGGCCATGATGGGGACAACCCAGGCTGGCACGCCCACCATTGATCCGCTTGAAATGCAAGCGCCGACACTCGCGCAGCCGCTGGCCGCACCGTTGATCAGCGTGGCCCGCGCCGGCGACGTGCTGGTCGGTGTCGGCCTGCACGGCCTGATTCAACGCTCCCACGACAATGGCACCAGCTGGGAGCAAGTCCCCAGTCCGGTGTCCAGTGACTTCGTTCAAGTGCGCTTCAGCGATGCGCGCAACGGCTGGATTGTCGGCCACGACTCAGTGGTGTTGCACAGCAGTGACGCCGGCGCCACATGGGTCGTGCAGATGGATGGGCGCAAGTTGTTCAGCCTGCTTGGCAGTGTCTATGGCCAACGGGCCGAACAGGGCGACCAGGAAGCCGGCGATCTGGTCCAGGAGGTAAACCGCGCGGTGACTACCTCCGCGACACCCGGTGTGATACCCGCGCCCTTGCTGGACGTGTTATTCGACGCCAGCGGTCGCGGCTTTGTCGTAGGTGCCTTTGGCATGATCCTGCGCAGTGAGGATGCCGGCAGCACCTGGCAACCCTGGCTCGAGCGCGCCGACAATCCTCGCAGAATGCATCTGTATGGACTGGCGGAGCGCAATGGCACGTTCTACATCAGCGGTGAACAGGGTGTATTGCTGCGCCTTGAGCCTGGCCAACAGCGCTTTGAAAAAATCGAGACGCCCTACACCGGCACCTATTTTGGCATCGCCGCCTTTGAACACCTGCTGCTGGCCTACGGGCTGCGCGGCAATTTGTTCGCCAGCGTCGATGATGGTCAGCAGTGGCAGCAGATAGAAACCGGGATCGACACCAGCCTGGTCAGCATTGTGGAGCAAGGACCGGCGCTGGTGATGGTGAGCCTGGGCGGGCAACTGGTCAGTGTGGACCGCCACAGCCTCAAGGTCACTGCGCTGGTACAAACGCGCGTGGGCGAGGTGTATGCAGCAAGCGCCACGAAACAGGCCGGGCGGCTAGTGGTGGCACGCTTTGCCGGTGCCAAGGTCATCGATATCGCCCGGGCTAACTGACGCCGTCGGCACGATTCCCTAACGAGAAAGAAAACATGGTCGAGCAAAAATTCAACAGCGGGATGCCAGTGATCACCCACCTGGAGGACTTCGATAAAAGCTCCGGCGGCTGGTTTGAGCGGGTGATCTTCCGTAACCGCATGTTGGTCATCGTTGCCTGCCTGCTCGCCACCGTGGTGCTGGGCTTCTTCGCTGCACAGCTGCAGGTGAACGCCAGCTTTGAAAAGATGATTCCAAGCTCCAACCCGTACATCAAGAACTACCTGGCTTACAAGAACCAGTTGCCGGGCCTGGGGAACAGCGTTCGTGTGGTGGTCGAGAACAAGACGGGCGATATCTACGACGCCGACTATCTGCTGGCCCTGCAGAAGGTCAACGACACGTTGTACCTGATTCCTGGCGTAGACCGCTCATGGATGAAGTCGTTGTGGATGCCCATCGTGCGCTGGAAGGAGGTCACGGAAGAGGGCATCGATGGCGGGGCGGTGATGCCATCGGACTACGACGGCAGCGAACAATCCATCCAGGCCTTACGTCGTAACATCACACGCGCCGGCATCATCGGCAATCTGGTGGCCAACGACAGCAAGTCGAGCATGCTCGTGGCACCTCTGCTCGATACCAACCCACAAACCGGCGAGCCGCTGGACTACGGCGTGTTCTCCAAACAGCTCGAAGAGAAGATTCGCGCGTTGGAGAGCGACAAGATCGGCATCCACATCGTTGGCTTCAGCAAGCTGGTGGGCGACCTGATCGATGGTCTGTATTCGGTCATGCTGTTCTTTGGTGCCTCGGTAGTGATCGCCGGGGTGTTCGTGTACTTCTACACCCGTTGCCTGCGCAGCACGCTGCTGCTGGTAGGCGTGGCGGTGGCTGGCGTGGTCTGGCTGCTGGGGCTGATGCAACTGCTGGGTTACGATCTGGACCCCTACTCGATTCTGGTGCCGTTCCTGATCTTCGCCATTGGCATCTCCCATGGCACCCAGAAGATGAACGGCATTCTCCAGGACATCGGCCGCGGTACACACAAGTACGTAGCGGCGCGTTACACGTTCCGTCGCCTGTTCCTGACTGGGCTCACCGCGCTGTTGACCAATATCGTCGGCTTTGCAGTGCTGGTCATCATCGACATCCCAGTGATCCGCGATCTGGCCCTGACCACGAGCATCGGTGTGGCGGTACTCATCTTCACCAAGTTGCTGTTGATTCCGGTGGCGTTGTCGTACCTGGGCGTGAGTGCCAAAGCCGCGCGCATCGCAATCGCCAAGGACCAGGCGGGGGAGGCCGGACAAGGTATTTTGGGGCGTGTCTGGCGTGGCCTGGACCGTTTTACCGAGCGCCCGATGGCCACCACGATCATTGCTTTGTCGCTGGTGGTGACACTGCTGGGCAGCATGGTGATGATGCACCTGAAGGTGGGCGACCTGGATCCAGGGGCTCCCGAGCTGCGCCCGGACTCACGCTACAACCGCGACAATGCCTTCATTACCCAGAATTACGGGCTCTCCAGTGACCAGTTCGTGGTCATCATGAAAACCGACGAAGACAGTTGCAGGCTTTACCAGGCTTTGCAACGCATGGACAAGTTGGCCTGGCAGCTTAACCGGACTCCGGGGGTGCAGACCACCCAGTCTCTGGCCGAAACCGTACGCATGATCAGTTCGGGTATGGCCGAGGGCAGCCCGAAATGGCTCAGTATCAGTCGCGACCAGGCCATTACCAACGCGGCGGTGGATGCGGCAATGATTTCCGCCCCTGGGATCACCAATCAGCAGTGTTCGGTTACCCCAATGATCGCCTACCTGGCCGATCACAAGGCAGACACCTTGAGCCGGATTCTGAAAGTATCGGAAACGTTCGCCAAGGAAAACAACACCGGTGCGGACGCCGATAACCCAGTGGAGTTCCTGCTGGCAGCGGGCAATGCTGGCATCGAGGCCGCAACCAACATCGAGGTCGAGAAGGGCATCATCACCATGTACCTGGCGGTGTACGGCGCAACGGCGCTGCTGTGCCTGATGACGTTCCGCAGCTGGCGCGCGACGGTGGTTGCACTGATCCCTCTGCTGATGACCACGATCATCTGCAAGGCGCTGATGGTGTGGTTGGGCATCGGCCTGAAGGTCGCGACGTTGCCGGTCATTGCGGTGGGCGTCGGGGTCGGCGTGGACTATGCGCTGTACCTGCTCAGCGTCCAGCTGGCGGTGCAAGAGCGCGGCGCCAGCCTGGCAGTCGCCTACCGTCGTTCGCTGGACTTCACCGGCCGCGTGGTCGCGCTGGTCGGCCTGACCATGGCGGCCGGGGTGATCACCTGGGCCTGGTCACCCATCAAGTTCCAGGCCGACATGGGCATCCTGCTGACCTTCATGTTCCTGTGGAACATGCTCGGGGCGCTGGTGCTGATCCCGGCATTGTCACATTACCTGCTTAACCCCAGACGCAACGCCAAGGCCGGGGCCACCCTGGATCTTGACGATGCCCGCGTGCAGCAGCGCCCCGACAAGCCTGCGAGCATGGCCAAACGCCATGCATTGCCCGCGCCCACCGTACGCGGCGTGCCCGCTGACTGAAAAGGCCGGGTACAGGCCTTGCCAACCCTTTCTAGGAGAGAGAAATGTTCGAATTACTGATGAGTGCCGACATGATGGTGCCGGACCCGGACGCCATGACGGAAATACTGGTCGACAAGCTCGGTATCTACAAGCACGAACGCTGGCGCCAGGCGTTCGACAATCACCCGTACATTGCGCACTTTCTGCGGGTGCACAAGTCTCTGGCCGTGTCGCCCACGCGCATTGAGCCGCAGTGGCACCTGGATCGCCCCAACCCGGGCGACCCGCTGTTCCATGAGTTCCTGGAGAGTCTAAAGGACTACCAGGGCCGCCATCGGCCCATGCTGACCCACTCCATCGTGCTGGCGCTGCATGGCGACAAGTTCGATGCGCTGGTGGACAAGCTGATGCGCCGTCGCCTGCCTTTTCGCATGGCGCAGCGTACCCCGGAAATGCCATTCGATCGCCTATGGCTCGGTGCGACCCCCGAGAAGCCCTGTTACCAGCCGTCCGTGGACGGGGGCCTGTGCATCGAGATCATGCCGACCGAGCCATTGCAGATGCCGGCCGAAACCTACCAACTGCCGCCGGTCAAGCCGCGAGACCTCAAGCCCGGCGACATGGTGCGCGTGACCGCCCGTGGGTTCCTGGTGCGAGACCTGGATGAAACCCTGCGCAAGATCTCCACCAACCTGGACTGGGAACCGAGCGGGCCGGCGGAGCATATCGCCGGTGAAGGATATCGTCGTGCACGCATGGGTTTCAGCGTGCCCAACAGCGCCACCCTCGATGTGCTGGAGGCCACTCACTGGAACACCGATGCCGGCCATTACGTCAACAACTGGGGACCGGGCCCTTACTACATCCGCATCGGCGTCAATGACTTGGCCGCCAAGGCCGAGGACCTGCGTGCCCGTGGCACCCGCTTTGAGTGGGTTGAGTCGTCGCAGGCGGTGGGCGGCCGGGCGCTGATCAAGGTCGACCCGCAAGAGCTCAATGGTCAGGTGTTCGAGTTCGAGGAGTGCCCTGCATGAGCACAGAGCTGAGCGAGCAGGTGATCAACGAGGCGGTGCGCGTGGAGTGTGACGCACGGGTCGGCTGGGTGGTGCTGACTCGCCCCAACCAGATCAACGCCATCAATGACGCGATTCGTCAGGGGGTACCGCAGGCGCTGACCCTACTGCAGCAAGACCCCGAGATTCGCGTGATCGTGATTCGTGGTGAAGGCGAGCGCGGCTTCTGCGCCGGCGCCGACATCAAGGAACGCCGTGGCCCTGAATCCAGCCTTCAGGTACGCCAGCGCATGGAAAAGGTGCGCTGGATCGAAGCTCTGGACGGTATCGCCAAGCCGGTGATCGCGGCCATCCACGGCTACTGCATGGGCGGCGGGCTGGAGCTGGCGCTGGCCTGCGACATTCGCTTCGCGGCGCCCAATGCGGTGTTTGCGCTGCCGGAAACCGGCCTGGGGCTGATCCCCGGTGGCGGCGGCACGCAACGCCTGTCGCGTGTGGTCGCACCGGGCCAGGCACTGGACATGCTGCTCTCTGGTGATCGCATGAATGCAGCGCAAGCGCAGCGCATCGGGCTGGTGAGTCGGGTGGCCAGCGACAACCACGGCCTGCTGGAGGAGGTCACGACCTTTGCCCGGCGTATCGCCGCCAAACCGCCCACCGCATCGGCCTTCGTCAAGCAGGCGGCCCGTGCCGCGCTGGAGTTGGACCTCAAGAGCGGACTGAACCTGGAGCTCGACTTGTTCGCGCTGCTGGCACCTACCCACGACGCGCGCGAGGCTGCCCAGGCCTTCAGCGAACGGCGTGAGCCGCGTTTCACCGGCGAGTGACGGGCCCACTTACAACAAGGAAATCCACATGAGTACAGGCAAGCTGGCAGGGCGGGTGGCCATAATCACGGGCGCCGGTGGCGGGTTGGGGGCAGAATGCGCCCGCGTGCTCGCCTCCCATGGCGCGAGCATCGCCGTGGTCGACATCAACCTGGACGGGGCCACGGCGGTTGCCCAATCGTTGCTCGACGAAGGGCACCAGGCGTTGGCGATTCGCACCGACGTGTCGTCGGAGGCCGACGTCCAGGCGATGGTTGCCCAGGTCAGGCAGCGGTTTGGTCGTATCGACGTACTGCACAACAATGCGGCAATCCTCAATGCCGAGCAGCGCCAGGCAGACCGCGATTTCGTCAATCTCGACATGGCGGCCTGGGACCGCGCCATCGCCGTTAACCTGCGCGGCGCGGTGTTGTGCACCAAGCACGTGATCCCGGCCATGCTGGAACTGGGCAAGGGCTCGATCATTTTCGCCACCTCGGGGCTCGGCATGCAGGGTGACATGTCCCTGACCGGTTACGCTACCTCCAAGGCCGGCCTGATGATGTTACCGCGCATGGTGGCCTCGCAGTACGGCAAGCAGGGCATTCGCGGCAATGCCGTACAGATCGGTTTGGCGCCCTCCGAGCACGCCATGCCGCCGGCGTTGCTCGATGTCCTGCGCGACAACCACTGTACCGCCGAACTAGGCACCCCGCGCCAGATCGCCGATGTGGTGGCGTTCCTGGCCAGCGACGAGTCGTCCTTCGTTACCGGCAGCACGCTGGTGGCCGATGGCGGGTTCAGTACCCACACCCCTTCATTGGTGGCCATGCGCTCGCTATTCGCGCAGATGGGCCGAACTGGCATGTGACCCCCGCGGCGACGCGTGCCTGCGTCGCCCCGGCTGACCTTCGACTTGGAAGCATGTGATGAACCAGACGCAACTCGCAGTAAACCCTGATTTCGATGTGATCGTGGTCGGTGGCGGCACCAATGGCCTGTCTGCTGGCTGCTATCTGGGCATGGAAGGTAAGAAAGTGCTGGTGCTCGAAGCCCTGGACAAGGTGGGCGGCATGGCCTCCTCGGGCTACCTGATACCTGAGGCGCCGCAGCACCTGGTTCACCCCTGCGCGCTGGACATGATGTCGATGCGCGTGCACGCCCACGTGCCGGCGGAGCTTGGCCTGGAGCAACACGGCTTCAAGTCGGTGGAACTGGCGCCGGGGTATGTGTATCTGCACCCGGACGGCCAATCGCTGATCTTCTGGCGTGACCGCGAGCGTACCGCTGCCGAGATCCGCCGCTTCAGCACCCGCGACGCCGACGCGTTTCTTGAATTCATGAAGGTCATCGACCTGTTCCTGGAGATCGCGCTGCCGATGATGCGGGTCGATCCGGCCAAGGCCAACCTGGGGGTCAAGCTGCGGATGGTCGCCACAGCAATCAGGCATAAGGCCCTGAAGCCCGAACTGATGGCGCTGATGACTGGGTCGGCTCTGCAGGCGGCGCGCGAACGATTCGAGCATCCGATCACCCGCTCGGCGATGTGCGCGCTTACCGGGCTTGCGGGCGACATCACAGCCGACGGCGGTGGCATCTACTACGCCCTGCTGGGGTTCCTGCACCGCTTCGGTGTGGGGCGGGTGATGGGCGGCATGCAGCAGTTGAGCAATGCCATGCGGGCCCGCCTTGAGGCGTTGGGCGGCCAGGTGCTGGTGTCGGCCAGCGTCAGTGAAATCGTGGCCAGTGACGGCGTGGTCAAAGGCGTGAAATTGGCCGATGGCCGCACCTTCTCTGCCCGCGCCGTGATTGCCGGCTGCCACCCCCGGCCGGCGCTGGAGATGGTCACTGCCGGTCAGCTTCCCAAGCACCTGCTGACCCGCATCGCCATGGCCCCGGCCAACGCCAAGGGCTCGGGCCCGTTGAAGGTGGATGTGGCCCTGCGCGGGCAGATTTCGCTGCCACGCTTCGAGGCGGTGCGCGGCGATGGTGTCGACTTGCGCAACACCTGTCTGCTGATCGGCACCGAAGAGGCCGTGCTGGAGAACTTTGCCGCCTGTGCGCGGGGCGAAGTGCCGACCTTGCCCTACATCACCATGGCCGTACCCAGCGCCGCCGACCCGTCACAGGCGCCTGCGGGCCAGGACGTGCTGTACATCTACCCACCGGTGATGCCGGTCAACCCGAATGAAGGGTGGGATGCCCTGCGTGAGCGAGTGGCTGATCAGGTGATCGAGCAGTTGTACGCCTATGTCGACGGTATCGAGGGGCAAATCATCGGCCGACGCATCGAGGCTGCCCCGGACTTCACCGCGCGTCTGAATACCGTGAACGGTTGCGTGGTGCATATCGATACCACTTCGATGCGCTCCAGCACCATGCGCCCGGCGCACGGCCTGGGTGGCGATACGCTGCCGGTGGCGGGGTTGTACTTGGGCAGTGCGGGCATCCATCCTGGGGGCGGGGTCAATGGCATGGCAGGCCGGCTGGCGGCCAGGCGGGTCAGCCGCTACCTGAGCAAGTCGCGGCGCTGAAACGCGCCCCGTCTACAGGGGCCGCAGGCAGACGAAACCGGCAGCCGTCAGACGCTGCCGGTTTTCTTTTCTGCGCCCAGAGACAGGCTCGCAATGACGAAGTCGGCCGAGTACTGGCGCCAGGTGATCATGCCTTCGGCAGAGTCGGTATCCAGGCCGGCGAGGGTCGACATCGAATAGCGGTTGGTGAACCAGCCCGTGGTCACCAGCGAGGCACAGGCCAGTAGCAGGCGTGGGTTGATGTCGGCGCGAAAATCCCCGCTGGCGGCGCCCCTGCGCAGGATGGCGTCGAGCTTGGCAATCAGTGCCGGCGCCATTTCTTGGAAATGATTACGAGGTGTTTCGTGGGCGTCGTGATAGCGAATGCCCTCCAGCGCCAGGCTGCCGAGGAAGGGGTCGAGCCGGTACTGGTCGAAGAAGTGATTGAGGACGGCACGCAGCGCCACAGGCGGTGGCAGTTGCTCGACCTCCAGGTTCACCAGCTCGGACATGATGTGGCTCGACGACTCGTCCAGTACCGCTACGAACAGGCCTTCCTTGGAACCGTAGTAGTGGTAGACCAGCTGTTTGGTGACGCCGGCCTCCCGAGCTATTTCTTCCACCCGTGCCCCAGCCAGGCCTTTCTTGGCGAACTCCACACGTGCAGCCGCGAGCAGCCGTTTCATCGTGCTGCGCTTGCCCTGTTCGACACCGTCTGTTGCTTTGACTACCACCCTGGACTCCTCATGCCGGTGTTGGCCCTTGTTGTTCACACCTTGAAGCATTTACCCGGCTGCCTTCGTTTGACCCCGAGTCAAACGAATCGGAGCCGCCCCTCACAGACAAGGGCATACCATAGGTTGGCAGGCGATACATCCTACGTAAAGCGCAGAAATATCGGTGCGCAGGCAAGAATAAAAACAACACAGGAGATCCTGATGAGCAACGAAAGTGCAGCCCTGGACCTGGCAACGGCGTACAACGCCGTGTCGGAAATGTACCGCGGTACCGATCTGGACATTCACGCGGTGTGCCGCGAGCAACGGTTGAAATCACCCATCTACGAAGGCGATTTCATCACCCAGTTCGGCGTGCCGACCAATGCGGGCACTCAGCAGGGCACGCGCCCGACCTTCGCGTTGTTCAAGTACCAGGACGTGATGAGCGTGCTGCGCGACGGCGCCACCTACACCAACGGTTTCATCGCTGAGGGCCTTGGTGCGTTTTTTGATGGACTGATCATCCTGGCTATGGACGGTGACGAGCACCGCAAGGTGCGCGCCTTGTTGCAACCGGCGTTCATGCCCGAAACGGTCAACAAGTGGCGTCCGCAGATCGACCAGGTGATCCGCGAGGAATATATCCATCCGATGCTGCCGGCGAAAAAGGCCGACCTGATGAAGTTCGGCCTGGAGCTGCCGATTCGCATCATGTACGCACTGATGGGGTTCCCCTCCGACGACCCGTCCAAATACAAGCAGTACGCGGCCTGGGCACTGGCCATCGTGGGGGGCAACCAGATCGACCCGAGCAAGATGGTCGAGGCGCGCCGCCAGGCCGGGATCGCGGTTAAAGGGCTATACGACGCGCTGGCCGAAGTGGTGGTGCAACGCCGTCAGGCGGGCAGCCAGGGCGACGACGTGGTGGGCCGCCTACTGCGCGCCGAATACGAGGGGCGCACGCTGAACGACCATGAGGTCATCACCTTTACCCGCTCGTTGCTGCCGGCGGCAGGCGAAACCACCACGCGCATGTTCGGCTCGGTCATGACCCTGCTGCTGACCACGCCGGGCCTGCTGGAGCGGGTCAAGGCCGACCGCAGCCTGATTGCCAAGCTGATGGACGAAACCACGCGCTTCGAGCCGGTGGCCACCTTCAAGGTGCGCGAGACGGCCAAGGACGTCGAATTCCATGGCGTAAAAATCCCCAAGGGTTCGTTCGTGCAGTGCATGGTGGTGTCGGCCAACCGCGACGAAGACGCCTTCGAAAACCCTGACGTGTTCGACATCGACCGCAAGCCCAAGCCTTCCTTCGGCTTCGGTTTCGGTCCGCACATGTGTATCGGCCAGTTTGTCGCCAAGGTCGAGATCAGTTGCGCGGTCAACGCCATCCTCGACCTGTTGCCCAACCTGCGCCTGGACCCCAGTCAACCGCTGCCGATGATTAGCGGCGCGCAGCTGCGCGGCGTATCCAGGTTGCCAGTGATCTGGGACTGAGCCTACCTCGGATACCACATTCAGCTTTACGGCCTTACAAAAACAACAGAGGGCACTATGAGAACGTTCAAGACCATTCCAGAGCGCGGCGACTTCGGCTTCCAGCAACTGGTGGGCCCGCACAAGGTAAGCGGCGCCTCGATGTCGGCCGAGCGCGGCTTTTTCGGCCTGCACCTGAGCAAGAGCTCACCCTTCGGATCGGTGCGCGATGAGCAAGGCAACATCTATTCCTTCGTTCGCTCGCTGATGGCCCCCAGCGGTACGCCGAACCCGACCAAGTTCTTTTACCTGAACAACCATGTCGACAAGGTCAACCTGCGCATGGACCACGAGAAGATGGCCAAACAGGCGCTAACGCCCATGCCCGTGCACAGCCTCGACGGTGATATCGCGCGCTGGGCCAGCCAACCGGGGGAACCGGGCAATGCCTGGGAAATCACTGCCAGCAGCGAACGCCTGACCTGGAAGGAGGAGGGCCTGTTCGCTATCGAGGGTCGCCTGCTCGGGCCGGGTTTGCAATGGTACTTGCCGGGCGTGGAGTGGGGTACGTTCTATGTTTCGCAGTTGTGGGACGTGGCGGGCGTATGCGAGGGTCGGCCGGTCAAAGGTGCGCTGGCGCTGGACCAGTTCTACATGGCTGAAGGCGGCGCCATCCATTTCAAGAAAGACCTGGTGGTGAACAACAACAAGCACGTGATCTGGTGGTCGTTCGTCACCGTGTACAAGGACGGCACCTGGGATACCGGCTCGTTCATGGTCGGCCACGACCATCTCGGCTATGCCTTCTTCAACAATGAAAAAGGCGAAGTGCGGGTGACCACCGACATCGAAGGCCAGACCGAGCACAAGGACGGTAGCTACTTCCTGAAGTCGGCGCGGATCGTGCTGGAAGGCAAGGAAGAATGGGAGTTCCTGCCGGACGAGCGGGGCGAGATGATCGATTTTGTCGGCGGCTTCCCGATCACTGCCCAGCAGGAAGGGCGCTGGCGTCGGGTGGGCGATACCCGTGAGCCGTCGCACTGGCTGGGCTGGGGTGAATCTGACCGGCGCAACGGTTCGGCGCGTAATGTGCCTGGCAAGGATCTGTAACGCTGCACTGTGCGCCTGCCTCGGTGGGCAGGCGTATGCATAAAGCAAAACCCTCAACCAATAACAACAACGGGGAACCGCGATGAAGTTTCGCGACAAAGTAGTACTGGTAACCGGTGCGGGTCGTGGCATGGGTCGGGCGATTGCACTGGCCTACGCGCGCGAAGGGGCGCGGGTGGTGGTCTCGGCACGTACTGCGCGCTACGGTGAAGACACCGTCGAGCAGATCCGCGCACTGGGCGCCCAGGCATGCCTGGTGGGCGGCGACATTGCCGACCGCGAGGCCATCAGGTCGATGGTCGAGGGCGGCGTGGCGCAGTTCGGCGGCCTGGATATCGTGGTGCACTGCGCCGCCGACACCCGTCACGGGTTGATCGCCGAGATGCCGGACGACGCGTTCGATCACATCGTGCGCAGCAATATCCAGTCGCTGTTCTGGCTGGCCAAGGACAGCGCGCCGTACCTGTCCAAGGCCCCCGACAAGGGCCGGCTGATCTTTATCTCCTCCGGTGAAGCTAACCGCAAATACACCCCGCGGCTGATCGCCTATGGTTCCAGCAAAGCTTTCATGAATGCTTTCGCCCGTGGGCTGGCGGTGGAATTCGGAGCTATGAACATTCTGGTTAACGTGGTCGAGCCCGGCCTTATTGGCACTGATCACATGCTCGAAACCCTGGGCGAGGAGCTGCCCCACAAGCTGGCGGCGCATTTTCCGGTCGGGCGTCTGGGCGAGTCTGCCGACATTGCCAATGCGGTGCTGTTCCTGACCTCCAACGAGGCGTCGTATATCACTGGCACCTCGTTGCTGGTGGACGGGGGCGCCACCATGGTGGCGTTGCCCAAGGTCGAAGAAATCCTCAAGGGCCAGTAACGCGCCGCGCTGCTACGGGAGTGAAAGTGCATGACTACAGACACACGTGAGCGCCAACGCGCTGGCAACGATTTTTCCGAATTCAGGCGCGGCTGGCGCGTGGTGCTGTTGGGGCTGTTCGGCATCTGCACCAGCATCACCGCCGCCTTGCTGTATGCGTTCGGCACCCTGGTGATTCCGCTGGAACAGGCCTTCGGCTGGAGCCGGGGCGACTTGCAGGCCTCGATTTCCTTTCTGTTCGCCGGGGTGGCCATTTCCACCCAGATGGTCGGTTGGCTGTATCGGCGCTACGGCCTGCGTCGGGTCGCCATCGTCTCGATCATGCTGCAGATCGTCGGCTACTTCGCCATCACCCAGATCCAGGGGTCAATCGCCTGGTTGTACCTGGCGTTCTTCAGCATGCCGATCGTGTGTGCCGGTACCATCGCCATCACCTGGACGCAGCTGGTCAACCTGTGGTTCGAGCGTAACCGGGGGCTGGCCCTGGCGGTGATCCTGTGCGGCACCGGTCTGATGGCGATGATCCTGCCTCCGTTATTGTCCCGGCTGATAGGTGCCTATGGCTGGCAGGCCGGTTTCATTGCCCTGGGGGCGATGCCGCTGCTGTTCACGCTGCCGCTGGCGTTGATGTGGTTGCGCATGCCGGTCGAGGTCGCCGCGGCCGACCCTTTGACGGCGCAGCCGCAGCCGTCGTTGTCGGGCATGAGCTTCAGACAGGCGCTGCGCTCGGGCAAGTACTGGGGGTTCAATATCGCGTTGATCCTATCAGTGTCATTGACAGTGGGCATGGTCACCAACATTGTGCCGATGCTGCAAAGCAAGGGCCTGAGCGCGCAGCAGGCCAGCCAGATCTTCAGTACGTTCGGCATTTCGATCATTGGCGGGCGCCTGCTGGTGGGGTACCTGCTGGACCGCTACTCGCCGTCGCTGGTGGCGGCGGTGAGCCTTGCGTTACCGGCACTGGGGTGCGCAATCTTCTTTTTTGGCGGCTCGCAGCACGTACCGCTGTTGATGCTGGCGACCCTGTGCATCGGTGCCAGTGCCGGCGCCGAGTTCGACCTGGCGACGTTTCTGATGGCGCGCTACTTCGGCCTGAAGGACTACGCGCGCATCTTTGGCCTGCACCTGTGCCTGATCACCATCGTGTCCGGCCTGGTGCCGATGCTTTTCGGCCACCTGTTCGATGTGTACGGCAGCTATTCGGCAGTACTAGTGAGCTGCTTCTTCTGCGCCATCATCGGCCCGATCATTCTGCTGTGGCTGAGAATGGAACCGGCATTTCAAGCGCTGCAGCGTCAGCTCAAACAACAAACTGCCTAGGGACGACCCTTACATGACAATGGACAAACACGTGATCGAAGACTTTCTGCACGGCCAGGTCGACTGCTGGAACCGCGGCGACAAGGAAGGCTTTTTTGCCCACTACCGCAGCGTGTCACCCAATGGCTTGAGTATCGAGTATGTTGGCAAGCCGCAGCATGACGCTTGGCAGGTGCTGGAGGGCATGTGGGCGCAACAGCAACCCAAAGTTCGGGTCGAGGTGCGCCAATGCATCATCAATGGCAATGAAGTGGCGTGCCACCACTTGAACGCTTTTCGCGAGCAGGACGGTGGCATAGAGACGATCGAGCTGTACCGGTTCGAAGGGGGGCGGTTGTCCGTGCGTTACTTCATCAACCAGTAGCACCATCGGTAGAGCAGGAGAGCTCGCGCCAGGCTTCTATCTGAGCGAGCATTCCGGTGAGCTTGACGCTGATCTGGCCGTAGGCGTCGGAACCGGCCAGGTAGCGCAATGGTGGCTGGTCGGTGTTGACCAGGCGCACCAGGGCCTCGCCCAGCTTCGCCGGGTTGCCGGCCTGTTGATGGTTGCCGGCAGCCGACGCAGCCTTGACCTTGGCCGTGAACGCGGCGTAGTCCTGCAGCCCGCGTTCACCGAACATTGCGGAGCTGGCATCGAGAAAGTCGGTGCGAAACACCCCGGGTTCCACCAGCGTGACCTTGATGCCGAACTGGGCTACCTCCTGGGCCAGGGATTCGGAGAACCCCTCCACCGCGAATTTGGAGGCGCAGTATAGTGCGGCGCCTCCCATGCCTAACACGCCGGCCATGGACGACACATTGAACAGGTGGCCGCTACGTTGTGCGCGCATCACCGGAAGCACGGCGCGGCACACGTTGAACACACCGAACACATTGGTGGCGAACTGCTTTTCGGCATCGCTCGGCAGGTTGTCCTCGAAGGGTGCCAGTTGGCCATACCCGGCGTTGTTGACCAGCACGTCGATTCGACCGAAGCGGGCCACTGCCTGCTCCACGGCAGCCAATGCCTGCGCTTGATTGCTGACTTCAAGGGGCACCGCCAGCACCCGGTCGCCGTACTCGGCAAACATGCCTTGCAGGCGCGCCAGGCGCCGGCCACTGACCACCACGCAGTCACCGTCCGCCAATGCCGCCCTGGCAATGGCGGCGCCCAACCCGCGGCCCGCACCGGTAACAAACCAGACCTTGTTCATTGCATCGCTCCATCAGGTTGCGCAAACGCCGCGCTGGGCCCGTGGGGTACAGTGCGGCGAGATGTGGGTGAGGGCTGTCAGTCGCGGTTAGCCGCTTCCCAAGTCTTGAGGTCGAAACCTTCGGCTGCTGCTTGAGCCGCCGTCAGCCTGGGCGCGCGGGCGAGAATCTTGCGCGCGGCCATGTGGTCGCCCAGGCGGTTGCAAGACTCCACAGCCACCAAGCGCTCATTGCGAAAGCACAGCACCGAAAGTTGCCGGTCATGGGCAGAACCGAGCACAACCGTGCTGTCGTAGCCGTTGGACAGCCCGGCGATCTGCAGCTTTAGGTCGCCTTGATCGGTCCAGAACCAGGGTAGGGCGGCGTAGGGCGAGGGCTTGCCCATCAGGCGTGCGGCCACGGTACGCGCCTGGTCGATGGCGTTCTGCACCGACTCGAGGCGGGTGTGCTGCTCTTCGTTCTGTACACATGGAAAGCTGGCCACATCACCGAGTGCGGAAATCTGTGGGTCAGAGGTGAGTAAGTGGGCGTCCACCTTGATGCCGTTCTCGATGTCCAGGCCGGCCTCGGTGGCCAGTTGCGTATTGGGGATGACGCCGATGCCGAATACCACCAGGTCAGCCGGCAGGGTGCGGCCATCTGCGGTTTGCACGCCGCACACCTTGCCGTTGTCGTCGAGAATGCGGCCAAGGCCTTGGCGGAAATCGAAGTGCACGCCCCACTGCTCATGCGCCTGGCGAAACAACTCGGACATTTCCCGCGACACCGCACGCGCCATGGGGCGCTCGCCCAGCTCCAGCACATGCACCTGTGCACCCTGGGCGGCGGCTACCGCGGCAAACTCGAGGCCGATAAAGCCTGCGCCGACCACCACCACGTTGCGCGCCTGCCTGGCCAGCGGCGCCAGGGCGTCGGCATCGGCCTTGGTCTTGATGCCGAACACCTGAGCCAGCTCCGCGCCAGGCACTGGCAGCGGGCGGTTGTGCGCGCCGGTCGCCAGTATCAGGTGGTCATAGCTCAGGGCGGTGCCGGAAGCCAGCACCACGCGGCGGTTGAGCCGGTCGATGGCGGTGGCCGGGTCGTGCAGCAGCTCGATGCGCTGGGTGGCGTAGAACTCGGCCGGGCGGAACAGCAGGTTGTTTTCCTGGATCTTGCCGAGCAGGTAGGCCTTGGACAGTGGTGGGCGTTGGTAGGGCAGGCCGGGTTCATTGCCGATCAGGGTGATACGGCCTTCATAGCCTTCCTGGCGCAGCGATGCGGCCACCTGAAACCCGGCTTGGCCGGCACCGACGATAACGACTGAGGCGAGGGTCATGAGTACTCCTTGCAACGCATTCAGAATTGCGAAGAGGGCAGGTGCAGTACCATGCCTTCCATGTCTTCACTGATAATCAGTTGGCAGCTCAGGCGGCTGTTGTCACGACGCTCGAAGGCGTACTCGAGCATGTCACTCTCCATGCTTTCCGGTGCCTGCACCTTGTGCAGCCACGCTTCGTCTACGTAGGTGTGGCATGTGGCGCAGCTGCAGGCGCCGCCGCAATCGGCGGGCAGGCCCGGCACGCTGGCGAACGTGGCGGCCTGCATGACCGACTGGCCGACTTCGCCGTTGACCTGATGGTGGGTGCCGTTATGTTCGATAAAGGTCAGTGTGGGCATGTTCTGCTCCGTTTCTTGTGGGCTCAGGAGTGGCTGGGCAAGGGCTGCGCGTCGAAGCGCGGCACTCGTCCAAGGGTCAGTAGCAACAGCGGGCCGACCACGCAGCATGCGGCGCTGTACACCAGCATGGCGGTGTATGAGCCGGTACGTGCGAGTAGGAAGGCGAACAGCAGCGGCGCCAAGGCCGATGCCACGGTATTGAGGCCCTGGTGCACACCGAATAACCGGCCGTATTCACGCAGGCCGAAGTAGCGCGCAATCAGGAACGCGGCGATATCGAACTCTGCCCCGGCGCCGAACCCGACCAGCACGGCTGCCAGCATCAGGGGCATGAACTCGGTGGTGCCACTCAGGTATACCAGGCAGCCGACAGCGGGCAGCAGCAGGCTGCACGCTGAGACCACCGGCGGCCACAGGCGGTCGAGCAGATAGCCGATGACCATACGCCCCAGGATCAGCGAAATACCGAAGCCGCTGAAAATGGTGGCCGCATCCGCCGCCGATAGCCCCTTGGCTTGGAGCATCGGCACCGTGCTGGTGACCATGCCGACAATCGACGAAATTACCAGGCCCAGCGCCAGGTTGCAGGTCCAGAATTTCAGCGAGCCCATGCCTTCGCGAAAGCTCATGCCCGGCAGCTGCGCCAGGGCGTCCTGCCGGGTGGTATCGGCCGCCTTGGGCAGCTTGAACCACAGCAGGATCAGCGGCAGCAGCACCAGCAGGTTGAGCAGCGCAAGGATCACGAAGGCCGCACGCCAGTCCCACAGCTCTATGCCCCAGGCCATCAGACGGGGAACGGTGGCGGCGGTGACGCCGGTACCTGACAGGCCAATGGCCAGCGCCAGGCCGCGATTTCGATCGTACCAAAGGCTGATCAGTTGGGTCCAGGTCACGGCCAGTGCGCCCATGCCCACGATCGGCAGCAGCGCAAAGGCCAGGTACATCGACCAGATCGACGAGCTGACCTGGGTGGTGGCCAGGTAGCCGACCGACAGCAGCAACAGGGACACCACGGTGACGCGCTTCATGCCAAAGCGCAGGTTGAACCAGCCCACTAGTTGCAGCGATACCACCGCTCCGCCAAACAGGAAGGTGATGCACGCCTGCAATTCGCTTTTGCCCCAGCCAAAGGCATCGCCCAGCGGCACCACTAGCGTGCCAAAGCCGTACAGAAGCGCGGCATTGATGCTGATGGCCACGCCGGCAACTGACAGAAGCAGGATTCTCCAGCTTTGCCGGAACTCGTGCAGGTCGATGGCCGCCTGGTTTTTCGAAGGGTTCATGAGTTGGCTTCCTTATAGGTTTTGTTGAGCCAAACACTGCATTTTTTGTATGAAAACCGTGATTTACGGTTTGTCCAGCACAGCCGTATGACTCACAGACAAACGAATGTGCTGCGCCGCGCACCCGGTTGAATCACCCTGGGTCACGCCCTGTTCAACATCGCGCTGACCGCAGAGGGTTTGCCAGGACGCAACCGTGGTTCACTGCTGCAACTGAGGCTGAGCATATCCTCGTTAAAAATAAATTGCACATAAAATAAATAAGTGTTCATAATTTGCTGAAGCTGAACCTGATAAGGAGAAAAAAATGAGTTCAGAAAAAGCGCAGTTCAAAGCTGTTGCCGACCGTAGCCGCTGCTGTGGTTACGGCCTGTGCGCCACCATCTGCCCCAGTGTGTACAAGCTCGATGCCGACGGCCTGGTCTACTTCGATGACGCCCGGGTGCCCCCCGAACTTGAGGAGGATGCCCGCGAGGGCGCTGCCGCTTGCCCGGCCGAAGCGGTATGGCTGGAGCCCATCGACGCGCAAGACAGCCCCGCTTGAGTGCGCACTCACTTGCGAGGGTGTGATAACCAACGAGTTGAGGATGTGCTGATGGGACGTTTACACAACAAGGTGGCCCTGATTACCGGCACCGGAGGCGGCCAAGGCCGTGCGGCAGCGCTGCGCTTTGCTCGTGAAGGGGCGATCGTGGTCGGCTGCGACTTCAATGCCGAGGGCCACGAACAGACCCGTGCCCTGATGAGCGACGAGGGGTTTACCTTGTATGGCTCTGCCCCCGTGGACCTGGGCGATCACGAGCAGGCCAGGGCGTGGATCGAGGCGGCCGTCGCCGAGCACGGGCGCATTGATGTTCTCTACAACAACGCCTCAGCAGCGCGCTTCGGCCTGGTGAGTGAGCTGTCGATCGAAGACTGGCAGTACACCCTGCGTAATGAAATCGACCTGCTGTTCTATACCACCAAGTACGCCTGGGCATACCTGGCCGAGCAGCGCGGGGTGATTATCAACGTGTCTTCCACTGCGGCCTGGGGCGGCTCGAAGGTGGCCGGTATCAGTGCCCACGCGGCAGCCAAAGGCGCGGTAGTGTCGTTTACCCGGCAACTGGCCGTGGAGGGAGCAACCGTCGGTATTCGTGCCGTCAGCCTGAGTCCCGGCTTCGTCGCCACGCCTGGCACCCGGGCGTTTCTGGAGAACCCCAAGGCCCGCGCCATGCTGCTCGACGGTGTGCTGATGGACCGCCCCGGGGAACCTGAAGAGGTGGTGGCGCTGGCGGTGTTCGTGGCTTCCGAAGAGGCCTCCTTCATTACCGGTTCGGATTTTGTCATAGACGGCGGGCTGCTGGCGGTCTAGTCCTGCGGCGACAGCGCGAGCGATAGTTGGCATCGTTTCATCTCGAACAAGAACAAGGTGAACAAATTGGACATCATTGGTATCGGTTACATGGGCTTCGAAACGCCTGATCTTGACGCCTGGCGCGAGTACGGCCCGCAGGTGATGGGCTTTGGTATCGGCAAAAATCCGCCCGGCGACCCGGCGTCGCTGTATTTCAGAATCGATGATCGCCGTCACCGCTTCGCATTCCATCCGGGTAAGGTGGACCGCATCGCGTATATCGGCTGGGAAGCCATCGGGCGCATGGCCTTCGAGGATGGGATCAGGAAGCTCGAGGCCGCCAACGTGGCCTACACCCGCGGTGACGCGCAGCTGTGCGAGATCCGCGGCGTGCGCGAGGTGGTGCGTTTTCGTGACCCGGTCGGCTACCAACATGAGTTGTTTTACGGACAGAAATGGCTGCCGCGTTCATTTCAGCCAGGGCGCCCCCACAGCGGCTTTCTGGCCGACGAGCGCGGTGCAGGGCACGTAGTGCTGATCACTCCGGAGTACACCCCGGAACTTGAAGACTTCCTGCTCAATGTCATGGGCTTCAGCTGGTATGGCGCGGGAGCGGGCAAGGGGCGTACCGGCTTCTTCCGCTCCCGGCTCAACCATCACACCAGTCACGACATCGCCTATGGCCATGGGCCCGGGCGAATGGGCGTCCAGCACGTCGGGCTGTTCGTTCGCAACGTGCGTGATGTGGGCGAGACCTACGATATCGTGCGCCAGCGCGAACTGCCGATGATGATGACGCTCGGCCAGCATGCGCAAGACCCGCACCTGTCCTTCTATCACTACAACCCCTCGGGTTTTGCCTTCGAAACCATTGCTGAAATCGAGCCGTGGCAAGGCGACCCCTACGAGCTGAACCCCGAAAAACTCAGCCTGTGGGGCCACGAGATGGTGGGGCCCATCCTGGGACCGAGTGTCAAGACTCCCGAAGAGGTCCATGACGCCGAGTATCTGCCTACCTACCTGGCCCGGCAGTGACATGCGCCTGGCGCGGATCGAGCTGGGCGGGCAGGCGTTCTGGGCATTGGTAGACGCCAGCAGCGAGCACTGCCGGCGGGTTCGGGCGCCGTTCGCGTGCTGGGCGAGGCTGGGCGCGGGGCTGCACCTGGACGCCCTGGACCTGGCTTGCGAACGCCTGCCGTTGGCCGGGGCACGTTTGCTGCCGCCATTGGAACCGGGCAGCCGCGTGTTCGGCGTGGGCCTGAACTACCTGAGCCACCTCGAACGCCTGGGCAGTCAGGCCCCGGCACACCCACTGGCCTACCTCAAGCCCGAGTCGGCCTTGGTCGGGGCCAATGACCCGATCAGCTATTCGCCGCTGACCAGGCAACTGGATTACGAGGTGGAGCTGGTGGCGGTGGTGGGGCGAGCGCTGCAGGATGAACCCCGCGCCAGCGCCTGCCTTCTGGGTTTCACTGTGGGTAACGACATCAGTGCACGCGATGCGGGCCAGCAGATCGGGCGGCTCGACCTATTGACCCAGAAGGCCATGGACTGCACCACGCCCGCAGGGCCGTGGATCGTGACGGCTGACGAGCTGGGCGGCGAGCAGCAGCCTGCGCTGGAGATGCGCCTGAGCGTCAATGACGAAGTACGCCAACACGACAATACCCAGCACATGATCTTCCCCCTGGACGAGCTGCTCAATTACCTGGATGCACGGATCAAGCTGCGCCCCGGCGACCTGGTGTTCACCGGCTCCACGCACGGGGTGGGCCTGGAAAGCGGGCGCTTCCTGCAACCGGGTGACCAGGTGGTGGCGCAAATCAGCGGCATCGGCCAGCTGCGCAATACCATTGCTGCGCCGTGCCCGCTCGGCCCGGCCCGCGCGGTGGGGCGCCTGGGGCTGCCGCTGGATCACTAAACCCTGATGGGCAAGACGTTCTAAGGAGCAATGATGAGCGAGGGTTCGGCGTGGGCGCCATTTCGCAACCGGGCCTTTCGGGGCTTGTGGCTGGCCGGTGCGGTGGTGAATCTGGCGATCTGGATGCAGACGGTCGGAGCAGCGTGGATCATGACCACGCTCACCGCCTCACCGATCATGGTGTCGCTGGTGCAAAGCGCGGTGACACTGCCGGTCTTTCTATTCGCACTGCCGGGCGGGGTGATCGCCGACCTGGTCGACCGACGCCGCTGGCTGATCGTCACCCAGTGCCTGATGGTGTTCGCGGCCATCATGCTCAGCCTGTTGGCCGGGTTCGAGCGCCTCGAAGCCTGGGGGCTGCTGGCTTTCACCTTCGTGCTGGGCACCGGCAGCGCGCTGGGTATGGCGGCGTGGATGGTGACCATGATCAGCGTGCTGACGCGTGATCAGGTACCGGCAGCGGTCGCCCTGAATGGCATTGCGGTCAACGCCACCCGTGCCCTGGGGCCGGCCTTGGCCGGGGCGTTGATTGCCTACTGGAACAACACGTCTGTGTTCGTGCTGATCGCGCTGTGCATGGCCGCCGTGATGTTCTTTCTGTTGCGCCTGGCGCCGGCACCGCCTGTCCACGGGCTGCCGCCGGAAACCCTGATGGGCGGCATGCGCAGCGGGCTGCGCTACATTCGCCATTCGGCGGTACTGTCCAGCGCAATGCAGCAGGTGCTGGTGTTCACTGCCAGCGCCAGTGCTCTATGGGCGCTGATGCCCCTGGTTGCGCGCCAGCAACTGGGCATGGGCGCCGGTGGCTACGGCCTGCTGATGGCATTCCTGGGGGCGGGGGCGGTACTGGCTGCACTGAACTCACCTCGCCTGCATCGCAGGCTCGGCCTGCGTCGACTGATTGCCTGCGGTACCGCCGCCTTTGCCGCCGCCGCGCTGGCCGCTGCGTTGTCGAGCAACCGCTACGTAGTGTGCGTCATGATGCTGTGTGCCGGGTTCGGCTGGATGGCGGTCAACGCCACGCTCTCTTCGGTGGTGCAGACCTATGCCGCCAACTGGGTGCGCGCCCGCGTAGCGTCGATGTACGTATTGACCCTGATGGGCGCGATGGCCTTCGGTGGCGCCGCCTGGGGGGCGCTGGCCGAGTATGCAGGGCTGCAGGCAAGCCTGCTGGTGTCGACGCTGTGCCTGTTCGCCGGGGTGCTACTGACGCGTAACGGCCGCGTGGAGCTGGGCCACGAAGCCGACTTTGCACAGGCGCCGCTGACCGACAACCTTCAATTGCAGGCCCCAGTGGCGCATGCCGACGGGCCGGTTTCGGTGGAGGTGATATACGAGGTGCCTGCGCCGCAGCGAGATGATTTTCTGTTGGCGGTGTATGCGGTAGGCAAGGCGCGGCGGCGCAATGGCGCGCAGAACTGGCGGCTCTACCGCGACATGGCCGAGACGCAACGCTACAGCGAACGGTTCATCGTCGAGTCCTGGCTCGACTACTTGCGCCAGCAGGTGCGGGTGACCCAGGCCGACCTGGCCCTGGAAGGGCTTTTGCAGCAGTTTCGCCGCGAAGACCTGCAAACCCGCCGGCTGATCTACCAGCCGCCGCTGAACCCATAGGCTCGGGATCGCGGTAAATTCCCATGTAAAACTTTGCGGGGTGAGTAATTCTCAGGCTAGAATGTTGGTAATAATTAGTTACCGGATGCAGTATGGACATTTCAGACATGAGCGACACCGCCAAATCGGCCAATGCAACCCTCGTCAAGCCGGTATCCAACGCCATACGCATCCTGCGTCATCTGAGCCAGGTCGGCAAACCTGAACGCTCCTTGGACATCGCCCGGCAGCTTTCCATCAACCCCAGTACCTGCTTCAACATCCTGCGTACCCTGGTGCAGGAGGATGTGGTCGATTTCAGCCCGCTGTCCAAACGCTACTCAGTGGGCTCCGGCCTGGCGCGTCTGGTGGAGCAACTGGTGACCCAGGGCCATCGCGTGCAGATGGCCAAGCCGTTGTTACAGAACCTTGCGTCGAGGCTGCGGGTGACCATCACGCTGTGGCGCAAGATGAGTCCGGACCGGATCGTGATCGTCAGCTCAGCGGCCAGCCCCACCGATGTGCGCATCGACATGGCCGAAGGCCAACGACTGCCGATCCTTATGGGCGCAAGCGGGCGACTGTTCGCCACTCAGATCGACATGCACGACCCGCTGGTAGAAAGTAATTTCGAGAAGATCCGCTGGGCCCGGCCGTTGTCTCTGGAGGATTACCGCGAGGACGTCAAAGTGGCTGCCGAGCGCGGCTGGGCGATGGACGATGGGCATTTTTCCGGCGGTATCCTGGCCGTGGCAGCGCCGATCTATTCTCCTTCCAACAGCATCGAGTTCACCGTTTCGGCGGTGATGTTCCGCGGCCAGCGCGACGAAGAGGGCCTTGCCGAGATGGGCAAGGCGCTGATCGAGTTCTGCAACGAAGTGGCCTGCGTACTCTACTGAACCCCGCCGCTATTCGCGTACCAGCAGTAAGCTACCCCCCAGCGGGCCGCCGCCTGCGGCCACCGTACTGACGCCATGGTCGCGGGTTTGCCGGCCTTCGGCGCGCCCCCACAGTTGCAGGCACGCCTCGTGCACGTAGCCCAGCCCGTGGGTGCGCCCGCCGGACAACTGCCCGCCATTGGTGTTGATCGGCAAGCTGCCTTGCAGCGCGATACGCCCTCCACCTTCGACAAAGGACCCGCTTTCACCCTCCGGGCACAGACCCAGGGCTTCCAGCCAGATCAGGGTCAGGATCGAGAAGCCGTCGTACAGCTGCGCTGAGCCGACGTCCTGCGGGGTGTAGTCGGTGCGCGCCCACATCATCTGGCCGACATCGAAGGCGGCCATCCGGGTCAGTGAAATCTGGTCCCACGACCAGGGCTGGTTCAGCGCGGCGCCCATCGCCTCGATGCGGATCGGCCTGTTCGGCAGATCCTGGGCCACATCGCGATGCGACAGGATGATCGCGGTAGAGGCATCGCAGTGCACATCGCAGTCGAACAGGCGCAGGGGCGAGGAGATCATCCGCGCGTTCATGTAGTCGTCCATCGTCATGGGCGTGCGGTACACCGCCTTGGGGTTGCGCATGGCATTTCGTCGGCAGGTGAGGGCGATCTGTGCCAGTTGCTCGGGGCGGGTGCCGTACTCGTGAAAATGGCGCTGGGCATACAGGGCCATCAGGTTGATTCCCGAATGCACATTGAACGGGGTGAACCATTGCCAGGCGTAGCTGTTGTCGCGGCCCTGGGTTTTGGCGGTCAAGGCGCCGGCCTGGCGGTTGACTGCGCGTGCCGAGGCTTCGGTGATGGTGCGGAACACCAGCACATGCTTGCATAACCCGGCGGCGATCGCCATCGCCCCGTTGATCACCCCAGCCAGGGGACCCGGTCCTTCGTAGCCTGCGCCAAACCAGTTGACGTTGAGCCCCAGTGCACTTTTCAGTGCGCTGGGCCCCACCGGGGAAAACGGGTCGCCATTGTTGTTGTCGCCGGGCCAGCAGGCCACCCCGTCGATATCGCTGCGTTGCAGCCCAGCGTCGGCAATCGCTTGCAGGCACGCATCGAGGGTCAGACGCATGGCTGATTTGTCCGACGGTCGGCCGACTTCCGACTGGCCGATGCCGGTGATGGCCACGTCTTTTTCGTAACGGTGATCGAACATCATTGAGCCCTCTCGAACAGGGGCAGCCACACGTCCTCGACATTGAGGAAACTGACCTGAACCGGCATGTCGATGTGCACATCTGTGACCGGCATGCCCACTACATTGCTGATGAACTGCAAGCCGGCCTGTTCGGCGAGTTCGATGATCGCCACCACGTAGGGCACCTCTAGGTCGGGCGTCCAGCCCTGATAGTTGATGGTGAAGCTGAGCACCTTGCCCCGGCCGGACACCGCTTCGGGGCCCACCTCAAAGCTGGCGCACTGCGGGCAGAGCGGAGCAGGCGGGTGAAAGTAGCGGCTGCACGCGGCGCAGCGGTGGATCAGTAACTGGCCCGTTTCACCGCCTTGCCAGAAGGCGCGGTTGTCGGCGTTCAGTGCAGGGAGTTTTCTAGGCATCAGCAGTCCGTGGTGAATGTTTGACATGGAGTCACACAGTATCATTTGCACATATTTTGGAAAAGTGTCATATATTTGCTCAGGCGAAAGCCCGAATCGACCGTTCGCGCGGTAAAACAACAAGAGGATTTGGCTATGTCCCAGTCATTACTGGACAAAAGGGTAGTCGTCACGGGCGGCTTCGGTGTCTTGGGCAGCGCGCTGGGCGAGTACCTGCTGGCGCAGGGCGCGCGGGTGGCCTTGCTGGACCGCAGCGAGGCACCTGCCGACCTGCTCGCTACGCATAACCTGCTGCGGCTGGGCGGCGTCGATCTGACCTCGACCGAGTCGGCCGCTGCTGCCTTCGAACAGGTGGCAGCGCACTGGGGCGGCGTCGATGGCCTGGTCAATGTCGCCGGTGGGTTTGCCTGGGAAACCCTCGAGGGTGGCAGCCTGAACACCTGGGACCGCCTGTACCAGATGAACGTGCGCACCGCCGTGGTAAGCGCCCAGTCGGCGCTGGCTTACCTGCTGCAGTCCGGCGCCGGGCGAATCGTCAATATCGGCGCGCTGGCATCGGTCAAGGCCGCTGCCGGCATGGGCGCCTATGCTGCTTCCAAGGCGGGGGTGGCCCGGCTGACCGAAGCCCTGGCCGAGGAGCTGAAAGACCGTGGCGTGACGGTGAACGCGGTATTGCCGAGCATCATCGACACTCCAGCCAACCGCGCTGACATGCCTGACGCCGACAGCAGCCGCTGGGTGACCCCGCAGGCACTGTCGGGGGTGGTCGCGTTCCTATTGTCCGATGAAGCGGCCGTCGTGACCGGCGCGTTGTTGCCTGTGAGCGGTCGGGTATGAGGCTGGTCACTTATACGGACGCCAATGGCGTTGACCGTGCCGGTGCACTGCTCGACCAGGACCGCCAGGTGCTCGATCTGCAAACGGCCTATCGGGTGATGCAAGGGGGCGACAGCCCCGTTCTGGGAGGCATCCTTGCGTTGGTCGAAGGCGGTGATGCGGCGTTGGAGCTGGCCCGCGCCCTGGTAGCCAAGGCGCCCTCGGCGGCTGTGCTGGAGCGCTCTGCGGTCAAGTTGCGAGCACCGATCCAGCCACCACCGCAAATGCGCGATTGCTCCTGTTTCGAACTGCACCTGCGCCAGAGTTTTGCCGCCGCCCGGCGCGCCCGAGCGCTGCGTACCGACGATCCCGAGGCGACCCTCAAGGCCATGAATACGCGTGCCGACGACCGAGTGATCGAGACCTTTAACAAGCAGCCCATCTACTACAAGGGCAACCGCTTTGCCGTGGTGGGCATCGACGACGAGTTCCAGTGGCCCAGCTTCAGTTGCGCGATGGATTTTGAGCTGGAGTTCGGCTGTTACATCGGCAAGCGGGGCAAGGACATCAGCCGTGAGGCCGCTGGCGCGCACATCGTCGGTTACACCATTTTCAACGACATGAGCGCCCGCGATGCCCAGGCTCTGGAAATGCCCGGCATGCTCGGCCCAGCCAAGAGCAAGGACTTCGACACTGCCAACATCATGGGCCCATGCCTGGTGACTGTGGATGAACTGGGAGATCCCTACGACCTTAACATGGTGGCGCGGGTTAACGGCGAGGAGTGGGGGCGTGGCAACACCCGGGACATGCGCTGGCGCTTCGAAGACGTGATCGCCCATGTTTCGCGCTCCGAGACTCTATACCCCGGCGAGTTCCTGGGCTCGGGCACGGTGGGCAACGGCTGTGGCCTGGAGCAGCTGCGCTACCTCAAGCCTGGCGATGTGGTCGAGCTGGAAATCGACGGTATCGGCATGCTGCGCACCCAGGTTGGCCGCAAGGCGGCTACTGAGGCCTGACACTGGACCGCCAAGGGTCTACTTTTTGAACGTGAATTAAGTATACAAAAATTAATAAAGTGTCTTATATTCGTTGCGGACCCGCCGTGACACCCTGAGCAGGAGGCAATCATGCTAACAAGAACAAGCCCCGTATTGTCTGATGGAACCAAGGTCTCGGACCTCATTTACCCCAACACTCGCGAAGTGCAGATGCGCGTGCTGTCCGACCGTGAAATCTACGAGCTGGAGATGGAAAAGATCTTCGGCAAGATCTGGGTACTGCTGGGCCATGAAACGGAGATCCCTAATGCCGGGGACTTCATGGTTCGCGACCTGGGTTCTGACTCGGTGATCGTCGCCCGTGGCAAACAAGGCGAGGTGTTCGTCACCTTAAACGTGTGCCCGCACCGCGGCATGCGCATCACCACCGCCGATTGCGGCAACACTCAGATCCATAAATGCATCTACCATGGTTGGGCATTCCGTCCGAACGGGGATTTCATCGGTTCGCCGGTGGAGCGCGAGTGCATGCACGGCAAGATGATGCCTAAAGAGGAGCTGGGGCTGAAAAAGGCGCGGGTCACGTTGTACGGCGGCCTGGTGTTTGCCACCTGGAACACCGAGGGGCCGTCCTTCGAGGAGTTTCTGGGCGACGCTAAGTGGTACTACGACATGCTGTTCTGTCGTTCCGACAAGGGCATGGAAGTGCTCGGTCCGCCTCAGCGCTTCATCGTCAACGCCAACTGGAAAACCGCTGGCGAGCAGTCCGCCGCGGACGGCTTCCACACCCTGACCCTGCACCGCTGGCTGGGCGAGGTGGGCAACTATGCGAAGAAGGGCGAGGGTGAAACCGCCGACCTGAGCCCGGAAATGATCGGTGTCGAGATCAGCTCGCCGCATGGCCATGCCCTGCGTTGCATCGACCTGGCCCGCAAGATCAAGCGCCTTACCGGCCTGGACCCGGCTGAGCTGAGCGTGCAGCAGAAGCTTGAAGCACTGCCACCTGCCGGCATGACCGCCGGGATGGTCGAGCAGCTGGCACGCAACCTGAGCGACGAGCAGTTGCAGGTGCTCACCAGCATGCCTCCGCAAGTGGGTGGCATGTTCCCGAATATTCTTTTTGGGTTTGTCTACATTCCACAGCCCGACGGCAGCGTCGTCGGTTCCATGACCCTGCACGCCTATGTGCCGCAAGGCCCTGACAAGTTGGAGTTCGTCAACTGGGTGTTCGCCGAGAAGGACGCGCCACCAGAGCTGCGAGACAAGATGCTCAAGCAGACCATTCAACTATTCGGCACCTCCGGCATGGTCGAGCAGGATGACTCCGATACCTGGCCGCACATGACGTTGGCCGCCAAGGGCGCGATGGGGCGCAAGAGCACCCTCAAATATCAGGCCTGCTACGAGACGGGTGCGCCTGAAGGCTGGCCCGGCCCGGGCATCGTCAACGAAGGCTTTACCAAGGACGACACGCAGTGGCACTGGTGGCTGTACTGGCACGAACTGATGACTGCCGCGGATGAGGCATGAGCATGGGGAGGCTCGCTTTTCGAAGCGGCCCTTCCTGTGCTGTCGCCTCAACTCGTCACCCTTCAAGTAGAAGAACAACAATGAGGAATTGCTCATGACGCAGGTTCAGCAACGCGGCGTGGAGGAGATCCAGCCTGGCTCCCCGGTCGGCACAAGGCGAGTGCCGGTGGGGTCGGCGGTCTACAACGACGTAGTGACCTTCCTTTTCGAGGAGGCCACCTTGCTCGACCAGATTCGCCTTCAGGAATGGGCCGAGCGCCTGGACACCGACCTGGTTTACACCGTGCCGCTGCGCCAAACGCGCCTGGCCTCGGAACTTAAGACCACCATCGTGCGCAGTGTGCAGCACTACCACGACGACTACCGCTCGATGATGGGGCGCATCCTGCGCTTGTCCGGCAAGAGCGCCTGGGCAGAAGACCCGCCTTCGCGTACCCGCCGGCTGGTGACCAACGTGTTCGTGGAGGAAACGCAGAAGCCTGACGAGTTCGTGGTCACCAGTTACCTGTTGCTCACGCGCAGCCGTTTCAAAGACCACCACGTCGACATCATCAGCGGTGAGCGGCGCGATGTGCTGCGCCTGGGGGCGGCCGGGTTCAAGCTGGCGCGGCGCGAGGTGATTCTGGACCAGGCGGTGCTGGGCACACCCAACCTGGCCATCTTCCTCTAAAGCGTCGTGTAAAGGCCACTCGGCGTGTCACGCCGCGTGGTCACCGGGCATGGCACGCAGCCACGCCTGGTCCTGGGCGCACAATGCCTGTGGGTTGTTGCTGAAATCCAAGGTCGAGCCCTGCATACGCAGTGCCTGTTCGGCGCGGGCCGGTTGCTGGCTGTAGCAGCGACCGCTGCTGATGGCGTGGGCTTGTTCGTCGAGGTTGTAGGCGCGCCCCATCGATATAAGCGTGCAACGGCGCAGAAGCAGCGACGCTTCGGCGGTGTCTTCGCTGAGGGTGCCCAGCGCCCAGCGCGCCATCCCTTCGCGAAGGTTGACCCCAGCATAGGGTGGCGGCCCTTCGATCATCGTACCGTTCACTTCCCAGCTCAGGACCTGCCCGCTGTCGCAGCTCAGACTGGCGCGGGTACGCCCGTCGATACGTGCGCCGACCTGGATCTCGTAGCGCCGCTCGCCGGCGCCGCGGGCGGCGCGCGCAATAGCCAGGCCGGCCAGGTCGAGCAGGTGGGTGCATTGATGGCTGGCGTCAGTGTGCCGGGTGACCGAATGCGCAATGCGCGCCAGTGGCATGCCTACCAGCGCCTGCAGTTGGTCGCCTGCCTGCGGGCACAGCGAATAGGGGTAGCGCAGCGCTTCGCCACCGATGGCCGTGACATGGCCGGCTGTGTGGCTGGCCCATACGCGAAAGTGGTGAAAATCATCTTCCAGGGCCGCACGAACGTGGTCTGCGTGGGCAATGATGTCTACGCGGCGTCGAAATACAGTCATCCTGGTGTCCTTTTGCAAAGGGTGTGAGGGGGCGCTGAAATCAGCTATATTTGAACACTAAATACTATAATGTTCACTAAAAACAAGAAAAGGAGCGGTTATGGCCCTGCTGAACGAACAGGTCGCGCTGATTACCGGCGCAGGGGGCGGAATCGGCCGAGGCATCGCGCTGAACTTCGCCAAAGAGGGAGCTGCGGTGGTGGTCGCAGAACTGGATGAAGCCAGCGGGGAAGCGGTGGTAGCGGATCTCAAGGCGCTTGGCGCCAGGGCGGTGTTCATCCGCACGGACGTCTGCAGCAAGGCCGATATCGAAGCCGCTGTGCAACTGGCCGTAGACGAGTTCGGTGGCCTGGACATACTGGTCAACAACGCGTTTGCGCCCACGCCCAACGTGTTGCTGGAAGACAAGACCGATGCGATGCTCGCGCAGACACTGGGTTCGACCGTGTGGGCAGCCTGGTGGGCGATGAAGGCGGCGCTCCCGCACATGAAGGCGCGCGGGGGCGGCAAGATCATCAACTTCTACTCGATCGATATCGAGATCGGGGCCTGGCTGCATGGCGACTACAACACAGCAAAGTCGGCCATCGTGGGGCTGACCCGCAGCGCGGCCTCCGAATGGGGGCGCTTCAACATTCGCACCAACGCTATCGCGCCCACCGCGATGGGCGCCACCTTCCACAAGCTGGCGGCAGAGAACCCGGGGTTCGCTGAAATGTCTGCTTCCATGCGCCCGCTGGGGCGTTGTGGCGAGCCTGAGGCCGATATCGGCCCGGTGGTGGTGTTCCTGGCCAGCGAGATGTCGCGCTTCATTACCGGCGAAACCATTCACGTCGACGGCGGTCTGCACCTGCCTGGCTACAACTCTCGGCCCAAAGGCATCCCCGTGCGCGAATACTGAAGCCAATAAAAAAGCGCGGCTAGTGCCGCGCTTTTCGCGTGCTGGGTGAAGCGGCTACTTCTTGGCAACGCTGATCGAGGTAGTCTCGAGGTCCCAGGTAGTAGAGGTTTTGCCTTCGTCGCGCAGCAGGTATTTCAAAACACGGCCCTGTGGGTTCTTCGGCAAGCTGGGGCGAAACTCGATGTAGCGCGGTAGGGCGTAGTAGGGCACCGTCTCCACGGCCCAGTGGAACAGGTCTTCGGGGTGCAGCGTGGCGCCCTCATGCAAAACTGCAGTGACCTTCACGTCATCTTCGCCTTTGTCGGACGGCACAGCATGTACCGCCACTTCGGCCAGGGCAGGATGCACGCCGAAGGCCGCCTCCATCTCGAAGCTGGAGATGTTTTCTCCACGGCGTCGCAGATAGTCCTTTTTGCGGTCGACAAAGTAGAAGAAGCCGTCATGATCGAACTTGCCGATGTCGCCAGTATGGAACCACATGTTGCGCATCAGCTTCTGGGTGTCTTCCGGCCGGCGCCAGTAGCCCTGGAACATGATGTCAGGGCGCAGTGGGCGTACCACGATTTCACCGGCGGTATCAGGGGGTACTTCCTGGTCAAGGTCGTCGACAATGCGTACATCGAAGTCGGCAATACGTTTGCCCGAGGAGCCGGGCGCTGCATATTCGCCGGCTGCCAGCGAGGTGATCACGCAGGCTTCGGTCAGGCCATAGCCGTTGCCACCCACCAGCGGCGTGCCGAAGCGTTCGCGCCAGATCTTCTTGGTTTCTTCGGTATAGGGGTTGCCGCGAGCGGTGTGTATCTGCCCGACGCAGCGCAACATGGCCTCGTTGTCTGGCGCCTGTGCGAGGAGCCCGCCCATGCCGCCGAGAATCGAGGCGATAGTGGCGCCCGAGCGTTCCACTTCCGGCCAGAAGCCGGACACCGAAAAGCGCGGCAGGATGGCGGCACGTGCACCCACCAGAATGCTGGCGATGATCGACACGCACAGGGCATTCATGTGGAATAGCGGCAGCGGTGTGATGGTGACGTCATCGGCACTAGCAGGTCCGGCACGCAATTGCAGGCGGGCCAGGTTACACATGAAGTTGTAGCTGATCATGCAGCCTTTGGACGGGCCGGTGGTGCCCGAGGTGTAGATCAGGCAGGCGAGATCGGAAGGTTGCGGCTTAGTGGCCAGCGGGGTGGCGTCCTGGCCGCGATAGCTGTCCAGCGCGGTAATGCGAATCGCGCACTCGGGCACGCTGTCGGGGGTGCCGCGGTGCAAAATGTGGTGCACGTCATGCAGCTGTTCTGCCAGCGGTGTGATGCGCTGCAGGTAGGCAGCTTCGCAGATCACCAGCGAGGTGCCAGTGTCGGCGATCTGGTGGCGCAGAAACTCGCCCTTGAGTGCCGTGTTGATCGGCACGCTTACTGCGCGCAGCTTGTTGATGGCCAGCCAGGTGATGACCGCATCGATATTGTTGTCGAGCATGGTCAGTACAGTTTCACCCGGCTTGATGCCGAGCGACGCCAGGGCGTTGGCCATTCTTGTCGAAAGTGAATCAACTTCACCGTATGTGTATAACTCTCCGCTGAAATCCAGCAGGATTCGCTCCGGATGCCGTGCCACCGCACGGTCTAGCGCATCAATGACAGTGTCTCGTTCTCCTACCGCCCAAGTGTCTGGATTCCCACTGCTACCCATGAATTTTCTCCGTTTAGGCCCCGAAACTGCTGGTCTGCCTGGTTTTTGTTTTAAATAGAGAATCTGATTCTAAATGCAAAATATCAAATTGTCTTTAGCATAAAGTTGAACATATACGATTATTTGTGCGCAGATTCTGTGCTAACGTTGCCTCATCATTACTCTCCACGAGCCTGCAAGTCCATGCCAAAAAATGCTACTCAGCTGGCAGAAGCGCCTAAGGCCGCTGCCAAAACCAGGAAAAAAGCCGCACCTGACGCCCCTGCGAGCGGCGCCAAAGCCGTCAACACCGTCGAACGGCGCAATGGCCCGACGGCGGCAGGCAATAAAGTCAAGCCCAACCGCCGTTCGGAAGAAACCATCGCCAACATCCTCAAGGCGACCGAAGAAGTGGTGCTGATGTCGGGCGCCGATCGCATTTCCATCCTCGATGTGTGCCAGGTCGCGGGTGTATCGCGCGGTACCTTTTACCGCTATTTCTCTTCCCAGGAAGACCTGCTGGACACCTTCTCACGGCACAAGCGTGAAAGCTTCCACACCTCGTTGTCGCAGGAGCTGGGCCACATCAGTGACCCGGAAGCGCGGCTGAACGCACTGTTCGCCTACCTCGACAACTACCTTGAGCAAAGCCGTGCGCGGCGCCTGCTGGTGGTCGCGCCAGACTATGCGCTGGGGTTCTTTCGGCGGATTTTTCACGACTCGATCGTTCGCTTTCAGGATGGCCTGGGCATTGTCTTCGATGACTGGGACGACCGCCTGGGCGTACGCCTGGATCGGGAACTGATCTGCGAAATGATCATTCGCTATGTGTTGAGCGAAATCCTGGTGCCGGAGGCGGCGGGGCGCCGACTATTCCCGGTACGCGTGAAAAAGCTGCTTGGCGCATTGATCATGGGGTCTACCTCGCGCACCCGCCGCTGATACCTTCTTTCTCCATTCTGTACACCCTAAGCCCCCGTCAGTCGGGGGTTTTTTGTGGTTTGTCGAAATTCCTCTTCCTCATTTTCGCGCTTGTTGGTCAGTTCAAGCCCTCTTGCCTAGGTTGGGGGCAGGCTCTGCCTCGGGGGTTTCAGGGTGGCTTGAAAATAATATGAACAGAATTTTGATTTCTGCTCAAATTAATTTTAAGCTCTGGCCTAGTAGCGAGCCTTGCTGTTCCCCTTCCCGCGTCGGTTGACCGCGACCGCGCAAAGGCACCCCGCTGCAAACCAACAAAAAAGTGCCAACTTCGAGGTACCTGCACATGCTTATCGATCTGCACGCTCACGCACCCCATCCGGGCTACTACAACCAGCACCCGCACTGGGGGCCGTTCTTCGAACAGCACGCCGATGGCGATATCAAGCTGCGGGTGGGGGAATGGATTCTGGGGCTCGGTTCGCCTGAGCGTAAGGCTGCTGTGCGTTCTGGCAACGGCCCCAAGCTTGAAGAGTACTTCGCGCGCTGGGCGGATCCGAAAGTCCGCCTGGCCGGCATGGATGCGGCAGGGCAGAACCTGCAGGTAATCTCGGTGCCGTCGCACTGCTACATGTACTGGACCGAGGCCGAGTTCGCCGTACCATTTGCACGTACCGTCAACACGACGCTGGCTGAGTACTGCTCGGCGGCCCCGGACCGCCTGATGTTCTGGGCCCACGTGCCGTTGAACGCGCCCGAGGCGGCCGCCGCCGAACTGCGCTATGCCTGTACCGAGCTGGGGGCCAAGGGCATGGTGGCCGGTGGCGCCAACTTCGGCGGCCTGGAGTTCGATTCGCCGGAGCTTGACGTGGTGTGGCGCACCCTCTGCGACCTGGACCTGCCGATGTTCATCCACGGCTACAATCAGTCGGTCACCTGGGGCAAGAACGCCAACGACGACCGTTACGAAACCACCGCCATCGTCGGCATGCAGTACGACGAAAGTCGCTGCTTCTGGAACCTGATCTGCGGTGGCGTGCTGGACCGCTTCCCCGACCTCAAGGTGTACATCACCCACGGCGGCGGCTACGTGCCGTATCAGCTTGGGCGCCTGGCCAAGACCAACGAGAACCTGGACGTCAAATACAACAAGAAGCCGTTGCTCGACTACATGAAGAACTTCTACTTCGATGTCGAATTGCACGAAGTGCCGATGCGCCAGGCGTTGGTCGATATCATCGGTGCCGACCATGTGCTGTACGGCAGCAACTTCGGCGGCAGCGATGCGGTGCGTCATGACCTGACCCATGGCCTGAAGCTTTCGGATGCCGATCTGCGCAAGATCCGCTATGAGAACGCCTGCCGCCTGCTGCATCTGGATCCCACCAAGCTGGGCAAGGTAGGTGCCTGATGAAGCTGGCACGCTGTGAGCATTCGGCGGTCGGTATTTTCTGGGCCGTGGTCGATGTCGCCCAGGACCAGGTAACCCCTATTTCCGGCGACTTCAGGGACTGGGCGCCGGGCGTGGCGGCGGGGCGGGGCATCAGCTCCGTCCGGCTCGCCGGCCCGGCGCTAGCGCTGTCGAAAGTGCGCTTGTTGCCACCGATCGAACCGATCAATCGGGTAGTGGTGGCGGGCGCCAACTATGCCAAGCACCTGGTGGAGTTCGGATTGAATGCACCGGCGCAGCCGGTCGCATTCCTCAAGGCCTACGGTGCGTTAATCGGCGCCAGGGACCCAATTCGCTTTCCGCCCTTGACCGAAGAACTCGACCACGAGGTTGAACTGGTGGCGGTGATCGGTACGGGCGAGATCGACGTCGAAAACCCGCTGGCCTGCGTGCTGGGCTACACCGTCGGCAACGACGTGAGTGCGCGTGACCTGCAGCGCAGCGGGCCGCCCGGCATCGGCATGGACCTGTTCGCCGCCAAGAGCCAGGACCAGACCACGGGCCTAGGCCCGTGGATCGTCACCAAGGACGAGTTTGCCGAGGGCTCCCCGCGGTTGCGCTTGACCCTGAAGGTCAATGGCGAGGTTCGCCAGGATGGTTCCACCGCGGAGATGACCTGGGACGTGGGGCAGTTAATCAGCTTTGTGCAGCAACGCTCCAGCTTTGCCGCGGGCGACGTACTGTTCACCGGGTCGCCGGCGGGCGTGGGCATGGGCACAGGGCTGTATCTCAAGGAGGGCGACGTGGTTGAAGCCAGCGTCGAAGGCATCGGCACATTGCGAAATGTAGTCGGTAAAAAACCGCAGCCAATCGAGAGCCAGACATGAACACCAACAATAAAGAGAAAGTAGTGGTCGTGGGTGCCGGTTTGATGGGCACCGGCATTGCGCATGCTTTCGCCAGTTCCGGCTTCGCCACCGTCGTGGTCGATACCAAGCCGGCCTCGTTGACCCACGCGCGGGCCAGCATCGAAAAGATCCTTGGCGATGGCGTACGTCTGGGCAAGGTCAGCGAGGAGCAGGCGCAGCAATCACTGGCTAATTTGCTGACCACCAGTGACCTGAGCGAAGCCGCTAGCGGGGCGAACTGGCTGGTTGAAACCGTCTCCGAGCAACTGGCGGTGAAGAAGGCAGTCATCAGCCAGGCAGCCCCGCTGCTGGCCGCCGACGCGATCATCGCCACCAACACTTCGGCCCTGAGTGTGACCGAAATTGCCGCGTCGGTGGACAGTGCCGACCGGGTCATCGGCATGCATTTTTTCAACCCGGTGCACAAGATGAAGCTGGTGGAGCTGGTACGTGGCCTGGCCACCAGCGACGAGGTGGTGATACGCACGCGCGCGCTGTGCGAGCAGATCGGCAAGACCTCCATCATCGTCAATGAGTCGCCAGGGCTCACCACCAGTCGCATGTCTGCGCTGCTGGGTAATGAGGCGATGTGGATGCTCCAAGAAGGTACCGCGACCGCCGAAGACATCGATACAGCACTGCGCCTGGGCTTCAATCACCCGATGGGGCCGCTGGAGCTGGGCGACCTGACCGGCTGGGATACGCGATTGTCGGTGCTGCGCTACCTGCATCAGACTCTGGGCGAGAAATTTCGCCCCTGCCCACTGATCATCAAGATGGTTGCGGCCGGACGCCTGGGGCGCAAGACAGGGCAGGGCGTGTATCGCTATGCCGATGGCAAGCAGGTTCCAGGGTCCGGCCTCAAGGCGAGTGCACTATGAACGAGGTCGTTATCGTTGATGCGGTGCGCACGCCCATCGGCAGGTTTCGTGGCAGCCTTGCGGGAGTGCGCGCCGATCATCTGGGCTCGCTGGTGATCAGCCGCTTGCTGGAACGCGTAGATATGGCTCCTGAGCAGGTCGAAGATGTGATCTTCGGCTGCGTGACGCAGATCGGTGAGCAGTCCGCCAATATCGCCCGTACCGCATTGTTGGGTGCAGGCTGGCCGGTCAGCATTCCCGGGTTGACCATCGACCGTAAATGCGGTTCGGGTGAAGTCGCTGTGCACCTGGCCGCTGGCGCCATCGCCAGTGGCGCGGTGGATGTGGTAGTGGCCGGTGGCGCGGAAAACATGAGCCGCGTTCCGATGGGCAGCAACCGAGACCTTCACGGCGAGGCGTTCGGCTGGATGGCGGTGCAACGCTATGAATTGACCAGCCAAGGCGAGGCGGCCGAGCGGATCGTCGACCAATGGTCGCTCAGCCGCGACGCCCTGGATGACTTCGCCTTTGCCAGCCATCAGCGCGCTGCGGCCGCTTGCGACGCGGGGTATTTCGACAACGAGATCGTGCAGGTCGTGGTCGATGACCTGAAGGAGCAATCACTGACCGAGCCGGCTGGCGTGTTGCGTCGCGATGAAACCATTCGCCGGGATACCTCGCGGGAAAAGCTGGCGACGCTCAAGACCAGCTTCCGCCCCGAGTCCGGGCGCATCACCGCAGGCAATTCTTCGCAGATCTCCGATGGTGCTGCCGCGCTGCTGCTGATGAATGCCGACACGGCGAAAAAACTTGGGCTCAAGGCGCGTGCGCGCATTCGCGCTTTCACCACGGTTGGCTCCGACCCGACCTTGATGCTGACCGGGCCGATTACTGCCACCCGCAAGGTGCTGGCCAAGGCCGGGTTGAGCATCAATGACATCGACCTGTTCGAGGTCAATGAAGCATTTGCCTCGGTGCCGCTGGCGTGGATGCTGGAGACTGGCGTACCCCATGAGAAGTTGAACGTCAACGGGGGAGCCATTGCCCTGGGGCATCCGCTGGGGGCCAGTGGTGCGCGCCTGATGACCACCTTGCTCAACGAGCTTGAGCGCCGGGGTGGCCGCTTCGGCCTGCAGGCCATCTGCTGTGCCGGTGGCATGGGCACCGCTACCCTTATCGAACGGCTCGATTGAGGTGGCCCGCCTGCCTCTGGTTGCCCTCGGTGACATGCCGGCCGCGTTGCAGGACGCGGTCGAGCGTGGACAGCGCAGCCGCATGCTCAGCTCTGTTACTCCGGTCCAGGTCTGGGCGCATCGTCCTGCGGCCGCTTTGGCTTGGCTGGAACTGATGGAAAACTTGCACAGCGAAAGCCTGCTGCCTGAGCGTCTGCGCGAACTGGTGCGCCTGAGGATCGCCAGCATCACCACCTGTCAGGCCTGCCAGCTGGCGCGCAAGTCCGACACCGTTACCGAGCAGGACATCGCCTGCATGGCCAGCGACAGCGCGTGGTTCAGCCCGCAGGAAAGGGCGGCACTGCGCTACGCCGAGTTGTTCGCCAGCGATTATCTGGCCATCGATGACCAGCATTTCAGCCAGCTCAAAGGGTGTTTTTCTGCCGCCCAGATAGCCGAACTGGGTATGTACTGTGCGCTGATGTTGGCCGGTGGGCGCATGACTCTGGTGCAACAGGCATATTGAAAGCTGTCGTGCATCAATAAATATGTTCAGAAAAAGTATATTTGTTCATTTTTATTCGAATAGGTCCTATCCTTACTTCAGCATATAGGGGCTGTAGCATGCCCCGATAAAAAATAATGACAATAAAACCGGAGATGATCATGTCCACACCGGAACACAGCGACCTGACCAAGGTATTCAGTGATGTAGCAAGCAATTATCGGGGCACCAGCGACATTGACCTGCACGCCACCTACCGCGACATGCGAGTCAATTCCCCTGTCCTGCAAGACAACTTCATGGCACGCCTCGGCGTGCCATCGATCGCCGGGCTTGACGCTACGCGGCCTACCTTCACCTTGTTCAAGTATGACGACGTGATGGCTGTGATGCGCGATGCCGGCAACTTTACCAGCGGCTTTATCGCCGAGGGCCTGGGAGCCTTTTTCGATGGTCTGATCCTGACCGCGATGGATGGTGAGGCGCATAAGAGCATCCGTAGCCTGCTGCAGCCGGTGTTCATGCCCGATACCGTCAACCGCTGGAAGGAAACCCGGATCGACCGGGTGATTCGCGAGGAATACCTCAAGCCCATGGTGCCGGCCAGGTCGGCCGATCTGATGGACTTCGCGCTGTATTTCCCCATCCGTGTGATTTATTCGCTGATCGGTTTTCCCGAAGACCGGCCAGAGCAGATCGAGCAGTATGCGGCCTGGGCGCTGGCGATCCTGGCGGGGCCCCAGGTGGACCCGGAAAAGGCCGCTTCCGCACGCGGCGCGGCAATGCAGGCGGCCCAGGCGCTGTATGACGTGGTCAAGGACGTGGTCGCGGAGCGCCGTGCCCAGGGTGGTACGGGTGATGACCTGATCAGCCGCCTGATCCAGGCTGAATACCAGGGCCGATCACTGGATGATCATGAGATCGCGACCTTCGTGCGGTCGCTGCTGCCTGCGGCTAGTGAAACCACCACCCGCACCTTCGGCACCCTGATGTCTCTACTGCTGCAGCACCCCGAGGTGTTGGAGCGGGTGCGCAATGACCGCAGCCTGGTGAACAAGGCCATCGATGAAGCGGTGCGCTTCGAGCCCGTGGCCACCTTCAAGGTGCGCCAGGCCGCCAAAGACCTGCAGATCCGCGATGTACCTATCCCGCAAGGGGCGATGGTGCAGTGCATTGTCAGCTCCGCCAACCGCGACGAAGACGCCTTCGAACACCCCGACGTGTTCGACATCGATCGCAAACCGAAGCCTTCGTTCGGCTTCGGCTTCGGTCCGCATATGTGCATCGGCCAATTCGTGGCCAAGACCGAGATCAACTGCGCGCTGAACGCGATTCTCGACCTGATGCCCAACATCCGCCTAGACCCGAGCAAACCCGCGCCGCAGATAGTAGGCGCGCAGCTGCGCGGTCCGCATTACCTGCATGTGCTGTGGGATTGAAGCAGCCCCTGGTCGTCGCTGACAGCCTTGCATTCGACTAAACATGAACACAAATAAAAAAAGTGTTTAATTTTAGTTGGATCTGCTCTATGCTTCATTCACAACAACAAGCCCGAATGCGAAGGGGATAGCCATGAAAGTTGAAGATCTGATTCTCGTCAGTGTCGATGACCACGCGATTGAGCCGCCCAATGCCTTTGCCCGCCATATGCCGGCCCGCTTCAAGGGGCGCGAGCCGCATGTGGTCAAGAAAGGCGAGCGCGACGTCTGGGTGTTCGAAGAGCAGGCCACCGGCTACATGGGCTTGAACTCGGTAGTCGGCCGGCCGAAAGAGGAATACGGCATGGAGCCGCTGGGCTACGACCAGATGCGTCGTGGCACCTGGAACATCAAGGACCGTGTCGACGACATGAACGCTAACGGCGTACTGGGCTCCTTGTGCTTCCCCACCTTCCCGGGTTTTGCCGGGCAGCGCTTTCAGGTGCACGGCGACCGCGCCGTGTCGCTGGCTGCAATCCAGGCCTATAACGACTGGCACCTGCACGACTGGTGCAACGCCGCTCCGGGCCGTTTCATCCCGCTGATGATCGTACCGTGGTGGGACATGAAGGCCGCCGCCGCTGAAGTCGAGCGCCTGGCACGGCAAGGCGTGCATGCCATTTCGCTGTCGGATAACCCGGCCATCCATGGTTACCCGTCGATTCACAGCGACTATTGGGACCCACTGTGGAAGGCATGTAGCGACAACAAGGTGGTCATCTGCTGCCATATCGGTACTGGCGTGAAAGCGAACCATGCGTCTGACATGTCGCCTATCGATGCCTGGATCACGTCCATGCCCATCTCCATCGCCAATTCGGCGGCCGACTGGATCTGGGCGCCAATGTGGAAGAAATTCCCCGAGCTGCGCATGGCCCTGTCCGAAGGGGGCATCGGCTGGGTGCCTTATCTGCTGGAGCGTGCCGACTTCACTCACCGCCATCACAACGCCTGGACCAACTCCAACTTCGGCGGGAAGATGCCTAGCGATATCTTCAACAAGCACTTCATCACCTGTTTCATTGAGGACAATTTCGGCCTCAAAAACCTGGATTTCCTCAATGCTGACATGGTTACCTGGGAGAGCGATTACCCACACTCCGACTGCACATGGCCCAACTCGCCGGAAACCGCCTGGGAAGGGCTGCAACACCTCTCCAAGGACGTCATCGACAAGGTCACCCATCTGAATGCGATGCGCGAGTTTTCCTTCGACCCATTCTCTATCCACGGTCGTGAAAACTGCACGGTGGGTGCGCTGCGGGCCCAGGCCACACACGTCAGCATCGAGCCTGCCCTGGGCCTGGGCGGCGCCGACCATGGTCGCCATGACAACAAGCCTGTCACCTCCGGCGACATCAATGCGATGTTCGCCCAGGCTGACGCACAAACCGCGTTGTAAGTCGCCCACCTTGCTTCAGGTGTCGCGCATCGGCGGCTGAAGCAAGGGGGCGGTTCTGTGGTCGCCTCAAGCGGGGCGATTGCGCCTGTGTTCAGCGTTAGAGAGCGCATATGGCCATCAGTCAATTCAGCTACAACTCCATCCCTCCCGAGGCCGAGGCGCTTCGCGCCGACGTCCGGGCGTTCATTCAGGCCCATCTGGCCGATTATCCACCGACCTTGCGTGCCCATTCCTGGATGGGCTTCGATACCGAATTCAGCAGGCAGCTGGGCGCCCGTGGCTGGGTCGGCATGGCATTGCCCAAAGCCTACGGTGGCGCGGCGGCGGGGCCATTTGCGCGTTATGTGGTCATCGAGGAGCTGCTGGCTGCCGGTGCGCCGGTCTCGGCCCATTGGATTGCCGACCGCCAGAGCGGGCCGCTGATCAACCGCTTCGGTACCGAGCAGCAGAAGCAGCGCTATCTGCCTGCCATCTGCCGGGGTGAAAGTTACTTCTGCATCGGCATGAGCGAGCCCAATTCCGGCTCGGACCTGGCCTCGATCAAGAGCAATGCGCTACGCGAGGGCGACAGCTGGCTGCTCAATGGGCAGAAGGTCTGGACCACCAACGCGCACCATTCGCAGTACATGATTGCGCTGGTGCGCACCGGCGAAAAACAGGCCGCGCGTCACGAGGGTATGTCGCAGTTCATCGTCGACCTGAGCCTGCCAGGGATTACCATCCGGCCAATCCGCGACCTGGCCGGGGGTGAGCATTTCAACGAAGTATTCTTCGACAACGTTCGCTTACCCGCCGACGCGCTGATCGGCAGCGAAGGCAAGGGCTGGGAGCAGGTAACTGCGGAACTGGCGTTCGAGCGCAGCGGCCCAGAGCGCTTTCTCAGTTGCATGGCGCTGCTCACCAGCCTGATCGACGCGTTGGGCAAGGTGCCTGATGCCCTGCAGGCACGGGAGATCGGGCGCCTATCGGCCAGGCTACTGACGTTGCGCAACATGTCGCTGTCGGTCACCGCGCAACTGGCTGCAGGGGAGCATCCGGCCTGGGCCGCCTCGTGCGTGAAAGACCTGGGCAACGTGTTCGAACAGGAACTGCCGGAAATCGCGCAGTTGCTGCTGGACACCGAGCCGCGCCAGGTCGGTGGCAGCGAATACGCACGGGTGCTGGCCTACCTGACGCAAATGGCGCCGTCCTTTTCACTGCGTGGCGGTACGCGCGAGATTCTACGCGGCATCATTGCCCGTGGCCTGGAGTTGCGATAATGCGCGAATTATTTGAGACGATGATCGAACGCCTGTTTGCCGATCTGTCCACCCCGGCCTATGTGCTTGGTTGCGAGGGCGGCGAGTGGCCAGCCGAGCTCTGGTCCGCACTCGATGAGTCAGGCTTTACCCTAGCGGGCGCCGCCGAAGCGCTGGGCGGCGCGGGCGCCAGCTGGGCGGATATCTATGTGATGGTCCGCGCCGCCGGGCGCTATTCGGTGCCGGCCCCGCTGGGCGAGGCCTTGCTGGCCAACTGGCTGCTGAGCAAGGCTGGCCTTGAAGGGCACGAAGGCGCTTTGAGCATCGCCGCTCATGCCGATTTGGCCCTGATCGATGGGCACGTCAGCGGCACCGCCCGCGCCGTACCCTGGGGGCGCAATGTAGATGCCGTGGTGGCCGTCGCCACCACCGATGCAGGTACACCGCAGGTGGTGTTGCTGCAACGCAGCATGGCCTGCGAACTCACCCCCAGCCTCAACGTGGCGGGAGAGCCGCGCGACGACCTGGTCTTCCGTGGTGCGCGGGTAGTTGCCCACGCACACCTACCAGACGGCCTCGGTGTCGATGTCCTGGAACTTGGCGGCGCGATGCTCCGCTCGGCGCAGACCGCCGGGGCGCTGCATGCGTTGCTGGACATGACCGCCAACTATGCACGAGAGCGCAAGCAGTTCGGCAAGGCCATCGGGTCGTTCCAGGCGATCCAGCAACAGCTGGCGGTACTGGCCGAACAGACGGCCGCTGCCAGCATTGCCGCTGAAGCAGCCTTTTGCGAGTCCGACGACGGGCTCGCGGCATTGACCATCGCCGTAGCGAAAATCAGTACCGCCGACGCCGCGAGTGTCGGCGCCAGCATCGCCCATTCGGTACACGGCGCCATTGGCTTCACCGAGGAATACCCGCTTCACCTGCTCAGCCGACGGCTGTGGGCATGGCGCAGCGAATTTGGCTCGGCCAGCCTCTGGAGCCAACGCCTGGGCGCACAAGTCTGCCAGGGTGGCAGCGACGGGTTCTGGCCATTGTTGACCCACCACGGCAAGCAACCATTGACCGGCCTTGCGAGCAATTGACTATGAACCCTTTTCTTCAGATCGAGCGCGAGGGCGGTATCGTCACTGTGCGCATGAACCACCCGGACACCCGCAATGCCCTGACCACACCGGAGCAGATCCAGGAGTTTGTCGATCTGTGCGCCGCGTTGCGTCGCGACAAGTCCGTCAGGGTCATGGTGCTGACCGGCAATGGCAGCGCCTTTTGCGCCGGCGGCAATGTCAAGGATATGCACGAGCGTGCTGGTATCTTCGCAGGCTCGCCCTATGAGCTGCGTAACACCTACCGTGACGGCATCCAGCGCATTCCGCTGGCGCTGTACGACCTGGACATTCCGGTTATCGCCGCCGTCAACGGGCCCGCGATTGGAGCGGGCCTGGACCTTGCCTGCATGTGCGATATCCGCTTGGCATCCACCTCGGCGGTATTCGCCGAGAGCTTCGTACGCCTGGGTATCGTGCCGGGCGATGGCGGTGCCTGGTTGCTGCCGCGAATCATCGGCGTTCCCAAAGCGAGTCTGATGTCCTTTACCGGCGATACCATCAATGCGGTCAAGGCGCTGGAATGGGGGCTGGTGGAGCAGGTGTGCGCGCACGAGACGTTGATGGCCGAAGCGCGTTCGTTGGCAGGGCGCATCGCTAGCAACCCGGGGCACTCGCTGCGACTGTGCAAGCGCTTGCTGCGCGAAGGGCAGCACATGCGCCTGGACTCATTGCTCGAGCTGTCGGCGGCTTACCAATCGCTGGCCCACCACACTGAAGATCATCAAGAAGCCGTTTCGGCGTTTGTCGAAAAGCGAAATCCCGACTACCTCGACCGGTGACCGCATAAAGGCACAACCGACGGAATTTTGGAGTATTGAAGATGCGTGGCGTTTTCCGTGAAGACCACAATATGTTCCGCGAACAAGCGCGCCGGTTCGTCGATCGTGAGATTGTGCCCTACCTGCATGAGTGGGAAAAGAACGGCATCGTGCCCAAGGAGGTCTGGCTCAAGGCGGGGGAGACCGGACTTTTGTGTTCTACGGTGCCCGAGGAGTACGGCGGGCCTGGCGGGGACTTCGGCCACTCGGCGGTGATGATCGAAGAACTGGCGCGGGCCAATGCCACCGCGGTGGGGTTTACTACCCACTCCGAGATCGTTGCCCCTTACATTGTCGCCTACGGCAGCGAGGAGCAGAAACAGCGTTGGCTGCCCCGGATGGTCAGCGGCGAGCTGATTGGCGTGATCGCCATGAGCGAGCCTGGTATCGGCAGCGACCTGCGCTCGATGCGGACCTTGGCGCGCCGGGAGGGCGATGATTATATCGTTTCCGGGCAGAAGACCTTCATCACCAATGGGGGTAATGCTGGCCTGATGGTGACCGCAACCAAACTCGACCTCAGCGCCAAGGAGCTCACCCTTATTTGCGTCGAAGAGGAGCGCCAGGGGTTCTCCAAGGGACGGTTGCTAGAAAAGATTGGCTTGAAGGGCCAGGACACCGCCGAATTGTTCTTCGACGATGTGCGGGTGCCTGCCAGCAATCGGCTCGGAGAGGAGGGGCAGGGCTTCAAGTACCTGACTCATCAATTGGCGTGGGAGCGCCTGATCATCGCGATTCGCGCCGCACAGTCGATCCAGACGCTACTGGAAGAGACCATCGAATACACCCGCGAGCGGAAGGTATTCGGCAAGCCGGTGCTGGATTTCCAGAACACCCGCTTCAAGCTCGCCGAAGCAAAGGCGCAGTTCACCATGCTGAGAGTATTTGTCGATGATTGCCTGGCCAAGGTCATGCGCGGTGAGCTGCCCGCGGATGTGGCGGCCATGGCCAAACTGCTGGGCTCGGAGATGCAGGGCAAGCTACTTGACGAGTTCCTGCAACTGCACGGCGGCTATGGGTTCATGAGCGAGTACAAGATCAGCCGGGCCTGGGTCGATGCGCGTGTTGCGAGGATCTACGGCGGTACCTCGGAAATCATGAAAGAGATTATCGGTCGCACGCTTTAGGCGCCGACGGGCAGGGCGTGGCAGTGCTACCCGTAAGGTCACCGGAGAAATGAAAACAATGAGCCTTTATCGAGCGTTCACAGGTGTTTGCTTGTGTCTTGCTTGCTTGTTCGCCATGGCGCAGCCGCCGTCGAGTGACGTCTACGATGCTGAAAGCCAGCGCGCTCGTGCACTGCTGGCGAAGGCGGTGGCCCGTTACCAGGCCAGCGGCGATAACGCCCTGGCCGCGTTCAGCCGCCAGGGTGAGTTCGTCGATGGCGAGTTGTACATCTACGTGGTCGATACCGCTGGGGTTATGCTGGCCAGCGGCGGGCCATCGGTGTCGCTGGTCGGCAAACCGGTGGTGAGCGTGCTGGACGACGACCTCAAGGCCGCGTTTCGCCAAGCTATCGAGCAGCCCGCCGATGGCACCGTGCGCAGCGCCGAGTATCGCTGGTGGAACTGGCAGCATGCCAAGGTAGAGCGCAAGCGCGTGTTCTATCAACGGGTGGGCGAGCGGGTGATCTCCGTGGGCTATTACATGCCGCGCTCCAGCCCTGAACTGGCCCGTGAACTGCTGCAGCGGGTCGTGGACCAGGTGCACAAGGGCCCAAACGCGGCCTTTGCCCTCATCAATCAGCACGACAAAGAGCTCACCCAGGATGACCTGTATGCCTTCGTGGTGGACATCAAGAGCCAGCGCTTCGTTGCCCACGGCTTCCTGCCGCGCCTGATCGGCACGGATTTCAAGTCGCTGCGTTCCACCGATGGCCAGCCGATTGGCGAGGCTATGTTGCGGCAAATGCAACAGCATGAAACCGGTGAACTCGACTACCTGTGGCGCAACCCCATCACTGGGCAGAACGAGTTCAAGAAAACCTTATTGCAGCGGGTAAACGGGTATGTGGTTGCGCTGGGATACTACAGCGGTCAGTAGGCCGGCGCATCCCAATGCGCAGATCCTTTCGATCATCTGCTTCAACTTCATCGGGTACATATGCAGCGGCTTGCCGCTGGCGGTGCTGCCGGGCTTCGTGCTGCATGACCTCGGCTTGGGCGCGGTGCTGGCCGGCGCTGTGATCGGTGTGCAGTACGTAGCGACATTGCTCGCACGGCCGCTGGCTGGCAGCGTGGCAGACCGCTTTGGGGCCAGGTGCTCGGTGCTCTGCGGGCTCGGTGGCCTGATCGCTAGCGGCCTGTTGACCTGGCTTGCGCTTACGCTGCTGGCTCCAGTGTCGCTGTGCCTGGTGCTTCTGGTGCTGGGCAGGATCATCTTAGGTCTGTGTACCGCCATGATCTCCACGCCCTGCTGTACCTGGGCGATTGGCCTGAACGGTGTGCCCAGCACCGCCAAGGTGATGTCTTGGAACGGCATCGCGGCCTATGGCGGTGTGGCGGTTGGCGCGCCGTTGGGAAGGTTACTGGGCAATACGTTCGGCATTGCCAGTGTCGGGTTGTGCAGTGCTCTGCTGGGCTTGGTATTTGTGTTCATGGCCTTGGTCAAGCGCCCAGCGCCGATAGTGGCTGGGGTACGACTGGCCTTTCATCGGGTACTGCTGGCGGTGCTGCCCAATGGGATTGTGCTCGTGTGCAGCTCGGTTGGATACGGTGGGCTCATGGCATTCGTAGCACTGTATTTCGACAGCCTGGGTTGGCAGGGTGCGGCGTTTTGTCTGAGTGGGTTTGGTGCGGGTTTCATCGTGGCGCGGCTGGCATCGCCGGGCATTCTGCACCGGTTGCGCGGCTATACGGTGGTTGCTGGCTGCCTGCTGGTACAGACGAGCGGCCTGCTGCTGGTCGGGCTGGCACCGTCGCCGGCACTGGTGATCGCAGGGGGCGCCCTCACTGGCATCGGCGTGTCGTGGGTCTATCCAGGGCTAGGCATGGAAACTCTGGCGATGATCCCGGCGGCTAACCGAACCTTGGCGCTCAGTGCACTTTCATTGTTTTTTGACGTCGCAGTCGGGGTGGCTGGGCCGGCGCTGGGCCTGGTTGCTGCAGGCTACGGCTACGCTTGGGTGTTCCTTTGGTCTGCACTGTTGTCAGGGAGCGCTGGGGGGCTAGTTCTTCACCTGTATTGGAAATCCAGTTCTTTCCACCGTTGAACTCAATCTTTAGGGGCAGTAGTCATGAGCAATTCCATTTACGATATTCCCTTGCAGCAGATCGATGGCACAGCCAGCACCCTTGGCCGTTATCGCGGCAAAGTTCTATTGCTGGTCAATGTGGCTTCGAAGTGCGGGCTAACCCCACAGTATGAAGGTTTGGAAAAACTCTATCAGCGCAAGAAAGACCAAGGGCTGCAGGTGTTGGGTTTCCCAGCTAACAATTTCAAGGAGCAGGAACCCGGCAGCGACACCGAAATCGCCGAGTTCTGCTCGTTGAACTACGGCATACAATTCCCGCTGTTCTCGAAGCTGTCGGTCAACGGCGAAGATCGGCACCCGCTATACGCCGAGCTCACGGCTGCGCAACCCGAGACGATTGGTGAAGGCCCATTCAGGGAGCGGCTCAAGGGCTATGGCATCGTGGCTGATAACCGCACGGACGTGCTGTGGAATTTCGAGAAATTCCTAGTAGACCGGATGGGAAAGGTTGTCGCCCGTTTCGCTCCCGATGTGGCGGCTGACGACCCACGCTTGCTCGAAGCAATCGACGCTCAGTTGGCCAGTGGGGTATAAATCTGTGCTGACAATAGGTACGGTCAAGGCGCTTCACACACACCTTGGGCACCTGCGTGCCGAGCACAGCACGATAGCGCTGGTGGCCACCATGGGCAACTTGCACGACGGGCATATCGCGTTGGTTGAGCTGGCCAGGCAGAAGGCCGACGTCGTGGTGGTCAGTATCTTCGTCAACCCCCTTCAGTTCGGGCTTGGCGAAGATCTGGCCAATTACCCCAGAACGCTGCAAGCCGACAAGGACCGCTTGGCGGCTGTAGGATGCGATGTGCTGTTTGCACCCACCGTCGAACAGATGTACCCGGATGGAATGCAGGATGTCACTCTCGTCAGGGTGCCACGAGTTTCTCAAGGGTTGTGTGGCGCCTCGCGCCCTGGCCATTTTGATGGCATGGCAACGGTGGTCATCAAGCTGCTGAATGTTGTCCAGCCGGACGTGGCGATCTTTGGTGAAAAGGACTACCAGCAGTTAGCGGTCATCCGTGCAATGGTGCGAGACCTCAACATAGGGACACAGATCGTGGGGGCGCCGACAGTTCGTGCCCAGGACGGCTTGGCACTCTCTTCCCGAAATGGCTATCTGAGTGAGGAGCAACGTTCGATGGCGCCGTTGCTGCACAAGTGCCTGGTGGACCTAGCCTCATTGCTAAAGCTAGGGCAGGAGGTCGGTCCCTCATTGAATGGTTGCCGACAGCGGTTAGAGGCAGCAGGGTTCGAGCTTGAGTACCTGGAGGTCAGAAACGCGCAGAGCTTGGAACCGGCGACACACGATGACGACCACTGGGTGATTCTGGGCGCGGCTCGTCTAGGTAAGACGCGGCTTATCGACAACCTTGTGGTCGATCTTCACGTTCCAGCGGTCGCTGTCCCTTGAATGGGAGTCGGATTCTCTACGACAGGCGCTATCTACTGCGCGATTTGCCCGTCGCTTGTATGGCCCTCTACGCCTCTAGTTGCAACAACCAACTGCGAGCGGAGAAAACAAATGTCTCGAGTCTCTTCATCGCATGTCAACGCTGAAACACACGAGCGCGTGCGTCAAGCCGCGCTTGAACTATTCACCCAGAAGGGATATCAATCAACCAGCCTGCGCGACCTGGCATCCTGCCTCGGGATGCAAGCGGGGTCCCTGTACAATCATATAGAGAACAAACAGTCGCTGCTCTACGAGCTGATGGAAGAAGCGCTGGACGACCTGTTGGCCAATACACGCACCAGTGTCAAGCAGGGCAAGACTCGTAATGAGCGTATACGGCTGTTCGTCCAAGCGTCGCTGGATTTCCAGAAGCGTGAGGGCAAGCGCATGATCCTGATCAATCGCGAGATGATCAATCTCTCTACCGAGCAGCAAGAACATATCAAATCCCTAGTGGAGGATTATGCCCGCTGCCTGAAGTCGGTGATCGCCGGTCAGCCTGCCAAGGGGCATACTTTCAATCACCGCTTCGATCTTTTAATTGTGGTAATCATTGGCATGCTGCAAGGCTTGCACTTTTGGGACCGCGGCGAGGCCGCTTCATCGCCTAGGGATGAGGTTGACCAGCTGACCAGTATTATCAATGGTGCGATAAGTGCGACCGTTGCCTGACTGGGGCTTCGTACAACGCCGTTTGCAGATCGAATACCCGAACCGACATTTCCTGTCGGGGGGGGCGAACTGTCGTAACTTTTGCGGGATACCCCGCGGCATGCATCACGGGGCTTTTTGTTAGCAAGTTAGAATATGGCGGTTAGCGAGTTGTACTAGGCGATGCTGCCGGCTAGGTATAGCCGATGCGTACGATAGAGGGAAAAGATTGTACGCAGAAATTTCTGTCCCCTAATCACTCGCCATCCCAGGTTGCCCCACAACTTCAGCCTCTAACCGCAGCAAACATCCTGAGTCTGGCGCACTGCCCAATACCTCCAATTTCAGTTCCTGCCTGGCACTCGTGATGTACAGGGTGCGGCCATCCTCGCCACCAAAGCACAGGTCGGTGGGACAAGGGACGGGCAGGCCGATCATGCGGTCCAGGTTACCTTCGGCATCGAAGCGGGCCAGGCTCCAGCCGTCGCGCTGAGTGGTCCAGACACCGCCTTGGACATCCAAGGCCAGACCACTGAGGCTGCCGCCGCCGCGTGGTAGCGAGGCCAGACGGCGAATGGCCGAGCTGCCGGGCTGCAAGCGGAGGATATCGCCGGCCTCGGGAGCGATGGCATACACCGCGTTGCCTGTGGCGTCCCAGCGAAAACCGCTGACCTGTTCATTCAAGCTCCAGCCATGACGTAACTCGCCTTCAGCACTGAGCTCGCCAATCAGGCAGCCACTGGTGGTTCTGCTGCACGCCCACAGTGCTCCAGTGGGATGCACCGCCAAAGCGAGCAGGCGGCTACCGAGCAGGTCTTGCATCGGGCGCTCGTTACCCTGCCAGTCGATCAACGACCAACCCCCGGCCTGGGCCACCAGTAGGCCGTCACGGTGCAGCTCCATGGCCCGCACTGGCATGTCCAGGCGGGTCAGCAGCCGGCTGCGTTGGCCATCCCAGCAATGGATGGCCGGAGCCAAGGTGTCGGCCCAATACAGTGCACGAGTCTCGGCATGCCAGCGGGGAAATGCGCCGTGGAAAGCCCAGGGTCCCGGTACGACATTCATGGTGCTAGTCGGACGGGGTGTCGGATCGGGTCGCAACTGCTCGCCGACCCGACGCGCCGCGTCCGCCAGCTCCGGGCCGAGCAGGGCCAGACGCTCCAGGGTCAGGCGATAGGCTGGCCCGGCTACGCTCAAGGCGCCGCGTACGAAGCCTTGCTTGTCAATGATGGGCGCAGCGACGCAGCGCACACCCAGGCGGATCTCCTCGTCATCCAGCGCGTAGCCGCGGGTCTGGGTGATCTGCAGTTCTGTCATCAGACGGCGACGGTCGGTAATGGTCAGCGGTGTCAGGGGCGTCAGCACCAGGCCTTTGAGGATCTCGTCACGGGCCGCCGGTGACAGGGCCGATAGAATCGCCTTGCCCTGGCCGGTGCAGTGCACGGGCTTGCTTTGTCCAAGGCTGGCAGATGAGCGCAGGGTATGGGCGCCATCACAGCGCTCCAGCGACAACACCTGGTTGCCATCGAGCACTGCCAGGTAGGCAGTTTCGCCGGTGAGGTCGCGCAGGGCGCGTAGCTCGATGCTGCTGGCCGCTACCAGGTCGGGCTCCAGATAAGCATTGCGCACCATCTCCAAATAATTGAAGCCCAGGCGGTAGACCTTGCGTGTCGGATCACGGCGGATCATGCCGCGCTCCACCAGGGTAGCGATGATGCGGTACAGCGTGGTTCGCGGGAGCTGCACCTGTTCAGCCAACTGGGCCTGGCTGATCCCCATGGATGTCGCGCCGATTGCCTGCAGGACATCCAGGGCCTTCTCCAGCGCGGCAGTACCTTCTCCTGTTTTCATTGTTGATTCCCACTATTTGGTACTGAGTTGATCATGGCGAGATTTTGCCGGTTTTCCACGAGGTTTTCCGCCATAGAATCAGCCTCGGCAGGACTTGGAATGAAATTATGTCCCATTCTGTGGGAATTTCACTGGGTCACTGATCGGATGAACCCCGTTTTGGAGAACTTACAAGAATGTCCGTCATCCACAATTACGCCGATGCCCATGAGAGCGTCTCCGGCAAGCAGGTCGAGGTCAGTGACGAAGTGCTGGCCAAGCTTGCCGCCTGCAGCAGTGGCTCGCTGACCACCCAGTTGTTCAAGCGAGGCTTCCGCCAGCCTGCGTTGGTCGGCCTGCGCGCCATGACCCGCGACATCAAGCCCTTCGCCGGCCGGGCCTTCACCATGCGTTTCATCCCCGCCCGTGAAGACATCGACACCTACGCCACCATGACTACCAAGCCCAATGACGACAACCTGCAATGGCAGGGCGTCGAGCACATCCAGCCGGGTGACGTACTGGTTATCGACAGCCGCAACGACCCGTCTGCCGCCTCGGCTGGCAACATCCTGGTGACTCGCCTGCTGGTCCGTGGTGCCAAGGCCATCGTTACCGACGGCGCCTTGCGCGATGGCAGCGAGATCGCAGCCATGAGCCTGCCGGCCTATGCCCGTGAGGTCACGGCCACTACCCGTATTTCCTATCACCACGTGGCGGACCTGCAGGTGCCGATCGGTTGTGCCGGCGTGGCCGTGTATCCCGGTGACATCATCGTCGGTGACGCTGATGGCCTGACCGTGGTGCCCGCGCATCTGGCTGCGGAACTGGCTGACATTTGCACTGTGCAGGACGACATCGAGCACTACCTGGCCATGCGTATCGCCGCAGGTGAAGCCCTGTGGGGGGTTTACCCGCCTAGCCCTGAAACGACCAGCGATTACCACGCTTGGGTTGCCGATGGCCGCCCACAAATCTCATCGATCATCACTCGCCAGGAGGATTGAGCATGGCCGAGCATACCTACGCCCAATTGATTCGCCGCTACTTCGAAGGCTGTAACGAAGCCGACTACGACAAGTTGGTCTCCTGCTTCACTCCGGACGCCGTGCATTACTTTCCGGCCGGGCTGCCGGATATCCCTTGGCGCACTGCCGACACCATCGCGCGCAAGTGGATCTGGTGCGTGGATAACCTCGGCTCGCAGTGGACCATCGAGAAGATCCTGGTCAGCCACGACAGTCATGAAGCAGTGATCGAGTGGACCCATTGGAAGAGCAACCTGGGGACCGCCCTGCGCGGTGACGAATGGTATGTGTTCGATGAGCAAAGCGGCCTGATCAAGGAAATCCGTGCCTACTACGCCTCACCTGCCGACAAGGACGTGCCCATCAACGAATGGGTCGACTTCGACTATGCCGGTCGGGGCTACAACCTCGGCCCCAATACACGCTGAAGGGGATGCACATGACCGATCATCAAGACCTGGGCCTGGGCGCTATCGACCAGGCGGTGAGCAAGGCTGTTGCCGCCGCCGACTTCTGGGCGGACGCTACCCCGAATGTGCGCGCTACCTTGCTGCGTGGATTGGCTGATGCCCTGGAGCTGCACCAAGTCGAGTTGGTTGCCATCGCCGACCGTGAAAGCGGTCTGGGTGTAGGGCGCCTGAACGGAGAAGTGGCACGTACCGCTTTCCAGCTACGTGGCTTCGCCAGCGAAGTCGAGGCTGGCGTGCCGTACCGCCGCGTCGAGGATGAGGCGGTAGCGGGTCCGCCGCCAGCAGGCCGGCCGCACCTGATGCGGGTACAGCGTCCGCTGGGCCCGGTGGCCATGTTCTCGGCCAGCAACTTCCCGTTCGCCTTCTCGGTGCTGGGTGGTGATACTGCCTCCGCGCTGGCAGCGGGCTGTCCAGTGGTGGTCAAAGCTCATTCCGGGCATCCTGAACTGTCTCGCGCGGTGTATGAACTCGCCGCTGCTGTGGTTCGTGCCCAAGGTCTGCCGGAAGGGCTACTGACGCTGGTTGAGAGTGTTTCGCGTGCTGGCGGCACCTATCTGGTACAACATCCGCGCATCGCCGCAGTGGCCTTCACCGGTTCTTACCAGGGCGGCAAGGCGTTGTGGCAAGCGACCAACGAGCGTCCTCGCCCGGTGCCGTTCTTCGGCGAGCTGGGCTCGATCAATCCGCTGGTGGCGTTGCCGGCTGCCCTGGAAAAGGACAGTGAAGGACTGGCCAAGACCCTGGCCGCCTCTATCACCCTGGGGTGCGGCCAATTCTGCACCAGCCCGGGCCTGATCGTCCTGTTGGCGTCGCCTTACAGCGAGCGTTTCGTCACCCAGTTGGCCGAGGCCATTGCGCCGATCGCCACACACCGTATGCTCACTCCCGGCATGCACAAGGGCTTCGAGGCTGCGGTTGCCGGTGTTGCCGATCATGCAACGCCGGTCTTCGACAAAGCAGCCGATACCAGCGGCCCGGCCCCACGTCTGTTCGCTACCGACGCCGCTTCGTTCATCGCCAATCCACACCTGCGTGAAGAGATGTTCGGCCCGGCCGCCTTGGTGGTCACTGCCCAGTCGAATGAGCAACTCGTCGAGCTGCTGGAGGCTGTCGGTGGCACCCTGACCACGACTCTGTGGGGCGTGGATGACGCCAGCGAGGCCAACCGGCAATTGGTACGTGCCGCCGAACGGATCTCCGGGCGCGTGCTGTTCGCCGGCGTGCCGACAGGTGTTGCCGTATGCCACGCCCAGCAGCATGGCGGCCCTTGGCCGTCGTCCACCGCGCCACAGACCACCTCGGTCGGCTATGCCGCCCTCGAACGCTTCCTGCGTCCAGTGGCGCTGCAGGACGCACCGACCTGGGTCCTGGGTTGAGCGGAGGGCAGGGCGATGATGCGACATATTGTGATGTTCCGGCGCTTGGCAAGCGTCGCGCCGCAACCTGAACTGGAAGCTCGCTTGGTCGACCGCATGCGCGACCTTGCCGAGCAGATCGATTTCATCCGCGACTGGACGGTCGCCGCCAACGAGCTGGACCGGCCAATTTGCTGGGACTACATCCTCGACTCCAGCTTCGACGATGCAGCAGCGGTAGAGCGTTATCTGCCACATCCCGCCCACCAGGCGCTGGTGGCGGATCTCAAGCAGTACTTCGAGTGGGTGGCAGTGGATTACAGCGTCTAGACCTCAGCGGCGCTTGGCCGGCTGACTGCTCCAGGCGCCATAACAACAAGATCCGGCATCGCAGGTGTCGGGCGGAGACGTACATGAACAAGAAAAAGAATTACCGCTGGACGATCCTGGCGATGCTCTTCCTCGCCATGATCATCAACTATGTCGATCGCGCTGCCTTGTCGATCGCCATGCCGTTCATCACCCAGGAGTATCACCTCACGCCTTCAGAGAAAGGCATGATCTTCAGCAGCTTCTTCTTCGGCTATGCGTTGTTTTGTTTTATTGGCGGTTACCTGGCCGACCGTTTCGGCCCCAAGCGTGTGCTGACCTGGTCCATGAGCTTCTGGTCGTTGCTGTGTGGTTCGACCGCGCTGGCCTTCAACTTCTGGTCGCTGCTGATCGTCCGTGCTCTGTTCGGTGTGGGTGAGGGACCGGTGTCGACCACCGCCAACAAGGCGGTCAATAGCTGGTTCCCGATCAAGGAGCGCGCCCGTGCCATCGGCATCAACCAGGCCGGTGGCCCACTGGGTGGCGCCTTGGCGGGTCCTATCGTCGGTTTCTTGGCCCTGTGGCTGGGCTGGCGTGTCGCCTTTGTGGTGATTGCGGTGATCGGCCTACTCTGGGCTATCGCCTGGTACCGCTTGTCCACCTCCACCCCAAGCGAGCACCCCAAGGTGTCGGCCGAGGAACTGGCCGAAATCAACGAAGGCCGTGAAGCACCGGTGACCAAGGTGGAAAACGCGCCTCGCACTCCGGTGCTGCAGATCATCTTGCAGCGTTCGGTCCTGGTCACTGGCATCTCGCTGTTTTGCTACAACTACATCCTTTTCTTCTTCATGACCTGGTTCCCTACCTATCTGATCGAGGCCAAGGGCATCGACCTCAAGTCCATGAGCATCGTCACCTCATTGCCTTGGCTGGTGGGTACGCTCGGCTTTATCTGCGGTGGCCTGCTGATCGACTGGGTGTTCAAGTGCACGGGCAAGCAACTGTTGTCGCGCAAGTTGGTCCTGGTGCCTTGCCTGCTTATCGCTGCTGCGTGCATCGGCCTCACCGGCCAGGTGGAGAGTGTGACCAGCACCGTGGTGGTCATGACTGTCGCCATCGGTTTCCTGATGCTCACCGCGCCGGCCTACTGGTCGTTGATCCAGGACGCCGTGCCGGATCATCAGGTGGGTACCGCCGGTGGTTTCATGCATGGCTTGGCCAACCTGTCCGGTATCGTCGCACCGACCGTCACCGGCTTCATCATCCAGTCTACGGGTACCTATGGCAGCGGCTTCGCCCTGGCTGGCGGCCTGGGTATTGTCGGCGCACTGATCGTGGCGCTGTTTGTCGGCGGCAAGCCGGCAAAGCAGGGTACGGTGATCTCGGCGGCCTGACCTGAGCCCCGGCCTCGGGCCGGAGTCCGATGCAGGGGCACGTGGCGTTGACCGACGCCTACCCCTGTGAATAGCCGGCCCTGCGCCGGTACCAGATTCGATTTTGGGAACCTGTTATGCCTACGCTTCTCATCACTGGCGCTGCCGGTATCGTCGGGACCGCTGTACGGCCCTTCCTGCGCCAGCGCTATAATCTGCGCCTGCTCGACCGCAAGCCCATCGAAGGCCTGGCGGAGGGCGAGACCGCTTTGGTTGGCGATCTGACCGACCCATTCTATGTGCAGCAGGCCGTCGAAGGCGTTGATGGCATCCTGCACCTGGCCTGTGCCCACGGGACCGACATCCAATTCCAGGACACGGTCGAGCCCAACTACCATGCCACCTTGTACCTGCTGGAGGCGGCTCAGCGTTTTAATGTCAAGCGCTTCATCTTCGCCAGTAGCCACCATGTGCTTGGCCAGTACCGCAACGATGCGGCCGAGTTTTTCGATGACATGCCCGTCGCCCCGGACAGTTATTACGCCATGAGCAAGGTGTTTGGCGAAGCCGCTTGCGCCACTTTCTCCCAGCGTGGCGACCTGGCCACCTACATCGTGCGTATTGGCAATGCCGACCCTGAGGTCGCCGATGCCCGCCGCCTGCGCATGTGGGTCAGCGGCCGCGACCTGGCGCAACTGCTGTTGATCGGCTTGGAGCATCCCGAGGTGCGTCACGACATCGTCTATGGCGTCTCGCAAAGCCCTGATCCACTGTTCCACAACCAACGCGCCCGTGCCCTCGGTTACCAACCGCAGGATAATGCTGGCGATCATCTTGCCGATAACTACATGGCCTATGAGGCAATGGCGCCGGAAGGTTCAGGCCGTGACTACTTGGGCGGCGCCTATGCTGGCGCCCCATTGGCCAGTGTGTTGGAGCGTGTATGAAGATCGTCCGTATTGATACCCGAATCGTCGAGATCCCCTTCCACGACGGTGGCAAGGGGCTGGGCATCACACCCACCACCTGGAATACACTGGAAAACGTGTTGATCCGCCTTGAGGACGAGCAAGGCAATGTTGGCTGGGGCGAGGCCTTTGGCTACTTCGTCGCCGATGCTACCAAGGCGTTGATCGATCGCCTGATCGCACCGCTGCTGCTGGACCGTGAGATCAGCGATATCGCTGCCTGGAACCGCGAACTGCAGCTTCGTCTGCACTTGTTCGGCCGCTATGGCGTGACCTTGTTCGCCATCTCAGGCGTGGACATCGCCCTATGGGACCTGGCCGCGCAACGTCGGCGCGTGCCTCTGCATCAATTGCTTGGCCAGGCGACCCGCGAGCAGGTCCCGGCGTATGCCAGCCTGGTGCGCTATGCCGATAATGAAGTGGCCCCGGCTATCTGTGAGAAAGCACTGCAAATGGGCTTTAGCGACATCAAGCTGCACGAAGTGACCCTCGACGAAATTGCCGTCTGCCGTCGCGCCGTGGGTGCCGAGGTGCCGCTGGCCACTGACGTCAATTGCGGCTGGAGCCTGGCGGACACTCGTGAATGGTTGCCCGCCTTGCGCGAGATGAACCTGGCCTGGCTGGAAGAACCGATCTTTCCGCCGGAAGACTTCGCCGCCCTGGCCAGCCTGCGTGGGCAAGGCGTGCCGTTGTCGGCGGGGGAGAACTGGTGCACCTCGGTACAATTCGAGCAGGCGCTGCTGAGCGGTGCGGTGGATTCGATCCAGCCCAGCGTGACCAAGGTCGGTGGCATTTCCGAATGCCTACGCATCGCCGAGTTGGCCCGCCAGCACAACACCATGGTGGTACCTCATTGCCCGTACTTCGGCCCCGGTCTGATCGCCACCTTGCATTTGGCGGCCGTACAACCCTGGGTGACTCAGGTGGAGTACCTGTTCGTTGAGCCGGCCGCCTGGCTCTACCCTGTCGAGCAGTTGCGCAACGGCAAGCAAATGCACATTCCTCAAGGCCCAGGCCTTGGCGTGGATATCGACCTGCAGGTGATCGAGCACTTCCGACGAAGCTGAACAACCGCTCGCTTCTGTCCTGATTGATCAATGCAGCCGCTGCATCAGCAGCGGCAGGGGGTTGTCATGCCTGCTCAAGGCACCGGAGGTCCTATGCAACCTGTTGCTCTGAGTAATTCGATCTGGAGCTTGAGCCTGCTGCCCGCCTGGGGGGGGCGTATTGCCTCGCTGCGTGCGGACGGGCTCGACCTGCTGCTGCCCATCGACAGCGAGTCGTTCGATCCGCTGGACTGGCCCCGGGCAGGTGCCTATCCGCTGATGCCGTATTCCAACCGCCTGCGTGATGCGCAACTGGGTTTCAATGGCCGCCATTACCGGCTTCCCGCGCATCCGACCGCACAACCTCATACCTTGCACGGCGTGGCGCACACACAGGCCTGGGAAGTGCTCAGCGCCGATGCCGGGCACGTTCTCATTGCCTGTGACTACCAGGGCGAACACTGGCCCTGGGCTTTCCGTGCCGAGCAGCACTTTGCCCTCGACGGGAGCCGCCTGCGCATTACCTTGACCCTACTCAATCAGGGCGATACCCCGATGCCCGCTGGCATCGGCCTGCATCCGTACTTCCTGCGCCATTGCGCTATGCGCGCTCACTATCGCATTGGTCGTGACTGGCAGATCGATGACGAGTACCTGGCGACGGGTGATTACCGGGATGCCCCGCGTACTGTCATCCTCGACGGCGACGACCCGAGTCCACAGGCCCATTACCTGTCGCGTTGGGATGGCCATTTGCACGTGGACTATCCGTGCGGATCTCTGGACCTGCACGCCTCGGCGCCGCTGAGCCACTTCGTCGTCTTCGCACCAGTGGGGGCTGGCTACCTGTGCCTGGAGCCAGTCTCGCACTTGGCGGACGCCTTCAATCGGCCCCCTACGCAATGGGATGAGGTCGGTACCCATGAACTGAAACCAGGCGCCTGCCTGGCCGCGACCCTGGATTTGACCTGGCAAGGCACCTGATGCACCGCCTCGACCGCTGAATTTCCAACCCACCATCGAGAATAAAAAATGAAACCATCCTCGTCCGGGGCGGGCCTCGCTCGCTCTACAAAACCCCTGGCACTGCTGCTGGGCTTCGGTCCGCTGTGCGCCAACGCCGCGTTTTTCGACGACGCCAAGGCTAACCTGACCTTGCGCAATTTCTACTACAACCAAGACTTGCGCGACTCGACCAAGCCCGCGCAGTCCAAGGTGGAGGAGTGGGCCCAGGGGTTCATCTTCAAGGGTGAATCCGGCTATACCGACACCACTGTTGGCGTTGGCATGGATGTCTATGCGGGCCTCGGCTTGAAATTGGACTCGTCACCTTCGCGCAGTGGTTCGGCACTGCTGCCAGGGGCATACGACCGTGCTGGCGGCCCACGCAATGCCAACCCACGCTCGGTGGACGAATTCTCCGAAGCCACGGGCGCGATCAAGCTTAGGTACTCGAAGTCCGAATTGAAGGTTGGCGGTTTGTTCCCCAAGATCCCTTTGGTCAGCTCGGGCGATGCTCGTCTGCTGCCGCAATTCTTTGAAGGCGCCATGCTGGATATCCGCGAGTTGGACGACCTCGACATCAGCCTGGGCCAGATGCGCCAGGTCAACCAGCGCGAGTTCGCCGGCAGCCGCGACATCCAGGTCGGTAACTACTACAGCGTATTCAGCGACCGCTTCAATTACCTTGGCGGCACCTGGCGGATCACGCCGCAATGGTCGGCGGGCGTCTGGGGTGGGCGCTTGGAAGATGTCTACCAGCAGTCTCTCTACACCGTGACCCATAACCGCACGCTCGGTGACTGGAACCTTTCCGGTACCCTCAACTACCTCGACAGCGGTGAGTCTGGCGCCGAAAAGGCCGGCAAGCTCGACAGCCGCATGACCTCCACGATGCTCAGCGCCAACCTCAAGGCCCAGACCTTCCGTGTCGGATACCAGTACAACGCAGGTGACAGCGCCTTGCCTTTCATCCACGACACCGACCTGCCTGGCGTTGCCAACGCCGTTCAGGTGCTGCGCTTCGACCGTGCCCAAGAGCGTTCCTGGCAAGCCCGCTACGACCTCGATTTCGCCCCGCTGGGTGTGCCGGGGCTGACGGCTTTTGCCCGTTACGTCAAAGGCGACAACTTCAAGGTCGCCGGTGAAGATGCCAGCGAGTGGGAGCGCAACCTCGACATCACCTATGTGGTCCAGAGCGGCCCATTGAAGAACCTTGCCCTGCGTTGGCGCAATGTCGAATTGCGAGGGGATGCCACCGGGCGGCGTGATGAAAACCGGGTGATCCTCGCCTACACCTTGCCGCTGTTCTGAGCCGCGGATCACACATGCCGCCGGTACGTAAACAGACCGGCGGTTTTGCCTTTGTGGAGCCCACTTCAACATGACCCAGACCTACACCCTCGACTCGGCCATGCAGGCCTATGTCGAAATCAGCCAAGGCTTCACCGCCGTTGACGACAGCGTTGCCGCCCGACGGGAGGCCTACCTCCAGGCCTGCCGCGCTTGCACACCTACGCCGCCTGAGGGGTGGCGGATAGATGATATCGAGCTGGACGGCTTGCGTTTGCGGCGCTACAAACCCGAGGGCGAAGCGCCGCAGGGCGGTTGGCCGACGATGCTATATATCCATGGCGGCGGCTGGGACTTGGGTAGCCTCGATACCCACGATTGGTTTGCTTATGCCATGGCCCGGAGAGTACAGGTGGCTATCGTCGCCGTGGACTATCGTCTTGCGCCGGAGCATGCCTATCCCGCTCCGTTGGAGGATTGCCTGAAGGCCTGGCACGGCCTGCGCCAAGGTCAGGTCGACCCTGACCTGAGCACGGGGCGCCTGATCGTTGCGGGGGACAGTGCAGGCGGCACCCTGGCCGCCGGTCTATGCATCGCCTTGCGTCGGGATAGGCACGCGCAGCCGCTGGGCCAGATCTTGATCTACCCGGTGTTGACGACGTCAACCCACCTGCCGTCCATGACGGAGCATGCCCATGCGCCGTTGCTGACCGTGGCCGGACTGACTAAATCACTGGCGGGCTTCCTGACGAACGAGGAGGACCGTCGGGATCCTTGCGCGATGCCCCTGGAGGACACGGATTTCACTGGGTTGGCACCAGCCTTCATTGGCGTGGCGCAGATCGATCCCTTGCGAGATCACGGCCTGGCATATCGGGATGCGTTGGCTGCCGATGGAGTGGCAGTCGAGTGCTATGTGGCGCAGGGGATGGTGCACTCGGGATTGAGGGCCTTTGGCATAGAGGTGGTTGAGGTGTTCTACGATCGAATTGGGCTGCAGATCAGTGCATGGCTGGAATCGGACACGCTCGTCTAACTGTGAGCACATGGTTATCTCCCTCAGCCACGCTTCAACACACTCTCCCCAGCACCCTTGGGCAACCGCAGCACGTCAATCAACCCGGCAAGGCCCAGCAGCGCGACGCCGAGGAAGGCGACTCGAAAATCAGCGACCTGGGCCTGTGCCTCGTGGCCTTGCACGAACATCGAGGTGCGTAGCAGCAACGCGGCCGCTGTCACCCCCAGGCCCATCGACAGTTGGAAAAACAGGCTGAACAGCGCCGATGCCTCGCTCATGCGTTCCTTGGGGATATCGGCAAAACCCACGGAGTTGTAGCAAGTGAACTGCATGGAGCGGGACAGGCCACCTGCAAACAGCACGGCCGCCACCAGCGCGAAGGGCGTTTGCGCTGTGAAGAAGGCGCAGGCCACAATCGAAATGACGCCGATGACGCCATTGACCAGCAGGACGTTACGAAAACCGTAGCGTTGCATGATGGAGGTCGTGAACGGTTTCATCGCCAGGTTGCCGGCGAAGACGGCCAATACCAGCAACCCCGCGTCAACCGGAGACAACCCAAAGCCGACCTGGAACAACAGCGGCAGCAGAAATGGCAGCGCGCTGATCGCCAGGCGAAAGAACGATCCGCCCAGGATGCTGGCCCTGAACGTGGTGATGGACAGGGTGCCGAGCGGCAACAGTGGGTTGGTGTGGTGACGGCAGTGATGCACCGCCCACACGGCGAGCAGCGCGCCCGCAAGCACCAGGCCGGAGCCGGAGAGCAACGCATTGCCGTCCGGGCTGCCGAGCCATTCCAGCCCCCATAGCAGCCCAGTGCAGGCGCCTGCCAGCAGCACGAACCCCTTGCCATCGAACTTTCGTACGTTTTCCCCGTGGCCCTCCGGTATGAGCCAGAGCGCGGCGAGCAACGCCAGGGCTCCCAGCGGTACGTTGATGTAGAAGATCCACGGCCATGCGGCGTGGGTCACGATCAGGCCGCCCACCCAGGGGCCGAGAATGGGGGCGACCAGGCCGGGCCAGGTGATCACTGCAATCATTTTGACGAGGTCTTTCTTGTCGGTGTTGCGCAGTACCGCCAGGCGTCCCACGGGCACCATCAGCGCGCCGCCGATGCCCTGGAGCACGCGTGCCGCTACAAACATCTCTAGGCTCTGGCTCAGCCCGCATAGCAAGGAGGCGAGGGTGAAGACGACAATCGCGCCGGCGAACACTCGCCACGTTCCCAACCGGTCGGCTATCCAGCTTGAAAGGGGGATGAAGACCGCCACGGCGAGAATGTAGGCGGTGATCCCCACGTTCAGGTCGACCGGCGTGACGCCAAAGGCGGCGGCCATGGTGGGCAGGGCGGTCGCGATCACCGTTGCGTCAAGGTTCTCCATGAAGAAGGTCACCGCGACCACCCAGGCGATCAGGCGCGTTTGCATGCTGAGGCCGGTCTCGGTCGTGACACTGGGGGCTTGCGTGGTTGGAAATGTCACCGATGCGATCCTTATTGGGGTCAGCGGTTGTTGAATGCGGGCGAGACCAGGCTCAGCCCCGCCAGCCGCTTGGCGTACTCCTGCAGCAGAGGGGCGACCGCTTCGACCTTCTCGGGCGTCATGCGTACGGACGGCCCCGCGATGCTGACCGTGCCGATCGGTCGTCCATCGTCCACATGGCGGATGACCGTGGCAATGGCGCTGGTGCCGGGCTCATACACGTCGCGGACCACGCCATAGCCTCTGGTGCGGGTTTCTTCTATCCGCTCCATCAGTTCGCGAAGGGTGCGTGGTGCGTTGGGGCCCATACCTTGTGCCCGCTCCATGCCCTGTTCGGCAATCAGCTCCAGGGCTCGCTCTTCAGGCTCGGCGGCCAGCCAGGCCAGGCCATTGGCGGTTGCCGGAAGGTAGACATCGGCACCGGCATCCGGGTCGTAGCGCAGCCCGCTCCGGGCTCCCTGGGACTTGGCGACCCAAATCAACTGGTTTTCTTCAATGACCGCGAGCCGGATCAGCTCGCCGGTTTCCTGGGCCAGTTCGTCCAGCAGCGGCTGGGTGGCATCGATGATGCCGCTGGAGGCCAGGTAGGTGAGTCCCAGTGAGGCGAGTTTCACCGTGAGCAGGTAATGGGTCGTCGAGGGGTTCTGCTTCACGTAGCCCATTTCCTTGAGCTCGCCCAGCAGGCGATGGGTCGCGGTGCGCGGGATACCGAGCTTGTCAGCGACCTCCGACATGGGCAGACCAGCGACGTGCTTGACCAACAGTTCAAGAATCGACAGGGCGCGGTCGCGGACTGAAGAGGGCATGGGTAGCTCCAAAGCGTAAAACGTCATTCTAGGGCCGTATGGAATTGCAATCCAATTGGATGCACAGTCCACGCGTTTATGAAAAAATGGTTCATTATTCCACTTGGAATAGTATTCCAAATATGTAAGATGGGCACACCTCGCCCAGCGCGAGGTCGATGATCCACCTCGGGGGAAGGCATCGCACCCCGCACAACAATAAGTAGGAGTCACTCCATGAAACCCTCCAGCCAGTTGGACATCCAGGCCTTCCTGGACTCGCGGCCCTTCGGCCCCTTCCAGTGGAAGATCCTTTTGCTTTGCCTCACCGTCCTCATTCTCGATGGCTTCGACGTCGTGGCGATGGGCTTTATCGCGCCATCCCTGGTCGCTGACTGGAACATCCCCCGGGAAGCGTTGGGCATCGTCATGAGCATGGGGCTGTTCGGCCTGGCAATCGGTGCCTTGATGGGCGGACCTCTGGCTGACCGTTTCGGGCGGCGCAACGTGATCATCGTCGCGATTTTCTCCTTTGGCCTGATGAGCCTGCTCTCGGCCTGGTCGCCCAACGTGGAAGTGCTCTCGCTCTTGCGTTTTCTCACCGGCCTGGGGCTTGGCGCCTCGCAGCCCAATGCCGCCACGCTGGCCGCGGAATACGCGCCCAAGAAGTACCGTTCGTTGATGGTGACGGTGGTCTACTGCGGCTTCACCCTCGGTGCCGCAGGCGGTGGGTTCCTCGCCAATGCGCTGATCGCCAGCCACGGTTGGGAGTCGATCCTGGTGGTGGGCGGCGTGGTGCCGATACTGTTTGCCTTGCTGCTGTACTTCGTGCTGCCCGAGTCGGCCAAGTACATCGCGATGAAGCCTGAGCGCCGTAGCGAACTGCTGAACATCGTCAATGCCGTCGCGCCGGGCAGCGCGACGGGCGAAACCCGGTTTATCACGCCCGAGAAGGAACACGTCGGCAAGGGCGCGATCAAACTCATTCTTTCTTCGTCGCATCGGCTGGTTACCGTTGCGCTCTGGGTAGGCCTTTTCATGAATCTGCTGACGGTCTACTTCCTCAGTAGCTGGCTGCCCATCATCGTCAAGGACGATGGCTTCAGCCTGGCGGATGCCGCGCTGGTGGGGGCGATGATGCAGGTCGGCGGAACGCTCGGGAACATCATCATCGGTTGGGAAATGGATCGCTTCAACCCGCACCGGGTCATGATCGGCACGCTAATTGGTGCGGCGGTGATGACGCTCTCGCTGGCCAACTTGTCGCCCGGGCTCTATGGCCTGATGGCGATGGTCTTCGCCCTGGGTTTCTGCATCCAGTCCACCAATACCGGCTGGACGGCCATGGCCGCTACGTACTACCCGACCGAAATGCGCGCGACCGGCACCAGTTGGATGACCGGCATCGGCCGCTTCGGCGCCATCCTGGGGGCTTCCGTGGGCGCAGTGTTGTTGGGCTTGAAGTGGGATTTCAGCCACCTGTTCATGTTCCTCACCCTTCCAATCGGCCTCGCCATGCTCGCTGCCTACGTCAAAGGCTGGCACGAGCAGAAATCATCGGCGCCCTCCAGTCAGGTCCTGGCCAAAGCGCCTCGGTCCTGAGCAATCACTTTTCAGCAGCGACCGGCGGCGTGTGCCCCGGTCGCCCGGCAATAGAGGAATCCCATCATGAAAATCGCCATCGACTCCTACTGTTATCACCGCTATTTCGGCGAGGTGTACCCCAACCTGGAGCAAGCGCCGGACCATCGGATGAGCCTCGATGACTTCGTGGCCCGGGCCCATGCCCACGGCGTGCAGGGTGTGTCGATCGAGTCGTTCATGCTCGATGACAGTTCGCCGCTTAACCTGCAACGCCTGCGAGGCCTGCTGGACGCCGCGCAGCTAGAGCTGGTCTGGGCCTGGGGGCATCCGCATGGGCTGGGGTCGGGCGAGCGGCCAGAAGCGTTGCCGGACCTTATGCGCAACGTCGATATCGCCAAGACCTTGGGGGCGCAGGTCATGCGCATCTGCGCGGGTGGACGACGCACCCGGCCAGCGTCCTGGAGCGAGCACAAATCGAAGTTGGTGCCTTTGTTGCGTGAAGCCGCTGCCTACGCGGCTGACCAGGGCATCGTCCTGGCCATGGAGAACCATGTCGACTTGCTCGCCGCCGAGGTCCTGGAGCTGCTGGAAGCGGTCGACAGCCCGGCACTGGGTGTATGCCTGGACACCGCCAATAACTTGCGGATGTTCGAGGACCCCATGCTCGCCATCGAGATGCTGGCGCCCCACGCCAAGGCCACCCATATAAAGGACATCTGTGCCTTCCTTGGCAGCCCCCGCGACTTTGGTTTCTGGCCAAGCGTGCCGCTGGGCGAAGGGTTGATCGATATTCCAAGAACCTTGCAGTTGCTGCGTGGCCATGGTTTCAACGGCCTTCTGGCGCTGGAGATCGACTACCTGCACCCCGGCCATGGCACGGAAGAAGAGGCGATCGCCAAGAGCCTCGCCTTTATGCGCACCGAGCTGGCGGCGTCGCCCTCAATGAGCTGACTTGAACAACGCCAGCATGACCCCCCGCAACCAGCGGTTGCCGCTGTCCAGGTGATAGCGTGAATGCCAGTGCTGCTTCACTGAAAATCCTTCGAGGGCCACCGGGCAGTCGTGTACCGTGAGGTGGTGCATGGCGGCCAGGGTTTCGCCGATGTGGCGGGGCAGGGTGGCGATCAGGTCGGTGGTGCCAATGATCGCGCCCAGCCCCAGGAAGCCGGGCAACTCAAGCACGATCCGGCGTTCGATGGCCTGGCGTGCCAGGCCCGCCTCCAGCAGTTTTTGCCCGGTGCCGGCGCTGACCTGTACATGCCCTTCGGCGCAGTAGCTGGCCAGGTCCAGCCCTTGCTCAAGGCGAGGGTGGGTGCTGCTGCTCAAGCAGACCCAGTCCTGGGGGAACAGCACCTGCTGGTACATGCCGCCGCCCAACCAAGGGACGAACCCCACCGCTAGGTCCGCCTCGCCCGACTCCAGCGCGCGCTCGGTATTGCCATCGATACGTGCCGCCTCCAGGCGAATGCCGGGCGCATGTTTGCGCAGGTGCTCAAGCACACGGGGTAGCAGGGTGATGTGGCTGGCGTCGCTGACACACAGGCGAAAGCGCCGTTGCGCGGTGCCAGGCACGAAGTCGATTTCCCAGGCGGTCAGGCGGCGCAGCGACTCCAGCACTTCCCGGCAAGGCCCGATCAGCGCATCGGCTTGGGGCGTAGGGGCCATGCCGGTTGGCGTGCGCACGAACAATGGGTCGTGCAACTGCTCGCGCAGGCGGCCCAGCCAGATGCTGATGGTCGGTTGGCTTTGGCCCAGTTGTTCGGCCGCGCGGGTCACGCTACGGGTGTTGTAGAGCACATCGAACAGTTGCAGCAGCTTGGGTTCGGGCAGGGCTGGAGTGTTTGGCATTATTGTGAATTTCAATAGACCTATTGGCTTCATTGTATCGCGCAACATCCGGCGGGTGCTTAAGGTGTCGGAAAACAGGAGGGCGTTTCTTGAAAATCTGCATTCTTGGCGCTGGCGCACTTGGCTGCACCATTGGCGCAACCCTCAGCGACGCCGGCCACGACACCTGGTTGTTGAACCGTTCGGCAGCCCACGTCGAGGCGATGAACCGGGATGGTCTGAACGTTCACGACGAGCGCGGCGAGCGCAGGGTGAAGGTGCAGGCCAGTACCGACCCCGCCGAAATCGGCCCGGTCGATCTGCTGGTGGTGCTGGTCAAGTCCTTCCACACCGCCGAAGCGATAGCGGGCGCCATGGCCCTGGTCGGCCCGCATACGCTGGTGCTGTCGCTGCAGAATGGATTGGGCCACGAGGACATCCTGGCCGATGCCGTGGGGCGCTCGCAGGTGTTGGCCGGCAAGACGTACGTCGGTGGCGTGCTGCTGGCGCCGGGATGTATCCGCTCCGGCGTCACCGGCAAGCACACGTACATCGGCGAACTCGACGGCACGCTCACCCCCCGCGTGCAGGCCATCGCCAACGCCTTCAACGCTGCCGGGCTGGCGACCACGGTCAGCGACAGCATTCTGGGCACCATGTGGGACAAGCTGCTGATCAACGTCGCCACCGGCGCACTCACCGGCATCACCCGGCTCACCTATGGGCAGCTCTACAGCGAACCGCTGCTCAAGGCGACGGCCCTGGCGGCTGTGGAGGAGGCCATCGCGGTGGCAACGGCGGCGGGCGTGCGCTTGGGCCTGACCCACGCCGACGCGGCCTGGAACCTTGCATCCCAAGGCCTGCCGGCGTCATTCAAGACCTCCATGTTGCAAAGCCTGGAAAAAGGCTCGGTCACTGAAATCGAGTTCATCAACGGTGCGGTCGTGCGCTGGGGCCAGCGCCACGGCGTACCCACGCCGGTCAATGCAACGCTTGTCGCCTGCATGAAGGGCATCGAGCGGGCCATGGCCGACCACCCACAAGAGGAAGCCAACGCGTGAGTATTCCCAAAGCCTACCTGGAACACGTCGCAATCTGGGTGAAGGACATCCACTGGCACATTCGCTTTTTCCATGACGTGTTCGGCATGACCCTGCGCGAAGTGCAAGGTAGCGTCGAAGCGCCCTTCCAGTACTGGACCCTGGGCGGCATGCAGTTCATCAGCACGCCCGAGTTCGACGGGCCGGAAGGGCGCCTGGCGCACCTGGGGGTGATGTGCGAGGACATGGAGGCGGCATTGGCCGCCGCCTGGACGTTCGATGTCAGTGAAATGCCCCAAGGCCGTAACTGGCTGCGCCTGCCCGACGGGCTGGCCGTGGAATTCATTCAAGCCTCGCCAGTGGCCTGCGTCGCCCAGGCACTGGCCATCAACCCGCGTTCGTGAGCTGCCGACCATGACCATCATTGAAAAATACTGGGACGATGCACAGGTGGGCGATGAATGCGTCAGCCCCGAGTACACCGTCACCAAGGCCCGCATCCTGGCCTACGCCGACCTGACCGGCGACCACACCCCCGTGCATGTGGACGAAGCCTACGCCAACGCCAGCCATTTCGGCTGCCTGGTGGCCCATGGGTTGTTTGGCCAGAGCATCGCCGACGGCCTCAAGACCCAGAGCGACTACCGCTTCCTGCCTGGTATGTCGCTGGGCTGGACCTGGGATTTCCTGTTGCCGATCAAGGTCGATGACGTGCTGCACGTGAAGTTTCGCGTCGGCAGCATGCGCCCCAGCAACAGCAAGCCGGGCTGGGGCATCGTCGTTCTGCCTTCGGAACTGATCAACCAGAAAGGCGAGGTCGTGCAACGCGGCGAACACCGCCTGATGGTCCCACGCAGGGTGCAGCCATGAGCCAGCCATTGCCGCTCAGCGGCCTGCGCGTGATCGACTACAGCCACTTTCTCGCGGGCCCCTATGTGGGACGCTGCCTGGCAGCCCTGGGCGCCGAAGTGATCAAGGTGGAGCGCCCTGGCAGCGGCGATGCTGGTCGTCAGCATGCCTTTACCCTCGATGAGTATCAGAGTGGCTACTTCCTGCAGTTGAACATGGGCAAGCAAGGCGTCAGCGTCAACATGAAGGACCCGCGTGGCAAGGCCTTCATGCACAAGCTCTGCGACTCGGCCGACGTGTTCATCGAAAATTACCGCCCTGGCGCCCTGGATAAACTCGGCCTGGGTTACGCCGAGCTGTCGGCACGCAACCCCAAGCTGGTCTACTGCTCGATTTCCGCCTACGGCCACACCGGGCCCGACGCCCACCGGGCCGGCTTTGGCCTGATCGCCGAGGCCAAGAGCGGGATCATGCAGATGGTTGGCACGCCGGGTGAAGCGCCGCCCTTACTGCGTATCTCCCTGGGCGACATGTATACCGGCATCCACGCGGTGGCGGCGATCAATGCCGCGCTACTGGGCCGAGTGAGCAGCGGTCGTGGCCAGCATATCGACATGGCGTTGTACGACACCTTGTTCTCCATGCACGAGTACGCGGTGCAGTGCTACACCCTGTCTGGCGGTACCGTGGTGCCTGAGCAGACTGGCCATGACATGCCCACTTCGACTTTGTACGGGGTGTTTCGCGCCGCCGATGGCGACCTGGTGATCGCCGCCCAGGTGGACGATGCCTGGAGGCGCTTTGCGCTGATGCTGGAAGCCAATGGCGCACCGGTCGGTTTTGGCAGTGACGCGCGCTTGCACAGCCTGGACGGCCGCAACACCCATCGCCTGGAGATCCTTGAGGTGGTCAAACGTTGGGTGGCGGCCAACCCTGTGGCCAGGATTCTCTCGCTACTTGATGAGATCGACGTGCCCAGCGCCAAGGTGCAGCGTATCGACGAGGTGTTGGCTGACCCGCAGATCAAGGCCCGTGGCATGGTGCTGGAACAGGAGCATCCACGTTATGGCACGCTCCGTATGCCCAACTTGCCGTTCCGTTTTTCCGATTGTGATATAGCCGTTGGTCAGGTGGCTCCGAGCTTGGGCGAGCACAACACCCAGGTGGCCACGGCGCTGGGCTTCAGCGCTGCGGAAATTGCCGAAATGCAGGCCGATGGCGTGCTGTTTACCCAAGGAGATGTGCAATGAGTGATCGCTACGCAGTGATCGGCCGGCCGATCAACCACACCAAGTCGCCGCTGATTCATGGACTGTTTGCCGAGGTGACGGAGCAGGACCTGACCTATGCCGCCATCGAAGGGGCGCTGGAGGATTTTGTCGGTGATGTGCAACGGTTTCGCGACAGCGGTGGGCGCGGGATGAACATCACCGCACCCTTCAAGCTGCAGGCCTATCAACTGGCGGATGTGCGCAGTGAACGCGCCACCCTGGCCAAGGCCTCCAATGCGCTGAAATTCGAAGACGGGCAAATAGTTGCTGAAAACTTCGATGGCATCGGCCTGCTGCGCGACATCGAACATAACCTACAGGTGCCGCTGAGGGGGCGCCGGGTATTGGTGCTCGGTGCCGGTGGTGCCGTGCGGGGTGCGTTGCTGCCGTTTTTGTCCGCAGGCCCGGCGCGGTTGGTGCTGGCCAACCGCGACCTGGACAAGGCCCGCGCCCTGGCTGCTGAAGTAGGCGACGCCTGTCTGCAGGTTTGTGGCTATGACCAATTGCCAGGGCAGGTGTTCGATGTGGTGATCAACGCCACCTCAGCCAGCCTTACTGGCGAGTTGCCGCCATTGACTGGTGCGGTGTTCAGCCAGGCGCTGCTGGCGTATGAACTGGCGTACGGCAAGGGCCTGACGCCGTTTTTGCGCCTGGCCCGTGAAGCAGGCGCCGCACACCTGGCCGACGGCGTCGGCATGCTGGTGGAGCAAGCGGCCGAGGCTTTTGAATGGTGGCGCGGCGTGCGACCGCAAACCCGTCCAGTCATCGATCGATTGACCGTACCCCTGGAGTAAGTACATGCCGGTGAATCAACCAAGGCGAGTGCTCCTGCATGGCATCAACCGCAACATGTTTGGCAAGCGTGACCCTGAGCAGTAGGCACCATCACCCTGGACTAAATTGATATCAACCTGCGGGCGCTCAGCGAAGAGCTGAGCGTCAGCCTGGAGCGCTTCCAGACCAATTTCGATGGGGCTTGCGAAAGTGGTTGGGCAACGGTCACTGAGAGCCGACCTTATCGGTCGGTCTATCAAGGTAGTCCGCCCATTTCTGCATTAACTCCTTGCGCTTGTTGAATAGGTCTCCGCGGCGGTAGGCGGCTTCGACGCGATTCTCGATGGCATGAGCAAGGGCCATCTCGGCAACTTCGCGAGGGACGCTGGTGCACTCGGCGCACCAGTCGCGAAAGCTAGAGCGAAAACCATGCACGGTGAAGTGACCTTGCCCCATTCGTCGCATCTGCATCAGGCCAATCATGTTTGACGCCGGCTGCCCACGCTTATGATGCTCGAAGACAAAGGCTCGACTTGGGTGTTGCATGGATTTAAGTAATGCGACGGCCTGTTGGGTAAGTGGGACCCGATGGACGAGGCCGGCTTTCATGCGTTCTTCTGGAATAGTCCACACCCCAGTGCCGAGGTCAAACTCCTCCCAGCGGGCATTCAACGCTTCGCTGGTGCGGACGGCAGTGAGGATGATGAACTCCAGTACACGTGGGCCGATACCGGGTAATGTGCGTACTTGTTGCATGAACGTCGGTACTTCTTGCCAGGGCATCGCCGGGTGATGGCGATGCTTGCTTAGGCTCTTTCCAGAGGGCAGCAGTTTCTCTAGATGGCCGCGCCAACGGGCAGGATTCTCGCCACGGCGCATGTCCTTCGCTTTGGCGTAATCCAGGACCAGTTCGAGTCGGTTGCGCACCCGGCGAGCGGTTTCAGGTACTTTGGTCCAGATTGGCTTGAGCACATTCAGGACGCCTTCGACATCCACGCTATTCACGGGGCTGTCGCCAATGACTGGGAATGCATATGTGGTCAGGGTGTTGGTCCACTGCTGTGCATGCTTGGCATTTTTCCAGCCTGGACGATGGGTTTCGATGTAGTCCAGGGCGCAGGTGCGGAAGGTATTTTCCAGGCTCTTCTCTTGGGCAATCCGCGCAGCTTCAGCCTGCTGTTGTGCTTCGGCTCTATGTAGCAACGGGTCTATACCTTCGCGGATCAGCGCCCTATGAGTGTCGGCGCGTGAGCGGGCCTCTTTTAAGCCGTAACGAGGGTACGGACCCAAGCCGATTTCCTTACGTTTGCCTGCGAGTTGGTAGCGCAGGACCCAAGCTTTTCCGGACTTGCGAATGACTAAACGAAGGCCGTCGCCATCGTCGTATTTGCCAAAGTCGGTAAGGTTTTCAAGCAGTTTTGCAGTGAGTTTGGGCATGGCGGAAGTCTCCGGAGCTTTGAATCTGGTCCCCCATTTGGTCCCCCACTCACAACCCGGATACGGATGGAACACGGCGGAACAGGCCAGACACTTTGAACCCTAAAAGTACTCCAGAAAAGCCGCGGTAGAGCGTCCGGGCGTCCGTTAGTGGATACCGGTGGTCGGAAGTGGAAATGGGCTGATAATGACTACGCTTCCGCCATATTCAAAGCCCTGATTATTCAGGGCTTTTTGCGTTTTTGGGGTATAGAAAAGCCGACCATGGGAACGCCATCGGGAGCCCCATCTCCCCCGGACAGTTCCGCTACCTGACTACCGTTAACCTCTGGCAGGGCAGGCTTGGTGCCGCTCAAGGTTTTTCAGTAGCGCTCGCTTGGCTAGCGGCGGGTTCTGTGGAAGAAGACGCGGCAGCATGAAGCTTGTCGGTAATCTGCTTGGCCAAGGCATGGTAAAGCGAGACCGGAGACACCCATCCAGAGATGGCCGCCGCCATCAGTGTCGCTGCCAACATGGGAATGGCCAGGTCCGGGCTGTGTGTCAGTTCAAGCACGATGACCGAGGCGGTCAGTGGCGAGCGTGTCACACCGGCCAGGTATGCGCCCATACCAAGTAGAGCGCCTGCCTGGGGATCAACATCGGGCAGCAAGCTCAACAGGGGCGCAAAGGCGGCGCCGATGCTCAGCGAAGGCGAAAAGAGCCCGCCAGGAATCCCGGAAAGATAGGACGCGACGTTGGCCAGAAACTTCCACAGGAGAAAGCTTGTGTCCGTGATTGGCTGCCCCTCCAGCAACGCACGCGTTTCTTCGTACCCGGTGCCGAATACATGATTGCCAGAGACGAGCCCCAACGTGGCCAGCAGCAAGCCACAGATGGCAGCAAAGCGCACCGGATAGCGTCCGCGTAACGTACAGACCCGGCCGAGTAGGCCCTTGTCGGTGGGCAGCACAAGCTTGGCGTAAAAACCACCCAGCAGCCCGCCCAGCACAGCACAGGCAGGCACGACGCTCCAGCCCCAGCCCACCGGCATTCGACCGCTGATTTCTCCAAAATAGGCGTAATGGCCCATCAGCCCCAGCGTGACGACCCCACCGATCAGCACCGCAGTGAGCACCAAGCCGCTGAAACGTTGCTCGAACGTGCGGCTCAATTCCTCAATGGCAAAGACTACCCCCGCTAACGGTGTATTGAAGGCTGCCGCAATACCCGCGGCGCCTCCGGCGAGCACCAGGCCAGCGATGGTGCGCCGGCCGTGCAGGCCTAAACGTCGGCCAAAGGAATAGAGCACAGCGGCGCCGATGTGGACGGTCGGGCCTTCCCGGCCAACCGAACCGCCGACCAGCAGGGCGCCCAACGTCAGGCTCATGCGGGCGGCAGCCACAGGGAGCGAGAGTAATCGGGCGCGCAGGCGGCGAGAGGGCATTTCCAGGGCGGCTATGACTTGGGGAATGCCGCTACCCTTGGCGTTTTCAAACCACCGTTGCGTCAGATAAGCCAGGAGCGCGAAACCAAGCGGAGTGATGAGAAGAGGTGACCAGGGTGCCCATTCCAGCAAGCGCTTGAACGAAGCGAACGCCGCGTCGGCAAGCCAGGCGAATGCCAGCGCAACCAGCCCCACCAGCAATGCCCCGATCCAGAACGCCAGTCGCTGACGCCATTCTCGCCAGCTTGAACGGCGGGAGAGTGAAGGTGCAGGACGGGTAGGTTCGGGCATGGTCCACACATGGCTGACTTGGAAAGCGGTGAGTATGGCGTGTTTTCCCTGGCAGGCCTACCCGACACAGGTTGTAGTCGTGCCAGGCGTGGCGATCCGTTTGCCCACATGCAACGGACCGCCAGTGCCAGAATGTGGCTAGGTGGCCGAACTTGCTTTGGTAGCAGGCGCTGCCTTGCGCATGCTCCACATCCCCCAGGCCAAACCCAGCACGGCCGCGATCAATGATGCGGATAGCACACCGAGTTTCGCTGCCCCGAGCGAGCCAGGGTCGACGAAAGCGAGGTTGGCGATGAAGATCGACATGGTGAAACCGATGCCGGCCAGCAGCCCGACCAGCATGATGCTACGCCAGTTGACCTCGGAGGGAAGCTCGCACCAGCCCAGGCGGACCATCAGCCAGCTGACGCTGACGATGCCCAAGGGCTTTCCTGCGACCAGGGCGACAGCGACGGCGATCATGACCCACTGGGGGCCTTCAGCGGACAGGTCGACACCCGAAAGGCTTACCCCGGCATTGGCCAAGGCAAACACGGGCATGATGCCGTAGGCTACCCAAGGGTGCAGGGTGCCTTGCATGCGCACCACCGGCGGCAGCAGTTCGCGCTGGGCCAGGCGCAGCCGTTTCAAAGGATCAATGAGGTCGCTGGCATCTTGCTCAGGCGCCTTGGCGCGCCCCAGCAATTCGCCGGTGAAGCGGGTAATGGCATCCAGCGGGCGCTCACGCATGGGCATTGCGGTGACAGGTGTCATCAGGCCTAGCACAACACCTGCGAGAGTCGGGTGGGCGCCGGTCAACAAGATGCCCAGCCAGACGATCGCGCCAGGAATGACATAGGCGAAGGCTGAACCCACACCGATCTTCTGAAGCCCGATCACCATGAGCAGGCCGATCAGTGCAACGCCGAAACCGGTGTAATCAAGGCCGCCTGAATAGAAAAACGCGATGATCAGGACTGCGATGATGTCATCGATGATTGCCAGGGCGAGGAGAAACACACGTACGTTGGACGGGATCGACTTGCCGAGCAGTGCCAGTACGCCCACCGCAAAGGCGATATCCGTCGCCGTTGGCACTGCCCAACCTTGTTGGTCTGCTGGCGCGTGACCAAAACTCAGGTAGAGGAGTGCAGGCACGGCTACGCCGCCGACAGCGGCTGCCATGGGGAGCGTGGCTTGGCGCAGGCTGGACAGCGCGCCCTCGTGGATCTCGCGGCGGATCTCCATGCCCACGACCAGGAAAAAGATGGTCATCAAGCCATCATTGATCCAGAAGTGCAGGGACTGCGAATAGACATGCGAGCCCACGCCGAACGTCAACGGCGTATGCCAAAGGGCTTCATAACTGTCGGCAGCGGGGGAATTCGCCCAGATCAATGCAGCGACTGCGGCAATCAACAGAACGATGCCGCTGACCGCTTCAATGTGCAAAAAGCGTTCAAGGTTGGCGAAGGCTCGCTCGGCCAGGTCTTGGGCGCGAGGTAATTCTTTTTTATGCATAGGCGCAGGTGCTCCCGCATGGCGGCCCGACCTGCGCTGTTCTTTAACCTGCCTCACTGCACCGTGCAGCTGGCACCCGTCCGCTAGTCTACCGAATAACCACTCTCAGATGAACAAAAAGCGCCAAACCATTCACTCCAAAGGCGTGTCGGTTTGAGATTTTTTCCTGCAGACGTTAGGGTTTGTGGTTATTTCCGAGCATACGAGGCTTGGCAAACGGGAATTTATCCAACTGCTAGCCTTGGTAAATATCGTCGTGCTCAGGCACGCTGTGCTCATCGCCTTGCAAGGAGAACTGCCGCTATGACTGCAGCCCCCAAACCCAGGAGCACCCTCAACCCACCCGTTTTCTACACCAGTGCGATACTTATCTTTCTGCTGGTCTTGTACGCCACGGCATTTCAGGAGCACGCCCAGACACTGTTCGAGCAAGTCCAGCGATGGATCATCACCAATGCCAGCTGGTTCTACATTCTTGTTGTAGCGCTGGTGTTGATCAGTGTGGTGTTTCTGGCCGTCAGCCGCTATGGCGACATCAAGCTAGGCCCTGACCACAGTGAGCCGGATTACCGCAAGAGCAGTTGGTTTGCCATGCTGTTCTCGGCAGGTATGGGGATTGGCCTCATGTTCTTCGGCGTGGCCGAACCGGTCATGCATTTCTCCACACCGCCCGTGGGCGATCCTGGCACCGTCGCCGCGGCGCGCGAAGCCATGAAAATCACCTTTTTCCACTGGGGTCTGCATGCCTGGGCGATCTATGCCATCGTCGCGCTGATCCTGGCCTACTTCAGTTTCCGCAACGGCCTGCCGTTGACCTTGCGTTCGGCACTCTATCCGCTGATTGGTGAGCGAATCTATGGCCCTATAGGGCATGCCGTGGATGTCTTTGCCATCCTCGGTACGGTGTTTGGTGTGGCGACCTCGCTGGGTTATGGGGTATTGCAGATCAACAGCGGGTTTCATCATGTGTTCGGTTTGCCGGTAAACACCACCGTGCAAGTCATCCTCATCACCGCCACCTGTGCATTGGCGACGCTTTCAGTGGCCAGCGGCCTGGACAAAGGTATTCGCATCCTGTCCGAGCTCAACCTGAGCCTGGCGGTGATTCTGATGCTGTTCGTGCTGCTGCTTGGGCCTACGGTGTTCCTGCTGCAGACCTATGTACAGAATACCGGCGCCTACCTTTCGGACATCGTCAATAAAACCTTCAATCTCTACGCTTACGAGCCCACCGACTGGATCGGTGGCTGGACCTTGCTGTACTGGGGCTGGTGGTTGTCCTGGTCGCCCTTCGTGGGTTTGTTCATCGCACGTATTTCGCGAGGGCGGACCATCCGGGAATTCGTCTGCGGCGTACTGTTCGTACCGGCGGGTTTCACCTTGCTGTGGATGACGGTGTTCGGCGACTCGGCAATCCATATGATCCTCAACGATGGTGTAAAGGATCTGGCTACTGTGGTCAGTGAAGACAGTTCCCTCGCCTTGTTTGCTTTCCTGGAGCATTTCCCGTTCTCCAGCATCATTTCGTTGGTCGCGGTGCTTATGGTGGTCGTGTTCTTTGTGACCTCGGCGGACTCTGGTGCGCTGGTCGTGGATATGCTCGCCTCCTCCGGAAAAGGTCATTCACCCCTGTGGCAACGTATCTTCTGGTCAATCTGCATCGGCGCAGTGGCGATCGCGTTGCTGCTGGCGAACGGCCTCAAGGCGCTGCAGACCGCGACCATTGCGAGCGCTCTGCCGTTCGCGGTCATCTTGCTGGTTGCGATTTGGGGCTTGTTCAAGGCGCTGAGTCTTGATGCGACCCGCCGCGGGTTGCGCAATCAAGCGTTGCCAGGCCCACGCCATACCCGTCACCCACACGGCGGCTGGCAGCGGAGACTGCGTAACATCGCATTGATGCCGCGCCGGGTTCATGTCACCCGCTTTATCGCCGAGGTGGTGCGGCCTGCCTGCGAAGAGGTCGCCCAGGAGCTGCGTAAGCAAGGCTACGAGGTGAGCGTGAATGAGCGCGATGATGGACGGGTATCCCTGGAGCTCTCCCATGCCGGTGAAGGGCGTTTCCTCTACGAGGTGCGGCCACGGGCCTTCAATACGCCAAGCTTCGTCATGCAGGACACCGAAGACGGTGGCGATGCGCGCAAGTATTTCCGTGCGGAAGTGCATCTGCGAGAAGGGGGCCAGGACTACGACATCATGGGGTGGAGCCGCGACGATGTGATTGGTGACATCCTGGATCAGTACGAACGCCACCTGCAATACTTGCACGTGGTGGGCTGAACTGGATTCGGCCCTGCCCTGGCGTAGTCAGGGCAGGGCGGTTCGCCTGCTGTCCAAAGGCGGATTTTCACAGGCCCAGAAGTCTACTGCAGCAATGCGTTCGCTCGGCGGTCCTAACCAATGGGACAGCGGCTGGCACCCGGTTGTCGTGCAGACCTGATAGTCGCCAGCCTCGGGCGTTCGCCCGGCGTGCAAGGGCTGCAGCGGTGGTAGATGACGACGATAGTGCCAAGTGCCGTTGCGCAGTTGAGCGTCGTCCGGAATCTCCATGCCGGCCCCGCTGCCTTTGACCCGTGCCTCTACCAGTACCAGGCCCGCCGGGGTCACTTGGTAATCCTCCTCCCAGCGGACCTTTTCGATACTGTGCTGCCACGCGAGGGTAAATTCGTGCAGTGGCAGGCTGACCCACACCACACCGGCCAGCCCAACGCAAAGGCTGATCATGCGGGGTGTCCAGAGGCCGGTCGGCTTCGCCAGTAGTGCCAACCCAGCACTGCCGCACCCAAAACAAAACCGACCTCATCGCTGATGGGCAGGGCAAGTATCAATGACACGCCAGCAGTGAACGCCAGCAGGCGCTCCCACCAGGGCATGGGGGCACGCAAATGCCCGATCGACGCACATCCCCAAAGGGCAACCGCGAACGCCGCCTTGATCACCATGTACAGCGTGCTGCCCATGCCTTCACCTTGCATCATCAACGCCGGGTCATAGACCGCCATGAAGGGCACAACGAAACCGGCCAAGGCAATGCGCACCGCCCAGAAACTGATCAACAGGCCTTTTTCCTTGGCAATCGGGGCAGCTGCAAAGCACGCCAATGCCACGGGCGGCGTCAGGTCGGCCAGGATGCCGAAATAGAACACGAACATGTGCGAGACGATCAGCGGAACCCCGAGTTCCAACAGGGCCGGGGCGGCAATGGAGCTGGTGATGATGTAGTTGGGGATGGTCGGGATGCCCATACCCAGTACCAGGCAGGTGAGCATGGTCAACACCAGCGAGAGGAACAGGTTGTCGCGTCCCAGGTCAAGGATGTATCCGGCAAAGGTGGTGGCCAGGCCGGTCAGCGAGATGACGCCGATAATGACGCCGACCAGCGCGCAGGCAATACCCACCGGCACTGCATGACGGGCACCCTCCGCGAGGGCCATGACGCATGCGTGCAGGGTGGCGCGACCGCCCTGGACGAAGCAGCACGCAATGGCCAGGCCGGCAATGACCATCAGGATCACCCCGATCCCCATGCGGAAAAAACCTGAACACAGTATCCCGAGTGCAACCCAGAAAGCCGCGCGTAGCCAGGTTTTTTGAGCGCGCAGGATGATGGCCGAGCCAAGGATGACGATGGCGGTCAGGGCCAGGCCGACCATTCCCGAGTACAAAGGCGTTCGCCCGGAAAACAACAGCGCGACCAAGACCATCAGGGGTACGAGCAGGAACCAACGTTGTCGCAACGCATCCCAGGCACTCGGGCACTGTTCGCGAGGCAAGCCATGCAGATGGCTGCGCCGAGCCTCCAGGTGGACCATCCAGTAGACCGAGCCGAAGTACAGCAACGCTGGGATGAGCGCGGCTTTCGCCACCTCGGCGTAGGGCACGTTGATCGTCTCGGCCATGATGAACGCCACGGCGCCCATCACTGGCGGCATCAACTGGCTGCCCATGCTGGAGGTCGCCTCGACGCCACCGGCAAATGCAGGTTTGTAGCCGAAGCGCTTCATCAGCGGAATGGTGAACTGTCCGGTGGTGACGACGTTGGCCACCCCCGAGCCGGTAATGGTACCCATCAGTGCCGAGGAGAACACTGACACTTTGGCCGGCCCCCCGCTGCGATGGCCGAACAGCCCCATGGCGAAATCGGTGAACAGACGAATCATGCCCGCTTGCTCAAGAAATGCGCCGAACAGGATGAACAGGTAAATGTAGGTGGCTGAGACATAGGTCGGTGTGCCATACAGCCCTTCGGTGCCGAATGCCAACTGATTGACGATCTGATCGAGGCCGTAGCCTCGATGCGCGAGTTCGTCTGGCAAGTATTGGCCAAGCAATCCATAGGCCAGAAACAGCGCGCAAATGATGGGCAACGCTATGCCCATCACGCGCCGCGCGGCTTCAAAGACCAAACCAATAAGCAACAGCCCCACGATCAGGTCACTGGTGGTCAGCTCACCGGAGCGTTGAATCAGGTCCCCTTCGAAGTACCACTGGTATGCAGCCGTCGCCATTCCCGCAAGGCCCAGCAGCCAGGCAAGGGGTTGCCACGGCCGACGGTGGCCAGCGAATGAATAGCTCAGGTACACCACCAGCAACAGGAACCCCACGTGTACTGCACGCAGTACTTGGGTGGAAATCAGGGGGAAGGCCGCTGTGGCGATCTGGAAAACCGAAAAGACCAGCGCCACGGCAAAAAGCGCGGCAGGCCAGCGATCGGTACTGGCGTGAAGACCTTGCGCGGTATCACTCATACGCTGCTCCATTGCTTGGGGATATCATCAGGGGAGCAGGTCTTTCTCCTTGAAATACCTCTCTGCTCCTGGATGCAGCGGAATGGGCAGGTTCTTGGCGGCATTTTCCGGCTGGATATCCTTCGCTGCAGCGTGGGCCGTGACCAGGCGTGGAAGGTTCTCGAATATCAGCTTGGTCATCTGATAGGCCAGGTCATCGCCGATGTCGGCGCGGGTGACGAGGATGTTGTTGATGGCCGCCGTTGATACGTCCGCATTCTGACCATCATAGGTGTTGGCAGGAATGGTGGCGGGTTGGTAGGCGTTGTTGCCAATGCGGGTCACCACGTCGGCAGGGATAGGCACGAACACCACCGGCAAGGTCGCGGCCAGGTCTCGGATAGCCGCTTGACCGAGCCCTGAGGATTGCAGCGTGGCGTCAAGCTGACGGTTCTTGATCAGTTCGACGGACTCCGCATAGGGCAGGTATTCAACTTTTCCCATGTCCTGGTAGGTAAGCCCTGCGGCCTTGAAGATGGCGCGGGCATTCAGTTCGGTGCCGGACTTGGGTGCCCCAACCGAGATACGCTTGCCTTTGAGGTCTGACAGGGAGGTGATCCCTGACTCCTTGCTGGCGACGATCTGGATGTAGTTCGGGTAGGTGCCGGCGATGGCGCGGAGTTTCTTCAAGGGCGTTTTGAATCCAGCCTCTGCATCGCCCTTCCAGGCATCTGCCACCGAATCCCCCAACGCGAATGCCAACTCCCCTCGACCGGCTTGCAACAGGTTGAGGTTCTCTACCGAGGCCTTGGTGGCTTGCACCGTGGTCTTGCTGCCCTCGATGCCGTGGCTGTAGATCTGTGAAATGCCTACGCCTACCAGGTAATAGACACCACTGGTACCGCCTGTGAGGATGTTGATGAAGGTCGGTGCAGCCTGGGCAGCCGCACAGACAGTAAACAAGGTGCTGGCCAATGCCAGGCGAAGGGCTCGGTTCATGGCGTCGTTCTCCGCTTGTTGTTGTTATTCCTGCGCCAGTAAACCTAGAACGAATATGCCGTCCCTGCCCAATTTTATGGCTGATTGGCTGGATGACCTCCGCCTTAGAATCGCCAGAAGGCTGGCGAGACCAGTACCAGAACGGTGAGGATTTCGAGCCGTCCCAGCAGCATGCCGATCGTCAATAACCATTTCGCTGCGTCCGGCAAGGAGGCGAAATTCCCTGCAGGGCCGATAAGCGTGCCCAGGCCTGGACCGACGTTGCACACGGCAGTGGCAGCCCCACTCAGTGCCGTCATCCAGTCGAGCCCTATCAGGGAGAGGCCAAGGGCGATGATTGCGATGGTGACGGAGAAGAAGAACGAGAACGTCAGCAGTGAGCGAACGATCTCTTCATCGATGGGGTGCCCATTGTATTTCTTCGAGATCGTTGCCCGTGGATGGATCAACTGTTTCAGGCTGCTGACAAGCAAGGCAGCGGCCACCTGGAAACGGAATATTTTCAAACCGCCAGCGGTAGAGCCCGAGCACCCGCCGACAAACGTCAGGTAAAAGAACAGCATGATGGCGAAGCTGCCCCAGAGCGTGTAATCACCCACGGCAACGCCTGTTGTGGTTACTACCGAGGTCACATTCACCGCAACGATACGAAACGCATCCCACCAGGCCAGATCGCTGTGCAGGCAGAGCCAGGTTCCGACGGTGAGCCAGACGAAGACGAGAAAACCAATGAAACCGCGAACTTGATGGTCCTTGAGCAGGATGCCTCGATGGCCACGCAGCGTGGCGACATACAGCGTGAAGGGCAGGCTGCCGAGTATCATGATGACCACCGCTACCCAATGCACCGCTGGCTGCTCCCAATGGCCCAGCGAGGCATCCGAGGTAGAGAAACCACCGGTTGAAACCAGCGACATCGAATGATTGATGGCTTCGAACGGGGTCATGCCGGCAGCCCACAATGCCCCTGTCCCCAATGCAGTCAGGCCCAGGTAGACCAGCAGGATCATCTTGGCTGCCACATGCGAGCGCGGCGTCACTTTGTCAGACCAATCCGAAGACTCGGTCTGGAACAGTCGCATGCCACCCACGCGCAGCAGTGGCAGGATCGCCACGGCCATGCCGATAAATCCAATGCCTCCCAGCCAGTGCAGCAGGGAACGCCATATCAGCAGCCCCGGTGATGCACTGTCCAGGCCAGTCAGCACGGTCGAGCCGGTGGTGGTGATTCCCGACATGGTCTCGAAGAACGCGTCCGTGTAACTGATGTGTCGAATGAACACCATCGGCAGCGCCGCAAACGCGCACACGATGACCCAGCTTGCCGTCGTGAGCAGATACATATCCCTGGTCCGCAGTTGCGGTGTGTCGGGGACGCCGCGGGCTACCATGAGCAGGCCGGCGCATAGAACGATCAGGCTCGACCAGACGAATGCACCGAGGTCGTCGCTGCGGTCGTACACCAGCAGCGTCAGCATCGGAATCACCATGCTGACGGCCAACGTGATCAGGAATACACCAATAATGAAGGCGATGAAACGCAATGCAGGAAGCGGCATTGAGGGAGCTCGTTGGGACAGTGCCGGCAGTATTGCCTGCTTTACGGTAATGTCGAGTAAAAAAGGCGTAAAGTCGTGGGAGGGATTTTTTACGCCGCTATCTGGCCCCTGCTCGATAGCTCATTGGGTTGACCTCTCCGAGCGTTCTCGTCTATCGGCTCCGAAGCGGCTGGAAGGGCGGCCTCAAGCACCGCTTGCTCTCTGCTCGCGGCGCTTGTGCGGCACTATCGATAGTGCCGCAGAGGGCATGGAAAGCCCTAGGCTCTGTACGAAATGCCTTGATACTGGTTCATGCTGCGTTGAAAACAGCCTCGGAATGCTCATGTACTCCAGTACAGTCGGGCGCGACCCCGGCCGTTCCTCGGCTGTTTTCGCCTTGCCTGACCTGCGTCTCAAGACTTTTCGTAAAGAGCCTAAGGCTGCCCGGATCACATGATCAGAGGCACGCCACTGAGTTTCTGCAGCTCGTCAAAATCGATGTCCGCGCAGATCTCGATCACTTTCAGCCCTTCAGGTGTCACTTCCAGCACCGCCAGGTCGGTGTAGATGCGGCTGACGCAAGCAATGCCGGTCAGCGGGTAGGTGCACTCGGGCACCAGCTTGCTTTCGCCGGTCTTGGTCAGGTGGTCCATCATCACGAACACCTGGCGGGCGCCGGTGGCCAGGTCCATTGCGCCGCCTACGGCCGGGATCGAACCTTCGGCGCCGGTGTGCCAGTTGGCCAGGTCGCCCTTGACCGACACCTGGAAGGCGCCCAGTACAGCGATGTCCAGGTGGCCGCCACGCATCATCGAGAACGAGTCGGCATGGTGGAAGAAGGCCCCACCGGTCAGCAGGGTGACGTGCTGCTTGCCGGCGTTGATCAGGTCATCGTCTTCCTCGCCCGGCGCAGGGCTTGGGCCCATGCCCAGCAGGCCGTTCTCGCTGTGCAGGAACACTTCCTTGTCGCCCAGGTAGTTGGCCACCAGGGTCGGTGCGCCGATGCCCAGGTTTACATAAGCGCCTTCCTGGATGTCTGCGGCCACGCGTTGGGCCATCTCGGTGCGGGAGAGCTTTTTGGTGATGGTCATGGCAGGCCTCAGACAGCTTTGGCAATCGAAGAAACGGCAGCACCGGTGACGGCGACCACACGCTGGACGAAGATACCCGGGGTGATGATGTGTTCCGGGTCCAGTTCACCAAGTTCGACGACTTGGTCGACCTGGGCAATGGCGGTCTTGGCGGCCATGGCCATGATCGGGCCGAAGTTCCGGGCGGCCTTGCGGTAGGTCAGGTTGCCCCAACGGTCACCCTTGTGCGCCTTGATCAGTGCGAAGTCGGCGTGCAGCGGCATTTCCAGCACGTACATGCGGCCGTCGATCTCACGGGTTTCCTTGCCCTCGGCCAGCAGGGTGCCGTAGCCGGTCGGTGAGAAGAACGCACCAATGCCGGAGCCTGCGGCGCGGATACGCTCGGCCAGGTTGCCCTGCGGGACCACTTCCAGCTCGATCTTGCCGGCGCGGTACAGCTCGTCGAACACGTAGGAGTCGGACTGGCGCGGGAACGAGCAGACCACTTTGCGCACGCTACCTGCCATGAGCAGGGCGGCCAGGCCGATCTCGCCGTTGCCGGCGTTGTTGCTGATGATGGTCAGGTCGCGGGCACCGGTGGCAATGAGGCCATCGATCAGCTCGGACGGCATGCCAGCCGTGCCGAAGCCACCGACCATGATGGTCGAACCGTCGGTGATCCCTTCCACCGCGCTGGCGATGGACTCGTACGTTTTATTGATCAAGGCGAGCTCCTGGTTGTTCCTGGAGTTGTGGTTGTCGGGCTGGCCGGAGCGCGTGAAGCGATGGGCCTGTCAGCACGTGATTTGGCTTGCTGACTTTCGCTATAGCGTGCCGCAAGATAGGGCAACAGTAGAGAGGGTTTGGCTGAATTTGTGCGATTATCGAACTGTTGTGCGATCTGCGAGCAGTTCTGGAGGCTATGTGCACCCGAGTGGTGGGAGCACCTGGCCGAGCAGATGGCGCGTTCCAACTGTCGGGCAGATATAGATGAGGACCGCTTGATCATGGGTTATACGATCAAGTTGTTCTGACGGGGGTAGATGACCCGACGCCAGCTCGGTTCAAGAAGCTATCTTGCGCTGCGAAGAAGCGATAACTGCCTAATACAGTCGATTGCCTTACTGGCCTCTTCGCTGCGCAAGACTGCTCCTGCAAGGTGATGGGCAAGCCAGCCCGTGGAGCAGGACAGTTGCGTGCTCAGGTCACTGCAAGGTGTCGGGCTTCAGGCTATCCGGCAATTGCCGAATAGCCGCCTCAAGCCGCGCGATCGGCCCAGCGAGTTGATCCGCCTCCTTGTCCTTGCCTTCACCTCTCAGACGATCACACTCAACGCGCAGGTCTAGCAGATTCTTCTGCAGCTTTAGTGCAGAGGTTTTGAACGAGTCCATGCATTTCTCACGCTGTAGGCTTCCGTGCCGTTGTAGGAAAAATGGACCGTAGCAGCTCGAATTTGCCTGAGAAACTGATGTTTCATACAGGTAAGACTCATTGCCACGTCATTTCCTACAGATTGCGGTAAACAATCCTACAAACCGTGTTTCAGATCGTGTCCTCCCAAGTAAGCTCAATCTACCGTATTGGCTGGGTTCAGGCGCTTCCGAGAGGCAGCACACTGAACGCAGGTACTGCGCAAAGCTGGAGGCATGATTAGAAACTTCGTGTATCAATTGCCGGCCCGCGGCGACACGTGCTCAGCGTCAACCACTGCGGCTGAATCCAGCCCGGCGGCATCCGCGCATCGCATCTGATCCGCTTTTTTTCCATAAACCTGAATCTGTAACCGTATCAGCCCAAGCTCGACAATATGCCCATTCCCGCATCACAACTGTAGAGGTTCCAATGGGCAAGCTGGCGCTGTTCCTGGGTGGTTTTCTGCTGCTGACGATTCTGATTGGTATTCTTGGCACCATTCCGCCAAGCTGAGTTCAACTGCGTTTTCCCTGCGCGGCCCGTCCATTTCAAGCGACGGGCCCAATCTATTGGCAAATGGCCGGTAATCATTTTCATTGCACTGCTGAATCAGTGGTAGGTGCACGTCATTCTCAAGGCAGGAGCGGATCGAGCGGCTCAAGTTGGCCGATTCGGCATTTCTGCTTGTGCGATAAGTCGTTCTTTACGCTGGGAATTCTGTCCACAAAAAACGTGGGTAGGTCTGTGGATAAAGTGCTGCAAGCCAGACCCGCGGCGGGCTCTGTTAAATTGAGCAGAAATTGAACAGTCGTTTCATGGCCTGTTTCAGCTAGGCGAGCCAGCTCGTCGCAGGGCTGCCAGCAAGTCACGTACCCGCGCCGGCAACTCGCCAGCAGGGTATACCGCGTGCATCTGTGGGTCCTGGCCGCTGCTGGATGTCAGGCGGTACTGTGGACACACCCGCACCAGGCGGCCGGCCTTGACCTGTGTTTCGCCGACCCAGGCGGCAAGGCGGGCGATGCCGGCGCCGGCCAGTGTGCTGTGGAATACCGCGCCTCCTGAGCCCAGGCGAAGCCTGGGCCTGGGGCGCAGGCTGGTGATCTGGCCATCGTGGCAGAAGTGCCAGGCCTTGAGGATGCGCGGCGCGGTATGCAGGATCAAGGTGTGTCCATTCAGGTCTTCCGGGTGTTGCGGTGTGCCAGCCAGGGCCAGATATGCCGGGCTTGCATACAGATGTCGCTGGTAGGGCCAAAGCGGGTAGCCAATCAGCTCGCTCGATTGCGGGAAGGCACCGCGCACCACGAAATCGAATTTACCTTGCAGCGGGTCGAGGGCTTCGTCGCTGTACTGGACGTCCAGGGTCACTTGGGGGTGGCAGCGGGAAAACTCGGCAAGCACCTGTGGTAGCACAAGCTCTCCCAGCAGTTGCGGCGCGGCAAAGCGAATCCAGCCTTGGGCGCTGCCACTGAGCGCGGCCAGTTCATCGGCAGCATCGCGTTGCACATCCAGCAAGCGTTCGGCATGCGGTAGCAAGCGCTCGCCGGCCTCGGTCAGGGTTACGGCGTTGGCGTTGCGGTTGAGCAATTTGCTTCCCGCATTGTCTTCCAGGGTTTGTACCGCGCGTGTAACTGCACTGGGTGAACGCCCCAGCGCGCGGGCGGCAGCAACGAAGCTGCGCTTATGTGCGACGCTGACGAACGCCTGGATTTCCCGCAGCATGTCCAATGCCATTGCCTGCTCCTTGTTGCAGTTATCGCAATATGGCATTTCAACACAAGTGCGCCACTTTGATTAGCCTTGCAGGCGTCTTCACTGCCTGGAACCGCGTCATGATGGATATTGCTGTGCTTTCTGTGTTCGCCTTCGCCGCTGGGTTGATCGACGCCGCGGTGGGTGGCGGCGGGCTGATCCAGATCCCGGCCTTATTCAACGTGTTGCCCACCGCGCAACCGGCGGCATTGCTCGGCAGCAACAAGCTGGCGTCCGTGTTCGGCACGGCTTTCGCGGCCCGCTCGTTTATCCGTAAAGTGACGCTGGATTGGGGGTTGATCGTGCCGGCGGCGCTCAGTGCCTTTGTCATGTCGTTCGCGGGGGCCGCAACGGTGTCGCTGGTACCGCCCAGCGTGATGCGCCCGGCAGTGCTGGTGCTGATCGTGCTGATGGCTATCTACACCTTCTGCAAGAAGGACTTCGGCACCTTGCACAAACCTGCGCAGATCGGCCGCAAGGAGCAATGCCTGGCAGTGCTGATCGGCGGCGCTATCGGCTTCTACGATGGCCTGTTCGGCCCCGGCACCGGTAGCTTTCTGATTTTCCTGTTCATCCGCTTCTTTGCCCTGGACTTCCTGCACGCGTCGGCTTCGGCCAAGGTGGTGAACATTGCCACCAACCTGGCGGCGCTGGTGTTCTTCGTGCCGACCGGCAACGTGCTGTACGCCATCGCCTTGCCCATGGCGGTGTGTAACATTCTTGGCGCGCTGACCGGTACCTGGCTGGCGGTACGCAAGGGGGCCGGTTTTGTCCGCGGGCTGTTCCTGGTGCTGTTGTGTGTGCTGATCGCCAAGCTGTCGTGGGACTTGCTGGCTGGCTAGTTCAAATCACCAGGCGTTGTGCTTCGGCCTGTTCGACGCGGTTGCGGCCATGGGCCTTTGCCCGGTACAGAGCCTGGTCGGCACTCGCCAGCAGTTCCTCCAGGCCGGGGGCCGGCATGTTCGCGTTGCAGCCTGCCACACCGATACTCACGGTAATCTGCAGGCGCTGGTCGGCCTGCACCACGTGCAGGTCCTGTATGGCGCGGCGCAGGCGCTCGGCGGTGAATGCGGCCCGCTCTGGCGCAAGTCCCGGCAGCATGACAACGAATTCTTCGCCACCCAGGCGTGCTAACAGCTCGTCGTTGTGCAGCTGGTCCTGCAGGGTGCTGGCGAATTGGCGCAGCACCTGGTCACCGACTGCATGTCCGTGGGCATCGTTGATCGACTTGAAGTGGTCGATGTCCAGCATCATCAGGGTCAGAGGCAGCGCCTGGGCGTGCTGTTGACGGCTCTCCAGCAGCGCATTGGCGCGCTGCGTGAAGGCGCTGCGGGTGAGCGCACCGGTGAGGTGATCGACGGTGGCCTGGTGCGCCAGACGGGCCATGAGGCTACGGTTGGCCTGGCTGACGCAAGCCACCACCAGCGGCCCGAGCACCAGCATGGCGATGCCCAGGCGCGCCGACATCAGCGTGGTAACCCCTGGCTCGCTCTGCGGCACGCTGAAGTGCATGAGGTTTTGCGCCACGGCCACGATCAGCGTGCTGCCGGCCGTGAGCGTCAGCAATGAAACCAGGAACGGTGAGTAGGTCCAGGCACACCACAGCAACGCGGCAATCGGGAAGGCAATGGCCCCAGGGCCACCAAATGCGATGCTGAATGCCAGCGAGGCCAGCAGCACCAGCAACGGCGCCAGGCGGATGGGCTGCGCGCCGCCGCGCATCAAGGCCCGCACCGAGGGCGCTGTAAGCAGCACCGGCAGCACCAGCACGCCGGTCGAGAACTGTTCGCTGAACCAGGCTAGCCAGGTGGCGCGCAACGACTGTTGGAACCACGGTGCGGCCATTGCCGCTGCCATGCTGGCCGCTACCGCGGCAGCGGCGGCGCAGGCGGCGAACACGCGGAGTACGCCATATGGGCTGCGCATGCGCCGGTGCATGCGTGGCAAGCGCGACAGCAGCTGCCAGAGGGTGACCACCACGGCAAGATTGCACAGGTTGAGCCACAGCGCCGGCACCCAAGCGCTGCCGCACAGCAGGTCGGCCCCAACCATGGCCAGCCACACCAGGCTGAAGCCCGTAAACGTGGCTTGACGGGGGTAGCGCAGCAGTACGCCGGCCAGTACCGCATTGACTGGCCAGAACAGCGACAGCGATTCGATCGGGCGTGCCAAAATACCGCCCAGGGTAAGGGCGAAGGTCACGCCAAGTACAACGACATAAGGCAACACGCGCGATTGGGCTGGAAAAACCATGAACTCGACCGGCAAGCGGAAACGAAATCCAGGACAACGCGATACAGCACCTGGGGCAATTACCCGCAGTGTGTTGGGTCAGGGTGGTTGATGTCAATCTGCCGCGATTGGTTGCGATAATGTCAAATTGCCTCTATTTCTGGTTACTTTCATCACAGTCCAAAGAACCACGGCACCATCACGACGGTAACCAGCATCACCAGGACGGTGAACGGTACGCCAACCTTGACGAAGTCAGCGAAGCGGTATTGCCCCGGCCCAAGCACCAGCGTGTTGACCGGTGATGACACCGGCGTCATGAACGCCGCCGACGCGGCCAGCGCTACGGTCATGGCGAACGGGTAGGGCGACATGCCCAGCTGCGCCGCAGTGCTGACAGCCACCGGAGCCATCAATACTGCGGTGGCGGTGTTGGAAATGAACAGCCCGATCACTGCAGTGACGGCGAACAGGCAGGCAAGAATGGCGCTGGGGCCGGCACCACCCAGCACGTTTACCAGCGCACCTACCGCCAGGTCGATGCCGCCGGTTTTCTGCAGCGCCTGGGCGAAGGGCAGCATGCCGACGATCAGCACCAGGCTTTGCCAGTGGATGGCGCGGTAGGCACTGTTCATGTCGATGCAGCGGCCTGCGCCCATCAGCAGGCAGCCGATCAGCGCAGCAATGACATTGGGTACGGCGCCGCTAACCATTAGCCCGACCATCACTGCCAGGCTGAGTACTGCTTGCGGCGCGCGGGTGCGGGCTGGTGCGACCAGGTCGATCTCGGCGGGCAGGCTCAATACCAGGAAGTCTTTGGGATTGCTTTGCAACTGGCGTACCGCCTTCCACGGGCCGACTACCAGCAGGGTGTCGCCCAGGCGCAGCTTTTCTTCCAGCAGTTGCTCTTCGATAGCGGCCTGATCGCGGCGCAGGCCGACCACGTTGAGGCCATAGCGGGTGCGAAACGCCAGCTCAAGGATGCTCTTGCCGATCAACTGTGAGCCGGGCGGCAGCGAGACCTCAGCCATTCCCAAATCCTGGGACTGGTCGATGAAGTAGGCGGCCTTGAAGTGCAACGGCTCCAGTTGCATGGTTTGGCACAGGCTGCGCAGGTCGTCATGCTTGGCGAACAGGTCGAGCAGCAGCACGTCGCCCTGATGCAACACGGTGCCCGAGTCGGCAGCGATCACGCGCGTGGTGAACTTGTGCTGGCGCTCGATGCCGATCACGTTGGCGCCGTGTCTGGTGCGCAGTTCCAGTTCGCCGAGGTTGTGGCCGATCAGCGGCGAGTGAGGGCGGATGCGCAGGCGCCGTTCACGGCCATTGAGCTTGTAGTCCAGTACCAGGTCCAGCAAGGTGCGGCGGCTTTCCACCCGGCCATCCTTGCGCACTTCACCGTTGAGCCAGTGCCGGGTCAGCAGCATGTAGCCAATGCCCAGCACCAGCACCACCAGGCCGAACGGGGTAAAGCTGAAGAAGCTGAACCCCGCTTCGCCATGGCGGACCAGCTCGCTGTGCACCACCACGTTGGGCGGTGTGGCGACCAGGCTGAGCATGCCACTGATGAGGCCGGCAAAAGCCAGTGGCATCATCAGGCGGCTGGGTGAAAGCTGCAGGCGTGCAGCGATGCTCAGTACCACCGGGATAAAAATGGCCACCACACCGGTGGAGCTCATGATCGATCCCAGCCCGGCCACCGCCACCATCAGCAGTACCAGCAGGCGTGCCTCGCTATTGCCGGCCCGCTCGCTCATCCATTCGCCGATGCGATAGGCAATGCCGGTGCGCACCAAGCCTTCGCCAATCACGAACAGGGCGGCGATCAGCACCACGTTGGGGTCGCTGAACCCGGCCAGGGCCTGTTCCACGGTAAGGATGCCGAGTAGTGGCAGGGCGAGAATCACCAGCAGCGCGACCACGTCCATGCGTGGGCGGTTGATGACGAACAGGGTAATCACGATGGCCAGCAGGCCGAGGACCCAGAGCAACTCATGGTTCATGGGGAGGGGGTGTTCCTTCACACGGGGACACGATAGACAGTAGCAGTCAGTGTGCCTGCTTGTAGTGAAGGGGGTGTTGATGTGCTGCAACAAAAAGGGCCGCTATGCGGCCCTCTGGTCACGGGGTCAGTGACGGTGGCGGCGGTGCTTCTTGCTGCCGCGGTTGTCGTCGCCCAGATGGTTGCCGAGGGCACCACCGGCTGCGCCGCCCAGGCCGGCACCCACGGTCGAACCGGTCCTGCCGCCTACTGCGCCGCCCAGCAGCGAGCCGCCGGCCGAGCCCAGGCCACCGCCGATGGCGGCTTCGGTGCGGTTGCCCTTGCGCGCACCGACAGCGCTACCGGCTGCGCCGCCAACGCCGGCACCGATGGCCGCGCCGGTCTTGCCGCCGAGCTGTTGACCAACAACGTTGCCCAGGACACCCCCCAGGCCGCCGCCAATGGCGGCAGTACCGTCACCGGCGAAAGCGCCCTGGCACAGCAGCAGGCCGAGGGCAAGGGAAGGCAGAGTCAGACGCATGATACGAACCTCAAAGGAATCATCAGGATAAGTCGCCGCGCAACGGGCGGCAGGTCAGGGCTGAAAGGACGCTTCAGCGGTAGTAGCGGTCACCGCGGTATTGCCGATCGTCATCGTCGTCGCGGTCATGGCGATGGTGGTGGCGATGGTCACGGTCGCGGTCACGCCAGCCGTCGTCATCATGGTAGCGATGGCTATGGCAACCTGCGGTCAGCAGGACAACAGCAACCAGAGAAAGGCTTGCAAGACGCGTGAGCACGATATAGGTCCTTGATCCGCATAGGTTTACGGGGCACCTTTTAAGACTGGGACCGATCGATTTGGTTTCCCGGGCGGGCAAAAAAATTGTGCTTCAAGTGATCAGCGCCAAGGCGTCCGCCTGAAAGAACGGGCTGTGGCGCTGACCGGCATTGATCGTTCCAAGCGTATCAATACGTTCTGGCCATGCTTGGCCGGCGGCGAGGTGCTCTGCAATGGGTCGCCTTGGCCAGGGCGTGGTGAATCAGGATGCCGGTTGAATCGCCAGCACCACGCCATTGGTGATCTGCACCAGCACATAATGCTTACCCATGCGCACCCAGTGGCTTTCCTTTTCCGGTTCTGGCAGGCCTTTGGCTTTCCAATCCTGGATGGCCTGGTCATCGCGTTTGTACTGGTCCGGGGCCTTGTCGCCGACGCTTAGTTCACGGTTGTGGGTTTCGGGGGCGGTGATGCTTTCTTCGCTCGAGGGGGCGGCGCTGACGCTCAGGGGCAGGCAAGGCAGGGCGGCGAGTAGCAGATAGTGCAGTTTCATGATGCGTTCCTCGTGATGGCATGTTTTATCTGCGACAGCGGCAAGTGCGCGGCAATTCACTCGGAATGCCTGCCAGTGCTAGAGTCGCCTTCTTTTTTGCGACTCCGAGGATGAAACATGCGTGCGATTCTGCCGTTGGCTGCGGTGCTGATGCTGGCCGGTTGTGCTTCTGCGACCATGGAAACCGCGCGTGGCGGCAAGCCGACTGCGCAGCTCGACTCGCACAAGGCACCAGCGCTGGTTGCCCAGTGCATCCAGTTCAGTTGGCAGGAAGAGAAGGTGTTCGGTGATGACGCCAGCGGCTACCTGGAACAGCGCAAGCAGGGCGGGTTCACCGTGTATACCCGTGAGGCCGAAGCGTTCGTGGACGTTTACCCGCAGTCGGGCGGAACGCGTGTGGATTACTACGCGAAGCAGAACGACGGCGTGGCCCTGCAACGCCGGGCTGCTGCTGCAACCTGCCTGTAACGGCTGGCGCCTGTGCTGGCTTTATCACCACTCCTGCAAGGGCCCGCCTATTCAGGGTAATGAGCAAGGCAGTTGTTGCCACAGCAGAGGGCGCGCAGGCTTTACACTTTTTATCAAGACAGCTGTGTTGCAGGGTGCGCGGTGACAGCTAGCATAAGGCGCTTCCACACAAGGACGATTCCATGGACCGCTCACTGCAACTCAACCGCATCAGCTGGGATGAGCGTGCCCCGTTGCACGCCGCTTCGAAGGACTACGAAGTCGAACGCCTGGTCCAGCAACACGGGCACTTGTCCGAAACCGTACGCTTCGACCTGCCACTGCTCGGCGACATCGACGGGCTTGAGACGGTCCATTTGCAGTGCCACATCGGTACCGACACCCTCTCGCTGGCGCGCCTTGGCGCCAAGGTTTGCGGCCTGGATTATTCCAAGGCTTCGCTGGCCGAGGCACAGGCATTGGCCGAGCGTTGCGCGCTGCCCATCCAGTATGTCGAGTCTGACGTCTATGCCGCCGACAAGGTGCTGCCGGCGGGTAATTTCGACCTGGTCTACACCGGTATTGGCGCGCTCTGCTGGCTGCCTCGCATCGAGCCGTGGGCGCGCACCGTCGCGGCACTGCTGAAACCAGGCGGGCGCCTGTTCCTTCGCGACGGGCACCCGATGCTGATGGCCGTCAACGAAGATCATCAGGACCGCCTGCAGCTCGAATATCCGTACTTTGAGCACGAATCGCCAACGGTGTGGCACACCGACCAGACCTACGTCGAAACCGATCAACGCCTGGCCCACACCGAAACCCACGAATGGAACCACGGCCTGGGTGAAGTGATCACCGCCTTGCTGGCCCACGGCCTGCAACTGACAGCGCTGGTCGAGCACCAGAGCATCCCTTGGGAGGCGCTGCCGGGGCAGATGGTCAGGGGCGAAGACGGTGAATATCGCCTGCGCGAGCAGCCTGCACGCCTGCCCCTGAGCTACACCTTGGTCGCCGTCAAAGCCTGATCAGGACAGGAAGCCACCGTCGACATTGAGCGTGGTGCCGGTGGTGTAACTGGAGGCATCGCTGGCCAGGTACAGCACCGCGCCCGCCATTTCCTTGGGGTCGGCAACGCGCTTGAGCGGGATCTGCTGCAAGGCGGCGTTGAGGATGGCTTCGTTCTTCACCAGTGCCGAAGCGAACTTGGTGTCGGTCAGCCCCGGCAGTAGCGCGTTGCAGCGAATACCGAACGGCGCACACTCCTTGGCGAACACCTTGGTCATGTTGATGACTGCCGCCTTGGTCACCGAATAGATGCCTTGGAACAGCCCGGGCGAAACACCGTTGATCGACGCCACGTTGATGATGCTACCGCCGCCGTTCTCACGCATCAGCTTGCCAGCCTCCACCGACATGAAGAAGTAGCCACGGATGTTCACGTCCACGGTCTTCTGGAACGCCCCTGGGTCAGTGTCCAGCACATTACAGAATTGCGGGTTGGTGGCAGCGTTGTTGACCAGCACATCCAGTCGCCCGAACTGTTCGCGAATGCCAGCGAACACCTGCTGAATCTGTTCCAGCTCACCAATGTGGCAGGCCACAGCCGTAGCCTTGCCGCCGGCCGCAATGATGGCATCGGCCACCTGCTGGCACCCTTCAAGCTTGCGGCTGGAAACGATCACATGGGCCCCTTGTTGCGCGAGCAAGTGGGCGATGGCCTCGCCGATGCCTCGGCTGGCGCCGGAAACAAAGGCAATCTTGCCGTCGAGGTCGAACAGGTGGGTCTTGGACATGCTGTTTTCCTTGTTATCCGTCGTCGTGGGCTGTGCTCAGAAGCTGGATTTGGCGATGACCTGCAAGGTCATTTGTTCCAGCAAACGGTTCATGTGAATGAACTGGGCGAAACGCTTGTCCTGAGTCTGGCCGTGGTAGTAGCGGTAGTAGATTTGCTGAACGATCCCTGCCAGGCGGAACAGGCCATAGCAATAGTAGTAATCGAAGTTGTCCAGACGGATGCCGGCGCGCTCGGCGTAGTAATCGACGAACTGGCGGCGGCTGAGCATGCCCGGCGCGTTGCTTGGCTGGCGGCGCATCAGTTGCACTGGCGCCGGGTCGCCGGCTTCGATCCAGTAGGCCAGGCAGTTGCCCAGGTCCATGAGTGGGTCGCCCAGGGTGGCCATCTCCCAGTCCAGCACACCGATGATGCGCATGGGGTTGTCAGCATCCAGGATCACGTTGTCGAAACGGTAGTCGTTGTGCACGATGCCTGGGCGCGGGTGGTCGGCGGGCATTTTTTCGTGCAGCCAGGCGGTTACCTTTTCCCAGCGTGGCGCATCCGGTGTCAGGGCTTTTTCATAACGGCTGACCCAGCCCTCGATCTGGCGCTGCACGTAGCCCTCTGGCTTGCCCAGGTCGGCCAGGCCGCAGGCGTTGTAGTCCACCTGGTGCAGCTCGACCAGGCGGTCGATGAAGCTTTTGCACAGGGCTTCGGTCCGGCTGGCGTCCAGGTTCAGTTCGGCCGGGATGTCCGAGCGCAGGATGATGCCCTTGACCCTTTCCATCACATAGAATTCGCCGCCGATCAGGCGGGTGTCAGTGCAGTGTGCGTAGGCCTTGGGGCAATAGGGGAAGCCGCTGTTGAGCTGGTTGAGGATGCGGAACTCGCGCCCCATGTCATGGGCCGACTTGGCCTTTTGACCGAAGGGGGGGCGGCGCAGTACGAAGTCGCGGTCCGGGTAGCTGACCAGATAAGTGAGGTTGGAAGCGCCGCCAGGGAACTGGCTGATGCTCGGCAGGCCGTGCAGGCCGGGGATATTGGCTTTGAAGTAAGGGTCGATGACGGCCGCGTCGAGTTCTTCGCCGGGGCGTACCTGGGTGGACTGGTCGGTGAGCGTCATGCGTCTTCCTTATTCTCGATAGCAAGTACTATTGGGTAATCTAATGGTCCGCCAGGGTTGGAACAATCGTCCCATGTGCCAAATAGGTGAGGGTGTTGCTGGTGGATCACTGCACCGAATGCAGGGCAAAAAAAACCGAAGCCGTCAGGCTTCGGTTTTTCGATCATCCGGTATTCCCAGCCCTCAGGACGGGAACAGCTCGCTGAGTTTCATCGACAGCATCATGTCGCCCTCAACCCGCAGCTTGCCACCCATGAAGGCCTGCATGCCGTCGGTTTCGCCGCTGACGATACCCTTCAGCGTTTCGGCGTCCATCACCAGGGTGCAGTTGGCATCCGGGTTTTCGCCTTCCTGCAGGTCGCAGGTGCCGTCCTTGACGATCAGCGCGTAGTGCTTGTCTTCGTCGGTGATGTTGAAGCCGAACACCAGGTCCAGGCCGGCGGCAGCGGATGGGTTGAATTTCTCTTGCATCTTTTTGACGGCATCAGCTACGGAGGTCATGGCGCATTCCTTATAGAGTGATTTACACGTCCCCGCAGGGACACAACAAGCCGGGCTTATCGGTAGGTGACAAGCTCCGGCGCCCTCAACAGCTGCACATGGGCCTGGCTGTTGAAGGAAGCCAGTGCCACGTCGCGGCCGCGAAACTTCAACTGGCTGAGCGACGTGTTGATGATCTGCCAGTTCAGCGCGAACGCCTGGCTGGGGGTAATACCGGTAACCAGGTGGAGCAGGGCGGCAATGGTGCCACCCGAGGTGAAGATAGCAACATGATCGCCGCTGCCGGCGGTGTCCAGCACGCGTTGCAGGCCCCCTTGTACGCGTGACGTAAACGAATGCCAGGTTTCCAGGCCATTATCGGCATGCTCGCCATCGTGCCAGCGCTGCACCATCAACGCGAACAGACGCTGAAACTCGCTGCGGTGCTGTGCGGCATTGCGCAGCACATGCAGGGCATCGGGCTCTTCCGGCAGCAGGTCGGGCAACAGGGCACGGATCACACCGTCGGCATCGAACTCATTGAATGCCGCGTCGGTCTCAACCGCCGGCACCGGGCAGCCATTGGCGTGCAGCGCCTGCAGCGCCAGCCGCGCGGTATCCTGCTGGCGGCGCAGGTCGCCAGCCACGCAGCGGTCCAGCCGCACGCCCAACTGGGCCAGGTGTTCACCCAGAGCCTGGCTCTGGCGCACGCCCACGGGCGAGAGGACGTCGTAGTCATCGGCACCGAAGGAGGCTTGGCCATGTCGAATCAGGTAGAGATTGCCCACGAAAGGTTCCGGCCTGTTGGAGGTTGCTGCGAGGTTAGGATGCGGCTCACGGGCTGTCAACGAAAAAACATACAAGCGTTTGAAAAGGTTGTTTGAAAGGTGTTGCCAGCGTTTACACCCGCTGGCAGCACCACAGACGCAACGGTATGCTTGCAACAGTGACGCGCCGTAGTGGCGCAGGTATTTAAGGAGTCAACGTGGAGTTTCTTGCCGAATACGCAAGCTTTCTCGCCAAAACCGCCACCCTGGTCATCGCCATACTGGTGGTGCTGTCGGCCATCGCCGGGCTGCGTGGCAAAGGTCGGCGCAAATCAGGCGGGCAATTACAGGTCACCCGGCTGAACGATTTTTACAAGGACCTGCGTGAGCGTCTGGAGTCCGGCCTGCTCGACAAGGCCCAGCTCAAGGCCCTGCGCAAGCAGCAGGCGAAGGCAGAAAAGCAGCAGAAGAAGGGCAAGGCCGAGGACACGAGCCGGGTATTCGTGCTGGACTTCGATGGCGACATCAAAGCCTCGGCCACCGAAAGCCTGCGCAACGAAATCACCGCACTGCTGACGCTCGCCACCGCGCGTGACGAAGTGGTACTGCGCCTGGAAAGCGGCGGTGGCCTTGTGCACAGTTACGGCTTGGCTGCATCGCAACTGGCGCGTATTCGTCAGGCGGGCATCCCGTTGACCGTGTGCATCGACAAGGTGGCTGCCAGCGGTGGGTACATGATGGCCTGCATCGGCGAGAAGATCGTCAGTGCCCCATTCGCCGTACTGGGGTCTATTGGCGTGGTGGCGCAGTTGCCCAACGTCAACCGCCTGCTGAAAAAGCACGACATCGACTTCGAAGTACTGACTGCTGGCGAGTACAAGCGCACCCTGACCGTCTTTGGCGAAAACACCGAGAAGGGCCGGGAGAAGTTTCAGGAAGACCTGGACATCACTCACCAGTTGTTCAAGGATTTCGTCTCCCGCTATCGTCCGCAGTTGCACATCGACGAAGTGGCCACTGGCGAAGTCTGGCTGGGCGTGGCCGCCTTGAATCGCAAGCTGGTTGACGAGTTGCAGACCAGTGACGAGTACCTGAGCGAACGCGCACGCAACGCCAACCTGTTCCACTTGCACTATGCCGAACGCAAGAGCCTGCAGGAGCGTATTGGCATGGCCGCCAGCGGTACTGTGGAGAACGCGGTGGTAGGCTTGTGGAGTAAACTCAGCCGCCTGCGCTAACACCTTGAACCCGTTGAAATTTTTTTTCGTTCAGGGGGTTGCAAGGTTAAAGGAATGAAGACATAATGGCGCCCATCGAAACGCAGCAAGCTTTGAAAAAGGTTCAGCGTTTCAAGGAGATAGCAAAGCGCAAGCAGCTAGATCCGACCTTTGAGGCCGAGTAGCAAAGTGGTTATGCTCCGGATTGCAAATCCGTCTACGCCGGTTCGATTCCGACCTCGGCCTCCACCATTCGAAAGCCCCGCAGATTAACGTCTGCGGGGTTTTTCTTTGTGGGACGAAAAAAACCACGAGTTCCGAAACTTTCGGGGTGGAGTTCTGAAACTTCAGCCTTTCGAGGGCTTTGCGATCTCCCTCTTTCGAGTGGCCCGGCAGTACGCTTGCCTCGCTAAGGTCGTTGATCTCTGATGCGGCCTTCGGTCGGATATCGCGGAACTGGATGAAGAACGGCGAAAGGTGCTGGCTGGTGTGTCGCGTAACCTTATCGAGCAGCAGGCTTAGGTTGTTCCTCACTCCGTTCATTTCCAGGACCATCCTCAGTCGCTTACCGGTCTTACCCCGAGGTTTCGATTAGTGATTGGGTGATTGCTGAGCGTGGTGAGGCGGCAGAAACCCTGTCGTTCTCCTACGTCAGCGGCCCTTACCAGGCTCGGCGCCTGGCCAACATTGAGTTGCGCCGCCGGGCCTGTGGAACGCAACGAGGCCGATTGTCTTAGAACTTGAAGCCATCATGAGAAAACGAGTTCAGTTCTGTGCGTTCAAAAATAATGAGAACAGCTCGGACTGAGATTTAATGCCGAGTTTGCTGTACATGTGCTTGCGATGGACCTTCACAGTCTCTGCGGAAATCGCCAGCTTGCGCGCGATCTCCTTGTTCGAGCAGCCGCTAAGCATAAGCCGGCCAACTTCCAGTTCACGGGCGGAAAGCGGCGTATCCAACTGCTGGTCAGTAGAGTCCAGCCAGCTCTGCCAGCTGGGTGCCGGCGACGTGTTCTGCTCCAGCGCTTCCCGCTCGAATGCCATGCGCTGACGCATCAGGGCGGCAACCCAGGACTGGATGAGAGTGAGTAGGGCGGTCTGCTCTGCACTGAAGAGACACTCACTTCCCAGCGAGAGGCTGAGGGTGCGCTCCGTGTCGAGCTGGACGTTGATATGTGCTTCGTCGGCAACGACATTGAGGCGGAAGTAGCGCTGGTAATAGTCGGTTTGCTCGAAGCACTCCGGCGCCACGTCGGCTAGCCAAAACAAACCGCTCTGCGGTGCTTCCCGGTTGGCGAGATAAAAGGGGTCGAGCAGATACAGGCCTTTGAGGTAGTCCTGAAAAAGCGGATCTGGCCCGCCATCCTTGCCTGGGCATTCTGCGAGCACCTGCGGGCGACCATTGCTGAATATCAGCACGACCCAACTGTCCACCGGAATGTATCTATCCAGTTGACGCACCAGAGCCAGCCAGAAATTAGGGCGGTCAAGTGCCTCGATTAGTCTGCCGATGGCCTGGTGCCAAGCCATGTCCTGCAGTGTAATGCTCCCGTTTCTACCCATACGGGGTTACCCCATCGAAGTAATTACTTTCCGTTTTATGGCTCTCCATACTTCGTTTCAGCCCTGGCGGGTGCTGTTCAGTGTGGCGATTGAGCCAACATACACGTGAAAGGATCACCGATGAAGATTGAACTTGTACAACTCTCCGGTCGCGATGGCGATACCGCTTATAACCTGGAACGTACATTGCAGGCCATCGCTACCTGCGCCGTGGATACCGATCTGCTGATTTTTCCAGAGACCCAGCTGATGGGATTTGCCAGCGCCCAACAGCTCGCCGAAATCGCCGAGCCCGTTAACGGGCCGAGTGTGCAGGCCGTGCAACGCGCCGTACACGAACGAAACGTCTCAGCGGTGATTGGTCTGGCTGAGAACGACTCCGGCACCGTTTACAACACCTCCTTACTGGTCACCCCGCAAGGGATCGCATTGAGTTATCGCAAAACTCACCTTTGGCCGTCAGAGCGCGGATTGTTCCAACAAGGAGACCGCTATGTCACCGCACTGTGGAAGGGCATCCGTGTCGGTATCCTGATTTGCTACGACATTGAGTTTCCGGAAAGTGCTCGGGCGCTCGGCCAACTCGGCGCCGAGCTCATATTGGTCACTAACGGTAACATGGATCCTTACGGCCCTGTCCACCGCACTGCAATCATGGCTCGCGCTCAGGAAAACCAGGCATTCGCGGTGATGGTCAATCGGGTGGGCGACGGCGACGAAGGGCTCGTTTTTGCCGGCGGCAGCGCCGCTATCGATCCCTTCGGGCGCACGCTGTTCGAAGCGGGCCGCGCAGAGTGTCGGCAGGTGGTGGAATTAGATCTCGACCTGCTGCGCACCGCCCGCCACGAATATGAGTACCTCAGTGACCGCCGCCTGTTCCTGACCGGCGAGCAGAGTGAGCATGATGATAGTCGACGTGAACTCCTGATCCCCTGAATCAGTTGTGGGACGCAACTGCAACACAACGATTGTTCCGTCTTAACGCCTGTTTCGACCCTGCCACAACAGTAATTCACAAACTAGCAGGAGCAGTGCTCGTGTCTCTGGACTCAGCGCTAACGCTCCGGAGCATCCCCATGAAACGGATTCGTTACATGCAATTCGCGCTGGTCTCTCTGTTCAGTTTTGGCCTGGTTTGCGCCGAGGCCGGTGACGCTCAAAAGCCAAGTGTCCATATCTACAACTGGTATGACTACATTGCCCCGAACACGGTGAAAGACTTCCAGAAAGAAGCAGGCGTCAGCGCGGTGTACGACGTGTTCGACAACAGTGAGGTCATGCAAAGCAAACTGATGGCTGGCCGCAGTGGTTATGACGTTGTGGTTGCCAGTGCCGACCTGCTACCGAACCTGATCAAAGCCGGCGTGCTGAAAAGACTGGATCGCTCCAAGTTACCCAACTGGTCCCATCTCGATCCCGACGTCCTCGCCAAGTTGCAGAGCAATGATCCCGGAAACAGCTACGCTGCCCCTTATTTGTGGGGGACCACTGGCATCGGCTATGACGCGGACAAGGTTAAGTCACTACTCGGCCCCGATGCGCCAGTCAATTCCTGGGACTTGATTTTCAAGGAAGAAAATCTAGCCAAACTCCGTCAATGCGGTGTGGCCATGCTGGACGCGCCTGGCGAGGTTATTCCTATCGCACTGCACTACCTTGGACTGCCATACAACAGCCATAACCCGGACGATTACAAAAAAGCTCAGGAACTGCTGTTGAAGCTGCGCCCCCATATTGCCTACTTCGATTCTTCCAAGTTCATCTCTGATCTCGCCAATGGCAACGTCTGCGTTGTGCTGGGCTGGGCGGGCGGTGTCTCCGACGCGCAGAAAGCCTCCGAGCTGGCTGGCAACCATCGAAACCTTGTCTACAGCATTCCACGCGAAGGTGCCCCGGTGTGGGTGGAAAGTATGGTGCAGCTCAACGATGCGCCGAACCCGGAGCAAGGGTTGGCCTTCATCAACTACATGTTGCGCCCCGAAGTCATTGCTGAGTCATCCAACTACCTGAGCTATCCGAACGCGAACAAGGATGCCACTGCGCTTGTAGAGAAGAAGATCCGCGACAATCCTGGGGTGTATCCGTCCAAGGATGTGCTGTCCACGCTTTTTCCCCTGGAGCCACTGCCGCTGAAGCTGGAGCGCATTCGGACCCGTGCGTGGAACACAGTCAAGACAGGCAATTAATTGGCAGACCCGATTCTGCTGATGATTGACCAAACCCCAGTCATGAAACAAACCAAAACAAGAGCGAGAGATCATGAAAGACACGATGAAGCCACGTGCCCGTGACCTGAATATTCAGTTCGGCCAACTGCAACCCGGTCCCCTCAACGCCATCACCGATGTGCCGGGCGTTCGGGTCGGTCACAGCAATGTGCGAGGACGCACCGCCAACGGCCGCGACATCCTGACTGGGGTAACAATCATCGAGCCGCGTGTCGGTTCCACCAGCCAGCAACCGTGCTTTGCCGGCGTCCATGTGTTGAACGGCAACGGCGACGCAACCGGTCTGGAGTGGATTCGCGAAGCGGGTCTTTTGACCAGTCCCATCGCCTTCACCAACACCCACAGCCTGGGTGTGGTGCGCGATGCACTGATTGTGCTGGACCGTGAACAACAACCGGATGACGGCCGTATCTACTGGAACATGCCGGTGGTGCTGGAGACCTATGACGGGCTGCTCAACGACATCAACGGTTTTCATGTGAAGCACGAGCATGTGGCCGAAGCCCTGAGTAATGCTGTAATTGGGCCCGTTATCGAGGGCGCGGTCGGTGGTGGCAGCGGCATGATCTGCCACGAGTTCAAGGGCGGTATCGGCACTGCATCGCGGCGCCTGAGTAGCACTCAGGGCAGTTGGACTGTTGGCGCCATTGTCCAGGCGAACCACGGCATCCGTAACGAACTGCGCGTCGACGGCTATCCGGTGGGACGCTACATGGAACAGGCTGACTCCCCGTTCCTCAAGGCTTCGCTACCGCACCCGGGCATGGGTTCGATAGTCGTTTGCCTGGCCACCGATGCGCCGTTGCTGCCACACCAATGTACGCGCCTGGCACAACGCGCCAGCATCGGTCTCGCCCGCACCGGTGGAGGTAACGAAGACCACAGCGGTGACATTTTCGTCGCCTTCTCCACCGGTAATCATGTGCCGCCAGCAGCTTACGAAAGTAAGCGCGCGCCGACCACCGACAACCTTAGCATGGTCAACAACGACCATATCAGCGAGTTGTTTCTTGCCGCCACCGAAGCGGTGGAAGAAGCCATCATCAACGCCTTACTAGCCGCTGACACCGCCGAAGGCAACGGCCATGCAGTACCGGGACTGGATTGTGAGACGCTGCTCAAAGCCTTGCATCAGGCCGGCTGGCCGGGAGCGGCGAATGGTTAACTGATCTCTTCGCATGGCCGTCGGAGCTTCACGACAAGCGCTGAGTCTCTGGCGGGGCTGCTGAATAGCCGATTGTCCGATTCAGCTCACAGATGAGTCAGACGAATTTGCGTAAAACTGCACGTTCGCTATGGTGGCAATAAACCACCTGACTACAACTAAAGTCGTAGGAGCGCCTCATGAGAATACGCGGTGATGTTTTCTGGGCCTGGGCTGACCCGACGCTTCATCACCGAACTCACGACGAGACACTCGACGATGGGACATACATTGATGTCCAGACGCGACTGTCGCGGACAGGCAGAACGCAGATGTTCATCGGGGTGTACGCCCCTGGTGGCATGGCTATCCTTGAGGAGGCCTTCGATTCTCGCCCTGGCGAGTCGATGACCAGGGCGCTGGCGTGGGGCGTTGGCCGGGCCCGACGTGTCGCCGCTGAAGGTGTGCCTGCCGCAGGCTTTCTGGCTGCCTCGAAATAGCGGCCAGGCGCGCAGCGCCGGAGGGCAGGCGGCGACTTCCAACTGTCATCAGCGAAAACGCTGTGTCTTAAATCGCTGCGTCGCCACACTTCCAGCGATCCGGCAGAGTAGGCATCATCGGTCTGGCCCGTCATCCTCGCTGATCAGCGCCTCCTTTTCTGGATTTTTCATCAAGTAGCCGTCGATATAGTGCGCCGTGTTTTTCAAGGCCTGCGTCATGTTCGAGCATCAGCCTTCAGGTAAGGTGACACCGCAGATAAACTCATGCGTCCCCAGGCGGTGCGAGCCGAATTCCACCACGTAGCCATCTCCTCTGCGCTGCGCCTCTGCCATGGCCGTTTTCTGGTCGGCATAAACGTCGACGAAATGCCATGGATGTCGGTCTCTCAGGACCCCCCATCCGATGACCCAGCCTTCCCGTGAAGGGTCCGGCGGCAGGTTCTTCGCCAAGCTTCGAATGGACATACCTAGCTCCTCAATATGCACAGGCTCGCCGTTACAGGTTGAGCACTTTTCTTGAACCACAGCTTGCAGGCGTTGGTCTTCAGCATGAAGGATGGGTGAAATTTCCAGGTTTACTCATCAAATATTGAAATGTTCGCGGTCTATGGTTGAACGCAAGCCAATTCCAGCAGCAAGGGAGTCAGGAAATGGATTATTCCAGCATGGTTGAATCGTTGGACAAGATGTTGAAAGCCACGGCTGCAGCCAAAGGCTGTCTCCAGCCTTCAGATACAGAGTGTCCCCCATACCTGCGTAGCCACTCATCCGCGACGTCACCCATGGTTGATGGGGTGCCACTTTTGATCCAAAGCATGAATCCTCGGTCGAACTTGAATGCCGCCCCGCACTCGCTGAGCAGAAACTGACGAACCTTCTGCGTGCTACGGTAATGCTCGTCCAGTTGAGTGGTACGGGTAAACGGCCCAGCGTGCCAGTCGACGGTCATGGTCTGTTCCATTGACTATTGAAAAGGCAAAAGCCCGTAGGTGGTCCTCTACGGGCTTTGCGGTGGTTCCAAATTATCTCGGTCGGCCTGTCAGCCTTCGAACTGGATCACCATCCGGCCTTTGATCTTGCCCTCCAGCATCTCGTCAAAGATCTGGTTGATATCCTCGATCGGTCGCAGCGTCACCTTGGGCACCACTTTGCCTTCAGCGGCAAACTGGAAGGCTTCCTGCAGGTCCTGGCGTGTACCCACCAGCGAGCCCACCACTTCGATGCCATCAAGCACCAAGCGGGGAATATTCAGGTCCATGGACTCCGACGGAAGCCCGACGGCCACCAGTCGCCCGCCAGCGCGCAAGGCATCGACGGCTGAGTTGAACGCGCCTTTGGCCACAGCAGTAACGACGGCAGCATGTGCGCCGCCGGTTTTGGCCTGGATGACCTTCGCAGCATCTTCGTTGAGCGGGTTGACCACCAGATCCGCGCCCATCTCGCTGGCGAAGCGCAGTTGCTCTTCGTTGACGTCGATGGCGATGACTTTGGCGTTGAACACATTCTTGGCATATTGCAGGGCCAGGTTGCCCAAGCCGCCGAGCCCGTAGATGGCGATCCATTGGCCGGGGCGGACGTTGGAGATTTTCACTGCCTTGTAGGTCGTGACGCCGGCGCAGGTAATGCTGCTGGCGGCAGCGGAGTCGAGGCCGTCGGGCACTTTAACCGAGTAGTCGGCCTTGACGATGCAGGCCTCGGCCATGCCGCCGTCCACGGTGTAACCGGAATTCTTCACGTCGCGGCACAGGGTTTCGTTGCCGCTGTTGCAATATTCGCAATGTCCGCAACCCTGGTAGAACCAGGCAACGCTGGCTCGGTCGCCTGGCTTGAGCGAGGTGACGCCCGGGCCAACTTCCTGGACCACGCCAATACCTTCGTGGCCCAGTACTACACCGGTCTTGTCACCAAAGTCGCCATTTTTCACGTGCAGGTCGGTGTGGCACACACCGCAGCACTGCATCTTCAGCAGCGCTTCGCCGTGTTCGAGAGGGCGCAGGGTTTTCTCTACCACGTCCACGCGACGGCCTGGTGCAACGACAGCAGCTTTCATAAGAGCCTCCGTGTCTATCCGATGTGAGCTTGGGGTATCGCCGGGACAGCATAGACCTTGCCTGCCCAGGCAAAACTGCTTCAGGTCATGGTCGTGGTGGACGCGCCCATAAAATGCCTGCGTATGCCTGACTGGCATGTGCGGAAAAAAGAAAAGCCCGCGGCAATGATGCGGCGGGCTGCAAGAACGTACGGAGCAGGGTCAGTGTGCCAATCCGGATGTCGGCATTTCGTGAAGAACCATAAAAAAGCCCGCCATGAAAGGCGGGCAAAAGACGTTTGAAGGGAGAGCTTGCAGGCTGCGCCGTGCCGGTTAACCCAGGATTAAGCGACAACGCATTGACCCGGCACCCTGATCAGCCTATACAGGCCTGCCATTATCCCAGGAGCCAGCATGCGCGACGAAGACGACCTGCACGAACCCGAGCACGATCACCTGCTCGACCACGAATTCCTCTACGACGACGTGGCGCCCGAGGCAGATGCCCAGGGCGCCGAGGATGAAGTGGAGGAGGACGAAGAAACGCTGGACGACCTCGATGACGAAGAGCGCGATCACCCAGCCTGGTTCGACGATTGCGACGACTGACTCAGCGACCATCCACCGAGAACCGGCCGGGCCCGCTTACCGCCAGCAACAGCAGGCCGCCCATGATGCTGAGGTTTTTCAGAAACTGGGTCATGTTGGCGCTGCGCTCGGGGTCGACCATGTTCCAGAACGGGTGGCCAAGCAACGCGGTGCCCAGCACGAACAGTGCGAACAGGAACGCCAGCGGTCGCGTGTAGAAACCGAGGATCAACAGGATTGCGACGACAAACTCCATAATGACGGCAATCCCTGCCGCCAGCATCGGTGCAGGGGCGCCGAGTGAGGTCATATAGCCTACCGTGCCATCGAAGCCGGTCAGCTTGGCCCAGCCGGACAAGACGAACAGGATCATCAGCAGTATGCGGGCGATCAGGATAATAATGTCGCGTTGACCATCGAACAGGGAGTAGCGCATGGCGGCGTTCCAGTGGACGAGTACAAGCTCCACTTTAGCAGCTGCGCAAGACATTGCCGTCAGGCAGCAAAAAGGCGCCGCAAGGGCGCCTTTTCAACGAAGTTTGGTGCGAGTGGCGGGACTCGAACCCGCAAGGCTCACGCCGACAGATTTTAAGTCTGCTGTGTATACCAATTCCACCACACTCGCACGCTTGAAGGGGTCGCAACGACCAGCTCGCTTCTAAGCAGAAGGGCTTCGCAATCAAGCGCGCTTTATAACCCATTGTTATAGTTGAGTCAACTGCAGCACCTATGATCAACAGATAGAGGGGTCGATCAAACGGGCAATTGACACCTTGCCATCATCACGCAACTGTTGCCCGGTAAATGGCCCCGTGGGTGTTCCGCAATGACGCAGGGTGGAGTTGGCGAAGACATGGTGCGTCCACGGTTGTTCTGGCGGCTGCTGTTCGCGCAGGTGCTCGTGCTGGGTGCTTTTCTTTACATCAGCCTGATCAGCCTGGGCGGGTATCTGCTGTTGCTGGGCTTCGATGCAGAGCACTCACAGCAGCAGCGTATGTTGGCCCTGGCCGGCGGTGGTATGATCATGCTGCTTAGCCTGTGGTTGCTGAAAGTGGCCATGCCACGGCGCATCGGCCCGGTGCTGTCCGAGCCGGAACGCTGACTGCCTGTAGTGGTTCAACTGTCTACTGGCAGACACTCCGGGCTACGTTCATTTCCTCCCTCCTGCTGTGCCAGTGGAGTTTGCATGGTTCCAGCTGACTGTCTCGAATCTCCCGTCATGCCTGCCCATCGTTATGAACAGCTGGTTCAGTCGGTGGTGGATTATGCCATCTACATGCTCGACCCCTCCGGCCATGTGGTGTCGTGGAACGCCGGCGCGCAACGGATCAAGGGTTACCGTGGCGATGAAGTGATCGGCAAGCACTTTTCGTTGTTCTTCACCCCACAGGATTGTGCGGATGGCCGCCCCGATCAGTTGCTGCGCCAGGCGCTGGAGCAGGGTGTGGCGCAGGACGAAGGCTGGCGGGTGCGCAAGGACGGCACGCAGTTCTGGGCCCTGGCTGCACTGGATGTGATCCGTGATGAAAATGGCCAGATCATAGGCCTGGCCAAGGTGACACGCGATATCACTGACCGTCGCGAGTCGGCGCTGCAGCTGGACGCAGTGCGCGCCCAGCTGTTCCAGGCGCAGAAGCTTGAAGCCCTCGGCCAGTTGACCGGTGGTCTGGCGCACGACTTCAACAACATGTTGACCATCATCATCAGCTCGGCGCGCCTGGCGCTGGCCACCCAGGACCCGGCACGCGCCCAGCGCATGTTGCAGCACATCCTCGATGCCAGCCAGCGCGGCACCGAACTGACCCAGCAACTGCTCAGCTTTGCCCGGCACCGCAAGCTCGATGTGGCCAGCGTTGCCCCTTCAGACTTGGTTACCGCTACGCGTGGCCTGCTTGAGCATGCTTTGCCAGGCTCAATTGACTTGGAGGTATTGCTGCAACCGGACCTGCCGCTGATCGAGGTGGATGCCGGGCAACTGCAGATGGTGTTGCTCAACCTGTTGTTCAATGCCCGTGACGCCATCGAGGGGCATGGCCGGATCAGCCTGACTGTCGATGTGGTCGAGCTGCTCGGCGAAGTTGAAGGGCTCAAGGGCAGCTTCGTGCGCTTCAAGGTGGAAGACAGCGGCGAAGGTATACCCACAGAAATACTGCCGCGTATCTTCGAGCCGTTTTTCACCACCAAGCCTTTTGGCAAGGGTACCGGCCTGGGGCTTAGCCAGGTCTATGGTTTCGCCCGGCAAAGCGGCGGCGCCATTTGTGTCGATAGCGAGCCTGGCCGGGGAACTTGCATGCAACTGTACTTGCCAATGTATCAGGACCAGACGGATAGCCCACTCGACAGGTAGACAACATGGCACAGGCACTGAAGCGACTGGTAACGGGGATCGACGGGCTCGACGCGTTGCTCAAGGGTGGCCTGGTAGCTGGCGCCTCCTACATTATCCAGGGGCCACCGGGGGCTGGTAAGACCATCCTCGCCAATCAGTTGGCCTGCGGCCATGTGCGGGGCGGTGGTCGGGTGCTGGTGGCCACCTTGCTGAGCGAGTCGCATGAACGCTTGTTCCAGTACCTGTCCACGCTGGACTTCTTCGATCCGGCGCTGGTCGGCGACCAAATCCAGTTCGTCAGTGCCTTTGATACCCTTGAGCAGGACGGGCTGGAAGCGGTGGTGCGGTTATTGCGCCAGGAAATCGCCCGGCAACAGGCCAGCCTGCTGATCGTCGACGGTGTGCTCAATGCCCGGGTACGTGCGGAAACGGCGCTGGACACCAAAAAGTTCGTCTCTGAACTGCAGGGGCATGCAGCCTTCGCCGGCTGCACCGTTCTGCTGTTGACCAGTGCCCGGCTGGACGAAGGCAGCCCGGAACACACCATGGTCGATGGCGTGATCGAACTGGGTGAGCAATTGGTGGGCAGCCGCGCCGTGCGCCATGTTCAGTTGCGCAAGACCCGTGGCAGTGGCGCGTTGTCGGGGCGTCACGAATGCCTTATCGATGAGTCCGGCATGCAGGTCTATCCTCGCCTGGAAGCCTTGTTCAGCCACCCCAGCCAGTTGGGCAGCGGCACCTTGGCGCGTGTCAGCAGTGGTGTGCCAGCCTTCGATGAAATGCTTGGCGGGGGGTTGGCCACTGGGTCAGTCAGCCTGTTGATGGGGCCTTCAGGAAGTGGCAAGACGTCATTGGGCCTGGCCTTTCTCGGTGCCAGCACCCCGCAGGCGCCGGGGTTGCATTTCGGTTTTTACGAAACGCCCGAACGTCTGCGCAGCAAGGCCGCTTCGCTCGGTTACGATTTTGCCGCGATGGAGCAGGGTGGTAGCTTGCAACTGTGCTGGCAGCCGACCACCGAGGGCTTGCTGGACCAGGTTGGCGCGCGGCTGCTGGAGCGTGTGGCGGCGCAGGGCAGCAAGCGCGTGGTGATCGATAGCCTTGGTGCATTCAGCCGGCTGGCAATTGACTCGACGCGGCTCAATGCGTTTTTCCGCGCGCTGGCGGGTGAGTTGCGCGCGCGCGATGTCAGTGTGATCCTGACCTGGGAGATGCGCGACATCTTCGGCGCGGAAATAAGCGCCCCCGCACCGGACCTGTCGAGTATCGTCGACAACCTTATGCTGATGCGCTTTGTCGAACTGGACTCGCAACTACGGCGCATGCTGTCGGTCCTCAAAGTACGTGACAGCCATCATGACCCGGCCTTGCACGAGCTGCTGATCGGGCCGCAAGGCATTACCTTGCGCAAGGCGTTCGAAGGTGCCTGTGGTGTGCTCTCGGGAACGCCGATGCCGCAGGGGAGCGGGTGACGGACGAGCTGATGAATACCATCCTGATTGTCGATGACGAATACCTGATCGCCGATATCCTCGGTTTTGCCCTTGAGGACGAAGGTTTTCTGGTGGAAAAGGCGAGCAATGGCTGCAAAGCACTGGAGGCGTTAAAGGAAAAACGCGTGCAGCTGGTGATTACCGACTACATGATGCCGCTACTCAACGGCGAGGAGCTGGCGCGTGCCATACGCGAGGACCCGGCGTTAAGCGAGTTGCCGGTCATCCTCATGAGCGGCGCGCAGGCCAGCCAAGGATGCCCGGCCCTGTTTGCCGCAATATTCGACAAGCCGTTCGACATGGATGAGATGATCGCCACTGTGCATCAGTTGCTGCGCACCTGAGACTGGCGGTCGAGCGCATCCATGCCCCTCGGGGGGAGGCTCAGTGGGAGTCTTCGTGCTTCTCCGGCGCCGGGCTACCGGCCTGGATGCGTTTGAAGATCTCTTCTCGATGGACCTGAACATCTTTCGGTGCATCGATACCAATCCTCACCTGCATCCCTTTGACGCCCAGAATGGTGACTTTGATGTCATCGTTGATGACGATGCTTTCGCCAACCTTACGGGTGAGTATCAGCATGTAGTTCTCCTTGGTGATATAAAAATCCGCAGGGCTAGTTGCCCCGGCGGCGGGAGCTTGTCCCTCTTCCTTCTCATTAAAGACGCTTTCGGCGGATATTAATTCCCCGACAGACAAATTCTGTTGCGTGTCTTCAGTTGCAGGTGCCAAAGCAAACCGTCAACGGTTTGTCGGCCAAGGCGCTCGCTGCCAAGAATAGGGGGGTTGGCGGCTAATGGGAAATTTCTTCGCATCATGGGCTGAATAGACAAGCTTAATGGTCCTCCTGTTCCTCGAGAGCCTGAAGAAACAACAGCAAGGCCACTTCCTCCGGGTCCAGGCCTTTGCGCACACGGTTTTTCGGCAAATTGGCCAGGCGCCCCAACGTATAGTGCTCCAGGACTGCCGGGTGGATGTAGCAGCGCCTGCACACTGCCGGCGTATTGCCCAGGCGCGTGGCTACCTGGCGGACTATCGCGGCGACCTGACGCTTGGCTTCACTCTCCGGCTCCCATGCCAAGGGCCTCAGCAGGTGCAATGCCAGGCTGCTGCCGGCCCAGGTACGATAGTCCTTGGCGGTGAAGTCGGCGCCGGTCAACTGCTGCAAAAACTGATTGACCTCGCTGGAGCCGACACTATGGCGCTGGCCGTTTTCATCCAGGTACTGAAACAGCGCCTGTCCAGGCAGTTCCATGCAGCTTTTGAGCAAGTTGGCCAGGCGCCGATCGTTGAGGGTGACGTTGTGTTCGACGCCGCGCTTGCCGCGGAACTGGAAGCGAATGTTGCTGCCTTTGACCTGCACATGGCGATTGCGCAGGGTGGTCAGTCCATACGACTTGTTATCGCGCAGGTAGCGCTGGTTGCCAATCCGAATCAGGGTGTGGTCCAGCAGGCTCACTACCAGCGCCATTACCTTTTCCCGGTCCAGCCCTGGCCGCGCCAGGTGAGCTTCCAGCTGTGCGCGCAGCTTTGGCAGGGCCTGAGCGAACGCAAGCATGCGCCCGTATTTGTGCTGGTCGCGCAGTTCGCGCCACTGCGCGTGGTAGCGGTACTGCTTGCGGCCACGCGCATCGCGGCCAGTGGCTTGCAGGTGGCCTTGCGGATCGGCGCAGATCCACACATCGGTGTAGGCCGGGGGAATCACCAGTGCGGCGATGCGCGAGAGGGTGTCGCTGTCGCGTACCCGTTGGCCATCGGCATCCAGATAGATGAAACGGTCGCGCCAGCGCCGACGGGTCAGGCCCGGCTGACTGTCGTCAACGTAGTGCAGGGTGCGTGGCAGGGGGCAGTCGGGCATGGGCTGCAGGCCTCGATCGGGTCACAGCTCAATGGACAATACGCGCGCGAAGGATGCTCAACCCAAAAGGGCCACCGACTTGATCTGGGCGAACAGTACCTGCCCTGTGTGCAAGCCGAGCTGGTCTGCCGAGAAGCGGGTGATGCGTGCAAGCAAGGCATTGCCCCCGGCATCCAGGCTGACCAGCACATGCGCCGGGTTGGCCGCCGGGCGGCTCTCGCGCACACGTACCGGCACGCGGTTGAGGATGCTCGATGCGCTGTCCGCCGCCAGTGCCAGGCTGACGTCCCGGGCCTGCACCTTGACGCGCAGGGTGCTGCCCATCACCTGTGCCGCGTGGGTGATGCGCAGCAGCGGCCCGCTGCTGCCAGGCAGGCGCAGGTCAAGCAGGCCGTAGTGCGAGTCGTGCCCTACCACCATACCCTCGAACACTACCCCGGCATCGTCGCCCTGGGCCAGCGACAGGTCGAGGCGAGCCAGGGTTTCGCCGATCGGGCCGCTGGCGATCGCCCGGCCTTGTTCCAGCAACACCAGGTGGTCGGCCAGCCGCGCGACTTCATCCTGGGCGTGACTGACATAAATCAGCGGGATGTCCAGTTCGTCATGCAGGCGCTCCAGGAAGGGCAGTATCTCGCGCTTGCGCGGGCCGTCGAGGGCTGCCAGCGGCTCGTCCATCAACAACAACCGTGGGCTGCTGAGCAGGGCGCGGGCAATACCCACCCGCTGCGCCTCGCCACCAGACAGGGTTGCCGGGCGGCGGTCCAGCAAGTGGCCGATACCCAGCAGTTGGCAAGCCTGGTCGAGGCTGACCTTGCGTTCAGCGGGCGCTACCCGGCGCCAGCCGAACGCAAGGTTGCCGCGCACCGACAGGTGTGGGAACAGGCTGGCCTCCTGGAACACATAGCCCACCGGACGCAGGTGCGGTGCCTGGAAGTGGCCACGGGTGCTGTCTTCCCAGACTTCGCCGTTGACCTCGATATAGGCGCTGGCGGCCCGTTCCAGCCCGGCCAGGCAGCGCAGGCAGCTGGTCTTGCCGGAGCCAGAATGGCCGAACAGCGCGCTGATGCCGCGCCCGGGCAGGTGCAGGTCGACGTCCAGGGTAAAGTCGTCGCGCGCCAGTTTCAGGCGCGCCACAATCGATGCGGTCATTTCAGCTCCAGCCAGTTTTGCCGCGGCGTCCAGCGTACAGCAGAAGTAGCACCAGGAAAGAGAACACCAGCATGGCACCGGCCAGCCAGTGGGCTTGCGAGTACTCCATGGCTTCGACGTGATCGAAAATTTGCACTGAAACCACGCGGGTCTTGTCGGGGATGTTGCCACCGATCATCAGTACGACGCCAAACTCGCCGACCGTGTGGGCAAAGCCGAGGATGCTGGCAGTGACGAAACCAGGGCGGGCCAGCGGCAGCACCACATGAACGAAAGTGTCCCATGGGCTGGCGCGCAGGGTGGCGGCGACTTCCAGGGGCCGCTGGCCGATTGCGCCAAAGGCATTCTGCAGTGGTTGTACCACGAACGGCAGGGAGTACACCGTCGAGCCAATCACCAGGCCTGTGAAGCTGAACACCACAGTGCCCAGGCCCAGCGCCTGGGTGGCCTGCCCGAGCCAGCCGTGCGGGCCAAGGGCGATCAACAGGTAAAAGCCGATCACCGTAGGTGGCAGTACCAGCGGCAGTGCCACTACCGCACCCACCGGCCCGCGCAGCCATGAGCGCGTGCGCGCGAGCCACCAGGCGACGGGTGTGCCGATAACCAGCAGGATCAGGGTGGTCAGGCTGGCCAGTTTTACGGTCAGCCAGATGGCACCCAGGTCACTGGCATCCAGTGGCATCAGCGTTCATAACCATAGGATTTGATCACCGCTTCGGCTTTGGGGCCTTTGAGGTATTCGACCAGTGCCTTGGCGGCCGCATTGTCCTTGCCTTTGCTGAGGATGACAGCGTCCTGGCGGATCGGGTCGTGCAGGTCGGACGGCACGATCCAGGCCGAGCCATTGGCCACCTTGCCATCCCTGTAGATCTGCGACAGGGCGACGAAGCCCAGCTCGGCGTTGCCGGTGGAGACGAACTGGAAGGCCTGGGTGATGTTCTGGCCTTCGACGATCTTGCCTTTGGTGGCCTCGGTGAGCTTCAGCCTGTCCAGTACCTGCGTGGCGGCCAGGCCGTAAGGAGCAGCTTTCGGGTTGGCGATGGACAGGTGTTTATATGCGTTCTTCTTCAGCACTTCACCCTTGGCGTCTACGTAGCCTTCCTTCGCAGACCACAGGGCCAGGGTGCCGATGGCGTAGGTAAAGCGCGAACCGGGTACGGTTTCCTTTTCTGCTTCAAGCTTCTTGGGGGTGGTGTCGTCAGCGGCGAGGAACACGTCGAACGGAGCACCATGCTTGATCTGCGCATAGAACTGCCCGGTGGCGCCATAGGCCGCGACCAGTTTGTGGCCAGTGTCTTTTTCGAAGGCCTTGGCGATGGCCTGGACAGGAGCTGTGAAGTTGGCTGCGACCGCGACCTGGACTTCGTCGGCCCAGGCCGTGTTGAAGGCCAGCAGGCTGAGCAGGGCTGTGAAGGTCAACTGGGGTGAGCGCAAGCGCATGAAGACAGATCCTTGAGGTTATCGTTATAGCCATAACTATATAGCGATAAACCAGTTGCCGTGAAGAGGCCTGGCCTGCCTGTCAGAATGCCTGGTGACCGATCACTGCCAGTGCCTTCCCGGCGATCTCCCGGGTCAGCTCACCTGCTGGCATGTGCCGCCCCAGCCGCAATGCCTGCCCCGACCAAAGATTACTGAAGTCACTATTACCCTGCGGGTCGGTGATCGCCCGTAAAGGCATCAATGCCCCACCCGCCAGCGGAAAGCGCGGTGCAAGTTCGCTCATCGGCCCTAGCTCGCGCATGATGCGATTGTTGATGCCGCGCGCCGGGCGGCCGGTAAACAGGTTGGTCAGCGCGGTGTCGCTGGCAGGCGCGCTGTCCAGCGCCCGGCGATGCGCTTGCGACACCTTGGCCTCGGGGCAGAACAGGTAAGCCGTGCCGATCTGCACTGCCGAGGCGCCCAGGGCCAGTGCCGCCAACAGCCCGCGGTGGTCGCCGATACCACCGGCGGCAATCACCGGTACGCCGACGGCATCGGCCACCTGCGGTACCAGAGCGAAGGTGCCTATCTGGCTGGTGATGTCATCGCTGAGGAACATGCCGCGATGGCCACCGGCTTCATAACCCATGGCGATGATCGCGTCGCAGCCATTGCGCTCCAGCCAGACCGCTTCTTCCACGGTCGTGGCGCTGGACAGTACCTTGGCACCGCTGGCCTTTACCCGCTGCAGCAGCTCCGCCTTGGGCAGACCGAAGTGGAAGCTCACCACCTCCGGGCGCAAGGCTTCGACCAGTTGGCAGCTCTGCTCGTCGAAAGGCGCGCGGTTGGACACCGGGGTGGGCGCTGCGAAATCGGCGCCCACTTCGCTGTAATAGGGCTCAAGTGCCTGCTTCCAGCGTGCATCGCGTTCGGCATCGGGCGCTGGTGGCTGGTGGCAGAAGAAGTTCAGGTTCAACGGGTGCCCCGGGCAGCCAGCGCGGAATGCGGCGATCTCGGCGCGCACCTGTTCGCCGCTGAGCATGGCGCAGGGCAGGGCGCCCAGGCCACCTGCCAGGCCCACGGCAATGGCCATGGCTGAGCCGGTGGCCCCCGCCATGGGGGCCTGCAGAATGGGCAGCTCGATGCCCAGCAGGTCGAGGATACGGCGGTCGGGCCAATGGCTCATGCGATTCTCCTTGCGTGGGGCGAGCGGTGCGGCGGGGGCTTGCGGAGAGTCTTACAGGGCCTTGCTGACCTGAATGTCGCTGATTTTGTCGGCGTCTTCGCCGTGGATCTTGCGCAGGGCCTCGAGGGCTTGCTCTTGCGAGGCATCGGGCATCAACGCGAAATCCCAGCGACGCTGGCCGTCGAGCTTGTATTTGATGACGTACTTGATGGTCTGGGTCATGGTGGCCTTATCTGAGTTTCGACGACGAGCGACGGATAATCTTGATCTTGTGGGTCAGGGTTGGCTTGCGGGTGACCGAGATCGGGCGAGTGGTCACGGTATCGATGGTGATGTTCCAGAAGCCGGTGCTGGGTACGGTTATCTTTGCCGGAAACTTCTCGAAATGGCCGCCGTGGTAAGTATGACGGCCGCCGTTCTTGAAGCTGCGGAAGTTGGCGTCGTTCATCAGGCGGATATTGCAGCGCTGGGAGCACTCGATGACGACGATATCGTCCTCGTTGAGGTGCTCGCGCTGGTGTACGAATTTCATGTGATGCTCCGCAAGGTTTGGATCTGCAAAAGCAAAAGATACCACGATGTGCCGTTACACTGCCGCGCTGATCACCAGGCGTGGATAATTCTGCCAAAGCAGGGAGCAAAACCGCCTGGATGTGGTCGAAGCGAATTCTTGAAGGCAGAGGTGCTGCAAATGAAGTGGATGGTGGCGGCGTTGTCGGTGGCGCTGGGTGGCTGCGTGAGTGTCGCGGAGCTGGAACAATCGCATGAAACGCTGGATGTGATCTCTGGCAAGAGCCCGCGTGCCTATGCCGATTGCGTAAAGCAGAAGCTGGCCGATACGCGTGACCCGCTGACCGAAGAGCAGCGTGGTGACGGTCTGCGGCTGATCGTACCGCAGAAAATCGCATCAAGTGCTGGCCCGGCGGCGCTGGTGGATATCGACAAGCGGGGCAGCGGCAGCAGCATCAAACTGCACGAGCGGCTGAATAACTTCCCACTGCGCCTTGGGGATGTGCGCACTGCCGCAACCGAATGCATCTCCGGAAGTTGATCTGAGGCAAAGGGTCTTCCTTTCTCTGCTTATATGTTTTAAGCCTAAACATATAACAAAAGAAAAGGAGATTCGTGATGACACCGTTGAGACGCGTGATGATCGGCAGCCTGCTGATCCTGATCTGGCCCACGGCACATGCCGCTGACGGTCAGAAGGTCTTCACCCAGGGGGGAGCCAACCCCGCTGCCATGGCCTGCCTTGGTTGCCATGGCCCGGATGGCAAGGGCATTGCCGCCGCCGGCTTTCCACGGTTGGCCGGGCTTCCGGCCGGTTACCTTGCCAAGCAGTTGCATGACTGGCGCAACGGCAGCCGCAAGCAGCCAGTGATGGAGCCCTTGGCCAAGGCCTTGAGCGACGATGAAATCAAGGCCGTCAGTACCTACCTGGCCAGCTTGCCGGCAGCGCCCGCTGGCGACCTGCGCCGGCAGCAGATTGCCAATGACCCTGCCACCCGCATGGCCCTGTACGGCGACTGGAGTCGGCAAATTCCTGGCTGCGTGCAATGCCATGGGCCGGGAGGCGGCGGAGTGGGCGAACACTTCCCGCCCTTGGCCGGCCAGCCCGCCAGTTACCTGGTGGCACAGCTCAACGCCTGGCGTGACGGCAGCCGCAGCAATGACCCCAATCAGCTGATGGTCGGCGTGGCCAAGGCCATGACCGATGAGGAGGTCAAGGCCGTTGCCGAGTTCTTCGCTCGCCCCGCCAGCCAGGAGGTCACGCCATGAAAACCATGATTCCAGTCTTGTTGCTGCTGACCGTGGGCAGCGCCCAGGCCACGCCGATCGCCATGGAAGACCAGTCGCAGTTGAAGGTTCCCGCTGTGCAGGCGGCACCGCAGTTCGTGCCGCCCGCAGAGAGTGAATTGCCCGATAATGCCTTTGGCAAGATGGTGCGTGAAGGCCATGCCTTGTTTGTCGATACCCGCCGATTGATGCCCGAGGCTGTGGGCAATGGCATGAACTGCAGTAACTGCCACCTCGATCAGGGGCGGTTGGCGCATTCGGCGCCGCTGTGGGGCGCCTACCCGATGTACCCGGCGTATCGCAAGAAAAATGACAAGGTCAACACCTTCGCCGAGCGTATCCAGGGGTGTTTCCAGTTCAGTATGAACGGCAAGCCACCGGCCGCTGACAGCCCGCAGATGACGGCATTGGCAGTGTATTCATACTGGCTGTCGACCAAGGCACCGACCGGTGTGGAGATTGCCGGACGTGGTTATCCGGAGGTGGCACAACCCAAGGGCGGTTATGACTTCAAGCGCGGCCAGCAGGTTTACCGCGAACAATGCGCGATTTGCCATGGCGATAACGGTGAAGGGCAAAAGGTCGCAGGCGAGTACGTAATGCCGCCGCTTTGGGGCAAGGACTCCTATAACTGGGGGGCTGGCATGCACCGCATCAACACCGCTGCGTCGTTCATCAAGTACAACATGCCGTTGGGCAAGCCAGGCAGCCTAAGCGACCAGCAGGCCTGGGACGTGGCGGCGTGGATCAACCGCCACGAGCGGCCACAGGACCCGCGGCTGGTGGAGGGATCCATCGAGAAAACGCGGGTGAAGTTTCATGCCAATGATGGGGTGAACCTGTATGGTCAGCAGGTTGATGGGGTGCTGATCGGACAAGGGACGGGGAGTTGATGTAAGCCGGTGGCGGCCTTTTCGCCGGTGAACCCGTCGACGAGGCCGCCTCAGGCACGCTGATTTGCCTGTCATCCAACGGTCATGTATGACAGCAATATTCACGATCCCCCGGAACTATCTACACTGGGATATCTCTATGATGGCAATGGTCGTTATCGGGGGCATTGTAAGGTGACCGCCGCCTGATTAGACTGCGCCGAATTCCACAGGCCTAGCCTTTTGTAAGGACGTATATGATCAAAAAATGCTTGTTCCCGGCAGCCGGCTACGGCACTCGCTTCCTGCCTGCTACCAAAGCCATGCCCAAGGAAATGCTGCCGGTGGTCAACAAGCCACTGATCCAGTATGGCGTTGAAGAAGCATTGGATGCTGGTCTGAACGAGATCTCCATCGTTACCGGGCGCGGCAAGCGAGCCCTGGAAGACCACTTCGACATCAGCTACGAGCTGGAGAACCAGATCAAGGGCACCGACAAGGAAAAATACCTGGTCGGTATCCGTCGTCTGCTCGACGAGTGCTCGTTCTCGTACACGCGCCAGACCGAAATGAAAGGCCTCGGCCACGCCATCCTCACTGGCCGCCCACTGATCGGCGACGAGCCGTTCGCGGTGGTGCTGGCGGACGACCTGTGCGTCAACCCGGAAGGTGACGGCGTGCTGACGCAGATGGTCAAGCTGTACAAACAGTACCGCTGCTCGATCGTCGCCATCCAGGAAGTCGACCCGCAGGAAACCAACAAGTATGGTGTGATCGCCGGTGAGATGATCCGCGACGACATTTTCCGTGTGACCAACATGGTCGAAAAACCGGCTCCGGAAGACGCGCCTTCGAACCTGGCGATCATCGGCCGTTACATCCTGACCCCGGATATCTTCGACATCATCGCCAATACCAAACCAGGCAAAGGCGGTGAAATCCAGATCACCGATGCCCTGCTGCAGCAGGCCAAAGATGGCTGCGTGATTGCCTATAAGTTCAAAGGCAAGCGTTTCGACTGCGGTGGTGCCGAAGGCTACATCGACGCGACCAACTTCTGCTTCGAGAACTACTACAAGACTGGCAAGGCTTACTGACAAGCCCTGCTGGCCTCAAAGCCATCCTTCGGGGTGGCTTTTTTGTTTGCTGCGGCCAACGGCGGTATGCTGGACGCCTGCCTAGGAGAGTGAATACATGGCCTTCGATTTTGATCTGTTCGTGATTGGCGCCGGGTCCGGTGGTGTACGCGCAGCGCGTTTTGCTGCCGGTTTTGGCGCCAAAGTGGCAGTGGCTGAAAGCCGCTACCTGGGGGGGACCTGCGTCAACGTCGGTTGTGTGCCGAAAAAGCTGCTGGTGTACGGCGCGCACGTTGCCGACGAGCTGGAGCAGGCCGCAGGTTACGGCTGGACGTTGGAAGAGGGGCATTTCGACTGGGGCACCCTGATTGCCAACAAGAATCGGGAAATCGAGCGCCTTAACGGTATCTACCGTAACCTGCTGGTCAACAGCGGGGTGACCCTGTTGCAGGGCCACGCGCGTCTGACGGGTGCCAATGAAGTGGAAGTGGACGGTCAGCGCTACACCGCCGAGCACATTCTCATCGCTACCGGTGGCTGGCCGCAGGTACCGGACATCCCCGGCAAGGAACTGGCCATCACCTCCAACGAAGCCTTCTACCTCAAGAGCCTGCCGCGCCGCGTGCTGGTGGTAGGCGGGGGGTATATCGCCGTCGAATTTGCCGGCATCTTCCAGGGCCTGGGTGCCGACACCTCACTGCTGTACCGTGGCGACCTGTTCCTGCGCGGCTTCGATGGCTCGGTGCGCACCCACCTGAAGGAAGAGCTGGAAAAGCGCGGCCTCGACTTGCAGTTCAACGCCGACATCCAGCGCATCGACAAGCTCGAAGATGGCCGCCTCAAGGCCACGCTCAAGGACGGCCGCGAGCTGGTAGCCGACTGTGTGTTCTATGCCACTGGCCGGCGCCCGATGCTGGACAATCTGGGCCTGGAAAACACCGGCGTCGAACTGGATGCGCGCGGCTACATCCGGGTTGATGAGCAGTACCAGACCACCGCGCCCTCGATACTTGCCATTGGCGATGTGATCGGCCGTGTGCAGTTGACTCCAGTGGCCTTGGCTGAAGGCATGGCCGTGGCGCGGCGCCTGTTCAAACCTGAGCAATACCGCCCGGTGGATTACCAGAACATCCCCACGGCGGTGTTCAGCCAGCCGCCAATCGGTACCGTGGGCCTGACCGAAGAGCAGGCGCTGGAGGCCGGGCACAAGGTGCAGGTATTCGAAAGCCGCTTCCGGGCCATGAAGCTGACCCTGACCGACATTCAGGAAAAGACCCTGATGAAGTTGGTGGTGGACGCCGAGACCGACAAGGTGCTGGGCTGCCACATGGTCGGTCCTGACGCTGGCGAGATCATTCAGGGCCTGGGCATTGCGCTTAAAGCCGGTGCGACCAAGCAGCAGTTCGACGAAACCATCGGCGTGCACCCGACGGCGGCTGAAGAGTTCGTGACCATGCGCACAGTCACCCGCTGATAACGCGGAGCCTGCTGTACAGCCTGTAGAAGCAGCCTTGTGCTGCGATGGGGCCCTTGTTCGGGCCTCTTTGCAGCAAAAAGGCTGCTACAGGGATGTGTACAGGGCCGGATCAATACACCCACACTTCGACCCGCCGGTTGCGCAGCCGGCCTTGCTCCAGTTCATTCCCGGCCACTGGCAATTCATCGCCCATCCCGGTCACCTGCATCACCTCCACCCCTCCGCGCGCGAGTTCGCGGCGCACCGCTTGCGCGCGCAGGCGGGAGAGCAGGGCTGCGCGCCCGGGGGTTTCCTTGGGGTCGCCGAACCCAACCAGCACTGCCTTGCCCTGTAGCTTCCCGGCCTGGCGCAGGTACTCTGCCACCCGCTGCACATCGCGCAGGGCCTTGTTGTCCAGGCTGGCGCTTCCTTCCTGGAAACGGAAGTTCACACTCAGGCGCTGCGCTTGCCGGGCCAAGGTACGATAGCGCGGTGGCATGTCACGTTGGGGGGCGACGGACACGGCCTTGACCTGCTGCGAAACGAAACCCTGCTGGGCGATGATCGCCTGGCCGGCCGGGCTCTGAGCGAAATCCGCCAGGGCCTTGGCCTGGGGCTTGGGGTTGGCTGGCAGGTAAAAGTACAGGCGCCGCGAGAGCGGGTAGTCCTCGCTGGCCACCCGTGCGCGCTCCGGCAGCATGGCCGGCGCGTCGCCCTCGGCCACCGCGAGCACCTTGGCCCCGTGTACGGCGGCCAAGCTGCTGAAACCGATGGCCTGGCGGTCGTTACCCACTCGCTCCGCCAGTTCGTCGCTGGACTCGAAGCGCCTGGCTTTGGCCGAAAGCTCGCCGTGCTGAGGTTCCAGCACCAGTGCCTTGAAGGTCTCGAAAGTCCCGGAACGGTCGTCTCGGGCATACAGGTGAATGGCCCCGCCCGGTATGCCCAGTTGTTCCCAGCGCTGGATCTGCCCGGAAAAAATTTGCGCCAGTTGCCGAGTGTTCAGTTGGGGAATTGGGTTGTCGGGGTGGACGAAGACTGCGACGCCGTCGAGGCCGATCACGTGTTCGGCGCCTGCTGCGCGCAGGTCACCCAGCGCCTGCAACTGGCGGACTTCACTGTCGTTGATCGGCCGCGAGGCAGCGGCCAGGTCCGCTTCGCCACGGCCCAGCGCGACAAAGCCGGTGCTTGAGCCGTGGGCGGCAATGTCGATGCGCAAGGGCTGGCCGTGCTCGTCGCGGGCGGTAATCACCCACTCGTTGGCAACCTTGCCCGGCTGTTGTTCGATGGCTGTGGCCTGCTGCGCGCGCAATTGCCCCTGTACCAGCGCCGGCAGCAAGGCCGCGCCGATGGTGTTGGAGCCTTGCACGCGCAGGTGCAGGGGCTCAGCCAAGGTCGCGAGTGGTAGCAGGGTGAGCAGCAAGACAAGCAGGCGGAGCATGCCGGGTGGCCTGTGGCATAGAGTTGGCCGGCAGATTACGACAATGGCGTGATGATAATGTGACGGGGTGTACGCCTCCAATCGTGCAGCGCCTGCCAGGTCGTGCGCCGCGCGGACGGTGCTCGATCTGGCAGGCGCTGCAATGCAGAAGAGCGTTAATGCGCCCCGGCCGACTTGCTCAGGTCACTCTCGGCCCATTCGGTATAAATGCAAGCGTCGGTCACTGCCCAGCGCACCTTCACGTTGTCGCCCGGCTGCATCGGCATGCCCGCCGCCGACAGTGCCTTCACGGTCAACTCGGTACCCCCTGCAGTTACCACATGGCAGGTCTGGCTTTCACCCAGGAACAGCACTTCACCAACCTTGGCACTGACCTCGTTCCAACCCGCCGGCAGCGGCTCGCGCGTGGCCTGCTCAGCGGTCAGGGCCACGGCTTTTTCCGGGCGCACCATGATCAGTGCATCCTGCGAGGCGGTCAGCCCCGGGGTCAAGCGAATGGCCACTGGCTGGCCTTCGAAGCTGCCCGCGCCGTTGCTGCTGGCCTTGATCCGCAGGAAGTTGGAGTTGCCCAGGAACGATGCGACAAAGGCATTCGGTGGGTTCTGGTACAGGTCGTAACCGGTGCCCAGGCCGACGATCTTGCCGTGGCTGAAAATGGCGATGCGCTGTGACAGGCGCATGGCTTCTTCCTGGTCGTGGGTGACATAGACGATGGTGATGCCCAGGCGGCGATGCAACTGGCGCAGTTCGTCCTGCAGGTCTTCACGCAGTTTCTTGTCCAGCGCGCCGAGCGGCTCGTCCATCAGCAGGATACGTGGTTCGTACACCAGCGCCCGGGCAATCGCCACGCGCTGCTGCTGGCCGCCCGACATTTGCGAGGGTTTGCGGTGGGCGAACTGTTCCAGTTGCACCAGCTTGAGCATGGCGTCGACGCGCTTGGCGGTTTCGGCAGCGCCGAGTTTGCGAATGGCCAGTGGGAAGGCGATGTTGTCACGCACATTCAGGTGCGGGAACAGCGAGTACCGTTGGAACACCATGCCGATGTCACGCTTGTGCGGTGGCACGTTGACCAGCGACTGGCCGTCGACCAGGATCTCGCCGCTGCTCGGTGTTTCGAAGCCGGCCAGCATCGACAGGGTGGTGGACTTGCCCGACCCGCTGGAACCGAGGAAGGTCAGGAACTCGCCGTCCTGGATCTCCAGGTCGAGGTTGTCCACGGCGGTGAAGTCGCCGTAGTGCTTGTTCAGGCCGCGCAGGCTGACCAGGGCCTTGCCATGCGCGTTGTCTTTGATCACTGCACTCATTGTTGTTATCTCCGCGCGCTCAGGCGTTGGTTTCGGTGCGCCGGCGCAAGGCGGCGGCAATGAACATGACAAGCAGCGACAGGCCGATCAGCAGGGTCGAGGCCACGGCGATCACCGGGCTGAGGTCCTGGCGCAGGGTGGTCCACATCTTCACTGGCAGGGTCTGCAGGTCGGGGCTGGCCATCATCACGCTCAGCACCACTTCATCCCATGACACCAGGAAGGCGAACAGGCCACCGGCGATCATGCCGGGACGAATGGCCGGGAAGGTCACCTTGAAGATGGCCTGCAGGCGCGAGGCGCCGCAGATCACCGCGGCGTCTTCGATCGACTGGTCGAACAGTTTCAGCGAGTTGATGATCGAGATGATGGTGAACGGCAGGGCGACGATCACGTGGCTGACCACGAACGCAAACAGCGTGCCGGTGTAGCCAAGCTTGAGGAACAGCGCGTACACCGCCACGGCAATGATCACCAGCGGTACGATCATCGGCATGGTGAAGAGCCCGTACAGCAGTTCGCGGCCCGGGAAGCGGCCACGCACGAGGGCGAACGCGGTGGGCAGGCCCAGCAGCACGGCGGCGACCGTGGTCAGCATGGCCACCTTCAGGCTGGCCAGCGCGGCCTCCATCCACTCCGGGTTGGAAAAGAACTGGCCATACCACTTGAAGGTCCAGCCCGGTGGCGGGAACACCAGCCACTGTGACGAGCCGAATGACAGCAACACGATGAACACCACCGGCAGCAGCAGGAAGGCCGCGATGACCCCGGTGGTCAGGTACAGGCCCGTACGCAGCGGGCGGCCCATGGCATTGGGAGACAGGAGCATGGCGGTTTACCTCGCGTTGCCAACCGGGGATTCCGGCTGCAGCTTCAGGTACAGGTAGAAGAGCACCAGGGTGATCGCTACCAGGAGTGCGGCGGCAGCGCTGGCCAGGCCCCAGTTGAGGAACGACTGCACCTGCTGGATGATGAATTCGGGCAGCATCATGTTCTGCGCACCCCCCAGCAGCGCCGGGGTGACGTAGTAACCGAGCGACATCACGAACACCATCAGTGCCCCGGAGAACAGCCCCGACCGGCACAGCGGCAGAAACACCTTCCAGAAGTTGGTCCACGGGCTGGCGCCACAGATCGAACCTGCCTGCAGCACCATCGGGTCGATGGCGTGCATGGTCGCCTGCAGTGGCAGCACGATGAACGGGATCATGATGTAGCTCATGCCGATCACCACGCCGGTGAGGTTGTGCACCATTTCCAGCGGGGCATCGATGATGCCCATGGCCATCAACGCCTTGTTGATCACCCCCGAGCCTTGCAGCAGCACCAGCCACGAGTAGGTGCGCGCCAGCAGGCTGGTCCACATCGACAACAGCACGATGTTCAGCAGCCAGCGGCCCCAGCCCTTGGGCACCAGGGTGATCGCCCAGGCCAGCGGGAAGCCCAGCAGCACGCTGATCAGGGTAACCACGCCGGCCACCGAAAAGGTGTTGAACAGCACACGCGCGTAGGCCGAGTTGGCAAACAGCTGCTCGTAATTACCCAGCCCCAGGGTGGGTTCCAGCACCCCGCGCAGCAACAGGCCGATCAGTGGCGCGAAGAAGAACACGCCAAGGAACAGCAGGGCGGGCAGCAGGTTGCGGCTGCCTTTCCAGCGCTGGCTCAGGCTTGCGCGGCGCGGGACGGTGCCCGGGGCGCCGGCACCCGTGGGGGCACCTTGCGCATTGTGCAGGGCGTTGATGGCGACTTTCATTTGACCAACCACTCATTCCAGCGGGCCGCGATGGCTTGACCGTTTTTGGCCCAGTAGGCGAAGTCGAGGGTGACCTGGTCCTGGGCGTAGGCAGTTGGCAGGTTTGGCGCGAGGTCTTTGTCCAGTTTGGCCACGCTGTCGACGTTGACCGGCGCGTAGGCGGTCTTGTTGGCGAATTCGGCCTGGCCTTCGGCGCTGCTGGCGTTGGCCAGGAATTTCATCGCCGCGTCCTTGTTCTTGGCGCCTTTGGGGATGACCAGGAAGTCGGCCATGACCAGGTTCTGCTTCCAGCTCACGCCCACCGGTGCACCGTCTTGCTGCAGGGCGTAGACACGGCCATTCCAGAACTGCCCGAGCGAAGCTTCACCCGAGGCCAGCAACTGCTGCGACTGGGCGCCACCGCCCCACCAGACGATGTCTTTCTTGATGGTGTCGAGCTTCTTGAAGGCGCGGTCCAGGTCCAGCGGGTACAGCTTGTCGGGGGCTACGCCGTCGGCCAGCAGGGCCAGTTCCAGCACGCCTGGGCTGGGCCATTTGTACAGGGCTCGCTTGCCGGGGTAGGTCTTGGTGTCGAACAGCGCGGTCCAGTCCACCGGCTTGTTGGCGCCGAGCTTGCCTTCGTTGTAGCCGAGCACGAAGGAGAAGAAGAATGAGCCGACGCCATGATCGGAGACGAAGCGTGGGTCGATCTTGTCGCGCTTGATCTGGGTGAAGTCGAGGGGTTCGAGCAGGCCTTCGCTGGCGGCACGCAGGGCAAAGTCGGCTTCGACGTCGACCACGTCCCACTGCACGTTACCGCTCTCGACCATGGCTTTGAGCTTGCCGTAGTCGGTGGGGCCGTCCTGCACGACCTTGATGTTCGTGGCTTTGGTAAACGGTACAGCCCACGCTTCTTTCTGGGCGTCCTGGGTCGTACCGCCCCAGCTGACGAAGTTGAGGCTGTCGGCGGCCTGGGCGGCCTGACATGCCAGGGTCAGCAGGCTGGCAGACAGCACTGCGGTTACACGTTTGCTTAACAGCATGGTTACGCCCTCGTTGCTTTTGTTATTCGAGGCGGGGCTTTTGGTGCGCCCGCCAATAGTGTTCGGGGAGCAGCTAAAACAAAGTGTTCTGGTGGCCGTTTTTAATTGTAGATGCCGGCCTGTAGACTCAAGGTCTACGGGATATCATATTATGGTATTCCAAGATTTTGGCAAGAGGTATGGGCCGACCGGCCATCACTCCGCCCTGTCAAAAGCACCAAGGGCCCTGTAGGAGCGGGTTTACCCGCGAATGCGTCGGTGGTGTCACCCTCGCATTCGCGGGTAAACCCGCTCCTACAGGGCCCCGCTAAATCAATTGCTTGTGTGTTCTCAGCCATCCATCCCCGGGTCGAACGGGATGCTCTGCACCACCTCCAGCTCATAGCCCGCCAGCCCCGCGTATTTCAGCGGTGGCCCCAGGTGATGCAGCTTGCCCACGCCAAGGTCCTGCAGAATCTGCGCCCCGGTACCCACTTCGGAATACACCTTGGACTGGCCACGTTGATAAGGCCGCACAGGGTGGGTCAGTTGTGGCACGCGCTCAAGCAAGGCCTGGGAGGATTCGTGGTTGGCCAGGATCACCACGACGCCAGCACCTTCATCGGCCACCTTCTGCAGCGCCGCCCACAACGTCCAGTTGGCGGGGCCTGCGTATTCGGCACCGACCAGGTCGCGCAGCGGGTCAATCACATGCACCCGAACCAGGGTGGGTTGTTCGCGGCGAATGTCTCCCATGACCATGGCCATGTGCACGCCACCTTCGATGCGGTCTTCATAGGTGACCAGGCGGAAGGTGCCATGCACGGTCGGTAGCTCGCGCTCGCCGATGCGTTTGATGGTCTGCTCGGTGCTCAGACGGTAGTGGATCAGGTCGGCGATGGTGCCGATCTTGATGCCATGCCGGGCGGCGAACACCTCCAGATCGGGGCGGCGGGCCATGGTGCCGTCGTCGTTCAGCACTTCAACGATGACCGAGGCCGGACTGAAACCGGCCAGTCGTGCAAGGTCGCAGCCGGCTTCAGTGTGGCCAGCACGCGTCAGCACGCCGCCTTCGCGGGCGCGCAGGGGGAAGATGTGGCCAGGTTGTACCAGGTCTTCGGGGCGAGCGTTGGGGGCCATCGCTGCTGCCACGGTGCGAGCCCGGTCAGCGGCGGAAATGCCGGTGGTGACCCCGGTGGCCGCCTCGATCGACACGGTGAACGCGGTGCTGAACACGCTACCGTTGGCCGGAACCATCTGCTCCAGGCCCAGGCGCTGGCAGTGATCGTCGGTCAAGGTCAGGCAGATCAGCCCGCGCGCCTCGCGGGCCATGAAGTTGATGGCCTGGGCGTCGCAACGCTCGGCGGCGATCAGCAGGTCGCCTTCGTTTTCCCGGTCCTCGTCATCCACCAGCAGGACCATCTTGCCTTGCCGGTAGTCCTCGAGAAGTTCCTCGATGGTGTTGAAAGCCATGGTGCACGCTCACTGTGGTGGGGTGAATTTTATGGTATACCATCATACACAAATATCGCCGTAACAGGAGAGCAGCACATGAAGGCCTACTGGATCGCCCATGTGGACGTGACCGACCCCGAGCAATACCAGCAGTACACCCAGCGCGCCCCGGCTGCCTTCAAGGCATTCGGCGGTCGCTTCCTGGCCCGTGGCGGGCGCAGCGAGGCGATGGAAGGGAGGGCTACGCCTCAGCGTAGCGTGGTGATCGAGTTCGATTCGTACGCGCAGGCCGTCGCCTGTTACCGCTCCGCGCTGTACCAAGAGGCATGCAGCCATCGCCAAGGAGTGGCGAAGGCTGAGGTGATCATTGTGGAAGGGTTTGAGCCCTGAGCAGGATTTGCCGGCCCTTTCGCGGGTAAACCCGCTCCTACACAGGCCACCACAAAATTTGACGGTTGTGGTGGCCTGTGTAGGAGCGGGTTTACCCGCGAAAGGGCCGGACCTGCCGCACCGATGGCAGATTCATTGAAGCCTGCGGGCCGTTTCCGCAAATAGAAGCAAAAGACCCGCCCAGGCGGGTCTTTTGCTCATCGCCTCACTGCAGATGCACTTTAAGTTCGTTGCCCGCCTGCCGCAGCGCCGCCTTTACTGCCGGCACTTGGCTCAACGGGTTGAGCAGCCCATAGTCATGAATCATTCCGTTGTAGCGCACCGAGGTTACTATCACGCCCGCCGCATTCAACTTGCGGGCATACGCCTCACCTTCATCCCGAAGCACATCGAACTCAGCCGTTTGCACCAGGGCCGGTGGCAAGCCCTTCAGCTGTTCGGCGGACGCCCGCAGCGGCGAGGCGTAAATCTGCGCCCGTGCCTTTGCATCAAGGGTGTAGTTGTTCCAGAACCACTTCATCATCCCGGTGGTCAGGAAGTGTCCTTCGGCAAACTGCTTGTACGACGCTGTCTCGAAGCTGGCATCGGTCACCGGCCACAGCAGCAACTGGAAGCGCAGGGCAGGGGTGCCGGCTTCTTTGGCCTTGAGTGCAACCACCGCCGCCATGTTGCCGCCAACGCTGTTGCCGGCTACAGCCAGGCGCTTGCCATCCACGCCGATCTCCTTGCCATGCTCGGCCACCCAGCGGGTCGCGGCGTACGCCTGGTTGATCGCCGTCGGGTAGTGCGCTTCTGGTGACGGGGTGTAGTCCACATAGACCGCCACTGCACCCGAGCCGACCACCAGGTCGCGGATCAGTCGCTGGTGGGTCGGGAAGTCGCCCAGCACCCAACCGCCGCCGTGGAAGAACATGAACACCGGCAGATCACCTTTGACATTGGTCGGGCGTACCACTTGCAGCTTGATCGACTGGCCGTTGGCCTCAATGGTGCGTTCCTTCACTTCGATGCCTGAGAGGTCGACCTTGACCGAGGCTTGGGCGCCGGTCAGTACTGCGCGGGCGTCGTTCGGGGTGAGCTGTTCCAGCGGCTTGCCACCCCCTTTCTCCAGGGCTTCGAGGAAGGCCTGGGTGTGTTGTTCGACACCTGGGCTGCCTGCGGCGAAGGCACTGGAAACGGACAGGGCCAGGAGTGAAGTGGTGAGGGCTTTGTGGACAATGTTCATGAGCGAATCCTTTTCTGTACAAGTGTTGGTAGTGGGCGTCTTGCCTGGCCTGTGGGGCCATCGCTGCGACTTGTGCGTAGATTAGGCAGATGCACTCGTGGGAAAAAGCCGCTATAAAGTGTTTGACTGTCAGCAAGAGCGAGACAATGAACCCTTACGAAGACATGCGGATCTTTGCCCAGGTGATGGAGGCCGGCAGTTTCACTGCTGCCGCCGACCGTCTGGGCATGTCCAAGCAATCGGTCAGCCGGCGTCTGATGCAGCTTGAAGAGCGCCTGGGCGTACGTCTGCTCAACCGCTCCACCCGGCGCCTCGATGCCACGCCACTGGGGCAGCACTACTACCAGTCGGCCCTGCGCTTGCTGGGTGAAGTGCAGCAGGTCGAGCACGACATCAGCGGTCAGGCCCAGGTCCTGCGCGGCACCTTGCGCCTCAGTGCGCCGCTGTCGTTTGCCATGGCGCACCTGGGCTGCCTGCTGACCGAGTTTCTGCAACTGCACCCCCAGGTCGATGTGGAGGTAGACCTGAGCGACCGCGCCGTGGACCTGATTGGTGAAGGCTATGATCTGGCGCTGCGGATTGGTGCACTGGAGGACTCCAGCCTGATCGCCCGGCGTATCGCCAGTGTCGAGCGCGTCTACTGTGCAAGCCCGGCGTATTTGCAAGCACGGGGAGTGCCGGAAAAACCGGATGAGCTCGCCGCACATGACTGCCTGCCCTATGGCCATTCGCGGCAGGTGCAGTGGCAGTTCCACAAAGGTGGTAAAGCCCAGGCAATTCAGGTGACCGGGCGCATGCGGGCGAACAATGGCGAGTTGCTGCGGGGCGCTGCGATTGCCGGGATGGGGGTTACTTACCTGCCGACCTTTATCGTTGGGCAGGCGTTGGCGGAGGGGCAACTGGTGACGGTTCTGGATGGGTGGCGCCCGCCCGCGCTGCAGCTGTCGGCGGTGTATCCGCAGCACCGGCAGGTGGCGCGGCCGGTGCAGGGTTTTGTCAGCTTCCTGCGTGCGCGGCTGGCGCAGCTCTGACTGTCGGTACAGGCTATGCTTGCCCTATGAGTACCCCTGTCCCTTTACGCCAACCTTGTCCCCCTGGCGCCTGCGACTGCGGCCGCGAACAGCTGGCCGACCATCCGCAGGCGGCCCAGCGTATCCTCCTGCTGACCCGGCAGGAGGAAAAACGCCTGCTCGAACGCCTGGAAAACCTGAAGGATCTGGAAGACCTCCAACGTCTGCAGCAGCGCCTGTACGAAAACCTCGGCATCCGCGTGCACATCACCCCCGGTTACAACGAGGTACGGACCATGCGCGGCATCGTCATCGAACTGGACGACCAGCCCGGGCTGTGTCGCAAGACCCGGCAGTCTATCCCGGCGGCGATCCGGCGCGGGCTGGAGCGTAATCCGCAGGTTGCGTTCCGATTGCTCGATACGCACGACCTGTTGCGTGATACCTGAGCGTTGATACCGGGACCGGCCGCGCCCGCATGGGAGCGAGTCAATTCCGTTAATTTTTACACCGCTTGCTACGTCTACTTGAAAGCCACTTTGCGCCAGGCGCGCAGCGGCATCATCATTAAAGGAGACAGGCAATGACTTCCGTTTTCGACCGCGACGATATCCAGTTCCAGGTAGTGGTCAACCACGAAGAGCAGTACTCGATCTGGCCCGACTACAAAGCCATCCCCAACGGCTGGCGAGCCGTGGGCAAAAGCGGCCTGAAGAAGGACTGCCTGGCCTACATCGATGAAGTCTGGACCGACATGCGCCCGCTGAGCCTGCGCCAGAAAATGGCCGAAGCTGCCGCCCAGTGACCGTGCTGAACCTGCTGTGCCTGCCGTACTCCGGGGCCAGCGCCATGGTCTACAGCCGCTGGCGGCGCAAGCTGCCGGCCTGGTTGCAGGTGCGCCCGGTAGAGTTGCCCGGGCGGGGTGCGCGCATGGGCGAGTCGCTGCACACCGACATGCAAGGTCTGGCCCGGCAACTGGCCAGCGAGCAGCGGCTGGCGGCAAGTGCTCCTTATGCGCTGCTCGGCCACAGCCTGGGTGCACTGCTGGCCTTCGAGCTGGCCCATGAGCTGCAGGCGTTGGGCTGCCCGGCGCCGCTGGCCTTGTTCGCCTGCGGCACCGCTGCACCTACCCGGCGTGAAGACTACGACGGCAACAACTGGCGCGAGCCCAAGAGCGACGCTGAGCTGATCAGCGAGTTGCGCGAGCTGCAGGGCACGCCTGAGGAAGTGTTGGCCAACGCGGAGCTGATGAGCCTGACCTTGCCGACCTTGCGTGCCGATTTTCTGTTGTGCGGCACTTATGCATACCGCCAGCGACCGGCGTTGCAGTGCCCCCTGCATGTGCTGGGTGGCGTGGATGACCGGGCCAGTGATGAGCAACTGCGGGCATGGCGCAATGAAACCCACGGCGCGTTCTCGCTGCAGATGTTCCCAGGTGGCCATTTCTTCATCCATGAGCAGGAAGACCGTGTGCTCGCTGCGCTTACCGCGTCACTGCAGCCGCTTCGGCTGTCCGCCTGATTGACGTCACCGCTTGCCTGGGGGAGGCTAGGGTTTTTCCCAGGCAAGAGGCAGGCAATGCTGATCGATCCACTCAAGGCCACGCTGCTGGTCGTCGACATCCAGGAAAAACTCATCGGTGCCATGAGCGATCCCGAAGGCACTCGGGCACGGGCCCGCTGGTTGCTGGCGGCGACTGCCGAGCTGGCGCTGCCGACAGTGATTTCCGAGCAGTACCCCAAAGGCCTGGGCCATACCCTGGCCGAACTGCTGGCCGCAGCCCCGACAGCCGACGTGGTAGAGAAAAGTCACTTTTCCTGCGTGGCCGCCGAGTGCCTGCCAGCCAGCCTGATGGCGCGCGATCAAGTGATCGTCTGCGGCATGGAAACCCATGTTTGCGTGCTGCAAACCGTGCTTGGCCTGCTGGCGCTGGGCAAGCAAGTGTTCGTGGTCGAGGATGCCTGCGACAGCCGCACCCCGGCCAGCAAGGCTGCAGGCCTGGCGCGCATGCGTGCCGCCGGCGCGCAGGTGGTGACCCGCGAGATGGTGTTGTTCGAATTGATGGGCAGTGCCGGGCACCCGCAGTTCCGCCACATCAGCAAAACCTATCTGGTCGGTGAACAGCCCTGAACGGCCGGTTACTGGCCATTTCGGTGATGGCCCTGGTGCTGTTGCAAGGCTGTGCCGGGCGCCGCGAAGAAGCGCCCGAAGCGGACCCGGCGAAAGTCCGTGCGCAGCTGTTGCGGCTGTTACCCGCCCAGGTCAAGGACCGCGAGGGTTGGGCCAAGGATATCCAGGCAGCCTTCGAAGCCCAGCGCATAGCGCCCAGTAAAAGCAACCTGTGCGCAGTGCTGGCGGTGACCGAACAGGAGTCGACCTTCACTGCGGACCCACAGGTGCCCAACCTTGGGCGTATCGCGCGCCAGGAGATCGACCGCCGCGCTGCGCGCCTGCATATTCCCAAACTGCTGGTCGACGGTGCGCTGAAGACGCCGTCGGGCAACGGCAAGAGCTACCAGCAGCGGTTGCAGACGGTGCGCAGCGAAAAGCAGTTGAGTGAACTGTACGACGAAGTCGTTGCACGCCTGCCGCTGGGCAAGACCTTGCTGGGCGGGCTGAATCCGGTGCACACCGGCGGGCCGATGCAGGTCAGCATCGACTTTGCCGAAAAGCATGCAAGGGATTACCCCTACAGCCATGAAGGCACGATTCGCCAGGAAGTGTTCAGCCGGCGCGGCGGCATGTATTTCGGTATTGCCCACCTGTTGGGCTACCCGGCCAACTACGAGCGTCAGCTTTACCGGTTTGCCGACTTCAACGCGGGCTGGTACGCCAGCCGCAATGCGGCATTCCAGGCGGCATTGAGCAAGGTCACGGGGGTGAAGTTGGCACTGGACGGCGACCTGGTGGCGCCGGGGGCGATCATGCCGGGAAGCACCGAGCTGGCCGCGCGCAAGCTGGGGGTGAAGCTGGGGCTGCGTAACCCGCAGATCCGAAGCCAGTTGGAGGAGGGTGACAGCCTGGCGTTCGAAGACAGCAAGCTGTACAGCGGGGTGTTTGCCCTGGCGGATGCCAAAGCCGGCAAACCGGTGCCCCGCGCAGTGCTACCGGGCATCGAGCTGAAGAGCCCGAAGATTACCCGCAAGCTGACCACGGCCTGGTTTGCCGGGCGGGTGGATGAGCGCTATCAGCGGTGCATGAAGCGTTAGCCTGGTAGCAACCGCGATCCTTGAGCGGGTTTACCCGCGAATACGGTGGTGGTGGCAACGGTGATCGGCGGGTGGAAATTGGCCAGCAGGGCCGGCCTCTTCGCGGGTAAAACCGCTCCTACACGACGGCCCGTGCCCAACCACCGACGCGTGTCCAATGTAGGAGCGGGCTTGCCCGCGAATACGGGCGAAGCCCGTGCCATCCACCGCGTGGGCCTGTCCGATCAGCGCCCGCCCAATGCTCCAACCACTTGGTCAACGCTGGCTTTGAGCCCCGCAATCGCATCCTCAGGGTCACTCTCCACCACCACCAGTTTGGCCCCGGCTGCCTTGATCACCTCGGCCACCGCCTCACCCGGCTGACGATGGTCCAGCACCAGCGCCACGTCCTGCGCCTTCAGGTTCTCGCCCAGCGCCTTGAGCGCGGCTGCATCCCATTCGGCCGGCAGTGGCTGCTCGACCGCATCCAGGTTCAACCCGTTGACCAGATACCCCAGCCTCTCCGACAGGCTCACCACCGTCAGGTTGTCAACTTTGGCCAGCCGCGTCTGGCTGCTGGCCGAAAGCTCCAGCAATTGGCGTTTGAGCCCTGCCAGGTTGCCCTGGATCTTTGCCTTGTCATCCGGCGCCAGGCGCTCCAGGTCATTGGCAACCACGTCGGCCATGCGCCCGAGGTTGGTCGGGTTGAGCCAGGGGTAAGCGCCATACGCATCGTCACCGCTCACCGCGATACCCGGCAGTGCGCCATCCACCGGTCGCGCGGCATCGATCTCGACAATGCGGATATTGCTGCGCCGGGCCATCGGGTACAGCGGGTCGTCACGCCAGATAGAGCGCACGCCGATCACTGCATCTGCCTGCTGGGCGGCCTTTTGCAGGCCAGCGCCACCGCGCCCGCTGAAATACGACGGTTGGCGGCTGGCAGGCAGGTTGGCCGGTGCTGCCCGCTGGAGCTGCACTGCAGTGCCGTCGAGCAGGGCGCTGGCCAGGCTGTGGGTGACCGGCAGGGTTGTCAGCACTTGCGTGGCGAAAGACAGTGACGGCAGGCCGGCCAGTGCCAGCGCCAGGGTCAGGTGTTTGAAGTTCATGCCGGGTTTCCTTGCAGGCGGGGAACGAGGGCGCGGGCCAGGGCGGCCAGGGCAAAGCAGATGCCGGCGACCAGGATGATCGCGGCCCCTGAGGGTACTGGCAGGTCGAAAACGATCGGCAGCAGGATGCCGAACAGGGTGCTGATGGTGGCAATCAGCACCGACAGTAAGAAAAAGCCCTTGAGCGACTGGCTGACCAGGCGAGCGGCGGCGGCCGGGATGACCAGCAGCGCACCGACCAGGATGGCCCCGATCACCTTTACCGCAGCCACGGTCACCAACGTGACCAGCACCACGAACAGATAGTCCAGGGTCTTTACCGCTACCCCGCGCACAGCCGCCAGCTGCGGGTTGAAACTGGCCAGCATGATGCGGTTGTACAGCGGCAGGGCCAAGGCCAGTACCAGCACCGCGACGATGCCCAGCACAAGCAGGTCCTGGGCGCTAACGGTCAGCACCGAGCCGAACAGTACGTTCTCGAGGATGTGCACGTTGATCTTGCCCGCCAGCATCAGCAGCAGGCTGGCGCCCAGCGCCAGCGACACCGACAGGAACACGCCAATCAGTGTGTCCGGTGACAGCCCGGTGCGGTTGCGCAGGAAGTTGAGCAGGATGCCGAACAGCAGGCAGTAGCCGAAGAGGCTGCCGTAAGGGCCGGTATAGGGCTCACCCAGCAGGATACCGATGGCCACGCCGGTCAGCGCCGCATGGCCGACCGCTTCGGAGAAGAAGGCAAACCGCTTGACCACCACCAAGGTGCCCAGGCCGCCTAGCACCGGGCCGATCATCAGGCCGGCCAACAGGGCGTTGACCACGAAGCCGTAGGCCAGCGCCTCGGGCAGATAGCCGGCAGTGGCCCAGTCCTGGACCGTTTGGCGAAAGAATTCAAAACTCATCAGGCAAGCCTCTCGCTACGCGGGTGAACGGAGAACAGGCCAAGCAGGCGCTCCGGGGTCAGGGCTTGGGCAGGCGGCGCATCGAACAGCACCTGGCGGTTAAGGCCTGTTACCCGGTCCGCCAGACGCAACACGGCTTCCAGGTCATGCTCGATCCACAGAACGGTAGTGCCGGCCTGGCGCCAGCCCTGCAATAACTGTTCGAACACCTGGATACCGGCTTCATCGAGGGCCGACATCGGCTCGTCCAGCACCAGCAACTGCGGCTCGGGGATCAGGCCTTGGGCCAGCAGCACGCGCTGGCGCTCACCGCCGGACAGTGCACCCATGCGCCGCGTGCGCTTGTCGAGCATGCCAACCTGAACCAAGGCTGCATCAATGGCTGGCTTCACGCGCCGCGACAGGCCGAGGAAGGCCGGGCGGCGCTGGCACATGGCGGCCATGAAGTCGTCCACGGTCATTGGCAGGCCGCGGTCGAACTCCAGTGCTTGCGGCACGTAGCCAATCACTTCGCGCTCACCTGGCCAATGCAGGGTCAGCTGGCCCTGGTGTGGCATCTGCCCGAGCAGGGTCTTGATCAACGAGCTCTTGCCGCCGCCGTTGGGGCCGACGATGGCGTGCACGCTGCCTGCTGCCACGCTGAAACTGACCTGTTCGAGGATGCGTGTGCGGCCCAAGGTCAGGTCGATGCCGGCGAATTCGATGCGCGGCCCGCAGGCGGTCACCAGCTTGGCGGCAGCGGTCATGCGCGGTTCTCCTGAATGGCGCGGACTACCGTGTCGAGGTTGCGCTTCATTTCCACCTCGTACTTGTCCTTGGTGTAATCGCCGTAGGAAATATGCGTCAACGGATACAGGCGCACGCCGGACTCACGCTGAATGGTTTCGACATAGGCCGACGGGAAGTCCATTTCCGAGAAGATCACCCGCACGTCCAGTGCCTTGAGCTGGTCGATGGTCTTTTTCAGCTGTGCCGGGCTGGGCTCGATGCCATGGGCAGGCTCGACGACGGCCGTCACCTCTAGACCGAAGTCGCGCACCAGGTAGTCATAGGCAGCATGGATGGTGGCGACCCGGAACGTTGCGCCAGGGGCTTCGGTGACCTTGGCCAGGGCGTCGGCACGCAGGGCGCGCAGGCGCTTGGCGTAGGCACGGGCGTTTTGCGTGTAAAGCCTGGCGTTGTCCGGGTCGAGTTTGCCCAGTTCACGGGCGATGTTGTTCACCTGGGCGATGGTGGTGCTGATCGACAGGAAGGTGTGCGGGTTGACCACCTTGCCGGCACCGCGCGCGGCAATGCCGGTGGCCGCCAGCAACGGCACGTTCTGATTGGCTTCGATAGTGGCGATGTCGGGTTTTTCGCTGGTGGCGATCATGCGGTCTGCGAAATCGTCATGGCCAACACCGTTGAGCACCACCACGTCCAGGGTGCCGATGCGCTTGATGTCCTCGGCCCGCGGCTCGTAGGCGTGCGGGTTGAAGCCCGCCGGAATCAGGGGAACCACCTCGGCCTTGTCGCCGACAATATTGCTCACGTAGCTGTAGTAGGGGTGCAGGGTGATGCCGATACGCAGCGGCTTGCTGTTATCGGCCAGGGCCAGTGCCGGCAGGGCAAGGGCCAGGAGCAGGGCGAGGGCGGAGCGAAACATGGGCGAGTCCTTGGGTTCAGTGACGGTGTTCGCGGGTGACCCCGGCGTCGTAGTGGCTGACCACTTGTTGCCAGCCAGCGGCGATCAGGGCGGCCTGGCCGAGGTCGTCCGGGATCACGGCGGCGCTGTCGCGGCGCAGCCAGACATCGGCTTGGCCTGAACTGTCGGGTGGCAGGATCAGCAGCAGGCTGCCGGCAATTTCCGGGGCCTGGCTGCGGCCCAGGTAAGCGCCGGGTTCCAGCCATGACCATTGGTGGCCGCCACGGCTCTGGCTGCCGGCGTCGACCACGAACGGCGGCAGGCCTTCTTCGGCCAGGGTTTGTACGCTGGGGGCGACGGCGTTTTCTTCGCGCAGTAGCTGGATCTCGTCGAAGGCCACCCACAGGTCGGTGTACAGGCCTTGCTCGGCGGCGGTGAGGTCGCGGCGAGCGTCGATCTGGTGGCTGGCGATGGCCTGTTCGTCCTCGCGCTCACCGCGCAGCAGTACCACGCTGGCGGCGAGCACCACGATCAGCAGGCTTGCCAGCAGCACGTACAGGGTTTCGTGCCCGGCACCGGCCGGGCGAATGATTTGGGCGCGGCTCATGGCTGGGCGATATCGGCGTAGTCCACTTCCACCACGTGCCCGGGGCCAGCATCGAACAGCACGTAGAATTCGCCGTCCGGGCGCTTGAAGGTCAGCGTCGAGTCGTCGCCAAGCTTGCCGCCGACCAGCACCTGTTCGTCATAACCGATCACGTCCAGGGTCACTCCGGGGGCACCGCTGCCGTCCGAGAAACCGCCGGTGCACTTGACCTGGCCGCTGGCCAGTTCTTCGCATTCGCACATCGGGTTGTGCGCCAGCGCAGGGCCGGCGGCCAGTACCAGGACGGGCAACGCCAGCGTGCGCATCAGGTGATTCATTTGTTTTCTCCTTGTTTCTCGAGCCATGCCACAGTGGCTGGCGATGCCTTGGTCAGGGGGATCGACGCCTGGTGCAGGGTGCCGTCCCAGCCTTCCAGGGTGATCCAAATGTGCGCGTCGGGTTTGGTGCGCGGTGGGATCGGCAACGAGGTACCCATGCTGTACGGTGCACCGAAGAAAAGGGTGCCGGCGGCGCGCAGGCTGCGTGGCTTGCCGATGCGCAGGTAGGCTGCCTTGACGTCCTTTATGCAGGCCTTGCACAGCGATGCATTGAACGATTTGAAGTAGCCGGCCGGGCCGTCGGCGCGTGGCGCCTCGTCACGCAGTTCGGCAAGGTCGAGGCTGTAGGGGCCGACCTGAATGTCACTGATCAGGTTGGCGCCAAGGCCAGCGTCACCGCGAAACAACCTGGCGTCGGCGAAGTATTTGGGCATGAAGCCCAGCGGAATCAGGATCAGCAGAATGTTCAGGTGAAAACGCCACTTCAGCCAAAGCTGCTTCAGCCGGCTGGTGGGCAGGGCCTTGGCCTGGCTCATGTGTGGGCCTCCACGGTGGTTTCACTGCGTAACGTACGCGGTGCGCGCTCGGTGCGCTTGAGGGCTGCGGCGGTGGCCTGGGCGGTGCGTTTGGTCCAGATCAGCAGGCCGCTGAGCACCATCAGGGTGAGGATCAGGCCGAAGAAGAACCACACCAGCTTGATCGGCAAGCCGCCAAAGTCGCCGGTGTGCAGCGGGCGCATGGACTCGGTGACGAACTCCAGGGCCGAGCGGTCGCTGATCAGGAACTGGCTGTCGACATCGCGTGTGTACGGATTCACCGAAGCACTCTGGAACATCAACGGGTACCAGCCCGGGCCTGACAGCGTGACGTGGCTGTAGGCGGTGGCGGGGAGCGAGATGGCGCTCACTTCCAGCCCTGGGATCGCCTGTCTGGCAAGGCGTGCCGCTTCATCCAGATCGATGCGCGAGGCGGGGCTGCCATCTGGCGTTTGTGGCACCTGTTCACGGGCGATCACTGGCACGTTGGGCCGGCTGGAAAGGGTGATGTGGTTGTCGGACAGGATCGCCTGGATCAGGAACCACGTGCCGGTGACGGAAATGACCGCAATGAACCAGATTGACCACACCCCGGACAGACGGTGCAGGTCACCCCAGAAAATCCGCGACCCGTGGCCGGTGCGTACAGGTTTGAAGAAGCCCTTCCAGAACTTCTTGTAAACCACCAGGCCGGTGACCAGCGAGGCCAGCATCGGCAGGCCGAGCAGCGAGACCAGGTACCAGCCCCAGCTGAAACCGTTGGTGAATGGCACCAGCCACCAGCCGTGCAGGGCGCGGGTGAACGCTTCGAAGTTGAAGTCCGGGGTCTTGCCCTGAATGGTTCCGGTGTAGGGGTTTACGTACAGCGTCGGGCTGGTACCGTCAGGCAGGGTGACATTGGCTTTTACCGCGAAGTGCGAACCATCCGGCTGGCTCAGGCGCTCCACCACCATGTCCGGCTCGGCCTTGTTCAAGGCCTCCAGTACCTGCTGAAAGCTCATGCGCTCGGTGTCCGCGTCTGGCTTGTTGGCGCGCACAGCCGGATCGGCGAGCCAGACGATTTCCTGGCTGACCACGGCGAGCATGCCGGTGAAGCAGACGATCAGGACAAAGAACCAGATCGGCAAGGCGAGCCAGCTGTGGACCAGGAACCACAGCCTGGATTTGGATTTTTTCGGTGATTGGGCCATCAGACGGTCTTCTGCCATGGGTGGTCGAGCGCGTGCCAACCAAAGAGTGCTGTACTGATAAGGACGAATGAGAATCGAAAACCTGCAGGTTAAAATGAAAGCAAATGTTTCAAAGCACAAACGCCGGACTGCGCACGAGGCACCAGTCCGGCCTTGAAGGCTGTTTGTAGAGAGGGGTCAGGCGCGGGTCAGTGCCACTGCTGCTTGGGGCTTTTCGTGCAACTGCTCCAAGTCCTGATACAGCGCTCGGCCAATTTCCGCAGCGCGGGCCGGCAGGACCGAAAGCAGGGTGTCACTCAGGCCGTGGCTGTTTTCGCAGAAGCCTTGCAGGTACACCGAGGCTTGCAGGTCCGGGCTGGCCAGTACGCGGTAGTTGCGGTCGACGCTGAAGTCCTCCAGGTAATCGGCCAGCGGCGCCAGCAATTCACGGTGCGAGCGGCGCTCGTAGCCGGTGGCGAGGATAACGGCATCGTAGCGGTGGGTTTGCTGCTGGCCGGTGGCGAGGTCGCTCAGGGTCAGTTCCAGGCCTTCGCGGGTGGCCACCACCACTTCCACCTGGCGCCGACACAGCACGTTGTGGCGGTGCTGATGGGCAACTTTCTGCCGGTAGAGGATGCCGTAGATGCGCTCGATCAGGTTGAGGTCGACCACCGAGTAGTTGGTGTTGTGGTATTCGCCCAGCAGTTTGCTGCGCTGTTCGGCCGGTTCGTTGTAGACCAGGTCGGTATAGTCCGGCGAGAAAATCTCATTGACGAAAGGGCTGTCGTCGGCGGGCTTGAGGGCCGAGCCGCGCAGAATCATGTCGACCTTGACCGACGGGTAGCTGTCGTTGAGGTCGATGAACGCCTCGGCGGCGCTCTGGCCTGAGCCGATCACGGCAATGCGCATGGGTTTGCCAGCCGTGCACGGCAGTTTGGTCAGGCTGCTCAGGTACTGCGAGTGGTGGAAGACTCGTGGGTCGTCCTTGAAGGCACCGAAGTTTTCCGGGATTTTCGGCGTGCCACCGCTGCCCACCACCACCGAGCGAGTGGGGCGGCTGTATTCGCGGCCTCGTCTGTCACGCGTGATCACGCGCAGGTGTTGGGCCCGGCCTGCATGCACATACGGTTCGATGCGCAACACCTCCTGCCCATACACCGCCTGGGAGGCGAAATGCTCAGCGGCCCAGCGCAGGTAGTCGTTGTACTCCAGGCGGCAGGGGTAAAAGGTGCCGAGGTTGATGAAGTCGGCCAGGCGCTGCTTCTGGTGCAGGTAGTTGACGAAGCTGTAAGGGCTGGTCGGGGTGCGCAGCGACACCAGGTCCTTGAGGAACGAGATCTGCAACTCGCTCTGGGTAGCCAAGGTCTCGCCGTGCCAGTGGTAGTCTTGCTGCTTGTCGATGAACACTGCGTCGAGCGCATGGCCCCGGGATTCGGCGAGTTCTTCCAGGGCGATGGCCAAGGCCAGGTTGGAAGGGCCGAAGCCCACGCCGATCATGTCTTTGATGGTTTCCTGCTGTGAGGACTGGCTCATGGCTGCGATTCCCTGAATGGTCGAATATGACGCCCGCCGGGGCTCCGGCCCCTGCGCAAGTACATGAGTTGGAACGAGCCAACCGGGGGGGAATTTAAGCGGGCTAAAGAACAGCGCGAGGCGGCCGATGTGGTGGTTACGGCAAGGACCAGTCTTTCAGGCAAGGAATCGACATGAGCGGCATCACGGCAAGCAACCTGATGATCAATGGCGTTTCAGCGCAGACGCTTAGCGCGAACGCAGCCACCGAGCGCGAGCAGGCGAAACAGGCCGGTGAGGCGGCGGGGCCGGTGAGCGTCAGCAGTGACAGCATGAAGGTGTCGGCGGGTAGCCAGGCGCAATCCGCCGACACTCAAAGCAGTGGCGAGTCGGTGGCGGTGGCCGAGCTGCGTCAACTGATCAAGGATCTGCAGAAGCAACTGGCAGAAGAGCAGAAACAGTTGGCTGCATTGCAGGACAGGAAGATGGACGAGGCTTCCAAGGCGGCAGCGGTTGGTGCCAAGCAGGCGAGCGTTGCCACCCTCAACGGGCAGATCATGGCGGCCACGGCGCAGTTGCTGGAGTTGTTGCAGCAAGAGGGCGGCAGCAGTGCGGGCGGGATGGTCAGTGCTACGGCCTGACAGTGATCTTGCTCAAAATTTGAAAAGCCTGCGCGGTCGCCTGTAGGGGCGGGTTCACCCGCGAAATGGCCGGGACTGGTGGCCAATTTCCACCCGCCGTTCACCGTTGCCGCCGCTACCGTATTCGCGGGTAAACCCGCTCCCACACGTTCCAGGATATGGCGGTTATTCGACCGCCAACCGCCCCTTGTTCTGCCGCTCTGCCTTGTACTGCATGGCCACTGCCGGTGCCGGCTTGGCGGCACCGGTTTCCAGCCATTGACGCATGCGGCTGGCATCGGCGAAGTGGGTGTACTTGCCGAAGGCATCGAGAATGACCATGGCCACCGGGCGGTTGTCCATGCGGGTCAGCAGTACCAGGCAGTGCCCGGCTTCGTTGGTGAAGCCGGTCTTGGTCAGCTTGATATCCCAGTTGCTCTTGTTCACCAGGTGGTCGGTGTTACGGAAGCCCAGGGTGTAATTGGGCTTGCGGAAGGCCACGGTCTTTTCGCGGGTGGTCGACAGCTCACTCAGCATCGGGTATTTGCGCGAGGCCATCAGCAGCTTGGCCAGGTCGCGGGCAGTGGAGACGTTCTGCGTCGACAGGCCGGTCGGCTCAACATAGCGGGTGTGGGCCATGCCCAGGCTGCGGGCTTTGGCATTCATTGCCTTGATGAACGCCGGATAGCCGCCGGGATAGGCGTTGGCCAGGCTGTTGGCCGCACGGTTTTCCGACGACATCAAGGTAATCAGCAGGGTTTCGCGGCGGTCCAGCTGGCTGCCCAGGCGCACGCGCGAGTACACGCCTTTCATTTCCGGGTTGTTGGCGATGGTCATGGTGAGCATTTCATCCATGGGCAGCTTGGCATCCAGCACCACCATCGCCGTCATCAGTTTGGTGACCGAAGCGATTGGCACTACGCGGTCCGCGTGGCTTGAATACAGCTCCTTGTTGCTGTTCAGGTCGATCAGCAGAGCGCTGCCTGAAGCCAGATGCAGTTTGGACGGGTCTCGTTGAACCTGGGCCGGGGGTTGTGCAGCAGCAGTCGACGGAAGGGTCGCGGTACCTGTGAGCAACAGCAGCAGGCTGAGGATAGACAGGGATGTTTTCACGTTGAGGCTCACTAAAAGTTTGTATGTCGTTGGCTGTGCAAGGGTTTTCCCCCTTAAAACCGATGCATTCTGGAGTATGGCTGATTTGCTGTCGAATGCCTTATGACTAAAGGGCGCAAGGTGAACGATATTTAATCCTGTACCCCTTCTGTACCCATAACGTTCTTTTCCAGTTTCGCCGGTTCCGCCCAATCGTTGGCAGAGTTCAACCACTTGGCGCGGGTCGAGAGAAGCACCTGCATCGAGTGCCCAAGCTGCCCAGCAATGAACGCTGGATTCGTGGTGACTAGCCAGAAGGCTGGAAGGTGAATGGCGACTCCGTCGAGGATCGTGTCCCGGGAAGTGGTGTAACTCATCATGGTTCTGGCCGCTGAGTTCGCCGTGTAGTTGATCACGGCCGACAGCTTGGCCTGTGGATTATCGCTGACAGCCTCAAAGGCCTCCAACTGCATGTAACGCCGTTGCAGGCACCATTTGTCGTTCTGCTCCAGCAGCATCGCGCTTACCAGATCGAGCGCCGCCCGCGCGGCGCATCGCGAGCTGGCGCTCGCTCCTACGTTTTTTTCGGGCCAATTGTTCCTGAGGATTTTGCGCGCGAACGCCTTGGCGCATGGCTCGATAGCGCGTCGTACAAACCAGGCGGTCGCGCGCTCCCGCACAGGCGTTATTGGCCCGAAAAAAACGTAGGAGCGAGCGCCAGCTCGCGATGCGCCGCGCGGGCGGCGCTCGATCTGGCAAGCGCCAAAAACCTCATGACGAACAACTCCAGGCCCCACCGAACCCAACGCCATGATCGTCCGCTTCGGGTCCAGGCTGCGCACCGGACGTTTTCACACAGCCTGGGTCGATAGCCGCAAACCGCACCTGACCGCATTCGACCCTTCGCAGCCGTTCGAGGTGTCCAGGATACCTGTGGCGATTCAAATCAACGGCCAGGGGCGGCCTCCGAAGTCAGCGCTAATCAGGACGGGACAACTATCCGTCGAGTCAATATGGCCTAGTTCGAAGTCGCAATCTTGGTTCTGTCAGGCAGGGCCATGCATCACTACAGTGGGCACCGACAACACCTTTCCACTGCGAGCAACTACCCATGAAAAGCCGTATCGATTACTTCAAACTGTCCCCCCAGGCGTCCAACAAGTTGGTGGACCTTACCCTGCACCTGAGTAAAAAGCCGCTACTGGCCGAGCTTGCTCACCTCGTCATGCTTCGGGCGTCCCAGCTTAATGGCTGTGCGTTCTGCGTGGACATGCATGTGAAAGAGGCCAAGATTCATGGCGAGCGCGAGTTGCGTCTTCACCACGTTGCCGTCTGGCGTGAGTCGCAGCTGTTCTCGCCTGTCGAGCGCGCCGCGCTGGAGTGGGCCGAAGCTCTGACCCAGTTGCCACCCCATGGCATTCCTGAAAGCTTGTATGCGAAGGTGCGTGAACACTTTTCGGAACAGGACTTGTCGGATTTGACGTTCCTGATCGTCGCGATCAATGGTTGGAATCGCCTGAACGTGGCCTTTCAGGCGATCCCGGGTTCGTCCGATGAGGCATTCGGTTTGACCAAGGCCAACCTCAACTGAGCATCTTGCTGATCAAAGCGCCAAGCTGCTCGCTTTGGGCAGCCGTGGCGCAGTTTGTAAAGCTCAGCAGCAGCCCCGAATGACGTTGAGACGATAAATACCAGCGCGACAATGCCTGTACCGACATGCCCCTTGCCAACAATTGCTCGGCCAGGGCCGTGTCGCTTGTCTCTTCTGGTAGACGCAGCAGCAAATGCATGCCGCCTGGGGAGCGATCAACCTGAATGTGCTTCGGCAAACTTCGTTCCAGCGCTTCAATGGTCATCACTCGTCGTTCGTTATAGAGCCGGCGCATGCGCTGGATATGGCGGGTGAAATGACCCTCTGCGATGAACTCCGCCACCAGGGCCTGGGTAATCGATGGTGAACCGGCGGAAAATAACGTCCGACCCACGCGTTCAAACGCCGCTACCTGCGCCTGGGGCACCACCAAGTAAGCCAGGCGGATACCGGGAAACAGCACCTTGCTGAATGTGCCGGCATACAGAACCCTCCCATTGCGATCCAGACTGGCGAGCGCCGGAAGCGGACGACTGACATAGCGATACTCGCTGTCGTAGTCGTCCTCGACAATCCAGGCGCCGGTGCGGGCCGCCCAATCCAGGAGCAGCTGCCGTCGAGGCAGCGATAAGGCCATTGACAGCGGGCTCTGATGCCCCGGTGTAACCGTGGCTACCTGCGCAGGCTTGGACGTAGCGATAGCCTGTTCCACATTCATACCATCACCATCAACCGGGACTGCCTCCAAGTCCATCCCGAACTGGCGAAGTACCTGGCGCGTAATGGGATAACCCGGGTCTTCCACCCACGCGCGCTCGCATGACTGCAACAACGTCTGAGCGACGAAGGACAGGCTGTTTCGCCAACCACTCGTGATAAATACCTGATGGGCACCGCAATCGATACCTCGGGACATCTGCAAATACGAGGCGATGGCGCTGCGCAATGCCGGCAGACCGTGGGGCGCCGGATAATCCAGATCGCCCAGACGCATGCCGCGTAGATATCGAGCACCGAGACGTGCCCATATCTTTCGCGGAAATGCATCCATTGCGGGCACACCCATCTGGAACGGCAAAAGCTGGAGCGGTCGACGTATGGAGTCAGAATCGTCTGTAACCTCCAGCGTAGGGGGCATTGCGCTGACCGCCCTTTCAGGCGTGCGCAACTCGGGATTGACCACTGTGCCTCTCTGCCCGAGCGCCAGTAGGTAGCCCTCACTGGTCAGTAAAGAATAGGCAAGTTCGACGGTGCCGCGCGCAACACCTAATTCCTTTGACATGGCACGCGCGGACGGCAAGCGATCACCGGGAGACAGGGTGCCGGCAGCGATAGCGGTCAGCACTCGGTGGTAGAGCTGACGATACAAAGGAGAGCTGGATAGCTCATCCAGAGGCGCGAAAGGAGGCGAAGAAGAATTCGTCATGGCCTAGTTCATATTCCATTTCTTGGCTCAATCAAGTGGGCTAATCCTAGTTCAAGATAGCGCCATCACCTACTGGCAGAGGCTAGCTTTCATGACACTCACTCCTCACCAATTTGTACCCAGCGTGCTTGATCTGGCTGACGCCAACCTGCGCCCTCTGGATACCTCTCACGACCTGCACGCCGCGTTTCCGGTGATGCAGCAATTGCGCCCTCACCTGGCTAGCGAAGCCGACTTCATCTGTCGTGTCGAGCGTATGCGCAACGAGGGATATCTTCTGGTTGGTGCCTTCGACTCAGGCAGTCTGGTGGCGCTGGCTGGTTACCGCCTCCAGGAGAATCTGGTCTACGGCACATTTCTGTATGTCGACGATCTCATAACCGCTGAAACCCAGCGAGGTCATCAATGGGGAGCGCGGTTATTGAAGGCCTTGGAGCGGTTGGCGCGCGCCAGTGGCTGTGCCCGCCTTGTGCTTGATACCGGTTTGGCCAACGCCCGAGCCCAACGCTTCTACTCCCGTGAAGGCCTGCATAACAGTGCGCTGCGCTTTCAAAAACAGTTCGACGCACCATGACTCTCGCCTTATCAAACTGAGGCAATTACATGACTTCCCAGAAGCAGCCAATTGTTCCGTTTAGAGTTCTTCGCCTGGTCGCCAGCCCCAATGGTGACAGTTCGGAAAGTCTCAAACTGTCCCAACACATTCTGTTTGCCTTGGCCCTCCATGCTGGCAGACGCGGTATCGAAGTGACGGATTTCGATCTCCACACATTAGCTCCAGTCGATGCCTCATACGCTCAGACTCTGGCCAATCAGCGAGCGGTCTCAGCGGGAGAACAAGAGGGGACGCTGAACCGTTCGAACGCACTCATCGATCAATTGCAGGAGTGTGACGTACTGCTGATTGCCACTCCAATGCACAACTACAGCGTGCCCGCCCCGCTCAAGGCCTGGATTGACCATGTAGTGCGCGTGGGCAAGACGTTCCTGAGCACCAGCGGAGGGAAGGTCGGTACGTTGGTGGATCGACCGGTCTATGTCGCCATTGCTTCCGGTGGCTACATCAATGGGCCGAGTGCCCGACAGCCCGACTTTCTGCGCCCCTACCTGACCGCCGTCCTTGCGACCATCGGCCTCAACCAAGTGCATTACTTCAGCGTTGAAGGTACTGCCAAGGGAAAGGCGTCCCTGGATGCTGCTAGAGAGCGTGGATACGGTGAGGTACAGGCTTTCTTCTCCAGTGTCACTAACGCTTTGCAAGGACAACGCCTATGAGTCGCCTCAATTGGTTTGCAGCATCGCCCGGCGCCGCCAAGGCCCTCGGGGGACTGCATCATTTCGTAACCACTGGGACAGACCTGCCGGCTCCATTGATCCATCTGGTTTTTCTCAGGGTTTCTCAACTCAACGGTTGCGCACATTGTATTGATCTGCATTCACGTGATTTGATCAAAGAAGGCATGTCGGTGGACAAACTGCTGCTGATACCGGTGTGGCATGAGGCGCAGTATCTGTTCTCGGAGCAAGAGCGCTCGGCATTGGCCTGGGCTGAGGAAGTCACGCGGGTAAGTGAAACTCACGTCTCTGATGAAGCATATGCAGCCGCATCGGCGGTATTTGCAGAAAAGGATCTGGTCGACCTGACAACGGCGATTGCCGCAATGAACGCTTTCAACCGTATGGGCGTCAGTTTCCGTGTACGGCCTGCTGCCAAGGCGTGATGGCTATGTTGGGGCCGCGCAGCGGCCTTGACCAAGATGTCTGCAATGGGTTGATTGCGGTCAGTTGCGGTTTTCCGCTATCGACCTACCAGAAATTGGCAGCTGTCCTCTTCCCGGTTCGTTGCTTGTGCACGACTTTCTCATGCGTCGCTGAAAATGCAGGACTAGTGGAAAACCACCCAGCGAGTGCACAATAACTGTGCCCAAGCAGCGCGGAGTTTTTCCGGCCATCTTTCGTCACAGGAGTGAGCATGAAAGAACACAGTTATGCTGTCACCGTAAATTGGATAGGCAACACGGGTGATGGTACTGCCAGCTACACGGCATACCAGAGAGACTTCAATGTGGAAGCTCCAGGCAAAGCACCTATCCTTGGCTCCGCCGACCCTGCCTTTCGCGGAAATCCCGAACGCTGGAACCCGGAAGACATGTTGCTGGCCTCGATCTCGGCTTGTCACAAGCTTTGGTATCTTCATTTGTGCGCAGTCAACAATGTGAACGTATTGGAATACGTCGACCACCCGATGGGCCGGATGGTTGAAGCTGACGGCCAGCGCAAAGGCCATTTCAAGAACGCAGAGTTAAGGCCTTCGGTCATCATTAGCAACGAATCGGATCTGGATCTGGCAAAACGTCTCCATGACGATGCTCACCATGAGTGTTTTATTGCCAATTCGGTCAACTTCCCCATCACATGCAGTGCTGTTGTCAAGCATCGAAACTAGATCTTTTGCGCGCACTGGCTGCGGCTCTGATCTGATCGTACGGTACTCAATTCCCGGCCCCTGGGCGCGACTAGTATTGAGGCAAGTGTCCACTATGGGTCGGTAGTAGCCGATCGCGACAGCCCGCCATCGACCCAAACGGATATTGCCGGTCTTTTTGGTCCGATTCGAGGCAGGCGAGCAGGATGGTTCATATTTTTACAGATGCTTGGCATCATAAGGTCTTTATGACCCACCGAAGGATCACCATGCTGCGCATTCTGCTTGTGTTAGCAATGCCACTAACCATCACCGCCTGTTCAGGTAGCGTTTACCAGTATGAGAGTCCTGAGGCTAGGCACCAGATGAAACAAGACTTGAAATTGAACACCATCATCGACTCTTCGAGAATGAACTGGTGCCTTCATCCATACGGCAGCGCTCCCGGGTGCAAGCCTGAAAAGGGAATTGGCATCGTCACACCGGATGCTCTGGTGATGGCCCATTTTGTCAATGGCCAGTATGTACTGGACCGCGTTCTCAGATCCAAAGATGTCCTCTGCTCAACCGTCCCGGGCGGAAGAGCTGCGAATGGCATTTTTTTTGCTTTTACGGCCTCTGACGCATACATGCTGGGACCACTGCAAGCAGACCGAGATGAGATCAACACTCGCTTCAAAAGCCGAATGTTTGATTACTTGCACAGTGATGGACAACAAAGCTTCAGCGGGCCGGAGATAAACTTCCAAAGGCCTTCCGGAGTAAAAGTAAGGAAGACAACGATTGCTCCAGCTGGTCCGTCTACCTTGATTTTGAATGACATGGTTGATGTGCTGGAGGTCTATAGCCCATGCTCACATACGTAAGTTGAGGGAGGACGCCGACGACACCTATCCCTGAAAGTGCGTGATCTGGTGAGGGCGTTGATACCGTGTATCGACCACAGTATTGCTCATACGGAACCACTTTAACTTCTCAGGGCGGTCGCCCAGGTTCAGGGCCCTTTGCTCGGCGTACTCTTGTTAGGAGCGTTGGGATTTTAAATGCCGTCGCTGGCCCAGGAGCCAAAACCATAGGCCGCCGAACTTGCTTTGGGCGCTTAGATACTCATCCTGAAGGGCAACTATGGGTCGTTAGCTGCCTGCAATGAAGGGCAGCTTCCGGCCAACAGCAGTCATTAGCCGCCGAAAAGCTAGGCCACCGGCCACGTCATTCAGCGCAGAGCTAGACTGAGCCCAGTATTCTGAATCGCTAATGGTGGTTCCCATGAAGCACTGGCTTCCCCTGCTGCTCACCCTGCCTCTGTCGCACACCCAAGCTGCGGGACCTGCCTTCAACTGCACTCAGGTCGGTAAGTGCTCCATGAACCCCACATTCAAAGCGCTTACCTGATGCCCGATGCTGTGCTCCCGATTTCCTTCTGGAGCCAGCCCTGCATGATGCGCCCCGACAGCAAAGTCGAAAAAGTCTACCTCTACCCCAAGCCTGTGGACTTTCGAAAGTCCATCGACGGCCTTACTGCCTTGGTAGAACTGGATATCAAAGTCGCCGTGTTCGACCCCGTGCTCTTCGTCTTCCTCAACAAGGCGCGTAATCGGATCAAAGTGTTGTACTGGGAGCGCAACGGCTTCTGCCTCTGGCTCAAGCGCCTGGAAGCCGAGCGCTTCAAAATGTCGCCTGAGCCCAGCGACGAAGCGATTGTCCTGACCGTCCAAGAACTCAATTGGCTGCTCGACGGTTTCGACCTTTGGCGCAACCGTCCTCATCAGGTTTTGACTCCGCGCTACGTCGCCTGACCCGGTATAATCCGCGGCATGATTTCCGTGCCCGACAATCTCCCAGACGATCCTGCCCTGCTCAAGCAATTATTGCTTGAGAGCTATGCTGCCCGTTTGCGCGAGCAGGAAGTCAATCAGGCCCACATCGTCCAAATTGACGATCTGAAAGAGCAAATCAAGTTATGGCGTGACCGTTTCTTTGGCCGCAAGTCCGAGCAAACCGTCGATCCCAAAACGCCGCAACTGGCCATGTTCGATGAAGCGGAAAATGACCCTCTGCTGGCTGTAGTCGATGATGCCGATGAAGAAGTCGTTGTCCCGGTCAAGCGCCGTGGCAAGCGCAAGCCACTGGCGGCTAATCTGCCACGTATCGAAGTTATCCATGAGTTGCCCGAACACGAACTGACCTGCGCCTGCGGTTGCCGTAAGCATGTCATCGGCGAAGAAACCAGCGAGCAGCTCGATATCGTGCCGATGCAGATCCGCGTACTCAAACACGTGCGCAAGATCTATGGCTGCCGTGGTTGCGAGACTGCTCCTGTCACTGCTGACAAGCCCGCCCAGTTAATCGAAAAAAGCATGGCCAGCCCAAGCGTGCTGGCCATGCTGCTGACGACCAAGTACGTCGATGGCTTGCCGCTACACAGGTTTGAAAGTGTGCTGTCCCGCCACGGCATCGAGATTCCACGACAAACCCTGGCGCGTTGGGTGATCCAGTGCAGTAAATACTTCCAGCCGCTGTTGAACCTGATGCGTGATCGGCTGCTGGAAAGTCCGGTGATTCATTGCGATGAGACCCGCGTCCAGGTGTTGAAAGAACCGGATCGAGACCCGACCAGCCAATCCTGGATGTGGGTGCAAGCCAGTGGCCCGCCTGATCGACAAGTTGTGCTGTTCGACTACACCACCAGCCGTGCGCAGGAAGTACCATTGCGTCTGCTGCAAGGCTATCGCGGCTATGTGATGACCGACGATTATGCGGGTTACAACGCTTTGGCGTTGCAGCCCGGTATCGAGCGACTGGCATGCATGGTTCACGCGCGCCGCAAGTTCGTCGAAGCACAAAAGGTGCAGCCCAAGGGTAAGACCGGACGAGCCGATGTGGCGCTGACGATGATCAATAAGCTGTATGACATCGAGCGCGACCTCAAGGAGGTCAGCGACGAACAGCGGTTCATCGGTCGCCAGGAAAGAAGCTTACCGATCCTCGGTCAGCTGAAAAGCTGGCTGGACAAGACGTACGCCCAGGTGACGCCGCAAAGCGTATTGGGCAAGGCGGTGCATTACCTGGCAAACAACTGGAGCCGCCTGGAACGGTATGTCGAAGCGGGCCATTTGCCAATCGACAACAACCTGGCAGAGCGTGCGATAAAACCGTTTGTCATTGGGCGCAAGGCTTGGCTGTTCAGTGACACGCCCAAGGGCGCCACGGCAAGTGCGCAGATATACAGCTTGGTCGAGACCGCCAAGGTCAACGGCCAGGAGCCCTATACGTGGCTGCGCCACGTACTTGAGCGCCTGCCGTATGCGTCGTCGGTCTCAGACTACGAAGCCTTGCTGCCATGGAACTGCTCGCCAGAGATACCACGGTAAGCTGAGGCCCTATCTTTTAGAAGGTGGGGTTCATGGATCGCACTCTCAGGTCGAGGCCGGCAGCATCGAACAACAGATCTGCCAGAGCGAGCCGCTCTCGGCACTGGACCGGAAAATGGCCGAGGTCTACACAGCCGCGCAGCAGAAGGCCGGCAATGAACATCCGCCGGTGCTCAAGACCGAGCAACGGGGCTGGATCAAAGGCCGCAACGATTGCTGGAAAAGCGCGGACCAGCCCGCCTGCATCGCCGACAGCTACCGCCTGCGCATCGCCGAACTGCAGGCGCGCTACCGGCTGGTCGAGGCCACCGGCCCGGTGTTCTACCAGTGTGACGGCAACCCGGCCAAGGAAGTGGTTGCCCGCTTCTTCCGCACCGAGCCGCCCACGGCCATCGTCGAGTTCGGTGACCGCAGTTCGCTGATGTACCTAGAACAGACCGCAAGCGGCGCGCGCTACCAGGGACAAAATGAGAGTTTATGGGAGCACCATGGCGAGGCCATCGTGGTGTGGGGCTATCAGGAGCCGGAAATGCACTGCACAGCGCGTTGAAAGCCGCCGCTATGACCCATTGCAGAAATTCTCCAGGGGTAGCTATCGGCCAATATCGAACTTTGATGTGGTCCGCCACGAGGACATCATCCAGAACACAGGCGCGCCCTGCTTCCTTAAAGCTGCATTACGGCGAGCGCCCTGCGCAGAGGCTCGTCGGATATCTGGATAGGACCGTGAAATGGTACGTCCATATCCAATACCAGATACACGGAGGCCGCGATAAGCATTGAAGAAACGACGAACATTCCTGTCACCATTGAATTACGTGGCGCTCGGTATCCAAAACTGGCGAAAATGAGCGTCAACCACGCAACCAGCATCCCAATGAGTGGGCCGGGAATTGCCCCCTCTGACTGCTCGACGATCCTCCAGCGTTGCTCGATAAGCGAATGATATTGCTGACGAATATCCTGAAGCATAGTTTCATGGTAGCGGTCCGGCGGCTTTATGGCAGCCAAAGATTTCCCTATGTCATCCAAGTATTTAGCTGCCTCGCTGTTACGATGTTGCAGCGCCTCGTCCCCCCGGTATGGCGTCTCGATAGCGTGCTCAAGATAGGTGACCAGTCGGTTGCGGGTGTCTTGTGCCGATTCGCCATAGCCCCGCAGTGTCCGATCAAATATGATCATGCTGGTTGCATACCCATGAAAGTTAGCGTCAATGGACTCGAAGGTATTTTTGGCAGAATTGATCATCAATCCAAAGACCAGCGATGTCATAACCACAAAAATGTTAGCTACCAGGCGAATCACTGTATTTGTGTCTTCGTCTCTGTGGTGGGATGCCAGCTTTGGGTACCACTGCATCATGAGAAGCGAGGCGGCAACCAAGCACCCAAAAATGGCCACTGCGATCCAGAGAGAATTCATGCATCAAGGCCTCGATCAATCTGACTCAAGTCTTAAAAGATAGACCGTGGCCGACCGCTTTGGGTCGGTTGCAGCCATTCGCGAGTGACCGCTAACGACCCAAAGCGGACATCTACATACTCTGATTGACTAAGCTATCGCCCACCGCACGATGGTGATCAACACTCGGACTTGAACGAATGACAGACAATCCTTTCCGTATTCCAACGGATGCTGAAATTGCTGACGCAGAGAGCAGGCTCAATTTTCGCTTTCCCGATGAATACATCCGCTTCCTGAAAGGTGGCAGCGATGTCGCAAACGCCGCATTTGAACCAGCGGTGATTTTGGGGGGATGCAGCCATCTGGATATCTTTGAAATTACCGAAGCCGCCTGGGCCCAAGGCGTTCCTCGAGATTGGTTGCCTTTCATTGAAGACAACAGCGACTACTTCTGCATATCGCGGGCTGGTGTTGTCCGGTACTGGTCACACAACGGAAGCACAAACGAAAGTTGGCCAACCTTTGCCGCCTGGTTCAAACAGGTCTGTATAGCCCTTGAGTAGCGTCTGTACGATATCTGCAACCCGTACCAAATGTTCGATTCTGGCCGAACACTGCCTTTCGTCCCCGGCAGCTATGGGTCGACAGCGGACTGTGGGAGGTGGATGTAGCTGACGACCAGGACAGATCTTGGTTGGCAGAACGCTTGGATGGGGGAGTAAAGCTGTCTAAAACCGCCCGAAAGCGTCTCGGTTTTATTGGGCCAAAGTCGCTGAAACTGGCTGAACCGTATTAGACAGGCCAGATGGTCCACCAGGCGGTCAAGACTCGGAAGGTAAAAGGGAGCAGCCCGAGGACCGCGACGATTGCGCGCAGACTCGGCCCTTTCGAGGCAGGCAGAGACCAGGCCCGCCGGACCCATCGCGGGCATCCAACGCCGAGCGCTATAGTTGTCACAAGCGCCCACTGGAGTAACTGCCAGTACAGTGTGTAAAGGCTGGCAGAAGTACTGTTCAGCCCAACTGATTGAAGCCCAGCCCCGCGCTGGGTTTTTGCATTCATGCGACGCCATGAGGCGCTTGTGATAGCAGGGCCGGGCATCGACGTTCAGCGGTGGATGAGCGAGAGCTCGCTGATGATGCAGATTGAGCCGTCCTCGACGGGTGTTGCGTCGGTGTAATCGAACTGGTTGTAGACCCCGCCGTGGAACTCGAACAGGTGTGAAGCCCAGGTGCTGTCGAGCTGCAAATTGCCCGACGAGGCGGTTACCCCGTTGCATTCGGCCGTCACGGTTACCACGCCTTCAGACGTGGTGTGAAGGCTGATGTGGAACGTCGCACCCAGTGGCACCCCCTTCAGGACTGTGGAATTCACCGGGTCGGTCTGGTTGAAGGTTCGCCGAAACCCCAGGGTGATGTTGCCCTTGTTCCAGAACACCTTTACCGGCGGGCCGTCATCCCCGCGTACGTGCATCTGGGCAATGACCACCTTCTGCGCGGAGTTGACCTTGGTCAGCGTCATGGTCTGGCGATTCCAGTGATTCTGGGCGCTGGCCAGCGTCCAGTCATGCGTTTCTGTCCATTCGCAGCGTGTCCTGTGGGTGCTTTTGCTCGAAGCACCTTTGGTGGGGGCTGAGAACTGGATCGAGCCATCGCTGAGCACCGTCACGATGCTGGGAAAGCGGGCAATCGCTTCAGCACCGTTTAGCTCCAGAGCAACGGGATTGGTTGAGGAGACGGCTACCGGTGTGGCAATGGTGAGGTTGCTGATATCTACGGCCATGGGGAACTCCTGGCGAAAGGGTTTGAGTGGTAGAGCAGCCGTGCAAATGGCTGCTGAACACAAAGTTAGCCCACGGCTAAAATCAAATCAATAGCTTTGGGCTAAAATAATTTCGCTTTGGGGGTATGTTACCTATTGGCGAAATTTTTAGCGGTGGGGCTTTACGCTGTATTTGGCGGTGAGATAAGCTTTCGCTGAGCACTGTACGAATATACAGCTATCAGGATAAGAATATGTCTAGGCACATGCAGTCGGAACCTCAACAGCGCCAGGAAATGACTGGAATAGAGCGGCTTAGCCTGCGGGTATCGTCAATGATCAACCACCCGCTCGCGCAGACGCAGCGTTGGGTAGTGGTGCACCGCCTGGATAACGACGGTGAAGCGGAATGGGAGGAGGTGATGGGCCAGTTGCGGGAAACGCCCGAGTTGCAGCTGACGTTTAATGATGACGCTAGCGTGACGGTGCGATGGGCGCGCAGCAGCGTGGAAGAGCGTGATGATTTTGTCGTCGAGCGCGACTGCGAGGTGCAGGTCGAGGAGGCGGCTCCTTTCTGAACTTCAGCAAAAGCCCGCCGGTCAGGGCGGGCTTCGGTTTATACCAGGTGGGCATTCCACACCAGGAGGACCCTGGCCTGTATGTAGGTCTCTTCCCGACGAATCATGCGATCTTTGTGCCGCGAGTTGTCGGAGATCATTTCGAAGTGGTCCTCGTCCGCGATCTGTAACCGCTTGATGTAGATGTGGTCGCCCCAGGAAAAGAAGTAGATGCCATCGCCGACGAACTCTCGGATGCTGACATCGACGATCAGCGGGTCGCGGTGCCTGATGGTTGGCTCCATCGACTGACCCCAGCCGGTCACCATCTTCAGGTGATAGTGCTCGCTGAACTCTACGCCCAGCTCGCGCAGGTGGCTGGGGCTGACGCGAACGTCCTTGAACATCTCAGGGTAGTCGTGGGGTATCTGGCCGCCGCCCATGGCAGCCCGCACGTCATAGTGGGCAATCCACACTTCGTCACCGACCAGGCCGGGGCGAAGCGGCTCGGCTTTCAGCAGCGTGGCATCTGCAGGCTCTTGCGCAGCTGCCAGCAGCCTTTGCCGGGTTTCTTCAGAAATCCCTTTGCCGCTTCGGGCAAGCATCTGCTTGACCAGGTCGGCTGCGGAGAGCCTGTTATCACCTGACTCGACTGCCGCTTGCACGTGTTCGCCTGGTGACAGTGCGTCGAACCAGCCCCGTGGCAAGCCTTCGATGCCCTCGATGCGGCGGGCCACGTCATCGCCCAGGTTTTTCACGGTCTTGTCGGAAAGAATCTGGCTCAGGTGTGCAGGCGCCATCCCCCAGCGCTCTGCGCAGGTGCCCTTTCTCTGGCTGCCGATCAGTTTCACCAGGTTGTGCTTGCGAATTTGGTAAATGTCCATGGGGTGAAGCATGCCAGTGTTTAGCTTGCTGCTAAATGTGCGCACGGCTAAATCTGCTCTTGTAGTAATGTTAGCTGTAGGCTAAATTAAACGCGCGAACAAGGAAAGCTATCGAGACATTTTTCTCCAGGGCTGATCACACCATCATCTGTAATGAGGTTCACATGGATCCGACCGACCTCGGCCCGGGCACCGTCACTTGGTTGGGCGGTACGGGGACTGTACTGCTAGGTGCGTTTCTTTGGCTGCGCAAGTGGTTGTCCCGCGATGCAGTCGACCGTGCGATGGACAATGCCGAGATTGCAGTCATCCGTCGTCTGACAGAACTCCTGGATATCGAACGGGACGCCCGAAGAGAGGCGCAGGCAAAAGCTGATCTGCTGACCAAGGAACGAAACGAGCTGGTGATGACCGTGGGCCGGCTGCAGGGCAAGGTCATGGTGCTGACCAGTCAGCTGGGCAGTAGCGGCCGAACACGAGGTGGCAACCCCGGCAATCCGTGAAGAACAAAAAAAAGCCCGCCAGTTTGGCGGGCAACAGGGCTTAGGGAGCAACGCACAACAAATTCGGGTCAGGCAGCCAAGGTGCCTGGCTGCAACTGTTCGGCCAGTGCCCGGGCTGAGGCGAGCGTCGGCATCGGGCCGCTGACGGCTTCACCGTTGCGAACCAGGTACCAGCACGCCAGCAGGCCCTGCTCACGCAGTGAGGCGGGAACGGCGCTACCGACAACGGACATGATCTGGATAGTGGCCATGGGGACCTCCTGTGAAACATGGCTTCACCATACGCAGCAGCCGGGGCTGTTTGAAATTAACTTCCTCGATAGTGATCATTGGTTCTATCAACCGTTACCACGTCCGGCCTTGTTACTTTGACTCCGTTGTTTGTCAACCGAGCACAGTGAAGCGGTAAAGGTTGTGTCAGGGGCGACCAGTGGCTGACTCTGTTACGCTGGATAAACGTTTCAGTCATGACTAAGGAGCCTGTTATGCCGACAACTCCAAGCCGGGACACCGTGCTTTGCATCTCTCTGGCCGGTCGCCCGGGGACCTTCGGTGTGCGCTTTCACAACCACCTGTACCAGCAGCTGGGCCTGGACTTCTACTACAAGGCCATGCGCACCGATGACCTGCCGGCGGCGGTGGCAGGGATCCGCGCTTTGGGTATTCGCGGCTGTGGGGTGTCGATGCCCTACAAGGAAGCCTGCATGGCTTTGGTCGATGAAATCGATCCCTCGGCGGCGGCCATTGAGTCGGTCAATACCCTTGTCAACTGCAATGGCCACCTGAAGGCTTACAACACCGATTACCTGGCCGTGCGCCAATTGCTGGTGCAGCACCAGGTCGATCCGGGCACTGCGTTTGCCCTGCGAGGCAGCGGGGGCATGGCCAAGGCCGTGGCCAGCGCCTTGCGCGATGCCGGCTTTGCCGAAGGCATTATCGTTGCACGCAACGAGCAGGCCGGGCGTCAGTTGGCGGATGTCTGTGGTTATCGCTGGATGCCTGAGCCTGGCGATATCTGCCCGCCGATGCTGGTAAACGTGACGCCGATCGGTATGGCAGGCGGGCAGGAGGCAGATGAGCTGGCGTTTCCCGAGCACGCCATCGCGGCGGCGGAGCGGGTGTTCGATGTGGTGGCGATGCCGGCGCAGACGCCGCTGATTCGTCGGGCTCAGGCGTTGGGCAAGCCGGTGATCACTGGGCTGGAGGTCATAGCGTTGCAGGCGCTGGAACAGTTCGTGTTGTACACCGGGGTAAGGCCATCGCAGGAGCAGGTGGATGCGGCTGTGGCGTACGCGCGCGCTATCTAGTTGCCCCCGCCCCCTTCACGGTTTCAACTGCGAAGGGGGCTGGCGAATCCAGGGTCAGAACACCTTGTTCCCGCCATCGAGCTGCTTGTCGACCAGTGCACGGCCGTGGGCCAGTGACACATGCTGCGCATTCTCAAGGTCGGAGAAGAACTGCATTGGCATCGACATGCGCTTGCTGGTGTGCCCATCAGGGGCCGTGATCAGGCAGCCGGCGGCATAGGGCAGGGGTGAGTCGGGGTGGGGCATCACGCTGGCGGTGATGGTGTGCTCGCGGTATTCACAGTGAAGAGATTGCATCGTCCTTACCTCGCTGTGGCATGTGAAGCAGTTACCTTCGTATACCACAGCAAGAGGCCGGGAGTTCCCGGCCCGACGAACGCGCCGCGACGAACGCTCAGCCTTTGAGCTCGGTTGGCTGGATTACTTCGACCCAGTAACCGTCCGGGTCCTTGACGAAGGCCAGGTGGTTCATGCGCCCGTCTTGCAGGCGTTTCTGGAACGGTACTTCCAGTTCCTCGAAGCGCGCGCAAGCGGCGCGTACGTCGGGTACCGAAATGCAGATATGGCCAAAGCCGCGTGGATCGGTGTTGCCATTGTGGTAGGCGAACTCGGCATCGTTTTCGGTGCCATGGTTGTGGGTCAGCTCCAGCACGCCGGGGATCGACTTCATCCACTGGTGGCGGGCGTTGTCATCAGCGGGGATCTGTGCCGGGTCGACCAGGGCCAGGAAGTACAGGCTGAAAGCGGCTTCAGGGAAGTCACGCTTGTCCACCAGGCGGAAGCCCAGCACGCGGGTGTAGAAGTCCAGCGACTTCTCGATGTCCTTGACCCGCAGCATGGTGTGGTTGAAGACGAACTGGGCGGTGGCGGCGTCAGGTTGTGCGGTGACGCCAGGCAGGGTTTGCAGATCGTGCAGGCTCATGGGAACTCCTGAGACGGGGCCGGGCGCAAGGCGCCGGCAAAACAGACAGGCTGGCCATGATACGGCAGTGCGACGATTGCGCAAATGAAAGCGCCCTGCAAAGGCAGGGCGCTGAAATTAGAGGCCCGCATGTGCGGGCGCGTGATGGGGTCGCTAATCCTTTAGCTGTTTCGATACTGAGCCAGTCCTTGTGAAAAAAGTGTGAAGCCTGTGTGCACATTTCATCAGCGTACCCAGCTTTCTACTGTGGCGGCCCCATACTGTTCTTTCCAGGCTTTGAGGCCGCGGTGGTTGCCGCCTTTGGTCTCGATTCGCTCGCCAGTGTGCGGGTTCTGATAGACCTTGACCACCCGCGGGCGGCGTTGTTGCTTGGGCGGTGTGCTGGAAGTGCGGGCCACAGCTTTCGGGTCGAGGATGGCGATGATATCGCGCAGGCTCTTGTCATAGCTTTTCATCAGGCCGACTAGTTTCTGCTCGAATTCGATTTCGCGTTTGAGGCCGGCATCCTTTTTCAACGCTTCCAGTTGCGCCATCTGTTCCTGGAGCGCTTTTTCGGCAGCACGAAACTCTGCAAGTCTGGACACTGTAATCACTCCTGTACGTCAGTCGTGGCAGGGCGTGACGAACATTGAAGAAGAGTAAAAACGCCGGCCACGCAGGTGGGTTCCACTGTTCGCTGATATCGAGTGTAGTCATTCATGGCTACTGGGTAAACTGCTAACTTTTTGTAAGTAATCCGGGAACTTTCCCAGTTTTGCGGGCGATATTTTTCAGTTTTTCTGCGGTTGCGCGACCGGATGCCTAGACCATGGTCCAATGGCCCGCACCAGAGCCTTTGCGCGATCATTTCAGATGATGGCCGACCCATGTTCGGACCTGCCGCAGTGCCGTGGCCAGCCTGTGCCACAGGTTGTTAACTCGTCTTCATTCTGGATGTTTCCTCGCATGTTTTCCCCTTTCCCCCTCGCTCCCGGGCGCCGTGTTACCGGCCTGTTTCTATTGTGTGCCGGTGTCAACGCCCAGGCTGCCGGGTTTCTTGAAGACAGCAGTGCCAGGATCGAAGCACGCAATGTCTATTTCAACCGGGACTTCCGGGACGGTTACAGCAGTTCCAGCCAGGGCGCATCCAAGCGCGAAGAGTGGGCACAAGGCTTCATCCTCAATGTGCAATCGGGTTATACGCAAGGCCCGGTAGGTTTCGGTGTGGATGCGCTGGGCATGTTCGGCTTCAAACTGGATTCCAGCCCGGCCGACAGTAACAGTGGGTTACTGCCCTCGTCCGGTCACGATCCCCGGCACTCGGCCGACCAGTATGCGAAGATGGGCCTGGCGGCCAAGGTCAAGGTCTCCAGTACTGTGCTGAAGTACGGCTCAATGATGCCGGATGTGCCGTTGCTCAAGTACAACGATGGCCGTCTGCTCCCGACCCTGTTCCAGGGTGCCATGCTCACCTCCGAAGAACTGCACGACCTGAAGTTCACCCTGGCTCGCCTGGACAAATACACGGCTCGGGATTCCACCGACCGCCAGGACATCCGCGTGCATTGCAAGAACAAGCGTTATGCTTGCGGTACCGAAGCCGACCACTTCGACCTGGCCGGTGTCGACTATCGCTTCAACGAGCGTTTCAGCGCTCAGTACCAAGTGGCCAGGCTGGAGAACATCTATCGCCAGCACTTTCTCGGGCTGGTGGCCAGTCAACCGCTGGCGGTGGGCAGCCTGTCGGCTGACTTACGGCTGATCAAAAGTGATGACATCGGCAATGCCCGTGCGGGCGAAATCGACCATCGCGCCTTCAGCGGCATGTTTGGCTACAGCGTCGGTGGCCACAAGATCAGCGCCGGCTGGCAACGCATGTATGGCAATAGCGCCATGCCGTACCTGGATGGCAGCAACCCGTATCTGGTCAACTACGCCCAGGTCAATGATTTCGCCGCTGCCCAGGAGCGCTCCTGGCAAGTACGCTACGACTACGACTTCAAGGCGCTGGGTGTGCCCGGCCTGACCTTCTTCACCCGTTACATCAACGGCGACAATATCAAGGTGCCGGGCAGCCGTGCCGAAGGCAAGGAGTGGGAACGCGACACCGAGTTCAAGTACCAGGTGCAAAGTGGCACTTTCAAGGATGTCAGCGTACGCCTGCGTAACTCCACCTACCGCAGTAACTATGAAAAGTGGGCGCGTGACATGGATGAGACGCGGGTCATTGTAAGTTACAATTTCTCGCTGTTCTAGACATCCCAGGGCAACGCATTCAATACTGCTGGCGCGCGGGAATGCAGGTGAGGACACCTCGTCGTGTGAAGAAGTGCCCAAGCCTGTATCCTGCGCAGTGGTACTTTGCCATGTGGCGCAGTTTTTAATACCGGCAGCCCGACTTGAAAATATCCTTGCCTGCCAGTTGTGCCAAGGGGCTGTGCCCCTCGCTCGAGCTCCAGTAATAGACGTTATAGTTCATCGCAAAGGGGTCTCGACCATAGAGGCCGAAGAAGATTGTCTGTGTAGTACTGCGGTTGTCGTCTGCCACGCTTCGTACGACCCACAACGGCTTGTCGGGTTCGGTCGCTTCCACCTGAATGTAATAAGGGATCCGGAAGTTAGGATTTGGGTCCTTCCATTTTAACGTCATGGTGCCTGAGATTCCGTTGATGTTCTCTACGCACAAATCAGTAGGGGCTTTTTCAAGAGCAGGCGTTGTAAATGTTCCTTTGTCCTCGCGATCAGGTGCCTGGCCTTCGCTTTGATATATCTTGATGGTGTACTCGTACCGTGTGTCAGGGCGCAGATCATAAAGCGGTGTGGCGTTATTGGACAGGTTGTGGCGAGTGAAGGGTTGGCCATTCAAGGAGATTTCCACGAACGGTAGGCGAACGTCCCGCGGCCTGTTTTCGTACATAAGCAGTCCGCTGATTGCATTACCGCCTGGCTGGGTACTGAATTTGAATGTCGGCGGGGGCGGGAGCAGGTGCAAGGGAATCGTGGTCGGCGTGGCGTTATCGGTGTCGTTGTTGGTGACGACATTGACAACCAAACGGCCTCGCCCCTCGTCCAGCTCGGCCGTGAGGAACCCTCGCCGGAAGCTTGCCCCAGCGTCATATACTGGCGTGTCGCCAATGGGTTGCTTGACTCCGACGTTGTGGTGGTGGCCATGGAAGATACTCAGGACCCGGTATTGTTTGACCAGGTTGTAAAACCGATTCCTGTCGGCTGCCGATCCGAATGTGGCATCCCCGGGCGAGCGATGCATGTTGATGACAATATATTTGCCATTTTTGTTTGCCACCTCCATCTGCTGCTCAAGCCAGGCGAGTGAAGAGGTAATTTCGAAACGGACCTCTCTGGGGTGAAGTGGGCTGCTGTTGCTGGAAAAACTGTTGGTGTAGTTATAGTGGTCGTTAAGCTGGATGAACATGATGCTGCCAATGGTTTTGCTGTAACCGTAGCTTCCGGTCCAGCGTCTGTAGTCAGGCCGGTCTTCATCTGTTATGTGGAATGCGTCAACCTGCCATCCTCTCACCGCGGCCTCAAGGTGCTGGATGGAGTCTCGTGCGCAGCCGTTGTTGGCGCACTTGCCAACATTGTTCTGATAATCGTGGTTTCCCAAACTCCAGTAAGTGCCGGGCACCGTCGCCAGGTGTTGGAACATCACGCCCCATTCGCTGCCGTGGCCGAACTCCGTCACGTCACCATTCAGAAAAACAGGGATGGTACCGCCTGAGGCATTTCGCCAGTGGTTGATAGCGTTATCTTGTTCTGTCATTAACTGTTTCGACAGTACCGGTTCGTCGGAGGAGTTTGGCCCACGAGGGTATTGGGTGTCCGCGCGTATGACGAAGCGTTGAATAGAATCTTGAGGGCTTAATACGTTCAATGCTTTCGGTGGAGCAAGCGAAGCGCATGCGGCCGTCGACAGGCCGGCCACAATCAGGGCAGCGCGTATCGTGTGTGTTGTAAGGTGCATTACCGGGAACCTGCATTTCAGACAAGGTCCCCGAGCGTATGGTTTTCCTTTGTTTTGAAATACTATCAGGTCCACCAGTTGCTGATGTACAAGGTATAAGGTAGATAAATGAATGCCAACATACTGTTGATAGGCATTGGGCCAGGCGATCCACGCCAGGTTACCTACGAGGCGGTGGAGGCGCTGCGACGCGCCACGCTGTTCTTCGTCCTTGCCAAGGGCCCGGAAACGGATGAACTGGTGCGCTTGCGCAAGGTGATCCTTGAGCGGTACCGACCCGAAGGCGGATATCGCTTGGTGCAGGTGGATGACCCACGTCGCGAGGCTCAGGCCGAGGACTATGTGGGGGCTGTGCATGATTGGCACCGTCAGCGTGCAGCGCTTTATGCCCGGCTGATCGGCGAAGAAATGGCCCCTGATGATATTGGCGCCTTCCTGCTGTGGGGCGAGCCCACCCTGTACGACAGCACCCTGCGTATCCTCGACCTGGTCCGCGAGCGCGGCGTGACGCTGCGTTTGCAGGTCATCCCTGGCATCAGCAGTGTGCAGGCGCTGGCGGCGCGGCACCAGGTACCGCTCAACCGCATCGGCGAGCCCCTGACTGTGCTGCCGGGGCGGCGCCTGGCTGGGCAGGGGCCAATCGACAATGTGGTGGTGATGCTCGACGGGCAGTGCGCTTTTGCCGGGCTCGATGACCCGGCGTTGAACATCTATTGGGGTGCGTACCTGGGGACGGAGGATGAAGTGCTGATTGCCGGGCCGTTGCAGGCGGTGAAGGCACAGATATTGGAAGTGCGTGCGCGAGAGCGGGCGCGCAAGGGGTGGATCATGGATACCTATCTGCTGCGCAGAGCGCTGTGAGGTGGGTCGCCTGTGCCGGCCTCTTCGCGGGCAAGTCCGCTCCTGCAGGCGAAACAGGCGACGCCGTGCTCAAGGGTTACCCAGAATACCTACTACCGTGTCCCGCAACTTGTCGATGCTGAAAGGTTTGCCGATCAGGTGCATGCCCTCCGGTACATTGAAGCTGTCGGCGTAGCCGCTGGCGAACAACACCGGTAATAGTGGCCGCAGTTCGCGCGCTTTTCCCGCCAGCTCCTCACCTCGCATGTCCGGCAGCCCCACATCGGTCATCATCAGTGCCAGCGCCTGGCTGGGGTCTTCAAGTACACGCAGGGCGGCTGTGGCGTCTTCTGCCTCGATGACCTTGTAGCCCAACTCGTCGAGCACTTCGACCATCAGCATGCGTACGATGTCGTCGTCTTCGACTACCAGAAGGTGCATGGTTCAAATCCTGTACAAATGAGTGTCTTTAATCTGTGCACCGCGCGGCATCAGAAGTTCCCGAGGATACCGCTCCATGCAAATAGATGGAACGATTGCCGAACGCAACCTTCAAATACTGGCTTAATGCCCTGCCAGACCTGTCAAAGCTGGTTAGACTCGCTTATCAGGACAGTGCAGTGGCAGATAACAATAACGACTGATCGGCCACTCTTTTCAATGGACTTTTCTAGCTCGGGCGTTTTCTCATGATTCAAGCAGCCTCGATGGACCAGCGAAGCTTTCGCAAGCTGTTGAGCCGCAACATCGGCCTTCCCCTGGGGGTTGGCCTGCTGGGGGCCGTGGCCTTCGTCGCGGTGATCAACTATCTGCTTTCGGCCATGCAGTGGGTCGAGCACACTGACCGGGTGATCGGCAATGCCAACGATACGGTCAAGCTGTCGATCGACATGGAAACGGGCATGCGCGGCTTTCTGATCACAGGCGACGAGCGCTTCCTTGACCCCTACGAGGTGGCCAAGCCACGCATTTTCGGCAGCCTGCAGAGCCTGCGCGGCATGGTCGAGGACAACCCCCAGCAGGTCGACCGCATCGATCGGCTGATCGCCTTGCAGCAGGCCTGGAACGACTTCGGCAACCAGATGATCAACCTGCGCCGCAGCCAGGGCGATTACCAGACCTTGATCGGCAACGGCCGGGGCAAGCGCATCACTGATGAAATCCGCAAGGAATTCGACGACCTGATCAGTACCGAACAACAACTGCGCATGGCCCGCAACGAAAAAGTCAGTTCCGTCACTGTGATGGCGATCTCGTCTTTCGTGCTGTTCATTGTCGGCCTCAGCGCATTGCTGGCTTACCTGGGCCGTCGTGACCTGCTGGCACTTTCGGCCAGCTATGACGAAAACCTGCAGGCCCAGCAACGCTCGGCGCAGCGTCTGGAGCACCAGGCCTGGTTGCGCAACGGCCAGACCCAGCTGGCGCAGCAGGTGCTCGGACAGCTGACCTTGCCCATGCTTGGCGAGAACATCCTGCGCTTTTTTGCCTCTTATCTGGGCAGCGTGGTGGGTGCCGTGTACGTGCGCGACGAGCATGGCCGGCTGGTGCGCGTGGCCTGTTATGGCCTGGGAGCCGAAGAGCAGGCCCGCGAGCAAGTCGAGCCGGACCACCATGGCCTGTTGGCCCAGGCGGTCCGCGAAGGCCGCTTGCTGCGCCTGGACGACCTGCCCGAAGACTTCTATCGCCTCAGTTCCGGCCTGGGTAGCGGCTTGCCGCGCAGTGCGCTGCTGATGCCGGCGACCGAAGACGGGCAGATCAACGGGGTGATCGAGCTGGGTTTCCTGCGCCCCTTGCAAGAGCGGGATGAAGAGCTGCTGGAGCGGGTCGGCGGCAACCTGGGCATGTCGATCGAGAGTGCCCGTTATCGTCAGCGCCTGCAGGAAGTGCTGGCCGAAACCCAGCAACTCAACGAAGAGCTGCAGGTGCAGCAGGAAGAACTCAAGACTGCCAACGAAGAGCTCGAAGAGCAGTCACGGGTGCTCAAGGAGTCGCAGGCTCATCTGGAGACCCAACAGGCCGAACTCGAGCAGACCAACGAGCAGTTGTCAGAACGCACCGAAGCGCTGGACCGCAAGAACGATGAGCTGAGCCAGGCGCAACTGGAGCTGCAGGCCCGTGCCGACGACCTGCAGCGATCGAGCAAGTACAAGTCCGAATTCCTCGCCAACATGTCCCATGAGCTGCGCACGCCGCTCAACAGCTCGCTGATCCTGGCCAAGTTGTTGGCTGAGAACGGTGAGGGCAACCTCAGCGAAGAGCAGGTCAAGTTCGCCGAATCCATCTACTCGGCTGGCAACGATCTGCTTAACCTTATCAACGACATTCTTGATATCGCCAAGGTCGAGGCCGGCAAGCTTGAAGTACGGCCCGAGACCACCCAGGTCGAGCGCCTGGTCGAAGGCTTGCGCGGCATGTTCCAGCCACTTGCCGGTCACAAGGGGCTGGCCTTCGAGGTCAAGGTCGAGCCGCAGGTACCGACCACGCTGTTCACCGACCGTCAGCGCCTGGAGCAGATCCTCAAGAACCTGCTGTCCAACGCCATCAAGTTCACCGAGCGTGGCCAGGTCAGCATGAACGTCAGCTTCCAGGCTGGCAGCGGTATCGTGTTCGCGGTCCGTGACACCGGCATCGGCATTGCGGCCGATCAGCAGCAGGCGATCTTCGGCGCCTTCCACCAGGTCGATGGCACCAGCAATCGCCGCTATGGTGGCACTGGCCTGGGCCTGTCGATCTCCCGTGACCTGGCGCATTTGCTCGGTGGTCAGATCAATGTCGATAGCAGCCCTGGGCAGGGCAGTGTGTTCAGCCTGATTCTGCCGGAGCGCTATGCCGCCGAGGCCGAAGACGTCGAGCCGCAAAGCCTGCGCCCGGCTGTCGATGCGTTGCCGCCTGCACCGCAAGCGCCGCTGGCTGCCGCGGTCATGCGCCCGGCACCGGCCTTTGCCGACGACCGCGAGCGCGCACCTTTCGATACCCGTTGCATTCTGGTGATCGAAGACGAGCCCAACTTTGCCCGCATCCTCTTCGACCTGGCCCATGAACTGGGCTATAGCTGCCTGGTGGCCCATGGCGCCGACGAAGGCTTCGAGCTGGCGGCCCAGTACATTCCGGATGCGATCCTGCTGGACATGCGCCTGCCCGACCACTCGGGCCTGACTGTCCTGCAGCGCCTCAAGGAGCAGGCCGGCACTCGCCATATCCCGGTGCATATCATTTCGGTGGAAGACCGCGTCGAGGCGGCCATGCACATGGGGGCGGTGGGGTATGCGGTCAAACCCACCAGTCGCGAGGAGCTCAAGGAGGTGTTCGCTCGCCTGGAAGCCAAGCTTACGCAAAAGCTCAAGCACATCCTGCTGGTGGAAGACGACGACCTGCAGCGCGAGAGCATCGCCCGGCTGATCGGCGACGACGATGTCGAGATCACGGCCGTGGCCATGGCCCAGGATGCCCTGGCGCTGTTGCGCCAGAACATCTACGACTGCATGATTATCGACCTCAAACTGCCAGACATGCTCGGTAACGAGCTGCTCAAACGCATGACAGCCGAGGATATTCGCGCCTTCCCGCCGGTGATCGTGTATACCGGCCGCAACCTCACCCGCGAGGAAGAAGCCGACCTGCTCAAGTATTCACGCTCGATCATCATCAAGGGCGCACGTTCGCCGGAGCGCCTGCTCGACGAAGTAACGCTGTTCCTGCACAAGGTCGAATCGCAGTTGTCCAACGAACGTCAACGCATGCTCAAGACCGCGCGCAGCCGCGACAAGGTGTTCGAGGGCCGCAAGGTGCTGCTGGTGGACGACGATGTGCGTAATATCTTCGCCCTGACCAGTGCCCTGGAGCACAAGGGCGCCATCGTCGAAATCGGCCGCAACGGGCGCGAAGCCATCGAGCGCCTAGAGCAGCACGACGACATCGATCTGGTGCTGATGGACGTGATGATGCCGGAGATGGACGGCTTCGAGGCCACCCGCCTGATCCGTCAGCAACCGCGCTGGCGCAAACTGCCCATCATCGCCGTGACCGCCAAGGCCATGAAGGATGACCAGCAGCGTTGCCTGCAAGCCGGTGCCAATGATTACCTGGCCAAGCCGATCGACCTGGACCGCCTGTTCTCGTTGATCCGTGTCTGGCTGCCGCAACTGGAGCGAATTTGACTAGCGAACGCAACACCGACATCGAGATCCGGCTGCTGATCGAGGCGATCTACCTCAAGTACAGCTACGATTTCCGCAATTATTCCGGTGCTTCGATCAAGCGCCGGATTCTCCACGCGCTGCGTCAGTTCGATTGCCTGACGGTGTCTGCGTTGCAGGAGCGCGTGCTGCACGACCCGGGCATGTTCATGCAGTTGCTGCAGTACCTGACGATCCCGGTCAGCGAGATGTTCCGTGACCCTGACCACTTCCTTGCCGTGCGCAACGAAGTGGTGCCGCTGCTGCGTACCTGGCCCTCGATCAAGGTCTGGATCGCGGGGTGCAGCACGGGGGAAGAGGTGTATTCCATGGCCATCCTGTTGCGTGAGGAAGGGCTGCTTGAACGCACCATCATCTACGCCACCGACATCAACCCGCATTCGCTGGACAAGGCCAAGCAGGGCATCTACTCGATGCAGAGCATGCGCGAATACGAGGAAAACTACCGTCTGGCCGGTGGCCGTCGTGACTTTGCCGAGTACTACACCGCCGCCTATGGCAACGCCATCATGGACAGCAGCCTGCGCGACAACGTGACCTTCGCCGACCACAGCCTGGCCACCGACAGCGTGTTCTCCGAGACCCAGCTGGTGTCGTGCCGCAATGTGCTGATCTACTTCAACAAGGACCTGCAGGATCGGGCGCTGGGCCTGTTCCATGAATCGCTCTGCCACCGCGGTTTCCTGGTGTTGGGTAGCAAGGAGTCGGTGGACTTTTCGGCCTACAGCGAACGTTTCGAGCCGCTGGTCAAGCCCCAACGGATCTTCCGTAAATCATGAACGGCGTACGTGCAGTGGTGATCGGCGCCTCGGCGGGTGGCGTGGCGGCATTGTTCCAGGTGCTCGGCACGTTGCCATCGGCGTTCGCCATACCGGTGCTCTGCGTGCTGCACCTGCCGGACGATCGCCACAGCCAGCTGGCTGGCGTGATGCAGCGGCGGCTGCATCGACCGGTGTGCGAGGCACGTGACAAGGAGAGGATCCGCAGCGGGCAGATCTATGTGGCGGGGCCGGGTTACCACTTGTCGGTGGAGCGCGACCTGACGCTGTCGCTGAGCCAGGAAGAACCGGTGCATTTCTCGCGCCCCGCGATTGACTTCCTGTTCATCTCGGCGGCCGATGCCTATGGCGACGGCTTGCTGGGTGTGCTGCTCACCGGGGCTAACGAAGACGGCGCCAGGGGCCTTGCCTACATCAAGAACATTGGGGGGCGCACGATCGTCCAGGACCCTCGTGACGCACAGGTTGCCCTGATGCCGGAGGCTGCTCTGGCCCTGCACCAGCCCGACCATATCCTTACTCTGAGCGGTATCGGGCAGTTGCTCGCGACCTTGGAATACAGCGCATGCTAAGCCACACCATCGCCAAACTGCTGATTGTCGACGACTTGCCGGAAAACCTGCTTGCGCTCGACGCCCTGATCCAGGGCGAGGACCGTGAGGTGCACCAGGCCCAGTCTGCCGAGGCTGCGTTGTCGTTGCTGCTCGAGCACGAGTTTGCCCTGGCCATTCTCGATGTGCAGATGCCGGGCATGAACGGTTTCGAACTGGCCGAGCTGATGCGCGGCACCGACAAGACCAAGCATATCCCGATCGTCTTCGTCAGTGCGGCGGGCCGCGAGATGAATTATGCCTTCAAGGGCTACGAGAGCGGGGCCGTGGACTTTCTGCACAAGCCGCTCGATACCCTGGCAGTGAAAAGCAAGGTCTCGGTGTTCGTCGACCTGTTCCGCCAGCGCAAGGTACTTGGCCGGCAGTTGGAAGCCTTGGAGCAGAGCCGCCAGGAACAGGAGCTGCTGCTCAGCCAGCTGCAGGTGGCGCGGTGTGAGCTGGAGCATGCCGTGCGCATGCGTGACGACTTCATGTCGATCGTCTCCCACGAGGTGCGTACGCCGCTCAATGGCCTGATCCTGGAAACCCAGTTGCGCAAGATGCACCTAGCACGGGGCAACCTGGACGCGTTCAGTGTCGACAAGCTGCAGGCCATGGTCGAGCGCGACGAACGGCAGATCAACAGTCTGATCCGGTTGGTCGAGGACATGCTTGATGTTTCGCGCATCCGTACCGGTAAATTGTCGCTGCGGCCCAAACTGTTTGACCTGGGCCAACTGGTGCGTGGGCTGGTGGAAAACTTCACGGCGCAGGCCATGGCGCTGGACACCCACATCGAATTGCAGCGTTGCGAAGCGCTGAAGGGGGAGTGGGACGAATTCCGGATTGAACAAGTAGTGGCCAACCTGTTGTCCAATGCAATGCGTTACGGCGAGCGCAATCCGGTGCAGGTACGGGTGTTCGAGCAGGACGGCATGGCCTGGGTGCAGGTACAGGATCACGGCATCGGTATCAGCGCCGTCAATCAGCAGCGGATCTTCCAGCAGTTCGAGCGGGTCGCTGCCCAGCAGGCCAGCGGAGGTCTGGGCCTGGGGTTGTACATCTCCGAGCAGATCGTCCAGGCGCACGGTGGCCGGATACAGGTTGAAAGCGAGGAGGGCAAGGGTGCCACATTCACCCTGCAATTGCCGCTGGCAACATTCAAAGAACAAAACGACCAGGCTCGGGCAACCTCTGTGTAAGCCTGGGGTCTGATGGCCAACTGTAAGTATTTCAAGGCGTTAACATGAGTGAAGATGCACAAGATGTGGTTCTGGTCGTCGAGGATGAACCGGCGATTCGCATGATTTTGCGCGATTACCTGGCGGGTGAGGGGTACCACGTCCTGGTGGCTGAAGATGGCGAGCAGGCGTTTGCCATCCTGGCCAGCAAACCGCACCTGGACCTGATGGTGACGGACTTCCGTTTGCCGGGGGGGATCTCGGGCGTGGATATTGCCGAGCCCGCGGTGAAGTTGCGGCCAGACCTGAAGGTGATCTTCATCAGCGGCTACCCGGCGGAGATTCTCGAGTCTGGTAGCCCGATCACCCGCAAGGCACCTATCCTGGCCAAGCCGTTTGACCTGGATACCTTGCACGAGCAGATCCAGTCGCTGTTGCGCTGAGGCATCCGGCCTCTTCGCGGGGCAAGCCCGCGCAGAGGCCATGGCAGGCTATCGCAGCGTCCGCTCAATCCCGCCGACCAGCAAGTTTTCCATCAGCTCCAACCCCTGCTCTTCAGGCATTGCTTTAAGTAACCCCGGCAGTTGGTTGAGAAGCGTCGCCAGTACATGCGCTGTGGCGTCCAACGCTTGCCCCGGCAGTTTCGCTTGCGGTGCGATCAGGCGCAGCAATCCTGCCTCATAACGCTTGCGCAACGCTGCCAGGTGCGCCTGTTGCGCCTCACTCAAACAACACAAATCCCGCTCGGCCAGCCGAAACTGCAGCGGCCGCTCGGCATGCAGCTGCCAGTGCGCAGCAATCAGGCAGCTCAACGCCGATGCCCCACGGGCCATGGCCCGACGGGCCTGGTCCAGCGTGGCTTGCAGCTCTTCGTACAACTCTTCGATCAAGTCGTACAGCAGGTCCTGCTTGCTGGGGAAGTGATGGTACAGCGAGCCGGCGGTCAGCCCCACATGGGCCGCCAGCTCGCGCATGCTGACCTGGCCAAAGCCCTTTTCGGCAAACAATGCCATGGCCCGGTCACGTCGCTCCTCAAAGTTGGCACAGCGCATTGCGGCATTGACCGGGGGCATGGTGCTTGGTCCTCAGTAGGTGAAGAAACCGCGACCGCTCTTGCGCCCCAGCCAGCCGGCCGCGACCATTTCCTTGAGCAGTGGAGCAGGGCGGTACTTGCTGTCGTTGAAGCCGTCATGGAAGGCCTCCATGATCGCCAGCAGGGTGTCCAGCCCGATCAGGTCGGCCAGGGCCAGCGGGCCGATCGGCTGGTTGCAGCCCAGGCGCATGCCGGTGTCGATGTCCTCGGCACTGGCCAGGCCTTCCTGGCGCACGAAGATCGCCTCGTTGATCATCGGCACCAGGATGCGGTTGACCACGAAGCCCGGGCGGTTACCGGCGGTGATCGGGGTCTTGCCGACTTTTTCGGTCACCACCAGGGCCTGGGCGTAGGTGCTGTCGCTGGTCTGCAGGCCACGAATGATCTCCACCAGCGCCATCATCGGTACCGGGTTGAAGAAGTGCACACCAATGAAGCGCTCGGGGTGCTCGATGCAGGCGGCCAATTGGGTCACCGACAGCGACGAGGTGTTGGTGGCGATCAGGCAGTCGGCGGCGACGTTGGCTGCCACCTGCTGCAGGATGCGCTGCTTGAGCTGCAGGTTCTCGGTAGCCGCCTCGATCACCAGGTGGGCAGTGCTGAGCTGGGTGTAGTCGGTGCTGGTGCGGATGCGGGCTTTGGCGGCTGCGGCTTTGTCGGCGTCGAGGGTGCCTTTGCTGACCTGGCGCTCAAGGTTCTTGCTCAAGGTGGCCACGCCGCGCTCAAGCGCTGCATCGGAAACATCCACCAGCAGCACCTGGTAGCCGGCAATTGCGCACACTTGGGCAATGCCGTTGCCCATGGTGCCAGCGCCGATCACGGCGATCTGTTCAATGCTCATGTGTCAGCCTCCCTCAGACGCGCTCGAACACGACGGCGATACCTTGGCCACCGCCGATACACATCGTGGCCAGGGCGTAGCGGCCCTGGATGCGCTGCAGCTCATGGATGGCCTTGGTGGCGATGATCGCACCGGTGGCACCCACCGGGTGGCCCAGGGAAATGCCCGAGCCGTTGGGGTTGACCTTTTCCGGGTCGAAGCCCAGCTCGCGGGCAACGGCACAGGCCTGGGCGGCGAAGGCCTCGTTGGACTCGATCACATCCAGGTCTTGTAGGTTCAGGCCGGTTTTTTCCAGCACTTTGCGGGTGGCGGGGATCGGCCCCAGGCCCATCAGCTCAGGTTCCACCCCGGCGTGGGCATAGCCCACCAGGCGTGCCAGTGGCTTCAGGCCCAGGCGGCGTACCGCGTCACCTGTGGCCAACACCAGGCCGGCGGCGCCATCGTTGATACCGCTGGCGTTGCCGGCGGTGACGGTACCGTCTTTCTTGAATACCGGCTTCATACCGGCCAGTTGCTCGGCGGTTACATCAGCACGCACATGCTCGTCGACACTGAACTGCACGCTGCCCTTGCGGGTTTTCAGCTCCAACGCAACGATCTGGCTGGCGAAGCGGCCCTCGGCAATGGCCCGAGCAGCGCGGCGCTGGCTGGTCAGGGCCAATTCGTCCTGCATTTCGCGGGTAATACCGTGTTTGGCCGAAACGTTCTCGGCGGTAATGCCCATGTGGAAGTGCTGGAACGGGTCCTGCAGCACGCCGACGGTATAGTCGATGCCTTGCAGATCACCCATGCGTGCACCCCAGCGCGCTTGTGGCAGCAGGTAAGGGCCACGGCTCATGGATTCGGCGCCGGCCGCGACGGCCACGTCGGTGTCGCCCAGCAACAGGCCCTGGGCCGCAGAGACAATGGCCTGCAGGCCAGAGCCGCACAGGCGGTTGACGTTGAATGCCGGCGTTTCCTTGGGGATGCCGGCGTTCATTGCCGCTACCCGTGCCAGATAGGCGTCACGCGGTTCGGTGGGGATTACCGTGCCCATCACCAGGTGGCCGACTTGCTCGGCGGCCAGGCCCGAACGCTCGATGGCGGCGCGGGTCACGGCGCTGGCCAGGTCGGCCAGTGGCAGGTCCTTGAGGGAACCGCCGAAGCCACCAATGGCTGAACGGACGGCACTGACGACGTAGATTTCTGCGCTGCTCATAAGGGCTCCGATTGCGAAGGCGTGGCGGGACCGGGCCAGGCTCTGCGAGAATGGTCGGCGGCCCCGAAGTGGGTTCGAGTCTAGGCAAAGGCTCTGTTGCAGCCTATGCCGGATCTGTTCAAAGAACCTGGCACTTTTTGCCACTCAGCATAGACAGCGAAAACCGCCATGCGCGAAAGCGATTCAGTCGCCGTGTACTTTCTCAACGCCATGCTCCACGCTTTGCGCGACACCCCCGCCGAGCGTGATGCCCAGCTGCTTGCGGTGGGCATCGCCCCGCAGCTGCTCGATCAGCCTCAGGCACGGGTGCCGGCCAAGGCGTTCGCCCAGCTGTGGCTGGCGTTGATCCAGCGCCTTGACGATGAGTTCTTTGGCCTCGACAGCCATGGCATGCCGCTGGGCAGTTTCGCCCTGATTTGTCGGGGTTTGATCCTCGAGCCGAACCTGGAAAAGGCCTTGCGCCAGTGCATGGGGGGCTTCGGCCTGTTCCTGCGTGACCTGCATGGCAGCCTGACGGTACGTGGCGGGCGGGCGCTGATCAGTGTGCAGTCGAACATTGCCGACCCCTTGACCCGGGTCTATGCCGAGGAAACCTACCTGGTGCTGATGATCGGCATGCTGTGCTGGCTGGCCGGGCGGCGGATTGCCATCGACCGCACGGAGCTCGCAGTGTCGCGCCCGGCCCAGGAGGACGACTTGCTGCTGTGGGGGCCGGACCTGCGCCTGGGCAGCGGACGCACCGAGGTGGAGTTCGACAGTGCTTACCTGCGCCTGCCGGTGGTGCAGGACCGGGCGGCTTTGAAGACCTTCCTGCGCAGCGCGCCGCAGGGCCTGGTGATCCGCTTTCGCAATCAGAATGGGCTGGTGGCTGAGGTGTATCGGCACCTGCGGGCATTGCGCTATGGGCAGTGGCCGACATTGGCCGCGCTGGCGCAGCAGCAGGGGATCAGTGCCAGTACCTTTCGCCGGCAGCTGGAGCGGGAAGGGCGTTCGTACCAGCAGATCAAGGATGAAGTGCGCCGGGCCATGGCCTTCGAGCGGCTGCGCGAAGGCACGTTGAGCATTGCCGAAATTGCCGAGCAGGCGGGGTTTCAGGAACCGAGTGCCTTCCACCGGGCGTTCAAGAAGTGGACCGGGCAGAGCCCTGGGAGCTACCGGGCGCGGCTGGCCGGCCGTTGATGTGTCGTCTGTGCCGGCCCTTTCGCGGGTAAACCCGCTCCTACAGGTGCCGGGTGACCTTGAAACCTGCGCTGTCCCTGTAGGAGCGGGCTTGCCCGCGAAGCAACCAACGTGGTGGATGGCACCGGCTCTGCCGGTGTTCGCGGGTAAACCCGCTCCTACAGGTGCCGGGTGACCTTGAAACCTGCGCTGTCCCTGTAGGAGCGGGCTTGCCCGCGAAGCAACCAACGCGGTGGATGGCACCGGCTCTGCCGGTGTTCGCGGGTAAACCCGCTCCTACAGGTAACGAGTGACCTTGACGGCTGCGCTGTACCTGTGGGAGCGGGCTTGCCCGCGAACAGGCCTGCACAGGCCACCCGAAAGGATCAGGCCGGCACCATGGCAAAGCCGACGCCGAACCGGTTCCAGGCATTGATGGTGGCAATTGCCAAAGTCAGGTTGGCCACCTCGGCTGGCTCGAAGTGTTCCCGCAGGGCTTCATATTGCGCCTGCGGCGCGCCCTGCTCTGGCAAGCGGGTCAGGCTCTCGACCCAGGCCAGCGCAGCACGTTCACGCGGCGTGAAGTAGCTGGTTTCCTGCCACACGCACAGGGTCTGCAAGCGTGCTTCGGTCTCACCGGCCTTGCGTGCATCGTTGGCGTGCAGGTTGACGCAGTAGGCGCAGCCGTTGATCTGCGACGCGCGCAGGCGTATCAGCTCCAGCAGCGAGTTTTCAAGGCCGCTGTTGGCCAGGGCCTGCTCCAGGCCGACCATGGCTTTGTAGGCTTGCGGCGCGTGTCTGGCCCATTCGATACGGTTGTGCATGGCAGTCTCCAAAGTGCGGGGTGGGTATGGCGCTACTGTAGCGCCGCTCATTGGTCACCCCGATAGCCAATTTTGCGCATAAGCGGGAGGCCAATCGCCCATTCAGGTGGCCACTGACCTGCATCCAATCTCTTCATTTCTGCCAAGCCAGCCGAGCCGGGATAATGGCCAGTTCCTGCTTCAAGAGAACCGATTCACAATGAGAGCTGCATTGAACCTGTTGCTGGTGATCCTGCTGGCGTTGAACCTGCGGCCGATCCTGACCAGTATCGGCCCGTTACTCGAACCCATGCGCGCCAGCACCGGCCTGGGTTACCAGCAGGCCGCCCTGCTGACGGCGCTACCGGTGCTGTGCATGGGCCTGGTGCCCCTGTTGCAACCGTGGCTGCGACGCTGGGTCAGCGAGCATGGTGGCATGCTTGCAGGCCTGGCCGCGATTGCCTTGGCCTGCCTGTGGCGCCTGCAACTGGACAGTGCCTGGGCGCTGATCGCCAGTGCGCTGGTCGCCGGCCTGGGCGTGGCGGTGGTGCAGGGCATGATGCCGGGGCTGGTCAACCGCTGGTTCCCCGGGCGTCTGGCCGGGGCAATGGGGCTGTACTCGGCGGCGCTGATGAGCGGCGGCGGCTTGGCTGCAGTACTCGGTCCACACATCAGCGGCCATTTCGGTTACTGGCAGGCGGGCCTGGGCGTTTGGGCTGTCCCGGCCGTGCTGGCGGTGCTGGCCTGGGCCGTGCTGCGGCCAAGGCAGGAGGCGCCAAAGCTGTCTGGGGTCGCAGGCGGGCACTGGTTCGGCACCCGCCGGGCGTGGTTGCTGGCCCTGTACTTCGGCCTGATCAATGGCGGCTATACCAGCATGGTGGCCTGGTTGCCGGCTTACCACATCGAACACGGCGGCAGCGCCCAGGGCGGCGCCGACCTGGTGGGCTTGATGACCGTCTTCCAGGTGCTCGGTGCGCTCGGCTTGCCGCTGCTGCTGCGACGTTGGACAGACAGGCGTCCAGGGCTGTGGTTGGCGTTGACGATCCAGCTGGCGGGCTTCCTGGGGCTTCTGCTGATACCTACGGCGGCTTCCGGGTTTTGGGTAGCCATGATCGGCTTTGGCTTGGGTGCCTGTTTCAGCCAGTGCCTGACGTTGACCCTGGAACACCTGAAAACGCCTGCCGAGGCCGGCAGCCTGGCGGCGTTCGTACAGGGCATCGGCTTTATCATCACCGGCATCGTGCCGTATATCACCGGTTGGTTGCGGGATGTCAGTGGCGACTTCCAGGCTTCTTGGACGCTGTTGACCGTGACCGTGCTGGCAATGCTGCTGGTGACCGCGTGCTTCAACCCGCGCGGCTATACGGCAGCCATTGCCCGCCCGACTGCAACAGGCAAGGCCGCAGCAATCAACTGAGGCGTTGCAGGGTATCGCGCACCCGGTCCAGCGCCGGGTCGATATCCAGCAGTTCGATGGCGCCGAAGCCCATCAACAGCCCCGGCCGTACCGGCGCCTCGCTGAAGAATGGCGCCAGTGAATACAGGCCGACTTCTACCTTGCGCGCGAGATTGGCCAGCAGCTCCACATCCACCCCAGGTGTAGCCAAGGCACTGAGGTGGAAGCCGGCGCTGGCCGGGATGGTGCGGAACCACGGTGCCAGATCGCCGCCCAGGCGCGCCAGGATGCGCTCGCGGCGTGCGCTGTAGACCTCGTGGCAGCGGCGGATGTGCTTGTTCAGGTGGCCTTCGCCAAGGAAGCGCGCGAGCGCCCACTGCAGCAGGGTAGGGCTGTGCCAATCGCTGAGGTGCTTGGCCACGCAAGCGGCCTGCAGTACGGCAGGCGGCAATACGGCATAACCCAGGCGCAGCTCGGGCAGCAAGGTCTTGGAGAAGGTCCCGACATAGGCGACCAGCCCATGCCGGTCCAGGCGCTGCAGCGCGTCCGAGGCTGGCCCGTGGTAGCGGAATTCACAGTCGTAGTCGTCTTCGATGATCAGTGCACCCAGCTCGGCGGCCCGCGCCAGCAGGGCATGCCGGCGTGGCTCGCTCATCGGCATGCCCAGTGGGAACTGGTGTGAGGGTGTTACGTAGATCAGCCGGGTGCCTTCGGCGATCTGTTCCACGCACAGGCCCTCATCATCCACTGGCACCGATTGCAGGCGTGCACCCAGGGCCAGGAACAATTGCCGTGCCGGCGGGTAGCCAGGATCTTCCATGGCCACCTGGCAGCCCGGTTCGACCAGCACCCGGGCGATCAGGTCCAGCGCTTGCTGGGCGCCGTTGCATACCAGCAGGTCGGCTGCGCTGCAGTGCACCCCGCGTGAGTAGGCGATGTGGTGGGCAATGGCTTCGCGCAGTTCCGGCAAGCCCTGGGCCGGGAATTGTCGCTCGGCGTGGCGCTGGCTACGGCGCAGGGCGTAGTTCAGGCAACTGCGCCATTGGTCGAACGGGAACTGTGCCTTGCTCGAAGCACCACCGACGAAGTCATAGCGCGATGGCGCCTGCAACTGGCGTTGGCTGAGCACGGTGGCGCGCTGCTGCCAGCGCTCGAGGGATGCGGCGCCGGCCAGGGGGATGGTGGCTGATTCGTTGCTGCGCAGCGGATGGCGTGGGGTGACGAATGTGCCACGGCCGACCACGCCGTTGAGCAGGTTATCGTAGGTCAGCCGCGAATAGGCCTCGGCCACTGTCTTGCGCGATACGCCCAGTTGTTCAGCCAGCAGACGGGTGGGCGGCAGTTGGGAGCCGGCGGCCAGGTGGCCGCTGTCGATACCGTCGCGCAGTTGCTGGTAAAGCTGATCGGCCAGGCCTTTGCGGCCCTCCAGGCGAATGTGCAGTTCCATGGGCGGGTCCGGAGCGGAGGATTGCTCAGGATAGCGGATTGGCTGCGACTCAGGTGCTTGTCACAGGCTGCGATGATGCCACGTCAACCGCTCAGAACCGGGCGGTACTGACAGTGATATAGCCTTTTTCTGCCAGGGAAATGCGTATCACGGTTTCATCTTCCGGCGCGTTGCGGTTGCGCTTGATGCGCACGCCTTCTACCGTCGAAGCCTTCATATGCTCTGAAATGGCCCGCCCGTTCGCGTCGAAGAACACCTCGCTGGCCAGCAACTCGATACGTTCGATCAATTGCCGTGAATGTTCATCGGTGGCGCAGAAGAACATGACGCCCGACAAATGCGGGTCGTCGTCGGGGTTGGTCATGTCATGGGCCAACATTTCGCGCAGACTGCTGCGCAGTTCGGCGATGGGGCGGGCGTACGGGTGCATGCGGAGCCTCCTCTGGATCGCGACCTTGCGTCCTCCAGCGCCGATCATGTTTTCTGTGGGCAGAGGCAGCAAGTAGGGCGCTTCTGAGGGCTGCGTAGGAAACGTCTTAAGATGCTGGGCGGTGGTCGAACCCCAGGGTCTACAAGGCAGCAGCCCCCGCCTTGGCCACCTGGGCATCCTGTTCGGATTTGACGCCGGATACACCAATGGCGCCCACCACCTGGCCTTTCACCCGCAGCGGTACGCCACCTTCCAGGCTGGTCAGCAGGGGCGCGGTCACGAATGCCGTACGGCCGCCATTGACCATCTCTTCATAATCCCGCGTCTCTTTGCGCCCCAGTGCGGCGGTGCGGGCCTTTTCCAGCGCGATGTAGGCACTGGCCGGTGCGCAGCCGTCCATACGTTCCAGGGCCAGTGGGTGGCCGCCGTCGTCGACCACGGCGATGGTCACGCTCCATTGCCGGGCCTGGGCTTCCTGGCGGGCGGCGCTCAGTACGCGGGCGATTTCGGCCTGGCCGATAACGGATTTGCTAAGCATGGGCGGGCTCCGGGTTCAAGGCTGCTTCGACAATTTCGATCCAGTGGCGCACGGGCGTGCGTCCAGCCCCGTCGAGGTGGGCCTGGCAGCCTATGTTGGCTGTGGCAATGAGGTGCGGCTTACCGCTTTCCAGCGCATTCAGACGATTGTCGCGAAGTTGCAGTGACAGTTCAGGCTGGGTCAGCGAATAGGTCCCCGCCGAGCCGCAGCACAGGTGGCCATCGGGCACTGAGGTCAGGGTAAAGCCGAGCCGCGTCAGCAACGCTTCTATCGCACCGCCCAGCTTCAGGGCGTGCTGCAGGGTGCATGGGCAGTGGAAGGCCAGGCGCTGTTCGGCGCACAGGGCCAATTGTTCGATCGGCTCATCGCGCAAGATTTCCACCAGATCGCGGGAAAGGGCGCTGACCCGGGCGGCCTTGACAGCGTAATGGGGGTCTTTTTCCAGCAGGTGCCCATAGTCGCGGACAAACGCACCGCAGCCGCTGGCGGTCTGCACGATAGCCTCGGCACCCGCTTCGATGGCGGGCCACCAGGCGTCGATATTGCGCCGTGCCCGCTGCAGACCTTGCGCCTGAGCATTCAGGTGATAGTCCACCGCGCCACAGCATCCGGCTTGCCGGATCGGTTGCACGCTGATGCCCAGGCGGTCGAGCAGCCGCGCAGCAGCGGCATTGGTATTGGGTGACAGGGCCGGCTGCACGCAGCCTTCCAGCATCAGTACCCGGCGCGCGTGGCGCACTGCCGGACGCTGGCCGGGTGGGGTGACCTGCGCCGGCAACTTGCGTTTGACTGAGGCCGGTAGCAGCGGGCGCAGCGCCTGGCCGCTGCGGGTCAGGGCCTTGAACAGTGCCGGGCGCGGCACCACCGCACGCAGGCCCAGGCGCAACAGGCGCTGGCTGAGCGGGCGTGGCACTTGCTGCTCGACCACCGCGCGGCCGATGTCCAGCAGATCGTGGTACTTCACCCCGGATGGGCAGGTGGTTTCGCAATTGCGGCAGGTCAGGCAGCGGTCCAGGTGCAGTTGGGTGCTGGCGGTGACCGGCTCGCCTTCGAGCATCTGCTTGATCAGGTAGATGCGCCCGCGCGGGCCGTCCAGCTCGTCGCCCAGCAACTGGTAAGTGGGGCAGGTGGCTGTGCAGAAACCGCAATGTACACAGGTGCGCAGGATGCGCTCGGCTTCGTCGGCGCGGGCCAGGCGGCGCGATGGTTCGCTAAGGTTGGTTTGCATGGTCTGGCCTCACAGGTCCGGGTACAGGCGGCCAGGGTTGAACACCCCCTGGGGATCGAGTTGCTGCTTGAGGGCGCGGTGGTAGCGCATCAGTGCAACCGGCAGTGGCGGGCTGCTGGTTGCACCGGGGGCGTAGCAGGTGGCGTGGCCACCTACCTTGGCCACCTGGTCGCGAATGGCCTGCGCTGGTGCGCAGGTCTTGAGCCAGCGCTGGGCACCCCCCCAGTCGATCAGTTGCTGGCCGGGCATTTCCAGCTCGCCGGTGATGGTGGGTACGGACAGGCGCCACAGGGGGGCGGCGTCGGTAAAGAACGCCAGGCGCTGCTCGCGCAGGTCGCTCCAGAAGCGGTTATCGAGTGTTTCGCCCCCCAGCCGCTGGCGTGCCGACTGCACCGACCCTTCGCCGCCTTCCAGGCGCAGGTACAGCGTTTCGCCGTCATGGCAGGCGGCGCTGATCGGCAGCGGTTGCTGGCCCCATTCGGCCAGCTCGGCCAGCGCTTCATTGCGGCCCATCGGCAGGCGCAGGCTCAGGCACAGGCGTGGCCGTGGCAGCACTTTCAACGAAACTTCGGTCAGCAGCCCCAGGCATCCGAAGCTGCCCGCCATCAGGCGTGACACATCGTAGCCGGCGACGTTCTTCATCACCTCGCCACCAAAGCGCAGCAGCTTGCCGTGGCCGGTGATCACCCGTGTACCCAGTACAAAGTCGCGCACCGACCCGGCCCACGGCCGTCGCGGGCCAGACAACCCGACCGCGACCATGCCGCCCAAGGTGGCCTCGGGGCCCAGGTGGGGCGGCTCGCAGGGCAGCATCTGGCCAGCCTCGTGCAGGGCTGCCTCGATCTCGCGCAGAGGGGTACCGGCGCGGGCCGTGAGTACCAGCTCGGTGGGGTCGTAGCTGACGATGCCGCGGTGGTTGCGGGTGTCGAGTACTTCGCCCGCCACCGGGTTGCCGAGCATCGCTTTGCTGTTGCTGCCCTGGATGCGCAGCGGCGTACCTTCATTCAGCGCCTGGTTGACCTGCTCCAACAGCGTCTGGCTCATGTCGCGGTCCATGCTCATCAGAAGCGCTCCAGCTCGGGGAAGGGCAGTTGCCCCTGGTGCACGTGCAGGGCGCCGAATTCGGCGCAGCGGTGCAGGGTGGGAATGTTCTTGCCGGGGTTGAGCAGGCCCTGAGGGTCGAAGGCGGCCTTCACCGCGTGGAACAGGGTGATTTCGTCGCTGTTGAACTGCGCGCACATCTGGTTGATCTTCTCGCGTCCCACGCCGTGTTCACCGGTGATGCTGCCGCCCACCTTCACACATAGCTCCAGAATCTTGCCGCCGATCGCTTCGGCACGCTCCAGCTCGCCGGGCAGGTTGGCATCGAACAGGATCAAAGGGTGCATGTTGCCGTCGCCGGCATGGAACACGTTGGCCACCCGCAGGCCGTACTCTGCGGACAGGTCGCTGATGCCCTTGAGCACCCGTGGTAACTCGCGGCGCGGGATGGTGCCGTCCATGCAGTAGTAGTCCGGGGAGATGCGTCCCACGGCCGGGAAGGCGTTCTTGCGCCCGGCCCAGAAGCGAACGCGCTCGGCTTCGTCGCAGGCCAGGCGCACTTCGCGGGCCCCGGCTTGCGTCAGCACGGCGGCGACGCGCTCGCAGTCGTCGTGAACATCGGCTTCCACGCCATCCAGTTCGCACAGCAGGATCGCCGCCGCGTCCACCGGGTAGCCGGCATGGATGAAGTCTTCAGCGGCGCGGATCGCCAGGTTGTCCATCATCTCCAGGCCACCGGGAATGATGCCGGCAGCGATGATGTCGGCGACTGCCCGGCCGGCGTCCTCGACGCTGTCGAAACTGGCCAGTATCACCCGCGCCACCTGGGGCTTGGGCAGCAGCTTGACGGTGACTTCGGTGACGATACCGAGCATGCCTTCGGAGCCGGTGAACAATGCCAGCAGGTCGAAGCCGGGGCTGTCCAAGGCATCGCTGCCCAGGCTCAGGCGTTCGCCCTCGACTGTGAGAATCTCCACCTTGAGCACATTGTGTACGGTCAGGCCGTACTTGAGGCAGTGCACGCCACCGGCGTTTTCGGCGACGTTGCCCCCGATCGAGCAGGCAATTTGCGAGGAAGGGTCTGGTGCGTAGTACATGCCATGGGGGGCGACGGCCTGGGAAATGGCCAGGTTGCGTACGCCCGGCTGCACGCGGGCGTAACGCCCCTGAGGGTTTACCTCGAGGATACGGTTGAAGCGCGCCATCACCAGCAGGATGCCCTTGGCCAGTGGCAGGGCACCACCCGACAGGCCGGTACCGGCACCACGCGCAACCACCGGGACGCCGCGCTGGTGGCAGAGCTTCAGCAGCGTCTGCACCTGCTCCAGGCGCTCGGGGAGCACCACCAGCAGTGGCACTGTGCGGTAGGCCGACAGGCCGTCGCATTCGTACGGTTTGAGGTCTTCATCGCGGTGCAGGATTTCAAGATCCGGCAGGGCATCGCGCAGCGCTTGCAACAGGGCGGCCCGGTCCACGTTGGGCAGCGCGCCATCGACGCGTTCGTCGTACAGGATATTCATCGGCTCACTCGGCAACGGTTTTTATTGTTGTTGGCAAAGCGGTCACCGATGCAGCGTGCGCGTGCTAGCGGCCGGGGTCGAGTGAGATTTTGACTGGTCCTACCAGTTTCTTCTGCCAGTGCTGTTTACTCACGGCTCTGTCCGGCTAGATTGGCGCTATAAGTCAAAGTGGTCCTACCAGCAGGAGTGTGTGCAGTGGGTACTGAAGGCAAGGTCAAGGTCGCCGACCAGGTGGCCGAACGGGTCGAGCGGCTTATCGTCGAGGGCGTGCTCAAGGTGGGGCAGGCGCTGCCATCGGAGCGGCGGCTGGTGGAGAAGCTTGGCTGTTCACGTTCGGCGTTACGGGAGGGACTGCGCGTTTTGCGCGGGCGCGGCATCATCGACACCGAACAGGGGCGGGGTTCGTTTGTCGCCGATCTCACCGGGCAGGCGGGTGCTACGCCTTTGATGCACCTGTTCAGTTCGCAACCGCGTACGCTGTTCGACCTGCTGGAGGTCCGGGCGTTGCTGGAGGCTGAGTCGGCGCGGTTGGCTGCGTTGCGCGCTACCGACGTCGACCGCCTGCTGATCCGCCGGCGCTATGAAGAAATGCTGGCTGCGCACGAGGCTGCGCCGGCGCTCGATGCCCGTGAGCATGCCCGTCGTGACCATGCCTTTCACCGGGCAATCAGTGAGGCGTCGCATAACCCGGTGCTGGTGCATACCCTGCAATCGCTCAGTGACCTGACGTTGAGCACTGTGTTTGCTTCGGTCAACAATTTGTACTGCCGGCCAGCGCAGAAACGCCAGATTGATCGGCAGCATGCGCGGTTGTATCGCGCGGTGATGGAGCAAATGCCCGAGCAGGCGCAGCGGGCGGCGCGTGAGCATATCTACGGCATACGCGACAGTTTGCAGGAGATCGAGCAGGAAGAGCAGCGCCTGGTCAGGGCGACCATGCGCATGGATGGCTGGGGGTGAAGCGGCACTGTACCGGCCCTTTCGCGTCGAACCGCCGCGAAAGGGCCGGTACAGGTTTACTCAATGGTCAGCCACAGGGTCATCTTGCGACAGGATGGCCCGGGCCAGCTCTTCATCATTGGCCTGCAGCCCTGGGTGGTCCTTGCGGGCCTGTTCAAGCGCCGATTCCACATAGGCGCCACGGATTGCACCGCCGCTGGCGACGAACGCTGAAAGTTCGTCACGGGCCGGGATGATCCGTTTGTCATCCTTGAAGGTCGAATACAGCGAAGCGGAAATACCGGCCGAGGTGGCGACGTCGCCCGCATCGACGCGGGCCAGGGCAGCGCCGGCAGGCATCAGGAGCAGCAGCGCAGGGGCGAGCAGTAGGTGGCGCATGTCGTGTTCTCCAGTAGCGTGAAGCACAGGGAAATAAACCACTCAGTGTCTAAGACGGCCGGGGCGTTCAGGTAGTTCCCTGCTCTTGGGTGGAGCGTGTCGAGAGGGAAAGTGCACCTGCCGCTGACGAGGCGGCTGAACTCACGGTTTTCAAGGTGCCGGCGGAGTGCGTCATGGATTGACCGCGTCGGGATGCGCGTGATTTGCTTGGGTGGATGGCACTTCACGGGCAAGCCCGCACAGGGCCCTGCCGATCATTCAAAGGAAACTGAAGGTTCGCCCATGTCCGACTACAAGCTGCATTGCTTCGCCGAATCCGGCAACGCCTACAAGGTTGCGCTCATGCTTGAACTCACCGGCCAGAGCTGGCAGCCGGTGTTCGTCGACTTTTTCCATGGCCAGACCCGTGAGCAAGCCTGGCGCGATGAGGTGAACGAGCAAGGCGAGGTGCCGGTGATGGAACACGCTGGCAAGCGCTTCACCCAATCTGCGCTGATCCTGGAATACCTTGCCGAACTGACCGGCCAGTTCGGGCCCCGCGATGAAGACGAAAAACGCGAGATCTGGCGCTGGATGCTGTTCGACAACCATAAGTTCACCAGCTACTACGCTATGCTGCGCTTTCTGTTCTGCCTGAAGAACACCGGTGAAACCGATGTCACGAGGTTCCTGCGCGAGCGTGCCAAGGCGGCTTACCGTATTGTCGACGCGCACCTGGCGAAGACGCCATTCATGGTCGGTGGCCGGTTGACCATTGCCGACCTGTCGTTGGCGGGGTATGTGTTCATGCCAGAAGACACCGGTATCCCGCTGGCAGAGTTCACCCACATCGAGGCCTGGAAAGCCCGCATCCAGGCGCTGCCGGGGTGGAAGCACCCGTATGAGCTGATGCCGCGCACGGCATCCTGACTCGTTCGCGACCAAGGCCGTCTCCACTGCGGCCCCGCAAAATCAGGTGTGTGGCACACCCCGAGTGGGTGCGCCACCCGCATACTCCGGCTTCAGGTGCCCTTGCTCATCCAGCAGATAGGCGTCCATCACCTCCCGCACCACCGGCCCTGCGACTCGGCCCCCAGCCTCGCCGTTCTCGATCATCACCGCCACTACCACGCTGGGATGCTCGGCCGGAGCAAAGCCGACAAACAGGGCGTTGTCGCGGTGGCGCTCCAGGGTCTTGTTGCGGTTGTAACGCTCACCCTGCTTGATCGCCACCACCTGCGCGGTACCGCTTTTGCCGGCAATTCGGTACTGGGCACCGGCGGCCGCGGCGCGGGCAATACCGCGCGGGTCGTGCATGACCATCTGCATGCCCTGGTTGACCTGGTCCCAGGCATGCTTGTCGTGCAGAACGATGTCGGGCATGGGGTGGGGGTCGATCGGCGTGTCGCCGCCCACGGTCATGGCCAGGTGCGGGCGGTGCCATACGCCCTTGCTTGCCAACAGGCTGGTAGCCTGGGCCAGCTGCAGGGGGGTGACCTGCATATAGCCTTGGCCAATGCCCAGGATCAGTGTCTCGCCCGGGAACCAGGCCTGGCGTCGCGTAGCGCGCTTCCACTCGGGCGAGGGCATCAGCCCGGAGGCCTCCTCGAACATGTCCAGCGACACCTTCTGGCCCAGGCCGAACTCGGCCATGTAGTCGTGCAGGCGGTCGATGCCCAGCTTGTGCGCCAGGTCGTAGAAGTAGGTGTCGTTGGAACGCATGATGGCGGTGTACATGTCCACCCAGCCGTCGCCGCTGCGGTTCCAGTTGCGGTACTTGTGGTGATAGTTGGGCAGCTCGTAATAGCCCGGGTCGAATACCCGGCTGCCAGGGGTGATCACCCCGCTGTCGAGACCAGCGATGGCCACTTCAGGCTTCACGGTCGAGCCGGGCGCATACAGGCCGCGCAGGACGCGGTTGAACAGTGGGCGGTCGATGGAGTCGCGCAGCGCAGCATACTGCTTGAAGCTGATGCCCTTGACGAACAGGTTGGGGTCGAAGCTGGGGTTGCTGACCATCGCCAGTACGTCACCATTGGCCGGGTCCAGCACCACCACCGAGCCACGGCGGTCACCCAGCGCTTTTTCTGCGGCTACCTGCAAATGGGCGTCCAGGGTTAAAACTATGTCCTGCCCTGGGGTTGGGTCCTTGTGGTTGAGCACGCGCATCACCCGCCCTTGAGCGTTGGTCTCGACCTCTTCGTAGCCCACGTGGCCATGCAGTTGGCTTTCGTAGAAGCGCTCGATGCCGGTCTTGCCAATCGATTGGGTGCCGCGGTACTCCGTGCTGTCGAGCGTCTTGGCTTCTTTCTCGTTGATGCGCCCCACATAGCCCACTGAATGAGCGAAATGCTCGGCCAGTGGGTACTCGCGGATGAATTGCGGCTCTACATCCAGGCCTGGCAGGCGGAACTGGTTCACGGCGACCAGGGCGATCTGTTCCTCGCTCAAGCCCACCATAAGGGTCACGGGCTCGAACGGTTTGCGGCCGCGGCGCAGGTCCTTGTCGAACTGCTTACGGTCGTCTTCGGTCAGGCCCAGCACCTGCGTCAGGGTGTCGAGCACTTTGGCCGAATCGCCGCCGGCCCGCTCGCGGGTCATGGTCAGGTCGAAGCTGGGCTTGTTGTCGGCCAGTACCACGCCGTTGCGGTCGTAGATCAACCCGCGTTCGGGGGCGATGGGCAACACGTGCACGCGGTTGTTTTCCGACACGGCCGTTTGTTGGTCGTGCTGCAGCACCTGCAGCACATAGAGCCGGCCAACCAGGACGGCACACAGGCTGAACACCATGGCGGCGCAGGCCAGAAGCCGACGGTTGACCAGGTGTCTTTCCTTTTCGTGGTCCTTTAGAGGGATAGGTTGCGGCATCAGTGAATCGATCCTGAGGGGTAGCAGTACGCGCGCGATCGGGCCGCGGATGCTACGCAACCCGTACTGCCCCCTCAAGACGAGCCCCGGCTGCCCGCTGGCTGGCATCGGCTGTGTGCCCCATGATCAGGGCGCTGAGGGGGAACATGAAGATTTGTTCATTGCGCATTGATGAGGGTGGCACAAGTCTGGTTTGCGATGACTTTGTGGATCCATAATTGGATTTTGTGCGATAACCGAACATCAAGTTTCTAATGTTGTTATAGATTAAATCGTTGATTTAAATGGAAAAAATTATTGTGCTCACAGCTATTTACTGAAATTGGCCGCGGAAAAATTGAGATTCAGTGCTTTCGTCATGTTGTCTATGGATCCATTATCTGGTTGATTAGCGCCTGACAACGGCCGGAGCCCTCCTGCCGTATGCGATAACAATTACAAAAAGGGTCCAGTCATGAATGGCTATCCAACGGCACTGAACCGTCAGGGTTCCGCCTGCGCGTGCGCATCTTTCCTCTCGCCTGTGGCCAAGCCTGGCCGACAGGTGACCCCATGAATACCGATCTCAAGCAACGTCTGGACAACGACCCGATGGGCCGCTTTCAGTGCCTGGCCATTGGTATTTGCATCATCCTCAACATGATCGATGGCTTCGACGTGCTGGTCATGGCCTTTACCGCCGCCTCTGTGTCTGCCGAGTGGAACCTGAACGGGGCGCAGGTAGGGCTTCTGCTAAGTGCCGGCTTGTTCGGTATGGCGGCCGGGTCATTGTTCATCGCGCCGTGGGCTGACCGCTTTGGCCGACGCCCGCTGATCCTGCTGTGTCTGGCGCTGTCCGGTATCGGCATGCTGCTCTCGGCACTGAGTCAGAGCCCGTTGCAACTGGCGCTGCTGCGTGGCCTGACCGGGCTGGGCATCGGTGGCATCCTGGCCAGCAGCAATGTGATTGCCAGCGAATATGCCAGCAAACGCTGGCGCGGCTTGGCGGTGAGCCTGCAGTCCACTGGCTATGCGCTGGGCGCGACCCTGGGCGGTTTGCTGGCGGTATGGCTGCTGGGGCATTGGGGCTGGCGTTCGGTATTTCTGTTTGGCGGCATCGTCACCGTACTGGTGATCCCGCTGGTACTGCTGTGGCTGCCAGAGTCGCTGGACTTTCTGCTGGCGCGCCGGCCGGCCAATGCTCTGGCCCGGGTCAACCGTCTGGCCGTGCGCCTCGGTCAACCGGCATTGGCGCAACTGCCGGCCGTTGCCGCAAGGGCAGAGGGTGCCAGCAGCGGTTTCAGGCAACTGCTGGCGCCGGCCATGCGCCGCACCACGTTGGTGATCTGGTTGCTGTTCTTCCTGGTCATGTTCGGCTTCTACTTCGTCATGAGCTGGACGCCAAAACTGTTGGTGGCCGCCGGCTTGTCGGCCCAGCAAGGCATCACCGGCGGCGTGCTGTTGAGCGTGGGCGGCATCCTTGGCGCGGCGCTGATCGGCGGCCTGGCTTCGCGCTGGCCACTGACTCGCGTGCTGGCGTTGTTCATGCTCATTACCGCTGCGCTGCTGGTGCTGTTTGTGGCCAATGGTGCCTCGGTCACTGCGGCGCTGGCGTTGGGGCTGCTGATCGGGCTGTTTTCCAACGGCTGCGTGGCTGGGCTGTATGCCTTGTCGCCGGTGGTCTACGACGCCTCGGTACGCGCCACCGGCGTGGGCTGGGGTATCGGCATCGGTCGCATGGGCGCGATCCTGTCGCCGACCGTGGCTGGCGTGCTGCTCGATGGCGGCTGGCAACCCCTGCATCTGTATGGCGTGTTCGCCATCGTGTTCGTGCTTGCCGCGGGTTGCCTGCTGTTGCTGCGCCCGATGAACAAGCCGGCGTCCACCCTGCCTGCTGATGCACTGAGTCACTGAGTGCAACCCGGCCTGGCCGGGTATCTGAATGCAACTTCCTGCTCCGGGTCAAGCTGGCCTGGGGCGGCCTGCTGCGCCTATTGAAAGCGGAGAACAATAATAATGATGGATACAACTTGCACGCTGGCCCGTTCGGCCTTGGCAGTTTCGCTGGCGTTTGGTCTCGGTTTGCCGGCCTGGGCCGATGAAGGGGGCTTCTTTGAAGGAGCCAAGGGCGGGCTGACACTACGCAACTACTATTTCAACCGTGATCTCCGCGACCCGGGGGCCGCCAAGGGCAAGGTTGAAGAGTGGGCCCAGGGTTTCATCTTCAAGTTCAGCTCGGGCTACACCCCAGGGCTGATCGGGTTTGGCCTGGACGGTATCGCCCTGTTCGGCGTGAAACTGGACAGCGGCCGCGGTACCAGCGGCTCAGAACTGCTGCCGGTGCACGATGACGGGCGTGCGGCCGACGACTACGGTCGGGCAGGGCTGGCGGCGAAGTTGCGTATTTCCGCGACCGAGCTGAAAGTGGGGGAGTTGTTGCCGGATATTCCACTGCTGCGCTACGACGATGGTCGCCTGCTACCGCAGACCTTCCGTGGCGCGATGCTCGACTCGCGAGAAATCGAAGGCCTGAGCCTGCAGGCCGGCCAGTACCGCGAGGTGAGCCTGCGCCACTCTTCGGACATGCAGGACCTATCTGCCTGGGCCGCGCCCGGGGTCACCTCGGACGGCTTCAACTACGCCGGCGCCGAGTACCGCTTCAACCAGCAGCGAACACTGATCGGCGCCTGGCACTCGCAGTTGGAGGACATCTACCAGCAAAGCTACTTCAACCTGCTGCACAGTCAGCGGGTAGGGGAGTGGACGTTGGGGGCCAACCTTGGCTACTTCATCGACCGGGATGACGGACAGGCGCGCATCGGCGACATCCAGAGCCGCACCGGTTACGCTTTGCTGTCAGCTTCGCACATTGGCCACACGCTGTACCTGGGGTTGCAGAAGGTCAGTGGCGACAGTCAGTGGATGTCGGTTTACGGCAGCAGTGGGCGAACCCTGGGCAACGACATGTTCAACGGCAACTTCAGCAATGCTGACGAGCGTTCGTGGCAAGTGCGTTATGACTACAACTTCGCCGCGCTCGGTGTGCCAGGGCTGCTGGCCATGGTGCGGTACGGGCATGGCGAGAACGCCACCACGGCGGCGGGCAGCAATGGCAAGGAGTGGGAGCGCGATGCCGAGGTGAACTACACCTTCCAGAGCGGGGCTTTGAAGAACCTCAACATCCGGCTGAACAACGCGACCAACCGGCGCAGCTTCAACAGTGATCTCGACCAGACACGCCTGATCGTCAGCTATCCGCTGACCTTGTAGGGGCGGGTTCACCCGCGAACACCGGCGCAGCCGGTGCCATGTTCCGCGTTGCCTGCTTCGCGGGTAAACCCGCTCCTACATTTACGGCGCGTGTCTTGAGACAGGTTGGTTTCTTGGCGCGCGCCTCCCCCCGTAGGAGCGGGTTCACCCGCGAACACCGGCAAAGCCGGTGCCATGTTCCGCGTCGCCTGCTTCGCGGGTAAACCCGCTCCTACATTTACGGCGCATGTCTTGAGACAGGTTGGTTTCTTGGCGCGCGCCTCCCCCCGTAGGAGCGGGTTCACCCGCGAACACCGGCAAAGCCGGTGCCATGCCCCGCGTTGCCTGCTTCGCGGGTAAACCCGCTCCTACAACAGGCCTGCAGCAACCCCTCGGCTTGCGCTAAGATGCCCGTTCACGTCTTTGGAAGTCGCCTGGATGAGCAAACCCGGTCAGATGGTGCTGGTTGCGTTGCGCAAGATGATCGCTTCGGGCGAGCTGGCGGCCGGCGAGCGCTTGATGGAAGTCCCAACCGCTGAACTGTTCGGCGTTTCACGCATGCCGGTGCGCATGGCATTTCGCACCCTCGAACAGGAAGGCCTGCTGGTGCGCTTTGGTGGCCGGGGGTTTCAGGTGCGCTCGGTCAGCGCCGATGACATCGCGGGTGCGGTCGAGGTGCGCGGTGTGCTGGAGGGGTTGGCGGCGCGTCAGGCTGCAGAACGTGGCTTGTCGGTGCAAGCACGCGCTGCGTTGCAACAGTGCCTGGTCGACGGCGATCAGCTGTTCGACAAGGGCTTTGTGAGCGAAGACGACTTGCAGGTCTATCACGACCTGAACATGCGCTTTCATCAGGTGATCATCGACGCCAGCCACAACCCGGCCATTGCCGTTGCCCTGGCGCGCAACGACCACCTGCCATTCGCCTCGGTCACCGCACTGGCGGTGGACCGCCATGATCTGGCTCGCGAATACCGGCGCTTCAACTTCGCCCACATGCAGCACCACGCCGTGTTCGACGCCCTGGTCAACCGCCAGGGTGCCCGCGCCGAAGCGATCATGCGCGAGCACGCCAATGCCACCTTGCGCTATGCCGAAACCTTTGGTGGGGCAGCGGCGGACGCGGGCATGAAAGTCATCCTGCCCTCGTCGTAAGCCGGATCAGATATCCAGCACCAGCAGCGGCGTCTTCGAGCGCGAGCAGCAAGGCGTGAACTGATCGTTCAGGGCCTGTTCCTCTTCGGTGAGAAACAGATCGCGATGGTCCGGTGTGCCCTGCAGCACGCGTGTCAGGCAGGTGCCGCAAATACCCTGCTCGCACGACATGGCGATCTCGATACCGTTCTCTTCCAGCACCTGCACCACGGTCCGGTCGGCTGGCACCTCGAACACCTGTCCCGTGCTGCCCACCTGCACCGAGAAACTGCCATCGTTGCTGGCATCCACCGGTGCTGCGGCGAAGTACTCGCGGTGCAGGTTGGCCTCCTGCCAGCCCAAGCCCTTCGCGCTGTCCAGCACATGCTGCATGAACCCGCCAGGCCCGCATACATACAGGTGCACATCATCTTGCGGGTTGCCCAGCACCTGGGCGATGTCCAGCGCCGTTTCCGGCTGCTCGTCAAAATGCACGAACAGCCGATCAGCGAACGGCGCGCTGCGAATCCGCTCGACAAACGCCGCACGTTCGCTGGAGCGGGCACAGTAGTGCAGCTCGAAGGCCTGGCCGCTGTGGGACAACTGCTCGGCCATGCACAGGATTGGGGTAATGCCGATGCCGCCAGCAAACAGCAAACTGCGCTGCGCACCCTCGGCCAGCGGGAACAGGTTGCGCGGCGCACTGATACGTAGCCGGGCACCGGCCTGCACCTGTTCGTGCAGGCTACGAGAGCCGCCCCGCGAAGCCGGGTCGTTGAGTACGCCAATCAGATAGCGATGGCGTTCTTCGGGGTGGTTGCACAGCGAGTACTGGCGCACCAGCCCGTCGGGCAGGTGCACGTCGATATGCGCGCCGGCGCTGAACGCCGGCAGCAAGCTGCCATCTGCCGCTGCCAGCTCGAAGCTGCAGATACCCTGGGCTTCATCGTTACGGGATACCACTACGGCATCGATCATGTCGGCTGTTCCTCAGGCAGGGGTGGCGCTGGTGGCGATCAGTTGCGGCTGCGGCGCACGCTCTTTGGCGATGATCCGCTCCAGCACCTTGCGTGACTGCACGCCGCCGGCATCGATGTTCAGCTTCAGCAAGTTGCGCTCGGGGTGGGCCAGCAGGTTCTGCTGCTGGCGTTCGAGCATTTCCAGGTCTTCGCTGAAAATCTTGCCCTGGCCCTCCCGGATGTTGTCGGTCAGGGTCTGGTCGTGCGCAGCGAAGTTGCGCGCCATGCCCCAGAAGTACCAGATAGAGGTATCGCTTTCCGGGGTGATGAAGTCGACCACGATGCTCGACGCCTTGTGCTGTGCCTCGGCGTGGTAGCCGCCCTTGCCGGCATGCGCTACACCCACTTCGATCAGCACATGGCTAGGTGGGGTGAAACGGCAGATCTGCCAGCGGTCCACTGGTACATCGTCGGCCAGGCCATTGCCACGCAAGGCCATGCGCCAGAACGGCGGTGCCATGATGTTTTCCATGTGCCGGGCGGTGACCACTTCGTCGCCGGTCACGGTGGTGACCGGCGGTGCCTCGTCGATCTCCTTCTGGCCGATGCTGGAGGCGTGCACATAGGTTTCATGGGTGAGGTCCATGAGGTTGTCGATCATCAGGCGGTAGTCGCAACCGATGTGGAACAGCCCGCCGCCGTAGGCCCACTCATCATTCACCGCCCATTCCAGATGCGGAATCAGCGCCGGGTCGGCCTGCGCCTGGTCACCGGGCCAGACCCAGATGAAGCCATAGCGCTCGACGGCCGCAAAGGTCTTGTTGCAGGGGAAACCACGCACCCGTTGGCCCGGCATCGACACGGTCTTGCCGTCGCAACCCATCACCAGGCCGTGGTAGCCGCACACCAGGTTGCCGTCCTCGACATAGCCCAACGACAACGGTGCGCCGCGGTGCGGGCAGAAGTCCTCGACGGCGGCTACTTGGTTCTCGCGGGCGCGGTAGAACACGATTTTTTCCCCGCAGATCTGCCGGCCCAGAGGTTTGGTGGCGATCTCATCGGGGGTGCAGGCGACGTACCAGGTGTTTTTGGGGTACATGGAAGGCTCTCCGGGGTTTTGTTTTTATTTAATGGATCCATTAAGGCTGCGCATGTAGTGAATGGTCAATGAGTTTTGCCCGTATTAAGTGAATTCTGTGCGATTATCGGTTTTTAGTGGATCCAATGATGGGTGTCTCCAGCGATTCGAGGGGGCGGCTACAGCAGCACGTCGTCTGACCAGAAGAGCGCCGGTGCAGAAGCAGGCCTGGCCGAACCTGCTATGCCTAAAGGGACACCCAACCCATCAAGGCCACTCGATGCTAGCCATCGAAAAACTCTACAAATCATTCCCCACCCCCCAGGGCCCGCTCCCCATATTGCAGGGGGTCGATGTGCGCCTGGCGCGGGGCAGCAGCCTGGCGCTGATGGGCGAGTCGGGAAGCGGCAAGAGTACTTTGCTGCACCTGGTGGCTGGCCTGGACCGAGCTGACAGCGGCCAGATTCTGATCGACGACGTTCCGCTCGACGGCCGTTCGGAAGCTTCCTTGGCGCAGTGGCGGCGGGAAGGGATCGGCCTGGTATTTCAGCAGTACAACCTGATCAGTAGCCTGGACGTAGGCCTGAACCTCACTTTCCAGGCTCGCCTGGCCGGGCGGCATGACCCGCATTGGGCGGCTTACCTGGCGCAGCGCCTGGGCCTGGCGGACCTGCTTGAGCGTTACCCGGAACAACTGTCTGGCGGCCAGCAGCAGCGCGTCGCCATCGGCCGTGCGCTTGCCGGGCGCCCGGCCTGGCTGTTGGCTGACGAACCGACCGGCAGCCTCGATGAAGCCAGCAGTGACGAGGTGCTGAGTTTGTTGCTGCAGTTGGTCGCCGAAGCCGGCAGCGGGGTACTGATGGTGACCCACAGCCCGCGGCTGGCGGCGCGTTTGCAGCACCGTTGCTACCTGCAGGCCGGCCGTGTGCGGCCCGAGCAGGGCTGATGAAGCTTTTGTCGCTGGCCCTGTTGGCGCTGCTCAGCCACTGGCGGCGCCATCGTGTGCAGTGCTTCAGCATCTTCACTGGCCTGTGGCTGGCCACGGCCTTGTGGACCGGTGTGCAGGCGTTGAACAGCCAGGCACGCAGCGACTATGCCCGGGCCAGCGCGGTATTGACCGGGCCGCTGCAGGCGCAACTGATAGCGCGCAATGGCGAGCGCTTCGATCAGGCGTTGTACGTGAAACTGCGCAGGCTGGGCTGGGCTGTTTCGCCGGTGCTGGAAGGGCGCTTGCGCTTGCCGGGCGAGCCCGCACGCAGTGTGCGACTGATCGGCATCGAGCCGTTGAGCCTGCCGCCTGCCAGCAGCATTGCCGGGGTGCAGGTGCAGGCATTCGACCTGCAAGCGTTCATCGGCTCGCCCGGGCAAGCCTGGGTTGGGCCAGACACCTTGCGTCAACTGAACACAAGCCCCGGGCAGCTGACCCGCGACAGTGAAGGGCAGTTGCTGCCGCCTATGGTTTTGCAGCCTGCGTTGGCACCCGGGGTCATCGTGGTGGACATCGGCCACGCGCAGACGTTGCTGAACGCATCGGGGCAGTTGTCTCGTCTGCTGCTGGCCGATACGCCCGGGCCGTTGCCTGCGGATATCGCCCGCCATCTTGAACTGCAGCCACGGCAGGACGATGGCGGCTTGCAGCGCCTGACCGACAGTTTCCACCTCAACCTGACCGCCCTCGGCCTGCTGGCGTTCGTTGTCGGCTTGCTCATTGCCCACGCCGCAATCGGTCTGGCGCTGGAGCAGCGCCGTGGGCTGATCCGCAACCTGCGCGCGTGCGGCGTCAGCCTGAAGACCCTGCTGGGTGCTCTGGTGCTGGAGCTGGGCCTGTTCGCGGCATTGGGTGGGCTGGCCGGGGTGGCCAGTGGTTACGCATTGGCCGCGTGGCTGTTGCCCGACGTGGCCGCCAGCCTGCGTGGTCTGTATGGCGCCCAGGTCGCCGGCACGTTGAGCCTGCCGGCGGGGTGGTGGCTGCTGGGTGTGCTGGTGAGTGTACTCGGGGCATTGCTGGCGGGGCTGGAGAGTGTAATGCGTGCTGCCCGATTGCCTTTGCTGGCGCTGGCGCAACCCCAGGCCTGGCGAATGGCGCAGGGGCCGTGGTTGCAACGTCAGGCTCTGATAGCGGGCCTGCTGCTGTTGCTGGCCTTGGGCTGTGGTGTCTTCGGGGCTGGCTTGCTTAGCGCGTTCGGCATGCTGGCAGGGTTGCTGCTGGCGGCGGCGCTGCTGTTGCCGGCGTTGCTCGATCGGGTACTGGCCTGGCTGGCGCGTCGTTGCCACCGGCCCTTGGCGCAATGGTTCGTGGCTGACAGCCGCCAGCAGCTGCCAGCCCTGAGCCTTGCGTTGGTCGCCCTCTTGCTGGCGCTGGCTGCCAGTGTTGGCGTGGGCAGCATGACCGAGGGTTTTCGCAAGACCTTTGTCGGTTGGCTTGACCTGCGCCTCTCCGCCGACTTGTATGTCACTCCACGGGATACGGCCCAAGGCTTGCAGATAGTCGAGTGGCTCAAGCAGCAGCCCGGGGCCAGCGTGGTCCTGCCCGGCTGGCGTGCAGACATGCAGCTGCAAGGTTGGCCGGTGCAAGTGCAGGGCATTGTCGATCACCCCGCCTATCGAACGCGCTGGCCATTGCTGGAACAGCATTCGCGCGCCTGGCAGCGACTGGCCAGCGGACAAGCCGTGATGCTCAGTGAACAGTTGGCCAGGCGCCTGAACCTGCAACTGGGCGACAACCTGCAACTGCCCGTAGACACGCCAGCCTTGCCCGTGGTGGGGATCTATGCCGATTACGGCAACCCCAAGGGGCATGTACTGGTCAATGCCGGCTGGTTGCGCGCCCACTGGCCACAGGCAACCCTGGCCGGCTTGAGTGTCGACCTTAGCGCTGAACGGGTGCCGGTGCTCAAGGCCGCGCTGCAACAGCACTTTGCCCTGGATGACAGCCGGGTGGTCGAGCAGGCGCGCCTGAAACGCTGGTCGACCGACGTGTTCAACCGCACCTTTGCCGCCACCGCAGCCCTCAACAGCCTTACCCTTGGCGTGGCCGGTGTGGCGTTGTTCATCAACCTGCTGACCCTGAGCCAGGCCCGGCTGGGCCAGTTGGCGCCGCTGTGGGCGTTGGGGGTGCGGCGCATGCAACTGGTCTGGCTGAGCCTGGGGCAGACACTCATGCTAAGCAGCTTCACCGTGTTGCTGGCAATCCCGCTTGGGCTGTTGCTGGCCTGGTGCCTGGTCGCAGTGGTGAACGTGCAGGCCTTCGGCTGGCGCTTACCGCTGTATGTGTTCCCCATGCAACTGCTGCAGTTGACCGTGCTGGGCATGTTCACCAGCCTGCTGGCCTGCGCCTGGCCGCTGTGGCAACTGGCGCGCCGCCAGCCGCGCGAACTGTTGAGGCCGTTGGCCGATGAAGCTTAATGCGTGGCTGTTGCTGACCGGGTTGTTGTTGTGCGGCTGTGATCAGCCAGCACCGCAAAGCTATGCCGGGCTCGGGCAGCAGGCTGGCGAATTCAGCCAGGTGACCCGCGATCATCGTCTGGTCTTCCCGCATGACCACGGTCCCCACGACGGCTTTCGTATCGAGTGGTGGTATGTCACCGCCAACCTCAAGGACGCCCAGGGCCGAGATTGGGGCGCCCAGTGGACACTGTTCCGCTCGGCCCTGCGCCCCGGTCCGGAGACCACCGGCTGGAACAGCCCGAACCTGTGGATGGGGCATGCAGCACTGACCGGGCCGGGTGGCCATCAGGCTTCGGAAACCCTGGCGCGGGGTGGTGTCGGCCAGGCCGGCGTGCAGGCCCAGCCGTTTCGGGCATGGATCAATGACTGGGTGTTACAAGGCCAGGGCGGTATTGAACAGCTGCAGATGGCCGCAAGTGGCGACGGTTTTCGCTATGACTTGCAGTTGCACAGCGATCTTCCCTTGGTGCTGCATGGGGAGCAGGGCTACAGCGAAAAATCAGGCAAGGGCCAGGCTTCGTACTATTACAGCCAGCCGTTCTACCAGGTCCAGGGGCAGGTCCAGCGTGGCAGCCTGTGCATCGCGGTTACCGGGCAGGCCTGGCTGGACCGGGAATGGAGCAGTCAGCCGCTGGCGCCCGGGCAGACCGGCTGGGACTGGTTTTCCCTGCACCTGGACAGTGGCGCCAAGCTGATGCTGTTCCAGGTTCGGGAGACCCACGGGGAACCGTATCGCGCCGGGACCTGGGTAGGGCCACACGGGGAGGTGATGGCGCTGGACGCGGCACAGTTCCAGCTGCAGGCCCTGGCCTGGTCTGCGCAGAAAAACGGCAAGCAGGTGCCCACGCGTTGGCGGGTGCAAGTGCCGGAGCATGGCGTGGATGTGCAGGTCGATGCCGTGGAGCCGCAGGCGTGGATGCAGACACGGTTCCCGTATTGGGAAGGGCCGGTACGCTTGAACGGGAGTGCGGGCGGGCGCGGGTATCTGGAGATGACCGGGTACTAGTGCAACAACGTTCAAGCAAGACAGTTGCGCCCATGAAGATCGCACCAGCCCCTTCAATCCTTGATCAGCCCTCGCAGCACTGCCCGCGCTTCTTCAGTACGCAAGCACTCGATGAACAGTCGGCTTTCCCGCGCCACCGTGGCTTCAAGCTCCGCCCGCTGGCTGTCCTTGAGCAGCCGCTTGCTGATACGCAGTGCCGCCTGCGGGTAGCCTTGCATCTGCCGCGCCAGCGTGCGGGCAGCGTCCAGGCATTGTTCGCCGTTTTCATGCAGCTCATTGGCCAGCCCCCAGGCCAGCATCTGTTCGCCATCCAGCAATGCATTGGTCAGCAGCAAGCGTGCCGCCCGGGCCTGGCCAAGCACACGCGGCAGCAGCAGGCTGGAACCAAACTCCGGGCACACACCCAGCGGTGCGAAAGGCATGCGCAGCTTGGTCGAGCGGCTGACCAGCACCTGGTCGCAGTGCAGCAACAGGGTGGCCCCGATGCCGATCGCCGCACCACTGACCGCTGCGATCAGCGGCTTGTCCAGGCCCATGACCACCCGCATCAGGCGGAACACCGGGCTGTCCAGGTCGCTGGGCGGGTTGTCGAGGAAGTCGCGAAGGTCGTTGCCAGCGCTGAAGCAGTGCGGCCCACCGGTGATGATGATGGCATCGACAGCGGGGTCTTCACCTGCCGCCAGCAACAGGTCGCCCAGCAGCTGGTACATGGCAGTGTTCAGGGCATTGAGCTTGTCGGGGCGGTTGAAGGCCAGGGTCAGCAGGCCTTGGTCCAGCTCGCGTGTGATCAGGTCGTTCATGGCAGCCGCTTTTGTTGTTGTGAGGGGGCCCTGCCGGGCAGTGGCGCTTAGGGTTTATCACGCAGTCCGGCTTGTTGTACAGTCGTTCAGTCCAGCCCCTAACCAGAGACCCACCGATGACTCAGGAAGCCCGCTACCACCGCATGCTGCCGGAATTGCGCAAAGCCAACCTGGTCGAGGCAACCCTGGTGTGCCTCAAACGCCATGGTTTCCAGGGGGCTTCGATCCGCAAGATCTCGGCCGAGGCCGGGGTCTCGGTCGGGCTGATCAGCCACCATTACGCGGGCAAGGACGAACTGGTTGCAGAGGCTTACATGGCCGTCACCGGTAGGGTGATGGGCCTGTTGCGTGAGGCCATGGCCCAGGCCGCGCCCAATGCCCGCGAGCGGCTGTCCGCGTTCTTTCGTGCCTCGTTCTGCGCCGAGCTGCTCGACCCGCAATTGCTCGATGCCTGGCTGGCCTTCTGGGGCGCGGTGAAGACCGCCGACGCGATCAACCAGGTGCACGACCACTCCTATGGCGAGTACCGCAACGAGCTTGGCCAGCTACTGGCCAGACTGGCCGAAGAGGAGGGCTGGCAGGGCTTCGATGCCGACCTGGCGGCCATCAGCCTGAGCGCCTTGCTCGACGGCCTGTGGCTGGAGTCGGGCCTGAACCCCGGCACCTTCAGCCCCGAGCAGGGCGTGATCATCTGCGAGGCCTGGGTCGACGGCCTGCAGGCCGGTGGCCGGAGGCGCTTCAGCCTGCCCGAGGGCTGTTGATCGCCTGTTCAGTAACGAGTACGCTGCTGTCGCGAGTGTGTAGAACAACACCAATAAAAAAGAGACAACACGCAATGACGCCTCGGGTATTGATCGTCGATGACGATCCGCTTATTCGTGACTTGCTGCAGGCTTACCTGTCCCAGGAAGGCTACGACGTACACTGCGCCGACACTGCCGAAGGGGCCGAAGCCCTGCTTGCCAGCCAGGATGTCGACCTCGTGCTGCTGGACATCCGACTGCCCGGCAAGGATGGCCTCACCCTGACCCGCGAACTGCGGGTGCGCTCGGAGGTTGGCATCATCCTCGTCACCGGGCGCAATGACGACATCGACCGCATCGTTGGCCTGGAATGCGGGGCAGATGACTACGTGATCAAACCGCTCAACCCCCGCGAGCTGGTGTCCCGGGCGAAAAACCTGATCCGCCGCGTGCGCCATGCCCGCGAGGCGCACCCCACCTCGGCCTGTGCGCAATCACTGAAGCAGTTCGCCGACTGGGCACTGGACACCGACCGCCGGCGCCTGATCGACGCCCGTGGCGGGCAAACCCTGCTGACCCACGGCGAGTTCCAGTTGCTCAGCGTGTTCCTGCGCAACAGTGGCCACACTCTCAGCCGCGACCAACTGATGGACCAGATTCGCAACCGCGAGTGGGTGCCCAACGACCGCTCCATCGACGTGCTGGTCGGCCGCCTGCGGCGCAAGCTGCATGACGACCCGGCCGAACCGCAGTTGATCATCACCATTCACGGCACCGGCTACCTGTTCACCGCCAGCGTGGCAGCATGATTCCTCGCGCCTGGCGATTGGCGCTGGCCTTGACGTTGCCCACCCTGCACGCCAGTGCCAGTGAACCGGTGCGTTACTGTGACTACCCGGTGTACCCACCCATTTCCTGGAGCGATGGCCACCAGGTGCGTGGCCTGGCCCCGACCGTGGTGCGCGAACTGTTCGCGCGCATGGGCTACGAGGTGCAAACCGTGGTGCTGGGCAACTGGAAGCGCTGCCTGATGGACGCCGCCGCCGGGCGGGTGGACGTGGTGCTGGCCTACAACAGTGACCAGCGTGACCAGCGCATGCGTTTTTCCACAGAGCCGGTGGTGCGCGAGGAAGTGGCCGTGTTCTACAACCGCAAGCGGCCGGTGCAGTTCCAGCAGCTGGAGGACCTGGCGGGTTACCGCGGCGGCCTGCTGTACGGTGAAAGCTATGGCGCCGAGTTCGATCGCTTCGTCGCCCGGCATCAGAACATCGAGCGGGTGTCTTCCAGCCAGCAGAACTTCGGCAAGCTGATTCGCGGGCGCATCGACTATGTGATTCAGGAGCGGCGCACCGGGCTGCTGTTCATCGAACACCTGCCCGGGGCGCAGGATATTCGCGCATTGCCCACGGCACTGAGCGTGGACTACCTGCGGGTGGCGGTATCGCGACAGTCACCCTTGAGCCAGCGCATGGCTGAAATTGATGCGCAGTTGCAGCGGATGAACCAGGCGGGTGAGATCGCGCGTTGGCTGGAGCAAAGTGAGGTCACTTACCGCGACATGATCAACCTGCCGGCGGATGCACGATGATCCACCTGCGCACCGATGGCCTGCTGCGTCGCCTGCTGCTGTTCATCCTGCTGTTCAGCTTGTGCTTCACGGTGCTGGCCAGCGGCGTGCAGTTGTACTTCGAGTACCGTCGCGAAATGCGGGATATAGAGGCACGCATGGCGTTGATCCGTGCCGGCTACCTGGCCAGCCTGGAACGCAGCCTGTGGGACCTCGACGAGGCGCAGCTGGATGTTCAGTTGCGCGGCCTGGTGGACTTTTCCGATGTGGCGCGGGTGCGTCTGCTCAGTGATGATTTCCCGCTGTTGCGCGGTGAGCCCGACCCCCAAGGGCCGCTGCGCATCGAGCGCTTTCCCCTCGACTACCAGCCGCCCTCAGGGCCGGTAAGGCATCTGGGGGAGCTGGAAGTCAGCATCGACCTTGGCGCGGTACACCGGCGGCTTTACGCCACGGGCCTTGCCAGCCTGCTATGGATGGGCGTGTTTCTGTGCGGCCTGGCAGTGGCGTTGTCAGGGCTGTTCTACCGTCTGGTCACCCGCCACCTGCAAGTGATGGCCGAGTTCGCCCGACGCATTGGCGCCGGCCAGTGGCAGGAGCCCTTGCGCCTTGGCCGCCGCCGCTCATCGCGCCCCGACGAAATCGACACTGTGGCCAACGCCCTGGACGATATGCGCCGCGCCATCCTCAGCGATATCGAGCGCCGTGAGCGTGACCGCCTGGAACTGCAGGACAAACGCGACGAATTGCAGGCCATGGTCGAGCGGCGTACGGCCAGCCTGGCTCGGGCCAAGGACGAGGCCGAGGCTGCCAACCTGGCCAAGTCGCGCTTCTTGGCGACCATGAGCCATGAACTGCGCACGCCGCTCAACGGTATTCTGGGCATGGCCGAACTGCTGCGCGGCGGGCGCCTGGAGGTCGCCGACCGCCAGCGTGTCGAGGCCTTGTACAAGGCCGGCGAAGGGCTGTTGGCGATTCTCAACGAAGTGCTGTATTTCGCCCGGCTCGAAGAAGGCGAGAGCCGCGCCGAACGGGTGGTGTTTTCCTTGCGTCAGTTGTGCCAGGAAGTGCTGGCGTTGCTCGAACCCATGGCCATGGAGAATGCCGACACCCTGCAACTGCAGGTCGATGAGCAACTGGCCGCGTACCAGTACGGCGCAGAGCAGTACCTGCGACAGGTGCTGAGCAATCTGCTGGCCAATGCCATCAAGTTCACTGAGCACGGCCAGGTACAGCTTACAGTGCAGGTGCTTGCCGGTAACGAATGCTCGCAGCGCTTGCGGCTGTCGGTCTGTGACAACGGTATCGGCATCGAGCCCGCCGTTCAGGCGAAGATCTTCGACCGTTTCGTCCAGGCCAGCGAAGCGGTGACCCAGCGCTATGGCGGCACTGGCCTGGGCCTGGCGATCTGCAAGCACCTGGTGGAGAAACTGGGCGGTAGCATCGGCCTTGAGAGCGTTCAAGGGCAGGGCAGCAGCTTTTGGTTCGAACTCGACATGGCTCGCGGGCAGCCTGTCTCGGCGGGTTTACCAGCCCCTTCGCCCTTGCCCAGCCTGGATATCCTGGTGGTCGAAGACGTTGCGCTGAACCGTGAGGTTGCCGGTGGCCTGCTGATGCGCGACGGTCACCGGGTAAGCTTTGCCGAAGACGCCGGGCAAGCCCTGCAGGCATGCGCGCAGCGGCGCTTCGACCTGGTTCTGCTGGACGTGCACTTGCCGGGCATGAGCGGGGTGGCGTTGTGCCGACAGTTGCGTACCTCGCCTGGGCCGAACCGCCACAGTCGGATCCTGGCGCTGACGGCCGGTGTGCAACCGGGCCAGGTAGCGGGTTATCTGGACGCTGGCATGCAGGGCGTACTGGCCAAGCCTTTGCGGCTGGACAACCTGCGCAGGGCGTTGGCTGACGTAGCGCCCGCTGAAGTGGCCAGCGCTGGCGCAGACATGGACTGGTCATTGCTCGACACCCACCGTTCACTGCTGGGGGAGCAGAAGTTGCAAGGCCTGCTGAAGGTCCTGCGCCAGTCACTGCAGCAGCACGCCACGGCGCTGGCCGAGGCGCTGCCAGCCCAGGACTTCACCGAAGTGCTGCACCTGGCCCACCGCCTTGCTGGCAGTTGCGATTCCCTGGGGTTTAGCGGGCTGGCTACGGTGTTGCGTGGTCTGGAGGAGGCGGCCCGGCAGCATGACCTACAGGCCATGCAAGCCCTCGGCAAGCCGCTGACCACCCAGCTAGGTCAGGCCAGTGCCACGCTGGAACAGTTGATCCAGAGGTGACGTACAAAAAACTTACGACTTTTTACATCTTCGATCCGTTCGTACAACGGCGCCTTACATCCGTTTCCAATAATCCATGGCAACCGTGTTGCACGCGGTCCATGAGGCTTATTGGAGACAAGAATAATGACATGCCGTAGCGCTCATCCCCTCATTCGAACCCTCCCACGCACCGGCCGCAAAGGCGAGGTGTGCCATGACTGACAGCGTTGAAAAGATCCAGCTCACCCGCGCCCTGAAAAGCCGACACATCTTCATGCTGTCGCTGGGTGGGGTTATTGGCACCGGCCTGTTCATGGGCTCGGGCGTAACCATCAATCAGGGGGGGCCGGTGGGCGCGATCCTGGCTTACCTGGTCGCGGGCTTGCTGATGTACCTGGTGATGGTCTGCCTGGGTGAGCTGTCGGTGCAGATGCCGGTGTCCGGTTCGTTCCAGGCCCACGCCACCAAGTACATTGGCCCGGCCACCGGCTTCATGATCGGCTGGGTGTACTGGATGAGCTGGGCCACCACCGTAGGCCTGGAGTTCACCGCTGCCGGCATGTTGATGACCCGCTGGTTCCCGGAGGTGCCGATCTGGTACTGGTCGGCACTGTTCGTGGTGGTGCTGTTCGGCCTCAACGCCCTGGCCACGCGTGCCTTTGGCGAGGCCGAGTACTGGTTCTCGGGCATCAAGGTGGCAACTATCCTCGGCTTCATCGTCATTGGCCTGCTGGTGATCTTCGGTGCCATCCCCCTGAGCAGCGGAGCACCCGCACCGATGCTGAACAACCTGGTGGGCGAGTCGCTGTTCCCCCACGGCCTGTCGGCAGTGTTCGCGGTGATGATGACTGTGGTCTACGCCTTCCAGGGCTGCGAAATCATGGGGGTGGCGGCTGGCGAGACCGAGCACCCGGAAAAAAGCATCCCGCGGGCGGTGCGCAATGTGGTGTTCCGCGTGCTGATCTTCTATGTGCTGGCGATTGCCGTGCTGTCGGCCATTGTGCCGCACGAGCAGGCCGGTCTGATGGAAAGCCCGTTCGTGCAGGTGTTCGACATGGTCGGCATCCCTTACGCCGCCGACTTGATGAACTTCGTCATCCTCACGGCCATCCTCTCGGTGGGTAACTCTGGGTTGTATGCCTCCACGCGCATCCTCTGGGCCATGTCCAAGACTGGCATGGCACCGAAAAGCCTGTCGCCGCTGAGCAAGCGTGGCGTGCCGCTGCGGGCGCTGAGCATCACCCTGTGCTTTGCGCTGATCTCGCTGATGACCAGCTTCGTTGCGGCTGACACGCTGTTCATGGTGCTGATGGCGGTGAGCGGTATGTCCGGCACCGTGACCTGGATCGTCATCGCCCTGGCGCAGTACCGCTTCCGCAAGGCCTGGCTGCGCGACGGCGGGCAAGTGCAGGACCTGAAGTACAAGGCGCCGCTGTACCCACTGGTGCCGCTGCTGTGCATCACCCTGTGCAGTTCGCTGTTCGTGTTCCTGGCGCTGGATGAAACCCAGCGGCCGTCACTGTACTGGGGCTTTGGCTTCATTGCCCTGTGCTATGCGGCGTACTTCTTCGTCAACCGCCGCCGGCAGGGGGCCTTCGAGCCCAGCGCACCAAGGGTTTGATGCCGTAGCTCGTCGGCGGCAGGTGTTGGTCGCTGCATTTTCAGTACCTGTGAGGTCTTGCGCCGCCTGTGCGGCGCGCGATCTCACAGGCCATAAAGCCGTCATGACGAACACCCTTGTGTAACGCCAAACACCGAGTTGTGCGAAGTTGTAACAGCCCATCCCGCCTTGTTGAACGATCGTTTAGTATCTCTCTCGTCAAGCCCTCCAAAACCATCACAACAACACCGAGGCCCCCCATGACCACCCCGTCGTCGTCACTGTTGAGCAAGGTCGAAGCCGGCGTTGCCTGGATCACCCTCAACCGCCCCGAGCAACGCAACGCGCTGGACATTCCCACCCTCAAGCAACTGCACGCCTTGCTCGACAGCCATGCCAGCGACCCCACCGTTCGCGTGGTGGTGCTGACCGGCAGCGGCCGCAGCTTCTGCGCTGGCGCCGACCTGGCCGAATGGGCAGCCGCCGAAGCGGCGGGCACCCTGGAGAGCTACGGCTGGACCGAAACTGCCCATGCCCTGATGTTGCGCCTGCACAGCCTCGACAAACCCACCATCGCCGCCATCAACGGCACCGCTGTGGGTGGTGGCATGGACCTCAGCCTGTGCTGCGACCTGCGCATCGCCGCCGCCTCGGCGCGCTTCAAGGCCGGCTACACCAGCATGGGCTACAGCCCCGATGCTGGCGCCAGCTGGCATCTGCCACGGCTGATCGGTAGCGAGCAGGCCAAGCGCCTGCTGTTCCTCGACGAGTTGTGGGGCGCCGATCGCGCCCTGGCCGCCGGGTTGGTCAGCGAAGTCTGTGCCGACGAGCAGTTGCCTGCCGTCGTCGCCGAGCTGGCCGGGCGCCTGGCCAACGGCCCGACCTTCGCCTATGCGCAAACCAAGCGGCTGATACGCGACGGTGCCCGGCGCACGCTGGCTGAACAGCTGGAAGCCGAGCGCCACGCCGGCCTGTTGTGTGGCCGCAGCCAGGATGGCGCCGAGGCCCTGCAAGCCTCGGTGGAACGTCGCGCCCCCCGTTTTACCGGCCAGTAATCCGATACCCGACCCTCATCAGGACCTTCGCAGATGAATTTCCAACTGACCCAAGAACAAGAAATGTTGGTGGAAGCGGTACGCAGCTTTGTTGCCAAAGAGCTGCTGCCCCATGAGGAAGCAGTGGACCGCGCCGACGCCGTGTCACCCGAGCTGGCAGCGCAGATCCGTGGCAAGGCCATCGCTGCCGGGTTCTATGCCTTCAACATGCCCGAGGAAGTGGGAGGGGGCGGCCTGGACTACCTGTCCCAGGCGCTGATCGAACGTGAGCTGTCCAAGGTGTCCTGGGCGCTGCATGTCTTCGTTGCGCGGCCGTCGAAAATCCTCATGGCCTGCAAGGACGAGCAGATCAACGACTACCTGTTGCCGTGTGTACAGGGCGAGAAGATCGACTGCTTCGCCCTCACCGAACCGGGCGCCGGCTCTGATGCCAACGCCATCAAGACCCGCGCCGTGCGCCAGGGCGATGACTTTGTCATCAACGGTAGCAAGCACTTCATCAGCCACGCGGGCCACGCCGATTTCGCCATTGTCTTCGCTGTCACCGACACCTACGAGCACAACGGGCGCAAGCGCAATGCGGTCACCGCCTTGCTGGTCGACCGGGGTACGCCGGGCATGACCATCCGCCGTGGTCCCAAGTGCGTGAGCAACCGTGGTTATCACACCTACGAGCTGTTCTTCGACGACTGCCGGGTGCCGGCCAGCAAGGTGCTGGGCGAAGTCGGCAAGGGCTGGGAAGTGGCCAACGCCTGGCTTACCGCCGGCCGGGTGATGGTCGCCGCCAACTGCGTGGGCCAGGCCCAGCGCGCCCTCGACCTGTCACTGCAATGGGCCGCCGACCGCAAGCAGTTCGGCCAGGCCATCGGCAGCTATCAGGGGGTGTCGTTCAAGCTGGCCGACATGGCCACGCAGATCCGCGCGGCCGAGATGCTCACCCTGCACACCGCCTGGAAGATGGACCAAGGCAACATGACCGACGGTGAGGCCGGTATGGCCAAGCTGTTTGCCAGCGAAGTGCTGGGTAAGGTCGCCGACGAAGCGGTGCAGATCTTCGGTGGCATGGGCCTGATGGATGAAGGGCCGGTTGAGCGCATCTGGCGCAACGCGCGTATCGAGCGCATCTGGGAGGGCACCTCGGAAATCCAGCGGCATATCATCGCCCGCGAACTGCTGCGCCCGCTGCTGCGCTGAGCGCCAGGAGAACACCCATGTCGCAATCGATTCGTGACAACCTCAAGCGCCTGCTGGCGCCCCGGCATCTGGCTTTTATCGGCGGGCGCAGCATGGCGCGGGCGCTCAAGCGATGCGTCGAAGGTGGCTTTGCCGGTGAGCTGTGGCTGGTCAACCCGCAGCATGAAAGCCTCGAAGGCATCCCCTGCGTGGCACGGGTGGCCGACTTGCCCTACGCCCCGGACGCAGTGTTCATCGCCACCAACCGTGAGCTGACCCTGCAGTGTGTTGCCGAGCTGGCTGCTCGCGGGGCCGGCGGCGCCATCTGCTATGCCTCTGGCTTTGCCGAAAGCGGGGAGGAGGGCTACCAGTTGCAGCAACGCCTGCTCGACGTCGCCGGCAACATGGCCTTGCTCGGCCCCAACTGCTATGGCTTGCTCGACTATCTGCACGGTGCCGCCCTGTGGCCGGTGGCGCATGGTGGCCAGCAGGTGGAGAAGGGGGTGGCGATCCTCACGCAAAGTGGCAACTTCGCCTATAACCTGTCCATGAGCGACCGCTCCCTGCCGGTGGCCTACATGGCCTCGGTCGGCAACCAGGCGCAACTGGGTGTGGCCGAGCTGATGGATGTACTGCTCGACGACCCACGGGTAACCGCCATCGGCCTGCACCTGGAGGGCCTGAAGAACGTGCCGGGCTTCGCCCGCGCCGCGTGCAAGGCGCTGCAGCAGGGCACGCCGATCATTGCATTGAAGACGGGCGTTTCGCAGATCGGCGCTGAACTGGCGCTCAGCCACACCAGCTCGTTGTCTGGCTCCGATGCGTTGTACGACAGCCTGTTCCAGCGCCTGGGGGTGATCCGCGTCAGCGGCCCGGTGAGCTTTGTCGAAACGCTCAAGGCCGCAGCTTGCGGACGCTTGCCGGCAGATGGCGAGCTGGTTGCGCTGGCCTGCTCAGGCGGCGATGCCGGGCTGATTGCCGACTATGCCGAACGCAACCAGTTGCAACTGCCGAAGCTCGAGCAAGGGCAGGTGGCGGCACTGGCGGAGGTGTTGCCGCGCTATGCCAACCTGGTCAACCCACTGGACTTCACCACTGCCATCTGGGGCGATGAGGCCGCCCTGCAACGCATGCTCGACAGCACCCTGAGCGGCGCCGCGGGCGCGGCGATGCTGGTGCTGGACTACCCGGCGGCGTTCACTGGCGAGCGCAAGGAATGCGACCTGCTGCTGGGGTTGTACTGCGATGCCGTTGAACGCCACGGCAAGATCGGCTTCGTCACTTCGGCTTTCCCGGAACTGTTGCCTGCCAGTGCGCGTGAGCGCCTGCATGCACGGGGCATCGCTGCCCTGCAGGGCGTGGAAGACGGACTGGCGGCCTGGGGCCGTATCGTCGCTTACCAAAGGAGCCGCCAGCGGTTGCTGGACCAGGGCGAGGCTGCGCGGGTACCGCTGTGCCCCCAGGCCCTCACGGGCGAAAGCCTACTGTTGGACGAATGGCAATCCAAGCAGGCCCTGCGCGCCTTCGGCCTGCCCGTGCCTGCGGGCGTGCTGAGTACACCCGAATGCGCCGTGGCAGACGCCGCCCGCGTGGGTTACCCGCTGGTACTGAAGGCTGTCAGCGCGCAGCTGCCGCACAAGACCGAAGCTGGCGCCGTGGCGTTGAACCTGCGCGATGCCCGCGCCCTGGAAGCTGCACTGGTGCAGATGCGCCAGCGCATCGCTGCCTACGCCCCGCACGTCGCGTTCGACCAGGTGCTTCTCGAGCCCATGGCCGAGCCGCCCTTGGCCGAGCTCATAGTGGGCATCAAGCGTGAACACGACTTTGCCCTGGCCCTGGTGATCGGTGCCGGCGGCGTGCTGGTCGAACTGCTCAAGGACAGTGTCAGCCTGTTGCTGCCCACTACCGACAGCGCCATCCGAGCTGCGCTGCTGAGCCTGCGCAGTGCCAGCCTGCTGCAAGGCTTCCGTGGCCGTCCGGCCGCCAACCTCGATGCCTTGGTCTCGGCCATCCGCGCGGTGGCCGATTACGCCTGCGAAAACGCCGGGCAGTTGCTGGAGCTGGATGTGAACCCATTGATGGTCGGTGCCAATGGCACCACCGCGGTCGACGCGCTGATCCGCCTCGGCCAGGCGCAAGGAGAACGACATGAATGACCTTACCCTGACTGCCGGCCAGGCGCTGGTGCGGTTGTTGGCCAACTACGGCGTGGAGACCGTGTTCGGCATCCCCGGGGTACACACTCTTGAGCTGTACCGTGGTCTGCCGGGCAGCGGCATTCGCCATGTGTTGACCCGCCACGAGCAGGGCGCCGGTTTCATGGCCGATGGCTATGCGCGGGTCAGTGGCAAGCCGGGGGTGTGCTTCGTCATTACCGGCCCCGGCGTGACCAACGTCGCCACCCCCATCGGCCAAGCCTATGCCGACTCGGTGCCGATGCTGGTGATTTCCAGCGTCAACCACACCGCCAGCCTGGGCAAGGGCTGGGGCTGCCTGCATGAAACCCAGGACCAGCGCTCGATGACTGCGCCCATCACTGCGTTTTCTGCGGTGGCCCTGCGGGGCGACGACTTGCCCGAGCTGATCGCGCGTGCCTGGGCAGTGTTCGATAGCGAACGACCGCGCCCGGTGCATATTTCGGTGCCCCTGGACGTGCTGGCGGCATCGGTCAGCCGGGACTGGAGCGATGAGGTGGTACGCCGGCCGGGGCGTGGCCAGCCGTGCCGCGAAACCCTCGAACAGGCTGCCCTGAAGCTCGCCGCCGCCAAGCGGCCAATGATCATTGCCGGTGGGGGCGCGTTGCACGCGGCTGAACAGTTGCAGCAACTCAGTGCACGGCTGGCGGCGCCTCTGTTCACCAGCGTGGCCGGCAAGGGCTTGCTGCCGCCAGACGCGCCACTCAATGCCGGCGCCAGCCTGTGCGTCGAACCCGGCTGGCAGTTGATCAGCCAGGCTGATGTGGTGCTTGCCGTAGGCACCGAAATGGCCGACACCGACTTCTGGCGCGAGCGCCTGCCGATCCGCGGCGAGCTGCTGCGCGTCGACATCGACCCGCGCAAGTTCAACGATTTCTACCCCTGTGCCATTGCCCTGCAGGGCGATGCCCGGCAAACCGTGGACGGTTTGCTCGAACACCTGCCCGCACTTCAGCGTGACCCGGCTCAGTCCAGTGAGGCGGTGGCCAACCTGCGCCAGGCCATCCGCAGTGGGCATGCCCCGTTGCAGGCCACGCACCAGGCCATTCTGGACCGTATCGCCGCCGTACTGCCCGACGATGCCTTCATCAGTAGCGACATGACCCAGCTGGCCTATACCGGCAACTACGCCTTCGCCAGCCGGGCACCACGTAGCTGGCTACACCCCACCGGCTACGGCACCCTCGGCTACGGCCTGCCGGCCGGCATTGGTGGCATGTTCGCCAGCGACCACCGCCCCGGCCTGGTACTGGTGGGTGATGGCGGCTTCCTGTACACCGCGCAGGAACTGGCCACTGCCGTCGAGGAGCTGCACCGGCCGCTGGTGGTACTGCTTTGGAACAATGACGCCCTCGGCCAGATCCGCGACGATATGCTCGGCCTGGATATCGAGCCGGTCGGCGTGCTACCGCGCAACCCGGATTTCATCGGCCTGGCCCGCGCCTTCGGTTGCACAACGCACCAGCCACGCGACCTGGACGCGTTGCAGGCCGACCTGGCCAGCGGCTTCGCCACACCCGGCGTGACGTTCATCGAACTCAAACACACCTGCGTCTGTTAAGGCGCGCACAACGACAAGAACACGAGTAACCACCATGCCCTTTCGCCGTACCCTTCTGGCTGCATCCCTGGTACTTCTGATCACCGGCCAGGCCCCCCTGTATGCGGCACCCCCGTTGTCGATGGACAACGGCACCAACGCCCTGACCGTGCAAAACAGCAACGCCTGGGTCGAGGTCAGTGCCAGCGCCCTGCAACACAACATCCGCACCCTGCAGGCTGAATTGGCTGGCAAGTCCAGGCTGTGCGCCGTGCTCAAGGCCGATGCCTATGGCCATGGTATCGGTCTGGTGATGCCGTCGATCATCGCCCAGGGCGTGCCCTGCGTAGCGGTGGCCAGCAACGAGGAGGCCCGGGTGGTCCGCGCCAGCGGCTTCACCGGGCAACTGGTGCGGGTCCGTGCGGCCAGCCTGAGCGAGCTGGAAGATGCCTTGCAGTACGACATGGAAGAGCTGGTGGGCAGCGCTGAGTTCGCCCGCCAGGCTGATGCCATCGCCGCGCGCCATGGCAAGACCCTGCGCATCCATCTGGCCTTCAACTCCAGCGGCATGAGCCGTAACGGGGTGGAGATGGCTACCTGGTCCGGCCGCGGTGAAGCGCTGCAGATCACCGACCAGAAGCACCTCGAACTGGTTGCGCTTATGACCCACTTCGCCGTGGAAGACAAGGACGATGTACGCAGGGGCCTGGCGGCATTCAACGAGCAGACCGACTGGTTGATCAAGCACGCCAGGCTAGACCGCAACAAGCTCACCCTGCACGCTGCCAACTCGTTCGCTACGCTGGAAGTGCCGGAAGCGCGCCTGGACATGGTACGAACGGGGGGCGCGTTGTTCGGCGACACCGTGCCGGGGCGTACCGAGTACAAACGTGCAATGCAGTTCAAATCGCGCGTGGCGGCGGTGCACAGCTATCCGGCCGGCAACACCGTGGGCTATGACCGCACCTTCACCCTGGCCCGTGATTCGCGCCTGGCCAACATTACGGTCGGGTACTCCGACGGCTACCGCCGGGTATTCACCAACAAGGGCCATGTGCTGATCAACGGCCACCGTGTGCCGGTCGTGGGCAAGGTGTCGATGAACACGTTGATGGTCGATGTCACGGACTTCCCTGATGTGAAGGGGGGTAACGAAGTGGTGCTGTTCGGCAAGCAGGCCGGGGGCGAAATCACCCAGGCCGAGATGGAAGAAATCAACGGCGCGTTGCTCGCCGATTTGTACACCGTATGGGGCAGTTCCAACCCGAAGATGCTCGTCGACTGAAATTGCCATTGAAAGGAGATTGCCATGCGCTACGCCAAGCTCACCCAACGCATCGCCGGCGACGGGGCCGCGGCCTGGGACATCCACTACCGCGCCCTGGCGCTGCAGGCCGAGGGTAAGGACATCCTGCTGCTGTCGGTGGGTGACCCGGACTTCGACACGCCCGCGCCTATCGTCGAGGCGGCCATCGACAGCCTGCGCGCTGGCCATACCCATTACGCCGATGTACGCGGCAAGCTGGCGCTGCGCCAGGCCATCGCCAACCGTCACCGGCAACGCAGCGGCCAGGCGGTGAGCGCCGACCAGGTGACGGTGCTGGCGGGTGCCCAGTGCGCGTTGTTCTGCGTGGCCCAGTGCATACTCGACCCAGGCGACGAGGTGATCGTTGCCGAACCGATGTATGTCACTTACGAGGCCGTGTTCGGTGCCTGCGGCGCCAAGGTGGTGCCGGTACCGGTCAAGCCCGAGAATGGCTTTCGCGTGTGCCCGCGTGACGTCGCCGAGTGCATTACCCCGCGCACCCGCGCCCTGGCCCTGAACAGCCCGCACAACCCTTCAGGGGCGAGCCTGCCGCGTGCCACCTGGGAAGCGCTGGCCGAACTGTGCGTTGCCCATGATCTGTGGCTGATCTCTGACGAGGTCTACAGCGAGCTGCTGTATGAAGGCGAGCATGTCAGCCCCGGCAGCCTGCCGGGTATGGCCGAGCGCACCGCAACGCTGAACAGCCTGTCGAAATCGCATGCCATGACCGGCTGGCGCATGGGGTGGGTGGTTGGTTCGACAGCGCTGGCCACGCATCTGGAAAACCTCGCCCTGTGCATGCTCTACGGTTTGCCGGACTTCATCCAGGATGCCGCCATGGTGGCGCTGGAGCACCCGTTGCCCGAACTGGACGCCATGCGCGAAGCCTACCGCCAGCGGCGCGACCTGGTGTGCGAGCAGTTGGCCGGCTGCCCGGGCCTGAAGGCGTTGAAGCCTGATGGTGGCATGTTCGTGATGGTCGACATCCGTGAAACCGGCGTTAGCGCCCAGGCCTTCGCCGACTACCTGTTGGACAGCCAGGGCGTGTCGGTGCTCGCCGGCGAGGCATTCGGCCCTAGCGCTGCCGGGCATATTCGCCTGGGCCTGGTGCTGAGCAACGAGGCGCTGGTCGATGCCTGCCAGCGCATTGCCCGCTGCGCCGGCGAACTGATGCACGGGCAGAATGATGCGTGAGCACACTGTCCAGCGTACGCGCCGCCTGGGTCTGGAGGAAGGCGCGTGCTGCTGAACCACTGCGGCAAGATAACCTGTTTTGTGTGAGGAGAATGCTTGTGAATGTACTGATCGTCCATGCTCACCCCGAGCCGCAATCGTTCACGGCTGCCCTGCGTGATCAGGCGGTGGAAACCTTTGGCGCCCAAGGCCATCAGGTGCAGGTCAGCGACTTGTACGCGATGGGCTGGAACCCGGTGGCCAGTGCCGATGACTTTACCCAGCGCGAGAACCCCGAGTACCTCGTGTATGCGCTGGAGCAGCGTCAGGGCGTCAAGCGCGGTGCCCTTGCCGCAGACATCCAGCAGGAGCTGGACAAACTGTTGTGGGCCGATTTGCTGGTGTTGAACTTCCCGATTTTCTGGTTCTCGGCACCGGCCATGCTCAAGGGCTGGATCGACCGGGTGCTGGTGTCGGGGGTGTGCTATGGCGGCAAGCGCTTCTACGACCAGGGCGGGTTGGCCGGCAAGAGGGCGCTGGTGACCGTGACCCTGGGCGGGCGCGAGCACATGTTTGGCGACGGCGCGATTCACGGGCCGCTGGAAGACATGCTGCGGCCGATTCTGCGTGGCACGCTGGCCTATGTCGGGTTCGAGGTGCTGCCGCCGTTCGTGGCGTGGCATGTGCCGTACATCAGTGCTGATGCGCGGCAGGACTTTCTGCAGCAATACCGGCAGCGTCTGGAGCAGCTCTCGGACGACCAACCTCTGGTGTTCCCGCGCCTGGCACAGTTCGATGAAGCGTTGTACCCCCTCAGCTGACACCCCACGCTGCTCTCAAGGCTGGCGGTAAGCCTGCAGAAGGTTGCCCAGCCTTTGGAGCCCTCGCTAAGTCAACGCATTAGCGGTTGTTCCCTGAGAGCAGCACTAAATACGGCTACCCACACATTCGGGGTATGTCACCCTTGGGCGAATCCACCGATAGTGAACTCATCGGCTCGATCCGGAGCACTCACACGATGGAGTTGCCATGCGCAAGGTACTGAAGGTGATGGGCGGTCTGCTGCTGGCGTCTGGCGCCAGCCTGGCCCAGGCGGCAGAGGTGGACAGCGGTAACACGTTACGGTTGTACAACTGGACCGACTACATCGGCGAAACCACCCTGGCCGACTTCGAGAAGGCCACCGGCATCAAGGTCATCTACGACACCTTTGATGGCTACGAAACGGTACAGACCAAACTGCTCACCGGCCGTTCCGGCTACGATCTGGTCATGCTCAATGCCGCGCTGGTACCCCCGCTGATCAGCGCCGGCGTGTTCCAGGCACTGGACAAGCAGCAACTGCCTAGCTGGCAAAACCTCGATCAGCAGGTGGTCAACAACCTGCAGGGCTACGACCCTGGCCTGAAGTACTCGGCGCCCTATACCTGGGGCAGCTCGGGGGTAACCTACAACGTCGACAAGATCACCGCGCGCATGCCCGACGCGCCGATCGGTTCGCTGGCCATGCTGTTCGACCCCAAGATCGTCTCGCGCTTCGCCGACTGCGGCGTCACCCTGATGGACGCGCCCACCGAGGTCATTCCGCTGGCCCTGCAGTACCTGGGCAAGGACCCACGCAGCGCGTCGCCTGCCGACCTCAAGGCGGCCGAGCAACTGCTGCTGGGCATCCGCCCCTACATTCGCAAGTTCGATTCGGTGAATTACCTCACCAGCCTGCCCAACGGCGATGTCTGCCTGGCGCTGACCTGGTCCGGTGACTATGCCACCGCCCAGGCCCGCGCGGTGGAAGCGAAGAAGGACATCAAACTGTCGTTCTTCATCCCCCAGGAAGGTTCGCTGATCTGGTTCGACAACCTGTACATCCCCAAGGATGCGCCGCACGCGGCCAACGCGCACCGCTTCATCGAGTTCTTGTTGCAGCCGCAGACCATGGCCAAGGTCACCAACTACATCCACTACGCCAACAGCAACGCTGCCGCTACCGCGCTGGTGCGTGATGACATTCGCCAGGACCCGGCCATCTACCCCGACGCACCCACCCGCGAACGGCTGTTCGCACAGAAAACCCAGAGCCCGAAGGACATGCGCGCCATCACCCGGGTCTGGAGCACGGTCAAGACCGGTTTCTGAACACCGCCCAACGATTCCCGCCAAGGAGCTGCCCATGGCCACCCCAAGCAAAGCATTCGCCATTGCCCACGACCCGCTGGTGGACGCCGACAAGGCCCACTACATGCACGGCTACCATGTGTTCGACGAGCACCGCGAGCAAGGTGCATTGAACATCGTCGCCGGTGAGGGCGCCTACATTCGCGACACCCATGGCAACCGTTTCCTCGATGCCGTCGGCGGCATGTGGTGCACCAACATTGGCCTGGGCCGTGAGGAAATGGCCGTGGCCATCGCTGACCAGGTGCGCCAGCTGGCCTATTCCAACCCGTTCTCCGACATGGCCAACGACGTCGCCATCGAACTGTGCCAGAAGCTCGCGCAGCTGGCGCCGGGTGACTTGAACCATGTGTTCCTCACCACGGGCGGCTCGACCGCGGTCGATACGGCCTACCGGCTGATCCAGTACTACCAGAACTGCCGCGGCAAGCCGCACAAGAAGCACATCATCGCCCGTTACAACGCCTACCATGGCTCCACCACCCTGACCATGTCGATTGGCAACAAGGCCGCCGACCGGGTGCCGGAGTTCGATTACCACCACGACCTGATCCACCACGTCTCCAACCCCAACCCGTACCGCGCGCCAGACGACATGGACGAGGCGGAGTTCCTCGACTTTCTGGTAGCGGAGTTCGAGGACAAGATCCTTTCGCTGGGTGCCGACAACGTGGCGGCGTTCTTCGCCGAGCCGATCATGGGCTCGGGCGGGGTGATCATTCCGCCCGAGGGCTACTTCCAGCGCATGTGGCAGCTGTGCCAGACCTACGACATCCTGTTCGTCGCCGACGAAGTGGTGACCTCGTTCGGGCGTCTGGGCACCTTCTTCGCCAGCGAGGAACTGTTTGGCGTCACCCCAGACATCATCACCACCGCCAAAGGCCTGACCTCGGCGTACCTGCCGCTGGGCGCGTGTATTTTTTCCGAGCGCATCTGGCAAGTGATTGCCGAGCCAGGCAAGGGTCGTTGCTTTACCCACGGGTTTACCTACAGCGGCCACCCGGTGTGCTGCACGGCGGCGCTGAAGAACATCGAGATCATCGAGCGCGAGCAACTGCTCGATCATGTCAACGACGTGGGGGGTTACCTTGAGCAACGCTTGCAGAGCCTGCGCGATCTGCCGCTGGTGGGGGATGTGCGCTGCATGAAGCTGATGGCCTGTGTCGAGTTCGTCGCCAACAAGGCCAGCAAGGCACTGTTCGCCGATGAGGTGAACATCGGCGAGCGCATCCACAGCAAGGCGCAGGAAAAAGGCTTGCTGGTGCGTCCGATCATGCACCTGAACGTGATGTCGCCTCCGTTGATCATCACCCATGCACAGGTGGACGAGATCGTCGAGACCCTGCGCCAGTGCATCATCGAAACCGCGCGTGAACTCACGGCACTTGGCCTGTACCAAGGCCGATGAACCTGGCGCAAAGGGCTGTGCGCGGGCGTGCCTGGCAGGCTAGACTGCCGGGCATGACCCAGGCCTCCCCCGATACCCCGCTTACCCTCACAATGGGCGCGCTGCAGCAGTGGCACGCGGCGTTGCAACGCGCCCTGGCCCACGGCGAAACCCCCGAGGCGCTGGAGTATGTGGCCGCTGCCATCGGCCAGTTGGTGCAGGTGGAGTCGATGATGATCAGCCTTGAGTGCCAGGGGCGGGCGCCGCAGTTGCTGTACCAGCAAGGCATTCCCGAACGGCACCGGGCCGCCGTGCTGGAGCGCTATTTCAGTGCCGGCTACCTGCTGGACCCTTTCTGCCTTGCCGTGCAAAGCGGCCTGGCCGAAGGTTTCTACCACCTGCAGGAAATCGCCCCCGACAACTTCTTCGAAAGCGACTACTACAAGGCCTATTACCTGGGTACAGGTTGCAGTGAAGACAGCTACTACATCGTCGACCTCAGCCCAGGCCGCAAGCTGTCGCTGAGCCTGTTCCAAGGCTGCAGCGGCACGCGCCTGAATGCCGGGCAGGTCGACCTGTTGCGTGCGCTGGAGCCGATGGTGCGCGAACTGCTTGGGCGTTATGCCCGGCACAACCTGGAACCGGGCGCTGCATCAACCGAGCGTGGCAGCCTGCAGGCAGCGTTCGACAGCTTTGGCTGCCAGGTGCTGACCGACCGCGAGCGGGAAGTGGCGCACATGATCTTGCGCGGGCACTCGGTGAAATCTACCGCGCTGGAGCTGGGTATCTCGCCGGAGACCGTGCGCATGCACCGCAAGAACCTGTACATGAAACTTGAGATCAACTCGCAATCGGAGTTGTTTGCACGGTTTATCGACTGGTTACGCGGTGATCAGCTGGAAATCCTTAGCGTAACGCGGTGATCAATTTTCTATACCTCCCGGTATATGGACAGCCCTGCACCTTGCCGCATAGCTTAACCCTCGACGGGGCGCGCCATGCTCAAGCCATAACAACAACGATGCCCCGTTACATTTCAGTCCTGCCAACCCAAAACTCTAAAAATGAGGCGGCAAATGGAAAGCATCGGCACCTATGTCATCTACGTCATCATGGTGTGCGCGGTACTGGGTGCCCTGGCATCCATCTACAACCCCGAAGGCGAACTGGGCCAGGAGTTCATCGCCGGCCTGCACAGCATCGGCCCCATCTTTATCCCGGTAGCCGGCATCATGGCGGCGATCCCGTACATTTCAGCTGGTATCAGTCATGTGATCGCGCCACTGTTCCAGGCCATCGGGGCCGACCCTGGCATCGCCGGTCCCATCTTCATCGCCTCGGACATGGGCGGCTACCAGTTAGCCAAAGCGCTGGCGCAAAGCCAGGAAGGCTGGATCCTAGGCCTGATCACCGGCTTTCAGTGCGGCGCCACCATCATCTTCGTCATTCCGGTCGGGTTGGCCATGCTGCGCAAGGCCGACCACAAGTACATGGCACTGGGGATCATGGCCGGGCTGCTGACCATTCCGCTGAGCATCATGATCATTGCCATGACCATGCAGGCGCTTGGCCTGAGCGTGCGTCCGGACATCGCTACCACTGGCGCCGCTACCCAGGCACTGCACTTCACCTGGGCAATGCTGCTGCGCAACCTGATGCCGTTGATCCTGTTTTGCATTGCCCTGGCAGCAGCATTGCGCTACTTCCCCACACTGATGGTGTACCTGTTCCTCAAGCTCGGCCAGTTCATGTACATCGCCGTGGTTCTGGTGCTGGTAGCGTCCATCGTGCAGTACTTCACCGGCCTGTTCAGCCACCTGTTCGGCAGCTGGGGTTTTGCGCCGATCATCGCCGATGCCGATGATCAGTTTCGCGCCTTGGAAATTGCTGGCTACATCGGCCTGATGCTGTGCGGGGCGTTCCCCATGGTGCACTTGCTCAAGCGCTTCCTGGCGCGGCCAATCGAACGGGTTGCCTCGCGCTTTGGCATGTCTGGTGTCGGTGCGGCCGGGGTATTGGCGGCCTCGGCGAATATCCTGGCCATGTTTCGCTTGGTCAGCGAAATGCCGCCCAAGGACAAGGTATTGGTGATCGCTTTCTCTGTGTGCGCCGCGTTCACCTTTGGCGACCACATGGCCTTCTCCGCCAACTTCCAGCCCTCGCTGATACTGCCGTTGATGATAGGCAAACTCAGTGGCGGCCTGATCGCCATGCTGCTGGCCAGTTGGCTGGCGGTGCCCAAGGCGCAGGAGTTGGGGCGTCAGGACGCTGCCGCAGGTGTCTGCAAGGGGGTGGCCGAGCCGTCCTGAGCAAAAGCGTCATGCGCATAATCCGGAGCGTCCTGGGCGCTCCGGATTTTGTGTTTTTAACCGATCAAGGCGGTAAGGTCATGCAGGCCTTCGGTGCATGAGCGTGTGGTGAACAATGACAAAAGATGAGGCAAACGAGTTGGCAGCGGTGATCGAGGCGATCGGCAGCGAACAGCTGGGACCGGCGCTGGATGCGTGGCTGCGCAGCAAGCTGACGTTCGACATGAGTTGCGCCTACCTGTTCCAGTTCAATCAACCAGCACTGCTGGTGCATAACGGGTACAACCGTACGGTCACGGAGCGTACGTTGAACGCCTACGTGCGCGGCGGCTACCTGCTTGACCCGTTCTACGTTGCTTGCGTCAACGAGCACCCAGCCGGGCTATGGCGCATGAGCGAACTGGCACCTGACTGCTTCTTCTCTTCAGGGTTTGCCATTTCCAAGGACATCCACCCCTGCGTGTCGTCCGACTATGGGACGGCGGTGGATGAGGTGGGCTTCATCATTCCCCTTCGGCCCCGGTTGGCGATCGTCTATTCGCTGATGCGCAACCACGGCAGCGGGGATTTCGGTGCAGGAGAAATGGACCTGTTGGCTGCAATGTCGCCGCTGCTGGCTTCGGTTTTTGGTCAGCACTGTCGATTGCGTTACGCTGATATCCTGCGCGCAGCACCAGAGGGGGTGGTGCTGGAGGACGCCTTCGTAGAGATCTTGCAAGGGCAACTGACTGAAACGCAGCGCCTTATCGCCAAGTTGTTGTTACAGGGGCACAGCAATGCGTCGATTGCGCGGCAGCTGAATATTTCCGATGGGACGGTAAAGGTGCACAAGCACAACATCTATCAGCGCCTGGAAATTTCATCCAACGCCGAACTGTTTCGCCTGTTTATCGATTATCTGGCCAAGGGCTGATACAGCAAGGGGCTGCAAAGCAGCCCCTTGCTGTATCAGGTACAGGTCACCTGAACAGCGGACTCAGGTGCTCGCTGAGGTAGATCCCTTGCGGATCGAGCTGGCGGCGCAGCTTACGGAAGTCCTCGGCACGCGGGTATATTGCACTCACATCTTCACCCGTCAGGAAATGCAGCTTGCCCCAGTGCGGTCTGGCGCCATAGGAACGCAGGATCTGATCCACCGCCCGCAGATAGTCCCAGTAGTCGGTACCCGGCTGGCCGGACACTGAAATGGTCACGCTGTCCTGCTCGAAGAATGGGCTCATCCACGCCCCGTCACCGGCAGTAAAGCGGTACTCGATGGGGTAGATGGCCTTGGGGAAGTCCTCCAGCATCAGCTTGCGCACGGCCCGCAACGCTTCCTTGCTGTGGCGCAACGGCACAGCGTATTCCAGCTCGTGAAAGTTGGGCAGGTACTCGATCGGGTACACATCCGAGCTGTAGGCCACTTTCTCGAACTCGCTTTCCCAGATCGGGTGGCCGGTGATGTCCATGACCTTCACTTCGCAGACATCGGTGGTGCGCCCGCTTGTAGAGGTGGCGGCGGTATCGGGTAGGCAATAGCAATGCCGGCTTTGCTCGTAGGGGCACCAGAAGAAGCTGAAGTGGCGGTGTTTGCGTGCCAGTTCGTCGTGCTTTTCCATCACGCTTTCGAAGTCTTCGCGCCAGATGCGCTCGTGCAGGTTGAAGCTGTCGGTCACCTGCAAGGTCAGTTCGGAAACAATGCCCAGTACGCCCAGCGACACCCGACCCGCTTGTAGCAGGTCAGGGGTGCTTTCGTCGACCACGAGTATTTCGCCATTGGGTTGCACCAGCTTCATGCCGACAATCGACGAGGCCAGGTTGCCGAGGGTCAGACCGGTGCCGTGGGTACCGGTAGTCAATGCGCCTGCAATCGACTGGCTGTCGATGTCGCCCTGGTTGACCATTGATAACCCGGCGGCACGCAATGTCTTGCCCAAGGCATTGATGGTGGTGCCGGCGGCAGCGGTGACGCGCTTCCTCTCGTGGTCGATATGGCGTACGCCGCTCATGTTGGCCAGGGTCAGGTGCAGGCCATTGGTCAGTGCCACTGGGGTGAAGGAATGCCCCGAGCCGGCCACGCGCACGTTCATGCCATTGCTGCTGGCCTGGCTGACCATTGAGCACAGTTCGTCCTCGCTGGCCGGTGCCCCGCGTGCTGTACGGATGCAGGACTGGTTACCGGCCCAGTTGCGCCAGTGCGCGTGTTCAAGGCCGAATTCGTTGATATGCATGTTGTTGGAAGAGGTGCTCACATCGTTCTCCTGCCGGTTGTTCTTGTAATCAGAGGGCGGTGTAGCCATTGTCGGCAAACAGGTGCGCACCGTTTACGAAACTGGCGTCGTCACTGGCCAGGAACAAGGCTGCGCTGGCGACTTCCGAGGGTTGGCACAAGCGCCCCTGGGCGGCAGCGATGGCCTGTTCGCTGACGTCCACGCCATGTTTGCGCAACATATCGATCTCGCGCAGGCCGTGGGCGGTGGCGATGAAGCCCGGGCAGATGGCATTGGCGCGAATGCCTCGGTCGCGAAACTCCACAGCGATAGCCCGGGCGAACATATGGGTGGCACCCTTGCTGGTGCAATACAGCACCTCCATCGGCGTGCCCACCACTGCCGAGATGGATGAAGTGCAGACGATACTGCCGCCGCCGGCCGCGAGCATGCCCGGCAACACCGCGCCGGTGACCAGGAACATGCTCTTCACGTTCACGGCCATGATCCGGTCCCATTCTTCTTCACTGGTTTCCAGGAAGGGCATGGCCGACAGGATGCCCGCGTGGTTCATCAGCACGGTGATGTGGCCGAAGGCCTCTTCTACGGCCGCCACCGCGGCCTTCACTTGTTGTGCGTCCGAGACATCGGCGGCGGCGAAGATGGCCTGGTAACCTGCATCACGCAATCGCCTTGCAACTTCGGCGCCCTTGCTGCCGGGCAGGTCGACAATGCCTACCCTTGCCCCTTCTACCGCGAACAGCTCCGATGCGGCTAGCCCGCAGCCACCCGCACCGCCAGTGATCAGCGCCACCTTGCCGTTAAGACGTCCAGCCATGTTCGACTCCCGATGATTTTTGATTGACTGTCTTGAGCCCGGGCGTTTCGCGATTCGCGTGCCGGAGCATGAAACAGATCATCGGGAACATCCATATACCGATGGGTATACGGGGCACGCATAGGCAATGGGGCAGGGCTATAGAGTCCCTGTGGGGCCTGCCCGCGAAGCAGGAGAACCGGTGCATAGCACGGGCTTTGCCCGTGTTCGCCGGCGCGCCCGCTCCCCACAAGGTGCATGGTGTGTTCATATTGCCTGTTGCTCGATCAACGCCAGGCACCGCTTCACGATCGGGCTTACATCACCCTTGCGCCGGCTGAGGATGATGGGGCTGACGGCGCCGCTATCAAGCAGGCCGACATACTCGATATCGGGACGGTGCTGCTGCTGTACCGATGCTGGCACCAGGGTCACACCGACGCCAACCGCTACCAGGCCGATGGCGGTCTGCAGTTCGTTGGCCCACTGGCTGACACGAATGCTCATGCCGTGGTGGGCGAACAGCGCCAGCACGTGGTCGGCATAGCTGGGCCGGGGATTGGCCGGGTAGAGGATGAACGCTTCGCCAGCCAGCTGGGCCAGACTGAGCGGGCTGCCCGCCAGGGGGTGGCCCTTGGGCAGCACGGCCACCAGCGGGTCCTCGCACAGCACCTGCTGGTGAATCACCGGGTCGTCGATGCGAATGCGCCCGAAGCCAATGTCGATACGCCCGCTTTTCAGCGCCTCCACCTGTTGCAGTGTGGTCATCTCGTTCAGGCCCAGTTCCAGCTCGCTGTCCTGGCGAAGTTCGCGGATCAGCTCCGGCAGCACGGTGTACAGGGTAGAGGGCGCAAAACCGATGCCCAGCCACTGGCGCTGGCCCTGGCCGATGCGGCGGGTGTTGTCGCTGATGTTCTGCAACTGCTGCAGCACGGTGCAGGTCTGTTCGTAGAAGAAACGGCCGGCCTCGGTCAGCCGCAGCGGACGTTCGCGTACCACCAGCAGGGTGCCGAGCTGGTCCTCCAGTTGGCTGATCTGCCGGCTCAGTGGTGGCTGGGCGATGTGCAGCAGCTCGGCGGCGCGGGTGAAGTTCAAGGTCTCGGCCAAGACTTTGAAGTAACGCAGGTGGCGCAGCTCCATCAGACCTCCAGGGTATGGTGGGAGATTCATTTGATATTGGACGGTCGTCAGGGTCTCGCGCAATCCTTCAACAATCAAGTAAACGCATCACTCGGGCCTGCAACTGAAAGCCCGACCTGACGGGACCTGGCAACAATGACAAGCGCGCTGATTGAACACATAGAGGCAATTATCGTCGACCTGCCGACCATTCGCCCGCACAAGCTGGCGATGCACACCATGCAGCAGCAGACCCTGGTGGTATTGCGCCTGCGCTGCAGCGATGGCGTGGAAGGCATCGGCGAAGCCACCACCATCGGTGGTCTGGCTTATGGCTACGAAAGCCCCGAAGGCATCAAGGCCAATATCGACACGTACCTCGCCCCGGCGCTGATCGGCCTGCCAGCAGACAACATCAATGCCGCCATGCTCAAGCTGGACAAGCTGGCCAAGGGCAATACCTTCGCCAAGTCTGGCATCGAAAGCGCCTTGCTCGACGCCCACGGCAAACGCCTGGGTCTGCCGGTCAGCGAACTGCTGGGGGGCCGCGTGCGTGACAGCCTGGAGGTGGCCTGGACCCTGGCCAGCGGCGACACCGCCCGCGACATCGCCGAAGCACAGCACATGCTGGAAATTCGCCGGCACCGCGTGTTCAAGCTGAAAATCGGCGCCAACCCGGTGGCGCAGGACCTCAAGCATGTGATCGCGATCAAGCGCGAGCTGGGTGACAGCGCCAGCGTGCGGGTCGACGTCAATCAGTACTGGGACGAGTCCCAGGCCATCCGCGCCTGCCAGGTATTGGGCGACAATGGTATCGACCTGATCGAGCAGCCGATTTCGCGCATCAACCGCGGTGGCCAGGTGCGCCTGAACCAGCGCAGCCCGGCACCGATCATGGCCGATGAGTCGATCGAAAGCGTCGAGGACGCCTTCAGCCTGGCCGCCGACGGCGCCGCCAGCATCTTCGCCCTGAAAATCGCCAAGAATGGCGGCCCGCGCGCGGTGCTGCGCACTGCACAGATCGCCGAAGCTGCCGGCATCGCCTTGTACGGCGGCACCATGCTCGAAGGTTCGATCGGCACCCTGGCGTCGGCCCATGCATTCCTCACCCTGCGCCAGCTCACCTGGGGTACGGAGCTGTTCGGGCCGCTGCTGCTGACCGAGGAAATTGTCAACGAGCCGCCGCAGTACCGCGACTTCCAGCTGCACATCCCCTATACCCAAGGCCTTGGCCTGACTTTGGACGAACAGCGCCTGGCGCGTTTCGCCCGTCGCTGATCAGCAAGCAAGGAGATAACCATGTTGTTCCACGTAAAGATGACCGTGAAGCTGCCGGTCGACATGGACCCGGCCAAGGCCGCCCAGCTCAAGGCTGATGAAAAGGAACTGGCCCAGCGCCTGCAGCGTGAAGGCACCTGGCGCCACCTGTGGCGCATTGCCGGGCATTACGCCAACTACAGCGTGTTCGATGTGCCCAGCGTCGAGGCGTTGCATGACACATTGATGCAGCTGCCGCTGTTTCCGTACATGGACATCGAGGTCGACGGCCTGTGTCGGCATCCCTCGTCTATTCACAGCGACGATCGCTGATTCGCACCTGTATGCCTGACAAGAACAATACGAGGTAAGCACGATGACCGTGAAAATTTCCCACACTGCCGACATTCAAGCCTTCTTCAACCAGGTGGCTGGCCTGGACCATGCCGAAGGAAAACCGCGCTTCAAGCAGATCATTCTGCGCGTGCTGCAGGACACCGCTCGGCTGATCGAAGACCTGGAAATCACCGAGGACGAGTTCTGGCACGCCGTCGACTACCTCAACCGCCTGGGCGGCCGTAATGAGGCGGGCCTGCTGGCTGCTGGCCTGGGCATCGAGCACTTCCTCGACCTGCTGCAGGATGCCAAGGATGCCGAAGCCGGCCTTGGCGGCGGCACCCCGCGCACCATCGAAGGCCCGTTGTACGTTGCCGGGGCGCCGCTGGCCCAGGGCGAAGTGCGCATGGACGACGGCACTGACCCAGGCGTGGTGATGTTCCTTCAGGGCCAGGTGTTCGATGCCAACGGCAAGCCGTTGGCCGGTGCCACCGTCGACCTGTGGCACGCCAACACCCAGGGCACCTATTCGTACTTCGATTCGACCCAGTCCGAGTTCAACCTGCGCCGGCGTATCATCACCGATGCCGAGGGCCGTTACCGCGCGCGCTCGATCGTGCCATCGGGGTATGGCTGCGACCCGCAAGGCCCAACCCAGGAATGCCTGGACCTGCTTGGCCGCCACGGCCAGCGCCCGGCGCACGTGCACTTCTTCATCTCGGCTCCAGGGCACCGACACCTGACCACGCAGATCAACTTTGCAGGCGACAAGTACCTGTGGGACGACTTTGCCTATGCCACCCGTGACGGGCTGATCGGCGAACTGCGTTTTGTCGAGGATGCCGCGGCGGCGCGCGACCGCGGCGTGCAAGGCGAGCGCTTTGCCGAGCTGTCGTTCGACTTCCGCTTGCAGGGTGCCCAGTCGCCTGACGCCGAAGAGCGAAGCCATCGGCCGCGGGCGTTGCAGGAGGGCTGAGCCCGAGGTTGTGTCACTGTGATTTTGCCTGGGGCTTTCCGTGCGGGGAGGTCCCGGGCTTTTTGCTGCAAGGGCCTGGTGATCTAGAATCGTCCTTTTGCTCAGGCCCCACACCATGCTCCCCCTCGCGCTGCTGCCAACCACCATCGACCAGGCTCCACTGATCCGCAATCTCTACCAGTTCTATTGCTACGAGTCCTCCGACTGGGAGCAGGAAGACGTCGAGGCGGATGGCCGCTTCTACATCCACGAGCAGCACCTGCAACGTTACTGGCAGGACGACGGCTGGGGCGCGTTTCTGGTGCTGGCAGACGGGTTCATCGCCGGCTTCGTGCTGGTCGAGCGCAGCGAACTGCCTGGCATCGATGCGCAGGAGCTTGCCGACCTGTTCATCTTGAAGAAGTACCGTCGCCAGGGCATCGGCCAGGCGGTGGCGTTGCAGTTGCTGGGGGGCAAGGGCGACTGGCTGCTGCGCTGCTACGCACAGGATCTGGCCGCCGTGGCTTTCTGCAATGCAGTGCTGGCGAGCCTGCCGCGGCCGGCGCAGGCTATCGCTTTGGGGGATGAGCCGGACTTGCTCAATTTTCTGGTGACTGGCACCCGCCATTGAGGGGGCGTGCGCTTTCGTTCGGCCTGATAACGAGAAGCGCCATTTTTGTGAGTTGCTTCACAAAATTTTCATTGGCAGCATAATGCCATTATCGCTTTCCAAGACCCGGCCGCCGCTTGCCGGGGTCCCTTTTCATGCGTTTCGAAAGTTCAGGTAAAGTTCATGTCGCTCGCAGCAAACCCCGACATCATGTACCGGCTATTGATCCAGAGCGTGGTGGATTATGCCATCTACCTGCTTACCCCTGAAGGTATCGTCGCCAACTGGAACCCCGGGGCCCAGCGCGCCAAGGGGTACCATGCCGAAGAAATCGTCGGCCAGCACTACTCTGTGTTCTACACCGATGCCGAGCGCGCAGCCGGGTTGCCGACATTTAACCTGGAGCAGGCGCGCAGCACCGGACGCTTTGAAGAAACGGGCGCACGCCTGCGCAAGGACGGTACGGCCTTCCACGCCCATGTGGTCATCGAAGCGGTGTACGACGATGCCGGGCAACTGGTGGGTTTCGCCAAGGTCACCCGCGACATTTCCGAACGCCACCGCCAGGAGCTCGAACTGCTGCAGGCCAAAGAGCTGGCCGAGCAGTACAGCCAGGAGATGGCCAAGCTGTCGCAGTTCCTCGATTCGGTCATTGCCAACATTCCCGCGAGCGTCATCGTCCAGGACCTGGAAAGCCAGCGCATCCTGTTGGCCAACCAGCAGGCCGAACGCCTGTTCGGTGGGCCGCAGCGCAGCATGATCGGCCAGTTGCCCAAGGAATGCCTGGCACCGGCTGCCGGTGACTACCTGGAGCAGCAATTCGTGCGTGGTGCCCGCAGTACCAAGGGGCACGCCGCCGAAACCCGCGTGGAAACTGCCCGTGGTCCACGCACCCTGCGCAGCCGTACCCTGCTCAGCCAGAGCCGCGAGGGGCAGGCCGATTACGTGTTGTTCGTGGCTGAAGACGCCACCGAAGAGCTGGCCGCCCATGCGCAGATCCACCACATGGCGCACCATGACGCGCTCACCGGGCTGCCCAACCGCACGCTGTTCCACGAACGGCTACGCCAGGCCCTGTTGCGCGGCAGCGAAAACGCCAAGCTGACCGCTGCCCTGTGCCTGGATCTGGACAACTTCAAAAACATCAACGACTCCCTTGGCCATGCTTTCGGTGACAAGCTGCTACGCGAGTTGGGCAAGCGTCTGCGCCGCGAACTGCGTGAGCACGACACCTTGGCCCGCCTGGGTGGCGATGAGTTTGCCGTGGTGCTGACGGGCCTGGAGGGGCGGGATGCCGCATGTAATACCGCGCAACGCCTGATCAAGGCCATCAGCCCGCCGTTCCAGATCGAAGGGCATCAGTTCGCGGTGGGGGTGAGTATCGGCATCGCCATCGCGCCTGATGACAATGACCAGGCAGAGCAGCTGTTGGGCTATGCCGACATGGCGCTGTACCAAGCCAAGCGTAACGGCCGTAATCGTTATGAATGCTTCGATGTCGAACTGGACGTTGCCGCCCGCCAGCGCCGTCTGATGGAAACCGACCTGCGCACAGCGCTGCACCTGGGGCAGTTGCAGCTGCACTACCAGCCGGTAGTCGATCATCAGACCAGCAGCGTTACCGGTTATGAGGCGCTGCTGCGCTGGGAACACCCGACCCGTGGCATGGTCATGCCGATGGATTTCATCCCCATTGCAGAAGAAACCGGGTTGATCCACGAGCTGGGCAACCGTGCGCTGAATCTGGCCTGCCAGGAGGCGGCAAGCTGGGACGGTGAGCAGACGGTGTCGGTCAACCTGTCGGCGGTGCAGTTCAAGAACGGCGATCTGGTGCATACCGTCGCCCTCGCGCTGGCCGACTCTGGCCTGCCGCCGCAGCGACTGGAGCTGGAAATTACCGAATCGGTGCTGCTGGGCAACAGCGAGGAAAACGTGCGCACCTTACGCGCCCTGAAAGACCTGGGCGTGTCCATTTCACTGGATGACTTTGGTACGGGCTACTCATCGCTGGGCTACCTGCGCTCGTTCCCCTTCGACCGGATCAAGATCGACAAGTCGTTCGTGCATGACATGTGCGACAGCCGCGAGGCCATGTCGATCATTCGCGCCATTACCGAGCTGTCCAACAGCCTGATGATCAAGACCACGGCCGAAGGCGTGGAGTCGGAGGAGCAGATGCGCCGGCTCGCGGCGGAAGGCTGTTCGCACTTCCAGGGCTACTTTTACGGGCGGCCGGCACCGGCGAGCGAGCGGTTGAAGCAGGTCATCACGCAAGAATAGTGACTTGCGCGGCGGCCTCAGCTGTTCCAGTCCGGCGCAAACGGCGGGCTGACCACGCGCTGGTCTTTCGGCAGCCCGGCAATGGCTGCGCGGTCTTCGTCATCCAGCTGCACGGTCAATGCGGCCAGGTTGGCCAGCTGGTTTTCGCGGCTGCTGGCTTTGGGGATCGCCGCCACGCCGTCCTGATCCAGCAGCCATTTCAGCGCTACCTGGCTGGGCAGCACGCCATGCTTGCGGGCAATCGCCTGGATCACCGGCTGCGCCGCTGCCTGGCCGCGTGCCAGCGGGGTATAGGCGGTGAGCAACAAATCATGGCTGCGGGCGAAGTCGAGTAGCGGTTGCTGGCTGAGCAGAACATGGTATTCCACCTGAATCGCCGACAACGGCGCGCCCAGGGTTTCCACCACCTGGCGCAATAACCCCAATGGGAAGTTGGCCACGCCGATGTGGCGCGCCTTGCCTTCGTCACGCAGGGCTACCAGGGTGTCGATGCTGCGGGCCAGGTCCCAGTCTGTGCCTGGCCAGTGGATGTGGAACAGGTCAACCTGTTCGGTACCCAGCGCGCGCAGGCTGTCTTCCAGCGACTGACGCATGGCTTTGGGCTCCAGACGGTCCCACCAGACCTTGGTGGTCAGGTGAATCTGCTCGCGTGGCACGTCGCTGTCGCGCAGTGCCTGGCCAACGGCCGCTTCGTTTTCGTAGGCGGTGGCGGTGTCGATGTGTCGGTAACCCACGTCCAGTGCCTGGCGCACGGCCTGGGTGCATTCACTGCCGGTCATTGGCCAGGTGCCCAGGCCGATGGCGGGCAGGTCCAGGCCGGTGCGGGTGGTGAGCCTTTGCATGTAAATTCCTTGTAGGGTGCAGGGGTCGGTCGATGGTCAGCGATCAACCGTGCACGGGCCATGCATGCCAGGTGGAAAGTGGTCGATCAGCGAACAGAAATTGCACTTGGCCGGGGCAAGCGGCAAATGAACTTCCTTATTCTGCGGCATCTCTTCTAGAATCCCAGCTGTTACATCCGCCGGGCAATGCCTGCGCATCCTTCCCCGGGCGCGGCTTGCTGCCGCGCCGTCATCGAGAGAGCCATGAGTTCCAGCACACCGCTGTCCGGCGTCAACCAACCCCTGCGCGGCATCGCGTTGGTGGTGGTGGCGACGTTCCTGTTCGCCAGCCACGATGCCTTGTCCAAATTCCTGGGTGGCCTGTACCCGATAGTCATGGTGGTGTGGGCGCGTTATGTGGTGCACACGTTGCTGATGGCCGGCATCTTCCTGCCCAAGTCTGGGCTCAACGTGTTGCGCACCCGCCGGCCGGTATTGCAGACCTTGCGGGCCCTGAGCCTGCTGAGCACCAGCCTGCTGTTCACGACCGGCTTGCAGTACCTGCCACTGGCGGAGGCCACGGCCGTCAACTTCCTTGCCCCGGTGCTGGTCACCGCGCTGTCGGCGCCGCTGCTGAAAGAGCGAGTGACAGTGGGGCAGTGGGTGGCGGTGGTGATGGGCTTTATTGGCGTGCTGGTAGTGGTGCACCCGGGTGGGGCGATGTTTACCCCGGCCATTCTGTATCCGTTCGGTTCGGCATTGGGCTTCTGCTTCTATCAGTTGCTGACGCGCATTCTGGCGGCGCATGACAGCCCGACCACCAGCAACTTCTATGCAGGGTTGTGCAACACCTTGGCGATGAGTGCGCTGGTGCCGTTCTTCTGGGAAGTGCCGCGCTGGGACCATGCTCTGTTGATGCTGGCACTGGGCGGCTTTGGCATGACTGCGCACCTGCTGTTGACCCAGGCCTTCCGCCATGCAGCGCCAGCGTTGCTGGCGCCGTTCAGTTATTGCCAGATCGTGTTTGCCGGGTTGCTCGGCTTCGTGGTGTACAGCCAGGTGCCGGATACCCTGAGCCTGGTGGGGATTTTGGTGATCTGCCTCAGCGGGCTCGGTGCAGCGTGGATGCAGCGCGGCAAATAGCAGCCGCGTGCTTCAGGCTGTACGACCGTTAGGCGCAGCGTTGCGCTGCGAAGAGGGCATCACTGCGTGGCCATGAACTGCAGGATGCGGTCGCGCAGCCAGCGCTCGGCGGGGTCGTTGTCCTGGGCGCCGCTCCAGACCATCGACAGCTCGGCCTCGGTGATGTCGAACGGCGCCGGGTCGGCGCGCAGGCTGCCGTCGTCGGCGAGGGCACAAGCGGCATAGTCCGGCACGGTGGCGATCAGCTCGGTGTTGCGCAGCAGGGCACGCAGGCTACCGAACTGCGGCACCGCCAGCACCACCTTGCGGCAACGACCGATGCGTGCCAGGTCGAGGTCGATGTTGCCGCTCATGTCACCGGAGAACGACACCATCACATGCGGGCGGGCGCAGTATTCGTCGAGGGTCAGCGGCCCCGGGCGGTCGTCGGCGCGCAGCACCCGTACGCCGATGTCGCGTAGTTTGCGGCGTTTGGCGGTGGCCGGCAGGTCGGTGGTATAGCTCACGCCTACCGAGATCTCGCCGCTGGCCAGCAGGCCGGGCATCAGCAGAAAGTTGGCCCGCCGCACTACCACGCTGATCTCCGGGGCCTCTTCGCGCAGGGCCTGCAGCAGGGCCGGAAACAGGCCGAACTCGGCATCGTCAGAAAGCCCCAGGCGGAACACGTTGCAGCTGTTGGCCGGGTCGAACTCGCGCGCGCGACTGATGGCGGCGGAAATCACGTCCATGGCCGGGCCAAGTTCGGCAAAGATCTGCAGGGCCCGTGGGGTGGGTTCCATGGCCCGGCCGTTGCGAATCAGCAGTGGGTCGTCGAACAGCTCGCGCAGGCGGGCGAGGGCGGCGCTGACGGTGGATTGGGTGATAAACAGCTTTTCGCCGACGCGGGTCAGGTTGCGTTCGATCATCAGGGCTTCGAACAGCACCAGCAGGTTCATGTCGACGCGGCGCAGGTCGTTGCGGTTCATGAGGGCTCGGCGTCCGGGGCAAAGGGTATGGCTGTGTATTTAAGCAGGGTGCCGGGCCTTGTGCCTTGTATGGATGTGCCGGCCTGGTCGCGGGCTTGATCGCGATGCGGCCGATACAGGCCAGTGCCTGACAGAGCCAGCCTATCAGGCTCCAACAGCCACTCTATTAGAACTCTGCCCAAGCTCGACTAGTCTTTCCCGTGGCCCCGCGAATTCCGCGACCGGGCAGCGCGTCAGCACCTGTGTGCAAGACCGTGGCCCCCCGGCGTGACAGCTTCGCAAGCCCCGTGTACACCTGATGAGGGGTAGTACGAGCCCACCCGCTCGGCTGAAAGAACACTGGCATAGACCGGAAATCTGGATAACCGACCCAAAGGTACCCGCAGATGTCGAACGAATCGAAATGCCCGTTCCATCAAACCGCAGGTGGCGGCACCACCAACCGTGACTGGTGGCCTGACCAGCTCAACCTGAGAATTCTTCACCAGCATTCCTCCAAGTCCAGCCCCGACCCGGACTTCGACTATGCCAAGGCGTTCAAGAGCCTCGACTTCCAGGCCCTGAAGAAAGACCTGACCGCCCTGATGACCGACTCGCAGGACTGGTGGCCGGCCGATTTCGGCCACTACGGCCCGCTGTTCATCCGCATGGCCTGGCACAGCGCCGGCACCTACCGCATTGGTGACGGCCGTGGGGGGGCGGGCTCTGGCCAGCAACGTTTCGCCCCGCTCAACAGCTGGCCGGACAACGTCAGCCTGGACAAGGCCCGGCGCCTGCTGTGGCCGATCAAGCAGAAGTACGGCAACAAGATTTCCTGGGCCGACCTGATCGTACTCACCGGTAATGTTGCCCTCGAGTCCATGGGCTTCAAGACCTTCGGCTTTTCCGGCGGGCGTGCCGATGTGTGGGAGCCGGACGAAGACGTGTACTGGGGCTCGGAAAAGGAGTGGCTGGGCGGCGATACCCGTTATGGCAAGGATCAGGCCAAGGCGCAGGCGCCAGGGCAGGGTGACCTGGTGGCCGAGCCGGCCAAGCATGGCGAAGAGCAGAATCGCAACCTGTCAGCCGAGCGTAACCTGGAAAACCCGTTGGCCGCCGTGCAGATGGGCCTGATCTACGTGAACCCGGAAGGCCCGGAAGGTAACCCGGACCCGGTGGCCTCAGGCAAGGACATCCGTGAAACCTTTGGCCGCATGGCCATGAACGATGAAGAAACCGTGGCCTTGATCGCCGGTGGCCACGCGTTCGGCAAGACCCACGGTGCCGGCCCCGCCGACAACGTCGGCCCCGAGCCGGAAGCGGCAGGCCTGGAGATGCAGGGCCTGGGCTGGCATAACACGTTTGGCTCCGGCAAAGGCGGGGATACCATCACCAGTGGCCTGGAAGTGACCTGGACCTCCACCCCGACCCGGTGGAGCAACGAATACCTGAATAACCTGTTCGACTTTGAGTGGGAGCTGACCAAAAGCCCGGCTGGCGCGCACCAGTGGCGGCCGAAAGACGGCAAAGGCGCAGGCACGGTGCCAGATGCACACGATCCCGGTAAAAAGCACGCACCGTCCATGTTGACCTCCGACCTGGCATTGCGTTTCGACCCCATTTACGAGCCAATCGCTCGCCGCTTCAAAGAAAACCCTGACCAGCTGGCGGATGCTTTTGCCCGTGCATGGTACAAGCTGATCCACCGCGACATGGGCCCGCTGGCGCGCTACCTGGGCCCGGAAATGCCCAATGAAGAGTTGCTGTGGCAAGACCCGCTACCCAAAGCCGACCCAGCCACGATCAGCGAGCAAGACATCGCGACCCTCAAGTCCAGGATCCTGGCCTCGGGTTTGAGCGTGGGCGAACTGGTCTCCACCGCCTGGGCATCCGCGTCGACCTTCCGCGGCTCCGACAAGCGCGGTGGTGCCAACGGCGCGCGTTTGCGCTTGGCCCCACAGAAGGACTGGGCTGCAAACCAGGGCGTGGACAAGGTGCTGGCGGTGTTGGAGAAGATCCAGGCCGAGTTCAACAACAGCGGCAAGAAGGTTTCCCTGGCTGACCTGATCGTGCTGGCCGGTACCGCGGCAGTCGAAAAAGCTGCCAAGGATGCCGGTTACAGCGGCAGCGTAGGATTCCGCCCGGGGCGGGTCGATGCGTCTCAGGAGCAGACCGACGTCGAGTCGTTCGCCGTGCTGGAGCCGCTGGCAGATGGCTTCCGCAACTTCACCAAGGCACGTTACAGCGTCAAGGCCGAGAAACTGTTGCTGGACAAGGCACAGTTGCTGACCCTGACCGCGCCGGAGCTGACCGTGCTGATCGGCGGCCTGCGCGTGCTCGGTGCCAACCATGGTGGCAGCAACCTCGGCGTGTTCACCGACAAGCCGGGAACGCTGAGCAACGACTTCTTCCGCAACTTGCTGGACATGAGCGTGGAGTGGAAACCCACCTCGGCGGACAACGAGACCTTTGAAGGGCGCGACCGCAAGACCGGGCAGGTGAAGTGGAGCGGTAGCCGGGTCGATCTGGTGTTCGGTTCGCATGCCCAGTTGCGGGCGTTGAGCGAGGTGTATGGCAGCAGTGATGGGGGTGACAAGTTTGTCCGGGACTTTGTGGCCGCCTGGCAGAAGGTCATGGAACTGGACCGCTTTGATTTGAAATAGCGTTGCCTGGCGGGGGGCGCTTAGCGCCCCTCCTTGGCCACTGGTTATTCCGCCAATTCCAGGTCGGATAGATACAAAAGTGTCCTCGTCGGTTCTGTTGCAATGCTTCTCAGGCGGCCGGCCTGAACAGCGTGCTCACAACGACAAGGAACCCCGACCATGCAAATGCCCAAGACCCTGAAAATCCGCAATGGCGACAAGGTACAACCAACCTTCTCCGCTCAGGAATACGCTGCTCGCCACGCCCGGCTGCGGGCCTATATGGCCGAGCAGGACATCGAGGCGGCAATCTTCACCTCGTATCACAACGTCAACTATTACAGCGATTTCCTCTACTGCTCGTTCGGCCGCCCTTATGCGCTGGTGATTACCCAGGACAAGGTAGTCTCGATCAGCGCCAACATCGACGGCGGGCAACCCTGGCGGCGCACGGTCGGCACTGACAACATCGTCTACACCGACTGGCAGCGCGACAACTACTTTGTCGCCATCCAGCAGGCGTTGCCGCTGGCCTCGCGCATTGGCGTGGAGTACGACCACCTGAACCTGCAGAACCACGGCAAATTCGCCGCCTGCTACCCCAAGGCCGAGCTGGTGGACATCGCTGCGCCGTGCATGCGTATGCGCATGATCAAGTCGGCCGAGGAGCAGGCGCTTATCCGTCACGGTGCGCAGGTGGCCGACATCGGCGGGGCGGCAGTGGTCGAGGCCCTGCGTGAGCATGTGCCCGAGTACGAGGTGGCACTGCATGCCACCCAGGCGATGGTGCGCGAAATTGCCAAACGCTTCCCCGACGCCGAGCTGATGGACACCTGGACCTGGTTCCAGTCCGGGCTCAATACCGATGGCGCGCACAACCCGGTCACCAGCCGCCGTGTGGGCAAGGGCGAGATCCTCAGCCTCAACTGTTTCCCCATGATCGCCGGTTATTACACTGCGCTGGAGCGCACCCTGTTCCTTGACCACTGCCCGGACGAGTACCTGCGCCTGTGGCAGGCCAACGTCGAAGTGCACGAAGCCGGGCTGCAACTGGTGCGCCCGGGCATGCGCTGCAGCGATATCGCCCGCGAACTGAACGAGATTTTCCTGCGTCACGACCTGCTGCAGTACCGCACCTTCGGCTATGGCCATTCGTTCGGCACGCTCAGCCATTACTACGGCCGCGAGGCGGGGCTGGAGCTGCGCGAGGACATCGATACCGTGCTGGAGCCGGGCATGGTGGTGTCGATCGAGCCGATGATCATGCTGCCTGAAGGGCGACCGGGGGCTGGCGGTTATCGCGAGCATGACATCCTGATCGTCAACGACAGCGGCGCCGAGAACATCACCAAGTTCCCGTATGGGCCGGAGCACAACATCATTCGCAAATAAGCATCGGCGTCGGCTGCTTCGCGGGCAAGCCCGCTCCTGTGGGGATTTCACCGTTTTCGCAGGCGCGGGTTTACTCGCGAAGAGGCCGGCCCAGACAACAACAAGATCCCCGTATGACCACCAGACCCTGCCTCCAATTAAAAGAATCAGAGGGTACCCGTCATGTCCAGCACCACCCTTGACCCGTCCGCTATTGCCGGCCCCGCACACAACGCCGAACGTCAGGCGCTGCGCAAGGCCGCCCGGGCCAGCTTCATGGGCAACTTCGTCGAGTGGTTCGACTACGCCGCCTACGGCTATCTGGCCACCATCATCGCCGCCACGTTCTTCCCGCAAACTGACAAGACCACCGGTTTGCTGGCCACCTTCGCGGTATTCGCCCTGTCGTTCCTGGTGCGCCCGCTGGGTGGCATCGTCTGGGGCCATTTTGGCGACCGACACGGTCGGCGCAACGCGCTGTCATGGTCGATCCTGATCATGTCGGTATCCACCTTCTGCATCGGCTTGTTGCCGGGCTATGCGCAGATCGGGCTGTGGGCGCCGGCCTTGCTGTTGCTGATCCGCCTGGTACAGGGGTTTTCTGCCTCGGGTGAGTACGCCGGGGCCGCTGCGTTCCTGGCCGAGTACGCGCCGCCTGGGCGGCGTGGCTTGTACACCAGCATCGTGCCGGCCAGCACGGCAGCGGGGTTGTTGTTCGGTGCGGCGTTCGTTGCGGTGCTGCATGAGCTGCTCAGCAGTGAAGCCCTGCATGAGTGGGGCTGGCGCCTGCCGTTCCTGCTGGCGGCGCCGTTCGGCCTGGTAGGGCGCTATATCCGCATGAGCCTGCAGGACACGCCCAAGTTCCTGGAGATGGAGCAGCGCCTGGAAACCAAGGCCGGCATGGCCACGACGCCGCTGCGCGAACTGCTGGGCCAGCACCGGCGCAGCCTGGCGATCGGCATAGGTGTCACCTGCCTGAATGCGGTTGCGTTCTACCTGTTGCTCAGTTACATGCCGACCTACCTGTCCAGTGAAATGGGCATGAGCGAGCGGGATTCGTTCATCGCCTCGACGGTGTCGCTGGCCACCTATATCGGCTTGATCTTCCTGATGGGACGGTTGTCCGACCAGTTTGGTCGCAAGACCATGCTGGTGGTGGCCTCGCTGTTGTTCCTGGGGTTGACCGTGCCGTTGTTCCGCCTGCTTGATGGGCAACCGCTGCTGGTGATTCTGGCCATCCAGATTCTTTTCGGTGCGATGCTGGCGATGAACGACGGGACCTTGCCGTGCCTGCTGGCCGAAATCTTTCCGACCCGGGTGCGCTTCAGCGGGTTTGCCCTGAGCTTCAATGTGGCCAACTCGCTGTTTGGCGGGACAGCGCCGTTCATTGCCACCTGGCTGATTCAGGTGACGGGCAGCAAGCTGGCCCCGGCAGGCTACTTGCTGGCGGCAGCACTGGTGGCGCTGGTGGCCATGCTGATGTGTCGGGAGACGGCGCACGCGGCCCTTGAAGATTAGTTGACCTGCACTGGCCCCTTCGCGGGCAAGCCCGCTCCTACAACGGCCTGTGTCGGACCACCGATGTGCGTGTAGGAGCGGGCTTGCCCGCGAAGAGGCCAGCCAAGCCAGTACATGACCCCATTCAATGGAGAGAGGCCTGCCGCCGCTCCCCTAAAGGCGACAGCCCGAAGAACCGGCTATAACTCTTGGAGAAATGCGCAGGCGAACTGAAGCCGCAAGCCAGCGCTACCTCACGTACTTGCACGTCACTGCGCAGCAGTAACTCCCGCGCCCTCGACAGCCGAAGCTCCAGGTAATACTGGCTGGGCGTGCGCTGCAGGTACTTGTGGAACAGCCGCTCCAGTTGGCGCACGGTCACTTCGTTGAGGCTGGCCAGTTCCTCCAACCCCAGCGGTTCCTCCAGATTGGCCTCCATGATCGCCACCACCTGGCTCAGTTTGGGCTGAGCGCTGCCGAGCAGGGTGCGCAGCGGCACACGCTGGCGCTCACGCTCACCGCGTACGCGGTCGCACAGCAACAGCTCGGCGGCCTTGGCCGCGATGTCCTGGCCGCCCGTGTCCCGGGCCACCAGTTGCAGCATCATGTCCATGGCCGCCACGCCACCTGAGCAGGTGTAACGGTCACGGTCCAGTTCGAATAGCTGGCTGGAGATCACGATACCGGGGAAGTGCGCCTGCAACGTCGGCAGGTCTTCCCAGTGGATGGTGCAGCGGTAACCCTTGAGTAATTCGGCCTTGGCCAGCAGGTAGCTACCAGTGCAGATACCGCCCAGTGGCAAGCGCTGGCGGGCCAGTTGGCGCAACCAGTCGATCAGAGGGCGGTTGCTACGGCTTCGGTCGATCGGGTTGGCGCCGACCACCAGCAAGGCATCCAGCGCGGGGGCGTTGGCGATGTTGTAATCGGGCAGCACGCGCATGCCGTTGCTGGCCACCACCGGCGCGTCGTCTGCGGCGATCAGCACACTGCGATACAGTGGCTTGCGCGCGGCCAGGTTGGCCATGCGCAGGGTCTCCACCGCGGACGCAAGGCCGATGGTGGTGAAATTGGGCAAAATCAGGAAGCCAAAGGTCTTTGCCGAACAACCCTTTACAATAGACGGCGATAGGTTTGCAGAAGCGGGGTGGACCATTGCGCTGTTCCTGTGCAAGCTGAGGCCTGGTTGGTCAGGGGCAGTGAGAAAGCAGAGCCTCGCGTGGTTCTTGTTGTTATGTGTCGTTGCGGGGTCGATCATACACCCCGGATGCAGCGGCCAGGAATGGCCCCGCCGGCTGGCAGGGCCGACAGTGATTGCACAGAGAAGGTGAGCGTCAGTGAACCCCGAATCCATGCTGGCGGGCTTGTCAGGCTACGCCATGCCCCCCGAAGCGATACAGGTGCTGCCCGATGCCAAGGCTTACCGCGCGTGCCTGTTCGAGCGCATCCGTACGGCGACTCGGCGCATCGTTATTGTCGCGCTGTACCTGCAAGAGGACGAGGCTGGCCAGGAAGTGCTGGATGCCTTGTACCAGGCCAAGGCCGCGCGGCCAGGCCTGGAGATCACCATCGTGGTCGACTGGTTCCGCGCCAGGCGAGGGCTGCTGGGGGGCGGGCGTCAGCCGGGCAATGCTGCCTGGTACCAGGCCCAGCGCCAGTTGCGCGGGCTGGATATCGCCATCCATGGCGTGCCAGTGCAGACCCGCGAACTGTTCGGGGTGTTGCACCTCAAAGGCAGCATCATCGACGATTGCGTGATCTACACCGGTGCCAGTCTGAACAACGTCTACCTGCACCGTTTCGACCGCTATCGCCTGGATCGCTACCACCTGTTCCAGTCATCGGCACTGGCTGATGCCATGGTCGGCCTGGTGCAGCGTTTGCTGCACCACACCGCCACACCGCGCCTCGACCTGCCGGCGCCACCTTCTACCCGCAGCTTGCGCGGCGACATTCGGCGCTTGCGCGCACGGCTGCGGCGCATGGCCTACGAGGTACCGGCCTGCGTGACGGGGCAGGGCCTGCAGGTGATCCCGCTGTTGGGTGTGGGCCGTGGCAATCCACTGAACCGGGCGCTGTGCGCCTTGCTGGCAGTGGCGCGCACGCAGATCATCATCAGTACGCCGTACTTCAACCCGCCGCAGGTCGTGATGCGCGAACTTGACCACGCCCTGGCGCGAGGGGTTGGGGTGGAACTGATTGTCGGTGACCGTACCGCCAACGACTTCTACATCGCCCCTGGCGAACCGTTCAGTGCCAGTGGTGCATTGCCCTATCTGTATGAGGACAACCTGCGCGCCTTCGCCCGCCGCCGCCACGCCGCGATTGCCAGTGGCCAGCTGCAAGTACGCATCTGGAACGATCCCGGGCATACCTTCCATGCCAAGGGCGTGTGGATCGATCAGCGTTATTCGCTGCTGACCGGCAACAACCTGAACCCGCGCGGGTTCAACCTGGACCTTGAGAACGGCTTGCTGATCGACGACCCGCAGGGGCAATGGCTGGCGCCACGGGAAGCGGAGTTGAGCGAACTGCGGCGCTTTGCGCCGAGAATCGGTTCGGCAGAGGCGCTGGGGGAGAAGGCCGAACATCCCAAGCAAGTGCGCAAGTTTCTGCGTCGGTTGCGCTATAGCCGGTTGGAACCGTTGATCAAGCGGGTGCTCTGACGTCGCCTGTACTGGCCCTGTCGCCGGCAAGCTAGCCACAGGGCCAGAGTGGTGCGCACCGTGCATTGATGTCATTATGATATTGTTGCCCACGGCCCTTTTCAGGGGCTGGATTACAATGTGCAGGCAACCGTGCAAGGCCCCTCTGAACGTGATCACGATCGCATACAGTCGGGCCTTTTCCCGTTAACCAGACAGGCCAATGCGTATATGGCGTTAGATCCACCCACGATGCTGACTATTTCAGTCGCTTTGGCCGCTGCGGCCGCCTTGTACCTGGCGATTGAATGGCGCAGTGTGCGCGAAACCTCGTTGCTTTACTGGAGTGCGGGTTTCGCCACGATTACGGTTGGTAGCACCCTGGCATTGTTGCGCGGGATCGGTTTGCTGTTCATCGGTATCTGGTTCGCCAATGGCTTGCTGGTGGTGGCCCACGTTTTTTTCCTGATCGGCGTGCTGCGCTTCACCCAGGAGCGCTTGTCACGCGCCTGGCTGATGATCGTGGTGGTCTGGTTCGCCTTGCTGCTGCTGCCCGTGGGCCCGCAGTGGTCGAAGGTGATGTTGATGGTCAACTCGTTGTTGGTGGCCTCGCTGACGCTCAAGGCCAGTTTCCTGCTGCGGCCACATGGCAAATCGCTGAGTGTCGGCGCCGTGCAACTGCGCTACGTGCTGCTGATCCATGGGCTGTTCTATGTGGCCAAGGCGGCCATCGCGATCACGCCAGGCACGCTGATTGACCTGGCGACCTTTGGCGGGCTGATCATTCAGGTTTCGCTGGTGGAAGGCGCGATGGCGATCATGCTGATTGCCTTGTCGATGACCGGCACCGTACGTTACCGGCGTGAAGAGCGCATTGCCCGGCTGGCAGCCCGTGACCCGCTGACTGCGCTGTACAACCGGCGTGCGCTGGAGGTGCGGGCGGGGCATTTCTTCAAGGACGTGAGCCCGGCGCAGCCCGGGGCATTGCTATTGATCGACATCGACAACTTCAAACTGGTCAACGACCTGCATGGGCATATAGCCGGTGACCGATTGCTGATTGCCTTGAGCGAGATGATTCGTACGGCGCTGCCCGAGCGCTCGCTGGCGGCGCGTTTGGGCGGGGATGAGTTCGTCATCTTGCTGGGTGGCGCGAGCAGTGAACGGGTCATGGAACTGGGAAGTGGGCTGCGTGAGCAGTTCCAGCATTACGCCGACAAGACCGTGCCTACGCCCCAGGCGGTTACCTTGAGCATTGGTGCCAACGTGTTCGATCAGCCGCCGGCGAGCCTGGCGGCGTTGATCGAGCAGGGGGATGTGGCGTTGTACCAATCCAAACGTGGGGGGCGCGACAGCATTCGGTTTTTCGAGCGGGCGATGGTTGAACTCCGCCAGTGAGCGAACCACCTGGGTGGCTGAGCTTTCATGAAACCCATGTGGGTGGTCCGTACAGGCGCTCCTGTCACCCGGCCCCCGCGTTTGACGGGCATCCATGCCCGTCGTCAGCAAAGCGGAGTGGTCAGGTCGCCACCTGATAGCACGGCACATACTCCGCGCCACCGGGCAGCTTCATCCGGTGCTGGTCGACGAATGCCTGCAGCAGCCGGCCCAGTGGGTCCAGTACGGCGCTGTCGCCGTGGATCTGATACGGCCCGTGTTCCTCGATCAGGCGGATGCCTTTGTCCTTGACGTTGCCTGCGACAATGCCGGAAAACGCCCGGCGCAGGTTGGCCGCCAGTTCATGGGGCGGCAGCTCGCGGCGCAAGTCCAGGTCGGCCATGGCCTGGTGGGTCGGGTCGAACGGTCGCTGGAAGCTCTCCTCGATCTTCAGCAGCCAGTTGAAGTGGAAGGCATCGTTGCGTTCGCGGCGGAACTGCTTGACCGCTTTGAGGCCGTCGACCATGTGCCGGGCGACTTCCGCCGGGTCGTCGATGATGATTTCGTACAGGCGATGGGCGGCCTCACCCAAAGTGGCGCCGACGAAAGCGTGCAACTGTTGCAGATAAGGCTCGGCGCTGCGCGGGCCGGTGAGCACTACCGGGAACGGCAGGTCGTGGTTGTCCGGGTGCATGAGGATGCCCAGCAGGTACAGGAACTCCTCCGCTGTGCCGGCACCGCCCGGGAAGATGATGATGCCGTGGCCGACACGCACGAAGGCCTCCAGGCGCTTCTCGATGTCTGGCAGGATCACCAGTTCGTTGACGATTGGGTTGGGCGCCTCGGCGGCGATGATGCCGGGCTCGGTCAGGCCCAGGTAGCGGCTGCCATGCATGCGTTGCTTGGCATGGGCGATGGTGGCGCCCTTCATCGGGCCTTTCATCACGCCCGGGCCGCAGCCGGTGCAGACATCCAGCTTGCGCAGGCCCAGTTCGTGGCCGACCTTCTTGGTGTACTGGTATTCTTCGGTGCTGATCGAGTGGCCGCCCCAACACACCACCATCTTCGGCTCCACGCCCGGGCGCAAGGTGCGCGCGTTGCGCAGCAGGTGGAAAACGTAATCGGTGATGCCCTGGGAGCTTTCCAGGTCGATGCGCTGGCTGGCCAGCTCGCTTTCGGTGTAGACGATGTCGCGCAAGGCGCTGAACAGCATTTCACGGGTGCTGGCGATCATTTCGCCATCGACGAAGGCGTCGGCCGGGGCATTGAGCAGCTCCAGGCGCACGCCGCGGTCCTGTTGGTGGATACGCACCTCGAAGTCCTTGTAGGCCTCAAGGATGGTCTTGGCATTGTCGACATGGGCGCCGGTGTTGAGGATTGCCAGGGCGCACTGGCGGAACAGCGTGTAAAGGCTACCGGTACCGACTTCACTCAGTTGTTGCACTTCACGTTGTGACAGCGTTTCCAGGCTGCCTTTGGGGCTGACGGATGCATTGATGACATGGCGTTGAGGCATCTAAGTCTTTCCTGTGCGGGTAAAACATCCTTCTTTGACACCACCATACCGAGAAATGTGGGCGGCAACGAGGGGGGCGTGGAAAAACCTTGAGACCGAGCTGCCTGCTTCGCGGGTAAACCCGCTCCTACAGGGGCCTTGCCGTCTTCAGGGCAGCACCCACCTGTAGGAGCGGGTTTACCCGCGAAGCAGCCGACTCGGTCTCCAGTCAGCTCAACAGCTTCTGCACCCCCAGGGTAATCGCCAGCCCCCCGCCAACCAGCCACAGGTTAAGGATCGCCCCGGTGGCCAGCGCCCGTGGCCCGGCCTGGCGAATCTGGCTGAAGCGCGTTTCCATTCCCAGTGCGGTCATGGCCATGGTCAAGGCAAAGGTGTCCAGGCTGTTAACTGCCTGGGTCACGCTGCCAGGCAGCACGTGTAGCGAATTCACCAGGACCAGTGCCAGGAAGCCGAAAGCGAACCAGGGCATGGCAATGCGCCCGTTGCCCTGCGCCTGGCCAGCCTTGCGCGAACGGCTGATCCACAGGCCCACCACCAGCAGTACAGGTACCAGCAGCATGACCCGGGTCATCTTGACGATGGTGGCGACGTGCGTGGCTTCGGGGCTGACATTGCTGGCCGCGCCTACCACCTGAGCCACTTCGTGGACAGTGCCGCCCAGCAACAGCCCGGCGCCCATGGTATCCAGATGCAGCCAGCCGGCATTGATCGCCAGTGGGTAAAGGAACATGGACAAGGTACCGAACAGCACCACGCTTCCGACTGCCATGGCGCTTTTATGGGGGGCGCTGCGCAGCGCCGATTCGAATGCCAGCACGGCGGCAGCGCCGCAGATGGCGCTGCCGGCGGCGGTCAGCAAGGCGGTATCGCGGTCGAGCTTGAACACTTTCATGCCACACCACAGGCCGATCAGCAGGGTACTGGTGACGACCAGCACCGACACGACCAGCCCCGACCAGCCGACTTCGGCAATTTCCTGCAGGCTTACCCGCAAACCAAAGAACGCCACGGCAATGCGCAACAGGCCGCGAGCGGAAAAATTGATACCTGCTGCCCAGCTTGCCGGTACGCCGTCACGCAGCGCGTTGCCATACAAGGCACCTGCGACAATACCCACGATCAGCGGGCTGATGCCCAGGTTGGCGATAGCGGGCATGGCCGCCAGTTGCGTGACTGCGACCGCGAACAGCGCGACGAACAGGATGCCATTGAGCCGCCCTCGGGTGGAGAGGGTAGGGGCAAAGGCGGGGTTGGACGGAACCGTGGCCATGTGAGTCCTCCGGAAAAGGTGTTTCGACAAGGCCTACGTTAATCTGGTTATAAGCTTATAAAAAATCGTAATTTAGGATGGCAAATATCCGCTTAGCTGATATTTTTGAATCATGACCCCAGAACAGCTGATAACATTCGCCACGGTTGCCGAGCACGGCAACATCAGCCATGCGGCTCAAGCCCTGCACCTGTCGCAGCCGGCAGTGTCCGGCCAGCTCAAGCTCTTGCAAGAGGCGTTTGGCGAACCCCTTTACCAACGCGCCGGCCGCGGTGTGCGGCTGACTGCGGCCGGTGAGCAGTTGCTGGCGCATGCCGAGCGCCTGCGCGAAACCTTCCGCCAGGCCCAGGCGCTGCGCGAGGCCATGCGCGGGCTGGAGCGCGGCACCTTGCGCATCGGCGCCAGTACCACGCCCGCCAGTTACCTGCTGCCTTACCTGATCGCCGACTTTCACGGGCGTTATCCGGATGTGCTGGTCAGCACCTCGCATGGCAATACGGCGGAGATTGTCGCCGCCCTGGACAGTGTCGATATCGCCCTGATCGAGGGGCCGCCCGGGCAGGAGTTGCCGTTGGGTACGCAAGTCACGCCGTGGCGCGAGGACGAGATCGTGGCGATTGTGCCCCGTGGGCATCCCTTGGCAGGCAGTGACCAGCAGATGCTGGCGGCGCTCGGCGATTACCCGTTGGTACTGCGTGAAAGCGGCTCGGGCGTGCGACAGATTGTCGAGCGGGCGTTTGCCCGTGAAGGCGTGGCGATGCGTGTGGCGCTGGAGATTGCTGGCGTTGAGGGGGTAAAAGAGGCGGTCCGGGCCGGGATGGGCGTTGGCTTTGTTTCGGCGATGTCCATTCGTCACGAAGATGGGGTGCTGCACCGGCTGCAGGTTGCGCCGCAGGCGTTGGTGCGGCGCTTTTCCATTCTGTTGCCGCATGCGGCTACGCCTTCGCGGGCTGCCTCGCGGTTTCTTGAATTGTGTGTTGCCATGCAGGAGGTGGGTTGATTGTACTGGTCTCTCTGCGGGTGTGCCTGTGAAGAGACCAGTACAGACACCCTCAATTCAACTGAAAGACGTGTTTCAGATAGGCAACGAAATTCTCATCCCGGCACTGTGTCTTGCCCGGGCTGTCGGAAATCTTCGCAACCGGCGCCCCGTTGCAGTCGGTCATCTTGATCACGATGTTCATCGGTTCCACCCCCGGTATGTCGCAGGTCAGCCGGGTGCCAATGCCGAAGCTCACATTGATCCGATTATGCAACGCCCGGTATAGCCCCAGTGCCTTGGCAAAATCCAACCCGTCGGAAAAGATCAGGGTTTTGCCTTTCGGGTCGATCCCCAGCCGTTCATAGTGGGCAATGGCCTTTTCCGCCCAGGCCAGCGGGTCGCCCGAATCATGTCGCAAGCCGTCGAATAGCTTGGCGAAGTACAGGTCGAAATCGCCGAGGAACGCGTCCATGGTAATGCAGTCGGTCAGGGCGATGCCCAGCAGCCCCCGGTACTCCCGCACCCAGCATTCCAGCGCGGCGGCTTGGCTATCGACCAGACGCGGGCCGAGCTGCTGGTGGGCCATGAACCATTCGTGGGCCATGGTGCCAAGCGGCCTGAGTTCGAATTCGCGAGCCAGGTGAACATTGCTGGTGCCGACAAATCGGCCCGGAAAGTCGTGCTTGAGGATGTGCACCACCTCTTCCTGCACCCGGTAGGAGAAACGCCGCCGGGTACCGAAGTCTGCCAGCTGGAAGCCAGCCAGCTCATCGGCGCTGGCCTCGGCCTTCAACCAGTCAAGCTTCTGGTACAGCCGTTCGCCGACCTGTTCGAGCATCACCTCACGATAACGGTAGCGGTTGCGCACCTCGCTGATGATCGCCAGCAGCGGGATTTCGTAGAGGATCACGTGCAACCATGGCCCACGCACGCGGATTGCCAGTTGCCCGGCGCCGTCCAGCCCCACCTGCACATAGCGCAGGTTGAAACGGAACAAGCTGAGAAAGCGAATGAAGTCCGGTTTCAGGAACGGGATCTTCTCCAGATAGGCCAACTGGTCGTGGGTGACCGTGACCTCGGCCAGTTGTTCTATCTGGTAGCGGATCTCCGCCAGGTAAGGGGACAGGTCTTCGTCATTGCGGCAACGGAACTCCCATTCCACTTCGGCATTGGGGTAGTTGTGCAGCACCGCCTGCATCATGGTGATCTTGTAGAAGTCGGTGTCCAGCAGGTTCTGGATAATGCGTGGGCCGAAAACACTATTGCTCATGGGCGGTCTTCCTTGATCAGGGCAAGCTGGTGGTCGAGGGCGGCCTCGTCGCCGCAGAGGATCACGCCCTCGGCGGCCAGGGCGCCGCACGCCTCAATGGCGCCGGCCTGGGTCAGCGCGCGGCAGGCTGGCAGGTACAGCAGTACCTGGAAGCCGGCCTGGCGCAGCTGGCGGGCGGTGGTCTTGACGCAGTAGTCCAGGGCCAGACCGCCGACGATCACTGCACCTACCTGCTGCACCTTGAGGTACTCGATCACCCCGGTGGAACGGCGTTCGGCGAGGTCGTGGTAGCAGGCGCCGTATGGGTGAAGATCGGGTTCGACCCCCTTCCACACGAAATAGTCGTAGTCGATAGGGGCGGGCAGGCCGGGTAGCAGTTCGAAGCCCGGGGTGCCGGGGACGCAGTGGCTGACCCAGGTAAGGTCGGCGTTGGCCAGTTGCAGCGGCTGCAGCATGTGTGCAGGGTCGGTGACCACCCACGCGGCGTTGGCCGGGTGGGCATCCTTGCTGCCCAGGCGCAGGTCGGCGCGCAATGCCATGGTATTCAGGTCAACCGCAATTTCATCGCCTTCGGGAACAGGAAGCTCCTGCGGCGCGTTGGAGGTGAAGCCGTTCTGCGCGTCGACATCGAAACTGGCGATCTTCATGGCGATTCTCCTTGCTGGAATGCCAATATAATTCATCTGGTGCTATAAGTATGTCAAGTGTTCTAGATAGCGGGTTCAATGGTTGATTTACTTAGTGGCTCTGGTGGATTATTGGCTCACTGAACAAGGAGTAGCCCGGTGAGTACAGTTGAAGTCCTGACCAGCGTCGATATCGTGGCCCTGCGTCTGGCCCCTGATGCGCAGCATCTGCAGGTATTGTTGCACCGTCGTGAGCGCGACCCCCATGCCGGCCAGTGGGCCTTGCCCGGTGTGATCGTCAACGGCCGTACCCCTGACATCAGCCTGGAAGCTGCTGCCGAACGCGCGCTGCGCGAGAAAGCGCAGGTTGTGCCTTGCTACATGGAACAGGTGGGCACCGAGGGCAATGCCTTCCGTGATCCGCGCGGCTGGTCGCTCAGCACCTATTACCTGGTCTTGCTGGACCCGGGGGAGGTCGTCCAGTGTGAGCAATTGGCGTTTTTCGACTTGGACAGCGTATTGGCGCGCAAGGTGCTCTTGCCGTTCGACCATAACCTGCTGGTGGAGCGCGCCCGCGATCGGTTGGCGGCAAAGACGGTGTACAGCAGCTTGCCGCTGTATCTGCTGGCAGAGAAGTTCACGGTGCTGGACGCATTAGGCGCGATGCAGGCGTGTTTGGGGCAGGCGGTGAATAACACCTCGCTGCGCAAACGCCTGGAGCGCTTGCGCGAGCTGGGGTGGGTGAGGGACACCGGGGAGAAGAACCAACCGAAGCTGGGTAGGCCGCAGCAGCTGTATCAGTACACACCGCAGGGTGGCCGGGCGTTCATGTTTGATCGCAGCTTGTTGCCGGAAGGAGGCCTATAGCGTCCGTAGGATCGCCGACTCGACCGGATGAGCTGATAAAAATGTCCGTGTCGAGCAGGTTGAGCGTCAGCACCAACGGGTCAAAAACCCGATACGCTCACGCTAATTGTTATGGTATAACATATTTTACTTAAGGCAGACGCAGATCTTGCCTCCTCTATCTGTGCGCCAACATATTCAACCCCGCCTCAGGAACCTCCATGCGATTCACCCCAGCCTCGTTTGCCATCTTTACGGCAATGTTCACACCTGAAGTCCTCGCCGAACAGACCGGTACCTCCACCATCGTCCTCGGTGAAGTGAATATCACCCAAACGGCCGGTACAGCCTTGAGCACTGAAAATGTGCTCACGTCGGTCGACGTCCTGGGCGGCGACCAGGTGCGAGACAAAAATGTGATGAACAGCTGGCAGTTGTTGGGGCAGATGCCGGGCATCCAGCTGACCGAAACGGGGCAAGGTGCCGAATCAGGCAAGGTCACTTTTCGCGCGTTCAATGGTGAGGGCTACATCAACGGCATCAAGACCCTGATCGACGGTGTGCCGAGCAACGTCAACAGTGGCAACCAGCGCTTCATCGATATGATCTTCCCGCTGGACATCGAGTACATCGAGGTGGTGCGCGGTACCAACGATCCGCGCTATGGGCTGCACAATATCGGCGGCAACATCAACTTCGCGACCCGCCAGGGGGGAAACTATGTCGATAGCCGTGTGACTTACGGCAGCTTCGATACGCGCGAAGTGCAGTTGGCGGTCGGGCACGAGGAGGGGAATTTCGCCCAGAACTATATCCTCGCCAAGCAAGACAGCAACGGTTACCGCGACCACAGCGAATCCAACAAATACACGCTCGGCGGCAAGTGGTTCGTCAGCAACGACGAACAAGACTTCCGTGTCGGCCTGATCGCTCGCCTTTACCACCACCAGGCCCAAGAGTCAGGTTTCCTCACCCGCGAACAACTGCGCGCCAGCCGCACCCAATCGCCGGCCAAGAACGCCAACGATGGTGACGACCGCGACATGAAGCAGTTGAGCCTGCACGCCGACTGGCAGCTTGACGACGACCTGAGTCTGAGCAGCAAGCTGTACTACAACAGCTACAACGATGATCGAACCATCACGTTCACCGATTACCAGCCCGGTAACGCGCCACGCCAGCGTCGGCAGTGGGATGAACAGCAGCGAGGGATGCTCAGCAACCTGACCTGGCGCGCTAACGATCTGCTGACGCTGGATGGCGGCGTCAACTATGAGGAGCAGGACAACCAGTACCGTCGCCTGCGCTACAACTACGGGATCCCGACCGATTTCGACGCCACGCCGGCACGTGTGCAGAACGACGACACTTACACCCTGCGCAATATTGGCGGTTATGTGCAGGCGGTCATTCAGCCGACCGACGCGCTGAAGATCATTCCTGCCATGCGCGTCGACAAGTTTTCGGGTAACAGCGAGACGCTCGGCGGCGTCAAGGCATCCCTGCAGGATTATGGCTGGATCCGCCAGCCGAAGCTGAGCGTAATTTACAGCCTCACGCCGGAGATCGACCTTTACGCCAACTGGGGGCGTACTTTCCAGATCCTTACGGGCTCTGGCGGGCCAGCTTATCGGGTGCCTGGGCAAGCCTCGTACGACCCGTCGATCAACACCGGCAAGGAAGTGGGCATCAAGTTTCAGCCATTCCCGGGCGCTCAGGCGCGGGTTGCGCTTTGGCAGCAGGACGCGACCGATGAAGTCGCGAACATGCCCAGCACTGGTACCACGGTCGGCCTTGGCGAAACACGCCGGCGTGGTGTGGACATGCAGATCAGTGCTCAGCTGGACGATCAATGGACGGTTTGGGCGTCCCACGCGATCCAGGAGGCCAAGGTGGTCAAGGCCTACGCTGCAAACGGCCAGTCATTGTCGGGCAAAGAGGTATTTTCCACTCCGCGCTACATCAGCAATGTGGGTGTCGACTACCGGTACAATGATGACTGGAAGTTCGGGGCGCAGGGGCGGGCGCAGGGCAGCTACTACATCGACGAGTTGAACGAGCAGGGTAAGTACGGCGGTTTTGTGGTCGTGGACGCCAGTGTCAGTTACCGTGTTACCTCGTCGACCAGCGTCGACCTGCAGGTTAAAAACCTGTTTGACCGTGAATACGAATACGTCTGGTACGACAACTTCTTCTGGGGAGGCAACGACCAGGCGATGTTCTCGCCGGCACCAGGCCGTTCAGCGTTCGTGTCGATAAACATGAGCCTTTGACAGGGCGGGTGCATTGGCAAGGAGCCTCTTGAGGGCGACACATATCGCCTTCAAGAGGTCTGCGGGATCAACAGGCCAGTGCAGCTTAAGCCACCGCTGCCAACTTGGCGCTGGTCTGCCGACGACGGTAGGCACTGTCACGGCTCGCCAGCCACCAGTACAGCGGCGAGGTGATCGCCAACCCTACCAGCCACGACAGGTCAGCCCCGTTGATGTGTTCGGAAATCGGCCCGACGTACAGCGGGGTGTTCATGAACGGTATCTGCACCACGATACCTACAGCGTAGGCGATCAGTGCCTGCGGGTTGTAGCGCCCGTAGATCCCACCATCGACCTGGAAGATCGACTGGATGTCGTAGTCGCCTTTGTGAATGGCGTAGAAGTCGATCAGGTTGATCGCCGTCCACGGCACCAGCACCACCAGCAGTACCAGCACCATGTCAACGAAATGGCCGATGAAGTCTGCCGAAGCGAACACTGCTACCACGCAGCAGGCCGACAGCACGATCAGCGACAACACTGCCCGGCTTTTGGCGGTGGGGATCCAGCGGTAGGCGAAGGTTTGCACCAGGGTGATGATCGACAGCACCGCGCCATACAGGTTGAGGGCGTTATGGCTGATCACGCTGAGCAGGAACAGCACCAGCATGATCGGGCCGAGCGTGCCGGTGGCAAGCTTGACCGCGTCCATGGTGTCCATGCCGGCCGGGATCGCCAGCACGGCCACGGCGCCGAAGATGAACGACAGGCTTGAACCCAGGGCCGAGCCCAGGTAGGTGGTCCAGAAGGTCGAGCTGACTTTTACATCTGCCGGCAGGTAGCGCGAGTAGTCCGACACATAGGGCGCAAAGGCGATTTGCCACAACGCCGCCAGCGACACGGTGGCCAGCCAGCCGGCCAGGTTGAAGCTGCCACGGGTGAGGAAATCGTCGCTCTGCACATGGGTGAAGATGTAGCCGAAGCCGACCACGATACCGATGCCCAGTACCCAAGTGCCAATGCGATTGAGTACGTGGATGAAGCGGTAGCCGATGATGCCGATGATGCCTGAGCCCAGCGCCCCGATGACGATGCCCACCGGTACCGGAACGGCGTCGACCACACCATGCAGTGACTTGCCGGCAAGGACGATGTTGGAAGCGAAGAAGCCGATGTACATGACGCCGGCGATCACCACCACCAGCAGCGCGCCGAGGGTGCCGAACTGGGCGCGGCTCTGGATCATCTGTGGAATGCCCATTTGCGGGCCCTGGGCCGAGTGCAGGGCCATCAGCACCCCGCCAACCAGGTGGCCGACAAGGATGGCGACGATGCCCCATACCAGGTTCAGGTGGAACAGTTGCACGCCCAGCGCGCCGGTGACGATGGGCAACGGCGCGATGTTGCCGCCGAACCAGAGCGTGAATAGATCCCTTACCTTTCCGTGGCGGTCTTGCGGGGGCACGTAGCCGATCGTGTGTTTTTCTATCAGGGGTGCCGAATTGGCTGCACTGGTCATGACTGACTCCAAGGCAAGGTAGGGCATTGGGAACTGCCCGGGGGCGTGCCGGCGGTGGGCGACGCGTTCTTGTTGGAGCGATGATGAGGGGCGCGGGGATAACGAGAAATTAGTAAATATGTACCCATAAACCTTAAAAAACCTAAGGCTGACAAAAGCTTAAGCGGGTGACGGTAGCAAGGAGAGTGCCAGCTGGCTGAAGGCCTTGGGTTAGAGGGGCGGCGGGTTGGCAACCGGATCACGGTGGGCTGGGTTGGTGCGATGTGCGCGTTTTCAGGGCAGATGAAAGGTTGCCTGCGCAGGCCTCTTCGCGGGTAAACCCGCTCCTACAGCAGGAGCGGGTTTACCCGCGAAGAGGCCTGCACAAGAGGAAACAGCTACATGGGTAACAACCGATCCTGAATCACTTCCTTCATCACCAAGGTCGAGCTCAAGCGTTTCACATTGGGGATACTGGTCAGATGCTCGTCATACAGCTTCTGAAACGCCGGCAGGTCCTTGGCCACCACATGCAGCAGGTAATCCGGGTCGCCGAACAGCCGCTGCGCTTCGACAATCTGCGGGATCTGCGCCAGTGCCGTTTCAAAGTCCGCCACCGGCTGACGGGTCACCTCGCGTAGCGTCACAAATACCAACGCGGCAAAGTTCAGCCCAAGGGCGCTCGGTGCCAGCCGTGCGTGATACCCCAGAATGGCTCCGGACTCTTCCAGTGTCTTCAAGCGCCGATGGCAGGGTGACAGGCTGAGCCCTACGCGGTCGGCCAGCTCGGTTACCGACAACCGTCCGTCTTTTTGCAGCTCGGCAAGGATTTTTCGATCAGTTCTGTCCATTGGGAAGAATCTTCCAATACATGAATGCTAAGGGGAAATATACGAAAGAAAATCCCCGAGCGAAATCCGTAATCTTTCGACATCCCAATGCAGTAGATAAGGAAGATTCAAGTGGCTATCAGTGTGCTGACGGCGTTCTGGGCTGTGTCGATGCTGTTCGTGATGACCCCGGGTGCAGACTGGGCTTATGCCATCTCGGCCGGCATGCGCGGGCGCTGGGTGATGCCAGCGGTGGCGGGGATGTTGTCGGGGCATTTCCTGGCCACGCTGGTGGTGGCGGCCGGGGTCGGCAGCCTGCTGGCTGGTCACCCGTTGGCGCTGACCTTGCTGACCCTGGCGGGGTGCACCTATTTGCTGTGGCTGGGCGGCAACCTGTTGCTCAGCCCGGCATTGCCGGCGGCCGGGCAGGGTGGGGCGGGGGAGTCTGGCTCGCGCTGGGCGTTGAAGGGGTTTTGCGTCAGCGGCCTGAACCCCAAGGTATTCCTGCTGTTCCTGGCCCTGCTGCCGCAGTTCACCGACCCGCAGTCGAGCTGGCCCGTGCCGTTGCAGATCTTGTTGCTGGGGCTGGTCCACCTGTGCAGTTCGCTGGTGATCTACACGCTGGTCGGCTATGGCGCCAGAGCTGTGCTCAGCACCCGGCCAGGAGCGGCAAAGCTGGTCGGGCGGGTGTCGGGGATGGCGATGATTACAGTTGCCCTGGGCTTGATAGTCGGGCAAATAAACTGATTTCGCGAGGCCGGGTTGGTTTCTCTTGGCAGTGTGGTTTTGAGCTTCGTGGCGCCGTTTATCGCCCATCGCGATGCAAGGTATCAGTGACCGAGTACTTTTCCGAGCACCTGGCACACCTGTTCTGCCGAGTAGGGTTTGGCCAGAAAGGTGAACCCTTGGTGCCCACCTTCGGCAATCGCCTCGCTGTAGCCCGAAGTAAGGATCACCGGCAACTGCGGGCGCTGGCGGCGAAGTTCGCGGGCCAGCGCCAGGCCACCCAAGCCGGGCATGACCACATCGGAAAACACCGCATCAAAATCACCTGCGGGGCTGGTCAACTGCGCCAGCGCCTCTTCCGCTGAGCGCGCATAGCTGACCCGGTAGCCGTGGTCCTCAAGGAACTGAGCCGTGAAGCTGCCCAGGTCGGCATTGTCTTCTACCACCAGTATCCGTCGCCGCTCGCCCTGTACCTGCGGCTGGCTGCCGGCCGAGGCGTCCTCGGGCGAGGCCGCAGGTGGGGCCTCTTGCGGCAGGTAGAGGGTAAAGGTGGTGCCCTGACCGGGGATGCTGTTCACCTGTACATCGCCCCCGGATTGCTTGGCGAAACCGAACACCTGCGACAACCCGAGCCCGGTACCTTCACCTGAGGCCTTGGTGGTGAAGAACGGGTCGAAGATGCGTTCCAGCAACTCGGTGGCAATACCGACTCCGTTGTCGCTCACCGATATCGCCGCGAACGGACCTGGTTGTGAAGGCTGACCGCGCAAGGCCGGCAGGCACTGGTCGGCCTGCAGGCGCAGCTGCAAGGTACCTTCGCCAGCCATGGCATCGCGGCCGTTGAGCATCAGGTTGATCACCGCGGTTTCCAACTGGCTGAGGTCGGCGCGGATGTGGCAGGGCGCTTGGGGTAGTTGCAGCTCGACCCGGATGCGCGCGCCAGTGACGGTGTCGAGCATGTCGGCCATGGCTTCCAGCCGTGGCCCGGCTTCGAACACCTGCGGGCTGAGGGCCTGGCGTCGGGCGAAGGCCAGTAGCTGGCCGGTCAGTTTGGCACCACGGTCGACCGTGTCGGACATGGTCTTGAGGTAGCGCTCGCGGCGCTCCTCGGCCAGGTTGGGGCGCTGCAGAAAGTGCAGCGACGAGCGAATGATGGTCAGCAGGTTATTGAAGTCGTGGGCTACGCCACCGGTCAGTTGGCCAATGGCTTCCAGCTTCTGGGCCTGGCGCAGCACGGCCTCGGTGTGCAGCAACTGAGTGGTGCGCTCTTCGACGCGATGTTCCAAGGTGGTGTTGAGCGCTTCAAGGGCCGCCATCGCTTCGCGCACTTCGGCATGGGCCTGGGCCCGCTGTATGTGCGCCCAGCATCGTTCGGTCACTTCCCTGATCAGTGTTTGCTCGTAGTCGGTCCATGCCCGGGGTACGCGGTCGTGAATCGCCATCAGCGCGGTCAGCCTGCCACCCTTGATCAGTGGCATGCAGATGGTGGCCGTAATGCCGATGGCCTGAAACGTCGCCGCCTCGTCAGTGGCCAGTTCGCGCAGGTTGTCGTTGATCACCAGGGCCAGGCCGCTGCGCAGGCGGCTGACTGCCAGGCGGCCGAAGTCATGCAGGTGATAGTGGCCCACCAGACGTGGTGAGCCGGGTGCCACCGCATCGCCGCAGATGGTGAAACCGTCCTCGTCGGGGTCCATCACCGCATAGGCGCAGCCGGACAGGCCGAGGTGCTCGACCAGCATGCGGGTGGTGATGGCCATGATCTGGTCCGGTTCGGCCGCCTCGGTAACGGCTCGCCCGAGGGTATCGAGAAAGTTCAGGCGTTGGTTGGTGACCACGCTGGCGGTGGTTTCGGTGACCGTGTCGAGCATACCCAGTATCTCGCCATCATGGCCGCGAATCGGGCTGTAGCAGAAGGTGAAATAGGCCCGCTCCAGGCCTCCGTTGCGGTCGATCATCAGCAGGAAGTCTTCGATGTACACCGCTTCACCGGCCAACGCACGGTCCGCCATGCTGCTGATTTCATCCCAGGCTTCGTGCCACACTTCGCGGAAGGGGATGCCCAAGGCCAGGGGCTTGCGACCGAGAATCGGGGTGAAGGCATCGTTGTACAGGGTGATCAAGTCCGGGCCCCACAGCACGGCCTGCGGAAAGTGCGAGGCCAGGCACAGAGCCATCGTGGTTTTCAGCGCGTCGGGCCAATGCTCCAGCGGGCCCAGGGGGGTGCTGGCCCAGTCGTGGTTGCGGATGCGTTCGGCCATTAGCCCGCCGCCGTCTAGCCATCTAGCCATGTGCTTTGCCGGTCCTCTGTCTCAAGGTCCTTAGGGTGCACCGAGAATAGACCGTTGGCGAGGCTTTTGTGATGGCCTGTGCCACTTGCACAAGCCTCTGCAACTGCGCGATCCGAGTGGGAGCAGGTTCACCCGCGAAGCGGCCGGACAGGCTAGCGGATGAAGTGCACCTTGCCGGTGTCATCATTGCCCATGTAAATGCCATACACCCCGGCTTGCCGCTCAAGGATGTAGCGCTCGAGAATTTGCCGGATGGCCGGGTAGTAGATCTCATCCCAGGGGATTTCATCCGGTTCGAAGAACTTGTACGCCAGCGTCTCCGGCCCGTACTGCCCGGTCTCTTCGGTGACGATGGCACGGAAGATGATGTACACCTCGCTGATCTTTGGCACGCTGAAGATCGAATACGGCGAGACGATGTCCGCACGTACGCCGCTTTCTTCCCATACCTCGCGCAGCGCCGCCTGTTCGGTGGTTTCGCCAGCCTCCATGAACCCGGCAGGCAAGGTCCAGGTGCCGGGGCGAGGGGGGATGGCGCGCTGGCACAGCAGGTACTTTCCATCGCGCTCGATGATGCAGCCGGCGATGATCTTGGGGTTGATGTAATGGATGTAGCCGCAGCCGGCGCAATGCAGGCGTTCGTGGGTATCGCCTGTGGGAATGCCCCGGGCCAGTTCCGTGGTGCAGTGCGGGCAGTAGCGCGGGGCATTGGGCATGATCAGCGACCTATGCGGGGTTCCTTCAGGGCCAGGGGTTCGACAATGTCGCGCACCTTGGCGTTGTCATCCTGCTTCTGGCGCAGGTAGTCCAGGGCCACTTTGGCGGCGGCGCGGACGTGGTCGACCGAGGCCTGGTGGGCCACCAGCGGGTCGCCGCCCTTGATGGCCTCGACGATCTTTTCCATTTCGCGGTTGCTGGCGCCACGGCGGTTTTCCTGCGATACCGAGGTGGCGCGCAGGTAGCTGATGCGGGCTTGCAACTGGCGCAACTGCTGGGCCGCCACCTGGTTGCCAGAGCCTTCCAGCAGCACATCGTAGAAACCTTGTACCGAATCCAGCACCTGTTGCAGCTCGCCTTCTTCCAGTGCCTCGCGGTTCACTTCCAGCGCACGTTCCAGCGCACGGATGTCCTTGGCTTTGGCGTTGAGGGTGAACAACTGCACGATCAGGCCTTCGAGCACACAGCGCAGCTCATAGATGTCACGCGCGTCTTCCAGGGTGATGATGGCCACGCGCGGGCCTTTGGCGTCGGCGAACTCGACCAGGCCTTCGGACTCCAGATGACGCAGCGCTTCGCGTACCGAAGTGCGGCTGACGCCGAGGCGGTCGCACAGGTCGCGCTCTACCAGGCGGTCGCCGGGCAGCAGGTGAAAGTTCATGATTGCGGTGCGCAGCTTGTCGAGCACGATTTCGCGCAGAGTAACGGGGTTGCGGTTGACCTTGAAGCTGTCGTCGAGTGGCTGGCGTTTCATCAGGTGCGCTCTTTATGAGGCTGTTGCGCCAACATCGCGGAATGCCCCGAACCGAGGCTTTCCATGCAGTGGTTCGAACAGCCCGTTGTTAACGGGTTGGCTCCGCATCGGCTTCGGCAAACGCTTCACGGGCCAGGCGGAAACTGTCCACCGCCGCGGGTACGCCGCAATAAATGCCGACCTGGAGCAGGATTTCGCGAATCTGTTCACGGCTCAGGCCATTGCGCAGGGCACCGCGAATGTGCAATTTGAGCTCGTGGGGCCTGTTGAGCGCGGAAATCATGGCCAAGTTTATCATGCTGCGCTCTTTCAGCGACAAGCCTTCGCGGCCCCAGACGTGACCCCAGCAATACTCGGTGACCAGCTCTTGCAACGGTTTGGTGAACTCATCTGCGTTCTGGATCGAGCGGTTGACGTAGTCCTCGCCCAGCACCTGGGTGCGGATTTTCAGACCCTTTTCGTACTTTTCATTGCTCATGTGCAGTACTCCGGCATAAAACAGGGGCCGCAATCGAGGGTGAGACGATTAGCGCGACCCCTGAAAACAGGGGCATCGGTGTTGACTTCTTCGCGGGCTTGCCCGCTCCCACAGGTTCCAGAATCTGTGCGATACCTGTGGGAGCGGGCAAGCCCGCGAAGAGGCCAACACCAACTTCAAGGTATATCAGCCGAGAGGCGGCAGGGCGCCGAGCTTGCCTTTGTGGTAGACCATCGGAGTCACCGGCTCGGCCGGCAACACCAGGTTCTTCACCGCACCGACAATGATCGCGTGGTCACCGCCGTCATACTCGCGCCACAATTCACACTCGATGATCGCCGTGGCCTTGGCCAGCAGAGGGTTGCCCAGCTCGCTCAGGTGCCACTCGATGTCCTTGGCCTTGTCCTTGCCCTTGCCTGCGAAGGCATAAGCCTCGGCGGTCTGGTCGGCGGACAGCAGGTGAATGGCGAACTGCTTGCTGTCGCGCAGGATCGGGTAGGTGTCGGAGGCGTAATTAGGGCAGAACAGCACCAGTGCCGGGTCGATCGACAGCGCGCTGAACGCACTGGCGGTGATGCCGACGATGCCGCCGTCGGCGTCCAGGGTGGTGACTACCGTGACGCCGGACGGGAAGGAGCCCATCACGTCTTTGTAGATGCCGGGTTCGATCACTTTGTGTTCCTCCTAACGCATCACGAACGGGTCGGGCATCGGCGCGGTGGACAAGTTGATCCACACGGTCTTCAGCTCGGTATAGGCCAGCACCGAATCGATGCCGCTCTCGCGGCCGTAGCCGCTGTTCTTGAAGCCGCCTATTGGTGCCATGGCCGACACGGCGCGGTAGGTGTTGACCCAGATGATCCCCGAACGCACGTCACGGGCCAGGCGATGGGCACGGCCCAGATCGCGAGTCCAGATGCCGGCAGCCAGGCCGAATTGCGAGTCGTTGGCCATGGCCAGGGCTTCTTCTTCGGTCTTGAAGCGGATCACCGCGGCGACCGGGCCGAACACTTCCTCCTGCATGATGGTCATCGCGTTGCTGTCGCACTCGAACAGGGTGGGCTCGTAGAACCAGCCGTCACCTTCAACGTCGGCACGCTTTCCGCCCATATGCAGTTTGGCGCCTTCGGCCTTGGCTGCAGCCACCAGGCCTTCGACAACAGCCAGCTGCTGTGCGGTGGCCATCGGGCCCATTTCGCTGGCGTCATCCTGCGGGTTGCCGATGCGGATGCGCTTGGCGCGGGCAATCAGGCGCTCGACGAACACGTCGAAGATTTCATCCTGCACCAGCAGGCGCGAACCGGCCACGCAGCTTTGCCCGGAAGCGGCATAGATGCCCGCCACGGCGCCATTGATGGCGCTGTCCAGGTCGGCGTCGGCGAAGATGATGTTCGGCGACTTTCCGCCAAGCTCCAGTGACAGCTTGGCAAAGTTTTCGGCACTGCTGCGCACTACGTGGCGGGCGGTGGCGGCACCGCCGGTGAAGGCGATCTTGCGCACCAGCGGGTGGCGGGTCAGCGCCGCGCCGGTGCTTGGGCCGTAGCCTGTGACCACGTTGACCACCCCGGGCGGGAAGCCGGCCTCAAGGGCCAGACGGGCCAGCTCGAGGATGGTCGCCGAGGCGTGCTCGGACGGTTTGAGCACGATGGTGTTGCCGGCAGCCAGGGCAGGGGCCAGCTTGATCGCGGTGAGGTACAGCGGGCTGTTCCAGGGGATGATCCCGGCAACCACGCCGATCGGCTCGTGCACGGTGTAGGCGAACAGGTCGGGTTTGTCCAGCGGCAGGGTGCCGCCTTCGAGCTTGTCGGCCAGGCCCGCAGTGTAGTGGAAGAACTCCGGCAGATAGCCGACCTGGCCGCGGGTTTCGCGGATCAGCTTGCCGTTGTCACGGCTTTCCAGCTGGGCCAGGTGCTCTTTGTTCTCGGCAATCAGGTCACCCAGACGACGCAGCAGCTTGCCGCGTGCGGTGGCAGTGATGCTGCGCCACGCCTTGCTGTCGAAGGCACGCTGGGCGGCCTGAACGGCCAGCTCCACATCGGCTTCATCGGCGTCGGGCAGCTGTGCCCAGGCCTGGGCGGTGGCCGGGTTGAGGCTGTCGAAGGTCTTGCCGCTCTGGGCATCGCGCCATTGGCCGTCGATGCACATCTGGAAACGAACGAGGGTCATGCAACAATCCCCTTGGCGGATTCGGTGAGGGTGCTGGCTTGGGTGAGGAAGTCCAGCAGCATCTTGTTGACTTCACGCGGTGCTTCCACCGGCATCATATGCCGTTGCTCGGCGAGGACCACACTCTGTGCACCAGGAATACAGGCGGCGAGCTGGCGGGTCATGGCCGGGGTCGAACCGGAGTCGAGTTCGCCAGTGGCGATCAGCGTCGGCACCTGGATACTGCCCAGGTCATTGGCGCGGTACATGTCCTGGGTGGCGAACAGCGAATAAGTGGTGTGGTAGCCCTGCGGGTCGTTGCTTGCCAGCACCTGGCGAATGGCGGCGACCTGCGCCGGGTTTGCAGCCTTGTATTCACGGCTGAACCAGCGGTCCAGGGCAGCATCGACGTTGGCGTCGGGGCCCAGCTCCGCCGCCTGGGCAGCACGCGCGATCACCCCGGCACTCTGTTCGGGGGTACGGTTGAACACGCTGTTGAGCACGACCAGTGCAGCCAGGCGCTGCGGGTAATTGAGGGCGAATGCACGGGCAACCAGGCCACCCATGGAGAAGCCGATCACGGTGGCTTGTGCGATTTGCAGATGGTCAAGCAGTTCGGCGAGCTGGTCGGCATAGCCTTCCAGCGGTGTGTCGGCAGCCGGTACGCGGCTTTGACCGTGGCCGAGCATGTCGTAGGCGATGACGCGGTAGTCGTTGGCCAGGCCAACGAACTGACCGCCCCACATTTCCTTGTTCAGGCCCACGCCGTGGATCAGTACCACGGGTTGGCCCTGGCCGACAGCCAGATAGCTGGTGCCGCCAGGTGTGCGTTCAGCGACAGGCTGAATCATGGAGGGCGCTCCTTGAAGGTCGGGCGCGGCGGGTAAGCACGCCACGCCCCGGCCCGTCTTGGTTGTTGTTATTGAGCGTTGGCTTTTTCGGCAGCCAGTTCTTCCAGGTCGATGTAACGGTTGCCGATGCGCGGGTGCAGGCGGCCGCCATCGGCTGCGCCCAGGACCACGACGATTTCATCGGCACGCGGGGCATCTTCGATCTGCATTTCCAGGGTGATGTAGTGCGAACGCAGGCCTTCGTCGTCCTTCTGCATCATCGGGATCTGGATCGAAGTGCCTGGGCCGCCGCGCTTGTTGGTGAAGCTCAGGTAGCTCTTGGCCTGTACTGCTTCGCGGTAGTGGTTGCCGAAGCGCAGGGTGTGGATTACGGCCGAGGCGTGCTCGATTTCGCCGTCGGCGCCGACTACGGCGGCCTTGCCGTAGGCCTCGATCTTGTCGGCGCCGCCAATGGCAGCAGTCAGGCGCTCGACCATCAGGGCACCCAGCTCCGAGCAGTTGGCGCGAATTTCCGGTTTCAGATCTTCAACGAAACCGCGACCGGCCCATGGATTCTTGATCACGACGGCCAGGCCGACCATGGTCACCGGCTTGTCGGTGGCCTTGCCGCCTTCGATGCGGGTCTCTTCGGAGTAGGTGACGATCTTGCGGATTTCGAAACTCATGGGTGGCTCCTGGTGAGGGTTATCAGCTCTTGTTGTCTGATGGTATACCATAATATTTGTTGTGCAAGAGGTGGCTGGAAATTTCTCTTGCGGGGGGACGAAAGGTGGGGCTGCCGGGTATGCCTTGAGGGTTGTGGTGTATTCGAAATCGAGCGCCGCGCGGGCGGCGCTCGATCTCGACCACTCCGCAAGACTCAAGGCGTACACCCCAAAAAAAGCCCGCTCACGCAGGCCACGGAGGCCACGTGAGCGGGCTGTACCCCGCAATGTTTCAGGCAATGGGAATTCAGGCGAACGCCGGCACCACTTCCTTGATGAACAGCTCCAGCGACTTTTTCTTCTCGGCGTGGGGCAGGCTGTTGTCGCACCAGAAGCTGAACTCGTCGACGCCCAGTTCCTGGTAGTACTTGATGCGCGCGATGATTTCTTCCGGGGTGCCGATCATGGTGTTCTTGCGGATATTCTCCAGCTGGAACGCCGGCACTTCGGCGAATTTCGACTCCGGGCTCGGCTCCAGGAAGCCGTTCACCGGGGTGGTCTTGTTGCCGAACCAGGCATCGAACGTGCGGTAGAAGCGCGAGATGGCCTGGGCGCCAACTTTCCAGCCGTCCGGATCAGCCGGACTGTGCACATGGGTGTGGCGCAGCACCATCAGTTGTGGGCGCGGCACGTCCGGATTGTTGTCCAGGGCGGCCTGGAACTTGTTCTTCAGGTCCAGCACTTCTTCGTCCCCCTTCATCAGCGGGGTGACCATGACGTTGCAGCCGTTGGCCACGGCAAAGTTGTGCGAGTCCGGATCGCGGGCGGCGATCCACATAGGCGGCGTGGCGTTGAACGGCTTCGGTACGCTGGTGGAGGTCGGGAACTTGTAGACTTCGCCATCGTGGGCGTAGTCGCCTTCCCACAGCTTTCGCACGACGGGCACCATCTCGCGCAGCGCCTTGCCTCCATCGGTGGCGGGCATGCCACCTGCCATGCGGTCGAATTCGAACTGATAGGCGCCGCGGGCCAGGCCCACTTCCATACGACCGTTACTGATCACGTCGAGCAGTGCGCATTCGCCCGCAACGCGGATCGGGTTCCAGAACGGCGCGATGATGGTGCCGGCGCCCAGGCGGATCTTCTCGGTGCGTGCGGCCAGGTAGGCCAGCAGTGGCATCGGGCTTGGCGAAATGGTGTATTCCATGGCGTGGTGTTCGCCGATCCACACGGTGCTGAAACCGCCGTTCTCGGCCATCAGGGTCAGTTCGGTCAGGTCTTCGAACAGCTGGCGGTGGCTGACCTGTTCATCCCAACGTTCCATGTGCACGAACAACGAAAATTTCATGGGTTTTTCCTCAACGCTTGTTGTTACCCGTCAGTAAAGCGGGCTTCAGTGTGGGAGCGGGCTTGCCCGCGAAACAGAACACGCGGTGGGTGGCACCGGCTTCGCCGGTGTTCGCGGGCAAGCCCGCTCCCACAGGGGTCTGCGTCGAATTGCAGGCTTCAGGCAAAGGCCGGTAGGCTGGCCATTTTGCCGCGGCAGTACACCATGGGCCGTGGTGCTTCTGCCGGGACGATCAGGTTGTGCACCTTGCCAACCATGATGGCGTGGTCGCCACCTTCGTATTCACGCCACAGTTCACATTCGATCACTGCGGTTGCACCGGCCAGGATCGGGTTGCCCAGTTCGCTCAGGCTCCACTCGATACCGCTGGCCTTGTCCTTGCCCTTCTTGGCGAACGCGTAGGCTTCTGCCTGCTGCTCACCCGAGAGCAGATGAATGGCAAAGCGCCTCTGTTTGATCAGTACCGGGTAGGAGTCGGAGGTGTAGTTGGGGCAGAACAGCACCAGTGGCGGGTCCATCGACAGGGAGGAGAAGGCGCTGGCGGTCAGGCCGACGACCGAGCCGTCGTCGTCCTGGGTGGTGATGACGGTAACGCCGGACGGGAAGGAGCCCAGAACGTTCTTGTAGACAGTTGCGTCGATCATCGGGAGTACCTCTGAAGGGCTGCGGTGGTCCGCGGTTTTTATCGTTGATGTGTCTGATGGTATACCGTAATACCTATTTTGCAAGCGGAATTTTCAACCCGTCTTTTTCACGATGGACGGCTCAAGGCCACGTATATCGTGGCCTTGAGCGATCAGGTAGTTTGCCGCCAGGGTTGCGCAAGCGGATCAGCGGGCGTTTTTTACTGCGGATCAGTGTTGTCAAAAGTTTGGAATACCATAATATGGTCCGCAGCTGAGAGGCCGCCTAGATGCGGTTTCCTTACAAAGATAAAAACGACCTTTCGAGCTGAAAACCATGTCCCAACCGTCGTCGCAGCACCAGTTTGTCGAGAATCACACGGTCGATTACGTTCCACCTGCCGAGCGCCATGGGAAGGCGCGCGACCTGTTCACCCTCTGGTTCAGTACCAACATTGCACCACTGCCCATCGTCACCGGTGCCATGGTGGTCCAGGTGTTCCACCTGAACCTGTTGTGGGGGTTGATAGCCATTGTCCTGGGCCATCTGGTCGGGGGCGTGGTCATCGCCCTGGCCTCTGCGCAGGGGCCGCAGTTGGGCATTCCACAAATGGTGCAAAGCCGTGGCCAGTTCGGCCGTTACGGCGCCTTGCTGATCGTGTTCTTTACCGCGCTGATCTATGTCGGCTTCTTTATTTCCAACATTGTTCTGGCAGGCAAGACCATCCACGGTATCGCCCCGAGTGTGCCGATGCCCGGCGCGATCGTGATAGGTGCCCTGAGCGCTACTGCCATCGGCGTGATCGGCTATCGTTTCATCCACATTCTCAACCGCATCGGCACCTGGGTGATGGGTTCGGCTTTGCTGGCCGGTTTCATCATGATGTTCATCCAGGAATTGCCGGCAGACTTCTTCAGCCGCGGCGCGTTCAACCTGTCGGGCTTTATCGCCACCGTGTCGCTGGGCACCATCTGGCAGATCAGCTTCTCGCCGTACACGTCAGACTATTCGCGTTATCTGCCGCGTGAAGTGGGCATTGCCAAACCGTTTTGGGCGACCTACCTGGGCGCCACCCTGGGTACCATCCTGTGCTTCAGCTTTGGTGCAGTGGCAGTTTTGTGTGTCCCGCAAGGCACTGACGCAATGGACGCGGTGAAGCAGGCTACCGGCTGGCTGGGCCCGATCCTGATGGTGCTGTTCCTGCTTAACATCATCAGCCACAACGCCCTCAACCTGTATGGCGCGGTGCTGTCGATCGTGACCGCAATCCAGACCTTCGTGGCCGAGTGGACGCCGAGCGTCAAGGTACGGGTGATCCTGGCCTCGGTCATTCTGGTGGGCTGCGGGATGGTGGCACTGAATGCCTCGGCGGACTTCATCGGCCAGTTCATCGGCCTGATCCTGGCGCTGCTGCTGGTGCTGGTGCCGTGGGCTTCGATCAACCTGATCGACTTCTATCTGATCAAGAAGGGCCAGTACGACATCGCCTCGATCTTCAGTGCTGACGGCGGCATCTATGGCCGCTTCAACCACCACGCGATCATTGCCTATGCCTGCGGCATCCTGGTGCAGTTGCCCTTTGCCAACACGTCGCTGTATGTGGGGCCGTATTCCAATATTGTGGAAGGGGCCGATTTGTCGTGGCTGTTCGGCTTGCTGGTGACGGTGCCGCTGTATTACTGCCTGGCGACGCGCGGCAAGGCTGCCGAGAAGGCGGGGCGAGTTGTGAGTGTCAACGACTGATAGATTGTCGTTGCTGTAACAGGGGCTGCTTTGCAGCCCCTGTCATTTCCGATCAGACCTTGAACTGCGCCACCATCCCGTTCAAGTCCACTGCCAGCCGCGACAAGTCTTGCGCTGCCGCACTGGTCTGATTGGCACCCGCCGACGTCTGCATCGCCAGATCACGAATGTTGACCAGATTACGGTCCACCTCCCGTGCCACCTGTGCCTGCTCCTCAGAAGCACTGGCAATTACCAGGTTACGCTGGTTGATGGAGGCGATCGCCTCGGCAATCACCTCCAACGCCAGCCCTGCGCCTTGTGCCACTTCCAGCGTACCGCTGGCACGCCCCTGGCTGCTGTGCATTGCCGTTACCGCACGCTCGGTACCGTTCTGAATACCAGCAATCATCTGCTCGATCTCCGCCGTTGATTGCTGTGTACGGTGGGCGAGGGCGCGGACCTCGTCGGCCACCACGGCAAATCCACGGCCCGCTTCGCCGGCGCGGGCAGCCTCGATCGCGGCATTCAGTGCCAGCAGGTTGGTTTGCCCGGCAATCGCGCCAATCACGTCCAGAACCCGGCTGATCTCGTTGGCATTGCTGGCCAGTTGTTCGATCTCGCCCGAGGTGTCGCTCACGTCAGCCACCAGATGCTGGATGGATGCCAGTGCCTGGTTGACCCGGTCGCGGCCATCGCGGGTGGTCTGGTCGGCGCCTTTCGAGGCGTCGGCGGTGCTGACCGCATTGTTTGCCACTTCCTCGACCGCTGCGGTCATCTGGTTGACGGCCGTGGCCGCCTGGTCGATTTCCGCGCTTTGCTGGTGTAGGCCACGGCTGGTGTCTTCGGTGACGGTGTGCAGTTCTTCCGAGGCTGAGGCCAGCTGGTCGGACGAAGCGGCGATCTTGCGAATGGTATCGCGCAGGCTGCTTTGCATGCGGCTCAGAGCGCGGAGCAGCAGGGCTGGCTCATCGCGGCCGACAATCCGGATTTCCTGGGTGAGGTCGCCGAGCGCGACCCGTTCCGCGACGGCCACGGCATCGGCCAGGGGCGCCACAATGCTGCGCGTAAGCACGATAGCAATAGCGGCTAGAGCAAGCATGATCACAAGCAATGAAGAGATGATGGCCGTGAACGCTTCGTCTGCTACGTCACTGCTGCGCTGCGAGGCATCTTCGGCACCTTTGCTGTTGTAGTCGATCAGCGCCACCAAAGCCTTCATCATGCTGTCGGCACGCTGGGTGAGCGGGCCGCTGATCTGCTGCTTGGCCTCGTCCATACGCCCTGCGGCAATGTTCTGCAGCACTTTCACCTGCAGTTCGAGGTACTGCTGGTGCGCGTCATTGAATGTGTTGAACAGAGCAGGGTCGTCGGTAGCGATGAGGGTGTCAGCATAGTCCTTCAGGCCACCCTGGAGTTCGGCGTTGATGCCTTCGAGCATCTGCAGGTTGCGTGTGCGCTCGGTGGGGTTATCGTCCAGCGCGGCGCGCAGGGTGATGGCTCTGGCGCGACCGAGGTTGCTGCTGATCTCGCCCAGCGCTACCACGGAGGGCATCCAGGTGAGCCGGATCTCGTCAGTGGCCTTGTCCATCTGGCGGGTTTCGTAAAGTGCGATAAGGCCCATGACCAGGACCAGGGTACCCAACAGGGCGAATACGCTGGCAGCGCGAATGCCGATTTTCAAATTCCGTAATTGCATGGAAAGCTCCTTGCCGGTGGCGTGCAGGCGTCAGGAGCTGGCCGGAAAGCCGGGCCGCCGAGGTGGCGCCAGGCTCTTGATGCGCTGCGGATTAGTAGATTTGCCTCACCCTCTTGCATGTTTTTTGTTTGAATGATGCCATATGGCCATCATTATTGAACAGTCATTCAATGTAACAAGGTAATTGACAAAGCTGTCATTGTCTGAGGCTTTTCCAAGTGTTCGCGCCGAGTCATTGCAATCAGCGGGCCTTGATACCCGCGAACAGGCCCTTGAATCAATGCACGGTCTTGCGCTGACGCACACATTCCCGGGCTTGAGCGGCAAGTTCATCCAGCCGCTCATCGCGCATCTGCTCCGCTTCGATCATCGCATCCTCACCCTGCTGGTTGAGCAGATAGGTGTGAATCTGCAGCACTTCAGCCGTCTGATAGATCGGCGCAATGTCCAGGCGCCCGATCAGCGCACCACTGGCCTGGCCGGTACTACTCATCAGCACTTGCGGTCCATTGGCGGCCACCACTTGCATGCCCATCGCTTCGAACCACGGCACCTGTTTGGCAAAGGCGTTCAGCTCCACACAGGCATGGCGCGCCTGCAGGTCGCCCAGCAGGGCACGGGCGATGCCCTGGCGGCGATGGCTGGCAGAAACGGCCAGAAAGGCCAATGCACAGGCCTGCCCATCGTCCTGGGCTGGCAGCGAAAGAGCAAAACCCAGCAACTGGTCAGGTGCTTCGGCATCCAGCGCCAGGGTAAGCGCCACGGCCAGGCCACGGGTGCCATCCAGTGCTTGCAGGTACTGGTGGACTTCCATGCCGACGCCGTACTGGTACAACGGGTACAGCGGGTTGTCGACGGCGATGGCGACACTGCTCAATTCGCCAACATTGTGAATGACCAGCTCGCGGATCTGGTTCTGGAAAGATTCGGGCGGCACGCTGTCGAGGCGGCTCAGGATGAACATCTGGGGGGGGCTCCGGCGGATGAGAATACAACCCGCGCGGTGCTGGCGCGGGTTGTACAGTCTAACCGGTTTTGCCGTATCAGCCGTGTGCCTGTAAGGCACCGAGCATCAGGTCGAGGTTTTGCACGGCAGCACCAGAGGCACCTTTGCCCAGGTTGTCGAACACTGCGGTGAGCAGCACCTGGCCATGCTCGGGGTTGGCGTACAGCGCCAGGCGCAGGTCATTGCTGTCATTCAATGCCTCGGGATCGAGGTTTGCCGCAGCGCCGCACTGATGCAGGGGCATCACCTGGACATGGCGGGCACCCTGGTAATGCTGCTCCAGGCAGGCTTGCAGTTGCTCGGCGCTGATGTGTCCAGGCAGCAGGCGAAGTTGCAGGGGAATGCTCAGTACGATGCCTTGCCGGTAGGCGCCATAGCCGGGCATGAACATCGGCCGCGCCGACAACCCCGCATGCTGCTGGATCTCCGGTACGTGCTTGTGCGCCAGCTCCAGGCCATACAACTGTAGGGCAGGGGCTTTGGCGGCGCCGGGCTGTTCATGCCGCTCAACCGCCGCGCGACCGCCACCGGAGTAGCCAGAGACGGCGTGGATGCTCAGCGGGTAGTCCGCAGGCAGAAAACCGGCCTTGACCAGCGGGTGCAGCAGCGTGATGGCCCCGGTGGGATAGCACCCGGGGTTGCTGACTCGCTTGCTTTGCGCGATACGCTCGGCTTGCTGTTCGTCCAGCTCCGGCAGGCCGTACACCCAGCCAGGTGTGGTGCGGTGCGCAGAGCTGGCGTCGATCACTCGCACTTGCGGGTTGTGGATTGCGGCCACGGCCTCGCGGGCGGCGTCGTCGGGCAGGCACAGCAGGGCGATGTCGGCGCTGTTGATCGCTTCGCAGCGGCGTTGCGGGTCCTTGCGCTCGGCCTCGGGGAGGGTCAGCAGGCGAAGATCGGTACGGCCCTTTAGGCGGGCATGGATCTGCAGGCCTGTGGTGCCTTGGTCGCCGTCGATGAAAACAACAGGGGTATGCATGGTCGGGGTCCGGTTGTGGAAAGATGGCCTATGCTCGCCCGTAGCTTTGGTAATGAAAATTTGAATATGATGATCAATATATTCAGGTTCTCTGAATGACTTTTTGAAAAGCGTAGTGAACCTGTGGGTTTACCCGCGAAAGGACCGGCTCTGACAATGCGCGAAATCAGCCTCGACCGCCTCCGCACATTGGTGGTCATCAGCGACCTGGGCTCTTTTGCAGAGGCCGCCCGCCGGCTTAACCTGGCGCCGCCCACCATCAGCTTGCATGTGGCTGAGCTGGAGGCGCGCATCGGCGCCCCGTTGCTCACCCGCACCCGCGGCCAGGTGCGGCCCACCGTCATCGGTGAAACACTGCTGGGGCGTGCCCGGCGCCTGCTGGCGGACGCTGACCTGGCGCTGGACGAAGTACGCCGGCAGGTCGAAGGGTTGACCGGGCGTGTGCGCCTGGGCGCCTCCACCGGTGCCATTGCCCATTTGCTGCCGCAGGCATTGGCGCGCCTGCGTGTGGAGCGCCCTGGGATCGATGTGCAGGTCCAGGTGCTGACCTCCCAGGCGTCGCTCACGCGCTTGCGTGAGGGCACACTGGATATCGGCCTTGTAGCCCTGCCGCAGGTGGCCGGTAAAGGATTGACGGTCACCCCTTGGCGGCGCGACCCGATTATGGCGTATGTGCCGGCCGACTGGCAGCCACCGGCCAGGATCACTCCGGCGTGGCTGGCGCAACGGGCGTTGATTCTCAACGACAGCACCACCCAGCTGTCGCGGGTTACCGGGGAGTGGTTTGCAGCGGCGGGGTTGTACCCCGAGCCGCGGATCGAGCTGAATTACAACGATGCGATCAAGAGCCTGGTCGGCGCCGGGTATGGGGCGACATTATTGCCGCAGGAGGGGGAGGCGGCCGAGTTGGACCGGCGCATTGCTCGTCGACCGCTGCGGCCGGGGTTGTGGCGGCAGTTGGGGATTGCTTGTCGGGAAGGGCAGGTGGAGCGCGCCACGGGGTATGTGCTGGAGGCACTGGAACGGTTGTTGTAGGGACGACTCCACTATTCCGCTATAGCAAGGCCTGCGGCCAGGCCTGCACGTTCCAGTTCCAGCGCCTTGCCGAGCTCAGAACCAGCGATCGTTCTTCTTGCGCCCACGGGTCAGTGCCGGCAGGATCAGCCCCGCCAGCAAGCCTGCACCGGCGATGCTGCCGCCATACACCATGTAACGCATCATCACCTGCTTGTTCTCATCTCCCAGGCGGGCCTGGGTATCGCGCAGGTCCGACTGGCTCTGATCGAGTTGCTCGTTCAGTGCCTTGTTGCGCGCCTCCAGCTCGTCAATCAGCTGCTTGCGCGAATCAAGTGTTTCTTGCATCCCTTGCACGCGGTTCTTCCAGTTGTCGTCGATGGTCTTCAACTGCCCCGTCAGTTCGGCAACCTGGGCATCGAGCAATGGCAGGCGTTCGTTCTGCCCGGGTACCGTCTGCAGGTCGTTGCTGAGGATCCACACCACATCGCCGTTCTGCCCACGCACCTGGCTGTAATTGCCCTGGCTGCCGAGCAGGGTCAACTTCTGCCCGGACTTGAGCGTGCCGACAATGCGGTGCCCGTCGGTCGGGCCGCTGCGCACGTAGGTGCTCAGGCTGTCGCTGACCCAGCGTGCGTCGCTGGCAGGCTCTTCAGCGTGCGCGAGGGCGGCGATACCCACCAGGGCGGCAATCAGGCCGATGCGCAGGGCAGGGAGGGCGGAAGCATTTGGGCGGGAATCGGGCATGTTGGGTCTTCGCTGAATTCGCTGGAACAGGACAAAAAGTAGGCCACGGTGGCTGGGCCGATGAACCGGTCGGTGAGTTGACCGTCAGCGAAAGACCGTTTTTTTGTCAGCAGGTTCACTGCCTGACCTCGGAAATATCTGCAGAATGTTGCAGGACTCCACTCAGAGCGCTGCGTTGCCGATGACGCAATTGTAATGCGCCGATCACCTTGGCGTTATCTGCGGGCCGTCAATCTCGGCCCGCCGACATAACAACAAATGCGACGTTCAAGGATTATCGGATGACGTGTAGATCACCCCTGACATTGGCTGCTTGCCTGGCGTTGGCCAGCGTTGGCAGCCAGGTTGTTGCCGCAGAAGAAAGCGCGGACGGATTCGTGGCGGGCAGTACCCTCAGCGTGCTTAATCGCAACTTCTATTTCAACCGCGATAACCGCGATTCTGCGGCCCCGACACACAGCCCGAGCAAACAGCCTGACAGCGGCTACTCCGAAGCCTGGGGGCACGCCGTGATTACCCGATTTGAGTCGGGCTTCACCCAGGGCACCGTAGGTGTTGGCCTGGACGCGTTTGCCATGCTTGGCCTTAAGCTCGACACTGGCGGCGGCCGCAACGGCGGGCGCAGTTCTTTCGACGTATTGCCGGTTGACCGCGACGGCCAGGCACGTGACGAATACACCAAGGTGGGGGGCGCGGCCAAGGTGCGACTGTTCGACACGGTACTGAAGGTGGGCGATGTGTTCCCGGCCAACCCGGTGGTGGCTGCTGGCGATTCGCGGCTGCTGCCGGAGAGCTTTCGTGGGGTGACCCTGGAGAACACCAGCATCAAGGACCTTGCCCTGCAAGCCGGGCGTCTGCATGCCATGAGCCAACCGATGTCCAGCGACCTGCGGGAGAACTTCGTGACGTTCTATGGCGGCCCGGTCGATTCGCCGTGGATCGCCTATGGCGGGGGGGACTACACGCTCAATGAGCATGTTGGCGTCAGCCTGTTCAGTAGCCGGCTCAAGGACGTGTGGAACCAGTACTACGTCGGCACCAGCCTGAGCTGGCCGTTGAGCGAGAAGCTGGCCCTGATTGGTGGTTTCAACTATTACAAGGCTGTTGATGAAGGGCAGCAGCGCCTGGGCGCCTTTGACAACGATATCTGGAGCGCCAAGTTGGGTGTGCGCTTTGGTGCTCACACCCTGGCCCTGACTCACCAGCGCAACAACGGCGACGACGACTTCGACTACCTGCGTCAGTCCGACTCGATCTTCCTCGACAACTCCATCCAGTACAGCGACTTCAACGCGCCCAAGGAGCGTTCATGGATGCTGCGCTATGACCTGAACATGGCCACCTACGGCGTACCTGGGCTGTCGTTCATGACACGTTACGGCAAGGGTACCGATGCCGATTACTCCAATGCCAACGCCACTTACATGCGCCGCGACGTCGCGGGCAACCCGCTGACCGACCAGAAACGCTGGGAGCGTGACATCGAGGTCAAGTATGTGGTGCAGACTGGCGCGGCCAAGGACCTGTCGTTGCGGGTTCGCCAGGCCACCACCCGGGCCACGGCGTTCGAGTCGGACCTGGACGAAGTGCGGCTGATCGTGGAGTACCCGTTGTCAATTATGTGATTCCACTTCGGCAACCTCGTTGCTCCTTTGGTCTGGGTGGATTTTTTGGTGCTCCGCTTGGGGCGCCTTTTTTTGAATCGGCGTCATCGCGGTTAAACCATGCATTGGCATCAGTTGGTCAGGCGTTACCGGTACGCCGGTGCTATGGGGCTAGACTCAAGGCTCACCTTCGATCTTGGAGCAAGACCATGACCGCCAAGAACACCATCTGCCTGTGGTATGACCACGAAGCTGAAGAGGCGGCGAACTTCTATGCCCGAACGTTCCCCGATAGCCGGGTGGTCGCTGTGCACCAGGCACCCGCCGATTACCCTTCAGGCAAGCAGGGCGATGTGATCACCGTGGACTTCACGGTAATGGGCATTCCTTGCGTGGGACTCAATGGTGGGGCGGCCTTCAAGCACTGTGAGGCATTTTCATTTCAGGTCAGTACCGCGGACCAGGCAGAGACCGACCGCTTGTGGGATGCCATTATCGGCAACGGCGGCGAGGCCAGCGTTTGCGGCTGGTGCAAGGACAAATGGGGGATTTCGTGGCAGATCACTCCACGCATCCTCATCGAAGCCATCAGCCACCCCGACCGAGCGGCGGCCAAACGTGCGTTCGAGGCCATGATGCAGATGGGCAAGATCGATGTGGCCAAGATAGAGGCGGCGTTGAAAGGTTGAAGCAGACCTGTGTTTTCAGCAGCAGCGGCCTCGTGCTGTGATCGGGCTGCGTGGCAGCCCGTGGTTTTCTGATTGAAGCAATCAGTTGCTGGTTACTTCGGCCTCTGCCGCTGTCTTGGTCGATGCCTTCTTCTCCTGCACTACAATGTAGAACTCCTCTCCATGCTTCACCGCCCCATACAGCACGGCCTTTTCGATCAGCTCGTTGCCGCGCAGGTGGCGCAGCATCATCGGGTCCTTGCGCAGGTCGCGGTACAGCGCCAGGCATAGCAGTACCATCACCACCACGAATGGCAAGGCCACGACGATGGTCAGGTTCTGCAGCCCGGTCAGCGCCTCGCCAGGATTACGTGGGTCGCCGATCGCCAGCATGATCGCCGCCACCGTACCGGTCAGCGTGCCCCAGAAAATCACTGTGCGCCGCGATGGCGCGGTGGTGCCGTGCTCCGACAGCGTGCCCATCACCAGCGAGGCTGCGTCGGCACCAGAAACGAAAAAGATGCCCACCAGGATCATCACCAGCACCGAGGTTGCCGAGGCCAGCGGGTAGCTGTCCAGCAACTGGTACAGCGCGTGGTTACTGTTGACCGCACCGTTGGCCAGCTGGAAGGCGCCCTCGCGCACGGCCTCGATGGCGGCGCCACCGAAGATGGTGAACCACACCAGGCTGACCAGGCTTGGCACCAGCAGCACCCCGGTCACGAACTGGCGAATGGTGCGGCCGCGGCTGATGCGGGCGATGAACATGCCCACGAAAGGCGTCCAGGAGATCCACCAGGCCCAGTAAAACACGGTCCAGCCGGCCAGCCAGCTGTTCATCTGCTCGCCGCCGCTGGCGTTGGTGCGGGCCATCATTTCCGGCAGCATCTTGATGTAGATGCCGAGCGAGGTCGGCAGCAGGTTGAGCATCAGCAGCGTCGGCCCGACCAGGAACACGAACACTGCCAGCACCAGTGCCAGTACCATGTTGGTGTTGGACAGCCACTGGATACCCTTGCCGATGCCCGACACCGCCGAGGTGACGAAGGCAATGGTCAGCAGGGTGATGATCGAGATGTAGAACAGTTTACCAGGGCTTTCGATCCAGCCGTTGTATTCCAGGCCGCCGGCAATCTGCAACGCGCCAAGGCCTAGCGAGGCGGCCGAGCCGAACAGTGTGGCGAAGATCGCCATCATGTCGATCAGGCGGCCGAGAGGGCCGTTTGCGTGCTTGCCGATCAGCGGCCGAAAGGCAGCAGAAATCAGCTGCGAGCGGCCACGGCGGAAGGTGCCGTAGGCGATCACCAGGCCAACGATGGCGTACATGGCCCAAGGGTGCAGGGTCCAGTGGAACAGGGTGGTGGCCATTGCCACCTGCATCGCCTCGCTGGTCTGCCCGCTGGCCGAGCCGGGCGGCGGCGATATGTAGTGCGACAGCGGCTCGGCCACGCCGAAGAACATCAGGCCGATCCCCATACCGGCGCTGAACATCATCGCTACCCAGGACACCGTGCGGAATTCTGGCTGTTCGCCATCGCGGCCCAGCGGCACCCGCCCGTAACGGCTTGCGGCCAGCCACAGCACGAACACCACGAAGAGGGAGGAGGTGAGCACGAAGAACCAGCCGAAATTGAGAATGACCCAGGATTGCGCGCTGGAGGCGCTGCTGGCCAGGCTGGCCTGGTTGAGGAAGCCCCAGAGCACGAACGCGATGGCCAGGAGGCTGGTGAAACCGAAGACGATCCAGTCAAGCTTGCCCTCGAAATGCCGGTCCTGGCGGGCTTCTGCGGTTTTCGAGGGGTCTGTGACGCCAAGATCGAGTGTTTCGGGGATGTGTTCCTTTGCCATGAATGATGAGGCCCCGTTGTGTCTTGCCTGAACGCGCAGGCTTGTTGTTGTGTGGGCTGCCGAGCGCGATGACGACCTCGGCGGGGTGGATTGCCGGCGGGATTATCCTGTGCAGCAAACAGCGGCTCATGTCCCCATAACGTCGTGGGGCGTCCATTACGCGACTTGGCAAATACTTTTAGTTCTGGGGGCAGTGGCCCTTTCTGCTTCGGCTTCTGGTACCCTGATGGCCATAACCCGGGCCCACACATACGAGCATCGTAGAAGTGCTGCTGCTTGCGGGCCTGGCCGCACCAGGAAACGGAGATTCGTCATAATGGCCACTGACCGTGTGAGCCTGATTCATTTCGATAAATTGAGCATGAGCCCTGCCGCTGCCGATCGGTTCCAGAAAGCCCTCGACGCGCTGGAAGCGCTCAAGCTGCAGGACCGTTACGTGTACCTCATCGCTCCCTATCTGGGTGATATCGCTGACGCCTCCGACGCTGATCAACTCGCCACAGCCCTGGAGCAGGGCTTGCGCGTGGTCGATGAGTTGCTGGCAGCCAGGTCGGTAACCAAGGTCAAGGCCGAGGAAGTGCGCCAGGTGTTCCACAGCGCTGGCGAACATGCGCGGGCAGAACTGCCTGGCTGAGTAGTGGCATGGCCAAAGACATCGACAACCCCTGCGTCTCGTTATGCCAGCTCAGCAGCGAGCTGTGCGTGAGCTGTGGCCGTACCCGTGACGAAATCCGCAAATGGCGGGGCATGAAGCGCCCCGAGAAGATGGCCACTGTGCAGCGGGCGGCGACGCGAATGAAGGCTATCGTCAAGAAGGCGGCAAAGCGGCAGAATACAGACTGAACCTGCGCTCAATAGACGCAGCCTCACCTGATTGTCTGACGAGCCTGAAATGGATTCTCACTCGCTGTTCGCATTCACCCTGGTCGCCGCCATCGCGATCGCCAGCCCCGGCCCAGCCACCTTGATGGCTATCAACAACAGCCTTGCCCATGGCCAGCGCAGCGCGATCTGGTCGTCGCTGGGCAATGGCACGGGCCTGTTCTGTTTGTCGGCTGCAGCCATGCTGGGGCTAGGCGCACTGCTGGCGAGTTCTGAAGTACTGTTCAATGCCGTGAAGATCCTGGGGGCGGGCTATCTGTTCTACCTGGGGGCGCGCCAACTGCTGAAGAAGAGCCCGATGCTGGAGCAGGGTGCCGCAGAGTGCGCGGCCAAGGTGCGGCCTACGTCGCTGAAACTGTTCAAATCGGCCTTTCTCACTGCAGTGACCAACCCGAAGGCGACCATGTTCTTTACAGCACTGTTTCCGCAGTTCATCGACCAAGGGGCTGCGCTATTGCCGCAGTTCCTGACCTTGACCGGGATTTTCGTGGCCTTGTCGCTCACTTCGCTAAGTGCGTATGCCGCCCTGGCTGCGCGGGCCAAGGGGGTGCTGACCCGGCCGTCGCTGTCGCGCTGGGTGAACAGGGTGGTGGGCACCACCTTTATCGGTTTTGGCGCGGCGATCCTGGCGATGCGACGGCAGGGTGCCTGAAAAGCCCAGTTTGTCGCCGGCCGAGCAGGCGCTCACTGTGTGTCCTTCGGCAAATTTATCGACGGGACGATGAAAGGCTCGTCTGCGGGTTGCTGATGGTCCAGACTGTCTACAGCGCGCAGATGATAGCTGCAGGCGACCACGGCAGGTGGCAGCCTTTGGCCACTACGCCGGATCGCCGGGTGTTTCATGTGCCGAGGGTCGTAGATGATCGAGCGTTGCTTTCGCCACGTCTTGCTCCTGATGTGCCTGTCACTGCTGCCCCTGGCTGCAACAGCGGATGATGCATGCCTACGGCTGACCGCCACAGGCAACCCGGAATACCCCCCGTACCTGTGGCGCGACCCGCTGAACCCTCAACGACTGATCGGTGCCAATGCCGACCTGCTCAAATACCTGGGCAAGCAGTTGGGGCTGGACATAGAGGTGGTTTACGCCGGGCCGTGGTCGCGAGCCCAGGAAGAAGTGCGCACCGGGCGGATCGACTTGATGGCCGGGTACTTCCTGACCGAAGCGCGCCGGCAGCATGTGGACTTCATCGCCCCGCCGTTTTTGCGTACCCCCAGCGTCATCTGGGTGCGCCAGGACAATGCCTTTGCCTACCAGCAATGGGCCGACCTCAAAGGCCGCAAGGGTGGCACTCTGGTCAACAACAGCCACGGCCAACAGTTCGATGAATACGCCGCGGCCAATCTCACCCTTGAAGCGGTGCCCAGTGCCAGACAGGCGTTCGAGAAGCTGATGCACAAACGCAGCGATTACGTGGTGTACGAGCAGTTTCCTGGCATGGTGCTGGCGCGCACGTTGGGCATCGCAGCCACTGTGCAGGTATTGCAGCCACCCGTGTCCAGTGAAGGGTTGTACCTGGCAATCTCCCGAGAGTCGCCCTGCAACCGGCCACCGCTGCGTGAGGCGCTGGCGCGGGAGATGGCGAAGATCGTTGGCGGGGCCTTGCCCGAGCAGTGGTTGAAACAGAACCTGGAGCGGTGGCAGTGACAGAGTAGCTCAAGTGCTGCGCGGTCTTTATGGGAGCAGCCTTGTGTCGGTACATGTACCTCTCCTATTCAACGCATATGCAAGATGATGGGGCTGCTGCTGGCCGGGTCGGTATGCCCACGCAGCTTGCCTACCGCCTGCGCATCCACCGCACCACCCTGGTTGCCCCAGGCTGTACGCACAAAGCCAAGCACGTCGGCAATCTCCTGATCACTCAGCTGTTCGCGGAAAGCCGGCATGCGATAGGCGTCCGGCACCCCAGCAGCCACCACCCGCTGCGAACCATTTAGTGTGATATTTATTGCCGAGGCGTTCTCCTTGGCCAGTGCCGAGGTCGCTCCGGCCAATGGCGGCATCCACTTGTCCTGGCCCTTGCCGTCCAGGCCGTGGCAGGAGGCACAGCGTGTCACGTAGGTGCGGGCTCCAGGGCTGTCCAACCGTATAGCTACCGATTCGGCTTGGTATTGCCATGGCTCGCCGTCACGTTTGGGGTCGCCGGGCAGCGACTTCAGGTAGTGGGCGATGGCGGCCAGGTCGTCGTCATGCATGAATTGCGTGGAGTTGTTGAACGCCTCTGTCATCGAACCGAATACCACTGCATGCCGGTTGCGCCCGGTCTTCAGGAACTGCGCGATCTCCGCCTCGCTCCAGCGCCCGAGTCCTGTGTTGTGGTCGGCGCGCAGGCTGGGTGCATACCAGCCGTCGAGCAGTGCACCGGACAGGAACGGCTTGCCGCTGTCATCCAGCGCCTTTTCATTGAAGGCCAGGCCGCGTGGCGTGTGGCAACTGCCGCAGTGCCCGGGGCCCTGGACGATATAGGCGCCACGGTTCCACTGTGCATCCTGCCCGGTCTTGTCGGTGTAAGGCCTGGTGGCGGCAAACAGGCCGTTCCACAAGGCAATGGGCCAGCGCAGGTTCAGCGGCCAGGGGATGTCGCTGGCCAGGTTGGCCTGCCGCGCCGGTTGCACACCGTGCATGAAGAACGCATACAGCGCCTTGACGTCCTCATCGCTGAGCTTGGCGTAGGACGGGTAAGGCATGGCCGGGTACAACCGCCGACCACCGGGCGCGACACCCTGGCGCACGGCGCGGTCGAAGTCGGCCAAGGTGTAGTTACCGATACCGTTGTCGCGGTCAGGGGTGATGTTGGTGGCGTGGATCGCCCCCAGCGGGGTGGCCATTTCCAACCCGCCGGCGAACGGTTTGCCATCCGGCAGGCTATGGCAGGCCACGCAGTCACTGAGCCGGGCCACGTATTCACCGCGGCTGACCAGCGCCGGGTCGGCAACAGTGGCCTGCGCATCGGCAAACGGCGAAGCAGGTTCGCGTGTGACATACCAGGCCAGCAGGCCCGCCGCGACCAGGCACGGCAGCGCGAGCCAGCCGGCGGTTCTTGCGAAACGATGGGTCATGAGGCGTCCCTTGCGATCAGCTGAAGGTGTGGCGGCTCAATGGCAAACTGCGCACGCGCTGGCCGGTGAGCTGCGCGACCGCGTTGGCCACCGCCGGGGCCACGGCGGGTAACGGTGGTTCGCCGATGCCGCCCATCTTCGCCCCGCTTTCGATAATGCGCACATGCACCCGGGCCATGCGCGAAGGCGGCAGGATCGGGTACAGGTCGTAATTGCGTGCGCGCGGCTTGCCATCCACGTACACCGCTTCTTCCACCAGCGTCTGCGACAGGCCGAGGGCGACGGCACCATTGACCTGATGCTCGATGATCGCCGGGTTGACGATGCTGCCAGGGTCGATGGCTTGCCAGATGTCGTGCACCTTGACCTGGCCGTTATCGATTGAAACCTCGGCAATGACCGCAGCCTCCGAGCCGAACGGTGACGCCATGGCCACGCCGCGTGCGCGCTTGCTGCCGTCCTCGGCGGTGAACGGGCCGCGCTTCCAGCCGCCGGACAAGTCGGCCACTGCGTTCAGCAGGTTGGTCAGTCTCGGGTTGTCGCGCAGCAGGTGCAGGCGCAGTTCAAACGGGTCCTTGCCACCTTTGTCCGCCAGTTCGTCCAGGAATGATTCGTAGAAAAAGTCGTTCAGCGAGTTACCTACCGAGCGCCAGTAACCGAGCATGGCCGGGCCTTTGACATAGATCTGGGCGATGCGCTTGTTGGCGATGGCGTAGGACTTGCCTGACAGCCCCTCGAGCGCAGTCGGGTCGATCTTTTCCCCTTGTTTGCCGGCAAGGGCCTCGGTTGGGCCCTCGGTGGCGCTTACCGCTTCGAGCGCCACAGGCATACCGTCTGCGTCCAGCCCGGCGCGGAACTTCACCACTGCGACGGGGCGCAGTACATCGCGTAGAAACTCCTCCTCGCGGCTCCAGATAAGCTTCACCGGTCGGTCAACCGCTTTGGCCAGGGCAATGGCTTGCGGGTAGGGGTTGGCAGAGTCGTACAGGAAGTGGCGGCCAAAGAAGCCGCCCAGCAGCGGCGAATGCAGGTTGATTTGTGCAGGCGTCAGGCCAGTGCGCCTGGCAATGTCGTCACGGAACATGTCCGGCGCCTGGTTAGGCAGCCAGACGTCCAGGCTGCCGTCCGGGTTAAAGCGGGCGAGGGCGGACGGTGGCTCGAGCTGGGCATGATTCAGGTACTGGTTGTGGTAGCTGGCCTCGACCTTGGTATTGGCATTGGCCAAGGCGCCGGCAATATCCCCTTCGTTCTCTTCATCGCGTGACGGCCCTTGCACCGTCGCGAGGTGTTCGCGCCAGGCGTCACTGGAAAAATCGGCCGGCATCGGTCGCACTTTGCTGTCGGCGGCCGGTTCTTTCCAATCTACCTGGATCGCCTCTACTGCACGCTTGGCGTGCCACCAGCGTTCGGCAACCACGGCCACGGCGCCTGGCAGCTGATGCAGCGAATGTACGCCTTTCATGGCCTTGACCTGGTCTTCGTTGCGCAGGCTGCCGACCGTCATGCCCAGGCGCGGTGCATGCTGCACGGCAGCGTGGAGCATGCCGTCGACCTTGATGTCGATGCAGTACTGGGCCTTGCCGGTGGACTTGTCATAGGCATCCAGGCGGCGTACGGGCTTTCCTATCCAGCGAAACTGGCTGGGGTCGCGCAGCTTGACGCTGGCCGGGTCGGGCACCGGCAGGTCCATGGCGCGACCTGCCAGTTCACCGTAAGGAACGGAACGTCCACTCGTGGTATGTACTACGTTACCTGGCGTGGTGGAAAGCTCATCGAGCGGTACACCCAGGTGTTCGGCGCCCGCCTGCAGCAGCATGCCCCGGGCGAGCGCGCCCAGGCGGCGCATGGTCGGATAGCTCATGCGCACCGACATGCTGCCACCGGTGATGCGCATGCCGTTCTCCATTACCACGTAGGCTTCGCCTGGTGGAGCGCTATCGACCACGAAATGGGCCGGGTCGACATCCAGCTCTTCACCCACAATCTGCGCCATGGTGGTGAAAGGGCCTTGCCCGCCTTCCATGAAGGGGCTCAGCAGGCGCACCGTGCCGTCCGGGCGAATTTCCAGAAAAGCAGGCACCTGGGTGCCGCGTTCCGCAGTTGCCGCGGCGGCGGCTGCCTGCACGCGGGCCGAACCCATGGGTAAGCCGAAACCTAGTACCAGGGCACCGACTGCGGTGCCCGCAAGAAAGCGCCGACGTGACAGGTTGACCGTTTCGCCCAGCTGCAGCCTGAGCAGTTCGGCAGGCGTATCGACTGGCGTGTTCATCAGGCTTGCTCCCCCTGGGCCAGATCATGCACGGCGGCATGGATGGCGTTGTAGGTGCCGCAGCGGCACAGGTTGACCATGGCTGCATCGATCTGCGCATCGCTAGGTTTGGGCGTGTGCTTGAGCAGCGCCGTGGCTGCCATGACCTGGCCAGACTGGCAATAGCCGCATTGAGCCACCTGGTGCTCGACCCAGGCGGTGACTACCCGTTTACCGACGGGGTCGGCCTCGATCGCCTCGATGGTGGTGACCTCACGCCCCACCACACCGGCCACGGGGGTAACGCAGGCGCGCACCACATTGCCGTCCACCAGCACCGAACAAGCGCCACATTGAGCCAAGCCGCAGCCATACTTGGTGCCGGTCAGCCCCAGGTCATCGCGGATTACCCACAGCAGGGGCGTGTCGGCGTCCGCCTCGACCTGATAGGTCTTCTGGTTGATGCGTAGTTCCATGGTTTCACCTGCCCGTCACGGTTGTTGTCGCTGTGTTGTTTCTGCATGGGGAATACGTTGTCCCCCGGTGCAGAAACGCTAGCACAGGAGGATGACCGCTGGTCTGGTGGCGGGGATAGCTTCAGAGGATCAGGCAAGTAATTCGGTGGAATACGCAAGCCCGCTTCGAAAAATCAAGCCTGCGGGTGGCGCTGAGCAGGACTTGCGCAACGAAAACCCGGATAATGCCGGCCAATTTCGTTTTGCACGCTTAAATCACGGTAATCCCGCATGGAAATCAAGGTCAATTTTCTCGACAATCTCCGTCTCGAAGCCAAATTCGATGACTTCACGGTGATCGCCGACCAACCTATCCGCTACAAAGGCGATGGTTCGGCCCCCGGCCCGTTCGACTATTTCCTGGCGTCTTCGGCCTTGTGCGCGGCTTACTTCGTCAAGCTGTACTGCCAGACCCGCGATATCCCCACTGAAAACATCCGCCTGTCGCAGAACAACATCGTCGACCCGGAAAACCGCTACAACCAGATCTTCAAGATCCAGGTCGAACTGCCCGAGGACATCTCCGACAAGGACCGTCAAGGCATCCTGCGCTCTATCGACCGCTGCACGGTAAAAAAGGTGGTGCAGACCGGCCCTGAGTTCGTGATCGAAGTGGTCGACAACCTCGATGCCGATGCCCAGGGGTTGCTGATGCCGGTGTCGGACACCAGCACCTATATCCCCGGCAAGGACCTGCCGCTGGAGCAGACCATTGCCAACATGTCGGGTATTCTCGCCGGGCTGGGGATGAAGATCGAGATCGCCTCTTGGCGCAACATTGTGCCCAACGTCTGGTCGCTGCACGTACGCGACGCGCAGTCGCCGATGTGCTTTACCAACGGTAAAGGGGCCACCAAGGAAGCGGCGCTGGCCTCGGCGCTGGGCGAATTCATCGAGCGCCTCAACTGCAACTTCTTCTACAACGACCAATTCTGGGGCGAAGACCTGGCCAACGCGCCGTTCGTGCACTACCCGAACGAGCTGTGGTTCAAGCCGGGTCCGCGCGACGCGTTGCCGGCCGAGATCCTCGATGAGCACTGCCTGGCGATCTACAACCCAGATGGGGAGCTGCGTGGTTCGCACCTGTACGATACCAACTCGGGTAACACCGCGCGGGGCATCTGTTCGCTGCCGTTCGTGCGTCAGTCCGACCAGCAGGTGGTGTACTTCCCGTCCAACCTGATCGAAAACCTGTTCCTCAGCAACGGCATGAGCGCGGGCAATACCCTGGCCGAGGCGCAGGTGCAGTGCCTGTCGGAAATTTTCGAGCGCGCGGTGAAGCGCGAGATCCTCGAAGGCGAGTTGTGCCTGCCGGACGTACCGCAAGAGGTACTGGCCAAATACCCGGCGATCGTCGCCGGCATCCAGGGTCTGGAAGAGCAGGGCTTCCCGGTACTGGTCAAGGATGCGTCACTGGGGGGCGAGTTCCCGGTCATGTGCGTGACCTTGATGAACCCGCGCACGGGTGGCGTGTTTGCCTCGTTCGGTGCCCACCCGAGCCTGGAAGTGGCGCTGGAGCGCAGCCTCACCGAACTGCTGCAGGGCCGCAGCTTCGAAGGCCTGAACGACCTGCCGCAACCCACCTTCGAAAGCCATGCGCTGACCGAGCCGAACAACTTCGTAGAGCATTTCATCGACTCCAGCGGAGTGGTGTCGTGGCGCTTCTTCAGCGCCAAGGCCGACTTCGAATTCGTCGAGTGGGACTTCTCCGGGCACGGCGAGGACTCCAACCAGCAGGAGGCCGCGACCCTGTTCGGTATCCTCGAAGACCTGGGCAAGGAAGTGTACATGGCGGTGTACGACAATCTTGGCGCCACCGCTTGCCGCATCCTGGTACCGGGGTACTCGGAAATTTACCCGGTCGAGGACCTTATCTGGGACAACACTAACCGCGCGTTGTCGTTCCGTGCTGACATCCTCAACCTGCACAGCCTCGACAGCCGCTCGCTGAAGCTGCTGCTCAAGCGCCTGGACGACTGCGATGTGGATGACTACACCACCATCACTACGCTGATCGGTGTGGAGTTCGACGAAAACACAGTGTGGGGCCAACTGACCATTCTGGAGCTGAAGCTGCTGATCTGCCTCGCGGTTAAACGCTTTGAGGATGCCAAGGAGCTGGTTGAGGCATTCTTGCAGTTCAACGACAACACTGTCGACCGCGGTCTGTTCTACCAGGCGCTGAACGTGGTGCTGGAAGTGCAGCTGGATGACGAACTGGAGTTGGATGACTACGAAGCCAACTTCCGTCGTATGTTCGGCAATGTGCGCATGGATGCGGTATTGGGTTCGGTGGACGGCAGTGTGCGCTTCCATGGTCTGACCCCGACCAGCATGAAGCTCGAAGGCCTTGATCGCCACCTGCGCCTGATCGACAGCTACAAGAAACTGCACGCGGCCCGGGCCAAGTTCGTCTGACAGGCGCTGCGCCCAATCATCGCCGACAAGCCAGCGCCACAGGTATTGCACCACTCTTGAGATTTGTGCCGAACCTGTGGACGCTGGCTTGCCGACGATAGGCCAGGAGCCGTCCTACAGCCCTTTGATCTGGGCGTTATCCTCATTCTGTCTCGCCGCGTTGCCATCCAGGCGCATAGCGTTCTCTTCCTATCCACTTCAGGTGGTGACTATTCGGGCTTAGCGGGCCCACCTTCGAAAGCCTCCGCCGGTGGTGGCGCTGCACGGACATTGAAAAGCTTGCAGACACAGTACCAACAGAGAGCGACGGTCAGGTTGTAGGGGAACAGCACCGCCCAGAACGGCAATTGCCAGTTCTTTTTGCCCTGCATTTCACCGGGCTCACCGGTTCGCCAGGGGGCATAGTGGCGCCAGGCTTCTGCCGGGGTCAGGCAGATGGCGTGAAGTGGCTTGTGCCACCAGTTGGGTTCACCGGGCGGGGGGAGTTTGTCCGGGCCGTGGTCCATGAAGTGGCGGAGGTATTCCCACACTTCGGCGACATGCTTGACGCCGGGTTCGGTGGGTTCGTTGCTGTCCACCCACAGGCAGTCTTTTTGGTGCAGGCTGCCGTCTTCCCGGCGGGGGGCGAAGGCGAGGGCATAGCTGGTGGTGAAGGAGGAGCCGCCGAATTCTGTGCGTTTAAAAATACCGCCTCTTGTGTTATTCCAATCAATAACCATGAGTGTGTTTATGCGTTTGTAATAGATTTTTTTGGTGGCTCTGTTGAGGTATATTTCAGAAAGTTTTTTTATTAAGAAAACACGGTAGGCTAAGAATGGAGTAAAAATAAATGGTCCGAGGAGCTGTATTGCAATAAATACATATGCCCCTTCCTGTTGGTAATTGATTGAGTGGGTGAAAAATCCTGTGTAGGATACAATCGCGATGGCTAAAATCGTGGCGGTATACATCTTGGCCATGAAGACTGAGTCGGAAACCCATGGATTTCTGAGCTGCGCTAATGTAGTGGTTATTTTGCTGATCTGTCCGTGGATTTTTGGTTGGATATAAGTGTTTTGGTGTGGGCTAAATAACCATGTTGTGGCCACAGTGCTACCTCTCGACATGAAGGGTTGAGGTTGAATTAGTGTTGGCGGATAAGCCTTGGTTTGGTGGAAAACTTATTAATAGAGTGCCACTTTTTGCTCTGGCTGTATCGATTCTAGTTAAGTAGCAGGTCGGCTCAGTCTTTGAGGGAATTGCCTTACTGCCGAAGTCCAAGGTGCTTAAGGTGCCATGTAGTGCACCGTCAGGGGGGGGACGCGTGAACTGCAGACAGGGCCCGGAGGTAGCACGGCTGACGGAGGCGTCGCTCATGTACGCTTCCTTTGGGTTGAATGAGCTGGGGCCTCCTCAAATGCTTCGGGTGGCGGTGGCGCTGCTCGGACGTTGAACAGGCGGCAGATGCCATACCAGCAGATGGCGACGGAGAGGTTGTAGGGGAACAGAACGGCCCAGAACGGCAATTGCCAGTTCTTTTTGCCCTGCATTTCACCGGGCTCGCCGGTTCGCCAGGGGGCATAGTGGCGCCAGGCTTCGGCCGGGGTCAGGCAGATGGCGTGCAGTGGCTTGTGCCACCAGTTGGGTTCACCGGGCGGGGGGAGTTTGTCCGGGCCGTGGTCCATGAAGTGGCGCAGGTATTCCCACACTTCGGCGACATGCTTGACGCCGGGTTCGGTGGGTTCGTTGCTGTCGACCCAGAGGCAGTCTTTTTGATGCAGGCTGCCGTCTTCCCGGCGGGGGGCGAAGGCGAGGGCATAGCTGGTGCTGAACGATGAGCCGCCGTATTCGGTGCGCTTGAAGATACCACCTCCGGTGTTGGCCCATTCGAATATTAGTACCTTACTCAGACGTTGGTAATAGATTTTTTGGGTTGACCGATTGAAGCAGAAACTTGATAGGCGTTTTATGAAATATATTCGATAGGCTAAGAATGGGAGGAAGATGAAAGGTGTAATTAGTGTAAGGAGGATAAAGGTATGACTAAAGGTGTATGGGTTCCAGGCTTCACTGGTTAGTAAGTAAGGGTAGGTGAAGACAACGAGCGCAATGGTCATTGCACAGTACAGCTTTCCCATAAAGACTGAGTCTGTTACCCAGGGGTTTTTCAGGCATAAGGTGGTTTTTGACAAGCTTGATAGTTGCCCGCCAATAGCGGGCTTATGCCCTGAACTTGAGCCTGAATTGAATATCCAGATGGTTGCCATGATCAACGCTCCAGACGAAAAATTGACAGGGTCTCATTATCTTCGTCCAGGCCTTGATTGGCGTTGTAGGTTAGATGAAGTGAGACATGATTTTGGTTGGTTAGGGTGTTTTCGAAATGTAGCACTAAGCCAGCATCTACAATGTGGCCGGTCGGGCTGATTGGAAAAACGTCAATTCCTTGGTCGTCACGGAGGGAACTCAAACTTCCTGACCATTCACTTACGCCTAGCCTGAACGCAGGCAGCAGCACTGTGAATTCTACGGTTGGTTGGGATGTGGCTACTTCGTTATGTGTGATAGCTGTCCAATTTGGCGGCGACCAGTGGTTGTTCTGATGCCATCGGGTGTCGACTTTAGTTATGCCGAGGGATAGGGCCTGCTCGGCGGATAGTAGCTTGGGTCCGTAATGTTCATTGTGCCAAGCCTTAATTTCTGTTTGCAGTGAGGTGAAAGCAGGAAGTTTCTTGTCAAAGTCCAAGTTGATGCCAGCGTGCGACTCTCCATCATTGATGCGATTACCGAATATGCTACGTGCTGCCCACAGTTCTATTGGGCTGTGAAGGTGCTCATGTGCCTTGGCGTGCAGGTAGAGGCCTCCTGCAATGATGGCTACTCCTACGAGGACAAGGGCCGCTGCGGCCCATCCGGCAAAGGGCACAACCGATGTCACGCCCGCGATTGCAAGTCCTGCTTCAAGGACGACAGCGGAACCGACAGCCATGGTGAAACCACCAGTCAACGTGTAATCGGCAGCCGCTTGATTGCCGTTCGCTCTCTGGCGCCTTGCTTTGGAGATATCAGAAAGCAAGCTAAATGCAATTGCCGGGTAACCGGCTAAACGCGCAAACAAATTGCTACTCAAGAACTTGATAATCCCATTGCCAAAGGCCATGCCCGGCGCTGTGGCACTTAATCTCAGCATGACGGCCTTTTGCGTTGCCCGTACGCTGACCAATGTCGCCGCCGCTGCACCAATCACCCCGAAAACAGATGAAGCGAACCCCAGGGTGTATTCCGGTGCATCGCTCTTCTGCAGGCTGTTGTAGGCCGTCTTGAGCGATAAGATGTTGAACCACAGCATCCCCGCGTTTAAACCACCCCCACCCCCGGAAGTGAGCAACCCAAGGAAGTTGGGTTTCACCCGTGCAGTGGTGGTCAGCTCGATGGACACCGTGCGGCTTCCTGATATGCGCAACGCTTTCATCTCTTCAACCTGCGCCATGCCGCTCTTCAAATACCGCTGTACCTCCTGGCTAAAGGGATTTTCCGTAATGGCCTGCTCGGTGATTCGATAGCGCGCCGCCAACAACCCCAGTGCTTTATCGGCATTGGCCTCACGCGCTGCCAACTGCACCTGCCGCCGAAGGCCATGGCTGGCATCCCAGCGGGTCTGCCCGCGCAGGCGCTTGAGCACCACGGTATTGACCGACTGGGCGGTGAGGTCGGTGATGTCTGCCATGGCCGGGAAGCGACCAGCCAGCCCTTCGATCACGTTGTCGCTGGCGCCGAACAAGGTGCCGATCGAATCGGCTTTGTCCTTGAACGGGTTGAACGGTGCCAAGGCGGTGTAAAGCGGGCTGTCGTGCTGGTCCAGCCATTGCTCCAGGCGTTTGAAGCGTCGGTCATGATCTTCGGTGCCGGGTGTCGGCTGGCCCATCGGGTGAATCAGCAAGGCCAGTGAGATTTCCAGACCGCGGGCGGAGGTGCGTTCGTCGCGGTCGTAACAGGCCAAGGCGGCTGCCAGGCTGTAGGGGTTATCGATGTGTTGGGATTCGGCCGTCGCCAGCCAGGCGTCATGATCGTTGCTGGCTTGCAAGGCCAGGTTGCGCAGGGCGGCAATCCGCCGTTCCAGCGCGTCGCGTTCGGCGAGGAAGCGCCGGTATTTGTCGACATCGAGGCGCTGTGCCAGGCGCGCGCCATTGGGGGAATAGTCTTCATGGGTGAGGGCCTGGAAATGTGACTCGGCCGGCGACAGGGCGGGCCCCCGGCGTGATGTGCCCAGCCTGAACGCGGCCAGTTCTGGTGAGGGGGCATCCGCCGGGTACAGGCTTTCCAACGTCTTGTTCAGCAGCATGGCGACCAGGTTGCGATGGTGAAAGTCGCGGCTCTGCGGGCTGAGCTGTTCGGCATCCAGCCGGTAGCATGCCGGCACGCGCTCCTGCTCGGGAGGCTGGGCGGGTTTTGTGTGTTCCAGTTGCTCGGCCGGCATCAGGTCGCGCAGTTGATGCTGGTAGGCCGAGACCGACAGGCTCAGGTCCAGGGCCATGCCTTCCGCGTCGGCGAGCGCCACCACCACCGGCACTTTCGGTTGGGTCCAGGGGTAGTGGCGGGCGATGGCAGTGAGGTTGCCGATGGGCAAAGTTTCGGTGACCGGGTCGCTGCTCCAGGTCAGCGGCATGCGCCGCTCTGTTGGTTTGAAGTCTTCGACCCAGATTTGCAGGGCACTCACTGGCAACACATGGGGCTGTGTGGACGGCGCCTGGTTGCCGCTCACCAGGTCGGCCATGTCCAGCTGGCGCATGTGCCGTTTGCGCAGGGCTGGCGAACCGGTGATACGGGCGGTGATGGCGTTGGTCCACAGGTGCGGGCTGTAGCCGATCCACACTTCCTTGGCGGAGTCCTGACAGGTGTCGGCCCACACCCAGCCCATGCTCTGGCCGGACAGGTAGCGCTCACGCCGGTGGTAGTCCTCCAGCCCTTGGTAGCGCAGCTCCTTGTAGAGGCCCGCGCCGACGTGCTCGTGAATGACCAGCTTTTCGCCCAAAGGGCCTTTCATGAACACGTAGACATAACCTGGGCGCAAGGCGCGGAGGGTGTAGGCCGAGTGCTGCAGCGGAGTGAAGCCTTGTTCCAGGTTGAAGCCTGCATCGACATAGCGGCAGGCGTGGGCGTCGCCGGTGCGGGGCACGATGGCGTAGCGCACTGGCAGGATGGGTACGCGTGCGCTGCAGGCAGGGCCGGAGGTGGCGCGGCTGACGGAGGCGTTAGTCATGGGCAGGTTCCTTGCTTTCGACCAGTGCCTGGAGCTCGCGAAGGCGGGCCTGGGGCGACTCTTCGAGGTTGGTGTAGATTTTTCCCGCCTTGTCATTGCTCATCAGCCACATGTGCCCGGCTATCAGCCGGATGAATTGGCCCGCAACTTCCTCGCTCCGGAAATTGAGGGCTGTCAGTTGCGGCAGGAGTGTTTCTATCCAGAGCCGTATGTCCGCCAAGGTATGGTTGGCATGGGGCGGCATGGCCAAGACCTCATGCGCCAATGAGAGGACAAAGTGCTCGTGCATGCCTGCTTGCAGCCGATCAAGTTCAAGCTGCTGGAGGGTTAAAGGCAGTGCTGATTTTGAGCGGGCAGCAATCGGCTTGTTTTCGTGTGTTTTCCACTCATGAGCCGGCCCCCAGTTGACTCGCCATGCCAACCGAGACACCGGGCCAAGCCAGGCCTTGCGATGGTCGTCGTCCAGCGCATTCAGCCAGGCTGCAAGATGGTCCGGTGTGACATGGTGAGTGGCAACGCTCTGGTCAGGGAGCACGACTTGCGACAGGCTGGTGAAGTGGTCTGCCAGCGCTGCCAGGCCAACCTCGGCATCCAGCGCGATGGCTCCACCGATAGGCATCCAGGTCGTGATTGCATGGGCAAGCAGCTCGTGAGCGTCTGCAACGTCCACCAGCAAAGGCCCAAACTCATGACGGTCATCCAGGGCGCTGTTCTTCCATAACCATGCCTTTTGAGTATTCCGGCTGACAGCGTTTATAAGATCGAGTACCGATGGGGCATAAGCAGGAACCAGTTCACCTTCCTGCGGGATGGGCCGATAGGCCCAGTTCTCGATTGCACTGGTCATAAGCAGCAGAAAGCGGCAGTTGTGAGCGAAGTCTTCGCTGCGCGGAGGAGGTGATGACAAGGTGGTCATTGGACTTGCCCTCGGATACAGCGGCAATCGGGCAGGGGGCAGGAGCCATCAGGGCGGCGCCCACACAGGCGCTCCAGCGGCTTGCCAGTGTTCGGTGCACTGCTGATGGAAAAGGGGCTTGTCGTCCCATCTGCCGACTTGAGCATCTGGCCGGTGATGCGAATCGTCGGGCTGTCCAGTGTGATGCCTGTTTCGTCGATTCGAATGGAGCCCCCAGGGCCTTGGATGACTACGGCTTCCGATGCTCGAAGTTCATAACGGCGGGTACGTCTGCGGATATCCCCGCGGGCTTCCAGCTCGGCATGCCCTTCGACCCGTTGCTCGAAGTTGCCACCGATACGGGTGTGGTGATTGGCGGCGATCTGATCGTGACGGTGATTGCCGATGTTTTCGACACGGTCCTTGGCGATCCTGATCGTGTGGTTTCTACCGATGTCGAGCGCGGCATCCTGCCCAATGGTGATGCGCTCGTCATTGCCAACCGTTTCCGTACGGTCGTGGCCGATCAGGATCGATTCGTCGTGATCGACCTGCTCTTTGCGGTCATTGCCGACCTGCGTAGTCTCATCGTGCTTGACCACATTGTTCTGGTCCCTCTGGGCATGAATGAACACTTCCTCCTGGCCCAGTTCGTCTTCGAAGCGCAGCTCGTTGAAGCCATCGCCCTTGTGGGTCTGGCTCTTGATGGTCATGCGGGTCTTGTGGCGGGGAAGGTCGTAGGGTGGCAACTGGTTACCGCAGTAAGTACGGCCGGTGATCATCGGCTGATCGGGGTCGCCGTTGACGTAGTGGATGATCACGTCCTGGCCAATCCGTGGGATGGCCATCGAGCCCCAGCTGCCGCCGGCCCAGCCTTGGGATACGCGTACCCAGCAGGAGCTGAACGCGTTGTCCTGGCTTTCTCTGTCCCAGGGAAAGCTGACCTTGACCCGGCCCCATTCGTCGCAGTAGATCTCTTCACCGGGCGGCCCCACCACGGTGGCCATATGCGGGCCGTCAACGCGTGGTTTGGGCAACGGGGCTGGGCGCCACTCGGTTCTGCCTGGCACCAGTACCGCCTTTTGCTCGTAACGTGTGCCCTGATCGGCCCCGGCAGCTTCTTCCTGCAGGCTGGTGAACTGGTGGCCTTTATGGGTAACCGTGTTCACCCGCCAATGCGCATTGAGGTCGTCACGTGGGTGACCGGTCAGGGTGAAACTGAGCCCCGGTTGCAGGCGCACGTCATCGCCCTGGACCTCGGCAATACGCACATCATGGCGCAGCGCTGTGATGCGGTTTTCGGTGAACGGCTTGCCCACGGCATCGCGTTTGTAGCGGCCTGGGTAATCGAAGTATTCGTAATCTTTGCTCTGATGCTCCAGGAAGGGCCCGGCGGCTCTGTGCTCCTGGCGGTAGGCCGGGTGGGTGAAGGTGTGGTCGCGCTGCACCTGGCGAGCGGTGCGCACCTGCTCGCTGTAGCGCAAGCGGTGAAGGCAGGGTATGGCTTGATCGCCACCGCTGTTGGCTTGGTACAGCACGCTGTCAGGGCCTACAGGCTCGTCGTCATCGCCGAAATCCTCGTCGTCATGGTCGGCCTTGACGGCGCCATGGCTGATCAGCCCGAGTGATTGCAGCCGATCGGTGATGATCAGCTTGTGCAGCTTTTCACTGTGCGCAAAGCGGTAGACGAAGCCTTCTTCAGCGGCAAGGCGGGCGATGAACGCCAAGTCCGTCTCGCCGGCCTGAACGCAGAATTCGCGCACCTGATGGTCCATGCTGGCGCGTAGTTCGTACTGGTCGATGCCCTGACGCTTGAGCATCAGCTCGAGAATTTGCGGAACGGTCTTGTGCTGGAAGATGCGCCAGTTCGAGCGCAGCCTTGCGCGGGCCAGTTGCGGTTCGACCAAGGCGTGATAGTAAGTGCGGTAGAAGCCGCTCTCGCCCTGGCTGAAGCTGCTGACAAGGCCGTGCACGTACCGTAACGGGCGTTCTCCGTCCAAGATGGTGAAGAGCACGGGTTTGTCGAGCAAATGACCGAAGTCGATATCGTTTTCGAAGCTGATCAGTTTCAGCTCCAGTTCAAAGGGTGCGCTGATGCCCTCTCGGAGTTCGAACGACACCACTTCGAATTCAGCTTTGCCAACGAGAGCCTCAAAGCTGTAGCGCAAATCAGATTGGCTAGGCATAAAAGATCCTTGTCCGCCGTCTGAATCAACACAAAGCCCGGGCGGGCATGGCCGCCTGCCCGGGGCATTTGCACAGGTCAGGCGGCGGGTGCGCGCCAGTCGTCAGAGCCTTCGGTGTTGGCTACATCGTGAGCCCACGTGATCTTTCGATACGCCAGCGATACTTCAACCAGTTGGGTGTAGTTTTCATTGTCTTTGTCGAGTGCGTGGGGAAGCACGGTATTGATGCTGACGATGGTGGCGTCTTCGAGCGTGGTGGTGAAAAAATGCTCTTGTTTGCCTTCCGAGGAGGTGCGATACCAGCTGACCTCGACCGTTGGCAGCATTTCGCCGGTGGCAAGTGCCTGATACATCAGGGGGGTAGCTTTGTTCAGTGAACTGGTGAATATGAAAGGCTTATGCACGCGCTGGCCACTCGGTTGACCGCTCTGGGGGTCAGTGGGCGTAGTCACCTCATGCTTGATTTCCTGAACCAGAATCTGATCTTCATGGCCTTGTTGGAACACGTTGCCGACGGAGTCAGCGGTGAAGGCGCCAGCGGTGATGTTGCCTTGGGTCTGGCCTACGATCTTGATGTAAGCGGGTGTTGGCATGGCAGTTACTCCTGCGTCCATATGGGTAAAGCACGCGCACCACAGGTGGCGTGGCCATCGGAAACGATGGGCTTGTCAGCGAGGCAAAAACCTCGCGAATTCGTTGAACTCAGTGGTGCTGTGTCACGGTTGGCTATTGCTGCAAAATGCCGTTCAGCGACTCCAGCACCTCGGTTGTGATCAGGTGCAGGCGGTAGCTGTAGATCCCGTAGGCCACGGCCATGGCGATGGCGGAGATGACCAACGGGCTCCACCACGGCCATATCCGGCTCATGCGGAAGTTTTTTGGGGCGACGTTGGTGTAGGGGTCGCAGACTTCTTCGGGGGTGGGGCCGCGCAGTTCGCGGATGATCCCGTGCAGTTGGTGAATCAGTGCGTTGAGTGTTTCTTCGCCTTTCGGCGCGAGCGCATACTTGCCCTTCAGCCCAAGGCACAGGGCGAAGTACATGAACTCCAGTACGTCCTGATAACGCTTGGGCTCCTGCATAAGGCGGGTAATCACGGTGAAGATTTTTTCCCCACCCCAGGTCTCGTCGTGGAAGATGCTGAGCAGCGGCTCGTGGCTCCAGCAACTGCTTTTGCCCCAGGGCCGCTCCATCACGGCCTCGTCTATGAACAGGCACAGACCGTAGGAATACGCCAGCAACTGAGCGGGCTCGTAACCGTGCTGGCGCATTTCTTCCTGAATGTTGTCGATCTGGCTGCGTACTTGCTGGTGCACGTCCTGAATGTTTGGCAGCTCGTCCAGCGTACGCAGGCGTAAAACCAAGCCGAACAACGGTGATGCGGCATCCAGCATCAGATTGGCGAAGCCGCCCCGCAGCTGAAATTCCGGGTCAGCGGGGTAGCCTTCGGAAACGGGCTCTGGCTCAGGCTTGTCTGTGGGTGCTTGCCTATTGGTTGCCGCAGCCCGGGGGGCGGGTACTGGCTTTTCAAGGGTTGAATCAAGCGCGTTGACTACGGCGCTGTTTTGATCGGTGGGCGTATTGTTGTCTTTTCCCATGTCACTCACTCCTGATCGCCCAGAACTGCAGTTCAAGCCGTGGGAAGTCGCCCGCAATGTGGATGCCGAAACCATTCGCTTTGCTCATGCACGCCCAGGCCGGGTCGCGTCGGTCCAGCTCGAAGTAGCTGAAGCCCGCATGGAAGGGCAGGTCGCGGGGCGCCACGGGTAATGGCAACAATGGGATGCCCGGCAATTGCAGCGGCACCAGGTCACTCAGTGACTCAAGCGAGGTGATCTTGGCTTTCTGGATGAACCTCTGGCGCAACGCCTGTGGTGGCATGTCGGCGCGCACGGCGAGGATGAAGTCGGCTTCTTCGATCAGCCGGCGGTCTTCCAGCGTGGTCGTCATCACGCCGAATTGTTCACTCTCCAGCGGCAGTGAAACAGCACGCGGCCGCAAGACGGTGCTCAGAGATCTGCGCAAGGTGTCTTCCAGTGGTTTGAAAGAGGTGCGCAGCGCAGTGTGGTGATAGGCGGGGTACTCCTGCGGCAGCCTGTTCTGGTCAGTGAAGGTGACGAATTCGCCACAGGCCTGGCTCATGCACAGGTACAGCTGCTCGGGGTGCGTTTGCGCTTGCCTGGCCAAATGCTGGAAGCATGGCCACCAACGGTTCATGGCCTGCAGCAGGTTGAAGTCGCGAATGTCAGCGATTCCTGACTGGCCTGAGGCACCAATCCGGGTGGCAAGGCCGCGCGCCCGCTCGCGCAAGGTATGGGTAATTTCGTCAAGGAACCGCTGCAGCGCTGGCACCGCCCGTACCGAAACGCTGGTGGGGTAGAACGCTTCGTCCAGTTGCAGGCTGCCGTCGGGGCGCCGTTCCAGAATACGTGCCAGGGCCAGGCAGGTGTAGGCGCTGCTGTCTTCGGTCTTGCGTTTGAGCTGCAGGTTGGGCACCGCAAGGTCTACCTGCACCAGGTCACCGTCAGCGGTGTGGGTATCCTTGATTTCCTGTGCCTGGGCGGTATAGCGGAAATTGGCTGCATTGTCGGGCCAGCTCACTTCGCGGCCGCCATCGGTGCGCAGCGGCAGGCACAGATACACCTCACTGTCTTTGCATGCGTCGTCGCCGATTTCCAGTGGCGGCGGTGGCGGCAGGTCGGCGGGAATGTCGAACACCGTGCCGTCCGGCATGACGCCTCGCGCCCGGGTGATGGCGACTTTGCCCAGGCTCAGGTATTCGTCGTTCAACTGAAGTTCGCTGAAGCCGTAGAAGGCTGCATTGAGGCTGGCGAGGCGCTGGTGCAGTGCTGCTTCGCTGGCTCTGGTCGCCTGTTGGAAATGCTGTGGTTTGACGAACAGGCCTTCAGGCCAGAGAACGGGATTGCGTGAACTCATGGGCGCTCCGTGTCAGCGTGAGTAAGCAGGAAGGGCAAAGGGTGTTGAGTTGCCATCAGTCTTCTTCCTTGAGCACGATGTGCGTGTCGTTGACCAACACCGACAGCATGATCTGGCGGCCACGCGGTGGAATGCGCAGTACTTGCCGCCAGCTGGCGTTTTCATGGCCTCGGTAGTCGGCAATCACCGCGACGAAGCGGGTTTCGGCGTGGATGGGTTCGAACGGGATGTACTTGAACTGGCCAGGGCGCAGCAGGTAGTCGTCACTACGGATATAGGTACTGCGCAGCGCCTTGGCCGGGTCCTGCTCCAGTAGCTGGTACACGGTGTTGCGCAGCAGTGAGTCGTCGCGCAGTTGCAGGATCGTGATGGCAATGGGCGTGGCGACCAGCGCTGAGGCAACGCTTGTGGTGCGCGGCAGGGTCAACGCCACCTGAGGGTCGTCGTAGCTGCCGGGGCCGCTTTCTTCCAGGGGCGAGCGAGCCGGGTCGCTCTCGTCTCCTTCGTCCAGCTCGACGGGGGACATGGCCGGGAATTGCGCTTGAAGGTATTCGAACAGAACCCCGATTTTTTCGGTCAATGCATAGGGGTCGCCAGCACTCAGGGTCACAGCGTAGGGGCTGGGGGCCAGGGCGCGATCCTGATCGGCTGCGACGTCAAGGCTGTTCGGATTACCGTTGAGGGTAGGGCTGGCATTGATGCTGAATGCGACCTCGGTCGGGTGGTCCTTGGGCGGCCCGATGGGCAACGAGTGGTCCATGGCCACCTGGCTCATTCTGCTCAAAGAGGTGCAGCCGGTGGGCGCGACCAGCGCAAGCAGCAGGGGGGCGAGCAGAAGTGAATGAGGCTTCATGGGTATGCTCCGGCAATCAGGCGCTGCAGTGGGCTCTCTTGGAGTGCCCCTTCACCGTCTGCTGCATCCAGCGCTGCCAGAGGGTCACTCCCCATGGCTGCTTTGAAGACCGAGCAGATCTCGACGGCTGGTTGGGGGGTAGAAGGCTGTGCCGGGCAAGCGAGGGCAGGCGCTTCGGCTATCAGGCGGTCGAGCACCCTCGGGTCCGGGTTGAACAGGTCCTCCAGCGAGCGTGTGCAGGCCTGATCCTGGGTGTACTGAACCTGTAGCCGATAGGCACCAATGAGAAGCTGGTCACCCTCAACCAGGCGCCTGGGTGAAAGCGGCCCCAGGCTGTTGGCACTCCCATTGACGTAGGTGCGGTGGCAGTGGTCGATCACACAGAAGCTGCCTTCGATCCAGCGGATTTCGCAGTGGATGGGCGCAACGGTCTGATCGCGGTCATTGATCTGCCAGTTTGCTCGCCCGCTGCCGATGGTGCCGCCCTTGCAATCGAACAGGTGACGAGTAGTAACGCCGTGCTGCAGTTGATCGAGGTTGGTGATACTCAGGGTGACTGTGCTCATGAGCGCCCCCGGATGCGTACAACCGGGCTGATCTGGCCATGCCGGTCGTCGACGAAGCTGGTCCAGCCCAGGTAGGCGGCCTGGCTGCGGTGCAAGCAGAAGGGTGACAACGCGCTTTGCTTAAGGCGCAGTTCCAGGTCGTAGGCCAGCCCGTCACGCAGCAGAAAGTCGATCAGTGCACGCAAACGGCCGAAGTTGATGCCGCTGGGCAGCAAGTCCCGCAGCTGCGTCTGGTCGAGTTCGCTGATCACGATGGTGAACTTGCTGCTGCGGGTGCGCGTGCGGCTGCCAATCATGAACGTGCTGCCCAGCTGGCCGTTGGTCCGCCCCAGGCTTGCAAGCTGCCTGGACGTCGTGACGACTGATCGCGTTTCGAACTCGCGGATGTGCACTTGCTTGAGGTCGAAGCAGTGCGCAATGATGCCGGCCACAGTACCCGGCGCACGGCTGCGGCTGGCGATCACGCCGGCAAAACTGAGCAGGCGGCTCCAAGGCAGCGCCGTGTCCCCTCGCAACTGCTTGTCGTTAAGCCCCAGCAGGGCAAACATGTACTGCGAGAACCCGTCACTGGCACCTGGCTGGAAGCGGATGTAATAGCGGTACTTGCGCCAGATACGGTGTAACAGGCTGAGTAGGTAGTGGTTGAAAAAGTCGAAGAAGGCCGGCCGTACACCGATGCCATGCGCATGTTCATACGCCACCTGTTCCAGGTAATAGGTGGGCAATGGCGAATCGGTGCCGTGCAACCCCAGGAACGTGGCAACGATGCGGTAGCGCTCGTCCTCAACGGACATTCGCTGGGCTTTGTACACGTCCGATACGGGGAAGGTCAGCCGTGGGTCGCAGGCCAGGCGCACGCGCAACCGGGTGGCCTTGTCCGGCCAACGCGGTTCCAGGTCATCGCCATGCAGCCCGTGCAACCGCTCCAGCAACTGGAAGAAGTTGTACTGGTGCGCTTTGCAGAGCAGCTTGTCGGCTAGATCAGCGGTTGCTTGCCGGTCTGTATGGGCCATGTGTAGTGCTCGTTATTGGTGGTGTTGATCACTTCCAGCTGGTGGAAGGAATTGATGCTGGCGTACAGGGCGAAGAAGTGGGCGAGCACACAGCTGAACAGGTACAAGTCGCCTTCGCAGAGGAAGGCGGTCTGGTCCAGTTTCAGCTGGGTGTGCAGGCCGCGAATGGGTTGCCCCTTGATCAGCCAATCCATGGGCTGCGTGTGAATGTCGCGCATGCCTTCCAGGCGTTTACGGGTGGTGCGGGCCTGCTGGATGTCGTGCAGGGCCATGAAGTCGTAGGCACGGATCACCGCTTTCAGCGGCTCTACCGAGAGCATGGACAGGTAGTTAAGCGACATGTTGGAGATCAATGCCCACTGCAACTGGCCGTCCAGCACTGGGCGACAGGGGCGGGTGGGTGTACAGAGATTGGTGTAGGTGGCCAGTGGCGGCGTAAGCTCGGTCAGGACGTTGATGTCATCGATGCCCAGCGCCAGTGGTAGGTCCCGATTGGTGCAGGTCAGGTCGATGGAGGCGGTTTCCAGTTCGCCTATGTAGCTGTTGGCGTCGGCGCGGACGAAGGCGATTCGATGCATGACGCCATTGCCGTGCAGGCACTCTTCCAGCTGGCAGCGGTAATACAGCGCCGTGCGCCCTTGGACGTGTTCGATTTCATGGGCGAATGACTCGAAGGGACGGAAGGTCCGAAGGTGCTCACCCGTGTTCCCGTCAGTCGTCGTTCGGGTGCTGACCACCTGGTCGACACTGAAGATTTCGTAGCCGTGCGGCGTTGTGCCCTTGGGCGTCAGTGGAACCATGGCGTCCTTGCCGGACAGGTCGATGGGCTCGGCGCTGTGCTGGAACAGGTTGACCGCAGGTGCGCAGAACAGGTTGAAATCTGCTTTGCCGACACGTAGCGAGTCGGGTAGCTGGCGCGTGAAGTGAAATTCGAGGATTACCTGCTGGCTATCATGAGCTGGCCAGATTTTTTCCAGGCCGGTAACGCTGAAAAAGTGGAAGCGTTGAGGGAACGCGAAGTATTCCTGCAGGATGCGATAGCCATCAAAGACGTTCTGTGGGTAAGGCAGCAAGGCGTCGTTGGGGCTGAATCCTGGGAATGCGATGCTGTTTGCCGGCAGCCGACGAACCTGGCCATTGATGGTCACGCTGACATGCTTGAGGTATTGAGAAACCCACAGGTAAAGCGTGCAGACGGTACGGATATCGCCGCTGAGGTAAAAGTCGAGGCTGGTACAGCCCAGGCTGTTCAATGGCCGATCGACCAGTGTATGAAGGCCGATGCAGACCACAGAACTGTCGGATGTCCGGGTGGCGGCCACCGTGTCGATCTCGAACGGATGAATGTTGACCGCTGTACAGGTGCGGAACTCGCAGGCCACGCCGTCTACCGGTTTCGAGAACAGCCTCGACCCCTTCGGGATGTGCTGAGACTGGCTGAGGGATTGCCTCACCGGGCTGAACTTGATGATCGTCGCGCTGGGCAGCGGCCGCAGGTAGTTCGGCCACAGCAACTGCAGCATGGGATGGGTCAGCTCTGGCAAGTCGTCTTCCAGCTTCAGCCGTAGCTTGGCGGTCAGGAACGCAAAGGCTTCCATCAGGCGTTCGACATCGGGGTCGCTGGCACCTTTGCCAAGCAACCGCGCGAGTTGTGGGTTGTCCTTGGCAAAGTCGTTCCCCAGTTCGCGCAGGTAACGCAGTTCTTCGCTGAAATTGTCTCTCAGTGACATCGGTCACCTCACGCGTGTGTAGCGGTTGTGTCCGTCGACCAGCAGCTCGAGTTGCAGCTGCTCTGCGTGGTTGTTGACCTGTACCAGGCAATCCAGCCTGAAATGCAGCTCCAGCGGGGCACGGGTATCGGGCACTGCGTTGAGCGTGCGTACCTGTATGCGTGGCTCGAAGCGCTGGAGGGTGCGGCGAATATCCGCGCTCACCTGCACAAGCAAGTCACCGTTGCTCACGTCATGCCCGTTGAAGTCGCGCAGGCCCAGCTCGGGGCTGCTCTGGGAGCACCCCTGGCGGGCATTCAGCAGCGTTTCGAGGTGTCGCTGGATGGCGGCGAACTTGTGGGAAGCGTTCTCGCGTTGGGAGGCCTCCCGGCGGGTGCACTGGTCCAGCATCAGGCGATCAAAAAGACCACTCATTGCGTATCGAGCCGCCCGACCAGGGAGATCTCGAAGTTCGCGCCCATGTACTTGAAGTGCGGACGTACGGCGAGCGAAACCTGGTACCAGCCCGGGTCACCCGCAACATCCGAGACCTCAATACGGGCGGCACGCAGCGGTCGGCGGCTGCGAACGTCGGCAGACGGGTTCTCCTGGTCGGCGACATACTGCTTGATCCATTTCTTCAGCTCGGACTCAAGGTCACGGCGCTCTTTCCAACTGCCGATCTGCTCGCGCTGCAGCACCTTGATGTAGTGGGCCAGCCGGTTGACGATGAACAGATAGGGCAACTGGGTACCCAGTTTGTAATTGGTCTGTGCCTGGAGCCCCTCAGGGGTTTTCGGGAAATGCTTGGGCTTTTGTACCGAGTTGGCCGAGAAGAACGCGGCGTTGTCGCTGTCTTTGCGCATGGTCAGGGCGATGAAACCCTCTTCGGCCAGTTCGAATTCCTTGCGGTCGGATATCAGCACTTCGGTAGGAATCTTGGTCTGCAACTGACCCAGGGATTCGTACAGGTGAACCGGCAAGTCTTCGACGGCACCGCCCGATTGTGGGCCGATGATGTTCGGGCACCAGCGGTAGCGGGCGAAGCTGTCGTTGATGCAGCTGGCTAACAGAAAAGCAGAATTGCCCCACAGGTAGTTGTCGTGCTGCCCGGAGATGTCTTCGTTGTAATTGAAGCTCTCGATCGGTTGTTCCTGCGGGTGGTAAGCGGAGCGAAGCATGAAGCGCGGCCCGGTCAGGGCGACGTGGCGGGCGTCTTCGCTTTCACGAAAGGCGCGCCACTTGGCATGCCGTGGGCCGGCGAAGAGGTCTTTTATTTCCTTGAGGTTAGGCAGCTCCTCGAAGCTGTTCAAATTGAAAAATTCGGGGGCAGGTGCAGCAAGAAAAGGGGCATGAGACATGGCACCAACGGAGGCCATGTAACTTAGCAACTTGATGTCAGGGGAAGACGGGCCGAAATTGTAGTTACCAACCATGGCTGCAACCGGCTCTCCCCCGAATTGGCCATAACCTGCGGTGTAAACATGTTTGTAGATACCGCTACAGGTAATGTCCGCAGCATTTTCGAAGTCGTCGAACAAGTCCTCTTTAGTAGCGTGCAGGATTTCGAGCTTGATGTTCTCCCTGAAGTCCGTGCGGTCGACCAGAAGTTTCAGACTGCGCCATGATGATTCAAGCTGCTGGAACTCCGGTTGATGCAGAATGGCATCCATCTGTTTGCCTAGAATTCGGTCGATTTCGGCAATCATCTGGTCGGCCCGGTGCTTGTTGATCAGTTGATCCGGGTCATTGCTCTTGAGGATTTCGGCGATGAAGGCAGATACGCCCTGCCTGGCAATCTGGTAGCCCTCCTGGGCAGGTACCAGTTTGGTTTCTGCCATGATCTGGTCGAGCAAGGAGGCATTGCTCAACGTGTCGGCGGTTGCTTCTGTGGTGATGGCGGTGCTGCTTGGCTTGGGCATGGGGACGCTCCGTGGTCTCAATCTTTTTCTGGCGCCTCGAGCACCAGGTCCAGTTCTTGGGCGAGCTGTTTACGCGCCTGCTCGTTGTTAAGCAGGTGCTGCAATTGCTTGCGGAAGGCCGGAACATTGCCCAGCGGGCCTTTCAGGGCGACCAGTGCTTCGCGCAGCTCCAGCAGCTTGTTCAGCTCGGGCACCTGGCGCGCTATCCGGTCCGGCCCGAAATCGTTGATGGACCTGAACTGCAGGTGCACCGCAAGCTCGGTATCCGGGGCGGTGCTGAGCCTGGACGGTACCGCCACGTCCAGGCTCACGTTTGCGTCGTTCAACACGCTGTTGAATGTATGTTTATCGATGCGCATGACCTGGCGGTCCTCAAGCGCACGGCTGTCATCCAGGCCGAAGTCGCCCAGCACCAGCATCTTGTGCGGCAGTTCCACCTCAGCCTGCTCATCGCTAGTAGCGGGCACATACCTGATATTGACGCGTTCTTTCGGCGCAACGGATCCCGTATTTTTAGACATCGGTACGCAACTCCCTGTTGGGTTGTAGGATGTTCAGGTGCTAGTTGTGTTTATTGTTGTCCCGATCTTGTGGGAAGATTCCTACAAATGTTTAATTGGTTGGGTTATTTGCCCGTTCTCTATAAAAACCATGCGCGGAATGCTGCTCTTTGGTCGAGCGTTAAGATGTAATTAAATATTTGTTTGTGTGCATTCGGTACTGTGTAATAGGCTTCTGCTGGATTTGTTTGAATCGGTTGCGTGGGCGCATGGGTATTGCTACTTGGTTGTAGGAAAGTTCTTTGTGCCATATAGGCCATTTGTACTATTCAGAGAGTAAATTCAGGATGATTAACCGCTGTGCATATGGCGCCGGTCTCTCGTTGCTGTTTTGTCTTCAGCCGGTGCTGGCAGGCTCCACGCGGGACTGTCCCCGGATTGTGTCCAACATCGAGCGACTGGCCTGTTTCGATCAGGCTGCTGGCACCCCGGCGTACACGCCAACGCGGCAATGGTCTGCACCGGAGCAGCAGGCCCCCACTGTGTTGCGCGTGATGGCAAATGAAGCTGAACGGGCACCGGATGACCTGACGTTTCGCATCGGGAGCCCGACCCAGGACGGGGCAGGCGCACCAGCGCTTGTGATTTCGGCGCCCGCCATCGCATCGGGTGACGAACGTGCCTACATGGCAATCAGTTGCATCCAGGCCATCTCCCGGCTACAGCTGATTGCCAGGCGTCCGATCGAAGCAAGCTGGGTCAAGGTACGCTTGAGCGGGGAGGGCTGGTCTACCCGTGAGACGCCCTGGCAAGTGATGGAGAACGGCCAAGTGCTCGATGCCGGGCGGGGCCTGCCCGCCATCGAGCAGATCAGGAAGCTGATCGGTGCCCAGCGTATCGAGGTTGTGAGTGATCACGGTGAGGTCGACGGGCTGATCTTCGATGCTCAAGGCCTTGACCCCTTGATCAGCCGGGCGCGAAGCACATGTCGGTGGTAGCGCAGATATCCGCGGAAGAGGTCACTCGGTTGCTCGCGCCGATTGATCCGGCAGTTCCGGCCGGCCTGTTCGATGTCGAGGACGAAACCTATCAGGCCATTGATCAGGAGATGGTCAAGCTGGGTGGGCTGCAGGACGCCTCGATCGACTGGGGCTTTATCGATGAGGCGTCCCGTCAGTACCTTAGCGAGCAATGCAAGCACCTGCGAATCGTTGCGCACCTGAGTGCCGCATGGTTGCGTAGCGGCTGCTGGCAGCGGTGGGGATGCACCTTGGCGTTGCTGGCCGGCATGCTCGAGTGCTACTGGGAGGCCGCTCATCCCAAGCCGGGACCGAAAGGCTTCCTTGGCAAGCGCAAGCTGGTTGCCCTGGTGATCGATCGCTTGGCCGAGGCACTCCCGCGTCTTGATCGTTTTACCTACACCCCGACCCACGCAGCGGCAGCGCAGGCTGCCTTGAAACGCCTGCAACAACAGGAAACGGGGCAGCTGGACACGGCAGCACTCGGCGAACTTGAGCGCCTGCTGCGCAAACACTCGGAGCTTGCCAACGGTGTTGGCGAGGCTGCTGTGCCCAAAACGCCGGCTGCAACCGAGAAGCCTGCACCGTTGGCCGATGTCATCGCCACACCTGTGTCACGCATGTCGATGGGCAATGAGCGTGAGACACGCCGGGCCGTGCTGTCCATGGCCGAGCTCATCAACCAGCAGGACCCTTACGACGCTACCGGCTACCAGTTACGGCGTTTCGGTTTGTGGGCGCACATTCAGATTGCTCCCCAAGTCAGGCAGGGCAACCGTACGGAATTGATGGCGGTTCCGCTGGATATCACGCGGGTCTATGAAGAGGCCATAGCCAGTCAGGTGGTTGACCCCGCCTTGCTGCAGCGCGTTGAAAAGAGCCTGACGGCTTGCCCCTTCTGGATTCGTGGCAGCTTTCTGGCTGCGACCGTCGCCACACAGCTGGCGATGTGCGAAGTGGCCGAAGCCATCCGTGGTGCCACCGCCCGGTTTGTGCAGCGCATGCCGGCGCTGCAGCAGCTGTGCTTCAGCGACGGCATGGTATTTGTCGACGACCAATGCCTGGCCTGGCTCAAGGGCACCCAAGGGCCGTCCGGCCAAGGTGCAACCCCCCAGGAGTTCAGCGGCCTGCGCGAGGAGTTGGTAAGCCAGCTGGAAACCGGTGGCGTAGAACCGCTGCTCCTTCGGCTGCAAGGGCTGCAAGCGGGCTTTCGTGCTCCCCGTGAGCGCTGCCACACCACCGTGATTGCAGCCGATCTGCTGGCCGCGCGGGGTGTGTCCTGGCTGGCCCAGGACCTGTGCGCGAACGTTGCCCGAACCATGCAGCAAACCTCCGCCAGTGCGTGGGAACCCGAGGTATTTCAGCGGCTTCAGCAGTACGCCGCTTCCCCAGTGCTGGCAGTTCAAGACAAGGATCAGGAACCTCGATGAATCAAGTATGGACGCAACTCAAACGTTGGGGCTGGCCGTGGGTAACGCGCATTGGCCTGGCGCTGCCGCTGCTGCTCGGGCTTGGCGCTTTGCTGATGCTGGTCGCCATCTGGTGGCTTGGCCCGCAATGGACGTGGCGTGATCAGCAGCCGCTGGCAAGTGTGGCTCATCGCAGCGTGGCAAGCCTGTTACTCGTGCTGGTGCCGCTTCTGTGCTGGCTTGGGGTACTGCGCACGCGCTTTCGCCGCCTGCAAGCGGAGCGCCGCCAGGCACTGGCCGCCGAACAGGATGTAGCGCTACCGTTCGTGCAGGCGCAAGAGCGGGCCTTGAGCCAGGGGCTTGAGCGGTACCTCGACAATGCCGGTGGGCGACGCGCGTTGTACCGGCTGCCTTGGTATCTGGTGTTGGGCGACGAACAGTCCGGTAAAAGCAGCTTCATCGACCGCACCGATCAGCGCTTTACCCTGACGCGTATCGACCAGGCCCAGGCGCGGGGCCGACAGGCTGAAGCACTGGCCTACCCGGTAGGCTGGTGGGTCAGCGACGATGCCGTGATTATCGACCCGCCCGGTGTTTTCATCAGTCAAGAACCACTGGCGGGCTTGGCGGCCAACGATCCCTCTGACGCCTCCGCGCCGCCCGGCATCCAGGCCCGGTTGTGGGAGCACCTGTTGGGCTGGCTGCAGCGAAAGCGAAGCCAGCGGGCGCTCAATGGTGTGTTGTTGGTGGTCGACCTGCCGGCGCTGCTGCATGGCAAGCCCGAGCAGCGTGTCGCGCTGGCCCATGGGTTGCGCACCCGCCTGTACGAAGTGAGTAGTCAGTTGGGGGCGCGCCTGCCGCTGTACGTGGTACTGACCAAATTCGATCTGCTGGACGGCTTCGACCAGTTCTACAGCAAGCTTTCGGCCGCCAAGCGTGAAAGTCTGTTGGGGTTCACCTTCAAGCTGGATGCGGTTGACGCGTTTGACGCCTGGCTGGATGAGTATGACGAGCACTACGGGCGACTTCTCACCCAATTGCATGAGCAGGTCATCGACCGGCTGGATGTACTGGGCAAGACAGCACCGTGCGGGCGCCTGTTCTCACTGTATGCACAATTGATCGGGTTGCGCCCCATACTGCAGGCATTCCTACGCGAAACCTTGGCGAGTGACCGGTTCACCACGACCCCCTTGGTACGTGGTGTGTACTGGTCGTCAGTGGTACAGCAAGGCGACATGCGCAATGCCTTTGTCCGTGAAGCGGCTCAGCCCTACACGACGAAGCTTCCCCTGCGTGAAGGTAAAGCGCAGGGGAAGGCGTTGGTCTATTTCATCCAGCAAGCATTCAGGCGGGTTATCTACCAGGAAGCCGGGCTGGCGGGTGACAATGTTCGGGTTGCGCGCAGCAAGCGCCACTTGCTGTGGGTGGGCTCTGGTGTAGGCATCCTGGCGTTCAGTATCGCCATTGCCAGTTGGCAGCGTTACGCCGATATCAATGGCGCCAAGGCTGCCAGTGTGCTCGCCAAAAGCCAGGAGTACAGCGGTCACGAAGTCGATATGCGTCTTGATCCGACCGGGCGCAACCTGCTGGAGCCGCTGGACCAGATTCGCGACGCGGTGGCGGTGTTTGGCGACTATCGTGCAGCCTGGCCGGTGGTTGCCGATTTGGGTTTGTATCAAGGGCGCAACATTGGTCCCTTGGTTGATGAGGCGTACCTCAGCTTGTTGTCGAAACGTTTTTTGCCGGCCTTGGCCAGTGGTGTGATCGATGCCATGAACGCAGCACCACCTGGCAGCGAGCAACAAATGGCCGCGCTCAGGGTTTACCGGATGATCGAGGACCGTAACAGCCGCCGGCCCGAATGGGTCGAGGACTGGATGGCCCGTCAGTGGCAACGCGCCTTTCCTGGCCAGGGGCAGTTGCAGCGTGACCTCATGCAGCACCTGAAATACGCCTTGGCCTATGCCGATACCGATTTGCCGCAGTACCGCCAGCGGATCAGCGAAGTGCAGCAGACGTTGCGCAAATTGCCGTTGCCGCAGCGGGTCTATGCAGGGCTGAAACAACAATCGTACCAGCAGTTGCACGCCGGGCTGGACCTGCGCCACCAGGTAGGGCCTGCGTTTGATGTGGTGTACCAGCCGTCTTCCGGGGACAGGCAAGGGGATGAGGATGTAAGGCTGGCCGCCATGCTCACCGCCAAAGGTTTCAGGGAATACTTCGCGCCGCGCAGCCAGCAGTTCGCTGAAATGGCGATGGTTGATCAATGGGCATTGGGGGAGCGCAGTCAACTCGACTATTCGGACGTTGACCGCGATGCGCTGACCGAGCGGCTTTATAACCTCTACAGCGCCGATTATATTGACAGCTGGCGGCGCGCCCTGAACGCTTTTACGGTGGCTGACTTCCGTGATCTGGACCATGGTGTCGCGATCCTGGAGCAGTTGACCGGCCCCACAGCACCTTTGCAGCGGCTGCTGGACACGGTCAGGGATAATACCTCGCTTGCACCTCCAGCAGGTGTTGAAGCACCGGGTGAGCTGAGTACGTTGTGGGCAGCAACCGGAAAGCCTGAGCAACAGCAAGCGTTGGCCATCCAGCGGGCGTTTGCAGGCTTGGGCGCCATGCTGCAGGCGACAGGAGAAAAACCGAGCTACTACGATGAAACCCTGGGCGCTGTTGCGGCCGTGCTGGACTACGCCAAGGCCATACAGGACAGCCCGGACCGCGGCAAGGCCGCGTTGCAAGCCGTGCATCAGCGCTTTGCGATGACAGGGCAGGACCCGATCGGCACCCTGCAACGTGTTGCCACAGGTTTACCGGAGCCCATCAGCCACCAGGTCAGAAAGCTCGCCGACCAGACTGCCCAGGTGCTGAACGTTGAAGCACTGCGCGAACTGGAGCGACGTTGGGATGCTGAAGTGTACAGTTTCTTCCAGCAACGTCTGGCAGGCCGCTACCCCTTTATGGTGAAGGCACCCGATGCTTCTTTGGATGACTTCGAAGCGTTCTTCGGGCCGAAAGGCCGCCTGCAGCAGTTTAATGATCGGTATCTCAAGGTTTTCCTGAAGGACAACCTTGAGGCCTTGCAGTCCACTCAGCACGGGCAATCCCTGATTCGTGCCGACGTAATCGAGCAGCTCGAGCTGGCGGATCGCATTCGCGAAACCTTCTTCGATCAGCGTGGCAAGCTGAGTGTGCAGTTCAGCATCGAGCCCTTGGGGCTCAGTGCGAACCAGCGTACCAGCCTGCTGGACCTGGATGGCCAGTTGATTGCCTACACCCATGGGCCAAGCCATATCACGGGTATTGTCTGGCCCAATACCCTGGGGCAGCAGGTCCGTAGCAATCTCACCTTGCTAAGGCAAAATGGCAACAGCAGCAGCCTGGAATACCGTGGCCCTTGGTCGATGTTCCGCTTGCTCAGCCGCGGCGCGCTCAATGGCCGGACTGCGACCAGCGTGGATCTGAGCTTCAGGACCGGAGATGGCGTGATGCGCTATCGGCTTAACGCTGAAAAAGCCTTCAATCCCATTACCCAGCAACCATTCAAAGGCTTCCGCTTGCCCCGAGGCCTATTGCAACAGCCAGCCAGTGTGGTGCAGGCGGTGCTATCGGATGGGCGGCGACCATGAGCATCGTCAGGGGCGCAGTTCATTGACTGGGCAAGCTTTCGAAACCTGGGTATGCGCTGGCTGCCCCCGGCCTTTACTTACTCCACAGCCTCGGCCACGCCCTGATCCTCACCCAGGAATCCGCCACTCTGGTGCTGCCACAACCGTGCATAGGTACCCTTTTTAGCCAACAGTTCGGCATGGGTGCCTTGCTCGATGATGCGCCCTTCATCCATCACGATCAGCCGGTCCATGGCTGCGATCGTCGACAACCGGTGGGCGATGGCGATAACGGTCTTGCCCTGCATCATCTCATCCAGGCTCTCCTGAATGGCCACCTCCACCTCCGAGTCCAGCGCGCTGGTGGCTTCGTCCAGCAGCAGGATCGGTGCGTTCTTCAGCATCACCCGGGCAATTGCAATGCGCTGGCGCTGGCCGCCAGACAGCTTGATGCCGCGTTCACCCACCAGGGTGTCGTAACCGCTGTTGCCCTGGCGGTCGCTGAGCTGGCTGATGAAACCATCGGCCTGGGCACTGGCCGCAGCGGCGCGGATCTGTGCTTCGGTGGCATCGGGGCGGCCATAGGCAATGTTGTCGCGAATCGAACGGTGCAACAGCGAGGTGTCCTGCGTGACCATGCCGATGGCGCTGCGCAGGCTGTCTTGCGTGACCTTGGCGACGTTCTGCCCGTCGATGCGTATTTCCCCTTTGTCCACGTCGTAGAAGCGCAGCAACAGGTTGATCAAGGTGGACTTGCCGGCGCCGGAGCGGCCGACCAGGCCGACTTTTTCGCCCGGACGAATGTGCAGCGTCAGCTCATTGAGCACCTGGCGCTCACCGTTGTAGTTGAAACTGACCTTGTCGAAGCTCACCGCGCCACCCGTGGTGACCAGCTCTGCAGCACCCGGCACATCCTGCACCTTGGGGCCGCGGGTGAGGGTGGCCATACCGTCCTGCACGGTGCCGATGTTTTCGAACAGCGAGGTAATTTCCCACATGATCCAGTGCGACATACCGTTGACGCGCAAGGCCATGGCGGTAATCGCCGCCACGGCCCCGGTGCCGACCTGTCCCTGGTGCCACAGCCACAGTGCATAGCCACCGGCACCAAAGATCAAGCCCACCACCAGCGCCTGGTTGACGATTTCGAACTGGCTCACCAGGCGCATCTGGCGAAAACCGGTCTGCTTGAAGTCTTCCATGGCTGCGCGCGCAAAGTGCGCTTCGCGGTTGGAGTGCGAAAACAGTTTTACCGTGGTGATGTTGGTGTAAGCGTCAGAAACCCGCCCGGTCATCGACGACCGGGCATTGGCCTGCTCCTGGCCGACCTTGCCCAACCGGGGTACGAAATACAGCATGGCCAAACCGAACAGCACGACCCAGGCAATGAAGGGCAGCATCAGTTTCAGGGCAAAGCCGCCGGCCAGGGCAATGATCGCGATGAAATACACGCCAATCCCGGGCAGGATTTCGATAAGGGTGAACAGCACATCGCGCACTGCCAGTGCCGTCTGCATCACCTTGGTTGTGACCCGGCCAGAAAACTCGTCAGAAAAGAACGACAAGCTCTGGCGCAACATCAGGCGGTGAAAATCCCAACGCAGCCGCAGCGGCAGGTTGATCGCCAGCACCTGGTGCTGAACCATGGTGCGCAGCGCCACCAGCCCGATGCTGACCACTAGGACGATGCCGATCCCCCACAGCACACGGCTTTCCTCGGGGCCAACAGTACCGCCTGCCTGCCAGGACGCGAGCAGGTCGACCACCTGGCCCAGGAACGCGAATAGCCAGGCTTCGTATATCGACACCCCGGCACTGAGCAGCGCCAGCGCCAGGATGTAGCCACGGGCGCCGCGGGTACAAGCCCACATGAAGCGCAACAGGCCAACGGGCGGCGGTGGTACCTCGTCGGGTGGGAAGGGGTCGAGCCTACGTTCAAAGATACGCAGCATGCTTGTCTCCGAAAAAACGGTTTTTGCTTAACCGGTAACCATACAGCACATCAAAGCATTCGCCTGTAGGTAGGCGCCGCTGAAGCAGGTCCGTGTGGTCGGCGCCTGAAACCCACTGCATTGCTATAGCGGTGAAGCAAGGCCTGATCTGAAGCGTGCGACTGCGGGCTTGCCTGTGGCGACTTTTCCCGCCATTATCCAGCCATATCTACGCAACGGGCTTGCCAGCATGTCCACATCCAACCACGCCATTTCCGCTTCGGGCTTCATCGCTCAGGCAGACGCGTGCGTTGCCGTTGCCAAGAAATCCAAGAAACAGCCGCTCATCTGACCGAGGCGCGCTGTCTCGTCAGGTGGGCTGACGAGACAGAAGGCGCCAGGTATCCCTGCCACCACTTCCACTCTTCGCCCTGCTGACGCTGACTTTCGGTCAACATCAGGAGTTTTTGCATGTCGAATTTCCGTGGTATCTGGATCGCCCTCGTCACGCCAATGCGCGCTAATGAAATTGACTTCCCAGGCCTGGAAAAGCTGGTGAAGAAGTTGCTCGAAGACGGTGTGACCGGTTTTGTGGTGTGTGGGACCACGGGTGAGGCGGCGGCGCTGTCCAAGGCCGAGCAACTGGCGGTGCTCGATGCCATGCTGGCCTGGGTGGAGCCTGGCAGGGTGGTGATGGGCCTGTCAGGTTACAACCTGCGTGAGTTGCTGGCCTTCCAGGCTGAAATCCAGCAGCGTGACATTGGCGGGCTGCTGGTTCCCGCACCTTGCTACATTCGCCCTTCGCAGGCTGGCATCGAAGCCTTCTTCGCCACCGTGGCCGATGCCGCCAGCGTGCCAGTGATCGTCTACGACATTCCCTACCGCACCGGCGTACGCATCGAACGCGAAACCCTGCGCCGTATCGTGCGCCATCCACGCATTGCGGCAGTGAAAGACTGTGGCGGTGACAGCGAGACGACCATGGCCCTGATCGAAGACGGCCACGCCCAGGTGCTGGCCGGTGAAGACCTGCAAATCTTCAATAACCTGTGCCTGGGTGGGGCAGGGGCCATTTCGGCCTCCGCACATGTGCGCGCCGACCTGTACGTACGCATGGTGCAGCAGGTCGACAGCGGTGATTGGGCCGCCGCGCGTGGCACGTTCTACCAGTTGCTGCCCTGGATCAAGGTGGCCTTTGCCGAGCCCAACCCGGCTGTGGTCAAGGCGGCGTTGCAGCTGCAAAGCCTGATTGCAGACGAGCTGCGCGAGCCCATGCAGGCGTGTACGGATCCCACCCGAAGCAAGCTGCAAAGCGTGCTGTGTTCACTCGACGCGTGAAGCGGCAGCGGTTGATGGCGGGTTGAAGAGCAGCCACGCTCTGGGCCTGGGCCGGCAGGCGCTTTTCCACTGGCTGATACACCAGCCCGGCAAACTCACCCACGTTGCCTGCCAGGGTGAAGCCGTAGCGTTGGTAGGCGGGTACAGAAGACAATGACGCCTTTACCGTCATCACCTCAGCTCTGGCATGGTGTGCGTTGATTGCGGCCTCAAGCTGCCGTGGCAGCGCCCGGCTTGCGTTCGCCAATCAGGATGTCTTCGAAGAATGCCCCGACAGGTTCGGTAGGGTGGCACAGCTGTATCTCCAGCACCCACACCACCTCGCTCGGGACAATCTCCACCTCGGCCAGCTTGTCCTGGCTATACAACACATGCGGGAAGTCGGCGATGCGATGCCCGGCCAGGTTGCGCTCCAGCTGCCAACCTTTGGCTTGGGCACTGCGCTCGGCGAAGTCATACAGTTCACGCCCGGTCAACCCGCGGCCCCAGGCCTGACGGGTCTCGTCGAACACCTCATGCAGTGCCTCCACGCAGGCGTGGTGCAAAGCGTGCTGGCCAAACACGAAGGTATCGCCATAGTCACCTTCATAGCCATCCCATACCGGCCCAACGTCGACCACGACGATGTCCGTGGTACGTAGCACACGTTGAAGGTCAATGCCTTGCCGTGGCGTACGCACGGTATCGTCACCAAAACGGATGTAGGTGGGGTGCCAGGTGTGTGAGGCGCCCATCGCCTGCAGGGTATGCGCGGCCATCTCCAGTGCCTGGGCGGTGGTCATGCCGACCTGTAGTTGGCTGGCAATGGCGGCCACGGCCCGTACCGACTGTTCGCGGGCTGCGAGCATGCCGTCCAGCGAATAACGTGGGCCGACCTTTTCCAGCTGAGGGTGCAGCGTGCTGGCTGATGAAGCCTGCGTTGTCAGTGCACCGCTGGCGACAAAGGCCTCGGCCACAAAGCGATGGGGTTGTACCCCTGCTGCAAGGCATTGCTCGCGGGCCTGGGTGATCATCGTGGCATTGCCACAGGCATATACCTGGGTTTCGTCCCAGCGATGCGTCTGGCTGAGCGCCACCTGTTGTATACGTGCCTGGGCCGAGAGCACCGGTTGCCAGCGAAAGTGCGGGTGCACACGGCTGGACACATCGAGAAATTCGCGGTCATAGAAATCCGCCGGCGAAGAGCCGCCCCAGTACAGCGTGACTTCGGCATCGCCGGCCAAGGCCGTCAGCAGCAGCGGCTTGATGCCGGCGTAACCTGTGCCGGTGGCGAAAAGGATCAGCGGGCGCTGGTCATCGTGCTGCCAGGTACAGGCGCCCAACGGGCCTTCGAGCTTTACCGTTGCACCTGCTTGCAGGGTGGGCAGCAAACCTTCGGTGAACAGCCCACCGCTGACCTTGCGGATGTGAAACACCAGTTGCCCTTGTTCCTGGGCAGGCAGGTTGGCAATGGAGAAACAGCGGCTGTCACCGTTGTCCAACTGAAACCGCATGTACTGGCCCGCCCGCACCTCCAATGGCTGAGCAGGCTGCAGCACCAGCTCGACAATATCTGCGCTCATCGCGCGCTGGCCAACGACCTGTGCCTGGGTTTGCAGTGCCGGGGCGTCCAGTGACCAGCCGGGTATTTCCAGGCGCATGTCGCTGCAGGCGTGGCTCTGGCACAGCAACATTTCGTCGGCGGCCAAGGGATAGGAAGGCGGCGGTGTGTCCGCATCCCGCTGCTTGTCCTGATGCTGCCCCGACACCACCTTGACCTTGCACGAGCCGCAGGCGCCGCGGCGGCAGGAGAAGGGTACCGGCAGGCCGCTGGCGAGCATGGCATCGAGCAGCAACTCCTGGCTGGCTTCGAAGGTTTTGCCCGAGGGCGACAACTCAATGACGTGGCGGCTTTGCATGAACACCTCGGGGCAAATGGAGGTTCGATTGTTGCTATAGTCCAGGACCAGCAGAACCTCCAGTTTTGGATATTTCGTATGGTCCAGCTTCGTAAATGGCAGCCACTGCTCAAGCTCGATGGGGCGCAAGCTTCGTACCGGCAGATCGTCGAAGGGCTGGTGGCCGCAATCAGCGAGGGTCGCCTACGCCCTGGCACGCCGTTGCCGGGCACGCGGGAGATGGCGCAACTGCTGAACGTCAATCGCAAGACCGTGATCCTTGCTTATGAGGAAGCCGAAACCAAGGGTTGGCTGCAAAGCGTGCAACGCCGGGGCACCTTCGTCAGCCAGCAACTGGCGCCAGGCACCGCGGCCGTGCCCAGTGCCGTGCGGCCTTTTGCTCTGGCGCTGCCAGAGGAGCCTGCCGTTGCCTACTTCAAGGCGAACGAACAGGCTGTAGCGCAGCAAGGGCGGCCAGGGGCCTTGTTCTTCGACAACGGCGCCTGTGACCACCGCCTGCTGCCACAGGCTGTACTGCACCGTTATTACCGCAATGCCTTGCGCAGCAGCTTCACCAGCAACAGCGTGCGCCATGGCAGCGAGTGCAGCAGCCGCAATCTGCGCAGCGCCCTGGCCGATATGCTGCGGCACAATCGCAGCCTGAACGTTGGCGCCGAGCATATCTGCCTGACCCAGGGGGTGCAGATGTCGCTGTCCCTGGTGGCCAGTGTGTTGCTCAAGCCGGGTGACGTTGTGCTGGTCGAGCGCCTGAGTTACCCCCCCGCCTGGGAGATCTTCCGTCAGCTGGGTGCCCGCCTGGTGACTGTGGAGCTGGACCATGAGGGGTGCCGGGTCGATCAGCTAGATGCCCTGTGCCGGCAGCACAAGGTGCGGATGATGTACATAACACCCCATCACCAGTTCCCGACCACGGTCAGCCTGCCAGCCGGGCGCAGGCAACAGCTGCTGGAGCTGGCCCGCCAGCATGCCTTTTGCGTGGTCGAAGAAGATTACGACTACGAATACCACTTTGCCGGGCGGCCTTATCTGCCGTTGGCCAGCGACCGCCAGCAGCGGCACGTGATTTACATTGGCTCACTGTCCAAGCCTTTGGGCAGCACGTTCCGTTGCAGCTATATCGTGGCACCGGTGGAAGTGACAACCGTGCTGGAACGCAGGGCGATGTTGACCCTGGGGCAGGGCGATGCAGTCATGCAGCAGATGTTGGCGGACCTGATCAATGATGGCGAACTGAAGAAGCACTTGCGCCGGGTCAACCGCGAGTACCGGCGCCGGCGCGAAACCTTGTTGGGGTGCTTGCGCGATGCGTTTGGCGAACAGATCAGCGTGCAGGCGCCAGAAGGTGGCCTGGCGCTGTGGGTGAGGTTTGCCGATGAGATCAATGTGGATCAGTTGGTCGACAAAGCGCTGGAACGGGACCTGGTGGTGCGCAGTGGGCGACAGTTTTCACCGTTTGGCCATGCCGAGAATGCCTTGCGCCTGGGGTTTGCTTCGCTGGATGCGGATGAGATTCGGCAGGCGACCCAACGCCTGGCAGACGCCGCGAAAGCGATTGGCAAGGCGCGGTGGCTGTAGGCATGGCCTTCTGTCGCGACAGGGGATGGCACGGGCTTCGCCCGTGTTCGCGGGCAAGCCCGCTCCCACAGTGATCGCGGTGGGCTCAGGATTTGTGCAGGAGGGTTACGCCCCCAAGGGGCGCGAGGCCTCTGGGCCTCAACGCATTCCGTTCGGTTACCGCACATAACCGTATTTCGGCGCCTCAAGCCTGCGCCAGCACCTCCGATAGCAGCACACCCACCATCGAATCTTCGATCAGAAGTGGTGCCAACAAGGAGTACTGCCCGCATGCTTGCCAATCTGAAAATTCGCACCGGAATGTTCTGGGTGTTGTCGCTGTTCAGCCTGACCCTGCTGTTTTCGACGGCCAGTGCCTGGTGGGCTGCCGTGGGTAGCGACCAGCAGATCACTGAACTGGACCAGACTGCGCACCAGTCGGACCGGTTGAACAATGCGTTGCTGATGGCGATTCGCTCCAGCGCCAATGTGTCTTCGGGCTTTATCGAGCAGTTGGGTGGCCATGACGAGAGTGCAGGCAAGCGCATGGCGCTTTCGGTGGAGCTGAACAACAAGAGCCAGGTGTTGGTCGACGAATTTGTCGAAAACGCCCGCGAACCCGCCCTTCGCGGGTTGGCAACCGAGCTGCAGGCAACCTTTGCCGAATACGCCAAGGCGGTGGCCGGGCAGCGTGATGCGACCCGCCAGCGTTCGCTGGAGCAGTATTTCAAGGTCAACAGCGATGCCGGTAATGCCATGGGACGGCTGCAAACCCTGCGCCAGCAACTGGTGACCACACTGAGCGAACGTGGCCAGCAAATCATGCTCGAGTCCGACCGGCGTCTGGCCCGGGCGCAATTGCTGAGCCTGTGCCTGCTGGGCATGACCGTGGTGCTGGCGGTGCTGTGCTGGGCGTTCATTGCCCAGCGTGTGTTGCACCCCCTGCGTGAAGCCGGGGGGCATTTCCGGCGCATTGCCAGTGGCGACCTGAGCGTGCCGGTGCAAGGGCAGGGTAACAACGAAATCGGCCAACTGTTCCATGAGCTGCAGCGCATGCAGCAGAGCCAGCGCGACACCCTTGGGCAGATCAACAACTGTGCCCGGCAGCTGGACGCCGCCGCCTCGGCGTTGAACGCGGTCACCGAGGAAAGCGCCAACAACCTGCGTCAGCAGGGGCAGGAGCTGGAGCAGGCCGCGACTGCCGTGACCGAAATGACCACGGCAGTGGAGGAGGTGGCGCGCAACGCGATCACCACCTCGCAAACCACCAGTGAATCCAACCAGCTGGCCGCGCAAAGCCGCCGGCAAGTCAGCGAAAACATCGACGGCACCGAAGCCATGACCCGCGAGATCCAGACCAGCAGTGCGCACCTGCAGCAGTTGGTGGGGCAGGTGCGGGACATCGGCAAGGTGCTGGAAGTGATCCGCTCGGTGTCCGAGCAGACCAACCTGCTGGCGCTCAATGCTGCCATCGAGGCGGCCCGTGCCGGTGAGGCCGGGCGCGGCTTTGCGGTGGTGGCGGATGAGGTGCGCACACTGGCCTATCGCACGCAACAATCGACCCAGGAAATCGAGCAGATGATCGGCAGCGTGCAGGCGGGGACCGAGGCTGCGGTGGCTTCCATGCAGGCCAGCACCAACCGCGCCCAGTCGACACTGGACGTGACCCTGGCCTCGGGGCAAGTGCTGGAGGGCATCTACAGTGCGATCGGCGAAATCAACGAGCGCAATCTGGTCATTGCCAGTGCGGCCGAAGAGCAGGCTCAGGTGGCGCGGGAAGTAGACCGCAACTTGCTGAACATCCGCGAACTGTCTAACCATTCCGCTGCGGGTGCGCAGCAGACCAGCGAGGCGAGCAAGGCGTTGTCGGGGCTGGTGGGGGAGATGACGGCGTTGGTGGGGCGGTTCAAGGTTTGAGGCGCTGCGCCTGCGTGGAGCATTAAGATAAGGTTAAACTTATTTAAAGTTCCCCTTGCGGGTTGACTTCGATACTACGCTTGAATCAAGTTCGACCGCCTCGAGCGCGGGGCCTTTTTTCCCTTCACTGAAGAATTCAATGGACACAGTATCTCGTCGCTGCCTGACCCTTGCCGAATGGCCGGGTCAGGCACTTGAACCGGAACACCGGTCCCGACACCCTGGTCGGGCAAGCCGCGCCAGAGCCTGATGCTCCGCCGTGACTTGCCGCCGCCGGTGTTGGCCGGTTGGAGGCAAGCTCATGAACCTCACTTCATTCGTTTCACCTCGCCAGCCTGCGTGCCTTGCACCGCGGCAGGCCCGCGCCTGGCCGCGGCGTCTGCACGGCTACCTTGACCACCACCAGCACCCCCCAAGTAGTTACGGGGTGCTGGCGCGTCTTCATGCACGCTTGAGCCCCCACACTTCTCACTGAATAACAGATATTGAACGGTATATTTGTGCTCGAACTTTTCACGTTAAAAGTTCGCGGGATAACTATTGCCCTGTGTTTATGAAAAGGAATCAAACCATGGATTGCGCGAGTAGAAAGTTCGCTGCCGACACAACTTCCGACTCTCGGCAGCGGACAGACAACTGTCGGAAAGAACCAGCATTATTCAGCGACCCGACATGCCTTCGTTCACCGCCTGAGTGAAACGTCTGTGTGTCGTGCCGCCGCAGCGGCAGGAGCACAGCAACATGACTGTCAAACACCGTAACACCTCATCGGCCAAGGCCGAACGCGAAACCCGCCTGTCCACCCGCGCCGCCCGTGAAGCGCGCAATGGCCTGGCGGTCACCCTCGCCAACCTCGATGCCAGCGAACAGGGCTTGACCGAGCACGAAGCCGCCAAGCGCCTGGTGCGCGATGGGGCCAACCAGGTTGCCCACGACCCGCAACCCCACGCCCTGGTGCAGCTGTTCAAGGCCCTGCACAACCCGTTCATCTATGTACTGCTGACCCTGGCCGGGATCAGCTTCGTCACCGACTACTGGCTGCCGGTCAGTGCAGGCGAAGCAGACGACGCCGACCTGACCAAGGTCATCATCATCATGACCATGGTCAGCCTCAGCAGCCTGCTGCGCTTCTGGCAGGAGTACCGCTCGAACAAGGCTGCCGACGCGCTCAAGGCAATGGTGCGCACTACGGCCACCGTGTTGCGCCGCGAGCAGATCGGGCAAGCCCCGCGCCTGCGCGAAGTGCCCATGGACGAACTGGTGGCCGGCGACATCGTGCAGCTTTCTGCAGGTGACATGATTCCCGCCGATATCCGCCTGCTCGAAGCGCGTGACCTGTTTATCAGCCAGGCCGTGCTCACCGGCGAAGCGTTGCCGGTCGAAAAGTACGACACCTTGGGCAATGTCGCGCAGAAGTCCGCCGCCGAGCATGGCGCACATCAGGATAACCTGCTCGAGTTGCCGAACATCTGCTTCATGGGGACCAATGTGGTCAGTGGCCGCGCCCGCGCCGTGGTGGTCGCCACCGGCCGACGCACCTATTTTGGCTCGCTGGCCAAGGCCATTGCCGGTTCGCGCAGCCAGACCGCTTTTGACCGCGGCGTGAACAGCGTCAGCAGCCTGTTGATCCGCTTCATGCTGGTGATGGTGCCGGTGGTGTTCATGATCAACGGTGTGGTGAAAGGCGACTGGGGTGATGCCTTCCTCTTCGCGCTTGCCGTGGCAGTGGGGCTGACCCCGGAAATGCTGCCGATGATCGTCAGCGCCAACCTGGCCAAGGGCGCCGTGGCCATGGCCCGGCGCAAGGTGGTGGTCAAACGCCTGAACGCCATCCAGAACCTCGGCTCCATGGATGTGCTGTGCACCGACAAGACCGGTACGCTCACCCAGGATCGGATCATCCTCGAGCACCATGTGCGCTTCGACGGCCAAACCGACAAGCACATCCTCGAACTGGCCTGGCTCAACAGCCATCACCAAAGCGGCATCCGCAACCTGATGGACCAGGCCGTGCTGCATTTCGCCCGCCAGGACCACCAGTTCCAGGCGCCTTACGCCTACGCAAAGGTCGACGAACTGCCGTTCGACTTCATCCGCCGCCGCCTGTCAGTGGTGGTGAAGAATGCCTTGGGCGATCACCTGCTGGTAAGCAAAGGGGCGGTCGAGGAGATGCTCGCCATCGCCACCCATGTGCAGAAAGGCGACAAGGTCGTTGCCCTTGATCCGTGCCGTCGCCAGCAGCTGATGGCCAGGGTCGATGCCTTCAACCAGGACGGCTTCCGCGTGCTGGTGGTTGCCACCCGGGAGATCCCGGCGGCCGAAGGCAAGGCGCAGTATCACACCGAAGATGAGCGCGATCTGGTCATCCAGGGCTTGCTGACCTTCCTCGACCCCCCCAAGGAAACTGCCGGCCCGGCCATCGCCGTCTTGCGCGACATGGGCGTGCAGGTAAAGGTACTGACCGGCGACAACCCGGTGGTCACGTCCAAGGTCTGCCGTGAAGTGGGCCTGGCGCCAGGCCAGCCCTTGCTCGGCCAGGACAACGAGGGCATGGACGACACCACCCTGAAGCTTCAGGTGGAGGAGCGCACCGTCTTCGCCAAGCTCACCCCGCTGCAGAAATCACGGGTGCTCAAGGCCCTGCAGGCCAATGGTCACACCGTGGGCTTCCTTGGCGACGGCATCAACGACGCCGCCGCCCTGCGCGATGCTGACGTCGGTATCTCGGTGGACAGCGGCACCGACATCGCCAAGGAATCGGCCGACATCATTTTGCTGGAAAAGAGCCTGATGGTGCTTGAGGAGGGCGTGCTCAAAGGCCGCGAAACCTTCGGCAACATCATGAAGTACCTGTGCATGACTGCCAGCTCCAACTTCGGCAACGTGTTCTCGGTCCTGGTGGCCAGTGCGTTCATTCCGTTCCTGCCGATGCTGGCGATTCACTTGTTGCTACAGAATCTGATGTACGACTTTTCCCAGCTGTCGTTGCCCTGGGACCGCATGGACAAGGAGTTCCTCAGCAAGCCACGCAAATGGGATGCCCGCAACATCGGCCGATTCATGTTGTGGATAGGTCCTACGTCGTCGATCTTCGACATCACCACGTTCGCCCTGATGTGGTACGTGTTCGCCGCCAACAGCGTCGAAATGCAGGCGCTGTTCCAGTCCGGCTGGTTCATCGAGGGGTTGCTGTCCCAGACGCTGGTAGTGCACATGCTGCGCACTCGCAAGGTGCCGTTCTTCCAGAGCACCGCTGCATTGCCGGTGGTATTGGCAACAGGGCTGGTCATGGTATTGGGTATCTATATCCCGTTCTCTCCTGTGGGCGCGATGGTTGGCCTGGTGCCGCTGCCGTGGGAGTACTTCCCTTGGCTGGTCGCTACCCTGCTGGGCTACTGCGTGGTCGCCCAGGCCATGAAGACCCTCTACATCCGCCGTTTCGGCCAGTGGTTCTGAGTCATTCAAGGAGAGCCGACCATGCGAGTACTGATCTGTGCAGGACGCAATTACGCAGACACCCGGCGCTGCCGGCAGGCCTTGGACGACGTCCAGCGCCAGCGGCCGATCCGGGTGTTGATCCACGGTGGCAGCCAGTTTCTTGGCGGGGAAATTGAAAGCTGGGCACGCGAGCATGGCGCCGATCTGGTGCGTTACCCGCCAAACTGGCAGCTGCACGGCAAGCAGGCCGAACGCTTGCGCAATCTGTTCATGCTCAATGACAGCCGCCCTGACTTGTTGCTTGCCTTGCCCGGCGGGGATGACACCGAGGAGCTGCTGGCCAGGGCCCGTGGCGCCGAGGTTCAGGTGATGTGCGCCAGGCAACCACGTCAGCCTGAGCGGGGCGATTGCAGCTAATGCAAGCGCCTGGGGCCGTGCGGTACCTGTGGGAGCGGGCTTGCCCGCGAAGCAGGCGCCTCGGTTTCACGGCCTCAAGCATTGCGCAGCCGCCCTGGGCGGCTGCTCAGCCTGGCTGCGTCGCCAGATCGTTGCTGACGTTGCGCCCCAGCACCAGCACGGTGACAAAGCCACAGCCCACCAGCGCCGTGGCCAGGCTCAGCAGTACCGCAGTGCCCATATGGTCTACGACTTGCCCGCCGAAGAACGAGCCCACGGCAATGATTACCTGGAACATGGCCACGAACAGTGGCATGCCACGCTCGACGTCCTTGGGCGCCACGACAAACATCCAGATATTGGCGCAAGCCGGGAACGCACCGAAGGCAAAGCCCCACAGTGCGATCAGCATCGCGGCACCCGTCATGCCGGTGGCGAAGTGCGGGAACAGGGCGGTGCTGACTGCGATCATGAGCGCGACCAGCATCAGCGTATGCCGCACGCTGCGGTTGGCAGCAAAGCCGGCGAAGATGTTACCCATGAAGCCGGCCACGCCATACAACAGCAATAATGAACCGATCGTAGGCCCGTCAAAGCCGGCATTCTGTTTGAAAAACGGTGCGACATAGGTGTACGCAGCAAAGTGTGCCAGGCCGATCAGCAATACGGCGATCAAGCCGACCCGTGCTTGCGGGTTGATGAACAACGCCGGCAGGTCGCGAATGCGGATGGCCTTTTCCGGCATCAGCCGCGGCAGCAGGAATACCTGTGCCAGCAGCACCGGTACGCCTACCAGTGCAGTGACCAGGAACGTCATGCGCCAGCCCATCAGGCCACTCAGCCAGGTGCCCACAGGCACGCCCACTACCGTCGCCAGGGTTACGCCCGCCATGATGATGGAGTTGGCTTTGGCTACGCCCATCCCTTCAGGTGCCAGGCGGCCGCTGAGGGCGATGGCTGTGGCCCAGAAGCCGCCAATACTGATACCCAGTAGCACACGGCCGGCCAACAGCAGGCTGAAGTCGCCGGCGTAGGCCACGATGGCGTTGGCAATGATCATGATCAGCGTCAGGCCGATCAGCAGGTAGCGCCGGTCCAGCGCGCCCACGCCTACGGAAATCAATGGGGCGGCCAATGCAGCCATGATGCCGGGCAAGGTCACCATCAGGCCGGCAAGGCCTGCACTGATGCCAAGGTCGCTGGCCACATCGTTTAGCACCCCCACCGGGAGGAACTCACTGGTGACCAGGGCGAACGCACCCACGGCTACCGAGAGGATTGCCAGCCATTGCTGGGTGACACTCTGTTGATTGTGTTCGGGAAGGCCGCGAGGGGCCTGGCTGTTGCTTGGCATGGGTTAGGTTCCATGAGGGATCTCGCCTGTAGCAGGCGCAAGAGCGGGGGGATTTGCAGGCGATTGTAGAGACGGCCTTGCCTGGCCGACAGGCAGGCCGCTCGATAGTAATCATCAGCGCAATCGATGAAACGTCTTGCGTAGAGCGGCTGCTCTGAGCAATGGCGTCCCGCTTGCGAATGCTATGGGCGGGGGCTTTATTCCCTAACCCGTTCGCCGTCAGGCTAGCCAAGGGCGCTTGTGCTTGACCCGGACAGGTGCAACAGGCGGCAGTGCAGCGTGCTTATGCCGCCTATGGTGCCACCAGCACATCACACAGTGATTCGTTCAGCACATGCTTGGTGACGCTGCCGACCAGCAGCTCCTCCAGCGCGCTTGCTCCCTGCTTGCCGACCACAATCAGGTCGCACTCCAGCTCCTGCTCCTGCTCGACAATGCACCAGCCCGGGTTACCGTGCACCAGGACCTGCCGTGCATCGGCCATGCCGGCAGCCTCACTCAACGCCGCGAGTTGTGCTTCTGCATCCTTGCGAATGACATTGCGGTAGTGGGTGAGGGTGCCGTGGTCGATATGGGCGAAGCGCACGCTGGCTTCAAACGGGGCTTCGTACACATGCAGCAGAATGATCTCCGCTTGCGGGGCAATGGCCTTGGCCAGTTTGAGGGTGCGCAGTGAAACGGGCGAAAAATCGACTGGCACCAGCACAGTGCGGTAGGCATCACGAGGGGCCGGCTTGACCACGAGCAAAGGGCAGGGCATGTGGTTGAGCATTTTCTGCACGGTTGAACCCAGCAGCAGGCGCCGCGCCACGCTCTGGCCCCTGGCCCCACACACCAGCAGGTCGCTGTGCTTGTCCTGCACCACCCGGTTGATCTCCGTGATCACCGAGCCGCCGGCGACCTGCACGCCAGCGGAGATACCGTAACGCTGGAACAGCAGTGCTGCCAGTGCGTGGGTTTTCTCGCCTGCGCAATCCAGTACGCGTTTCAACAGATCGTCATCAGGCGTCACCAACTGTTTGAGGCGCTCGAAGGGTGCCGGGTTGGCAACGTAGAGCAGGTCCAGCGAGGCCTGTTGCGCATCGCTCAGGTAGGCAGCGCGCTCAGCGGCGTTGCGGGCATGTGGGGAAAGGTCGGTGGCAACCAGTATGTGTTTCAGCGGGTTCATGTGGGGCTCCTTGGCCAAGGCCGCGCACAGCGATCAAGCGGTAAACCTTGAGCACTGTGCGCCTGGCGGTGCTTGAGTCATTCCTTGCGTGCAGCCATCGTCGCGCGAACTCGGCGCGAGGGCTTGATTTGGGTCAATGACGTGTAGGTGCGGCGGCGGATCATGCCGGCAACAGCACGCAACCGGGCGCAGCCAGACCCTGACGTTCAGGCAGTAACGGCCGACCACTGCTCGAACGCTGCCTGCATGCTTTGCCGGGTCTGTGCGTCGGCGGGGATCAGGTGTTCGATGCGCAGTGACTGCACGGTGACATCCAGCGGCATGCCGAAGGTGGTGAACGTGGACAGGAACCTCAGCTCGCCATACGGGGTGTTCACGCGGGTCAGCAGCAAAGGGGTGGCTGTTGCCATCTGGCACGGGCTTGCCGGGGGCGGCAAGTCGCGCAAGCGCGCTGCCAGTGCCGGATTGCCTGCGGCCTCCCTGGATGCGCGGTGCCAGGCAGCAGCGCGGATTTCCGGCGCGTTGGCCATATGATCACCCAGACCACCGGGGCACAGCAGTGTCTGCAGCAGGTTGAGGCCGGTCGCCGGCTGTGCGCTGACACCGGCCATCGCCAGCAGCAGGCCGGTACTGGCATTGGCGGCGATGACGTCCCAGTTGCTGTCGATGACGATCGCCGGAGCGGGGTTGTTCACCTGCAGAATATGCTCGATGGCAGTATTCACCAAGGCCAGTTCAGGCGCATCGAGTGGTGTGGCGGCGTAGCGGGGCGCGTATCCTGCAGCAACGAACACTTCGTTGCACCGCTCCAGCGGTGCATCCAGGGCCGACAGGAGGGCATGCAAGGTGCCTGGGCTGGCTTTGGCGCGTCCTGTTTCCACACAGCTCAGATGACGCTGCGACAGTCCCGTCAGCAGCGCCAGTTCCAGCTGGCTGAGTTTGGCCTGACGGCGCAGTTCGCGAAGATGCTGGCCCGCTGAGATGTGTGGGGCAGGGGTGCTGCGATGGAACAGATGATGATTCATGCGTTGCCCTGATCGTCCTTGAGTACAAGCAACCCTATCAATTTGCGCGGCGTTTGTGTTGGTGGTTGTCAGGCCGCCGCGAGTGCTGCCTAGGCGTGATCGGAAGGCTCGTCAGTCCCCTTTCTGGATCTTGCGCAAGATGTTTCGCCTTTTGCGCGCCATACATACCGGTAGGGCTGAGCGTTGTGCAGCGCTAAAAATGTATTAATGGAACCGGCCAATTCGCATGTCGAACTGAGGCTGCCGTCGCGTGGGTAAACAGTGATATCCCGAAAAATGCGCTCAACTAAGTTAATCCAGGAGTTGAAGGTCGGAGTGAGTGTATATGAAATACGTTGATGTCGCTTGAATAACTGTTTGAAGAGAGGCGTTTCCCTCAGCTGTTTTTTCGATCAAACTCGCCTTCTGCGGGATTTCCTGATGCTGTGCAACATGAATTAACAGATTGTCTCGTTGTTTTTTGCAATGGGATACTACTCAGCTAGCCTTGGATGTGCTTGAGGAAATGACGACATGGATGTCGGGTGTTGGTGGCAAGGAGAACTTCCTGGCTAACAACCCTCGGCGCTGGCTAGTACTATTCGTGCTGTCTTTTGCGCTGCTGTTGGTCGCGATCGGTATGGCCGTTCTCTAGATCGCGCTTCTGACCCTCACCCATGCATCTCGATACATCCACTACCGACAAGTTTTTGATCGTCAACATGTATCCATCGATCGTCGCTGGCTTGCTATTGGGTGCGGGCATCCTCGGTGACAGGGTGGGGCGCCAACGCCTCTTTGTTGGAGGTCTGGCGATTGGAAGCAGGTTGTTCGCTGGGTCATGTTTTCCGCGATCGGAATACTTATCTTCAGCGCTATCATTGCAGGTATGAATTTCCGACGGACCCCCGTCTTGTTCAACAAATAAGCACAATTTTTCAAATAATGTTTGTTGATCTCCACCTGGGTGTCGCTCAGGAGAAACTGATAGATCTGCTACTAGGGGACTTCTGAAATGATGCTGGATTTAATGGGTAGATTTCAATGGGGCTCGGATTTCTACCAGATAACGGTCCACCGAATAGATCATGGTGCTTGGTGCTCCTGATCCTGTCCTCTTCTTCCTCCGTTGGCTATATAAGCGTTACACGCATAGGGATTCTCCGATCAAGTCAGCACAGCCCATCTGACCTGTGCTGAAATAGCCCTCCGTCCAACTGCCTTCTACAAGTCCGCCATCCCATGAGCCAGATGAGCTTTTCCGATTTCGAGTACGCCGGTAAGCGCAAGCAAACCCGTCGCGAGCGTTTCCTGGCCGAGATGGAACAGGTGGTTCCGTGGAGTGGACTGGTGGCGTTGATCGAGCCTCACTACCCAAAGGCTGGCGGTGGCCGCAAGCCTTATCCTCTGGAAACCATGCTGCGCATTCACCTGCTGCAGAATTGGTTCTCTTTGAGCGATCCCGCCATGGAAGAGGCGCTGTACGAGATCACTTCGATGCGCCAGTTCGCTCGTCTGACGCTCAGCGCTCCGATCCCCGAAGACACGACGATCATGAACTTCCGGCACCTGCTGGAGAAGCATCAGTTGGCGGCCGGCATTCTGGAAACCATCAACAATTACCTGCAAGACAAGGGCCTGTCGTTGCGCCAGGGCACCATTGTCGACGCTACCATCATCCACGCGCCCAGTTCGACCAAGAACAAGGAAGGCAAGCGCGATCCTGAAATGCATCAAACGAAGAAGGGCAACCAGTACTATTTCGGCATGAAGGCCCACATCGGCGCGGATGCTGAATCGGGTCTGGTGCATCACGTTCATGGTACCGCCGCGAACGTAGCTGACGTGACGGAGGTCGCTCAGCTATTGCATGGCGAAGAGAATGTCGTGTGTGCGGATGCGGGTTACACAGGCTTGGAAAAGCGGCCAGAACACGAGGGACGGCAGGTGATATGGCAGGTCGCTGCCCGCCGCAGCACCTACAAGCACTTGAGCAAACGCAGCGTGCTCTACCAAGCCAAGCGCAAGATCGAAAAGGCCAAGGCGCAAGTGCGTGCGAAGGTGGAGCACCCGTTCCGGGTGGTCAAACGCCAGTTCGGCTATGTGAAGACTCGTTTTCGTGGCTTGGCCAAGAACACGGCGCAACTGACCACGCTGTTTGCCCTGTCGAATCTGTGGATGGTGCGCCGGCAATTATTGCCTGCTGCGGGAGAGGTGCGCCCGTGAGTCCAGATAACCAAGGCTTTGCCTTGGTTATCCAATAATCAGCGACTGAAAATCGGGCTTTTCGGCATCCCTAAGCTGCCCATTTTCGACTGATGAGCGACTTGTTCGGAGTTTCCCTAAAGGCAGCTTTGAGGTGCACGCTGATGGCACGAAAAATTAAAAATAGCATGGATGAAAGTCAATGCCAGTTGTGGCGGGCTCTCAGCTATACACCTTATGGATACTGCTCGGGATGTTCACAGTTAATTGCATTTAATGGCGAGCGAGAAGATCCAGTAACTGGGCACTATCTGTTGGGTAATGGCCATCGAGGGCTCAATCCTGTCTTAATGCGTTTCAACTCCCCAGACAGTATGAGTCCGTTCGGGCGGGGTGGGACTAATTCTTATTGTTATTGCCTTGGGGATCCAATAAATTTACGAGACCCGAGCGGGCGTTTTCCAGTGCCAACATTTTTATCTCGATTCTTCAGGTGGGCTGGCCTAAAAGCTGGCTTCATTAAGGAAGCGAAAGGGGCGGGTCGGTTATTCAACGCGGTTACTACAAGCCAGACCAAAATATATACCCGAGAAACGAGAGCGAGGTCTGCCTCCGCACCGTCGCTTGCTTCTAGTGCGCCTGGTGTGGAGGACATCAGTGACTGGGATTATCTTGGAGCTCACGGAAGTTCGAAGGAGCATGGCCCCAGCTTGATGTCAGGGCTTGATCCAGCGTTTCAAGGTTCCAGCCATGCTCAACTGTTTGGAAAGGGATTCTATCTTGCTCCTGATCCGTACCACCCTTTTATGTACGCTCGAAGTCTTTGGATGCGCGGGAAAACACCAGAGTTATACGGAGTTTATATCAAATACGCCAGTCGCCTCAAATTAGGGCGAGACTATTCGATTAGAGTGCGTGAGGGCGTCGCAGAGATGCGTAGAAATTTAGAAATTGTCATCAGGGAGCCTGCATATCATTTAATTGCAGTCCGGTCAGGTATAAGAGATTCTGTAGTGCTTCTTAGGCCTAACGAGGCGCCATTTTGAGGGGCAGTGGAACCTTGTGTAAGCTTAGGTTCTGTATGAAGACCTTTGAAACCTCACTGGAGTCTCTGGAAGCCGATTTTCCGTAGATTTCTCGCTTTTTAGGCGAAGGATTCTGCCATGTCCAAGCGATACGAACTTTCCGATGCAGAATGGGAAATAGTCGCGGACCTCTTCACCGCACATCGACGTACAGGACGCCCAAGAGTCGATGATCGCTTGATGCTCAACGGCGTTTTATGGGTGCTGTGCTCCGGTGCAACCTGGCGGGACATGCCAGAACGATTCGGGCCTTGGTCGACGGTCTATCAACGATTTCGAGACTGGCGAAATCAAGGAATTTTCAACAAGATGCTCACGCGGTTACACCTCAAGCTCAATGCGCAGGGCCTGATTGACTTGAACACTTGGTGCATCGACTCAACCGCCGTGAGAGCCACCCGTGCCTCTTCAGGCGCAGGCAAAAAAGGGGGGCGAAGAACCAACGGACCACGCACTTGGACGAAGCCGGGGCGGGTTGGCGACGAAAATTCACATGGTCAGTGACGCTCGTGGCATCCCACTCCACTTCACGCTCTCAGGCGGAAACGCCAGCGACATCTCCCATGCTCAACGACTGCTGGACGGTGTCCACATCCCTTCGAGTCGAGGCCGGCCACACAATCGTTGCCGTTTGCTCTTGGCCGACAAAGGGTATGACGCAGAATCCTTGCGGCAATGCTGCGACCGCTATCGGATGCAACCGGTGATTCCGCTACGTGACATGAAACGTATGCCGAAGCCGGGTTTGCCGCGGCTGTTTGACAGGCCCAAGTATCGGCAACGCAATTCTATCGAACGTCTATTGGGTTGATTGAAGGAGCACCGCCGTCTGGGTACACGCTATTGCAAGCTGGCGGAAAGCTTCGCTGCGATGGTCTCGCTGGCTTGCTGGCGGCGGTGTCTACGACATTACTTTTCATACAGTGCCTAGGGAAGGTTTCAAGTAGCCCGGTAATTTGGGCAGCCTTCTGGATTGAGCAAAGGCAGTGGGCGATGATCATACGTTGCCCTGATCGTCCTTGAGTGCAATGTCCATGACCTCACGGGTCATTGAGTGCAAGCAACCCTATCACTACTGTGCCGGCAAACCCTATCAAGGAGAGCCATATGGGCTTGCGTATCTGCGCGCTGGCGGTACTGGTGCTGTTTTCGCTGTACACCGGCTGGACGCTGCTGATTGCCGAGCAATCGCTGCTGGCATTCGGGTTGGCACTGCTGGCGCGGCCGGACACCGCCCAGGTGGTCATCGACCTGTACCTGATGGCCGGGCTGGCCGGTTGCTGGATGATGAGAGACAACCGCGTGCGCGGCAGAGCCGGGATCGCGGTGCTGCCTTACCTGATGCTGACCGTCATGTTCGTTTCGCTGGGGCCGTTGCTGTACCTGGTAACCAGAGGCGTTGCCGAGGGGCGCCAGCCATGAGCGGTGCTCTGCAGGTCTATGCGCTGTGCGTGGTGGTGCTGTTCCTCAAGATGTTCCTGGTTTCCTGCTATCAGGGCTATCACCGCTTGCGCTTCGTCGCGTTCACCAACCCGGAGGACGCTGCCGTGTTCAGGCGCGTCGCCCAGGCCGTTGAACGCCCGCAGGTGACACGTGCTGCCAAGGTATGGGCCAATGATCTGGAGAACATTCCCATATTCTTTGCCCTCGGCGGGCTGGCTGTCGCGTTGGAAGCAGCCACGCAACCGGTGCTGTGGCTGAGTACGGTGTTCACGGTTGCCAGGGTCCTGCATACGCTGGCCTATCTGCGGGGCCTGCAGCCATGGAGAACGTTGTTCTATGGCATCGGGGTCATTTGCCTGCTGGGCTTCTGCTCACTCATCGCAGCGAAAATAGTCGGCTGACCCAAAATATTGCATGAGTCATCTTGATGCTTTCACATAGCAGTACTAATACTTAAGCACTGCCGAAGGGGATGATCATGCAGACACGCTTCGTTGTGGTTCCCGCAGTGCCACCCAAGAAAGAGGCTTATCCTCGACGGCTTGGCTTTCCTGCCGCACTGGCGGAGGGGTACGACCTCTATGACACGCAAGACAAGATGCGTCTGAGCCTGAACTTTTCCACCCGTGCCCAAGCCGAGTTCGAATGTGCATGCCGCAACCGCTGTGGGGATGCCGGTGATGCAGATCTCGCCAGTATTGGTTGATCGCCTGCTGTGGCCCGTTCTTGTTTCTGGTGCTGCTTTGCAGGGTCTATCGCCACATTCAAGCGTTTGCGATGAGGCTGGAACCGTTTCAGGGTCCCGGCTCAGCGGCTGATGGCACAGGCAAAAAGCTCTACCGCGCGGCTTGCCATTCAACAGTCACAAAGTTGTAACACAGCTGATGCAAAGTGTGCTGGCCATCACACGGAGCACTTTTTTGATGAAACGCCTGATGAAGTCTGCTGCACTCGCCGTTGCGGTTTCCCTTTGCGCCACCTCGGCAGCCTTTGCTGCAGAAAACGTCCGCTTGACCGGTTCGGGCGCCAGCTTCCCTGCACCGATCTACCTGACCTGGTTCAAGGACTTCAGCAAGAACACGGCTGGCGTCACCGTCGATTACCAGTCCAAGGGCAGCGGTGCGGGCGTTCAGGACTTCCTGAACAAGACTGTCGACTTCGCCGCCAGTGACTCGGCTATGAGCGAAGCAGACATTGCCAAGGTTGGCGAAGGCGTGCAGTTGCTGCCAATGACCGCCGGTGAAATCGTCCTGGCTTACAACCTGCCGGGTAACCCTAAAGGGCTGAAGCTGCCGCGCGACGTCTACTCCAATATCTTCCTCGGCAAGATCACCCAGTGGAACGACCCGCAAATCGCGGCGGCCAACCCTGACCTGAAGCTGCCTGCCACCCCGATCACCGTGGTCGTGCGTGCCGACTCCAGCGGCACCACTGCCGTCTTCACCAAGCACCTGTCGGCCATCAACGCTGACTTCAAGCAAGGGCTGGGCGAAGGCAACACCGTCAACTGGCCGGCCACCGACAAGTTCATCAAGTCGCCGAAGAACGACGGCGTAACCGCCACCGTCCGCCAGACCCCGGGCGCTATCGGCTACATCGAGTACGGCTTCGCCAAGCTGGCCAAGGTCGACTTCGCCATGTTGCAGAACAAGGCTGGCCAATACGTCGTGCCGAATGCCGAGAGCGGTGCCGAAGCACTGGCTGCGGTGAAAATGCCGGAAAACCTGGTGGCCTGGCTGCCTGACCCGGACGGTGCCAAGTCCTACCCGATCACTTCCTATACCTGGATGATTTTCCGCAAGGACAACGGCAACCCGGAAAAAGCCAAGGCCATGCGTGAAATGGTCGAGTACAGCCTGACCAAAGGCCAGACCATCGCCGACTCGATGGGTTACATCCCGCTGCCGCCGTCGGTAGTCGACCAGGTGCGTAAAGCGTCCGCCAACATCCAGTAATACCCAGGCGCTCCCGGTATCGGCATGAAGCCATGCCGGGGGTGTTTGTCCCTTGTCCCGGAACTCGCCAATGAACACTCCTTTTGCCATACCGGATAACCCCGACTCCGCGTGCCAGCCACCGTCTGCGAAAGACTTTCTGGTCGATCGCACCTTCCGTGCGCTTGCGCGCATTGGCGTGGTGCTGGTGCTGGCGCTGGTCTTCGCGCTGGTCTACGAAGTCGGCCGCAAGGCACTGCCTGGGATTGAAAAGCACGGTTTTGACGTGTTGTTCGGCAGCGTCTGGGACGTTAACCAAGGCAAGTACGGTATTCTGCCAGCGATCTGGGGTACGCTTTACAGCGCCTTGATCGCCCTGTTGATCGCCGGTTTCTTCGGCGTCAGCATGGCCATTTTCCTGACCCAGGATTTCCTTCCGGCCAAGCTTGCCGCGGTGTTTCGCACCATCGTCGAGCTGCTCGCCGCCATCCCCAGCGTGGTGTACGGCCTGTGGGGCATCTATGTGGTCATCCCGGCGATTCGCCCGCTGACCGCCTGGCTGAACAGCGAGCTGGGCTGGATCCCGTTTTTCGGCACCTCCCTCAGTGGCCCAGGCCTGCTGCCTGCGGCGCTGGTACTGGCGATCATGATCCTGCCGACCATCGCTGCGGTTTCCCAGGATGCGCTGACCAGTGTACCGATGAAAACCAAGCAGGCTGCCTACGGTATGGGTACCACCCACTGGGAAGCCATCCTCAAGGTGATGGTGCCCTCGGCGGCGACCGGCATCTTCGGTTCGCTGGTGCTGGGCCTTGGCCGTGCACTCGGTGAAACCATGGCGCTGGCCATGCTGGTCGGCAACGCCAACACCATTTCCCTGTCCTTGTTCGCACCGGCTAACACCCTGGCGGCGCTGTTGGCGCTGAACTTCCCGGAAGCCGGCCCGAACGAGGTCGAAGTGCTGATGTACGCCGCACTGGTACTGATGTTCATCACCCTGCTGGTGAACGTCCTCGGCTCGATGATCATGCTCTACGCCCAGCGTGGTAACAAACAATGACTGACCTGACGACCCCTGTAGCCGCGTTGCCCAGCCTGCAGCGCAAGCTGGAAGGCCGCGCCCTGCGCAGCCTGGTACTGACCACCCTGGCGTGGTTTGCGGCACTGGTGGCCAGCGTGCCGCTGATTTCCGTGCTGTACATGCTGATCACTCGCGGCGGGGCACGCCTTAACCTGGAAGTGTTCACCGAGCTGCCACCGACCGGCTTCGAGATGGGCGGTGGTTTCGGTAACGCCATGGCCGGTACCTTCGTCATGGTCGGCATTGCCGCCGCCATCGCTGTGCCGGTCGGTATCCTGGCAGCGGTGTTCCTGGCCGAGCTCGGCCCCGACAGCAAGCTGGCCAATGCTGCGCGCTTTGCCGCCAAGATGCTCACTGGCCTGCCATCGATCCTGGCCGGTGTGTTTGCCTACGCCCTGGTGGTGATGACCACCGGTACCTACTCGGCACCGGCAGGCGGCGTGGCCCTGGCGGTGCTGATGCTGCCGATCGTGGTGCTGACGGCCGAAGAGTCGATGAAGATGGTGCCCAAGATCATGAAGGACGCTGCCTATGGCATGGGCTGCACCCGTGCCCAGGTGATCTGGAAGATCGTCCTGCCCACCGGCCTGCCGGCCATCCTTACCGGGGTGATGCTGGCCGTAGCTCGCGCCGCTGGCGAAACCGCGCCACTGCTGTTCACCGCGTTGTTCAGCAACTACTGGATCTACCACGACGGCGACCTGGCGGTGATGAACCCCACAGCCTCGCTTGCGGTACTGATCTACAACTTCTCCGGCATGCCGTTCGACAACCAGCTCGAGCTCGCCTGGGCGGCCTCGCTGGTGCTGGTCATGATCGTGCTGGTCATCAACATTTTGAGCCGAGTCTTCGGCAAGCCCAAGTATTGAGAAAGGGAGCATCCAACTTGAACGTATCCACTGCGCAAAGAGCCGCTCCCATGGTCAGCGAAGCCCCCATTGTCATGGACTGCAAGCTCGACAAGATTTTCTACGGTAACTTCATGGCCGTGCGTGACAGCCATGTGCCGATCAGGAAAAACGAGATCACCGGTTTTATCGGCCCTTCGGGCTGTGGCAAAAGTACCGTGCTGCGTAGCTTGAACCGTATGAATGACCTGGTTAAGGGCTTCCGCTTCGAAGGCCATGTGCACTTTCTTGGGCAGGATGTCTACGGCAAGGGCGTCGACCCTGTTGTGGTGCGCCGCTATATCGGCATGGTGTTCCAGCAGCCCAACCCGTTCTCGATGAGCATCTTCGACAATGTGGCCTTCGGCCTGCGCCTGAACCGCTACAAAGGCGACCTGGGCGATCGCGTGAAGCACGCCTTGCAAGGCGCCGCGCTGTGGGACGAAGTGAAGGACAAGCTCAAGGTCAGCGGGCTGTCACTGTCCGGTGGCCAGCAGCAGCGCCTGTGCATCGCCCGTGCCATCGCCACCGAGCCGGAAGTGCTGTTGCTGGACGAGCCCTGCTCGGCACTCGACCCGATCGCCACCCGCCGCGTGGAAGAGCTGATGGTCGAGCTGAAGAAGGACTACACCATCGCGCTGGTGACCCATAACATGCAGCAGGCGATTCGTGTGGCCGACACCACCGCGTTCTTCTCGGTCGACATTTCCCAGGGCACCCGCACCGGCTATCTTGTCGAGATGGGCGCAACCGCGCAGATTTTCCAGAACCCGCGCGAGCAGCTGACCAGCGATTACATCAGCGGCAAGTTCAGCTGAGTCATCAAGCCCAAGGTGGCCAGGTGTTGCAGCCAGGACGGTTGCAACACCTGGCCGCATTACCTTCCGTTAAAGTGTTACCCGGGATTACCAATGCGAGCGACGCGTCGTCTTGATCTGTCAGCGGTAGAGCGCGCACTGCGCGAGGTGCAGGGCCGTTTTACCGAACTCAGCCAGCATTTCACCGAACCGCGGGACCCGTTTACCGACGAGGTGCTGCTGAATGTGGTTGAAGGCTATGCGCTGATTGACGACTATGTCGCCCGCGGTATCGACCTGTTCGACCTGCAACAGCTGAACCTGATGCTGGAAATCAATGCCACCGTGCTATGCGGCAGCGATCCGGCCCGTCGCCTGGAGTTCGCCCCGCACCTTGCAGCGACCGAGGCACATTTTTTCAACAACGTGGAAGGTGGCATCAAGGATTTGTACAACTGGTACTGCTCGTACCGCAGCGATTCGATCTGGAAGCGGGCCGCGGGTGTGTATGTACGGATCCTCAGCAAGCCGCAGCTGTTCATCGAAGGCAACAACCGCACGGGTTCGCTTATTGTCAGCTATTTGCTGATGCGTGCCGGGCTGCCGCCATTCGTGCTGTCGCTGGATAACGCCGAGGGTTACTTCAACCCGTCCTCGGTCATACGCAACTCCGCCAAACACGGTGTCAAGGCTTTGTACGAACTCCCCAAGATCAAGAAAAAGTACGCCGCTTTCCTGGAAGCGAAGGCGCCTGAGCCCGGCAAGTTCTTCCTGAGCGGCACGCCCGAGCCTGCCTGTGAGGGGAGCCGCTGATGCAACATTCATCACTGTTCGCCCGAGGGCGGCAAGCCATCGAGCGCAAGCTCAAGCGTGGCCAGGTACGCATTTCGTTCGATATCGACGACACGCTGGCCTGCCTGCCCGAGCACGCTGCTGCCGAAGACAGCAAGCTGCCGGGTTTCGTCCATCGCTGGCTGGGTGAGCCCCTGCGCAGCGGCACCCGTGAACTGATCCGCGACCTGCGCCGCCAGGGCTGCAGCATCTGGATCTACACCTCGTCGGGGCGCACCCCGGCTTACATCCGCCGGTGGCTGATGCTTTACGGCATTCATGTCGATGGCGTGGTCAACAGTGATCGGCACCAGCATATCCTGGCCCAACGTGGGCTGGAAAACTCTCCCTCCAAGCTGCCTTCGGCTTTTGATATTGATCTGCACGTAGATGATTCCGAAGGTGTGCGCCTGGAAGGTGTCGACCACGGTTTCCGCGTGGTGGTGGTGTGCCCGAAGGATGAGCACTGGGCGCAGAAGGTGAAGGACGCGGTGGTGGATGTGCAGGCACGGCTGGCCTGGCAGCAACCGCACCGTTATGAAATGCCCGCTTGCCAGCGTTCGCAGGCACTGGCTTCCTGAACGGACGCAATGCCAGCGACCGCGTAGCCCCCTTCGCGGGTAAACCCGCTCCCACAGGACGCTCGCAACCTTCGGGTCTTGCGCGGCATCTGTAGGAGCGGCTTTAGCCGCGAACACCGGCAATGCCGGTGCCATCCCCAGCACATCTTCAACACATCCACGCTTGCAATTGACCGTACTAACCCGCTCATGCAGCGGTACTGATACCTGCCTACCACTCATGCCTAAGTCCTAAGTCTCGAACCCAGACCCGAGCAGGTCCCGCGACCAAATCACCGGGCCACACCCTCCCGCCCCAAAGCACTCGTCACCCCACGCCAAAGCAGCGTTCCTGGCAATTTGCCCACTTCTGATAATCGCCTCCGACATCCCGTCCCGTTTGGAGCGCGCCATGCACAACAACAATAAGCACCTGCCGCCTCGTTTTCTCGCAGCCGCCATCGCCAGCTTTTCTGCGCTGGGCCTGAGCAGCGTCGCCGAAGCCGAGATCATGCTGTACGACAAGGACCAGACGACGTTTTCCACCGATGGCTATATCAACGCCTTCTACGTCAACAGCAAGGTCGACCGCGAGGGCGAGCAGTTTGACCGCCGCCAGTCGCGGGTGAAGATGGGCTTCTTGCCCAACTACCTGGGCTTCAACATGGGCAAGCAGGTGGATGACCTGAAGCTCGGCGCGCGTGCCTCGTTCTGGGTAACCATCAACGACAGTGAAACCAACGGCACCGACACCGCCATCGACGTACGCCAGTTTTACGGCACGGTGGCCAACCCCGAGTGGGGCGAGGTGCTGATCGGCAAGGACTTCGGGCTGTTCGCCCGTTCCAACATCCTGCTCGACGAACTGCTGGCCGGCTATGGCCAGGTCAGCGACACCCTGGGGCTGGTGGACGGCGGCGGGGTGTCATTCGGCAACATTGGCAGCGGTTACCCGTACCCGTTCCCAACCTCGCAGATCACCTACCGCACGCCAGTGATGGACGGCCTGCGGGTGGCGGTGGGCATCATGGACCCGGTGGACACCAACGACAGCAGCCCGACCGGAAAGGCCTACCAGGAAAACCCACGCACCGAGAGCGAGATCACCTACCAGTTCGACCTGGGTGGGGCGCAGATCTACAGCTGGATAAACGGCAGTTACCAGACCTCGGACAATACTGACTCCACGGTAGAGACGGTCACTTCCAAGGGGGTGGGTTACGGGGTGCAGGCAAAGATGGGCGGCTGGTCGCTGACCGGCTCGGGGTTCCAGGCCAAGGGCATCAACCCGTTCTTCACCAACAATGCCGGCGAACCGGTTTTGCGCAATGTCGACAGTGACGGCTACCTGCTGCAGGGCTCGTACAAGTTCGGCAAGAACCGCGTGGCGCTGTCCTATGGCAAGACCAAGGACGATGGCAATGGTGCGGTTGACAGCGGTGCGGACTACGAGACCCGGGGTGTGGCGCTGTTCCATGACATCAACGACAACCTGAAACTGGTGGCCGAGTACAACCAGTTTTCCATCGACGGGCATGACACCAGTGCGCAGAACGAAGACACCGATACCTTTGCCGTGGGCGCGGTATTGACCTGGTAAGCGCCCGGGGCCGCAAGGCGGCCCCGATTGACGCGGCCTTTTACGCCCATGGAACCGCCCACCCGCTACCCAAGTAGCATTCGTCACCCGCTACCACCTCCTTAAACTGATCGCTCAGCCACCCCGTGCCGGAGACCACGATGCAACAGGCTCATAACGACGGTGTGGTCAGTGCCATGTCTCAGGCTACCGACGCACGGCTGGCCGCCCAGGACCTGGCGCGGCAGTTGCTGCACCCGCATTTGGGTTTCGTGCTGTTCTTCTGTTCCGCCGAATACGACTTGCAGGCTTTGGGCGAAGCGTTGGAGCAGGATTTTGGCGGCATACGCCTGGTCGGCTGCACCAGCGCCGGTGAAATCACCCCGCTGGGCTACGGCCGTAATTGCGTGACGGCGGTGGGCTTTGATCACCGACACTTTTCGATCGCCACTGCGTTGATCGATGAGATGGAGCGCTTCAGCCTGATCGACGCGCAGCAGATGGTCGAGCGCTTGGTCGGCACCTGCCGCAGCAATACCCTGGCGCCAATCAAGGGCCACAGTTTTGCACTCACACTGCTCGATGGCTTGTCCAGCCGCGAGGAAATGGTGCTTGCCGCACTCAGCGCAGCACTGGGGGATATCCCGCACTTCGGCGGCTCGGCCGGTGACGACAACTACCTGAACCGCACCCATGTGTATTACGGCGGTACATTCCACAACGGCGCAGCCGTGGTGGTGCTGGTCAACACCTGGCTCGACTTCGAAGTGTTCACCACGCATCACATCCTGCCGCGCCAGGAAAAGCTGGTGGTAACCGGTGCCGACAGCGCCCAGCGCCGGGTTTTCGAACTGAATGCCGAGCCGGCGGCCGAGGAATATGCCCGCCACATCGGCGTGCCAGTGGCTGCGCTCGATCACCGGGTGTTCGCCGCCCACCCGCTGGCCGTGCGCATTCATGATCAGTACTACGTGCGGGCGATCCAGCAAATGCATCCTGACCTCAGCCTGAGCTTCTACTGCGCGGTGGAGAACGGCATCGTGCTCACGGCCATGACCCCGGGCCCGCTGTTGCCGAACCTGCACCAGCTGTTCGATGGCCTGCACCAGCGTCTCGGCCCGTTGTTGCTGACCATCGGTTGTGATTGTTTCCTGCGGCGGCTGGAACTGGAGGCCCATCACGGCCTGGAGCCGGTCGGCGCGTTCCTGCGCGAGCAACGGGTGATCGGTTTCAACACCTACGGAGAACAGTTCAATGGCATGCACATCAACCAGACCTTCACCGGGGTCGCCATTGCCCGCAACCGGCCTCCTGTCGGTCGCTGAACTGCAGGCCGAGCTGACTCGGCTGCAGCACCAGAACCACAAGCTGCAGCGCATCAATGACGCATTGATCGAGCGCATCGAGTCGGGTGTGACCCGGGGCAATGACCCATACGCCGCGTTCCAGCATTCGGTGGTGCTGGCCGAGCAGGTGCGCGAACGCACTGATGCGCTGAACCAGGCCATGGCCGAGCTCAAGGCCGTCAACCGCCTGCTCAGCGAGGCCAGGCAACGGGCCGAGACGGCCCACCAGCACCAGATTCGCCTGATTACCGACAACGTCCCGGCGCTGATCGCCTACCTGAACGCCGATCTGGTCTACGAATTCACCAACAAGGTTTACGAAGAGTGGTATTGCTGGCCGCATGGCGTGATGCTGGGCCAGAGCCTGCGCGCGGCCCACAGCGAGCAGCACTACCAGCGCCTGGAAGGCTACGTGGTACGGGCGCTGGCGGGGGAGAGCGTGACGTTTGAATTTGCCGAAACCAATATCAACGGTCAGGAACGCTATATGCTGCGCTCCTACGTACCGAACCGCCTGGCCAGTGGCGAAGTGGTGGGTATCTTCGTGTTGATTCGCGACATCACCGAGCGCCGCAACACCGCACAGGCCTTACACCAGGCCTATCAGCACCTGGAGCAACGGGTGCGCGAACGCACTGCCGAACTGACCAGCCTCAACGACCAGTTACTGCGTGAAATTGAAGAGCGCAGCCAGGCCGAGTCGCGTCTGCGCGAGGCCAAGCGCGAGGCCGAGCAGGCCAACCTGTCGAAAACCAAGTTCCTTGCTGCGGTCAGCCATGACCTGTTGCAACCGCTGAACGCGGCGCGGTTGTTCACCAGCGCGTTGCTCGAACGCGACGAGCCGCAAAACGCTGCCCACCTGGTGCGTAATGTCAGCAATTCGCTGGAGGATGTGGAAAACCTGTTGGGCACGCTGGTGGATATTTCCAAGCTCGATGCTGGCGTGATCAAGGCCGATGTCGCCCCGTTCGCCCTCAGCGAGCTGATGGACAACCTGGCCGCCGAATACGCCCAGGTGGCGCGTAGCGAAGGGCTGGCGCTGCACTTTGTGGGGTGTTCTGCCGTGGTGCGCAGTGACATTCAGCTGCTGGCGCGCATCCTGCGCAACCTGCTCAGCAATGCCATTCGCTACACCCGCAGTGGGCGCGTGGTGCTGGGGTGTCGGCGCCAGCGCGGTGGCGTGCGGATTGAAGTATGGGACAGCGGCATCGGCATTGCCGAAGAACATCTGGAAGACATGTTCCTGGAGTTCAAGCGTGGTGATGTGCAGCGCCCGGACCAGGACCGTGGGCTGGGCCTGGGCCTGGCGATCGTGGAGAAGATCGCCGGCATCCTCGGCCACCGGATCCGCGTGCGGTCATGGCTGGGCAAAGGGTCAGTGTTCGCAGTCGAGGTACCGCTGAGCGCCACCGCCCCCAAAGCCCAGCCGAGCCAGGCGATATGCGAGCCGATGCTCGAACGCCTGCGCGGGGCGCGGGTGTGGGTGCTGGATAACGATGCGGCGATTTGTGCGGGCATGCGCACCTTGCTGGAAGGCTGGGGCTGTCGGGTGGTCACTGCGCTGTCGGAGGAAGACCTGGCGCGCCAGGTGGACAACTACCACGCCGAGGCCGACCTGCTGATTGCCGACTACCACCTGGACAACGACTGCAATGGTGTCGACGCCGTAGCGCGGATCAATGCCCGCCGTGCCCAGCCGCTACCGGCGCTGATGATCACTGCCAACTACAGCAACGATCTCAAGCAGCAGATCCGCGAGCTGGGTCACACGCTGATGCACAAGCCCGTAAGACCGATGAAACTCAAGACGGCGATGAGCCATCTGCTGGCCAGTGGCGTCGCATAACGGGTGGCCGCTTCGCGGGTTTATCCGCGAAACGGCGGGCAGGGATCAACGGCGCAGATAATCAGCAAAATCGATATCGCCGGCACTGAGAATGGCTTGTACCCGGTTGTGCACATTGAGTTTGCGCAAGATCGCCGAAACATGGGCCTTGACCGTGGTTTCGGCGATGTCCAGCGTGTAGGCGATCTGCTTGTTCGATTCACCTTTGGTCATGCGCTCGAGCACCAGCAGCTGCTTGCGGGTCAGGGCCTGGAGCATTTCCGGCGGGAAGCTCGGGGCATCGTTATGGCGCCGGCTGGTACTGCTTTTCTGTGCGCGGATGATGTCTGGCGGCAGGTAGACATTGCCATTGAGGATCTGCTCGATCGCTTCGATCATCTGTGAACGTGGCGACGACTTGGTGATGAAGCCCACGGCACCGTAGGTAATGGCCTGCAGCACGATCTGCTTTTCCTGCTCGGCCGAAACGATGACCACCGGCGTGGTCGGCGCCTCGTTGCGCAAGGTGATCAAGCCATTGAGGCCGTGCATGCCGGGCATGTTCAGGTCGAGCAGGATCAGGTCGAGGTCGTCATGCGCCTGGGTCAGGGCCAGGGCGCTTTCAAGGTCGGCGGTCTCCATGACCTCGCTGCCCTGGAAACCATCGCTGATGACGTTGTGGATGGCTTCGCGAAACAGGGGGTGATCGTCGGCAATCAGAATTTTGTACATGGCCTTTTCACCTTGTTTTTATTGGATGGAGCGGGGCACGCATATGCAGGCATTTCAGGGGAACGGTACCGGTTGTGCCGGCTGCAATGGCAGGTTGGCTTGCTGCCAGGCATCCAGGCCGTCGCGGTACCAATACAGGTTGTTATAGCCCAAGGCTTTCGCGCGTTTTACCGCGTTCCAGCTTAACCAGCAATCGGAGCGGCAGTAAAAGACCAGCGGTTGGTCCGGGTGACCGGCCGTGGCTCTTTGCAGGTTACGCACGAAGTAGTCCTGCCATGCCGGGCTCAGTGCGCCGTTGCCGGTGTTGGCCAGCCACAGGCTGCCGGGGAGGTTACTGTGCGGTTCGTCTTCTATGAAGCGACCTTGCAGCCATTGACGGCGATAGACGTCGATCAGCACCGGCCTCGGCGTCTGGCCCAGCAGGCCTTGCAGTGTGGCGGTGTCGATGACCTGGCCGCCTTCGACCTGTTGCGGGGTCGGGCTGCGATAGTGCGTGGTGCGATAGCCGTCGGCGGAGAACAGCGGCGTGGTGTCGGCGTGGGCGATACCCAGCGACAGACTCAGCGCAAGGGCAACCAACAAAGGGCGCGGGGCACGTGGCATGGTTTTATCCTTCTTGTTATAGGCCCATTACATGCCAGGGACGGTGCGTTGTGAATGCGACGATTAGACAGCAAAGGCGGTACTAAAGTAGTAGATGGCCGGGCGCAAAGGGCGCTGCGCGCCTCTCCACATGAACCTTCGGCTTGTGGCCGCTCAGCGTGGTTTGCGCAGCGCCGCGTGCTGGGGGTTGAAGGTGAGTATCGCCAGCAGGGTGAACAATGCGGTCAAGCCCAGGCATACCGCCAGCGCCAGCAGGTTCAATCGCTCATAAAGTGCAAACCGCACCAGCTCTACGGCATGGGTGAACGGGTTCACAGCACACAGCCAGTACAACCACTGACTGGCCTCGCGCATTTTCCACAGCGGGTACAACGCCGAAGACAGGAAGAACAGCGGGAAGATCACGAAATTCATCACCCCGGCAAAGTTCTCCAGCTGGCGAATCGCGTTCGACAGCAATAGCCCCAGGGCGCTGAGCATGAAGGCTACCAGCAGCAACGCTGGCAGTGCCATCAGCAAGCCCGCAGCCGGTGGCTGTACCCCGTATAACCAGGCGATGGCGAGGAAGGCATAGACTTGCAGCAGGGAAATCAACGAAGTTGCCAGCAGTTTGCTGCCCAGCAGGAATGGGCGTGGCAGCGGGCTGGTCAGCAACACGCGCATGCTGCCCATCTCGCGGTCGTAGACCATCGACAATGAGCCCTGCATGCCGTTGAACAGCAGAATCATGCAGGCCAGACCGGGGATGATGTACACCTCGTAGGGGATGTAGGTGTCGTAGGGCTCGATGATGGCAATGCCCAGCGCTGCGCGAAAGCCGGCAGCGAACACCAGCAACCACAGCAGCGGGCGCACCAGCGCGCTGAGCAGACGTGTACGCTGTAGCACGAAGCGCAGCCATTCGCGCAGCATGATGCCGTTGAAACATTGCCAGTAAGCGTTCATCGGGCGTTGGCTCCTGAGGGGGCGTTGGTCAAACGGGCAAAGGCGTGATCGAGGTCACCGCCGTGCTCAAGGCTCAGCGCATCGGCGGTACCACTGGCCACCAGGCGCCCCTGATGCAGAATCAACAAATCATCGCTGGGCTGCACTTCGTCCAGCAGGTGAGTGGCCCACAGCACACTGAGCTGCTGCTCGCGGCACAACCGGCGCAGGTGCTGGTTAAGCGCCAGGCGGCTGGCCGGATCGAGGCCGACGCTGGCTTCGTCCAGCAGCAGCAGGCGCGGTTCATGCAGCAGCGCGCGGGCAATTTCCACCCGCCGCCGATGGCCGATGTTCAGCTCACGCACACGATCGCGCCGGCGTTCGCCAAGGCCTTGGCGGGCCAGTTCGGCTTCGACCCGCAGGTGGCTCTGACGCCGCGACAGGCCATGCAAGGCGGCGTGGTAGCGCAGGTTCTGCTCAACGCTCAGGTCCAGGTCCAGGGTGCTTTGCTGAAACACCACGCCCAGCTGGCGCAAGGCCGGGCGTGCAGCGTTGCGTAGTGAGCAGCCGCACACGCGGATGTCGCCATGCTGCAGGTCGTACAGGCGCGTGAGCAGGGCGATCAAGGTCGACTTGCCGGCACCATTGGGGCCCAGCAACGCGGCGAAGCGCCCAGGTGCCAGGCTGAAACCGACCTGCCTGAGTGCCTCGCGCTGGCCATAGGCAAAGCTCACGTCACTGACGTCGAGGGCATTCATGGTGTCACCACCACACCCCAGGGGTAGCGCCCGACCTTCACCGACTTGAGCACTTTGAGGTTCTTTGCATCAATGACCGAAACGTCACCGCTGACACCGTTGGTGGCCAGCAACTGGCGCTGGTCCGGGGTGAATGCCAGCTGCCAGACCCGCCGCCCGACCAGCAGGTAGTCGAGCACGTCAAAGGTCTTGGCATCGACCACCGCCACGTGGTTGGCCGGGCCCAAGGCGACAAAGGCGTACTTGCCATCGGCGCTGAGCTTGATGCCCACTGGCTGGACTTTGTCGGGGTGTACGCCCTTGATCTGGAAGTTCAGGGTTTTCAGCACCTGGCGCGTGGCCACGTCGAGTATGGTCACCGTGCCGCCGATCTCTGCCGAGGCCCACAGGTGCGAACCGTCTTTGCTGAACTCGACGAAGCGCGGGCGCTGGTCGACCAGCGTGCTTTCGGCAAGGGTCTGGGTGCTGGTGTCGATCCAGTGCAGCATGTTGGTGGTCTCGCTGGTGTTGACCGCCCACTTGCCGTCAGGGCTGACCGCCATGCCTTCGGGTTCGATGCCAACGTCGATCTGCCCGAGTACCTTGTCGGTGACGGTGTCGATCACGGTGACCAGCGCGTCGTCCTCGTTGGACACATACAGCCAGCGGTCGTTGGGGTGCAGGGCGAACTGCTCGGGGTCCTTCCCGGAGGGCAGCTCCTTGATGATCTTGCGGGTGGCCACGTCCATCACCTGCACCCGGTCCGAATCGCTGGCGCAGATATACAGCAGCTTGCTGTCGTGCGACAGCAGCAAGCCACGAGGGCGCTGGCCCACCGGCAGGGTTTCGGTGACTTCCAGCGTTTGCATGTCGATCAGGCTGAGGCTGTTGTCCTTCTCGTTTGAGACCCAGGCGGTGGCAGCCATGGCGTGACTGCTGGCCAGCGCCAGGGCGCCCGACAGCAGGCTGGGGTAAATCAGGGCCCGGTGGAAGAGGGGGCGGCGCATGGCGAATTCCTTATTGTTGTGGTTGTCGGGTCAGGGGTAGCTACACGTCACTTCGGGCTTGTCGTAGCCCAGGCTGTCCATTTCGTTGAAGGGATGCAGAAAGCCCTCCTGCGGCGAGGTGCTGACCAGGGCGCGGGGCTGAACCAACGGGATCGGCTGGCGCAGTTCGCCGTTCCACGGGCGGTAACTGAGCTTGCGCCCCTTGAAGCCGTCCAGCGGCAACTGCTCGCTGAGCAGCAGTTGCTGCAGCGCGCGAGGTTCGGCCAGGCGCAGCTTGCTGGCCGCACTGGCGACACTGCGTACAGCCATCCAGGCGGCGAAGTCACGGTCATTCATCCAGCGCCCGGCCTGGGCCTCGAAGCGTTTTTGCAACTGCGCCGCCCCGAAGGTTTCCACGGTCTTGTGCCAGCCCGTGGGGGTCAGGCCCTGGGTACCGGCCACCGGGCGTGGATACCACGTCTGGTAGGGCAGGTACTCGCCGAAGTCACCGCGCTCGTCTGCCACCAGTACCACGTCGTATTCGGCAGTCTGGGTGAACAGCGGCATGTCGGCCTGGGCGCTGCGGCGCTGGTCGTTATCGAAGGTCCAGGTTTTTTCCGCGACCAGTTGCATGCCAAAACGCTTCACCGACCGGCGCAGGGCAGCGGCGTACGCCTGGTCGTCCGGGGTCTGGCCGACCACCAGCAGCGCCCGTTGCCATTTGCGCAGTACCAGGAACTGCGCCAAGGCATCGGCCAGCATGGCCCGGCTCGGCAGGCTGTGCAGGACATTGCCCAGGCACTGGCTGCTGCGCAGGCTGTCGTCGGGGCTGCCGGCGTTGAACAACAGGCTGTCGGGCAGGGCGGTAGACAGCGCGCGCAGGCTGGCGGCCGGGGCATTCACCACGAACAGGCGCAGGCCTTGGTCATGCTGGGCCCTGGCGGCTTGCAGCAGGGCCTCGGGGCTGTCGACGTTGGCGCTGGTCAGCTGAAATTGCTGCTTCAGGAAACGCCCGGTGCTGTTGCTGTCGACAATGGCCAGCTCGGCGCCTTGTAGCCCGGCGTCGCCGGGTTCGGGGATGACATTGGACAGCAGCGGGCCAGAGGCGGGGCGATAGCCCAGGTAGCCGATGCGTATGTGCAGCGGTGCAGCGCCCGGGCCCTGAGCGGCGGGCGCCAAGGGCGTAGCCAGCGTCGCGGCCAGGGCCAGCAGGCAGGTCAAGGCAAGGTGGGCAGGCTGGCGCATAACACACTCCACGGCAGATGGCGCCAGCATAGGAAGCCCGCCGGGAGGGGGAAATATGCAGAAAGTAGCGCTCGGCCGGTACCAAGGTAGTAATTCAGTGCGGGGGCCGCAGTTTTACGATGGTCCACAACGGCCTGAGGAGAACCGCTTGTGCGCCTTGTCAACTTGTCGGCCCTGTGGCGAGTCAACCTCTGGGTCACGTTATGCTTCGCCTTGGTCACGCTGGCTTGCGCCGGGGTGCTGTTGCACCAGGCGGTGGCCGACGTCGAGCGTGAGTTGCAGTCAGCCGAAGCCGTGGTGGCGTACCTGGGCGACACCGCCGAACGCGACCCGGCAAACCTGCAGCCCGGCCTGACCAAGAGCCTGCGCCATGTGCGGGTGCACTGGCTGGCACCGGGTGAGGTGCCAAGGCTGCCGCAGGAGGCCGGTATGGATGCCTGGCTGGGCCGCCAGTTAGTCGGCGAGCGCTACCACAGCAGCCGGCTGCTGGACTTGAGTGATGGCCGCCGCGTGTTTATTGCCGTGGATGCGCGGGATGAAATCGATGAAGTCTGGGACTCCCTGCAACAACTGCTTGGCGTTTGTTGCCTGGCGTTGTTGCTGAGCTTGTTGACCATCCGCTGGGCGGTGCGGCGGGCCATGGGCCTGCTGGATGAACTGCTGGGTGCCTTGCACCAGGTCTCGGGCGGGCAATTGACGGCACGCCTGCGCGAAGCTGGCCTTCCGGAGGCGCGCCAGTTGGCGAAACACTTCAACCGCATGGCCGCAACCCTGGAGCAGGCCCGGGCCGACAATGCCCACCTGACCCAGGCCCTGCTGGCGGTGCAGGAGCAGGAACGTACCCAGCTGGCGCAGACCCTGCACGATGATCTGGGGCAATACCTGGCAGGCATGCGTGCCCAGCTATGCCTGCTGCGTATGGTGGCCGAACAGCCTGAAGTGGTGACGCAGACGGCGCAGGCCCTTGAATTCAACTGCGAGCGCCTGCAGCAAGGTTTTCGCGCGCTGGTGCACAACTTGTATCCGGTGGCGCTGCACTACATGCCGCTGGCCGAGGCCTTCGGGCTGCTGGTGAGCCAGTGGCAGGCCAGCCAGGGTATCGAATGCCGGTTGCGGGTTGGCGAGCACTTGCCGGCGCTGCCTGGGGCGAGCCGAACGCATTTGTACCGCTTGCTGCAGGAGGCGTTGACCAACGTCGCCCGGCATGCCGGTGCCAGCCAGGTGCGGGTGCGCCTGCAGCGCAGTACCAAGGGCTTGCGCCTGTTCATTCGCGACAACGGCTGCGGCGCCCACCAGCCCCAGCGCCCAGGGGTAGGCCTGCACTCGATGGCCGAGCGCGCCCGCAGCCTTGGGGGGGAGTTACGCATTTTCAGCCGCCCGGGCGGTGGCTGGGCGCTGGCCCTTAACATTCCCGAGGAGGTGCGATGAATATCGTGTTGGTCGATGACCACGCCGTGGTCCGCCAAGGCTACGCCAGCTTGCTGCGGGCGGTGCTGCCATTGGTGCAGGTGCGTGAGGCCGCCAGTGGTGAAGAGGCGCTGGCCAGGGTACAGGAGCAGGTGCCCAACCTGGTGATCATGGACTTTGGCCTGCCCGGTATCAGTGGCCTGGAAACCACCCGGCGCCTGCGCCAGCGCCTGCCGCAATTGCGGGTGCTGTTTTTCAGCATGCACGACGAGCTGCCGCTGGTGCGCCAGGCGCTGGATGCGGGTGCCTCGGGCTACCTGACCAAGAACTCGGCGCCTGAGGTGCTGATCGAGGCGGTGCAGCGGGTGTTGGCCGGGCATGCCTACATCGAGCAGCCCCTGGCCACCCAGCTGGCTTGCCTGTCACAGCAAAGCACCAGTGACCCCCGGTTGCAGCGCATGACCCAGCGCGAACTGGAGATATTCACGATGCTGGCCAAGGGTACCCCGGCGCGGGTGATTGCCGAGCAGTTGTGTATCAGTGCCAAGACCGTGTCCAACCACCTGACCTTGCTCAAGAGCAAGTTGCAGGTCAGTTCGCATGCCGAGCTGGTGCATCTGGGGATTGACCTGGGGGTGGTGCGGGTGGCGGGGTGAGGTAAGTGTTCTGGTTTTGAAGGTTCGGCGCCTGTGAGATCGAGCGCCGCCCGCGCGGCGCATCGCGAGCTGTGCTCGCTCCTACATTTGTTTCGGGCCATTATCGTCTGTGCCAGCGCGCGCGACCGCCTTGTTCGTCCGACGCGATGTCGAGCCATGCACCCAGGCGCTCGCGCGCAAATCCCACAGGAATAACTGGCCCGAAACAAATGTAGGAGCGAGCACAGCTCGCGATGCGCCGCGCGGGCGGCGCTCGATTTCACAGGCGCCGAACCTGCCAAGGCGAACCCTTCGCTCATTCGTCCCAGGTTTCAGGGCACCCCTTGCACCCCTCCATGTAGGCCTCCTGAAAATTCCCGTAATGCTGCCGCGCCCCGCGCAAATCGGCGCGTGCCAGGTTGCTCTGGCCAAACTTGGCCTCCTGCAGGTTGGCATCGCCCAGGTTGGCCTCTTGCAGGTCAGCCTTGCTCAACCAGGCCATCTCCAGGTCCGCCGCCTGCAAGTTGGCCCGCTGCAGCTTTGCCCCGGACAGCCTGGCGAACTGCAGGTAGGCTGCACGCAGGTCGGCCTTTTCAAACTGTGCGCCCTGGGCGAACAAGCCCCAGCCTTGAATGGCCACCAGCCTGCTGTTGCTCAGGTCGGCCAGGCGCAGATTGCTCTGTTGCAAGCTGGCGCGGGTCAGGTTGGCCCCTTGCAGGCGGGCTTTTTCCAGGTTTGCCAGGTCCAGCTGGGCATGGCGCAGGTCGGCATCGCGCAGGTCGGCACCGGCCAGGTTCATCTTGCGCAGGTCCTGGTTGGCCAGCTTGGCGCCGCGCAGGTTGGCCCCCGGGCACTGGCTGGCTTCGGCAATCACGCAGCCGTTGATGGTCAAGGGGGCATCGTTGCCGGCGTCGTCGGCGTTTACTGCCAGGGCGGGGGATAGCGCCAGCAGCAAGGTAAAGGGCAGGTAATTCATGGCGAAAGCCTCTGGGCAGGAGAAGGGCAGAAGCGGGGAGGGGCGCAAGCCGCTCCCCGCTGCAGGTCAACGCTGTGCAGTCTTGTTGTCCCAGCTCGGGATCTTGAACACCCAGAACGAACCACCCTGAGCCACCGGTTTGGTCAGCTCGGCCATGTCGCCGCCCCACAGCGGTACCGCACCGCCGTAGCCCACGGTCACGCCGATGTACTGCTCGCCGTCCTGCTCCCAGGTGATGGGCGGCGAGACGATGCCGCTGCCAGTCTGGAACTTCCACAGCTCTTTGCCCGTCTTGGCGTCGAAGGCCTTGAAGAAGCCGTCGCCCGTGCCGGTGAATACCAGGTTGCCCTTGGTTGCCAGCACCCCGGCCCACAGCGGCAGGTGCTCCTTGTGTTCCCACACCAGTTTGCCGGTGGACGGGTCCATGGCGCGCAACGTGCCGACGTGGTCGTCGTACATGCGCTTGATGCGGAAGCCCATGCCCAGGTAAGCCGAGCCCTTCTTGTAGTTCACTTCCTCGGTCCAGTATTCCTCTTTCCACTGGTTGCCGGGGATGTAGAACAGCCCGGTGTCCTGGCTGTAGGCCATGGGGTTCCAGTTCTTGCCGCCCAGGAACGGTGGCGAGACTTCCACCGGCTTGCCCTTGGTTTCACCCGGCAGCGGCTTGGCCGGGCGTTGGCCGGGGTTTTCCACCGGGCGGCCGGTCTTCAGGTCGATATGGCTGGCCCAGGTGATGTTGTCGACGAAGGGGAAGGCGTTCTGCAGCTTGCCGTTGTTGCGGTCGACCACATAGAAGAAGCCGTTGCGGTCGGCGTGGGCGGTGGCCTTGACCACGTTGCCGTTCTTGTCCTTGTAGTCGAACAGCACCAGCTCGTTGTTGCCGGAGAAGTCCCAGGCATCGTTGGGGGTGTGCTGGTAGAACCACTTGACCTCGCCGGTACTCGGGTCGACGCCGACCTGGCCGGAGGTGTACAGGCTGTCGAAGTCATGCGGGTTGCCGTCTTTCGACGTGCGCGCCCAGGTATTCCAAGGGCCGGGGTTGCCAGCGCCGACAATGATGGTGTTGGTTTCGGGGTCGAAGCTCGCGCTTTGCCAAGGGGCTCCGCCGCCGTGGCTCCAGGCTTCGACCTTGCCGGTTTCGGTGGTAGGGTCGTCTGGCCAGGACGGCGCCTTGACGTCACCGGTCGGGGTGCTGTCCTTGCCGTTCAGGCGGCCCATGTGGCCCTCGACGAAGGGCCGCATCCACACTTCTTCGCCGGTGTCCGGGTCGCGTGCGAACAGCTGGCCGACCACGCCGAATTCATCGCCGGAGCTGCCGTGGATCAGCAGCACCTTGCCGCTGGTCTTGTCCTTGATCAGCACTGGCGCACCGGTCATGGTGTAGCCGGCGCTGTGGTCGCCGAACTTCTTGTTCCACACCACTTTGCCGGTGCGCTTGTCGAGGGCGATGACCCGCGCATCGAGGGTGCCAAAGTAGATCTTGTCGCCGTAGATCGCCGCCCCGCGGTTGACCACGTCGCAGCAGGGACGAATGTTGTCGGGCAGGCGGTGGTTGTAGGTCCACAGGCGTTTGCCGGTCTTGGCATCGAGGGCGAATACCCGTGAGTACGAGCCGGTGACGTAGACCACGCCATCGCTGACGATGGCCTGGGATTCCTGGCCGCGCTGCTTCTCGTCGCCGAAGGAGTAGGACCAGGCCGGGGTCAGCTTGAACACGTTCTTGTCATTGACCTGGGCCAGCGGGCTCCAGCGCTGGGCATTGGTGCCCATGCCGTACTGCAGCACGTCCCGGGTGGTCAGGTGGTCATTGGCGATGTCTTCCCAGGTGACGTTCTTGCCGGCAGGTGCAGCGGGTGTGCTGGCCGCTGTTGCCACATTGCCCAGGGCCAGGCTACCGGCCATCAGCAGGACGCGCACGCTCAGGGCCAGCGGGGAAAGGGCGGGTAGCGATCTTATTGTCATGGTTGCAGTTCCCAGTGGAGGTTTTGGCCTGCACAGGGTGGGGCGCAGCGGCTATCGCGGGATACGGAAAAAGTCCCGCCCTTGCCGGGAAAAGTTCCCGCACGGCACCTCAATTGGCCCTTCGCCACAAGCCCTACTACCAAGGGATGACGGCCCGGCCACCAAAGCAGCATTCGGTCGCCCGCAGGGTGTTTCTAAGATGGCGGCACGGCCTCTGTGGTTGAGGCCTTGTGTGCAATGGTGAGGGCATAACAATGACAACAAAATGCAATGTGTTGCTTGCTGCTGGGTTGCTGGCCGCATCTGTGCTGACCGGTACAGCCTGGGCCCATGGCAACGTGGTGCCCCAGGCAGTGGAGACCAAGGGCCTGACCCCGATCAAGGACGCTGGCGTGAGCCTGGACGACGACGGCTGGGCGGCGGTCAACCCGTACCGCAGCTCACCCGAGCACGACAAGGCCGTGGAAATCGGCGCCTCGGCCTACAACCAGAACTGCGCCGCCTGTCATGGCCTGGAGGCCAAGTCTGGTGGTATCGCCCCTGACTTGCGCATGCTCGATGCAGGTGATGCTGGCGATGAATGGTTCGTCGAGCGGGTGCGCCACGGCGCGGTTCGCGACGGCCGCGTGTACATGCCGAAGATGGCCGATTACCTCAGTCAGGAAGCCCTGTGGGCGGTGCGCACCTACCTCGACAGCGTGCACGTCGAGGAGTGACGGCCATGCGTCTGTGGGCGGTGCTGTTGAGTGGCCTGCTGCTGTGTTGCGCGGCGGCCCAGGCGCAGGTGCGCAACTATGACGCGATCATCGCTGCCGGCGAGCTCAAGGTGGCGGTGTACAAGGATTTCGCCCCCTACAGTTTTCAGGACCACGGCCAGCCGCGTGGTGTCGATGTGGAGCTGGCGCAGGCCCTGGCCACGGCCTTGGGGGTACGCCTGCAACTGATCTGGGCGCCACCCGGAGAAAAGCTCGACGATGACCTGCGCGACTACATCTGGCGTGGCAGCCCGCTGCGTCATCAGCAATTGGCCGACCTGATGATGCGGGTGCCTTACGATCGCGCCTACGCGCAGCGGCGCAACGAGCTGGGGGAGCTGGAAAACGCCCAGGTGGTGATGTTCGGCCCCTATCAGCAGGAGCGTTGGCAGGTGGCCTACGATCGCCGTCGCCTGCCGTCGGTGGCCAGTGTCGCGGTATTCCAGCAGCATCCTGTCGGGGTCGAGGTGGACAGCGTGCCGTCGTTTTACCTGACGTCGGTGTTCAACGGCATGCTTAGCGCCAGGACCCACCATTACCCCAGCGTGCAGCAGGCATTTGCTGCGATGCAGGCCGGCCAGGTAGACGCTGTGATGGCGATGCGCGGCGAGGTTGACTGGCAGCTGCACCAGGCCGCCGACCCGCAACTGGCCTTGGCAGAAAACGCCTACCCGAACCTCGGTAAACAGGCTTGGGAAATCGGCATGGCCGTGCATGAAAGCAACCGGCAGCTGGCCTACGCGGTGGAGGAGGCCATGGAGGAGATGATTCGCGATGGCCGGCTCAAGGCGATGTATGCCGCATACGGCCTGCGTTACGAGGTCCCGGAGATGTATCAATAGGAGTGGCCATGAACTGGCGAGCAACTTTCCTGCTGGCCTGCTGGATGCCCTGGGCCGCCCAGGCAGCGACACAAGGCACCTCCACAGACCCGGTGCCTTCCGTGATGTGGGACTTCTACCACAAGCAGTTGCTGGCCCAGGCTGCATTCGTGTTCGATGACCGTGTGAAGCTTCTGGCGCCACCCTTTGCCGAGGATGCACGGCAGGTGCCGCTGGAGATCGACGCCCGGGCGTTCACAGGCGAGGTGGTGCGGATAATCGCCTGGGCAGAGCTGAACCCTCTGCCGCGCATCGTCGACTTTCAGCCCGGCGAGCGCGTGTTGCCCTGGTTGTCGATCCGCATCCGCATCGAACAGGCCACACCGTTGCGCGCCGCCGTACTGACACGCGATGGCCTGTGGCACGTCGGTTCTACCCTGATCGATGCTGCCGGCGGCGGTTGTACCGCACCCAGCGTGGTGCGCACCCAGCCCGGCTGGGAGGAGCACCTCGGTGAGGTGCTGGGCGGGCGCTACCCGCGTGGTGACAGCAGCCGCCTGCGCCTGCAGGTGGCCCACCCGATGGATAACGGCCTGGTCAGTGGCATTCCTGAATTCTTTCTCAACCATGCCGAGTTGCAAGGTGCAGATGGCCAGCGCCTAGCCAGCCTGGAGCTGTACCCGGCGGTCAGCGAAAACCCCAACCTTGGCTTTGACATTCAGGGCCCTGGTCCAACCCGGCTGCTGCTGCGGGACAACAGCGGCAACCAGTTCGAGGCGGCGCTGCCCTGAGCGCGTTGTCTGATTCCCCCCCTGACCCGAGGCACTGTCATGCGTTGGATCCTGCTGTTGCTGCTGTGCCTGGGGCTGCCAGCCCAGGCTGATCTGGCGTACCGGCTCACACCGCGGCAGATCGCCGAGGGCACCTGGTTGCTGGAAGGCAGCACCGACAATTTCGCCAAGGCCAATGGCGGCAATGTGGTCAACACCGCGTTCATCGTCACCGACAGCGGTGTGGTGGTGATCGACAGCGGGCCGTCGAAGGGCTATGGCGAGGCGTTGCGCAAGGCAATTGCCACCCTCACCGACAAGCCGGTAGTGGAAGTGCTGTTGACCCATCATCATCCTGACCATGTACTGGGCAACCAGGCCTTTGCCGATGTGCCGATCGGTGCCCTGGCCGGCACCCGCGACCTGCTGCGCCTGCAGGGCGATGCCATGGCCGAGAACATGTATCGCCTGGTTGGCGACTGGATGCGCGGTACCGAAGTGGTACTGCCGACCCGGGTGTTGCAGCCGGGTGTGCATGAGGTGGGTGGGCACCGCCTGAGGTTGCTGGGGCTGGGCGGGCACACGGGGGCCGACCTGGCGATTTTCGATGAAAAGACCGGCGTACTGTTCGCCGGTGACCTGGTGTTCTACCAACGCGCCCTGACCACGCCTAACAGCCCAGGGCTGGACGTGTGGCTCAAGGACCTGGATACCCTGCAGGCACTGCCTTGGAAGCAGCTGGTACCCGGGCATGGCCCGGTGGCCAGTGATGCGCAGCCGTTCGTGCAGATGCGTGACTACCTGGGCTGGCTCGATGGCCTGATGCGTGATGGCGCGGCGCGCGGTGACGACATGGCCGAGATGATCCGCAGCCCCATTCCTGAACGGTTTGCCGGGATCAGCCTGACGCGTTATGAGCTGATCCGCAGTGTCAGTCACCTGTACCCCCGGTATGAGCGCCAGCAGTTACGGCGCTTGCCATGACATTGTTTGTGCCTGTCAGCCCCCGTGCCGCCCACACAGCGCTCTGTGTCTGCACCCACCCATCGCTCAGGCCCCTACCAAGGAACTAGAAAACTCCGCACTGCGGGCAATTGTTGGCAATCGGGTCGGGACCAAGAATTCCCGACACACCGGGAAATTTTCCCGGGCACAACAAAAAAACCAAAGGTAGCCGTCATGACCCGATCCCCACGTCGCCCCTTGTTCGCCGTGAGCCTGGTGCTCAGCGCCATGCTGCTTGCCGGCGCGGCTCACGCCGCTGTCAGCAATGAAGACATCCTCCAGGACCCGAAGAACCCCCAGCAGATCGTGACCAATGGCCTGGGCGTGCAGGGCCAGCGCTACAGCCCGCTGGATATGCTCAATGTCAATAACGTCAAGGAACTGCGCCCGGTCTGGGCGTTCTCCTTTGGCGGCGAGAAGCAGCGCGGCCAACAGGCCCAGCCGCTGATCAAGGACGGGGTGATGTACCTGACCGGCTCCTACTCGCGGGTGTTCGCCGTGGACGCCCGCACCGGCAAGAAACTGTGGCAATACGATGCACGTCTGCCGGATGACATCCGCCCCTGCTGCGACGTGATCAACCGCGGCGTCGCGCTGTACGGCAACCTGGTGTTCTTCGGCACGCTGGACGCCAAGCTGGTGGCCCTGAACAAGGACACCGGCAAGGTGGTCTGGAGCAAGAAGGTCGCCGACCACAAAGAAGGCTACTCCATCAGCGCCGCGCCGATGATCGTCAATGGCAAGCTGATTACAGGCGTTGCCGGCGGCGAGTTCGGCGTGGTGGGCAAGATCCAGGCGTACAACCCGGAGAACGGCGAGCTGCTGTGGATGCGCCCCACCGTGGAAGGGCACATGGGCTATGTGTACAAGGACGGCAAGGCGATCGAGAACGGCATTTCCGGCGGTGAGGCGGGCAAGACCTGGCCTGGCGACCTGTGGAAGACCGGCGGCGCTGCGCCTTGGCTGGGCGGTTACTACGACCCGGAAACCAACCTGATCCTGTTCGGTACCGGCAACCCGGCCCCGTGGAACTCGCACCTGCGCCCCGGTGACAACCTGTACTCTTCCTCACGCCTGGCGCTGAACCCGGACGACGGCACCATCAAGTGGCACTTCCAGAGCACGCCGCATGACGGCTGGGACTTCGACGGCGTCAACGAGCTGATCTCGTTCAACTACAAGGACGGCGGCAAGGAGGTCAAGGCTGCCGCCACGGCGGACCGCAACGGTTTCTTCTACGTGCTCGATCGTACCAACGGCAAGTTCATCCGCGGCTTCCCGTTCGTTGACAAGATCACCTGGGCCACGGGCCTGGACAAGGACGGCCGGCCGATCTACAACGACGCCAGCCGCCCGGGCGCACCAGGCAGCGAGGCCAAGGGCAGCTCGGTGTTCGTCGCCCCGGCCTTCCTCGGCGCCAAGAACTGGATGCCGATGGCCTACAACAAGGACACAGGGCTGTTCTACGTGCCGTCCAACGAGTGGGGCATGGACATCTGGAACGAAGGCATCGCCTACAAAAAGGGCGCGGCGTTCCTCGGTGCCGGCTTCACCATCAAGCCGCTCAACGAAGACTACATCGGCGTGCTGCGCGCCATCGACCCGATCAGCGGCAAGGAAGTGTGGCGCCACAAGAACTACGCGCCGCTGTGGGGCGGCGTGCTGACCACCAAGGGCAACCTGGTGTTCACGGGTACGCCAGAGGGCTTCCTGCAGGCATTCAATGCCAAGACCGGCGACAAGGTCTGGGAATTCCAGACCGGGTCAGGCGTGCTGGGCTCGCCCATCACCTGGGAAATGGACGGCGAGCAGTACGTTTCGGTGGTCTCCGGCTGGGGCGGCGCGGTGCCGCTGTGGGGTGGCGAAGTGGCCAAACGGGTCAAGGACTTCAACCAGGGCGGCATGCTCTGGACCTTCAAGTTGCCCAAGCAGTTGCAGCAAACAGCGAGCACCAAGCCCTAACGCCTGCCTACTGCCGCTTGCCGCCGCTGATCCGGTGACAAGCGGCCCTACTACCAAATGACGAGAGCCCCGCTGCCAACGATGCATTCGCCCGGCACGCGGGGCTTCTTACCATCGGTGCATCGCCTGTCGTGGGACAGGCACCGACCCGCAGAGGCTCAGCATGATCTACGCACAACCCGGAACTCCAGGCGCCGTCGTATCCTTCAAACCCCGTTATGGCAACTTCATCAATGGCGAGTTCGTGCAGCCGTTGGCTGGCCAGTACTTCACCAACAGCTCGCCGGTCAATGGCCAGCCGATTGCCGAATTCCCGCGCTCCACGGCCCAGGACGTCGACCGCGCCCTGGACGCCGCGCATGCCGCCGCCGAAGCCTGGGGCAAGACCTCGGTGCAAGACCGCGCCCTGGTACTGCTGAAAATTGCCGACCGCATCGAGCAGAACCTGGAGGTGCTGGCGGTTACCGAAAGCTGGGACAACGGCAAGGCCATACGCGAAACCTTGAATGCCGACGTGCCGCTGGCAGCCGACCACTTCCGCTATTTCGCCGGTTGCATCCGTGCCCAGGAAGGTGGCGTAGGTGAGATCAACGAAGGCACCGTGGCTTATCACATCCACGAGCCGCTGGGTGTGGTGGGGCAGATCATCCCGTGGAACTTCCCGCTGCTTATGGCCGCCTGGAAGCTTGCCCCGGCCTTGGCCGCTGGCAACTGCGTGGTGCTCAAGCCCGCGGAGCAGACGCCGCTGTCGATTACCGTCTTTGCCGAGCTGATCGCCGACCTGTTGCCTGCAGGCGTACTGAACATCGTCCAGGGCTTTGGCCGTGAGGCCGGCGAGGCGCTGGCCACCAGCAAGCGCATCGCCAAGATCGCTTTCACCGGGTCCACCCCGGTGGGCTCGCACATCATGAAGTGCGCGGCCGAGAACATTATCCCGTCCACCGTCGAACTGGGTGGCAAGTCGCCGAACATCTTCTTCGAAGACATCATGCAGGCCGAGCCGGCGTTCATCGAGAAGGCTGCCGAAGGCCTGGTGCTGGCGTTCTTCAACCAGGGCGAGGTGTGTACCTGCCCGTCACGGGCGCTGATCCAGGAGTCGATCTACGAACCGTTCATGGCCGAGGTGATGAAGAAGATCGCCAAGATCACCCGCGGCAACCCGCTGGATACCGAAACCATGGTGGGTGCCCAGGCGTCCGAGCAACAGTACGACAAGATCCTTTCGTACCTGGAGATTGCCCGGGAGGAGGGCGCGCAGTTGCTCACCGGCGGTGGTGCCGAGCGGCTACAGGGTGACCTGGCCAGCGGTTACTACATTCAGCCAACCCTACTCAAGGGCAACAACAAGATGCGCGTGTTCCAGGAAGAAATCTTCGGGCCGGTGGTGGGCGTGACCACCTTCAAGGACGAAGCCGAAGCGCTGGCTATCGCCAACGACAGTGAATTCGGCCTGGGCGCCGGCCTGTGGACCCGCGACATCAACCGCGCCTATCGCATGGGACGCGGGATCAAGGCCGGGCGAGTGTGGACCAACTGCTACCACCTGTACCCGGCGCATGCGGCGTTCGGGGGGTACAAGAAGTCCGGTGTTGGCCGCGAAACCCACAAGATGATGCTCGACCACTATCAGCAGACCAAGAACCTGCTGGTGAGCTACGACATCAATCCGCTGGGCTTCTTCTAGACCGCGTCGCGGCCTTCGCGGGCTCGCCCGCTCCCACAGGTTCACCGCTGGTTCCAGAACCGGTGAAGAACCTGTGGGTGCGGGCGAGCCCGCAAAAGGGCCGGCACATGCATGGCCTACCCGTACCAACGCACCCCGCAAGCTCGTTCCAAAGTAGCATTCGGTCCGGTCCACCCCCGTGCATTAATGCTTCTACCGGAATCCTCCGGCACAAGAAGAGGACTTGCCCTATGTGGACTAAACCCGCCTATACCGACCTGCGCATTGGCTTCGAAGTGACGATGTATTTCGCCAACCGTTGATGACGGCCCGGCCATCGCCACGGTGGCCGGATCCTCCTGGAGTATGCGCCTGTGAACCTGATAGATCGCCAGCAAGCCCTTGCCTTGGGGCGAGGCTTGCGCCTGGACTGGGCGCCACAGAAGGGTTGCCACGTGCTGTTGTACGCCGGGGGCATCATCGAGCTCAATGCCAGTGCCGGCTGGGTCCTGGAGCTGCTGGACGGCCACAGTACCGTGGCAACGGTCATCGACCGCCTGGCACAACGCTTCCCCGATGTACCGGAGCTCGAAGAGGACGTGCTGGCATTTTTGGAGGTGGCCCGCGCCAAATCCTGGATAGAATGACCGGTAGCCCCGCTTTGGTCTGGTTGCTTTCGTGGTGGGATGCTTTACGCTGGCGTTTATCTTCCAGAACAATAAGAACAGGCTTACCGATGAGCCAGAGTTTCAGCCCCCTTCGCAAGTTCGTATCGCCTGAAATCATCTTTGGTGCCGGCTGCCGGCACAATGTGGCCAATTACGCCAAAACCTTCGGTGCGCGCAAGGTACTGGTGGTCAGCGACCCTGGCGTGATCGCCGCCGGCTGGGTGGCGGATGTGGAGGCCAGCCTGCAGGCCCAGGGCATCGACTATTGCCTGTACACCGCCGTGTCACCCAACCCGCGGGTCGAAGAGGTGATGCTCGGCGCCGAAATCTATCGGCAGAACCACTGTGACGTGATCGTCGCCGTTGGCGGCGGCAGCCCGATGGATTGCGGCAAGGCCATCGGTATCGTGGTGGCCCATGGACGCAGCATCCTCGAATTCGAAGGCGTGGACATGATCCGCGTGCCCAGCCCGCCGCTGATCCTGATCCCGACCACCGCCGGCACCTCGGCGGACGTGTCGCAGTTCGTGATCATATCCAACCAGCAGGAACGCATGAAGTTCTCCATCGTCAGCAAGGCGGTGGTGCCGGACGTGTCGCTGATCGACCCGCAGACCACCCTGAGCATGGACCCGTTCCTGTCGGCCTGCACCGGCATCGATGCGTTGGTGCATGCCATCGAGGCCTTCGTGTCTACCGGCCACGGGCCGTTGACCGACCCCCATGCGCTGGAAGCCATGCGCCTGATCAATGGCAACCTGGTGGAGATGATCGCCAACCCCACCGATATTGCGCTGCGCGAGAAGATCATGCTCGGCAGCATGCAGGCGGGGCTGGCGTTCTCCAATGCGATCCTGGGCGCAGTGCACGCCATGTCGCACAGCCTGGGCGGTTTCCTCGACTTGCCCCATGGCTTGTGCAACGCGGTGCTGGTGGAACATGTGGTGGCGTTCAACTACAGCTCGGCGCCGGAGCGTTTCAAGGTGATCGCCGAGGTGTTCGGGATCGACTGCCGTGGTCTCAATCACCGGCAGATCTGTGGGCGCCTGGTGGAGCACTTGACTGCCCTGAAACATGCCATTGGCTTCCATGAAACCCTGGGCCTGCATGGGGTGCGCACGTCCGATATCCCGTTCCTGTCGCAACACGCGATGGACGATCCGTGCATCCTCACCAACCCCCGTGCGTCGAGCCAGCGTGATGTCGAGGTCGTCTATGGCGAGGCCCTCTGACGAGCAGCAGCGGGCGTTGGCCGGGCTGCTGGGGCTGGGTGACCACTCGGCGCGCAAAAGCCATTATCCGGAGCTGTCCGCCCGCCTGGACGAGCTGGAGGCCGAACGCAACCGTTACAAATGGCTGTTCGAAAACGCCGTGCACGGGATTTTCCAGGCCAGCCTTCAGGACGGCATGCGCGCCGCCAACCCGGCGCTGGCCCGCATGCTTGGCTACGACGACCCGCAAGCGGTGCTTTTTTCCCTGACTGACCTGGCCGCCAACCTGTTTGATGGCGGTGCCAAGGAGTTGCAGGCGATCACGGCGGTGCTCGCCCGTGAGCACAGCCTGCACGGCTACGAAACCCGTTTGCGGCGCAAGGACGGCAGCCATCTCGATGTGCTGATGAACCTGCTGCTAAAACCCGGCCATGAAGGGCTGGTGGAGGGGTTCGTTGCCGACATCACCGAACGCAAGCTGGCCCAGCAACGCCTGCAACAGCTCAATGACGAACTGGAGCAACGGGTCGCTGCGCGTACCGATGAATTGCTTGAGGCCCGTGATGCCGCCGAAGCCGCCAACCGCAGCAAGGACAAATACCTCGCTGCCGCCAGCCATGACCTGCTGCAGCCGTTGAACGCCGCGCGCTTGCTGATCTCGACCTTGCGCGAGCGGCCATTACCAGAGGCCGAGCATGTGCTGGTGGAGCGTACCCACCAGGCCCTGGAGGGCGCGGAAGACCTGCTGACCGACCTGCTGGACATTTCCCGGCTCGACCAGGCTGCCGTCAGGCCGGACGTGGCTGTGTACCGCCTGGACGAGGTGTTCGCGCCGCTGGTCTCGGAGTTCAGCTCGGTGGCCGATGCTGCAGGCCTGAAGCTGCATGCACGCATAGCCGATTACGCCATCAGCACTGACTTGCGGCTGCTGACGCGCATTCTGCGCAACTTCCTCAGCAACGCTTGCCGGTACACCGACGAGGGGCGGATCCTGCTCGGGGCGAGGCGCCGCGGCGGCCAGTTGCGGCTGGAGGTGTGGGATACCGGGCGAGGCATCGCGCAGGATCGGCTGCAGGCCATTTTTCTCGAGTTCAACCAGCTGGACGTTGGCCGTGCTGCCGATCGCAAGGGTGTTGGCCTGGGGCTGGCCATCGTTGAACGGATCGCCAAGATTCTCGGTTACCGGATCGAAGTGCGCTCGTGGCCGGGGCGTGGCTCGGTGTTCAGCATCGAGGTACCTCTTGGCAAAGAAGTGCCGCTGGCTGTTCATCAGGCTGTGCCGCTGCCCAGCGCCGGTAATCCGCTGCCGGGCCGCCGCCTGCTGGTGCTGGACAACGAAGTGAGCATACTCGAGAGCATGGGCGCGCTGTTGGGGCAGTGGGGGTGCGAAGTGGTTACGGCTACCGACCAGGAGGGCGCCTTGCTGGCGTTGCAGGGGCGAGCCCCGGAACTGATCCTGGCCGACTACCACCTGGACCATGGCGTGGTGGGTTGCGAGGTGGTGAGGTACCTGCGTGAGCATTTTGCGACTGCCATACCGGCAGTGATCATTACCGCAGACCGCAGCGATCAGTGCCGGCGTGGCTTGCAGAAGCTAGGGGCGCCGCTACTGAACAAACCTGTGAAACCCGGGAAATTGCGGGCGGTGTTGAGCCAGTTGCTCCTGGTGCATTGACCGGGTAGTCGTTCACCAGTCGGCGAAATAGAGCACTTAAATGGCCTGTCGCGAAGTTTGGATCCACGGGCCTTTAAAACTTACCATTCGGTCAGCTTGCAAGCAGTTAGTAAACTAACTAATACGACTTTAAATACCGCTGGTCGGTGCTTTTGCTCAAGAAATGAACGATTTACCCGTGGGTCGCTCATATTTGCCAGCAAGTGTGTGCTTCAAGCAGCGCACTTCGCACCTCTCCCCAGAACGTAATGGACGTTCAACTTGATCTGAATCGCAGGGATGCACACGGGGCATTTTTACCTCTGACGATGGAGTAACGCCATGCCCAACCGAGGCTCAACGGTTGAGCCACTGTGTGCAATTGAGTAACCATTCGATGTTTCAATTAACGATATGAATTTGGTCTTCCTAGTGCGATCAAGTCGTACGCATGTTCGTTGCAAGGCCATCTAGCGCTGATGCATTACGTGGAGAATTCGACGTGGAGTTTAATACAATTATTAGCCTGTTCGGGCAGAAAGAATCCATGGAACTGGTGCGGCTGTCGGTCATTTATGTTCATTTACTGGCCTGTTGTATCGCCATCGGCCTGGTCTTTACCAGCGATGCCGAGATGGTCAGGGCCTTGTTGAAGGGGCATCAACAGGCCAGCCATGACGGTAAGCACATGGCGCGATTGCAGGCGTCCGTTGCCAATGCCTTGATATTCTTGTGGCTTACCGGTGCTGCGGTCATTGGTATCGATTATCTTGAAAAGGGCATGAGTTATTTCGCCAATCCCAAACTTCACGCAAAAGTCATTATTGTCTTGCTCCTGACCTTTAATGGCATGTTGTTGCATCGTTATGTATTACCTGCCTTGCTCAAGGCCGGTTCTTTGCTTGACCTGAATATAGGCGTGCGGATGTTTGCGCTGTTTTCTGGTGCACTGTCAGGTGTTTCCTGGTTATATGCAGCGATGCTGGGCGTCGGTCGGCCACTGGCCTGGAAGTATTCGCTGACCGAGTTGCTGTTGGCCTATCCGGTGATGATCCTGCTTGGCTTTGCCCTGATGGCCGCACTGACCCAGTGGGCGCGAAAACGCAATATGGTCAAAGCGACGCCAGCACCTGTGTGGCCGCTGGCGGGCATTCCTTGCTGATGGCCTGAAGCACTGCAACGGCGCTGCGAACCGGCGCTTCGGTTACACGTTTGCCTGCTCGCTGCGCCCTTTGGCCAGATAAGCGTTGAACTCTTCTTCCGGCACCATGCTGCCCCCCGTTCCCCAGACGAGGTGGGTGGCCTGTCGCAGCCGGGCTGGGGTGAAGCGTTGGCGGGCCAGGTACTCGTCGGCTTGCAGCACCCGTAGCATACCCGGTACGCCGGCCAGGGCAGAGGGCTCCAGTTTGACCTTGTCCTGCTCATGGGCGATGACCATCAAGCGGTACAGCTCTTCGTCGGTCACGGTGTAGTAACCATCGATCAGCCGCTGCATGGCTTTGCCGACAAACCCAGATGGGCGCCCGACCGCCAGGCCGTCTGCGGCGGTGATGTTGTCGATGCCGAAGTCCTGCACGCTCGTTTCATCATGCAGGCCGGTATAGACACCCAGCAGCATGCAGGGGGAGTGGGTGGGTTCGGCAAAGACGCAGTGCACCGCATCGCCGAACATCAGCTTCAGCCCGAATGCGACACCGCCCGGGCCGCCCCCTACGCCGCAGGGCAGATACACGAACAACGGATGGTCTGCGTTCACCTGAATGCCAGCCTGGTCGAGTTGCCGTGCCAACCGTTCGGCGGCGACGGCATAGCCGAGAAACAGCTGTGGGGAGTTTTCGTCGTCGACAAAATAACAACTGGGGTCTGAGGCCGCCTGCTGGCGACCCTGCTCGACCGCTACGCTGTAGTCGCACGCGTGTTCTACCACTGACACGCCGTTGGCCCGCAGCTTGTCCTTCTTCCATTGCCGGGCGTCGGAGGACATGTGCACGCTCACCTTAAAACCCAGCTTGGCGCTCATGATGCCAATCGACAGCCCCAGGTTACCGGTCGAACCCACGGCGATCGTGTGCTGACTGAAAAATGCGCGGGCCTGGTCGCTCGCCAGTTGGGTGTAGTCATCCGTTGGCGTGATCAAGCCGGCCGCCAGGGCCAGGTCCTCGGCGTGCTTGAGCACTTCATGGATACCGCCCCGGGCCTTGATCGAGCCGGAGATGGGCAAGTCACTGTCCGCCTTGAGCCACAGGTTGCCTGCGTTCTGCAGTGATCCTTCTTCGACAAGCACCCGGCGCAGCTGTGGCAGCGGGATGACAGGCGACTCGATGACCCCGCCGGCAGCGGCTGTTTCGGGGAACACAGTGGCCAGGTAAGGCGCGAACCGCTGCAGCCGCGCGCTGGCCGCTTGCACGTCGGCAGCCGTCAGGCCCACATCGTGCAGGGCTTCTGCAGCCTTGGCGATACCCGGGTTGAACCAGCTGGTCTGCTTCAGGGCAACCAGATCGGCGATGATCGGATGGCTTTGTTGCCAGGCTTCCAGGGTTTTTCCGTGAATCATGATTTCACCTGCAGGCAGTCTGTTGTCCGCCTGCAGCAGTCTCGTGACAGGGGGAAGGGGCAGGATAACCCACGGAGTCTCGAACATTACACATTGGCTTTACTGAGGTGTTGCCTGTACCGGCCCCTTCGCGGGCTCGACCTTTCCCACAGGACATCCCAGCCTTAAAGGCTTGCGCAGTACCTGTGGGAGCGGGCAAGCCCGCGAAGGGGCCGGTACAGGCAAAGGATCTGAACCGTTTGCTTGTTCAGCCATAAGGCGGCGCTGGCAGTTCGGCCAGGAGGGTTTTCAAGCCGTCGCTCCACTGCCTGCGAATCTGCTGGTAATAGGCATCGTCGCTGGTAATGCGCTTGCGCGTCATGCTTTCCAGGCTGTTATCACGGTACACCAGCAAGTCCAGCGGCATGCCCACCGACAGGTTGCTGCGGATGGTGGAGTCGAACGAAATCAGACCGCAGCGCAGCGCTTCATCGAGCGGCGTGCGGTAATCCAGGTTGCGGTCGAGTATTGGCCTGCCGTACTTGCTTTCACCCAGTTGCAGAAACGGGGTGTCCGGCGTGGCCTGAAAGAAATTGCCTTGCGCATACACGTTGTAGATGGCCATGGGGCCGCCGGCTATCTGGCCGCCGACGATGAATGAACTGCTGAGGTCGATATCGGCCGTGAGCTTGCTGCGGTCTCTTCTGACCACCTCGCGCAGGGTGTCGGCGACCAGCACCGTTGCATCGTACAGCGTGGCAACGTTCAGCAGGTGGGGGCCGTTGCCCTGGGTGCGTTGCTGCAGCAGGTTGATCACCGACTGCGAGGTCGCCAGGTTGCCGGCGGTCTGCAGCACGATCAGCCGCTCGCCCGGCACGCTGAAGACGAACAACTTGGTAAACGTGGAGATCTGGTCGATGCCGGCGTTGGTGCGTGAGTCGCTGATGAAGACAAGCCCGTCCTCCAGGTGCATGGCGACACAGTAAGTCATGCGGTTTCCCTTGCGTTGCGTGTGAAAGGGTCTTGCCGCACTCGCGCGGCAAGACCGGTCTGAAGCCAGCCTGTCACTGGCGATGCACGTGGACACTGGCCTGCATCGATTCGGCGCCGCCGCCGCGGCGTACGCCCCTGACCGGACAGGCGTCGAGGTAGTCCAGGCCCACCGCCAGCTTCAGGTGACGCTCTGGCCGGGTCAGGCGGTTGGTAATGTCGAAGCTGTACCAGGCATCGTCGACCCAGGCTTCGGCCCAGGCGTGGCTGGCCAGGTGTTGTTCATCCTCGGTGCACAGATAGCCGGACACATAGCGTGCCGGCACCCCCAGGCTGCGTGCGCAGGCCAGGAAGGCGTGGGTGTGGTCCTGACACACGCCCGCGCCACCGCTGAAGGCTTCGATGGCCGTGGTGCCCACCGACGTGGCCCCAGGGCTGTAGGGCATGTGCTCGGCCAGGCCTTGCATCAGCCCGATCAGCGCTGCCCGGTCGCGGTGACTGCCACATTGCCGGGCGGCGAAAGCAATCAGGGTGTCGTCGGCCTGCGTCAGGTGGCTGCCGCGCAGGAACGGCAGGGGCGACTGGCTCTCGGTTTCGTGTTCGCAATCCGGGTCGATCTCGACCTGGCCGTGTGCGGTAAGCGCCAGGTGGCCATGGGGTTTGTCGAGTGTCAGCACGTGCAGGATGTTGCCATAAGGGTCGATCTGGCCCTTCACCTTGCAGGGCAGGTCCAGTTGCCATTGATTGATACGTTGGCGTTCGCTGCTGCGCGGTGTCAGGCGCAGGAACTGGATACTGTTGCACACGTCGCTGGCGTAGCTATAGGTCGTGTCGTGGCGAATGGACAGTTTCATACAACCTCCAGGTAGGAGTGATGGACGGCCTGGCCCAGTTGGTTGATGCGGCCAATGAAGTCGCTCAGCCAGGGGTGCAACCCGGCATCGAGGATTTCGTCGATTGCGGTGTAGCGCAGGCGCGCATTCAGTTCGGCGGCCATGCGCTGGGCGGCACGCCCGGTACTGCCCGGCAGGCCCGCCAGGATCAGGTCCAGTTCCTCGATGCAGGCATGTAGCGAGCGCGGCACGTCTACCCGCAACAGCAGCAGTTCGGACACCGGCCGGGCACTGGGCGCGGCGCGATAGAGCTCGTTGAAGGCCTCATACGAGGTCAGCGCGCGCAGCAGGGCGCTCCATTGGTAATAGCCGCGGGCGGAGTCGTCGCTGACCTCTTCGGAGGCCTCGCCGAACATTTCATAGCGCGAATCGAGCAGGCGCAGGGTGTTGTCCGCCCGCTCCAGGAAGGTCCCCAGGCGAATGAAGCTGTAGGCATCGTTGCGCATGATGGTGCCGGAGGTCGCACCGCGGAACAGGTGCGATCGTTCCTTGACCCAGTCGCAGAACTGGCTGATGCCATAGCGACCAAGGCCATTGCTGGCAATGTTGCGCATTTCGATCCAGGTGGCGTTGATGTTCTCCCACATGTCGGCGGTGATACGGCCGCGTACTGCATGGGCATTGGTCCTGGCGGCCTGCAGGCAGCAATAGATGCTGCTGGGGTTGGTGGCGTCGAGGGCGAAGAAGTGCAGCATGCGCTCGGTGTCGAGTTCATTGTGCCGACGCAGGTAGTCGTCCAGCATGCCCGAGGCCATCAGCGACATTGCCAGTTCGGTATGGCCGTCGCTGCGCCCGGCCTGGGGCATCAGCGATAGCGAGTAGCTGACCTCGAGCATGCGCGCGAGGTTTTCTGCACGTTCCAGGTAGCGGGACATCCAGTACAGGTCGGAAGCGGTTCGCGAAAGCATGGCTCAGTCCTCCACCACCCAGGTGTCCTTGGTACCGCCGCCTTGCGACGAGTTGACCACCAGCGAGCCTTCCTTGAGCGCCACGCGCGTCAGGCCACCGGGCACCAGGCGGGTTTCACTGCCCGACAGCACGAACGGGCGCAGGTCGATGTGACGCGGTGCGATGCCGCTGTCGACGAAAGTCGGGCAGGTTGACAGGCACAGCGTCGGTTGAGCGATATAGGCGTGCGGGCGGGCTTTGATGCGCCCGCGGAAGTCCTCGATCTGGGCTTTGGTCGACGCAGGCCCGACCAGCATGCCATAGCCGCCGGAGCCCTGGGTTTCCTTGACCACCAGTTCGGGCAGGTGGGCCAGTACATGGGACAGCTCCGCCGGCTTGCGGCACTGCCAGGTCGGCACGTTGTTCAGGATCGGTTCTTCGCTCAGGTAAAAGCGGATCATGTCGTCGACATAGGGGTAGATGGATTTGTCATCGGCCACGCCAGTGCCGACGGCGTTGGCCAGCACCACATTGCCGGCGCGGTAAACCGAGACCAGCCCCGGCACGCCCAGCATCGAGTCAGGGTTGAAGGACAGCGGGTCGAGGTAGTCGTCGTCCAGGCGACGATAGATCACGTCCACCTGTTGGGGGCCGGCAGTGGTGCGCATGTAGACATGCTCATCACGCACGAACAGGTCGGCGCCTTCGACCAGCTCGATGCCCATTTCCCGCGCCAGGAAGGCATGCTCGAAATAGGCGCTGTTGAAACGGCCGGGCGTGAGCAGCACCGCGGTGGGGTTGTCCAGTGGGCTGGCGCTCTTGAGCGTGTCCAGCAGCAGGTTGGGGTAGTGATCGATGGGCGCGATGCGCTGGGCGGCAAACAGTTCGGGGAACAGGCGCATCATCATCTTGCGGTCTTCGAGCATGTAGCTGACGCCGCTGGGGGTGCGCAGGTTGTCTTCCAGCACGAAGTAGCTGCCATCGCCGTCACGTACCAGGTCGACACCGGCAATATGCGCATACAGCCCACGGTGCAGGTCCAGGCCCTGCATGGCGATCTGGTAGCCCTCGTTGGCCAGCACTTGCTCTGGCGGGATGATGCCGGCCTTGAGGATGCGCTGGTCGTGGTAGATGTCCTGCAGGAACAGGTTCAGCGCCTGTACCCGTTGAATGCAGCCACGCTCGACCGTGCGCCACTCGCTGGCGCGGATGCTGCGCGGGATGATATCGAAAGGGATCAGGCGCTCGGTATCCTGCTTGTCGCCATACAGGGTGAAGGTGATGCCAGCGCGGTGAAACAGCAGGTCGGCCTCGCGCCGACGCTGTTCCAGCAACTCCAGCGGGGTGTTGGCCAGCCAGCGGGCGAACTCCTGGTAATGCGGGCGGCAGTTGCCGTCCGCTTCGTACATTTCATTGAAAAAAGCCCGGGACATACCCACTCCTTGCCGCCGTTGCCGGCAGCTTCATTGCGGTTCATCTGCGTCTTTCAGGGTGCTGCCTTGCTGGGGTAAGTGGGAGCTGTGTCTCGCGTTAACCTCGGTCTCGGTAGATTGCCTGTGCGTTGAGCACAATCAGTCTTTGCAATAAAAGTGCCGAATACGCCTGGCGGTTCTGGGGATGCAGGAAATGTGAGGGGCACACCCCTGGCAGCAAGGGCCGGCGCATCAAAAAAGGGCGCTTTTGATTCAGGCGCGGGTTTTGAATCGAAATGGGGCACCGGCCGGTGCCCGGCGGGAGAAAAAGGGAATATTCCGGGTGCATGACTTGGGGGGAAGGGGGCATGCATCGAGTGCCGCGCGGGCGGCACCCGATTGAACAAACGCTGAATATCGCGAGGCGAGCGCCTTCAGGCCCTCAGAGGCAGGCGTAGACCACCAGCTCCACCAGCATTTCTTCCCGGGCGAGGCCCGCCACCACTACGGCCGCGCGGTTGGGGTAGGGCGCCTGGAAATACTCGGCGTACACAGCATTTACAGTTGCCAAATAGCGGCGGTCGGTCACGTAGATCAGTACCTGGGTCACGGCATCCAGCGAGCTGCCAGCGGCTTCCAGGGTGTGGCGCAGGTTGTCCAGTGTCTGGCGGGTCTGTGCCTCGATGCCGCCGGCAACCACCTGGCCTTGCGTATCGATTGGGATCTGGGCAGTGTACAGCGTACCGTTGCCGACGACCGCCCATTCCAGTGGCGCCCTGGAGGCGAACAGCTCGGTCTTTATTGCATGCTTCATGGGTTGTTTCCTCAGTGGCAAGGGTGTTCAGTCGGCGTCGCTGCCGCCGCCTGCACCGTGGCGGCGTGAGGCATCGGTGCTCTCGACAAGGATGTGTTCGGCCAACTGCCTGAGCCTTTGCCAGGTATGTTCGTTGACTGTAAAACCTTGCTGCAGTGTGCGCTGCGGGTCGGTTATTGCCTGGGCGGTCTGGGCTGGCCGGGTGAACAGCACCGTTACGTTTTGCGCGGCCGCTTCAATGGCCTGGGGCCGAGTTTCACTGCTCAGATCCGGGCGCGGCATGCCAGCGGTAAAGTCGGCCCAGTGGTATTGGCGGGCGTCCTCCCAGCGGGCTTGCACGTGCAGCCCCTGCACAGCTGCTCGGCTCAGGTAGCCCAGCAACAGCAAACGGTTGTGGCAGTGGCGGATGCGCAGTTCGGCCTGACCACAGCGCATGGCCTTGGCTGCCGCCAGTTCCACCGCCGTCGCGGCGCAGCGCAACACGCTCTGGCCCTTGGCGTCGATCACCAGCAGGGCGTTATCCTCATGGCACAAGGCGTATGGCCGTGCAGCTTCGGCTTGCAGATAAAGCAACGCCTTTTCCAGTGCACCGACGCCATCGAGCCCTTGCAGTTGCAACCAGCCCACGAGTTCGGCGGCATCCTCGCAGTCGCCCGGGGCGAAGCCCATGCCTTCGAATGCCTTGCGGCACATCACCTGTATTTCGTTAAGCGATACGCGCATGGTCAAAGCTCCCTTTGCGGCATGACTGCGAAATTCCAGTCGTCTGCGAACGGCTGACCGATGTCGCTGACCAGCGGCGCGCCCTGGAACAGTGTGATACGCACCCAGCGGCTTGACTTGGGGTCGAATTTCCCCGCGCCGAAAAATGCCAGTTTGCAGCGCAGCAGGTGAATCGGCAGCATGTCCCGGGCCAGCAGATTGGCACGGATTTCACCGAAGTTTGTTTTTGCCATGCCTTGCAGGCGGCGTACCGTACCCTTGAACATCGGTTGGGCGATCAGGAAGTGAGCGGTCAACGCCTGGGGCTGCAGTTGCAGGTGCTCCAGCAGTGCGCCATGGCACTGCTGGATATTGCGGGCAATGCCCAGTTGCATTTCTTTTTCGGCCCCCGGCTCCTCTGCGCGAATGCCCAGGCGCGGCTCTTCTTTTTCAGCTGAGCGGTACCAGAAGAAGTGCTCCGCATCGGCAGCACTGAAGTCGTAGCGCAACGCCCAGCCATACTGCTGCTCGATGAGCTGGCGCAGGTGCCCAAGGGGCATCTGGGCGTCCAGCTGCCAGCTTTCGTTGACCCCCATGTGCTCGGCCAGGGGCGTGACCTGCTCGGGGTACAGCTCCAGCAGCAGGCTGACCAGAAGCTCCTGGCAGCCCACCCCCGTATGTAATTGCGCCCAGGCCAGCAGGCGCGGCCAAAGGCCCGCGCCGTCGGCTTGCGTGCCAAGCCAGGTGGCCAGTAAAGCAAGCTCGGCCAAGGTTTGCAGGTTCTGCTCATGCTGGCGCTGGTCTTCGGTCCGGGACTGGCTCAGGTGCAACTGGGCGCGCGCCAGCAATTGCTGCAGGCGCGCCAACGGGGCGGGCTCCGCCGGCTGCGCCAGCACCAGGGCCAGGGCCGTTTCCCGCGTACTGATCCAGTGCTCCACCAGTTGAGGGTGGTTGATCAGAAAAGGGGCCATTCCCAGCCCGGTCGCGTTGCCGACCCCCAGGTAGCGCTGTAGCGCCGGGGCCAGTTGCACTGCCCGCTGCGGGGCGAGTGCCTGGGCCATGTGGTTGATCTGCTCGATGCTGAAGTGACGCAGCAGGTAGACGGTGAACATCTGCGCGCTGAACGGCTGGTTGAAGTCCGGGTTATCTTGCAGGCAACCAAAATCGGCGATGCCGAACTTGCCGTTACCGTAAACCGCGGTGGTGCGATACAGGTAGCCGACTTCAGCCAGTTGCTGTGGATCGGGCTGGCGACCTTCTGCCAGCGCTGCCAGAAACCGGTCGAAATTGCGCAAGCTACGGTTGGCCCGCGACAACACCAGCACGCGTGCATCGAAGCGGCCGGCTTCCTGCAGCGGCACGTTGCGTTGCAGGTCGGCCAGTTGTGCCGAGTCGACATCGCCGGCCACCAGCACGAAGCTGACGTCCCACTGGTCGGCGATGACCCGATCGCTGCGCTTTTCCGGCGGCAGGTAGGCCGAGAAGATCACGCAGTGGTAATGGCCGTTCGGCGTTTCGATGCGGTAGATCGCAGTGCCGAAGCCTTGGCCATCGAGGTCGAAACAGCTGCGCCGGATTTGCCAGCGCTGTTGCATCATCCGCCGCATGCTGCTGCGCACGAAGCTTAGCGGGCTCTGGAAGTGGCTACCCAGCCGGGCCAGGTCCATGACTTGGCTGGCAGGGCGCAACGCGGGTATTGCAGGCACGCTGTTGGGCATTGTTGTTGTACCTGGATGGATCATGTTCAGACGCCTTGTTCACGGGCCATGTGTCGAGCGATGCGCACGGCATCCCACAGGGCTGGCAGGATCACCAGCGACACCGGCACCGCGGTGATGACAATGAAGGATTGCAGGGCCGTCACACCGCCTGCGCCAATGGTGATCAGTACCACCGCCGCCAGGCCCATGCCGATTGCCCAGAAACCGCGCAACCACTTCTTCGGTTTATCGTCGCTGGACATCGCCAGCGCCACGGTGAAGGCCATGGCGTCGCCATTGGTGGCCACCGAGATGAAACTCAGGAACAGGAACAGCGCGCTGACAAGGCCACCCAGTGGCAGGTTCTGCGTCACTCCCAGCAGCAGGTCTTCAGGCTTGGCGCCATGGGCGGTGACGCTGCCTGGCGTTTGCAGCTCCAGGCCGATCCCGGTACCGCCTACCACGGTGAACCAGAACATGGTCACCAGCGGTGCGATGATCGACAGCGTCATGATGATCTCGCGGATGGTGCGGCCCCGCGAGATCCGCGCGACGTACAGTGCCACCATGGGCGCGTAGCCGATGAACCAGCCCCAGTAGAACACCGTCCACCAGTCCAGCCATTTGGGGTCGGCGCGGAACATCGTCAGGGGGATGAAGTGCTCCACGTGCAGGGCAAAGGCCGCCGGGAAACCGCCGAGGATGAACAGCGTCGGTCCGAATACCACCATGAACAGTGCCAGGCCGATCATCAACCAGACGTTGATCTCGCTGACAAAGCGGATGCCTTTGAGGCCCACCAGGCACGAGACAGTGTACATCGCGGTGACCAGGACGATGGTCAGCGACTGGGTGACGATAGTGTTGGGCAACCCCCAGGCGGCGTGCATGGCGCTGCTGATCTGCAGGCCAAGGAAACCGATCGGACCGATGGTGCCGGCCACTACCGCGATGATCGAGGCAGCGTCGGCCAAGGTGCCGATCGGGCCCTTGAGCGCTCGCTTGCCGAACAGGGGGTAGAGCAGGGTACGCGGCGCCAGCGGAAGGCCTTTATCGTAATGCAGGTGCATCAGCACGATCGCCAGCAGGCTACCCAGCACGGCCCAGGCCAGGAAACCCCAGTGCACGAACGATTGCGCCAGTGCCGCGGTGGCCGCTGCTTCGCTGTGCGGTTGCAGGCCGGCGAAGAAGGGCGGTGGGCTGGCAAAGTGCATCAAGGGTTCGGCAGCGGCCCAGAAGGCGCCACCACCTGCCAGCAAGGCGCACATGATCACTGCGATCCAGTTGAAGGTGCTGACGTCCGGGCGCTGGGTGACCCCGCCCAGGCGTACACGCCCGCATCTGGAAAAACCGATGAACAGGCTGACGGCGAAGGTTGCCAGCATCAGCACTTGCCAATAGAGGCCAAAGGCCTTTGTCGACCAGGCGAACAGGGTATTGACCAGCGCCGACACGGTGTCGATGTCGATCAGCGCCGCCAGCAGGAAGGCGCCGAGGAATCCGCCGCTGATCAGGAACAACGGCCAGTCGATATCGCGTGCCATAGGCAGGCCCATGGCCTGGCCGTCGGCCTGCAAGGTGGTTGGGTTTTTCATGAAACCTCCGGAACCTGCGATTGTTTTTATTGTTGATGCTGTCCGTGCAAAGGGTTCAGGCCTGTGCCGTGGTGGCGGTCTCCAGCAGGCGCAACCAGTTCAGCCCCATGATGTTGCCCACGTCTTGCTCGGCAAAGCCGCGGGCGCGCAGGCCCTGGGCGATGTTGCGGAAGTCGCGGCTGTCGCGGAACCACTGCAAGGGCGCCGGCCAGTTGGCGTTGTCCCTGGAGCCTTCGCCGTAGTCCTTGTCCTTGCTCCAGCGGCCGTTGCGCATCCATTCCAGCACCGACAAGGGTTGCGCCTGGCACAGGTCGGTGCCGATGCCGATATGCTCCACACCCATCAGGTCGGCGGTGCGCGCGACCATGTCGCAGAAACTTTCCAGGCTACAGTCCGAGGCACCCTTGAGATGGAACGGGTAGGTGCTGAACCCCAGCAGCCCGCCGGACTCTGCGATCCCGCGTAGCACCGCATCGGACTTGTTGCGCTTGGCGGCGTGGAAGCTGGCAGGGTTGGCGTGGGAGATGATCACCGGTCGGCTCGACAGTTCGATGGCCTCAAGCGTGCTTCGCTCGGCGCTGTGAGACATGTCGATGAGCATGCCGACGCGGTTCATTTCGGCGATCACCTGGCGGCCGAAGCGGCTGATGCCGTTGTCCTCGCGCTCATAGCAGCCGCTGGCCAGCAGGCTTTGGTTGTTGTAGGTCAGCTGCATGACGAACACCCCGAGCTGGCGGAAAACCTCTACTAGGGCAATGTCGTCCTCGATCGGCGAGCAGTTCTGGAAGCCGAAGAAGATGCCCACCCGGCCCTCCTCGTGGGCCAGGCGGATGTCGCTGGCCGTACGCACCGGGCGGATCAGCTCGGGCCATGTCTCGAAGCGGCGGTTCCACTCGCCCAGGCGCGACAGGGTTTCGCGGGCGTTTTCGTGGTAGGCGATGGTGGCGTGCACCGCGCTCAGGCCACCGGCCTGCATCTGCTGGAATATTTCCTGGCTCCAGTTGGAGTACTGCAGGCCGTCGATCATCAAGAGGTCGTGCATGGCATGTATTCCTTCAGGGCCGCAGGTAGGTGGTCTTGACCACGGTGTAGAAGTCGCGAGCGTATTGCCCCTGTTCCCGCGGGCCGAAGCTCGAGGCTTTGCGGCCCCCGAATGGCACGTGGTAGTCGGTGCCGGCAGTGGGCAGGTTGACCATCACGCAGCCGGTCTGGGCGCGGCGCTTGAAGTGGCTGGCGTGGCGCAGCGACTGGGTGATGATCCCGGCTGTGAGGCCGTACTCGGTATCGTTGAGCGTGGCCAGCGCCTCTTCAAAATCGCGCACGCGGATCACGCAGGCGATGGGGCCGAACACTTCCTCGCGGTTGATGCGCATGTCGTTGCGGCTGTTGATGAACAAGGCAGGGCGCATGTAGTAGCCATCGCAGGCCAGTTGCAGGCGCTCGCCGCCTTCTATCAGGGTGGCGCCTTCGGCCTGGGCCAGTTGCAGGTACGCCAGGTTCTGTTCCAGCTGGCGCGCGTCAGCTACCGGGCCGATCTGGACGCCAGCCTCCAGTGCATGGCCGACCTTGAGCTGGCGCATGCGCAGGCGCAGCGCCTCGACGAAGCGGTCGTGGATGCCGTCGCAGACGATCAGCCGTGACGACGCGGTGCATTTCTGCCCGGTGCCGAAGAAGGCCCCGTTGAGCGCGCATTCCACGGCCAGTTCGAGGTCGGCGTCGTCCATGACCACCAGGGCATTCTTGCTACCCATTTCCAGCTGGCAGCGCACCAGATTACCGGCGGTGGCCACCGCTACGCGTCGGCCCGTCTGCAGAGAACCGGTGAACGTCAGGGCATCGATCTCGGCGGACTGGATCAGGGCCTCGCCGACGTCGGCACCACTGCCCATCACCAGGTTGAAGGTGCCGCTGGGCAGGCCCTGACGGCTGATGATTTCGGTGAGCGCCCAGGCACTGGCCGGCACCAGGTTGGCCGGCTTGAACACCACGGCGTTGCCGAAGGCCAGGGCCGGGGCGATTTTCCAGGCGGCGGTGGCCATGGGGAAGTTCCAGGGGGTAATGATGCCTACCACACCTACCGGCTCGCGATGAACTTCGATGTCGACCCCAGGGCGCACCGAGGCGGCAGTCTCGCCCATCTGGCGCAGCACTTCGGCGGCGTAGTAATGGAAGAACTGGCCGCTGCGGTTGACCTCGCCGATGCCTTCGGCCAAGGGTTTGCCTTCTTCTCGCGACAGCAGTTCGCCGAGCTCTTCCTTGCGGGCGATCAGCTCGTCGCCGATGGCCATCAGCACTTGCTGGCGGTTTTCCAGGCCACTGGCGGCCCACAGGGGTTGAGCGGCGCGGGCGGCCTGGATGGCCTGGCGGGCCTGTTCGGCGCTGGCCTGATGGTACTGGCCGATCAGGTCGCCAGTGTCCGAGGGGCTGTAGTTGCCCAAAGTGGCGTGGCCTTCACACCACTGGCCATCGATGTAGTTGTTGTAGGTCTTGTGTGACATGGATGAACGCCTCCGTTTGCATGGCATTCATCATGCGAGCAATATGCAGCAAATAAAAATTAATAAAAAAAATGCTTTGATAAGGAATGCTAACCATGTTGCCCGAGCTGAAAATCGCGCAGTTGCGTTACTTCGTACTGGTCGCCGAACATAAGAGTTTCCACGCGGCCGCCCGCCAGGCCTTTCGCACCCAGCCTGCGATATCCCTGGCCCTGCGTGAACTGGAGCAGAAGCTGGGGCAGGCACTGGTCGAAAAGGGCGGTGGTCGGGTAGAGCTGACGCCATTTGGCGAGCATTGCCTCCCGTTGTTTCGTGGCTTGATGGAGCACCATGACCGTATTGCCCGTGAAGTCATGCTGTTTGCCCGGCATGAAATTGGCCAGGTCAGTATCGCCACCGTGCCTTCTGTGGCCAGCCGAATGCTGCCAGGGCCGCTGGCCCGCTTCGTGGCCGCGCACCCCAATGTGCAGGTCAGCATTCAGGACGGTACGGCCGAACGTGTGCAGCAGTTGCTCGCTCAAGGGCAAGTGGATTTCGGCATCAGCAGCCTGTGGGTGGACGATGACCAGCTTGAATTCGCCCCCATCGTGAATGATCAGGTTGGCGTGGTGTGCCGCAGCGACCACCCGCTGGCGCAGGCGGGGGGGCAGCTGCATTGGGCGCAGTTGCTGGGCGTGCCGATGATCCGCAACGGTACCTCGCAATTACTGGCGGGTACCGAGGCCGAGGGTTTGCTGGCCGATAGCCGGCTGTTCATTTCCAACATGATTTCGTTGATCGCCATGCTGGAGGAGGGGGTAGGGATCAGTACCTTGCCGTACCTCGCTTTTCCGCAGGAGAACGAAAAACTGGCGTTCGTACCTCTTGTGGAGCCCAAGGTAGAACGGCATATCGGCATGCTCACCCGCAAAGGGCGCAGCTTGTCACCTGTGGCGGGGGCACTGATGGCGTTTCTGCAAGTGCAATTGGCGAAGGCTAGCTGATTCGTTGGCCGTAGGGGCATGGCGCGCCATGGCCGGCACAGAGGTTCGCAAACGCACGCCCGGCTTTCAGAGAACCGGGCCTGAAGGCACGCTGACACCTGCCAGCGTGGTGAACGAGATGTCCTTGGCCGTCAGCAGAAAATCACTCACGTACGGCACCTCCAGCATGTCACTGCGCAGTGCCGCATAGAGGTTTGCTTGCAGGCCGTGTTCGCCAAGGCGCTTGGCGGTTACATAGCCGCGCGAACTGTATTCGTGCACGGCCCAGTTGGGCAGGCAGCAGACGCCGCGCCCGGACGCAACCAGTTGCATCATCATCACGGTCAGTTCTGAAGTGCGTACTTGTGCGGGCTCGACGTCGGCGGGGTCGAGGAAGCGGGTGAAGATGTCCAGGCGGGTGCGTTCGATCGGGTAGGTGATCAGTGTCTGGCTGGCGATATCGGCGGGCTCCAGGTACGGCTTGTGGCGCATGGCGTGGTGGTTGTCGATGGCCAGCAGCGCCTCGTAGCTGAACAACGGCACGTAGCTGATACCTGGCAGTGTCACTGGGTCGGAGGTCACCACCAGGTCCAGGTCGCCGCGCTCCAGGGCTGGCAGTGGCGCGAAGGAAAAGCCGGAGGCGAGGTCCAGTTCCACTTCAGGCCAGGCGCTGCGGAACTCATCCACTGAAGGCATCAACCACTGGTAGCAACTGTGGCACTCGATGGCGATGTGCAGCCGTCCGGCGCAGCCGCCGGCCAGTTTGCCCAGGTCCCGTTCGGTATTGCGGATCTGAGGCAGCACCTGATCGGCCAGCTGCAGCAGCTTCAGCCCCGCGCTGGTGAAGCGCACCGGCCTGGATTTGCGCACGAACAGAGGCATGCCGATGCGCTCTTCCATATCGCGGAACTGGTGCGACAGGGCTGATTGTGTCAGGTGCAGTCGCTCGGCGGCCTCGTGCAGGCTGTCGGTTTCACGCAGCGCGTGGAGAGTTCGCAGGTGGCGTAAATCGATCATGAGTAAAATGGCGGATCAACGCAGTAATGGCGGGTTTTCTTCACTGCTGCATGATCCTGACAATTCCTTTGATGGGTTTTCCGTGAGTGGGGTGAGGCTCAAGCCGCGTGAGGCGCGGCGAGGTTGCAGTACTGCCCCTTGAAATACAGCAGCGGCTGCGTGGCAGCAGTGGCCTGCAGGTTCAACGCTTTGACTTCGCCAATCACGATCAGGTGGTCCCCGGCGGCATGTTCGGCGTGAATTTCGCAATCAAGCCAGTGCAGGCTGCCGGCAATGATCGGGTTGCCCAACGGCGATGCTTGCCATTCGACGCCGTGCCACTTGTTGGCGCCGCGCCGTGCAAACTGGTTGGAAATGCCGACCTGCTCACCTGACAGGATGTTGACCGTGAAGCGCCCAGCCTGGCGAATTTTCGGGTAGCTGGCCGAACTGGACATCACACTGAATGACACCAGCGGCGGGCTCATCGATACGCTGTAGAACGACTGGCAGGTGAAGCCGATCGGCTCACCTTCATGGTGCGATGTAATCACCGTGATGCCGGAGGCGTAGTGCCCGAGTGCCTGGCGAAAAGTCGACGGCTCGATCGCCGTACCGGAAAGCAACATGGTAGGTCCTGTGGCTGCATTCATTTCAGCGTGCGTTAGCGAGTTCCTGACGGACGATGGCCGCGCCTGCACTCAACGCCTTGAGCTTGCCGCTGGCTACCTGGCGAGGCAGGGGCGCCATGCCGCAGTTGGTGCAAGGGTAGAGCTTGTCGGCATCGACGAATTGCAGTGCCTTGCGCAGGGTGGCGGCGACCTGTTCGGGTGTTTCAATGACATGGGTGGCCACATCGATGGCGCCGACCATGACTTTCTTGCCGCGAATCAGCTCGAGCAGGTCCATCGGAACATGCGAGTTATGGCATTCCAGCGAAATGATATCGATGCTGGACTGCTGCAGTTTGGGGAAGGCCTGTTCATATTGCCGCCATTCTGAACCGAGGGTCTTTTTCCAGTCGGTGTTGGCTTTGATGCCATAGCCATAGCAAATATGGACGGCCGTTTCGCACTTGAGGCCCTCGATGGCCCTTTCCAGGGTAGCCACGCCCCAGTCATTCACGTCGTCAAAGAAAACATTGAATGCCGGTTCATCGAACTGAATGATGTCTACGCCCGCAGCTTCCAGTTCTCTGGCTTCCTGATTGAGAATCTTGGCGAATTCCCAGGCCAGTTTCTCGCGGCTTTTGTAGTGGTTGTCATACAGTGTGTCGATCATGGTCATGGGGCCGGGCAGCGCCCACTTTATCGGCTGTGTGGTGTGCTGGCGCAAGAATTTGGCATCTTCGACAAACACCGGTTTTTGTCGAGCGACAGCACCCACCACCGTCGGTACGCTCGCATCGTAGCGATCACGGATTCTGACGGTTTTCCGTTGTTCGAAATCAACACCGCTGAGGTGCTCGATAAACGTGGTGACAAAGTGCTGGCGGGTTTGTTCGCCGTCACTGACGATGTCGATACCGGCGTGTTGTTGTTCTTGCAAGGCCAGGCGCAAGGCATCCTGTTTACCTTCGATCAGTTGCTCTTCTTGCAACTTCCACGGTGACCAAAGTGTTTCGGGTTGAGCAAGCCAGGCGGGTTTAGGCAGGCTGCCGGCCGTGGAGGTGGGTAGCAATGTGTTCATGAACAGTGACCTTGTGCTTTGAATGTTCAACGTGGGTATTGAGCGGACCATTGCGCTAGTGTGGCCTGGTAGGGTTTGACAAATTGCTCCTCGGCAAATTTGCCCTGCTCGATTGCCAGGCGGCTGCGCTCTTCCCGGTCGTAGACAATGCGCGTGAGCGAGTAGTCCTGGTTGTTCAGGCTGGGCTGGTAGGCCTTGCCTGCAGGCGAATTGGCGTTGTAGATCTCGGGGCGGTAGATCTTCTGGAAGGTGTCCATGGTGCTGATGGTGCTGATCAGCTCAAGGTCGGTGTAGTCAGCGAGCAAGTCACCGGCAAAATAAAACGCCAGCGGGGCGACGCTGTTCGGCGGCATGAAATAGCGCACCTTCAAGCCCATTTTCTTGAAGTATTCATCTGTCAGCGAGTATTCATCCTGCTGGTATTCAACACCTAGCACAGGGTGCTGATTTTCGGTGCGCAGGTAAGTCCTGCTGCTCGATACGCTCAGGCAGATAACCGGTGGTTTGCTGAAATGCTCCTGGTAGGTTTGCGAGTTGACGAAGCACTTGAACAGGTTGCCATGCAGCTCGCCGAAATGATCAGGTGTGCTGAAGGTCGACCGATGCTTGTTATGCTCCAGTAACACGACGCTGAAGTCGTAATCGCGTACGTACGAGGAGAAGTTGTTGCCTGCCATGCCTTCGAGGCGAGTATTGTTCTTGCGGTCGACAATATAGGTTTTCAATATTTCGATCAGTGGCAGGGCATTGCCGTACTGCGCGTTTTCAAGGTTCATTTCCACCGATATGATATCCAGCTCTACGCGGTAGCGATCATGTTCGGGGTTGTCCCAGTGCGCCAGCGCATTGAAACGGTTATTGATCATCGTCAAGGTGTTGCGCAGGTTTTGCTGGCGGTTTGCACCCCGTGCCAAATTGGCGAAGTTGGTCGTGATGCGGGTATTTTCGGCAGGGCGATAATGTTCGTCGAACGCAATGCGCTTGACGGTGAATGTTGGCGCTTTATTCATGGTGACGGCTTCCAGATGCCTGAGTGTGAGCAACTCAGTGCTTGTCAGTTGCGTAGGCTGAGTCGTTCACAGCGTAATCTTGATGTGTTTGATTGAGGTGTATCCTAGGCGGGGCGCGGCATGAATGATATTGAAGTTATTTCACAGTTTTTTTAGCTCTGCTCATGATGCGTTGCCTGGTCGACTGCGGCATCATGGCTGCCTGGCCTTCACCTCACCCAGGAGACAGCGATGATCAAAACCGGCGATCAATTGCCCGACGTTACCCTTTATCAATACAACAACGACGCAGGCGCCTGCGCGATCGGCCCGAATGCCTTTTCCCTTCGCGAGCGTTGCAAGCACAAGAAGGTGCTCATCTTCGCGTTGCCGGGTGCATTCACGCCTACGTGCTCTGAACGTCATGTTCCCGGTTATGTAACGGCGGCCCCTGCGTTGTTTGCGGCTGGCATTGACGAAATCCTGTGCATCTCGGTGAACGATGCCTTTGTCATGAACGCCTGGGGCAATAGCTTGCAGGTCGGGGACGCGGTGAAAATGATCGGCGATGGTAATGGCGAATTCAGCGAGGCGCTGGGCCTGACCCAGGACCTTTCGGCACGCGGTTTGGGGCGGCGCTCGCAGCGGTATGCGATGTTGGTCGACGACCAGATAGTCAAGTACATTGCGGTTGAAAGCCCCGGCAAGTTCGAGGTCAGCGATGCGGCCAGCATGCTGGCTGTGTTGCGTTAGCCATACCTTTCAGGCCTTGCCGACAACGACTGTCAGGGCTGCCAGAACACCTTTCGAACCGGCCGCTAACAACAAGGTACAGACGGTTGAAACTTCACCAACTCCGGGCGCTGGTCGCCATTCATAACGCAGGCAGCATCCTCGAAGCCTCCAAGCTCATGCACATTACTCAGCCCGCACTGAGCCGTTCGATCAAGGAGCTGGAGCGAGAGGTGGGGTTTACCCTGTTGCAGCGGTCGCACAAAGGCATGGCCCTTACCGACGAAGGCAAGCGTGTCATCCGCCATGCCAACCTCGTGGTAGAGAGCATACGCCGCCTGCAGATCGAAGCGGCGAGCATTCAGGATGCGGCGCTGGGCGCCGTGTCGATCGGGGTTACGTCGTTGACGGCGATGCTCGATGGCGTCGATGAAAGCATTCTGGCCTTTCGGCGCAAGTACCCGCGGGTGAAGATCACCATCACCGACTTGCGCCCCAGTCAGATCCTGCAGCGCTTGCGCGATGGCAGCCTGGACTTTGCCATTACTTCGCAGCAACCGCTGAGTCGGCTGAACCTGGACTGGGAGGCACTGGGCAGTATCAAGGGCACGGTGATTTGCCATGCGTCGAATCAGCAGAAGTTCAGCCAGTCACTGCGCACCTTGCAATACGCACCTTGGATCAGCCTGGACGAGTTGTCCGACCAGGCTTCGCAGTTTCACCAATTGTTCGAAGCCAACGGCCTTCGGGTGCCGCAGAACACCGTTGAATGTACGTCAGTGATGATGGCGCTGAAGCTGTTGAAGAACACTGAATCGTTGATGACCATCAGCGAACTGGCGGTGGACCAAGGGTTTACCTACGGTATCGATTGCGAGTTCGTAGCCATGGCGGTGCAGGAGTTGATTCCGGATTACCCCATCAACCTGGTCTGCATTGACCGCCACAGCCTCACGGCACCTGCCCAGGAGCTGTTCCACAGCTTGCGCGGGCAGGTGCTCAAGCAGACCCGCCCCGTGGTTTCAGAAGTGGTAGTACATGCCTAGCGAGACGTTGCCTGGGTTATCGCCAGCCTGCTCCACCGGGGTGCCGGCGTAGGTGACCGACGAGGCGCGTTGGTTGGCGATCATGCCGAGGCGTCCATAAATGGCCCAGCGGGGGTTGATGAAGTGGTCATAGCCGATCATCACACCCCAGGCGTCCTTGTCGCGGGCGCTGACCTGGCGTTGCATCACCGCCAGGCGCAGCACGTCCAGTTCGCCCACCGGCGTCATCATGCCGAATGTGTACAGTGTGGTGCTGGGTGTGCCGGCCTGGTCCACGTCCTGGCGTTGCCAGGTGAGGCTGGTGGCCAGCGGGCCGAAATCGTAGAACGCCGACAGGCTCTTGAAATCGTTGGCGGTCTGGCGTGAGACGCCGCCGTCGTCCCATGGGTCGCTGTAGTAGCGGTTGTAGGAGGCCAGCGCAATCACCCGGCTGTTGCGGTATTGCAGCCGGGCACCACCGCCACGCACGGTGCGCCCCGAGCTGGCGGCATCGTCGAAGCCGAAGCTTAGCGCGGTACCGAGGCTGAAGCCGCTGAGGGTCGGGCTGGTGTAGGCCAGGGTGTGCTTGGGGCGCAGGTCAAGGTAGAAGGCGCCCTTGCCGGCGGCAGGCAGGGCCAGGTAGGTGTAAGGCGAGCCATAGGTGGCCAGGAACGGGTCGGCATAGGTGGGCGTGCCCATGCTGTAGGTCTTGCCGAACTCGAGCTTGCCCAGGGTGCGCGAGCGTAGGGCGACTGTTGCCAGGCGCAGGTTACCGACGGTGTCCCAGGTGCCCTCCAGGGCCTCGCCATTGAGGTTGAAGCCCTCCTCGACGTCAAGTTCCACGACGGTATAGGGGCCAAGCCCCTTGCGCGCGTACAGCCCGAGCTTGTTGGTCCAGGCGCCGCCACCGGCCAGCTTGGAACCCGTGTGGTGCTGCGAATCGTGATAGCTGGCGAATGCATCCACGGTGCCGTAAACCTTGAGCTTGTCATCGAAGCCGTGATCCAGCCCGTAGTAACCAAAACCCGGTGCTATCCGAGCGATCGTCGGAAAACCCTCTGCCTGTGCCTGCGCAGCAAGGCAAGCCCCTTGGATCATCAACAGCAACGACGTAGTGCGAGTGTTCATTCACGACTCCTGGCCAGCACAGTGATGTGGTGGCGCTAGCGTCGGTGAACAGAACGTTGCAGCGTGATTGCTTATTCGGTCAGGTCATGCCGTTTGGTTAATCAAGGACCGGCGCGGCATGTGGATTGGCGAGCGCATCCGTTTTAGACGGGCTTCGAACAAGCGTCAACGCTGCGCTACGGCTGCTGATTTGTGGGCGTTTTTGGGGCCGCGTGCGGAGCAAGGGCGAACTGTGCGCCAGCGCAGGGCAATTTGGCCAACGATCGTTCCGGTTAATTAACCATTGGTTATCCCTATGCCGAAACTGCAAGTGTATTGAGTGCCCGATTGGCTGATATTCGCTGCACGCCGCGATTTGCCAACGGAGATAACAATGATCAGACCGCTCCCCACATCGCCAAGCCTGCAAAAGGGTGCGCATTCAGCCGCGCAGGTATCGTCCTCCCGTAAAACCTTGATCGCCTGCTCGCTGGGCAATGCGCTGGAAATGTACGACTTCACGATCTACAGCTTCTTCGCTGTACTGATCGGCAAGCATTTCTTTCCCTCCGACTCGGCAATGGCGTCATTGTTGATGTCGCTGGCCACCTTTGGTGTCGGTTTTCTGATGCGTCCGGTCGGGGCGATGGTCATCGGTCGCTATGCTGACCGGCATGGACGCAAGGCAGCTTTGAGCCTGACCATCGGGCTGATGACCCTGGGCACCGCAATGATTGCCTTTGCGCCCACGTATTCACAGATCGGGATTTTCGCCACGCTGTTGCTGGTGACCGGCCGGCTCATCCAGGGCATGTCGGCTGGCGGGGAGGTCGGTACCGCGTCAGTGTTCCTGATGGAATCCAGTGCGGTCGGCAATCGCTGCCAGAGCGTCAGCTGGCAGGCCGCCAGCCAGGGCTATGCCGCCTTGGTGGGGGCCGGCTTTGGCCTGGCCCTCAGCCAGTTGCTCGACCCCGCGGCGCTGGAAAGCTGGGGATGGCGCATACCGTTCATTTTTGGCCTGCTGATCGGGCCGGTCGGTTGGTATATACGCACGCGTTTGCCGGAAACCCATGAGGCCGCACCGGCGCAGAAAGGGGAGCAGGGGCTGGATGCCGAACTGCTCAAACGCATCGCCCAAGGCATCGGCCTGATGGCCAGCTCGACCATTGGCATGTACCTGTTCGTGTTCTACATGCCGACCTACCTGACCACGGCCTTGCATTACCCACCCGGCAGCGCCATGGCGATTGCCTGTATCAGTAGCGGCTGCATGGCAGTCATCTGCCCGTTGGCCGGCAAATTCGCCGACAAGTATCAGCTCAGAAAACGCCTGCTGGTGTGGACGGTCGCCGCGCCGGTGGTGTTGACCCTGCCAGTGTTCTATCTGCTTGGGCACGTGCAGCACATGGGCCTGGCCATGATGGGCGTGGCGATCCTGATCTTGCCGACCTGTATCGGTGCCGGTGCGTTCTTCGCGCTGATCATGGAGGGCTTCCCGAAAGCCAGGCGGTCCTTCGGCACCTCGGTCAGCTACAGCCTGGGTGTGACCTTGTTCGGTGGCTTTTCGCCGTTGGTGGCCACCTGGTTGATTGCAGCGCTGGGCACGCCGTTGGCGCCTGCCTACTTTTTGCTGGCCGGCGGTGTTGTAAGCCTGGCCTGCCTCAGGTACTTCCCCGAAAACAAAGGATGCGAGTGATATGGGTATTTTGCAGAGCAATCAAACACCGGGCTCAGCCGCCGAGCTGGAAGAGTTCGTCATGCTGCGCCGGCAGATCCACGCTGCGCCGGAAATTGGCGGCGACACCCCGGATACGGCGGCCCTGGTAGCCGACAAGCTGCAAGCTTTGGGCTACGAAGTGCATCGCAATGTGGGCGGGCATGGTGTGGTCGGCGTGCTGAAAGTGGGGGACAACCCGCGCAGCATCGGTTTGCGTGCAGACATGGACGCACTGCCCATGGGCGAAAAGAATGCGTTTGCGCATGCCAGCAAGATCCCCGGCCGCATGCATGCCTGTGGCCATGACGGGCATACCGCGATCCTGCTGGCAGCCGCTGCGCAACTGGCGGCTACACGCCAGTTCAACGGCACGTTGAACGTGATATTCCAGCCCGACGAGGAAGGCCTGGCGGGGGCCAAGGCGATGATCGACGACGGCCTGTTCGAGCGCTTTCCGTGCGACTCGGTGTATGCGCTGCATAACATGCCCGGCCTGCCGGTGGGCACTTGCGTGGTGCAGGCGGGGCCAACCATGGCGTCCTCCGAGCGTGTCAGCATTCGGATTACCGGCAAAGGCGGGCATGGGGCGATGCCGGAACTGTCGGTAGACCCGGTGATGGCGTTGAACAGCCTGATCAGTGGTATCCAGACCATCAAGTCGCGCAACCTCAGCGTCGAGGACTACGCCGTGATCAGCATCGGCATGATCCAGGCCGGCACTGTCTACAACATCATCCCTGACGAGGCCTGCATGTTGCTGAGCGTGCGCACCGACACGGCCCAGACCCAGCAGAAGATCAACAGCCGCATTGACGCCCTGGCCAAGGGGCACGCTGAAAGCTTTGGCGTGGAGATCGACGTGCAATTCACCCAACTGGCGCCCGCCTTGTGCAACAGCGATGACGAAAGTGCGTTGCTGCGTGAAAGCCTGAGGCCGTTGTTCGCCGACGGCGCGCTGCTGGACAAGATGCCCAAGAAGGTCATGGGCACCGAAGACTTTGCCTACATGTTGCAGGCGCGGCCTGGCTGTTACTTCATGCTGGGCAATGGCACGGGCGAGTTCCATGGTTGCTCGGTGCATAACCCCCACTACGATTTCAATGATGCGTTGGTGAAGATTGGCGCTGATTGTTGGGTGAAGTGGGTTCAGGACTATCTGCGTTGACCCTGCGTCATCTGCGCTGGAATGGTCTACGCTCTCAGCCGAAGCGCGTCGTTACAGGCTTCATCCCGATATCGTCGCTCTGGCGATTCACACCGACGGACCATGCTCGGTCCAAAGAGGGTGCTGCAATGGCGACTATCGACACCGAGAACCTTGCAAAGGGGCTGCAGCAGGTTGAAGCCTGCTGGCAGGCGTATACCTTGTCACAGCGGCTTGTCGAAGGCCTTGAGGGCATCGACCTGAGCAGTGCCATTGAAACCGCCAACCGCGATTTCACAAGGTTTCAGAACCAGTGCCAGCTTTTTTATGCCGAAGTGCGCAAGAGGGCAGCCGATGCGGACAAACTGGAGAGCGACATGGCACTGTATCCCCATTACTTTCAGTGACACCTGATTGAACGTCGCGCTGTGCCCGGGTTCTGACAAGCAAAGGGTACGGCGAGGACGCTTTCATGAGCATCGAACGCAACATTCCCGAGCTTGAAGCCTGGTACGCCCAGTACGACGACATCAGTTACCGGCGCGAGTCACCGGATGCCTACCACCATGAACTGCTCCGCACTGCCGAGGCCCTGCGCGACGACGGTGCCATCGACTGGGACGACTGGTTGGCGCTCAAGGCGCTGGCCGATGAAGCGCATATCCGCGCGCTGGAAGATGCCGTGCAGGCCCATGTGAGCGACCCGGACGCATGAAAGCGCTGAAGATTGCCACCTTCAACATCAATGGCATCCGCAGCCGTCTGCCGGCGCTCTTGGCCTGGCTGGAGCGGGAGCAACCTGACATCGCCTGCCTGCAGGAGCTGAAGGCGGCCGATCAGCAGTTCCCTCGTGCGGAGCTTGAGGCGGCAGGCTATGGCAGCCTTCATCATGGGCAACCGTCATGGAACGGCGTGGCCATTCTGGTGCGGGGCAGCGATCCGCTTGAGGTTCGCCGCGGCTTGCCCGGCATGGAAGAGGACGGCCAGAGCCGCTATCTGGAAGCTGCGGCACACGGGGTATTGGTCGCGTGCCTCTACCTGCCGAACGGCAACCCGCAGCCCGGGCCCAAGTTCGATTACAAGCTGCACTGGTTCGAATGCCTGATCAAGCATGCACGCAGCCTCTATGAAAGTGGCCACCCCACGCTGCTGGCAGGGGATTTCAATGTCGTGCCCACTGACATGGACATCTATAACCCGCGTTCCTGGATGAAGGACGCATTGCTGCAACCTGAGTCGCGAGCGTGTTACCAACGACTGCTTGACCAGGGCTGGCTCGATGCCATACGCCATCTGTACCCGGACGAGCGTGTCTACACCTTCTGGGACTATTTCCGTAACCACTGGGCGCGCAATGCCGGGTTGCGAATCGATCATCTGTTGCTCAACCCCGAGCTTGCGCCTTATCTGAAACGGGCGGGTGTCGATGCGTGGGTGCGTAACGAGGCCAAGGCCAGCGACCATGCACCCGTCTGGATCGAGCTGGGTACGCGTCGTGCTCGGTCATAGTCAATCCAGCACATGAACGAATGCCTGGCTGATGCGCTTCGACGGTAGTCGACTTCAGATTGCATTCAGATTCGGCCCTGATAATTCCCTCCGTCGCACCCAGGCGGGGAAATTTCATGACTCAGTCTCATCAATGGCACAGTTTGCTTCCGTTACCCATCGGTAGCCATGCCGATCATCAGGCGCATCTTTCTCTTCACCTCAGCGACGATCAAGGGCGCGGCGAGCTGGAGCACTTCATCCACGAGCGCTTTGCCAGCGTGCACCAGGCGGATGTGCAGCATTACCTGCCGGAACTGCTTGCCTTGCAGGGTAGCCACGGTCGCCTGATCGCGGCGGCAGGCATGCGACCGGCCAGCGAAGGGCCGCTCTTCCTTGAGCGGTATCTGGACGAGCCTCTGGAATCTGCTGTTTCACGGGTAACCGGTGCCTCACCGGATCGCAACTGCATGGTAGAAGTAGGCAACCTGGCCTCGCTCAGCGCCGGCAGCGCTCGAATAATGATCATCGCCGTGACGTGGTTGCTGGCCATGCGCGGTTTGGAGTGGGTGGCATTCACGGGCGCCGCGACACTGTTCAACAGTTTCCGGCGACTGGGGCTGGTGCCCACTGTTCTGGCCTCAGCGGATCCTGCTCGCATGCAGGGCCAAGTGGACCAGTGGGGGACCTACTACGACCAGCGACCACAGGTATTTGCCGGCAACATAGGCTTTGGCTTCGATGCCCTGAAGCAGGCGGGCATGTTCGAGCGGCTTGGGTTTCCCATGTTAGCCCTGGAGACCGGCCATGCGGCATGAACTGACTGCCTTTCAGGCACTGTTGCGCCAGCACGCCGTGGAACATCCTGACGCCGTGGCCGTCCAGGGAGATGCGCAGCGTTACACCTACCAGCAACTGCTTGACGAAGTCCAATCTCGCGCGGCCAGCCTGCGCAACCAACCTGCGGGAACCTTCGCCGTGGTGCTGGATAACGGGCCCGAAGCGCTATTCTGGGATCTGGCGGCGCTGTTCGCTGAACGTGCCAGTGTGATAGTGCCGTCGTTTTTCAGCGCAGCCCAGTTCCAGCACTGCTTGCAGCAAAGCGGAGTGACGGCGGTCGTGTGCGAGGCGCAGTGGGCTGATCAGCTCACTGCGCTTGGCTTTGACCAGCAGGCACCAGCGAATGTCTGGCTGCGTGACAGTGTTGCCGCCCCGGCGCTGCCTGAGGGCACTGCCAAGATCACTTACACCTCCGGTAGCACCGGCACGCCCAAAGGCGTGTGCCTGAGCGCTGAAACCATGCTGCGTGTGGCGCATGAGCTGGAGGCCGCCAGCCGCCCAGCCGAGCCGCAGCGATACCTGGCGGTACTGCCACTGGGGGTTTTGCTGGAAAACCTGGGCGTCTACGCTGCGCTCATGGCTGGCGCTTGTGTGCAGCTCTATCCACAGCAGCAGTTGGGGATGGGAGGGGCAAGCCAGGTCGACTTCAAGCGCCTGCTGGGCGCAATCGCCCTCAGTGGTGCGCAGAGCCTGATCCTGGTGCCGCAGCTGCTGATGGGGTTGGTGACAGCGATCGAGCGTGGCCTGATGCGGGTCGGCCCACTGCGTTTGGTGGCGGTAGGCGGTGCTCGGGTATCGCCAAGCCTGCTCGCGCGGGCCGAGGCGGTCGGTTTGCCGGTGTTCGAAGGTTACGGCTTGTCCGAGTGCGCCTCGGTAGTGGCGCTCAATCGCACAGGGGCTGTACGCCCGGGGAGCGTTGGCAAGCCGTTGCCGCATGTGCAGGTGCGCATCGCCGAGGATGGCGAAGTTCTGGTGGCCGGCTCGATATTGCTGGGCTACCTGGGAGAGCCGCCTGTAACCGGGCAGTGGTGGGCAACAGGCGATGTAGGCCACCTCGATGAGGAGGGCTACCTGTATCTGGATGGCCGCAAGAAGCACCAGTTCATTACCAGCTTCGGGCGCAACGTCAACCCGGAGTGGGTGGAAGCCGAGCTGAGCCAAAGTGGCGTGATCGCCCAGGCTTTCGTGCATGGCGAAGCCCTGCCAAACAACCTTGCCTTGCTCTGGCCCCTGGATCCCGGCATCAGCGACGAGGCCATCGAACAGGCCGTACAGCAATGCAACGCGCGGTTGCCCGATTACGCCCGGGTACACGCCTGGCGCCGTTTACCTGTGCCTCTGAGCACGCTTGACGAAACCTTGACTGCCAATGGCCGCCCGCGACGTGAGGCGATCTTGCAGCGTTACCACACCCTGTTATCCGACATCTCGTTGTGAGGTTCACAATGTCCTTTTTCGACACCCTGCAAGTACAAACCGCCCAAGAGCGTCAGGCGCTGTTCGCCGTACCGGTGATCCGCGAGGCCCTGGCCGGCCAGGTCAGCCTGGACAGCTACGTCGCGTTCCTGACTCAGGCTTATTACCATGTGCGCCATACCGTGCCGCTGATGATGGCCTGTGGGGCACGATTGCCGCTACGGCTGGAGTGGCTGCGCGGCGCGGTCTGCGAATACATCGAGGAGGAATACGGCCACGAACAGTGGATCCTCAACGACATCAAAGCGTGCGGCGGTGACTGGGAGGCCGTGCGCGATGGCCAGCCGGTGCAATCCATCGAGCTGATGGTTGCCTACCTGTACGACTTGATCGCACGCGGCAACCCGGTCGGGTTGTTCGGCATGGTCAACGTGCTCGAAGGCACCAGCATCGCCCTGGCCACCCAGGCGGCGGGCGTTATCCAGAACACATTGGCACTGCCTGACCAGGCGTTCAGCTACCTTAGCTCGCACGGTGCGCTCGATCAGGACCACATGGTGACCTACAAACAGTTGATGGACCGCCTCGACGATGCCGGTGACCAGCAGGCCGTCCTCCACGCGGCCAAGGTCGTCTACCGCTTGTATACCGAGATGTTCCAGGGCTTGCCGCGTGTCGGGCAGCAAGAGGTGCACCATGCGTTTGGCTGAGTCCGTGGTGATCCTCACCGGCGCCAGTGGGGGCATAGGCCTGGAACTGGCTGAACAGCTCTGCGCTGCCGGTGCCCAGGTGTTGGCGGTCAGCCGGCATATGGGCAAGCTGGCTGGCCTGATGAACCGGTACCCTGATCGTCTGCGCTGGCAGGAAGCCGACCTGCGCAGCCAGTCAGGGCGCGAACACGTCATCGAGCGGGCACGCGAGATGGGGGCTGTCAATGTGCTGATCAACGCGGCTGGCGTGAATCGCTTCGCTCTGCTCGACCAGCTGGATGAGCATGCGCTGGACGAGCTATTGGACATCAATCTGAAGGCGCCTTTGCAACTGACACGCGCCTGCCTGCCGTTGCTGCGCGCTCAGCCCAAGGCGTTGGTGGTCAATGTCGGGTCAACCTATGGCTCGATCGGCTACCCCGGCTACGCCACCTACTGCGCCAGCAAGTTTGCGCTGCGTGGTTTTTCGGAAGCGCTGCGCCGCGAGTTGGCCGATACCACGGTGAACGTGCTGTATGCCGCCCCAAGGGCAACCCGTACAACGATGAACAGCAGCGCCGCGACTGCGCTCAATCAAGCGCTGAAAGTTGGCATGGACGACCCTGCGGACGTCGCTCGTGCTGTGCTTCAGGCGGTGCAATCCGAGCGCACCGAGCTTTATCTGGGGTGGCCGGAAAAGCTCTTCGTGCGTATCAACGGCATGTTGCCGGGCATGGTCGATCGCGCACTGCGCAAGCAACTGCCTGTCATTCGCCGCTATATCGGCAGCCATTCCAAGGAGTCGAACAAATGAAGCGTCTGTTCATTGCCAGCTTGCTGGCATTCGCACCCTTCACCTGGGCTTTGGACCAGGCAGGCAGCCAGCGCCTGAGCGATTTGCAGCAGCGCTGGGCGCAGATTCAGTACCAAATGCCCAAGGACAAGCGTGCCGACGCCTTCGAAAAGCTGGCAGGCGATGCAGCAACATTTGTTCATCAGTATCCCGGCACACCTGAACCCTTGATCTGGGAGGGCATCATCAACAGCAGTTGGGCGGGGGCGACGGGTGGCCTCAGTGCACTGGGCAAGGTCAAGGCGGCGAAAGCCAGCCTGGAGCAGGCCATGAAGCTGGAGCCCAACGCGCTGCAAGGTTCGGCCTACACCAGCCTGGGTACGCTGTATGATCAGGTGCCAGGCTGGCCTATCGGTTTCGGTGATACCGAAATGGCCGACAAGATGCTGCGCAAAGCCTTGCAGATCAACCCCAACGGTATCGACAGCAACTATTTCTGGGCTGATCATCTGTATCGGCAGAAGCGCTACCCTGAAGCTACCGCAGCCCTGCAGAAAGCCTTGCAGGCACCGCCCCGGCCGGGGCGTGAGTTGGCTGACCAGGGCCGGCGTGCCGATATCGATGCTTTACTCAAGGCCATCAAGGACAAACAGGACTGAACATGCGGCTGTTGCTGGTTGAGGATGACATTGCACTGGGGGAGGGGATTTGCGACGGCTTACGCCAGGAGGGGTACACCCTCGACTGGTTGTGTGACGGTGTCAGTGGCTTGCATGCGCTGCAACACGAGACCTTCGACCTGCTGATCCTGGATCTTGGATTGCCCCGTATGGATGGCATCGAGCTACTCAGGCGATTACGCGCAGGCGGCGACAGCTTGCCGGTGCTGATCCTCACCGCGCGGGATGCTCTCGATGATCGCATTGCCGGCCTGGATGCCGGCGCCGATGATTACCTGGTCAAGCCTTTCGACCTCAACGAGCTCAAGGCGCGCTTGCGCGCCTTGCTGCGGCGCAGCGTAGGGCGCGCCAAGGTGCTGATCGAGCATGCCGGGGTCAGCCTGGACCCGGCCACCCAGCAAGTGCACTACAATGGCGTCGAAGTTGTGCTCACCCCCAAAGAGTATGTGCTGCTGCATGAGTTGCTGGCACATCCCGGCAAGGTATTCACGCGTGAACGCCTGACTCAACTGCTGTATGGCTGGGATGAAGAGCCGGAGAGCAACACGCTGGAGGTGAACATCTACCACCTGCGCAAGAAGCTGTTCAACGGCCTGATTCGCACGGTGCGCGGCATTGGCTATCTGGTCGAGGTCAAGGCATGAGCTCGCTACGCCAGCGTACGCTGTGGCGTGTGATGCTCTTGCTGCTACTCGGCACCGGCCTGCTTGCGCTCTATAACTACCATGACAGCAGCCACGAAATTAACGAGGTGTATGACGCGCATCTCGCCCAGAATGCGCGTTTGCTGCAAGGCGTCATGAGCATGCCGGTACAAGAGGGCTCGCGTGAGGCGCTGTATCAGGCCTTCAACGATGCCTTGGGCAAAGCGGGGCGGCACCAGGTGGGCCACCCTTACGAAAGCAAGCTGGCGTTCCAGGTCTGGGGTGAAGGCATGGCATTGCTGGTACATACACCCAGTGCGCCGTCAATTGACCCACCACCCACTGCTCCAGGGTTCTACGACTTTTCCAGTGGTGGTGAACAATGGCGCGGTTTCGTTTTGCCGGTGCCGGAAAAACACTGGCTTATATGGGTGGGTGAGCGTGATGATGTGCGCTACGACCTGATCGACCGCATCGTTCGCCACACGCTGTTCCCGTTCCTGCTTGGCAGCCTGGCATTGGCACTGCTGGTGTGGGCTGCGATCGGCTGGGGGCTACGGCCACTGCAGAACATGGCCAATGTCATCCGCAGGCGCCATGCCGATTCGCTGGAGCCGCTGCAACTGGTACCGCTTCCCACTGAACTGGAGCCCATGCAGGCGGCCATCAATCGCCTGCTGGCGCAAATCGACGATCTGCTGCGACGTGAACATCGCTTCATTGCCGATGCTGCCCACGAAATGCGTACGCCTCTGGCCGTACTGCGGCTGCACGCGCAGAACGCGCTGGCCGCCAGCAATGATGCCGAGCGCGAGAAAGCCTTGGGCTTTCTTGTGGGCGGGGTCGATAGGCTGACACGGGTGGTCAACCAGTTGCTGACATTGGCCCGCGTTGAGCCAAAACTGGGGCAGCGAGCCAGCACCCGGGTCGACCTTGCCGAAGTCGTCACCGAAACCCTGGCTGAACTGGCGCCATGGATACTGGACCGTGGCCTGGAACCCTCGCTGGACATCGACGAAGGGGACCACCACCTGCAGATCGACGCTGGCGCGCTGGGCATTGCGCTACAGAACCTTGTGTCCAACGCGGTAGAACACTCACCGCCTGGTGGGCGCATAGCCGTGTCACTGCGGCGCCTGGACAGCAGCGTCGAACTGGTCGTCGAGGATGAAGGGACGGGTATCGATGAGGAGAGCCTGTCCCGTGTATTCGAACGCTTTTATAGCCGCAATAGCCCAAATGGTGCTGGCCTCGGGCTCTCCATCGTCGCGACCATCATCGGCCGCATGGGTGGGCAGGTACGTCTTGAAAACAGATCGGCTGGCGGGCTGGCCGCTACCCTGTCGTTTCCACTGTCTTGAACCGAGGTTGCTTCAGATTGATCGCTGATTGACCCGCTCAGATAGCTGCTCGGCGCTTTCCTTGCGTTCTGAATATCGGTCCACCAGGAATGCCTGACGGTCGCGTAGCAGGACGGTGAACTTCACCAGCTCCTCCATGACATCAACCACCCGATCGTAGTAGGGCGATGGCTTCATCCGTCCGGCGTCGTCGAACTCCAGATAAGCCTTGGGAACCGAAGACTGGTTCGGGATGGTGAACATCCGCATCCAGCGGCCCAGCACGCGCAACTGGTTGACCACGTTGAACGACTGCGAGCCGCCGCACACCTGCATCACGGCCAGGGTCTTGCCTTGGGTGGGACGCAGCGCACCCAGCGCCAAGGGAATCCAGTCAATCTGTGCCTTGAACACCGCCGACATCGCCCCATGGCGCTCCGGCGAGCACCACACCTGGCCTTCTGACCACTGCACCAGGTCACGCAGCTCCTGCACTTTGGGATGCTCTACGGGTACATCGTCAGGCAGCGGCAGGCCCGACGGGTCGAAGGTGCGGGTTTCGGCACCGAGGTGCTCCAGTAGGCGTGCGGCTTCTTCTACCAGCAAGCGACTGAAGGAGCGTTCTCGGGTAGACCCGTACAGCAGCAGGATACGTGGTTTGTGTTCGCTGGTCGGGGTTGCCGAAGGTGGCAGGTCGAACAGCGTGAGGTCGAGGTTAGGCAGTTGCTCGGACATGTATTTTTCCTGTTCAAAGCGAGCCGATGCGATCCAGCGCGTGCTTGAGCTGCGCGCGGTCGAGTTGATCGAACGGCAGTGCGAAGAAGGCCTGGCAGCGAGATTCGATGCGGGCCAGTGTGGCCCGGAACGCCGCATCGACCGAAGCTTCGTCACCCACGACATCGGACGGGTCTTCCAGCCCCCAATGCGACTTCAGCGCAGGGCCGAAATACACCGGGCAGGCTTCGCCCGCGGCCTTGTCGCAGACGGTGATGACGATGTCAGGCGGGTTGCCCTCGAACGCATCGTTGCCTTTGCTGCTCAGGCCCTTGGTCGAGATATTGGCTTGCTGCAACGTGCTCAGGCTGCGTGGCAACACCTGGCCCTTGGGGAAGCTGCCAGAGCTGACCGCCTCGAAACCGGGCGGTGCCAGGTGGTTGAACATTGCTTCGGAAAGGATGCTGCGGCAGCTGTTGGCCGTGCACATGAACAGGACTCGCATGGAGGGCTCCTCCGCTGGGTGGCGAACGTCAGAGGCTCAGGCGCAGTGCCAGAGCAGAAAGGGTGATCAGCAAAACCGGTACCGTGAGCAGCAGGCCGACCTTGAAGTAGTAACCCCAGGTGATGCGCATGCCTTTACGCGCCAGCACATGCAGCCAAAGCAGCGTGGCGAGGCTGCCGATCGGGGTGATTTTCGGGCCAAGGTCGCAGCCGATGACATTGGCGTAGATCATCGCCTCACGTACCAGGCCCTCTGCGCCGCTGGCCTGGATCGACAATGCGCCGATCAGCACGCTGGGCATGTTGTTCATGACTGAGGACAGCAGCGCGGAGATCAACCCGGTGCCAATGGCCGCGCTCCACAGTCCCTGCCCGGCAAGCCAGTCCAGCAGATGGGTGAGCATGTCCGTAAGGCCGGCGTTCTTCAGGCCGTACACCACCAGGTACATGCCCAGAGAAAAGATCACCACCTGCCACGGCGCTTCCCGCAGCACGCGACGGGTTGAGATGCGGTGACCACGAGCGGCCACGGCAAAGAGGATTGCGGCGCAGACGGCGGCCACCGCACTGATCGGGATGCCCAGAGGTTCCAGTACGAACAGGCCTGCAAGCAACACCAGCAGCACCCACCAACCGACTTTGAAGGTGGCGTGGTCATGAATTGCCTCGCTCGGCGCCTTCAGCGCATCGAGCGCGTACTGCTTGGGGATATCACGACGGAAAAACAGAAAAAGCACCAGCAGGGTGGTCGCCACGCTGGCGATATTCACCGGCACCATCACCGATGCGTATTCGGCGAAGCCCAGGCCGAAGTAGTCGGCGGAGACGATGTTGACCAGGTTGGAAACCACCAGCGGCAGGCTTGCCGTGTCGGCAATGAAGCCTGCTGCCATGACAAAGGCCAGTGTCGCAGCAGGTGAGAAGCGCAGCGCGAGCAGCATCGACATGACGATGGGGGTGAGGATCAGCGCCGCACCGTCGTTGGCGAACAGGGCCGATACAGCGGCGCCGAGCAGTACGCAGAAGGCGAACAGGCGGTAGCCACCGCCGTTTGCCCAGCGCGCCACATGCAATGCGGCCCATTCGAAGAAACCTGCCTCATCCAGCAGCAAGCTGATGATGATGATCGCGATGAACGTGGCGGTGGCGTTCCAGACAATGGCCCATACGGCAGGGATGTCATGCAGCGAAACCACGCCTGTAGCCAGGGCAATGAGGGCGCCTAGCGCGGCGCTCCAGCCAACCCCGAGCCCCTTGGGCTGCCAGATGACCAATATGAGGGTGAACACGAAGACAGCAATGGCGGGCAGCATGAATATCTCGCTTGGTGATGATCAGCAGCAGGCCGAATCACGAACGGGGCGGCCGTCCATGTTCTTCAGCCGAAGGGCGTTGTCTGCCAGCCATTGCGAATTGGCTTGCAAGGTGACCTGCAGCATCTCGTGAACCCAGGAAGGCAGCTCCGGATTCAGGCGGTAATACACCCACTGGCCCTGACGGCGGTCCAGCAGCATGCCATTGCTGCGCAGTTGTGCCAGATGGCGACTGATCTTGGGCTGGCTGTCGTCCAGCGCGCACATCAGTTCGCAGACGCACAGTTCGCCCAGGCTGGCGATAAGCAGGGTGGCGCGAGCGCGGGTTTCGTCAGAGAGGCTCTTGAAGACATCGGGCGGAGTGATCATGGGGGCGCCTGAATATATGGAAAACCGAATATACGTATTACCATATGTACAGGCAAGCATTCTTGGGCGTGGGCACATGCAGCCCAGCATGGCCATGGCCCCTCCGGTCGACAAAAGCAGGGTTTTGGCAGGCTTCAGGCCCTGATGGCAATGCAGGGTGTATAGTGCCTGCTCGGGTGACTGTCGTTCAGTGGCTCATAACCGAGAGGCCAACATGTCCCAGACGTACCCCAACGCGGCCCAAAAAGCCCATGTGCGCATCTGCGAGCAGGTCGAGGCCTTCCTTCAGCATGGCGGCCGCATTCAGCAGGTAGCGATCGGTGTCACCGGTTACTCTGAAGGTGTCTCCAGGGCGCAATGGAAAAAAGGGCGCACTGCAAAGCCTTGAGAATGCCGGCAGCCGCCGTGAAACGTTCCTTTCAGGTAATGGTTCACGGCTTGTGCATTCGCGAAGCGGAGTACGGGGTGGTCATGAAAGCTGAGCCTTGCCTCGGAACCGGAACGCTATCAGAAGCCTTCCAGAACAATCTTGCCGCGTGCTTTCCCGCTCTCGATCAAGGCGTGAGCGCGTTTGAGGTGCTCGGCGTTGATGGTGCCGTAGTGCTCGCCGAGGGTAGTCTTGAGCACCCCATCATCGACCAGCTGTGAAATGCGATCGAGTAGTTGATGCTGCTTGATCATGTCCTCGGTCTGGTACAGCGAACGGGTGAACATGAGCTCCCAGTGCAGGGAAAGGGATTTGCGCTTGAGCGGCATGACATCCAGTTGTGCCGGGTCGTCGATCAGCGCGAGCTTGCCTTGTGGACGAAGCACTTCGACCAGTTGGGGGAGGTAGGTGTCGGTATGGGTCAGGCTGATCACATGATCGACCGGGTTCAGCTTCAGCGCTTCCAGTTGATGGGGGATCGGTTTGGTGTGATCGATGACATGATGCGCCCCCAGCTCCTTGACCCAGGCTTGGGTTTCAGGCCTTGAAGCGGTGCCGATGACAACCAGCTGTGTGAGTTTGCTGGCGAGCTGGACCAGGATCGAGCCCACCCCGCCGGCGGCTCCGATCACCAGAAGGCTTTGGCCCTGGCCCCCGTTTTCCTCAATACCCAGGCGGTCGAACAGTAGCTCCCATGCGGTGATGGAAGTAAGGGGCAGGGCTGCGGCACTGGCGTTGTCCAGGCTGCGGGGTTTGTGTCCGACGATACGCTCGTCCACCACATGGCGCTCGCTGTAGCTGCCAGCACGGTCGATGGCCCCGGCGTAGAAAACCTCATCGCCAGGTTGGAACAACGTGACCTCTGGCCCAACCTCGCGAACAACGCCAACCGCATCCCAGCCGAGAACCTGTGGTTGCTCACCGCCGCGGCTCGCGCGGATTTTCGTGTCGACCGGGTTGACAGCAATGGCCTTTACCTCGACCAGCAGATCCCGGGCTCCCGGCTTGGGTTCGGGCAACTGCGCGTCATACAACGACTGCGGGTCCTGGATCGGCAAACCGGGTTGGGTGTAAACGACAGCCTTCATTGGCGCAACCTCTTGGGTAGGGGAAAAGTGAGCTCAGGCTAGTCGTTTCGATTAAGGCGATAAACTGGCCAAATAGCGCAAGACTTTCCCTCCTTCAGTGAAAATGGTGTGAGGCGCTCGTTACCAAGTGTAAGCGCCTCACGCGCAACCGTCAGCTGGCGCTGTACCGCGGTGCAAGCTGGTTGCTGGATAATTGGCCGAACAAGGCCTGGCGGGCAGCTTCGTATTGGTCGAAGGCTTGCAGATCTTGCATTGACGGCAAGGAGATCAGCACCCCGTTGTCGAAGTCCTGCAGCGCACCGTCCACCAAGTCCTGGGCCGACATCACGATGCCGGGGTCGAGGTTTTCGACCGGTAAGCCGCCGATTTGCCAGAAATCAGTGGCGGTGGCCCCGGGCAGTACCGCCTGCACCTGCACCCCCTTGCCCGTCAGCTCCTTGTTCAAGGACTGGGTGAACGCAGTGACGTACGCCTTGCTGCCGCCGTAGACGCCGTTGAGCAGTTCTGGCGCCAGGCTGACGATGGACGAGATATTGATGATCGCCCCCCGCTCACGCGCCACAAAACCGGGTACAGCCGCATAGGTCAGGCGGGTGAGGGCGGTCACGTTCAGGCTGATCATTTCGGCCATGCGCTCGACATCGCTTTCCAGCAGGCTGGTATGGGTGCCGATGCCGGCGTTGTTCACCAGCATGCTGATGCTGGCATCTTCGCGCAGTTTGCGTTCTACCTTGGCAAGGTCATCTGTATTGGCCAGGTCGGCCGGGAACACTTCCACATTCTGCTGGGTTTCGGTGGTGAGCCGGCCCGCCAATGCGTTAAGGCGCTCCCGGTTGCGGGCCACCAGTACCAAGTCATAACCGCGGCGTGCCAACTGCTCTGCGTAGAGCGAACCGATGCCGGTGGAAGCGCCGGTGACAAGCGCGGTGCCTTTGAATGCCTGTGCCATGGTGATACTCCGTTGCTTTGAGTGGGTGGAGCCATGATGCAGAAGACGGTTATTGTCTTAAAGGACGTATATGGTAGTGTTTCAGGACATTGCTAAGTGGGGTTCAACCATGCACCGGGTTGGCTATTTGTTAACCGAAGGCTTTCAGATCATGTCCCTGGCAACGCAAACCGTGTTCGAGTTTGCCAACATCGTCGCCGGCAAAGCGGTTTACAGGCTCGAGAACTTCTCTGTCGGTGGCGGCACGATGCGCTCCTCGTTGGGGATGTCTGTCGAGACGCTGCCTTTGGCCGCCCCTGGCCTGGCCGACACCTGGATGGTGACGGGTACGCTGACGCCGTTGACGCCGCCCGGTGAAGAGGTGCTGGACAGCGTGCGGGGCTTCGTCGACGCTGCGCGGCGCACTGCGGGTCTTTGCACCGGCTGTTTCGTACTGGCACAGGCCGGGGTGCTGGATGGGCGGCGTGCTACAACCCACTGGGCCTACGCGAACAAGTTGCGTGAGTTGCACCCGAAAATCGACGTCGAGGAAGACCGGATCTTCATCGTCGATGGGTCGATATGGACGTCCGCCGGCATGACCGCCGCCCTGGACATGGCCCTGGGCATGGTGGAAAAGGATCTGGGCAACGAGATGGCCAGGTCGGTGGCGCACAAGATGGTCATGCATCAACGCCGTTCTGGTGGGCAGTCGCAACACTCCGAACTGTTGTCGCTGTCGCCCAGGACTGACCGTATCCAGAGCGCGCTGGATTACGCGCGCGGTCACCTCAGCCGCCCATTGAGCGTGGAAGAGCTGGCCCAGGTGGCGCACCTGAGCCCTCGGCAGTTCACCCGTGTATTCACTGCCGAGACCGGGCAATCACCCGCCAAGGCCATCGAGGGCCTGCGGCTCGAGGCTGCCCGGCTGATGATCGAGCAGAGCCGGCACAGCCTGGAGGTGGTGGCCAAGGAAACCGGGTTCAGGGACCGCCGGCACATGCGCGAGGTGTTCATCCGTGGGTTTGGCGTCCCTCCTCAGGCGGTGCGAAGGGATGCTCGGCAAGTGTGACCTGCGCTTTCGTTGAAGCGCTTTTATTCTTGCGCCATCCCCTCAGGTTCATGACGCACAACACAAGCTGCAGCACAATCAAAGCCCAGGCCTGGGCATGCCACCCCCAGACTGACCACAGTATGTTGCTGGCGATAAAACAGCAGAAGCCCACCATGCGCCGTCCTGGACGGTGCGACCCGATACACCAGGCTGCCACCACCGTGACCAGCATGGCCGGCCACTCCAGCAAGTCGATCCAGCTCTCCATCGAAGCGAGTCCCAAACATTAATCCATTGCGCCAGGCCGGGTCGATCGTGCCCGACCTGGCCTGGCGCCTTTGATTCACGCGGCCCGTTGCTCACCCTTCAGTAGCTTTTTCTGGGCTTGCATGGCGAGCCCCAGCTCGTCCAGTTGGTCTTTTCCGAGCAGCTTTTTCGCGGTGGGAAAGAGCTCTTCTTCCTCTTCCTCGATGTGATGCTCAAGCAGCTCCTTCATCACCTTGACCCGACCGGCGAATTCAAGGGTGCCTGTTTGCGTATGTAGCAGATCGGGCAGCACCAGGGCGTCGACAGTCCGGTGTTCTTCCTTGGCTTCGTAATACATCTTGGCTTCCTCTTTACCACCGGCTTTCTTGATTGCCGGGTAGAGAATGTCCTCCTCCAGAGCGGTGTGGATCTGCAGTTCCTGCTCGATGCGATGCAGCAGTTCGGCGCGCTTCTTTACGGCACGCTCTGTGGTCGCACTGAGCTCTTCCAACAGCTTCTTGACCAATTTATGGTCTTGAACCAGCAGGTCGATAGCATTCATGGTGTCACCTCGTCGCGGGCGAATGAAAAATGGCTTGCATGGAGTTGAGTGGCAGTGGGCGGCAGGGTTCAATGGCGATGACGTCTGGCAGGGTGCGCTTCAGGGGCGGGGCTTGATACCGCTCTGCCAGAGGCACCGAGGCCCGCGTCAGCAGGCCCCGGCAGCACTTTCACAGAATAGGTTTGCCCCCTGTCACGGCGTAGCGCGAACCCGAGATGTAGCTGGCTTCATCGGACCCCAGCAAGACATAGATTGGCGCCACCTCGACAGGTTGACCCGGCCGCCCCATCGGGTAACCGGAACCGAAATTTCTCACCGCCTCATCAGGCATGGTGGCCGGTATCAGCGGTGTCCAGATCGGGCCGGGCGCGACGCTATTGACGCGAATGCCCTGCTTGCCCAGCAATTGCGCAAGGCCTGCAGTGAAATTGGCAATGGCCCCTTTGGTGGCCGCATAGGCCAACAAGCTGGGTGACGGGTCGTCAGAGTTGACCGAGCTGGTGTTGATGATCGAGCCGCCTTTTGGCATCGAGGGCAAAGCGCGTTGGCAGATGCGGAAAATGGCGGTGATGTTGGTATCGAAGGTCTTTACCCATTCATCGTCGTCAATGTCGTCCAGGCTTTCATGGGCCATCTGGAACGCGGCATTGTTGACCAGGATATCGATGCGACCAAACTGCGCCACGGTCTTGTCGACGATGTCATGGCAATGCTGTTTCTGTGCCAGGTCGCCGGGCAGCAGCAGGCACTGGCGGCCAGCCGCTTTGACCCAGCGCGCTGTTTCCTGCGCATCTTCGTGTTCATTCAGATAGGCAATGGCTACGTCAGCGCCTTCCCGGGCATAGGCAATCGCTACCGCACGGCCGATGCCGCTGTCAGCACCAGTTATCAAAGCAATCTTGCCTTCGAGGCGATTGTTGCCGGTGTAGCTCTGCTCGCCACAGTCCGGATACGGCTCCATCCTGCGCTGGGAACCTGGAACGCTTTGCGGTTGGGAGGCGAATGGAGGGGTAGGGTAGTCGCTCATGCTGGAAGCTCCTGCAGGTTGAAACGCTCATTTCCGTTCGAAAGGCGCGGCAAGCCAGTGTTGAAGTGGATCTTCGTGCTGAGCGACGAGCGGTTGATGCACCCACTTCCAGTGAATTTTTACCAACCGCCTGGCTCTACCGCTGACGGGGCTTGCTGGCATGGGTGAGGCCCACGTTATCAAGGAGCCTGCAGTGCCTCGAATCATCACGCCTTCCACGCCGGAACATGAGATCGACCAGACGAATGAAAGGATGTTCGGTACGCCCAAGGAGCGGCTGGATTTCTATCGGCGCGAAATTCAGTATGAGACCACCATCCTGGCCAACCGCACTGACGCTTATCTTGCTGCCCAGTCGTTCCTGGTGATTGCCTATGTGTCATCGATGGGCAACCTGAACCCAGGCTGGGGCGAGATGTTCACCTTGATGGTGCCGGCTTTTCTCGCACTGCTCGGCGTGCTCAGTACACTGAACGCCTGGCCTGGCATCCGCGCGGCCTTCCGGATTATCGAGCACTGGCAGATGAAGCAGAGCCACCTGCTGCGCAGCGAGCCGATGATGGGCCTTGCCTATGACGAGTCGCCACTGTTCTGCGAGGCCGAGACCTCTCAGGCAGGGCACCGTAAATCGCTGCTGTTTTCCTTGCGCACGCCCTGGATTTTCCTGTGTTTCTGGGTTTTGCTGGGCAGCTATTCGGTTTTCATCCAGCTGGCGTGATCAGCGCGTGCTGGCCGGTGCCATGGGCGACCAGCACGCGCTGAAGAGAATCAGGCTCAGCCTGCCAATGCCTTGATCAACTGCTCATTGAACGCGGGGATGTCATCCGGCTGGCGGCTGGTGATGAGGTTGCCATCGACCACCACTTGTTCATCCAGCCACGTACCGCCCGCATTACGAATGTCATCTTGCAAGGTTTTGTAGCTGGTCATTCGCTTGCCTTTGGCCAACCCGCTCGATATCAGCAACCACGCGCCATGGCAGATAACCGCCAGCGGCTTGCCGGCCGCATCGTGGCTTTTAACCAGCTTCTGCGCGCCGGGAATCAAGCGAATCGTGTCCGAATTCTGCACACCGCCGGGCAGCACCAGGGCATCGTAGAGGTCAAGCTGCGCACTGTCGAAAGTCGCATCCACGCTGAACGCGTCGGCAGGTTCGTCATGGTTCCAGCCACGTACCGTGCCTTCTTTCTCGCTCAGGATATCGACCACTGCGCCGCTGTTTTCCAACGCTTCACGCGGGCCGGTCAGTTCCACCTGTTCAAAGCCATCGGTGACCAGAAAGGCCACGCGCTTGCCGTTCAATTGTGCACTCATCATTCTCTCCTCGTGCTGATAGGCCTTTCATAAGGGCCTGCAAACAGCGAGCAAAGTTCCTGCTCGATGCTTGGCGGTATGGGGAGAACAGGCTAACGGTTGCGCACGGTATCCAATGCAGGCGACCAGACCGTATGACCGCAACGTGAACACGCCAGGGTGTCGTGAGGCTCATGGTAGGCCGGAAAACCGCAGTTCACGCAGCAATGCAACCCGGCGCCGGGCGGTGATCTGTACTCTGGGCGATGCTCGAACGGCAGCACTGAGAGGCCTGGACGTGTGTCTTGCTGATCGTAGAAATACAAACTGAGATCACCATCGGTTTCCAGAAGGCCCAGTCGAACCTGGCCCAGGTGCTCGACACCTTGCTGGCGTAGCTCCATGAACAGCTCATTCGGTGAAATGTTCATGTGACGCAGCGAATGGATTTCGTACATGCCATCTTTCACTACCGTGACTGGCAGCCCGTCGATCCAGGCCTCGCAGGTTCTGTTTCGCCTCATGAGGTAGACCGTTCCTCGGTAAAGCATGAACAGTGTGAGGAAAACCAAGGCCACCGGCAGCAGCGGTACATCTTCATAAAAGGTTACATCGCCGGCCGCTGAGCCTAGAGTGAGAATGACCACGAGCTCGAACCGGGACAGCTGTCTGATACCGCGCCGACCACTGAACTTCAGAAAAAAGAACACGGCCAGGAAGGCCGCTGAAACACGAACAGCAACTTCCAGCAGAAAGGTAAAAGGGAAGTCGCCTATCAGCATCCGTTGCAGATCAAACGAAACCATTCGTTCCACCCTTCCTTCTGCCGTTGTCAGATAAAGGGTTGACCCCTCTCGCTCAGAGCTGGTTCATCGACTTTGCCTGGAACTCTCCGCGCGCGTCACCAGGGAATCGGCGTGCCATCCCACGCCCAGAACGTTCCGCTCTGCGCCGGGCCGTGACGGCTCACAAGTGCCAGGATGCAGGTGGCGGCAAACGCGGGCGAGAACAGTTTGTCTGGCGCCACGTTGCCCTGAAAGGGTCGGGAAAGCTGGGTGTCGGTGGTGCCGGGATGCAATGCAAGTACCGTTGACGCGGGGTTCAGTCGCTTCAGCTCTATGCTTGCAGTGCGCAGAAGCTGGTTGAGCGCGGCTTTGCTGGCACGGTAGCTGTACCAGCCCCCCAAATGATTGTCGCCGATCGACCCGACCCGCGCCGACAAGGCGACGAAGGCCATCGGTTGCCGACGCAGCAGCGGCAGCAAATGCTTGAGCAGCAGAACAGGGGCGAAACAGTTGGTGGTGAAACTGCTCAGCAACCCCGCCATATCAAGCTGGTTCAGCGCTTTTTCAGCCCGTGCCGGGCCTTCTTGCAGCACGCCAAGCGTGCTGAAGACCAGGTTCAGCTGGTCGCAGCAGGCGCCAACCTGTGCTGCCAGAGTGTGCAGTGCCTGCTCGGATCGGGCGTCGCAGTCGAGGCGAACCAACCGTCGTCCGTGCTCTGTGAACAAGGTATCCAGCGCAGGGCTGGTGGTGGCTCGTCGCGAAACGGCGAACACCAGCCCGATGTCATCGCGCGCCAGCAACTGCGTGCACAATGCCAGGCCAATCCCTTCACTGGCCCCGCAGACCAGCACGTTGGCGGGTGTGTGAAGGTCGTTTATCAGGCTCATCAGAGTGTCCTCTTGGCTGGGCGCTGGCGCCTCGTCCTGTGATGGCTGCCAACGTTCTTGCACCTGGCAGGGGTGAGCTCACAGCAGGATATAGTCGCTGTACTGCCGTAAGCCGTCATGGGGCCCTTCGATCAAGTGCACGTAACGGTCGTTCACCCAGTCGATCGGCAGGCAATCGTCGACGTCCAGTACCGCGTCGGTATGCGGCTTGAGCCAGTCTGCCTGCAGGCGCTGTTTGCCCAGTTGCCTGGCCTCGGCCTTGTCCTTCGCCACCACTAGCAGGTAGCGGTGTGCCTCGCCAAACACCCTGGGCTCGTAGCCGCCAAGGTTGATGAAGAACAGCCTGGGATCGTGTGGGCCAGGCGCTACCTGGCTGAACGCGACGCGGTAGCGGTCAATACCGTCGACTTCCATCCATGCGTCGATGTGCAGGCCCGTTCGGCTCCCGAACCAGGCTTGGCGCAGATGTGGGTGTGCCTGTTCAAGTGAGTCCGCCTGCGCGAACACCACGTCGTGGACCTCGATATTGGCCCGTGGGTGGCGTCCACCGAGCATGACGACGTACAGCATGAGCAATTCCTTCTATCTCGACGTTCATGGTTTTTCGATAACGGAGCGCGAGGCTTGCAGAAACGTGCATGCCAGGCATTAAATTCTGTACATTTCCCATCAAATATCTGTACACGTGTCTACTATTGTATAGTATTTCTCGAAGTGCTCGAGGTCAGAATGGCGCACCCTGCACGTTGGACCTGTTTGTGCCTGCTGCTAGCCGCCATGTCGTCGGCGGCAGACTGGCGAGCGGAGCTGCCTGCGGCGCAACGGCTGGGCGCCGGTGATTTCACCTGGTTTGGCCTGCGGCTGTACACCGCCCGGTTATGGGCAGTTGGCCCGGTTCAGGGCTGGAACCAGCCGTTCGCCCTTGAACTGCTCTATCACCGGTCATTGTCCAGGGACACGCTGGTCAAGGCCAGCCTCGAGGAAATGCAACGCCTGGATGGCGGCAGCATGACGGCACAGCAACGCGCGGCATGGACCAAGGCGATAGAGCAGGCATTCGTGGACGTGAGCCCTGGCATGCGCATCACGGGCTTGTACCTGCCGGGGAAGGGTTGCCGCTTTTACGTCGACGGCAAACTGAGCCACGCGATCAACGATCCGGTGTTCGCCCGGGCCTTCTTCGCCATCTGGCTCGACCCGCGGGCCAGAGACCCCCAATTGCGTCAGCGGCTGCTTGGGCTGGCTGGCGATGACCGAGGAGCCTGAACATGTACAAAGCGCTGTTGCTGGCTGCCTGCCTGCTTCTGGGCAGTTGTGGCAATGTCGGTGTCGAGCACTATGCCCAGGAGCAGCCGAAGCTGGACCTGGCGGCGTTCTTCTCGCGCCCGGTTCAGGCGTGGGGGATGTTCCAGAAGCGTTCCGGGGAGGTGGTCAAGCGCTTCCATGTGCGCATCGACAGCCGCCGCGAGGGTGAGCGGCTGATCCTCGACGAACATTTTCTCTATAGCGATGGTACACGCCAGCAGCGGACCTGGACGCTGGTGCCGGACGGCCCCGGGCGCTGGCGGGGAACAGCGGGGGACGTGATCGGCGAGGCGCGTGGCGAAGTGGCGGGCAACGCGCTGCGATGGCGTTACCAACTGGACCTGCCGGTCGATGGGCGGCACTGGCAGGTAGACCTGGACGACTGGATGTACCTCATGGATGACGACACCCTGATCAACCGCTCGAGCATGAGCAAACTGGGCGTGGAGATTGGTCAGATCACCTTGTTCTTCCGCCGCCTGCCAGAGGGCACACCATGAACCTGAACGCGCTGACCCAGCTGGTTTCGACCGGCGAAGCCAAGGAACTTGAACTGCTGTCGCTGGAGGGGGGCTTCTACCTCCTGCGTGCCCTGACCGACGCCGGCCCCGTGACATTGAGCGATGCCCAGGGGCAGCCCGTGCGCGTGCGCTCCACGACCGAACTGCGGCAGTTGCTGGCCGACCTGCCGCCGGTGCCGTGCATGCTGGTGCAGCAGGTGGTGCACGATGAGATGTGCGGGCAGCGCGACGGCCCCATCGCGCCGCTGCGCGTACCGGTAACGCTCACCAGCCAGTGGTAGCCCGGACGATGCGCCTGGGCCTGGTGCTGGGTGACCAACTGTCGTTCGACCTGGCAAGCCTGGCGTCCCTTGACCCTGCTCGCGATGCGGTCCTGATGGCGGAAGTGGAGGGGGAGGCCAGATACGTACCGCATCATCCGCTGAAGATCGTTCTCATCTTCAGCGCCATGCGCCATTTTGCCCAGGCCCTGCGTGAACGGGGTTGGCAGGTGCACTATGTCAAGCTGGACGCCGAGGGTAACAGCGGCAGCATCGTGGGTGAGTTGCGTCGTTGGCAACAAACCTTGGGCGCCACCCACATCCACCTGACCGAGTGCGGGGAGTGGCGCCTGGAGCAGGCCTTGCGTGATGCCGCACTGCCGCTTGTGTGGTTTCGCGACACGCGTTTTCTGTGCTCCCGTGAAGCCTTCGGGCGCTGGGCCACAGAACGTCGCCAGCTGCGTATGGAGCACTTCTACCGTGGCATGCGCAAGCGAACCGGCCTGCTCATGGAGCCTGACGGCAGCCCGGCAGGTGGGGCCTGGAATTTCGATGGCGACAATCGCAAGCCATTGCCACGGCAGCTGCGTGGCCCGTTCGCTGCGCATTTCGCGCAGGACGACATCACAACAGCGGTGGTGGCCTTGGTGCGTCAGCGCTTCAGCGACCACTACGGGGGCGTCGACGGTTTCGATTACCCCGTGACCCATGCCGAGGCACAACAGCTGTGGCAGCATTTTCTGGATTTCGGCCTGGCGGCTTTCGGTGACTACCAGGACGCGATGGCCGAAGGCGAGCCGTACCTGTTTCATGCGCGCATCAGTGCGGCACTCAACATTGGGCTTCTGGATGTGCGTCGTCTGTGCGACGACGTCGACAAAGCCTGGCGCGAGGGGCGGGTGCCGCTCAATGCAGCCGAAGGCTTCATTCGCCAGCTGATCGGCTGGCGTGAGTATGTGCGTGGCATCTATTGGCAGCGCATGCCGGCGTATGCCGGGCTCAATCACCTGAACAACGACCGGGCGCTGCCAGCGTTCTACTGGACCGGGCGCACCCGCATGCGCTGCATGGCGCAAGCCATCGGGCAAACCCTGCGGTTGGGCTACGCTCACCATATTCAGCGGTTGATGGTTACCGGCAACTTCGCCCTGCTGGCCGGTATCGTGCCAACCGCGATTTGTGAGTGGTACCTGGCGGTCTACATGGATGCCTTCGAGTGGGTCGAACTGCCCAACACGCTTGGCATGGTGATGCACGCCGACGGCGGCTACCTGGGGTCCAAGCCGTATTGCGCCAGTGGTCGTTATATCCAGCGCATGTCCGATCATTGCAAGGCTTGCAGTTACAAGGTTGACCAGGTGACCGAAGAGGATGCCTGCCCGTTCAATGCCTTGTATTGGCATTTTCTCATTCGCCATCGCCCCCAGCTCTCGGCTAACCCGCGCCTGGCCCTGGTCTATCGCAGCCTCGATGGCATGCCCCCTGGCCGTCGCGATGCCGTGTGGCTACGTGGCCAGTCTTTGTTGGCGCGGCTTGATGCGGGGCAGGCGTTATGAAAAAGAGCTTTCTGCCCAGCAAGGTTTGCGTGGTGTGTGGCCGGCCATTCAACTGGCGCAAGCGTTGGGCTCGTTGCTGGGAGCAGGTGCGCTACTGTTCCGAGCGATGCCGCCGGTCAGCGCCTCGCCGCGACCCGCACCAGCAGCGGCAAGGCCAAAGCCCATATCGGCATCAGTAGCAGGCCGGTTTCCAGCGCGCCCAATGGCAAGGCGACATCTGCCAGCCTGGCGCCGCCTACATAGGCCAGAGGGCCGCCAATCGCCCCCAGTAGTGCAGCGCTTCGCCAGTGCCTGCCGGCCCATGCCAGGCTGTGACGCATACCGCTGGCCAGCACCAACCACAGCAGCGCTAGCCACAACGGCAGGGGCCTGGCGTCGAAACTGAACACACCCAGTGCTCCCAGCGCGCTGTCGAGCACGCAGCCGATAAAGGTAACGCGCAACAGAGCCTTGACCTCGGCATCGATGTCCGGGCACAGGCGCAGGTGCACAGCCACGCCCGGAATCACCAGCAGCAACAGCAAGGGCCGCTCGGCGCCCAGCACGCAGATCCACCAGCCGGCTTGCAGCCAGAGGGCATTGCCGATCAGCCAGCGGCTGGGCATCAGGCACCGCCAGGCAAGGGCGCGCGGCGTGCCTGGGGCGCTGCCCAGAGTAGGTGTGCTACGCCAATGGCGCGCTCCTCGAAACCGCCTTGGCAGTAGCAAAGGTAAAACTCCCACAGGCGCTGGAACATGTCGTCGTAGCCAAGGTCCGTCAGCGCGGTGCGAGCCTGACGCAGGTTTTCGCGCCAGTGCCGCAGGGTGTGGGCATAGTCCTGACCGAAATCCTCCATGTGCACAAGGTTAAGGCCAGTGTGCCGGCTGGCGGTGTCGAGCAACACGCTGAGCGAAGGCAGGGCGCCACCGGGGAAGATGTAGCGCTGGATAAAGTCGACCGAGCGCTGCGCCTGGGCATAGCGCTGGTCGCGGATGGTGATCGCCTGCAATAGCATCAGGCCTTCAGGCTTGAGTAGCGAGGCACACTGGCGGAAATATACCGGCAGGTAGCGATGGCCAACCGCTTCGATCATCTCGATCGAAACCAGTTTGTCGAACGTGCCTTGAAGGTCGCGGTAGTCTTCGCGGAGCACTTGCACACGCTGCTCCAGCCCCAGGGCCTGAACGCGCTTCAGGGTATGGCTGTACTGCGCCTCGGAGAGCGTCGTGGTGGTGACCCTGCAGCCGTAACGGGTGGCTGCGTGGATAGCGAGGCTGCCCCAGCCGCTGCCTATTTCCAGCAGGTGATCGTCAGGGCTCAGCTCGAGTTTTTGGCAGATGCGCTCCAGCTTGTGCAACTGAGCCTGCTCCAGTGATTGGTCAGGGTGCTCGAATTGCGCAGCCGAATACATCATGGTGGGGTCCAGCAGCCGCTCGAACAGGGCATTGCCCAGGTCGTAGTGCGCCAGAATGTTGCGCCGGGCACCGCGCTTGTCGTTGCGGTTGAGCCGGTGCAGCAGGCGCAGGGCAGGGCGGCCCAAGCGGGCCAGGCCGCCCTCGAGCGCGTCGAGCACTTCAAGGTTGGCGACGAACAGGCGGGTCACCAGCGCCAGCTCGGGGCTGCGCCAATAGCCGTGAATGTAGGCTTCGCCCGCACCGATCGAGCCATTGCCGGCGATCAGGCTCCAGGTGGCGTCATCGAGGATTTCCACCTCGGCCTGCAACGGGCTGTCGGCATCACCGAAACTCCACTGCTGCCCGTGGCTGAGCAGGCGCAGGTGGCCGTGACGCAGCTTGCCCAACTGGGCGAGCACGGCGCTTCGTGCCAGCCCGCCGAGCAGTGGCGCAAGGCCTGCGAACTTGCTAACGCTCAGGGTGGGATTCGACATCATCAAGGTCCTCGCAAGGTTGGCCAAGCGCCAGGTCACCCTGGCAGGCGGTGTGGTCATGCACGGGCGTGCGTTTGAGTAACAGACGGAGCGCTTGCCAGTAGATGGCCGAGACGGTGCGCAGGCTCATCCACGGGAAGTTCAGGACATACCGACGCAGCGCGGTTCCATCCAGTGGCGTGCGGCGCAAGGCGAGGTCGGCTTCGAACACCTTTGTGCCGCCTTGCCAGTTCTGCATGTGAATGCGCACATGGTCCGCGTCCAGGAAAAAGCGCAGGCGATAGTCCATGTCCAGCGGCATGAACGGCGACACATGGAAGGCCTTGCCGACGCTGAAGGGCCTGGCAAGGTTGCCTTGCACCGGTAGCACGTAATGAAAGCGTTCACGCCAGGGCGTGTTGCGCACTTCCATCAGGATCGCGGTCAGGCGCCCGTCTCGGTCATGGCAGAAATAGAAACTCACCGGGTTGAACGACAGCCCCCAGCAACGCAGTTGCGTGAGCAGCTGTACCCGGCCTTCGGGCAGGTGCCCCGTCGCCTGCCCCACCAGCAAGCGTGCAGCCTGGGCCAGCGATTCGCCTTGGCGGGTCTGAGCGGGCAGGTAGTCGGTCTCGCGCCAGCACAACGGCGCCAGGCGCCAGCGCCCCAGCCAGCGTGACAGGCCCATCAGCCAGGTTTGTTCGTCCAGGTCCAGGTAGAACATGCCGATCCGGTAGCGAAACGCGTGGACCCGCGGCGTCAGCCGACGGTGGCTGATCCAGCCCAGGCAGAGGCTGCTGTTCACAGTTGCTCTCCGAAATGCGCGGCCACTTTCAGTGCGCTGACCACCCCGTCTTCATGAAAGCCATTGCCCCAGTAGGCACCGCAGAAATAACTGTGCTGTTGCCCTTGCAGTTGCTCCTGGCACGCTTGCGCGGCGGACGCTGCAACGCTGTACTGGGGATGGGCGTACTGGAAGCGGGCGATGACCTGTGCCGGGTCTATCAGTGCGGTCTGGTTGAGGCTCACGCAGAAGGTTGTCGGTGCCTGGATACCTTGCAGAATGTTCATGTTGTAGGTCAGCGCGGCAGGAGCCTGCTCTGGGCCGCCCAGGCGGTAGTTCCAGCTGGCCCAGGCGCGCTGGCGGCGTGGCAGCAGACGAGTATCGGTGTGCAGCACCACGTCGTTACTGGCGTAACCGATGGCGCCGAGTACGGCGCGCTCCCGGGTACTGGGGCTTTCCAGCAGTGCCAGGGCCTGATCGCTGTGGCAGGCGAACACCACATTGTCGAAGCGTTCGGTGCCGGCCGCGCTCACGAGGGTCACGCCACCTTCGTCGCGGCTGACCCGGTAAACCTTGCAGTTGAGGCGGATGCGCTCAGAGAACGTTCGGCACAGCGGCGCGACATAGCTGCGCGAGCCGCCTTTGATCACCCGCCACTGTGGGCGTTGGTTGACCGACAGCAAGCCGTGGTTGCGACAGAAGCGCACAAAGAACTCAAGCGGGAAGTGGAGCATGTCTGCGCGAGACATCGACCAGATCGCCGACCCCATCGGCACGATGTAATGATCGATGAAGCGCTGCCCATAGTGATTCGCCTGAAGGTAGGCGCCCAGCGTGGTGCTGGCATCGATACGCTGGCTGTCCAGGTCGGCCAGTGCCTGACGGTTGAAACGCAGAATGTCCCGGATCATCCCCCAGAACCCTGGGGACACCAGGTTGCTGCGTTGGGCGAACAGTGTGTTCACGTCGTGGCCGTTATATTCCAGGCCCGTGATCGGGTCATGCACGGAAAAGCTCATCTCGGTCGGCTGCGAAGGGACCTTGAGCTGGTCGAGCAAGCGGATAAAGTGCGGGTACGTCCAGTCGTTGAAAACAATGAAACCGGTATCTATTGCATGGCGCTGGCCTTTCCAGACCACATCAAGGGTGTGTGTGTGCCCCCCAATCCATTGCTCGGCCTCGAAAACCGTGACTTCGTGCTTGCGTGACAGCAAATGGGCGCAGGTCAGCCCCGCGATGCCACTGCCGATGATTGCTATACGCATGGATCATCATTCCTGTTCATGACGGGCGAGGCGTTGGCCCAGCGCCAGGCGCAGGCGCGCGGGCAGCGCCCCGAGCAGGCGCAACACCCAGGTAAAAAGACCGGGGAAGTTGATTTCCAGGGGGCGGCGGGGCAGGCGCCTGGCGATATGCCGGGCGGCACGCTGCGCAGACCACAGCTGTGGCATGGGGAAATCGTTGCGGCGGGTCAGTGGTGTGTCTACGAAGCCTGGGCTTACCAGGGTGACCGCGATGCCTTCGCGAGCCAGGTCGATTCGCTGCGACTCCACCAGATAGCGCACCGCGGCCTTGGACGCGCCATAGGCGCCAGCACGGGGCAAGGCCAGCCAGGTTACCGAACTGCCCATCACCACCAGGTGGGGGCGTTGGCCGGCGCGAAGCAAGGGCAGTGCCGCCGCCAGGCAGTAGCTGACGCCCAGCAGGTTGGTGCGCATGACGCGCTCGACCAACGCCGGATCGAAATGCCCCGGCTCCAGGTATTCGCAGGTGCCGGCATTGAAAATGGCCATGTCCAGGCCTCCCCAGGCCTGCTCGATATGCGCAGCGATGCCGGCGACCTGCTCCGGGTTGTCAAGATCGCCAATCGCCAGCAATACCTGCCCGGGAAACTGTTCGGCCAGCGGGGCAAGGCGGTCGGCGTTGCGCCCGCCCAAGGCCACCTGGTGGCCTTGCTCCAGGAGGATTTGCGCGAGCGCGGCACCGATCCCGCTGCTGGCGCCGGTCAGCCAGCAGCGGCTCATGCCAGCCTGCCTTTGAGCCAGCGGATCGCAGTGCCCATGACGGGAAGGTGCTCATAAAGCAGGGCACCGGCGTCGAAATAGTCCTGGTGAAAATGCACACGGTCGCGCCAATGCAGGCAGCTGCACCCCTGCAACGTGATCGGCTGGCCGCCAGCCAGGCGCGGGTGGCAAAACTGTAGCGTCCAACGCAGGTAGCCCTGCCCGGGCCTTACCTCGTCAGCGCTGGTGAAGGCGTAGCGGATATCGCTGGCGTTGGCGTACAACTGCTCGAAGTAGGCGCGCAGGGCCTGCAGCCCCTGTATCTGGTGCAGGGGGTCACGAAAGGTGACATCTTCGCTGTACAGTTTTTCCAGCGTGTCGAGGTTAGCCCCATCAAGGCGGGCGAAGCGCTCGGCGAATTGCTGTAAGTACGCTGACATACTGGGCTCCAGACAATCCTGTACAAAATCGTATTGCTGTACAGGTATAACTGAAGCCTAAGCCTTAATCTATACAAGTCAACGTTCTTGTATAGGTTTTTTTGTCAGCGCTTGGCCTGGCCCTGTTGCCGGCGCAGTTCCGTCACTTCAGCCTCCAGCTCGCGAACCCTTTCCTCGGCGAATACTTGCGCTGTGACATCGCGCTGGATGCCGATGTAGTAGGTCAGCTGGTCCGCCTCGTTGTGCACGGGTGTGATGGACAACTCATTCCAGAACAGGCTGCCGTCCTTGCGGTAGTTGCGCAGCACCTGGCAGCAGGGGCGGCCTTCGCGGATCGCCTCGCGGATAATTGCGATGCCCGGCTGGTCGTGATCCTCGCCCTGAAGAAAACGGCAGTCCTGATAGAGAATATCGTCGGCGCAGTAGCCGGTCAGGCGCTCGAAGGCCGGGTTGACGTAGATAAGGATGCTCTCATTGCCTTCCTGCTCGGCGACGACGATGCCATCGTTGGAATGCTCGACCATCAGTTGCAGGAGTTTTGCGTTGATCATGGGGCTCACCTACAGACATTTCGTATGCGATGTGCGCCGAAGGCTTCAGTGCAGAAGCTTTTGGCGCTGTTTGTTGCATGATGAACCAAGGAGGCTCGCCGCAGAAGGTGCATCTGGGTTTAGAATATGCAACCACCTGGATGACCCCTCGTTATGACCGACGCCACCCCACCCGAATTGCTACCCATGCGCGATGTGGTCAGCCTGACCGGCATCAATCCGGTGACCTTGCGTGCCTGGGAGCGGCGTCATGGGTTGATACACCCGCAGCGCACCGAGGGCGGCCATCGCTTGTACACGGCCCAGGATGTGCAGCGCATACGCGACATCTTGCGCTGGACCGCCAACGGCCTGCCCATCAGCAAGGTTGGCGACAGGCTCGCCGGCCAGCCTGTGGCGCCTGTGCAGCAGCCCTCGGCCTTTGACGACTGGCGCGCCGCCGTTGCGCGTGCCTCCAAGGCATTCGATGCGCAGGCGCTGGAAGCTATACATGGACAGCTGTTCACACTTTTGCCAAAGGCCACTGTGCTGCAGGACGTGCTGATGCCGGTTTGGCATGAGCTGGCTTCAGGCACTGCGCCAGGCCAGCGTAGCCAATGGCTGTTTCTCGATACGTTCTTGCGCGCCCGCCTGCTGCTGCGCTTGCAGATGAACCAGGCCGATGCGCCACGGGTGCTGCTGGCAGGTACCGAGGGGCAAGCCGAATGCCAGGTGTTGTGCGCCGGGCTGCTGTTGAGCAGCGAGCGACAACGCATCGAAGTGCTCGGCTGCGGGCAGCCCCTGGAAGAGCTCCCGCTGCTGTGTGCGGCGATGCAGCCTGCGGCACTGGTGATCGCGCTGCAGCCACCGGTGAGCCCTGCCTTGGCCAAGCGCTTGCGCTCGCTGCAGATGGAAATTGCTTGTCCGCTGGCCTTGACAGGCGAGGGGCTGGCCGGTGTGCAGGCTGCCTTGCACGGGCTGCCGGTGTGCCTGCTGGACGAGCATGGTGCTGACGTCGCGCGCGTGCTTGACGCCTTGCTCCGAGGGGCGCTGGACCTTTGAGTTTGGTTCTGCGCCGTGCTCAAAGTGGTTGGGTGCATAGCGGGTTGGTGATGGGGGCGCTGCTCGGCACGCTTTGGACCCCTATCGGTTTCACCGTCTCCAATGCCCTGGTGGCGCTCTATAGGCCGGTGATCGACCGGCACCCGAGGCCTCATTGCTCACGCGGTGTTTTCAGGTTTGGACGGGACCGCGTGCCACTGCTCCTTGGGCACCCATTTAGGTTGCTCGGGATCGCCCAGGTAGTGAGGCGACATGATTTGCACGCCATACTCGTTGAACACGTCCTGGATATTGGCGTGCAACAGGCTCAGTAGCTGCGCGCGTGGCCTGGGCTCAGATGGAATGGCCTGTGCCACTAATCGATACTCGGGGTAGAAGTCTGACAGCGCCGTCTGGAATACCTGGGGCGCGGGCGTTTGCAGCACGCCTTCGGTGCGACGAGCCGCTTCCAGCAACATCGCCTCGACCTGACGCCAGGGGGTGTCGTAGCCGATGGTCACCACGGTATCGACCACATAGCCTGGCCCTTCCACGATACGCGAGTAGTTCTTGGTCACCGAGCCGGTAATCATTGAATTGGGAAGTGTCAGCACTTCGCCAAGCCCGGTGCGTATGGTTGTGGTGAAGATGCCCACTTCGGTCACCGTGCCCTCGTAATCGCCCACACGTACAAACTCACCGACGCGCATCGTGCGTGTGTAGGTAAGGATCAATCCGGCGGCCCCTTGGCCGATGACACTGGTCGCCCCCAGTGAAATCATCAGACCGAGCAACACCGAGAGCCCCTTGAAGGCATCGGTGCCCGAGCCGGGTAGATAGGGGTAGGCCATCACCAGGGCGAATAGCCAGATCGCCAGCGACGTCAGGCGCATGGTCGGTTGCAAGGTTTCGGCGGTCAGCCATTTCAACGTGCCCGGGCGTGCCATGCGCCTTAGCACACGTTTGGAGAAGGCGCTGATACCACGGGCGATGAAGAAGATCGACAGCGCAACTACCAGGCCGGGCATGGCACGTAAAATGCCGCTGACCAGGTAGTTGAGCAGTTCCATCAGGTGGATATTGAGGCTTTCACCCCAAGACCTTGTGTAGGGGAACTGAGACAGCACGAAGCCCAGCCACTGGTAGCAGAACAACAACACGACCAACCAGTACAGCAGCCAGAGTGAGCGGTCGATCAGGTAGTACAGGTTCTGCAGGTCGAACAGTTGCGTATGGCCGACCTTGAGGCGCTCCGAGTGTTTGCCCATCAGTTTGGGCAGCAGTCCCAAGAGCTTGCGTCGACAGTAGCCTGCGGCCTTTACCAGCATGAAGAACACCAAGGTTGCCGCAGCGCTGTAGCCTATCGCAGTGAGCAAAAAGCGCAGGCTACGCGCCTGACGGGTTTCCTCGACGACAAGGCGCAGGTTCTCGGCGGCCTGCTCGGCAGCTTCGCCTGCTGTAATGCTATCGGCCGCAGCATCCAGTGGCGTCACGATGAATGCACGGCGCCCGCCCAGCAGCACCAGGTAGCTGCGCAGAATAGGGTCGACGCGAACCTCCAGATCGTTTGTTTCCTGGAGTGTTTCCTCGATGACCTTCTTGGCGCGCTGGGCGCGCACCTTGGGTGTTTCGCCCAGCAGCGTCGCACGAAAGACCAGTACCGTGCGGTTGATGACGGTCAGCGGGGCGGGCTCGGCAATCACACCCTCTACCTCTGGCCCGGACTGAGGGGTGTCCGCATGGAGCAGGGGCGAGAACAGCAAGTGGGTCAGTAGCATCAGCCAAGCAGCCCGTCCGAACCTGCGCTTCTTGCCCATTTAACAGCCCCTGTGCCGGCGTGTGGATTGCTACCAGCATAGTCGGCTTCAGCCAGCATTCAGTGGCTTAGTTCGCGGGCAAGAGGATCACGAAGTTCTTCTTCATGTCTTCCACTACGGTCCATTTGCCCTTGGCGCCCGGTTCGATAATGAACGTGTCGCCAGCCGCCAGTGTGACCGGGGCGCAACCCTCAAGCTCGATGACGCAGCATCCACTCAAAACGTGGCAGAACTCCCAGACTTTGTAGTCAATGCGCCACGCCCCGGTGCTGGCTTCCCATTCTCCGGAAATGCGACCTTGCTGTTCATCGTGATAGTACTTGGACGTCAGCGTGTGAGGGGTACCTTCCAAAACTTCTTCAAAGAAGGGCAGGTCGCGCAGCGGTTGGATATCCAGTTCGCGGAACACGGTCAGTTTCTGGTTCATGGCTGTTTCTCGAGCACGTTGTGAGTAGGGCGATACATTAAATAGGCTTCACCGGTTACACCGAGCATCGGGTGCGGAACGATCTGGCAGGTTTTCACGATCTGAAATCCATGACGTTCGTAGAAGCGGCGTGCACCGTGGTTTTCTGCGTAATCGATCAGGCACAACCCATCGAGGCCAGCGTCGTCAGCGCGCTGCTGGGCGTGGCGAAGAAACTGGGCGCCCAGCCCCTGGCTCCGCCAGGCCTCATCCAGTGCCAGGCTGGATATGTACAAGGTATCGGGTATTTCCATGTCGGAATAAGGCGCGAGGACGGGGTCGGTCTCGGCTGGCCTGTCAGGCGTCGCGCGCAAGACATAGCTATGCATCATGCCGATGACGCGCCCTTCGAAAGTGGCCATCAGGCAGTTCTTGTATGAAAAGTCGCCCTGTTCTCTGGCATAGCGAGACGCACCGACACTCAGCAGTGCTTCTCCGGGGGCAGCGAGCTTGCTCCATATGTAATCGGCCATGCCCTCCGATGTCAGTTGAAAGAAGCGCGCAATATCATGCGCGTCCGAGACTCGAGCGGGTCTGAAGTCGATAGACATGTACAGTGCTCCCAAGGGGCCGCGTGGTCAGTTTGCAAGGCTTAAGCCTTTGGCTGCGGGGCAGGGTAGACGGTTTCAGCGGTTCCCATGATGCTCTGCGCGAACACCATCAACACGGCGTGCGACACTGCCCTCATGCCCACATGCACGTGGCGCTATAAAAGGTTCGGGTTGGCTTGGGTAATGGATCGTGCAAACCCTTTCAAACCGCCGACGAAGCCTCTGTGCAAAGCGTCCGTAAATCCACTAAATTGTGGGTAAATGTAGAAACTAAGCGATAAGACGCAAATTAAGGGAATTAGCTCGCTTGATAGGGCCGGGCGTTAATTCTATAATTTTGTGGATTAACTGGCACAGAGCGGGCTAGGTATACACTATGTTGGATTTAAGCTTCAGCAAGCCGAGTGAGGTCGTGAAGCGCCTCTGCGATCGCTTGCGCAAAGAGCGCTTGGCGCGGGACATGACACAGGCGGACTTGGCCGGGCGTGCCGGCATCGCTACAAACACAGTGTCCAACCTTGAAGCCGGGCGCAATGTCGGATTCGAGAACGTTGTTCGGGTGGCGATGGCGCTCGGCCGGACCAAGGAACTGGAAGGCCTGTTCCTGCCAAAACTGGACAGTATCGAGGATATCCGGCGCTACGAAAACAGCGCCAATCGTCTTCGTACCAAGAGGAAGCCCGGCAATGCTTGAGCAGGTGAACGTCTTCTACGAAGGGTGGGGGGAGCGATGGCAATGGGGCACGCTGGTCTCCACGACTGCCCTGACCGGTCGTCCACTGATTGTGTTCGAGTACAGCAATGAAGCCAGGCAAAGGGGCTTGGAGCTGTCGTCCTACACGCTGCCGCTGGAGGGGGCTCAACTGCGCCGAGACTTTCCAGACCACCAACTGTACTTGCCAGGGCCTGTTTACGACGCCTTGCCGGATGGATGGGGCATGTTGCTGATGGACCGTATGTTCAGGCGCCGCGGGCTCACCACAGCGCGCATCGGCTCACTGGAACGGCTGGCCTATATCGGTGGTAATGCCATGGGGGCCATGACGTTTGAACCCGTGGCGCCCGAAGGGCAGGCGTCTGAAGTCCACATCCCGCTGGAGCAGCTAGCCGCCGAAGTGCAGGAAGTGCTCCATGGAGACGGCGGTGAGTTCCTGCAGAGGTTGCTGCTGGTGGGTGGCTCGCCTCAAGGTGCAAGGCCTAAGGCCCTCGTCTATCGTGATCCCGAAACTGGCCGGTTTACAACTGCCGTGACGGCGGGCTTTGAGGCCTGGCTGGTCAAGTTCCCGGCCAAGGAAGAGCATGCCGAGGTGTGCGCTGTCGAAATGGTCTACGCCGAATGCCTGCGCATGTGCGGTATCGAGACCCCTGACACGCAGTACTTCAGCCTGCCTGATGGGTTGGCGGCGTTTGCCAGCAAGCGATTTGATCGTCAGGATGGCCTGCGCGTGCCCATGCAAAGCCTCGCGGCCTTCACGGGGGCGAGTTACCGGTCTCCAGGCGTGTTGGACTACGTCAATTTCCTGCGGGCAACCCAGATGTGTACCAACGACGTGCGAGAGATGGCGGTGGCCTTCGAACGTGCCGTCTTCAATGTAGCGTTCAACAACAGAGATGATCATCCCAAGAACTTTGCCTACGTCATGTCGCAGGACGGTCATTGGAGACTGTCGCCGGCCTACGATGTGACCTTTTGCGAGGGGCCAGGTGGATATCACCAGATGGATGTAATGGGGGAGGCCCTGTCGATTACCCGCACACAAATGCTTCGGCTTGCCGAGGAAGCCGAGGTGCCCCCGGAGGTTGCAGGCAGAATGATTGACGGCATTTGTGAGGTGGCTAGCCAGTTTTCAAGCATCGCCGAGAACCTGTACCCACAGGTCATTACGCCAGACACCTTGCGCACGATCCAAGGCCGCATCGATCAGAACGTAGCTCGGTTACAGGGCAGCGGTTGCCATTGAAGCAGGGAGGAGCGGGCGCTCAGTCGGCGGGCCGATTTTTGGCAAGGGAGATCGAAGGGCGGGATGGTGATGCCCTCATGGAGAGACTACCTAGCGGAAAAACGGCTCCAGGATTAGCCCAGGCTAGTTACCCGCTCATTCGGTAACGACTCAGCACATCCTTGAGATCGGCATACAGATCGTGCCCATTCATGATGACGTCGTCCGTAGCTGTCCGGCAGCAGCCATGCGCGGTTGTTCAGGCTGCTGCATGTTCATGTTGCCTCCCATCACGTGCATAGGTGCCTGAAGCCGTTGTGACGTGGCCGGGTGCCGCGGTTCTGACAATCGTCAACTTCGAACCGGATCACCCCTTCGTGATCTGCATCGAGTGCCAGCGGAGCCTGATCCCACGGACAATCCGCGCGACTCTCAGTTTTCGATGGTATTACTGCGTTTTCACACTGTCTGGAACCAACGCAGTCCTTTGTAGTGGGCAGCTAAAGACCAATTGCGGTCCTATCTGATGCGGCTTCTTTTCGATCACCTGAGCCTTTTTCGTCAACCAACAGTCTATAAAGTTTCGGGCATTCGCACGCGATAGTGGCTAGCCAAATATTGCTGAAACATGAGTTATCGCTGGGGTTCGTAAACAGATAGACCCCGCGATGATCGTTTATTGTCGCCGGTAACAATATCGCTTAAAGCGAGCGGAGGACTCTGATGTCCATTGCCCAACGGGTTTTCCACGGCAGGTTTGGCCGGGTCGCCTTGCTGAATATGGATCGTTCGCTGGTCATTCACACCCATTCCGAGTGCCATGTGCTGATCAAAGTGTCCGGTAAAGACACTTACTTCAACGTCAACGGACGGCGTGTTCCACTCAGCGATCGCACAGCGGTGCTGGTCAACGCCTGGGAGCCGCATTTCTACGACCCGCAGCCGGGCGGGGAGGCAACAGTAATCCTGGCGCTCTACATCGAGCCTGCTTGGCTGGCCACAGCCCAGCAGTCGTTGGCGCTCAGCGGTCGGCCGGATTTTTTTTCCCATTCCTGTATCGAGTTGTCGAGTCGTAATCGCACCTTGGCCGATACCCTGGTCGCTGAAGCGCATAGCTGCGGGATCGTGCCGAAAGAACGTATGGAATTCATTCTGTTCGACTTCTTGATCGAACTGATCGAGGACTTTTCCAGCTGGCGTCATTTGTCGGTACTTGGTGTCCCGAGTTCACGTGAGTTCCGGGACGCCCGCGTTCGCCGTGGCATCGTCTGGTTGCTCGAACACCTGGACGATCCGAACCCCATCGATAACGCCGCGCGGGCATGTGGTCTGTCGCGCGCGCACTTCTTTGCGTTGTTTAAGAAAGATACCGGTATGACGCCGACGCTGTTGCTTAATGACGCGCGCATGCGCCGGGCTTTTGCCTGGCTAGGGCGTGAGCGCAGTGGTACGCTGGGCCTGTTATCGGAGAACCTCGGGTTTTCTGAGCAAGGTCATTTCACTCGGTTTTTCCGTCAGCACATCGGAGCTTCACCCAGCCAGTATCGGCGTGTTGTGGATTGCTATGCGACGGTTTGAACCGAGATGTGCAGGGGTATTGAGCGATATTCCCGTCATGGATTCAGCCCTCCCTATTAAAGCTTGTGGATTAATAGGTAAAAATTATAGATACTATCAGTTGTCTAGTGAAAAATGGATCTATTTCATGCGGTTTTCATGTGTTAATTCAAGTTTTTATTGGATTCGGCTACCCACTGCAGGATGAACTTCCAGAATCCATAGGTTGATGTCCGGAGATTTCTTTAGGTAAATTTAGGCTTCAAGCTTTTTTATCAAGGGTTTTCGTTGTTCATGCAATGTTTGGATGATTATTTGGACGCTCCAGCGCTCGGGATTTGTCAATTACCTGGCATTACCCATCCTCGAATGCCATGACTTTCACTCAGTTCTTTCACTACTCGAGCCGCGTCCTGCTTTTTTTTATAAGGCCCGATGACGACAAAGTTGTTTTCTCTACGGGCTATCGGCAGCGATAGATTTTGAATTGCTTTTATTGCGCGATGGCGGTTGGGTGTGTTCATTGCAATTTCGACCACCCATAGACCGGATGTAGGTATGGTTGAAGCTTTATTTTTAGGGGGGGAAATGTAGCCGCCACACGTCAAGCACCTGCGCTCCAATGTGATCAGCGAATTTGGCACGGTGCGAAAGACATGCCATTGCGGATCAATGTTCTTTTTACGCACGAAGAGTGCCAGAAGCAGGCCGAAAAAAGTAATTAGAGCGCTGATAATAATCATCCATTTGTGAGTCGATGCAGGCGATGAAGGCGGCTTAATTTCAGGTGTTGCAACTGGCTTTTCGATTAAAAGCTGTAAGGAATCAGCCTCGATTGGATCGGGCATTTGGGACTCGTATTGCGTAAGGTGCGCGAGCGCGTCAAAATATATTCCACTGAGCTCTGTCGTAATTTTATTGTCGACATCATCGATCAGTTGTTCAAACTTTGTCACTTCTTGCTGGATGGATGAATTGTCTAGGTTGTCTTGACAAATTGGTCCCCAGGATGCATATGTCCACAGCAATGCTGATAGATGTCCAAAAATTCCAATTACCAGGAAGCTCAAGCCAAGCTTTCGCATGACACCATCTCCAAATTTAATGAATCACGCCAGGCCGATCATCAGGTAAGGGAAACCCCTTGCTTGATGCCATAGTTACCGCCGGAATCCTTCGTCTACGCGAACGCAATAGGTTGCCTGCGCGGGCCATGCCCGTATGCAGTGCATAGAGAGCCGGTAATTGACCCGCACTTCATGAATGCCTATGGAGCGCGTGTACTGACCAGCACCACAAAGCATTCAATGGGTGTGCAGGAACTGCGCGGAAGCTTCAAGTTCAGCGAGACCTTTCGTAGCGCATGCTTGCAGGCCTGCTCCAGTTAGCCAAAACGAAAGAACAGTTCGTTGAACACGTTGGTCTTCGGCCAGATAGCTGCTCTGAGCGATCACCAAGGTCGCCGAATCTCCGACATAATTTGGCCGGCCTGGCTTTTGTAGCAGGTTGGAAGCAAGTCATTTTTTGCGGCTCTTGGTGGTGTGCAACGCAATAGTGTCAGAGCCGAGTGTGTAAGAAATGCGAAGGGAGCACCTTGCCTGGGGAAAGGGAGTTCTGCGTTGGAGTCTGGGAAATTACCTTAGCGTCTGATTTTCAGGACTGGGAGCAGACAGAATTTTCGGAACGGGATGGGGCGCTGGATGTCTCAGGAAAGCTCAGGTTTCTGCGTACGGCATCGGTTTGGCAGAATGATACCCTGGAAAATTCCAATGACTGCCCTTTAGGAAATATATCTGAGTAGCAGTTTCCACTGCTTCGGCAACCATGATCAGACTTAGGTGATGGACCGTAGATGTAATATCTTAGGTGATCGCTGCGCCGTGATGGTCGGTCGAAATCATACCGAGACGTCACGTTGCGACTCGGAGAATGTCTTGCTGTGGAAGCTCTCATGACTATTCAAGGTGATTCCTGAAGACTCTCGAGATCGTTCGTTCTTCAGAGAGTCAGCAATAGTGGGCGGCCGATCACTGTCCAACCGTGCTGCGGACGCGCACTCTGTAGAGCACTGAATCAAAAAAAGGCTCAGTTTCAACATGAAAAACGGTATCAGATGGCCGCCGTTTGGCTGACGTTGCCTTGTCTCACTTCCTGTTGGTGAAAGTTGGTTGTATGCCTCGCTGCTTCCGCGGAGAAGGTCTTTGGTCAAGGTAATCAAGTGCATTGATCATCCACAGCAACTGCTGTTCTTCACTCACTGTATGATGCATTAAGTCCAAACGATGGACGTCGGTACCGCTGGTGATGTTTTGTTTACTCACCTTGATCAGCAGAAACGTCGGCTGCTTTCGAGGTCCCCGTTACTGCACGCGCTGGGCTATTATGCCGACGATACAAAGTATGCCTGCAGAAGGAAGTCTGGACGGTGAGAGATGGCCTAATGTCGTGCACGGAGCGCGGGTAGGCGAGGGCGTACCGGCAGGAGAAAATCTTTGGTCGCGCCGGACTGGCCATCGCTCGCTCGACCTTGGCCCAGTGGGTTGGGCAAACTGGCGTGCGACTCCAGCCACTGGTCGATGCACTGCGTGAAGCGGTGCTGAGCAAGGGCGTAATCCACGCCGATGAAACACCGGTGCAAATGCTTGCGCCGGGCGAGAAGAAAACCCACCGGGCCTATGTCTGGGCCTACAGCACGACGCCGTTTTCGGCGCTTAATGCGGTGGTTTACGACTTCAGCCCAAGCCGTGCCGGCGAACATGCAAGTAACTTCCTGGGCGACTGGAACGGCAAGCTGGTTTGCGATGATTTCGCTGGCTACAAAGCTGGTTTTGAACAAGGCATCACTGAAATCGGCTGCATGGCTCATGCCCGTCGCAAGTTTTTCGAACTGCACACGGCGAACAAAAGTCAGCTGAACGTGATAGCTGGAGGTGGGATTCTCTTCATCATGCTTCACATGAAGGACAGGCCAGCCATTTGATCGCCAGTGCCGCAGAAGGCGCTGGATTACGGACAAATAGCCAGGGTGGCTTTTACCATTCCAAACAGGCTGATCGATAGCATCCTGAACATCGAGGATAATCAGGGGGATGCTAGGCGTGTCCTTCATGTGGGGGCGTCTCCTTACGATGGACGCTTAGTGTGCTGCAACGTATTCCGGTCAACAAGCAGCGCAGTCTCGCTAGGGTACCGGTGCTGACAAAGAGGCCACTAAGGAGGGGCTGATACCCCGTCAGTGGACTCCGGCCCAGCTCACGCAAGGTGAGTTGGGCGGACGCTTACGTTCCTCAAAGTTTTTGGCGAGAGCTACCAGAAGCTTGTGGCGAAGCCTTCATTGGTCGAAGGCATTGATTTGGAAGTCCCAGTTGATCTAATCGGATTGCCGAGCATGGACCTGGCTCCAGCCAACCGCGACCACCGCTGGGCCTTTATCGGTCCCTCTGGGGATCGAGTGGAGGTTCCTCACTCTCCACGTTTTGTCACTGCTGACCTAGACGCCCTAAACCGAGCCGCAGTCCAAGGCGTAGGTATCGTACAGATGCCTGAGGTTCGAGGGACGAGTTCAAGGTAACTGGACAGGGGTATAAGCTGTTTTAATCAACTCCCTCAAAAGCCTTCCAGCACGACTTTCCCCTTCGCCTTTCCGCTTTCCAGCAGAGCATGGGCACGACGAAGATTTTCTGCGCTGATGGGCCCATAGTTTTCGCCAACTGTGGTGCGCAAGTTACCCGCATCAATCCGCCGCGCAACTTCGTTAAGGATGTTGCGCTGCTCCTGCATGTCCTCTGTTTCGTAGAGCGAGCGGGTGTACATAAGCTCCCAGTGCAACGACAGGCTCTTGCGCTTCAGCGGCACGGCGTCAAGGGTGGCCGGATCATCTATCAGGCCCAGCTTGCCTTGAGGTTTCAGTGACTCGATGATTTGTTCGTAGTGCCTATCGGTCTGGGTCAGGCTTGCGACATGGCTGACCTGCGCTATACCGATGCGCTTTAGTTCTTCACTAAGTGGCTTGGTATGGTCGATGACATGATGCGCACCAAGCTCGGTAACCCAGGCCTGGGTTTCAGGGCGCGAAGCCGTACTAATGATCGTCAACCCTGTTAGCTGACGCGCCAGTTGAATTAGAATTGAACCTACCCCGCCTGCAGCGCCAATGATCAGCAGTGTTTCTCCTCGGTCGGTGGGATCCCGTGCAATACCTAGGCGATCAAAGAGTAATTCCCAAGCGGTCAGGGAAGTGAGTGGCAATGCCGCAGCTTGGCCGAATTCCAGCGACTGTGGCATTGAACCGACGATACGCTCATCCACCAGTTGCAGCTCACTGTTGCTCCCCGGGCGGATCAGTGATCCCGCGTACCAGACTCTGTCACCGGGTTTAAAAAACGTCACGTCGCTGCCGACCGACTTGACCACCCCGGCAGCGTCCCAGCCGAGGATCCGCGGCTGGCTTTCGTCCGCATGCGGCACATAGCCCTGCCGTACCTTGGTATCGACAGGATTGACCGACACGGCCTTTACCTCTACTAGCAAGTCGCGCGGCCCTGGCACTGGCTCGGGTATATCGATCTCCACCAAGGCGTCGGGATGTTCAATAGGCAGACATTTAAAGTGTGCAATGGCTTTCATTCGAAGCTCCTCAGGACATGCGATGCATTTTCGTGATCGAAAATTTTTCAGCAGCACGTTCGATGAGCGGGAGCGCTGCTCGAAAATGTGTTGTCGCTTCGTGAGCCGTTAGCGCCGCCTCGTCCCGCCACTGCTCGATCATGTGGAAAGTGCGCGCCTGCTCGGCATCACGGTGCAAGTCATACTGGATACAGTCCACTTCGCCCCGGCTTGAACCCTGCAGGGCCCGCAGCGTCTGCTCGAGCTCGGCTTCGAAGCCTGCCTTTGCGACCAAAGTGGCAATCAGTGTTAAAGGGGTGTTCATCAAACCTCCGGCCGATATGCATAAAAAAAATGGGACCTCGCTAACCGACACGTCTGAATAGAGGCCGTGCGGCCCGAAACTGCTCTCCAGGCGACGGCCTGACAATCAATATTGATCTCGAAGGCCGTGCGAGCGTCCTCACCCGGCGAGAGCACTTGTAGCGTTAAAACCAGTAGATCGGGCAAGTCCAGGTCACACGCTCCCTGCCCCCAACTCATGAGCGGCGAAATTGGACCAATCAGGATTGCCGAGATATGCCCGGCCAATAATCTCCAGGTCCGGTTGCAGTCCTTAAGCGCGTCTTCGCTGACGCTCAGCGTGCGTAGGTCCCTAGCCGAGGCTATTCAACCCATACCATCGGTAGCTTCGCGTCGTGAAACCTAGGCCTTGAGGGCTTTCTATACAACGATGTTGAGCCCGAAACTGACGCTGAGCAAGTCCAATCCACCATCCTTGAAACGACGTGTCCGGTCGACAGTCAATTTTCTCCGAGTGCTTATAATTCGATAATTCGATGATATTCGTAATATAAGCGTAGTGCAAACTCGAGCGTCCCTTCGAACTCAGCGATTGGTCCGCGCAAAAGCACGCGGATCAGAGAAACAGTTAACCAGGTGGTCGTATATCAGCCTCACTCGCGGTGCCACTGGCCCTGATTGAGGACGGTACATGATCAGTTCGGAAGGCGGCGGCGCTTCCTGTTGCATGACCTCGACCAGGCGCCCTTCAGACAGGTAGGGTTCTGCCAAGTAATCGGGCATTTGCCCAAAGGCGATTCCGGCCAGAACGATCTCTCGCTCGGTTTCCGGGTCATCGCAGCTGAAGGCAGGGGAGGTAGGCAGAAACGTTCGCCCCTCGGCAAGCACCCACGGCCAGGGGCGACCGTTTTTTCGATCAATCAGCATGGACAGCGGCAAGCGTTTCAGTTCTTCGATGCTGCCAGGGCGGTGCACGGTGGCGAGGAGTGACGGGGCCGCAACGATTTTCAGGCTGACATGGGCCACTGTTCTAGCGATATAGCGCCTATCACGCACCGCGCCGACACGAATACCGATGTCGATCTTGTTGGCCACCGCGTCGGTGAGTTGGTCATCCAGGCTCAGGTCGATGCTCAGGCCCGGGGTTTCCCGTATCAGCGGTTTCAGAAATTCGACCAGATACAGCTTGCCAATGGCGTGTGGGGCCGTGATGCCGACAACGCCTTTAGCCTCCTGTTTGCTGTGGGTGATAAACAACTGATCCACCCGGTCCAAGGTTTCCTGGGCCTGCAAGGCGAGTTTGGCACCAAAAGTGGTGACATGAACCTGCCGTGTGCTGCGGTGGAACAACAGCTCACCCAGCGTACTCTCCAGTTCCTTGATGGCACGTGTCACCGTCTGCGGTGAGGTGCCGAGGCGGGTGGCTGCATCGCGGAACGTGGTCGATTGTGCGGCCACTGTGAATATCCGAATCAGTTCCATGCGATTAGGCATAGCCCTCAACTCCCGTTCCAGAAAATGGAATTCTCAAATCCTAACACTTCCATTCTCTGACGAATAAAACCAGCGCAGACTGCAGTCTCCATCCCGACAGGTCTCAACAGGAGCGCTGAATATGAGTAAGAACATCCAGGATAAGGTGGTCGTCATCACGGGTGCGAGTAGCGGTCTAGGCGAAGCAACGGCGCGTCATCTGGCGGCGCTCGGCGCCCTTGTGGTGCTTGGCGCCAGGCGCCAGGACCGTCTGGACGCGATTGTCGCGGAGATCGCCACTGCAGGCGGCAAGGCGATTGCCCATCCGACCGATGTGACACGCAAGGAGGACTTGTCTGCGCTGGTTGCCAAGGCAGTCGAGGTATTCGGTCGCATCGATGTAATGATCAACAACGCAGGGTTGATGGCGATCTCTCCGATTTCGCAACTGCGCACCGACGAGTGGGATCGTATGATCGATATCAACATCAAGGGCGTATTGTATGGCATCGCGGCCGCATTGCCGTTTTTCGAACAACAGGCAAGCGGTCACTTCATCAACATTTCTTCGGTCGCCGGCATCAAAGTATTCAGCCCCGGTGGATCGGTGTACAGCGGCACCAAGTACGCGGTGCGCGCCATTTCCGATGGCCTGCGTCATGAAGTCGGCGCGAATATTCGCACGACGACTATCGAACCGGGCGCAGTGGATTCCGAACTGAAGTTCGGCAGCGGGTACCAGCCGAGCGCCGAGGTCGTTGGCGAATTTTACAAGAAGGCCATCCCGGCTGACTCGGTTGCACGGGCCATCGCTTATGCGATCGAGCAACCTGCAGATGTCGACATCAACGAGATTGTTCTGCGTCCGACTGCGCAAGACTTCTGACATTTGTCCTGTGCCGTTTGCGCCTGATCCACAGGCATGGACCCAAGCGACCAGGCTCTGGCGCTAAGAAATGGTTAACTCAGCCTATCCAGGCTGAAACTCTCGGCATGCCGAACGTCAATATCCAGCGCGCCAACACCACCATGTCCTAGCTGATTGATTGAGCTTCCAAAGGCGAGTCGTTCCTGATTCTCGGGTTCGGCAGGCGGCTCTGCCCGCCTAATGTACCCAACTGATCATATCGGACCCTGTTGCGAATGAAGCCACCTAAAGTTGCAGACTGGTTGCTACGGAGGGCGGCGGTGTAGTGGCAATAAGCCCGGTGTGAATCATCGTGCAATCGGAGGTGTTCGATACAGGAAGCCAGGGTCCCCATGGTGCTGCCAATGATGGGCATCGCTCACAAAGCAGCAAGAGGATATCAACCCGTCAAACTGAGGAAATAACCATGGCAATGTTGGTTTTTGACGGTACGGAAGACGCCATCGTCGAAGCCCGTATTCTGGTCGGGGCGCTGAATGAATGGTTGGCGGAACAGCAACCCTGTTGCCCCCTAAAATCCGTTCATGTGCAATTTTGCTATCGGCCCGATGGCACGTTGGATTCTGTATTGACCGTTGTAACAGACGTGGCCGTGGACTAATGACTGCTTTGATTGAACGGGCACTTGGTGCGGGTATTCCCTTGGCCGCAGATCCAGCAGGGTTTTGCTGTCGGTCGCCCGGTAGATCAGATCTGCTCGACGTTGGTCGACGAAGGCTGAAAACGCTGCATGAGTGGAATCGATCTTTTGGTTATTAAATAAACGTGTTAATTATAGGTTATCTGATCGGCCAAGAAAAACCTGAGTGCCTCATGCGACATGGGTCTAGCAAAGTAATATCCCTGGAAAATATCGCATCGACCACGTTCCAGGAAGTCCACCTGAGCCGCAGTTTCCACGCCTTCCGCGACCACTGACAGGCTGAGGTGATGGGCCATGGAAATAATGCCTTGAGTAATTGCTGCATCGTGTGGGTTAGCCGAGATATCCTGGATGAAAGAGCGATCAATCTTGATTTTGTCGATGGGCAAACACTTGAGATAACTGAGGCTGGAAAATCCTGTACCGAAATCATCCAGCGCAATGCGTACACCCAAGTCTTTAAGGCGGTGCAAGGTTTCAATTGCGATTTCAACGTTGTGCAGCAGGAGCGACTCAGTTATCTCCAATTCCAATTGCCCTGCGCTAAGCCCGTATTTGTTCAGCACTGCCTGGATACATTCAACGAACTGACCGCGCTGAAAATGCACCGGCGAAATATTTACGGCCATCGAGATGCCGTTGAAACCCTGATCACATAGATTGCGCAACTGCGCGCACGCCGTATCGAGTACCCAGAGGCTCAGCGGGATAATTTGACCACTGTCCTCTGCCACCGGTACAAACACCGCTGGAGAGATGTATCCTTTGATCGGATGCGTCCAACGCAACAACGCTTCGATTCCGACCACCCGACGCGTGTGGGCCTCTATTTGCGGTTGATAATGCAGGCTGAACGATTGAGTTTCGATAGCCTTTTGTAGGTCATTACGTAGGCTTCGGTGCTCGCAAACTCGATCGTTAAGATCGCTGGTGTACCACTGAAAGTTGTTCCTACCTTGTTGCTTGGCTTTGTACATGGCCATGTCAGCCTGCTGGATCAGCTGCATCGGCTGTTCGAGGTGACCATCGCTTAGCGTAATACCGATACTTGCACTGACGTGCAGGTCAATGCCCTGGATACAGTAGGGTTTGCCAATGCTTTCCAGCAGTCGCTCGGCCACCGGGACAACGTCTTCGTCACGAAGCAGGTCCGTCAGCAGAACGACAAACTCATCGCCGCCCATGCGCACGACGGCATCAGCTGGACGGACTTGCTGAGTCATGCGCTGTGCCACCTCGATCAGCACCTGATCGCCGAAGTAGTGCCCGATGGAGTCGTTGATGGATTTGAATCCATCCAGGTCGATGTACATGACCGCTAGTTGACGCTTACGTTGAAGGCTGCTGCGACACTCTAGGACAAGCCGGTCTTCCAGGGACAGGCGGTTAAGCAAACCGGTCAGCCCGTCATGGCTGGCACTGATACTCAGCTGGCGCTCGTAATGCTTCTGCTCGCTGATATCCCGAGCGATACCGAATACCCCGACGATCTCTCCATTTACCATGATCGGCAGGTTTGCGATATCCATGGTCAACTGCTTGTCGTCGCTCTCGTCGCGCACCCTTGCCTCGAATCGCTGCGGCTCACCGGCGCGGGCCGCGGAAAAATGCTGATTCACTCGCGGCAGGTCTTCTTCGAAAACGAGGCAGGAGAAATGTTGACCGACAAGATCAGTTGCCGCGCCAGCTTTAAGCTTCAGGCCAGCCGGGTTCACACTCTGGATGTTGCCCGCCATGTCGAGGGCGAAAACCGGGTTGGGGTTGTAGGTCAACAATGAGCGAAACCGTTGTTCACTTTCCTCCAGGCGTTGGCCGTCACGCTCATGCCGGATAGCAATGGCAGCCAGGTGCGCCGCGCAGGTCAACCTTTGGATCTGCATCTCGCTTGGCGCAATCGCCTGATCTTGGTACAGCGCAAATGTCCCAAGTACGGAGCCCTGATGCGAGAGTAATGGCAACGACCAGCAGGAGCGCAGATTGTACCCTAGCGCCAGGCTGCGAAAACGCTCCCAGCTCGGATCCCGGGCTATATCTGCGGTCACCACCAGCTCGCGCCGGAATGCAGCCGTGCCACACGTGCCTTCCTGAGGACCGATGGGCATGCCATGGATCGCCTCGCTGTATGCAGGCGGCAGGCCAGGCGCGGCACCTTTGAGCAAATGCTTGCCTTGCGCATCGGTGAGCAGTATCGAACACAGCGTACCGGGATCCTGGGCGTCGATCATCAAGCAGATGGCGGTGAGGATGTCGTGCAGTTGATGATTGGTCGCGATCATACCGAGTATGTCGCGCTGAGACTCGGGAAGCACCATGCTGTGATAGCTCGTGCAGAAGGTGTTCATGGTGGGATTCCTGTGTGCTTGCGAGGCCTTCCGGTTCCCTGAGCGTCTGCAGAAGTGAGTGCCTGGGCGCAGTCCGATCGCACCCCGATCGCGAAATCTTTTAAAGCAGTGGGCCTGCCACGAGAAAGACTCAGGTGATCGATAAAAGAACGTATCAGATGGAGCGCATGCGGCTGAATTCGGCTTGCAGCGGCCTGACCACCGCCCGCTGACTTTCTCTGAGCAAACCGCAGATACTTCTTGACTTCCAGACTACCAGGCGCAGACTTTAGCGAGTATTGCAAAAGTTCCCTTGGGCTGGCCGCATCTGTTTGCGGCGCTCGCCCGCCCGCGCTTGCCTGCCAGGCATGCTGAAGCTGGCGCTGGACATCACGGATGCAGTGCTGGCTTTCCTTCGAATTGCCTGGTCTCAAGGAAAGAACATCCCGATCACGCCCGACTGCTACGAGAGCAGCAGAAGTGCGCCTTCCCTCGTGCCGAACGCTACAACGGCTGTTGTCCGCGACCCTTGAACCTGCCTGACGATGCCGATCAGGTTTTGATCAAGCGCCCATTCGACAATGGGCTGCTGACGATCATCCTCGACGAGCGCGAAGCGCGTGCATCGAAGCAAAGCCGTTTGATTCCGAATTGAAGCTGACTCGGAGATTCCATGGCAGTTGTCACGAAGGCCCTTCAGCAGACGAGGAGCTGCGGCAGGCTCCACTTCGTCGCCTCAATGATTCAAGGAGCGCCCGCATGGCCAGCAAACAGTGCCAGGTCTGTGGCCAACCCGCTACGACACGGGTGGAAGCCAAGGTCAATGGCCGCCACAGCACAATGCTGTTGTGTAATGATCACTATCGCCAATTGGTGCGCCAGCAAAAGCGCACCCTTTCCCCACTGGAGGCCCTTTTCGGCTCGCGCAGCGGTTTGTTTGAGGATTTCATCGGCAGCGATTTCTTCCGCAACGGAGGAGACTCAGTATCCGTTGCCGCGGGTGCCGATGATGTGGCCGAAGCGTCGTCTGGCGAACCTGCCCCCGCAGGGGCTGGCACGCCGCGGCGTCGTGGCAGCGGGCTGGCCAGCCGCATCAGCGAACACTCCGAGGCCCTGTTGCAGGAAGCTGCCAAGCGTGCCACGGAGTTCGGTCGGCCCGAAGTCGATACTGAGCACCTGCTGCTGGCCCTAGCCGACAGCGACGTGGTGAAGACCGTCCTCAGCCAGTTCAAGATCAAGGTCGATGACCTCAAACGCCAGATCGAGGCCGAAGCCAAGCGCGGCGACAAACCGTTTGAAGGAGAAATCGGCGTGTCGCCTCGCGTGAAGGATGCGCTCAGTCGCGCCTTTGTCGCCTCGAATGAATTAGGCCACGCTTACGTCGGACCCGAGCACCTTCTGATCGGGCTAGCAGAGGAGGGCGAAGGGCTGGCCGCCAACTTGCTGCGCCGCTATGGCCTCACGCCGCAGGCCCTGCGCCAGCGGGTAAACAAGGTGGTTGGCAAAGGGGCGGAGGATGGCCGCGCCGAGGCGCCGACCAATACGCCGGAGCTCGACAAGTATTCGCGCGATCTCACCAAGATGGCGCGCGAGGGCAAGCTGGACCCGGTCATCGGACGCGCGCAGGAAATCGAAACCACCATCGAGGTGCTGGCGCGGCGCAAGAAGAACAATCCCGTGTTGATCGGCGACCCTGGCGTGGGCAAGACGGCCATCGTCGAGGGATTGGCACAGCGTATGGTGGCCGGCGAGGTGCCCGAGACGCTGCGTGACAAGCGCCTGGTAGAGCTGAACATCAATTCCATGGTGGCCGGCGCGAAGTACCGGGGCGAGTTCGAGGAACGCGTGCACAAGGTGCTCAAGGAAATCTCCGAGCACCAGGGCGAGTTGATTCTCTTCATCGACGAGGTGCACACCATTGTGGGTGCCGGCCAGGGTGGTGGAGAAGGCGGCTTGGACGTCGCCAACGTCTTCAAACCGATGATGGCGCGTGGTGAGCTGAACCTGATCGGCGCGACCACGCTCAACGAGTACCAGAAGTACATCGAGCAGGACGCTGCGCTGGAGCGGCGTTTCCAGCCGGTCATGGTGCCCGAGCCAACGGTGGCGCAGACCATCATGATCCTGCGCGGCCTGCGCGATACCTTTGAAGCGCACCACAAGGTCAGCATCACCGAGGACGCGATCATCGCTGCCGCCGAACTGTCCGACCGCTACGTCACCGCGCGCTTCCTGCCGGACAAGGCCATCGACTTGCTCGATCAGGCTGCCGCCCGCGTGAAGCTATCGGCGACGGCCCGCCCGGTGGCGGTGCAGGAAATGGAATCCGAACTGCACCAGTTGCGCCGGGAGCAGAACTACGCGGCTTCCCGCAAGCGATATGACAATGCGGCGCAGATCAGCAAGCGCATCGAAGCCAAGGAGGCCGAACTCAAGGAGCGCGTCGCGGACTGGGAGCGCGAGCGCGGTTCGGGCAGCGCCGAAGTCAAGGCGGAGCACGTTGCACAGATCGTCTCGCGTCTGACCGGCATCCCGGTCAATGAGCTGACGGTGGAGGAGCGCGAGAAACTGCTGCACCTGGAGCATCGGCTGCATGAGCGCCTGGTGGGGCAGGACGAGGCGGTACGCGCTGTGGCGGATGCGGTGCGGCTGTCGCGCGCGGGTCTGCGCGAAGGCAGCAAGCCCGTGGCCACGTTCCTGTTCCTGGGTTCCACTGGCGTCGGCAAGACTGAGCTCGCCAAGGCGCTGGCGGAATCCATCTACGGCGACGAGGGGGCCCTGTTGCGCATCGACATGTCGGAGTATGGCGAGCGCCATTCCGTGGCTCGGCTGGTGGGCGCGCCCCCCGGCTACGTCGGTTATGACGAAGGTGGCCAGCTTACCGAAAAGGTCCGGCGCAAGCCCTATAGCGTGCTGCTGCTCGACGAGATCGAGAAGGCCCACCCCGACGTCTACAACATCCTGCTGCAGGTGTTCGACGACGGGCGACTGACCGATGGTAAGGGGCGCGTGGTGGACTTCACCAACACCATTATCATCGCCACGTCCAACCTGGGCTCCGACATCATTCAGCGCCGGCTGAATGCGCCCGGAGCGGCTGGCGAGGAATACGAGAAGACCAAGGCCGAGGTGATGGACGTGCTGCGCGGGCACTTTCGCCCCGAGTTCCTCAACCGCATCGACGAAATCATCGTCTTCCATGCCCTGGGCAAGCAAGAGATCCGCCACATCGTCGGCCTGCAACTCGATCGCGTGGCCCGTAATGCCGCGAGCCAGGGCGTGACGCTGACGTTCGACGAGACGCTGGTCGATCACTTGGCGGAAGAGGGCTACAAACCCGAATTCGGTGCCCGCGAGCTCAAGCGACTGATCCGCAGCGAGCTGGAGACGGCACTGGCGCGTGAAATACTCGGCGGCGGCATTGGCAAGGGTGATCAGGCCCATGCGCGCTGGGACGACAAGGCGGAGCGGGTCGGGTTCGACCGGCAGCAAGCCGTGCCGGTCAAAGAGCTCGACAGTGAAAATGCGTGAAGCGCTGCCGAAGGCTGCACTTTCTCGTTGCAATGATCTGCTGCTGAAGGGGTGACGCATGAAGGACAGCAATCAGCCCGAGACCACACGCATGCGACTGCGTCGCGAGTGGGCGGTGATGACGTTTTACGAGCGTTTCGAGCAGATCGTCGCCCACATTCTATCGATGGTGATCGCGCTGGTTATCGTGGTGTCGCTGGTGCAGCTGATCCAGATAGTCTTCAGCCTGCTGATCATCGATGCGTTCAATCCGCTGGACCACCGGACCTTCCAGAATGTGTTCGGCATGGTCATGACGCTGCTGATCGCGATGGAATTCAAGCATTCCATCGTGCGCGTTGTCTTGCGCCGTGACAGCATCATTCAAGTCAAGACGGTCCTGTTGATCGGGTTGATCGCGCTGTCCCGCAAGATCGTGATCCTTGATCCCGATGTCAGCCCGGCCAAAGTCGCGGCGCTTGCTGGCGCGACCCTGGCCCTGGGGCTGACCTATTGGCTGTTGCGTGAGCGCGATGATCGAGTTGCCTAGGCTCTGTGTGAATGGCGCCAAGGCAAAGATTGAAGGGGAAAAAGAGCGCGGATCTGTAATTCCATATTCGTTCAAACCGGGGCTTGAAAACCTCGAAATCGCTCACATGATTCCGTCGTCAGGGGCCGCAGCCCGGCGCTTCGTGCCTCCTGTTCGAGATCATTTCAGTCAGCTTGAAGGAGGATTGTCATGTACGAGTCCCTTCTTAATCTGTCGAGCGATCCCATTGCCGAGTTCGAGAGGCTGCAGCGCGAACTGCAACATGTGCTGGGAACGGGTCTGGGGCGCCCAGGCAGTATTCGTGCCTTGGCCAGTGGTGCTTTTCCTGCCATCAATGTCGCGAGCACGCCGTCCAGCCTGGAGGTCTACGCCTTCGTTCCCGGCGTCGACCCGAGCGACCTCGATCTGCAGATTCACCGAGGGTTGCTGTCGATTTCCGGTGAGCGCCGGCCGGCGCGCAGCGCACAGGAGGGCAATTGCTCGGTGTACGCCAACGAGCGTTTTTCCGGACGGTTCAAGCGTACCGTGAGCCTCAATGATCAGGTCGATACCGACAAGGTCGAAGCTCACTGTTGCGACGGTGTTCTGCGCATTTCGCTACCGCGGCGCGAAGCGCTGCAGCCCAAGCGCATAGCCATTCAGTAACAGCAACGGTTTGAAGGAGGAATCACCATGAACGACAAGCAAGCGGTCGTGCGCGGCGAAACTGAAACCCAAACACTGCTGCCGCGTGTCGATGTATTTGAAGACGAAAACGGAATCCAACTGTTTGCGGACCTACCGGGCGTGCCCAAGGACCATCTCGTGGTCAATGTGGACGGTGACACGCTTGTGCTGGAAGGGGAGATCATGCCGCAGTTGAGCGAACAGTTGGAGGCCGTCTACGCAGAGGTCCAGCTGTCGCGATTCAGGCGAGCCTTCACCTTGAGCTCCGAACTGGACACGACCCGGATCGACGCTGAGCTACGGGACGGCGTGCTGAACGTGCGCGTTCCCAAACATGCACATGCCCAGCCGCGCAAGATCGTCGTGAAAAGCGAGTAGGGCCTTGAGCGTGTGGAGGACGACCCATGGACAAACTAGCTGAACTCAAACATGGCCTGGAGGAAACCTGGCATTCGCTGGGCGAGGGCTGGCGTCAGCTTCGCGATCGCACCAGCGAGGCCCTGACGCGCTTCACGCCTGTCAACCGGAGCAGGAACGTCTCGGAGGATGCTACTTCAGCACCGGCACTTGCCTCGAACTGGGGATTGCTGGCCGGCGATCTTTACGAGGATGGCGACCAGGTCGTCATTCGCCTCGAGGTGCCCGGAATGGTGAAGGAGGATCTGAATCTGGAAGTGCGGGGCGATGCCTTGATCATTCGCGGTGAAAAACGCATCGAGCAGGAGCAGGGCAATGGGCGTTATCGCGTCCGGCAGTGCACCTTCGGCAGTTTCCGCCGCGCCTTCCAGCTTCCCGCTCCGGTCATTGCCGAGAAGGCCAGAGCCATATGCAGCAACGGTGTGCTGCGTGTCGAACTGCCCAAGGAAGAGCGTGCGCGTGGCCGGCGCATCGAGGTTCGCTCGGGTTGATACTGCCACTGCATGTTCTTTGCGCAGACAAGGTACAACCCTCGTCGCCTGAACTACCCGCCCGCGAAAACCTCGCGGGCGGGTAGTACTTCGGTTGCTCAACGGGAAGAACGGTAGCCGCTCCCCCCTGCAATGGACATTGCACTTCTCTGTCGAGCTGAGGCGCCCAGCGATAATTCATCCGGATTTTTTCCCATAACCGGTCCTGCCAGGGCTGAAGGTCGAGACTATGTCCGCTGAAGGTAACGCAGGACTTTTGTTGGGTGTTATCACTTTGCTCACCGCCGCCGTGGTGGCCGTGCCGCTGCTCAAGCGCATCGGGTTCGGCTCAGTGATGGGCTACCTGTTGGCAGGGATGATGATCGGACCCTTCGGGCTGCAACTGATCAATGACCCCCACACCATCATTGATGTGGGCGAGTTGGGTGTGGTGATGTTTCTTTTCGTGATTGGCCTGGAGCTCAAACCCTCGCATCTATGGGACCTGCGTGGGCAGATCTTTGGGCTGGGCAGCCTGCAGGTGGTGATCTGTGCCGTTCTGCTCACCGTCGTCGGCAAGGCCTTTGGTTTCCCTTGGCAGGTGTCATTCGTCTGCGCGGCCGGTTTTGTGCTCACATCCACGGCGATTGTCATGCAAGTTCTCTCGGAGCGGGGTGACTTGAACGAGCCGAGGGGCCAACGCATCGTCTCCATTCTGCTGTTTGAAGACCTGTTGATAGTGCCGTTGCTGGCGGTGGTGGCATTTCTGGCACCTACTGCATCGGTGCCCGAACCCAGCTCCCCCCTGTGGCAGCGCATGGCGACCGCAGCGCTGTCCCTGAGCGCACTGGTGGTCATCGGGTTGTGGTTGCTCAACCCTCTGTTTCGGGTATTGGCCCAAGCCAGGGCGCGCGAGGTGATGACTGCTGCCGCGCTGCTGGTGGTGCTGGGAGCAGCGCTGCTGATGGAAATCGGCGGCCTGTCAATGGCGATGGGCGCGTTCGTTGCCGGTGTGCTGCTGTCGGAGTCCACCTTCCGCCACCAGCTTGAGGCTGACATAGAACCGTTTCGCGGGTTGTTGCTGGGGCTGTTTTTCCTCGGCGTCGGCATGGCGCTGGATCTGCACGTGGTGGCCGCGAACTGGCTGCTGATCACCTCTGGCGTGCTGGCGCTGATGATGGTCAAGGCGCTGTGTATCTATGGGGTCGCGCGCCTCGCGAAAAGCCAGCATGGTGATGCGCTGGACCGCGCCGTGCTGATGGCGCAGGGTGGTGAATTTGCGTTCGTGCTGTTTGCCGAAGCGCTGAAACTCAAGGTCGTCAGTGCCGAAATCAACGCCAACATGACGGCTATCGTGGTGTTGTCCATGGCCGTTACGCCGGTCAACCTTCTATTGTACAAGCGCTTCGCGCGGCCCCGGGCGGTTTCCATGGCCGGTGTGGAGCCGGCACAGAATCTCCAAGGCCATATCCTGATCATAGGGTTTGGTCGTGTCGGCCAGATCGCTTGCCAGGCACCACTCGCTCATGGCGCCAAGCTTTCGATCATCGACATGGACCCGGAGGTGATCCGCGCCGTCGAGCCTTATGGTTTCAAGGTCTATTACGGTGATGGTGCCCGGCACGACCTGTTGCATGCTGCCGGGGCCCATCACGCCCGTACCATCATTGTGTGCGTGAATGACAAGAAGGCCGCGACACGCATCGTCGAAAGCACGCGGCACTATTGCCCGCAGGTGAAGGTGCTGGTGCGCGCCTTTGACCGCGAGCACGCGTTGGAGCTGGTCAAGCACGACGCCGACTACATCGTGCGGGAAACCTTTGAATCCGCCTTGCTGCTTGGCCACCAGGCCGTGCTGACCCTGGGTGCCTCAGCGCACGAAGCCGACGCGGTGACCGACGAGGTGCGCACCCGCGATGCTGAACGTTTTGCCCTGGAAACATCCGGGGGGCTATTTGCCGGGCGAGCGTTGGTCCTGGGAAATATCGAGCGCATTGATCCGCCGAAGCCTGAAGCACGGGATGCTCATTGAGCATGAAAACCTGACGGCAATACGCACACTCACGCTATCGCAGGCACGCACACAACTGCGGGCGATTATTTTCTGCCGCTTCGTGGGCGATGTGTAGTTTCCTGGATGGCGAGACAGATTAAATCTTCATGGGATGCGGGGATTGCACATTAAACATTGCCCTTGCCCTGGTGATTATCAATGGCCTCGATGAAATTCTTGATCAACGGCGACTGCTGATTTTTTCGCCAGACGAAATAGATATCGCTTGAATCCAAGCTCGGCACATGATCGGCCTGAAAGGTATCTGCCTGGCTCGCGAAACGGTCGATATAACTCTCTGGCACGCAAGCAAAGCCAATTTCCTGTGCGATGCAGGCAAAAATACTGGGATACGATTCGATTTCCAGTATCGCCCGAGGCTGGATGCCGCTGCGTTCTAGCCAGTTATCGACCTGTTGCCTGTAGTGACAGGTGCGACCGAATACATACAGTTCGAGCCCAGCCAGGTCTTCCGGGGTGGGCGAGGAAAAGGCCTTCGGTACAACTCTCAACAAGCGCTCACGGAACGCTAAGCGGCTTTCAAGCAAAGGATGCTCGATGGGGCCATCAGTGAGGATCAAATCAAGCTCGCCATCCATCAACAGCCGCTCCAGGAGTAGCGAGTGCTCCGGACGGATGTGCAGTTCTACCCCAGGCGCCTCAAGGCGGTACCGTACTAGAAGCGGAGGGAGATGATTGGCCAGCGCTACGTCAAGCGCCCCAACGCGAAGCACGCCAGGCATGGAATCGGTTGAAAACAGCGAGCGTGTTTCAGCTGCCAGGTCGAGGAGCTGTTTGGCTTTGCGGTAGACCAGCCTACCTTCGGGGGTGACAAGTAACCGGTTATTTTCGCGGTTGAACAAGACGACGCCGAGCTGAGTTTCTAGTTCTCGCAGTCTTGCTGTGATGTTCGAGGGCACGCAATGCAGCTGTGCAGCTGCTGCGGCTATCGTACCGTGCTCTACGACAGCGCAAAAAAAACCAAGCTGTGAAAGCTTCAAGATGCTCTCCTTTTGTGATGGTATAGCTCACATCTGATCACTTTTAGTGATGCGTGTGTCAGCTTAACATTGCCCGGGCAAACGCATCCAATCACCTCGACAGCCTAGCCTCATGGGCTTGCGGTGGTAGGGCCTGGATGCACGGACTTTCGTCGTTGTCGGGGAAAGCCTTCTAGGAAATGTTGGCCTTGCGAAGGGCTGAAGCTGCAGCGGAGAATCGATGCGCATACTACATACCATGCTACGTGTGGTGGATCTGGATAAAACCATTCACTTCTACACTAAAGTGCTCGGCATGAGCCTCTTGAGACGCAAAGACTATCCGGAGGGCAAATTCACCCTTGCTTTCCTCGGATATGGCCTGGAGACAGAAACTGCTGTTCTGGAGCTGACGCGAAATTGGGGACAAGATAGCTATGAGATTGGCGATGCTTACGGGCATGTAGCTATCGAGGTTGAGGATGCAGAAGCTGTGTGCAGCCGTGCTGCTATCATGGGATATCGTGTTCCTCGACCAGCAGGTCTCATGAAACATGGACGCACAATAATCGCGTTCATTGAAGATCCCAACGGGTACAAGGTCGAGCTGATACAAAAAGGCACGCAATTCGACTGATCAAGCGAGGGAAGGCGCGAGGCAGGGCCTGGAGTGGCGAAAGTGCTTTTGTGCTCTTTACCGAAGCTCGGTCTTCAAGGCCCTGAACTCATCATAGCTGTTGGCCGTACAGGTCGGATTGCTTGTCCGGCGCCGCTCGCACAGGGAGCTAAACTTTAGAATATCGATGTAAATCCGCAACTGATTCGCACCGTGGAGCCCTCTGGTCTCAAGGTCCATCACGGTGATGGTGACCGCTCTGACACATTGAGCGGTTCATACACGATGCCGACTACCTAGGGCGGGAAACCTTTAATCCGCACTGTAGCTCGACCGTCAAGCCGTGCTGACGCTGGGCGCGTTGGGGGTCGAAACCGACGCGGTGCGCATACGCGATACCTAACGAAGTGGCGAAGGTGTCCGTTGTCATAGGACAAACCCAGGTTTCTTTCAGCACCCTCATCCAGGTTCTGATGTAAGTAGGAGGGCGCATGTTCACTCCGAGTTCCATTCCCTATCAGCGACAACCGGGCTTTCAGCGCACTTACCGTCAAGGTCGGTTGAGCCTGGGCCTTTTCCTCCCCCTCGAAGCCTTTAGCGGTGATATGCCGAGTATGGCTGGCCAGGTGAGCCTGGCCCAAAGAGCCGAAAAGCTAGGTTTCGCTGCCCTTTGGTTTCGCGATGTACCGTTACGTGACCCTAGTTTCGGTGATACCGGTCAGGTCTTCGATCCTTGGGTCTACCTGGGTTTCATGGCGGCACACACGCATTCGATTGCGCTGGGTACCGCCTCGGTCATCCTGCCAATCCGCAACCCTCTTCACACCGCGAAGGCGGCCACCAGTGTAGATCAACTCAGTGGCGGCCGCCTGTTATTAGGCGTGGCTTCCGGGGACCGACCTGTAGAGTTTCCCGCATTCGGTGTAGATCCGGAGCAGCGTGACAGAATGTTCCGCGAATACCTAGAGGTATTTCGCCAGGTTCAGCGCAGCAGTTTCGTGCCTTTGACCTGGTCCGGCGGCACGCTTGAGGGCTGCGATCTGATTCCCAAGCCGACCACAGCGGAAATTCCATTCTTCGTCACCGGTCATAGCCGCCAGACGCTGGATTGGATTGCCCGCTGCAGTCATGGCTGGATCAGTTATCCGCGTGCGCCGAAGACTCAGCAACTGATTGTCGAGAACTGGCGCACTGCAGTGCATACCGAATGTGGTGAGCTGTTCAAACCCTTCACCCAGTCGCTATACATCGACCTGACGGACAACTCGCAGATACCCCCTCGACCGATCCACCTCGGCTATCAATTAGGGCGATATCATCTGATCTCACTGCTGCAACACTTACAGGAGATCGGCGTCAACCATGTGATCATCAACTTGAAGTACGGGCAACGCCCCGCTGGCGAGGTCCTCGAGGAGCTCGGTCAGTTCGTTCTGCCTGACTTCATCCTGTCTACGTGAGGCGGCACGGGGCACGAATGCTACGCCCCGAGCTTTCTATCCGGTCACCGCGCCGGGCGCGAGACGGCGATATGGCCGCCGCCACACCCGGTGACCAATACCTAGTGAAAGAAGGCCAGGGTACGAACTTCGATACTTTCGCGTGGCGGGGCTCCCGGCGGCGTATGGGGGAGCTGGAAGGCGGCATGGGGGGTGAAGCGGGCACGGCCGTCGTGACGCGAGTCATAACCCTTGATCAGCAAGACTTCGTCACGGCGCATCTCCGGAAAATAGTACCAGCGCTGGTGAGTATTGTAGGCGAGGTGATAAATTTCCCCGATGCGATCCGGATAGACCAAGTCGGTAGCCAGCAGATCATTGGGGGCGAGCGTCGAGGCGTCCAGCACCGCCAACGGCGAGCGCTTGACAGGGCCGCTTATCGGGCGCCAGACGTTGATCTGAGCGACTGACATCGCTGCCATTGCGGCGGCTTGTTCCGCGCCCAGTACTTCCCGGATACGCTCAGGCCCCGAGTGTTCGGTGTAGTCATTGTGCACACGGCTGGCTGGGCCGCGAAAATCCCGCCGTTCGGCGTCACTGCGCCTGGTGTGGTCGAAGATCACGACCCGGCTCGCGCCCGTCAATTGCTTGATCAAGGCCTTTATCTCGTCATAGTAGACCTTTACTACCGAGGTATCGTCGTAGAGATCGTCTACCACCGTCTCTCGCCGGTGGAGTTCAAACCCCTGCTTGTCCAGTGAAAGGCTGTCGGCTAACGGACGTCCGTTTTGTATCTTGACTTCGCGCTCCTCCTGCTCGGCAAAGTAGTGAGCCTCACTGTCACCGGTCAAAGCCTCGGTATGTATATAGGGCTTTGCATTTTGCCTGACCAGGTAGGTGAGTTTCGTGAGAACGCTATCGGGCATATCAATTGTGCATTTCAAGTAATACCTCCCGTTCTGCTGGCCGTACTCGGCGTGGTGGCGCTGTGGCGGCGATGTGGCTGGCATGTAGGCTCGCTCTCAATCATATGCCCTCGAACAGACGCATTAAATGCCCTCCAGGCGCAAGCCCTCCAAGAGTGACAAGTGGCTATCCACAACTTTGCTGTCAGCAGGAGAAAGCTTGGAATCTGCAAGAGGCGGATACTTGCCCAGGCCTTCCCCCGTTTCGTGAGTCGAAAGGATGGCACCACTGCTGTTCACGTACATGCCGTGTAGCATGACCTGCGTGTCTGCGGCGGAAGCTTCGTTAGCACCCATTTTCAATGGTTTGCCCAATTGACAGCGCGTGTTCCAGTCAGGTGCGTGCTGATTAGCTCCGGCCCTGCAAATGGTGGATCTCACCATGAACGACATATGCCGCCATGGGGGGGCCGTCGAGCACCAGCAGGTCGGCCTGCTTACCTGGCTCGAGCGTGCAGACTGGTATGGGCGCCAGCGGCGCAGTAGATCACTGGGGCAGGGATCAAAGCTGCAATGGCGCTCGGCGCCTGCGGTGCGCAGCTTGGCACAGCCTTTATCCTCTGCCCTGAGACATCCGCAAACGCTGCCTACCGGGAAGCAATGAAAAGCCATCGCGCCTATCACACCCAGGTTACCAGTGTGATTTCTGGGCGACCTGCCCGGGGCATGGTCAATCGGAACTTCACGGATCTACCTTCGGATCACGCCTCTATACCGGCATAGGCATCACTTTCGAATCCTTATCGAGGCGAGATAAATGAACTGCTTAACAAGGGACTATAGTGGCATATTGCTCTGCTGACCCGCCAGAGCGAAGAAGAAGCCCAGACGAACCGGACCTGTGGCATTAGAACGGGGCTGCCTAATGGATGCCATACCAGACTGGGGGAACAGGGCACACGTGGTTTCCCGATGACACGTCATCCTCTCTCTCGAATTCTGCTGGAAGCGGGGAGCGGTGCAGTTTGGTGCGAGAGTCTAGGCAAAGTGAAAAAAATCTCAGGGTAAGTGAAAAGCCACGGTGGTGCACCGATGAGGCGCTGGTCGGCATGCTCTGCGCTGAATTCCGACATGTCGAAACGGATATAAGCGCTTTCGTCGCCGAACAGCAGGCTGGTCATGGTTTTGGCCAGCTCGGTCTTGCCCACCCCGGTCGGCCCAGCCAGGAAGGCTACGCCACGTGGACGGTTACCCTTGCGGCTGGCGCCGACGCCGGTCATCGCCCGCTTGACGATGTCGAGCATGTGGGTCACAGCGTGGTCCTGGCCTTTTACCCGTTGGTGCACCAGTTCTTCGCCCTTGCGAATGCGCTGGCGATCGATACGCAGCCAGGGGTCTTCGGTGACACCCACTTTATACCGGCGCACGGCATCAGCGATCTGCACCATGGGCACACCTTCGACCCGTGCGAGTTGCGCGATGGCGCTGAGGTCGAGCAGCAGCAGGCCCTCGGTATTCTGTACGAAGGCGTCCGCAGCCTGAGCGAGCGCGTCCTGACTCGCCTCCTGGCTACCGGCGAGCCCCTTGAGCAGCGCCGGCGCCAGGGCGCGGCGGGCCAGTTGGTCAGGTTTGGAGACGGGAATGTGGCGAATCCGGGGGTTGTCGACCAGCAGCCAGTCCGGCAGGTCGCCTTCTTTCTCCACCAGCCACAGCAGCGTATTGAAGAATGGCTTGCGCGTTTGTGGCTGGGGCCTGCTGCGCGCCTGGTGGGCATGCACCAAGGCCTGAGTGAACAGCTGATGCTCGGCCGCGTTCAGGGAATCGCTACGTACCGCCAGGCGCGAGGCGAAGTCGATGATCAGGGCGACAGGCGTATCGGTGCGGGCCAGCAGCCGCTGCATGGTGGCGGCCAGCAGGTCGATACCCGCAGACGCGGCGCCGTTCACCGGGGTCAGGCCGAGTTCCTGGAGCAGGGCTTGGCCAGGTGCCGGGTCGCTGCCGGGCTTGCCAAGCACACGAAAACCAGCCACCGGGTCCCAAGCCAGCACATGGCCATAGCCGGTGTCGAGCAAGGCGTTGCACAGGGTCTGGTTGAAGCTCTGGGCCGTGACCGTGCCAGGAACGACCTCACAAGCCTGGAGGTCGCGGATGTTGCCCGACAGGACGAATTGGCTTTTCAGTGGCAGGAAGCGGACGAGGTCACGCATCCAGCGCGGGGTTTGAAACGGTGTAGTCCCTGACATGATCAACTCGTCTAGGTTGGATCCTTGGCAGGGTATTGGTCCTTGCGCGTATTTTCCAGTATTGCCGTCTGAAAGTTCAGCGCGTTGTAGGGCAGCATTTCAAGAATGCCTCGATACGTACCGAGGATGGCAACCAGACAAGTGCATGAGGTCAGCAATGGTAGACTTCGGCGCTGATTCAAGGAACTGTGTGTGGTGCTATGGGATAGCGGCGCAGGCTGTAATAATGGGGGCAATTACAAGGGCCATGTCATGCTGACCATCACCAATAACGTGCATCTGCCGGATGCCGACATCGAACTGACATACATTCGCGCGCAAGGCGCGGGCGGGCAGAATGTCAACAAGGTGTCCAGCGCGGTGCACCTGCGCTTCGACATCCCGGCCTCGTCGCTGCCCGAGTTTTACAAGGAGCGGCTGTTAGGGTTGCGTGACAGTCGCATCACCGGTGACGGCGTGTTGATCATCAAGGCCCAGCAGTACCGCACCCAGGAGCAGAACCGCGCTGACGCACTGGCGCGTCTTGCCGAGTTGATCATCGCTGCCGGCAAGACCGAGAAAAAACGCCGCCCCACCAAGCCGACCCTCGGCTCGAAGACCCGCCGGCTCGAAGGAAAAGCCAGACGCAGCACTATCAAGATGGGGCGGGGCAAGGTGGAGTTCTAGTGTGGTGTTTCACAAATACCGCTGAAAATCATTTGCCCAGCGCTCGCGCCGCGCGAGCGACTGAGGCAAGGATGTCCTCGGCCTTCTTGTGCCACCGAAATGGCTTCGGGTTCTGGTTGTAGGTTTCCAGGTAGTACTCGATCGACGCCTCCAGATCCTTAACGCTGACATGTGCCTGCCGCTTGATTCACTTCTCGCTCAGCGTTGAGAAAAACCGCTCAACCAGATTCATCTTCTCGATGGGCTTTGTCGCGCTACTGTTCTGCGCCTACAAACCCGTCATTGACCTGGGTGTATTGGTGATACTGGCGCTGTCATCCGGCGGCTTCATTAGCATTTTGCTGGTCACACTGATTTCGCCGTGGTTCTTTGCCGCGATTGTGCCGCAGCCAGCAGTGCAAGAGGGTGAGCAGCCGGGGGGGCTGTGCCAGGCTAAATCGCCGGGGCGCCTGCCTGCTGAAAACGGCACCGTGCGCTATGGCCGTTCAGGGGCAGCGGAGTGGATTCAGCGGGCTCTTTCCAGGTGTTCGAACTGGCATTGCATCTGAGCATCTTTGGCTCAGCTCAAACTCAACCAAGCCGTCATGCACTTGCTGCAATGTCTGGATCTGCCCCATCAATTCCTGCTTTTTGTTATCGATGGCCTGCATGGCCAGATCCCAGGGCAGCTCCTGGCCGTGATGATCCTGCAGAATGGCCCGCATTTCCTTGAGTTTGAAACCGAGTTGCTGAGCGCATTTGATGAAGGTCAGCAGCTCTACGCTTTGCTGGCTGTAGATGCGGTACTTGCCTTCGCGCTGCGGTGGGGGCAGCAGGCCGATTTCTTCGTAATGTCGAATGCTTTTGACGGTGGTGCCCGACAGCTGGGCCGCTTTGCCGATGTACATGAAAGTCCCTTTTTTGACGCATCAGAAGCGAAAAGATGTCGCGTGCTCGTACAGGCGCGCGACATCTTTGCACGAGCATCAGGGTGTGGGAAGCCTGGACAAGGTGTCACAGCAGGGAGGCTCGGCTGCGCAGCGCAGGGGCACGGCCCGACCGGGGCCGATCAGCGGCTGGCGACTGCCTGGACTTGTTTGAGCCAGGCTTCGCGCTGTTGCGGCTTGGAGCCCAATACCGGACCGAAGGTGAGGGTTTTCAGGGGTTTTATGCCGCAGAACTCCAGGGTGGTCTTGCGCATTTGGTGCAGGCCCGGCATGCGATACACCCACCGGTAGTACCACGGCGGCGTGTCCATGGTCACCAAAAGATGAGCCGTGCGGCCCTTGAGCAGCTTATCCGGGAAGGGCGAGCCCTTGCGGTACTTGAAGGCAAAACCGGGCAGAAACACGCGGTCGAAGAACCCCTTGAGCAACGCCGGAATGCCGCCCCACCAGATCGGGTACACCAATGTCAGGTGTTCGGCCCAGGTAATGTCGTTCTGTGCGTCGATCAAATCGGGCTCAAGCAACTGGATCTGGTTATAGCCATCGTGCAAGACCGGATCGAAATCCAGGGTGTCCAGGCGCAGCAGGCGCACCTCATGGCCTGCTTGCGTGGCGGCCTCGACATAACGTTCGGACACAGCGCCACAAAAGCTGTTGTTCGAAGGGTGGCCGAGGATTACGAGCATGCGTTTGCGCTTCATGACAAACTCCGGGTAATGAAGTGCCAAGGGTAAAGTCTGCCCCTTACGGTAGAGTCAAGCCTTGCCGGTTAGTGGTAGAGACAGACAGTCCAGCAGCACTCGGGTGTCGCCCGGCAAACCGTCGAATGAGGGGGCGCAGAAACGCAATGTGCGTTACGAGTGGATTACAGTGGAAGCACCAAGGGGGGGAGTCGAACGTGCAATCCCTCACCCAGTCGCGCAGCTTATGCTTTGGGCTCGTCCCAGTCATCAGGAGGGTTACCGCGGTCCAGCATCTTCTCGAATACGGCGTAGGGATCGGATTTTCTGCCTGCGGACTGCAGAGTATTTTCGTCGTTGCCCCATGCGTAGACGATGACCTTGGACCTTGAGTCGTAGCGAAAGAACAGCCGAAAGCGCCTACCGATTTTCGCCCGCCGCCAATGTCGGTAGGCGGTGCCTAGCGTGTTGCCTTGGCGGAGCTCGTCACGGCCCGGGTCGGCAGGCACAGCCTCCATGATCAGATGGCTTAATGCCCGAAACAGCTTGACGTTGGCGTTGCTTTCAAAACCTTGTGGGTCGTTCTGCGCGGCCTGGGCGGCGGCTTCTTGCAATTTGCGTAGCTGTAAAGTCACACCTTCATGGAACAACAGTGTCCAGCCATGTCGCAGTATCAGATCGCGACCTCACCGTCGATATCTTCGTCCAGATTTACATCGTGGCCCGCATTGGCGAGCATGGTTTGCGCCAGGTTTTCCGGCAGGGTGGTGAGGTTGCGCCCGCTTCGGATATCAGCCTCCAGCAAACCCAGGAACGCACCGATGGCAGGGTCCTCATGGATGGTTTCTACGCGGCTGACCACGACTTCCTTGGCGCGTACGTCGAATGCGATCTTGCCACCCGTGTCGAGGCCTAAAAGCTGGCGAACGGACTTGGGCACTGTGACCTGCCCCTTCGAGGTCAACGTGGCGATTTCGTGGATGGCAGGCATGAGCGTTCTCCCGGATGTATTGATTAAATGGCAAGGAATAATCCTTACACGGTCAATCTTGGTTTTCTGCTGATCAAGCATAGGCGGGGAGGACGCTAAATAGCGTCGCAGGATGAGTTACATCACGTCCAGGGACACGATCCTCTAAAGACTGTCAGGATCCCCAAAAAACATCTGTATCCGCGACCGTAGCCACCGCTCCGCCGGGTCATTGTCCTGTGCCCCGCGCCAGGCCATGTGCAGTTCGAAACTGCGCACGGGTATCGGCAGATCCTCGGCCCGCAAGCCGCCGGCGGCTGTCAGTGCATCCGCCGTGTAGTCCGGTACCGTAGCGACGATATCGGTGCCTGCCAGCAAGCTCCCCAGCCCGTTGAACTGCGGTACCGCCAGCACCACGTGGCGCTTGCGGCCGATTTCCTCGAGGGCTTCGTCGATGAACCCGGACAAGTCCCCGGCAAACGACACCAATGCATGGGGCCGCGCGCAGAAGTCATCCAGGGTGATGCTGCCGGGTACGCTGTCGGCGCGCAGCAGTTTCGGCATGCTGCGGCGCAGCACCTTGCGCTTGGCGTTGGCCGGCAGTTCGCTGGTGTAGCTGACACCCACCGAAATCTCGCCCGAGGCCAGCAGGGTTGGCATCAGCAAGTAGTTGACTCGTCGCACCACCAGCACTATACCGGGCGCCTCGGCGCGAATGCGCTTGAGCAGTTGCGGCAGCAATGCGAACTCGGCGTCGTCCGACAAGCCGATGCGGAACACCGCATTGCTGGTGGCCGGGTCGAATTCGGCAGCGCGGCTGACTGCAGTGGAAATCGAATCCAGTGCCGGTGACAGCAGGGCGAAGATCTCGTGGGCCCGTGCCGATGGCTCCATGCTGCGCCCTGTGCGCACGAACAGCGGGTCATCGAACAGGTTGCGCAGGCGCGACAGCGCCGCGCTGATGGCCGGTTGGCCGAGAAACAGTTTTTCTGCGGCGCGGGTCACGCTGCGCTCGTGCATCAGCGTCTCGAACACAATCAGCAGGTTGAGGTCTACACGACGCAGGTCGTTTCGATTCATCGGTGCGCTTCGCCTAATGTGGGGCAGAGGTGAATCTTAAGGCCAAAGGCTGTTACCCTGCACGGGTTTAGGGGGACCAATCGCAGGGAAAGTCAGGTGCCCAATCGATGACAAGCATGTCGACTATTAATGCCCACTGATGGTCTAACGGGCAAAGCCCGGATAGAGTCAGTGGTAATTAGAGGTTCACAAAGGCGAGGTATGCGATGTCCCGCATGATCCGTTTCCACAAGTTCGGCGCTGCTGACGTGCTTCGTTGCGAAGAGCAGGCCGAACCGTCACCCGCTGCCGACGAGGTGCAGATCCGCGTCGAAGCGGTTGGCGTCAGCTGGTATGACGTGCTTTGGCGCCAGAATCTGGCACCGTCCCAGGCACGTCTGCCAGCAGGGATCGGTCACGAAATGGCCGGGGTGGTGACGGCGGTCGGTGAAGGGGTCGATGACATTGCCGTCGGTGACCGGGTTGCCAGTTTCCCGGCCACCAGTGCCAACGACCACCCGGTATATGGCGATGTCATCGTACTGCCGCGTACAGCCATTACTCGCTATCCGAATGTGCTCACCCCGATTGAGGCCAGCGTGCACTACACCCCGCTGCTGATTGCCTATTTCGCCTACGTCGACCTGGCACGGGCCAAGGCCGGGCAGACAGCACTGGTCACCGATGCCAGCCATTGCGCCGGGCCTGCCTTCGTGCAGCTGGGCAGGGCCCTGGGGCTGAAGGTGTTCGCCGCCACCAAGGATGCGGCGCAGCGAGAGTACCTGCTGGGTCTGGGCGCAGACAAAGTGATTGTCACTGAAGAGCAGGACCTGCTGTTGCAGATTGGCAAGTACACCGATGGCCGCGGCGTTGACATGGTGCTCGATGGCATGGGTGGCCCGCAGATGTCGCTGTTGGGCGATGTGTTGGCGCCGCGTGGCAGCCTGGTGCTGTACGGCCTGCAAGGGGGCAACCAGACACCGTTCCCGGCCTGTGCGGCATTCCAGAAAAACATTCAGTTCTATGTGCACTGCATCGGTAATTTCACCGGCAAGCCAGAGCTTGGCATCAGCCAGGACCAGGTGGCACTGCAGCGTGCCTTGCGCGATATCAACCAGTTCACCGCCGACCAACTGCTGACGCCGCAAATCATCAAGGTGTACCCGTTCGAACAGGTGGTCGAGGCGCATCGTTACATGGACCAATGCCCGTGCGGCGGGCGGGTGGTGCTGGACATGGCGCAACACTGACGGTTACTGAAATGACCAGCAAACCCGGGCAGGCCCCGGGTTTTTTGTGCGCGGGGTAAAGTGATTCAACTTTTAAAGTAGGACTGTTCCTACAATAAGTTGCGACGCGGACTACATATAAGTCAGCGGTCTTTGGGCTTTCAGAAATATCCCGCCAAATATTCAGCCTTGAACGCTTTTCCCTTGCGAGCCACTGTGAGCTGACACGGCCGCTGAATGGTTTTTTTACCGTGAACTGTGTCTTCAATTCGCGCTGCCTCCCTCTCGATAATGGCCCAATGATAGTTTGTGCAAGGAACGTGGGATGAGCATGGCTATGCCTGGTATAGAGCAGCATGTGGAAGCGACAGGCCATCGCAGTGGTGGTTTTTTCTCGATGGCCTGGCGACAGTGAAGGGTTACGTCATTACTTTCATTTAAGTTGTAGGAATTTTCTTCTGGGTAAGTTTGGCGCATGTATAAGTTGAAATGGTTGGTACGGCATGCGCTGGCTGCATGAAGTTGATGAGGTGATTGCGTGACTGCTATTCACGACCAGGCGATGCATTATATCTACCAGCAAGTACTTGAGCGCTTGTTGAACCACATGTCCCAGGCGCAGCGCGCTTCCTTGCAGTTGTTGATACAACGCCTGTTGGTTGCTGCAGGCGGGCCCGAGTACATCGGTACTTTCAGCTTGCAGCTATTGCAAGGTAGCGACCGCCATAGCAGCCGGCTGCTGGCCATGTTGCGTGCCGCGCAACTGAGCATTGCCCTGCGTTCGCCGGTAACCTTTCAGCTGCGGGTATTGGTGGTCAGCCTGCCGGTTGCCGACAGCGCCACGCTGGAAGCTCATGAGCGCAGTTTTAGCGCCCTGTTCATGCAGGATGATCCGAGGGTGCAATTGCAGATGATCGAGGGGCGCGCAGTGGTGCCGTTCAGTCGTCGGCTATCGGTAATGCCTGAGCGCTGGGGGCTCGCCAGGGATGCGTTGTTGATGTTCGGCCACATGATCGATGCCAGGCCTGAAGCCCTGCTGGGTTGCCGCTTGCACCTGGAGCTGGCGGGGGCCGTGGATAATGCGCTGCAGTCAGCGGTGCCTCCCGATGCATTGGTCACTGCCGTGCCCGGGTTCCACCGGCGCCGATACCTGGCTTGGGCCCGGCGTAGCCTGCGCCTGGCCAGCGAGTGCGGCCCGCATGCAGTGCACCAGTGCCTGGCGGCACTGGCCCAAGGTCTGAGCCGATTGCACGGCGCTGTTGGGGGCGCACCGGTTGGCCAGCACGGGCCGGTACCGGGCGCCGTACCGGGGCGTGCGCCAGTGCGGCTGATTGCTATTGATGACCTGTTGCCGCAGTTGCTTGAAGACCAGCAGATTGACGCGATGCTGGGTTGTCACTTCGAGGCTGCTACGGATGCTTTGTCGCTGTCTGAATTCGTCGACTCGCTAGCCACGGCACAGTTGCACGAACTGCGTGCCCGCAGCCTGGAGCCGCAGGCCGGGCGACCAGCGCTGACGCTGGCAGGGCAGGGGGGTGACAGCAAGCAGCGTGACGCCACCCCGTTGCTATTTGGCAAAGTCTACGGCATCAATCAGGCCCAACTGGTGTGCCTGCTGTTCAGCCCGTTTGCCAGGCAGGGGAAAAACCTCGAGCGGTTCTTGCAGTGCCGGCATGCCGACATGGTAGTGGCGTTGCCGTACCTGCACAGGGCCTTGCAAGGCAAACCCTGCCCTGATGCAGTCAAAGCCTGGCTGGTGAACACCAGTGGCCTGCCGTTGGGGCAACTGCGGCAGATTTATGATGGGCAGTTACCGCTGACGGGATGGCGCCTGCTTAACCACCTGGCCCGTCGGGATGTACACCTGAGGTTGCTACCGCAGCAGGCGGTGGGGCGGCGGCGTGGTGCTGCGGGGCTGCCTTGATGGGGCGAGCGGCCCCAGGCGAGTTCGCGTATCGCAAGGTGTATCGCTACCTGGAAGCGTTGATCGACCAGGCTGCAGGCGTTGGCACATGCCGTTTGCCGTCATTGCGTGAGCTGTCCCGGCGGTTACGGGTGTCGTTGGCCACGGTACAGAGTGCCTACAGCCTGCTGGAGGAGGAGGGCCGTGTACATTGTCTGCCGAGGTCGGGTTATTACGTACAAAACGGTGGCAAAGATCAGACTGTGGCCGTGGCCCGGCAGCCTCCCTTGCCGACACAGCCACTGTTGGAGCGCATTCTGCTTGGTCATGAACGGCGTTTGGCCCGTCAGCGTGATCGCAGGGTTGCGTCCTGGGAAGCGCTTGGTAGCGCCCGTTTGCGCAATGCTGTGGCTGAGCGATACACCCGCTGCTCCAACCAGTACTGGCATGCCGATGATGTCCGGTTGGCCCCCGATGTGCTGGCGTTGCTGGAGACGCTGCTGACCGCACTGGCCATGCAAGGTGGTACCGCGTTGGTGCATTCGCCCTGTTGCTGGCAAGTGTTGCGCGCCTTGGGGCGTGTCGGCATGCGCGTGCTGGAGGTACCACGGGATGCCCGTGGCAACCCCGAGCTGCACGCTTTGGCCAAGCTGCTTGCTAGCGAGCCGGTAAACCTGTTGGTCATGCCGTCTTGCCTGGGCATGCCGCAAGGGCGGCTGGTTTCACCGTATTTTCAGCAGCAGCTTGGGCAGTTGCTTGACCAACACCCGGTATGGTTGCTGGAAAACGACCTGGACAGCGAGCTTTGTTACGACGGGCCGCCGAGCACACGCCTGCGTGACTGGATCGATCCGCGCTGGCTGTTGGTGATGGGCACGTTCGAGGCCGCGGTGGGGGCAGAGGCGCCGTATGCCTATTTACTGAGTCGTGAGACCGTGTTGGCCAAGGCATTCGCCGAGCGAGCGTTTCGGCTTGCGCCGCTACGCTTGCAGGCGCTTGCTCACATGCTCGGCAAGGGGGAAATCGAAACGCAACTGGTTCAACAGCGCACAGACCTGCAAAGGCGCACGCAATACCTGGCGCATGTGCTGCAGTCGCAATTCGGCCAGCGGGTGGTCTTCGAGCTGCCGCAAGGAGGGCAAATGCTGTGGGTGAGTTTCCGCCAGCCGCTGGCGTGGGATGGTATTGCCTTGGCATTGGCCGGCTCTGCATTGCATGCGCTACCGGGCGAGCAGTTCGGCCTGCAGGGGCATTACCCCCAACACCTCGCGCTGATTTGGCTGGGCGGGCACCCGGATGAATTGCAGCGGGCGGTAAGGCGACTGGCGCAGGCGCTTGAGGTGCACTGCGGGCGAAATATCCGCTTCTCGAGTTGAAACCAAGACGCTTGCAGGCGCTGACAGTTGCTGCGAAGGGGACGACAAGTCAAATGAACGAGTCAACGGGCTGACCCGCGGCTCTTGTCAGGTACGCTTTTCTGTATGTATAACCAGTGTCTGTTTTTGCTACCTGATGCCATCCCGTGATTGCCCATTCCGTCGACGACCCGTTCTACTACCTGCATAACTTCCGCCAGGTAGTGTCGTGGGTCGAACAGCGCTACCAGGACCTGCTCGATGACCAGGAACTGGCCTTCATCCGTGCCTTCAGTCAGTTGCAAGCGCCAGCCCAGGCCTTGATGGTGCGTATGGTCATGCGCAAAGGCGAGTTGTTTCGCAGCGATCGGCTCGACTACGCCGAAATCGGCGATACCGCGCTGGCGCTGCAGCCGTTGCTGGCCCTTGGCTGGGTAAGGGAGCCCGAGCAACTGGAGCTTGAACAGCTGTTCGCGTTGCTGCGCAAAGAAGAGCTGGCCCGCTGCTTCGCCCGGCAACTGAGCCGCCCGCGCGCAGCCAAGCATGAGCTGTTGGCACAGTTGCAACCCCTGGCCCTGGCGGCGCGGTCATTGGCCGAATGGTTCCCCGACAGCGAGGTGCGCATTCTGCAGTGGTGCCTGCAACCTCTGTGCGACCGCATGCGCCTGCTGTTCTTCGGCAACCTGTACCAGGACTGGTCAGACTTTGTCCTCGCCGACCTGGGCTTGCTGCGTTACGAGCAGGTACCATTCAGCTCCGATTCTCGCGCCCTGCAGCAACGTGACGATGTCGACCTGGCCATGGCCCTGCACCAGTGCGCCGAGCGCCTGGAGCAGGGCGGCGACCCGCAGCCGATCCTTGCCACCCTGCAGGGCCTGCACAGCGACAACCCCTGGCTGGCCCGGCGCCATGCGCGGCTGCAATTCGCCGTGGGCCAACAATGCGAGCGCCTGGGTGAATGGGACCTGGCCACGGCCGTGTATGCGCAGTGCAACCATCCCCAGGCGCGCATTCGCCAGGTGAGGGTGCTGGAGCGCAGCGAACAGTGGGACCAGGCCCATGCACTGGCATTGCAACTGGCTGCGGCACCCGCCAACGCGCTGGAGGAGCAGGCGCTGCAGCGCATGCTGCCACGCCTGGCGCGCAAACTCGGCGGCCCGCCCCAGCGGCGCAAGCGCACCACGCCGCTGGAACTGATCGAGCTCGAACTGCCCCGCGGGCATGCTGCGCTGGGCGTTGAAGAAGCCGTGCGTCAGCACCTGATGCAAGAGGGGGGGCAGGTGCATTACGTGGAAAACACGCTGTTCAACAGCCTGTTTGGCCTGTTGTGCTGGGAGGCCATCTTCGCCCCGGTGCCCGGCGCATTCTTCAACCCGTTCCAGGCCGCGCCACAGGACCTGCACGACAGCGACTTCCAGCAACGGCGCAGTGCACTGTTCGAACGCTGCCTCGGGAGGCTCGACGATGGCAGCCATCGCCAGGCGATTCTCGACTGCTACGTGGCCAAACAGGGGTTGCAGTCGCCGTTCGTGTTCTGGTCCATGCTCAGCGAGGCACTGCTGGAGCAGGCCTTGGTTTGCTTGCCGGCCGCTGCACTCAAGCAATGTTTCCTGCGCCTGTTGCAGGACATTCGCAGCAACCGTGCCGGTATGCCCGACCTTATCCAGTTCTGGCCCGAGCAGGGCCGTTATCGCATGGTCGAGGTCAAGGGGCCCGGTGATCGCCTGCAGGACAATCAGCTGCGCTGGTTGGAGTTCTGCCGGCAACACGACCTGCCGGTCGCGGTGTGCCACGTGCGCTGGAGCGAATCGCCTTGAGTTACAGCGTAGCGGTGCGCGCCTTGTGTGAGTTCAGCGCCAAGGTTGGCGACCTGGACCTGCGTTTCACGCCGTCGCCCTCCGCTCAGGAGGGTATCGAGGGACATCAGCGGGTAGTGGCACGGCGGGCTGCTGGCTACGAGTCGGAAATCACCCTTGAAGGCCAGTTCGAAACCCTGACGGTGCGGGGCCGTGCCGATGGTTATGACCCTGGCAGCAATCGCCTGGAGGAAATCAAGACGCACCGTGGCGATCTGGCGCGTCAACCGGCCAATCACCGTCAGTTGCACTGGGCGCAGGCCAAGGTCTATGGCTGGTTGATGTGCCAGGCACGACAACTGCCCGCCATCGAGGTGGCGCTGGTGTACCTCGACGTGGACAGCGACAGCCAGACGCTGTTCACTGAGCACTGTTCGGCTGCCGAGTTGCAGGCCTTCTTCGAAACCCAGTGCCAGCGCTTTCTGGGCTGGGCCCGATTGCAGCAACAACGCTTGGCCGAACGTGACCAAGGCCTGCTGGCGCTGAGTTTCCCTTACCCACAGTTCCGAAAGGGCCAGCGGCAGTTGGCTGAAACCTTGTACAAGGCGGTTAGCACCGGCCGTTGCCTGATGGCCCAGGCCAGCACCGGCATTGGCAAGACCCTCGGTACCTTGTTCCCGTTGCTGAAGGCGATGGTGCCGCAGCAACTGGACAAGCTGTTCTTTCTCACCGCCAAGACACCGGGCCGGGCGCTTGCGTTGGACGCCGTGCGCCAGATCACCGATGCCACGCCGCAACCTGCCTTGCGCACGCTGGAGCTGATCGCTCGCGACAAAGCCTGTGAATACCCGGACAAGGCCTGTCATGGTGAGTCCTGCCCCTTGGCCGCAGGCTTCTATGACCGTTTGCCGGCTGCGCGCGAGGCTGCTGCAGCAGTGCCGTTGCTCGACCGCGCCAACCTGCGTGAAGTGGCCTTGGCGCACCAGGTGTGCCCGTACTACCTGGGTCAGGAGATGGCGCGCTGGGTCGACGTGCTGGTCGCCGACTACAACTACTACTTCGATGCGCATGCTTTGCTGTTCGGCCTGACCCAGCTCAACCAGTGGCGAGTGGCAGTGCTGGTGGACGAAGCGCACAACCTGGTCGAGCGTGGGCGCGGCATGTACAGCGCCAGCCTTGACCAGGGCCAGTTGCTGGCGTTGCGCCAGAGCAAACCGCCTGGGCTGGTCAGTGCGCTGGACCGCCTCAACAGGCAATGGAACGCGTTGTATAAAGAGCAGCGCGCGCCGTACCAGGCCAGCGAGTCGCTGCCTGAAGGGCTGCTGCGTGCCCTGCAGCAGTGCGTCGGGCTGATTCAGGAGCAGATGAACCAGGCGCCCACGCACATGGACCCTCAGGTGTTGCAGTTCTTCTATCAGGCCTTGCAGTTCTGTCGGGTTGCCGAGCTGTTCGACGAGCACTTTCTGTTCGACATCAGCCAACGCCAGGGCCCGCGCAAACGGCGCCTGGCCACCCTGTGCCTGCGCAATGTCATCCCGGCGCGGCTGCTGGCACCACGCATGCAGGCGGCGCGCAGTGCGACGCTGTTTTCCGCCACGTTGAGCCCACGGCACTTCTACAGCGACCTGTTGGGCATGCCAGCCGATACCGCCTGGCTGGACGTGGCCGCGCCGTTCCGTGCCGAACAGCTGGAGGTACGCATTGCCAGCCAGGTGTCCACCCGTTACCGGCAGCGCCAAGCCTCCCTGGCGCCGATCGTTGACCTGATTGCCCGGCAGTATGAGCGCATGCCGGGTAACTATCTGGCGTTCTTCAGCAGCTTCGAATACCTGCAACAGGTGGCAGGGCTGTTGGCCGAGCAGCATGGCCAGATTCCCCTGTGGTCACAGGAGCCGGGCATGGACGAGGCGGCCCGCCAGGCATTTCTCGATCGCTTTGTCGCCGATGGCCGAGGTGTGGGCTTTGCCGTATTGGGCGGCGCTTTCGGCGAAGGGGTGGATTTGCCCGGCACGCGTCTGATTGGCGCGTTTGTCGCCACCCTGGGGCTGCCTCAGGTCAACCCGGTCAACGAGCAGTTCAAACAGCGCCTGGGGCGGCAATTTGGTGCGGGTTTCGATTACGCATACCTCTACCCGGGCGTGCGCAAGGTGATCCAGGCGGCGGGCCGGGTTATTCGGGGTGACCAGGACCGTGGTGTACTGGTGCTGATTGACGAACGCTTCGCCGAGACACGGGTGCAGCAGATGTTTCCAGGGTGGTGGGCGGCGGCTACTGTCTAGCGGTCTTTCGCCTTTGGCGATCGGTCGCAATCAGGAGGGTGAGCAAACCACCCACCCAGCTCCCCTCATGGCACACCGCCGCAAGGCGGCCCAAGCGCGTCAACCGGGCATTCCGTCTGCCCGGGGCCGCAGCAGGATGGGCAGGTAATGGCGCAGGAACAGCAGCAATGCAAGGCTCCAGCACAGTGCCGAAACACTTACCCCCAGCGATGTGAACAGCGGCAGAATCACCCGGGCCAGGGTCGCCAGTTGCATCAGGGCAAAGGCCCAGGCAATGCTGGTCGGTACCTGCAATGGCCTGCCGGTGTGGCCCAGGCCGACCCGCGCCATCATGGCCAGGATCAGCCCGGTCATGGCGCCAACGGTCAGCGCGTGGGTCACCAGGCTTGGGCTCAGGGCCACCCCACTGTGCCACAGCGCCATGCCCAGGCAGGCCAGGGCGATCCAGGCGTAGGCCAGGTGCAGCGACCACAGCAACGGTACGCGCCACAGGCCACGGTCGTGCCACAGCAGCAGTCGGGCCGCGTGCAGCGCGAACAAGGCAAAAAACAGCACCGCCAGGCTGGCCCGGGGCTTATCGGCCAGGCCGGTGGCAAACGCCAGCGGTACTGCCACGCTGAGCAACAGGCAGGCACGGTCCAGCCATGGACGGGCGGGGGCCGCGCCAAGGTGACCCAGGCCACGCCGGGTAAAAAATGGTATGACCCGGCCGCCGAGCACGGTCATCATCGCCGTCACCAGCCACAGCCCGGCAAATATTCCACGGCGCTGCCACAGTTCGTCCTGCTGCAACCAGCCTGCCAAGGTCAACCACTGGCAGGCGCCAATCAACAGCACCAGTACCACGATAGGGTAGTTGTTGCGCAGGCGCCGTTGCACGATCGGTCGTGCCAGGCTCAGTGCCACCAATGGCAGGAAGCTGCCCTCGACCAGTATCAGCATGCTACCCGGTAGTGGCAGAAACCAGCTCAGCCGGCCCAGCAGCCAAAGCAGGAACAAACCCTGCAGCGCCCGCCCGCTCAAGCCTGGGATGCCGCTCCAGTTCTGCACGGCGGTCAGCAGAAAACCCGCGATAATGGCGGCGGCGAAGCCGTAAAGCATCTCGTGGCGGTGCCAGGCGAGCATGCCGCCGGGCGGTGCAGGGGCCAGTGCCCCGGCCAGTACGCCGGCCCACAACAGCAGGGCGATCAGCGCAAACAAACTGCCACCCAGGAAGAACGGGCGAAAACCCAAACCCCAGATGGCTTGGCGCGGGCGTGAAGCAGTGGGTTGCAAGAGCATGGGCGGTCCTTGGTTCGTTCAGTAGGCCTCAATTGGGGTAAGATCACGATCCGTGCCAGTTGCAAAGCCTTTGAATATCAAGGTGATGGCACTTCTCAGGGTCCGAATGACATGCGCGTTTTGCAGTCATTCGGACTGGCTTGTATGTCGTTTTGACTTGCTTCAGGGTTTGCCTGGTTCAGTGCCGGCTGACGCTTCGCTACAGGATTCACGTTTTGTCCGACCTCTCGAAAAATCCGCTGCTGCAGTACATGGCCCGTCTGGCCCCATCCAGCCAGCAAACCATGCGCTACATTCTTCAGGACGCCGCCGACCGGCTAGGTTTCGTCGACTGCAACATCGTCGATGTGCCTTGGCATCGGCTTGAGCCGGGCCATGTGATTGCACTGGTGGCAGCCCTGCGTGCTGATGGTTACGCGCCCAACAGCTCGTCGCTGTACGTCAACGCGATTCGCGGGGTGATGAACGAGGCCTGGCGTCAGGGCCTGATCGACCACGAGCAGTTGTTGCGCATTCGCGAGGTCAAGCCGGCCACAGGCTCCCGTCTGCCGCCAGGGCGCAACCTGCGCCGCAGCCTGATCCGCGAGCTGATGGATGTGTGCGCAGCCGACCCGCGGCCACAGGGGGTACGTGATGCGGCGATCATTGCCTTGCTGTACGGCACCGGCATGCGCAAGTCGGAGTCGGTCGACATCGACCTCGACCAGGTCGACTTCGAGGCGCGCAGCCTGCAAGTGGTGGGCAAGGGCAACCACCAGCTGGTCAAGTATGCACCGCCGTGGGCATTCGAGAAGCTGCAGGCGTGGCTTGAACTGCGCCGCCAGGACCTGCCTGCCGGGGCGGAGGACGACCCGTTTTTGTTCAACCGCATCCGTCGCGGCAGCCACATTACCCGTGCGCGCATTACCAAGCATGCGATCTACTACATTGCCCGCCAGCGCGGCGCGCAGGTGGGGGTGAAGATCATGCCACACGATTTTCGCCGGGCATTTATCACCCGGGTGATCGAAGAGCACGACCTGTCGATTGCGCAGAAGCTGGCGCACCATGCCAATATCCAGACCACGGCCATCTATGACCGGCGTGATGACAACGAGCGTCGGCGTGCCGTTGACCGCTTCGATTACTGAGGTTTGATTTTCAGGGGCTGCAAAGCTGCCCCATTCTCACGGGCGCCGGCACCGAAACAGGGCCGGCGCACGCCCCTGCTTTGTGCGCCATCCCCCCGTATGCCCGATGCCAGAGCGGGCGCAGCATAAGTTTCATCATCCTTCACCTGCGGAGTTGGCCCGCAACCTGCTATATCCAGCCTGCGAATTTGATCGAGTGGTCAGGCCGTGCGCGCTAGCAGCCGCCCGCGCCAGACCCTCTAAACGGCCAGCAGGCCACGGATTTCAGGGGCCGCAGGATGTCGCTCGCGGAGCAGATCGAACAACAACAAGACGATGCAGGCTGGAGTGCTCACCTGCAGTTGCGCTTTGTGCAGCGTGACAGCGTGACCCGCCTTGGTGCGTGGAGGCATTTTGGACCTCTTTTGGTGCAGCGGCCTTTTTATCCGGAGGGTGCGCCATGCCATGTCTATGTCTTGCACCCGCCGGGCGGCATCGTCGCCGGCGACCGTCTGGAACTGGACATTCACCTGGAGCCGGGTAGCCATGCGCTGCTGACCATGCCTGGCGCCAGCAAGTTCTATCGCAGCATCGGCCCGACCGCGCGGTTGGCCCAGCGCTTTCACCTGGCCGCGGGCAGCACCCTGGAGTGGCTGCCGCAGGACAGCATCTTCTTCTCAGGCGCCCGCGCCAGCCTCGCCAGCCGTTTTACCCTTGAGCCGGGCGCCCGCTTGCTGGCCTGGGAAACCCTGTGCCTGGGCCGCCCGGTCATGCACGAGCGTTTCGACCACGGCGCCCTCGACAGCCTTTTGCACATCGTACTGCCTGACGAGGTAGGCCTGCATGAGCGCCTGCGTCTCGAAGGCGGGCACCTGGACAAGCTTGGTGGGCATCCGCTACTCGCCACCTTCTGTGCCGCACCGGCCGATCAGGCCGTGCTGGAGCAGGTTCGCCCGCTGCTCGATGAACTGGGCAACCCGGCCGGTGCGACCCTGCTTGGGTCGTTGCTGGTGATCCGCCTGCTCGACCATGACAACCAACACCTGCAACGCACCCTGCAACGCCTGTGGCATGTGCTGCGTCCGGCCATCCTCGGCCTGCCAGCCTGCCCGCCGCGTATCTGGGCTACCTGAGAGAGCGCCATGGAGCTTACCCCGAGAGAGAAAGACAAACTGCTGCTGTTCACTGCTGCGCTGCTGGCGGAGCGGCGTCTGGCCCGTGGCCTGAAGCTCAACTACCCGGAGGCCGTGGCGCTGATCAGCGCCGCAGTGCTCGAAGGCGCCCGCGATGGCCGCACAGTCGCCGAACTGATGAGCCTGGGGCGCGAAGTGTTGACCCGTGAGCAGGTGATGCCCGGTATCGCTGAGATGCTTCACGACGTGCAGGTCGAAGCGACCTTCCCGGATGGCACCAAGTTGGTGACCGTGCATGACCCCATCGTCTGAAACCGCCAAGGAGCATTGCATGATCCCAGGTGAAATCCAGGTCGCCGCGGGCGACATCGAGTTGAACAGTGGCCGAGAAACGGTCAGCGTCAGCGTGGCCAACCATGGCGACCGGCCGGTGCAGGTCGGCTCGCACTACCACTTTTACGAGGTCAACGACGCGCTGGTGTTCGACCGTGCGCCCACCCTGGGCTTTCGCCTGGACATTCCGGCCGGCACTGCCGTGCGCTTCGAACCGGGTCAGGCGCGTACCGTGCAACTGGTGGCTTACGCCGGCAAGCGTGAGGTCTATGGCTTTCAGGGCAAAGTGATGGGCGCGCTGGAGGGCAGGGCATGAGCCGTATTTCCCGTCAGGCCTATGCCGACATGTTCGGGCCCACGGTTGGAGACCGCGTGCGCCTGGCCGACACTGCGTTGTGGGTGGAGGTCGAGAAAGACTTCACCATCTACGGCGAAGAGGTGAAGTTCGGCGGCGGCAAGGTCATTCGCGATGGCATGGGGCAGGGCCAGATGCTGGCGGCCGAGGCCATGGACCTGGTGTTGACCAATGCGCTGATCATCGATCACTGGGGCATCGTCAAAGCCGACATCGGTATCAAGCATGGACGTATCGCGCTGATCGGCAAGGCCGGCAACCCCGATGTGCAGCCGGGCGTGAACGTGCCGGTCGGGCCAGGGACCGAGGTAATCGCGGCCGAGGGCAAGATCGTCACCGCCGGGGGGGTCGATTCGCATATCCACTTCATTTGCCCGCAGCAGGTGGACGAGGCATTGAACAGCGGTGTCACCACGTTCATCGGCGGCGGAACCGGGCCGGCTACCGGCACCAATGCCACCACCTGCACGCCCGGCCCCTGGTACCTTGCACGCATGTTGCAGGCCGCCGACAGCTTGCCGATCAACATCGGGTTGCTCGGCAAGGGCAATGCCTCACGGCCTGAGGCACTGCGCGAGCAAATTGCCGCAGGTGCTGTCGGGCTCAAACTGCATGAAGACTGGGGCTCTACGCCAGCGGCCATCGACTGTTGCCTGGGCGTGGCCGAGGAAATGGATATCCAGGTAGCGATTCACACCGACACCCTCAACGAGTCGGGCTGTATCGAAGACACGTTGGCGGCCATCGGCGACCGCACCATCCACACCTTCCATACCGAAGGTGCAGGAGGCGGCCATGCCCCGGACATCATCCGTGCAGCGGGGCAGGCCAACGTGCTGCCATCCTCGACCAACCCGACCCTGCCTTACACGATCAACACCGTGGACGAGCACCTGGACATGCTCATGGTCTGCCACCACCTGGACCCGAGCATCGCCGAGGACGTGGCCTTTGCCGAGTCGCGCATTCGCCGCGAAACCATCGCTGCCGAGGACATCCTTCACGACATGGGCGCCTTTGCCATGACCTCGTCCGACTCCCAGGCCATGGGCCGGGTTGGCGAGGTGGTGCTGCGCACCTGGCAGGTGGCGCACCAGATGAAGTTGCGCCGCGGGCCGCTGGCACCAGACACCCCTTACAGCGACAACTTCCGGGTCAAGCGCTACATCGCCAAGTACACCATCAACCCGGCGCTCACCCACGGCATCGGTCACGAAGTGGGCTCGGTGGAGGTCGGCAAGCTGGCTGACCTGGTGCTGTGGTCGCCAGCGTTCTTTGCGGTCAAGCCGGCCCTGGTGCTCAAGGGCGGGATGATCGTTACCGCACCCATGGGCGACATCAACGGCTCCATACCCACCCCCCAGCCGGTGCACTATCGGCCGATGTTCGGCGCGCTGGGTGCGGCGCGGCATGCCACACGCATGACATTCCTGCCTCAGGCGGCAATGGACCGCGGGTTGGCCGAGGAGCTGAACCTGCGCAGCCTGATTGGGGTGGTCAACGGCTGCCGGCGGGTACGCAAGCCGGACATGGTCCACAACACCCTGCAGCCGCTGATCGAAGTCGATGCGCAGACCTATCAGGTGCGTGCCGATGGCGAGCTGCTGGTCTGCGAACCGGCCAGCGAACTGCCGCTGGCCCAGCGCTATTTCCTGTTCTGAGGAGCACCCATGATTGTCTTGAACCGCCGTATCTCCGAACCCGGCACGCGGGTTGTCAGTGGCACTGTCACCCTCGACGTGGACAGCCGTATCAAGAGCCGCCTGCGAGTAACCCTGGACGATGGCCGCGAAGCCGGGCTGATGCTGGAGCGCGGCCACCTGCTGCGCGGAGGTGAATTGCTGGCCGATGCCGAGGGCACTCAGCTGATCCGCGTGTTGGCGGCGCCCGAAGCGGTGTCCACGGTGCGCTGTACCGATCCACACCTCTTGGCCCGCGCCGCCTACCACTTGGGTAACCGCCATGTGCCGCTGCAGATCGAACCCGGGCTGTTGCGCTTCCAGCACGACCATGTGCTGGACGACATGCTGCGGGGGCTGGGCCTGACGGTAGAGGCCGAACAGGCCCCGTTCGAGCCTGAAGCGGGCGCCTACCAAAGTGCACCGCATGGCCACAGCCACAGTCATGCCCATGGCCACGATCACCCGTTCGTACGCCTGCCTGCCCATTCCTGAACTGCCCTGGAGCAACCGATGAAAAAGACTTTCGCCCTGTTTCTGTTGATGCTGGCTCTGCCAGCCTTCGCCCACCCAGGCCATGACAGCAACCCGCTGCAGGACGGCCTGCTGCACCCGCTGACCGGGCTTGATCACCTGCTGATGCTACTGGGCACCGGCGTGCTCGCCGCGTTGACCCGGCGCAACCTGACGTTGCCCCTGGCTACTCTGGCGGCCATGTTCGGTGGTGCCGTGTGCGGTCACCTGTTCGGCGATGTGCTGGGCATGGAGACCCTGATTGCCGTGTCGCTGCTGGTGGCTGCCGGGGCGGTACTGCTGCCGAGCCGCCAGTTGCTGCTGGCCATGGCCATGCCGGTGTTCGCCTTGTTCCATGGCTGGGCCCATGGCGTGGAAGCCACGCCGAGCGCTTTCTGGCAATTCAGCGCGGGGTTTGTCGCGGTCAGCGGCTTGCTGCTGGCGGCAGGCTTTGCAATCGGTTGCCTGCTGCGCCGCCACAGCGGCCTGCAGAAGGCCTTTGGCGGTGGCCTGTTGGCCGGCGCCGCGCTGGTGCTGGCCGGTTGATGAACAGCGACCTGGCGCTGCTGCGCCTGCTGCAGTTGGCCAGCCCCGGCTTGCCAGTGGGTGGTTTTACCTATTCGCAAGGCCTGGAGTGGGCGGTTGAGGCCGGCTGGGTTCGCGGCGTGGACAGCTTTGCCGGCTGGCAGCGTGAGCAGCTTCACGACACCTTGGCTTGCCTTGACTGGCCGGTGTTGGCGCGTCTGTATCACGCCTGCCAGGCCGAGGACGCCGAAGCGTTCGGCCACTGGAGCCGGTTCTTGCTGGCCAACCGCGAAACCGCCGAGCTGCGCCTGGAAGAACAGCAGCGCGGCGCGGCGCTGGCGCGGTTGCTTGACGGCTGGCAACTGGGCCAGGCACCGGCCTGGCGCACCAGCCTTGAGCTGACCCAGTTGGGCGGCATGGCCTGGCTGGCCGCGCACTGGGCCATCCCGTTGCGCCAACTGGCATTGGGCCATGGCTTTGCCTGGCTGGAGGGCGCAGTCATGGCCGGGGTCAAGCTGGTGCCGTTCGGCCAGCAGGCTGCCCAGACCTTGCTGCGCGATCTCGGCGCCGACTTGCCCGCTGCACTGGACCAGGCACTGGCCCTGGGCGATGACCAGCTTGGCGGCGGCCTGCCGCTGCTGGCCATCGCTTCATCGCGTCACGAAACCCAATACACCCGTTTGTTCCGTTCCTGAGGACTGCCTGCATGCAAAGCTATCAACAACCCCTGCGCGTCGGTGTCGGCGGCCCGGTCGGCTCTGGCAAGACCGCACTGCTGGAAGCGCTGTGCAAGGCCATGCGCGATCACTACCAGATTGCCGTGGTTACCAACGATATCTATACCAAGGAAGACCAGCGTATTCTCACCGAGGCCGGCGCCCTTGAGCCGGAGCGCATCGTCGGCGTGGAGACCGGCGGCTGCCCGCACACGGCCATTCGTGAAGACGCCTCTATGAACCTGGCGGCAGTCGAAGCGCTGGCGCGCAAGTTCGGTAACCTCGAAGTCATTTTCGTGGAAAGCGGCGGTGACAACCTCAGCGCTACGTTCAGCCCGGAGCTGGCCGACCTGACCATCTACGTGATCGACGTGGCCGAGGGCGAGAAGATCCCGCGCAAGGGCGGCCCAGGCATTACCAAGTCCGACTTCCTGGTGATCAACAAGACCGATCTGGCCCCTTATGTAGGGGCTTCACTGGAAGTGATGGAACGCGACACCCGGCGCATGCGGCCGCAGCGGCCCTGGACCTTTAGCAACCTGAAGAAGGGCGAGGGGTTGCAGGCGGTGATCGACTTTATCGTCGAGCGCGGGATGCTGGGTGCGCGAGCCTGACAGATCGAGGTCCCTGCGGGCTTGTCCCGCGAAGGGACCGGTGGTAAATGAATTACGCGCGTTTGTTGAACTGCGCCAACGCTGGCAACAGTTGCTTGTCGATGGCCAAGGGCACGGGCCCCGGTAGCTCAAGGCTTTCCGGGGTTTTTTTCGTCTTCGCGTTTGCTATTTCCCAGCCCCAGAACTGATATTTTTGCCAGTAGCAGCCTGTGCTTGCCGAGTGCAATGCTGACATCCCCTATAACGGAAGCAGGTGGATGGTCATGACTGAACTGGCGAGCGACGAATTCGAAGAGATCAGTTATATCAGTCCCTCCGGGGACGTGCTCATCCGTGTCTACACCCCTAAGCAATGTACAGACCCGGTAGACTGGGGCGAATTCGAAGAAATTGAACGTCCGGCCATGCTTGTCAGGCCTGGTATGTTTGACATGGAGGTAGTGACACTTACCAACCCTGATGGCCGTTGGAGGCGAAGGATTGGAACGGTCAGACCCACAATGAACGCAGCACCCTCCGCAGCTAGTGAAAGTGCTCCGTTGAGCGATACCAATTCACCCTTCGTGAAGCACAGTCTGCAGACTGACGGTCAGTCAGAAGTACAATACGCCGATGGTTGGGAGATTTTATATCACGACGGGTCAGGTGTCAGGTTCAGTCTGTACGCTGATGGTTTTACAGGTGATCTTTCGGACTATGAATTCGCTCTTCCCTATTGGATTAGGGATGCTGAGGAAAGAATTGTCCACGGGGCTTGTAATTTTGAACAGTTGAGTACGCTTGGCGCGACCTGGGCATTTCGTCCTTTGGTACTGCTCGCCGGGAAAAAGGCGCGAGCCGAGGCAGTTCAACCGCAGGCAGACGTGGAGCAGACGTATCACGATAACAAGGTGCATTTCCGGTCCAAATATGGCCAACCCTTTGGAACGGCTAACGAGATTGTTTACGGCTCCTACGAAATTACGTCGGCGAAGGTTTCCAGTGGCCAAGATCCTGATAACTATATCGACCCACCGTTTACAAGAAGTTTCTCCAGCAATGGAACTATGAGCTTCAAGGTGGGGCGGCACGGTACGGACGCTGTCGCGAACTGGTTCAGTAGCTACATCAGTGATTCCGAGAATACGTTCGGGCATGCTCCCGATAAACTCAATTTTGGTTTCAAAGGCACGTTGAAACTGACCGTGACGGGCGGTAGTTTCAGTGGCATGGACCAAACGCTGGTATTCAAGGACGTTTTCATCGCTCAAGGTCATACAGGAACATCAAATAACTGGTGGTTCGGCGCCATTGGTGCCCGCAACCCGGACGATGGTAAGCGTTGGGTTCGAGTGGAGGGTAAGGCGCCGACGCCGTACGGGGAGTTTGATGCCTCGATGTATTTTCAGCGCGGCGGAGAGCCGCTCACGGACGACGAAATATTCGTATACGAGGGATCGCTAAATGCGCTGCCCACCGAGGCGTGGATGACCAGATTGATAGGTACGACTCGCGTGCAAGATATGGTGCTTCCCGGCAGCCATAACGCTGGCATGTATGGCCCACTGCATAATTGCACCGGGGGAGGCTTTGGTGAGGCAGCATCTAGAGCGCAACGCGCCTCCATTGCGGAGCAACTCCGGATGGGTGTTCGTTACCTGGATATCCGGGTCGCTCGCGCTGATGGTCAACTGCTTTGTTACCATCGGACAGGCACCGGCACGGGGCCGGGATGCGACGGCGCGACGCTCGACGAAGTACTCACCTCCGTTGACACGTTCTTGACAGAAAATCGCGGAGAGTTCGTGATCTTGAGCTTCACGCATATACCCGACGCTGACGTCTCAGCCATTCAAACGATGATTAATCGCCATGCGAATCGTCTGCACAAAGTCAGTGCCGAACCGGGTGAGCGCAAACCGGTGAACCAATTTATCCTGGAGGATTTGCGCGGGAAAATGCTGGTGGTCAGTGAAGGGTTGATGGATGCGCCTGACTCAGGTTTTTATAGAAAAACAAAGGGTCCAAATTCTTGGGATGCGTATCAAATTGTGGATGACTACGCTAATTCGAAAGACACAGATGCTGTGATTGAAGATCAGTTGGGTAAGTGGGCAAGGCATGTGCCGGGTGAATATGGCGTCGGCTTCATGCTCAACTGGACTCGCACCCCGCAGAGCGGGGCGGATTCGGTCGAAAAAATGGCGAAAGTCATCAATGAAAAACTGGCACACAATCTTAATAGCTACCCGGCTAACTGGAGTGCCCCGCAGGTGGTATTGCTGGATTTTGTGACGCCGGGGTATGTCAACTCCATTGTCAATCAAAACCTCGCAAATATTTCACGGCGCGACGAAGGCGATGAAGTGGAACCACCCGTTGGGGCGCGAGTCAACGTGAATATGTATCCACTGCCATTATTTGACGGTGACCCGGTCCGCAAAAAATTACCTTTCGGTTCGTTGATTCCACTCTGGAGGGAAACCGCCATCAGCAACGAGGGCGGAAGCGTGCGTTTCGCGGCGCGGCCGTACAATCGTAACAGGTTGATTACCTTTGGCGGGTTGGGGTTGCTGTGCTTCAGGCAATACATCATCTCTAAAGACTTTGAAGGTGATGGCTTTGAGGTGCCGTTGCTGTCGGATGTACCTACTAGTCTACCCAAAGGCGTCCGGGAGATACGATGGATAGGCACCAATGCCAAAATAAGATGGTTGCATCTGCTTCAATACGGCAAAGTGGACGCTGAATAATACAACGTCTATTTTCTGTATTGTCGCGAAACGCGCAGTGTGTTGACTTTCGGCGAGCAACTGGTGGCTCCGTTGATTGTTCTACCACTCAGGTGGGTAAGGGCAGCCCGATTATCCTCCCGGTATATTCGGCTGGCGGCGCGTCAGCGTGCACCTGCATCAAGGTATCCAGCAGCGTTTGACTGGCGAGGGAGAAGAGCGCCGCTCTTGGCCCCCGCCAGTTCAGCGTGAAGCGGCAACTGTTCGCTTGCGGCCAGTACGCCCTCGAACCCGTCCCGGTGCAACATGTGGTAAATATGCACGCGTTTTTGCGGGCAACCATCAGCGTTAATGCCTAACCCTGTGGGCACGCCCGCGAAGAAACCAACGCGGTGGATGGCACCGGCTCTGCCGGTGTTCGCTGGTAAAACCGTTCCCACAGGTGCGTGTTGCCTGCATCATCTGTGACAACAGTGAGGCTTTTCCGGGTGCCCTTCATAGCGGTCATGGTGCCGCACCCAGTCCATGGTCCCACCTTCGTTGCGCCCCAGTGGCGCAATGTCGAGGAAGTTGTAGGTGTTGACCAGTATGTCCAGCCCGCGGGCGTAGGTTGAGTAGGTGTGGTAGACGCTGCCGTCGGCTTCGCGGAAAAATGCACTCAAGCCGGGCAGCTCGCTTTCATTGCCCTCATACGGCTCATAGTTGTACTGCCGCTGGCCTTCACGGCCGACACTGACGCCAAAGTCCTCGTTGAAGTCGCTGCCATTCGACGAATACCACGGGAACTGCCAGCCCATGCGCTGGCGAAATGCCTGGAATTCGGCATACGGCGCCCGAGACACCGCCACCAGCGACACATCGTGGTGTGCCAGGTGCAGGTTGGCGCCGTCAAAGTGATCGGCCAGAAAAGAGCAGCCGGGGCAGCCCTCGCTCCAGCCCTCGGCGAACATGAAGTGGTAAAGCAGCAACTGGCTGCGGCCTGCGAACAGGTCGGCCAGGCTCAACGCGCCGTCTGGCCCGAAGAAGCGGTAATCCTGCTCGACCTTTACCCAAGGCAAGGCGCGACGGGCTGCAGCTAGCGCGTCGCGGTGGTGGGTAAACGCTTTTTCGTGCAGCCACAGTTGCTGGCGAGCCGCCAGCCACTGGCTGCGGGAAACCACCGGGTGCCTGCTTGCGCTGGTGCTCATGGTGCTGTCTCCTCGCTGGGGATTCACACCTTGGTCGAGTACGACCGGGTCGAATCGACAGGCACCGGTGGCCGGGCGATGAGCGGTACCGGCTCAGCCCGAATGGGCGATATGCCCCTCGGCCAGTTCATCGGCGCCGTCATCCTCGCCAGGCAGGGCGGTGATTACGCTGAAGTCGCTGACTTCTACCTTGCCGCCGCCATAGCCCAGCAAATGGAAGGAAAACGCCTTGCGCTCGGTCGGGTTGTCGAAGCTGAACTCCATCTCCAGGGGCGCGTCGGCGGTGACCTTCACCTCTTCTGGCAGGCCCAGCGGCACGTCTTGTTCCAACTGCTTGGCCTTGAGCCGGATATAGGCCACACGTTTGGGGTCCAGCGAGCGTACCTTGACCCGCACGCGGGTGTGCGAGCCTTCAGGCATTTCCAGGTACTGGGCGCCAATCAGGTTGTCGGCCCAGTCATCGTGAATGCGCTTGCGCAACTTGATCGGTGAAGGGCCGCCGAACTGGTAACGCAGGTTGAGCGGGGTTTGCAGCAAGGATTGGTCGAGCACCCCGGCCAGGGCGCTGATCTGCTGGCCCAGCAGGCTGTCGGCCGGACCGAGGTAGCGGGCCTGGTCGGCGATGAAGCCTTCACTGGCATAACGCCGGCAGCGCTGCTGGAAGTCACATTCGGTGAACAGGCCCTGGCCGTTGTGGTAGCGCAGCATGCCGTTGGTGTAAGAGATCATCTCTCGGCCGCTGTCGTAGTCGCGGTACAACGAGCGGCCGCCAAGCGCGACAGGAATGGGCAGTGCGAAGTAGTCGAGCAGCGAGGCGGCCAGGTCGATGTGACCGTAAGTACCGCGCTTGATGGTTGGCAGTTGGGCCTGCTCTGGCGCCAGGGTAAGGTTGAAGCCCCAGGACGAGGCCAGGCGCACGCCATCGATGCCGTGGGACTCGTCGGAAGTCAGCACCACCAGTGTGTCCTTGAGGACGCCCTGGCGCTCGAGATTGTCTAGAAATGCCCCGACCGCGTCATCCAGGTAGGCGACCGCTGCCTGTTTCGGTGTGTCGTAGCGCTTGAGGTACTCGGCCGGCGCCGAATAGGGCTGGTGGGTGCCCACGGTGAGCAGCGTCAGCATCCATGGCTTGTCCTGCTTCTGCAACTGGCCCACATAGCCCAGGGCGCCTTCGAAGAAGGCGCGGTCATCCTTGCCCCATGGGAAGTCCAGGTAGTTCTTGTTGCTGAACCACTCCTGACCATGCACCGAATCGAAACCGATGTGCGGCATGATGCGGTCTTTGGCCATGAAGCGCAGGCCCGCGCCTTGCAGGTAGTGGGTGGTGAAACCGGCCTGGCGCAATTGTGCCGGCAGACAGGCCTGGTTGCGTTCGTTCTGGGTCAGCAGTTCCACGCCCTTGGGCGTGCCATTGGCCAGCTTGTCGTAATCGCCGCACAGCATCGCATACAGGCCACGGATGGTCTGGTGGGTGTGCAGCACGTAGTCTGGGGTGTTCATGCCGCGCTCGGCCCACTTGCTGAGCCTGGGCATCAAGTCCTCATTGAAACGACTGTTCAGCGCCTGGCGGTTAGGCCGCAGGTAGGCGCCGGGGATGCCTTCCATGGTAATCACCAGCAAGTTGCGGGCGCTTCCCGGGCCGGCAAGCAGCCTTTGCCCATGCAGGTCGGATTGAGTCAGGCCGCTGCTGGCGAGCGGGGTGAAGGTTTGTGTGCGGCCCATCCAGCCTTCGACCTGGCGTTGCAGGTTACCGACCCCGGCAGACATCAACTGGTGGGGGAGGTTGTATTGCCGCCACTGGTCGGCATCGGAAGGTAGCAACTGCTGGCTGCCCCAATGCGCGCCAAACAGCAGTACGGGTATGGCCCAGGCCGTGCGCGGCAGTGGCTGGCTGGCCTGTGCACGGCTGCGCCACGCACAGGCCAGCCAAGCCAGCAAGCCGCCACCCAGGGCCCAGGGCAGCCAGGCATGGGCCAGGCCGCCACCGGTTGAATTCTCCATGAATTGCGGGTCGAACAGGTAGTTCAGGTCGGCGCTGGTGGGCAGTCGGCCCACTGCGCTTACCAGTTCGGCCGAGGCCACCCACAGCGCCGCCCAGGCCAGCAGCACGGGCAGCGCAAGCCACCACGGCCTGCGGTGTAGCAGCACGATCAACAGGCTGCCAAGGGCGAGGTCGGACAGGTAACCGAACGGGTTGGACCAACCCAGCATGGTGCGCGTACCCAGTGGGATCACCAACACCAGGGCCGCCAAAGCGGCAAACCGGGTGCGTGGGTGGTCGGACAGGTTCTTCACAAAAACTTCCCTTTTGCCATTAAATCGTCATGCATCTGTGCTTGATGATAACAGGCCAGGGCAGGGAAGGCGGTCGATTACAAGGTTGGTAACCAAGCCGGGGTTGTTCGCACAGCCCCGGCCGATGGCAACTATCAGAAGTAATAAGGGAATTTCAGGCTGAAGGAAAAGTCAGGTGCATCATCGGTCAGACCAATGGACAGGTTGGGTACGATGGTCAGGTTGTTGGTGGCGGCGAAGGTCATGCCAATGTTGAAGTTGGCGGCGTTGTAGTCACTGTTGGAAATCGATTGCCAGTCGCCGCCATCAGGTTTGATCTTGCTCTTGCGGGCGAACTGGTCGGACACCGAGAACGACATGCTCATCTTTTCGTTCAGGGCAAAGGCGATGCCGCCGCCGATCTGCCATGAGTCGCCGAGCTTGACGTCACCCGGCACCTTGCTGTTCACCTGTGGACTGATGTCGCTGAACGAGTCTTGCATGTTGTAGGTGTAGGACAGGCTGCCGAACAGCACAGCCGGGTCGAAGGTCTTGACCAGTGAGATGCCCGGTGTGATCGACCATACACCGTTGCCCGTCGGTAGGCTTTCCGGTACCGCGAGGTTGTTGTTGCCGTCCACTTCGCGCAGTTTGATGCCATAGGGGTCCTTGCCGGTCGGTGCCTTTACTCGCAGGGTAGCCACAGCGTCCGGCCAGGTTTCGTCCTCGTCGAGGAATTTATAGGCCACTCCGACGTTGATATCGCCGATTTCCGGGTCGCGGGTCACGGTGGCATCGGAAGTGGTTGCCCCGGCCCCCCCTGCACCGCCAGACGAATAGGTGGACTCGCGGTAGACCACGGGGACGTTGATATCGAACTGCCAGCGCTGCGCCAGGTTATAGCGCGCGGTCATGTCCAGGGTCCAGTTGTCAGCCTTGATCCGGTCGAGGTTGATGCTGCCGAGGAAGATCGAGTCCAGTGCCAGGAAGCCATTGAGGGTCAGCGCACGGGTATCGTAATGGGTATAGGTGAGGCCGGTTTCGAAGCTGAACTTGCCCCCGCCAAAGAATCCGCTGGCTTCGTCATACAGGTTGGTAACGCTTTGCGCCGGCTGGGAGTCGGCCGTCAGCGCCTGGCCGTAGGAGCTACCTGTAGTGCCCGGAGCCCCAGAAGCGACGGTTTGCGCACCTTTTACCCCCTCGGCGGGAGACCTGACCAGGCGTCTGGGCGGCGCTGCAGCAGGGGTCTCCTCGACCTGGCGCACACGTTGCTCCAGCACCATCAGTGCCTGTTGTTGTGCCTCATAGCGGCGTTTGAGTTCAATCAGTTCCTGTTTCAGCGCTTCGACCTGTGGGTCGGCGGCTGCGTAAAGTGCTGTGGCTGGGGCCAAGGCAGTCAAGCACACAAAAGCTCTGAGCGTAAAAGATCGGTACATGGAGTTGCCGTCCCTTCCAACTACTTTCGATGAGACTGAGCGTAGATCAGTATCCGAAGGTGCGAAGACCTTTGAGCTGGTCGAGGCTACCGCTGAGCGAAGCCGCTGTAGGCACGCTCTCACGCATGACAACGTTCAGGCTGGTGACGTTGTTGACCAGGTTACCGTTGCCGAGCAGCGTCGAGTTCTGCAGCAAGCCACCCTGGGCCAGGCGTTGCACGCTGCTGCCCTGGTTGTTGCTGGCATTGATGTTGAGCTGCACGCCCACACCGCTGGAAGACACACTGAGTGCGCCGGCGCCATTCTCCCCGACCAGGGTCTGGCCGGCGGCCAGTACCTGGCCGTGCTGTTGTACGGCGGGGGCGTGGTTGGCTTTGGTCACGTTGATATCGACGTTGTTGTAAGCGGCGTTGTTGTCACCGGCTGCACGCACCACCTGGGTCACACCTTCGGTGGTGGTCAGGCCGTTGCCGCCCGTTACCACGCCAGTCCCGGCAGCAGAAGCGCTGTTCGGTGCCGTACCTGCGCCTTTTTTATCAATCATCGATACATAGAACTGGGGCTTGATGGTCGATTGCTGAACCTGCAGCGTGGACGTTGCCCCGATCACATCCCCTTTGGCATTTTGCCAGGTGCTGGACATGATGATACCGAAGCTCACGATTCGTCCGGGCATCACATAGCGGCCCCGCAGGTTCGCCAGCTCCTGGTCCTTCAGTTCGATGGGTTTGAATGCCTCTGCGTGACTGGGCAGGCTGGCTGCCAGACAGGCCATGGCCAACCACAATGAAGTCTTCATGAAATGCTCCCTGGAGCATCATGCTCCTTGTCATTAGAACAGTCGTTAGAAGAAGTCGCTTCTGATGAAGCCGAAGTCCAGCAACTCTGAGTCCTGCACGGGGGTGAAGTTGTTCACCCGGCCCTTGGCGGTCAGTGGCATGGGCGGGTCGAGCAGGATGTTGTTCTTGTCGTAACCCTGGCCGATCACCGCGAAGATGATGCCGTTCCAGCCCTTGAGGAAATCATCGACCTTGTATCGTTTGTGGCCCAGCACCGGATCACCGATGTACACCCAGCCTTTGTCGACTTTCTGCATGACCACGAAGTGCTTGTAGCCGCGCACATCCATCAATACCACGACGGGAATGCGCACGCTGTGCAGGGTTTCGGGCGCCACCCGGTAACCGCGGGCACGCATCCCCAGGCTTTCGACGTAGTGCTTCATGTCGAGCATCGAGAAGCCTTGCGTGCGCACAAGGTCCTGGTCGGCGTGGGCCAGCATGCCTTCGATGATCTGATGTTCGTCCACATCCAGCCAGTAGGCCTGGCGCAGGATGGTTGCCAGCGCGGCGGCGCCGCAGCTGAAGTCGGTCTTTTGTTGCACCAGGTCAGCGAACTTGCGTTCACGCAAGCTCTGGATCGGTTTGAACACCACGGCGCCGCCCGGCAGGACGGACAGGGGCATTTGTGCAGCTTCGCTCACGCTGGCCAGGCACAGCAAAAACGCCAAGGCGAAAATACGCATGATCGGGTGCCTTACGGTGTGTTGAAGAAAGGCCCCCCGAAGGGGGCCTCAAGCACAGCGGTCAGAACGAGGTGTTGGAGATGGCCAGCGAGTTGCTTTGCTGGTTGCCCACACCGGCTGCTACGTTCACGCCCAGGTTACCGCTGCCACCATTCACCGAACCGCTAAGGGTTGCAGTGTTGGTAACTGGGTTGGCCCAGCCGGTCGGGGTCAGCACTTGGAAGGACACAGTATTGCTCAAGTCGTAAGCGCTGCTTTCGCTGTAGCTCTTCGAAACGTCGTTCGAGGATTGTTTCGATTGCTCGCCAGACTTCGAGAAATCGGACGCTGAAGCATTCTCGTACGAAGAGTCGTGAGACTTGGAGTACGAAGAGTCTTTCGACTTGTCATACGCCGATTGATGCGACTTGTCGTAGTTGGAGTCGAATGCTTTCTCGAACGACGAGTCGTATGCACTTTCGTGCGACTTGTCGACCGATGCATCCAGCGACGCACTCAGCGAACCATCGAAGGAGTTGGTGTGGCTGCGCTCGTAACGGCCATAGTCGGTGGTATGGGTACTCGTGGCGTTGGCTGCAGCGTCCAGCGAAGCTGACAGGCTGGCGCTGCTCGACGCGCTGTGGCTGCCGCTGGCAGAGCCACTGGCACCCCAGCCGCTCGAGCCACTTGCGCTCGAGTTGTGGGAGCCGCTGGCGTTGCTGGATTGCGAGCCGCTGGAGTTCCAGCCACTGGAGCCGCTGGAGCTGGCGCTATGCGCACCGGCAAGGCTGAAGCTCGAGGACGAGCTGCGGTCGTCGGTCGAGTTGAACGAGCCATCACGCGAGCTTGAACCGCTGGCCGACTTGGTGATGGTAATCGTATCCACCCGGTAGGTGCGGTCAGCGCTGTTGTTTACAATCAGGCCTGGGCCGTCCTGATTGGCCGAAGCGGTGGCGGTGGCGTTACCCAACGGGGCGCCGGTGTTGGCGATGGCCATGGTGTTTTTCTGCTGGTTGAGGTCGCCACCGGCAATGTTGATGCCAATGTTGCCCTCAGCCCCGCTGGCTGAACCGCTCATCACAGCCGAAGACTGGGTCGAATAGTTGTCGACCCGGTTGTTTCTGCTGGTTTGCACAACGTCAGCCGTGGCATTGGCCATGCCGAACACGAAGCTGTTGTCCAGGCTCGAGTCGGAGCCTGCGTTGGCAATGGCGGCGGCGTTATCTTGCTGGTTGCCGTTACCGGCCGCCACGTTTATGCCAACGTTGCCGCTGGAGCCGGTGCCAGAGTCACTCATCTCGGCATCGTTGATGGTGCCTTGGTTGGTGATGCGGTTACGCGTGCTGGTCTGGGTATCCCAGGCATTGGCCGTTGCATACACAGGGATCTTGGTGGGTGGAGGCGTGTGATGACCATTGTTATGGTGGCCGTTATGGTGGTCATTACGCCGATCATTTTGCCCAGCTTGTACAGCAACAGCCATGACCGCAGCAATTGCGAAAACCAGAGGCTTGATTGCCATCGAGGGTTTCATGGTGATTCTCCGTACGCTATTAGGTTAAGTGTCGTTCTTAACTGCAGGGTCAATCCGCGACCCGGATGCTCAAGGTGTTGGCCATTCGGTTTCCCACCCCGGCACTCTGGTTCAACTGGATCACCCCCCGGCTACCGGTGAAGGCCTGGTCACTGGTGGTGACCTGGCGATAGCCTGCTGGAATGTCAGTTGCTCCGGAGTTGTTGATCAGCGCCACGTTCTGTTGCATGAGGACGCTGTCGTCGATGCTTTGCGGCTGCGCACCAATGCTGATGTTCAGTGCGTTGGCTTGCTGGGTGTTGGCGCCTGCACTCTGGTTGACCCCCAGGGCGCCGCTGCCGTTGCTGAACGCGTTGCCCTGGATGGTCGAGCGGGCGTCCATTGCGGGGTCGGCGGGCGTGTTGAGCCGTTGCCGGATCTGGGTACTTGCATGGGCTTCGGGGCCGACGGCGATGGCACGCGCATTGACCTGCTGCTGTTTGTCGCCAGCGGCCTGGTTGACAGAGAGGTTGCCCTGATAGCGGCTGCCGGAGCTGTCGATATCAGCGTTATTGATGACGGGAACCAGGGATTGCGCGAAGGCCGGTGCAGTGCAAAGGGCGGCCAGCATCAGCAATGTGCGCTTCATCTCACTTGCCTCCGCCGGTCAGAATCTGCAGCGGCGCGAGGCCACGCTGCACGCTTGAGTTGACCATGTTCGAGATACCGTTACCCGACCCCGTACCGCGTCCGCCCGCCAAGTTGGGAAGCTGGTTCTGGTTGCCGAGGTTGCCACCCAGGTTGTTGGTCTGCTGGGTGATCATGTTGCTGATGCCTGCGCCACTGCTGACGCTGGCGAAGTCGCCATCACTCAGCTCGCTGGTTTGCTTGAGCACGTAGGCCGACGGGTTGGCATTGACGGTGGTAGGGCTTGGGTCTGGGATCAGGGGGGGAATGGTTGCGTTGCGCACCTGCACATCGCGCTTGATGATGATGATCCCCTTGTCCGCCTGAGCCGTCAGGCTTAGTGACCCCAGTACACAACCCACCAGTAATAGGTGATAGAGGCGTTTGTCACTTTTCCTCACGGCGGCAACTCCTTCTTTGGCCCTGGTCAGCAATGCGAACGACAGAGCAGAAGGTGTGCCGCTTTTTAGAATCCTTTTCAGGTCAGATAGTTAGGGCAAGAGGCTGACAAAATACGGCGCTTGCATGTCTCATTAGTGAAACAGCCTGCCTTGAGCGTTGCCGGCAAAGGCAGCAGCGGCCTTGATTGGAAGGGTTTTTGCAAGTGTGTTTCACGCGCTTGACACTGGCCCTGGGCGGGGGGGGGAACCCCGCAATTTCGGGGGGTTTGCCCCAGCGGTATGTATCAGTGGTTTAACACTCGGTCGGGAAGGCTGGCGCATCGCCACCAAGCAGCGTAGCAACCGCTTGCAAGGCCAGCAATTGGCGCTGCGGCCAATTGCCATTAAGGATTTGGCGCGGCTGGTTATGCCGCTTCAGCCAGGCCAGGCTGTCGTCGAAAAAGCGTTGACGATCGCTGAGGTCGGGTTGGCAACGCTGGCCATCGGCAATCCAGTCCACCCCTTGCGGGCTGAGCAACAGGTGCAGGTCATAACGCCGTGCCAGCAGGGCTTCTTCCAGCCAGGTTGGGCAGTCGTCGAACAGCGCGCGGCTCCAAAGCATGTTGCTCAGCAGGTGGGTGTCGAGAATTAGCAGCGGTGGCGCCTGCTCGCGCGCACGGTCCTCCCATGCCAATTGCCCGCGGGCGATGGCGGGAATATCGGCATAGCAGGTGTCACGGCATTGCTGGTCGATGAAGTGGCGCACGTACTCGCCCACCACCACGCCACCAAAATGTGCCTGGATCACCCCGCTAAGCCAGCTTTTGCCACTGGATTCCGGGCCGCACAGTACCAGCACTTTCATGGCTTGTTGCGTACTCATGGCTGTACCAGCGCCGGGTCGCGGCGCCATTCCAGCCAGCCGCGTACAGCAATCAAGGTGAGCACGGCAAAGAAGCCTGCGGTGAAATACAGCTGCTGATGCAGGTATTGGCCCACATAGATGATGTCGACCACGACCCACAGTGGCCAGCACTGCAGGCGTTTCTGTGCCATCCACAGTTGCGCCACCAGGCTGAAGCCGGTCAGGGTGGCGTCCAGCCAGGGCAGGGCGGCATCGGTCCAGTTGGCCATGGCTGCGCCCAGGGCGGCGCTCAGCAGCACCCCGGCGGTCAGGCCGGTGAACAATGCCGGGCGTTGCAGGCGGGAGACCTGGCGGGCGTCTTCAGCGTGGTCGGGGCGTTTCCACTGCCACCAGCCGTACAGTTGCAGGATGGCGTAGGCCACTTGCAGCAACATGCCCGAATACAGCTTTACCTCGTAGAACAGCCAACCATAGATCAGCACCATGACCAGGCCGATAGGCCAGCACCAGGCGTTCTGCTTGACCGTGAGCCAGACAGCGGTTACGCCGAGGACGGCGGCAATGAGTTCAAGGCCGGACATCGGCGATCCTTGGAGGCTACGGGGGAGGGGCGCGATTGTAGCGGGTCGGCCGCGGAAGGTGTAGGGCGCAGCGGCGGGATGCCCCCTGGTAGGAGCGGGTTCACCCGCGAACACCGGCAGCGCCGGTGCCGCCCACCGCGTTGCTTCCTTCGCGGGCATGCCCGCTCCCACAGGCGCAGCGCAGGCCTCAAGGTCACTCGATACCTGCAGGAGCAGGCATGCCCGCTCCCAACAAGGGCTTGTTCTCAGACCCGGAACTGGCGCAACAACTGCTCCAGTTCCACGCTCAACTGCCCCAGCGCCACCCCGGCATCGCTGGACTGGCGCGCCGCATCGGCGGTCTGCTGCGACAACCCGGCGGTATCCAGTACATTGCGGTTGATCTCTTCGACCACATGCGACTGCTGCAAGGTGGCGCTGGCGATGGAGGCATTCAATGCGGTGAGGTTGTTAAGTACCTGGTTGATGGCGTCCAGGCTGGCGCCGGCCTCGCGTGCCTGTTCGACGGTCTGGCGCGATGCCTCGCTGCTGGTATCGATGGCCTTGACCGCAGCGTCCGACTGGCTCTGCAGGTGCTCGATCATGGTATGAATCTCGGCCGTCGATTGGGCTGTACGCTGGGCCAGCAGTCGCACTTCGTCGGCGACTACGGCAAAGCCTCGGCCTTGCTCGCCGGCCCGCGCCGCCTCGATGGCGGCATTCAGCGCCAGCAGGTTGGTCTGTTCGGCAATGGAACGAATCACGTCCAGCACGCCGCCAATGCGTGTGCTGTGCCCGGCCAGGTCGCGAATCACCTGTACGGCCTGATCGATGGTCAGCGACAGGCGGTCGATCTGCGCCAGGCTGCCGTGGATGGCCTGCTGGCCGTGGGTCACTTGTTGTTGTGCCGTGCGCATCTCTCCGGCGGCCTGTTCAGCGGTCTTGGCCACGTCCTGCACGGCGTAGGTCACCTCATTGACTGCAGTGGCCACCTGGTCCATCTGTAGCGATTGCTGGGCACTGCGCTGTTGTGCGGCACCCGCATTGTCACCGACGTGCCCGGCGGACTGGGCCAGCGCGTGGGCCGCGCCTTGCAGTTGGCCGACTACGCCTTGGAGTTTTCCGTTGAAACGGTTGAAGTGCTCGCCCAGGTGGGTGATTTCGTCGCTGCCATGGGTGTCCAGGCGCCGGGTCAGGTCGCTTTCGCCGCTGGCGATGTTGCCCATGGCCTGCACCGCTTCCTGCAGCGGGCGGGCGATGCTGCGGGCAATCAGCATGACCACCAGCGCCATCAGCAGGGCAATGCCGACGCCGACCAGCGAAGCGTCGCGCAACTGGCGAGCAAATTCGGCCTGCACATCATCCACATACACGCCCGAACCGATGATCCAGCCCCACGGCTTGAACAGCTGAATATAGGAAGTCTTGGCTACCGGCTCACTGGCGCCGGGCTTGGGCCAGCGATAGTTGACGGGGCCGGCGTCCTGCTGACGGGCGAGGGCGACCATTTCGTTGAACACGGCGAAACCATCGGGATCGCGGATGGCTGAAAGGTCCTGGCCGTCGAGCTTGGGGTTGGCCGGATGCATGATCATCTTCGGCCCCAGGTCGTTGATCCAGAAATAGTCGTCATGGTCGTAGCGCAGCGCGCGCACGACCTGCAGTGCCTGTTGCTGGGCGGCTTCGCGGCTGAGCGTGCCGGCAGCTTCCAGGCCTTGGTAATAGGCCAACACACCCGCGGCGGTCTGCACCACATGGCGGGTTTTCTCCGCCTTGGCCTGGTACAGGTCACCATGGATCTGCCGCAGCATCAGCAGGCCCAGTACCACCAGCATGGCTACCGCTACTACAAGGATCAGCCACAGGCGCCGACTGATTGACATCGATCTCAGAGTGTTCATCCATCAGCTCCCGCATTGTTCTTTTTATTGAGGTGCATCGAAGCATGCTTTGCAGCGAGCCCCCACCCGACTAATGGCTAAGTGCTATGTTGGTGATAGTCTGCCGCAGGTCGCGTAAAGCGATTGCAAAGGGGCTCTGTCAGGATTTCGGCCGCGCAAGATGAAACCTTTAACAGGCGTGAACTTTTCCACTGGCGTTGCGCCCAACAGTCGCTGTAAAACAGCCGGGCCATGTACGGCAATCTCAAGCAAATCAAGAACAAGGGGCCTGCAACAAGCAGCGCTTCATCCGGGGGAATGATGGATTTTTGGACTGCCTTCCAGGCAATCATCTTAGGCGTGGTCGAAGGGCTGACGGAGTTTCTGCCGATCTCCAGTACGGGCCATCAGATTATCGTCGCCGACCTGATCGGTTTTGGCGGCGAACGGGCCATGGCTTTTAATATCATCATTCAGTTGGCGGCGATCCTGGCGGTGGTGTGGGAGTTTCGCAGCAAGATTTTCGAAGTGGTCTTCGGCCTGACCCACCAGCCCAAGGCGCGCCGCTTCACGGGCAACCTGCTGTTGGCGTTCATGCCGGCGGTGGTACTGGGTGTGCTTTTTGCTGACCTTATTCACGAATACCTGTTCAACCCCGTCACCGTGGCGGCGGCACTGGTGGTGGGTGGCGTCATCATGCTCTGGGCCGAGCGCCGTGAGCACCGCGTGCAGGTAGACCATGTGGACGACATGCGCTGGAGCCATGCGCTGAAAATCGGCTTCGTCCAGTGCCTGGCGATGATCCCGGGCACGTCGCGCTCCGGTTCGACCATTATCGGTGGCTTGCTGTTCGGCCTGTCGCGCAAGGCAGCGACCGAGTTCTCGTTCTTCCTGGCAATGCCGACCATGGTCGGTGCGGCGGTGTATTCGGGCTACAAGTACCGCGACCTGTTCCAGCCCGGCGATCTGCCGGTGTTTGCGATCGGCTTCGTGACCTCGTTCATCTTCGCCATGATCGCCGTACGGGCGTTGCTCAAGTTCATTGCCAACCATAGCTACGCGGCATTTGCCTGGTATCGCATTGTGTTCGGCTTGCTCATTCTGGCGACCTGGCAGTTTGGTTGGGTTGACTGGTCCACAGCTCATGGCTGAGGCAATGCGCGGGCAACGGGCTGAAGGCGTGCGCAATGTGCGCCTGAAGCTGCTGCTGTTGGGCGTGCTTTGCCTGTTGCCCGGTTGGGGGGCGGCGCGCATGGCCTGGAACGATCAGACCTGGTGGCCGTTGGCGTTGTACCCGGCCATGAGCCTGATCAGCCTGTTGCTGTATTGGCAGGACAAGCAGCAGGCACGTACGCAGGCCTGGCGTACACCCGAGAAAGTGCTGCATGCCAGTGAGCTGCTCGGTGGTTGGCCGGGGGCGTTATTGGCGCAGCAACTGTTTCGGCACAAGACCCGCAAGGTCTCGTTCCAGTTGGTGTGCTGGGGGATTGTGCTGGTGCATCAGGTGTTCTGGGCAGACTGGCTGTTTCTTGAGGGGCGTTATCTGCCCTTTGGTTGATGTGCAGTTGTGCCGGCCTCTTCGCGGGTAATGCCGCGAAAGGGCCGGTACAGCCAGATCACATGACCAACCCCGTCTGCAATCGCTTGGGCAACCGACGCACTACCAGCTGGTGCGAGTGCTGCAACAGGTCACACAGTTCATCACGCCCCATGGGGTAGGGCGGCGCCATGCTGACCCATCGCGCCCGCGCCAGGTAGGGTGCCGGCCGTATCCCGGGGCGATCGCAATAACCCAGAAACAGCTCGTCGGCCACCTTGAACGACAACCCGGCACTCGCCAGGTCGAGCACCGCGAACATCTTGTTTTCTGCCACCGAAAACACTCGGATGCCGCCCCATTTGTAGTCTTCCCGCGCACCCGGCAGGCTCAGGCAAAATGCCGCCACCTGGGCTTCGCTCATTTTCCGTTCAGACATACCGCTCTCCACAAGCCTCGAATGACGCCGCCAGGTGATCGATCCACACCCGGACCGCAGGCAGTAGGCCCCGCCGGTGTGGGTAAACCGCCTGCAGGTAGCCACCCGGCAGCGACCAGTCTGGCAGCAAGCGCACCAGTTCGCCGCGTTCCAGTTCCTCTTCACAAAACATGCTGGGCAGCGCAGTGAACCCCAGACCGGCACGTACAGCTGCATTACGTACTACGAAATCATCGATCGCCAAGCGCGGCTCCAGCGCTATTTCCTGCTGCTTGCCATGGGGGCCGATCAAGCGAAAGTGTACCAGTCGGTCTGCTTCGGCTGCGCCCAGCACTGGCAATGATGCCAACTCGCCCGGTTCGCGAATGTGGTCGGCAAAGCCGGGCGCGGCCACCAGTTGCATCTGTGCCTGGCGCAGGCGGCGGGTAACCAGGGCCGGGTCTTCGTCGCCCAGGTCGCGTACGCGCAACGCTACGTCAATGCCTTCGGAAATCAGGTCGACCCGGCGGTTGAGCAATACCATGTCCAGTTGCACCAGCGGGTACTGCTCAAGAAAGCGGCTGATCACATCCGGCAGGAAGGCGTGTGCCAGTGCCACCGGGCAGGAAACCCGTAAACGCCCGCGCGGCTCACTGCTCATGCTGGCCACGGTTTCGTCGGCGGCTTCGGCCTCCAGCAGCATGGCCTGACAATGATGCAAGTAACGTTCACCTACTGCGGTGAGCTTGAGTTGCCGTGTGGTGCGCTGCAACAGACGTGTGCCAAGGCGCTCTTCAAGCTCGGCGATACGCCGCGACAGGCGCGACTTGGGGATACCCAGCTGGCGCCCGGCGGCGGCGAATCCGCCGGCTTCGACGACGCGCGCGAAATAGAAGAGGTCGTTGAGGTCTTGCATGGGAATGTCTCACTGTTCCATCTGTGGGACAAACTAACGCATTTTCGCTTACTTATCAGCTATTGGTCACTTCGGTAGGATCTACCCCATCGTGATCGCCCACAGATGCGGTCTTCAATCACAGGAGAGTCCCATGAAACTGTTGCACATCGATTCGAGCATCCTGGGCGACAATTCCGCCTCGCGCCAGTTGAGCCGTGAAGTGGTCGAAGCCTGGAAGGCTGCAGACCCGAGCGTTGAAGTGATTTACCGCGACCTGGCTGCCGATGCCATTGCCCACTTCTCCGCCGCCACCCTGGTGGCTGCAGGCACCCCTGAAGACGTACGCGACGCGGCCCAGGCTTTCGAAGCCAAGCTCAGCGCAGAGACGCTCGAAGAGTTCCTGGCTGCCGATGCCGTGGTAATTGGCGCGCCAATGTACAACTTCACCGTGCCGACCCAGCTAAAAGCCTGGATTGACCGTGTGGCCGTCGCCGGCAAGACATTCCGTTACACTGAAGCAGGCCCGGAAGGCCTGTGCGGCAACAAGAAAGTGGTGCTGGTTTCCACCGCGGGTGGCCTGCACGCTGGCCAGCCGACCGGCGCCGGGCATGAAGACTTCCTGAAAGTGTTCCTGGGCTTCATTGGGATTACCGACCTGGAAATTGTCCGCGCCCACGGCCTGGCCTATGGCCCGGAGCAGCGCAGCCAGGCGATCGATGCTGCACAGGCGCAGATCGCCAACGAGCTGTTTGCTGCTGCCTGATCAAGGGAGCGGTTGGTTGCAGGCGTGGCCTTGTCGAAGCACAAGGCCACTCCAACCTGTAGAAGCGTTCAGGCCACCGGGATAAGCGGATCAGCTGCCGCCAGGGCCGCTGCCCGGTCAGCCGCTGGCGGATAAATCCACACTGAATTGATCTGGCGCTTCAGCGCCTTGGCTTCGGTCTTGTCCTCCGGTGGCGAAACCACACGGTCCCATCCTTCGGTGTACACCGCGCCCCAGGCCCCCAGGTCCAGGCACGTCACGTACTTGGGCTGGCTGTAAGCCATCGGTGCCACGCCCAGCAACTCGGCAGCGGCATTGTTGCCCGCATGGCGCCCCAGCGGAATCGCATGCTGGCACGACATCACGGCATGATTGCCAAGCGCGTCACAGGTGGCGTAAGCCACGTCTCCAGCTGCATACACGGCCTCATTGCCCTTGACCTTCAGGTTGCCATCGACATGCAAACGGCCGCGGTTGTCGCGCTCGCCGCTGATCTGTTCGGTGAGCGGGTTGGCCTTGAAGCCAACAGTCCAGACCACCGTGCTGGCGTCGATACGCTGGCCGTTGTCCAGCTGTACACCGGCAGGGTCTACCGAAACCACCGTGGCACCGCAAACCCACTCCACGCCCAGGGCCTCGCACGCCTGCTCGATGGCTGGGCGGATGCCGTCACCCAGGGCTGCGCCAATCCTGGCGCCGCGGTCGATTACCACTACGCGCAACGCGGCGTCTTCGCCCAGTATCGCGCGCAAGCGGGCCGGCAGTTCGGTGGCCGTTTCGATGCCGGTAAAACCGCCCCCGGCTACCACCACGGTATTGCGCGCCGGCGTGTTCGGCAGGCTGGCCAGCGACTTCAGGTGGTTTTCCAGGCGTGCGGCACTGTCGAGCTTGTCGACATCGAAGACATGCTCGATGCCAACCATGTCAGGGCGATCGAGCACACTGCCGCAGGCCATGATCAGGCGGTCGTAGGGCAGGGCGCACCGAGTGCCACTGCGGGTGCGATAGCCCACGCGGCGGGCCGCTTCATCGATATGGAATGCCGTGCCCGGCACGAAGCGGACATTTACAACATCGAGCAGTGCCTGCAGTGGTGCGGCCATGGTATGCACGTCTGGCTCGTAGAAGCGCGGACGCACATGCAGTTCAGCCTGGGGTGCGAGCAAGGTGACCTCGACGTCCTTGCTGGCGTTGAGGTCAAGCTGGCGGATGGCGCTGAGCGCGCTCCACAGGCCGGCAAAGCCCGCACCAATGATCAGGATCTGCTTCATGGTTGTGCTCCTTAGAAGTTCGGTGGACAAGGTAGACCGTGTTGCCGGTCAACGGTGTTACCAGTGCTTGCTGGAGTGCTTCAGAATGTTGGCGGCGTGATCACCCAGATCACCACGGCATCTACTTCACCGGGGTTGCCGTAGCGATGAGGTTCCTGGCTCGAGAAGCTGAAGCTGTCGCCTTCACTCAGTTGGAAATGCCGCTCGCCTACCCACAGCTCAAACGTGCCGCTGAGCAGGTAACCGGCTTCTTCACCGTCGTGGCTGTAACTTTGCTGGCTGTAGGTACCCGGAGGGAAACGTGAGTGCAGCATCTCCAGCTGGCGATTGGGCTGGGGGGTGAGCAGTTGATCGACGATGCCATCTTCGTAATGCACGCTCAGGCGGCTGTTGCGCCGCACCACATAGCCTTGGTCTTCGGGCGCGGTGGTGGCCTCGCTGGCGAAGAACCACTGGATGGTCACGCCCAGGCTGCGGGCGATGTTGAACAGCGCCGGGATCGACGGGTAGGAGAGGTTGCGCTCCAGCTGGCTGATGTAGCCTGCGGTCAGTTCACTGTGTGCGGCCAGCTCCGCCAGGGTCATGCCGCGGCGCTTGCGCAGGCCGCGGATGCGGGTGCCGAGGAACTGCGGCGCGGCGCCCCCGGGTTCGCTGGCGGGAGGCTGGGAGGGTTGGCTCATGCACGTCGGTCCATCGCAAAAGCCGCAGTATGTACAGCCTCAGAGTGCCCAGGCAACCGTCAGACCATCGTGAATCGCTTCTTCGGCCGTGCGCGGCGCCAGGCAGTCGCCAATCCGCCGCACGTCCACCACACCTGCCAGTTCAGTGGCCAGGCGGTCTTGAGGTTGATGCCCCATGCACAGCACCAGGGTGTCGATATCTTCGAAGATCATCGGATCGCCGCTGGCGGTGTGCTGCAGGTATACCGTGTTGTCGTCGCAGCCATAAAGGCGTGCGTATGGGGTGACAGGGATACCCAGGCGATGCAGCTCGCCGGCCAGTTGGTCACGTACATAAAGCGGCAGGCTCTCGCCGCAATGAGTGCCGTTGACCGCCAACTGAACCTGATGGCCTTCGCGCACCAGGCGTTCGGCGATACCGGGGCCGATCCAGTCACAGCGCCAGTCGATCACCAGCACCGAACGCCCGGGTTTCGCCTCGTTGCGCAACACTTGCCAGGCGTCCACTATCTGAAGTTCGCCGGTACGCTCGAACGCAGGCCAGTAGGGGATGGCGCCGGTAGCAGCGATGACCAGATCAGGGCGCTCACGTTCGACCAGTGCGCGGTCGACCCGGGTGTTGCGCACCACTTGTACCCCCGCCAAGGCCATTTCCCGTTGCAGGTTGGTGCTGGCACCCCCGAACTCGCTGCGCCGTGGCAGCAGCTGGGCGAGCAGCACCTGCCCACCGAGCTGCGGACCCGCCTCGTACAGAGTGACCTGGTGCCCGCGCGCAGCGGCCACGGCCGCGGCCTTCATGCCTGCAGGCCCACCGCCGGCGACCATTATGCGCTTGGGTGAGGAAGTGGGCGTAAGGTGCCCGTACTGTAACTCTCGGCCGGTTTCCGGGTGCTGGATGCAGGAAATGGGCAAGCCACGATGGAAATGGCCGATGCATGCCTGGTTGCAGGCGATGCAGGCGCGCACGTCTTCGACCTGGCCGCGTTTGGTTTTGACTGGCATCAACGGGTCGCAGATCAGCGCTCGGGTCATGCCGCACACATCAGCCTGGCCGCGAGCCAGGATCAGCTCGGCTTCCTGAGGCTGGTTGATGCGCCCGGTGACGAACAGGGGGATAGCCAGCTGTCGCTTGAAGGTGCCAGCCTCGCGGGCCAGGTACGCGGGTTCGATAGCCATTGGCGGGACGATATGGACCGCGCCACCCAGCGAGGCCGAGGTGCCGGCGACGACATGCAGGTAGTCGAGCTGGCCCTGCAAGGCCACGGCAGCAGCCAGTGACTCGTCTTCGCTCAGGCCTTGGCTGTCACGCTCGTCAGCGCTGATGCGCAGGCCAATGATGAACTGCTCATCGGTGGCGGCACGTACCGCGGCCAGCACTTCGCGCAAGAACCTCAGGCGCTGATCCAGATCGCCGTTGTAGCCATCACTGCGTACGTTTACCCGCGGGTTGAGAAACTGCGCGGGCAGGTAGCCATGACTGGCCACCACCTCGACGCCATCCAGCCCGGCCTGGTGCAGGCGGCGGGCGGCGCTGGCGTAGCCCTGGACGATTTCGTCGATCATTGCCTGGTCCAGCGCGCGCGGCATCACCCGGAAGCGCTCATTGGGCACCGCAGAGGCCGAGTAGGCTACCGCCAACAGGCCGTCTGCCGACTCCATGATCTCCCGCCCGGGGTGAAACAGTTGCGACAGCACCACGGTGCCGTGCGCATGGCAGGCCTCGGCAAGCTGGCGGTAGCCGTCGATGCAGGCATCGTCAGTGGCCATTAGCACATGCGAGGTGTAACGGGCACTGTCGTGCACCCCGGCGACCTGCAGCACGATCAAGCCGACGCCACCGGCAGCACGGTCGCGCTGGTAGGCGATCAGTTTGTCGTTGACCAGGTTGTCGGTGGGTAGGCAGGTGTCGTGCCCGGTGGACATGATGCGGTTCTTCAAACGTTTGCCGCGAATCTGCAAGGGCTCGAACAGATGAGGGAAGGCGGTCTGCATCACGCGGCTCCGGTACAGGGTTGTTATTTTTTCTTATAAAAGTGTAGCAATAGTAAAAAATCAACTTGTTTTTTTACTGGCGTCTGTCTAGGTTTTCCTCACTCGCATGGCGAGGGTGTGACCTCAGAACAACAAGAAAACGGGCCCGTCGGGCACCGGCAGGAGGAAACTACGATGCAGCTATTTCCAGGAGTGACCGGCCTTTGTGCAGCCTTGCTGGCCCTCGGCCTGGGCAATGCGCAAGCTGCGCAGCAGATGGTCGTGGTCGGTTATGGCGGCGCGGGCCAGAAGGCCCAGGATGAGGCAATTTTCAAGCCCTTCATTGCCCAGGACGGCAGCCAGCTGATCCAGGGTGAATACAACGGCGAAATGGCACGGATCCAGGTCATGGCTGACACCGGCCACGTCGATTGGGACGTGGTGCAGATCGAAGGGCCTGACTTGATGCGCGGCTGCGACGAGGGGATATACGAGCACCTGGACTGGCAGCGCCTGGGCCATGCAGCCGAACTGATCCCGGAAGCCGCACAGGATTGTGGTTCGGCCGCGCTGGTCTGGAGCGTGGCTATTGCCTATGACCGCAACAAGCTGGCCCAGGCGCCGGCCTCGTGGGCCGATTTCTGGGACATCAACAAGTACCCAGGCAAGCGCGGCCTGCGCAAGCGTGCGGTGTACAACCTGGAATTCGCGCTGTTGGCTGACGGGGTCAAGGTCGAGGACGTTTACCGCGTGCTGTCCACGCCGGCGGGTGTCGAGCGGGCCTTCGCCAAACTCAGCGAACTCAAGCCCCATATCCAGTGGTGGGACGCCGGCGCTCAACCCGCGCAATGGCTGGCAGCCGGCGACGTGGTGATGACCTCCACCTACAGCGGACGAATTGCGGTGGCGGCGCAGCAGGGCAGCCCGTTGGCTGTGGTATGGCCTGGCAGCCTGTACGGTATGGACTATTGGGCGATCATCAAAGGCTCGCGGCATGTCGACCAGGCCAAGCGGCTGATTGCCTATGCCAATCAGCCGGATACCCAGGTGCGGTATGTGCAGCAGATACCCTATGGGCCGACCAATACCCAGGCCGCAGCCAGGCTTGACCCGGCGCTGGCCAACTGGGTACCCACTTCGCCACAGAACCTGCAAGGGGCGCTGGCCATGAACGTGGAATTCTGGGTCGATCATGGCGAAGAACTGGAGCAGCGCTTCAACGCCTGGGCCAGCAAATAGCGTTCGGTAAAGGAAAACAAGATGACTGCAACGGAACAAAGCCTGCGTCGGGAGCTGGCTGCCTGCTACCGGCTGATCGCGCATTTTCGCATGAGCGATCTGATCTTCACGCATATCTCCCTGCGTCTGCCTGGGCCGGAGCACCATTTCCTGATCAACCCTTATGGCCTGCTCTTCGATGAGATTACAGCTTCCAGTCTGGTGAAGATCGACCTGCAAGGGCGGCCGGTGGGCGCTGCCCGTCATCCAGTCAACCCGGCCGGGTTCGTCATTCACAGTGCCATTCACGCTGCCCGCGAGGATGCCCGGTGCGTGCTGCACACCCACACCCGAGCAGGTTGCGCGGTGGCCGCACTGGAGTGTGGCTTGCTGCCGATCAACCAGATGTCCATGGAGTTTTACGGCAATGTGGCTTACCACGGCTACGAGGGCATTGCGCTGGACATGGATGAACAGCAACGGCTGGTGGCTGACCTGGGCAACAAGCCGGTGATGATTCTGCGCAACCATGGGCTGTTGACCACGGGACGCAGTGTGGCTGAAGCCTTCCTGCGCATGTACTACCTGGAAAAGGCTTGCGAGATCCAATTGGCGGCGCAGAGTGCTGGGCAACTGATATTGCCGTCGACTGAAGTGTGCAGGCATACCGAGCGGCAGTTCAACGCGCCGGGGAGAGGCTTGAAGCAGGGGGAACTGACCGACCCGGATGCGCTGCAATTGGCGTGGGCGGCATTGTTGCGAATGCTGGAAAAGGTGGCACCTGGTTATCAGGATTGAACCTGTTCTTTGATTTGGCAACGTTGACGTCCAGCCGACAGCGGGCGGACGGAACAGTCACTGTAGTGCAACCATTGGTTTCAACTGTGCTGGTCCGTTTTTATGGAATGCCTTTATGCTGTAACGAAATATGTCTAAAAAAGCCTGCAGAAGGAAGTCGCAATGCCACTCAAGGACCTGCTTATCGCCCTGGTGGTGATTGTCGCCTGGGGAGTCAACTTTGTGGTCATCAAGGTTGGCCTCGACGGGCTGCCGCCGATGCTGCTGGGGGCATTGCGTTTCTTGCTGGTGGCGTTCCCGGCGATCTTGCTGGTCAGACGGCCCAAACTGCCATGGCGCTGGCTGATCGCTTACGGTGCGACCATTTCACTGGGCCAGTTCGCGTTCCTGTTTCAGGCCATGTACAGCGGCATGCCGCCAGGGTTGGCTTCGTTGATCCTGCAGTCGCAAGCTTTCTTCACCCTCGGTTTTGCTGCGTTGTTTCTCGGTGAGCGGCTGCGCCTGGCCAGCGTGCTGGGGCTGCTGGTGGCGGCCGGCGGCCTGGCACTGATCGGCAGCGAAGACGGCGGCCATGTGCCCATGCTGGCGTTGGTGCTGACCCTGTGTGGCGGTGCAATGTGGGGCCTGGGGAACATCATTACCCGGCGGTTCGGCTCGGTCGACCTGGTCGCGTTGGTGATCTGGGGTGGGCTGATACCGCCACTGCCATTCCTGGCACTGTCCTGGTGGCTGGAAGGCCCCGACCGCATTGGCCATGCCTTGGCCAATATCAGTTGGAGTTCGGTGCTGGCCCTGGCGTATCTGGCCTTTGTGGCCACCATGCTCGGCTACAGCCTGTGGAGCAAGTTGCTGTCGCGTCACCCGGCAGGCAAGGTGGCGCCGTTCTCGCTGCTGGTACCGGTGATTGGCCTGAGTTCGTCGGCTTTGCTGCTGGGAGAGCGCCTGACCGCCACTCAGGGCTGGGGCGCATTGCTGGTGATGGCCGGGCTGCTGGTGAATGTATTCGGTGCGCGCATCGGTCAGCGCTTGCGAGCTGCCAACGCGTAGGCGCTTAAATCTGCTGAGCTGCGCTCTGTTAGAATCGGCCTCTTTTTGTCAGGCCAACGGAGCGCATCCATGATCATTTCCACCACCAGCCAGCTCGAAGGCCGCCCGATTGCCGAATACCTGGGCGTGGTCAGTTCCGAATCGGTGCAGGGCATCAACTTCGTGCGCGATTTCTTTACACGGTTTCGCGACTTCTTCGGCGGTCGTTCGCAAACCCTGGAAAGCGCGTTGCGCGAGGCCCGGGAGCAGGCCACTGAAGAACTCAAGGCCCGGGCACGACAGTTGCAAGCCGATGCGGTAGTGGGGGTGGACTTTGAGATCAGCATGCCGTCGGTACAGGGTGGCATGGTCGTGGTATTTGCTACCGGCACAGCAGTACGCCTGAGGTAAAGCCTTCTGCCACTGGTCGGCTACAAGGTTCTTGTCCGGTCGGTCCGCAAATGACCAGCTAGTCTCACTCTCACAGGCCGCGTTTCCTGGGCAACTTGTCTGGTTGCCGGCGCGACCGCCACCGGAGGGACACTGGGCATGAGCGAATCCTTTTTCGAAGACCTGAACGATGCGTTCCCTATCAACAGCCAGGTGCGTTGCGGCCAGGCGGCATTTCGCCTGGGTTTCGCCCACATGACGCTGGATGATTCCGAACAGCTCCAGCCTGCACATTTGCAGCGCAGCAAAAAAGGCCGCTTCATGCCGCGGGTACCGATCAAGAAGTGAGCCCGCGCCTGCACACGCCCCCCGCCCAACGGCGGGGTTTTTATTGCCATTCGTTGATCCGCCTCATGGTATTGCCCGGTAACGCTCGCCGGATGGCCCGGCCTGTGGTTTTCTGGCGCGGCATTCCAGCGACGGAGGATTGAATGCTCATGCGAGTCAGGGAAGAAACCTATTGGCAGTGGGCCGACGCACAGTTGCACAGCCGCTGCCACGACGAAGCACTCAGCGACGGCACCACACTGGACGTGCAGGTGCGCTTGTCGCGCCTGGGGGCGACGCAGTTGTTTCTGGGGGTGTACGCCGGGGATGGGCGGGCGGTGCTGGAAGAGTATTACCCGGCGCTGCCGGGCGAGACCATGACCCGTGCGCTGGTGTGGGGTGTCGACCGCGCCAGGGCGATGGCAACGGGCGCCTTGCCTTTGCCGGAAACCCGCTTGCAGCGGCGCCAGGCATGAAAAAGCCCGGCCTGTGCGGGCCGGGCTTTGGTAAGGGTGCGAACCCTCAATTCAGCGGTTCGATCACCTTGACTGCCTGCTGCTCACGGGCAGCGGGCCATTCTTGTTGCAGGGTCTGCAGCACGCGGCCGACGAATTCGGTGTCTGCGGCGGCTTTCTTGCCGACGTAGCCTTGGCCACGGCGGTAGACCTTGAAGCGGGCACGCATGCTGGGCAGGTGCTCTTCAAATTCATCTTCGACGGTGTTCGGTGGCAGGCGGTCGAGGCGCACTTCACCGGTTTGGCTAACCCACAGCAGATGGTCGTCAAGGCTGTCCTTGCGCACGGCAAACAGCTGGGCCAATTGGTCGATAGTCGGATTGTTGTTCAAGTTCATCATAAAGCCCCCATTACCCATTCATAGGTGATTTTCACAGTTGGCGCTATCACGGTGTAGCGCACTACCAAGGCTGCTACAGCAGCATCGCAACAGGGGCTTTCTCACGCTGCCTTTTGGACAGTTTCCCTCTCCACGGACGGCCTGCGTTACCGCGCAGGCCGTCTGGAACACCCTTGCCACCGCTCCCGATCGGGGAGACGGCTTCATCATGCCCAAGGGCGATGAACGGCGTCAACCGTTTTGTAGTGATTTTTTTTGCTCACTACATTCTGTCGTTTTGTCCGACAATCACAGCTCGCGTCACAAGCCGGAAAGGATGTCGAAGGCGGCTTGCACCCGCGCTTGGTTGGGGTAATTCCGATTGGCCAGCAACACGACTGCCAGCTGTTCTGCGGGTACAAACGCGGCATACGCGCCGAAGCCATTGGTGGAACCAGTCTTGTTGTACCAGGCTGCCGGTAGCGCGGGCAGGGCCGGCTGCAAGCGAGTGGTTGCCTGCGGTTCACGGATCAGCAGCGAGCTGTTGCCATCGATCAGTGTGCGCAGCGTGACCGGGTAGGGGTAGCGTTCCCAGCCCAGGCCTTGCGTCATGGCGCCGACCTGGAAATAGCCTTGCTGGGTAATGGCGGTGGCTTTCACCAAGGCCGGCGGCAGGCCCTGCGGCTGCATGTGCAGGCGCACATAGCGCAGCAGGTCGCTGGCGCTGGTTTTGATGCCGTAGGCCTCGTCGGCGTAAGGGCCCGGACCCATGCGCACCGGCTTGTCGGCGGCGTCATACCCTTGGGCATAAAGGCCCTGGGCGCTGGCCGGAACCTGAAGGTAGGTATTTTTCAGGCCCATCTTCGTCAGCAGGCCCTCATTCATCAGCGTGGAAAACGGTTGGTGCTGCGCACGGGCGGCAAGGTCACCGAACAAGCCCAGGCTGGGGTTCGAGTAGCAGCGCTGGGTGCCGGGTTTGGCGCGAGGTTGCCAGTGGCGGAAGAAATCGACTACCTGTTGCGGCGTTTGCACAGATTCGGGGAACTGCAGTGGCAGGCAGTCGGCGCTATAGGCGCCCAGTTCCAGCACCGTTGCGTCGCCGATGGGGGCGCCGGCCAGTGCCGGGTGGTAGCGCTTGGCCGGGGCCTGGAGGTCAAGCTTGCCCTCGGCGCTGGCAAGCGCGGCCAGTGTGGCAGTGTAGGTCTTGCTCAGCGAACCAATCTCGAACAGCGTATCGCGGCTCACCGGTACGTTGTCGGCCTTGCTGGCCACGCCGTAGCTGAAGTAATGCGCGTGGTCGCGTGCATAGATGGCCACAGCCATGCCGGTGATGCCTTGTTCCTGCATGAGCGGGCGGATGATCTGGTCGACCTTGGCCTGTAACTGGTCGTCGGCCTGGGCGCTGGTATGGCCAAAAGCGAGGGTGATGGCGGCTGCAAGTACAGCCAGACGTGGGCGGAACATGGTGGGTCCTTTTGTGGAGCGTGTCCGTTGAGCGATATCACTCGGGGTTCCGGCGTTAGCGACGGAGAGCCAAAGAACTTATCGTCTGCCCAGCCACCATGACAAGATGGATACAGTGATGAAGTATTTGCGCATGTTATTTGACAATTTCACCCTGGCCTTGCTCGGTGTGGTACTCATCGCCACCGTGCTGCCTTGCTCGGGCGATGGCGCGGTATATTTCGGCTGGCTGACCAACCTGGCCATTGGCCTGTTGTTCTTCCTGCATGGCGCCAAACTGTCGCGTGAAGCCATCATTACCGGTGCCGGGCACTGGCGCCTGCACCTACTGGTGTTCTCCTGTACTTTCGTATTGTTCCCACTGCTGGGCCTGGCGTTCAAACCTCTGTTCGTACCGCTGGTGGGTAACGAGCTTTACCTTGGCATCCTGTACCTGTGTGCCTTGCCTGCCACCGTGCAGTCGGCCATTGCCTTTACTTCGCTGGCCCGCGGTAACGTGCCAGCGGCCATCTGCAGCGCGGCGGCCTCCAGCCTGCTGGGTATCTTCCTCACACCGTTGCTGGTGATGTTGTTGCTGGGTGCCAGTGGTGATACGGGGTCCGGTCTGGATGCGGTATTGAAGATCACTTTGCAGCTGCTGGTGCCGTTCGTTGCCGGGCAGATCGCGCGGCGCTGGATCGGTGCCTGGGTCAAGCGCAATGCGCGCTGGCTCAAGGTGGTGGACCAGGGTTCGATCCTGCTGGTGGTGTACACCGCCTTCAGTGAGGCCGTGGTTACCGGGCTGTGGCACACCGTATCGCCGCAGCACCTGGCGGGGTTGTTCGTGGTGTGCGCAATTCTGCTGGCAGTGGTGCTGTTTGGCACACGCATGCTTGGCAAGGCGCTGGGCTTCGACCTTGAGGATCGCATCACCATCCTGTTTGCCGGCTCCAAGAAAAGCCTGGCCACGGGGGTGCCCATGGCCCAGGTGTTGTTCGTGGGCAGTGGCATTGGCGCGATGATCTTGCCGCTAATGCTGTTCCACCAGATACAGCTGATGGTGTGTGCTGTGCTGGCGCAGCGCTATGCCAGCCGTGACCAGGCGGTGGAAGCCTCGGCGGTGTCCTGAACGCCTTCGCGCTCCCATGCAGGAGCGCAATGGCAGCGATCAGCGGGCCTGGCCTGAACGACGCTCGCGCAGCGCCTTGCCGACTTCGGCCTCGATCTTGTAGGCCGGCCCCTCCAGGTCGTCGAAGTTGCGCGTATAGCGTCGGGCAAACTCCTCCACGCCCAGTTCCTGATACTGCTGCACATGCTTGAGCTCGTGCGCCCACAAGGCAACGTTGTCCTCGGCATCGGCGGCCCGGCGGAAGATGATCGTGTCGATCAGTGTAACGGCGTTCACATCGGGGTTCTGCAATAGCGCATTGGCTGCGCTCATTTGTTGCTCATCCCCCACCCGAAAGCGCGCCGCGTCGAGCACGGCAAAGTCATACCAAGGTTCAAGCTGCGCCCGGATATGCAACGGAATCGGCTGCACACCGCTGGCCGTGGCTTCGTCACGGGCCTGGCGCAAGGCGTAGGTCAGGCTGGACGAGGCCATGACCTCCACATCCTTGAGGATCTGCCCGGCCTGGCCTGGGTCGATCGGGGCGCAGAAACAGCCCATCAGGCACACCTGATACTGCCCGGGCGGGCAGGCCTGTTCGGCATGCGCTGGCAGGGCCAGCAGCAACCCCAGCAGCGCACTAATCCGCCTCATGCAGGGCCTGTTCGACAAACTGGCGGCTGGCGCCCAGTACTTGCGCTTGCACGCTTTCACTGGCCAGCATGCGCCCGACCAGCAATGCCCCTACGCACTGGCTGATCAGCACCCAGGCCAGTTGCTCATCCTCCAGGGTTGTGCTCCAGGCCTGGTGCAGTTCTACCAGCCAGTGCTCCGCCACTTCACGCACCGGTGTGTCGGCCCGGGCGATTTCCACACCCAACGGCGGCAATGGGCATCCACCTTCGGCATTGCGCAGGTGGGCCAGGCTCAGGTACTGCTGCAGGCAGCGGCCAAGGCGTTCGCGGTTGGCGCCCTGGCAGGCCAGGCGTATCAGGGGGCTGTTGCTCAGCTCCTGGCGTACCACCTCGGTAAACAGGTCGTCCTTGGACGGGAAGTGGTTGTAGAAGGCACCGCCGGTCAGGCCGATCGCTTTCATCAGCCCGGCCACGCCGGTACTGGCAAACCCCCCGCGCTTGGCCAGCGCGCCGCTGCTGGCCAGCAGCCGTTCGCGGGTTTGCTGTTTGTGTTCGTTGGAATAGCGCATTCACATGCCTCGACAGACAGGCTTGACGATGACCGCGATCATAGCATAGCGTTCGTTTACTAAACGATCATTTACCCATGGAGGCAGGCATGTCAGAACAACAAAAAGTCGTGCTGGTGATCGGGGCGGGCGACGCCACTGGGGGCGAAATCGCCAAGCGCTTTGCGCGTGAGGGTTACATTGCCTGCGTAACCCGGCGCCAGGCCGACAAACTGCAGCCGCTGCTGGAGGAAATACAGGCCGCTGGCGGCCGGGCCTACGGTTTTGGCTCTGATGCGCGCAAGGAAGAGGAGGTGGCCGCGCTGGTGGAGACTATCGAGCGTGATATAGGCCCGATTGAGGCATTTGTCTTCAATATCGGTGCGAATGTACCGTGCAGCATCCTCGAGGAAACCCCGCGCAAGTACTTCAAGATCTGGGAAATGGCCTGCTTTGCCGGTTTCCTCACCGCGCAGGCGGTGGTCCGGCGCATGGTTCAGCGTGAGCGTGGCACCCTCCTGTTCACCGGTGCTACAGCCGGCACTCGCGGTGCAGCCGGTTTTGCCGCTTTCGCCGGGGCCAAGCATGGCTTGCGTGCCTTGGCACAGAGCATGGCGCGCGAGTTGGGGCCACGCAACATCCATGTCGCCCATGTGGTGGTGGACGGTGCCATCGACACGGTCTTCATCCGCGACAGCTTCCCCGAGCGCTATGCCCTCAAGGACCAGGATGGCATCCTTGACCCGGCGCACATTGCCGACAGTTACTGGTTCCTGCACGCCCAGCCCCGCGACGCCTGGACCTTCGAGCTGGACCTGCGCCCCTGGATGGAACGCTGGTAAACCCCCGTTAACTCGCAAGGACCGTAACCATGCACACGTCTGTCGATTTCTTTTTTGACCTGGGCAGCCCAGCCAGCTACCTGGCCTGGACCCAACTGCCGAACCTGTGCGCCCGCCAGGGGGCCGCGCTGCACTACCGGCCAATGCTGCTTGGCGGGGTTTTCCAGGCTACCGGCAATGCTTCGCCGGCCATGATCCCGGCCAAAGGGCGCTACATGTTCACCGACCTGGCCCGCTTTGCCGAACGCTATGGAGTGCCGTTCGGGATGCCGCCGGGCTTCCCGGTCAATACCCTGACTTTGATGCGTGGCGTGACGGGTACCCAGTTGCATTCACCGGATCGGTTCGAGGCATTGCTAATGGTGCTGTTCACCGGGCTGTGGGTACAGCGCCGCAACCTGAGCGACAGCGCTGTGCTGAATGAAACACTCGCGCAGGCAGGCTTCGACCCGCAGGTTTTTCATGCCCTGGCCGCTGACAGCGAAGTAAAAGCCGCGCTAAAGCAGGCGACCGAGGCCGCTGTGGCGCGCGGGGTGTTTGGCGCGCCCACCTGTTTTGTCGGTGATGGGATGTTCTTCGGCCAGGACCGCCTGGACTTTGTCGAGGAGGCGCTGCGTCAGAGCGCCAACAGCCTCTCCAGCTGAGTGCGCTCCCACAGGCTGAGCAGGTCGGTGGGGTTGGTGCCATAGCGCTGCCAGTGCTCGAGCCCGGCCTGTTCGCCGCCGGGGGCTTGGCAATGAACGCAATGCGCCAAGCCCTCAGTATCCAGGGCCAATGTCAGTTGCCAGCCCTGGATACCGACATCGACCAAGCCGCCCTCGCGGCGTGCAACCACCTCAAGGTGATGCACGCCAAGCGCCACATTGCGCAGGCACTGGTAGACATCCCGGGCGCTCAGTGAACGTCTGTGGATCAAGATCAGAAATTCGCCGGCGTGTTGGCGCTGATGATCTCGGCCTCATCCGGGCCGATGTTCTTGAAACTGTGCGGCAGGGTCGTGGGGATGTAGTAACCGTCGCCCGAGTTGAGCACGCTGACCTGGCCGTCGACCCACAGCTCGACGGTACCACGGGTGACCAGCCCGCATTCTTCGCCTTCAGCATGCACGATCGGCTCGCCAGAGTCGGCGCCGGGTGCGTACAGCTCACGCAGCATGCGCATCTGCCGGCCTTCGACGCTGGCGCCGACCAGCAGCATGCGCAGGCCATTGCGGCCCAGGTCGGGTTGTTCGCCACCACGGAATACGTAGCGTTCCTCACGCACCGGCTCGTCGAAGCTGAAAAACTCCGCCAGGCTCATGGGAATGCCCTCGAGCAGTTTTTTCAGGGAGCTGACCGAAGGGCTGACGCGATTCTGCTCGATCTGCGAGATCGTCGAATTGGTCAGCCCGCTGCGGCGGGCCAATTCCCGTTGGGAGAGGTTGTTGCGTTCACGCACCAGTTTGAGTCGCGTCCCCGTGTCCATAGCCGCCTTGTAATCAGAGGTGTCAATAATAATGAGCGATGCGCATTAAAACACACTCTGCGCCCTTGCGCGCTGTGCTTCTCAAACCCGCTGCTCACGCGGCATTGGCCACAGCCCGACCAGCAGCAACAGCACGGCCACGGCCAAGAATGGCAAGCGTGGATCAAGGGCATACACCAAGGTACCGGCGAGCGGCCCGATCACCGCGCCCATGCCTTGGGCGGCGCCAATGGAGCCGGCTGTGGCGCCTTGTTCGGAGGCCTGCATGGCATTGGCCGCCAGTGCCGAAAACGCCGGGAACACGAAGCCCATGCCCGCTGCCGCAACAAAATAGCAAGCCCACAGCCAGGGGGCCGTGGTGGCCAGTGAGCCACAGGCAAAGCCCAGTGCCGATACCGTGGCACCCACCCGGATCATCTTCAGCGGTGGCCACTCCAGTTGGCGCAGGATCACCTGTGCCAGCATCAGTGCCACACCCACGGTGGTCAGGGCGATGCCAGCCGCCTGGGCGGCTTCGGCAGGGCCCAGATGCAAGCGGTCAAGGGCAAAGAAACCGACGATGATCTGCGACACGGTCACACTGAGCATGGCGCTGAATGCCACCAGCAGCGGCCGGCGCAGGCGCGGGTCGTTCAGCCGCACCGGACTGGGGGCGTGGCTGTGCGGCAGCGCCTGTGGTTTGAGGGTAAAAAACAGCACGAGGAAGGCAGTGGCCGGCAGCAGCGACATGATATGGAACGGCAGGCTCAGGCTGTGACGCGCCAGCAGTGCGGCCAGTGCTGGCCCGACCACCAGGCCGACGGCGTTGGCCGCCCCCAGTGAGGCCATGGCCCGCGCTCGGCGTTGCGGCTCGACATGGTCGGCGATCAGCGCATTGCAGCCTACCGGGATGGCGGCATAGAAGGCGCCGATGCAACCGCGCGCGATCATCAGGCCGATGAACGCCAAGGTTGCCCCCGGCAGCCAGCGCAGTGCGCCTTCGACGAACAGGCACAGCAGCCAGTAAGCCAGGGTAAAGCCGGCGCTGCCCAGCAGCAGGATGCGCCGGCGGCCCAGGCGGTCTGCCGCGCGGCCCCAGGGCCGGGCCAGCAGCACCCAGACCACGCCGGCCACGGTTATGGCGGCGCCGGCTTGCCAGGTGGCCATGCCAAGCTGGCGGGCTATCGGGCCGATCAGGGCAACGAAGGCCATCATCGACATGGTGCAGGCCATGTTGGCCAGCAGCAGCGGGCGCAAGTCCAGGGTGCTGGCAGGCAGAAGGGTTGCAGGATCCTTTGCGACGTTCATGAGCGGTCCAGGGCAGTGCGGCAAATAAAAGCCGATATTATTAAGAACTATTATCGAGTGTCGAATCCCTGGGCTGCTGCAGCTCAATCACTGCGGCGCAGGGGGCCAGGCCACATGCTACGCAACACACCGTCGCGGCGCACCCACGCGTGCATCAAGGCTGCACCCACATGCACCAGCACCGTGGCGAACAGCAGGTAGCCCGCCCAGCCATGGGCCTGGCGCAACACGGCATACAGTTGAAGGTTGTGGGGGGCAATGGCGGGCAAGCCGAGCGGGCGCGGGTAATCGCCGGCCGACAGCATGGCCCAGCCCAGCAGCGGCATGGCCAGCATCAGGCCATAGAGCAGCAGATGCGAGGCTCCGGCGGCCCAGCGCTGCAGTTTTGGCAGGTCGTTCGGCAGGGGCGGATGAGGTAGGGTCAGGCGCGCAGCAATGCGCAGCACCACCAGCACCAGCAGGGCCAGGCCGGTGGCCTTGTGCAGGCTGATCAGCACCGGGTGGCGTAGCGACAGGTCGGCGACCATGCTCACACCGATGAACAACATGGCCAGTATCAGCACGGCCATCAGCCAATGCAGCAAACGGGCAAAAGGGTGGAAGGCTTCAGGTTTCATGGCTTGGCTCCGGTGCTGAGCGATTCGCGGCTACGGCGGTTGAACGATTCCGAATAGGCGGCCGAGCGGGCGGCGAGGATCGGATCGGCCGATGCCTCTATACCGCGCGGCAGGATCAGCGGGTCGAAGTTGAGGTCGCGGCAGGCCCCTTGCTCGGGGGCGTCTACCTGTTCCAGCACCAGGGTGCCGGCGTCCACGCTACGCCGCTCGGTGGGCCACGGCCGGGCAGGGTCGTCCACGGCGTCGCCCGGTTCGGCCAGCACCAGACGCAGCTTCCAGCGCAACGGGCCTTGGGCAAGGCGTTGCTGCAAGTCGTGTTGCAGGAATTGCTTGTCATCAACCTGGGTGGGCAATGCCGCAAATGCAGTTTGTGGCTCAAGCTGCCAACGCACCGGGTGGGCCGCGCCAGCTGCGTCGATCAGGCGGAAGGCATTGATACTGTGGTATTGCGTGTTGGCGAAGCTGTCGCTGGGTTTGTAGCCCGCCGCCCATTGGCGAAACGCCGCGCTTTCCGGGTGGGCGGCAAAGAACGCCTGCAGCTTGCCAGGGTCCGGTTTGCCGGTAGCCGGGTCTGGTGTGCTCGCCAGTACTTGCTGGTAGAAAGCTTGCGGCGTGCTGACTGCCAGCACCGGTGGGTTGTTCATGCCCGTCCGCCAGACCTGACCGTCGTCGGTGCTTAGCTGAATCGCCAGGCTGCGAACGGGTATAGCGGTATCCGGGGCGAACGGGTTGGCACCGCCGATGGCAAAACGGCCCACCACCGGCACCCGTTGCTGGCTGAAGGCGCGCGCCGTGGACAGGTTGGCGGCCTGCCCGCTGGCCTGGAAGTAGCCGCTCACGCACAGGCCCTTGGCGTGGTTCTTGCGATAGCCGGGGTAATGCCCGGCCTGGGCTTCGAAGGTGTCGATGATGCGCTGTGGCGTCAGTCGGGGTTCGCCGAGCCAGCCGGCGGCATAGGCAAAGCCGGCACCTGCGGCCAGCATCACGCCGCCAATGGCGGCCAGGCGCAAGGCTTTGGCCGGGCCGTGCAAGGGTGTGTTCATGGTCATTGTCCGGTTCAGTGAAGGTGCCAGTACGACGGGGCAGGGAAAAAGTTATTCCCTCATCGGGAATAGAATTTGTTCACAGGCGTCTGCCCTTTACACTGACAACCCCAGAGGCCGGTACCTGACCATGCACGATTTGGACGACCACCAGTGGCGCGAGCTGCTGGCCCGCCTGCGCCGCTTTGCCGTGTGGCTGACCCGCGAGCCGGGCAGCGCCGACGACCTGGTGCAGGCGACGGTCGAGCGGGCCCTGAGCCGCCGCGACCAGCAGCGCGACGCTGATGCTCTGCGTGCCTGGCTGTTCACCATCCTTTATCGACAGTTCCTCGACGGTAAGCGTCGCGAGCGCTTGCATGCGCGCTGGCTGTCCTGGTTCGGCCGCAACGAGCGCGACGAAGAGCCGGCGGGTGACAACATCGAAGCCATCGTCCTGGCCCAGGCTGACCTACAGGCCTTTGCCCGGCTGTCGGCGGAGCAGCGTGCCTTGTTGCTGCTGGTCAGCATCGAAGGCTTGAGTTACAAGGAGGCCGCCCAGGCTTTGGGCATCCCCATCGGCACTGTGATGTCGCGCCTTTCGCGCGCGCGCAATGCCTTGCGCGAACTGACCGAGGGCAACCCCCAGCCCCCGGCCTTGCGGAGACTGAAATGACGCGCCTGATCCCCAGCGATGATGAATTGCACGCTTACGTCGATGAGCGCCTGGAACCTGTGCGCCGGGCCGAGGTGCAGGCCTGGCTGGCGGCCAACCCGCAAGCTGCGGCACGGGTGGAAGGCTGGCGCGCCGATGCCCGGCGGCTGCGTGCAGCGCTGGCCGGATTGGGCGAAATGCCCGGTGCGGCGCAGTTGGACCTTGGCCAGTTGCGTCGGCAATTGCGCCAGCGTCGGCAGCGACGCTGGGCTGCGGCGGCGGTGGTGATGCTGGCGTTGGGTGTGGGGGGCTTGGGCGGCTGGCAAGTGCGCGATACAACCCTTGCACGAGCCGACCTGCCCATGGCTGATGCTGTTCAGGCGCACCGTTTGTTCGCCGGCAGTGAAGCACTGGATATCCAGGCCAGTGATCCTGGGCAGCTGCGCGACTGGCTGGGCCGCCATTTCAGCCGGGTGGGCCAGTTACCGGACCTGGCGGGGTATGGCTTCAAACCGGTGGGCGCGCGCTTGCTCAGCAACGAGCAGGGGCCGGCTGCATTACTGGTGTTCGAAGATGGCAAGGGTCAGCGCATCAGCCTGTTCCTGCGCTCGCCGGGCAACCTTTATCGGCGCATGCCGGACGGGCAGCGGGTCGATGGCCAGCTGGAGGCGCGGTACTGGTCGCATGGGGCTTATAACTTTGCCCTGGTCAGCGCGGCGGACGATGTGCGTGGGGCAGGGGTGGGGGAGGCGTTGAGGCTGGGGTTGTGAGTGTGGGCCCAAGGCGTGCACCTTGGGCCCGTCACCAAAATCAGCTCAACTCCAGCCAGATCGGCGCATGGTCCGACGGTTTTTCCATCCCGCGCAGCTCATAGTCCACGCCCGCTGCCTTGATGCGCGGCACCAGCGGCTGCGAGGCCATGATCAGGTCGATGCGCAGGCCGCGCTTGGGCTCGTCCTCGAAGCCGCGGCTTCGGTAGTCGAACCAGCTGAAACGGTCGGTCACGTCCGGGTACAGGTGGCGGAAGCTGTCTACCAACCCCCAGCCTTTCAAACGTTCCATCCACTCACGCTCTTCCGGCAGGAAGCTGCACTTGCCGGTCTTCAGCCAGCGTTTGGCGTTGTCCGGGCCAATGCCGATATCACAGTCTTGCGGCGAGATGTTCATGTCGCCCATCACCAGCACTGGATGGTCGTTGCGGAACTGGCTTTCCAGCAGTGCCTGCAGGTCACTGTAGAAGCGCTGCTTGGCTGGGAACTTGGTGGGGTGGTCGCGGCTTTCACCCTGGGGGAAATAGCCGTTCATGATGGTGATCGGGCTGCCGTCAGCATCGGCGAAGGTACCCCAGATGAAGCGGCGCTGGGCATCTTCTTCGTCGGTGGCAAAGCCCTTGTGCAGGCTCAGCGGCGCCTGGCGCGACAGCAGGGCCACGCCGTAGTGGCCTTTCTGGCCATGGTAGTGCACGTGGTAACCCAGTGCCTGCACGTCGGCCAGCGGGAACTGATCGTCGCTGACCTTGGTTTCCTGCAGGCCGATCACGTCCGGCTGGTGCTTTTCGATCAGCGCCGCCAGCTGATGCGGGCGGGCCCGCAGGCCGTTGATGTTGAAACAGACGATCTTCATGGAAAGACAATCCCGGTAAAAGGCGCGATGCTAGCCGACATCGACCTGCATCACCAGCATGGCGGCCAGGCGAGCCTGCTGCTAACGTGCTGTTGGGGGTGAACGAAGCGCGCTGGGGCACCTCCAAGGCACTGAACGCCCATTCCAGGAGGTCTTTCCGCAATGCCCGAAACCACAGCCGCCCCGGCCCGTGTCTGCCTGCTCGACGATGGTTACAGCCGCGAGGCACGTTCGCTGCTGTACAACGCCTACCGCCACGAGCCCACCTTCGCCTATATCTTCGAAGCCCAGCGCCCGGGGTATGAGCGGCGCCTGCGGGTGATGGTGCGCGAATGGGTGCGCCAGCACTTCTACCTGCAACTGCCCGCCATTGGCCTGCTGGTCGAGGACCGCCTGATTGCCCTGGCCCTGATCGTGCCGCCGCAGCGCCGGCTGGGCGTGGCCGACAGCTGGGCCTGGCGCCTGCGCATGATGCTGGGTACCGGCCTGCGCTGTACGCGGCGCTACATGGACTACCAGGCTGCGTTGGCCAGCTGTCTGCCCACTGACCAGGTGCATGTGCTGCCTTTGCTGGGGGTGCATCCGCAGTTTCAGGGCAAGCACTACGGCGAGCAATTGTTACAAGCCGTGCACGACTGGTGCGCGGAAGACCCAGGCACCCAAGGGGTGGTGCTGGACACTGGTAACGAGCACTACCTGGCTTTTTACCAGCGTCAGGGTTATGAGGAAATTGGCGAAGTAGCTGTAGGACCGATCCGAGAGAGGGTGTTCTTTCATCCTAATCCAGTCTCTTCAAAACCCGCTTTTGCCTGAACAGGCCGCCAGGCGGCTCCCTTGAGCGCCTGGCTCTGGTAGCATGCGCCGCATGACGTATTCAGGAAGATTGACCTGGGGCCTGGTTTTCTGGGTTGCCAGTTTCGCAGCATGGGGCCAGAGCGAGTTGTTGGTGAAGGTGAAGCCGGCCAACAAGGCGCTCAAGGCCAATGTCGAAGGCTATATAGGTACCTTGGGTGACCGCGACGAAGAAGCACTTTTGCGCTTCAGTCGCGGGGCAGAGGAGCAGGCGCGCAAAGCGGCGCAGGCACTCGGCTACTATCAGGCGCAGATCGATACCGAGGTCAAGCCCGCCAGCGACGCAGACCATCCCCCACAACTGATCATCAGCATCAACCCGGGCGAACCGATTCGCCTGCGCAACGTGACCGTGCGCATCGAGGGCCCGGCCAGCGAAATGAAAGCCTTCCGTGTGCCTGACAGCAAGGCGCTGCGTGCGGGTGAACAGCTCAATCACGGCCATTACGAGGATGCCAAGCGGTTGATCCAGAACCAGGCGTCGCGCTATGGCTTCTTCAGTGGGCGCTTCAGTAGCCAGCGCCTGGCCGTCGACCCGCAAGCCGGTGTGGCCGATATCGACCTGGTCTATCAGAGTGGCCCACGTTATCGCCTGGGCGCCGTCACGTTCGGTGGCGACACGCCGCTGGACGAGGACCTGCTGCAGCGTATGGTTTCGTTCCAGCCGGGCACCCCTTACGACTCGGAACTGATCGCAGAACTGAACAACGACCTGCAATCGAGCGGCTATTTCGAAGGCGTGCGTGTTGATGCGGCGCCCACTGCTGCTGTGGGCGAAGACATCCCGGTGGATGTTCACCTGGAAACCCGTAAACCTCGCACCATGGGCCTTGGCCTGGGCTTCTCGACCGACGTCGGGCCGCGTGGCAAGGCCAACTGGACCCGCCACTGGGTCAACCCGCAAGGCCACAGCTATGGCTGGGAAACCGAACTGTCGGCACCGCGCCAGAACGTCGGCCTGTGGTACGACATTCCGCTCGACCCGCCGCTGACCGACAAGCTGCGCTTTGCCGGTGGCTACCAGAATGAGGAGCTTGCCGGTACCGACTCGCTCAGCAAGCTGTTGACAGTCGGCCCCGAGTGGCACAGCAAGCTGCCCAGTGGCTGGCAGCGGGTGATTTCGCTCAAGTACCAACGCGAAGAATATCGCCTGGGTGACGACTCCGGTTTGAGCAACCTGCTGATGCCGGGCGTCAGCTATTCCTTCCTGCGCAGTGACAACCGCATCGATCCGCACAACGGCTATCGCCTGCAGTTCGATGTTCAAGTCGCCAAGGAAAGGCTGGTTTCCGACACCAACCTGCTACACGGCAACGTATTGCTCAAAGGCCTGACCACGCTCGGCCACAACCACCGCTTTCTCGGGCGCGTACAGTTTGGCGGCAGTGCGACCAATGGCTTCAAGAACAACATTCCGCCGTCGCTGCGGTTCTTCGCGGGTGGCGACCAGAGTGTGCGCGGTTATGACTACCAGACCCTGTCGCCGAAGAACAGCGACGGTGACCGTATTGGTGGGCGCTATCTGGTGGCAGGCAGTGTCGAGTACCAGTATTCGCTGACCGAAAAATGGCGGGTCGCGACATTCGTCGACCAAGGCAACTCGTTCAACGACCTGGAGCTGCCCAGCCTCAAGACCGGTGTCGGCTTTGGTGTGCGCTGGGTATCGCCGGTCGGGCCGCTGCGCCTGGACCTGGCCAAGGCGCTGGATGACGAAGGGGGCATTCGCCTGCACTTTTCCATGGGGCCCGAGCTGTGAAACGCGTGATCAAATATATTTCACTGGGCCTGCTTGGGGGCGTCGCGAGCGTGGCCCTGGTGCTCGGCTTGCTGCTGGGTACCCAGGCCGGCAGCCGCTGGGTACTGGGCAAGGTGCCTGGGCTTGAAGTGGCCGACTTCCAGGGGCGCCTGGCGGGCAGTTGGCAGGCCAGCCGGCTGAGCTGGGCCGACGCCGGCAGCAAGGTAGAGTTACAAGCGCCGTTGCTGGCCTGGTCGCCGGCTTGTTTGCTGCGCGCTACCTTGTGCATTGACCGGTTGCAGGCAGACCGCATTGACATGGCCTTTGCGCCAAGCACCGAACCGGCCGAGAGCGGTCCGCTGCAATTGCCGACGCTGCGGTTGCCGGTGGCCATCGAACTGGGCGAGGTCAAGGTCGGGCAGTTGCGCCTGGATGGCAGTGACCTGCTTGGCGACTTGCAACTGGCTGCGCACTGGACCCACAGCGGGATACGCATCGACAGCCTGCGGCTGCTGCGCGACGACCTGCAATTGAGCCTGCAGGGTGACCTGCAACCCGAAGGCGACTGGCCGGTGCAATTGCAGGCGCAGTTGCAGTTGCCTGCGGTAGACGAAAAACCCTGGCAACTGGCGCTGACGGCCAATGGCCAATTGCAGAAGACGTTGGAACTCGCCGGCACCAGCAGTGGTTACCTCGATGCCACATTGAGTGGGCAGTTGCAGGCATTGGCCGAGCACCTGCCGGCGACCTTGAGCATCCGCTCCGAGGCGTTCAAACCGGCTGGTGCGTTGCCTGACACCATGCAATTGAACGCGCTCGAGCTCGATGCCAAGGGCGATCTGCTCGATGGCTATCAACTGTCTGGCAGGGCCAGCCTGCCGGCCGAGCAGTCACCCATCGCCTTGGTCCTGTCCGGACTGGTCAACAGTAAAGGGGCCAGGCTCGATGCCCTCGACCTGACCGCCAGCGACAGCCAACGGGTCAAGCTGCAAGCCACGGCTGACTGGCAGCAAGGCCTGAGCGCCGATGCGCAGCTGGACTGGCAGGACTTCCCGTGGTTGCGCCTGTATCCACTGGAAACACCCCCCGAGGTCACGCTCAAGCGCTTCAATACCCAAGTGCATTATCGCGATGGCAATTACCAGGGCACCTTCATGGGTGACCTGGATGGCCCGGCGGGAGCATTCAGCATAACCAGCCCGTTCGAAGGTGACCTCACCCAGGTGAAACTGCCACAGTTGGCGCTGACCGCCGGCCAGGGCAAGGCAGCCGGGAGTGTCGCCTTACGTTTTGCCGACACCCTGGCCTGGGAGGTCGACCTGCAGCTGTCCGCGCTCGACCCGGCCTATTGGCTGGCCGAACTGCCCGGTACCTTGGCGGGGCCACTGCGCAGCAAAGGCGAACTGAAAGGCGATGCGCTTACCCTCGACGCCCAGCTTGACCTCAAAGGCCGCCTGCGTGGCCAGCCAGCCATGCTCAAGGCCGAGGCCCAAGGGGCAGGGCAGAGCTGGACCCTGGGCGCACTGGCTATCCAGCTGGGTGACAACCGCATCAACGGCAGTGGCAGCCTGCAACAGCGCCTGGCGGGGCGAATCGACCTCGACCTGCCGCGCCTGGGCCAGCTGTGGCCAAGGTTGCAAGGCCGGGTCAAGGGTCGGCTGGATGTCGCCGGCACCTTGCAGGCCCCGCAAGGTACGCTGAGCCTGCAGGGCCAGCGCTTGGCCCAGGCCGAAAACCGTCTGCAGCAGCTGGACCTGGATGCGCGCCTGGACAGCGCCCAGCGCGGTGTACTCGAGCTCAAGGCAACCGGTATCCACCTGGGTGACACAGCCTTGGGCACGTTGCAGGCCAACGGCAAAGGCGACATTCGCCAGCAGGCCTTGACCCTGGCGCTGGACGGCCCGCAGCTCAAGCTCGACCTTGGCCTGGATGGCCAGTTGAACAAAGGTGACTGGCGCGGGCGCCTGGCCACGGGCCGAATCCAGGCCGGTGGCCAGGACTGGCAGTTGCAGGCGCCTGCACGCCTGCAGCGGCTGGCCAGCGGCCAGCTCGACTTCGGGGCCCACTGCTGGCGCTCCGGCCAGGCAAGCCTGTGTGGCGATGATCAGCGGCTCGCCCCCGAACCGCGCCTGCGCTACCACCTCAAGCAGTTCCCGCTGGGCAGCCTGGCCCAGTGGCTGCCGAAGGACTTTGCCTGGCAAGGCCTGCTCAATGCCGATATCAACCTGGACATCCCGGCCAGCGGCCCCAAGGGCACTGTCGTTGTCGATGCCAGTGGCGGCACCCTGCGCGTGCGCGACAAAGGCCGCTGGATCGATTTCCCTTATCAGGCCCTGCGCCTGGACAGCACGCTGGCACCGCGGCGCATCGATACGCGCCTGGCGTTTCGCGGTGAGCGCCTGGGTGAGCTGAACGTCAACGCCCGGCTCGATCCGCTGGGCAAGAACAAACCGTTGTCGGGTGATTTCCGCCTGGCCGGGCTGGACTTGTCGGTGGCCCGTCCGTTCGTGCCCATGGTCGAACGCCTGGCCGGGCAGCTCAATGGCAGTGGTCGGCTTTCAGGCACCTTGCTGGCACCACAGGTAAACGGCAACCTGATGCTCAGCGGTGGCGAAGTCAGTGGTGCCGAGCTGCCGGCCAGCCTTCAGGACCTGTCATTGCAGGCGCTGATTGCCGGCGAGCAGGTGCAGCTCAACGGCAATTGGCGCAGTGGCGAGGCGGGACGTGGCCAGTTGAGCGGCAACCTCACCTGGGGGCAGGCACTGGGCATGGACGTGCGTCTGCAAGGTCAGCAACTGCCGGTCGCGGTCGAGCCCTACGCCACACTGGAAGTTGCCCCGGACCTGACGTTGCGCCTGATCGATGACAAGCTGGCGGTGACCGGCAAGGTGCAGGTGCCCAAGGGCAAGATCACTGTGCGTGAGCTGCCGCCGTCCACGGTCAAGGTGTCGGATGACACGGTAATCGTCGGTCACCAGACCGAGGAAGGCAAACCACCCATGGCAATGGCCATGGACATCGATGTCGAAGTGGGCCGCGAAAAGCTGTCATTCAGCGGCTTCGGGCTTACCGCCAACCTGCTTGGCCATGTGCACATCGGCGATAACCTCGATACCCGTGGTGAACTGAGCCTGGCGGACGGCCGCTACCGTGCCTACGGCCAGCGCCTCACCATACGGCGGGCGCGACTGCTGTTCGCCGGACCGATCGACCAGCCGTACCTGGACATCGAAGCGATCCGCAAGGTTGACGATGTGATAGCCGGTATCCGCCTGAGTGGCAGCGCCGAACAGCCGACGACCAAAGTGTTCTCGGAGCCGGCCATGAGCCAGGAGCAGGCGCTTTCGTACCTGGTATTGGGGCGGCCATTGGGCAATACCGGTGAAGATAACAACATGCTCGCCGAGGCAGCGCTGGGCCTGGGCCTTGCCGGGAGCGCCGGCATCACCGGCAGCCTGGCGTCGAGCCTGGGAATTGACGACTTTCAACTGGATACCGAAGGTTCCGGCAACAGCACCAGCGTGGTCGCCAGCGGTAACATCACCGAGAAGCTGAGCCTTCGTTACGGGGTGGGGGTGTTCGAGCCGGCCAACACGATCGCGTTGCGCTACAAGCTAAGCAAGAAGGTCTACCTCGAGGCCGCCAGTGGGCTGGCAAGCTCACTGGACATCTTCTACAAACGCGACTTCTAAGCCCGCAGCGTGGCGGCCATCAACGGACGGTGGCCGCCTCGATGAACTCGTTGGTGTCGGGTGAGGGTGGTGGAGTGGTGGCGCGTACCGGAACGATCAGGTTGGTGTATTCCTCGATCAACCGGTTCAGAGCCTCTGGCGGTTCGCTTGCCTGGAACTGCATGCGGATCTGCACTTCGTCCGGGTCTCGGTTTTCGCCCTGACGGCCTTGGCCGCCAATGGTGACCTTGAAGCTTGCGGTCTTGCTCTCGCTTGCGGTCAGCAGTGCCTGCTGCGCCTCGGTGCCTTTGACCCTTACCGACAGGTCGACCTGCATGCGCTCCAGGGCCAGGCCTTTCGGTGACACCAGCGCAAACAAGGGGACGCGCATGATGTGCTGCCCATCCATGGCCACCTCGACCATCTTGGCTTTCATGGGGGCGCCCAGTGCTTCAGTGTCGCATTCGAAAAACTGGTCAAACAGGTTGATGTACTGCTGGGCAATCAGGCTATTGGTGGCACTGGCGGCTTCTTGCAGGCCACGGGTAATTTCACGCAGGTCAATGGAGGTCATGGGGGCGGGGGGCTTTTGCAACGATTCGACTCCTCAGGCCAGGGTGTGCCCCTCCCAAAACCGGCAGGAGGGGCAATCGGGTCAAGCGCCAGCGGTTTACGGGGTCGGCAGGTTTGCAGGCGCAGGTCGTTTCAAGGTATCCGCCTGGGAGATTTCGTCCGGGCATTCCAGTTCGGCGGTTCGGACAACGGTTGGCTTGGTTGCGGCGTCAGTGAGGAACTCGATTACCCTCATCATCGCTTCGGGCGGTTCCTGACGTTTCAGGGTCGTGTTGAAGGCATAGCGGGCGCGGGTATCTGTTTTGCGGGTTTGCGTGGATTTGTGGCTCACGCTGCCTTTCACGTTCAGCCTGAACGGCCCCCATCCCAGTGAGCCGGTAGCTTCTGCATTCATGTCCTTGCTGGAAACATCTTCCGACATCTGGTTGATAACCAGCTCGAACTCTACATTACCCTCTTCGAAGGAAATGTTCGGGTGGGTAATGGCCGCCATCAGCGGCACTTTCATGGTCTTGCTGACCACGCCTTTGTATTCGCCCTGTTCGTCGACGATGGTTTCGTCGTAGTCGAACTGGATGGCGACGGCCTTGCCATCCTGAACGCATACCTGCATCAGGAAGTCGGCGTACGATTTGCTGGCGGTTACCTGCGCCTGGACCATGGCCTGCAAGGGACCGGCGATCATGCGGTCCATCGGCAGGGCATTGATCACGGAGCCTATAAGGCTGTTATCTAACGACATATCGAGAAGCTCACTCTAGTGGGGTAAGTCAGCCGCAAATAGCAGCCAAGGTGTTCGGGCGTCAGCGCGTGCAAAGCTCCTGGCGCCGGATGTTGCCGATCTGCCGCAGGCTCAGGCCGTACTTGTTGGCCAGCAGGCTGCGGGACAAACCGTTGGCGCTTTCCTTCTGGATCTGCTGGTTGCGCAGCTGACGCAGAAAGTGGTCAGCCTTGGGGATCTCCAGGGCGACCCCGGCAAAGCGCTTGATCAGTGCGTCGAGCGCTTCGGCCGGCAGCACGTCAGCGAGCTTGGTGCGCTCGCGGTGCTTGGGGATGTACTTGGGCCTGCCGCCATAGGCGCAGGTCAGTTGGTAGGCGTTTTCGATGCCGATACAGTCGATCAGGGCCTGCAGCGAGTGGGGCAGTTGGCTGATATCAATCTGGCTCAAATCTGGCTTTTGCATATGGCGCTCCTTCGGGGTAGATGGGATGTGCGACCCGATCACCCGCGGCGTTATGTCGAAGGTGTGAGCAAATTCTGTGCGACAGCCGAGGCGCGTCGCTAGGCGGCATAGGGGTTGGGGGTTGTAGTTTCGGTGAACAGGATTTGCAGGCAGCGATATCTGGCGCTGTAGGAAATGGCGTCGACATCTGGCTGTGCTTCCTGGTTTCCTGTCGGGTCGCTCGCGATGATGCGGAGCGGGTGCGGCACCCCTCAATCGCACGGGTAGCTGCTCAGCAAGCTGGCGCTACCCAGATAGGCTTGAGGGGTGGCGCGCATGCCCGGCGGCAACGTGCGCCAATCGACCAGCAGGCACAGCGCGTGCAACGGCTGGCCGTTGCGCTGGCCGATGACCTGGTCGGCAAAGTGGCGGCGGTACAGTACCTGGGTCTGATTCAGAGGCTGTGCCTGGTCGGCCTGCGCCAGCGTTTGTCGGGCCAGGTCGGGCAAGCGGGCTGTGGGCACGCTGAAATGTACCGGTGCAGTTTCGGTCTGCAGGTAACCGGCCTGGCGTACGCGTTGCCACAGTTGTTGCCATTGGCTGGCACCGGCATGGGTGGCCAACTCGCGGCCCAGTTCGAGCAGGTGCTCGGTCGGCGTCTGCTGGGTGTCCAGTGCATGAAGGGAGGGCGGGGTCAGTAACAGCGATGCGAACAACAGGGGTTTGTACATGGTGCCTCCGGCGTGGGTGCTAGGAAGCCCCATGCTTTCAGGCTGACGTCACCCCACCCAGCAGGAAATCCAGCGCCGGGGGCGGTGACCGTTGTATCATTGCCGCGGCTCGTTGCGAGCCATTTGCCCCTGATGTTGCAAGGAACATTCGATGACACACGTGCAGCGCCTCAAATATTCACTTCTGATCATCCTGGTGGTACTGGGCCTGATGCTGGGCCTGTCCCACCTGCAGAAGCAGGGCACGATCAGTGAGCAGACCTTCCAGATGCTGGCCATCGCCATTGCCGTGGTGGTCGTGGTGATCAACGGCATTCTGCGGCGCAAGGTCAAGCCCTGATCTGCGCGGGCCGGCCAGGTATGGCCGGCCATGCGCTCAGCGCGAGGGTGTTTGCTCCAGTACGGCGCGCGCCTGGGGGTTGAGCCTGTAGCACTTGTCGCTACCCAGTTGTATGACGCCTTCGGTACACAGGCGCTTGAGCACTTCACGCACACTGAGGAACGACAGCGGGATATCCAGCTGTTCCAGTTGTGCGTGCACCCCGCGTACGCCAATACTGCGGCCATTGCGGTCGGCGGCGTGCAAGGCATCGATAACCTTGAGGCGGATCAGGCTGGTGCGCAGGCCGAAGGTGCGCAACAGCTCGCGGATCTGTTCGTTGCCGATTCGTTCTTCAGCAAATACGTCCTGTTCCTTGGACGCTTTGCCTGGCGCGCGCCCGGCCTGGATCGAGGTTTGCGGGTTGTACATGCGAATGCTCCTTTTCGTGGACGAACCCGAAATGTGGGTGGCTCACTTACTAGGACGAATGAGAACGCAAAAACTGCAACCCATTCGTGAAAAAAATGCCTGTTTCTCATCAAGACGTTCCATCGCCTTGTAATACGTAAAATATTCATCTGGCCATTCGTCTGATCGGGATGACCCCCGAACCCGAGGAGTGCCCGTGTTTCCACTTTGCCGTCCCATGACTTGCGCCGGCCTGGCCGCTGCCCTGGTGGCCTTCAGCGTCGGTGTGCAGGCGCAACCCGCGATAGCCGACGCCAGTGCCCAGATCCGCTATACCCGATACGGCGTACCGCATATCGTGGCCAAGGATGAGCGTGGCCTGGGCTATGGCGTCGGCTATGCCTACGCCCAGGACAACCTATGCCTGCTCGCCAATGAAGTGCTGACCGTGAGCGGTGAGCGCTCACGCTATTTCGGCGCCAAGGGCAAGACCCTGGAGCAGCGTGACAACCTGACCAGCGACCTGTTCTTCACCTGGCTCAATAGCTCAGCGGCGGTCGATGCCTTCCTGCAGGCGCAACCCGCGCCGGTGCAGGCGTTGCTGGCGGGTTATGCCAGCGGCTACAACCGGGCGTTGGCCGAACGCCGTCGTCAAGGGCTGCCCGCCGAGTGTGGCGATGGTGAGTGGGTGCGGCCCATCAGCAGCCAGGATCTGGTCAAACTGACCCGCCGTTTACTGGCCGAGGGCGGTGTCGGGCAGTTCGTCGAGGCGTTGGCGGGGGCGCAACCGCCAACGCTGACCAGCCAGCAATCGTCAGCGGGCTTTGCCGCCGCTTTGGCGCGTCAGGCGCGGTTCGCCGCAGAGCGCGGCAGCAATGCAGTGGCAGTAGGCGCACAGCGTTCAGCCAATGGCCGCGGCCTGTTGCTGGCCAACCCGCACTTCCCGTGGATGGGCGGCATGCGCTTCTACCAGATGCAACTGACCATTCCTGGCCAGCTCGATGTGATGGGCGCGGCGCTACCGGGCCTGCCGGTGGTCAACATCGGTTTCAACAAGCACCTGGCGTGGACGCACACCGTCGACACTTCCAAGCACTTCACGCTCTACCGCCTGCAACTCGACCCCAAAGACCCGACGCGCTATATGCTTGATGGCAAGTCGCTGCCGATGGCCCGGCAAACCCTCCGTGTTGCGGTCAAGGGCGCGGATGGCCGCCTGAGCCAGATTGAGCGGCCGGTCTACAGTTCGCAGTTCGGCCCGGTGGTGCAATGGCCAGGTCGCCTGGACTGGGATGCGCGGGCGGCCTACAGCGTGCGAGACGCCAACCTTGAGAATTCGCGGGTGTTGCAGCAGTGGTACCAGATCAACCGAGCCGACAACCTGGCGGCATTGAGGGGATCGGTCGAGCAGTTGCAGGGTATCCCATGGGTCAACACGCTGGCGGTGGACGAAGGGGGGCGGGCCTTGTACCTGAACCAGTCGGTGGTGCCCTACGTCGACCAGCACTTGCTGGATGCTTGCAGCAACCCGCAGGCGCAAGGGCAGCTGGTGGTGCTGGATGGCTCGCGCAGTGCATGCCAGTGGAAAGTTGACGCGCAGGCGGCGCAACCGGGCATCTTCCCGGCGCGACTGCTGCCAAGCCTGGAGCGAGACGACTTCGTGCAGAACTCCAACGACCCGGCCTGGATGGCCAACCCGGCGCAGCCGCTGACCGGCTACTCACCACTGGTCAGCCGCAATGACCAGCCACTGGGTATGCGTGGCCGCTTTGCCTTGCAGCGCCTGCAGGGCAAAGCCCGGTTAGGAGTAGATGAACTGCAGCGCATGGTCACCGATGACGAGGTGTACCTGGCCAGCCTGGTGTTGCCAGACCTGCTGCAATGGTGCAAAGGTGCCAGCGCAGATGTGCAGGCCGTGTGCAGCAGCCTTGCCGCCTGGAACGGCAAGGCCGACCTCGACAGTGGTATGGGCCTGGTGCACTTCCAGAACCTGTTCAGTGCGCTGGCCGAGCACCCGGAAAGCTGGCGAGTGGCATTCAACCCGGCCGACCCGCAACACACCCCGCGCGGCCTGGCTGTCGAGCAGGCGGTAGTGAGCAGGCGGGTACATCAGGCAGCACTGGCGTCGCTCAAGCAGGTCAGTGAAAGTGGCGTTGCCGGAGAGGCACGGTGGGGGCAGGTGCAACAGTCCCTTGATGGCACGCCGGTACCGGGCGGCCCGCAGGCGCTAGGGGTGTACAACGCGATCTACAGCGTGCCGCATGGGCAGGGCAAGCGGCTGGTGGTGAGTGGCACCAGCTACCTGCAACTGGTCAGCTTTACCGACAAGGGGCCAGAAGCCCGTGGCCTGCTGGCGTTTTCCCAGTCGAGTGAGAAGGCTTCGGCGCATGCCAGTGACCAGACCAAGGCATTTGCGGCCAAGCAATTGGCGGTGATTCCGTTTACCGAGGCGCAGATCAAGGCAGACCCGGAGTATCGGGAAGTGGTGATCAGTGAGCGGGACAAGGGGGCAGTTGCGCAGCAGTAAGGCATGCTGGCCTCTTCGCGGGCAAGCCCGCTCCTACAGGGGCCTGTGGGAGCGGGCTTGCCCGCGAAAGGGCCGGCCGTGTAACGTCAGGAAAACTCGAACGGCGCCAGCTGAAAGCCCTGCTCGTCAACCTGCAAGGCCCAACCGCGGCGGTCCCAGTCGCCCAGCACGATGCGCCGGGCCGGCTGGCCGTCGACCATCAGCTTGTGAATCGCTGGCCGATGGGTATGGCCGTGCACCAAGGTGCGCACGCCATGCGCCGCCATCACCTTGGGGACTTCTTCTGGCGTGACGTCGACGATTTCGGTGGACTTCATCCGCACTTGCGTGCGGCTTTCGCTGCGCAGCTTGCGTGCCAGCTTGTAGCGGGCCGACAGCGGCAGGTGGCGCAGGATCCACAAGCTCAGCGGATTGCGCAGCAGGCGGCGCATCTTCATGTAGCCCAGGTCGCGGGTGCACAGGGTGTCGCCATGCATCAGCAGCACCTGCTCACCACCCAGCTCGATCACGCTGGGGTCGTTCAACAGCGTGCAGCCCGCAGCTTCGCAAAAGGCCTGGCCAATCAGGAAGTCACGGTTGCCATGCATCAGGTAGATGGCCGTGCCACTGTCGCTCAGCCGGCGCATGGCCTGGCAGATCGACTGCTGGAAGGGCGTCATGGCGTCGTCGCCAATCCACGCTTCGAAGAAGTCACCAAGGATGTACAGGGCCTTGGCGTGGCGGGCGCGGCCATCGAGCAGATCAAGAAACGCCCGGGAAATATCCGGGCGTTCTTCTTGCAGGTGCAGATCAGAGATCAGCAGAATCACTCAATGATCTCGGCTTTCTCGATGATCACGTCGTCTGCCGGTACGTCCTGGTGGCCAGCTTTGGAACCGGTGGCGACCTTTTCGATGGCGTCGACCACTTCACGGCCTTCGATCACTTCGCCGAATACGGCGTAGCCCCAGCCTTGCACGTTCTTGCCGCTGTGGTTGAGGAAGTCGTTGTCGGAGGCGTTGATGAAGAACTGCGCCGAGGCAGAGTGCGGCTCCATGGTGCGGGCCATGGCGATGCTGTACTTCTTGTTCTTCAGGCCGTTGTCGGCTTCGTTCTGGATGCTGGCGCGGGTTTTCTTCTGGTTCATGCCGGCTTCGAAGCCGCCGCCCTGAATCATGAAGCCTTTGATCACACGGTGGAATACGGTGCCATTGTAGTGGCCGTCCTTGACGTACTGAACGAAGTTTTCGGTAGTCAGCGGCGCTTTCTCGGCGTCCAGTTGCAGGACGATGTCGCCGTGGTTGGTGGTCAGTTTGACTTTGGACATGCTGAAACTCGCTCTTTCAAGGCAATCAGAAATAGGGTGCGCAGGGCGCGGGTTATCACCAGACGCAGGATCAGGCGATCGCGACACATGGCGCGCACCGGCCATTTTGCCAGGCTGCGGCAAAAAGCCGTGATAAATCACATCAGTTTGTCCGGGCGCGGCTGTCAGCAGCTTGACTGCTTCGGCTATGATAGGCCCTTTGATTCAATCGGCCTACCCAGGCTGGACACACGCATTCAAGGATCCTATGAGCAAGCCCACTGCCGACAACGCGCCCAACGCCGCTGCCAAAGGCGCCCCCGCTGTCCCTGCGAACTTCCTGCGGCCGATCATCCAGGCCGACCTGGACTCGGGCAAGCACAGCAGCATCGTCACCCGTTTCCCGCCGGAGCCCAATGGTTACCTGCACATCGGCCACGCCAAGTCGATCTGCGTCAACTTCGGCCTGGCCAAGGAGTTCGGCGGCGTCTGCCACCTGCGTTTCGACGATACCAACCCGGCCAAGGAAGACCAGGAGTACATCGACGCCATCCAGAGCGATGTCAAATGGCTGGGCTTCGAGTGGGGCGGCGACGTGCGCTATGCCTCCGACTACTTCGACCAGTTGCACGACTGGGCGGTCGAGTTGATCAAGCGTGGCAAGGCCTATGTCTGCGACCTCACCCCTGAGCAAGCCAAGGAATACCGCGGCAACCTCAAGGAGCCGGGCAAGAACAGCCCGTTCCGCGAGCGCAGCGTGGAAGAAAACCTCGACCTGTTCGCCCGCATGAAGGCCGGCGAGTTCAAGGACGGCGAGCGCGTGCTGCGGGCCAAGATCGACATGGCCTCGCCAAACATGAACCTGCGCGACCCTATCCTGTACCGCATTCGCCATGCCCACCACCACCAGACCGGCGACAAGTGGTGCATCTACCCCAACTACGACTTTACCCACGGCCAGTCGGACGCCATCGAGGGCATTACCCACTCGATCTGCACCCTGGAGTTCGAAGGGCATCGTCCGCTGTACGACTGGTTCCTCGACAACCTGCCGGTGCCGGCACACCCGCGCCAGTACGAGTTCAGCCGCCTGAACCTGAACTACACCATCACCTCCAAGCGCAAGCTCAAGCAGCTTGTGGACGAGAAGCATGTCGACGCCTGGGACGACCCACGCATGTCGACCCTGTCCGGCTTCCGTCGCCGTGGCTACACGCCGGCTTCGATCCGCAACTTCTGCGAAATGATCGGCACCAACCGTTCCGACGGTGTGGTCGACATGTCGATGCTCGAGTTCAGCATCCGTGACGACCTGGACCGCACCGCGCCACGCGCCATGTGCGTGCTGCGCCCGCTGAAAGTGGTCATCACCAACTACCCGGAAGGCCAGGTCGAGCAGCTTGAGCTGCCACGTCACCCGAAGGAAGACATGGGCGTGCGTGTGCTGCCGTTTTCCCGCGAGCTGTACATCGACCGCGACGACTTCATGGAAGAACCGCCCAAGGGCTACAAGCGCCTAGAACCGGCCGGTGAAGTGCGCCTGCGCGGCAGCTACGTGATTCGTGCTGACGAGGCGGTCAAGGACGCAGACGGCAATATCGTCGAACTGCGTTGCTCGTACGACCCGGACACCCTGGGCAAGAACCCTGAAGGCCGCAAGGTCAAGGGCGTGATCCACTGGGTGCCGGCCGAGGGCAGCGTCGAGTGCGAAGTGCGCCTGTACGACCGCCTGTTCCGCTCGCCGAACCCGGAAAAGACCGAGGAGGGCGGCAGCTTCCTGGACAACATCAACCCTGCTTCGCTGCAAGTGCTCAGCGGTTGCCGTGCCGAGCCGTCGCTGACCCAGGCGCAGCCCGAGGACCGCTTCCAGTTCGAGCGCGAAGGCTACTTCTGCGCCGACCTGAAAGACAGCCAGCCGGGTCGCCCGGTGTTCAACCGCACTGTCACCCTGCGTGACTCCTGGGGCAGCTGAGGAACCGCCGTGCTTACCATCTACAACACCCTGAGCAAAACCAAGGAAGTCTTCAAGCCGCTGGATGGCAACAAGGTGCGCATGTACGTGTGCGGCATGACCGTATACGACTACTGCCACCTGGGCCATGGCCGCAGCATGGTGGCCTTCGACCTGGTCACCCGCTGGCTGCGCAAGAGTGGCTATGAGCTGACCTACGTGCGCAACATCACTGACATCGATGACAAGATCATCAACCGGGCCAACGAGAACGGCGAAAGTTTCGACGCCCTGACCGCCCGCATGATCGACGCGATGCACGAAGACGAACGCCGCCTGAACATCCTGCCGCCAGACCAGGAACCGCGTGCCACCGACCATATCGCCGGCATGCACGCGATGATCCAGACCCTGATCGACAAGGGGTACGCCTACGCGCCAGGCAATGGCGACGTGTACTACCGGGTCGGCAAGTTCGTCGGTTACGGCAAGCTGTCGCGCAAGAAGATCGAAGACCTGCGTATCGGTGCACGCATCGAGGTCGACGAAGCCAAGCAGGACCCGCTCGACTTCGTCCTGTGGAAGGGCGTCAAGCCGGGCGAGCCGAGCTGGGAATCGCCATGGGGCCCGGGTCGCCCAGGCTGGCACATCGAGTGCTCGGTGATGTCCACCTGCTGCCTGGGCGAGAGCTTCGACATTCACGGCGGCGGCAGCGACCTGGAGTTCCCGCACCACGAGAACGAGATTGCCCAGAGCGAGGCGGCCACTGGCAAGCAGTACGCCAACGCCTGGATGCATTGCGGCATGATCCGTATCAACGGCGAGAAGATGTCCAAGTCGTTGAACAACTTCTTCACCATCCGCGACGTGCTCGAGAAGTACCACCCGGAGGTGGTGCGCTACCTGCTGGTGGCCAGCCACTACCGCAGCGCGATCAACTACTCGGAAGACAGCCTGCGGGATGCCAAGGGCGCACTGGAGCGCTTCTACCACGCCCTGCGCGGCCTGCCACGGGTGGCGGCCAAGGGTGGCGAAGCCTTTGTCGAGCGCTTCAGCGTGGCGATGAACGACGACTTCGGCACCCCCGAAGCCTGTGCCGTTCTGTTCGACCTGGTGCGCGAGATCAACCGCCTGCGTGACAGCGACCCGGAAGCGGCTGCCGGTCTGGCCGGTCGACTGCGTGAACTGGGGGATGTGCTGGGTGTGCTGCAGCTGGAGGCCGATGACTTCCTGCGTGCCGGTGCCGAAGGCAAGGTCGATGCGGCTGAAGTCGAGGGCTTGATCCAGGCGCGCCTGCAGGCACGTGCGGACAAGAACTGGGCCGAGTCCGACCGCATTCGCGATCAGCTGACCGCCATGGGTGTAGTGCTGGAAGACAGCAAGGGCACGACTACCTGGCGTCTGGCTGACTGAAGTAACTGGGGCTGCGATGCAGCCCTTCGCGGGCACGCCCGCTCCCACAGGGTGGACTGCCCCCCAAAAGTTGGACAGTTTTAAGCTGCAGCCTGAGCCCTGTACTCCACAGGGCTCAGGCCATTGAGCCTCAGCTTGATGCGATCATGGTTGTAGTAGTGAATGTACTCATCCAGACCCGCTCTCAGCTCATCAATGCTCTCGAAACGCTTCAGGTAGAAAAACTCAGATTTGAGCGTGCCGAAGAAGCTTTCCATGGCCGCATTGTCCAGGCAATTGCCTTTTCGAGACATGCTCTGCTTTACCCCGCATTCGCTTAGCTTACGGCGGTATTGCGCCTGCTGGTAATGCCATCCCTGATCCGAATGCAGCACGAGCTTCGGTTTCTCTCCCAGGCAATCGAGCGCTTTGCCAAGCATGTTCCCAACCAGGCTATAGCATGGGCGGCTGGCCATTTCGTAGGCCACGATTTCGCCGTTGTACAAATCCATCACGGGCGACAGGTAAAGCTTCTGTTGAGCTACTTTGAACTCGGTTACGTCGGTCACCCACTTCTGGTTTGGGCGTTGAGCAACAAAATTTCGCTCCAGCACATTCGCTGCCACTTTACCGACGGTACCTCGATAGGAGCGGTATTTCTTGGGGCGCACTACTGATTTCAATCCCTGCTCAGCCATCAGCCGTTCAATGACCTTCTTGTTCACCCGCTTTTCCTTCCTGATTACGAGTGCGATACGGCGATAACCATAAAGCCCTTTCTGCTCGTGGTAGACGCGATGCACCAATGCCTTGAGCTCAGCATGCCGATCTGGCTTCTGCTGAGCTTTTAGCTGGTAGTAGAAGGTGCTGCGCGCCAGCTCGACCAACTGAAGGAGGTCAGGCAAAGGAAACCTGCGCTTGAGTTTGGAAACGATCAGGGCTTTTTCCCGCGTGTTCGTTCCTTTTCCTCGCGCAGAGCCTTGAGCTCCTTTAGGACAGCATTCTCCATGCGCAGGTACTCAAGTTCAGCCATCAGCTGATCTCGAGACTTCTGATCATCATTGGTATCGGTGGGTTTGGCAGGCTTGATCTTCTTCGGCACGTCGATTGGCTTTCTTGGCTTGATGGCAGTAGAGGGTGCAGGACTGCCACTGTAGTACTGCCGCTGCCAAATGCCTATCTGAGAGGACTGCCCAAGACCAAAGTGGGCAGCGGTCTGGCGCAGCGAAAGCCGATGCTCGTGCATATAGCTAAGCACCTGCTGTTTGAAATCACTGGTATAGCGCCGCCCATGCGAGCCTGGACCAATGCCATTATTGGCCTGATAACTGGCCACCCAGCGTCGAAGCAGGCTGAAATCGATACCTAAGTGTTGAGCCACCTTTCGGAAACCGTTGCTGCCATCCAGGTAGGCTGTGATCGCTGTGAGCTTGAATTGCTCGGTGTACTTACCCATAGATCCCCCAAGGGTTGGATTGGTGTCCAACTTCTTGGGGGCAGTCCAGGGATTGCGCACACTTGAAATGTCGCGCCAACCTGTGGGAGCGGGCGTGCCCGCGAAGGGCCGCAAAGCGGCCCCTGCTTCTATTTAGTTAGACCCGCAAGCGGGCAGTGCAGTACCAGCCTGGCCCCACCCAATTCGCTCTCGCCAATCTCCAGCCCGAACCCATGCAGGTCGACGATCGCCGCCACGATCGACAGCCCCAGCCCGAAGCCGGCATGGCGGTGGCCTTCATCGCTGCGATAGAACCGTTTCAGTACAGCCGTTCGCTCTGCTTCGGGAATTCCAGGCCCGCTATCCTCGATCGCCATGTGCACGCCGTTGTCATCCTGCGTGGCGGCAATGCGCACACGACCCCCCTCGGGTGTGAACTTGATCGCGTTGCCCACCAGATTCGCCAAGGCCTCGAACAGCAGTTCGCGATCGCCGTGCAGTGCCGGTAGCTGCGCAGGTTGGTGCAATTGCAGGTGAATGCCGCCATCCTCGGCCAACGGCAGGTAAAAATCGTGCAGTTCTACCAGCAGTTCGTGCGGGTCAAGCTGGACGAAGCCGGCACGGCGCTGGCGGTCTTCCAGCTCGCTGATGCGCAACAACCCGCGAAAACGCGCCATCAAGGTGTCGGTTTCGCCGATGGCCTGGTCCAGTGCTTCGGCTTGCGCAGAATCCACGGCGCTTTGCTGGCGAATACGGTACAGCTGGGCGCGCAGGCGGGTCAGCGGTGTGCGCAGGTCATGGGCAATGTTGTCGCACACACCCTTGACCTCGTGCATCAGTCGTTCGATACGGTCGAGCATGGCATTGACGATCGCCGCAAGCATGTCCAGCTCGTCACGGCGGGCCGACAGAGGCAGGCGGTGGGTCAGGTCGCCGGCGACGATCAGTTCGGCCTGGGCCTGGATCGCACGTATACGCTTGAGCGGCCTGCGCCTTAGCAGGTACCAACCGGCAAAACCCGGGATCAGAGTCAGCGAGATGCCCCAGAGCAGGGCGTGCAGGATGATTCGGGTAACCACGAACAGCGAGCCGTTGTCACGCACCAGCACCAGCCACCGGCCATCCTGTACCTTGATTGCCACTGCGTCGCAGCTGTCGCGAGGCATGCGAGGATCGTCGGCATCCAGGCAGCGTTTCAACTCATGGATCTTGCCGTCCAGCCTGAGCTCTGGGGGCAAGGCCCGCACGCTGCCGCCAATCGGGTTGAGCTGGGGGTCGAACAGGCCGTAGGCGTCAAAGCTGCGCTCCTCGAAGGCCTGGCTGGCAATCAGGGCATCGTCCAGCTGCTTGCCGCTCATGTGTGCGAACAGGTGCTGGCGCTGCAGCATGGAGTGACGGGTGAGTTTGCTCAGGTAGCTGGACACTTCGAAATACAGCACCCCCATGAGGATGCTGCTCCAGGCCACGAACAGAAAGCTGTAGAGTGCCAGCAGGCGGCTGGTAGAGGAGCTCCAGCCCTTAGACGGGTTCAGCAATGGCATAGCCGGAGCCCCGTACCGTACGGATCAGCGGCGACTGGCCGGGGGAGTCGATCTTCTTGCGCAGGCGGCCGATGTGCACGTCGATCAGGTTGGTGCCCGGGTCGAAGTGATAGCCCCAGACTTCCTCGAAAATCATCATCCGTGTGATCACCTGGCCACTGTGGCGCATCAGGTACTCCAGCAGCTTGTACTCGGTGGGCAGCAGGTTGAGGGTATTGTCACCGCGGCGCGCCTCGTGGCTGATCAGGTCCAGCTGCAGGTCGGCAACCTGCAAGCGGGTCTGGGTCATGGGCACGCTGTTGCGGCGCAGCAATACCTCGACTCGCGCGGCCATTTCGTCGGAGGCGAACGGCTTGGTCAGGTAGTCGTCTCCGCCGGCACGCAGGCCGCGCACCCGCTCATCGACGTCGGAGAGGGCGCTGATCATCAGGATCGGCGTAGCGATCTTGAGGTTGCGCAGGGTAGTGACGATGGTCAGGCCGTCGACCTCGGGCAGCATACGGTCCAGGGTGATCAGGTCGTAGCCGCCGGCAATGGCCTTGGCCAGGCCTTCACGGCCATTGTCGGCCCAATCCACCTCCAGGCCGTGGCTGGTAAGTTCGGCGACGATTTCCTGGCCGGTGACGGCGTCGTCTTCGATGGTCAGTACGCGAGGCATGCTGGTTCCCGGGCATCTAATGGAGATTTGATTGTGCCAAAGAATAGACAACCGGCGATTTAAGAAAAATTCATCTAGCGTGCGCCAATGCCTTCGGCATGCATGATCTGCGCGATGATTGGCACCGGTGTCATCAGGTGTGAACGCATCATGGCACTGGCGCGTTTGGCATCACGGGCGAGGATCACCTCGACCAGTGCCGCATGCTCCTGGCGCTTTAGTGCCAGCGCCTGTTCGGAAAACACAGTCTGCGTCAGCCACAGGTGGCGGTAGCGCTCGGCCTGGTCGAACAGGTAGGTGCGTGCCTGCAGCAGGTGCTTGGAGCCGCAGCCCGAGGCAATGGCAGTATGGAACGCCTTGTGCCGCTCGTCCCACACATCCAGCCGCTGCTCGCGGGTTTTCACTTCCACCACCTTGGCCAGGGTATGCGAGTGGGCCAGCACCGACGCCTCCCAGGCGTCGTCGCCGCGCTCGATGGCCAGGGCGATGATCATCGCTTCTAGGTTGGCGCGGGCGTCGTAGATGTCGTTCATCTCATCCAGCGACATGGGCGCTACCCGGTAGCCTTTCTGGCTGATCGCGTTGACCAGGTGCTCGGCCACCAGTTGCGACAGCGCTTCGCGCAGCGGGCCCACACCCAGGTCGTAGCGTTCCTTGAGGGCGCTCATCAGCAATTTTTCACCGGGCTTGAACACCCCGCGGATGATGTCCTGTTTGAGCCTCTCATACCCGCTGAATGCTGAGTTTTGTCGGGGGGCGAGCGCTTCCAAGATCCTGTTCCTCAAAACGTTTTGCCGATCATACCGAAACCCTCTGCCCACGAAAAACAATGGACAAACTCAAGCAGTGTCGCCGAAACATAAAAATGTAGACATTTTGGTCTGGTGGCGATATTTTTACCTCGCCCGCACTGATCCAGGTCATGACCGGACGGCGCCACCTAATTTTTTAGCCAGGACATTGCCATGAACGCTTTTACGCAGATCGACGAACTTGTCATGCCGCTGCCACTCGAACCGCAGGGCTATACCATCGCCCCCTCGAAACAGTCGCCGCGCCTGCTGGAACTGACCTTTGCCCGGGAAACCGTCGAAGCGTTCATGCAGGCCGTTGCCCAATGGCCGGTGCAGGCATTGGAGTACAAGTCGTTCCTGCGTTTTCGCGTAGGCGAGATCCTTGACGAGCTGTGCCAGGGCACGCTGCGCCCGGTGCTGCTCAACACCATCCTCGACCGCGCCACAGGTGGCATGCTGATTACCCCGATCGGCCTGGATGATGTGAGCCAGGCCGAAGACATGGTCAAGTTCACCACCGCCTGCGCCCACCTGATCGGCCGTTCCAACTATGACGCCATGAGTGGCCAGTTCTATGCGCGCTTCGTGGTGGTCAACAGCGACAACTCCGACAGCTACCTGCGCCAGCCGCACCGGGTCATGGAGCTGCACAACGACGGCACGTTCGTGAACCAGATCACCGACTACGTGCTGATGCTGAAGATCGACGAAAAGAACATGGAAGGGGGCAACTCGCTGCTGCTGCACCTGGACGACTGGGAGGAGTGCGAGGCGTTCTTCCGTCACCCGATGGCCCGCCGCGAAATGCGCTGGACCGCACCACCGAGCAAAAAGGTTGCCGAAGATGTGTTCCATTCGGTATTCGACACCGATGCCGAAGGCCGGCCGACCATGCGCTACATTGACCAGTTCGTGCAGCCGGAAAACTACGAGGAAGGTATCTGGCTGAATGCCTTGTCCGAGTCGCTGGAAGGCAGCGGCAAGAAAGTCTCGGTGCCGGTTGGCGTAGGCAGTTTCCTGCTGATCAACAACCTGTTCTGGCTGCATGGCCGCGATCGCTTCACCCCGCACGAGGGCCTGCGCCGCGAACTGATGCGCCAGCGTGGTTACGTCGCCTTCCCCAAGCCGCTGTACCAGCGCGGGCAATAATGACAGGGCGCGGGGCGGGCGCCCGCCCACGCGTTTTTGCACATAACAATGCCACCAGGCCCCGTGCGGGCCTTGGTGAGCCTGCCAGGCAATGCCTGCGTGTGAGGTAAGGCTGTGTACGATTTCATCATTATTGGCGGCGGGATTGTGGGCATGTCCACGGCCATGCACCTGATCAAGGTCTACCCGGATGCGAAGATGCTCCTGCTGGAGAAAGAGTCTGGCCCGGCCCGCCATCAGACCGGCCATAACAGCGGCGTGATCCACGCCGGCGTGTATTACACCCCCGGCAGCCTCAAGGCGCGCTTCTGCCTTGAAGGCAACAAGGCGACCAAAGCCTTCTGCACCCAACATGGCATCCGCTTCGATGAGTGCGGCAAGTTGCTGGTCGCCACCAACGATCTGGAAATGCAGCGCATGAAGGCGCTGTGGGAGCGCACGGCGGCCAATGGCCTGGAGCGCTACTGGCTGTCGGCTGAGGAGTTGCGCGAGCGTGAGCCCAACATCGTTGGTATGGGGGGCATCTTCGTACCGTCCAGCGGCATCGTCAATTACGCCCAGGTAACCGCTGCGATGGCCGCAGAGTTCCAGCGTGCCGGTGGCGAAATCCGCTATGGCGCAGAAGTGGTCGGCCTGCAGGAACAGGCAAATGAAGTGATCGTGCGCACTCAGCGTGATGAACTGCGCAGCCGTTTCCTGGTGACCTGCTCGGGGCTGATGGCCGACCGCGTGGTGGGCATGCTCGGGCTGCGTACCGAGTTCGTGATCTGCCCGTTCCGTGGCGAATACTACCTGTTGCCCAAGCAGCACAATCAGATCGTCAACCACCTGATCTACCCGATTCCCGACCCGTCGATGCCCTTCCTGGGGGTGCACCTTACCCGCATGATCGACGGCACCGTCACCGTAGGCCCCAACGCCGTCCTGGCGATGAAGCGCGAGGGCTACCGCAAGACCGATGTCAGCCCCAGCGACCTGTTCCAGACCCTGACCACGCCCGGCATCCTCAAGGTGCTGGCGAAGAACTTCCGCCCGGGCCTGATCGAGATGAAGAACTCGCTGTTCAAGGGCGGGTACCTCAAGCAGGTGCAGAAGTACTGCCCGAGCATTACCAAAGCCGACCTCACGCCTTACCCGGCCGGCGTGCGTGCCCAGGCGGTGTCGCGCGACGGCAAGCTGATCGACGATTTCCTGTTCGTCAACACTGCACGCAGTGTCAACGTGTGCAACGCACCGTCACCAGCCGCTACCTCGGCCATACCGATCGGCGCCTACATCGTCGAGAAAGTGTGCGAGCAGGTCGGCCTGCAGGGCGGCAACTTCCCCAAGGCCGACCTGTCGGCCAGCCAGAGGGCTGCCAGCTGACAGCCCGGTAACACCTTCTGCGGTTTCGTTTTACTCAACCCGTACTGCCCTGCTCACCATTCAGGGCAGGGCGGGCTTTTTCGCGCCTGCGTCGGTGACGTGCAGCCGGCGGCCCCTGCGTGGGCATGACAAAAACAACAAGGTAGCGCCATGCAAACCCACAAGAACAATTTGAGTCATGGATTGAAATCACGGCATGTCACCATGCTGTCCATTGCCGGCGTGATCGGCGCCGGGCTGTTTGTCGGCTCTGGCCGCGCCATCGCCGAAGCGGGGCCGGCCACCATCCTGGCCTATATCCTGGCGGGCGGCCTGGTGGTGCTGGTGATGCGCATGCTGGCCGAAATGGCCGTTGCCTCTCCGGACACCGGCTCGTTCTCAACCTACGCCGACCTCGCCATCGGCAAATGGGCCGGATACACCATCGGTTGGCTGTACTGGTGGTTCTGGGTACTGATCATCCCGATCGAGGCCAATATCGCCGCTACCATCATCAACTCCTGGGTCCCGCAGCTGGAGATCTGGGTGCTGTCGTTGGTGATCACGTTGCTGCTAACGGCCACCAACCTGTTCAGCGTGAAGAACTACGGTGAGTTCGAGTTCTGGTTGGCACTGGTCAAGGTGGTGGCCATCGTCTGCTTCATCGCCCTGGGTGTTTGCGCCATTTTCGGCCTGTTGCCTGGGTCCGGCGTCAGCGGCGTCTCGCGCCTGTGGGATACCGGTGGTTTCATGCCCAACGGCTTTGGTGCGGTGCTGAGCGCCATGCTGATCACCATGTTCTCGTTCCTCGGGGCCGAGGTGGTGACCATTGCTGCGGCTGAATCCGACGAGGCGGGCAAGCATATTTCCAAGGCCACCAATTCGGTGATCTGGCGGATAACGCTGTTCTACATCCTGTCGATCTTCATCGTCATCGCACTGGTACCGTGGACTGACCCACGCCTAGCTGCCGAAGGCTCTTATGTCACGGTGCTGGACACCCTGGGCGTGCCAAATGCCAAGGCCATCATCGACTTCGTGGTGCTGACCTCGGTGACCAGTTGCCTCAACTCGTCGCTGTACACCGCCTCGCGCATGGTCTATTCGCTTAGCCGTCGTGGTGATGCCCCGGCCTGTGCCCAGATAACCAGCCGCAGTGGTACACCCGTGGTGGCCGTGTTGTTGTCGACGGGGGCTGCATTCCTGGCGGTGATCGCCAACTACCTGGTGCCGGCCAAGGTGTTTGGCTTCCTCATGGCAAGCTCCGGCGCCATCGCCCTGCTGGTGTATCTGGTCATCGCCATTTCCCAGTTGCGCTTGCGCCAGCGCCTGACGGCACAGGGCAAGACGCTCGGTTACCGCATGTGGCTGTTCCCGTGGCTGACCTGGGGCGTGATCCTGTTCATCAGCGGCGTACTGGTATTGATGCTGTTCCGCCCGGATCATCGCCTGGAAGTGGTCTCGACGATGGTGCTGGCGGTGTTGGTGGTGTGCTCGGGGGTGCTGGTGACCCGACGCCGGGCGCGCGGGGCGGCGGTTGCTGGCGTAGGGCAGCGCGCCTGATTCGTCTGGCCTGAAGACAGACGAGCAAGTCGCATCAGGCTGTGAGAGGATGTCCGCCAACAAAGCCAGGACCCTGAACGCAGCCTGATGAAGACACCTAAAAGAATCGAACCGTTGATCGAAGACGGCCTTGTCGACGAAGTACTACGGCCGTTGATGAGTGGCAAGGAAGCCGCTGTGTACGTGGTGCGCTGTGGCAGCGAGGTACGCTGCGCCAAGGTCTACAAAGAAGCCAACAAGCGCAGCTTCCGCCAGGCCGCCGAATACCAGGAAGGCCGCAAGGTACGCAACAGCCGTCAGGCCCGGGCCATGGCCAAGGGCAGCAAGTACGGCCGCAAAGAAGCCGAGGATGCCTGGCAGAACGCCGAAGTGGCTGCGCTGTTCCGTTTGGCCGGTGCGGGTGTACGGGTGCCCAAGCCTTACGACTTCCAGGACGGCGTGCTACTGATGGAACTGGTGACCGATGCCGATGGCGATGCGGCCCCGCGCCTGAACGACGTACACCTGGAAGTTGAAGATGCCCGCGCGTTCCATGCCTTCGTCATTCGCCAGATCGTGTTGATGCTGTGCGCCGGAATGGTGCATGGCGATTTGTCCGAGTTCAACGTGCTGCTCGGCCCGGACGGGCCGGTGATCATCGACCTGCCGCAGGCAGTGGATGCCGCCGCCAACAACCACGCCTTCAGCATGCTGCAGCGCGATGTGGACAACATGGCCCATTATTTCGGGCGCTTTGCCCCGGAGCTGAAAAGCACCCGCTATGCGCAGGAGATGTGGGCGTTGTACGAGGCCGGCGAGTTGCTGCCCGACAGCCCGTTGACCGGGGTGTTCGAGGATGATGAACATGAGGCTGACGTAACCGGGGTGATGCGCGAGATCGACGCCGCCCGGATGGACGACGCTCGCCGCCGTGCAGCACGCGCCGAAGCTGAGCATGGGCCGGCCAAGGCAGAGGAGGTGACGCCGCCCTGGCTGCAGTAATTCAGTGCCTGTGCCGGCCGCTTCGCGGGTAAACCCGTTCCTACGGGATTTGCAGGCGCGGGTTTACCCGCGAAGAGGCCAACACAGGCAAACCCCGGGCGTTGCCATTGACGCAAGACACAATCTCGTCATTTAGCCTTTTCACTGGCGCGCGACAGGCATAAGGTATACGCCGTTCAAATTCCCTGGAGCTGTCATGTCCAACCAATTCCCGTCCGTTCGTCCCCGCCGCCTGCGCCAGAACGAGTCCCTGCGCACGATCTTCCAGGAAACCGAGTTCCGCCTTGAAGACCTGATCCTGCCGATCTTCGTCGAAGAGGGCATCGATGATTTCGTGCCGATCACCAGCATGCCCGGTGTCAATCGTATCCCCGAGAAGCTGTTGGCCCAGGAAATCGAGCGCTATGCCCGCGCCGGTATCAAGTCGGTGATGACCTTTGGCGTATCGCACCACCTGGATGCCGATGGCAGCGACACCTGGAACGAAAACGGCCTGGTTGCGCGCATGTCGCGTATCTGCAAGGACACCGTGCCGGAAATGGTGGTGATGTCCGACACCTGCTTCTGCGAATACACCAGCCACGGCCACTGCGGCGTGCTGCATGACCATGGCGTGGACAACGACGCCACCCTGGCCAACCTGGGCAAGCAGGCTGTCATCGCCGCCGCTGCCGGTGCCGACTTCATTGCCCCTTCGGCGGCGATGGACGGCCAGGTGCAGGCAATCCGCAGCGCCCTGGACGGTGCCGGTTTCCACGACACCGCGATCATGGCCTACTCCACCAAGTTCGCCTCGTCGTTGTATGGCCCGTTCCGTGAGGCCGGTGGCACCGCCCTGAAGGGCGACCGCAAAAGCTACCAGATGAACCCGATGAACCGCCGCGAAGCGGTGCGCGAGTCGCTGCTCGACGAGCAGGAAGGGGCGGACGTGCTGATGGTCAAGCCGGCCGGTGCCTACCTTGATGTGATCGCCGACATCCGCGCCGCTTCGCGCCTGCCACTGGCGGCGTACCAGGTGAGCGGCGAGTATGCGATGATCAAGTTCGGCGGCCTGGCCGGTGCTATCGACGAAGGCCGGGTGGTGCGCGAAAGCATTGGCGCAATCAAGCGTGCCGGTGCCGACCTGATCCTGACCTACTTCGCCATGGACCTGGCGCGCGAAGGTATCTGAAGCCAGGCCTTCGGCATGAAAGCCGCTGCCATTGCAGCGGCTTTTCTTTGGGCGCCGTTTGGTGGTGCCGCAAACGCACAAAAAAACAGTAAGCGCTGAATTATTTAGTGTCCTGTTGTATCTGATCCCTTAGAGCATTCATCGACAGGGATACGGGTATGAAACCTCGCAAGAAAAGCGTCCAGCCAATCGGCCTGAAGGACATCACCATCGTCGACGACGCCAAGATGAAGAAGGCGATCACAGCCGCCGCGCTGGGCAACGCCATGGAGTGGTTCGACTTTGGCGTATACGGCTTCGTCGCTTATGCCTTGGGCAAGGTGTTCTTCCCCAACGCCGACCCCGGCGTGCAAATGATCGCGGCCCTGGCCACCTTCTCGGTGCCGTTCCTGATCCGGCCTCTTGGCGGGCTGTTCTTCGGTGCCTTGGGCGACAGGTTCGGGCGGCAGAAAATCCTCGCCGCGACCATCGTGATCATGTCCCTCAGCACCTTCGCCATCGGCCTGATACCGTCCTACGCGAGCATTGGTATCTGGGCGCCGATCCTGTTGTTGCTGGCCAAGATGGCCCAAGGCTTTTCGGTGGGCGGTGAATACACCGGCGCCTCAATCTTCGTTGCCGAGTACGCACCTGACCGCAAGCGCGGTTTTCTCGGCAGCTGGCTGGATTTCGGTTCGATTGCCGGCTTTGTGCTGGGCGCAGGGGTGGTGGTGCTCATTTCCACGGTGCTGGGTGAAGAACAGTTCCTCGAATGGGGCTGGCGCCTGCCGTTCTTCCTAGCCCTGCCATTGGGCATCATCGGCCTCTACCTGCGCCATGCACTGGAAGAAACACCTGCGTTCCAGCAGCACGTCGACAAGCTGGAGCAGGGCGATCGTGAAGGCCTGGCCTCCGGGCCCAAGGTGTCGTTCAAGGAAGTGGCCACCCAGCACTGGCGCAGCCTGGTGACCTGCATCGGCGTGGTGATTGCCACCAACGTCACCTACTACATGCTGCTTACCTACATGCCAAGCTACCTGTCGCACAACCTGCACTACAGCGAAGACCATGGCGTGCTGATCATCATCGCGATCATGGTCGGCATGCTGTTCGTGCAGCCGATGATCGGCCTGCTCAGCGACAAGTTCGGCCGACGGCCGTTCATCATCGTCGGCAGTGTCGGCCTGTTGGCCTTGGCCATTCCGGCGTTCATGCTGATCAACAGTGGTGTGCTCGGGCTTATTTTCGCCGGCCTGCTGATCATTGCCGTGCTGCTGAATTTCTTCATCGGCGTGATGGCCTCGACGCTGCCGGCCATGTTCCCCACGCACATCCGCTACAGTGCCCTGGCCAGCGCCTTCAACATCTCGGTGCTGATCGCCGGCCTTACCCCGACCCTCGCTGCGTGGCTGGTGGAGAGCACAGGCGACCTGTACATGCCGGCCTATTACCTGATGGTGATCGCCGCTGTCGGGCTGGTCACCGGCCTGACCATGAAGGAAACTGCCAACAAGCCCCTGCGCGGCGCGGCACCCGCGGCATCGGACATCGAAGAGGCGCGTGAACTGCTGCAGGAGCACCACGACAACATCGAGCAGAAAATCGAGGACATCGATGCGCAGATCGCCGAGCTGGAAGCCAAACGCGAGAAACTGGCCCTGCAGCACCCGCGTATCGAATGATCAGCGCGGCATGTAGCCACGCTGCCAGGACCGCGGGATGAACCGCGATACCAGCGCCAGCACGCAGGCCAGCGCGCAGCTGCCGGCCAGCGCCTGCAGGCCCAGGTGTTGTTGCAACCAGGCGCCGAGTGCGGCGCCCAGCAGCATGCCTGCCCAAGGCACCAACTGCACCCGCCAGCCATTGCGCCGCTCGCCCAGCAGCCAGCGCCCCAGGCCGCGGCCGAAACGCGAAAGGGCGCCAGTCACGTAAGTCAGGCCGATGGGCAGGCCATTCACCTGCTCGACTACCGCATTGATCATGCCCATGGCCAGCGTGGCGGCCAACAGCGCGGGGAAGGTGGCTGGTAACGGCCACGCTGCCGCGAAAGCCAGCAGTGCGGCAACCACCAGCAGCACCGGCCAGGCTCGACGGCGCAATCCGTGAGCCAGGAGCACGCCCAGCGCATTGCCCGCGACAAAGCCCAGTACGGCGCCACTGAGGCGCAGTACCAGGGCCAGGTCTGCTTCACTGATGGCCACCGCCAGGCGTGTGGTGTTGCCACTCATGAACGAGACGAAATCGCCCAGTGCCAGCAAGCCGATGGCATCGGTCATGCCGGCCAGCACCGACAGGGCGGCGACCAGGCCGAGGCCGACGCGACCACGCATTACCTGCAGGCGCAAACGCCTGGCTGTGCGCGCGGGGAGGGCGTTAGGGAGCATGCGCAGGCCTCAGGGCAGCAGGTTTTCGCGGGCCAGGGTACCTTTGATGGTGCGCTCCACCACGTCGACCAGCACCATGGTCTGGTGGTCGACCTCGATATTGAGCAGCTCACCGGCACGGTAGCTGGCGAAGGTGGTCTGGCGCAGGGTTTCCGGGATCAAATTGATAGTGATCACGTTGTCCTCCACGTCAGCGACCGTCAGGCTGCAGCCATTGACCCCGATGAAACCGCGGGGAAACACGTACTTGCCCCATTGCGGCGGCATGCGGAACTTGATGAAGGCGCCGGTTTCCTTGATCGACAGCTCGACGATTTCGGCGGTGGTGGCGATGTGGCCGGCCATCAGGTGACCGCCGACTTCGGCGTTCATCTTCGCTGAACGTTCGATGTTCACGTGCTGGCCGGGCTTGAAGTTGCGCAGATTGGTGCGCTCGAGGGTAGCGGTCATGGCGTCGAACCTGACTTGGCTGCCGTCGATTTCGGTCACGGACAGGCAGGTACCTTCGACACTGACGCTGGCACCGATTTTCAGCTCGTCGAGCAATTCCGGGGTGAGGTCGATGGTGAACTGGTTGTGGCCCGGATAGGTGGTCACATCAAGCAGAGGGCGGACGGCCTGGACGATGCCGGTGTACATGGTGTTGCTCCTGGGCACGGAAAAGAAAACTTCCGAACGCTATGCCCGTAGCGCAGTAAATGCAAGACCGGCTTCTTGGTTGGCAAGCCGGCTTGCAGGTCTGGCGCAAGCGTTGGGCAGGCGGCGTGCTTGTGGGCGAAGCCGGTTTGCCGACGGCAGGGCCACACCAGATTCAAACATGCCCGCTGCTGTTGACGATCCGCAGGCACAGTGCCTCGTACGGGTCCAGGTTCACCATCAGGCGCCCGTCCTCGGTCAAATCGCCTTCAACCGTCTCGTTGATCATGTCGACCACCGGCCCAGGTGTGAACCCCGTCAACAGCAGTTCCTCGGCAATCGCGTCCTGGCCGAAGTTCAGCGCACTGATCTGGATACCACGTCCGGCTGGCAGCTCATGCACCATCACCAGCAGCCCCGGGCTGCTCACCTCAGGTACCAGCACCTGACGGCTGGTAGCGATGCCGTAAGCCTGGCGCACAGCCAGCAGTTTCTTCACCTTGCAGGCAAATGAATCACCCTCGTCCAGCTGGCTGTCGAGGCTGCCGTACAGCGCCCTGGCGCGCGGCATGCCACGCACTGAAGCCTCTGCCTGCGGGTCGAGCCCGGCGAGGTCATAGCCGCCCCGGTGAATCCATCGGGTATCGCCATCGAGCATGCGTTCGGCCACCGCTTCGGCGGGCAAGGGCAGGGCACCGACCAGGTCCCAGCCGGACAAGGCGACTACCCCCGGCTGCATGGCGTTGTACATGACCAGCAGCAGGTGCACCTTCTTGATCAATTCGATATCCGTTGCGCCAATCTGTTCGAGGTCGCGAATACCCAGTGCAGCGGCGATCAGGCTGGCGGTGGTGCAGGCAATGCCGTTGGTCACGAAACGCAGGTTGTACGGGGCATGCTCTCCCGACAGCCGTTCGTAGATCTCTTCGCGGATATGTTCGCGCAGGATGCTGCCAGGCAGGGTCTGGCCTTTGTACAGGTACATGTCGTGCGCGTGCAGTGTCCAGAAGTGCACCAGCTCCACGGTCAGTTCGTCATGGTTTTGCAAGGCATGGATCAGCGAGGCCGGGTCGATGCCGAAGGCGTGCATCTCCTTGAGCATCAGGCGCAGGAACTCGGTGTCGCCGGTCAGCAGCGCATGCTGGTAGGCCGGCCGGGTAATGAAATCGTAGGACAGGTCGGCACCGCCCCTGGACATCTGCGCAATGTCATCGAGGGTCAGGTTCAGCTCCTGGAAGCTGAAACCGCCGGCCTTGCGGATCATGCCGCCGATCAACTGGTTGCCGACGATCGACAGCGGGTGGCTTTCCGACCAGGCGGTGCCGCTGGCGCGGGTTTCCACGCCGAGAAAGCCGTTGGCGTCCAGGCGCAGGCCGCGGGCACCGAGGCAGTCCAGGGCGTGCAACGCATCACCAATGATCATTTGTTGGGCGGCGAAGGTCGGGTCCAGCCAGTTCAGCGACGGCTGGCCCTCTTTGAAGTAGTGCAGGTACACCCAGCGGCGGGTCTTGCCGTCCACGCCCGTGACCGGTGGCGTGGCGCTCCAGTCGGTTTCCTTCACGCCCGGCTCGAAGAAGATCACCCGTTGCAGCTGGCCAACGATGTAATGGCGCGCCTTCAGCTCGTCACACTGCGCGGGCAGCAGGTTGACCGCATCGCGTCCGGCGGGCACCTCGGGCAGCAGCGGCCAGTCTTCTTCGCGGATCTCGACCATGTGGTACAGCCCAGGGTAAGGGCCATGGGCGATCTCGGCCAGGCGGAAGTCGGCGCCCTTGCCGGTGTGCGAGGGGATCAGGTCGTCGATGGTCACGGCATTGTGCGCTGCGGCCATGCGGCTCATCTGGATCAGCTCCTGCTCGCTGCCGTACAGCGGGTCGATGTCGAAGCTGATGCGGTCGAAGTTGCCGTCCACGCTGGGGGTAAGCTCGCGGCCGCGAATGCCGCCGGACAGCTTGATCGGGCCGGTGTGCAGGCCCTGCACGCCGATTTCTGACAGGCGCTTCCACAATGCTTCGTGGGCCAGGGCACCGAGCACCGAGCAGCCCTCAGGGGCGATGATGGCGTCGGGGTAGACGGTGAGCCACACCGAGGCGATTTCCGTGGCGCGGCGGGGCTGGGCCTCGGCGTAGGGTTGTTGCCACAGGCGCGACTGGCCTGAGTACAGGCTGGCGCGGTCCTGGGAGGCCTTGAGCATGGCGCGGTCTTCGAGCCATTTGACGTATGACGGGTCAGGCTGGGTCATTTCGCGTCCTCTTTGCGTGTCGGCACAGGCTCAGATTATGACGGCATTGCGGCCTGAACGTTCGGCTCGAGATGGGTGTTGGTTTCTTCGCGGGCTTGCCCGCTCTCACAGGCTCCCATACCGCTGAAGATTTGCGCTGCACCTGTGGGAGCGGGCGCGCCCGCGAAGAGGCCGGGCCTGCAAAGGCAGGCTCAGCGCCGGGCCGACAACTGCTGCGGCGCCAGAAACGCATCATGGAAGTAATTGCGCACCGCCTGCATCGCCGGGCTGAATGCCCGTTCCCGGTGCCAGGCCAACCCTACGCTCATTGGCGTCACCGGGTCGCTGATGGTCACCGTCTCGATGCGCTTGCCCTCCAGCGACCACGGCCGGTGCACCAGGTCCGACAGGATTGCCACGCCACTGCCATTGGCCACCATGCTGCGCACGGCCTCCACCGAGCTGGTACGCACCCTTACGCCCGGGCGCTGCCCGGCCTGCTCCCAGTAACGCATGGCACTTTGCTCGGCCTCATCCACGGTCAACAGGATGAACGGCTCACAGGCCACATCGGCCAGGCTCACCGCCGAGCGTTCGCACAGCGGGTGGTGTGCGGGCAACCACAGCCGGCGCTCGGAGTTGAACAGGGTTTCTGAGACGATGTCGGGGTGGGTGAGGTTGGCGGTGAGCACCACCGCCATGTCGAAACGCCCCTCCAGCAGCCCTTGTTCGATGGCGCTGCGCTCCTGCTCGTACAGCTCCAGGGTCACCCCCGGATGCCAGTGCTCCAGGCGTTGCAGGTGGTGCGGCAGGAAGTAGCCGATCACCGTGTAACTTGCCGCCAGGCGTAACAGGCCACTGGCGCGCACGTCCGGAAGCGGGCTGTTCAACGCGTCGTCGACACTGCGCAGGATGACGTAGGCACGGTTCAAAAAGTGCCGGCCGGCCTCGGTCAGGCTCATGCCTTGGGCCGAGCGCTGGAACAACAGCACACCGAGCATCGCTTCCAGCTCCTTGATGGCCGTGGTCACTGCCGACTGGGAGATGTTCAGGTGGATCGCCGCTTGGGAGATCTGGCCGATTTCAGCGGTGGCAACGAAGTAGCGGACCTGGCGCAGGGTGAGTGACACGGTAGGCTCCCGGAGTATCTGATTTTCAGAAGACACCCCATCTGTTTATAGATCTTCCCAAGGGGGTGCGGAGAATCTAACGTGGCTTGCATGCAGTCACAAGTGCCAGGAGATGCCGTCATGCAAGCAGTAGACTTCAACTCGGACATGGGCGAGGGCTTTGGCCCGTGGACCATTGGCGATGGCGTCGACAATGAGCTGATGGGGTACATCAGCAGCGCCAACATCGCCACTGGTTTCCATGCCGGTGACCCCGGCACCATGCGCCGCACCGTCGAGCGCGCCAAGGCGCTGGGCGTTGCGGTGGGTGCACACCCGGGGTTCCGTGACCTGGTCGGCTTTGGCCGCCGGCACATCAATGCACCGGCGCAGGAGCTGGTCGACGACATGCTCTACCAACTGGGCGCGCTGCGCGAAATAGCCCGTGCCCAGGGCGTGCGTCTGCAGCACATCAAACCGCACGGGGCGTTGTACATGCACCTGGCGCGTGACGAAGAAGCCGCACATTTGCTGGTGGAAAACCTGCGGGTGATCGAGCCGGAACTGCTGCTGTTCTGCATGCCAGGTTCGGTGATCTGTCGCATTGCCCAGGCACTGGGCCAGCCGGTAGTTCGTGAGTTCTACGCCGACCGCGAGTACGACCTGAGCGGGTCGATCGTGTTTACCCGTAATGTGCGGGGCTACGAGCCCCAGGCGGTCGCTGAGCGGGTGCTGCGCGCTTGCCGCCAAGGCGTGGTGCGCACGGTCGAAGGCCAGGACCTGGCCATCGAATTCGACTCCATCTGCCTGCACAGTGACACCCCGGGCGCGCTGGACCTGGTCGAGGCCACGCGCAAGGCCCTGGATACGGCTGGCATCGTGGTGCGTGCACCGCGCTGAACCCGTCAGGTATCCGGCAAACACACAAGCCGGAGCCCGTGCATTTTGTTTTCGCCTGCCTTTCTATAAAGATTCCAAGAAAAGGAACTGTCATGGCCGAACCGCTTGCTACAACCCCGATTCGTTATAGCTTCGGCGCCGACGAGCACCTGTTTGCCGAAGTCAGCGAAAGCATGTCGCTGGAGGCCTTTTTCAAGGGTATGGCCGTCACCCGGGCGGTGGAGCGGCTGGCCCTGGATGGCGTGCTTGATGTATGCCTGGCCAACGCGTCTTTCCAGATCCGCTTCGACCCGGACCGTATCGCCCCCGAGGCACTGCTTGAAGCCGTGCGCGGCGCCGAGGCGCAGGCGGTGGCCGAGCGTTCGTTGCAGACGCGGATCATCGAGATCCCGGTGCTGTACAACGACCCCTGGACCCATGAAACCCTGATGCGCTTTCGGGATCGCCACCAGGACCCGACCAGCACAGACCTGGAGTACGCCGCGCGCATCAACGGCCTGGCCGATGTCGAGGCATTCATCGCCGCCCACAGTGGCGCGCCATGGTTCGTGTCGATGGTGGGCTTTGTCGCCGGCCTGCCGTTCATGTTCCAGATGGTCGAGCGCGAGCGGCAGCTGCAGGTGCCCAAATACTTGCGCCCCCGTACCGACACGCCCAAGCTCACCCTGGGCCATGGCGGCTGCTTTGGTTGCATCTACTCGGTGCGCGGGGCTGGCGGCTACCAGATGTTCGGCGTCACCCCGGCACCGATCTACGACCCGCAACAGACCTTGAACTACCTCAAGGAGCACATGGTGTTCTTCCGCCCGGGTGACATCGTGCAGTTCAAACCCATCGACCGCCGTGCCTATGACCAGGCGGTGGCGGATGTGGAGGAGGGCCGTTTTGACCTGCGCATTCGTCCCGTGGAGTTTTTCCTGGACGCCTTTCTCGCCGACCCGGTCGGCTACCCCAAATCGTTGCAGGAGGTGCTGGCATGATCAAGGTACTCAAACCGGGGCTGGCCACTTCTGTACAGGACCTGGGCCGCGAAGGTTACTACCACCTGGGTATCCCTCCGTCCGGCGCACTCGACCAGTACGCCTTGAGCGCAGCCAATCACCTGGTGGGCAACCCGGCCGGCGCTGCGGGCCTGGAGTGTGCGCTGGTGGGGCCGGAGCTGGAGTTCCAGCAGGACGCACTGGTCGCTGTGTGCGGTGCGCAGATGCCAGCGTTGCTCGATGGCCGCGAGCAGCGCCCGGACACTGCGTTTGCCGTGCGGGCGGGGCAAGTGTTGCGTTTCGGGTTTCCAACAGCGGGCGCCCGGGCCTACCTGGCAGTGGCCGGAGGCATCGATGTGCCCGAGGTACTGGGTAGCCGGTCCACCTACGTGCTGGGCGCGTTGGGTGGCTTTCATGGGCGCAAACTGATGGCGGGCGACCTGCTGCCGGTGGGCGTGCCCAGCGGCAAGACCCGTGCCGGTGCAAGCTTGCCCATGGCCCTGCGTCAGGCCCTGGGGGGCGAGGTGGTGTTGCGGGTGGTGCCTGGGCTGTACTTCCACCGCCTGACCGAAGCTGCAGCGCAACGTTTCTTCACCGACGCCTGGACGGTTGGCTCCGAAGCGGACCGTATCGGCTATCGCTACAAAGGCGGCAGCGCCTTGAGTTTCCAACCGCGCGAGCAGCCGTTCGGTGCGGGGTCGGACCCGTCCAATATCGTCGACAGCTGCTACCCGATCGGATCGATCCAGGTGCCGGCAGGGTTGGAACCGATCATCCTGCATCGCGATGCAGTGTCGGGGGGCGGCTACGCCATGATCGGCACGGTGATCAGCGCCGACCTCGACCTGATCGGGCAGATGCAGCCCAACCAGCAGGCGCGGTTCCTGCCGGTGAGTCTGGAGCAGGCACTGGAGGCGCGGCGTTCGTACAAGAAGAAGCTGGCCTGCCTGGCCAGGCTCTTCAGTTGAGGATAATGGCTTCGGCGTAGCAGCGGCCTTGTGTCTAGACGGGGCCGCAACAGGCTCCGCGGCTACACCGAGCGCGCAGGCTTGCTGATGGTCTTGCCGGTTTGCGAGGCCACCTCAAGGGCTTGGCCGTCCCGCTGTTTGCCTTGGCGCGCCAGGCCTTCAAGCTGCGGTATCAGCATGCCTTCCGGCAAATGCCGCCAGAACCGCCCTGGCATGTGCAGGCGCAAGGCGTCCGGGTTGAGGCGGGCCGGGTTGAAGGTGTGGCGGTAGTAGGTGCGCCAGAGTTCGGCGCCGGGGTCTTCGGCGTTGCGGGCCCACTGGCGCCAGGGCTCGGGGCAATGGCGCTGGTAGTCGAACGCCTGGCCGTCGAAGCGAATGCCATCCTGTGGCGTGGCAATCAACCAGCGCAAACGCCCCAGGCGGTCGGCGAAGTGCGCGCTGGCACTTTGCAGAATGTCGTGTGCAGGCTCGTGATAGGCCACCAGGTCGAGCTGCAAGTGCTCAGCCAGTTCCTCAGGCAGCGGCACGAAGCGTACAAACGCGTGCAAGTGATGCGCCTCGCGGGTTACCTGCTTGATGCGCCGTTGCAGCTCACTGCCCAGCCGGTCACCCGCCAACATTGCCGTGCGGTCGCCATGGGCGACGCGCCACAGCACTTCATACAGCAGGTTCCAGCGCTGTTCGCCACGGTAGCGAGAGGCCTGCTCCAATTGGCTCAGCAGTGCGGCCGGGACTTTGGCCCGGAAAGGGCCAGGCCCTTCAGGCGGCGCTGCCGGCACGGCCAGCAGGTCCGCCATCGGGCCTTGCGACCAGGTGACTTCCGATGGGTCGATGCCATGCCCCAACAAGCCCCGGGCCTGATCGCGCCAGGTGGCGAACAGGTCGTCGCAGTCGAGCGCGATCACCCCCATAACCCCATCTGCACGGGCGCTGGCGGCTCACTCAAGCGCGCTCGCAGCAAGCCGCTGCGCAGTTCGGCCTGGGCGGGGCGGTAGTCGCTGGTGACGATGAATGGACGTGCCTTGTCCAGCACGCAGCGCAGCTGGATCAGGTCGTCATAACGGATGCGCCGCTCCCGCCGCAGGGCGACCAGGCGCTGTACGCTGCGCAGGCCGATGCCGGGGATACGCGCCAGTAACGCCGGTTCGGCGCGGTTCACGTCCAGTGGGAACACTTCGCGGTTGGCCAGTGCCCAAGCCAGTTTGGGGTCGATGTCCAGTGCCAGGTTACCGCTGTGGTCCAGCAGCTCGCCAGCCTTGTAGCCATAGCCACGCAACAGGAAGTCGGCTTGATACAGGCGGTGTTCGCGCAGCAGCGGTGGTGCGGCGAGGGGCACGCTGCCGGGGCTGTCGGGGATCGGGCTGAAGGCGGAATAGTACACGCGCTTGAGGCCGTAGCCTTGGTACAGCGATTCGGCATTGCGCAGCAAGGTGCTGTCGTCGGTGCTGTCGGCGCCGACGATGACTTGGGTGCTTTGCCCGGCCGGGGTAAAGCGCGGTGCCCTGGGCTCGTTGGCCACGGCCTGCTGGCCCTGATGAATCACGCCCATGGCCTGGCGAATGGTGCGCCCTTGCTTTTCCGGCGCCAGGCGCTTGAGGCTGGCCTCGGTGGGCAGTTCGATGTTGACGCTGAGGCGATCGGCCAGGCGCCCGGCCTCTTCGATCAGCAGCGGGTCGGCATCGGGGATGGCCTTGAGGTGGATGTAGCCGCGGAAGCTGTGCTCTTCGCGCAACAGCCGGGCCACACGGATCAGCTGCTCCATGGTGTAGTCCGCTGAGCGGATGATGCCGGAGCTGAGGAACAGGCCGCTGATGCAGTTGCGCCGGTAGAAGTCCAGGGTCAGGCGTACCACTTCCTCGGGGCTGAAGCGCGCGCGTGGCACGTTGCTGGAGCGGCGGTTGACGCAGTACTGGCAGTCATACAGGCAGAAGTTGGTCAGCAGTACCTTGAGCAGAGATACGCAGCGACCGTCAGGTGTGTAGCTATGACAGATACCCATGCCATTGGTAGCACCCAGGCCGTCAGCACCACGCGAGTTACGCTTGGGCGCGCCGCTGCTGGCGCAGGAAGCGTCGTACTTGGCGGCGTCTGCCAGGATGCCGAGTTTGGCGATGAGTTGCATGGCGGTGTCTCGCTATACTGAATATTCATACAGTATTTTGAGATTTGATGGATTGCAAGCGTCATGGGCGGGGGAGCGCGAGTTCGACCTTGAGTCGTCATTCGCCAGAACACCCACTCGGCAGGGGCCGGCTGGTCAATGCCCGGTCCGTTCCTCAACCGCCGGCGGGCTGTGCCCCGTGTCGGCCCAGGCGAAGTGGTAGACGTTGTTGGGGGCACTGGCCTGACACTGGCCGTTGTCGGCATCTGCACCGACTACATACCATTCGGCCCGCGAGGTCTCACCCAGCTTGCGGGCCTTGTCGGCGCTAAAGCACAGGCCCAGTTGGTTGGCAGGAACCAAGGCGAAGGCGGTGGGGTGCTGGCGCAGCCAGTAGACCGCTGCATCCACTTTGGATTGGCCGGTGAAACCGAAGTGCACGATGGGTTGCCGGGCAAACAGCCAATGCCCCTCGCGCCAGTTGATCAGCACCAGTTCGGCACCAGCAGTGGCCTGTGCGGCGTCGCTCATCAGCGTCTCATGCGGGTTGCGGCCCTCCTTGGCGGGCTCGACGAAACCACGCGCGAACCACAGGGCGAACCATACCAAGGCTACTGTGGTAAACGCCTTGCGCCAGCCCGGCCGGCGCTGCCACCAGCGCTTGAGCAGCCACGGCACGAGCGGCGCCATCGCCAGAATCAAGCCAGGCAGCGCCGGGAAAATGTACAGCTTGCGCTTGCCGGTACTGAGGCTGAAGAACAGCAGCACCAATGCCACCCAGCCAAGCAGTAGCAGGAAGCGGCCATCGCGCTTTTGCAGTTGCCGGCGCCAGGCCGGTATCAGCCAGGGCAGGGCCAGGATCAGAGGTAGCCAGTACTTGGGGATGACCTTGACGAAGAAGTACCAGAACGGCTCGCGATGGTCCCAGGCATTGGCGTAGCGGCTGGCGGTCTGACGCAGCAGGATTTCCTTCAGGTAGGCCAGCTCTGCGGCGCCGCCGCCATGGGCGATCGACACCAGCAGCGGCAGCAGCCACACGGCGCAACCGGCGAGTAACCACAGCAGCCCCAGGCTCCAGCGCCATCCCTGGCCGGGCATGGCGACTACGCCGCGCCAGCGATGGCGCACCGCCCAGGCATAAGGCAGCAATATCAGCGCCGGAACAAAACCCACTCCCTTGCTGATAATGCCCAGGCCCATGGATGCGCAAGCCAGGTAGAACCAGCCCCAGGCGGGCCCCAGTAGCAGGTGGCGCAGCATGCCGTAGAGGCCCAGCGCAACCCAAAGGCACAGGAAACTGTCGATCTGCCCGGTGCGCAGGATGCTGTAGCTCTGGTAGGTGGCCAGGAACAACAAGGCAGCGATCACGCCGGTGCGCCGGTTCCACAGGCGCCGCCCGAGGTCATGCAGTACCCAGGTTATGGTCGCCGCCGACAGCAGCCCTGGCAGGTAGAGAGCAACTTTGGGTGCGCCGGTCAGGTAGCTGAACAGCGCCACGGTCCACATGAACAGCGGTGGCTTGTCGCCATAGATCTCCGCTGCCCGGTGCGGAATGAACCAGTCGCCACTCTGGAGCATTTCCAGGGCCACGCCGAGGAAGCGTTCTTCATCGACATTCATCGGCTGACGCCAGCCGATTCCCGCGCCCACCAGCAACACGGCGAGGGCGATCAGGGCCAGGCGTTCGGCCCCGATTGTCTTGAACTTAGGCAAAGGGCTATTCCTTCAGGTGCTGGTGACGGGCAATCAGTTGCAGGTTGCGCAGGTAGACCAGAAAGCCGAAGCTTTGGCCGATAATGAAGACCGGGTCCTGGCGGTAGATGGCGTAAGTCAGCAGTAGCGCGCTGCCGAGCATGCTCAGGTACCAGAAGCCCACCGGGATCACGCTACGGCGTTTGAGTTCGCTGTACAGCCACTGCAGCACGAAGCGCCCGGTGAAAACGGCCTGACCCGCGAAGCCGATGATCAGCCAGAGGGTTTCGCGGGTCATCCTTCAAGCTCCTGCGGGCGGCTGTGCAGGCGGGTGCGGCGGATTAGCCACCACACCCCGAACAAGTCGAGGATGCCGACCAGGGCGCGGTCCAGGTTGCCGTACTTGGAGACACCGGCGTGGCGTGGCCGGTGGTTGACCGGGTGCACCAGCATGCGGCCGTTGTGGCGCAGGATCAGTGCCGGAATGTAGCGGTGCATGTGGTCGAAGTAGGGCAGGTGCAGGAAGGCTGCCCGCTCGATCAGCTTCAGCCCGCAGCCGGTGTCGGGCGTGGCATCCTTGAGCAGGCGGCTGCGTAGGCCGTTGGCAAAGCGCGAGGCCCAGCGCTTGCTGGCGCTGTCACGCCGGTTGACCCGGTGCCCTGCCACCAACTTGACGCCGCCGGCCAGGTTCTGGCTGGCGCGCACCAGGGCTAGCATGCCGGGGATGTCTGCCGGGTCGTTCTGGCCGTCGCCATCCAGGGTCGCCAGCCAGTGGCCACGGGCCACCTGGGCGGCATGCCACAGCGAGGTGCTCTGGCCCAGCGAACGGTCGTGACGCAGGATGCGCAATTGCCTGTAGCCCTGGCTTTTCAGTTGTTGCAGTACGTTCAGGGTGCCGTCGCTGCTGCCGTCGTCGACCACCAACACTTCGTAGTCTTCGGCCGTGAGTGCAGCACGAATCTCCATCAGCAGTGACGGCAGGTTGTCGACCTCGTTCTTGGCGGGGATGAGTACCGAGAGGTCAAGTGGATCGCTCATGAGGCTACCTGTGATCGTGTTGTGAGTGCGTGGATCAAACCCGGTAGAAACCCCGGTACCAACCAACGAAGGCGTTGACGCCATGTTCCAGCGACGTGCCAGGGGAGAAGTCGATCCAGCGTGTCAGTGAGCTTACGTCGGCCCAGGTTTCCAGTACGTCCCCCGCTTGCAGCGGTAGGTAGTCGCGCTGGGCCTTGATACCCAAGGCGTCCTCCAGGCAGTCGACAAAGTGCAGCAGCCTTACCGGCTGACCGCGGCCGATATTGAACAGTTGGCAGGGTGGTTTCCCTTCGACCGGGCGGGGCGGTTTCAGGCGCAGGCGCACGATGCTCTCGACGATGTCGTCGATGTAGGTGAAGTCGCGGCCCATCAGGCCGTTGTTGTAAAGCGCTATCGGCCGGCCTTCGAGCATGGCGCGGGTGAACTTGAACAGCGCCATGTCGGGGCGGCCCCAGGGGCCATAGACGGTAAAAAAACGCAGGCCGGTGGTCGGCAGGCGGTACAGGTGCGCGTAGCTGTGCGCCATCAGTTCATTGGCGCGCTTGCTGGCGGCATAGAGCGACACTGGCTGCTCGACCGGGTCGTCGATGCTGAACGGCAGCTTGGCATTGGCCCCGTACACGGAGCTGCTGGAGGCGTAGATCAAGTGGCGTGGTGGCTGCGCTCGGCAGGCCTCGAGAACATTGAGGAAACCAACCAGGTTGGCCTGCCCGTAGGCACCAGGGTTGTCCAGTGAATAGCGCACGCCGGCCTGGGCTGCCAGGTGGATCACCTCGCTGAACGCCTGCCTGGCGAACAGCGGTTGCAAATCGGCAGGGTTGGCGATGTCGAGGGTATGGAAGTGGAAGCTGGAAAAACCGAACAACGCCTGCAGGCGCGCCCGCTTGAGCTCGACGCTGTAGTAGGCATTAAGGTTGTCGATACCGACCACTTCGATGCCGGCCTCGCACAGGCGCCGCGCCACGTGGTAGCCAATGAAACCTGCCACACCGGTAATCAGTACGGGCATACTGGCTGCACCTGGCCACGGCCGATCCCGTAATAAGTCAGGCCGGCGGCGGCCATGTGCTCGGGCTCGAACAGGTTGCGCCCGTCGAACACCACCCGGTCGGTCAACTGCTGCGGCACCTTGTCCAGATTGAGTACGCGGTAGTCCTGCCACTCGGTGACGATCACCAAGGCATCTGCGCCCTTTAATGCATCGTCCTTGCAGGGCACCAGTTGCAAGTCGGCACGCGGGCCGTAGTGGCGCCGGATTTCTTCCATGGCCTGAGGGTCGTGGGCCTGGACCCGCGCACCCGCGGCCCACAACGCTTCCAGCAAGACCCGGCTGGAGGCTTCGCGGATATCATTGGTATTGGGCTTGAACGACAACCCCCACAGGGCAAACACCTTGCCCCGCAGGCCGCCGGGGTAGTGGCGCTGGATCTTGCTGAACAGCCGGCCCTTCTGCTGCTCGTTGACCGACTCTACTGCGCGCAGCAACTGTGTCTCGAAGCCTTCTGCCTCGGCACTGTGGCGCAGAGCTTGCAGGTCTTTGGGGAAGCAAGAACCGCCAAAACCGCAGCCGGCGTAGATGAAGTCATAACCGATGCGCGGGTCCGAGCCGATGCCACGGCGCACCATTTCGATGTCGGCCCCCAGGTGCTCGGCCAGGTTGGCGATTTCGTTGATGAAGGAAATCTTGGTGGCCAGCATGCAGTTGGCCGCGTACTTTGTCAGCTCGGCGCTGCGCGCGTCCATGACCATAAGCTTTTCGCGGTTGCGGCTGAACGGCAGGTAAAGCTCGCGTAGCAACTCCACTTCGGGCGCCTCTGCGCCGCCGATGATGATGCGTTCGGGGCGCATGCAGTCATCCACCGCAGAGCCTTCCTTGAGAAACTCCGGGTTGCTGATCACCTGGAAGCGGCTGGTATCGGCCACGGCCTGGGCGATGCGAGCCTTGATGCGGTGTACCGTACCCACCGGCACGGTGGACTTGTTGACGATCACTTTGGGCCCGTCGGCATGTTCGAGGATGCTGTCGACCACGGCAAAAACATGCTTCAGGTCGGCGCTGCCGTCGGCTTGCGGCGGGGTTCCGACGGCAATGAACTGCAACCTGGCATAGTTGGCGGCCGCTGCGGCGTCGGTGGTGAAGGACAGGCGACCGCAGGCGAGGTTCTTCTTCAGCAGCGGCGCAAGGCCGGGCTCGAAGATCGGGCAATGTCCTTCACTCAGGCTGGCAACCCGATCGGCATCGACATCCATGCACAGCACCGAATGGCCCACCTGGGCCAGACACACCGCCTGGGTCAGGCCGACGTAGCCGGTTCCGAAAACCGTGACCTTCATTTGACAGCTCCTTGATAAGAAAGCTGAAAAAAAATGTCACATCGTTGTTTAGGAATTGTTACCTGAAGGATGTTTCGTGGGCCATGAGGCCGTTATTCCACGGTGCCCAGGCAGAGCATCTAAACTTACTGACAGCTCGCGGTAGCGAATCGTACCGCGAACCGACACCCTTGAACCGACCACCGCCTCCCCGGAGTGGACGTCCCTCGCTGGCGATGGCCTTCTTGCAGAGGAGGGCAGGTCATGGACGAGGCAAAGCTTCACGATTTCATGGGCAAGCTGGTGAGCGACATGGGCGCAGCGGCGACGCTGGCCAACGTCATCCTCGGCGATGAACTGGGGCTGTACCGGGCCTTGGCGGACAGCCAGGCGGTCACCCCGGAGCAACTGGCGGAAAAGACCGGCTGCCACCCGCGGCTGGTGCGCGAATGGTTGAATGCCCAGGCGGCCTCGGGTTACATGGTCCATGAGAAGGGCCATTTCGTGCTGCCTGAGGAACAGGCCATGGCCCTGGCGCTGGAGGACTCCCCGGCCTACATGGCCGGCGGCGCGGCAGTGGTGGCAGCGCTGTTCCATGACAAGGACAAGCTGGTAGCCGCCATGCGTGGCGATGGCGGGCTGGCCTGGGGCGATCACCACCCGTGCATGTTCAGTGGTACCGAGCGGTTTTTCCGGCCGGGGTATCGCACCTTTCTGGTGGCGGATTGGCTGCCGGCGCTGGAGGGTGTGGTGGCCAAGCTGCAGGCGGGCGCCAAGGTGGCGGACGTGGGGTGCGGTCATGGTGCCTCGACGCTGGTGATGGCGCAGGCGTTTCCGGCGTCGACCTTCGTGGGGTACGACTATCATGAGCCTTCGATCGCAACCGCCAACGAGCGTGCACGTGAAGCGGGGCTGGAGGCGCGGGTGAGCTTCCAGCAGGCCAGCGCCAAGGACTATCCGGGGCATGACCATGACCTGGTGTGTTTCTTCGATTGCCTGCACGACATGGGTGACCCGGTCGGGGCAGCCCGGCATGCCTACCGTGCTTTGAAGGCGGATGGCACGGTCATGCTGGTAGAGCCTTATGCCGAGGACTCGCTGGAGGGTAACCTGACACCGGTCGGACGGTTGTTCTATGCCGCGTCTACCTTCATCTGCACGCCGAATTCGCTGTCGCAGGAGGTGGGCCTCGGGCTGGGCGCACAGGCCGGAGAAGCGCGCTTGCGGGCCGTCTTCGAGGAGGCGGGGTTCAGCAGGTTCCGCCGGGCGACGCATACGCCGTTCAACCTGATTCTGGAGGCCCGCAAGTAGAGGTAAGCCTGCGCCGGCCTCTTCGCGGGCTTGCCCGCTCCCACAGGTTACGTGCTTGTTTCAGGCCTGTGACGATCCTGGACCTGGAAAGCAGAAGGGGCGCCATGTGGCGCCCCTTCTGTTTGTTGCTTAGGCTTCAGCGTCCCAAGGACGATCGCCTTTTTCATCTTTGACGCGGGTCGGCAGGCCCATCACGTCCAGCGCCTTGAGGAACGGCTCGGCTGGCAACTCCTCGACGTTGACCATGCGCTTGGCATCCCACTCGCCACGGGCAACCAGCAGGGCGGCAGCCACTGGTGGTACGCCGGCGGTGTAGGAAATGCCCTGGCTGTCGGTCTCGGCGTAGGCTTCTTCGTGGTCAGCCACGTTGTAGATGAACACTTCGCGCGGCTGGCCATCCTTGGTGCCTTTGACCAGGTCACCGATGCAGGTCTTGCCGGTGTAGCCAGGGGCCAGCGAGGCTGGGTCTGGCAGTACGGCCTTGACCACTTTCAGCGGCACCACTTCCAGGCCTTCGGCGGTTTTCACCGGCTGCTCGCTGAGCAGGCCCAGGTTTTTCAGAACAGTGAACACGTTGATGTAGTGCTCGCCGAAGCTCATCCAGAAGCGCACGTTCGGTACATTGAGGTTCTTCGAAATCGAGTGAACTTCATCGTGGCCGGTCAGGTACAGGTTTTGCGAGCCTACCACTGGCAGGTCGTCGGTACGCTTGACCTCGAACATGGTGTTGCTGGTCCACTGGCTGTTCTGCCAGCTCCACACTTGTCCGGTGAACTCGCGGAAGTTGATTTCCGGGTCGAAGTTGGTGGCAAAGTACTTGCCATGGGAACCGGCATTGACGTCGAGAATATCGATCGAATCAATGCTGTCGAAATATTGCTGCTGCGCCAGCTTGGCGTAGCTGTTCACCACACCCGGGTCGAATCCGACGCCGAGAATGGCGGTAATGTTCTTGGCCTGGCACTCTTCGAGGTGTTTCCACTCGTAGTTGCCGTACCACGGCGGGGTCTCGCAGATCTTGCCCGGCTCTTCGTGGATGGCGGTGTCCAGATAGGCGGCACCCGTATCGATGCAGGCACGCAGCACCGACATGTTGAGGAAGGCGGAACCCACATTGATCACAATCTGCGATTCGGTTTCGCGGATCAGTGCCTTGGTTGCCTCGACATCGAGGGCATTGAGCGAGAAGGCCTGGATGTCGGCGGGCACCTTGAGGCTACCCTTGGCCTTGACGCTGTCGATGATGGCCTGGCATTTGGAGATGTTCCGTGACGCGATAGCGATACGACCCAGTTCGTCGTTATGCTGCGCGCACTTGTGGGCCACCACCTTGGCGACACCTCCTGCACCAATGATAAGAACGTTCTTCTTCAATTTACCTTTTGCTCCTTACTTGAAAGCCGGTCTTACGACAGGCTGGAAACGTAGTCTTCGAAACCGAACTCGCGGACGACTTCGACGCTGCCGTCGAGCTGCTTGACCACGATGGAAGGCATCTTCAGCCCGTTGAACCAGTTTTTCTTGACCATGGTGTAACCCGCCGTGTCGATGAACGACAGGCGATCGCCAATGGCCAGCGGACGGTCGAATTGGTACTCGCCGAAGATATCACCGGCCAGGCATGACTTGCCGCAGACCATGTAGGTATGCTCGCCGTCATTGGGGGCCATCTTGGCGTTGAGGCGGTAGATCAGCAGGTCGAGCAGGTGCGCTTCGATCGAGCTGTCGACCACGGCCAGGTGCTTGCCGTTGTACAGGGTATCGAGCACGGTCACTTCCAGCGAGGCGCTGTTGGTGATGGCTGCTTCGCCGGGCTCCAGGTATACCTGCACGCCGTATTTTTCCGAGAACGCCTTCAGGCGCGCGCAGAAGGCGTCCACTGCATAGTCTTCACCGGTGAAGTGAATGCCGCCACCAAGGCTGACCCACTCGACCTTGTGCAGCAGGTGGCCGAAACGCTCTTCGATGTGCGTGAGCATCTTGTCGAACAGGCCGAAGTCACCGTTCTCGCAGTTGTTGTGGAACATGAAACCGGAAATCTGTTCGATCACCTGCTCGATCTTGGCCGGGTCCCATTCGCCCAGGCGGCTGAACGGGCGGGCCGGGTCGGCCAGCAGGTAGTCGGAGCTGCTGACCTGCGGGTTGACGCGCAGACCACGCACTTTGCCTTCGGACTGTTCGGCAAAGCGCTGCAGCTGGCCGATTGAGTTGAAGATGATCTTGTCGCAGTTCTCAAGCATCTCCTCGACCTCGTCGTCGGCCCAGGCCACGCTATAGGCATGGGTTTCGCCGGCGAACTTCTGGCGGCCGAGCTTGAGCTCGAACAGGGAGGACGAGGTGGTGCCGTCCATGTACTGCTGCATCAGGTCGAACACCGACCAGGTGGCGAAGCACTTGAGGGCGAGCAGCGCCTTGGCACCGGAGTGTTCGCGCACGTAGGCGATCTTCTCCATGTTGCTGAGCAGCTTGGTTTTATCGATGAGGTAATACGGCGTCTTGATCATTTAAAGGCCCCCGGCCAGGCCGGCCAAAAAAAGGACACGCATTGTGCCTTCACTTGCCGCAGACCGAAAGGGCGGGATACGCATTTCGTCAGGGTTGACGCGATTGCGAGGGCTTTTCGGTTGCGGCGAGCCTAGTAGATCAGGTGCATGTGACTGTCGTAATCACCCCCGACAGATGGCAGCTTCAGTCTGCCTGCTGCAGCCACGCCCTGATCTGCTCCAGTGTTGCGGTAGCGCCGCCACAGACCACCACCAGTACATTGCGCAAGGCGCCCAGTGCCTTGGCATCATAGGCCACTGCCAGCGCCGCCCCGCACGCGGGCTCGACCAGCACACGGTGGTCCAGCAGGAACCGCTCACAGGCCTCCAGCGCTGCGCGATCGCTGACCAGGTGGCTGTGCACCGGATGCTGCTGCACGCATATCAGCGCCTGATCAGCCACACGCTTGGCCCCCAGCGACGTCGCCACCGAGGCGATACGCTCCAGCTCCACCGAATGGCCGGCCTGCATGGCCGCATGCAGCGACGCCGCGCCCTCGGTTTCTACCGCCAGCACCGGCACGTCGCCCCAGCCATTGCGCTTCAGGCCCTCCACCACGCCGCTGAGCAAGCCGCCACCGCCGACTGACAACACCACCGCGTCCGGCTTCAGGCCGGCTTCGGCCACTTCATCCACCAGGCTGGCATGCCCGGCCCACAGCAGTGGGTCGTCGAATGGGTGGATGAAGGCATCGTTCGGGCCTACTAGTGTCTGTGCCAGGGCGTTGGCCTCTTGCCAGGAACTGCCGTGCACCACCACCTTGGCGTTTTCCAGGTGCAGCAGCTCCTTGGCCCGTTCGGTGGTGGTTTCGGGTACCACCACGGTCACCGGCACCCCCAGCTTGCGTCCGGCGTAGGCGACTGCCAAACCGGCATTGCCGCCTGACGAGGACACAAAGTGCCGGGCACCGAGCGCCTGGTGTACCTCGCAGGCGTGGCCTACACCGCGCAGTTTGAACGAACCGCAGGGTTGCAGGGCGTCGAGCTTGAGCCAGATATTACGGCCGGCAGCCAACGACAGCGGGCGCGATTCGATCAGGGGTGTATGAATGTGCAAGGTCATTGGCTGGCTCCGCGTAGTTGCTCGAGGTAGTTGTAAATGGTGTAGCGCGTCACGCCGAGGGCGCTGGCAGCCTTCTCGACGCCGCCCTTGACGATGAACAGGCCGCGTTCCTGCATGACGCGCACGGCCTCGACCTTGGCCTGTTTGTTCATTCGCCCCTGGCCGCTGCGCTGCAGGGCGGCCTGGATGATCTCGCTCATCAGCAGCTCCATGTCGGCTGGTTCGTTGACCGCCGGTATGGCTCCCAGCGGCTGCAACTGCTGGAGAAAGCTCATGGCAGCATCGAGGCCGGTGACGTCGGTGTTGACGCACAGGCTGGCGAACGGGTGGCCGCTGCTGTCACGGAAAATTGCCGTGGCACTTCGTAGCGTGCGGCCTTTGAGCGTAGTGGGGTAATCGGGCAGCACCACCGGCTCACAGCCGTGCTGGTCGGCCGAGGCCTGCATCAGTGCCTTGAAACCCTGGTCCTGCTCCGGTGCGGCGAGGATCGGGCTGCCCAGGCTGCGGCCGGAAAGATGACCATTGACGATCGCCACCACCGAGTGCTCGGGGTGGTCAAGGTCGTGCAGGAGAATTTCCATGTTGCGCGCGGCAACGCTGCCCAGGGCCTGGATGGCGGCCTTGAGCACGGTGAGGGTGAGTTGGCGTTCTTCGCTGGGGGTGATAGGCATGGCAGATCGCAAAATCAACTGTTTGTGTATTTTTACACATATGGTTGAAATTCGCGATCTGCTTTTAGGGGCCCTGTAAGACTCAGCCAAGCGCCGGCGTGCGCGGCGGGATCATCCGGCGCGAGCCGGTCGACTCGAAGGCGGCAGCAAAACTCAGCAGCGCGTTGTCGCTATAGGCCTTCCCGGCAAAGGTCAGCCCCACCGGCATACCGATATCGGCCATCACGCCCATCGGCACGGTCACGGTCGGAACGCCCAGGTGACGGATTGCCAGGTTGCCGTTGGCTACCCAGATACCGTTGCTCCAGGCGATGTCCGCCGATACCGGGTTGATATCGGCATCGGCCGGGCCAACGTCGGCTACGGTGGGGAACAGCACCGCGTCCAGGCCCAGCTTGTCCATCCAGTCTTCCAGGTCCAGCTTGCGGGTCTGCTCCAGGCCGCGCAGGCCGTCGGGCAGTGTTTCGATCTGGTCCCAGGTCTTCAGACCGCGTTTGGCCATGTTGACGTACTCGTCCATGCCGGCAGCCAGGTCGTCTTCACGGTTGGGCAAGGTGCCCGGGTCGTGCGGGAAGATCTTCAGCCCGTCGACATCGGCCAGGCGGTTAAGCTTGGGGTCATCGTTGGCGCGCAGGAAGTCGTCAAAGGCCCAGCCCGACAGTTCCCACAGTTCGTCATGCAGGAACGCTTTGCTGACGATGCCACGGTTGTATACGGTCGGCGCGCCTGGGCGGTCACCTTCACAGTTGGACACCAGCGGGAAGTCCACTTCCAGTACTTCGGCACCCGCTGCTTCCAAGGCCTGGCGTGCTTGTTGCCACAGGTCGATCACCGTAGCGCGGGTGTTGATGCGTTGGCCGGTCGGCCCGCCGATGCCCGGTTTTTCGGAGGTGCCTGCTTCGGGGTCGGCATTTATATACATGCGTGGTACGCCAAAGCGCTTGCCCTTGAGCGCGCTGGCATCCACCGCCAGCTCAAGGTACGACGCCGGACGTACCGTCGAGGCAGCCGGGATCGGCACCCACGGCTGCAGGCGCCACAGGTCGCCGCGCTTGTCGGCGTCATCGGCGACCACCACGTCGAGGATTTCCAGCAGGTCGGCCATGGTGCGGGCATAGGGCACCACCACGTCCATGGTCGGCGTCAGCGGCCAGTTGCCACGCACCGAAATCACTCCGCGCGACGGGGTGTAGGCACACAGGCCGTTGTTGGACGCCGGGCCACGGCCGCTGGACCAGGTTTCTTCGGCCAGGCCAAAGGCGCTGAAACTGGCGGCGGTGGCGGTACCGGCACCGTTGGACGAGCCCGAGGCGAAGGGCGCGGTCAGGTAGTTGGCGTTGTACGGGCTTTCGGCGCGGCCATAGACGCCGCGCTGCATGCCACCGTTAGCCATGGGCGGCATGTTGGTCTTGCCCAGGCACACGGCTCCGGCGGCGCGCAGGCGCTCGATGGTGAAGGCGTCGCGCTGGGCGACCAGGTCCTTGAAGGCAGGGCTGCCGGAGGCGGCAGTCAAACCTTTGACCAGGTAGCTGTCCTTGGCGGTGTAGGGGATACCGTCCAGCGGGCTAAGCACCTGGCCCTTGGCACGGCGGGCGTCGGAGGCCTCGGCTTCTTTCAGCGCCTCCGGGTTGCGTACCACTACGGCGTTGAGGGCAGTGGCGGTGTCGGCGCCATCGTAGGCGTCGATACGTGCCAGGTAGGCCTTGACCAGCTCGACCGCCGTCGTGCGGCCCGACTCGAGCGCGTCGCGCAGCTCGGCAATGGAAACCTCGGTTACCTCGATCATGCGTTCACCAAAAAAAAATGTGCAGGTAGGGGCTAATGCGAGGAGTGTACAAGAAGGGCTTGGTGGGCGCAGGTTTGCGCAGGGGCAAATGGTTTTATGCAGGGGGGCATTGTCGGGGGGCATTAACAGGCATTACGCGGTCCTTTGCCGGGGCGGCCTTTTGTTGACAAAGGCCGCCCCCACACCGTCTGCGTCAACCGGCCAGGTCTGCGGCGCTATGGCGCTCCGGCACCTGGCTGTTTTCATCTCCCCAGGTACGGTTCACCCGTGTACCGCGCTGCACCGCAGGGCGCAGGGCAATTTCCTCGGCCCAGCGCTGTACGTTCGGGTACTCGTCAACCGCCAGGAACTGTGCGGCGTCATACAGGTTGCCGCGTACCAGCTGGCCATACCAAGGCCACACGGCAATATCGGCAATACTGTATTCCTCGCCGCCCAGATAACGGCTTTCGGCCAAGCGACGATCAAGTACGTCCAGCTGACGTTTGGCCTCCATGGTGAAGCGGTTGATGGCGTACTCGAACTTTTCTGGTGCATACACGTAGAAGTGGCCAAAGCCACCGCCCAGGTAAGGCGCCGCACCCATCTGCCAGAACAACCAGTTCAGGCTTTCGGTGCGCGCAGCCGGCGATTTTGGCAGCAAAGCTGCGAACTTCTCAGCCAGGTACAGCAGGATCGAGCCTGACTCGAACACCCGCACCGGCGGCTCCACGCTACGGTCGAGCAGGGCAGGAATCTTCGAGTTGGGGTTGACCTGGACGAAGCCACTGGAAAACTGATCACCCTCGCCGATGCGAATCAGCCAGGCATCGTATTCGGCACCGGCGTGACCCAGGGCAAGCAGCTCCTCAAGGGCAATGGTGACCTTGACGCCATTGGGCGTGGCCAGGGAATACAGCTGCAGCGGGTGCTTGCCCAGCGGCAGGTCCTTGTCGTGAGTCGGGCCGGCTACCGGGCGGTTGATGCTGGCGAACTGGCCGCCGGAGGCTGCGTCGTTGCGCCAGACTTTGGGTGGCACATAGGCAGGCTTGCTCATGCATGAATCTCCTTCAATGGCGCGAGAACGTCACGTAACAACGTGGACCTGCATCTATGCCACGGGTTCGATACGATACGCAAATGCACGGGGCGCCGGCGCAACATGCATGACGGCGGTTTCATCCAGTTTTCATCCGGCACGAGCCCGACCGTCTTTATGCTGAGCTATCTCCTCGTCCTGCAAGGAACCGCTGGCCGATGACCATTGCACGCTGCGTGTTGGCGCTGGTCTTGCTCGGCGGCCTGTTGGTCCGCGCCGAGGCCGCGCCGTGGGTTGCCGGCCTGCACCTTATGACCTTGACCGACCCGGTCGATAGCCGCCCAATGCAAGCGCTTGCGTTCTACCCGGCCATTGGCAAGACCCGTCGCAGCCGAATAGACGGGTATCCCGTCGATGTGGCCGAAGAGGCGCCCGTCGCCATGGGCCGATTCCCGTTGCTGGTGCTGTCTCACGGCAATACGGGCAGCCCATTGGCCTTGCATTACCTGGCCACGTCGCTGGCGCGGCAAGGGTTCGTGGTGGTGGCGGTTGTGCACCCGGGGGACAACGTGCGCGACCACAGTCGCCTTGGCACCCTGAGCAACCTTTATGGACGGCCGCTACAACTCAGCGCGGCGATCACCGCAGCGCGCGCTGATAGGATGGTCGGGCCTTATCTGAACGAAGGCAAGGTGGGGGTTATCGGCTACTCGGCCGGCGGAGAAACCGCGTTGATCCTGTCTGGCGCACGCCCCGATCTGGACCGTCTGCGTCAGTACTGCCTGGAGCGCCCGAAGGACGCAGACGCCTGCAAAACCCACGGCATACTGATTGCCGACCGCAGCGAACTGGCGCCTGAGACCGACCCGCGAGTGGGGGCGGTCATGTTGATGGCGCCGCTGAGCCTGTTGTTCGGGCGCCATGCCTTGGCCGGGGTACAGGTACCCGTGCTGATCTACAGTGGCGACAGCGATCAGCTTGTGGCTGTGGACCGTAATGCCGAGGCCCTGGCCCGCAAACTGCCGGTCACACCGGACTACCGCCTGTTGGCCGGTGCCGGGCACTTCGTATTCATGGCCCGTTGCGATGCCGAGCAGTACGCGCGGATGGCAGCGCTGTGCAAGGATGCCGATGGCGTCGACCGCCGGCATATCCATCGCTCGCTGCAGCGAGAAACGGCGGCGTTCTTCAGCCAGGCGCTGGGTGCGCCAGCGCCGGCTGAGCGTTCAGCTGCGATGGGCGCGCCGCGCCAGCAACAACGTTAGGCCGACCCCGGCCAAGGCGAGCAGGGCAGCCACGCAGAAGATCGAGGCATACCCCAGGTGCGCAGCGACGGCCCCCATCACTGGGCCGGCAATGGCCAAGGCCATGTCGAAGAACACTGCATAGGCACCCAGCCCCGCGCCGCGGCTGCTGCTGGGGACTTGCCTGATCGCCTCCACGCCCAATGCCGGGTACACCAGCGACAGCCCGAAACCGGTCAGCCCGGCGCCAACCAGCGCCCAGGGCGGCGACGGCGCCAGCCACAGAAGGCTCAGGCCAAGCACTTCGGTGGCCATGCAGGCGACCGCCACGTTGTAGCCACCAAAGCGGTTGACCGCGTTGACGAACAGCAGCCGCGAAATGATGAAGCACACACCAAACGCACTCAGGCACCAGGCCGCGCCAGCCCAGCCGCGCTCGAGGTAATACAGGGTGACGAAGGTGGTCAAGGTGCCGTAGCCGATCGAGGCCAGGGTCAAACCCAGGCCGCACGGGGCAACCCGGCCGAACGCCGACCAGAAGGGCAGGCGCTCGCCGCGTACCACGACCACGTCGGGGCGCTTGCGAAGCACCAGCAGGGCAAGGGTTGCCAGCACCAGCAAAGCCGGCCCCAGCACGCTGAAGTCCAGCCCGTCCACGGCCAGCACGCCCATTGGCGCACCGATGGCGATCGCGCCATAGGAGGCGATACCGTTCCACGAGATAACCCTGGCAGTGTGCTCGGGGCCGACCTGGCTGATGCCCCAGCTCAAGGTGGCCACGCCGATCAGCCCTTGGGCGATGCCCAGCAGCAAACGTCCACCGAGCAGCAGTGCCAGGCTCAGCAGCGGTAAGGTGAGGGTCCAGGCTGACAGCAACGTCAACACCCCACAACCGGCAATCCCCAGCAGGCCAAAGCGGATGGCCTGTTTCCCTCCCAAGGTGTCCGCCACCCTCCCTGCAAACGGGCGGCTCAGCAGCGTGGCCAGATACTGCAGGCCAATCGTTACACCGGCGATTACTGCGCCAAAGCCGAGTTGGTCGTGCACATAGCTGGGCAGTACCGCAATCGGCAGGCCGATGCATAGGAAGGCAATGAAGGTATAGAAAACGATCGACAGGATCTGCAGGGTGATGTGCAGCGTGTTACTGGCGGGGGCAGGTTGTTGCGCGGTCATGGGCTCTTTCGCGGGCGGGCGGTTGGGCGTGGGCCCATCATGGCTGGTGCGCGAAGGAAAAGAAAGCAGGCTAACGAATTATTCGTCGGGTAGTGTCAGTCGGTGGGAGGGGGCTTCGCGGGCAAGCCCGCGAAGAGGCCCAGCCACACAAGGTGGCCAGGCCTTGGCCTTCAATCAGACCAGCACACCCTGGCTACGCAGGTAGTCATCGTAAGTACCGCTGAAGTCCACCACACCATCGGCCGACAGCTCGATGATGCGCGTGGCCAGCGACGACACGAACTCACGGTCGTGGCTGACGAACAGCAGGGTACCCGGGTAGTTTTCCAGCGCCAGGTTCAGCGCTTCGATCGATTCCATGTCCAGGTGGTTGGTCGGCTCGTCCATCACCAGCACGTTCGGCTTCTGCAGGATCAGCTTGCCGAACAGCATGCGACCTTGTTCACCACCGGAAATCACCTTCACCGACTTGAGGATCTCGTCGTTGGAGAACAGCATGCGCCCCAGGGTGCCGCGGATCACCTGCTCGCCAGAGGTCCACTGGCCCATCCAGTCGAACAGGCTCATGTCGTCTTCGAAGTCGTGGGCGTGGTCCTGGGCGTAGTAGCCCACTTCGGCGCTGTCGGTCCACTTTACCGAGCCGGCATCCGGGGTCATCTCGCCGACCAGGGTGCGCAGCAGGGTGGTCTTGCCAATACCGTTGGGGCCGATGATCGCAACGCGCTCGCCCGCTTCGACGGTGATGTCGAAGTTCTTGAACAGCACCTTGTCGTCGAAGGCTTTGGCCATTTTCTCGACGACCACAGCCTGGCGGTGCAGTTTTTTCGTCTGTTCGAAGCGAATGAACGGGCTGACGCGGCTGGACGGCTTGACCTCGGCCAGCTGGATCTTGTCGATCTGCTTGGCACGTGAAGTGGCCTGCTTGGCTTTGGAGGCGTTGGCCGAGAAGCGGCTGACAAAGGTCTGCAGCTCGGCGATCTGGGCTTTCTTCTTGGCGTTGTCCGACAGCAGCTGCTCACGCGACTGGGTGGCTGCGGTCATGTACTCGTCATAGTTGCCAGGGAACAGGCGCAGCTCACCGTAATCCAGGTCAGCCATGTGGGTGCAGACGCTGTTGAGGAAGTGCCGGTCGTGGGAAATGATGATCATGGTGCTGTTACGCGCCGTGAGGATCGTTTCGAGCCAGCGGATGGTGTTGATGTCCAGGTGGTTGGTCGGTTCGTCGAGCAGCAGCACGTCCGGGTCCGAGAACAGCGCCTGGGCCAGCAGTACACGCAGCTTCCAGCCCGGTGCCACTTCGCTCATCGGGCCGAAGTGCTGGTCCAGTGGAATACCCAGGCCCAGCAGCAGTTCACCGGCGCGGGACTCGGCGGTGTAGCCGTCCATTTCGGCGAATTCGGTTTCCAGCTCGGCGACGGCCATGCCGTCTTCTTCGGTCATTTCCGGCAGCGAGTAGATACGGTCACGCTCGGCTTTGACTTTCCACAGCTGGCCGTGGCCCATGATCACCGTGTCGATCACGGTGAATTCCTCGTAGGCGAACTGGTCCTGACGCAGCTTGCCCAGGCGGGTATTCGGCTCGAGCATGACCTGGCCTGCGGACGGCTCCAGATCGCCGCCGAGGATTTTCATGAAGGTCGACTTGCCGCAACCGTTGGCGCCGATCAGGCCGTAGCGGTTGCCGTTGTTGAATTTGACGGAAACGTTTTCGAACAGTGGCTTGGAGCCGAACTGCATGGTGATGTTAGCGGTGGAGATCAAGGAGCTTACCTATCAATAACTTACGTGGCTTCTTCGCAGCTACGGACCAATTTGGAGCTTATCCAGCTCCTGCCAGTCGTTAGACGAGTTAATCCAGCGCGCATAAGTCGATAAGAGCATCTGCACGCCTTGCCCGAGCTGTTGGGCGATAAATGCGGGGTTGAGACCAGACATTGAGCATATTGTCGCATAGGTGTGGCGGCAGTTATACGGGGGCGGTACCTGATGCCCAAACCTTTCAGGATTGGCCGCTACTGGTGGTGCAGGTCCGACATCTGCTTGACGTGCTCCCCATTATTACCGGGCGGCAAGACGAACGGCGATTCCCGTGCAGCGCGGTAGTGCACCTCTGCGTGAGCCTGCGGATAGCCTATCCCTAAGAACTGGACACCCAGCGCCAAACGACCGCGCGTGTGATTTCGTTCACCGACCGCCCTTGTAACAGTGGCGGAGGCAGCTCGCGCACAGCACAGTACAGTGCTTTAGTCGTTTTAGTGGTAGCGGCATTGCAGAACGGTGAGCATACCGGCCTCGAAGAAGTAGACCAGACGGTGCTCACGGGTGATGCGACGGGACCACACGCCAGATAAATCGCCTTTCAGCGGCTCAGGCTTGCCAATACCCGTGAAGGGGGTGCGTAGACACACGTCAATCAGGCGGTTGACGTTGCCAAGTATGGTGAGGTCGGCACTCTGCCAGTGACAGTAATCCTCCCAGCCCTCTTTGGTGAACTTCACGCTTACCTTGTCGCGGGCTTCATCCTTGTTCCGCTGCTTCTGGTTCTTGCTCATTGAGGTCCAGCTCCTTCGCCAAGGCCTGGCCGTCCCGGAGCTGATCGATGGATGAGCGCAAGCGCGAAGCGTTTTTGGACGATCCCAACAGGTGAATGGTCTCGTTCATCCCGTTGTAGTCCTCCAGGGACATTATCACTACGGGTTCGCCACGCTGTCGCGTGATTACGGCGGGCTCATGGTCCCGGCAAACATCATCCATTGTCTGCTTCAGTTCGGCGCGTGCCTGGCTAAAAGTCAGTACGTGCATTTGTCCATCCTCCGGGCTCTGCCCGGGTAAGGGTTGCTCTTTGGACCGCCACAGGCGACGCCCAAAGTACTAAGAAAGTGAAGCCAGTCGGCCCGCACAGCGGCTCCGTAGTGACTCACAGTGTTCTCTCATCTGGATCAGAATCGTCATTCCAGTAGCCACAGGCCAAAGGTGTCCAGATGGATCCAGCCGTCGCTGGCAACCGCAGCCATTGTACCTAACGTTGTACAAGGCATTAAACCGGTAGATGCAACGGGAGCTTTTGAGATGATCTGCAATGAGTGCGGAAAGGAACACGCCAGCGATGACATTGAGCTTGTTTTCCGCCGAACGATTCTTTGTCCGGGCAACGCTACCTCTTCCCGTATTGCAGCGTGATGAGCCCTATAGCGGGGGGGTATGGGTCGAACTCATGCAACCAGATTTTGAACGTATCTACGAGCAGTGGGATGCCCCCCATCAGTCCTCTGAACCACCGTTTTCCGTATCCCTTGCCAACTCCATACCGACTTTTGGTGACACCAACGGCCTTCACGCTCAATTGCGGCTGACAGGGCCGACTACCAGGCCCCAGGCAGTCTCTCTGCGGCGATCCGCGTGCAGAACGACGCGTGGCGCCTGCAAAGACGCTACATGCAATTGAAGGCTTTCGAGACGGTCAGCGATAATCCTCAAGCCAAGCTGTCGGCCGTGATCACCCAAACGGCGAACTCAGTGGCCAGCGCCATGATGAGTTACACCACTTGAGCAGTGATCAGCTGCCGACTTGTGAAGGACGCCCAGAGCATGAGTGCGCTTGCAGTTGACCGCGTCGCCCATTGCCGTAGAATCGCGCGCCCAAAATTCAGCAGGCATGGCGAGAGGGAGCTTGAATGCAGCGGGTGATGATTATTGGTCAGCCAGGGGCTGGGAAAAGTACCCTGGCGCGCAAGCTTGGCGAGCGCACTGGCTTGCCGGTCGTGCACATCGACACGATTCATTGGCAGCCAGGGTGGGTCGAGCGGAGCCGGGACGAGAAGACGCGTCTTTGTCATGAGGTCGAGGCCCGTGAGCGCTGGATCTTCGAAGGCGGGCATTCGACCACATGGAACAACCGGCTGGCCCGCGCTGACATGTTGATATGGATTGATCGCTCGGCTCCGCTTCGATTCTGGCGCGTGCTCCTCAGAACGGTGTTAAACCGCGGTCGATCCCGGCCTGACTTGCCGGACAACTGTCCGGAGTTGCTGGCCAACCTGCCGGAGTTTTTCAGGTTCATGTGGCGGACGAAAACCTCGTCTCGGGAGGCGATAAAGCGATTCGTGGCGACGGCCCTGCCGGGCTGTCGCGTGGCCTGCCTGCGGACCAATCGGGATACCGATGTTTTTCTCGCGAGTATGGGCACTCAGCCTGATCAGGTTGTGCAAGGCCGTTAGATGCCAGACCGCGCTTGATTGGCGGCAGGTGCCTGCCGTGTAGGCGCATCGGAACGTTTTCACTTGCCCAAGGAGGCCTCATGGCGCTGACCAGCAAGATCACGGCTTACGACCCTGCATGGCCGCAGCGGTATGAGGCGGTCAACGTTCTGCTCGCCTCGGTGTTCGGCGATGAGCTTCTCGCCATTCACCATGTAGGCAGCACGGCTGTGCCGCAACTTGCAGCCAAGCCTGAGATCGATGTGCTGGTCGAGGTTTTAGAGCATCGCAATGAGGCAGCGCGAGACGAGGTGTTGCTGACGTTGGGCTATGTGCGCGGCAGTGACCTGTCGGAATGACACCACTTCTACCGCCGCAATGTTGGCGATATGCGGACCCCCGATCATGGCGTTGGGTTCGGTGGGGCCTGGAATTGTTCGTCATGAGGTTTTTGGCGCCTGCCAGATCGAGCGCCGCCCGCGCGGCGCATCGCGAGCTGCGCTCGCTCCTACGTTTGTTACGGGCCAATTGTTCCTGAGGATTTTGCGCGCGAACGCCTTGGCGCATGGCTCAGTAGCGCGTGGTACAAACCAGGCGGTCGCGCGCGCCTGTCACAGGCATGACTGGCCCGAAACAAACGTAGGAGCGAGCGCAGCTCGCGATGCGCCGCGCGGGCGGCGCTCGATCTGGCAGGCGCCAAAAATCTCATGATGAACACCTCAAGGCCCCCACCGAACTCAACGCATGTGGGGCGCTTTAACTAATGCCTACCGTTTTTTCGGCGAGTGAGATATCTGAGCGCTTGAAATGATCCCTGATAAGATCGGCAAGATCAGAAACAGGACGAGTAGCATCATCCAACGACTGCAACCGTACCGCGAATTCGGGCAGTGTCGGTAGCCCACAATCCGGCAATGGCAGGATGATATCTTCGGGCGCTAGGCGTTGCAGCCAAGGCGTAACCGCAAGCCCATTGCGAACCATGGTCAATGTGGTATCGGCTGATGCATTTTCGAACACCATCTTTCCAACAATACCTTCTTCGTCCAGACGCTGGAAAACGGTATCGCGAAAGGCACAATTCGCAGTCAGAAAGCACAGTGCCAATGGCCGCTGTGCTGCTGTTACCTCGTTGCCCAACCATACCAGTTGATCCACAGCCAACCGTTCGCCCAATTCGACGTTGGTCGGGCCTTGACTGATCACCAGATCGAGTTTGCCGTTGGTGAACGCTTGGTCGAGATCCGTCGAAGAAGCGCTGAAGATCTTTACCTCGACCCTCGGAAAGGCATTACTAAAAGCTTTGAGCAAGTGGGCAAGCGGGGCTCCGGCCATATCGAAGGGGAGCCCAAGGCGCACCGAGGCTGCTGATTCCCTTCCACCAATGGAGGCACAGAAAGCGTCATGCATTCGTAGCAGACGACGGGCGTCTGGCAGCAGCGATTTTCCCTTACCCGTCAGACGACTGCCCTGTGTATCACGCAGCAATAACTGGCAGTCGAGGAATGCCTCCAGACGTTTGATTCGCTGGCTAACAGCACCTTGTGTCAGGTGCAGGTTGACTGACGCAACGCTCATGCTCCCAGTATCCGCCACCTCGACGAAGGCTCTGAGCAGTGCCAGATCAAGGTTGTGAGTTTTGTTCATGTCAAGCCATTAGCAGTGTTAATAGCGGCATTATAATTCGTCGCTACTCAAAGTTCACGCTCCTCTTTAGATTGCAAGGCACAGACTGACACATGGACATGAGCAAGAATGATCAACACCTTGGATAGCATCAACCTACGAAATGAACTGGATACGCTCACAGAATACTGGAAGCCCCGAGTCCTCGGTCGCGTCAATAACCAGTTCGTCAAAATTGCAAAACTGAAAGGAGAATTTGTTTGGCATGCGCACGAACATGAAGACGAGATGTTTTCAGTAATCTATGGCACGCTTTGCATTCAGCTCGAAGATCGCACCATTGTCTTGAATGCAGGGGAGTTTTGCATTATTCCCAAACGGGTGCGACACAAACCTATCGCCGAAGATGAATGTGCGGTCATGTTGATTGAAACGGATACCACACTCCATACCGGCGGAGAACGTTCGCCACTTACAGTCTCGATAGATGATCAATTGTATCCAGCTTGATTCAATGACAGCGCCCATGTTTTCACATTCGAGATTTAGGCGCTCAACCAGGTCTTTGGATGATTGACGCTACAATCTGCCGGCAGAGCATGCACCTGCGTGGAGCATGTTATGCCGGAGCGGCATAGGCGCTGGGCGAAGCCCTTCGGACCAATTCGCGAACCAACTGATGCGTTTTCGTGAGGGCGCCTCTCTTTCAGCCAGCCAAACATCCGTTCGATGATGTTGCGCTGCCGGTACTTGGGCCGGAAGAATTTACTATCGCATCACTGAAGCGGCTGTATCAGTTCGGCACCTTGGTTGCGCACATTGCCAATGGCTGTGCTCACTCGATACCACTCGAAGGCCTCGGCTGGCTCGCCCAGGTTGAGCGCCATCTGCTCGGCCTGTTCGCCCGGCGTCGTGGTTTGCATCCACTCACGCGCAAGGTCTGGGGCCAAAACCACTGGCCTGCGGTCGTGCACATCTACCATTCCGCCCTGGGCATCGGCCGTAATGATGACGAACCCATCATGCTCGCCGCCAGCGAACTGGCCGATGCTGGCGCAAAGGGAAGGGCGCCCGTCGCGGCGTCGGATGTAGTACGGCTGTTTCTTCGGTCCGCCTTCATCGACCCATTCATACCAGCCGTCGATCGGCGTTATGCCTCGGTGCGGCCAGATTGCCCGGAAGAAGGGGCCGTGTGTCACCTTTTCGACCCTGGCGTTGATCGGCGCAGCACGGTCGGTCGCCCAATGGGGCCGCCATCCCCATCTCACCAGGTCCGCCCGCGGGCCCGCCTCATCCATTCGCAGCACTGCCACCGGCGTGGTCGGCGCGACGTTGTACCGGCCAAGTGGCTGGTCGCCGACGTTGTTCCGCCAGGCCTCTGGCAGGCTCAGGGTTTCGACAAAATCGTGTATGCCTCGGTACTGGCTCAACCTTCCACACATGCGCGGCCCTCCTGCCTGAGCAAGCATAGCGCTTGGGTGTATCGCCACCCAGCGCGTCATGCGGCTGACGGATGGGTATACCGCAATCCAAAAAGGGCAGGGGCGTGCCCCGGCGATCCAGCCAACAAGTCAATGCTTGGCCGTGGCGAGTAGCCGATAGCGCGAGAAGGGCGTGCCGTCGATATCCACCTCTCCGTCAAGGCGAAACCCCAGGCGAAGAATACCTTTGATTCGGGTTCTGGTTGGTGGAAGCAACAGGGTGATCGACTCAAGCCCCATCTCCTGGAAAGCGCGCCGTACGATCTCATCGAAAATCACTCTGCCAAGCCCCCAGTAGTCTGGATGAAGCACCAAGGCAAGATCAGCGTCACCGTCTTCCTGCTGCAGGCCACCCCAGCCGGCGAATTCATCTTCAACGAAAAAAGCCCAGGGACCATAGCCATTCAGTGCCCATTGGGCCTCTTTTTGGGCGACCCACACCTTGCACTTGCTTTCGTCAAAGTCGGGACGACCCAAGGGCATTTGGCGTAAGACATCGGGATTGTTGTTGAGCGCGATGATGTCAGCGATGGAGGCGTCGCTGAGAGGTCGGAAATGCAGTTGCATGATGTGCCTTTTCAAACCGCTTTAAACCTGATGTATAGCGCCCTGGCCGAACTGCACCAGTGCGGATCGATTCATAGGCCGCCGACTGCACGGCCTGAGGTCCGCTTCTTACGCTAGACCACCGCGCCAAACAAGCGGCCCACCAGAGCCGTGACGCCCATGGCCAGCGCCCCCCAGACGGTCACCCGACAGGCGCCCGTCATGATGCTGGCCCCGCCAGTCTTGGCGGCAATAGCCCCCAATGACCCGAGAAATACCAATGACATGCCCGATATCCAAGGCACCACGCTGTGCTCCGGCGCGACAAAAGTCACCGCCAGTGGCAAGGCGGCGCCCACCACGAAACTGGCGGCGGACGCCAGGGCGGCTTGCAAGGGTTTGGCGGCGAGCGTGGTGCTGATGCCCAGTTCGTCCCGCGCGTGGGCGCCCAATGCGTCATGAGCCATCAGTTGATCGGCCACTTGATGCGCCAGCTCGGGTGCTACCCCGCGATGTATGTAGATGTTGGCGAGTTCGATGTGCTCAGCTTTCGGGTCTCTGGCCAGTTCTGCCCGTTCGCGGGACAAGTCCGCCCGTTCGGTATCGGCCTGGGAATGTACCGAAATGTACTCGCCAGCGGCCATGGACATGGCCCCGGCCATCAGCCCCGCCATTCCGGTGACCAGCAACGTGGCATGGCTGGCGTCGGCGGCCGCGACGCCTATCAGCAGGCTGGCGGTAGAGACAATGCCGTCGTTGGCACCCAGGACAGCGGCGCGCAACCAGCCGATACGATCGCTTCTGTGTACCTCAGTGTGTCTGTGCATGAATTTCACTGTTTAACGGGGCTCCCTGTCATCAGGCGGTTCAAGTGACTTGCAGCCGGCGTCAGCGGGTTTCAATTTGCGCCTGCAACTGTCCGCCGACAATGGATATTTCTTTGAACTGTTCGCCCTCGCGCAGCACGAACAGCGCGTCCATCCCGCGCTCCTGAGCCAGACGAGGGCCTTCGGTTTCGCCCAGGACCATCAGCGCCGTGGCCCAGGCATCGGCGAGCATGCACGAGGCCGCCACCACGGTGACGGCGGCGAGCGAGTTGCGCAGTGGCGCGCCGGTGGCCGGGTTCATGGTGTGAGCATAGGACTGACCGGCCACGTCGACCCACTGTCGGTAGTCGCCGGAGGTCGCGATTGAGGTATCGCTAAGTTCCATCACACCCATGACTTCACGCACGCCCCTTTTGGGCTTTTCCAGGGCCACGACCCAGCATTGTCCGTCAGGTTTGACGCCCCGGGCGCGCATTTCGCCATCGATACCGACCAGGTAGCGAGTGATACCTGACCCTTCCAGGCAACGGGCCAGTTCATCCACGCCAAAACCTTTGGCAATCCCACTCAAGTCAAGGTTCGCCGGCGCGTGCTTGCGTACCTGATTGCGTTGTGGCTCAACCTCCAATGCGGCGTCGGCTGACAGCCAGGTGCGCGGCGCAATTGTGCCGATTCCCTGCGCTGTGACCTGCCGCGCCGCTGGGCCGAAGCCCCACGCGTTCACCAGGTCACCAACAGCGATGTCGAAGGCGCCGCCGGTTTGCCGGCTGACGCGCAATGCAGCAGACAGCACCGTGGTCAGTTCGTTGGGTACCGACACCCATTGCTGCTCGGGGGCGGCATTGAGGCGGTTAAGGTCCGAGTCGGGTTTCCAGGTGGACATTTGCTGGTCCACCCGGGCCACGGCGCGGGCAAGTTGCTGGCCAATTTCGTCGGTATCAAGCCCGGCCCCGGCATAAAACAGGGCGGTGTAGCGGGTGCCCATGGTTTCGCCGTTCAGGCTGTAACGCTGCAACTCAGTAGACATCTTCACGGTAGCGTCCTTGTGCCTTGAGGGTCAGCACGCTGAGATTGAGGGGCGCCAAGACTTCATCCAGGGCCTGCATCACGCCTTTGGCCATTTCGCGACTGCCACACACCAGCACTTGGGCACCTTTTTCAATCAGCCGGCGCAAGGCGAGGGCATCACTGATCAGCCGGTCTTGTACGTAGCTGCGCTCCGGGACCTGAGAAAAGGCGGCGTGCAATTGCGTAAGGCGGCGGTCCGACAAGAATTGGTTGAGTTCCGGTTCGTAGAGAAAGTCCGAGGCCGGGTTGCGCCCGCCCCAATACAAGTGCATCGGGTGTCGGGCCTTGTTGTTGCGGATAAAGCCGGCCAAAGGACCGATACCGGTACCGGCGCCGATCAGGATTACCGGGTGCGTGCCCGATGCCGGACGAAATTGCGGGTTGGGCTGAATGAAGGCGTCAATCTGCGCGCCAATGTCCAGGCCGTGAAGAAACTCCGAGCACATGCCCCCGTTGTGTTTACGCACACAGATCTCGAGCACGCCGTCCTGGGAACCGCTGGCCAGCGAGTAGAAGCGCGGGATTGGGCTGCCCGGGGGCAGAATCCCGACCAGGTCGCCGGCCAGAAAGCTCGGCAGTCCGCCGCGCGCTTTGAAGCGCAGGACATGGGTCGGTGCATTTACCTGTTCGCCATAGGCAATCCGCTCTGTCAGCTCTAGTGAATGGGTACGCGGCCGCTGCGGGGTATGAACCAGCGCCAGCGCGTGCCCCAACACGTCGCCCAACGCGTGGCCCCAGCGCGCAAACTCCTGAGGGGACTGGCGGTTGACGGTTTCCAGCCCCAGCAATGGCGAGCCACCGGCCTGCAACATGGCGTCCTGCACTTGATGGGCGTACTGACAGAACTGCGCAAACTGGCGGTCGCCCAGGCCCAGCACCGCAAAGGGTAGGCCGGGCTTGATGCCGGTTTTGGCCAGCCGCGCCAGGAACTGCGAAGCCGAGGCCGGCGCATCGCCGTCACCGTGGGTCGCGGTGAGGATGAACACCCGTTGGGCACTACGGTAATCGCCCAACCAGTCGTTCATCGCCGCGCTGTGCACCTGATGGCCGCTCTGGTGCAAGGCGTCATGCAAGGTTTTGGCAAAACCCCAGGTGCTGTTGTTTTCACTGCCCACCAGAATCACGCTGTCGGCGGCATGCGCAGGGCTGTTGTGGCGGAGGCTCGGGCCAGCCTTGCGGCGGCGCCACCATAATAGAACGCCGGTCACGCTCATCAACGGCACGCAGAGGGCGCAGAGCCCGAGCAACAGGCCCAGCCACCAGAGGCCTTCGCCAGTGTGCAACTGGTAGACCAATTCATAGAGGTTGAGCATCGGGTCGTGGGCTTGATAGGACAGCAAGGCGCCGCTGGCCTGATCCACGTAGCCGTCGCCCTGTGCTGTGCGCAGGGAATACACATCGCGGGGGTTGCCGGGGCTCGGGTAGACCAGCTCGCGCAAGTCGTTCAAGTCGGTGGCCTGCAAGGCCTGCAGCTTCGCCACCGGCAAGGCCGGACCGGCGCTGACGTGCGCAGGGAAGGCGGGTTCACCTTGACTGCCGTCGGCGATAAAACCAAACGTGGTGGCGGACATGTAGGCCCCGCTCAGTGCCGACAACAACAGCCCGAGCAAGGCCAGTCGCCCGACTTCAGCATGCCAGCGCTGGCTGAAAGTGCCCCGCAGCGGCCGCAGCAGGTTGCGCCAGCCACCCAGGCGTCGGGCCAGCAATAGCGCGCCGGACACTGACAGCGCCAGCATGAGCAGGGCACCAACACCCGATACGCCATGGCCCGGCGTGCCAAGGAACAGCGAGCGGTGCAGGTCTTTCACCCAGCGGGTGAACGCGGATGGCTCGTAAGGGGCGAGCCCTTGGCCGGTCAGTGGGTCGACCTTCTCCGCCCCGGCCTTGCCGTTCTGGTTGTAGTAGACGATCACCGTGCCGGACGCTGAGCGCTGGATCTGCTCCACCCCCGTAAAGTGGCTGGCAACGCGCCCGGCAAGTTGGCCGACGTTGAGTTGCCCGGCAGAAGTGGACGTATTGTGCAGACGTTCCAGCGCCGGCTCGACAGACAGGATCGCGCCGCTGATGGCCAATACCATGACCAACAGGGCGGCGATCAGGCCAGGAAGGGAATGGAACTGACGAAGCATGTTCAGCCTCCGGAGGTGGCGGGTGCTACAGATCGTAAGTAAAGGAGTCGACGTAGCCACTGCCGGTCGCGGGCTTGCCTGCACCCTTGGATGTCAGCGGCACGCTGACATCGCCGCGGGCGTCGCGTTTGTCCTCGACGGCGCTGTCGATGCGGATCTGATACCCGGCATCAATCAGGGTGTCCGCCAGTTCTACGCTGACTTTCAGCGTGCGCCCACTGCCGACGCTGGCGCCGCTGACCCCGTCGAACTCGCTCGGGTTCATCCCGCTGCCACGGGCCCAGTCGGCCAGGTGCTTGTAATATTTGGCCTTCTTGCCGGCCACCCAGAGGGTTTTCTGGTACTGGCCATTGGCGTCGGTGACGTAGATCGCCAGGTAGGCATCATTGCCGCTGTAGTCCTTGAGCTGCGTGGTCAAGGTCACTTCACGGGCCTGGGCCAGCGCCGGCAGGGTAATGGCGCCGATGAGGCAGGTTGCTGCGATGATCTTTTTCATGAGCGTGTCCTCTTGATCGTTAGGTCGAGAGCCTGGACCTGCCGGCTGACAGCAACCTGAACGGCAGGAAAATTCATAGACAGGTGAGTTGTCATTCGGCGAGCGGGCTGCCGAGATAGTCCCTGGCGTCGCCGTCATTGCGGAAATGGACCTCGAGTGTCCTCAGGTGCAGCGATGCCGGGGAGTAGCTGGCTTCGATGTCATTGCCTTTGCGGTCCTGGCCCTTGAGTTCGTAACAGCCATCGTCGACCTTGATGCGCTGCACGCGCCAACCGTATTGCCGCTCTACCTGCTGACGCAGGGTTTCGCGAGGTTGCCAGTCGCTGACCGGGTCGCTGCAGTCGTCACCGGCCAGGGCGTAACCGCTGAGCAGCAAGCCCATCAGCGTGGCATTGGCAATAAAACCTGATTTCATGACTTGTCTCCTGTCGAGGGCGGCGTCTGTGGCATAACCTAAAGGGCCTTCCTGACAGCCAGCTGAATTTTCAGATTCACGTCAGGCAAGGCGATTAAGGTGCTGCAAGACAACCATCACAGGAGGTGTCAGATGCGGGTTCTACTGGTCGAGGACGCTCCTGGCCTGGGTGAAGCGGTGCGCGAGCAGATTGCCGATGATGGCCACGCCGTCGATTGGGTACAGCGCTTGGACCACGCGCGCAACAGCGTCCGCAGCACGCCTTACGACTTGATCTTGCTGGACCTGATGCTCCCGGACGGGCGCGGGTTGGATTTTCTGCGTCAACAACGCTCGGCAGGAGACGTGACCCCGGTGATTATCCTGACCGCCCAGGATCAGATTTCCGATCGTATCGCCGGCCTCAACGCCGGTGCCGATGACTACCTGGTCAAACCGTTCGACCTGTTTGAACTCTCGGCCCGCGTGGCAGCGGTGGGGCGGCGTTATAGCGGCAATCCCAATCCACAGATCAAACTCGGTGATTTGCAGGTCGACATGAGTGCCCGCACGGTGCAACGGGACAGTGCCACGGTGGACCTCACGGCGCGGGAGTGGGCGCTGTTCGAGGCGTTTGTGCAACGCCCCGGCGCGCTACTGTCCAAGTCGCAGCTCGAAGAGCGGCTGTATGCTTTTGGCGCCGAAATCGAGAGCAATACCATCGAGGTATACATCAGCCGTCTGCGTAAAAAACTCGGACGCGAGCTGATCGAAACCGTGCGAGGCATGGGCTATCGGTTAACGTCCGCATGAAGCCTTCTTCGAGCCTGCAAATACGTCTCGGTCTAGGGCTGACGCTTGGTATGACTTTACTCTGGCTGGTGGCGACAGTGGGTGCCTGGCTAGTGGTGCGGCATGAGTTGAACGAAGCGTTCGATAGCGCGTTGGAAGAAACTGCACAACGCATTCTGCCCTTGGCCGTGCTGGAAATCAGCAACCGGGAAGAATCCCGGACAGCACAACACGTCGCGACACTGAAGATGCACAAGGAATACCTGACTTACCTGGTGCGCGATGCCAAGGGCAAGATTCTGATGCAATCTCACGACGCCAACCCGCAGATTTTCAACCGACAACCAACTGAAGGCTTCTCCACTTCTGAAAAGTACCGATTGTATGGCGCTAGCGCATTGCGTCAGACGCTGTTCATCGAGGTGGCCGAACCGCTTGGTCATCGTCGTGAAGCCGCGCGGGAGGCCTTGTTTGCGTTGTTGTTGCCCCTCATGGTGTTGATTCCTGTCAGCCTGGTGGGTACCTGGTTATTGGTGCGTTTCAGCCTGCGCAGCGTGCTGGCTTACCGTCGTGCCATTGAAGCGCGCGGTGTGGGTGACCTGTCTCCGATCAAGGTGGAGCACCTGCCTGCAGAAATCGATCCGTTGGCTGAGGCGGTCAATCACCTGCTGGAGCGCTTACGCAACGCCCTTGAGGCCGAGCGCAGCTTTACCGCCAACAGCGCCCACGAACTACGCACACCATTGGCCTCGACCCTGGCGCAGATCCAGCGGTTACACCACGAAGCGCCGGAGGGGCCGCTGCGAGTACGTGCACAGAAGATCGAACACGCGTTGCACGAGCTTTCAAGGCTTTCAGAAAAGCTCATGCAGTTGGCCAAAGCCGAGGGCGGCGGGCTTTTGTCCGAAACGCCACAAGACCTGATCCCGTTGCTTGCCCATGGCGTGGACGAGTGGAACCAACGCAGCGGGCAGCGCATCGAGTTGCGGTTGCCAAGCCAGACCAGCGTGTATTCGATCATTGACCCGGACGCCTTTGGCATCCTGCTGCGCAACCTGATTGAGAATGCGCTGAAGTATGGTGCAACGGACCAGCCGGTCGAAGTCAGCCTCACCGAGCAGGCACAGCTGCGGGTAGTCAATAGTGGCCCGGCAGTCCCGCAGCCTGTATTAGAACACCTGACCGAGCGTTTTGTGCGTGGTCACAGTGAGATCAGTGGTTCGGGGCTGGGCTTGGCGATTGCCAAAACCATCGTGCAGGGGGTAAACGCGCGGATGAAATTGGTCTCCCCGGCAACAGGTCGACAGGATGGGTTTGAAGTCTGCATCTGGTTACCGCTTGCCCCATCATGAAAGTCCATGGGGCTCGCTATCAGGCGCTCAGCACTCGTTTCAACACTTCGTAAATCCTGGCATCAGCCGATTGGGCAACGTTGAAACGGATGAAATCACCCGCAGTCATGGACTGGCTAAACGCATTTCCGGGCGCCAGCACTACACCTTCATTCAAGCAAGCCCGGGCCAGCGTGGCTGCATCCGTGCCTTGAGGGAGTTGGCACCAGACATACATGCCTGACTGGGGCGTTATCCAGGGCTTGATACCAACGGCCCTTAGTTTCGCTACCGTTCTCTCCATGGCCTCGGCCAGCCTGAGGCGAACGCTTTCCATGTGTTTGCGGTACCCGCTATCGGTAATCGCCAGATGGATGATGTCCGCGGCCAGGCGGCCACCCCCGAATGTAGTCGCAATCTTGAGATCGACCAGGCTCTGGATCCAGTCACTGCGAGCCGCGATGTAGCCGCATCGAATCGACGCGGAGATGGTTTTGGAAAAACTGCCTATCTGGATGACACGAGAGAGACCATCGAAGGCAGACAGCCGTGGCGCTGGTGCATTCTCGAAATCCCCGAAGATGTCGTCCTCTACAATCACCAGGCTGGAGTTGTCGGCCAGCTTCAGCAGCCTGTGCGCCGTGACCGGAGACAGGGTGGCGCCGGTTGGGTTATGGATGCCTGCATTTGTTATGTACAACCGGGGAGCATGCGCTAGCAGGGCAGCGCCAAAAGCATCGATGTCCGGGCCCGTTGCCGTATAGGGTACGCCTACGATGTTCACCCTGTGCGCTTTGAGCAGTGCGTGAAAATTGAAATAGCAGGGGTCGTCGACCAGCACGGTGTCCCCCGGTTCCAGTAGAAAACGGCAGATCAGGTCGATGGCGTGGGTGCCGGACTCCGTGAGCATGATCTGCTCGAGAGGGGCTTCGATCCCGATGCCTGTCAGCCTTCGTGACAAGAATTGCCTGAGTGGCAGATGCCCAAGCGGTGAGGCGTACTCAGTCAGTTTCAGCGTGTCAGAACGGGCAACGGTTCGAAGCGCTTTCCGCAAGCCCGCTTCGAACATCCAGGAGGGAGGTAGCCACCCGCATCCCGGTTTCAACGCATCGCTAGCGGTTTCAAGCGACTGGCGGGAGATCCACAGCGGGTCCACTTCACGATCAAGCCTGGGGCCGAGTTCGGTGAGTACCAAGGGCGCCACTGGTCCGGCTACGTAGAAGCCAGAGCCAGGGCGAGAGTTGAGTACGCCCTCTGCCATCAACCTTTCATAGGCCTCAAGAACCGTGGAAACCGACACTTGCATGGTCTGCGCCATAGCGCGGACCGAGGGAATTCTCGCGCCCGGTGTGTAGGTTCGAGAGGCGATCCGCGACTGGATTTCACCCATGACAGCTCGAATTCGCGTTCCGTCCTGTTTCATCGCGCCCTCAACTGTGCTGGAGTCATATGCATAACAGTTTGGTTTAAGTGTATTGGATTGTACATGGCCTGGGTGATCCTGTCGGTGATGTACTGAGCCTTGGCTTATCGAGGACTTACCGATGGAAAAATCAGCAAGCGGGTGGATCAACGGCTTCATAGGCGTCGCCATCTTTGCGGGTTCGTTGCCGGCAACCCGAGTGGCAGTGGCCGACTTCGAACCGACGTTCCTCACCTGTGCCCGGGCAACCATTGCCGCCATGCTGGGCGCGCTTTTTCTGATCGTGCTACGCCAGCCTCGACCCAAACGGGAGGACTTGTCGCCCTTGGCCGTAACAGCGCTCGGCGTTGTTATCGGTTTCCCGCTACTGACCGCATTTGCCCTTCAGCACATCAGTTCTGCTCACTCCATTGTCTTTGTCGGGCTCCTGCCATTGTGTACCGCAGGCTTTGCCGTTCTGCGGGGCGGTGAACGACCTCGGCCATTGTTCTGGCTGTTCTCGTTGACAGGTGCCGGGTTGGTCGCTGGCTATGCCTTGATGAACGGAGGTGAGGCATCGGCGGTGGGCGATCTGCTGATGTTGGCTGCGGTTGCGGTCTGTGGGTTGGGTTATGCCGAAGGCGCGCGCCTGTCGCGGACATTGGGGGGATGGCAGGTGATCAGCTGGGCATTGCTGGTAGCGTTACCGTTCATGCTGCTGCTGACGGTGGTCAATCTTCCAGCCCCTGATGACTTTGCCAGGGTAAGTGCCCCTGCGTGGCTCAGCTTTGGCTACGTTTCACTGTTCAGCATGCTGATCGGGTTTGTGTTCTGGTACCGAGGGCTCGTCCAGGGGGGGATTGCGGCTGTGGGCCAACTGCAACTGTTTCAGCCCTTCATGGGGCTTGGGCTGGCAGCGTTGCTTCTGCACGAGCATGTCAGCTGGACGATGCTGCTCGTGACGCTGGGTGCTGTCATCTGCGTTTACGGGGCTAAGAAATATGCCTAAGTACAGCGTCATTCCCTGTCAAACAAGGTTGGATGTAGCCCGGCGCCGTCTGACGCCGGGCTGAATTGCATCAGAAAGGCTTGGTAGGCAGGTACTTGCCGTCCAGGGTGATCACAGCGCGGTGGCCACCGTCCGGGTCTTCGACTTTCTTGATGTCCAGCTTGAAGTTGATGGCGCTGATGATGCCATCGCCGAACTTCTCGTGCACCAGTGCTTTGAGGGTGGTGCCGTATACCGACATCATTTCGTAGAAACGGTAGATGGTCGGGTCGCTCGGCACGCCGTCGAAGAAGCTGCCGCGGATAGGCATCGATTGCAGCAGCGCGACTTGATCAGCATCGAGGCCGAGTTTCTCGCCTACGACCTTCGCGGCGCTTTCAGGCAGCGGATGCTGGCCGAGCAGTGCTGCTGTAACGAAAGCTTCGGACAGGCCGGTGCCGTCAACTATTTCGGCGAAGGAGAGGTCTTTGCGGGCCTTGGCCAAAATGATGGTCTCGGTCAGTTCCTGGCGAGCAGTGCGGGTAGCTTGAGTCTGGATCATGGTGAATCTCCTGGGTAGGCAAAGGTACAGGTAAGGTTTCAGGCAACGTGCCTGGCTTGCTGGGAAACGGCGTGGACTTCCGGGTTTGCTGCGAGAGACACGAAGGTCCCGGTACTGCCATCAAAGGCGTCGATGCATCCGGTCTCGATGTCATAAATCCAGCCATGCAGGGTCACGCGGCCTTCTTCGAGCGCCAGACGCACGGATGGGTGGGTCTGGATGTTGGCCAACTGCGCGATGACGTTTTCGCGCACCATGGCAGCGATTTTGCTCGGCTTGTCCGCGTGCTGACGGGCTTCGTTGACCACCTTGGCCGAGTCTGCGTACCGCAACCAGCCGGATACGGCAGGCATGTGGTCCAGGCACTTGCAGGTGGCAATGGCGGTCATCGCGCCGCAGTCCGAGTGGCCGCAGATCACGATGTCTGCGACGTTGAGGCCAGCCACCGCGTATTCGACCGAGGCCGAAACGCCGCCCGGTTCCGGGCCATAGGAGGGCACGATGTTGCCGGCGTTGCGGATTACAAACAGATCGCCTGGTTCGCGCTGGGTAACCAGTTCAGGCACCAGCCGGCTGTCCGAGCAAGAGATGAACAGTGCCTTTGGGCTTTGTTGGGTGGCCAGGTCCTTGAACAGTTTGACCCGCTCCGGGAAGGCGTTTTGCTGAAATTTCAGAAAACCGTCGATGATCGCTTTCATGGTGGCTGTCTCGATGTCGCTGGGTGTGAGACAAAGATTAAGCAGCGCATGACATAAGGTAAAAGTCTCATTTATTATGCATACAATCAGATAATCTTATGGGTAAGGCCATGCTCGCTCGACATATCCAGTACTTTCTTGCGGTGGCGGAGCACCTCAGTTTCACCAAGGCTGCAGCGGCGCTGCACGTATCTCAGCCAGCCCTTTCCCAGCAGGTAAGGCAGTTGGAAGAAAGTCTTGGCGCCCAGTTGTTCGACCGCTCAGGCCGCGCAACACGTTTGACGGATGCCGGAGACGTCTATCTTCACTATGCGCGCCGTGCTCAGCAGGAACTGCGGGAAGGTAAAAGTGCCATCCATGACGTGAGCAACCTCAGCCGCGGCTCATTGCGCGTAGCCGTCACGCCGACATTCACGACCTATCTGGTGGGGCCGCTGATCGAGGCGTTTCACTTCCGGTATCCAAACATCACCCTCAACCTGAAAGAGATCTCTCAGGAGCGCATCGAGGAGCTGCTTTTGGCGGGAGAACTGGACGTAGGTATTGCGTTCGATGAAATAAATTCTCCGGACATCGAGGCCGTTTCCTTACTGAGCGAAACCCTCGCTTTAGTGGTGAGCCGCAGACACCGCCTGGCCGAGGAGCGGTCCATTGCATCGCAGGCGCTGAGTGCTGAGTCTATGGTTCTGCTCAGCCCAGAGTTTGCCACTCGCGAACAAATTGACCGCTACTTCCGCAAACACGAAATTCGCCCGCAAGTGCAGATGGAGGTCAATGCCCTTGGCGCAGTGATTGAAATCATTCGCCGGACGACGCTGTCGACTTTATTGCCTGCCAGAATTGCCTTGGCCCATGACGATCTGGTGGCCATCACGCTGGAGCCAGAACGCTTGCAGCGAACGGCCGTACTCATGCGGCGAAAAGAGGCCTTTTTGAGCGCAGCCGTGCGCGTGTTCATCGAACTGGTTAAAGAAGTATCCAGCGATCTTTAGGCGTGAGGCCGCGTAGGTACAACGCGATCTCCACTACTACGATTAACCCGGTGATCGTCGAGGCCATGGGTCTTCGTGTTGGAACTGATACCGTCGCTCGGCGCGGTCAGGGCTGAGGTCGCGGTTGAGGACGGCCTGAGCGAGATGGGCTTCTGGCAAACAAAAAAACCTGATCCTCTATGTAAAAGAATCAGGTTTAGCAGGACCTACAGGCCCAGTTCAGTCAGGCCTGGGTGATCATCCGGCCGGCGACCCAGGGGCCAATGGAACTTGCGCTCGCTTTCCTTGATGGGCATGTCGTTGATGCAGGCGAAACGGCGGTGCATCAAGCCATCGGCTTCAAACTCCCAGTTTTCGTTGCCGTAGGAGCGGAACCAGTTGCCCGAATCGTCGTGCCACTCGTAGGCGTAACGGACGGCGATGCGGTTGTCGGTGAAGGCCCAGAGCTCTTTGATCAAGCGGTAGTCCAGCTCTTTCTTCCACTTGCGAGTGAGGAATTCCTGAGCTTCTTCACGATTGTTTGCAAACTCGGTACGGTTACGCCATTGGGTGTTCGGCGTATAGGCCAGTGCAATCTTTTCGGGTTCGCGAGTATTCCAACCATCCTCGGCGAGTCGGACTTTTTCAATCGCCGATTCGCGAGTGAAAGGAGGAAGTGGCGGACGAGTGTGTTCGTTGGACATGGTGGTGCCTCCAATCTTCTGGATGGTTAAGTTGAGTGGGTGTTGCTTTAACGTCAAACGCTTGCGTGCTGTACGTCCTTGAGTAATATCTTTGCGATTTCTCTTGCACTATCGAGAACGGTGTAGTCACCCATGACGTGGGCCACGGTTATCGTGCCCTCTATCATCAAAAAAAGTTGCTTGGCCAAGCCAGCCGGATCGTTAATCCGTAATGCGCTGGTCAGCTCTAGCGTGTAGTCCAGCAGCTTTTGTTTATGCAGTTTTGCGATCTGCCGAACAGGATCGTCTGCGTCACCAACCTCTCCGGCTGTGTTGATGAACGCACATCCGCGAAAACCGTCAGACTCGAACCAACTTTTGAGTACATCAAAAATTCCAAGGATGCGCGCTTCTGGCGTTTGCGCTTTTTCGCATTCACTTCTAAACCACTTCATCCAGCGTATATCGCGTGCATTGAGTGCCGCTGCGGCTACGTCGTCTTTATTCGCAAAATAACGATAAATACTTTTACGTGCTACGCCAGAGGTCTTTACCAAGAGGTCCATGCCCGTGGCATGAATCCCGTTTTCGTAAATAAGCTTCTCGGCAGTCGCCAGGATTTTTTCGCGTGTGTCGGTCATTGGCTTATCCATGTAGTCAGAGTAGAACGATCGTTCTCCCTGGTCAAGCATCTCTTGAAATTATTCGATTGCGCGCAAGCGGGGCGCCGGAATGCTTTCGATCAGGGGGGGTTGGCTTCCCGCTGATCAGTCGCGCTCCAGTTCGGCGAAGCGGCTGGACAGCCAGGCGTGAAGGTGCCTTACCGCAGGCGACAACTGCTTGCGGTGTGGGCACACCAGACTCAGCGGCATGGCCGGCCCGGGGTGATCCTGCAATAGCACGACAAGCCTTCCTGCCAGTACATCGTCGCTCACATCCAGCCAGGACTTGTAGGTTATTCCTTCGCCGGCCACGGCCCAGCGCCGGGCGATATCGGCGTCATCGCAGAGCAGGGCGCCACGCACCTGGACGGTCTGCGTTCCCAGTTGCCATTTGTCGTAGACCCGGCCCTGCTGCATGTACAGCAAGCACTGGTGTTCGAGCAGGTCTTCAGGGGCTTGCAGGTTGCCTTGCTGCGCCAGGTACTCGGGCGAGGCCACCAGTACCTTGCGGTTCCAGGGCGCCAGTGGCAGGGCTATATAGTTGGCGTCGGCGTTCAGGCCATAGCGGATGGCGATATCTACCGGATCGCGAAAAAGATCGGCGATCTGGTCGGAGAGAAACAAGCGCAGGTTCAACTGTGGATGCTCTCGGCGAAACGCCGTGAGCCAGGGCAACAACACGTTGCGTCCCAGATCGGAGGGCGCGGCCACCTGCAAGGTTCCGCTGAGCTGGGCGCTTTCCTGACGCAGGTTGTCGCGCCCGTGCCTGAGGGCTTCCAGGGCGACAAGGGCCGAGGGAAGGTACTGCTCGCCCTCGGCAGTCAGGCGCAAGCTGCGTGTGGTGCGGGCAAATAATCGCACATCCAGTTCACGCTCCAGGCGCTTGACTGCCTCGGCTGCCTGGCTGGGCAGCAGGTCGGCCTCATGGGCCGCCGCGGTAAAGCTGCCCAGCGCGGCACTGCGAACGAAGATGCCCAGGTCGTCGAGACGGATCATTATCACTCCTGCAATGAAAGTGTTGACGGGCAGGGCCCGTTTTTTCCGGCCGCCTGGCACGCCAGACTCAATGCCAGATCAAACCACATTCAGCAGTGAGTGCCTATGAGAGCGATCAGTTACATCCACAAAGGCTTGCCTATAGAAGACCCTGCGTCTCTTCAAGACATCTTTATGCCCAAACCCAGCCCTGGGACCCGGGACCTTCTGGTCGAGGTCAAAGCCGTGTCGGTCAACCCTGTCGACACTAAGGTACGCGCCGGAACTTTCACGGGAGAGCCGAAAATCCTCGGCTGGGACGCGGCCGGAATCGTCCGCGAAGTCGGGGCCCAGGTGACCCTGTTCAAGCCCGGAGATCAGAGTCGCCAGCCTCATCAATGCCGCCAACATGCGCCGTGCCCATGCGCTGGTCGAGAGTGGCAAGGCGCGTGGCAAGATCGTCCTGGAGGGCTTCTGAAACCCGTATGACAGACCACGGCGGACCGGCCGATCCGGCCCGCCAGGAACAAGCAGGGTTAAACGAACCGTGTTTTTCTGCGCCGCGCTTACTCACGGCGCCACGCCCGGCGAAACGCATGCACACCTTGAAGCAGGCAGTACCGCGCCTGCGCCTTGCAACTGACCAGGAGCTTGATATGAACCAACAAGATTACCCCCTCGTTTCCCTCGCCATCCTCAAGGCCAAGCCAGACCAGAGAGCAAAGCTGAAAGCGGCCTTGCTGGCCTTGATCGAACCGACTCGGGCGGAGCCCGGCAACCGCGACTACATGCTGTTCGAACGCAGCGACGAGCCCGGGACGTTCTACATGCGCGAGGCGTTCGACCACCAGCAGGCCCTGGACGCGCACCTGACCACCGCTCACTTCCAGCGGTTTGCCGAGCAGGCCGAACAGTTGTTGGCGGAGCCCTTGCAACTGATCTTCCTTGACCCGGTGTCATCTGCCGTTGCGCCCTGTCCCTGAGGCAGGCCAGGCCTTGGCCACTGTGGCGTTACTGCCAGCAGCATCGGCACGTAGGCACACGCAAGAGCGGAGGGCAAACAGGGTCAGGCTTGGCGTCCACGACTTGTCTTTACACTTCAAGCGCTAAGCAATGCTTCGAGCTGGCCCTTGCGATCCAGACTCGCCAAGTCATCGAAGCCGCCGACATGCACCTTGCCAACAAATATCTGTGGGACGGTTCGGCGTTGGGATCGCTGCATCATTTCCGCCAAGTGCCGGGGTGACTGTTCAACGTCGATTTCGTCGGGGGTAATGCCCTTGCTCGACAGCAGTCGCTTGGCGCTCACGCAGTAAGGGCAGTGCTGGGTGGTGTAGATCGTCACGTGGCTCATGGTGGTTACCCTCCTAGCTTGCCGATGGCGGAAAGTCGATATCGGTAGCGGCGATGTTGTTCAGGTAGTTGGTCAGGGTTAACAGCGTGACCTGCGCCACTACCTCCACGATCTTGCTATCCGTAAGGCCCGCCTCACGCGCTGCAGCGATCTGCTCGTCACTCAACTGGCCGCGACTTGCGGTGATCTGCTGGGCCAGCGCGGCAACCGCGCTGAGTGTGCCGGCTCGGGCTTGCCTGACGGCCTCATCGCTCAACCCAGCCTTGCCGCCAAAGAAGGTGTGTGCCGCCAGGCAGTAGTCGCAACCGTTGATTTGCGAGGTGGCGAGGGCAACGACTTCACGCTCGACGGCGCTCAGTGAGCCTTTACCCAAGGCTTGGGCGAGGGCCAGGTAACCGTTGAGTGCGACCGGAGAGTGAGCCAGGGTCTTGAATGCATTGGGGATGAAGCCGAGACCTTTCTGAATGCCTTCGAGGGCTGCGCGCGAGCCAGTAGGGGCCTGGTCCAGCGAGAGAGTAGCGATGCGAGTCATGGTAGTTCTCCACTAGGTTGATCAAAACGGCTTGTCTATCAAGCCTGGAGTCCATACTAGGGAGGCAGACTTTTCTTTCGGCTTCAGATCGTCGAAGGTATGCAACAGATCGTCTAAATCTGAGCGCGCTATGGACCGACTATCGACACTGCTCAAGCACTTCAACCTGCACGCATCCACGTTTCACCAGGGTGGGTTCTGCGGAACAACCCACCTTTATGGACAACACAGTGTCGGCCACGCCCACCTGCTGCGCTCGGGGCGTCTGGCCTTCAGGGGCAAGCGTGGCCAGCTGATCGAGTTGACCGAACCCAGCCTGATTCTGGCGGTGCGCCCGCAGGAGCACCACTTGCTGGCCACCGAAGCCGATGAGGCGGAATTGGTTTGCGCCACCCTGCATTTCGATGGCGGCGCCAACAACCCGCTGACCCTGGCTTTGCCGGACTTCATCATCAAGCCCCTCGGCGAATTGCAAGGCCTTGATGGCACCCTTCACTGGCTGTTCGAAGAAGCCTTTGGAGATGAGTGTGGTCGTGATGTCATTCTCAATCGCTTGTTCGAGCTGATGATCATTCAACTGCTTCGCCACCTCATCGCCAACCGCAGCATCGCCTCGGGAATGATGGCCGGGTTGGCCAACACTCAGCTGTCCCGCGCGCTTGTGGGGATCCACGATGAGCCGCAGCGCAATTGGTCCGTGGCGGAACTGGCGAATCTTTCGGGCATGTCGCGGGCAAGCTTTGCCGCGCACTTTCGCGAGATCGTGGGTATCACCCCCGCGGACTACCTGGCGAACTGGCGCATCAGCCTGACGCAGAAACGCCTTCGCGAAGGGCGCCCCATTGCCCTGATCGCCGATGAGGTCGGCTACGAAAGCCCTTCTGCGCTGGCCAGAACCTTTCGCCGCAAGGTGGGCGCAAGCCCGACGCAATGGCTGCAGCAGGATGCGGTATAACGCCTGCTCGACAGATTTGCGCGCGAGGCAATGAGCGAGGTCCCGTGCCCCAACGAGGTGGCTTATACGTTCTCCCGAAGAAATTCGATGAACGCCATCGTCCTTGCCGAGCGTCGCCGCTCACAGCTGAACACGGCGCTGACCGGCAGCGCGGTCGTCTGGTATTCGTCGAGCAGGCTACACACGCCACCCTGCTCGAAGTCCGCAGCAAACAGCCATTGCGGAGACAGGGAGATGCCCAGGCCGGCGAGGACCATTTCACGAATGGCCTCGCTGTTGTTGCTGGTGACGTTGCCTTTGATTGCAACCTCAAGTGCTTCGCCACGACGGGTGAAGTGCCAGCGGTCGTAATGCTCAAGCAAGGTGAAGGCGATGCAGTTGTGGCCTGCCAGTTCGGCGGGCTCGCGTGGCCGGCCATGGCGATCGAGATAGGCCGGTGCAGCGTAGACTCGCCGTGTGCTGGTGCCCAGGGGCACGGCCACCAGTCCCTCGCTCTTCACCACGCCAATGCGGATGGCCAGGTCGATGTTTTCCATGAGCAGGTCTTCGTTGTAATCGTTCAGGCGCAGGTCGATCTGCACATCGGGATGTCGCTGTAGAAAAGTCCCGATCAGGGGCGCTATGCACAGCCTCCCATAGCTGACCGGTGCGGCAATTCGCAGGGGGCCGGCGATCTGCTCCTGGCCGCTGGCGAAGCTGCGCGTGGCATGCTCTAGCTGGCTGAGAATTTCCTGGCAGTGGCTGTAGAAACGTTGCCCTTGATCGGTGAGGGCGAGGTGCCGGGTGCTGCGGGCAAACACGGCTCCGCCCAGGTACTGCTCCAACGCACGGACCTGCTTGCTGACTGCCGGCTGCCCCATGTTCAGCTCCCGAGCCACTGCCGAAAACGAGCCACGCTCCACGACGCGCACGAAGATGCGCATGCTGTCGAACAGATCCATCGCTATTGGGCCTCTTGGGGGAATAAGTAATATGCAAATTTAGTTTCTTATCGGAATGAGGAAGACGGTGCAACCTGTAAGCGTCCACTCATTCAGAGGTTCCCGTCATGAATCAGACCATGCTTGCCGCTATTGCCGAATCCGCCCAGACCCCGCTGGCCGTGCGCCACATCGCCCGTCCTGTGCCCGGCAAGGGGCAGGTCCTGGTGCGGATTCACGCCGCAGGGGTCAACCCGCTCGACACCAAGATCGCTGTCGGTGCAGGCGCTCATGCCCGCCAGGCGCTGCCGGCCGTGCTCGGCCTGGATCTCGCTGGTACGGTCGTTGAACTGGGCGAGGCGGTTGATGGTTTCACGCCTGGCCAAGAGGTCTTCGGCATGGCCGGCGGCATCGGGGGCGCCCAAGGCACCCTGGCCGAATACATCGCCGTGGATGCCAGGCTGATTGCATCAAAGCCGCATGCGCTCGGCATGCGTGAGGCTGCCGCGTTGCCGTTGGTTTTCATCACCGCCTGGGAAGGTCTGGTTGATCGGGCCAATGTTCATAGTGGTCAGCGGGTGCTGATTCATGGCGGCGCAGGTGGCGTCGGCCAAGTTGCGGTGCAATTGGCCAAGGCTCGCGGTGCCGAAGTCTACGCCACCGGCTCCGCGAGCAGTCTAGACTTCATCCGCTCGCTGGGGGCCACGGCGATTGACTATCAGGCGCAGGGTGTAGAGGCCTATGTCGAACAATATACGGCTGGAGAAGGTTTCGACATCGTTTATGACACCGTCGGCGGCAGCACGTTGGATGCGTCATTCAAGGCAGTAAAACCGTATACCGGGCACGTACTCAGCTGCCTCGGTTGGGGCCAGCACAGTCTCGCGCCTTTATCCTTCAAAAGTGCCACCTACTCGGGTGTATTCACCCTGGCACCGCTACTGACCGGGAAGGGGCGCGAACACCACGGAAGTATCCTGCGCGAAGCAGCTGTTCTGGCCGATGCCGGGCAACTGACGATCCGGGTGGACCCGCACCAGTTTGCACTGGACGAGGTCAACGACGCATTCCGACAGGTCGCGGAAGGTCGTGGCAGGGGCAAGACGGTTATCCAGTTGGTAAGCGATTAGCCTCCAGAGCTTCATTAATCAGCAGTTACCGGCCAGTAGCGCCCGCTTCTGGCCCTGGCTGGCTTTCACGAATCTGCCCAAGGGTAAAATTGGCGTTTCACACGCAGATGCTCCAGGCCGGTGGAAACACGCTGGATTACCACGTCTTTCAGATCCGTGTCCGAAATCAGGAAAGGCGGGGTCTTGGCGAGGAGCACCTTCATCGTCGCAGTATTCCTGCCGTCGCCGTCGTGGATGGCACGGGCTTCGCCCTTGTTCGCGGGCAAGCCCGCTCCCACAGGGATGGCGCCAGCTTTTAGAAATTGAGCAAGACAGTTGCTCCTACCCAAGATTTTGGTCCCACCCCCCGAACCATCAACCAGATGACGGCCAGCCATTTCTCCCGCACACTGCGGAAAATTCCCAAGCCCGTACCCCGTCACATTGCGGGGCACAGCCGGAGTAGAAAATGGCGCGACAACTAATAACAAACGCCCACGACCCGTTGCACGAATCCCGCGAGGCCCGGTTGAAGCTGGCCAGCGAAGGCGAACTACCGCTGGGCATGCTGCGTGATGAGATCGACGCCTCCTGGCGCCGAAGCCTGGGCCACGGCCTGGACTGCCTGCAGGGCGAACAGGTCGGCCTGGGTTTGGAACAGGGCCATGACCTGCGCCTGCTGCTGGAGCGCAACCGCCTGCTGATCGATGCCGTCACCCCAGAACTTGACTACCTGGTCGCGCGCCAGGGCAAGGCTGGCATCGTCATCCTCGGCGACGCCCAGGCCAACGTGCTGGCCATCGAAGGCCAGAAGCACGTGCTGCAGCGCGAGGGCCTGCGCGATCTGCACCCGGGCAGTTGCTGGAGCGAATCGCTGCGTGGCACCAACGCCATCGGCACGGCCGTGGTCGAAGGCCGGCCGACGCTGATCAACTGCGGCGAACATTACCTTGACCGTCTGAGCCCGTTCTCCTGTACTTCCGTGCCATTGCGCGACCCGCGCGGCGAGGTGATCGGCGTGCTCGACATCACCCGCGAAGGGGTGATGGCGCAACCGCAGGACAGCCTGTCGACCCTGATGCTGGCGGCCGGCAACATTGAAAGCCGCCTGTTTGGCCTGTGCCACCCAGAGCAGCTGGTGCTGGCCTTCCACAGCCGCCCGCAGTACCTCAACAGTGCCTGGCACGGCCTGTTGGCCCTGAGCCTGGACGGTGAAGTGCTGGCCGCCAACGACAGTGCCTGCCAGTTGTTGCAGGTGCCGCGCCATGAGCTGATTGGCCGGCGCAGCACTGACCTGCTCGGCGAACGGTCACCTGCGTTTATCGCGCGTCTGTGGCAGGGCGGTGTGAGCAGTGTGCAGACGGCCAAGGGCGAGTTCCACTTCCGTGCCTTGCAGCTGCCACGCCATGGCCGGGTCAATGGCAGCACACCGGCAAGCAAGCCAGCGCTGGGCAAGCAGTCGCCAGCACTCGAGGCCCTGGCCGGTGGTGATTCACGGCTGGCGCGCAACCTGCGCATGGCTCGCCAGGGGCTGGGCAATGGTTTGCCAGTGCTGCTGCTGGGCGAAACCGGTACCGGCAAGGAAGTGGTCGCTCGGGCCTTGCACCAGGCCAGCCCGCGTGCCGACAAACCGTTCGTGGCGGTCAACTGCGCGGCCATTCCTGAAGGGCTGATCGAGTCCGAGCTGTTCGGCTACCGTGAGGGCGCCTTCACCGGTTCGCGTCGTGGTGGCATGGTCGGGCGGCTGATGCAGGCCCATGGTGGCACGCTGTTCCTCGACGAAATCGGCGACATGCCGCTGGCCCTGCAGGCACGCCTGCTGCGGGTGCTGCAGGAGCGCCGCGTAGCACCATTGGGGGCGGGTGACGAGCAGGACATCGACGTGGCGCTGATCTGCGCCACCCACCGCGACCTCAAGCGCCTGGTCCAGGAACAACACTTCCGTGAAGACCTGTACTATCGGGTAAACGGTGTGTCGCTGCGCCTGCCGGCCCTGCGCGAACGCGACGACCTGGCGGCGATCATCCAGGGCCTGCTGGACAAGGCCGATGCGCGTGGCGTAACCCTCGACCCGGCGTTGACCGCGTTGCTCGAAGGCTTCGACTGGCCAGGCAACATCCGCCAGCTGGAAATGGTGGTGCGCACCGCCCTGGCCATGCGCGAGGATGGCGAGCAGGTGCTGACCCTCGATCACCTTACCGACTGCCTGTTGGACGAGCTGGCGAGCAGCACAGCGCCCTCCGGCAGCCTCAAGGACAATGAACTGGAGCAGATCCGCGGTGCTCTGGCACGCCACCAGGGCAACGTCTCGGCCGCCGCCGAGACGCTGGGTATCAGCCGGGCGACGCTGTACCGCAAGCTCAAGCAGTTGCGCGGCTGACGTGGGCAGCCTGTTCGCAAGGCTGGTGGACTCCAGCGACCCTGTACTCATGCGCCAGGCGTTGGCCTGGCTGTATGGTTTCGTGCGCCCACACCGGCGTGCCATCGGCCTGTTGCTCGGTTTGTCGCTGGGTGCATCACTGCTGGCGCTGGCGCAACCCTGGCTGGTCAAGACTCTGATCGACGAAGGGCTGCTGGCCAAGGATTACCAAACGCTTTGGCACATGGCGGCAATCATGATCGGCGCGGGCCTGCTGGGCACGGTGCTGGCCGGCGTCAACCGCTACCTGCATACGCGCCTGTCGGGGCGCATCCTGTTCGCCTTGCGCGACGATCTTTACCGCCATCTGCAGCAGTTGTCGCCAACCTTCTACGGGCGGCGGCGTATCGGCGACATTCTTTCGCGGCTGGATGGCGATGTGGCAGAGATCCAGCGCTTTGCCGTGGACTCGCTGTTCTCGGCGGTGTCGGCGGTGATCGGCCTGGTGGGTGCGGTGGCGTTGATGCTGATGCTGTCGTGGCAGTTGTCGCTGTTGCTGGCGCTGCTGGTGCCGATCGAGGTGCTGTGGCTGCGCTGGATGCGGCGCAAGGTGGAGCGCGAAGTGCGCAACTTGCGTGAGCGCTCGGCGGATGTGTCGTCTTTTCTGGTCGAGACCCTGCCGGCGATGAAGTTCATCCAGGCGGCCGGCCAGCAAGGCCGGGAAGCAGGGCGCCTGGACCAGCTTGGGCAAGGTTACATGCGCCAGTTGCTGAAGGTGCAGGTGACCGAATTCTTCACCCAGGCCATCCCCGGCACATTGACCTCGTGGTGCCGCGCCTGCGCGTTCCTGGTGGGTGGTTGGTGGGTTATCCAAGGCACCTGGCAGTTGGGCGCGCTGATCGCTTTTTCTACTTACATGGGTATGGCGGTTGGGCCGGTGCAGAGCCTGTTGGGCTTGTACGTGGCGGTGCAGCGCATGGCTGTCAGCCTGGGAAGGGTGATGGAATTGAAGCAGGAAGCGGTAGCGGTACATCAGACCGCCAACCCGCAGCCCATCCCCGTTGGCCCCGGCGAGTTACGCCTCGAGGCGCTGAGCTTTGCCCATGAGGGGCGCCAGGGTGCGGTACTGAAAAACGTGCAGGTGAGCATCCCGGGTGGCCTGAAAGTCGCCATCAGCGGTGCCTCCGGGGTGGGCAAGTCAACCCTGATCGACCTGCTGCAGCGGTTCTACGACCCGGACGCGGGGCGCATCCTGCTGGACGGCGTCGACCTGCGCGACCTCGACCTTGTTGCATTGCGCAGGCAAATCGCTGTGGTCAGCCAGGACATCGTGTTGTTCCGTGGCACCCTGGCGCAGAACCTGGCTTATGGCGTGCCCGAGGCCAGCCGTGACGAACTGGAGCGGGTGGTGCGTCTGGCGCGGCTGGACAGCCTGGTCGACAGCCTGCCATTGGGCCTGGACGGCCTGCTGGGCGAGCGTGGCCAGCAGTTGTCTGGCGGGCAGAAGCAACGTATTGCCATCGCCCGCGCGGTATTGCAGGCCCCGGCGATCCTGGTGCTGGACGAGGCCACTTCGGCGGTGGACGAAGCCACCGAGCGTGAAGTGATCGCGGCCATCGACCAGTTGTTCGCTGGCCGCACGCGTATTCTGATCAGCCACCGGGCTTCGACCCTGGCCGATGCCGACCTGCACCTGCAACTGCATGACGGCCAGTTGCAGAATCTGGCGCAGGAGGTGATCAAACATGGGCACTGACGTACGTGTTGGCATCATCGACAGCGGCTGCTCGCCGGCGCAGGCCAACGGTTTGCTGGGCGCCCGCCGTTTCTGGCTGGAGGACGGCCAGTTGCGCGAAGGTGAAATGCTCCCCGACCAACTTGGGCACGGCAGTGCGGTGCTCGCCAGCTTGCAACACGAGGCCGGTCCGGTGTCGGTGCTGGTGGCCCAGGTGTTCAGCGCCCAGGCCAGCACCAGTGCGTTGCAGGTGGCTGCCGCATTGCTGTGGCTGGTGGAATCGGGGGCCACGCTGGTCAATCTCAGCCTGGGCTTGCAGCAGGACCGGCCCGTGCTGCATCAGGCTTGTGCCGAGGCGCTGGCGGCTGGCGTGCTGTTGTGTGCATCCAGCCCGGCACAGGGTGGGCCGGTATACCCGGCCAGCTACCCGGGGGTGATTCGACTGACCGGTGATGCGCGTTGTGCGCCCGGCCAGTGGTCCTGGCTTGGCACCCGGCAGGCGGACTTTGGCGGTTATGTGGGAGCGGGCGGCCGAGCGGGTGCGAGCTTGGGCTGTGCGGCTTTGAGCGGAAGGATTGCGGCTTTGCTGCGTGACGAGCCGGGCAGGGATCGCCAGCAGGTCCATGACTGGTTGCGCGATCACGCGGCTTTCATCGGCCCAGAGCGTCGAGGGCCCAGCCATGGTTGAGCCGCGCATTGTGGTGCTGGGGGCCGGCCCTGCGGGTGCAGCCACGGCCATTGGCTTGCGGCGGCTGGGTCACACCGTGACAGTGGTGTCGGAGTGGCGCCGTTTCGCGGCAGTTGAAGGCGTTTCGCTGCGGGTGCTGGAGGGCTTGCGGCACGCAGGGCTTGGCGGGGCCTTGAGCCAGGCGGCCATGCCGGCCACCCGCCAGGTGCACTGGAACGGCCAGCACCTGCACATGAACCAGGAGTTTTTGCTCGACCGGCAACGCTTTGACCAGGCGTTGCGCGAAGACCTTCAGCGCGCAGGTGTGCGTGTGGTCGAGGGGCGGGTGCGTGAGGTCGTGCAGGGGGGCGGTCATCATGTGCGCCTGGACGATGGGCAGGTGCTGACCGCTGATTTCCTGGTTGAGGCCCGAGGCCGACAGGCTCCCCTGGCCGCAGACCGCCTGCGTGGGCCGGAAACGGTCAGCTTGCTCAATGTCTGGCAGGGTAGCCCCGGTGCGCCTGCGTCGGCGGTGGAGAGCCTGGAGGATGGTTGGGCGTGGATGGCACGGCTGGAAGACGGCCGCTGTTACTGGCAAGTCACCCAGGAGGCTGCCGGGCTGCCGGGGAAAGCTGGTTTGGCAGCTTACTGCGTGGCGTTGCGGGGCCGCAGCGCGTTGGTAGCCGAGCTGTTCGACGGTCAGGCATTGATACCGGCACAGGTGCATGCACGTAGCAGTACCGCCATTCTGGCGGGTGAATGTGTCGGGCAGGACTGGATCCGGGTGGGGGATGCCGCGATGGCCGTTGACCCGCTGTCGGGCAACGGGATTTTTCAGTCGCTCTCTTCGGCATTGCAGGCGCCGGTGGTGATCAATACGTTGCTGCGCAGGCCTGAGCGGGCCGAATTGGCGCGGCAGTTTCACCAGCAGCGGGTCGAGCAGCTGTTCCTGCGTTTTGCCCGCATTGGCCGGGATTTCTATGCCCAGGAACAAAGCCGGGTGGGGCAACCGTTCTGGGCCCGGCGCCAGGGTTGGCCGGATGCGCAACCCCTGCACCTGAGCACGGACTGGCGAGCGGTGCGAGTGGCACGCCAGCCAGTGTTGCGTGACGGGCTGGTGGATGAAGCCGAGGTCGTGGTGACGGCGGACCAGCCGCTGGGGGTTTGGCATTTGCAAGGTGTAGAACTGGCACCGATAGTTCGCGGGCTTCATGCTGGCCTGGCGCTCAGTGCTGTGCTTGAGGGACAGCAGGTTGAGCATCAGAAAATGGTGCGACGTTGGCTCACAGAACAGGGCTATACCTGAACCCCGGGGCTGCATGGCGTCCCCAGGATCCAGGCTCGGAGCCTCTGGACCGCTACTCGCTTACCGCCGTCAGGTTGCTGCGCCCGACTGCGCGCAGGGGGGCAGTTTCAATCAGCCCCAACCCCAGCACTCCAACAACGATTGCGCACCCTGCTTGTAGCAGCAACGGGGCGCCAAGACCATGAATGTCCGCCAGCCAGCCGCCCAGCACCGGACTGAGCACGCCGCCGACCACTTCACCCATGCCCATCACCAGCCCGACGCAGGCGGCAATGCGATGAACCGGTACGGTTTCTGATGGAATGGTGGCCATGAAGATCGGCGCCACTCCGCTGGCCGACCAGGTGATGAACAACACCGTGCAAAGCATCCAGAACGGCCCTTGAAAATACAGCGCTGCCAGCGGCGTGAGCGCCCCGATCAGGGAGAACACCACCACTACCAGGCGCCGGCCCAGGCGGTCGGAAAGCGCAGGCACGATGAAACTGCAGAGCGTGGCACTGGCACCCAGCACGCTCATCAAGATACCCATTTCGGTAGAGCCGAACTGCCGCTCGTTCATGTAGTACACCGGCATGAACGCCCACCCCAGCACCATCCACGCCACATAGAAACACGCGATGAGCATGCTCAACCAGACGTTGCGATAACGCAGCAGTTCTAACAGCGAACCTGCTGCGACGGGCTGCGAGGCGGACGGTGTCGTCGGCTGGGCAATGACTACCTCCTTGGGCTCGCGTACGTACTTCCAGATCATGCACGCGGCAATCAACCCGGGGATGCCCGCGACGATGAATGCAAGGCGCCAGTGGTAGTGGCTGGCCAGGGCCACCAGGAGCAGGGGCGCGATGCATGAGCCCAGCAGGTTGCTGCCAAAGTTCTGCATGATGCCCATGTTGTGGCCGCGGCGGCTTGCCGTGGAGTTCATCGCCATCAGGGTTTGCGAGATAGGCAGTATCGGGCCTTCGGCCACCCCCATCAGCAGGCGGGCAGCCAGCAGCATGAAGAAGGTGCTGGCCAGCCCGGAGAAGAACGAGCACACCGAAAACACGATCACGGCCACCAACAGGTAAGGCTTGCGGCGCCCGCTGCGGTCGGAACGGGCGCCAAGCAGGTACCCGGACAGTGCCCAGGTCAATGACAAGGCCGATACCAGCAAGCCGATCTGGGTGTTGCTCAAGGACAGGTCGGCGGCCACGAAGGGCGCCAGGAAACTCATTGCATTACGGTCGAAGAAAACAAAACCGAAACTGAGGCTGAGCACGAACAGCAAGCGGTTTTCGTAGGAAGAGAACCAGCGGCGCATGGTGTATCTCCTGCATGATTATTGTTATTGGAATACGCGACGTTCAAAGGCGTCCGCCAGCAGGTGATAGCAAACGCTAGGCCAATTGCGCAGGCCAGCCCCAGGCCCTTGCATACAAGGCCTTGAGCCGGGGCTGGAGCGGCGCAAGCCTTGATCTTTGTTGATCAAGCTGGCAAAAGTTGATGATCAAATATCGGCCTGGCCATCGCGTGACACCGCCCGTGCGCAGAACAAGAACAATAGGAGAAGGTATGAGTCGTTCATCCATCGCGGCACCCCGCGAAGCTGTGTCGCGTTCCCCTCAGGCCTATGAAACCAGCAGCCCGACCCCGGCCGACCTGCGTCGCTACCTGCGGTTTTCAGATGAGGATGCGCGTATCTGGCTGGACGACCAGAGCATGGTCATGCTGCATTCCAGCGCGCTGGGTGCATTGCGCCGCGAGTTGATCGAAAGCGTCGGGCGCGAAGGCGCGCGGCGCATCCTGATGCGCATCGGTTATTCGGCGGGTAGCCAGGATGCCGCGCTGGTACGCAAGCGCTGGCCGGCATCGGACGAGCGCAGCTCGTTCATTGCCGGCGGCCGGCTGCATGCGTTGCAGGGTGTGGTGCGGGTGGAAACGGTCGACCTTGACCTGGACATCGAACGCGGCCACTTCCACGGGGAATACCTGTGGCACGACTCGCGTGAAGCCCATGAGCACATAGCCCACTACGGGGTTGGCGACGAGGCTGCGTGCTGGATGACCCTCGGCTACGCCGCCGGTTATGCCAGCGCCTTTATCGGCAAGCTGGTGGTGTACCGTGAGGTCGAGTGCGTGGCCGCAGGCGGCCGCTGCTGCCGGATTGTCGGCGATACGGCAGATCGCTTGCCAGATCATGAGCACGGCGCCGAGCAGCGCTACTGGGACCCTGCGCACTTCATTCAGATGAACTCGATCTGGTCGCCCTCCGAGGGCGAGGCGGTACAACCTGCCTGCACGGCCAGCAGCTTGCCGCTGCAGGACGACATGGTCGGTATTTCTGCTGCTTTCAGCGTTGCCCGTCATCAAATTGCGCAAGTGGCACCCACCCGAGCCACGGTACTGTTCAGCGGTGAGTCGGGCGTTGGCAAAGAGGTGTTCGCCAAGGCGCTGCATCGGCTCAGCCCGCGCGCCCAACAACCGTTGGTGGCGGTCAACTGTGCGGCTTTACCAGAAAGCCTGCTGGAAGCTGAACTGTTCGGTGCCGAAAAAGGCGCCTACACCGGTGCAACGCAGGCGCGTACAGGTCGTTTCGAACGGGCCTCTGGCGGCACGCTGTTCCTGGATGAGGTCCAGGCGTTGAGCATGAGCGCCCAAACCAAGCTGCTGCGCGCCTTGCAAGAGGGAGAAATCGAGCGGGTGGGCGGCAACAGGCCGATCAAGGTCGACTTGCGGGTTATTGCTGCGACCAACGCCAACTTGCGCGAAGCGATTGCTCGCGGCACCTTCAGGGAAGACCTGTTCTTCAGGCTGAACGTGTTCCCCATTCACCTGCCTCCGCTGCGTGAGCGCCGGGATGATATCCCGCTGCTGATGGAGCACTTTTTCAAACACTTCACCCAACTGCACGGCAAGCAGGTCACCGGGTTCAGTGCCCGGGCCGTGGAAGCGCTGCTCAACTACAGCTACCCCGGCAACGTGCGAGAGCTGCAAAATCTGGTGGAGAGAGGTGTGATTGCGGCACCCGGGCAAGCATCGATTCGTACCCAGCACCTGTTCCCCTGCGGTGAGCAGGCGCCCCGCGCCGGGTTGGGCGTGGGCGGTGACGGCAGCCTGTGCAAAGCGGCCAGCGAGTCGGACCCGCAGGGCAGGCCCATGGCCGAACTCAAGCACGCCATTCACAACCAGCAACTGGAGCAATATCGGCTGGTGTTGCAGGCCTGTAATGGCAATCTGTCTGCCGCAGCTCGGCAACTGGGTATCAGCCGTCCGCAGCTGGCCTACCGACTGAAGGCCCATGGGCAGGGGTGAATTGATGATCGAGCTTGATCAAAGCGGATCAATTTGATCAAGCCAGGCAACGAATACTGTTGGCACAACCCCATGATACAGGGCGTTTCGCCGCGTCCCGGGGGCTGGCACAGCCCTTGCGATGCACCAGGCGCGACTTCCTGAAGCGGTAGTTTCAGGTCGCACTTCATAACAACAAAAACAGAGAGTGCATCATGAATGCTCAACCGAGCGGCACCTGGGTGCCTGGCGTTCGCGTTACCGCCTTGTCCATTGCATTGACCGCCTTTGCGTGTGCTGCCCACGCACAGGAGGCGATCAAGCTGGACCTGCAAGTGTGGAACCTGTCGGTGAAAAACCTGGATACCGGCCCTGACCCTTACCACTATGCCAACAGCGGCAACGTGTTTGCCGGAGTCGAGGGCGACCTTGATGCATTGGCCAACATCGCCGGGGCATCGTTCAGCCTGCAGTACGTGTTCTTCCCGTTCATGCGTGGCGAGGGGCAGCCCGCCCAGGACAGTTGGCAGGGCAAGGCCGGGAGTTTCTTTGCCGGGGCACCGATGCACAATGACATCGATACCGGCTACCTGGCTCGCTTTACCTGGAACCAGCGCCTGTTGCAGGACCGCCTGGAACTGGCAGTGGGCCGCAGCAATGCCCGTCAGCACTTCTACATGGCCAACTGTGAAAACGTGATCACCTGCAACGACCCGGTCATCGATAACTCAACCGGTATCCTGCCGTACCCCTACGGCAGTTGGGGTGGCTACACCCGATACCGTTTTGATTCAGGTTACTACCTGCACAGCGGGGTGTTCGAATCCAACCCCCAGCACTACTTCAAACGTACCAAGGGGTTTGACTGGGACCCGGGTGACGCCAGCGGTATCACCTGGCTGGCCGGGGTAGGGGCGAAAGCGGATTTTACCCAGGACCCTTATGCGTACCATTACGAACTGAACGGTTTTCATAACACCGGCGAACAGATCGACCCCATGGACGGCCGCTTGCGCAGGGGGAGCGATGGGCTGCTGTTCAAGTTCCGCCAGACATTGGCCAGAGAAGGCGAGGCCGCCGTGCCCGAGCGGGGTTGGCAGGTGTTTGGCGCCTGGTCCTGGAGCGCCGATGACATGCAGCCTTTTTCCCATTTCGCCGAAGTTGGTGTGACCCGCCTTGGCCCGTTCGGTCGGCCGCAGGATACGCTCAACCTCAAGGCCAGCTACCTGCGCCTGGGTGCGCGCCAGGCAGCCTGGCAAGAGCACGCGCGGCTGCTTGCCACCGGCCGCGATGAGCGTACGCGTCGAGGTGTATCACGCATCGAGCTGAACACGCACTGGCAAGTCACCCGCAACCTCGCACTGGAGCCCAGCGTGCAGTACATCTTCAACCCGGACAACTTCTACAACCCCAGCGCGCCAGTGAGTGGCGATGGTGCGGTAATAGCCCTGGAGGTCATGTACAACCTCGGTTCCGCGCTCGGTTTGTAGGCCCTGAACGCAAACCTCCCGCCGAAGCGGGAGGTTTTTACCGGTGATGGCTGAAGGGATCAGGCCTGCTGGGGGGCAACCATGACCTTGCATTGATGCTGGCGTTGGCGCAGGGCTTCGAATGCCAGGGGCATTTCGGCCAGCGACACCGTTTCGCTGACCATCGTCAGTGGGGTGGCATCCGGGCCGTCCAGCACATCTACAGCGGCGCAGAACTCGTCCATGTTGAAAAACGCCGACATGATCAGGTTCACCTCCTTGGACACTGCCTGGAACGGCATGAACCTGTCCGCGACCGTGCACAGCCCAAGCACCACAACCGTGCCCCGTGGGCGCACATGGTCGATAGCCTGTGCAATCAGGCCTGGGCGGCCGACACACTCGAAAACGATGTCGGCCGCGCTGCCCAGGTTTTGCGCAATACACGCTGGCAGTGCGCCGTCGCCTACCAGAAATTGCGTCGCCCCAAGATGCAACGCGCGCTCGCGCTGCCAATCGCCCAAGTCGGTGATGGCGACGGTGGCTGCACCCAGGCGCCTGGCCCAGTAGGCCACTGCCAGGCCGATAGCCCCTGCGCCCAGAATCAGTACCTTCGCGCCAGGCTTGAGCCCTGCCCGCATCACACCGTGCAAAGCCACGGCAAGGGGCTCGGCGAGGGCGCTGTCCTTGAGCCCGACACTGCTCGGAATAACCCGGCACTGGTGGCCCTTGGCAGTCGCCCACTGCGCAAAACCACCCCCCTGCAAGCTGAACGCGGGGCACCAGGCAGGCTCACCGCGCAGGCAACTGGCGCACTGCCCACAACCGCGCAAAGGTGCCACGGCCACGGCATCGCCGACTTTCAGGTTGTTTACCTGCTTGCCACACTCAACCACACGGCCGCTGTACTCATGGCCCAGCACGCTGCCTGGGGCAATATTGAAAGCCGGGTCCTGGGTCATGTGCAGGTCACTGCCGCAGATGCCGCAGCGACACACCTCTATCAGAACTTCGTCGGCAGCGGGCACAGGCATCGCAACCGTGCCCAATTGCAAGGGCTGGTTCAGGCCGTTGAACAGAATTGCTTGCATCATTGCCTCCTCAGTCCACCCGGCCGAGCATCTGCCCGCCGTCTATGACAATCTGCGCGCCCGTGACGTAATCCGAGGCAGGCGAGGCCAGGAACAAGGCCAGGCCCTTGATTTCCTCGGTGGAGGCGATCCGATGTTGCGGCACTCGCTGAGCGAAGGCCGCACGGTCGGCCGGGTTGCGCAAACGGCCCCCGGCGATGTTGGTCACGAACGGGCCAGGCGCGATCGCGTTTACGTTGATGCCGTAGCGGGCCAGTTCCATCGCGGCCTGCCGCACGAGTGACGCAGCGCCGGCCTTGGCTGGCATGTAGGGGGTGCCGACGATGGCTTCATTGATGATCGCGGCATTGGAGGTTGTGACGATGATGCGGCCCTGACCACGCGGTTTCATCAGGCACACTGCCGCACGCAGGGTGGTGAACACCGAGGTGAGGTTGGTTGCAAGCACCTTGTCCCAGTGCGCTTCGTCCAACGTCTCCAGTGCGCCTTCAGCGCAGCGCTGGCCCTCGCTGTCCAGAAAGCCGGGGCCAGCGTCGATGCCGGCGTTGGCGAACACAACATCCAGTCGGCCATAGCGCTCGCCGATGCGTTCGAAACAGGCATACATCGCCTGGCGATCGGTGGCGTCCACCACTTCACCGTGCACGGCGAAACCCAGCGCGGTCAACCGCGCTACGTGTTCTTGCAGGCGTTCGTCGTCCACGTCAAGCAGGGTGACCTGCGCCCCTGCTTCGGCCATCACTTCGGCATAGGCCAGACCAATGCCGCTGGCGGCGCCGGTGACCACACAGGTCAAGCCTTCGACGGCAAATCGTTCCCAGTACTTCATCTGCGCCTCCCTGTCTGTCGACTGCTGCACCCGCTCACAGGAACAACGCCTGGTTGATTGGCAGCCCGTGTTTCTCGCAATGGCTCACGTAATGATTGATGAACCAGAACACATCGGTGGTTTCGGTGTGCTGGCCGTGCTCGTCGAAAAACTCGATAGGCCCGTGAATCCAGAACAGTGCCTTCATGCCTTGCGGGTCATCGGAATACAGGGTGTGCGCCGTGCCTGGGGTTTCGAAGACAAAGCTGCCGGGCTTTGCGACCCAGTCGTACTCGTAATATCCCCAGGTGCCCTCCAGCGTTACTGCTGACACCGCTGCGCGGTGCCGGTGGGTGCCGATGCGGCCGCCGCCCTTGACCCAGAGAATGTTGCACACGCTGCCGGTTCGTACATCGAAGCTGAGGTGGCGTATGGCGGCGCAATCGCCGAACGGGACCCAGGGTGATTCATCCTCGCCGGTGCCGATGTGCCCGCCATGCAGGCCATAGCGGTCGACGATGGCGGCATGGGGCTCAGGCGGCAGTTGGACAATGCTTGGCTTCAGGGTGGTGTTCATGAACAGGCCTCGATGTGTTGTTTTTATGGTCGAGCGTTGGCTCGCGAGGATCTTGTGCACAGCCTGTGCCAAGCCCTGAAAGGCCTGATTTACGCAGGTTAGAGCGGGTTAAGGTGGTGAGAATTCATGCAGCTTGGCAGGCTTGATGATTAAATTTGATCAAGCGCGGTGGTGCAGAAGGGGCGCGCCGCGCCCCGCTATTGCAGGTCAGAAGAAGGTCCCGACAATTAATTGCAGGTAAGTCCCGGTATCCCGCCCACCCAGCTGCGTACCGCCATTGGCAGCACTGCGCTCCGGCTTGTAGAACCCCACCACCGGGCTGATCAGCAGGTGGTCGTTGACCATCCATTCCACATACAGGTCCAGCTCGCGCCCGGCAAGGTTGCCCTGGTCGGTGTCCAGCGTGTCGAAGTCGAAGTACAGTGCGCCGACGGTCAGGTTGTCCCGTGGCTTGCCCTTCAGCGCTACATGGTGCACTTGACTGTTCTTGTTGAACGGCCCGGCATAGTTGGCTGCCACTTCACCCTGGAACCAGGTGCCGTAGCCCCGGCTCAGGCCATAGAACAGCGGGTCGAAGCCTTCTGAGAAGCGGCTATAGCGGTAGGTGGCGGTAGGTGACCAGGGCAGTTGAGAGAAGGTCCAGTTGCCCTCCAGGTACCAGGCATTCTCGCGCCCGCCGGTCTTGTCCTGAGTCACGTACTCGGCGGCCAGCTCCAGGTCTTTCACGCCCAGGTTGCCGCGCCCGCGCAGGCTGGCGGTGTCCATGCCGTCGCGGTGCTCCAGGCCCATGATCTGCGCGTAGCGCTGGTCCACGTCGAGGCCGCGGATCCAGCTCAGGCCGACGGTGCCGGTATCGGCGACGTGCTCCAGGTTGGCGACCGCCAGGGAAGTGTCGGCCTGGTAATGGTTGTCGGACTTCAACCACATCAGATCACCGCGCCAGCCCTGGTTGCCGCCCAGGCGCAGCACGGCGGTGCGGTCGAAGGCCTTGCGTGCGGCCAGGTAGTAGGCACCGCCGCGGTCGAAGTTGGCCCCCAGGTCGACCTTGCCCAGGTTGACCGGGTCACCCTGGATCAGGAAACCATCACCCAGGGTGACGACCTGGCGGCCACCGGAAATGTCGACGCCATCTTCGCCCAGCGCCGGAAACAGGTTGGCCGAGCGCCAGCCCAAATACAGGTCTTCGATGGCGGTGCGACGTTCGTCACCCAGGGTCAGGCCGGCGGCGTCGCCATCGCCCCAGGTGGCGGAACTGAGCAGGCTGAAGGCGCCGTAGAGGGTGCCGCTATCGGCCAGGGTCTGGCTGCCGCTGAGGCCGTATTTTACGTAGCCTTCCTGCCAGGCGGTGCTGCCGGGTTGGCGGTTGCCGGCCTGGTTGAAGCTTTCGTCGCTGTGGAAGACGCCGAACAGGGCTTCGAGGTTGGCGTTGAGGGTGGTGCCATCGTGGTTGTACAGCTCGTAGGCTTGGCTGGCGGGGGCGGTTAACAGCAGGGCCAATGTGCAGGCGAGTGTGTGCCTCATGGGGTTGCTCCATGGTTTTTATTGTTGTTTTTTTGTTGCCTGTGCCGGCCTCTTCGCGGGTGAACCCGCTCCTACAAGGCATGTGTTATCTGATGTAGGAGCGGGTTCACCCGCGAAGAGGCCGGCACAGGAAAAGGATCAGAGCTTGATCAACACCGATTTCAGCTCGGTGTAATGCTCGATGGCCGCTGCGCCCATCTCGCGACCGACGCCGGACATCTTGTAGCCACCAAACGGCAGTGCTGGGTCGAGGGCGCTGTGACAGTTGACCCACACCGAGCCGGACTTGATGCGTGGGATCATTCGGTGCACCGCGGCCAGGTCGTTGGACCAGATGCTTGCACCCAGGCCGTAGGGGTTGTCGTTGGCCATGCCGATCACTTCGTCGATGTCATCGAATGGCATCGCCACCAGCACCGGCCCGAAGATCTCTTCCTGTACCAGGCGGTGACGCTGGTCCACATCGACAATCACCGTCGGCTTGACGAAGTAACCAGGCCCGAAACCTTCCCCCCCGCAGGCGATGGTGGCGCCCAGTTCGCGGCCAAGCTCGATGTAGCCGGTAACGCGGTCCTGCTGCTTGGCTGAAATCAACGGGCCCATCTGCACCGACGGGTCCAGCCCGTTGCCCAGCTTCATGGCATTGGCGATCCCGGCGATATCGGCCACCACGTTGTCGAAGTGCTTGCGGTGCACATACAGCCGCGAGCCTGCGCAGCACACCTGGCCCTGGTTGAAGAAGATCGCCGTGGCCGCACCGGCTGCGGCTTCCTGCAGGTTGGCGTCGGGCATGACGATGGTCGGCGACTTGCCGCCCAGCTCCAGGGTGACGCGGGTCATGTTATCCATGGCCGCCTTGCCGATCAGCTTGCCGACCTCGGTGGAGCCGGTGAAGGTCAGTTTGTCTACGCCGGGGTGGCGGCTGAGCGCGGCGCCGGCGTTCAGGCCGGTACCGGTAACCACGTTGAACACACCGGCCGGGTAGCCGGCCTCGTCGACCAGTTCGGCCAGCTTGAGCACGCTCAGTGGGGTTTCATCGGCAGGCTTGAGCACCACGGTGCAGCCGGTGGCCAGTGCCGGGCCGAGCTTCCAGCAAGCCAGCAGCAGCGGGAAGTTCCAGGCGACGATGGCGCCAACCACGCCCACTGCCTCGCGGCGTACGAAGCCGTGGAACTGGTCGTTGGGCATCAACGGCATGGAGGCTTCGACGGTGCTACCCTCGATCTTGGTGGCCCAGCCCGCCATATAGCGCAGAAAGTCGATGGCCAGTTGCACGTCCATCACCTGGGCCACGGCGGCGCTCTTGCCATTGTTCAGGCATTCCAGTTCGGCCAGCTGACGCGCATCGCGCTCCATCAGGTCGGCCAGGCGCCACAGCAGGTTCTGCCGCTCGCGTGGGCGCATGCGGCTCCAGGGCGAGTCGTCGAAGGCCTGGCGCGCAGCGCGCACGGCGCGGTCGACATCTTCGGCCTCGGCGGCCGGCACTTCACCCAGCACCTCGCCGGTGGCCGGGTTGCGGAACGACAGGGTTCGACCGCTGGCGGCGTCCTGCCAGTCGGCACCGATGCGCATCTTCAGCTTGCGTTCGAGAAAGGCGCGGGTGGCAGGCAGGATGGGCAGTTCGGAAAGCATGGGGCTGTGCCTCTTGTCATTGGATGTGACGGGCACTGGCGCAATGGCCGTGCCAACGTGGGCAGATGGCCGCAAAGCGTTGTGGGCGTTGGGTTTTGCCTGAGCGCAAGGTCGCGATTGCCGGGTTGCGCTGTTGCACATTGAGACGGTGTGAGACGGTGGTGAAACAGTGGCTGTTCGGCGTCTTCGCGGGCCCTGTCTCAACATGAAACACCCTGTCGCGAAATGGCACGCTGCAAATGGCCAACTTGGCTGCTGGCCAAACCTCGAAAACCGCTTAAAAGGTTGAAAGGAAACGCTTTTACCGCAACTGGCACAGTTCCTGTATCACAACCGTCACATGCACACCTGCTGTACCAAAGCGTGCGAAAACGATAAGAACAACAACCGTGGAGGTCTGACCTTGAAGACGACTCGACTCCGGCGGCATGCGGGCAAACTGGCGCTGGTCGCCGCCGCGCTGCTGAGCACCCAGGCCATGGCGGCCGAGCAGGGCCCGAGCCTGTTGCAGAACAAGTGCATGGGGTGCCATATCCCCGAAGGCAACGACACCTATAGCCGCATCAGCCACCAGCGCAAGACGCCGGAAGGCTGGCTGATGAGCATCGCCCGCATGCAGGTGATGCATGGCCTCCAGATCAGCGACGACGACCGTCGCACGCTGGTCAAATACCTGGCCGACAAGCAGGGCCTGGCGCCTAGCGAAACCGATGGCGTGCGTTACGCCATGGAGCGCCGGCTCAATACCGTCGAGCACTTCGACACCCAGCTCAGCGAGACCTGTGGCCGTTGCCACTCGGGTGCTCGTGTTGCCTTGCAACGGCGTCCGGCCAAGGAGTGGGAACACTTGGTCAACTTCCACCTTGGCCAATGGCCGTCCCTTGAATACCAGGCCCAGGCGCGTGACCGCGACTGGCTGCCGATCGCCCTGCAGCAAGTGGTGCCGGACCTTGCCAAGCGTTACCCGATGGAAAGCACCGCCTGGGCCGAATGGCAGAAGGCCAAACCCAAGGCGGACGTACTGCCGGGGCAGTGGGCATTCAGCGGCCATATGCTGGCCAAGGGCGATGTACGTGGGGTGATGAGCGTCACGGCCGGAGAGGGCGATACCTTCAAGGTCGAGGTCAAGGGTGCTTACGCCGACGGTACACCGTTCAACGGCAGCGGCTCGGCCATCCTGTACAACGGTTATGAATGGCGCGGCAATGTGAAGGTTGGCGATACCAACCTGCGTCAGGTGTTCGCTGCGCTGGATGGCGAAATGAAAGGCCGTATGTTCGAAGCCGATCACGATGAGCGCGGCCTGGACTTCAGCGCCGTGAAGGAAGGCAAGGCGCAGTTGCTGGCGGTGCAACCGGCGTTCATCAAGGCCGGCGGCGAAAGCGAAATTACCCTGGTTGGCAGCGGCCTGTCTGGCAAGCCGGACCTGGGCGCCGGGGTGGAAGTGACCGAAGTGCTGGAGCAGACCCCGACCTTGGTAAGGGTCAAGGCCCGCGCCGCGGCCGATGCCAGGCCAGGCCTGCGCGAGGTGGCGGTGGGTGCGCTCAAGGGCGTGAACCTGGCGGTTTACGACAAAGTCGACGAAGTGAAGGTCGTGCCGGCGTTCTCCATCGCGCGCATTGGCGAGAACGGCGCCTCCGTGCCGAAAGTGCAGGGGCGTTTCGAGGCTGAAGCCTGGGGCAAGGATGCCGATGGCCAGCCATTGCGTATCGGTTACCTGCCGGCAAGTTGGAAGGTCGAGCCGTTCAACGAGCGTGCTGTCGAGGATGAAGACGTCAAGTTCGCCGGGCAGATGCAGGCCGATGGCGTGTTCGTGCCAGGCGGCGCCGGGCCCAACCCGGAGCGCAAGATGATGACCAACAACGCCGGTAACCTCAAGGTCATCGCCACGCTGGCCGACGGTGGCCAGACCGGCGAAGGGCACATGATCGTCACCGTACAGCGCTGGAACAACCCGCCGCTGCCATAACGGCAGGCTGCAACGGTTTTCCAACGGATCGATTATCGGGAGGTCGCCATGGGCGTACTACTGAACCTGGTCGAACGCAACCTGCACGAAGTACAGGTTGATGCCGACCGCATGCTGTTCCACATCCCCAGCAGTTCGCTGTTCACCGCTGATGCGGTGACCGGCGGCATCATCGACACCTTGCGCCAGCAAGGCTGCTCGGCCGAGGAGCTGATGCAGCGCCTTGGCCAGCAGTTTGCCGGAGACGATATCCAGGACACCCTGCGCGAGCTGATCGCGCTGGAGCTGGTCAGCGACGGCTCGCCGCTGACCCCGGAAATCGCCCTCAGGCAGGTCGAGCGCACCGCGCTGAACACCGTGGTGCTCAACGTCAACACCGGCTGCAACCTCAGCTGCACCTATTGCTACAAGGAAGACCTGGACAAGCCTTCCGCCGGCAAGAAAATGAGTACCGCCACCGCCGAAGCCTCGGTGGAGATGCTGCTCAAGGAATCACCCAACGAGCAGCGCTACAGCGTGGTGTTCTTCGGTGGCGAACCGCTGTCCAACCGGCCGTTGATCGAGCACATGGTGGCTTACTGCGAGCGGCGGTTCGCCGAGGCAGGCAAGCAGGTGGAGTTCATCATGACCACCAACGCTACCTTGCTGACCGAAGAAATCATCGATTGGCTCAACGCCCACCGCTTTGGCCTGTCGATCAGCATCGATGGCCCCAAGACCGTGCACGACCGCAACCGTATCACCGTGGGCGGGCAGGGCACCTATGACGTGGTGCGGCGCAAGGCCGACCTGCTGCTGTCGCGCTACACCAGCCGGCCGGTGGGGGCGCGGGTTACGCTGACCCGTGGCATTACCGACGTTGAAACCATCTGGAACCACCTGTTCAACGAAATGGGATTCGCCGAGGTTGGCTTTGCCCCGGTTACCTCCGGCGACATGGCCGACTTCAACCTGACTGGCGAAGAGCTGGTGCAGGTCTTCGCCAACATGAAGGCGCTCGGCCGTCGCTACCTGGAGGCGGCCCTGGAGCACCGCAACATCGGCTTCTCCAACCTGCACCAGCTGATCACCGACATCCACGAAGGCCACAAGAAGGCCCTGCCGTGTGGCGCCGGGTTGAAGATGCTGGCGGTGGACCACGAAGGTGAGCTGAACCTGTGCCACCGCTTCACCGGCTCCAGCCTGCCCACCTTCGGTAACGTGCACCAGGGCGTGAAGCAGGCGCAGCTCAACGACTTCCTGTCGCAGCGCCTGGACCGCAGCAACACCGGCTGTGAAAGCTGCCGTATTCGCAACCTGTGCTCCGGCGGCTGCTACCACGAAAGCTATGCGCGCTACGGCGACCCGCAGCACCCGACTTACCACTACTGCGAACTGATGCGCGACTGGGTGGACTTCGGCATTGAAGTCTACAGCCGCATCATGGCCGTCAACCCGGCCTTCATCGATCGCTACATCACCCCGCGGAAGGCGCATTGACATGAAGCACTTGAAGCCCCTGAACAACAAGGCGCGCATCCTGGAGCAGGCCGCCGCCGAAGACCGTGTCGAAGAAGTGATGGCAATGAGCGCGGTGGCAGGCTGCACGGCCACTACCGACCCGGGCTGGGAGGTGGACGCCTTTGGCGGCGTGAGCTCGCTGTGCCAGCCGATGGAGGCTGACCTTTATGGTTGTTCCGACCCTTGCTGGTGGCCGGCCCAGGTGCCGGACATGATGAGCACCTACCAGGACTGGAACGCCCAGGCGACCAACTCGGCAGAGGACTGGCGCAACCTCGGCACCGTGTTCCCGAAAGACAAGTGACGGCCCAACAAGAATGACAAGGGGAAACCGCATGAAAGCTGGACGCTGCGCGCCATTGGCGCTCACCATCGCCGCCATGGCTTGCGCCGGGCTGGCACAGGCCGACGACACTGGCCCGGCACTGAAGGCTGGCCACGAATACATGATCGTGACCAACTACCCGAACAACCTGCATGTGGTCGATGTGGCCAGTGACACGGTCTTCAAAAGCTGCCGGATGCCCGACAAGTTCGGCCCTGGCACCGCAATGATGGCGCCGGACAACCGCACCGCCTACGTGCTCAACAACCATTACGGCGACATCTACGGCATTGACCTGGACACCTGCAAGAACACCTTCCACGCCAACCTGTCCAGCGTAGCCGGTGAAGTTGGCCGGTCGATATACTCGTTCGCCATCAGCCCCGATGGCAAAGAGGTGTACGCCACGGTCAACCCGACCCAGATGCTGAACGACCATTACGTGGTCAACCCACCGCGGCTGGAGGTGTTCAGCACCGCTGATGGCCTTCAGGCCAAGCCCGTACGCACCTTCCCGATGCCGCGCCAGGTGTATCTGATGCGCGCCTCCGACGATGGCAGCCTGTACGTTGCCGGGCCGGATATTTACAAGATGGACGTGAAGACCGGCAAATACACGGTGGCCCTGCCGTTGCGCAACTGGAACCGCAAAGGTTACAGCGCCCCGGATGTGCTGTACTTCTGGCCGCACCAGAGCCCGCGCCATGAGTTCACCATGCTGTACACCATTGCCAAGTTCAAGGATGACAAGCAGGACCCGGCCACCGCCGAACCGCTGTATGGCTACCTGAGCATCGACCTTAAGACCGGTAAGACCCACACCCAGGAGTTCGCCGACCTGACCGAGCTGTACTTCACCGGCCTGCGCTCGCCCAAGGACCCGAACCAGATCTACGGCGTGCTCAACCGCCTGGCCAAGTACGACATCAAACAGCGCAAGCTGATCAAGGCGGCTAATCTGGAGCACACCTACTACTGCGTGACGTTCGACAAGAAGGGCGACAAGCTTTACCTGGGTGGCACCTTCAATGACCTGGCGGTGTTCAACCCGGATACGCTGGAAAAGGTGAAGAACATCAAGCTGCCGGGTGGTGACATGTCTACCACGACGCCGCAGGTGTTCGTTCGCTAAAACGGTGTGTGCTTCTTCGCGGGTAAACCTACAAAGGACGGCGCCACATTTGAGGCCGGTGCAGCTTTTTGTAGGAGCGGGTTCACCCGCGAAGAAGCCAGCACAGAAAACACAAGAACAACAAGAGAACGCCCATGCCCCAGCCAAGCTACACCCAGGGCAACCAGAACAAGCCCCTGCTGACCCAATGCATCGGCGACGCCTTCGACGCCACCGTGGCCCGCTTCCCCGACCGTGAGGCGCTGGTGGTGCACCATCAGGCCCTGCGCTACACGTGGCGGCAACTGGGCGACGCCGTCGACCAGCACGCCCGCGCGCTGCTGGCCCTGGGCGTGCAGCCCGGTGACCGTCTTGGCATCTGGGCACCCAACTGCGCCGAGTGGTGCATTACCCAGTTCGCCAGCGCCAAGGTTGGCGCGATCCTGGTCAACATCAACCCGGCCTACCGTTCCAGCGAACTGGACTACGCCCTTGGCCAGTCCGGCTGCCGCTGGGTGATCTGTGCCGACGCCTTCAAGACCTCCGATTACCACGCCATGCTGCAGGGCCTGCTCCCGGGCCTGGCCAGCAGCCAACCGGGCGCGCTGATCTGTGAGCGCTTCCCCGAGCTGCGTGGCGTGGTCAGCCTGGCGCTGTCGCCACCGCCCGGGTTTCTGGCCTGGAACGCATTGCAGGCCCGTGCCGAGGTTGTCAGCGGGGAGGCCCTGGCCGCACGCCAGGCACAACTGCATTGCGACGACCCGATCAACATCCAGTACACCTCAGGCACCACCGGTTTCCCCAAGGGAGCCACCCTTAGCCACAGCAATATCCTCAACAACGGGTACATGGTCGGCGAAAGCCTGGGCCTCACCGAGCACGATCGGCTGGTGGTGCCGGTGCCGCTGTATCACTGCTTCGGCATGGTCATGGCCAACCTCGGCTGCATGACCCACGGCAGCGCATTGATTTACCCCAGCGATGCCTTCGACCCGCTAGCCACGTTGCGGGCAGTGGCGCAGGAAAAAGCCACTGCGCTGTATGGCGTGCCGACCATGTTCATTGCCGAACTGGACCATCCGCAGCGTAGTGAATTCGACCTGTCGAGCCTGCGCACCGGGATCATGGCCGGCGCGACCTGCCCGATCGAGGTGATGCGCCGAGTGATTGGCGAGATGCACATGGCCGAAGTGCAGATTGCCTATGGCATGACCGAGACCAGCCCGGTGTCCTTGCAGACCGGTGCCGCTGACGACCTGGAGCGTCGCGTGACTAGCGTCGGTCGCACCCAGCCCCGGCTGGAGAGCAAGGTGGTGGACACCGAAGGCAACACTGTCCCGCGTGGCGAGATCGGCGAACTGTGCACTCGCGGCTACAGCGTGATGCTGGGTTACTGGAACAACCCCAAAGCCACCGCCGAGAGCATCGACGTAGACGGCTGGATGCACACCGGCGACCTGGCGATGATGGACGAGCATGGCTATGTGTGTATTGTCGGGCGCAGCAAGGACATGATCATTCGCGGCGGCGAGAACATTTACCCGCGCGAGCTGGAGGAGTTCTTCTTCACCCACCCGGCGGTGGCCGATGTGCAGGTGATTGGCGTGCCGTGCAGCAAGTACGGTGAAGAGATCGTGGCCTGGGTGCGGCTGCACCCGGGGCATACTGCCAGTGAAGAAGCGTTGCGTGAGTGGGCGAGGGCAAGGATTGCACACTTCAAGGTGCCCCGGTATTTCCGTTTTGTCGACGCGTTCCCGATGACGGTTACGGGCAAGGTGCAGAAATTCCGGATGCGCGAGATTAGTGTCGAAGAGCTGTCTTCCAGATGACCTTTTACGTGCGCAAGCTGAAGGCAACAGCCTTGTGCGCGGTAGCCTGTAGGAGCGGGTTTACTCGCGAAAGGGCCGGCCCTGCTAGCCCGTCCCCCTGGCCATTCACTGTTGCTGCCGCCACCGTATTCGCGGGCATGCCCGCTCCCACAAGATCATCACAGTCCTTAAGTGTTGTGGATTACCTGTTGGGGCGATGTCATGCCCTCAGTCCTGCAGCCGTTCCGGGCTGTTGAAGTTGCTTAGCCGGCGATCACTCTCGGCGCACTCCAGCCCTTGCACCGCCTCGCGCAGCAAGGCCTTCTGCAAACTCCGCTCACCCGCTGCCCAGGCCTGCTCCAACACCGGCAACACCCGCCTGGGCAGTACGCTGAACATCGGCTGCCAGAAACCACCCTGACGCACCATTGCCGCGCTGTTACCGGCCACTGCCAACCGCAGCAGGCCCTCGATCAATTCGCGATCAACCAGCGGCGCATCGCAAGCCAGCACCACCACCCATGCATGACGTGCCACCCTGAGCCCGGCAATCACCCCCGCCAGCGGCCCGGGGAAGTCGGCTTCTGCATCGCCCACCAACCGGTCGCCGTATGCCTGGTATGCCGCCTGGTTGCGATTGCAGGAAATCACCAGGTCGTCGCTCAGTGGCCGCACCGCTCGATGAACATGTGCAATCAACGGCTCGCCTTGCCAGTCCACCAGGCCCTTGTCACGGCCGCCCATGCGCTGGCCGCGGCCACCGGCGAGAATGAGGATGGAGCAGGGGGGGAGTGCGTCAGGCATGAAAAAGGGTTCCGGGCAGTCATTGCCGGGAACCCTCCCATTTCACGGCGGGCTTGTCCAGTCAGCTTTCGCGGGGCACGGGTTGCCCGTCGCTTTCATGCGCCTGGCGTCGCCCGGACAGGCGCATCACTACCACGAAGAACACCGGCACGAACACCACCGCCAGGGTGGCGCTGAGCATGCCGCCGATCACCCCGGTGCCAATCGCCTGCTGGCTGGCCGAGCTTGCGCCGCTGGCGATGGCTAGCGGCACCACGCCGAGGATGAACGCCAGCGACGTCATCACGATCGGCCGCAGGCGCAGGCGGGCCGCTTGCACGGCGGCGTCGGCGGCGTCCACGCCCTGGTCTACCAGATGCTTGGCGAACTCGATGATCAGGATGGCGTTCTTCGCCGACAGGCCGATCAGGGTGATCAGGCCAACCTTGAAGAACACGTCGTTGGGCATGCCGCGCAAGGTCACCGCCAGCACCGCACCGAGCACACCGAGCGGAACGACCAGCAGCACCGCAGTCGGGATCGACCAGCTTTCGTACAGTGCAGCCAGGCACAGGAACACCACCAGCAGCGACAGCGCCATCAGCAGGGGGGCCTGGCTACCGGACAGCCGCTCCTGCAGTGACAGGCCGGTCCATTCCAGGCCGGTACCGGCCGGTAGCTGCGCCACCAGCCGCTCGACTTCGGCCATGGCCTCGCCCGAGCTGTAGCCGGCGGCTGGCTCGCCTGAGATCGACACCGCCGGGTAACCGTTGTAGCGGGTCAGCTGCACCGGGCCGCTGACCCACCGGGCCTGAACGAACGCGCCCAGTGGCACCATCTTGCCGCTGTCGTTGCGCACGTGAATGTTCAGCAAGTCTTCGACCTGGCTGCGCTGGTTACCTTCGGCTTGCACCACCACCCGCTGCATACGGCCCTGGTTGGGGAAATCGTTGACGTAGCTGGAGCCCACGGCCACGTCCAGCACCGTGCCGATATCGGCAAACGACACCCCCAGTGCGTTAGCCTGGCGGCGGTCGATTTCCAGTTGTACCTGCGGGCTTTCCGCCAGCGACGCTTCGCGCACGTTGGTCAGCACCTTGCTTTTGCTGGCGCTTTCGAGCAACTGGTCACGGGCAGCCATCAGCTCGGCGTGGCCTATGCCGCCACGGTCCTGAAGGCGAAATTCGAAACCGGTCGACTCACCGAGGCCGTCGATGGGCGGCGGCAGTACCGAGTAGGCTATCGCGTCCTTGAGCTGGGTGAAGGCCATGGTCGCGCGATCGGCGATCGACTGAGCGCTGTCGTCGGCGCTGCGCTCGGACCAGTCCTTGAGGGTGGTGAAGGCCAGCGCCGCGTTCTGCCCGCTACCGGAGAAGCTGAAGCCCAGGATCAAGGTGGTGTTGCCCACGCCCGGTTCTTCGGTGTTATGCGCCTCGATCTGCGCGGCTACCTGTTCGGTGCGCATGCGGCTGGCGCCCGGCGGCAGTTGAATGTCGGTGATGGTGTAGCCCTGGTCTTCAGTGGGCAGGAACGCCGTAGGCAGCTGGCTGAAGCCGTAGCCCAGCACCGCCAGCAGCACCGCGTACACCAGCAGGTAGCGGCCGCTGCGCTTGAGCGCCTGCACCACCCAGCGCTGGTAGCCGTTGCTCATGCTTTCGAAGCGGCGATTGAACCAGCCGAAGAAGCCTTTGCGTTCATGGTGCTCGCCCTTGGCCACGGGTTTGAGCAGGGTGGCGCACAAAGCCGGGGTCAGGCTGAGGGCGAGAAACGCCGAGAACAGGATCGACACCGCCATCGACAGCGAGAACTGCTGGTAGATCACCCCCACCGAGCCTTGCATGAAGGCCATGGGCAGGAATACCGCCACCAGCACCAGTGTGATGCCGACGATTGCACCGCTAATCTGGCTCATGGCCTTGCGCGTGGCTTGCTTGGGGGGCAAGCCTTCTTCGGCCATGATGCGCTCGACGTTCTCTACCACCACGATGGCATCGTCGACCAGAATGCCGATGGCCAGCACCATCCCGAACAGTGTCAGCACATTGACCGAGAAGCCCAAGGCCAGCATCACGGCGAAGGTGCCCATCAATGCTACCGGCACGACCAGGGTCGGGATCAGCGTGTAGCGCAGGTTCTGCAGGAACAGGAACATGACTGCGAACACCAGCAGCATGGCCTCGAACAGGGTGTTGATGACCTGCTCGATCGACACCTTGACGAACGGCGAGGTGTCGTAGGGGATGTCGTACTTGACGCCTTCCGGGAAGTAGCGCGCCAGGTCCTGCATCTTCGCCCGCACCAGGGTGGCGGTTTCCATGGCGTTGGCGCCGGGCGACAACTGCACGCTGAAGGCGGTGGCCGGTTTGCCGTTCAGGCGCGTGCCGTACTGGTATTCCTGGGCACCGATTTCAACCCGGGCGACATCCCCTATAGTGACCGTTGAGCCGTCCGGGTTGGCACGCAGGACAATCGCAGCAAACTCTTCGGGGCTGCTCAACTGGCCTTTGACCACCACATTGGCGGTGATTTCCTGGGTGCTGCGGCTGGGCAGATCGCCGATGCTGCCAGGGGCGACCTGGGCGTTCTGCGCGGCGATGGCTTCGGCCACATCGTTGGGCGTGAGGTTGAACCCGATCAGCTTGCGCGGGTCGATCCAGATGCGCATGGCCCGTTCGGAGCCATACAACTGGGCCTTGCCGACGCCCTTGAGGCGACGGATCTCGTCCATCACGTTACGTGCAAGGATGTCCGACAGCGCTGTTTCATCGAGCTTGCCGTCTTCGGAGGTGAGGGTCGCCAACAGCAGGAAGCCGGTGGACACTTTCTCCACCTGCAGGCCCTGCTGGGTGACCGGGCGCGGCAGGCGCGACTCGACCACTTTCAGGCGGTTCTGCACGTCGACCTGGGCCAGGTCCGGGTGGGTACCCGGGGCGAAGGTGGCGGTGATGGTGGCGCTGCCCAGGCTGCTCTGCGACTCGAAGTACAGCAGGTTGTCGGCGCCGTTGAGCTCCTGTTCGATCAGGCTGACCACGCTTTCGTCCATGGTCGCCGCCGAGGCACCTGGGTACACGGCGTAGATTTCCACCTGCGGCGGTGCCACGTTGGGGTACTGGGCCACCGGCAGTTGCGGGATGGCCAGCGCGCCGGCCAGCAGGATGAACAGTGCGACCACCCAGGCGAATACCGGGCGATCGATGAAGAATTGCGGCATGAATCAGGCCCTCACTGGCCGGTATGCTGTGCGATGGGTGGGGCAGCGGGCGTATTGTCGACCTGCACCTGGTCACCGGCCTTGACGTGCTGCAGGCCCTCGACCACCACCCGCTCGCCGGCCGCCAGGCCCTCGCTGACGATCCAGCGGTCGCCTTGGGCGCTGCCCAGTACAACCTGGCGGTCGCTGACCCGGGCTTGCGGGTCTACCACCAGCACCTTGGGCACACCGGCGCTGTCGCGCAGGATGGCGCGTTGCGGCACGCTCAGCCCCTTGGGTTGCACCGCTTGCTCCAGGCGTACCCGCACGTAGCTGCCAGGCAGCAGGTCGAGGTCCGGGTTGGGGAACTCGCTGCGCAGGGTGATCTGGTTGGTGCTGGGGTCGACGCTGATGTCGGAGAACAGCAGCTTGCCCGGCAGCGGGTAGGCGCTGCCGTCATCCTGGATCAGCGTGGCGCGTGCCTGGCCGTCGCCCACCTGTTGCAATTCGCCAGCGCGCAGGGCGCGGCGCAGCGCGTTGAGCTCACGGGTAGACTGGGTGACATCGGCATGGATCGGGTCCAGCTGCTGGATGGTCGCCAGCGGGGTGGTTTCGTTTTGCCCGACCAGCGCGCCTTCGGTGACCTGGGCGCGGCCGATACGGCCGGAAATCGGCGCGGTCACGGTGGCATAGCCGAGGTTCAACCGGGCGCGCTCCAGCGCCGCCCTGGCTTCGGCCACTTCGGCATCGGCCTGCAGGAAACTGGCCTTGGCGTTGTCGTACTCCTGGCGGCTGACGGCTTTGTCGTCGACCAGTTCGCGGTAGCGCTGTTCTTGCAGGCGCGCCTGGTACCGGGTGGCCTCGGCCTTGGCCAGCGTGGCGCGGGCGCTGTCGTGGTCGGCCTTGAACGGCGCCGGGTCGATCAGGAACAGTACATCACCCTGCTTGACGTCGCTGCCTTCGCGGTACACCCGCTTGAGCACCACACCTGCGACCCGCGCACGCACTTCGGCGGTGCGTGGCGCGAGGATACGGCCGCTGAGTTCACTGCTGATGGCCAGTGGCTGCAGTTGCAGGGTTTCCACGCGCACCTGCGCAGTGGGAGCCTGTTCGTCTGGTTCGGCGCTGTCGCTGCAACCGGCCAGGGACAGGCTCAGCAATGCCATGAGCGCCAACGGGCGCAGGCACGGGGAGAGGGTAGTAGGCATGCGGATCTTCCGATGATGACCGTGTATATGCTAAGGCAGACGCTGCCTGGGCGGCTGTTAATACCTGTAGGGCGAGTGTGAAAAAGTGTGAAGAATGATCCTGTCGAGTGGTCGGGTTCTATATTCTGCACAGGCTTATTTCAACCCAGACTCTCAAGCACCTATGCCGAACATTTTCCTGGTCGAAGACGACAGCGCCCTGTCCGAGCTGATCGCCAGCTACCTGCAACGCAACGACTTCCATGTCCAGGTGATCGCCCGGGGCGATCATGTGCTGGACGAGTACCGTCGGCAAAGGCCTGACCTGGTCATCCTTGACCTGATGCTGCCGGGCATCGATGGCCTGCAGCTGTGCAGGCTGCTGCGCCAGGAGTCGCAGACCCTGCCAATCCTTATGCTGACGGCCCGCGACGACAGCCATGACCAGGTGCTTGGCCTGGAAATGGGGGCCGACGACTACGTGACCAAACCCTGTGAGCCACGCGTGCTGCTGGCCCGCGTGCGCACGTTGCTGCGCCGCAGCAGTGTCCACGAGCCGCGCCTGGAAAACGACCTGATCCTGATCGGTGGCCTGCGCATCGACCTGGCTGAGCGTACGGTGAGCTGGCGCGGCGAAGAGGTGGAGCTGTCCAGCGGCGAGTACAACCTGCTGGTGGTGCTGGCGCGCAATGCCGGTGAGGTGATGAACCGCGACCGTATCCTGCAACAGTTGCGTGGCATAGAGTTCAATGGCACCGATCGCTCCGTTGATGTGGCCATTTCCAAACTGCGGCGCAAGTTCGACGACAACGCCGGCGAAGCGCGCAAGATCAAGACCGTGTGGGGCAAGGGCTACCTGTTCAGCCGTGTCGAGTGGGAGTGCTGACCGGCCATGCTCAAGATCCTGGTGCGGCTGTACCTGGTGATCATCGTCGCCTACGCCGGCGCGTTGCTGTTCATCCCTGACACCATCGTCGGCCTGTTCCGCGACCGGTTCATGGCCTACAACCTGGACCAGGCCAAGGGTGTACAAGCGTTGATCGTGCGCCAGTTCCGCCAGGCCCCGCGTGAGCAGTGGCCAGCGGTGGAGCAAGAGCTGGCCAGTGATTTCGCGCCGCTGCAACTGCAGCTGCTGCGCATGGACCAGGCCGGTTTGAGCGATGAAGAGCAGGCGCGACTGGAGCATGGTCTGCACGCAGTGCGCATTGCTGAGTGGGGCTATTACGAAACGGTGCTGGCGCCGCTGGACAGGGAGTGGCTGGTACGCCTGCATTCCCCGCCAGACCCGCTGGACATCAACGTGCTGTCGTGGGGTGTAACCGTATTGATCGGTGCAGCCATGTTAGGCTGCCTGCTGCTGTGGGTTTGGCCGCACTGGCGTGATCTGGAGCGCCTCAAAGAGACCGCTCGGCGCCTGGGCCAGGGGCAGATGGCCGAGCGCACGCACATTTCGCCTCACTCCAACATTGGTGAACTGGCCGGGGTATTCGACACCATGGCCAGTGACCTTGAACGCCACGTCAACCAGCAGCGTGAGCTGCTCAATGCGGTATCGCACGAGTTGCGCACGCCACTGACCCGGCTGGATTTCGGCCTGGTGCTGCTGTTCGACGAAGTGCCGCCAGCCAGCCGCAAGCGCCTGCTGGAGCTGGTCGGGCATGTGCGCGAGCTGGATGAGCTGGTGCTGGAACTGCTGTCCTACAGCCGGTTGTACAACGCCGACCAGGCGCGGGAGCGGGTGGAGGTATCGCTGCTGGAACTGGTCGACAGTGTGCTTGGCGGCTTCGCCGAGGAACTCGATGGCCGGGGTATCCAGTGGGAAGTGCGGGCCGAGGGTGAGTTGCCGCGCTTTGTACTGGACCCGCGGCTGACGGCGCGCGCGGTGCAGAACCTGGTGCGCAATGCCATGCGCTATTGCGATGAAAGCCTGTTGCTGCGCTTGCGCCTGGAAGCCGACGGCGCCTGCCTGCTGACGGTGGAGGATGACGGGATTGGCGTGCCTGTGGAGGAGCGCGAGCGGGTGTTCCAGCCGTTCTATCGCCTGGACCGCAGCCGCGATCGCAACACCGGTGGTTTTGGCCTTGGGTTGGCAATCAGCCGGCGGGCGATCGAGGGGCAGGGTGGCACCTTGACTCTGGCGCAGTCGGCGCTGGGTGGGGCGCAGTTCAGGATTCGTTTGCCCGCTGGATGATAGGTTGGCTGCACCCGCGAAGGGACCGGGCCTGCTAATCCTGCTCTGCCAGTTGGCTGGACCACAATACAAAGCGATCCTTGCCGGTGTGTTTGGCTTCATATAGCGCCTGGTCGGCGCGGACCAGTGCTGTAGTCAGGCTCTCTCCCCGGTCAACCCTGGCCAGACCAATGCTGATGGTGACCGGGTGCTCGCCAACGTCCTCGCGCACGCGCTGGCACAGCGCTGCCACTCGCTGCTCGGCTCCTTGCTGATCCAGCCCTTCAAAGAAGATCGCAAACTCTTCACCCCCCAGCCGGGCAAACGCTTGATCGGCCATGCTCGCCTTGATATGCAGGGCCACGCGCTTGAGCACTTCATCGCCCACGTCATGGCCGAAGCGGTCATTGACCCGCTTGAAATTGTCGATATCGATCATCGCCAGGAACTGCCCGGACGTCGCCATCCGCAGTTGGCGGTCGGCCTGGGCCATGAACGAGCGGCGGTTGGGAATGTTGGTCAGGGCATCGACGTAGGCTTGCTCCAGCAACACCTTGGACAGGTAGAAATTGTGCAGCTTGGTTTTGCGGATCTGCAGGTAGCTGTAGCTGACCAGGCCGCTTAGAAACACGGCATAGCTGATCAGCATGGCGCCTTCGAGCCCGTCGGGCGCTATGCGGGTGTGGTAGAACGGACAAAGCACCACCCAGGTGATGACCATGGCGCAGAAGAATGACCAACGCCGCACCGGCAGCACCGACATGGCATACAGCACGGTGGATACCCCAAGCACCAACCACACCGGGCGCAGGGCTATCGGGATGCCTTCGATCACCAGGCGCATGCCCAGGGTGATGACGGTAATGAACAGCAGGTTGAGCACGTCGAAGTGATGGCTGCGGCGGGTGAAACGCAGCACCACGATCAGGCCGCCGAGCAGGGTGATGAACAGAAAGGACAGCCAGGTGAAGCCTTGGCCGCCGAGGAAGCTGACGATCAGGTCGAAGACCAGCCAGATCAGGACGCTGATGCAGAACACCAGCAGGCAGAACGAGCGCATGGACTCGAATTCGTGCTGGCGGAACTCGGCGCGCAGCGCCGCAGGCGCGACCTGCTGGCGTACGTGTGCTTCGATGGTCTTGAGCATCGGGGGCTCCTGAGGCTACTACTTTTTCAGGCCTGGACCTTTCGCGGGCAAACCCGCTGTTACAGGGAACGTACGGTTTGGGGGCCTGTGGGTTCACCCGCGAAGAGGCCGTCCCTGGCGACTCATTGCTGTGGCAAGACACCTTGGGCCCAGGGCCGGTAGCGCAAGGCAAACACTGCCTCGGTATGGCACCCGCTACCCAGCCGGGGCTCGGCAGGCTCTGCCCGAAACGCCTGATCCGGTGCGCTCACCTGGCGGAACGCCTCGCGCACCACTCCCACCCGGCACGGTAGGGCCTGCTCATAGCCCTGACGTACCAACACCGGCAAACGCCCGGTGCCGGCGCCATCCTGCCACCACACAGTCAAGCCCAAGCCGGCCAGTTGATCCAGCCAGACGGCATTGACCCGCGGCGACAGCTTGCCTGTGCTGAAGGCGCTGATATGCAACGGTTTGTCCAACTGGCGGTTGAAGGCCTGTAGCTGGCTGTACAGCGCATCACGCCGTTCGGCCTCGCGTAGATGCTGGTCGTCCAGTTCCATGGGCAGGTACCAGCCATCCACTGGCAACTGCCAGGCCTGGCGCAGTTGCTGGTACTGGCTGAGCGAGCGCCCCAGCTGCGCTTTCCAGTAGCTGTTCAGGCCTTCGCCATCCAGCTCGTCGAGGCGCTGGTAGTAGGCCGGGTCCATGTACAGCCCCAGCACCAACTGCAGGCCTTCGGCACGCGCCGTGCGCAGGCTGTTGGCCAGCCAACCTTTGGCTCCGCCGAAATCGCTGTCGCCATAGGCACTCCATTGCACGATCAGGGTTTTGCCACCTTGGGCCGCGGTGGCTTGCCACAGGTGCTGCCACTGGGCGGGCGTGACGCTGGCATCGCGGTTCAGGGGTTGGTAGAACAGGCGCTGGTCAGCTGTGGCCGGTAGGCACAGGGCCAGCAGGCAGAAGGTGATGAGCGCACGCATCAGAAGGTCATCTCCGCACCGACCAGCACGCCGTTGGCGCGCTCGTAAAGGTTGCCGCCCAACGATTGCTGATACTCGGCACGCACTTTCAGCGAGCCGCGGTAGGCGTTGTAGCGGTCGTCGTCGAACCACCATTGCCAGCGCACGCCAACCCCGGCGCGGGCGTCCTGGCGCCAGTCGTTGCTGGGGTCCTGGCTGGAGAACTCGACAAAGCCGTAGGGCATGAGGGTTTGCGGCGAGCTGCCCGGCAGCTTCCAGGCGTGGCCCTGCTGGTAGCGCGACAGCCAGGCATGATCGCCGGCACGGGTCCACCAGGCAGCATCAAGGTAGAGGAACCGTTCGTTCCAGTCGTCCTCATCGATGCGCCAGTCGTTGCGCCAGCCTCCCTGGTCGAGGAACGAGGCGGTGGCGCGTAGCAGCAGGTCATTGCTCGATTCGGCGTGGTGGCGCAAATCGCCCCAGTTGCCGCCGACCTTGGCCGGGCTCAGCAACTGGCCAAGGCTGAGGCCGCGGTAGTGGGTTTCGTCGATCTGCCGCTGGTGGTAAAGCTCGGCATACAGGTTGAGGTTGGCCTGGCCGAGCGGTTTGTAGCGCAGGCCGACACCGGTACCCATGCTCTGGGCATAGTCGGTGCGGCTTTGGCCACCGAACAGTACCCGGCCATACACTGACAGGGTGCTGCCATTGCGGCTGGGCTCCTCGCCCAGAGCATGGTCCCACATGGCCAACTGCACGTTTTGCGATTGCGCCCGGCGCGAGCTGCCGCTGCGCTGGCCGTTGTCGAGAAATTTGTCGTTGGTCGAGGTGCCGGCCGGCGACCAGGTGCTGGCCAGGGTAATGGTGTCGCGACGCGACAGGCTCTCGTGGGCGCGGCGCTGGCGGTACTTGCGGGCCTCCAGGCTGCCGTATTCGTCATCACCGTCGACCAGGTTCTGCTCTACGTCGAGGATGCGGCGCAGTTCGCGGCGTGCCGCAGCGCTGTCTGCATGTTCGTCGTAGCGCAAGGCAAGTGTTTCGCCAAGGCGGTAGTCCTCGGGGAAGTCGCGAGTGGCGCGCTCAAGGTAGGGGATCGACTGCATGCGCTGAGCCTTGTCCGTCGAGCCAGCCAGGCGCATGCCGTAGTCGGCGCGATAGCGCGGCTGGTCGGGAGCCAGGCGCACGGCTTCGGCTAGCCAGGCGGTGCTCTGCGCACTTTTGCCGGCCAGTTGCGCGGTGCTGGATGCGGCGTAGTAGTGATCGGCGCGCGGGTTGTGCGCCAGGGCCTGGCGCTGGAAGCCCAGCGCGGTCTGCGGGTCACCTTGGCGCTGGGCGATGGCGGCGCCCAACGCCCAGTCGTCGGCGCTTTGGTGCGCGGCAGCATCCCAGTAGCGGCGCGCTGCATCCGCGTCGCCTGCATTCAGCGCGCCGCGTGCGGCGGTGAGGCGGGCATTATCGGTAAAGGCGCTGTCTGGCAGGCTGCGCCAGATGGGCCGGGCGGTTTCGGAGTCGCCGGCCGCTTCGAGTGCGTAGGCCAGCGGCAGACGATTGCCAGGACCGCCCAGGCGCTCGGCAGCCTGGTAGTAGACCACCGCCTCACCCGGCTGGTCGGGCATGGCGCAACGGCCCAGGGCGCGGTACTGGCCCGGTTCGCTCGGGCTGGCCGGCACTGCCTGGCGCACGGCATCGCACTGGCCGGCCTCGGCCAGCCGTCCGAGCAACTGGGCGCGGGTGTTGGCGTTTACCCGGGGTATCAGGCCGAGCATGCGGCGGCTGTCCAGTGGGCCGTCACTGCGGGCATACAGGTTGCCCAGACGCTGTAGCAGCGATGGGTCGAGGCGGCCCAGGTGGCGGTCGTAGGCCTGCTCCAGCAATTGCCGTGCGTGATCGCCGTAGCCCTGCTCGGTCAACAGGAAGGTGGCTTGCTCCAGTGCGGCGAGGTCGCCGGTCTGCCGATAGCGTTGTTCCCATTCTGCGGCGGTGCGCGGCTGCGGGGGTGGTGGTGGGGCGCCATACAGGCGCTGCCTGAGCACGGCATAAGCCCTTGGGTCGGTACTGGCGGAGCAGCCCTTGAACTGGTCCCGGGCCAGGTCCGGGTCTTGATGTGACAGCCAGTCGACCGTTTCAAGGCAGGGGCGCTGCAGATCGTTGCTCAGGCGCCGTACCAGCGGCGCATCGTCGCCTTCGCGGGCCAGTTGCCAGAGTTGTTGGCGCTGTTCGGGGTGCTGCAGCTGATCAGGCGGTAGCGACTGCAGCCAGCGTTGGGCCTGTTGATGGTGGCCGACGGCAATGGCGCGGTTGGCCATGGCCAGCCGCGCCTGGTTGGCCGCTGCGGCGGAGGGGGCGTGGGCCAGCAGCGCAGTCAGGCCCTTCTCGTCGACTTGCTGGATATAGGCATTGGCCAGGCGTTGCCAGTCTTCGGCAGGTAACTGGCCTGTGTCGGCCAGCGGCTGCAGTTGCTCGATGGTTTCTTTCCAGTTGCGCAACTGTTCGGCAAAGTTGGCCCGGGCCAGGCGCAGTACCTGGCCGTCCTCCCCGGGCGGCAGCTGGTTGAGCCATTCCAGTGCTTTGGCAGCGCCTCCAAACTTGGCCAGGCTCAGGCTGTAGGCCTGCCACAGGCGTATCCGGTGGCTGCCGTCGCTGGCGCCCAGCCATTGCTCCACCTGGCTGGCCGAAGGCGGGTCCTGCTCGATCCAGGTCAGGCGCAGCTCCAGCAGGGCGTCAGCGTATTCGGGGCTGTTGCCTAGCTGCTCGGCCAGCGCTTGGGCCTCCTTGTAACGGCGCTGGTGGGCCAGCGCTTCGACCAGCAGGGCGCGGGCTTCGTCGTTGTTCGGCACCCGGCCCAGCACATGGCGGGTCAGGCGCTCGACTTCAGCCCAGTTGTCTTTCCTGGCCTCGCGATAACTGCGGTCCATGAACGGAAAGCTGGTGAACCGCTGGAAGTCGGTCATCGGCGCCGAAGCGGCAACGGGCAGTGCGGCGGAGCATAGCAGCAGGCCAGTAAAGGTGAGGGAAAAACGCGGCTTCATGCCACCTCCCGGGTCAGATCAATCGCTACTTGCTGTTCACTGGCCTGTTCGATCAGGGCCTGCTCCAGCACCTGTCTGGTGATGATGCCGCGGGCGATCAGGTGCTCGCCGAGGCTTTGGTGTTCGGGGTCGAAGTCGATCAACGCCTGGTTGAACAGGGTGACAGGGACCATGCCGCGCACCTGCAGTAGCGCGCCTAGCATCACTTGATGATGGCAGACCCGTTCCAGCAGCGCTTCGTCGTCCTGATGGCGTTCAAGCACGGCCAGCATGTCTCGGGTTTCTTGATGCTGCCAGCGGCTTGGGTAGTGGTAGCGAAGGCCTAGCGTTACCCGGCCCTGGGGAGCCAGGCGTGCCTTGACCGGGCGCTTCAGCTGGCGGCTGATCACGCCCAGCGACACCTGACTGACCGGGCTTTCACTGGCCAGGATCAGCGTGTCGCCGTCTTCGTCCACTGGCAGTACGCCATAATGGGTGGCCAGCTTGCGTGGCAGTTTGGCGATCAGTTGCGGGTCGAGTTTGAAGGGGTTCAGCGGTGCCCAGGGCAGATCCAGTTGCTCGGCCAGGGTGGCCACCAACTGCTCGCTGTTCAGCCAGCCACGCAGTAGCAATTCGCGGCCCAGTCGCCGACGAACCGGGCTGGTGATCGCCTGCTGCAGCTGTTCGTCGGTTATCAGGCCCTTGGCCACCAGGCGCTGGCCCAGTGGTGTGCGAGCCGGGGCGGCGATGGCGGGGAACTCGTGGGTGGTCTTGTCCCAGGCCACGCGCCGCGAATCTCCCATTTCCATTACCTGGCGCAGGGCACGCAGGTTGGCAAAGAAGTTGACGAAGTTGCTCCACATCATCCGCGGCGCCGACAGCAAGCCCTCGCCGATGCCATAGAAACGGGTGACGAACCAGGCGCGCTGGAATAGCCGGTTGAGCAGCAAAAGGCCGTTCAGCCACAGCAGGTTCGACAGCAACCAGCTGTCGCTGAGGATCGACATGAAGCGCCAGGACTCCGGCGCAAGCACCGTGACTAGCCACATGGCCAGCAACACCAGCAATAACAGGTTGACCAGGAAGCTCAGCAGGTAGGCAAACAGCCCGCGGCGGTCACGCCAGAGGAAGTAGTTGAGCGCACCTTTTCGGCTCCAGCCGAGATTGCTGGTGCCCTGGAACACGATGCCGACGATCCAGCGCGACTTCTGTCGGATGGCATGCTGCCAGTCACGCGGGAAGTGCTCGCGCACGCAAATCACCTGGGAGAATTCGCGGCTCATGCCCGGGCGCCATTCCTGCTTCAGTGTCAGCGCTGGGTCGGTGATGGAATAGCGGGCGAAAATGCACTTCATGCCCTTTTGCTTCAGGCGAAAGCCGATGTCGTAGTCTTCGGTCAGGCTCTGTACGTCAAAGGCGATGCCGTCACCGTCCTCGAGCAGTGCGCTGATGGCGCGGCGGCTGAAGCAGGTGCCGACGCCGGCACTGGGCACCTGGCCGGTCAGCGCTTCGCGCACGATCACGTCCTTGCCGTGGTTTTCGGCAAACTCGTCGACATAGTGGCCGGCAGTAAAGCCCTTCCACTCCGGTGCGTAGGGATACACCGGGATCTGGATCATGTCCTTGTTCGGCAGCAGGTAGTTGAACAGGCGCAGCTCCATGGGCGAGATCACGTCTTCGGCGTCATGCAGGATGAAGCCGGCGAACTCAATGCCAGCGTCCTGCTGGAAGCGCAGCAGCGCGTCGATGATGTTGTTCAGGCAGTCGGCCTTACTGGTGGGACCGGGGCGGGCGCAGACGACTTTGTGCACGTTGGGGTAGTGCAGGCACACCGCGTCCACGTCGGCCTGGGTTGGCGGGTCGTTGGGGTAGGTGCCAACAAAGATCTGGTAGTTCTCGTAGTCGATGGTCGAAGCGGCCAGGCGGGCCATTTCACCGACCACGCCGACTTCGTTCCAGGCAGGGACCATGATGGCCAAAGGTTTTTCCGGGGCTTCGTACAAGCGCTTCTCATCGGCCTTTTCGAACTTGTCGTAGATGCGAAAACGCCGGATCAGCTTGCGCCCCCAATAGCACAGATCAATGAACAGGTCGTCCAGGCCCAGCAGAAACATCAGCGAGGCGAGGGTGATCGCCAGGAGCTTCAGGCCGAACAGCACGTAAGTGAGAAAATCGATAAATACCAGGCTCATGTGTCAGCCACCGACAGGGCAGAGTGGGCCATCGTCTTTTCCTCGCTCGTTCCTTCGACGAAGTTGCAGGAGATGTCACTGTCAGGTACGGAATAGATACAAGCAGCCGAACATAGGATTGTCCAAATTTCGGGCTTTTTCTTGCGAGCTACATCTTGTAGCTTTACAGGTCGTTCATTCAGGGAGCTGAACATGCAAGGCAAGGCCCGCAAGATCGTCCAGGCCATTCTCTATGAGGCCATCGCCGTCGCCTGCGTGGCGCCTGCGCTGGAGCTGGCGTTCGGGGCCGGCATGGCGCAGTCGACCGTGTTGTCGGTGCTGATGTCGGGCATCGCGATGAGCTGGAACATGGGCTACAACTGGGTGTTCGAACGTTGGGAAGCGCGTCAGCACAAGCGTGAGCGCACCTTCTTGCGGCGCCTGCTGCATGCGCTGGGCTTCGAGGGTGGGCTGGTGGTGATTCTGCTGCCACTGGTGGCGTACTGGCTGGATGTGAGCCTGTGGGCGGCACTGCTGACCAACCTGGCGCTGTTCGTGTTCTTCTTCGTTTACGCCTTTGTCTTCCAGTGGGGCTTCGACAAGGTGTTCGATGTGCCGCTTTCGGCGCAGCAGGCCAAGTGTTGACTTTCGGCCGCGAGGCAGGCTAAGTTCCAGCACCATGAATACATTCCCGCACGTGAACGCCATTATTATTACCGCCATTATCAGCTTGGCGGGATAGCGCGTACGTGCACCGAACCCGCCCTGGAGGCGGGTTTCTTCTCTCTGACTCCTGGGCAACGTGAAAATAGCCAAGGAGTCATCGATGACCAGCTTCAGTGTCCCTCGTACTACCGTCACCCCTCAGCAACTGCTGTCGGAGCAGGTGCGGCGCATTCTTGCCGCGCCGGTGTACGATCTGGCCATCGAAACGCCCCTGCAAGCGGCTCCGGCTTTGTCTGCCACCCTGGGCAACCAGGTGTTGCTCAAGCGCGAAGACCTGCAGCCTACGTTTTCGTTCAAGATTCGGGGGGCCTATACCCGCCTGTCCCGTCTGACCGATGTGCAGCGTCAGCGCGGCGTGATCACCGCTTCGGCGGGCAACCATGCCCAGGGCGTGGCCTTGGCGGCATCGCATCTGGGTATCAAGGCAACCATCGTCATGCCCACCACCACGCCATCGTTGAAAGTGGAAGGCGTGCGTTCGCGCGGTGGGCATGTGGTGCTGCATGGCGAGAGCTTCCCGCATGCGCTGGCCCACGCACTGAAGCTGGCCGACAGCGAAGGCGCTACCTTCGTGCCACCGTTCGATGACCCGGATGTGATCGCCGGGCAGGGTACCGTGGCCATGGAAATTCTCCGCCAGCGCCCGGGGGCGCTGGACGCTATCTTCGTGCCCGTGGGCGGTGGGGGCTTGATCGCCGGTATCGCCGCCTATGTGAAGTACCTGCGTCCAGAAGTGAAGGTGATCGGCGTCGAGCCGGTGGATTCCAACTGCCTGCAGGCTGCCATGGCCGTCGGCGAACGCGTGATCCTGCCGCAGGTCGGCACCTTTGCCGATGGCGTGGCGGTGGCGCAAATCGGTGCCCATTGCTTCGAGCTGTGTCGCCACTTCGTCGACGAGGTGGTGACAGTGAGCAGTGACGAGCTGTGCGCGGCGATCAAGGATATCTACGACGACACCCGTTCGATCACCGAGCCGTCCGGGGCCTTGGCTGTGGCAGGTATCAAGAAGTACGTGGCGCGTGAGGGTGTGCAGGGGCAGACCCTGGTGGCCATCGACTCTGGCGCCAACGTCAATTTCGACCGCTTGCGCCATGTGGCCGAGCGGGCCGAGCTGGGTGAGCAGCGCGAGGCGATCATCGCCGTGACAATTCCGGAACAGCCGGGCAGCTTCCGGGCCTTTTGCCAGGCACTGGGCAAGCGGCAGATCACCGAATTCAACTACCGCTTCTACCCCGGCAAGGAGGCGCGCCTGTTCGTGGGCGTGCAGACCCACCCGGTGCACGACCCACGTGAGCAGTTGCTGGCCAGCTTGCGGGAGCAGGGGTACAGCGTGCTGGACCTGACCGACAACGAGCTGGCGAAGCTACACGTACGCCATACCGTGGGCGGGCATGCCGCGCCAGGGGCTGATGAGCGGGTAATGCGCTTCGAGTTCCCCGAACGGCCAGGGGCGTTGCTGGGGTTTCTGGAGCGATTGGGCAAGCGCTGGAACATCAGCCTGTTCCATTACCGCAACCATGGTGCGGCGCAGGCGCGGGTGTTCGCCGCTTTGGAAGTGCCAGCGGACGAGCTGGCGGGCTTGCCGTTGACGCTGGATGAGATGGGGTATCAGTATTGGGACGAGACTGACAACCCGGCGTACAGGCTGTTCCTGGGATGACGCACACGTGTGGGCAATGCAAGCGTGTCTAGCCGCTTGCTTGCCACCTTTGATCGCTGCGTGAGCCCAACGAACGGGTTTCAACGCTCGCGCATGAAAAAGCCGGCAACGAACTTGCGGAACGTTTCCAGGCTTTTGAAGTCGGCGTAGCGCTTGAAGTTCTCGGTATCCGGCTCAGGGCCGATGGGTTGTTCCAGCAGCGACACTGACAACACCCGGTCCTGGTCCGAGGTCAGCACCAGCTCATCCATCACCTGCCCACCGATCACGGGGCGACGCATCTGCACTTTCACGCCTTTACTGGCCATCCAGTCGATCAGCGACACCAATGCCTTGAGCGGTTCGCGCTCTTCATCGCGGTACACCGGGAACAGGTGCGCGCGCGACAGCACGGGCACACTGGCCACATGGATCAACTCATAGAAATGGCTACCGGCGCTGGTCGGCGAGTAGATCATCAGCGCCAGCAACGGCCCGGTGGTGCGGCTTCCGCCCCAGTACAGGTGATGCCCCTGGAAGTCGAAGCCTTCCTCGCTGCGGTTGTTGAGCAGCTTGCGCCCTTTGATCTGGTCGACGCAGTCCAGCAGCAGGCCGTGGCGGCGATGGTTGCCAAACACAGAGGCTTCGCGCAGACGGGACTTGAGCATCATCATGTGCTTCATGTCCAGTCGTGTTTCCAGGTAGTTGCTGGCGGGCACCCGCTCCAGCAGCGGATAGCGGCTGGCCACGCTTCGCAACTCGGCAAACTGTGTGGTCAGGTCTTTTTTCAGGTGGGTGGCATAAAGGTTGAGCCCGCTGGTTTCGATCCAGGTCAGCAGCAGTGACAACAGGCGCTGCTGTTCGCGTTTGTCGTTGCCATCGCCGACGGCACCGGCCGTGCCAGCACGGAAGTCGCTGATCAGGCGCAAGGGTGTGTCGGGCGGCAGCCAGGCGGCGGGTGGGACAGGGTCATTTTCGCGTTCGGCGGCTTCCCGCTCGTCCTTGGTGAACGGGCAGCCTGGCGCGTGCTCGGCAGTGCCTGGGTTGTTCTTGAGGAAGAGCGTACCGGTGCTGCCGTTGAGGGTGACGTTGAGCACCGGCAAGGCATCGTTGCGGCAGTCGCAAGCCAGCCACTGGTTGGCGTTGCGCACTTTCATCAGTAGCTGGTTGGCCTGTAGCAGGCGCGGGCCGGCGAGGCTGCCGGTGGCAAAGCCGACCAGCAGTTCCTCTTCAGCGGGGGTCAGGCTGCGTACCTGGGTGGCGGTTTTGTCGATGATTCGCATGAAGCAGCTCCAAGCTACGAGCCCCAAGCTTCAAGCAAAGTCGCGTTGCTTTCAACTCGCCGCTTGGCTACCGCCGAACATCTTCGCGGCACGGGCGCGAATCTCATCGGGGGGTCAGGTCCTCTTTGTGGGTGGAAACGAACCAGATGTTGCCAAACGGATCTTTCAGGGTGCCACTGCGGTCACCGTAAAACTGGTCGGTCAAGGGATGTAACTGGATGCCCCCGGCGGCCAAGGCTTGGGCGTAGACCTTGTCGCAGTCTTCAACATACAAGTGCAGACCTACACCCGCACCGCTGAGTTTCTGGCTGGCGGTGAGCCCGCCTTCCATGTCGCAGGGGTCGCCCAGCATCAGCGAAGAATCGCCGATTCTCAGTTCGGCATGGCCAACGCGACCGCCCGGGGCATCGAGGCGGAACATTTCCTTCGCACCAAAAGCTTGCTTGTAGAATTCGATGGCCTTGGCGGCGTCGTTGATGGCCAGGTAGGGCGTGATGCTGCGCTGGCCTTCGGGGATGGGTTTGACTGCCATGTTCGACTCTCCTGTGCAATGGGCGCCGAAGGGCGCCCTGTTGCTTAGAGTCGTTCGCCCAGATGGAAAATCGACAGTGACGCTAGATCGATTGTCTATAAGCGCGGCGGTCAGAAGATGTAGTCGGTGGTCAGGAAGCTCGACTGGCGGTTGCGAATGATCTCGCTGATCAGCGCTTTGTTGGCCTCCTGGAAGCGTGTGGCGACCAGCGTCCGAATGGAGAACACACGCAAAGCGTCATGCACGGACAGCGTGCCCTCGGCGCTGTTCTTGCGGCCATTGAACGGGTAGGTGTCCGGCCCGCGTTGGCACTGAGCGTTGATGTTGATGCGCCCGACCTGGTTGGCGAAGATGTCGACGAGGCTGCCGATGGTGGCCGGGTCGTTGCCGAACAGGCTCAGTTGCTGGCCGTAATCGGAGTCCAGCACATAGTCGATCACCGTCTGCAGGTCGCGGTAGGGCACCACCGGTACCAGCGGGCCGAACTGCTCCTCGTGGTACACGCGCATTTCCCGGCTGACCGGGTACAGCAAGGCCGGGTAGAAGAATGAGCCACGGCTTTGCCCGCCATTTTCGTTGAGCACGCGTGCACCCTTGGCCGCCGCATCGGCTACCAGGCCATCGAGGTAGTCAACCTTGCCGGGCTCGGGCAACGGCGTCAGTGCCACGCCAGGCTCCCAGGGCATGCCGGGCTTGAGCGCGGCCAGTTTGCGCTGGAACTTGTCGAGGAAGGCCTCGACCACATCCTCGTGCACGAACAGTATCTTCAGCGCTGTGCAGCGCTGGCCGTTGAACGACAGCGCCCCGGTGACGGCCTCTTCGACAGCGTTGTCGAGGTCGACTTGGGGCAGCACGATGCCCGGGTTCTTGGCGTCCAGGCCCAGTGCGGCGCGCAGGCGATGCGGGCGGGGGTGCAGTTTCTTAAGGTCGCTGGCGGCCTTGTGCGTGCCGATGAAGGCGAATACATCGACCTTGCCGCTGGCCATCAGCGCGCTAACCGTTTCCCGGCCGCGTCCATAGATGACATTGATCACGCCTGCCGGGAAGCTGTCGCGGAACGCTTCAAGCAAGGGGCGAATCAGCAGTACGCCAAACTTGGCCGGCTTGAACACCACAGTGTTGCCCATGATCAGCGCCGGGATCAGTGTGGTAAAGGTCTCGTTCAGGGGGTAGTTGTAGGGCCCCATGCACAGTGCCACGCCCAGCGGGACGCGACGGATCTGGCCGAGGGTGCCTTGTTCCAGTTCGAAGCGGCTGGAGTGTCGGTCCAGGTCCTTGAGGGCGTTGATGGTGTCGACGATGTAGTCGCAGGTGCGGTCGAATTCCTTCTCCGAATCCTTCAGGTTCTTGCCGATCTCCCACATCAGCAGCTTGACCACGGCCTGGCGCTGTTCACGCATGCGTGCAAGGAAGGTTTCGACATGCTGGATACGTTCGGCCACGCGCATGTTCGGCCAGGCGCCACGGCCTTTGTCATAGGCCTGCACGGCGGCATCGAGGGCGGTCAACGCGGTATCGGCATCCAGCAGCGGGGCGCTGCCCAATATGACCTGATGCTCTTCGTTGCCTTGTTTGATCCACACCGGGCTGCGCACCGTGGCCAACGGGCCGTCCCAGCGCCTGAGTTCACCGTTGACCAGGTAGTCGCGTTGTTCCAGTGGGGCTCCCAGGCGCCAGGTTTCCGGGATGTTCTCGGCGCTGGGGAAGAGTGAATCGAGCAAACGGTCCATGGGTACTGCACCTCACATCAAAGGGCGGTTTTCAAGTCAGTTGAATCGTTTCAGCCAGAGCATGCACTGGCTGCCGGAAAAACACCAGTCTGGCTCAACATGGCCGCCCATGCCTACCGGCAAGCAGTCGGCGGCCTGACGGTCGTTTATGCTAGAGAAGGCGCCAAAGGTTATTCATTGATAGCAAAGTGGGCGGCGGACGCTTGATGGGCACGGTTATAGCAAAAGTGCTGCTGAGCATCGGTTTGATGCGGGGAATTTGACGCCATGAAACTTGATCTAAAGTCAGCCAGAAGCCGCTTGCCAAAGCGTTTGCAGGCATCTTAAATTGTTACTGAATGTGATAATTAAGTTTCAAGTAAAACAATAAAAATCAAAGTGTTAAGTGTTATTGCGCGTTTTTTCTCTTGTTCCGATTGGCCAATAGTGCACTTCAAAAGGACGTCGAAGAAGAAATGAAAAAGACCTTGACGACTGTGGCGCGCAAGCTCCTGTCGCCCTCCACGCGCTACGAAATCAGGCTGCTGTCCAGCAAAGTGCGAGAAATGTTGGCGCGTGCCTGTCTCTGGCGTTGGGAAGTTGCCAGGTTTCGCCCGCAACAGGAGAGCCCGTACGAAATCCTCTACATCGGCCGCAAGCAGCAACGGGAGATGGCCAAGCTGCTGATCGGTGGCAAGGGCCAAGGCAGCGCATCGATCGTAGACGGTGCAAATGCCACGGCGGCTGCCAGCCACGTAGTGGTCATCAGCGAAATGCCCACGTCGGGGGCGTTGTCGGTGCCGCATTACCTGAGCGCCGTGGTGCCGTTGGGGCGCTCGCTGGAAGACATCACTGCCCGTTACGACAGCGAACTGCGGCGCAGCATTCGCAAGAACCGGCCGCTCTATCACATGCGCCAAACCCTTTCGGACGAAGAAATCGCCATGGCCGACCGGGATCTGCTGCGCCCTTATGCTTCAGCCCGGCAGGGCATTCATGCCGCGCAGTTTCCTACCGAAGAGGTGTTCCGTATTGCCAAGAGTGTCGGCCGGCTTGACTTGATCATGCTGGGCGATGAGGTGATTGGCTGCCACCTGGGGTGTGAAGTGGTGCGCGGCGGCAAGCGTTACTGGAGCACGTTGCGCTTTGGTTATTGTGAAGCGGTGTTTTCCGATGCGAAGAAATTGCGCGAGGTGAACTCGATCACCACCTTCATGGCGCTCGAATGGGCATTGGAGCAGGGCTTCGATTATTACGATATCGGCCTGTGTCTGGCGCGCCCGGACGACGGCCTGCTGAAGTGGAAGCGCCGCCGCGGTGGTGATATCGACTCGCTGGGTAACCATGCGTACCTGTTTGTCCGTCTGCCCAAGACCGGTACGGCAAAGTTCCTGTGGGATACGCCGATGTTCGCGGTCGAAGGCGACAAGCTGACGTTGCATCTGGGGCTGCCGGATGGCCCAAGCGATGAGGAAGTTGCCAGCCGCTATCACGAAATGGTGTTTGGTGGCCTGCACAAGATTTATCTCTATGGAGGCAGCGGGGCTGGCGAACCGTTCGTGGAAACGTTGCGCAGCCGTTACGCCAACTTGCAATCACCGCCCACCATGGAAAGAGTCACGAGTGATTGAGTGACAGCCAGGGATGCATTGATCTGGCGCCTGGCGCCGGGGTCCAGACTTCGTCATCAGGGGAGGACGCTTCATGGGAAGCGACATCTCGCAGTTCAGTGCATCGCCCGCAGCCAGGCAACACACCTGGACCTTGGCCGCCTACCGCTACATGCTGCGCAAACGACTTGGCAGAAGAGCGGCGATCGACATCAAGAACCTCGCCACCAAGAGCTGGGACATCGCCCCGGGCGAAGCCACGGTTTCGCCGCCGGCCATTTTCCTGCCCGGCCAGCTGGAGCGGGTGACGGGCTGGGAAGGCAAGCGGTTTTACCCCTACGTGCACCCGGCGCAGACCATGGCGGGAGGCGTCAATGCGTTGCAAGGACCAACCCGCGGCTACCTGATCAAGGATGTGTGGCTGGTCGATGGGGCGTTGTACAAGGGCAAGGCCAGCCATTGGCTGTCACAGAAGCCGAATACCTTCCCGACCATCCTCATCGACAATGAAATCGACCGCGCCGCGATCTATTGCACACAAAACGGTAACGCCTGGTTCGGCACCTGGCTGATGGAAGATTGCCCGACCTATGCGCTGGCCTGCAACGAAGGCATCCCGGTGACCACCGCCCCCTCTGCCAGGTATCCGCTGTTTACCCAGGCACCGGCCTATGAAGACTGGCTGGACATGAAACCTTTGCGCCTGCGCAGTGCGTTCTTTCGCGAGCTGGTGCTGTTCGATGACCAGAGCAACAACCGCAGCCGGCATGCTCGCTACCGAGCCATGGGTGACAAACTGCTGTCGCATGTGTCGTACACGCAGCACCCGGGGGTTTTCCTGTTGCGGGGCGGTGATGGTGACCTGCGCCTGTTGCGCAACGAGCTGGAGCTTGCCGAACACCTGCGCACGACCCGCGGTTTTCGCATCGTCAACCCGCTGAAGTCCGATGTACCGAGTATTGTCGCGGCTTGCGCCGGGGCTAAAGTGGTCATCGGGGTGGAGGGTAGCCAGTTGGTGCATGGCGTGAACGTACTGCAGGCTGGAGGCTGCCTGCTGACTTTGCAGCCGCCGAACCGTTTCGTCAGCTACTACAAGTACCTGACGGATCGTGATCACCAGCATTTCGGCTTTGTGGTTGGCCTGCCGGAAGGTGATGGTTTCAGGATTGATATTGGCGAGGTGGAGCGCACGCTGGATCTGTTCCCACGATAAGTGTGTAGTATCCGTGCATGGATCAGCGGCGGGCAGGGCAGTAGAGGATGATCGAGGTATCACGGTTTTGGCGCGACCCTGCCTTGCCGTTCGTCGAAGCCCGACGGGTAGGGGACGGGCGCAAGGTGTGCTACGCCGCGCACTCCCACGAGAGCTTCTCCATCGGTGTCATCACGGGGGGGCGTAGCACTTACATCAACAGTGACCAGTGTATTGAGGTTGGGGCGGGTACCACGGTGTTGATGAACCCAGGCGTGGTGCATACCTGCAACCCTATTGCCGGGGAACCCTGGTCTTACCTGATGCTGTTCGTCGATCAGCCTTGGTTGCAGGCAGTGGGTTTTACCCTGCCCACGCAGACCTGGAGTCGCTCGCCTGGGTTGTATCGGCGGCTGTTGCAGGCATTTGCCGACCTGTTCGACGCCAGGCTGCCTGATCGCGAAGCCCGCCTGGCGGCCCTGTTTCACGAGTTGCCGGGCATGCTTGGCGGTAATGCCAGCGAGGGTGGCGAGGGCAATCCACGGCTGGATGCAGCGGCAGCGTTCATACGCGCCCATCGCAGTGACCCGCTCAGCCTCGAGGATATCTGCGGGGCTTGTGGCCTGTCTCGGTCCTACCTGATTCGTGCCTTTCGCCAACGCTTTGGCCTGACGCCGCATGGCTACCTGCTGGACCAGCGCGTGCAACTGGCCCGGGCGCAGTTGCGCCAGGGCCGCTCAATTGCTGAAGTTGCGCAGGACGCCGGGTTTGCTGATCAGGCGCACCTGCAGCGGGCATTCAAACAGCACCTGGCGGCGACACCGGGGCATTACAGAAACGCCGTCGCTAGCCTGGGCGCTCCTGCAGGAGCCGGGCAAGCCTTAAAGGATCAGGTAAACCGCGCTGGCGACCAGTAACACGGCCAGGCTCCGATTGAGCATGCGCAGGTGACGTGGGTTGTCCAGGTACTGGCGAATAACGCTGCCGGCCCAGGCCCAGCAGGCCACCGAGATGAAACAGATTGGGCCGTAGATCCAGGTAAACAGCCACAGCAAGTGCTGTTCACCGCCGGTGTAGGCTCCCACCCCGGCAACGGCTGCCAACCAGGCTTTGGGGTTAAGCCACTGCATCGCTGCGCCGTGCCAGGCTGAAGGGGCATGGGTAGGCTGTGCGTTGTTCAGGTTGCCGTCGTCACTGGCCAGTTTCCACGCCATGTACAGCAGAAACGCCACACCGCCCCAGTGCAACATCAGGCCCAACAGGGGCCAACGCAACAGCAGTTGATGCAGGCCCAGCCCTACCAGCACCAGCAACAGGCAGAAGCCCAGCGTGGCGCCGGCTACATGTGCCACGCTGGCGCGCAGGCCATGGCGGGCACCACTGCCAAGTGCGACGATGTTGACCGGGCCGGGGGAGATCGAAGCCGCAAGCGCGAAGGCGGCCATGGACAAGTACAGGCTCATGAGGAAGATCCGGGTGTTTAGGGAGGCGTTATCCTCGCGTGGCTGGCGTTCTGATGTATTGAACAAAAGTACCTGCGCACAACTCGCGCCTGCTGGGCTGATGGCGATGCAGGGGGACAGGTTTTGTAATAGTTTTGCGCTACTACAGAAACCTGCTGTGCTTGTAGCATCGTCCTCCCAATTTGTTATCAAGGTCTATATGAGCACCTTCGCGGAGCCCCCCAGTTTTCGGCTTTTCTGGCCATCCTTCCCCCGTCCGTGTGACGTTTCCCTCGTGAGTACCCGCTAATGGAATGGCTAGCCGACCCCACGGCCTGGCTAGGCCTGCTGACGCTTATCGTCCTCGAGCTGGTGCTGGGTATCGACAACCTGGTGTTCATCGCCATCCTCGCCGACAAGTTGCCGCCCCACCAGCGCGACCGCGCGCGGGTCATTGGCCTGAGCCTGGCGCTCATCATGCGCCTGGGCCTGTTGGCCAGCATTTCGTGGATGGTCACCCTGACCGCACCGCTGTTCGAAGTGTTCGGCAAGAGCTTCTCTGGCCGTGACCTGATCATGCTGTTTGGTGGTGTGTTCCTGCTGTTCAAGGCCACCATGGAGCTGCATGAACGCCTGGAAGGTCACGTGACCCAGGCCAGTGGCACACTGCGCCATGCCGCATTCTGGCCGATCGTTGCCCAGATCGTGGTACTGGACGCGGTATTCTCGCTGGATGCCGTGATCACGGCGGTGGGCATGGTCGATGAGCTGTCCGTGATGATGATCGCGGTGATCTTCTCGATCGGTATCATGATCGTTGCCAGCAAGCCGCTGACCCGCTTCGTCAACGCCCACCCCACGGTGATCATGCTGTGCCTGGGCTTCCTGATGATGATCGGTTTCAGCCTCACCGCAGAAGGCCTGGGTTTCCATATCCCGAAAGGCTACTTGTACGCGGCCATCGGCTTCTCGATCCTGATCGAGATGTTCAACCAACTGGCCCGTGCCCGCCGCAAGCGCAGCTTGCAACAGCATCGGCCGTTGCGCGAACGGACTGCCCATGCCGTGCTGCGCCTGCTGGGCGGCCGCCGGGTCGAGGCTGACGAGGTAGGCGAGGAAATTGCCGACCTGGTCGAGGGCGGCGGGGAACAGGTGCTGTTCGACCGGCGTGAGCGGGTCATGATCAGCGGCGTGCTGAACCTGGCCGAGCGACCGATTCGTACGGTGATGACTGCCCGTGCCGAGGTTGATGTGATCGACCTGGCGCAACCGGCTGATGCCATTGCCCAGGCCCTGGCCAATTCGCCGTACTCGCGCCTGCCGCTGATCCGCGATGGCCGTGTGGACGAGCCCTTGGGCTTTGTGCACAAGAAGGAACTGCTCAAAGAGCTGCTTTCGGGTAGCCAGCCCGACCTGGAAAACATGGCCCGGGCGCCGTTGAACCTGCTGGAGAGCTTCAGCATCCTCAATGCCTTGGAGCAAATGCGCGGTCAGTCGACGCATATTGCCTTTGTGGTCAACGAATTCGGTGACTTCACCGGGCTGTTGACCATGACCGACATCCTTGAGTCGATTGCCGGGGAGCTGCCGGATGCCAGCGAAGTTGAAGGCCCGGGCATCGTTCAGGAGGGTGAAGGCTTTGTGGTCAGCGGTGCGCTGAACCTCAGCCAGGTGCAGGCGCGTACTGGCTTCAGTGCCCGTGCTACCGAGGATTACCAGACCCTTGCGGGCCTGGTGATGAGCTTGCTCGACCGTCTACCGATGGTCGGTGACCGGCTGGCCTGGAATGGCTGGATGCTGACCGTAGAGGCGGTTGAAGAGCGACGAGTGCGCCAGGTTCGGCTTACACCGAACGGCGACGCTGACGTAGCAGGTGCTTGAAGCCTTCAAGCACCAGCACCAGTACCGCGGCCCAGATTGGCAGGTAGGTCAGCCACTGATCCGGGCCGATGGTTTCGCCCAGCAGCAACGCCACGCCCACCAGCAGCACGGGTTCGACGTAGCTGAGCAGGCCGAACAGGCTGAATGGCAGCATGCGGCTGGCCAGCACGTAGGCGATCAGCGCCGAAGCGCTGATCGCGCCAAGGATCGGGATCAACACGTAGAGCCCCGGGTGTGCTTGCAGATCCGCGCTGGACAGTGGGCTCTGGATCACGAAGTACAGCGCCCACGGCAGCAGCAGGCACATGTCGCACCACAGACCACCCAGATGGTCGGTGCGGCAGCGTCGGCGCAGCACGAAGTAGATCGGGTAGCCCATCGTGACCAGCAGGGTTTCCCAGGCAAAACTGCCATTTTGGTACAGCTCGTGGCCCACGCCCAGCGCGGCGCAGGCCACGGCTACCGTCTGCAGGCGTGACAGGCGCTCGCCATATACCAGTCGCCCGGTCAGGACCATGGCCAGTGGCAGCAGGAAGTAACCCATCGACACTTCCAGGCTGCGCCCATGCAGGGGCGCCCATAAAAACAGCCACAGCTGCACCCCCATCAACCAGGACGTGCCGACCATGCCGAGCAACAGCACCGGTGTGCGTTTCACCCGCCCCATCAGTTCGCCCACCCGCTTCCAGTCTTTCGAGACAAGCATGAACAAGGTGAGGCAGGGCAGTGTCAGCAGGGTACGCCAGCCAAAGATTTCTTCGCCATCGAGTGGCTTGAGCAGGGAGGTATAGAAGTACATCACAGCGAACAAACAGGACGCCATGACCGATGAAACAATGCCTTTTGACACGAATGCCTCGAATAAGGGAATTGAGCGGGTTGATCAGCCGCGCATGATCTCAGGGGGCACGCCTTGCGGCAACTGCGTTGCGCCCGGGCGAGTGGCCAGGGCTTCGAGGAACTGGGCGGCCGGCATGGGCCTGGCGAACAGGTAACCCTGCTGGAAGTCCACCCCGTGCGCGGCCAGGTAGTCGCGCTGCATGGCGGTTTCCACACCCTCGGCGACGATACCCAGGTCCAGCTTTCCTGATAGCTCGATGATGGTCTCGAGAATGTGTACTGACAGCGCATCGGCGCCGATCATGGCAACAAAGCTCTGGTCTATCTTCAGGTAGTCGACCTTGAATTGCCGCAGGTAGTTGAGGCTCGACTGGCCGGTGCCGAAGTCGTCGAGGGCGATCATCACGCCCATGGCATGCAGCTTTTCGAACAGTTCAAGGGTGACCGGCGTGGGCTCGATCAGCTTGCGCTCTGTCAGCTCCAGGGTCAGCACCACCCGACCGGGCGGAAAGTGCTGCAGGAATGTGCGGCAGTCATCCAGCAGGCTGAGGTCGCGGCAGTGGTCAGCGGTGATGTTGACACCAATATGGAAGCCGTCTTCCAACAGGCCGGCATAGGGCGCCAGGCTTTGCGCGGTATGTGTCAGCAGCGCGCGGGTCATGGCGACAATCTGCCCGCTGTGTTCGGCATAGGGGATGAACAGGTCGGGGCGAACCAGGCCCTCTCGCGGGTGGTGCCAGCGCATCAGCACTTCCGCGCCAGCCCAGCGGTAATCGCCCTTGCGCACCACCGGCTGAAAATACGGCAGGAATTCATCGGCCTGCAGGGCACGCTCCAGTTCGGCACGCGGTGAGGTGGCGCGGCGAATCTGCCAGCGGCATACCAGCGCCGCCAGGGCACCCAGCACCAGCAACAGACTGAGCAGGCCAGGGTAGTGGCTGCGTAACAGTTGGCCTTGCTTGTCGGCACCGTAGCCGCCCTGCACGCTGAAAGGGTAGCGGGTTGAGCCAATCAGCACGTTGGCACTGGGTGCTGCGGGGGAGACGCCTTTGTGTACCACCCCGTCCTTGCCCATCCAGGCGTCGCCCACGCGGATCTGCAGTTCTTCATCGGGGCCGATCAGGCGTAGTGCAGTCAGCAGGTGGTCGCCATCCACCGTGGTGATTGCACCGTGGTCGCCGTCGCTGGCACGGTAGACCAGCAGCGGGTGGCCCGGCGTAACCGAGTTGCCGTCCATCAGCCATAACTTGCCGTCGACGTAATCGCCAGGATTGACCGGTTCTTCGAACTCGCCGAACAGCGAAGTGCAATAAAGGTTGTTGTGCCTGAACAGGTTGGTCGAGCGCACGAAGGCATTGCGGGTAACCTGGGCCCGTAGCATAAGCTTGACCTGCTCGCATGGGCTGTCAGTCAGTGGAAGCAGCGAATTGGCGGCACGGGACAGGTCGTCGAGAATGTGTTCGACGTGCTCCAGTGCCTGGCGGGTGGTGGCCTGGCTGCTGGCCTGCATTTCACGCTCGACCTGCCAGTTCATCACGGCCAGGCCGCACATGACCGGCAGCACGCCGACGACCCAGGGCAACAGCGTGCGCCAGCTGAGGGCGGCGCGGCGTTTGACGGTAAGGGGCATGCTGACCTGACTATCATGAAGTAAAACGAGAGGATAGCCGTTTGTCGGCGCGTACGAGTAACTAAAACGCGACAAACCATTTTACGCAATGTAGAATCGATTTACGAATACAACAATAAGGTCCTTCACTTCCGAAGGATCAAGCCCGCCGAGAATGGGTCCATATGACATACCATGGGTTCAAGCTGATCATAGGTGACTACCTCGCCCGTAGTGTGCGGGGCATTCCGTGCTCACCGCCGTTCCTGTTCCACATCCCACGCAATCAATAATTTTCGCTGCAGATGAGAACATGAACATGGCTGATATCTTCGAAAATCCAATGGGCCTGATGGGCTTCGAATTCATCGAACTGGCTTCGCCGACCCCGGGCGTACTTGAGCCTGTATTCCAGATACTGGGCTTCACCAAAGTGGCCACCCACCGTTCCAAGGATGTGCACCTGTATCGCCAGGGTGACATCAACCTGATCCTGAACAATGAACCTAAAAGCATCGCCTCGTACTTCGCCGCTGAACATGGCCCGTCGGTGTGTGGCATGGCCTTCCGCGTGCGCAATGCCCATGAGGCTTATGCCCGCGCCCTGGAACTGGGCGCCCAGCCGGTAGAAATCGAAACCGGCCCGATGGAACTGCGCCTGCCGGCGATCAAGGGTATCGGGGGGGCACCGCTCTACCTGATCGACCGCTTCGAGGAAGGCAGCTCGATCTACGATATCGACTTCAACTTTATCGAAGGCGTGGATCGCAACCCGGTGGGGGCTGGCCTGAAAATCATCGACCACCTCACCCATAATGTTTACCGCGGGCGTATGGCCTACTGGGCCGGGTTCTACGAGAAGCTGTTCAACTTCCGTGAAATCCGCTACTTCGACATCAAGGGCGAATACACCGGCCTCACTTCCAAGGCCATGACTGCCCCTGATGGCATGATCCGCATCCCGCTCAACGAAGAGTCGTCCAAGGGCGCGGGGCAGATCGAAGAGTTCCTGATGCAGTTCAACGGTGAAGGTATTCAGCACGTGGCCTTCCTGACCGATGACCTGCTCAAGACCTGGGATGCCCTGAAGGGGCTGGGCATGCGCTTCATGACCCCGCCACCGCAAACCTACTACGAAATGCTCGAAGAGCGCTTGCCTGGCCATGGTGAGCCGGTCGACCAGCTGCAAGCGCGTGGCATCCTGCTCGATGGCGCCTCGCAACCCGAAGACAAGCGCCTGCTGCTGCAGATTTTCTCGGAAACCCTGCTTGGCCCGGTCTTTTTCGAGTTCATCCAGCGCAAAGGTGACGATGGCTTTGGTGAGGGCAACTTCAAGGCGCTGTTCGAATCCATCGAACGTGACCAGGTACGCCGTGGCGTGCTGAGCACAGACTGACCGCCTTGGAGTACCGTCGTCGTCATGCTCGTTCGGCGGCGGTACCCCGCCTGTTTGCACGTGCCCTGAACAGGGCCAGATAAACGATCGAGCCGGTCACGATCCCCACCAGCATCAGCGAGGGCGCGATCTGCAGCACCGACTGGCGGATTTCCTGAGCGGTGAAGCCCTCCGGGTAGCCACCTTTGACCGTGTAGCCATATCTGGCCGACATTGCGCTGGTAAAAAACTCGGCCTGTGAAGGGCGTTCAAGGCTGCGGCTGTCACCATTGCTCCATATGTAGCGGTCGCCAAACTCGACCAGCAGTGTCAGCCCATCCTGAAAGCCATCCAGTTCGTTGCGAATCTGCATGGCATAGGCTGTCACGATCACGCCATTGTTCTTGCCTTTTTGATGAAAGTCGACCAGCAGCTTCTGGCGCGTGTCAGGAGGGCCGTAGGACAGTGCGACCCGCTGGCCGGACAACGCGAACGATGAATAATGCTCCAGCGAACCTGAAGCCGTGCTGCAGTAAGGTTGATTGTCTTTGAGTAAGGTCAATGACCTGACCATGGAGCGAATGGCAACCTGGTCCTGCAAGGCACTTTTGACGCTATCGCAAGATTCCCCTGCAAAGGGCAGGGTGCGTAGGGCTGTCTCGTGCATTCTGTCCAGTGCATTATCGACGCTGAAAACCGCCTCCTGAACGGAAATGCTGGCGTTTTCCGCAAGTTTCGCTTCCAGCTGGAAAGCCATTACCAGCAAACCGGAAACCACAGGCACCAGCGCCACTGCAATGAGCAGCAGCAGCTCCACCATGCTGCGCCCTGCGTGCATGATTTTCGACATAGGCTAATAGTTCTCCGCTCTGAAACTGTTCGTGGTGAACAGCTGAGCCCTGAGCCTATGTATTTGCTGTCCGGGCTGCTGTAGTCCGGCTGCAGTTGAAACGGTAGGAAATCGAGCGCCTTGATGTAGCTAACTGCCGTTGAGCTTTTTAAGCACTGCTTCGGCCAGCAAGGCAGTGGAAGCGGGGTTCTGCCCGGTGATCAGCCGATCATCGTCGACCACGTACGGCTTCCACGGCTCATCATGTTTGCTGTACTTACCGCCGCGACCTACAAGCTCGATCTCCGTCAAGAAAGGCACTACGTCGTTCAATTCGACCAGTTTTTCCTCTATGTTGGAAAAGCCGGTCACCTTGCGGTCTTTGAGCAGCAGGCAGTTGTTACTCAGCTTGATGTTCAGCAGGCCGACAACGCCGTGACAGACTGCTGCGACAATGCCACCTTTTTCGTAGATTTTACGTGCCAATTCCTGCAACGGCTGGTTTTCAGCGAAGTCGTACATCACCCCATGCCCACCGGTGTAGTAGATGACGCTGTATTCGTCGGCCTTCACCTGCCCTGGGGCCAATGTACTGCCCAGGCGCGTCATGAAGCGCTTGTCGTCGTACCACTGCCAGTCCAGGTCAGGGGCCATCTCCAGGCTTTTCGGGTCGACGGGAACGTAACCGCCCTGTGGGCTGACATAATCGACCGTGTAGCCGGCCTTTTCGACTTTCTCGACAAAGTGAACGGCTTCACCCAGCCACAACCCGGTTGCCCGTTTGAGGGTTGGATACTTCGCTGTATTGGTCAACACCACCAGAATTTTCTTGCTCATGACCCTGCTCCCGTCGGCAACCTGAATGGGCCGGTGCTCCCTGGCCCGAGGGAAAACCTAAATAGCATAGCTGCCGCCAGCAAGTCCGCCATGGTGTGCCGGACGTGCTGTGCTAACTTGAATCCATCCACGGGCGCGCGTGCCAGGCTTGGCGGCGCTGTGGTCAACCCTGAGCATTGCTGGAGTCACGATATTGGTCGCAAACGGTACGCCACGCGAGCCTGCACCGCAGGTCATCCTGCATTCGCCTGCTTTGCCATCGATCGAGCCGATGGGCGAGCGGATAGCCCAGTTCGACTGGTGGCGTACCTCGCTTGGGCCATTGTCGCGCTGGCCTGCCTCGTTGCGCATTGCCGTGGACATGATGCACTTGTCGCCCTTCCCGTGTGCGGTGGTCTGGGGGCCAGACCTGTGTGTGGTGCATAACGACGGCTACCGGGCGTTGCGGGCATTACCGGATGCGCTGGGTATGGCGTTCGATACCCTGTGGAATGATATCTGGCCAGCAGTGGGGCCCTGGGTGTTCAAGGCACTGGAAGGCCACTCGAATTTTGTCGAAGACCCACCCCTGCGCATCGTCCGCAGTGAGGGCACCGAACCGCTATGGTGTGCATTCGGTTATGCACCCCTGCACGATGAGCTCGGTAACGTGGCCGGGTTTCTGCATACGGTGATCGAGACCACAGCCAGCGTCGAGGCGCACCGCCATTGGCGTGATCAGGTGCAGAACTTTGAGCGCCAGGTCGAGCGCCATGTGGCCGAGCGAGAGCAGTTCTGGTTGCTGTCGCGCGAAGCGATGATGATGCTCACCCCTGAATTGAAACTGCATGCCGCCAACCCGGCCTGGTACCGCATTCTGGGCTGGACACAAGAGCAGGTGCAGGAAATGTCGGTGATGGAACTGGTGCACCCGACAGAGCGTGCCGAAGTCCAATTGGCAATGTCCGGGCTGCTGCAATGCAGGCAGGCGGAGCAGTTGGAGATCCGCCTGCGACACCTCGATGGCCACTACCACTGGTTTCGCTGGAGCGCGCGGTTTGACGGCAGCCTGCTGACTGCGGTTGGCCGGGACATCACCGCAGACCGTGAAGAGGCGGCGCGCCAGGCAGAGGCGCTGATGCGCAACAACGAGCGCATGGAGGTGGTTGGCCAGTTGGCAGGTGGCATGGGCCATGAAATGAACAACTTGCTGTCCGGTATCGGTGGCAGCCTCGAACTGCTGCAACGGCGCCTGCAGGAGGGGCGGCTGGAGCGTGCTGGGGCCTACGTGGACGTTGCGCGCGACGCGGTGCAGCGGGCCATGGACCTGACCCATCGGTTGATCGCATTTTCCCGTCCTCAGCCATTGGCCCCTCGGCCACTGGACTTCAATCGGCAATTACCTCTTAGCGAACCTCTGTTGCTGCGAGCCTTGGGGGCAGAGATGCGTTTGCACTGGCAACTGGATGTTACGCCTTGGGCTGTGAGCCTGGATGTGCGCCAACTCGAGAATGCCTTGATCAACTTGTGTGCCAATGCGCGTGAAGCGTGCCTGGAACAGGGCAATGTCACCATCAGCAGCGTCAACGAACGGCTGACAGCCTTTTTTCCGGATGAAGGTGGCTTGCCGCCAGGCGACTACGTGGCCGTGCATGTCGAGGACGATGGCCATGGCATGTCAGCAGTGGATATCGCCAGGGCTTTTGAACCGTTCTACACCACCAAGCCGCTCGGTCGTGGGGCCGGGCTTGGTCTGTCGATGGTGTATGGCTTTGTCCGTCAGTCAGGCGGCTATGCCTGGATCGAGTCGACGCCGGAACAGGGCACCAAGGTTTCCATGCTTTTCCCGAGGAGCCATGAGCCGGTTCCCGATGAGCCTTTGCCAGTAGCCTTTTCGCAGCGCATGGCACGGGGCGAGCGCCTGCTGCTGGTGGATGATGAATTTGATCTGCGCGCGGTCATGCGCGAGTACCTGACTGAGCGTGGTTTTGACGTCACGGATGTGGGCGATGCCAATACCGCACTGGAGCGCTTCCGCAATGGCGGCCCTTTCGATCTGGTCATAACCGATATCGGTTTGCCAGGTGGATTCAGTGGCCGGCAAGTGGCCAAGGCCATGCGCATGCAGCTTGCACAACAGAAAATTTTGTTTATCACCGGTTATGCGGACCAGTCTATCGAAGCGCGATTGCTCGATCAGCCTGGCACGGCATTATTGAACAAGCCGTTTTCGCTGGCACACCTTGCCGATGAGGCGCTACGCATGCTTGACGCGTAGCGTTTCAAGGGTTGCCTAGAATTTGTGTCACTTGAGCCTGCAACTGCTGCAACTCGAACGGCTTGCAGATCAGGTGCATGCCAGCGCCCAGGAAGCCTTCACGGGCCATGGCTGTTTCCGCGTAACCGGTGATGAACAGCACCGGTAATTGTGGCCGCAGGCTGCGGGCAATTTCTGCCAGTTGCCGGCCGTTCATGCCGGGCAAGCCCACATCAGTGACCAGCAAATCCACCGGTTGTGCCGAGCGCAGCACCTTCAGGCCCTCATTGGCGTCGGCTGCGCTTTGGCAGGGGAAGCCGTTTTCGCGCAACGCCTGGCAGAGCAGTTGGCGCACATGGGGATCGTCCTCGACAATCAGCACGTGTCGGCTGCAGCCGTCTTGCCTGGGGGGCACAGGTTCGCTGGAGGGCAGGGCCTGGTCGACATGGCGTGGCAAATACAGCTCCACCTGGGTTCCCTGGCCAATCTCGCTGCTGAGGGTGATATGCCCGTGGGACTGCTTGCTGAAGCCGTACACCATCGACAACCCCAGGCCAATGCCCTGGCCGGTCGCCTTGGTGCTGAAGAACGGCTCGAAGGCGTGCTCCAGCGTGCTTTGCGCCATGCCTTGGCCGCTGTCGATGATTCGCAGGCGCACATAGTCGCCGGTGCGCAAAGCGCCGTCACCGAACTGCTCGGTGGAGATGCGATGATTGCTTGCCTCGATGCGTAGCGGGCCACCGTTGGGCATGGCCTCGCTGGCATTGAGCAGCAGGTTGTCGAGGGCTTCTTGCAACTGCTGGTCATCCGCCTCCACGGGCCACAGGTTTTTGGCCGCGTGCACTTGCAGGGTTATTGCCGGGCTCAGGCAAGCCTTCAGGCGCTTTACATCGAGCAAGGTAGGCAGGTCTATACGTTGGCTGTGCAGCGATTGGCGGGAAGAGAAGGCAAGCAGGCGGTGGGTCAGGCGGGCAGCGCGCGAAACGGCCTCGCGGCCCATGCACAGAACGCCATCCAGGCCGTCGCTGCGGCCTTGGCGCAGTCGCCGCTGCACAAGTTCGAAACTGCCGCTGATGCTGGTGAGCAGGTTGTTGAAGTCATGGGCGACGCCGCCGGCCAGTTGGCCGATGGCCTCCATCTTGCGTGCCTGGCAGCGGGCGAATTCACTACGGTCCTGCTCTTTTTCCGGCGTTGAAGGCCGGCTGTCCAGGCGCTGCTGCATGCCATAGAGCTGGTCACGGGTGACGTACTGTCGCCGGCGGTTGCGTAGCGCGGACCGGGTCATGTGCAACAATTGGGCATTCTCGAAAGGCGCGACCAGCCATAGAAGATTGCCCACCGGATGATGACTCACGCCAGCTGCCGACCAGGCACCCTGGGTCACCAGCACAATGGGCAAATCCGACCAGCTCGGTTGCTGGTCGATGAATGCCTGTAGCAAGGCGCTTGGGCCTTGGTTGAACACCTGCTCGGCAATGATCGCCAAGCCTGCGCCTTCGGCCAGACGCGCCTGCAGGTTGGCCAGGTCGACCGCGCAGAGGCTGTTGATGCCCGCAGAAGTCAGCAGACGCGAGGTGTCCGCCGCCAGTTCTGGCGGTGCGAGGATCAAGGCACGTTCATCCAGCGCCAACGAACTGGCCAAAACGACTCTCCTTTAGGGTGGCCTGATACCCACTGGACCTTGCTACAACCTCAGGGTTCAACTGAATCCAGGTTCTGCCTACAGGCCTTGTTGCAGTGCAGGGTCGTCCGGGTTTTGGCGCTCCAGCTCGGCTAGCGATACTTGCACGTTCTGCAGTTGGCCGGACTCTTTCCAGTACTGGATCAGCAGCACCCGTGCCCGGCGATTGGCTGGCTGGCGATTGAGTATGGTTTCCAGTTGCTTCTGGGCGGCGTCGAGCTGGTCCAGCTGATGCAGGGTGACCGCCAGTGTGTAGCGGTAGTCGGCGTTGTCCGGGTCCAGTTCCACGGCGCGGGACAACGCCAGCAAGGCATACTCACGCTGTTCGTGACGATTGAGCCAAAGCCCTAGCTCATACTGCAGAAAGGCCGAGTCGGGGCTCAGCGCAAGGGCTTTGCCCAGGACCTGGCGGGAGGCATCGTGATGGCCCTGGCGCTCGAGCAGACGTACCTGAGTCGCCAAGGCTTCAAGGTTGCCGGGGGCGACCGCGAGCGCACGGTGCAGGGCCGCCGCGGCGTGCGTGTAGTCGTTTTCGTGCAGGTAAAGGCGCGCCAGGTGCACCTGGGCGTCGGCATCTTCGGGTTGTTGCTCCAGGGCCTGTTGGTATTGTTCCAGCGCTGATTGCAGCGGGCCGAAATAGAGGCCGATGGCGTCGGGATCGAGGCCCAGCAGGGCATCCACGGCGGCAAAGCGCACGCTTTGCTCACCGTCGTCCAGCAGCGGGCCGAGTACCAGGCTGCGCTGTGCGGGCGGTAACAGGCGGCGGATACTGGCAATGGCCGCTCGGCGCACCAACGGGTCGGCCTGTTCCAGGTCCTGTCTGGCCAGTTTCAATGCCTGTGGCGAGGGGTAGTTGGGCAATTCGGCGTAGAGCGCCGCCCGGCGGATGGCAGGCAGGTCGTTACGCAGCAATTGCTGGTACAGCACCCGTGCGGCACCGGGCTGGCCGTCGTGGGCCAGGCGTAGCGCCTTGGCGTAGCTGTGTGCTGGCAAGTTCGGCGGGGTTGGCGGGGCGTCGCGCCACAGGTAGCCGAACAGGGCCGATACCAGAACCAACAACAGCAGGGCGATCAGGTAGCGGTTGCGTCTGGGCATCGGACGATCCGTGGCGGCGGGAAGGGCTGAGCTTGGGCCAGCCGGGGGGTAAATGCAACCGAGCCGGCCAAGGCGCTTGCCATGAGCCAAGCCTGCGCTGGCATTCCATGCATTGTGTATTGTTGTAAATAAATGGCAAACGTAAAAAAGCCCCGCAGACCATGGCCTGCGGGGCAAGCGGTTGGGGGAGGAGCCAACCAAAGGAGCCGTTGAAACGGGGTGTGTCAGTGTGCGCTGGCCACCGTCTCTGGTTGCCAGCCGCCGCCCAGGGCCTTGTAGATCGAGACGATGCCGCGGTACAGCTCGACTTCACCCTGGGCTTGCGCATCTTCAGCACTTAGCCGCTCGCGCTCGGCATCAAGCAGTACCAGGTAGTCCACGGTGCCCTCGCGATATCGAATCGAGGCCAGTTCTGCTGCCTTGCGGCTGGCATCGCTCTGGCGCATCAGCGACAGCAGACGCTGCTGGGTCTTGTCGTAATCGCTGAAGGCATTGGCCGACTCCTCCAAGGCCAGCAGCACCTGCTGTTCGTAGTTGGCCAGTGCCCCTTCGGCATCGGCCTTGGCGCCGCGCAGGCGGGCCCGCACGCTGCCCAGGTCGAAGGCTGCCCAGGTAATGCTCGGGCCCAGCGCCCAGGCGTTGGCCGCCGAAGAGCCGATCTGCGAGCCGCGGGCGGCGGTAAAGCCGAGGAAGCCACTGAGGCTGACACGGGGGAACAGGTCGGCGGTGGCCACGCCAACGTTGGCGGTGGCGGCCGCCAGTTGGCGTTCAGCGCTGCGGATGTCCGGGCGACGGCGCAGCAACTCACCCGGGTCACCCACCGGCAACGCCTTGGCGATGGCCGGCAGTGCCTTGGGCGACAGGTCTACGCTGAGCGCGTCAGGGCGCTGGCCGAGCAGGGTGGCGATGCGGTGCCGAGCCCGAGCCTGTTCGGCTTGCAGTTGCGGTACGGTGGCTTCGACCCCGGCCAGGCGCGCATCGGCACGCACCACGTCGAGGTCATTGCCCACGCCGGCATCGCGCAGGGTTTCGGTAATGGTGCGTGATTCCTGCTGGGTCTTCAGGTTGGCCAGGGCAATCTTTTCGCGCAACTGGGCACCGCGCAGTTGCCCGTAGGCATCGACCAGTTCGGCGATCAGGCTGACCTGCAGCTGTTGCAGGTCGGCGGCGGCCGCCGCTTCCTGGGCTTCGCTGGCTTCGATCTGGCGCTGGATGCGGCCGAACAGGTCAAGTTCCCAGGCCATGTCCAGGCCCAGGTCGTAGCGCTCACTGTTCACCCGCTGCGTGGTCTGGCCGGGGATCTGGCCCTTGCCGAGATCGCTGCTGGCACGGCTGGTGACCACCGGGAACGGGTCGTTCTCGGCGTCTTCGCGGATCGAGCGGGCCGATTTCAGGCGGGCGAAGGCAACGCGCAAGTCACGGTTGCCGTCCAGCGAAGCCTGCACCAGCTGGTTCAGCACCGGGTCGTCGAACTGCTTCCACCACAGGCTCTCGAAGCGGCTTCGGTCGTAGGCCTTGGCCTGCACATCGCTGCCCAGTTGTGCAGGTTCGGTAGCTGGCGCCTGGTAGTCCGGGCCTACCGCACAGGCCGCCAGGGCCAGTGCCAGCAGGCTTGGGGTCAGGGGTTTGAGCAGGTTCATGCGTGGTTCTCCAGCACTTGAGCGTGTTCAGCCTTGCGGGCCTGGCGACGCTCGACGAAACGGCGGATCAGGAAGAAGAACACCGGGGTCAGGAACAGGCCAAACACGGTGACGCCGATCATCCCCGAGAACACCGCCACACCCATGGCATGGCGCATTTCCGAACCTGCACCGGAGCTGAACACCAGGGGCACCACGCCCATGATGAAGGCGATCGAGGTCATCAGGATCGGCCGCAGACGCAGGCGGCAGGCTTCCAGCACCGCAGCCAGCGGGTCGAGGCCCTTGGCCTGTTCATCCTTGGCGAATTCGACGATCAGGATCGCGTTCTTGCACGCCAGGCCCACCAGTACGATCAGGCCGATCTGGGTGAAGATGTTGTTGTCGCCACCCGATACGATCACACCGGTGATGGCCGACAGCAGGGTCATTGGCACGATCAGGATCACCGCCAGCGGCAGGCTCCAGCTTTCGTACTGGGCGGCCAGCACCAGGAACGCCAGCAGCACGCACAGCGGGAACACCAGCAGCGCGGTATTGCCCGAGAGGATCTGCTGGTAGGTCAGGTCGGTCCACTCGAAGGTCATGCCGTTGGGCAATTCCTCTTTCAGCAGCTTCTCGATTGCAGCTTCCGCCTGACCAGAGCTGTAGCCCGGTGCGGCGGCACCGTTGATCTCGGCAGTGATGAAGCCGTTGTAGTGCATGACCCGGTCCGGCCCCGAGGTATCGCTGACCTTGAGGAAGGTCGCCAACGGGATCATCTCGCCAAGGTTGTTGCGCACCTTCAGTTGGCCGATCTGCTCTGCATCAAGGCGGAACTGCTGCTCCGCCTGGACGTTGACCTGATAGGTACGGCCGAAGCGGTTGAAGTCGTTGGTGTACAACGAGCCCAGGTAGACCTGCAGGGTGTCGAAGATGTCGGTGATCGCCACCCCGTGGGTCTTGGCCTTTTCCCGGTCGATGGCGGCATCGACTTGTGGCACGTTGACCTGGTAGCTGGTGAACAGGCCGGCCAGCTCTGGGACGTTGTGGCTCTTGGCGATGATGTTCTGGGTTTCTTTATACAGCGCCTCGTAACCCAGGTTGCCACGGTCTTCGATTTGCAGACGGAAGCCGCCAATCGTGCCCAGGCCTTGTACCGGCGGTGGCGGGAAGATCGCGATGTAGGCGTCCTGGATGTCGGCGAACTGGGCATTCAGTGCGGCTGCGATGGCTGCCGCTGACTGGCTCGGGTCCTTGCGCTCATCGAATGGCTTGAGCGGGGTGAACACGATGCCGCTGTTCGGGCTGTTCGTGAAACCATTGATAGACAGGCCCGGGAAGGCCACCGAGTCGGCCACGCCAGGCTGCTTGAGGGCGATTTCGCTCATGCGCTTGATCACCGCTTCGGTACGGTCGAGGCTGGCCGCGTCCGGCAGTTGGGCGAAGGCCACCAGGTACTGCTTGTCCTGGGCCGGCACGAAACCGGTCGGGGTGGACGAGAAGCCCAGGTAGGTCAGGCCCATCAGGCCGGCATACACGAACAGGGCGATGCCACTGGAGCGGATGACCCGGCGCACGCCACCGACGTAGCGGTTGGACGCACGGTCGAAGAAACGGTTGAACGGGGAGAACAGCCAGCTGCCCAGCAGTTTGTCGAGGAACCGCGAGAAGCGGTCCTTGGGGGCGTGGTGTTCCTTGAGCAGCACCGCAGCCAGGGCTGGCGACAGGGTCAGCGAGTTGAACGCCGAAATGACGGTCGAAATGGCGATGGTCAGGGCGAACTGCTTGTAGAACTGCCCGGTCAGGCCGGAAATGAACGCAGCAGGTACGAACACAGCGCACAGTACCAGGGCGGTGGCGATGATCGGCCCGGTCACTTCGCTCATGGCTTTCTGCGTGGCTTCCAGCGGCTTCAGGCCCAGCCCGATGTTACGTTCGACGTTCTCCACCACGACGATGGCATCGTCCACCACGATACCGATGGCGAGCACCAGCCCGAACAACGACAGCGCGTTGAGTGAAAAGCCGAACAGGTGCATGACCGCGAAGGTACCGATCAGCGAGACCGGCACAGCCAGCAGCGGGATGATCGAGGCGCGCCAGGTCTGCAGGAACAGGATCACCACCAGCACCACCAGCACCAGGGCTTCGAACAGGGTGTGCACCACCGCTTCGATGGAGCCGCGCACGAAGATGGTCGGGTCATAGACGATGCTGTAGTCCATCCCTTCCGGGAAGTCCTTTTTCAGCTCGGCCATTTTCGCCCGCACTTCGTCGGAGATCTCGATGGCATTGGAGCCTGGGCGCTGGAAGATCGGGATGGCCACCGCCGGCTGGTTGTTCAGCAGCGAGCGCAGGGCGTACTGGCTGGAGCCGAGTTCGACCCGGGCGATGTCCTTCAGGCGGGTGATTTCGCCATCGGCACCGGCGCGGATGATGATGTTTTCGAACTCTTCCTCGTTGACCAGGCGGCCCTGGGTATTGATCGACAGCTGGAAGCTGGTCGAGCCTGGGGCAGGCGGTGCGCCCAGCTGGCCGGCGGCCACCTGGCGGTTCTGCTCGCGGATGGCGGCTACCACATCACTGGCTGTCAGGTTGCGCGAAGCGGTCTTGTTCGGGTCCAGCCATACGCGCAGCGAGTAGTCGCCCATGCCGAACAGCTGCACGTCACCTACGCCGCCCAGGCGCGCCAGCTCGTCCTTGATGTTGAGGATGGCGTAGTTGGACAGATAGAGCATGTCGTAGCGGTTGTCCGGCGAGGTCAGGTGCACGACCATGGTCAGGTCAGGCGAGGCCTTGTCGACGGTGATACCGATACGGGTCACTTCCTCGGGCAGCTTTGGCTGGGTACGGGTGACGCGGTTCTGCACCTGCACCTGGGCGTTGTCCAGGTCGGTACCCAGGGCGAAGGTGATGGTCAGCGTCAGCTTGCCATCGGCAGTGGACTGGGAGGACATGTACAGCATGTTCTCCACTCCGGTAATGGCCTGCTCCAGCGGCGCGGCAACGGTTTCGCCGATGACCTTGGGGTTGGCGCCGGGGAAGTTGGCGCGCACCACCACGGTGGGCGGAACCACTTCGGGGTATTCGCTGATCGGCAGCTGGAACAGCGAGATAGAACCCGCAATCAGCAGCACCAGCGACAGCACCGCGGCGAAGATCGGCCGGGTAATGAAGAATTTCGAGAAGTTCATCGGTAGGTTCCCTTAACCGCGTGGCGCCTGGGCGCCGGCGACTTTCACGTTATTGCCCGCCATTTTCGGCGCCGGGTTGCTGGCCTCTAGGGCCTGACGCTGCCGTGCAAGAGCGGCGAGGGTTTGCTCGCTGGCCATCGGTGTTTCCTCCGGGGTTACCGGCGAACCAGGGCGCACGCGCTGCAGGCCCTTCACCACGATGCGTTCGCCCTTGTCCAGGCCGCTGCGGACGATGCGCAAGCCTTCAAGTTTCGGCCCCAGTTCCACGGTGCGGTAGGTGGCTTTGTTGTCCTTGCCCATCACCAGCACGAACTTCTTGCCAAGGTCGGTACCCACGGCTTCGTCGTTGATCAGCATGGCGTCGTACTGGGCGCTGCCGACCAGTTTCAGACGCGCATACAAGCCTGGTGTGAACTCGCCGTCGGTGTTGTCGAATACCGCGCGACCCCGGATGGTGCCAGTGCGCGGATTGACCTGATTGTCGACGAAGTTCATGTGGCCCAGGTGCGGGTTGCCGCTTTCGTTGGTCAGCCCCAGGTATACCGGGGTGCTCTGGCCACGCTGGCCTTCACGGGCCAGCTGGGTGTACTTGAGGTACACGCGCTCGTCGGCGTCGAAGTAGGCGTAGACTTTGTCGGTGGATACCACGCTGGTCAGCGGGGTGACATCGGCGGTGACGATGTTGCCGGCGGTGAACTCGGCGCGGCTGACACGGCCACTGATGGGCGCAGTGACGCGGGTAAAGCTGAGGTTCAGGCGCGCCAGGTCGAGCTGGGCCTGGATCGCATCGACGCCGGCACGGGCTTCGGCGGCAGCACTGCTGCGCGATTCGGCCAGTTCGGCGGAAATGGCGTTGCTGTCACGCAGGCGCTCGCCGCGGCGGGCTTCATTGGCGCTGCGGATGGCGGTGGCCTTGGCCTGTTGCAACTGGGCTTCGAGGCGGCGTACTTCTGCCTGGAACGGGCGCGGGTCGATCTGGAACAGCAGGTCGCCTTTTTTGACCTGGGCGCCTTCAGTGAAGGCCACCCGGTCGATCTGGCCGGAGACCCGCGGGCGCACTTCGACGGTTTCGGGGGCTTCGAGGCGGCCGGTGAACTCGTCCCATTCGGTGATCGGTTGCTCGATCACCTTGGCCACGCTTACCTTCGGCGCGGCGGGCGCCTGCACGGCGTCGGGGGTTCGACCGCAAGCGCTGATCACCACCACTGCCAGGGCAGCGAGGGGGAAGCGCAAGGGTTTGAGTGATTGTTCCATGGAGAACTCCGCCAATGTATTAGTAGTGGGCGGAGTGTGAGTGTGTTGCGCGTGAGGTACGAATCGAACGGGGCGAAGGTTAATATCACGCTGAATGATAGGTGGGGATCAATTATCGATGACGGCCATGGTTGGGCGAAGCGCACTGCCTGTGCAGGCATCCCTTTACGCGAAAACCTGGGCCTGGCCATTCAGTGAATGCTTGAGGCCAGCTCGAAAATCGGCATGTACATGAGGATCACGATCAGGCCGATCAGCAGGCCGATGAAGGTCATCAGCAACGGCTCGAACAGTTTGACGAACCATTCCACCCAGCGGCCGATTTCCTGGTCATGGAAATCGGCGCAGCGCTCCAGCATCTCGCCCAGGTTGCCGGACTGCTCGCCAGCCCTCAGCAGGCGCAGTGAAACCGGCGTCACCAGGTGCCCGGCCGCCAGTGCATCGGAGAGCGGCAGCCCTTCGCCCACCCGCTGGCAGGCCTGCTCCAGGCCCTGCGCTGCTGCGTTGCCGAGCAGGCCGCGGGCCATGCCCATGGCGGTGAGGATGGGAATGCCGCCTTGCAGCAGGATGCCCAGCGAGCGATAGAAGCGCGCCAGCTCGTACATCATCAGGCGCTGGTGCAGTGCTGGCAGGCGCCGCAGTTGGCAGGAGGCCCAGTACCGTACACGCGGGTGCCTACGCAGCAGCCAAAGCGCCGCGACCCCACCGACGCTGCCCAGCGCCAGGGGCGCTTGCTGGGCATGCAGAAACAGGCCGACCTGCATCAGTACCCGTGACAACCAGGGTAGTTCGGTGCCCATGCCCTCGAACACTTGGCTGAAACGCGGCACCACATAGCCGAGCAGGAACAGCACCACCCCACCCCCCACCAGCAACAGCAGCAACGGGTAGACCGAGGCACCCACCAGCTTCTGTCGGACCAGGTCCAGGCGCTGGCGATAGCTGATATAGCGGGTGAGGGCATCGCCCAGGGCGCCGGTGCGTTCACTGGACTGCACCAGCGCCACATACAACGGCGGGAATACACGCGGTTGCTGGCCCAGTGCCTGGGACAGCGAGCGGCCCTCGTACAACTGGCGTACCAGCTCGGCGAGCACCTTGCGCGCTGTCGCTGCCGGGCTCTTCTCCGCCAGGCTTTCCAGTGCGTCGATCAGCGGCAGGCCGGCATTGAGCAAGGTTGACAGTTCCTGGCTGAACAGCACCAAGTCGAACGCCGCTTCACGCCGCCAGGCCATGCCGCGCAAGGCGCCGCCGCTGCTGCGCAGGCTGAGCACACGCAGGCCTTGGTCTTCGGCCTGGCGGCGGGCCTGGTCCGCGTCCTCGGCATCGATCTGCAACTGCACCACGCCCTGCCTACCCAGGGCCTTGAGGCTGTAGCGCATGGCCGCTCTCCTTACTGCCAGCTGGTAATTTCGGCGTTTTCCCCATCGCCACCCGGCTGGCCGTCCTTGCCCATCGACAGCAGGTCGTACTCACCGCCGTTCTCGCCGGGTTGCCGGTAGATATACGGGCGGCCCCACGGGTCTTGCGGCACGGCCTTCTGCAGGTACGGGCCGGTCCAGCGAGCCTCGCCACTGGGGGCGACCACCAGTGCCTGCAAGCCTTGTTCGCTGTTGGGGTAGTGGCCGACCTCCAGGCGGTACAAGTCCAGGGCCTTGCTCAGCCCCTCGATTTGCGCCCGCGCAACCTTGGCCTCGGAGCGGCCTAGCTGACTGAAGTACTTGGGCGCGACGATGCCGGCCAGCAGGCCGAGTACCACCAGTACCACCAGGAGTTCAAGCAGAGTGAAGCCACGTTGCGGGTTGGTTCTGCGCTGCATGGTGAAGCCCTCCACTGCTATGGGGACAAGCGTTGACATGCACCATGCAACAGCCGTGCACGTCTGCCCCGGGGCCTTGCGCCATGGGGCACAGGAAGCGGCACAGTGCTTGCGTCGTGGTGACTGTCCTCGGGTTTTCCGGGGCATTTCCCCCACATCGGGGCCACGACGAAGAGGCGACCGGCATGCGTGGACTCATCCTCGGTTTGATCTGGCTGGCGGCAGGTGCTGCCCAGGCCGATGTGTACATCTCAATCGATGCCAAGGGTGGCTACGTGTTGACCAATGTCCATCGACCAGGGCGCCACTATGAGAAGGTGATCAACGAGCCGCTGTCCCAGGGTGGGCCGGTCAAGGCGCAGATGATCACTGGCCGCCCTTACGCCGAGGTCGTCGCCACGGCTGCGCGCATCCACAACGTGCCGCCGGCGCTGCTGCACGCGGTGATCAAGGCCGAGTCCGGCTACAACCCCAAAGCCCGTTCGCGGGCGGGGGCAGTGGGGTTGATGCAACTGATGCCGGATACCGCCCGCGAGATGGGGGTGCAAGACCGGCTGGACCCTGAAGACAATGTGCAAGGCGGGGCACGCTACCTCAAGCAAATGCTTACCCTGTTCGACAATGACATCACCTTGGCTGTGGCGGCCTACAACGCCGGCCCGGATGCTGTATTGCGGCGCGGTGCCGTGCCGCCGTTTGCCGAGACCCGGCGCTATGTGCCCACGGTGCTGCGCGAATATCGCAAGTTGCAAGGGTTGACTGATGATTCGCCCTTGTAACACCTGGCTTGCAGCTCCCGTATTCCACAGGGGCAGCGCCACCTTCGGCTGTATCGGGTAGGGTGAAGTGAGGAGGGGATCAATACCCTTCGGCGGATGCCATCAATTTAATACCATGGATTCCCCAAGTCTGGGCTATAACCTTCTAAAGGTGCCCAACTGAGGTGTCCGTTATGGACGTCGCCCCTCGTTCCGACACTATTGACGTGCCTGCCGGTAGCGAGTTGGCCGTCCCGCGCAAGCCGTTCAACCTGCTGCGCTGGTATGCCTGGGTCAGTCTAGCCATCATTCTCTCGGTGGCGGCCGGGCTGGGGCTGATTTCCAGCCGCTTCATCATCGACGAGAGTGTCGAGCGTGATGCGTTACTCACCGCACAGTTCATCACCTCCATCGCCGATGCCGAAGTGCGCCATGTGTCGATCCCCAATGTGCGGACCATGGGCGAACTGCTCGATCCGCGCACCGACCGCAACAACTTGCCCGAGGTCGACCCGGAAGCCCGGCGCATGGCCCGTGGCGAGTTCCTTGACCATATCGCTCACCTGCCCGATATTCTGCTGGCCAATATTTATGCTTTGGACCATACAGTGATCTGGTCCACCAACCCGGCACTGATCGGCAAGCTGATTGAAGGCGACGAAGACTTGAATCGGGCTTTCGAGTACAAGATGCGGGTTTCGGCCAGCTACCACAATTTCGAACAGGCCCGCACCGAGCAGAAGTTCATCACCCCGCCCAAGCAGCTATTCATCGAGAACTACATTCCGCTGTTCGATGCCGATGGCGATCAGGTCACAGCGATGGTCGAGATTTACAAGGAACCCCATGACCTGATCGTACGCATCGAGCGTGGCCTGATCCTGATCTGGTTGGCCATCACCGTCGGCGCTGCTCTGGTCTATGTCGGCCTGTACGGCATCATGCACCGCGCCGCGCGGCTGCTGGCGGTGCAGCAAAAGCGGCTGATCAGCAGCGAAACCTACGTGGCACTGGGTGAGGTGTCGTCGGCAGTGGCCCATAGCCTGCGCAACCCGCTGGCCAGCATCCGCTCAAGTGCCGAACTGGCCCAGGCGTTCGACGAAGGCCCGGCGCAGAGCCAGGTCAACGACATCATCAGCCAGGTCGATCGCATGTCGCAGTGGATCCGCCAGATGCTGCAGTCACTGCGCCCGCTGAACGACGAGGCGTTGGCGGTGGACTTGCCGCAGGCGCTGGAGGAGGCCCTGCAGACCTACGCTGTGCCGCTGGCGCGCAGCGGAGTAAGCCTGGACCTGCAACCCTTACCGGCCGTGCAGGTGTTGGGGCACCCGGTATTACTGCGCCAGGTATTCAGTAGCCTGATCGCCAATGCCTTGGAAGCGATGGAGCAGGGCGGGCGGTTGCGTATCGAAGTGGTACGTCACAACCGGCGCAGCCTGACCTTGCGCTTGTCCGACAATGGCAATGGCATGAACGACGAGCAGCAGCGAATGGCCTTCCGACCATTCTTCACGACCAAACCAGGTGGGCTGGGGGTGGGGCTGGTGCTGGTGAAGCGCATCATGGAACGCTTCGGCGGTACGGTTCGGCTCAGCAGCAGCGAGGGCCATGGCACGAGGGTTTCGTTAAGTTTCCGACTGACCTGAAAGCACCAAGACACATTAATAAAGGGATGTAAGATTTTGATATAAAAGCTAATAGCGTTTTGGGTCAAAATCACCCAAATGTGGGGAAGACTCCTCAAAATTAATCTAGAAAGTTCTTTCAACTTACTGATAAATAACAGTTTTAATAGGTAATAGTCCTGCTGGCTGAGTTTTTGCAGCGTAATTTGTGAAGCGCGACACACGACAAAGGGCAGCTGCGACTGCCGGGTGGATTGCTAACCATTGGCTACTGCCATTGGCCTTGATGCAGTTCTGAACGTACGCCCTGCGCGGGAACTACGCGATGCAGATGCTGGAAAACGAAGCGCCCGAAAAGGCCAATGCGACCGCCAGCGGGCTGGCCGTACCCTTGCGTGAATTCAACCTGCTGCGCTGGTTTTCGGTGATCAGCCTGTTAATCATCACCACGGTGGCCGGTGGGCTGGGTTACGTCTCGACGCGCTTCGTGGTGCGCGACAGCGTGCAGCGCGATGCCATGCTCACCGCGCAGTTCATTCAGGCAATGGCCCAGGCCGAAGTGCGCCATTCGCAATTGCCGCCGGGCACCACTATGGGCGAGTTGCTGGACCCGCAGTTGGATCTGCAGCACCTGCAGTTCACCCCGGCGTTGGCCGAAGCGACCCGGGTCGAGTTCCTCGATCATGTCAAACACCTGCCGGATACCTTGCTGGCCAATGTCTACGCCCGCGACCGCACCATTGTCTGGTCCACCAACGTCGAGCTGATCGGCAAGCGAATAGGAGATGATGGTGATCTTGAGCGCGCTTTTCACTCGCGCAAGGCGGTGTCGGCCAGTTATCACAAGGCCGCCGAGGATCGCGAAGAGCAGAAGTTCCAGCGCGCACCGCGTTACCTGTTCATCGAGAATTACATCCCGCTGTTCGACAGCCAGGGCGAGCAGGTACTGGCCATGGTGGAAATCTACAAGGAGCCGCAGGATCTGATCCGGCGCATCCAGCGCGGCTATTTGCTGATCTGGGCCTCTACCTTGGTGGGCGGGGCGTTGATCTACTTCGGGCTGTTCTGGATCGTGCGCCGGGCGGCGCACATGCTGCGCCTGCAGCAAGAGCGGCTGGTGGCGAGCGAAACCTATGTGGCGCTGGGTGAAATGTCGTCGGCAGTGGCTCACAGCATGCGCAATCCGCTGGCCAATATCCTCTCCAGCGCCGAACTTGCCCAGGAGACCGCCAACCCTGCTGCGCAGAAGAACATCACTGACATCATCAGCCAGGTCGACCGCATGTCGCGCTGGGTGCGCGACTTGCTGGTGTCGTTGCGCCCGGCCAGTGATGAACCCGAGGCCGTGGACCTGGTGGCGGCCATCGAGGACACCCACCTGGCCTTCGCTCAGCAGATCGAACGCAATGGCGTGCGCTTCCATTTCGAAGGGCCTGACGTGCAGTGGGTGGTCAGCCAGCCGCTGCAGCTCACGCAGATTCTCAACAGCCTGTTCTCCAACGCCCTGGAGGCCATGCCCGCTGGCGGGATGCTCAATGCCCAGGTCAATGTGCAAGAAGGCCTGCGTGCCGAGTTCGTGCTGACCGACACCGGCAAAGGCATGAGCCAACAGCAGGAGCGGATGGTGTTCAAACCGTTCTTCACGACCAAACAGGGTGGCCTCGGCGTAGGACTGGCTCTGGTCAAGCGCATCATGGAACGTTTTGGCGGCTCGGTCAGCCTGAGCAGCCGCGAAGAGGAAGGAACCCGCGTCAGCCTTACATTCAATATTGCAGCGGGAGGGGAACATGGAGCACAGCATCCTGGTCGTCGAGGATGATGAAATCCTTGCCGACAACATTCGCACTTACCTCAGCCTCAAGGGCTACGAAGTCATCGTGTGCCACAGCGCAGAGCTGGCGCTGGAGCAGATCAAGCGGGCGCAGCCTGACGCGGTGCTGACCGACAACTCGTTGCCAGGCATGAGCGGGCACGACCTGTTGCGTACCCTGGTGGCCCAGGCGCCAGGCCTGAAAGTGATCATGATGACCGGCTACGGCAATGTAGAAGATGCCGTGCAGGCGATGAAGGAGGGCGCCTTTCATTACCTGACCAAGCCGGTGGTTTTGGCCGAGCTCAAACTGACCCTGGACAAGGCCCTGGCTACCGAGCGTATGGAACGCACGCTGTCGTTCTACCAGGAGCGCGAGGCGCAGAAGTCCGGGTTGCAGGCATTGATCGGCGACTCGCCGGTGATGCTCACCCTCAAGCACACCCTGCGCCAGGTGCTCGATGCCGAGCGGCGCATGGCCAGTGAAGACCTGCCACCGGTGCTGATTGAAGGCGAGACCGGTACCGGCAAGGAGCTGGTGGCCCGCGCCCTGCATTTTGATGGTTCGCGCAGTAAAGGGCCGTTCATCGAGTTCAATTGCGCTTCGATCCCTGCCAACCTGCTTGAGGCCGAACTGTTTGGCCACGAGAAGGGCGCGTTCACCGATGCCAAGGAGCGCCGGGTGGGACTGGTGGAGGCTGCCGATGGCGGCACCTTGTTCCTTGACGAGATCGGCGAAATGGACTTGGTGCTGCAGGCCAAGCTGCTCAAGTTGCTGGAAGACCGCAGCATCCGCCGGATTGGTGCTGTGAAGGAGCGCAAGGTCGATCTGCGGGTGATCAGCGCCACCAACTGTAACCTGGAACAAATGGTGCAGCAGGGCAAGTTCCGCCGTGACCTGTTCTTCCGCCTTCGCATTATCGCCTTGAAGGTGCCGCGCCTGTATTCGCGTGGCCAGGACATACTGCTACTGGCGCGGCATTTCCTTGCCCACCATAGCCGCCGTTATGGCAAGCCAAACCTGCGCTTTTCTGCCGAGGCTGAGAACCTGATGCTCGGTTATAGCTGGCCTGGCAATGTGCGCGAATTGCGCAACATGCTGGAGCAGACCGTGTTGCTGGCGCCGAACGAAGTCGTGCAGGCGCATCAGTTGAACCTGTGCATGACCTTGGTTGACGAGCCGTTGGCGCAGCAGCCGATGGCGGCCATGTTCGAAATGCCGCGGCACGAACCAGAACCGGGTACAAGCCTGCCTGACATGGAGCGTGACCTTGTCTGCAAGACCTTGGACCGCACCGACTGGAACGTGACCAAGTCAGCGCGGATGCTGGGGTTGTCGCGGGATATGCTGCGTTACCGGATCGAAAAACTGGGTCTGACCCGGCCCGACAAGCGTCAGTGGTAGTACAGGCAGGGTCGTCAACGGTTACCTGTGCCCGAGCTGCCTTCTCCTTGCCGGCCGGTACCTTCCGACCCACTGCCATCCATCCCCGGCAGATTGCGGTTGTCATTCTGCATGGCTGGCGGGCTTTGTGGTTCGTTGCCCTGTATGCGCGGGTCGGTATCCCGCGGCAAGGGCTTCTCGATCGGGTTGAGGGTGCTGTCCACGCCTGGCTGTGGCGCTGTATTGTGCGGATCGTCGGGGTAGGTCGGGCCTGTGCCGACAGCAAAAGCCAGCGGCGAGGCGAGCAGGGCAATCGACAGGATGATTGAGCGGGGCATGGCAGGCTCCTTTGCTATACGGGTAGGGCTCATACTTCCCTTTGGCCTTACCCGAAACGTGAAGGTGCCATTACCCCGATCAACGGTCACACCACCAGCGACAGCAACATGATGAAAATGATGCCGACGATGGACAGGATCGTCTCCATCATGCTCCAGGTCTTGAAGGTTTCTGCCACGGTCATGTTGAAGTACTGTTTCACCAGCCAGAAGCCGGCGTCATTCACATGGGACAGGATCAGCGAGCCGGCACCGGTGGCCAGTACCAACAGCTCACGGTTCACCCCCGGCACCAGGTCGATCACCGGCGCCACGATACCCGCGCCGGTGATGGTGGCGACCGTGGCGGAGCCGGTCGCGATGCGAATCACCGCCGCCACCAGCCATGCCAGCATGATCGGCGAAATTTCTGCCTGCACAGCCATCTGCCCGATCACGTTGCCTACGCCGGTGTCCACCAGCATTTGCTTGAAGCCACCGCCAGCGCCGACGATCAGCACGATGGCGGCAGTCGGTGCCAGGCTCTGGTCGAGCATCTTCATGATCTGCTGGCGATTGAAGCCGCGAGCCGAGCCGAAAGTGTAGAAGGCCAGCAGCAGGGCGGCGAGCAGGGCGGTGATCGGGTGGCCGATCAGGTCCATCCACTGGCGCACGATGTGCTCGGCAGGCAGCACCACGTCGGCGAACGTTTTCAGCAGCATCAACGCGACTGGTAGCAGCACGGTGATCAGGGTGATGCTGAAGCTTGGCAGGTTGCCCTGGTCGGACTCCTTGGCGATCTGGTCCATCAGTTCCTGGGACGGGTTGCCCGGGATGTAGCGGGAGATGAAGTTACCGAACAGAGGGCCGGCAATGATCGCGGTGGGTAGTGCGACGAGCAGACCATAGAAGATGGTCTTGCCAATGTCAGCATGGAAAATGCCGATTGCCAGCAAGGGGCCCGGGTGTGGTGGCACCAGACCGTGCACCACCGACAGGCCGGCCAGCAGCGGAATGCCGATCTTCACCAGCGATACGCCGGAGCGCCGGGCGACGATGAATACCAGTGGAATCAGCAGCACAAAGCCGATTTCGAAGAACAGCGGGATGCCCACCAGGAAGGCGGCGAACATCATCGCCCAATGCACGTTCTTCTTGCCAAAGGCGCGGATGAGGGTTTGCGCGATCTGGTCGGCCCCCCCGGAGTCGGCCATCAGCTTGCCGAGCATGGTGCCCAGGGCGAGCACGATACCGACGAAGCCGAGTACGCCGCCAAAACCGTCCTGGAACGATTTCATGACCTTGGCCACCGGCATGCCGGAGGTCAGGCCCAGGAAGCCGGCCGCGAGGGTGAGGGCGACGAAGGGGTGAACCTTGAAGTGGGTGATCAGCAGGATCAGTCCGACGATGGTAACCATCGCGTCGAGCAGCAGGAAAGTATCAGTAGCCAGTCCGAACATGGTTTGAAGGCCTCGGTCTTATCGTTGTTTTGGGCGTAGCTTTTTGGAGTCTTTGCCCGCTTTACGGGTCGGGGTAGCGCTGTCTTGGGTGAGACGGAAAAACCACCGAGGTCAGGCGGTTTGCGCCAGGCCCGGCTCACCGCAGCGCTTTAGCCAGCGGTCCACCGCTTCGGCCAGTGCTTCGATCGGTTGGGTGGCGTCCAGAGCAAGTGTCAGGGGCTCGCCACGTGGCGATTCCAGGGCAGCGAACTGGCTGTCGATGAGGCTGGCCGGCATGAAGTGTCCTGGGCGAGCCAGCACGCGTTTTTCAGCCTCGGCAGGCGACAGTTCGAGGAACACGAACACCAGCCCGGGCATGGCATCGCGCAGGGTATCGCGGTAGCGGCGCTTGAGTGCCGAGCAGGTCAGGATCGGGCGTTCCCCGGCTTGGGTGGTGGTTTGCAACTCTTTACCAAGGCGGACCAGCCAGCCGGCACGGTCACTGTCATCCAGCGGGATGCCAGCACTCATCTTGCGGATGTTTTCGGCAGGGTGGAAAGCGTCGCCTTCGATCAGGCGGCCGCCGCTTTTGGCAGCGATGGCGGCGCCGATGCAGCTTTTGCCGCAACCGGCCACGCCCATCACCACAATGGCGGACAGGGGAGAATTCATCAGTACCTCCTGCGGGTGAGATAGCGCTGTCTCGCCATTGACGAACAGACACCTCCCCGGTGTTATTGGTCTTGTCCTTACGCAGTATGGACGCCTGGTGGCAAGCGCGTGGTGGCTGCTACCAAAGATTACATTGCCTGCATCCTGAGACAGCGCTACCTTAGTGGCCGTTCCCTATCCTTGCAAGTAGTAAAATTACAACATTCATGTCCCGCACCGGCTCCCGTACTACAGGTCGTCCCACCCTGGCTGAAGTTGCCAGGCTTTCCGGGGTTTCCCCGATTACCGCTTCGCGCGCCTTGCGTGGGGTCAGCACGGTTGCGCCTGACCTGGTGGAAAAGGTCATCGCGGCGGCGGCTAGCCTCGGCTATGTGGCCAACCCGGCGGCCCGGGCGCTGGCCTCGGCGCGCAGCCAGTCGGTGGTGGTGTTGATCCCGTCGTTGTCCAACCAACTGTTCATCGACACCCTGGAGGCCATTCACGAGGTCATGCGCCCGCGCGGGCTCGAGGTGCTGATCGGCAACTATCACTACGACCTTGCCGAAGAAGAGAACTTGATCCGCAATTATCTGGCCTATCAGCCCTGCGGCATTTTGTTGACCGGTTTCGAGCGTAGCGATGCTGCGCGGCAGATGCTGGCTGCCAGCGGCGTGCCGTGTGTGCACATGATGGAGCTCAATGGCGAGCCAGGGGCTTTGTCGGTCGGTTTCTCGCAGCATCAGGCCGGACGTGCTGCTGCACGGCACCTGATCGAACGCGGGCGCAAGCGCCTTGCATTCATTGCCGCGCAGCTGGACCCGAGGGTGATGCAGCGTGCCGAGGGATTCCGTCAGGCATTGGCAGAGGCCGGTTTGCAGGCCGCCGAGCTGGAGGTGTTGGCCCCGGAGCCTTCGTCGATTGCCCTGGGCAGCGCGCTGTTCAGCCAGCTGATGCAGCAGGCGCCGGATGTCGACGGCATTTTCTTCTGTAACGACGACCTGGCCCAAGGCGCGGTGCTGCAGGCCTTGCGTCAAGGGGTGGAGGTGCCACGTCAGGTGGCGATGGTCGGTTTCAACGATTTGCCGGCATCGGCGCATATGGTGCCGCGGCTGACCTCGATTCGCACACCACGGGCTGCGGTGGGGCGGGGCGCAGCGCAAGCGCTGCTGGCGTTGCTGGATGGCAAGCGGGTGACGAACGCGCAGCAGGATCTGGGCTTTGAGCTGATGGTGCGCGAGAGCTCCTGAGAGCGACCGTCAAGGCGTCGGCGCGTCCTCAAGACAGGCGCTGTAGATTTAGATTCTCTGTTGGCGGTCAAGCTTTTCTGAGGTGTTCCATACCCGTTTGTGTCAGGGCGGCAAGGTGCCTGCCTTGGTTTTTACGGTGATGCGTAGATCCAGCGCCGCCCGCGCGGCGCATCGCGAGCAAGCTCGCTCCTACATTTGTTTCGGGCCAATTATTCCTGGGGCAGACGCGCACGTCCCCTTGGCGCTCACCTCGATATCGTGGGGACAAACAGGGCGGTCGCGCGCGCAGGCACAGTTTGTGTCAGGGCGGCAAGGTGCCTGCCTTGGTTTTTACGGTGATGCGTAGATCCAGCGCCGCCCGCGCGGCGCATCGCGAGCAAGCTCGCTCCTACATTTGTTTCAGGCCAATTATTCCTAGGGCAGACGCGCACGTCCCCTTGGCGCTCACCTCGATATCGCGGGGAACAAACAGGGCGGTCGCGCGCGCAGGCGCAGGCGATACTGGCCCGAAACAAATGTAGGAGCGAGCTTGCTCGCGATGCGCCGCGCGGGCGGCGCTGGCTCTCTGAGGCGCCACAAATGCCACGACTTGCCAACGGCGTTCTATGCTCAAGAAACCGCGCATAGGGAGCCCCGCGTCATGTTCGATTTCCATCGCAAGTCTGATTTGGCAGAAATCCAGCGCAGCCGCCAGGCGCTGGCCGATGCGCAAGCCAAACTGGCTGCTATCAGCCGTTCCATGGCGATGATCGAGTTCGCCCCTGACGGTACTATTCTCGACGCTAACGAGCGCTTCTGCCAGGCCATGGGCTACAGCGCCGAAGAGCTGCGAGGTAAGCACCACCGGCTGTTCTGTGAGCCGGACTATGCAAAAAGCGCCGAATACCAGCAACTGTGGCGCGAGTTGGGGCAGGGCAAGGCAATCAGCGGTACGTTCGAGCGCATCGACAAGGCGGGGCGCGAAGTCTGGCTGGAAGCCAGCTACATGCCAGTGCTGGACGAGCAACGGCAAGTCACCAGCGTAATCAAGGTGGCATCTGACATCACCCAGCGGGTGGTGCTGGAGCACGAGAGCGAAAGCCTGCTAAAGGCCATCAGCCGCTCCATGGCGGTGATCGAGTTCACCCCACAAGGCCGGGTGATCAAGGCCAACCAGAATTTTCTCGACACCATGGGCTACCGCCTCGATGAAGTGGTTGGCCACCACCACGGGCTGTTCTGCCTGGCGCAAGAACGCGAATCGGCCCAGTACCGCGAGTTCTGGGCTTCTCTGAACCGTGGCGAGTACCATTCACATCGCTTCGAACGCGTCAACAAGCAAGGCCAGACCGTCTTTCTGGAGGCCTCCTACAACCCGATCTTCGACAGCAAGGGCCGCCTGTGCAAAGTGGTCAAGTTTGCCAGCGACATCACCCATCAGGTCTGCACCCAGCAAAGCGCCGCCCATGCCGCTCATGCCAGTTCGGTGCAGACCGATGCCTGCGCGCGCAAAGGTACCGAGGTGGTGCAACAGGCGGTGCAGGTAATCGAGCAGATTTCCCAAGAGCTTAACGACGCAGCGCGCAGCATCGATGCGGTGAACAAGCAGTCGGATGTGATCGGGCAGATTGTGCTGACCATCCGTGGCATTGCCGACCAGACCAACCTGTTGGCCCTTAACGCAGCCATCGAGGCTGCACGTGCCGGCGAGCACGGGCGCGGCTTTGCCGTGGTGGCCGATGAGGTGCGCAACCTGGCCGCGCGAACCAGCAAGGCCACCCTGGAAATTGTCGATGTGGTGCGGCAGAACCACGACCTGTCGCTATTGGCAGTGGCCAGTATGCAATCGAGCCTCAACCGCACCGGTCACGGCGTGGCGTTGGCCAATGAGGCGGGCACGGTGATCATGGAAATCCAGCAAGGCTCACGGCACGTCGTGGATGCCATCAGCCAGATCAGCTCGACGCTGCAATTGCACTGAGCGCCTCGCGCATCTCGTCAAGCAGTGCCTGCAGGCTGACTTGCAGTTGCGCGCGTTGTTCGGCGGTCGGCAGCCCTAGTGCGTGTGCGTGTTCGATAGCTTCACAGTCTTTGACCACGGTGCGCACCCTGATCATTTTGGCGCCACCCTTGATGCGGTGGGCCAAGGCACGCACTGCGTCATCAGGGGCGTCTGTTGCCAAGGCGCGCAGGGCGGCCAGGTCTTCACCGACACTGATCGACAATTGCTCCAGCAAATGCCGCGTCAACTGTTCGTCGTCCTGGGTCAGGTGGCGCAATTCGGCCAGGTCGAACCCACTATGGCAGGGGGCCGGCGACGGCTGCTGAGGGTGCACCAGGGGCAGATGGGTCTTGAGTGTGCGCAAGCCAATCGGCTTGAACAGGCATTCGTCCATGCCGCTGGCCAGGCAGCGAGTACGCTCCTCGGCCTGGGCGTTGGCGGTTACCCCAAGAATACGGCCTGCCGGCAGGCCGCGCTCGACCTCCAGGCTGCGAATGCGCCGGGTGAGTTCATGCCCGTCCATGACCGGCATGCTGCAATCGGTAATCACCAGGTCGAAACTCGCGTCCTGCCAGCGTGCGAGGGCGATTTCGCCATTTTCCGCCAGTGTCACGTGGTGTCCCAGGGTTTGCAGTTGCCGTTCCAGCAATAGCAGGTTGGCCGGGTAGTCGTCGACCACCAGGATATTGAGCGGGCCGCTGCTGCTTTCAGGCGCCGTGAGTTGCTCTTCCGCTTGTGCCGGTGCTGCGCAGACGGGCAACTGCAGGTTGACTTGCACCCGGGTGCCAACGCCCTCGACGCTCTGAAGGCTCAAGGAGCCGCCCATCAGTTCGGCCAGGGTACGGCTGATGACCAACCCCAAGCCAGCCCCTTGACGTGCCCTGGGCCCATCGACCTGAACGAAGGCATTGAACAGCCTGGCCTGGTCGGCGGGACTGATGCCGATGCCGGTGTCGCGCACATTCAGCTCGATTGCCAGATTGCCGTGGCCGGCAACTTTGGGTAGCAGCAGACATGCCTGGACTTCACCACGGTCGGTGAACTTGATGGCGTTGCTGATCAGGTTGGACAGAATTTGTTTGAGTCGCAGTGGGTCAGCCAGCACCCATACCGGTTCTGCCGGCAGCTCGCCCTGCAGATGCAACCCTTTGGCCCGGGCATTGCCTTCGAACACCCGCAGCGTGGCGCGCACCAGCTCGACCAGATTGGTAGGCACCGGCTGCAGGCTGATGTGCCCGGATTCGATGCGAGAAATATCGAGAATATCGCCAATCAGCTCAAGCAGGCCAATGGCCGAATCATGGGCGGTCTGCAAGGTCTGGGAGTCGCTGCGGCCGCTGCGGCTATCTTCCAGGGCCAGTTCCAGCAGACCGATCACGGCATTCATCGGGGTACGGATTTCATGGCTCATGGTGGCCAGGAAGGTGCTTTTGGTCTGGCTGGCCTGTTCAGCGTCGTCCTTGGCCTGGCGTAACTGCTCCAGCAGCCCGCGGCTCAGCGCAAGCTGTGCCTGCAGCGCGTGCTGTGCCTCGGTTCGCTGGTTGATCAGCTTGCGCAGGTAGCTGTTCCAGAACACCACCCCGGCCAGCAGCAGGGCCGACAGTACGAGCACCTGCAAGGCCAGGGTGCGGTAGTCGCGCCATGGGCTGTCGCTCACCAGTGTGCTGGTACGCCAGCGGTTGATCAGTTGGTCGAGTTCTTCAGGCGGAATGCTTAGCAGCGCCTTGTCGAGAATGGCCTGCAACTGGGGCTGGTCGGCGGCTACGGCAAAAGCGGCAATGGCCGGGGCATCGTCGAGCACGCCGGCGATGCGCAAACGTTCCTTGAACACATGGCTGATGTAATAGGTAGCATTGATATGGCTGCTCAGGGCCACGTCGGCAACACCGTTGGCCACGGCCTCCATCTGGGCGAGGGGGTTGTCAACTTCGACCAGCTCGGCCTGTGGGTATCGCTGTTGCAAAACGGCCTCCTGGGGGGAACCGCGCACCAAGGCGATGCGCTTGCCATCCAGGTTCTTGGCCTGTGCAGATGATTCGCCGTCGTCACGGGTGACGAGCACGCGCGGGCTGACCAGGTAGGGGCGGGTGTAGCGCAGTTGCTTCAAGCGGTCGGCGCCATAGCCCAGCGCGCCGATCATCTGTGCCTCGCCGTGGACCAGGCGGTCGATCATGACCTGCGATGAAGCACTCTCGACCGGTTTGAACTGCAGCCCCGTGCGCAATGAGATCTGCTTGAGCAGGTCCAGGGTGATACCGCTAGGGCGGTGCTGAGCATCATTGAACGTCAAAGGTGCCAGCGAGGTATTGACCAGTACGCTGATCGTGGGGTGGGCGGTGATCCAGGATTCTTCTTCTTCGCTCAAGGCAGTGAGGTGGCGCTGCAGCAGCAGGCTGGTGTTACCACTGCTCCAACGGCGCAGAATGTTCAAACGTTCACTTTCGCTTATACGTGACAGCGCCTTGTCCACCAGCCGATGCAAGCGCGGGTTGTCGCTGGCGATGGCGAAGGCAAAAGCTTCTGGGGCCAGTTGGGAGAAATGGTCGATTTTCAACGTGCCCTGAAAACTTTTGCCGATCATGTAGTCGGTGCTGATGGCATCGCCCAGATAGGCGTCTGCCTCGCCCAGCACGACGGCAGCGAGCCCGGCCAGGGTCGAGCGGTACAGGCTCAGTTGCGCCTTGGGGTACTGGGCGCGAACGCTGGCGGCCGGCAGGTAATGATCGACCATCGCCAGGCGCAGGCCGGCAAGGTTGGGCGTGCTTTTCAAGCTGCGCCCCTCGAGGGTGACGATCACTGGCAGGTCGTCGGCATAGGGGGTGCTCAGGCTAAGTTGGGCGTCCGCCGCTTCGAAAGCGTTGGAGCTACCCAGCAAGTCGATACGGCCATCACGCAGGGCAGTGATGGCCTCGTGACGGCTGTCAAAACGGCGTACTTCAATGGGTATGTCAAGCTGTTCGCCGATGATGCCGGCGTAGTCTGCACTCAACCCCTCATAGTCATGCTGACTCACGTTGATTTCGAACGGGGGGTAGTCGGGGCGCGCACTGCCCAGTACCAGGCGTTGGTGTTGTTTCAGCCAGTTGCGGTCCTCGCCGGATAACGCCAGCGGGGCAGCGGCACTGATTGAGCGTGCCAGCAGATGGCGTGGTTCGCTGCTGGCCTGCAGCACCATGGAGTTGGCCAGACCTAGAGCCAGAAGGACGCTCGCCAGCAGCTGTTTCATGGCAGCCGAGCGCTCAATAGACGTTGTTGCGCTTGGCCAGGTCGACCATTTCCACCAGCGACTCGGTCTTGAGCTTTTCCATGATACGGCCCCGATAGGTGCTGATTGTCTTCGCGCTGAGGTTCATGCAAGTGCCGATGTTCTTGTTGTTCTCGCCGCGCGCGAGGCGCCGCAGCACTTCCATTTCCCGGTTGGAGAGACTGGCCAGGCGCACTGGCTCGCTCTCCAGCGAGTTGCTGTTGACCGACATCTGCGGAAAGGTCGAATAACCCTTGGTCAGGGCCTTGAGGGCGAACAGCAGAGCCTCGTGGTCCTCTTCCTTGGTGACGAAGGCGCCTATCCCGGCATCCAGGCAGCGGCGTACATACAGGTCAGTGGCCTGGCCGGTCAGCACCATGATCTTCGGTACCGGCTCCAGGCTCTGCAATCGCTTGATGACTTCCATACCGTCCAGGCCAGGCAGGCCGATGTCGAGGATGACCACGTCCGGGCGCAGTTCGCGGGCTACCTGAGCCACTTCACTGCCATTGCCGACCTCGCCGACGACATGGAAGCGCTCGCGCTCGAGCAGTAGGCGCAAGGACAGCCGGACAATAGGGTGGTCGTCGACGATCAGCACGGTTGTCATGAGGAAAACTCCTGTAGGGATGTGGTCCGCTTCCTGGAACACTCAGGAATACGTCTGCAAGTGGGGTTATCGGAAGCGCTGCACGATACGACCATTCCCGAAGTTTGGTAATGCCGAGTATAGAAGTGTTGAAATCCTCAGTGCTTATTGTTGAAAAATCCTACAAGAAACAGGAAAGACATCACCCTGAAACAGCGGTGATGCCGATTCTTTGCAGTTGCTCAGGCGCAGGCTGCGTGCGGTTTGTGTATACGCAGTGTGGAGGCAGGGTTGTTGGCCAATGCCTGCCCGACCCGCGTCGGGCGGGCTACCAACTGCCCGGTACAATTCGGGCAGCGGCCTTGGAAGCGGGTTTCGGCACAGGCACGGCAGAACGTGCATTCGAAGGAGCAGATCAGAGCGTCGGGGCTGTCACCCGGCAGGTCGGCATCACAACACTCGCAGTTGGGGCGTAACTCCAGCATGGGCATGACTCCTGTTCGCAGGCGGAAACCCGGAGTCTGCTACGCCCGAGGCAAGGCTGGCAATGTTCAGTCGCCAGGGCGGTACAGGTGGGCATGCCCGGCACGGTACAAGGCCGATTCGGCGAACGGCGTATCCCCCAGTACATGACCTACCAGGATCAGCGCCGTGCGCCGGAAATCCTTGGCCGCTACGCGTTCGACAATGTCACCGAGGTTGCCGCGCACCCAATCCTGGTCTGGCCAGGTGGCCCGATGCACCACCGCAACCGGGCAGTGCGCGCCATAGTGCGGCACCAACTCATCGACAATGCGCGACAGGTGCTTGACCCCCAGATGAATTGCCAGGGTGCTGCCATGGCGCGCCAGGTCGCCCAATTGCTCACCAGGTGGCATGGGCGAACTGTCGCCATAACGGGTGAGGATCACCGTCTGCGCCACTTCAGGCAAGGTCAGCTCGCAGCCGAGCAGGGCGGCGCTCGCTGCCGTGGCGGTAACGCCGGGGATGACCTGGTAATCGATGCCTAGCGCCTGCAGGTGGCGGATCTGCTCACCGATGGCGCCGTACAGGCTGGGGTCGCCGCTATGCACCCGGGCCACATCCTGACCTTGTTCGTGCGCGCTGCGCATGGCAGCGATGATCTGTTCCAGATGCAGTTCGGCGCTGTTGATCACGGTTTCGGCCTGGTGGCCTTCGAGCACGGCGGCGGGCACCAGTGAACCGGCATAAATGATCACTGGGCACTGACGAATCAGCCGTTGGCCCTTGACCGTGATCAGCTCCGGGTCGCCGGGGCCGGCACCGATAAAGTAGATGGTCATGCTAAGTCCTGGCAAGAAAGAGGGTACGAAACGTTCAGCAGGCCAGGGCGAGCGTCGCCGGGCCCAGTACCTGGCGCGTCAGTAGCAGGCTGGCTGTACCCTGCCGCTGGCTGGCCAGGGCCAGTGCCGCGCTCTCGGCTACGCCCCAGCAGCCGCTGTGCCGGTAGGCAGCGGCGGACCGGTGGCTGAGCAGTGGTTCATAGGGTTGCAGTTGCGCGACATGGTACAGCACCAAAGGCAAACCTAGGTGCTCTGCCAGTTGCAACAACCCGGGCTCGTCGGCCTTCAGGCTGATGCTTGCGATGCCGCGCAGGTCAGCCAACGCCAGGCCCTGGTCGTCCAGAGCCTGGTGCAGCAAGCGATGCAAGGTGTCCGCCGGGCAACCCCGGCGGCAGCCAAAACCAGCGTAGAAGGCAGGCATCAAGCCTGGCTGGAACGGCGGAACAGCCAGGCGCTGAGCAGGCCCAAGGCCAGCCAGAAGGCGGCGTTGGTCAGCCAGGAGGCGACTTTGAACTGGGTTTCCAATGCTTCGGGGGCCAGGCTTTCGTGCACCTCCGGTTGCGGCGCACCGATGACATGAGGCATGACCAGCAGCACGGCGCCCAGCGCCTTCAGCAGCCAGTGGCGGGCAAACACCAGCAAGGCCAGGCCCAGCGCAGTGGCACTGGCTGTACCGACCCACCAGGTCTGGCGTTGCCCCAGGTCGGCGGCCGCAGTACCTGGCAGTTCTGGTGGCAAGCCCAGGGTTGGGGCCAGGCAGAACACGGCGAAGCCAGCCAACCCCCACAATGCGCCAGTGGCGGCGCGTTTGGGCTCGCGAAGGCTGTAAAGGGCGGCGAGGATCAGGGCGAAGCCGACCGCGACCACCAGGTTGCCGCCTGTGGTGGACAGCACGCGCTGCCAGCCGTCTTCCGGCGACCAGGCTTCGGCGCTGTGTTCATGAGCGGCCACTTCGCTACCGTGTTCGTGGTGTGCGGCCGGGGCCGAGGACTCGTAGGTTTCCGCCTCCAGAATCAGCGGAGCAACCCAGAAGCTTTGCAGCAAGGTCAGCAACAGGGCTGCAAGGAGCCCGCTGAAGCCCGCAGTACGGGCAATGCGCGTGATCATCAGGCGTACTCAGTGGCAGGGGAAGGCGGCGCTGTGGCGGGTGTCGTGGGCGGCGTTGTGCACGGCCTCAATGTGCGAGAACCCGGCAAAGTAGACCAGGCACAGACCCAGCAAGCTGGCACCGACGGCGATGGTTACACGCCGGCTGAGGGTAACGGGGGTAGCAAGGCTGTGTTGTTTGGCGCTGGTGACGGGCATGACGCGATCCTCTGCTTTTTTGTGGGCAACGGGCGAGCGCGGCAGCCCCGGACGTGGTCGCCCAAGGGAATGCAACAGCGCCCGCCCACCGCGGGGTGTTCATGAACGTCAGGCCGGTCTCCGGGCTTGCGAGGAAGAGCTGGGCTCCTGGAACGCGTCACCTTCCCATGCCGTACTACAAGGCACAGTGGTACAGACGCTTCACTCGCTTACCGTTGCGGGGGCAGCACCGGCATTGTCCGGCCCTGCAGAAGGGCCTGGGACGCACCGGTTTCCCGTTTCACCCCGTGAGGGGCACCTGAACGCGAGGCATAAGGAGAGCATGGGGCGGGCTTGGCGTCAATGTCATACACAGCGCGAGGCTGTCGAACAGCAGGTACTACAGGCTCAGGCCCGCAGGCAGAAGTGCAGGAACCGGGCGTTCACCCGCGGGCGAATGCCGCCAGCTTGTCGCCATCCAGCCGGTAACGCACCCACTCATCCTGCGCCTCGGCCCCCAGTTTCTGGTAGAAGCCGATCGCTGGCTCGTTCCAGTCCAGCACGCTCCATTCCAGGCGCCCGCAGTTGTTCGCCACCGCTTCGCGGGCAATGTGCTGCAACAACTGCCGGCCAGCGCCATCGCCGCGTTGTTCGGGGGTTACGTACAGGTCTTCCAGATAGATGCCATTGCGCCCGAGCCAGGTCGAGTAGCTGTAGAAGTACACGGCAAAGCCGATTGCACGGCCATCACGCTCGCACATCAGGGCGTGCACAGTGCTGCCTTCTTCGAACAGGCTGTGCTCGATGTCGGCAAGGGTGGCGACTACCTCGTGGCGAGCGCGTTCGTATTCGGCCAGTTCGGTGATGAAGGTGAGGATCTGCTCGGCATCGGTATGCACGGCAGGGCGAATGGTGAGGCTCATGGTGACGGCTTCCTTGGTCCGGATTGGCGATACAGTGATGTGTATCTACGTAATTTAATCAAACTGTACCAGTCGCTGGGAAAGGCGACTCCGGTAGTGTGACAGCACCTATAAAGAAAGTGGAATGCCCGCCATGCTTGCCTCTGCCGACCTGCTGACCGCCTTCGTGCTGTTTGCCTTCGTGTCTTCCATCACGCCAGGCCCCAACAACACCATGTTGCTGGCCTCGGGGGTAAACTTCGGCGTGCGCCGCTCGGTCCCTCACGCCTTGGGTATCAGCTTTGGTTTCATGGTGATGGTACTGGCCGTCGGCCTGGGGCTGGGCGAGGTGTTCAAGGCCTGGCCGCCACTGTACACAGTGCTGCGCTACACTGGCGCCGCCTATCTGCTGTACCTGGCCTGGAAGATCGCCACTTCCGGGCCGGTCGGCACGGCCTCGTCCAGTGCCCGCAAACCGCTGGGCTTCTGGGGAGCAGCGGCGTTCCAGTGGGTCAACCCGAAGGCCTGGGTGATGGCGGTGGGGGCGATTACCACCTACACACCCGCGCAAGGCTATGTAACCAACGTGATCGTCATTGCGGCCTTGTTCGCTTTGGTCAACCTGCCGAGCGTGGGGGTATGGGTGATGTTCGGCAGCGCCCTGCGCAACCTGTTGCAGCATTCGCGCTGGCTGATGCTGTTCAATGTCGTGATGGCCCTGTTGCTGGTGATTTCACTGTACCCGCTGCTGTTTGTAGAATCAGCGTTTTCCTGACCCCGAGAGTACAGTAAGCCCATGCAGTTGATCCCCTGGTCCCACGAATGCGCCGAAGGTTTCACCCTGCGTGGCTGGCGAACCCCGGCCAGTGGCAAACCGCTGCTGCATTTCCTGCATGGCAACGGCTTCTGTTGCCTGACCTATCAACCGCTGCTGATGCGCCTGGGCGAGCATTTCGACCTGTGGCTTTGCGACGTTCAAGGCCATGGCGACAGTGACCATGGCGGGGTGTTTCGCGGCTGGAACCGCTCCGCTGCCTTGGCGGTGGAGGCCTTTCAGGGCGGGCGTGGCGAATATGGCGACGTACAGCGGTTTGCCGTAGGTCACAGCTTCGGTGGCGTGCTCACAGGGCTGATCCTGGGCAGTGAGCCGCAACTGTTCGCACGTGCCGTGCTGCTCGACCCGGTACTGTTCAGCCGACGCATGATCGGCGTGATGGGGGCGGCAGCCCTGGTCGGCCTGCATCAGCGCCACGGCCTGGCCCGCAAGGCTGCCAGCCGCCGCAGCCACTGGCCCGATCGCGAGTCGGCGTTGGCCTCGCTGGAAGGGCGCGGCATCTTCAAAGGCTGGACACATGCGGCACTGCAGGCCTATGTCGAGCATGCCATCGGGGATTGTGGCGAGGCTGTGGTGCTCAAGTGCCGGCCCAGCCGTGAAGTGGAAATCTTCAGCTCGTTCCCTAAACGCTTGTGGGCCAGTCTGGCTGCAATCAGGACGCCGACACGAGTGTTGTATGGCGAAGACACCTATCCCTTTGTGCCACATTCGGTGAATCGCCTGGCGCTGCTAAACCGCAATGTGACCGCACGGCAAGTTCCCGGTGGGCACTGTTTCATGCAGGAAGACCCGGCCATGGCGGCCGAGCAGGTGCTCGGTTTCTTGCAGGTTTGACTGTTCTGCAGGTGGGACGAAGCATGCCATTTTAGTCAGCTACCGCTTGATTGGCATCATTGATAAGGTTATCTCAACCAAGAGAGGAGCCTTCTCATGAAAAAGATTCTGGGTATTCACCGCAGCCCTCACGCCCATTGGGTGGGTGATGGTTTTCCGGTGCGCAGCCTGTTCACCTACGACAACCTGGCCAGCCGGATAAGCCCGTTCCTGCTGCTGGACTACGCCGGTCCGCATGATTTCGCCCCGACCCAGGCCCGACGCGGTGTAGGCCAGCATCCGCATCGCGGCTTCGAGACGGTGACCATCGTCTACCAGGGTGAACTGGAGCACCGTGACTCTACCGGTGCTGGCGGCTTGATCGGCCCTGGTGACGTGCAGTGGATGACGGCTGCCAACGGCATCATCCATGAAGAGTTTCATTCTCCTGGCTTTGCCCGCAGTGGTGGCACATTGGAAATGGTCCAGTTATGGGTGAACCTGCCGGCGCGGGACAAGCGTGCAGCGGCCGGCTACCAGACGCTGCTGGCCGGCGAAATTCCGGTGGTAGCGATGGACGGTGATGCCGGGAGCTTGCGGGTGATTGCTGGTGACTACCATGGGCACCAGGGGCCGGCGCGGACCTTCACGGCGATGGATGTGTGGGATTTGCGGCTCAACGCCGGCGCGACCCTGCAGTTGCCGGTTGCTGCCGGTCGCAATGCGGCGCTGGTGGTGTTGCGAGGTAACGTTCGAATCAATAGCGAGCGCGAAGCAGGCCCGTCCAGCCTGGTGCTGCTCGACCGGGAGGGTGTAGACGTAGCCGTCGAGGCGCTGGACGGCGCCAGTGTGCTGCTGCTCAGCAGTGAGCCAATCGATGAGCCGATTGTCGGCTACGGCCCATTCGTGATGAACAGTCAGGCGGAGATTGCCGAGTCGTTCGATGATTTCCATGCCGGGCGGTTTGGGCAGATGCAGGATGAGAGGGGAGGTGCCGCGCACTGATCCTGTTGATTGGGTGGCCTGCCCCGGCCCTTTCGCTGGCAGGCCATCTCCCCAGCGACCCGGCTGGATCCTGGCCAATGCGGTGTCGTCCGAGACCACTCGTCGTCAAGTCTGCAATTGCATTCGAACATACGGCGCACGCAGAGAATCTTCCACTAAGGTGCTAAAGGATTCCTCGCAAGCTCATTGCCCGGGCGCATGGAAAGCTGGCCGAGCATGTGCAATATCAATTGGCGCCCCGCCCGACAAAGGCGTACTCCCAAACAACAGGCCATCCCGCAGAGAGGGTCGTACCATGTCGTTGATAGGCGTTTCGATACTAGAAATGCGGCAAATGATCGAGCAGGCCTGCTTGCCAGATCGCTGTGAAGTCAGCTGCCCGGACGGCGTCAACCTGACCATCCGCCTGGGTCAGGGCCAGGATCTCGATCAAGGGGTGACCCTCAGTGGGGTCGCCCTGCAAGATCTCAACAGTTGCCGTGATCTGGTCAACCTGGTGGAGCAGCTGCATGCGCTGCGTGACAGCCACCCGACGTCACTCAAGGCCATTGCCTGAGCGCACCTGTCGTGCCCGGGGCAGCCCAGGCTGGCCCGGGCTCTTGCATTCTGGCTGCTGATTAGAGCGCGCAGATATCAGCGCTGGCAGCCTCAGCGCCGCCCCGGTTGCCGCTGTTCGGCTTATTGCAGTTCCAGCAACAGGTTCAGGCCACCGTCTCCGCACTTACCCTTGTCACGGACCACGCCATGGTAACTCCGTCCATCCCAGACGAAGGCCACACTGTGAGCGCGGTCGATCTTGTCGGGCAATGGGGGGCAAATGTGCAAGCGCAGCCCTGGGAGGCCTTGCAGGTTGAGGGTGGCCAGCTGGCATTGGCATTCCACACTTTGCGCCACGGGGCCGAACAGGGTGTCGCGTACGTAATCGAGCTGCAGCGAGGCATTGGGGGCGCGGCCAGGCATCTTCATCGGTACATGGCTCCGGTGCAGCGGCTCGAAGAACCAGGCAGGTTTGGCATGGCAGGCTCCAGACAAAAGTAGGCGGCTTATCATTCGAAGCTTGCCTGGCCAAGATGTTCAATGTGTTTCATGTGGGTTCATCTTGTTTTGCGCTGGGCGGCAGAGGACTGACCCTGTTCAGGCACCCGCCTTGCGCAAGGTCAGGTTGATCCGCCGTTCACCCAGGCGCGGATGGACACCGGGCTTGATCGGTAGCACGCCGTGGAAGCGCAAGCGGTCTTCGCCGCCCCAGACCAGCACATCGCCGTGGCTCAGTGCAATGCGCTGAGCCTTGTCGGCACGCTGCAGGCCGCCAAACAGGAACACGGCTGGCAAACCCAGCGACACCGACACGATCGGCTGGCCGAAATCCTGCTCGTCGCGGTCCTGGTGCAGGCTCAGGCGTGTGCCTGGCAGGTAATGGTTGACCAGGCAGGCATCCGGCACGAAACCGTCAAACCCGGCCATGGCTGCCGCGCGGGAGGCCAACGCGAGCAGAACCGGGGGCAGGGCGGGCCAGGGCTGGCCACTGAGTGGGTCGTTGGGGCTGTATCGGTAGCCGTGTTGATCACTCACCCAACCCAACGTACCGCAGTTGGTCAGCCCTACTGCCATGCGCAGGCCTCCTGGGGTGTACATGTGCCGGAACGGCGCGGCACGCAACACCGGACGCAGGGCATCGAGCAGCGCCTCGGTTTCGGCCAGGGCAAAGCCAGGCAGCAGCACGGTATGGCTGGCCAGGGGTTGCGGCTGGGGGCCGAACAGGTCGAGGTCGGACTGGATCATGCGGCTGCACATCTTCGATCGGTTTGCCATTGTACCTCGACAGATACAACCCAAGGGCTTGCACATGCTGACCGGATCGAAACATTGCAGAGGGCGGGACAACAGAAAAAGGAACCGCGGCACCAGGGAGAGGAGCACCGCGGTTCAAGGGGGAGCGGTTTACTGCTGGGTCACAGTGGCCAGGTTCGCGTTGCCCAGCTGGGTGATGGTGGCGGATTGGGCGACACCGCTCTGGTCGACGAACGCCATGTTGCCTTGGCCTCCCTGGGTCACGTAGGCGACGTTGATGTTGTCAGTCTGTTTGATGGTGGCTTCGTTGCCGCTTCCGTAAAGTTGGTTGGTGTAGCTCTGGTTGCTATAGCCGGACTGGTCGAGGGTGATGGTATTGCCGGTGCCCTGGCTGCTGCCGTAGGCATAGTTGTCGGTACCACGCTGGTCGGCGATCAGAATGTTGTCAGTGCCGTTCTGTTCGAAGTACAGCTCGTTGCTGACGTCATCCTGCTTGGTCGACATCTGGTTGCCTTTACCCGTCTGAGTCAGCGTGGCCAGCTGGTCAGCGCCCTTCTGGGTCAGATTGACGCCGTTGCCATTGCCGGTCTGGTTGATGGTGGCGTTCTGGTTGGTACCGAACTGGCCACCCATCTTGGCGCCTTTCCAGTTACTGGCGGTGATGCTGTTGCCATTGCCTTGGGTGTTGATGGTGAGGTTGAGGTTTTCACCATTCTGATAGGTGAAATGCAGGTTGTTGTTGCCGGTCTGGGTGATGGTGGTGTTTGAATTGTTGGTCTCGAACTGGTCCGACCAACTGGCGTTGGCGTTGCCTTGCTGCGACAGGCTGACCTTGTTGCTGACGCCGAAGCTCTGGTCGATATAGCCTTCGTTCAGCTGGCCGGTCTGGACCACGGAGGCCTGGCTACCCACCTGAGTGTCCTGCCACACTTCCACCGAGTTGCCGCCTCCGTACTGTCCAATGGCAATGGTGCCACCGGTGCCTTCACGCTGGTCGCCATAGGCCCAGTTGTCGTGGCCATCCTGGTAGATCTGGATATCGCCACCGACATGGTTCAGGTGCTCGGTGGTGGCGAAGTTGTCATGGCCAGTCTGGTTGACGGTGCTGCGATTGTTGCTGCCACCGAAGGTCTGCTCGATGAACGCCTCATTGCGCTGGCCGGATTGCCAGCTGGTGGCTTTGCTGCCTTCCTGGCTGTCCTGCCACACGGTGGATCTGTTGCCGACGCCTTGCTGGGTTTGCAGCGACTCGTTGTTCAACCCTATCGACTGGCTGGCGAAGGCATCGTTGTAGCTGCCTGCGGCCTGCTGGGTGATCTGGCTGCCGTTCTCGAACAGTTGCTCAGCGTAGCCGGCGTTGTACTGGCCGGTGGCGCTCTGTTGAATATCGCTGGTGCTTTCGGCCTGCACGGCGAGGTGATTGTGGCCCTTGCCAGTCTGGGTCTGGGTGGCGGAGGCGAAGGATGCCTGGCTCTGAGAGACTTCGGCGATGTTTTCCTTGCCGTCCTGGGTCTGGGACGAGGTGCTGTCAGCAGCCATGGCCTGACCTGCGAGGGCCAGGACGATAGCGGCACTTAACGGAGCGAGCTTGTACATGTGGTGCCTCCAGGTCTATCGGTATTGGGTGATCTGAACATGCTGGCCATTGCCAGCCTGGGTCACGGAGCTGTTGAGCCCCGAGCCGGACTGCACGATGCTGGCGCTGTTGTCGTTGCCGATCTGCTCGATGGCGGCGCTGTTGCTGCTGCCGCTCTGGCGAATCGACGCGCTGTTGCCATTTCCCTGTTGGCTGATGATGGCCATCAGGTCACTGCCTTCCTGCAAGATGTACGCTTCCTGGGCACCGCCAGACTGGACGATACGGCCCAGCAGGGCCTGACCGTTCTGGTCGAGGGCGGCGCGGTTGCCTGACCCTTGTTGCTCGATCACCGCAGCCTGGCCGGCACCGGCCGGCAGCAGGCGGATGATCACTGGTTCACCGAGGTCGTTGCCGGGTGCGAGGTCGGCATTGTCCATCAGGTCCTCTGCCCAGCAGGCCTGGCCCACCAGGGCCAGGCAGAGCAACAGGGAGTACAGCCGTTTCATCGAAGCCTCCGGCTTTTACTGCACGATTACGTTGACGGTGCGTGTGGTGCCTTGGCTGGTGGTGATCGTCGCCGTCGGTGCCGCAGTCGGGATGATCGTGGTGCTATTGCTGACCACCAGGCGCCAGCGGCCGGTCAGCGCTACCGTGGCCGTACCCAAGGTCTGGACACCGGTAGTAGTGGTTACCTGCACGGTCACGGTATTGCCGGTAGTCACCGAGGAGGTGCCACTGATGTCCCAGTTGTAACGGTTGTTGGAGCGCGCCGTGACTGTGGCTGTCGTGACGGCGAAGGTTTCAGCGGCAGGCCGAGGCGACACGTTGACGGTGACCGTACCTGGGGTGGACAGCCCCCCCAGCGAGTCACGTGCCTGGTAGGTGAAGGTGGTGGTGAAGGCTGTGGTTACAGTGGCCGGTGGGGTATAGGTTACGGTCGTGCCGTCGGTGCTGACCGTGCCGCGGCCGGCGGCCGGCTGGGTGATGTTGGTCACGCTCAGCGGCACGTTGCCTTCTGGATCGGTGTCGTTGGCCAGCACGTTGATGGTCAATGGCACGCCCAGGGTGGCGACGGTCTCCGGGTTGGCAGTCGGTGCCTGGTTAGGCGCTACGTTGATGGTGACGGTGGCCGGTTCCGACTTCAGGCCCTTGGCATCCATCGCCCGGTAGCTGAAGGTGGCTACCAGCGGTTGTGTGGCCCCGCTCGGCGGCGTGTAGGTCACCGAGGTGGTGCCGTTCATCACGACGCCGCCAAGGCCGGTCCCGGGTTGGGTCAGGTCGCTGATGGTCAGCGGCACGTCGCCATCCGGGTCGCTGTCGTTCAGCAGCAGGTTGAGTGTGATCGGTACACCGACACTGGTGTTGCCGATGTCGGCCTGGGCCAGCGGTGGCTGGTTGGCGGCCTCGACCGGGGCGTTGCCAACCACGATCACCGGCTCCACATCACTACCGCCGCGGGCAGACTTGACCGTAACGGTGGCGGGCGGTTGCGCCAGGTCGTTGACCGTGATGCTTTGCAGCGTGCCCGATTTCGACATGCGGCCGTAGCCTTGGGCGAGCAGGTCGGGGACCGCTACTTCGTCGCTGGAGCTGGCCTCGATCAACAGGCGTTTGTTGGCCCAGTCATAGCGTGCGGTGCTGACTTTGACCACGTCGCTCAGCTTGCTCGAGAGCGCAGTCGGCTGGGTGCCGCCCACTGCGTTGCTGGCGGTGACAACCACCACCTCTGGCGGCGCCGACTGGTTGAACTGCTGGCTGAAGAACAAACCGTTGTTGTCCGAAGTCAGGGTGAACTGACAAGGCGAAGGCGGCGTGCCGATCAGTGCCAGGCCATTGCGCATACACAGGCTGGCCTCACTCGGGGCCTTGGCGAACACTTCCACGCGGGTGCCGCTGCCGTTGCGCGAGTACGTGGCGCGCTCCAGGGTGACCGGGGTTTGTGCCCGCTGGTCCAGCACCTTGCCAGACACTGTGAACGTATTGGTCTGAATGGTGCCAGCGGGCCCTTCGATGCGTACAAAGTTGGTATTGAAGGGGCTACCGGTTACCGCTTCGGTGATATTGGGATCGCCGATGTAGGTTTCGGTGGTGCCAGTGTCAGGGTTGACCTCTGTATACGGCCCGCCAACCCCCTTCAGCCAAGGGCCGATCGCCCCGCCTAGCGCCCCTTGGAAGTTGCCCGGCGCGCCAATGCCTATGTCCCGGGTGATGTTGATCGCGCGACGTCCTGCCGTGGTGACGTTGACCGTCTCCACCCCGTAAGGGTGCGTGATGGTGTAGGTGCCGGTGCGTGGGACCGAAGCACGGATACGGATGCGCGCGAAACTTTGCTGATCACCGTCTACCGGGTTTTCAGCAGCGAAGGCTGCCTCTAAACCGGCAACGTAGACCTCCAGCTCATAACCGCTGTTACCTACTTGTGGTATCGAGGTTTCGGCCAGGAACCAGAACATCTCCGGTGGCCAGTTATCTGGAAATACCAGCGGCAGGGCATCGTCATAGACACCGGGCTCGGGCAACAAGGTGCACATGTAGGCCGGCGCCCCTGGCGCGCCTGGCGCACGGGTGCTGGTGGCACGTGACTGGCACAGCTCCAGGGATTGGTCGAGGCTGTCCTTGTACCACATCGGATAGCCACCTGTGGCGAAGGTGTAGGGCCCCGGGTCGACATCAGACAGCGCGGCGAATGCGGCGCTGGTAACGGTAAGAGAGAAACCGGCGGCCAACAGCGCACGGCGCGACCAAGTGTTCATGCTGCCTCCTTGAAGGCTGAGCCTTTGTCTGTTCATGGCACCAGCACCACGTCTTCGGTGTCGCTGCCACCGTTGGCGCTGGTGACCTGCACCTTGGCCGGCGGAATGGGCGAGAGGGTCATGCTCAACGTCTTCACGGCGCCGGTACCGCCCAGGTTGCCGATCAACGTGCCGTTGCCGGTATGTGCGGTAAGTACTGGAGGTGTGGTTTCGTCACTGGTGCTGGCCACCAGGGTCAGCTCGCCAGTGGACAAGCGGTATTGGGCCTGCGTGATGGTGACCAGGTCGGTCAGTGGCAGGTCAGTGGTGGCCAGGCTGCTGGTCGGGACGGCCACGCTGTTGTCAGCGGACAGTGTGACGATGGTTCCGGCCGCCGGGTTGAGGGCTGACTGGCCGTACCACGCGCCAGTGCCATCGGCTTCGGTAAGGTTCAGGTTGGGTGTTTGACTGGTCAGGGTGACAGTTGCCGGAGGTGGCGGGGCCATTACGAAGATGTCTTGTTGGGCGATCAGGTCGCCGTTCTCGGTATGGCGTGAGTAGGTGCTGCGTTGTGGCATCAGCGGGGTTGGCAGGGCCACTTCGGAAAGCTTGCCGGAGACAGCGAACAGCTCGGTGCGCAGGTCGATGCCACCAGGGCCTTCGATGCGTACGTAGTTGGTGTTGAATGGGCTGCCGGTGACCTGCTCTTCCAGGTTCGGGTCGCCGATGAAGCGCTCGTTGCCTTCGGTGTAGGGGCCGTTGACACTGCGCAGGAACGGCCCGACATCGCCCTTGAGTGCGCCGGTGAAGTCGCCTGCGCCGGCGATGCCGATGTCGCGGGTCATGTTGATCGCACGGCGTCCTGCAGCGGGTACATCGAACACTTCAACCCCGTAGGGGTGGGTGACCACGTAGGTGCCCGCGGTGGGTACGTCGACCCGGATACGGACCCGCGCGAAGCTGACCTGGTCACCCTCGACAGGCTCCTCGGCGGCGAATGCCGCTTCGATCGCGGTGCCGTAGCTGAGGTCGATGCCACGGGCGGCGTCGACGATTGCAGCGTCGGCAGTGAACCAGAACGCTTCGTCAGGGAAGTTGGTGGGGAAGACGATGGGTTGGGTATCGTCGAACACACCAGGCGTGGGCAGCAGTGTGCACATGTATGAAGGTGCGCCGGGCGTGCCGGCGACCCGGGAGCTGACCGCCTTGGTCAGGCACAGGTCGAGAGTACGACCGTGGCTGTCCTGGTACCAGGCGGGGAAGCCACCGTTGGCAGGAACGTAAGCGCCTGGGTCGACAGCGTTCAAGGCGGCCTGCGCCGGGAGCTGGAGCATGCCGGCGAAAATCGCCACTGCCAGCGGGTGGGGTATCGGTCGGTGCATGAGTCAATTCCTCCTGCAAACGGGCCCATGGACTTGGGGCGTCTGGGAGGAGATCGGCAAGAGCTGTGCCAATATCTGAAAGTTGCGCTGCAGGCCTTGGGGGGCAAGGGGGCGAGCCTATCCGCGGGGGATTTTGCAAGCCGCTGGCGGTGGGCAGCGTTCCCCCAAGGTTGGGGATTGGGGGCCGGTAATTTCAACCCGGTTTTCGATGCAGAGCCGAGTTCTGAATTCAGTCAGGATCAGGCAGTAGGCGCGGCCGGTTATTCTTGCGATCTGCAACCGCGTGCTTTGCGTGTCTTTTTCTCATGACTGTTCTGAACACGTCTGCAAGTGCTGCGGCGCAGCATCAGATAGGACTGGGCTATGTTCAGCCGCCTGCAGCGCGATGCGTCCATAGAAGAGCAATGCAGTTGCCCAAGTTGTAAGCCAGACAAAGATTCCGGCCCAGAACGTATGAGACATATAGTGCCAGCCCTGTAATACTCGGGTAGTGCCATACACGAATCCGATCAGCAGGATGGCAACCAGCAACTTGCGAGCATGCGCCCACCGGTGGCGCAGGGCCACGAAATACAGCGCCAACAGCGTAAACCCGCTGGACGCATGGCCACCCGGCCAGCAACGGCCATCGCCGGGCTTGCTCCATAAAGAGAAGTTTTCGAACCATTCGACCCGGGCTTGCGAACCGCCATACAGCGTGGTTTCCACAGGGCAATACACGCTGGTATGGCTTTTCAGGTAGTGAATCACGGTGGTGCTCAGTGCGAACGCTACCACCACGAACAACAGGTCGCGCCGATATTGGGTGGTAAAGCGTAGCACCGGTGCAATACGGGCCTTTTCCAGTACCCGGGCAAGGTCCAGTTGTGGGTGGCTAGCCAGGCGCGGCCAGATGAACGAGAGCAAGCTGCCTATGACGGCCAGTTCACCTGTCCAGTCCGGCAGGATGCGTGGCCATTTGTGGGTGACTTTCTCGAATAACGGGTTGTGCAGCAGCGGGAACTGGCCAGTGGCCGGGTCAAGCAGCAGGTTGCTGATCCAGCGATCTAAGTCTGTGAGGTCGAAGGCCATGAACACAATGGCGGCCAGCAATAGTGGCAGCAGCAGGTTGTTGCGGTAGAAGGTGGCGCGGGAGGGCATGTTCAGAGTTCCTTGGCATCAATGAGTGTGTGCCATTCACTGGCCGCCATTTGGCCCAGCACCTTCGTCTTGCCATCGTTGCCACGCGTGATGAACAGGGCGCTGGCATAGCTGTTCGATGTTGCGCTAGAAGGCGCTTTGAGCGCCTGCTCCAGTTGATCCATGCAGCCGCTGTGGCTGACCAGCACGAGGTTGTGGCCACTTCGCTTGAGGGCAAAGGCCTTTTCGGCAAAGTGGCTGTCACATTGATTAAGCCAGTCTCGTGTGGCGACGGTTTTACCGAACATGGCTTGTGCGGTCTGCCGGGTTCGCACCTCTGGGCTGGTCCAGACATCAGCTTCGCCCAGGCCAAGGTGTTGCAACCCGAGGCCTACATCGGTGGCCACCTGCCTGCCCGCGACGGTGATCCCGCTGGGGTCGTTCAGGCACGCATCACTGGAGCGGTCGCAGCGTTCGGCATGGCGCAGTACGACAATCACCGAGCCTTTTGCCCAATCGGTATACAGCCCACTGTGCTGCAGGTGATGCGGATTGCCCAGGTTGGGGGTGGCCGCGCGCTGCTGGGCCCAGGCTGCCGCTACGCCGAGCAAGAGCAGCAGGCACAACACCACCCATTGCGCTGCTCCCCAAGGCCATCGGTGTATCGGCCCAAGCCGTGAAGCGGGGGAGTCGTCGATCAGGTCGTGCAGCATGTTTGCCACTCCAGTCAGTTTGCTCCATGCGAGAGCGTCGGCACTGTAGGCAGTGGAATGTCGGCAGAGGGTGAGGCGGGTGTGAAAAAAGCCTTTCGCTGATGGGTGTGCGGTGGAGGTCAAACCGGGTGAGAGGGTAAGAATGAAACCGGTTTCAAAACATTTCTGAACGCGCTAGATTATTCGGCTGTCTTCTTGATGGCCTATCAAGATCAACTCTTTATTGAAAATCAGATGGCGCTTATCAAGGCCACCCCAAAGCCGATGAGGATTCGCAATGCCTGAGCATGCCCCAGACAACCCGCGCAGGGATTTTCTGCGCAAGACCTTGACTCTGATCCCTGTCGTTACAGTGGCCAGTACAGGGCTTGGCGTGGGCGCCAGCCAACTGCTTGCGGCCCCGCAACCGCATCAGCAACCGAAAGTGCCGGCTACGCCGCCTGCGGGCAATTATCAACCGACATTCTTCAGCGCCGAAGAATGGGCTTTTCTACAAGCTGCCGTTTCCCGCATCATCCCGGCCGATGAGCTTGGCCCAGGGGCACTCGAAGCGGGCGCCGCCGAATTTATCGACAGGCAAATGAACACCCCCTACGCGACGGGCGCACAGTGGTACATGCAAGGGCCGTTCAACGCCGACGCCCCGCCCGAGCTGGGCTACCAGTTGCAGCTCAGCCCGCAACAAATCTACCGCCTGGGCATCGCTGCCGTGGACGGCTGGTGCAAAGCCAATGGCGGACAGGTTTTTGCTGCGCAAGATAGCGCTACCCAGGACCGCATTCTCAGTACGTTGGAGGCAGGAGAGGTGGTTTTCGAAACCGTTCCGGCCAAGGTGTTCTTCAGCCTGCTGGTGCAAAACACGCGCGAAGGGTTCTTCTGCGACCCGATTCATGGCGGCAATAAAGGCATGGTCGGCTGGACCCAGATCGGCTTCCCCGGCGCCCGCGCCGACTTCATGGACTGGGTCGAGCGCAACGAGCCTTACCCGTTCCCGGCTGTATCGATTCGTGGTGAGAGGGCCTGAGGCATGGCGACTGTGTTGAACAAAGTGGATGCGGTGATCGTCGGCTTCGGCTGGGCCGGTGCGATCATGGCCAAAGAGCTGACCGAGGCCGGGCTGCACGTGGTAGCCCTGGAGCGGGGGCCAATGCAGGATACCTACCCCGAAGGCAGCTACCCGCAGGTGATCGATGAGCTGACCTACAGCGTGCGCAAGAAGCTGTTCGTCGATGTGTCGAAAGAAACCGTCACTGTCCGCCATAGCGTGAATGATGTGGCATTGCCCAATCGCCAGCTGGGCGCATTCCTGCCGGGCAAGGGCGTGGGGGGCGCGGGCCTGCACTGGTCGGGTGTGCACTTCCGGGTCGACCCCGTCGAGTTGCGCCTGCGCAGCCACTATGAAGAGCGCTACGGGCGCACGTTCATTCCCGAAGGCATGACTATTCAGGACTTCGGCGTCAGTTATGAAGAACTGGAGCCCTATTTTGACTTTGCCGAAAAGGTCTTTGGCACTTCAGGCCAGGCCTGGACCGTCAGAGGCCAGGTGGTCGGTGAAGGGAAGGGCGGCAACCCCTATGCGCCGGACCGCTCCAACCCGTTCCCGCTGCCCGCGCAGAAGAACGTTGTATCGGCAAGGCTGTTCGAAAAGGCTGCCACCAGCCTGGGCTACAAACCCTACAACCTGCCGTCGGCCAACACCTCCGGGCCATACACCAACCCCTACGGGGCGCAGATGGGGCCGTGCAACTTCTGCGGTTTCTGCAGCGGTTACGTGTGCTACATGTACTCCAAGGCCTCGCCCAACGTGAACATCCTGCCGGCGCTGCGCCAGGTGCCCAACTTCGAGTTGCGGCCCAATGCCCATGTGCTGCGGGTGAACCTGGACGACCGCAAGCGCAAGGCTACCGGCGTGACCTACATTGATGCCCAGGGGCGCGAGGTGGAGCAACCGGCAGAGCTGGTGATTCTGGCGGCTTTCCAGTTCAACAACGTGCGTCTGATGCTGCTTTCCGGCATTGGCAAGCCTTACGACCCGGTGAAGAACGAAGGTGTGGTCGGGCGTAACTTCGCCTATCAGAACATGGGTACGGTAAAGGCGTTCTTCGACAAGGACACCTACACCAACAACTTCATCGGCGCGGGTGGCAATGGCATTGCCATCGACGATTTCAACGCCGACAACTTCGACCATGGCCCGCACGGCTTCGTCGGCGGTTCGCCAATGTGGGTGAACCAGGCCGGCAGCCGGCCGATTGCCGGCACCTCGAACCCGCCGGGCACGCCGGCCTGGGGCAGTGCCTGGAAGAAGGCCACGGCCGACTACTACACCCACCAGGTGTCGATGGATGCCCACGGCGCACATCAGTCCTACCGTGGCAATTACCTGGACCTGGACCCCACCTACCGCGATGCCTACGGCCAGCCGCTGCTGCGCATGACGTTCGACTGGCAGGAAAACGACATCAAGATGAACCAGTTCATGGTCGACAAGCTGAGCAAGATCGCCCAAGCGATGAACCCCAAGGCCATTGCCGTGCTGGGCAAGCAGGTCAAGGACCACTTCAACACCACCAGTTACCAGACCACCCACCTGAACGGCGGGGCAATCATGGGCACCGATCCTAAAACCAGTGCACTGAATCGCTACCTGCAAAGCTGGGACGTACACAACGTGTTCGTTCCGGGGGCTTCGGCGTTCCCGCAGGGGCTGGGTTACAACCCGACCGGGCTGGTGGCCGCGCTCACCTACTGGTCGGCCCGTGCCATCCGTGAGCAGTACCTGAAAAAACCCGGTCCGTTGGTCCAGGCTTGAGGAGCGATGAGCATGAAGACACTGTTGATCGCAACTCTGGTGCTGGGTGCCGGCGCGGCTTTGCAGGCCGCAGCGAATGACGATGCGCAGGTGCGCCTGGGCGAGTACCTGGCCCGCGCCGGTGACTGTGTGGCCTGCCATACCGCCAAAGGCGGCAAGCCCTTTGCCGGCGGGTTGCCGATGGAAACGCCGATTGGCACGGTGTACTCCACCAACATCACCCCGGCGGCCAGTGGCATCGGCCAGTACAGCTTCGATGACTTCGACCAGGCCGTGCGCAGGGGTATCGCCAAGGACGGCAGTACGCTCTATCCGGCCATGCCATACCCGTCGTATGCGCGGGTCAGCGAGCAGGACATGCAGGCGCTGTACGCCTATTTCATGAAGGGCGTGGACCCAGTCGAGCAGGCGAACAAGGCCTCTGACATTCCCTGGCCGCTGAGCATGCGCTGGCCGCTGGCAATCTGGCGCGGCCTGTTCGCCCCAGAGGCCAAGCCCTGGCAGGCATCAGCGACAGCCGACCCTGTGGTGAACCGCGGGGCGTACCTGGTCGAGGGCCTTGGGCATTGTGGCGCTTGTCATACGCCGCGGGCACTGACCATGCAGGAAAAGGCCCTGAGCGCGGCCGATGGCGAGCAGTTTCTGGCCGGCAGCGCGCCGCTGGAAGGCTGGGTTGCCAAGAACCTGCGTGGCGATCACAAAGACGGCCTGGGCAGCTGGAGCGAAGCGCAGTTGGTGCAGTTTCTCAAGACTGGGCGCAGTGATCGCAGCGCCGTGTTCGGCGGCATGAGCGATGTGGTCGAGCACAGCATGCAGCACATGAGTGATGCCGACTTGACCGCTATCGCCCGCTATCTGAAAACCCTGCCGCCGAGCAATCCGGACGACCAGCCGCATGTGTACGACAAGCAGATAGCCGATGCGTTATGGAAGGGTGACGACAGCAAGCCTGGGGCGGCGGTGTACATCGACAACTGCGCGGCCTGCCACCGCACCGACGGGCAGGGCTACACCCGCGTGTTCCCGGCCTTGGCCGGCAACCCGGTGGTGCAGACTACGGATGCCACGTCGCTGATCCATGTGGTGCTTGCCGGTGGCACGGTACCGGCAACGCACACTGCGCCGTCGAACTTCACCATGCCGGCTTTCGGCTGGCGCCTGAGCGACCAGGAGGTTGCCGAGGTGGTGAATTTCATTCGCAGCAGTTGGGGTAACCAAGGCAGCGCCGTCACGGCCGGTGACGTGAAGTCGCTTCGCTGACGTGTTTTTCTGCGCCCTCGCCCGTAGGAGCGGTTTTAACCGCGAACACGGGCGAGGCCCGTGCTATCCCCTAACGTAATCAGATTCCAGGGTAAGCCCTATTCCACAGATATGAATCTATAACAATCAATGAGTTATGCAATATTATTAATGCGATTTAACATTTACGGTCTTCGTGCCCGACCAACGGCATGTTGACGAACCCGTGCATTTTTGCTGTATTGAAACCGGTTTCATCACTATTAAAACAATCATAAGGAAAACCCATGACCGACGCGCCTGCCCATACCCGCGAACGGGTCACCATCAGCGAAGTGGCGCGTGTTGCTGGCGTTTCCAAAGCCACCGTCTCCCGTTACATCGGTGGCGACCGCCAATTGCTGGCCGAAGCCACGGCCAAGCGGCTGGAAGAGGTCATCGAACGCCTCGGTTATCGCCCCAACCAGATGGCTCGCGGCCTCAAGCGCGGCCAGACGCGACTGATCGGCATGCTGGTGGCCGATATTCTCAACCCCTATTCAGTGGCCGTGATGCACGGCGTGGAAACCGCCTGCCGTCAGCATGGTTACAGCCTGGTGGTGTGCAACACCAACCGCGACGACGAGCAGGAGCGTCACCACCTGGTGGCCCTGCAGAGCTACAACGTCGAAGGGTTGATCGTGAACACGCTCGGTCACCACCCCGGCGAACTGCTCAACCTGCGGCGTGACATCCCCATGGTGCTGGTCGACCGCCAATTGCCCGAGCTGAATGTGGACCTTGTCGGCCTGGACAATGCCGACGCAGTCGAGCAAGCCCTTGACCACCTGCAGGCCCAAGGCTACCGCGACATCCTGGCGGTCAGCGAACCCCTCGATGGCACCAGTTCACGCCTGGAGCGGGTGCAGGCGTTCGGCGCGTCGATCAGCCGCCGGCCAGGCATGCGTCAGCAGGTACTTGAAATCAGCGCAGGGCTGCAGGGCCAGTTGGCTTCGTTTCTTGCCCACAGTGGCCATGGTCCGCAAGCCATCTTCACCTTCAACGGCGTTGCCACCTTGGCGGTGACCCGGGCCCTGCTCGAGGCCGGGCGCAACCTGGTTGCCGATGTCGGGTTGATTGCCCTCGACGACCTCGACTGGTACCCCTTGGTCGGCAAAGGCATCACCGCACTGGCCCAGCCCACCGAGCGCATCGGTGTGGCGGCATTCGAAAGCCTGCTCGGTCGCCTGCGCGGCGACAGCGGCGCAGCACGGCGTATCGACTTCAAGGCCAACCTGATCATCCGCGGTTCAACCCAACCCCAGTAAGAAACAGCAGGTTTGCGCCTGCTGCTGTTGATTAAAAAATGAAACCGGTTTCATAGGGACAAGAACAATGCACGCGAACCCCGTTTCCATCAGTCTCTCCAGCTACGGCGCCGACTTTGTGCGCCAACGTGGCCAGGAGCAGTTTCTGGACCTGCTGGCCGCCGCTGGCGTCAGCCGCGTCGAACTGCGCGAAGAATTGTTCGCCAGTGCACCGGACGCCGCTGCGCTGGGTAGGGTCATTGCCGCGCTGCGCCTGGAATGCCTGTACTCCACCCCCCTTGAACTGTGGACCGCGCAAGGCGTGCCCGACTCGCTACTGGTGCAGAAGCTGGAAATTGCCCGGGCGCTTGGCGCGGTGGCGCTGAAGGTTTCCCTGGGGCACTTCGATGAGCACTGCGATGTGATGGCCCTGGCGTCGCTGCTGCCTGCGCAGGGGCCTCTGTTGCTGGTGGAAAACGATCAGACCGCACAAGGTGGCAGGCTCGAACCGATGCTGCAGTTCTTCCAGCGCGTCGACCCGCTTGGGCTGCGCCTGGGCATGACGTTCGATATCGGTAACTGGCAGTGGCAGGGTGAGCCTGCGCGGCAAGCTGCAAGGCAGCTAGGCCGTTGGGTGCGCTATGTGCATTGCAAGGCTGTGCAGCGTCGGGCCGATGGCCGTCTGGTTGCCATACCGCCGCAAGCGGCGGACCTGCAGGAGTGGGCAGCGCTGATGGCCGAGTTTGCGCCGGGCGTGGTGCGCGCCGTCGAGTACCCCCTGGTGGGCGAAGACCTGCTGGCGCTGACCCGGGCCCAGGTGCGTCACCTTTCTGCACTGGGCGCGGCGCAGGAGTTGGACCATGCATGAACATGACGTGCTGTGTTTCGGCGAGACCATGGCCATGTTCGTTGCCGAGCAAGCCGGTGACCTGGCCGGTGTCGGGCAGTTCGGCAAACGCATCGCCGGCGCCGACAGCAACGTGGCGATCGGCCTGGCGCGGCTGGGTCTCAAGGTACGCTGGCTGAGCCGGGTTGGTGACGATTCGCTGGGCCGTTTCGTGCTCGAGAGCTTGCGCGGCGAAGGCCTGGACTGTGCCGGCGTTGAGGTGGATGCCAACTACCCGACGGGTTTTCAGCTCAAGGCCCGCAGCGATGATGGCAGCGACCCGGCAGTGGAGTACTTTCGCCGAGGTTCGGCGGCCAGCAGGCTGTCTCCTGCGATGTTGAGCCCCGTTTGGCTGCAGGCTCGCCACGTACACGCTACCGGTATTCCGCTGGCGTTGTCCGACAGCTGTCGGGCGCTGTCTCACGCGCTGCTGGACGGGATGCGCGCAGCCGGGCGGAGCATATCGTTCGATCCCAACCTGCGTCCCTCGCTGTGGCCCGATCAAAGCAGCATGGTGCGTGAAATCAATGCCTTGGCGGCGAAGGCCGACTGGGTTTTACCGGGGCTGGAGGAGGGGCGGTTGCTGACCGGTCAGCACACCCCGGCCGATATCGCCGCGTTCTACCTGGACCAAGGGGTGGAACTGGTGGTGATCAAGCTGGGCGACGCGGGCGCCTACTTCCGCAGCGCCAAGGGCGAAGGGCAGGTAGCCCCGGTGCCAGTCAGCCGCGTGGTGGACACCGTCGGTGCAGGTGATGCGTTTGCCGTCGGTGTGCTCAGCGCGCTACTGGAGGGCCGTCCGGTAGCCGAGGCGGTAGCGCGCGGCAACTGGTGCGGCAGCCGTGCCGTGCAGTCACGAGGCGACATGGAAGGGCTGCCGCTGCGTCATGAACTGGAGGCCTATGACCTGCGCAGAAGCGCATGAGTCGACCCCGAATCACCTGTTGCAACAAAAACAACAAGCTCAGGAGAAACAAACCATGCAAAGCCAAAGCCTGGCACCTCGCCGCTGGTGGTACATCATCCCGATTGTGTTCGTTACCTACAGCCTGGCGTACCTGGACCGCGCCAATTATGGCTTCGCCGCCGCCTCCGGCATGGCTGAAGACCTGCACATCACCCCGGTGATGTCATCGCTGTTGGGGGCGCTGTTCTTTCTCGGTTACTTCTTCTTCCAGGTGCCTGGCGCCATCTACGCCGAGAAGCGCAGCGTCAGAAAGCTGATCTTCGTCTGCCTGATCCTGTGGGGCGGCCTTGCCACACTCACGGGCATGGTCAGCAACGTCTACATGCTGATCGGTATCCGCTTCCTGCTCGGGGTGGTGGAGGCTGCGGTGATGCCGGCCATGCTGGTGTACCTGTGCCATTGGTTCACCCGTGCCGAGCGCTCGCGCGCCAATACCTTCCTGATGCTGGGCAACCCGGTGACCATTCTGTGGATGTCGGTGGTGTCGGGTTACCTGATCAAGCATTACGACTGGCGCTGGATGTTCATCATCGAAGGCCTGCCCGCTGTGATCTGGGCGTTCTTCTGGTGGCGCCTGGTGGATGACCGCCCGGCCCAGGTGAAGTGGCTGAGCGAGCAGGAGAAGGCCGCCCTGGCGCAGGCGCTGGCTGCCGAGCAGCAGGGTATCAAGCCTGTGAAGAACTACCGCGAAGCGTTCCGCTCGCCGCAGGTGATCATCCTGGCGCTGCAGTACTTCTGCTGGAGCATCGGCGTGTATGGCTTCGTGCTGTGGCTGCCATCGATTCTCAAGCAGGCGGCGAAGGTCGATATCGTGCAGGCCGGCTGGCTGGCCTCGGTGCCCTACCTGGCGGCGGTGCTGGCGATGGTGGGCGTGTCCTGGGCGTCGGACCGCCTGCAAAAGCGCAAGCGCTTCGTCTGGCCGCCGCTGCTGATTGCCGCCGTTGCGTTCTATGGCTCTTACGCCTTGGGCAGCGAGCATTTCTGGCTGTCGTATGCATTGCTGGTGGTCGCCGGCGCCTGCATGTACGCACCCTATGGCCCGTTCTTCGCGATCGTGCCCGAGATCCTGCCGGCCAACGTCGCAGGCGGCGCCATGGCGCTGATCAACAGCATGGGTGCGCTGGGCTCGTTCGGCGGTTCGTGGCTGGTCGGCTACCTCAACGGTGCTACGGGCGGGCCCGGTGCCTCTTATCTGTTCATGTGCGGTGCGCTACTGACTGCAGTGGCGCTAACCGCTGCGCTCAATACCTCCCAGACGTCAGGCCGGGCAAAGCGCGATAACTCGCGTCTGGCCATGAACCATTAGGAAACCTGCAATGAAGAAGCGAATCGTCCTGTATAAACGCCTGTCTGACGACTTGATGGCACGCCTGCAAGATCGCGTCGAGGTGACCTGGGTGGATACCTCCCGGCCCGATGGCCTGGCCCGCCTGCGTGATGCGTTGCCGGGGGCGCACGGGTTGCTGGGGGCCAGCCTGCGCCTGGATGCCAGCCTGCTCGACCTTGCCCCGCAACTGGAAGTGGTGTCGAGCGTTTCGGTAGGCGTGGACAACTACGACATTGCTGAACTCAGCAGGCGTGGTGTGATGCTCACCAACACGCCCGACGTGTTGACCGAAACCACCGCCGACACAGGCTTTGCCTTGATCCTGGCTACCGCCAGGCGGGTGGTGGAGCTGGCGAACTGGGTGCGTGACGGCCGCTGGCAGGCCAACCTGGGGCCGGCGCATTTTGGCAGTGATGTACACGGCAAGACGCTAGGCATCGTCGGCATGGGCCGCATTGGCGAGGCCCTGGCCCGGCGCGCGGCCGCTGGTTTTGGCATGCGCGTGCTGTATCACAGCCAGCGTGCCAAGCCCGAGGTGGAAGCACGCTATGCCGCATGCCAGTGCAGCCTGGATGAGCTGTTGCAGCAGGCAGACTTCGTTTGCCTGACAGTGCCGTTGAGCGCCAGCACCGAAGGCCTGATAGGCGCACGGGAACTTGCGTTGATGAAGCCTGAGGCAATCCTGGTGAACATCTCACGCGGGCGTGTGGTGGATGAGCAGGCGCTGATCGAAGCGCTGCGGGCCAGGCGCATCCGCGGTGCGGGGCTGGACGTGTTCGTGCACGAGCCGCTGCCGGCCGACTCGCCGCTGTTGCAGCTCGATAACGTGGTAGCGACCCCGCATATCGGCTCGGCGACCGAGGAAACCCGCCAGGCCATGGCGCGTTGCGCGGTGGATAACCTGCTCAGCGCGCTGGCCGGTGAGCGGCCGGCAAACCTGATCAACGGCTGACGCGCGCCCCTGCCACGGGGGCCGCGCAGCCTTTGAAATGATCAGCGGCAGTTACCTGCCTTGCGATAGCCTGCTGCCTGCGCTTCACCTTCGTTAGCGAAGGAAACCTGGTTCTTCGCTGCAACCTGGTTGTAGCCTGGGCAGCCGACTGACAGGTGATAGACGTGGCTGTTGCGGTTGCCAAGCACGGCGCCGACCGAACCGGCGCTGGCCAGGCTTGGTTTGGCCTCAGGCTTGGCCGCTTTTACCGGCACCGTCTGTACCACGCCGCTGCCAACCGGCTTGTAGCCGGCAGTCCACTTGCGTTCGCCGCTTACAAACGGGTTGGCATGGCCCATGATCGCGGCAATGCGCCGGTCGCGTTCTTTCTCCCAGGCCGACACCGGGTGTTGCTTGTCCCAGGCCATCAGCAACTGTTGCTGTTGGCGCGACATGTTCAGCTTGTAGCGGTCGAACATGTAGAAGGTGGTGCGGGCTACCAGGCCTTTGACTTCGTCACGCGGTTCAGCGGTGCGCTGGACGAAATCGACCTTGGTGGTGCATTGGCCGTATTCGCCGGCATTGCCAGTGACCATGCCGTAGTTGAAGTTGCTGCGGTCACCGTTGACCTCACCCACGGCCGGGTAAAGGTTGAACAGGTCGGCCTCCATGGCGCGGAACACCGGGTCGTTGTCCACGCAGTGCTCACGGCCGCCGTTCTTCCAGCACTGGCGCTGGTTGCCGAAGGTGTGGGCGGGCACGATGTGTTCCCACTCGGTGCGTTCTGCACGGTTCTGCTGCTTGCGCGTCTGGTAACCACACGAGGCGGCATCGATGCGCCCGCCAGACTTGCCCACCCAGGTCCATTTGCACCCGCAGTACAGGTCGCCCAGGGCACTGCTGGCCTGGTCCAGGTAGACCTTCTGCTTGGCCACCACTTTGGCTTCGGTGAAGGTGGCCGGCGGGTTGGCCAAGGCGGGGAGGGTAAAGGAAAATAATAAGGTTATGGCGTAAAGCAGTGATTTCATGGGGAAAACATATTTCAGGTTGGGCCGCGCATTGTAATGGTTTCCGCGAGGCTGACCAGCTCGCGGACCCATACCAACTGCCGCAAGCCCGCGCTATTTGAAGCCGGTGACCGCGTGGGGAACGTAAGGGGCCTGCAAGCGCGCCACCTCGTCCTCGCTCAGCTGCAGTGACAGTGCGCCCAGGGCATCGTCCAGGTGTGCGGGCTTCGAGGCGCCGACGATAGGGGCACTAACGCCGGCCTTACCCAGTACCCAGGCCAGCGCAACCTGGGCCATCGGCACACCCCGTTCGCTGGCAATCTGCTCGACCACATCGATTACCCGGCCGTCCTCCACCTCGGTCTTTTCATAGAACGACTGCCCGGACACGTCGGTGCGCGTGCGCTCGGTCTGCTGCCCATGCGGCCGGGTCAGGCGGCCGCGCGCCATGGGGCTCCAAGGCATCAGGCCGACGCCTTGATCCAGGCACAGCGGAATCATCTCTCGCTCTTCTTCGCGGTAGATCAGGTTGAGGTAGTTCTGCATCGACACAAAGCGGCTCCAGCCGTGGCTGGCGGCTACCTGTTGCGCCTTGGCGAACTGCCAGGCATACATCGACGATGCGCCGATGTAGCGCGCCTTGCCGGCCTTGACCACATCATGCAGGGCTTCCATGGTTTCCTCGATGGGGGTGTGGTAGTCCCAGCGGTGGATCTGGTAGAGGTCGACGTAGTCTGTGCCCAGGCGGCTGAGGCTGGCGTCGATGTTGGCCATGATCGCCTTGCGTGACAAGCCTTGCTCATTGGGCCGGCTGGCGCCTTCCCACATGTTGGCAGGGAAGAACACCTTGGTGGCGATAACGGTTTCTTCGCGGCGGGTAAACTCCTTCAGGAGTTTGCCGAGGATGATTTCCGAAGTGCCGGCGGAATAGCTGTTGGCAGTGTCGAAGAAGTTGATGCCTTGCTCGACGGCGTGGCGAATGATTGGCCGGCTGGCGTCTTCGCCCAAGGTCCAGGGGTGAGTGCCGGCGTCGGGTTCACCGAAGGTCATGCAGCCCAGGCACAGCCTTGAAATGTCCAGCCCGGTGCTACCCAGCTTTACGTACTGCATCGTCGTCTCCTTCAAGGGCGTGAGTGATGGAGTTAGCCTAACGCTGGCAGGCTTGGGCGAAAATTCCGTATTGATGCAGGCGCCATCTGCAAGAATTCACAAGCGTAGCAGCGGCCGCACCTGCTGCTGAAGGAAGTCGGTAACCGCCTTGATCCGTGGTGTGGCGCGCACATCTTCATGCACTGCCAGCCAGATTTCGATGCTCATGGTCTGTTCGGCGCTGCCTGCTTCCTTCAGGCCGTGTTCCTGTGCCATGAACGCGGGCAGGCAGGCAATGCCGATGCCGCCGGCACAGGCTTGGGCCTGGATGCGCAGGTCATTGCTGTGCAATGCGAAAGGCTGCTGGCCGGCCTGGATGCGCAGGTCATTGCTGTGCAATGCGAAAGGCTGCTGGCCGGCCTGGAGGTTGAGCCATTGCTGTTGTGGGGAGCGGGCCTGAGACTCGTCGTAGCCGATGTAGCGCCTGACCGTTGCGCTGGCCAGGTAACCGGGCGAGGCATACAGCCGGTAATCCAGGTGCCCCAGCAGGCTGACCACCAGAGTTGGCTCTGTCGGCCTGGCCAGGGCGATGCTGATGTCAGCTTCGCGGCGGACCAAGGATGCCTTGGATTTGCTGCCCACCAGCTTCAGGCGCAGCTGTGGGTAGCGCTGGTACAGCTCGCCCAGGCGCCGGGCGACGATGCTGCCCAGCAGCGCCGGTGGTGCCGAGAGCACCACTTCGCCTTCCACTGTCTGTTGGCCGGCGCTGGCGAAATGTTCCAGGGCAAAAGAGGACATGGCCATCTGCTCGGCGAGTTCTGCAACACGTTGGCCTTCGTGGGTGAGGGCATAGGCGCGGGGACGTCGGTCGACCAGCTTGAGCTTGAGCGAAGCTTCGAGCGAGGCGATGCGCCGGGCCACGGTGGCGTGGTCGACACCCAGGGTCTTGGCAGCGGCCGACAGCGAGCCGGCCGAGCTGAAGGCGGAGAAATGGCGCAGGTCTTCCCAATCGAACATGAATGACTCGGCAGTGGCGGGTGCATGAAGGGGTAGGGTAACCCTTTATGACCATGCCGGCTTCAATGCCCGCCTTTCATCCGCCGCGCCACCAGGTAGATGCCCAGGCCAGCCAGCGCAGTCGCGGCGCCGATGTACCCGGTGCTGGTCCAACCCGTACCAGCAGTAATCGCCATGCCTCCCAGCCATGGCCCCAGGGCATTGGCCAGGTTGAACGCCGCATGGTTCGACGCCGCTGCCAGGCTTGGCGCTTCATGGGCAATGTCCATGAGGCGAATTTGTAGCGGTGCCGCCAGGGCGATCATGGTGCCCACCAGGCCGATGCCCAGCAGCAGGCTCCACAGCGCCTGGGCGGCGAAGGTAAAGAACAGCAATACGGCAATCGACCACATCAGTACCAGCCCCACAGCGCGGAACTGCAGGCGGTCGAACAGCTTGCCGCCTGCGATGTTGCCAACGATGCCGCCCACGCCGAACGCCGCCAGCCCGAACGGAATCCACTGTGGCGACACCTGGGTCACTTGCAGCATGGTCGGTGCCAGGTAGCTGAACACGCAGAACATGCCGGCAAAACCGATCGAAGCGATGGCCAGCGCCATCCATACCTGTGGGAGGGCAAAGGCCTGTAGCTCCTTGCGCGGGTCGCTGCGAGTTTCGTCGTGGCGCTGGGGCACGAAACGCCAGACCAGGGCGATGGTGCACAGGGCGATCGCGCCGACTAGCACGAATGCCGAACGCCAGCCGAAGTACTGGCCCAGGAAGGTGGCAACCGGGTTGCCGAGCAACATGGCCAAGGTCAGTCCCATCATCACCCGGGCAACGGCCCCCGCGCGCTGATCCTTGGCGACCATGCTTGAGGCCACCACTGCGGCAATGCCGAAGTAGGCGCCGTGGGGCAGGCCGCTGATGAAGCGGAATGCGACCAGGCCACCGAACGCGGGGGCAAAGGCAGTGGCCAGGTTGCCCACGGCATACAGCAGCATCAACAGCAGCAGCATGTGCTTGCGCAGCAGTTTGGCACCGAGAATGGCCAGCGTCGGGGCGCCAACCATCACCCCCAGCGCATAGGCGCTGATGGCATGGCCCACCTGCGGCTCGCTCAACTGCAAATTGCTGGCAATGTCGGGCATCAGGCCCATGATGGCGAATTCGCCGGTGCCGATGGCAAAGCTGCCCAGTGCCATGGCGGCTTCCATCTTGGCGACGGTGCTTTTACTGGGTAGCGGGGGGCGTTCCTGGACTGACATCTCTATCCCTATTGAAACATGCTGAAACGTTCAAGGCGGGATGATAGTCAATCGATGGCAGCAACGTCGAGGACGCTGCCCCCGTCTGGCCCTTAGCGTTCCAGGTAATGCGTCTGTGCAGCAAAGTCGATGAACCGCTTGCTGGCCAGCGACAGGTATTCCCCCGAGCGCCAGCACAAGCGAAAACTCATCTGCTGTGCTGGCCGGAACGGCACGCCGACGATGCCTGGCGTGCGTTGCTGCACCGAGCGCAGCAGGGTCGCCACCCCCATGTTGTCCAGCGCGGCCTGCACCACCAGCGAGACGAAGTTGCTTTGTAGCGCCACCTGATAAGTGATGCCATGTTCGGCGAAGAACGCATCCAGAAGATGGCGTTGAACGAAGGTGCGATCAAACACCACCATGTCGGTATTGCGCAGGTCTTCGGCGGTGAGGAAGGCTTTGCCGGCATAGGGGTGATCAGGGTGCATGCACGCCAGCATCTCGTCGCTGCCCAGCAGGATCGACTCCTTGTCGGGCGGCACACGCCGGGACTCCAGCAGCGCCAGGTCGATTTCCCGTTGCTCCAGGCGGTGGCCAATGTCCTCGGCACTGCCTTCGAACACGGTCATCGCAATGCCCGGGTACAGCTGGCGGAAGGCGTTCATCAACCCGGGGACGTAGTGCAGGCCGAACATCGGCGGAATACCCAGGCGTACTTCACCACGCTTGAGGTCGGCCATGTCGCGCAGTTCTTGTCGGGCAATGTCCATTTCGCGCAGGGCGGAGGCAATGCGCGGCAAGAACTGCTCGCCCTCTGCCGTGAGAATCACTTTGCGCGTGGTGCGGTTGAACAGGGTTACCCCCAGTTCTTCTTCCAGCCGGGTAACGGCCATGCTCAGCGCTGGCTGGGCGATGTGCAGGTGCTGCGCGGCCTTGGTGAAGCTGCCTTGGCGGACGATTTCGACACAGCAGCGCAATGCCTTGAGGTTCATTGAGGGGTGCTACCTTTCATGCGAGATGCATTTATAACGAACTGTGATGCTAAGCATCATAACAATATATTTATTATTATTAACCTGAGGGCCTACGATGCGCGCCACTGAGACATCCTGCAACATCTCAGTCACGCAGTTTAATAAATCTGCAATCCCACAAAGATTTTGAGGTAGTACCCCAAATGGCCAAGGCCGCCGATGTCGTTGTGCAATGCCTGGAAAATGAAGGTGTCGAGTATGTATTCGGCATCCCCGGTGAGGAAAACCTCGACCTGCTCGAATCCCTGCGCAAGTCGAAGATCAAGCTGGTACTGACCCGTCACGAGCAGTCTGCAGGTTTCATGGCTGCCACCTACGGTCGCTTGACCGGCAAGACCGGCGTCAGCCTGTCGACCCTCGGCCCTGGTGCCACCAACCTCGTGACCGCCAGCGCCTACGCCTACCTGGGCGGCATGCCGATGATGATGATCACCGGGCAGAAGCCGATCAAGAAGTCCAAGCAGGGTCGCTTCCAGATCATTGACGTGTGCGGCATGATGGACCCCATCACCAAGTACACCCACCAGTTCGCCTCGGCCGACAACATCCCGGCCCGCATGCGCGAAGCCTTCCGCCTGGCCGAAGAAGAAAAGCCGGGTGCGGTGCACCTGGAGCTGCCGGAAGACATCGCCGCCGAGCAGACCGACGCGCTGCCGATCCCGCGCAGCCTGCACCGCCGCCCGCTGGCCGAGCACGTGGCCATCGAAGCCGCTGTAGAAAAACTGCAGAACGCGCGTAACCCGATCCTGGTGATCGGTGCCGGCGCCAACCGCAAGATGACCGCCAAGGTCCTCAAGCAACTGATCGACAAGACCGGCATCCCGTTCATCACCACCCAAATGGGTAAAGGTGTGGTCGACGAGCGCCACCCGCGCTTCTTGGGTAACGCTGCCCTGTCGTCCGGTGACTTCGTTCACCGCGCCATCGAAGCGGCTGACCTGATCATCAACATCGGCCACGACGTTATCGAAAAGCCGCCGTTCTTCATGGTCCGTGGCGGCACCGAAGTCATCCACATCAGCTTCCGCTCTGCCGAAGTCGATGCCGTGTACTTCCCGCAGGTGGAAGTGATCGGCGACATCGCCAATGCCGTGTGGCAGATCAGCGAAGCGCTGAATGACACTTCGCACTGGGACTTCACCCGCCTGATGGCCATCCGTGAAGCCAACGAAGCACAGATCGCCGAAGGCGCCGACGACGACCGCTTCCCGGTCTACCCACAGCGCATGGTTGCTGACATCCGTCGTGTATTGCCATCCGAAGGCATCGTCGCCCTGGACAACGGCATCTACAAGATCTGGTTCGCCCGCAACTACAAGGCGCACAAGCCGAACACCGTGCTGCTGGACAACGCCCTGGCGACCATGGGCGCCGGTCTGCCATCGGCAATGGCTGCGCACCTGGTGCACCCGGACCGCCCGGTAATCTCGGTGTGCGGCGACGGCGGCTTCATGATGAACAGCCAGGAACTGGAAACTGCAGTACGTCTGGGCATGCACATCACCGTGGTGATCCTGCGTGACGACGGCTACGGCATGATCCGCTGGAAGCAGGCCAACATGGGCTTCACCGATTTCGGCCTGGACTACGGCAACCCGGACTTCGTCAAGTATGCCGAAGCCTACGGCGCCAACGGCCACCGCGTGGAAAGCGCCGAAGGCCTGCTGCCGCTGCTGGAGCACTGCATCAAGACCCCGGGTGTGCACGTGATCGACTGCCCGGTCGATTACAGCGAGAACGACCGCATCCTCAACAGCGAGCTGCGTGAGCGCGCGCTGGCGGTGTAAGCCCTGACAGGTCGGCGCCGTCCTTTTTCAGGGGCGGCATTGTGCTGCGAAGAGGCCCGTATAGCTGACAGTGATATGTCGGCTTTACGGGCTTTTTCATGGCACAAGGCTGCCTCTGTATCCCACTCACCGCAGATCAAGCAGGCCTTGCAGGCTGGCCAGAATGGCATTGGCGTCGTAAGGCTTGCGCGCGACGGGCACATGCTGCAAGTGCTCGGGAATGCTGATGCCTTCGCCATAGCCGGTGGCAAAGAGGAACGGGACCTGCCGGCGAACCAGTTCATCCGCTACGGAAATGGAGGTTCCGGTGCCCAGGTTGACATCCAGTATTGCCGCGTCCGGTTTGTGGCTGCCAAGCAGTTGCATGGCTTGGTCCTCGGAACTGGCGGTGATCACGTCCTTGATTTGCGCATCATTGAGGATTTGCTCCAGGCCTACTGCAATCACCAGTTGATCCTCGAGTATCAGCACACGCAAGCCCGAGCACGCTGAAAAGGCACCGTTTGCATGGGCCAGAGGCGTGGCCGGGAAAGCGGTTTCTGCCGCTTCGGCTACGGAAAGGTGCTTGGCCGGGATTCTGAAAAAGCCTTGCAGGCCTTCGGGGTGATATTCCACCGTGCTGGTGCCACCCAGGTCGAACGGGATGCTGCGGTCGATCAGCACCGTGCCGAAGCCGCTGCGGTTGGGCGGGCGTACCGTTGGCCCACCACTTTCACGCCAACTGATGGCACAGGCGTGGGTGGCGTCGATTGCCCAGCTCACCGAAAGCTTGCCGCCGGCCCGCGATAGCGCACCATACTTGGCCGCGTTGGTGGCCAGTTCGTGCAGCACCAGCGCCATGACCGAGTACGCGCGCGCATCGAGGATGACGTTCGGGCCCTGCAATTCGATCACGCTGGCAGCCGTGCGATAGGGCGAAAGCTCGGCCTCCAGCAGATTCGTCAGGCGCCCGCCACCGTCACCACGCACCACCTGGTCGTGGGCCAACGACAATGCCTGGATACGCCCTTTCAGCGTTGCCACATAGTCCTGCAGGGTCTGGCTCTCCGGGGTCGGATGGGCAACCAGCGCACCAATCAGCGACAGGATGTTCTTGACCCTGTGGTTGAGCTCTTCGTTGAGCATGCGCTGGCGCACTTCAGCCTTGGCGCGTTCACTGGCGAGCAGCTCGCTGTTGTGCAGCACCACTTCAACGATAGCTGTACGGATGGCATCGCCAAACTGGCGGTCCTGCTCGGTCCAGGGTAGCGACTGCTGGTGAACGGTTTCTTTCCAGATGGCGAAGCTTTTGCGTGGCGTCAGGCGATCGCCCAACGCGCCGCTGTCATAGGTTTTGTTCGGGTCCCCGGCCCAGTCGAGTGTCTCGACCACCTCCTTGCGGAAGAAGATCAAGTAATCCCTTGGGTGTTGCGACATCGGGATGATCAGCACACCCGACACATCATTAAAATACGCCTGGGCCGACGGGATCACTGTCGACAGGCGATTGGACGCCCAGATTCGGCCTTCGCTGACCATGTCTGCCAGGCGCAGCAGATCAGGCACGGCCGTTTGGGGCGGCGCCAGCCCTGCGGACGACCAGCGGCCCAGCAGTGACATGCCGATGCCGTCGCAGGGAATCAGCGACATCAATCGGGGCAGGCGTGCATGGAAGAACCCATCGATGTCCGCAGCCTGGTTGGCGTCGCGCAGCATGCTGTCCAGCGCTTTGTGGATGCGCACGGCGGCTTCGAGTTTTTGCCGGCTACGCAGGGTCTCGATATGCAGGGAGAAGAACTCACCGAACATTTCGGCGGCCACACGTTGCCCCATGGCCAGCGTGCGCGGTGCGTAGTGATGGCAGGCAATCATTCCCCACAGCTCGCCGTTGACGATGACCGAAATCGACATCGAGGCGCCCACGCCCATGTTGCACAGGTATTCGCAATGAATCGGCGAGACACTGCGCAGGTGCGCGTAGGACAGGTCGAGCGGTTCGCCCGAGGGGTCGAGCACCGGGTTGATGGCGACCGTTTTGAACTGGGCGTCGGAGATTACCCGGATCGGGTTGCGCAGGTAGAGCGCGCGGGCTTGCTGGGGGATATCGGAGGCCGGGAAGTACTGGCCCATGAAGCTTTCGAGGTCGCCACGCTTGGCCTCGGCAACCACCTTGCCGGCGCCGTCTGCTCCCAGCTGGTAGATCATTACCCGGTCGTAACCGAGCACCGCCCTGACAAAACGGGCGGCATCGCGGAACAGCTTGCTGGTCTGGTCGATTTCGCGTAGTTGGGCAATCAGCGTGCGCGCCAGCTCGATCGGTTCGGCGATGCTCGCGCCAGCGGGCTCGAATTCGAGGATTGCCGTGCCTTTGTACAAGTGGGCGGCGATGTCGACGGCCTCGCCGTTGGGCAGCGTCACGCCGAAACTGAGCGCGGGCCGCGAGGCGTCCCGGGTACGGGCTAGTGCATTGCGAAGCGTATGCGCGACCTCGTCGCCCAGCACCGCGTGCAGTTTCTGACCATTGATATCGTTTGGTACACCCAGCACTTGTGGGGCGTTGACCGAATGGCGCAGCACCACGGTCGCTGAGGCATCACAGGCCAGCAGGCAGCCATGGGGCTGGATGCTCCCGGGAATCTGGATGGGCTCCCGGTCGCAGTTGGTCAGGTTAACTTGGGGATTGTAGGTCATTGGCCCGTGCCTGTGGGTAAGGGGAGGCGGGCAGCAGGTCCGCCATCGTGCGTCAGCCTAGCAGGCATTGCACGCCTTGGGGATGGCGGGCCGCTCCAGTCCAGGGCAGTGCGCTGCTGCTGATGAGTCAGCTTTGGAGTACAGATGTGCTCTTTTCGAGAATCGCTTGAAGGCAAGCTGCGATCAATGGTCTCATCCCGCGCTTGAGCCAACTGGTATTGCAAGATGAACCGCCCACTGTTTATTTCCATCGATGGGCCCAAGGGTACCGGCAAGACCACGCTGCTGGAGGCCGTCACTCAAGCCTTGCGGCTGGACGGGAACAAGGTGATCCGCCTCTGCGAAAGAAAGAATGACCCTCACCGGGGCGAGACCATGGCCTTGGTCAACCAGCTTTCCAGAAGCCCTTGCCAGGACCTTGAGTTCAAGGTTTGCGAGCGCTTCGCTGAAAGCCGCGCCTGGATTTCCCGGCATGTACTGCCCAGGCAGCCCGCTGACAGCATCATCCTGATTGATCGCTGGTACCCCTCTGACGCTGCATTTCGCCGCACTGTGCCGTTTGACAAGATCCTGCGCCTGAACCTCGAACGGAACGTGCAAGTACCCGATCTGCATGTCGGTGTGGTCACAACGCCTGAAACCTCATGGGCAAGGGCCGCGGCGCGCACACGTGGGCTGGGCAGTACGGTGATCCATAACCTGGATGAACAGGTTGCCTGTACCGAGGCGTTCGAGCGTGCAGTTACAGAGCAAGGCTGGGTGCTGTGCCGCAATGAAGGGACTGTCGACGAGGCAACGCGGCAGGTCGTTCGCGAGATTCAGGGCGTGCTTCGACACCTCTGAGGCAGGGGTGAATACTGCCTTTGCAGGTATCAGGCGCCCTGCCGGTCGATGTCACGGCGCAGGACTACCGACGTGGTGATGTCATCCACCGATTCGTGACGTGCCACGTTGTCGCGTACCTGGTTGAGGTCGTCGATCGTCCGGGTCTCCACTTCAACCACCAGGTCAAGCTGACCGCTCACCGATGAAACCCGTCGCACGCGCGCGTCCGTTGCCAACTGGTCGAGCAGCCCCATGGCAGGCGTGCGCTGCAACGTCACCAGCAAGATGGCGCGTATGACGTTGGCGTCTATTTCGCCGATGTCAGCGCGATAACCGCGAATGATTCCGCTGCGTTCAAGGTTGGCTACCCGCTCGGTGGTGGCGCTTCTGGAAAGGCCTATGCGGCCGGCTAGTGCCTTGAGCGCAATGCGCGCGTCCTTTGACAGTACCTCAAGAATCTCACGATCTTTAGCGTCCAGATCACGCATTCCACCCCCTTGATAAACTTGCCGTCATTATGCCGGTCGGAACCGGCATTATGCCTGTTGCGCCCGACCGTATGCAGGGTGTCCGTTTCGGCTGTGCATGACAAGCTATTGCAAAAACAATTCGCGCGCTCGGAACCTGATGATATGACAGACCTTTCCCACCCGGCACCTCGGTTTTCGGCAAGCGATGCAGAGGGCCTTGCAAAAGATTTCTTCAATGTCACCGGCACTGCAACGCCCTTGGATGGGGAACGTGATCGCAATTACCGGCTGGATACGGGCGTAGATGCAGGCTGGATACTGAAAATCGTCAATGCCAGCGAGCCCAGGGTAGAAAGCGAGTTTCAAACCGCGCTACTCGATCACTTGGCCGTGCATGGCGCGCATTTGGGCGTGCCGCACCTGCGGGCCAGCGTGACTGGCGACTACCTGCCGTCTGTGGCCAGCAGCACCGGTGAAAAGCACGCCGTGCGCCTGGTCAGCTGGCTGGCCGGCACGCCACTTGCCAAGGCCAGTCGTTCCATGGCGCTGATGAGAAACTTCGGCCAGGCACTCGGTGAACTTGACCGTGCCCTGCAAGGCTTCATGCACCCGGGCGCAGTCCGCGACCTGGACTGGGACTTACGCCACGCTGCGCGTTCCCGCTCGCGGCTGCACTGCATCAAGGACCCTGATCGCCGGGCCATTGCCGAGCGCTTCATCGCCCGGTTCGAACAGGCTGTACAGCCGAAGCTGGCGTCCCTTCGGGCCCAGGTGATCCACAACGACGCCAACGACTGGAACATCCTGGTCGATGCCGAAACGGCCGGTAACGTGACTGGCTTCATCGATTTTGGCGATGCCGTGCACACCGTTCTGATTGCCGAGGTAGCGATCGCCAGCGCCTACGCCATTCTCGACATGGACGACCCGATCGGCGCTGCGGCTGCGCTGGTGGCCGGCTTCCATGAGAAGTACCCGTTGCAAGCGCAAGAGCTTGATGTGTTGTTCAACCTGATAGCCATGCGCTTGGTCATCAGCGTCACGTTCTCCGCTTCCCGGCAGGACCAGACCGACGACAACCCTTACCTGGCGATCAGTGAAGCGCCTGCCTGGCGCCTGCTGGAGCAGCTTGATTCGATGAACCCACGGTTGGCCACCGGCATTCTGCGCAAGGCCTGTGGTTTCGATGCCATCGAAGGTGCGGGGGAGGTCCGCCGCTGGATTGCCGACAACCACAAGTCGTTTGCCGACCTGGTGCGCCCGTCAGCGGCCATTCTCGACAAGGTGATCGCGCCGTTTGGCGATGCCAGCCATGAGATGACCATCGCCTCGGCCCAGCAGCGCCCGGCAGATGCGACGCGGTGGTGGAATGAATTCTCTGCCGCGCACAAGGTGGCGCTGGCCATCGGACCATGGGGCGAGATACGTGCCATCTATACCGACAGCGCCTTCGAGTCTCGCTTCATCAAGGGGCAGCACCGTACCCTGCATATCGGGGTAGACCTGGTGATGCCAGCGGGTACCCCGTTGTACGCACCGATCGCCGGCACCGTCAGAAGCGTCGAGGTCGAGCCAGGCCCGCTGGGTTATGGCGGCCTGGTGATGCTCGAGCATACCCCACCCGGTTGCCCGCCATTTTTGACGCTGTGGGGGCACATGGCCCACGAGGCGCTCAGCCGTTTGAAGGCCGGTGACAAGCTTGAAGCTGGCGACCTGGTCGGCTACATGGGCAGCGATCACGAGAACGGCGGCTGGATTCCCCACCTGCATCTGCAGGTGGTCACTGATACCCGGCTGAGCGCGCACGAGGTCATTGGCGTGGGTGAGCCAGCGTACCGCGACGCGTGGGCCGACCTGTTCCCCGATGCTTCGGCCCTGGCCGGTATCCCGCCAGAGACCTACAGCCAGCAGGGGATGACCAAGGCCCAGATCATTACCAGGCGCAAGGAACTGCTGCTCCCTAACCTGTCCATTTCGTACACCGATCCGATCAAGTTCGTGCGCGGGGATGGCGTATGGCTGATCGACAACTTCGGGCGGGCCTACCTGGACTGCTTCAACAACGTCTGCCACCTGGGCCATAGTCATCCCGACGTGGTCGAGGCCCTGACCCGCCAGGCTGCGCTGCTCAACACCAATACCCGCTACCTGCACGACAATATCGTCGAATACGCCGAACGCCTGACCGGCACTTTGCCAAAGGGCCTTTGCGTAGCGTCCTTTGGCTGCTCGGGGAGTGAGGCCAACAGCCTGATGCTGCGTATGGCGCGCAATTACACAGGCAGTGATCAGGCGATCGTGCTGGACTGGGCCTACCACGGCACCACGCAGGAACTGATTGATCTGAGCCCTTACAAGTACAAGCGCAAGGCGGGTAAGGGCAGGGCGGCGCATGTTTACGAGGCCGTAGTCCCGGACAGCTACTACGCCCCCGAGCACTGGCCCGTGGAAGCGCACGGCAAGCGCTTTGCCGAGTCGGTGGCAGAGCAGCTGGATGCCATGCGCAAGGCAGGCAAGCGCCCCGGTTTTTTCATTGCCGAGTCGATCCCGAGCGTGGCGGGGCAGGTGTTTTTGCCCGAACACTACCTCAAGGAGGTGTACGCCATGGTGCGAGCCGAAGGTGGGCTGTGCCTGGCCGATGAGGTTCAGGTCGGGTTTGGCCGGGTCGGCAGCCACTGGTGGGCATTCGAGACCCAGGGCGTGGTCCCGGATGCCGTCAGCATGGGCAAACCCATTGGTAACGGCCACCCGATGTCGGCGGTAGTGACCACGCGCGAGGTTGCCGATGCTTTCAACAACGGCATGGAGTATTTCAACACCTTCGCCGGTAACCCAGTGTCATGTGCGGTAGGCCTGGCGGTGCTGGATGCAATCGAGCGCGACCAGTTGAAAGAAAACGCCTTGAATGTCGGCCATTACCTGCTCGATGGTTTGCGCACGCTTCAGCAGCAGTTCGAGGTGATTGGTGATGTGCGCGGGTTGGGCCTGTTTCTCGGCGTCGTGCTGGTTACCGACCGCCAGTCGAAGGCGCCAGCCACGGCCCTGGCCAGAAAAGTGGCGGATGGCGCCCGGGAGCGTGGCGTGTTGATCGGCACCGAAGGCCCGCATGACAACGTGCTGAAAATGCGGCCCTCGATGATTTTCAGCCGGGCCAATGCGGACTTTCTTCTCGAGGTGCTGAAAGACAGCTTCATCGCGGCGCTGAAATAGCGTTTCAGGGCGAGCAGGGCGTGTCCATGAGCACGCCCTGCGTCGCGCCTGTCTGGCGCTCTGGGCAAGTTTGCCAGATTCAAGCCCCTCTGATGCCCAGGCCTTCGCGAGCCTGGCCATGCAGGCCGGATGCTTCTGGCAATGCCGTGACCTTGATCGCTCGCACCGGTACGGCGAACCTTGCGCCGATTTTCGAAAACCGCTCCAGCAGCCTGAAGTTGATCGCCTGCTGAATGTCCATGTACAGGTTGTAGCCTGGGTCCTGGACGATGTAGACACACTCGAACTCCAGCGCCTCTTTGCCGAAGCCGCGCAGGTGAGCGCGATCGAAACGCGCCTGCTCCTGGGCCTTGATGGCGTCTTCTACGATGCCTGGCGCTTTCTTCACAGCCTCGGTTGGCGTGTCGTAGGAAAGCCCGAACTCGAACACGATGCGACGCTCTTGCAAGCGCTTGTAATTCTGGATCGTGCTGCTGATCATGCTGGCGTTGGCCATGACGATCTGTTCGCCACCAAGGCTGCGGATGCGTGTGGTTTTGAGGCCGACGTGCTCAACGGTGCCCGCCAGGGGCCCAATGACGATGAAGTCACCGATCTCGAACGGCTTGTCCACGGCGATCGACAACGAAGCGAACAGGTCGCCGAGGATATTCTGCACAGCCAGCGCCACCGCGATGCCGCCCACGCCAAGGCTGGCGACGAAGGCGGTGATGTTCACCCCCAGGTTCGACAGCATCGCCAGCACCACCACAGACCACAGCAGTACCCGCGCGCCCCAGGCCGAAAGGGTAGCCAGCGCGCTGCCCTGGTTCAGGCCGTCGGTACGGTGGCGGGCGAAGTAGCGGCTCAGGCCCAGGCCGATGGCGCGGTTGGCCCACAGGCCAATCTGCAGGGCCGCGACCACGAACCACAGGCTGCTGACCCTGCTCAGCCAGCGCTCGGGCAGGTCGAGCATGCTCAGGCCCACCAGCAATGAGGCCAGCAACAAAAGAAAGTTGCTGGTGCCGGAAAGCACCTTGGCCATTACCTGGCTCAATGGGCCTTCGTGTTCGGACCACCGCCGTATCCGGCGTATCAGGAAACTGATTGCGGCACGGGCGACCATGAAGGTCACGATGGCGACTGTCAGCGCCACCAGCAGATTGAGAATGGAGATGCCAAATACGGTGGTGTCGCTGAAAAACGCGATGATGCGGTCGTTCATGAGTACCTCGCCTCTGGGTTGATTTGCCAAGGTGCTTTCTTGGGACGTCAAAGAGGCGCTACAGGTCGATCGGATTTCACCGCGCGGGGCAGACGGAGTCAGTCTCGGTAGATTTTTTTCAATAACTGCAACAGTTTGTTCAGCATTGGCACGACTTGCGGGATTCGATTGCCAACGCACGCTTGCCGCAACGGCTGCAGGCCCATGCCAACCAGCACCTGTTCGACGATGCCGTGCGCACGCTGCGCCCAGCGCCGGGTGAGACTGCGGCCCAGGACCCTGCATAGCAACTCCCTGGATGGGCTAGTGCTGCTTGCGCAATGCTTCCTGCTCCGGTTCGGCGACCGTGACCCGGTTACGGCCCGATACCTTGGAAAGGTACATGGCGCTGTCTGCGCTGCTGAGCAAGGCGCTGAGCTCAGTGGCAGGGGCCTTCGCGAACGCTAAACCTATGCTTGCGGTGACCGGGTGTTGCTCATTTACACGCAGTTTGGCTATCAGGGCCCGCAGGCGCTCGGCAACCTCGATGGCCGTGGCTAACGGTGTATTGGGCAGCAGGATGGCGAACTCCTCGCCGCCCAGCCTGCCGGCAATGTCGTTGTCACGCAGGCTGGCACTGATCACTGCACCGATGCGCTGCAGCACCTGGTCGCCTGCGGCATGCCCGAACGTGTCGTTGATCTGTTTGAAATGGTCGACGTCCAGCATCAACACGGCCATGAATGCACCTGCGTCCTTGCACCGGGCGTGTTGCGTCGAGGCGTTGTCGAAAAAAGCACGGCGGTTGTTCAGGCCAGTCAGTTCGTCCGTGCACGAGGCCACCATGGCCAGCCGATGCGCGCGTTGCATTTCGTGTTTCAGGCGCCAGGCCGTCGTCAATGCAGAGGACAGGCTTTGCGTCGCGCTGACCACGAACCAGGCGAATACCAATACCGCCAAGGCTATCCCTTGTTGCAGCGTGGAAGGTTGCAGCAGTAGCCAGCCCGTAGAAGGCAGCAAGACCAGGCCCATCGACACCAGGGTCATGTTGCGGTAAGAGGAGTAGCACGACACCGCGCTGACAGACATCCCGACGGCAAACAGCATGATCAGCGTCTGCCCCAGCGCGTCGTCGGCGGGCATTACGGCAAATGCGCCCCAACCCCAGATAGCCGCCGACAGCATCAGCGTGACCCAGTAACGCCACTCCCAGCGTTCGGCCGTACGCAGGTTGGCCGGTGCTCGCAGATAGGCCAAGAACATGGCGGCACGCACGCCGGTCGACAGGCCCAATAACGTCATCCAGACGATGACCCTTTGCTGGTCGAAACGCTCCCAGCCCAACCAGCACAGCATTATGGCGGCCAGGAAGCTGCCAAGCACCGCAGGCGCCGACTGGACGAACAGCTGTTCGAGCCGATCCGTCCGTACGGAGCGCGCTATTTCATCGCGGGGATCAAGGTTTGTCATGGCTGGTGACGCCACTCGTGACCGGTAGCGGATACCGGTACTTTGACGGCGCCCTGGAAAAGCCTCCTGGCGTTCACATGTGATGCCCTTCGCCATGTTTGATTGCTGGATTCAGAAAGCGTTGCGGTAGGTAGTGGCAGTGCAGAACTGGCTATCACCACGGCTACGGCACCTGCGACGTTTTCCGCATTTCATGTCGTTGCGCGGATCCCTTCCTTGGCCGAAGGCCAGGTTTCCCTCGCAAGTTCCGTATCACGAACATAGCCTGTTTTCCGGCAATTCGAAAGCCAATCGATCGCGACGGCCAACAAGTGGTCGAGCAAGCCAAGGCAGCTTAGGGCGTTGCCCGAACCACTGGCGCCGACCAACGTGCAGGCTTTCAAAAATCGAACGTCACGCCGGCATACAGTGCACGACCGTCACCCGGGGAGTGGAGGGAGGCATCCGCACCATCCGGGTCGTACCACACGTACTCGTAGTAGCGGTTGGTGAGGTTCTTAAATTGCAGGTCGACACTCATCGTTTCGGTGACCTTGTAGGTCGCGCCAAGATTCGTGAGCACGTAACCGCCATACCGGCCCTGGGTATTCTCGCGTTCCAGGTAGTAGTTGGTCTGGCCATTGATCCAGGCCGTCAATTGCAGGGCAGGGGTGGCCTGGTAGCTGATGCCGGTGTTCCACAGATGGTGTGGCACGTGATCGATTTCCTGGCCCTTGCTGCCTGGTAACACGCTGCTGGGTTCAAGGATCTTGGAGTACTGCCAGGAGTAGGACATCCACACCTCGGTGCGTTCGTCCGGGTGCAGGTTGACCTGCAGGTCGTAGCCCCAGCGGCGTGTTTCGCCGACGTTGTCCGACTCGCCGCTGGGGTCGTTCAGGCGACGGCTCACTTCTCCAGAGGCGTCCTGACGCCAATAGGCCACGCGGCCATCGACCCAGCTGGCCGGGGTGAACTTGATGCCAGTTTCCCAGCCTTCGTTGATAGAAGGGTCCAGGTCCTCGTTGCGCGGCGGCACCTTGTAGGCTGCGGCGCCCGTCCCGACCTGGAAGGTGCGGCCCCAGTTGGCGTAAACGCTGGCGAACTTCCACGGCGAATAGACAATGCTGAGCTTGGGCTGCTTGATCAGCCCGTAGTCGTTGATGTCGGAGTCCTGCCCGGTCATCTTGTTGGTGAAGTCACCACTGATTTTGTCCACCCGGTAGGCCGGCACGATCTTCAGCGACTCGAACGGCTCGATCTCCGCCTGCACATAGGCACCGACCGTGTTGAAGTCGAAGTCCTGGTCGCGTGTCTGCGCCTGGCGTACACGCTCCACGGTGCGGTAGCGTTCGCTGCGGTTCTGTTGCTTCTGCACATCGCTGCCACCTTCCAGCGCAAAGGCGTGCAGCCAGTCCACCTGTGGCCGCCAGGTCAGCGAGGTGATGGCACCGTACTGGTCCTCGTAGGTATCGCGCTCCTGCTGTGAACTGGTGCGCCAGTACTGCGTCCAGCGACGGTCGTCATAGGTGTTGAGGTAGGTCTTGGCTGACCAGGACAGCGTTTCGGCCAGGTCGGTGTCGAAGTGCACGCTGACCTGGTTCATTCGCCGCGTGCCTTTGTCCGTGGCGTTGTAGTCATTGCTCATGCGCGGATGATGGCGGGCGTCATCCTCGGTCAGGTAGCCGGCCTCCTGGGCTTCGGACTCGTAGTGGCGGGCGATCAGGCCAAGGCGGTAGCTGCCATCGTCAGGGGTATAGAACCACTTGCCGCCGAAACTGTAGCGTTCGGTGTCGGCATGGTCGCGGTAGCCGTCGACCTGCTGGCGGGCGAAGAAGTAGTTCTGCGTCCAGTTGCTGGTCTCGATGCCCTTGGCCAGTTGCACCTCGCGGGTGTTGAAGCTGCCGTAGCGCAGGCGCGCCTTGTTGTAGTTGCCGCCGGTGCGGGTGTTGATGTTGACGTTACCGGCGATGTTGTTCAGGCCATAGCGCGGGTCGCTGGTGCCGCGCACCACTTCGATGCTGTCGATGTCCATGGGGAACACCGAGTCGATGAAGGGCATGTTGCCGTCATTGGTATTGCTGGGAATACCATCGATCAACAGTTTCACGGCGTTGACCTCGCCTTCGCCATTGAAGCCGCGGAACGAAAGCTTGCCGGAGGTGGTGCCTTGGTTGAACTCGGTGAGCATCACCCCCGGTGCCCGGCGGAACAGCTCCCAGCTGTAGGTCACGGGCATTTTTTCGAGGATATCACCGCCCAGGATGTCCACCGAGCTGAGCACGCTGCTGGTGGCCAGCGGGCCGCTTTCGGTACTGGTCACGTTGACCGCGCCAAGGGTGAGGGTGGAGTTTTCAGCAGGCAGAGTTTCGGCAACGGCCAGCGACAGGGGGCTGAGGCTGAACAAAGCGAGCACGGGCAGGACAGCGCGTGCGGTGCAACGGAACGCAGGCATGGAAGGTTTCCTGGTCAGACAGTCGGGCAAGGCTGCGCACCGCAGGTCACGGGGCAGCCGTGGGCAAGCAACGACAGGTCAGGCCAGGGGAGAGGCGCGAGGGTTGAGCTTTGGCCACTGTTCGCGCGGCAGCGACAGCCTGTGGCTGTTACTGAGCAACAGTGTGTCAGGCCAGTAGCGGGGGAACAGGTGGCGATAATAGTCGCTGGCCAGCAAGGCATGCCCGGCGTGACCACAGCAGCAGTCGCCCGCCTGGTGTTTCATGTCCGGCTGATCGTCGAGTTGCGGCAGCTCGGCCTTGAGCTGGGCCAGCAGTGACTTGGGCAGGCTCTGTGCACCGTGCAGGCTGCAAAAGCTGCCGAGAATCAGCGATTGGCTGTCGATGCGGGGTGATTGCAAGGCACGGTCGAGCGGCATCGCCAGCAGGTTGAACAGCACGGCGAAGCAGGCGAACAGACAAAGATGCGCACGTGCACGTGAAAGCATGAGTCACCCGAGCGAATATGGCGCGCATTAAGCCGCATCCGTTGCGGGCTGTACAAGTTCCGTGGTGCGCCATTTTGTCGCAGGCGCACCACGGCGAGGGCTCAATGGCTGCGCATGCCGGCGGCCATCATGAACAGTCGGATCAGCCAAGCGAACAGACCCAGCGCCGCCACACTGCCTGCCCAGATCAGCAGCAACCAGGTAAGTCGGCGCCACATCGGTTGCTTCACATCGGGTGTCATCACGTAGTGCTCCTAGTGATAGCCGTCTTCATGGGTCACCTTGCCGCGGAACACGTAATAGCTCCAGAACGTGTAGCCGAGGATGATGGGCAGGATGAACAGTGTGCCCACCAGCATGAAGCCTTGGCTCTGCGGCGGCGCTGCGGCTTCCCAGATGCTGATCGACGGCGGGATGATGTTTGGCCACAGGCTGATGCCAAGGCCGCTGTAGCCCAGGAAAATCAGGGCCAGGGTCAGCAAGAACGGCGTGTAGTGCGCGTTGCGTGCCACGGCACGTAGCAGCCCGTAGAACGTTACCACCACCAGGATCGGCACCGGCATGAACCAGAGCAGGTTGGGCATGCTGAACCAGCGCGCAGCGATTTGCGGGTAGGCCAGCGGTGTCCACAGGCTGACCACGGCGATCACCACCAACAGTACCAACGCCAACGGCCTGGCAACATCGTGCATGCGCTGCTGCAGCGGCCCTTCGGTCTTCATCACCAGCCAGGTGCAACCGAGCAGGGTGTAGGCGACCACCAGGCCCAGCCCGCAGAACAGGCTGAACGGCGTGAACCAGTCGAGCGCCCCTCCAGCGTATTTGCGCTCGACCACCTTGATGCCTTCGATGAAGGCGCCCAGGGCAACACCCTGGGAAAAGGTCGCGACCAGCGAGCCCCAGATGAAGGCCTTGTCCCAGAGGTGACGCTTGGCGGGTTTGGCCTTGAAACGGAACTCGAAGGCCACGCCCCGGAAGATCAGGCCGATCAGCATCAGGATCAGCGGCAGGTAGAGCGCCTCCAGCACCACCGCGTAGGCCAGCGGAAAGGCGCCGAACAGGGCTGCACCGCCAAGGATCAACCAGGTTTCGTTGCCGTCCCATACCGGGGCGACGGTGTTCATCATCACATCCCGGTCACGTGCGTCCTTGACGAAGGGGAAGAGCATGCCGATCCCCAGGTCGAAGCCGTCCATTACCACATACATCATCACACCGAAGATGATGATCACCGCCCAGATCAATGGAAGGTCGATGCCCATGTCAGTTCACCTCTGCCTGGTAATCGTCGGCGGCGGACAGCGGCCGTGCCGGAGTATGTTGCTGGCCTGGGCCGCCTGGGGTGTGTTGGTCGCCTTCGCCAGGTTTAGGCCCTTTGCGTACCAGGCGCATCATGTAGCCGAGCCCTGTGCCGAACAGGGCGAAATAGACCACCACGAACGCGACCAAGGTAATGCTGAGCTGGGTGGCGTCATGGTTCGACACACCATCGGCAGTGCGCTGCAAGCCGTACACCACCCACGGCTGGCGGCCGATTTCGGTAGTGAACCAGCCGGCGAGAATGGCGATCAGTCCCGACGGCCCCATCCACAATGTCAGGTACAGGAACGGGCGCGAGGTGTAGAGCGTGCCGCGCTTGCGCAGCCACAGGCTCCACAGGCCAACGAAGATCATCAGGAAGCCGAGGCCGACCATGATCCGGAACGACCAGAAGACGATGGTCGAGTTGGGCCGGTCCTCAGGCGGGAATTCCTTCATCGCCGGTACCTGTTTGTCCAGGCTGTGGGTCAGGATCAGGCTGCCGAGGGCGGGGATCTCGATCTTGAAGCGGGTGGTTTCGGCCTGCATGTCGGGGATGCCGAACAGGATCAGAGGGGTCGGTTCACCCGGTTTGTTCTCCCAGTGGCCTTCGATCGCCGCTATTTTCACCGGTTGGTGCTTGAGGGTGTTAAGCCCATGGAAGTCGCCAATCACGGCTTGGATAGGAGCCACGACCAGCGCCATCCACATGGCCATCGACAGCATCTTGCGGATGGCTGGGTTGTCACGCCCGCGCAGCAGGTGCCAGGCCGCTGAGGCGCCGACGAAGAACGCCGTGGCAACGAATGCGGCTGTGGCCATGTGCATCAGTCGGTAGGGGAATGAGGGGTTGAAGATGACGGCCAGCCAGTCCACCGGAATCACCCGGCCATCGACAATCTCATAGCCTTGGGGCGTCTGCATCCAGCTGTTGGAGGCCAGTATCCAGAAGGTCGAGACCAGCGTGCCGAGCGCCACCATCACCGTGGAGAAGAAGTGCAGGCCACGGCCAACACGGTTCCAGCCAAATAGCATGACGCCAAGAAAGCCTGCTTCCAGGAAGAACGCGGTGAGCACTTCATAGGTCAGCAACGGGCCGGTAATGGCACCAGCGAAGTCGGAGAACCGGCTCCAGTTGGTGCCGAACTGGTAAGCCATGACCAGGCCGGACACTACGCCCATGCCAAAGTTGACGGCGAAGATCTTCGACCAGAAATGGCAGAGGTCGCGGTAGACCTGCTGATTCGTTCGCAGCCACAGGCCTTCGAGCACTGCCAGGTAACTGGCAAGGCCGATGGTGATGGCAGGGAACAGGATATGGAAGGAAACAGTGAAGGCGAACTGGATTCGAGCCAGGTCTAGCGCCTCGAGCACGCTCATGATGATGGGGCCTCACAGGGTGGCGCACCTCGGCGCCGGTTTCGGGAAGCAGAGCCCGGGTCCTGGCCGGCTCAGCGTTGGTTTCTGGGGGAATTACTCGGGCCATTGCGATGGCGGCGCCACTGTAAGGACGGTGGCGGGTGTGACCAACTGCGACAATCTGTCCCTGTGGGCCACCTGCGCGGGTGAATCGAGGCCAACCGCGCCGGGTGTGACGGCTTGTCGCAGAGGGGGCAGGGCGGAGGTGATGCTTCTACGGGGCCGGTTTCGATGCTAAAGTCGCCGCCCATGAACCGTCTGCCTTCAAACCGTCCCCTCATTGCCTGGGCACTGTACTTCTGTGTCCTGTTCAATGTACTTGGCTGTGGCCTTGCCCACGGGCAGGCATTGGGGCTGGCGCTGAATGGTTTCGGCGGTGCGTTCTGCAGCTTAGGTGGCGATACCGGCTCACTGAAGGCCAAGCAGGACGGCGCCCTGGTGGGCGACCTGAGTATTCCGTTCAGTTGCCCGATGGGCTCGGCGGCTTTTCTTACCCTGGTATTCCTGATCGGTGTCGCTTGGCTGCTGGCCAGTGCCAACCGCCGCCCGATCATGCGCGAGGTCCGCAGCCAAGCGCCTCCGCGCTATTGCTGGCCTTCGTCCAACCCTCGCGCTTCACCTCTCTGACGCCACCTGCGCCTAGGCGCCGTGGCAGGCCTGTGCCTGCCATTAACACGCCGGATCCACGGTGCATGCTCAGGTATGCGCCTGCCGGTTGGTTTGACCGTCGTTGGAGAGAAGCCCTCATGACCTGTCCAATCTCCACGCCCGCGCTACCTGGCGAGGCGTGAACATGCGCCATTGCGGCCTGCGCGCACGCACCTGGGATAACCTCTGGGTCGCCGCGCTGCTTGCCATGCTGCTCAAGGTACTGGCATTGCCCATGGCCAGTACCCTGGGCGACCTGAGCCTGGCGCAGTTGCTGGCGGGCAGTTATTGCTCGTCGGGCGGCGTACAGCCGGCCATGCTGGACAAGGACGGCAACCTTAGCCCGAAGACGTCCGCCCCCGGGCATTGCTGCTGCGCCCAAGGCGGCCCTGCACCACTGCCTGCCTCGTTGATCCTGGCCGGCTTTGCCCTGCCTGTGCTGCCTGTCGACCAGCAACCCGCTGTTCTGGTGCATTCGCCCCGGCACTGCTGGCCGTCGATCAACCCCCGTGCCTCCCCAAAAGCGATCGCCTGACCTGCAAGGACCCAGGCCGCACCCGCTAAAAGCGGGGCGTCGGCCTGCCGATGGCTAGCCGTACCCAGGAGCACACGATGTCTCGTACCCTGAACGCTTCAGCGTTGCTGGAACCCTCCGTTCGCCCGTCGCGCACTGGCGACTTCCTGTTGCCGTTTCCCGATTACCCCTGCAATGCCCGCAGCTTCGTCAACCTCGATGCGCGCCTGCTGCCTTACTGGCACACGCTATTCGATGTTTGCCCAGGCTTGCTGAAGCTCGACCCGCCAGAGGGGCTTGAGTTGTTCCGACGCTTCATGACTTGGGCCTACCGACACCATCCGGCGCTGGATTGGACGTACTACATCAGCGTTTGCCGCTGGTTGCTGAGCTCGCCGTACCAGGCCCGGGTGACCGAAGAGCATATTGAGGCGTTCATGGTGGCGGCAGCTGCGCTCTGGGTAACGACCGATGTGTCCCAGGCCCGTGGCCTGATCCTCGCGTGGCAGCCCATGATCGAACGGATCGTGGAGTGGAAGCCGGGGTTCCGTTCGACCCCGTTCACGGCCCAGGAGGGTGAGGACCTGCCACCACCGTCCTGGGAGTTCTCCTGGAGCCCGCTCGATGGCAAAGGCGCAGGTAGCTTCAGGCGCTGGCTGCCGGTGCCCGGCTAAACCTTGATCAGTTGACGGCGGCGGACGCCGTCCTTGCACCCTTTGCCCAAGCTCCAACATGAGGTTACCGACGATGGATGTACTTCAAGCCATGCGCGCGTTCAACTGCGTGGTTCAGGCTGGCAGCCTGACGGGTGCGGCCGAATACCTGGACACCACCACGGCCAGCGTTTCCCGGATGCTGTCGAACCTGGAGACTCACCTGCGCATTCGCCTGCTCAACCGCACCACCCGACGCATCGCGCTGACCGAAGCCGGCAAGCGTTATCTGGCGCGCTGCCGGCTCATTCTTGAGCTGGTAGAAAAGGCCGAGAGTGAGGTGCAGCAACAGCTGCTGGACCTGCCCGCGACCAGACAAGCCCACGATCTGTGCTGCTAAGGCCATTACGCCGCGCAGGCTGCGACAGACCGTCACACCAGGAGCCGGGGCAGTAAGCAGATGCCCATGTCATGGGCACGTGCCTGGGTGTGTGGCGCAAGGTCGCAGTTGGGGCCGTCGCTACCTGCGCCTAGCATGGCGGGGTGCCTGTCTTGCCGTTTTCCCATCCACGGTGCAGTACAGGCATACGACAACGGCCCTCCAATCGGACGGGCCGTTTTCTTGCCTGCAGGAGGGCCAGCCATGGATCACGAACTGCTCAAATTCATATGGTGGCTGTTGATTGGCGCATTGCTGATCGGCCTGGTGATAGTCGAAGGCCTGGATTTGGGGGCGCGAGTATTGTTGCCATTCATGCAGGGGCAGAGCGGAGCGGCGCTGCAACCGGTTCGACCCGCGAGCCTGCCCAGGCGTATCAAGCTGCTGTGGTTGCTGGCGTTGTCCTGCACGCTTTCGGCGGCCTGGCCTACGGTCGGCTGGTTGCCTGGCCTGGGCGGGTTAATCGGCGTGCTTGCGTTGAGGTGTGAACCCTGTGGGCAGGCCACCCGGTCGCTGCGGACCTGGACTGCGCAGGTTATCGGGCTGATGCCCGCGATGCTGATCGGAGTCGTGCTCGGCAACCTGTTGCTCGGTATGCCATTCAGTCGCTGTGCTGGGCAAGTGAGTCATTTTCATGGCACGTTGTCCGGGCTGCTTAGGCCTTTCGCGCTGCTGGTGGGGCTCGTCAGCCTGAGCATGCTTTGCCAGTTGGGCGCCACCTGGGCCATGCTGCGGGGGGCTGGCAGCCTGCGCCCGGCCGCACGCCAGCTGGCATGTCGCGCAGGGGTCGTGTTCTTGGTCAGTTTTTCAACGGCTGCACTATGGTTGGCGGCAGACCTGCGCGGTTACACGCTTGCCGAGGGAGGCCATTCTGCTGCCTTGTGCATGCCGGGCCAGTGGGTGGTGCTGCCGGGCAATACCGGCTGGCAGGCCAACTTCCGAGCATGGCCTGCTGCCATTCTGGCGCCAGTGCTCGCCGTCGGCGGCACGATCTTGAGCCTGTGCGCCGCAGCCCGGGGGCGCGCAGGTCTGGCGGTGGTCGCAAGCGCGCTGACGATCACGGCGATGCTGTGCTGTGTTGGCGTTGCACTATTCCCCTTCATCGTACCTTCGAGCGTGCAACTGTCGGCCAGCCTGACCGTGTGGAATGCCGCAAGTGGCGAAAAGATGATGGGGATGATGCTGATATTCGCCAGCGTGCTGATGCCGATGTTACTGGCCTATACGGTAGGCGCCGGCCTCGGGAGCCGGAATCGGCTGTCTCAGGTCGCTGTCGCGGACAGCTTTCAGCACAGCCCCAGGCCGATCCTGTAGGTGGGCGCGGGGAAAAAACCAAGGCGTTATCAATACCGCATGCTAGGCACCCGGTGGAATCGGCAGGCGTAGCCGCGAGGCCAGCGCAGGTGCATCGCTGGCCTCGCCAGCCCGAACGCTTTTCGTCCATCAGGGCGAGTCGCATGCCAGTCGCTGCGAAAGAAGGCAGTGCCGACGAAAGGGCCGACGGCTTGCGGATAGCGAGTGCCGGCCCTTGGAGAAGGGGATCAGTGATTGCCGTGAGCGGCATCCTTGTCGACCTTGACCCCCCCCTGGAACAAGGCGAACTGCTTGACCCGATCCACCGGCTGGTTGCTTTCGGCCTGAAGCACTGCCTGACTCAACTGCTGGGCGTCCTGCTCGGCGAGCCCGGCGCTGCGCAGGGTCGCCGGGTCGAGCAGCGAATCGCCTGCGCACAACACCACGCGCCAGCCGTGGGACCCTTTACGCAGCAAGGCGCGGCCGCCACGCTGATCTTGCAACCAGCCGGCTATCGCATGGTCGCCCTGGACGGTAACTGGGCCAACGTCCAGCGGCGCATCCGGGCGTTCGAAGTTGTGTCGCATCAGTTGCTGAATGCTCTGCTGCTCGCTGGCGGTATCGGCCACGGCCAGCAGTGGGCAGCAGGCTAGCAGCAGGGCGAGAATCGGTGCTTTCATGCGCGTATTCCTTGAAAGGGCTGCCGGTGCAGGCCGGCAGCGTCAGGGGAGGGCTCAGAAGCCCATCTTCACACCCAGTTGCGCCGAAGTGCCGGGCATCGGGTAGTTGGTGCGGTAGGCGTAGTCACGGTCGAACAGGTTTTCCACGGCGACGAACACTTCGCCGACCTTGCCCAGTGCGGGTACGGCATAACCTACGCGCATGTTGACCACGGTGAAGCTGTCGACCTTTGAGAAGTTGCTGGCGCCGGCGGTGCGTTCCTCGGCCAGCACGTACATGTCTTTCTGGTACTGTGCATCAGCCGACAGGCGCCATGGCCCGGTTTCGTAGGTGGTGCCCAGCGACAGCGATTTCTGCGGTGCGTAGGGCAGGGTCTTGAGCGAAGGGTCGAGCCAGGTGAACCCGACGAAGCTGCTCCAGTTGCTGGTCCAGCGTTGCTGCCAGGTGGCCTCGGCGCCCTTGATGTTGTAATCACCCAGGTTGATATACGACGGGCGCGACACCGACGGTGGGAAGGCAAACAGGTAGCGGTCCTGCAGCTTGTCCTTGAACACCGCCAGGTCGAGGGTAGCGCTGTCGATCGGGTTGAAGCGCACGCCCAGTTCCTGGTGGTCGACTTTCTCGGGCTTGAGGTCTTTCCAGGTTTCGCCGAGCGCCGGAATCAGGCTCGACATCACCGAAGCTTCCAGGCCTGGGTAGTTGATGCCGCGCGAAGCGTTGGCACGGAACTCGACATTGCTCGATGACAGCAAAAGGCCCGCGTGCGGGGCGGTGGCGTTGTCGAACACGTTGTGCTCATACGTGCGTACGCCGGCCGACGGGGTCAGGGTCCAGGTGTCGTTGAGGGCAAAGGCATGGCTGACGGCGACGTGCGGCGATGTCACGCGCAGGGTGGGCGCGTCGAACTTCGCTTGTGGCGCCGGGGCGATGCGTTTGAAGTGGACTTCGCCCTTGCTCTCGTCGATGTCCAGGCCCAAGGCCACTTCGCCGCCTTGCCAGGGGCGCAGCTGCTCTTCCCAGCGAATGCCCTGCAGGGTGAAATCACTGATGGTGTCGCCGTCCAGGCCGGTCTGGTCAAGGGCCGAACCTCGGCCTTCGTTGTGGTAGACCTTGAGGCTGCCATCGCCCCATTCGTGATTGTGGGCCAATGACAGCGAAGCGAGCGTGCCGCGGGTATTGAACTCGCCATTCTTGGTTTCCGGCAGGCCTTTCTGTCCGGGGTCGGAGACCTGGTTGTTGGCGTGCAGCACCAACAAGCCAGTGCTCCAGTTCTCGTTCAGCCGATAACCCAAGCGCGCCATGCCATTGTTCAGCCGGCCATCACCGTCACTGCGGTCACCGTCCGAGTGGGCTGCCCCCTGGGCCAGCAGGTAGTCGAAATCGCCTTCGCGGCCAATCAGGCTGGCTTGTTCGGTGGCCGTGCGGAAGCTGCCACCGGTGAGTTGCAGCTCCCCATGGTGGTTGTCGCCCTGCTCGGCAACCTTGGGCGTCAGGTCGATGGCCGCGAAGGTGTTGCCGAACTTCTGCAGCTGCGGGCCTTTGTACACGCTGATGCTCTGCATCGCGTTGATCGGCAGCAGGTCGAGCAGCGGGTGGCCCCAGACGCCCATATAGAAGGGAACGCCATCGATGTAGGTCTTGATCTCGCTGCCCGGGCGGCTGGCACCCATGCCGCGTATGTACACCGCGCCGCCTTCGGCACCGCCGAACGAGCCGACCGGGTTGAAGCGCGACACCACCACGCCAGGTGTACGACGCAGCGCGGAGGACAGGTCGAGCGCGTTGAGGTCGCGGATCTGCTCCTGGCCGACCACGGTGGTGAGGCTGCCGAAGCTGTCGACCGTGTTCTGGTCGATGACCGAAGTGCCGACCACCGTGGTTTCGGGCAGCTCCACGCTGTCGGTCTGGGCCAGTGCGGTACCACTGGAAAGGGCGAGTGCGGCTGCGCAGCAGATTGTCTTGTTCTTCATTGCTCTGGGTATTCCTGAATGCAAAAGTTGCAAGGCGAGCCGTGGTCCGCGCACTCGGCGACACCCCATGTGAATAAGCGCCAAGGGCGTGGTGCGACTATCGGGCTGATTCAGGGCAGGGCGGGGGAGGCACGGGGATTGGCTGCAAGCCAGCGTAGGCGAGGCCAGGTGGCGGGGAAGATGGGCAGTAAGGGCTTGCAGGCTTGTCGGGCGAATGCCACGCCCACCAGTTGCAGGGTGATTGCCAAGCCCGCATGGTTGCACAGCGGGCAATCGATGGTGGATACGCCAGCCAAGGCGGCGCCGAGCCCTTTGTCGAAACTGACCGCGCTGGCTGCAGTCGCCAAGTGGCTACAAAAAGTGCCACCTGCACCGTTGAGCATCAAGCCGCTGGCCTGACCATGCCCTAGGCCGCAATGCAGCACTGCGAACAACACGCAGGCGTAGATCCCCCAGCTGAGTGCGCGGCGACGTCCTGCTGCTCGATGCATATCCTTTGCCCGGTGTTCGCTGTGATTGAAAATGGCGAGGCGCGAGTCCAGCAACGCCGCCCATCATGGTTAGGTGCGACCAGGTTGCCAGGGGCGCACAGTACCTGGCGCGTCCCTGGCGCACGAATCACTTGGACATGTAGTCGATTACGGCCTTGTAATCGTCGGCGGTGCAGTCCATGCACAGGCCGCGCGGCGGCATGGCGTTGAAGCCTTCGGTGACGTGCTTCACCAGTACATCGTTGCCTTGGGCCAGCCGTGGCTTCCAGGCCTCGTGGTCACCTTTCTTCGGCGCCATTGGCAATTGCCCGTTGTGGCACATCTGGCAGGCGCGGTTGAAGACCGCCTCCGGGTCCTGGGCTGCTTGAGCCAGGCTGGCGGTTGCCAGGCAAGCAAGCATTGCCAGTGTTTTCTTCATGACCGACCTCTCAGGTTTTTTATTGGAAGGCAGAGTCTAAGAGCGTGGTTATCCCTGTCAGGTGCGACGTTCTGACGCATGCGCGGTGTCAGGGCTTCATCTACCTGTCTGGCTGGCAGAGTGCGGCGAACTGTCGCAGGGTGGCGGCTTGCAGGTGCCGTGCTACGTTGAAGTTGATCCGGTGTTTTACTCTTGGCAGGGTTTTCATCGGGTCAAACAAAAGCCGGGGCGCATTACCGTCCCGGCTTTTGTTTTTTCAGTGATCAGCGGCAATCGCTCAGGCCGCTGCGAAACACGAAAGGAGGCTCAACCGCGAACTCGAGCGGTCATTCTGCGTAGCCTTCGCCAGCCTAGTACGACGCCGCTGAGTGAAACCACCAGGCCGCCGATGCTCAAGGCGATGATCAGGCCTTCGCGTAACACCGGCCTTTGCAGCAGTGGCTGCAGATCCCAGCTGTGCAACAGGTTGAACAGCCAGCGACCGGTGCGTTGCCTGGCATCGTGGCTGGCTACCACTTCTGCGCTGGCCGGGTCGAGGTAGACCCACGTGCTGGCGGGGTCGTCGAAGCGCAGGCGCAGTACCGGCAGTGGGCGGCTCTGGAAGCCGTACATGCTCTGGGCGTCACGGGTGAAATAGTAGGCGTCATAGTGCCCTTGCCAGTTGGCCTGTACCACGACGCCTGCCGCCATCGCACGGGCTGCTGTCAGCAAGCGTCGTTCGGACAAGGCCCGCGCCGACGGCGCGCCGGCTTCCAGAATCCGGCTATCGCCGGCGGCATTGCGGGTAACCAGGAAGGTGTCGCCGCCCAGGCGTTGCCACTGGATCTCGACAGGGTTGAACCCAGGCTCCTGGCTCAGGCTGGCCATGGCCTGGGCAACCGTCTGGCCGATATCCATCGCGCGTAGTGGCCCCTGACGTAGCGCCTGGGGGGCCAGCTGCGAACGACTGTCGGTTACACCCCAGGGGCGCATCGACATGAGTCCGCTGAATACCCACAGCACCAGCACCGTGCCGAACAGTAGCCCGCCGATGTGGTGCCAGCGCAGCCAGCCGCCAGGGTAGGGGCTGCACGAGCCGCTGCGATAGCGCTTGCGCAGCCGCAGGCGCAGTATGCCAACGGTCATGCCCAGGAGCGCCATGACCGTTGCGGCCAGGGACAGGCCGATCACCAGGTTACGCCAGCCGTTGTCGAAGCCGAACCCGCCCCGTAGCGGATAGAGCCAATGCAGCCATGCACCGACCCAGTTCCAGGCACGCTCCTGGGCGGTGGCGTCACGCACCACTTCGCCGGTGCGGCTGGACAGGTAAAGCCAGGTGCCGGCTGTATCGTCTACCTGCACGTGATGCAAGGGGCGGTCGCCATCCAATGCCCTGGAGTGGGTCCACATGTCCTCGTCCACGGTGCCCAGGTAAGCCAACCTGGCGGCGTCACCGGCATACTGCCGGGCATTGGCCAGGGCCCAGGCTGCGTCGGCCCGAGCCAGAGGCTCGCCGCTGGCGGCATCGAGGATGACGCGGCGACCGTCGGCCAGTTCCAGCACGTAGTGCGCACGCCCGCCCAGGCTGGTCAGGCGCAGCGCCTTCAGCGGCTGTTGCGCCCAATGCTCGGGCAACTCGGCGCAGCACCCCGCCGGCAAAGCCGGCAGGTGGGCCAGGCGCTCGGCCGGTGTCAGCTTGGGGTAACCGACGTACAGCATGACCACCCCGGAGACGAACCACAGCGCCATGAACAGGCAGGCGACGATGCCCAGCCAGCGGTGCCACAGGTACAGCTGGCGCTTCACGCTCATCAGTAGCGCCACTGCACAGCGACTTCCAGGCTGCGCGGTTCACCCAGGTAGTACTGGGTGTTGGTCTGATGGATGAAGCGGGCATACACCTCGTCGGTGAGGTTGCGCAGCCGCGCGCTGACTTGCACGTGCTTGTCCAGGTCGTGGGTCATGGAGAGCCCGTAGACGGTGTACGACGGTACCCATGCGGTATTGGCGGTGTTGGCGTACACCGATGAGACATAGCGGGCATCAGCCCCGACCTGCCAGCCGGGTGCCAGGTCGTAGGTCAACCAGAGGTTGGCCACGCGGTCGGGGATGTTGACCGGGTTCTTGCCCTTGCGCGAGTACACCACGCCGCCGATGGTCTCGTTGAATTCATCGTATTCGGCATTTACCCAACTGAAGTTGCCCGCCGCCAGCAGCTTGGGCGTGACCTTGAACGAGGCTGCCAGCTCGATGCCAGTGGAGGTCTGCTGGCCCGCCTGCTCGGTGGTGTTGGGCACGGTCGAGGAGGGCACGGAGATATCCTTGCGCACGATGCGATACGCCGCTGCCGTGGCCGAGCCGCGCCCATTGAGGAAGTCGAACTTGCTGCCTACCTCGACCTGACGGCCGGTGCTCAGGTCGAAGTCGCCGACCTGGCTGATCGAGGCGCTGGTCAGGGTACCGCCTGGTGGTTCGGCCGAGGTGCTGTATTGGGTGTACAGGCTGACGTTGGAGGTCAGGTCATAGACCAGGCCCAGGCGACCGGTGATGGCGTCCCAGCGTCGGTCGAGCCTGGTTCGCGCCACATGGTCGACCACGTCGAAGTCGATATGGTCGTAGCGTAGTGCGGTGATCAATGACAGCTGATCGGTCAGGCGGGTACGGTTCTCGACGAAGGCCGAGGTGGTGTCGGTGGTGGTGGTTCTGCCCTTGGTCATGGGCGCGTCCATACCGGGGATATCGAGGAAGTGCCCGGGTTCGAAGCCGTTCGGGTCAACCGTGTCGAACGCCCCCTTGGACAGCGGGTAGTTGGTTTGCTGGTTGGTGTTGTAGTCCATGCCGAACGCCCAGTCGCTGGCAAGGCCGAACAACTGGCCCTGATGGGTCAGCTCGAGCCTGTCGCCGTTGACCTCCTGGTCGTGCCGCTGGCGATAGCCGCCCGAGCGAGCGATGGCGCTGTTGTCGGCGTTGTAGCGATACACCTCAAGATTGCGGTAATCGCGCTGGCCGTTGTAGTGGTAGAAGGTGTTACGCAGTTGGGTGTTGTCATCGAAGCGATAGTCGGTGATCGAGCGCAGCCACCGGGTGCGCTGCTCGTAGCGACCGTCTTCGACGTTGTAGTTGTTGAAACGGTTGTGCTTGTCGATGTGCAAGGTACCGACCAGTGGCTGCAATACCGGTGTGCCCCAGTAGGGGCTGTCCTCTCGCTCTTCCAGGTATTCGATGGCCAGCGTGTGCGAGAGCTGATCGTTGATGTCGCTAAGCAGCGAGAAAGCCAGATTGCCGGCCCCATTCTCCTGCCGATCGATATAGCCGTTGGTACTGGTGCGGCTGTAGTCGAGGCGGGCATAGTGGCGCGGGCCGTTGCCCGTGTTCAGCGCCTTGTTGAAGGCGACCGACGTTTCCATGGTGTCGTAGCGTGCATAACTGACGCGCCCTTCGAAGGTGTCTTCATCACGGCTTGCCAGCCGGGTGATGAAATTGAGGCTGCCACCGACAGCGCCGCTGCCGTTGAGGAATGAGGATGGCCCGCCGAGCAATTCGACGCGGTCGTAGATCCAGGCGCCCACCGGGCGCGCCGCGCCGCCATACTGCAAATTGATGCCATTGAACAATTGGCTGATCTGGGCACCGTTGAACCCTCGGTACGACACATATCCGCCCCAGCCGGGCGGAGCCGAGGCGTTAACCCCGGGCAGTGCATTGGCGGCGTCCTGGAAGTTACGTGCGCCGATGCGCTCCATGGTCTTGCGGTCGGCAACGCTGACGGAAGCGGGGTTCTCCCTGGCGCTAAGGTTCAGCCGCGAGCCGCTTTCGATGGGGCGATCAAGGTCAAGGCGGGTTGCCTCCGTGGGTTGATTGGCTGTGGCCGTGACATTGCTGGCCGGCAGGGTCAGGGTGTCATCCTGCGCCCAGGCACAGGTTGCGCTGCCAACGAGCAGCGCCAAAGTGGTCATGCGGAACATGCAAGGCTTCCTGGCTGAAATCGGTGAGCACACGCCCGCTGCCGATCAGGCGGCACGGGGACGTGGCGATGTCAGAACGCGAGAAGCGAAGCAGGAGAGGCGCGGGGATTGACCAGTGGCCAACGCTGCTTGGGCAGGCGTGGTGGAGGTTGGTTGGGTAAGGGGCTGCCCGGCTCGCCGGCGAGCAAGGTCAGCAGGCCAAAAAATACGGCCAGCAGCGTGGCGCTGAACAGGCTGGCGATCACGCAGTCACCGCCAGCAGGCAGGGCCGGATCGCTTAAGTCTTGCTCACCTTGGTACATGCCGCTGCGGTCAGCCGTGCACCAAGAGGCATCATCCATGCCAGCCAGGCGCAACCCGGCCATTTGCCCATGGCCCATGGCGCACAACAACGAGCCGAACAGGATGCTGAAATACAGCACCCAGGCGACCTGTGATCGTGTGTGGTGGGCCAGCTTCATGACGGGACTCGGCGTGACAACGGAATGATCAGGTTTGGAGTTGGCGACGGATTCTACATCTTCTGAAGCATCTGAACAGGGGGACTTTTCAAGCGCGAATATTCAATCGGGTACAGGCGCACGAGACTTAGTGGACACCTATGAGTTCGGCAGCAAGCGCGCGGAGTTCGTCCTTGTCCTGTTGAAGCACAAGCCCACTGCCCGCGTGTGCAAGCAATCGCGCGGCATGCCGGCTGCAGGCGGGCCGAAATGCATGGGGGTTGATGTGCGCCAGGCTGACAAGGGCTTTGATCAAGCGCAGATTGACCTCGTGCAAAGCTGCGCCGTCCCGGCTGATCGGTGCAAAGAAATCGTCAAACAGGTCATCCGCCACCAGTGCACGCACATAGACCTGCGCGCATTCGTTATCCGTACTCTGCGCCACGGGATGCAGTTTCCCCCAACACGTCAAGCACCGAATGCCGCGCCCAATGATGTCGATGGCTGTACCGGGATCATTTACCGCAGGGGACAGCGCTCGCGAGGCAATCTCGGACAACACCGAAAGCCCGAAGCGCGGGTCATGCTCGAACGTTCTCCTGAGGCCGATGCTCAAGGCAGCGAAAATATCGATGTCCAGCGCGCCATTGTCATCGAGCGGCTCACCGTTCACGGCCAAGGCCCGCGCAACCACCATACCCTCATGGACAAAGGTGCCAGGCAGGACTTCGAGATAAATTCGAATCTTGGTGTCCGTCGCAATCCTGGTTAGCGTAAGGACATCGATGTGCTGTACATAGCCTGTCTGGCCGCTTTTCACTTCATGGGCTGCCCCAGCAAGCTTGAGGTCAGGCGGGTAGGCTGCACCGCCCAGATAGGGGTGTTCAACACGCTGCTCGATGGCTTTGATCACAGCTTTTTCGACACGGTCGATCGTCTCGCCCACGCGCCCTAGTTTGGAGAGGTGATCAATCCAGCGCAGCAAGGTGTAAATGATCAGGACCACAACCGCAATCGTCACGGTGAAAAGCACTACACGACCTTGTGTACCGTAGGCTCCGGTGCTCAGTGCAATGATACCGACGAGGCTGAAGAGAAAGGACCCGATGAAGGTCGCCAGAGCGTTCTGGGTCGTGGCGTCCTCCATGACCAACGAAGTGGCGCGCGGCGTTACACCACTGCTGGCGGCACTGTAGGCCGAGACCATTGTACTCAGCGAAAACGTTGTGACGGCCAGCATGCTCGAGGCGATGATACCCAATATCTTGTCAACCGCATCTGCACCGATACGGGCAGGCAAGGTGACGGGGACCGCATCCTTGAGCACCACAGCCACCAACGCCGTAACCACCCCCAACAGGGAGAAAAGCGTTGCCCTGAACCAGAGACGCTTGGCAATTCTCGTAGCCAACCAACGCCAGCGAGCTATCATGAAGTCCTCCTTTTTGCCGAGAGTGTAGGCCCTTAGGGGAAGTTGCAGTTATTCATAAGCTGTTCCTTCAAAACCTCCACAGCTTTAGGCCTTCTGGGGGTGGACTTGTAAAGCAGGACGACCTGGCGCATGTAGCTGTCAGCCTCCGACACGGGGGTTGCATGTACGTCGTCAGTCTTCAATCCCGCCCAGTACGGGACAACAGAAGCCCCCATGCCTTTTGCGACCATGATGTGGATTGCATCTAGCGCATCCAGATTACACAGCACATCGGGCTGCAGGTCATTGTCATTCAGGTATTGCTGTGCAATCTGCCCACCCCAGGCATTTGAGTCATATCGAATCAGGTTTCGCCCAAGAATCGTCGAGCGGACGTCGCTTTTGTCAATGGGGTCTTTGGTCAAAAGCATCAGGGGTTCTTCTCGAAGCACCTGCATACGCAAGGTTTTGGGGACGGTGAAGGGCGGACATACCATGATTCCCGCATCAAGCTCTCCGGAAGCCACGTGTTCGTAAAGACTGCGCGAGTCCCCCGGGGTGATGCGTAGCCTCAATTGCGGAGCAATGGTTGATAGCTGGTTCATGGCCTCCGGCAATATGCCTGTCAACGCGGTAGAAATCGCGCCAATCTTGAGATACCCGGACAGGTTGCTGGTGTCCAGATCCTCCTTTAGCTCTGCTGCCCCCTGGATCAGATCTCGAATCTTCGGCAGCAACGACAGGCATTTCTCGGTCGGTTCGACAGCGTGTGCGCTTCGGATCAGGAGTTCGCACGCCAGTGACTTCTCGAGTGCTTGTATACGTTGGCTGACTGCAGGTGCTGTCAGGTTTTCCCGTCGAGCAGCCGCTGCAATCGAGCCAGTTTCTATTACCGCAATCAGGCTTTCGAGAAATCGAGTGTCCAAAACATTTCCTTTCGCTGAGAGATGGAAAAATGCGCTTTAGCACTTGCGCGAGGCTACGCTAACCTCCCCAAAAGTTCTATCAGAAACCAAAGAGGGTAGTTATGAAATCGTTATTTCATGTTTCATACCATGTTACAGATCTCGAAGCATCGCGTAACTTCTACGGTAACATTCTCGGCTGCAAAGAAGGCCGCACGAGTGAAACTTATGTGGATTACGATTTCTTCGGCCACCAGATTTCGCTTCACAAAGGTGTGCCCTTTCCAACTACCCGTACCGGCAAGGTTGGCGACCATGAAGTGCTGATGCCGCATATCGGCTTGGTGCTGCATCTGGATGACTGGTTCGCGATGGCAGACCGCCTGGCGTTTCATGGTGTGCAGTTCGACATACCGCCGGTTGTACGATTCCCTGGCCAACCTGGGGAGCAGCGAACGATGTTTTTCCTGGACCCCAGTGGCAACCCGATCGAGATCAAAGGGTTCAAGGACTTTGAAGGTGTTTTTGCCACCTGATTGGCAAAAACGTCCGGGACGCTCCCCCGCTTTGTCTGCATGAAGTAAGAGGCGTGTATCGGTAAGTGGCCACTCAATAAAAATAACAGGTTCCAACGATGTGTTTGGCATTTTTGCCGGCCAATGTACAGTCCAAATTATAATAACTGGAGGACGTATGGCGAAGACTAGTCTAGTGACTAGAATTATTGCAGGTCTTGTGCTCGGGGTTGTAGTGGGGGCACTTCTCAATTTCTTTCCCGAGTACAAAGCTTGGATAACCAGCAACCTTTTGCAACCCGTCGGCGATATTTTCATCAAGATGATGAAGATGATTGTCGTACCCCTCGTGTTCGCGTGCATGGTCGGCGCGATCGCAGGCAATGGTGATAACAAGGCGATAGGGCGGGTAGGGGTGAAAGCCCTGTTCTACTTCTTCGTCGTGACCAGCATCGCAATTGTTTGTGGCCTGCTGGTTGGCAATCTTGCGCAGCCGGGCGTAGGTGCCAACTTGACCACCCTTGCAAACACCCAAACGCTCTCGCTTCCCTCTGCCTCGGAGAGCACAGGGTTTGGTCAAGTCATCCTCAATATCATCCCGGACAATATCGTCGGTGCAATGGCGCAAGGAAAGCTGCTGCCTGTCCTGTTCTTCTCGGTCATGTTCGGCTTTGGGCTAAGTGCTCTGGACAAAGAGAAGAAAATGCCGCTGATCGCGGTAGTCAATGCCATTTCCGCGACGATGTTCAAAGTGACGCATATCGTGATGCATTACTCACCCATCGGGATTTTTGGCCTGATCGGCGTGACGGTCGCCAACTTCGGGCTTTCCGCATTGCTGCCTCTGGCAAAACTGATTGCCGTCACCTACATCGCGGTCATTCTGTTCGGCGTGGTCGTGCTGGGCGGCATCGCGAAGGTTGCAGGGATCAACATCTTCGACCTGATCAAGGCGATCAAGGATGAGTTGATCCTGGCGTTCAGTACTGCCGCCTCGGCGACTGTCATGCCCCAGTTGATTGAAAAGGTCGAGGCCTACGGTGCGCCGCGTTCGATTGCTACGTTGGTTATCCCTACGGGTTATTCCTTCAATCTGGATGGCGCATCGCTTTTCGTGGGCATCGGCACGCTGTTCATCGCGCAGCTCTATGAAATTCCCCTGAGCCTGGCTGACCAGGCGATGCTGATCATCATCATGGTGCTGACCTCCAAGGGCGCAGCCGGCGTTCCGGGGGCCATGTTCGTGATCTTGACCGCTACGCTGACCAGTGCCGGTCTGCCTGTGGAAGGTATTGCGTTCATCGCCGGAGTCTATCGCTTGATGGACATGCCGATCACGGCGCTGAATGTCTTGGGCAACGCACTGGCGCCTCTGGTTGTGGCGAAGTGGGAGAACCAATACCGGATGCCTGCTGCCCCGATGGTAGCTGCCGAGGAGCGTTCGCAGGCAACGACGATTGCTGCGAGCGCTTTCGTCGAAACCGTCGACAAACCGGCTTAGCCAGGGGCCTGCGGAGTAGACCAGGCCGAGGCGTCGTGCGGATGCAGGCTTTCCAGGTGGCGGACGTGCACCTGGGTGTCGCGATAAGCGCTAAGGCATACCTGTATGCGCCGCGCAGCGTCCTCGACGAACATCAGGTTCTGCCCGTTGAGCGCTGCGAAAGCCTGTTCGTCAGCCCGTTTCACGGCGGTCTGAACCGGCGTGCGCAAAGCGCCTTCGACTTGGTCGATCAAGGCCAGCAACCCGAGATCCGGAGCATCGGCAGGCACCGCGACGCGCACCCGAGCTTCGCTACGTTGGCTGTGAGGCGTCGCCAGCGACGCGTTGCTGCGCAGCCACTGCGCGACGGCGCCGGCTTCAAGCAGTGGCTGGTCCTTGAAGGTTCGCAGGAAGCTGTCTTCAATCAACTGCCGGGAGAGAGCGGCCGAGCATGGGCAGGTCGAGGAGTAGCCGATCCTGACCTCAATATTCAGGTTCAGCGCCCCGCCGACCTTCGTCGCGAGCACGTGAACCGGGTACGACTTCCATCCAGAGAGACCCTCGGTCACCAGTGCAGGGCGGCGAACCAGCAAGTCGAAATCCAGGCGCAACCTGGCATTGCGGCTTTCGCAATCCTGATGGCTGTCGATCATCTCCTGCAACAGCGCAAAGAGGCTTGCCGGCGACACCGCCGCAGCCTGCCCCCATGCGTCCAGCAGGCGATACAGCCTGGACATGTGAATGCCTTTGACGTGCGGTGCCGGCAGGTCGACCTGAACATCCGCCCGGGCGTGCAGTTCACGCTGGTAGGTCGCTTCCTGGATCCTTACCGGCAGGTCGATACCCTGCATGCCGACCCATTGCAGCGGGCTGAGGCTGGGGGCCAGGTCGGTGACGGAAACGTCGGGTAGTGCTGAGCTCATCATTTATATCCAGTGGTGGGAGCCTTGCACGTGGCAGCAAGGGGTATGAATCAGTTTCAGATTACTGGCTGAGTTATAACATAACAATAAGGGCAGGTTGCAAATCACGTCCTGACTCTTGAGCAGGCAGAGGCGGGAAGCCGCTTCGCTTGAGGCTGCTGGCGCGGGAGAAAAAACTATTGGATAAGATCGACGCTGACCTGAAGCGCGTTGGGCTTCAGATTCACGAGCGGTCGCGCAAACAGAGGCGGCCCGTGCTGCAGTAACTACCTATCGCGCATTGGGAGGAGGGTGGTCACCCTCCTTAATGGTAGTGATGGTGGAGGATTTCCCCACCCGCACGGGGCCAGCAACGTGCAGGCCGGAACGCTGCAGTGACAACTCGCTCCAGAACGCTCGGGCAGGCGTTGCGATTGGTGCTTCAGTTCCCATCGTTATCTCGACGGCTCGAATGGGGATGGGGGCTTGCCCCCTCGCCCAGTCACAGCACCTTGTCGAGCGTGATCGGAAACTCTCTCACACGCTTGCCCGTGGCATGGTAGACCGCGTTGGCTACCGCGGCTGCCACCCCGACGACGCCGATTTCACCTACGCCCTTGGATCCCAGTTCATTGATGATGTCGTCGTGCTCTTCAACGAAGATGACTTCGATATCCCCGCAGTCTGCGTTGACCGGGATGTGGTACTCCGCCAGGTTGTGGTTGACGATGCGACCCAACCGATGGTCGGTGAGCGCGGCTTCGTGCAGGGCCATACCCATGCCCCACACAACGCCTCCCAAGATCTGGCTGCGCGCGGTTTTCGGGTTGACTACCCGTCCCGCCGCCACGGCGCTGACCACCCGTACTACCTTGATCGTGCCAAGGTCCTCGTCGACGTGGACTTCCACGAACACCGCCGAATGCGTGGCGGTGGAGAACGGTTCACGCCTGGCGCCGGGCTCCGCGTCGACTTGCACTTCGAACTCACCTTCGGGGGCGCTGGCGATGATGTCCGCCAAGGCCAGGCGATGGCTGCCTGCGTGCAGGTAGCCATCGGCGAACACGATCTGCTCCCGGGCCGTGCTGGCCACTTGGGGGTACATCTTGCGCGCATGTTCCAGCACTTTGGTGCGCAGTATATGGCAGGCCTGGCGGACGGCCGAGCCGACCGACGACACCGTGAACGATCCTCCCTGAAGGGGTGCGGTGGGCAGTGAAGAATCACCCAGCACGAAGGTGACATCCTGCACCCTGGCGCCAGCCGCGTCGGCTGCGATCTGCGTCATGACGGTATAAGTGCCGGTCCCGATATCGGTGGTGGCACTGCAGACGGTGAGGTGGCCTTTGGCATCGAAGCGCGCTTTGGCGCTGGCTTTCATCTGCATGGCTTCCCAGACGCCGCCGGCCATCCCCCAACCGACCAGCTGGTTGCCATGGCGCATGCTGCGCGGTTGCGGATTACGGTTTTGCCAGCCAAAACGTTCGGCACCTTGCCGGTAGCATGCCAGCAGTTCCTTGCTGGAGTACGGCTTGCCCTCGTTGGCATTGCTGGCGGCAAAATTGCGCCGGCGCAGCTCGAGCGGGTCAATCTGCGCTGCACAGGCAAGCTCATCCATGGCGCATTCCAGGGCAATCATCCCCGACGCGGCGCCAGGCGCTCGCATGTCCAACGGGGTGTACACATCGAGCGAGGCCAGGCGATAGCTGAGGGCAACGTTGTCGCACTGGTAGAGCATGCCACTCCATTCCACCACGTGCTCGGTGAAGTCCTCGAAGCGGGAGGTCTGGCCAAGCGCATCGTGGGCGATCGCCAGCAACTGCCCGTTTGCGTCAGCACCCAGGCGCAGGCGCTGCTCGGTGCGGGGCCGGTAGCCAAAGGTGAACATCTGCTGGCGAGTCAGCGTGACGCGCACCGAACGCTGCAGGTGCAACGCCGCCATCACTGCCAGCGGCAACTGGTACTGCGGACGCAAGCCCGAGCCGAAGGCACCGCCGACGAATGCCGCGCGCACGCGGATGTTTGCCTTGGGCAGGCCAAACACCTTGTGCAGGTAGTCCTGGCAGTTTTGTGTGCCTTGGGTCTTGTCGTGGATTTCCAGCGTGCCGTCGCCTTTGTAGAGTACGGTTGACGCATGGGGCTCCATCGGGTTGTGGTACTCGTTGGCTGTCAGGTAGGTGGCATCCACCTGCACCGGGGCCCCGGCAAACTGAGCGGCAAAGTCACCACGCGGCGCTGGTGTCTCGGTGAGTGCTGCATGCGACTGTTGGCATGCGCCCAGGTCGGTCTGGTGGGCCTCCTCGGCATACTCGATCCTGATCAGCGAACCCGCATACCGGGCCAGTTCGAGGGTTTGGGCAACCACCAGCGCCAGCGGTTGCCCATTGTAGAGGACTCGTTCATTGAACAAGGGCCTAAACGGCGCCCCCTTCGCGGAGTCGGCGTCGCTGTAGTTGTCGTCATAACTGGAAATATGCGGACGATGTGCATGGTCGAGCACGGCGATCACCCCCGGCACGCGCATTGCCTGCGCACTGTCGATGTTGAGTACCCGACCGCGGGCGATGGTACTGGACACGACGCTGCCATGGAGCAGGCCTGTCTCGGGGTATTCGCCCGCGTAGCGCGCCTGCCCGGTGACCTTCGCCATGCCGTCCACGCGGTCCAGGGGCGTGCCAACTACTGGTGTGGAGTTGATCATGGTCGTGCCCTCCAGCAAGCGGCGCCGTAGGCCGCGTCATTCAGTGCCCGCACAATCGCACGTTGGGCCAGCGTGACCTTGAACCCGTTGTGGCTCAGGGGTTTTGCGTCTTGCAGCAACGTTTGCGCGGCGCGGGTGAACAGTGCTTCGCTAGGCGCTTGGCCGGCCAGCATGCGCTCCACAACCGGGTCTCGCCACGGCTTGTGGGCAACGCCGCCCAGCGCCAGGCGAGCTTGCTGGATCACCTCACCATCGAATTTCAAGGCTGCAGCGACCGACACCAGCGCGAACGCGTAGGAGGCGCGGTCGCGTATTTTCAGATAACGGTAATGGTTTTCGAACTCCGGGGGTGGCAGCTCGATGGCGACCACCAGTTCATCGACTGCCAGCTGATTGTCTCGCTCCGGGGTGTCCTCGGGGAGACGATGGAACGCCGCAAAAGGTATTTGGCGCTCTCCGCGCGGCCCCTGCACATGCACCACGGCTTCGAGCGCTGCCAATGCCACACACATATCCGAGGGATGGGTCGCGACACAGGCATCACTGGCGCCGAGAATCGCGTGGATACGGTTCGAGCCTGTACGCGCCGGGCATCCGCTGCCGGGCTCACGTTTGTTGCAGGGGGTGCCGGTGTCGTAGAAGTAGTAACACCGGGTACGTTGCAGCAAGTTGCCACCGGTGCTGGCCATGTTCCTCAGCTGCGGTGATGCCCCAGCCAGGATGGCGTCTGACAGCAATGGATAGTGCTGCTCGATCATCGGGTGCCAGGCCAGGTCGGCATTGCTCACCAATGCGCCGATCAACAAGCCACCGTTCAACGTGAGGTGGATGCCGTTCAGCCCAAGGCCGGAAATGTCGATCAGGCGCTTGGGGCGAACCACGTTTTCTTTCATCAGGTCGACGAGGTTGGTGCCGCCGGCAATGAAGTGCGAGCTGGCGCCTGCCAGGCTCACGGCTTCGCTGATGGATGCGGGCTTGTGGTAGCTGAAAGGCGTCATGGATTCGGCCCTCGTTGAGGCTGGGCCAGGTCCGTCATCAACGGTAGGGCTTCTTCTACCGCAGCGACGATGTTGCCGTATGCACCACACCTGCAAAGGTTGCCACTCATCTGTTCGCGAATGGCCTCGCGGGTGTCGGCACGCCCTTCACGGGCAAGCCCGACTGCGGAGCAGATCTGCCCCGGGGTGCAGTAGCCGCACTGGAAGGCATCGTGGGTGATGAATGCGCGCTGCATTGGGTGCAGAACGTCGCCGACGGCCAGCCCTTCGATGGTCACCAATTCGGCCCCATTGCACATGATGGCCAAGGTCAGGCAGGCATTGACGCGCTTGCCATCGCGCAGCACCGTGCAGGCCCCGCACTGGCCATGGTCGCAACCCTTCTTGGTGCCAACCAGGTCCAACTGCTCACGCAAAAGGTCGAGGAGGGTGGTCCAGGGATTCACCTGCAATGTTCGGCGCTGACCATTCAGGGTCAGGCAGATGGGGTGTTCTTCAACCCCATTGGGAGAGATCGCGCTCATGGAAGGTCCTCACGGTCAGGGTTTGCGCAGTCGGCTGCGTCTCTGTTGTGCGACCGGGCCGGTTGACTAAACGTTCAGCCCGCTTGCCAAGTTGCCGATCACATCTGGCCGTCACCCGTGTTTTTGCAGGGCGTCAATCAACTGGGCCTTGGTCATGGTCGAGCGCCCCTTGATGTATTTGCTGCGTGCCTCTTTCATAAGGCTTTCCTTGCTTTGCGATTCCAGCGACGCGTGCGACATCCGCGAATGCCCCTGGCGAGATTCAGCGGCGCGTTTGGCCGAATCCGAGCGTGCGGTCTTCTTCGCCCGCGACGATGTCCTGCTTCCCGAGCCTCCGTGCTTCTCACCGCCACCGGATTGTTTGTTTGTGCTCGGCCTTGCGTTTCTGCGTGTCCGTGTACTTGTCTTTGTCCCCGCGTGGCATGGTATTTACTCCTGCGTGGGTTGCATGAACGGTTTGAACCCGGGTAGAACCGACGAACCGGGCGATGGATAAGTGATCCGTTGCCATCGGCCCTTTCAGCTAACTGCCGGAACCTGCGCCTGATCCACCTCCGGCTGAGCCATTGCTACCACTACCCGCATTTGCGCCGCTATCACCAGAGCCATTGCTGCCGGTTCCCGAACCGCTGTCGGTACCGTCACCGCCGGTATTGTCCGTACCATTGTCGTCAGTACCGCCATCACCCGTACCCATGCCATCGCCTGGCGTTCCCGAGCCAGTCGCACCGCTTTGGTCGTGCATTTGTCCATTGTCGTTCGATTGCATGCCTGGGGCGTGCTGATGGTTCAGGTCTGTGGCGGCCAAAGCAAGTGGTGAAGCGCAGCCCAGGCACAGCGTGAGCAGTAACGTATAAGGTTTTGCCGGTGTCATGGCGAAACTCCTTTTTATAGTGTTTACCCTTTTGTTCGGCCTGCCGCGCGTGTGAGGGTGCCTTCTGAGCGACGGAAGGCGCTGCATCAGGTCGACGCGAGCGAGCGACGCTTTGCTCCAATGAAGGCGTTGATAACGTGCGGGGCACCCATGAGGCTGGTGCAATCAGGTGTTCGAAGTTAGTTTTTCACTGCAAGCCTTTTGGCTTGTCATGGACACGATTTGTAAATGTTTTCTACTTGCAGCCTACTCGCGCTCGATAAATTCTTTATTCGTGACGCCGGGCCCCTCTGACGGTTATACCGCCATGTCGGAGTCATAGTTGTTCAACTACGACTATACAGGAGGGGCTCATGTCTGCCCTTAGTGCGTATCCCTATCAAGACGTTCTTGGTACTGACCTCTGGCTTTGGCTTTCCTTTTTCGCTGTTGTGCTAACACTGTTGGCGCTTGACTTAGGTGTGCTCCATCGCGGGAATCGGGAGATTGGAGTTAAAGAGAGCTTGTTGCTGTCTGCGGGCTACATCAGTATGGGCCTTTTGTTCGCGGTCTGGGTGTACTTCCAGAAAGGCAGCGATGCCAGCATGGACTATGTGACGGGTTTCTTGATTGAAAAATCCCTGTCAATGGATAACGTTTTCGTTATTGCCCTGATATTCAGTTTCCTGGCCATTCCTCGGGAGTTCCAGCACCGAGTATTGTTTTGGGGGATCATGGGGGTCATCGTCTTGAGAGCTATCATGATCGGCCTTGGGGCTGCGCTCATCGCCCAGTTCAGTTGGATACTTTACTGCTTCGGCGCTTTCCTGGTGTTCACCGGGGTAAAGATGCTCTTCGCTCGCGTCGATCATGCGCCTGACCTGGAAAACAACCGTTTCGTCAAATACCTACGTAGACACCTGCGCATCACCAAGGAATTGCACGGTCAACGTTTTTTGGTTCGCTTGCCTGACGCGTCAGGAAAAAGAATGCTATGGGTGACACCGCTCTTCCTTGCACTTATTTTGATTGAGTGTGCAGATTTGGTATTTGCTGTTGACAGCGTACCTGCGATTTTTGCTATCACACAGGATCCGTTCATCGTTTATACGTCGAATATTTTTGCCATTCTCGGCTTGCGAGCGCTCTATTTTGCATTGGCTGCCATGATCAGTCGCTTTATTTACCTTAAATATGCGCTGGCTCTGGTGCTTGTCTTTATCGGCTCGAAAATTTTCCTTCATGACGTGGTGGGTAAAGTGCCAGCCGAAATATCGTTGAGCGTAACAATCGGCCTTCTGATTGGCGGCGTGTTGCTTTCGCTTTGGAAAACCCGAGCGTCCGCTAACGCTCATTGAATAATTAAGGCCGCTGAACGGTAGAGCAGGGACAAGCTCCGCAAGCATGGTATCCAGGCCGGCTCGTCCCACCACGAACGCTATGCGTACTCGTCCGTGAAGGTCGTGCTGACGTTTTAGCGAGTCTTGCCGAGTTGATCATCACCGCTGGCAAGACCGATAAGAAGCGTCGCCTCACCACGCCGACCCTGGTTTACCAGACGCTCGCCACGCTCAGGAAATGGCGTTTCTCGTATGTGCTTGTGGCCAAGGTTAGAAGGCTGCCCGCTGACGGCCTGTAGCGATTGATGTCACTCGGGCAACGCATACACCCTGAAAAATTTCTTCACGATATCGTTGGTCCCTCCCAAGTATTTGTCGTAGTCCTTTTCAATGGAGCCCGAGCGATAGGCTTCGCTCAGGGCCGTATCGACCAGCAAGCGGAAGTCGTCGTCATTGCGCGCCACCATCATCGCCACCGGCGAGTACTCGAATATACGGTCCAGGAGCATCAGGTTTTTGGGAGCCCCTTCCTTGGCTATATCGTTTTTCAGCAACATGCGTTCGGCAAAGAATGCGTCCGCCTTGCCGTCGGCGACCAGCTTGATGCCCTCATCGTTGTTGGCCACGGTAACCAGTGAAGCGATTACACCAAGCAGGCGCATCCTTTCGCGAATCCAGTCTTCGGTTACACCGCCCTCAATGGTGGCGTATGTGTGGTTGGCCAGACCGTTGTTGATGCTTGCTCGCCAGGTCGGTCCGCTATTGGCGACTTTGCCATTGAGTACATTGAGCAGCGATTCGGGGGCATCCTTACGTACCACGACAGAGAGACCGGCGGTGTAGATCGGTATGGCGTAACTGATCGTCTTGCGCCGTTCCAGAGTGGGCGGAGTCGGCGTGCAGAGAATATCGACTTTCCCCTGGCTCACCGCACTGACCTGCTCGTAAACCGTAACCGGCTGGTAGCGCACTTGCAGGTCCGGCAGGCCAAGCTCGCGCTTGAGCTTGTCTGCAACTTTAAGGCACTGCTCGATGGCATAGCCGCTGGCTTTGTCGCCTTCCTGTGTGCTGAAGGGCGCAAGGTCTGGCACGTAGCCCAAGGTGAAGCTGTGGCTGCTGCGCACGCGGTCAAGTGTGGAGGCACTGGCCATCAGAGGCAGCGTCAAAAAAGCCAGAGCGAGCAAAAAACGGGTGGTTTTGATAAATGGTACGTTCATGTCAGGTTTCCCCGTATGCAGATGTCTGTGCAGTCCTGGCTGCCGCGCCTAAGGATTGCCGGCCCCGGCCTGTTCGGCTGGCAGCGTGTCGGTGAAACGCTTCGCGAGGAAACCATAGAGCAGGTAGCCGAAGGCCAGCACCAAGGTGCCGCCCATCACCGCCTCCTTGCCGCAGGCATACAGGGCATACAAGGAGTACGTCACCGCGACCAGCAGCACCACCAGGTTGCGCGCGTAGATCGTCGTTGAGACACCGGCCTTGTACATGATGACCAGCAGACCGGTCAGCGCGGTTAAATATGGGATGAGGTTAGTCACCGCCGCCAGGTTGACCAGCTTGCTGAACTGGGCGGCAGCATCCGGTGAAATGGTTGACAGGGCCATCAAGGTTTGCAGCAGGCCACAGACGATCATGCCGACGACAGGGGCGTTCATGGCGTTGACCTTGCTGAAGAACTTGAGGAACAGGTTCTGGTCGGCGGTCATCTTGGCAGTTTGTGCCAACGTAAATTGCCACCCCAGCAGCGAGCCGACACACGCCATGACCGCCAGGGCCATGACGATATGGCCTACCAATGGATTGAACATCGTGGCGTAGACCAGCGCGAAGGGCGCGGTGGACTTGGCCAGATCGGCATTGGGAATGATGCCCTGGATCACGGTGGTCGACAGTATATAGACACCGGCAGCTCCCAAGGTGCCGAACAGGCAGGCCAGTGGCACGTTGCGTTTGGGGTTTTCCACGGCATCGGTGGCTTGGGCCGCCGACTCCATGCCCAGGAACGCCCACAGGGTCAGAGGAATGGCTTTGGCGATGGACTCGGAAATCGGCAGATCGTTAGGGTTCCAGGCGGCGACCAGTACATCGGGCTTGAACCAGAACCAGCCGATGATGCAAAGGCCCGCTACCGGAATGATCACGCCCCAGACCGTGAAAGCACCGATCTTGCCGGTGATGCCGGGGCCGCCGAAGTTGGCGACGGTGGTCAGCCAGATTAGCCCGACGGTCCCTATGCACAACGGGATGGCACCACTACCCAGCCAGGGCAAGAAGGCGGTCATGTAGCCCACCGCAGAAATGGCCACGGCTACGTTGGCGATGGCCAGAGACAGGAAGTACAGGTACGAGCAGAGGAAAAAACCTGACTTCGCGTGAGCTTCTTCTGTGTAGGCTGACAACCCGCCGGAGCGTGAGCAGAAGACGCCGCACTGGGCAAAACAATAAGCGATGGCCATCGAGCCGATCGCCGTGAAAAGCCACGACAACAGCGAGACGGCGCCTAGTTGAGCCATGTTGGTAGGCAACATGATGATCCCCGAACCCATCATGTTGACTGTCACCAGCGTCGTGAGCCCGACCAGGCTCATTTTTTTGCTTGAATCAGCCATCGCAAACTCCTTGCCGCGTTCAATGTTTTGAACCTTGGTCCGGCAACGTGCAACGCGTGGCCGAATAGGGGGCTAATGTTCAATGCTTGACTACGTAAACGCTGCAGGTTGGGCGCCCTTGGCAGTCCCGTTTGATCTCGACAGCAGGAGGCGCTCAGCGACCAGTGCGCTGGTGTCGACGATGTCCAGCCGGGCCTGGCAAGGGGCGGGCAGGCGGAAGGGCATGATGCTGTCGGCGACCAGGATGCGTTCGAACATCCCGCTTTCGAACAGCGTCCCTGCGCTGGTGAACAGTCCGTGGGTGGCGGCAGCCAGAATGCGTGAAGCGCCGGCTCGATGGCAGGCTTGAGCGGCACGCAGCAGTGTCTGGCCGGTGCTGATCATGTCGTCGAACAGCACGACCGTGCTGCCCGCCACCTTACCCACCAGACACTCACCGCTGAGCTGCGTGTGTTGCCGGTGCTTTTCTACCATGGCCATGGCGACCGGGCGCGCCAGTATCTGGGCCAGTGCCTGGCGAAACTGTTCGGCGCGCTTGATGCCGCCCATGTCCGGCGACACCACCGTGATGCCCTGCGCAACAAGCAGCGGCGCCAGGCGCTGGGCAAACAGCTGCGCGCAGTCCAGGTTCCAGGCTGGTATCCGGTAGGCGTTGTCGAACGCGCTGGGATTATGCACATCCAGCGCCACCACCCGGTCGATGCCACAGCTTTCCATCAGGCGAGCCACGTGGCGGGTAATGGTCGAATCCTGAAATTCCACCTTGCGGTCCTTGCGCCCATAGCATAGATAGGGCGTCACCGCTGTCACCTGGCTGGCGCCGGCGTCCTTGAGCGCGCCACAGAAGAACAGCAGCCGGCACAGTTTGTCGTGGGCGCTGTGGTGCATATCGCCATAAAGCGAGTGGAACACGGCGGTGTTTCGCCCCTCGACCGCATCCTGGGGCCAGCACTTGTGCTCGCCGTCCTCATAGTCTCGCTCTACATGTGCCGACAGGGAGAGGCCCAGGCGTCGGGCAACGGCATCGCCATAGCCCTCGCTGCCTTGCAATGCAAACATCAACGGTGCTGTGGTGTTCATGGGCGATGCTCCCTGGGTGGTTACCGGCAACTTAAGCGGCTTGGCACCGCTGGGTTTGACGATTATCAAATACAGCGTGGGCCATGGGCAGACACTGTGCAGGTCAGCGCATGCCAAAGGCTGCGATCCTCACAGCGGCTTGTCAGCCATACACCGTGCAGCATCCTGACGATCAGGTCTTTACCTGGCAGTTGAATCACGCGGTATCGCCTGTTCGGCCATGGCGCACCACCTCCACGCAGAATTGGCCTTCGTAGGGAGGCACATGACATTCGACGATATCTTGCGCCGCGACCTGCAAATGAATGCCGACGATATCGGCATGCACCGGTTGGCGGCAGACGTGGCGGTCGACGAGCACAGCGCTGATGAGGTGGCGCGCACCCAGTTCGGCGAGGTAGGCGCAGGTGCGCAGCAGAGAGTGCCCTTCGTAGAGCACGTCATCGACCACCAGCAAGGTGGTTTCGGCAAGGTCGAGCTTGGCGAGTTCAGGGCTCTCGGTGAGTTGAGTATGGGCATGCAGGAGGCTCAGGTCGTCCGCATAGCGCTTGACCTTGATCGGGTAGAGCGGCAATGGCGCAGCGCCGGTCAGTGCTTGCAGGTGCAGTTGCAGGCGCTGCGCCAGCGGCTCACCACGCCGCTGAATGCCTACCAGCGCCACTTCAGACGTAGGCAGGCAAGCCATGGCCTGCCGGGCCATCGAGCGCAGCACACTGTCCAGATCGTGTTCGTCATACAGACGGACTCTTGATGGAGCGGGGCGCTTCATGGTGTTTTTCCTTATTGGATAACGGTGTCCGGGAGCCTACCCGGGCCCCTTGAGGTGGGCTTGATAAAAGCCAAGTGATACAACAGCAAGCTTGCAGATTAGTTCGGATGTCGCCAAAAATACGCGCCAACCAACGAAATATTTCTGCTATCTACCCGTCCGTTGACGGAAACTGACTCGACCATTGCAAAATGCATCGTGAGGTGACCGCACGGAAATTTGGGAAGGCGAACGAAGGCGGAGGGGCTGTTGACCATGGGTAAGTGGTTGACTTTTTCGAGAGCGGGGCTTAGTGAAAACGCGCACTGTGAGCGTGTTTTAATGGCGACAGAGGAAGTTATTGGATGTCGAGAGCGCAGGTGGAAAAATATTCGTTCAAGTAAATTAACTTGTGGCCGATTTAAAAATGCTATCGGATAAAGTTAAAAATTTTTGCCGCCAAAAAGGCTGGTGGTATGATGATGCTAGCGCAGATTATGAGGCTGAACTAGTTAAATTAGGAATTGATATAGGGTCGGACTGTGCTGAGTTTTACTTGCATGCTGAAGATGGCCCCACATTTTCCTCGGGAGGGCATGAGCTCTATCAGCTTGGTTGGTTTTCTAAAAATACCAAGTTTGATCTTGCGCTGAAACGCACCCATGACACTCTAGGTCTGAGTCTTGATTACATACCCTTGGATAGCTTTGAGGGTGAAAGTGGATATTACTATAATTCCAGGACTGGAGAGGTGCTTGAGATTTCCCTTGGTGAGAGATTGGAAGCTTTCAAAGCGGGGCGACTTCGCCCGCAGTGGAGTAACTTTAATAGGTTCATTGAATTTTATTTTAAACTGGGCTGATTCTACTGCTACGACGAGCGCCGGTATCTGGTAGCAGTCAACCCGATCCATCGTCGCCATCAGTACGACCCGGCCGGTGAGTTGGTGCGCACGCTCGACAAGCTGCGAGGTGAGATCATGTATGAGTCCGAAGCTAACGGCCAGTTACGTAGCCGCGATACCGGCTCACTGGCGGGTAGCGAAGAATTCCGCTATGACGCGATAGCCAACCGCCTGGACTTCAGCATTTCCAAGAACATCCAAGAGCTTGCGGAAGCCCAAGGAGCTCTTTCTATCGCGATTGAGCGAAGCAGTTCCAGTGCTCTGGTGATCAAAGCGGCCATTACAGCTCTGGAGAAGCAGATTGCTGCCGAGTGATCGACATTGCGAAAGCCGCACTGGTAGATGTCGAGCAGCGCAGCTCTGCACGTTTGCAGCGGCTTTTCGCTGTATTCCGTTGCGAAACCGTGAACGATATGGTGCATGCATTTTATCGCGAGGACGATTTTGCGGAGGGCGATCCAGAGGAATTTTTGCAGCATTTACCAGACTCTGTCAGTCGCGAACAAGTGGCCACGGCTTTGTGGTCTCACGCTAATCGGCAACTGGTCCGGCTGTTGGTGGCTGATCCAGAGCGTATCGAGCTGGTTTCAGGGCGTGATAAGGACATGGTGCTGCGGGTATTGGACCAGCTGTCACTTATGCCTGAAAGCTTAAGTGCCGACGCCATCCCGCACTTTTTTATGGGCAACCCGATCTGGTCGGCACCGTGCATCAATACCGGGAACGAGTACTTGCTGCCCATACCGCATCTGGTACTTAGCCACATTCACGGGGGCATGCGTGCACTGTTGGATGATCTCGCTCCGACGGTAAAAATGAAAATGGCTCGGACTCGTGCCGAATATCTGGAAGCGCAAGTCTGTGCACTGCTGCGCAAGGCGTTGCCTACTGCCCGGCTGCAAGCTGGAGTCAAATGGGCGATCGGCGCAGATCGTTGTCAGCAGAGCAGCGATGATGATGGCTCCGGCCTGACCTGCCAGCGCGCGGGCAGGGTAATTTCCTCGTGGTAGCGAATGTTGTCGAAGCACAGGCGCATGTGGGTTTTCAGGGAGGCTCGCTGAAACGCGGTAGTTCTCGATGCTCGGGGGTTGCATAGTGCTGCAGGGGGTGATGTTGGTGAAGGTGGATGACTTGTTCTCAGCGATCGCTGGCGTTGGCACAAAAGTCGCCCGCATGGCCTGAATTTTTGCCGTGGCGGCCAAGGCGATGATGACCAGCGCGGAAAAGACTGCGAGGAGCAAGCCGAAGACCAGCATGTGGTTAGCTTCGGCTAGGCCGAGCAGAAAAAACGACGGCCAAGACCAGCATGACCGTGATACCGAACGCTATTTGCATAGAGCATCTCTGTTTAGTAGTGAAGAGCGACAATATGACGGCAAGGGTGTGTTCAGAAGCAAGGGTTAGCCGTCCTCTGCCTCGTCAGGGTTGTCTTTTTCCGGTGAAGAAGTGGTCAATAACTGGCTGACACGACTGCCCAGCAGCGAACCGGCCTGAAAGTAGCCCATCACCGTGCTGACACTGCGGTGCTCGGTCATCGCCATTACCTCGCCCAGAGGCACACCCTGGCGTCCGGCTTCGGTGACGAAGCCCGAGCGGAGGCTGTGCGCCGCCCAGTCACCGTCGAGGCCTGCCAGTGCCGCGCGACGCTTGACAATGCGCGCGATCTGGTCGCCGGACAGGCCAACAGTCGCGACCCGCCCCCCTTTGTACAAACGGCGAAACAGGGGGCCGTTGCTGGCCGGTGCTACAGCGAGCCAGGCGTTAAGTGCTTGTGCCGCTGGCCCCTGCAGCGGTTTTTCCCGACGCACGCCACTACTGTCGGTTTTGGTTGCCCCAAGTGCATATAGCCAGGTGTCGGCGTCCAGACGGCGCAGGTCTCCGATCTGCAAACCAACGATTTCCGAGCGGCGCCGGCCACCGCCGCTCCAGGCCAGCAACAGCAGAGCGCGATCGCGCACGCCACGCACGCCGTCAGTGCAGGTGGCGAGCATCGCCTGCAGCGGCTCCAACACCACTGCGGTTTTCTTCCGCACGGATACGCCTTGGCGCGCCTGGGCCTTGCGTGCCTCGCGAAGCAGAGTCTTCACCGCAGGAGCCTCACTTGGGTTATCCCAGCTTCGCACGCGATGCCATTTCGCCAAAACTGCCAAGCGATGGCTAACTGTGCTGAACGACAGTGGCCCCGGCCTGCCCTTGACCTTGGCTGCAACCAGCGCGGCATCGACTGCCGGCGGCAGCAGGTGTGTCCAGTTACCAGCAGTATCGGGCCTGGCCAAGTGATCGACGATGAATTGCACGGCGACCACGGGAGGCAACGCGCCGTCGCCGAGCGAGCGGCAATAACGCAATCGCAGCCACGCAGACCAGTAGGTGAGGGCGCTCTGGTAGCTGCGCACGGTATTGGCTGCGGTGCCTGCCGCGATGAATGCCTCGGCCGCGGCGCGGGTGCTGTCGGCTAGCTCCGCCAGCACCAACGGCTGGGAGGAGGGCATTTGTACCGGCTCTGTCAATTTCATCTCGCTCAACGCTGCAATAGTTTCGGATAACCTGTGGTTTATCAGACCTAATATAACGAAGATTTCGGAATGACCACATCCATGATCGTAAAGGGCAGTTATCAATTCCATTGCCAGCTTTAAATCTACCACTAGAAGCCTTGGCCATCCTGCACAGCTTATGCGAGCAATCCTAACCACATAGCACTGAGTATCACGAACCGGTGCCGCAGATCGTGGTGGTGATGCGCACCAGCGCATCTAGCGGACCGATATCGGGGATAGGCTTGTCCTCCAGCACGATACGGTTCTTCTCAACGAAAACAGCCGCTTTCATGAGCGCCATGGCATGTCTCCCGAGGCACTGCGTGATTGTTCTTGATCTAGGTGCGTCAAATTCGCCATGGATCCTTGATCGGCGTCAATTTTCCGCACGGTCCGAATTACCGGTCGTCTGCACGGTGCGTGAGTTGACAAACATCAAGTCGCGCGCAGGGCGGTGGCAGATGATCGGGGCACGCTTCCCAACTACAGAGGTGTGCCATGGCCAACCCGCAACGACTCTTGTTGATCGCGTCGCCCCTGATGCGCCGAACCCCGGTCTATGATCGCGCTGCAGCATTGGCCAAAGCCAAGGGCATGGCGTTGCACATCGTCGCTTTCGACTATGTCGAGGGGCTGGCCACGGCGGGCCTGGTCAATGACCAGGCCCTGGCGGTGATGCGCGATGGTTATGTGCGCCAGCACCGCGAGTGGCTGGAAAGCCAGGCGCTACCGATGCGGCGCACTGGCATCACGGTCACCACCGAAGTGGTCTGGGTGCTGCATCCGCTGAACGAGATCCTGGTGCATTTGCGCGAGCAACCGTTTGCCATGTTGATCAAGGAGTTCGAGCACGAGCCCTGGTGGATGCGCGCCATGTTCACGTCGCTGGATATCCAGCTGTTGCGGGATACGCGCATACCGTTGCACCTGGTACACAAAGCCAGCCACGCCTTGCCGCGCAGGATACTGGCGGCCGTCGACCTGTCCAGGCCCGAAGACCAGTATGAAGGCTTCAATGACCAGATCATCAGCGAGGCGCTGAAACTGGCCTTGCAGTGCAATGCCCAGATCGACTTGCTCTACGTCTACGACCTGGGGTCGATGTACCTGGACGCCAGCAGTAGTCGTGAGCATTCGTTCTTACTCGACTCCAACCTCGCCCAGACACTTCACGAAGCCCAGAGTGAGGCCTTCCAGGCACTGGCCGAGCGCAATGGCATCGCCAGCGAGCATCGCCACATGCACATGGGCGACCCAGCCAAGGTCCTGGGATTGTTCATGGACAGCCATGACATCGACGTGCTGGTGATGGGCAGTTATCACCACCATGGTATCGGCTGGTTCATTGGCAGCACTGCCGAGCGTGTCATGCACCGGTTGTCCAGCAGTGTGCTGGTGATCTCGCCCGAGCATTCACAGGGGTAACCGTACAAGGCCCGTCAGGGCTTTGTCGCTAAGGCGCTGAGATCCATAGCGGTTATCTTCCGGTGCTGGCGCAAGAGGGCTACAGCGGGCCGATCTACGCCACCCAGGAAGTGAGCGGTCTGAAGGCGCTCACGCCCGCTGATGAGCAGCATTGCCTCGCGCAGTTCGACCTGTTGCCCGAGGAGGGGCGTGCAGTCACGCCTTGAAGCGATCAATGGCCCCCATCGGACTCTGCAATGACAGGCGCCCATTACGGCGCGGGAGGTATTCATGTCCCATGATCTTGCCTTGCCAACCTTGTTTGCCGACCGTACCCAGGGTGGACGACGCCTGGTCGAGCCACTGACCCGCTACGCCGGCAGGCCCGACGTGATCGTGCTCGCACTGCCGCGTGGTGGCGTTCCAGTGGCCTACGAAGTCGCGACTGCCCTCAATGTGCGCCTGGACCTGCTGGTGGTGCGCAAGCTCGGCATGCCGTTTCACCCCGAGTTCGCCATGGGTGCGATAGCCAGCGGCGGCGTTACGGTCCTCAATGACGACATGCTGCGGGCCTACCCGGTAGAACCGGCGTTGTTCGACGCCGTGGTTGCCAGGGAAACCGAGGAGCTGGCGCGGCGCGAACGGGCCTACCGGAGAGGGCGGCCAGCCCTGCAGCTCAAGGACCAGGTGGTGATTCTCATCGATGATGGCCTGGCGACTGGCGCCACGATGAGGGCGGCTATCCAGGCTGCGCGAGCCCAGTCACCGGCGCGGATCGTCGTCGCCGTCCCGGTCGCACCGCCAGAAACGCTCGAAGCGCTGTACGGTGAAGTGGATGAGCTGGTGTGCCCGCTGGTGCCTGAGCGGATGGTTTCGGTTGGCTATTGGTATCAGGATTTCCCGCAGACATCAGACGAGGAAGTGATGACGCTCATGGGGCAAGCCGATCAGCAAGCGCTTTACCGGAGTGCGCCCCATGACTGAGCACAGGGTTGAAGTTCGCACACAGACGGTGAAGCTGGCAGGCGTCGAACTCATCGCGGACGTGCGTGAGCCGGCCAACGCCTGCGCCTTGGTCATCTTTGCCCATGGCAGCGGCAGCGGGCGCCTGAGCGCCCGTAATCAATACGTAGCAGACGCTCTCGCGGCACGTGGCCTGGGATCAATAATCTTCGACCTGCTGACCGAGGCTGAGCAACGACTCGATAACGAGACCGGAGAATTGCGCTTTGACATTGCCTTGCTGGCCAAGCGCTTGATCGATGTCATCGATTGGGTTGCAAGCGATCCGCAGCTGGGCACGTTGCGCATTGGCTTGTTCGGTGCAAGCACGGGGGCCGCTGCGGCCCTGTGGGCGGCTGCGCAGCGCCCCGAGCGCGTGGCGGCGGTGGTGAGCAGAGGCGGCAGAACAGACCTGGCTGGGCCGATGCTGGACCGTGTACAAGCGCCAACCTTGCACATCGTAGGTAGCTGCGACGTCCTGGTCCTTGAGCTCAATCGTCAGGTGGACCGCTTGCTGAGCTGTGAGCGGCATCTTGAAGTGGTGCCAGGCGCTACGCATCTTTTCGAAGAGCCTGGCACCTTGGCGAAGGCCGCGGCGCTCGCCGGTGACTGGTTCGTGAAGTACCTGCAGCACATATCCGTCTGATGGGGCTTCGCCGAGGCTCATACACCAAATGGATAGGTTTCGTCCTCTGGCTCAAGATGCTGTTGTTTCGGCAAGGGCAGGGCAGTCACTGGCTGGGTCTGTTCGAACCAGAGCAGCGCATCGAACTGCTCGGCCAGCACCGCCTCAAAGTAGTGGCTCAGCCGTTCGTTCTCGGGGCGATAGATGACGCCGATGGCGCGTTCGAGTAGCGCCGTGGACAACACATGGCGCAACGCCTTGCGCTGTGGGTCGCGCCAGTCGCTCAGGCAGGCTGGCACGCCTGCGAGGCGGAACTGGTGCTCCCAGCTGTCGCTGCGCGAAGGACGGATTTCCTTGATCTGCATGTCGCCGTCCCAGTCATCGGCGGCGGCCACCTGGCCGCGGTCGGTGGCCATGCCGATCAACACCGCGTCGTGCCCGAAAGCGCTGCGGCAAAGCTGGCCGATGTTGAACTGGCCTTTCCAGCCCATTTCTGTGGCTGCGGCATTGCCGATATGGGAGTTGTGAGCCCAGACCACCGCCTTGGCGTGGGGGCCACGGTGTTCCAGCAGCGCGCGCAAGGTATCGAACATGTGCCGGTCGCGCAGGTTCCAGGACGCCGTCGAACCTCGGTAAATGGCGCGGTAGTACTGCTCTGCGGCGATGATTACACGGGCATTCTGCGTTGCGTTGAAAAAAGCTTCGTCATTGCGGACAAGCCCTGACAATTGCTCGGCGAGCATGGCATTCAGTTGCTGGATCACCGGTTGCTCGCATGGCATGACGCCACCGTGCTCGACAAAGTGCCCGTACAGCGCGGGGTCGTCCTGCCAAGGTGTCAGGCAACCGTAGCGGCGACGGGATTCATGGGCCAGATGCGGATCGACCCGGTCCAGATACACCAGGACTTCATGGATGGAATTGCGCAGGCTGTAGACATCCAGGCCGCGGAATTCCACGCGGTGGTCGGTGGGCAGCAGTCGGTTGTGCCCGTGCAGCCATTGGGCGAAGGCTTTGACTTCGCTATTGCGCCACATCCAGGTTGGAAAACGGCTGAAAATATGGCGCTTCCACGCCGAGTGCGCCAAGCCTCGGACGTACTGATCGACATGCCCGGCATCCGGCCAGTCGGCCTCGACGGCGACGATGTTGAAGCCATGCTGTTCGATCAGGCGCCGGGTGATCGCCGCTCGGGCGCGATAGAATTCGCTGCTGCCGTGGCTTGCCTCGCCCAGCAGGATGACGCGCGCGTCAGCGTAGCGATCGAACAGCGCTGCGAATGCCGGCGTATCGAGGTTCGGCAAAGGTTCGGCGTACTGATGAAGCACCGGGGCAATATCGGCAGTGTCGACCTGATACTGCTTGCCGTAGAGTCTTTCCATCAATTTCTTCGAAGGGCCGTTCATGGGGAGCCTCCCATAATCGGGCCGCCGCGCATTGACCCGTCAGGGTGCGACGGCCCAGGGTTCAGATCAGGGAGAGCCGGTGGATGACCTGGCTAGCATCATCCGGGTCAGCGACGGTGGTGAACCCCGATTCGGGCGACAGCCGTTCGATGAAGGCGCGTGCTCGGTCCTGGGCTTGCAAGGGCCTGATCAACACGTGAACGCCGTTTTCAAGGGCTTCGATCCAGTATTCACCCGAAGGTTTGGGGAACGAAGGCGTTGTGTGCACACGGGAAGTTTCGGCGGGCGCCATGGCAATGTCCTCTATGTCGAATGAACAAGGAAGTTCAGTGTCGACAGTGGGCCCTGCGCCGACTTGACAGTTGTCAAATGCGTCACTCATGAGCTGTCAAACCGATAGATAAAGCTCCCCCGATTCAGGGATAGCCAACTCCTGCTGGCGTGGCTTTACGGGTACCACGAGCAAGTTGCATTTCAGGCTGCTTAGCAGGTATTCTAGGGTCGCGAACTGCCAGGCGCGGTGAGGGCTGGTGATCACTACGGTGTCGTAGCCGCAGCGATTGGCGTATGCGCAGAGGGTGTGCGCGCATGATCCGACGATCAACTGGTGATGGGCGTTAGGGATGCCCAGTTGCGCGACGAAGCGTTTGAATGCGCTTGCGACGGATTCATACGAGGGGATTTCCGCTAGGCTGTAGTGCTCGCTGTGACGCAGGAGGGCGGCCTGGTCATAAACGCAGAAGAGATGCATCTTCGCCTTGCGCGCATGGGTTATGAGCCTCGCGGCCTCGACGACTGCGGCATTCGCGTCCCCGTCGTCCAGGTCTTCGCAGCTGGCCGGCGCCGCTACAAACAGCTTGGCTTGACCTGGCTCTGAACGTTCCCGTGCGAACAACACGGGGCAGGGCGCAAGCCGCATGAGTTCGAGGCCGAAACTGACACGCCCGTCGGCTTGAGCCTGCAGAATTATCAGGTCGGCGGCGCATGCCCTGGCCAGTTTGACCAGTGCTTTCGCCGTGGGTTTGATTCGCATGACCTCCGGCTCCAGGTGGATGCCGCTGTCGAGGAAGACCTTCGCCAGGCCTTTCTGTCTGCCCAGGGTATCAAGATGTCTGGCCTCGGTAGCAGGTGCTATGTGGATGGCGAGGGTCACCAAGGCGCCGACAGCCGTCGCCAGCTCGATCGCCTGTTCGATAGCTGGATCGTATCGATCTTCGTCGGCTGCAAGGACAAGCAAGCTACTGATTTCCATGATCTTCACCTTTTGGCTGAGAGCGCCTGGCATACAGTCGGACTTCTGCGAAGCGTTCGACGCTTGAGCATGCAGGCGCACGCAAGGCGCGGTTTGATCTTCATCAAGTCACCTTGGGTGGCATCCAACCCTTGGTCGGACAGACCGCTAACATTTTGTGGGACCGCTAACTTGAATAGATGCCCGCCTGCAAAAAAAGCGGAGGCATCGTCATGTCAGGCTCTGCAGAAATGGGGGCAAGGCCCCATGTGAAGTGCCTTGCGTGCTCGTTGAGCCGGCTATGCCTGCCCGCCAGCCTCAGCGCCGACGAAGTGGACAAACTGGAGCGGATTGTCCGCCGTAACCGGCCATTGAAGCGGGGTGAGTACCTGTTCAAGGCCAATGAACCCATGGAGCACGTGTTTGCCTTGCGCTCTGGGGCGATCAAGAGTTTTCTGCTCGATGCCGAGGGCACCGAGCGGGTGACCGGCTTCCTCCTGCCGGGTGAAATGCTCGGGCTGGACGCTATTGGTGCCAGTCATTACCGAAGCTTTGCCGTTGTCCTGGAACTCTCGCTGGTCTGCTCCATCAGGCTGGATCAGTTGGTGGACCTGTCCGGTCAGATTCCGGGGTTGCGTTATCAGTTGCTGCACATGCTCAGCCTAGGGATCCAGGGCAAGGACGAGCACCTGCGCTGCTGCCATGGGCGTGCCGAGCAGCGGCTGGCGATCTTCCTGCTGGGCATGTCGGCGCGTTACCAGGCGCGGGGGTTGCGGGCGGGTGTGTTCAACCTGCCCATGTCCCGTGGTGATATCGCCAACTACCTGGACCTTACGCTGGAAACGGTCAGCCGCCTGTTCAGCCGTTTCGTCCATGCAGGTCTCGTGCTGTGCGCCGGGCGTGAGGTCAGGCTCATCGACATGCAAGGCCTGGTCAACCTGACCCATCTGGAGGAGCCCACTTGAGCGCGGCAAGCACCCGGTCATAGCGTTGCACAGGCCAGTTCTCGGCGGAGTGCCCCACCCAGATCGGGCGTGGCACATGATCCGTGCGTATCCAGATACGCTGCGGTGCTACGCCTGTTTGCCAGCACAGCTGGGCTACCTGGCGCGCCACTTGTGGCGGTGCGCAACAGTACACCGTGTCCGGGTGAAAGGTGATCAGCAAGCGCCTGGTTTGCCACCAGCCACTGCTGCTGTCACGCGGCAGTAACGACAGAGCCGACAGCCAGGTTCGACAATCGTCTGGCAGCAGTTCAGCCGCAATGCCGTCATGTGACAGCTGCAATTGTATCCAGGGCAGCCAACAGCGAATCTCATCCAGCGCCCCCAGTAAGGACAGCAGGCCGTCGGCGCGACTGATGGCCAGCAACCTTGTACTTTGCAGGGGCAACGGCCAAGCGCTGCCAAGCGGCCCGGAATAGTCGAACAGTTCCCCCGCCCGTCCCAAGGGCTGCGCACTCTGAGTGCTGACGATAAATTGCCCGGCCACGCCAGGTAGGGTCACGTAACTGCATGGCCAGCACTCGGTTCGACCGCTGAGCACGCAGTACTGGCCAGCCATTGCCTCGCTGCATGGCTGGCTGCAAAGGGCCAGGCGCACGAATTGCTGGATACCCAGGCCGGGCAATGTCTGGAGCACGCGGACGCTGGCACCCTCCCGGTCCATGACTGCCTCGCACGGTAATGATGGCTTGCTGTAATCAGCCTAGGCCGTCGCCAATCCGGCACTTTGACCAGGATCAAACCAGCGGGCGGCAGGGACTTCACCTTGTTGATAAAGATCAAATGGGGTGCTGCCCCACGGCGCATGATCGAGGCGTCTCCCTGGGAGGCAATACTCATTCACCCATTCGAGGAGAACTCCATGTCAGACGTTGCCAAGAAAGTGCCTGTTACCCCCGTCGCCAGCCAGCCAACCGAAGGTTCGCCGCCCAGCGTAGAACCTTCAGAGCTGTGGCGGCCCTTCCAGCAATTGCGCCGTCAGATCGACAGCCTGTTCGAGGATTTTGGACGGCGGCCGACGCGCATGCCGTTCAGCCACACACCGTTCGATGTCGAACCGTTCTGGCGGCGTGACCTGTTCACCCACGGCATGCCGGCCATGGACATCAGCGAGCTGGCCGAGGAGTACCGCATCAGCGCCGAGTTGCCTGGCGTGGATGCCAAGGATATCGAGATCAAGCTCGTCAATGGCAACCTGTTGATCCGCGGCGAGAAAAAGGAGGAAGTGGACGAAAAACGCAAGGAATATCACCTGTCCGAGCGCCATTACGGCAGCTTCGAACGGGTTTTCCAGCTGCCCCGTGGGGTCGACGCCGAGAAAATCGACGCCCAGTTCAACAAGGGCGTGCTGCTGGTGCACCTGCCCAAGCGTGCCGAAGCCATCCATCCGGAAAAGGTGATTCCGATCAAGAGCGGTAAATGATCACCCACCCTCACTGCATCGAGGAGCAAGGAGGCTCCGCCTGTGGAGGTAGAACATGATGTCCATTGGCAAATACTGCAACCGGGACGTGGTCACCGCACCACCCGGTATCTCCATCTATGCCGCGGCGCGCATGATGAATCAGTACCATGTCGGCGATCTTGTGCTGGCCGAACATGTCGACGGCGAGCGTTGTCGGCCCATCGGCCTGATCACCGATCGCGACCTGGCGTTGCGGATCATTGCGCGCAACCCACCGGATCAGGAGGACCTGCAGGCGGTCGATGTACTGCCCCGGCCTCTGATCACCGCGAACCAGAACGAGGACCTGTTCGATGTCATCCTCAACATGCGGCGCGCCAATATCCGACGTATTCCGGTAGTCGATGATTTCGGTCTGCTGGTCGGCATTGCCACGGCGGACGATCTGGTGGGCCTGCTGTCGGACCACCTGCACGAACTGTCACTGCTGATCCGTCAACAGAGCCGGCGGGAGGAAGATCTTCGCGGCGAAGACCTTTGAGCGCCCGCGTGCGCGATGACGAAAGGAGGCTGGCATGAGTGATGTCCCGGGTACTGAAGAACTCGAAAGCCTGGACGCCTATTGGCGGGCGGCAAACTACCTCACCGTTGGCCAGATCTATCTGCAGGACAATGCCTTGCTGACCAGGCCGTTGACCTTGGCCGATGTCAAACCTCGGCTGCTGGGCCACTGGGGGACTTCGCCGGGGCTCAACCTCATCTATACCCATCTGAACCGGTTGATTCGCCAGTACAGCCTCGATGTGCTGTTCGTCACGGGCCCTGGCCACGGCGGCCCTGCTCTGGTCGCTCAGGCGTACCTGGACGGTACATACACCGAGCTCAACCCATCGGTTGGGCGCAACGCCCTTGGAATGGCCCGGCTCTTTCGGCAGTTTTCCTGGCCCTATGGCATAGGCAGCCATGTCGGCCCCCATGTGCCTGGCTCCATTCACGAAGGGGGCGAACTGGGCTATTCGCTGGCCCATGCCTATGGTGCCGCCCTGGACAATCCGCATCTGATCGTGGCGTGCGTCATTGGTGATGGTGAGGCCGAAACCGGGCCACTGGCTGCCAGCTGGCATTGCAACAAGTTCCTCAACCCCGCCCGCGATGGCGCAGTGCTGCCCATCCTGCATCTGAACGGCTACAAGATCGCCAACCCCAGCGTGCTGTCGATGATCAGCGAGGAGGAACTGACCAGCCTCATGTATGGCTATGGTTATGATCCCTATTTTGTCGAGGGTGACGAGCCGATGGACGTCCATCGTGCGTTGGCCAGGACGCTGGAAGTCATCTACGAGAAGATCAGCCAGATCCAGCGCCTCGCGCGGCATGCCGAAGACCCGCAGGTGATCGACAGGCCATTGTGGCCGGTGCTGATTCTTCGTACCCCAAAAGGGTGGACGGGGCCCAGGTACGTGGATGGGCAACGCGTAGAGGGCACCTGGCGGTCCCATCAGTTGCCGTTGTCGGACCTTGGCAAACCGCCGCACCTGCTGCAGCTGCAACAATGGCTGGAAAGTTACCGTCCCCATGAGCTTTTTGACGCACAGGGCGCGTTGCTGCCTGAGCTGGCCGCACTGACCCCGACTGGCCGGCGGCGCATGAGCGCAAACCCGCATGCCAACGGCGGCCTATTGTTGCGGGCACTGGACTTGCCGCACTACGCCGATTACTGCGTGCCGATGCCGGGCCCGGGTCAGGTGCGGGCCGAGTCGACCAGAGTGCTGGGCGGGTATGTGCGCGATGTGATGAAGAACAGCCTTGCGTCGCAGAATTTTCGCCTGTTCGGCCCTGACGAAACGGCGTCCAACCGGCTGGATGCAGTGTTCGAGGTTACCGACAAGGTGTGGCTGGATGCTCACGCCAGCGATGATGGACACCTTTCGGCACAAGGGCGAGTCATGGAGATCCTCAGTGAGCATATCTGCGAGGGCTGGCTGGAGGGGTATCTGCTGACGGGTCGCCATGGCCTGTTTTCCTGCTACGAAGCCTTCATCCATATTGTCGATTCGATGATCAACCAACATGCCAAATGGCTCAAGACAGCTGCCGAGGTGCCGTGGCGCAAGCCGATCGCATCATTGAATATCCTCCTGACTTCGCATGTCTGGCGGCAGGACCATAATGGTTTCTCGCACCAGGACCCGGGTCTGCTCGATCTGCTGGCAAACAAGAAGGCCAATCTGGCGCGGATCTATCTGCCACCTGACGCCAACTGCCTGCTGTCGGTGGCTGAGCATTGCCTGCGCAGCCGTGGGTACATCAATGTGATCGTCGCCGGCAAGCAGATGGAGTGGCAATGGCTCGATAGCGAAGCGGCCGCCGTGCATTGCCAATCAGGTATCGGACGCTGGGGCTGGGCCTCCCACGATGACGAGATGCCCGACGTGGTGCTTGCCTGCGCGGGCGATGTGCCGACCCTGGAGGTGCTGGCGGCAGTTACACTGCTGCAGGAGCAGGCTCCTGATGTGCGCGTGAGGGTGGTGAATGTCGTTGACCTCATGGCGCTGCAACTGTCACAACAGCACCCTCATGGGCTGTCCGACAGCGACTTCAATGGGCTGTTCACCGAAGATCGACCGGTCATCTTCGCCTTCCACGGCTACCCGGCGTTGATCCATCGCCTGATTTACAAGCGCGCCAATCCGCAACGGTTTCATGTGCGGGGCTTTCGCGAAGAGGGCGCAACCACCACGCCGTTCGACATGGCAGTCATCAACAACCTGGACCGCTACCAGTTGCTGCTCGATGTGTTCGAGCGCGTGCCACGCTTGCAGCCTCAGCTCGAGCAGGCCCGAGCCCGCTATTGGGCAACGATGGAGAAGCACAAGCTCTACCTCATCGAACATGGCGAAGACATGCCTGAAGTTGCGCAATGGCGATGGACTTCCCCCCCAGGTGCCTGACCAAGCGCTACTTGGCCTTCCAGTACTTCTGCATTTCCAGGAACAGGAAGGACGCGGTCCAGGTGATCAGTACCAGGCCCGTCAAGGCCTGCAGGCCGGTCAGGTACTTGAGATGGCCGGTGGGGGCGATGTCGCCGAAGCCTATTGTGGTATAGGTGGTGAAGGAGAAATACACGCAGTCCAGGTCATTCTTGTAGATGATCTTGTGCAGGTGGACTTTCAGGATCGCCAGGCGGCCCTTGCGGTCGGGCCGGTCGCTGACTTTCTGCTGATCGAGCAACTGCAGGAACTGGCTGTAAAGGATGGCGTGCACGGCCGGCTGGCTGAACAGGCCGAACTGCACGGCTGCGAGCACCGCCAGGCCGACTGCCAGTAAGTAGAGCTTCCAGGGCTGATCCTTGTTCATGGCCATCGCCCCTTGGCGCGGCGGCGCTAGGCGATCAACAGATAATCTTCGACCTTGCTGACGCCCGGCACCGACCAGGCCGCACGCTCGACCACTTTTCGAGTTTGTTCAGGCGTACCTCTATTCCCTCGGCCAGGCCGCGCACGCCTTTCATGTCCTTGACCGTGCGCTCGGCACTGACTTTGTGGGCGTAGCTGTTGACGTGCCCGGAGAGGGTGACTACACCGTCACACCGATGCTGGCAGCGTGATAACGGGTTTGAACTCCAGCTCTTCGAGCACAAGGTCTCGCAAGTCAAGGTCGTTCATGATCGGCTCCGGTAGCGGGCAGGGGAGGGGCTGAAGTGCCCTGAGTCCTTGTTTCTACACGTGTACCCCACAGCGCGATTGATAAAGGCCAAACCCGGTGAACAGGCCGCTTGCGGTTGACAAATGTCAGGCTGCGGCGCACGCCGCAATCGATACTCAGCGTGTCTTGGGCATGCACTAGGGTATGGAAATGCGACGTTATGTGCTTTGCGGGTGGGCAAGCCTGCTGCTGATTACCGCGTCCGGCTGCACGGCGTGGCGCGCTGAGGAGTACGATGCGCGCCTGGAATCGGCGGAGAACAATGCCGCCACTGCAAGGTTGCGCGCCGATCAAGTGTGTTACCGCATCGACCTGGTCGAGCAGACCGCCAACGAGGCGCTACGACGGGCAACCCAGGCTCAGGACGAGATGCAGCAATTGGCTGCGGTGGTCGCGCTGATGCTGGCCACCGGACGAGCCCTCGAAGCGTTCAGCGTGCGGCATGCCGAGCGCGAACTGCGCGCGCTGATCGACCGAGCGCCGCAACGTGCGTGGGTGCAGGAACAAGACGGGCTGCACGAGGTAGCGGTGGATCAGGTCAGGCCAGGTCAGACCGTGCCGGTACGCCTGCAGAGTCCCCAGGCCACCCTGGACGAAGCGGCACTGACCGGGGAGTCGTTACCCGTCACGCGCCATTGCGGCGAGCCGGTGGCCAGCGGGGTGTGCAACGCTGGCGCGCCGATGGTGCTGGTGGCCACGCAGACTGCGGCACAAAGCACTTATGCCGGCATCGTGAGCTTGGCCGAGGCGGCACGCCAGTCACGGGCGCCCTTCGTGCGCCTGGCACTTGAAAATGCGGTCTCGGTCGCCAGCATTTTGCTGCTGACCGAAGCCACCATAACCGATATCCCGGAAAAGACCGCACCCCTGATGCAACCCCCAATGCCTGAGTGATCAGGCCGACCCACCGTTGGAGGCAATCATGAGTCACTATCAACGCCTGTTGCTGATCATGCGCCCAATGCTGCACCAGGCGGTCGCCCTGGAGCAGGCCGTTGCACTGGCAAGGTCTGCATCGGCCAGCCTGCACATCGTCGCCTTGCTCGAATCATTGGACAAACTCTGGTTGCTGGAGTCCGGTAAGCATCAAACGGAGCGGGAGGCTTACCGGCAGGCTCAGCAGGAACAGTTGGAAGCCCAGGCAAACGTGCTGCGTGCCTCTGGCGTGCAGGTGACGGCCGAGGTGGCCTGGAGCAACGACCTGCAGGATGACATTCTGCAGCACGTGCTGGAGATGCAACCGAACCTGCTGCTCAAGCAGGTCGAGCATGAGCCTGCGCTCAAGCGCGCCTTCTTCACCCCGCTTGACTGGCAGCTGTTGCGCCACTGTCCGGTCCCGGTCTACTTGCTCGGTGCCAGCCTGCCGGCGTTGCCACGCCAGGTCGTGGCGGCGGTGGATGTGGCTGATACCTCGGATGAGGGGCAGGCCCGAAATGACAGTATCGTCCAGCAGGCCAGTGCATTGGCCTTGCAGACCGGGGCGCAACTGGACCTCCTGCACGCCTGCGATCTGTCGATGGCCTATATGGGCGATATGGGGTATGCCGCCTGGGCCATCGGGGACATTGCCGGGCCTTTGCGCCAAGCGTTGGAGGATGATTTCAAAAAACTGGCCGATCGCTTCGGAGCGCCATCGGAACGCCGCCACTTCGTGCTGGGCCGTCCGGTCGCGGTGCTCAGCGAATACGTCGAATCACAGCCGGTAGACGTGCTGGTCATGGGGCGGCCCATCGCACGGGGGCTGGACCGTCTGTTCGGCAGCACCACCGAGCATGTGTTGTACCAGGTGCCTTGCAATATCCTGGTGGTGTAGGGCTGTACGGCTGACCACGTCACGGCATAAGGCGTTGAGCAACCAGGGCGCTGGTGTCGAAGATGTCCAGCTGAGCCCGGCAAGCGGCGGGCAGGCGAAAGGGCGTGATGCTGTCGGCGACCAGGATGCGTTCGAACATCCCGCTTTCGAACAGCGCTCCTGCAGTGGTGAACAGACCGTGGGCGGCGGCAGCCAGAATGCGGGATGCGCCAGCGCCATGGCAGGCTTGTGCGGCCCGCAACAGTGTCTGGCCGGTACTGATGATGTCGTCAAACAGCACGACCGTGCTGCCAGCCACATTACCCACCAGGCACTCCCCGCTGAGCTGCGTGTGTTGCCGGTGCTTTTCCACCATGGCCATGGCAACCGGGCGCGCGAGCAGCTGGGCCAGTGCCTGGCGAAACTGTTCGGCACGCTTGATGCCGCCCATGTCCGGCGCCACCCGGTCGATGCCGCAGCTTTCCATCAGGCGAGCCACGTGGCGTGTAATGGTCGAGTCCTGAAATTCCACCTTGCGGTCCTTGCGCTCATAGCACAGATAGGGCGTCACCGCTGTCACCTGACTGGCGCCGGCGTCCTTGAGAGCGCCACAGAAGAACAGCAGATGGCACAAGCGGCGTGGCAGCGCTGGGTTTGACGATTATCAAGTGCAGCTTGGCCCATGGACGGACACTGTGCAGGTCAGCGCATGCCAAGGGCTGCGATTTTCACAATCCTTATAGCGAGCACGCCAATGGACAAGTATCAGAAAAGCCACAAGGACAAATTGTTCAAAACCCGTCCCTTCGACCCCTACGCCATACCCCTTCGCCCGGGCGGCAGCGCGCTTTGCCCGCAATGTGGCGCGGTCTATCACGAGGGTGAATGGCACCCGCACGGAGCAAACGGCCTCGGGCCACTGGAGTCAACTGTATGCCCCGCCTGTCGACGTATTGAGGACCATGCCGCGGCGGGCCAGGTGCGCGTGTCGGGCCGTTTCGTCACGACCCATGAGCAGGAGATTCGCCAGCTCATGCAGCATGCCGAACAGCAAGAGCGCCAGACCCACGTGCTCGAGCGGCTGATCGCCATCGACTGCAAGGACGACGAACTGTTGGCGACCACCACGGGCACGCACCTGGCCAACCGCATTGGACATGAACTGGAAGCCGCTTATGACGGCGTCTGCAGCTATCGCTACAGCGACAGTGAACGCTACCTGAGCGTCGATTGGCATCGCGATTGAGACGGGCCGCCGGTTTGCAAGGCACGGAGCATTGCAAACCGGCGGCCAATCAGCCGTGGATTGCCAGGATGCTCGACTGCACCTTGTACAAGGTCTGCTCGGTGGTACTGCCGATGACCTTGGCCAAGCCTTCATGGTAAAGGGTGCCCATGACAACCACATCGAAGCCATGCTGGTTGGCGTATTCGCTGATGACACTCCGGGCAGCCCCGCGTATCAGGTGCAAATGGTCCGGCTTGATGCCGTAGTTGTCCGCGAAGCGGGTCAGGCGTTCCCGTGCTCTACCTGTCACTTCTTCGATCACCTCATCGGTCCATGCCACTGGTGCGGCGGCGTAGGCCATGAAGCTAGGGCTCGGTTCATAGGCCTGGAGCACATGCAGTTGTGCCTTGCAGCGTTGCGCCAGCACCTGTGCAGCTTGCAGGACATGGTCGTTGCATTTGTGCACCGCAGCGTCGTGCTCGACGAGGTCCACGGCCGCCAGCACCCGCGCAGGCAGTGCCGCTTCAGCCTGAGCTACCAAGTGTAACGGTATCGGGCAACGGCGCAGCAACTGCCAGTCCAGCGGCGTGAGAAGGGCACGGCTGACGACAGTTTCGTGGCGGATGTCCTTGATCAGCATTTCCACGCGATGTAACTGCGCCAGGCGGATCAGGTCCTTGAGTGGATCATCGTCATCCAGCGTTTCGGCATAGGCGGTAATGCCCTGCTTGCCAAGCGCCTGTGCCTGTTCATTCAGCCATGCCTTGCGATGCTCGGCGTCTTGTTTGCGGGCGCTGCTGCGCAGTACCTGGTCAAGGGTGGTCAGGCGTGACGGTAGTTGGCTCAGCACCACCAGGTGCAAGGTGGCCCCTGTGGCCTTGGCCAACGCCTGCGCGCGCGCCAGGGCTGGTGAGGGGTGCAGGTCCGGATGGCAGATGAGTAGCAGTCGCGTCAAAGCGTTCATGATGGCCTCCGCAGCGATGGCCGTCGCAATGACGGCTTACGCGTAGGGTGCCGCGATGGCGCCTGGGGGCCTTGATTTTTATCAAGAACGAACCGGCAACGGCTACGATAATGCCAATCGTACGGCAACCAACAGCCGCGCCGGGAGGTGCCCGACGAACCGGATTCAGGGTTCTCGGTGGGTTGAGTATGGGCATGCAGGAGGCTGAGGTCATCCGCGTAGCGCTTGTCCTTGATCGGGTAGGGCGGTAATGGCGCAGCACCTCAGACGCAGGCAGGCCATGGCCGTTGCCGGCACGTGAGATCTTTATTACCTGCATTGTTGACCTAGGATAACTTCTGCCGCCTTTCAGATCGTCGCGTTGCGCGCGCAGTGATAGCGTTCGTATATACGCTTTTCATCCCGAGGCGTGGCCATGTATCAGAACCTGGCTGTTCTGGCCGCCTTGCTGGTGCTGTACGCCAGCCTGGCCGGCGCGCTTGAATCCAAACCTATCAACGGGCCGCTGTTGTTTCTGCTGGCGGGCCTGGTAACAGGTCCCTCCGGGCTTGGATTGTTGAACCTTTCGCTGGACCGCAACGATCTTCGCTTTCTGGCCGAGCTTACCCTTTCAATCGTCCTGTTCAATGATGCCGCCAAGGCCGATCTGGCCCAATTGCGGCAATCCCGTAGCCTGCCCTTGCGCCTGCTGACACTAGGCCTGCCGTTGACATTGATTGCGGGCTGGCTTGCCGCCTGGCTGATGTTCCCACAGATGCCCAGGCTGGAGATGGCGTTGTTGGCGACGATCCTGGCCCCGACCGATGCCGCCCTTGGCAAGGCAGTCGTGAGCAACCCCGAGGTGCCGGCCAATGTACGCGAGAGCCTGAATGTCGAAAGCGGCTTGAACGACGGCATTTGCGTGCCGGTACTGCTCCTGCTGTTGACATTGTTGATGGAGACCCACTCGACGATGCCTTTTGCCTTGGCGGGCTATTTCTTCCTGGAAGAACTGGGAATCGGTGTTCTCTCAGGGGCGGCGCTTGCGCTGTTGGTGGGCGGATTGTTACGTCTGTCACAACGCCATTGCCTGCAGATCGAGGCCTGGCAGCAATTGGTAATGCCCGCGCTGGCATTGCTGAGCTTCGCCTGCGCCCAGGCACTGGGGGGGAGCGGCTTTATCGCCGCCTTCTGCGCAGGGCTGCTGACAGGTTACCTGTTCAACCGGGAAACGCAGCCGTTGCTCGTCACCGGCGAGTCGAGCGGTGAGGCGCTGTCGCTGCTGACCTGGGTGGTGTTCGGAGCCTACGTGGCGCCCAAAGCTTCGCAGATAGTGGCACCCTCGGTCTGGTTCTACGCACTTTCGAGCCTGTCGCTGGTGCGGATGCTACCTGTTTGGCTCAGCCTGGCGGGGAGCACACTCAGCGCCGAGAGCCGCTTGTTCATCGGCTGGTTCGGCCCCCGTGGCCTCGCGTCCATCGTGTTCACGATATTGATACTGGATGCGCCGTTGCAAGAGGGTGGCACGATCATCGCGAGCACTATCGCGTGCGTCCTGCTCAGCGTGGTATTGCACGGCTTAAGTGCATTGCCGGGGGCGCGGAGGATGGGACGCCGCGTTCGGGAATGAGGGTGTGACAGGCGATCGAACGTAAAACACAGCGTTAAGATTAATTCGGCGCACTGATCGGCCTAGTCGCCCGACTGTACGTGGTGGCGAACGGGCGCATTGCCGGTATCAGCGGTCTGCTCGGCTCGCTGTTGCAACGCACGGGAGAAGGGCGAGGAGAGACGCTGTTCCTCTTGCTGGGCATTATTGCGGCGCCACTGTTGTGGCGAGCGGTCTCGGCGGTGCCTCCGGTGCGTTTCAGTACGGCCCCGGGGTTACTCATGGTCGCGGGGCTACTGGTGGGGGCGCTATGGCAGTGGCTGCACCTTGCCTTCGCGCATGGTGACGGCTTGTGTATTCGACGCAAAATCTGTGGCGACCAACGTCTCGGCGGCCGGACGGCGGGTTATTCGCCGATAAAACCAGCACCAGTGAGGCTATCACATGCAAATGCTTAAAACTGTAATATTTAATACGTTTAACGTATTATAATTTCATTTTCTGGCCATTTAGGTCGGATAAGATTTAATTATCAGACCTAAATGGGCGGAGAGTAGGGCATGGCAGTAGGCGTACCAGAAAACGATGTTTTTGCCGCGGCAGACGCAGTCCTTGCCCGTGGAGAGCGGCCTACGGTGGAGCGGGTACGCCTGGAGTTAGGGCGCGGCAGCCCGGCGCGGGTCGGTGCTTTGCTCGATCAGTGGTGGGAACAGCTTGCCGGGCGCCTGCGCGGCGAAACCCGCCTGCCCGGCTTGCCGGCGGAAGTGGCGCAAGCCTTCGTGGCCATCTGGCAGCAGGCCACGCTGATGGCGCAAAGTGTCGCCGAGCAGGCTCTTGATACCCAGCGGCAGGTGCTGGCCGAGGAGCGCGAAGCACTGGGAGCGCTGGAAGCCCGCGCCCGTCTGGAGGTAGTCCAGGCACAGCAGCAGACCGCTGAGGCAGTCACCACACGGCAACGCGTGGAAACCCGTCTAGCCGATCTGGAGCAGTTGCTGGTTCAGCGCCAGGCGCAAATCGACGATCTGCGCGCCCAACGCGACGAGTTGCAGGCGCAGCGTGACGAATCCCACGCGCATCTGGTCGAGGTCCGGCAGCAGTTGCACAACAGTCGGGAGCAGGCCGAGCAAGCGCGGATAGAGCAGCAGCGGTACACCCGCGATGTGGAGGACCGAGCCTATCGCGAGATCGATCGGGTGCGCGAGGAGTACAAGGTGGTCGCGGGCCAACTCAAGGACCTCAATCAGCGCCAGCACGGCCTTCAGCAAACCCTGCTGGCCGGTCAGATTGAGCTGACCGAAACGCGCGAACAGCGGGCCATGGCGCAAGCGCAAATTAAAGCCCTGCAGAGTGAGCAGGAACAGCGGCAACATGTAGTGGACGACTTGACTCAACGCATCGAGGCTTTGCAACAGCAGTTGCAACTGGCTCAGCAGGATTTACTCAGCTCTCGGGAACAGTCAGCAGCGGCTACGGCCCGAGCAGACGCGCTGGCTCAGCAACTCGGCACCGCCCGCACGGTGCCGAGTAAAAAGCGTGCGCCGCGCAAGCCCGCCTGACCGATAGACCTGCCTAGGCAGAGTGTTTGTTTTTTTGATTTTACTGGCAGCGGAAGACTGCCTTGCACTAGGAAGCGACATGGACATCAACTAAGTAAGAAGTTCGTAGCGGTTGGTCGGGGGGGCGTTAAACGACGGGTGACAGAATGAATGAGCGAGAGATTGTGAGGGTGCTGATTTTTAAAGGGTTCGCGGGTTTGTGGAAGCAGCTGCGTAGGTTAGTGGAGACAGACAACACACGTGAGTAATTATGACATGGCATACTATTTAACATAATATGCATTATGAGCACCTGCGTATGGAGTTACCGGGCCGTGGGTTGGCCAGATTGGAAGCCAGTTCGCAGTGCGAATTTCGCAGACGCGAAAAAATGACCAGTTCAGCCGGCTTCAGGTGTTGCTACCAGCAACACGCATCAGCTCCGAAGTAAGTCGCTGCAGACAGCTCTGCCGGTGGTTTTTCACGGTGAAAAAATCCACGGTGAAACTTCAGAGCCCAGATCGCACTACGATTTTCGCGGGCACCGAAATTACGGTCGCCGTTGGCTTTTCGGCCAACGTTGCGTCATTTGACCCAGTACCTCAAGTTGCGACGCGAGGTTCAACACGTCCAAGTCTACGCCTAGAACTGAATCGGCTTCGTACGGATACCGCGTGCCAGAGAACAGATTCGACGCAGTACTTATTCATTTGTCCAACTCAAAGCCTGGTGCCAGGCTCTGTGAATCGCACGAAACTGGCTGGCTAGGTCGCTAGGAATTGCGTTTTACAGATCAGACAAGCAGTGTCCATTACCACGTGGCTTCAGGCGCAGTCGCAGGTGCCCATCAGGATCATATTCAGATCTGGGGAACGCGGGTCAGCCTTAACCAGAAGCGACTTGAGAAACAGCTCTCAAGCGAGCGCCGAATTCCTCACAGCTGGCCAGTAACGCGTTCTATCTGGGGAACTTTTCGCTCTCACCTCAAGCACTTGAGCTGCTTGCAGAAATGTCTGGGCTTCCTCTATAACCCAAGTATTGGGCAGTGGGACGTCATCCTTCATATGGCGTCTTAAGTGGACCTTCGCTTGGAGCTGTGGCTGGTAGCAACAGCCAACGGCCGCATAGCATAGCGGGATAAGCTCTGGTACCCTGCCCTTATAATATGAATTTAAGAAATAACTCTACTAAATATTCATTTAGTAGAGTTGCACTCAGTAAGTGCCTGGTAATGAGTTCGATCAAGACTAATTTGTGTATCGTCAAACCCTGCCCTGACGACTGCGAAAGTTTTCCGCAACATTGAACAACCCCATACCGACGAGCATCGCGATCACGAACAGCCAGGCTTGCCAGTACCCCCCGGCGAGCAACACCAGCGCTGGCCCCGGACAAACGCCGGTAAGCCCCCAGCCTATGCCAAAGACGAGGCTCCCGCCGACAAGTCGACGGTCGATGTCACGCCTGGCAGGCAGCTGTATCTTACCTCCCAGCACAGCAGTGGTGTGACGCCGCGCCCAAGTCATAGGCAGCAGTGCGGCACCTATCGCACCCACCATGACCAGTGCAAGCGACGGGTCCCACTGCCCGGCAATGTCGAGAAAACCTAACACCTTGGCGGGGTTTGCCATGCCGGATAGCAGTATTCCCATGCCGAATAGCAACCCTGCAATGAAGCCACTGATCCGCTTCATTTCACGCTCCTGAAAAAAGATGCCTGACCACAAAGACCGTGGCAAAGCCGGCGGCCATGAAGCACAGAGTCGCCACTGCCGAACGGGGCGACAGGCGTGACAGGCCACAAACGCCATGGCCACTGGTGCAGCCACCGCCATAGCGAGTACCGAGACCTACCAGAACTCCCGCGACTATAAGCAGCCAAGGCGCCATACTGAAGTGAGCCGGAGGCATTGCCGAGAACAGTTGCCATAAAAGTGGCGCTGCAATGAGGCCCAACAAGAAGCACACTTTTTCACCCCGCCCTTCCCCGCCACTTTGCAGGAGAGAACCGAGCAAACCGCTGATGCCCGCGATGCGCCCGTTCGCAACGGCGAACAGCCCAGCGGCCAAACCGATCAGTGCCCCGCCTGCCAATGCCGACCACGGCGTGAAGGCAGCCATATCAACAAACATCTCAGCGCTCCATTGTCGAATTAGAGACAAAAACAGATTCCATCTTAACGCTAGAGAACGACCTCATGACACTTCCCTGCACGCGGTGCCCGCGTTCAAGCCTGCTGCGGAAACGATAGAAGCGAGACAATGAAGTCAGCTGACCGGCGCAGGCTTGATCGTCAGGATACTGCACGGTGCATGGCTTACAAGCCGCTCGGTGGTATCGCCGATCACCTTGGCCCAACGCCTGGCCTGCACAACGCCGACCACCACCACATCGATCTTCAGCGTGGCGATGTAGGACTTGATCACGCGCAGGGGCGCGCCTTCGCTGAAATGCCGTTGCGTATGGGCAACGCCATGTGCATCGGCCAACGCATCGAAAGGCAACTGCAGTGACTCGCGTAACTGGTTCGCCCAGGGGCCGGCAAGGTCAGGGTTGGCCAACATGGCGATGGGCAGGTCGTAAGCCGAGAGCAAGTGCAACTGGCCCTTGCATTGAGTCGCCAGTTGCTGACCTGCCGCGACCAAGGCATGGTTGAGGGCGTCGTTGTGTGGCGACGGGTTGGCGACATCCACTGCGACCAGAATGTTCTGGGGGATGGCTGGGGCATCCGCCGGTACGAACAGCAACGGCGTCTCACTTCCATGCAGCAACACTTGGTCTAGCGAGGTCCGGGCTATCTGGTCGAGCAGGGAATGGCCCGGGCAGTCCTTGATCACCAGATCAGGTGCGTAGCGGGCAATGCAGGCTGGCAGTTCATCGCGCGGATTGGAGGTTTCTACGGCCTCGAAACCTGGCCGAGCCCCAACGAATTGATGCTCATCCAGCAGCGCTTTGAGTTCGGTGCTGAAGTGCACGAATGAGACCGAAGGTAGCGAGTCCTCCTGCAATTCATGACGCAGGCGCAGTTCACCCGATTCGTGGATACCCAGTACTTGCAAGCTCGCCCCCGACGCCGCAGACAATGCCATGGCCCGGGGCAGCGCGGCATTGGCACGGGCCTCGGTCATGATTAGCAGAATCCGGCGATACGGCTTCATGGGACACCTCCCCGGCGCGGCTGTTGGGTTGCATGCGATTGTCATTATCGAAGCAGGTGCAGGTTCGTTTTTGATAAATATCAAGGCTCCCAGACGCCACCTCGCACCTGGTAGTGCTGAGCGTTGCTCTATTGCCATGGGCGGCGTCAAGCGCGCCGGGCTGTTTCGACAGGCACTGATTCAGCGCTTGTCCAGATAGCGATACAACGCTTCTTCCTGGTCGAAGTGCAATTGCGCAAGTGTGTCCAGACGGATGAGCTGGTGCTGGATATCGTCAGCGCTCGGGCTGGCCGCTGCCTGGACAAAATCTTTGCTCATGCGTGACAGCAACTGGATCTGACGGAAAATTTCGCGGTGGCAGTGGCTCATTGCCGAAAGGGGGTCATCACCAGCCATGTAGCGGCTCAACAATGGATACAAGCGTTGTTCATCATCCCGCTCGTGACGCTCCAGTAGCTCATGCAGGGCGGCGACGAGGTGATTCAGGTCGGTCCGGGCCTGCACGGTGGGTCGACTGGAAAAATCCCCGGCCATCTGGCTCAGTTCGGTCAGAAGCCCCTGCAGTTGCCGATGTTCGTCGCTCATGCGCTCCAGGTTCGCTACCCCAAGCCCGTTTCGCCCGTCCCCGGCCAAAGGGCCAAGGGCGCGTAACGCATTGACGATGACCAGCAAGTCGATGCCTTCCTGCAGTAGCGCTCCCATCACCGCTGGCAAGTAACCTGCAGCAGCGGCCAGCATGGCCAGCAACGACAGGGTCATGCCCACCCATACGCCCTGACGGGCGATGTGCACCGCATGCCGGGCGATGTCCAGCGCCTCGATCAAACGGTCCAGGCGGTCAACCAGCAAGACTACGCCGGCTGCCTGCGCCGAGGCGGTGACGCCGGCAGCACCCATGGCAACCCCGACATCGGCAGCAGCCAGCGCAGGCGCATCATTGATGCCATCACCAACCATCAAGGTCTGACCTTCGCGGCAGCCCTGCTGCACCAGCCGGATCTTGTCCCCAGGCGAGAGGCCTGAATGCAGCTCGTCGATGCCTGCCGTCAGCGCGATCATTTCGGCCGTTTGTGGGCGATCGCCCGTAAGCATCACGATCTTCTCGATGCCACGCGCACGGAGCCGACGCAGGGTCTGAGGCGTTTCCTGGCGCACATCATCGGCCAGCCGCAACAGCGCTTTCAATTCACCGTCCACCGCCACGAAACTACCGCTGCTGGCCAGATAGTCCAATTGTTGCAAGCGTGTCCGTGCCCACGCCTCCTCGTCCTTGCCATCCTGTACATAAGCCAGCGCGCCCACGCGCACGGCTTTGCCCTGAACTCGCCCGGCAAGCCCCTGGCCCGGGCTTTCCTGGACGTTTTCCGGCGTTGATAGTGGCAAGCCTCGCGAACGGGCAGCCTCAACGATGGCCTGTGAAATTGGATGGGTGGATGCCTGGGCCAACGATGCGGCCCGCTGCAGAATCTGCAGCGGTACCCCCTCCCCCTTGACCTCGATCGATTGCAGTCGGGCATGGCCACTGGTCAGGGTGCCGGTCTTGTCGAGAAACACCTGGCGAACCCCGGCGAGCGCTTCCAGCACTGCACCATCGCGCACCAGAATGTTCCGCCGTGCCGCACGCGAGATACCCGACAAGATGGCAATCGGCACCGCCAGAATCAGCGGGCATGGCGTGGCGACAACCAGAACGGCCAGTACCCGCTGGATGTCGCCGCTGATCCACCAGGCGAGCGCAGCGACCAGCATCGTCAGCGGAATGAGCGCCAGCGCGTAGCGGTCGGCCAGGCGCACGAAAGGTGCCCGTGACTGGCGTGCCGCCTCGGCCAGGCGCACGATGCCCGCATAAGTGCTTTGTGCCGCCGTGTGCGTGGCCAGCAGCCAAATCGGCGCGCCGGCGTTGCACACCCCGCTGGCTACGTGTTCGCCAGCATGGCGCGTTACAGGTAACGATTCGCCGGTCAGCGCGGCCTCGTCCAGGATGGCCTGGTCACTTTTCAACTGCCCGTCGACCGGCACGATGTCCCCCAGCCGCACCAGCAGGGTCTGCCCAGGCTGAACCTGATCCACCGCAACCTCGCGCAGCCCATCGTGTTCCTGGACCCAGGCACGCTGGGGCGCACGCTGGATCAGCGCGCGCAATTCGCGCTCGGCGTGGCGCAAGCTGAAGGCTTCCAACGCACGGCCGGTGGCCAGCATGAACGCAACCAGCGCGGCGACCAGCATCTGCTCGAGGATCAAGGCTGCGCCTATCGACAGCAGGGCTATCAGATCAATGCCCGCCTCCCCCCTGGCCAGGCGTCTGGCCATTTCCACCACCAGTACCAGTGCCATGAAGGCGCCGCCAGTCGCCCAGGCCAGCGCCGCCCAAGCGGGCTGTTGCGCCAGGTAGGCCAAGCCGCCAGTCAGCAAAGCCAGCACACACACCAACAACAGGCTGGAGTTCAACCAACGCTGTGCCATGGCGGCTACTTGCGTCTGGACTGCTGCAGCAGTTGTTGAACCTGGTCCTGAGCCAGGGTCGCCCTGCGCAGTGCCTCGTTGGCAGTCTGCTCTACCAGATCGATGCGGTAGCACACCTGATCGGCACGCAACCGCGCAGTGGCAGCATTGTCCTCTGCTGACGCCAGGCGCGCATCGTATTCCTCGGTGTGCCAAGGGCTGCAGCCTGACCCCGTCGCCAGTAACAGGCTCGTCAACCCCAAAAGCAGATAGCGTTGCATGTCCATACCCTCGTGCGTGCCAAGTCACCCTGAGTATCGGTAACGCCGCCTGCAGCAGCCTGACATTTGTCAATCGTGTGCTGAGTTCCTGCCGTTGCTGCGGCAGGCCAATGAGCTACCATCCATGCGTTGGTCGACAACTTGAAATGAACCGCCAATCAGGGCAGGAGTACCTGCGATGCTCACTGTCACGCTGATCAACATGCTGGTCGTGATCCTGGTGGTGATCATTCACTACGAATGCCTGCTGCGCCTGAATGACTGGCTACCACGGCTCAAACTCTGGAGCCGGTTTCGCATCGTAGCGGGCGTGTTCGGCGCACTACTGGCCCATGCGCTTGAGGTCTGGTGCTTTGCCCTGGTGTATTACCTGATGGCCCATGCCGACGGCTGGGGCACGCTCAGCGGCAACTTCGACGGGAGTTTCCTGGACTGCGTGTACTTTTCCTTCACCACCTATACCACCATTGGTTTCGGCGACATCACCCCGAGCGGGCACCTCAAGTACCTTACTGGCCTGCAGGCATTGACCGGCCTGGTGTTGATCACCTGGACCGCTTCGTTCCTCTTCCTGGAAATGCAGAAGTACTGGAAAGCCAAATAATGGAGTACCGGGTGCGGCGGTGACCACAAGCCGGCTGCCTGTTTACCATCGGCCAATTGGGCTGTGCGAACCGGTAACATCCGCTCTTCCCTCAAATTGACAGCAAAATCCAGTTGTCAGCCGAGCAATTGACAACTATCAAGTCGGTGCAAGGCCACGCAACGAAACTGTATCTCCACTGTTCATTCCAGACGTGTGAGGATACCGCCATGGCTCCAGTCAACCCCTCCCCTCAACCTGCCCCCACCTCATTTCCGGTGCCCGCCGGCGAGCATTGGATCGATGCTTTGGACAATGGTACCCATGTACTGATCAGGCCGTTGCAAGCCAAGGACAGGCAGCGCGAAAGAGCCTTCATCGAACGGTTGTCACCTGAATCACGGCACTTTCGCTTCCTGTGCCAGATCAAGGAGCCCGGTGAAGCCATGCTCGACCAGTTGATGGCGGTCGATCAGGACCGACAAGCGGCCTTCGTCGCCCTCGCGCATGTCGACGGCGAACTGCAAGAAGTGGGCATTTCCCGTTACGCTGCCTGTGACGCCAAGGATGAATGCGAATGTGCGGTCACGGTCCTCGACAGCTGGCAACACCATGGCCTCGGCCGCTTGCTGCTCAAGCACCTGACTGATCATGCACGGGCAAAAGGATTTCGGCAGATGTATTCGATCGATTCCGCCGCCAATCAGGCAATGCGTGACATGGCCAAGGCAGCAGGATTTACCACGACCACCGACCCTGATGATCCGAGCCAGGTAATCCACCGGCTTGTACTGAGCTGAACCAAAGCCGCCGCGGCATGACTTGTCCTGACGCGGCGGCCAGCATCTGATTCAAGGCATGGTTGCCTGAGGCTCCTCGGGCAACAGGTCGAACTGTTTGAGGCAGCGCTGCTCATCATCGGGTGTGAGTACCTTCAAGCCGCTCACCTCCTGCATGGGCGTTTCGAACAAAGCCATGCGTAGCACCCCGTTGCGCTTCATGAAGGTCTGTGCCAGACACGTGCACACCGGTTTGCCGACAAGTGTGGAGAGTTTTTCATATTCGGGTACGTCCACTTGAGCCTGCAGGTTGGCCTCGCAGTTCGCCACGATCTGCGTCACTGAGCGTCCTGCCAACCACAAGGCGCCTGTGCCCAGCAGCCCCAGGCACAACAGCACCACCAGCAGGATGTTCGACTCCCGGGCCACCGAGCGAAGGAACGCCAGCCTGGCCTGCCAGCCTGTCTCCTGGCCGTTGAAAATGGCCCTGCCGACAGTGCGCTTCACGCCTCGCTGCACCGCCCAGCCTAGCGCCACACTCAGGGCCAGCAAGGCCAGTATCACGGCCGGATCGTGCATGGGCAGGCGCCAGGTCGGGCTCAGCCCGTGGTAGGCCGATGCGGCGAGTAGCAAGACCAGAATCGCCACGATCCAACCCAGGCTGCCCTTTGGACGATGCATCCAGGCTCTGAGTTTTGCCCTTGCTTGTGTGTTCATGAATACCTCCCGCGCCGACCCAGGCTCTGTATGAGAAGCCTTGAAACTCGTTGATGCTGCGTTGAAAGCAGCCCCTAGCGCACTGGGTCGATGGCAACCGTTTCCTGATACTCAGGCACGCACACCTGCCAGCCGAGTTCGAGGCTGATCCGCCGCCGCAAGGTATCGGCAGCGTGTGGCTCGCCATGAATGACATAGGTCTGACGGGGCGGCCGGGTGAACCCGCGCAACCATTCCATGATTTCGTCGGCATCGGCGTGCGCAGAAAGATTCTCCATCGCATGCACCTGTGCACGGATGGGCACATCCTCGCCGTGCAACCGCACACTGTGGGCACCCGCTACAATATCGGCTCCCCGCGTACCCCCGGCTTGAAAGCCCGAGAACAGAATGCTGTTGCGTGGGTTGGGGGCCAGCGCCTTGAGGTGGTGAAGCACCCGTCCGCCGGTCGCCATACCACTGGCGGCGATGATCACTGCGGGCTCGCGCAGTTGGTCCAGGTGCCTGGACTCATCGACCGTCCGGATGATGTGCGTGCCTATGCACATGGCGGCGCACTCGGCTGCGGTCAGCCGGTGTTCACTGCGGTACTGCTGGTACAAGACGGTGGCGTCGGTGGCCATCGGGCTGTTCAGGTAGACCGGGATATCAGGGATCAGCCGGTCGCGCTTGAGCGTGTACAGGTAGTACATGAGCAGTTGGGCACGGCCGACGGCGAATGACGGCACGAGGGTAATGCCGTGGCGCAGGAGCGTTTCGTTGATGATCTTGGCCAAATACTGCTCGGTCGATTCGGCGGGATGCTGGCGATCCCCATAGGTAGATTCGATCAACAGCACGTCGGCCGTCCTGACCAGCTCAGGCGCACGCATGATCGGATCCTGAGGGCGCCCGAGATCACCCGAAAACAGCACGGTCTGCCCCTCGGCGCTGATCTGGACCGTGGCCGCCCCCAGAATATGCCCGGCGGTACGCAACAGCAACTCCATGCCCTCGGCGATCATGGTCACCTGATGCAACTCTACGGGGTGAAACAATGCCAGGACCCTTTTGGCATCCTGCTCTGTATAGAGCGGTTGCGCCGGTGCATGCTTGGAGTAACCGTGGCGATTGGCATGGTCGGCCTGCTCCTCCTGCAGCCGCGCACTGTCGAGCAAGAGGATTTCCGCCAGGGCGCAAGTCGCCGGCGTGGCGTAGATCGGCCCGCGGTAGCCTTCCCGAACCAGCACCGGCAGATAACCACTGTGGTCAAGGTGGGCGTGGGTCAGTACCACGGCATCGAGTGCCCGCAACGCCGGGGGCAGTGGCTGCCAGTTGCGCAGGCGCAGTTGCTTGAACCCCTGGAAGAGTCCGCAGTCGACCAATATCCGCGTGCTGTCACGGGTCAACAGGAATTTGCTGCCGGTAACGGTGCCGGTACCGCCAAGAAAAGTCAGTTGCATGGCCAAGGCTCCCAACTTTCGGCTATTTGGGGATGAACGGCGAGCACGCTGCACGGTGGGCGGCTGACGATACGCTCGGTGGTGTCTCCCAACAGTTTGTCCAGGCCTTTGGGCTGCACCACGCCCATCACCACCGCGTCGATGTCCAAGGCCGCGACCTGTTCACGGATCACCTGTACCGGGCCTCCTTCCATGAAATGTCGGCGGTCCGGCGCGACGCCTTCGGCATCGGCCAGCGCCTCGAAAGGCTCCTGCAGTGCCTCACGCATCTCGTCGATCCACGCCTGGGTGACATTCATGTCCGAGGCGAATACCCCTGCCAGGTTGTAGGCCGATAGCAGATGCAGGTGCGCGTCACACTGCAAGGCCAACGCCTGGGCAGCACGAATCAGTCCACGGTTGAAGCACGCCTGCACAGCAGGCGTCTCGCTGAACGCCGTATCCACTGCGACCAGGACACGCCGCGGCAATGAGATGGCCCCCGCCGGCACGAAATGGCTGACGCCTTTGAAACCTCGCATCAGCGCACAATCCAGTGGGGTGCCGAACACGCGCGCCAGGGCCGATGCGGCCTCGCTGTCCTTGATGACCATATCGGGCTGCAGTTCACTGATGTAATCGATCGCCTGGCTGCGGATATCCTCCGCATTCAGGCTGTCGACCGTCAGCGTTATACCGCTGCCGCGATGCCGCTCGACCAATCCCGTCAACTGAACGCGATAGTGTTCGTACTGGCGCTTGATATCGGCCTCATTCAGCCGCTCTTCGCGCAGAAGGTGCTGATCGCTCGGCTCGAACAAACCCAGTACATGCACGCTGGCGCCGCTGACATGCGCCAAGGCAAGGGCTCTGCGCAAAGCGGCGGAATGCGGATCTACCTCGGTCAGCAGCACCAGCAATTGTCGATATTGCCCCATGGTGAACCTCCGCGCTTGCGTCAGTGGATGTGATGCTGACGATGTTCCGCGCGCAGGGTCGATGTTGCTTGATGCAGATCAGAAAACCGCTACCCAGGCTGAACTTGATGATTGTCAGAACCGAAACGGCCCGCCACGTTAAAACGGCTGCACCAGGTACTGATCAAGCAACGGGAGGCGTCATGAACGGGCAGCAAACAGCACAGCCACAGACCTGCGAACACTGGGTCGAAAACCTCGAGGACGGTTCGGCGGTGCTGATCCGCCCACTGCGCGAAGAAGACCGCGAACGGGACAAGCGTTTTCTGAGCACCATCGCTTATGAATCACGGCGTTTTCGTTTCATTGCCGGGCTCAGCGGCGGCTTGCCTAGCTTGGACACGCAAGACATGCCCGTGGACTATCACCAGCGCATGGCCTATGTCGCCTTGGTTCATGTAGACGGTCAATTGCAACAAATCGGCGTCAGCCGCTATGCAGGCATACCTGGCAGTCAGCGGTGCGAATGTGCAGTAGCGGTCAGCGAAGACTGGCAGCGCAAGGGGTTGGGCAAGCGCCTGATGCAACACCTGATTGAAGCCGCACGACGAAATGGCTTTCAGTGCATGGTCTCCAGGGATCTGGCCAGCAACTATGCCATGCACCGGCTGGTCAAGGCTCTGGGCTTCACTTCAAGATACCCTGGCGGGGATGTGAGCGAGATCCTGCACGAACTTGACCTGCGGCCATGAAAAAACAAGGCCCTTGCGTAATGCCGGTCAGTTAAGCCAAATGGGGCTGCTTTGCAGCCCTTCGCGGGCAAGCCCGCTCCCACAGGATTGCGCAAAATCTCAAGCTTGCGCTGTACCTGTGGGAGCGGGCTTGCCCGCGAAGGGCCGCAAAGCGGCCCCAGTTAATGAGGATGAAACCTTAACTGACTGGCATTAGGCCCTTGCGGGCCTTGTGCTTCAGCCTTTGGAGCGCTCCGGAGAAATCACCAGCACACTGCTGGACAACCGATGCAAAACCCGCTCGGCAGTACTGCCGATGAACCAGCCGATGCCATGGTGGTGATAACTGCCCATGACCAGCACGTCGATATCATTGTTATCCATGAAGATCGCCAGGGCCTTTGCCGGGTCGCCTATGCGCATATGGCGGTGCTCGGCGGCGATCCCGTTGCGTTCGGCAAGCTCCTGGAAGGCAGCACTCTGAGCGTCATGCAAGGTCTGGGCGTGGTTCGAATCGAACAGAAACGAATGTTCCCGGCTGCCGCCTGCGTCCAGGTACATGGAACCCAAGTCGTAGGCATACAGCAGCTCGATCTGGGCATTGCACTGCAATGTCAGTTTCAACGCTTCGCTGATGATCTGGTCGTTGAAACCTTCGAACTGATCCTCAGGCCTGGACAGGTCCACCGCCGCAAGAATCCTTCGTGGCAACGCGTGGCTGGCCTTGTGTACCAAGTGCAAGGGGGTTCGCGTTTCACGCAGCAACTGGATATCCAGCGAGGTGAACATTGCGCGCATCCACCAGGGCTCATGCTCGAACGCCTTGATCAGCATGGCGAACGGCTGCTCACGCAAGTGCACCAGGATCTCGTTCAAGGGGTGCTGCACCCACACCACCTCGGTTGTGACGATGACACCGCTGCGGCGCATCGATGTCGCCTGGGTTTCCAGCCACTCGCGGTGCTGCTGCACATACCCCTCGCGCATGACTGCCAGCGCCTGGTCATTCACCAGGCCCGCCGTTGCAAGCCCTTCCACGTAGTCGAAAGCGACAATGTGCAGCGCCATCCCCTTGGCCTTGGCCAGCGCGGCAGCCCTGTCATAGACCGGAGTTCGGCGCATCAGGGGGGAGGCAATCAGCAGCAGTCTTTGCGGAGTTTCCATGGCACACCTCTGAGGTTGCGATATGTAGCTCAAGCATCTGCCACGCAGGTCTTGCGAATTTGATGTTTATCAACTGGAGCGCCTTCTGACAAACGGCATTGCCCATGGCGCAAGAACCTGACGCAGATCAATGTCTCGACCCTTCGCTGGCGCACCCTGTACCCAGATCAACAACAACTTCAGGCGCCGCAGGCGTGCCATGGCGATAACGCCCTGAGCTTCACCTCCGCTGCCGGCAGGGACGCCTTCATTCTGCATTGTCTATCGATACATGCTTTGGAGGCCCTGATGAACATTTACGTCGAGAAGAACACTGAGCAGGGACGCTGTTGGGTGCGCATGGATCACTGGCGGGTGAGTTTCAGTACGGCTGCCGAAGCCGAGCGGTTTGTCGAGCGACTTACAATCCGCCTCAATGCCCCCCACTCGCGTGACATGCTGGCCGATTGGTCGCCCCATACCGGGGATGCCGCCGGGCACGGTGCGCTTAATGGCGCGGGGGCCCAAAGCGGCCTCCGAAGTGCAAAGGAGGCCTGAAGATGCCTGGCCAGCTGAAGGTCGTACTACTCGACTCGTCCAACGAATCGTGCAAGGCAAACCCTATTCACCTGAAACCGCTGGCGACCCACTGCATGGATTGCCGGGTCAGCGGCCTGTGCCTCCCCACCGGCCTGCCGGTTCACGACAACAGCTGTCTGGACGCGTTGATAGGCCCACGCATACGCATTCGCAAGGGCGCCGCGCTATTCAACGCCAACGATCCGCTGACCATGCTCTATGCCGTACGCTGCGGCAGTTTCAAGACCAGCCTGAACACCGCTGAGGGGCAAGGCGTGGTGATCAACTTCTGGATGCCGGGCGATGTACTCGGCCTCGATGCCATTGCCACAGAGCACCATGTCTGCGACGCCATTGCCCTGGAAGACAGCGAAGTCTGCCCAGTCCCCTATCGCCGCTTGCAAACCCTGGCGCGTGACTTTCCGGTCCTGCAGCAAAGCCTCAATCGCTTGATGAGCCGGGAGATCGTGCGTGAGCACGGGCGTGTACTGATGCTGTGCAACCTCACAGCAGAACAGCGGCTGGCCAGCTTTCTGGTGGGGCTCTCCAGGCGCTTCGTCAGCCGCGGTTATTCTGCCCATGGCTTCATGTTGCGGATGTCCCGAGAAGACATGGCTTCGTACCTGGGATTACGCCTGGAAACCGTGTGCCGATCCATCGCGCACCTGCGGGCGCTGGGTCTCGTCGACCTGCATGGCAGGTTGGTGGAAATTCTCGATATGCCTGCACTCATGGCACTGGAACAAGGCGGCGGTGAATGTGAGGTCAAGGGCCCCTGAAGGCACCCGGTTCGACGCCGTAGATGTTGGCCACGGCGCTGTCACGCAAGCACTCCCCTCAGGCCAAACCGCCAAAACGCTTGTAGAAACTCTCGCTCACATCCGGCAATGGACCGTCTGCCGTCTCCAGCGCTGCATTCAACCATTCTTCGGCCTTGGCAAACACCAGTCGGTAGAGGTTACGGCACAACTGTCGCGCTGCCCTTCCCTCCCAGTCCCCTGGCAGTAGCTCGTCGGGTAGTTGCGGGTCGCGCAGCAGCAGGCGGCGGTATTCGTGAATCAGCAGCGTACGCGCCAGGAAGCAATCTTGAGCATCAAGCAACGGCTGCTCTTTCAAACCTTGCCACAGTGGCCTGAACAGCTGGATAAACTCGCTGTATTGCTGCCCCAGTTCGTCGATACGCCAGCTTTCCCGCACCTGGGCGCGCATGGCCTTGGACGCGAGTACCTCCTGGGTGTGGGTTTCGAAGACGATGCTGTCGTCGCCGGCCTCAAGGTCACGCAGCGTGGCCACCAGGTCGGCACGGTCTGCCCGCGGGCAACCTAGCAGGTTCGGCGCCATGACACCAAAGCCCTGCCACTCCAGCTCTTCACGCACGGCCTTGCGTTTACCCGCCTCGAGTTGCGACAGCAACACCAGCGTCCAGGCCCCGTCCCAGGCTGGCTGGCTCGGGCTATAGACGCGCTTGAAGGCTTTTTCGAAGCGCCGACGGCCAGTGCCTGTCAGGCTGTAATAACTGCGTCGCCCCACCTTTTCTGAAGTGAGCCAACCTTCTTTGGTAAGGCGAAAGATCGACGTGCGTATCAGCCGTTCATTGATGCCTATCGGTTCCAGCAGGTTGATCAGGCTACCGAGCCAGACTGTACCGCCGTGCGGCTCGATGGCATCGCCGTACAACGTGATGATCAGGGAGCTGGCGCGGATTGGCGTCTGCTCCTGAAAGCGGGTGATCAAGTGGTTCAGTGGGGCGAGATTGCTCATGGGCGAACTGTGCGCGGATAAAGCACCGACTATACCTGTGCGGTGGGCCGCCTGGCCATTGCGTGTCGCTGCCAGGCTCATGCGCTCGCCTGGCCCTTGGGCCTGACCCCGGTGTCTTCCATGCGCGGGCGTCCCGGCTCTGCCTCGGTCAGCGGCGGACATTCGACCATGCTGTTCATGCAGCGCTGCGCCAGGTGCTGGTACTCCGCCGTCCCGCGCTGTTTCCAGGCCAGTTCCTGATCGGTCAGCGGGCGTTTGACCTGGGCTGGCGACCCCATCACCAGGCTCTGCGCCGCACATTCGAAGCCAGCTTTGACGAATGCGGTGGCCGCGACAATGCTGCGTGGTGCTACATGGGCGCCGTCCATCACCACGGCATTCATGCCGATCAATGAATCTTCGCCCACGCGACAGCCGTGCAGCACGGCGCCATGGCCGACATGCCCATTACGTTCCACTACGGTGTCGCCCCCCGGGAAACCATGCATCACGCAGGTGTCCTGCAAGTTGGCGCCCTCCTCCAGCACGATGCGGCCGAAATCGCCCCTGAGCGATGCCAGCGGGCCAATGTAGCAGCGGGGGCCGACGATGACGTCGCCGATCAGGACTGCGCTGGGGTGCACGTAGGCTGTCGGGTGAACCACAGGCGTCAGGCCGTCCAGTCGATAGCAAGGCATGGCAACACTCTTGAAATGATTTGAAATGTCAGTCGATCTTGTATCATAACCTAGTTGGTCGTCAATCGTGTATCACTTGTGCCGAGTCAATACTGCAAGGCAGAAACCCTCTGTAAATACTCAAAAACGCCTAGATTAAACGATTCTTCTGCAACTACTGCACTGGAGTCGTGATCACAGGAAAACGAAAAAGAGATACGTAAAATAGCATTTAGGCTTGCATAGCTGTATCACATGGAGCATATACTGACCTCACCTGGTCGTGATCCCGCATTACGCCCCTGCAAACAATTCCAAAAAATGCCGGCCACGCGATGTGCCGTGCGTGCAGCCAGAGGAACCCGAGATGCCGCGATATATCGATGTGCAGGCGCCCGAACACGGCGTTCAGCTCATTACCCTGCAACGGCCCGAGGCCTTGAATGCCCTGTGCACCGAGCTACTGGCAGAACTGGCTGCTGCGCTGCAGGCTGCCGGGGACGACGAGCCTGTCCGAGCTGTAGTGATTACGGGCAGTGCCAAGGCATTCGCCGCAGGCGCCGACATCCGCGAGATGGCTGATCGCGACCTGGTCGGCATCCTCAATGACCCGCGCGTAGCGCATTGGCAAAGCATCGCCGCATTCGCCAAACCGCTGATTGCCGCAGTCAACGGCTATGCCCTGGGTGGCGGCTGCGAACTGGCAATGTGCGCCGACATCGTCATCGCCAGTACCGACGCCCGTTTCGGCCAGCCGGAAATCAACCTTGGCATCATCCCTGGTGCTGGCGGCACCCAGCGCTTGATGCGTGCCGTCGGTAAGCCATTGGCCATGCAAATGGTACTGACGGGGGAAGCCATCACTGCCCACCGTGCCCAACAGGCCGGCCTGGTCAGCGAAATCACCCAGCCCGAACTCACCGTAGAACGCGCCATGCAGGTTGCCCGCAGCATCGCCGCCAAAGCGCCGCTGGCCGTTCGCCTGGCCAAGGAGGCATTACTGAAGGCCGGTGATACCGACCTGGCCAGCGGCCTGCGCTTCGAGCGCCATGCCTTCACCCTGCTGGCTGGCACCGCCGACCGCGATGAAGGCATCCGCGCCTTCCAGGAAAAGCGCCAGGCCCGTTTCCAGGGGCGCTGATCATCATTCTCTCGACTGACGGAGCGAGTCTGTCATGACTTTCCAGCACATCCTGTTTTCCATCGAGGACGGCGTTGCCTTCCTTTCATTGAACCGCCCCGAGCAGCTGAACAGCTTCAATACGGCCATGCACCTGGAGGTGCGCGAAGCGCTCAGGCAAGTGCGCCAGAGCAGTGAAGCGCGGGTACTGCTGCTGACGGCTGAAGGCCGCGGTTTCTGTGCCGGCCAGGACCTGTCCGACCGCAACGTTGCCCCAGGCGCCGAAATGCCAGACCTGGGCCAATCGATCGACAAGTTATACAACCCGCTGGTGCGCACCCTGCGCGATCTGCCTTTGCCGGTGATCTGCGCAGTCAACGGCGTGGCGGCCGGTGCCGGCGCCAACATTCCGTTGGCCTGCGACCTGGTGCTGGCCGCCCGCTCGGCCAGTTTCATCCAGGCCTTCTGCAAGATTGGCCTGGTGCCGGATTCCGGCGGTACCTGGCTGCTGCCGCGCTTGGTCGGCATGGCCCGGGCCAAGGCGCTGGCCATGCTGGGCGAGCGCCTTGGCGCCGAACAGGCCGAGCAATGGGGGCTGATCCATCGTGTGGTGGATGATGCCGCGCTGCGTGACGAAGCCTTCACTCTCGCCCGCCAGCTCGCCGCCCAGCCTACCTACGGCCTGGCACTGATCAAGCGCAGCCTCAATGCCAGTTTCGACAACGGGTTCGAGGAGCAGCTGGAGCTGGAGCGCGACCTGCAGCGCCTGGCCGGGCGCAGCGAGGACTACCGCGAAGGCGTAAGCGCCTTCATGAACAAACGCACGCCAGCCTTCAAGGGGCGCTGAACATGGGCGCACTCGCAAGCAATGTGCAGGTGGCGGTGATCGGTGCCGGCGCCATGGGCGCCGGTATCGCCCAGGTCGCGGCCCAGGCCGGCCACCCCGTCAAACTCTACGACAACCGCCCGGGTGCTGCCGCCCAGGCGGTGACGGGTATCGATCGGCAACTGGCCCGACTGGTGGACAAAGGAAAGTTACTGGCCGCTGAACGCGAAACGATCAATGCCCGCCTGTGCCCGGTCGATACACTCGAATCCTTGGCAGATGCCGGCCTGGTGATTGAAGCCATCGTCGAAAACCTGCAGGTGAAGCAGGCGTTGTTCAACCAGCTCGAAACCCTGTGCGCAGCCGACTGTATCCTTGCCAGCAACACTTCGTCACTGTCCATCACCAGCCTCGCCGCTGGCCTTGAACGCCCGCAGCACGTGGTCGGTATGCACTTCTTCAACCCGGCACCGCTGATGGCGCTTGTCGAGGTGGTGTCGGGCCTGGCAACCGACCCGGCAGTGGCCGCATGCATCTACGCCACTGCCCAGGCCTGGGGCAAGCAGCCGGTACATGCACGCTCTACACCGGGTTTCATCGTCAACCGTGTAGCGCGGCCGTTCTATGCCGAAAGCCTGCGCCTGATGCAGGAAGGTGCCGCCGATTGCGCCAGCCTGGATGCGCTGATGCGTGACGCTGGCGGCTTTCGCATGGGGGCGTTCGAGCTGACCGACCTGATTGGCCATGACGTCAATTACGCGGTCACCTGTTCCGTATTCGATGCTTTCTATGGCGATTTCCGCTTCCAGCCTTCGCTGGTGCAGAAGGAACTGGTGGACGCCGGTCGCCTGGGGCGCAAGACCGGCCAAGGCTTTTACCGCTATGCCGAAGGCGTCGAGCCTCCGCAGCCGGCCGAACTGCACAGCTCCGCCTGCGCAGAGGCCTGCGTTGTCGAGGGCAACCTGGGGGTGATGCAGCCGCTGGTCGAGCGCCTGCGCCAAAGCGGCATTGCCGTGACCCAACGCGCCGGTAGTGGCTTGATTCAGGTGGGCGATGCCACCCTGGCCCTGTCCGATGGCCGTCTGGCCAGCCAGCGCGCCCGCGAAGACGGCCTGCGCAACCTTGTGCTGCTCGACCTGGCGCTGGACTACAGCAGCGCCACCCGCCTTGCCATCAGCTGGTCCGCCGATACCACTGACAGCGCCCGTGACCAGGCCGTAGCCCTGTTGCAGCGCGCCGGCCTGAAAGTGACCGGCATCGCCGACCTGCCCGGCCTAGTGGTCCTGCGTACCGTGGCAATGCTTGCCAACGAGGCCGCCGATGCGGTGCTTCAGGGCGTCGGCAGCGCCGCCGACATCGACCTGGCCATGCGCGCCGGCGTCAATTACCCCTGCGGCCCGCTGGCGTGGGCGGCGAACATCGGTATTGCCCATACCCTGCGCGTGCTCGACAACCTGCAGCGCAGCTACGGTGAAAGCCGCTATCGCCCTTCCCTGCTGTTACGTCGCTGCGAAGCCAAAGGAGGCACCCTTCATGACTGAAGTGCAACTGGCACAAGCCTGTGCCGACGCCATGTACGCCCGCGACCCGGCCACTCAGGGCCTGGGCATCAGCCTGCTGGATGCCGGCCCAGGCCGGGCCAGCCTGCGCATGCCGGTGCGTGCCGACATGATCCAGGGCCATGGCACCTGCCATGGCGGTTTCCTGTTCGCTTTGGCTGATTCGGCGTTTGCCTTCGCCTGTAACAGCTACGACCAGGCCACGGTGGCGCTGGGGTGCAGCATCGACTACCTGGCCCCGGCGCTGCGCGATGACGTGCTCACCGCCCACGCCAGCGAAGTCAGCCGCAAAGGCCGCACCGGCCTGTACGACGTGCGCATCGACAACCAGCGCGGTGAGCTGGTGGCGATGTTCCATGGCAAATCCTACAAAGTGCGCGGCACCGTGCTGGCGCAGGAGACGCAAGATGAATGAACCGACCCACGCCGATGCCTTGATCATCGACGCCGTGCGCACCCCCATTGGCCGCTATGCCGGGGCCCTGAGCAGCGTGCGCGCCGACGACCTGGCGGCCATCCCGCTCAAAGCCTTGATCCAGCGCCACCCCGAACTGGACTGGAAAGCCATTGATGACGTCATCTTCGGCTGTGCCAACCAGGCCGGCGAAGACAACCGCAACGTGGCTCACATGGCGAGCCTGCTGGCCGGGCTACCACTCGAAGTACCAGGGACCACGATCAACCGCCTGTGCGGTTCCGGCCTGGATGCCATCGGCAATGCGGCGCGCGCCCTGCGCTGTGGTGAAGCGGGGCTTATGCTGGCCGGTGGCGTGGAATCCATGTCGCGTGCACCGTTTGTGATGGGTAAGTCGGAACAGGCATTCGGCCGTGCGGCCGAGCTTGTCGACACCACGATAGGCTGGCGTTTCGTCAACCCGCTGATGAAGGCCGCCTACGGCATCGATTCGATGCCGGAAACCGCCGAAAACGTGGCCGAACAGTTCGGCATCTCGCGCGCCGACCAGGATGCGTTTGCCCTGCGCAGCCAGCACAAGGCTGCAGCCGCTCAGGCCCGCGGCCGCCTGGCACAGGAAATCGTGCCGGTCGAAATCCCGCAACGCAAAGGCCCGGCCAAAGTGGTCGAGCATGACGAGCACCCACGCGGCGACACCACGCTGGAGCAGTTGGCTCGGCTCGGCACGCCGTTTCGTGAAGGCGGCAGTGTAACGGCTGGTAATGCCTCCGGCGTGAATGACGGCGCTTGCGCCCTGCTGCTGGCCAGCAGCGCCGCAGCCCGCCGCCATGGCTTGAAAGCGCGCGGGCGCATCGTCGGCATGGCGGTGGCCGGGGTCGAGCCCAGGCTGATGGGCATCGGTCCGGTGCCTGCGACCCGCAAGGTGCTGGCACTCACCGGCCTGACACTGGCTGACATGGATGTCATCGAACTCAATGAGGCCTTTGCCGCCCAAGGGCTGGCCGTGTTGCGCGAGCTGGGCCTGGCCGACGACGACCCGCGAATCAACCGCAACGGCGGCGCCATCGCCCTGGGCCATCCCCTGGGCATGAGCGGTGCCCGGTTGGTGACCACTGCCTTGCACGAGCTTGAAGAAACGGCCGGCCGCTACGCCCTGTGCACCATGTGCATCGGCGTAGGCCAAGGCATTGCCATGATCATCGAGCGCCTCTGAGCGGTTCAGACCCTGCGCTTGTTACCGAACTGAACGCAGCCGTATATGCTGCCTCCATGACACTCACCGCGTGGCCTGCAACCGCTGGCGCGCGGCGTACAAGAACAATTCGAGTGAAGCCATGAACATGTACCATGATGCCGATCGTGCCCTGCTGGACCCGATGGAAACCGCCAGCGTCGATGCCCTGCGCCAGCACCAGCTGGAACGTCTGCGCTGGAGCCTGAAGCACGCCTACGACAATGTGCCGTTGTACCGCCAGCGCTTTGCCGAGTACGGCATCCACCCTGATGACCTCAAGTGCCTGGAAGACCTGGCGAAGTTCCCCTTCACCGGCAAGAACGACCTGCGCGACAACTACCCCTACGGCATGTTTGCCGTGCCCCAGGAAGAAGTGGTGCGCCTGCATGCCTCCAGTGGCACCACCGGGAAGCCGACGGTAGTCGGCTACACCCAGAACGATATCGACACCTGGGCCAATGTGGTTGCCCGTTCGATTCGTGCGGCCGGCGGGCGCAAAGGTGACAAGGTGCATGTGTCCTACGGCTACGGGCTGTTCACCGGCGGGCTCGGCGCGCACTACGGTGCCGAACGCCTGGGCTGCACCGTGATCCCCATGTCCGGTGGCCAGACCGAAAAGCAGGTGCAGCTGATTCGCGACTTCCAGCCCGACATCATCATGGTCACCCCGTCCTACATGCTCAACCTGGCTGATGAAATCGAGCGCCAGGGCATCGACCCGCACGACCTCAAGCTGCGCCTGGGCATTTTTGGTGCCGAGCCATGGACCGACGAGCTGCGCCGCTCGATTGAGCAGCGTCTGGGCATCAATGCCCTCGATATCTACGGCCTTTCGGAAATCATGGGGCCCGGGGTGGCAATGGAGTGCATAGAGACCAAGGACGGCCCGACCATCTGGGAAGACCACTTCTATCCCGAAATCATCGACCCTGCCACCGGCGAGGTGCTGCAGGATGGCCAACTGGGCGAGCTGGTATTCACCTCGCTGAGCAAAGAGGCATTGCCGATGGTGCGCTACCGCACCCGCGACCTCACCCGGCTGCTGCCCGGCACCGCTCGGCCGATGCGGCGGATCGGCAAGATCACCGGCCGCAGTGACGACATGCTGATCATTCGCGGGGTCAACGTGTTTCCGACCCAGATCGAGGAACAGGTCCTAAAAATAAAACAGCTATCTGAGCTTTATGAGATTCATCTGTATCGCAACGGCAACCTGGATAGCGTCGAGGTGCATGTGGAATTGCGTGGCGAGTGCCAGCACCTTGATGAGGGCCAGCGCAAGCTGGTGATCGGCGAGCTGAGCAAACAGATCAAGACTTACATTGGCATCAGCACCCAGGTTCATCTGCAGCCCTGCGGCACGCTCAAGCGCTCCGAGGGCAAGGCGTGCCACGTGTTCGACAGACGGTTGGCCAGCTGACCCATTCGGCTGCCATTTCGGCCCCGGCATTGTCCGGGGCCTTTTTTTTTTGCCTGCGTTCTGCTGGGCACACGCTGCTGCCCGACAGCCCTCTTGGCTGTCAATGTGATACATAAATCTTACTTGATACACATAAATGTGTTTGACGTTATGTTTTGTATCGCTTACAAATGACTCATGCCTTAGCAGGAGTCGCAGCACATGTACGCACAGCTAGTGGAAACCGGAGTCAAGCGCGTCAAGACGCTGGAAGAAATGTCCCCCGAGGAACGCAACTTCCAGGAAAAGATCGACGCCGAAATCAAGATCGAAGCCAAGAACTGGATGCCCGAGGCCTACCGCCAGACCCTCATCCGGCAGATCTCCCAGCACGCCCACTCTGAAATCGTCGGCATGCTGCCCGAAGGCAACTGGGTCACCCGTGCCCCCAGCCTCAAGCGCAAACTGCAGCTGATGGCCAAGATCCAGGATGAAGCCGGCCATGGCCTGTACCTGTACAGCGCCATGGAAACCCTGGGGGCTGACCGCGACGAAGAAATCGCCAAACTGCACAGCGGCAAGGCCAAGTACTCGAGCATCTTCAACTACCCCACCCTCAGCTGGGCCGACATGGGCGCTGTGGGCTGGCTGGTGGATGGCGCCGCCATCGTCAACCAGGTGGTACTGCAGCGCACCTCTTACGGCCCCTACTCCCGCGCGATGATCCGTATCTGCAAGGAAGAGAGCTTCCACCAGCGCCAGGGCTACGAAATGCTCCTGACCATGATGCGCCAGGGCACCCAAACCCAGCGCGACATGGTTCAGGACGCCATCAACCGCCTGTGGTGGCCGGCACTGATGATGTTCGGCCCTAGCGATGAACACTCGCCCAACAGCGCCCAGTCGATGGCCTGGAAGATCAAACGCCAGACCAACGACGAACTGCGCCAGCGCTTCATCGACCAGACCGTGCCGCAGCTGGAACTGCTTGGCTGCACTGCGCCTGACCCTGAGCTGAAGTGGAACGCCGAGCGCGGCCACTACGACTTCGGTGAAATCCAGTGGGACGAGTTCTACGAAGTGATCAAGGGCAATGGCCCGTGCAACCTGGAACGTGTCGCCACCCGGCGCAAGGCCATCGAGGATGGCGCCTGGGTACGCGAGGCCGCCGTGGCCTATGCGCGCAAGCAACAGAACAAGAACGCCGCCTGAGCGGCGATTGATGCGGAGATCGAAAATGTCTGTCTGGACCCTCTACGAAGTGTTCGTGCGCAGCAAGCACGGCCTTAACCACAAACATGTCGGCAGCGTGCACGCCGCCGATGCCGCCATGGCCATCGAGAACGCCCGCGAGCTCTACACCCGCCGTAGCGAAGGTGTGAGCCTGTGGGTGGTGCCTTCGGCGCTGATCACCGCCTCCTCCCCCGACGAGAAAGACCCGCTGTTCGCCCCCTCGGACGACAAGGTCTATCGCCATGCCAGCTTCTACGAACTGCCCGACGAAGTCGGACACATGTGAGGTGGGACATGCATAAAGAAGCCCTAATCCCCTATCTGCTGTTGCTCGGCGACAGCGCCCTGGTCCAGGGCCAGCGCCTCTGTGAGTGGTGTGGCCGCGCCCCGGCCATCGAGGAAGAGCTGGCCCTGATGAACGTCGGCCTCGATCTGGTCGGCCAGGCCCGCAACTGGCTGGAGTATGCCGCCGAGCTGCTCGACGATGGCCGGGATGCCGATGCCCTGGCGTTCCGCCGTGACGAGCGCGCCTACCGCAACCTGCTGCTGGTCGAGCAACCCAACGGTGATTTCGCCGTGACCATGAGCAAGCAGTTCCTCTACGACGCGTGGCACTTCGCCGTGCTGCAGGGGTTGGTCGAGTCCAGCGACGCGCGAATCGCGGGGATTGCCGCCAAGGCCCTGAAGGAAGTCACCTACCACCTGCGCCGGTCCAGCGAGTGGGTACAACGGCTGGGCGGTGGTACCGATGTCAGCCGCCAGCGCATGCTCGCCGCTATCCCGGCACTGTGGCGCTTCACCGTCGAACTCGCTGCTGGCAGCGACAACGAAGTCCGTCTGGCGGAATGCGGTATCGCCGCCGACCCAGCGACCGTCGGCGCCACCTGGCTGAAGCAGGTCACGGAGACCTTTGCTTCGGTCGAACTGCCGCTGCCCAAGGCCGCCAGCCACTTCTACCTGGATGGCCGCAAAGGCCTGCACACCGAGCATCTGGGCCTGCTGCTGGCCGAAATGCAGTTCCTGCCAAGGGCCTACCCCGATGCAACCTGGTGAACTGATTGCCGGTGACCGCGGCGCGCGGGCACAGCAAGGTGACGACCTGACCCGGGCCTGGGCGGTACTGGGCCAGGTCATGGACCCTGAAGTGCCGGTGGTCAGCGTGGTCGACCTGGGGATCGTGCGCGATGTCGATTGGCGCGCTGGCCACCTGCACTTGGTGGTTACCCCTACCTACTCTGGCTGCCCGGCCACCGAAGTCATCGAAGGGGATATCCGCCAGGCGCTGGAGCAGGCCGGTTTCACCGCGCCAGACCTGGAGCGCCGGCTGACCCCGGCCTGGAGCACTGACTGGATCACCGAACTGGGCCGCGAGCGCCTGCGCGCTTATGGCATTGCGCCGCCGCAAGGCAGCGCCAGCAAGCGCAGCCTGCTCGGCGAAGCGCCCCAGGTGTGCTGCCCGCAATGCGGCAGCGCCCATACCGAATTGCTCAGCCAGTTCGGCTCCACGGCCTGCAAGGCGCTGTACCGCTGCCGCGAGTGCCTGGAGCCATTCGACTATTTCAAATGCATTTGAGCCGTGGAGACCACCATGAGCCAGTTTCACAGCCTGACCATCAAGCAAGTGCGCAATGAGACCCGTGATGCGGTATCGATTGCCTTCGATGTGCCCGAGCACCTGCAGGACCAGTTCCGCTTCACTCAGGGCCAGTACCTGGTCATGCGTACCCAGCTGGACAACGAAGAAGTCCGCCGTTCCTACTCCATCTGCAGCGCCGTGCAGGACGGCGAGCTGCGCGTGGCCGTCAAGCGCGTGCCGGGCGGGCGCTTCTCGGCGTTTGCCAATGAAGTGCTCAAGGCCGGCCAGCAGCTGGAAGTGATGCCGCCATCGGGTAGCTTCTTCGTGCCTCTGGACCCGGCTCGCCAGGGCAATTATCTGGGGGTGGCTGCCGGCAGCGGCATCACCCCGATACTGTCGATCATCGCCACCACGCTGGCCAGCGAGCCGCGCAGCCGTTTCACCCTGCTGTACGGCAACCGATCCAGTTCGGGTGCGCTGTTCCGCGACAAGCTCGAAGACCTGAAGAACCGTTACCTCGACCGCTTGAACCTGATTTTCGTGTTCAGCCGCGAACAGCAGGACGTCGACCTGTACAACGGCCGCATCGACGCCGACAAATGCGGCCAGCTGTTTTCGCGCTGGCTGGACGTTGCCGGCCTGGACGCAGCATTCATCTGCGGCCCGCAGGCGATGACCGAGACCGTGCGTGACAGCCTGCAGGCCAACGGCATGGCCAAGGAACGCATCCATTTCGAGCTGTTCGCCGCCGCCGGCAGCGAGGCCCGCCGCGAAGCCCGTGAGGCGGCACGCCAGGCGGATTCGGCGCTTAGCCATATCACCGTGATCAGCGATGGCCGGGCACTGAGCTTCGACCTGCCGCGCAACACACAGAACGTGCTGGACGCCGGCAACGCCATTGGCGCCGAGCTGCCGTACTCGTGCAAGGCCGGTGTGTGCTCCACCTGCAAGTGCCGGGTGATCGAGGGCGAAGTGGAGATGGACAGCAACCATGCCCTCGAAGATTACGAAGTGGCGGCCGGGTATGTGCTGTCGTGCCAGACCTACCCGGTGAGCGACAAGGTGGTGCTTGACTTCGACCAGTTGTAGACCGAATCGACTGCTTCGCGGGTAAACCCGCCCCTGCAAGGCCTGCGCAAGGCCTTGGGGCAGCATCCTACCTGCGAAGAGGGCCTTAGCAACAACGCAATACCCCGCGTGACCTCAACAAAACAATTACAAAACCAAGAGATCGCTTGCCATGACACCCGAACGCATAGAAAGCATCGCCAACCACCCCGATTTCCAGCACCTGGTACGACGCAAACGCCGCCTGAACGGCAGCCTGACCCTGGCCATGCTGGTGGTCTACTACGGCTTCGTCCTGCTGGTCGCGTTCTCGCCCAGCACCCTCGGCCAGTCCCTCAGCGGCGGCGTGACCACGGTCGGCATGCTGGTGGGCGTGCTGATGGTGCTGCTGTCCTTTGCCCTGACCGGCATCTACGTGCACCGCGCCAACAACGTGCTCGACCCGCTCAACGACAAGGTCAAGCAGGAGTGCGCACAATGAATTGGACAGCCATTTCGATGTTCATGGTGTTTGTCTGCTTCACCCTGCTGGTCACCCGCTGGGCTGCCCTGCGTACCCGCTCGGCCAGCGACTTCTACACCGCCGGCGGCGGCCTGACCGGCATGCAGAACGGCCTGGCGATCGCTGGGGACATGATCAGTGCCGCTTCGTTCCTGGGCATTTCCGCGATGATGTTCATGAACGGCTACGACGGCCTGTTGTATGCCCTCGGTGTCCTGGCAGGCTGGCCGATCATCCTGTTCCTGATTGCCGAGCGCCTGCGCAACCTGGGCAAGTACACCTTTGCCGATGTGGTCAGCTACCGGCTGGCGCAAACCCCGGTGCGCTTGACCTCGGCTTTCGGCACTCTGGTTGTGGCGCTGATGTACCTGGTGGCGCAAATGGTCGGTGCCGGCAAGCTGATCGAGTTGCTGTTCGGCATCAGCTACCTGTACGCCGTGATGCTGGTTGGCGTGCTGATGGTTGCCTATGTCACCTTCGGTGGCATGCTCGCCACCACCTGGGTGCAGATCATCAAGGCGGTATTGCTGCTGTCGGGTACCAGTTTCATGGCTTTCATGGTGCTCAAGCACTTCGGCTTCAGCACCGAGGCCATGTTTGCCAGCGCCGTGGCCGTGCATGCCAAGGGCCAGGCGATCATGGCCCCAGGCGGCTTGTTGTCCAACCCGGTGGACGCTATTTCACTGGGGCTGGGCATGATGTTCGGTACCGCTGGCCTGCCGCATATCCTGATGCGCTTCTTCACTGTCAGTGATGCCAAGGAAGCACGCAAGAGCGTGTTCTACGCCACCGGTTTCATTGGTTACTTCTACCTGCTGCTGATCGTTGTCGGCTTTGGCGCCATCGTCATGGTCGGCACCGAGCCGTCCTACCGCGACGCCACCGGCGCAATCATCGGCGGCGGCAACATGGTCGCCGTGCACCTGGCCCAGGCCGTGGGTGGCAACCTGTTCCTCGGCTTCATCTCTGCCGTGGCCTTCGCCACCATTCTGGCGGTGGTCGCCGGCCTGGCGCTGTCCGGGGCTTCGGCAGTGTCCCACGACCTGTATGCCTGCGTGATGCGCAAAGGCAAGGCTACCGAGCAAGAGGAAATGCGCGTGTCGCGCATTGCCACACTGGTCATCGGCCTGCTGGCAGTGATCCTGGGCCTGATGTTCGAGTCGCAGAACATTGCCTTCCTCTCCGGCCTGGTACTGGCGGTGGCCGCTTCGGTCAACTTCCCGGTGCTGCTCCTTTCGATGTTCTGGAAAGGCCTGACCACTCGCGGCGCGGTGTGCGGCAGCATGGCCGGGCTGGTCTCGGCGGTGCTGTTGGTGGTGCTGGGCCCGGCGGTGTGGGTCAACGTGCTGCACAACGAAACGGCGCTGTTCCCCTACAGCAACCCGGCGCTGTTCTCCATGAGCCTGGCTTTCCTCAGTGCCTGGGTATTCTCGGTTACCGACAGCTCCGAACGTGCCGTTGAAGAGCGTGGTCGCTACCTGGGCCAGTTCATCCGCTCCATGACCGGTATCGGCGCAGCTGGCGCCAGCAAACACTGACTTCAAGGACGAACAGACATGTCGGGTAAAACAACAACAATGAACCGCACACACTTCCTGTCAGCCGCCTGGCTGGCCACCCTCGCCCTGCCCATGCCCGCGCTGGCCGACTTCATCGGCGACAGCCATGCTCGCCTGGAGCTGCGCAACCACTACTTGAACCGCGACTTCCGCCAAAGCAACGCACCGCAGGCCAAGGCCGAGGAATGGGGCCAGGGCTTTACCGCCAAGCTGGAGTCGGGCTTCACTGAGGGCCCGGTCGGCCTTGGCGTGGACGCCTTGGGCCAGTTGGGCATCAAGCTCGACTCAAGCCGCGACCGTCGTAACACCGGCCTGCTGCCGTTTGGCCCGAACAGCCACGAACCGGTCGACGACTACAGTGAGCTGGGCCTGACCGGCAAGGTTCGTGTGTCCAAGAGCACCTTGCGCCTGGGCACCTTGCAGCCGATCCTGCCGGTGGTGGTGTACAACGACACCCGCCTGCTGGCGTCCACCTTCCAGGGGGGGCTGCTCACCAGTCAGGACCTTGATGGCCTCACCTTCAATGCCGGACGCCTGACCAAGGCCAATCTGCGCGATTCCTCTGGTCGCGATGATATCGGCTATGGCGCAGCCAGCAGTGACCACCTGGACTTTGGTGGTGGCAGCTACGCCATCACCCCGCAAACCACGGTCAGCTATTACTACGCCAAGCTTCAGGACATCTACCGTCAGCAGTTTGTCGGGCTGATCGATACCCGCCCACTGGCAGAAGGTGTGAGCCTGCGCAGTGACCTGCGCTACTTCGACAGCCGCAACGACGGTGCCGAGCGTGCCGGCAATATCGACAACCGTAACTTCAACGCCATGTTCACCCTGGGCGTGCGGGCGCACAAGTTCACCGCCACCTGGCAGCAGATGTCCGGTGACAGCGCCTTCCCGTTCGTCAACGGCGGCGACCCGTTCACCGTCAACCTGGTCACCTACAACACCTTCACCCGGGCCGGGCTGGACTCTTGGCAGGTGCGCTACGACTACGACTTCGTAGCCATGGGCCTCCCCGGCCTGAGTTTCATGACCCGCTACACCGACGGTCGCCACGCCGAAACTGCCACCGTGACCAATGGCCGCGAGCGCGAGCGCGATACCGACATCGCTTATGTCATTCAGAGCGGTCCGCTCAAGGACGTCAGCCTGCGCTGGCGCAATGTCACCTTCCGCTCCGGCAACGGCCTGACCAACGCCGTGGACGAAAACCGCCTGATCATCGGCTACACCCTGGCGCTGTGGTAACAGCGCCCCTCACATTTTGAACAGCATGGAGAACAGCATGTCTGCCGCCCCTACTCTGCAAAGTTTCATCGCCGGCCGTTGGCTCGGCCAGCACGGCGCCCAGGCCCTGCGTAGCGCCCTCGACGGCCACGTGTTGGCCTACAGCCATGAAGAGCGCCCTGACTTCGCCGAAGCCGTGGACTACGCGCGTGCACGCGGTCTTGCCTCGCTGATGGGCATGGATTTCCAACAACGTGCCCAACGCCTCAAAGCCCTGGCCCTGTACCTGGCCGAGCACAAGGAGCAGCTCTACGCCCTGTCGCACCACAGCGGCGCCACCCGGGCCGACAGTTGGATCGACATCGAAGGCGGCAACGCCACGCTGTTCTCCTATGCCGGCATCGGCAGCCGCGAGCTGCCTTCGGGTAACCTGGTGCACGAAGGGCCTGCTATACCCTTGGGCAAACAAGGCCATTTCGCCGGCAGTCACATCCTGGTGCCACGGGCAGGCGTTGCGGTGCACATCAACGCGTTCAATTTCCCCATCTGGGGCATGCTGGAAAAGTTTGCCCCGACGTTCCTCGCCGGTATGCCCTGCATCGTCAAGCCGGCGACCTCGACCAGCTATTTGACCGAGGCCGTGGTGCGCCTGATGAATGCCTCCGGCCTGCTGCCCGAAGGCAGCCTGCAGCTTGTGATAGGCAGCACCGGCGATCTGCTTGATCGCCTGCAAGGCCAGGACGTGGTTACCTTCACCGGTTCTGCCGATACCGCTGCCAAATTGCGCGTGACGCCCAACCTGATTCGCAACTCGGTGCCGTTCACTGCCGAGGCCGACTCGCTCAACTGCGCCATCCTCGGCCCGGACGTGACACCGGACAGCGAAGAGTTCGACCTGTACATCAAGGAAGTGGTGCGTGAAATGACCACTAAAGCCGGGCAGAAATGCACCGCCATCCGCCGCGCGATCGTTCCGGCCAGGCACCTGGATGCCGTTGCCACCCGCCTGCGCGAGCGCCTGAGCAAGGTCGTGGTTGGCGACCCGTCGCTGGAAGGCGTGCGCATGGGAGCCCTGGCCTCACATGACCAGCAGCGCGACGTTGGCGAGCGGGTGCGCAGCCTGCTGCAGAGTTGTGATCAACTGTTTGGCGCCAGCGATGGCTTTGCCCCACGTGGTGAAGGCGTGGCTGAAGGCGCGTTCTTTGCCCCGACCTTGTTGCAGGCCCGCGACCCACATGCCGAGGGCGGCGCCCACGACATCGAAGCGTTCGGCCCGGTCAGTACGCTGATGGCCTATGACGACCTCGACGAGGCCTTGGTACTGGCTGCCCGTGGCAAAGGCAGCCTGGTGGCGACCCTGGTCACCGCCGACCGCAGCGTGGCCGCCAAGGCTATCCCGGTGGCTGCTGCCTGGCATGGCCGATTGCTGGTGCTCGATAGCCAGGCTGCCAAAGAGTCCACCGGTCACGGCTCGCCACTGCCGCAGCTCAAGCACGGTGGCCCGGGCCGCGCCGGTGGTGGTGAAGAGCTGGGTGGCCTGCGTGCGGTCAAGCACTACCTGCAGCGCGCGGCAGTACAAGGCTCGCCGAGCATGCTCACGGCGGTCACCGGCGAGTACGTGCGCGGCGGCGAAGTGATCGAAACCGAAGTGCACCCGTTCCGTCGCTACTTCGAGCAGCTGCGTGTCGGCGAGTCGCTGCTCACCCATCGCCGCACCGTGACAGAAGCTGACCTGGTCAATTTCGGCTGCCTGTCAGGCGACCATTTCTACATGCACTTCGACGAAATCGCCGCCAAGGCCTCGCAGTTCGGTAAACGCATTGCCCATGGTTACTTCGTACTGTCGGCAGCGGCCGGGCTGTTCGTGTCGCCCGGCGCCGGACCGGTATTGGCCAACTATGGGCTGGACACCCTGCGCTTCATCAACCCGGTGGGCATTGGCGATACCATCCAGGCGCGCCTGACCTGCAAGCGCAAGATCGACCAGGGCAAGACCAGCCCGCTGGGGCAGCCGCAGGGGGTGGTGGCATGGGATGTGGAGGTAACCAATCAGCTGGGTGAACTGGTGGCCAGCTATGACATCCTGACCTTGGTGCTGAAAAAGCCAGAATGATGGGTTGAAGCTACCGGCCTCTTCCCGGGCAAGCCGCCTTTGCCCGGTACTGCACAGCGCCCTCTTAGGAGCGGGTTCACCCGCGAAGAGGCCAGTAGCTGCCCAAGGCACTTGGGAAGTGCGCGTACGTGGTTGTAGTGAAGTACTCAGGCAACTGAAACCGTTGGTCAGCGACTGCCATTGCCCAGTGGATCTCTGGCGTGCACCTGTCGATCACAATTCATGAGGATCATGAACGAGGACTGCACAATGGATTTCCTACTGCGAATGGGCGGCGGCAATGTTGAAGATGATTGGCCGGAGCTGGAGCCTGATAGACGCAACGATCGGGCAGACGATCCTGATGCCGACCCCAATGTGACGGATGACGATGAAAACCGCCCTGGCGTCCCAGCCAGCGACCCTGAGTCCGGCGCATGACAACATGAGCATCATCGTATCCTGCAGGAGCGGGCACGTCCGCTCCTGCAGTTTCCTGTTCCAAGTGCAGGCGAGGTATTAAACCACCGCCGCCGGACCACCCACCGACTGGTTGGGCTTGCTCCCCGAAATCCGCCAACTCACGGCGGTAACGCCATAACGCTCGGCCATCGGCCGACTGACTTTCCTGATCTTCTCGCGACCGAACTTGGGAATGATGCCGATGCCCGCATCACAACTTGCCCAATGCCAGGCCTCGGCATTATCCAGGCGTTCCAGGCGAATAATGAAACTGCGCGGCTGGCCATGCAGTTTGTAATCAATTATGTACAGCTGTGGGCTAGGCATCGCAGGGGGCCTCCTCTTCTCCATGGATGACATTCTGATTGATCGGGCCGTGACCAGAAGATTCAAAATTTTGTCGAACCTTTGGTACCAGTGGCCGAACGTGTGCCCTGCCTAGGTTCCGAGAGTCCAGCTCCTCGTTGCGCTCATTGCCTTTGCAGTCAGCTGACCGATGGCACGAAAAACACGCAGGCAAGATGTTTGCGTCACGGAGGTGACCGTTCGTCAGCTTCAACGCAACGTTTATTGCCAGCCAGGGCCGAAACTTCATGCAATAAAGGAATTGCCCAGGAGCCGGAATGAAGCCAGTCAAGCATCGCGCCACCATCATTTGCCGACATGGCAAGCAGCGCCATAAATGGTTGTGGGTGAGAAAGCCCAACGCGCCCTGGACCCTTCCAGGCGGCAAGATCGAGGCCGGCGAGACGCCAATGCAGGCCGCTGAGCGGGAGTTGCTGGAAGAGACCGGCCTGCAGGCTGAGTCGCTGATTTTGCTGATGCGCCACGAAACGCCAGAGCGGATGCATTACGTGTTCGCAGCGGAATTTGCCGACGCACCGCAACCCAAGGCCCGGCATGAAATTTCCGATTGCCGCTTTGCTCACTTGGACCAGGTGGCTACGGTAAAGGGCGAGATCAAGTCCCTGATCCGCTCCTTGCTGGCTTGTGACCCGGGCACTGCGGCGTCAGTTCGTTAAACTAAGCGTGCACACTCCATTGAGTTGCATCCGTCTCGATCGGCATTTCATCGATTGTATGGATCATCCCGGCTTCCAGCGCCTCCTGCGGCCCCAGTATCCGTGGATAGGCCATTAGATACCGCGTTACATCCAGTACCTCGGTCGCGCCTTTTGTACGCTCGGCCACGATCTGCGCATACAGACGCAAGTCGTAATCCAGGCTCATTGCATACTCGGACATCCGCGAATGGTCTACCGAGCCATGCAAGGTCCAATGAAACGGGTGGAAAAGAAACTTGCTGAAACTGCAAGCCGTGCGTCGCTCTCCGGCCAGGAAGAGGATATTGCCCATGGATTCCACCGTGCCCAGGTTGTGGGTATGCACCTCCACGGGTAACGCCCGCAGATAGTTGTACAGGGTAAACCCATAGCTGCACTCGCCGCCCATCGTGGCGATGTTCAGTTGCAGTGTTTCGGCACCCTGTTGCAATGCTCGCGAGCAGGTATTGATCAGGTTGCCGCAGGTGGACGAATTGATCGGTCCGGTGAAGTGGATGATATGTCTGGCCATGCTTGCCTCCAGGGGTGGCAGATCATTGCTTGTTCTTCTGCACATCGTCACCCTGCCCGGCCATTTGCCAGAAGGCGAAACGGTCGAACTTGGTCCTGGCACCCTGCCATGAAGCGGGTATGCGGTGGAGACGCCAGTTGCCGCAAAGTTCAACTCGGCGTCAGCAGTTCCGTTGGTCAAGCGTTGTGAACCCTTGCCGGCCCTTGCCGGTCGCACTTTCAGAGCGACCGAACAAGGAACCGGCAGTGAGGACGGCAGCGTGAGCGATATTCGCATCGGTATCTCCGGGTGGCGCTATGGCCCCTGGCGCAAGGATTTCTACCCCAAAGGCCTGAAGCAGGACGATGAACTGGCATTCGCTTCACGGGCGGTGAACAGCATCGAGATCAATGGCTCGTTCTACAGCCTGCAAACGCCCGAGCGTTATCTGGGCTGGCGTGAACAAACACCGGACGGCTTCGTGTTCGCGGTCAAGGGGCCGCGCTATATCACCCATGTGCGGCGGCTGAAGGACATCGAAGAGCCAGCAGCCAACTTTTTTGCCTCCGGGCCGCTGCTGTTGGGCGAAAAGCTCGGGCCATTCCTGTGGCAGTTCCCTCCCAGCATGAAGTTCGATGAAGACCGTTTTGCCCGGTTTTTCGAGCTGCTGCCTCACACCCGCAAAGCGGCCCGTGAACGCGCCCAAGGCTGCGCCGAACGCCTCAAGGGCAATGGCAGCCTTGCCATCAAGGGCAATGCACGCTTGCGTCACGCCGTGGAAATCCGCCACGAGAGTTTCCTCTGCGAAGCCTTCATCAAGCTCTTACGCAAGCATCGCGTAGCGCTGGTAGTCGCCGACAGCGCAGGCAAATGGCCCTGTGTCGAAGACGTGACCGCCGACTTCGTCTACATGCGCCTGCACGGGGATGTGGAGTTGTACAGCAGCGGATATACCGCACGCGCGCTGCGGCGCTGGAAGCAGCGTATCCAGCAATGGAGCGAAGGTACCCAGGCGGACGATGCCCACCTGGTCGTGCCGGGGCCGCCGCCTCGGCGTGCGGCACGGGATGTATACTGCTACTTCGACAACGACCAGAAGGCTCACGCGCCATACGACGCCAGGCGCTTGCTGCAAAAGCTGTCGTTGGATCATGAGCTGATGACCGAGCCTGGCATGGTGCCGGAGGTGGCCTTGTGAACAAGCCCCTGCCCACCCCACGCTGCATCATCGACAAGGTAACCGCTGTACGCCGGCTCAATGTGTTGACGCTGAACGTGCACAAAGGCTTCACCTTCTTCAACCGGCGCTTCATCTTGCCCGAGTTGCGCGAGGCCGTAAGGGCCACCGGCGCCGACCTGGTGTTTTTGCAAGAGGTGCACGGCAGTCATCAGCAGCATGCCCTGCGCCACCCTGCCTGGCCAGAAACGCCGCAATACGAGTTTCTGGCCGACAGCATGTGGCCGCAGTTCGCCTATGGCCGCAATGCCGTGTATCCCCATGGCGATCACGGCAACGCGCTGCTGTCAAAATTCCCCATCAGCCGCTTCGACAACCTGGATGTCTCGGTGCAGGGCAATGAACAGCGTGGCCTGCTGCATTGCCAGCTGGAGGTGCCGGGCCATGACGAGGTGCATGCGGTATGCGTACACCTGGGCCTGCGGGAGGCCCACCGGCAGAGCCAGGTAAAGCTGATGCTGGACCTGCTGGCCAGCCTGCCGCCCAAAGCACCGGTCATCATCGCCGGCGATTTCAACGACTGGCGGCTGAAGGCGGACGCGGTGCTGAGCGAACACCTGACAGAGGCCTTCGGCACCCCGGCGCGCAGTTTCCCGGCGCGCCTGCCGTTGTTGCGCCTGGACCGCATCTACGTGCGTAACGCCATACCGGGCGCTGCTCAGGTGCTGTCCAAATACCCGTGGTCGCATCTGTCCGACCACGTACCACTGGCTGCGGAGATCAACTTGTGAACCGACCTTGGGTAGAAGGCAACAGCGTGCAGTTGCTCATCAACGGCGAACAGTACTACCCCCGCGTATTCGAGGCCATGGCCAAGGCGCGGGAAGAAATACTGCTGGAAACCTTCATCATCTTCGACGACAAGGTGGGTCAGCAATTGCAGCAGGTGTTGATCGACGCTGCCCGACGCGGGGTGCGCGTGGAAGTGGCCGCGGACGGTTACGGCACAGCCGACCTGCCGGCGGCCTTCATTTCAGCGATGACCGACGCGGGCGTAAGCTTTCACGCGTTCGATCCACAACCCCGGTTATTGGGCATGCGCACCAACCTGTTCCGCCGTTTGCACCGCAAGATCGTGGTGGTCGATGGTGAGCGGGCCTTCATCGGCGGTATCAACTACAGCGCCGACCATTTGGGCGACTTTGGTGCCATGGCCAAGCAGGACTATGCCGTGGAGGTCACCGGCCCGGTGGTCGCGCAGGTACATGCCTCCAGCAAGCGCCTGATGTCCCCCGTGCTGCAGCCCCCCAGTGCTGTACGCCCGGTTACCGAGCCTGCCGGGGGTAGCGACGCTGTGCTGATCGAGCGCGACAACGGGATGCGCAGTAACGATATAGAAGCGCACTACCTTCAGGCTTTTCGCAAGGCCAGGCAACGCATCGTGGTCGCCAATGCGTACTTCTTTCCAGGCTATCGGTTGATGCGTGAGTTGCGTAACGCGGCCCGGCGTGGCGTGGAGGTTCACTTGATCTTGCAGGGCCAGCCTGACATGCGCTGGGTACGGGCATTGTCGCGCCTGCTGTACAACTACCTGCTGCGCGACGGCGTGATGATTCATGAGTACTGCCAGCGGCCGTTGCACGGCAAGGTGGCACTGGTGGACGACCAATGGGTCACCGTTGGCTCCAGCAACCTCGATCCTCTGAGCCTGTCGTTCAACCTGGAGGCCAACCTGTTCATTCGTGATCGGGCCTTCAACCAGCAACTGCACCAGCATTTGCAGGCTCTGGCCAGCGAGCAATGCAAACCGGTCACCTTGGAGCGCATGATTCGCGGCTACTGGTGGCGGGCACCGTTGATCTTCGCGTGCTTCCACGTGATCCGCCACTTCCCGCGCATTGCGGGCTGGTTCCCTGCGCACCGGCAGCGTTTGCGCTCGGTGCAGCCGGAGGTCGAACCCCAGGGCAAACTGCACGAGGGCAACTCCTGATGGCGCGCAAAAGCTGGCAAACCTGGGGCAAACGCTTGTTTACGCTTGCGTTCCTGATCCTGATCCCTGTGCTGTTGTACCTGCTGGCGCGTAATCTGGACTGGAATGAAGTACGCCAGTCTTTGCTGGCCTACAAACCTGGCACCCTGGCCATCGGCTTGGCGATCGCGTTGTGCAGTTATCTCGCGTTCGCCAGTTACGACCTGCTGGCCCGGGCTTATACCGGCCATACACTACCTGCCCGACAGGTATTGCCAGTCGCGTTCGTGTGCTATGCCTTCAACCTCAACTTCACAACCTGGGTAGGCGGGGTCGCCTTGCGCTACCGGCTCTATGGCCGACTGGGCCTGGATACCGCGACCATTACGCGAATCCTCACCTTGGGGCTGTTGACCAACTGGATGGGCTATATGCTGCTGGCCGGCACCGTATTTGCCCTGGGCCTGGTCGAGATGCCCGGCAATTGGGCGGTAGGCACTACAGGCCTGCGCCTGATCGGGCTGCTGTTGCTGGCAATTGCGGGCGGCTACCTGCTGGCCTGTGGTGTTGCCAAGAAGCGCACCTGGAGCTGGCGCGATCACGAAGTGACGCTGCCTTCGCTGCGACTGGCGCTGTGCCAGGTGGTGTTGGGTGCCAGCAACTGGGCACTGATGGCGCTGCTGATCTTCTGGTTGCTGCCGGGCGAAGCGTTCTACCCGTCGATTCTGGGCATATTGCTGATCAGCTGCGTCGCTGGCGTGGTGGCGCATATTCCGGCGGGGCTGGGTGTGCTGGAAGCGGTGTTTCTGGCCTTGCTGCACGGGCAGATGGCCCAAGGCACGCTGGTGGCTGCCCTGCTCGGCTACCGCACGCTGTACTACCTGATTCCGCTGCTGTTGGCGGTGGTGACCTACCTGATCCTGGAAAAGCGCGCCAAGGCCATGCGCCGGCGCGACAAGCCTGCTCAGACCTCTCAGACCTGATGTGCCCTGGGGCAAATGTGACGCGTTGCGTGGCACCGGCAAAGCCGGTGCCAGAGCACCTTGTCCCCTGATGGGCGATCGCCTGGAAGGGCAGTCCGCCTATCGGCTTCAGGGCGAGATCGGATCACTCGCCGGGAAGGTTTCATCCAGCGCATTGTCCACCGCGCTCTCGCCCGGCTTGTCACCACAATGGCAGTCCTGCATCCGGCATGGCTCACCATTGCGGTGGCCGGTGGCGCAGGCCTCGCAGCAATATGCCTTGCCGTCGCGCTCCAAGGCATTGGCATCCACCGTGCTGGAACAGTGCGTGCACGCGCAGCGTTGATCGTTCATGGCTTGCTCTCCTCGTCGTCAATCACATCATCGGTCCAGGGCACCCCATCCAGCGGCGCGGATCGGGCCAGTTCGGCCTCGTCCAGGCCAATGCCGCCACCAATCTCATCGGCACCCACCTGCCGCAGGCGTTGGTCTGTCGGGCCGCCTCTGCCGCCCGGCTCGTGGGGATCGCGGGCACCGGTTTCGTCAAGCAGCGTGTCCGGGCTCAAATCGTCATAGGTGACATTGTCCTCATGCTGGCTGTCACTCAGCGCCTCGCCGCCGGTCATGCCACTCTGCGCCACGCGTCGGGGGGGAAACTCACGGGCGACTTCGGCGGCCGGTCGTTCGTCGCCCACACGCCCTTCACGCTCATCCAGGCGTTCATCGAAATCCAGCTCATGCACGCTGCCCATGCGGTCTTCGGTGTCATCGATTTCGGTGGGTGTGTACGGCTTAGGTTCATCGGGTCGGGCCATGTGCGTTCTCCATCAGTTGGCTTCATTCGGTCGACTGCGCCAGCTCACGGAAGATTCAGAGTTTTTTGAACTACCGCCTCGGCCGACGCCTCCCACCTTAGAGACTGTGATCTGCCCGGAGCCCGCCATGGCCAAGCCCCTGCAGGAATACACGCGCAAGCGCAACTTCAACGCCACACCCGAGCCCAGCGGCAAACGCATCCGGGGCAAGCGGGCTCATGCGCTGCAGTTCTGCATCCAGAAACACGACGCCAGCCACTTGCACTACGACTTCCGCCTGGAACTCGATGGCACCTTGAAAAGCTGGGCGATCCCCAAAGGCCCATCGCTGGACCCCAAGGTGCGTCGCCTTGCAGTGCATGTGGAGGACCACCCGTTGGACTACGCCGATTTCGAGGGGCATATCCCTGAAGGCCACTATGGTGCAGGCGATGTGATCGTCTGGGACCGTGGCATTTGGGAGCCTGAAGGCGATGCGCATGAAGCCTACGCCAAAGGCAAGCTGCGTTTCCGCCTGCAAGGTGAGAAGCTTGGCGGCGTGTGGAACCTATTCCGCACCCAGTTGGCCGGCAAGAAAGAGCAATGGATGCTGGTCAAGTCACACGATGCCCAGGCGCGCAGCGAAGCGGAGTACAGCATTGTCGAGGCCCTGCCCGACAGCGTGCTCAGCGAGCGCACGCTGGTGCCGCGCAAACCCGCTGCAAAAAAAGCCGCTACACCGCGCAGTAGTCGTAAACGCCCCGGCAAAGCTCAGACTGCACCGTTGCCAGCGCAGTTGCAGCCGCAGCTGGCCACGCTAGTGGATTCTCCACCCAGCGGCGACTGGCGCTACGAAGTCAAGTTCGATGGCTACCGTATCCTGGCCCGCATCAAGGGCCAGGACATCCGCCTGTTCACCCGCAACGGCCATGACTGGAGCAGCAAGATGCCCCGGCAGGTTGCCGCCCTGCGCGCGCTCGGTATCGACTCGGCCTGGCTCGACGGTGAAATGGTGGTGGCTGATGAGAATGGCATGGCTGACTTCCAGGCGTTGCAGAACGCCTTCGATACCGAGCACGACGAACACATCACCTATTACCTGTTCGACCTGCCATTTCTGGGCGGTCAGGACCTGCGGCAGCTAACGCTACAAAATCGCCGCGATACATTGCGCCAACTGCTTGAGCACAACCATTCCGACGTCATCAAGTATTCCGCCGACTTCGACGAACCTGTCGAGTCACTGCTCGAAAGTGCCTGCCGGCTGAAGCTGGAAGGCCTGATCGGCAAGCGTGCTGACAGTGTTTACAGCGGCCGCCGCAGCCCGGACTGGATCAAGCTCAAGTGCAAGCAACGCCAGGAATTCGTGATCGTCGGTTACACCGACCCCAAAGGCAGCCGGAGCGGCTTTGGGGCCCTGCTGCTGGCCCTGCACGACAATGACAGTGGCGAGCTGCGCTATGCCGGGAAGGTAGGCACCGGCTTCAATTCCACGACACTGGCCAGCATCCACGCGCGGCTCAAGCCCCTGGAAATCGCCAAGCCAGCCCTGCCCTCGCCGCCCGCCGGTGCCCAGGCGCGTGGTGTGCACTGGCTGCGGCCGCAGCTGTTGGCCGAAGTTGCCTATGCCCAAATGACCCGTGACGGCATCGTGCGCCATTCGGTATTCCACGGCCTGCGCGATGACAAGGCAGCAACCGCCATTGACCTGGAGCGCGCCATGCCCGCCAAGACTGTATCCAACCGCAACAAGCAGGCCAAGGCGCCTGAAAACTTGGGTGAACTGCGGCTGACCCACCCCGACCGGGTCATCGATCCTTCAACTGGGGCGACCAAGCGCGAGGTTGCCGAGTATTACGCCGGCATCAGCCAGTGGATCCTGCCCCAGCTCAAGCACCGCCCGGTGGCATTGGTGCGCGCCCCGGACGGCTTGGGCGGAGAGCTGTTCTTCCAGAAAAACGCGGGCCAGCTGCATATACCCAACGTACTCAGCTACGAAAAGGACGAGGCAGGCCAGGCGGCGATGGTCATCAATCGCCCGGACACGCTGCTGGGCGCGGTGCAGATGAACATGCTGGAACTGCACACCTGGAACGCCACGGACAAGAATTTCGACAAACCGGACCGTTTCGTGCTCGACCTGGACCCTGACCCCGCGCTGCCCTGGAAGGCGATGGTGGAGGCGACCCAACTGACCCTCACCCTGCTAGACGAACTGGGCCTGAAGGTGTTCCTGAAAACCAGTGGTGGCAAGGGTATTCACGTCGTTGTCCCCTTGACCCGGCGAGCCGGCTGGGACGAGGTCAAAGACTTCAGCCACGCCATCGTCGGTTACCTGGCCAAGCTGTTTCCGGAGCGCCTGAGCGCGGTGTCGGGGCCGAAAAATCGCGTGGGACGCATCTTCATCGACTACCTGCGCAACGGCAAGGGCGCCACCACGGCGTGCGCCTACTCACTGCGTGCCCGTGAGGGGCTGCCTGTATCGGTGCCTATCTGGCGTGATGAGCTGGCGCACATCAAAGCCGCCAACCAATGGAACATCACCAACCTGCGCGAGCGCCTGGCGGAGGTCGACGACCCTTGGGCCGACATGGGCAAGGTACGCCAGTCGATCACCGCGCGCATGCGCAAGCAGCTAGGGCTCGAATGATGACGACCAAGCGATTGGACACGACCCGGGAGGCCCGACCATGAGCATCGTTCAGGACTTCAACCTGACCACCCTTGACCGCCTTCTACGCACCTTTGGCGAACGCCAGTTACCGCTCAATCTGGATACCCAATTGCCGCAACTGATCCAGGCGCTGCAAGCTGATCACCTCGACCTGCTGCCGCTGCCGGGGCAAGGCAACACCTTGCGTCGCTGGCAGACCTTGGCACGGGTGGCCGGTTGCGACCTGGCGCTGGCCAAGCTCTATGAGGGCCATACCGATGCCCTGGCGATCCTGGCGGAATGTGGCGCAGCGCACCACGCCAACGACGGCATTTGGGGCGTGTGGGCGGCAGAGCCGCCCGATGCACGGGTCCACATCACTGCGCGTGAAGGCGACCAGGTGCGCCTGAACGGCACCAAAGCCTGGTGTTCAGGTGCCTTGCAGATCGATCGCGCGCTGATTACCGCCTGGGATGAGGCCGAGCAGCCGCAATTGGTGGCAATCGAGCTGTCACAGCCAAGCCAGGGGCTGAACATCGAACACTGGCAGGCCGTTGGCATGGCCACCACCGCCAGTGTCGAGGTGGCTTTCAACGATACTCCAGGCACGCTCATTGGCACGCCAGGCCAATACCTCTCGCGTCCTGGTTTCTGGCAAGGCGGTGCGGGTATCGCCGCTTGCTGGTACGGCGCGGCCGAGGCGCTGGCGGATTACCTGCGTGAGCATTGCCGCAAACCCCGCCCAGACCCACATGCCGATGCGCATCTGGGGGCTGTGGACGCTGCGTTGCATGGCGCCCGTGCATCACTGCGTGAATGTGCTGCCTGGATCGATCAACAGCCCGGCGTGGATGCCAGTTTCGAAGTTCGCCGCACCCGCGCCCAGGTAGAACAGGCCGTAGAGCAGGTTATCAGCCACGTCGGTCGTGCCTTGGGGGCCACGCCGTTCTGTCGCAGCAGTCATTTTGCCCGGCTGAGCGCCGACCTGCCGGTGTTCCTTCGCCAGAGCCATGCCGAGCGCGATCTGGCGATGCTGGGCCAGCAGTTGGCCCATTTGCCAGCGGGGGTATGGCAGCTATGAACCAGAACCTGATCCAGTCCGCCGGTGGCACGCCCTGGACAGCCTGGCAGCATAGCGCGCACCTGGCGCGTGCAACCTGGCTCGACGCACGCCAACTGTGCCCGCCGGGGCGCCGGCTGGTATTGATTGCGCCGCATCCGGATGACGAAATTCTCATGGCCGGCGGCCTGCTGGCAGGCTTCAAAGGGCGCGAGGATGAGCTGGTGCTGGTCTCCGCCACCGACGGCGAAGGCAGCCACCCCGGCTCCAGCCATTGGACCGAGCATCGCTTGCGCCGCCAACGCCCTCAGGAAAGCCGACAGGCCCTGCAACAGCTCGACCTCGACCTTGAGCGCCTGGACTGGCGCAGGCTCCATCTGAAGGACGGCCAGTTGCCGCGCGAAGAAGCGTTTCTGGCCAGTCACCTCACGCAGTTACTTCGCCCCAATGATCTGCTGATGGCCACCTGGCGCAGTGACGGCCATTGCGATCACGAGGCCGTCGGCCGCGCCGCTGCGCAGGCGGCTGCAGCCCGTGGGGTGCAATTGGCTGAGGTACCGGTCTGGGCCTGGCACTGGGCTGAGCCTGACGACCCGCGCCTGCCATGGCCCCGTGCGCACCGTCTGCAGCTCGATGAAAGCCATTTGGCACGCAAGCGCAAAGCTTTGGCCGCTCACGTCAGCCAGCTGCAGCCGGACGGCGAGCAGCCGCCGGTGCTACCGCCGCACCTGTTGGATTGCCTTCTGCAACCTTTCGAACTGGTGTTCCTTTGAATGGAGCTGTCATGAGCCTCGATCCTCAGTATTTTGCCGAGCTATACGCCACCAATGAAGATCCTTGGGCCTTTCGCACCCGCTGGTATGAGAAGCGCAAACGCGAGCTGGTGATGGCCAGCTTGCCACGGCAGTGCTATCAGCGTGTGTTCGAGCCAGCCTGCGCGAATGGCGAGCTCAGTGCGCTGCTGGCCGAGCGCTGCGCTGACCTGCTATGCCAGGACCTGGACCCGACGGCCGTAGGCCTGGCCCGGGAACGCCTGGCGCACCTGCACAATGCTACGGTCGAGCGGGCCCGGCTACCAGGGGACTGGCCGGGCGGCCGCTTTGACCTGATCGTGCTCAGCGAGGTCGGCTATTACCTTGATCCCACCGACTGGCTGCAGGTGATCGAACAGTCGGTGGCCAGCCTTGGCTACGACGGCACGCTACTGGCCTGCCACTGGAAGCACCCTATCGCGGGTTGCCCGCAGGATGGTCGCGAGGTGCACCGTATGTTGACCCGGCATTTGCCGTTGCATCAGCAGTTCCGGCATGAGGAGGCGGACTTTTTGCTGGAGTGCTGGTCATGCCAGCCAAGCGTTGTCGATCTCGATGAGACGTGCCCATGATCGCCGTTGTCATCCCTGCGCATAACGAAGCCCGCCGCCTTGGGCGATGCCTGCGGGCGGTGCTGGTGGCTGCCCGGCAGACGCAGCAAGCGGGACTGCGCGTGGAAGTGCTGGTGGTGCTGGACCGCTGCAGCGACGGCAGCGCCGCCGTGGCGCGGCGTTTCGGTGTACACACGCTGGAGGTGGATGCCGGTAATGTCGGCATGGCACGTCGTGTTGGGGCGGCGCACATGGTCGAGCGTGGCGCCACGTGGCTGGCGTGCACTGATGCGGACAGCCGAGTCCCTGCGCACTGGCTGCTGTCGCAGCTGGCCTGTAGCGCCGAGGTGGTTTGCGGCACCGTGCATGTCGATTACTGGCAACCCTGGCAGACCGCCGCGCTGCGCAAGCTGTACCAGAGCCGCTACCAGGCGTGTGAAGGGCATCGGCATGTGCACGGCGCGAATCTGGGGGTATGTACCGATGCTTATGAGCGTGTAGGTGGCTTCCAGCCCCTGGCGGCGCATGAAGATGTGCAACTGGTCAGCGACCTGCAGGCCAGCGGTGCCCAGATCGTCTGGACCGCCAGGCATAGTGTGGCCACCAGCAGCCGGCGCGATAGCCGCGCCCGCGAGGGGTTTGGGGATTATTTAGCCGGGTTACAGGCGCAGTCCTGAAATCACTGGGATTTCGGCAGTGTTCATGAAGCTTTGCGCGCTTTTTTCACCGGTTTCTTGCCACCCAGGCTGCGCTTGAGCAGTTCGGTAAGGTCGAGGATGTCCGCACCTTTCTCGGCCCCACCTGCGTCGCCCTTCTCCACCGCCTCGATCTTGCCCTTGCTGGCTTTCTCTTCCACCAGGTCCATGATCGTCTGGCGGAAGGCGTCATGATAATCCTCAGGCTTCCAGGGCCCGCTCATGTCCTCTACCAGGCGCTTGGCCATCTCCAGCTCGCGCTTCTCCACCTTACTGTCGGTGACGCTGGAGTCCAGCTCCAGCGTTTCCAGCCCTCGCACCTCCTCAGGCCAGCGCAAGGTGATCATCACCAGCGCATCGTCCAGGGGCCGCAGCAGCGCCAGGTGCTGCCGGGTATGCAATACCACGGTGGCCAGGGCCACCTTGCCGGTCTTTTCCAGCGTCTCGCGCAGCAAGGCATACACCTTGCCGCCACGGCGGTCCGGTGTCAGGTAGTACGGCGTATCGAAATGCTGCAGCGGAATGTCGCCCGCTTCTACAAAGGAAAAGATATCGATGGTCTGGGTCGCTTCGGGCCGGGCCTTACGGATCTCCTCCTCACTGATCACCACGTAGCGGCCCTTCTCGAACTCTACGCCCTTGACGATATTGTCCTTGTCGATTTCCTTGCCGGTCACCTTGTTCACCCGCTTGTAGCCGACCGGCTCCATGCTGCGCTTGTCCAGCCAGTCGAAATCCACACGCTCGGTGCGCACGGCGGTATTGAGTGCCACGGGGATGTGCACAAGGCCAAAACTGATGGCGCCTTTCCAGATTGCCCGAGCCATGAGGGTGCTCCCAGGGTTGCCTGCTGATACCAGAAGTGACTGCGCCCGGCGACAAAGGTTTAGCTGCCCTGCCCTGCGGCAACCGTTACGCCTGGCTGAACAGCACCCGCTTGAACGCTTCGGCCGCCAGGTGCACCTGTACCGCCCAATCCCCCGCGGCTTCGCTGCCCGCATCATCGGAAATGTATTTCAGGCACACGAACGGAATACCTTCGTCACGCGCGATCAATGCCAGCACGTAGGCTTCCATGTCGACCACGTCGTAAGGCGCGTCGCCATGGTTGATTTCGAAGCTGTCACCGCTTCCACAGGTTTCCACCGCCAGGCCGGGAATTATCGCCCCGTGCTCGAGTACCACCGGGGTATCGGACAAGGGCGTTTCATAGCGGGCAAAGCCCAGCGCGGTCACATCCATGTCGCGTTGTACGAAGCGGTTACAGCACACGACTTCGCCCTTGCCATGACGCTGGCTGCCAGCCGAGCCCAGGTTGACGATAAGTCTGGGCCTGCGCGTTGCAATCGCCTTGGTCAGGGCGATAGCGGCATTGACCTTGCCAATGCCGGTGAACACGGTGTTCACCTCGGTAAAGACATCGCCAGCCTCGGCCTCGAGGGCAAAGACGAACAGCGTGTCATCCAGGGAAATGTCGGGGAATCGCTTGATCAGCATCATGGAGCAGGTGTTTCCGAGTGGCTGCAAAGGGCGCGGCCATTGTCGGTCAACCCGGGCTAAATGCAAGTCCCGGCAGCCACCACGGCGCTTAACGCCTGCCCTTTGCCAAGCCCGTCTGCCCTGGCCTGTGCCAGGCAGAGCGGCATGGGTACCATGACGCAGCACGTGCAGGGCCGTATCATGCTGCCTCAGCGGCTGCGGGTAACGGTGAGCGCCACGGCGGCGATGCGCTCGACCTGTTCGTAGCCTGGCTCAGCCAGTTGCTCGCCAAATACGTCGGGGTCGATTTCCCGATACACCCAAGCCCAGTCCGGACCGGCCAGGCGCAGGCGGATGGCTTCGAGCAGGGCGTCGCGGCCTTCGACAATGGCCACGCCGGTGTACAGCAGCAATGTACCGTGGCGGCTCAGCCGTTCGCGAGCCTGCTCCACGATACGCAGTGACAGGTCGACGCCTAGCGCGCCGCCACCGTGACGGTAGATGCGGGCGTTGGGGTCAAGCATGTAGGGCGGGTTGGCAACGATCAGGTCGAACGTACCGCTGATACCGTCCAGCAAGTCGCTGGGCTCGACCGAAAGGTTACTCACACCCGCCAAGGCTGCATTGATTGCCGTATAGCGCAGCGCCAGAGGGTTGATGTCAACGGCGCTGACCCGCGCGTGCTGGGCGGCGCGGGCAATCAGCAAGGCGCCCACCCCGCTACCACAACCGATATCCACTGCATGCTCGACCCGCTCGGTGCAGTGCTGGAGGTGATCGCGAATGACCTGGGCAAAGCGGTAACTGTCCGGGCCGAAGAACACGGCATCGCTGGCGTCGGTTGGATACGCCGAATGCAGCAACAGTAATTCATCCAGGCTGGACCAGCGTACCGTGCTGATCAGCCGTTCACCCTGTGCAACCAACGCCTGCGCACGTTCGAGCAACAGTAACTGATCTGCCGACAGCAAACCTGGCTCGAAAGGTCGGCTCCAGCCGAATATATCGCGCAGGGTGCTGGCCTGCACGCAGCCCTCGCGGGCATTGACGCGCGCGTGAGTGGCGGGTGTCACGCAGGTAAAGCGGTATCCATCGGCGCGCAGGCGCTGTCCCAGTTGTAGCAACGCCTGGTCTGCCTCGATTTGCCTGTGAGCGAGCATCATCAACGTGGTTCCTCCTGGCGCAGCCCGGTTACGCGCATGTAGGCGCGCGTGGCACACAAGCCGTCCGGCGTGGCGTGGTGGTTGCCGGCCATCCTCTGGATCAAGGCCTTGGGGGGCACATTCAAAGCGTCCTTGGGTATATCTTCAGGCACCTCGGGCAGCCCCCAACTGCCAGGGGACACGCGGCGGATGGACGGCTGCCAATCGTCGGCGATCCAGTCATGCCATAGCTGTTTTTCATAGGCGTTGAACACCCCGAACATCGCCGCGGTCGGCCCGTCGATCAGCGTCCACCAGCGACTGTTTACTGGCGGCTGCCCTCTGCGGATCCAACCCTGAGCCTGCAATGCGGCAACGAATGCGGGCATGGCGCCGGGTTCGGCCAGCCATTGATTGATCGTGCGCTGCTGCAGGCGGCAATGGTCGGCATGCATCAACTGGCCATAGACCCGCTTGCGCTCAAGGGCTGCAAACAATTCGCCTTGCAGGTCGAACTGGCGGATGAGGTCTGGCGTGGCGATACCCCGGTCATTCAGGCGGTAGCCTATGCGCGCCCTGGCGTAGAACGCCTGCGTATCATGCGCGGGGCTTAGCTGGTTCAGCGCCTGAATTGCCAGGCGGGCGTGGCCGCTGGCGGCATTGTCGATGGTCACATGCAGCTGAAAATACTGCGCGTCGATGCCCAGTTCGGCCAGTTCGTACGTAGTGATCAGCAAATGCAGCGGTGGCTGCTCATAACCGAGGTTGTAGCCAACCAACTCTGGCAGGTAAGTGTCGCAGTGCCGCCCCAAGGCAAGTTGCAGGACCCCTTGCAGATAACGTGTGTCATCCAGGGGCATGGCCTCTACGCAACCCAGGCGACCAAGCAGGCGCTGATAGATCAGCACATGGTTGCAGCGTGGATCACCGTTGCCGAGCTCTTCCAGATAGGTGCGAATCAGCCCGTGATAACGTGGATCGCGCCAGTGATACAGGGTGCCCTGCAGCCAGGCGCCGTCCACGGCCTTGGTCGGCGCAACCTGTTGCAGGAACCACAATGCGTGGGCGCGGTTGGAAAAGTAGCGCCGTGGCATGCCTTGACGGCGTTGTGCCCGGTAATGGGTGTAGGCCTTGGCAACCTTGGCAGTGTGCATCCTGCTCCAGGCCGGCAACTCGGACGGTGTGTCGGGCAAGTCGTCCGGCATGCTCGCTGCACCCGCCAGTTGCTCCTCCAGCCATGAGGCGCTGCCAGCATCCTGGCCTGCGAGCATTGCTTGGTAGCGTTGTCGCAGGCTGGTCGATTCGATGGCCACTTGCGCAGCGCCTGCGGTGTTGCGGTTCATCACCGTCATGCCGTGCTCCTTGTCTACTTATTGGCTCGGCTTTTGGCCCGGCATCGGCTCGGGGTCGGGCGCAGGCTGCGGTGCAGGCTTGGAATCAGGTTGCTGCATCTGCAGCGAAGGTTTGCTGGGGTCGGAATCTTTGCCGGGGTGGTCATTGTCGCGGTCGAAACAGCCGCCGACCAAGCTCAGCGAGCCCATCAGGATGATCAGTGGAGTCAGTCGCATGGGTACGCCCTTCGATGATTGCAGTGCCAGGTCGCCCCGGCACTGCGCCTCGGTCAGTTACAAACACAGTTACGAACGGCCGCCCTTGTGCCCCGACTCGCGGTCGTGGGGCATGTTGCCGCCCGAGGACTGGCCGCCCTTGCGACCGGCTTCGGAAGCTTTTTCACGGTCATTGGCGAAATTGCCCGGGTTCTTGTTGCCGCCTTGGCTCCCTTGCTGATTGCCGGTGCGGCTGTTGTCTTTAGTGGCCATGGTGTTCAAACCTCATATGACTTCGGAATGCACGGCAAGCTGCCGTACACAGATTCGGAGTTCGGCGATATCGGCAGATTCGCTTTATTACGAGAGGTTCGGACCGGTGGCATTAAATAAGCGACATTGCCATATTTGGCGCGCGTGTCAGTGGTGCGGCGGGCTATCCATGCGCGCCTGGCGGCGACCCAGCCAGCCACCTGTCGCGGCCCAGCCCACGGCAAGCAGCGCACCGATCAGCATCGCCAATTGCGGATGCTCGCCCAACACGTCCAGCGCACGCTTGACCCAGCCGCTCAGGGCATCGCCGCCACGGTAGACCACCGTGTCGATGAAGTTCTTGGCTTTGTACTTGTCCTCGGCGGGCAGCACGGTGAACAGCATCTCCCGCCCCGGCCGTACCAATGCGTATTCACCCGCCCGACGCACCACCATTACCACCACGAACAGGGCGAAAACCGGGGCCAGTGCCAGCCACAAGAAACCGGCAGCCATCACCAGCGGCACTGCAACCAGCAACACACCGACCCCCAGCCGACGGGCCAGGCGCCCGGTAACAAAGACCTGGGTAAGGATGGCCAGGGCCTGCACAACTGTGTCGATCAGGCCGAACACCTGTGTCTGCCGGGTGCGGTCAGTGAAGGTTTCGCTGACAATACGCGCCTGCTCGAAGTACAAGAATGTGCTGACGCTGGCCAGCAACACCACGAACAAAGCGATGCCTAGCAGATAGGGCGAGCGCAGGACGGCGGTGGCGCCGGTAAACGGGTTGCCGCCCAGCGGCCGAGAGTCCTGGTGCCGGGTTTGCATCGGCACGGGCTGGCGTGCTCGCCAACGTTGCAGAAACAGTGTCGCGCCGACACTGCCCAGCAGCAATAGCGCCGCCAGCACCAGCAACCCGGCATGGCCGAGCGGCGCCACCAGCAAGGTGCCAAGCATGGGACCACTGAGCCCGCCCAGGCTGGCCCCGGCTGCCAGCAGGCCGAACAGCCGCTTGCCTTGGGCGGTGGAAAACAGATCGGCGAGCACGCTCCAGGCCAGCGAGATCGTCAGCAAATTGAACACCGACAGCCAGATGTAGAAAGCCCGGGCGGTCCAGAGATCGTCAGGGTTACCGGCCAACAGTGCCGCGAACAGCAACAGGTTGCTGACGAAAAAACCATAGGTCCAAGGCAGGATATGCCTGCGCTGCACCTTGGAGGCCAGCCAGCCAAACAGCGGCAGGCACGCCAACGTGGCAATGAAGGTGCCGGTGAACAACCACTGCAGGTTTTCCACGCCACCGGCAACGCCCATGGTTTCGCGGACCGGGCGCAGCATGAAGTAACCGGTGAACAGCAGGTAGAACACAAGCAAACCGGCGACTACCGCCGGCCCCTCCCCAGGCTGGATGTTCAGCGCTTGGTCCAGGCGCCGCCAGGCTTGCATGGTGTCAGGCAAACTGCTTGATCAGCGCCTGTTGCTGCGCCTGGGTGAGCATTGGCCCATGCCCCGCCTTGAGCTGATCGAGCTGGCGATCAGGCCGACTGGTAGCAGGTATGACCGTGGTCACTGCCGGGTGGCTGATGGCGAACTTGAGAAATAGCTGTGCCCAGCTGCCTATGCCTGCTTCGGCAGCCCAGCCCGGCAAGGCCTGGCCCTTGACCCGGGCGAATAGTCGGCCATCGTCGAAGGCCCGGTTGATCAGTACCGCAACACCCTTGTCCTGACACAGTGGCAGCAGTTCACGGGCGGCGGCGGGGGCGTTGACCGCGTAGTTGATCTGGATGAAGTCAAGCGGCTCGCTGCGCACGATACGGGCGACGTCATCGTGGCCGCTGTTCAGGTAATGGGTGATGCCGACATAACGTGTCCCGCCCTGCTGCTTCAGCTCGCGGGCATAAGGCAGCTGGGTCTGCCAGTCACGCAGGTTGTGAATCTGCAGCAAGTCCACCTTGTCGGTACGCAGGCTCTTGAGGCTGCCGACCCACTGCGCCTGGGCTTCAGCCCGGCTATTGGCGGCGATCTTGGTGGCAATGAAGCACTGGCGGTGCCAGCCGCCCTCTTCCAGCAACTGGCCGAGAATGCTGTCGGCCCCCCCGTAGTTGGGCGAGGTGTCGATCACCCGGCCGCCGCCTTCGAAGAACGCCTTCAGCACGGTTTTGAGCTGAAGATATTGGGGGGAGCCGCTTTCTACCTCGAAACTGCCGGAAGTACCGGCACCGATCACCGGCAACGCTTCGCCGGTGGACGGTACTTTACGGGCCAGCAAACCCGCTGGCACCGCAGCGTGCAGCCAACGGCTGGCGGCAGCCAGCAACCCCAAAGCTGCACCTGCGCGTAGGACATCACGACGTGCGTACACGGAAAATCTCCCGTCACGAACCGGAAACTTTCAAGGCTAGCCGCTCTGTCACTCGCCTGCGGGTGTTTCTGTATCTGGATGTTTAATGATCAGGCATGCAGCAATGGGCCCAGATCAACCCCCGTCTCGCCCATCGGCGGGCACCAGTAGTAGCCACCCGTCAGCGGGCGGCTAAAGCGGTACAATCCGTCGATGATGCCGTCTTCCAGGCCACTCATGCGCCGCAATTGCACTTCGAATGCATCGAAACTCTTGCCCAAGGCGACGAAGGCCAGGCCGGCGCCGCGCTGGTCGGCCCAGGCTACCGAGCGACGGACCATGAACGCTTCGGGTTCAAAGCTTTCCTGGGCAGTGCGCTTGACGTGCGCGGACTCGGGGGCATCGTCGAGCTCTTCGTTGTCGCTCAGGCGGCGGCCGATGATATTGTCCTGGTCAGCCTGGGGCAGCGACTTGAAGTATTCCAGGTCGTGCTTCCACAGCTGGAACGCGGCAAAGCTGGAACCATCGGCGGCAATGGCCGCCTGTACGGCATCTTCGTCCACCGGGTTTTCGGTGCCGTCTTCGTAACCGGTAAGGTCATGGCCACCGCGGTGCAGGAAGCCATCAACGCTGTCGGCCAACTGCAGGGCGGGTGCCAGCGCCTGCTCCAGGGCCTGGGCGCGCAGCAGCAGGTCGCCACGTTCGTCGCCACGCAGCCACAGCCACAGGGCGTGTTGGGTGCTGGGGTTCTCCACTGCGGCATCCAGCAGCGGGAAAGCGCGCAGGCCTGGTACTTCACGGCCCAGAGCCTTGACCAAGGGGGCGCCTATGCCGAGCAACAGTTGTTCGCCATCGACCTGCGGCAGCAAGGCATCCAGCGCGGCAGGCAACGCCTCGGGCGACTGCAGGGTGAAGAACAGGTGACGGGCGTGGGCCGGCACCGGGGTGGCAAGCAGACCTTGCTGGAACGGCATATCAGGCTAATCCTAGGGTAAAAGCGGAATGCTACTTCGCCTGCATGCCTGCTGCAATGCGGCATGCAGCCTCGGCAGCTGCTGTGCTTGGTAACAAACGGTTACCAAGAGCTGGCCCTTTGCAATTAGCTATCAATCAAGGGTGACCTACACTGCTGCAGATCCTTCGCCCGAGAGTCCACTCATGACCGCCTCGCCCCTGCTTACTGCGTTTCTCCCGCTAGCCTTGGGCATCATCATGCTTGGCCTTGGTTTGTCACTGACCCTGGCTGACTTCGCTCGTGTAGTGAAGTACCCAAAGCCCGTGGTGGTGGGCCTGGTGTGCCAGATCCTGCTGTTGCCGCTGGTGTGCTTCCTGATCGCCAACGGCTTTGGCCTGGAATCTGCCCTGGCAGTGGGGTTGATGCTGCTGGCTGCTTCGCCGGGCGGTACCACGGCCAACCTGTTCAGCCATCTGGCCCACGGTGACGTGGCGTTGAACATCACCCTGACGGCGGTCAACTCACTGATCGCGATCCTGACCATGCCGTTGCTGGTGAACCTGTCGCTGAGTTGGTTCATGGCCTCGGACCAGGCTATTCCACTGCAGTTCGCCAAGGTCATGCAGGTGTTCGCCATCGTCTTGCTGCCGGTGGCGCTGGGCATGCTGATTCGCCATTTTGCCCCGGCGTTCGCTGCGCGCATGGAAAAGCCGATGAAGCTGGTGGCTGCGCTGTTCCTGGCCTTCACCATCGTCCTGGCACTGGCCAAGGACTGGCAGACGGTGGTCGAGTACGCACCGGTGGTGGGCCTGGCGGCGCTGCTGTTCAACCTGCTGAGCCTGACGGTGGGCTATTGGGTGCCGCGGCTGTTGAACATTCCCAAGCGTCAGGCGATTGCCATTGGTATGGAGATTGGCATCCATAACGGGACCTTGGCGATTGCCCTGGCGTTGAGCCCTTCGCTGCTGAACAACGCGACCATGGCGGTGCCGGCTGCGTTGTACAGCTTGATCATGTTCTTTACCGCGGCCGGTTTTGGCTGGTGGGTGAGCCGCGGGCATGTGGCGGCAGACCCCAAGGGTGAACCAGTGAACTGACGTCACTCAATGCCCGGAGGTGCCGGGCCTGTCAGGGATGCGTCACGATTGGCTGCGCCTGCTGCGCAGTTGCTGCTTCAACACCTTCAGCGGCGGCGCATAGAAAAAACCGAACGACACACCCCCCGTGCGCCCCTTCACCGCATGATGCAAGCGGTGCGCACGGTGCAAGCGTTTCAGGTAGCGATTGACCGGCCGCGGCTTACGCGGCCAATGCCGGTGAAAGAAGCCGTCGTGGGCCAGCACATACAGCGCCCCATAGCCTGCCACACCACCGCCCACCCACTGCAAAGGCGCATACCCACTTTTACCCAGTGCCACCAGCGCCGTGGCGATCAGCCCCAGGGCCACCAGGTACAGGTCGTTGGTTTCGAGCATGCCCAGGTGTGGCTCATGGTGCGAGCGGTGCAGCCACCAGCCCCAGCCATGCATGATGTACTTGTGAGCTAGCGTACCAACGCCCTCCATGGCCACCAGGGTGCCGAACAATACGGCGAGATTGAACAGCATGGAACGGTCCGGGTGATGGCAAAGGGAGGCGCAAGGTTACCGGCTGCCCAGGTTTTTTTCCATGTGGGCGTGACCGGCTGCAGGCCGTTCCCGCATGAAGCCATTGTCATGTTTTTGCCCTTGACCTGCTCTGCCACGCGGCGTATGGTCCGCGACGCAATTTTGCCTTCCTCAACAGGAGACCTGCCTTGGACAGTAGCCCCAGTCGCTTGCGACAGGCCCGCGTGGCGCGCTAGCCCGGCAGTGTTCTGCACTGTCTGGCCGCTCCGGCAAGACGGTGGTTTCCTGTAACCCCGCTTCTCCTTCCCTCCTCGTGGTCCTGCGCAATTTCTGGTTTTTCAACCGCGCCAACTGATGGCGTTCATGCGGGCGTATGCCTGCGGAAGAGGTTTGCTATGGATTGGAAAGTATTTCTGCTGCGCGTCAGCATTGCCTTGGTGCTGGGGGCGCTGATCGGTGCCGAGCGGCAATTGCGCCAGCGCCTGACCGGCCTGCGCACCAATGCGCTGGTCAGTACCGGTGCCTGCCTGTTCGTATTGATGACCCAGGCGGTGCCAGGCATGGCGCCTGCCGATGCGTCGCGCGTCGCAGCCTATGTGGTGTCGGGCATCGGCTTTCTCGGCGGTGGTGTCATCATGCGCGATGGCTTCAATGTACGTGGCCTGAACACCGCGGCCACCTTGTGGTGCACGGCTGCGGTCGGCGTGCTGTGCAGCCTCGGGCTGATGATGGAGGCGGCACTGGGCAGCCTGGTGGTGCTCTGCGCCAACATCTTGTTGCGTGATATCGCCCAGCGCCTCGACCGTCAGGATGTGGTGCCGGCCAACGAGGTGGAACAGCATTTCGAAGTCCGTATCGTCTGTCGCGGCGAGGATGAGATCCAGGTGCGTAGCCTGATGTTGCATAGCCTGGGCGACCCACAACTGCGCCTGCAGTCGTTGCAGAGCCAGGACCTGGACAACCCTGCGCGCCTGGAAGTGCGCGCGGAGCTGTTGGGCACCGCGCAGGCGCCGGCGCAACTGGAGCGCCTGGTCAGCAGGGTCAGCCTGGAGAAAGGTGTAAGCTCGGTGCGCTGGCAATTAAAGCCGCAGGTGCTGGCGACGGATTAGAACGACAGGAGTGATTCATGCTTATCCGCCCTACCCTTGAACAGGACATAGAGTGGCTGCCGGACGTCGAGCGCTCGGCAGCCCAGGCATTTGTCAGTTGGCCGGCACTGGCCTGGCTGGCGCAAGGCGAAGTCATGGACTGTTCGGCGCACAGGGCTTTCGTCGAGGCAGGTGGTAGTTGGGTGGCGCAGGACGGGGCTGGGTGCATTGTGGGTTTTGCATGCGCCCGGCTGGCGGATCATGCATTGCACCTTCATGAAATATCGGTGCGCCAGGAGGCCCAAGGGCAAGGTGTCGGGCGCCAGTTGCTGCAGCAAGTGGTCGATGCAGGGCGCTGCGCCGGTGTACGTGAGCTGACACTGACCACCTTTGTGGATGTGCCTTGGAATGCGCCGTTCTATGCACGTTTCGGGTTTGAGATGCTTCAGGAAAGCCGGCTTTGCGAACGACTCCAGAGCATCCTCGCGAGCGAGCATGCTCACGGTCACAGTGGGCGTTGTGCAATGCGTCTGCGCGTTTCGCCGCCTCTCACCCTATAGTTCAGTGTCGCGCGGTCTAAACCGGCAGCGAAAAAGATTAAACCTTTGCCACGCCTTCACCCTCAACCGTACGCGACACTGAGGTCGCGCCACGGTTTAAGGAGTGAAGCATGAATAGTCTCTTCATCAGACGCGTTGGTTTCTCCATGGTGCTGGGCCTGGCATCGGTACACGCAATGGCGGCGACTTCCGATGATTTCGTCGAAGCGGCCACCGAGGCCGGTATTGCCGAAGTGGTGACTGGCAAGCTGGCTCAGGAGAAAAGCCAGAACGCCGAGATCAAGACATTCGCCCGGCAAATGGTCACCGACCACACCCAGGCCAACCAGAAACTCAGCGACATAGCCGTCAAACTGGACATTTCCGTGCCGGATGAGGCCGCAATGACCGACAAGGTCAAGAAAATGATCCTGGAATGGCGCGATGAATCCTTCGACAAGGCGTACCTCAACAATCAGGTCGACGCTCACGAAAAAGCGGTGGAACTGTTCAAGAAGGAGGCTGCTTCGTCCGACAAGGCCGAGCTGAAAGCCTTTGCCAGCGAAACGCTGCCCAAACTCGAACAGCACCTGGAGCAGGCCAAGGCTCTTCAGTCCAAGCACGGCAAGTGAGGCCCCTCATGAGTAACGATGCATTGAAGACCGAAGTACTTACCCGCCTGCTGCATGCCCACCCCGAAGGGCTGGGTAAGGAAGTGCTGGACAACTACCGCGGCGAAAAGGCGGTGGCCGGCATGCTCAAGACGCTGCAGGAAGCCGGTCTGATTCACGACGGTAGCGTGGCGGTAAGCAGTGATCATCAGATCAGCGTGCACTACCCGATCAAGCTGTCGGCGGCAGGCGTAGAGGCCGCCAGGCGCGCCGAGGGCTGACACTTACCTGGTCTGGTCTTGTCGCCAGCAAGCCCGCCCCGAGGGATAGCGCATGGCTTGCCGGCGATGAGGCCAGTCATCAAGGCCGTGGTTCACTGCTTTTTCTCAATGTCTCTAGGCGGCTTGGCCGGGCCCTGCGGGTCGACTTGAGGGTCTTCGACATCCGGGGAGTCGGGGTCGAAACCAAGGTCTGTCTTTTTATCGGCCTGCTCGGTCGAGTGAGGCCCCTCTTTACGTGGTGGTTGAGATCCAGGCATGGCGTTGTCTCCGGTGAGTGTCTAAGGAAGAAACCACCCGCCAGGAAAAGTTTGATTAATCTGCAACCGAGCCCAATTGCGCCCGACACTGCGCCAACGCCTCGTCGCGTGCCTTCAACTGTTCCTCGAGCCACTGCAACTGCCGCGCCTGCTCGGCGCACACGTCCCGTCTGGCTTCCAGACTCTGGGCTTGCACATCCAACTGGCGGCGCATCTCTTCGCTGGCGCCTTGTGCCTGGGCCAGGATCGTGCGCAGGCCCTGGATCTGCGCATCGCGCTGTTCCAGCAACTCATCCTGCGCCCGGCATTCACTGGCCGCCTGACGATGCTCTCCCAGCAACCGCTCATTGTCACGGTGCAAGCGGGTAAGTTCGTCCTGCTTGATGATCATGCCCTGCTGCAACTGGCGTAATTCCACCTGCATCTGCTGCAACTGCGCTTCGTGGCGGCGCTGTTCCTGCTCACGCTGTTCACGGCTGGCATTGCGGTAGTGCTCCAAGGCGTCACGGGCATGGCGGTGCTTGTCTTCCAGCGATTTGACCTGCTCGTCCTTGTCAGCCAGGCGCACCTGCAACTCACCCAGCGACTGGTTGAGGCTGGCACTGCGCAGCTGTTCGGCTTGCAGCGTGCTCTGCGTGGACAACAGTTTTTCTGTCTCTGCAGCCAATGCTGCTGCATCGATCTTGTGTTGCTGGTGCGCTGCAGCCCGTGCCTGCTGGGCGATTTCCAGCTGCGCCTCAAGCGTCTCGCGCTGTTGCGTGAAAGTGCTCTCGGCCTGTTCGATCTTCAGATCGGCCTCGTCCTGCAGCTGGGTTGCCAACTGCCCGACCAGCCGACTAAGCACATCGCTGAGCGCGGCGCCCCCTTCGGAAGCCATCGGCTGCTGGCCGTTCAGTTCCTTCAGGTAGCGGTGAATCGTGGTCTTGGAGCCGGTATTGCCCAGCTCGATACGTATGGCATCAATGCTGGGGTTCTCGCCCCGGGCAATCAGCGCCTGACGCGCTTGCTGCACTACCACCTTGTTGATACCGCCCCGGGCCATGCGTGCTCCTAAAAATTCGTACTATGTTATGTACCACGTAATGACATGCCAATTATGGAGATAACGCATGGCACCTGCAAATAATTCCTACCGCCTCATAATCACTTTTTTGCATGTGCGCGCTTGGTGCCTTGGTCGCAAATATGCCCCCAGGTCAACTGTCATTTCTAACAATTTACTGCAATCCACTTTCGGGAGTTAATCGGCTACAAGTACACAACAGTGGTGAATCGCGATGCCCCCCAAGGACTTGAGTCAACCCTCGATCATGACGGTATTGTCCAAGCCAGATTTAAACGAGTACTGGGACCGCCATGCGTCACGCAAACGCAACACCCTCAGCGAAAAAATCATCTATGACGAGGAGGCCGGCTTCGGCATTTACAAGTTTGGAGCGCTCGATCTAGGCACCGCCTTCATGCGCTTCGGCGAAGACCTGTTACTGGTCGTTCAGCGCGTCTTGAGGTACATGGGGTTTCGCACAAGAATACGCTCAGGCACCATCACCCAGCGCATTTATGAAATCAATCAGGCTTGGTATTCTGACGCCGACGTTGTCGTGATGATGACCTTGTCAGCGCCACTCAAGTATACAATCGACAATGAAGGAAGCCTTACGCTTAGGCTGCCCGCTGGGGCTACAATTCACCATAACGGCAGTGGTTACCCTAAAGAAATGGTGGACGACCTCATACAAGAGCGCGGTATTAAACTACCCTCTGCCGTGCCACCCACCGGGATACTATTGGGTGATACCATCGGCCAGTTCACAGACGGCGACCCCCTCATGCTGTTCCAGGTTCCAGCGCCCTCGACGCCCTCAAGCCCGGACACCTTGAGCGTTAACGGCGAACGACTAACCGGACCTGTGGGGTTTGGGATTATCTATCAGGACACCGCCTTCCCCGAGCTGAAGCAGGGTCACCCACCCCGAGACAGGGACACAGCTGTGTCATTGTTCGCGCCGAAGGAAATGATAGATTTCATGAATGGCGCCTACTATCCAGCGAGCGGTGCTTATTCTGCCGAATTCGCGCTGAATAGCGCGTTCGAGGCTACAGATAGCGCCTCTGAACCTGCAGTGCCTGCGTCAATCTACCCACTACTGAAGGAAGTGTATGCGGGTGCTGAAAAGCAGGCGCTCACGTTGGAGCCTGCAACCCCCAATAGCCAATTCACCTTTGACGGTGAGGCACTGGGTGAGCTGAAACAAGAGAGCGGAAGCTGGTTTTACTACCCACCCGCCCCTCTTGACCCTGCTGTCATACTTGAGGTAAACAACAAAACCAATGTCCCCGCAGCGTTGTCGGCGACAGTGCCTGAATACCCATTGGTCGCCGATGTAATCAAGGCGCAAGTTGGCAGTCAATACGCGACGTCGACGTTCTTGACACCCTTGTTCGGGGAGACCCACTTTTTTAAAGCATCCCTTTCTTCAGGAAAAGTCAAACTCACCCTGTTCTACTCAAGTTTCGAACACGATGAACCGATTGAAGTCAGTGCGGAAAATACCCAATGGGTCAGAATCACAGGGAATGGCAATATCGATAAAAGTGGCGTTTTCACCCCTGCCGCTGACCAACCTAGCCCTTTTACCGTCTGGCTGGCGAGAGACATTGAGGACGATCATTATTATTATTGGGCATCTGTCGTTTTGCCGCTGCCGATACTCGAGCCTGCTAAAGTGCTACAACTCATCAATGGTTGAAGTCAGCGCCATACCCACACTCCGATGATTCCGTCGATGCAGCCACCGAAACCGGCATTGCTGAAGTGGTGACCGGCAACGGAAGCTGCAGGCTCGCCACCTTGTGTCGGTAACGCTTTGCCGCCACCATGGAAGTCCAGCACCGATCACCGACAGAAAATGACCCTGGAAAACTACAAGGCAATCGCCGACAGCATCGCCCTGCTGCTGTATCCGCACGCTGAAGTCATCGTCCATGAACTGCACAGCCAGACGGTCGTGCACATCGCCAACAACTTCTCCCGGCGCAAGCTGGGCGATGATTCGGCGATCGATCACGAACTGGACGATGTGCTTGCCGGTGCCAACCTTGGCCCTTACGAGAAGCTCAACTGGAACGGCCAGAAGATCCGCTCTATCAGTACCGTACTGCGCAACTCGCAGGGCGACCCCGAATACCTGATGTGCATCAATCTGAACGTGTCGGTACTGGAGCAAGCCCGCGTGGCGCTCGATGCGTTCTTCCAGATGAGCCGGCTGGTACCGCAACCTGACTCGCTGTTCCGCAATGACTGGCAGGAACGTATCAACACCTTCCTGCATGCCTGGCTGCAAGAGCGCAGCTTGTCGCTGCAGACTTTACAGATGAAGGATAAACGCAGCCTGGTGCAGGCGCTGTACGCTGAAGGCGCGTTCGAAGGGCGAAGTGGTGCTGACTATGTCGCGAACGTTCTGAGCATGGGTCGAGCCACCGTTTACAAGTACCTGAAAGAGCTCAAGGGCTAACTACCCGCCGCTTGGCCGAACTGGCAGCCTGTCAGGGTGTTGCCAGCGATTGCCCTCGCCCACTTGCCTTGAGTAGATTGATATTCTACTGTGGATAAATATTCCACAAGGAGCGCAGCATGCCAGTCGCTACTGTTTCACCGACCGTTGTCGATGCCCGATACCTCGATGCACTGTACACTTCCATAAGGGAAGCCCACGGCGCGCTGCGCCCCGCCGTCAGCATCACGCCGCTGACGCGCAGCGCCCATCTGTCGGCACTGACCGGCTGTGAAGTGCTGCTCAAATGCGAACACCTGCAGCACACCGGTTCATTCAAGTTTCGCGGTGCCAGCAACAAGGTGCGCCTGCTGCCGGCCGAGGTGCGCAAGCAGGGGGTGATAGCCGCGTCTTCCGGCAACCATGGGCAGGCACTGGCCTTGGCCGGCAAGATGGCTGGCGTGCCAGTGAAGGTCTACACCACCACGGGCGCATCGGCATACAAAATAGAGGCAATGCGCGCGCTGGGCGCCGAAGTGGTCTGCCTGCCTACCGACCCGCTGAGTGCAGAGCTGGAAGCAGCCAGGCAAGCCGAGGCCCACGGCGTACCCTTCGTGTCCCCCTACAACGACCTGCAAGTCATTGCCGGCCAGGGCACCATAGGCATGGAGTTGTTTGAGCAGGCGCCAGACCTGGACGCGGTGTTCGTTGCCGTGGGCGGTGGCGGGATGATTTCCGGCATCGGCGCCGCCCTGCGCGTCCTCAAGCCGGGCACTGAGATCATCGGCTGCTGGCCGGCGAATGACCCAACGCTGCAGCAATCACTCAAGGCTGGTGAAATCATCGAATTGGATGCCTGCGAAACGCTGTCGGACGGCACGGCTGGCGGCGTCGAGCCAGGCTCGATCACCTTCCCGCTTTGCCAGGCGCTGCTCACCGATACTGTGCTGGTCAGCGAGGACGAAATCCGCTGCGCCATGCGCGACATCGCCAGCAGTGAGCGCTGGATCATCGAAGGCGCTGCAGCGGTTGCGGTCGCCGGCATGCAAAAGCTCGCCGAGCGCTATCAGGGCAAGCGTGTCGCGGTGATCCTGTGTGGCCGTAACATCCTGCTGGAAAAGTTCCTCGAGGCCGTTCAATGAAGGTCTTCAGCAAGGCGCAGATCATCGCCCGCTTCAACCCGGAGCTCGCGGTCAGCCAACTGGAGGAAGGCTTCATCGCCTATTCCGAAGGCAAGGTGCAGGTGCCGCCCGTGCAGGGCTTCGCATTCAAGGGCGCGAACGGTGACTGTTGCGTGAAGTCGGCCTACATCGAAGGCAGCCCGACCTTCACCGTCAAGCTTTCGACAGGCTTCTACGACAACCCGTCCAAGGGCCTGCCGAGCAATGACGGTCTGATGCTTGTGTTGTCTGCACACACCGGTCAGCCGCTGGCACTGCTGCAGGACCAAGGCTGGCTGACTGCCATGCGCACCGCATTGGCCGGGCGTATCGCTGCCCGGCTGCTGGCGCCGGCCCAGGTCAAGGCCATTGGCATCCTCGGCACCGGCATGCAGGCGCAGATGCAGCTTGAGCAGCTTCGCGCTGTTACTGATTGTCGCCAGGTGATTGTCTGGGGTCGGCATGAACGCGGGCTTGCGGCCTATACGGCATTTGCCCGCGAGCTGGGCTTCGCAGTGCACAGCACGCAGGATGCTGCCGAGGTTGCGGGCGCGGCAAACCTGATCGTCTGCACCACGCCTTCTCGCCAGGCGCTGTTGCACAGCGATTGGGTCCAGCCGGGCACGCATATCACCGCCGTCGGTGCCGATGCGCCCGGCAAGCAGGAACTGGACCCGGCACTGGTGGCCAGGGCGGACCGCATCATCGTCGACGCCATCGCGCAGTGCAGCCAGTACGGCGAAGTGGCCCATGCCCTCGGCAGTGGCCAGATCGACGCTCACCAGCTGATCGAGCTGGGTACGCTGCTGGCTGGCCGTGCCAAGGGGCGTGAGCACGACAGCCAGATTACCTTGGCGGACCTGACCGGTGTGGCAGTGCAGGATGCACAAGTCGCAAGCTACGCCCTGGCAGCCCTGTGCACCTGAGGCGACAACAGCGTCAGCGCAAACGTTGCACCTGCGCTGGCGTGCGCTGCATCAGCACCTTGCCATTGCGTACCGATACCAACGCGTGCCCCTGGCTGCGCACCATCTCGTAATCATCCGGCGCCGACAGCAGCAACAGGTTCGCCGGCCGACCCACCTCGATGCCATAGCGCTCGCCCAGGTTCAGGGTGCGGGCGCTGTTGTCGGTAATCAGGTCCAGGCAGCGCTGCAGGTCTTCATAGCCGAGCATGTGACAGATGTGCAGGCCGGCTTCGAGAATGCGCAGGATATTGCCATTGCCCAGTGGGTACCACGGGTCGACGATGGAGTCCTGGCCGAAGCACACGTTCATGCCGGCGCGGTCGATCTCGGCCACGCGGGTCACGCCACGACGTTTCGGGTAGTTGTCGAAGCGCCCTTGCAGGTGAATGCTCTCGGTCGGGCACGACACGAAGTTGATGCCCGACAGCTTGAGCAGGCGGAACAGCTTGTAGCAATACGCATTGTCATACGAGCCCATGGCCACGGTGTGGCTGGCCGTGACCCGGGCCCCCATGCCGCGTACCCGCGCTTCTTCGGCCAACACTTCGAGGAAGCGCGATTGCGGGTCGTCGGTCTCGTCGCAGTGCACGTCCACCAGGCAGCCGGTACGCTCGGCCAGGTCCATCAGGAACTTCACCGACGATACACCCTGGTCGCGGGTATTTTCGAAATGCGGAATGCCGCCGACGACGTCGGCGCCAATCGCCACGGCTTCAGTCATCAGCGCCCGGCCGTTGGCGTACGACTCGATACCCTCCTGCGGGAAGGCGACGATTTGCAGGTCGATCAGCTCACGCACCTCGTCACGTACCTCGACCATGGCCTTGAGCGCGGTGAGTTTTGGGTCGGTCACATCGACATGGGTGCGCACATGCTGGATACCGTGGTCCACCAGCATGCCGATGGTTTTTTTCGCACGGGTCTTGATGTCGTCGTGGGTGGTGATTTCCTTGCGCTCCGACCAGCGCTCAATGCCTTCGAACAACGTGCCGCTCATGTTCCACTTCGGCTCACCCGCGGTCAGCGTGGCATCAAGATGAATATGCGGCTCGACAAAGGGCGCGACCACCAGGTTTTGCCCGGCGTCCAGGTCATTGACCGTAGCGGGCGCCACGACGTCGGTCTGGGGCACGATGGCGGCAATGCGCTCGCCGTTCAGTTCGACGCGGAACAGGCCAGGCTTGCCGCGCAGGCGTGCGTTGATGATGTTCATGCTGTTACTCCTTGCCGTGGGCTTCGCTCATGCGCCATACCAGCATGGCGACCGAAGCATTCATGCGAAAAAGCGGGTCGTCCAGCGACTGCCCGCTCAGTTGTTCGATGCGCTGGATGCGCTGATTGATCGTGTTGCGGTGCAGCCCCAGACGCTGTGCGGCCTTGAGCCCGTTGCCATTTTCCATGAGCAAGGCGTCGAGGGTATGCACCAAAGCATGGGCGTGTTTGCGCCCAGGGGCGATCAGCGGGCCGAGGGTGCGGCTGACGAAATCGTCGACCAGCGAGCGGTCGACAATACCTTGCAGCAGGCGCAATACGCCGAGCTCGCTGAAGTTGCAATAGCCGTTGGCCGGGCGCAGGTGCTGCGCCACATCCAGCGCCTGGCGTGCCTCGTTGAGGGCCTGGCGATAGTGCGCGCAATCGTCAGCGAGGCTCGACAGGCCCATGTAAAGGCCCAGTTCACCTGTCGCGGCTTGCAACTGCCGGTACAGTGCACCCAACGTCTCGGGTAAGTCGTGCGTATCGGCCAGCAGCACCACGAACAGGTCGCCCGGCAGCTGCGCCGTCACACTGTCAGGCCGCTGGCGGCACCAGGCTTCCAGCTGGTCTTCCAGGGCCTGCCGGGTGGCTTGCCAGGTACGCTCGCCGTGTGCGAGCCCGTGGCGCTCGAACAAGCCGTCCACGCCTGTCAGGCGCAATGCCAGCAGGCGCTGCGGCTTGTCCAGGGCGAGTTGCAGGTGCGCTGCACGCTGCCGGGCAATCGCCAGGCTCGGGTAGTCGCCCGTGAGCAGTTGGCCAAGGATGTCGTTGCGCGAGCGGCGCACCTGGCTCATCTGCACCAGTGCAGTGCCGATCAGGTGGGTGACCACCACCATCTTCAGCGCGTAGGGTTGCTCGATCAGTGGTAAGCCCAATTGCTCGGCGCGCGCGATTACGGACGCCGGGATGCTCTGGATGAAACTGCCGCCGGTGAGAATTACCATGCCGGCAATGCCCACAGCGTCGCCATCCTCCACCAGGCTCAGCAGGTTGGCTTCGCCGCGCGGGTGGTTGATGCCGGTGACGAATACCAGCTCACCGCCCATCACCCATTCAGCGATACCCTCGTTTTCCGCCACGTAAGGCCAGCGTACCCGCCGTTGCAGGTTGCGCGCCCCGGCCCGCACATGCATTTCGTGCAGGCCGGGCAAATGCAAGATCTCGTCCAGCGCCAGGCTCACGGCTCGACACCCGCCTGGCCTGGCGCCCGGCGGCGTGCGCCCAGCTCCAGAATGACGATGTAGCACACTGCCGAGGCGGCGATGCCCACCAGCGGCGCAACCCACGGTGAGGCATAGGCCAGTACAGCGCCCACGGCATAGGCAAGCAGCCCGGTGAGGTTGTAGCGTGGCAGGTTTGCCGCACCCAGCGCCGGGTATTTGCCGCGGTGGCGATACCAGAAGTCAGCCATGATTACTCCACCCACCGGCGGAATGATCGACCCCAGCAGCACCAGGAACGGGATCAGCATTTCGTACATGCCACCCATCGCCAGCACAATGCCAACCCCGGCTGCCACCAGCGTTGCCGTGCGCCGGCGCTCGCTGCGCAACAAGTGGCAGGCGGCGGCCGACACGTTGTAGATGGTCGGACCCTGAATGGTCCACAGGTTCAGGCACAGCATCACCACCGCCGCGAACGACAGCCCCTGCAGCATCATCACGTCGACGATATCGGCCTGCTGGTAAACCATCGCGCACCACGCGCCGGCCACCACCATCAGGCCGTTGCCAAGGAGGAATGCCACCACGCTGGCGGTCACCGCTACCCGGCCACTGCGTGCCAGCCGTGTCCAGTTGGTGGCCTGGGTGGCGCCACTGGCGAAGGTGCCGAAAACCATGGTGACTGCCGCCGAAAAAGTCATGGTTTCATGCGGTACAACGGCAGCCAGGCCGGCAAAGCCACCGGCATCGCGGGTGGCGATGTACATGGACACCAACAGCAGCACGAACATCAATGGCACCGACACCCGCGACAACACATCCAGCCCCTTGAAACCGATGATGGCCGTAATGCTGAAACCCAGCCCGAACAGCACCATCAAAGGCATGCCGAAGCCATCCGCCAGCCCCAGCAGCTTGACCAGCACGATGGCCACCGTGGCCGTGCCCCAGGCATACCAGCCCAGTTCGGCAAAACCCAGCAGAAAATCCGAGAGCCGGCTCCCCGCTTCACCAAAACAGAAGCGCCCCATCAGCACGGTGTTCAGCCCGCTGCGCGAGGCGATGAAGGCCAGCACTGCGGCATACAAGGCAAGCAGGCTGTTGCCGAGGGTGGCCACCCACAGCATGTCGACAAAACTGAATGCCATGCCCAGCTTGCCGCCGGCGAACATCGTGCCGGTAAAGAAGGTGAAGCTGAACAAGACCATCGCGATCGGCAACAGGCCCCTACGGGCGGACTGCGGGGCTTCGCTGAGGGGGAATTCGCTGGGTGAGCTCATTGCACGGGGGCTCCGGGTTTGTAGTTGGGAGCTGAAAGAGCAATATGCGGGCCGCTTTTTTACTGCGCCGCCACCCGGAAAAATCGGGCTGGTCGCCCAGAAATCCATATGCACTATGCACATTAAAGCCGCGATCTGACGATTTGGAGTGTGCGGGACGACTTATTTTGAGGCGTTCATGCACCAAAGCGGGCTCAGGCTGGGTAGTAATCACCCAGCCCACGGCGGTTTACACAGCTCCGTCCAGCCCCATCTGCCAGAAATCAGCCTCCAGGCTCGATGCCTGGCCAAAAATCCCTGCCAGTTCGGCGAACCGCTGCTCGGTCATGCTGCGCGCCGCCAGTTCATCCAAGTGCTTGCGCGCTGCCGCTGCCACCCCTTGGTAGCCCTCCCCGGCATACTCGCCAATCCACTCGCGGTAGGGGTGATTGCTCAAGTCACCAATGCGCTCGGCCAGGGTCCGGCCGATTTCGGCATAGCCGATCACGCAAGGTGCCAGTGCCACATGCAGCTCCAGCAGGTCGCCGGCAGCGCCGCAGTCCAGCACGTAACGGGTGTATGCCACGGTGGCCTGGTGCTCTGGCGCGGCTTCGATGTCTGCCTGGGTCAAGCCCCAGCGTGCGCACAGCCGCAAGTGCAGCTCGGTTTCATCCAGGATCGCCGCCAGCCCGGCCTGCGCCGCGCGAATGTCGGCCGGGCGGCGGCTTTTGTAGGCGGCCAGCGCCCAGGCGCGGGCGAACTGGATCAGGAACAGGTAATCCTGCACAAGGTAGGTCCGGAACGCTTCCTCACTCAGCGTACCCTCGCCCATCTGACGTACGAAGTCATGGTCTACGTAGCTGTTCCATTGTGGCGTGGCGGCGGCCTTGAGGCGCTCGAAGATATCCATGCTCATTTGCCCTCCGGATACACTGCATCGAAGAAAGCCAGCTCCAGCGCCACGGTGCGCTGGTAGAAGTCACTGGCCAATGCGGCCTCCTGCGGGCCGACGCGGTCCAGCTCGGCCTGCAGGAAAGCGACGAATGCCTGGAACGCCGGGTTGTCGTGCAGGGTAATCCACTCGGCATGGACGAAGTTGTCCGGCATCGGTTTTGGCGCCTTGAGCGCCCAGTCCAGATACAGCCCTTCGGCGACGTTCAGCACCGCCAGTGCCGCTGCGTAGGAACGGGTGGCTGCCGCTTCGCGCATGATCGCCTTGAAACCTGCGGTAGGCGCGGTATCGGCCGGTTCACTGCGTTGCGCCGGGCTGACACCCAGGGCCTCGAAGGCACGCAGGAAATAGGTGTTCTCGTCACTGGAGATCATCCCGGCAAAGCGGCCGAAGCGCAGGCGGGCTTCAAACGTATCAGCGGTGGCAATGGCCGCGCCCAGCAGGGTCAGGAAGCTGTCGAGGAAACGGTGGTCCTGGACCAGGTAGTCGACCATGATCGGGTCAGGCAGGCTGCCGTCGCACAATCGGGTCACGAAACGGTGGCCAACGGCCGCCGACCAGGTCGGCTCGCACTGGCGGCGCAGGGACTGGCTGAAACGTTCGGTCATGTTGCTGTCCTTGATGAGGGTGACAGCGAGACCGTGGCAATTGACATGGACTGGCCTCGCAGTGAGGCCGGCAAAAAGGCAGGTTACAAGCCCCATCCCTTCGCCGGCATGATCCGGATCAGGTTCGAAGGGTCACCGCGCTGTAGCGTTCAGCGGTTTCTCAGCCCATTGCCGGGCTCCCCTTGGTGGCGCTCAGGTATACCCGAGGGCGCCACGTCTGTCACTAGTCCAGCTCCCCAAACTGTGGGCAATGGTGACCCGCTAATGGGCATCTGTCCCCATTCTTGACGCGCCATCATTTAGTGCACGCCAGGCGCTGCAAGGTTTTGTATGTCAAAGCATTACTGAAATATCTGTTGGCATAGCTGTTGCTGATGGCCATTTAACGGGCAAAACGCCATTGATGGCTTAAGGCCGTAAGGCCGCAAAAGAGGCTTAAGCCAATGAAAACATCCGCCATGAGCCACGCGTCCAGGCGCGCGTTCCATCTGTCCTCCGTCACTGCGCTGATGATCAGCCTCGGGTTGATCACGGCCATGGCATCCCCCCTCGACGACAACAGCATGCCACCGCCGACCGACCCGTCGGCCTACACCGACCAACCGGACGACCCGACCCCTGCCTTGCTTGAGCTGAACACCTTGCCGGAGGCCAACGAAGGCTCGTTGGAGCTGACCGATGGCGTGTATGGCGACCGCAGCACGGTACGCACCGACAACGTGCTGCCGCCTGCCCTGCAAACGTCGGACAAGTACCCTACCAACGGCAAACCCAGCCCGTTGTTCGGGGCGCAACCTTTCACCCAGCAACTGTTGCTGTTCGAAGAATTCGGGCCAGAGAAGCTCGACCCGACCACGCCGGCGCCCGATCTGACCTTCCCGGTCCCCACCCTCGGCGCGGCCCCCGCGCAAGACCCCAACGTGGTGGCACGCAGCGGACCCAGTGGCAGCGCTCTGGAAGCGTTCCTCAAGCAACCCGGCCTGTACCCGTTCCCGACCCAGTACGCCAACGTGCTGGACCGCAACCCATGGAAGGCGCAGATCGAGATGTTCCTCAACCGCCAGCCGGTCGGCTCGCCCGCTGAAGGCCGGCCACCAGGAAAAGGCTGGTCGCACCAGCGCTGGAACGAGTTTTACCCGCAGGCAGCGTTCAAGACCGCCCAGGCCGGTGCGCGCATCAACCTCGGCCTGCGCGACCGTAAGCAACTGCACAACTATGCCGTCGGTGAATTTGCCCCGGGCGGCCTGTACTACCAGACCTCCGACATTCCGACCACGCTGGGCACCACCAAGGGTATCGACATACGCTTCCACCCGAACATGCCGCTGCAAAACCACAAATCGTTGTGGACCTTCGACGGCACTTTCCCGCCCAAGCTGCTGATGGTGCGCTACGGCCAGCCAATCCTGATGCGCCATTACAACGCCCTGCCGATTGACCCGTCGGCCAACGGCGGCTTTGGCCTGCATACCATCTCGACCCACGAGCACAACGGCCACTCCCCGGCCGAAAGCGACGGCTTTGCCAACGCGTACTTCTTCCCCGGCCAGTACTACGACTACCGCTGGCCGGTGCAGCTGGCCGGCTACGACACCATCAACACCCGTGCCCAGGACCCGCGAGCAGCTTTCCCCTGCTCGCCGGGTGAAACCTTGTTCGTCAACGATGGCACACCGGGCCTGAAAACCTGCGAGAACGGCAGTATCAAGATTCGTGGCGACTGGCGCGAAACCATGAGTACCCACTGGTTCCACGACCACATGATGGATTTCACAGCGCAGAACGTCTACAAAGGCAACGCCGTGATGATGAACTACTACAGCGCCCTGGACCGCGGCAACGAGGCCCTGCAGGACGGTGTCAACCTGCGTTTCCCAAGCGGTTCGGGCATGCCCTGGGGTAACCGTGACTATGACGTCAACCTGGTAATAGCCGACAAGGCCTGGGATGCAAACGGCCAGCTGTGGTTCAACCCGTTCAACACTGACGGCTTCCTCGGTGACCAGATCCTGGTCAACTGGCAGTACCAGCCCAGGCTCAAGGTGCGTGCGCGCAGTTACCGTTTTCGTATCCTCAACGGTTCGGTTTCACGCTACTTCAAGTTCGCCGTGGTGCGGGAAATTGCCGGTAACAGTGGCGAGTTCAAAGGCCCGTCCGGCTCCAACGTGTCGTATGCGCGGGTGCCGTTCCACATGATCGCCAACGACGGCAACATCATGGAACACGCGGTGCCATTCGACGGCACGATGGACCTCAATGGTGACGGCAACCTGCAAGACAACAACGGCATCCTGCCACTGCAGGGCATTGCCGAGCGCTACGACATCATCATCAACTTCGCCAGGAATGGCATCAAGGCAGGCGACAAGCTGTACTTCGTCAACCTGATGGAGCACGACTCCGGCAAAGGTCCGAAGCAAGCTATCCCGTTGGCCGACGTGCTGTCGGAAAAATACAAGGCGGTGATCAAGCAGACCAGCAAAGGCCCGCAGTGGGACAAGGGCGACCCGGCTGTCGGCAAGTTTCTGCAACTGTGGGTGCAACCGTACACCGGCCAGGACCTGAGCATGGACCCGGTAGCCTATGAGCCGGCCAAGCCAGGCAAGGCTGCAGGCCTGAAAATGCTGCCCCTGCCAATTGACCGCGATGCCGCAGCCGACCAGGCCAAGCTCAAGGATGCCCGCCACCGCGAGTTCATCTTTGGCCGCTCCGACGGTACGGACACCACCCCGTGGACCATCAAGACCGACGGCGGCTTTGGCTACAGCATGGACCCACGCCGCATCAGTGCAGCACCGCAACTGGCCAACCAGTCCACCGACGCTGGTTTCAGCGGCGACGGCACCCTGGAAGTGTGGAAAATCGTCAACGGCGGTAATGGCTGGAGCCACCCGGTACACGTGCACTTCGAGGAAGGCGTGATTCTTAGCCGCGACGGCAAGGCCCCACCAGAATGGGAAAAATGGGCGCGCAAGGATGTGTACCGAATCGGGCCGGATACTGATTCGTCCATCGAGGTGGAAATGGCCATCCGCTTCCGCGAGTTTGCTGGCACCTACATGGAGCACTGCCACAACACACAGCACGAGGACTCTTCGATGCTGCTGCGCTGGGATATTGAGCACCCAGGGCAGTTCCAGGTGATGCCGACCCCGCTGCCGGGATGGGATGGTGTGCATTACATGGCCTCGGTAGGCCTGCCAACGTTCCGCACCAAAACCCACGACGACAATGACGACCCGGCCAACAAACCACCCGTCGCGGCCAATGACAGTGCCGCAACGACGGCTGGCACGCCGATCACCCTGAACGTGCTGGCCAACGACAGCGACCCGGACGGCAATGTACCGCTCACGGTAACCGGCCTCAGCCAGCCGGACTCCGGCCAGGGTGCCGTCAGCACCGACGGTACCGCCGTAACGTACAGCCCGCCCGCTGCGGTCGCCACGCCATTTACGGCCAGCTTCAATTACACGGCGCGTGATACCAAGGGTGCCGAGTCGCTGGCCCCGGCCACGGTCAGCATCGCCGTAACCGCAGCAGCGGCGGCCGACGAACTCAAGGTCACCAGTGCCACGGTGCAGGAACGCAGCGGCAACCGTTTCACCTGGGATGTGCAGGGGACTACTACGGTGGCCACGGGCAACAGCATCAGCGTGACTGCAGCAACCACCGGTGGTCCGGTAAGCCTGGGGAACGCGACGCTGACTGCCACGACTTCGGGGGCCCGTTGGCGGGTAGCGGTGACCACCACCGGCTTTGGCCCTGCCACGCCAGCAACGGTCACGGTGAAATCGGCACTGGGCCAGACGGTGACAGCGCCAGTCAAATACAAGTGAGTGCAAAGCGGGGGCCGCCATGCGGCCCCGCTCAGCCAACCCACGAGGACCGCATCATGCCCGGCTCATGGCGTTTCCTGCTGGTACTTGCGTTGTTCGCCGCCAGCATTCCGTTCTGGCCACTGCCCCCCCAACAAAAGGTGGCCGAAGCAGCTGCCACTCCCTGGGGAGCCAACTACTTCCCCAACATCCCCCTGCTCACCCAGGATGGCGAAAAAGTGCATTTCTTCGACGACCTTATCAAGGACAAGGTGGTTGCCATCAACTTCATCTTTACCGGCTGCTCCGATTCCTGCCCAGTGGAAACCGCACGCCTACGCCAGGTACAGAAAATCCTCGGTGGCCGGGTCGGCAAGGATATCTTCCTCTACTCCATCAGCATCGACCCCTATAACGATACCCCCGCCACCCTCAAGCGCTATGCCGAAAAGTTCGGCATCGGCCCAGGCTGGACCTTGCTGACCGGCGAACCTGACGATATCGAGCAACTACGCCGCAGCCTGGGGCTGTGGATCGATGGCCTGGAAAACGGCCGCTCCAAAGACCACAACCTGAGCCTCATTATCGGCAACCAGGCCACCGGCCGCTGGATGAAAGCCTCGCCTTTCGAAAGCCCGTACATCCTCGCCGACCGCCTCGGCAACAGCTTGCACAACTGGAAGCAGGCCAGCGCCATGACCAATGACTACGCTCAAGCGCCGCAGATGCGTGCACCCAGCAGCGGCGAGCAGATCTTCCGCACCCGTTGCTCGTCCTGCCACACCGTGGGCAATACCGAGCCAGGCCCGCCAGGCATCGGCCCCGACCTGCTGGGCGTGACCCGTCAGCGTGACGCAAACTGGCTGACCCGCTGGCTGAAAGCGCCCGACCAGATGCTGGCCGAGAAAGACCCCCTGGCCATGCTGCTGTTCGAGCAATACAACCGCCTGGCCATGCCCAACATGCGCTTGGGCGATGCCGAAGTCAGCGCATTGATAAGCTACCTCGAAGAAGAAACGGCACGCCTGCAGACACCGGTGGCAAATAGGGGAACCCCCTAAAGGCGATTAGCCATCATTCATCAGACTGTCATCTCGCTGTCGTATTTTTCGAGCATCACCCAGGGTCGGGAACCATCAGCAGTGATTCGCCGTTCGCTTTCCTCCTCCAGCCTTCTGCGAGTGCTGATCCTGATGCTCTGTGCAGCGACCCTGGCCTTTCTCTGGGGGCTGCACGTCACGCAAAAAGCCGCCGCTCGCCAGGATGCACTGTTGGCCAAAGCCACCGAGCACCTGAACCTGGCCAACATCGTGGGCGAAAGCCTGCGACAGCTTGTCGACCGCGCCCAGGCGGTGGGCCGTGTTACCCAGGACGATATGAAAGGGCTGCGCAAGGGCAACTTCAGCCTGGCCGCAGACCCGGTGTTCAAGCGCACGAGCCTGTACGACCGACAAGGCCGGCTGCTGTCGGCCAACCATACCGATGAGGCCGCCGAGTTGCCGGCAGACTGGTTGCGCCAGCTGCAGCGGCACATTGACCGCTACGGTTTCAAACCTTTCCTGCCCAGCATTCAGCCCCTTGGCCAAACCTCGGCCCTGCCCACCAGGCACCTGACCTTCCTGCTGCCGTTGACCAACTCGACCGGCCAGGAAATGGACACCATTCTGGTGGTGCAACTGGACATCGGCTACCTGGCGGAGCTGTTTCAACATATCGACCTGGGCAACAGTGGCCTGGTGCGTCTGCTGCAGGATGACGGCCTGGAGCGGCTGCGCGTCGATACCCGCGGCGTGGCGATTGCCGGCGACCTATTGCAGCCCCCGCTGCCGGCATTCGACAGCGAAGCGGGCAGGCTGACCCAATACGTAGCGGGTGATGCCTACCAAAGCCTGTACCGCCGTGTACCCGAGCGAGGCTTCAGCGTGGTGGTCAGCCAGCGCCAGGCAGAAATCCTCGCACCCTGGACGCAGGCCTATTCCCGGCAATTCTGGTTGAACCTGAGCATGACCCTGATGATCCTGGCCAGCCTGCTATGGACCTTGCGCCTGCTACGCAAGCGCCAGGAGGCCTTCGACGCGCTGGAACATGCCCAGCAGGTCAATCAGCAGCTGATCGTGCGCCTGGAGGACGAACACCGGCGCAGCAGCCACGCCGCCGCCACCGACCACCTCAGCGGCCTGCACAACCGCCGCCAGTTCGTCGAGGTGGCCAGCCAGGCGTTGACTCGGCAACGTGGCAAGCGCCGACTGATGGCGATCCTGTTCATCGACATGGACCGCTTCAAGTCTATCAACGACTCGCTCGGGCACAAGATTGGTGACCTGCTGCTACAGGCTGTGGCCGGGCGTATCCAGCGCCTGCTGGAGCCGGGCGATGAGGCTTCGCGTTTTGGCGGCGACGAGTTCGTGGTGTTGTTGGCCGGCGAGCGCAGCGAGGAGCAGATCAACGCCTGGGTCCACGAACTGGTGCAGAAACTGTCAGCCACCTACGCCCTGGATGGCCAAGAGGTCAACACCAGCCCCAGCGTAGGGGTGAGCATCTGCCCGCGCGACGGCCAGGACATCGACAGCCTGATACGCAGTGCCGATGCGGCAATGTACTCAGCCAAGCAGGCAGGGCGCGCGCAGTATCGCTTTTTCGACCCCTCGCTGAACCTGGCCGATATCCAGGCGTTCACCCTTGAACAGGCGTTCGGCAGCGCCTTGGCCGAACGCCAGTTCGTGCTGCACTACCAGCCACAGATTCGCCTCGACACCCATCAGGTGCTCGGCTACGAGGCGCTGGTGCGCTGGGACCACCCCGAGTTCGGCCTGCTATACCCGGACCGCTTCATCGACCTGGCCGAGCGCAGTGGCTTCATTGTCGAACTGGGTTGGGAGGTACTACGGCTGGCCTGTGAAGCCTTGTCGAGCTGGGATACTTCTGGTCGGGAAACACGTCTGGCGGTCAATGTCTCCGCATTGCAGCTGCGTCAGGCTGACTTCGCTGCCCGGCTGCTGCGCAAGTTGCAGCATCACGGGATCGCACCACAGCGGCTGGAGCTGGAAATTACAGAAACCACCATCCTCGACCCTGAAGGCATGGCGGTTACGCATCTGCATGCCTTGCGCGGGGCGGGCCTGGGCATCAGCCTGGACGATTTCGGCCGTGGCTACGCCGGTTTTGCCCACCTGCATTCGCTACCGTTGAGCAAGCTGAAGATCGACCGCTCGCTGATCGCGGCGCTGTCCAACAGCCATGACGACAGCCCTATCGTGTCCTCCACCATCATCCTGGCCAAGCGCCTGGGCCTGCAAGTGGTGGCCGAGGGGGTGGAAACCCGTGAACAGGTGGTGTACCTGAAGCTGGCCGGATGCGATATCGCCCAGGGCTACCACTTCAGCCGGCCTCTGTCGCCGGCGCAGCTGTGCCACTACCCGCCTTTCAACGGCGTCGAGGACAAGGCATGCGTGTACTGAGCGCCACGGCGGGTTTACCGGTGCTATACGGGCTGGAAAGACGCCAAGTCGGCGCTGCGCTACATCGACTCGGCGCGACGCTTTGGCGAACTGGCCGTGCTACCGGCCAGTCAGGTGCAACCGCTTATTCCTTGAAGCTGTGCCTGGCAACGCCACCCGTTTCCGGGCGGATGGCATACAGGTCGCCAGCGTCCGGATAATGGTGCAGGTCTTCTGGCGTCATGTCGTAACGCGCGGTGCTGATGAACAAGGTGTTCATCCCGGGCCCACCAAAGCAGCAGCTGGTGGGGCACGGTACTGGCATCAACACCTGGTCGGTCAGGTGCCCGTGGCGGTCGTAGCGCAGCAGGCAACTGCCATGGTACTGGCACACCCACAGCCCGCCTTCGCGGTCCAGCGCCAGGCCATCCGGCCGCCCCAGTTCGGCGGGGGTTTCGGCAAACAGCGTAACAGCGCCCAGCCGGCCTTCGATGAGGTACTCGGCGCGGTAGATCGCACGCGCCGCCGAATCGACGAAGTACACCGTGTGGCCGTCCTGCGACCAGGCAAGGCCGGTGGGCAAGGCCAGGTCATCGTGGATCACCTGGTCGCTCAATTGCCAGTCAAAGCGAAAAAGCGCCCCGGTATTGCCACTGGGGGCCTCGTCCATCAGGCCGGTGACGAAGCGTCCCTGCGGGTCGCAGGCGCCGTCGTTGAAGCGGTAAGTCGAGCGCGGATGCACTGATGCCGAATGCTGGCTCACCTTGCGTGCTGGCACATCGAAGATGGCCACGCTGGCATCCTCGGTGAAAATCAGGTTACCCCGGTCGGTCAGCGCCAGGGCGCCAATGCGCGCGGCCGACTCGTAAAGGCACTCGACTTCGCCATCGGGTGTCAGGCTGTTGATGCGCCCGCCAGAGATATCGACAAAATACAGTACGCCCCTGCTCTCATCCCAGACCAGGCTTTCACCAAGGTCCGCGCGCGTGTTGGCAACTTTGACTGGCACGTAATTGCATTCCTTGATGCGGTTCCAGCGCTCGGCCACCTGCGCCAGGTCGCTGGCCTGCACACGGCCGAGGTCAAGAGGGTAGCTGACGCCGCTGTTTTTGTTGAAGCGCGTGGCGGTGTACTGGCCATCGCTCTCTTGAGTGTGATGGCACAGCGCACCGGCCAGGTGAGTAACGGGCATTTCTGGCTACCTTCAATTCTCCTTTCTTACGATATCAACAAAAAAATCAATGACTTAATATTAAAAGCATTCAATATTGATATGCCATGGGTATCAGCGCCGAGTCGCCGCGCTGCAGGAATGCTGGATGATCGAAACACGTTTGCTCAGGCAGTTCATCGCCGTGGCCGAAGAGCTGCATTTTCACAAGGCCGCCCAGCGCCTGCACATGGCGCAACCGCCGCTGAGCCAGGCGATCAACCGGCTTGAGGAAAAGCTCGGCTTTGGCCTGCTTTTGCGTAACAAGCGCGAAGTGCGTCTGACCGCAGCGGGTGCAGCGTTTCTCGATACCGCCTACCGCACGCTTGCTGAACTGGAGCAGGGGATCGATTACGCGCGCAACGTTTCTGTGGGGGTCAGCGGCAAATTGACCATCACGGCCATTTCCATCGCCTATTACGACTCGCTGCTCAACCGCTTGCGCCGCTTTCGGGAAACTTATCCGAACGTGCAGCTGACCATCCGCGAGATGCCATCCGCCTCCCAGGCCAAGGCCTTGCTGGCCGGTGAGGCGGATATCGGCTTCATGCGCAGGCTGCCACTGCCGGCCGGCACCCTGGAGGCACGCTTGCTGCTTGACGAGCAGATCGTCATGGCGCTGCCTGCCAGCCATCCCAAGGCGCAGCACGAGGCCATCGACTTGCGCGAGTTTGCCGATGAGGACTTCGTGTTCACCCCGCAAGCAATGGGCGGCGGCTACCACGCGCAGTTGGTTACGCTGTGCCAATCCGCCGGGTTCTACCCCAAGGTCGTGCAGGAGGCGGCGCAGATCCATACCTTGCTTGGCCTGGTGGCCTGCGGTTTTGGCGTGGCCCTGGTGCCGGAGTCGTTCGCTCGCTCGACCCCGCGCGAACGCGTGCAGTTTTGCCCCATCCGCCCTATCGATGACCAGCCACCCCCAGGGCTTGGGCTGTACATGAAATGGAACGCCCAGAATGCTTCGCCAGCGCTGGCCAACTTCATTGCCATGTTCGAGACACAACAATAAGGCCATTTCTACAGGGTGTTCAGCCTCGCTTCGCGCAGCGCCACAGCCGACCGATATCACAAGCCCTGGCCTGCAACAGCTCGGCAGCATTTGCACACGCCTGCTCAAGGCTCATCGGTCCATTGGCCAGTGCAAATGCAGCGTCGACCCCATGGGCATACAACTGCTGATACCCCTCCCCCAAGGTCCCGGCCAGTACCACCACCGGCACGCCATGGCGCTTGGCAACCCGCGCCACCCCCATCGGCGTCTTGCCGCGCAGTGTCTGGGCATCGAAACGCCCCTCGCCCGTCACCACCAGATCTGCCCCTTGTGCCAGGGCGTCAAGGCCAGCCAGCTCAGCCACGACTTCCACCCCAGGGCGGAACTGCGCGTCCATGAATGCCCGGGCAGCGAAGCCCATGCCACCGGCCGCACCACAACCAGGGTAATCGCGCACATCCGCGCCCAACAGCAGCGCACAATGGTCGGCAAAATGATTCAGCGCGTGGTCCAGCGCCTCCACTTGCTGCGGGTTGGCACCTTTCTGCGGGCCGAAGATCGCCGATGCGCCGTTGGCGCCACACAATGGGTTGTCGACATCCGCCGCGACTTCAAACTGCACCCCGGCCAGGCGCGGGTCGAGACCGCTGGCGTCGATACGGGCCAGCTTGGCCAAGGCCAGGCCGCCCTCTTCCAGCGCTTGCCCGTCAGCATCCAGCAGGCGCAGGCCAAGCGCTCGCAACATGCCACTGCCGGCATCGTTGGTGGCGCTGCCACCGATGGCCAGCACCACACGCTGAGCGCCGGCGTCGAGGGCTGCGGCAATCAGCTCACCGGTCCCCCAGGTGCTGCTGCGGCAAGCATCGCGCTGGCCGGTTGGCACCCGTTGCAAGCCACTGGCCTGGGCCATTTCGATGATTGCGGTGCGACTTTGCGGCAACCAGCCCCAGCCGGCCTCGACGTGCTGCCCCAATGGCCCGCGCACGGCCTGGCGGCGCAGTTCACCCTGGCTGGCGGCCAGGATCGTCTCCATGGTGCCTTCGCCACCGTCGGCCATTGGGCACTCGACCAGTTCAGCCTCGGGCCACGCTTCGCTCAGGCCCGCAGCGATGGCGCGGGCGACACCGGCAGCGTCGAGGCTGTCCTTGAACGAGTCGGGGGCAATCACGATTTTCATGGGGTTTCTCCTGTCCTGATGAGCGGCATGCTGACAGGTGGCTGCCCAGGTGGCCTCGGTCAAATGCACAAAACGCCGGCCGGGTTGTTTGGGCAGATGCCTTTTTGCCTGTTCTGGCCCAATCGCCGGCAAGTGAATACTTCAGTCAGCTGGCAACAGCTGCAACCCCAGATACAAGCTAAGCATCCCTTCCAGGCGCAGCGGGTCGACGTCACCCAGCTCGGCTATTCGCTCCAGTCGATAGCGCAGGCTGTTGCGGTGGATGCCCAGGGCATCGGCACAGGACTGGCTTTGGCCGTCATGTGCACACCAGGCGCGCAGGGTGGTGAGTAACTGGCCACTGCTGTCCTTGGCGCGGATGCGCTGCAACGGCTCCAGCAGCTCGTCCAGCGCATCGTCGTTACGGTGGCGCCACAGCAGCGCCGGCAGCCGGTAGCGCTGCAGGCTGAGCAATCGTTCGCGGGGCAATACTTCGCGGCCATAGGCCAGCAAGTCACGCACCCGGCGGTAACCACGGCGTAACTGCTCCAGGCTCTGCGCTTCACTGCCCAGGGCCAGTCGCTCAATGTCCCAGCCGTGGCGTTGCAGGCGTTCCAGCAGGCGCAGTTCATCCAGTGCCACGCCTGCCGGGCGGCACCACAGCAACGACTGGCGGGCCGGGCTGACGCACCAGCTATCCGGATAACGGCTCATCAACCATGCGGCCAGCGCCTCGGCAGGAGGCCCCGAAGTAATCTCGAACAGGCACGGTATCCGCGCCAGCTGAGGTTTCAAGCCCAACTGACGGGCTTCGTCCAGCAAGCGCGGGGCGTTACCGCTGCCGCCGAGCAATAGCGCCAGCAGGTCGTCACAGCGCTGCCTTCGCCATTGCTGGTCAGCCTGTAAATTGCGTTGGGCCAGCAGCATTTCGGCGGTCATGCGCACCAGCTCGCCATAGGTGCGCACCTGCTGCGGGTCGCCGGTCAGGCCCAACACGCCCATCAGCCGCCCATCGAGCATCAATGGCAGGTTCACACCGGGCTGCACGCCCTTCAGGCACTTGGCCGCGTCGGTATCCAGCTCGACGATCCGGCCATTGGCCAAGACCAGCTGCGCCCCCTCGTGACGGGTGTTGATGCGCTCAGGCTCACCACTGCCCAGGATCAACCCTTGGCTGTCCATGACATTGACGTTGCAAGGCAAGATGGCCATTGCCCGGTCAACGATATCCTGCGCCAGGTCATGGTCGAGTTCGAACATTGCGGGGTCCTTTAGGTGTTTGGCTTTTGGGCTCGGGCACAGCAGCCTGGGCCAAGCGCTGTGCAAAAGCACAAAGACAGGCTAGCCGCAGTCCCCGAGACTCGTCAGGGCGAGCGCCGGAACAGGCGACGCGGCGAAAACCATAACAACAGAGAACCCGATCATGGCACACAGCCCCGCCCCTGACCAAGGCACGGACACCACCCGCAACGCGCTGTACCGGCGCATCACCTTGCGGCTGATTCCGTTCATTTTCATCTGCTACCTGTTCAACTACCTGGACCGCGTCAACGTCGGCTTTGCCAAGCTGCAGATGCTCGACGCCCTTAAATTCAGCGAAACGGTGTACGGCCTTGGCGCCGGCATCTTCTTCATCGGCTATGTACTGTGTGGCCTGCCAAGCAACCTGGCCCTCAATCGCTTCGGCCCACGGCGCTGGATCGCGCTAATGATGATCGCCTGGGGCAGCCTGTCCACCTGCCTGCTGTTCGTCACCACCCCTACCGAGTTCTACACCCTGCGCCTGCTCACCGGCGCTGCCGAAGCCGGCTTCTTCCCGGGTGTGGTGCTGTACCTCTCGCGCTGGTTCCCGGCGGCCCGGCGCGGCCGCATCATGGCCCTTTTCATGTCGGCGATCCCGGTATCGGGCCTGCTTGGCGGGCCGTTCTCCGGCTGGATCCTCGAACATTTCGCCGCCGGCCAGCACGGCCTGGCCGGCTGGCAGTGGATGTTCCTGATCCAGGGCCTGCCGACCGTGGCCTTGGGCGTACTGGCGGTGTTCCTGCTCAGTGACGGCTACCAGAAAGCCGCCTGGCTGAGCCCGGCTGAACGTCAGCTGATCGCTGCCGACCTGCAGGCCGATGCTGCAAGCAAACCGAGCACCACCAGCGACAGCGTGCTGGCCGTGTTGACCAACCCGCTGATCTGGACCTTCGGCTTTGTCTACTTCTGCATCCAGAGCGGCGTATACGCGATCAACTTCTGGCTACCCTCGATCATCAAGAGCATGGGCTTCGACAACCCGCTGCTGATCGGCTGGCTCAGCGCCATCCCGTACCTGCTGGCAGGTGTGTTCATGATTCTTTGCGGGCGCTCGGCCGACCTGCGCAACGAGCGCCGCTGGCACCTGGTGGTGCCAATGCTGATGGGCGCCGTCGGCCTGCTGATTGCGGTGAACTTCGCCGGCAACCCGAGCATTGCCATTCTTGGCTTGTCGATCGCCACCATGGGCGCGCTTACCGGTTTGCCGATGTTCTGGCCAATGCCGACTGCGCTGCTCAGTGCCGGAGCCGCCGTGGCAGGTCTGGCGATCATCAACTCGGTAGGCCAGATGGCGGGGTTTCTCAGCCCGTACCTGGTCGGGTTCATCAAGGACCAGACCGGTTCAACCGATGCCGCACTGTATTCGCTCGCGGCGTTGATCGTATTGGGTAGCCTGGTGGCCTTGCGTGTAACGCGAGCGGGTTCGCTGAGTACTGCACGGGTGAGTTGAGGCATTCGCAGGCTTGCCCACGCCCACAAGTTTCAAGCCTGTGGGCGCGGGCAAGCCTGCAATGAGGCCCACCCAAGCCGCACCAAATCCACACCCGCCACCGATCGTCAGCTCAACGCATCCCCTTCCCGCCCCAGGCGTCAAATGGTTCCAAAGGCCCCTTTGGAGAAGCCCCATGACCCAGTACGCCGTGGCCCGCTTGGCCCAGCTCGACGAGCACCGCCCCCTGCGCGTCCAGGCCGGCAACGAAGAACTCATCCTCATCCGCCAGGGCGATCAGGTACACGCCTACCAGGGCAACTGCCCCCACGCAGGCGCCCCCCTTGATGAAGGCGTGGTTTGCGGGGGTTTGCTGGTCTGCCCTTGGCACAAAGCTGCGTTCGCCGTTGACGATGGCGTGGTTTGTGAGCCGCCTGCACTCGCCGACCTGCGCCGCTACAAGGTGTGGATCAAGGGCGATGAAGTCTGGGTCGATGACCAGCCCCTGCCGGCAAGCGAACCGCCCAGGCACAGCGATGCCCGCTGTTTCGTGGTGGTCGGCGCCGGTGCCGCCGGCAGCGCCGCCGTCGCCACCCTGCTGGCTCATGGCTTCGCGGGCAGGCTGGTATGGATCGATCAGGAGCGCCAGCCGGCCTACGATCGCACAGCACTGAGCAAATTCGTGATTGCCGGGCAGATGCCGCCCGATGAGGTCCCCGCGCTGCTCGAAGCCGACGCCCTGCGCAAGGGCCAACTGCAGCGCAAGCACGGCAAGGTGCGCACCTTGAACAGCCAGAAGCGCCAGGTCACCCTCGCCGATGGTCAGCAGATCGATTACGACGCCTGCCTGCTGGCAACCGGCGGTCAAGCACTGCGCCCAGACATTCCCGGTGCCGACCTGCCCGGGGGGTTCACCCTCCGCTCACTGGAAGATGCTGCACAGTTGCTCGACGCAGCCGAGCCTGGCCAACCGGTGGTCATCGTCGGTGACGGCTTCATCGGCCTGGAGGCAGCCTCGGCATTGCGCAAGTATGGCGTGCAGGTGCACGTGGTCTCGCGCCACGAAGTCCCTCTGGCTCGACAGTTGGGCGAGCGTATTGGGCGCTGCATTCGCGCGCTGCATGAACGAAAAGGCATCACCTTCCACGGCCCCACCGAGGTCGAGCGGATCGAAGGCCTGGACAAGGTCGAAGTGGTGCAACTGGCCAATGGTGAACGGCTGCAGACCCCCTTGGTGCTGTTCGGCACCGGGGTAAAACCCGCCACCGCTTTCCTTCAAGGGGTGCCGCTTGGCGAAGACAAATCGGTGAGGGTCGACGCCGAAATGCGCGCAGCTGACGGTTTGTGGGCCGCAGGTGACATTGCCACCTTCCCGCTCACGGGGCGCCCGGTGCGCATCGAGCACTGGCGCCTGGCTCAGCAACACGGGGTTATCGCCGCCGCCAACATGCTTGGCGAACAACGCCGTTATGCCGATGTACCGTTTTTCTGGACCTACCAGCATGGCCGTACCTATGAAGTGCTAGGCCATGCCAGGGACTGGAACCGGATCGAATTCGTCGGTGAGCCGGAAAACGGCGATTTTGTTGCCCTGCAGTGTGTGGATGAACGCGTCGAGGCCGTTATCGCCAAGGGTTACTCCGATGCCATGGCGACGCTGTCGCAACGCCTGAAGCGCCCATTGAGCCTGCAGGAAGCTTTGGCGCTCATTGGCTAAGGGGTGCCTTTCAATGCATCCAGGTTGTGTGTAAAACAGGCAGGTCAGCTGACTGCATAAGGACCCACGCGCATGATCTACCGCCCCCTCGGCCACAGTGGCCTGCAGGTTTCCGCCCTTACCCTGGGCAGCATGATGTTCGGCGAGCAGACCCGTACCGAGGATGCCCTGCGCATCATCGACAAGGCCTGGGACCAAGGCATCAACTTCATCGACACCGCCGACGTTTACAACGCCGGGCGCTCGGAAGAAATCGTCGGTGAAGCCGTGGCGCGCCATCGCCATGACTGGGTCATCGCCAGCAAGGTCGGCTTCGGCCCGGCCGACGGCCTGCCCAACCGCAGCGGGTTGTCGCGCAAGCACATCTTCAATGCCGTGGATGCCACACTGACCCGCATGGGCATGGACTATCTGGACATCTATTACCTGCACCGCGAAGACCACAAGGTACCGCTGGAGGAGACCGTGCAGGCCATTGGCGACTTGTTGCGCCAGGGCAAGATCCGCTACTGGGGGGTGTCCAATTTCCGTGGTTGGCGCATTGCCGAGGTCTGCCATGTTGCCGAGCGCCTTGGTGTGCCCAGGCCGGTAGTCAGCCAGCCGCTGTACAACATCGTCAACCGCCAGGCCGAGCCCGAACAGCTCACGGCCGCCGCCGCCCATGGTCTGGGCGTCGTACCCTTCAGCCCGCTGGCCCGGGGCGTGCTCAGCGGCAAGTATGCGCCGGGCGCGGTGCCGGACGCCGGCAGCCGCGCAGGGCGGCAGGACAAACGCATCATGGAAGTGGAGTGGCGCCAGGAGTCGCTGACCATTGCCCGGCAGATTCAGACGTACGCAGAGGCCAAGGGGGTGGGTATTGTCGAATTCGCCATTGCCTGGGTGTTGAATAACCAATGGGTCAGTTCGGCGATTGTCGGGCCGCGGACCGAGGAACAGTGGGATACCTATGGCGGCGCATTGGCGGTGAAGATTACCGCGGAGGATGAGGCGTTCATCGATTCGTTGGTGACGCCAGGGCATGCGTCCACGCCGGGCTTCAATGACGTGGCGCATTATGTGAGTGGGCGGCTGGCGCGCAGCTGACGCATTGGGGAGCCCTGAGCCGGGCTCCCGGTCCCCCCTTTCCCCAATCACCTCGGTATCGTGCGCACCATTGGTTTTCCACCTCTGGAGCTGCAATGAAACTCTTGCAACCGCTGCAAATCGGCCCCCTCACCCTGCCCAACCGTGTATTCATGGCCCCCCTCACCCGCCTGCGCAGCCTGGAGCCGGGTGATGTACCCACCGCGCTGATGGCCGAGTACTACCGTCAGCGCGCCAGTGCTGGCCTGATTATCACTGAAGCCACGCAAATCTCCTTCCAGGCCAAGGGCTATTCTGGCTCGCCCGGCATTCACAGCGCCGAACAGATCGCTGCCTGGAAGCACATCAACCAAGGCATCCATGCCGATGGCGGCCACAGCGCCGTGCAGGTGTGGCACACCGGGCGGGTGTCGCATACCTCGCTGCAACCTGGCGGCGAGGCCCCCGTGGCCCCTTCGGCGCTGCCGGCGGACGCACGCACCACCCTGCGTGATGCGCAAGGCAACCTGACGCGCGTGGAAACCTCCGCACCCCGGGCACTCAGCGAAGCGGAGATCGCTGGCATCGTCGCCGACTTTGGCCAGGCCGCGATCAACGCCTGTGAAGCCGGCTTCGACTTCATCGAGTTGCACGCCGCCCACGGTTACCTGCTGCACCAGTTCCTCACCCCCAGTGCCAACCAGCGCGAAGACCGCTACGGCGGCAGCGTTGAAAACCGTGCGCGCATTGTGCTGGAGGCGGTGGACGCGGCCATTGCCAACTGGAGCGCCGACCGGGTCGGTATTCGTGTGTTCCCGTTGGGTGGTTTCAATGGTGTGGACAATGGCGAAGACCAGGAGGCCGCCGGCCTGTACCTGATCCGCGAACTGGCCAAGCGCAACCTCGCCTACCTGCACCTGTCCGAGCCGGACTGGGCCGGCGGCAAGCCACTGCGTGACGAGTTCCGCCAGGCCATTCGCGCCGCCTACCCCGGGGTGATCATTGCGGCCGGTGCCTATACCGCCGAGAAAGGCGAAGACCTCATCGGGCGGGGTTTGATCGATGCCGTGGCGTTCGGGCGCGCCTACATTGCCAACCCCGACCTGGTGGAGCGTCTGCGGCTGCAAGCGCCGTTGAATGAGCACCGGGCGAAGTTCGATTATGCCAATGGGCCTGAAGGGTATACGGATTATCCGTTCCTGAAGCAGGCTTGATGCAAAAACGGGCGCTCTTGCGGGCGCCCGTTTTTTTTCGTGTCAGCCCAGTTCAGCCAACGCCTGCGCTGCATAGGCATGTGACCGCTGCCGCGCCAGCGGGTCATGGATGCGGCAGTCGATCATCAGCTCGTCCGCCCCGGTCTGCTCAATCAGCGAGCGCAGCCCTTCCCTCACCCGTTCAGGCCCTCCGGCTACGGTGCAGGCCATCACCTGCTCGAGCACGGCGCGCTCGTGGTCCGGCAAGCGTTCGATGTAACCCTCTTGCGGCTTGGGCAGCAAGCCAAAGCGCCCGACATGCAGGTCCAGCATCCACTTGCGGTGGGAGCTGGCCAGGTAGTCCGCCTCAGCATCGCTGGCAGCGGCGAACAGGTTCATGCCAACCATCACATACGGTTTGGCCAGTTGCGCGGAAGGCTGGAAGTTGGCGCGGTAATGGGCAATGGCCTGCAGCAGGTAACGCGGGGCAAAGTGCGAGGCGAAGGCATAAGGCAGGCCCAGCTTCGCCGCCAGGTCAGCACCGAACAGGCTGGAACCGAGGATCCACACCGGCACATCGTGCGCACCCGGTACGCCGCGCACCCGGCGTTTGCCGTTGTCCGCCAGGTAATCACGCAGCTCGGCAATGTCCTGGCTGAAATCTCGCTCTGGCGCGGCGCCGCGCAATGCACGCACGGTCGGCCCGGACGTGCCTGGCGCACGGCCCAGGCCCAGGTCGATACGGCCCGGGTGCAATGTATCGAGGGTGCCAAACTGTTCGGCCACCACCAACGGCGCATGGTTGGGCAGCATGATGCCGCCAGCCCCAACACGAATGTGTCGGGTGGCATTGGCGATTTCGTTGATCACCAGCGAAGTGGCAGCCGAGCCAATGCCCGGCATGTCATGGTGCTCGGCGATCCAGTAGCGGCTGTAGTGCTGTTGCTCGACATGCCGCGCCAGCTGGCGGGATTCTTCGATCGCATCGGCGAAGGTCTTGCCTTCGCCGATCATGACCAGATCCAGTACGGACAGTGCAGTCATGGGGTCTCCAGAGGGATTATCAATGGCTGCCAGTTTCCATGCTGCGCCGCCAGCGATAAACCCAGTTTCAGGCCCGGCATAGGGGCCTGGCATTCCCCAATCAGTATTCCCAAGGCACGCCCGGCTCCCAGCTGGCCACCAACAAGTCGATGAAGCCGCGTACCCGAGGGGACAGGTGGCGCTTGCTTGGGTAGACGATGCGAATGGGGTCTGCCGGGGGGCGGTAGGCGTGCAGTACCTCCACCAGATTGCCAGCGCGCAGGTCGTCACCGGTGATATAGGTAGGCAGGTGAATCAGACCGAAACCGGCCCGGGCGCCGTCAAGCATGGCCTCGGAACTGTCGATGTTCAGCCGCCCGGGATCTTCGCACAGGTGCAGCCCCGCTTCTGTGTGAAAGCGCCAGGGCATGGCCTTCTCGCCCGCCAGGAAGGCAATCTTGTCATGGCCATAGAGGTCGCCGGGCATCTGCGGCACACCGCGCTTCTCCAGATACGCAGGCGATGCACAGGTCACGAACTGCTGCCAGGCGACGGTGCGCGTCAGCAATTGCGAGTCTTCCTTAGGTGCACCGATGCGCACGGCCACGTCCACGCCCTCTTCGACCAGATCAACGAAACGGTCGGTGAAGCGGATATCCGCCCGCAGTTCGGGCCATTGCTTGAGGTACTGGTCGAGGATAGGCAATACATGGCGCTGCCCGAGCGACAGCGGTGCGGTCAGGCGCAGGGTGCCAGTGGGCTTGCCGCGGCGCAGGGCCATGGTGCTTTCGACCTCGTCCAGGTCATCCAGAATCTGCCGCCAGCGCTCGAACGCCACCAGGCCTTCATCAGTCAGGCTCAGCTTGCGCGTAGTGCGGTTGAGCAGGCGCACCGCCATGCGGGCTTCCAGGCGGGCGATGCTCTTGCCCACCGCTGAACGCGTCAGGCCCAGGCTGGCAGCCGCAGCTGTGAAGCTGCCGGCCTTCGCGGCGCTGACGAAAGCGGCGATGTCGCCGAAGCGGTTGGGTTCCATGGTGTTTTCCTGACGCTGATCGAACCGCCATAGATGGGTGCGATTTCAGGCAATGCAAGGTTCCTGATCTAGTGGGGCTGCCTTGCAGCTTCCGTCTGCCCGAGGTAGCGATCGGTCCAGTTAGCCAGCGGCAGTGGCGGCTGCTGGTCGACAATGCGTCGCCAGATAAGCATCAGCTCTTGAGCGTTGAACAGCGAGCCAGGCCCGCTGCCTCGCCACGGCGAAGGTACACCGACCATCCACTGCCCTTGATGATCGCGCTGAGCCATGTTGAAACGGAAGGTGTAATTCCCCGGGATACCCATGCGCAGGTCGGTGACCACCAGTGCGTCGCCAATCTGGTCATAACGCAGCCAGTCATCGGTGAACCAGCGCAAGCGCTGGTGCAAAGGGTCATTGTTCAGTGCTTGCGCCAGTTCCAGATTGCGCGACAAGCGTTGCATTTCGGGGGGTTGCTGGTCGAGCACGCTGCTGATGCCTTCGTAATAATCACCATCCGGGGTCTTGGCCAACACCCGCCAGACCAGGCTGTTGAATGCCATCGGCACGGCACGCACCTCGCTCACGACGATACCTTGCTGGTCCAGTGCCGACTGGAAACGCTGCTCGGCAGCCATGCGCCCCGCCAGGCCGAAACCCAGGTAGCAGGTACTGAACACCAGGGCCATGGTCAGCAGGCGGGTAGCCCTGCGGGTCACGCCCTTCATGAGGGTGAAGACCACCGCAGCCAGCAGCGGCACGGTGTAGACCGGGTCGATAATGAACACCGCCGCCCAGCTTTCAGGGGTGGTGTGCAAAGGCCAGAACAACTGCGTGCCGTAAACCGTGAAGGCGTCGAGCACCGGATGGGTTACCAATACCAGCCAGAACGCCAAAAAAAGCCTGGGCAAGGTATACCCCTTTCCGGGCCAGCGCTTGTTGACCAGCCAGGCCAACAGCAAGGCCAGGCCGGTGAGCACGAACAACGAGTGGGAGAAGCCGCGATGATAAGTCATCTGCGACACCGGGTCGGCATAGCGAATGATCACATCCAGGTCCGGCAGCGTGCCCAGTGCTGCACCGTACAGCAGCGAGCGTCGGCCCTGGATGCGCCCGAGCACGGTCCCTTGCAGCGCCGCGCCAAGTACGGCTTGGGTGATGGAGTCCAAGGTGGGGATTCCTGAAAGAGTCGTTTCCGCACGCTACCCCCATACACCCCTGATGCGCAATTCTCCTGAATGGCTCAGAACAGCTGCCAGGTGTACACCAGCGTCAGGCGGTTCTCGTCGATATCACTGCGGTAGTTGGAGCGCGCCATGGCATTCCTCACCCGAATCCCCAACCCTTTCAGTGCCCCGCTCTGCACCGCATAGCCGATATCCAGATCACGCTCGCGATCACGCCCCTCGTAACCCAGCCCGGTATCGACATTGTTACCGGTTATGTAGCGCACGGTCGCTGTCAGGCCCGGCACGCCCATGGCGGCGAAGTTGTAGTCGTAACGCACCTGGTACGAGCGTTCGTCGGTGTAGGCAAACTCATAGGTCGGCACTTCGTTGCCCAGCGGCGAGATGTTGGCGAATACCCGTGGGAACGGGCTATCGCCATAAATGCCCTGGTAGCCGGCATGGAAGCTGTGCCCGCCGTGCCGGGCAGTGAACAGCGAGAAGAACGCCTGGTTGTCGATGTTGCCCAGCAGCGCATCGCCTTGCTCACGCGCGGTGAAATAACCCAGGTTGGCGCTGAGTACCCAGTCCCCGACGGGTTTGCTGTGCTTCAGGCCAACGAAGCCTTGTTGGTAGATGTCCTCCAGCTGACCGTACCAAAGGCTGAGGCTGCTCTGGTTGGCATTGAACGCATAGTCCCCACCCACATAGTTGAACGCGTCGCTTTCGGCCTGCCGCATCGGCACATGGCCAAGCATCGCGTTCATCTTGCCGTCGCCGCCTTCGTTGCGCAGGTGGGTGCTTTTCAAGTGCCCGGCCTGCACGGTCAGCCCGTCGATTTCCGACGAACTCAAACTCACGCCCTGATAGGTGGGTGGCAACAGGCGAATATCACTGAAGGTCAGCACCGGCAGGTTCGGTTGCAGTTCACCTGCACGCAGTTCGGTTTTTGATATCCGGGCCTTGAAGGTCGGCGCCAGGCGGCTGTACTCATCGGCAGCACGGCCGTCGCCATGCACCGGCAACAGGCCGGTATTGGCGCGGTCTGGACTGCTGTCCAGCTTGATCCCCAGCAAGCCCATGGCGTCCACGCCAAAGCCGACCGGGCCCGGGGTGTAGCCACTTTTGAAGTCGAGGATGAAACCCTGGGCCCACTCCTCGGCCTTGGACTGTTTGTTGGCCCCGACAATGTCGGAGAAATCGCGGCTGAAGTAGTAGTTACGGGCACTCAGGGTGGCCTTCGAATCCTCGAAGAAGCCGCCTTCGGCAGCCAGCAGTGGCTGGCTGAGCAATGTCAGGCCCAGGGCAACGCAAGGGGTGTGGTTCATTCCGAAGCTCTCTTGATCTTGTTTTTATGGGTAAAGCGTTGGAAACACGGCAGTTCATGGGGTACGGCGCAGCACCTCCCGGGCACGTGGTTGGCGCAGCCTCAGCAGCGCGTGCGCCAGCAGGCCGAACAGCAGCCCCCAGAACGCTGCCGACAGGCCCAGGAAAGCCACCCCCGAAGCGGTGACCAGGAAGGTGAACAGCCCGGCGTCGCGCTCGGCCGGTTCTGCCAGACTGCGGACCAAGGCTTCGCTGATGGCGCCATACAGGGCCAAACCGGCCAAGGCCGCGATCAGTACGGCGGGAAAGGCGGCGAACAGCGACATCAAGGTGGCCCCGGCAATGCCCAGCAGCAGATACAACACACTGCCAGCCACCGCTGCCACATAACGCCGTTGGGGGTTTTCATGGGCTTCCTGGCCGGTGCACAGGCTGGCGGTAACCGCCGCCAGGTTCAGCCCGTGGCAACCGAACGGCGCCAGTAGCGCCCCAGCCAGGGCACTGGCGCTGATCAGCGGGCTGGCCGGCGTGACGTAGCCAGCGTTGCGCAGTACCGCCATACCCGGCATGAATTGCCCGGTCAGCGCCACCAGCACCATCGGCAGCGCCAGACTGAATACCGCCGACAGGCTGAACTGGGGGGTGATCCACTGGGGTGAGGCCAGTTCCAGCACCAGTACTTCGCTGCGCAACGTACCGCTGGCCACGGTCACCAGCATGCCCACGCCCAGCACCGCAGCCACGGCATAGCGCGGCTGCACCCGACGCATCAGCACGTAGGTGACGAACATCGCCAGTACCAGCAGCGGTTGCACCGGCAAGGCGCGGAACACCTCGATGCCAAAACTGAACAGGATCCCGGCCTGCATACCGGCAGCGATAGAACCCGGCAGGCGCGCGATGATGCGGTCGAAGGCCCCGCTGATGCCGATCAGCAGCAGGACCAGGTTGGCCACCAGGTAGGCGCCCACGGCCTGCGCCAGGCCCAGTTGCGGCAAGGCGGTGACCAACAGCGCCGACCCCGGGATCGACCAGGCGATCACTACCGGCACGCGGTAGCGCAGGCTGAGCAGCGCACCGAGCACCGCACTGCCCATGGACACGGCCCAGACCCAGGATGACAACTGCTGGTGCGACAGGCCGGCCGCTTCGGCGGCGTGGAAAATGATCACCAACGGGCCGGCGTAGGAGATCGTGGTGGCAATGCAGCCGGCGACAATGGCCGATACAGAGCAGTCCTTGATCAGCGTTTTCATGAAGCGTCTCGCAAGGCAGCGGCCGGCCTTTGTGGCGGGCTCTTGTTTGGGTGTTGGCTGCTTCGCGGGCATGCCCGCTCCCACAGGTGAAGCCTGTGTAGTCGTTATGGGAGCGGGCAAGCCCGCGAAACAGCCCACTCGGTGGATCAGGCCTCCTGCAAAGCCCGCGGCCGCCCGCTGCGCTGCTCATCGGCACCGCCCTGGGCCTGCTGCAACTGGAAGTCGAACTTCAGCTCGGCATGCCGACCCTCCGGCCCTTCGACGAACACCACCTCCCCGACCAGCCCGTCCCGTGTGGCATAGGCAAAGTCATCCCACAGGTACTTGTCCCCCGACAGGTTTATCTGCGTGGTCAGGTGCCGGTACCCTGGCGCCGATATAAAGAAGTGCACATGCGCCGGGCGCTGGCCATGACGGCCCAGCAGGTCCAGGCATTCCTGGGTTGGCCCCTGCGGGTCGCAGCCATAGCCCGATGGCACGATGGAGCGCGCGCGGTAGCGCCCCTGGGCATCGGTAACGATGCGCCGACGCAGGTTGTACGCCGACTGGCTTTGGTCGAAGAACGAATAGGTACCACGGGTGTTGGCATGCCACAGGTCGACCGTGGCACCCGGTAGCGGGTGTCCGTGCGGGTCCAGCACCTGGCCTTCCAGGAACATCACCGTGGCGACGCCCTCCTCGCTGCCGTCGTCCATGCGCACTTCACCTTGGGCAATCGGTGCGCCAGCCACGTACAACGGGCCTTCGATGGTGCGTGGAGTACCGCCAACCCGCCCTGCCTCGTGGTCCTTGGCATCCTGCAGCAGGTCAAGGAAGTGTTCGAGGCCCAGCCCCGCCACCAGCAGCCCGGCTTCGCCGCGACCGCCCAGGCGGTTGAGGTAGTCGACGGCGTGCCAGAACTCGTCTTCGCTGATGTCCAGGTCTTCGATCAGCCGCGCGGTGTCCTGCAGCAGGCGCTGCACGATGCGTTTGAGGCGTGGGTTGCCGGCCGCATTACCAAAGCCTGCGGCCTCCTCGAAGAACTGCTGTACCTCGGCAGTATGGGAAATGTTCACGGTCATGGGGGTTACCTCGTCTTGTTCTGTTCGGTTCAGGCCTGCGCCGCCAGGGCCTGGGCGTGGCGCCGACCACTGGCCAGGTGCACGGCCATGGCCAGCGCGGCGATGGCGCCAGGGATGGCAAAGGCAATGAAATTGAGTTGCAGTGGCAAGTTGATGCCCATCAACGCACCGCCCAGCAGCGGGCCGACGATGGCGCCATTACGGCCGATGCCCGAGGCCCAGCCCAGACCGGTAGAGCGCACCGACAGGCCGTACATCTGCGCAGCGCCTGCATACAGCAGGATCTGCGTACCAATGGTGGTGGCGCCGGCAATGAAGATCAGCAGGTACAGCACCGGCATCGGGCTGTTCACCCCCAGCAGGCTGATCGACAGTGCGGCGGCAATGAAGAACGCCACCTTCACCTTGACCAGGTTGTAGCGGTCGCCCAGCCAGCCGCCGAGGATTGCCCCGGCCATGCCGCCAAAGTTCAGTGCCAGCAGGAATGACAGGCTTGAGCCCAGGCTGTAGCCGGCGTTGGCCATCAGTTTTGGCAGCCAGGAGCTCAGGGCGTAGACCATCAGCAGGCAGCAGAAGAACGCAACCCACAGCGCCAGGGTGCGAATCGCCAGGCCATTGCGGAAAAGTTCCAGCACCGAAGCGCCGCTGCCTTTGCGGTCGGCCGCCTGAAGCACATCATCGGCCTGGACATCGCAGTCCGGGTCCAGCCGTTTGAGCAGCGTGCGTGCTTCCTCGATACGGCCTTGGCGCACCAGAAAGCCGATGGATTCAGGCAGGTAGTAAAGAATCACCGGTAACAGCAGCAGTGGCACAGCGGCGGCAAAGAACATCGACTCCCAGCCAAAACGCGGCAGCATGAAAATGCCGACACCTGCCGAAAGCATGCCGCCTAGCGAATAGCCACTGAACATGATCGCCACCAGCGTGCTGCGCAGGCGCTTGGGCGCGTATTCGTTCATCAGTGCCACGGCGTTGGGCATCAGGCCGCCACAGCCCAGGCCGGCGATGAAGCGGTAGATGCCAAACTCGCTCGGGCTGCTGGCAAAGCCGTTGAGGATAGTCGCCCCCGAAAACAAGGCGAAACAAATGGCAATGCCCTTCTTGCGCCCGATACGGTCGGCCAGGCTGCCAAAGGCCAGGGCGCCGAACATCATGCCGAACAGCGCATAACTGCCCAGTGCACCGGCCTGCAACGGGGTCAGCCCCCACTCTTTCATGATGACCGGCAGTACCACACCGTAGATGAACAGGTCATATCCGTCGAAAATCAGTAGCAGGCCGCACCAGGCCATGACCATCCAGTGAAACGAGGTAAAGCGCGCATTGTCGATGATCGGGTGTACGTCAAGGGTTCGCATGGCATCTGTCGCTCTTGTTTTTGTTGTGAAAGAAAGCTTTTGCCTTGAGGTTGCAGTTCAGCCGAGATCGCCGCCCCCTACCGGCAGGGTCACGCCGGTGATGTACGAGGCTTCGTCGGACGCGAGGAACAGAATGGCCCCCACCTGCTCGTCGATACTGCCGTAGCGGTGCATCAGACTGCTGTCGAGGGTCTGGTCGACGATCTGCTGGTACCAGTGCTTTTCCTGCTCGGTTTGCGCTGCACTGTTGCGCGGTACCCGCCGGGGTGGCGCTTCGGTGCCGCCGGGCGCGGTGGCGTTTACACGGATCCCACGGCCAGCCGTTTCGAAGGCCAGGCAGGCGGTGAGCGCATTGACGCCGCCTTTGGCCGCGCCATAGGGCACACGGTTGACGCCACGGGTGGCGATGGAAGAAACGTTGACGATGACGCCGCTGCCACGTTCAAGCATGTAGGGCAGCGCGGCATGGCAGCACCACAGTGTCGGGAACAGCGAACGGCGCACTTCGGCCTCGATCTGCTCGACATCGTAGTGCTCGAAGGGCTTGGCCCAAATGGTCCCACCTACGTTGTTGACCAGAATGTCGAGGCGCCCAAAGGCTTCCACCGCGCTGGCCATGACCCGGGCGCAGTCGGTGTGTTGCTCCAGGTCGGCGGTGAGGGTAAGCATGCCTTCACCCGCCAGCTCGTGGACCAGTTCGGAACGGTCTACGGCCACCACTTGCGCACCTTCGGCCTTCAGCCGCCAGCACACGCCACGGCCGATGCCTTGTGCAGCACCGGTGACCAGGGCGACCTTGCCTTGGAATCTGTTGTTCATATGCAAATCTCCAGTTCGCGAGAGACCCTGCGGCTGCAACTGTCTTGCTCAAAGCCTGAAAGGCTGCGCGATCACTGTGGAAGCGGGCTTGCCCGCGAACACGGGCGAAGCCCGTGCCATCCACCGCGCAACCTGCTTCGCGGGCTCGCCCGCTCCCACAGGGTCGGCGTATTGCTTTGAATCAGAGGGGGCTGTCAGGCCGCAGCCGCAAACTTCTCGTAGTAGAAGTTGGCCGGGGTAATGCCCTGCTCGCGCACGTACTGGCTGACCGCTTCCACCATGGGTGGCGGCCCGCACAGGTATACGTCCACATCGCCGTCATTGAGGTGGCGTGGCTCGATGTGCTGGGTGACATAGCCCTTCTGCGGGTACTGGCTGTCCGGGTTGGCGACGCAGGCGCTGTAGGTGAAGTTGGGGATACGTGCCGCCAGCGCTTGCAGACGGTCGAGTTCGACCAGGTCGAAGTCGTTGGTCACGCCGTAGATCAGGTGCAGCGGATGCTCACTGCCCTGCTCGGCGATCTTCTCCAGCATCGCAGTGAACGGCGCCAGCCCGGTACCACCGGCCAGCAGCAACAGCGGGCGCTGGATCGGCCGCAGGTAAAAGCTGCCCAACGGCCCGGCCAGGGTCAGGCTGTCGCCAGCCTTGGCAAGGTTGGTCAGGAAGCTGCTCATCAGCCCACCCGGTACGTTGCGGATCAGGAAGCTGACTTCGCCGTCCTTCTGCAGCGAGCTGAACGAATAGGCCCGGCTCTGCTCGCTGCCCGGCACCTTGAGGTTGACGTACTGCCCCGGCAGGAAGGCCAGACGGCTCAGGGCCTCGCCCTTGATCGACAGGGCAATGGTGCTGACCGACAGCTGGCGGACATCGCTGATGGCGGCCTCGAAACTGGCCTGCTCGGTCTTGCACAACTGCGACGAAGCCGGGATGCGGATGACGCAGTCGCTTTCAGCGCGCATCTGGCACGTCAGCACGTAGCCTTCGGCGATTTCGTCTTCGCTCAAGGCGTCTTCGATGAAGTTGTCGCCAAGGTCATAACGACCGGACTCAGCCTTGCACTTACAGGTCCCGCAAGCGCCGTCACGGCAGTCCAGCGGAATGTTTATGCCTTGGCGGTAAGCGGCGTCGGCCACGGTTTCTTGACCGGTGGCTTCAATGAAGCGGGTAACCCCGTCTTCGAAATTCAGTGCGATCTGGTAGCTCATGTTGCACCTCGCGGGCGAGCCGGGCCACGGCGCGTCACAAGACGCACCGGGCAATGCTCGCAAAACCCTGTATCAGATGTGGTAGATGTCGATGACCTGGCGGACGTAGTCGTTCTTCAGCACCACCTTCTTGGCCTTGATCAGCGGCTGCTCGCCGCGCAGGTCGAGGGTGTAGAAGCTGGTGCCGAAGTAACTGTCGGTGGTCTTGTAGCGGAAGCTGAGGGTGTGCCAGTTGAAGCGCACCTGGCAGCTACCCTCGCCCTGCTCGACGATCTCGATGTTGCTGATGTTGTGCGAGGTGCGGGTGTCGGGCACGGTCGCACTGGAGCGCTCGGTCTTGATGCGGAACACGCGGTCTTCCAGGCCGCCACGGTTGCCGTACCAGATCAGTGAGATTTCGCTTTGCGGGTCTTCGGTGAGGGTGTCGTCATCGTCCCAGCTCGGCATCCAGAAGCTGGCATCGCTGGCGTACAGTTCCAGCCACTGGTCCCACTGGGCATCGTCCAGATAGCGCGCTTCGCGGTACAGGAAGTCGCGCACGGTTTCATACAGGCTCATTGCACGGCCTCCACGGGGATCAGCTGCTGTTCGTCCTTGAGGGCCTGGATCATGGTGTCCTGCCAGTACTTGTGCTGCAGCACGAACAGGCCTTCGTCCTCGGTGCGCACGCCCGACAGCAGGGGTTCGAGTTCAATCTCCTTGGCCGCCTCATCGGCACCTTCGACCCAGTGTTTGGCGCCGCGAGACATGTCGTTCCAGCCGGTACCGCCGCCGTAGCCGGTCTGGCACGAGCGGAATTCTTCCAGGTCGTCCGGGGTGGCCATGCCGCTGACGTTGAAGAAGTCTTCGTACTGGCGAATACGCTTTGCACGGGCATCGGCGCTCTCGCCTTTCGGCGCGATGCAGTAGATGGTGATTTCGGTCTTGTTCACCGAAATCGGCCGGGCAACGCGGATCTGCGAGCTGAACTGATCCATCAGGTACACGTTGGGGTACAGGCACAGGTTGCGCGAATTTTCGATCATCCAGTCGGCGCGCGCCTGGCCGAAGTCGGCAGCCAATTGGTCGCGGCGTTCATAGGCCGGGCGGTCTTCCGGGTTGGCCCAACGGGTCCACAGCAGCAGGTGGCCGTGGTCGAAGGAATAGAAACCGCCGCCCTGCTTGGCCCAGGCGCCAGCACTCATGGTCTTGATCTCGTCACCCGCCTCGCGCTGCTTGCGCTGGTTCTGGGTGGCAGCGTAGTTCCAGTGCACGGAGCTTACGTGGTAGCCGTCAGCGCCGTTTTCGGCGGTGAGCTTCCAGTTGCCTTCGTAAATGTACGAGCTGGCACCGCGCAGCACTTCCAGGCCTTCAGGCGACTGATCGACGATCATGTCGATGATCTTCGCCGACTCGCCCAAGTGCTCGACCAGCGGCTTCACATCGCCGTTCAGGCTGCCGAACAAAAAGCCCCGGTACGACTCGAAGCGTGCCACCTTGGTCAGGTCGTGGGAGCCGTCGCAGTTGAAGCTGTCGGGGTAGCCGGCGTTGCTGGGGTCTTTCACCTTCAGCAGTTTGCCGCTGTTGTTGAACGTCCAGCCGTGGAACGGGCAGGTATAGCTGGAACGGTTGCCGCGCTTGTGCCGGCACAGCATGGCACCGCGGTGGCTGCAGGCGTTGAGGAAGGCATTGAGCTCACCGTCCTTGTTGCGCGCGATGAAAATCGGCTGGCGCCCCATGGTCAGGGTGAGGAAGTCATTCTTCTCGGGGATCTGGCTTTCGTGGGCCAGGTAGATCCAGTTGCCCTCGAAGATGTGTTTCATCTCCAGGTCGAACAGCCGTGGGTCGGTGAACATCTCGCGCTTGCAGCGGTAGATGCCCTTTTCACGGTCGTCCTCGAGCAAGGCATTGAGGTAGTCGAATCCCAGGGACATGGCCAGGGTCTCCCTTGTTATTGTTTAGACCTGGTCAGGTTAGAGGCTGGGATTGGGTTGCAATATCCGGTTTGTGCGGGGTGCTATCCGTTTTGTGCAGGTTGAGGTGACAGGTTCAAGCGCCTCTTCGCGGGCGCACCCGCGAGAGACCGGTACGGCTTAACGCCGGTTGCGCAAGGTTTCGGACGGCAATTCGCCAAACTGCTGCCGATACACCTCGGAAAAGCGCCCGAGGTGGAGGAAGCCATAGTCCATGGCCAGTTCGGTCACGCTACGTACCGAACAACTGGCATCGCCCAGGCAGGCACGCACCTGTTCCAGCTTGCGTTGTCGCACGTACTGCTTGGGTGTGGTCTGCAGGTGCCGGTCGAACAGCGCATACAACGAGCGCAGGCTCATGCACGCCTGCTCCGCCAGCGCCTCCGCTGTCAGTTCGAACTTCAGGTTGCGGTCGATGTAGTCGATGATCCGCTCCAGGCTTGCACCCGGTGAGCTGAGGCTCTCACGGCGAATATTGGTGCTCATCAGGGTCAGCAGCTTGCTGGCGACAATCTGGCTGTAATGGCCCTGCACCCTGGGCAGTGAATCGCCCACTTCCGCCTCATGGCAAACCATGGCCAGCAGGTTCACGAAGCCATCCAGCTCATCCAGCCGGTAATGATTGCGCAAGAACCGCACGCCCCCATCAGGCCGCTGCCAGCGCTGTTCATCGCAGATCGAATCCAGCAGCCGGGTTGGCACCTTGAGGATGAACTTCTCGCAGTCTTCCGAGTAAGTCAGGTCAACCGGGTCGTCTGGGTTGATCAGCAGCAGCTCGCCCGGTACCAGGTGCTGCTCGCGCTTGTGCCCGCGCCACAGGCAGTTGCCATTGAGCAAGACTTGCAGGTGGTAGATGGTTTCCAGCGCGGGCGACGTCACGCGAACACTGCCGCCATAGCTGATACGGCACAGGTCGAGCTCGGCGAACTTGCGATGGCTGAGGCTGGCCTGGGGGTGGGTGGTGCGGGACAGACCGATGCAATGCTGGCCAACATGCTGGTTCACATAATCGGACACAGCGTAAGGGTCGGCGTGGTGAAACACGCTACTGCGCTCGCTCAGCAGGCGGCTTTCCATAGGCAAGGCACTCGGTATCGTTATTGTTCTGGTCGCCGCGCCCTACCGTCTTGTCGGCTGTGGTTGCGGTCATCACGGTCATTCTATCGGGCTGGCTGCGCGTCGCAGGGGCAGGCGACAGCCGGCAAACGGGGACACTACAGCAAAAAGGCGGGGGTTGGGCAATGCAACGATGGGATTGGCTGGGCGGATAGCGGACAGGTCCGGCGTCATGCTTGTTCGTTAATCGAACAGTATCTTGCGGTACTCGCGTGGCCTGCACATGGCGGCGGACCAAGCGCTCCTGCAACGACCGTCATTCACTGCACCGGCAGGAAGTTCATCAGCAACAGGCTCTGCGCGTAGTTCAAGCCTATGCGCCGATAACGCTCATCCAGCAACTCGGCCAGCAAGTCCAGCCGCGCGACGATCTTGCCGAACTCAACGGCAAAACTCAGGTTGCTGCCCTCCTCCGAGATCTCGTTCGAGAACAGCAACAGCACCCCGTTGGCATCTTGCCGCTGACTGAGCATCCATGTCGCCTTCTCGATATTGCGCGCAGCGTTGTTGATGAACAGGGGGTCGATGGTATCGGTCATGTAGAACTCGGTACGCCCGCCATGCGCGGTGATCAGCATGCTGCCAATGGCGTAGATGAAGGCGCCGACCCGGTCCCCGCGAAACTCCGGGCTCAGGGCGTAGCTCAATGCCGCCAGGTCACGGCGGTTGCCCAGTTGTGGCAGCGGCCGGCGTTGTTCGATGGCAATGCGGATCTGTCGCTCGGCGGTGGCGGCATCAAGGTAGCCAGACACCTTCCACTGGTTGGGGTTGCGCAGGTACAGCTTGTTCATCAGCAGGTACAGGCTTTGCAAGTTGTCGCGCATCGACAGCGTGGCCAGGCGGTCGACGCTGGTTTGAAACAGCTCGCTGGGTTTGCCGTCGCTGAACTGGCCGACGATGTCACGGCCTTGCTGCTGAGTACAGGCGCACAGGCATGCCAGGGCACCTGTCAGTAGCAGGCGGGGGAGGAAATTCGAGTAGCTTGCAACCATCGGCACCGGGTCGATATTCGGCGGCTGCGCCGGGAGTCAGCGCGGCCTGGCCAAGCATAGAGCCCGAAAATGGGAAAAAGTGCGGTGGCTGGAGAGAATGGAAAAAACCTGTGGCGGCCTCTTCGCGGGTGAACCCGCTCCCACAAGAAGGGACTCGCCCGCGAGAGGCTAGGAGCGACGAACCCGGATCACATGGCGTGGCGCAACATCTCCACCACCTGCGCATGCAGCGCCGGGTCACCGCAGGCCACCACACACCCGCCATTCTGCGCCGAGCTGCCATCCCAGGCCGTGATCACGCCACCCGCCCCTTCGATGATCGGCATCAGCGCCTGTACGTCATACGGCTGAAGGCTCGCTTCGACAATCACGTCGACAAAGCCCGAGGCCAGCATGCAGTAGGCATAGCAATCACCGCCATAACGCATCAACCGCGCCTTGCTGGCGACCGCTTCGAATGCCGCCTTGCGCTCGGCGGTGTCGAACATTTCCGGCGTGGTGCACATCAGTGTGGCGGCAGACAGGCTGGCGCAGGCACGCGTCTTCAGGGGCGTGCCACTGCGCCAGGCGCCTGCCGGGGTACCCACGAAACGTTCGCCGGTGAACGGCTGGTTCATCACGCCCAGCACGGGGCGGGTGCCGTCATTCAGGGCAATCAAGGTGCCCCACAGTGGCAAGCCGGTAATGAACGCCCGGGTGCCGTCGATCGGGTCGAGCACCCAGGTCAGCGGACTGCTGCCCACTGCAACACCGGCCTCTTCACCGAGAATGCCATGTTCGGGATAACGCGCCTGGATCAGCTCACGCATGGCGTCTTCGGCGGCCTTGTCGGCCACGGTCACCGGGTCGTACAGACGCCCGCCCTTGTCCTCGACTTCCAGGCTGGCGCGGAAGTACGGCGCGATCGCTGCAGCGGCAGCATCGGCCATTTGCTCGGCAAAGGCGCGATACTCAACGATCTGTTCAGCACTCAGGGACATGGGACGGGCCTCGTGACAATGATGGGGCACGCATCATACCCGACACATCGCCCCGGTGTACGCTGCGGCAGTCTAGACTGAACATGATCAGGTTACCGGGGGGCTGCCACACGTGGAGGTGTGCGATGAGCCAGTTCAAACGTCTGTTCGTCATGCTGGGCCCGCAAATGCGTCATACGCCTGCGCTGCAACGCGCGGCGGCGTTGGCGGAATCCAGTGGTGCCCTGCTGGATATCAATGTGTTCGTCGACGACGTCGACACCTTTGGCTTGATGAGCGATGGTCGTGAGCGTGAGCGGCTGCTCAGCGACAACCGCCAATGGCTGGCGGATGAGGCGGAACAACTGAGCGATGCCGGCGTGGACGTGTCCACCGAGCTGTTGTTGACCCGCGACCCGCTGGGCAGCGTACTGGAACGGGTCGAACGGCTGGGCTGCGACCTGCTGGTCAAGGACGTACAGCACGAACCCGTACTCAAACGCCTGCTGGTAACGCCGCTGGACTGGCAGTTGCTCAAGGACAGCCCGGTCGCCGTACACCTGGTCAGTGACATTCGCCTGCCCCTGCCACGGCAGATCGCCGCCGCAGTGGACCTGAACAGCCACGGCGCTGGCGAACACCTGGACGAGCAGGTCATCCACTGCGCCCATGACCTGGCCCTGCAGTGCAACGCCGAGCTGCACCTGCTGCATGTGTGCGACGCGGCCAAGACCCACATCGCCGACTTCGGCGCCGGTACGGTCACCATGCCTGGCTTCGATGGCAGCGTGCGAACCGCGCAGCGGGCGGCGTTCAACCGCCTGGGCGACCACCACCAAATTCCGCTGGAGCGCCGGCACTTCCTCGAAGGGGCCGCGATCATGGCCATTGCCCAGTTCGTCGGCCACAACCGAGTGGACGTAATAGTCATGGGCAGTCATCGCCATGACGCCATGCAGACATTCCTGGGCGGGACAACAGCGCATGTGCTGGAACACCCGCTGTGCAATGTGTTGGCGATCAAGGCTGTTCGCTGAGCTTCAGCAGCCTGCCTTGGGGCCGGGCAGGAATAACCTTGTACATGTGAAGAGGCACTTCCAGCCACGGAGCAGCTTATAACCTGTCGGCCCCTCCGCAGTTCCTGCAGGCACTGTTGTCACTGACGCGTTATCTGCGTTGGTTTCTGGTACACCAGTGCCACTAAAAATGAATGCATTTGATAATGATTCGTAGTATGTTCGCGGCATTTACCGACCTAGCCCCTCAGCGCCCTAATCAAGGATCGTACCGTCGATGCGCCGCACGTTCGTTTCGCTTTGTGTGCTTCATGCTGTCTCCCCGCTGGCCTTTGCCGAGCCTGAACCGCTCAGCGACCCTGCCCAGATCGAACTCCAGGCCCTGAGCATCACCAGTACTGCCGACAGTGAGCGTGCGGACGGCCCGGTCGAAGGTTACAAGGCCAGCCGCTCGGCCAGTGCCACCCGCACCGACACGGCGCTGCACGAAACCCCGCAATCGGTCAGCGTGGTGCCCAAGGATGTGTTGGTAGACACGGGCGCCACGCGCCTGCAGGACGGCCTGGACTACGCCGGTGGTGTCGGCCGCGCCAACAACTTCGGCGGCCAGGGCCTGACAACCTTCACCGTGCGTGGCTTCACGACCGGTGAGTTCTACCGCAACGGCTTTCCGATCAACCGCGGCTACCCCAATGCCCCGGATGCCAACACCGTCGAGCGCCTGGAGGTCATCCGTGGCCCGGCCAGCAGCCTGTACGGCCGTGGCGACCCTGGCGGTACGTTCAACGTGGTCAGCAAGCAGCCGTTGCCCGAGTCCAAGGTTACCCTTGGCAGCCAGTTCGACGACCAGGGCATGCACCGTGCCACCCTCGATGCCACCGGGCCGCTGAGCCAGGACGGCTCGCTGGCCTACCGCCTGAACATACTGGGTGAAGGTGGCGACAGCTTCCGCGACGATGTCGAAAGCGAACGCTACGATGTCGCCCCGGTCATCAGCTGGCAGGTCAATGACGCCACGAAGATCACCTTCGAAGGCGATTTCATGCGCAACAACCACCCCCTCGATCGCGGCCTGACCCGCTACCCCACCCAGACCGGCAGCGCCTCGCGCGATACCTATATCTGGGAAAAAGGCAGCGACAACCTGCTGCATAACGACAACAACATGGCGCAGCTGCGTTTCGAGCACCTGCTCAATGACGACTGGACTTTGGCAGGCGGGTTCCAGTTCCTTGATGGTTCGCTCAAGGGTAATGCAGTCGAGGGGAGCAATTTACTGCCAGACGGCCGCACCCTGCAGCGGAACTTCAACTACCGCAAGCTGGAATGGACCGACCGTGACTGGCAATTGAACCTGACCGGGCATTTCGATACCGGTACGCTCAGCCACACTTTGCTGACCGGTGTCGAATACGAGAACTACGACTACAACTCGATCATCCAGCGTTCCTCGGCAGCCTACCCGATCGACATCTACAACCCGGTACTGGGCCAGCCGCGCCCGGCACTGGACCGCACCACCACCTGGGACAAGGAAAACCTGCAGACGTGGGCGTTCTTCATTCAGGACCAGGTAGCGCTGACCGAGCGATTGAAGGCGCTGGCGGGTGTGCGCTTCGAGCGTTTCGAGCATGACTATGACAACAAGCTGAACAATGCCGGCGATTTCAGCAAGGGCGAAAACGGCGTTACACCCCGCCTTGGCTTGATCTACGACCTGACCGATACCCTGGCGGTCTACGCCAATACCGCACGTTCGTTCAAGCCCAATACGGGCACGCCGGCCAGTGGCGGCGGTTTCGACCCAGAGAAAGGCAAGTCCTACGAGCTGGGTGTGAAATGGGAGTCACTCGACCGCCAGTTGAGTGTCGACGCGGCGATCTACCACATCGTCAAGGAAAACGTACTGGCCAACGACCCGAGCGACCTTACTGGTACTTACAAGATCGCGGCCGGCGAGGTGCGCAGCCGTGGCCTGGACATCAACATCGCCGGCAACCTCACCCCCGAATGGCGCGTGATCGGTGGCTATGCCTACGTGGACGCCGAAGTCACCAAGGACACTACCCTGCCCAAGGGAACGCGCCTGGCCAATATCCCGCGCAACACCTTCAGCCTGCTGAACACCTACGAGTTCCAGGATGGCCTGGCCAAAGGCCTTGGCCTGGGCGTAGGCGTGAAGTATGTCGACGACCGTGCGGGGCAGACATCGGCAGCCACTTACACGATGGAACGCTACAGCGTGGTCGACCTGTTGAGCTTCTACAAGGTCAACGAGCATGTGCGGTTGAATCTGGACGTGAAAAACGTGTTCAACAAGGGGTATGACGAAGGGGCGTTCAACAGCTACGTATACCCCGGCGCACCGCGCACGGTGCAGGCCGGTGTTTCCTATACCTTCTGAATTGCCGGGGCCGCGCAGCGGCCCCGTAATTTCAGAAAGCTGTGCTGTAGAACAGCGAGTACGACTCGATGCCGTCGTTTGGCTGCTTTATCCCGGCGTTGGAGTAATGCATGGCACGGATGCCTACCTTCTGTTCTCCCGGCAACTTCAGGCCAAAGCCGATGCGGTCTTCGAAGTTGACCGACGACCCCAGGCGCTGGTCCCCTACGTCGGTCTTTGAAAACGCTGCCAGGCCAATACCTGCCTCGATGTAAGGCGTGTAGGTAAAGCCGCTGAACTCATACGTGAACACCGGGCTGAACGACAGCGAATGCGCACCACTGGCATCGCCACCTTCCCAATAGGTGTAGGCCGCATCCCAGTACCCGCTCACATGGCCGGTGCTGCTTTCCAGCCATTTCTTGTCCCAGTCGAACGACATGCCGATACGGTAGGTCATGTCACCTTGGCTAGTTGCGCCCACGGCGCCTGATATCTGCGCAGCCTGGACCAGATCGGCCCCGGCAAAGGCCAGCACTGCAACGGCCAGCGAAGCTGCTAGACGGGTTTTCATCTACGACTCTCCTGATGGTCTACACGGCAAGCGGGGGCTTGGGCCCCTCGACGTTATGCGCTGACCGGTGCATCCAGACCGGTCATGCGAAGTAATACTTTTCTGATTATTGTCCAGATAATCAGAAAGTTGGAAGTGTATTGCCACTATTGACTAAAACACTCGGTAAAGATGTGCCTGCCGGGCACAGGAATTCGCGAGACGTGATCTTAACCAAGGGAGGAGTACATCCGTACTCCTCCCCGTCTCTTCATCAACGCCAATTAAGGTTAACGGTCGTGGGGGCCTTGCCCGTCACGGCCGCCCACTGCTGCACCGACTGACCTTGGGCATTGCCAATGACCTTGTATTTGCCGGGAGGCAGTTGCACATACAGCAGTGGCCCGGCATCGCTGACGCTGAGTACGGGCTGGCCCTGGGCATTCTGGATATCGACCGAAGCCCCGCTCTGGAACTTGCCTTCCGGACCGGTCGAAAGCTCTACGTGCAGGTCATAACCCGCGGTCTTGCGCAGGGCATTGGCCTCGTCCTGGCCGATACCGCCCTGCAGGTAGCGCACGCCATTCTGTTCTTGCGGTTGCAACTGCACGGCCTGCATGTCGATGGGGGCATTGAGGTCGGCGGCAGCGGCCAGCGTCCATGGCAAGGCCAGGGTAATCAGCAAGGCAGCGCCGAGCGCATAGTGATGGTTACGCATGGTACGACCCTCCTTTTCGAGGATGGCTTACCTGTTATTTGATCCTCCCAGCGAAGGGGTGTTCGTGCTGATACCCGGTCATGTAGATGAATTCACTTCAGATAATCAGGTTATCGAGCGAAAACATCAGCTTGCACGACCTTCTTCAAGCAATTTCACGAACATGCTCAAACTGCGCGAGACTGTACCCCGTCGCCATACCAGCCAGGTTTTCAGGTAACGGAAGTCCTCCGACATTGGCCAGGCGCTGACGGTGCTGCACCCGGGCATATTGTCGAGCATGCTGCGCGGCAGCATGGCCAGGCCGGCGCCAGCGCTGACGCATGCCAACATGCCGTGGTACGACTCCATTTCGTGGATCTTGCCCGGTACCGCCTGGTCTTTTACGAACCAGTTTTCGAAGTGATGGCGGTATGAACAGTTGGCGCGGAAGGCGTAGATGCTTTCACCGTTCACGTCCTGGGCGCGGGTTACCGGTGTATGGTTGAGCGGCGCAATGACCATCATCTCTTCCTCGAACACCGGTATGCCCTCCAGCGTCGGGTGCAGCACCGGGCCGTCGACGAACGCGGCCACCAGGCGGCCAGACAGCACGCCTTCGAGCATGGTCCCGGAGGGCCCGGTGGACAGGTCAAGGTCAACCTTGGGGTAGCGTTGGTTATAGGCGGCCAGCAGCGCCGGGATGCGCACCGCCGCCGTGCTTTCCAGCGATCCGAGGGCAAAGGTGCCCTGCGGGTCTTCACCCGCCACGGTCAGCCGCGCCTCATGGACCAGGTCGAGGATGCGCCGGGTATATTCGAGGAAGTTCCAACCCGCAGGCGACAGGCGCAGGCGGCTCTTCTCGCGAATGAACAGCTCTACACCCAAGTCCTCCTCCAGTTGCTTGATGCGCGTGGTCAGGTTCGACGGCACCCGATGGATGTGCTGCGCGGCGGCGCTGATGCTGCCCTGCTCTGCCACGGCCTTGAAGATCTCCAGTTGCACCAGGTCCACAGGCATTCTCCAAACGTGAATGTTTCGCTCATTATTATTCAGTTTTCATTAAAGCCATAGCCCACTAGTCTGGCCTCATTGATTAACAACAACGAGAGTGTCCCGCCATGAGCGCGATCAGCAGCCTGACCCACGCCATCTCCCTCGACCCGTACAGCGGCGAGCAGATCGGCGCCTACCCGTTCGACACCGACGCCGCACTGGAAGCGGCGCTGCAACGTGCCAAGGTCGGCTACCGCCAGTGGCGCCAGGTGTCGCTGGGTCAGCGCAGCGAGTACCTGCTGGCCCTGGCCGGCACCCTCGAAGCCAAGGCTGAAGCTTTCGCGCACATGATCAGCCGCGAAATTGGCAAGCCGATCGCCCAGGCTCGCGGTGAAGTCAGCAAGTGTGTGGGCCTGTGCCGCTGGTACGCCGAGCACGGCCCGGCCATGCTCGCCGCCGAGCCGACCCAGGTCGAAAAAGCCCGTATCGAATACCGCCCGCTAGGCCCGATCCTGGCGGTGATGCCGTGGAACTTCCCGGTCTGGCAGGTGCTGCGCGGTGCCGTGCCGGCGATTCTGGCGGGTAACACCTACGTGCTCAAGCACGCACCGAACGTGATGGGCAGCGCCTACCTGATGGGTGAGCTGTTCAAGGATGCCGGCCTGCCGGAAGGCGTGTTCGAAGTGTTGAACGTGACCCCGGATGGCGTCACCCGCGCCATCAACGATCCGCGCATCGCCGCCGTGACCCTGACCGGCAGCGTGCGTGCAGGCATGGCGATTGGTGCACAGGCCGGTGCCGCGCTGAAGAAGTGCGTGTTGGAGCTGGGTGGCTCTGACCCGTTCATCGTCCTGGCCGACGCCGACCTGGATGCCGCCGTCCAGGCTGCGGTGATAGGCCGCTACCAGAATACCGGCCAGGTGTGCGCCGCCGCCAAGCGCCTGATCGTGGAAGCCAGCATCGTCGACGCGTTCACCCACAAGTTCGTTGAAGCCACTCGCCAGCTGAAAGTCGGCAACCCGCTGGAGGACGACACCTATATTGGCCCGATGGCCCGCTACGACCTGCGCGACGAGTTGGACGGCCAGGTTCAGGCGACGTTGGCCGAAGGCGCCACGTTGCTGCTGGGCGGCAACAAGGTCGAAGGCGTGGCCAACTTCTACGCGCCGACCGTGTTTGCCAATGTCACCCCGGACATGACCGCGTTCAAGCAGGAGCTGTTCGGCCCTGTCGCGGCGATCATCACTGCACGCGATGCCGACCATGCCGTGGAACTGGCCAACGACAGCGAGTTCGGCCTGGCCTCGACCATCTACACAGCCGACTATGCGCTGGCCGAACGCATGACCGCTGCACTGGATACCGGTGGCGTGTTCATCAACGGCTACTGCGCTTCCGACCCCCGCGTGGCGTTTGGTGGCGTGAAGAAGAGCGGTTTCGGCCGTGAGCTGTCGCACTTTGGGGTGCGCGAGTTCACCAATGCCCAGACGGTGTGGCTGGACCGTAACTGATTCATGACCCTGGGGCTGCTTTGCAGCCCCAGGCGCTTCAATCCCGAACCTGGTCCTTGACCCAGTCCAGCATCCCCCCCGGCACGATCAATTCATGCCTTGCCCGCGAACAGGCGGTATACAACCCCGCCAGCATACGCGCCCGTTCATTGCGGTTACCCGCCACCTGTGGCGCTACCATCAGTTCCGGCGACACCATCACCCGGGCAAACTCCATGTTCTTCACATCCCGTACACGCCCCAGGAACAACTTCGGCGCCTTGTCCCAGCGGTAACGGCTCTTGGCCTTGGCAAAGTGCTCCGGCGTGTAGCCCTTGCGCAGCATGTTGGCCACGGCGACGAACGCTTTGTCATCGCCCTTGTCCTGCTCCAGCGCCTGCCAGCTGGCATAGCGGAACAGCATCGGGTGGCGCGGCCGCGTGCCGTAGCGGTACAGCTCGATGCAGTCCTCGACGAACAGTTCAAAGTCCTTGCGAGCGCTTTTCAGCAACAAGAACGGCACCCCCTGATGCGTCAGGCGCTGGAACCAGCCAAACAGGCCCCATTCATCATCGACGATAAGCGCCGTGGGCTGTTCCGGCACCATCACCGTGTCGAAGAAGCTGACCCGGGTGTAGTGCTCGGCATTGCCACTGAAGGCTGCCTGGATCGTGGCCGGGTGCGCCTGGATCAGCGGGTTGAGCACATTGTCCATTGCCGGCCCGGCGCGCAGTGAGTGGTCAATGCAGCGTTGGCGGATGAAGCTGCCATGGTGCGGGCTGAGGCCGTTGAGGTTTTGCAGTTCGTCACCCAGGGTAATGATCGACTGCGGACTGCGATCGAGTACCGCCAGCATCGGTGCCGACAACTCGTGGGCCTCGTCGACGATGACATGGGTGTAACGGCTGTCGATCACATGTTCGGTCAGCGACAGCAGCTTGACCCGGTGGTAGTCACGCACCGGCAGCTGAATGTCCCGCGCCGACGGGCGAATCAGCTCTTGCCAGTACAGGCGCGCCTTTTCCAGCAGCACCTCCTGATCCAGCGGCGAGGTGCCAGGCCCGGCCCAGGGCAAGTGGTGCAGTTGAAGCTGGGTATCGGCACTGTGGCAGAACGTGCGCACGGCGCGGATGCACAAGGCAACCACGTCACGCGCTGCGAGCGGGCCGATATCAGGGATGGCCAACCAGCGCACCACTTGCGCTTCCTGGGGGCGCCAGGACAGCTTGGTGCGATACGGATCGCGCAGTCGCCAGCCGTTGCTGGTGAGGTCGCGGTTGAGCAGTTCGTCAGCCAGTTGGCCGAAGGTCAGCGCGGTATAGGCGGCAGCGTCCTTGACCCGCGCCTGCAGTGCGCGCAACTGCCCTTCGGTCAAGGCCAGCAGCAATGTGCGCTGCGGCTCCAGCAGCCGGGCGAACTGGTGAATCAGGAAGGTCTTGCCGGTGCCGGCGAAACCTTGCACAGCCACAGACTCGTCGACGCCACTGAGGAATTCACGCAGCAGGCGGTTTTGCTGGTCGCTGAGCATCAAGTCGCTGGCCAGCGATGGCAGGTACACCGGGTGCAGCGGCGTGGCCCGTTGGCGGTAGCGGTCGGCGAACTGGAAGTTCCACTGGCCTTCGTCATCCAGCAACTCGTCCGCCTGGTACTCCACTTCGGCCGACAGCAGTGCAATGCCATTTTCGCCCAGCATGCCCAGGCCCATGGCGAATGCTTCGCGATCGAAGTGCTGCGCTACCTGGCCCTGGAAGCGCCCGGGGGCGACACCTTCGACTTGGTTGGCGATGCGCACGATTTCGGCGAAACGACGCTCCTGCGCGTCGGCCGAGGCGATGGCAGGCTGACGTGGCAGGTTTTGCACGAACAGCACGGCGGCGGCATCGAGCACACTGGCAGTGGTGAAGAATTCGGTTACAGCCGCGCTGGCGAGGCGGTCAGCCTGGTCGCTGGACAAAGGCAGGTAGAACATCGGCACCTCGGGTGAAATCAGGGCGGCACGATAGCAACTTTTGGCGTGGAATGCTGGGTTCAGTGTTGCCTGGGCTGGCCGCTTCGCGGAACCGCCCGCGCCCTAGGCAACGTGCGATTCACGAAACCATGCTGGTGCTGTGGGAGCGGGCGAGCCCGCGAAGAGGCCGGCAGCCCCGCCTCCACCTCAAACCCTGCAGCGCTTCAATGTTTCACTGGGAAACTCCTTGAATAACTGCCGGTAACTCTCTGAAAACCTTCCTAAATGCCAGAAAGACCAGCGCATCGCCACCTCGGCCACGGTCACGCCGCCACCGCGCAACAGATCACGCCGCGCACCGTTGAGCCGGCGCAGGCGCAGCCAGTGCGCCGGCGGCATGCCGGTAAACGCCTTGAACGCTTGCTGCAACTGGCGCAGGGAAACCCCAGCCACGTCTGCCAGCTCAAGCAGGTTCAGCGTCTCTTCCGGGCAGTCGGCCGCCCATTCGCTGACCCGGTGCATGATCGCCCTTTCCTCGTCCCGCCGCCCCAAGGCCACGCCCTGTAAACGCTGACTGGCGTTGTCGAGAATGAACAGACAGTCCTCCAGCAACTGCTCAGCCAGGGCCTGCCCTTGCGACGGGCAACCCTCCTCGCCCAACCGGGTCAAGGTGGCGCTGAGCCAGCTGCCGAACAGCGCATTCTGGCCGCTACCCAATGGCACCATGAACAACCCTTCCAGACGCTGCGGGTCTAGCCCATGGCGGGCCAGGAACGCCTGGTCGAACACGACCGCCACTTCGTGGTAGTTCTCTGGCGTAATCCAGATATTGCGGCTTTGTTCGTTCAGCAGGTACAGGCTGTTCTCACTGCGGTCGAAGCAAAACGCCAACGCGCCGCTTGGCGCGCGGAAAAACTGTTCCACCCGGGTGTTCAGGCGCTCTTCGTACACCTCCACGCCATCCAGCCCAAGGCAGCGCAGCTCACCGCTGAAGTACCCGGGCGACATCTGCCGGTACTGCTGCTGCCAGCCAGGGGTGGCGCGCACTTGCTCGGTGACGTCAGTGGTGTGGAAAGCCTGGACCTTCAACGCATTGGCGGTTGTCACACATCGTCCTGTATGCACTCTTTTGGTGCATTCGATACTGAAGAAAGTGGATAGATTGCCCCGGGGGGCTGCGCCCAAGATAGTCTGCAGCGCGTCACCTGGGAAGCGTAACGCCTTCGCAACTGTTCAACGGTTTTCGCAAGCGCCCACGCTCCCCCACTAAAACCCAACCAAGAGGTCTGTATGAACGCCCCCTTCGATCAGCTGTCCACCTGGCTGAAAGAACACCGGATCACCGAAGTCGAATGCGTGATCAGCGACTTGACCGGCATCGCCCGCGGCAAGATTGCGCCCACCGCCAAGTTCCTCCATGAGCGAGGCATGCGCCTGCCAGAAAGCGTGCTGCTGCAGACAGTCACCGGCGACTACGTCGACGATGACATCTATTACAACCTGCTCGACGCCGCCGACATCGACATGGTCTGCCGCCCCGACCCCTCCGCCGTTTACCAGATCCCGTGGGCGATCGAGCCAACCGCGATCGTGATCCACGACACTTTCGACAAGCAAGGCAACCCCATCGAGCTTTCGCCACGCAACGTGCTGAAGAAGGTGCTCAAGCTGTACGCCGACAAGGGCTGGCAGCCAATCGTCGCGCCCGAGATGGAGTTCTACCTGACCAAGCGCTGCGAAGACCCGGACTTGCCACTGCAGGTGCCACTGGGGCGTTCCGGCCGTGCTGAAAGTGGCCGACAGTCGTTCTCGATCGATGCCGCCAACGAATTCGACCCGCTGTTCGAAGACGTCTACGACTGGTGCGAGATCCAGGGCCTGGACCTGGATACGCTGATCCACGAAGACGGCCCGGCGCAGATGGAGATCAACTTCCGCCACGGCGACGCGCTGGACCTGGCCGACCAGATCACCGTGTTCAAGCGCACCATGCGCGAGGCAGCGCTCAAACACAACGTGGCCGCCACGTTCATGGCCAAGCCGATCACCGACGAACCCGGCAGTGCCATGCACCTGCACCAGAGCGTGGTCGACATCGCTACGGGCAAACCGATCTTCGCCAACGAAGACGGCAGCATGAGCCCGCTGTTCCTGCATCACATCGGCGGCTTGCAGAAGTACATCCCCAAGCTGCTGCCGATGTTCGCGCCCAACGTCAACTCGTTCCGCCGCTTCCTGCCGGATACTTCGGCACCGGTCAACGTCGAGTGGGGTGTAGAAAACCGCACCGCCGGCTTGCGCGTGCCTACGTCCAGCCCAGAGGCGATGCGGGTGGAAAACCGCCTGCCGGGCGCCGATGCCAACCCGTACCTGGCCATCGCTGCCAGCCTGCTGTGCGGCTACCTGGGCATGGTCGAGCAGATCGACCCTAGCGCAGCAGTGCAGGGCCGTGCCTATGAACGACGCAACCTGCGCCTGCCGATCACCATCGAAGATGCGCTGCAGCACATGGAAGACTGCGAAACCGTGCAGCAGTACCTGGGCAAGCAATTCGTCCAGGGCTACGTGGCGGTCAAGCGCGCCGAACACGAGAACTACAAGCGCGTCATCAGCTCGTGGGAGCGTGAATTCCTGATGCTGAGTGTCTGATCCACCGCGGGGGTGCTTTGCACCCCATGCACAGGCAACCCTGCTCCGAACTCGAAGAACAAGACCAACGAGGTGTTCCCATGCGTCATCTGCAAGCCCTGATCCCCGCTGCATTCACCCTGCTGTTCGCCACCACCACCCAGGCCGCACCCACGGTCAGTGTGTACAACTGGACCGACTACATCGGTGACACCACTCTGGCCGATTTCCAGGCCAGCAGCGGAATCAAGGTGGTCTATGACGTGTTCGACTCCAACGAAACCCTTGAAGGCAAGCTGTTGGCCGGGCGCACGGGTTATGACGTGGTGGTACCGTCCAACCACTTCCTCGCCCGCCAGGCCCAGGCCGGGGCCTTCCTGCCGCTGGACCGCAGCAAGCTGCCGAACTGGCAGCACCTGGACCCCAAACTGCTCAAACAACTTGAACAGAACGACCCCGGCAACCAGTACGCCGTGCCTTACCTCTGGGGCACCAATGGCATCGGCTACAACGTCGACAAGGTCAAGGCGGCACTGGGTGTGGACCATATCGACTCGTGGGCAGTGCTGTTCGAGCCCGAGAACCTGAAAAAGCTCAAGCAGTGCGGCGTGGCATTCATGGACTCACCCGACGAGCTGTTCCCGGCCGTGCTCAACTACCTGGGCCTGGACCCGCGCAGCGAAAAACCGGGCGATTACGCCAAGGCTGAGGCCCGCCTGCTCGAACTGCGCCCCTATATCACCTACTTCCACTCCTCCAAGTACGTTTCAGACCTGGCGAACGGTAATGTCTGCGTAGCGTTCGGCTACTCTGGCGACGTGTTCCAGGCCGCCAACCGCGCCGTAGAGGCGAAAAACGGCGTGAAGGTCGCCTACAGCATTCCCAAGGAAGGCAGCAACCTGTGGTTCGACCTGCTGGCCATCCCCAAGGACGCCAACAACCCCGAGCAGGCCCTGGCGTTCATCAACTACCTGCTCGACCCCAAAGTGATTGCCAAGGTCAGCGCCACGGTCGGCTATGCCAATGCCAACCCTGACGCCAAGGCCTACATGGATGCATCGCTGGTGAACAACCCCGAGATCTACCCACCGCAGGAGGTGCTGGACAAGCTGTACATCTCCAGCACCCCGAGCCCGAAAATCATGCGCGTCATGACCCGCTCCTGGAGCAAGATCAAATCCAACCGCTGAGTCGAGAACGCTCATGTCTTTCAATACCCAACACACCGCCTCGTACTACGCCGCTACAGCGCGCGACGCGGCACCCTACCCCAGCCTGGACAGTGAACTGACGGCCGACGTTTGCGTGATCGGCGGCGGGCTGACCGGGGTCAATACCGCCCTGGAGCTGGCCGAGCGCGGCCTCTCGGTGGTGCTGCTGGAAGCCCGTCGCATCGGCTGGGGCGCCAGTGGGCGCAATGGCGGCCAACTGATTCGCGGCATCGGCCATGATGTCAGCGGCTTTGCCCGGCATGTCGGCCAGGAAGGTGTGCGCTACCTGAAACAGGCCGGCATCGATTCAGTGGAACTGGTGGCCGACCGTATCGCCCGCTACGGCATTGCCTGCGATCTGCGCTGGGGCTTCTGCGAACTGGCCAACACCGAGGCGCAGTTCGCCGCCTTCAAGGATGAACAGGACGACCTGGCCGCCCTGGGCTATCGCCACGAAACACGCCTGGTCGGCGCCGGGCAGTTGAACGAGATCGTCGCCAGCGACCAGTACGCTGGCGGCCTGGTAGACATGGGCTCGGGCCACCTGCACCCGCTGGATCTGGTCCAGGGCGAAGCCCGCGCGGCCCACAGCCTGGGCGTGCGCATTTTCGAACAAAGCCCGGTGCTGCGTATTGAGCACGGGCCCAGGCTGACGCTGTACACGGCGCGCGGCAAGGTGCGTGCAAGCAGCCTGGTGCTGGGCTGCAACGCTCACCTCGATGAACTGGAGCCGCGCCTGAGTGGCAAGGTGCTCCCGGCCGGCAGCTATGTGGTGGCCACCGAACCCTTGCCCGAAGCGCTGGCCAGCAGCCTGATCCCGCAGAACATGGCGCTGTGCGACCAGAAGGTCGGCCTGGACTACTACCGTCTCACTGCAGACCGCCGCCTGCTGTTCGGTGGCGCCTGCCACTATTCCGGGCGTGACCCTAAAGACATCGGCGCGTACATGCGGCCGAAGGTATTGAAGGTGTTCCCGCAACTGGCCAACGTGCGCATCGACTACCAGTGGGGTGGCATGATCGGCATCACCGCCAACCGTTTCCCCCAGGTCGGGCGCCTTGGCCAGCACCCCAACGTGTATTACGCCCAAGGCTATTCCGGGCACGGGCTGAACGTGACGCACTGGACGGCGAAACTGCTGGCCGAAAGCATCGCCCTCGGCCATAGCCAGGGCCTGGATGTGTTCAGTGCCGTGCCGCACCTGACCTTCCCCGGCGGCAAGGCCCTGCGCTCACCCCTGCTGGCACTGGGCATGTTGTGGTACCGCTTGCGTGAGGCCCTGGGTTGAGTGGGCAACAACGTTTGCAGCGCCACTCAGGGCGAGCACGTCCCGGTCACGCATTCTGTACTTTTCAAAGAGGATTGCCCCGTCCACTGGCCAAGCGCCTCGTACCTGCTAGCGTTGTTGAGGCCGACCTCTCATGGATGCCTTTTCATCATGAAATCATTGCCTCGCATTACCCTGTTGTGCGCCGCGCTGCTTGCCGTGGCCGCCTGCTCCAGCAACCGCGTGGACCCCAAGGATTACTCCGGCTTCCTCAAAGACTACAGCCGGCTGCAAGAAGCCAAGAGCCCTTCGGGTGACCCGGTGATGCGCTGGATCGATCCTAAGGTCAATATCAACCAGTACAGCCAGGTATTCGTCGAGCCAAGCCAGTTCTACCCCAAGCCGCAGCCCACAGCGGTTATCTCGCAGCAGACGCTGCAGGAAATCACCCGCTACTTCAACGAGGCCCTGCGCCGGGAAATGAGCAGCGTGATGCCTCTGGCCAAGGGGCCTGGCCCGGGCGTGATAGTGGTACGCCCGGCGATCACGGCAGTGTCCACAAGTAACGAGGGCCTCAAGCCTTACGAGGTGATCCCTATCGCGCTAATTGCGGCAGGTGTGAATACCGCCATGGGTGGACGTGACCAGGACGTGGATGTCGGTGTGGAGGCAGCGTTTCTGGACGGTGCCAGCCAGAAGGTGCTGGCCCAGGTGGTCCGCAAGGGCGCGGGCCAGGAACTGGAGAACGACACGCAGAAGCTGACCTTGAATGACGTCAAGCCGGTGCTCGATGGCTGGGCCAAGGACATGCGTGCGAGCTTCCTGGCAGCGAAGCAGAAAGGCCGATGAGTCAGCGCTGACCCATCAGGTCAACGCGATCTGGTGAAGGAGCGGCCCATCGAGTCACAAGGCCGCTCCAGTTGATCGCGTTTAACATCAGCACTCGACAAAAGCGACCGCCAAACCGCCGCGCGAGGTTTCCTTGTAATTGGTATGCATGTCCGCCCCGGTATCACGCATGGTGCGGATCACCCGATCGAGCGAAATGAAGTGCTCGCCATCCCCCCGCAGCGCCATCTGCACGGCATTGATCGCTTTCACCGCAGCAATTGCATTGCGCTCGATGCAGGGCACCTGCACCAGGCCACCCACGGGGTCGCAAGTGAGCCCGAGGTTGTGCTCCAGGGCAATCTCGGCCGCGTTTTCCAGCTGCGGTGGCGTCGCCCCCAGCACCTGGGCCAAGCCGGCGGCAGCCATCGAGCAGGCCGAACCCACCTCGCCCTGGCAGCCTACCTCAGCCCCCGAGATCGACGCATTTTTCTTGCACAAAATACCGACCGCCGCAGCCGCCAGCAGGAAATCGACGACATCGGCATCGCAAACGGTCGGGTTGAACTTCATGTAGTAATGCAGTACAGCCGGGATAATGCCAGCGGCACCGTTGGTGGGCGCGGTAACCATGCGCCCGCCCGCGGCGTTCTCCTCATTGACCGCCAAGGCGAACAGGTTCACCCACTCCATGGCGCTGAGGGTTGAGCCGATCACGTTGGGCTTGCCCAACTCCTGCAGGCTGCGGTGCAACCGCGCGGCGCGGCGCTTGACCTGCAAGCCACCCGGTAGAACGCCCTCGTTGCGCAGGCCGTTCGCTACGCACTCACGCATGGCTGCCCAGATGCGCAGCAAGCCTTCGCGCACCTCTGCCTCCGGGCGCCAGGCGCATTCGTTGGCCATCATCAGTTGCGCCACGCTCAGGTTGTGGGCTTTGCACAAGGCCAGCAGTTGGGCACCACTGTCGAATTCATAAGGCAGCATCACGGCATTCGTTTCGCTTGCCGGCGCATCGATTTCGGCTTGCTCGACGATGAATCCGCCACCCACCGAAAAATAGGTCTGGCTCAACAGGCTGTGCTGCCCGTCGATGGCTTCCAGGCTCATGGCATTGGGGTGATAAGGCAGGCTCTCGTCGAGCAGCAGCATGTCACGGCCATAGTCGAAGGCCAGCGGATGGCTACCGTCGAGCATCAGGCAGTGTTCCTGCAGCACCTGGCCAATGCGCGACTCGATAGTGGCCGGGTCGATACGGTCTGGCCACTGGCCCATCAAGCCTAGCAGGCACGCGCGGTCGGTGGCATGGCCAACCCCGGTAGCCGACAGCGAGCCATACAGCCGCACTTCCACACGTGTTACCCGCGCCAGCAGCCCCTGCTCACGCAGGGCCTGGGCAAAGGTAGCCGCCGCCCGCATCGGGCCGACGGTGTGGGAGCTGGAAGGCCCGATGCCAATTTTGAAAAGGTCGAAAACACTGATAGCCATGCTAATGCCTGACCCTACCCTGACATGCATCCAAGGTAGGGTTGTCTGAAGAAATTGAGCGTTATTGCGATTTTGCGCGATACTGACGCCCTGGCTCACGGATGACCAACGAAACTTTCTAAGCAAGGCTTTAGTGGTACTAAACGATGCGACGACAACTCAATGGTCAGATGTTCGTCTGGCTACACGTATTTGCCTGCGCAGCCCGGCACTTGTCCTTCACCCGCTGTGCCGAAGAGCTGCACATCACCCCGGGCGCGGTCAGCCAGCAGATGCGCCAGCTGGAAGAGCGCCTGGGCTACCGGCTGTTCCTGCGCCGGGCGCGCGGCGTGGAGCTGAGCGCCGAGGGGCAACGCCTGGCTCAGACGGTGGCCGAGGCCTATGGCAGTATCGAGGCCGAGCTGCTGCGGCTGGACGCAGGGGAAATCCGCGGCACGTTGCGTGTGCGTTCGATCCCCTCGTTCCTGGCTAAATGGCTCACGCCGCGCTTGCCGCGTTTTCAACAACGCTACCCGGACATCGAGTTGCGCCTGGTGGCTGAAGACAGTGCCCAGGCGCTGACGCCGGGCGACTTCGACCTGGCCATCGACCTGAACGATGGCAGCTACCCAGGCATGCTCTCGACGCCGCTACTGGACGAGCAGATCTTCCCGGTGTGCTCACCTGCCCTGCTGCGTGGGCGCCCACCCCTGCACGGGCCAAGCGATCTGGTGCACTACCCGTTGCTGCATGACATCACCGCCTGGCGTGGCAGTTCGGAATATGCCGAGTGGGAGTTTTACCTGGAAGGCATCGGCGCCGCCGGCCTGGATGTGCGGCGCGGGCACACTTTCAACCGCAACCACCTGACCATCGAGGCGGCGATTGCCGGGATCGGCGTGGCCATTGCCCGGCGCACGCTGCTCAATGACGAACTGGAGCGCGGCGCACTGATCGTGCCCTTTGGTGTACCGATCGCCAACCACAAGCGTTATGTGGTGCATTACCCGCCAGGCGGCTTGAACCAGCCGGGTGCGCGGGCGGTGCATGACTGGCTGGTGGAAGAAGCGCGGGGGTTCAGGGCATTGCATCCGTTGAACAAGGACTGACTGGCGGTACACGGTCGATGCGGGCGTGCGTTGCTCAATAAGCCTGCTTACCCGTAAAGGCATTAAGCGTGCGCACCAGAATCACAAAGTCCAGCCACAACGACCAGTTGTTGATGTACTCGATGTCCGAGTCGACCCGCTGGATCATTTGCTCGATATCCTTGGTTTCCCCCCTGAACCCGCGCACCTGCGCCAAACCTGTCATGCCTGGCTTGATATTGTGGCGGGCAAAGTAGTCAACGATATCCTGCGAATACAAGGTGTCATGTTGCAGGGCGTGTGGCCGCGGCCCTACCAGGGACATTTCACCGGTCAGCACGTTGAACAATTGTGGCAGTTCATCAAGGCTTGTACGCCGGATAAAGGCACCGACCCGGGTCAGCCGTGGGTCATTCTTCTGCGCCTGTTTGACCACGCCCTCTTCCGGTTGGTGAACATGCATACTGCGAAACTTCCAGATACGGAACGATTCGCCTGTCCAGCCGGTACGTTCCTGGCGGAAGAACACCGGCCCGCGGCTATCGATCTTGATGGCCAGCGCAACAGCCAGCAATACAGGTGATGCAAACAGCAAAATCAACGCGGCCAGCACCCGGTCCTCAAGGTTTTTCAAGAACAGGCTCATGCCCGTCAAGGGTGTCTCCGACAAGGTCAGCACCGGAATGCCGGCAATTTCCCGCACGCTGTGGTTGATCAGGCGCAACGAGAAGATATCCGGTACCCAGTTCACCGCAATGCACTTGTCGAGCAACTTGAAATACACGTCGTTGATGACCTCGGAGCCACCTAGTGGCGTCACCAGGTACACCGTACGAATGCCGTGTTGGGCCACCAGCTCGTCGAGGTCGCCAATATGCCCCAGCACTGGCAGGCGCTGCTTGCCCTCGGCACTCTCCCCCCCCAGCCCATCGCCTTTGTCGAGCAGCACGCAGCCCAGCACCCGCTCGCCAAACCACGGGTTGTTGCTGATTTTCTGATACAGGAAGTTGGCCAGGTCACCGTTGCCGATGATGAGGGCATTGTCCAGGCGCGAATGCGCGCTAAAGCGTTTTTGCAGTTCGCGCACGGCAAAATGCAAGAATAACTGGGCGACATAACCAATGACGAACAGTTGCACCACCAATAGCCGTGAATAGGTTTCGCTCTGTTCGGTCAGGAACGCCATGACCACCAGGAAGCAAAATGTTGCCGACCAGGCCTTGAACAGGCGGAACGCCTTGATCGACAACCCGACGTTGGTGCGGTAGATCGCGTAATGATCATAAATGACTGCCAGTGCACCAATCAGCAACAGCAGCATGATCACGTAATCGGATGTGATGTAGCCGAACTGGTCGTAGATCAGGTACCAGGCAATACCGGTGACGGCAACACCATCGAGGCCGGCCTGGATGGCGTTACTGACACTGCTTCTTCTCTGGAGTAAGGAACGACTGCTTCTGGGTTCGAAAACCATTTCAGACCTCATCAAGATGAGCGTAGCAAGTGCCTTCCATCAAACAGCAAGCCTTGAAAACAGACTTAAGCAAAAACCGTGCAGCAGGCGCGTGGCGCCCTCAAGCGATTGATATCACTGTAGCAGCCACCCGCTGCTGGCGTACCCGGAATCACCGCTTTTGCAATTTTTGGCCGTTCATAGGGCCCGCCTGGCCGAAACCGCTGACCGCCGGTACAGCAGGGTGCGCAACAGGAATAGCGGATTGCCCACCACATAACGCATGAACAGGCGCTTGGGCTCGCGCAGCAGGCGGTACAGCCATTCGCCCCCCAAACGCCGCAGCCATTCGGGGGCACGGCTGACCTTGCCGCCGAGAAAGTCCAGGATCGCCCCTCCGCACACGATCAGGCATGGCCCGCCAATGGCTGCCAATTTTGCCGCCACCGCTTCCTGCTTGGGCATGCCCATGCCCAGTACAATCAGCTCGGGTTGCTCCCTGCGGACCAATTGTAAGTAGGTTTCTACGCTGGCAAAGCCATCGTGAACGGACACTGGCACAATGCCGAACTCGGCTTTACAGCGCTGCGCGGCCTGGTCCAGGTAGGGTTGCCGGGTGCCCCAGAAGGCGACTTTACGCCCTCGGTAAGTAGCCATGAGCCTGGGAATGAAGTCAGTGCCATTCATGTTGAGCCCGGGTTCCAGGCCCAGACCGCGATACAGGATCGCCATGCCGGCACCATCGCGCAGCAGCACATCTGCGGCCGACAGTGCCTGGCAGTAGCCACCATCGCGCACCACCAGGTTCATGGCATGGGCATTGACGAAGCCCAGCACGGTGCCCGTATCCGGTGTAGCCAGGCGATCGAGCAGGTGCTGCACTGCGGCGGCGTCAGCGATCACTTCCATCTGGTCGATCACGCGCTTCCAGCGATTCTGCCACTGAGCCATCAGTCGTCATCCCGTTTTGAACGCACCCATTCAACCTGGCGCTTGATCAGGAAGCTCAGGTACAAGGGAATCTTCCTGGCCGCGTAAAACGGCGCGTACAGCAACACCGAGAACGGTATCACTTCACGACAGAAGCGCGCCCAGGCCAACACCACGGCAAAGGCCAGCAAGGCCAAACCGGTAAAGGCGAGCCGCGCGGGCACCGCCAGGCCGAACAGCAGGTACGCCAGCCAGGTCACCAGATTAAGCCCGAGCAAGGCCAGCACCAGCAACGCCAGGGGTGGCACCAGCAAGTCCAGGGTCAAGGCCGCCAGGCTAGCATTGCGCTGGGTGATTGCAGCCATCGCCCGTTTGGGTGCATCGGCGAGCATCAAGCCCAGATGGCCATGCTCCCAGCGGGTGCGCTGGCTGTTGAGGCCCTGCTCGCTGAGCGGGAACTGGCTAGTGACAAGTGCCTCGGGGCAGAAAGCAGGAGGCTTACCCTGCTGGCAAAGGTCCAAGCCCAGCTTCACATCCTCGACCAGATGACCATTGGCCAGGTTGATCAGGCTCAGATCGTTCCAGGCGAACGCCATGCCCGCGCCCATCAGCTGGCATGGCAGGCCCAAGCGCGCCCAACCGCGCGGCCGCACCAGGTTCTTTACCCGCCAGGCAAACTCGGCAACCTGCACCTTCAACCCGGCACCTGCAGGTGCACGCATCAGGTACAGCGACTGTACCGGGCGGGCAAGTTCGTGGCAGCGGCGCGCCAGGCAGTCAATCGCCCCTTCGCCTACCTGACAGTCGGCATCCACCACAATTACAACCTCGGGCGGTCGTTGAGCCAGGTGGCGCACGCCGAAGTCCAATGCATACCCTTTGCCGCGCAACCGCGTATCGTGGCGCTCTACCACTTCGGCACCAGCCTCGTGTGCCAACTGGGCCGTGTCGTCAGAGCAGTTGTCCGCCACTACCAGCAAGCGATCGCCGTCCAGCAGTTGCGGCGTAACGCTGGCCAGCATCGCACGAATGACCAACGCCTCATCGTGGGCGGGCACCAACACCGCCACTCGCGGGCGCTCACCAATGCCGTTGGGCCTCGCCCGCGCTGGCAGGCACGCCAACAACACTTGCAGCACCAGGACCAACACCGGTACCAGGACGATGATCGCCAACAGGCCCAGTAACCAACCCAATACACTTATCATGCGTATGCCTTGAAATAGCCGGCCAGCCTGGCCGCCTCGGTGTCGATGTCATGCCGTTGCACTACACGCTGGTAGGCCACCTCGCCCATGTGCTGCAGTGCCTCGGTCGGTTGCGCCAGGCAGTCGGCCATGGCTGTTGCCAGCTCGTCAACGGCACCGGCAGGGAACAGCCAGCCGTTCTCGCCAGGCCGCACCAGCTCGGGGATACCCGCTACATAGGTGGTCAGCACTGGCCTGCGCAAGGCCATGGCCTCCATGATGACCACTGGCAAGCCCTCGGCAAAACTGGGTAGCACCAGCGCGCGGGCGGCCAGAATTTCCTTGCGTACCTGCGCACTGCTGATCCAGCCGGTGATATGCACTTGCTGCTGCAAGCCGTGCCGGGCAATCAAGGCCTCGATTTGCTCGCGCATTTCACCGTCACCCGCCAGCACCAGCTCGAAGGCGATCGATTGGGCAGCGAGACAGCGCGCCGCTTCCAGCAACAGCAGCTGGCCCTTCTGCTCGCACAGGCGCCCGACACACACCAGCCGTGGCGCCGGCGGCACATTGACCGGCGCCACCTCATGAAACCCACGCTCCAGGCCACAATGCACCACCTTCACCTTGCCCCAGTGCTCGTGCGCCACCCAACGGTACAGCTGGCTGCGCCCGTACGAGCTCACCGCCGCGACAAAGGCGGCGCGCCGCACCTTCTCACCCAGATGCAGAAACTGTGGTTTGTCGAATTCTTCGGGGCCGTGCACGGTAAAGCTGTATGCCGGCCCGCCCAGGACGTTGGCCAGCATGACCACCTCAGTAGAGTTGGTGCCGAAATGCGCGTGCACATGGGTCGCATCCCCTGCCAGCAACCACTGCAGCACTTGGCAGGCCTCGGCCAGGTAGACCAGATGATAGGGCCAGGCACGGTCGGCCCGCAGACCAAGGCGCATGGCCAGCCACAGCGCCTGGAAAAACCGCCGCGGCTGCGTACGCAGTACCTGCCACGTCGGTGCGAATAGCCCCTTGAGCCCACCTTGCAATACGTAGCGGGTCTTGCCCCGTTCGGTTGCGTCCTCGGCATCCTGCACCTCGGCGTCCCACCCACGCAGGGCTATACGTTGTACCTCAACCCCCTGACGCTCCAGCGCCAGAATTTCGCGACGGATGAAACTGTGGCTGACTTTCGGGTACTGATTGATGAAGTAAGCAATGCGCATACGAATCCAGATCCAAACCCGCTTGATGACCAACCTTCCCTGGCAACCTTCACTTCAGGCTGTCGACTACGGGCGGTCCGTCTACTGCCGATGCACTCACAGCAAATGCATCCCCCTGTTTTCCTTGTAGTCCAAGGTTGTGATTGCTGCTTGGCAATGCTGCCTGCAAACGGGTGAAAACATCGTCAAGCAATGCCTGGCGGCGGCGGTACATCGCCCGTTTTTTGGCCGGGATGTCGGCTTCCGCCCGTTGTGCCGGCGCTAACGGGAGGGTAAAAAAATCCTCACGGTCAGACGCTATGGCGCCGTGTTCTTGCCAGATAACGTCGTAGTTGGCCGCCAGGTCCTGGCCCTTGTCGTTGCCAAAATAGGGATGGCGATGGTGCCGGCAGGCGTCGCTGACGGCATACAGTTGCGTCACACCCAGGGTTCTGCCCAGGCATTTCAACGCTTCGAGCAACAGGCTGCGTGGCCGCAGCCCTTCGAAGTCCTTGGTCAGGTCACGGTAGATGGCCAGCGAGGTTTCGCTGTCGATACCTTTGTGGATGCCCTGCACCGCACCGATGAACAGGCAGGTCTCACCCTGGCTGCGGCCCAGGGTGAAGGCCAGGGATGCCACACGCAGGTCGGCCTGGAACAGGTTCAACACCAGCTCGCCTTCGCGCTTGAACCAGATTGGCCGATCCAGAACCAGGCAGCAGCCCGGCGAATGGCTGGACAGGTCACACAGCCTCAGGTTTTCGTCGCGTCCCAGCAGCAGCAACGCCGGGAACTGCCCAGCCACCCGTTCAAAGTGTGAAGCCACCACATCCAGACGCTGTGGCGCCTCCCAGCATCGGCTGATGTAAGGCCATTGCACGACACCGATACAATCCACACCCAGCCGCTGCAAACCATGCGGGCCCAGCGCCGCCGTCATGCGCTGCAGGAACCCGTTCAGCTCAGGCCACTGCCTGGCGATCTGCCGTGCCAACTTGTACTTGTTGTGCATCGCCCGCAACGAGTAACCCGGTTGCAAGGTAAACACGCTTTTCACGAGGGTGCCGAGCATCATGGGTTTCTCTCACTTGTACTCGATCAAAGCCGATTTGCCAGCCGCAAGACGGTGGCGCAGGAACTTCAGCTGGCCGAGCATTTCCGGGAATTTGCCCAACACCAGAAACACAGCCTGCAGCCAGTTCTCGCGCGTCGACTTGCTGCCGCGGCGAGCCAGGCGCAAGGCCTGCAATGGGTAGATCAACAGCAAGAGCAAGCCCCAGCCGCCCAGCAGCAGGCAGGCCAGCGCGATCACCAAGGGTATGCCCAGGCCCCACAACCAGGCCCGACGTGACTCACGCAGCCAATGCCGCTCGGGTGGCTGGCCATGCAGGTAGGCGCCCTCGGCATAGGCATGCCCAGCGCGCAGGCTACGCCGCCACCATTGGCTGAAACGGGTCATGCCGGCATCGTGCAGGGTCATCTCGGCAGCCAGTCGCCAGACTTTCCAGCCGTTGGCCCGTAAACGCACGCACAGTTCGGGCTCTTCTCCGGCTATCAGGTCAGGGCGGAAGCCACCCACAGCAGCAAAGGCGTCAGCCCGCATCAGTGCATCGCCGCCACAGGCCTTGGCCTCACCGACCGGGGTATCCCACTCCAGGTCGCACAGCAAGTTGTACACCGAACGCTGCGGGAAGCGCTCACGCCGGCGACCACACACCACTGCCACGGCGGGGTGCTGCTCAAGAAAAGCCTGCGCAGTGGCCAGCCAGGTGGCATTCACCTCGCAGTCGCCATCGACGAACTGTACCAGTTGCATCGATGGCAACAGGCGCTGCAAGGCGGCAAAACCTTCATTGCGGGCGCGTGCGGCGGTGAACGGGATACCCATGTCCAGCGCCAGCACGTCCACGCCAAGGTTGGCGGCCAACTGCAGCGAACCATCGGTGGAACCCGAGTCGACGTACATGACTTTGTCCGCCCCGTGCGCCAGCGAACAAAGGCAGCGCTCGAGACGCTGGCCTTCATTGCGGCCGATCACCACCACGCCGATCACCGTTGCCATAGGCCTCACTCGACCGATGCCGTGGCGGCCGCTTGCCGGGCCTTGATGATGGCCGGCACCCCCACTGCCAGTGAGTTGTCAGGTACATCTACCAGCACGACGGCATTGGCGCCGATGATCACGTTGTTGCCGATGCGAATACTGCCCAGCACCTTGGCCCCGGTGCCGATGTCGACGTTATTGCCGAACACCGGGGCAATCGGCTCGTCGACATTCTTCAGGCCCACCACCACGCCGTTGCGGATACGGCAGTCATCGCCGAAGCGGGCATAACCGCTGACAACAATGCCGCCGAAATGATCGATGACGAAGTTGCGCCCGATCACCACCTCGCAAGGCAGTTCGATACCGGTGATGATCTGGACGAATTTGAACAGCACCTTGTAGATGAGCGAACACAGTTTGCGCAACAGTGCCGGGCGCAACGTATAACGCCAGCGGCCAAAGCGGTACACCAGCAATACCCAGAAGCCCTGGGCGCCCCAGTCCCCGCCATGGGCCCTCAGGTCGGCGCGAATATTCTCGAACATGGCTCCACCTACCTTGTTGGTTGGCTGGCGTACCGGGTCTTGAACAGCAATGACCAGGTTGCCCGGCAATGACGCCAGCAGGCCTGAATGGCGCCCCAGCCGCGTCGTTTCAACAGCGCCTTGAGTGCCAGCACCAGGTCGCCCAGCGTGACCAGCAGCATGTGCAGGGCCAGCCCCGTCACGCCATGATGCTTGCGGAAGTACAGCAACTCGCTTTCGATCTGGTAGGACGAGATCTGCCGGCTGGCAGCCTCCAGTTCCGCCACCGACTTGGAGCTTTCGCCACCGATATGCACCACCGTGGTATGCGGGTAAAACACCACTTTCCAGCCCGCTTCCTTCACCCGCTTGCAGTGGTCCACCTCTTCGTAATAAAGGAAGTAGCGCGGGTCGAACAACCCCACCTTGTCGAGCACTTCGCGGCGCACCAGGTAGAAGCAGCCAGGCAACCAGTCACACTCGCGCACCGAGGCGTGGTCCCAGTTCATTTCGTCGACCATCTTCAGCCCTGGGAAGAACCGCCCCAGCCCGGTACGCCCGACGAACACATTGAGCGGCGTGGGGAAGTAGCGGCAACTGGGCTGCAGGTCACCATCGCGCCCCTCCAGGCGCACCCCCAGTACGCCGCACTCTGGGTGGGCCTCCATGTAGTCGAGTGTTTTTTGCAGAGAGTCGGCGGCAACGAAGGCATCGGTATTGAGTAGCAAGGCGTACTTGCCCTTGAGGTGCGCCAACAACTGGTTGTTGGCCCGGCCGAAACCCACGTTCTGCTTGTTGCTCAGCAGCAGTGCCTCGGGGCACACCTGGGCCATGCGCTGCACCGAGTCATCGCGCGAGGCATTGTCCACCACCAGGTAACTGGCCAGCCGCTCGCTGTCGGCCCGGCGCAGTGCATCGAACATTGGCTGCAGCAGTCCAGCGGTATTGAAGTTCACCACCATGACATCCACAGGTTTGCTAGCCATTTTAGCTGTCCCCGAAGAAATACTGGCGTCTTTGCGCCATCAACAGCGGTTCAACTTCCGGGTCGTAGGCCCCGTTGCGCTGTTTCACCAGGTCGATCCAAGGGTAAGCTTCGCAACGTGCCTCGACCCGTTGGATCAACTGCTCGGTGGTACAGATGAACACGGCCGGGTTGCCACCATAGACGGTGCCTGGCGGCACGTCCTTGGTCACCACCGCCCCTGCGGCCACGATGGATTCAGGCCCGATGGTCACGCGAGGCATCACGATCGCACCATGGCCGATGAAGCAGTTGTCCTTGATGTCGATGAAACCGACCGAATCCAGGTGCTTGCCATAGCGATGCTCGATCAGCAATACCACCCCGTCATGACCGATCAACGTGCAGTCGGACAAGCCCACGCTGTTGCCGATACGTACCAGCGACGGGTCGAGAAACTTGCAGCCTGTATTGACGTAGAAATTGCTGCCGACCGAGTGAAAGTTGCCCCATCGGGCCAGATAGGCCCCCCATTCAAGACCAGAGGGGTTGCAGAACCTCCTGTAGAATTTGCCCCCTCGCCCGGTTGCATGGGCGTAGTGCGCCACTGCCTTGCGTATCCATCCCTTCATACTGCCTGGCCTCGCGATCTGAACAATCTGGAGTGTCCTGAGGCGTTCCGGTCTCGTTCTTCTAGGTGCTGACCGCATCGCTCTCACCCGTGTACAACCTGCATCACGCTGCGGCGCTGCTGGCCGCTTTCATCTTGTTATCGAGGTGGTCGGCCAGCCGCAAGGCAAACTGCAACAGCGGCATGGTCGGGTTGGAGGCGCCGCCCTTGGCAAAAATGCTGCTGCCGGCGACATACAGGTTTTCGGTACCGAACACCTTGCAATTGGCATCGACTACACCGAACTGCGGCGAGGCGGCCATACGCGTGGTACCCATGTGATGGGCATGGGGTGCCATTTTCAGCGGAATCGAGGTGTCGTAGACGAAATCGTTGAGCTTGACGAACCCCAGCCCCATGTCAGCGAACTGCTTGGCCAGTTCGCTGCCAATGCACTTGATGGTGTGCCGGTCATCGGCACTAAGCACCCAATTGACATTGACCTTGGCCACGCCCAATGCATCCTTCTCGTCCAGCAGCGAAATGCGGCTGTGCAGGTTGGGGAACTGCTCGATCATGGTGCTGAGCACGCCGTCACCGGGGCAGCTGAACTTGGCAACGAAGGCGACCTTGCTGGCAAACCCCATGTCGCAGGCCAGGCTCTCGAGAAAATACTTGACCTCGGCAGTGCGGCCGTAGGTTTGCACATCGGCCAGTAAAACAGCGGTGACATTGCCTTTACCGGCCTTGTACTCGTCGATGAAAGCATCGGTGGTGTAGTACTGGCGCGGCTCCGGGTCCTGCCCGGACTTGAGGATGAAAGTGCCCATTTCGATGTTCAGGTGCTCCATGAACCCCCCGCCCACCAGCCCTTCCTTGCTCACCACACCTGCGGCCACCAGGGACTCGCTGTTCAGCAACTGCCGGGCATTCTCGATGGCACCCGTGGCCAGAATGAAGTTGCTTGCTACCAGGCGCTGACGATTGCGTTGATAGTCGGACAACACCACCGCAGCCAGGTGGCCGGAAGCCTTGTCGAACTCCAGGTCAACGCAATTACAGTGGATGAATACGTCCAGGCCTGGGGTCTGCTCCAGTGCTGTTGCGTACTTTTGTGCAAAGCGTGTCGGCGTGCTGAGCAGAAAGCGGTCCGCCTCGAAGTCACCACCATCGAGACTGGTATTCATCGCGCGAAAATCCGCGCCAGGCGCCAGATCGACAATCTCCATCGCTGCCGGTAGAAAGCCTTCGATCTCCGAATAGGGAATGGGCCAACCCGGCAAGTCGCCTTGCGGGGCGACGGCAAAATCCGAAGGAGTGAATGGCCGGCACCGGCCAGCCCAGTGATTGGAGGTGCCCCCCAGGTAACGCAGGCGGGATTCCTCGGCATACAGCTCCAGGCCGGTGGATGAGCACGCGTACAAGTCTTGCGAGTACGACGCATATTCGCGCCCCCCACCTTCGGCGATCATTACGCTCCAGCCGGCAGCAGCCAGGCGCAAGCCCAAGGTTATACCCGCCGGGCCGGCGCCGATGATGCAGAAATCGTAGTGGTCGCGCAGCGCCTTCTGCTGCTGAAAGTCCTTGATCATGCTGACGCGTTCCGGAAGTAACGGGACGGCAATACCCAACCATTGATTATCACGAACCCGGGCTTTTCGGCCGTCTTGCCAGCAACGGCCGCCGAGGCGCCGAATACTGCGCCCCCCACGCCGAGCAAGACACAGCTCTGGAGAAAACCTCTACGACCCAACTGCGCAGTACAAAAAGTGAGCTTCTCCATGATCCCGTGACCTGTAGCCATGAAAGTTACACCTGGCAAACTGCGTTACAGCCAGTTGAAGAAGGCCGTCAGCAGTGCCCCGCACAGCGCCCCGACCAGCAACATCGGCAGTACCACCAGCTCACGTTTGAGGCTGAAGATATCCAGTTTGCAATTCACATACACAACCAGCACCAGCGTTGGCAAAGCATGCAGGGCGACCCCCCAGATAGCCCACTCCACCCCGCCAAGCGCCAGTAACAGCGGCAATAGTCCCCATAACGAGACCAGGCGAATGATGTTGTCCATGGCCTGGTACTTGGTCAGGCCCAAGGCAATCCACACCTGATGAGCCAAGGTATAGCGCAATACGATGAACGATAGCGAGAGAATCGCCAGCATCGGCCCTGCTTCGCGGTAGCGATCGTCATACATCCAGCCAATCAGCAATGGGCTGGCGGTCAGGAACCCGCCACAAATGAACAGAACCAGCAGGTCGACCAGCAGCCGAAAGCGGAAATACAACGCTTTCAGGCGCTGCTTGTCGTCGGCCCGGGCCGCTTCACTGAAGGCAGGCAATGCCACCGCGCCGACAATTTTCATGAGCGCGGTCTGCACCGCACCCAGGATCAGCACGGCGATCGAATACACACCCAGTTGCGCCGCCGACATGCTGGCGCCAAACCACATACGGTCGCCGTACATCGCCAGCACACCAACCATCGACGACAGCAGGATCCAGCGGCCAAACACAATCAGCTCGGTCAGCGCCGAACGGTCCCAGCGCAGGTGGTTGGTGGGCCCCTGCAGGGCGGTATGCCCCAGCACTGTCCAGACCACCGCCGAAACCAGGCCTGATAACACTAGCGCCCAGATCGAATGGGTCAGCAAGCCCAGCACCAGCATCACCACCAGGCCGGCCACCTGCGAGGCAAGGTCGACCAGCACCACGCGCTTTTGTTGGAAAGTTCGTACCGCCACATCTATCTTGGTGGACTGGAACCCCCAGATGGCCGCAGACAGGCCGGTCACCGCCAGCACCATCGGCAGTATGGGTGCGGCATAGGTTGAGTCTGCCGGCCACAGCTCGGCCAGTTGCGCCAACCAAGCCCCCAGGGCCAGCAGCAGAGTAAGCGCAAACAGCAGGAAACCGCGGATGATCTGCACGGTCCAGGCGGTATTGAGAAAGTCCGGATCGTCACCACGGTGGCTCTGGATGATGTTCTGGCGCAGGCCGACATCGGAAAGCAAATGCAGCAGTATCGAAACAGTGGTGGCAATGACCATCACCCCGAACATTTCCGGCAGCAGCAAGCGGGCCATGATCAGATTGCCGCCCAGGCGCATCACCTGTGAAGCCACCTGCGAGACCAGGTTCCACGACCCGGCTCTCAGGGCCCGCTTGCGCAGGCTCGCGGCGGCTGACACATCAATCGACGGCATGACTTCAATCTCTGACTGATTGGCTAAAAGTCACTATAGTTTCAATTAGCCACGATGCTAGCCGTTGCCCACCGAAGGAAAGGTGTACATAGCCGATGCCTGAACATTTTCGAGCGTTGATCGTCATCCTGTTTTTGGCGAGCGTGGTCTTCGTGATGGCGCGGCGGCCTGCCACCGACCTGATTCCGCTCAGCGACTACAAGCGCCGGCGTAATCTGTGGTTCCTGCTGACCCTGCTGGCTTTTCTCTCGCACAGCTTCTGGCTGTATCTGGGTGTGGGTGCGGTCGTCCTTTTGCTGGCCGGGCGCCGCGAGCACAACCCCATGGCGCTGTTCTACATGCTGCTGTTCCTGATCCCGCCAGCGTCGGTGCAGGTGCCCGGGTTTGGCGTGGTCAATTACCTGGTCGACCTGAACCATATTCGCCTGCTGAGCCTGTGCGTGCTGTTGCCGGCTGCGCTGCACCTGCGCCGGCAAGGTGACACCCTTCGCTTTGGCCGCACCTGGGCCGATAAGTTGCTGGCCGCCGGCCTGCTGCTGCTGAGCGTGCTCTATTTGCGCGAAACCACCCCTACCGACACGCTGCGCCAGGCGCTGTACCTGTATGTCGACGTACTCCTGCCGTACTACGTGGCCAGCCGTGGCCTGCGTCAGATCAGCGACTTCAAGGACACCCTGCTGGCCTTCGTACTTGTCTCTTTCGTCATGGCGCTGATCGCTGTGGCCGAGTATGTACGCCACTGGCTGCTATACAGCGCTCTGGTCGACGCCATGGGCGTGCCATGGAGCATGTCCGGCTACCTGAGCCGCGGTGGTGCGCTGCGGGCGAGCGTCACCACCGGCCAGGCGATTGTGCTGGGTTACGTGATGAGCGTGGCCATCGGCCTGTTCCTGTTCGTGCAAGGCTATGTGCAACGCCCGCTGCACAGGGCCATGGGCGCCCTGCTGCTGGCCGCCGGGCTGTTCGCGCCATTGTCACGCGGCCCGTGGATCGGCGCCGTGGTCATCGTGGTGGTGTTCATTGCCCTGGGCAAAGGCGCCGTCAAGCGCCTGGCACTGCTGGGGGCGGCTGGCATGCTGGCGTTGCCCTTGCTGACCGTCGTGCCTGGTGGCGACAAGGTGCTGGACCTGCTGCCGTTCATCGGCAATCTCGAGAAAGAGAACATCACCTACCGCGAGCGGCTGATGGACAATTCCTGGATCGTCATCCAGCGCAACCCATTGTTCGGTTCTTTCGACTTCCGCAACACACCCGAAATGCAGTCGATGATCCAGGGCGAAGGCATCATCGACATCGTCAACACCTACATCAACCTGGCGCTGCGGGCCGGCCTGGTCGGGCTAGGCTTGTTCGTGGCGTTCTTTGCCGTGGTGGTGGTGGGTATCCGCAGGGCCATGCTCAGTTTTGCCGACAAGGATGATGAGCGACGACAGCTCGGCCGGGTGTTGCTGGCAACGCTGATCGGCATTCTGGTCATCATCTTCACAGTCAGCAGCATCACCTTCATCCCGGTGGTGTACTGGTCTATCGCAGGTCTGGGCGTGGCCTACATCCAGATGGTTCGCCGGCTGCACAACAGCCAGGTGATGGAACTGGCAGAACCCGACCTACAACCCAGGTAATGTTCATGAATAGGCTGTCCCTGCGTCATTACGTGCGCTTTTCGGCCATTGCCGGCCTGGCCCTTCTGCCGCTGGCCAGCTGGGCTTCAGACTGGCAGGTCAGTGTCGATGAGCAAAATGGCTTGCCTACCGTGACACACGGCGGCGGCCCGGTCATGAAGGCCAAATTCGATTTCTGGGCTGCCAACTGGAGCTGGACCGGTTTCTATACCGACTTCAAGGTCAATGGCCCTTACCACTACACGCTGCGGGGCAAGAACAAGGAACTGGACTTCGACCTGCAAGCTGACATCCGCAAGGAACAGGCGCAAACCCTGAGCTGGGCCTTCGACCTCGACGCCCACAGCCGCCAGAGCGGTGTCATGGGTGGCGGCCTGGTGTTCCAGTTCGACCCGGCGCAAATCGCCGGCGACATGGGCGCCCCGCAGTTGCTGCCCGACAACCGCGGCTGGACCTGGGGCAAGGCCGACCAGGGGCGACGCATCGAAATGCGCTTCGACCCGCCACTGGCCAAGGTCTATTTCGAGCGCGGCAACCCGTCCGAGCTGCGTGCATTCCTCTACAAGGACCCGATCAGCGCCGGCCGCCAGCAGCTCAAGGCCGTGCTCAACGTGACCGGCGACATCGAACTCGGCCCTACCCCCAGCGAGCGCTTCGGCCTGGCAGACCCTGCCAGCTGGCCTGATGACCAACTGGACTGGCGCACCTCGCCGGTGGACCTGTCGTTCCTCAACGCAGCGGAGAAACCCGCCGGCAAGCGTGGCTTCGTGAAGGCGGTCGGCGACCAGTTGATGTTCGCCGACAACACTCCAGTGCGCTTCTGGGGCACCAACCTGTCGGCCTACTCGTTGTTCAAAACCCCTGACGAAGAAATTCGCCTGCAGGCCAGACGCCTTTCGGCGCTGGGCTTCAACCTGGTGCGTCTGCATCACCACGACTCGCCCTGGGTCAGCCCCAACGTCTTTGGCGACGGCACCTTGGTGCATGATACCCAGCAGCTCAGCGCCGAATCGCTGCGCAAGCTCGACCTGTGGATCAAGTCACTCAAGGACGAAGGCATCTACATCTGGCTGGACATGCATGTGCAGCGTGCGTTCACCGCCAACGACAACATCGAAGACTTCAAGGAGCTTCCCGAGAAGGACGGTCGCGTCGACCTGAAGGGTTACGCCTACGTGAACGACAGTATCCAGCAAGCGATGAAACGCTTCGCCGAGCAGTACCTGACCCATGTGAACGAATACACGGGCCTGGCCTACAAGGACGACCCGGCCATCGCCGCCGTGCTGATCACCAACGAGAATGACCTGACCCAGCATTACGGCAACGCCCTGATGCCAAACAAGGATGTACCGCGCCACAGTGCGCGCTACATGGCCGCAGCCAAGGCCTTTGCCAAACAGTTTGACCTACCCGTCGACCTTACCTGGCGTGCCTGGGAGCATGGGCCATCGAAGCTGTTGCTCAACGAGCTGGAACAGCGCTTCAATGCCGGCATGATCGCCCACCTGCGCAGCGTGGGCGTGAAAGTGCCCATTGCTACCACCAGTACCTGGGGCGGCAATGGGCTTAGCGCGCTTCCGGCACTGAGCGTTGGCGATGTCATCGACGCCCACAGCTACGGCGACGCAGGCCAACTGGAAAAGAACCCGCTGACCAGCGACGGCATGATCGACTGGATTGCTGCCGCCCAGGTCGTCGGCAAACCGCTGACTGTCACCGAGTGGAACGCCGAGCCCTTCCCGCTGCCGGACCGTCACTCGCTGCCGATTTACATCGCCGGCACCGCCAGTCACCAAGGCTGGGACGCCATGCTGCAATATGCCTACAGCCAACAGGCGTTCAACCCGGGTTGGCGCACAGCGGACAACTGGCACGCGTACAACGACCCGGCGATGATCGCCACCCTGCCCGCCGCTGCCCTGCTCTATCGCCGTGCCGACGTGAAGCCCGCCACCACTCGCTACGTGTTCGCACCGACACCTGCCACTCTGTACAACCAGGAAATCACCCCGCGTAACTCACCACTGCTGCGCACGGCCATGGAAAAGGGCCAGCTGCAGATCGCCCTGCCACACACGCCGGAATTGCCCTGGCTAAAACCCGCGACCATCCCGGCAGGCGCGCAGGTGCTGCACGACCCGGGGCAAGCGCTGCTGGCCGCCGATGCCACCGAGTCGGTGACCGATACAGGCGAGCTCAGGCGCAATTGGCAACAAGGCATCTACACCATCGACACGCCATTGACCCAGGCCGCCAGTGGCTGGCTGGGTGGCCGTCCGATCAACCTGGGTGCCATTCAGATACAAACGAAAACGCCTTACGCCAGCGTGGTGGTCCAGAGCCTGGACGGTAAGCCACTGGGCCAGTCGCGCGAACTTCTTCTGTCTCTGGGCACCCGTGCGATGCCCAAGGCCGATGACAAGACGCCGTTCAATGTCGAGCCCCTTGAAGGCAGCCTGAACATCAAGGCACCTGCCGGCCTGAAACTGTTCGCCCGCGATGCACAGGTGCAGCTGAAACCGCTGCCGGTGGCCTACAAGGATGGGCAATACACCATTACCTTCGACGGCACCTACATGTCCAACTGGCTATTCTTGAAATAGAGCATAGGGCCATCTACGCTCAGGTCACCTGTAGATGATCATCCCACCTGCACGTGTCAGGGAGTGTTCACTGCGTCTGTAAACAGCAGATTCCAGGAGGTGGGGATGAAATATCTGGTTGTGGGTGGTGCGGGCTACATTGGCTCACACATGGTCAAGCACCTGCTCGCCGCCGGCCATGACGTGCTGGTGGCGGACTTGGTCTCACCTGGCCCCGGCATCCAGTGGGCCAGGCTCGATATCGCCGACGAAGCCGCGCTGGACGTGCTGTTTGGCGTTTGTCGCTTCGATGCAGTGTTTCACTTCGCCTCGTTCATTCAAGTGGGCGAGTCGGTCACCGCGCCTGGCAAGTACTACCAGAACAATGTCGCAGCCACCCTTGCCCTGCTGCAGGCCATGGTCAATGCCGGCATCAGGCACCTGGTGTTTTCTTCGAGTGCCGCCGTATATGGCAACCCACAGTACGTGCCGATCGATGAAGCGCACACCAAGGTACCGATCAACCCGTACGGGTTGAGCAAATGGATGGTCGAGCAGATTCTTGAGGACTTTGACCGGGCCTATGGTTTGAAGTCGGTATGCCTGCGCTATTTCAATGCCGCGGGCGCTGACCCAGAAGGTCAGCTCGGGGAACGTCATGACCCGGAAACCCATCTGATCCCCTTGATCCTGCAGGCTGCATCGGGTCGGCGCGAGGCGGTGACAGTGTTCGGTCGTGACTACGACACACCGGATGGCACCTGCATACGCGACTACGTGCATGTGGCAGACCTGGCGGCGGCCCATGCGCTGGCGGTGGATTATTTACGGGCCGGTGGCGAACGTGCCGCGTTCAACCTGGGCAATGGCCTGGGCTTTTCGGTGCAGCAGGTGATCGATACGGCCCGGGCAGTGACCGGGCGGCAGATCAGTACCCTTGACGCACCGCGCCGCGCGGGCGACCCGCCACGGCTGGTGGCGGATGCGAGCAAAGCCATCCAGGTGCTGGGCTGGCGCCCGGCGTTCGCTTCGCTGGAGGAGATTGTGCGGCATGCGTGGCAGTGGGAGTTGCAGTATCCCTGGGAGCGCTGAGTTGGTTTCGCTCCCTGTAGGCGCAGCAAAAGGCTGCACCTACAGGCGGACGGCCAGAAGGCTCAGTATCAGTAATAGGTCCGCGGCTGTTCGTCAGCCTTGTTCAACACAGTCCCGATCAGGTTCACCGTGGCCAGGTGATGCAGGCAATCCTCGATTTCCTTTTTGTTGTTCATCCCGTTGGCCACCACCAGCAATACACAATCAAACTTGGGCATCACGGTGATTGCATCGTCCGAGCTGAGCAGCGGTGGCAAATCGAAAATGCAGATGCGCGACTCGTAGCGGTTGCGCAACTCGCCAATCAGGTTGTTCACCTTGGGCGAGGACAGCATCTCGGTCGACAGGGGGACGGGTACCCGCGTCGGCAGCACCACAAAGCGCGGCAAGGTCGGGTTGACCAGGCAGTCCTGCAGCTCGGCCTTGTCCGTCAGAAACTCGTTCAGTGCCTGCTCCATGGGCAGCCCCAGGTAACTGCCGACCTTGGGCCGGCGCAGGTCGAAGTCCACCAGCAACGCAGTCTTGGTGGTGTGGTGGGCAATACTCATGGCCAGGTTGATCGCCAGCATTGTCTTGCCCGCTTCAGGCGTTGGCGAGGTGATGGCCAAGGTACGCCAGCCGTTCTCGTCCATGGCCCTAAGCACCTGCGTACGCAACAGGTCGATCGGCCCGTTCATGTTGGAGTTCTTGTTGTACGCGACGATGCGGTTGCGCTCCAGGTGGTCTGCACGCAGCGGTACCACCTTGGTGTTCACGTAATCGAACTGACCCGGCACTTCTGCCAGCGCCGTACCGGGGGCGGGAGACAGTGCCTGGGGAGTACCTGGGGTAACCTGATGAATATTGTTGCCAACAGCCGGCTTGATCCTGTCCATCACTGCTTTCCCTATACAAACCGAGACATGACTTTGTACAACAGCACATCCAGTGGCATGTAGAACACGTGCACCAGCCCTATCATGATAGCTGCCAGCGCCAGTGCCGCCAGGATCAGGCGATTGCGCCAGCGCTTGCGTCGGGCCACGTCGGCTCGGGTATCGATATAGGGCAGTGCCACCAGCACCCGTTTGCCCAGCAGGCTTTCCAGGGCGCCAACGCCGCGCACGCGCTGATTGAGCATTTCCAGCAGCATCACCAGCGCACCGCCACCAGCTGGCGCCAGCACCAGGCCCAGCGCGGCGATTTTCTTGCGGTTAGGCTTGATCGGCTTCTCGGGCAACAGCGGAGGCTCCAGCAGCACAAAGCGTTCAGCCTTGTTTTCCTGCTCGAGGCTTTCGGTAATTTTTGCGCCCATTTCCTTGGCACGAATCTCTTCGTATTTCTTGCGCGCGTTGTCGTGGTCACGCATCAAGGTCACCAGGCCACGCTCGACCTGCGGCGCCTCGAGGATCTCGGCCTCGTACCCTTCCATTTTCCGGGTCAGCTCGCGCTTTTGCTCTGCCAGCGAGGCGATACGCACCTGGGCGGCGCTCATCTTGGCACGGACACGGGCCACGTCGAGGCTGACCGTGGACGCTGCCGCAGTGCGACCACCACTGGCTTCGAGCGCCTGGATCTTGCGTTTGATCGCCACCACATCCGGGTGGGCGTCCTTGTAGCGGGTCAGCAGCCGGGCGTATTCGGCTTTCAGGCTTGGCAGGTCCTCGGGCTGGTCGGCACGGGTTGATCGGGTGCCTTCGGCAGCCTTGGTGGCAAGGCCTGCATTGGCCGCAGACAGTTCCAGCTCCAGGTAGCGCAGCTCTTCCTGGGCAGCCTTGTAGTCACGGTCGACCTCACGGAATTCCAGCTCCGCACGCGACAGCATGTTCATGCGCAGGGTCTGGTGCTCGGGCAAGGCATTGGCGTGGGCCTGCTTGAAATCGGCCAACTGGTTTTCCAGGCTGGCCAGCTCGGCGCCCAGCTTGTTGGCTTCCTGGGTGAGGAATTCGGTGGTTTCGTTGGCCCGCTCGGTGCGCTGCTTGAGGTTTTCGTTGAGGAACAGCGTCACCAGTTCGTCGGCGACTTCCTTGGCCACTTGTGCCTGCTTGTGCTCGAACGACACAGTGAACGCCACGGTCGCTTCACCACGTCCACGCACGTAGGTGGTAAGGGTTTGGACCACGATCGCGTTGCGCATCTGGTCGATCTTGTCGCTTTCGCTGAAGCGCTTGTCGGCGAACAGGTCATACTTGCCGATGATGCGCAGCAGGTTTTCGCGGGTCATCACCCGTTGGCGGATCACCTCGATGCGCTCATCGGCAAAAGTGGTGGTGTTGGTCGACACCAGCTCGGGTGAAATCTGCTGCGACTCCACCAGAATGGTGCCGGTCGACTGGTAGATCGGCGGCACCATCAACGCGACGGCCACGGTCGCGGCGAGAATGACTGCGGCACTCACCCCTAACACCAGGGCCCTGTCCTTGATAATGGCGATGTAATCTCTGAGGGAGAGCTCGTAGTCAGACTTCATAGGGCCACCTTGAAGTTCAGATGTCGGGGTACCTGTACGTCAACGTCAAACCAACGATCGTAGCGGTCGCATCCGGTACATGGTCCTGCTGCCGTTCTTTGTACATCAGCGACAGGCGCAGGTCCCAGTAAGGCGAAAACTGGCGGCTGGCCCATACGCTGTAAGTCTGCAGCGTGTTGGGCGACTGCCCTTTGCTGTCTTGCCACGCGGCGTCCGCGCCCACCCGGGACAACTCGGTCAACGCATAGCTCCACACACCCCGCACCTGGTCCAGCTCGGCGAAGCCGCCTTCGGCACTGGCCACCGTGCTGCGCTCGGCTGTGAGGCTGGCATCGGCACGCGGGCCGGTGTACAGCAACGCAACCCCACCCTCCCCGCGTCGGCCGCCGCCGTCACCTGACACTTGGTTGACGCCAATATGGGCATCGGCGCTAAAGCCTTCGGCAAGCTGGTATTTGACGCCGACTGCCGGGGTGTAGCTGTTGGAAGCGGTCGCGGTAAGGTCCTGTTCGGGCTCATAGCGCCGGGCACCAAAACGGGTATACAGATCAGCCCGCTCGTTCCAGGCGTAAGTCCAGGTAAAGACGTTCGCCAGTTCGTCGTAGCCCGTCAGCGTGCTGATGTCGTAACGGGCACGGTTGTAGGTGGTTTCGTTGCTCAAGGTACTGCGCTCGGTCACCGCCTGGCTCCAGTTGCCAGTCAAGGTGTAAAGCTTCTGCGTACCGTCGGTGGTAATCACCCCGGTATCCAGTACTGTCCCCGACAACGTCGAGCTCTCGTTGTAGCGCGCCACCAGGCCGAAACGCCCCCGCTCGGTGGTGCGCTGCCAGCCCAGGCTGATATCAGGATCTTCACGGTCATCGACGATATCCGTATCGGACGAGCGCAGCACATGCATGCCAAGCCCCAACCTCAATTCGTCACGGTCAAAAGTGCCGATCAGGGTGTAATCCGGCGCGATGATCGTGCGCGTTATGCCCTTTTCCCCCGAGGTCAGCAGCAATGGGTTGCTGTCGTATTCGACGGATGTCGGTACCACCACCGTAGACTGCCAATTTGCCGCCAGTACCGCGTCCGTAAACGGCAAGACCAAGATTGCCGTTGCAATGCGAGTTGTTCTAAGAAGAGGCATTAAATGTTCTTATTAAAAGGCAAGATCAAGGAACGACCAGCGTATCGCCAGCCTGGAGTTGGATGTTGGTGGACATGTCCCGGCCAGACACCAGGTCCTTATATCGCACGGGCAGGATCTTTTGGGAAGCACCCGTGCCGCGGACCACCTTGATTTCGCTTTCGTCAGCAAACTTGTCCAGGCCACCTGACATGCTCAGCGCCTGCAATACCGCAGTGGGGCCTGCCATTTGCACAGGCCCGGGCTTGATCACTTTGCCTTGGACATAGACCATATTGCCGGCAATGCTTTTGACGACAACGCTGACGTTAGGGTCGGGGAGGAATTTTTCGAGTTTGGCAGCGACCTGCTTTTCGACTGCCGTCACGTCCAGCCCGGCAACATTGATGCGCCCGGCCAGGGGGAAGGTAATACTGCCATCGGGCAGTACGGTGGCTTCTTGACGCAGGCTGTCTTCCTGCCACACCGAAACCATCACCACATCGCCGGGGCTAAGCAGGTAGGGAGCACCGCTCTGGTCGGCGTTAGCGGCGCCGGACCCCACCGTCAGCATGCACAAAGCGGCAAATATTGAACGCACCATGAGGGTCCCTCCGGCCAAATGGCCCGACAAAGAGCACTGAATGAGAACAACACACCAACTCTCGCTCCGCTTCACGGCGCACAGCTGCCGCGATGGCCTCGACCTTCCTGGAGGCCCTTACCTTGACGCTGTAGACGTGGGCTGCAACGTTCTGTAAACGTTGGCCCTTACGGGCTACTGGGAATATAGCAACGGTTGGAGAATTCACAAGCCATGCCTGTGGCCTCTCGGCAATGGGCAGTCACTTCGGGTACAAGGTGTCCGGTTCAGATCTTTCTGCGGTTGGCAACAGCAACAAAACCGACGACAGCAAAGGCAAAGAACCAGCCTGCAGTTGAAACAGGAATGATACTGTTCTGATTGATATACGAATCTGCCGCACGGGCAGCACCACTTAGCATCACCAGCAAGAACATCGATTTGATTATCAGAGTCGAGCGCATACTCCCCTCCTAAAAACAGGAAAATCAATTAGTTATTGGCGCGGTGTTGCGGGGTTGTTTCGTTGTTGATTTGAGCTTATGGGCACAATGACACTACGTCAATGATCCGACACCATAATAAAATTCAATGGGCGATGGGTGCTTTCGTCAAAAAAACGACATGCAGATTATGCAAGGGAGGGCTGCTGCGATGAATCTGGCGTTTCACAGCTGAGAATACGCGGGGGCATACCTGCCCCCCCACGTATTCATTCGTCCGCGTGGTGAACCACGACCAGTAATTGCGCTGGAGTAACACCTACCGAGCGCAGCCGGTGCGGCGTCTGGGCATTGAAATGCAGGGCGTCGCCCTGCTCCAGCATTACCCGCTCGCTCATGAAATCCACTTCCACCTGGCCTGCGTGAACAAACAGGAACTCTTCGCCCTGGTGTTCCTTGAACGTGGGGTCGCTGAACTCGGACGGCGGCTGGATCAGAAACGGCAGCAGGCTGCGCTGGCCAACCTGACTGGTGAGGGCCGCGTACCCCGGCCCTTGTCCATCGCCAACCAAGGCCTGGCGCTCGGTATGGCGCACCAGGCTGTAGCGGCTCTGCCCGGCCTGTTCTTCGGCGAACAGCTCTTCGACATTGACGTTCAGCGCCCTCGCCAGTTTCAGCGCCGCAGCGATCGAGGGCGTGTTGAGGCCCCGCTCGACCTTGGACAGGTAGCTTTTGGTCATGCCAGTCTTTTCGGCCAGCATTTCCAGGGTCATCCCCAGTTTCTTACGCAGCAGTTTCAATCGGATAGACATGTGACGCGGGTTTCCCAGGCTGAGGCAGCCATGATACGCGTCTAATAGCTGACGCCAAGCCTGCAGAGGCCTTGAATCAAGGCATCACTGGCGGTACGTACTGCAGCGTTGTACCCAACGCCCACAGCAACACCAGCACCAACGGCACATGCACCAGCAATTGCACGAACGAGAACCCGATCAGGTCGCGCGCCTTGAGCCCCAGCACGCCCAGCAGCGGTAGCATGTAGAACGGGTTGATCAGGTTCGGCAAGGCTTCGGCCGCGTTGTAGATCTGCACCGCCCACCCCAGGTGGTACTGCAGGTCGTTGGCCACCAGCATCACGTAAGGGGCTTCGATGATCCACTTGCCACCGCCTGAAGGGATGAAGAAGCCCAGCACCGCGGAATACACGCCCATCAGCACGGCATACGTGTCGTGGGTGGCAATCTGGGTGAAGAACAGTGAAATATGGTGGGCCAGCGTCTGTTCATCGACTCCCTTCACCTGGGTGAGGATGGCGGCGATCGAACCATACAGCGGGAACTGGATCAGCACACCGGTGGTGGTCGGTACCGCACGCGCCACCGCGTCAAGGAAGCTGCGTGGGCGCCAGTGCAGCAAAGCACCGAGCATGATGAACAACAGGTTGTAGGTGTTGAGCCCCGAGATGGCGGTAATCGCGGGTTTTGTCGCAAACTCCTGATAGAGCCAGCCAGCAGCCAAGGCCACCAACAGCAGGATCAGGATCGGGCTGTGTTCCAGCCACTCCCCCGGGCGCGTGCGTTGCGTGGCGGGTGGCGCTGTGAAGCTGGGGTCGACACCGCAGTCTTCGGCGCTACGTGCGCTGTTCGGGCCCGGCGCGGTGGCGTAGGCGATCACCAGCGAGACCACCACCAGCGCCGCCAGCATCACGCCGGACTGCCAGAGAAAGATGGTTTCGGTAAACGGAATCACCCCGGTTATCGACAGGATTGAAGGTGGCAGGCTGGCCGGGTTGGCCTGCAACTGCGCCGCCGAGGATGACAGGCCCAGCGCCCACACCGCACCCAGGCCCAGATAAGCCGCCGCACCCGCTGCGCGGTAATCCATCTTCAGGTCGGTACGCCTCGCCAGGGCGCGTACCAACAAGCCTCCAAACACCAGCGACAGCCCCCAGTTGAGCAAGGAGGCCAGCATCGAGATCAGTGCTACCCAGCACACTGCCGAGCGCCCATTGCCGGGGATGCGCGCCAGGCGATCGATCAGCCTCGCGGCGGGCGGCGAGCTGGCCACCACATAACCGCCGATGACCACGAAGGCCATCTGCATGGTGAACGGTATCAGGCTCCAGAAACCGTCGCCAAAAGCCTTGGCGGTGTCGGTCGGTTTGGCGCCCATGGCCAGTGCGCCAATACACACCAGCAGTACCGCCAACGCGGCGAACACCCAGGAGTCGGGGAACCAGCGTTCAGCCCAGTTGGAGCAGCGCAAGGCAAAGCGCGCGGAGCGGCTGTCTTGAATTTCAGCGGCCACGGTGAATTCCTTTTATTGGTTTTATGAGATGAAGCGGTATTGCCAGGCAACGCAAAAAACCTGTGGGAACGGGCTTACCCGCGAATGCGGCGGTCTATGTACCGACGCATTCGCGGGTAAGCCCGTTCCCACAGGGTGAGATCACGTCATGCCTTAGAAGGTCATTTCCTTCACATCATCCGGCACGATCAGCTTGCCGGCGGTTTTCTCGATAATTTCCTCGACGCTGACCCCAGGTGCGGTCTCGCGCAGGATGAAGGCGCCGTCTTCGATTTCCAGGTAGGCCAGGTCGGTCAACACCTTGCGGATGCAGCCAGCACCGGTCAGCGGCAGGCTGCACTGCGGCAGCAACTTGGACTCGCCGTCCTTGGAGGCGTGGGTCATGGTGACGATGATGTTCTCGGCGCCGGCCACCAGGTCCATGGCCCCACCCATGCCCTTGACCAGCTTGCCCGGAATCATCCACGAGGCGATGTTGCCCTGCACGTCCACCTCGAAAGCGCCCAGTACAGTCAGGTCGACGTGGCCGCCACGGATCATGGCGAACGATTGTGCCGAATCGAAGATCGAGGCGCCGCGGCGGGCGGTGACAGTTTGCTTGCCGGCGTTGATCATGTCGGCATCGAGGGTGCTTTCGGTCGGGAACTCGCCCATGCCGAGCAGGCCGTTTTCCGATTGCAGCATCACATCCATGTCGGCGGGTACATAGTTGGCCACCAAAGTGGGGATGCCGATGCCCAGATTGACGTAGTAACCGTCCTTCAGTTCACGAGCAACGCGTTGCGCCATCTGTTCGCGGGTCAGTGCCATGGTCAGGATCTCTTTGTTGTTCTGTTGGATGGCGCTCAGGCCTTGACGGTGCGCTTTTCGATACGCTTTTCGAAGGTGCCGACGATGACACGGTCCACGTAGATGCCCGGGGTGTGGATTTCGCTTGGCAGCAGCACGCCGGGCTCGACGATTTCTTCCACTTCGACCACGGTGATCTTGCCGGCGGTGGCCGCCAGCGGGTTGAAGTTTTGCGCAGTGTTGCGGTAAACCACGTTGCCGTAGTGATCGGCCTTCCAGCCCTTGACGATGGCGAAGTCACCGGTGATGGATTCTTCCAGGATGTACTTGCGGCCCTTGAACTCGCGGACTTCCTTGCCGTCGGCAACCGGGGTGCCATAGCCAGTGGCGGTGTAGAACGCCGGGATGCCGGCACCACCTGCGCGCATTTTTTCGGCGAGGGTGCCCTGTGGGGTCAGCTCCACTTCCAGCTCGCCACTGAGCAACTGGCGTTCGAACTCGGCGTTTTCGCCCACATAGGAAGCGATCATCTTGCGAATCTGTCGGTCTTCCAGCAGCACGCCCAGACCAAAACCGTCGACACCGCAGTTGTTGGAAACCACGGTCAGGCCCTTGACGCCACGCCGCTTGATTTCGCTGATAAGGTTTTCCGGGATGCCGCACAGGCCGAAACCACCGGCCAGTACCGTCATGTTGTCGCTCAGGCCTTCGAGGGCCTGTTCATAGGTTGCAACGCGCTTGTCCAGTCCGGCCATGCTGATCCGCCTTTTGTAGTTGTTTAACCGACGAGGCTGTCGGTGAGCGTGTGCAGACATCTTCACCGCAAGCGACTGATTTGTTAATTTTGTTTTCATCATCGATTGATAATTTTTACAAAACAAACGACAGGCCCGACATGAACGTCAAACAACTGCGCGCCTTTGTCGCCGTGGCCAAGTACCAGAGCTTTGCCCAGGCCGGTGAACACCTGCACGTTTCGCAACCGGCACTGAGCCTGACCATCAAGGCGCTGGAAGAAAACCTCGGCGGCGCCCTGCTCAGCCGCACCACGCGCAGCGTCAGCCTGACTGCCGAAGGCGAAGTGCTGCTGCCGCTGGCACGCCGCCTGCTGGCCGACTGGGACGACACCGAAGAGATGCTGCGCCAGCGCTTTACCCTGCAATTGGGCCGTGTGTCGGTGGCGGCCATGCCGGCTTTTGCCGGCAACCTGTTGCCCCACTCGCTCAAGGTGTTTCGCCAGCGCTACCCCAAGGTCAACGTCACGGTGCACGACGTGATCAACGAACAGGTACAGGAACTGGTACGCCATCGTCGCGTCGAACTGGGCATCGGCTTCGAGCCGGATAACATCGATGGGCTGGACTTCCATCCGTTGTATATGGACCGCTTCGTTGCGGTAGTGGCCGCCGACTCACCCTTGGCACTGCTGCCCCAGGTCAGCTGGGCACAGCTGATGGCCGAAGATTTCGTGGCCCTGCAGCGCCCTTCAGCGGTGCGCCTGCTGATGGAGCAGAATGTGGCGGCCCGCCACGGCAAGCTGGCAGTCGCGTTCGAAAGCCACCAGCTGACGACCATCGGCCGCATGGTTGCCAGCGGCCTGGGGGTCAGTGCCGTTCCGGCGCTGTGCATCAACCAGATGCAGGAGCTGGGTGCCCGCTGCGTAACCTTGGTCGAGCCCACTGTCGAGCGGCGCATCGGCGTGATTGCCCTCAGCGAGCACAAGCTTTCCACCGCAGCGCAAGCACTGCTTGAGGTTCTTCTTTCCAATACCCGCATCCCGGAGGTGACATGCGTTACGTAACACTGGCAGGCACGAGCGTCCCAGCGATCGGCCAGGGCACCTGGTACATGGGCGAAGACCCAGGTCGCAAGGCTGCCGAAGTCGCGGCGCTGCAACAGGGCATCGAGCTGGGCCTGAACCTGATCGACACCGCCGAGATGTATGCCGAAGGTGGGGCAGAAGAGGTCGTTGGCCAAGCCATTGCCGGGCGCCGCGACCAGGTATTTCTGGTCAGCAAGGTCTACCCGCACAATGCCGGCCTGCGCGGCATGGCGGCTGCCTGCGAACGCAGCCTCACCCGGCTGGGCACCGACTGCATCGACCTGTACCTGCTGCACTGGCGTGGTCAGCACCCGCTGGAGGAAACCGTCGAAGGCTTCGAGCGCTTGCGCGAGCAAGGCAAGATCAAGCGTTGGGGCGTGTCCAACTTCGACGTCGACGACTTGCGCGAACTGCACAACCCTGATTGTGCAACCAACCAGGTGTTGTACAACCCGGCCCAGCGTGGCATCGAATTCGACTTGCTACCGTGGTGCGAAAAACGTGGCTTGCCAACCATGGCCTACTGCCCGCTGGCTCAGGCCGGGCGCTTGTTGCAGCACCCGGTACTGGCGGAAATCGCAGAGCGTCATGGCGCCACACCGGCCCAGGTCAGCCTGGCCTGGGTGACCCGCGATGACGGCGTGATCGCCATCCCCAAGGCGGTGGCGCCCGAGCACGTGCGGCTCAATGCAGCAGCGGGAGCGCTGACCTTGACCAGCGAAGACCTGCGGGCGATCGATAAGGCGTTCCCTGCACCGACGCACAAGCAACGGTTGGCGATGGTGTAACCGGCGAGCACAAGCTGGACCAGTAGATGGCCTCTGTGGGCGCGGGCATGCCCGCGAACACCGGCAATGCCGGTGCCCTGCAACGCGGTGGCTGCTGCTCGGGCTCGCCCGCTTCCACAGGTAGCCGTGCAAGTACCGAGCGTTGAACAAGCCTTGAGCAACTGCGCCACCCGCCGCTGCCGTTCGCCAAGCGCAATCTGGCCCAGGACGCGACCTTTGTGGGAGCGGGCATGCCCGCGAACACCGGCAAGGCCGGTGCCCTGCAACGCGGTGGCTGCTTCGCGGGCTCGCCCGCTCCCACAGGGACCGCGCAAGTACAGAGCGTTGGGGTTTCAGTGGAAATCCCGGCTGCGTACATCCAGCCCTTGCAGCAGCGAACTCACATCCTCCAACCGCCGAGCAATCAGGTGCCGCACCCCATTCTCCTGCTCCAGCCGCCCACTGACCTTGAGCAACTGCGAACCCACCAGCGCCCGCCGCTGCCGTTCGGCCAGCGCACGCCACACCACCACGTTGACCATGCCATGCTCGTCCTCCAGGGTAACGAAGGTCACACCGCTGGCGGTTTGAGGCCGTTGCCGGCCCACCACCAGCCCGGCCACAGCAATGTTGTCGCCATGCTCCACACCCTGTAATTCACTGGAGCTGCGACACCCCAGTGCCCTCAGACGAGCGCGCAACAGGGCCAGTGGATGTGGGCCAAGCGTAGTGCCGAGGGTTTGATAATCGGCCATCAGGTCCTCGCCCACGGTTGGCACGGGCAATTGCACCGTTTCTTCAGGCAAGGCCTGCACATCGGCGAACAACGGTAGCTGCGGCTGCACCGCCGCCACCTGCCAGCGCGCCTGATGCCGATCGCTGGCCAAGGCGCGCAGCGCCCCGGCATCAGCCAGGCGGGCACGGGCCCGAGCGTCCAGGCCGGCGCGCAGGCATAGGTCTTCGACGTTGCGCCACGGCCGCTGCGCCCTCGCCTGCTGCAAGCGCCTGGCATCGGCTTCGGCCAGGCCACGCACCAGCCGCAGCCCCATGCGAATGGCCAGGGTGCCTTCAGCATCAGGCTCCAGGGTGCAGTCCCAGTCGCTGTGGCAGACATCAACCGGCCGAACCTCGATACCTTGGCGGCGAGCCTCTTGCAGCAGCTGATCAGGGCTGTAGAAGCCCATCGGCCAACTGTTGACCAACGCACAGGTGAAAATCGCCGGCTCATGGCACTTCAGCCAACTGCTGGCATAGCACAGCAAGGCAAAGCTGGCCGCATGCGACTCAGGGAAGCCATAGCTGCCAAACCCCTTGATCTGCTCGAAGATGCGCTCGGCAAACGCCAGCGTGTAACCATTGCGCAACATGCCCTGCACCAGCCGTTCGCGGTGCGGTTCCAGTCCGCCGTGGCGCTTCCAGGCTGCCATGCTGCGGCGCAACTGGTCAGCCTCGCCCGGGGTATAGTCGGCCGCGACCATCGCCAGTTCCATCACCTGCTCCTGGAACAGCGGCACGCCCAAGGTACGTTCGAACACTTCCTTCAGTTGCGGCGACGGATACGTCACCGGTTCCTGCTTCAGGCGCCGGCGCAGGTACGGGTGCACCATGTCACCCTGAATCGGCCCGGGGCGGACGATGGCGACCTCGATGACCAGGTCGTAGAACTTTTGGGGCCGCAGCCGCGGCAACATGGCCATTTGCGCGCGTGACTCGATCTGGAACACGCCCATGGTCTCGGCACGGCTGATCATAGCGTAGGTGGCCGGGTCTTCGCTGGGGATGGTCGCCAGGGTCAGGTGCCGGCCACGGTGGTGTAGCAGCAGGTCGAAGCAGCGGCGCAAGGCGCTGAGCATGCCCAACGCCAGTACGTCGACCTTGAGCAGGCCGACCATGTCCAGGTCATCCTTGTCCCACTGGATCACCGTGCGCTCCGGCATCGCGGCATTCTCCACCGGCACCAGCTGGTCGAGTGGTTGCTGGGAGATGACAAAACCGCCCGGGTGCTGTGACAGGTGCCGAGGGAAGCCGATCAGTTCGCTGGCCAGCACCAGCACCCGCCGCAGCGAAGGGCTGCCCGCTTCGAAACCGGCTTCGGCCAGGCGCTGGTCATCGGGTATGCGATCGCTCCAGCGGCCACAACATTTGGCCAGGGCATCCACCTGGTCGGTGGGTAGCCCCAGCACCCGCGCCACATCCCGCACCGCACCGGCGGCATGGTAGGTGTTGACTACCGCAGTGAGCGCCGCCCGGTGTCGGCCATAGCGACGGAACACATACTGGATCACCTCCTCGCGCCGGTCGTGCTCGAAGTCCACGTCGATGTCCGGCGGCTCGTTGCGCTCGCGCGACAGGAAGCGCTCGAACAGCAGGTGGTGTTTCATGGGGTCAAGCTCGGTGATGCCCAGCACGAAGCACACCACCGAGTTGGCTGCCGACCCCCGGCCCTGGCATAGGATGCGCTGGCTGCGGGCGAAGGCGACAATGTCGTGCACTGTCAGGAAGTAACTTTCGTAGCCCAGCTCTTCGATCAGCCCCAGTTCCTTGGCAAGCACATCCCGCACTTTGCCACTTGGCCCGCCTGGCCAGCGCAGCGGCATGCCTTGCTCGCACAATTCGCGCAGCCAGCTTGCCGGGGTATGCCCCTCGGGCACCAGTTCGCGTGGGTACTGGTAGCTCAGTTCGCTCAGGTCAAACTGGCAGCGCCGGGCAATGACCAGGGTCTCGGCCAGCAGGTCGAGCGGATACAGCTCGGCCAGTTGCGCCTGGCTGCGCAGGTGCCGTTCACCATTGGCAAACAGAAAGCGCCCGGCCTCGCTCACCTGGCAATGCTGGCGGATGGCGGTCATGCAGTCCTGCAAGGCACGGCGGCCACGCACGTGCATGTGCACGTCGCCACAGGCCACGGTGCGAATGCCTACATCAGCCGCCAGCGCCTGCAACCGTTGCAGGCGCATGGCATCGTCACTGCCCCGGTGCAGGTGCACGGCCAGCCACAGACGCTCAGCGAACACACTGCGCAGCCACGCGCCGGTAGCGGTATCGCCACTGTCAGCGGCCACCCACAGGGCCAGCAGACCTTGGTGGTGCAGCAACAGGTCATCACGAAACAGCTGGTACGCACCCTTCTCTGCCCGCCGGCGGGCACGGGTGATCAGGGCGCACAGGTTCTGGTAGCCGGTCAGGTTCTCGACCAGCAGCACCAGCTTGGGCCCGTCGCACAGTTGCACCTCGCTGCCAACGATCAGCCGCAACTGGTGCACCTTGGCTGCCTGCCAGGCGCGCACGATACCGGCCAGCGTGCATTCGTCAGTGATCGCCAACGCCTGGTAGCCCTGCTCGCGCGCACGCCGGAACAGCTCGTCGGCGCTCGATGCACCGCGCTGGAAGCTGAAGTTGGAAAGGCAATGCAGCTCGGCATAACCCGGGGTGTTCATGCGAACCAACCCTGCAGCCAAAGCGGGCCAGCCTGGCTCAGGTCGCGGTAGGCCCAGCCGCGCAAGCCGTCACGGGTTTCGATGCGGTAGTAGTCGCGCCGCACATCGCCGCCATCCCACCAACCTGATTCGATACGTTCGGCGTAGCCCTGCACCTGGTAGGCGGCGTCATCCAGCGCGATCGGTGCCGACAACAGCCAGCCCGGGCGGCTGCCCGGTGCAACCGGCATGTTGCCTTGGGCACCCTGCTCTACCAAGTGCCAGGCGCATTCGGGGCGGTGATCGGCTGCTGCGCCAAGCCCCTTGACGGCCTCATCCCCCAGGCGGGCGCGCAGCCGCTCACGCAACTGCGCCCAGGGTTGCGCCTGTTGCGCCCGCGGGTCGAACAACGCCTGATGCTGTGGCACGAAGGGTGGCAAGTCTTCGGCAACCAGCCGCAGGTTGCGCACCGGTGCGGGTATGCGCAGCGGCTCAAGGCGCGCGCGGGCCAGCTCGAACAGCATCGCAGCATCGCGTTCCGCCGCCAGCAGGCCCACCTTGAGCAGGGTATCCGGCCCCTCGGCGTGCTCCAGATGCAGGCAGAAGCGCTGCACGCCACAGTCTCGCCCGGCCAGAAAGGCAGCAAGGTCGTTGAGCATGCGCCGCAGCGGGAACAACAGCGCCTGGTGCGACTCGACGTCGAAGTTGAGTTCCAGCCGGGTTTCGAAACGGTCCGGTGGCTGGTAGAAATCCAGCCCCAGGTTGCGCAGGCCGAGCAACTGATCGAGGTGCAGCTGCACCTGGGCCGCAAAGCGCCTGGCCAAGGTATCGCGCGGCAAGGCCAAAACCTGGCCCAGCTGGTGCAAGCCCATGCGGGCAAACGCTTCGGCCGCCTCTGCCGGCAGGCCGACGCGCGTGATGGGCATGCCAAGCAGCGCCGCTCGGGTGGCGTCGACATCGCCCACGGCCAGGCCATCGTGGCCATTGGCGAGCATGCGAGCAGCCACCGGGTTGCTGGCCAGGACAATGCGTTGACGCAGGCCCAGTTCTGCCAGCTCCTGACGCAGACGCGCCTCGAACAAGGGCCAGGGCCCGAATAGTTGCAGGCTGGAACCCACTTCCAGCAGCAGCGCCCGTGGGTAATGCAGGCTGACCTGGGCGCTGAAGCGGTAGGCCCAGGCCGCCAACAGCTGCTGCACCTGATCGATGCGTTTGGGGTCGGCTTCGACACAGGTGAAGCCATCAGCCAAGGCACGCGCTGCGGTCAGGGTTTGCCCGGCCCGCAGGCCCAGTGCAGCGGCCGCCGGATTGACTGCCTGCAACAGGCGACGCTGGGTCGGCCCGCCAATCAGCACCAAAGGCGTGTCAGGGTCGTCACGCTCACGCAGGACGGTGTCCAGCGCAAGCTGCGGGAGCAGGATGCAGGCCCAGAGCATGGTGCATCAGCCCCGCCCCGGGCAGGGAATAGGCAGCGCTGGAGGCATGCCACCCCGGCTTTTCAGCACGCGCCATTGCGCCGGGCGTGTGTCGACTGCAATGCGCAGCGCTGCGGGTGAAGGGTTGTGCGACGCCTGCTGCGGCCTGCAGGCGAACGCCAGTGCCTGCCCGGTTTCGGCCGCTACCTGCAAGCGCCGCAGGGCGCGGTCATCGGCACGCTCCGGCCAGCACAGCACCGCCGCGCAACTGCCCGAGCGCAGGCACTGCTCTGCAGCCCACAGGGCATCGGCAGGCTCGGCATCCACCTGTACCAGCCAGCGCAGGTCCACCCCCGCTGCCTGCCAGGCCGGTGCATAGGGGATGAAAGGTGGAGCCACCAGCACCACTCTGCTGGCTTCTGCGCTCAGCCGGGCGAGGGTTGGCCACAGCAACTGCAATTCGCCACAGCCGGGGTTGGCCAGCAACAGCTCGCTCAGTGCTGCCGCTGGCCAGCCACCTTCCGGCAAACGTTCGTCGAGTGCCGCATGGCCGGTGGGCTGCAGCCCGAGCGGTCGCGCCTGGGCCTGCCGGCCGCGCCATACCCGGCGCTGTTCCAGCAGCCTGTCGAGGTCGACCACGGCGCCCATCAGTCACGCCTCAGCAAGCCGCAGAACACGCCTTCGATGAAAAAGTCCTGTTCGGGCTGCACATCGATCGGCGCATAGGCTGGGTTGCGTGGCAACAGCCGGTAAGTGCCGCCTTGGCGTTGCAGGCGCTTGATGGTCACTTCGCCGTCCAGGCGCGCAACCACGATTTGCCCGTCGCGGGCGTCGGCCTGTTGCAGGATGCCGACCAGGTCACCGTCAAAGATGCCGTCGCCGATCATCGAGTCGCCCCGCACCTTCAGCAGGTAGTCGGGGGTACGGCGGAACAGGCTGGGGTCGAGCAGCAACTGCTCGTGGATGTCCAGGTCCGGGCCGATGGGGGCACCTGCCGCCACCTGGCCCAGCACGGGTACTTCGAGGATTTCTGGTCGACGCAGTGGTTCGGCCAGGCGTATGCCCCGGGCCTGGTTTGGCGTGACATCGATGTAACCGGCCTGGCACAGGGCGGTGATGTGCTTGCGTGCAACGCTGCGCGAGGCAAAACCGAAGCGCGTGGCGATATCCGCCAGGCTCGGCGGCTGACCATGCTCGGCAATGCGCTCACGGATGAATTCGAAAATGGCGCGGCGTTTGGGGGTAAGAGTGTCCATGGAGCACATTTGTACTCTTTTCGGAGCACGCTGAACAGCCCCCTTCGTCGTCAGCTTTGGTTATGATCCCTTGGCTTGTGTTTTTTCATCTGGATATCCCATGCTGACCGCCCTGCTGTTCGACCTTGACGGTACCCTCACCGACACTGACACCCTGCACCTTCAGGCCTTTCGCCAACTGCTGCGTGAACACGATGGCCGCGAGCTGAGCCAGGCGCAGTTCGATGCCCAGGTCAGCGGCCGCGCCAACGGCGAGCTGTTCGCCGAGCTGTTCAGCGGCGCCAGTGTCGAACAGTGCCAGGCGTTGGCCGACCGCAAGGAAGCGCTGTTCCGCGCAATGTCGCCGTCGCTTGAACCGATGCCGGGCCTGTTGCGCCTGCTGGAGCATGCCCAGGCCCATGACATCGGCATGTGTGTGGTGACCAACGCACCGCGGCTGAACGCCGAGCACATGCTGAACGCCATGGGCCTTGGCCAGCACTTTGAACATGTGCTGGTGGCCGAAGAGCTGGCACGGCCCAAACCTGACCCGCTGCCCTACCTCACCGGCCTGCAGCGGCTGGGTGCCGAGGCCGGGCAAGCGCTGGCCTTCGAGGACTCATTGCCGGGGACGGCCGCGGCCAGTAGCGCGGGGATCTTTACCGTGGGCGTGGCCACGACGCAGACGCCGGAGCGGTTGCTGGCAGCGGGAGCCAGGCTGGTTGTCGATGATTTCAATGATGCGGCGTTGTGGGCGCTGATCGAGCGTATGGCTTGAGATGTGGGATGTGTTTGAGACTGAGTGCCGCAGGGGCTGCGCCCGGTCTCGACACAAACACGAACTCCAGGTCGTACCTCTCGCCCCCCTGCCGAGCGCCAAGAGTGGCCATGCCTGGAGCAGCCTCGTGCTGTTAAAAGGCCCGTGCAGAAGCACTCATGGTGCCAAGGCCCGCTGCACTTCACTCACAGTGGTCGCCAAGCTGCTCAGGTGCAAGCTCGACACCCGCTCCACCGGCGCTTGATCCAGCGGCCGTTGCAAGGCGCTGCGCTTTCCACCAGGCGTCGCTTGAAACGCAACTGGCGGTCACCGAACAGGCGTCGCGCGCACAGCCGCGCGAGATGGCCACCGACGTTGAAACTGAAACGCCGGGTCAGGTTATCCACCGACACTTCTTCGCTCAGCTGGTCGAAGCGTCGTAGGCAAGGCTGTACGTGGCGTTGTTCTCGTTGACCAATGCGGCCAGGCGCAAGGCCTTGTCGTACTCGTAGCGAAGCCGCTGGCCCTTGGCGTTCTGGCGGCTGCTCACGCGAAGTACACTGCAACTGTGAGGTCTGGGCCTTGCATTTATATCAAGGAAATCGCTGTTCTTCATAACCATTAGGAAAGACATTTATTATACTCACCAACTCGCCGGACTCATATTTGAAATTTACGTCGAAGTCACTAAATACAGATTCAACATGCTCTTTTTGCCGAACATGTATTTTTTCTAGGCGAGAATCAACGTAGACATAATTTGACTCACTACATCCGTACTGGCCCCAATTCATGCTTTTCACCACCGCGCCCTCTTCAAGCAATGAAGTCGAAACATTCCTGAGCTTTCCGCTACTGGCAAAACAGATCCGTTCAATACATTCGCCACTATAGCGATAGAACTCCTTATTGATGATATTTTCAGACTGCCCATAAATCTCAACAAAGATCACCTTGTCATACTCATCCAAATGATACAGATGAGTATTTTTAATATGAACTGGAATTTTTTTTAAAACTTTCCCTTTCTTAAAGCCCGCCCGCTCGATCTCATATGGGCTGACGTTATATAACGCCCCATTGCTTATTACTATTTTTCTCGCTCTGGATAAAGCCTCAGACAAACAAGAAGACAGGACCTCCTCTGCTCGAGATTCAATATCTAAATATTTTCCTTCAAGATCTTTCAAGTTATTCATGCTTTGTCCAATCCAGAATATATTCCATGGGCAATTTCAGAATCGATCATATCCAACACGCTCAAGAAGTCACCACTCTTATCTATATCGTCCAGACGATCTACTTATAAGCATTGGTGTGAATGCTTGCATGATTGGGTAGGACGATGTTCACCCAGGTTCAACTGGTGCAGATGCCCGCAGCCGAATTACAAGTAGTTGAGGTTGCGATTATCCGTCGGGTCGTACTGGTGACGACGATGGATCGAATCGTAAGCATAGACTACCAGCAGCGACGTTAACGCCGAGGCAGTTGGAGAGTTTACCGCTGTTCAATTCAAGCGAACAACCGGGATGGTACTTGTTGCTTAGTATTATTCATTCGAAAATACCATTAGGGAAATTCTGGAGAATCTATTTTCGTACAACGCCTACAACGGCGCCCTCAACAGACTTAATTAAACGCTTTTGCTGGGCCCACTTAAAGGCAGCAGAGTCAGAAGAACACACACCATTAAAGATTAACTTAAATTTTCAGCCAAAATACCGAAACATTTCTTTCACGTCTTTGTCGCCCATCGGGGAATAGGACGGGTAGTCACGCTTACTTCCCGTCAAAGAGGTCTCATTATCAAAAATATCAACAAGCCTCACATTATCAGCCACGCCGTACACATATCTCACCGACTCTTGATTTGACGGCCTATAATCCGATTCGTAAGCAACAATTCTCCAGTCACCCTCAGCCTTACGATCAAAAAGCGAATAAGAATCTAATATGACAGGGTCACCCAAGCGCTCGAAAGAAACTGAATCAACCACAGGAACAGTAAGAACCTTGTCAAAAATCTCCACTACATGGCCAAGGCTATTTGGGGTCATAATGCGACCAACCCCATATTTTTTGGAGCCTAATGCGAAGCAAAATATATCCCCGCTTTTTATTTTTTTATAACTTGTTTTTATTCTTTCTTCCCACTCATAAACCTTAAGCGACGTCATCCGCAACCTCTTCATGGCACTTCTACACCTGAGACACAACAAACAATCACGCATAAATTCGACAGCTAGACTTTGTAAAGGTGCACTTTTGAATTTTTGTCGTAAAAATACAAGCCAACCACGCTTTCGCCATCTCGCTCAATGAATATTTCTGTACCAGGAGCACTATTGCTTGCATAAGCAAGCATTGATACTATCCGTGCTGCTTCACACCTATATTCATAGCACCAATATTCACCATCGTCCTCCAGGCGGCATGATATATCTGGGACTCGATTCTCAAATATGACCCCAGACGCCCTAATAGCCTTTCCTTCATCGTCAAAGCGGACTGAATAGGTCGACTGCCCCTCCACCTGATATATCTCAGTCTCTATTGCTGTAGAGTTCACACCATATATATCAGACTTATAAAAGCCATGCTGTTCAGAACAATAGAACTTAAAGCAATTTTTTTATTCTTTGGCTCAGCGCTTAGCATGGGAGACGGAGTCACCCCAGCCAGTTCCAACCCATAAGGCAATATAGAAAGGCTTGGCCCCTTAGACCATTTTACTTCTTCGCTTGTTATGCGCTGCATGCCTGTACTTTCAGAAAGCCCCATATCAAGCTTAGATTTTAAAATCCCAAGCAAATCCTTAAATTTATCAGGAATCACGACCACCTCCTAACAGCAAAATTTTACCGCTATTTAGTTGCTCAACACATAAGACAAACCATTCTAAACAACCAACTTAACTGCGCTACCATTAAAAAGTTCCTGCAACGCTTCTCGCAAGGAAGAAATCCGCCCTGCCAGCTCTAAAACTCCTTCATCAAATTTCACAAGGATGCTTGAACCACCCAAGCTATCAATGAACGGCGGCTTGACCTCAACCCTAAGACCACTTTCCTCCAAGACTAATTTTTTTATAGCGCCCGCCATTTCATAGGTTACGCCCGAAACTTGCAACCCAATACCATCATCAACACTCAAATTATCTTCATCATCTAAGCGAGTCATTATCAGATAATTTACAGGATCAACACCGCCCTCACCAATGGCAACCACTAAAACATCGTTTTCTTCATAGCACTCGATGCTTGACGCGACGAAATTATTCATAGAACCCTACATCCCTAACCGCCCCAGAACCAGATACTGCATGAGTAGCGAGGGTGTTCTTTGAAACCCCTACTGCTGCCTCATCTGGCGTCATATTTCCACGTTGCCAAACACCAGTCGCCTTTCACATTGCCGCTGCTGTCGTACAAAGTTGCAATCGCATTATGTGTTCCCTTGCCGGATCCAAATGAAAGCCCAGCGGGTCAACATAGACACTTGGATGTATCTATTGAAAACGTTCCCCACCCCAACACCAGCACCCTAAAGCCCCCATTACAAACGCCCGCTCCAAAAACCAATCTAGATAACAATCAATTTATCCTTTGAATATCCAACGGGCCATCTGCCAGAACAATATAACTCAACCACCCTCAACCAGACACTGTCTTCCCCATAGTAGCACTCAGAGACATACTGGCGAAACGCAAAACAAGCCGCGTTTCTAGCAGCCACACTAAAGTCATGCGCACCCGACAAGAACTTATCTTTGGGGACATTCCTTACCGACTTCAGTACAGCTTTACTTACTCCAAGCCTAAGATCAAGCAAATCCTTAGGCGGCTTCGGAAAAAACTTGAACGGATCATCTTGAGTGGGAGTGGTCGGTAACCACTCAAGGTCTTCATAAGCACCAAGAAATTCAGGCTCTACCGGTTCAACAAAGACCTTAAACACGCTCTCTATATATATAACATTTTCAAATTTATCAGCCACCTCCCCCATCTTAGAAAAAAAGTTCGCACGCCCAATTTCATCAATCAGGTTTTGAAAATCCAGCATTTAAAACCCTCAAATCTGTCATGGCGCGCGGCAGCAAGGCTTTCCTGCAGCTTACCAGCCCTAGCGGATCAACACACCCAGTGGGTTCCGGCCCATATTTATAAAAATTACTACCGCCTTCAAGCCCAATTGGTTCCTAAGTAATGAACATCTCAGTTTCAGGACCATAATAAAGAAGAGCATTATAGTTAAGATTGATTTCACTATCAAAATACTGCCCTTAACGATTGTGCCGTCTCTGTCCGTCAGTTCCAGCGGCGTACCAACCTGGTCCGTATGGAAGTAATAGACCTTCTGCCCTTCCCCCTTCAACCTGATCAACCCGCGCCAACGGCGCATAGCTACCCGGCTCGGACAGGTACACCTCCCGGTGCAGGTCGTCGCGCTCCATGTCACTGGTCACCTGCCCATCCAGGTTCAGCTGGTGCAAGTGACCGCTGCCATAGTACGGCTGATTGACCTTGCGCCCATCCGGCAGGTTCCACGCTCGCACAGCGTGTGGAGCTCCGGCCGCTCGGCATTTCCGCCTTGGGTTTCCCAGCGATAATGCCAGCCCAGGTCCAGGGCGTTGTGGGTCGCCATCAGGCCCTCGGCGTTGCTGAAGCTGCGCACGGGGTCGCCGTTGCGGTTGATCACCGCGCTCAGCCGGCCGTGAGCGCTCTCACCAAATACAAAGCCGAATGTTGATGCCCGATACTATGCTCGCGATTTTGTGTAGCCCGCCCGCCATTAAGCGCCCCAGCAACAGCGCTCACCCATCAAATCTCCTGATAAAATAGTTATATTCTTCCGAAGAGTTGAGCAGTTCAGCTGTTTTATTTTCAAGCTCTTCTGCACCATCATCATCCGTAACAGTGACAAATAGCATCGGCTCCTGAATCTTAAAGGATGAAAAGAAACCTTCCCTACGCAGAGAGCTTAAAACATTAACCATGAGCGAGAGCAGCCTTTCTTTAAAACGTAAGATATCGCTTCGGTCACTTGCCTCTCTCAGGTCCTTACAAATATCTTTTAAATACTCCCCCTTCCACCCCTCGTATTTCCATTCTGAAGAAGCCCACTTATAGTAGGGCATCAACTCTTCACGCTCTTCTTCACCTTCCCCCTTAAGTTTCTCCTCAAGTGCCTCAACGGAATTAACCGCAACCGCCATGGTCATAGCGCTACTATCCGTATAAAGCGCGCAAGCGTAGAACTGCTCATCCGGATGTTCCACACTCAAATCTTGCAGAGCTTTTGTCACCAAGATTAAAGCCGTGCTCTCTAATGCCTGCCAATTCATTGCACTCTCCTGTTCAGTTCGACATCATCGACAACCAATTGTTCTCGTTGACCAACGCGGTCAGGCGAATGGCCCTGTCGTACTCGTAGCGACTCTGTAGACGCTGCAGGTAAAGGTTTCCGTGGTGACGTCCGGGTGGCTGATGCGCTGCACTTCGCCGTCGGGCTTGCGCTCCAGCGTGGGTGGTCTGATTACGCGCATTAGTTACGCTAGTCAGATCACATACAAAATAAGAATTTGCAAGAAGATGATAGTTCTCCCCAGGCGATTACATAAACGAAACCACATAACAAACAAACCAATTAAAACTTCTTTCAAACCAAAAGCACGAATCCTTACAGCGGAGAACGACGCCATCTATCATCAAAGCTTAAAACTTCTTTTTTCTTTATTTTCCAGTAGCCACCTTTAGACACTAAATACATCTTGGAGCACGTTTCAGCACCTTTAGTTTGCTGCACTCGAACTGTCAGCATTTTTTCATCACCACCCAGAAGCTCTAACTCATCAGTCGCAGGATCATAAGTGGCAGGCTTAGTGCACCCAAGATCCATGAGGCGCCCGTAGTTAAATTTATCCTTGACTGAATATCTATCAAGTATTTCTTCAAGCTTTCTTGCGTATTTATCTTTTAGCTCAAGATCTTCTACTCCCTGAGCCAGATTTTTTTTACGCTGATCAAAAAACTCAATCTCCCAGCAGTTCATTTCCCTCATGAAAGCTATCAGTTCACCAGGAGGGGTCATCACTACATTTTCCCTGGTCATGTTAATTCCCTAAAACACCTTGAAGGATATTCTCACCTTGACGATGTGCGTCATAGGTTATGAAAGTCGATCGCTTGCCACCATTACCATACACGAAGTTTAGCTCTACATCCACAACGCCATTTTTTCTTAATGACATTAGCAATTTGCGCTTCAAATACTTTAGATTGGCTACGATTAGCCCCCTTTAACAGAGGGTGCACGCCGTCATTACCACTGCCCATCTAAAAGCCTGCCAATTAAATGCACTGTATCATCATCAGAGTTCCACATCATTCGAGCCCACGCTCTGGACGTGGCGTTAGTTGCTCCACCACCTTGATTCACATCGTTTAAAGTGATGATTGCGGTTGCTTTTAGGCGTTGACCTGCCGGCCCTGTCACACCATTAGTCCTCACACACGAACCTAATGGGTCAAGCCAGCCCGAGGAACTGGGCGCATCATTGTAAAGGTTTGAACTACCTAGTAAGCCTATTGGATCTTGCGTAATGAATAGCGCCACATCAGGGTCATAGTCCCGAAAGGTATTATAATGTAGCCAGGATTCATCCTCATTGTACTGCCTTGGATAACTCAGATTCTGGTCTGACCTGTTTGATCGACAAAGTTTCTATCGCGCCCCAAGACCGATACGTTGCCTGCCAAACGATCTTGCCGTCGCTGTCCGTCAACTCCAACGGCGTACCAATCTGATCCGTATGGAAGTAATAGACCTTCTGTTCTTACCCTTCAGCCTGATCAACCCGCGCCAACGGCGCATAGCTACCCGGCTCGTACAGGTACAGGTGTTCTGCCCAGGCATCTCTGCGTGCAGCATTCGCAATGCCTTGCCAGAGAAAGCGCTTCTGCTCAACCTCACCATTGATTTCAGCCCGCTTGGCCACCCGCCGTCCCAGGCTGTCATACCGGTACTGCCCGGTGCCCCTCCAGTCTGCCACTGACATACATTTCAGCTTTAACCAGCCGATTCTCACGGTCATATGCAGTAGAAGAAAAACATTGCCTCTACCTATACCGCGGCAGAGTCAACTAACCCATTAGTTATTAAAGATTACATCTTTAGCATCTTAATATCTGCAACAGAGGTTTTAAATCAATAACACACACCTGCACATCCAAAATCAGATCCGAACACTAAAAATGCTGACACAGAACGCCAACCCCAGGCACCTCGGCACCTCGGCACCTATGTCGAGCTTATCTTTCACCTTCATATAATCCCACATACTTCAAGCCATTATAATTCGACTTTAGGGGCTTGGAAATATTCGTACCGCCATCGGAGTACCAAAAAATTGCATTAGCCTTAGCAACACCAAGCCTCAAGCACTCTGCCTTTAAATCCTCAATACAACTGGAGTCAACCGCAGATTCAATCAAGATTTCATCTAAACTCACCTCCTCCGCTTTCCTTGGGATAATCCCTATGAAATCCTCGTCATACCATCTCACACCAATATCTCTGCAAAACCCACAAACCTTGTATGCCGGATCATCCAAATCCACAGAATAGTCCAACTCGAAATACTTTAGATAGTCATCCTCCGAAGAGAAATTTACACCTACCCAAACGTGAATTTTTTCATACCGCTCAATATCATAAGAACTCATCTAGCATGCTCCTGGCTTCATGGACTTGCTGTGATCTGAATCGATTACGCTAAGCGCTTGGGCCTTGCTTTGCACGCCATTCAATTCTTTAATTAAATTATTATGGAGCAGCCTTCCCGCTCTACTATCATGGTGCAGGTCGTCCGGTACAGGACTACCATGTTTGTCTGTCACACCAACAAAAGTAACATATCTAGTCGGCACCGTCGCCCCCTTAATTTCTTTAGCGGTAAAACCAAATTCTTTTGCCTTCGACGCTATAGAGACAGGAAACGTTCCATGTTTACCTCCTGGTTCCGAAGGGCAATTTCTACAGCTTTTATTATCAACAATATCTTGAACTGAGGCGCTATTAAACCCCGCTATCAAAACCATCCTTCACCGTTAAAGATTATGCCACCAAACGCTTACAACAAAATTTGTGCAGAAAGTAATTCTCGAAAAACTCGAAGACAAGATATCTAATCCTTAAACTGCACTCCGCGAACCGAGGCATTTTCAAAAATAGACTTGACGCGAGCAGTCACCACAATTACGGGGCTTTCCTCTTCAGCCCTAACGACATCACTAGAAAGTATTGTCTCATCATCCAAAACTATCTTGCTGAACCATCTAGGACCATCTGGAAGATAGCTAAGCAAGGGTTCGCTAACGGACTCTTTCAAGTTAAAAACTGGAGACTTATCAGTCACATTTAACACTTTGTAACCAGCATAGGAAACCTCACCTATCAGTAGATTCGCATCCACAAACTGAACACCAGAAATATTTTCTGCCTTCATTAATTCGTAGAGCCGCGGCGAAATCAAATTGGGCCCATCACTGTAAAAAAAATCATAGCTCAGTAGTTTGGAGACACTGACCCTTTTTGATCCCTCGAAGCAGACTTTTATATCCTTGCTAACAGCCACGCCATCTTTAAAAACCCCAGATTCTTCACCTGACAACATCTTTATCTTCAGCCAATAACTCTCAGGATAATCATCTGAAATGGAAAGTATAAAGTTTTTAGCCACAATCTGACCCTCTAACAGAACCTTTATTCAGCATCGTTTAACCTGCGCACAGACCCTTTCTCTCATCAACCATGACTCCGTGGATAGCCTTTTGGTAATCCGCTTTGGACCAGTCGTTTTTTGCCGTATTCGTGTATGAATATTCACTTCCCCTGCCCGCATTGCTGCATGATTGGACAACTTATGTATCTACCGACTTTCGGATCGTAGTAGCCAAACTTGTTATAGCGCAGTTCCGTTTCGTTATCCAAGTACTGGCCCTGGAATCGAAGGTTCTGTTCCACCTCGCCGACAGTCAGATACTCTATCGCACCCCACTAAACATAAGTTCTCTGCCACTTCTCCCCATTTTGCAGATCTCGCCTGCTGACCTTGCATGTCTCACCGTCCATGATAAAAGTTAACCTAAAGGAAGCACACAGCCCTGTTTTCTTCCTGATAATAACAGACACTGTACTTCCATTGCTCTCACACACCTCAACCTCATCATTAACTAAATCATATTCAGGATATCTGCCACATACTATATTTTCCACGCGATCATAGTTGCGACCTTCGTCTACGACATATTTTTTAAAAATTTTCAAAAGATCACTTTTCACGCTTCGATCAAGGGCTTCTCCTAATGAATCGTCCGAAAAAGCTTCCAAACTTTTTTTGTAGCCCAACGTCTCCCACTCGCACATGGCGGCCATAAAACCTAACAACGCATCTCGAAAGTCACCACGCAAGTTAGTTGCTAAATATTTCTCCATCAACTAGATCACCCTTTTTAAAAACATTATAGAGAGCCTTAGTTGGCCTTGTCCCGCCGGCCCAGTTTCCAACACATCTTTTGCAATTTGTTTTTCAAAATCTCTAAACAAACCGCGGTTGAGCTCGGCAATCAGTCGACCAACCGCATCGCGCTCGAACAGCGTCTCGCGTAGCGGCTGCTCGCCATTTGCGCCATAACCGATTTCATCAACGCAGGTCAGATGCCCGCCCTCGTTGTAGCTGAAACGCCGGGGCAGGTTATCCCCCCATCGGTCCCGCCACCAGATGCTGACGCTAGTTGTGTTAGACCGTGATTTACCCGAACAGTCGCGGGAAGCTCGACCTAAGCAGAGACGTACCGCAAAGTGCTCACACAGGCTAGAAAAAGAGGAAATCGCTCAAAAATTTAGCCGTAAATATTTTCTTCTTGAGCCTTCTCAATAAAAATATCCATAAAATCACCTTGGATCTCCTCCCCATCACAGGTAACAACAAACTCCCCCTCTAAATCATTTGGAAAGTGCACCCCGTCGAGAGCACCCAACACCACCGAAGCACTATCTGCGATAATAATTTTAAAAAAATCAAACACATCGGCCCTCTGAGCATCACTCAAAACAGCCAAAGAATTTCTCGCCCTCGCATAAGGGTCCACATCATCATTCACTGGTTTACTTAGAGACGTCTTATACCTCTCGAAGTTACTCCCATACAACTCATCAAACACAGCAAACACAAATTTTTTATCCGGCGTCATACCTTACTCCTTATCAGCGCACTTCTGGGCACATGGATTTATTAAGAGATATTAGGCGCGTACTGGTAAAGATTATTTCCTCCAAATAATCTAATCGGGTCCTGTGATAAAAACCGCCCCACCTCAGGATCGTATTACCGAACCGTGTTGTAGTGCAGCCCGGTCTCGTCGTCAAAGTATTGCAACTAAAACCTCAGATTCTGCTCGACTTCATTGACCGCCAGCTGCTCAATCGTTCCCCAAGACTGATAAGTCGCCTGCCAAACGATCTCGCCCTCGCTATTGGTCAGCTCGAGCGGCGTACCGATCTGATCGGTATGGAAGTAATAAAACTTTTGCTGCTGCCCTTCAGCCTGATCGACCTGCGCCAGTGGCGGCTCGATCAGGTTGCCCCAAGGATCGTAGCGATACGCCGTCGGTGTGGCTGAGTACCCGACCGTAGACGTTGTAGGTGAATGTTTCCGGGATACCGTCCGCGTGACTAATGCGCTGCACCTCGCCGTCGGGCTTGCGCTCCAGCGTGGCGGTCTGGTTCAGCGCGTCCGTCACCGCGACCAGGTGCTGGCGCTCGTCATAGCGCTAATACGTGCTCTTGCCCGAGCAGTCCGGTATCGCTCCACCTGGCCCAGGGCGTTCCACCACAGGTACTTGGACTTGTAGGTCGCGTCGATAATGGTGACCCGCAGGCCAGCTTAGCCGTTGAGTCGTTTACTGCCAGGCGAGCCCAAATCCAAGCCAACAATGTTGCCCTACTCGTAAAGCGCGCGGCCAAGCATGCCGATTTCCCGGCTGATGCCAGGCGTCGAAGCCAATATCCCGCATAGCAAGCTTACTAGTCTTACGCTGCTTAAAATCATTTAACCCGGGTCAAATTAACAGGCAACCGATCATAATCAAGCGTATTTATTTCTTGATCCGACAATAAATCATCGAATGCATCTCCGCCGAACTTTTCGACGAAGGCACGCTCTTCTTCATAAATGGCGACACACTGCAACCAATTCACTTTAAGCGAAGCAAATTCAAGCTGCGGAAAGTAAGCATCGTTCCACATAAAAGGGACCGTCAAATAAACATGAGGCATTTTTGGCGATTTAATATAATCCTTGAAAACATCAACGATCACATCCCCTGGCATTACCGAGCTTTGAAGTTTTATAATGGAAAAAGCAGCAGAAGCCAAAGCATTTTCCCAGAAAACCTCTTCAGTCAACGCCCCGGCACAGAGCTCTATACGAGTAGGAAATTCCTCGCCACTGCTTCTAAATAGTGGAACTTCTGACAGCCCTATCGTACCTATAGACTTAACACCCACATGCAAAGAGTCAAGCGTAGTAAGCAAATCTACCGAAATACTTTTAGAATCATCATAATAAGCTTGAACCTTAAGTTCGCCCTCAAAAATTTTCAGGGCGTGCCTAGCTACTGCCTTACACTGCTCGCTCGGAATAGTCATGTATGGACCAAAATAGAGTTCAGATTTAATCCCCCCCCCCAAAAAAAAGGGAACTCTTGCACATAGTGACTGCCTTGATTGAATTCGTCAAGAAACTCTTTCCTGGGAAGGCCTCGTTCTTCGGTACTTCTAACATGTTTTAATGCGCGTAACCTGGCTCATGGCCCATATCCCAAGGTTCGCTTTTATTCATTAGTGTACTCGAGCTTTTCTTCCATGATCCCGAGCTGCTTGCCAGTCCCGGTTGGTTGCCGCTCGATACTCAACAACCGGTCGCCATCGTCATAAGCAAATGTCTGCGTTGCATTGCTGTTGATCTTGGCGACCAAACGGCCAATGGTATCGCGCTCGAACACCGTGTGCCGCTGAGGGTTTCCCAGCGGTAGTGGCCACCTTCGGTGCAGACCTGTAGCAGTGCTGCCAAAGAGGTGGCGCCCTGCCTATGAAAGACGCAATTTCTGAATTAAGGATTTATAGAGACATCGGGGCTTTCGCCCCGAAATATTACCTAACATGTTATTAAAGAGCTACGGACGCCCGCAAAAATACAACATTAGCGAATTCAAACAAAACCAACCATAGCGACAGTCAGCGCCACCCAAGACCTGTCAACTTGATTATTTGATCAGTATATTTTTTGGCATGTGGGATTCTACACAACTTAATATATACCAGCAGGCATTCACGACCAGACATCGCCAATGCAAACTCAATAAGATTGGTCAACAAAAAACCTTGTGAATATTTCCCAACCGAAAGAGTTTTACTTCTTTCGTCGCCAGAAGGCGACGCGCCAACGGGATACCCTTCCTCATCCTCTTCATCTGAAAGTGCTTGAAACTTAGAAAGAGAATACTGCTTTATAAGATCCATTTTATTTGTCAAGATGGACATCAAGTCATCAATATCAACCTTTGCCTTGACAATCTTAGCAGAGTCGAGACGAGCGAATACTTCTTCATATTCCGGCTCAACCTCAATACCTGTAGCGTCGACTAGCTCCGCAAGTAACTCCCTATAAGCAGACGACCCAACCAGATTCGCCGCCAATGAACCGCTATTGATTACCATAATCAACTCCTTTAATTACTCTAATCAAGTCAGACCCTACATGCCTAAACTGGTCGACAGCCTCATGTTCCCATGCTGGGCTGGCGGTAATCGAAGGTGCGGCTGCTCGGGGATGTCCACCAGCGTGCTGGAGTCATCGCAGATGATCATGGTGTGGCCTTCGGCGGTGTGCTCGAAGTAGTAGAACATCCCCTCTTCCTTCAGCAGGCGCTGGACGAAGTTGAAGTCGGTCTCGCGGTACTGGGTAATGTAGGTATAGCGCTTCTGCGGGCGGGTCAGGCGGAACTCATGACGGAAGAACGCCGGGCACAGGGCGAATACTTCGGTGACCACCTCCTCGACCGAGTTGCCCTGGAAGATCCGCGTGTCGAAGCGGTTCTTGAGCATCGAGAACCACGGGTCGAGGGTAGCGGTGTAGCGCGCCATGCCGCCGTCGCTGGCGATGCGTGTGAGGTAACCGGTGATGTAGCGCAGGTCGCCTTCGGACAACTCGATTTCGATGCTGACGTGCTGCCCCATCATGGATTTGAGTGGTACGCCGGAGGCTTCGCAGACCAGCAGCAGTTCGTAGTTGAACGCCCGCGACAGACCCTCGACGCCCTTGAAGGTTTCTAGCAGCAGTTGCTGCTCGGGATTGGCCAGGTTGTGGAACTTGAACAGGCGGCGGTTCTGCGGCGACAGCAGCGCGGAGTCGAGGTCCATGATCATGCGAATCTCCTTGAAAACACGGCCAGCACGCTAACGCGGTGCTCAGCTACAACTCTGATGGTGCGGGCGTATCCTGCAGACGCGCGTGTCGCGCAAGCTGTACGGGATCATGCGACTGCCTGCTCCAGGAAAAGTGCCACCATGCATCGAACTTGATGCGACCTGGTTCACATTCCCGAATGCCGGGCAGGCAGAACTGCCCAAAGGAAACACCGGCAAAAACTACCCTGTCAACACGCTGCTGGGGATCAACCTGAATCGCCCCTGGTTTCATAGAGTGCGATCCATGAACCCCACCTTCTAAAAGATAGGGCCTCAGCTTACCGTGGTATCTCTGGCGAGCAGTTCCATGGCAGCAAGGCTTCGTAGTCTGAGACCGACGACGCATACGGCAGGCGCTCAAGTACGTGGCGCAGCCACGTATAGGGCTCCTGGCCGTTGACCTTGGCGGTCTCGACCAAGCTGTATATCTGCGCACTTGCCGTGGCGCCCTTGGGCGTGTCACTGAACAGCCAAGCCTTGCGCCCAATGACAAACGGTTTTATCGCGCGCTCTGCCAGGTTGTTGTCGATTGGCAAATGGCCCGCTTCGACATACCGTTCCAGGCGGCTCCAGTTGTTTGCCAGGTAATGCACCGCCTTGCCCAATACGCTTTGCGGCGTCACCTGGGCGTACGTCTTGTCCAGCCAGCTTTTCAGCTGACCGAGGATCGGTAAGCTTCTTTCCTGGCGACCGATGAACCGCTGTTCGTCGCTGACCTCCTTGAGGTCGCGCTCGATGTCATACAGCTTATTGATCATCGTCAGCGCCACATCGGCTCGTCCGGTCTTACCCTTGGGCTGCACCTTTTGTGCTTCGACGAACTTGCGGCGCGCGTGAACCATGCATGCCAGTCGCTCGATACCGGGCTGCAACGCCAAAGCGTTGTAACCCGCATAATCGTCGGTCATCACATAGCCGCGATAGCCTTGCAGCAGACGCAATGGTACTTCCTGCGCACGGCTGGTGGTGTAGTCGAACAGCACAACTTGTCGATCAGGCGGGCCACTGGCTTGCACCCACATCCAGGATTGGCTGGTCGGGTCTCGATCCGGTTCTTTCAACACCTGGACGCGAGTCTCATCGCAATGAATCACCGGACTTTCCAGCAGCCGATCACGCATCAGGTTCAACAGCGGCTGGAAGTATTTACTGCACTGGATCACCCAACGCGCCAGGGTTTGTCGTGGAACCTCGATGCCGTGGCGGGACAGCACACTTTCAAACCTGTGTAGCGGCAAGCCATCGACGTACTTGGTCGTCAGCAGCATGGCCAGCACGCTTGGGCTGGCCATGCTTTTTTCGATTAACTGGGCGGGCTTGTCAGCAGTGACAGGAGCAGTCTCGCAACCACGGCAGCCATAGATCTTGCGCACGTGTTTGAGTACGCGGATCTGCATCGGCACGATATCGAGCTGCTCGCTGGTTTCTTCGCCGATGACATGCTTGCGGCAACCGCAGGTGCAGGTCAGTTCGTGTTCGGGCAACTCATGGATAACTTCGATACGTGGCAGATTAGCCGCCAGTGGCTTGCGCTTGCCACGGCGCTTGACCGGGACAACGACTTCTTCATCGGCATCATCGACTACAGCCAGCAGAGGGTCATTTTCCGCTTCATCGAACATGGCCAGTTGCGGCGTTTTGGGATCGACGGTTTGCTCGGACTTGCGGCCAAAGAAACGGTCACGCCATAACTTGATTTGTTCTTTCAGATCGTCAATTTGGACGATGTGGGCCTGATTGACTTCCTGCTCGCGCAAACGGGCAGCATAGCTCTCAAGCAATAATTGCTTGAGCAGGGCAGGATCGTCTGGGAGATTGTCGGGCACGGAAATCATGCCGCGGATTATACCGGGTCAGGCGACGTAGCGCGGAGTCAAAACCTGATGAGGACGGTTGCGCCAAAGGTCGAAACCGTCGAGCAGCCAATTGAGTTCTTGGACGGTCAGGACAATCGCTTCGTCGCTGGGCTCAGGCGACATTTTGAAGCGCTCGGCTTCCAGGCGCTTGAGCCAGAGGCAGAAGCCGTTGCGCTCCCAGTACAACACTTTGATCCGATTACGCGCCTTGTTGAGGAAGACGAAGAGCACGGGGTCGAACACGGCGACTTTGATATCCAGTTCTACCAAGGCAGTAAGGCCGTCGATGGACTTTCGAAAGTCCACAGGCTTGGGGTAGAGGTAGACTTTTTCGACTTTGCTGTCGGGGCGCATCATGCAGGGCTGGCTCCAGAAGGAAATCGGGAGCACAGCATCGGGCATCAGGTAAGCGCTTTGAATGTGGGGTTCATGGAGCACTTACGTTTCATAGACACCTCCAAGCCTCATAATGAGGCCCAAATAGGAGGTGCCATGAGTCGTCAGCGTTACCCCGAAGAATTAAAGATCGAAGCGGTCAAGCAAGTGACCGAGAAAGGTAAACCTGTCGCCGATGTCGCCCAGCGCTTGGGCATGTCCGTGCACAGCCTCTACGCCTGGATCAAGGTCTACAGCAAGCCCCAAGAGCAGCGTCAGCAAGACGACGATCAGCAGGCCGAACTTCGCAAGCTCCTCCAGCTGGCGCTGGACGAAGTTGAAGTCGGTTTCACGGTACTGGGGTGACGTAGGTGTAGCGCTTCTGAGGGCGGGTCAGGCGGAACTCGTGACGAGAGAACGCCGGGCACAGGGCGAACACCTCGGTAACCACTTCCTCGACCGTGTTGCCCTAGAAGATCCGCGTGTCGACGCGGTTCTTCAGCATCGAGAACCACGGGTTGAGGTTAGCGGAATAGCGTGCCATGCCGCCGTCGCTGCCGATGCTGGCAAAGCGTGTGAGGTAGCCGGTTATGTACTGAGCGCCACCTTCGGCCAGCTCGATTCGGATACTGACGTGCTGGCCCGGCATCGACTTCAGCGGTACGCCGGAGTCTTCGGCAATCTCGCCAGGGCCAGTGTTAAAATAGAAAGTAAAACATCCGACCGCCTCAAAGCCAGCGGTCGTCACCTAAAATTTGCATTTTAAAGACCGCCAATCCCAGTAACTTCTGCCTAGCAAACCCCATCATCCAGCAAAAACAAAACCGTTCAAAGCCTCGACCAATTGAGAATACGTGAGTACTTCTTCATCTTTCCGGTTACAAACTAGAGTAAACACTTCTTTTTTTGGAGACAGGACTTCCACCACTTCGCCCTTATAGTTTGTAATCTCAATAAATCCATTAATCACACCACCGATATTCTCTATCTCCGATAATAGTGTAGGGTACTTCATCAACACGCCAGCCTCATCGGTGCCGGTTTCAGTCCCTGGATTATCAAAATACACTTTAATTTTAGGACAAACCTTCCTACTCCAACGAAAGACAGGAATCATACGCTGAATCATTTCTTTAAATTCACCCTCAGATTCGCCTCCCGAAAACTCACACCGATGTATAGGAATACAAAGATGCAAGTTCTCTCGTTTAGCCTCCAGCCGTCCTTTCAAGCTGCCGTGATAAGTATTGGGCACAACCAACACATGAGTAAACTCATACTTATTCGGAGCAATATCAAATATTATAGTCTTATCCTGGCTCAAGGAGTCAGGCGCCTGCTCAACAACCTCCAAAGAAAACTCCCTGTCACTTACGCCCTCAGATATAACCAGCAGGTCTCTCCTATCTGCACTTTTCAAACAATATTCATAAACTACTTTGGGAAGCTTGTGCTGAAAAAAATAGCAACCGGCGTATTCATCCACGCAAGCAAAGGACTGCAATAAGTCACCTTTAGAGAACATACCAACCTCAGTCATCGTCTCGCCCTCATGCCCTCTGGCGATCAGGTCGCAAAAACGAAATCGACTGAAAACTGCTAGCCGAGAAATAGTCTTCGAATCATCACCTAGCCTGAAAGTTTCGCGCAAAGCCACTTCCCCTGGGCTCGCTGGCTTACGGCATGCACTGCCTATATTCAATCTTATCGCAAACATTCATACCTAACATCACTCGTTAGAGTCAGAGTTCTCCAAAAAAATTGACATCCATGAGTCCATCACATTCCATAAATCGATTCCTTCTGTGGGACTTTCTGGCTTTTCATGCCACCAGATAAAAGCCTCGTCTTTGAATGGGTCATCACCTAAAGCCAAATAATCACCAGCGCCGCTAGAAAAAACTCCTAGCATATCAGGAAGCGTCGGATAATCTTCATCGCACAAATCCTTGATTGGAACAAAATCTTCCAACCTTGATGGCCCCATAGTACAACCAATATAGAACCCAAAGCCATTATGCAACCTTGAATAGAACTGCCTGAAGCTCGCAGGAAGGCAGGGATAACTATCGAGATCTGACCCTTCAACGCCTAGCGGAGCCCCCCCCATATAGAAATACAAATCACCACCCTCGCCATATACATACATGAGATACGGCCTATCACTCACTGCCAAAACAGTTCCTAACACACATTTGTCGAGCCACGCGCTTACCCAAGGCAAAAACTCAGAAAAATCAGCCCACTCCACAGGAATATGTTTTTTTTCACTATCGAGAAAACCAAACCCAAGCCACTGCTTGGGAAAGTCTACTTCAAGAGGAACATCGTCAGCTGAAAAATACACATCATAACCCTTTAGCTCGCCTGTAATACGCAGCCTTAAAGAATCAGACCAATTCATCTTCATATCACCTCAATACCCCAAAAGCAAACCATTGATATACTGCTGTAATTCCGGCTCCAATTTAGCGGCCTTATCTATCATGGCAGAACGAAACGCCGGACCAACAGAAATACCCCCCTTCTTGTACAGCTCCCACTCAGTGAAAGACTTTGCTCCTTTTGACGTATTTGCCACTTCACTCAACCCTTGGAGGTTCGGCTCGTACTTTAGCACCTTTACTTGACCCTCGAAAGTCAACCGGGAAAAGATCTCCATTTCTGTAATTTTCTTCATGGGAACAAGGAGAACCGGTTTTTTTACAAGCTTGACGTTATCAAGGTTAGAGCCAAATCTCTGAGACTTAAACTCATATCGCGCATCGAAAGCTTTCCCACCTTTGGCCCTAATACCGCCCCCAAGTAGAGCACCACCAAATGCCATCAGTTTCTGGCCATCAGAGCCTTCACCAAATAGCTCACCGCCAGCCCAATGCCCCGCAATACCACCTGCCAACCCCGCCATCACCAACACTGGACTTGCCAGTGCAAAAGCGCTAGCCAGCCCCAACGCCATCACCGAACGCTCAAGCCAAACAGGAACTTCCGGGGCAATTGCATCAGTCGTCGCTGTTCCCCCTTCTATACACACATTGGGGGAGCCAGTACTTATTTTTGCATCACAAACTGTCCGGTCACCGACTCGATCCGCAGGCTGACCATTGATATAAACCGAGTCACTACCCTGGGCCAATATCTTAGCCCCCCTAGATGATCCGAACACTCGGCATTATCCAGATGAGCCCTCGCAGCAGGCTTCCATTTATATAAACGTTACTTGAGCCTGATCGTATTTACCCTGTTTCACTACAAGCGAAAGATAGGCTACCAATCAGTTGACCGATCCAGCGCCGGTAGCTGCTCCCGCGCCAACCATCGCGGCTAGCGCTACAGCCGCAAGCCCGCCGGTCCCGATAACGGCAATACCTATGAGTGCCGCGCCTGCACCAATTGCTAAGCCAGCAAGCAATCTACCTAAAGCGCTGGAGTGCTCGATTGGATCATCTAATCTCGCAGCAGCCGCAGTCATGCTGATTCGGCCTGTTCAGCATCCCCTCGTTCGCGGGCAGATAGCGCAGTTGAAGACTTTCAACCAACGTATCGAAAGCACTACGCTCCTCCGCCGTCATGCCTTTGGGACTGTGGCCGGGGCGTTCGCCTTTGGCGCCGGCATTGGCCTGCAGGTCGGCAACCTGATCCTCATGGGCCTGGGCTGTCCGCCATCGCCGAGTATTTTTATCAGGTCCTGCCGGCCTGTCGACCCTTCAGCAAGGCCTGGTTCGCCGAGGATGGCCTCAAGCCCGCTGGCCTGGACCCGAGCGGCGGTTCCGCGGCGAAGGCCCAGGAGCGTGTCGAGCGTGCTGTACGCCGGCTTGCTCGCGGGTAGGAGCAGTTGGTGCTGCTGCTACTGACCGCCATCGTCACCTACCTTACTCGGGGGCAGCTGAAGGCGGCGTCATGAGCAGCATGGAAAGCGTTGCCGCCCGGAGCGCTCGGCTGCAAGCCGAGATCTCCAACAAACAGCTGGCGGCCTGGTTGGCGAAGAATGAGCAGAAGCTGTTGGCGCAGCCGGAGTTGCAGCCCAAAGAGGCCACACCGATCTCTCGTGCAAAAGCGCAACCGGAGCCATTGCGACCACTACCCGATCGACCACCCATTGCTCAGGCACCGGATAAGCCAGGCTTAATGGAAGTTTCCCGTAGGGAGTACGTGAACAAGAAGTTCGCTCGAACGGGTAACTTGGCACAGGACATCAACATACGAGGCAACCAGGAAACTGCTGTAAACTTCTTCAAGTCACAGGGCTCTAAGCCTGCCGACTACGAAGCTACATGAACGGCTTGGACTTCACTCAACCAGTCTTCACGGAAACAGTCAACCGGAGCAAGACACTTTGGCAATTCCAGGTGCCCGGCGGCCGGCAAGGCATGTGGTACTCTCCTACCCCTGACGTGGTGCCAGGGCAACTGGGGATCAACCCGCTTGGCCAGATCTACAAAACGGAAAACATCGTGCTCAAGATCGGGAACGTCTACCAGAGCACTGAGAAGGTCACGCTGCTGAGGAGCACCTCGGCACCGGTGCTGGATACCTGGTCCGTTCCTTCCCCACCCTATAACGCCATTGGCGGTGCTCGGCAGATCACCTCTGGCCAACGCGAGCTCTTCAAACTGATAACACCAGGTGCATTATGAAACCCACAACCCCCCTCGGCTATGTACAGAAGGCTATCGACATGACCGCGCAGCGGAACAAGGCCTGTCCCGCTTACCCCATTTATGGGATGCTATTAAACCAACTTGACTATGTGAAAGCCGTGTTCGAAGGGCGTGAGCAAGATAAATCGAAACTCCACCAACTCAGTATCGGTGCCATTGCCTCGAAAGAATTCGAAGAAAATGACCCCGAGTTGGCCAGAGCACTGAAAGACGCCTATTACGTAGCCATCCAGTCGGCTCGTGGCCTCAAAATTCAACTGCCCGATTGATTGCCGACGTTCGATCAGGCCCGCCACTGAACATCGAGCGCAGTCACTGACGAAAGCTATAAACCCTACACCCAGCAGGCTGAGCCACGATGGACATTTACGCACTCCGGCAAAAATCGATAGCGCTGCGTGTCATCATTGACCGGCTGAAGTCACACGACCCGGCCGCCATGAAGTTGAGTGTAGAACTGACGCTCTTGTTGAACGCGGCAAAGCAGCAGCGGATCCGCACCCCGATGGAATGGCGTGACATCCCCGGAAGCTATCTGTTCACCGAAGAAGGGCTGCAGCAGTATGCCGATCTCGAGCACGCCTTCGCCGAGTTTCGTATCGAGCTGTCCGGGGGCGAGTCCCCTACCCTGCACAAGCTCAAGGCGCGCATGGGGGAGAAACCCTCCCAGGGATGATGGGCGGGCAGCCTTGCCATCTTTTCATGAGTTCAATCCATTTGATCAATCAGACACAGAGCGCCAATTGTGCCTAATCTAAGCGTCTTGACCAGAAAGCACATAATCAACATGCAGAAACAAAGCGCATCTAAGGAAGCGCCGATCAACTTGCCGTGCGGGGCGGTAAGTTGATATTTCCCCATCACGCAGAGCTATCTATCGAAAAAGCGCTCAATGCGTCATGTTTTCAGAGGCTTTTCGCCCAGATTTCCCTTTTAAGCGCGCAGTTCACCCATACCCATCAGCTGTTTTCCAGCCATCCTCAGGTTCGACACGGCGAACAGTGTGGTCAACTGAGCCGTGTTTTTCATCAGCCCACAAAAACGCACTTTCACGTAACCGAAATGGCGCTTGATCCCCCGAAACGGATGCTCGACCTTGGCACGTGTCCGAGCTTTGCAGTTAGTTTGCTGCACTTGAATCGTCAGCGTTTTCTCATCCCCATCCAAAACTTCTAACTCAGCAGTTGCAGGATCATATGGCCTTCAACCAAACGAACGCCTCCCACTGCTCGACGGGTTCAGGCAGTCTGACCAAGGCAGCCGTGAAAGCTTCGACAGCATCAGGATATCGACGTTTTTCCATCAGCAGATTACCTGTTCACTAAGAACCAGTATCTCCTCATGAACCTGATCTGGTAAAAATCCCATTCTTTAACCTTTGAAACCAGCAAAGAAGGCGAGATACTTTTTATCAAATCCCTTGAATGCTCTCTCGCCGCCCATTTCGAAAGCTTTTTTCATTTCGTCAAATGCATGTCTCTCCTCACCCAACCCGAGAAAACATGCACCAAGAATAATAAAACTGGACGTTTCTCGAGGTGGTTTCGACTCAACCGCCTTGAGCGCCCATATCTTCGCACTTTCATAATCTTGCTGCTTTAAATAGACCTCGGAATTGCATTTTTCGATCCAATGGGAAAGATCCCACTGCTCTTTTGGGTCAGGAAGCATACTCCACGATTCTTTGTACTTTTCTAAAGCAGCCTGATAATCTCCTTTCTCTTGTAATTCATTTCCAGACTCCACAACCACTACTATTCTTTGAGACAGCTGCAAGTTCACTTCCGACAGATCTTTCATAAGCGCCTCAATTCTGAAAACTTTCGTGCGGACCAACAATATTATCTGGCGACCGGTAAAACTGATTCAATTTTGCACCTGCCGACCTGTTGTACGAATAATGCTCTAGATCATAGCTCTTCGGATCCAGCATCCACTTCATGACCTCCTTAGACTTAGCTCCAAAGAATCCACCTCTATCATTCCAATATGTCACCGCATCATACTTATTTGCCATATCGGCCTCTCGAACCGGATACCACTGCTTATCGGTCGAGCTTTTAAATTCCATCGAGTCACTTTTACCTCTAATTCGACCCTCGCCTCTCATATTTTCAATTGAGTGCGATCCATGAACCCCACCTTCTAAAAGATAGGGCCTCAGCTTACCGTGGTATCTCTGGCGAGCAGTTCCATGGCAGCAAGGCTTCGTAGTCTGAGACCGACGACGCATACGGCAGGCGCTCAAGTACGTGGCGCAGCCACGTATAGGGCTCCTGGCCGTTGACCTTGGCGGTCTCGACCAAGCTGTATATCTGCGCACTTGCCGTGGCGCCCTTGGGCGTGTCACTGAACAGCCAAGCCTTGCGCCCAATGACAAACGGTTTTATCGCACGCTCTGCCAGGTTGTTGTCGATTGGCAAATGGCCCGCTTCGACATACCGTTCCAGGCGGCTCCAGTTGTTTGCCAGGTAATGCACCGCCTTGCCCAATACGCTTTGCGGCGTCACCTGGGCGTACGTCTTGTCCAGCCAGCTTTTCAGCTGACCGAGGATCGGTAAGCTTCTTTCCTGGCGACCGATGAACCGCTGTTCGTCGCTGACCTCCTTGAGGTCGCGCTCGATGTCATACAGCTTATTGATCATCGTCAGCGCCACATCGGCTCGTCCGGTCTTACCCTTGGGCTGCACCTTTTGTGCTTCGACGAACTTGCGGCGCGCGTGAACCATGCATGCCAGTCGCTCGATACCGGGCTGCAACGCCAAAGCGTTGTAACCCGCATAATCGTCGGTCATCACATAGCCGCGATAGCCTTGCAGCAGACGCAATGGTACTTCCTGCGCACGGCTGGTGGTGTAGTCGAACAGCACAACTTGTCGATCAGGCGGGCCACTGGCTTGCACCCACATCCAGGATTGGCTGGTCGGGTCTCGATCCGGTTCTTTCAACACCTGGACGCGAGTCTCATCGCAATGAATCACCGGACTTTCCAGCAGCCGATCACGCATCAGGTTCAACAGCGGCTGGAAGTATTTACTGCACTGGATCACCCAACGCGCCAGGGTTTGTCGTGGAACCTCGATGCCGTGGCGGGACAGCACACTTTCAAACCTGTGTAGCGGCAAGCCATCGACGTACTTGGTCGTCAGCAGCATGGCCAGCACGCTTGGGCTGGCCATGCTTTTTTCGATTAACTGGGCGGGCTTGTCAGCAGTGACAGGAGCAGTCTCGCAACCACGGCAGCCATAGATCTTGCGCACGTGTTTGAGTACGCGGATCTGCATCGGCACGATATCGAGCTGCTCGCTGGTTTCTTCGCCGATGACATGCTTGCGGCAACCGCAGGTGCAGGTCAGTTCGTGTTCGGGCAACTCATGGATAACTTCGATACGTGGCAGATTAGCCGCCAATGACTTGCGCTTGCCACGGCGCTTGACCGGGACAACGACTTCTTCATTGGCATCATCGACTACAGCCAGCAGAGGGTCATTTTCCGCTTCATCGAACATGGCCAGTTGCGGCGTTTTGGGATCGACGGTTTGCTCGGACTTGCGGCCAAAGAAACGGTCACGCCATAACTTGATTTGTTCTTTCAGATCGTCAATTTGGACGATGTGGGCCTGATTGACTTCCTGCTCGCGCAAACGGGCAGCATAGCTCTCAAGCAATAATTGCTTGAGCAGGGCAGGATCGTCTGGGAGATTGTCGGGCACGGAAATCATGCCGCGGATTATACCGGGTCAGGCGACGTAGCGCGGAGTCAAAACCTGATGGGGACGGTTGCGCCAAAGGTCGAAACCGTCGAGCAGCCAATTGAGTTCTTGGACGGTCAGGACAATCGCTTCGTCGCTGGGCTCAGGCGACATTTTGAAGCGCTCGGCTTCCAGGCGCTTGAGCCAGAGGCAGAAGCCGTTGCGCTCCCAGTACAACACTTTGATCCGATTACGCGCCTTGTTGAGGAAGACGAAGAGCACGGGGTCGAACACGGCGACTTTGATATCCAGTTCTACCAAGGCAGTAAGGCCGTCGATGGACTTTCGAAAGTCCACAGGCTTGGGGTAGAGGTAGACTTTTTCGACTTTGCTGTCGGGGCGCATCATGCAGGGCTGGCTCCAGAAGGAAATCGGGAGCACAGCATCGGGCATCAGGTAAGCGCTTTGAATGTGGGGTTCATGGAGCACTTACTAACCAGCCGGTTCTCACAGTCATAGCTGAAGTGCTGCAGCTTGCTGTGCCCCGAGCGCTTCTCGATCAGGTTGCCCCACGGGTTGTAGCGGTACTCCTGATCGCGCCACTGTTTGATCCGGTTGTCCTTGACCTTGTCGAACTGCCGCGCATTGAAGTCCAGGCGGTTGGCTGCCGGGTCGTAGCGGAATTCCTCGCTGCCGATCAACGAGCCGGTATCGCGACTGCGCAACTGGCCGTTGGCTTCGTATTCGTCCTTGATCTCGCCGCGTAGCTTGTCGAGGGTACGCACCAGTTCACCGGCCGGGTCGTACTGGTAACGGCGGTGGATCGGGTTGTGGCAGGCTGAAGTCGATTTCATCGGGGATCAGCTTGCGGCCCGTCGCGATGTCGACGGGGTTGCCGACCAGGCCGCCGATAGCTCTGCGGGCCACGGGTTCGACCACGTAACGGCTGGCCACCTCACCGGCGACGAAGCCGGACGTGAACTTCAGGGCGCAAGGCATGACGGCTTTCATGCCGGCTTGGGTACCGGCCTTGGTCAACTGGGTTAATATTTAGTAGATAGTTTATAAATCACCTTGTATCAATAGCAATTAGAGCTCATCAAACTCCGCCCATGGATCATACTTATAGGAACTATCCACCTTACTAAACGAAACCCCCTTTAAATCACTTGCCGCCAACAAGAACCGCTCACTGCAAAATAACTCCAGCGTCTCTTGGCAACGAAAAATATCACTTTTTACAGATTTAGAAACCACAAACAAGTCTATTTTATCAATACTCACCGAGCCAGGGTAAAGCGGACTGTTAATTATGACGCCGCTGTCAATATCTTTTGACACTTCGTATATGGAACGCTCTTTATCCATCGCCACCAAGCTTTCGCCCGGAAGAAAAATAAAAAATTCACCCTGTCTTATTTTGTTTCCAGATTTCAAGTCAAAGGGAACAGCCCTGTACTTGGCGCCCACACTATCGCAAACGTCTAAGAATTTTTTTGAAACATATATAGCGCCGACCTGATAAAAATCGAAATCTAAACTTCCAAAATCCAAATCCAAACTCGTCAATTCAAGGCTATAGTGATGCTTTATATCCAACCTTTCAGGATTCGATTCGTAGGGATCCCATTCGAATTTCTGGCAATTGAAAAAACCTGCCATGCTCACAGGACATCCTGCCTCCGTCGAGTTATAGCTCATAACATAGTAATTCTCTTCATTCTCACTCATAGCAAGCGCCCCGTAATCGCATCCACTACAAACCTGTTATAAAATTATGCGTTCAATTCCACACCTTACAAACAGCATCTCACGACACATCAAAACATAGCCCAGGCTCTACAGCCTCAATATCGACCATTAGCAATGGATTAATAATAGGCTCATTTTCTTCCCTGCTGGCAGTGATTACCGACAGCGGAGGTCCAACGCCGACATTTGGAATGTAAAAACCCATGACACTGATTTCGACCTTCAACAACTCCCCTTCCCCACCTATGTGTATCTTTGGAAAGCTCTTGCCAAGGCATTCAGGCCAATTCAGCAAAAACTCACCTGGAACAACGCTTGGATTTTGAATATCATGACGCAATCTATAGGTACCTTGAAACTGGGGATTCATGAGTTTTGGGATATAAGCAGCATCTTCAGGCCCGCTCAAGCCATACAGATAATAGTGCCACGGCGTCATCCCCCAAATTAAAACTAATAAGCCTTCCGAAAACAGCTCATTGGCAATTTCAGTCTGGCAGAATGCGTCCTTAAGATTAATAACGCCACTACCCAACCTGGAAATAACATACTCATTCATTTTATCCAAGTCAGCAAGGAAAAAACCCAACTCTCCGTACCCATCATACACCGGACGCTTGGAACTTGATTCTATGTGCGTGCCTACATCGCCGCTAGAGAGGGAAACCGTGACATGCAATATTTCGGAGTATTGCAGTAGCGGCTTAATATGATCCGGCACCTCACCAAACGCTTCCAGCGGAACTTCTAATGAAATTTCAACAAACAACTTGTAGAAGTTTCGAGCCTGCCTCTGTTCGTCCAGCAATAGTTTTTCGCAGCCGAGATCTAGTACAACTGGCCCGTCGGACTCGACAATTATGGATATTTCCTTGGAGGAAATCTCTCGCGCACGCACAGCACTAGCATATCTAGCTCGCTCTTCACCAAACCAGCCTACAACAACTTTTCTCTGGATAGACCCAAACTCGCCAAAATCGAATTCATTCAACCCCACTACCGCACTACCAATCTCTAGCTTACCGCCAGCCACTAGCCTCGAATCATTAACTGTTACGTAACTAACTTTAGCGTTATTCATCAACTACACCCTGGCAAACTTGCACCTTTGGATCGCGCCCATGCCTTGGTTGCTGCCCAACCCTCGGCAGGGGAAACATTTGCAGCAATAATACGCCCAGGATTTCCGTTCTCAACAAGCCTTAAATCCCCTCTAAGGTGGGAAATTTCCGGGCTATTGTAATGTGCCTCCAACGACTGCAACCATTTCTCATTCGTTAGGCCTTCGGATTTGAAAGCATCTAGCGTCACGGCCGGCTTGGTACTCGCGCCCAAACCATTGTAACCGTGCATACCGCTGTGCTCCATTCTATTCCATTGCCCAGGCTCCAGCCAGAGCATGGAAGGGACGTTATTAAATGAGTTGAACGGGGTATCCCTAAAGAGGTAGCTAAAAAATGAGGAACCATGTGATGCCCCACTTTAACTGGGTTGGCCAATGGCATCCAGCCGAGAGGATCAATCCATAGTATTGGATTCGGGCCGTAACGATAAAGATTATCCCCCATCAAACCTAATGGATCCTGCACTATAAATCTACCCATTTCAGGATCATAATAGCGGAACATATTATAATGCAGACTTGCCTCATGATCGAAGTACTGCCCTTGGAACCGAAGGTTCTGCTCGACCTTATCGACAACCAATTGCTTTATCGAACCCCAAGACCGATACGTCGCCTGCCAAACAATCTTGCCATCGCTGTCCGTTAGCTCCAGCGGCGTACCAATCTGGTCAGTATGGAAGTAGTAAACCTTCTGCCCTTCCCCTTCAACCTGATCAACCCGCGCCAACGGCGCATAGCTACCCGGCTCGTACAGGTACAAGATGCTCTTCGCAGGCGATTCCTCCCGCAGCATCCTCAGCCCCTGCCAGAGGAAGCGCTTCGTAAGGGATCCATCATCCCCACATTCCAACCGTCCACCTGATTCCCGATGCTGTGCTCCCGATTTCTTTCTGGAGCCAGCCCGCCATGATGCGCCCCGACAGCAAAGTCGAAAAAGTCTACCTCTACCCCAAGCCCGTGGACTTTCGAAAGTCCATCGACGGCCTCACTGCCCTGGTCGAACTGGACATCAAGGTCGCCGTGTTCGACCCGGTACTTTTCGTCTTCCTCAATAAAGCCCGTAACCGCATCAAGGTGTTGTATTGGGAGCGCAACGGCTTCTGCCTTTGGCTCAAGCGCCTCGAAGCCGAGCGTTTCAAAACTTCACCCGACGCGACCGACGAAGCTATCGTGCTGACCGTCCAGGAACTGAATTGGCTACTCGACGGTTTCGAACTCTGGCGCAACCGTCCGCATCAGGTTTTGACTCCTCGTTTCGTCGCCTGACCGGGTAATCCGGGCCATGATTTCAGTGCCCGATAACCTTCCTGACGACCCTGCCGCGCTCAAACTACTGCTTGCGCAGTTGTTGGTCGAGCGCACGGTCGACAAAGGTCAGATCGTCGATCTTAAAGGACAGGTCAAGCTGCTGCGTGACCGATTATTCAATCGCAAGTCCGAGCAAACCGTCGAGTCCAACACGCCCCAACTGGCGTTGTTCAATGAACCCGAAAGTCAGTGGGTACCTACCGCTGATGATGCCGACGAAGAAGTTGTTGCGCCAAGCAAGCAGCGCGGCAAACGCAAGCCACTGTCGGCTGACCTGCCACGCATTGAAGTCATTCATGACTTGCCCGAGCACGAACTGACTTGCGCCTGTGGTTGCCGCAAACACGTGATTGGCGAGCAAACCAGCGAACAGCTCGACATCGTGCCGATGCAGATCCGTGTGCTTAAACACGTACGCAAAATCTATGGCTGCCGTGGCTGCGAAACCGCGCCGGTCACCGCTGACAAGCCGGCCCAATTGATTGAAAAGAGCATGGCCAGCCCCAGCGTGCTGGCGATGTTGCTGACCACCAAGTACGTCGATGGCCTGCCGCTGCACCGCTTCGAGACGGTGCTGAACCGACATGGTATCGAGATCCCCCGGCAAACCCTGGCCCGCTGGGTCATCCAGTGCAGCGAACACTTTCAGCCACTGCTGAACCTGATGCGTGACCGCCTGCTGGAAAGCCGTAAGTGCTCCATGAACCCCACATTCAAAGCGCTTACCTGATGCCCGATGCTGTGCTCCCGATTTCCTTCTGGAGCCAGCCCTGCATGATGCGCCCCGACAGCAAAGTCGAAAAAGTCTACCTCTACCCCAAGCCTGTGGACTTTCGAAAGTCCATCGACGGCCTTACTGCCTTGGTAGAACTGGATATCAAAGTCGCCGTGTTCGACCCCGTGCTCTTCGTCTTCCTCAACAAGGCGCGTAATCGGATCAAAGTGTTGTACTGGGAGCGCAACGGCTTCTGCCTCTGGCTCAAGCGCCTGGAAGCCGAGCGCTTCAAAATGTCGCCTGAGCCCAGCGACGAAGCGATTGTCCTGACCGTCCAAGAACTCAATTGGCTGCTCGACGGTTTCGACCTTTGGCGCAACCGTCCTCATCAGGTTTTGACTCCGCGCTACGTCGCCTGACCCGGTATAATCCGCGGCATGATTTCCGTGCCCGACAATCTCCCAGACGATCCTGCCCTGCTCAAGCAATTATTGCTTGAGAGCTATGCTGCCCGTTTGCGCGAGCAGGAAGTCAATCAGGCCCACATCGTCCAAATTGACGATCTGAAAGAACAAATCAAGTTATGGCGTGACCGTTTCTTTGGCCGCAAGTCCGAGCAAACCGTCGATCCCAAAACGCCGCAACTGGCCATGTTCGATGAAGCGGAAAATGACCCTCTGCTGGCTGTAGTCGATGATGCCAATGAAGAAGTCGTTGTCCCGGTCAAGCGCCGTGGCAAGCGCAAGTCATTGGCGGCTAATCTGCCACGTATCGAAGTTATCCATGAGTTGCCCGAACACGAACTGACCTGCGCCTGCGGTTGCCGCAAGCATGTCATCGGCGAAGAAACCAGCGAGCAGCTCGATATCGTGCCGATGCAGATCCGCGTACTCAAACACGTGCGCAAGATCTATGGCTGCCGTGGTTGCGAGACTGCTCCTGTCACTGCTGACAAGCCCGCCCAGTTAATCGAAAAAAGCATGGCCAGCCCAAGCGTGCTGGCCATGCTGCTGACGACCAAGTACGTCGATGGCTTGCCGCTACACAGGTTTGAAAGTGTGCTGTCCCGCCACGGCATCGAGATTCCACGACAAACCCTGGCGCGTTGGGTGATCCAGTGCAGTAAATACTTCCAGCCGCTGTTGAACCTGATGCGTGATCGGCTGCTGGAAAGTCCGGTGATTCATTGCGATGAGACCCGCGTCCAGGTGTTGAAAGAACCGGATCGAGACCCGACCAGCCAATCCTGGATGTGGGTGCAAGCCAGTGGCCCGCCTGATCGACAAGTTGTGCTGTTCGACTACACCACCAGCCGTGCGCAGGAAGTACCATTGCGTCTGCTGCAAGGCTATCGCGGCTATGTGATGACCGACGATTATGCGGGTTACAACGCTTTGGCGTTGCAGCCCGGTATCGAGCGACTGGCATGCATGGTTCACGCGCGCCGCAAGTTCGTCGAAGCACAAAAGGTGCAGCCCAAGGGTAAGACCGGACGAGCCGATGTGGCGCTGACGATGATCAATAAGCTGTATGACATCGAGCGCGACCTCAAGGAGGTCAGCGACGAACAGCGGTTCATCGGTCGCCAGGAAAGAAGCTTACCGATCCTCGGTCAGCTGAAAAGCTGGCTGGACAAGACGTACGCCCAGGTGACGCCGCAAAGCGTATTGGGCAAGGCGGTGCATTACCTGACAAACAACTGGAGCCGCCTGGAACGGTATGTCGAAGCGGGCCATTTGCCAATCGACAACAACCTGGCAGAGCGTGCGATAAAACCGTTTGTCATTGGGCGCAAGGCTTGGCTGTTCAGTGACACGCCCAAGGGCGCCACGGCAAGTGCGCAGATATACAGCTTGGTCGAGACCGCCAAGGTAAACGGCCAGGAGCCCTATACGTGGCTGCGCCACGTACTTGAGCGCCTGCCGTATGCGTCGTCGGTCTCAGACTACGAAGCCTTGCTGCCATGGAACTGCTCGCCAGAGATACCACGGTAAGCTGAGGCCCTATCTTTTAGAAGGTGGGGTTCATGGATCGCACTCGGAAAGCCCGGTGATCCATTGCGATGAAACTCGCGTGCAGGTGCTCAAAGAGCCGGATCGTGATCCGACCAGTCAATCCTGGATGTGGGTGCAGGCCAGTGGCCCGCCTGATCGACAAGTCGTGCTGTTCGATTACACCACCAGCCGCGCGCAGGAGGTGCCGCTGCGCCTGCTGGAGGGCTATCGCGGTTACGTGATGACCGATGATTACGCCGGCTACAACGCGTTGGCGCTACAGTCGGGCGTTGAACGACTGGCGTGCATGGCGCATGTCCGGCGTAAATTCGTCGAAGCGCAGAAGGTGCAGCCTAAGGGCAAGACCGGTCGCGCCGATGTTGCGCTGACGATGATCAACAAACTGTATGGCATCGAACGCGACCTCAAGGATGCCAGCGATGAACAGCGATTCCTCGGTCGTCAGGAACGAAGCCTGCCGATCCTTGAGCAGTTGAAAAGTTGGCTCGACAAGACGCACTCACAGGTGACACCGCAAAGCGTACTGGGCAAGGCGGTGCTTTACCTGGCAAACAACTGGAACCGCTTGGAGCGGTATGTCGAGGCGGGCCACCTGCCGATCGACAACAACCTGGCAGAGCGGGCCATAAAGCCGTTTGTGATCGGGCGCAAAGCTTGGCTGTTCAGTGACACGCCCAAGGGAGCCACGGCTAGCGCGCAGATCTACAGCTTGGTCGAAACCGCCAAGGTCAACGGCCAAGAGCCCTATACGTGGCTGCGCCACGTCCTGGAGCGACTGCCGCACGCCTCATCGATAGCAGACTACGAAGCGCTGCTGCCATGGAACTGTTCGCCAGAGATGCCACGGTAACCTTGGCTTCCACCTTCTGGTAGGTGGGGTTCATGGATCGGTTACCGTTTTCTCACCCCCCTCCAAAACCTCTAACTCATCAGTCGCAGGATCATAAGTGGCAGGCTTAGTGCACCCAAGATCGACAAGTCGCCCATAATTAGACTTATCCTTAACGGCATATTTATCAAGTATCTCCTCAAGTTGCTTTGCATACTTTTCTTTTAGCTGAGAATCTTCTACCCCCTGAGCCAGGCTTTTTTTACGCTGGCCAAAGAACTCAACCTCCCAGCAGTTCATTTCCCTCATGAAAGCTACTAGTTCACTAGGAGTGATTCAGCACTATATTTCCTTAGTCATTTTAATTCCAAAAAATACCTTCAAGAATTTTCTCGCCTTTACAATACACATCACAGATTGGCGATGATAAGATCCAGCCCCAAAAAAAACAGACGTTACATTCATGCCATTCCCAATACAGACTCAACGGCGCTAAAGTATTTTATATCTTCGTCTTTGAAAATATCTACCCCTTCCAAAAAATATGCTTTGCATAAATAATCCAACGCATCTGGATTTTCTTGTTCGTATAGACACTCGCCTAAACGAAGAATTACGAACGCATTCTGTGCGCCGTCCGGGCCGTTGGCGGCTTCAAAAAACTCGCTCAAGGCCCGACTATAGTCCTGCATAAAAAATAGAGCGTCCCCAATACTGGCCTTCAACCAAACGAACGCCTCCCACTGCTCGATGGGTTCAGGCAGTTTGACCAAGGCAGCCGTGAACGCTTCGACAGCATCAGGATATCGACCTTTTTCCATCAGCAGATTACCCTGTTCACTAAGAACCAGTATCTCCTCATGAACCTGATCTGGTAAAAATCCCATTCTTTAACCTTTGAAACCAGCAAAGAAGGCGAGATATTTTTTATCAAATCCCTTGAATGCTCTCTCGCCGCCCATATCGAAAGCTTTTTTCATTTCGTCAAATGCATATCCCTCCTCACCCAACCCGAGAAAACATGCACCAAGAATGATAAAACTGGACGTTTCTCGAGGTGGTTTCGACTCAACCGCCTTGAGCGCCCATATCTTCGCACTTTCATAATCTTGCTGCTTCAAATAGACCTCGGAATTGCATTTTTCGATCCAGTGGCAAAGATCCCACTGCTCTTTTGGGTCGGGAAGCATACTCCACGATTCTTTGTACTTTTCTAAAGCAGCCTGATAAGCCCCTTTCTCTTGCAGTGCATTTCCAGACTCCATAGCCGCTACTATTCTTTGATACAGCTGCAAGTTCACTTCCGACAAATCTTTCATAAACACCTCAATATTGAAAACTTTCGTGCGGACCAACAATATTATCTGGCGACCGGTAGAACTGATTCAATTCGGCCGGTCCTGCTAGATTTGCCAGGAGTTCTGCCCAGATACTCTGTTCGACAGCTTAGCCCCCAAGGATCAATCCATCCAGTGGTACTAGGTGCAAAAATGTATAAATTATCACCACCGAGCAAGCTTATAGGGTCATGAGAAATAAATCGTCCAATTTCAGGATCATAATATCGGAACGTATTGTAATGAAGCTCCGTTTCAACATCAAAGTACTGGCCCTGGAGCCGTAGATTCTGCTCGACTTCATTGATCGCCAGTTGCTCAATCGCCCCCCAAGACCGATACGTCGCCTGCCAAACAATCTTGCCCTCGCTGTCCGTCAACTCCAACGGCGTACCAATCTGATCCGTATGGAAGTAATAGACCTTCTGCTCTTCCCCTTCAACTTGATCGACCCGCGCTAACGGCGCATAGCTACCCGGCTCGTACAGGTACAAGATGCTCTTCGCAGGCGTTTCCTCCCGCAGCATCCTCAGCCCCTGCCAGAGGAAGCGCTTCTGTTCGACCTCGCCCTTGATTTCAGCCTGCTTGGCCACCCGCCCCCCAAGGCTGTCGTACCGGTACTCGCCTTGGCTTTCCAGCTTGCCATTGACCAACGTCTCCGCCCGCACCAGCCGGTTCTCGCAGTCATAGCTGAAGTGCTGCAGCTTACTGTGCCCCGAGCGCTTCTCGATCAGGTTGCCCCACGGGTCGTAGCGGTACTCCTGATCCCGCCACTGTTTGATCCGGTTGTCCTTGACCTTGTCGAATTGCCGCGCATTGAAGTCCAGGCGGTTGGCTGCCGGGTCGTAGCGGAACTCCTCACTGCCGATCAGCGAACCGGTATCGCGACTGTGCACCTGCGAAAGCTTGTCGGCCGGCAAGCTCGAGGCAAACTGCCAGGCCTTGCGCCCCATGGCGTCATAACCGAAGCAACTGGTGAGCTTGCCCTGGGTCCGGTACACCTCGCGGTGCAGGTCATCGCGCTCCATGTCGCTGATCACCTGACCATCTAGATTCAGCTGGTGCAGATGACCGCTGCCGTAGTACAGGTGATTGACCTTGCGCCCATCCTGCAGGGTCAGCGTGGTCAGGTTGCTGAGTGGGTCGTACTCGTAGCCGAGCGTGCCGTAAGGGCTGATTTCTTGGGTCAGCCGACCGAGCAGATCGTAGGCGTACTCAAGCTTTTCTTCCGCGATCCCAAGCTGCTTGCCGATCCCGGTCGGTTGCCGCTCGATGCTCAGCAACCGGTCACCGTCGTCGTATGCGAATGTCTGGCTCGCATCACGGTTGAGCTTGGCAATCAAACGGCCAATGGCATCACGCTCAAAGAGCGTATGGCGCTCTGGCCGCTCGGCATTCTCGCCATAGCCAATCTCATCCAGTCGTGTGAGATGGCCACCGACGTTGTAGCTGAAACGCCGGGTCAGGTTATCCACCCGCACTTCTTCGCTCAGCCGGTCCGAAGCGTCGTAGGCAAAGCTGTACGTGGCGTTGTTCTCGTTGACCAGCGCGGTCAGGCGAATGGCCTTGTCGTACTCGTAGCGAACCCGCTGGCCCTTGGCATCCTGGCGGCTGCTCGGCAGGCCACGGGCCGTGCGCATCAGGCGGGTGGTCTGGCCCTTGCCGTCGGTGTGGCTGAGCACCTGACCGTAGACGTTGTAGGTGAAGCTTTCCGTGGTGCCGTCCGGGTGGCTGATGCGCAGCACTTCGCCGTCGGGCTTGCGCTCCAGCGTGGTGGTCTGGTTCAGCGCGCCTGTTACCGCGACCAGGTGCTGGCGCTCGTCATAGCGGTAGTACGTGCTCTTGCCCGAGCAGTCCTGATAGCGTTCGACCTGGGCCAGGGTGTTCCACCACAGGTACTTGGACTTGTAGGTCGCATCGATGATGGTGTGCGGCAGGCCGTCATCGCTGTTCAGGTACTCGGTCATCTGGCCGAGGGCATCGAATTCGGCGAGCAGGTTGCCCTTGTCGTCGTAACGCGCTCGCCAAGTGGTGCCGTCCGGGTAGCTGACCTGGGTCACCAGCATGGTCAGGTGGTGATATTCGTACTGGGTCTTGCGGCCGAGCGGGTCGGTCTCTTCGAGCAGGCGGGAGAATTCGTCGTACTTGAATTGCAGGCGGTTACCGTCCGGCAAGGTCAGGCCAACCATATTGCCGTGTTCGTCCAGCTCGATGGCGTAACACTCGCCGCCATAGTCGCGGCTGGCGACCACGCGGTGGTCGGCGTTGTACTGCACTTCCAGCTCGCGGCCGAGCACGTCGGTGGCCCAGCTGGTGCGGCTATCGAGATCGTAGCGGAAGTGGTAGTGCTCGCCGTCGCTGGTCCAGTGTTCGACCACGCGTGGCTTGTCGCCCTGGGTTTGCCAACGGTAGTGGCAGCCCAGCCCCAGCGCGTTGCTCTGGGTCACCATCAGGCCGTCGGCGTAGCTGAAGCTGCGCACGGTGTCGCCGTTGCGGTTGATCACCGCGCTCAGCTGGCCGTGTTCGTCGTAGCGGTACTGTGTGAGCGTTTCAACGGCCTAGTTGTCGAATTATCGGCTAAAAGAGCAATCTCGCCTGACTGCTGCAGGACGTTCTATTCAGTGTGACTCGTTTACTGGAATGACTGAGGCTAACGCCTCAGCCCTCCGACGTTAAGTTATTAAAGATCCCAGCCACACTAAATCCACTTAGAAAGTATAGCGCCGAAGGTTGAATTAAAGCCAGCATTCACTGACATTCACGCTAAAGCGCTAAAGCCAGTAAAAGCTTTCAGCCTTCAGTGCAACACCTCACACACTCACTGATCAACTTGATCCTCATGAATCAAGGACCCAATGAACTCATGAAATGAAAACGAAAGAACCCGTTGAGAACTGATGTGATTTAGATGCATATCAATATCGGGCTGAAAAATGTCCACCGCAAAATAAATCACCTTGCCCTCATTTTTATCAAGGCAAATAAAGTTACCCGCCTCATCTACGGAAAATGGCACCAAGTGTGCTGGCAAGACATTCCTGCTCACCATCAACCTGAAACAACCACCTATGTACTTAGTCTCATTCTTGTCTACAGCGCCATCACTAGCAATACTCTTAAAATCTTCAACTCTAATCGGCTCATAATTTTCCTCTTCCGCCCAAAATGCCCGATTAGGCTCACCCCCATTGAAGGTCAGGTATAGCGCCCTAAATTCCGCAGGAAATCTCATACCGATTTCAGACTCAAGTGCATCAATATCAAGCCCTGAAATAGCGACATCAGAATTGAAGAGTTTAAAATCATCCACCATATAGTCCTCAACAAGTTGTAGACGTTATTTTTTGTGGGCGCCCTTTCAGCCACCCCTTGTCCTGCGAGATAGCTACAGTTTCAGGTGTCCCGTAAGATCCAGAAGGCAAACCGAAATGCTTCTCGAATTGTGCCACCGACCCTGTATGGGGCAACGAAGCCTCGTGCGCGGCCTGAGTTACTAACTGCATTGTTCCCTTACCAGTTACAGGATCGAAATCATCCAAATGATGCCAAGTATATTTACCAATCGATTTGACCTGAGCCTTTGACAAACCAGCTTGCTTGTAAGCTTCAGTAAAGTCTCGACCTCGAGACCCTTGCATTTGAATAGATACGATATTTTTTGGTTGCCGGTTACGGGGAACAACTCAGGCGAACCCTCAAAATTCACACTCTTGAAAGATAGCCCCCAAGGATCAATCCATGCAGTGGCATTAGGCGCATATTGGTAAATATTTACACCGCCACCTAAACCCAATGGATCTTGAGTTACAAAGCGCCCAATATCCGACGCATAATAACGGAAGGTATTATAATGCAGCTCACTCTCAACGTCGAAGTATTGCCCTTGAAATCGAAGGTTCTGCTCGACTTCACTAATATCTAGCTGCTCTAGCATGCCCCACGAGCGGTACGTAGCTTGCCAAACGACTGCGCCATCGCTGTTCGTAAGCTCCAGCGGCGTGCCAATCTGATCCGTATGGAAGTAATAGACCTTCTGCTCTTCCCCTTCAACTTGATCGACCCGCGCTAACGGCGCATAGCTACCCGGCTCGTACAGGTACAAGATGCTGTGCCCAGGAGTTTCCTCCCGCAGCATCCGCAAGCCTTGCCAGAGGAAGCGCTTCTGCTCTACCTCGCCATTCATTTCCGCCTGTTTGGCTATTCGCCTCCCCAAGCTGTCGTACCGGTACTCGCCTTGGCTATCCAGCTTGCCATTGACCAACGTCTCCGCCCGCACCAGCCGGTTCTCGCAGTCATAGATAAAGTGCTGCAGCTTGCAGTGCCCCGAGCGCTTCTCGATCAGGTTGCCCCACGGGTCGTAGCGGTACTCTTGATCCCGCCACTGTTTGATGCGGTTGTCCTTGACCTTGTCAAACTGACGCGCATTGAAGTCCAACCGGTTGGCCGCCGGGTCATAACGAAACTCTTCGCTGCCCACCAGCGAGCCCGTATCACGGCTGCGCAACTGGCCATTGGCTTCATACTCGTACTTGATCTCGCCACGTAGCTTGTCCAGCGTACGCACCAGTTCACCGGCCGGGCCGTACTGGTAACGGCGGTGGATCGGGTTGTAGGCGTGCTCGACCAGCAACGAGGTATTGATGCCGGTGTTGTGCACCTGCGAAAGCTTGTCGGCCGGCAAGGTCGAGGCAAACTGCCAGGCCTTGCGCCCCATGGCGTCATAACCGAAGCAACTGGTAAGCTTGCCCTGGGTCCGGTACACCTCGCGGTGCAGGTCATCGCGCTCCATGTCGCTGATCACCTGACCATCCAGGTTCAGCTGGTGCAGGTGACCGCTGCCGTAGTACAGGTGATTGACCTTGCGCCCATCCGGGAGGGTCAGCGTGGTCAGGTTGCTGAGTGGGTCGTACTCGTAGCCAAGCGTGCCGTCAGGGCTGATTTCTTTGGTCAGACGGCCGAGCAGATCGTAGGTGTATTCCAGCTTTTCTTCCGTGATCCCAAGCTGCTTGCCGATCCCGGTCGGTTGCCGCTCGATGCTCAGCAAACGGTCACCGTCGTCGTATGCGAATGTCTGGCTCGCATCACGGTTGATCTTGGCGACCAAACGGCCAATGGCATCACGCTCGAACAGCGTATGGCGCTCGGGCCGCTCGGCATTTTCGCCATAGCCAATCTCATCCAGTCGTGTGAGATGACCACCGACGTTGTAGCTGAAACGCCGGGTCAGGTTATCCACCCGCACTTCCTCGCTTAGCCGGTCCGACGCATCATAGGCAAAGCAGTAGGCCGCGCTGTTCTCGTTGACCAGTGCGGTCAGGCGCAAGGCCTTGTCGTACTCATAGCGGATCCACTCGCTCGTGGCGTCCTGGCGGCTCTTAGCAGCCCCCGCGAGATACGCTACAGTCGAGTAGCCTGGCCTTTGCCATCGCGGGGACCCAGTACTTGGCTGAGGTTATTATTGGGATAGGAAACCAATATTCAGATCCATGCCTACTTCACTTATAAATGACACCTAAGACAAGACATTAATCATCTTCACCTAAGCCCTAAAGATAGCAAACCCTGCCCCAACTCATAAAAATTGCGCAACGATACAACTACAAACCACTTATTCGACAACTTTCAACCAACATACACCTACATAGAAGCCAGCCACAATAGATTCACTACAACTCAAAGCTCCCTAATCGCTTGCCTAATCGAGTCAACAAAAAACTCCTCAAAACTTTGATAAATTACATTTTTTTCTTTGGTTCGCTTGAACGAAAGCTGAGTTTCAACTATGACCGGCTCTCCAGTAGCTCCGAGAGTCGAGACATCTATGGAATAAATCGGACCATAGCCAGAAGCTTTCACTACAATCATCGACTCATTTGCATCGCCATCAGCTCTAGCACTTTTTGTGGCAAAAACCACGTTAGGAACAGACGTTGCACCAATACCGCTCTTGGTTATACCATAGTAAGTATCACCCGCAAACGACAGCGCACCATATTTCTTCAAAAACAGTTTATATGATAATGGGAAATTAACACCAAGAGCTTTCTCAAAGTCTGCTATCGCTTCATCCGATGCCCCCCCTGCGTATGCGGGGTCTTCCCCGCTGGCGTTGATTTCAGATTCTATAATATCTATATAGCTCATTTTATATCCTCAAAAATCCAAGGCTCTGGCTTTCCAATAAGATTTCTTCCAAGTATTGAATGGACCGCGATTCATGCTTGGCGGCGCGCTGTTATAAAGACGTCTTAACCCATCACTTCCCACCCAACTTTTATCCCACTGGTTAGAATATATATGCACCACCCTGTCGTGCTTAGAATGGAAACTGCTTAGAACCTCAGCCATCGGGCCAGGTTCATCTTGGGTAAGATGATGAAGATTTACTTCTTTCCCATCCTTACCGATAGGCGCGTCCCCCTTCTTCATTCTCTGTATGTTAGTACGTCCCAGCTCATCCACACGATGCGGATCAAATATATCATTACGCTGATAAACTTTCCGGCCCGCTACACTTTTCGGTGTCCAGCATGCCCACCCAAGCGGGTCAACCCAAGAATTAGGATTAGGGGCAAATCCATAAAAATTAATCCCCCCACTTAAACCAATTGGGTCTTGGGTCGTAAATCTTCCTACTTCGGAGTCATAATATCGGAAAGTATTGTAGTGCAAATAGCTTTCACAATCAAAGTACTGCCCTTGAGATCTAAGGTTCTGCTCAACCTCACTAACAGCTAGCTGGTCTACAGCCCCCCAAGAACGGTAAGTAGCCTGCCAAACAATCTCACCCTCGCTATCCGTCAGCTCCAACGGCGTCCCAATCTGATCCGTATGGAAGTAATAGACCTTCTGCCCTTCCCCTTCAACCTGATCAACCCGCGCCAATGGCGCATAGCTACCCGGCTCGTACAGGTACAAGATGCTCTGCCCTGGCGTTTCCTCCCGCAGCATCCTTAGCCCTTGCCAGAGGAAGCGCTTCTGCTCGACCTCGCCATTGATTTCAGCCTGCTTGGCTATTCGCCTCCCCAAGCTGTCGTAACGATACTCGCCTCGGCTTTCCAGTTTGCCATTGACCAACGTCTCCGCCCGCACCAGCCGGTTCTCGCAGTCATAGCTAAAGCTCTGCAGCTTGCTATGCCCCGAGCGCTTCTCGATCAGGTTGCCCCACGGGTCGTAGCGGTACTCCTGATCCCGCCACTGTTTGATGCGGTTGTCCTTGACCTTGTCGAACTGCCGCGCATTGAAGTCCAGGCGATTGGCTGCCGGGTCGTAGCGGAACTCCTCGCTGCCGATCAACGAGCCGGTATCACGACTGCGCAACTGGCCGTTGGCTTCGTACTCGTACTTGATCTCGCCGCGTAGCTTGTCGAGGGTACGCACCAGTTCACCAGCTGGGTCGTACTGATAACGGCGGTGGATCGGGTTGTAGGCGTGCTCCACCAGCAACGAGGTATTCACACCGGTGTTGTGCACTTGCGAGAGCTTGTCGGCCGGCAAGGTCGAGGCAAACTGCCAGGCCTTGCGCCCCATGGCGTCATAACCGAAGCAACTGGTGAGCTTGCCCTGGGTCCGGTACACCTCGCGGTGCAGGTCATCGCGCTCCATGTCGCTGATCACCTGACCATCCAGGTTCAGCTGGTGCAGGTGACCGCTGCCGTAGTACAGGTGATTGACCTTGCGCCCATCCGGCAGGGTCAGCGTGGTCAGGTTGCTAAGCGGGTCGTACTCGTAGCCAAGCGTGCCGTCAGGGGTGATTTCTTTCGTCAGCCGGCCGAGCAGATCGTAGGTGTATTCCAGCTTTTCTTCCGTGATCCCAAGCTGCTTGCCGATCCCGCTCGGTTGCCGCTCGATGCTCAGCAACCGGTCACCGTCGTCGTATGCGAATGTCTGGCTCGCATCACGGTTGATCTTGGCGACCAAACGGCCAATGGCATCACGCTCGAACAGCGTATGGCGCTCCGGCCGCTCGGCATTTTCGCCATAGCCAATCTCATCCAGTCGTGTGAGATGGCCACCGACGTTGTAGCTGAAACGCCGGGTCAGGTTATCCACCCGCACTTCTTCGCTCAGCCGGTCCGAAGCGTCGTAGGCAAAGCTGTACGTGGCGTTGTTTTCGTTGACCAGCGCGGTCAGGCGCATGGCCTTGTCGTACTCGTAGCGAACCCTCTGGCCCTTGGCATCCTGGCGGCTGCTCGGCAGGCCGCGGGCCGTGCGCATCAGGCGGGTGGTCTGGCCCTTGCCGTCGGTGTGGCTGAGCACCTGACCGTAGACGTTGTAGGTGAAGCTTTCCGTGGTGCCGTCCGGGTGGCTGATGCGCAGCACTTCGCCGTCGGGCTTGCGCTCCAGCGTGGTGGTCTGGTTCAGCGCGTCTGTTACCGCGACCAGGTGCTGGCGTTCGTCATAGCGGTAGTACGTACTCTTGCCCGAGCAGTCCTGGTAGCGCTCGACCTGGGCCAGGGTGTTCCACCACAGGTACTTGGACTTGTAGGTCGCATCGATGATGGTGTGCGGCAGGCCGTCATCGCTGTTCAGGTACTCGGTCATCTGGCCGAGGGCATCGAATTCGGCGAGCAGGTTGCCCTTGTCGTCGTAACGCGCTCGCCAGGTGCTGCCATCCGGGTAGCTGACCTGGGTCACCAGCGTGGTCAGGTGGTGATATTCGTACTGGGTCTTGCGGCCGAGCGGATCGGTTTCTTCGAGCAGGCGGGAGAATTCGTCGTACTTGAATTGCAGGCGGTTACCGTCCGGCAAGGTCAGGCCAACCATATTGCCGTGTTCGTCCAGCTCGATGGCGTAGCGCTCGCCGCCATAATCACGGCTGGCGACCACGCGGTGGTCAGCGTTGTACTGCACTTCCAGCTCGCGGCCGAGCACGTCGGTGGCCCAGCTGGTGCGGCTATCGAGGTCGTAGCGGAAGTGGTAGTGCTCGCCGTCGCTGGTCCAGTGTTCGATCACGCGCGGCCTGTCGCCCAGGGTTTGCCAACGGTAGTGGCAGCCCAGCCCCAGCGCGTTGCTGTGGGTCACCATCAGTCCGTCGGCGTAGCTGAAGCTGCGCACGGTGTCGCCGTTGCGGTTGATCACCGCGCTCAGCTGGCCGTGTTCGTCGTAGCGGTACTGGGTGAGCGTTTCGACCGCCTCATTGTTGACCACGCGCTTGATGTCGGTCAGGCGACCCAGCGGGTTGTCGTAGTGCAGGTGCACGCGGGTGCCGCCGGTGGCGCTGATGTCGGTCAGTGTGCCGTCGGGCGTGCGGGTGAAGTGCAGGAAGTGGCCGAGGACGTTCTCGATACGCTGCAGCGGCACTTCGGTGTTGGTGTCTGGCACTTCGCCGAAGTAGAAGAACAGGTTATCGAGGGTCTGCAGGATGTAGTGGCCGCCCTCGGTGCACACCAGGTACACCTGCTCGTACGGGTTGTAGATGCGCTGCCCCGGTTGCAGGGTCACGAACGGGACTTCGCGGCCCTGGTTGTCGGTGAGGTAGATGAATGCCCCCTGGCGGCGCAGGCTCTGCTCCCAGGGCAGCACCCAGCCGCGGCCGAGTACGCTGTCGACCGTCAGGTCGCTGGCGTAGAAGCGCGACCACTCGATCGGCATCAGGCCCGGCAGGCTGAAGTCGATTTCATCGGGGATCAGCTTGCGGCCCGTGGTGAGGTCGACGGGGTTGCCGACCAGGCCGCCGATAGCCTTGCGGGCCACGGGTTCGACCACGTAACGGCTGGCCACCTCACCGGCGACGAAGCCGGCCGTGAACTTCAGGGCGCAAGGCATGACGGCTTTCATGCCGGCCTGGGTACCCGCCTTGATCAGCTGGGCGATACCGCCTGCGGCACCGGCGATGGCCATCAGTACATCCACGGTGGTGCGCAGCCACTCCGGGACTTCATCGTCCACGGGCAGGTAACGGTAGGTGCCGCCGCCGATGATGACGTTGTCCGAACCACCGGAAATGGTGGCGCCGCAGGTCAGCTTGTCGCCCTTGCGCGCGGCGGCGACGCTGTTGATGAAGACGTTGGTCGAGCCTTCGGCAATCTGCACCGGCCCTGGGTGCTTGTCGCAGGCACCGATGCTTTTTTCGACGCGGGCGGCCTTGCGGCTGTTGATGAACACGTTGGGTGAGGCAGTGGTTATCGTCCCTGAGGGGGACGAGAACATACTGCCTATCGCCTCTCCGGCGGCAGTCAGCAAGCTGCCCCCGATGCCGGCTGCGAGGCCGGCCAGCAAGGCCACGCCGAACCCGCAGGTGAACGTGGCGATGGCCACCGTGGCCACCAGCGCAATCCCCAGGGCGGCCCCGATCAGGAAGCCCCCCAGCGCGCTGGTGTGCGATATCTCGTCGCCGAACCTGGCCGCTTCGAACATGAGGGATTACTCCTGTTCGCCGGACTCGGCGCTGGTTTCGGACGGGGCACGCGGGGTGAAGCTGGCCAACAGATTGTCCCAGTCCTGGTTCTGCTGGGCACTGAAGTCGGCCTGTGCAGTGGTGGAGAAGATCAGGGCACGCCCGGGGCTGATGATGAAGGCGGCCTGGCGCTGGTACAGCGGGCGGCCCTGGTTCATGTAATAGGCGTCGATCTGGATACCGGCAATGGGTGCGGTAACCGAGAGCGTGACGGCCTTGTTGCCCATGCGGGTGTAGCCGCGCAGCTTGGAGGTTAGCAGCTTGACCTGGCGATCGACATAGGCCTGCAGCGCTTCGTCCGGCAGCAAGGTGTCACGCGAGATGGTGATGCTCAAGGGTGCTGGAACACTGGCACCCAGGACGAACATGTTGACCGTGCGGTCCTCGAAACCTGCCGGCAGCGCAATGCCGCCTTCCTGTAATTCGTAATCCATGCGATGAAAATTCCTGATAGCGAAAAAATCGGGGTCAGCCCTGCGCGAAGCCATCGAGCATGCGGTCGAACTCGGCCAGCCACTGGCTCAGGCCGGGCTTGCTGGGGTCGATCACGCTGGAGATATCCAGCCATTGCAGCGAATCGCTGCCGGCGATGGGCACCAGTGCGCCGACCAGGCGACCGTGCCGAGGCTCGTGGCCGGCATTGAAGTGAAAGTCCACGACCTTGGCCGGGTTCCCAGCCAGGAGGCAATCACGTTGGCGAATCACACGCAGTTGCGGGTTCAATTCGCGCAAAGCCTCGACTGCGCTCTGGAACAGTTGCTCCAGCGGCTGCCTGGCGCGCACATCACGACGGCGGATGCTGAGGCTGACCGGCTCGCCTTCATGCTCGAGGGTGGTCTGGATGTCGCGAAAACGAAAGCCGAGCGGAAACTGCAAGGAGAACCCTGCGAAGGTGAAAGCGCTGGCTACATCCTGCAACACGGCTGGCACCGGTTCCGGTTCCAGCTCGGACACAGGCTCGGGCACATGAGCCGCTTCCGCCAGACTGGCCAGCCGCGCAGACTCCTCTTGCGCTTCGCGCCTGGCAGAGATGCGGTCGTAGATCGAGGGCTTGTACATGAACCTTGCCTCAGTCGTTGATTCGCACTGCGGCGCCGGTGATCTGGGTGGTGTCGGTACTGGTGGTCACGATGACCTTGCCTTTGATCTCGATGCCTTCCGGGGTCAGCGTGATGCTGCTGTCGCCCACCTGCAGGATGATGTGCTGCTTGGCGGCCACCTGGATGAACTGGTTGTCGACTTGCAGGGTGTAGGAACCTTCGGTCACCTGCACCACGGTGTCTTTCTTGACCGTTTCGGTGTGCGTACCGCCAACAGTAATCGAGCGGTTGTTCCCCACATCGTGGGTCTCATCCAGCTCGATCTCGGTATCCATGTTGCGCTCGGCATGCATGATGATCTGCTCGGCGCCGGCCTTGTCCTCGAAGCGGAAGAAGTTGGCAGTGCCGCCGTCGCCCTTCATCGACCGCGTCAGGAACCCACTCTGAGTCTTGTTCGCCGGCAGCGACCATGGCGGGGTGTTGGTGCTGTTGTACAGGCTGCCCATGATCAGCGGCCGGTCCGGGTTGCCGTCAAGGAACACCACCACCACCTCGTCGCCTACGCGTGGGATCTGGATGCTGCCGAAGCCACCGCTGGCGCCGGACTGGGCGACACGTACCCAGCACGAGCTGTGGTCGTTGTACTTGCCATTGCGGTCCCAGTGGAACTGGATTTTCACCCGGCCCAGTTCGTCGGTGAAGATCTCCTCACCCGGTGGGCCGACGATGATCGCGGTCTGCGGGCCGGCAATGGTCGGTTTGGGCGTACTCAGCTGCGGGCGGAACGGGATCTTCTTGCGCACGCAACTGAAGGTGTTGAAATAGCTGGCCTGCTGGCCGGTAAGGTAGTTGTTGTGGCCTTCGCTTTCCACGCTCATCAGCAGGAACTGGCGGTCTTCTACCGGGCCTTGGTCGTGGATGTAGTGCTGCAGCAGCTCGAAGGTATAGCCTGGCTTCATGGCCCGGCAGTTACTGGCACCTTCAAACTTTTTGCCGCGCAGCTCCAGCGCCTCAATGCGCAGGCGCAGCAGGGTTTCGCCTTCGTCATAGGTACCGTGGGTGTACTGGCCGGGGAAGTCGTAGATCTCGAAGTTCTCGACATCGCCCTGCTTGTTCACGCTGTTCAGCGCCACCGGCAGGCGGTTGTTCGGTTGGCGGTAGTCAAAGGTTTGCGTGGCCATCTTGCCGGATTGCAGTTGACGGTTGCCGCTCCACTGGGTGATGGAGTCGGCGGTCTCGGTGACCGAGGCGCTGTGGAAGCGGATTTGCGGTTGCTCGGGGATGGCCACCAGCGTGCTGGAGTCATCGCAGATGATCATGGTGTGGCCTTCGGCGGTGTGCTCGAAGTAGTAGAACATCCCCTCTTCCTCCAGCAGGCGCTGGACGAAGTTGAAGTCGGTTTCGCGGTACTGGGTAATGTAGGTGTAGCGCTTCTGTGGCCGGGTCAGGCGAAACTCGTGGCGGGAAAACGCCGGGCACAGCGCGAACACTTCGGTGACCACTTCCTCGACCGTGTTGCCCTGGAAGATCCGCGTGTCGAAGCGGTTCTTCAGCATCGAGAACCACGGGTTGAGGGTAGCGGTATAGCGCGCCATGCCGCCGTCGCTGCCGATGCTGGCAAAGCGTGTGAGGTAGCCGGTTATGTACCGCGGGCCGCCTTCGGCCAGTTCGATCTCGATGCTGACGTGCTGGCCCATCATGGATTTGAGCGGCACGCCGGAGTCTTCGCAGACCAGCAGCAGTTCGTAGTTGAACGCCCGCGACAGGGCTTCAGTGCCCTTGAAGGTTTCCAGCAGCAGCTCCTGCTCGGGGTTGGCCAGGTTGTGAAACTTGAACAGGCGGCGGTTCTGTGGCGACAGCAGCGCGGAGGCCAAGTCCATGATCATGCGAAATCTCCTTGAAAACACGGCCAGCACGCGCTTGCGATGCTCAGCTGCAACCCTGATCTTGCGGGCGTATTCTGCATGCGCGCATAACGCGCGTGCTTGCGGAATCATGCGACTGCCTGCACAGAGGAAAGTGCCATCATGCATTGAAATAAATGCGACAGGGTTCACATTCCCGAATGCCAGGCAGGCAGAAAGGCCCAAAGGAAACACCGGCAAAAGCTGCCCTGTCAACTCATTACAGGCCTAGGAAAACCGGGCAATACCGCCCTGCAAGGCAATGTCATATCGCCATCCTTCATCCTCCTCACTGGCGCCCGGAAGCGCCCCCGGCAATCGCCGAACGGCCCGTCGCAGAAGGTTTGAGGTGCCGATCAGCGCCCATGCCTGACAGCTCCCACTTGAACTGTCTCGCTACCTGACGCATCAACTCCACTGGCGGAGAAAAATGTTCATAACGTGGATTGGTTCAAATTTTTTGCCACTAGCCAATTCCGCCAAATGGCCATCGCGAACGCGGCCGTAATGGCACTTGCGGGATGCGGTCAGCCACAAAGCCGTGCAGCGATGCTCAATTGCCATCATTGCCGCGCACGCTTGTCATGAGAACAATGGGCTCTCCGCCGGACTTCGCCCCATCCTGAGGTCTGAAGCGACATGCTGCGCTCGCCGCCGAGCGCCGCCACTTCCATGGACAGTGAAGCGAAAATGGATCTTTTAGCCAACATCCCCAGTTGGGGAGACATCGAACGCAATCTCGAGCAGAAATTCAGCGAGCTCAACCAGAGCGTCGACAGCGGCCTGAACAGCGCCCATGAGGCCTGGGACGGTTTCAGCCGACGAGTGAGCAATGGCGCCAACCAGGCCTATGGCTACCTCGGTGGCCAGCGTATCGACAACGTGCGCCAGGCCATGGCCCTGTCCTACCCGATCATTCAGGACAGCCTCAAGCGCAAGTGGTCCTCGATAGGTATCGAGCAAATCCTCCCGGTGCTGCTGCAACTGGTCAAAGAGGTGTCGATGATCCTCGGTGGCAGTGTGGCGGTTGGCTCGCTCGCCGGTGGCGTGGCCGGGGCGTTCGCCTTTGGCGTCGGCGCGGCGCCGGCATTGGCCTGCAGGTCGGCAACCTGATCCTCATGGGCCTGAGGCTGTCCGCCATCGCCGAGTATTTTTATCAGGGGCTGCCGGCCTGCCTGTCGACCCTTCACCAAGGCATGGCCACGGCCTGGTTCGCCGAGGATGGCCTCAAGCCCGCTGGCCTGGACCCGAGCGGCGGTTCCACGGCGCAGGCCCAGGAGCGTGTCGAGCGCGCTGCACGCCAGCTTGCTCGCGGGCAGGAGCAGTTGGTGCTGCTGTTACTGACAGCCATCGTCACCTACCTTACTCGGGGGCAGATGAAAGCCGGCGTCATGAGCAGCATGGAAAGCATTGCCGCCCGGAGCGCTCGGCTGCAGGCCGAGATCTCCAACAAGCAGCTGGCGGCCTGGTTGGCGAAGAATGAGCAGAAGCTGTTGGCGCAGCCGGAGTTGCAAGTTAAAGAACCATCTCCCATCAGCCAGGTCGAGCCAAAGAGCTTGCGAGAATTTTATGCGAAACAGGACCCTGACTTTGTAGCGCACGATCAACAACTAAAATATGCAGAGACTTTTGCACCCCGAGGCCTTAGCAACAAACAGATTAATGAGTATCTCGACAGCCCTGATGGTGAGCTATATCTGCAAAAGCTACGTGCCGCAGACCCCAAAGCATCAGACATGGACATTTTCAGCCGAGCCATCTCCCAGATAGGCTCGGGCAGTAACACTCCAAAACTGTCCATCATAGATTCGCCCCTCGTGAAAATCGTGCCAGTGGGACAAGAGGCAAGCCGTTACTCTCCATTTTTCACCACTATGGAGGAGCTGCAGTCTGCTGCGCAGGGAAGCCGAACCCTGGCTGATAGCCTAGGATTACCGCTGGGCAGTGAGGCTACAAAATATTCAATTTTTGAAATGACGCCACTTAAACCAACAGAGGTTTTTGTCAGCAAGATTGCGCCTACCACCGAATTTGGAGGTAACATTGACAGGGCGGGTGGCGCACTTCAATATCTTACCCCTAACCGTAATGAGTGGTCGGCCACCAAAGTCATAGGCACTATTGATAACTAGGATAGACAATGAACACGCACACACTGAAGGCTACCGCTGCAGCGCTTCGTGAAAAACTTGAGGCTCTCGAAGATCAAAATTCCGATGCGAAGCTGATGCTCAACACCCTACGCGGCCTCTTATTAAAAGCTGAAAATGGAAAAATTCATGCCCCCATGGAGGCTAGAGACATACCTGGTTACCGCTACTTACCGGAAACCAACTTACAGGACGATCGTAATTTCAGTCAGTTATTTGCAGAATTTTACATGGCATTGATTGATGGAGAGGAGTGGAGTTCCTTTAAGAAATTCCAAGCCAAAAATAAAAATCACGATTAGAAAAAGATGGAGCACATACAAGAAGCTTGCTCGAACGGGCAACTTGGCAGTACACCAATATACGAGGCAACCAGGATACTGCTGCCAATTTCTTCAAGTCACAGGGCTATAAGTCTGCCGATTACATCCCCCTGCTCATTGAGCCTCTGCATGATCACCGGAAAGAAATTGCGCGACTGACTATAGTCAAAGGTACGAACGGCGATCTTTCCGGATTGCAGTAGCTATAAGATTTCAACGATTTGTTCAGGCGGAAATCGCACTTTGCCAAGCTGCCAAAACCTGCAAGTACCTCGCCAACTAGGTCTTGTACCGTCTTACCCTGGAAGATTCGCGAGTCGAGAGAGCAAGTCAACATCACACTTCCTGGATAACTGGCGTCTAATATCGCTTATTTTCGGCTCTTGAGTGCAAAAACCCGAGCCAACCATGAAGCGTCACGTAACGCACGCACATATTCGATCTCAAGAAATGTGTATTGACGCGCCTCACGACGCTCGCGTTCTTTTAACGCCCTTAACGAAGCGATATTGGTGCGATTATAGAAGACCAAATACAGCGAAATGAAAACCATCACACACAGCACCACGGCCATAGAACTATTATAGTTCTTTATCGTCGGATACAGCAGACTACTCAACCCTGCACCAAGCCCGCCCACAACCCACGAATTGGCCTGCTCGGGTTCGAATACTTCTACCCGATCACCGCGTAACAGGAATGAACTCGCCTTGCTTCGATGCCCATAGGCCAATGCGAAAGCCAACGCAGTAAGAATGAGCGGCACGGCGCTGATCGCAAGCGCCGCTACGCCTCCCATTTTTGCTTGTTTGTACGTTATCGCCATTGACAGAACAAAGGCAAAAAGCGGCACGGCAGTCAAGCTGAAACAGAGACGTAAGGACGCAAAATCAGCAAATCGTTCCGAACGATAGGCGCATTTCACGCACCAGCAAAATGTAACAAAAGACGCTACAGCCATTGGCACAAAAACAATTTTCGGCGCCACCCCAAGTGTCAACACTGAAATCATAAGCGTCAAAAACCAGAAGGCCCAAATTCGCGCAAAAAACCGTTCGGTCGTAAACATTTAATTCAATCTTTCCCGGTCAGGTAAATGCATCCTGCATCAAGCTGGAAATCTCACAATGAAAACGCGCTTGGCCGGGAGCTGTCAAATGATGGCAATAAGCCAGATTGCCTCACCACGAGGACAAAAGCCGCGTGCAACAGGTGGATCATGGGCCTGTGTATCAGTAGACAATTTCTTGATTAATTACATCGGAATATGTCCTCCGGTTTGAGCTGCTGGAGGTCTGGAGTGTAGGCTCCCTACGCCTAGCCATGAGGCAGTAGATCGCGAATATCAGGGAGAATCGCCATGAGCGTGAGCGAAAGCCAACTCAGCCAGCTCGACCGGGAGATGGACCAGAATCACCGGGAAATGGTGATCATGTCCATTGAGGATTTTCACGCACAGGCCCAGTTTGCTCAGCAGGCACATGGCGCCACGCAATCGCCGCAAGTCTGTACGCGCACACAGGGCGATATGCTGACCGGCACCTGGCACGGCGTGAAATCCACCTACAACGGCCTGCCTCATACCTTCGTCAATACCACCTGGGGTGTGCCCGCGGCCATGGCCGCCTGGGACGCGAAAAACACCGCCAGTTTCATTCGCGACATGAACGGGTTGGGCACAAAAGTACGCTACAGAGTGCGCAATGGTAAGCAGTACGTCGTTCTCACCGGCTACCCTGGCCTGCGCAAGACACTCAACGCGCCACGCTATGGCATCCAGAATGCCAAGCTCGTCAGCATGGGCATCGGCAAGTATGGAGTGCGCGGTTCGTCCATCAAAGGATTCAAGCTTTCGTGCTACGTGGCGGTGGCCATTGAAGTCGCAGAATGGATATTTGCCGACGAGCACGTCATGAGCGACCTGTTTGGCGGCGTTGGCGTGGAACTGATCAAGGCCGGTATCGCCTCGGCACTCGGATACGCCGCGGCCCTGGCTGCTGGCGCCCTGTTCACTGCAGCCGCCGCACCAGTCATTGCCGGGGCGCTCGTGGTATTTGCCGTAGGCCTTGGATTGAACGCACTCGACAATCACTTCGGCATCAAGAATGCCGTTAAGGCGGGCTTACGATATGCCGTGGATCATATCGAGGCCATTCACAAGACAATCACCGAGATCAAGCCGGACGACCTGCGTCGCTACGCTGAGGAAACCGCCGCCAACATCGCAGGCAGGATTGCCGACGAGCTTTACGATGAGGCCAAGTCGTGGGTCATCCGTAAGCTGCGCCCCGACGGGATAGACTTGCCTGCATGGCCAGACGCCCCCAGGCTGCCATTGATGCCCTCATTGCCATCGCTCCCAACGTTCAACCTGCCTAAGTTCTGAGAATGAATACTCGCTCCTCACAAATTTCACCCGGGCTTTCCCCCCTCAAGATGAGGCTGCTGGCCGTCGGCATGTTTATCGTATTGCTGCTGGTAGGGGCCGTCTCGCTTTATGCCTATACCAACTACCTGTTCCCGCTGTACGGCAGGTTGCTACGTGGCGCCCCGGTTGTGGAGACACCGTACCTCGCGTTCGGCCTGCTCATGGCCCCACCGGCACTCGCCATCCTGCTCGTTGGCAGTGCGATCTGCGCCTGGACCGGCAAGAAATTCGACCCGCCCCCTGCATCCTGGCTGCACCGCTTCCAGACGTTGATGTTCGGGATATCGATTAAAACACTGATCTATGTAGTACCTGCGGTGATGGTTCTGACTACGGGGGCTTTGCTGGCCAGGGGTTACACGCCCTGCTCGAAGCTGCTGATATCGGGTTCTGCCTGGCAGTTGTTCTGGGTCAATGATGACCGGGTGTGCTTCAAGCCGGATCACTACATCAACGACAACTGGCCATGCAAGGTTATCGACGGCAAGGACGTTTGCGTCCAGGTCGACGGGCGGTAAGTTGCCTACCTTGGCCAGGCTCAAAGTGAGTACGGCGGAAAACCGAAAAGGTAACAGTTGATAAGCCGCAGCGACCTGGAGACGGGGCGTACAGCGGCGCCCCTCCGGTCTACACATACTCAGGCATTAAATGGACAAAGACACACTGAAAATTACAGCCAGAGCGCTTCGCGAAAAGCTTGAGATTCTCAAGGATCAGAATCCTGACGCCATGACCATGCTCAACCTACTTCGCGACCTTCTGCTGAAATCTGAGAACGGTGACATCCACACACCTTTAGAGGCGCGAGACATCCCTTGTTATCGCTATCTACCTGAAACAAACCTACGAGACGATCATGAGCTTAGCGAGGCTTTTGCCAAATTCTATATGGCGTTAATCAAGGGACAAGAATGGAGTTCATTTAAAAAATTTAAAGCCAGAAGTAACACGCACGAATAGAACCTGACATTGCACCCTTATGGTTTTCATCACGAGGGCGGCGTGCAAGGGATGTGGTGCAGATGGCAATCGATCTTACCTTGCAGCGAAACACGGCCTGCCCACGCAATCCGCTCTACGGGATATCGAGCTCATCGCGCGGCGGCGCCAGCTCGAACAGCCGGCTCGCCAACCTACGAATATGCTGCGACCAGGCCACCTTGTCCACCCACTCCGACGGCATGCCCGATACCCCGTAGAGCGCCCCCGCAATCTGCCCTGCCGTTGCAGCGACACTGTCGGCATCATCGGCAAGGTTGGCAGCCAGCAGGATCGCATCCCTGAAATTGTTGGTATTCCAGACAGCCCAAAGCGCGGCTTCCAAGGTATCGACCACATACCCCGACGAGCGAATGTGTTCGCGGGATTTGTGCTTGTACTCCCCCGCATTGATGATCGTGGGTCTCGGCTGCAGCGGCCGCACCTTGGGTGCCAACGCCTCGACCTTGTCTGCGCCATTGAGCGCCAGGTGCAACTGGGCAGCGAACAGCTTGCAGCAATCCTGAACCTCGACGGCGCCATGGGTCACGCCGCTTTGGGTGACGCTCTCCCACCAGCTTGCCGAGAGCGAATGACGCCTGAAAATAGCCGTAGGCGCGAGGCGTATCAACGAACCATTGCCTGCGGTCGAGGCCTCGATATTACCCATCCAGCCAAGCCCTTTGGCCTCCCACCCTTCCAGGGCTCGGCGGGTGACATTGCCGATGTCGAAGCAGCGGCCATTGACGCTGTTTTCGCCGTGCCGGTACCAGCGCACCAATGCATCGGCGAAGGTTGCGAAATCGAACTTGCCTTGGCTGGCGTAGGTGTCCGCCAGGCACAGGGCCATGCTGGTATCGTCGGTCCACTCACCAGGCGCCAGGCGGAAAGGACCACCGCCGACCATATCGCTGACATGCCCTTGATCGCGCCGCTGGAACTCCAGGGTCGTGCCTACCGCATCACCAATCGCCAACCCCAGCAGTGCACCTTGCGCGCGGTCCAGCGCCTGGTCCGGTGACAACGTGCAGGGCCTGTCGCTCAGCCAGCCGGGCTTGATACGGGGCAGCCTGGGGGCGCCGGGTTCCAGCGTGTAGCTCATGCGCTGCTGCAACTGCGGCGACCATTCGGGTTGCAGTTCGGCGTAACGCTGGGCGTACTCGCTCAGGACTGCATCTGGGCTTCTCAGGTCGATCATGCTGATTCCTTGCTGTGGTTCGCGCTCATCCATGCGAGCATTCTGCGGAACATGCACGCTACTGGCAACGACATGCCCAGGCAGGTAGCCATGCCCAAGTGATGGCCGCTAACAACCCACCTCGAAGGTGCTTCTCAGCATGAAATTCAATGACACCTACACAAGCCGCGAGCACCGCTTTGCCCTCGGGATAGAACTGGCTTCGCAGCAGTGCTACCTGTCCATCCCAGTCAGCAATACCTTGGTCGATTACGAAGAGTATTACCGCATCGACAAGGCCCGATACGAGGCCTGGCTACAGGAACCTTCGGCAGCGCTGCCCATGGTTGTTCGATGCCGCCGCCGCGAACTGGACCACGCCCTGATGATGCAACCCGGCGCCCAGCGTGGCACGGCTGCCCCGTGCATTTGCAACCTGACGGAGATCTCGGCGGTGTTGGCACGAGCAGCAACCTTGCTGCTGCGCGATGGCGGCTACGCAAGCTGGGCCAATACCCTCCTGGGCTACCGTTCACGGCTGCACAGCGATACCGAGCAGGTGCGCCTGAGCTTGTTCGCGATGCCTCGCGGCATGGGCACGCTCAGCGATGCCGTACTGTATGAAAACGGCGTGCTGTTGGTCGAGGCCACCGATGAATTACATGCATTGCTAGGGTGCTTGTGGGAGTGGGGAATCCAAGGTCGCATCGCCGGCGCAAAGTCGCTGTAGCAACCCATACGGACCCGCTTCGACGCGGCATATTCCGTCGCATTGCCATCACGAAAACACGCTGCGATGAAAGACTGGCATGAACGGCGTAGCACTGAAAAATGCGACCCAGATCACTTTTTGAAAAATTCTTTTCACGCCAATTTTTGCCGCGATCTTGACACCTACTCCCCCTGATTTTGCGGGTCAAAGCCCCATTCCATGTGCTCGAAACCTGCGCGCAATGTCATGACGCCATCATTGCACCGCATCACAAAACAGGGAAAAAATCGCGCCCCTCACCGGAACTTCTTCCCCGGCGAGGTGCCCTATTCGGCATTGCTGGCAACACGATATTCATGTGCCAGCATTCAAATTGCCGCAGCCGAGTGGCGCGATTTTCAGGTCCACGCCATTGGCGTTTCAGGACGATCAAGCAGGCTCATGGACGATGCACCGATGACACAGACATTCGATGTCGAAGCACTGATCAAGCTGCGTAGCCAGACGCGGGCGATCTCCGATGCGCTGAAGGCGCAGGCGGCGGATTACCTTGCCACCGTGGCACCGCTGATCCGTCCGCAAACCCTGTTTGGCGAATACCTGCAAGGCGCCCAACGCAGCAGCGGGCGCGAAACCCAGGGCCACTTCCAGGCCCTGGTCGAACTCTACGAACGTATCGGCTCGGCCGCGCCGTTCCAGCTGGTCACCGAGCTGGAAGTACCGCTGAACCTGATCAGCACCACCCCCGAACTGTTCCCGCTGGAATACGACAAGACCCTGGAACACAGCGGCCAGGTCATCCGCATCACCAGCCCGACCCGCTGGGTGGTGGGCTTCCACGCCTTCGACCTGGCGCGGTTTCGCAATGTCATCAAAGACCCCAACCGCAGCAGCGCCGAGCTGTACCGCTTCGTGGTGCACTACCTGGTGCTGTTCTACTGCCTGAGCAAGTCGCCTGGCCTTGGGCGGCTGTTCGAGGGCTTGCGCTACGGCCTGAGCTTCGAGCGCCTGAAGGGCTTTGGCGACCTGCCGTTCTGCGTCATCAGCTCGCCGGTGCGCTCGGAACTTCCCGACGACTCGGTCATCCGCAGCAGCACGCAGATTGCCGGCAACACCAGCTTCGAAGAACTGGTAGGCCGCGACAACATTCTGGAAATGAACGACGAAATCCGTCAGCGCCTGCTGCTGACGATCGAAGGACTGTAACGCGCAGCGCCCGGCACCGGGCCGCGCAATGATTCGCAGCGAATTGCTCGCACTGGAGAACACGATGGCGAAGAAGGAAAGCACTCAGCACAAACTTGACCGCGTTCGCGCGCCTCGGGTCCATATCACCTACGACGTGGACATCGGCGATGCCATCGAGAAAAAAGAGCTGCCCTTCGTCGTCGGCGTACTGGGCGACTTTTCCGGCAACCCGCTGGAGCCGCTGCCCAAGCTCAAGGACCGCAAGTTCGTATTCATCGACCGCGACAACTTCAATGGCGTGCTCAAGGGCATCAAGCCACGCCTGACCTACCGCGTCGACAACACCCTGGCCAAGAACGGTACCCAGCTGGGCGTGGAGCTGAACTTCAACAGCCTCGAAGACTTCGAGCCACAGAACGTGGTCAAGCAGGTCGAGCCGCTGCGCAAGCTGCTGGAAGTGCGCAACAAACTGGCCGACCTGCGCAACAAGATGGGCGGCAACGACAAGCTCGAAGAGCTGCTGATGGACGTGCTGCAGAACACCGAAAAGCTCAAGACCTTGGGCAAGGAATTCGGCCGTGAAGCCGAAGTGAAAGACCCGTCCAGCGACGATCGCGCCTGAGCAGGAGCCCGAACATGACCGACAAGCAAACCGTACCGCAACAGGCCGGCGACCTGGTCGAAGTGGAAAACTTCGCGCCACAGCCCTCGCTGCTCGACAGCATCATTTCGCAAAGCCGCGTGGCCCGCTCCGACACCGAGCGCAACCGCACCCGCGATCTGATTGGCGAACTGGTGAACCAGGTGCTCGAGGGTGAGATGACCCCGAGCAAGGACCTGATCGCCGTGCTCGATTCGCGCATCGCCGAGATCGACGCGATGCTCTCCGAGCAGATGAACGAGATCATGCACGCCCGCGAGTTCCAGCAGTTGGAAGCCTCCTGGCGCGGCCTGAAATACCAGGTAGACCAGACCGAGACCAGCACCACGCTGAAGATCCATCTGCTCAATGCCTCGAAGAAAGACCTGGTACGCGACCTGAAGGCCGCCAGCGAATTCGACCAGAGCGCGCTGTTCAAGAAGGTCTACGAAGAAGAGTACGGTACCTTCGGTGGTGCACCTTTCGGCATGTTGATCGGTGACTACGAGTTCAACCGCAACCCCGAAGACATGTACCTGCTCGAAGAGATCTCGCACGTCGCCGCGGCGGCGCACGCCCCGTTCATTTCGGCCGCCTCGTCCGAGCTGTTCGGCTGGGACTCGTTCACCGAGATGTCCGGCCCGCGTGACCTGGCGAAGATCTTCGACACTGTGGAATATGCCAAGTGGAAGTCGTTCCGCGCCTCGGAAGACTCGCGCTACGTCGGCCTCACCCTGCCCCACGTGCTGGGTCGCCTGCCGTATGGCCCGGATACCACCCCGGTGGAAGAATTCAACTTCGTCGAAAGCGTCGATGGCCGCGACCACAACAAGTACCTGTGGATGAACGCCGCCTACGCCCTCGGCACCCGCGTCACCGATGCCTTCGCCCGCTACGGCTGGTGCGTGGCCATCCGCGGCGTGGAAGGTGGCGGCCTGGTCGAAGGCCTGCCGACCCATACCTTCAAGACCGACGACGGCGAAATCGCCCTCAAGTGCCCGACCGAAATCGCCATCACCGACCGCCGCGAAAAAGAGCTGTCGGACCTGGGCTTCATCCCCCTGGTGCACTGCAAGGGCACCGACTATGCCGCGTTCTTCGGCACCCAGTCGGCGCAGAAACAGAAGCAGTACAACACCGACATCGCCAACGCCAACGCACGCCTGTCGGCCCAGCTGCAATACATCTTCGCCACTTCGCGCATCGCCCACTACATGAAGGCGATCATGCGCGACAAGATCGGCAGCTTTGCCTCGCGCATGGATGTCGAGCGCTTCCTCAACCAGTGGCTGGCCAGCTACGTGCTGCTCGACGACACCGCCAGCCAGGAGGCCAAGGCCAAGTTCCCGCTGCGCGAAGCCCGCGCCGAGGTGTTCGAAGTGCCCGGCAAGCCAGGCGTGTACAAGGCCGTGACCTACCTGCGCCCGCACTACCAGCTGGATGAACTGACCGCCTCGCTGCGGCTGGTTGCCGAGCTGCCACAGGGCGCGCGCGGCTGACAGGCCGTTGTGTACAGGGATGACACATGAGTAACCAGGCCCGCCTGCTGCCCTCGCTGCTCGACCGACTGCTGGACGACCGTCCCTACCAGTCGGCCGAGCCCGCAGCGCAGCGCACCTGCTCGCTGGCCGAGTACAAGGCCAGCATCGTCCGCGACCTCGAAGTGCTGGTGAACACCCGCCAGTCCCTGGTCGCCGAAGAGCTCGACGGCTTCAGCCAGCTCGGTGGTTCCATCCTTGAATACGGCATGCCGGACTTCATCAGCCGCAGCGTGCTCGACCCGCACGATCGTCGCCTGATCCAGCAACAGCTGGAGCGGGCGATCAGCACCGGAGACCGGCGCTTTCGCCGGGTCCGTGTTCAGCTGTTGGCCCAGCAGAACGGCCACCGCATGTTGACCTTCCGCGTGGACGCCGTGTTGCGTCTGCAGGACATCAGCCGCCAGGTGTCATTCGACGCCGTGCTGCAGGTCAACACCCAGGAATACAAAGTGCAGAACCTCAACTGATGCTCGACGAACTGCTGCCCTACTACGAACAGGAACTGTCGCACCTGCGCTTTCTCGGCCAGGAGTTTGCCGCGCAGTACCCGAAGATCGCTTCGCGGTTGCTGATCGAGGGCGACAACTGCGAAGACCCGCACACCGAGCGCCTGATCGAGGCGTTCTCGTTCCTGTCTGCGCGGGTGCACAAGAAGCTCGATGACGAGTTTCCGGAAATCGTCGAATCCTTCCTCGAGGTGCTGTACCCCCACTACCTGCGCCCTACTCCGTCGATGTCGATTGTCGAACTGAGCCTGGGCAGGCACGAGAAGGTCACCGAAGCCTACCGCGTGGCGCGCCATACCGAGATGCATGCCAATCCCGTGGAAGGCGTGGTGTGCAAGTTCCGCACCTGCTTCCCGGTAGAGCTGTGGCCGATTGCCGTGCAGCAGGCCTCGTTCACAGAAATGGAACGCTCGGCATTCAACGGGCACAGCGCCGACCTGGTCGCTCGTCTGCGCATCCGCCTGGCAGCCACTGGCGATGCCCTGTTCGGGCAGATGGACATGAACCGCCTGCGGTTCTTCCTCGACGGCGAAGCGACCCTGATGCTGCAGCTGTACGAACTGCTGTTCAACAACCTGGCCAAGGCCACGCTAAGCTTCGATGACCAGGGCCGCAGCCGCGAAGTGGCGCTGCCGGCCGACGCCCTGAAAGCCGTGGGCTACGCCCGTGACGAAGGCCTGGTGGATTACTCCGAACGCTCATTCCTGGGCTACCGCCTGCTGCACGAGTATTTCACCTTCCCCGACAAGTTCATGTTCTTCGACCTCAGTGGATTTGCCCGCATCCTGCAGGGCAAGGCCATCGAGCAGGTAGAGCTCAACTTCTATTTCTCCGACTACGACCTCAGCGAGCGCCTGGCGCGGCTGACCCAGAACATCGGGCGCAACAACTTCAAGCTCAACTGCACGCCGATCATCAACCTGTTCCGCCAGCAGGCCGAGCCGATCAAGCTGACCCACACCCAGCACGAATACCAGGTCACCCCTGACACACGGCTGCACAACGCGGCAGAAGTGGTATCGATCGACCGGGTACGGCGGGTGCGCAAACTCGGCGGCATCGACCAGGTCGCCACCTGCCAGCCGTTTTTCGAACCACGGGGCGAGCAAGACCCACACAGCAGTTTCTGGGTCGCGCGCCGGCGAAACCAGGGTGACGCCACTGCCATGAGCATCCGCGTGGTCGACCGCGATCTGGAGCTGATTGATGCCAGCAGCGACACCCTGAGCATCGGCCTTACCTGCAGCAACCGCGACGTGCCGCTGATGCTGCCGTTCGGTGGCGAACGGGGCGATTTCACCATTCCCGCCAACTCGGTGATCAAGGATATCCGCTGCCTGCGCAAGCCCACCGCCACGGTGCGTGTGCCCTTGGGCAAGGGCCTGATCTGGCGGTTGATCGCCCACTTGTCCCTGAACCATCTGTCCCTGGTGAGCCAAGGCCGCGAAGTGCTGCTGGAGCTGTTGTCGCTGTACAACTACCGCAATGTCTCCGCCATTCGCAAACAGATCAACGGCATCAAGGCGATCAGCAGCGAACCGGTGGTCGCGCGCATCGGCCACCCGCGGCCTAATTTCGTGCGCGGCGTCGGCATCACCCTGACCCTGGATGAAAGCCAGTTCATCGGCAGTGGCGTGTTTCTGTTCGGCAAGGTGCTGGACCACTTCTTCGGCCAGTACTGCTCGATGAACAGCTTCACCCAACTGACCCTGCGCACCCAACAACGAGAAAAGAGAGTCGTACAATGGCCAGCACGCACCGGCGATCAGCCCCTGGTCTGATCGATCAGGCCCGAGCCGAGCCGCACCGATTCGAATTCTTCCAATTGGTGCGCCTGCTCCGCCTGCATTACAGCCGCACCGGGCGCATGGACCTGGCGACCCGGCCGCACGAAGACCCGCTGCGTTTTCGTACCCAGCTGTCGCTGGCGTTCCCGGCCAGCGAGGTCAGCGACCTGCACTTCGAGCGCGAAGGCAAGGTGTCGCCAACCGGCTTGCCGCTGTCGGAAGTGCAGGTCACCTTCATGGGCCTGGTCGGGCCGTCGGGCGTGCTGCCGCGCCCATACACCGAACTGCTGCTCGAGCGCCACGTGCAGTATCGCGACGATGCCGCCCATGCGTTTCTCGACATCTTCTCGCACCGCATGACCACGCTGTTCTACGAGGCCTGGCAAAAATACAAATTCCACATCGAGCACGAGCGCAATGGCACCTCGGGCTTCGATGGCTACCTGCTCAACCTGGTCGGCCTCGGACCGCGCGCCCAACAGCTGAAGTTTGAAGAACAGCCGTCAGCATTGCGCCGTGAGCTGTTCAGCTACTTTGCCGGCCTGCTCAGCCAGAAGCCGCGCAACGCGTTGAACCTTGAGCGAATGCTCGGCTTCTATTTCTCGCTGCCGATCCACGTCAGGCAATTCGCCGGGCGCTGGTTGCAGCTGCCGCCTGAACAGCGCACCCAGCTTGGGCGGCACAACGCCCAGCTTGGCCACAGCGCTGTTGCTGGCAAGCGGATCTGGGACTACCAATCGTGCATCCGCATCGAGCTGGGCCCACTGAACCTGGCCGATTACCAGCGCTTTCAGCCTGGTACCGAGTGCTATCGCAAGCTGGTCGAGCTGGTGCGCTTCTATATAGGTGCCGGCCTGGACTTCGAAATCGCCCCGCGCCTCAAGCGCGAGGCGATGCCACGCGCCCAACTGGGCCGCAGCGGCAATGTCGCCCTGGGCTGGCTGGGTTGGCTCAAACGCCCTGGTCGCGACGCGGAGCCTTCGCGTTGCGCCGTCTTCCACATTCCTTACGATGGGGTCGCCTTGTGAACCTGAAGTCTCTGTTCGCCAAGCTCAACGAAACCAGCCGCACGGCCACCGAAAGCGCGGCGGCCCTGTGCCTGTCGGAGCACCACTACGACGTGGAAGTGGAGCACCTGCTGCTGCAATTGCTCGACAACAACGACAGCGACCTGGCGCCGATCCTGCGCCACTACGAAGTCGTCGCCGAACGCCTGCAGGCGCAGTTGGTCACCGCCCTGGGCACCTTCAAGAAAGGTAATACCCGCACCCCGGCGCTGTCGCCACACATTACCCGCATGATCGAGCAAGCCTGGTTGCTGGCCTCGATCGAATACGGCGTAGGCCAGGTGCGCAGCGCCCACCTGCTGCAGGCGCTGCTTGACGATGCTGAACTGCGCCGCGTGGTGATCGCCTCGGCGCCAGAGCTGGAAAAAATCAACGCCGATGACCTGCGCCTGAACCTTTCCGCGCTGGTGGAGGGTAGCGCCGAATCCAGGCAGGCCAGCCCACTGGCCAGCCCAGCGGCGCCAGTGAGCACGTCGGGCAAGGCCAGCGGCAAGACCCCGGCACTGGACCAGTACACGGTCAACCTTACCCAAAGCGCCCGCGAAGGCCGCATCGACCCGGTGCTGGGCCGTGAGTTCGAAGTACGGCAGATGGTCGACATCCTCACCCGCCGCCGGCAGAACAACCCGATCCTCACGGGCGAAGCCGGGGTCGGAAAAACCGCCGTGGTCGAAGGCCTGGCGCTGCGCATTGCCCAGGGTGACGTGCCGGCGGTGCTCAAGGACGTTGCCCTGCACACCCTCGACCTGGGCCTGTTACAGGCCGGCGCCGGGGTCAAGGGCGAGTTCGAGAACCGCCTCAAGGCAGTGATCGAAGAGGTCAAGCGCAGCCTGCACCCGATCATCCTGTTCATCGACGAAGCCCACACCCTGATCGGCTCCGGCGGCCAGGCCGGGCAGAACGACGCCGCCAACCTGCTGAAACCGGCCCTGGCCCGTGGCGAGTTGCGTACCATCGCTGCCACGACCTGGGCCGAATACAAGAAGTACTTCGAGAAGGACGCCGCCCTCGCCCGCCGCTTCCAGGTGGTCAAAGTGGAAGAGCCCGATGAAGACAAGGCCATTCACATGCTGCGCGGCCTGCTCGGCAAGATGCGCGAGCACCACAAGGTGGCGGTGATGGACGAAGCGCTGGTGCAGGCGGTACGCCTGTCCAACCGCTACATCACCGGCCGCCAGCTGCCCGACAAGGCGGTCAGCGTGCTCGACACGGCCTGCGCGCGCATTGCCCTGGCGCAATCTTCGCTGCCCGGCGCACTGGAAGACTGCCGCAGACAGATCGACAACCTGCAGGCGGAAATCGGCGTGCTCGGCCACGAAGCCGGCAAGGGGCACGACCATGCCCGCCGCCTGGAAGCGCTGCAGGCTGCCCTGCAGGCCGAGCAGCAGCAGGAACAGCAGCTCAATGCCCAGTGGCAGCAAGAGCTGGAGCTGGTCGAACAGCTCAAGGCACTGGACGCCGCCAACGATGCCGACGCCCAACAGCTCAATACCCTGCGTGCCGAGCTGGCGCGCGTGCAAGGCGAGCAGCCACTGGTCCACGCGCTGGTCGACAGCGGCGCCATCGCCCAGGTCATCAGTGGCTGGACCGGCATCCCGCTGGGCAAGATGCTGCGTGACGAAATCGATACCGTGCAGCGCCTGCCGGCCCTGCTAGGTGAACGCGTGCTGGGCCAGGACCACGCCCTGCATGAGATCGGCAAGCGCATCAAGATTTCCCGAGCGCGCATGGAAGACCCGAACAAACCGATTGGCGTGTTCCTGCTGCTCGGCCCCAGCGGCGTCGGCAAGACCGAAACCGCCCTGGCCCTGGCCGACACCTTGTACGGCGGCGAGCGCAACCTGATCACCATCAACATGTCCGAGTACCAGGAAGCCCACACCGTGTCGAGCCTCAAGGGCTCGCCACCCGGCTATGTCGGCTACGGCGAAGGCGGCGTACTGACCGAGGCGGTGCGCCGCAAGCCGTACAGCGTGGTGTTGCTCGACGAGGTGGAAAAAGCCCACCCCGACGTGCTCGAACTGTTCTTCCAGGTGTTCGACAAGGGCGTGCTGGACGATGGCGAGGGCCGCGAGATCAATTTCCGCAACACGGTGATCATCCTCACCTCCAACACCGGCACCGAGCGCATCATGCAGACCTGCCTGAACGCCACCGAGCTGCCGACGCCCGAGGCGATCGTCGAGGACCTGCGCGACCAGCTCAACCACGTGTTCAAGCCGGCCTTCCTCGGTCGCCTGAGCATCGTGCCGTTCTACCCGGTGCAGGACCAGATTCTCGAGCGCATCGTCGCCCTCAAGCTCGAACGCATCGCCAAGCGCTTCGCCCGCAACCACCAGGCCGAGCTCAGCTATGACCAGGCACTGGTCAAGGCCATCGCCGCGCGCTGCACCGAGGTCGACAGCGGCGCACGCAACATCGACAACATCCTGTCCCAGACCCTGATGCCCGAACTCGCCCAGCGCGTGCTCGAGCGTATGGCCCAGGACGCGCCGATCCAGCACCTTGCGATCGAGCTGGGCAGCGATGGCGATTTCGCCTATCGCCTGGCCTGACCAGTACCCGGAGGTTTTGCCGTCATGCAACACAAGCACATCGCCCTCAAACGCCTGACCGCAGTCGCCTTGCTGGTGGCGCTGGCCGGCTGCGGGGTCACCGACCGTATCGGCAAGCGCATGGAAGACAGCTGGGCGGCCGACATGCTGGCCGACAGCGAAAAGGTCATCCTGACCTCCGACGGCGGCAACCAGCTCAACCCTGACGCCGAGGGCAGGCCGCTGTCGGTGGTGATGCGCGTGTACCAGCTGACCGACCTCGAGCGCTTCGCGGCTACCGATGCCGAGACCCTGTGGGACGCCCCGCAAAAAGCCCTGGGCAACACCCTGGTGGAAACCCGCGAGATTACCCTGCTGCCTGGCATCGGCCAGATCGACCAGTGGCCGCTGGCCAAGAGCGCGCGCTACGTCGGCGTGGCGGCGTTCTTCCGCGATGAGCATGACGCGCGTTGGAAAGTCGCCTTCGACGCCAACTCGCTGCGCAAGGACGGTATCTGGTTCTCCTCCGACGGCCTGCGGGTGCTGGTGGACAACACCGAAATCAGCGCCATGCGGGGCGTGGATGTACTCAACAAACCTCCGACCGCCGACCAGCTTGCAGCTGCGCAGAAGGCCAAGGATGCCGACACGCCCCTCACCGACAAGATGCAGGACGCGGTCGTCGACAAAGCCACCGACGCCGCCAGCCAGTCGGCCAGCAACGCCATGGATTCAACCTTCAATTCTTTAGTGGATAGCGTCAAATGAGCAAGCAGAGCCGGGTGATGTGGTCGGAAGGCATGTTCCTGCTGCCCCAACACTTCCAGTATCAGGACGAATTCCATCAGCACCAGTTGGCTGAGGCGACCCTGCGCAGCACCCCTTTCCATTGGGGAGTTCAGGCGCTGCAGGTGGACGAGGACGCCCTGGCCACTGGTTCACTGCAGCTCAAGCGCCTGAAGCTGGTGTTCCCCGATGGCAGCCTCTACGACGCGCCGCAGCACGATCCGCTGCCGGCCGCGCGCGACCTCAAGGACCTGCTCAAGGCCAACGACCTGAAGGTGTATGCTGCGCTCAAGCTGCCCGAGCCATTCGGCCGCAACTACGTCGAGGATGGCCACGAACACAAGGCTGCTCGGCGCTTTCGCAAGCAGTTCGACACCCTGCCCGACCTTAATGAAGGCGAGCTGGAGAACGAAATCACCAGCTTGCGCTTGAACGTCGTACTGCTGGTCGACGGTGACAGCCTCGACGGTTACAGCCACTGCCCCCTGGCGAAGCTGACACGCAACAGCATGGGCGGTTTCAACCTTGACCCGCATTTCGTCCACCCCACCCTGCACCTGGGCAGCCACGAGACCATTGCCGGCATTGGCAAGCGCCTGCTCGGCGCCCTGCAGGCCAAGAGCAAGGCGCTTTCCGGCCGGCGCCGCGAGCGCGCCGACCAGATCGCCGAGTTCGGCTCCAGCGATGTCACCCTGTTCTGGCTGCTGAACACGGTCAACCGTGCCCACCCGCAACTGGCTCATCTACTGGCCCACCCGCGCCTGCATCCGGAACGCCTGTACCTGTTCCTGGCCGACCTGGCCGGTGGCCTGCTGACCTTCACCCTGGACACCCAACTCAGCGACCTCCCCGAATACGACCACCACGACCCGGCCGCGTCGCTGGTCAAGCTCGACGAGATGATCCGGGTGATGCTCGACAACGTCGTGCCCAACCAGTGCATCGTCATCAACCTTACCCAGACCAAGCCATCGCACTGGCAAGGCCAACTGCATGACCCGCGCCTGGCCGAGGCCGACTTCTATATCGCCGTGCACGCCGACATGCCTGGCGCCAGCCTGCTGGAGCTGGTGCCCCGTGCGTTCAAGGTCGGTTCGCCGGAAGACATTGAAGTGGTGGTCAACAGCGCCATGCCGGGTGTCACCCTCAATCACGCCGCGCGGCTGCCGAACGCGATTCCGGTGCGCCTGGACAACCAGTACTTCGCCATCGAGCCGCACGGCACTGTGTATGAACGAATGATCAGCGCCCAGGCCATCTGCTTCTATGCGCCCAGCGCCTTTACCAACCTCAAGCTTGAACTGATGGCGGTGCTCAAATGACCGAAGCCGTACTGCAACAGGGCGCCGTCCCGGCCGCCAGCGACAAACCGACGCTCAAGGACCTGGTCCAGGACTTCATCAGCATGGCGTTGATCGTACGTCGCGGTCGCCAGGTCACTTCGGTGCAGGCCTTCGAAGGTAGCGTCGAACGTTTCTTCGCCAACCTGGAACGTGATGCCCGTGCCGCCAACTATAGCGTCGAGCAGGTCAAGGACACCCAATACGCGTTGTGCGCCTTCCTCGACGAAAGCGTACTGCGCTCGGACGACAACGCGCTGCGTCGGCACTTTGAACTGCAGCCGCTGCAGTTCCGCTATTTCGGCGTGCACCTAGCCGGCGAAGGCTTCTTCGAAAAGGTCGACGCGTTGCGCGCCGACGTCAAGCAGAACATTGACGTACTCGAGGTCTACCACCTGTGCCTGGCACTGGGCTTCGAGGGCAAGTTCAGCCTCGGCCAGAAAGACCAGTTGCGGTACCTGGCCAATACCCTGGGCCAGGATATTGCCCGCTACCGCAAGGCGCCCAAGGCCCTGTCACCGGACTGGGCACTGCCCGACCAGGTGTCGCAGATGCTGCGCCATGAAGTACCGCTGTGGGTGTATCTGGCGCTGATCGCGTTGGTCTGCGTCGCCGTGTACCTGACGCTGGACTGGTTGCTGGACAAGGACGTCGCCGCCCTGTCCGAACAAATCCGCCAGCTGTTCAGTGCCTGAGCACATACCAGGTAGCCGAGTCAGGAAGACATGAAAACATTACTGCGTCTGTTGAAAAGTTTCTGGGTGCTGCTGCCATTGCTGTGGCTGGCTAGCCTGTTGATTTGCTGGCTGGCCGCGCCGCTGGTGCCGTGGCTGCGTCATCACGTGCCTGAAGCGCTGGCGATCATCAGTGCCTGCTTCCTGCTGGTAATCGTGCTGCGTCAATACCAGCGCATTCGCGCCGAACACAACCTGGAGAACCTGCTGCAGATCGAGGTCGACCGCTCGTGGAATGCCACTGGCGAGTTCCGTGACCAGCAGGTGCTGCGTGAGCGCCTGAAGCACGCCATCGCCATGCTGCGCACCGACCGCTCCGCGGGTGGCGGCGGCAAGGCGGCCCTGTCCGACCTGCCCTGGTACCTGGTGGTCGGCATGTCGGCGGCCGGCAAGACCTCGCTGCTGACCCATTCCGGCCTGTCGGCCAGCATCGCTACCGCCAACGACAGTGAAAGCGGCACCCAGCACTGCGACTGGTACTTCAGCCCCGACGCCGTGATGATCGACACCGCCGGGCGCTACCTGCGCGACGACCAGTCGGCCAGCGAATTCTCGGCCTTTCTGCGCATGCTGCGTAAGCAGCGTGGCAAAGCGGCGATCAATGGCCTGGTCCTGGTGGTCAGCCTGCCCGAACTGCTGGCGGCCAACAGCGACGAGCGCAATGCCCTGGCGGCCCAGCTGGTGGCACGGGTGGAAGAATACGCCGAATGCCTCGATGCCAACCCCCCGGTTTACCTGATGCTGAGCAAGACCGACCAGTTGCCGGGCTTTAGCCAGGCGTTCGACGGCCTCGACCTGCACGATCGCCAACAGCCGCTGGGCATGACCTTTGGGCTTTCGGAAATCCGCACCAACGGCCTGCACGCCGTGCTGCAGACGCGCCTGAAGAAGCTGCAGGCTCATATTCGCCAGCACGTCGACGCGCAGATGATCGCCCTCGGTGCCGAAGCCGACAGCACCCTGCTGAATTTCCCGCAGTACTTCGCCGCCCTCAGCGGTGTGCTCGAGCAATTCCTCGACCACTTCACCCGCGGCCATCGCGGCGGTGCCCCGCTGCTGCTACGTGGCCTGTACTTCACCAGTGCACTGCAGACCGGGCAGCAGCTGGGGCAGGTCTATGAAGATGTCATCGCCGACGAATTCGCCCTGCAGGCCGCCTACGATGAGCAGCCCGGGCACGTCGGCAAGGCCCTGGGCAACCGCAGCTACTTCATCACCGACACCTTCCGCCAGGTGATCTTCCCCGACCGCGACCTGATCCTTTACCAGTCGCGCCTGGGCCGCCAGGCTGCGTTCAGCCCGCTGCTACTGGGCCTGGCCGCCGCCACCGGGTTGCTGTTCATCGGTTGGCAAGCGCTGTCGTTCGCCAATAACCGCCAATGGCTGGACAACCTGCGCGGGCAGCTGGCGCACATCGAGCAGGCAGCAGACCGCGAGCAGCAGCTGGCCGCAGGCAAGGGCTTGGAAGTGCTGCGTGAACAGATGGCCAACGTCGAGGCCCATCGCCTGCAGGGTGTACCCCTGCAGCTGGGTGGCGGCCTGTACCAGGGCGAGGCGATTCACCAGGTGACCCGCAGCGCCTATCTGGCGCAGCTGCGCAGCCAGGCGCTGGAACCGATCGCACGCAACCTGCAAGTGCAGATGCGGGCGTTCAACACCTTCGCCAACGGTATCAATCAGGAGCTGGAATTCACCCCGGCCCCGCAGCCGAAAAAGCGCAATGGCAAGCCGCTTGCCCCTGCCATTGCGGCCAGGGCCCAGGCCGCGCTGGGCAACACCCGCGCTGGCGCCTATGCCGCCAAGGTCAACCTGGCCACTGCCAGCGATGGCGCCGAGCTGTCCGCCGCCACCGGTGGGCTGTCACTGTCCGAAGAAATGCTCGGGCGCCTGGACGAGCAACAGGTGGCCTCGATCATCGAGGCCTACAACACCCTCAAGCTGTACCTGTTGCTGACCGAGCCCAAGGCCCATCCAGACCCGGCCTTCGTCGCTGCCAGCCTGCCCCAGGCCTGGGCCAGCGCCGCCGCCGAAGGCACCCCGGCCGACGCTGGCGTGATCGCGGAAAATGCCCCGCTGTACGTGCAGTTGCTGGAGCAGGGCCAAGCGCCGTCGTTGCCGCGCAACGAACAGCTGATCAACGAAACCCGGCAGAACCTCAAGTCGTTCATGATCTCCAGCTCGCTGGTCGACCGCGAGTACCTGCGCCTGCAGCTCGAGTCGAGCCGACAGTTCCCGGCGCTGAACCTCAACGACCTGGTCCCGCAACCGGGCCGCGCGCTGCTGTATGGAACCGCTGGCGTGCCGGCGATCTACACCCGCCAGGGCTGGGACACCTTCGTCAAGCCCGAGCTGATCAAGCTGGTGTCGGGCAACCTGCGCAACGAGTCGGACTGGGTGCTGGACGGCGAAGGCGGCGATGCCATCGTGCAGAAGGCCAACTTCGTACGCGAGTTCATGACCCGCTACAAGCGCGACTACACCCAGGCCTGGTACAAGATGGTCAGCAGCGTTGGCGTGCGCCACTTCGCCGACCTGGCTTCGGCGACCCGGCAATTGGGGCTGCTGAGCGACGTGCAGAACTCGCCAGTGAAGAACCTGCTGCAGGCGGTCAACGACAATACCCAGTGGGACCTGCCGCTCAAGCAAGCCATCCCGGCCCCCGGCACCACCCGCGACGATGGTTTCTGGAGCAAGGTCACCGGTCTGTTCGACGCTAACGACACCCTACCCGCCAACGTTGCCCCGGCCCTGCCGGCGGTGGACGACGGTAGCCTGGCCAAGCGCTTCGAGCCGGTGGCGCGAGTGTTCGCCGAGAACAACGCCGAAGGCGCCGACAGCACCATCATGGACCGCTACCTGGCCGCCTTGCGCAAACTCAAGGTGCGCCTGAACAACATCCAGCGCTCGCAGGATGTGGGCAAGAGCAGCAAACAGTTGATCAGCGAGACCCTGGAAGGCCAGCCGAGCGAGATCACCACCGTGCGCAACTACGTGGAGAGCAGCGTCGACACCAGCCAGGATGGCCTGTCACGCTCGCTGCAGGGGCTGTTCAGCCTGCCCATCCAGTATGCCTGGGCGACCCTGCGCGACCCGGCCGGCCAGCAGATCGCCAAGGCCTGGGCGCAGCAGATCGCCAAGCCTTGGGAGCAGGTCATGGCACACCGTTACCCGATTGCCGGCAGCAGCCGCAACGAGGCTTCGGTGAAAGACCTGCAGCGCTTCGTGGATCCCGACAGCGGCCTGCTGCCGGCCTTCAAGCGCAACGAAATCGGCAATCTGGCCGGCGGTGAAGGATTGGGCGTGGGCGATAGCAAGGGGCCGGCACTGGTCAATCCTGGCATGCTCAACAGCATCGACAAGGCCAGCTCCGTGGGCCAGGTGATCGCCAGCCTGTCGGACCGTGACAACGGCTTCGAAATCATGCTGGAGCCTTCAGCCAACTTCACCGACATCGTCTTCACCCTCGATGGCCAGGAGCAGCACTACCGCAACGGCCGCAGCAGCTGGAACCGCTTCGCCTGGCCGGGCACCAGCAACGCGCCGGGCGCGCGCCTTGACGTCGTCACCCTGAGCGGCACACGGGTCACCGTGTTCGACTTCCCGGGGCGCTGGGGCCTGCTGCGCATGAACGAGAGCGCTCGCGTCGACGACCTGGACGGCATTCAGCAACGTTTCAGCTGGAACACCGCCAATGGCCGCGTAAGCCTTATCGTGCGCAATTTCGGCGGGGTCAAGCTGACCGATCTGGCTGACGTCAAGGCCCTGAGCGCCCTCAACAGCAGGGGGGCGCAATGATCGGTTGCTTCGGCAAGCTACCGTCGAGCGCAGATTTCGTCAGCCTTCATGGGGCGGCGGAAGAAGTCTGCGAGTTCGACGCCTGGTTGCAGTCATCGCTGGCAGCCATGCGCTACCGCGATGACTGGCAAGCGTTGTTCGACGCGCTGCCGATGTGTTTTTTCACCTACCGCGCACGCAACGGCAACTGGCTACTGGGTGGCCTGCTCAGCTCGCGCGATGCCAGCCAGCGGCGCTACCCGTTCTTCATCTTCCAGCTGCTCAAGCTCGAAGACAGCAGTGTACTGGTCAACCCGTTCACGCTTGGCGAGCTGTTCAGCGCACAGATCAAACCAATGCTGCACCAGGCTGTGCAAGGCGCCGACTGCACCAGCCTGTTCGAACGGATCAAGGCCTTGCGCCCGCTGCAGGGCCAGGATCTGGACCTGTTCCGCCGGGTGCACGCCAAGTTCCTGCATGATTTCAGCTTCGCGGATGTGGCCCGCGCACTGCACGGGTCCTGGCCAGGTTTCGACAGCGCCACTGCCCTCGCCCACCTGCAGCTCGGCCGTGCTTCGCTGCAGGGCGACTTTGCAGGCGGCATCGAATTGCCGTTGCCGGCCGAACGTGGCCTTAAAAACCCCACGGCCGATCTCTGGCTGACCTGGCTGAGCCGCATGAGCGGGCACCGAGAGTTGCCGGCGGTGAGCCTGTTGGCCGACGACTTCATGCACCCGCAGCTGTACTGCTTCCCGGCGCGCCACGCCAACTGTGCCTACCGCCTGCTCAGTGGCTGTGCCGACCCGCGCCAGCACCTGGAGTTGCTCAGCCCACTGACGATGGTGCCTCGGCTGCACGATTACGACCGCCCCCTTGAACATGTCATCGACCAGTTCGTCGATGCACTGGATGCGACGCCTGTATGAACAAGCTCAAGTACTACTGCCTGCGCTACCAACCCTACCTGCTGGGCGTGGCGTTCTTCCTGGCGATCTTCCTGGTCTGGGCCATCGGCCGAGCCTTCGGCTTCGCCTCGCTGCACAGCCTGCTGGCCGGCATCGGCGTGTTTCTGCTGCTGTCGGCGGGCTATGTACTGCTGCTGTACCGCGGAGTGGGTCAGCACCACAACCTTGAAGGCCTGCTGCGCGACGACGCCGACCAGGCCGTACTCAGTGCAGCCCCAGCCGACCGGGAAGAGATCAGCCTGTTGCGCGAGCGCCTGCTACAGGGCATCGAGCGGCTGCACAGCAACAAGCCGCGCGGTACCTCGACCAAGGATGCACTGTATGCCCTGCCCTGGTACCTGGTCATTGGCCAGCCGGCCGCCGGCAAGAGCACAATGATCCTGCAGTCAGGCCTGAACTTCCCCTATGCCGAGCGCGAAGGCGCACGGGTCGCGGGCCTGGGCGGCACGCGCAACTGCGACTGGTTCTTCAGCTCTGAGGCGGTACTGCTGGACACTGCCGGGCGCTACATGAACAGCCCCGAAGAAGCCGGCAAGTGGCGCGGCTTTTTGCAACTGCTGCGCCAGCACCGCCAGCGCCGCCCGCTCAACGGCTTGATCGTCAGCGTCAGCATCGACGATATCCTGCATGGCCCGGTCGAAGAGCAGGAACGCGTGGCCAAGCGCCTGCGCGAACGCATTCAGGAAAGCTGCGCGCTGCTAGAAGTGCGCCTGCCAATCTACCTGGTTTTCACCAAGTGCGACCTGATCCCTGGTTTCACCGCGTTCTATCGCCAGCTGGACGATGCCGCGCGTGGTGAAGTGATGGGTAAAACCTTCTCTCACAAGGGTTTCGAGCAAGCCGACTGGGGCCAGCGCTTCAGCAATGCGATGGACGAGCTGACCCGTTACTGGGGGCAGATGGCGAGCCAGCAGCTGGTGCAGCAGGACATACAAGTCACTCGGCAGAACAACGCAGCCTACCGCTTCCCGCTCGAGCTGGCCGCGCTCAAGCCGCGCCTGCATCAGTTCGTCGACAGCCTGCTGCGCGCCAACCCTTACCAGAATGCCGAAATGCTGCGCGGCTTCTATTTCACCGCAGCGTTGCAGGCCGACGAAACTCAGTGGGGCTGCCACGGCCAGCATGTGGCCGAACGCTTCGCGCTTGAACACGCAGAAGGCACGGGCACTGCCGGCAGCCAGGCGGCGCCGCTGTTCATCAACAGCCTGTTCCGCAAAGTGATCATTCCCGACCAGCATTTGGTGGCGCTGTACACCAGCAACCACCGTGAACGCCGACGCAAGGCCGGTTGGGTGGGCGCCGCCGGCCTGGCGGCACTGGTGCTGTGCAGCCTGTGGGGCTGGTCGTACCTGAACAACCGCGCCACCCTGGCCAGCATTGCCAGCGAACTGGCCCAGGCCAAGGCCGACGACCAGGCGGCCAGCGGCCAGTACACCGCCTGGCGAAGCCTCGACCGCTTGCGCTTCTGGGCTGCTCACTACCATGAGCAACACCACGCAAAGGGCGTGCCCCTCAGCATGCGCCTGGGCCTGTACCAGGGCCGTGAGGTCGAGCCGCTGCTGCGCGACCGTTACTTCGCCACCTTGCAGAATGTGATGCTAAAGCCCACGGCCGATAATCTGACCCGCACCCTGTACCTGCTGACCACGCTCAAGGTCTACCAGCGCAACACCCGTGAGCTGCAGCCAGTGAGCGGCATTGACAGCGTAGAGGCCGAGGCGCTGCCCCATGACAACCGCGCCCAGTCGATCGCCAATTTCGGAAAGGCGGCCCTGGACACTTACGTGATGCTTTCTCCGGGCCAGCGCGAGCATGCCGACCCGGCGTTTCTCAAGGCGCACCTGCCGGACTACTGGTACCCGGCCATCGCCCGTCATACCGGCAAGAGCATGGCCGCCGCCGGCAGCGAGGCCGGCGGCAACCAGGACTACCTGTATGCCAGCCGCCAGATCACGTTCTATAGCGACCAGATCCGTGAGCCAGATGTACCGCGCATCCTCGACAACGCCTTCCTGATGTCCAGTTCGCGCAACTACATCGACAGCCTGCGGGCCCAGTCACTGCGTGCGATCGAGACCATCACGCTGGAATCCGACACCTTGTTCGCCTTCGGCCGCGCCGACTTCCAGAGCCTGAAAAACGAAGGCCAGAGTCAGCTGAGCGCAATTGCCAGCAAGCTGCTGAACACCCCGAATATCGGCAAGATCATCATCTCGGGGCACGCCGACCAACTGGGCGACAGGCAGGGCAACCTGCAGGTTTCGAAACAACGGGCACAAACCATCCGCACCTATCTGGTTGGCAAGGGCGTACCTGCCGAACTGATGGTCGCGCAGGGCGAAGGCAGCCGCAAACCGTTGGTCAACTGCGACATGCAACAACCGCGAACGCAGTTGATCAAGTGCCTGGAGCCCAACCGCCGGGTGGAAATCGAAGTGCGTGGGCTTAACTGAGCCACGCCGCAATAACCGGTCGCCGGGGCCTCACAGGATGAGGCCCGGGCGGCGGCAAGCTACCTCTGCCGGCGCGCCCGGCGAGGTCAAAACCAAGGGGCGCATGAGCAACCCTTTACATGTTGTTAATGGAGAGTTTCACAATGGCATTTGACGCGTATATCCAAATCGACGGCATCCCAGGCGAAGTACTGGATGAAAAACACAAGGACTGGATCGAAGTGCTGGGCTACGAGTACGGCGCCACCCAGGCTACGTCGGCAACCGCCAGCTCTTCGGGCGGTGCGTCCTCCGAGCGCGTTGCCCTGAGCGACTTCAAGATCCGCAAGGCAGTCGACAAGGCATCGGCCAAACTGTTCGAACACTGCTGCACCGGCAAGCACATTGCCAAGCTGAAGCTGAACGTGAACCGCGCCGGTGGCGACAAGGTCACCTACCTGACCATCGACATGGAAGAAGTGGTGGTCTCTTCGGTCAAGTTTGTTGCCGGTGGCAACCAGAATGGTGAAGACAAGGCGGTCAGCGACCTGCCGGTTGAAGAAATCAGCTTCAACTTTGCCCGCATCAAGACCACCTACACCCAGCAGAACCGCACCGACGGCCAGGCCGGCGGCAACATCGTCGGTGGCTGGGACCGCACCGCGAACAAAGTGTTTGCCTAAGCACGTGCCAGACCATGGGCCGCTTCGGCGGCCTGTGTTCCGCAGCGCGCCGGGTTTTCTGGCGCGCTGTTCATTAGCCATGTCCAGAGTGTTCTATGCCTGAAATTCTCAATGACCTCTCGCTGGCCACACTGGTCGCCCCTATCGAGGGTGGCAGTGGTGAAGACTTGAGCTTCTCTGCCTTGTTCGACCAGATCAAGGAGGCACGCCGGGCGGACCCTGACTACCTGACCCAGGGCGACTGGCAAACCGACCTGAAGACTGCCGACTGGGAGCAGGTGATCAACCTGTCGGCTCAAGGGCTTGCGCAGCAAAGCAAAGACCTGATGCTGGTGGCCTGGCTCTGCGAGGGGCTGGCCCAGCGCGAACACTTCGAAGGCATCACCTTTGGCCTCGAGCTGACCGAACAGCTCCTGGTTGCGTTCTGGGAAACGCTGTACCCCACCCTCGAAGACGGCCTGGACGAGCGCGCGGCGCGACTGTCCTGGTTGAAGACCACGCTCACCGACATTGCCGGTGGCTTGCCCATTATCCAGGGGCAGAATTTTGGCGTGTTGCGCTATGACGAATCACGCCATGTAGAAAACCTCGCCTTGCAAAACCCCAAGGCGATGCAGACAGCGCTGAACGAAGGCAAGATCAACGCCGAGATCTTCCAGCGTTCGGTAGCGCTTACCGACACCGATTACCTGCGCGCCAAGGCCCAGCAGATCGCTACCAGCCTGAATGCATGCAAACGCCTGCAGGCCAGCGCCGACCGCCTGTTCGGCCACGAGGCGCCCAGCTTTGCCAGCCTTGCCGACATGCTTTCGCGTGCCAGCCAGCTGGCGGAAAAACTGCTCAAGGACCGCGGCGTAGAGCTACACCCCGCCATCCCGGAGGAAGCACAGCCACAGGCCACGGGCGCCAACCTCCACGAAGCAGGTGAACCGATGAATGCCACGCCCCCGACGACCGCGCCTGCAGCCCTGCGCACCACCCCGCTGACCCGCGACGAGGCATTCACCATGCTTGCGGGCATCGCCCAGTACTTCAAACAGAGCGAACCGCAAAGCCCGGTACCCTACCTGATCGAACGTGCGATCAAGTGGGGCAACATGCCGTTGGAAGGCTGGTTGAGTGACGTGATCAAGGACAACAACGTGGTGGACAACATCCGCGATGTGCTGGGCACCCGCTAGGGTCTGCAATAAAAGCCTTGAGACGAACGTCAGGTAAGGCGAAGACAGCCGGCTCCCTGCCCCCCCACCGGCTCCATCGGGCAGGTCCCTTGACTGTTGCCCACGCAAGGGCGCTGCAATTGCTGTTAACTTGAGCGCCCTGCTCAGCTTCAGACAAGGACTGCTTCATGCCACCAAGCCCAACCACCCCAAGCGGTTTCATCCGCGTCCGTGGCGCCCGCGAGCACAACCTGAAGAACATTGATGTCGATATCCCCCGCGATGCCTTGGTGGTGTTCACCGGCGTGTCCGGCTCGGGCAAGTCCTCGTTGGCGTTCTCCACGCTGTATGCCGAAGCCCAGCGTCGCTATTTCGAATCGGTGGCGCCCTATGCCCGGCGCCTGATCGACCAGGTTGGCGTGCCGGATGTCGATGCCATCGATGGCTTGCCGCCGGCGGTGGCCCTGCAGCAGCAACGCGGCACGCCGAGTGCACGCTCCTCGGTGGGTAGCGTGACCACCTTGTCCAGTTCGATCCGCATGCTTTACTCCCGCGCAGGCCATTACCCGGCCGGGCAAGCGATGCTGTACGCCGAAGACTTTTCTCCGAACACGCCCCAGGGCGCTTGCCCGCAATGCCATGGCCTGGGGCGTGTCTACGAGGTGACCGAAGCGACCATGGTCCCCGACCCTTCGCTGACCATCCGTGAGCGTGCGGTAGCAGCGTGGCCAATGGCCTGGCAAGGGCAAAACCTGCGCGACATCCTGGTCACGCTGGGCTATGACGTCGATATCCCTTGGCGCGACCTGCCCCAGGCACAGCGCGACTGGATCCTGTTCACTGAAGAGACGCCCACCGCCCCCGTGTATGCCGGCCTGACCCCGGCGCAGACCCGCGAAGCCCTCAAGCGCAAACTGGAGCCCAGCTATCAAGGCACGTTCATGGGTGCCCGACGTTACGTGCTGCATACCTTCATGCACTCGCAGAGCGCGCAGATGCGCAAGCGTGTGGCCCAGTACATGCGCCCCAGCCCTTGCCCGCTGTGCCAAGGCAAACGCCTGAAGCGCGAAGCGCTGGCCGTGACCTTCGCCGGGCTGGACATCGCCGAACTGTCGCACCTGTCGTTGCAGGCGCTGGCCGAGGTGTTCCGCAAGGTGGCGGCAGCTGACTACCTGACCCAGCAGCAGGACGAACTGACACTGGAAAAACGCCTGGCGGCCCAACGCATCGCCAACGAGCTGCTCGAACGCATTGACACGCTGCTTGACCTCGGCCTTGGTTACCTGGCCCTGGAGCGCAGCACCCCAACCTTGTCTTCCGGTGAACTGCAACGCCTGCGCCTGGCCACGCAGCTGAATTCGCAGCTGTTCGGGGTGGTCTACGTGCTCGACGAGCCGTCGGCCGGCTTGCACCCGGCTGACAGTGAAGCGCTGTTCGAAGCCTTGCAGCGCCTGAAACAGGCTGGCAACTCGGTGTATGTGGTGGAGCATGACCTGGACACCATGCACCGCGCCGACTGGCTGGTGGATGTAGGGCCAGCTGCCGGCGAGCACGGCGGCACCATCCTCTACAGCGGGCCGCCTGCCGGCCTGGCCGAGGTCCAGCAGTCATGCACCCGCACCTACCTGTTCAGTGCCCCGGCCCAGGCCACACGCGCCCCCCGCCAGGCCCGCGACTGGCTGAAGCTCGAAGGCATCACCCGCAATAACCTCGATAACCTGAGCGCTGCATTCCCGCTGGGCTGCTTTACCGCCGTTACCGGTATTTCCGGCTCGGGTAAATCCAGCCTGGTCAGCCAGGCCCTGCTGGAACTGGTAGGGGCACACCTGGGCCATGCCGAGCAACGTAGCGAGCCCGAAGCGCAAAGCCTGGAAGATGAACCTGAACAGACCAGCAGCGGCCACGTAAGCGCCGGGCTTGGCAGCATCAAGCGGCTGGTGCAAGTTGACCAGAAGCCGATCGGCCGCACGCCGCGCTCCAACCTGGCCACCTACACTGGCCTGTTCGACCACGTGCGCAAACTGTTCGCGGCTACCGAGCAGGCCAAGGCACAGGGCTTCGACGCCGGGCGCTTTTCGTTCAACGTTGCCAAGGGCCGGTGCGCCAACTGCGAGGGTGAGGGTTTCGTCAGCGTCGAGCTGCTGTTCATGCCCAGCGTGTATGCGCCCTGCCCGACCTGCCAGGGTGCCCGCTACAACCCCGAAACCCTGGCGGTGAGCTGGCAAGGCATGAACATCGCGCAAGTGCTGCAGTTGACCGTCGACCAGGCCCTGCAGGTTTTTGCCGAACAACCGCCTGCACGCCGTTGCCTGCAAGTGCTACAGGATATCGGCCTGGGCTACTTGCGTCTGGGCCAGCCAGCCACCGAGCTGTCCGGTGGCGAAGCGCAGCGCATCAAGCTGGCGACCGAACTGCAGCGCATGGCCCGCGGGGCAACCCTGTATGTGCTGGATGAACCCACCAACGGCTTGCACCCGCAGGACATCGACCGGCTGCTGGTACAGCTGAACCGCCTGGTAGAAAGCGGGCATAGCGTGGTGGTGGTCGAGCATGACATGCGAGTGGTGGCGCAGAGCGACTGGGTGATCGATATCGGGCCGGGGGCTGGCGATGCCGGGGGCAAGGTGGTGGTCAGTGGCACGCCGCAGGTGGTGGCGGCATGTACCGACAGCCGCACGGCGGCGTTTCTGGCCAAGGCCTTGTGACCCCTGCGCATTGCCAGGTTGCTGGGCCGCCGACTAGCGCGCATTGACTCAACGGAAATTGCTGTCGTTGCCAATGGCCTACATCCACCAGGCCAGCACCACCGGCAACCAGGCAAACGACAGCACCGTAGAACACATCACCAGGTTCGCCACCTGCTCTGGCTCACGGTTGGCCCGCACCGCCATCAGGTAGTTGAACACGGCCACCGGCATCGCCGACTGCACCACCAGCACCGCACGCTCCAGGCTGTCCATATCCAATACCGCGCCCACTGCCCAGCCCACCGCAGCGCCCAGGCCAATGCGCAAACCGCCCAGCAACATGCCGCTGCCCACGTGACGCAGGCGAATGCTGGCCAGTGATACCCCCAAGGTCAGCAGCATGAGCGGGATGGTCATGCCGCCCAGCAGGTCTACGGTGTTGGCCAGCCAACGCGGCAGTTCGAAATCGAGAAAGATGATGGGCATGGCGCCGGCCAGGCTGATGACGATAGGGTTGCGCAGCAGCGCCTTGAGCGAAGCCGCCGTGCCGGAAATGGCCATGCCGATGGTGAACTGCACGATGGACAGGGTCAGGAAAAACGCCACAGCCAGGGCCAGGCCATGCTCACCGAAGGCATACAGACTGATCGGCAGGCCCATGTTGCCTGTATTAGGGAACATGAACGCCGGTAGCAGTACCCGCCAGTGCATGCCCGACGCGCGACACACCAGCAAAGCGGCCAAGGCCATCCCCAAGGTGCACAGCAAGCAGGCCACGGCCATGCTGGTAAAGGCATTCGGGTTCAGCTCGGTACGACTGAGGGTGGACAGCACCAGCGAAGGTGTGCCGACGGTCATCACCACCCGGGCGATGAAATCGGTGGGGTAATCCAGGCCCTTGCGGGCCCAGGCAAAGCCAATTCCGGCGACGATGAAAACCGGAGCCAGGACTGCGAACAGCGACGCGAACATGGAGGCCTTCCTTGGTGGGGGGGGTCAGCATTATGCAGCACTCTGCAAGATTGCCGTGCCGATCTCACCGCACGCAGGAGCAGCCATCTGAAATGTCTGTGGAAGACATGTTCATGTCGCGCTGAGACTGCGGCGTCTCGTCGCACACCCATACCCCTTGGCAAAAGCGTCCAAGCCCGTAGAATCCCGCTTCCTTTTCGCCCGTCGCCTTGAACGGTGGCAACCAGCAGCAATGACAGAGTCAGCGCCTGAACACATGAACGCACATGTGAAGTAGGCTCAACCCTCCCCGCCCGGCCCATCTCCCATAACGCCCAGCGGTTGAGTCTTGCCCAGGTCGCATCCGTGTCGCCACTCGCCCCTTGCCGGGTCGAGCCGGTGTGCGCGCCGAGAAGGTGCTCATTCCGCTCATCCAACTAGAGGTACGTATGTCTCCGCGTTTGCTGGCCATGGCGCTGGCGCCCCTGCTCGGGCTGTTCATCATCGCCCTGGGCAACGGCTTCATGTCTTCCCTGACCACCCTGCGCCTGGGCGCCGCCGGTGAGTCTGCCACCACCATCGGTATCGTCTCGTCGACCTACTTCATCGGCCTGACCCTCGGTGCCATCTTCAACGACCGGCTGATCCTGCGCATTGGCCACATCCGCGCCTATACCAGCTTCGCCTCGCTGATTGCCGTCACCATCCTGCTGCAAGGGTTGTTCTACGAGGTCACCTGGTGGTCGGTGCTGCGCCTGATCAATGGCTGGGCGGCAGTCGGCGTGTTTCTGGTGATCGAGAGCTGGCTGCTGCTGGCCGGTGACGCAAAGATTCGTGGCCGCCTGCTGGCGCTGTACATGATCGCCTTCTACGGCGCCGGGGTAATCGCCCAGGCCGGCCTTGGCGAAATCACCCAGCTAGGCGATACCGCCCCGTTCATGCTGGCCGGCGTGCTGGCCGCCCTGTCGGTGCTACCGATCGTGATCCTGCCGCGGGTGTCGCCGCTGCTGGACCAGGTCGAACCCCTCAAGCCCCGCCAGTTGCTGGGCGTGGCACCGTCGGGCCTGGTCGGCTGCTTCGGCTCGGGTGTAGCGATTGCCGGCATCTATGCGCTGCTGCCACTGTACTTGCAGCGCATCGGCCTGGAGGTGGGTGAAGTTGGCAACATGATGGCCTGGGTCATCCTCGGCGCGATGCTGCTGCAATACCCGGTCGGGCGCTGGTCCGACCGCAAGGACCGCCTCGATGTGCTGCTCGCGCTTGCCGCGTTGTGCGTTGTCCTGTCGCTTGTAACGGTGTTCCTGCCATCGGACTCGTTCCTGCTGCCGGCCATGCTGTTCCTGTTGGGTGGCGGCGTGTTCACGCTGTACCCGGTGGCGGTCAGCCATGCGGCCGACCGCGCGCCTTCCGATGCGCTGGTACCGATGATTCAGGGCCTGCTACTGATCAACTCGCTGGGTTCGGCCATGGCCCCGGTGGCCATTTCACCGATGATGACCGAGTTTGGTGAGGCCGGGTTGTTCTGGGCGTTTGCCGTGGTCAACCTGACCATGGTGTGCTTCTTCATGTGGCGCCGTGGCAAACGCCCGGCAGCAGAGCACCCTGCCCCGTTCACCGCGTCGACCACCTTCTCGCCAACTGGCGCCGAGCTGCGGGTGACCGAAGACCTGATGCATGCAGCGCAGGAGCATCCGCCGCTGGAGCCAGTCGAAACCCCGGCGCCCGCACAGCACTCAGCATCCTGATGATTGCAGGGGCCGCACTGCGGCCCAATCGCGGTACCAGGCCGTTCCCACAGAAGATTACATTTCCTTCTGCGGGCGGCCTTGGGTGTGACAGGGATATACAGCCCCCAGAAATTGCCACTCGTCGCCCAGAAGGCACCCCGCCAGCTGCCGCCAGCCAAACGAATGACTGATCATCCGCAAAGGAGAAGTCCCATGATCCGCATTCGCCCGCTATCCCTGTGCCTGGCGCTCGCCCTGAGCAGCCTCACCGGCACTGCCTTCGCCGCCACCGACACCCATACCGACAGCCATCCGCAAACCGACCACTCTGGCGGCAAGACCGTCGGTGAAGGCAGCAGCGTCAACAGCCCCGGCAGCGGCAAAGGTAACGACAGCAGTGACACAGGCAGCAACACCGATGCCGCCGACGGTGCCGCTGGCGGCTCCAACAATACCGGCGAAGGCACTGGCTCTGGTGCCGGTGCCAGCGGCGGCACTGCCGAGGACCAGGACAGCCGCTGAAGCCGACCTGGACTAAACTGAGCCCTGACGCCCTGACCAGGATTGACCATGCACCTCAAACACTGGCTGTTCGCTGCTTTGCTGCCGTGCACTGCTTTAGCTGGCGCAGGCAACCAAGGCGCGATGTCGATCAGTTCCTCGTCATTCACCGATGGCGGCGTCATCGCCCTGCAACAGGTCGGCCAGGACCCGGCATGCGGCGCCGGCGAAGAGCGGACCCCGCAACTGAGCTGGGACAACTTGCCCGCAGGTACGCGGTCGCTGGCCCTGATCATGTTCGACCCGGACGGTGGCAAGGGCGTTGGTGTGGTGCACTGGATCGCCTACAACATCGACCCCGAACAGGATGGGCTCAAGGCAGGCACGGCAGGGCTGAGCGGGCCATCCGTGACAGTGGGCCGCAACTCCCGCGGTACCCTCAGCTACCGAGGCCCCTGCCCACCCGCCGGCGACAACCCTCATCATTACGCACTGACCCTGATTGCCACCGACCTGCCTTTGGGTACCTTGCCTGAGGGGCTGGATCGCAGCGGCCTGCTACAACTGCTTCAAGGCCACGCGCTGGGGGCTCAAAGCCTGGTCGGGCGATACGGCCATTGAACCAGTCAGTACAAAAACAAATGATCAGCCCCATAGCATTTATCCATTGAATGGCCTGCACGAACTGAAGTAAGCTCGGGCTCATTCACTGGAGAGCAACATGCCGAAACACACCCGCAACCACGCCAACCACACCGGTCGCAGCCTGCGCCCTGTGCTGGCCGTTGCCGGCTGCGTGGCACCTGCCAACTATTACTTTGGGTATTGGTTTAGCCATTAGGCGCCGATACCCACCCGGCGTCCACCTTCGAGGGGCCGCCGAACATGAGAATACTCAAACCCCCGGTCGGCTTCCCGACCGGGGGTTTTGCTTTTCAGGCCTTTGACCAACACCGATTCACTTTGAGGACAGATTCATGAACTACGCCACTTATTACTACGCAAACACCTCTGCCTGGCGATTTAGCCAATCCCGCTCGGGCCAGCCTGCCGCCTCCGATCGGTCCTCTACAGGTGGCAATGCAGCAGCCAATACCAATTCAACGATCTGTCGAACACCTCGATAGGGCCGACAATGCGGGCCTGAACCCGCTGTCCGCCCAGGGAAAAACGCCATGCACGCTTCCAGCCTCGCCCTGCCCCTGACCCAGCCGCAAGCGGCCAACACCACTGTCAGCAAACGCTTGCCCAGCCCGCACCTGCTCAAGCAACAGATGCCACTGTCCAGCGAACTGGCCCAGCAAGTCCAGGCCCATCGCCTGGCCATCCGCGACATCCTCGAAGGCCGCGACCCACGCCTGCTGGTCATCGTCGGCCCCTGCTCCATCCATGACCCACGCGCGGCCCTGGAATACGCCGACCGCCTGGCCGCCCTTGGCCGCGAAGTCAACGACAAGCTGCTGCTGGTGATGCGCGCCTACGTCGAAAAACCGCGTACTACAGTGGGCTGGAAAGGCCTGGCCTACGACCCGCACCTCGATGGCAGTGACGACATGCACTCAGGCATCGCCTTGTCCCGCGGGCTGATGCTGAGCATGATCGAACGCGGCCTGCCGATCGCTACCGAGTTGCTGCAACCGATGGCCGCCGGCTACTTCGATGACCTGCTGGCCTGGGCCGCGATTGGCGCACGCACCACCGAATCGCAAATCCACCGCGAAATGGTCAGTGGGCTGGAACTGCCGGTCGGCTTCAAGAACGGTACGGACGGCGGCATCGCCATCGCCAGCGACGCCATGCGCAGCGCTGCCCACCCCCACCGGCACTTCGGCATGGATGCACAGGGCCACCCGGCGATCATCGAGACCTTGGGCAACCCGGACACACACCTGGTACTGCGCGGCGGCCACAAAGGCCCGAACTACGATGCCAACAGCATCGCCATGGCCCGCCAGGCGTTGGCCAAGGCCGGCCTGCAGGCACGGATCATGGTCGATTGCAGCCACGCCAACAGCGGCAAGGACCCGGCGCGCCAGCCAGCGGTCTTCAATGAGGTGCTGGAGCAGCGCCTGGGCGGCGACCGTTCGCTGGTCGGGGTGATGATCGAAGGGCATTTGTTCGATGGCTGCCAGGCACTGGGCAAGGGCGCACTCAAATACGGCGTGTCGATTACCGACGGCTGCCTGGGCTGGGCCTCGACCGAAACCCTGTTGCGTGAGGCGGCACAAAAACTGTAGGCCAATGGTTGCAAGCCTGGCGAGACATACCCCGGACAAGTGCGCTAGGCTTGCCTTTTTTACCCCCAAGGAGCAGTACCCATGGCCCGTGCAACCGCCCGCCACATTCTGGTCAGCAGCGAAGACAAGTGCAACGAACTGAAAGCCCAGATCGAAGCAGGCGCCGACTTCGCTGAAATCGCCAAAGCCAACTCCACCTGCCCGTCCAGCCGTCAGGGCGGTGACCTGGGTTCGTTCGGCCCAGGCCAGATGGTCAAGGAATTCGACACCGTGGTCTTCAGCGCCCCGGTCAACACCGTGCAAGGCCCGGTGAAGACCCAGTTCGGCTACCACCTGCTGGAAGTGACCAGCCGCCAGGACTGATTCCCCCCTCCCGGTGATCAGCCCCCCTGTGGGAGCGGGTTTACCCGCGAAGAGGCCAGACCAGACAACCTCGTTGCCTGCTCCGACGCATTCGCGGGTGAACCCGCTCCCACAAGTATTGTGGGGGCTTGTATTTTCGTGCGTGGGCTTTACGGTCCAGGCGGCTACCACCCACGCCCTCACCGTCTACGGTGAAGCCCCCCGCTACGCCGCCAGCTTCCGGCATTTCGACTATGTAAACCCCGACGCCCCCAAGGGCGGCATCTTGCGCCGCTCGGCCATCGAGATCGGCCAGTTCGACCACATCCTGCCCTACATCGACAAAGGCATCGGTGTCAGCGAAGTCGATGGTCTGCTGTACGCGCCACTGGCGGTACGCTCGTACGATGAACCCTATACCGTTTACGGCCTGATCGCCCGGCGCATGGAGCGCGACCCCAATGATGAGTGGCTGCGTTTCGACATCGACCCACGCGCCACCTTCGCCGATGGCAAGCCGGTGCGCGCCGAAGACGTGCGTTTCACCTTCGAACTGCTGATGAGCAAGGGCAGCCTCAAATACCGTACCCAGTTTGCCGACGTGACCGGCGTGACCGTGGAAAGCCTGCACAGCGTACGATTCGACTTGAAGCCCGAGCACGGCCGCACCCTGGCGCTGGACCTCGCCAGCCTGCCGGTAATGCCCGAGCACGACTGGCAGCAGCGCGATTTTGCCAACGGTGCCGGCTTCGACAAGCCGGTTGGCAGCGGGCCATACCGCATCGGGCGCATCGACAACGGCCGCAGCATCACCTTCGAACGCGACCCGACATGGTGGGCACGTGACTTGCCGGCCAGCCGTGGCCGCTACAATTTCGACAAGCTGCGCATCGAGTACTTCGGCGACACCGAAGTGGCGCGCCAGGTACTCAAAGGCGGTGGCTACGACTATAACCGCGAGTTCTCCGCCACGGCCTACACCTTGGGCTACAACGGTGCGCAACTGGACGACGGCCGCCTGCAACGCGCCCACCTGGCCCCGGCCAAACCGCAGGTGGCCCAAGGTTTCGTGTTCAACCTCGACCAGCCGCAGTTCAAGGACCGCCGTGTGCGCCAGGCGCTGGGTATGTTGTGGGACTATGAGTGGAGCAACCGGCAGATGATGCGCAACCTGTACATCCGCCAGCAAAGCGTGTTCTCCAATACCCCTTTGGCCGCTCGCCAGTTGCCGGATGCGGAGGAGTTGAAGCTGCTCGCCCCCTTGCGCGGCCAAGTGCCAGATGAAGTGTTCACCACGGTGTTCACTGCCCCGGTCACCGACGGCTCGGGGATCATCCGTAAACAGCAGTTGCAGGCCTTGGCCCTGCTCGAACAAGCCGGCTGGCACCCCGAAGGCGACCGCTTGGTCAATAGCCAGGGCACGCCACTGGCGTTCACGTTCCTCAATGGCCAGGCGGGCCTTGAACGCCTGCTGCTGCCGTGGAAGCGCAACCTGGCCCAGATCGGCGTGACCCTGAACATCCGCAACGTCGACTCGGCCCAGTACGTCAACCGGCTGATGGCGCGCGATTACGACATGATCGTCACCGGCTACCCGGTCACCCTGTCGCCGGGCGCCGAGTTGTACAACTACTTCGGCTCGGCGGCCGCTCACGACCCCGGCTCGAACAACCTGATGGTCCTGCAGGACCCGGCCGTAGACCACCTGATCGACGGCCTGGTTCGCGCCGACACCCAGGCCGACATGCTGCGTCACGCCCATGCCCTGGACCGCGTGCTGCAATGGAATTACTACTGGATCCCCAACTACTACCCGCCAGGCAGCTCCACCGCCTGGTGGAACCGCTTCGGCCTGCCCAAGGTCCAGGCCACCTATGACGAGGGCCTGGACACCTGGTGGGAGGTCAGCCCTACCCCGCTGACCAACGCGCAAATGGCCGAACGCCGGAAGGCCTCGCCATGACCGCTTATATCCTGCGCCGCCTGTTGCTGATCATTCCGACGCTGCTGGCAATCCTGCTGGTCAATTTCGCCATCGTCCAGGCCGCGCCGGGTGGCCCGGTGGAGCAAGCCGTGGCCCGCCTCCAGGGCATCGGTGGCGGCGCACCTGGCGCGCGCGCTGAAGTGGTTCATGGCGAATCCCGCGCCACACGCGGCCTGGACCCGAAACTGATCGAAGAGATCAAGCGCCAGTACGGCTTTGACAAGTCCGCCCCCGAACGCCTGTGGTTGATGCTGGGCCAATATGCCCGGCTGGACTTTGGCAACAGCTTCTTCCGCGGCGCCAAAGTCACCGACCTGATTCTCGACAAGTTGCCGGTCACCTTGTCGCTGGGCTTCTGGGCCACGCTGATCACCTACCTGGTGTCGATCCCGCTGGGCATCCGCAAGGCAATGCGCCATGGCAGCCGCTTCGATGCCTGGAGCAGCGCATTGATCGTGATCGGTTACGCCCTGCCTTCGTTCCTGTTCGCGCTCTTGCTGATCGTACTGTTTGCCGGCGGCACTTCGCTCAGCTGGTTCCCGGTACGCGGCCTGGTCTCGGACAATTTCGACGAGCTCAGCCTGCTGGGTAAGGTCGCCGACTACTTCTGGCACCTGGTGCTGCCGGTCGCCGCCCTGGTGATCGGAGGGTTCGCCACCCTCACGTTGCTGACCAAGAATGCCTTCCTCGACGAGGTTTCCCGCCAATACGTGGTCACTGCCCGGGCCAAAGGCCTTAGCGAACGCCGCGTGCTGTATGGCCACGTACTGCGCAACGCCATGCTGCTGGTGGTGGCCGGGCTGCCACAGGCGCTGATTACGGTATTTTTCGCCGGTTCGTTGCTGATCGAGGTGATCTTTTCGCTCGATGGCCTGGGCCGCATGAGTTATGAGGCCGCCGTGTCGCGGGATTACCCGGTGGTGTTCGGCACGCTGTTCATCTTCACCCTGGCGGGCCTGCTGATTCGTCTGATCGGTGACCTGTCTTACACGTTGCTCGACCCGCGCATCGACTTCGATACGAGGGCGCATTGATGCTATCGCCCCTATCACGCCGCCGCCTGCAACGCTTTCGGCGCCACCGCCTGGGCTGGGTGTCGCTGTGGTTGTTTGCCGGCCTTCTGCTGCTGAGCCTTTGCGCCGAACTGGTGGCCAACGACAAGCCACTGCTGCTGGGCTACAAGGGCGAGCTGTACGTTCCGGCGCTCAAACGCTACACCGAGCAGCAGTTTGGCGGGCAACTGCCGTTTCAACCCGACTACCGCAGCGCCTATGTGCGCCAACTGATCGCGGAACAGGGTGGCTGGATGCTGTTCGCACCTATCCCGTTCAGTGCCGACACACCAAATTACGACCTGCAGGTGCCCACCCCCAGCCCGCCCAGTGCCAGCAACTGGCTAGGCACCGACGACCAAGGCCGTGACGTGCTGGCGCGGGTGCTTTATGGCACGCGGGTATCGCTGCTGTTCGCCTTTGCCCTTACCGCGGTCAGTGTGCTTATTGGCGTGGCGGCAGGCGCCCTGCAAGGCTACCACGGGGGCTGGGTCGACCTGCTCGGGCAGCGCCTGCTGGAGGTATGGTCGGGGTTGCCCGTGCTGTATCTGCTGATCATCCTCAGCGGTTTTGTCGAACCGGATTTCTGGTGGCTGCTGGGGATCATGGCGCTGTTTTCCTGGCTGGCCCTGGTCGACGTGGTGCGCGCCGAGTTCCTGCGCGGGCGCAATCTGGAGTATGTAAAGGCTGCGCGGGCGCTGGGGTTACCGGACAGCCAGGTCATGCTGCGGCATATCTTGCCCAATGCCATGAATGCCACGCTGACCTATGTGCCGTTCATGCTGACCGGGGCCATTACCACACTGACCGCGCTGGACTTTCTGGGCTTTGGCATGCCAGCGGGCAGCGCCTCGCTGGGCGAGCTGGTGACCCAGGGCAAGCAGCACCTGGAGGCACCGTGGTTGGGCTTTACCGCGTTCTTTGCGCTGGCGGTGATCCTGTCACTGCTGGTGTTTATCGGGGATGCCCTGCGTGAGGCGTTTGACCCCCGACGATAAGTTTTCAGGCCCGGTCTTTTCAGGGGCTTGTGCCAATACATGATTCAGGATGTTCACCCATGCACGACAGCGACAGCCTCAAGGACTACCCCCAGGTACGGCAACTGGCGATCCGCTCGCTGTTCGAGATCATCGAGCAGTCCAGCGAAGGCACGGTGATCGTCGATCGCCAGGCACGCATCGTCTGGATGAACGAACGCTACGCCCGACGCTTTGGCCTGGCCGACGCTGCCAGTGCCATCGGCCAACCCTGCGAAACGGTGATCCCTGGGAGCCTGATGCGCGACGTGGTAAGCAATGGCCGGCCCATCCTGCTGGACATGCTCGACACGCAGAACGAGCCGTTGGTGGTCATGCGCCTGCCCATCCACGACGACCAGGGCGCGCTGATCGGCGCCATCGGCTTTGCCCTGTTCGACGAACTGCGCAGCCTTTCGCCGCTGCTCAAACGCTATTCCAGCATGCAGCAGGAACTGGCCTCGACCCGCTCGCAACTACGCGCCCGCCAGGCCAAGTACAGCTTCGCCCAGTTCGTAGGCAGCAGCGCGGCCAGCCTGGAAGCCAAGCGACGCGCCCGGCGTGGCGCCGGCAGCGATTCACCCGTGTTGCTGCTGGGCGAAACCGGCACCGGCAAGGAACTGCTGGCCCACGCCATTCACGCAGCGTCAGCACGGGCGCACAAAGCCTTTGTCAGCATCAACAGCGCAGCCATCCCGGAGACGCTGCTGGAAGCCGAATTCTTCGGCACTGCGCCGGGTGCTTTTACCGGTGCCGATCGCAAAGGCCGCAGCGGCAAGCTGCAACTGGCCGAAGGCGGCACGTTGTTCCTCGACGAGATCGGCGACATGCCGCTGGCCTTGCAGAGCAAGCTGCTGCGGGTGCTGCAGGAAAAGGAATACGAGCCGGTCGGTTCGAACCAGATGCTGCGCAGCGATGTGCGCATCATTGCCGCCACCTCCATCGACCTGCAGGCTGCCATGGCCCGCGGGGCCTTCCGCGCCGACCTGTATTACCGGCTGAATGTGCTGCCGATCGATGTCCCGCCGTTGCGGCAACGGCTGGAGGACCTGCCGGCGCTGTGCGAAGCCATATTGGCTGAGCTGGGCAGCCAGTACGAGCTGGAAGCTGAAGCGCAGCAACTGCTGGCCAGGCATGCCTGGCCGGGGAACATTCGCGAGCTGCGCAATGTGCTGGAGCGCGCGACCTTGCTGGCGGATCAGCCTCGGCTGGGGGTTGCGGACTTGCGTGCGGCACTGGGGCCATTGAGCCCGCTGGCTGAGGCGCCCAAACGCCAGACCTACCGCGAGGCGTGCGAGGCATTTGAACGCGGCCTGATTACCGGGGCGCTGGCCGAACAGGGAGGAAAAGTGCCGGAGGCAGCGGCAGCCTTAGGGCTGGGGCGGTCGACGCTGTACAAGAAGATGGCGGCACTTGGTCTCTGATTGGAGACTCTTGTTTCTTATTTGAGATTACCGCCAGAGCTCCGCCTTCTATCAGAGGCAAGCCAGCGATAGGCTGTAAAGCAGCCCCTGGCGTCTCTGAATGTAGACATAAACTTCTAACAAAACTCTTTATCCCTTACAAATCAGCAAGTTACATAGTTGGCACGATTCCCGCTATCTCCTGTTCAACGATAAAAACAAGACTCACCCAGGAGACCCACCCCGATGACCGTGCTCATCGCACTCGCCGCTCTGGCCTTGCTGATGCTGGCCGCCTACCGCGGTTACAGCGTAATCCTCTTCGCCCCCATCGCCGCCCTCGGCGCTGTCCTGCTCACCGACCCTTCTGCCGTCGCCCCTGCGTTCACGGGGGTGTTCATGGAGAAAATGGTCGGTTTCATCAAACTGTACTTCCCCGTATTCCTGCTGGGCGCGGTGTTCGGCAAGCTGATCGAGCTGTCCGGCTTCTCCCGCTCGATCGTCGCTGCGGCCATCCGCCTGCTCGGCACCCGCCAGGCGATGCTGGTCATCGTCCTGGTCTGTGCCCTGCTCACTTACGGCGGTGTTTCGCTGTTCGTGGTGGTGTTCGCGGTGTACCCGTTCGCCGCCGAAATGTTCCGTCAGAGCAACATCCCCAAACGCCTGATCCCGGCCACCATCGCCCTGGGCGCATTCTCGTTCACCATGGACGCCTTGCCCGGCACCCCACAGATCCAGAACATCATCCCCAGCACCTTCTTCAACACCACCGCCTGGGCCGCACCGTGGCTGGGCCTGATCGGCACGCTGTTCGTGTTCTTTACCGGCATGGCCTATCTGCAGCGCCAGCGCAACAAGGCCCTGCGCGCCGGTGAAGGTTATGGCGCCAACTTGCGCAACGAGCCGGAAACCGCTGCCGACCTGAGCCTGCCCAACCCTTGGCTGGCGCTGTCGCCGCTGATACTGGTGGGGGTCATGAACCTGGTGTTCACCCACTGGATACCGCATTGGTACGGCTCCAGCCACAGCCTGCAATTGCCAGGCATGAGTGCACCGGTACAAAGCGACGTGACCAAGCTGACGGCCATCTGGGCTGTGCAGGCTGCGTTGCTGGTGGGCATCCTGATGGTCCTGGTGTGCGCCTTTGGGGCCATTCGTACGCGTTTGGCCGAAGGCACCAAAAGCGCGGTGGGCGGTGCCTTGCTGGCAGCCATGAACACCGCCTCGGAATATGGCTTTGGCGCGGTAATCGCCTCGTTGCCGGGTTTTCTGGTGCTGGCCGATGCCCTGCGCGGCATCCCCAACCCATTGGTGAACGAAGCCATCACCGTGACCTTGCTGGCCGGCATCACTGGCTCTGCTTCGGGCGGCATGAGCATCGCCCTGGCAGCCATGGGCGACACGTTCATCGCCGCCGCCCACGCGGCCGACATCCCGCTGGAAGTACTACACCGGGTAGCCGCCATGGCCAGCGGCGGCATGGACACCCTGCCGCACAACGGCGCGGTGATCACCTTGCTGGCGGTGACTGGCCTCACCCACCGCGAGGCTTACAAGGACATTTTTGGTATTACCCTGATCAAGACCCTGGCGGTGTTCGTGGTCATCACCACGTTCTACGCCACTGGCATCGTCTAAGGAGCATGGCATGACCCTTGAAGGCAAAACTGCACTCGTCACCGGTTCAACCAGCGGCATTGGCCTGGGCATCGCCCAGGTATTGGCCCGGGCTGGCGCCAACATCGTGCTCAACGGCTTTGGCGACCCGGGCCCCGCCATGGCGGAAATTGCCCGGCACGGGGTGAAGGTCGTCCATCACCCGGCCGACCTGTCGGATGTGATCCAGATCGAAGCCTTGTTCAACCTGGCCGAACGTGAGTTCGGCGGCGTCGACATCCTGGTCAACAACGCCGGTATCCAGCATGTGGCACCGGTTGAGCAGTTCCCGCCGGAAAGCTGGGACAAGATCATCGCCCTGAACCTGTCGGCCGTATTCCATGGCACCCGCCTGGCACTGCCGGGCATGCGCACGCGCGACTGGGGGCGCATCATCAATATCGCTTCGGTCCATGGCCTGGTCGGTTCGATTGGCAAGGCAGCCTACGTGGCAGCCAAGCATGGTGTGGTCGGCCTGACCAAGGTGGTCGGCCTGGAAACCGCCACCAGTCATGTCACCTGCAATGCCATCTGCCCGGGCTGGGTGCTGACACCGCTGGTACAAAAGCAGATCGACGATCGTGCGGCCAAGGGTGGCGATCGGTTGCAAGCGCAGCACGATCTGCTGGCAGAAAAGCAACCGTCGCTGGCCTTCGTTACCCCCGAACACCTCGGTGAGCTGGTACTCTTCCTGTGCAGCGAGGCCGGTAGCCAGGTTCGCGGCGCCGCCTGGAACGTCGATGGTGGCTGGTTGGCCCAGTGACGGGCGGCCTGGGCCTGGCAACGGCCGCGCATTCGTTTATCAGCAAGGAGGCCTTATGCGCCCTACCCCAATGACCGCGCTTCTAGCCCTGAGCCTGGCCGCCGCCGCACCTGCGATGGCCGCCAGCCTGAAGGACATCGCGCCCTACCCCGAGGCGGAAAAAGGCTTCACCCGGCAGGTTATCCACCTGCCGGCCCAGGCCGATGAGTCGGCCTATAAACTGGAAATCCTCGCTGGCAAGACCCTGCAGGTCGACTGCAATCGCCAGCGCCTGGGCGGCAGCCTCGAAGAGCGCACCCTGGAAGGCTGGGGCTACAGTTACTACCGCCTGGACAACGTCAGCGGCCCGGCCAGCACACTGATGGCCTGCCCGGACGGCAAGAAGACCGAGGCCTTCGTGCCGGTGGTCGGCGACGGCTTCCTGCTGCGCTACAACAGCAAGCTGCCGGTAGTGGTGTATGTGCCCAAGGATGTCGAAGTGCGCTACCGCGTGTGGTCGGCATCGCAGGATGTGCAAAAGGCTAAAGTAGAGTAAGCAGAACCGCTTTCTCTGCAGGATCAGCTTCTTCGCAACACAAGGCTGATCCTGCACTGAGCCTGCTTTGTTCCGGTAAAGGAGATTCGGCATGAACGATGTGCTCTGGCGCCCGTCCACAACGCAGATCGAGGCCAGCCGGATGGATGCCTTCCGCCGCCGGGTCAACCTGCGCTACAACCTGCAACTCGACGACTACCAGGCCCTGCACGGCTGGAGCATCGAACAGCGCGCCGACTTCTGGCAAACCCTTGCCGAGTTTTTCCACGTACATTGGCATACCCCGCCCAGCCAGGTGCTTAGCGAAGGGCCGCAGATGCCCGATGCACAGTGGTTCGCCAATGCCACCCTGAACTTTGCCGAACACCTGCTGCGCCGCCGCGACGACCGCCCGGCCGTGGTCGCCGTGCGCGAAGACGGCCAACGCGAAGTGTTCAGCCATGCTGAACTGGCCGCGCAGGTGGCCGGGCTGCAAACGGCATTCAAGGCTGCAGGTATCGTCCCGGGCGACCGGGTAGCGGCCATCATGCCCAATACCTGGCAAACACTGGTGGCCATGCTCGCCTGCACCAGCCTTGGCGCAGTCTGGTCTTCCTCCTCGCCCGAATTCGGCGTGCATGGCATCATCGACCGCTTCGGCCAGATCGAACCCAAGCTGCTGATCGTCTGCGCCGGTTACCAGTATGCGGGCAAGGCCATCGACCAGGTGACCAAGGTCAACCAGGTGTGCGCGCAGTTGCCTGGCCTGGAGCAACTGATCGTGGTGCCCCATACCCGCAAAGGCACGCGTGCCGACGAATTCCAGGCAGCCAACGTCAGCCTGTGGGATGACTTCTTCCAGCCCGGCGGCGAGCCCCGTTTCACCCCGCTGCCGTTCGACCACCCGCTGTACATCCTCTATTCCAGTGGCACCACCGGCGTGCCCAAGTGCATTGTCCATCGCGCCGGAGGCGTGCTGTTGCAACACCTCAAGGAACACGGCCTGCACAACGACCTGAAGGCCGATGACGTGCTGTTCTACTACACCACCTGCGGCTGGATGATGTGGAACTGGCTGGCCAGCGGCCTGGCGGTGGGTGCCACGCTGGTGCTGTACGACGGCTCGCCGTTCCACCCGGGCCCCGGGCGCCTTCTGGACCTGATAGAGGCCGAGGGCATCCACGCCTTCGGCACCAGCGCCAAGTACCTGGCGGCACTCGAGCAGGCAGGCCTGGAACCCGCCACCAGCCACTGCCTGACCAGCCTGCGGCTGCTGCTGTCCACCGGTTCGCCGCTGTCACCGCACAGCTATGACTATGTATACGACAAGATCAAGGCCGACCTGTGGCTTGTGTCCATGTCGGGCGGTACGGATATCGTCTCCTGCTTCGTGCTGGGCAACCCGACCCTGCCTGTGCGTCGTGGCGAAATCCAGTGCAAGGGCCTGGGTATGGCGGTGGAGGTGTGGAACGAGCAGGGTCAGCCCGTGGTGGACGAAAAAGGCGAGCTGGTGTGCACGCGCAACTTCCCCTCGATGCCACTCGGCTTCTGGAACGACCCGGACGGCCGCCGTTACCAGGATGCCTATTTCAGCCAGTTTCCGGGGGTGTGGGCCCAGGGCGACTACGCCGAGCAGCGAGCCAGCGGGGGCATGGTGATTCACGGGCGCTCCGACGCCGTGCTCAACCCGGGCGGCGTGCGCATTGGCACCGCGGAGATCTACCGCCAGGTGGAAAAGGTCGAACAGGTCGTTGAAAGCGTGGCCATCGGCCAGGACTGGAACGGGGATGTGCGGGTGGTGCTGTTCGTGCGCCTGCACGACGGCCTGCAGCTGGATGAAGCCCTGCGCCAGCAAATCCGCCAGGTAATACGCCAGTACACAACACCCCGCCATGTGCCGGCGGTGATCGCCCAGGTCAGCGACATACCGCGCACCATCAGTGGCAAGCTGGTGGAACTGGCGATTCGCGATGTGGTGCATGGGCGGCCGGTGAAGAACACCGATGCCCTGGCCAACCCGGAGGCACTGGAGCAGTTTCGCGATCGCGCAGAGCTGAAGAGCTGACATTCATCGCGGCCATTCAGGCACGATCGCTTCTGCTGGATTCAATCAGGCATAATGCCGCCTTTTTTCCCGATACACAGGTAGCCCATGAAAGCCCAAGCCCGCCACATACTGGTCAAGACCGCTGACGAAGCCGAAAAGCTCAAGCAGCGCATCGCCAACGGCGAGGCTTTCGACGTGCTCGCCAAAAAGTTCTCTCTTTGCCCATCCGGCAAGCGGGGTGGTGACCTGGGCGAAATCCGCCCAGGGCAGATGGTCGGTGCCATCGACCAGGTGATTTTCAAGAAGCCTTTGCGGGTGGTACACGGGCCGATCAAGAGCAAATTCGGCTACCACCTGGTGCAAACGTTCTACCGCGACTAAGGCGCTAGCCTTTTGCCACCTGACATTTTTGCCAGTTGTGGTCGTGACGCACTCCTCTATACAACCCCGGTAACCCTGCACACGACGTGTGGTGCGCAGGACTCCCCGGAGAATGGAGGTTTTCCTGATGCGTCTAACCCTGATGCTGACCCTGGGTTCGCTCCCGCTGCTGGCCATGGCCCCGCCCGCCGCAAACGCGGCTTGCACCTTCTCACCCGGCCCGGGTAACGACACCTACACCTGTGACAGCGGCACTGCGCCCTCGCTGGTGGACACCAGCGGTGATAACCGCCTGGTATTCCCGGCATCCGGTAGCGGCGCCATCACCGGCGACGTAACCTTTGGCGCCGGCAGAGACAGCATCGACATGGCCTCTGGCAGTGTTGGCGGCAACATCCACCAGGGTGCCGGCATCGATGACTTCGCCATGAGCGGCGGCGTCATCGAAGGCAACGTCAACCAGGGCGATGGCCTGGACACCTTTCACATGACCGGCGGCTGGATCAAGGGCACGTTCGACAGCGGCGACTATGCCGAAATGGACAACGGCCGTATCGGCAACGTCAACATGCGGCTGGACGAGAACACCTTCATCATGCGTGGCGGCAGCGTCGACCGGAACGTCATCGCGGCCTTCGACAAGGACTATATCGAAGTCTTCGATGGCAACATCGGCGGCAATATCAGCGTCAGCGGTGGCGATGACCAGGTGCTGGTGCATGGCGGCCAGGTTGGCGGCGATGTGTTGCTGAGCACTGGCAACGACCGCTTCACCTGGGACGGTGGCAGTATTGGCGGGCGCGTGGATGCGGGGCCAGGTGATGACACGGCACTGCTCAAAGGCCTCACGCCCGAGGTGCTGAGTATCACTGTGGACGGTGGCGACGGTACCGATAGCCTGACGTTCGATGCCAGCCAGCCGGCAGGCGGTGCCCGCTATGTGAATTGGGAGCGTGTGGCGCTGAACAATGGCAGCCGGCTGGCACTGGATGACACGCTGGTACTGGGCGACAGCAACAGCAGCACGGGCAGCCTCGCCCTCGACGCCAGCAGCAGCATCACTTCACGCCAAGGGGTAATCACTGCATTTGCCCCGGACCAGCGCGCCGCAATCAGCAACGCAGGTACACTTGACCTCACAGCCGGCAATGATGCCATGGGCCGCTTGAGCATCGAGGGTGATTACACCGGCAACAACGGCGCCCTGCGCCTGAACAGCGTGCTGGCCGGCGATGGCGCTGCTTCCGATCGCCTGGTGATCAGCCGCGGTGCCATCGCCGGCTCTACCCAGGTGCTCATCAACAACCTCAACGGCGCAGGTGCGGCGACTGCCCAAAACGGCATCCAGGTGGTCGAAGCCCGCGACGGCGCCACCAGCACGGCCAACGCCTTTGTACAGGCCCAGAGGCTATCGGCCGGTGCCTACGACTACCGGCTGTTCAAAGGCGGCGTCACTGCTGGCAGTGAAAACAGCTGGTACTTGCGCTCGACGCTGGTTGCGCCACCCGCTCCAACCCCTGTGCCGGCACCGGGCGAGCCGCCGGTGATCACCCCGGCCGTCATCCCGCCCGTTGCTGCACCCGCGCCCGGCCAAGCCGAGCTGCCTGCTCCGGCGCAGGGCCAAAGCCTGCCGCTGTACCGCCCCGAGGTCCCGGTTTATGCCGCAGCGCCACGGGGTGCCGCGATCATCGCCCGCCAGGCATTGGGCACCTTCCACCAACGCCAGGGCGACCAGCTGTTACTGCAAGGTGAAAGCGCCCTGCCCGCCAGCTGGGGGCAAGCCTACGGCGGCGCGCTGCGCCAGCAATGGAGCGGCACGGTCAACCCGAGCCTGGACGGCGACCTGTACGGTTTCAAGGTAGGCCAGGACCTGTATGCCAAGGTTGGCGAGAACGGTTACCGCCAGCATGTCGGTATCTACGTAAGCCACAGCCACCTGGACGCCGACGTCAAAGGTTTTGCCCTGGCCGTTCAAGACCGCAGCGTGGGCGACCTGAAGCTCGATGGCGATAGCGTGGGCACCTACTGGACGCTGGTCGGGCCACAGGGCGCGTACCTGGACGCGGTGTTGCAGTACACCCGCCTGGATGGCCGCGCCCGCTCCGATCGTGGCGACACGCTGAACGTCGACGGCCACGCCTGGACAGCTTCACTGGAATCGGGCTACCCCATCACCCTGTCCGAGCGCTGGCGCGTGGAACCGCAAGCTCAGCTGATTGCGCAAAAGGTCGCGCTGGACAGCGCCAGCGACAGCGTCTCGCGCATCAGCCATGACGCCCAGGTCGAGCTGACAGGTCGCTTGGGCCTGCGCCTGGAAGGTGCGTTCACAGGAAGCAGCGGGCGCCTGTTGCAACCCTATGCGCAGGTCAACCTGTGGCACGGTGACGGTGGGCGCGACACCTTGACCTTCGATGACGCAGACAAGATCAGGACCGATTACCGCTATACCTCGGTGCAACTGGAAAGCGGTGTGGTAGCGCAGGTCAACAAAGCGCTGAGCCTGCATGGCGGCGTGCAGTACACCGCCAACCTGGACAGCCGCCAGCAGGAAGCCAGCGGCGTGAACCTGGGCGTGCGCTGGCAGTTCTAGCGGCGCGCAGCCAGCAGACCGAGGCCCGCGCAACCCAGCAAGGAAGCGCTGACCCGGTTGAACATCCGGCGTGGGCCAGGCTGGCTGAACCAACGCTGCATGTAGGCGCCCAGGCCTGAGTAGATGGCAATGGCCGCCCATTCCAACAGCAGGAACAACACACCCAGCCAAAGGAACTGCTCACTCACCGGGGTGCTGCTACCGACCGAGACGAACTGCGGCAGGAACGCGGTGAAGATCAGGATGGCCTTGGGGTTACCGGCCGCCACCCAGAACTCCTGGCGCGCCAGGCGCCAAGTGCCGCCTGGGTGATCGCTTGCCACCACGGTCTCGCTCACCGGTGCGCGCCACAGTTGCCAGGCGATGTAGAACAGGTAGGCCGCGCCCACCACCTTGATGGCCAGGAACAGGTATTCGCTGGTATGCAACACCACTGCCAGGCCCATCGCTGCCAGGGCGATCATGCCGCAGAAGGCAAGGATACGGCCGCCGCCGGCCACGCAGGCGGTGCGCAGGCCGTAACGGCTGGCGTTGTGCAACGACAACAGGTTGTTTGGCCCTGGCGCCATGTTCAAGGCGAAGCAGGCGGGGATGAAAAGCAGCAGGCTTGAAAGGTCCATTCTCGTTTTCCTCTGACAACAGCCCTCTATTTCGGCGCGTTCCGGGCCCTGGGGTCAAGTAACAGCCAGTGATAAAAACTGTACGGGTGCGCGGTACCTGTTACCCTTCCGGCAATACCGAGGAGCCTGTAATGCCCCGTTCCCACGCCGCCCTGTGGCGCGACCCGGCCCTGGCACATGTCGAAAGCCGGCGCGCCTGCGATAGCCGGGCCTGCTACAAGGCCCACAGCCACCCGACGTTTTCCATTGGTGCGGTGGATGCTGGCCACAGCCATTTCACCGGGGCTGCCGACGGGCAGCAGCACCTGGTACCCGGCACACTGGTAATGGTCCCCGCCCACCGCGTGCATGCCTGCAACCCGGCACCCGGCCTGGCCTGGAGCTATCAGATGCTGCATGTGGATGCCGACTGGCTGACGCAGTTGCGCCTGGAGTCAGGTCTTGGCGGTATCGGAGCCAGCGAACCGGTGCGTATCTGCAGGGAGGCTGAGGTATATCGGCAGTTCTGCGCGCTGAACAGGTTACTGTTTTCCAGTGCCTGCACCGGCGAGAAAGATGCGGCGCTGATTGCCTTTCTGGGCGACCTGGACTTTTCCGCGCACCCACCGCTGGCAGCGCCCCCCACCCTGGAAACCGCCACCTTGAGCGGGTTGCTTACACGCATCGAGCAGCAGGACCCTGCGCAATTGAGCCTGGAGGTATTGGCGCGGGAGGCCGGGCTTGGGCGCTATCAACTGATCCGCGCGTTTCGTGCGGCTACCGGGTTCACGCCTCATGCCTACCTGCTCAATGCCCGGGTCAATCGCGGGCGGCAACTTTTGAGTGAAGGGCTGGCCCTGGCGGAAGTGGCCTATCAGCTTGGCTTTGCTGACCAGAGCCATTTCCAGCGGGTGTTCAAGGCCCATGTGGGGGTTACGCCGGGGCAGTACCGAGGGAACTGAAGGCTGCTGCAGGTGCAATATTGTTCAATACGCCAGAACGGGCCCGGCAGCAGACTGCGGTTTTTTCCGTAGAGCAGCCCCCAATGCAACAATTCATGATCATCGCCCTGGCCCACTTCCTTGCCCTGCTCTCACCTGGCCCGGACTTTTTCCTGGTCGCACGCAACGCGATCAACAGCGGCTGGCGCATCGCCAGCGGCGCCTGCCTGGGCATAGCACTGGCCAATGGCGCGTTCATCGTCATGGCCTTCACCGGGCTTTCGGTACTGCAGCAGGGCGGCCCGCTGTTCACCACCCTGCAACTGGCAGGCGCCAGCTACCTGCTGTACATCGGCGTGCTGTTCCTGCGCCATGCCGGGCAAACCAGCCTGGGCGCAGTCGCCGGCAGCCAGCGGGTTCATGGCTGGTGGCGCAGTTTGGGCATGGGCTTCTTGTCCGGCATCCTCAACCCCAAGAACGCGTTGTTCTATGCCAGCCTGGCGAGCATGGTCGCCAGCGTCAGCCCCGGCTGGAAGGCTGCCTACGCCGTATGGATGTTCAGCATCGTCCTGTTCTGGGACCTGCTGGTCGCCGTGGCCATCGGCAACCAGCGGGTACTGCGGCGATTCGCCCGCAACCTGGCGTGGCTGGAGCGGGCCTCGGGGGTCATGCTGGTGATCTTGGCGGGGGCTTTGTTGCTGCATCTGGCTCGGGGCTGACCCGTTGCAAGGTGCGCATGTCGACCAAGGTGAAATGGCCGCTGGCCCAGCCCCCCGTGTCCAGGTGCCACACATTGCCCAGCAGCTTGGCCTCCAGCACCGGGGTGTGGCCGACCAGCAGGGCTCGCAGGCCCTGCACCGGTTGGGTGTCCCCCTCTTTCAGGCGCCGACGCGACCACTGGCACACTTGGCGCACTTCAGGGTCGTCATCCAGTTCCAGCCAGGTGCGTAAGACTGCCCAGTCGGCAAACGGGCTGTCTGCATGCAGCAGGCCTACCAGCCCGTCCGCACTCTCCACTTCCATGGCAATCGGCAACTGCTCGAAACGCTCCACGAAACGCAGTTGCTCGCGCCGCGGCAAGTCGAGGAACCAACCACCCCCGGCGGCTCGGTACATGCCCAGGTCGAGCCGCCCACCACGCACGCGGGTGATTGCCAAGGCTTCATGATTGCCCTGGACGGCATGGAACCAAGGCTGGGCCAGCCATTCCAGCGCTGCCTCGCTGTGCGGCCCACGGTCGACCAGGTCACCCACGCTGAACAAGCGGTCCACCGCCGGATCGAACCCTACCGCATCCAGGCACTGTTGCAGGCGCTGGAAGTGGCCATGGATATCGCCCACGGCCAGATCCCGTCCCCGGATATTGGCGATCAGCCGCCGAAACCGTGCCATTACCGTCTTCCTCTGCTGGTCCCACCATGCCCGCTTTCGCGCGTGCCGTGCTCATGGCGCTGTCACTTGACAGCATGGCACAAGGCACCGCGGCTGCGCAGGTCGAGGTGCGTTTCGTTGCGCACTTGAGCGCTTCCTGAAAACCCTTCACTGGTACAGGCGTTGGTGCCGATAGTATGCTCGCCACTGAACCACTACCAGGGAAGGGTCTTGATGAAACTGTGCGCCGTACAACTGGCGTCGCTCAAGGGCGATTTGCCAGCCAACCTCCAGCGCCATCTGGTTTGCATCGAGCAGGCTGCGGCCCTGGGTGCCGAACTGGTCGTGTTCCCCGAGCTGTCACTGACCGGCTATGAGCCGAGTGTGGCACGCCAGGCCGCCCTGCCCGTCACCTCCGTGCGCCTGGACCCGCTGCAGGCAGCGTGTGACCGCTTGGGCATTACGGTTGCCGTGGGCCTGCCATTACCGACGCCCGACGGCATACGCATCGGCATGCCCATCTTCTGTCCTGGGGCGCCGCGCCAGGCCTATGCCAAGCAGCGCTTGCATGATGATGAGCTGCCTTACTTCACCCCAGGTGATCAGGCATTGCTGCTGGAGGTGGGTGAACATCGGGTGGCGCCGGCAATCTGCTACGAATCGATGTTCCTGGCACATGCCGCCGTGGCCCGCGAGCGCGGTGCCGACCTGTACCTGGTCAGCGTTGCGAAAACCGCCAAGGGTATGCGCGAGGGATTTGCGCACTACCCAGAGGTGGCACGCGAGCTGGGCATGCCAGTGCTGATGGCCAACTGCGTGGGGCCGGCCGACACCTTCATCGGTGCCGGCGGTTCTGCCGCGTGGGACAGCCAAGGGCAGTTGCTGGCCAGCCTGGATGACCACAGTGAAGGCCTGATCGTACTCGACACCCGCAGTGCCAGCGCGATCACCCTGCCCTTGAGCCCGTACCTTGCATGATCTATCTGTTTCTGGTGTTGCTGAGTTACGCCTGCACCTACTGCCTGGTCGGCTTGCTGATTCAGGGTCAACTCGCCAATGTGGCCGAGGGTTTGCGCCATCGGCCCGATGCGCCTACGCCCGGCGAGTACCTGCGTGAGGTCGAGCCCCGCGCACGTCAGGCGCGGCGGCAGTACACCTTGATCGCTGGTACGGTGCTGGCCGTGCTGGCCTGCCTGATTGCCAGCGGGTTCGATTGACGCCTTACAGGTCCAGTGCCAGGCTTTGTCGCCCTTCCAGCGCCAGCAGGTACTGCTTGGCCGCCAGGCCACCGGCAAAACCGGTCAGGTTGCCCGACGCGCCGATTACCCGGTGACACGGGGCGATGATCGAAATCGGGTTGCGGCCATTGGCAGCACCGACCGCGCGTACCGCCCTGGGGTTGCCGAGCTGCCGGGCAATGTCACTGTAGCTGCGGGTTTCGCCGAACGGTATCGCCAGCAGCGCAGCCCACACCTGACGCTGGAACTCAGTACCGGCAAAATCCAGCGCCAGCTCGAAACGCTGGCGCTTGCCGTCAAAGTACTCGCCCAGCTGGCGAGCGGCTTCCAGCAGTACCGGGCACTGGTCGTCCCGGTGCAGTGCGCCCAGGCGTACGCGGTTTTCCCGCTCTTCTTCCCACAATACGGCTGCCAGGCAGTTGCCACGGGCCACAAGGGTGAGCATACCGACGGGCGATGGCATGATCGTGAATGCGCTGGACATAGCCGGCTCCTGCAAGTTGCGACCGCCCAACTGTACGCATCCACAGTCTTTCATGCACCCGCTTTCTTGCTCAGTTCATTGCGCAGCCGGCAATGTGCCGCGCCTGGCTGAGCGTGACCTTGGGTATCAGTTCAGCGGGAATGCGTGATGTTGCCGACAGGTTGTAGACGCGGAAATGCTCGTTCACCACCTCCCTGGCCATTAGCGTCAACGACGGCAGGATGCGGCTGTCCCAATGCTGGTCGAGCCCGCACGGCGAACACTGCCCTTGGCCGTTTTCGTAAAAGCGCCCGGCACTCTGATCGAGGTCTACCCCTACCAGCAACACTTCTTCAAAGCCCAGGTGATAAGCCAGTTGCAAGGACACATAAGCTACTGTGCGAGCATCGAAGAAACCGTGGGCCAGGTTTTTGCTGAAGGCGATGGAGCGGCTGCGTTTGCTCCACAGTGCCCGGTTGCACACGCAACTGTCACCCTGGCCGCGCAAACCGTCCAGCAGGCTCGGCGTGTCGGCTTTGTGCAAGGCATAACACTGGGTGTGGGCTGGCACATCGGCACGCGCATACTGCTCTGGCCACAGGGCCAGGCGTTCGCTGTCGCGCACGGCAGTGGCGAACAAGGCCGGCTGTTGCTGGCAAAAGCTTTTGTCGGTGCACACGTAGAAGAAAGGTTTTATGCCGTGTTCGGCGGTCATGGCGACCGAGCCATTCATGGCGATGATGGGCAAATGCGCAAACTCGCCCAGTGGAAACTGTTTGGCAGAAGCGCCGGAGGCAAGGATCACCACGGGGCCCTTCTGGGTGTTGCGACACGCCTCGAAATGGGCGAACGCCCCGCGTTCAGCACTTGGCTGCAACGGATGTGTGTTCATCAATGGCATCTTTAACCGGACAGTACAAACCACAAGACTGATCAGTTTATATGCCGCCGCCGCTTTTACCTAACTTTACCTGGCTGAACTTCAGTCAACCGCCAATCCCTTGCTTGGCGGGGTTTCAGCCTAGCGAATAGCGGCTTATCCAAGTGCCATGACAGCCCCCCGGTGAAAAAGTGTTCCCCTACTGTGGATCAGGAATAGCGATAACCATCACCGATGGTGACGGACGGGTACTAAGCGCCTTTCGTCATGAGCCTGCTTGATGCTTACCACTGGTGAGACTAATACTTAAACATCTGCCTGGGGAGGCACGAAAAATGCAACCAAGATTCGTTATCGTTCCCGCTGTGCCGATCGAAAAGGAGTCGTTCCGCGTAGGCAGCCGCTACTACGCCGCTACCGTTTGTGGAGGGTTCGACATTTATGACAATCAGGCAAAGGAGCGGCTCAAGCCGAGCTATCCAAACCGGAAGGAGGCGCAGGTGAAGTGCGAGCATTTGAACAAGCGGGATGACGCGGGGTAACCGTAGAGATCTGCGCGGCTCAGCAAGCTCGGGTTACTGACTCAATCCAGACATTCCTTGGCAGCCTGGCGTAACTTGTCGCCAGACAGAAAGCTGCCCTTGTAGAAGGTCGCGCGGCTGCCCTCGCGAACGTCGACTACGTCAAGCACATCGTCGCTTGCCACGGCACTTGATGCCGTGAGCCGGTAGCCGTGGGCTATCGACTTCTGCGTGGCCTGGGGTGCCAGCGCCTGCCATTTTGGCAGGACACAGGCGGCGTACTGCTGCGGCGACTTTTTGGTCAGTTTGCTGGCTGTGGGTTTGCCAGGGGTTGCGCAACCGGCAAGGCTGGCAACCAACACAGTTGCGAGAAAAATACGAAATGTAGGCATTTGCAATCAGCCGTTATGGATACGCTGCATTCTAACGGCGATGACACCGCGTTACCAATCAACCAAAGTCTTGCAGCAGGACGAAGCCCAAGCGAGATCTGTGTAGCGCACCTGATATTTCTGCCAGTAGCCGGGGCACGCCGCAACAGTGAAACTCCCGAGGGACATCACACCACGACTCGGCAGGGCTTCATACCATGCAAACGAACGCCAACCACACTCAGTTCTTCTATCAGAACGGCAAACTCGTCACCCTTAAAACCGGTGAACAGGGCCATAGTATCTTTCGCTCGCAGGACGTCCCCCTTGCCGAGCGACAATCAGACGACACCAACGCCGGCGGACTGCTGGCAACTGACGACAAGGGTTCGGTGCTGCAGGTACAGGAGAAAAGCTGAAGCCCTGAGGATACTCCGGCGCCATTGCGGGCCAAACCCGGGGTCAGGGCTTGGCTCCCCTGTACAACACAATGGCTGCTATATCCAGGGCCAACACACTGCCGACAAACAGGAACATGACGTACAGATCTTCAGAGAGCATTGCCGTATCCCCCAGATGCGCCGGTTTCAAAAGGGGTATGCAATTACTGATCCCGTCAGCGCGACAGGTATGCGAGCTGCGAATCAGCTGAACTTTAACTTGACTACTTTGCTCAGCGCCCAGCCACTGAAGACATAGAACGCATCCAGGTAGAAGCGCCCTGCATAGTTGGGCAACGGCGTTTGATTCAACAGCACATCCGGCTCGGGCGCGGGAGGAAACAGTGCATAAAAGCCGTTGGGCAGAACTGCCAGTGCCAGCAGTAACAGGTAAGTCGAGGCTTGTAGCAGGGTGGCACGATGACTGGATCTGGCGGACCACTTCAGCCCGTAGTAGGCAACCAGGCCGGCAACAGGCAAAACCCAGAAATGCGTCGGAATCCCAATGAACATTTCGGCGACTACGCTTCTTGCTTCCACCTGCGACTCTCCATCCAAATACAACGATTATTACGGGCGGGGCCGGCAAATGCAAAGCAACGCTGCTCAGGCCATACCGGCTCCACCCGCCCTTTTTGAACGTTGCCGGGCAGGCGATCGGCAGACAAAAAGCCCGCTCTCGACGGCGGGCTATTGGTGTGGGGTAGGATGATTACGCTTTTGAACACATCAGTGCAGCATCCAGCAACCTGCCATGGTCGTACCAGGCATCACGTTGATAGGCCGTGAAGTGGCGTTCGGCTCCCGCGCCCCGCAACTCTACAAGACCATCGGCCTTGTCGGGGTCAGTGCTTTCGACGAAAAGCCTGACCGCGTTATCACCCTCGACTTCATAGGTTTTCACATTGCTTTGTAGCTCGCCTTTGACGCACCCCAGATACGCAGGTGGGCTTTTCATGGTAGTGCCAGCCGTATAATCGTGGCTGTCACGTACATCAGGGTTTTGTGCGCAGCCTGCCATGAACAACATGGCTACCCCGGATACAAGTAGTGCCCCTGCTAGCGATCTTGAGTTATTCATGCGACACGCTCCTGCAGCCCCATCGAAAACCGGGAAATGTTGCCAAGCAGCCTGCCCTTTTTTAGGTTTTGGTATGCCCATGTTACTGCGCCATCGCGACCGGGCATTAGGTTTGTTTGCTATATAGGTTTCAGGGCGTTTCCCTCACGCCCTGCCGTGCCCCGATTGCGAGTAAGTCCTACCCCATAACCGGGGTCAGGGGATGGCGTTGAGAAACACATAAGTCGCCGCCAGGTCCAGTACCAGCACAGCAACCACGCTGAAAATCATGTAATAGCGGTCATCCTGAGTCATATCTGCGTACCCCGCATGATCAATGTCTCAAGGTCACAGCAATTCCCGTTCCAGCAACCTGATACCGCCCGCTGGCACCGCGCCAGCCAAACAGCGCAATCACGCAGTCAGTCCTTGATCTGGCATACGCCATTGGCTTTGTTCTTACCGGTATACGAAACGTCCGGCGAGCCGTCCGGGTTGATCGACAACGATACCGTTACCCCTCCACCTTTGGCCTCGAAATAGTTGTCATTGAATTTCTTTAGCTTGGCTTCCTTGCCATTGATGTAGATAGGTCCACCTTTATCGGCATGGACCTCGATATTTCCGGGGCATGTCGCGTTCAACAGCGGAATACCGGCGTGGGCAGCGCCCGATGCGGCAAGCAACAGGCCCAGTAACAAACGCTTCATTTGTAGTGTCCTCGTGGGTTGTCGGGGTGTGCGCGTTAAATCAGTCCTGCGATGGCGAAGAGGCTCATCGCTCGTTCGAGATTGTAGGCAAACACATGCAGGCTCATCTCGCTACGCATTTTTTTTATTCAGTGCATCCAGTCCGCCCGTTGGCGGGTATTGCTGGTGGGCGGCCTTTGACTGCCCAGCCCAATGACTTTCAGGAGCACTGCAAATGAACTTCAAATACTCCGCCTGCCTGCTTGCCTGCAGCCTCGCCCTTGCGCTGCCGCCCGCCCACGCCCAGAGCGCGCTGCCAGAACCGATCAAAGTCCCTGATGGCCATCGCGTCCTGCTCGAAACCGTCGGCGTCGGCGAGATCACCTACGAGTGCCGCGACAAGGCCAACACCCCCGGTCAAACCGAATGGACTTTCGTCGGTCCCAAGGCAGTGCTCAATGACCGTACCGGTAACCAGGTGGGCGACTACTTTGGCCCGCCCGCCACCTGGCAGGCCAAGGATGGCTCGAAAGTCACCGGCACCCAACTGGCAGTGGCACCGGCGGACAAAGGCGCCATACCGTATCAACTGGTCAAGGCCAACCCGGCCGAAGGCAAAGGCGCCATGCAGGGGGTCAGCTATATCCAGCGCCTGGCTACCCGCGGTGGTGTGGCGCCGTCAGTCGACTGCACGACGCAGAACAAAGGTGCCAGGCAGGTCGTCCAGTACCAGGCTGACTATGTGTTCTGGACAGCCAAGTAACACGCACCTGAGCCTACGCCCTGCGAGTGATGATCTACGCTCGATGGCAAGCCCCCGGCTGGATGGCCGGGGTACCTTGCCTTACACAAGGAAGCCACACACGTTGAACTCGCCGGCCGCCCCCTTCGACTTCCATCGCTGCCTGGTCGCCTGTGCACAGGGTGACCGGCGAGCCCTGCAGGCGCTCTACGATCATGAAGGCGCGCGCCTGCTGGGCGTTGCCCGGCGTATCGCACGTGACGACGCCACTGCAGAAGACATCGTCCACGATGCGATCATCCGCATCTGGACCCGCGCCGCCAGCTACGACCCGGCGCGCGGCTCGGCTCGGGGCTGGATCTACAGCATTACCCGCCACCTGGCACTGAATTCGATACGCGATACCCGCCGTGAAACGGTACTGACCGATGCCGACACCGAAACTGCGTCAACATTGCACGGGAGGGTTGATGACCTTGACCTCTGGTCCGGCTCAGCAAAGATTTACCGTTGCCTTGAACAACTGCAGCCCGCACCGCAACGCTGCATCCTGCACGCCTACGTGGACGGCTGCAGCCACGCCGAGATAGCCGGTTTATTGGGCGCGCCACTGGGCACTGTCAAGGCCTGGATCAAACGCAGCCTCAAAGCGCTACGGGAGTGTCTGGAATGAAGCCCGATTCTGCCGAAGAACTGGACAGCCTCGCCGGGGAATATGTGCTGGGGACCTTGTCGCCGGAGCAATATGCCGCGGTGGCCGAACGCCTGCATACCGACCCCGCGCTCCGCGCCGCTGTGGATGCCTGGGAGGCCCGGCTGTTGGAGCTGACCGCGCTGTCTACCCCACAGCCGCCGAGCCCCCGCCTGTGGCGCCGTATCCAGCGCAGCCTCGACGAGCTACCCGCACCGCGCACACAGACGCGTTTGTGGCAACGCCTCGGCCTGTGGCAAGGGCTCAGCGCCGCAGGGCTGGCTGCAAGCCTGCTGCTGGCGTTTATCCTGCTGACCACGCCCCCCTCTACCACGGAATACCTGGTGGTGCTGGTGGCGCCAAACAGCCAGGCCCCCGGCTGGGTGGTGCAGGCCAGCGACAGCCACATGATCGAACTGCTGCCGCTGGGCCAGGACACGGTCCCCGACGGCATGGCCTTGCAGTTCTGGACCAAAGGCGAGCAATGGCGTGCCCCGGTTTCGCTTGGCCTGGTCAAACCAGGCGAACCCTATCGGGTTCCGCTGCAAAGCCTGCCCCCTTTGGAGGCCAATCAATTGTTCGAGCTGACGCTGGAGAAAGCCGGTGGCTCGCCTACCGGTCTGCCGACAGGGCCGGTGAAGTTCATTGGACGCGCGGTGAAAGTGATATGACACGAAAGGGCCGCAGCACGTGTCTGCGGCCTTCGTAAAGCTGGAAGCCAGGGTCAGGCGCGGATCACCTCAAGGCGATCCCGCCCAGCCTCTGTGATGGCGTTCTCTCCTTCATCGCTGATGCGATAACGTCCTGACACCATTTTGGTAATTGAGAAACGGACCAGCCCGCTTTGGGACAAGGCTTGGCCTGCTTCGAAGCTCATTGCCTGCTCCAGGTCGAAGATCTTGATCTCTCCGATTTTGTAGCGTGCAAACGCGACCAAGGCGTTATCCAGTTCTTGTTGACTGATCGTTGTAGCGACTTCCATTCGACCTCCCAGGTCATGAGAGCCCCGGTCCGTGGGGGTGGAGGCAACGAACCGGGTGGCTTGTTGAAGGCGGACCGTACTATGCAGTCACGGAAGTCGCTACTGGCTTTCCATCCATGCTGGATGGGTAGGCAGCACGACAGCCGCCACACCTACGGTCACTTCAGGAGCCGACGCCGCATGCCCCGCGTCACCTGCCTCGCGGGTAAACCCGCTAAGCCATGCGGCCCTGCTCAGACCATGCTCATCGCCGCACGCAGCGCCAGCAGGTAGGTTTCGACACCAAACCCGCAGATCTGCCCGCGCACCACCTCGGCAAATACCGAGTGATGGCGGAACGGCTCCCTGGCATGGATGTTGGACATGTGCACTTCTACCACCGGCACTTCGATGATGGCCAATGCATCACGAATGCCGTAGCTGTAATGGGTCCAGGCACCGGCATTGATCAGCACCGCATCTACCCGGTCCTCATAGGCCTGATGGATGCGTTCGCACATGGCGCCTTCGAAGTTGCTCTGGAAGCTCTCGACCTGCGCCCCCAGCTCTTCGCCCAGGGCCTGCAACGCCTGGTCGATGTCGGCCAGGGTCGCTGTGCCGTACTGGCGCGGGTCGCGCTTGCCGAACATGTTGTGGTTGATGCCATGCAGCATCAGTACATTGGCGGCCATCGACCTACTCCAGGGGAATCGTCAGCTGATCGATCACCGCGCGTGTGTCGGGCCGCACCCCGCGCCACCAGGCAAACGCCTCGGCGGCCTGCTCCACCAGCATGCCGACGCCATCGGCCAGGCGCGCCTGGCCGTGCGCGCGGGCCAGGCGCAGGAAAGGCGTGAGGCCTTTGCCATAGGCCAGCTCGTAGGCCAAGGCCGCCTCGCCCAGCACATCAGCCGGCAGTGGCGGCAAGTCAGCGGTCAGGCTCGCCGAGGTGGCGTTGACCACGATGTCGAACGATTGCCCTTCCAGCGCTTCGTAGCGGCTGATGCGCAGACGCGGGTGATCGAGCTCGTTACGCAGCGCCAGCGCCTTGGCCATGTCCCGGTTGGCGATCACCAGCTCACATGGCCCCGCCTGCAGGAACGGCAGCAACGCCCCGCGCACCGCGCCGCCAGCGCCCAGCAGCAGCACACGGCGGTTGCGCAGCGGCTCGCCAAGGTTCTGCTCGATGTCCCGCAGCAAACCGATGCCATCGAAGTTCTCGGCGACGATGCGGCCATCCTCCAACTTCAGCGCATTTGCCGCCCGTGCCAGTTGCGCCCGCTCGCTGCGCTGGTCGGCCAGCTCGAAGGCACGCAGCTTGAACGGGGCGGTGATGTTCATGCCCTTCCCGCCTTCGCTACGAAACTGCAGTACCTGGGCTTCGAAATCTTCCAGCGAGCCTTCGATAGCCCCGTATTCCAGCTGCTGGTTGCTGGCCTGGGCGAACAGGCCATGAATCAGCGGGGACTTGGTGTGGTTGATCGGCCGGCCGATCACTGCATAGCGGTCGCTCATCGTGCATCTCCGTGGGTGAACAGTACACCGTCTGCCTGCAGGGCAGTGATTTCTTCGGGGCTGAAGCCAAGCCCGGCGGCCACTTCGGCGTTGTGCTGGCCAAGGTCCGGGGCCACTTGGTGGATGGTGGTGTCGCAGTCGGAAAAGCGGAACGGCAGGTTGGGCAGGCGCAGCGTGCCGTAGCGTGGATGCTGCTGCTCGATGACCATGTTGCGTGCCTGGATCTGCGGATCGGCCAGCACTTCGTCGATGCGTTGGACCTTGGCACTGGGGATGTCGATGGCATCGAGCAACGCGAGGATCTCGGCCACCCGACGCGCGCCGACCCAGTCGCGGACCACCGCCAAAATCGCCTCGCGGTGGGCGTTGCGGCCATTGAGGCTGTGGTAGCGGCGGTCGCTGCCGAACCCGGGCGGGCCGCCGTTGGCTTCGAGCATGGCCGCGAAGCGCTGCCAGGCATCGTCGACCTGGGCAGCGATCACCAGGTCGCCGTCGGCGGCGCGGAACACGCCGTACAGGGTCGAGGTGGGCATGTCGTGGCCGGTCTGTTGGGGCAACACAGTGCCACCGGACAGCGTGTAACACTGCACCGCGTATTCGTGCATCGACACCAGGGTGTCGTACAGCGCCATGTCGATGTGCTGGCCACGGCCACTGCTCACCCGGCCAAGCAGCGCGGCATTGATCGCCGCCACCGCGTGGATGCCGGTGTACATGTCACCCAGGGAAATACGCAGCAGCGGCGGTGCCTCACCCGGCACGCCAACCATCTGCATGATCCCGCTCTTGGCCTCGGCGATCAGGCCGAATCCGGCGCGGTGGGCGTCCGGGCCGGTGTGGCCGTAGGCGGAAATCGAGCAGTACACCAGGCGTGGGTTGCGCGCCGACAGCTCGGCGTAGCCCAGGCCCAGCTTGTCCAAGGCGCCGGGGCGGTAGTTCTCGATGAACACGTCGGCCGAATCGGTCAGGCGCTGCATGAACGCCTTGCCGCGGGGGTCCTTCATGTTGACGCTGACACCCTGCTTGCCCATGTTCAGTTGCAGGAAATAGCCGCTCTGCTGGTCGTCCAGGGTGAACGCATGCTGGCGGCCGGCGTCGCCGCTACCCGGCCGTTCGACCTTGATCACCTCGGCACCCAGCGCGGCCAGGCAGCGCCCCACATAAGGACCGGCGAGGAAGTGGCTGTAGTCGATGACGCGGATACCCGCCAATGGCAATGCCTGGCTCATGCTGCAGCCCTGCGCGGCACCATCAACCGGTGCTCGCCACGTTGCACGACTTCGCCGTGCTGGTTGATCAGCTCCGAAGGCAACACCACGATGCCCCAGCCAGGTCGGCTGTTGCTCGGGCGCATCGCCCCCACCCGCATGCGCACGTGGAGCACGTCGTTGACCTTGATCGGCAGCACGAAGTCCCAGGTCCAGCCTAGCGACATGCCCGGCAGGAAGCGGTACTCGCACTGGGTCTTCAGGCCGTCGGCGATCGACAGCCCGAACAGGCCGTGGGCGACCAGGCAGCCAAAGTGGCTGGCGTTGGCGTAAGCCTCGTCGACATGCACCGGCGTGTGGTCGCCGGTGAGGTCGGCGTAGGCCAGGATGCGTTCGCGGGTCACGGTGTAGGTCGGGCTGATGCACTCGTCACCCTCGCGGGCATCGTCCCAGTACTTTTCAATTACGCTCATGCCTGCACCTCCGCGCGCGGGTCGATGGCCAGTGCCTGGGCTACGCATTTGGCCGGCAGCGCCTGGATGAACTCCACCGCCAGGCCATCAGGCAGGCGTAACCAGTTGCGGCCCTGGGGCATTTCGCTGACCCCAAAGCGTTGGGCAGCGGCCAGCGCCGCTTCCAGGTCCTCACACATGATGCCCAGGTGCGCCATGCGCCCTTCCGGGCCGGTGAAGTCCGGCTGGTGAATGAACTGCAGGCCGCCGAGGGTCCAGTACTGCGCCGGTTGCTCAACGTCACCCTGCACTTCACGCATGCTCATGCCGCACACCTCGCTGAAAAAGCGGATATGCCACTGAATGTCCTGCACCCAGAACGCCACGTGTTCGAGGTAGGCTTTTGGCTGGCTCATGGGGTTTCTCCCTTCTGGTGATCGGCCATGGCGCGCTCGATACCCTTGATGCAGGCCACCAGGGTCGCGTTGACCGGCGTGGCCACGCCATGGCGCTGGCCCCAGCGCACGACGGAGCCGTTGATGAAGTCGATTTCGGTGATCGAGTTTTTTTCCAGGCTCTGCAGCATCGAGGTGCGGAAGCTCGCCGGCAGGCCTTCGGCGGCCAGTGTCCAGGCAGCTTCGGGGCTGGTCAGGCTCAAGCGGATGCCGGCGCGCTCGGCCACGGCGATGGCCTCGGCCACAGCGGCCTTGGCGGTACTTTCCAGTAGCGGCTCGCTGTATAGCTGGCCGTAGCTGAGCATGGTGATGCCGCTCAATGCACCGGTGGCGACGTTGACCAGCAGCTTGTCCCACATGGTGCCGAGGATGTTGTCGCTGACCGTGGTGGCCAGCCCGGCTTGGTTGAACGCTTCGGCGATGGCCTGCACGCGCGGCGTCAGCTGGCCGTCGAGCTCGCCGATGAAAGTCTGTTTGCCGGCCACACCGGCGCGGACCGAGCCCGGCGCGAGCAGCACGCCGCCGACATAGGTCTTGCCAGCCAGCACCCGCTCACGCCCCACCGCCTCGGCCAGGATGTCCTCGTGGCCGAGGCCGTTCTGCAGCGACAGCACCAGCGTCTGCGGCCCGATCAGCGCGACAGCGCCGGCGATGGCCTCGGCGGTGTGAAACGACTTCACCAGCACCACCACCAAATCGGTCACGCCAACGTCTTCGGCTTCAATGGCCGCGTTGACCGGTACATAGCGCTCGCCCCGTTCGTCCTGCACCCGCAGCCCGTGCTGGTTCATCGCCTCGACGTGCGCGCGGCCGCGGTTCAGCAGCCAGGTTTCATGCCCTGCCTCGCTCAGGGCCGCGCCAATGGCGCAACCCAGTGCTCCGGCGCCCAGAATGCAGATTTTCACGTCGCAGACCTCCTGTGATTTGCGATCACCTTATGCAGCAGGGGTTATTTGCGCTATACAATGGCCTCAATACGACTATTGAGAATTGCAATGACGGCTACCCTGGAGGCCCTGCCCGAACCCAAGCTGCTGCAGTTGTTCGACGTGCTTTACCAATGCCGCAGCGTGACCCGCGCCGCCGAACAGCTAGGGCAGAGCCAGCCGACCATCAGCATCTGGCTGGCGCGCCTGCGCGAGCAATTGAACGACCCGCTGTTCGTGCGCACGCCGGGCGGCATGGCCCCTACCCCCCGCGCCGATCAGCTGATAGGGCCGTGCCGCGAGGTGCTGGAATCGCTGCGCCGGCTGACCGCCTGGGAGCCGCAGTTCATCGCCGCCACGGCGCAGCGGCGTTTTCGCCTGTGTGTCAGCGATGCCAGCCATATCACATTGCTGCCAAGCATCCTCAACCATCTGCGCAGCCATGCGCCGGGCATCCGCCTGGAGGCAGCGCGGATCGACGGCAATACCGAGAGCGCGCTGGAATCGGGTGAAGCGGACTTGGCCATCGGCTTCGTGCCCTGGCTGGGAGGGGGGATGTACCAGCAGGTGCTGTTCGAGCAGGACTGGGTGTGCCTGAGCAATCCGCAGCATCCGCGCCTGGGCAATGGCATGAGCCTGGAGCGATATCGGGCCGAGGGGCATGTGCAGATCAGTTTCGGCACCGGGCAGAAGCTGCTGGAAGCGGGATTGGCGCGGGCCGGGATCGAACGGCGGATCATGCTGGAGCTGCCAGCGTTTCTCGGGTTAGGGATGATAATCGGGACTACCGATCTGCTAGGCACCTTGCCGCGGCATATCGGGCAGACACTGGCCGATATGCATGGGCTACAGGTCCATGACTGCCCGTTCGAAGTGGAGGGGTTCACGGTCAAACAGCATTGGCATGCCCGCTATCATCAGGACAATGGAAATCGATGGTTGAGGGACGTCGTGCGCGGATTGTTTCAGCAAGCAAGCCAGGCATGATCCATTCTCGACTTAGATAGCATTACCCTGACAAGGCCCGAATTCTCCAACAAGCCAAGTCACAAGCGACGTTTGGTTAACACATCGGATAAAGCCGCACACGCGCAGGGCTGCTACAGCCTTCAGGCTCGTCTTTGGCGCCAGCAGTGAACCTTCGTGGCTGGTAGGGCTCAGTTGTCCAGAGCGCGTTTGCGACGTCGACAAAGGATTGCCATGGGATATGCCTCCTCCACCGCCCTCCCCCAGGTTCGCATCGAACGTGAATTGAGCCTGCGGGCGGTGCTCACCGGCACGGTGCTGGGCATCTTGCTCACGCCCTCGAATGTGTACGCAGGGCTGAAGATCGGCTGGTCATTCAACATGTCGATCATCGCCTTGCTGATCGGTTTCGCCCTGTGGCAGGGCCTGGTAGGGCGCCGCAACAACCGCTCCGCGTGGACGTTGCACGAAAGCAACATCAACCAGACCGTGGCGTCAGCCGCCGCCTCCATCATCTCCGGCGGGCTGGTCGCGCCGATCCCCGCCTATACCCTGCTCACCGGACACCAACTGGACCCGCTGCCGATGATGGCCTGGGTGTTCTCGGTGAGCTTCCTGGGCATCTGGATCGCCTGGTACCTGCGCCCCGCCCTGCTCAACGACCATGGCCTGAAGTTTCCCGAAGGCATGGCGACCTTGGAAACGCTGCAGCAGATCTACAACCACGGGCGCGAAGCCATGGCGCGGATCAAGGTGCTATGCAGCGCCGCGTTGCTTTCAGCACTGGTCAAATGGGTAGACGGGTTCGTCTGGGCGATACCGCGCTGGGCGCCCACGCCGGCGCTCGAGCGCCTGACCTTCACGGTCGACCCTTCGCTGATGCTGATCGGCTTCGGCAGCATCATCGGCATTCGCGTGGGCGTGACGTTACTGATTGGCGCCGCGCTGGCCTGGGGCGGACTGGCGCCGTGGTTGATCGAACAGGCCTTGGTGGCGCTTGCTCCGAACGCCAGCGGCCCGCAGTTTGCCGCGCTGGTGGAATGGCTGTTGTGGCCTGGCGTGAGCCTGATGGTCTGCGCGACGCTGACTTCATTGTTGGTTCGCCTGTTCCAAGTGCCCCGGCGATCGCCCGCTGAACAGCGAACGCCGCGCGCCAGGATGCGTTTTAGCCCCTGGCCTGCGTCGGGGCTGCTGCTGTCCACGGCGCTGATCATTACCCTGCAGGTGTTGTTGTTTGGCATCGACTGGTGGATGGCGCTGTTGAGCATTCCGTTGGCCGTGTGCCTTGCCGTGGTCGCGGCGCGCGTGGTCGGCGCCACTGGCATCGCACCGATTGGCGCCATCGGCAAGCTGTCGCAGCTCAGCTTCGGCCTGATCGCCCCCGGCCAGGTGGCGATCAACCTGATGAGTGCCAACACGGCGGGTGGCGCGGCCGGGCAATCCACCGACCTGATGAACGACTTCAAGGTTGGCCAGGCGATCGGCGCTACGCCGCACAAACAGCTGATTGCTCAGTGCGTCGGTATTTTCATCGGTAGCGTGGTCGGCGTGCTGGTGTATCGAGTGCTGATTCCCGATCCGCAGGCCTTGTTGCTCACTGAGCAGTGGCCGGCACCGGCAGCGGCGACCTGGAAAGCGGTTGCGCAGACGCTGACCCAGGGGCTGGGGGCGCTGTCCTTGGAGTCGCGCTGGGCGATTGCGACTGGGAGTGCTGTTGGCGTACTGCTGGGGGCACTGGACAGCCTGTTGCCGCAACGGGCAGCCCGCTGGCTGCCGAGTACGGCGGCGCTGGGGTTGGCGTTCATCCTGCCTGCATCGATCAGCCTGATGATGGGGTTTGGTGCCGTAGTGACCTGGCTGGTCAGTTGCCGGTGGCCGAGGGTGACGGAGCGTTTTGCGATTACCGCGGCGGCGGGGTTGATTGCCGGTGAGAGCATCATGGGGGTGGCGGCATCGTTTTGGGAGATGCTTCGTGGGTTCTAGATACTGCCTATCGCCTATAACCCCTCGCCCAGCCCGGGTTGTGCTGGTGGGAAATCGAACCTAGCCCGCGCGGCCCTTCTATCACGTCGTACAAACCAAGCTGTCGCGCGCACCTGTCACAGGCATGACTGGCCCGAAACAAACGTAGGAGCGAGCGTAGCTCGCGATGCGCCGCGCGGGCGGCGCTCGATCTCACAGGCGACGAATCCCTATCGCCAAGACCTCGAAACCCAAACACAGACCCAAGCCTTCAAACACCGGCTGCACCGCCTTGGCCGAGTCCACCCCATGGTCATTGCTCAACAACAGATCACGCCAGGTGCCCTTGGCCAGTTCCAGCGCCTTGAGGTTGGTCGCAAACGCCCCTCTCAGCCGCGTGGGCAGGTGCACCAGCGCATCTTCAAACCATGCCCGAACGAACGGCGAACAACGGTGGCGCGTACAGGAGAATCAGGTAAGCCTTTTGTCATCGCGTCGCGCCTTGATTCACTGGGGCCGCCATAAAACGAAGCAGCGGGACACAAAAAAGCGGCCCTGGGGTATCAGCATTGTTCAAATGATCGTGCCACCTGCACTGGCCTCTTCGCGGGTAAACCCGCTCCTACAAGGGACCGCGCCAAGCCTGAGGCCAGCGCTGCACTTGAGCGGGTTTACCGGCGAAGAGGCCCTCAAGCCTGATCACGGCTGCTGATTCTGGCTCAAAAACTTGTCCACCATCGCCGTGCCTTCCCCCGCATCCCCCGCCACCTGCCACAGCCGCCGCTCGATCCCCTGCGCCAGCAAGTGCCCCACCGCCGCTTCGATCGCCGACAGCACGCACAACTGCGCCGGTTCATTGGTGGTATACCCCACCTCGGCCTCCAGCAGTTTCTTGAACTCGATGAACTTGAACACCCCGGCACTGCGCCCTACCGAGTAGATGGTCTTGCTGGTCATCACGTTGGCCAGCACCTGCCCGGTGCGCACGTCCACGGCGCGCAGGTTAACGGTGACCTGGTCCACCCGGTACTCACGGGAAATGTCGATCCCCAGGTAGCGGGCGCCCTCGCCGCCGCTACGCACGTTGGTGTCGTAGGCAATGATGCCGCCTTCGAGCATCAGGTTGGCGGCTTGCAGCGGTGGCAGCTCGCCCATGATGTTTTCCGCCACATCAGGCTTTTTCTGCGATGCACGGATGATCTTGCGCTCGGTCAGCAGGTTCTGCAGCCCTTCACGCTCCAGCACCACGAACCAGCCGCTGGCACTCAGTGCGTCCATCAACATGCTGGCCGCGCCCTGGGTGACGCTGGTGGAGAACGAACTGGCCGGGGTCGGCTTGTACTGCCCGGTCTGGTCGCGGAAGCCGTACACCACGGCCATCAGCCGGCCTTTGGGCCGTGGCATGTTGATCAGGTCGTAGTAAGTCGAGGCCCGAGGGGTCAGGGTCGGGGTTTCCGAGTCCAGTTCAGCCGACATGGGTTCGCGCAGGCTGCAACCACTTTGCAGGCCCAGGGCGGTGAGGATCAGCAGCGTGCTCAGCAGACGTTTCATGGTGTTCTCTCCCCAACATAAAAGCCCTTCCCTCTCAGGGGTTCAGGCCGCTGACCTCAATGATCGAAATTTCTCCTGTGGCACGATCGGTGACCTTGATGCTCAAGGCCCCGGAATCGTCGATGACGTCGATGAGAAACGCATCGGTCGCCATGCTGCCGGTGTTGCCGTTGCTGATGTTGTCCAGCAACTGCGACAACATCCGCGACTCCAGCTGGTTGCTGAACCGCTCAAGGGCTGTGGTGCCGGTAAAGGCCGAGGCACGGTCCTTGAGGTCCGGGTCGTCGTAGTCGTTCTGCGCCTGGGCGTTGTTCAACAGCCAAGTGCCGTTCAACGGGTTACCGCCAAACGCCGGGTTGACCGGGGTGTACACCAGCTCGGTGGCCTGGGAAGCACAGGCGCTGGCCAGCAGGCAGGCGGCAATGCAACGTGGAATACGGTGGTTCATAGCTCGTCCCTCTCCAAGTCGGTGGTGTCCTGTAGCAGGCGTTGCAGCTTGCGTTGAATGATCTGCTGCTTGACCAGGTCGGCGGCAGCGACGGCCTCGTCTTTGAGCTCGGTGGTGTTCGGTGGCAGGAACCGGCGGTACACCACTTCACGCTCGAACTCCACCGTCACCAGGCTGCCCCAGCGGGCATCCGGGCGTTCGCGTACCACCAGGTTGAAGTCCAGGCGGCTGGTGGCACGCAGGCGGTCGGCGAAGTAGTAGTAAAAGTCGTGGCCAATGTGCGAGATGGTGTTATCGACGATAAAGCCCTGCATCTCGTCTTCGGCACCCGCCTTGGCGCAGGTGGCCACCCCTGCCATCAGCAGCAGGCCTAGGCACAGCGCAGCCAGGCGCTTCATGGCGTATCTCCCGGGCCCGCATTCATCTGCACACCGCGTGCACTTTCGGTAAAGGCCTGCTCGGCGACGAACTGCCAGTCGCTGTAGTGTTCCAGCCCCTCGAACCCGCTCCATTCGGCGCTGAAGCCACTGCGCTTGAAAGGGGTGGCGTCCGAGCGGCTGTAGACGCCAGTGATACGGCCGTCGATCGAGCGCAGCAGGCCCCACTCGTCGCTGTTGCTGATCGGGTCAGGGTAAAGCCTGCGGATGTGCCGTTTGGCCTGCGGGAAGCGGTTGTCCTGTAGCAGGTCGGTCAGATCCTGGGGGTACTGGGCCAGCCCTGGCGAGGCGCGGTAGTAGCTGCGCAAGGCCTGGGCATACTGGCCGCCAACCCACAGCAACTGGCGTTCGCGGTCGCGCTGGGCGGCGCTCGCCCAGATCGTGCCGGTGGCGGCCAGGGCCACGCTGCTGACCGCAATCAGCAGCAGCACACCCAGGTAGGTGAAGCCGCCACTGGCCTTACCATTCAGCGAAGAGGCTGCCATCACGCGCCCTCCCTGTGGCACCGCTCTTGATATCGGCCACGCCGCCGGCCACGCCCTCGGGCGGTGGCACCAGCTGCCAGGCATCGCTGCGCTCGGTGATCGGGTCGACCGGCGTGTTGCGCAGGTAGCGCTGTTCCACCAGCTGTTCCAGTGAATCGGGGTAATGGCCGGTGTCACCGTAGTAGTGGTCCAGCGCCTCGCGCAGCACTGCCAGGCTTTGACGCAGGGTGGCCTCGCGCGAGCTTTCCAGGCTGTTGAAGTAGCGCGGCATGGCAATGGTCATCAGCGTGGCGATGATCGCCATCACCACCAGCAGTTCGATCAGGGTGAAGCCTTTGCTGCGTTTCATGGCTGTCACCATTGCCCGTAAGGGATGTTGTTCAGGCCTTTGCCGCGGGCCCTGGAATACACGTCGAACACGTCTTCGCCTTCGCGCGGGTTGTCTGGGCTGCTGTCATAGGCGCGCAGGCCCCAGCCGCCTTCGTCTTCATCCTTTGCCGCCACCAGCGGGTCGTGCGGGATGCGCCGCAGGAAGTAGAACTTGGCGCCTTTGGCACTGCGCACATCGCGCACGCCCTCTACCAGCACCTGCAGGTTCGGCGGATAGCCACTGCTATCCACGCGCTTCTCGATGTAGCCGGCGTCGAAGGCCCGCTTGTAGGCATCGATGGCGTCGCGAATCTGGTACAGCGCCTCGCGCAGTTGCTGCTCCTTGCCGCGGCGTACCACGGTTTCGGTCAGCGGCGCGGCCATGCTGGCGAGCAGCCCGAGCAGTGCCAGGGTCAGCACCACCTCGATCAGGCTGAAGCCGTGCATGGGGCGCCGGGCTTTCATGGCCGTGGGCTCCCGTTGGTCGGGACGACCGCCATCTGGCTGTCCACGACCGGTGCATCAGTGGCCGGCGCGTTACCGGGCATGTCCATCGGCGGCAGTGGCGCCATCTGGCGCACCTGCATGGCCGACTCGGTGCCAGTGGGAAACTCCATGTCCGACGGGCTCTGGTACGGCAGGTTGCGCACGATGCGCGGGGTGATCGCCAGCACCAGCTCACTCTTGCTCATGTCGTCCTTGTTGCTGCCAAACAGCCGGCCCAGGCCAGGGATGTCGCCAAGGCCAGGGATCTTGTTGCCGCTGGCGTTGTGGTCGTTGCGCACCAGGCCAGCCAGCACCTGGGTTTCGCCATCATGCAGGCGCAGGCTGGTCTGCGCGTTGCGGGTGTCGACCTGAACCGGAATGGTGCCCTGGCGCGTGGCTTCCAGCGGCGTGGCATTACTCACCTCAAGCGCAACCTTGATTGCCACTTCATTGTTCAGGTGCACGGTGGGCTGCACTTCAAGCTTCAGGCCGACGTCCAGGTAGGTGACGCTCTCGGTAATGACCGGGCCTTGGGTCGACGGCACCGAGGTGGCGCTGATGATCGGTACCCGCTGGCCGATGTGGATGCGCGCCTGTTCGCGGTTGCTGACGCGGATCACCGGGCTGGCCAGGGTGTTGATGTCTTTGTCCTGGGCGTTGATCTTGGCCTGCGGGGACGGAGAAATGCTGATGCGGCTGGAGTCGATGCCCCTCAGTTGGTCGAGCACACTGACCGGTTTGCCGTCGTTGCTCAGCACACCAAAGGTGTTGGGCCATTGCAGGCCGAGGTCAAGGATCCGCGAGGTGGCCACTTCCATCACTTCCACCTCCAGCACCACCTCGGGGTTGGACTGGTCCTGCGATTGCAGCAGCTTCTCGGCCATGCGCACGGCGTCCGGGGTGTCGCGCATGGTCAGGGTATTGAGGCGCTCGTCAACGAACACGTCACGGGTCTTGAGCATGGTCTTGACCATGTTCAGCGCGGTGTTGGCATCGATGCTGGTCAGGTAGAAGGTGCGCATGACCAGTTCCTGGTAGTCCTTGGTCTTCTGCGGCGAGTCGGGGTAGACCATCACGGTGTTGTCGTTGACGATCTTCTGGCGCAGCTGGTTTTGCTCCAGCAGCAGCGCTATCGCGTCCTCGATGCGCACCTCGCGCACGAAGATGGTGGCCTTCATGTCCGGGCGCAGGTCCTTGTCGAAGATGAAGTTGATGCCGGCCACCTGCGACAGCACTTCGAAGATGGTCTTCAGGTTGGCATCGCGAAACTCCAGGGTTACCGGCCGCTCGAGCTTGCTGCGCAATTGCGGGTACGGCTGCGCGGTGCGTGCCTGCACGTTTTCGATGTCGCTGCGCAGGGTCATGCCCTTCTGATTCTGCGGGTCCAGACGCAATACTTCGCGCATGTAGCGTTCGGCACCGAACAGGTCGCCCTGGCGCAGCGCTGCCTGGCCAAGCGCGACGCGTTCGTCCAGGGTGCGGATCAGCTCCAGCTGGCGAATGCCTTCCTGGGCACGGCGGTTGTTCGGCTCAAGGGTCAGCACCCGGCCATAGCCCATGCGGGCGTTGGCGAAGTCGTGGCGGACGCGGTCGCTGTCGGCCTGGGTAATCAGGGCCTCGACAGCCGCCTGGCGGCTGTGGGCCAGGGCGATGTTCAGCTCTGTGTCACGCGGGTCGTCGCGCAACGCCTCTTCCAGGCGGGCGATGCCGGCTTCGTACTGGCCCTCCTTCATCAATTGATCGCTGTCCTTGCGTACCGCGCTGGAGCCGCAACCGGCAATGGCCACGCACAGCGCAACGAGCAGAAACGGAGCAGGCTTGCACAGCTTTGACGACATCATGGTGCGCTCCCGACAGACAAGGTCTGCGACTGGTGCAAAGGCAGGTAGACCAGGTTCAGCTCGCTGGCCGATACCCGATCGAGGCGATAGGTGTCTTCGATCACGTCGCCTTGGCGCACGACGTAGAGTTTTTCGCCGCTCTGCAGGAAGACCTGCAGGTCGTCGCGGTCACCCATGCGGCCGATGAATTCAAATGGCAAGGCTGGGGCGGTCGGAGCGGGTGCCAGTACTGGCGCGACGACCACGGGCTGTTCGATGACCGTGGCCAGGGCTTTGGGTTGGGTCCATTGCTGGGTTGGGAACAGGTCGCGGGAAGCCTGCTCCGGCCCTTTCGCGGGCAAGCCCGCTCCCACAATGGGCGCAGCGCTTTCTGTTGCAGGAGCGGGCTTACCCGCGAAGGCCGCGACGCCATCGTCCTGGCCAAACCAATGGTCCGGTGCCCAGGCCAGCGCCGCACTCACGCCGAGGAAGCCGACCCAGATGACTGCACGTTGTGTGTTCATCACGACCTCGACAGGTAAAGGGTCATGCGCAGGCGGGCATTGAGCTCGCTGTCGCCGATGCGTTTGCGTTGCAGCTCAAGGTCTTCCAGTACCAGGGTCGGCAGTTGCTTGAGCAGGCCTTTGATAAAGCCGCGAATCTGCGGGTAGCTGCCGCGCACAGGCAGCACGATCTGATAGCGGGCCAACTGGGTCTTGGGGTCGATGCCCAACGCGTATTCACCACGGGCCAAGCTGATGCGCTCGGCGCTGGCCAGGCGGTACAGACGCTCGATCAGTTCGCTGGCCTGGGGCTGCCCGGGCAGTTGCTGGCGCAGGCTGTCGAGGGCCTGCTGCTCGGGCTGGGCCGCAATCTTCAGCTCACCCCGCTTGACACGCCCTACCTGTACGCTGGCCTGCGCTTCGGTGGCGCGCAGTTCGCGTACGCTTTGCCATTGCGGCAGCACACCGGCACACCCCACACCAATGGCGAGCAGACCTACGGCGACCGCAGCCAGGCCTACCGGGCCGACAACGCGCAGGCGCTCATGGAGGATCAGGCTGCTGAACGATTCAAGGGCGCGCATGGCCGGTCTCCCAGGTGGCAGTGAGGGTGAAGCGCACCGGGTGCTCGGGCCGCGCAGCGAGCACCTCGTGGTTGAGCAACGACACGTCGCTGAGCTCGTCGCTGGCTTCCAGCCGCTGGTGGTACTGCAGCATCGCTTCGAGGTTGCGCGCCTCGGCGGCAATGCGCACCTGGCCCTTGCGCGCATCCGGCGTCAGAGCAAGCAGCGCGACGTCGTCCTGCGGCATGGCTTCAAGCATGGCGAACAGTTGCTGCCAAGGGCGCTGCAGTTGCTGCGACACACTGCGCATCTGTGCCAGGCGCTCAGCCTGCTCCCGGCTGGCAGCGCTGTTTCTGGGTTCGGCGCTGGCCGGGCGGCGGCCCAGTTGCAGTTCCAGGCTATGGACGCTGGCTTCCAGTGCCACTTGCTCGGTCTGCAAGCTTTGCTGCAGCAGCACCAGGCCGGCGACCATGGCGCTGGCAAGGACGAGCAGCGACCAAACCAGCGGTCCGCTGCGCCGTGGCTGAAATTCCAGGTCGAGGCGGCGCATGTCAGGCCACCGCCCGCCACATGGCGCACAGCGGGTCGGCTTCACTGGCCGGCTGGCACAGTTGCACGGCCGCCAGTTGCGGCATGTCGCAGCGACCCGGGGCATGCAGGTACACCCGTGGCAGGTGCTCGCCGTACAGCTCACAGGTACGCTCGATCAGTGCTTGCAGGGCCTGGTCGCTGTCAGCGCAGCCTTGTGCCAGCACTTGCTGCCAGGCACCACCGGCGGCCAGCAGCAATACACTGCGGCGCGGCTCGGCCAGCACGAACAGGAAGTCACCCTGCTCCAGCTGTGACCAGCAGCGGTTGTAGGCAGCCATCAGGTACGGCTGCACCGAGCGCAGGCTCAGGCGGCTTTCCTGGCCCAGTGCCTGCAGCCGTTGCAGCAAGGCTTCGGGCAGTGCCGTGGCGATGCGGGCCGCACCGGCAGGCTCGGGTGACAGCACGATGCGCCAGTCGTCCAACGGCTGCCCGTAGAGGTTTTCGAAGCAAGCACGGGCATAGGCGTCCAGCTCGCGAGGGTGGCCAATGGCGTCACTCCAGGGCACCAGGCAGAAGCGGCTGTAGCGGGCGGACAGCAGCACCCGCAACTGGGCACCCCGCACCGCATGCTCGGCCAACAGCGCAGCAAGTGCATCGACGGCAGCTTCCCAGGCCGATTGGGCGACGTCGCTACTGAACGCACGGCTGCCCAGCCATTGGTGGTGGTTCTTGTGCCAGCGACCCAGGCCGACACCCTCGGCGCCCACTACGGCGCAGTAACGGTCAGATGAATGTGACACGGTTGATCTCCTCAAGGGTGGTGCGGCCATCGCGGACCAGGTCCAGGGCCGAGGCCCGCAGCAGGCGCAGGCCGCGCTGGCAGGCAAGCGTCTTGATCTGCGCCAGCGGGCGGCGCTCGACGATCATTTGCCGCAGGTCGTCATCCAGGTGCAGCAGTTCGGCAATGGCACTGCGGCCGCGGTAGCCACTGCCACGGCACTGCCCGCAACCCTTGACGCGGACGAACGTCCAGCCGGCCACACCCTCGCGGGTCAGGCCTGAGCCATACAGGGTGTCGTCATCGTGTTCGCAGGGCGTGGCGCAGTGCGGGCAGGCTAGGCGAATCAGGCGCTGGGCCAGCACCGCGTTGAGCGCGGAAACGAAGCTGTAGGGGTCGACCTGCATCTGGCTGAAGCGGCCAATCACGTCAAACACGTTGTTGGCGTGGATGGTGGTGAACACCAGGTGGCCGGTGAGCGCCGATTGCACGGCAATCTGGGCCGTGTCGGGGTCACGGATTTCACCGACCAGGATCTTGTCCGGGTCGTGACGCAGGATCGAGCGCAGGCCGCGGGCGAAGGTCAGGCCCTTCTTCTCGTTGACCGGGATCTGCAGCACGCCGGGCAGTTGATACTCGACCGGGTCCTCGATGGTGATGATCTTGTCCACGCCATGGTTGATCTCGCTGATCATGGCGTACAGGGTGGTGGTCTTGCCGCTGCCTGTAGGGCCGGTGACCAGGATCATGCCGTAGGGTTCTGCCGCCAACCGGCGCAGGGCGCGCAAGGTTTCGTCGGCAAAGCCCAAGGCTTGCAGTTGCACGCCGCTGACCCGGTCAGACAAGTCCTGCTTGTCGAGCACCCGCAGCACGGCATCTTCACCGAAGATGCTAGGCATGATCGACACCCGGAAGTCGATTTGCCGGTCGCCCACGGCCACCTTGAAGCGGCCGTCCTGGGGTACGCGTTTTTCGCCGATGTCCAGCTCGGCCATGACCTTGATGCGCGAGATCACCTGGTCGGCGAAGGCGCTGCCACTGGCCTTGCCAGCACCGTTGAGCACGCCGTCGATACGGTACTTGATGGTCAGGCCCTGACCGGTCATGCCCAGGTGGATGTCGCTGGCGTGCAGCTTGAGGGCGTCGTACAGGGTGGAGTTGACCAGCTTGACCACGCGGCTCTGGTCTTCGCTGATACTGGCCAGCGACAGGCGTTGCAGCGGGTCACTTTCGCTGCTGGCTTCGGCGTCGTGGTCAAGGGCATCGACAGCGTGGAAGCTTTCTTCATGACGGGCCAGAAAGGTGGCCAGGTCGGCGGCGTGGGCCAGGTAAAGCGGCGCGCCTTGCAGTACGTCGTCGATCCAGGCCAGGCGGGCGTGGTCGAAGGGGTCGGCGAACACGCCCAGCAGTTGGCCGCCTTGCTCGATCAGCACACATTCGCGCTTGATGCACTGGGCCAAGGCCACCTTGTCGAAGCGTGGGGTGCTGGCCAGCAGGCTGTGGCTGTCGAGTACCGGGTAATGCAGGGTCAGGCCCAGGCGCTGGGTGAAGGTGTCGGGGGTGTCGCAGGCCAGGCGTTCCAGGCAGTCGAGCAGGCGCTCGTCAGTGGCTTGCAGACGGGCCTGGGCCAGCAGTTCGCGGGGGTAGGCGGAAATTTTTGCCGGGTTCTTCGCGGGCATACCCGCTCCCACAGGTACATCACAGGTCTGTGGGCTGCATACATCCTGTGGGAGCGGGCATGCCCGCGAAGACGTCGGTGCAGGCTTTGCAGATTCCGGGGTTGCATCGAATGCTTGTGGCATGGCCTGCGACTCCGCTCAGGGGCGCGTCGCAGGCTGGCTCTACCAGGGGTGCGGGCGCCGCTATTCCCCTGTGAGCAGTTGATCGTCGTCGGGCTCTGGTGGCTTGGCGCCATTACGGCGGCGGTCGGCCAACACCCAGCTTCCATCGTACAACTGCAGGGGGAACGATTCGTTCCTGTTCTGGCGTCGTTCGACGAACCCTTCGGCCGGGTTGTCTGTGGCCCTGCGCCGGCGCTCGATGCCCAGCAGGTCGAAGATCGCACGCGCCAGTTCCATCAGTGGGAACGGCTTGAACAGGACGTGACTCACACCGAGTTCGGCGGCCCGCTCACGCACCTCGACGGTGGGGTGGGCGGTGATCAGCACGAAGTGGCATTGCCTGTTCTTGCGTACAGCCTCCAGAACCTGAAAACCTTCCATGTCGGGCAGGCGGTAATCCAGCACAACTACTTGCGGTGCCAGGCTTTCAGCCTGTTCGATACCACTGGCACCGTCGTGGGCAACATGAACTTCCAGGCCTTGCGCCTGCAGGTACGCTTGCAGGTTCTGCGCAAGAGTCTGTTCGTCATCGACTACCAATACTCTGTTCACCAAGGTCGACTCCCAAATACTGCCCGGTTCCCCGGTCTGCGAAGTACGCCCTTGTAGAGACTTGAGCAGGCTTCGTGCCAGGCGTGAATAGTCATGTTGCACCACTGTAAGTCGCTGATTTTACTAGAGCGCTGGCCAGCAACCGACATACGCTGAGCGGGCGCACCCCACCTGTTCCCCACAAGCGGGGGAAATGATGGCATATTGCCAAGTCTTAATTCCCCAGGATTGGGGCAAGCGCCCTCAACGGTCTCAGTTGGCGATCTCCACTTTAGCGGACTCGCGCAAACGTTGGCGCACGGATTGGCGCGCCTGCGCCTCCCGCTGACCGATGAGCGTTGCCCTGGCCAAGGCCAGGCCTTGTTCGCGTATGACCGATGGATTATCACTTTGGTTCTGCGCTCCTTGCAGTCTCTCCTGGTTGGCATCATAGAATGCCTCCACTTCGCCCTGGCTCGGCGCGTCGACTGCGCTGAGCTGGGCGTACACCTGCTGGGCCGCCATCTCATGCCGGGTGTATTCAGTGTACTGTGCCCTATCGAAGCCTGCCTCTGCCAGCCGCCTTTCGAATAACGCCGGGCTGCCAAATGCCGCCTCCATTTCACCAATCTGCGCCGACACTTGTTCATCGCTGATGGCTATGCCTTGGCGTTGCGCTTCCTGCCACAACAGCTCCTTGTCGATCAGCTCGTCCAGCGCTTGGTCACGCAGGCGTTTGTACAGGCCTGGGTTGCGGATGCTGGTCACCGCCCGACCCTGGGCGTCCAGGTACTCGCTGAAGTAGCGCTCCAGGCGCATCAACCCGATCTCGACACCATTGACTCGCGCCGCCGGCACATCGGCCCAGCTCGCTCTGGTCAGCACCAGCAACAGGCACAACCATACGATACGCATGACAACCTCCGCTCAAGGGCTGACCGGCACTGGCCGGTAGGGGGTGACCGCAGTAAAGCGCGGCCCGGGCAGGGTCACGGCCACCACGTGGGCACCTGCCATGCCCTGGCGGCGACCGGGGCCAAAGCCCAGTGCCGGGGTCAGGCCGGTGGGCACATCGTGCAGGCCTTCGAGCGCAGCAATCAGTTGCTCGCGGCTGGCATCACGACCAATCTGCTTCAGCGCTTCGCTCAACAGGCGCAACGCGCACAGCGTATTGACCTGCAATGACGCCTGGCGCGGGTCCAGGCCCTGACGCTGCTGCAGCCCGGTAAGCGCAGCCATGCCTTGCTCGGTCCAGTCCTCTGGCACGTAGGGATAGGCCAGAAACAGCCGTTGCGACCACTGCGCCGGCAAACGCGCCACAGCGCCGGCCACCTGACTGGAGGCGGCAAACAGGTAAGGCTCGCGGCCGGCCACCTGCAACGCCGTGGCCAACTCGGCAAAGGCCTGGGCGCGGCCAAGAAAGACGATGCCCTGCCCGTCCACGGCCTGGCCGTCGAAAGCCTGGATAGCGGGTGGCGCCCAGCCCTGCTGTCGTAAAAGCTCGCGTACCTGCTCGGCCAAGGCTGCGTGCTCGTTACCGGCAAACACTACACGTAACTCATCCGGGGCCAGGCCCAGCGCTCCACGGGCATGCTCTGCCAGGCTCAGCAACTGCTCGGGCAAGCCGGGTAGCGGGTCGAAGATCTGTTCGCTGCCGCCGCTGCGCGGGGTGCTGCCGACCATCGGCACGTTCTGTGGCGCCAGCAAGGTCGTCAGGCGCTGGTCGAGCATGGGTGCCAATGGCGCGATCAGGGCGAACACCCGCTTTTGCTCAAGCAACTGATGCAAGGCGCGTTCGGCACTGACCGGGTCGGCACCTGGGTCAAGCACGACCAGTTCCACGCGCCGCCCGTGAATGCCGCCTTGCTGATTGAGTTGATCCACGCCGTCTTCCAGCACCGCACGCACTACCTGCCCGGCCTCGGCCAGCGGACCGCTCGCGGGCAGCAGGGTGCCAAGGCGCAGCACACCCTCCTCCACACCAGGGTCGCGTTCTTGGGCCAAGCGCTTGAGATAGGCGGTGAGGTTGCGCTGGTCGGCCAAGGTCAGTTCGAAGCGTGGCATGGCCGGGTCCAGGCGATTGCCTGCCGGGTCGATGCCCTGCTGGATGGCCCGCGCCAGGCTGCTGTCGGTATAGGCCGGGTAACGACGGCCGTTGGCCTCACGCATGCCCTGGCCGAGTGCCAGGCGTTGCCAGTCGAGGCCTGGGGGGCGCACACCGCCTTCGACTCGGCCACGGCCGTCGTTGCCGTGGCAACTGGCGCAAGGCAGCACGCTGGTGGGGACTGTGATGTCGCTGGCGCCTACCCGGGCTTGCAACTGAGCATCGCTACTGGAAACGCCCTCACGGTAAAGGCGTTTGCCAGCTTGTTCGTGATCGGTCAGGTCCAGGGCCAAGGCTGAGGTCGAAGATGCCATGCCAAGCGCGCATGTGAGCCATATCGCAAGCCCTTTCGCGACGCAAAGCCGCGCCCACAAAAGCTGATACCACATAGGCCAATTCCCCAGGCGGCCCATGATACTCACCGACCTGCCAGCGGCTGGGTCAGCAGCTGCATGCGCTGGGCAATGGCCGCTGGCGGTGCATCCGGGCGAATCTTGCTCCAGCGTTTACCTGCAACATCACCGGCAATCAGCTGCGTCGAATGCTGCTCGGGACTCGGCAGGAACTGCCCTATACGGCCAAGCACCAGGTCGACATTGGCCTTGTCGCCAGTCAGGAACAACCAGTTCGGCCCATCCACCCCCTGCTTGGCGGCGAACGCCTTCAGCACCTCGGGGGTGTCGTTCAGCGGGTCACTGCTGATCGACACGAAGGTCACCTGGCCGGCCAGCACTGGCCCCATGGCCTCGCGCACCTCGCGCAGCTTACGGGTGATCAGCGGGCAGGCATCGGTGCAGTGGGTGAAGATCACGTTGAGCATCACCACCTTGTCCTTGAGCACGTCACTGTAAAAGCGCAGCTCGCGGCCATTCTGGTCCTTCAGCAGGGTGTCGGTGAACCAGGTCCTGGCGTCGCGGGTGCCGCCACCACTGGCCATCGCCTGCGGTGCCGGCTGCGGCTCGGGGGGTTGCGGGCCATGGCCTTCGTGGGCGAACGCCACCGACGTGAGGATCCACAGGCAGCCACCCAGCACCAGCCAGTCGAAAGCACGCATGCCAGCGCGGTGGGTGCTTGCAGTGCTCATGGTTGCACCTCGTGGTGGTCGGCAATGGCGGTGCTCTTGGCATGTACCCGGCGGGCACTGAGGCGGTTGATTTCCTCGATCAATACAGCCGGGTCGGTGAAGCCGTAGTAACGCGTCCAGTGCCCGCTACGCCCGTCACCCACCAATATCAGCGGCGGGTGCTGGCTGAGGTCGGCGTTGAAGCTGCCCAGCCCTTTCAGGGTTTCAGTGATGGCGTAGGAGGTACCGGTCAGCCAGCTCCAGCCCGGCCCTTTCTGGAATGCCTTGGCATAATTTTGCAGGCGCTTAGCGTCGTCACGCTGGGGGTCGACACTGATCGACACCATGCGAATCTCTTCGCCTACCCGGCCGCCCAGCTGTTGCTGGACCTTGCCCATGATCGACGACACCACCGGGCACACCGTGGTGCAGCTGGTGTAAATGAAGCCCATGACCACCAGATGGTCATTCACCAGGTCTTTCTCCAGGCGTACCGGCATGCCGTCCTGGTTCAGCAGCGAAACATCGGCAAAGCGCACGCTGGTCTTTTCCTGATGCGCCGCCGGCGGTTGCCCGGTGTGACCGTCATGGTCGTGACCGGCGTGAGCCATCGCCAGGTTGCTGGCAAATGCCAGACTCAGGGCCAACAGTGTGCAAGCATGCTTGGCGTTCATCGCACATTCCTCACGTCAGTCTGGGAAGCGTTGGTTGCAGCAGCCGGCAGGACGCGCAGGCTGGTGTAGTTTTCTTCGGCAAACTTGCGCCCCAACGAGGGCGACTGCACATGCAGGTACCAGGCACCGGCCTCAGGCAGGTTCAGCGCCGCCTGGTAGACCCCCTCGCCCACCTCTTGCAACTGCAGGTTGCGCGGCATCGACGATGGCGCCAGGAAGTAGCGCAGGCTCAAGTCGTTCAGGCCCAGGCGCGGCTGCCCGTCGTCACCGACAATCCGCACTCGCGCGGTGAAGTCGCTGTGCTGCGGCAGCGGCTGGTCGAGGCCGATGAACTCGGCACGCGCGCCTTTGGGTTTGCTGGCATTGGCCCCTGCGGCCACCTCGGTGCTGAAGCAGTGAATGATCTGCGGCTGGTTGAGCAGGAAGGCCACATCGAACTTGCCGGCGATGGGCAGCTTCACCGTCGAGCCATACACGCCGGGGGCCACTTCCCGCAGGCTGCGGTCAACGACGAGGGCGGCGCGGGCCTGGTGGCCGCGGTTGTTGTAGCCGGACATCGGCGCATTCATGCCTTCGGTGTAGAAGTAGGTGTTGTTGTCCACCGGGTTGACCACGAACACCGAATTATCATCACGCGATACCGACAGCCCTTGGGCCAGTGGCAGGTCACCGGCCTGGCGCGGCGCTGCCGGGCCGGCCTCGAAGCTTTGCACGATTGGCGAGCGCCCCTCTCCCAGGCTGGCCAGATTGATCATGCTCACTCTCGGTGAGGCCAGGCCCCGCACGTAGGCATAGCCTTTGGTGAACGTCAGCTGGTACGGTTCGGCCGCCACCGGAACGTGGTGGATCAGCTTGTCGGTACTGGCGTCTATGACCAGGGCCTGGTTCTCCAGAGTATTGAGCACGATGCCGTAGCGGCCATCCTGGCTGAAGCGCATCGGCCCCAGGCCCTGCTCGGCCTGGACCGTGTGGCGCAACTGGTGGCTGCGGGCATCGAACACCCTTACGCTGCCTTCCTCGCCATCGACCACGTACACGGCCTGGGACAGCGCCGAATAGCTGACCGACAGCGGGTGTGGGCCCACCTTGATGGTCTTGGCCAGGCGCATTTCCGGGATGTCGATGACGCTCAGGGTGCCGCTGTCGCGATTGCTGACGTAGGCATAGCGCGAGTCGGCGCTGAAGGCGATTTCGTGGTGCCCGGTACCGGTGTTGAAGTGTTTCAGGACGCTGCGCCCCGGCACGTCGATCACTGTTACCCCGCCTTTGGCCGGGTCGCTGCTGTTGTTGCCGACCCACAGCCGAAGCTGGTCCGGCTGCAGGGCCACGCGCAGCGGCTGGTCACCGGCATCCAGGTCGGCCACGCGGGTGAAGGTCTCGGTATCGATCACCGAAACCTTGCCCCGCTCTGGTATCGACACGAAAACCTGCTTGTCATCGCTGATGGCCGCCCAGTCCATGGGCCGGCCTGGCAGCTCGATGCGGGCCATGGTGCTGGTTACGCCCCCCACCGACACCGTCGGGTCGATCACGGTGAGGCTGGCGTCATTGTTCAACATCAGCAAGAAGTAGCTGTTCAGGTCGAGCAGCGGCCGGGCCCCGATGCTGCTCTTGAGAAACAGCGCAACCCGCGCCTTGCAGCTCTGCTCGCGGTCCCCCGCCGGGGCCGACTGCACCGGGTCGATCCACGCCCCCGGGGCCATGCCCGACAGCGGTTGACCACTGGTCTGGTCGCTGAGCTTGAAGCGGATATTGGCGAAATCGCCCTCCTTCAGTTCCCCTCCGGCCAATGGCCGGGCCTCGAACTCCACGGTCACGCCGTCCCGGCTGAGCCGGTGCAAGGCCTGCGGATTGGCCCGTTCCTGCAACAGCTCGCGCGGGTCGCACCATAGCTTTTCGTACGCCACGCCCAGGCCGATCAGCGCTACCCCCAACACTACCCCCAGGTAAGCAGGGCGAGTCTTTTTGTTCATGCTCGCGTTCCCCTTCCGTCACTGCGCCGGGGCCGTTGCCGGCGGCGCTTCGTTGGTCACCCGCAAGATCCCCCACAGCCCCGAAAGGTTGCCGTAGGCGGCGTAGTCGCGGAACAGGTAGTCACCCGCCACCGCGTTGGCACCGCCGGCACTCGGCAGCATGAAGCTGAAGTGTGCCGCTGGCAGTACGCTTTCCTGCGCGCCGATGTACATGGCCATCGGGTTGTAGCCAAAGCGCACCGAACCGATACCAGGCATGCTCATCGGGTAACCGTCCGCATCGCTCTTCTCGGCCTGGTAGTTGTGCAGTGGCCATACGTGCCCGTCCAGTTGGTAGACCATGCCGCGGCTGCCACCACTGGGCATCACGATATGGTTGCGCACCGGTTGCCCTGGCTTGGCGTACAGCACCGGGGTTTGCGGGTCGCCACCGACCAGGGCGTTGGCGTAGGCCATGTGGGCGTTGGGTACATCACCAAAGCCCAGGCCATTGGCGCGGCCGAATGGCGAGTCGGGCGCCATGCCGAAGCGCAGCCACAACGGTTCGGTCTTGTAGTTGACCGCCATGTTGCCGTTGTCTTGCGGGTCACCGGCAGCGCCGTTGCCTTCGACATTGATACCTTCTACCGGACGACCGTCGGCCCAGCGCATGTTCAGTGCGCGCTGCCACACCGTGACGAAGTCGCGGTAGTCCGGCTGGCCACTGACCTTCACCGTGGCCTGGGTACGGGTAGCAGTATCCTCGGTCCAGGTGGCGGTTTGCGGCAGGATGCTCATGGCACCCACCAGACCTTTCTGCGGCTGTTTGATGAAGTCTGACGGGGTCAGGTTGAGGCCACCGAACTCGATAGGCGTGGTCTTGATGTTGTCCACTGTGCGGCCCAGTTGCGACACCGGTTTGCCTTCACGCTCCAAGTGGCCGGCGTAGTACTGGTACTCCTTGGTCGGGTAAGCGCCGCTGGTGCCGGCACGCGGTGGCACGGTCTGCACCGGGTTCAGGCCAACGTTGGCACCGTCGGACTTGGTGATGTCGTAGGCCAGCAGCTGCGCATGCAGGCCCACGTGGCTGGACGGCCGCATCAGGTTGTTGGCAAACGCGGTGGAGCCCTCGCTGTCGAAGCGGTCACGCTTGACCACGTTGTGCATCACTGCAGTGCTCGACAGGTCTGGCATCACCAGTGGCAAGCGGTTCTCCAGGGTGATGCTGATGCAGTCGCCGGCATTGGCGCGCAGTACCAGGGGCTCTACCGGAACACCCGGCTTGAGCTTGCCGGTGGTGGCGTCGAGGTCAGCCTTGCGCACGTACAGGATCGCGGTCGGGTCATGCAGCGGCGCACTGTGGCCACCGATGGTGAAGGTCGCCCCATCTTCAGGGTCTACCCCACTGACCAGCGGGATGGCGGTTTTGCGGCTGTTGAACACCAGGGTGCCACCGTCGGCCTTGAGCGCGCCTCCGACATGCTGGCCGATGCCCGCCGGGTCATTGATGCTGACGCCGTTACGGTTTTCGAGGATGTCGTTGGCCAGCGCCGCGACGATCTCGTAGTTGCGCTTGACCGTGGTGCGGGTGCCGATGCCGTTGGGGTTGGCCGTGGTTTTCGGGCAGATGCCGTTGAAGTTCACGGTATTGCGCATGGCCACCGGCTGCGGGTTGTTGGGCAGCGGGAACAGGTCGGCACGCTGCGCGGTGTAGTTGCGCATGATGCCCCAGATACCGTTCCAGTAGCCTTCCAGGGCGGCGTCCAGCGAGTACAGGTAGTCGCCGTTGGTGGCTGCCGAACTGGAGATCATCGACACAGGCGCCATGAAGCCCAACTGCTCGGAGATGCCGATCATTTGCGACGACTTCCAGCCCGAGTTGGAGCTGTTGCCAAAGCCAGAGCCATTCTGCAGCCATTTCACGCCGTGCAGGGTGACGTTGTGCTCCTCTTCGTGGCCACCGGCGTGCATGCGCAGGCGCACGTTGTCACCGGAATAGGTTCGCAGCAATGGGGTGAACGGGTCGCCCGGCTCGGCGCCGGCCGTGTTGATATGTGGCGGGAACAGCGTGGTGCCGCCGGTGGGGCCGACTGCCGAGGTGATCGCCGATGGCGACAGGTTCATCGCCGGGATAGCGCGGTCGGTACGGGTTTGCAGGGCATAGCTGAGGTCGCCGGCCAGGCCGTCGGCCTGCATGCCACGCTTGCCGTCCGGGCCGACCTTGTTCGGGTCGTACACGCGCAGGGCCAGCGGCTCGTTACGGTAGTTGACGACGAACATCCCCGGGTCATCCACCGAGATCGCCTGCGGGCATGGCCGGCTTGGGCAGCCAGGGTTGATACCACCACGTTCCTCGACGATGGCCTCAAGCAGGCTCGACGCCTTGCCACGCACGGGCGGGTTGATGGCGTAGCGGAAGCTGTCGGCCGTGGCCGGGTACGACTGGGCATTGGGAATGCCGTCCGGCCCTGCGCCTACATACACGCCGGCTTCATAGGCATGCTGGAAGTCGCTGTACTCCAGGAAGAACTCGCGGTAGCTGTCGTTCTTGCCGTCGCCATCGTGATCGCCGGTCTGGATCACCGCCTGCCACGAGGTCGGGCCGCCGTCCTGGCGCGTGGCCGGGTTATACAGCTGCTCGCCGGTTTCGGCGTGGTACCAGGTAGAGCCGGCCGGTTCGGCCAGCACGGTGGCATACAGGCCCACTTGCTGGTGGGTCGATGGGCCAAGGTGGTCATGGGTGAAGATGGTGCCCAGGCCACGGTCGACGTTATGCACGTTCACCAGCGGGTCGGCGAACCAGCGCTGCATGGCTGTACGTGCGCCCAGCCAGTCGGCGCGGCCAAAGCGGCCGAAGTACGGGTGCTGCCTGGCTATCGGGCAGGCAGCAGTGCCATCGCGACTATCCCCTTCGGTGCAACCGTTATAAGTACGAATGGCATGCACGCGCTCGACCACGCTACCGGGCGAAAGAATGCCGTCTTCGTAGTTCCAGCCGTTGGCCGAACCGTCGGCGGCGGTCAGGTCCCATTTGGGCAGGTGGATGTGCTGGCCGATCACGTCGGTCGGGGTGCGCACCTGGTAATCGTCCATCTCATAGATGTTCGGGATCAGGTTGGTGTGCTGGTACATCGCGCAGTCAAAGGTGTTCATGCGCATCACCAGCGGCTCTGGCGGGCGCTGCTTGGTAATGACCGGCCAGGCGTCCTCCCACAGGGCGATGATGCGTGCCTGCGGGAAGTGGTAGCCCACTTTGTTGTACACCGCGTCGAACTGGATGTTGGCCCCTTTGTAGATGCGTGGGCGGTCGGCAGTGAAGGCCGAGGCGCCACGGAAGTTCACACCCGTCAGGCTCTCTCCACTGTTGAACTCACCGACCCCGGAGGACTGCGTCAGGCGTTTTCCACGGTCATCCATGCAGGGCTCGTAGTACGGCGCACCCGCAGTCGGCAAGGCGCCGTTGGTGCGGAACGCCTTGGCCACTGGCTGGTTACCGGGAATCAGTGCATAGCTGGGGTGTTCACCCATGGCGTGGAACTGCATGGCTGCCTGCTCCACATCGGTGCCCTCTTCCGGCAGGTAGATGGGCTTGGCCTTGTGCACGACCTTGGTGAAGTCCAGTTTGGTGGTGGTGGTATCCGCTACGCCACCGGCCGACACACCGTCCAGTGCATGGCGGCCAAGGCCGCCGTCCCAGCCATCGACCTGGTTCGCATCCAGGTTGGCCCACAGGGCTTTACCGCTGTCTTTCAGCTGCCGGGCCAGGGCCGGGTCGAGCATGTCCAGGGGCGGGGTTGGCGGGCGGTTGCCGACGCTACTTTCCATGCCGCCGATCCAGAACGGGTAGCCTGGGTTTTTCAACGTGCCGTCGGCGTTGCGGTTGGCCTCGGTGCGGTCGACCAGCGCCAGCGAGCCCACGGCCTTGCGCACTGGCGCCTCGCCGGCAGGCTCGTCATCGTCTTCGTGGTCATCATCGTTGACGGCAACCAACGTTTCGGAGAGCTTGGGCACGACCACGACTTTGCCGGGCATGGGCGGCATGGCCTTGCCGGGCAGCGGCACGATGGCCGGAATAGGCGTACCGGCAATGATCTCGCCATCGGGCAGGGCTCGGGCGCCAAAGGCCGGCTTACCGCTCCGCAGTGCGAACGGGGTACTGTGGAAGCCATTCTCGCCCTCCCCGCTTACCTCCAGCCGCGTGCCTTCTTCGAACACGTCATGTACCCGCCACATGGCCCACATGCCTTGGGCGAAGTGCGGGTAGAAGTGACAGTGGTAAATGGCATCGCCGGCAACACGGTTGCGGTTGCCCGAACCGCCGTTGGCGATTTCGTAGGTGTAGCCGACGCCGGCGCCGATGCCTTGGGCATCGATGTAGTCGGAGTTGTCGTCATTGGGGTTGAACAGCCACTGATGGCCGTGCAAGTGGAAGATGTGCTGCTCGTGCCCGTTGTGGGTGTTGCGGAACTTGGTGAAGTCACCGATATAGCTGTGGTGCACGTTGGCAGGCTCTGAGGGGTAAAGGGCCATGCTGGCCTTGACCCCGACGGCACTGGCCGGCGGCACTTCGCCCGGGCGGATGTGTTCCAGGCCGACGTTGGCCGGTACATCCACCAGGGTGCCTATATCACCGACCGTGTGGGCGCTGAGGAAGAACTCTTCATAGGCACACGACAGGCAGTCGTGCATCGGCCCCACCCCCAAGCGGTTGGCCACCACTTCGGCACCCATGCCACCAGAGCCGTAATTGATCATGAACGCATCGCGCGCCGGCTCCAGCACGTGGCCCATCACCGGGTCGGCCCAGTAGCCAGGGAAGGCCTGGGTACCGGCAACCTCGTCGGCGAACTGCGAGGCGAAATCACGGAACGCCTCCAGTCGGTTGGGCAGCGCCGGGTTGCGTTTGCCCGTGCTTTCCAGCGGGTAAGTAGAGCTGGGGAAGCTGCCGTCGGGGTTGGGCCCCATGACGATGGCATCGGTTTCGCTGCTGATGATCTCGTTGCCGTTGACCATGGCAATGATCGGTTTGCCAGCCTTGCCTTCGGCGATCCACGGCTCGACCTGCGGATAACGGGCTTCGTAGTCGATCACGGGCTGGCCGGTGGCAGTTCGACCGGTGGTGGCCAGGCGCATTTCTTCTTCGGTGAGGGTATTGCGGTAGGTACGGCCCAGTTTGGGCACCACTACCACCTGGCCGAACAGGCCATTGGAGACGTTGCCCGCCGTGCCCTCGCCGCCGAACGTAGCGGCTTTGCTGGTGGCGGCGAAGGCGCCTTCGCGCTCGGCATACAAGGTGTAGCTGCGGGTGCTGCCGGGGTTGACGAAGAAGTTGCCGTTGCGCCCGGTATAGGCGGAAATATCGGCAATGCTGTTCACCGCCTGCATACCGTTGACCTGGAAGCCGACCATGCGCTCGGCCACCTGCTCGTCGGCGACAAAGCCTTCGCCGCCTTCGTTTTCAACCTCCGGCGCCTCTGCCTCACCCTCGGGCACTTCGGCCTCGATACCGTGCTTGTTGGGGTTCGCCTTGTAATCCAGCAGGTTGGTGAGGTTGACCGTCAGGCAGTCACCGGCCGCCACGCGCAGCACGATAGGCCGCGGGCGCTTGTCCGGGCGCAGGGTAACCTTGCCCGGTACTGCGGCCCCGCCCTTGCTGAGGGGGACCTGCTTGTCGTCCACCACATCCTCACGAAGGGCAAACATCATGCCGTTGGCGTTTTGCGCGCCAAGGCGGTTGAACATCAGTGGCTGATCCAGTGCCACCACGTTGGCGACCAGGGTGCGCTGGCACTGCACAGCCGCCTCGCTGGTTGCTTCCCAGCCAAGCAAGGCCAGTAAAAGTGACGACAGGATGGGGCCTTTGAGCGGCGTCGACATGCTGCACCTCCGGGACACAGGATCTCTGCGAGGAGCTGGAGCAAGGTGTGTGCCAGAAGAAAACTTCCATATTTGTCAGTAAGTTGTGCGGTCAACCGCAACAAACTGGGGAGGATCCCCCAACAGGTTCCCCCGAATCGGGGGACGACGTCCCGTGGGGTAATGGCTACTCCACAAGGCGCGCGCTGGGCTCGCACAAGGTAAAAACGCACGATACCCTTGCACAATTGTCGATTGTGCAAGGCAAATTCGCATGCAAGGATCCTGCGATCCTCCAGCGAACTCCAGACTTCACTTGGAAAATCAATAACAAAGCAGGGAGAACGCAATGACTGCGCACGCTCATACCGCGGCAGCAACCGACCACGTACTGGCCGAGGTCCGCAACCAGATCGGCCACCTGACCCTGAACCGCCCTGCCGGTCTCAATGCCCTGACCCTGGACATGGTGCGCAGCCTGCGTCAGCACCTGGATCAGTGGGCCGACAACCCGCACGTGCGCGCCGTGGTCCTGCGCGGCGAAGGCCCCAAGGGGTTCTGTGCCGGTGGCGACATCCGCTCGTTGTACGACAGCTTCAAGGCCGGCGACACGCTGCATGAAACCTTTTTCGTCGAAGAGTACGCCCTCGACCTGGTCATTCACCGCTACCGCAAGCCAATACTGGTGGTGATGGACGGTTTCACCCTCGGTGGCGGCATGGGCCTGGCCCAGGGCTGCGACCTGCGCGTGGTCACCGAGCGCAGCCGGCTGGGCATGCCCGAAGTTGGCATCGGCTACTTCCCGGACGTGGGCGGCAGCTACTTCCTCTCACGCATCCCCGGCGAGCTGGGCATCTACCTGGGTGTCAGCGGTGCCCAGATCCAGGCGGCCGACGCCTTGTACTGCGGCCTGGCCGACTGGTACCTGGCCAGCGACCAGCTCGCCGCCCTATACCAAGGCCTCGACCAGCTCGACTTCAGCGACCACCCGCTGAAGGACCTGCAAAACCTGCTGGCCAGGCTCGGTAGCCAGGTGCTGGATGATGCGCCACTGGAAAAGCTGCGCCCGGCCATCGACCACTTCTTCGCCCTGCCCGACCTGCCAGCCATCGTCGAGCAACTGCGTGCGGTGAGCCTTGGCGACAGCCACGCCTGGGCGATGGCCACCGCCGATCAGCTGGAAACCCGCTCGCCTCTGGCCATGGCGGTTACGCTGGAGATGCTGCGCCGAGGGCGCGAGCTGGGCATTGACGACTGCTTTGCCATGGAACTGCACCTGGACCGCCAGTGGTTCCAGCACGGCGACATCATCGAAGGCGTGCGTGCCCTGATCATCGACAAGGACAAGCAGCCCCGCTGGAACCCGCCGACCCTGGCCGCGCTGCAACGCCAGCGGGTCGAACAATTCTTCGAAGGCCTGTGAGCCCGGGAGTACACAGATGCAAGACCTCGAACTGAGCGAAGAACAGATCATGATCCGCGACATGGCCCGGGACTTTGCCCGTGGCGAAATCGCACCCCATGCCCAGGCCTGGGAAAAGGCCGGCTGGATCGATGATGGCGTGGTGCGCAAGATGGGCGAACTGGGCCTGTTGGGCATGGTGGTGCCCGAAGACTTCGGCGGCAGCTACACCGACTATGTCGCCTACGCCCTGGCAGTGGAAGAGATCGCCGCCGGCTGCGGCGCCACCGGGGCGATGATGAGCATCCACAACTCGGTAGGTTGCGGCCCGCTGCTGGCCTACGGCACCGCCGAACAGCAACAGCAGTGGCTGCCACGCCTGGCCAGCGGCGAGGTGATTGGCTGCTTCTGCCTGACCGAGCCACAGGCCGGCTCCGAGGCGCACAACCTGCGCACCCGCGCCGAGTTGGTGGATGGCCAGTGGGTCATCAACGGAGCCAAGCAGTTCGTCAGCAATGCCCGCCGTGCCGGCCTGGCGATCGTCTTCGCAGTGACCGACCCGGAGCTGGGCAAGAAAGGCCTGTCGGCGTTCCTGGTGCCCACCGACAACCCTGGGTTCAAGGTTGACCGCAGCGAGCACAAGATGGGCATCCGCGCCTCCGACACCTGCGCGGTCACCTTCGACAACTGCCGCATTCCTGCCGCCAATATCCTCGGTGAGCGTGGCAAGGGCCTGGCCATTGCCCTGTCCAACCTCGAAGGCGGCCGTATCGGCATTGCCGCCCAGGCCTTGGGCATCGCCCGCGCCGCATTTGAAGCGGCGCTGGTCTACTCGCGTGACCGCATACAGTTTGGCAAGCCGATCAACGAACACCAGAGCATCGCCAATCTGCTGGCCGACATGCAGGTGCAGGTGAACGCCGCACGTTTGCTGATCCTGCATGCCGCCCGCCTGCGCAGCGCCGGCAAGCCGTGCCTGTCGGAAGCGTCACAGGCCAAGCTGTTCGCTTCGGAAATGGCCGAGCGGGTGTGCTCGATGGCTATCCAGGTGCATGGTGGGTACGGTTATCTGGAAGACTACCCGGTGGAGCGCTATTACCGGGATGCGCGGATTACCCAGATCTATGAAGGGTCGAGCGAGATCCAGCGCATGCTGATTGCACGGGAATTGAAAAACTATCCGCTGTAACGCAAAGGCAACGCGGTTTTTGGGGGAGCGGGCGACGCGGTGGATGGCACCGGCTTTGCCGGTGTTCGCGGGCGCGCCCGCTCCCACAGTAATGTCACCGCGGCAAACTTCTCGCCTCAGCGCCAATACCGCGCATCATCCACCACCCTGGCATGCCCCTCGAACAACGCCGGCAACTGTTCCTTGAGGTAGTCGATCCAGGTGCGCACCTTGGCGTCCAGGTAGTGGCGTGACGGATACATCGCATACAGCGCACTCTCCCGCAGCCGATACGGTGCCAACAACCGGCACAAGCGCCCCTGCCCGATCGCCTCGCTGGCGGTGTAGAACGGCAGCAGGCCAATGCCCATGCCCAGCTCGCTGGCCACCAGCATGGCGTCGGCGACGTTGGTAGAGAAACTGTCGTTCGGGGCGATCACGCACTGGTCAACCCCTTGCGGGAACACCCAGTCACCTTCGTACATCGGGTAAGCCATGCGCAGGCAGCGATGGCCGTGCAAGTCTTCGGGGCGCTCCGGTACACCGTGAGTATCCAGGTAACCGGGGGCCGCGCAGGGGATGCTGAAAATGTTGCCCAGCGGCACAGCGATCAGCTGCGAATCCGGCAGCGCACCGTCCACAGTGATCACCACGTCATGCCCTTCGGCCAGCGGGTCGGGGTTGCGCTGCGACAGCGTCAGCTCGATCACCACTTCCGGATATAGCGTGTTGTAGCCGGCCACCAGCGGCATCAGCAACAGCCCCATGCCGTGTGGGCAGTGCAAACGCAGATGGCCGCGAGGCGTGAGGTGCGCCCCTCGCGCTTCGCCCACAGCTTCTTCGGTCAGCAGCATGATCTGCCGCGCACGCTCCAGAAACCGCTCACCCGCCTCGCTCATGCGCAAGCGCCGGGTGGTGCGGTGCAGCAGGCGGGTCTGCAGCTGGTTCTCCAGCTCGGCAACGATGCGCGAAACCTGCGCTGCAGAAATATCCAGAGCATTGGCAGCTGCAGCAAAGCTGCCACATTCCACCACACGGGTGAAGGTACGCATGGCATGCAGCATGTCCATGAAGGTGCGCTCCTTATTGTTGCGTTAAAAGCAGGAATCTATCACGTTTTAGCCCATTTATTGTGGATGGCCAATGAATAGATCATAAGCCATCCATTAAAAAAGGAGCCTGTCATGAAACGCTCGATCGCTGTCCTTGCCATTGCCGCTGCCTTCGCCTCGTTCGGTGCTTTTGCCGATGCCGGCGACAACCAGCCCGTCAGCAGCCACTATGAATACGGCATGCCGCTGGACGTGGCCAAGGTCATTTCCATCACCCCGGCCAGTAACGCCGCCGACTGCCAGGTGGGCACCGCACACATGGTGTACGTCGACCATCAGGGCCAGAAGCGCGAAATCGACTACCGGGAAATGGGCAACTGCTCGCAGCAGTGAGTCAGGCCAGCACCTGGGTGATCCAGCCCACCTGCTGATTGAAATCGTCGATCTTCGCCTGAGGCACCGCATCGCGGGCCCGCTGGAAATTGGCCAGGGTCTGCTGCTTCTGCCGCAGCATGCGCCGCCACTTGACCACAAACGCCTCGCTTTTTTCCTGCATCAACACGGGGCCGAAGTACAGCTGTTCAGCGCTATACATCACCCTGCCCGGCTCGGCGACGATGATCTCGTAATCGAAGCGGTTTTCCCGTAGCAGCTCTTCGCTGACGATCTGGTAACCATTGCCCGCCAGCCACTGGCGCAGCTCGCGCTCACCACCATTGGGCTGCAGTACCAGGCGCGTGACGCCGCCAAGGCGCTGCTTGCCGGCCTCGAGTATCTCGCACATGGTGTCGCCGCCCATGCCGCATATGCTCACCACCGAGATACGGTCTTGCGGCTCGACCGCTGCCAGCCCATCGGCCAGGCGCACGGTGACCCGCTCTTGCAGGCCGTTCTTGTGCACATTGCGCTGGGCCGAGGCGAACGGCGTCTGTGCCACCTCACCCGCCACAGCGGCCTCGAGCACGCCACGCAGCATCAAGGCCACCGGCAGGTAGCCGTGGTCCGAGCCAATGTCGGCCAAGCGCGCGCCCTGCGGTACATGGGCGGCCACGCGCTCCAGGCGCCTGGACAAAGTCTGTTCGTTCAACGTAAACCCCTGGTTTTGCAATCGGCCGCGATTCTGACGGCGAACGCCGCGCATTTCAAACACCGAGGCACCCTCGACCGGGCGGATGCGCTCGCGTAGGCTTGCCGTTTTCCTTCCGTTGCAAGGCGAACACACCATGGCAAATGCAGACATCATCTACACCCCGGACCCGGATGCCGAGTCGATTTCCTCCGACGTTGCCGAGTACAACGGCGTGCTGGTCACCACACAAATCCCGACCCACGCCGACGGCAGCCTGGAACTGGGCGGCATCGTCGAGCAGAGCGAATGCACCCTGCAGGCGCTGAAAGTGGCCCTGGAAAAGGCCGGCAGCGGTATGGACCGCGTGCTGCACCTGACCATCTACCTCACCGACATGGCCGACCGCGCGGCGTTCAACGAAGTGTACCAGCGCTTCTTCAGCAAGCCCTGGCCGGTGCGTGCGGCGGTGGGTGTGGCTTCACTGGCCTTTGAAGGCATGCGTGTGGAAGTGACGGCGATGGCTGCCAAGCGCTGAGCTGCGCTTGTTGGGGTGCGCAGCGCCCCCAACATCGTTGACTGACTGCAAGATCGCCGGGGCCGCTCTGCGGCCCTTTCGCGACGCAAGGCCGCTCCCACAGTTGCGCGTACCCGCAGCCAATCCCGCACCTCTCGGCACCCCAATGATGCCGCCAGCCCGTTTCACCGCTACAATGCCCGCCTAAACCGTGACAGCCCGAAAATATAACGACATGTCCCTTCCAAAGAATCACCTGGAACTGCTCAGCCCTGCCCGTGACGTGGCCATCGCCCGTGAAGCGATCCTGCACGGCGCTGACGCCATCTATATCGGCGGCCCGAGCTTTGGCGCGCGCCATAACGCCTGCAACGAAGTCAGCGATATCGCCGAGCTGGTCGAGTTCGCCCATCGCTACCATGCACGCGTGTTCACCACCATCAACACCATCCTGCACGACAACGAGCTGGAACCGGCGCGCAAGCTGATTCACCAGCTGTACGATGCCGGCGTTGACGCGCTGATCGTGCAGGACCTCGGGGTGATGGAGCTGGACATCCCGCCGATCGAGCTGCATGCCAGCACCCAGACCGACATCCGCACCCTGGAACGGGCCAAGTTCCTCGACCAGGCCGGGTTCTCGCAACTGGTACTGGCGCGTGAGCTGAACCTGCAGCAAATCCGTGCCATCGCCGCCGAAACCGATGCTGCCATCGAGTTCTTCATCCACGGCGCGCTGTGCGTGGCGTTCTCCGGCCAATGCAACATTTCTCATGCGCAGACCGGCCGCAGCGCCAACCGTGGTGATTGCTCGCAAGCCTGCCGCCTGCCCTATACGCTGAAAGATGACCAGGGCCGCGTGGTTGCGTTCGAGAAACACTTGCTGTCGATGAAGGACAACAACCAGACCGCCAACCTGGCTGACCTGGTCGATGCCGGCGTGCGCTCGTTCAAGATCGAGGGCCGCTACAAGGACATGGGCTATGTGAAGAACATCACCGCCCATTACCGCAAAGAGCTCGATGCCATCCTTGAAGACCGCCCTCAGTACGCCCGCGCGTCCAGCGGCCGTACCGAACACTTCTTCCTGCCCGACCCGGACAAAACCTTCCACCGCGGCAGCACCGACTACTTCGTGACCGACCGCAAGGTCGATATCGGCGCCTTCGACTCACCAACCTTTACCGGCCTGCCGGTGGGCGTAGTGGAAAAGGTCGGCAAGCGTGACATGCAAGTGGTCACCGACGTACCGCTGACCAACGGCGACGGCCTCAATGTGCTGGTCAAGCGCGAAGTGGTGGGCTTCCGCGCCAACATCGCCGAACCGCGTGGCGAATTCGAAGAAGACGGCCACAAGCGCTACCGCTATCGCGTCGAGCCCAACGAAATGCCCGAAGGCCTGCACAAGCTGCGGCCCAACCACCCGCTGTCGCGCAACCTCGACCACAACTGGCAGCAGGCCCTGCAACGCACCTCCTCCGAACGCCGGGTCGGCGTGGAGTGGCACGCAGTCCTGCGCGAGCAGCGCTTGATGCTTACCCTGAGCAGTGAAGAAGGCGTGAGCGTGCAAGTGGCCCTGGATGGCCCGTTCGGCGTAGCCAACAAGCCGCAGCAGGCACTGGAGCAGCTGCACGACCTGCTCGGCCAATTGGGCACCACCCTGTACCACGCCGACCGCATCGAACTGGATGCCCCGCAGGCGTACTTCATTCCCAACTCGCAGCTCAAGGCCCTGCGCCGCGAAGCCATCGAGGCACTGACTGCAGCACGCGTGCAGGCGCATCCACGTGGCGGGCGCAAGGCCGAGACCACGCCACCGCCGGTATACCCCGAGTCGCACCTGTCGTTCCTGGCCAACGTGTACAACCAGAAGGCCCGCGACTTCTACCACCGCCACGGCGTGCAACTGATCGATGCGGCCTATGAAGCCCATGAAGAGCATGGCGAAGTGCCGGTGATGATCACCAAGCACTGCCTGCGCTTCTCCTTCAACCTGTGCCCCAAGCAGGCCAAGGGCGTGACCGGCGTGCGCACCAAGGTGGCACCGATGCAGCTGATTCAGGGTGACGAAGTGCTGACCCTGAAGTTCGACTGCAAGCCGTGCGAGATGCATGTGATCGGCAAGATGAAGAGCCACATCATCGACCTGCCGACCCCGGGCAGCGCGGTGGCCCAGGTGGTGGGGCATATCAGCCCGGAAGACTTGCTCAAGACCATCCCGCGCGGGCCGCACTGAGTTCGCCTGGCAGGGCCTCTTCGCTACACGGGCTTGTGGTTTCCCTGTAGGAGCGGCTTTAGCCGCGACTACGGTAGCCGAGACAACGGTGAACGGCAGGTGGAAATTGGCCAGCAGGCACGGCCCTTTCGCGGGTAAACCCGCTCCTACAGGGGCTTGTGGTTTCCCTGTAGGAGCGGCTTTAGCCGCGACTACGGTAGCCGAGACAACGGTGAACGGCAGGTGGAAATTGGCCAGCAGGCCCGGCCCTTTCGCGGGTAAACCCGCTCCTACAGGGGCTTGTGGTTCCCTGTAGGAGCGGCTTTAGCCGCGACAACGGTAGCCGAGACAACGGTGAACGGCAGGTGGAAATTGGCCAGCAGGCACGGCCCTTTCGCGGGTAAACCCGCTCCTATACGGGCTTGTGGTTCCCTGTAGGAGCGGCTTTAGCCGCGAATACGGTAGCCGCGACAACGGTGAGCGGCAGGTGGAAATTGGCCAACCCGCTCCTACAGGGGGTTGTGGTTTCCCTGTAGGAGCGGCTTCAAAGAACGGCGCAAGCGTACCTCAGCAGCAATCACCGTATCTGATGTTTGTGCAGCAACCGATAGAACGTCGGCCGCGAGACGCCCAGCACCTTGGCCGCCACGCTCAGGTTGTCGCTGTGCCGGTTGAGCACATCGCACAGCGCCTGTCGCTCGGCGCGGTGCTTGTATTCTTCCAGCGTGCCCAGCGGCTGTTGTTCCGGGTCGAGCAACTGCAACCCAAGGTCCTGCGCCTCGATCTGCCGTCCTTCAGCCAGCACCAACCCGCGGCGCACACGGTTGGCCAGCTCGCGCACATTACCCGGCCAGTCATGCCGGCCCATCGCCGCCAGGGCATGGTCGCTGAACGACCGTGGCCGACGCCCGGTTTCCACGCTGTAGAAATGGGCGAAATGGCTAGCCAGCATCGACAGGTCACCATGGCGGTCGCGCAACGGCGCGGTAACCACTTGCAAGACGTTCAGGCGGTAATACAGGTCTTCGCGGAAACGCCCTTGCTCGATGGCCCGCTCGAGGTCCACATGAGTGGCCGCCAGCACCCGGACATCCACCGGTATTGGCTGGCTGCCACCCACCCGCTCAATGTGCTTCTCCTGCAGGAACCGCAGCAGGTTCGCCTGCAACTCCAACGGCAAATCGCCGACTTCATCAAGGAACAGCGTGCCGCCATCGGCCGCTTCGATACGCCCGGCCTTGCGCTGGTGGGCACCGGTAAAGGCGCCCTTCTCATGGCCGAACAGTTCGGACTGGATCAAGTGCTCGGGGATCGCTCCGCAGTTGATAGCGATGAACGGCTGCTCGCTGCGTAGCGACTGGCGGTGCAGGGTGCGCGCCACCAGCTCTTTGCCGGTGCCGCTCTCACCGCGGATCAGCACAGGCGATTCGGTGGGTGCCAGTTTGCCCAGCAACTTGCGCAACTCGCGGATAGGCCGGCTTTCGCCGAGCAACTCATGGGTTGTCTCATCGACCTTGACGGCCCCCTTGCCGCGCAGGCGTGCCATGCCGAAGGCCCGGCCCAGGGTTACCTGCACACGGGAAACGTCGAACGGCAGGGTATGGAAGTCGAAAAACCATTCACATACAAAATCGCCGAACGCCGGCATGCGCAGCTGGTCGGCACTGAGAACGGCAATCCATTCGGTGTTGCTGCGCTTGATCATGTCCTTGACCGCGTCCGGCTGCCTCAGGTGTGAGGCCTGCAAGCGCAATAGCCCGACATCGCAAGTGTGGTCCAGCGCAGTCCCGAGCATGCAGCTGTCCACATCCCAGCCTGCGTTGCGCAGGCCAGGTAACAAACGGTGGCAATCGTCGCAGGGGTCGACGACAAGCAAACGGCGTTGAGCGGCAGGCTGCTGCATGACCGGTCCTTGGCGCCAGTTTTTGGTTTTTTGAAATAAAACAGCAAGTTGTGGCGCTCGTTTAACAGTAGCAACGAAGTTGACGGTTCCCAGTACCGTTTGTCTGCCGAATCATTTTCTTACAAACCACCACGGGAATTTTCGCACTTTATCGACATCACATGGCGGCGCAGGCAAGAACAGCGTCACCCCTGAAAAAATTTTACAACCAATGTGTGACTTACCCACTAACAACGAGCATCAGTACACACAACCCCGCGCTGCACTTCGCGATACATGAGGCGACTTTAAAGCAACGCGGACTTCACTTCGATGTTTGGGACCATAGAGAGACCGAACCATGAATGCCCCGCTCCGTGTCAACGAAGCACTGCTGATTGCCGACCACGCCTTCGAACCTTTCCAGTGCGTAGCCTGGGATGCGCCCAACGGTACTGGTGAACTGAGCTTGGCAGTGATCGACCGGACCAGCACCCGCATCGGCGCCAAGCAGGTGTCGTCGCGCATCTACTCCGACCCGGCCCAATGGGCCAGCCTGATCGAAGAAGTGCGCGCCGAACTGTGTGAAAAGGGTTACGACCTGCAACCGTGGTCGATGCCAAAGTAATATCGGCCGGCACAGCAAGTGCGTGCACTGTCACGCACTTGTACAATTTCTCTGTTGCTGTTGCGACAACTTTTCTGATTGCGACATAGTGTCGCAAACCGCCCTTTCAATCCACCACCTTGAATTGTTGCAAATACTGGTAATCGGCGTGCAATTGTTCTGCCAGACGCTGCGCGCGCCCCAGGCGCACTGGCGCCAGCTCCATATCGACCAACAACGTGGCGCACGGCATCGGTTGCACGGCATTGCAGTGCTGCAGGCGACCGTCGGTGAACACCAGGCAACGCAAGGCCTCTTGCGGATGCGCTCGCTGCCGCGCCTGTAGCCAGTGCCGCGCCTGCTCCAGTGCGGCCAACAGCGGCGTGCCCCCACCTGCCCCCAAGGCCTGCAGCCAGGGTTGCAAGGCGGCGGATGCCTTCAGCCCGTGGCGCTGCCACTGTGGCGTGCGCCCGCTGGCAGTCAGCAGGGCCAGGCGGGCGCGCTGGCGATAGGCCTGGTCGAACAATGCCGCCAGCAGCCCTTTGGTCTGCGCCAGCGCCTGATGACGCCGGGTTGAAGCCGAGGCGTCGACGATCACCAGCCACAACTCTGCAGGCCTGCCCTTGCGCTGCTGCCAGCACAGGTCCTCTCGCAGACGTGGCCGCCCTTTGAGCAAGGTCGGCAGCCAGGCCACCCGGCCAGCCGCCGCATGACGCACGGGGCCACGGCGGGTACCGTTCTGCTTGCCTTTGCCCGCTCTGGCATCCGCCCCCCTGGCTGGTGGCTGGGGGATGCTCAGGGCTTTTTTGCCCAGTTCGGCACCTCGCGGCGGGCGCCGCTGGCCACCGGCTGTGCCGGCAATGCCCCCCAGTAGCCCTGCCCACCCTGTTCGCCAGGGTTGTCGGCACTCTGATGACGGAGCTGCTGCTCAGGCGGCGGTGGCGCCGACGGCGGGTTGGCCTGAGGCGTCATACGGCGGCGATGGCGCAAGGCGAACTCGGCCACCGCCTCGACATCCACTTCTTCGATAGCTGCAGCCCCACGCCACGCACAGTGGGCGCGCGCAGCGCGCAGCCACACCAGGTCGGCGCGCAGGCCGTCCACGCCGGCGGCGTAGCAGCGCTCGGTAATCCAGGCCAGCGCCTGGTCATCCAGGGCAATGTCGGCCAAGGTCTGGCGCGCCGCCTGGCAGCGCTCGCGCAGTTGCGCCTGGGCCTGGGCCCAGTGTGCGCAGAACGCCTGAGGGTCACTGTCGAAGGCCAGACGGCGGCGAATGATCTGCTGCCGGGCCTCGGGCTCCGGCAAGCCCTCCAGCGCCACGTTCAATCCGAAACGGTCGAGCAACTGCGGGCGCAGTTCGCCTTCTTCCGGGTTCATGGTGCCGATCAGTACAAAGCGGGCGCTGTGCCGATGCGAGATACCGTCACGTTCGATGCGGTTTGTGCCGCTGGCAGCCACGTCAAGCAACAGATCGACCAAGGTGTCGGGCAGCAGGTTGACCTCATCGACATACAGCACACCGCCGTCGGCCTGGGCCAGCACGCCCGGAGAAAACTGCGCCTTGCCCTGCCCCAGCGCGGCATCCAGGTCGAGGGTGCCGACCAACCGCTCTTCACTGGCGCCCAATGGCAAGGTGACGAACGGGCCTTCGCCAAGCAGGTCGGCCAGGCCACGGGCCAGGGTGCTCTTGGCCATGCCACGCGGCCCTTCGATCAGCACACCACCGATCCTGGGGTCGATGGCGGTCAGGCACAGCGCCAGCTTGAGGTCGTCTGCACCGACCACGGCCGCCAGCGGAAATTGTACGGGTTCACTCATTTCAAGCCTGTTCCTCGCCGTCGAGCAATTGTTCCTCAAGGGCTTCGCGGTAGTCGCCCGGCGCCTGCCACAAGCCGCGCTGCTGGGCCTCCAGCAGGCGCTCGGTGAGGTCGCGCAAGGCCTCGGGGTTGTGCTCGCGCATGAAATCGCGGGTCGCCGGGTCGAGCACGTAGGCATCGGCCAGCCCCTGGTAATGATGATCGTCGATCAGGTGCGTGGTGGCGTCGAAGGCGAACAGGTTGTCGACTGTCGCTGCCATCTCGAAGGCACCCTTGTAGCCGTGACGCTTGACCCCGTCGATCCACTTGGGGTTGAGCGCACGGGCACGGATCACCCGGTTCAGCTCTTCCTTGAGGGTACGGATGCGCGGTCGGTCGGCCTGGCTGTGGTCGCCATGGTAGCTGGCCACCACCGCCCCGGACAGGGTTTCCGAGGCCGCCAGCATGCCGCCCTGGAACTGGTAGTAATCGTTGGAATCGAGCAGGTCGTGCTCGTGGTTATCCTGGTTCTGCAGCACCGCCTGCACCTTGGCCAGGCGCTGGGCGAACTGGGCGCGGGCCGGGGTTCCGTCGTCGCTGCCACCGTAGGCATAGCCGCCGTGGTTGAGGTAGACCTCAGCCAGGTCGTCGCGACTGTGCCACAAGCGCCCATCGATGGCGTTCTGCACCCCGGCACCGTAAGCGCCAGGTTTGGCACCGAACACCCGCCAGCCTGCCTGACGCGCGGCCTGCTCGGCATCCACGCCTCGAGCCTGCAGCGCTGCCCGTTCGCTGCGCACGCGGGCAGCCAAGGGGTTGAGGTCGTCAGGTTCGTCCAGCGCGGCCACTGCCTGCACGGCGGCGTCGAACAGGCGGATCAGGTTGCCGAAGGCATCACGGAAGAAGCCAGAAACGCGCAAGGTCACGTCCACCCGCGGGCGGTCGAGCAGGCTCAACGGCAAGATTTCGAAGTCGTCCACGCGCTGGCTGCCGGTGGCCCAGACAGGCCGCACGCCCATCAGCGCCATGGCTTGCGCGATGTCGTCGCCACCGGTGCGCATGGTCGCCGTGCCCCATACCGACAGACCGAGCTGACGCAAGTGGTCGCCGTGGTCCTGCAGATGGCGTTCGAGGATCAGGCTGGCCGAGGCGAAGCCCAGGCGCCAGGCCGTGGTGGTGGGCAGGTTGCGCACGTCCACGGTATAGAAGTTGCGGCCGGTGGGCAGCACATCAAGGCGCCCTCGGCTTGGCGCACCACTGGGGCCGGCGGGCACGAAGCGCCCGGCCAGTGCCGCCAGCAGGCCATGCATTTCAGCCGTGCCGCAGGCGTCCAGGCTGGGTGCGACCGCCTCACACAGGGCCTGCACGACAGCGTGCACCGGTTGCCACTCACTCAGGTCGGGTAACTGTGCCGTGCCTTCCAGCGCCTGCCCGATCACCTGCAGTGCCAGCAGCTCAAGGCGCTCGCGGGTGTCGCCACAGGTGCGCCAAGGTTCATTGCTCATGGCCTGCAGCTGTTCGGGGCGTATGCCCTGCCACGGCTGCCCAAGGTCGCAATCGAGCGGGTCCCAGCCCGGCACCAGTGCTTTGGCCAAAGCCCGCAGCAGGCTGGCATTACCGCCACGGCCGTCGCCACGCTCGACCCGCAACAACGCCAGCAGCGTATCCAGGCGCAGCCGCCCTTCTGGTGACTGACCAAACACGTGCAGGCCATCGCGAATTTGCGACTCCTTCAGGTCGCACAGGTAGGTATCCAGGCGCGGCAGCCAAAGCGCCGCATCGTCCAGTTGCCCTTCCAGTTGCAACTCACGGTCAATGTGGTTGGCCTTGACCAGCTCGAGGATGTCACGCTGCAACTCGCGGGCACGCCGAGGGTCGAGCAACTGCGCTTCGTAGAATTCGTCGGCCAGTTGTTCCAGGTGGCGCAGCGGGCCATAGGTTTCAGCACGGGTCAGCGGCGGCATCAGGTGGTCGATGATCACCGCCTGGGTACGGCGCTTGGCCTGGGCGCCCTCGCCCGGGTCGTTGACGATGAACGGGTAGATGTTCGGCAGCGGGCCAAGCAGCGCGTCCGGCCAGCACTGCGCCGATAGCCCGACGCCTTTGCCGGGCAACCATTCGAGGTTGCCGTGCTTGCCGACGTGGATCACCGCATCGGCGGCAAATGCGTGACGCAGCCAGAAGTGAAACGCCAGGTAGCCGTGCGGTGGCACCAGGTCAGGGTCGTGATACACCGCGCTAGGGTCCACCTGGTAGCCCCGCGCCGGCTGGATACCAACGAAGGTCAAGCCAAAGCGCAGGCCGGCAACCATCAACCGGCCGCTGCGGTACATCGGGTCCTGTTCGGGCGGCCCCCAGCGTTCCAGCACTGCCTGGCGGTTGGCCTGCGGCAGGCGCTCGAAGGCCACCTGGTAATCGGCCAGGCTCAGGCTCTGGGCACAGGGGCGCTGGTCGAGGTGGTCGAGGTCGTTGGTCACGCCACCGAGCAACTGGTGGATCAGTTGCGTACCGCTGCCCGGCAGTTCGGCCAGCGGATAGCCTTCGGCCTGCAGCGCCTTGAGGATGTTGAGTGCGGCGGCGGGCGTGTCCAGACCGACACCATTACCAATGCGACCATCCCGGGTCGGGTAGTTGGCCAGCACCAGGGCTACACGCTTCTGGGCATTGGGCAGGCGGGCCAGCTCGACCCAGCGGCGGGCCAATTCGGCGACAAAGTCCATGCGCTCGGGGTGGGCGCGGTAGCAGACAACGTCGGACTGGCTGCGCTCGCTGCGCCAGGCCATGTCCTTGAAACTGACCGGGCGCGTGATGATGCGCCCGTCCAGCTCCGGCAACGCAATGTGCATGGCCAGGTCGCGCGCGCCCAGGCCCTGCTCGCTGGCTTCCCAGCCAGGCTGGTTGTCCTGCGCGCAGATGGCCTGCAGCACCGGGATGTCGCGACGGAACGGGCGCAGGTTGGGGCGCTCGGGGCTGGACAGGGCAAAACCGGTGGTATTGATCAGCACTTCGGCGCCGACCTCGTCCAGCCAGGCTTCGACCTGTTCCAGGCAGGCGCTTTCCTTGAGGCTGGCCACGGCGATCGGCAACGGGTTCAGGCCGGCAGCCTGCAGGCGCTGGCAGAACACGTCGATGAAGGCGGTATTGGCCGCTTGCAGGTGCGAGCGGTAGAACAGTAACGGCGCCACCGGCTGTTCGGGGTGCCAGTGCGGGTACCAGTCCTCGAGTGTCGCGCTGCCGTTGGCCGGGTGATAGACCGCCGTGCGCGGCAAAGGCTGCGGTTCGTCCCAGGCATAGTCGCGGCCCAGCCACTGGCTGGCCAGGCAGTTGAACAGGTTGATGGCGTTGGCCTTGCCGCCCTGGCGCAGGTAATGCCAAAGCCGCTCGGCCTGCTCACCGCGGACGTTGCCCAGGCTGGTCAGCTCCGGGTCTGGGCGGTCGTCGCCCGGCACCAGAATCAGCTGCACGCCACGGGCGGCCAGCTCGACCAGTTGTTCGACACCATAGCGCCAGTAACCAACGCCACCGTGCAGCGACACCAGGATGACCTTGGCATGGCGCAGCACCTGGTCGACATACAGGTCGACCGATGCATGGTTCTGCACCTGCATCGGGTTGGCCAGGCGCAGGCCGGGAAAGTCTTCGGGCAATTGCTCGGCGGTGTCGGCGAGCAATGCCAGGTGCGAATCGCCGCTGCAGAGAATCACCAGCTCGGCGGGTGTCTGGCCGAGGTCGGCAATGCTGTCATCCGGTACGAAACCACCGGGCTGGGTCCGCAGCAGGTGCATGGGTCAGGCGCCCAGTGCCTGGCGCAGGCGCGCTTCCAGCTGGGCAGCATCGAGGTCCTGGCCGATCAGCACCAGGCGGGTAATGCGCGGCTCGTCGGCACGCCAGGCGCGGTCGAAGTGCTTGTCGAAACGGGTACCCACACCTTGTACCAGCAGGCGCATCGGCTTGCCCGGGATGGCGGCGAAGCCTTTGGCGCGCAGGATACCGAACTCCACCACCAGCTGGGTCAGCGCATCGAGCAGCAGGCTTTCGTCGGCTTCAGGCAGGTCGATGGAGATGGAATCGAAAGCGTCGTGGTCATGATCGTCATGATCGTCGCCGTCGTGGTGGGAATCGTGGTGAGTTCGACGGCCATCGATATGTGACTCGGACTCGGCACCCACGCCCAGCAGCACGTCCAGTGGCAGCTTGCCGCTGCTGGCCTCGATCACTTTCACCGCCGGCGGCAGTTCTTCGGCCACCTCGGCACGCACCTTGGCCAGGCCTTCGGCGTCGATCAGGTCGGCCTTGTTCAACACCACCAGGTCGGCGCTGGCCAGCTGGTCAGCGAACAGCTCGTGCAGGGGCGATTCATGGTCCAGGTTAGGGTCGAGCTTGCGCTGGGCATCGACCTGGTCCGGGTAGGCGGCGAAGGTGCCAGCGGCCACGGCCGGGCTGTCGACCACGGTGATGACCGCATCGACGGTGCAGGCATTGCGGATTTCCGGCCACTGGAACGCTTGTACCAATGGTTTGGGCAGGGCCAGGCCGCTGGTTTCGATGAGAATGTGGTCGAGGTCGCCACGGCGTGCGACCAGCTCACGCATCACCGGGAAGAATTCTTCCTGCACGGTGCAGCACAGGCAACCGTTGGCCAGTTCGTAGACGCGGCCGCTGGCTTCTTCCTCGGTGCAACCGATGCTGCACTGCTTGAGGATTTCGCCATCGATGCCCAGTTCGCCGAACTCGTTGACGATGACCGCAATGCGGCGGCCCTGGGCGTTGTCGAGCATGTGGCGCAGCAAGGTGGTCTTGCCCGAGCCGAGGAAGCCGGTGACGATGGTGACGGGGAGCTTGGCCAGTGTTTTCATGTCGCATTGCCCTTGGCAGTGTGGCGCGGGCATGCAGGACGACAGCCGCGGGCCGGACCGGCCGGGCTTGTTCGCCACCGGATCACCCCGCCCGGTTGAAAGTCGAAAACGTGACGAGGCAGGTCTCCTGGCTTGCACCGTTCCATGCCCCCGTTCAGTTGAACAGCGGGCTGGCGGGATGACGCCTTCCCGCGCGCTGACGCAGTGGCTGTGTCGATCCGTTGTCGGTGCTTACAGTTGCGGGGGCAGCCGCGGCTTGTACCGCGTTCCCGTCTTAGCTCCGGCCATGCCGAAGAACCTCGAAGTGGGCAAGGCTACGCAGTGGCTGGCGGGTGGTCAACCATTGCTGCCGGCTGGTCGACCATAAGGGCAGCAACTGCGCTACAGTGGCACTTTTTCAACGGACAAGGACGCCCCATGCCCCTCGCCCCCGCCCTACCGGTATTGCGCATGTTCTCCGCCGACAAGGCCAAGGCTTTTTACCTGGATTTTCTGCAGATGCAGGGGCAAGACCCGTTCGGCAACCGCCTGCGCTTTTGCCAGCAGATCGATGACGAGGCCAACCCATGAAGGCATTGGGCAAACGCGAGATAAGTCGCCTGGAGCGGGAGTTGGTCGCGTGCCTGACCGATGCCTGCGAAGCCGCCAAGGCGGAGATTGTCGGCTTCAGTTGGCTTACCCATCGCCTCGACCCCGAGGACTTTCCGAGCAGCCTGCGTATCACCTGGGTATTCGAGCAAGAGGCCGACAAGGCAGCGGCCGTGGTCGGTGATGCGAAGGCGCGCATGCTGGCGCTTACCGGCCTGGCGCTGGAGCAAGCCGGCATTCAGCTGGACAATCCGGCCTGGCATGTGCGATTCGACAGTGAAGAGGCCTGCGTGCACGGCCACGGCGGAGACTGGGCCAAGCGCTTGCAGACGCAGCGCTGAGCCCCAACCGGCAGCCGGTGCTTTACCCGGCCCCAAACGGTCCGTTAGGCTACGCATTCCCTAAATTACGAGGTGTTCGTCCAATGCGCCATTGATGCCGCCGTCCGTTCGACGGCCAGTCTTCAGCCTCCGGTTCGTTCCGGAGATGTCGCGGCATTTGTGGAGATGTACATGACGAACACGTCGATTCTGACGCTGGACAGCGTTTCCTTGGTCTTGCCTGATGGCAGGCCGCTGTTTAGCAACCTCAACGAAACCTTCGACCAACGCCGCACCGGCCTGGTCGGGCGCAATGGCGTGGGCAAAAGCCTGCTAGGGCAAATTCTTGCCGGCCAGCGTGAACCGAGCAGCGGCCATTGTCGGCGCCTCGGGCCTGTCCACTTGCTGGATCAGCAAGTCATCGAGCGCAGCGCCACGCTGGCCGACCTGGCTCAAGTGGGGCCGGTGATTGCGGCGCTGGAACGCATCGAGCAAGGCAGCATCAAGCCCCAGGATTTCGACACCGTTGGCGAGCGCTGGGATATGCGCGAGCAATTGCAACTGCAGCTTCAGTGCCACGGCCTGGGTCAACTTGACTGGCGCCAGCCCGCTCGGACCCTGAGCGGTGGCCAAGCCATGCGCGTGGCACTGATTGGCGCGTGGCTCAGCGATGCTGATTACCTGATCCTCGACGAGCCAAGCAATCACCTGGACAGCAACGCCCGCGCCCAGTTGCTGAGCATGATCGAAGCCTGGGACCGTGGCTTGCTGGTGATCAGCCACGACCGCAGCCTGCTGGCGCACATGGCACGCATTGTCGAATTATCCAGCCTGGGCTTGCAGGCCTATGGTGGCAACTACAGCCTCTATAGTGCGCAAAAAGCCAACCAGACGGCGCAGGCCCAGCAGCAACTTGCCCGGCTGAAGCAGGAGCAGCAACGCCAGGCCGGTGAACTGCAGCGCCAACGCGAAGACCTGGAGCGCCATCAGGCCCGGGCCGGGCGCCAAGCCAGGCACGCCAACCAAGCCAAGATCCTGGTCGACCGCAAGCAGGAGCGCAGCCAGGCCACTGCCGGCAAGCAGCGCCGCGACCATCGCGATGCTCGGCAAACGCTTATGGGCAAAGTGCGTGACGCCGCCCGCGAGGTGGAGCGAGACAGCGCTATTACCTTGCACACGCCCACCCCTCAGCGTCATCCGGGCCGTGAAGTGTTGGCCTTGCAGGCACTTTGCTTGCCCCATGGCACCCGTAAAGCGCTTGACCTGCGCTTGTGCCTGGGCCAGCGCGTAGGGCTGATCGGCGCCAATGGCAGTGGCAAGTCCACCCTGCTCAGGCTGCTGAATGGGGAATTGCCGGCATCGCCCGACAACGTGCGCCTCAGTGGTGAGACCGCCCTACTCGACCAGCACTGCAGCACACTGGCAGGCAACCGCAGCGTGCTCGAACACCTGCGCCAAGCCAACCCGACGCTGGCCCAGGGAAAATTGCGCAGCCGCCTGGCGCAACTGGGCCTGGATGCGGCCCGTATCGAACTGCCCAGTGGCCTACTTAGCGGCGGCGAGCGTATGAAGGCGGCGCTGGCCGCCGTGCTGTATCGTGAACGGCCGCTCGACCTGTTGCTGCTTGACGAACCCGGCAACCACCTGGACCTGCCATCGCTGACAGCCCTGGAACGCATGCTTGGGCAGTTTCGCGGGGCGCTGATAGTGGCGTCCCATGATGCGGTATTGCTGGAAAACCTGGCGCTGGATGAGTACTTGCGGTTGTAGAAACCGAAAAAAAAGCATCGCAGCCTATCAATTCGTGACTGGCCGTTCCCGATCCGCCAAGGATGGTTTAAGGTGGCATGGTGCGCATATAACAGCAGCCCGAGCGATCGGGCACTTGCAAGACAATGAGGGTGTCATGAGCAACGAAAGCATTAATTGGGACAAGCTGGGTTTCGACTACATCAAGACCGACAAACGCTACCTGTCCGTATGGCGCAATGGCGAGTGGGACAAGGGCACCCTGACCGAAGACAACGTACTGCACATCAGTGAAGGCTCCACGGCCCTGCACTACGGCCAGCAGTGCTTCGAAGGCCTGAAGGCCTACCGTTGCAAGGACGGCTCGATCAACCTGTTCCGCCCGGACCAGAACGCCGCCCGCATGCAGCGCAGTTGCGCACGCCTGCTGATGCCGCACGTACCGACCGATGTGTTCATCGAAGCGTGCAAGCAAGTGGTCAAGGCCAACGAAAAGTTCGTGCCACCGCACGGCAAAGGCGCCCTGTACCTGCGCCCGTTCGTGATCGGCACCGGCGACAACATTGGCGTGCGCACCGCCCCCGAGTTCATCTTCTCGGTGTTCGCCATCCCGGTTGGTTCGTATTTCAAGGGCGGCATGAAGCCGCACAACTTCCAGATTTCCAGCTTCGACCGTGCTGCCCCGCAGGGCACCGGCGCGGCCAAGGTCGGTGGCAACTACGCTGCCAGCCTGCAGCCGGGCGCTGAAGCGAAGAAGGCCAACTTCGCCGATGCCATCTACCTCGACCCGCTGACCCACACCAAGATCGAGGAAGTCGGTTCGGCCAACTTCTTCGGCATCACCGCCAACAACGAGTTCGTCACCCCGAAATCGGCCTCGGTGCTGCCAGGCATCACCCGCCTCTCGCTGATGGAGCTGGCGCAATCGCGTCTGGGCCTGACCGTGATCGAAGGCGATGTCGAGATCAGCAAGCTGGACCGCTTCGTCGAAGCCGGTGCCTGCGGTACCGCAGCCGTGATCACCCCAATCGGCGGCATCGAGTACAACGGCAAGCTGCACGTGTTCCACGACCTGGAAAAGGTCGGCCCGGTTACCCAGAAGCTCTACAACGAGCTGACCGGTATCCAGAGCGGCGATGTAGAGGCACCGGCAGGCTGGATCGTCAAGGTCGCCTGAGGCGCATCAGCTGTATGAAAACGGGGCATGCCAGCGATGGCATGCCCCGTTTTTCATGGGTTTATACGGTCACCTCGAACGGTTTCACCCACAAATCAGGCGACGCGGGGCATGGCACCGGCTGCGCCCAACCACCGACCTGTGCCCCCCGATCAGTGAACCGCGCAGGGTTGCAGAATCATGCCAGGTGCCGCTGAACCAGCAGGTGCCGGGCTTTGTCGAACGTCCAGTTGTACACCACGGTGTAGGGCAGGATGATTACGAAGAAGCCCAGCTCCACCATGAACGCCTGCAGCAGCGAAATATCCAGCATCCAAGCCGCCACCGGCAGGCACCACACCACCAGGCCGGCTTCGAAGCCAAGACCGTGCACGAAACGCATACTGGCCTTCCAGTTGATGCGTTCGGTTTGCACCCAGCGATCGACCAGTGCGTTGTAGGCCATGTTCCACAACATGGCGATTACCGACAGGGTCACCGCCAGCGCGCCCGCCGTTGCCAATGACCTGCCCATGATCCAGGACAGCAGCGGCGCACACAGCAGTACCGCGAAAACTTCATAGCCAACCGCATGGACCAGGCGTTCGGTGAAAGACACGTTTTTCATTGCAAATTCCATCCATTGCGTGAGTCGTGCTTCCCATTCTCTTTGATAGAACTGATACTCGCGATATAGCTGCCATCGGTTTTATCAATACCATGCGATACTCTCCCGAAGCTCTGGTCGCCTTTACCGAAGCCGCATCACTCGGTTCGTTTTCTGCGGCGGCGCGCAAGCTGCGCAAAAGCCAGTCCACCGTCAGCATCGCCATTGCCAATTTCGAGGCCGATATCGGCTGCCCGCTGTTTGATCGCAGTGGCCGCCACCCCACGCTGAATGAAGCGGGTAGGCAGGTGCGGAGCCATGTAGAGGCGATTCTCGATGCCAGCGCCCAGCTCGATGCGCTGGCAGTGCGACTGGCGCAAAATGTCGAGGCGCTGGTATCTGTGGTGATGTCGGACAGCTACAGCGTAACGTTCCAAGGGGCGGTGATGACTCGTTTCGCCCAGCACTACCCCCATACCGAGCTACGCTGCGGCCCGGCGGAAGACGCTGATGTGATCGAGATGATCCAGCAGGGCCTGGCCCATGTCGGCATCCTTGCCACACAGCCCGGCTACCCCGCCGACGTGGCCGTGGCGCGCTTGCCGGAGCAGGCAGAGTTCGGCGTATATGTCGCCAGCGAGCATCCGCTGGCAAGCCTGCCGCAAGTAAAGGCACAGCATCTGGAGAACGCACGACAGCTGTATATCAAGACCTATGCCCCCAGCCTGCACCATGGCCGTGGCCAAGCGTGGTCGGCACCGGATTACCTTACCCTGCTGGAGTTCGCCGTGCGCGGGTTTGGCTGGGCCGAACTGCCCAGGGCGCTGGTAAGACGGTTTGGCCACGAGCTGGTGGAGTTGCAGATAGCGGGTTACCCCCGGCGGGTGGATATGGATGTGGCCTGGTCGAGCCGACGTGCCTTGGGGCCGGCCGGGCAATGGCTGGTGCGACAGATGTTGGGGCAATAGTTGTGTTGCCCGCCCGAACTTGAAGTGCGCCCAGACACAACAACCGGTACACCCAGCGACAAGCCTTCCCCCCACCCTGCCCCTTAGCCTGTCACCACGCGCCGCCCCGCTGCGGCACGCACCCAAAGCACAAGAACAAACGTTGGTGACCTATGCAGACAGTAGATCCGATCACCCTTGCGGTTGTCCGGGGTGCGCTGGAGACAGCGCAACGCGAAATGACCCTGACCCTGGAGAAAACCGGGCGCTCCAGTGTGTTCAACCTGGCCCACGACTATTCCAACTCGCTGTTCGACCACTTGCCGGAAATGATCCTGCAGGGCCAGGACATTCCCATCCACCTAGGCTCGCTGATCCCGGCCATGAAGTGCGTGGCCGAGTTCTTCGGCGACGACATCGCCGAAGGCGACGTGATCTACCACAACGACCCCGCCTACAAGGGCAGCCATATTCTCGACTGCTGCATGTACAAGCCGGTGTATTACCAAGGCGAGCTGGTGTTCTGGACCGTTTGCAAGGGCCACCTGACCGACATCGGCGGCCCGGTGCCGGCGGGCTACAACCCCGATGCCAAGGAGATCTACGCCGAGGGCCTGCGCATTCCACCGGTCAAGCTGTGGGAAAAGGGCAAGCGTCGTGAGGACGTGATCAACTTCATGCTCATCAACATGCGCGCCCGCCCTTATCAGGAAGGTGACCTCAATGCCCAGTATGGCGCCTGCAAGGTCGGCGAGCGGCACTTGCTGGAGCTGCTCGACAAATACGGCGTGGCACAGGTGCGTGCCTGCATCGCCGAACTGAAGAACATGGCCGACCGACACATGCGGGCGCTGTTGCGCGATGTGCCGGATGGTGACTACAGTGGCACCGCCGTGCTCGAAGATGCCGGCCACGGTCTGGGTGAACTGGCCATCACCGCCCATGTGCAGATCCGTGGCGACCAGGCCCATGTACGCATCGAAAGCCCGCCCCAGGTGCCGTACTTCATCAATTCCTATGAGGGCAACTCGGTATCCGGGGTGTACCTGGGGCTGATGATGTTCGCCCAGGTGGCGCCGCCTTACAACGAAGGCCTGTATCGCTGCGTGACGGTCGATGTCGGCCCCAGGGGCACGCTGTGCAATGCCGAGGAACCCGCGCCCCACGTCAATTGCACCACCACGCCGATGGAAACCCTCGCCGATGCCGTGCGCACTGCGCTGGAACAGGCCTCGCCACAGCGGGTAACGGCCTCCTGGGGGCATACCAGCGGCATCAACATTGCCGGCCGCGACCCGCGCAACGGCAATAGCGAGTACGTGACGATGGTGCTGGCCTCGATCATATCCGGTGCCGGTGCCAACAAGGTGATGGATGGCTGGCACGCCTGCGGCCCGCTGTGCTGCTTCGGGGCGCTGATGAGCGGTGACATCGAGCTGCTCGAACACGCTTATCCGGTGCTGATCCACCGCTACAGCCTGATGGCCGACAGTGGTGGCGCCGGTGAGTTGCGCGGTGGTTCGGGCACCCGCCTGGAGATAGAACCGCTGGACCACGCCATGACCGTGGTCGGCTTCGGCGAGGGCCGCCAGTTGCCCACCGCCGGTGCCGCCGGGGCTCGCAATGCCCTGCTCGAGCCCAAACTGGGCCGGCTGATCCATCGCCACGCCGATGGCCGCGAAGACCACTACACGCAGAACCCCATGCTCACCCTGCAGCCCGGCGAACGCATCATCAACATCAACCCAGGGGGGGGTGGCTATGGCGACCCGCTGCGCCGTCGGGTCGCAGCAGTACTGGAGGACGTGCGCAACGGCCTGGTCTCGCCACAAGGCGCAGCCCTGGAATATGGCGTGGTCCTCGATGCCGATGGCCAACTGGACGAAACAGCCACCTGCCTTGCCCGCGCCCCGCGCTAACCGGAGAACACGCATGCGTAACCAATATCGCCTGGGCGTAGACGCCGGCGGCACTTTCACCGATTTCATCCTGGCCGATCGCGACGGCGGCGTGCAGCTGTTCAAGGCCCCGTCCACGCCGCAGGACGGCACCCTGGCCATTCGCGCCGGCCTGGCACAGATCGCCGACGCCACCGGGCGCAGCCCGGCCGAACTGATCGCCAACTGTGACCTGTGCATCAACGGCACCACCGTAGCCCTCAATGCGCTGATAGAGCGCACCGGGGTCAAGGTGGGCCTGCTGTGCACCGAGGGGCACGAGGACAGCCTGGAAATCCGCCTGGGCCACAAGGAAGAAGGCCACCGCTACGACGCCCACTACCCGCCGGCACACATGCTTGCCCCACGCCACCTGCGCCGCCCGATCGGTGGCCGAATCCTTGGCGATGGTCGCGAGCACAGCCCGCTGGACGAAGCCGCCATCCATGCCGCCATCGACTACTTCCGTGCCGAAGGCGTGCAGGCCGTGGCCATTTCCTTCCTGTGGTCGGTGCGCAACCCCAGCCACGAACAGCGGGCCGCCGAACTAGTAAGGGCCGCCCTGCCCGAGGTGTTCGTCTGCACCGGCTGCGAGGTGTTCCCGCAGATTCGCGAATACACCCGCACCTCCACCACCGTGGTCAACGCCTACCTCAGCCCGGTAATGGCACGTTACGTGGCGCGCATCGACAGCCTGTTCCAGGAGCTTGGCGCACAGCAGCCGGTACGCTACTTCCAGTCCAACGGCGGGCTGGCGCCCGGGCACCTGATGCGTGAGCGCGCCGTCAACGCGATCAACTCTGGTCCGGCCTCAGCGCCAAAAGCCGGGCTGGCGGTCGCGAGGCCGTTCGGTATCGACAACGTCATTACCGTGGACATGGGCGGCACCTCGTTCGATATCACCCTGACCAATGCCGGACGCACCAACTTCAGCAAGGACGTGGACTTCCTGCGCCAGCGCATCGGCGTGCCGATGATCCAGGTGGAGACCCTGGGTGCCGGCGGTGGCTCCATCGCCCACCTGGACGAGCTTGGCATGCTCCAGGTCGGACCGCGCAGCGCCGGCGCCATGCCTGGGCCGGTGTGCTACGGCAAGGGTGGCCGCGAACCCACGGTCACCGACGCCAACCTGGCACTTGGTTATCTGCCCGACGGCGCATTGCTGGGCGGCAGTATCCGCCTGAACCGTCAGGCCGCGCTGGACGCCATCCGGAGCAAGGTCGCCGAACCGTTGGGCATCAGTGTGGAACGCGCGGCATTCGGCATCACCACCCTGGTTAACCTGAACATGGTCAACGGCATCCGCCGCGTATCGATCGAGCGCGGTCACGACCCGCGTGACTTCGCCTTGATCGGCGCAGGCGGTGCGGCGGGCATGCACGTGGTGCGCCTGGCCGAAGAAATCGGCATGCATACCGTGCTGATCCCCAAGGTGGCCTCGGGCTTGTGTGCGTTCGGCCAGATCCTGTCCGACGTGCGCTACGACCAGCTCACCAGCCTGTCGATGCGCCTGGACGCCGAGCACGTCGACCTGGCGCAACTCAACCAGACCCTCGCCGGACTGCGTCAGCAAGGCCTGGCCAACCTGCGCGAAGACGGCTTTGGCGACCAGGCCAGCAGCTGTCACTACACCCTGGAGATGCGCTACCTGGGGCAAATTCATGAGTGCAGTGTGGACCTGCAGCAGCACAGCCTGGACGAGGCAGGGCTGGCCGCGCTGATCAGTTGCTTCCACAGCCGCCACCAGACCCTGTACTCGTACAGCGAACCCGCCAGCCCGGTGGAGCTGGTAAACCTGGAGTGCTCGGTGATCGGCCACCTGCCACGCCCGCCGCAACCCGAGCTGCAGGGGCCGGCCGAGCCCCCCGCCCCCACCGCGCAATCCGTCCGCCCGATGCTGTTCAGTGCCGATGGTGAATCGCAGCCCACACCGGTGTTCAACGGCAACCACCTGTTGCCTGGGCAGACCGTGCATGGCCCCTGCGTGATCGAGGAAGACACCACCAACATTGTCCTGCCACCCGGCTGGCAGGCGCGCCTGGAGCCGTCGGCCACCTACCGGGTGACACGCGGGGGTTGATCTTGCGGTCGGCGCGCGCCGATCATGGGCCTGACAACCGCCCGGCAGTTTTGCGCTGCCGGGCGGTTTGTACAATAACAAGAGCTGCTTGAGTAGCTTGCCTGCAGTTCCTTTTTTCAATGCTGCCCTCTTTGAAAAAGGACCCACCATGCCCACAGAACTCTCGACTCACGGCTGGCCACAACCAGAACGCCAGGCACGCTGGGCCGAAGCCATCAGTGACACCTATTTTCCGCTGAGCCTTGAATTTGCTGCCGGACAACCGTTCGATGGCCACCTGCAGCGCTGGAGTACGCCGAGCACGCCGCTCAGCCTGTCGCGCCTGCGCTCCAGCCAGCTGGGTTACTCGCGCAACAAAGCGCACATTGGCCAGGACCATGAAGCGTTCTATCTGGTGACCGTGCCGCATGGCAGCGAGGTGCACTTCGAACAGGACGGCCACCAAATCAGTTGCAGCCCTGGCGGTTTCATCGTCGAGCGCGGCGATGCACCCTACCGCTTCCACTACGGCACGCAGAACGACTTGTGGGTGCTCAAGCTGCCCGAGCGTGCACTCAAAGCCAACCTGCTGGGGCACAAGCGCTATACCCGGCATTGTTTCGATGCCCGTCAGGGCCTGGGGCGCATCTTCGTTGAGCAACTCGACCTGTGTGCCCGCCATTTCGACACCAGCCCCGCAGCCGCCCGGCATTTACTGCTGGAACAGGCTTCTGCCACCCTGCTGCTGGCCTTGCAACAGGATGAGCGCGTGCTGGGCAGCGAAGGCAGCAACCTCAGCACCCTGCACCTGACGCGGGTCGAGCAGTATGTGCAGCAAAACCTGGGGGACCCCGAGCTGTCGCCACAAACCATCGCCAGCGCCTGTGGGCTGTCGCTGCGTTACCTTCACAAGCTGTTCGCGATCACGCCCTACACCCTTGGCGAGTGGGTACGCCGTCAACGCCTGGAGGCCGTGCACCGGCAACTGCGCGACCCGCATTGCCACTCGGCCATCGGCGAACTGGCATTTCGCTGGGGTTTTGCCGACCAGGCGCAGTTCACCCGGGCGTTTCGCCAGCAGTATGGGTGCACGGCAAGCGAGGTGCGGGCTACGCGTATGCACTGATAAAGCAACGGAAAGTGGATGGGCCCTGTGCGTCCAGGATGCGATTTAGGTGGGCTTCCTCGGAACCGTCGATAGTCACTATCGAGCAGGGCAATTTCTACCGAATGCTGTGGCCGCATAACCTAGCTCCATCCCCTCGCTGCCTACTAGACTGCCCTGGAGCTAACCGATGAATGCCCTGGCCCGCCAGCTTGCCGCCGTCCTTGTCGTTTTCGCCATCACCGTGATCAGCGGCTGTGCCAGCCACCCTGAGCTGCGCCCGTACACCGCTGAAGAAACTCGCCAGTTGCAACTGGAAGCCTTGCAGCGCCGCGGCCTGTCGCTGGACAATTACGAGCAGCAACGGCGGGTAATCCTGCGTGCTGGCAAGCTGCCTGTGGTGACCGAAACCACCGACAATGAACCTTCGACCAAAGGCTGAACGGGCTAGCCGGCGGTTCCCTCCCTCCACTTGCGCAGGTATCCTCTACCGCTCAACCGCAAGCCTTCCAGGACGGAGACCATGATCAGGCCCCTTCTGTTGCTGAGTGCTGCGCTGCTTTTCAGCTCCGTATCGCTAGCCCAGCAGATGAAACGCCAACTGGGCGATTTCGACTTTACACTCGGTACCACTCCCTCGCGCAGCATGGCGCAAGGGCTTATCTCACCCAGCGCCGTCGGCGCATTCCATGGTGGGCTCGACCTTAGCCACCCCAATGGCTGGTATCTGGGCCAGTACGCCCCCAGCATGGGCGTCGCCCACAACTCGACCCTGCGCCTGGACAGTTACCTGGGCTACAAGCACCATTTCGACAGCAGCCTGGGCTACGAGGTAGGGTTGATCCATTACAGTCAGCCAAATATCGCAGGCCCCGACAGCTACGCCCTGTATGGGGGTGTTTCGGTACTGGGCAGCCGCTTCGGCGGGGCGCTGCGCGACAACCCCGACAACCGCACCGGCACGCTGTTCGCCGACTTCGGCCATCTGCCGATGTTCGACGTCGACTTCACCGTCAAGCTCGCCCACCACCGCCTGGGCACACCGTTCACCATTGGTGATGGTAGCCAGGTGAATGCCTTTTCCGATTGGTCACTGGAATTGTCGCGGCCTTGGCTGGGCATCGACCTGAACCTGATCTACAGCAACTCCAGCCTGAGTGGCGACGGCTGCGATGCGTACTCAGGTATCAACACCTATTGCGACAGCGTGGTCACCCTCAAGGCCCAGCGCAACTTTTTTTAACGGCGCGACGCCAGCGCCAGGGCAATGCCGCCCAACACCACCACACAGGCGATCAACAAGCGCAACGACACCGGCTCGCCGATCAGGACAACCCCGCCCAGTGCGGCAATCACCGGCACGCTGAGCTGCAGGGTCGCCGCCTGTTGCGCACTGACCTGCCTGACCACGCCATACCACACGGCGTAGCCGGCGCCTGAGGCCAGCACACCCGAAGCCAATGCATACGCCAAGCCAAGCGGCGTGAGGTGCGGGCCGGCGCCCAGCAACAGCATCGGTAGCAGCAGCACCAGGCAAGGCAGGCTGCGGGCAAAATTGCCGGCAGTGTCGGCCAGCGGCCTGGGCGAGCCTTTGCCCAGTAGCGTATACACCCCCCAGGCCACCCCGGACAGAGCCATCAGCAAGGCACTGGCCAACGAAGGTGCCGAAGCACCGGGCAACAGCAGCACCAGCAGGCCGGCAAAGGCGATCAGCATGCCCAGAAGCATGCGTACCGTGATGTGTTCGCCCCGGTACCAGGCAAAGCCGAACATGGTGATTTGTACAGCACCGAACAGCAACAACGCCCCCACCCCAGCCCCCAGTTGCAGGTACGCCGCAGAAAACAGGAACGCGTACAGAAACAGCGCCAGGCCGCCCCACCAATTGCCGCCCATGGTGTGCACCGGCTTACGCAGGCGAATCAGCAACAGCAGAAAGAGCGCACCACTGGCCAGGCGTACCATGGTGAAGGATACCGGGTCGATGGCCCCGTCTTTCAGCGCCAGCCGGCAGAACACCGAGTTGGCAGCAAATGCCACCAGGCTGAACAGCGCAGGCCAAAGCCAGGCTCTGGTCTTGCGGTCAGTAAGCGTGCTCGTGCCAGTGCTCATGGTGTGGTCACCTCTGAGTGGGATTGTTGTTATAGCAGCAGTGCCGATGGTGCCTGCATCGATATACAACAGAGTAATTCCCTGGCGCCACCACTGATTTGACTGCACTACACCGCAGCGACTGCCTCGATTTCCACCAGCATGCCGTCCAGCGCCAGCCGTGGCACCGGTATCAACGTGCAGGTCGGTTTCATGCGCGTTCCCCAGGCCCTGTCGGCCTCGGCCACCCATTGGCCCAGGCGCGCTTCGGAGTGCTCGACAATCAGCAGGGTCAGCTTGAACACCTGGGCCAGGCTGGCACCTTTCGACGCCAGGGCCAGTTCCAGGTTAGCCAGTGCCTGGCGAGCCTGTTCGGCGAACACAGGTGACAACCGGCCATTGCTCTCCTCCCCACCCTGGCCGGCGATGAACAGTAGACGGCTGTCAGCGCGCACTTCGGCGACATGGGAGTAGGCGTTGCCACTGGGGTCGTAGAGGCCTTCGGGGTTGCTTAGCTGGAATGCGTTTGATGGGGTCACGACAAGCCCTCGCTCGGTTGGAAGAGCGCCGGAGTATCGGACCTTAAGCTAACTCGAGGTCAAGCACCAAGTAGGACATTTCGTACAAAACACCGTCATGTCAGAACCACGCGTGTGTTTGCGCGGTGGCTGTAAGGCCGTAGGCTCTGTACGAAAAGTCTTGAGACGCAGGTCAGGCAAGGCGAAAACAGCCGAGGAACGGCCGGGGTCGCGCCCGACTGTACTGGAGTACATGAGCATTCCGAGGCTGTTTTCAACGCAGCATCAACAAGTATCAAGGCTTTCCGTACAGAGCCTAGAGTGCAAAGCCCGGCATGGAGGCCTTTAACCAACAAGGAAAAACCGATGAGCAAATTTGATTTTCAGCTGGCCTATACCATCAAGCCGCACAACGCTCCACGCGATGAAACCGATGCGGCACAGGCACGTCTGCACCTGCGGGAAAAGCTCGGCCTGGACACCGTCGAGCACATTGAAACCACGTTGCTTGGCATGATCACGCTCAATGGCACCAGCCTCGCTGACCGCAAGCGTGAAGCTGAAAAGCTGGTCCGCGACTACATCCATGACGCGCTCAAGGAATTGCGCGTACTGTCTACCGTGAAATTCTACGGGTGCCTGATGGTGGACGGGCTGGGCCCTGCCATACGTTTCGACATCCTGCCCAAATGAACCTCGAAGGCCTCAGGCGCCCCCGCGCCTGAGGCCGCAAACCTCATTTCTCCTGCAGCACCGCCCTGCCCTTCACCGCCCGCGGCCCGCGCCAGGCCCAGAACAGCAAACCGGGGAATGGTGCGTAGACCACGAAGACGATCCACAGCATCTTGCGCTCGGCGCGCCGTTCACTGCCGATGATGTGCCAGATGGCCCAGATCTCCAGCAGAATGACCAGGGCCGCGATGATGATCCAGATTGTACCGATTTCCATGAGCGCTCTCCCAATGGCATGTAATGGGTTGGGTTGCTGCAAGCGCTGAGGGTTCAGATTGATTTAACTCGCCACACCTCTGTTCAGGCGCGGCGATAGGGCCTCATTGCCGTGGTGCGTTCTCCAGTGCAGCCTTCAACGCCGCTGCATCGGTAAACGCCCGCTGGCTGACCAGCACGCCCTGCTGCAGTTGCAACCACTGCACCTGGCCATCCTGCCCGGGGTAACGGCTGGCCACTCGCCCTTCTCGGTCGAGCAGCACCCGGTAGCTGTAATCGCGCATGGCCGGTACAGCAAACAGTTTGCTGATCAGTGCAGGCATGCGCTGGATGTCGGCCACAAATACGGCGCTACGTGCTTCCAGGTAGCCCTTGGGCTCCTCGGCCAATGCCGCCTTGACCAGCTTGGCACCGTCCATATCGCGTGCCACCAGCAGAATCTGCGTGTCGGCATCAAGGCTGTAGGCCTGGTCGTACTGGTCGAGCAGCGTGAACGGGGCGAGCTTGTCGCCCTGCTCCAGGGCGTTGGCCAGCAACGGCAACAGGCTGAGCAACACTACAGCGGCATATTTCATCAGGGGCATCCTCAATGACGGGAATGTCAGCATAGCGGCAAAGCACCAGGACAGGCAGGTTGCCTGAACACGACCTGTAATACGACACCGCCACCAGGGAGATTGTCTTTCCTCCGGGCACCGTCCACACTCTGCGGGCCAGCCAGGAAGCGGAGTCCAGAGTGCCCACGCCACGCCAGTTCAGCAAAAAAACCAGCACCAGCAACATGCTACGGCTGAAAACAAGCAGCGCCAATGTCCAGGCGCCCTATCGGGTCGACTTTATCCTGCTCGAACACTTCTCGATGGCCAGTTTCACCGTGGCCATGGACGTGCTGGTCACGGCAAACCTGCTGCGTGCCGACAGCTTCCAGTTCACTCCGCTGTCGCTGGACGGCGACCGGGTGCTCAGCGACCTGGGGCTGGAACTGGTAGCCACCGAGCTGTCCGCCGCGGCGCTGAAGGAGCTGGACCTGTTGGTGGTCTGTGGCGGCTTGCGCACACCACTGAAGTACCCGGAACTCGATCGCCTGCTGGACGATTGCGCGGCCCACGGCATGGCCTTGGGCGGCTTGTGGAACGGCGCCTGGTTCCTTGGCCGCGCCGGGGTACTGGACGACTACGGTTGCAGCATCCACCCCGAGCAACGCGCCAGCCTGTCCGAGCGCAGCCCGCAAACCCGCATCACCCCGGCCAGCTTTACCCTCGACCGTGACCGCCTCAGCGCCGCCAGCCCCAATGGCGCCATGGAGCTGATGCTGGGCCTGGTGCGCCGGCTGTATGGTGATGGCCTGGCCGAAGGGGTCGAGGAAATCCTGTCATTTTCCGGTGCGCGCTACCGCCAGGTGGGTCCTGGGGCGAAGAAGTCCATGAGCCTGCACCTGCGCACCATTGTCGAGCTGATGGAAAACAACCTGGAGGAAACCCTCAGCCTCGACCAGTTGGCCGCCTACAGCGGGCGCTCGCGCCGGCAGATCGACCGCCTGTTCCAGGCCCAGCTGGGCACGTCGCCACGGCGCTATTACATGGAGCTGCGCATCACCAAGAGCCGCCGGCTGCTGCAGTATTCCGACCTGTCGGTGATGGAAGTGGCAGTGGCCTGCGGGTTTGTCTCGGTGTCGCACTTCAGCAAATGCTATGCGGCGTATTTCGGCTACCCGCCGTCGCGCGAGCAACGGCTGGGCGAGTGACCGAGGCTCTTTGAGTCAGCCCAGGCGCTCGAGCAATCTCAGGTACGAGGTTCGAGCTGGATATACCGCAACACCGCATCACAGATCATGGCTTTGTGGCGCAGCTTTACCTGCTCATCAGACAGGTCGATCTGGAAGATCTCGCCAAAGGTATGGCGGTTCGACACCCGGTAGAAGCAGAACGAGCTCATCAGCATGTGCAGGTCGATGACCTCGATGCCGGCGCGGAACACGCCTTCCTGAACGCCGCGGCGCAGGGTGTTGCCCAAGGCCTCCAACACCAGGCTGCTCATTTCGCGAATGGCCGGTGATTGCTTGACGTACTCGCCATAGTGGATGTTTTCGGTGCAGATGATGCGCACGAAATCGACGTTGCGGTCGTGGTGATCGAAGGTGAACTCCACCAGCCGACGAATCGCCTGCTCAGCCGGCAACGACTCCAGGTCCAGGCTCTGCTCGGTCTTGCGGATATCCCCGTACAACTTCACCAGGCACTCGCAATACAGCTGCTCTTTGCTGCCGAAGTAGTAGTAGATCATGCGCTTGGAAGTGGCGGTGCGTTCGGCAATGGCGTCGACGCGGGCGCCGGCCAGCCCTTGCTGAACGAACTCGTTGATGGCGGCCTGGAGGATGTCCTCGCGTGTTTTCTCAGGGTTGTTCTTGCGCGTTTTGCGCACCCCTTCGGTTTCAGGCTGGCCGAGGCCGACTACGGAATCACTCATACCCACTCACAGGCTGTTTATTGGAATGCCGGGATTATCCGTTAGCGCGACCATGCAGGGAAGCACGCTGTTGGTCGGGTAGCCATGATGCCTTGGGCTCGAGCAGCGCGGTCAGCCTGCGGGCACTGATCATCAGCCAGGCGCACAGTCAGTTACGCTGGGCAGTCGCGGGCGCCGGCGCGGGCGTCAGGCGCAGCACGCGGTTACGCCCACCTTCAGCGAGCAGATAACCCCCGATACCATCGGCAATGATCGCCTGGGGAGCCTTGAGGAAAGTCAGCACCGTTTGCTGGCTACCATCGGCATCGATGCGCAGCAGGCGCGCACGGTGTGTGTTGTCCTCGCTGATCCATAGGCCACGTTGATCACAATACAAGAACGTAGGGTTACGCAGACCGTCGATCACCACCGGGTCGCTGCCATCGTCGGACAGGGAGCGGACCCTGCCATTGGCCTTTTCGGTGTACAGCAGGCGGCCGTCGCTGCAGCGGGTCAGGCCTTCGGTTTCGGTCAGGCCGGACCGCAGTACATCCAGCTGACCGCTGCTCCAGTCATAGCGCATCAGGCGACCATTGCCCTTGCGGTCTTCGATGGCATAAAGATAGTTGCCTTCGTTCCAGAGGCCTTGCACGCTCTCGCCGTCGAACAGCCGGGTGACCTGGCCATCGAGGGACAGGCTGACAGGTGCCAGGCCACCTTCCTGGCTGAACACCCAGCCGCCCTGTGCCGCGACCATACCATCGGGCTTGGACAGGTTATCGATCAGCACGACGCGCTCGCCCGTAGCCGTGATCTTGAGGATGCTGCCCCGGCCGTCATCCAGTTCACGGCTGACCAGCAGGCTGCCATCCGCTTGCGGTAACAGCGAGGCGGCTTTGGTTACGCCGCGATGCAACACCTCAACATCCCAGCCGGTAGCGGCCTGGACCGGGTAGAAACTCTGCCACGCGAAGAAGCCCAAGGTGGCCGCGAGCAGCCCGGAGGTGGCAGTCATGGCGATGCGGGCGCTGCGCTTGCGCAGGATGTGCGGCATGAAGGGGCTCCTCGGAATCGTTGCGGATCCTAGCAAGCGAATGTGAAAAAAATGTCGAAAGCTGCACAAACGGGTGCTGCAGGACCCGCCGATCTCAGCCGATGGCGCCTCCAACAACGATAGGCACCCCGCTACTAAAAACAAAAGGATATAAAAATAACTAAACAATCTAACAAACTGGAATATATAAATTGAAAGCCAAACGCCACCTCCTTAGCCTGGGCAGATCGCCTCTCACCCGATTCAAGGAGCAATGCCCATGCCCAAACATGCCTTCTCCCCACTACGCCGTCTGCTGATCGGCGGTTTACTGGCCAGCGTCGCCAGCGCCCTGCTGCCCTGGTCCGAAGCCATTGCCGACGACGCCAGGACACTGCGCATCGGCTACCAGAAATTCAACAGCATCAACATCCTCAAAGGCAGCGGCGCCCTGGAGAAGGCCCTGGCACCGCAAGGTGTGAAGGTCAGCTGGCATGAGTTCGCCGCCGGCCCCCAGCTACTGGAGGCACTGAGCACCGGCGCCATCGACCTCGGCCACGCAGCCGATGCCCCCTCGGTGTTCGCCCAGGCCGCCGGCAAGCCTGTGGTCTACCTGGCCGCCGAACAACCCTACCCACGCGGCATTGGCCTGGTCGTGCGCGAGCAAGACCACCTGGCCAGTGTGCAGGACCTGAAAGGCAAGCGCGTGGCCACCGGCCGCGGCTGGAATGCCCAATACCTGCTGGCCGTAGCCCTGCAGCAGGCTGGCCTCAGTTACAAGGACATTACCCCCGCCTACGTCAACAATGCCGCCGATGCCGTGGCCGCCCTGCAATCGGGCAGTGTGCAGGCCGTGACCCTTTGGGACCCGTTCCTCGCCGCAGCAGAAAGCCAGCCAGGGTTGAGAAACCTGCGCGACGGCAGCGGCCTGTCCAACAACCGCACCTTCTACCTGTCCACAGCCCGCTATGCCGACGAGCACCGTGCACTGCTGAAAACCTTCTTTGCCGAGCTAGGCAAGGTCAGCCAGTGGGCCAACGCCAAGCCTGCCGAAGTTGCCGCGCTGCTGGCACCGCAGCTGGGGATCAGCACCCAGGTGCTGGAAGTGGCCAGCGAACGGCGCAACTACAACGCCGTCGCTATCACCCCGCAGATCGTTGCCGAACAACAGAAGCTGGCGGACACCTTCCAGGGCCTGGGCCTGATTCCACGCAAGCTACAGGTGGCCGAAGCGGTGTACCCGGCTTCCGTGTTGCCTTGAACGGAGCGCGCTGACCATGCCCCGCCCGATCCGCTTCAACGCCTTCAGCATGAACGCTGCCAGCCACCAGTCCCCTGGACTGTGGCGCCATCCGCGCAACACCAGTATGGCGTTCAACCGCCTGAGCTACTGGACCGACCTGGCCCGCCTGCTCGAACGCGGCCTGTTCGACGCCCTGTTCATCGCCGATGTGCTGGGTATCTACGACGTCTATCAAGGCAGCCCGCAAGCCGCTCTGCGCGGTGGCGTGCAGGTGCCGGTCAATGACCCGCTGCTGCTGGTGCCGGCAATGGCCGGGGTGACCGAGCACTTGGGTTTTGGTGTCACCTTTTCGCTGACCTACGAACACCCCTACCCCTTCGCCCGGCGCATGTCCACGCTCGACCACCTGAGCAATGGCCGGGTCGGCTGGAACATCGTCACCGGGTATCTGGACAGCGCTGCGCGCAACCTCGGCCTGGCGCATCAACTGGGCCACGACCAACGCTACGACCTGGCCGAGGAATACCTGCAGGTGCTGTACAAACTGTGGGAGAAAAGCTGGGACGACGACGCCGTGCTGCTGGAGCGTGAAAGCGGGCGCTATATCGAACCCTCGCGGGTACACCCGATCAACCATGTGGGCGAGCACTTCCAGGTGCCCGGCATGCACCTGTGCCAGCCGTCGCCGCAACGCACCCCGGTGTTGTTCCAGGCCGGTGCGTCGGCACGCGGTCAGCAGTTTGCCGCACGGCATGCCGAATGCGTGTTCATCAGCGGGCCAACGCCGCCGGTGCTGCGCCGCTACGCCGACGGCATCCGCCAGGCCTGCGAAGCGGCCGGGCGTGGCCGTGACGAAGTGCTGATCTACGCCCAGGCGCTGTTGATCGTCGCCCCCACGCGGGAAGAGGCCGAGGCCCGCTTTAACGACTATCGCCGCTATGTTGACCTGGACGCTGCCCTGGCGCTGCTGTCAGGCTGGACCGGTATCGACTTCGCCGGCCTCGACCCCGATGCACCGATCGAGTACGTCGAGAACGATGCTGGCCGTGCCGCCCTCGCAGCCTTTACCGCCGCCGACCCAACTCGCCGCTGGACCGTACGCGAAGCCGCCGAATTCGTTGGCCTGGGCGGCCGCGGCCCCGTGCTGATCGGCACTGTCAGCGAAGTGGCCGACCAGCTGGAAACCTGGCTGGACCATACCGGCATCGACGGTTTCAACCTGACCTACGCCGTGCAACCGGACGACCTGGCCAATGTAGTCGACCTGCTGGTGCCCGAGCTGCAACGGCGTGGCCGCTACCCGCTGAGCTACATCGAGGGTCCCCTGCGCCACAAGCTGTTCGGCCGCGGTAGCCAGCTGCCCGAACGGCACGTTGGGCGTCAGGTCAGTATTCAGCGATCAAATACCGGGTATTCCAACATTTAATTTGTGGATGGCACGCACTCGACCCTATTCTGTGGCCACATCCCCTGCGCCGCACCGGCCGGTGCGGTTCAAGGCATGGGGAGAGAACAACAAGTCGAGATCGTCCATGTCGAACCATTCGTACTTCGCCCCACACGGTGGGCACCCGGCTCAAACCGAGCTGCTGACTGACCGTGCCATGTTCACCGAAGCCTATGCCGTCATCCCTAAAGGCGTGATGCGTGACATCGTCACCAGCCACCTGCCCTTTTGGGACAAGATGCGCATGTGGGTCATCGCCCGCCCGCTGACCGGTTTTGCCGAAACCTTCTCCCAGTACATCGTCGAACTGGCCCCGGAAGGCGGCAGCGAGCGCCCTGAGCTGGACGCTGATGCGGAAGCCGTGGTGTTCATCGTCGAAGGCGAACTGGACATCACCGTCGAAGGCAAGCACCACACCCTGGTACCTGGCGGCTACGCCTTCCTGGCCCCGGGCGCCGAGTGGAGCCTGCGTAACAACAGCAAGTCCAACGTCACCTTCCACTGGCTGCGCAAGCACTATCAGAAGGTTGAAGGCCTGGATGTACCGGAATCCTTCGTCACCCACCGCGACAACGCCACCGTCATCGAAATGCCGGGCACCGAAGGCCGCTGGAAAACCACCCGCTTTGTCGACATGGCCGACATGCGCCACGACATGCACGTGAACATCGTCACCTTCCAGCCGGGCGGTGTGATTCCGTTCGCAGAAACCCACGTGATGGAACACGGCCTGTACGTGCTGGAAGGCAAGGCAGTGTACCGTCTGAACCAGGACTGGGTCGAAGTGGAAGCCGGCGACTTCATGTGGCTGCGCGCCTTCTGCCCGCAAGCCTGCTACGCTGGCGGCCCAGGCAACTTCAGCTACCTGCTGTACAAGGACGTGAACCGTCACGTACACCTGACGCTGAACCCTAAACGCTAAGCCCAGGCTGATGCCCGCAAGCCCGCCAACCTGGCGGGCTTTCTGTTTGCCGCGCATACTGAAACACCCACCCCTGCAGGGTACGGCCATGAACCGCTACCTGCTGATCGCGACCTTGCTGCTGTGCACCTCTGCCCTGGCCACCGATGGCTGGAAACTCGCCTACGACCGCGAAGGCATTCGCGTGTACCTGAAAGACCCAAGCGCCTCGCCCTACCCGCAGTTTCGTGGTGTCAGCACCATGAAAGCCAGCGTGCGCACGCTTACTGACCTGCAGGATAACCTGCGCGTAGCCTGCAAGTGGCTGTACGCCTGTGACCAGCTGCGGCTGCTGGATGTGGAAGGTGATAGCACCTGGGTATACCTGACCACCAACCCACCATGGCCGACGAGGCCGCGAGACATGGTGCTGAAAGTGACCAGCGAACGCCTGGCCGACGGTACCCTGGTGCGCCACCTGAGCGCCGAGCCCGACAGAATCCCCAAGGTTGACGGACTGATCCGGGTACGGCACCTGAGTGGCAAGTGGCGGATGAAGCCGCTGGGTGAGCGGGTGACCGAGGTGACCTACCAGTTGCAGGCCGCCCCTGCCGGGGATGTGCCGAGCTGGCTGGCCAACCGGCTAATGGTGGATATAGCGGTGGTGACGCTGCGTACCTTGCGAGCGGTGGCTGAGCGCCAACCTTGAGTATGCTGGTCGCCGCCATCCGCCGGGCTTCGCTCTGGAAGATCACGCCGTACCACGGTACGTACTACAGAAAATAAAAAACGCGGGATGTGCGCAAGGATCGTGACCTTGAATCAGGTCCGGCGAACAGGGAGCGTGACGGGTGTGGGAGCGGGCTTGCCCGCGATGCAGGCTGCGCGATGGAAGGCAAAGGGCTTCACCTGTATTCGCCGGACAACCTCACAATGATCGTGCTGGCTTTGAGTGCTGTGCAAGAGCATCTTCCACAGATCATCAGATCCCACCGCCCGCCAACAACTGCGCCATCACCTCAGCCAACGCCTTGACCATCACATCCGCGGTCGGCCGGTGCACGATGACGATCTCATAACTGTCGACCTCCGGCAGCCCTTGCCCGGCCCCCAACACCCTGTGCTCGCCGGTGGCCGCCCTTGGCGGCAGCAGGCTGATACCCATGCCATCGGCGACCGCGGCCTGGATGCCACTGAGGCTGGAACTGGTAAAGCTGATGCGCCAGCGCCGGCCCATGCCTTCGATGGCGTTGATCATGTCCTCGCGATACAGGCCACGTGGCGGAAAGGTGACCAACGGGATCGGGTCCAACTCGAAGGCAGGCGTGCGCGCGCTGTCGATCCACTGCAGACGCTCTGGCCAACAGGCCACGCCCTCACGGCTGTTGCGTCGTTGCTTGAGCAGCACCAGGTCAAGCTCGCCATTGTCGTAGGCCTGGCTCAGGTCGCGGCACAAGCCGCTGGTCACTTCGAGCTTCACCTGTGGGTGCAGCCGGCTGAATGCCGACAGCGCATTGGTGGTACGCCCGCCAACGAAGTCCTCGGGCACGCCAAGCCGTACCGTGGTGCCTACCATCGCCCCGGCCAGGGCTTCAAGCATCTGATCGTTCAGGGCAAGCATGTGTCGGGCATAGCCGAGCAAGGTCTGCCCGGCGTCGGTCGGCAGCACATCACGGTTGCCCCGCACCAACAGGCGGTGGCCGACCATGTCTTCCAGGCGGCGTACCTTCTGGCTGATCGTCGACTGGGTCGAATGCAAACGCGCAGCAGCGGTAGTGAAGCTGCCGCAGTCGGCTACTACGACAATAGCGCGCAGCAGATCGAGGTCGAACAAGGCTCTATTCGATTTCACGCTGATGGACATCTGGATATTCAACTAATGAATGGCAAGTCTGCGTTCTATCACGGCTAGTCACCGAGGGCCACTCCTTCCCGCCGAGGATCGGCACCGCCTGACCAACCCTCGCCGCTGCGCTGGATGATCTGCATGCCGCTGGTCATGGTCATCGGCGTCACCTCATGGCCCCAGGCTGCCAACTGGCGGATCAGCGCCGGGCTGCTCAGCCCTGCTTCCACTTCGGTGCCGGCATTGCGACTGCCGAAGTTGGGCAGGCCAGCGGCCTGTTGCGGGTCGAGCTGCCAATCCAGCAGGCCGACCAGTGCCTTGTTCACGTAACCGATGATCTGCGAACCACCCGGCGAACCTAGGCTCGCGACAAACTCGCCCGTGGCACGCGAGAACACCAATGTCGGCGCCATGGCCGACAGCGGCCGTTTGCCCGGCTGCACCCGATTGGCCACAGGCTTGCCGTGCTCGTGGGGGATGAACGAGAAGTCGGTCAGCTGATTGTTGAGCAGGAAGCCCTTGACCATCAGGTGCGAGCCAAATGCGGCCTCCACCGAGGTGGTCATGGCCAGGGCCTGGCCGCTGTCATCCACCGCACTGAGGTGAGAGGTGGAGATACGCAGTGGCGAGCGGTCGGGCGCAAGTGCCAGGTCCGCTCCTTGCGGGTGGCCCGGACGGGCGCGCTTCATGCTGTGCTCGCCGATCAGCGCCGCGCGGCTGGCCAGATAAGCAGAGTCGGTCAGGGCCTTGACCGGGACGGGCACGTAGTCGCTGTCGGCCAGGTACTGAGCGCGGTCGGCGTAGGCCAGGCGCTCGGCCTCGGCGATCAGGTGCACGGCCAAGGGCGGGGCTTCCAGGCGGGCCGGGGACGAAGTGGCCAGCGGTCGCAGCGCTGCCAGGTCGCGTTGCGGCGCGGTGCGCTGCACGGCTTCGAGCAGGCCCAAGGTTTGCAGGACGGTCACCCCACCCGATGAAGGTGGCGGCATGCCGCAGATCTGCCAGGCCTTGTAGGGACCGCACAACGGCTCGCGCTCCTTGGCCTGGTACCGCTGCAAGTCCTGCAACGACAGATAACCGGCATTGGCGTGGCTACGCACCTTGGCGACGATGGCTTCGGCAATTTCACCGCTGTAGAACACCTCGGGCCCCTGTGCGGCGATCTGCTCGAAGGTATGAGCCAACTCAGGGTTGCGCAGGATCGTTCCCACCGCCAGCGGCTTGCCCTGTTCATCGAGGAAGTAACGGGCCATGGCGGGCGAGCGGGCAATGTAGGGGTCCCCGGCCAGTAGCGTGTGCAGGCGCTCGGAAACCGCGAAGCCGTTGCGTGCCAGGGCGATGGCCGGGGTGAACAGGGCGTGCCAGGGCAACTTGCCATGCTGCTCGTGGACCTGTTTCAGGGCACGCAGCACCCCGGGCACGCCCACCGAACGCCCTCCGATCTGCGCCACCCGGAACGGCATGGGTGTGCCATCGGCTTGCAGGAACAGTTTTTCCGTCACCGCCGCAGGTGCTGCCTCCCGCCCGTCGAATGCCTGCACGCGCTTGCCATCCCAGTACAGGATGAACGCCCCGCCACCGATCCCACTGGACTGCGGCTCGACCAGTGTCAGCACCATTTGCATGGCGATGGCGGCGTCAATCGCACTGCCGCCGGCACGCAGCATCGCCCGCCCCGCTTCACTGGCCAGCGGGTTGGCTGCGGCGACCATGTGCCGGCTGGCGTGCACCGGCTGCAAACCGCTACGGTAGCCAGAGGCCAGTTCCGGTGGTGCGGGCAATACCTGGTCGGCCCCGGCCCAGTCACTGGCAGCCAGCAGGCACAGAACGCAGATCAGCGGGGTGGGATATTTCATCGTCAAGCGTCCTGCCTTCACCTATTCAGCGAAGTACTGTCGGTCATAAGCAGTCTCGACTTCAAGCCTTGGTGCAATTACCGGCAAGCCATTCGCTGACCAATACAGCCTTTGCTCTCTGCGTGAGTGCCAGGTTTGCGCAATGACAGATCAGGTCACTTCTTCGAACGGCAGCCCCACATAGTTCTCGGCAATGTTCACCAGCCCCGCCGGCGAGCTCAGGAAGTACTCGCGGTCAGCTTCCTGCATCTTCTGGTCCCAGGCGTCCTTGTGGCTACCGAAGTCATGCAGCAGTTGGGTCATGAACCAGCTGAAGCGCTCGCCCTTCCACACGCGGCGCAGTGCCAGCGGCGAGTATTGCGCCAGCAGGTCGACGCGCCCTTCGTGGTACACCTTGACCAGAATACGGTACAGGTAGTTGACGTCCGAGGCCGCCAGGTTAAGGCCTTTGGCACCGGTAGGGGGGACGATGTGCGCAGCGTCACCCACCAGGAACAGGTGACCATACTGCATGGGTTCGACCACCAGGCTGCGCAGCGGCGCAATACTTTTTTCCAGGGCTGGGCCGGTAACCAGGTCAGCCGCCACGTCGGCGGGCAAACGGGCTTTAAGTTCGTCCCAGAAACGCTCGTCAGACCATTCCTCAACCCGGTCCTGCAAAGGTACCTGCAGGTAGTAGCGGCTGCGCGTTTGCGAGCGTTGGCTACACAACGCAAAACCGCGCTCATGGTGGGCGTAGATCAGCTCGTGATTGACCGGTGGCGTGTCCGACAGCAGGCCCAACCAGCCAAACGGGTAAACCCGCTCATACTGTTTCAGCACGCCCTCCGGGATGCTCTGCCGCGAGATGCCGTGGAAGCCGTCGCAGCCGGCGATATAGTCGCAGTCAACCCGCTGCACCCGGCCATCCTTTTCGAACGTCAGGTAGGGCTTCTGGCCTTTCAGTTCATGCGGCTGGACATTGCTGGCGGAATAAATGATCGGCGCACCACTGGCTTCACGGGCCTGCATCAGGTCACGGGTGACTTCGGTCTGGCCGTACACCATCACCGTCTTGCCCCCGGTCAGGGCCTTGAGATCCAGACGTTGACGGCGCCCGCCAACCAGCAGTTCGACACCCTCGTGCACCAGGCCTTCACGGTCCATGCGCTCGGCCACGCCGGCCTCACGCAGCAGGTCGACCGTACCTTGCTCCAGCACCCCGGCACGAATGCGGCCCAGTACATATTCTGGGGTCTGGCGTTCGACGATGACGTTATCGATACCGGCCTTGTGCAGCAGCTGGCCCAGCAGCAGGCCAGACGGACCTGCACCAATAATTGCAACCTGAGTTTTCATTGTTGTTGTCTCTGTTCGGACGATACCGGCCCGGAACTGGCAGCGGGGCGGCATCTGCTGTTAGGGTTTGCCATTGCATTTTTAATGGCAAAAAATGCCGCTTAAGTGTGCTATTCCATAAAAAAACTGCACTTTTACGAAAAGCGTTCGATTAACGGACAGGTCAGCCCAGATGAAATCCACCCTCCCCGGCGTCCCGTTGTTCAAGCTGTACGGCGAAAATCAGGCCTGGCCCGGCACCGACCTGCTGCACTGCGAATCAATCCCGGCGCGCAGCCGCCTGCATCACTGGGAGATCAAGCCGCACCAGCATGCCGAGCTGTTCCAGCTGCTGTATGTACAGCGTGGCCAGGCCCAGGTGGAGATCGAGGGGGTGCGCAGTGCCATCGGCGAAGCGGCGATCCAGGTAGTGCCGCCGATGACCGTGCATGGTTTTCGCTTCAGCGCCGATATCCAGGGCTATGTCCTGACCTTTGGTACTGCCCTTGTAGCGAACCTGGAACAGCGCCTGGGCGCGCCACTGACGGTGCTGGCACAACCTGCGTGTTACCCGCTGGGCCATGACCGCGTGCACCTGCGCAGCCTGGTCGACACCTTGCAGCAGGAGTACCAGGGCAATGCCCCGGCTCGCGCAGCGATGCTCGAAGCGTTGGTGACCGCGCTGATGGTGTGGATCAGCCGCCGCCAGCAGCAAGGGCTGGCGCCGCGCAACCGCGATGAACGTGACCGGCTGTTGCTGGGGCAGTACTTGCGCCTGGTCGAAGCGCATTACCGCGAGCATCTATCGGTTGAAGATTATGCCGCGCGGCTGAATGTTCCGAGCTTGCAGCTGAACCAGCTGTGCCGGACGCTGAGTGGCCAGACTGCGTTGCAGGTGGTGCACCAGCGGTTGTTGCTGGAGGCGCGACGCAACCTGATCTACACGCGGATGAGCATCGGGCAGTTGTCGGACAGCCTGGGGTTTACCGACCCGACCTACTTCGCCCGGTGGTTCAAGCGCTTGAGTGGGCAGACGCCCAATGGGTATCGCAGATCGGGGCTGTCTGAATAATCCATGCAGGCCTCTTCTTGACGTATACGTCAACCTGCCCTCAGGATATCCGCATACCCTACGTCGAGCCCGAGCATGAGCACTCAGACCTACAGCATCTCCGACCTGTCCCGCGAGCTGGACATCACCACCCGCGCAATACGCTTCTATGAAGAACAGGGACTGCTCAGCCCTGAGCGTCGTGGCCTGGAACGTATCTACTCACCGCGCGACAAGGTCAGCCTGAAGCTCATCCTGCGCGGCAAGCGCATCGGCTTTTCCCTGGCCGAGTGCCGTGAGCTGATCGAACTGTACGACCCCACCAGCGGCAACCTCAAGCAGCTCAACAGCATGCTGGCGAAAATCGCCGAGCGCCGTGCCCAGCTGGAGCAGCAGATGCTGGACATTCACCAGATGCAACTGGAACTGGACACCGCCCAGGAGCGCTGCGAACAAGCCCTGGCCGCCACCCTGAACAACAAAGACAACCGCTGAACGCCACAGGAAACCCGCCATGTCCTTGCCCAAACACGTCCGCCTGGTCGAAGTCGGCCCCCGCGACGGCCTGCAGAACGAAGCCCAGCCCATCAGCGTCGGCGACAAGGTACGCCTGGTCAACGACCTCACCGAAGCGGGCCTGGCCTATATAGAAGTGGGCAGTTTCGTGTCCCCCAAGTGGGTGCCACAAATGGCCGGCTCTGCCGAGGTTTTCGCCGGCATCCAGCAGCGCCCCGGTGTGACGTATGCCGCACTGGCGCCGAACCTGCGTGGTTTCGAGGACGCCCTGGCTGCCGGGGTGAAGGAAGTGGCGGTCTTCGCTGCCGCCTCCGAAGCGTTTTCGCAGCGCAACATCAATTGCTCGATCAGCGAAAGCCTCAAGCGTTTCGAACCCATCATGGACGCTGCGCGCAGCCACGGCGTGCGCGTGCGCGGGTATGTGTCTTGCGTGCTGGGCTGCCCTTATGAGGGCAAGGTCAGCGCCGAGCAGGTGGCCCCGGTGGCCCGCGCCCTGCACGACATGGGCTGCTATGAGGTCTCGCTGGGTGACACCATCGGCACCGGAACCGCAGGCGACACCCGGCGCCTGTTCGAGGTGGTGTCGGCCCAGGTACCGCGCGAGCAGCTGGCCGGACACTTCCATGACACTTACGGCCAGGCCCTGGCCAACGTCTATGCCAGCCTGCTTGAAGGCATCAGCGTGTTCGACAGCTCGGTAGCCGGGCTGGGCGGCTGCCCTTACGCCAAGGGTGCTACCGGCAATATCGCCAGTGAAGACGTCGTGTACCTGCTGCAAGGGCTTGGCATTGAAACCGGCATCGACCTGGGCCGGCTGATAGCCGCCGGCCAGCGCATCAGCAGCGTGCTGGGCCGCGACAACGGGTCGCGGGTAGCACGGGCCTGCAGCGCTCAATAGGTCACACGGGTGTCACATTGGTGTGGGTGAAGTGTTACCTCCCGCACATTTCACAGCAAAAAATCGGGTAACAGGGAAACAAATCGGCAGAATTTCAGGCTGGGCGGTGTCGACCAAAATTCTTAACTCATTGATTTTAAAGGGTTTTCAAAAGTTGGCACGCACCCTGCTATATCTCTGGTACAACAACAAAAAAAACGCGATACCCAATAAAAACAACAGGTAACGGCTCTGACATAACAAGAACAACACGGCAGAGGCGTAGCAAGCAGATTTTTTTGGAGTCGACACGCTTTTCAGGGGTTCGCCCCGCGGTCTGGCACAGAACAATAAAACTACCTCAAGGTAGCGGCAGCCAGGTTCGGATCAGCGATGATGACAGCAGGTCAGCGCTCAAAAAAATACGTTTGCTCTTGACCCCGCATGGGGGTCGCCCGCAGCACCAGGACAAGCCGACAAAAACAACAATAGGCCGGTCCCAATAATAAAAAAAGAGCAGGCAACAACGCTTTGAGGGGAGCTTCGGCTCCCCTCAGTGCTTCCTGCCCTCTTCCTCCTTCTGCTTCTCCTCATCCTTTCCTTCGACCTTCTCCACCAGCAACGGCATCGTGCCCAGTACCAGCAGGGCCAGTACCGTGCTGATCAGCGCCGTGGCTTCGCGTCCCATGCCAGCCGCCATACCGATGGCAGCCGTCATCCATAGCCCGGCAGCGGTCGTCAGCCCCTTCACATGGCTGGTGTTCTGGCCGTTACCCTTCAGAATGGTACCCGCACCGAGAAACCCGATACCGGCAACGATGCCTTGGATCACCCGGCTTAGCGCCTGGTCATCGGCCCCCGCCATGCTGGGTGACAGCATGAACAGGGCAGCGCCCAGCGAGACCAGCATGTGGGTACGCACCCCGGCAGACTTGCCCCTGTGTTCACGCTCGAAGCCCAGTATTGCGCCAAGCACAGCAGCCATCAGCAAGCGCACAAGGATTTGCGTGACCTCGCGCTCATCGGTGACATCGGCGAATTCGGCCTGGATTGCTTGCCAGATGACATCCATCGCGGTGCTCCCCTGCCTGAGCATATGGTTTCAGGGTTGACCTCTTCACGCAGTGCAAAGTGCCGCTCAGCCTACCGATGCAGCAACTGGCCCCTGACCGCGGTCCACCCTGTAACCACCCCAGGAGGATCCCACCATGCCCATTGAAATCGACGAAACCACCCGCCGCTGCACGCTGATTGGCGAAGGCTTGCGCATCGAGGGCGAAGGCCCGGACATCGAGATCATCACCGACGAGCAGTTGCGCATGTCGGTGGCCATTCTGGCCGGCCAACGCGTGCCGATCACGGAAACCGAAGCCGATACACTGACCGTGGCGGGTGCGGTGGATAGCCGCAGGCATCTGAAGGCCAGCGCGCCAGGCTCGGTGATATGAGGCCTGGCGGGGCTATGCGGCAAATCTGATATGGTTTTTATCGTAAAATCTGAACCTGTGCTGATAACAGCTTCAGCGCCATAGTGCTCATGCCTGATCGAGGCCTGATGAGCAGCGAACCATGAACGATAGAATCCCTTTTACAGAGATCGCCACCGCCCCAGCCAGCATCCAAGCGCGACGCACCGACAGCGGCATCCATACCCGCAGCTTTACCGGGCTTTACCGTAACCTGCGCATCGGCTTTGCCGGCGCCCTGTTCGTGCTGTTCTTCGGCACGGCCTGGCTGAACTGGAACGGCCGCCAGGCCGTACTGTGGGACCTGGGGAACAGCAAGTTCCACATCTTCGGCGCCACCTTCTGGCCACAGGACTTCATCCTGCTGTCGGCGCTGCTGATCATCTGTGCCTTTGGCCTCTTCGCCATCACCGTCTACGCCGGGCGTGTCTGGTGCGGTTACAGTTGCCCGCAAAGTACCTGGACCTGGCTGTTCATGTGGTGCGAAAAGGTTACCGAGGGCGACCGCAACCAGCGCATCAAGCTGGCCGCGGCGCCCTGGAGCATGAACAAACTGGCCCGTCGCACGCTCAAGCACAGCCTGTGGTTGGCCATTGGCGTGCTCACGGGGCTGACCTTTGTCGGCTACTTCACCCCGATCCGGCCACTGGCCGCAGAATTGCTCACCTTGCAACTGGGCGGTGTGGCACTGTTCTGGGTACTGTTCTTCACGGCCGCTACCTACATCAATGCCGGCTTGCTGCGTGAAGCGGTGTGCCTGCACATGTGCCCGTATGCGCGCTTCCAGAGCGTGATGTTCGACAAGGACACCCTGGCGGTCGCTTACGACCCGCGTCGTGGCGAGGCCCGTGGGCCGCGCAAGAAAGGCAGTGATGTCGGCGCCCAGGGACTGGGCGACTGCATCGACTGCACGCTGTGCGTGCAGGTGTGCCCCACCGGCATCGACATTCGTGATGGTTTGCAGATGGCTTGCATCGGCTGTGCCGCGTGCATCGATGCCTGTGACGGGGTAATGGACAAGATGGGTTACGCCCGCGGCCTGATTGGCTACAAGTCCGAGCACAGCCTGCAAGGCGGTACCACTCACTGGCTGCGCCCGCGCCTGCTGGGCTACGCTGCCGCACTGCTGGTCATGATCGGGGCACTGGTGGTAGCCCTGCAGATGCGCCCGATGGTATCGCTGGATGTGATCAAGGACCGCGGCCTGTTCCGCGAAAACGCCCAAGGCCAGATCGAGAACATTTACCTGCTCAAGGTCATCAACAAGACCGAACGTACCCAGCACTATCAATTGCGCCTGCTGGACGCTGACGGTTTCACCCTGCAGGGCAATAGCGCACTGGTCATCCCTGCTGGTGAAATGAGCGAACTGCCGGTGTCGGTGGCGATGCTGGCCGAGCGCCCGGCCAGCAGTTCGCAGACGCTGAGCTTTGAAATCCGCGAGCGTGACGACCCCACTATCCGCAGCGTAGCGCACAGTCGCTTCGTCGCCCCCATGAACCGCTGATCCCTTACACTCACGCCACCTTGCCTGCCAGGCTTCGACAGAAGGCCAGAATGAAACGCTACGAACGCTTCGCCGACGACATTGCCGAACTGATCCGCTCCGGGGTGCTGGGCCCCGGCCAGCGCGTGCCGTCCGTGCGCTACGCCAGCCAGACCCACGGGGTCAGCCCGTCCACCGTGTTCCAGGCCTACTACCTGCTTGAGCGGCGTGGGCTGATCCGGGCCCGGCCGCGCTCCGGGTATTTCGTCAACGCCCACGTTCCGCGCCAGTTCAGCGAGCCGCAGGCGCTGCAGCCGGTAAGCGAGTCTACCGATGTCGACGTTAGCGCCTTGGTATTTTCGATCCTCGACTCGATCAAGGACCCCAACACCATTGCCTTCGGCTCAGCCTTCCCCAGCCCTGAGCTGTTCCCGCTGCAACGCCTGTCGCGCTCACTGGCCAGCGCCAGCCGCAGCATGGACCCGCGCATGGTGGTGACCGATCTGTCCCCCGGCAACCCGCAACTGCGCCGGCAGATAGCCTTGCGCTACATGGTCGGTGGGCTGATGCTGCCGATGGAAGAGCTGCTGATCACCAACGGCGCACTGGAGGCCCTGAACCTGTGCCTGCAGGCAGTGACCCAGCCGGGCGACCTGGTCGCCATCGAGGCCCCCGCCTTCTATGCCTGCCTGCAGGTGCTGGAGCGGCTCAAGCTCAAGGCGGTGGAAATCCCCGTGCACCCGCGCGAGGGCATGGACCTGGGGGTGCTGGCGCAGACCCTGGAAAAGCACCCGGTAAAGGCTGTGTGGTGCATGACCAACTTCCAGAACCCGGTAGGTGCAAGCATGCCGGAGGCCAAGAAACAGGCGCTGGTGGAGCTGCTGGCGCACCATCAGGTGCCGTTGATCGAAGACGATGTGTACGCCGAGCTGTACTACTCGCAACAGGCGCCCAAACCCGCCAAGGCTTTCGACACCCAGGGCCTGGTCATGCACTGCGGTTCGTTCGCCAAAAGCCTGGCACCGGGCTATCGCATTGGCTGGGTGGCCGCCGGGCGCTTTGCGCAGAAGATCGAGCGGTTGAAACTGATGACCTCCCTGTGTGCCTCCATGCCGGCCCAGGCGGCCATCGCCGACTACCTGCAACACGGCGGCTACGACCGCCACCTGCGCAAGCTGCGCTACGCGCTGGAGGGCCAGCAGGCCAACATGCTGGCAGCCATCGCCCGCCACTTCCCGGCGCAGACACGGGTCAGCCAGCCCTCCGGCGGTTACTTCCTGTGGCTGGAACTGCCCGAGCAGATGGATGCCCTCAAGCTGTTCCACATGGCTCTGGCCCAAGGCATCAGCATCGCCCCTGGGCCGATCTTTTCGCCCACCCGACGCTTTGGCAATTGCATCCGCCTGAACTACGGCAGCCCCTGGCATGACGGCGCCGAACAGGCGATGGAGACCCTCGGGCGGATCATTCGCTCGTTCTGATAGCGAGGGGCCAGAGGGACGACTATAGTTGCTCGGTCCGACCATCAGGCCCTCGTCATGCAGCCAGATACGTCCTTTGCCCGATTGCAAGCGCGTGTCGCAGAACTGGAAGCACGCCTGGCAGAACGCGAAGACAGCGCTCAGGCGCATGACAGGCTGCTTGGAGAACTGCTCGACAACAGCCCGGCCAACGTGTTTGCTGCCGACCGCAGGATGCGCCTGTTGGCCATCAACCGCACGGCGCGCGAAACCTTCGAGCGTTACCGAGGCTTCGTGCCGCAGATTGGTGACTACGTACCCCAGTTCCTGACCGGTCAACCCGACATCATGGGCCGCCTGGCCCCGATATGGCCGCGCATACTGGCAGGGGAAGCGTTCATCGACACCGTCACCTTCGGGCCGGACGACGCACCACGCCATTACGAAATTCGCTACCACCCGTTACTCGATACTCAACAGCGAATTCAGGGCGGCTACCTGTTCGCCTATGACATCACGCAGCGCGTGACCGAACAGGAACGCCTGCAGCAGGCCGAAGAAGCACTGCGCCAGGCGCAGAAAATGGAGGCAGTCGGTCAGTTGACCGGCGGGATAGCCCATGATTTCAACAACCTGCTGGCCAGCATCCTTGGCGCCCTGGAACTGGCTGGGCAGCGTCTGGTGCAGCAACGCGTGGCGGACACCGCGCAGCTGCTTGAACTCAGCCGGCACAATGCCCAACGCGCCGCAGCCTTGGTGCAGCGCTTGCTGGCATTCTCACGGCAGCAGACGCTGGTCCCGCAACGGGTCGATGTGCAGCAACTGGTGGCTGGTATGCACGACCTGATCAGCAGCTCCACCGGCCCCTATGTCGACTACCACGACCAGACACATGCCGGGCTATGGCCCATCCGAATAGACGCACAGCAACTGGAAAATGCGCTGCTCAACCTGTGCATCAACGCCCGTGACGCCATGCCGCTTGGCGGCACCTTGAGCATCGGTTGCGCCAATGTCGAAGTGCAAGGCGCCGAAGCCAGACAGCTGGGCCTGGCCGCTGGCCAGTTTCTGCGTATACGCGTTGAAGACACTGGCATGGGCATGTCCAAAGCAGTGATGCAGCGCGCCCCTGAGCCCTTCTTCACCACCAAGCCGCTCGGCCAGGGCACTGGCCTTGGGCTGTCCATGGTCTACGGCTTTGTGCGGCAATCCGGGGGCCAGCTGGTCATCGATAGCACCCCTGGCCAGGGTACGGCCATCAACCTGTATCTGCCCCGCGATGAAAGCGTCGCCGCCGCTTCACCCAGCCCCCACGTCGAGGAGCCTGCGCCTGCGGCCTCGCTTCAGCAGCGCGTATGCAAGGTGATGCTGGTGGAAGACGAGCCGGCCCTGCGCCTGGTCATGCTGGAGGTATTGCTGGACCAGGGCTATGAAGTTCAGGCATTCGAAGATGGCCGCCAGGCATACAAGGCCTTGCAGGAAGCCCCTGCGCCGGACTTGCTGATTACCGATGCCTGCCTGCCAGGGGGTATCGATGGCCACCAACTTGCGGACGCCTGTCGAAGTATTGCACCACATGCAGCGGTGCTGCTGATCACAGGGCATGACCCTGTGCACAGTATGGCAAATGCGCGGCCCGACCGGCGCACCGAACTGCTGCCCAAGCCATTCGATCTTCAGGCACTTGCCCAGGCGCTTGAACGGCTGCTGGGGAGCACCGCCCAGTCGCACTGAGCGGCTATTCGCCTACAGGTGAACACGTTAAAGTCAGGACTTTTCATTGGCCGGACGCAGGCATGCCTTCTCGTGATCTGAACTCACTGCGCCAACAAGTCGAAGACCTCCAGCGACAGAACACACTGCTGGAGCAACGGCTTGCAAGCCTCCAGGCGCACGACCAGGACTTCTATCGCTCACTGTTCGACACCATGGACGAAGGCTTCTGCATTATCGAATTCTTCGATGGCCCCCATGGCCCGCTGAGTGACTACGTGCATGTGCTGGCCAACGCAGCCTATACCAAACACGCCGGCATCCCCAACGTGGTCGGGCAAAAACTGCGCGAGATGGTGCCTGATGAGGCAGATGACTGGGTGGCCCGCTATGGCGCGGTGCTTCGCACCGGTGAACCGCTGCACTTCGAGCAGGAACTGGTTGCTACCGGCCGTGTGCTGTCAGTGACCACTTTTCGCATAGAGCCTGCCGAGAAACGCCAGGTAGCGGTATTGTTCAAGGATGTGACCGAACGCCGGCGTGCAGAGCAGGCCCTGCAGCGTCTGAACGAAGAGCTCGAACAACGGGTGAGTGCCGCATTGGCAGAGCGCCGTTTGTTTGCCGAGCTGGTCGATCACAGTGTGGTCAATGTGCATGTGGTCGACAAGGACCTGCGCTGGCTGGCTGTCAATCGCCAGGCCAGGCATGACTTCCACCTGCTGTACGGGAGGACACCCGAAATCGGCGACTACCTGCCCGGGTTGTTCGAGGATGGCACCGCCGGCCAGACGCCTATTCTGCCGATGTGGCAGCGCGCCCTGGCAGGCGAGCAGTTCATCGAGATCGGTACCTTCGGCAAGCCCCCCGCGCTGCGCCATTACGAGTTGCGGTTCAACGCCTTGCGCGACCCCAAAGGCGAGGTACAGGGCGCGTTTCTGTTCGCCTATGACATCAGTGAACGGGTGCAGGAGCAGGAACGCTTGGCCAAGGCCGAAGCGGCGCTGCGCCAGGCACAGAAAATGGAGGCCGTAGGCCAGCTCAGTGGCGGCATTGCCCATGACTTCAACAATTTGCTGGGCGGCATCCTTGGTGCTCAGGAGCTGATGCGTCAACGCCTGGACCAGTCACGCTTCGACGCCCTGGCACCCTTGCTGGAGCTGTCCAGCAGCGCGGCGCAGCGGGCCTCGTCGCTGGTGCACCGGCTGCTGGCGTTCTCCCGCCAGCAGACCCTGCAACCCTGCTCCACGCAGGTGGCCACTTTGGTGGCTGGCATGGAAGACCTGCTTCGCCGCACCATCGGCCCGGCGATTACCCTGAGCAGCCGCTTCGCCAACCAGCTGTGGCCAACCTTCATCGACCCTCCCCAACTGGAAAGCGCCTTGCTCAACTTGTGCATCAACGCGCGCGATGCCATGCCGGCCGGTGGTGTGATCGAGATCATTGGCGACAACCTGCGGCTTGACGACAAGCAGGCCCTGGCACTGGCACTGCCGGCCAGCGAGTACGTGCGGCTGAGCATCGTCGACAACGGTAGCGGCATGTCGGCTGAAGTCGTTGAGCGCGCAGTCGAGCCGTTCTTCACCACCAAGCCGATGGGCCAGGGCACCGGCCTGGGTCTGTCCATGACCTATGGCTTCGTGCGCCAGTCGGGTGGGCAATTACGGGTGCTGTCGGTGCCTGGCGAGGGTACCCGCATCGAGCTGCTGTTACCCCGCCACCACGCGCAAGCCCAGGCGCCAATCAGCAAACCGCAGCGCGCGCCTTTGCGAAGAAGCAGCGAGACTGCAAAACGCATTCTGTTGGTTGAAGACCAGACCGCCTTGCGCCTGGTGATAGGTGAAGTGCTGGAAGAGCTGGGCTATCGGGTGGACGCCTTCGAGAACGGTCCGTCTGCCCTCACCCACCTGCAAAGTGGCGAACGGCCGGACTTGCTGCTGAGCGATGTCGGCCTGCCTGGCGGCCTGAATGGCCGCCAGGTAGCCGAACGCTGCCGTGAGCGTTACCCGGACCTCAAGGTACTGTTGATGACTGGGTACGATGAGAGCGCGGCGTTCAGCGACGGCCAACCGCTGCAAGGTACGCTGGTGTTGACCAAGCCGTTCGAACTGGACGCACTGGCGGAGCGGGTTCGTGAGCTGCTGGAAACTTGACGGGCGCGTTCAGCGCCCGCCGCCCAGGTCGATGAAGCTGCCGGTGGCATAGGAGGCTTTGTCCGAAAGCAGCCAGAGGATGGCCTCGGCCACTTCCTCGGGACGCCCCCCTCGGCCCATGGGCAAGCCAGGTTCGAGCTTGCTGACGCGGTTTGGGTCACCCGACAGCGCATGGAAACCGGTATGGATATAGCCCGGCCGGACGCCATTGACGCGCACGCCCTCGCCTGCCACTTCTTTGGCCAGGCCGATGGTGAAGGTGTCGAGCGCGCCCTTGGAGGCGGCATAGTCGACATATTCGTTGGGCGAACCCAGGCGTGCGGCTACCGATGATACGTTGACGATGGCCCCGCCTTGCCCGCCATGCCGGCGCGCCATGCGCAGCAGGGCGTGCTTGGCGCAGAGCATGGGGCCGACGACGTTGGTTTTCATGACATTCAGCAGCCGGAACTCGGACATGTCCTCGACCCTGCTTTGCTGGCCGATGGTGCCGGCGTTGTTGACCAGTGCGGTGACCGGGCCGAGCTCGTCGTCGACGCGCAGGAACAGCTGGATGATTTCATCTTCGACGCTGACGTCGGCGCGCACCGCGATGGCCTCGGCGCCCAGGGCGCGGACCTGGCTGAGGATGGCTTCGGCGGCTTGGTCATCGGCGTGATAGTTGATGCAGATGCGGTAGCCCTGGTGGGCGGCCAACAGCGCAGTGGCGGCGCCGATGCCGCGGCTGCCGCCGGTGATGACGATGACGTTCTCCATGGGTTTGCCAATGGTTTGGGGAAGGGAGCATCGACAATAGGCGAAATGGCGCTGCGTTGGAATGACGAAGATCAGCACAGCCAACCCTCTGCTGTTGATGTGGCTGTTGATGTGGCTGTTGATGTGGCTGTTGATCTGGCTTTTGATCTGGCTTTTGATCTGGCTTTTGATCTTGATCTTCGCGACTTCAGGAGGCCGAACGCAGGCCTTGCGGAGGCAGGTGACGGGCATGGATGCCCGTCAAGCGCTGAGGCCCCAGGATGGGGCCTTCGGCGCGGTCCTGCCGGGAGCAAGGCCGGAGTGAGGGAACCCCGGAGCGCAGCGCAGGGGCCGGATGATGGGAGCGCAGCGTTTTTTGGTTACTTTTTGTCGCGTTTGACAAAAAGTGACTCGCCGTAAGGGCGAAAAGGTGAGTCCGTGTCGCCATCGCGAATGGACTGTTCGCTGAGTCAAAACAGACGAATTTGCTTCTTGCTTCTTGCTTCTTGCTTCTTGCTTCTTGCTTCTTGCTTCTTGCTTCTTGGATGTGGGCATCCACATCGAGTAGGTATTCATTCGCGCAGGTGGCGCATCATCACCTTTCCGCCCTTACGGCGGGTCACTTTTTGTCAAACGCGACAAAAAGTAACCAAAAAACGCTGCGCTCCTATCATCCGGCCCCTGCGCTACGCTCCGGGGTTCCCTCGCTCCGGCCTTGCTCCCGGGAGGACCGCGCTGCAGGCCCCATCCTGGGGCCCAGCGCTTGACGGGCATCCATGCCCGTCACCTCCCTTCGCAAGCCCTGCGCTCGGCCTCCTGAAGTCGCAATCCGCGGCGCCTGGGCTATCGCGCGCTTAGAAGCAAAATCAAAAGCCGAAGCGAGAGCGAGAGCGAGAGCGAGAGCGAGAGCATCGAGATCTTGCCTTGTGTTTAGATCAACTCTGCTGTTGATCTTGATCTTGATCTTGATCTTGATCTTCGCGACTTCAGGAGGCCGAACGCAGGCCTTGCGGAGGCAGGTGACGGGCATGGATGCCCGTCAAGCGCTGAGGCCCCAGGATGGGGCCTTCGGCGCGGTCCTGCCGGGAGCAAGGCCGGAGTGAGGGGACCCCGGAGCGCAGCGCAGGGGCCGGATGATGGGAGCGCAGCGTTTTTTGGTTACTTTTTGTCGCGTTTGACAAAAAGTGACTCGCCGTAAGGGCGAAAAGGTGAGTCAGCGTCGCCATCGCGAATGGACTGTTCGCTGAGTCAAAACAGACGAATTTGCTTCTTGCTTCTTGCTTCTTGCTTCTTGGATGTGGGCATTCACATCGAGTAGGTATTCATTCACGAAGGTGGCGCATAGTCACCTTTCCGCCCTTACGGCGGGTCACTTTTTGTCAAACGCGACAAAAAGTAACCAAAAAACGCTGTGCTCCCATCATCCGGCCCCTGCGCTACGCTCCGGGGTCCCCTCGCTCCGGCCTTGCTCCCGGGAGGACCGCGCTGCAGGCCCCATCCTGGGGCCCAGCGCTTGACGGGCATCCATGCCCGTCACCTCCCTTCGCAAGCCCTGCGCTCGGCCTCCTGAAGTCGCAATCCGCGGCGCCTGGACTATCGCGCGCTTAGAAGCAAGATCAAAAGCCGAAGCAAGACCGAGACCGAGAGCATCGGGATCTTGCCTTGTTTAGCTCAATGCCCCGCCGATGCCGGGCCCGCCTTGGCGGTAAAGGGCGGCTTGGCGAACCACACCAGCAGAATCAACCCGGCAAACACCCAGCTCATCAACGTGAAGTAATCCACCGTCGACATCATGTAAGCCTGCCCGTTGAGTATCTGCTCCAACTGCGCATAACTCTGCGGGCTGGCGCCGCCCAACTGCTCAAGGGTATGCCGCGTCGTCGGGTCGAACTGGCTGATGTGCTCGCTCAGATAGGCATGGTGCTGGTCCGCCCGACGAATCCAGATCCAGGTGGTCAACGAAGCCGCAAAACTCCCGCCCAAGGTTCGCAGAAAAGTCGCCAGCCCCGAACCGTCGGCAATCTGGTGCGGCGGCAGATCGGACAGCAGAATGCTCAACGTCGGCATGAAGAACAACGCCACGCCAATCCCCATGAACAACTGCACCAAAGCCACGTGCTGGAAGTCCACCTCGCTGGTGAAACCAGCACGCATGTAGCAACTGGTACCGATCGCCAGGAACGCCAACCCAGCCAGCACCCGCAAGTCGAACCGGTGCGCATATTTACCCACGAACGGCGACATGATCACCGGCAGCAAGCCGATCGGCGCAACCGCCAGGCCTGCCCAAGTCGCGGTATAGCCCATCTGCGTCTGCAACCACTGCGGCAGGATCAGGTTGATACCGAAGAACCCGGCATACCCCCCGACCAGCACAATGGTGCCAATGCGGAAGTTGCGGTGCACGAACAGACGCAAGTTGACCACCGGGTGCCGGTCGGTCAGCTCCCAGATCACGAACACCGCCAGGAACACCACCGAGATCAGGCTGCCGACAATGATGAACGACGATTCGAACCAGTCCAGATCGTTGCCTTTGTCCAGCACTACCTGCAAGGCACCGACGCCGATAATCAGGGTCAGCAGGCCAATGTAATCCATCGGCTGGCGGCTGGTGACCACCGGGCGCGTGCGCATCTGCTGGCGCACCACGGCAGCAGCGAACAGGCCGATGGGCACATTGATGAAGAAGATCCATGGCCAGCTGTAGCTATCGGTAATCCAGCCCCCAAGAATCGGCCCGGCAATCGGCGCCACCACCGTGACCATCGCCAGCAGCGCCAGTGCCATCCCCCGTTTTGCCGGGGGGTAGACAGCAATCAGCAGGGTTTGGGTCATCGGGTAAAGCGGCCCGGCGACCACGCCCTGCAAGACACGAAACCCCACCAGCTCGGGCATCGACTGGGCAATACCACACAGGAACGACGCCAGCACGAACAGCAGCGTGGCCCAAATGAACAGCTTCACTTCACCAAAGCGCCGGCTCAGCCAGCCGGTCAGCGGCAAGGCGATAGCGTTGCTCACCGCGAACGAGGTGATGACCCAGGTACCTTGCTCGTAACTCACCCCCAGGTTGCCGGAAATGGTCGGCAAGGCCACGTTGGCGATGGTGGTGTCCAGCACCTGCATGAACGTCGCGAGCGACAGGCCGATGGTGGTCAGCAGCAGACTCGGCGGCGTGAACTGGGCAGCGGCGTTGTTGCTCATCGTTGCGCCGTCTTGCCGGTTGCGCTGTTCTCGTGAATCAGCCGGGCGATCAGGTTGTCGGCTTCGACCAGCTGGTGGTCATACACCTGGGTGGTGTAGCTGGCCTTCTGCGGAGGCTGCTGGGCCAAAGCCGGGCCGCTCTGGTCATGCAGGTCGACTTCAACCACGGTGGACAGGCCGATACGGAGGGGGTGGTCCTTGAGCTGGTCGGGGCTGAGGTGGATGCGCACGGGTACTCGCTGGACAATCTTGATCCAGTTACCGGTTGCGTTCTGCGCCGGCAGCAAGGCAAAGGCGCTGCCGGTGCCCGCGCCAAGGCTGTCGACCGTGCCGCTGTACTTGACCTCGCTGCCGTACAAATCAGCGGTGACTTCCACCGGCTGGCCAATGCGCATCTCACGCAGCTGGGTTTCCTTGAAGTTGGCATCGATCCACACCTGATCCAGCGGGATTACCGCCATGGTCGCGGTGCCCGGCTGCAGGCGCTGGCCCAACTGGACGGTACGCTTGGCAACGTAGCCGGTGACCGGCGCGACCAACGTGGTGCGGGCGTGGTCGAGGTAGGCCTGGCGCAGGTCGGCAGCAGCAGCCATGACGTCGGGGTGCGAGGACACCACGGTGTCGTCGACCAGCGCGCTGCTGGTGCTGAGCTGTTGGCGCGCACTGTTGACGGCGGCCTGGGCAACGGTCAGGTCGTCGCGGGCATGGGACAGTTCTTCTGCGGCAATCGCACCGCTGTCAGCCAGCACCTTGCGCCGGTTGAAGTCCTGCTGCGCCTTGCGCAGTTCAGCTTGGCGCGTTTCCAGTTGAGCCTTCAGCGAGTCGACGTTGCTGTACAGCCCGCGCACCTGCCGCACGGTGCGTGCCAGCTTGGCTTCGGCGGACTGCAAGGCCACTTCGCTGTCGGCCGGGTCGAATTGCAGCAACACCTGGCCGGCGTGGACCAGGTCGCCGTCATCGGCCCCGATGCTGGTAACGGTGCCAGCGACCAGCGGGGTGATCTCCACCACGTTGCCGTTGACGTAGGCATCGTCGGTGCTTTCGTGCCAACGCCCGACAATGCTGTACCAGGCCCAGGTGCCGACCCCGGCAAGGATCAGCAGCAACAGCAGGCCAAGCAGCCAGGCCTTGCGCTTGCGTGACGACTCGGGCGCGGCGGAGGGAGTCGGGGTGTCTGTGGGAGTGGCCATGACAATACCTTGGATAATTCGTTACAGGGTTCAACGGTCGCCAAAGCGGCGGATCGTCAACGGGTCGCCAGCACTGAGCAGCACCTTGGCCAGCAGGCCTTCCAGGGTCTTGAGCTCCTCTGGTGCCAGCACGCCGCACAACTCGTTCATGGCGGCGGCGCCAATTTCCGGCAGGCGGTTGGCCAGGCGCTGGCCGTCCGCAGTGAGTGCCAGGCGCACTTGGCGCCGGTCGTCGGCGCAGCGGTTGCGCACGATCAGTTCCTTCTGCTCGAGGCGGTCGAGCATGCGGGTCATCGAACCGCTGTCCAGGCCCAGGTACCGGCACAGTTCGGCCGGGGTATCCACCTGGTACTGGGTGACGATGATCAGCACTTTGAACTGCGCGGCGGTGACGCCCTCTGACTCCAGGTGCCAGTCAAGAATGCGGTCTTTGAGAATCGCAGCACGGCCAAGCAACATGCCGATGGCGCAGGTCTGGAAGTTTTCGGGGGAAAAATGGGCCATCGTTGACTGCTCAGTTAAGTGTGTAGAAATATTACTGCCTAGGCAGTGAATGTCAAAGCCTTCATTAGCAAGCTATGAAATATTTCATGACTTCTGCCTGTCTCACCGCTCTCAGCAGGCGCGTATTGCGGCCCATTGCTGCACACAAGGCCGCGCCTGCAAGGGTGTGCGTAAAGGCGGCTAACGCGCTCGCAGGCCCAACGCCTCCACCGCCCCGCAAGCAATCGCCATTCCCACCAGTTCTGCGAGGCTGCCCGCCTGCAACCGCTTCATCACCCGCCCCCGGTACAGGTCCACGGTCTTGACGCTGATGCCCAACTGCTCGGCAATTTCGCGGTTGCTCAACCCTTGGGCCAAGGGTACGAACACGTCCCGCTCACGCGGCGTCAGGCCATCGATACGCGCCTGCACCAAGGCCAGCGCCTGATCGCCTTGTCGCGCCAGCCCGGCGTGCTCCAGCGCAGCCTGAACGCTGTCGAGCAGCAACTGGTCGTTGTAGGGTTTTTCGATGAAGTCGCAGGCACCGGCCTTGAATGCCCGCACCACGATCGGTACATCGGCATGACCGCTGACGAAGATCACCGGCACCATCAGGCCACGCTCACGCATCGCCTGCTGCACAGCCAACCCGCCCAACCCCGGCATGCGCACATCCAGCAGCACACAGGCGGGCCCATCATCGACGCAGGCGTCGAGAAACGCCTGCCCGCTGGCGAACGGCAAGGCTTGCAGGCCCACCGACTGCAGCAGCCAGACCGTAGAGTCGCGCATCCCCTGGTCGTCATCGACCACATACACTTTTGCTTGCAACACTGCCTCCCCTTATTCCCTGCTGACCGCCAGCCGGCAGCACAGTACCAGACCGCCGCTGTCACCCGCCCGCGCCCACAGGCTGCCACCGAAGCCTTCGATCAGGCTGCGGCTCATGCTCAAGCCCAAGCCCAGGCCGTCGGCCTTGCTGGTGGTGAACGGCGTAAAGATTTCATCCAGCCGCTCCGGTGCCACGCCCGGGCCCTGGTCGGCTACCTCGACCAGCACCCCATCGCCATCGCGCGCAGCGCAGAGCAGGATACGTGACGGCCGCTCCCCCTGCTGCTCGCGATTGGCATCGATGGCATTGCGCAGCAGGTTGAGCAGCACCTGCTCCAGCAGCACTCGGTCGGCATACACCAAGGGCAGTTGAGCGCTCATGCGAAGTTCCACCTGCACTTGGTCCCGCGCGGCTTCCCAGGCGCACAGGCGCATGGCTTCGCCAGCCAGCTCGGCCACATCCAGCGCCTCCAGGCGGCGCGGCCCCTTGCGCAGGAAGGCACGCAGGCGGCGGATCACTTCGGCGGCATGGGTGGCCTGTTCGCTGATACGCTGCAGGCCCTGGCCTACCCGCTCGCGAGCCTGGGGGGCACGTTCCAGGCCCTGCAGGTAACGCTGACTGGCGTTGGCATAGTTGACCACCGCGGCCAGTGGCTGATTGATCTCGTGGGCGATGCCCGAGGCCAGCTCGCCCAGGGTAGCGAGGCGGGCACTGTGCGCCAGGCTTTCCTGCGCTTCGATGCGCAAGGTGATGTCGCGGGACACGCTGACCACCTCCACCACCGCGCCCGTGTAGGTCTCGCGGATCGCCCGGCTGGCGATTTCGAACCAGCGGTAGTCGCCTGTCGCCTGGCGTACCCGGCAGGTCATGGTGTGGTAGCCATCCTGGTCCAGCGCGGCAGCGGCCTGGCGTAGTACCTGACGCCGTTCGCGCGGATGCAGCAAGGTATGTACAGGCATGCCACGCAGCTGCTCGGGCCACAGGCCGAGCAGGCGGTAGGCTGCCGGTGAGGCATCGAGAAAGCGGCCATCGGGGCTGTGTCGGGAAATCAGGTCGGTGGTGTTTTCGATAATCAACCGATACAGGCGCCGGGCGCGGCTGGCTTCGCGTGCGCCATGGCGCTCTTCGCTGGCATCACGGCAGCGGCCCAGCACCTGCTGGCCGTGGTTGTCCGGCATGAACGTCCACAGCACGATACGTTCGCCGACCTGCACTTCGACATCGCTGATCGCCCGGTGCTGGCGCAGACAGGCACGCACCAGGGCAGCGCAATTGGCCGGCAGCCAGCAAGCCAGCTCAGGCCCTTCGGCGACCCAGGCCTGCAGTGCCGGGTTGAGTGCCAGCGGGCTTGCATCACTGGCCAGCAACAGACTGGGTTGGGGGTCTTTGGCAAGCAAGGGGTAAGCAGTGTCATCCACGGTAGGCGGCCTGTTGTTATAGTAGTTTTACTATATTGCTATAGTCGATATTCCTAATACCATAGCGACTCGCGTAAAACTGCGACAGAGGGGGCGGCCCACCGTCCGCCCCCTGCACCCTGAACAGAGCTAACAATCAGCCATCGGGGGCCAGGTGCACAGGCTGCGTCTGCCTCCCTTACAGGATTACCGCATGTCGATCTATGCCCAGGGCCTGATGCCCGCTGCCGTCAACCATGTCGCCCTCACCCCGCTGAGCTTCATCGAACGCACCGCGGCCGTTTACGGCAACTACCCGGCCGTCATCCACGGCGCCATCCGCCGCAACTGGCAAGAAACCTACCAACGCTGTCGGCGCCTGGCCAGCGCCCTGGCCGGCCGTGGCATTGGCCGCGGCGACACCGTGGCAGTGATGCTGCCCAACACCCCGACCATGCTCGAGGCGCATTTCGGCGTACCCATGACCGGTGCTGTGCTCAATACCCTGAACGTGCGCCTGGATGCCGAGGCCATCGCCTTCATGCTGCAGCATGGCGAGGCCAAGGTGCTGATCACCGACCGCGAGTTCCATGCGGTCATCGAAGGCGCTCTGGCACTGCTTGAACACCCGCCGCTGGTGGTTGATGTAGATGACCCGGAGTACGGTGAAGGCCGCGCGGTCAGCGAGCTGGACTATGAGGCCCTGCTCAACGAAGGCGACCCGGAATTTGCCTGGGAATGGCCCGATGACGAGTGGCAGGCCATATCACTGAACTACACCTCCGGCACCACCGGCAACCCCAAGGGCGTGGTCTACCACCACCGTGGCGCCTACCTGAACGCACTGGGCAACCAGATGACCTGGGCCATGGGCCACCGACCGGTGTACCTGTGGACGTTGCCGATGTTCCACTGCAACGGCTGGTGCTACCCCTGGACCATCACCGCGCTGGCCGGCACCCACGTGTTTCTGCGCCGGGTCGACCCGCAGAAAATCCTGACCCTGATCCGCGAGCACAAAGTCAGCCACCTGTGCGGTGCGCCGATCGTGCTCAACGCGCTGGTCAACATGCCCGAGGCGGCCAAGGCAGCCATCGAGCACCCGGTGCAGGCCATGGTCGCCGGCGCTGCACCACCGGCCAAGGTCATCGGCGCCGTGGAGCAAATGGGCATCAAGGTCACCCACACCTATGGCCTGACCGAGGTCTACGGCCCGGTGACCGTGTGTGCCTGGCATGACGAATGGGACGCGCTTTCGCTGGAAGAGCGTGCCCGGATCAAGTCTCGCCAAGGCGTGCGCTACCCGACCCTCGATGGCCTGATGGTTGCCGACCCGCAAACCCTTCAGCCGGTGCCCCGCGACGGCGATACCCTGGGCGAAATCTTCATGCGCGGCAACACGGTGATGAAGGGCTACCTGAAAAACCCTGAAGCCACCGCCGAAGCCTTCCGTGGCGGCTGGTTCCACACCGGCGACCTGGCCGTGTGGCATGCCGACGGCTATATCGAGATCAAGGACCGGCTCAAGGACATCATCATTTCCGGTGGCGAGAACATCTCCACCATCGAGGTCGAAGACGCCCTGTACAAGCACCCGGCAGTGCTGGAAGCCGCCGTGGTGGCGCGCCCGGATGAAAAATGGGGGGAAACCCCGTGCGCCTTCGTTGCCCTGAAGCCAGGCCGGGAGGACACCCGTGAAGCCGACATCACCAGTTGGTGCCGCGAGCACCTGGCCGGGTTCAAGGTGCCGAAGACCGTGGTGTTCGGCGAGCTGCCCAAGACCTCGACCGGCAAGATCCAGAAGTACGTGTTGCGCGACCGGGCCAAGGCCCTCTGATGCCGTAGCCGCTCCGCTTCAGGCGCAGCACACGGCTGCGCCTGAAGGTTCAGCGCACGCCCAACCATCCCCCACTATTGCAAGAGCTGCCGATGACCACCTATTCCGCCCCCCTGCGCGACATGCGCTTCGTCCTGCATGACGTGTTCAACGCTTCGGACCTGTGGGCCCGCCTGCCCGCCCTGGCCGAACGCATCGATGCCGACACTGCCGACGCCATTCTCGAAGAAGCTGCCAAAGTCACCGGCCAGCTGATTGCCCCGCTCAGCCGCAACGGTGACGAGCAAGGTGTGTGCTTCGACGCAGGCCAGGTCACCACCCCTGATGGCTTCCGCGAGGCCTGGAACACCTACCGCGAAGGTGGCTGGGTTGGCTTGGGCGGCAACCCGGAACACGGCGGCATGGGCATGCCAAAGATGCTCGGCGTGCTGTTCGAAGAGATGCTCTACGCCGCTGACTGCAGCTTCAGCCTGTATTCGGCGTTGAGCGCCGGCAGTTGCCTGGCGATCGATGCCCACGCCAGCGAAACCCTCAAGGCCACTTACCTGCCACCGCTGTATGAAGGCCGCTGGGCCGGTACCATGTGCCTGACCGAACCCCATGCCGGCACTGACCTGGGGCTGATCCGCACCCGCGCCGAGCCCCAGGCCGATGGCAGCGTGCGCATCAGTGGCAGCAAGATCTTCATTACCGGCGGCGAGCAGGACCTGACCGAGAACATCGTCCACCTGGTGTTGGCCAAACTGCCGGATGCGCCCGCCGGTGCCAAAGGTATATCGCTGTTCCTGGTGCCCAAATTCCTGGTCGAGGCCGATGGCCGTCTGGGCGCGCGCAACGCTGTCCACTGTGGCTCGATCGAACACAAGATGGGCATCAAGGCCTCGGCGACCTGTGTCATGAACTTTGATGGTGCCATCGGTTACCTGGTGGGCGAGCCGAACAAGGGCCTGGCAGCGATGTTCACCATGATGAACTACGAACGCCTGTCCATCGGCATACAAGGCATCGGTTGTGCCGAAGCCTCCTACCAGAGCGCCGCCCGCTACGCCAACGAGCGCCTGCAGAGCCGCGCAGCGACTGGCCCGCGGGCACACGACAAGGCGGCCGACCCGATCATCCACCATGGCGATGTCCGGCGCATGCTGCTGACCATGCGCACCCTCACCGAAGCAGGTCGGGCGTTCGCCGTCTACGTTGGCCAGCAACTGGACGTGGCACGCTATGCCGAGGACGCCGGCGAGCGCGAGCATGCCCAGCGCCTGGTGGCACTGCTGACACCGGTGGCCAAGGCATTCTTCACCGATAACGGTCTGGAAAGCTGCGTGCTTGGCCAGCAGGTGTATGGCGGTCATGGCTACATCCGCGAATGGGGCCAGGAGCAACGGGTGCGAGACGTGCGCATTGCACAGATCTATGAAGGCACCAACGGCATCCAGGCCCTTGATCTGCTGGGGCGCAAGGTGCTGGCCGACGATGGTCAGGCGTTGGCCAGCTTTGCCAGCGAAGTGCGAGCCTTCAGTGTGGATGCGCCCTTGTACCGCGAGGACCTGCAGGCGAGCCTGGCGCGGATGGAGGCCACCAGCAGCTGGCTGCGGGAGCAGGCAGGCGAAGATGCCAACCTGGTCAGCGCGGTGGCGGTTGAGTACCTGCAGCTGTTCGGGCTGACTGCGTACGCATATATGTGGGCGCGGATGGCTGCGGTGGCGTTGGCCAAACGTGAGGAGGATGAGGCGTTTCATGGCGCGAAGCTTGCGTGTGCGGCGTTCTATTTCCAGCGGGTCTTGCCGCGAGGGCTGGGGCTGGAGGCGAGTATTCGGGCCGGCAGTGGCAGCCTTTATGGGCTAGAGGCTGCACAGTTCTGAGCGATGTGTCACTGACGCGCTTTTTGCAAGCGCAGCCGTGTGCTGCGAAGAGGCCGGTGCAGGCTAACGAATCTGTACTCACTGACCTCTTCGCAGCATCAGCCCGTTCCAGAAGCGATTGCAGACATCGTCTTGTGCCCGCGAAGGGTTCTCAAACGCTGAAAAACCATGGCTAATCCGACGAAAAACCGGCACAACTGATAGTCATTCGCCATTACATTGGTTCTCGGGAGCCCTCCCGCAAGGGTAGAATGCGCAAAACCCGGAGCCGCAATGAACCACGACCGCCTCAATCCCAACCCAGACGATGCCATCACCGACGCCGCAGCGCATTGGTGCATGCGCCTTCACGCCGAAGATTGCACGCAGGCCGAGCATGAAGAATTCGCTGACTGGTTGGCGGCCGACCCGCGGCATGCCGAAGAGTACCAGGCGATGCTGGAGATCTGGCAAACCGCCGACCTGCTGCCGCGCAGCGCCACCGTCATCGACTTCAACCCACCCGTCAAACACGCCGCCCGCCCTCGCAACTGGCGGCCATTGGCGTCTGCTGCAGCCATCGCCCTGGCAGTGCTGCCGCTGGCCGGCTGGATGGGGTGGGAACAGGGCTGGTTGCCCAACCACTACCAGCACTTCGAAGCCAGTGACCGCATGCAGACCGTGGAACTCAGCGACGGCAGCACGGTACAGCTCAACCTCCACACCGAGCTCACCTTCCTCAACTACAAGGACCAACGCCAGGTCACGCTCAAGCGCGGCGAGGCGTTCTTCAAGGTGCGACACGACAGCAGCCACCCGTTCATCGTGCGTGCCGGCAGTGGCCAGACCCGGGTCACCGGCACCCAGTTCAACGTGTGGAAGTACCAAGACCAGGTGAAGGTCACCCTGGTGGAAGGTTCAGTACTGGTGTCCAGTGAGGGCAGTGCCGGTGGCTACCGCCTTGGCCCTGGCATGCAGGCCAGCTACCACAAGGGCGACTTCGAGCCGCAGCTGGAGCAAAGCGACGACTATGGCAACAGCCTGGCATGGCGCAGCGGCAAGCTGGTGCTCGACAACCTGAGCCTGGAACAGGCGCTGCCGGTGATCAACCGCTACCTCGACGCCCCGCTGCTGCTGGCCGATGCCAGCACCGGCCGTATCCGCATCAGCGGCATCTACAACACCCGTGACGTGGGGCGCCTGGTCAACAACCTGCCCAAAGTCCTACCGGTCTACCTGACCCGCAGCAAGGACGGCAGCACCGTGCTCAATCGCATCTCGCCGCCGCCCGACAAGGGCTGACGCCCTCCCCGCCTTACAAGGTCATCGCTGCCAACCAGCCGAACGCCATCAACGGCAAGTTGTAATGGATGAAGGTCGGCACCACGGTGTCCCAGATGTGGTGATGCTGGCCATCCACGTTCAGGCCCGAGGTTGGGCCCAGGGTCGAGTCAGAGGCCGGCGAACCCGCATCGCCCAATGCACCGGCAGTACCGATGATGCACACCGTGGCCAACGGGTCGAAGCCCAGTTGCACGCACAGTGGCACGAAGATCGCGGCCAGGATCGGCACGGTGGAGAACGACGAGCCGATCCCCATCGTCACCAAAAGGCCTACCAGCAGCATCAGCAAGGCACCGATGCCCTTGCTGTGGTCGATCCACTGCGCCGAGGTTTCCACCAGGCTCATCACCTCACCGGTGGCCTTCATCACCTCGGCAAAGCCGGACGCGGTAATCATGATGAAGCCGATCATGGCCATCATTTTCATGCCTTCGGTGAACAGGTCGTCGGTATCTTTCCACTTGACGATGCCCGACAGCGAGAAGATCAGGAAACCGACCATGGCGCCGATGATCATCGAGTCCAGCAACAGCTGAACGATGAAGGCTGAAGCGATCGCCAGCCCGGCCACCAGCAAGGTCAGCGGGTTGTACTGCACGCTCACCTGCTCCACCTGCTGGATGCGCGTCAGGTCGTAGTCGCGCTTCTTGCGGTAGCTGATGAACACCGCCACCAGAAGGCCGACGAGCATGCCGGCTGCCGGGATGGCCATGGCGTGGGTGACGTTGACGCCGCTCACATCGACACCTGCGCGGGCAACGTTGGCCAGCAGGATCTCGTTGAGGAAGATATTGCCGAAGCCCGCCGGCAGGAACATGTACGGGGTGATCAGGCCAAAGGTGATTACACAGGCGATCAGCCGGCGGTCGATGCGCAGGCGCGTCAACACGTACAACAGAGGCGGCACCAGCAGCGGGATGAAGGCAATGTGGATAGGCAGGATGTTCTGGGACGACACGGCCACCACCAGCATCAGGCCGATCATCAGCCACTTGACCTTGCCACCCTTGGCGTCCCCTCGCCGGTCGATCATGGCCAGGGCGCGGTCGGCCAGCGCATGAGCCAGGCCAGACTTGGCGATTGCCACGGCAAAGGCACCCAGCAGTGCATAAGACAAAGCCACCGTGGCACCACCACCTAGGCCACCGTTGAAGGCTTTGAGCGTGCCTTCGATACCCAGGCCGCCCACCAGCCCACCGACCAGGGCGCCGATGATCAGGGCGATGACCACGTGCACGCGGGACAGGCTGAGTATCAGCATGATGCCGACCGCGGCGATCACTGCATTCATGGTTGGCTTACCTCATTACGACAGAAAAAAGCGCGAACTCTGAAGCAGTAGGCGGCAGATGTCAAAAGCGCCTTGATGCAGCGCGTCAACGGGTGGCCGAATTTAAATTGAATGTTTGAATAAAGAAAAAACGGCATAGGCCGATACTGTGGGAGGCAGCGAGGTGCCTGGCTGGAGAGCTTTGGCGCCTCCCCGCCCCACCGCAAATAAAGCCATAACCCTTACTGCCAAAAAGGGATCCGCCCCCATGCCTTTGCGACAACTTTCCATCCAGTGGAAAATCACCCTGCTCGCCGGTCTCTGTCTGGCCGGTATCGTCACCTTGCTCGTCGGCCTGTCGCTGTACCGCATGGATCACAGTTCGGACCTGGTCAAGGCCAGCAGCATGCAGATGCTGACCGAGGCGGCGCAGTCACGTATCGAATCACAAGGTGAAGTGCAAGCGCTGAACATTCGCCGCCAGTTCATGGATGCCTACCAGTACGGCGCCGGCTTCGCCCGCCAGGTACTGTTCCTCCGCGAGCAGGCCGAAAAGCGCTTTCTCGATGCCTTCGACCTGCGCGAGGACATGACCCGCCAGGTGCGCGCCGCACTGCAAGCCAACCCCGACCTGCTCGGCCTGTCACTGGTGTTCGAGCCCAATGCCCTGGACGACAAGGACAGCCTGTTTGCCGGCAAGGCAGAACTGGGCAGCAACGAAACCGGGCGCTTTGCCCTGTACTGGTCGCAGCCACGCGCTGGCCAGCTGACCTCGATGGCCCTGCCCGAACATGACATGGCCAACACCGAGATCGGCCCCAGCGGCCAGCCGGCCAACACCTGGTGGGTGTGCCCTCGCACATCCGGCAAGGTGTGTGTGGTGGAGCCCTACTTCTACGACATCGACGGCCAGCAGGTGCTGATGACCAGCATCGTGTTCCCGCTGGCGGTCAACGGCAAGATCATTGCCACCCTGTCCATCGACATCAACCTCAACAGCCTGCAGGCACTGAGCCAGGAGGCCAGCCACAGCCTTTACGAAGGCCGCACCACGGTCGGCATTCTTACCCCGGTCGGCCTGCTGGCAGGCTACAGCGCCGATGCCAGCAAGCTTGCCCAGCGCTTCGACCAGGTAGACCCGACCAAAGGCGCCGAGCTGGTGCGCAAGCTGGCCGATGGCAAACTGACTATCCTCCACGACCGCCAGCGCTTGAAAGTGCTGGCGGCATTCCGGCCAATCCCGGACGCCCAGCCCTGGGGCGTGTTGCTGGATGTGCCGGAAAACGCCCTGACCGGGCCGGCCGAAACCCTGAAGCAGGAACTTGACGCGCTCAACACCAGTGGCACCCTGCTGGAACTGAGCCTGGGCCTGGCCGCAGCCATTGCCGGCCTGCTGCTGGTGTGGCTGATGGCCCGCGGCGTTACCCGGCCAATCCTTGGCGTGGCCGCCATGCTCAAGGACATTGCCAGCGGCGAAGGCGACCTGACCCGTCGCCTGACCTACCAGAAACAAGACGAACTGGGCGAACTGGCCGGCTGGTTCAACCGCTTCCTCGACAAATTGCAGCCAACCATCGCCGAGGTCAAAAGCTCGGTGCAGGCCGCCCGAGGCACGGCCGACCAATCCTCGGCGATTGCCACTGAAACCAGCGCCGGCATGGAGCAGCAGTACCGCCAAGTCGACCAGGTGGCCACCGCCTCGCATGAAATGAGCGCCACCGCCCAGGACGTTGCCCGCAGCGCCGCCCAGGCGGCACAGGCGGCACGCGATGCCGACCAGGCCACCCGCGAGGGCTTGGCGGTAATCGACCGCACCACCAGCAGCATTGGTGCACTGGCCGCCAACATGAGCGACACCATGGCCGAAATAGAAGGCCTGGCGCAGAACAGCGAGAAGATCGGCTCGGTACTGGAAGTGATCCGCTCGATCGCCGAACAGACCAACCTGCTGGCGCTCAACGCTGCCATCGAAGCTGCCCGCGCCGGTGAGGCCGGCCGTGGCTTTGCCGTGGTCGCCGATGAGGTGCGCAACCTGGCCCAGCGCACTCAGGAGTCGGTGGAAGAAACTCGTCAGGTCATCGAAGCACTGCAGAACGGCACCCGCGAAGTGGTCGGCGCCATGGACCACAGCCACCGCCAGGCCCAAGGTGGCGTGGAGCAGGTCGGCCAAGCCGTCACGGCATTGCAGCGCATTGGCCAGGCGGTGACGGTGATCACCGACATGAACCTGCAGATTGCCTCTGCCGCCGAGGAGCAAAGCGCGGTAGCCGAGGAAATCAACAGCAACGTGGCGACCATTCGTGATGTCACTGAATCACTGTCTGGCCAGGCCAACGAGTCGGCGCGGGTCAGCCAGTCGCTGAACAGCCTGGCCAACCAGCAGCAAGCGCTGATGGACCAGTTCCGCGTCTGAAGCAAACGGGGCCACGCCAGTGGCCCTGAAACCGACAAAACCTCGTCGTCTACACTTGCCCCCACTGCCAAGGGGTGGCGAACGACGAGGTTTACATGAAGAGAATTCCAGCGCTGCTGGCCGGGCTGCTGTTGACGGTGGGCCTGGCCAGCACCGACAGCGCCGCATCGGCAGAACAGCCTTCACCTATCCATTTTGGTGCCATCGGCTGGGAAAGCGGCGCCCTCACTACCGAGATCCTGCGGCTGATCGTTGAGCGCGGCTACGGCTACCGTACCGACACCCTGCCTGGCAGCACGGTCAGCATGGAGGTGGCCCTGGCGCGCAATGACCTGCAAGTGATCGCCGAGGAATGGGCCGGGCGCAGCCCTGCCTGGGTCAAGGCCGAACAGGCCGGCCAGGTGTTCGCACTGGGCGATACGGTCAAAAACGCAGAGGAAGGTTGGTGGGTACCGGCCTATGTGATCGAGGGCGATGCCGCACGCAATCTGAAACCCGTGGCGCCGGAGCTGCACAGTGTCGAGGACCTCAAGCGTTACCCGCAGGTTTTTTCTGACCCCGAATCGCCCGGTAAAGGGCGCTTTCTCAACAGCCCGAGCGGCTGGACGTCTGAAACCGTCAACAGCCAGAAGCTCAAGGCCTATGGCCTGGATGGGCTCTACAGCAACTTCCGCAGTGGCTCCGGTGCCGCGATGGACGCCGAGATCGGTTCGGCAATCCGCCGTGGCAAACCCGTGCTGTTCTACTACTGGAACCCGACCCCGCTGATGGGGCGCTACAAGCTCATCCGGCTGGAAGAGCCACCGTTCGATGCCCAGGCCTGGGCCACCCTCACCGACCCCGCCAATCCCAACCCGAAGGGCAGCCGCTCGCTGCCGGCAAAGTTGTCGATTGGCGTGTCCAAAGCCTTCCGCGAAAACTACCCAGACCTGGTCAGCGTGTTCGAACAGGTCAACCTGCCCATCGATCGCCTGAACAAGGCCCTGGCCGTCATGAGCGAAAAACGCACGCCCCCGCGCAAAGCCGCCCTCACCTTCCTGCGCGATAACCGCGAGGTGTGGAAAGCCTGGCTGCCGGCGGACATCGCCGCCAAGGTCGAGGCCAGCCTGTGAGCAGCGGTTTCCCGCAAACCCTGCAGTTTTCCTTTGCCGACAGCGTCAACCGCCTGGTCGACTGGTTGGTATTGAACTACGGCGACCACCTGCGCGGTTTTTCTGACCAGTTGCTGCAACTGCTGGTCGGCCTGGAGAACCTGCTGCGTCTGTTGCCTTGGTGGCTGCTGTTGCTGCTGGTGGGGCTGCTGGCCTGGCACGCCAGCCGCAGCCTGCTGCGCAGCGCCGTGCTGGTCGCGCTGCTGGCCCTGATCGGTATGCTCGGGCTCTGGGACAAGCTGCTGCAGACCCTGGCTCTGGTGCTGGTCAGTACCGGCCTGTGCGTACTGGTGGGGGTACCGCTGGGCATCCTGCTGGCCACCCGCCCGCTGGCCAGACGGCTGCTGTTGCCAGTACTCGATGTGATGCAGACGCTACCTGCGTTCGTTTACCTGATCCCGGTGCTGATGCTGTTTGGCCTGGGCAAGGTGCCTGCCGTGTTCGCCACGCTGATCTACGCCCTGCCGCCGCTGGTGCGGTTGACCGAACTGGGCTTGAGCCAGATCGACCCCTCGCTGTTACAGGCGGCACACGGCCTTGGCGCCAGCCGTTGGCAGCGGTTGCGGCGCATCGCCCTGCCCTTGGCGCTGCCAAGTATCATGGCCGGGCTTAACCAGTCGGTGATGATGGCCTTGTCGATGGTAGTCGTGGCGTCGATGATCGGCGCCCGTGGGTTGGGCGAGGATGTGCTGGCGGGGATCCAGACCTTGAATGTTGGCCAAGGGGTGGAGGCCGGGCTGGCAATTGTCGCCCTGGCGATGGTGATCGACAGGATCAGCCAGGCCTATGGGCGTAGCAATCGCTGAGCCGTGTCGCCAGTGCCTGGGAGCAGCCTTGTGCTGCGAGAGGGCCGGGCCTGACAATACGTTTCTGTCAGCTGAGAACCGGACCTCAACCGCATGTCCCTGAAAGCCCTGCGCACCTTGGTGACCATCGCCCGCCACGGCACCTTTGCCCGCGCCGCCGACCTGCTCAGCCTCACCCCTTCGGCGGTCAGCCTGCACATCAAAACCCTCGAAGACGAACTGAAGGTGGCCTTGTTCGACCGTAGCCGCAGGCAGGTGGTGCTGACCGAAGCCGGCCAGTTGGCGGTGGCCCGCGCCGAAAGCCTTCTGGCTGCCTATGACGAACTGGCCGATGCCCTGGCCAGCGGCCCGAGCCTGCGCGGCCGCTTGCGCCTGGGGGCGATCCACACGGTGCTGGCGCGGCGTTTGCCCAAGGCGCTGGTGTGGATCAAGGCTCACCACCCGCAGCTACACATCAGCGTGGCCTCAGGCATGTCGGCGGAGCTGGCGCGGCGCGTGGAAGACGGTGAACTCGATGCAGCGATCACCACCGAACCGGTCAGCCCTTACCCGCAGAACCTGGACTTTACACCGCTGTTCGAGGACCGTTTCTGGGCCATTGCCAGCCCTGAACTGGCCGGGTATAGCGTGCCGCAGTTGCTGGCCAGCCAGCCTTTCCTGCGCTTCGACAAGCGTGCCTGGGCTGGCCGCCAGATCGAGCAGGAGCTACGCCGCCAGCATATGCAGGTGAGCGAACTGATGGAACTGGACAGCCAGGAAGCCCTGGCGCGCATGGCGGTGATGGGCCTGGGTGTGGCGGTTATCCCCATGGCGGACGACGACCTGCAACGCTTGCCACCCGCCACCTGCCTGCCGTTTGGCGAGCCGCAGCTGACCCGGCGGGTGGTGTTGCTGGAGCATGAAAAAAGCCAGCGGCGGCATTTGAGTGCGGTGTTGAAGACCGCCCTGGAAGCCTGAAGCCAGGCTGCTCGAAAGCGCGGTATGCGCCCACCAACATGCATTTTTCCTCAATGGTCACTGAAGAAAACAACGTTTTTACCGATTGATCCGCACCCGTAGTCTATGCCCGTACCCGACTACGGAATGCTGACCATGCTGCACTTGCTGCTGACCACCCTGCTACCCATCATCCTGCTCATTGCCCTGGGTACCTTCCTGCGTATTCGCGGTTTTCTTGCCGAGAGCTTCTGGCCTGGCGCCGAGCGCCTGAGCTACTACGTCCTGCTGCCGTCGCTGTTCCTTCATGGGCTGGCCACCGCCAACCTCGATGGCATACCGGTGCTGGGCATGGCAGGTGCCCTGATGCTCTCAACCTTGGTCGGTGCCTTATTGCTGGTGCTGTATCAGGGCACGGCAAATCATGATGGTGCCGATTTCACCTCGGTGTTTCAGGGCGGTATCCGCTTCAACAACTACATTGGTGCCACCCTGGCTGCGGGCATCTATGGCAGCGCCGGTATTGCCCTGGCGGCGGTGGCCAACGCGGCCATCGTGCCCTTGGTCAACCTGCTCTGCGTGCTGGTGTTTGCCCGCTTCAGCGCCCGTCACAGTTCCCCTGCCACAGTGCTTCGGGCGATCTTCGCCAACCCGTTGATCGTCGGCTGCGCTGGCGGGCTGATGCTACGGGTCTCGGGGCTGGGCTTGCCAGCCGGTATCGACGCCACGGTCAAGGCCTTGGGCCACGCCGCCCTGCCTCTGGGTTTGCTGTGTGTCGGCGCAGCACTGGGTGGCGCCAGCCTCGGCCAGCAGGTGCGGCCGCTGATGGCAGCATCGGCGTTCAAGTTCCTGGTCATGCCACTGACCACCTGGGGCCTTTGCCGGCTGCTCGGCCTGAGTGGCCAGGCTGCGGTGGTGGCGGTGTTGTTCCAGGCGCTGCCCACCGCTTCGTCATCTTATGTCATGGCCCGGCAAATGGGCGGCAATGCGCCACTGATGGCCACCATCATCGCTCTGCAGACCGTGGCCGCCGCCGCTACCCTGCCTTTGGTGTTAATGCTTACGCTTGGCTAGACTGAAATTCTGCCCACCGCCTGGTAGTTCGCCCATGCGCCTTTACTGCATGCTGATCGGCTTGACCTCGGCCCTGCTCGCAGGCCCCCTCCATGCCGCTGACCCGGCCAAAGCCGCCGTTGCCGAGGACAAGGCCGAAATGCTTGAAGAAAAGGTCGTTGAAGATGCACCTCCCCCCAAAAAAGCGGAGAAACTGACCCCCGGCGAAGCGCGGGCAGTGGACCCGGCTGGCAAGGCGCCGCTGGATGACAGCATCACCTGCCTGGCACGTACCATCTACTGGGAAGCCAAAGGCGCCGACGCCAAAGACATGACCGCAGTGGCCAGTGTGGTGCTCAACCGCCTGGGCCACGATGGCTTTCCCGACACCATCTGCGCGGTAGTCAAACAGGGTGTGGAGGCCAAGGCCTGTCAGTTCTCATGGTGGTGTGACGGGCGCCCGGACCAGGTCGAGGAACCGCAACGCTACGACGTTGCCAAAGAGATCGCACGCAAGGCACTGAACCAGCAGTTGAAAGACCCCACCGGTGGCGCATTGTACTTCCACGACCGCACGGTGCGCCCCGACTGGGCCAAGGCTTATCGCAAGACCGCGCAGACCACCCACTTCCTGTTCTACAAGCCGAACCAGGCATTGGCCCATTGACGCGTAAACGGCTGACAACGCTGGCCCGATGCGAATGACTGGCAACTGACCGCACTTTTCCACCGACCAGGGGTCTACTCCCTCTTTTGCCGCCAGTAACGATTGCCGGCGTTTTCATTGTCTTGCACGACCTCGGGCCAAAAGCCGCGGGCTTGTGTAGGATGAGCAGCGCACACCACGACGCTGCCAGTCATAGGGAGATCCACATGCGCGTCCTGACATCCGTTGTCGCCTTGTCACTGGGCCTGGTCGTTTCGACCGGGGCGCTGGCAGCCACCGGCGAAGAGGCGCAGTTGATCGATTCGATCAATGTCTACCGCAGCAAGGCCCAGCCCTGCGGTGGCGGGGCGTCGCTGGAACTGCCGCCGCTCAACAGCGACACACGTCTGGCGCTGTCGCCAGAGGGCACCCGCGACCTGCAACAGGCCATGACCCGCGCCGCCTACCCAATGGTCAGCGTCCAGGCCATCAGCCTGTCGGGGCCACGCGATGCACGCGCCGCCATGCATGCCATTGAGGAAAGCTTCTGCCAGGTGGTGCTCGATCCGCAATTCGTCGATATCGGCGTCAGCCAGGAGGGCCGCGACTGGCGCATCGTGCTGGCACGGCCGCTGCTCACCGGCCGCCTGGGCGACTGGCAAGCCGAGGGGCAGAAGGTGCTGCAGGAGGTCAACGCCGCGCGCAAGGTGCCACGGCAATGCGGCGGCCAGCCGTTTGCCGCCGCCCCGGCACTCAGCTGGAGCACAGTGCTGGCCGGGGTCGCCGCCAACCACACACGGGCGATGGCCAACCAGAACTTCTTCGACCACATCGATAAAGATGGCCGCACACCCGGTGACCGGGCGGAACTGGCCGGATACCTGTACCAGCAGATCGGCGAAAATATCACTGCCGGGCGTGACACAGCGCAAAAGGTCGTCAACGGCTGGCTGGACAGCCCGGGGCACTGCGCCACGCTGATGAATCCGGCTTTCCGTGAACTGGGCGCTGCCTATGCGGTGGACCCCAAGAGTGATGCCGGGATCTACTGGACAGGCGTGTTCGGGACGCCGCAGTAGGTCACGTGAAGGGGCAATTGCCTGCACGCAACTGCAAGGCCGTACAACCAAACCGACGCCGCACGCATTTGCCAAGGTAGCTGGCATCCCCCAGGCCCACCTCATCGGCAATCTGCGCCAGGCTGTGGCTGGAGTTGAGTAAACGCCAGCGCGCCTGCTGCAAGCGCATCTCCAGCCACCAGGCCTTGGTGCTCATGCCGTGGCTGGCCTGGAACTGCCGGTCCAGTTGACGCCGGCTGATGCCCAGTTCCGCAGCCAGTTGCTCCACGGCCAACGGCGTGCCCAGGTGATGACGCATCAGTGCTTGCGCCCGCTGCACCTGGCGCCCCTGACCGGCACCCAGCTCCAGCGAGCGCAAGGCGTGACGGCTGTCGCGGGTCTCGTCCACCAGCATGTCAGCCAGCCCTTTGAGCGCACGCGTTCGCCCGCAAGCGCGTGAAAGTAGGGCAACGGCCAGGTCTATGGCGGCAGTGCCACCGGCGCACGTGATGCGATTGCCATCGATGCAGTACAACTGCTCGCTCAGCAGCTGCAACTGCGGAAAAGCAGCACGAAACTCGGCTTCGTGACGCCAGTGCACCACCACCTTGTGCCCCTGCAGCAGGCCGCAGGCCGCCAGCAGGAAGGCGCCATTGTCGCCCCCCACCAGCTTGACACCCGCCTTGGCGGCCTGCCTGAGCAAAGCCTGGTAACGTGGCGCCAGCGCTGCGGTGGCCATGGCACTGCGGCCGCCAAACACCACCAGGTAGTCGAAACAGTTCAGCTCGAGCTGATCAGCAATGGCCTCGACCTGCAGTACCGCGCCACTGCTCGACGGTATCGGCTCAAGGCTGAGCCCCGCCACCGTCCAGCTGCAATAGCGTTGCTTGCTGTAGTCCTCGTCGTCGGCGCTGAAGCGCAATTTGTCGAGAAAGGCGCCAAACGGCAGCAAGGCAAAATCCGGTAACGGCATGATCAGCAAGCGGATGTCGGGCGGCATGAAACCACGTCCAGAAAAGACCCTTTTATGACCAGATAATACTCTTCCAGCTTGAGCGTTGCGCCATAGACTGGCGCCCTCTCTCGAACAAGGTATTTTTCAGCATGGCACTGGACACCTGGCTCATCTACCTGCTGGCCAGCATCGGTCTGTCGCTGACCCCGGGGCCTAACAGCCTGTTGGCGTTGACCCATGGCGCGCTATATGGCGCACGACGAACGCTGTTCACCATCGTGGGCGGGGTATTGGGTTTCAGCGCCCTCATCGCCTTGGCCATGTTCGGCCTCAGCGCACTGCTCCAAACCTCGGCGTCGGTGCTGGGCGTACTGAAGTGGGTGGGTGGGGCTTATTTGATCTGGCTGGGCATTCAACTGTGGCGCAGCCCAGGCCTGCAACTGGAACTGACCGAGCAAAGCGCGCGGCGCGGCAATGCCGGGCTGTTTCGCCAGGGCCTGCTTTCGGCCATGGCCAACCCCAAGGTGTTGCTGTTCTATGGTGCCTTCCTGCCGCAGTTCATCGACCCACAGCGAGGACTACTGCTGCAGTTCGCTGTGATGGCCGCGACCTTTGCCAGCGTCGAGTTCCTGGTCGAGTATTTGCTGGCACGCCTGGCGTTTCGCATTCGCCCTTGGCTGGCCAAGGGAGGTAAAGGTTTCAATCGCTGCTGCGGCAGCCTGTTTGCCTTGATTGGCCTGGCGCTGCCGCTTGGCCGATAGCGGGCCCGCGAACACGGGCGAAGCCCGTGCCCTGCACCGCGTAACGGTTCAACCCCGGCGTGCTTTGAGTAGAAACACAACCAGCGCCACACCCGGCAACCCCGCCCCCACCAGTGCCACACCCTGCCAGCCAAACTGGCTGAACAGCGCACTGGCCACCGCGGACCCCAGCGCCCCTCCAAGGAAAATGCTGGTCATGTACACCGCATTCAGCCGCCCGCGGCTGGCAGGGTCCAGTGCGTACACTTCGCGCTGGCCGATGACCATGTTCATCTGCACCGCAAAGTCCAGCAACACGCCGGTAAGGCCCAGGCCAATCACGCTGTAACCCGGCACTGTCAGCCCCAGCAACAAGGCCGCTGGCGCCAGCAACAGCGCCAGCAGCGAGCCGGCCCGGGCATGCCCGGCATCGGCCAGGCGGCCGGCCATGGGCGCAGCAACGGCACCCACCGCGCCGACAAGGGCGAACACAGCGATCTGGCTTTGTGACAGGCCATGCTCACCGGCAAGCGCCATCGGCACCGCCGTCCAGTAAAGACTGAACGCTGCAAACATCAGTGCCTGGTAAAACGAACGCTGGCGCAACAGCGGATAACGACGCAGCAGTGTGAGCAGCGACAGCATCAACCCGGCATAGCTGGCTTTGTGCTCGGGACGCCGCTGCGGCAAGGTCAACACCAACAACAGGATGATCGCCAGCATTACCCCTGCGGCGCCAATGAACACCGCACGCCAGCCGAAGTGGTCGGCCACCAGGCTCGACAGCGGTCGCGCCAGCAGGATGCCCAGCAGCAAGCCGCCCATGATGTTACCAACCACACGACCACGCTGCTGCTCCGGCGCCAGATGCGCTGCCAGCGGGATGAGCATCTGCACCGACACCGAACTGAAGCCGATCAGCAGTGCGTAACCCAGGAACAGCTGGCCCTGGCCGCTGCTGCTGGTACCCGCCAGCAGCAGGCTGACGCACGCCAGGACCGCGGTGGCCACCATCAGGCGGCGGTTTTCCAGCAGGTCGGCCAGCGGTACCAGCAACAATAGGCCCAGGGCATATCCCAGCTGAGTGAGAGAAACGATCAGGCTGGCATGCTCGGTGGACAGCCCTAGGTCCGGGGCGATCAGCCCGACGATGGGCTGGGCGTAGTAGATGTTGGCGACGATCGCGCCGCAGCAGAACGCCAGCAGCACTACCAGAGCCCGGCTCAGGCTGGCGGCTGCCGGTTGCGCTGTCGCAAGGGAGGGGTTCATGCGAAGTTCCTCGACAAGGGATGGGGAGATGCTGGCCACCTTACCCATGCACGCCATCGCCGAGAATCCGGCGGTGGCGCAATGCGGCTTTGCGCACAGCGCAACACTAGTTGCCGCGTATGAGCAAATTTTCGCAAAAGTCGATGAATGCGTTTACCCGCCGTGAGCCCCGGTGGTTGGGCATATACAAGGCGTTGATGCTGCTATTGGCCGTGCCAGGGCTGGCCTGCCAGTCGGGGAAAACCCGCTGCAGGCGCCCCGCCAGCACATCCTCGCGTACCAGCCAGTCGGCCAGCAGTGCGATACCACTGCCTGCCAGTGCCGTTTCACGCAACATGTCGGCATTGGCGCTGCGCAATGGCCCGCTTACATCCAGCTCCAGGCTGTCCTGGCCACAGGTCAGGCGCCAGGGGCGCGCTTTCTGCCCATAGCGAAAGCGCAGGCAGGCATGGTCAAGCAACTCCCGGGGATGCTGCAGTGGCTCACGCCCGGCCAGGTAAGCCGGGCTGGCCACCAGCCAACGCTGAAAACCGCCCAGCCGGCGGCACACCAGCTCGTCATTGGGCGAGGGGTCGCCCAGGCGAATCGACAGGTCATAGCGCCCGTCAAGCAAGTCGTCCAGGCGGTCGCTGAGGTCGATGTCCAGTTCCAGTGCCGGGTGCTGCGCCAGAAACGGCCCCAGGTGCGGGGCGATGACCCGCCGGCCGAACTCCACTGGCAGGCTCAGGCGCAGTACACCAACAGGCTCCTCGCCGCGATCGGCGATGCTGGCATCAGCCTCGTCCAGTGCTTCAAAAATGCCCCGTGCCCGCTCGTAGTAACGGGCGCCGGCTTCGGTCAGGCTGACCTGGCGCGTCGAACGGTTGAGCAAGGTGGCGCCCAACGACGCTTCCAGGGCATCGACCAGACGTGTCACCGACGATGTCGCCAGCCCTAGCCTGCGCGCGGCAGCAGAAAAGCCTTGAGCATCGACAGTGGCCACGAACATTTTCATCGCCAGCAGCTTGTCCATGTTCAGCCCGTCTTCCAAAAACCGGAAAGTTCTTACAAACCGCCGGGCGGGTCAAGCAGCGCGCCCCACGGCAATCGCGTCCATAGTGAAATCAACCCAATTCCAAGGAGGCTTGCCATGACCCTGAACAACCTGCTGACCGCCCTGCCGCCCTGCGATCCCGCCAGCGCCGAACGTGTCGACGAATTGCTCAGCCGCCCAGGCGTACGCGTGGAGCGTATCGTCTCCAGCGGGCAGGCAAGCCCACCCGGCTTCTGGTACGACCAGGCCGAAGGCGAGTGGATCATGTTGCTCAGGGGGGCTGCCGCCCTGCGTTTCGAGCACGAGCGCCACACCCGCCTGCTGGCGCCGGGCGATTGTCTGGACATCCCCCCGCACCACCGCCACCGCGTGGAATGGACCGCGCCCGGCACAGCCACCATCTGGCTCGCGGTGTTCTATAGCAGCAGCACCCCATGGCCGGCATGAAGGGGCCATGCCTGCCCGTGCACAAGGCGCAGTTGCCCCGTCGCCGTGCAAGGTTGGGCTTACGACCAAAGCATGAATACAAATCGAAGAGGCCTCATAAACGCCCCGTTCAATGCGTTTTTCAGCACCTTATCTATACTTTTAGCCACATCTTCGTAAGTTCAGCCCTGCGACAATCAGCCTCGCTCAATTATGTACCAACTTGTTAATTAGCAAGCTAAGGGCTTAAACTGCGCGCATTCCACCTGCTGAGATCCCTGGCATGAAAGAAACACCGCGCGCCTCTGGCGCCACACACTTCATCCTGGTCGGCCTGGGCGTGATCGTCGCCCTGCTCGGCCTCCTCCTGGCTGCTGGCGGCGTCAAGCTCGCCGGTCTGGGCGGTTCCTGGTACTTCCTGATCGGCGGCTTGGCCATGGCCATCGCCGGTGTCCTCATTGCTCGGCGCAAGAGGGCTGGCGCCTGGCTGTATGCCGTGTTCTTGATCGGCACTGCCATCTGGGCACTGATCGATGCGGGCCTGGTGTTCTGGCCGCTGTTCTCGCGCCTGTTCATGTTCGGCGCAATCGGCATGGTCGTGGCGCTGGTCTACCCGCTGCTGGCGCGTGCCAATGGCGCCAGCGCCGGGCGCGGTGCCTACGGCGTCGCCGGGGTAATGGCCGTGGTGCTGGTGGTCGCTGTCGGCAACATGTTCGTTGCCCACCCAAGCGTTGCTCCCAACGGCAAAGGCCCTGGCATGACCCCAGTCGAAACCGGCAAGGAACAGAAAGACTGGGCCCACTACGGCAACACCGAAGGTGGCAGCCGCTTCGCCGCGCTTGACCAGATCAACCGTGACAACGTCAACAAGCTGAAGGTAGCGTGGACCTACCACACCGGCGACGTCGCGATCAGTGACGGCAACGGTGCCGAAGACCAGCTCACCCCGCTGCAGATCGGCAGCAAGGTGTTCATCTGCACCCCGCACAACAACCTGATCGCACTCGATGCCGACACCGGCAAAGAACTGTGGAAGAACGAAATCAACGCCCAGTCCAAGGTCTGGCAGCGTTGCCGTGGCATGGCCTACTTCGACGCCACTGCCGCCATCGCTCAGCCAACCCAGCCGAACAGCTCGCCGATCACCAGCGTTAGCGTAGCGGCCGGTGCCAACTGCCAGCGTCGCCTGCTGACCAACACCATCGACGGCCGCCTGATTGCCGTCGACGCCGACAACGGCGAGTTCTGCCAGGGCTTCGGCAACAATGGCCAGGTTGACCTCAAGGCCGGCCTGGGTGATGTACCGGACTCCTACTACCAGCTGTCCTCGGCACCACTGATGGCCGGCACTACCGTAGTGGTCGGCGGCCGTGTTGCCGACAACGTCCAGACCGACATGCCAGGTGGCGTGATCCGTGGTTTTGACGTGATCACCGGTGAAATGCGCTGGGCCTTCGACCCGGGCAACCCGGAAGATCGCCAGGCACCACAGGCCGACAGCACCTACGTGCGCAGCACCCCGAACAGCTGGGCGCCGATGTCCTACGACCCGGCGATGAACACCGTGTTCCTGCCGATGGGTTCGTCGTCCACTGACATCTACGGCGTAGAGCGCAGCAAACTGGACCACACTTACGGCGCTTCGGTGCTGGCCCTGGACGCCACCACCGGCAACCAGAAGTGGGTGTTCCAGACCGTGCACAACGACCTCTGGGACTTCGACCTGCCCATGCAGCCAAGCCTGATCGACTTCACCAAGGACGACGGCCAGTCGGTACCTGCCGTGGTGATCGGCACCAAGGCCGGGCAGATCTACGTGCTCGACCGCGCCACCGGCAAACCGCTGACCCAGGTCGACGAAGTACCGGTCAAGCCAAGCAACATCCCGAACGAGCCGTACTCCGCTACCCAGCCCAAGTCGGTGGGCATGCCGCAGATTGGCGCGCAGACCCTGACCGAATCGGACATGTGGGGTGCCACCCCTTACGACCAGCTGCTGTGCCGCATTGACTTCAAGAAGATGCGCTACGACGGCCTGTACACCGCGCCGGGCACCGACCTGTCGCTGAGCTTCCCGGGTTCGCTGGGTGGCATGAACTGGGGCAGCATTTCTACCGACCCGGTACATGGCTTCATCTTCGTCAACGACATGCGTCTGGGCCTGTGGATCCAGATGATTCCTTCGCAGAACAAAGGTGGTGCAGCATCCGGTGGCGAAGCACTGAACACTGGCATGGGCGCGGTACCGCTCAAGGGCACCCCGTATGCCGTGAACAAGAACCGCTTCCTGTCGGTCGCAGGCATTCCATGCCAGGCACCGCCGTTCGGCACCCTGACCGCCATCGACATGAAGACCCGCCAGGTAGCCTGGCAGGTACCGGTCGGCACCGTTGAAGACACCGGCCCGCTCGGCATCCGCATGCACCTGCCGATCAAGATCGGCCTGCCAACGCTGGGCGGCACCCTGTCGACCCAAGGCGGCCTGGTGTTCATCGCCGGCACCCAGGACTTCTACCTGCGCGCCTACGACAGCAGCAATGGCAAGGAAATCTGGAAGGCTCGCCTGCCCGTTGGCAGCCAGGGCGGCCCGATGACCTACGTCTCGCCGAAAACCGGCAAGCAATACGTGGTGATCACTGCTGGCGGTGCACGCCAGTCGACTGATCGTGGCGACTACGTGATTTCTTACGCTCTGCCGTAAGACCGCGTCGCCTGCTTCGCGGGCAAGCCCGCTCCTACAAGGCTTACACCGGCCCTGTAGGCGCTGGCTTGCCCGCGAATGCCCCTCAAAGACAATCCGAGATTCTGTAATGCCATCCGCAATTCGCATCACCCCCACCCTGCTGCTGGCCCTGGCCAGCACCACTGCCCTTGCCAACGACGACCTGCTGACCCGCAGCACCCTGACCGGTGACTGGGGCGGCCTGCGCCATCAACTCGAAGAAGACGGCGTCAAGATCACCGGCGACTACAGCGGTGAAACCGCCTACAACGCCCACGGTGGCCTGCACCGCTCGGCGCGCTATTCGCAGAACGTCAAGCTGGGCGTGCAGTTCGACCTGTCGAAACTGTACGGCCTGGACAACGGCGGCAAGGTCCAGCTGACCATCAACGACCGCCGCGGTAACAGCGCCTCGGAAGACCTGGTAGGCAACCGCCTGCCGATCCAGGAAAACTACGGCGGCCTCTACACCCGCCTGACCGAGCTGAGCTACGAGCGCACGCTGTTCACCCCGGCGCTCAACGTCAAGCTCGGCTACATGGCCATGGGCAACGACCTCGGCGGCCTGGACAGCGGCATCCTGTGCAATTTCATGAACGCCGGCTTCTGCGGCCACCCGCTGAACATGTCCGGCGGCAGTGGCTGGGCCAACTACCCCAACGCCCACCTCGGTGTGCGGGTGAAGTACGACCTGTCGCCTTCCTGGCAACTGCGCGTGGCGGCGTTCAACGTTGACCCCGAAAGCAACGGCAACTCCAGCCGCGCCTGGCACCTGGGGCCCAAGCACACCACCGGCACCGTGGTACCGGTAGAGCTTATCTACAAGCTGCAAGGTGAACTGCCAGGTGAGTACAAGCTGGGCTACTACTACGACAGCTCCGATGTGAAACGCATCGGCAGCGACGATGAAGTGTCCGGCCGAGGTGGCCATTACCTGTTGGTCGACCAGGCAGTGTGGAACGACCAGGCCTCCCCAGGCCGAAGCCTGCACGCCTTCGGCCAGTACTCGGCGTCAAGCAAGGCTGCTTCGCCGTTCACCAAGTGGTATGGCGCCGGCGTGGTGCTGTACAAACCGTTCGAAGGCCGCCCGAAGGATACCGTGGCACTGGGTTATGGCCGGGCCGTGCCCAACCCGCGTAGCCGCGACGTGCTGGAAGATGCCGCTTTCAACGCGGGCCAGCAGTTCCCGGATATCGACAGCGCCGAGCAGTTGATCGAACTGAGCTACGGCTACCAGGCCACGCCATGGCTGAACCTGCGCCCGGATGTGCAATACATCATCGAGCCAGGGGCGTTTTCGGGCAAAGACATCGACAACGCACTGGTGGTTGGCCTGCAGGTCAAGGCGACCTTCTGAGTCACCGGGGCCGCGCTGCGGCCCATCCACCGTCGCGACCATCAAGCCTGCTTGAGGTAGTCCACCAGCCTCAGCAGCATGGCATCGCAGCCCCGCAACTGTTCGACACTGACAAACTCATCCGGCTTGTGGCCCTGGTCCATGCTGCCAGGCCCGCACACCACGGTGGGGATGCCCGCCTGGTCAAACAGGCCACCTTCGGTACCAAACGCTACCGTACCGAACGTATCCGAGCCACTGAGCAACGCCACCAACCTCGCAGCCTCGCTGTCCTCCGGTGTCGCCAGCCCCGGATAGGCACTCAGCGGCTCCAGGCGAATGGCGCTGGCGATGTTGACCTTGCGCATACGTGGCAGCAACTCGGTTTCAGCATAGGTTTGTAACTGGTCGGCCACCGCCTGCGCCTCGAACCCAGGGAGCGCGCGTACTTCGAAATCGAACTCGCACTCGGCCGGCACGATGTTCAGCGCCCTGCCCCCTTTGATCACGCCGGTCTGCACCGTGGAGAACGGCGGATCGAAGCGCTCGTCGTGATAAGCCGGCAGTGCCAGGGCATCGCCGATGTCACCCAACTTGCCAATCAGTTTCGCCGCATACTCGATGGCGTTCACCCCATACGGCGCGTACGCCGAATGGCACGCTGCGCCCTGTACCTGGCAGCGCATTGCCAGCTTGCCCTTGTGCCCCAGCACCGGTTTGAGTTCGGTAGGTTCACCGATCAGGCACAGCCGTGGTTTACACGGGCGCTGTTCGAGGGCAGCCAGCATCGAGCGCACGCCCAGGCAACCAACTTCTTCGTCATAGGAAAATGCCAGGTGTACCGGCATGCGCAACGGCTGGGCGAGAAAAGCGGGTACAGCAGCCAACACCGAGGCGATAAAGCCTTTCATGTCGGCCGTGCCGCGGCCATACAGGCGGCCTTCACACTCACTCAGGGCAAACGGCTCGACCGTCCAGGCCTGGCCATCCACTGGCACCACATCGGTATGGCCAGACAGCACCACACCGCCAACATCCTTGGGGCCGATGGTGGCGAACAGGTTGGCCTTGGTGCCCTCCGGGTTATGGAACAGCTCGCATTCCACTCCCAACTCGGCCAGGTAATCACGGATAAAACCGATCAGCGCCAGGTTGGAGTCGCGGCTCACCGTGGCAAAGCCGATCAGCCGGGCCAGCAGCGCGCGGCTGGCAAACTCACTCATCGCCCGGCACCCCATAGCTTGGCGCGGCGGTCGGGTTGAGGGCGCGGGTAACGTAATCCTGCATCTGGGGGCGATAGGCTTGCCACAGGCCATCAAGCACGCCGATCGGGTCACTATCGGCCCAGTCGACGCGCAGGTCCACCAGCGGCCAGGTCAGCTCGCCCGCAATCTTCAGCGCCGCCGAGTGCACGGGCCCGGCTTCGCCACCCGCTGCCATCGCCGCGTGCATGGCTGCCAGCAGGCGATCGGCCAGATGGCCGCCGGCCTGCTCGAAGGCCAGCACCATGGCTTCGATCACCTGGGTCGAGGACAGCAGGTTGCCAGCCGCCGCGCATTGTTCGCCGGCCACTGCATGGTGTGTGCCCAGTGCTTCCCGCCCGGTGAACAATGCCACCTGGCCGTGACTGTCGATCACCGTGACCTGGCGGTACTCACTCCAGCCATTGGCACTGAGCACCCTGTCCAGCGCAGCGGCAGGCGGTAACTGGCCATGCTCAAGGGCATCGAGAATCTGCGGGCCTAGCGCCGGCAGGGTGATGTTCTGGGTAGAGACCGCGCCCACACCGGCACGCACCCAGGGGCAACGGGCACCCACGGCGATGCTCGACGAGCTGATGGCGATACCGACCTGGCCGGTTTCCTGGCAACGACCGATGATGGAGAACGTCATGTCATGGTTCCTGTTGTGCTGTGCGATACACGGCATTTTGAGTGGAACCTTCTGGCGGGCGAAACGACCTTTTTCCGAGGGGGTAGGCAGGAAAAAACTATGCTCAAGGCGCCGCTCTCTGCACCCGCTCGAAAAACCACCTCACCCACCCGGGCAACCCACCCCGCAGGCCAGAGAACTCAAGGCCTTCGCCGTTTTATCGGCAAGCACCAGCTAAATACTATTTTCGCCATTTCCACGGCATCCCTAGTCTGGCTCCAGGCAACGGCGGTCCTCCAAACCGACCTGACAAAAACCGCCTGAACAAGGGCTCGGACATGACACTGAACAACCTCGAAATCGACACCCTCGTCGTCGGCGCCGGCCAGGCCGGCGTGGCCATGAGCGAACACCTGAGCAAGCTTGGCGTGCCGCACCTGGTACTGGAGCGCAACCGCATCGCGCAGGCCTGGCGTACCGGCCGCTGGGACTCGCTGGTCGCCAACGGCCCGGCCTGGCACGACCGCTTCCCGGGGCTGGAATTCAACCTCGACGCCGATGCGTTCGCCGGCAAGGACCAGGTGGCCGACTACTTCGAGCAGTACGTACGCAAGTACAACCTGCCCGTGCGCACCGGCATTGAAGTGAAGCGCGTGGTGCGTAACAGCGACCGCCCAGGCTTCACCATCGAAACCAATGAAGGCGTGATTCGCGCCAACCGCGTAGTCGCCGCCACCGGCCCGTTCCAGAAGCCGGTGATCCCGGCCATCGCGCCGAAAGACAGCAACCTGCACCAGATTCATTCCGCCGCTTACTTCAACCCAGAGCAGCTGCCTGAAGGCGCGGTACTGGTGGTCGGTGCCGGTTCCTCCGGCGTGCAGATTGCCGAGGAATTGATGCGTGCCGGACGCCAGGTGTACCTGTCGGTCGGCGCCCACGACCGCCCGCCGCGTGCCTACCGCAACCGCGACTTCTGCTGGTGGCTGGGCGTACTGGGCGAGTGGGACGCAGAAATTGCCAAGCCCGGTCGCGAGCATGTGACCATCGCGGTCAGCGGCGCCCGCGGTGGCCACACCGTGGACTTCCGCGCCCTCGCCCACCAGGGCATGACCCTGGTCGGCCTGACCCAGTCGTTTGAAAACGGCGTAGCGCGCTTCCAGGACAACCTGGTCGAGAACATCAACCGCGGCGACGAAAACTACCTGGCCCTACTGGATGCGGCCGATGCCTACATCGAACGCAACGGCCTGGACCTGCCGCAAGAGCCCGAAGCCCGCCAGCGCCTGGCCGACCCGGAGTGCATGCGCAACCCGCTGCAGCAACTGGACCTGGCCAAGGCCGGCGTCAGCAGCATCATCTGGGCCACCGGTTACGGCGTGGACTTCAGCTGGCTGCAGGTAGACACCTTCGATGCCAACGGCAAGCCCCAGCACCAGCGTGGTGTGGCCCGCGAACCGGGCGTGTACTTCCTCGGCCTGCCGTGGTTGTCGCGCCGTGGTTCATCGTTCATCTGGGGGGTGTGGCACGACGCCAAGCACGTAGCCGGCCACATTGCCACGCAGCGTACCTACACCGCCTACCGCGACCGCGAGCAACGCGCAGCGGATGAGCAGCAAACTGCCAAGATCAGCAATGTCAGCACCCTCGGAGCCCACTGATGCCTACCCATACTCGCATCCGCATGTTCAACACCAAGGAAACCTACCCCAACCAGACCCTGGACAACGACTTGTGCCAGGCCGTACGGGCGGGCAATACCATCTACGTGCGCGGTCAGGTCGGTACCGACTTCGAAGGCAAACTGGTCGGCCTGGGTGACCCGCGCGCACAAACCGAACAGGCGATGAAGAACGTCAAGCAACTGCTTGAAGAAGCCGGCTCGGACCTGTCGCACATCGTCAAGACCACCACCTACATCACCGACCCGCGCTTCCGCGAGCCGGTGTACAAAGAGGTGGGCAAGTGGCTCAAGGGCGTGTTCCCGATTTCCACCGGGTTGGTGGTGGCCGGGTTGGCCCAGGCCGAATGGCTGATGGAGATCGACGTGATCGCCGTGGTGCCCGATCAGCAATGACCACAGGCCTGAATGACGGCGGGTGACTGCCACCTGCCCGTCCAGCCACGCCTGGGTTGCCCGTGCCGCAGCTTGCCAGCGCTGAGGTGCGGGCACACCAACGGACGACGGCACATGCACACTGAAACGTCGCCCGCAGTTCGCGCGTGGCTGGCTACCCGGCGCAGCTCCAACGCCATCGGGCGTACCACACCCAGTCCATTCAGTAGGTCGCCCTCCCGCCGCTGAGGTCAAACACAAAGCCAGTGGTAAAGCTGCACTCAGGCCCGGCGATCCAGCTGACCATGTTGGCAATCTCCTCGGCCTTGAGGAAGCGCCCCATGGGGATCTTGGCCTTGCTCGCGGCAATATGCTCGGCCGTCATCTCGGCCATCAGCGGCGTCTCGACCATCGCCGGTGCCACGCAGTTGAGCAGCACGCCATCCTGCGCCAGCTCCTTGGCTGCCGCCTTGGTGAAGGCGATGACCCCGGCCTTGGCTGCCGAATAGCCCGAGATGTACTGCACACCCTCCTTGCCGGCCATGGAGGCGATATTGACGATGCGCCCGTAGCCGCGCTCACGCATGTGCGCGATGGCGGTGCGGCAGCAATAGAACACACCGTTCAGGTCGATGGCGATGACCTTGTCCCAGGCGTCTGGCGGGTACTCCCAAGACGCCACCACCGGACCGTTGATGCCGGCATTGTTGACCAAGATCTGCACCTGCCCCAAACGCGCCAGCGTCTGGGCAAAAGCCGCCTCCACCGAGGCCAGCGACGACACATCCACTGCCTGGCGCAGCACCGGCTCGAAGCCGTTTTCCGTGCTGTTCCAGCCATCGACGGCAAGGTCCCAGATCACCACCTGGGCGCCGGCGACATGCAAGCGGCGGGCAATCGCCAGGCCGATGCCACGCATGCCACCGGTGACGATAGCGATTTGGCCTTGCAGGTACTGGCTCATTGTTCAGCTCCATTTTCGACAGAAGGAATATCCGGCAAGCGACGCAGGTCACATGCCCTTTGGGGCGCTAGCCGAGACGATCCTCCAGGCCATGGAGGATGCCGCCCGGGACGGGTGTTCTGTTCAGTGTTCATCACGATTGCGCGCTTGTTGTTGGAAGGGCAAACAACGGAGGGGCTAGGCAAACCCGAACAATCGCCGAGGGGTGTCCCACATTACTGTGCGGCGCAGCCGGGCATCCGGCATCAGGCGCTCGGCCAGCTTCAGCAGCGGGCCGTAGTCCACCCGCGCGGGTTGGCGAATGAACGGCCAGTCCGACCCCCACACACAGGATTGGGCGCCAAAGGCTTCGAGCAGGGCCTGCACGTATGCACTGCTCTGTTCGAACAAGGCGTCCGCTGCGGCAAACTTCTGCATGCCTGACAGCTTCACGCAGGCGCGGCCGCTGTCGGCCAGCCGCAGCAACGCCTGGAAGCCGGCTTGCTGCAAACCGGCAGCGACATCCGGGCGGCCGCAATGGTCAATCAACAGACGAGCCTGCGAGCCTTGCAGCAGGCTGTGCAGGTCCAGCAACTGGTCGTCACACACCTGCAGCTGGGCGAACATGCCAACCTCGGCGAGCTTGCCGAACAGCCCGTCAACGCCCTTGAGGCTGGCTACCCCGTACAGCGCGGGGTTGAAGGCGATACCCACCACGCCTTGCGCCTGTAACGCCGCCAGCGCGTCGAGGTTGATGTCCGCCTTGACCACCGCCACCCCCTTGAACCGCCCCTGCCCGCTGGCCAAGGCATGCAGCAGGCAGCGGTTGTCGGTGTGGTAGCCGCTGTTGGGGCCCACCAGCAAGGCATGTTGCACGCCGTAAGCCTCCATCACCCGGGTGAACTGCGCCTGGGTGGCGACCTCCTGGCCGGAGGGCGCGTAGGGTGCATCGGGGTGATAGGGGAAACGGGCGGGGTCAAACAAATGGTTATGGCAATCGATCTTCGCTTCGTCAAATATGTTCACGCAGCACTCCCGTCAAGCGCCACTGCGCTTGTCTGCAGATCTTGTTATTGTGCGCCGCAAGGGCAGTTAGGCTGGGATTAACGATACTGTGTGGCCGGCTTTGACGCTCATACCCAGATGGCGAAAACCATAACCGAAGGTAATACACATGCTGCTTGGCAACGAAGGCGCAGACGCAAGCACCATGCTGTTCAAGCTGCGGCACATGGAAGTGTTCAGGGCGGTGATGCTGACGGGCTCGATCAGTGCGGCGGCCAAATTGCTGTATGTGTCGCAGCCGGCGGTGAGCAAGCTGATTCAGTACATCGAAGCGCGCCTGGCCTACCCGCTGTTCGAGCGCGTCAACAACCGCCTGGTGCCGACGGCCGAAGCGCAGGTGCTGTTTCGCGAGGTCGAGCGGGTGTACCAGGCAGCGTTGCAGGTCAACGAATGTGCCCTGGCGCTGGGCGCTGGCGGCCAGCGCAAGTTGCGTATCTCGTGCAGTGCATCGTTGTCCACGGTGGTGATCCCAATGGCCCTGGCCCAGCTCAAGCGTGAATCACCGTCACTGAATATCGAGTGGCAAACCTCGTTGATGGGCGAAATGCCCAACCAGATCTTGTCGAAGAAGGTCGACCTGTCGATCGCCGCCCTGCCGGTGGTGCACGACCACCTGCATTCGCAAGCGTTCATGCGTGGACGCATGGTAGTGGTGATGCCGCCGGGTCACCCTTTGGCCGGTCAGCCCGCGCTGACCCTGCAGCAGCTGGAGGGCCACGCGTTGCTGCTGTTCCGGCCCGACATGCCGTTTGGCAAGCTGTTGGCCGAACACATCGGGCGCCGCGGGCTACAACTGAAATCACTGTTGTCGTTCACCAATGCCAACGAGGCTGTGGCGTTGGTCAAGCAAGGCATGGGCATCAGCGTGATCGACGAGTTCGTTGCACAGGACAGCGGGCTGGCGGTGGTGCCGTTGGCCGATGAGATTCACTTCGATATCAGCTTCGTCTATTCGCGCTTCGAGCCGCCCTCGCATGCAGCGCTGCAGTTGATGCGGGTGTTGCAGGGGCAGGCGCAGAAGCTGGGGCGGGCGCTTGCGCCGGGCTGATCATCTACGCAACTGCTCCCCTGTGGGAAGGGCTTCAGCCGCGAACACTGCCGAAGCCGGTGCCGTGCACCGAGTCGCCAGATTCGCGGGCACGTCCGCTTCCGCTGGGTATACAAGGGTGCGGTTTAAAAGCCGACCGTGGCCGAGAGCAGATAGGTCCGCGGGGTGGACAGGGTCAACCCCGGCTCACTGTCATCCGACGCCCCTGCCGAGCTCCAGTAGAGATCATCGAGCACATTCTCGACACTGGCCCGCAAGGTAACCTCGGTGGCGTCCACCTTGAAGGCATAACGTGCACCCAGGTCATAACGCTCCCAGCCGTCGATGCGCTTGCTGTTGTTCTGGTCCAGGTACTGGGAACTTGAGTGAATGCCGCGCGCTGTGAAGGTCAGGCCGTTCACCCCTGGCACGTCCCATTCAGCCCCCAGATTGACGTTGTATTCGGGCGTGGCCGGCGCACGGTTGCCATCGTAGGCACCGCCGACAGTGTCGGTGAGTTCGCTGTCGATATACATCACCCCACCCAGCACCCGCACGCCCTGCACCGGTTCACCGAACACACTCAGCTCGATGCCGCGGTTGTCACGCTTGCCATTGGGGCCGAATACCCGCGAGGCGGGGTTGGTCTCGTAGGCTGGCTGGCGGATGCGGAAGGCGCTGGCGGTAAAGGCCACCTGGCCGAGGTCGTACTTGGCCCCCACTTCGATCTGGCGGCTGGTGAACGGCGGGAAGATCTGGTCTTCGTTGATCGAGGTCGACGGGGCGATCTTGCCTTGGCTCAGACCCTCCATGTAGTTGGCGTACAACGAGAGCTGGTCGGTGACCTTGAGCAATACGCCCCCAGAAGGCGAGACCTTTTCTTCGTCATAGCCCGTATCGCCTTTGACGCCGTCGCTCCAGTCATCCACCTGCACCCGTTGCCAGCGCGCCCCCAGGGTCAACAGCAGGCGGTCGTCAAAAAAGCCAAGGGTATCGGCCAGGGCCACGCCGGAAAAGCGGTTTTCCGTGTAGACCTCGGGGTCGAGGCGGGTTGGCGTAGCGGGTGACGGTGCGGCCACCGGGTTGTAGAGGTTGCTCGGCGCCGAGGCATAGCGCGCACCGCCGTTGGTGAAGTCCATGTAGTAATAGCTGGCGGCCAGGTTCAGCTCGTGGCTCACCGGCCCGGTATGGAACCAGTGACGCAAACCGGCCATGGCGGTGCGCACTGACTCGTCCCGGGTAAAGTCACGCGGCTGCACGGTGAAGTCGCCGGCATCGTTGGTGATCGACACGTTATGGCGAAGGAAGTCGTGGTTGCTCTTGCGCGCGCCGACCGCACCATAGGCCAGCAGCGACTCGCTGATATCGTACTCGGCGTTCAGCGCACCGAAGGTGTCGTTGGTACGCGCCTTGCTCCAGGCCTGGGCGTAGTTGTGACGTACATCATTGGCATTGGGCACCTTGGCATTGGCACCGACCAGCACACGCTCCTGCGGGGCGTCGGTGTCGCGTTCGGTGTGGCCAAGGTCCGCCGAGAGCCGCAGGCGCTCGCCTCGAAAATCCAGGCCCAGCACCGCCATTTCGCGGTCAACGCGCTGGTGATCCCATTCGGTGTCACCGGCCTGCTTCACGCCATTGAAGCGCACGCCGAACTGCTGGTCTTCACCAAAGCGACGGCCGATATCCACTGCGCCGCCAGCCTGGCCGGCCGAAGCGTAGCTGCCGGTGAATTCGGTGATCGGCTTGTCAGCGGCTCGCTTGGGCTGCACATTGATACCGCCGCCCACGCTGCCACGCGGCGAAATGCCGTTGATCAACTGGCTGGGGCCTTTGATGATGTCGACCCGGTCAGCCATTTCCATGTCGATCGAATACGTCGGCAAGATGCCATACAGGCCGTTGTAGGCCACATCGCTGTTGAACAGGCTGAAGCCGCGAATGGTGAACTGCTCGAAACGCCCGCCCGCCGGGTTGGTAGCACGCACTGAAGGGTCACTGGCAATCAGTTCGCCCAAGGTGCGCGCCTGTTGGTTCTTGACCAGGTCGCTGGTGTAGCTGCTGATGCTGAATGGGGTTTCCATGAAGTCGCGCGAACCGAGCAAGCCTTGTGCCCCCTGGCGTGCCACTTGGCCACCGGCATACGGCTGCGTTTCGTTGCTTGCGGCCAGGCCGCCGACGATGCTGGTGGGGGCGATTTCCAGAGCGCCACTGCCCTGGGGGGCAGGCATCAGGGTGAAGGCCCCCTCACCCACCGGCAGCGCCTGCAGGCCACTACTGCGCAGCAACTGGCTGAAGCCTTCATCGACACTGTAACGACCGGACAAGCCGTTACTTTGCCGGCCCTCTACCAATGCCGGGTCCAGCGAAAGGCTGACACCGGCCTGGTCGGCGAAATGGGTCAAAGCAGCACCCAGGCTGGCTGGCGCTACCTGGAACGTACGCCGGGCCGGCTCATCGGCCCAGGTGGGTGCACACAACAGCAGGCTCATCGCGAACAATGGATGTGCTGCGCGCGCCAGTGGGCGCAGGCGGCAAGATTTTACTGCAGGCATTGAACAAGGCTCCCCTTTTATTTTCTCCTACCGGTAATGACCGGCGAGTGAAAAAAAGGGGACAGCCTCATGCTCGTTTTTCTCGTGCGGTCAGGCTCACCCAATAACGCGTGCGGGTCTGCACTTGCAACGGCAGGCTGGCGGCGAGCAGGGCCAGCACCCGGTCGGTGTCGTCAAGGCGGAACGTGCCGGTCACACGCAAGCGCTCCAGTTCTGGTGCCCAGCGCAGTACGCCGGGGCGATACCTGCGCAGTTCGCGCAGCAACTCGCCCAACGGGCGGTCGTCCAGCCGTAGCGCGCCTTCGCGCCAGCCCAGTTGCCATTCGTCGAAGGCTTTGACAGGGCCAACGCCGGCCGCCTGCAAACTGGCCTGTTGGCCGGCCTGTAGCATCACGGCTGGACCACGCAGCGGTTGCAGGCTGACTGCACCCTTGATCGCCGACACCCGGCAGGCCTCATCAAGCAGGCGCAGGCACACCTCGCCCTCACTGAGCACCACCCGGCCGTAAGGCACCTGCAAGGTGAGGCTCAGGTTAGCGGGCACGCTGACGGCCACTTCACCGCGCACCAGTGCCACGCGGCCTGCACCCAGCTCGATATCGACCGCACTGTCGGTGTTCAACTGCAACAAGGTGCCGTCGCTCAGCATTGCCTGCCTGCGCTCTCCTACCGCGGTGCGCATGTCGGCGGTCCAGGCATCCAGCGGCAGCTCACGGCTCACCAGCCAGGCCAACGGCAGCAACGCCGACACACCCAGGGCTTGTTTGAGCAGTGCCCGACGACCGGCATCCGGGCGATCCAGGGCGGCCATCGCCAATGCGCCGGGCAACCCGGCAAACCGCGCTCGCAGCAGCGATGCCTTTTGCCAGGCGTCTTCGTGCAGGGGGCTGCTGGCGCGCCATTGCGCCAGGCGCAGCAGGTCAGCTTCGCTTGCGTCGCCAGAATCCAGTAGTGCCAGCCAACGGGCCGCAGCACGCAGCGCCTCGCGGGTTTCTGGGGTGTGGGGGCTCATCGCAACTCGGCCAACAGGCAATGCTCGTAAGCCTGCGCCATGTAGCGTTTCACCGAGCGCTGGCAAACGCCCAGGCGCTGGCCAATCTCGGCGTAGCCCAAACCTTCCAGCTGGTGCCAGAGAAAGGCCTTGCGTATCGCCGGCTTGAGGCCGTCGAGCAGTTCATCCAGTGCCTGCAGGGTTTCCAGCAGTACCCAGCGCTGTTCTGGCGACGGCACGTGTTGCTCGGGCAACTGCGCCAAGGCATCAAGGTAGGCCTGCTCCAGGCTACGTCGCTGGTGGAAGTTGCTGAGCAAACGCTTGCCCACGGTCAGCAGATAGGCGCGCGGTTCGCGTATGTCTGCCAGCGGCTGGGCGCTGGCCAGAATGCGCAGAAATGTATCCTGACTGAGGTCGGCGGCATCCCAGGCATTGCCCATACGCCGGCGCAGCCAGGTTTCAAGCCAGCCACGATGCTCCCGGTACAGGGCAGGCAGGCCAGGCTCCGGTGGCGGCGCGGCGTCGATCATGAGGTGAGTCCTGCAGCGGAGTAAATAAGATTAATTCTAATTTACATCACGCCACAGAACCAAGCGCTTTGTTACCGGTCAGGCAATTGCTTCATCTACCAGCACTTGTGCTTCCTGCACCAGACGCTGCAAATGCGCCTCGTCGATGAAGCTTTCGGCGTAGATCTTGTAGATGTCTTCAGTACCCGACGGGCGCGCGGCGAACCAGCCATTGGCCGTCATCACCTTGAGCCCGCCAATCGCCTGGCCATTGCCTGGAGCATGGCTGAGGATCTGCACGATCGGCTCACCGGCCAGCTCGGTCGACTTCACCTGCTCCGGCGCCAGCTTGCTCAGCAACGCCTTCTGCCGCGCGTCCGCCTTGGCCTCGACACGAGTGGCGAACGGCTTGCCCAGCGCGTCGGTCAGGTCGGCATAAGCCTGGCTCGGGTTACGCCCGGTACGGGCGGTCATTTCGGCGGCCAGCAAGGCCGGGATCAACCCGTCCTTGTCGGTGGCCCAAACCGAGCCATCGCGGCGCAGGAACGAAGCCCCTGCACTTTCTTCGCCACCAAAACCGAGCGAACCGTCGAACAGGCCCTGGGCGAAGAACTTGAAGCCCACCGGCACTTCGTACAGCTTACGGCCCAGGCGCTGGGTGACGCGGTCGATCAGGCCGCTGGAGACCACGGTCTTGCCCACGGCAGCGTCACTGCGCCACTGCGGGCGGTGGCGGAACAGGTAGTCGATGGCCACGGCGAGGTAGTTGTTGGGTTGCAGCAAGCCATCAGGGGTAACGATGCCGTGGCGGTCGTGGTCCGGGTCGCAAGCGAAGGCCACGTCAAAGCGCTCACGCAGGCCTATCAGGCCCTGCATGGCATACGGCGAGGAAGGGTCCATGCGGATCTGGCCGTCCCAATCGACGGTCATGAAGCGGAAGGTCGGGTCGACCTCGGTGTTCACCACTTCCAGGGCCAGTTGGTAGTGCTTGGCAATCGCCGACCAATAGCGCACCCCTGCCCCGCCCAGCGGGTCGACGCCCAGGCGCAACCCGGCGCCACGGATCACATCGAAATCGATGACGTTTTCCAGGTCCGCCACATAGGTGCTGACGTAGTCGTGGCGGTGGGTGGTCGGCGCCAGCAACGCCTGGGCATGGTCCATGCGCTTGACGCCGGCCAGGTTAGCGGCCAGCAGTTCGTTGGCCTTGCCCTCGATCCACTTGGTCACGTCGCTGTCGGCCGGCCCGCCGTTGGGCGGGTTGTACTTGAAGCCACCGCTTTGTGGCGGGTTGTGCGACGGGGTAATGACGATACCGTCAGCCAGACCCTGTGTGCGGCCACGGTTGTGGCAGAGGATGGCGTGGGACACAGCCGGTGTGGGCGTGTATTCGTCATCCTTGGACAGCATCACCTGCACGCCGTTGGCGGCCAGTACTTCCAAGGCACTGGCGGCCGCAGGAGCTGACAGGGCGTGGGTATCGGCGCCAATAAACAGCGGGCCATCGATACCTTTTTCCTGGCGGTACAGGCAGATAGCCTGGCTAATGGCCAGGACGTGATACTCGTTGAAACTCAATTCAAGCGAACTGCCCCGGTGCCCCGAGGTGCCGAAGGCCACGCGCTGGGCCGCCACGGCAGCATCTGGGCGGCCGGTGTAATAGGCGGTGAGCAGCCGGGGAATATCGACCAGCACGCTGGCCGGAGCCGGCTTGCCTGCCAAAGGACTGAGCGTCATGCAAAAACCTCGAGTTCAACGGATGTTGGTGTTGGAACGTGCAGTGTACTGAGAGTTGCAATGCCGTGCGATGGGGGCATCAAAGAAACCCCGGTCCCTGCTGGGTACAGCGCACCCCGCCCAACCCTATGACGGTCTAGAGTTCAAGCCATACCCATTGTGAATAAGGCTCTATGGCTTTCCATCGTCTGACCCGCACACACCCCCGCCTGAGCCTCGCCACTATAGTCGGCCTCGCTGGCGCCTGGCTGATCCCCGCCGGTGATACCGTGCAACACATCCTCGCTGGCTGGAACCTGGGGGTGTGGCTGTACCTGCTGCTGGTGCTCTACCTGAGCTGGACAGCCAGCCCGGAAAAGGTCCGCAAGGTCGCCGGCGTCGAAGACGAGAACGCGGGCCTGGTCCTGCTGACCGTGTGCATCGCCGCCATCGCCAGCCTTGCCGCGGTCACCCTGCAACTGGTCTCCAGTCGCGGCCTGCAAGGCACGGACCTGGCCGTGCACTATCTCTATACCGGCCTGACCGTCGCCGGTTCATGGCTGCTGATCGGCTGCATATTCACCCTGCATTACGCCCGCCTGTTCTACACCGGGCAAAGCCACGAACTGCCGCTACGCTTCGCTGATGGCGAGCGCAACCCTGATTACTGGGACTTCCATTACTTCTCGTTCACCATCAGCGTGGCGGTGCAAACCTCAGACGTTGGCGTCGCCGGACGAGGGTTGCGGCGGGTGGTGCTGGCGCATTCGCTGGTGGGCTTCGTATTCAATACGGCGATTCTCGGGTTCACGATCAACATCGCCGCCGGGTTGCTAGGTTGACCAAGCCGCTCGTCTGAAAAACCTGCGCGTCTAGCGCCAGCGAAATCCACCAAACCCAATGGTTACCTGACACCTTGCGGTCGGGAAAACGTTTGCCATGCAGTCAACCGACACACTGCGCCCGTGACAAGGGTGTGACCCCTGTCATGCATTCGCACATTTGTCGTACTTGCAACCGAAAATCGCACGTAGCAGGTGCTATCTTTACTTTCCCGGCGGCCGCATCGATGTGGCCACCCGCTCATCACGTCCAGGTACGGACAAGGAGGCTGGCATGAACAAGATGACGTTCCCCAACGCCTGCCAGGTGATGCGCTGGCATTTCCATCCGTTGGGTTTCGAGGCCAGCATGGATGCGCCACGCAGCATGGTTGCACGGCTGTTCGACCGCGCCAGCGGTGAGACCCTGCTGGCGATTGCGGGCATCCCCTGTGCAGCGATCATGGCCGCCGCCGATGTAGAGCGCATCATCGAGGCCGTCGAGGCGGAAATGGACGCCTTCATACCCGCCTTTACCTTGCGCGATGCAGTCTAGGCTCTGTTTTCAACGCAGCCTCACCGAGTATCAAGGCTTTTCATACAGCGCCTAGCCTGCAGCAGTGAGTTCCGGGCCCATGGCCTGCAACTTGCTCATGAACTGCTCGGCCGGCACAGGCTGGCCCAGCAGGTAGCCCTGCAACGAATCACACCCCAGCCGGGTCAGGAAGTCCTGCTGCTTGTCGGTTTCAACCCCCTCGGCAACGATACGCAGGCCCAACGCCTGGCCCAGTGCGACGATTGCCGAAACAATCGCTGCATCGTCACTGTCCTGCTCCAGGTCGCGCACGAAACCGCGGTCGATTTTCAGCTCGTTGGCTGGCAGGCGCTTTAGGTACATCAGGCTGGAATAGCCCGTACCAAAGTCATCAATGGACAAGTCCACGCCCATGTCGGACAGGCGCTGCAGCACGGTCAGGCTGGCGTCGGCATCGTGCATGGCGGTGGTTTCGGTAATTTCCAGTGTCAGGCAGTTGGCCGGCAAGCCGTTCTGCTGCAGGGCGCGGGCCACGCTGTCGACCAGGCCGGCGTGGCAGAACTGGATAGCCGACAGGTTCACCGCCATGCGCCAGCCAAGGTGGCCCTGGTCCAGCCACTGGCGCATCTGACGGCAGGCCTCGATGAGTACCCACTCGCCAATGGGGATGATCAGGCCGGTCTTTTCCGCCAGGCCGATGAAGCGGTCAGGCAGCAGCAGGCCTTGCTGCGGGTGCTCCCAGCGCAGCAGCGCTTCGGCACCAATCGGCTGGCAGGTATGGGCGTCGAACTTGGGCTGGTAATGCAAGCTGAACTGGCGCTGCTCCAGCGCCAGACGCAAGTCCTGCAGCAACTGCAACTGCTGGCGAGCATTGCTGTTCATCGACACATCGAAGAAGCTGTAACCGTTCTTGCCAGCGCTCTTGGCATGGTACATGGCCGCGTCGGCGTTACGCAGCAACTCGTGCTGGTCCTGGCCGTTGCCCGGGTACAGGACGATGCCCAGGCTCGCCGACAGTTGCAGGTCGTGCTCGGCCACGCGGAAAGGCCGGGAAACCAGGTTGACCTGCTTGACCGCCACGTCCATGGCATCGTTCGGTTCCTGCAGTTCCACCAGCAGAACAAACTCGTCGCCACCAATCCGTGCCAGCGTGTCCTGGCTGTGCAAGTGGCCGCGCAGGCGGGCCGCCACGGCCTTGAGCAGAAGGTCACCAATATGATGGCCAAAGGCATCGTTGACCGGTTTGAAGCCGTCCAGATCAATGAACATCAGGGCAAAACAGCCGCCCTGCTCCGCCACTTTGGCGATAGCCTGCTCAATGCGATCGGCCAGCAGGGTACGGTTTGGCAGATCGGTGAGGGTGTCGTGCAAGGCCAATTGTGTCAGTTCCTGGTTGGCCAAGGTCAGCGAACGGGCCAACTCGGCAGTACGTGCCTCCAGGCGCGCGTCCAGCACCGAAGTCAGCAACGCCACTGCCAGAACTGCCAGCGTGGTGATCAGCACCAGGTAAACCAGACTGTCACCCTGCAGACCGCCCCCCAGCGCGCCGCAGAAGCTGCCCTCGGGGAAGTTCGCCGCGGCCATGCCGGTGTAATGCATACCAACGATGGCAAAGCCCATCACCACTGCCGCCAGGCCACGGATCTGCCGTACATAGGGTGTATGTGCGCGCAGGCGGAAGGCGATCCACAATGCTGCCGCCGAGGCGCCTACGGCAATCAGCAGCGAAGCACCAAACAACGTCGGGTCGTAATCAATACCCGGCAGCATGCGCAGCGCGGCCATGCCGGTGTAGTGCATGCAGGCGATACCGGCGCCCATGATCAGCGCGCCGAACCCCAACTGCAGCGCGGGCAGGCTCGGCTGGCTGACCAGCCACAGGGCAAAGCCCGAGGAAAGCACAGCGATCAGCAGCGAGAACGCGGTCAGGGCCAGGTCGTAACCCAAGTCGATGGGCAAGCTGAAGGCAAGCATGCCAATGAAGTGCATCGACCACACGCCGATGCCCATGGCCAACGCACCGCCGCCCATCCACAGGTAGGCAGCGCGGCCCTTGGCCGTGGCGATGCGGCCAGTCAGGTCAAGAGCGGTATAGGATGCCAGGATCGCCACGCACAGCGAAATCAACACCAGCGAAGAAGAGTAGCTACCGGTCAGCATTGAGAGTTCCAGCGCCGGAACAGGGGGCCCGGCAAAAGCTGACGATTGTACTCAAGCTTAAGCGAAACGCACGGGGTTTTTGCGGATGGGAATGGACCCAATAACTGCAAATGCCCCCCCTCTGCGCATGGTCATTTCTGCTCGGCAAACGCCTGCTCTGCATTCCAGCCGCCGCCCAACGCAGCCACCAGTTGCACACTGGCCACCAGGCGCCCTTGCAGCAGGTTCAGCACGCTGCGCTCGTTGCTCAGCGCCGTGGTTTGCACGTTGACCACATCCAGATAGCCGATCAGCCCGGCGCGGTACTGGTTCTCGGTCAGACGCAACGACTCACGGGCGGCATCAAGCGCCTCTTGGCGCACCCTGGCTTCATCGCCATACACTTTCAGTTGAACCAGCAGGTTTTCCACTTCCTTGAAGCCGTCCAGCACGGTCTGGCGGTACTGCGCCACCGTCTGGTCATACACGGCCACCGTGCGGTCGACCTCGGCGCTGCGTTTGCCGGCGTCGAACAGGGTCAGCGCCAACTGCGGGCCTACCGACCAGTAGCGGTTGGGCAACTCGATCCAGTTGCTGAAGCTGCTGCTGGAATATCCGCCACTCATGCTCAGGCTGAGGTCCGGGAAGTAGGCTGCCCGCGACACCCCGATGTTGGCGTTGGCCGCCATCACGTTGCGTTCGGCTGCAGCGATGTCCGGGCGTCGCTCCAGCAGTTGCGAAGGCAGCGAAACCGGTATTTGCGGCAACGCGGGAATAGCCTTGCTGTCGGCCAGGGCGAAGTCGGCCGGAACCTTGCCCAGCAGCACGGCGATGGCATTTTCGAACTGCGCACGCTGCCAGATCAGGTCGATCAGGTCAGCCTGGGTGCTTTTGAGCTGGGTGCGGGCCTGGGCCACGGCATCCGGGCCGGCGACACCGGCACGGTACTGGTTTTCGTTCATTCGCAGTGAGCGTTCATAAGCCGCCACGGTGGCTTCCAGCAAGCGCTTCTGCTCATCGATAACCCGCAATTGCAGGTAGTTCTGCACCAGCTCCGACTGCTGGCTCAGGCGGATCGACGCAAGGTCGGCGAAACTGGCTTCGGCACTGGCCTCGTTGGCATTCAAGGTTTCACGCAGCTTGCCCCACAGGTCGATCTCCCAGCTCACGCCCAACTGCGCGTTGTAGGTGTTGCGAATGCCACTGCTGTTATTGGACAGGCTGGAACTGGAGCTGCCGGTGCCCTGCGCCGAGCGGTTCTTGCTGGCGCTCAGGTCCAGGCTGGGGAACAGCGCCGCGCGGCTGCTGCGCACCAGTGCCTGGGCCTGGCGGTACTGGGCTTCTGATTGCGCCACAGTCTGGTTGCTGCGGTTAAGCTCTTCGACCAGCGCATTGAGCCCGGCATCACCGTAGATCTCCCACCAGGCGCCGCGGGCGATGGCGTCGGAGGGCGAGGCCTGGGTCCAGCCTTCGGCATGCTTGAACTGCGCCGCCGTGCTGTTCAGCTCGGGGCGGTGATAGTCGGGGCTCAGGGTGCAGGCACTGAGCAAGGCCGCGCACAACCCGGCGCTGAGCAGGCGCGAGCCACGGCCACGGGTCAGTGCTTGCAGGGCACGGTGAAGTGGGGTCTGGGCAAAAGTCATAGCGGGGTTTCCAGGGCGGCGTCGGTGCGCACGCCGCGCCAACGGTTGAAGCGGTGGCGCAGGCGGTCCAGGTACAGGTAAACCACCGGCGTCGTATAAAGGGTGAGGATCTGGCTGAACACCAGGCCCCCGATGATGGTCAGGCCCAGCGGCTGACGCATTTCTGCGCCCTCAGCCTGGCTCAACAGCAATGGCAATGCGCCAAGGATCGCCGCCAGGGTGGTCATCAGGATCGGCCGCAGGCGCAGCAGGCAGGCCCGACGTATTGACTCTTCCGGCGAAAAGCCATGATGGCGCTCCAGTTGCAGGGCCAGGTCGATCATCAGGATGGCATTTTTTTTCACCACCCCGATCAACAGGAACAGCCCCAGCAACGAGATCAGGCTGAACTCGCCACCGGTGACGTACAGCGCCAGCAAGGCTCCGACGCCCGCCGAAGGCAGTGTCGAGAGAATGGTCAGCGGGTGAATGTAGCTTTCATACAGAATGCCCAGCACCAGGTACACCAGCAGCAGTGCGCCAAGGATCATGAATGGCTGGCCCTGCTGGGTCTTGGCAAAGGCATCGGCAGTGCCGCCGAGCTTGGCAATCACCTCCTCGGGCAAGCCCAGCCTGGCCACCGCGCGTTCCAGCGCCGCCATGGCCTGGTCGGGGCTATAGCCCTCGGCGACGTCGAAGGCGATGTCTTCCGAAGCGAACTGGCCTTCGTGGCTGACCCGGTCGTTGGCCAGGCTGTTCTCGTAGTGAGCGATGGTCGACAGCGGCACCCGGGCGCCGTCGGCGGTGATCACCTGCACTTGCTCGAGCGTGCTCGGGTCCCAGGCGTATTTCGGGTTGATCTCCAGCACCACCTGGTATTGGTTGAGGCTGTCGTAGATGGTGGAGATCTGCCGCTGGCTGTAGGCGTTGTTCAGTACTGCGGTGACCATGTCCATGTCGATGCCCAGGCGCTTGGCCTGGTCACGGTCGACCACCAGCGTCACCTGCTGGGTACCGGCGCCATCACGGGCGTCGATGGCGGTCAGCTCAGGCAGTGCACGCAGCGCAGCGACCACCTTGGGGAACCATTCGCGCAATGCCGAAAGGTCGCCGCTTTGCAGGGTATACAGGTACTGCGAAGAGGTCTGGTCACGCCCACCGCCACCCAGTTGCAGGTCCTGGTCAGCCATCAGGAACAGGCGCCCGCCGGGCACTTTGGGCAGTTCCTTGCGCAGGCGTTCGATCACTTTCTGCGCATCGATCTTGCGCTCGCTGATCGGTTTCAGGCGCACCAGCACAAAGGCGTTGTTGGTACCGCTGTTGCCGCCGATGAAACCGGCAACGCTCTGCACGGCAGGGTCGGCCAGCAAGGCGCGGCGGTAGATTTCCATCTTCGGCTGCATCACGCTGAACGACAGGCCGTCGTCGCCACGGATGAAGCCCATCAACTGGCCGGTATCCTGCTGGGGCATCAACGTTTTGGGTACTACCACGTACAGGGCGATGTTGATGCCGATGGTGGCCAGCAGGCTGAGCAGGGTCAGGCGCTTGTGGCGCAGAGCCCAGCCCAGGCTGCGGTCATAGGCAGCAACCATGCGCTGATGCAGCTTGTCGCTCCAGCGCTGCAGGCGGCTCTGCTCGGCCTTGTGCGGCTTGAGCCAGCGGGCGCAGAGCATCGGCGTAAGGGTCAGCGACACCACCAGCGAGACGATGATCGCCGCCGCCAGAGTGATGGAAAACTCCTGGAACAGGTTGCGCACGATGCCGCCCATGAACAGGATGGAGACAAACACCGCCACCAGCGACACGTTCATCGACAGCAAGGTGAAGCCCACTTCCTTGGCGCCCAGGAAGGCCGCCTTCATCGGCGGCTGGCCGTTCTCGATGTGCCTGGAGATGTTTTCCAGCACCACGATGGCATCGTCCACCACCAGCCCGGTGGCAAGGATCAGCGCCATCAGCGACAGGTTGTTGAGCGAGAAACCGCACAGGTACATGACCGCGAATGTCCCCACCAGCGATACCGGCACCGCCAGGCTGGGGATCAGCGAGGCGCGCAGGCTGCCGAGGAACAGGTAGACCACCAGGATCACCAGCACCACGGCGATCAGCAGGGTGTGCTCGGCCTCTTTGAGGGTGGCCTTGATCACGGGCGAGCGGTCCATGGCCACGTTCAATTGCACGCTGGCTGGCAGCAGCGACTGCAGTGCCGGTAGCTGGGCCTTGATCTGGTCGACCGTTTCGATGATGTTGGCGCCGGTCTGGCGGTTGACCACCAGCAGCACCGCTGCCTGGTCGTTGAAGAAGCCGCTGTTGTAACGGTTTTCAACGCCGTCGGTGACGGTCGCTACGTCAGACAGGCGCAAAATGGTGCCGTTCTGCTGGCGAATCACCACCGGCTCGTAGTCCTTGGCGCTTTCCAGCTGGTCGTTGGCCCGCACCTGCCAGTTACGCTCGGCGTCCTCGACAAAGCCCATGGGCCGGCGCTGGTTGGCGTTGGACACCGCAGTGCGCACCTCGTCCAGCGACAGGTTGTACTGGTTGAGCAGTTGCGGCTCGACGGCAATGCGCACGGCCGGCAGCGAACTGCCACCGATCTGCACCTCCCCTACCCCCGATACCTGAGCCAGGCTCTGTGAAAGGATGGTGTCGGCCAGGTCATACAGCTGGCCTTTCTGCAATACATCCGAGGTCAGCGACAGCACCATGATCGGCGCCTGCGACGGGTTGATCTTCTTGTAGGTGGGCATGCTGCGCATGCCGCTGGGCAGCAGGTTGCGGGTTGCGTTGATCGCCGCTTGCACCTCACGGGCTGCGCCATCAATGTCACGGCCCATCTCGAAGCCGATGATTACCCGTGTCGACCCCTGGCTGGAGCTGCTGGTGAGCGTGGTGACACCGGCGATGCTGCCGAGCTTGCGTTCCAGCGGTGTGGCCACGGTCGAAGCCATGACCTCGGGGCTGGCACCAGACAGGTTCGCCGACACCACGATCACCGGGAAGTCCATTTGCGGCAGTGGCGCCACCGGCAGCAAGCCAAAGCTGACCCCACCCAGCAGCATGATCGCCAGGCTCAACAGCATGGTCGCCACCGGGCGACGGATGAAAGGCCCGGACAGGTTCATGCCTGAGCCTGCTTCACGTCAGTGGCCGGGCGCCAGCGGCGGGCCAGGCGATCGAAGTACAGGTAGATGACCGGGGTGGTGAACAGCGTCAGCACCTGGCTGACCAGCAGCCCGCCGACCATCACCAGGCCCAGTGGCTGACGCAGCTCGGCGCCGGAACCGGTGGCAAGCATCAGCGGCACCGCGCCAAACAGCGCGGCCAGGGTGGTCATCAGGATCGGCCTAAAGCGCAGCAGCGCCGCCTGGTAGATGGCATCGCGTGGGCTCATGCCCTGATGGCGCTCGGCCTCCAGGGCGAAGTCGATCATCATGATCGCGTTCTTCTTGACGATACCGATCAGCAGGATGATGCCGATGATGGCGATCATGCCCAGGTCGTTACCGCTGATGAGCAAGGCCAGCAAGGCACCGACCGCCGCCGACGGCAGGGTCGAGAGGATGGTGACCGGGTGGATGTAGCTTTCGTACAGCACCCCCAGCACGATGTACATGGTCACCACCGCCGCCAGAATCAGCAGCAAAGTGCTCGACAGCGACGCCTGGAAGGCCTCGGCCGCACCCTGGAAGCGGGTTTGCACACCCAACGGCATGCCGATGTCCTGCTGCACCTGCTCGATCACCTGCACGGCTTCGCCCAGCGACGCGCCGTGGGCCAGGTTGAACGACAAGGTCACTGCCGGGAACTGGCCGATGTGGGAAATAGCCAGCGGGGCTTGACGCTGGTCGATCCGCGCCAGCGCCGAAAGGCGCACCTGGCCGCCATCGGTGGCCTTGACGTGGATCGACTCCAGCGCCTGCGGGCCGATCGTTGCGGCGTCCTTGGACTGCAACACCACGCGGTACTGGCTGGCCTGAGTGTAGATGGTCGAGATCTGCCGCTGGCCGAAGGCGTCGTACAGGGCATTGGTGATCTGCGACACGCTGATCCCCAGGCGGCTGGCCATGTCCCGGTCGATGACCAGGTACACCTGCAAGCCTTTGTCCTGCAGGTCGCTGGCCACATCGGCCAGTTCCGGGCGCTGCTGCAGCGCCTGCACCAGCTTGCCGCTCCACTGCGCCAGCAGGTCGGCGTCCGGTGAGGACAGGCTGAACTGGTACTGGGTACGGCTGACCCGGTCTTCGATGCTCAGGTCTTGCACCGGCTGCATGAACAGGCGGATGCCCACCAGCCGGTCGACTTGCGGCTGCAGGCGGCTGATCACTTCGCTGGCGCTGACATCGCGCTCGCCGTGGGGCTTGAGGTTGATCAGCAGGCGACCGCTGTTGAGCGTGGCGTTGTCGCCGTCTACGCCAATGTAGGACGACAGGCTTTGCACGGCCGGGTCTTGCAGGATGACCTTGCTCAGGGCCTGCTGACGTTCGCTCATGGCGGCGAACGAGGTGGACTGCGGCGCCTCGGAAATACCCTGGATCACCCCGGTATCCTGCACCGGGAAGAAGCCCTTGGGCACAACCATGTACAGAAACACCGTGAGCACCAGGCTGGCCACTGCCACCAGCAGGGTCAGCGGCTGGTGCTTGAGCACCCACTGCAGGGCACTGCCGTAGTGCTTGATGAGCCAGTCGATCCAGGCGCCACTGGCACGGTAGAAGCGGCCTTGCTCTTCTTCCCTGGGCTCGCGTTTGAGCAGACGCGCGCACATCATCGGCGTCAGGGTCAGGGACACCACCAGGGAAATCAGAATGGCCACTGCCAGCGTGATGGCGAACTCGCGGAACAGGCGTCCGACCACGTCAGCCATGAACAGCAACGGGATCAGGACCGCAATCAGCGAGAAGGTCAGCGAAATCAGGGTGAAGCCAATCTGCCGGGCGCCCTTGAGCGCCGCCTGCATGGGCGTCTCGCCCTCTTCGATATGCCGGGAGATGTTCTCCAGCATGACGATGGCATCATCGACCACAAAGCCGGTGGCGATGGTCAGGGCCATGAGTGTCAGGTTGTTGACCGAGAACCCTGCCAGGTACATGACTCCGAACGTCCCGATCAGCGACAGTGGCACGGCAATCGACGGAATGAGGGTGGCGCTGAAGCGGCGCAAGAAGACGAAGGTGACCATCACCACCAGAACGATGGCGATCAGCAGCTCGTGCTGCACGTCCTTGACCGCGGCGCGAATGGTCTGGGTGCGGTCGGTCAGCACCGACACATCGAGGCCGGCCGGCAGGTTGTCGGTGATCGACGGCAGCAGGCCCTTGATGCGGTCGACCACTTCGATCACGTTGGCGCCCGGCTGACGCTGGATGTTCAGCAGCACTGCATGGTTCTGGTTCGCCCAGGCGGCCAGCCGCTCGTTCTCGGCGCCGTCGACGATTTCGGCCACATCTTTCAGGCGCAGCGGCGCACCGTTGTTGTAGGCCAGGATCAGGTTGGCGTATTCCTCGGGAGAACGCAGCTGGTCATTGGCGTCGAGCATCGACACCCGGGTCGGGCCGTCGAAGTTGCCTTTGGGCTGGTTGACGTTGGAGGCACCGATCAGCGTGCGCACGTCATCCAGGTTCAAACCATTGGCCGCCAGGGCGTCGACGTTGACCTTGATGCGCACCGCCTGGCGCTGGCCACCGGCAATGCTGACCATGCCCACGCCGCTGATTTGCGCAAGCTTTTGCGCCACGCGGGTATCGACCAGGTCGTTGAGCTTGGGCAGCGGCATGGTCTTGCTGGAGATGGCCAGGGTCAGCACCGGGGTGTCGGCCGGGTTGACCTTGTTGTATACCGGCGGTGCCGGCAGGTCGCTGGGCAGCAGGTTGCTGGCGGCGTTGATCGCGGCCTGCACCTGTTGCTCGGCAACGTCCATGTTCATGTCGAGGTTGAAACGCAGGGTCAGCACCGACGCGCCGCCAGAACTGGTCGAGGCCATCTGTTCCAGGCCCGGCATCTGCCCGAACTGGCGCTCCAGTGGCGCGGTGACGGCGCTGGTCATCACCTGCGGGCTGGCGCCGGGGTACAGGGTCATGACGCGAATGGTCGGGTAATCCACCTGCGGCAAGGCGGAAACCGGCAGCAACTTGTAGGCGATCAGGCCGGCCAGCACGATGGCCAGCATGCTCAGCGTGGTGGCGACCGGGCGCAGGATGAACAGGCGCGAGAGGTTCATGCGCCCGCCTTGCCTGCTGCGTTGCCGGGTTGTGCTTCACCTGTTGTTTGGGCCGCGCCCTTGGCTTCCTGCCCTTGCAGGTGCTGGCCTGGGCTGGTCGGCACTTGCGAGCTGTCTTCGACCACTTCCACCTTGGTGCCTTCGCGCAGGCGGTCGGTGCCTTCCAGCACCAGGCGGTCGCCGGCCTTCAGGCCGTCGAGAATGACGCTGTTCTCGCCATCGCTGGCGCCCACCTTCAGCTTGCGGACATTGACGGTGCTCTGCTCGTTGACCACATAGGCGAAGGTGCCATCGTTGCCAAACTGGATGGCCGCGGCCGGCGCCATGACCACCTGCTTGAGGGTGTCGGCCAGCAAGCGCACGTTGACGAACTGGTTGGGGAACAGGGCCAGGTCCTTGTTCTCGAAACGGCCTTTGAACTTGAGTGTGCCAGTGGTGGTGTCGATCTGGTTGTCGATGCTGCCCAGCACACCGGTGGACTGCAGCTTGCTGTCACTGCGGTCCCAGGCCTCGACCGGCAGGCTGGCGCCACTGCGGTAGCGCTCCAGCACCGTGCTCAGTTCGGTTTCCGGCAGGGTGAAGGCGACGTTGATCGGCTCGGTCTGGGTAATCACTACCAGCGCGGTGGTGTCGTTGGCGGCCACCAGATTGCCCAGATCGAGCTGGCGCAGGCCCACCCGGCCACTGATCGGCGCACGGATCTGGGTGAAATCGAGGTTCAGGCGGGCGTCGTTGACCTGTGCCTGATTGGTCTTGACCAGCCCTTGGAACTGCGCAACCTGGGCTTGGGCAGTGTCCAGGGTTTGCTTGGCGATGCTGTCTTCGGCGTACAGGCCTTTATAGCGGGCCAGGTCGACCTGAGCGTTCTTCAACTGCGCCTGGTTCTGCGCCAAGGTACCTTCGGCCTGCTGCAGGGCGATGCGATAAGGGCGCGGGTCGATTTCGGCCAGCAGGTCGCCGGCCTTGACGCGCTGGCCTTCCTTGAAGTGGATTTTCACAAGCTCGCCAGCCACACGGCTGCGCACATTGACTGTATTGGTCGCGGTGACCGTGCCCAAGGCTTTGTAGTAGAGCGGGAAGTCGCCTGTCCGCACCGGCACGACGCGTACCGGCACCGGGTCGCTGGAACCGCCAAAACCTGGGCGGCCGCCGATCATGCCCATGCCCTTGCCACCGCGCCCGCCACTGGCCTCTTTATGCGCAGGCGTCGCTGCGGGCCACAGCCACCAGGCCAGTGCAGCCACCAGCAGCAGGATCAGCAGGCCGACGAGCCAGCGACGGAGGGAACGGGAATTGGACGCTTGCATGGGTTGAACGAACCTTGTTCGGAATGACGACTTGGGGAGGATGAACGATAAGCACTGCCATCGTTTTAGCAAAGGGCCTTTACCAGAGGTTTACCTTTGCCTGACGTTGCCAAGAGGCGGAATTTTAAATGAAAACGGCCCGGAACGTGTTCCGGGCCGTTACAGGGTGTTGCTTGGAGCGGTGACGGGCCTGAAGGTTCGGTTGCCTGGTCTGGCCCTTTCGCGGGTGAACCCGCTCCTACGGGGATGTCACAGCTTTTGAAACCTGTGCCGCACGTTGTAGGAGCGGGTTTACCCGCGAAGAGGCCATCACAGGCTACAGACGCCCGCCCTGCCCCACGCAATCCTTACTTCAGTACAGCCAGCGCCGCGTCGTAGTTCGGCTCGTCAGCAATTTCGCCAACCAGTTCGCTGTGCAGCACCTTGTCGTTCTCGTCCAGCACCACCACGGCGCGGGCGGCCAGGCCGGCCAGCGGGCCGTCGGCAATGGCTACGCCGTAGTTTTCGAGGAACTCGCGGCCACGCAGGGTCGACAGGTTCTTCACATTGTCCAGCCCTTCGGCACCGCAGAAACGTGCCTGGGCGAACGGCAGGTCAGCCGAGATGCACAGCACCACGGTGTTGGCAACGTCGTTGGCCTGGGCGTTGAACTTGCGCACCGAGGTGGCGCAGGTCGGGGTATCGACGCTTGGGAAGATATTCAGCACCTTGCGCTTGCCGGCGTAGTCTTTCAGCGACTTGTCAGCCAGGCCTTCACCTACCAGGGAGAAAGCCGGAGCCTGGGCGCCGGCCTGTGGCAGGTTGCCGTTTACCTGGACCGGGTTGCCTTTGAGAGTCACTTGAGCCATGACGAAATCCTTATGCGGGGTTTGAAAAGGACACTGAGTTAAGCATGAAGGCAGCCGGGTGCCTATGGGGGGCAGGTGAAATTGTTCCATTGCCGGACGAATTTTGTGGACAAAAAATGCCGATAGCCGCGGTTACGGCCAGTTGCCTCACAGTTCACAACCGCCCATCCACACCTCCCACTCCGAGTGCGGAGCACAGTGAGCTAATTGATATGGGCGGTACAACGCTGCTCCCAAAATCGCTGTGAGGTTTGTGCCAGAGGCTTTACGACGCAGTTGGATTGGCACCTCGTGACTATAAGGGTAACAAATCCTACAACTTCATCGGAAGTTTCGCTACAAAGTTTGCCTTGTACATCTTCAAAGTGACGCTAACATCAGACAAGTCGCAATACCGCGACGCATAAATGGAGATTCAAATATGAAAACCATCAAGATGGAGTCTACAAAACTGGCCAACCTGGCCCTTCTGGTCAAAAAGAGCCAGTAAGCCTTAACCGATGAATGCTGAAGCGCAGTGCCGGCCTGCGCTTTAGCCAAAGGAGGAAAAATGGTAAGCAGAGACTGTTTTTTTATCGCCAAGGATAACGCTCTGATCTGCTGGGACTTCAACAATCACAAGCAGTATGAACTTTCAGCCGAGCACGCAGAAAAACTGATATCGATCATTTACGGCCACCCCTGCAATGACCCAACTGATCCCACAATCAAAGATCTAAAGCGCTGCGAGATAATCACTGACCGCACAACGGATGAAAACGCTTGGGGATGGGACATTCTCTCTAGAATCTTTCATATTGGAACCAAAAACATACCGCTAGACGATCAACCAACCAGTACGCATCAATGGGCCAACCAATACCTGGAACATTGCAATGAAGTATTGAGTGAAATACCTCCTGCCGCCGCCGATGAGCCAACAGCAGGCATCCAACTGCCAACCACAAGCAACGCCAGTGAGTTCGATAAAATTCTCGGGCGGCGGGCAACCGTGAGAAACTTTCATCGCTCATTAATTCCAATAGCTGAACTAGGGCAAATTTTACACCACACGCTAGGCTTTATTGACTCTCGAGCCCTGGATCATGAAGAAGGAGGGATTGAGCAATTCAACAAGCGGCGTTGCAGCCCATCAGCAGGAGGATTGAATGCCACCGAAGGCTATGTATACATAGCGAATGTCGAAGGTATAGCGCCAGGAATTTACCGGTATGACCCTCACATGCATCAGTTATACTGGCGTAATCCGCTGCCTCCAAGATTGGGTGACTTGCTCTCTGGACAACATTTCGCCAACGATATACCAGTGGGATTATTCCTTACCTCCAGATTCGATAAATTGTGGTGGAAGTACGAACATTCGCGTGCTTATCGGATGGCACTGATCGAGATAGGCCATGTGGCACAGACCTTTCAGCTGGCTGCTACCGCCTGCGGAATGAATACCTGGCTAACTGGCGCATTGAATGAGTGCTTGATTGAACCACTGCTGAACCCTATAAACGCGAATGAGCAGGTCCTTTTCTTTGTCGGCTGTGGCTACAGTGATGGGTCCGCCATTCCCGACTGCCTAAAGTCCATCTTGAAAAAAACCGAGGCGAGCTGACATATGAACAAGTTAGCCAACCGCAGTATAACCTTGTTTCGGAATTGGCACTCCTCCAGCGCTGTCCGTTCGCGACCCTACGCTTATCAATTCACAAAAGCGGATTTCGCTCAGACAGACCCCGGCTTATGGTTCCCCATCGCACTCAGTCCAGCACTGGCTCATGATGCAATAAAATCCCTTCCCAAAAAAGAATTGCTGATCGCACATGCATCTCATCTAGTATATTTTATGGACTATACCACAGCACTAGAGATGACGCATGTCAATGAGGCTGTACGTTGCATTGTAACTGGAAGCCTGAAGAAATACTTTGAGAACAAAGAGCGCCGCATCGCTTTAAAAATATACGCGGATGAAGCGTATCACGCATTATTTTCAAAAGAGATTGCAGATCACGTAGCACAGCATTTCAACTTAGTACGCATCAGGCCCGCTCGCCTAGATAGGCTAGATCGTGTTATAGATAAAAGCCCTCCAGCGTTCGAATGTTTAACCCGCTTCTGCATCGGATTTGTGTCAGAAACCTTGATCACTCACGAACTCCTTAAGTTATCTAGCGAGGCGCTCGTTGGCCCAGTGACGAACATGCTAAGGGATCACTTGCATGATGAAGGCCGCCATGCAGCCTTCTTTTCCGAGTGTTTCGTCAGCTTGTGGCGAAATATTTCCAAGATGGAGAAGGACTATGTGGCTCAAATTTTACCTGAGGTGCTCATAGCTTTCTGCCAGCCCGACCTATCATGCTTGCGAATGCTACTCAGAAACCGACCAGACCTAGAAGACGAAATTTCTGCTTATGTGGAGGCAAACTGGACGATCCGAATGATCGAGATTTGCGGGCCGACACTTCGAGCAATTCAGCACACTGATTTGCTGGATGATGAAGGCTATTTCTTGCAATTCCAATCGGCGGGGTTGATAGCATGAACCGCCCCACTGGTTCGCTTCGGCGCCACCTGTGCTCGACGTTGCTGATTTTGTTATGTCTGCTGGGTGTATTTCCTCTGGACGTGATCCTCCCATCATTCCCGGCGCTCTCAGATGAGTTTCGGGTCAACACAAAACAGATTGCGTACTCAGTGAGCTTTTTTGCTGTTGGTGTGGCCATGGCGCAAATCGTGATCGGCCCGCTGTCAGATGGCATCGGGCGCAAGCGTTTGTTGCTCGCTGGGTTGAGCGTATCCATTGTGGGGGCGCTCGGTTGCGTATTTTCAACCCAATATGAAACGTTCATGGCCTTTCGCTTGGTGCAGGCCCTGGGTTGCGGCAGCCTCGTGCTAGGCCAGGCGCTTGTGCAGGACCTCTACAGCGGTACACAACGCAATGCCATGCGCATCCTGTTAACAAGCGCGAGCGGGTTGTTCATCTCCCTGTCACCGCTGGCAGGTGCCTTTCTTCAACAGTCCTTTGGCTGGGAGGCCAGCTTTACGGTATTCGTGATCATCGCTGCAATCGTTTCACTTTTATCGTGTGTGCTGCTCCATGACACACCTGCGTCGCATGACCGGGCGCCAAGCATGTCCAGTTATCGGGTGATGCTGCGAGACACGGACTATCTCGCGCATTCCATGCTGTCCAGCCTCGCCTTTGCCTGCCATTTTTCCTTTATCGTCATAGCGCCCTTGCTGCTGATGGGCAGGCTGGAGCTGACGGCCTATCAATTCTCTCTGGTCTTTATCGGCTATGGGTTGGCATACATCGTCGGCGGCATGGCTGCGACCTACTTGAACAGTCGCGTAAGCCCGCAAGCTCAAATAAAAGCAGGCTTGCTGCTTATAAGTACTGCGGGCATCACCCTTTTGATGTGGGAATGGGTGGCAGATTTATCTGTGCTGGGGGTTCTACTGCCGATGATTGTCTGTACCACCGGGACAACCCTGGTACGCCCCGCCGCAACGACCCAGGCTTTGGCGCGCTATCCACGTCAGGCAGGTGCGGCAGCGTCGCTCAATACGACGTTGCTGTTCGCCGGTGCCGGTTTGACGAGCAGTGTGGTCGCAGGCTTCGAAAGCGCGCTACCGGCAGGCTTGGGCGTGCTGTTCGTGGTGGCCAGCCTGTGCGGGTGGTGGCTGCTTGCATGCACCAAGGACGATGGAATGCAACGCTGCTGAAACTTTGATCAGGCAAAAAAATGCCCGGGTGACGACAAGCGCCCCGGGCATTCTTGAATGAAACGGGTGAATCAGCTTACAAGGCCGTACACCACAGAGGTCAGCGCAACCAGGCCGACCACAACGACGAACACGTTGGAGGCCGCACCGCTGTACTTGCGCATCGATGGCACACGGCGAATGGCGTACATCGGCATCAGGAACAACAGCACCGCGAGAATCGGGCCGCCGAGCGACTCGATCATGCCGAGAATGCTCGGGTTAAGGGTGGCGACGATCCAGCACACCACCAGCATCAGTGCGGCAACCACGCGGTCCAGGGCCTTGGCGCCTGGGCGCGCACCGGTCTTGGCGATGATGCCCTTCAGGCCTTCGCTGGCGCCGATGTAGTGGCCGAGGAACGACTTGGCGATGGCCACGAAGGCGATCAACGGCGCAGCGAACGCGATGGTCGGGTTGCTGAAGTGGTTGGCCAGGTACGACAGGATCGACAGGTTCTGTGCCTTGGCTTCGGCCAGCTGGGCGCTGCTCAGGGTGAGCACGCAGCTGAACACGAAGAACAACACCATCACCACCATCAGCAGGTGGGCACGACGCAGGATCTGGCCGCTGCGCTCGTCGGCGTGCTCGCCGTAACGGCGCTTCTGGTCGACGGCAAAGGCCGAAATGATCGGCGAATGGTTGAACGAGAACACCATCACGGGTATGGCCAGCCACAGGGTGTGCAGGAAGGCCGAGGCCGGCGGCACCTGAGTGGCGCTGTCGAGAATGCCACCGGTCCAGTGCGGCACCAGGTACAGGCCCAGCAACGCCAGAGCAACGATGAACGGGTAGACCAGCAGGCTCATGACCTTGACCGTGGCCTGCTCCCCGCAGCGCACAATGGCCAGCAGGCCGAGAATCAGCACGAATGACAGGATTGCCCGTGGCGGCGGCTGCATGTGCAGCTGGTGCTCCATGAAGCTGGACACGGTGTTGGTCAGTGCCACGCTGTAGATAAGCAGGATCGGAAAGATCGCGAAAAAGTACAGCACGGTGATCGAGGCGCCGGCGGTGACGCCGAAATGCTCCTTGACCACGTCGGTGATATCGCCGCCATCGCGCCCGGAAAGGACGAAACGGGTCAGCCCGCGATGGGCGAAATAGGTCATCGGGAAGGCCAGCACGGCCAGGATCAGCAGCGGCCAGAAGCCGCCAAGGCCGGCGTTGATCGGCAGGAACAGTGTCCCGGCGCCGATGGCTGTGCCGAACAAGCCCAGCATCCAGGTGGTGTCGTGACGCGCCCAGGTGCCGAGGGCGGCGGGGGTCGATTCTGCAAAGCGTTGTTCAACGCTTGGGGCCTGCTCATTCATTCCGGGTGAAGCTCCACTCGCAAGACTGCAACAGGCTGAGAATGGCGAAATAGACGTTTCGCCCAACTCAACCGGAAAAGAGGGGCGCGATTGTGCACGGAAAGGTTGCACTTGCGAAGCCCTTTTCCGAGGAGCGGTTGCACTTGTCTTTACAAGCGGGTTATACCAACAGGCTGCGGGGTGGGGCTGGCAGGTGTTGGCCGTGGTTCTTTCGGCGCCTGTGAAATCGAGCGCCGCCCGCGCGGCGCATCGCGAGCTGCGCTCGCTCCTACGTTTGTTTCGGGCCAGTTATTTCTGTGGGATTTGCGCGCGTACGCCTTGGCGCATGGCTCGATATCGCGTCGTACAAGCAAGGGGGTCGCGCGCGCCTGTCACAAGCCTCACTGGCCCGAAACAAACGTAGGAGCGAGCGCAGCTCGCGATGCGCCGCGCGGGCGGCGCTCGATTTCACAGGCGATGCAAATGCCACGCCCAACACCTACCAGCCCCACCCCGGCGAACTGACTGGCATTACGCTACGCCCCCCTTTCGCGACGCAAGGCCGCTTCCACAGAGGGGCCGCGCAGGCCTTTGGTGGTGTTACTTCTGAACGGCAGCGAACGCTTCGGCAACCCGCTGCAGGTTGGCCGGGCGCAGGCCGGACATGCACACACGGCCGCTGTCGATCAGGTAAACGCCGAACTCGTCACGCAGGCGACGTACCTGCTCGACGCTGAAGCCGGTGTAGCTGAACATGCCGCGCTGGCGCAGGAAAAACTGGAAGTCCTGGCCCGGCAGCAGCACGGCCAGGGCATCGACCAGCGCCTGGCGCATGTCAAGGATACGCTTGCGCATCACTTCGACTTCTTCGGCCCACTGGGCATTCAGGCCAGCATCGCTCAGTACGCCGGCAACCAGCTGGGCGCCGAAGTTGGGCGGGCTGGAGTAGTTGCGGCGCACGGTGGCCTTCAGCTGGCCAAGCACGCTCTGGGCAGTGGCCTCGTCATCGCACACCACCGACAGGCCGCCCACCCGCTCACCATACAGCGAGAAGATTTTCGAGAAGGAGTTGCTGACCAGGCACGGCACGCCGGCACGGGCCATTTCGCGGATAGCGTAGGCGTCTTCTACCAGGCCTTCGGCGAAGCCCTGGTAAGCGATGTCGAGGAATGGGATCAGCTGGCGCGCCTTGACCACTTCGACCACTTGTTGCCACTGGTGCTGCTCCAGATCGGCACCTGTAGGGTTGTGGCAGCATGGGTGCAGCAGCACCACGCTGTTGGCCGGCAGGCTTTGCAAGGTGGCCAGCATGCCGTCGAAGTCCACGCCACGGGTGGCCTGGTCGAAGTACGAGTAGGTGTGCACCTTGAAGCCCGCACCTTCGAAGATGGCGCGGTGGTTGTCCCAGGTCGGGTTGCTGACCCAGACTTCGGACTGCGGGAAGTAGCGCTTGAGGAAGTCGGCACCGACCTTCAGGGCGCCGGAGCCACCCACGGTCTGTACGGTGGCCACACGGCCGCCGGTCACGGCCGGGTGATCGGCACCGAACAGCAGCGCCTGAATGGCTTGGCGGTAGCTGGCCAGGCCTTCCATCGGCAGGTACAGGGAGGCTTCGTGGTCCTGACCGGCAATGCGTTTTTCCACCGCATCCACCGCCGCCAGTTGCGGCACCACGCCGGCCTCATCGTAGTACAGGCCAATACTCAGGTTGACCTTGTCGGCGCGCGGGTCGGCCTTGAAGGTTTCCATCAACGAGAGGATCGGGTCGCCGGCATAGGCATCGACATGTTTGAACACAGCGTGCAGCTCCTTGGATCAGGACGGTACGGAAAGTCAGCCCTGAGCATACCCGGAGAGCGGGCTCAGGAACATCCACTATTGTGCAAGGTTGTCTATGCAACATTGCATGGCCGGGGATGAGTGCTGGATTCTTCGCGGGTAACCCGCGAAAGGGCCGGCTCAGCCAAGCAGCTCTTTCAGGCCTTGCAACTCCTGCTCGGTCACCGCCACTCCCTCCTCCTCGGCCACCTCGCGCTCACGATAGCGGCGCTCACCCGGCATGCGGGTCAGCCCGACTGCCTGCATCTGCTCCACCAGTTCGCGGCTGCGCTGGGCAAAGCGCTCGCCCTCGGCCTTGCCCGGGTCGATGACGATGATCAACTGCCCGGTCCATGGCGTTTTCGCCCCCGGATGCCCGGACCAATCGAACTCCCAGGAGAAATGACCGCCGGTCAGCGCCGCCGCCAGCAACTCGACCATCATCGATAACGCCGAGCCCTTGTGCCCGCCAAATGGCAGCAAGGCCCCGCCTTCCAGAATCGCCTTTGGGTCGGTGGTCGGCTGGCCATCGGCGTCCACCCCCATGCCCTCCGGCAATTGCTGGCCGGCACGCGCGGCAATTTGCACATCGCCATGGGCCATGGCACTGGTGGCCATGTCGAAAACAATCGGGTCATGCTCGGCGCAAGGCGCAGCAAAAGCGATGGGGTTGGTACCGAACAGTGGCTTGCGCGCACCATGCGGCACCACGCAGGTCATGCTGTTGACCACGCTGAGGGCTACCAGGCCCTCTTCGGCGAACGGCTCTACATCCGGCCACAACGCAGCGAAGTGGTGCGAGTTGTGGATCGCCAGCACGGCAATGCCTGCGTTGCGCGCCTTCGCCACCAACAGCTCACGGGCCGCCGCCAGTGCCGGCTGGGCAAAACCGCCCGCAGCATCGACACGCACATACCCGGCGGCCACGTCGCTGACCTGTGGCGCGGCCTGGCCATCGACCCAGCCGCTGGCCAAGGTCGAGACATAACCGGGCATGCGGAACACCCCATGGCTATGGGCGCCATCACGCTGGGCGCTGGCGCAGTTGTGGGCCAGCACCCGGGCCACGGCCTCGCTGCACCCATGGCGCTGGAAAATGGCCTGCAACAGGCTTTGCAGCTCGGTAAACGGCATGCGCACAACGGTGCTGGTGGAAGGTGCGGACATCTGAAGCTCCTTGTTGATTTTGGAATGGCTACAGCGTTGCAACGACAAAAACTTTCCTTCATGTGACAGCAATCTGTCAAATATTGACTTGATGACAGAAAACATTCATTTTCTTCCCAAGCCTCACCCCTGGAGCCGCAGCATGAGCCAAATGATCAAGCAACGCCTGGAAAACAGCCTCGAAGGGGCCGCTGCCTCCGGTCGCAAGATCGCCACCTACATGCTTGCCAACCTGCACGAACTGCCGTTCCAGACCTCGGCCAGCATTGCCGCCAAGCTGGGCGTCAGCGAATCCAGCGTCGGGCGCTACTGTCGCTCACTGGGTTATGCCCACCTCAAGGCGCTTAAGCAAGACCTGCAGAACGATCTGGGCGATGGCCCGTGGTTGGTAGGTGATCGCCTGCAAGATTACCGCCAGAACCAGGACGCCAGCGACAACGCCGGCAGCCTGGAACTGGAAATCGCCGCCCTGGTGCGCGTACACGAGTACCGCCAGAGCCCGGCCTGGCACAACGTGGCGCAACGCCTGGCAAGCAAACCGCGGGTGTTCATCGCCGGCTTCCAGACCGAGCGTGGCATCGCCATGTGCATGAGCCACCTGCTGCAATACCTGCGCGATAGCGTGCAACTGGTCGACATCAGCGCCGGGCACTTCGGTGAGGTGTTGCTGGGCCGTGCCGAAGACAGCGCCCTGGTGGTGTTCGAGGCGCGCCGTTATTCCCGCCATGCCCTGATGCTGTGCCAGAAGGCGCGCGAGGCTGGCATTGCGGTCACCTTGGTGACCGACACTTTCTGTGACTGGGCGGATGCCAATGCCGACGAGGTGTTCCGCATCCCCACCGAGTTCAACCTGTTCTGGGAATCCACCTCGACGATGCTGTCGTGGGTGCATCTGATGGTCAACGAGGTCTGCAAGAAGCTCGGACCGGATGTTGAAAAACGCTTGGAAGCAACTGCCGCTCTACATAACGAATTCGTCGGCTACACCTCGTGGTCGACGGGCAAACAACAATAGCAAGAGTGCAATGAGGTGCGAGATGAACAAGTCCATGGCCTTGGTGGGTGCGTGCGCCCTGCTGCTGGCGGGTGCCGCCAGCGCCGAAACCCTGCGGTTCGCCACCGAGGGTGCCTACCCGCCCTTCAACTATGTAGACGCCGATAACAAGCTGCATGGCTTCGATATCGACATCACCCACGCCCTGTGCGAGCAGATGAAAGTCGAATGCACGCTGGTGGCCCAGGACTGGGAAGGCATCATCCCCGCCCTGATGGCGCGCAAGTATGACGCCGTGGTGGCGTCGATGATCGACACCGAAGAGCGACGCAAGAAGATCGCCTTCACCGACCACTACTACCGCACGCCACTGACCGTGGCGGTTGCCAAGGACAGCAAGATCGACAGCGCCCAGACCGACTTTGTCGGCTACACCGTCGGTGCGCAGTCTTCGTCCACCCAGGCCATCTACGCCGAAGACGTGTATGGCAAGGCCGGTGCCGACGTAAAACTGTACCCGACCATGGACGAAGCCAACGCAGACCTGGCGGCCGGCCGCCTGGACGGTGTGATTGCCGACAAATTCCCGCTGCACGAGTGGATGAACAAGAACGGCGGGGATTGCTGCAAAATCCTTGGCGACGTGGCCGACACCAAAGCCGATGCCGCCATCGCTGTGCGCAAGGACGACGAAGCCCTGCGCCAGCGCCTGAATACCGCGCTGCAACAGATCGTGGCCAACGGTACCTATCAGAAAATCGCCAGCAAATATTTCGCTTTCGATATCTATAACTGACCACTGGCCTTGCGCCTCACCCTTGCAGGCACGGGCTTGCCCGCGCCTGCAAGGGTGAGCGCCCCTCCAAGTTAGGGGTTCGTCATGCTCGATCAATTGTCCTTGCTGTCTTTCGCCAGCGGAGGCTGGGGCCAGGCGTTGCTGGCCGGCGCGCTGGTTACCGTTTCCCTGGCCCTGGCCTGCCTGCCCATCGGCCTGCCACTGGGCCTGGTGGTCGCGCTGGCGGCGCGCTCACGCAAACGCCTGCCACGGGCCTGGGCCACCACCTTTTCTACCGTGTTCCGCGGCCTGCCCGAGCTACTGACGTTGCTGATCATCTATTACGGCTGCCAGATCGCCGCACAGAAGATCCTCGCCGCCATGGGTTATCAAGGTGAGTTCATCATCAACACCTTCCTCGCCGCGATGATCGCCTTCAGCCTGGTGTTCGCCGCGTTTTCCAGCGAGATCTGGCTGGCCGCCTTCAAGACCCTGCCCAAGGGCCAACTGGAAGCCTGCTCGGCGCTTGGCCTGAGCAAGCGCACCGGTTTCTTCAAGGTGCTGCTGCCGCAACTGACCCGCATCGCCCTGCCCGGTTTGTCCAACAATTGGCTGTCGCTGCTCAAGGACACCTCGCTGGTGTCGACCATCTCGCTGGTCGACCTGATGCGCCAGACCAACCTGGCGGTCAGCGTAACCAAGGAGCCGATGTTCTTCTACGGCGTCGCCTGCCTGGGCTACCTGCTGTTCGCGGCACTGTCCGGGCGCGTATTCGCCTACATCGAACGGCGCAGCAACCGCCACCTGCAAGGAGCACGCGCATGAGCTTCGATCAACTGCTGGCAATGGTGCTCGACCCCGACCTGCTGGAGCGCTACGGCCCACGCTTCATCGACGGCCTGCTGGTAACCGCCAAGCTGGTGGCGATTTCCTTCAGCCTGGGCGCTGTGCTCGGCCTTCTGCTGGCCCTTGCACGCATGTCTCACAGCCTGTTGCTGCAGCGCATGGCTGCCGGCTACGTGTACTTCTTCCGTGGCTCGCCGCTGCTGGCGCAATTGTTCCTGCTGTATTACGGCCTGGGTTCGCTCAAGGGCTTCTGGCAGGACGTCGGCCTGTGGTGGTTCTTCCGCGAAGCGTGGTTCTGCACCTTGCTGGCGTTCACTCTGAACACCGCCGCCTATCAGGCCGAGATTTTCCGCGGCAGCCTGATGGCGGTTGCGCCTGGCCAGCATGAAGCGGCTCGGGCGCTGAACCTGAAACGCTCGACCACCTTCTTCAAGGTGATATTGCCACAGTCGCTGCTGGTGGCCATTGGCCCGCTGGGCAACGAACTGATCCTGATGATCAAGGCCAGCGCGATCGCCTCGCTGGTGACGATCTACGACCTGATGGGCGTGACCAAACTGGCCTTCTCGCGCAGTTTCGACTTCCAGATCTACCTGTGGGCCGCCGTGCTCTACCTGGTGATCGTCGAACTGGTGCGGCGCCTGTTGAAACACCTGGAAGCCCGCCTGGGCCGCCACCTGAACTGACCGAAGGATACGTTTCATGCATTGCCAGACCCTTGTCCTTGGCGCCGGCATTGTCGGCGTCAGCACCGCGCTGCACCTGCAGGCACGCGGGCGCCAGGTAATTCTGATCGACCGCGACGAACCGGGCAGCGGCACCAGCCATGGCAACGCCGGGCTGATCGAGCGCTCCAGTGTCATCCCCTATGCCTTTCCACGGCAATTGAGCGCACTGCTGCGCTACGGCCTGAACCGCCAGCCCGATGTGCGCTACAGCCTGGCGCACCTGCCCAAGGCCGCACCGTGGCTGTGGCGCTACTGGCGCCAGTCGGCACCCGGGCGTCTGGCTGGGGCCGCCGCCGATATGTTGCCGCTGGTGCAGCGCTGTGTCGAAGAGCATGACGCGCTGATCGCTGCTGCCGGCCTGGAAAGTCTGGTGCAAGCCAAAGGCTGGATCGAAGTGTTCCGCGACCCAGCGCTGTTCGAGCAGGCAAAAACCGATGCCAAGGGCCTGAGCCGCTATGGCTTGCAATTCGAAATCCTCGAATGCGGGCAACTGCAGGCTCGTGAGCACCAACTGGACGCCACCGTGGTCGGTGGCATTCACTGGCTCGACCCGAAAACCGTGAACAACCCCGGCGCGCTCACCCGTGGCTATGCGGCGCTGTTCCTGCAACGCGGCGGGCAGTTTGTGCATGGCGATGCGCGCAGCCTGCGCCAGGCCAATGGCCAATGGCGGGTAGAGAGCCGTCGCGGCCCGATCACTGCCGACGAAGTGGTGGCCTGCCTCGGTCCACAGTCGGCCGACCTGTTCAGCGGCCTGGGCTACCAGATCCCGCTGGCAATCAAGCGGGGCTACCACATGCACTACAGCACCCGTGACGGCGCTCAGCTGGAGCACTCAATCTGCGACACCCAAGGCGGCTATGTTCTGGCGCCGATGGCGCGCGGTGTGCGCCTGACCACCGGCATCGAGTTCGACGCAGCCAGTGCGCCCGGCAACCAGATTCAACTGGGCCGCTGCGAGGCCTTGGCGCGCAAGCTGTTCCCGGCCCTCGGCGAGCGCCTGGACGACACGCCTTGGCTGGGCCGCCGCCCCTGCCTGCCCGACATGCGCCCGGTGATCGGGCCGGCGCCGCGCCACCCAGGGCTGTGGTTCAACTTCGGCCATGCCCATCACGGTCTCACACTGGGCCCGGTCTGCGGCCGGCTGCTGGCCGAGCTGCTCACTGGCGAGCCCCCCTTCACCGACCCCGCGCCTTACAGCGCGACCCGTTTCGACTGAACCCATGCGGGAGAACAACAAGATGACCGCACCACTGAGCCTTGCCACCCTTGCCCCCGAACCCGACCCGCGTCCGGTGCTGATTCGCATCGAAGGCCTGAACAAGCACTATGGCGCGTTCCACGTGCTGCGTGACATCGACCTGCAGGTGCGCGAAGGCGAACGCATCGTGCTGTGCGGGCCGTCCGGCTCGGGCAAGTCGACCCTGATCCGTTGCATCAACCGCCTGGAAGTCGCCCAGCAGGGCAGCATCCAGGTGGACGGCATCGACCTGGCAGCCACCACGCGCGAGGCGTCACAGGTACGCAGCGACATCGGTATGGTGTTCCAGCACTTCAACCTGTTCCCACACATGAGCGTGCTCGACAACTGCCTGCTGGCCCCCACTAGCGTGCGCGGGCTGTCACGCAAGGACGCCGAGGAGCGGGCACGCATGTACCTGAGCAAAGTCGGCATCGAAAGCCAGGCGCACAAGTACCCCAGCCAGCTGTCCGGCGGCCAGCAGCAGCGCGTGGCCATCGCCCGGGCACTGTGCATGAAGCCGCGGATCATGCTGTTCGACGAGCCCACTTCGGCGCTGGACCCGGAAATGGTCGCCGAGGTGCTGGATGTGCTGGTGCAGTTGGCTGGCACGGGCATGACCATGCTGTGCGTCACCCATGAAATGGGCTTTGCCCGGCAGGTAGCCGAGCGGGTGCTGTTCCTTGAGGGGGGTCAGATCATCGAGGACAGCCCGCCGCAGGTGTTCTTCAACCAGCCGCGCACCGAGCGGGCCAAGGCGTTCCTGGCGCAGATACTGCATTGATTGAAAGCCTGTGGGGCGGGTTTACCCGCGAAGAAGACACCGCCGTGGATGGCACGGGCTTCGCCCGTGTTCGCGGGCAAGCCCGCTCCCACAGGGATCGCGCCAGCTTTTAGACGTTGAGCAAGACAGTTGCCCCACAAGGACCGAGGAGACTTCGAGCTACCTATTCATTGCACCGCTGCAATGACCCAACTGCATCGTTAAATATTATTGACCGCCGCCCCTGCCAAACCCACGCCGCCACAGGCCCGCATCGGTTTCAGCCCCCCAAAAAACGGTGTATTGCCTGCGTTAAAGCCCTCTTCCGTTGTTTGACATATCGAACGGCTCTGGCAAGCTATCTACAAGCCCCGACCGGAATCGTCGCCTCTGACGAGCCGGCAGTGCTCGGGGCCACAGGCAGCAATCAGGGCCCCGCGCCGTGCGCCTGCACAACAACGACAGGTCGAACCTGTCCCAAGGTGACATATGTCCAACAGCAACATTGGCAACAAGCAACCTTCCCTGCGCAAACCTGTCGTCCTGATGACCATGGGCACCCAAGAGCGCAAAGGCCATGACTACCAGGTCATGACCCACAAATACATTAGCCCGCTGGTCGAGTTCTCCGATTGCGTCCCGGTGTTGGTACCCACCTGCTTCGGTACTGAAGACCTCGAGACCTACCTGGACATGGCCGACGGCGTGTACCTGACTGGCGCTGGCAGCAACATCGACCCAGCCCTGTATGGCCAGGAAAACCAGACTCCAGGCAAAGGCCAGGACCAGAACCGCGACCTGTTCGACATTCCGCTGGTCAAGGCGGCGATCAAGCGTGGCCTGCCCATCTTCGGCATCTGCCGTGGCATGCAGGAAATCAACGTGGCCCTGGGTGGTGACATTTACCAGAAGGTGTATGCCGAACCTGGGTTCAATGACCACCGGGAAAACCCGGAAGACCCGGTCGAAGTGCAGTACGCCCAGGTGCATGGGGTGAAGATCCAGCCGGGCAGCTGGCTGCACGAAACCCTGGGTACCGACGAGATTCGCGTCAACTCGCTGCATGGCCAAGGCCTGAACAAGCTCGGCGCCGGTATTGAAGCGATCGCCCGTGCCGAAGATGGCCTGGTCGAAGCGATTCATGCGCCAAGCATTTCGCCGTTCCTGTTCGCGGTGCAGTGGCACCCTGAGTGGCAAGCGGCGAAGAACCCTGACTCGATAAAGATCTTCCAGGCTTTCGGCGATGCTTGCCGGGCCCAGGTACGCAAGGCGCAAGTCAAGCGCCAGCACGCGGCCTGACCTTCAGTTTCCTCTGCTTTGATCGCGGGGCGGCGCAAGGCCTCCCCCGTTTCCCCGGTCACCCTCTGCTGGTCCCAGAACACTTCCCGTGGAATCGGGCGGCGGGCTTGTGCCTGTCTCCGCGATCCTTTTTCTTCCAAGAGATACGATGACCGTTATGTGGTTGTCGTTATGCCTTCTGCGCCGGTGCGATCGCGCGCCGCCCGCGCGGCGCATCGCGAGCTGCGCTCGCTCCTACGTTTGTTTCGGGCCAGTTACGCCTGTGACAGGCGCGCGCGACCGCCTTGTTTGTACGACGCGATTTCGCGCCATGCGCCAAGGCGTTCGCGCGCGAACCCCACAGGAATGATTGGCCCGAAACAAACGTAGGAGCGAGCGCAGCTCGCGATGCGCCGCGCGGGCGGCGCTGGATCTCCGCGCCACCGCCATTCTCAAACTGGCCACCTGAGCACCTAAACACCCAAACAAAAAATTCCGAAAGGGGCTAGCCACACTCGAAGTTGTACGATAACTTACCTCCAACGCAAAACAACACCCTTCACCAAGCGCCCCAGGATGCCAACAACAATGAATCCACAAGAACTCAAATCCATCCTCTCCCACGGCCTGCTGTCTTTCCCGGTCACCGACTTCAACGCCCAGGGCGACTTCAACCCGGCTGGCTACATCAAGCGCCTTGAGTGGCTGGCCCCCTACGGCGCCAGCGCGCTGTTCGCCGCCGGCGGTACCGGTGAATTCTTCTCCCTGGCCGCAAGCGAATACAGCCAGGTGATCAAGACCGCGGTTGACACCTGCGCCACTTCGGTACCGATCCTCGCCGGTGTCGGCGGCTCCACCCGTCAGGCCATCGAATACGCGCAAGAAGCCGAGCGCCTGGGTGCCAAGGGCCTGCTGTTGTTGCCGCACTACCTGACCGAAGCCAGCCAGGACGGCGTCGCCGCCCACGTCGAAGCGGTGTGCAAATCGGTAAACATCGGTGTGGTGGTGTACAACCGCAACGTCTGCCGCCTGAACGCCGACCTGCTGGAAAAACTGGCCGAGCGTTGCCCGAACCTGATCGGCTACAAGGACGGCCTGGGTGATATCGAGCTGATGGTGTCGATCCGTCGTCGCCTGGGCGAGCGCTTCAGCTACCTGGGTGGCCTGCCGACCGCCGAAGTGTATGCGGCCGCCTACAAGGCCCTGGGCGTACCGGTGTACTCCTCCGCGGTGTTCAACTTCGTGCCGAAAACCGCCATGGACTTCTACAACGCCATCGCCCGCGACGACCACGCCACCGTGGCCAAGCTGATCGACGATTTCTTCCTGCCGTACCTGGACATCCGCAACCGCAAGGCCGGCTACGCCGTCAGCATCGTCAAGGCTGGCGCCAGAATTGCCGGTTATGACGCAGGCCCGGTGCGTACTCCGCTGACCGACCTCACCGCCGAAGAGTACGAGATGCTCGCCGCGCTGATGGACAAGATGGGCCCGCAGTAAACGCCGCCCGCGGCCTGCCACATGCCGCGCCCGGAGTGGGCCTGCCCCACTCCGGTTACAATTCGTGAGCCCGCACAAAAATAACTAGTGGGAGTATTGCCAGCATGCAAGCGACTAAGAAGACGCATGTGCGCTACCTGATCCTGTTCATGCTGTTTCTGGTGACCACGATCAACTATGCCGATCGCGCTACCATTGCAATCGCAGGCTCCAGCCTGCAGAAAGACCTCGGCATTGACGCCGTAACCCTCGGTTATATCTTTTCCGCCTTCGGATGGGCTTACGTGGCTGGCCAGATTCCTGGTGGCTGGCTGCTCGATCGCTTCGGTTCCAAGAACGTCTACGCCTTCAGCATCTTCACCTGGTCGCTGTTCACCCTGCTGCAGGGTTTTGTCGGTGGCCTTCCGGTTGCCTGGGCCGTGGTCACCCTCTTCACCCTGCGCTTCCTGGTGGGCTTCGCCGAAGCCCCGTCATTCCCGGGTAACGCGCGCATCGTCGCTGCATGGTTCCCGACCCAGGAACGCGGCACGGCGTCGGCCATCTTCAATTCGGCGCAGTATTTCGCCACTGCACTGTTCGCCCCGATCATGGGCTGGATCGTGTTCAGCTTCGGCTGGGAGCACGTGTTCGTGGTCATGGGTGTGCTGGGCATCATCTTCTCGGTGGTGTGGCTGAAGACCATCTACAACCCGCGCCAACACCCGCGCATCAGCCCAAGCGAACTCGAGCACATCGAGCAGAACGGCGGCCTGGTCGACATGGACCAGAAGCGCGGCAGCGACGGCCCGAAATGGGGTTACATCAAGCAGTTGCTGACCAGCCGCATGCTGCTGGGCGTCTACCTGGGCCAGTACTGCATCAACGCCATCACCTACTTCTTCCTCACCTGGTTCCCGGTGTACCTGGTGCAGGAACGTGGCATGACCATCCTCAAGGCCGGCTTCATCGCCTCGCTGCCGGCGGTGTGTGGTTTCATCGGTGGCGTACTGGGTGGTGTGATCTCCGACTGGCTGCTGCGCCGCGGCAACTCGCTGACCTTCTCGCGCAAACTGCCGATCGTCTGTGGCCTGCTGCTGTCCACCACCATGGTGTTCTGCAACTACGTCGATGCCGAGTGGATGGTGGTTGGTTTCATGACGCTGGCGTTCTTCGGCAAGGGCATCGGTGCGCTGGGCTGGGCGGTGGTAGCGGACACTTCGCCCAAGCAGATCGCCGGGCTGTCCGGTGGCCTGTTCAACACCTTCGGCAACATCGCTTCGATCACCACCCCTATCGTGATCGGCTACATCATCAGCGCCACCGGCTCGTTCAAGTGGGCGCTTGTGTACGTGGGTGCCAACGCGCTGGTCGCAGTATTCAGCTACCTGGTTATCGTCGGCCCCATCAAGCGCATCGAGCTGCGTGATGCCGCCCCAAAGCCACACGCTGAGCCTGCCACCGACGGCGAACTGGCCAGTTCGCGTCACTGAAAGAACACGCCCGTGCCGGGTCACCCGGCGCGGGCGGATGTACAAAAGCCTGAGAATCTGACAAGTAGGGCCCAAACATGCAGTTGATCGAACATTCCGACTCGCCCCGCTACGTCCGCCTGCACGACGACGATAACGTCGTGGTGGTCGTCAACGACGGCGGCTTGGGCGAAGGCGCCCGCTTTGCCGACGGCCTGACTCTGGTCGAAGGCGTGCCGCAAAGTCACAAGGTGGCCACCGTGGCCATCGCCAAGGGCGAGCCGGTACGCCGCTACGGGCAAATCATCGGCTACGCGCTGGAAGACCTGCGCCAAGGCAGCTGGGTACAGGAAAGCCAGTTGGCCATGCCGGCTGCGCCGGAACTGGACAGCCTGCCGCGCTGCGACGCCGTGCCACAGCCGCTGCCGCCGCTGGAGGGTTTCACCTTCGAGGGCTATCGCAATGCCGACGGCACTGTCGGCACCCGCAATATCCTCGGCATCACCACCACCGTGCAATGCGTGACCGGCGTGCTGGAACATGCGGTCAAGCGCATTCGCAACGAGCTGCTGCCCAAATACCCCAACGTCGACGACGTGGTGGCCATTACCCACAGCTACGGCTGCGGCGTGGCAATCAATGCCCGCGACGCTTACATCCCGATCCGCACCGTGCGCAACCTGGCGCGCAACCCCAACCTCGGCGGCGAGGCACTGGTGATCAGCCTGGGCTGTGAAAAACTGCAAGCCGGCCAGGTGATGCACGACAACGACCCGTCGGTGGACCTCAGCGACCCATGGCTGTACCGCCTGCAAGATGCCAGCCTTGGCTTTGTCGAAATGATCGAGCAGATCATGGACCTGGCCGAAACCCGCCTGAAGAAGCTGGACCAGCGCCGCCGCGAAACGGTCCCGGCCAGCGAACTGATCCTCGGCATGCAATGCGGTGGCAGCGACGCCTTCTCAGGCATCACCGCCAACCCGGCACTGGGCTATGCCGCGGACTTGCTGGTCCGCGCTGGCGCCACTGTGCTGTTCTCTGAAGTGACCGAGGTGCGCGACGCGATCTATATGCTGACCTCGCGCGCGGAAAACCAGGCCGTTGCCGACGCGTTGGTGCGCGAAATGGACTGGTACGACCGCTACCTGCAGCAAGGCGCCGCCGACCGCAGCGCCAACACCACGCCGGGCAACAAGAAAGGCGGGCTGTCGAACATCGTCGAGAAATCGCTGGGTTCGATCGTCAAGTCTGGCAGCGGCGCTATCCAGGGTGTGCTCGGCCCAGGCGAACGGGTCAATCGCAAAGGCCTGATTTTCTGCGCCACCCCGGCCAGCGACTTTGTCTGCGGCACCTTGCAGCTGGCAGCCGGCATGAACCTGCACGTCTTCACTACCGGCCGCGGCACCCCGTATGGCCTGGCCATGGCACCGGTGGTCAAAGTGTGCACCCGCAGCGAACTGGCCCAGCGCTGGCCCGACCTGATCGACATCGACGCCGGTCGCATCGCCAGTGGTCGCTCGACCATCGAGGAGCTGGGTTGGGAACTGTTCCATTACTACCTGGACGTGGCCAGCGGCCGCAAGCAGACCTGGGCCGAACAACACCGGCTGCACAACGACATCACCCTGTTCAACCCGGCGCCCATTACCTGATGCCGCAGCCCTGACCACGCATTCACACACTCCACCCTCAAGCCCACAGGAGCACCCCATGCCTGAAATCCTCGGCCATAACTTCATCGCCGGTCAGCGCAGTGCCGCTGGCCCTCAGCGCCTGCAGAGCCTGGACGCCAGCACTGGCGAAGCCCTGCCCTACAGCTTTGCCCAGGCCACCGAAGCCGAAGTGGACCAGGCCGCCAAGGCCGCCGCCGCTGCCTTCGCCGAGTTCCGCCAACTGGCCCCGGCACGTCGGGCCGAGTTCCTCGACGCCATTGCCGCTGAACTCGACGAACTGGATGACGCCTTCGTCGCCATCGTCTGCCGCGAGACCGCCCTGCCCGCCGCCCGTATCCAGGGCGAGCGTGGCCGCACCAGCGGGCAGATGCGCCTGTTCGCCCAGGTGCTGCGCCGCGGCGACTTCCTCGGCGCGCGCATTGACCTGGCACTGCCCGAGCGCCAGCCGCTGCCACGCGTAGACCTGCGCCAGATGCGCATCGGCGTGGGCCCGGTCGCGGTGTTCGGTGCCAGCAACTTCCCGCTGGCCTTCTCCACCGCCGGGGGGGATACCGCCGCCGCCCTGGCCGCAGGCTGCCCCGTGGTATTCAAGGCGCACAGCGGCCACATGGCCACGGCCGACCTGGTCGGTTGCGCCATCGTGCGCGCCGCTGAGCGTACCGGCATGCCCAAGGGCGTGTTCAACATGGTGTTTGGTGGCGGCGTGGGCGAGTGGCTGGTCAAGCACCCAGCGATCCAGGCGGTTGGCTTCACCGGCTCGTTGAAAGGCGGCGATGCCCTTTGCCGCATGGCCGCTGAGCGCCCGCAACCAATCCCGGTATTTGCCGAGATGTCCAGCATCAACCCGGTCATCATCCTGCCGGGTGCCCTGGCCAAGCGTGGCGAGGCCATTGCCCGCGAGTTGTCGGGGTCTGTGTGCATGGGTGCCGGGCAGTTCTGCACCAACCCTGGACTGGTGATTGGCTTGCAGTCGCCACAGTACAGCCAGTTACTCGCCGACCTTGGCCAGTACCTGGACCAGCAAGCCGGGCAAACCATGCTCAACGCTGGCGGCCTGCGCAGCTACGTCGGCGGCCTTGAACACCTGCATGCCCATGCCGGTATCGAGCATGTGGCCGGCCAGGCGCAGGAAGGCAACCAGGCGCGCGCTCAGCTGTTCAAGGCCGATGCACGCCTGCTGGTCGAGTCCGACCCGCTGTTGCAGGAGGAAGTGTTTGGTCCCACCACCGTGGCCGTAGAGGTGCAGGACAACGACCAACTGCGCGAAGCGCTGCTAGGCCTGCGTGGCCAGCTGACCGCGACGCTTATCGGCGAGGCGGAAGACTTCGATGCGTTCGCCTGGCTGGTGCCGCTGCTGGAGGAGAAAGTCGGTCGAATCCTGGTCAATGGTTACCCGACCGGTGTCGAAGTCTGTGATGCGATGGTGCACGGAGGCCCGTACCCGGCTACCTCCGATGCGCGTGGCACCTCGGTCGGCACGTTGGCCATCGACCGCTTCCTGCGCCCGGTGTGCTATCAGAACTATCCGCAGACGCTGCTGCCTGAGGCACTGCGCGACGGCAACCCGCTGGGGCTGCGGCGGTTGGTGAACGGGCAGTGGAGTGACGGGGCGATCTGACTGGCTGCCAGAAACAGGAAAGCCCTGCGCACGGCGGGGCTTTTCTTTCTGACTGTACCGGCCTCTTCGCGGGCAAGCCCGCTCCTACAGGGCTATCTTGCCCGCGAAGAGGCCAGTACAGGCAGCAAAGGCTTCAGGTCCCTTGCGCTTCAGCCGCCTCATGCGCCTGGCGCAAGCGCTCGCGGCTGTTGCTAAGGTGCATGCGCATGGCCATCTTCGCCCCTTCGCTGTCACGCCGGGCAATCGCCTCATAGATCGCCTCGTGCTCATGCATCAGGCGACTCATGTAATGCGCCTGATCATCATGGGCCAGGCGCGCCGAATTCAGCCGGGTGCGCGGAATGATGCTGGTACCCAGGTGGTTGATGATATCGGCGAAGTAGTGGTTGCCGCTGGCCTGGGCAATGCGCAGGTGGAACTGGAAGTCCGCCGACACCGCATCAGTGGCGTGGGCCGCCCCCTCGTTGAGTTCGTCCAGCGCCGCCCGCATACCGGCCAGCGCTTCGTCGCTTCGCCGCTGGGCCGCCAACCCGGCCGACTCAATCTCCAGGGCAATGCGCAACTCCAGCACCGCCAGCACCTCGCGCAGGGTGACCACGGTGGCCGGGTCGATACGGAAACCGCCCGTAGCCGGCGCATCCAGCACGAAGGTGCCGATGCCGTGGCGGGTCTCTACCTGCCCGGCGGCCTGCAACCGCGAAATCGCCTCACGCACCACCGTGCGGCTGACGCCCTCTTCGGCCATGATCTGCGATTCGGTCGGCAGCTTGTCGCCGCGCTTGAGCTGGCCGCTGCGAATGCGTTCGGTCAGCACCGTGACCAGTTCCTGGGCCAGACTGCGCGGCTTGCGCCGGGTCCTTGCCTGTACCTGTTGCTCTGTCATTGCCCTGTATTTCACCTAGAAAGACAGCGCTCATCATAGCGCAAGCGGTTGTACGATCACATACACCCGGTGCGGTATTTATTGTCCATCTTTGCCGACCATGCCCCATGAAAAAGCGCGCAGAATGATTGGCCCATGGTCTGCGCGAGCCTGTACTGTACGCCTTCACGCTCACTGATCCATGGAAGGAATCTGCAGTATGAAAACCCTCGACCGCCTTTTGCTCGGCAGTGGCCTGCTGATCCCCCTCTGGCTGCTGGCGGGCGTTTGGCTCACCGCCCAGGCCTACCCCGGCTACGACCACCTTCAACAGGCCATGAGCCAGCTTGGCGCGGCCGGTTCGCCAACCCACAGCTGGTCACCACGGGTCAACAACTTCCCCCTAGCCCTGCTGTTTGCCCTGTTTGCCTGGGGCCTGGTGCGGCGCTGGCGTAGCTCGACGCTGGCGCTGCTGAGTGCGGGCCTGGTGTTGCTGCATGGCATGGGCAGTTTGGGCACCGGCTGGTTCCCCTGCGACCAGGGCTGCGCACCGGCACAGCCATCTACCTCGCAGCAACTGCATAACCTGTTTGGTTTGCTGATGTTCCTCTCGCTGACTTTCGCCAGCGCCCTATGGGCATGGCTGGGCAACCGTATTGCCGGCTCCCCCGCCCTGGCGCTGTTCTCGCTGGCTTGCGTGGTGCTGGCGATTACCACCGTCGCGTTGATGGGCCAGGCGGCGCAGAGTGGCCAGTTGTTCGGCCTGTATCAACGTCTCAACTATGGCGTGTCGGTAGTCTGGGTTGCCAGCCTGGCCTGGACGAGCCTGCGCAAGCCCGCAGCCAATCCTCTGCGCGTAACCTGACGGCAAATTGCTGGCCCACAGCACCGGAAAGCGAAGGCAAACTCCGTTTTCTTTCAGACGCTTAGGACCGCAATATGCGAGTAATTCTAGCAACGATGGCCGGCTGCGTGCTGGCCACCCTCGCTTTCGGCGCCCAGGCCAGGGCACTGAGCCAGAACGATCGTCACACCTGCGGCTGGGGTGCACAGATAGCCGCCGAAGCCCAGCAGGCCAAGCTTTCCGGGGTAACGCTGTACGCCACACGCAAGAAGCTTCAGGTGCGTAAGTTTCCCAAGCCGTGGATGCGCATGACAGCCTTCGGCATTACCGAACAAACCTACAACAGCCGCTCGCGACTCAAGCCGGCAGCGATAAAGCGGACTTACTTTGAGCAGTGTGTTCAGCATGCGACTGCAAGAAGATAATGGTTTTTTATCAGTGAATTACAGAACAAACATAAACCCATTTAGTAGAATTCATGTGCTGTGAAGTGGCCTCTATCGCCAGCAGCTTGTAAGCGCGTGCAAGACTCAAGCATTTGTTAAGCTGATACAAGTCGCCAGAATTGACCAAGGCCATTCACCCTATGGATGAACTGCGCAAGATCGACCTCAACCTGCTGCTCGCGTTGCACGCCCTGCTCAGCGAAAAGCACGTGACCCGCGCAGCCTTGCGCCTGCACCGCAGCCAACCGGCGGTGAGCCACGCCTTGGCGCAGTTGCGCAAACACTTCGACGACCCTTTGCTGGTACGCCAAGGCGGCGGCATGGTCCTCACTGCCCGCGCCCAGTCGCTGGCACAGCCACTACAGGATGCACTGAGCAATCTCGACAGCCTGCTGGCCACCCCGCTGTTCGACCCAGCCCGGGCCCAGCGCCGATTCCGGCTGTCGCTATCCGATTACGCTTCGCGCATCATCCTGCCGCATCTGCTACGCCACCTGCGCCAAGTCGCGCCCGGGGTGGACCTGGCCATCAGCCAGGCCAGCCGTGAAACCATGTTGGCGCAGTTGCTCGATGGCGAACTGGATCTGGCCCTGGGCCTGTTCCCCGAACTGCCTCAGGACATCACCGTCCAGCCCCTGTTTGCGGATCGCTTCATCAGCGTTGCCGATCGCCAGGTGCTGCCTGCCAGCGGCGGCATGGCCCTGGAAGACTGGCTGGCACGCCCACATGTATTGATGGCCATGCGCCCGGATGCTTTCGATGAAATCGAGCGCGCACTGGCCGCCCGGGGCCTGCAACGCCGTATCGCCCTGGCCTTGCCGCACTGGAGTGCGGCAGTCGAAGTGCTGGCCGGCACCGACCTGATCCTGACGGTGGCCAGCCGCGCTGTGGGGTCGTTGCGCCAGCACAGGACACTGCGCCAGTTCACGCCACCACTGGCCATCCCCTCGTTCGATTATCAGCAAGCCTGGCACAACCGCAAGGACACTGACCCCGGGCACCGCTGGCTGCGCGAAACCGTATGGGCGTGCAGCCAACCAGGGCGCTGATCAGTTTTCCTGCCCTTTCACAGCTGCCGTGGAATGGACCGGTGACGCCGTCGCCCAAGTGCCCTGTACCAGCATTACTCCGCACAGGATCAGCACCACGCCGGCCACCCTGGCCAGACTGAGCGGCTTGCCACCCAACCCCATCACCCCATAGTGGTCGGCAAGCACTGCCGTGATGATCTGCCCAGCCACCACCAGTACCAGGAACCCTGCTGCGCCAAGTTTAGGGGTGAGTGCTGCGGCGCCGGCTACATACATTGCCCCCAGCACGCCACCAACCCACAACCACCAGGGCCCCTGCAGGGCCTTTCCCATGTCTGGCACCGGCACCCGAATAATCAGCAGGGCAGCAATCACCACCAGCATGCTTACCGTCAACGATGTGAAAGCCCCCCACAGCCAATGCCCAAGTGCCCGGCCTGCCGCAGCATTACCTGCGGCCTGAAACGGCAACACAGCACCGGCAAGCAACGCCATGGCCACAGGAAGCGCCAGCAGAAGCATTGATTTACTGAACATGGCATTCCTCATCCAAGGTATCGATGGCCACCATGATGGTGCATTACCCAGTACTGATAGAAATCAAAATCCTGCACTTGAACTATTCGTACCATGCATAGTGAAACATCCCTTCCGTCCGGCGTGCGCATGTTGTCTTAACCCTGAAACATCTGTGCTGTTGACTTACTAAGGCACCAAGATAAACTGCGCCTTATGAATATTCTTGAGAACAAGCATCACATCATGCTCGATGCACTGGCCGAGGCCCCCGCTGACGCCAGGCAGAACGTGCGCCTGTGTTTCGAACTGCTGTCCGCTGCAGCGGCCATCAACCGGGTATGCGCCGCACGGTTGGCCCGCCATAACCTGTCGGAAGGGCGGTTCGCAATCCTCCTGACCTTGCAAGGTGCAGGCGGCCGCCTGGCACCGCTGGAGCTGGCGACGCGCCTGGCAATCACCTCGGGCACCGTAACCGGCCTGCTCGACGGCCTGCAGGGTGACGGTTTTATCAAGCGCCGCAAGGACGCCCATGACCGTCGCAAGCTGAGCATCAGCCTTACCTCGGCAGGCATAGCGGTACTCGACGCCGTATTCGCACAACACACTGACTGGATCGGCACGATCATGCAGTCACTGGACAACACGCAACGCGACGCCCTGTCCATCACGCTACAGGCACTCTCGGCCAGTCCTGCCCTGGCACTGCCACCGGACAAGCACTGAACCCAAGACACACCCGCAAGACCACATGGAGGTGGATAATGTTGCAAAATCAGAGCGTATTGGCCCGGCTTGGCAGGAAGCCCCGGGTACATAGCGAACACGACCGGTTAAGTCGTCGCCAACCTTGGCTCGAGGCCTGCCTGCCAGCGGCCCTTTACCGGCGCCTGTTCATCCGCCGCCTTGCCAGACAGCCACTGGCCATCGAGGGTTTCAGCTTTCGCCCGGTGCAGAACCTGTTCGAACTCGAGCAGGCCCTGCGTCTGGTCAACGAGAGCTATGCACGCCGCGGCATCGCCACCGTGTGCCGTGCGGGCATGCGGTTTTCGCCGTTTCACCTGCTACCGGGCACTACCACCTTCGTGGCTCTGAAAGACGGGCGAGTGGTTGGCACCGTGTCGCTGATCGAAGACTCGGCACTGGGCCTTCCACTGGAGGATGTGCACATCAACGAGGCTGTGCTGCAGCGCCTGGGCGGTGTGCGCGTGGCCGAAGTCGGGACCTTGGCGGTATGTAGCCGCTACAAGGGCAAGGGCGTGCCACTGATGCTGTACAACGCCATGTTTCGATGGGCCATTGACCATCGTAAGGTGAGCACCTTGGTGATCGCCGTGCACCCGCGCGCCGCCAGCTTCTACCGCAATGTACTGTTCTTCTCGCCCATCGGCCCGGTACAGGCCTATACCAAACTCAACAATGCCCTGTCGCTGCCGCTGGCCGTGAATCTAGCCCGGGCGCGGGATGTGTTCGCCAAGGCCTACAGTGCGCCAGGCCTGAAGTTTACGGTCGACCAGACGTGTACCGACCTGTTCGACTTTTTTTGCTCGCGCCATTACCCACATATCCAGCTGCCCGCCGCACAGGCTCGCTGGAGTGCCGACGACGTCCTCACCCACATGGCGCGTTGTGGCACCTCGCCGCACCACCTTTCGCCGCGGGTGCGACGGGCTCTGCAACTGGACTGAGCAGCCCGCCCCGCGTTCCAAACCCACACGACTTTCATGGAGGACAAGTTCATGGACACAGGATTGCTGCGCGCGATCTACAGGGAAATCACCCTCAGGCAACCGTTTGTACGTACACCTGAGCCCGACCTGGTGATGGTCGACGAAACTTGCGTCAGTGCCTACGCCGACAGTGCCGGCCAGGGCCAGGCGCTGTCCGGCACCTACTTGTACCACTGCGCACAGATGTGCGCCCTGATCAAACCCGGTGATGTCGTACTGGATATCGGTTGTGGCCCTGCCAGCCTATTGCTGCAGTTGGCCCGGCTGAACCCGCGGGCCGAGTTCATCGGTGCCGACCTGTCCACCAGCATGCTCGAGGTGGGCCGTGAATCGATCCGCCAGCAGGGCATCGACAACGTCGAACTGCGCGAAGAAGACATGACGCGCCTGGCCGGTATCGCCGACCGCAGCGTCGATGTAGTGATTTCGTCCATGGCCCTGCATCACCTGGCAGACCTCTCTCAGCTGGAAGCGACGTTCCGCAACATCGCGCGCGTGCTGCGCAATGATCGGGCCATCTACCTGAATGATTTCGGCAGGCTCAAGTCGGTGGAATCGGTGGACTACTTCGTCAGCCGCGCTAGCGACGGTGCCGATCAGGCTACCCTGCTCGACTACCGCAACTCGCTGCTGGCGGCGTTCTCGCGGGAAGAGTTCCAGACCCTTGCCGCCAGCTATCTGGGCCCATGTGCCAAGGTCTACAGCACCGCCGTCAGCCCATTGATGATGGTTGTCCGCACTCCCAAGCGGCGCTGCGTGGCGGCAATGAAGGACGAGTTCCGCCGCCGCTACCGCAGCTTGCCGCGTAGCCGCCAGGCTGATGTCGATCAGTTGCGCCTGTTCCTCGGCATGGGGGGGATGGCGAGTGCGTTCTGAGCCGCAGCGCCTGCAAGCCGCCCTGGCGGCGTGGCGCACGTTGCTGGGCGACGTCCACGTGCAGACGGATGCCGCGACGCTCGCCAGGTTGCGCCAGGACACAATGCGCTCGCCCGCCCATGCCTGCGCCCGTCTCAGGCCCGCCAACAGCGAAGAGGTGGCGGCCTGCCTGGCCATTGCCCGCCAGCACAACGTTGCGCTGCAACCTGCCAGCACCGGCAACAACTGGGGCTACGGTGGCATGGCGACTACGAATAGCCACTGCGTCCAACTCGACCTGTCGCGCATGGACAAGATCCTCGCCTTTGACGAAGCGCTGGCTGTGGTCACCCTCGAGCCTGGCGTGACCCAGGCGGCACTGGCCGACTACCTGGCCAGCCGCGACCTGCCCTTCCTCACCCCGGTCACCGGCGCCGGGCCCACATGCAGTGTGCTGGCCAATGCGCTGGAGCGAGGGTTCGGCATCACGCCGGTAACAGACCACTGGCAGGCCGTGATGGGCCTTGAGGCCATCCTGCCCGATGGTCAGCGCTACCGCTCGCCCATGTGGGCGCCTGGCACCACCCCGTGTTTCAAGTGGGGAGTCGGGCCTTACCTTGATGGCCTGTTCGGCCAGAGCGGCCTAGGCGTGGTGACGCAAATGTCGATTGCCTTGGTCCGACGCCCGCAAGTCGTGCAACCGTTCTATTTCTGGGTCGACTCCGCGGCACAGTTACCTGCAGCACTGGACGGGGTGAAACGCATTCTTGACCGTTGCGGCAGCCAGGTGGGCGGCATCAACCTGATGAACAGCACACGCCTGCTGAGCATGGCTTATGACGCGCGTCCCCTGACCCAGCTAAACCAGGCTGAGCGCGACACCGCTGCGAGGTCGCTGGCCCTGCCTGCCTGGATGGGGGTGGGCTCGATTTACTGCGAACAGGCGCAACTGGCCTCGCTGAAGGGCATTATCCGTACCGAACTGCGTCGTTTCAGCAGCCGCTATCTGTTCCGCAGCCAGCGCCAGCTGGCATGGGCAAGCCAAGCCCTGCGTCTGCTGCCAGGTGCCTGGTCCAGGCGCTGGCGGGTCATGCTGGACAAACTGCACTTGGGTATGGAACTGATGGAAGGCCGGCCCAATCAGGTGGCGCTGCCGCTGGCCTATGTCGCCGGAGCACGGCCGCAGGCAGGCGCCCTGCTCGACCCGGCACGGGACAACTGCGGCCTGATCTGGTACGCACCGATCCTGCCTTTGCGTAGTCAGCAGGTGGCAACATTCGTCAGGCACATGGAGCATGTGTGCCAGACCCACCGCCTCCCCTGCCCGGTCACCCTCACCACGTTGTCTGGCCGGGCAATCGACTGCACCTTGCCACTGCTCTTCGATCGCAACGATGAAAAGGCCACAGCCCGCGCAGAGGACTGTTACCGGCACTTGTTCAACAGCGGCAAACAGCAAGGTGTACTGCCCTATCGCCTGCCTCTGGCCTTCATGCACCTGCTGACCGATACGCAGGCGCCTGCCTGGCAGCTTGGGCAGCGCCTCAAACACGCCCTGGACCCGCAGCACCTGCTCGCACCAGGGCGTTACTGCCCACCAGCCCCGGCCACCGGATGCCATTCCTCCGCCATGGAACCTCTGCAATGAGCGACGACCGAAAATCCCTGATCGACCTTGGCCAACTGCCAACCCGCAACCTGGCCGAATGCCTGGCGGTGGATCAAGCCGCCCTGGTCAACGCCTTGACAGGCCAACTGCCCTCAACGTTGGTAGAGCACCTCGCTGCCAGCGCGGACCAGGCCCAGGCACTGGGCCTGTCAAAAAAAGTGGCGGCCATTGGCCTGGCGTTGGGCCAGTGGCTGGAGCAGGCCCCCGAGTCTTTGCGCCAGCAGGTGTTCGAGCAATGCTGCACGCACCCATCCGATACCGTGCGCAGTTGGGCGGCGTTTGCCCAGGCGTTCCTGTCACGCTCGCTGCCAGCGGAAGATGCCCTGCTGGCGCAGTTTCGCTTCGCCCGCGATGAGCACTTCGGTGTGCGTGAATGGGCCTGGATCGCCCTGCGACCGCGCCTGGCCCAGCACCTTGAAGCGGCCCTGGCGCTACTCGGCCGCCATACCGGCGATGCAGACCCACTGGTCCGTCGGTTCTGCATCGAGATCCTGCGCCCGCGCGGCGTTTGGTGCGAGCACATTGCCGCGCTCAAGCAACAACCAGAAGTGGCCGAGCCGTTACTGGTACCGCTACTGGCCGAAGCCGAGAAATACGCCCAGGACTCGGTCGCCAATTGGCTCAACGATGCCAGCAAGACCCGCCCCGACTGGGTACTTCAGCTGTTTCAGCGCCATCCCCCGGCCTGCAAGGCCTCGCAGCGCATCCAGACCCGGGCCACCCGAAGCCTGCCCCAGTGAACCACCACAAGGAAACAAGCATGTCACTTAAGGAAAAACTCGACGCTGTCAAACAGCAGATGGCCCAACTGCCCACCGAGGTGCTGGAAAAATTTGGCGCCTCGTTGCAAGCCCTTATCGCAAGACACCCTGAAGAGCACGTGCTCAAAGCCGGCGACAACGCCCCGCTGGCCGTGCTGGAGGATGCCGATGGCAAGGCCGTGGACCTGCGGGCCCTGCTGGCACGCGGTCCATTGGTACTGGTGTTTTACCGCGGCCTGTGGTGCCCGTTCTGCAATGTAACGCTCAGCGAATACCAGCAGATGGCAAGCGATCTGGCCGCCAGCGGTGCCACGCTGGTCGCCGTCTCTGCCCAGAGCCGCGCTGCCACCCTGAAAACCCGCGAATCCCTGGGCGTGCGCTACCAACTGCTGAGCGACCCGGGCAACCAGCTGGCGCGCCAGTACGGCATCGTCTTCGAGCTGGAGCCAGAGCTGGAAGCGGTGTATCGGGCACTCGGCGCCGACCTCAAGGCACTGAACGACTGCGACGATCTCAGCCTGCCGATGGCCAGCGCTTTCATCATCGGCCAGGATGGCCGCATTCGCCATGCATTCGTCAATGTCGACTACTCCGAACGTGCCGAACCACAGGCCTTGATCGAAGCCGCCAGCCACTAGGACTCACTCCCCGGCACCGGGCTGCCCGGTGCCTCACCTCATCACGGACAGATGACATGAAACGTATCGCTATCATGGGTGCCGGCGTGGCCGGCCACCTGGCTGCCCTGTACCTGCGCAAACGCCTGCCGGGCGTCGAAGTGACGCTAATCGGCCGTCCGGACCGCAAGCGGCCGATCGTCGGCGAGTCGACGGTCGAACTCACTACGCACTTTTTCAAAGGCATAGGCCTGGGCAGCCTGCTCGAAGAGAAGCACTACCACAAGTACGGCCTGACCTATTACCTGAAGCTGCGCAACAACCCGGAATGCCGCAACTACGTGGTCCACGAGGCCCCCGGGGTTATCCGCATGCCAGCCTACAACCTTAACCGGTTCAGTTTCGACAAAGACCTGCGCGCCATTGTCGCCGGGCAGCAGGTGCAACTGATAGAGGCTGACGTGGCTGCGGTGGACCTGCATGAAGGTGAGCACACCCGCCATCGCCTGACCCTGCGCAACGAGGCGCAGAGCTGGCAGCTGGATGCCGACTGGGTGGTGGATGCCACAGGCCGCAATCGCTTCATGGCAAAGAAGCTCAAGCTGCACAAGGAGCCAACCTACCAGCGCAGTACCTTCTGGTTCCGCCTGCGCCAGTTCGACCGCAGCATTCTGCACAACATCAACACCCACAAGGACAGGCATCACTGCTACGACCCCTACTACGTCACCCACCATTTCTATGGCAAAGGCTACTGGATCTGGCTCATCCCCATGCGCAGTGACGACGGTGCCGACATGATCAGCATCGGCATCACCTACCGGCCCGACATGGTCAACGAGCGGATCGGCACTTTGGAGGCGTTCAAGGAGCGGGTCATGGCCGATCATCCGGTGATCACCGAGTTGATGGCCTCAGGCGAAGTGGTCGACCAGCACGCCATGTACAACTACATGTACGAAGCCAACCAGTACTACTCCACCGATGGCTGGTTCCTGATCGGTGACGCGGCATTCACCTTCGACCCGGCCAACAGCGCAGGGCTGGCCTACGTGGCCCAGCAGATCCCGCAGGTGGCTGCGATGATCGAAAAGGATATCCAGGGCACCCTCACCCCGGGCTACGTCAGTTGCCTGGAGTCGCACATCCAGGCGCAGCTCGCACTGCAGGACACCTGGAGCAAATGGTATGAGGTGATGGACGACCCGTTCCTGATGGGCTGGACGCTGTTGTTCGCCAACATGGCGTACTTCCATGTGGTGCTGCCGATGTACGTCAGTGGCGACTTCCTCGACGGCCACCAGGCGCAGCAGTTCGCCGACCTGCTGCCACGCTACACACGTGACTTACAGCCATCGCCGCTGCCGTTCGCCTGCCTGCTGCGCGAAGTGCGCCGCTCCAACCCGGGCATTAGCCCACAGATGATCCCCAACCTGTACTCGCGCACCATCAACTTCGCCCTGTACAAGGCCGACAACCAGGCTCGCCCGCGTTACGCCGCCAGCTACTTCCTGCGCTCGGCAATGCTGCGCCTGCGACTGATGCGCATGGTGCGCTGGAGCTTGGCACCACGCCACCTGAAGTTGCTGGCGCGGCACAGCCTGGGCACCCTGCAGGACCTCGGCCGGGCAACCAGCCTAAGGCTGATGCCCTCGTTGTTCTACAAGTACGGCGAAGCCCCCGAGCTGCTCAAATCGCCATTCGGCAGCGACGGTGGTTTCCTCGACCTGGCCAAACACTGATGGCCTTGCCCAAGATGACGGCCGACCACGAACTGCTCGCCCAGAGCGGTGTGCGCCTGGCTGCGGGGGTGCGCGATGGCACACTGTCACCGGTCGCCCTGGTCGAGGACAGCATCGGCCGCTGCCAGGCCATACAACAACGCTGCAACGCCGTGGCAGTGGCGTTGTACGACCAGGCACGACGGGCTGCCGAGTTTGCCGAGCGCCAACGTGACCAAGGGGTTACGCTGGGCCGCCTGCATGGCGTGCCCTTTAGTTTCAAGGAAGGCCTGGGCCTGGCCGGTGCACCGAAAACCTGCGGTTCGCGCCTTCGCCAGCAACAGGTTGCGCGTTTTACCGCCACTGCCGCGCAGCGCCTGATCGAGGCTGGCGCCATTCCGGTGGCACTGGGCAACCAGGCCGAGATGGCGCTCTGGCCTGAAACTGATAACCCGGTCTATGGTTGCACCGGCAGCCCTTACCGGCAGGGGCGCAGCGCCGGTGGCAGCAGTGGTGGTGATGCCGTGCTGGTGTCCAGTGCTTGCGTACCTTTCGCGCTGGGCACCGATGGTGGCGGCTCGGTGCGTATCCCGGCGGCCTGCAATGGCATCTTCGGCCTCAAGCCATCACGGGGGCTGGTGCCATTGACCGGGCATCTGCCCCTTGACGAGCGCGGTCTGGGGCAGCCGCATGCACTGGGTATCGCCCGGCATTTCACCGTGGGCCCGTTATGCCGACATGCCGAAGACCTGCCCGTTCTGCTGGAAATCATCGCTGGCCCCGACCAGCACGATCGCAACATTGTCGGCCACTACCAGCATTGCCAGGCGCCCGGTGCCTTGCAGCACCTATACCTGTGCCAGCCAGACCGCCTGAGCTGGGGCAGCCGGGTATCCCCGGCAGTGACCCAGGCACTGGAGGACCTGGCGCATCACTTTCAATTACAAGGCACCCAGGTCGAACGCTGGCACCCTCAGGCACTGGACGACGCATTCGCCATCTGGCTGGCCGTGCTGAAGAAGGAAGCCGGCGTTCGCCTGGCCGATATCCTCGGTGACGGCCAACCTGTGGCGCACGTGACCCAGGCCTGTCTGGCCCTGACCGGCAAACCCCTGCATGCCACCGGGCCTTGGCTGGCTACTGTACTCGACAGCCTGGGCGAATACCTGGGCAGCCCCGGGCTTACGCGTCAGCTGTCGAAACGAGATGCCCTGCAACAGGCATTGGCCGAACGCCTGGCGGGCAACAGCTTGCTGGCACTACCGGTGCTCCCCGGCATCTCCCCCAAACATGGCCATGCCCTGCGCTATCCGGGCGATATCGGCTACACCGCATTGTTCAACGTACTCGGGCTGCCAGCGCTGACGGTCCCCATGGGACGCCTTGACCAAGGTTGCCCGGTTTCCGTGCAACTGGTCGCCGGCCCAGGGCAAGAGCACCGGCTGCTGAACGCAGCCCTGGCCCTGGAACATGCATTCGGTGGCTGGCTCGCACCGCCTATCTGACTCTTTATTTTCGGGACTTCATCATGTCCAACGCCATTCATGCCAGTACCGTGCAACTCACGCCGGCACCCCAGTCACAGTCAGCCGTAGGCTCCCAGGCGGAGCACCTGACCCTGATGTTTCTGCTGCAACTCATCGTGATCTTCAGCGTCTCGCGGCTGATCGCCTGGTTCAGCACCCGCAGCCTGGGCCAGACGCCGGTCGCCGGCGAAATCCTTGCCGGGCTGGTGCTCGGCCCGAGCCTGCTGGGCTATTTCTTCCCCGAGCAACTGGCCGCGCTGTTCGTACCGCAAACGGCCACCGCCTTCGTGGTCACCGCGCAGATCGGCCTGATCCTGCTGATGTTCCAGGTCGGCCTGGAGTTCGAGTTCGGCACGCACCTCAAGGGCCGCAAGCGTTCGGTCATCGTCATCAGCATGGGAGGGCTGCTGGTGCCATTTGCCAGCGGCATGCTCACTGCCGAGTACTTCTGGCAGCAGATCAGCGGGGACAAACCCTCACTGCTAGCCTTCCAGTTGTTCTTTGCCACGGCACTGTCGATCACCGCACTGCCTATCCTGGGACGGATATTCATGGAGCTTGGCCTATCCCGCTCTCGGGTCGCCACGCTCACCATTGGCGCGGCAGCAATCGACGATGTATGCGGCTGGCTGATCCTGGGCGGCGTCACTTCGTTGATCGCCTCGCAGTTCAATCCCTGGACCTCTCTGGCGAGGTTGCTGGCGCTCGGGTTGTTCTTCGTCGTCGTGATCGCCCTGGTACGGCCACTGGTCCTGCGCTGGATAATCGGCGACCTGCAGCGCCGGCCGTTGTCGACCCAAGGGATATCGCTGATGCTGATCATTCTGTTGGCCAGTGCGACAGTGACCAACCTGATCGGGGTATTTTCGATCATCGGCGGTTTCATACTTGGCGTAGCGCTGCATACCCAGCGCACCTTCGTCGAACAGTGGAATGCCAAGGTCAGTGGCGTGGTCAATGCGTTCTTCCTGCCGATCTTCTTTGCCTATACGGGCCTGCGCACCGATATTGGCGCCCTTGAGGGCAACACCGCTCTGTGGAACTGCCTGTTGATCTGCCTGGTGGCCTTTGCCAGCAAATTCTTCGGTGCTTATGGGGCTAGCCGCCTTCTGGGCGAAAATCGCCGCGATTCGGCATTGATCGGTGTATGCATGAACACCAGGGCGCTGATGGAGTTGGTGGTACTGAACGTTGGCTATGACCTGGGCGTGCTGCCCAAGGAGTACTTCACGCTGCTGGTAATCATGGCCATCATCAGTACCTTCATCGCATCGCCGCTGATTCGCTTGTTGACCGCACGCACCCGCGCCCCGCATGCGACCCCGGGGGCAACCGAGGTCAGCAACGGCTGAGGTCAGCGCGAGGTTTCGACGCGCAGTACTTCGGTGTAGATCGCGTCGACAGTCTGGCCAACCTTGAGGTTCTTCATGCGTTTCTGCAGGTCTGGATTCTCGACCTTGACCACCTGAAGCTTGCCCTCCGGTGGCAACAAGCTCACCTCATGCGTGTTGAGGTCGATCTTCTTGATCTGAGAGGTAACCTTGACCTGGCGGAACGCCTCGCCGCCCGGGTTGGGGTTTTGCTCGGTTGCACGGATGGTACCGGACTCTTCAGTCGCTTTCGGCGCCCCACCCACGTCCGGATTGAGCACATAGGCCACCGCGCGTGTCACGTAGATGTCGACTTGGTCACCGACTTTCAGGTTGGGCAGCGCCTTGGCCTTTTCGGTCAGCTGGAACGTCACATCCTTCTTATCGTCAGGGCCTTTCACCGTGACCTGGCGGGTGGCCAGATCGATAGCCGTTACCTGCGTGGTGACATGGCTTTCCAGCGCCTCGCTCCCGATTGGGATTCCGGCAGCCTGCACCGTGAAGCTGGCAGCAGAGGCCAACGTGGCAAGGGCTACAGCACGAGCGAGAGTACGAATGGGGTTCATAGGCGTGCTTCCCTGTGATCAAGTCCGAATAGGCGCGTGAAAGGTTCACGCGCTATCAAGCATAGCCATTACCTGCCGCTTTGCTGGCCCTCTGAGGGCGCCCCGCATTCGTCGTAGAAAAACTGCACTTGTGAATGCAAATTTTTAAGGGCGCCTGGCATTTCAGCGATTACGCGTCACCCGCCACACCGTATTCGCCAGGTCATCGGCAATGATCAACGCTCCCCGTGGGTCCACCGTCACGCCAACCGGTCGCCCCCGGGTCTTGCCATCCTCACCGCGAAAGCCCGTGGCGAAGTCGATGGGTTCCCCAGCAGGCTTGCCATTGCTGAACGGCACGAAAATCACCTTGTACCCCACCGGGTTGGGGCGGTTCCAACTGCCGTGCTCGCCCACGAACACACCGTCGGCAAAGCGCTCGCCCATTGCCGAGGTCGAGAAGTCGACACCCAGTGCAGCCACATGCGAACCCAGGCTGTAATCCGGCTTGATCGCCGCCGCCACCTTGTCCGGGTTCTGCGGCCGCACCCGCTCATCCACATGCTGCCCCCAGTAGCTGTAAGGCCAACCATAGAAGCCCCCTTCACGTACCGAAGTGAGGTAGTCCGGCACCAGGTCGGGGCCCAGCTCATCCCGCTCGTTGACCACCGTCCACAACTGCCCGGTCTGCGGCTGAATGGTCAATGCCGTCGGGTTACGCAAGCCGGTGGCATAGGGCCGGTGTGCGCCGGTCTCGGCATCGACCTGCCAGACCATGGCCCGATCGATCTCTACCTCCAGGCCGCGCTCTGTGATGTTGCTGTTCGAGCCGATCCCCACATACAAGTAGCGGCCATCCGGGCTGATGGTCAGCGCCTTGGTCCAATGGTGGTTGATCTCGGCCGGCAGGTCGGTGACCTTGGTTGGCGGGCCGTCGGCCTGGGTCTGGCCTTCCTTGTAGTCAAAGCGCACCAGCGCATCCTGGTTGGCTACATACACCTTGCCGTTGGCATAGGCCAAGCCGTACGGTGCATTGAGGTTATCCGCAAACACGGCCTGTACCTCGTAGTTGCCATCGCCGTCAGCATCGCGCAGCAAGGTCAGGCGGTTGCCACCCTTGACCTGGGTATTGCCCTTGGCCTTGATCTGGCTGGCGATTACATCCTTGGGCTTGAGCTTGGCCGCGCTGCCACCCCTGCCCTCAGCCACCAGAATGTCACCATTGGGCAGCACCAGGCTCTGGCGCGGGATTTTCAGGCCGGTGGCGATGGCGGTGACACTGAAGCCCTCCGGCACGGTCGGTTTCAGTTCGCCCCAGGCAGCCGGTTGCGCAATCTTCATGCTCGGCAGCAAGCCGCGCTGAGGTTCCGGCAGCTTCGGATCCGGGCCGTGGGCCTGGGTCGGCTCGCCGTCGCCACCACAGGCACTCAGCAATAGCGCCACACCCAACAGGCTAAATGCATGCAAAGGCTTCATGCCACACCTCCTGAACGCAGGTTGCTCAAACCGATCCAGGCGGCCACCACTGCGAGCACTGTCACGATGACCGACAACACCAGCCCGGAAGGCATCACCGCCCAGGCGTCCTTGGCATGCTCAAAGGCATTGATCAGCCCAAGCACCCAGGTCACCAGCAGCAGCACAAAGTACAACGTAGCGCGCCCGCCCTTACGCTCGGCGCGGATCAGGTTGGCCAGCGCGAACAACAGTGTCAGCCCACAGAACACCAAGGCACCGGCGATCAGCCAGGCGGCGAAGTTGCTCCACTGGATCTGGTAGCTGTTGTAGTAGGCGATATCGCTCAACAGTGCGCCAAGGAACAACGGCACACTACCTGCCAGCAGCAAGGCATGCAGTGGGCTGGGCGTACAGCGGTAGAGGGTTTGATCAGATGCGGTCACGTTGCCTCCTTTTCATTCAGTGACCAAGGGCTGATGGTCTTGCGCCATCAGGTAAGCGCAGGGTGCGCTTAGCAAAGGAGCCTATTGACGCCGAGATAGTTCACCGCTTCGCTGTAATGAAATATCCTGCAAGGCATTTGCTGCCAAGCGCAGAAGGGGAATACATGAGCAGACCACATGCGTCCTGGGCACTGGCTACCCTGCTCTGCCTCAGCCTGGCATTTACCACTGGTTGCTCCAGTAAAGCCAGCCAGGCACGCTACGCCACGCCTGCAGTGGGCTCCAACTGCTTCGCCAAGGCCGTCCCCACTATCGGTGAAGGCGGCCTGGCCTGGGGCAATACATTGAGCATTGCGCAACAGAAATCGCTGAACAACTGCGTACGTTATGCCAGCCGCTCGGGAGGCACGCCCAGGACTTGCCAGGTAGTGCTGGCCAAGTGCAAAAACTGAACATATAACAATCTTAAAGTACGAAACTTCCTACAAAAACACTGCAACTTTTCACACGATATTTCGCGAACGCGATACATATACGCTCAAATAAAATCTTACACTTTCAGCCTCGACCCAAAAGCAGCGATCGAGGCATTGTCTTTCACTTGAATTCCAGATACTTGATCACCCGCTCATCTCAGCAAATAAGTAGGAAACTTCTTACAGCATAGATTCGAGCCTGAAATCCAGCACAGTATGAATAACGGTATTTCAGTCTTGTCAGTACTGAAAGTTGCCGCAGTGCGTCTCTGGTTCGAAAAGACTGTCTCTCTGAGCAAGGAGCTCGCATGACCAATGCCTCCGTCAGCCGCGCCACCTCCGGCCCAGCCTGCAGCGCACGCGTGCCCATCCTGCCAGTGCGCTACGCCATCGTGCCCCGCACCGGCGACGCCCACGCCTGCCGCTATGTCGATGCAGGCTTCAACCTGGAACAAGGCTTCGCCCCGCTGCAGCACTCGGCCTACACCCTCCGCGCTTTGCGCCCAGGCTATGTCTACGTGTTCATGAAAGGCCCTCAGGGCGAAAAGCTGGTCATTCATGAGCACGTCGGCGCGGGCCTCTACAAGGAGCTGCGCTACCAAGGGCTGGAGGACTACCACCGGCGTGAGCGCTACCTGTCCGGCCAGAGCATGGGCTGGGTGTGGGCCGACACCTGTCAGGACTCCGCCAAGGAAGTGTGGATCGGCTACAGCCCGCACCTGTGGACCAATGCCATCACCGCCCGTATCACCGGTTCGCCAGCCCTGCGCAAACGGCACATGCGCCAGCTGGACATGGCCGACCTGGTGAGCGGCAACCAGGCGCCGTCCACACAGCCCCATGTGTTGCCAGTGAGTGCCCTGCAAATCTGGGTCGAAGACTTCAAACCAACAGAGCGGCGCATGCCGCTGACCTGGAGCAGCGACCCGGTCACCGAAACTTTGCCCATCGGCAACCTCACTGCCATCGCCCGCCACTACCCCTGGACCCAACCGAAAGTGCCGGTGGTGGTGGCGCTCGCCGACGCGGAAGGCATGGCCCTGGACCTGAGCCTGTCGGTCTCGGCCTACCAGCATCAACTGCGCGACCTGATGCCGGCCGAGCAACTGGAACACACAAAACCCGCCCAGCCTCCCGAGCAGGAGCGCGTGCCGGCATGCTACCGGCTGGATGCCGAACAGCTCAGCCCGCAGAGCCGCGACTTTCACCATCGCAACCTGGTCGCCATGCTGCTGAACAAGACGCTGGAAAGCCTGTACCCGGCGGATGCGCCTTCACCAGAACTGGCCGCGTTCAGGCTTGGCACGTCACGCCGGGGGCCCGCCCTGTCGCCGGCCGAGTCACATTTCCAGGCCCTCACCCATGAAGACTATTCACCCAATGGTGCACGCCTGGCACAGCGCCTCGATGTCGACAAATACCGGCGCTTCCTCGCCGAACGCGACGCACTGGAACGGCGCATTGCCGCCCTGCGCAACCTGGCCTTGCAAGCCAGCAACGATCATGACGCCTGGCTGGCGACGGCCGAATCCCAACACATCGATAACCCCTACAGCCTCGCTGCGGCACTGGCCTGTTACGACCGCGACGAACGCACCTCCGCCCGCGGTCTGGAAATCTCACTGGCGTTGCTGATTCACCCAATGGGCCAGCCGACACCCGGCACCGAAGATCATGACCGACGCTTCAAACGCCTGGAGCAATGGCTGGACCAGAACGACAGCCCGCTTTACACCGCCTTGGCGCCGTTCAACCCGTTCAAGGACAAAGCCGATTCGATAGGCACCTTGTTCGGCGCCAGCGACAACGTGATCGAAGGGCTGGCCGGTCGCTTCCCGGCCATGGCAGACATCACTGACCTCACCGCCCAGTCGGTCAATACCGTGGTGCTCAAGCGCCTGCGCGGGCAGACCCGCTGGGATGCCAGCCATGGCTTGCGGCGGCAAGTGTTGTTGGCTGCGCGTGAGGCCAATGCCGAGAAAGCACTGGGGTTGTTGGCGGCACGCTATCGAATCACCGAGCAGGCCATTACGGAAAATCCCTTTAGCCAGGAGGTACAGCGGTATTTGAAGAGCGGCATGGCGCAGGTCGAAGAGATGAAAGCGTTGCGCATATCAGGAAGCCGCACGGTGTCCATCGAGCTGACCACCACTGCACGGGTGAAACCCAACTTCCTTGGGTTGCTCACTTCCGGGGGTGGGGGTGGTTTAAACGCGGGGATGCTGTGGTTCAACATCTTATCGCTCAAGACGGCCTACAACAGCCTGCAGAAGAGCGATGCACCGGAATACACCCTGGGGTTCGCTTCATCTGTTTTCGGGGTGATTGGTGCAGCGGCGGCGACATTGGTCAGCGTACGGGCAACGCAAAAGGCCGTCATGCTGAGATTAAGTGCCACAGCGCCGGGCATGGCCTTTGGTAACGGTCTAATCAAGCTCCTAGGAAGCAATTTGTTCGCAAGGTTGTCCGGTTACCCGGCTATTTTCCTAGGATTCGCCTCTGACTATAAAAAATCCCAAAGACAGAAGATGCACGGTAATACTGCCGCTTCTGATTTAACTTTCTATGGCGGGGGCGCGGTCGCAATAGGCTCTGTCTTGGTATTAGAAGGTGGATTAGCTATTGCAGGCGCCACAACACTTATCCCTTTTGCAGGGTGGACTGCAGCTGCAGTAGTCCTATTAGGCGCTGCGATCATAGCTGGAGGCATCTACCTCCATGCGAAAGCCAACGAACACCTTCACAACCCTATAGAGCTATGGGCCAGTCGAAGTATATTTGGGAACCGTCTCAATGACGGTGAAAGCCGACCAGACATAATTTTAGATACCGACAAGAAACTTCCAACCTTCGTCAACATTAACGACGAAATCAACGCTTGGCATCAGGTATTTTACTCACCCTCGCTGCTTTCAAAAAAAGAGACAAAACTATTTGACCTAGGGCATCTGGACAGCAAATGGACTGACTTAAACACATGGACTACTCCAAACTGGACTGCCATCACACACAATCAAGTTTCTAGCATCCCCCCTACTGCTGAATTTACAGTCCTCCTACGGGGATTTCTATTGGGCCAGAGCGAATGGAAAGCCAGCCTTAGTAGTCAACTCGAGAACAATGGCATATCTGTATTCCCAGCCACACCAGACTGCTATGAAATTAGGGGCGGACTGATACTCCACTTCAAGAATCAAATTCGAAACCACCGCCATATTAAACTGAACATCAAATATCTGCCAAATCTAGGCTTAGACGAACAAGCAGGCTCCTCCCAGATTTTCAAACTTGGGGAACAATAATGGCCATTTCATGGATTTTCACACCTTCCGCACGCTCTCAGTTCACTCCACATATCTCAAGCCAACTATTAACCATAAACAAACATCACTTATCGCTCGTAAACCCATGGGTATCCGACTCCGTATTCATGGGAAAACTATATACCGCCATGACATTAGGGTTAGCAGCCTATATCTACCCGGATATCATAGATACGGATTTTAGAAAGTCGGCGCTAGCGGACCTTCACTCACTCGCACAATACATTGTTGCACCACTGATATTTACACCATTCATCGCCTACAGGATATTCTTCATAAAAAATCTGTCAAACATCTACCTCAATCGCGCAACTGGAAAATTATATACCAACGCAACAAAAAACTTATCTCATTCGATTGGACCAATATCAAGGGAGGGGTATTTAAGCGCACAGAGTTTGGCGGTTCATCCTCCAGTACTAGTTATGCACTTGCCTTTGCCCCGCCTAGGAAGGACGGTAGCCTTCACAAAAAAGACTGCCTGTGGGTCGACAGCAACGAACCCACCGAACCCGGCGTCAAGCATGTCGCCGAAGTATGGGAATACCTCCGCCACTTCATGGACCACGGCCCGGACAAACTCCCCCCGCCCGGTGAACCCAACTGGTGGCACAAGCCACTGCACGCCATCTGCCTGACCCCGGCCGAAGCCTGGCGCCACTATGCCCCCTGGCGAACCGGCGAGCCCGGTGAAATGCAGGGCAAAAAGAACTGGCAATTGCCGTTCTGGGCCCTGCTGTTCCCCTACAACCTCTCCGTAGCCATCTGTTGGTACGGCATCTGCCGCCTGTTCAACGTCCGAGCAGCGCCACCGCCACCCGAAGCATTTGAGGAGGCCCCAGCTCATTCAACCCAAAGGAAGCGTACATGAGCGACGCCTCCGTCAGCAGCGCCACCTCCGGCCCTGCCTGCAGCGCACGCATACCCATCCTGCCAGTGCGCTACGCCATCGTGCCCCGCACCGCCGACGCCCCCGCCTGCCGCTATGCCGATGCAGGCTTCAACCTGGAACAAGGCTTCCCCACGCTGCAGCACTCGGCCTATACCCTCCGCGCTTTGCGCCCAGGTTATGTCTACGTGTTCATGAAAGGCCCTCAGGGCGAAAAGCTGGTCATTCATGAGCACGTCGGCGCGGGCCTCTACAAGGAGCTGCGCTACCAAGGGCTGGAGGACTACCACCGGCGTGAGCGCTACCTGTCCGGCCAGAGCATGGGCTGGGTGTGGGCCGACACCTGTCAGGACTCCGCCAAGGAAGTGTGGATCGGCTACAGCCCGCACCTGTGGACCAACGCCATCACCGCCCGTATCACCGGTTCGCCAGCCCTGCGCAAACGGCACATGCGCCAGCTGGACATGGCCGAGCTGGTGAGCGGCAACCAGGCGCCGTCCACCCAGCCCCATGTGTTGCCAGTGAGTGCCCTGCAAACCTGGGTCGAAGACTTCAAACCGACAGAGCGGCGCATGCCGCTGACCTGGAGCAGCGACCCGGTCACCGAAACTTTGCCCATCGGCAACCTCACTGCCATCGCCCGCCACTACCCCTGGACCCAACCGAAAGTGCCGGTGGTGGTGGCGCTCGCCGACGCGGAAGGCATGGCCCTGGACCTGAGCCTGTCGGTCTCGGCCTACCAGCATCAACTGCGCGACCTGATGCCGGCCGAGCAACTGGAACACACAAAACCCGCCCAGCCTCCCGAGCAGGAGCGCGTGCCGGCATGCTACCGGCTGGATGCCGAACAGCTCAGCCGGCAGAGCCGCGACTTTCACCATCGCAACCTGGTCGCCATGCTGCTGAACAAGACGTTGGAAAGCCTGTACCCGGCGGATGCCCCCTCACCAGAACTGGCCGCGTTCAGGCTGGGCACATCACGCCGGGGGCCCGCCCTGTCGCCGGCCGAGTCACATTTCCAGGCCCTCACCCATGAAGACTATTCCCCCAATGGCGCGCGCCTGGCACAGCGCCTCGATGTCGACAAATACCGGCGCTTCCTCGCCGAACGCGACGCGCTGGAACGGCGGATTGCCGCCCTGCGCAACCTGGCCTTGCAAGCCAGCAACGATCATGACGCCTGGCTGGCGACGGCCGAATCCCAACACATCGATAACCCCTACAGCCTGGCAGCCGCCTTGGCCTGTTACGACCGCGACGAACGCACCTCCGCCCGCGGTCTGGAAATCTCACTGGCCTTGCTGATTCACCCGATGGGCCAGCCGACACCCGGCACCGAAGAGCATGACCGACGCTTCAAACGCCTGGAGCAATGGCTGGACCAGCACGACAGCCCGCTTTACACCGCCTTGGCACCGTTCAACCCGTTCAAGGACAAAGCCGATTCGATCGGCACCTTGTTCGGCGCCAGCGACAACGTGATCGAAGGGCTGGCTGGTCGCTTCCCGGCCATGGCAGACATCACCGACCTCACCGCCCAGTCGGTCAATACCGTGGTGCTCAAGCGCCTGCGCGGGCAGACCCGCTGGGATGCCAGCCATGGCCTTCGGCGGCAGGTGCAGTTGGCAGCGCGTGAGGCCAATGCCGATAAAGCACTGGGGTTGTTGGCGGCGCGCTATCGAATCACCGAGCAGGCCATTACGGAAAATCCCTTTAGCCAGGAGGTACAGCGGTATTTGAAGAGCGGCATGGCGCAGGTTGAAGAGATGAAAGCGTTGCGCATATCAGGAAGCCGCACGGTGTCCATCGAGCTGACCACCACTGCGCGTGTGAAACCTAACTTTCTCGGGCTGCTCACCTCGGGCGGTGGTGGTGGTTTAAACGCGGGGATGCTGTGGTTCAACGTGATCTCGCTGAAGACGGCGTACAGCAACCTGCAGAAGAGCGATGCACCGGAATACACCCTGGGGTTCGCTTCATCTGTTTTCGGGGTAATCGGTGCAGCGGCGGCGACATTGGTCAGCGTGCGGGCGACGCAAAAGGCCATGATGTTGAAGTGGATCTCAACGGCGCCAGGCATGGCCTTTGGTAACGGCATCATCAACTTTCTGACGAGTAATCTTTTCGCGCGGGCATCAGGCTACCCGGCGATAATAATTGGGTTTTCCTCAGATATTTTTAAGGCAGTACGTCAATGGCAGAACGGCAATCTTATTTCAGGCTTATATACAGCGGCCGCCAGCGCGACTACTGCTTTAGGTTCGATTCTTGTTCTAGAAGGAAGCCTTGCCATCGCAGGCACGACAGTCCTCATTCCCTTTGCAGGCTGGACAGCAGCTGGAATCGCCCTGATCGGAGCAACTTTGATCGGTGGAGGTCTATTCCTCTACTCAAAAGCTCACTCCCGCCTTCATAGCCCTTTAGAATTATGGGCCAGCAGAAGCATCTTCGGGACAAGGGAAAACGATGGAGAAATACGGGAGAATATAAAGTTAGACTTTGATAAAAAATTGCCACCCTTTCGCCACATCCACGAAGAAATCAAGTCATGGCAGATTGAATTTTTCTCACCGAAAGCATTGTTGACACCGTACTCTGAGCAGCTCGGCTTAGGCGCCCTAACGACACATTTGGATATAAATAACAAATGGCCAACACCTGACTGGGCAACAATTATCCATACCCAGGCCACTAAACAAAACGCAACACTCGAGCTAACTATACTTTTACCAGAATTCGTATTAGGTCAAAGCGAATGGTCAGGGAGTTTAGTGAGCCAGAATCTCGACAGGCAGACAACCCCACTCCAAATAACCCCTGACTGCCATATCACCCAAGCAGGTTTATTACTTCATTACAAAACTGATGCTAGACAAATCAGGTCTGCCACGCTAACGATTACTTACTATGCCAACCAAGGACTGGATGACGACACTCCTTCTACTACCACTATTCATCTGGAACGCTAAACCTATGGCGACTATCTGGCTTTTTAATCAAGCCCACAATTCAGGATTCAAGCCAAAAATTTCCGGACAACTTATACAAACAACCAGTTCACACTTAAGCCTGCGCAACCCTTGGGTGTCCGATTCTGTATTCATGGGAAAAATCTACACTGCCATGTTTCTATTTACCTGGATATTATCATGTTACAATCTCATTAATGAAAATATAGACTACTCAATCAACGGCGGCGACATTTTCGTTGCCATCCTGATCTCACTCCCCTTTATTTTTACCCCATTCTTAGCCTACAGAATACTTTTCATAAAAAACTTATCGAACATATATTTAAATCGACACACAAAGAAAATCTACTATAAGCGATTCAAAAAACTCATAATATTTGACTGGAGCCAAGTCGCAGGCGGTCTTTTCAGTCGCACAGAATTCAGTGGTTCCTCCTTCACTACCAGCTATGCCCTCGCCTTCGCTCCCCGCCGCGAAGACGGCAGCCTGCATCAAAAAGACTGCCTCTGGGTCGACAGCAACGAACCCACCGAACCCGGCGTCAAGCATGTCGCCGAAGTATGGGAATACCTCCGCCACTTCATGGACCACGGCCCGGACAAACTCCCCCCGCCCGGTGAACCCAACTGGTGGCACAAGCCACTGCACGCCATCTGCCTGACCCCGGCCGAAGCCTGGCGCCACTATGCCCCCTGGCGAACCGGCGAGCCCGGTGAAATGCAGGGCAAAAAGAACTGGCAATTGCCGTTCTGGGCCCTGCTGTTTCCCTACAACCTCTCCGTCGCCATCTGCTGGTATGGCATCTGCCGCCTGTTCAACGTCCGAGCAGCGCCACCGCCACCCGAAGCATTTGAGGAGGCCCCAGCTCATTCAACCCAAAGGAAGCGTACATGAGCGACGCCTCCCCCAGCAGCGCTACCTCCGGGATTAGGGCTTGGCACAATGAACATTACGGGCCCAAGCTACTATCCGCCGAGCAGGCCCTATCCCTCGGCATAACTAAAGCCGACACCCGATGGCATCAGAACAACCACTGGTCGCCGCCAAATTGGACAGCTATCACACATAACGAAGTAGCCACACCCCAACCAACCGTAGAGTTCACAGTGCTGCTGCCTGCATTCAGGCTAGGCGTAAGTGAATGGTCAGGAAGTTCGAGTTCCCTCCGTGACGACCACGGAATTGACGTATTCCCAATCACTCCAGCCGGACACATCGTAGACGCTGGATTAATTTTGCATTTCGAGAACACGGTTGCCAACCAAAATCATGTCTCACTGCATCTAGCTTACAGCGCCGATCAAGGCCTGGACGAAGATAATGAGATCCTTTCAACTTTTCGCCTGGAGCGCTGATCATGGCAACCATCTGGATATTCAATTCAACGTCATACTCCGGACACCCTCCTGCAATTGGAGGGCAGTTGGCAAACGTATCCGAGGTTACCTTGTGCCTGAGAAACCCATGGATAACAGATTCCGTGTTTATGGGAAAATTATACTGCGCAATGACGATCACACTACTGGCAGGCACTTACCCCTATCTACCCCCTAACATCTCGAAACTTTACAACGAAGACATTTTAATGATGCTTTTATTATTAATAACCCCCTTCGTGTTTACTCCTTTCCTAGCTTATCGAATTTTCTTTATAAAGGGCTTATCAACTATCTGCCTCAACCGATCAACCCAAAAAATCTACTACCAACGTTTGAGCAAGGTATTTGTGTTTGAATGGGCTAACACAGGAGGTGGCATCTTCAAACGCACCGAATACGGCGGCTCATCGTTCAGCACCAGCTATGCCCTCGCCTTCGCCCCCCGCCGCGAAGACGGCAGCCTGCACCAAAAAGACTGCCTCTGGGTCGACAGCAACGAACCCACCGAACCCGGCGTCAAGCATGTCGCCGAGGTATGGGAGTACCTCCGCCACTTCATGGACCACGGCCCGGACAAACTCCCCCCGCCCGGTGAACCCAACTGGTGGCACAAGCCACTGCACGCCATCTGCCTGACCCCGGCCGAAGCCTGGCGCCACTATGCCCCCTGGCGAACCGGCGAGCCCGGTGAAATGCAGGGCAAAAAGAACTGGCAATTGCCGTTCTGGGCCGTGTTGTTCCCCTACAACCTCTCCGTAGCCATCTGTTGGTACGGCATCTGCCGCCTGTTCAACGTCCGAGCAGCGCCACCGCCACCCGAAGCATTTGAGGAGGCCCCAGCTCATTCAACCCAAAGGAAGCGTACATGAGCGACGCCTCCGTCAGCAGCGCCACCTCCGGCCCTGCCTGCAGCGCACGCGTACCCATCCTGCCAGTGCGCTACGCCATCGTGCCCCGCACCGGCGACGCCCACGCCTGCCGCTATGTCGATGCAGGCTTCAACCTGGAACAAGGCTTCCCCACGCTGCAGCACTCGGCCTATACCCTCCGCGCTTTGCGCCCAGGCTATGTCTACGTGTTCATGAAAGGCCCTCAGGGCGAAAAGCTGGTCATTCATGAGCACGTCGGCGCGGGCCTCTACAAGGAGCTGCGCTACCAAGGGCTGGAGGACTACCACCGGCGTGAGCGCTACCTGTCCGGCCAGAGCATGGGCTGGGTGTGGGCCGACACCTGTCAGGACTCCGCCAATGAAGTGTGGATCGGCTACAGCCCGCACCTGTGGACCAACGCCATCACCGCCCGTATCACCGGTTCGCCAGCCCTGCGCAAACGGCACATGCGCCAGCTGGACATGGCCGAGCTGGTCAGCGGCAACCAGGCGCCGTCCACACAGCCCCATGTGTTGCCAGTGAGTGCCCTGCAAACCTGGGTCGAAGACTTCAAACCGACAGAGCGGCGCATGCCGCTGACCTGGAGCAGCGACCCGATCACCGAAACCTTGCCCATCGGCAACCTCACTGCCATCGCCCGCCACTACCCCTGGACCCAACCGAAAGTGCCGGTGGTGGTGGCGCTCGCCGACGCGGAAGGCATGGCCCTGGACCTGAGCCTGTCGGTCTCGGCCTACCAGCATCAACTGCGCGACCTGATGCCGGCCGAGCAACTGGAACACACAAAACCCGCCCAGCCTCCCGAGCATGAGCGCGTGCCGGCATGCTACCGGCTGGATGCCGAACAGCTCAGCCCGCAGAGCCGCGACTTTCACCATCGCAACCTGGTCGCCATGCTGCTGAACAAGACGCTGGAAAGCCTGTACCCGGCGGATGCGCCTTCACCAGAACTGGCCGCGTTCAGGCTTGGCACGTCACGCCGGGGGCCCGCCCTGTCGCCGGCCGAGTCCCATTTCCAGGCCCTCACCCATGAAGACTATTCACCCAATGGGGCACGCCTGGCACAGCGCCTCGATGTCGACAAATACCGGCGCTTCCTCGCCGAACGCGACGCGCTGGAACGGCGTATTGCCGCCCTGCGCAACCTGGCCTTGCAAGCCAGCAACGATCATGACGCCTGGCTGGCGACGGCCGAATCCCAACACATCGATAACCCCTACAGCCTGGCAGCCGCCTTGGCCTGTTACGACCGCGACGAACGCACCTCCGCCCGCGGTCTGGAAATCTCACTGGCGTTGCTGATTCACCCAATGGGCCAGCCGACACCCGGCACCGAAGATCATGACCGACGCTTCAAACGCCTGGAGCAATGGCTGGACCAGCACGACAGCCCGCTTTACACCGCCTTGGCACCGTTCAACCCGTTCAAGGACAAAGCCGATTCGATCGGCACCTTGTTCGGCGCCAGCGACAACGTGATCGAAGGGCTGGCTGGTCGCTTCCCGGCCATGGCAGACATCACCGACCTCACCGCCCAGTCGGTCAATACCGTGGTGCTCAAGCGCCTGCGCGGGCAGACCCGCTGGGATGCCAGCCATGGCCTTCGGCGGCAGGTGCAGTTGGCAGCGCGTGAGGCCAATGCCGATAAAGCACTGGGGTTGTTGGCGGCGCGCTATCGCATCACCGAGCAGGCCATTACGGAAAATCCCTTTAGCCAGGAGGTGCAGCGGTATTTGAAGAGCGGCATGGCGCAGGTTGAAGAGATGAAAGCGTTGCGCATATCAGGAAGCCGCACGGTGTCCATCGAGCTGACCACCACTGCGCGTGTGAAACCTAGCTTTCTCGGGCTGCTCACCTCGGGCGGTGGTGGTGGTTTAAACGCGGGGATGCTGTGGTTCAACATCTTATCGCTCAAGACGGCCTACAACAGCCTGCAGAAGAGCGACACACCGGAATACACCCTGGGGTTCGCTTCATCTGTTTTCGGGGTAATCGGTGCAGCGGCGGCGACATTGGTCAGCGTGCGGGCGACGCAAAAGGCCGTCATGCTGAGATTAAGTGCCACAGCGCCGGGCATGGCCTTTGGCAATGGGGTTATCAAGTTTTTGAGTAGCAATCTGTTTGCGCGTTTAGCCGGATATCCGGCAATAGCATTTAGCCTATTTTCTGACCTATTTAAGGGAGTGCGCCAACTCAAAAGTGGTAATTCAATTACAGGCGGATACACCTTGGCCGGCGGGGTAACGATGGCCACTGGCTCTGTTGTTACCCTTGAAGCAGGACTTGCAGTTGCGGGCGTTACATCCGTTGTTCCCTTCGCTGGATGGGCCGCCGCCGCCCTTGTTCTCGTAGGAGTAGCCATCATTGCAGGAGGCCTCTACCTACACGCCAAGGCACATGAGCGCCTTCACAGCCCAATAGAACTGTGGGCAGCACGTAGTATCTTCGGCAACCGTATTAACGATGGAGAAATTCGCACTAAAATCATCTTGGACTATGAAAAAAAACTGCCTGCATTCCCATCGCTGCATGCAGAAATCAAAGCTTGGCATGACGAGCATTTTGGACCAAAGCTAATTTCAGCTGAGCAAGCTCTCACACTCGGCATAACCAAAGTCGATACAAGATGGAATCAAAACAATCACTGGTCTCCGCCAAACTGGACAGCTATCACACATAACGAAGTAGGCACATTTCAACCAACCGTTGAGTTCACAGTCCTGCTACCTGGCTTCAGGTTAGGCGTAAGCGAATGGTCAGGAAGCTTGAGCTCCCTCCATGATGACCAAGGAATGGACGTATTCCCAATTGCCCCGACCGGCCACATCGTAGGTGCCGGCCTGGTTCTGCATTTCGAGAACACGCTTACCAACCAAAAACATATCTCACTGCATCTAGCTTACAGCGCCAATCAAGGCCTGGACGAAGACAATGAGACCCTGTCAATTTTTCGTCTGGAGCGCTGATCATGGCAACCATCTGGATATTCAATTCAACGTCAGCTTCAGGGCATAAGCCCGCTATTGGCGGGCAAGTATCAAACTTATCAAAAAATACTTTATGCCTGCGAAATCCTTGGGTATCAGATTCTGTATTCATGGGGAAACTGTACTGCACAATGACCCTATCATTAATAATCGGCTTATATCCAAATCTATTTGATGGAGAATTTTTGGACTACTTTGAGTCCAACCCCATATTAATGTCCGGCTTCACACTCGCCCCCTTCACCTTCCTTCCCTTCCTTATTTATCGAATATATTTCATAAAACGCTTATCAAGTTTCTGCTTCAATCGTTCAACCCAAAAAATCTACTACCAACGTTTGAGCAAAGTACTCGTATTCGAATGGGCCAACACCGGAGGTGGCATCTTCAAGCGCACCGAATACGGCGGCTCCTCCTTCACCACCAGCTATGCCCTCGCCTTCGCCCCCCGCCGCGAAGACGGCAGCCTGCACCAAAAAGACTGCCTCTGGGTCGACAGCAACGAACCCACCGAACCCGGCGTCAAGCATGTGGCCGAAGTGTGGGAATACCTCCGCCACTTCATGGACCACGGCCCGAACAAACTCCCCCCGCCCGGTGAACCCAACTGGTGGCACAAGCCATTGCACGCCATCTGCCTGACCCCGGCAGAAGCCTGGCGCCACTATGCCCCCTGGCGAACCGGCGAGCCCGGTGAAATGCAGGGTAAAAAGAACTGGCAATTGCCGTTCTGGGCCGTGCTGTTCCCCTACAACCTCTCCGTCGCCCTCTGCTGGTATGGCATCTGCCGCCTGTTCAACGTCCGAGCAGCGCCACCGCCTCCCGAAGCATTTGAGGAGGCACCAGAGCATTCAACCCGAAGGAAGCGTACATGAGCGACGCCTCCGTCAGCAGCGCTACCTCCGGGCCCTGTCTGCAGCTCACGCGTACACATCCCGACGGTGCACTACACCAACGCGCCATGCACCCGCGACTTCCCGGCCATGGCTGAGACCTTGTCAATTTTTCGTCTGGAACGCTGATCATGGCAACCATCTGGATATTCAACTCAATGTCAGACTCTGGACACAAGCCCTCTATCACAGGACAACTATTAAGCTTATCTGACACCATTTTATGCTTAAGGAATCCATGGATCACAGACTCTGTCTTCATGGGAAAGCTGTATTGCGCGATAATTATTTTATCAATTTCCGGCTTTTACCCACACTTACTCTCCAGAGATATATGGCACATGTACGAATCCGCTCCATTACTGGCGACCGGATTCTTGCTTATGCCTTTCACTTTCCTACCTTTCCTCATTTATCGAATATATTTCATAAAACGCCTATCAAGCTTCTGCTTCAATCGGGCGACCCAAAAAATCTACTACCAACGTTTGAGCAAGGTACTCGTATTCGAATGGGCCAACACCGGAGGTGGCATCTTCAAACGCACCGAATACGGCGGCTCATCATTCAGCACCAGCTATGCCCTCGCCTTCGCCCCCCGCCGGGAAGACGGCAGCCTGCATCAAAAAGACTGCCTCTGGGTCGACAGCAACGAACCCACCGAACCCGGCGTCAAGCATGTAGCCGAGGTATGGGAATACCTGCGCCACTTCATGGACCACGGCCCGGACAAACTCCCCCCGCCCGGTGAACCCAACTGGTGGCACAAGCCACTGCACGCCATCTGCCTGACCCCGGCCGAAGCCTGGCACCACTATGCCCCCTGGCGAACCGGCGAGCCCGGTGAAATGCAGGGCAAAAAGAACTGGCAATTGCCGTTCTGGGCTGTGCTGTTCCCCTACAACCTCTCCGTAGCCATCTGTTGGTACGGCATCTGCCGCCTGTTCAACGTCCAAGCAGCGCCACCGCCACCCGAAGCATTTGAGGAAGCCCCCAATCAACCCGGCAAAAGGAAGCGCAAATGAAACCCATCGTACTGGTAGGCCATCATCATAGCTGCCCGCTCCATGGCGAAGGCACTGTGGAAACCGGCGCAAGTGCAACATTCGTGGATGGCAAGGCCGTCGCACGTGTGGGCGATCGCATCAGTTGTGGCGCCGTAATCGAAACCGGCGCTGCCTGCACGATCATCGAGGGCCACCCCGCAGCAAGGGAGGGTGACACTACCAGCCATGGAGGGACTTTGATCGAGGGGGACCAAGGTTGGCTCATTGATTGAAAGCCACTACCGGCCACCGAGCCAGATGCTGAAGCCTGTCAGTCAACAGGTTTGGGCCGTCCAGCGGCCCAAATGGCGAACAAAGCCACCTTTCCGGGTGACCCGTTCTCATAACCATGGCGCCAGCCCGCAAACTGCGCCATATCTGCGTCAATCCAGCACTGGCCGAAGCAACGCCTGTGCCTCGTAAAGGGTCGGCAAATACCGCAACCGTATCTCATCAATACTCAACCGCGAAGCATGAGTCGTGATGGTCAGCGTGGCTTTCAACTGACCGGCCCGTCCCAGCAATGGCACCCCCAGCACCCGCATACCGATTTCATACTCCTGATCAACGATACAGAACCCCTGCCCCTTCACGCGCAACAGCTCAGCGTCCAGCTGCGCCCGGTCTGTCAATGTGTAAGGCGTCAACGCCCGCAGCGGGTGACGGGCAAAGTATTCGTCTCGCTCCCCCTCATCCAGCCAGGCCAGCCAGACCCGCCCGCTGGCCGTGCAATACATGGGTACCCGGGAGCCCGGCCTGATCGACAAAGACGCCACATGGCTATACCGGCTACGCACCAGATGGATGATCTCATCGCCATCGCGGGTACCCACCGATACGTGCTCCTGGGTCTGGCGCGCCACCTGTTCAACAATCGGCCGCAGCATGCGCGGCAGTTGCGCCGAGTCCACATAAGCCTGGCCGATACGCAAGGCCTTGGGGGTCAGCCAGTACTCACGGCTGTCAGTTTCGGCAAAGCCTTCATGCACCAAGGTCAGCAGAAACCGCCGCACCGCACTGGGCGTAAGGCCAGATAACCTGGCCGCCTGCGGCACACTCAGGCGCGGCTGCTCGGCGCTGAACAGTTGCATCAGCGCCAGGCCTTTCTGCAAGCCCGCGATCAGGTCACGGGGATGGATGACAGGTGTGTTCATGCATTCGACTCGCTACCAGAGGAACAAAAACAGCCGATTACTGCGATAACCGGATCATGACTGTGATTATCGCATTAAGTGGCCGATTGACGCATTGTTGCCCGCGCCCCTCTGCCTCACCCTTACCTCCATAACAACGCCAATAAGGAGGTCAGCATGATTCGAGGGTCCACTGAACTGGTCGCCATCGTCGGTTCGCCCATCGCCCAGGTGAAGTCCCCGGAAAATTTCAACACCTGGTTCAACCATAACAACTGCAACCTCGCCATGCTGCCCATCGACCTGCACGAGGCGGCGCTGGACAGCTTTGCGGATACCCTGCGAGGCTGGCAGAACCTACGCGGTTGCGTGGTCACCGTGCCTTACAAGCAGGCGCTGGCCAACCGCGTGGACGGCCTGAGCGAGCGCGCAGCTGCCCTGGGTTCGGTCAATGTGATACGCCGCGAGCGCGACGGACGCCTGCTGGGCGACAACGTGGACGGCGCCGGCTTCCTCGGCGCTGCGCACAAGCATGGCTTCAAACCGGCGGGCAAACGGGCACTGGTGATCGGTTGCGGCGGTGTTGGCAGTGCCATTGCCTATGCACTGGCTGAGGCAGGGATCGCCAGCATTACCCTCAGCGACCCCACCACAGCACGCATGGGTGCTGTATGCGAACTGCTCGGCAACGGCTTCCCCGGGCTCACGGTCAGCACACAGTTCAGTGGGCTGGAAGACTTCGACCTGGTGGCCAACGCGTCCCCGGTCGGCATGGGTACCCGCGCAGAGCTACCGTTGTCCGCCGCCCTGCTGGCCACCCTGCTGCCAGACACCCTGGTCGCCGACGTGGTCACCTCACCCGAGATAACCCCGCTGCTGAACCGCGGGCGGCAAGTAGGTTGCAAGGTCCAGACTGGCCCTGAAATGGCCTTCGCCCAACTGGGCCATCTTGGCGCCTTCATGGGCGTCACGCCGTCGGAGATCTGAGGCTATGACGACTCTGGAGCACACACGCAACAGCTTCGACCTGGTTGTGCTGGGCAGCGGTGCCGGTGGTTTCGCCGCTGCCGCCACAGCATCCCGCCGGGGGCTAAAGGTGCTGGTGGTGGAAAAGGCCGAACGCTTTGGCGGCACCTCGGCGATTTCTGGCGGCGCGGTGTGGCTGTATGGCACCGACCAGGCCCGTGACGCCGGCGCCAAGGATTCTCCCGAGGCAATGCGCACCTACCTCAAGCAGGTCATCGGCGACGGCTACGACCCCGCCTTGGGCGATGCCTTCATCGAGCATGGTCACCAAGCGCTGCGCTGGCTGGAGCAGAACACCGAACTGCGTTATGCCCTGCGCCCACTCTCACCCGACTATTACCCGGATGCACCCGGCGCCACTCAGTTCGGTCGGGCGCTGGAAATGGTCGAATACGACGGCAAACACCTGGGCACACGCTTCAAGGACCTGCAGATGCCACCGCCCGGCATGCTGCTGTTCGGCGGCATGATGGTCAACCGGGTGGATATCCAGCATTTCCTCAGCATTCGCCGCTCACCCAGGTCGCTGTGGCATTGCCTGAAGCTGATGGCGCGTTACGCGCGCGACCGCCTGCAGCACCCACGCGGCACCCGGCTTACCACTGGCAACGCATTGATCGCCCGCCTGGCCACCAGCGCCTTCGCCCACGGCACGCAGTTGTGGTTACGCAGCGAGGCCGTGGAGCTGATCGCCGAGCACGGCGTGATCACGGGCGTGGTCGTACAGCGCGAGGGCCGCCGTGAGCGGGTAATGGCCCGTGGTGGCGTGGTGTGCGCCATGGGCGGATTCGCAGCAGGCGCAATGGCCGCCAGCTACCGCCCTGCTCAAAAGGCGCCGCACCTGACCATGTCACCACCGGCAAACGACGGAGCCGCCCTGCGCCTTGCCCAGGCCGTGGCAGCAGCCGAGGGCGAGAGCCTGGCGGCCAACTTCTTCTGGGCACCGGTTTCCGAACTACGTCATGCCGATGGTGAACGTGAGCGCTTCCCGCACCTGGTCACCGACCGCGCCAAGCCGGGCGTAATTGCGGTAGACCAAGCCGGGCGGCGCTTCGTCAACGAGTCCGACTCCTACCACCACTTCGTGCACACCATGTTCGCCAACGGCATTGCCAGCTGCTGGCTGGTCTGCGATGCCGAGGCAATGAACCGGTACGGGCTTGGCCTGGCGCGGCCCAAGCCCGTCAACAACCAGGCGTTGATCGACGCAGGCTACCTGTATCGGGCCACCACATCGCAGGCACTGGCCCTGGCCATCGGCGTCGATCCACAGGTGTTTGCGCAAACACTTGCACAGTTCAACAGCGATGCCGGCAATGGCATCGACCGCGCATTTGGCAAAGGCGGCAACAGTTACAACCGCTACATGGGCGACCCGCAACATGCGCCCAACCCATGCTTGGCCCCCCTGACCAAGGGGCCGTTCTATGCCATCCGCATTCACACCGGCGACCTCGGTTCAGCCCGTGGTCTGGTGACCAACGCCGATGCCAACGTGCTGAACCGCAGCGGTTTGCCCATTCCCGGGCTGTATGCGGTCGGCAACGACATGAACTCACTGATGAAGGGCACCTACCCCGGCCCCGGCATCACCCTGGGCCCTGCCCTCACCTTCGGCTGGCTTGCTGCCAACCACATCACCGCGCGCCTGCAGGCGCCGGCTACCCATACGGAGAACCCGGCATGTACTACGAACTGAGAACCTACACCCTCGACCCCTTGAAAATGGCCGACTGGCTGGCCCTGTACCAAAGCCACGCACTCGAGGTGCAGAGCGAACACCTGGGCAACCTGGTGGGCTTTTTCACCAGCGAGTTCGGCGACGTCAACCAAGTGGTGCACATCTGGGGCTATGCCAGCCTCGACGACCGCATGGCGCGCCGCGCAGCCATGGCGGCAGACTCGCGCTGGGCGGAATTCTCGCGACGCAACCGCGAGCTGGGCGCGGTACTGCGCCTGCAATCGCGGCTGCTGCGCCCGACCGGTTTCTCACCGCTGCAGTAAGCCACACACCACCTCTTCCAACAGCCGAGCGGACCCCTTCCATGCCCCCCCTTGAATGTGACGTACTCGTCATCGGCTCCGGCGCCTCAGGCCTGGCTGCCGCCGTAACCGCCGCGCATCATGGCCTGACAGTGGTCGTCGCGGAAAAAGCCAGCCAGCTGGGCGGCACCAGCGCCTGGTCGGGGGGCTGGTTGTGGATACCGCGCAACCCTCTGGCCATCGCCGAAGGCATCGTCGAAGCCGACGATGCCCCGGAGCGCTATTTGCGTGCGCAAACCCACACCCGCGAGTTGGACCCGCGTCAACGCGCCTTCCTGCGCCATGGTCCGGAAATGGTGGCGTTCTTCCAGCAACACACTGCCGTGCAGTTCCAGTGCGGTAGCCGTATGCCCGACATGCGTGAAGGCGATGGCAGTGCACGCGGCGGTCGCTCGCTGTGTGCATTACCTTACGACGGGCGACGGCTAGGGCCTTGGCTGCACAAGTTGCGCCCGCCGCTGGACATCGTCAGCCTGGCCGGCATGGGCATTGCCGGAGGTGCCGACATGGCTGCCTTCTTCAACACCACACGCTCGCCAAAGGCAGCGCTGCATGTTGGCAAGCGCCTGTTGCGCCATGGCCGAGACCTGCTGCTGCACCGTCGCGGCCTACATCTGGTCAATGGCAACGCGCTGGTAGCGCGCCTGCTGCGCAGCGCCCTTGATCGTGGCGTGACATTGCTGACCGAGAAAGCGGCCAGCCGACTGTTGTTGTGCGAAGAACGGGTCAACGGCGCGCTGTTTGCCGACGGCCAAACGATCTACGCACGGCGTGGTGTGGTGCTGGCGTGCGGTGGTTTCCCACATGATCGCCAGCGTATCTCGCAACTGATGCCGCACGCGCCGGACGGTGACCAGCATTACTCCGCTGCGCCCAGGGAGAATAGCGGTGACGGTTTGCGCCTGGGCGAACAGGCGGGTGGCCAGGTGTCTGCGGCAGGCGCCCACGGGGGCGCCTGGGCGCCGGTATCGCAGGTACCGCGCGGCAATGGCCATTTCGGCCATTTTCCACACCTGATCGACCGCGCGAAGCCCGGTTTCATCGCCGTGCGCCGCGATGGTCGGCGCTTCGTCAACGAAGCCGATTGCTACCACGACTTCATGAACGCGCTTTTCGCCGCCACGCCGCAGGCTGAGCAGCCGGAGGCCTGGCTGATCTGCGACCATGCTGCGCAACGACGCTATGGCATGGGTTGGGCCAAGCCCTTTCCCTTCCCTACCCGCTTCTATCAGCGCAGTGGCTATTTGCACAGCGGCGCTACCCTGGCGCAACTGGCGCAGCGCTGCGGGATCGACGCCGAGCAGTTGCAGCGCACGGTGGAGGGCTTCAACCATCATGCGGCACAAGGTGAAGACCCAACCTTTCTACGTGGCGCATCGGCCTACAACCGGGCCCAAGGCGACCCGCAGCAGGCACCTAACCCGTCGCTTCGGCCGTTGCTGAAGGGGCCGTTCCATGCGGTGAAACTGCTGCCAGGCAGCCTTGGCACCTTCGCCGGCCTGGACACAGACGCCTCAGCCCGCGTACTGGACCACGAAGGGCAGCCGATACCCGGGTTGTTTGCAGTGGGTAACGACATGCACAGCGTGATGGGTGGGTACTACCCGAGCGGCGGCATTACCCTTGGGCCAGGGATGACCTTCGGGTATCTGGCCGGTAGAGCGTTGAGCGGGGGCTGTGCACATCATTGATGTCGGTTTTGCGCGCATCAGGCAACCAAGGCCAAAGCCTTCTACCCTTCAGTGACGTGAATACCTGCCGCGCCCGCCGGCCAACGCAACCGTTCGATAACCGAACAGTAGCCCGTCTCTCGAATTGACGCTGCCGTCTTCACTGCTCACCATGCACCGGCCTTGCGTGCCCCCCCTGCCTGGGAAACGATCACGCACCCGTAGCACCGCAGCTGAATACAATTTCAAGAAACGAGCAGTCTATGAACCACTCCAAGATCCCCCCCGCCGCGCCCCGGATGTCCCAGGGCTCGATCGGCGACAAGCTCCGCGGCGCCTTCGGCGTCGGCAAGACCCGTTGGGGCATGCTCGCCCTGGTGTTCTTCGCCACCACCCTGAACTACATCGACCGCGCCGCCCTCGGCATCATGCAGCCCGTGCTGGCCAAGGAAATGAGCTGGACGGCGATGGACTACGCCAACATCAATTTCTGGTTCCAGGTCGGCTATGCCATCGGCTTTCTGCTGCAAGGCCGACTGATCGACAAGGTCGGGGTCAAACGGGCCTTCTTCTTCGCTGTACTGCTGTGGAGCCTGGCCACGGGTGCCCACGGCCTGGCCACCTCGGCGGCAGGTTTCATGGTTTGCCGCTTCATCCTCGGCCTGACCGAGGCCGCCAACTACCCAGCCTGCGTCAAGACCGTGCGCCTGTGGTTCCCGGCGGGTGAGCGGGCCATTGCAACGGGGCTGTTCAACGCCGGTACCAATGTTGGCGCCATGGTCACCCCTGCGCTGTTGCCGCTGATCCTGGCTGTGTGGGGCTGGCAGGCTGCGTTCATCGCCATGGGCAGCCTGGGCCTGGTGTGGGTCGTGCTGTGGGTATTGAAGTACTACAACCCTGAAGACCACCCCCGCGTGCGTCAGAGCGAGGTGCAGTACATCCAGCAGGATGATGAGCCCGAGCCGACCCGCGTGCCGTTCAGCCGTATCCTGCGCCTGCGTGGCACCTGGGCTTTTGCAGTGGCCTATGCGATGACCGCGCCAGTGTTCTGGTTCTACCTGTACTGGCTGCCGCCGTTCCTGAACCAGCAATACAGCCTCGGCATCAACGTGACCCAGATGGGCATCCCGTTGATCATCATCTGGCTGACGGCAGACTTCGGCAGCATCGGGGGTGGCATCCTGTCGTCGTGGCTGATCGGCCGTGGCGTGCGTGCCACGACAGCGCGGCTGGTGTCCATGCTGATCTTTGCCTGCACCATGCTCAGCGTCATCTTTGCCGCCAACGCCAGTGGGCTGTGGGTCGCGGTGGCGGCCATCTCGATCGCGGTAGGCGCGCACCAGGCGTGGACGGCGAATATCTGGAGCCTGGTGATGGACTACACACCCAAGCACCTGGTGAGCACCGTATTCGGCTTCGGCAGCATGTGTGCGGCAATTGGCGGGATGTTCATGACGCAGATTGTCGGCAGCGTGCTGACCGCTACCAACAACAACTATGCCGTGCTGTTTACCATGATCCCGGCCATGTACTTCCTGGCGTTGGTGTGGATGTATTTCATGGCACCGCGCAAGGTCGAGAGCGCCTGAGAGCGCTAGCCACTTACCTCTACGGGGCCCTTGCGGGCCCTTTTTTTGGCTTGGAGTTTCTTGAGAAGCGGACAACGACAATGCAGCCTTCGGTGTGGGTTCACTCGCGAACGTGGCGTAGCCGGTGCCATGCGCCACGTTCGCTCGATCAGACCGCGGCCAACACCGCCTTGGCTTTCTCCAGCGCCATGCGCGCGCGCTGCTCGCCGCTGATGCCCTGCTCCAGCAATTGCCGCGTGGGGATTTCCAGGCTCAGCGGCACGCTCGGCGGCAAGGCGCGCAACAGGCCAACCAGGTCGGCATCGCCATCACCCGGGAAGCGTCGCTCGTTACGCGCCTGGCGCAGGATCTCATCCATGTCGGCCGGCACCGGGCCAGCAACGTCACACAGTTGGGCATAGCGCATGCGCTGCGGCTTCAGTTGCGCCAGGTCGTCCAGCGAAGAGCCGGAGCGGTTGAAGTGGAAGGCATCTACCAGTACGCAGCCATTGGCACGGTCGGCGTTGGCCACGACCCGCATGGCCTGGCGCAGGTCACGTACGTCGGTCCAGGGCATGAACTCCAGGTGAGGGTGAATGCCGTATTGCACCGCCAGCTCGCACAATGCGGCAAAGCGTTCGGTCAGGCGCGCTTCGTCGGGGTCGTTGCCCGCTACCAGCAATTCAGTGCCACCCAACCCGGCGCCCACCGCCAGGATCGCTTCGAAGTCGGCCACACAGGTTGCCGGTTCAAGGCGCAGGATCTCCAGGTCGAGCACCTTGATACCCGTGTCGCGCAGGCGCGCCTGGGTTTGCCGGCGCAGTTCGGCATCGGCTACCAGCGGGAAATGCCGCTCCTGTTCGGTGGCGGGTACCAGCCGTAGGCCGACATGGCTGTAACCCGCTCGGGCGGCGGCCTCGACCATGTCCGGTGGAGACAGCTCGAGCACCGTCAGGGCCGCGAGGGAAAAAATTCGATCAGTCATTTATCATCACCAGCAATAGTAAGGTTGTATCAGCCAATGTGCTCGGGCGCGCAAGCCCGACCGCTTTGGGCTGCCTGCCTTATCGCTTCGATCAGCGCCAGTGTGCGCCCCCCGTCAGCAGCGTCGATCAGCGGCACCTGTTCACCCCGGGCAACCCGCACAAAATGCTGCAATTGCAGGGTCAATGCCTCGCCGGCGGGGATGCTTTCCGAGCTTTGCAACAGGGGCGTATGCCAGCCCGAGCCTGCCTCGGCGTAATGCCAGCGCTTGAGCTGGGGAATGCTCAGTGCTCCTTGGGTACCGGCCAGCAGATAGCACGGCTGGCCATCCTGGCGCGGGTACACAGGGCTTTCGCCACTGTCCAGCTCCCAGCTCCACGGAGCAGCCACCGCGTCAGACCCGGTCAGGCTGCCCAGGGCACCGTTGGCAAACTGCAACAGCACTGCGGCGCTGTCTTCGTTGGCAAAACCGCGTACATCGTTGCGGGTGAAGGCTTGCACCTGCACCACCTCGCCGCACAGGTAACGCAACAGGTCAAGGTCGTGGATCAGGTTGGTCAGCAAGAAGCCGGCCCCTGGCTCGCGACGCCAGGGCGTTTCGAAATAGCTGTCAGGCTTTTGCAGCTGCCACAGCGCAGTGACGTTGATCAACCGGCCCAGTTTGCCTTCGTTGATCACCTGGTGCGCCTTGGCGATCAGCGGATTGTGTCGGCGATGGTGACCTACAAGCACCGGCACACCCCGGCGGTTTGAAGCTTCCACCAGTGCACGCACTTCATCCAGGTGCACCCCCACCGGTTTTTCCACCAGCACCGGCACCCCAGCCTCGACACAATCCAGGGCGGTGGCGACATGCAGGTTGTTGGGGTTGGCGACAATCACTGCCTCGGGGCGAACTCGCTCCAACATTTGCCGGTGGTCGGCAAAGCAAGGCACGCCGCAGTCGGCGGCGAAGGCCTCGGCCTGCGGGCCGGGGTCGGCTACCGCACACAGTTGGGCTTGCGGCACATTGCGCAAGTGCTGGTAGTGCTGCCGGCCCATGATGCCGGCGCCAATCAAGGCAATACGAAGGGGTGCGTTCAACAGCCTGTCCTCTTGTCATTGTTGTTATGAAGTTCTGAAACCAGGTTCCAAAATTCACACTCGACAATTTAGAACCAAGTTCAGCTTTTCAGAAGAACGGGCGCAACAGACTGTGCGGTAATCGACCGGAATATCCCCTCAGGCAAACAGCTCGCTGGCTGGGCTGGCCGCCGACAGCTCTTCTGCCGCCGCCAGCAATAGCGGTGCCAGCGCTGTAAGGCGGCTCTGTGCCAGCCGCGCGCTGGGCCCGGCGATGCTCAGCACGCCGATCACCTCGTCACTTTGCGGGCGGCGTATCACTGCGGCCAGGGCTGAGGTGCCGATGGCGGAGGTCTCCTCGACCCAGGCATAGCCACGCTCGCGGGCGCGGTGCAGGTAGGCGAGCAATTCATCGGTGGAGCGTGGCGCGTTCGGGCCGAACTGGTCGGGGTCGGCAATACCTTGGCGCAACACCATCTGCAGCGCCTGCTCATCGTCCAGGCTGGCCAGCCAGGCATGCCCGGAGGCGGTATAGAACAGCGGCGCGTCGCGCCCCATATCCGGGTCGTAGCGCAGCCCGGAGCGGGCCCCCTGGGACTTGGCGATCCAGGTTTGCCGGGCACCGTCGATCACCCCAAGGCGCACGAGTTCGCCGCTGTCCTGGGCCAGGCGGTCAAGAATCGGCTGGATGATGTCGGCACCGCTGCTGGCGAGGTAACGAAAGCCCAGCGCTACCAGCTTGGCCGACAGCTGATAGCGGCTGCTTTCCCGGTTCTGGCGCACGTAGCCCAGCCGCACCAGCTCAGTGAGCATGCGGTGGGCAGCGCTTTTGGGAATGTCCAGGCGCTCGGCCAGGGTTTGTAACGGCAGCCCTTGGGGTTCACCGGTAAGGCTTTCTACAAGACTGAAGGCGCGTTCGATCTGACTACCAGCCATGTCACAGGTCCCTGATTTTTTTGCGGATTCTAGAAGATGATTCCACATCGTCGCCAGCCAGCGCAGCTCGGGCCACCTCGAATGTCCGATGATCGCCCAGTTCTTGCCTGACATGCCCGACCTGACCTTGCAGGACCACCCGCCGCCGATAAAAATGTGGAACATTGTTCCAATAAAAACACAGGAAACCCGCAATGTCTTCCGCTCCTCTCGAAACCGCATGCGATGTACTGGTCATAGGTTCTGGCGCCGCCGGGCTGGCGGCGGCCGTCACGGCTGCCTGGCATGGGCAGAAGGTGATCGTGGCGGAGAAAGAACGGGTGTTTGGCGGTGCCACCGCCTGGTCCGGCGGCTGGGCCTGGGTGCCACGCAACCCGCTGGCGCGCAGGGCCGGCATCGAGGAAGACATCGAGCAACCGCGGACTTATCTGCGCCATGAGCTGGGGGCAAACTACAATGCCGAGCGCGTCGATGCCTTCCTTGAGGCGTGCCCGCACATGGTGGCGTTTTTCGAGAAGTACACGGCGTTGCAGTTTGCCGACGGCAACGGCATCCCGGACATGCATGGCGATACGCCGGGGGCAGCTCTTGGCGGCCACCAGGTGATCGCCGCGCCCTACGATGCCCGCGAGGTTGGCGCCCTGCTGCCACGCTTGCGCAAGACCATGCGCGAAACCTCGTTCATGGGCATGGCGATCATGGCCGGTACCGACCTTGCCGCCTTCCTTAACATGACCCGCTCGCCCAAAGCCCTGCTGCACGTGTGCAAGCGCTTTGGCCGCCACCTGTACCACCTGGCCCGCCATGGTCGGGCCATGCACCTGGTCAACGGTGTGGCGTTGGTGGCGCGCCTGGCTAAATCGGCACAGGACCTGGGTGTGCACCTGCAAGCGTCGGCACCGGCCAAACGCCTGCTGATCGAGGATGGCCAGGTGCGCGGGGCGTGGGTCGCTACGCCACAGGGCGAGCAGCTGATCCGCGCCAAGGCCGTGGTGCTGGCGGCCGGTGGTTTCCCCAATGACAACGCCCGGCGCCAGCAACTGTTCCCGCGCGATGCCAGCGGCCACGACAACCTGGCACTGCCGCCCAAGGGGTGTTCTGGTGATGGCCTGCGGCTGGGCGAGTCCGCCGGCGGCGTGGTTGCCACCGACCTGAAGTCACCGGTGGCCTGGGCACCGGTTTCACAGGTGCCGTATCGCGACGGCAGCGTCGGCCACTTCCCGCACATTATCGAGCGCGGCAAACCGGGCGTTATCGGCGTGCTGGCCAACGGCAAGCGTTTCGTCAACGAAGCGCATGGCTATTACGACTATGTGTCGGCCATGGTCGCTGCAGTGCCGCAAGGTCAGGAGGTGTGCTCGTGGCTGGTTTGCGATCATCGCTTCTTGCGCCGCTATGGCCTGGGGCATGCCCGCCCGGCACCGCTGCCGGTAGGCCCGCATGTGCGCAACGGCTACCTGAAACGCGGTGCCACGCTCGAGCAGCTCGCCCAGGCCTGCGGCATTGACCCGTCCGGGCTGCGCGCCACGGTCACTGACTTCAATACCCATGCCCGCAGCGGCCAGGACCCGGCGTTTGGCCGCGGTTCCACGCCGTTCAACCGCAAGCAGGGCGACCCACGGCACAAGGGCCCTAACCCGTGCGTAGCGCCCATCGAACACGGGCCGTTTTATGCGGTGAAAGTAAAGCCCGGCTGCTTTGGCACCTTTGCCGGGTTGCGCACCGACGGCAATGCCCGTGTGCTGGATGAGGCCGGGCAACCGATCGCAGGTCTGTACGCAGCAGGTACCGACATGGCCAGCGTGTTTGGTGGCTGGTACCCGTCGGGCGGTATCAACCTGGGGCCGGCGCTGACTTTTGGCTACGTCGCCGGGCGGCACATTGCCGGGGTGCAGGGGTATGAGTGAGCTGACTCACAATATCCGGGTGGTCGGCACGCGTCAGGAGGACGCAGGGAAAGGCCGTGGCGCTTGAATCGAGCGCCATGCGGTCTGATCTTTCAGCGTTGTCGTCCCTCCGCTCACAGGTCACGCTGCGCTGTGCTCCTGAATCTGCTCAAGCCAGTAGGCCACATCCACCTCGTCGATCTGCTCGGTGCGCAGGAAGCGCTCGGCATATTGACGGTATACCCCGCTGCTTAGGAACAGCTGTAGCAATTGGCCATCGACGTGCCCCTCGCGGGCCATGGCCACCAGGATCTTCACCGATTCGGACAGGGTCTTCGGGGGTTTGTAAGGCCGGTCTGCTGCCGTCAGGGCTTCGAAGATGTCGGCAATCGCCATCACCCGCTCGGCGACGCCCAGGTCCTGCCCGCCCAAGCGGCGCGGATAGCCGCTGCCGTTCATCTTTTCGTGGTGGTTGCCGGCGATGTCGGGTACCCGCTTGAGCTGGCGCGGGAGCGGCAGCGCGCTGAGCATGATGATGGTCTGCACGATGTGTTCGTTGATCTTGAAGCGTTCTTCATCAGTCAGCGTGCCACGGCGGATCGACAGGTTGTACAACTCGCCGTAGTTGCTGGCGTGGCCTGGCAGGTGCATGTCGAACCCCCAGATATTACGCGGGTCGCCCTTCACCACCGGCGGCGTGCGGGTGCCCCAGGGCACGCAGTGTTCGGGGCGGTCGGCCAGCAATGGCTCCTCTGTCGGTAGTGCAGGCTGCGGCACGCCGACAAGGCGTTCCGCCTCGTCACGGGAGATGCCCAGGCGGTTATCGAAATGGCGCAACCAGCGACGCTTGCCGATCACCTGCAAGCGCTGGATATCGGTGTCCTGCATGAACTCGCCGCCGATGTTGGCCTGGGCGACGAAAGCGAAGTCGTCCTGCAGCTCGGCCTGGCTTCGGCTCAGTGCGGCTTTCAGCACCTGCTGGTCGGCGCCACTGGCCAGGCCTTGCCAGTAGGCCAGCTCCGCATCGCGCCACAGCACTTCGAAACGCATGCGTACTTCGTGAATGCGGTTGTACAGGGTCTCCAGCTTGGTCGCCTTGTCCACCACGTACTCGGGGCTGGTGACCTTGCCACAATCGTGCAGCCAGGCTGCCACACGGAACTCGTATCGCTCTGCCTCGGTCATGCTGAAGCTGGCGAACGGGCCGTTGTCGGCTGCCACTGCCTGGTCCAGCAGCATCTGCGCCAGCTGAGGCACCCGCTCGCAGTGGCCACCGGTATAGGGGCTCTTGGCGTCGATGGCGTCTGCCAACAGCTTGATCATGGCGTCCAGCAGACATTGCTGGGCTTCGACCAACTGCCGGGTCTCGATAGCCACTGCAGCCACACCGGACAACTCCTCGACAAAGCGCCGGAATGCCTCGCCTACCCGCTCAGGCGCCTGCTCTTCGTCCATTTGCAGGACCAGGATGCCCAACAGTGCCTGGCTACGGTCATTCAGCACGACGGCCTGACTGCGCTCATGCAGGCCGAGGGCCCGGGTCACTGCTGTAGCCAAGTGCTGCCGTGCGCCTTCATCCACTGCCAGTTCGCTTGGGTATTGCTCACCGCGGCACGAGGCGGCCAGGCGCAGCAAAGCCTGTTCGGCGTCGTACAGGTACACCACGCCGGCGTCGCCCGCGGCAGCTTCCACCAGATGGCTCAGCACGCCATCGAGCATGCGCTCCAGGTTTCGCTCACGGCTGAGCGTAAGGGTAATCGCCTGATAGTGGCGAATAGTACCGGCCATTCGGCTCAACACGCGGCTCAGTTCACGCACCTCGGAAACCCGCGAGTGCACGCCCACCTCACGGCTGAAATCAAAGCTTGCCAAGCCTTGAACCTGCTCGCGCAACAGCCGCAGCGGGCGGCCAATACGCCGGCCAAGCACACCGCCGAGCACCAGCAACACAGCCATCAGCGCCACGGTCCAGAGCAACTGCTCGAACAAGACTTTGCGTGCCCCTACCAGCAGCTCGTGGCCTGGTACGGCAATCAGCACTTGCAAGTCGTGCCCGGCCAGAGTGGTCAGCTGCACGCGAATGCCATACCAGGTCTGGCCGTCCACCTGATAAGGCTGGGGCTGGTTGCCCGTCGGCATGTCAGCGTATAGCCGCGCCAGGCTGGGAGCGCCCAGCTCGGCGATACGCGACAGGCGCACGCCTTGCCCTTCATGCACGATTGCCCGCTGCGGGTCCGGATAAGCCACAACATCGCCCCGGTCATCGACCACAACGATCTCGGTACCCGGGGTCATGCGCAGGTCCTGAATCTCACTGGCCAAGTCGTTGACCGAAACGTCCAGGCCGATCACGGCCCCACCGTCGACGCTACGTTGGGCCATGGTCAAGCCGACCTCACGGGTGGTGAAGAACACATAAGGGCGGGTCAGCACTGTAGCGGGCTGTACCGTGGCTTCAGAGAACCAGGGGCGCAGGCGTGGATCGTAGCGATAGTCAGGTTTGGCCTGGGCCTGCAACAGCTTCAGCGCCCGATCATAAAAGCGCCACTCGCCCTGCACCTTGGCGCCCTCGCCATGGCTGACGCTCTGCACCAGAAATGCCGTGCCCGGTGGGGCCGCGAAACGCTGCATCAGTTGCGGGTCACGCAGGCGACGCACCAACAGGAACTCGCCGCTGGGGTAACCCAGATAGGCGGCGCTGAGCATGCGGTTGGCGTCCAGCATTTCCACCAGCTGTGGCAGCCGATCCAGACGCTGTGCCTGGGTGTGAAGCGTCGTGTTGTGGGCAAGCAGGCGGATGCTGCTTTGCGCCGGCTCGATCAGGCGCCTGGCGCGCTCATCGATGGTCTTGGCAACCTGCTGGGCGGCATCGCCAGCAGCAGCCACGAGGGTCTGGCGAATACCGCGATAGCCCTGCCAGGCCAGGGCAGCGCCGAGCAGCAGCATGCCCAGCACGATGGCCAGCGCCACCAGCCACTGCAGTGAAATACCACGTCCTGTATTGCCAACAACACGCCCCGTCGACACGCAGCCCATCCCAGGTACTCCATGTGCGGCACATTGCCTTGGCTGATTTCTGCAGCAGTGTAGAGTGCGCGTGAGCTTTCTGCCGGGCCGGCAACACGTTTACAGACGAGCGTGCAAGGCTTTGTACCGCGACATAGGCGACGTGGGCCATGATCAGGGCATCAGCCGCGCAACTGGTACCAGGTGGTCTTGAGCTGCGAATACTTGTCGAACGAATGCAGTGACAGATCGCGGCCAAACCCCGACTGCTTGCCCCCACCGAACGGCACCGTCACATCCAGCGCATCGACCGTGTTCACCGATACGGTACCGGCTTTCAACGCCCGCGCTACCCGGTGCACCTGGTTGAAGTCGTCGCTCCAAACCGAAGCTGCCAGGCCATAGATGCTGTCGTTGGCAAGGCGCACCGCTTCTTCTTCCGTGTCGAAGGCGCTGACCGCCAGCACTGGGCCGAATACCTCCTCCCGCGCCAGGCTCATGCGGCCCTCGACACCGGCAAAAATGGTCGGTTCGATGTAGTTGTCCGAACCTTCGATGTTCAGGCGTCGGCCGCCACACACCAATTGCGCGCCCTCTTGCCCGGCACGCACGATGGCGGCCTCAATGCGGCCGGTCTGTTCGGCATCGACAATGGCCCCGGCGCGGCTCGCCGGATCCAGCGGGTTACCGGGCAGCCACTGGCGAGCCTTGACCTGCAGGCGCGCGATGAACTCATCGTGAATGGCACGCTGCACGTACAGCCGCGAGTTGGCCGAACACACTTCGCCCTGGTTGAAGAAAATGCCAAAAGCGGCTTTCTCCGCAGCCAGGTCCAGGTCCTGGCAGTTGTCGAACACCAGGTTCGGGCTCTTGCCGCCGCACTCGAGCCAAACCTGCTTGAGGTTGGACTGCGCCGAGTACTGCATGAAGTACTTGCCCACCTGGGTGGAGCCTGTGAACACCAGGCAGTCCACATCCGGGTGCAGGCCCAGCGCCTGCCCGGCCTGCTCGCCCAGGCCTGGCACCACGTTCAGTACGCCTTCCGGCAACCCCGCTTCCAGCGCCAGTTGGGCCAGGCGCAGGGCCGAGAACGGTGATTGCTCGGCGGGCTTGAGTACCACGCTGTTACCGGCAGCCAGCGCCGGGGCCAGCTTCCAGGCGGCCATGTCGAGCGGGAAGTTCCATGGCACCACGGCAGCGACCACGCCGAGGGCTTCGCGGGTGATGGTGGCCAGCGCATTGGCAGCAGTGGGCGCCACCTGGTCATACAGCTTGTCCAGCGCCTCGCCGTACCAGGCGAACACATGGGCAGAACCCGGCACGTCGATGTTGTAGGCGTCCATCACCGGCTTGCCCATGTTCAGCGAGTCCAGCAAGGCCAGTTCTTCACGATGGGCCATGATCAGCTCGGCCAGGCGCAGCAGTACTTTCTTGCGCTCGCCCGGCGCCATGCGCGGCCAGGGGCCGTGTTCGAAGGCCCGACGGGCGCTGGCGACGGCCAGGTCGACCTCGGCCTGGCCGCAGGCGGCTACCTGTGCCATCAGGTTGTTGGCGGCGGGGTTGATGGCTGCGAAGGTGGCGCCATCCTGTGCATTGACGGGTTTGCCATTGATCAGCGCTTTGGATGGCAGGTACAGGTCCGAGGCGCGTTGTTGCCAGAATTCGAGGGTGTACATTTGTACTCCAGGCGACCGCGGTGGCGATCATTTTTTGCGGAAGTAACAGGTACCACACAGTCCGCAAGCGCGCCGCGCCTCCTCTGTGGGAGCGGACGTGCCCGCGAATCAGGCGACACGGAGGATGGCACCGGCTTCGCCGGTGTTCGCGGGCATGCCCGCTCCCACAGGGGAAACCGGTTGCCCTTGGCAACGGCTTAGAGCTTGCCGACCAACCGAGCGGTGCGGTCCACGGCAATGCGGGTTTTCTCTACCAGCTCATCCAGCTCGCTGTGGTTGGCGATCAAGGCCGGGGCCATGATCATTCGGCCCAAGGTCGAGCGTATGATCACCCCTTCCTCGAAACCAAAGGTGCGGCACTGCCAGGCCAAGTCGTTCTCGTTGGCAAAGCGCTTGCGCGTCGGCTTGTGCTCGGCGAACTGCAGCGCCGCCACCAGCCCGGCCCCTTGCACCTGGCCGATCAATGGGTGATCGGCAAACACTTCCCGCAGAATGCGCTGCAGGTACGGCCCCGTGTCGTCCTTCACCTGGCGCACGATGCCTTCGTCACGCAGCGCCTTCAGGTTGGCGATGGCCACTGCCGCCGCCACCGGGTGGCCGGAATAGGTCAGGCCGTGGGCAAAGACCCCGCCGCGCTCTACCAATGCCTCGGCTATGCGTTTGCTCAGCACCAGGCCCCCCATGGGCACATAGCCGCTGGTCAGGCCCTTGGCAATCGACAGGGTGTCGGGCTCGAAGCCGAAGTATTCATGGGCGAACCATTCGCCGGTGCGACCAAAGCCACCGATCACCTCATCGGCGCACAGCAGCACGTCGTACTGGCGGCAGATACGCTGGATTTCCGGCCAGTAGCTTTCAGGCGGGAAGATCATGCCGCCCGCCCCCTGGAAGGGTTCGGCAATGAAGCCGGCAACGTTTTCGGCACCCAGCTCGAGGATCTTTTCCTCCAGTTGCAGGGCGCAGCGGCGGCCGAACTCGGCCGGGGTCAGTTCACCGCCCTCGGCGTACCAGTAGGGTTCGTCGATGTGTGCCACATCCGGAATCAGCCCGCCCATGTCGTGCATGAACTTCATCCCGCCCAGCGCCGTGGCCGCCAGGGTCGAGCCGTGGTAGCCGTTCCAGCGGCCGATCATGATTTTCTTGCCTGGCTGGCCAACCACCTGCCAGTAGCGGCGTACGGTGCGGATCAGTACCTCGTTGGCCTCGGAGCCAGAGTTGGTGTAGATCGCGTGGCTGTAGTGCCCCGGCAGCAGGCTGAACAGCAACTCGGACAGTTCGATCACCGCCGGGTGGGTGGTGTGGAAGAACATGTTGTAGTAGGCCAGCTGATCCATCTGCGTGGCTGCGGCGGCCGTCAGGTCACGACGGCCATAACCGAGCTGGGTGCACCACAGGCCGGACATGCCATCCAGGTAACGCTTGCCCTCGCTGTCCCACAGGTGCAGGCGTTCGCCCCCGACGATCACCCGCGGCCCTTCGGCGTTCAGCGCCTTCTGGTCGAGGAAGGCATGAATGTGGTGGGCTGCATCGGCTGCCTGGTAGTCACGGGTCTGGCGTTGCGGGGCGAAAGGCGCGTTCATTGTTGGTTTTCCTTTGCGGTGGGGTTGCAGGGCGGCTGGCGTTCAGCGCAGCTTGCCCATGTAGCTTTCCAGCGGGTCCTTGCCCAGCACGCCCTGGGCATTGGCCAGTGCATCGATGAACAGGGAGAACAGTTCGGACTGGGTGCCGATGTCGAGCTTGGCGTAGACGTTCTTGCGGTGCGACTTGATGGTGTCCTCCGACACGCCCAGCCGCTCGGCCAGCGACTTGGTCGAGTGGCCACGCAGGATCAGCTGGGCGATACGGCATTCACGCTCGGTCAACAGCGAGCTGCCGAAGTTGTTCAGGGCGGCATGGATACGTTGCTCGAGGATGTTCTCGAAGCGGCCTGCGCGGCTGTCCAGCCCGGCAAAATGCTTGCCGAGTACCGCCAGCACCCAAGGCGTGATGAGCCCGAACCGCGTGCGGCTTTGCCCATCCAGCTTGTCGGTGAAGGCCAGCGACACCGCCAGGCTTTGCCCGGGCGCCACCTGCAGGATGTAGTTGAGTTCATCCTCCAGGTGCGAGTGGCGATAGAACGATTGGTAGTACTCGCTGACCTCGAAGTGATCGGGTGCCACTTCGAACAGGCCGTAGCAGCCGGATTCGACCTGTTCCACGCAAGCACCGTAGAACGGGTCGAGCAGGTAGAAGCCCGACAGGTAGCGGCTGACATTGCCCTCGGGCTGCCAAGGCGCCTTGTCATCCTGCTCGAACAGCGCACAGGGCATGCCGTCGTGCGGGTACAGGTACACCGTGGTCGCCTGGATCGGCCGGATCACACCCAGTGCCGCAAACAGGCTGGCGGCAAAGCCCGGCCGGCCGATCGCCTCGGTGACCTTGGCCTGGTGCTCGAACCATTGTTCTGAAAGCAGTTGATTAGTCACTGTGGGCCTGCCGTTTCTTTTCAGTGGCACCGCCGCCAGTGCGGTGCGTCGTTGAGCAGATACTCCCACGGCGCTGCTGGCACCGGAATCACCCTTTGGGGTGAGCCGGGCAAGGGCAGTGGCCGCTCACCCCAAAGGGTGATTCCGGGTACCTGCAGGGTGTGGGAGCATCGACCTGCCCCAGCGCTGCGAGCTTTCCGCTCGACCTCCTTGCACAACACCCAACGGTTGCGAGCCCGCTCGCCTGCCGCGGTGTCCTGCATCCCTTTTCAGGAGTTAGCAATGCATACAACAACAAGTACAGCCCATAGCCCCGCCCCGCATGCACCCTCGCAACCCGGCACCAGCACAGGCCGCTTCCGCAAGTCCATGAGCATGACCGCCCTGGTGCTATTTGGCCTGGCCTACATGGTGCCCCTGGCCGTATTCACCACCTACGGGCTGGTCACCCAGATGACCAAAGGGCACCTGCCCACCGCCTACCTGCTCACGCTCGCCGCCATGCTGCTGACCGCTTACAGTTACGGCCGCATGGTCCAGGCCCATCCCTACTCCGGCTCGGTCTACACCTACACGCGCAAGGCCTTCGGCAGCCATATCGGCTTCATCACCGGTTGGACACTGCTGCTCGACTACATCTTCCTGCCGCTGCTCAGCTACCTGCTGATCGGCATCTACATGTCGGAATACTTCCCGACCATCCATGCCTGGGTGTGGGTGGCGGGCTCCATTGCCCTGGTCACCTTCCTCAACCTGATCGGCATCGAATCGATCACCCGGGTCAACTGGATACTGGTAGTGGTGCAACTGGTGTTCATCATCGTCTTCGTCGCCCTGTCCATTCTCAAGCTCAGCGGACAGGCGGAGCCGGTGTCGCTGCTGGCCCCCTTCCACCACGAAGGCTTCAGCGTGCCGTTGATCCTGACCGGCGCCGCCGTACTGTGCCTGTCGTTCCTCGGTTTCGATGCGGTATCGACCATGGCTGAGGAAACCAGCAACCCGACCTACCGCATTCCCGTGGCGATTCTTGCGGTGTCGTTGATCGGCGGGCTGCTGTTTCTGGTGGTGTCTTACTGCGCACAGATGGTGTTCCCCGACTGGGGCAGCTTCGCCGACCCGGATTCGGCCTCGGTGGACGTGATGCGCCGGGTGGGCGGCGAGCTGCTGGTAACCGCCTTCACCGCGACCTACGTGGCCGGCTGCTTTGCCTCGGCCATGGTGTCCCAAGCCAGCGTGTCGCGCGTACTGTTCGCCATGGGCCGTGACGGCGCATTGCCGCGGGCATTCGGCCAGCTGGTGACGAAAAAGCGCGTGCCGGCCACTGCCATCCTGGTGGTCAGCCTGCTGTCGCTGATCGCCCTGGTGATCACCCTGGATACCGTGGCCAACATGATCAGCTTTGGTGCACTGTTCGCCTTCTCGGCGGTGAACCTGGCGGTGGTCAAGCACTACCTGGTCGACCAGAAACTGCGCGGTTGCCGCAACGGCCTGCTGTACGGCGTAATTCCCGGGCTGGGCGTTATCAGCACGCTGTGGCTATGGAGCAGCCTGACCAGCCTGTCGTTCACCATCGGTCTGTGCTGGATGGGCATGGGCCTGTTGGTGCTACTGGGGCTGACCCGCGCGTTGCGCGTGAAGCTGCCAGAGCTGCAGATGGCCGAGTGACACCTGAAGACTTGCGCGCCTTTGCCTCGCGGGAACCGGTGCTGGAACGCAAGGCCGGGCGCCGAGGCGGTGCGCGCATTCATGGGTTTAACCTGTGCCGGCCGCTTCGCGGTCTTACCTGCTGAGAGGCCGGCACTGGTGCTCCGGGCTGTATACAATCAGCAAAAAGCTTGCTTACAATACCTAGCGCCTATGACATCGGTAATCGCCGATGCGTATTGCGCAGGCTTGCACCATGTCATCTACAAACCCTGTAAAAACGCTACTCGTCAAAAACGCCGCGCTGCTGGTCACCATGGACGGCGAGCGCCGCGAGATCAAGAACGGCGGCCTGTTCATCGAAGACAACCTGATCAGGCAAGTCGGCCCCAGCGATACCCTCCCGCAGCACGCCGACGTGGTTCTGGACATGGCCGGCAAAGTGGTCATCCCAGGGCTGGTCAACACCCACCACCACATGTACCAGAGCCTCACCCGCGTGGTACCGGCAGCTCAGGACGGCGAGCTGTTCAACTGGTTGACCAACCTGTACCCGATCTGGGCGCGCCTGACCCCCGAGATGATCGCGGTGTCGACCCAGACCGCCATGGCCGAGCTGATTCTCTCCGGCTGCACCACCTCCAGCGACCACCTGTATATCTACCCCAACGGTTGCAGGCTCGACGACAGCATCCACGCGGCTGCCGAGATCGGCATGCGCTTCCACGCCGCGCGCGGCAGCATGAGCGTGGGCCAGAGCCAAGGCGGCCTGCCACCTGACTCGGTGGTGGAAAAGGAAGCCGACATCCTCAAGGAGTCGCAACGTCTGATCGAGGACTACCACGATGCCAGCCACGGCTCGATGCGCCGCATTGTGGTCGCGCCATGCTCGCCGTTCTCGGTCAGCCGCGATCTGATGCGCGAAGCTGCCGTGCTGGCGCGCCAGTATGGGGTGTCGCTGCACACCCACCTGGCCGAGAACGTCAACGACATCGCCTACAGCCGCGAGAAGTTCGGCATGACCCCTGCCGAGTACGCCGAAGACCTTGGCTGGGTCGGCCACGATGTATGGCATGCCCACTGCGTGCAGCTCGACCAGCACGGCATCGAGCTGTTCGCCCGCACCGGCACCGGCGTGGCCCACTGCCCATGCTCGAACATGCGACTGGCCTCGGGCATCGCCCCGGTGCGCAAGATGCGCGACCATGGCGTACCGGTGGGCCTTGGGGTCGACGGCTCGGCCTCCAACGACGGCGCCAGCATGATCGGCGAAGTGCGCCAGGCCCTGCTACTGCAACGGGTGGGCTTCGGCCCTGACGCGATGACTGCACGCGAAGCACTGGAGATTGCCACCCTGGGTGGCGCGAAAGTGCTCAACCGCAATGATATCGGCGCCCTGGCCCCTGGCATGGTCGCCGATTTCGTCGCCTTCGACCTGGGCCATGTGGCGTATGCCGGCGGCCACCACGACCCATTGGCAGCACTGGTGTTCTGCACCCCGACCCAGGTGCATACCAGCGTGATCAACGGCCGCATCGTGGTGAAAGACGGCCAGCTGACCACTGTCGACCTGCCGCGCGTACTGGAGCGCCACAACCAGCTGGCACATCAGTTGGTCAGTGGCACTTGATGCCAGGCATCAGCTCGGCATCGCTGGGTTGAATGAAGGTAGTGCGCAGCCCTTTTGGGCTGCGCTGTCACGCAGCGAGATGTCCACTCAAAGGTCCATGACCATCTCATGCCAGGCCATGCCGCCGTGTTCCGACGGTGACGGTTTCACGTACTGGTAGCCCAGTTTCTGGTACAGGGCCACATGCTGCTCCTTGCACATCAGGTGAATGGCCTGCTTGCCCGCCGCGTGCATGCGTCCAATGAATTCGTTCATCAACACTTTGGCGTAGCCTTTGCCCTGGTGGGCCGGGTCTACAACCACCGACATGATCACCACGTTCGCTGCCGCCGGGTCATGGCCGACCAGCTCTTTGAATGCCTCGTCGGACATCACGACCTCGTGGGCGCAACCACTGTTGATGAAACCAACGATCTCGCCGTCACTTTCCAGCACCAGGAAGCCTTGTGGGTACTGCGTGATACGCGTGCGGATTTTCTCCAGCGTGGCTGCCTCATCCCCTTCATAGGCGCCAATTTCGATGGCGTAGCAACGCTCGGCATCTGCGGGGACGGGGGTGCGAAACTGGAGGGCGCTCATGGCAAGTATCCTTGGCAATGGTAAAGGCAGCCGCCATGATAAATGAGCATCGTCCTTGCGCTCCATCATTGCGAACTCGCCCAGGTCGGGCGTGTGATGCTTGCTGCTTGCCAAGGACGGCAAGCATCATGGGAGCCTTGCTCTATTGCCACGGATACGCCGATGACCGCTGTAACTTCCCCCACCACCGAACCAAGCCGCTGCAAACGCCTGAAAGCGGCCAGCAGCAGGGATCATGACAGCGTTGATCAACTGGTGATGGCAGCGCGGCCTTTCGAGAACCGCGCGCGCTATGGACGCTTCCTGCAGGTGCAGCACCGCTTTCATGGCAGCCTGCTGGCGTTGTATCAGGATGAACAGCTCAACCAGCAACTGCCTGGGCTGGCGGCGCTGTCGCGTTTCGCGGCGGTAGAGGCCGACCTGCTCGACCTGGGCCTGCCACTGCCAACGTCCCCCCAACCGGTCTGCGTCAGCTCGGCCCAGGCCCTGGGATGGCTGTATTGCAGTGAAGGTTCGAACCTGGGGGCGGCGTTTTTGTTCAGGCACACACAACGTCTTGGGCTGGATGGCGACAAGGGCGCCCGCCACCTGGCCCCCCATCCGGATGGCCGAGCGCTGCATTGGCGCGAGTTTGTCGCCAGGCTGGACAGCCTGGTGCTGGAGGAACAGGAAGAAGCAGAGGTGGTGGCAGGGGCAATTGCTGCGTTCGACAGTTATCGGGGGCATCTGCGTGAGGTATTTGCAGGCAGTTGACTGAGCGCAATGGCACCTGTTGCGGGTACTGCCCAGCACCAACCACCCCGGCAAAGTTCTTCAAGTTGTTGCTGCAGCGAACTTTTTCTTGATTCCCTGTCTATGTGTGAGGCGCAGAAAGGTAGCGGAACGCGAGACAAGGTTCGCCCCACACCTGCTGGCCAGATGGCTCAATTGTTATCAGAGGTTGGCTACGCTCATGAAAATACATGTCGCAAGGTTGGTGCTGCTCGGCCTGTTCTCGTTCGCGGCGGTGGGCACGGCATCGGCAACACAAATGAAAGCCACCGAGGCAGTTGCACCGGCCGTTCAATCACCGTTGCAACCAGCCGGCAACCCTTGGTCCAGGGTGGCCAGTGCGGCCGTTGAACAGCCGGCCACGCTGCTGGCGCATGATGACGATCGCTGGCATGGCCACCGAAGCGACTGGCGCCGCGAACAGTGGCGCCGTGAACAAGCCCGGCGGGACTGGGAGCGGCGGCGCGACTGGGAACGGCGCCGTGATTGGGAGCGCCGCCATGAGCGCGCCATGCGCCAGCGTCATCATGACGAGCATCGCTACTACCGCCGTTGAAGCCCAGGCGAGCGTGCAGACGCGGTGTCAGTCGGCCAGCTGGTGAGCATCGCCCGCCGCCTCTGCCTCCATCTTCAAGCGGTCAGCCTTGCAGATGTACCTGGGCTTGCGCGGCGCCAGTTTGGCACTGGCCTTCTTGGCATGCGCCTGCAACAGTTGTTTGATCTTCTTACGACGGTTCATGGTCCACGGGGCCTGTCAGTACGGTTTCGCTGCCGCCATCATACCTCGGCAGCCTGGGGTAAACGCGGGCAAAGGCCAAGTTCATGCCTGCCAAGGCCGCAGCAGGACACATGATTCGCCGCGTTGACGTTATTTTCACAGTCCACAGATTAGCGTCACGCCCTTTCCGGCCACGAGCACGACCGCTGGCCGCCAAGGTACGACGAGGCATACGTGTCACACACTACATCCCCCGCCGCGCACAAGCGCGTGGACTGGGCCGGCTTGGGCTGGCTCTTGCTGTTCTTCTGGTATTTCTCCGGCGTAACCCAGGCGTTACTACTGTTCAGCGGGACTACCGGCTTCGCCGGTTTTCGCGATGCGCTATTCCTCAGCAGCCTGTGGCTGGCACCCGTCCTGTTGCTGCCGCGCTTCACCCGCGCCACCGCGGCAATCATCGGCCTGGTGCTGTGGGCTGCATCGCTGGTGGGCCTGAGCTACTTCGGCATTTATCGCCAGGAGTTTTCACAAAGCGTCATCTTTGTGATGTTCGAGTCCAACACCGCCGAGGCCGGTGAGTACTTCAGCCAATACTTCAGCGTGGGGCTGGGCCTGGCACTGGTGCTATACACGCTGGTTGCGGTACTGCTTTGGCGGCGCGTGCGCCCGGTCAGCCTGCCGCTGCGCAGCCGCCTGCCGGTGGTCGTGCTATTGCTGGTGGCCAACCTGGTGTGGCCGTTCTACAAGCAGATGGTCACCCAGGAACGCAACTTCGCCGATGCGCTCGAAAAAGTGCAGCAGCGCATGGAACCGGCCGTACCTTGGCAGTTGCTGGTCGGCTACCGCCAGTATCGCCAACAGCTGGACAACATGCAGAAGCTGCTGGCCCAGAATGCCGCATTGCCACCGCTGCAAAACCTGCGTGACAGCAGTGGCAAGGCGCCACGCACCCTGGTACTGGTGCTGGGCGAGTCGACTACCCGCGAGCACATGCACCTGTATGGCTATAACCGCGACACCACGCCCAACCTCGACGCGCTGGCCGCCAGTGACAAGGGCCTGACCGTGTTCCGCGACGTAGTATCGCCGCGCCCCTACACCATCGAAGTGATGCAGCAGATCCTCACGTTCGGCGACGAGCAGAACCCGGACCGCTTCCTCAGCGCCCCATCGCTGATCAACCTGATGAAACAGGCAGGCTACAAGACCTTCTGGATCACCAACCAGCAGACCATGACCAAGCGCAACACCATGCTTACCACCTTCTCGCAGCAGACGGACGCGCCGGTGTACCTGAACAACCAGCGCAACCAGAATGCCAGCCAGTACGATGACGTGGTGCTGGCACCGTTCGAGAAAGCCCTGCAAGACCCTGCGCCCAACAAATTCATCATCGTGCACTTGCTGGGCACGCACATGGACTACCGCTACCGCTACCCGGACGACTACGCGCACTTCAACGACAGGCAGGGCGTGCCAGGCACGCTGACGGCGGACCAGGTAGAAACCTATAACTTCTATGACAACGCGGTGCGCTACAACGACTATGTGGTGTCGACCCTGATCAAGCGTTATTCGGCAGGCAACCCCAATGGGTTCCTGATGTACCTGTCCGATCATGGTGAAGACGTGTACAGCTCCGGTGACCACGACCGCCTGGGGCGCAACGAAGGCGCACCAACCCGGCCGATGTATACCATTCCGTTCCTGCTGTGGACCTCGCCTAGCTGGCAGGCCGACCACCCGCGTGACTTGCAGGCAATGGCCAACCGCCCGTACAGCAGCTCACACCTGATTCACACCCTGTCTGACCTGGCCGGGTTGAGTTATGACCTCTATGAACCGGCCAAGAGCCTGGTCAGCCCACAGTTCTTGGTAGCGCCACGCTGGATCGGCGACCCATACCGCAAGGATGGCTTGCGCGAGTTCGATCAGCTACCGCGGGACAAGGCCGACGGGGTACAGGAAACAGCCAGCACCCGGCAGTAATGAGGCCACGGGTCATGCAGGGCAGCTTCCCTGCCGGGCACTCCCCCGCACCGCCTCGGCCAACTTGCGCAGGTTGGCCTGGTGCGCATTCACCAGGCTGGTGATGCTGTTGTCCGCGGCAGTCTGCACCGACGTACGGCAGGTCAGCTCGGCCTGCCCTTGCTGCTTGAGGCGCCACACGGCCTCCAGCGAGGCGTAGCGCCCTGGTACCGTGTCGAAGCGCTGCACATCCACCCGCAGCGACGCCTTGCCACCGCCCGCCGGGCCGCCCAACTGGTCCTGCAGGGCGCTGCGGAATTCATCCACCAGGTTGGCGCCCCACCACTCCGTCTCCAGGATGGCCAGGCCGCTCTGCCCTTGCCGCACCACCAACTGTGGGCGGTCGACCTGGGGCGGCACAGCCACCCTGACTACCTGTATGCGCTGGCCGCTGCCACGCACCGGTTCGCTCGGTACCAGCGTGTGGTAGTTGTTCGGCGTACTGCTGCAGCCCCCGAGCCACACCAGCAGGCTGGCCACACATACATTGCGCAGTCGTTGCATCGGCTGTCTCCTCAGGGTTCAAGGTCTGCGGCCCCGGCCGCTTTCGGCCGGCCACGAATCAGCGACTCGGGGTGGCGGCCCAGGTAATCGGCAAGGTCACGTAGCGAACGCGACATGCGCTCCAGCTCGTCCAGTGTTTCGCTCATTCGCTGGCGCTGTGGCGAGTCTTCGGAAATGGCCGAGTTGGCCGTACGCAGGGTCTTGTGCACCTCGTCCAGCGCCACGTTCACGTCCGGCAGTGTCTGGCCATTGAACTGCCTGAGGCTGGCGCGCAGCTCACGCAGGCTGCCGTCCAGGTTACCGGCGATGCTTTCCAGCGGCAGCTTGGCAATGCGCTCCACTACCCGCTGCAACTGTTCCTGCAACTGCTCAAGGCTGCCGGGCAGCGTCGGGATCGTGATGGGGTTGGCAGCCATGTCGAAGGTCACCTTGGGTGCATCCGGGTAGAAATCCAGCGAAATAAACATCTGCCCGGTGATCAGGTTGCCGCTACGCGCCTGGGCCCGCAGCCCATGTTCGACAAAAGTGCCAATCAGTTTCCGCGCACCTTCCAGATCGCCCTCGGTGTGCTTGAACACTGCCAGCATCTTGCGGTGCACCGGCCCCAGCCGCTGGGGGTAGATCACCGCATCGACCACTACCGGAAAGGTCTGCCGCGCAGCATCGTAGTCAAGCTGGATCGAGGTGACCCGGCCAAACTCCACACCCTTGAACTCCACTGGCGCCCCCACCGACAGGCCACGCATGGCCTGGTCGAAGCGCAACTGCAGGTACTGCGCCTGGCCATGCGGAGGCGACAGCGCCATGTCGCGGTCGGCGAATAGCTGGAAGCGGGCCTGGTCGGCAGCAGGCTCGGCTTGCGCCGCAAAATCGGGCGAGCCGAAGGCCAGCCCGCCCACCAGAATCGACGACAGCGATTCGGTATCGACCTTCAGGCCATTGGCACCGATCTGCATGTCGATGCCACTGGCATTCCAGAAACGCGTGTCAACAGTGACGAACGTGTCGTAGGGCGCCTGCACGAACACGCCAATCTCTACCCCCTTGCCATCGTCCTGGAGGGCAAAGGACACCACCTCGCCCACCGGGATCTTGCGGTAGTAGATCGAAGAGCCGATATCCAGCGAGCCCAGGTCGCTGGCAACCAGAACAAAACGCTTACCCTTTTCGTCATAGGTGATCGGCGGAGGCAGCTCCAGGCCGACAAAGGACTTTTCCGGCACTTTCGACTCGCCGGAATCGGCCCCGATGAAACTGCCCGAAAGCAACGTGTCCACCCCGGAAACCCCGCCGACACCGATGCGCGGTCGCACCACCCAGAAGCGCGCCCCTTGGGTAGCAAACGAACGGGCATCGTTGGAAAGCTGAACCTTGGCCACCACACTCTTCTTGTCGTCGGCCAAGTCCACCGTGGTCACTTCGCCGATCACCACGCTGCGGTATTTTACCTGGGTCTTGTGCGCCACCAATCCCTCGCCGCTGTGGAAAGAAATGGTGATCACCGGCCCTTGCTGCATCCAGTTGCGCACCACCAGCGAAGCGCCGATCAGGATCGCCAGGATCGGCACGATCCATACCAGCGACACACTCCAACGTCGGGTGCGCACTTCAACCTGCCCAGGGCCCTCGCGCTTGTCAGTCTGTTGCCCCATCAATGCGGCCTCCCCTCGTTGGCATGGCTATCCCAGATCAAGCGTGGATCAAAGCTCATCGCAGAGAACATGGTCAGCACCACCACCATGCCAAAAAACAAGATGCCCACGCGCGGCTCGATGGTGCCCAGCCCGCGCAGTTGCACCAGCGCAGCCACCAACGCCACTACCATCACATCGAGCATGGACCAGTAACCGATCAGCTCGACGAAGCGATACAACTGCGAACGCTGCCGGCAGGCCCAGGAAGAACCACGCTGGGCAGTGAACAGCAGCAGGCCAAGGGACAAGAACTTGATGGCAGGCACACCCACGCTGGCGATGAAGATGATCAGCGCGATGTCCCAGGCCCCGGCTTCCCAGAACTCCAGCACGCCACCGCCAATGGTGCTGTCTGTACCACTGCCGAGCATTTCGGTGTGCATCACCGGCAGCAGGTTGGCGGGGATGTAGAAAACCAGGGCTGCCAGCAGAAACGCCCAGCCACGGCTGATGGCATTGGCCTTGCGCCGGTGAATGACGGCGCCGCAACGGTCGCAGGTGTGCGCGCCACTGCGCGTGTCGCAGGCCTGGCCACAGCCATGGCACAGACACAAGCCAAGGTCGTGCGCATTGGCTGGAGTAGTCATACCTGTTCCCACAAGTCGCGGATGTCCTTGCCGGCAATGTGGATGATCAACATGCTAAGCGCAGCCAGGGCCAGCAGGCCGATACCGGGGATCACATCGAGCAGCCCCGCCAGCTTGATCACCGCCACCATCGCCCCCAGCAGACACACCTCCAGCATGCTCCAGGGCCGCAGGCTTTCCAGGCCACGCATGCACAAGGCGAAACCGGGGGCACGCTGGCCGGCAAGGGCAAAACTCAACACCCAGCACAACAAGGCAATTTGCAGCAGCGGCGCAAAAATGATCGATAGCGCCATGACCAGGGCGATGAAGGTGATACTGCCGTGACTGAGGATCTGCACGGCGTCCCACAACGTGGCCGAGTGGGTCAGCCCCTGCATGCCGATGGTCATGACCGGGTAATAGTTGGCGAATACCAGCAGGACGCCGCCCGTCACACTCAATGCCAGCCGCTGCTCAATGGTCAGTGACCTGTGCCGGTACAGCACGCCGCCACAGCGCTGGCAAAGGGCACGTTGATGTTTGAGCAGCGGTGCCCGGTGGTACACCGTGTCGCAATACTCGCAGATGATCAGATCTTGCGTCTGGCTCATGTCTTGCCCACAGGAAGCCTTGCATCAGGCCAAGAGGCTAATCGGAACGGCGTCTGATATCCGGTGTAGCCTATCTGGGCAAAACTTCCATCACCGCGTCAAAGGCGAACTATCCTGTGGGGCGGGCTTTTCGCCCGGTGGAGGTGTGCCATGCGTACGTTCACGTGGAGTTACCTGTTGCTGCTGTGCGCAGCATCGGCCGCCCAGGCGCAGTCGGTGGTGCCGCTCAAGGGTCAGAGCAGCCAGCAGATGCAACTGGATATCAACGATTGCAATACCGTCGCCACCAATGCCGCAAACGGCACGGCGACGTCCAGCGACCCACATGTCGGTGGCCGGGTTCGCGGTGCAACTGCGGGTGCGGCCGCCGGTGCTGTAGGCGCGCAGGTGCGCGGCAACCAGCATGACGCGCTGTATGACCGGGTGGGTGACGATGCCAAGCAGCAATACCGGCAGAACCGTGCCGGCGAAGCAGCCGCCGCCGGGGCCGCGGTCGGTGGCATGCGCCAGCGTCAGGACCGGCGCCAGGACAGGCGCGGCCAGGACGAGGCAAAAACCCAGGCCCATGCCAGTGCCTACAGCGGTTGCCTGCAGGGGCGCGGCTATCAGGTCAACCCCTGAGCAATGCCACGCCATGCGCCTCCTGCCGGGGAAGCATGGCGTGCTCAGTTCAGGAACTTCGCCAGCTCTTCCCGACAAAATTCCACGAACAACTGCGCCGGTTTGGTCAGCTGGACTCGCTTCAACCGCGCCGCAGCCAGCCCCGACAGCGCCACCGGCTCGGCAATGTCGAGCATTGCCAGGCGCTGGCCGTCATAGGTGTATTCCGAGTGCGGGCGGGTTACCAGCAACGAAAAACCGAAACCCTGACCCACCATTCCACGCACCATCTCAATTGATGGCGAACTGAAGACAATGTTCGGTGCCAGGCCCATATCGTTGAACAGGCTGACGAAGTATGTGCGGCTAGGGGCCACGTCCAGCAGGATCATCGGTTCCGGGCACAGGTCGCGCAGCGAGACCTGGGCCTGGCCGGCAAAGCGGTGGTTCTCTGGTAGCAGCACATAGGGCTTCTGCGGCGGCATCAGAGGTTCGGCCTCAATGGTGCCGTCCAGGTCGTGGTCATAGAGAAACGCCAGGTCGAAGGTACCGGCGGTCAGGCCCTGGATCAGGTCCTGCTGTTCACCGTCACGCAGGCGAATGTCCACACCCGGGTAACGCTGGCGAAAACCGGCTATCAGGCGAGGCAGGTACAGCGGTGCCACGGTTTCGAAACAGCCGATGTCGATTTGCCCGGCGACGGTATCGTTGTCGGCCAGGGCGTTCTGTTCGAACTCATGGGCCATCTGCAGCAGCGACTTGGTCTTGGCGTAGAAGCGTTTGCCGCTGGGCGTCAATGACACGCCCTGGGCGTGGTGGCGGATGAATAGCTGTACACCGAAACTTTCCTCCAGACTCTTGATAGCCGTGGAGATGGACGGCTGGGCGATATACAGCTGGCGTGACGCTTCGGCCACACTGCCCGCTTCCACGGTGGTGACGAAGTACTTCAGTTGTCGCAAGGTATAAGCAGCCACAGGGTACCTCTCTGACGCTGGTCTGGGCAGACTGGGATCGTGCCTCACACTTTACCCTTGGCTATAGCTGAGCGGGCGCTGAGCGCTGAAGGATTTACCTATACCTTGAACAGTTTTTTTGTATGGGCCGGGTTGCCCCGGCCCGGTGCATCACTCAAACCCGGGGTTCGCCCGAATGCAGTCGTCACCAATCTGCTTGTACCCCGACTCACAGGGCATTCCGCAAACTGGAGCCGCGCCGCGCTTACGCCGGGACAGCGTTGCAGGCGGCTCAGTGGTATCTGCCTGATCCTCATCATCGACGTCTGGCAGGTCTTTCATCGGTTCTTCTTGCATGCATTTCACTCCTTGGTGGGTTGCTAAGGCCAGGCCAACGATAGGTCGTGCGTGCGCTGTCGCGCAGCTGGAAACAGGTCCCAGAGGCACTGCAGCCACTGGTCAAAAACGCCCGAGCGTCTTTACTGATAGTCATCGGCCCAGGCAAGCGGTGTGCGCTAATGAAGATCGTGGTCACCAGCATCCTCGTCGACGACCAGGCCAAGGCCCTGGCTTTCTACCACTACGTACTCGGTTTCGAGCCCAGACACGACATTCCCATGGGCCGGCACCGCTGGCTGACTCTGACTTCGCCCAACGACCCCAATGGCGTCGAACTGCTGCTGGAACCCGACGCGCATCCGGCAGCCAAGGTGTACAAGGCCGCGCTCAAGCAGGATGGCATCCCCGCCACCTCGTTCGGCGTGCGTGACATCCAGGCCGAATACATGCGGCTATGTGCAGCAGGTGTGAAGTTCATCCGGCCACCTACCCCAATGGGGCCGGTTACCGTGGCGGTGTTCGATGATACGTGCGGCAACCTGATCCAGATTGCCCAGAAGCACTAGCCGGTTGCCCTTACCCCACTGCGCACCCACAAGGAAAAAAGATGCGCCACGAATTCAGCGAAGTGCTCAACGACCTGGTCGACTACTTTCTGCTCGGCGATATCCAGTTGCTCGAGCGCTTCAAGCAAGACCATCAACTGCCCGACGACCTGGCCCATGCGTTCACCCACGGTGACAGCGGCGACCAGGCTGTGCGCGAAGGTGTCGTGTTGCCGCTGGCCGGTGTCGACAACCTGCCCTACCGCATCCTGTTCACCCTCGATAACCACACACCGGCCCTGCGCGAGGCCGGCAGCCGTCTGAAGCACCGGCGCAATGGCTATGTACTGCGGGTCGAGCACGGTGCGCTGATGCTGTACACCTGGCGCATCCTGCAGCACTTCACGCCCAAGACCCTGGGTGACCTGATGGCGCGTTACCAGGTGACAGGGCGGCCGATCATCGAACTGGACAATGGCTGGTACGACGTGGAGGTGCTGGCGGGGGCACTGGTGCGCGACGGGTTGTACGAGCCGGCGTTCGAGTTCGTGTTGAAGAAGCGCTGGAGCCGGGGTGAGGCGACAGCTGTGGATACCGGGTACGCATTCGGGCTACGTGGCTACTTCGACTGATTGATCGCCTGTGCTTGCCCGCGAAGGAGCCAGCACAGGCAAACTCGACCTTCAGGTGTGATTGATATCCCGATCCTTGGTCTCAGGCAGGAAGAAGATCCCCAGCACTGCCGTCATCAGGGCAATCACGACCGGGTACCACAAGCCGTAGTAGATATCTCCGGTCGCTGCCACCATGGCAAACGCCACGGTCGGCAGGAAGCCGCCGAACCAGCCATTACCGATGTGGTAAGGCAGCGACATTGAGGTGTAGCGGATACGCGCCGGGAACAGCTCCACCAGCCAGGCGGCAATCGGGCCGTAGACCATGGTCACGTAGATCACCAGAATGGTCAGCAGTAACAGCACCATCGGGTAGTGGATCTTCGCCGGGTCGGCCTTTTCTGGGTAGCCCGCCTCTTTCAACGCACCACTCAAGGCTGCGGTAAACGCTTCGCTCTGCACCTTGAAGTCCGCCGCAGCCAGGCTGCTGCCGTCAAAACTCGGCAGTACTCGCTCACCTATGCGGATCTGCGCCACGCTGCCGGGTTCAGCCGCTTCGTTGGTATAGGGAATGGCGCGCTTGGCCAGCAGGCTCTTGGCAATGTCGCAGGAGGTGGTGAATTTGGCCTTGCCCACCGGGTCGAACTGAAATGCGCACTGATCTGGGTCGGCCACCACCACTACCGGGTTCTGCTCCTGGGCAACGAACACATCCGGGTTGCCGTACTCGGTCAGGGCCTTGAAGATCGGGAAGTAGGTCAGCGCGGCGATGATGCAGCCGGCCATGATGATCTTCTTGCGGCCAATCCGGTCGGACAGGCTACCGAAAATGATGAAGAACGGCGTGCCGATCAGCAGCGAGCCGGCAATCAGCAGGTTGGCAGTCTGCGGATCGATCTTGAGCATCTGCAACAGGAAGAACAACGCGTAGAACTGCCCCGTGTACCACACCACGGCCTGGCCGGCGGTACCACCGAGCAGCGACATGATCACCACCTTGAGGTTGTCCCAGCGGGCAAACGACTCAGTCAGCGGGGCCTTGGATGCTTTGCCTTCGGCCTTCATCTTCATGAACACCGGCGACTCGTTGAGCTGCATGCGGATGTACACCGAAATCGCCAGCAACAGGATCGACAGCAGGAACGGCACCCTCCAGCCCCAGGCTTCGAACACTTCCGTCCCCATGGCCGTGCGGCATGCCATGATCACCAGCAAAGACAGAAACAGCCCCAACGTGGCAGTGGTCTGGATCCAGGCGGTGAAAAAGCCGCGTCGGCCCTTGGGTGCATGTTCAGCCACATACGTGGCCGCGCCGCCGTATTCGCCACCCAAGGCCAGGCCTTGCAGCAAACGCAAGGTAATCAGGATGATCGGCGCAGCCACGCCGATCGCACTGTAGCTTGGTAGCAGGCCCACCAGTGCCGTAGACAGGCCCATGATGACTATGGTGATTAGGAAGGTGTGCTTGCGCCCGATCATGTCGCCCAGGCGGCCGAACACGATGGCTCCGAACGGCCGTACGGCGAAGCCGGCAGCAAAGGCCAGCAAGGCAAAGATGAATGAGGTGGTTTCATTGACGCCTGCAAAGAAATGCCTGGCGATGATCGCGGCGAGTGAGCCATACAGGTAGAAGTCGTACCACTCGAATACCGTACCAAGGGACGAGGCGAAGATGACCTTGCGCTCCTCCTTGGTGATACCGCGTTGGGGCGCGCTGCCCGTGGATGTGCTGTCGAGAACCGCCATGGGTTGCCTCCGTCATGTTGTCATGCAGGCCGGAGCACCCCACAACCACTTCACCGTCGCACCCAGGCCCTTGAGCTTGCTTTGTTTGCGCGAAGCACGACGAGGCGGGCCGCCTCGGATCGCAGCAAGGTAAATGAAGCATAATCGGGATTGCCTGAATATCCACCCGCCAGGCCCTGCACACGAAGGCGGCCTGGACGACACGGCAGCACCGAGTATTGGGCGATATCTGGTCCGCGATTCTGGCGAGGGCGGTTTCACCCGCCAGACGTTACCGGCCCCTTCAACTCGACCTGATTACCATCCGGGTCATAGCAGTACAGCGAAAGCCCCTCGCCTTCGGCACCATAACGCTTCTCGGCAGGCTCCACCTTTACCCCGGCGGCTTCCAGATAGGCCGTCAACGCGGCCTCGTCGAACGGCTCGATGCGCAGGCAGAAATGGTGCAGGTTGCGCCCCTCCACCCCCGGTGCAGCCCCACCTGGCTGCCCCAGCGGCCCGTCCAGGGTCACCAGGTCGATCATCGCCGCGCCCGTGGCCAAATGCACCATGCCCAGGTCTTCGCGCACGCGGCTGACCGTGCAGCCGAGCAGCTCGGTGTAAAAGGCAACACTGCGCGGCAGGTCGCGGACCCGCAACACAAGGTGGTCGATTTGCTTGATGGTGAACGGTCGCATGCCAGGCTCCTTGTGGCGTGTTTGCAAAAGCGTGCGCCACCATAGCGCAGGTTCACGCGGCGTGACCAGAATCAGCTATTCGTTCACCAAGCGTTGCAGTACACCCCCTTCATGGCGCGTCAGGATACGCAGCAGTTGGTCGACCAGCGCCCGGTCTGGCGCATCCAGGTGGAAGTGGTGCCCGCCTGGGTGCCAGGAGACTTTCGCGTGGCTGGGCAAGGCGGCCTGACGCCGGGTAAAGGCCTCGCCGGTGAACGCCCCCTGGCGGCCGAACAGCAGGTACAACGGGCAGCGGATCTGGCTGAGCAGGTCGCATGCTTCGCGCTCGGTCAGTGGCATGGGCTCGGGCAATACCAGGCGCGGGTCGTGGCGCCAGCAATAGCCATCGCCCAGTTGAAGCAGGTCGCGCAGCGCCAGCAGCCGAGCGGCATCTTCCGACAGTTCGGTGTCCAGACGCTCGCGGCGTTGTGCCAAAGCGGTGTCCAGGTCGTCGAAGCGACCGACATCGGGCTCGGCAAAACCCGGCAACTGGCTGCGCTGTACCATGCGCTTGAGCCGGTAGGCCCGCGCCAGGTGCTGCACCCGGTCATCCTCGGCCACCGTGAACGGTGCACCCATGCCGTCGAGGAAGGTCATGCTGGCAATGCCACTGGTCATGGCCGCCAGCAGCGACGCTATACCGGTGCCCATACCATGGGCCAGCACATGAAATTGCGCCAGGCCCAGGCTGTCGGTCACCGCCAACATGTCTTCGGCATGCTCCCACAGGTAATAGCCACTGTCGTGGCGACGATGGCCAGAACGGCCATGGCCGATCAGGTCGGGGGCCACCACGAAGCAGCCGTCCAGCATCGGTGCCAGGCGCTCGAACGAGGCAGCGTTATCTAGCCAGCCATGCAAGGCCAATATGGGAATACCGTCTTCTTGCCCCCAGGTACGGACCGCTATTTCAATACCATCGAGGTCTAGCAGGTGGTCTTTCGGACTGCACAGCGAACGCATTGCAATTCTCCTTGGCTGAGGCCTGCACCATGACCTGTCCCACCCTCTCGCAGATCCTCCCTCGCTGCCAGCCCCTCACCGACCCGCACATGCGCAGGACCGACCGCTGCCAAACAACTATCTACCGCACACCGACGCCTTGATCAGCGTGGACTATCTCACTCCACAAAAGAGATGGTTACCATGACAACCCCGACACCGTTGCATCAAAGCCAGATAACCCGATCGTTACCGAAATGGAGCAAGGCGCTCCAACCCACGCATACACGCAAAGTGGTGCAGAGCCTGTACAAGGAGTATCTCGATGAAGATGGCAGCCCTTACGCGTGGTATGCCACTGCCGATGAGCCAACGCGCGAGCAGTTGCACAACGCGTTGCAAACCCGTAACAAACGGCTGGCGCAAGTCAAGCAGGCGCTGGGCGAGTTCAAGGACATCATTGCGTTCTGCGGCCCTCTGCTGACCGAGCGGTTGGGGGTGAATGTGCCCGTGGACAGGGCGCAGTATGTGTTCCAGCCCTTTGAGTCAGAGGCCAACATCTGGGTCGGCGTTCCCGATGTGGAAACCCCTTTGGTCCCGGACGTGGATGCGGATGTGCTGGCTACTCGCCCGGCAGGCCAGCCGCAAACACGCAGCTTGCTGGAGGCTGCCCTGCACAACTTCGAGGGGCTGGACGAAGTCGGCCCCTACAGCAGGCTCACCAACGCCGCAGGCAGCGACACCCCCCTGGCAGGCCTGACGATGGCGGACTTCGTCAGGCATTGTCGGGCACTGGACCTTGGCAAACGCTATCAAGATCATCTGCTTGCAACCCATGAAGGCGCCAATCGCGCTGAGATCCAGCGCCTGTCGATTGCAGCGAACCGTGAGACGTTGAGGGTCCAGGCATTGATCGCCAAGCTCAAAGGTCTGCTGAGCAAGGCCGGGCTCGATGCGCTTGCGCAACTGTGCGACGGCAGCCCTGACCCCACCTATGACAACGAGGCGTTGCATTGCTGGAACTTCAACCTCTTCGATGTCCCCGTCCACGAAGTACTGTTCATTGGGCCAGACAACCCTTACCGCCAGAACCCCTGCATCGTGTATATCCCTGGCGACAGCGAGCACCCGATAAGGGAGTTCGCTTCTCGTCAGGAAGCGGGCAAGCACCTGCGCAGTCGGCTATTGCAAAGCGAGTTTCGTCGAGCCTTGGTGCATTTCGCCTACAAGGACAGGCAAAAAGAACTCGCCGGAAAGCTGGAAATCGCGCTGTTCGAAGAGAATGAAGCGGGCATACGCAAACCCCGAATCATGCCAGTGATCCCTTTCACGCTCTCGCTAATCAGAATCGACCCTTGGGCGACCTTGTACAACGCACACCTTGCGCGCATGAAGGCCGACGCAAAAACCATTGCAGTCCCTACCGCCGAAGTCGACGCCAACGCCCGCCACGAGCGTCTGAAGTACTGGTTCGACCTGGGTATGAACGTGCTTAATGTCGCCGCGTTCTTCGTGCCGGGGCTGAACACGGTCATGCTAGGCGTTTTTGCTTACGACCTGATGAGCTCGGTTTTCACCGGGTTCGAGGCCTGGGAAGAAGGAGATACCCGTCAGGCACTGGCACAGCTGGAATCGTTGGCCATCAACGCGGGGGTGATTGCCGGCTTTGCAGCGGGCGCCAGGGTTGTCCAGGCCTCTGGCTTTGTAGATGCTTTGAAGAGTGTGTGGCATGAAGACAAGGAAGTGCTTTGGCACCCCGACATGAAACCCTATGCGAGCACGGTGGCTATTCCTGAGGGGGCTCAACCCGATTTGCTCGGCCATGTGCACGTCGACGGGAAGACCTACCTGAAGCTGGATGGGACCCTGTACGAGGTGTTTCAGGACGCTGATCAGCAGTGGCGCGTGCGCCACCCAGAGGATGCGCAGGCCTATGCCCCACGTTTGCTGCATCATGGTGATGCCCGCTGGCAACTGGCCCATGAACAGCCTCTGGAATGGGACCGCGAACAGCTCGCGCGCCGCCTCGGCAGCCATGGCGCAGGCCTGGACGACAGCGAACTGGACCATGCCATGCGCAGTACCGGTACCGATCCAGACGTACTGCGACGCGCCCAGGCAGCGGGCCTGCGTCCACCCGCCTTGTTGCTCGACACGCTGCAGCGGTTGCAACTGGACAATCAGACACAACAAATCATCAACTGTGTACGCCATGGGTTGCCGCTAGCTGCGTACAAGAACTTTGCCTTGCCCGAGTTGCTGCGCCTGCCGGGGTGGCCCGAAGGGAAGGTGCTGAAGGTTTACCAAGGGCCAGAGCCCTGGGGCGAATCGGTGCGCTACGGCCCTCCTGACACGCTGGGCCAAGTAGAAATCGAGGTTACCCGAACCGATCTGGACAATGGCCAGTTGAGCCAGACCGTGCTGGATCAGATGGATGAAGACGCCATTGAGCAGTTGCTCGGTGACACACCAACCGAGCACCGAGCGTCCGCACTGAACAACAAGCTCGCGCAACACCTGGAACAGCATCGCAAGGCGCTGTTCGAGAGCCTGCACCAAAGACGCCGTCCCACACGCCCGCCAATCGCACAAACCCTCGCCCGGCAGTTTCCCGGGCTACCGGACAGCGCGCTTGAAGAATTGCTTGCCAACATCAGCAACGCTGAACGGGAACGCCTGACCAACGGACGGGTGCCGCTGCGCATTGCCGAGGAAGCACGCCTTCTGCAAGCTCGAGCGCGGCTTGACCGCGCCCTCCTCGGCCTGTTCAGGCCCAGCCTGGCCAACGACGACAGCCTACGCATCAAACAGGCGCTGCAAGCCACGCACCCGCAGGCTGACCCGGCCCGGTTGCTGCAACTTGCCCTTGACGATCGCCAGCACTGCGCCTCACTGATCGGCCAACAACCCATCAACCCCAGGTTCCGCTCCCCTTTGCGGTTGGCCAACGGCCAGCTGGGCTATCCCCTGAGCGGTCGTGGCTTGCAAGGACGAATCTTGCCTGCTGCACGTCGACTCCGGACGCTCTACCCTGAACTCAGCAGCGAGCAAATCAGTGGGCTGCAAGCCGAACTGGCTCGAGGAGGCGACCTGGGTAGCGCGATCAACCAGCTGGAAGTCGAGCAGCGCACCCTCAACCGGGATCTCAACCGCTGGGTAAGCACCGCCCGCACCCTTGAAGAGCGCTTTGATCGCCAGCAATGCACCGAGCGACTGATGAGTGCTTCGCGCCGTGAAGGCGGCGTGCAAGCCGAAACACTGGTACTGGACCGTATGCAACTCGAAGCGCTACCCGCTTTCACTGCACGCATGCCGCATATCCGCAATCTCAGGCTCGAGGGGCTGCAGATGCGGCACCTGGAGGGCAGCTTCCTGGCAAACTTCCCTAACCTGGAAACCCTGGAAATCGTCGGCAACCCGGACATCGATGCCGAAACATTGTTCGAGGCGCTCAGGTCAGCACCGCGGCTGCGCGAGCTGGGCCTGACTGACAATGGCTTGACCACCCTTTCACCCACCGCCCAACAGGCCATCGGGGCAATGCCCGGCCTGCGGCTACTGTGGCTCAGCCGCAACCGGCTGCAACTCGACACCAACAGTTTAGGCTTCCTGACGCGCTTGCCCCTGGACGCCCTCGGCCTGGGCCACAATCAAATCACCCTCGACGAAAGCCTTGCCGCCCAGTTTCAGGACATGATCCACCCCACTGTACTGCACCTGTCAGGCAACCCACTGCGACTGGCGCCCGACCTGCGCTTCATGGCGCGTCTTGTCCACCTGGAACTTGAGCGTTGCGAACTGCAGCAATGGCCCGACAGCCTGACAGTCCTGATGAGCCAGCCCCAGTACCAACTGCGCTATCTGAACCTTTCGTCCAACCGCATTCGTACCCTGCCAGACTTGCCTGGCGTGCTGCGTACCCCTTTTGCCCGCGATGTCGCCGCGCACTTGCCGGAGCGCCGCTGGCTGTTCAACTACAACACCCTGGAAGCCCAGACACGTGCACGCCTGGGCAGCAGCGGCGTCAACGTATTCGAGCACGCAGAAGACGTGCCAGTGTGGCAAGGCATCTTCCGTGGCGAGGCGAGCAGTGCCGAGGAGCAACTGTGGAGCGACCTGTTCGACCAAGGTGAAAACGCAGCGCTGCTGGGGGTACTCGAACGCCTTGCCCAATCGGCCGAAGCGCAGCGTGATGGCGAGGCCCTGAGGGCACGCGTCTGGAAGCTGTTGGATGACGCGGCCCACGACACGGCCCTGCGTGAACGCCTCGCCACCGTGGCCGGCGACTTCCCGCCAACCTGTGGTGACGCAGGTGCCGATGCGTTCAGTGCCCTGGAGATAGAAGTGCTGGCCCACGAAGCAGCAGCCGCCGCCGGTAGTCGACCGGCTGATCTACTGAGCCTGTATGGCAAGTTGTATCGACGCAGTCAGGTCAATCAACTGGCCGACCGCATCAGCTGGAGAAGGTCCTTGCGCAAACAGGCACTGCTCGATGGGGTCTTCGATGAAAACCTCCCCGCATACGATGAGCTCGACGATCCCTCAGCCTTTCCAGACAGCGAACTTCAGACGGGGCTGGTGGACGATATCGAGGTACGCCTGGCCTTGCGCCAGTCCTTGGCCAGCGCGCTGGACTATCCTGAGCCGAGCCGAGGCATGCTGTACCGCCATACGGCCAGAATCAACGATACAGTCATCGAAAGGGTGCAAGCTGCGGTCCTTTCCCTGGACAGGGATGCCACCGCCCGGGAGCAATGGTTGAACCAGCAGCCGGGCTGGGTCGAGTACTTGAAACGAGAGCATGCGGCACAGTTCAGCCTGATCACCGACTTTTGGCGGCCGGGCCTTGATTATCTCTATTACTGCCTGGATGAAACCGCCGACCCGGTCACGTCCCTGGACAGCTCTGTGCTCCGAGCCTTGGCCACGGTCATGCCTGAAAGCCCTGTGGATGCTCAAGGCGTTCTGCGTCGCGTCGTGATCAACGAGCAGCAGTATCGCCAGGGCGTGGACGCGCTGACTGCCGAGCAGCAGCAGGTTGAAACGGGTCTGCTGACCAGTCTCACCCGCCAGACGCAAACAATCGGCCGCTAAACACCACTCACTGCCCGCGCAGGTCTTCGAAGAAGGCCTGCTTGCCATCCACCTGGCTGGACGCCCTTGGAGCCGCTGCGGCGTCACCGCTGGCGGCCTCCACATGCCAATAGCAGTGCCGCACTGCGCGGGTCACCGCCACGTAGGCCAAGCGCTGCACTTCGTCCTTCTGTGCCGAATCGAACGGTTGGGTATCACCTGCCTTGCCCAGCCCGGCCTGGCGGTATACCTGGTTCTTGTAGGGTGAGCTGGTCAGGTACTGGCAGTCACCCAGCATGAACACCGCATCGGCCTGCAAACCCTTGGCACTGTGATAGGTCAGCTGACGCAGCCGGCGCTGATCGGCCGGCAGCGCCGCGTCGGCGTGCAACACGCTTTGCAGATGCTCGTTCATCAAGGCCCTGTCGCTGCCCTTGCGGTAGAGCATCATGACCGTCTCTCCCCGCTGGTAGTGCTCGACAAGCGTTTCGCCCAATGCAGCCTCGTCACGGTCGAACACCTTGACCGGCGAGCTGGGCAACTCGGCCGCCGGGCCACTGGCGCGCGCTTTCTTGCCGGCAATCGCCGGGGTGCCCTTGACCAGGTGTTCGGCCGCGTCGATCACCTGCTGCTGGCATCGGTAGTTGTCGACCAGCATCACCCGCGTGTTGGCCGGTGACGGGAATGCCTTGGTGAACTCCATGAAATACTTGGGCGAACTGCCACGCCAGCCGTAGATCGATTGCCAGTCATCCCCCACGCACAGCAACGACGAATGCTGGGCATGGCGCCCGGTGTGCATGGCCGGGCCGCGGCGCCGTATTTCAGCGAGGCTGGCACGCAACCAACTGACGATCTGCGGCGACACGTCCTGGAACTCGTCGAACATCAGGTGCGCCAGCGGCCGCAGCAACGGATCGGGCAGCAGGTGCAGGTTTTCCGGGTTGTTCTCGCCAAACAGGGCGAACATGCGGTTGTAGCTCATCACCGGTGGCGACTGGTCCAGCAGGTGCGCTTCCAGGGCTTTCCAGTAAAGTGCCAGGGCCTCGAAGAACAGTGCATCGCTATCGCCAGACGGGAAGCTCATCGCCGCCACCGCTTTGTTCACCTCCAACCCAAGGTTTTCGATGAAATTGGCCGCACTGACGAACGCATCCAGCAGCGGCGCCGGGGCCAGTTCACCCTTGACCTTGTACTCAAAGCCAGGGCCGGCCACAGCATCGCCCGCCAACGATGCCGCCAGGCGCCTGGCCATGGCGTAGTTGTCGAGCCAGATCAGCGGCCTGTCGCAGAACGCCTGCAGCAGCGTGCGCTTGACCGCCCACTCGGCACGCACCGTCAGCTTGGCGCCGGGGCGCTGGTACTGCGCACTTTGTGCGGGATCGAAACCCAGCACCACCAAAGGCCCCTGGCCTTCCAGGCGGCCATGCACATAAAAGCGGCTGCCACGGATGTCGACCGTTTCGCGGCAGGGCTCGATGCCCTTGATCGGCCAGACGCCAGCGGCGAACCACAGGTCCTCGATCACGTCGCACAGTTCTTCGTCGCGCTGGGCCGCCAATTGGGTCACCTGTGCGCGCTTCTGCACATCGGGGTTGTTCGGGTCCAGCGGCTTCAGTTGCAAGGCTTCGCTGCGCAACTGGCTGACCAGTTCGGCAAAACGCGGGCTCTCGCCCAGCAAGCTGCTGTAGCACTGGTTCAGTTGCTGGCGCTGGGCATCGTTCAGGCGCAGGTCGAACGGGTTGCTGTCGGCCTCGGCCTCACGCCCGGCAGGCATCTCGTGGCCCAGTGTTTCAAATGCACGCACCTGGCCGAAGCCCGGCAGGCTGCGCACCAGCGGCAGGATGCGCGAATGGAACGTGCGCACCAGCTCGCGGGCCTGCACGGGCTGCAGGTTGATCTGCCACAGGGCGAACACCTGCAACAGCCGCTTGATGAAGTCTTTGCGCGATTCGCGGGTGAAGGTGACCACGGTCATCGCATCCAGCTCGTAACCCAGGTAATGACGCAGCAGCAGGATGCGCAGCACCAGCGAAGTGGACTTGCCTGCCCCGGCGCCGGCCACCACGCAGGTAGACGGGGTGTCACTGAAGATCAGCTTCCATTGCGCGGGGCTGGGCTGGGCTTCGGCAGGCAGGCGCTGGGCGACATCGGCCTTGAAGCGCTTTTTCAACTCGGCCGTCAACGGCAGGCGCCAGTCGTCGAACAAGTTGTCATCCTGGCCTGGCACGGCGGCGCTGTCGGGGCGCGTATCGCGGATCACCAGCACCTGACGCCCAGCCTCATAGCCCTCCACCCGACCACGCTCGAACCCTTCACGCACGCCATCGGCATGGCCAGTGCGCTGGCCTGTGGCGTGGCCGAGGAACCACGAGTCGCGGTGCTGGGCTTGCAGGCGGGTCAGGCCACGGCCCAGCAGACGGGCGGCCAGCCGGCGAAACCAGGGCAACTGGGCAGGAGGGGTAAGGTCGGCGGGGGCCAGGGGTTGCTCGTGGGCCACGGTCACTCCGTTGAAAATCAAAACAGCAGGCATGTTCGCCGCATCGACGAAAAATCGCCAGCGAATGCTTGCAGATCAGTGGATTAGGCGATGAAGCGAATAAAGCGCAGCAGGAAAAACATCTACCAAATAGATTATTTTAAGCCGATATTTACGCTTATTTTCGATGTTTCTTTAGCGCATCATGGCGCCATTCCACTGATTCAAGGAGCACGACCATGCTGCAACTGCGACCCTTCGAAAGCCTCGGCCACGCTAACCATGGCTGGCTCGACGCCCACCACCATTTCTCGTTTGCCGAGTACTACGACCCGGCACGCATGCACTGGGGTAACCTGCGGGTTTGGAACGACGACCTGATCGCGGCCGGCAGCGGCTTCCCGCCGCACCCGCACCGCGACATGGAAATCATCACTTATGTGCGTGAAGGCGCGATCAGCCACCAGGACAGCCTGGGCAACAAGGGCCGCACCGAAGCCGGTGATGTTCAGGTAATGAGCGCCGGTACCGGCATCGTGCACAGCGAGTACAACCTGGAGGACATCGACACACGTATTTTCCAGATCTGGATTGTGCCGGAGCGCACCGGTGAAGCACCGCAGTGGGGTAGCCGGCCGTTTCCCAAAGGCGAGCGCGGCGAAGGCTTCGTGACCCTGGCCAGCGGCCGCACCGGTGACGAGGACAGCCTGCAGATCCGTACCGATGCCCGCCTGGTGGCTGCCACCCTGCAGGCAGGTGAAACCGCCGAGTACCGCTTCGATGCCGCACGCCGGGGTTACCTGGTGCCGGCCAAGGGGCTGGTGGAAGTCAACGGGCTGCGGGCCAAGGCGCGCGATGGCGTGGCGATCGAGCAGGAAGCGGTGCTGCGGGTAACCGCCATCGAGGATAGCGAGATCGTACTTGTGGATGTAGCCTGAAAACCAGGCCTGTGACAATCCATGTCGCAGCGCAAGGCGGCTCCCATGGAACAACCGCTAACCCGTGGGGTTAGCAGGGTTTTGTGGGGGCTGGCTTGCGGCCCTGGACCGCCCCGGCTATCGCAAGGTAGCCATCAAACATTGGCGCCATCAGCCAGCCTGCACTAGCGTTGTGCTACCAGCCAGCCCAACGTTCCTGCGGAGCACTCGATCATCATGCCGGACCTGCGCCCGAATCCAACGCTGTGCCTGGAGTACCGTGCCGAACAACCCATTCACCACGCCTTCATCAAGCAGGCCGACCGCTGCCCGGCGGCCATTGCCATCATTGGCCAGCACACAATCTGCAGCTATTCCCAACTGGAGCAGATCAGCGCGGGCATTGCCGCGTTTCTGGTTAAAAACGCCGCCAGCGGTACCGATCGTGTAGTCATCGTCACCCACCGCAGCGCCGCCCTGGTGTACGCCATGCTCGGCTGCCTGCGTGCCGGCCTGGCCTTCACTGTGGCTGACGCCGCTTACCCTGCCGCGCGTATCGAGCAAATCGTCAGCACCCTGAAGCCTGCGGTGGTCCTGCGCTGTGCCGAGGCAACCGTCGACGTCGGCCAACCCATGGTCGTCACGGTGCCTGAAGCCCCCGCTGAAGCGCTGCTGGCCTTCCCTCGCCAACCTGTCGCGCTGCCTGCTGTCAGCCCTGAGCAGGCGGCCTACATCACCTTCACCTCGGGCAGCACCGGTGAACCCAAGGGCATCGTTACCCACCACGCACCGCTGGTGCACTTCATCGACTGGCATGTGCGCCAGCACGGCTTTACCCAGGCCGACACCTTCTCGCTGCTTTCTGGCCTGGGCCACGACCCGGTATACCGGGACGTGTTCACGCCACTGTCGCTTGGCGCGACCATTGCGTGCCCGGCGCAGTCGACCCTGACCGATCCCTCACGGCTGGCCAGCTGGCTTCACCAGCACGGTGTGAGCGTGATCCATCTCACCCCGCCGCTGGGCAAGCTGATCGAAACTGGCGCACACCTGAACGGCCAGGTTCTCGACCACCTGCGCTACCTGTTCTGGGGTGGCGATGCACTCAGCCCGACGCAGTACCAGCAGGTCCGCGCCATCGCACCGAATGCCATCAATGTGAACTTCTACGGCACCACCGAAACCCCACAGGCCATGGCTTTCCACACCCTCGACCCGGAAATGGATAATGCCCGGGTGCCCCTGGGCAAAGGCATTGCCGATGCACAATTGCTGGTGATAAACCCAGACAACCAGCTGGTCAGCGAGGGCGAGACAGGCGAAATCCTGATCCGCAGCCCCTATCTGTCACGGGGTTACTGGGGCGACCCAGGGCTGACCGAAGCCAAATTCATCGCCAACCCGTTCACCGCTGACGCGGCCGACCGCTGTTATCGCACGGGCGATCTAGGCACCTACCTGGCCGATGGCAGCGCCAGTTTTCTGGGGCGCGCTGACAGCCAGGTGAAGATCCGTGGGCATCGCATCGAGCTGGCGGAAATCGAGAACGCCATCTGCCGACACCCGCACATAGGGCAATGCGTGGTCCTGGCCAACCACGACAGTGCATCGACCCGGCTGGTTGCCTATTGCGTCGCACAGCAGCCCACCCGAGCTGACGAACTGCGCCAGGCGCTCGCCGGCCAGCTGCCTGACTACATGGTACCGGCGCTGTTCGTGTTCCTTGATACCCTGCCGCTCACCCCCAACGGCAAGGTCGACAAACGCGCGCTGCCTGCTGCATTTGACGACAGTATCAACCTACCCTTGTCACCCCTGGCCGAAAAGCTGAGTACAGCCTGGGCACGCATCCTCCAGGTGCCGCGCCTGGACGCCAGGTTGAGCTTTGTCGAGCTGGGCGGCGACTCGCTGTCGTTTGTGCAGGCCTCGCGCGTGCTCGAGGCGCTCATCGGCCACCTGCCTGAACGTTGGGAAACCCTGCCGGTGTGCCAGCTGGCCGAGCTGAGTACGCCGCCCAAGGGCACGTGGCGGGTAATGGAAATGCCGGTGTTCATACGCATGCTCGCCATCATCCTGATTGTGGTTGGCCACCTGGGCGAGTTCGACCACTGGATGATCGTCGGCGAAACCTCGGTGCTGTTCCTGGTCTCTGGCATCGCCCTGGCGCGCTTTCAGCTCAAGGCCATCGAAGCGCGCGGTGATGCACGCACGCTGCTCACGTCACTGGCAGCCATCGTGGTGCCAACACTGCTGTACACCGCATTGATCCAGCTGGTATTCGACCGCCTGCACTGGCAATCGCTGCTGCTGGTTTCCAACTGGTTCCCCGCCAGCGAGGTCAGCCTGTTCAACTATTGGTACATCGAAGTGTTGGTGCAGATGATCGTGATCATTGGCCTGGTGCTGTCGATCAGGCGCGTGCGCCAGGTGCTGCTTGCCGACCCGTTTCGCTGGCTGATCATCGCTGCCTGTGCACTGGTGGCGCTGGATGTGTTCCTCAACCAGTTCGTATTCGATGCCAGTGCCCTGCTCAACCGGGTGCCTCAGCACTTCCTGGCGGTGATGGTGCTGGGCATGGCCGTGCACCATGCCGATACGGCCTCACGCAAATGGGTGGCCAGTGTGGTGGCCGTGCTGGTGGTGGGTGAGCTGGACCTGATGGCGGTTGCCCATGTTGGCTGGCAAGCCTTGACACACTATGTCGACATCGCCCTGCCAGCGATACTGGCGCTTGTCTGGTTCCGCTCGGTGCCAGTGCCCGCCCTGGTTGCACGGGCAGGTACGGTGATCGCTTCGTCAACCTTGTATATTTACTTGACGCATTTCCAATTCGAATCGGTAGCGGAGCATGTTTTCAGGCACCCGCTGTTCGAGGTGGCCCTGGCACTCGCTGGTGGTGTACTGGTGAGCTATTGCTGGAACACCCTGTTGCGTCTGCTGTTTACCCGCAGGCGCAAGCAGCACCAGGCGCCGGGAGCCGATCCAGCTGAACGCGTCACCTCTGCCTGAGCGAAGATGAGCCGCCACCCCATGCGCTACTCTTGTCAGGCCAGTTCGGCCAGCACCTCGGCCGAGGTGGTGACCTGCCGGAAGTGGTGCTTCCACAGGTCGGTACCCAACTTGCCCGAGCGGTCCAGCGATGACCCTATTGTCATGTCTGTCACCAGCGTGGGCATCAGCCCTGCGTCGAACAGGGCAAAGCCTGCGGCCAGCACGCAGGTTTCGGTCTGCAACCCGCACACCAGCACCCGCTCTACACCCAGTTGCCGGATGTAGTCGATAGCTTCGGCACTTTGCCCATAGCCATGCTTGACGAACACCTGGTCGGCCTCGACCAGGCTCTCGTCCTCGGCCGCCGGGTGCCAGCCAAGTTGGCGCTCGAACGGCGTGATCTGTTCATCGTGCAACTCGACCGAGGCTATGGTGGGAATGTTCGCTGACAACCGGCGCAAACCATCGACCAGCCACTCGGGCGGGCTGAAGGTGGACTGAACATCGACGATGAGCAAAACCTGGCGCATAGCGTACTCCGGCCATCATGCAAAATGGCGCGGAGTATAACGCGTGGCACCGGGCCTTGATCACCCATCGTTGCTCCCCCCACCGACAATGCCGGCGCAAGTTGGGCAAATACCTTGGCGAGCAGCACAAGGCAGCTTCTGCAAGCACTGGACTGTGACGACAATCGGCGCCCTGGCCCTGCAGGCTGCCGTAGCTGCGACGTATTCCTTCAGGCTATGATCGGTCACCCTGCCGCGGACCCCCTGAACCATGCCCGTAGACCTGCAAGCGTTGTACCCCAGGCTGATCCACCTGATGCTGGACACGGTATTCGTGGTCGACAGGGACAACCAGATCGTGTTCGTCAGTGATGCCTGCAAGACGCTGCTGGGCTATGAAGCCTGCGAACTGATCGGCACACCGATCACCCGCTACATGCACCCTGACGACCTCCCGGCTACGCGCGCCTCGATCATGCGGGTGATGAACGGCCAGCCGCACTACGACTTTAGCAACCGTTACCTTCGCAAGGATGGCAGCGTGGTGCACATACTGTGGGCGGCCTGCTGGTCCGACGAGGCCCAGGCGCGTATCGGCGTGGCACGGGACGTTACCGCCCTGCGCGAGGCCGAAGACGAACTGCGCTTCCTCGCCCATCATGACCCACTGACCCGGCTGGCCAACCGCGCCATGTTCAATGAGCGGCTGGACACCGCCCTGGCCGCGGCCCGGCGTCACAACCGCAGGCTGGCCTTGCTGTTCCTCGATATCAATGACTTCAAGCAGATCAACGACAACCACGGCCACAGCGTGGGTGACCGGGTACTGTGCACACTGGCCCGACGCCTGGAAAGCTGCGTGGGGGCGGCTGGCACGGTAGCGCGGATGGGCGGTGACGAATTCACCGTGCTGTTACCCGATTGCCCGTCGCCGGAGGCCATTGCCACGCACGTACAGCACATTCTCGCGGTCATGGCCAAACCGCTCGACGCCGAATTTTCCGGCATCGAGGCACCTTCCTGCAGTATTGGCGTGGCCTGCTTTCCCGAAGACGGCAACGATGCCGACATGCTACTGCGCCATGCTGACGGGCACATGTACCGAATCAAGCGCCAACGCGCTGCGACGGGCTGAAGGCAAGGGCACACCGCATGGCTGAACACCTGCAAGCAACTGCCGGGCAAACACCCGCCTCTGTCGGCCTGGGCCAGGCATTGCTGTTCTGGCTGAAGCTGGGTTTCGTCAGTTTCGGTGGCCCGGCCGGGCAGATTGCGATCATGCACCAGGAGCTGGTGGAGCGGCGCCGCTGGATCAGTGAGCGGCGTTTTCTGCATGCCCTCAACTACTGCATGTTGCTGCCCGGGCCGGAGGCCCAGCAACTGGCCACCTACATCGGCTGGCTGATGCACCGTACCTGGGGCGGGGTGATTGCCGGCGCTCTGTTCGTGCTCCCGTCCCTGTTCATTCTGATCGGCCTGTCGTGGGTGTACCTGACCTGGAGCGAAGTACCGGTGGTAGCCGGGATTTTCGAAGGGATCAAGCCGGCCGTGACCGCCATCGTCGTACATGCCGCCCACCGCATTGGCACGCGGGCGCTAAAGAATGGCTGGTTATGGGCCATTGCCGCGGCCTCGTTCGTGGCCATTTTCGCGCTCGACGTCCCCTTTCCGCTGATCGTGCTGGCGGCCGCACTGCTGGGGTATGTCGGTGGCCGGGTGCTGCCGGCACAGTTCGCGCCAGGTGGTGGCCACAGCGCAGCCAGGGCCCGCCAGCGCCCGGCGCTGATCGACGACGAGACCCCGATACCCGCGCACGCCCGCTTCAGCTGGGGCCGTCTGGTGACCTTGCTGCTGGCAGTGGCGGCGCTTTGGCTTCTGCCCATGGGCCTGCTGACGGCGGCCTTTGGCTGGCAAGGCACACTGACGCAAATGGGCTGGTTCTTCACCAAGGCGGCGCTGCTGACCTTCGGAGGTGCCTATGCAGTGCTGCCCTATGTCTATCAAGGGGCTGTCAGCCACTATGGCTGGCTGTCGCCCACGCAGATGATCGATGGCCTGGCGCTGGGCGAGACCACGCCCGGGCCGCTGATCATGGTGGTGGCCTTCGTCGGTTTCGTCGGTGGCTACCTGCAGCCGATGTTCGGCGCCAACCAGGCGTTCCTCGCGGGCGCTGTGGCGGCGGGCCTGGTGACCTGGTTCACCTTCCTGCCCTCGTTCCTGTTCATCCTCGCCGGAGGGCCGCTGGTGGAGTCGACCCACAACGAACTGAAATTCACCGCCCCGTTGACCGCGATAACTGCGGCTGTAGTGGGGGTAATCCTCAACCTTGCGCTGTTCTTCGGCTACCACGTGCTGTGGCCGGCCGGGTTCGATGGCGCGTTCCACTGGTCCTCGGCTGCGATAGCGCTCGCGGCGGCTGTGGCACTGTTCCGTTACAAGCGCGGGGTGATACACGTGTTGATCGGCTGCGCCGTTGCCGGGCTCGCCCTTCACCTTTTCCGCTGATGGAGCCGATCATGCACAACCCTGGAGACGCCTTGCTCGACAGTTGGCACCATAACGCCCAAGCCTGGATCGACGCCGTACGCAACGGCGCCATCGAGAGCCGTCGCCAGGTCACTGACCAGGCCATCCTGCTGGCCATCCTTGGCCGCCAGCCCGAACGGGTGCTCGACCTGGGTTGCGGTGAGGGCTGGCTGCTGCGCGCGCTGGCCGACCGGGGTATCGAGGCCGTGGGCGTCGACGGCGACAGAACGCTGGTAGATGCAGCGCGAGCTGCGGGCGCGGGTGAGGTGCACCTGGCCAGCTATGCGCAGTTGGCTGAGGCGAAGGTGCATGTTGGCAAGAACTATGACCTGATCTGCGCCAACTTCGCACTGTTGCACCAGGACATCATTGAACTGTTGTCGGCAATGCGTGCTTTGCTGGTGCCAGGCGGTGCGCTGGTGATCCAGACCCTGCACCCGTGGAGCGTGGCCGACGGGGATTATCAGGATGGCTGGCGAGAGGAGTCTTTTGCCGGGTTCGTCGGGGATTGGCAACCGATGCCTTGGTATTTCCGCACCTTGGCCAGCTGGCTGATTGCGCTGGACATGGCGGGGTTGCGACTGGTCAGTCTGCAGGAACCGCAGCATCCGCAGAGTGCGGTGCCGCAGTCATTGTTGATGGTGGCTGAGCGTCACTGAATCGGGCCGTAATAATCCTGTGGAAGCAGGGTTCACCCCACTCCCACAAGACAGGCCAGTGCAGGCGACTACAGCACCGGCTTGCGCGCCGCCCCGCTACGGGCCTTGGCCATGGCTGCCAGGCGCACCGCAACGTTGGCAGCGCCGTAACCGGCGTACCCTGCCTTGCGCTGGATGATCTCGAAGAAGAAACGCTCCTCGAACGGCTCGGTATAGACGTGGAACAGCTCGCCACCTTGAGCGTCGCGGTCGTACAGCACGTTGTAGTACGCCAGTTCGCTGAGGAACTCGTCGTCGAAATCGAAACGCGCCGCCAGGTCGTCGTAGTAGTTCAGCGGGATTTCCAGCAGTGGCACCCCTGCCAGCTTGGCCCGCGCCACTTCGCGGAAGATGTCGTCACAATCGAAGGCGATGTGATGCACGCCCGAACCACGGTAGCTTGAAAGCGCATGGGCGATGGCGGTGTTGCGGTTTTCCGAGATATTCAGCGGCAGGCGCAAGGTGCCGCACTGGCTGCGCAGCGCGCGGCTCTTGACCAAGCCGTACGGGTCGGGGAGCACCACTTCGTCGTCGGCGGCGAAGTCGAACAGACTCTTGTAGAACAGCACCCAGCTGTCCAGCGACTCGGCCGGCAGGGCCAGGGCCATGTGGTCGATGCGGCGCAGGCCGCCGGTCGCGGCTGCGTTCTTGTCCAGGCTGAAGTCGGTGTCGTACAGGGAGTGGCCGGCAGTGCCCTGCTCTACCAGGTACAGCAGGCTGCCATCGGGCGCACGCACGGCCGGCACTTCACATTCGTTGGGGCCGACCAGGCCGCGGAACGGCTGGCCACGGAACGCAGTGGCACGCTTCAGGGCCGCTTGCTGGTCCTTGACCCGCAGCGCAGTGGCGCACAGCGACGGGCCATGGGCCTCGAAGAAGTTGTGGCCGAAGGAATACGGTTCAGCGTTCAGCACAATGTTGATATCACCCTGACGCAGCAGTTGCACTTCTTTGCTGCGGTGCTTGCCGGCTTCGGCAAAGCCCAGGCGCTTCAACCAGTTGCCCAGGCGCGCGCCGACGGCTTCGTCGACCGCGAACTCCAGGAACTCCACGCCGTCGTAAACGCTGGCCGGCGGAGGGGTGAACAGTACGCCAGGTTCGATCGGCGTGTTTTCCTGCTCCAGGCGCAAGCGAGTCTGCTCTTCGAGGTACAGCAGCGAACGCAAGCCGTCGGCGGCATTCTGCCGGGTTGGTGCGGCGCGGAAGCCGTCATTGAAGATTTCCAGCGACAGCGGGCCACGGTAGCCCGTGGCGAGGATCGGCGCCAGGAAACCCGCCATGTCCATTTCGCCCTGCCCCGGGAAGCAGCGAAAGTGGCGGCTCCACTCCAGCACATCCATGGCCAGGATCGGCGCATCGGCCATTTGCACGAAGAAGATCTTGTCGCCGGGGATGTCGCGGATCGCGCTTGGGTCACCTTTGAGCGACAAGGTGTGGAAGCTGTCGAGGATCACCCCGAGTGCCGGGTGGTCGGCCTGGCGCACCAGGTTCCACACTTGCTGGTATGTGTTGACGTGGCGGCCCCAGGCCAGCGCTTCGTAACCAATGCGCAGGCCGCGCTTGCCGGCATGTTCGCCCAGCAGGCGCAGGTCGTCGACCAACAGTTGCTCGTCACCCAGGGCATCGGCCTGGACGTTGCTGCACACCAGCACCAGGTCAGTACCCAGCTCCTGCATCAGGTCGAACTTGCGTTCGGCGCGGTCGAGGTTTCTCTGCAGGCGGTCGCGGCGGCAGCCTTCAAAGTCGCGGAACGGCTGGAACAAGGTAATGGCAATGCCCAGGTCGGCGCACATCTGGCGCACCTGGCGCGGGCTGCCAGCGTAATAGAGCAGATCGTTTTCGAAGATCTCGACGCCGTCAAAACCGGCGGCGGCGATGGCTTCGAGCTTTTCCGGCAGAGTGCCGCTCAAGGACACGGTAGCGATCGAACGCTGCATGGCGGGAGTTCCTTGTTGTTGGAGGAATACGGTGCCATTCGGGCAAATAACCCCTGTCACAGTTTATGGCACGATCGATTATTCGCAGGTAAAGTCCACGCTTCAATATCTTTGTACGGAATGGTTAGTTTTGCGTTCGATTATCGCACAAAACCCGTTTTAGCGAATTGCTAGACCGCGGGCCCGTGGTCAACATGGACCACAGACGCAGGCACACCGACCGTTGCCTCCTGCCTTGGCATAACCTCTGGCGGAACCTGCGCAAACAACAATAACAACGGAGACAACGATGGCTCACTCCAGCTCGCAAGCAAAGAAAGCGACCGCCAGTGGATGGATAGGCTCGGCACTCGAGTACTACGACTTCTTCATCTACGCCCAGGCCGCTGCGCTGATTTTCCCGCAGATTTTCTTCCCCAACACCGACCCGAAAATGGCCATCATTGCCTCGTTGGCCACCTATGGCGTGGGCTACCTGGCACGTCCGGTCGGCGCCTTCGTACTGGGCCACTGGGGTGACACCCGCGGTCGCAAGAACGTACTGCTGCTGTGCATGTTCCTGATGGGCCTGTCGACCATGGCTGTCGGCCTGCTACCCACCTACCACGACATCGGCTACCTCGCACCGGCCTTGCTGGTTGTGCTGCGCCTGATCCAGGGCTTTGCCGTGGCCGGGGAAATTTCGGGTGCCAGCTCCATGATCATGGAGCACGCGCCGTTTGGCCGAAGGGGCTACTACGCCAGTTTCACCCTGCAAGGTGTGCAAGCGGGCCAGGTACTGGCGGCGGCGGTATTCCTGCCACTGGCTTACTTCATGCCCAGCGAAGCCTTTACCGAATGGGGCTGGCGCATTCCGTTCCTGATGAGCGCCATCGTGCTGATTGCCGGCTTCATCATCCGTAAGGAAGTGCACGAAACCCCGGCGTTCGTTCAAGAAGAGAAACAGGACAAGGTTGTCAAATCGCCCATCAGCGAAGCCTTCCGCCACAGCTGGAAGCACATGGTGCTGGTGATGTTCATGGCCCTGATGAACGTGATCCCGGTCGTGGCCACCATCTTCGGTGCGGCCTACGCGGTACAGCCGGCGTATGGCATCGGCTTCGACAAGAGCGTGTACCTGTGGATTCCGGTGGTCGGTAACATCGTCGCGGTACTGGTGATCCCGTTCGTGGGCAACCTGTCGGACAAGATCGGCCGCCGCCCGACCATGATCGCTGGCTGCCTGGGCTCAGGCCTGCTGGCCTTCGTCTACCTGTATGCGATCAGCATCCAGAACGTGCCAATGGCGTTCGCCGCCTCGATCGTCATGTGGGGCATGGTTTACCAGGGTTACAACGCGGTGTTCCCAAGCTTCTACCCAGAGCTGTTCCACACCCGCTACCGCGTTACCGCCATGGCCATTGCGCAGAACATCGGCACCATGCTGACCGCCATGCTGCCCGCGCTGTTCGCAATGGTTGCCCCACCTGGCTCGGACAACATTCCGCTGGTAGTCGGTGGGCTGGCCTTCTTCATCACCGGCGTGTGCGCCCTGGCGGCCTACATTGCCCCCGAAACCCACCGCCTGGCGATGGAAGACCTGGGCAACCCAGAGGCCAAGCCGATGGAAAAGGCAGCCTATGAAGCCAGCCGTAAAGATAGCTTTCAGGCAGTGAGTCACTGATAGATTGCAGGGGCTGCTTTGCAGCCCCTTCGCGGTCAAGCCCGCTCACACACGTACCGTACAGGCTTCAGCCTTTGATCACGTCCTGCAGACGTGCCCACAGCCGCTGCACATCCCCCCGCTCGGTCGGCAGCGCACCAATCGACACCCGCACCATCCACCGCCCGTCCAGTGTAGCCGGCGTCACATAAGCATCGCCGGATGCATTCAGCCGCTCGGCCCAGCCCTTGGTATGCGCATCCAGCGCCTCCCCTTCAAGCCCCGCCGGTCGATGGCGAATGCACAAGGTTTGCAGCTGTACTGGCGCCAACACTTCCCACTCCGCCGCCGCCTCGACCTGCCCCGCCAGCCACTGGGCGTTGTCCAGGTCACGCCGCAGCCGTGCCTGCAATGCGTCGACACCCTCGCTGCGCAACATGAACCACAGCTTCAAGGCGCGGAACCGACGACCCAGCGGAATGCCCCAGTCGCGCAGGTTCTTCACCTCGCCATCCACCGCCGACTGCAGGTAGCTGGGATTGGTGCTCATCACCCGGATCAGGTGCTGCGGATCGCGCACGTAATAGATCGAGCAATCGAAGGCCACACCCAGCCATTTGTGCGCGTTGACCACCACCGAATCGGCCAGCTCGATGCCGTCCCACATCCAGCGGCACTCGGGCAGGATCATCGCCGAACCGGCCATGGCCGAGTCAACGTGCAACCACAGCCCATTGGCCCGGGCAATTTCGCCCACCGGGCGCAGCGGGTCGAGGGCAGTGGTCGTCGTAGTGCCGGTGGTGGCAACCACGGCGCAGGGCTGGTTGCCGGCGGCCAGGTCCTGTTCGATCGCCGCCTGGAGTGCCTCTGGGCGCAGGGCGTAGCGTTCGTCGGTGGGGATCAGGCGGATATTGTCGCGCCCAAAACCTGCCAGCAGTGCAGCCTTGTCCACCGAGCTGTGGGCATGAGCGCTGACATATACGATCAAAGGCTTGGCTTCGGCCTGCAGGCCGCCGCGTACCAAGGCGTAGTCGGTGGCACGTTCACGGGCGCTGATCAGCGCCACCAGGGTGCTGGTCGAGGCGGTGTCCTGGATCACGCCACTCCATTGGCCAGACAGGCCGAGCAGCTGGCGCAGCCAGTCGAGGGTGGTTTCTTCCAGTTCGCTGAGGGCCGGGCTGGATTGCCACGACAGGCCCAGCACGCCCAGACCGGTACTGAGGAAGTCACCCAGCACCGAGGACAGGGTGCCGTTGGAGGGGAAGTAGCCGTAGAAGTCCGGGTGCTGCCAATGGGACAGGCCAGGCATGACCAGGTTGTTGACGTCGTCGAGAATGGCCGCGAAAGGTTCGCCTTGTTGAGGGGCAGTTGCGGGCAAGGCGGCCTTGAGATAGCCAGGTTCGACCTGGGCCATGACCGGGCGTTCGCCCACGGTCTGGCGGTAGTCGGCGATCAGATCGATCAGCTGGTGGCCGTACTGGCGGAATTGTTCGGGGGTCACACTCGCTCTCCTGTGGGTTACGTATCGCCCCCAGTCTAGGCACCTATCCCCAGCCGAATAACCCCGCTTCCCGCATAGCTGCTATGGCGAACCCGCATGCCCGCCCTGCACACCAAACTGCGACTGGCGCCACAACTCGAATACCCGGTTACGCAACCAGCGGTGCTCGGCCGAGGCCTGCAGGCGCTGGTGCCACACAACCCAGTACCGCTGGCTGTGGTCGATAAAGCCCAGTGGCCGCCAGGCCAGATCATGCAAACGGCTCAACTGCCGGGCGATGTGCTCGGGGACCGTGGCCACGGCCTGGCTGCTGGCAATCACGTTGACCGTGGCGGAGAAAAACGGCACTTCCAGGCTGACCCGCCGCTGCAGGCCCTGCGCGCGCAGATGGCGGTCGATGAAGCTGTCCTTGTCCCCGCCGCCGGAGATACGTACGTGCTTGTGCGCCAGGTAGTCGGCCTGGCTGAGCGCGCCATGTGCAGTCAGCGGGTGATCGCGGCGCATCAGGCACACTGCGCGGTCCTCCCCCAGCAGGCGCCCGTGCAGGTTGGGCGGCGACTCGTCGAACAATGTGGTCGCCAGGTCGATTTCGCCACTGGCCAGCAAGGCATACTGGCCGGCTTGCCAGGTGCGATACTCCAGCGAAACGCCGGGCGCTTCGTGCTCCAGCGCAGCGACCAGCAACGGCAGCATGTGCTCGGCCACATAGTCCGAGGCAGCCAGGCAGAAGCGCCGCTCGCAGCGGGCCGGGTCGAATACGGCAGGTTGGCGCAGCGCCTGCAGTTCTTCGAGCACTTGGCGCAAAGGCTCGACCAGGGCTTCGGCGTGCTCGCTAAGCACGTAACCACGCCCTTGGCGCACCAGCAATGGATCATCGAAGGCTTCGCGCAGGTGGGCCAACTGGCGGCTAAGGGCCGATTGGCTGACGCCTAGGCGCTCGGCCGCGTGGCTGAGGTTTTTAAGCTGCAACAGGTGGTCGAGGGTACGCAGGTGAGCGAGGCTGAGGGAGGCGAAGGTGGGGTTCATGCAGGCTCCCTGCGGTGGAATTCAAGGGCCCTCTCGCGGGCAAGCCCGCTCTCACAGGGTTCTCACATCGTAAAGCATCGTGAAAAACCTGCGGGAACGGGCTTGCCCGCGAACAGGCCGCAACGCGGCCCGGACGATTACTCGGTCAGGCCAACATAGACGTTCTGCACGTCATCGTGCTCGTCGATCGCTTCGAGGAACGCTTCAACCTCAGCCAGTGCTTCTGCACTCAGGCTCGCCGCGCTTACCGGGTTTTTAGGGGTGTAGCCGATTTTCGCCGCGGTCACGGTGAAACCATGCTCTGGCAGGGCCTTCTGCACCGCGTCCAGGTCGGTGGTGTCGGTGATGAACAGGGTCGAGCCCTCTTCTTCACCTTCCTCGAAGTCCTGGGCACCGGCTTCGATCGCGGCCATTTCCGGATCAGCGTCAGCGCTCGCAGGCGTGGCCTCGATCAGGCCTACATGGTTGAAGTCCCACGCTACCGAACCGCTGGCACCCAGCTGGCCCTTGCGGAACAGCACGCGGATCTGCGCGACGGTGCGGTTGATGTTGTCGGTCAGGCACTCGACGATCAGCGGTACCTGGTGCGGAGCGAAACCTTCATAGCTCACCGCATGGTATTGCACGGCATCACCGTCCAGGCCTGCGCCCTTGCGGATTGCCCGATCCAGGGTCTCGCGGGTCATCGAAGCCTTCTTGGCTTGCACGATGGCCAGGCGCAGGCGCGGGTTCATGTCGGGATCGGCACCCGACTTGGCCGCGATCTGGATTTCCTTGGACAGCTTGCCCATGATCTTGCCTTTGGCATTGGCCGCTGTTTCTCTATGTTTGGCTTTCCACTGTGCGCCCATGTCGACTCTCTTGTTTCAGCGGCCGGTTCAGGAAGCGACCGGCCAAAAGTGGGTGCATTTTATACGCCCTCGAGCATGGGATCGACAAGAAATCTCATCAGCCTTTATCGGCCTTGCCCGCCGCCGCGGCAAACCGCGCCAACCGCACGTCCAGCCTTCGCGGGCGCACACCACGATCTTCGGCCTGCTCCTTGCGGCGGATGGCATTGCGCACCATCAGCGAACCCAGGTAGCGGATCGGCTCGGGCGGGAACAGCCCCAGAGGCCCCTTGACCAGCGGCGACCGGGTCCACGGGTTGTCCAGCCCCAGCGCCAGCGACGAAAGAATCTGCCCGCCCATGTGGCACGGGCCAACGCCGCTGCCGGAGTAACCGAAGCCGTAGAACACGTTGCCCTGCCCGTCCAACCGGCCAAAGAATGGCAAGCCGGTCACCGAGCGATCCGACGGCCCGTTCCAGCTGGCCGCCAGTGGCACCTCGGCCAAGGCCGGGAAAAAGCCGCCAAGGCTTTCGCCCAGCAACCGCCGATACGGCGACGGCTGGTCGAACACCGGCAACATGCGCCCGCCATAGGCAAACGTGTTGCCGCCCTTGCCGAGCATCAGCCGGCCATCGGAGGTGTTGTGGTAGTAGTGCACGAAAATACGCGAGTCGAGCACGCTGATCCCGCTGTCCAGGCCGATCTGGCGCAGCAGCTCGGGGCACGGTTCGGTAATGACCATGTCGCTGGAAACGATCGCCACACTGCGCTCGAACTGCGGGAAGACGCGCGCCATCCAGGCATTGAGGCCCAGCACTACACGGTCGGCGCGCAGCGTGCCGTGGGCCGTGCGGACCTGCACCGGGGCACCGTGCTCCAGGCCGGTCATGGCGGTGCCTTCGTAGAGGCGCACGCCGCGCTGCAAGGCCACCCGGCGCAGGCCGCGCACCAGTTTGCCCGGCTGCACGGTGGCGGCGGCCGGCGAGAACCAGCCTTCCAGGTGCCGTGCCGAACCGGCCAGGCGCTGCACCTGCTCCAGCGGCAAGCGGCGGAACGAGTTGATGCCCTTGCGCTCCAGCGCGGCGATCACCGCGTCGGTGGCACCCACCTGGGCTGCATTGGTGGCCGTGTACAGCGTGCCGTCCAAGCGGAAGTCGCAGTCGATGCCATTGGCCGCGCAGAACACACCGATGTCTGTGATGCTGCGCTCCGACTCGCGCACCAGCCGTACCGCCTCCTCCTCCCCGAACAGGCGTTCGAGGGTGAAGTACTTGGCCGACCAGGACAACGCACAGCCCCCATTGCGGCCGCTGGCACCAGCACCGCAGATGTCGGCCTCGATCAGCACCACATCCAGGGCCGGTACCGCCTCCTTGAGCATCAGCGCTGTCCACAGACCGGTGTAGCCACCGCCCACAATGCACACATCGCAACGGGTATCGCCTTGCAGCGGCGGGCATACCGCCTCCTGCGCCGAATCCAGGGCCTGTTGCAGCCAGAAGGGTCTCATTCGCTCGCTTTCCTTTAAGTACGCAGTGGCTTGATTGCCATGCTGGTGTTCGGTGCCACGTCGGTGCCTTGCGCGCTGCTGGCCGGGCGGCTGTTCCAGTGCGGCAGCAACACCAGCGCCGAGAACAGCGCGCAGCCCGCGAACACGATGAACACCGTGACGCCGTCGAAATAACCCGGCAGCAGCCCGCCCAGCACCGCGCCCACCGACCCACAGCCGTTGACGAAACCTGCTGCGGTAGCGCCGGCCTTGGCGGTGCCGAAGTCGATGGCCGCAGCGCCGCTGATCATCGAGTCCGGCCCGTACAGGGTCAGGCCCATGACGAACAGCAAGGCCACCACCAGCAGCACGCTGCCGGTGTGCATGGCCGCCATGAACAACGCCAGTGTCACGGTCAGCAGCACCAGGCTGATCACGCAGGCCGGCATGCGGCGGGCGCCAAACAGTTTGTCCGAGGCCAGGCCGATCATGATCGGGCCAAGCAGCCCGGCCAGTTCGAAAGCGGTCGGGATGATTGCCGCGCCCACCTTGCCCACCGAGGGCATCTGCTCGAAGACGATCACAGGGCCCCACAGCAAGATGGCGTAGCGCGCCGGCTTCAGCAGGAAGTACGCCAGGCCCAGGGTCAACACCGTGCGGTTGCGCAGGATTTCCCGCAGTGGCGCCCACACGCTGCACAGGTTGTCGGCCGGGGCCATGCTTTGCGGCTCGGGCTCAACCGCCGGCAAGCCGACGTCCTCAGGTTTGTTGCGCTGCAGGAAGAAGAACAGCACCGCCACCAGCGCCACCACGACCGCGCTGGAGAAAAACGCCGCATGCCAGGTGCCCACCAGGGTGTAGGCCCACCAGCCCGCGAACGGCGAGGCCACCAGGCCGCCGAAGGCATAGCAGGAACTCCACAGGCCCAGCACCCGCCCACGCTGCGAAGCCGGGAAGAAGCTGCCGATGTTCTTGCACAAGCCGGCCCAGCCAGTGGATTGCGCCAGCCCCTGTACCAGCATGCAGGTGGCGAAGATCGGGAAGGTTGCGTAACTGCCCATCACCACTGCCGCCGCCGCAGAGATCAGCAACCCGCCCAGTACGACCACGCGAGGGCCGAAGCGGTCGGCAAGCATGCCCCAGGTGAACTGGCCCACGGCATAGGCGGCCAGGTAGATGGCGTCCAGGTTGGCCATGGCGGCCTTGTCGAGCATGAAACCTGGGTCTTCGGCGATGCCCAGCTTGGCCACCGAGAAGGCTTTGCGGGTGAAGTAGAAGGCGGCGTAAGCCAGCCAGGTGATGGCGAAAATCTGGATGCGCCAGCGTTTGAACGCGGCTAGGGAATGATTCATGTAAGTCTGACCTCTTGCTCAAGTGTGCCGGCAGAATGTGAAGAAACGCCTGTCTTGTTCTTGTGTTACGCACAGCGATGACGAGGCTGTCATCGGGTCAGGTGGCGCCGTGTGAGCGCCATGGCCCTGGCGGCATTCGTGGTGCCAGCGTCGGGCTGAAATCCATGGAAACAGTTGCTGTAAGATAAATAAAATCGATTTATCGTATTACACACATAAGCCCAGCTTGTTACTGAGGTCGTCATGTCGGTTTCCCACGCTCAACTCAAGGCTTTCCACGCGGTGGCCGTGCACGGTAGCTTTACCCGCGCCGCAGAAAAGTTGTTTCTTACCCAGCCTGCGGTGTCCGACCAGGTGCGCAAACTGGAGGAGCGCTTCGGCGTATTGCTGTTCCACCGCAACAAACGCTCGGTGCAGCTCACCGACCTTGGCGAGCGGCTGCTGGGCATCAGCCAGCGCCTGTTCGCCTGCGAGGCCGAAGCCCAGGAGCTGCTGCACGACTCGCGTGCACTGCAGACCGGCAGCCTGGTGCTGGCAGTGGATGCGCCGGTGCACGTGCTGCCGCAGATCGCCCGCTTCTGCCAGCGCTATCCGGGGATCCAGGTGAAGATCGAAACCGGCAACACCGACGAATCATTGGCGCGGCTGTTCAGCTATCAGGCTGACCTGGCCCTGCTGGGCCGGGATGTCGATGACGAGCGCCTGCATTGCCTGCCGCTGCGTCGTGACCCGATGGTGGCGTTCGTTTCCCACCACCACCCATGGGCCAGCCGCGGCTCGATCAGCCTGGCCGACCTGGACGACACGCCACTGGTGCTGCGCGAGCCCGGCTCGGTGACGCGGCAGACGCTGGAAGAAGAGATGCAACGTGCCGGCCTGCGGATGCGCGCAGCGATCCAGGTGGAAGGCCGGGAAGCGGCGCGTGAAGCAGTGGTGGTAGGGATTGGTGTGGGCGTGGTGTCTGCGGCGGAGTTCGGTGCCGATGCGCGGGTATGTGCGTTACCGATAGTGGATTGCCAGCGCCATTTGACCGAGACCCTGGTGTGCCTGAGCGAGCAGCGAACCCGCCGGGTGGTGGCGACTTTCCTGCAGATGGTCGAGGAAAGGGTGTAGGCCTGTGCTGGCCTTTTCACGGGCTCGCCCGCTCCCACAGGTCCTGCGCAGCATCCACAATCCGCGGTGAAGCTGTGGGACCGGGCGAGCCCGCGAAGGGGCCAGTTCAGGCAACCCAACTATGCTGGGATAAACCTCGATCCGTGGGCACCCACCCATGCTCTACCGCCTTGCCGCCGACACCTTGGTGCTGCTGCACCTGGCCTTCATTCTGCTGGTGCTGTTCGGCGGCCTGCTGGTGCTGCGCTGGCGCCCTGCCCTGTTGCTGCACTTGCCGGCCCTGGCCTGGGGCCTGGCGGTGGAGTGCCTGCATCTGGGCTGCCCGCTCACCACCTGGGAAAACCGCATGCGCAATGCCGCCGGTGACGCAGGTTACCGGGGCGGTTTCGTCGAGCACTACATCTGGCCACTGATCTACCCCGCCGGCCTCACCCCGCAGACCCAGCTGCTGCTGGGCACCCTCGTGCTGGCGCTGAACCTCGGCATCTACAGCTACGTGGCCTGGCGCTGGCGCCGTCCTAGCGGGTAGCGATCACGAACAACCGCGGGAAGGGCAACAGGACCTTGCCATCAGAGGCCGGCGGATAATCGCGCTGCATGGCCTGCAGGTACATCTGCAGGAAGTCAGCCTGCTCCTGCTCATCAAGCCTGGCCAGATAAGGCCGCAACGCCGAGCCCTTGAACCATTCCACTACCGCTTCGGCGCCGCCCATCAACGGGTGATGATAGGTGGTGCGCCAAACGTCCACCCGTGCGCACAGCGGGCTGAGCAAGTCGTAGTAGAACGCCGCGTTGTGCCGTGGCGGCAACTGCAAGTCGGCGAACTTCGCCGCCCAGGGGCCTTGGCTTGCGATCTCGCGCAACTGCCGGTGGGCCGGTTCGTCGAGGTTGTCCGGGGTCTGCACGGCCAGGCTGGCGCCCTCGCTGAGCTGGCGCACCAGGTGCGGATACAACAAGGCGTGGTCAGGCACCCATTGCAGCGAGGCATTGGCCAGGATCAGGTCCTGCGGCTCGGGGGCAGTCCAGCCGGCAATGTCGGCAATGACCGTGCGCACACGCGGGATGCACAGCCGCTTGCGCTCACGGGCCTTGTCGATCATGTCCGGGTCGCTGTCCAGTGCCGTCACCTGGGCATCGGGGTAACGTTGCAGCAGCACCTCGGTCGAGTTGCCGGGGCCGCACCCCAAGTCAGTGGCGTGGCGCACCGGCCGTGGCGGGATGGCGGCAATCAGGTCGCGTACGGCGCGCGTGCGTTCGTCTTCGAACAGGGAATACTGGGTGGCGGACCAGGCCATGTGCGGCTCCTTTGGGCGGGCAATGTGCCTAGCATATGCCATCTGTCGCCCGGCGGGACGGTTGCGAAGGGATAACACCGGAACTGATCACCTATGCTTGAAGTCAGTCCTTCCATGCGCACGCCCATGAAGACCTACATCGCCCTCGCCATCCTGGCCCTGATCGCCGCGGCCGCCCTGCTCGGTTCACCGTGGATGAACCAGCGTTTCCACATGCCCGCAGAAAAAGCCCAGGCCCAACAACGCGAAACGGCCGGGTCCCCAAGGGAGCCGGCCGTTTCCAGACGCGAGTGACGCTTAGTGCTGCTTGCTACCAGAGCGGATCTGGTGCACCACACCCATTGCCACCACGACCGCCGCAGCGATACCGGTGGAAATGACCAGGATCTGATAGTCAGGCATGAAGGCCATGGTGACCAGGGCAGCCACGATGAACGCGATCACCAGGTAGGTCAGCCACGGGAACAGCCACATCTTCAGGCGTACTTCCTTACCTTGGGCAATCAGCTTGCGGCGCATGCGCAGTTGCGAGAAGGCGATGACCAGGTACACCAGCAGGGCGATCATGCCGGTGGTGTTCATCAGGGTGTCCAGCACGTCTTTCGGGCGCAGGGTCTCGCTGAAGTTGATCAACGCACATACCACGGCCACGGCGCACGAACCCATGATCGCGTACACCGGTACACCGGTACCGGCGCGGGTGATCTTGAAGAACGACGGCGCGTCGCCACGCTGGGCCAGGGAGAACAGCATGCGCGATGCGGTGTAGTGGCCAGAGATCAGGCAGCTGCTCACCGAAGTCAGCACCACGAAGTTCATCAGCAGCTCGGCATACGGCACGCCCAGCAGTTCCAGGGTACGGCGGTAAGCGCCATAGCCAGAAACACCCAGGTGCGGGTCGTTCCACGGTACCAGGCAGACGATCAGGAAGATCGAACCGACGTAGAACAGGCACACACGCCAGACCACCGAGTTGGTTGCCTTGACGATCTGCGCGGCCGGGTCCTTGGCTTCGGAAGCGGCGATGGTGACGATTTCGGCGCCGAGGAAGGCGAACATCACCCCGAGCAAGGCACCGATCACCGTGGTGATGCCATTGGGCATGAAGCCTTCGGCAGTGAGGTGGCTGATGCCACGCACTTCACCGAACTGCCAGATGTTCATCACGGCAGCGGTACACACGATCAGGAAGCAGACGATCGCAATCACCTTGATCAAGGCGAACCAGAACTCGAACTCACCGTAGTGCTTGACGTTGAAGAAGTTGACGGTGATCAGCAACAGGGTCGTGGCCAGCACGAACACGTTGACGCTAACGTCGGGGAAGAAGCCATGTAGGATCTTGCCCGCCACATAGGCTTCCCAGGCCATGAGGATGACCCAATACCACCAGTACAGCCAGCCGATGGTAAAACCGGCCCAACGGCCAATGGCGCGGTCGGCGTAGGTTGAGAACGAGCCGGTGTCAGGCGAGGAAGTCGCCATTTCACCCAGCATGCGCATGATCAGCACCACCAGGATGCCGCCTGCCAGGTAGGCCAGGACAGCGGCTGGGCCGGCACTGTGGATCACGCTGCCGGATCCGACGAACAAGGCGCCGCCAATAACCCCGGCGATCGACATCATCGTCAGGTGGCGCGACTTCAGCGAGGCACTGAGCTTGCTCTCGTGCCCGCTTTTCGCGGTGGTGGTTGTGGATGTTGCGTCCATCAGTTGTGTACCCCGTGCTTCTTTTTATCCAAGGAAAACTGTGAAACCCCGATGGCTGGCGATTTCACCTGTACATCAGTGCTAATGCGGGCAGGATGGTGTGAACGAACACACGCAGGCCTTCCATGGCGGCCTGCTGACGCGCCCCAGGGCGACTGCCTGAGGCGAACTGAACATGCTTTATGTGGCGATATCCGACACCTAATGTAAAAATGTACGACGCAGAGAGCCATGCACAGTGGCATGAATCTCGCACTGCACTGTATAGGTCGCCCATGCAGTACACCCTGCAAACGCCAGGCGATACGCACCCTGAAGGCCCCGAATGTTCGAATTACATCCAGACTCCTCAACCCCGCTGGTCAACCAGATCATCGACGGGCTGCGCGATCTGATCGACAACCAAACCCTCAAGCCAGGCGCCAAGGTCCCGTCGATCCGCGCCTTTGCCGCAAGCTATTCGGTGAGTACCTTCACCGTGGTCGAAGCCTACGACCGCCTTGTCGCCCAAGGGCTGCTGGTGAGCCGTGGCAATGCGGGGTTCTTCGTCAACCGTGCGGCGGGCGACCTGTTGGAGCAGCACAACGCCGAGGCCGACACCAGTCGACCAATGTTCAACTCCGAGTGGTACCTGCAGCAGATCTTCGAAATCCGCCAGTTGCCTTACAAGCCGGGGTGCGGTTGGCTGCCCAACGACTGGATGTACGAAGACGGCCTGCGCCGCGGCCTGCGCCAAGTGGCCGGCAGCCCGCTGGAGTTGTCGGGGTACGGCGACCCCATGGGCCTGATGGAGCTGCGTGCGCTGACCGCCCAGAACCTGCAGCAAGAGCTGTCGATCGTCGCCAACCCGGCACAGCTGATGCTCACCCACGGCGCCAGCCAGGCCCTGGACCTGGCCGCACGCACACTGGTGCGCCCAGGCGATGTGGTGCTGGTGGACGACCCCGGCTACCCGAACCTCATGAGCATCCTGCGCACCCAAGGCGCAACCCTGGTAGGCGTGCCACGTACACCGGCCGGCTACGACCTGAACCAGCTGGAGCAATTGCTCACCCACCACCGCCCGACGGCGTTCTTCACCCAGCCGCACCTGCACAGCCCGACGTGCTCGCGCACCCCGCTACCGCAGTTGCACCGCCTGCTGCAGCTTGCAAGCCAGCATGGCTTCCGCCTGGTGGAGAACAACCTGTACGCCGACATGGTCGCCGAGCCGCAGCCATGCCTGGCCAGCCTCGACCATCTGCAGCAGGTGGTGTACGTGGGCAGCTATTCCAAGAGCATTTCGCCCAACGTGCGGGTCGGCTACATGCTGGCCAACCCCGAGTTGATGCAAAAACTGCTGCACCTGAAGATGCGCTCAGGCCTGACCACCTCGCAGGTGATGGAGCGCGTGGTGTATGCGGCGATCATCGACGGGCGCTGGCGCAAGCACCTCAAGCGCCTGCGCCAGCGCCTGGCCGAGGCGCATCAGGAAGTTGGCCGGCACCTGCACCGATTGGGCTTCGAACTGTTCACCGAGTCGGATGAAGGCATGTACATCTGGACCCGCCACCCGGCGATTCCCGATAGCGCCGCGTTGCTGGATGATGCGCTGGAGAAAGGCATCATGCTTGGGCCTGGGCAGTTGTTCATGGTCGACGCCAAGGCGACCGGGTGGATGCGCTTCAATGTGGCGTTCAGTACGGACCCGGCGATGTGGGAGTTGTTGGAGAAGGTGTTGGTGAAGCATGTGCGGCGGGGCGGGATGTAAGGCCGCTCCACATCAGTTTTGGGCCACACCTTCCTGTGAGGGCCCGCTGTCCGCCTAGTTTGTTCCCTTGATATCGAAGGTTCCCCGCTGCACCTCATCATTTCCAGCCATGCCCCCGGGGGAGGCTCGCGGGGCGCAATGGCAAGGTGAAATAACACCTGGCTTTTTTACCAATAGCGCATGACGCTTGATTCAGATGACCCCATAACTAACCGGACAACAAAGGAACGGGGGCCTCGCAAAGCATGCGAAGCACTGGTAGTCGAACGTGGGGGTTCAATCGCCGCGGGGGTGAGCAAGAAGATCCACTATCTGGTCATTGGCAGTATTGGCAACGAGCAGTGGCTGCACAGCAGTTACGGCACGAAGATCAAGAAAGCAGTGGAAATCAGGGAAGCGGGTGCGAACATTGCGATTGTGAGCGAGGCGCATTGGCAGCGTGCGGCGTTTGGTTGATGACCATGATGGCGTTCACCGCTTCTGAGCAGATCGATAGACCTCGCTACGCTCACGCTTGCCAACCGATACCACCCACTACAACGATACGCTCGTCTTCGACGCGATAGGCGAGGCCTTTGTGGGACATCGCCCAACCCCTTGGACTGCGCAGTCGCGCAGAAAACTCAGCGCGCAAGCGGTCCGCGTACCATGTGGGAGCGAGCCCTTGTGGGATTGGTAGTTGTGGCAAGACAGTGACACGCCTCAAGCCAAGAGCGCGTCCGGGAACTTGGATCCCATTCCTGGAAAAGGTATGCTGGGCAATAGCTAAACGCCACTACCCAGGCAGGCTTGGTGCCTGTCTTCAAGGACGAACCCTTTGCCCAGCCACCCGACCCGCCATACCATCGCCCGCCAGTGGCAACTGCTCAAGTTACTGCCCGGCCGCCACCCGGGTATGAGCTCCACCCAGTTGCAGGCAGCCCTAACAGCCGTGGGCCATACCACCAGCAAACGCACCGTCGAGCGCGACCTGGTCGAGCTCGCCGCACTGTTCCCGCTACAGTGCAACAGTAAAGGCATGCCTTATGGCTGGTACTGGCAACCGGGCTTGAGCCTGGGCGAAGCGCAGCAGCTGCAACCCGACACACTTGCGCCCCCGACACACGTTGTACTGTATGCCTGGGTCGATGACGCGCTGGCCCGCCGGTTGGAACAGTCACCACTATCCCTCGACATGCAACTGACGCCGCAGGCTAGCGGCGGTGCCGCGCTGGTGGCCACCGTCGTCGACAACCGTGCGCTGATGGGCTGGCTGCTGTCCCAGGCGGGTTCGATCCGCATCCAGGCCCCGCAGGCGCTGCGCGCGGCCATGATTGAACAATTGCGCCAGAGCCTGGCGCTGCATGATGGAGAGAGCTGTAAGCAATAACGCCAACGGCGTCAGTAGGTTCCGGGATACGCTACGGCATCGCCAAAACGCGACGCCGGAATGGCTCAGGTCGCTTTACCGCGGGTCACGACGTGCCAGGCAAGCATAGGCCAGGCCCAGTACGCTGGCCGCCAGTATGCCAAGCAGTATCATCAGCTCACGACTGTAACGGGCCACCATGGCCGGAAAACCGATGACCTCGCGGTACACCTGCACTTTGGCCTCACCATCGGCATGGCTGATACTGACCCCGCCATGGCGGATCTGTGAGTAGTCGGCATCGAAATACACCCACACCTTGCATGTGCCACCTGGCTCGATGGCCGGTATATCAACCTGGGCGGTGGGGGTTTCCAGCAGCGTGTCGTTGCCGGCAGCATTTCGCACCTGCACCAGGCCCTTGGCTGGCAGGCGGATTTTCACCTGCCGGACCTGCGCATCACCACTGTTGTGCAGTTCGACCAGCAGGCCGGTACGGTGGTCGACCAGCCCGGCCTCGAAAGGCTTGGCGAACAGCTGAGCATAAGGTGCCTGCGCCATTTCGATGAGCCGCTCGACCTGATCATGGCCCAGCTGGCCTTGAACGATACCGTTGATTTGCCCCTGCAACTGCTCGTACTTCAGCTGTTCGCTGGCTTTGCTGATCCGCTCGCTGAACTGGCCGGGGTAAGTGAGGTAGGCATAGGTGAGTGACGCTTCAAGACGCGGATTGCCCCTGAGCAACGCGTAGGCGGCCAACAGGACCATCAGGCCGATCAGCACGGCGACGAGAAGCTTTCCCACCTTGTCCCAGCTCAATGCATGCTTCCTTCTGTCGTGTTACAGACGATTAAAACCGCCCAAGGGTGCCAAGTTCGCGCCCCCCAGGCAAGCCTGGCTAGGCTTCGCCCTCGCCTTCGCGTGCCTGACGTATCTGCAGCAGCTGGCCGTCGATCAGTGACTTGGCCATCCCGGCCAGATAGTACGTGGCCTTCATCATCACCTGGCGGTCGCCAGGCCTGTCGATGGCCTTGCGAGTGATTTCGGTGATGCAGCCCATGATGCCCGAAGCTTCCATCAGTGCGGTGCGTATTGGCAGCTGCGGTTTCATTTGCACCAGTTCGGCATCGCTGTTGCCAAAGCGGCTCGCTGCACGCACGACAGTGGGTTTGCTGCTGTTTTTCGGCGTTTCGCTGTCCATGTCCATTCCTCAAGGTTAGGCGCGTGCAGAGGCTAGGCCGCTGTCTACCCCATTACAATGACAAAGGCCTGGAAACGGTCACTTTAGGAAATGGACTACAAGAACCCTGCAAAGGGAGCGCCGAGCCACCGCTCAGCCCCTTGACCCGCCCCCGGCAGTGGCGGACGATCAACCTCCCCCACACAAGGACGAACACCATGCTGCGGATACTGGGAAGAGCCTCTTCCATCAATGTGCGAAAAGTCATGTGGGCCTGTGCCGAATTCGAGATCGCATTCGAACGCGAAGACTGGGGCTCTGGCTTCAAGGCCACTGACAGCGCCGAGTTCCTCGGGTTGAACCCCAACGCCATGATCCCGGTGATCCAGGACGGCGACTTCACTTTGTGGGAATCCAACAGCATCATCCGCTACCTGGCCAACCGCTACGGCGCCACCGCGTTCTATCCCGGCGAGGCCCAGGCGCGGGCCAGGATCGATCAGTGGATCGACTGGCAGGCCTCGGACCTGAACCGCTCATGGAGCTACGCGTTCATGTCGCTGGTCAGGCACTCACCCGCTCACCAGGACCCGCAAGCACTGGCTGCCGGTTGTGCCGAGTGGTCACGCTACATGCGCATCCTCGACCGCCAACTGGCGAGCACCGGCGCCTATGTGGCCGGCAGCCAGTTCACCCTGGCCGACATCCCTATCGGCCTGTCGGTCAACCGCTGGTTCGAAACGCCGTTCGAGCACCCGCACCTGCCTGCTGTGCGCGATTATTACGAGCGACTCAGCGAGCGCCCTGCCTATCACTTGCATGGCCGAAACGGTACTCCGTAGTACCGCCAGGAAGTGTGTCGAGGGGCGCAAAGCGCCCCAAGGTTCCGGCCTGTTACAGCGCAACCTGCCGCGCAGCTACCCCCCCTCGCCCTCGCCAGGCAAACAGCAGCACCAACACCAGCCCCAGCGCCGCCATCGCAGCCCCCGCCAGAGAGATCGCCGGGTAGCCCAGCCCCGCGTTGATCACCGCGCCGCCCAGTGCCGCACCGATTGCATTGCCCAGATTGAACGCGCCGATGTTGACTGCCGAGGCCAGGTTGGCCGCCTCCATTACCCGCATTTGCAGCGGCGGCACCAGGGCAAAACTGGCCGCCCCCCAAACCAGGATCGCCAGGGCGGTCGGCAATGGCCAGTCCAGTACCAGCGGGAACACCAGCAGCACGGCAATCAGCCCAGCCAGTGACAGGATCAGGGTGCGATCGATGGAGCGGTCCGCCGCCTTGCCGCCCCACACGTTGCCCAAGGTCAGGCCGACACCGAACAGCACCAGCATCACCCTCGGCGGTCAGCCGCATTCTCGCCCGCACCGAACAGCGCCTGGGTACCCGCCTGCTACTGCGCACGACCCGAGCGCTCGCCCTCACCCCCGAGGGAGAGGCCTACCTGCGCGGCGCACGGCGAGTGCTGGCGGACATGCTCGAAGTGGAAGAAGCCATCACTGACCAAGGCGTGCCACGCGGGCGCTTGCGGGTCAGCGCTGCGCTGGGCCATGCCCGGTTGACCGTAGTGCCCCTGCTGGCGGCCTTCAGCGCACGCTACCCGCAAGTGCTGGTTGACCTGACCCTCAGCGACGAGGTGGCCGACATTCTCAGCGGCCAGGCCGACGTGGCGCTGCGCTTCGGTCACCTGCCGGACAGCTCGTTGAGCGCCCGCGCCATCGGCGAGACCGGCCAGGTAGTGGTGGCCTCGCCCGATTACCTGCAACGCCACGGTACCCCGCTTGCGCCTGAAGACCTTGCCAGGCACAACTGCCTGCGCTTCAACTTCCGCCGTGCGATGCCCGACTGGCCGTTTCACCGCGACGGGCATACGTTCTCACTGAAGGTTAAAGGGAATATCGAATGCAGCAGTGGCGAGGCGCTGGCGCAACTGGCCAGGCTGGGCGCCGGCGTGGCGCGTATCGGCACCTTTACCGTGGCCGATGACCTGGCCAACGGGCAGCTGGTGCCGTTGCTGGAGGCTTACAACCCTGGTGATCGGGAACCGATTCATGCGGTGTTCGTCGGCGGCCCGGCGATGCCGGCGCGGGTACGGGTGTTTGTGGACTTTCTGGTGGAGCAGCTATCTGGCGGCCTGTAGAGCCGGCCTCATGTCGCGACAAGGCCGCCCACACGCCCCCTGGTCAGTCTCATCACGCTTGCATGCCGGCCAGGATAAAGCCCATGAACCGCCGCACATCCGCCCGGTGTGCCGCCATGTCCAGCGGCTCGCGGCTGCAAAGGCGCAGCAACTGAAGGTGCCCGTAATCGTTGATCAGGAACGCCGCATACCCCACGTCCAGCCCAGCCGACAGCCTGCCGCTGTCGCACAAGTCCTGTAGCAGGCACTTCAACTCGTTGACCAGCGCGTCATTGACCCGCCTGTAGGCATCCGGCACGCCCTGCTGCTCAGCCCCCAGCAACGGCAGCAACGGCGGCAATATCTCGCGCCAGAGCGGTGCAGGCAGCACCTCGAATGCGTAATCGGTCAAGTGCGCTTCGTAGCAACACAGAGCCTCCAGCGCATCGTCGAATTCCGGCAGGCGCCGCCGGGCTTCGGTCACCGCCCGGTGGTCGGCCTCGCGGAGCTTCTCCAGCAAAATCTCCTGCTTGCTGCCGAAGTAGGCAAACACCGTGGGCACCGACACTGCGGCCAGGCGCGCGATCTGTTCCATGGTGGTGGTCTGGTAACCCTGCGTTTCAAACAGGCCTAGCGCCGTTCGGCTGATGGTTTCACGACGCATCGCCTTCTGCTGCTCGCGCAATCCGCTCACATTCACACCTTTTTTCGATCCGTACACGTCGGCGCCCAGCATAACGCAAAGCTGTGTCGTAAAAATATTTTATTGACTAAAGGTTTTAATCAACTCAAAACTAATGTTCTATTCTGACCCCGGGAGTTGCCATGTCCACCGCCGCAGACCTCATCATCCACAATGCCCGCATTTACACGGTCGACCCGCACAGGCCCTGGGCCGAGGCGGTGGCCATTTGCGGCGAACGCATCGTTTGCGTGGGCGACCGCGGCAGCGTCATGGCATACGCCGGCCCTGCCACACGACTGCTGGATGCCGGCGGCAAACTGGTGCTGCCGGGCTTCGTCGAGTCTCACTGGCACTTTTCCTCTACCGCCTTTGCCTTTCAGGCGCTGGTCAACCATACAGACCCACAACAGGTGCTGGCCCTGCTCAAGGCCTACGTCGAGGCCAACCCCTCTGAAAAAGCCATTACCGGCATGGGCTGGATCCAGCCGTTGATGCCTGGGCACATGTTGCGCCGCGAAGTACTGGATGCCATCTGTCCGGACAAGCCAGTGTGCCTGCTGTCCACCGACTATCACACCATGTGGGTCAACAGCTTCGCCCTGAACGCTGCCGGCATCGACCGCAACACCCCGGCGGTAGAAGAAGGCGCCAGCTGGTTCGAAAAGGACCCGATCACCGGCGAGCCCACGGGCCTGATCATTGACTGCGCCGCCTATTCGCTACTGATGCAACGCCTGAGCGAAGCCGGCTACCTGCCGACAGGCATCGACCTGTACCTGCGCTCGATCCCCTTCTGGCAGGAGAAACTGGTGGCGGCCGGAATTACCACAGTATTCGATGCCGGTTTCCTCGACCCCGCCGGCGACCAGTCGCTGCTGTATGAAACCTTGCAGCAACTGGAGCGTGAGGAGCGCCTTAAACTGCGGGTAGTCGGCAGCTACATCAACATGGGCACCGAGGACGACCCGGTCACTCGGCTGCAGGCCCTGCGCGAACGCTACGACTCGCCGCTGGTCAAGGCGCAGACCCTCAAGCTGATGCTGGACGGGACCGAGCTGAACCACACCGCATTCCTGCTCGAGCCCTATTGCGACAAGCCACACAGCTGCGGTTCGACGACCATGCCCGAGGAAGTGTTCGAGGGCCATGTACGCAAGGCCGACGCCCTCGGTATCGACGTGATGGTGCATGCAGTGGGCGATGCCGCCGTGCGCATGGCGCTGGACGTGTTTGAGCGCACGTTCTCCAGCAACCCGCCCCGCGACCGTCGCCACGTCATCACTCACGCCTTCCTCACCCACCCCGACGACATCCCGCGCTTTCGCCGTATCGGCGTCATGGCCAACACCCAGTTGCAGTGGGGCGTGGTCGACGCCTACGCCGAGGCCATCCAGCAGGCCTATGGCTACCCGCGCTGGGCGTCGATGTACAAATTCCGCAGCTTCATCGACCAAGGTGTGACCGTGTCCATCGGCATGGACGGCCTGGTGTGCCAATGCCGATGCCAGCACAAGCCGGTGGAACACATCGAATCGGGCCACACCCGCCAGCTCAGTGGCGAACCCGATGCCCCTGTGATGCCCGATGCCGACGAGCGCCTGAGCATCCCGCAACTGATCGCCGCCTATACCCTCAACGGTGCCTACCAACTGGGCCTGGAACGGGAAATCGGTTCGATCACCGTTGGCAAGCGTGCCGACATCATCGTGCTGGAGCAGGACCTGTTCGAACTGGACCGCTACCAGATCGGCAATACCGAAGTAGCGCTGACCGTGATGAACGGCCGCATCACCCACGACGCAGGTACCCTGCCCCGCGCCTGACCCCGGACCCGACCATGCACAACAATAACAACACCTTGCTTCTGCGTGCCGCGTTGATCTACATCGCCGCCACGGCGCTGATCATCATTGGCGTACAACCCATCTTCATCGGCCTGCTGGCCGAGCGGTTGCATCTGGACCTGAGCCAACAGGGCTGGGTACTTTCCAGTGAAATGAGCGGAACCCTGCTCGGTTGCCTGCTGCTGTCGATACCCAGGCGTCACCCGAGTGGCCGTGGGCTGTACCTGGCGGCAGCCTTTGCAGCGCTGATGTTGAACGTCCTCAGCGCTACGCTGGACACTTTGTCGACGTTGATTCTGTGCCGTTTTGCCTGTGGTATCGCTGCAGGTCTGCTGTATGCCGGGTCGATCAGCGGGCTTGGCCGGCTGCCGGGCCAGGATCGCTCGTACGGCCTGTCGCTGCTGATTCAAACCGCTGTCTTTGCCCTGTACGCGACGTGCCTGCCACAACTGGCAGAGCAGTTCGGTCACCGCACGGCGATTGCATCACTGGGTTTCTGGTTCGTGCTGATCGCTATGGCTGCGTTGTTCATTCCGGTACGGCTGCAGCATGCAACACCCGTGCGCCTGGCGCAGCCAGGCGGTGGCTCGGCGATTATCGGGCACTACGCCCTGCTGGGGATGCTGTGCCTGCAGCTGGCCATCTATTCGTTGTGGGGGTTTGTCGAACAGTTGGCGCGCGAACGCGGCATAGACGCGGTGGATGTGGGCTGGGCGTTCGGGCTGGGAATACTGGGTGGCTTGCCTGGCGGTGCCCTGCCCAGCCTGCTGGGCGCACGGGTGAGCCGTGGCCCTATGATCGGCCTGGGCTCGCTGGTAGTGCTGGTGTCAATCACCCTGCTGGCGCGCTATACGCATGATGCCGATCAGCTGTGCATGGCACTGTTTCTGATGAACTTCGGCTGGGTGCTGGCGCTAACCTACTACATGGGGGCAATTGCCACCAATGACCCACGCGGCACGTTGACGCCCTGGGTCAGTGCGCTGCAACTGGGGGCCGCGGCGGCAGCGCCGGCGTTAGTGGCCTTGCAGCAACAGAGTGCCGGGCGGGAAATGATCTTTGCCAGTGCAGGGACGGCGGTGGTGTTGGGGTGTGCGCTGAAGTGCGTGGCCGGCGTGGTTCATCGGCGGGCAGTTCGTGAAGCTGGTTGATGGGGCGCATGAGCCGGTGATGGTGTGCAACGACTGCAGCCTGATCTGACACCGATACCGCCAGTTAGGTTATCTTCGACGCTTCACTGTACCGCCCGGGCCAGACCACCATGCGCATTGTCATTCCCGACGACTACCAGGATGTAATCCGTACCCTCGATTGCTTCGGCAAGCTGAGCGGGCATGCTGTCAGCGTCCTTCATGAGCACCCGCCTGCCACGCTGGAACAACTTGCAGCACGCTTTGCCGATGCCGACGCCCTGGTACTCACCCGCGAACGCACACGCATCGACGCCGCCTTGCTCGACCGCCTGCCCAACCTCAAGCTGATCAGCCAGACCGGCAAGGTGTCCAGCCACCTCGACCTGGCTGCCTGCACCGCGCGCGGCATTGCCGTGACCGAGGGGCGGGGATCGCCGGTAGCGCCTGCCGAACTGGCCTGGGCGCTGATCCTCAATGCCCGCCGACAACTGGTGCCGGCCATTGATGCCTTCCGCCAAGGCCAATGGCAGGTCAACCTGGGCCAGGCGCTGGCCGGGCAGACGCTGGGCATCTGGGGCTATGGCAAGATCGGCCAGCGCCTGGCGCGTTATGCGCAGGCCTTCGACATGCCCGTGCTGGTGTGGGGCAGCGACAGCAGCCGCGCCGCAGCCAAAGCCGATGGCCACTCTGCTGCCGCCTCGCGCGAGGCGTTTTTTGCCGAGGCGGATATTGTCAGCCTGAACCTGCGCCTTTCGGATCAGACACGCCATGGGGTGACCTTCGACGACCTGTCCCACATGAAGCCCGACGCCTTGCTGGTGAACGTCAGTCGCGCAGAACTGATTGCACCAGGCGCATTACTGCAGGCATTGGATGCCGGGCGGCCGGGCTATGCGGCGGTGGATGTTTATGAGGAAGAGCCGTTACTCGACCCGGCCCATCCACTGCTGCGCCACCCACGTGTACTCAGCACGCCCCACTTGGGGTATGTGGAGAAGAACGGCTACGAACTGTACTTCGGTGACGCCTTCGACAACGTGCTGGCGTTTTTCGAAGGGGTGCCGAAGAACGTCGCCAACCCGCAAGCTTTGGCACTTCAGCGCTTGAACCCGGCGCAGCCTTGAAGTTGTCCTAATCAAGCAGGTGCAGCCCCAGCGTGAAGACCGCCACGGCCAAGGCGAGCAATGACACGGCATGACGTTCCAGATACGCTGACCAACCGGGCGCTGACTGCGACGCGCATCCACATTGGTGCTGGGCCAGGCCGGTCAACCGCGTCTCCACACTGTCCATGCGGTCTGCCTGGGCGCTGGTTGCCAGTACGAGCTTCTTCAGCGCCGTGGTCACCGTGATGGACAGCTCCTCCCGAGCCTGGTTGCTGGCGGCCAGTTGCTGCTGGTACTGCTCAAGGCTCTTGCGGATCGCCCCTTCTTTCTGCACGCGGGCCAGGGTACTTGCCACCAGCTTTTTGTTCAGCGCCTCGATACTGGCCTGCAGTGCTTCGTGTTCGGTGGCCCGCAGGGTCGAAGCGTCCGCCTCAAGGTGGGGCTCGTGCATCCTGTTCCCATTCGCCTCGGCAAGTGGAGTCAGGGTGCCGTGTTCATGTAGCTGGTTCATCAATCACTATCCGGATACTGCGGTAAGGGGCGAGAAGCTATCAAAATGACATCATCGAATCCACTGATGAGTCGTGCAATTGACGGCTTTCGTCAGAACGTGCGCGTACACTTGCCTTCAAGCCACTCGCAGGAGCCGCTTCATGCCCTACCCCATTGAAGAAAAACTGGTCATCGGCGTTGCCTCGAGTGCGCTGTTCGACCTCTCCGTTTCCGATGACATCTACCAGACACAAGGTGTCGAGGCCTACCGCCAACATCAGGAACAGAACCTGGACGAGCCGTTTCCCAGGGGGGTGGCGCTGCCGTTCATTCGCCGCTTCCTGAGCATCAACAAGGCATTCCCCGACCAGTTGCCGGTGGAAGTGGTGCTGCTCTCGCGCAACTCGCCGGAAACCGGCCTGCGGGTGTTCCGCTCCATCAGCCACTATCAGCTGGACATCACCCGTGCGGCATTCATGTCAGGTCGCTCGCCCTACGAGTACATCCCCGCGTTCAATGCTTCGCTGTTCCTCAGTGCCAACGAGGAAGATGTGCAAAAGGCCATCGACGCCAACTACCCTGCCGGGCGTGTGCTGCCTACGCGCATCTACGATGATGAAATCGACACCGAGCTGCGGGTGGCCTTCGACTTCGATGGCGTGATTGCCGACGACGAGGCAGAGAGTGTGTACAAGCGCAACGACAACCTGGACGACTTTCAGGAACACGAGCGCGTGCACAAGGGCACCCCGCATTCGCCGGGGCCTTTGGCAGACCTTTACCGCAAGCTCTCGCGGATACGCATGCTGGAGGACCGCAAGCTGTCCGAAGACCCGACGTACCAGCGGATCCTGCGCATTGCCATCGTCACGGCGCGCAACGCACCTTCGCATGAGCGAGTAGTGACGACCTTGAAGGATTGGGGCGTATCGCCGGATGAGTGCTTTTTTCTAGGCGGTATGGATAAACCCAGAGTGTTGTCGATATTGAAGCCACATGTGTTTTTCGACGACCAGCGCACGCACTTGCAATCGCCAGCGGGGAACCTGCCGATGGTGCATGTACCGTTCGGGGTGGCGAACAGGGTGCGCTCGCCTCAGGCACCAGACCCGCAGCAGGAACAACTGTCAATTTGCGAATTGTCACGCGAGCCATAAACCGCCAGAGCGACACCCTTGACCCACGCCCGCTCGCCGCCGCATGCTCGAGCGCTTCCACCCACGCTCAAGGAACGATTGCATGAAGCTGGAAACGCTTGCCATCCATGCGGGCTTCAGCCCCGACCCGACCACCAAGGCGGTGGCCGTACCGATCTACCAGACCACCTCCTTCGCCTTCGATGACACCCAGCACGGCGCCGATCTGTTTGACCTGAAGGTTGCCGGCAACATCTACTCGCGCATCATGAACCCCACCAACGACGTGCTCGAGCAGCGCATGGCCGCCCTGGAAGGCGGGGTTGGCGCGCTGGCCGTAGCCTCGGGCATGGCGGCTATCACCTACGCCATCCAGACCGTCGCCGAAGCCGGCGACAATATCGTCTCGGTGGCCAAGCTGTACGGTGGCACCTACAACCTGCTGGCGCACACCCTGCCGCGTATGGGTATCCACACCCGCTTCGCGGCCCATGACGATATCGCCGCCCTCGAAGCGCTGATCGACGCGCGTACCAAAGCGGTATTCTGCGAGTCCATCGGCAACCCCGCCGGCAATATCGTCGATATCGCCGCGCTGGCCGAAGCCGCCCACCGCCACGGTGTGCCGCTGATCGTCGACAACACCGTGGCCACCCCGGTGCTGTGCCGGCCGTTCGAGCACGGCGCCGACATCGTCGTGCACTCGCTGACCAAGTACATCGGCGGCCACGGCACCAGCATCGGCGGCATCGTCATCGACTCCGGCAAATTCCCCTGGGCCGAGAACAAGGAACGCTTCGCCCTGCTCAACACCCCCGACCCGTCTTACCACGGCGTCACCTACACCGAAGCCTTCGGCCCTGCCGCCTTCATCGGCCGCTGCCGTGTGGTGCCCTTGCGCAACATGGGCGCCGCGCTGTCGCCGTTCAATGCTTTCCTGATCCTGCAAGGCCTGGAAACCCTGGCCCTGCGCATGGAGCGCCATACCGAGAACGCGCTAAAGGTCGCCCATTACCTGCAAGCCCACGAGCAGGTGGCCTGGGTGAAGTTCGCCGGGCTGCCCGACCACCCCGAACATGAACTGGCCCAGCGCTACACCGGCGGCAAGCCGGCGTCGATCCTGTCGTTCGGTATCAAGGGTGGCCAAGCGGCTGGCGCGCGCTTCATCGACGCGTTGCAGTTGGTGGTACGCCTGGTGAACATCGGCGACGCCAAGTCACTGGCCTGCCATCCCGCTTCCACTACTCATCGTCAGCTCAACGACGAGGAACTGGAGAAGGCCGGCGTGCCACGGGACATGGTGCGCCTGTCGATCGGCATCGAACACAGTGACGACATCATCGCCGACCTGGCCCAGGCCTTGGAGGCCAGCCGCGGCTGATTCATCCGCGCCCTACCCAATGTCGAAGGCGGGCGCACCTTCATCAAGCCTGGATGCACCCGCAATGACCCTGTTTTACCTGAAACTCACCATCACCCCCCTGCTGATGTGGGCCATCTCCCTCGCCTCCCGGCGCTGGGGAGGCCTGCTAGGCGGTTTGCTGTCGGGCCTGCCGATCACCTCGGCGCTGGTGATGACCTTCCTGTGCCTGGAACAGGGCACGGCCTTCGCCCTGGGCGCGTTGCCCGGCGCACTGGGCGGCCTGGCGGCAGTGCAGGCCACCTACACCGTCTACCTGCTGGCCACGCGCACACTCGGCATCGCCGTGGCCGTACTGCTGGCGTTGCTGTTCTATGGCCTGGCGGCCTATGCCTTTACCCACTGGGGCAGCCTGTACCTGTCGATTGCAGTGGCGTTGGCGCTGATCGGCGTGCTGATCCGCGCCAGCAGCCGCGAGCCCAAACCTGATACCTTGGCCCGCCCCCGGCACCGGCACTGGGAAATCCCGTTGCGCATGGTATCTGCCACTTCCCTGCTGATGATCACCACCAGCCTGGCCAGTTGGCTGGGCCCGGCGACCAGTGGGATGCTGGCGCCCATTCCGGTGATTGCGTGGCCACTGGTGGTGTTCGCCCATGTGCAGGGCGGGCGAGCCGGGATGGCGGCGATGGTGCGGGGCAATGCGATCGGCGCGGTGGGAGTGATTGCGTTCTATCTGGTCTTGGCGGGGCTGCTGGAAACGTGGGGCGTTGGTGTGACCATCGGGCTGGCCATGCTGTGCGCTGTGGTGCTGACCATTGGGCTGGCCGCTGTGTTGCGGCGACGTTGATAGGCCGTTGGGGCTGCTTCGCAGCCCATCACAGGCAGCCAGCGCCTGCAGGAACCGAGCGGACTGCTCGCACCTGCGGTCTTAGTCGAACGCCCCGTTCAACACCTCATAGATGATCCCGGTCGCCACGGCGACCAGAATCAGGTCTGCGCCCGCTTGCATCCACTCATACCCGTCGTAGTGAGGCAGCTGCCCCAACAGACGGCCATCCAGTTTCTTGGCGATACCAGGTGGCAGGGGCTTGCCGCGGGCCAGGTTCTTCTGAATGCCTGGAGGCAATGCCGGGCCCGGGCTCCAGTAGTTGCGGTGGCCACCGAGGATACCCAATACATCGCCACGGTCGATGGACGGGCCGCCGTGCCAGTCATTGCCGCCGGCGCTCTGCTTGTGGCCGCCCGAATTGCCCTGGCCCTGGGCGTGCGGCGCCTGGCCCTTGCCGTGCCCCTGACCTTGGCCCTGGCCTTTGCCATTACCCGGGTCGGCGAGCACCGGGCCAGAGGCCAAGGCCACCGCCAATGAGGTGACAACGGCTGTCATGATTGTTGATCTGGCCATGTGAGCATCCTTTGCGAGAGAGGTTGCCCCACACTATAGACGGTGCGCACGCCTGCTTCACTTGCAACAGCCTCAGCAGGGAGGCTGACAAGGCAGGCACGCTTCGGCCACAATCGGTCGCCTGGTCCACGCTGGGAAGCACTGCATGCTCACTACCCTCGCCATCGGCAACTACCGCTCGATCAACCACCTGGTCCTGCCGCTGGGCCAACTCAACCTGGTGACCGGTGCCAACGGCAGCGGCAAATCCAACCTGTACAAGGCGCTGCGCCTGCTGGCCGAAACCGCACAGGGCGGTGTGGTCGAAGCCCTCGCCCGTGAAGGCGGGCTGGATTCGACCTGGTGGGCCGGCCCAGAAACCAGCGCACGAATGCGGCGCGGCGAAGTGCCCATCCAAGGCCAGCATCCGAGCGAAGCCAGGCGCCTGCGCCTGGGCTTTGCCACCGAGGACCTCGGGTTTGCCATCACACTCGGCCTGCCAATTCCCCTGCCGTATCCGACCGCGTTCATGCTCGACCCCGAAATAAAGTGCGAGGCCATCTGGGGCGCTGGCGCCTATCGGCCCTCGTCCTTGCTGGTCGAGCGCAAGAACGCCTTGGTGCGGGCCCGCGAGGGCAACAGCTGGGCGGTGCTTGATCAGCATGCTGACAGCGGCGAGAGCTTCTTCAACATCGTCGGCCGGCCCCGCCAGGCACCGGAAATCGGTGACCTGCGCGCATTCATCAATAGCTGGCGGTTTTACGATCACTTCCGGATTGACCGTGATGCGCCTTGCCGTCAACCCCAACTGGGCACTCGCTCGCCGGTACTGCATCACGACGGGCGCAACCTTGCCTCAGCGTTGCAGACCATTATCGAAATTGGCGATGTGGAGGATCTGGTGGAAGCGCTGAATGACGCGTTTCCCGGCAGCCGTCTGGAGATAAATGCGCCACCTGGCGGGCTGTTCAGTGTAAGGCTGCACCAGCACGGTCTTTTGCGCCCGCTCGAGGGTGCTGAATTGTCGGACGGCACCCTGCGTTATCTTCTGCTGATGGCCGCCCTGCTTACACCACGGCCGCCATCGCTGATGGTCTTGAACGAACCGGAAACCAGTCTGCACGCGGACCTGCTTCCGGCCTTGGCGCGGCTGATCATTCGTGCATCACGCCGTAGCCAGGTTTGGGTGGTATCGCACAGTGCGCCATTAATCAACGCGCTGGCAGCCTGTGACGGGTGCAATGTGCTAGAGCTGGAAAAAATACAAGGGCAAACCCAGCTGCGGGGGGTTGGGTTGCTGGATGAGCCGCTGTGGCGCTGGGCTGACTGAATTCAAGGACGGTATGAGCCCGGCATGACTAACCGGCCCCGGTAATCTCATCCATGAACTGGGTAAGAAAGGTTTCAAGCCGGGTATGACGCTCGGCAGCAAGGCGAGCCCCTTCTTGGGTTTTAAAGCCCGAGGCGAGCTTGAGCAGTTTGGTCTGGAAGTGCTCGATGGCATACGCCCCGTCCTGGTACGCCCTCTGCTGCGCGAAAGGATTCTCGAAGTCATAGAGCGCCGACCCCATTCGCCCGGAGACGTAAAAACACCGGGCAATACCCACCGCGCCTATGGCGTCAAGCCGGTCACTGTCCTGAAGGATGCAGGCCTCAAGTGTCAGCGGTTCGAGTCCTGCCGAGTAACTGTGTGTTTTGATCGCATGCACTACTTGCTCAACGCGCCCACTCGGCCAGCCCATCTCAGCAAGGGCTGATGCAGCCTTGTTCGCCGACAACGTCGAAGCCTGCCCACGTAACGGCGAATGCTTTTCCACTGCCACACAGTCGTGCAGCACCGTCGCCGCAAGCAAGATTTCAAGGTCGCCACCCTCTACCCGCTGGATCCGGTGCGCATTGACCCACACGCGCTGAATATGGGCCAAGTCGTGGGAGCCATCACGCTGGTCGGACGGCAGATACTTCAGCAAGTCAGTGGCAAGAGACTGATAAGGGGCAAACGCTTCGCGGGTCATCTTCGGTAGATTCCATTTCCGGTGAATGCACGGGTTCACGGGTGCCGTCCGGACGCTGCCTTGGGCAAGTACCGAGAGCCTGCATGTCGGTTTCAAAGCCTGTACAGCACTGGCAGGAGCAGCCTTGTGCTGCAATGAGGATGTTACTGCCAAAGTAATTCCTCAGTCCTATCAGCACCTTGCTACTAAGTATTTCCGTCAACAACACGTTTGTTACTGGGAGCACTTGTATTCGATCAGCAAGGAGTCAATGGATGTCCGCTCGCTTTTCCTCCCCCGCCACCCGTATTCGCCAAACCGCACTAGCGGTCAGCTTCGCGGGCTCGCTGCTGGGCACTGCAAATGCCAGGGCTGAGCCAGTGGATTACAGCACCCCGGCAGATTCGTTAGCCAGCGCTGAACAGGATGGCGCCATGGAGCTTGCGGCAACCACCGTCTCCAGCATGGCCCTGGGTGCCACCACCGAAGGCACCGGCAGCTACACCACCGGCTCGGTCAATACCGCAACCGGGCTGCGGCTGTCTGCACGCGAGACACCCCAATCGGTCAGCGTGGTCACCCGCCAGCAGATTGAAGACCAGAACCTGAACGATGTTGCCCAAGTGCTTGAACAGACACCAGGCGTGGTCGTTGACAGCATGGGGCCCGCCGGAAGCGACGCCAACCATATCTACGTGCGCGGCTTCGAGGTCGGCAGCATCCAGGTGGACGGCATCAACCGCCCCGATACCTTTGGCTTCAGGGACGACCTCTCCGACATGGTGTCGTATGACCGGGTAGAGGTAGTGCGCGGTGCCACGGGCCTGATGTCCGGCACTGGCGACCCGGGCGCCACCGTCAACCTGATCCGCAAGAAGCCGACCCTGGAAACACAACGCAAGCTGACCTTGAAAGCGGGCTCGTGGGACAACTACCGCACCGAACTAGACGTTTCTGGCAAGTTGACGCAAAGCGGCAATGTCCGCGGGCGTTTTGTCGCCTCCAATACCGACAGCCAGAGCTACGTCGACCGCCAATCGCTGGAACGGCAGGTGGCCTATGGGGTGCTGGAGTGGGACATCACCGACAGCACGATGCTGACAGCGGGTGCGGAATATCAGGAGATGGACAACGACGGGGCAGGCAACCACGGCTTCCCGATGTTCAATTCAGATGGCAGTCACTTCAGCCCCTCCCGCACGTTCAATTCAGCTTCGGACTGGAGCTATCACAAGCGTCGCACCAAGACGGTATTCACTACGCTGGAGCATCAACTGGACAACGGCTGGCAGTTGAAAGTGAATGCCGAACACAGCCGTCGCAGCTATGACGACACCTTTGCCACGGCTGCCAGCGGCACCGTCAAGCCCGATGGCAGTGGCATCAGCACCTGGACGGGGCGTTGGGCCGGCGAGCCCCGGCAGACCTCGTTCGACCTGTCGGCGTCGGGCCCGTTCGAGCTGTTTTCACGCGAGCACCAGGCCTACCTCGGGGCCAGTCACTACCGCGCCTACTACCGCAACGACGGTTACCCACTGTGGACGATCCAGACCATCGACAACATTTACACCTGGGACGGTTCGCTGGCGATACCAGACGCCATCCATGCCAAGTCCTCGGAGGACGCGCTGGATGAAACCCAGGACGGCCTGGTGGCTTCGGTACGCTGGAGCCTGGCCGATGACCTGTCGCTGATTACCGGGGCGCGGCTGATCGACTGGAAACGCGACGAAACCTCTACCACCCTGTCGTCCGGCGCGACAAGCCGCACTTCGCGTAGCGAAACCGGAGTCGTCACGCCCTACCTTGGCCTGGTGTATGACCTCAACGAGCACTGGTCGGCGTATGCCAGTTACACCACCATTTTCAAACCGCAGAGCAACAAGGATATCAACGGGACCTACCTGGACCCGTTGGAAGGCGTTAACTACGAGCTCGGTCTGAAGAGTGAGTTCTGGGACCAGCGCCTGACCGCGGCTTTCAGCGTTTTCGAGGTACACCAGGACAACCTGGCGGTAGCCGACGGAAGCAACCTGGCGCCAGACGGCAACCAGGCCTACCGTGCCGAGTCGGGTACCAAGACACGCGGTTTCGAGATGGAAATGGCGGGCGAGGTTTTGCCTGATTGGCAGGTCTCGGCCAGCTACACCTATGCGGTGAGCAAGGATTCGGATGGCGACCGCCTGAACACTGAAATACCGCGAGACACCTTGAAACTGTTCACCAGCTACCGCCTGCCGACCCTGCCACAGTTGAAGGTCGGGGGTGGTGTGCGCTGGCAGGGTACCGAGTATTACAAGAGCGCCGGGCCCAACAACGAAACGTTCACCCAGGCCCCCTACAGCGTGGTCGACCTGATGGCTCAATATGCCTTCACGCCGCAGACCAGCGTTTCACTGAACCTCAACAACGTGTTTGACAAAACCTACTACACGGCGATTGGCGCGCGCGGCTGGTATGGCAGCCCACGCAGCGCCACGGCCACGTTGGTGTACGCGTTCTGACCCGCCAAGGCGACGCCTGATTGCCCCCTGAGTTCGCTGATCAGAACACCGACCATCCGATCCGCGAACTGAGCAGCTCAAGCGCCGCCATCCCGGCCAGGGAGTTGCCCGCAGCATTCAGCTCTGGCGACCACACGCATACGGTAAATTGCCCCGGCACGATCGCCACGATACCGCCACCCACGCCACTCTTGCCAGGCAAACCCACCCTGAAGGCGAAATTCCCCGCCTCGTCATATAGCCCGCTGGTGGCCATGATCGAGTTCACTTGTTGGGTCTGGCGCCGTGTCAGGATCTGCTCACCGCTGTGCTTGCAGAACCCGTCATTGGCCAGGAAGCAGAATGCCCGCGCCAGGTCCAGGCAGTTCATTTGCAGTGCGCAGTAACTGAAGTAACTGCGCAGCACCGTCTCGACCTCGTTATGGAAGTTGCCAAATGACTGCATCAGGTACGCCATGGCAGCGTTGCGCGCGCGAAACTGATATTCCGAATCAGCGACCCGGGTATTGATCGAGATGTGAGGGTTGCCTGAAAGCCGTCGGACAAAATCGCGCATCGACAACGTGGGGGCCGCGAAGCGCGACTGATTGATATCGCAGATCACCAATGCCCCGGCATTGATGAACGGGTTACGCGGCCGCCCGCGCTCGAACTCCAGCTGCACCAACGAGTTGAACGGCTGCCCCGAAGGCTCATGCCCCAGCCGCTCCCAAATGGCTTCCCCCGAATGGCCAATGGCCTGAACCAGGCTGAACACCTTGGAAATGCTCTGCACCGAGAATGGCACCTGCGCGTCGCCTGCGCAGTGATAACTGCCATCGTTGCCATAGACAGCGATGCCCAGCTGGTTCGCCGGCACGTCCGCCAGCGCGGGAATGTAGTCAGCGACTTTGCCCTTGCCGATCAAGGGACGTACTTCTTCGAGAATCTCGTTCAACAGCGTTTGCATGGAAGGCCCTGTATCAATCCCCAGACGACGGCGAGGGGCAGTCTTCTTGACGAAGACCGAGCGGGAGAGATCACACATTCAGAAACAAATCACCGTAAGCGTCGTCATCGCCAGGAAGATCGCCGCGCGTTACGGCCGTGAAGGCAGCTGTAAAAAGCTGCGAGGGCCGGCCACGCGCCGCACCGATGTTGTGGGAATTTCCCCAACGATCCGGCCATCACGCGGCTGGCTGGGTAAAACGGATCGAAGCGTGGATTGGGGTTTCAAAAATCAATGAATACGGCGAGTGCACTGAGCAGCAAACAGAGGCTCGCGACAGCCGTTAAATGCACGCGCATCGGCAGATACCACCCAGGCACCGCTTGCGCCAGTTTGCGATCCTGCCAAAGATGGCCGATAAAACCAAAGGTCAACACTAGACACCCCACCGGCACAGGCAGCAACGCGCCAACCCAACCGATCAGGGCCGGTATAACGCTCCACACCAGTCGCTCTTGACGCTGCTTCGCGGGCAACCCCTGCAACGTCATGGCGAACCCCCAGTGCAGGGCACCGACGAAGCTCAATATCACCGCGCCATAGCCAACCAGCATCATCGAGAAAAACGCTCGATACTCAGCCCAAAAAAGGATGAGCAGCGTCAAACCAATAAACGGCAGCAGACCGCCGTACCCCAGGGCAGCGAAGCGGCTTGGAGATAACGCAGTAGCATCGGTATTCATCTGGGCGCCCCTTCGCGACGGTTCAGGACCGGACGTCAACTGTGTCGTCCAATGAGGTTAAGGAATTCGTGCCGCGTAGAGGGGTCGTCGCGAAATTCACCTAACATCACGGATGTCATCATCACCGAGTTCTGCTTCTCTACCCCGCGCATCATCATGCACATATGCTTGGCTTCGATCACGACCGCCACTCCTGCAGCATCCGTGACTTCCTGCACGGCATACGCAATTTGCCGCGTGAGGTTTTCCTGTATCTGTAAACGACGAGCGAACATGTCCACCACGCGTGCAACCTTGGAAAGGCCTAACACGCGTCCTGTTGGCAGGTACGCGACATGAGCCTTGCCAATAAACGGCAGCATGTGGTGTTCGCACAATGAGTAGAGCTCAATGTCACGCACCACAATCATTTCATCGTTTTCACTCTCGAACAGAGCACCGTTTACAACCTCGTGAAGATCCTGGGCATACCCGTTGCACAAGTACTGCATCGCTTTTGCCGCACGCTGGGGTGTGTCCAGAAGCCCTTCGCGCTGCGGGTTCTCACCAATGCCGACGAGGATTTCATGAAAGTGCTCGGCTAACGAATGTGACATTTGGACTCCTCACCGCTACAGCGGTGCCCGCCATCGGGATGTGGTAGCCAGGCCAAGTGTGGCCTCAATCGACAGAACAGCCTGTAAAGAACCGAAAGCACGGGACGTAACGGACGCCAGGACAGTGGCGCGACCCACAGGCCCACATCCGCAGCACGCCAACTCCACAAGGTGGCGTCCAAGCCTGTAACCCAGTGCCCGCTCGCGAACCTTCCATGCAGGCATGACCTCAGTTGTTCAACCGTGAAGCCCAACGCCCCTGCATCGAAATCATCAGCACTGATGTCAACCAGGATGAGCTTTCCACCGGTCGAGTGCCTGCGCAGGAAGGCGATCTCCCGAGCGCACAAGGGGCAGGCGCCGTCAAAGTACAGCGTGAAGGGCCACTGGCAATACATGTACAAAGCCTCATTCCTGTACAGGTTTTTTGTACAAGTTAGCTGAAACACGGAAATTCGCAATGGGCGTGACAGCTTTCGGCGACGGCAGCCAGGCGGACCGGCATTTTGATACAAACAATGCCTGCCGCGAGTACTGCTCGCCCGGGGGCTGCACATGCAGGCCTTACCACAAAGCCGGAATCGGATTTGCTAAGATCGCGGTATTCCGCTGGGTGAACTGCGTATTCACTCGAGCCCTTTGCAGCCTGCTGGAAGACCTGATGAAGAAACTGATTCTGCCTTTCGCTATCTTCGTTAGCGTCATCATCACTGGGAAGATCGCCGAGCATTACGGACTGGAGGGCAGCTGGAAAGTCGGCCTGCTGTGCCTCGTGGCAGCTATCGTCCAGATCGCGGTTACCCGCTTTCAGCGCCACCAGCGGCAGAAAGCCCAGCTTTAAAGGGCGCGAGGCATTGCTAACGTCAGTGGGTGATCACGTTATGGGGACTTTTCTTTCACCCAATTTTCACAGTGGCTTGGGCAGGATGAAGCTATCCCTACGTGATAGTACTTAGCCCGCCTCGGCGGGTTTTCTTTTGCCCGCCTGTTTCCTGTTTAAGTTTTGAGGAACGGGAGCGGGTCGAAAAATCAGAAATTACCCCTTCCTTGTAGGCCATTTCCCAAAGATACTCCTCGCGCCTGATTTTCGTTGCACATGGAAATAGTCAGCCCTAGTCTCGATCCGTCGCTGCCAATTCAGTGACCGGTTTTGACGGACCGATGACGCTGTCCTCATGTGCACACTTTTATGGTGGCTGTACGTGCGGGCACCCTGTGGTGCGCCGAGTGCCAACGTCTCGGTCCGTCAACCCGCGTACAGCTGCCACCCATTGCTTGACGGCATGGCGTGGTAGCTCCTCCTTCTACGTTGGAGCCTCACCATGCTCAAGATCGTTCCAGATCCACCCCACCGGTCCCTCTGCCTTGAAGACACCCTGATCCAGGCCACGGATTACGCGCTTTGCGCTGCAACTGTCGTGCATCAGGCGATGCTGCTGCAGCCCAAGTCACCAGCGTCGATTCTGATGATGACCTCGATGCATGAACTGGAGACCTTGAGAGCTTTGCTCGAGTCCGCAATAGCCCAGGTGCAGATGCCCACTGAACCTCGCACTACGCACTGACGTCTCGCTGATGTACTGCCTGGGCCGGCCTCTTCGCGGATCCCCTCCCAGGCACTCCCTCAGCCTTGAAGACTGCCGTGCTCCTGTAGGAGCGGGTTCACCCGCGAATAGGCCCGTACAGGCTGAAGCAATCTTGGGAAAACTGAACAATGTCCACAGAAGAAACCAAATTCACCGTCGGCAAAACCACCTTCTACCAAGGTGAAAACCATACCCATCCCCTCTTCCGCATCGAAGCCGGCATACCTTGCCAGAGTGCCCGTGAACAGGCATCGGAGTTGATGGGCTACGCACGGGATATGACCTTGGATGGATTGATGGAAGACAAACCTCAGTTGATCTGGGCTTCGCACTACCTTTGCGCGTTGGCCAAGGCACTGATGGATGATGCTGAGTTGGGAATGATGCGCTGAATCCGTTATCTTCCTCAATGTGTGCCTTCAAGACCTAACTCAACTGCTGTTTTTGAAGGCGCTTCAACTACCTGCCCGTCTTTAAACAGCCATGCTTTAAGCCCCCATAGGGGTTGAATCACAAAGCACTCAGTTCAGCCACTAATGTCTCGATCAAACGATAGCGCAGGGCCAGGCCTCAGGGTGGTTGCTCCAAGCGCTCGATCTCCTCCGGATGCACCTCCAACGAATCACAAACCAAATTTCTTAGGGTGGTTGATCCGATCCAGCAGGCGGACCATCGTTTCCGCATCGCTGCACGCGCTTCCAGCTTGCGCTAAATCATGAATGCAAGTCTGAATGAGTGGAGACCATCGACCTTTCGCTTTATCGTTCAACAGTGACAGTAGTCCCTGATCGGACTGATCAACATTCCTGAAGGCATTGACCTCGCTTCGGAGAACTGAGTCAGACTCTTCCTTAATGGGTACTTCGCCGTTTTGTTGATCATCGACAGCTACGACCGTGTCCAGTTCTTCCACCGGTCTCAGTTGAACAGACTTCAGAAGCTCGGTGATAGCTGTACCAGCGCCTGCACACAGGTAGCGCACCGTACCCAAGTGAGTATTGCGTCGTGGTGAGTGTGGGAGGTAGAAATCTACTTGCTCACCCTCACCCAAGACCATATCACTCCACTCTCGCAATGTATAACCACTGGTGACTCTGGGATAGTTCTTGCGAGCATGGAGTCTTGCAACGGTCATATCGCTTAATGAGTAAGGGTCCACCAGCACGCCGTATTTGCGCAGCAGGTCGTATGCCACCTTGATGCAAGGCTCCAGCGACTCCGGATTCACTTCAAGCCGGTCTGTGCTATGTGCCGAAGGGGCCGACTCCCTCAAATCGCCGAGAAGTCGAGCCAAGGTGTTATGTTCAGACCGTGCGTCCGGGATGATCCACTCCTCAGCCAACAGCCGAGCGTCGTTCAAGGCTGGAGCATCTGATTTGGAAGGGCGTGCCATTACCGGCTCCTGTAATCTGGATAGTCGAAATCTTCATGCGAAAAATCGCCCTGACTCGGTCAGAGCGAGCTACCACAATCTACTGCCGGACGTTGAGTTGAGCTCCGGGCCGGGAGTATTACGGCGAAAGCTGCTCTTGAGCGCTGCCGATGCAAGCCATATACACAGCGCTGAAACGACTGGCAAGGAGTTCGTAGCAAGCCTCTGATCGATATACGGCAACCGGCTCTGTACTCAGGCGTTATTCATAGGCATTATTGGCAAAACGCCAGTACCGCGCAAACTTAATGACTTCAGACATGAGAGTATGAAATTGATAGTGCGGGTCATGATCGCCGGCCGCGAAATTGATCGAATCGAGTGTCCTCCACAGGACTCCTCCGATCCGCTTCTAGTTCGGTATAGGAGGAGGATCTGGCGAGTAGAAGAAGGCTGCATCCATGTAGATGCGTTGCCAACCATTCCAATGCTTCCGGATGCCGAAGCTGAAATGGGCATTCTGGAGCGACTCAACCTGATCGCTAATCCATTGCCGGAGCGTCTCATCGACTGCACTGTATTGCTCAGATCGGAGTTTCCCTACTTGGGTGACGCCGCAATACTCGCTTTAGCCACTCTCGCTCAGCTTGGAATGGACCTTCTCGCCAAAGAAGCCCTGCTGGATTTCCTTGACCTCCACAGTGATGTCAGTCCATGGGGTAATGATCCGTCCGTTGAAAGCAGGGTCGTCCCCTCGACGCGGCTGGAATTATCGGCCTCTGCGGACACCATGATCCCGACTACTGATGCCGAGGGCTCGGATGAGTGGACATTGGACTGGCTGCCGCAAGAGAGGTGGAAAGCACCCGAGCAGGACGATACTGAGCTGAGAAGTCTCGCTGGCCAGACCCAGAGCCAGATCGGCGCTCATGCGGTAGAGGACTCTGGTGCCTATACCATCGATTTTGACGAACTGAGTGACGACTGGAAGGTCGAGATTCCAGAGACATCTCGGCCGGCGTGCACCCAAAGCTCACTCCCAGGGCTACTGCGGGAAAGTGAGTCTTCCAGTTCGACACCGTGCGAGCAGGTCTCCCCGAGAACTTCATCACTACCAGCGCAACACCTCTCATTCATCGCAGAGAAGACAGCCCTGCTCGGCGAAACTGCACTGGAAGTGCTGAGATATTTCGCTGACAATCCCGGGGACAAGAGTACCCACGCAGAATCAGTCACAGGATGCTCCAGGGGCGTGATCAACGGTCTTCTCAATGGGTCGCTCAGTCGCTTTGTTCAGAAAACAAGCGTCGGAGGGTGGTCTTGCCATTCATGGGTGTCTGACGTGCTGGCCGTAATTGATGCCAACCGATGAATGATCTCTACTTGCAGCTCAGCACCTCACTGCTGGCCTGGAGGTTGGCCAGCAGAGCTTCCAGTGGGGCTGCGGAGAATCTGAGCTCGCATTCCCAAACCGTCAGCACCGTCCACCCGGATGCTGCGAGCGCAGCTGTGGCACGTCTGTCTCGTTCTACGTTTGACTCGAATTTCTTCAACCAGAAATCTGGTCGTGTTTTGGGTGTGGTTGCATACTTGCAACCGGGGTGCCGATGCCAAAAGCACCCATGGATAAATATACAGGTGCGGAACCTAGGGAGTACAATGTCAGGGCTTCCCGGAAGATCCCGGCGATGAAGTCGAAACCGATAACCGTTGGCATGAAGAAACCTCCGAACAAGCATCTCGGGTTGTGTGTTCCGTCCTTTGATGCCCGCCATCATGCGAGAACGGGCTGCCGTGTCAACGATGTCCATTCTTCACCTTTTACAGCAGTGTGATTCTATGAGTCGTACCTATCCCATCCAGGTGGTTGATCTTTTTGCAGGACCTGGAGGCCTTGGAGAAGGTTTTTCCTCACATTGCAGTGATGGTACTCAATCCTTCGAAATCAAGGTCTCCGCCGAGATGGAGACATCTGCGCACTCGACGTTGCGCCTCCGAGCGTTCTATCGCTTGCTCAAACGCGAGCAGCCAGAGGCGCTGGATGACTATTACCATTTCTGTGAGACCGCGGATGTCGCCAAACCGTACACAAAAAAAAGCTACTCGGCCTGGCGGCACGCAGACAATGAGGCCCAACAGATCGAACTGGGCACGCCCGACGGAAATGCCAAGCTGGACGGTCTCCTCGAACACCGACTGGACGAAACCAAGCCGTGGGTACTGATTGGTGGGCCACCTTGCCAGGCTTATTCAGTGGTGGGCAGAGCGAGAAACCGGGCAAAAACCGACTACAAAGCGGAAAATGATCACCGGCATTTTCTGTATCGCGAGTATCTGAGAATCATCCAGCGCAAGCGACCCGCGATTTTTGTGATGGAGAATGTCAAAGGCATCCTGTCCTCTATGGTTGGTGGACAAGCGATGTTCCCTCAGATCCTTCGCGACCTTGCCGACCCGGATGCTGCATTCGGTGAGAACACCAACGGACCCAAGTACCGCATCTGCTCGCTTGTAGCCGACGACATCTACGAAAGCGGGGCCTATCCCGACAGCGTATCCCCTGCCAATTACATCATCCATGCAGAGAAATTTGGCATTCCCCAGGCTAGGCACCGGGTGATTCTGCTGGGCGTTTCCGAGGAATATGCCGACGCAGTAGCAGATCACAAGTTATCGCCTGCTGCCCCCCCGACCATAGACCAGGTAATCGGAAACCTTCCGCCTTTGCGCAGCACGCTGACGCGCCAGAGTGATTCTCCGGATCTTTGGGCACATGTTGTGCGACAGCATCTGGGTGAGCTGGCGGATGCCTGCAGAGAACAGGATGACCCCACGACCAGCGGCCTTATGCTAGCCCGCCGTTTGGGGATCATGGCAGACTGCTTCAGTAGCAACGCTTGGGGCAACGGCGGTCTGCGGGTCATGAAACGGCCGGAGTGGACTGGCAAGACCGGAACTCACCTAGACGACTGGTTGCCCGATGAGAGACTGCGTTTCTGGCTCAACCATGAAGCCAGAGGCCACATGAGTTCCGATCTTCGCCGGTACGTCTACGCAGCTGTGTTTGCAGATGTCAAAAAAGGCTCCCCCAAGGGGCATCAGGATTTTAATCTTCCGGGTCTAGAACCTGATCACAAAAACTGGAAATCCGGCAAGTTCAGCGATCGTTTCAGGGTTCAGCGCGCGGGTATTCCTGCGACAACTATCACTAGCCATATAGCCAAAGATGGACACTACTTCATCCACTATGACGCGAGGCAGTGTAGAAGCTTGACGGTTCGAGAGGCAGCTCGCCTGCAAACGTTCCCTGACAATTACTTTTTCCTAGGGAACAGAACCCAGCAGTTTCACCAAGTCGGCAATGCGGTCCCCCCCCTGTTGGCAGTCCAGATTGCAGACATCGTGGCCCGGATTCTCAAGAGCGGGAAGAGTGCTGGCAAAACACTGAAGCAGCCAATGAAGCAATTCAGGATGTTCGAAACGGAGAGCTGACATGACGCCCCCCCACTTCAAAAGCCGCAGTGCCCCACCCAAGGCAAGTGCGATGGTCGAGGCATTGCGCGGCTTGGGGTACAACGTGCAGACCGCGCTGGCCGATATCATCGACAACAGTATTGCTGCGGGCGCCAGCGAGGTCCGGCTGCAGTTTCACTGGGATGAAGATGAAAGTCGTATTTCATGTCTTGATAACGGTAGAGGCATGAGTGCTGCAGAGCTGGATCGAGCAATGAGGCTAGGGGAACGTAATCCTCTGGAGCAGCGCTCGTCGGCAGATCTCGGTCGCTTCGGCATGGGACTCAAGACAGCTTCATTTTCTCAATGTCGAAGGCTTACGGTAGCTACCGTGGGCAACAACGGCTTGCAAACTTTACGCTGGGATCTCGACTTCCTAGCCGCAAGTGCGGACGACGGATGGCACCTTCTGGAGGGATGTCATCCCGGCTCAGAGATCCATATCGAGACATTGTCATACCAAGATCACGGCACACTAGTATTTTGGGAGCTTCTGGACCGAGTGGTCACGAAAGGCAGTACCTCCAAAGACTTCCTCAATATAGCGGACAGCGTCGAGCAGCACCTCGGTATGGTCTTCCACCGCTATCTGGAGGGAAGCCGCCCTCGCCTTCGAATCTTTCTCAATGACCATCCCGTGAAACCTTGGGATCCCTTTATGAGCGGGCACCCGGGCAAGCCATTCAATCCTCCTGCTTTCAAACATCCGACAGCTTCTGGAGTGACGGCGGAATGCCACGTATTGCCGCACAAAGACCGACTCTCGGCGATGGAGTACGATTCTTTGTCAGGCCCGGAGGGATGGACCGCCCAGCAAGGATTCTACGTATACAGAAATGAACGGCTCCTTGTTGCAGGGAGCTGGCTTGGACTTGGCTTAGGAAGATCTTGGACAAAGGATGAGGCGCATAGGCTCGCGCGAATTCAACTCGACATCCCCAATTCAGCGGACGCTGACTGGAAAATAGATATCCGAAAATCCACTGCCCGGCCTCCAGTGTACTTACGCAGTTGGTTGACCACCTTGGCAGAGGAAACAAGAAGTCGCGCCAGAAGAGCATTCGCTCACCGTGGCAAGCCCACTCTTCTGGGAAAGACTCAGATTATCGAAGCTTGGAAGGCCGAGAAGCTTGCAAGTGGTATGCGGTACCGTATAGACCCAGAGCACCCTGCCGTAAGGGCCGTACTGGACGATGCAGGGGCAATGCTCCCTCAGATCAAAGCGATGCTGCGTGTCATCGAAGAGACCGTCCCGGTACAGCGGATCTGGATCGATACAGCGGAAAACAAGGACACACCATCCACAGGCTTTGATCAAACGCCTTCCGACGAAATCCTTGGTTACCTGACCACGCTTTATCGGGTCTACGTTAATAAAAAAGGGTACTCGCCCGCGGCAGCCAGAGCCCATCTACGGGTAACCGAACCCTTCCATGCATTCCCTTCGCTAGTAGATTCACTTCCCGATATTATCTAATGGAGCTAGACCTCAAATGTCCGAGGAAAAAAAATGGACCGTTGTCAAATTCATTCAAGATCTGCTCGCGGATGTTGAAGATAAGACACTGATTACGCCCCAGCTAATCAAGCAGGAAATCGATGCTCTCTTAAATTATCGCCCATCATTGGGTGATGGCGTAGACCGGGCTGCAATTGCTGAAGAACTGATACGTCGGAACAGCATCTGGATAGGCGACGATTCATCGCTGGTCAACATGGAGGGGCATGTCCCATGGCTCACCAGCGAGAGGAAACAGGAGTGGCGTTACTGGCGGCGCTACCGTGAGTGGCAAGAGCGCAAGCTCCCGTGGAAAGCGATCGAAGGCTTGGACAGGACAACCGATAACACGTTGGCCATGCTGGAAGACCCTGCGCGGGAAGGCAACTGGGACCGTCGCGGCATGGTAGTCGGGCACGTTCAGTCAGGAAAAACTGCAAACTATACGGGACTGATCTGTAAAGCTGCGGATGCAGGATACAAGATCATTATTGTTCTCGCCGGGCTGCATAATAATTTGCGCTCACAGACTCAAATGAGGCTGGATGAAGGTTTCCTCGGCTACGAAACCAATGCGGAGCGAAAAGTCGGTGGCAAGCGTCTCATAGGCGTAGGAACCATCGATAGTTCCCATGAGCTACGGCCCCAGTACGTTACCAACAGATCGGAAACCGGGGATTTCAACCTCAATTTCGTACGCAACCTAGGGGTTGCCCCAGAAAACAAGCCTTGGCTATTTGTGGTCAAGAAGAACAAATCCATCCTGACGCGACTGCGAAATTGGCTCCATAATCATGTTGCGCGATCTATTGATCCAGAAACCAAACTGCCATTAGTTACTCACCTCCCCCTCCTGATAATCGACGATGAGGCGGATCATGCGTCGGTAGATACCGGGGAGAAAGTAATGAGGGACGATGGCAAACCGGACCTAGAACACGAGCCCACTGCGATCAATCGTCTCATCAGGCAGATTTTGCACTCGTTCTCCCGTAAAGCATACGTCGGGTACACCGCAACGCCTTTTGCGAATATCTACATCCATGAGCATGGCGAGACTAACAAAGAGGGTCCGGATTTGTTCCCGGCTGCCTTCATCACGAACCTTGCAGCCCCATCTAATTATGTCGGCCCCTCCAGAGTATTCGGCCTCGCGAGTGAGAATGGTCGTGAGGGCGCATTGGACCTTGTCCGCGTAGTGTCAGACCAATGTTCCGAAGACGGGCGAAGCGGGTGGATGCCGAATGGGCACAAGAGTGGGTACCAACCTGTTGATCCCATGCCAGCTTCGCTGGTTGAGGCCATACACTCTTACATCCTCGCCTGTGCGATCCGTCAGCTGAGAGGGCAAGGAGGCGAGCATTGCTCTATGCTCGTCCACGTGACGCGGTTCAACATGGTTCAACGCTGTGTTCATGAACAAATCGACGAATATATTTCCCATCTGAAACAACGTGTAAAGCGCCAAATCGACCACACAGGGTTTATCGATGAACTTCGTCGCCTGTGGGACAGGGATTTTCTTTCTACCAGCCAGCGGACCGCCGACCAGACTTCACAAGAAATTTATCGTGCAGTGCATGAATGGGAGGCCATCGAGAGCCAGTTGACAGAGGTACTCGAGCAGATCGATGTACGCATGATCAACGGAACAGCCAAGGATGCCTTAGACTATGCAGAGAATTCAGCGGGCCTGAAAGTGATCGCGGTCGGAGGTGACAAGCTCGCACGTGGCTTGACCCTCGAAGGTCTCTGCGTAAGCTATTTCCTACGTGCCTCCAAAATGTACGACACCCTTATGCAGATGGGTCGCTGGTTCGGATACAGACCCGGGTATCTGGATCTCTGCAGGCTCTACACGACGGAAGACCTGGTGGACTGGTTCGAGCACATTGCCGACGCATCCGAGGAACTACGCGCTGAATTTGACTACATGACGGAAAGTGGACTCACACCGCGTGACTACGGGCTGAAGGTCAAATCTCATCCTGTGCTGATGGTGACCTCTCCACTCAAGATGAGAACGGGACGAACTTTATATCTTTCGTTCAGTGGCGAGCTCGTTGAGACTGTGAGCTTCTACAAAACCAAAGAGAAACTCGCCTCAAACTTCGATGCTTTCCAGGCTCTACTCGACACAATGGGAGAGGCAAGCAAAATACCTGCTCAAAAACGCGCAGAGCGTTTTGACAAGTGGAATGGGGTCAGCTGGTGTGATGTCCCGGCACAACCCATCATTGATTTCCTGAGGACCTATCAGACTCACCCCGACTCAAGGAAGGTGCGCAGCGATCTGCTTGCGGATTTCGTAGAAGAGATGAGCCTGTCAGGCGAACTTAACGCCTGGACGGTGGCTGTAATCGGGGGAGGTGACAAGAAAACCGAGCAGGTTTCGGGACATTCGATCAAGCGCATGATGCGCAAGAACAGAGCCACAGAGGGCGAGGACAAATACTCGATTGGCCGCTTGCTGTCTCCACCCGATGAAGCACTCGATCTGGACGAAGCAGCTTGGAGTGCCGCCCTGCTACAGACACAGAAAGCGTGGAAGCCGGATCCTGCCCGCAGGAACGGGCAAACTCCTCCAACGGTTCCAAGTGGACCTTATATCCGCCGAGTACGTGGTCGAGGCGATAACGGTATAGCGGCTCATCCGGAAAAAGGTCTGCTGCTGTTGTACATGCTGGATTTAGAGTCTTCAGGCATAAGCGGTATCGATATCCCGGCCATCGGTTTCGGAATCAGCTTCCCGGCCAGCAACGCAGAGAAATCCGTGCCTTATGTTGTGACAAATCTTCTCTGGGAGCAGCAGTATGGCGGCAGTGACTAGCAGCGATATCCAGGGCATTTGGAGAGCGTTATCCGGCGCTATCAAAACGCCTGGCTGGCAGACAATCGATCTACTCAAAGCAGGCACCTGCCATATGAAACTTGCCCGGCACTCGCCGGGCGATGAAGAAGCTGTCTTGATTGGTTTTGCCACCACGAGGATAGCTAGCGCAACCCGGCTTCCCAAAGGACAAGGCTTCCGAATGGAGCGCGCCAACCTGGGCGAAGCGTTGGACTCTTACCAGTGGCTGGCTATCGTGAGGCAGCCCTCGGGTCCGCTGGATCTGTTTTCCGCGGTGGTCAGCGACCTTGCGGGAGTACTGGCTTGTGCGGACGACACCTCGGAAAGCCAACTCTACCAGAGTATTTTGGGTCGAGTCCGTGGCTGGCAGGAATTCATGCGCAAGGGCCGAGACGGTCTCAGCAATGAGGCAGAGCAAGGACTGGTAGGTGAACTTTGCTTTCTCCAGAGCCTGCTAGAAGTAGGTGTTCTCCCGTTTTCTGCCATTGATGCCTGGAAAGGTCCGCAAGACGGACTCCATGATTTCCTCTTCGGGACCGGTTCGATTGAAGTGAAGTCAACCATTGCGAGCGAGGGTTTTCCGGTAAGCATCACCTCACTAGACCAACTTGATGATTCGCAGAGCTCTCCTCTCTTCTTGGCCGGTGTGCGCTTGGAGGTCAATGAAACGGGCATGACCTTGCCAGAATACGCAGACGGCGTACGTAAGATCTTGAAGTCCGACTCTGCAGCATTGCACAAATTTGAGATTAGTCTTATTGACGCTGGCTATCTTTCGATGCATGAAGATCTTTATATTCGATGCTTCACTGCAAAAGAGCTGAAGGTGCTACTCGTAGACTCAACCTTTCCAAGGCTTATTCCTGCTAATGTACCCGCAGCAATCAGCTGGGCGCAATATCAACTCGACATATCGACAGGCGCACCCGAAAGCTTGCAGCTGGTTAGCGCCCTGCAGAAAATTGGAGTCATCTGATGCAATTGGTAGATTTTCTGCAAGAAACACAAACTGCAATTCGTGATGAACTGAGGAAAGACCTCTTACCTGGGAAGATTCCAATTTCTGCGGAAGAACTGTTCACCGAGCAGGTAATGAACCACCTCGCCGATCAAGGCATTACATTCGACACGAATGTCTGTCATTACGATGCAAAAGTTGGCAACTATAAAATAAAGATCAGCGGTTATTCCGTATCCGACACTACAGACGAAGATGGCAATCCCGACCGCCTCGATCTTTTTGTCAGCCTCTACAAAGGATTTGATGAAATCGAGTCTCTATCAGATTCAGAAGTGGCCCGTTCCGCAACTCAGGGATTGCACTTCCTAAGATTCTGTGCAAAGAATCAGCTATCCAGCAAGCTGGATGAAACCAACAACGTATACGCACTTGTCACTGAGGTGGAAAGAATTTTTGACAAGCTTGACAGCATCAGGATTTTCATAATTACAGATGCGATGGTCAAGACGAGAGAATATGCGCCACAAGAAGTTGAAGGCAAGCAAGTCCGCATAGAGCTCATGGATATTCAACGCCTGTTCAACCACTGGCAGCAAGGGCGTCCGCGGGATGAGCTGGTTGTCAACTTCAACGAGCTATGCGGCGATGCCCTGCCAAGCGTCTGGGTACCCGGATCCGATGATGAAGAGTATGATTACGCCTTGACTGCAATACCAGGCAATGCGCTCCGCGCACTTTATGAAACATACGGACCGCGCATCCTTGAAGCAAACGTACGCTCGTTTTTGGGTGTGGGCGCCAAAGGAGTAAACAAGGGCATCCGAGATACGCTGCGAGAGACACCTGAGCGTTTCATGGCTTATAACAATGGGATTGTTATCGTTGCCGACGCCGGAAAGCTTGGTCGGGCAGCTGACGGTTCACCCGGCATTTCGTGGCTGCAAGGAATGCAGATCGTCAATGGAGGGCAGACCACAGCCTCTATCTACTTTGCGAAACGGAAATTGCCGAATCTAGATCTGGACAGAGTCAGAGTTCCTGCCAAAATTATCATCCTTAAATCTGATCAGAGCGACCCCGAAGAGCTGATCTCCAATATTTCCCGCTATGCAAATAGTCAAAACGTCGTCAAGCAGTCTGACTTGTCTGCAAACAAACCATTCCATCGCGAGCTAGAAAAGCTGTCCATGCGAGTGTATTGCCCGGATGGCGTTGGCCGGTGGTTTTATGAGCGGTCTGCAGGCAGCTATAAAGTCATGCTGGAAAAAGATACAACCACAGTCGCTCAGAAGAAAAAACTTCAGGCCGCCATTCCACCTTCACGCAAGCTCACAAAACCGGACATCGCTAAATTCCTGTTCGCTTGGGACCAAAAACCACATATAGTGAGCTTGGGCGCACAAAAAAATTTCCAAGCCTTCATGGCTGAGATTTCAGAGATGGAAGATGCGGGGACTTATACTACCCCTACGCCCGAAGCCTACAAGCAGATAATCTCCAAAGCTATAATCTTTAAATCCGCTCACCGCATCATAAGGCCGTTATTCCCTGCATTCCAAGCAAACATTACCGCCTATACGGTTTCAATTTTGGCAGAAAAATTAGGTCAAGGTTTCAAATTCGACCGCGTGTGGCAGGAACAACGCATTTCTCAACAACTTGAGGAACAGATATCGATCTGGGCGCATGAAGTAAATGAGGCCTTGCACAGAGACTCTAATGGAAAGATGATCTCAGAGTGGGCAAAAAAACCGGAGTGCTGGAAAGGCGTATCCAATGCGAGATACTCAAAACCACAAGCCGGCATACCCGAAGCAGCATAGACACTCAAATAAACTTCTAGCCTGAAATGCTATCAGGCTAGAAGCTACTTTTAGTGGCAGCGGTCCGTTTGAACACCAAACAGATGTAGAGACTCTAGAGAAGCACCGTAAGCGCTCCATGAACCCCACATTTGAAGCGCTTAGCTGATCCCTGATGCTGGGCTACCGATTTCTTTCTTGAGCCCGCCAACCGTGATGCGCCCTGACAGCAAAGCCGAAAAAGTCTAACTCTACCCTAAGCCCGTGGACTTTCGAAAGTCCACGCCTTGGTCAAGCTGGATATCAAAGTCGCCGTGTTCGCCCCCGTACTTTTCGTCCTCATAAAGCCCGTAACCGCATCAAGGTATTGTACTGGGAGCGCAACGGCTTTTGCCTTTGGCTCAAGCGCCTCGAAGCCGAACGTTTCAAAACCTCCCCGGACGCCACCGACGAAGCCATCGTCCTGACCGCCCAGGAACTGAACTGGTTACTCGACGCCTTCGACCTCTTACGCAACCGTCCACATCAGATTCTGACACCCCGTTTCTTTGTCTGACCCGGATACAAAAAAGACGAAACGGCACGGCTACAGGCCGTTTCGCTCAAACCTGTCCCCAGGGGAAATTGCGTTTCTGGTTGGTAAGCGCTCCATAAACCCCACCTAACCAAAGATGGGCAGCGCACCTAGCTGTGTATGTGAGGTGTGCAATTCCATGGCAGTAGCGCTTCGTAGTCTTCGACTGAGCACGCCTGCGGCAGGCGTTCCAGTGCGTGGCGCAGCCACGCATAGGGTTCTTGGCCGTTGGCTTTGGCCGTTTCTACCAAGCTGTAAAGTTGTGCGCTGGCAGTGGCACCTTTGGGCGTGTCACTGAACAACCAGTTCTTTCTCCCGATGACAAACGGGCGGATCGCACGCTCGGCCGCGTTGTTGTCCATCGGCAAGTAGCCGTGCTCGACGTAGCGTTCCAATTTGCTCCAGTTGCTGGCCAAGTAACCGATGGCCTTGCCCAAGGCATTCTGCGTCGTGACCTGAGGTTGCGTTTTCTCTACCCAGTTTTTCAGCTGAGTCAGCAATGGCAGGCTGCGCTCCATGCGGGCAACCTTACGATCTTCGTCGTCACTGTCCTTCAAGTCGCGCTCGACGCCATAGAGCTTATTGATCAGGTTCAATGCGATGTCAGCGCGTCCTGTTTTGCCCTTGGGCTGTACTTTCTGCGCTTCGACGAACTTGCGGCGCGCGTGCGCCCAGCAGCCCAATCGCTCCAGCCCGTCCTGTGCGGCCAGCGCGTTGTAACCGGCGTAGTCGTCGGTCATGACATAGCCGCGATAGCCGTCCAGCAGGCGCACCGGCACCTCCTGCGCTCGGCTGGTGGCGTAGTCGAAAAGGATCACCGGGCGATCAGGTGGGCCGCCGGTTTGCACCCACATCCAGGATTGGCTGCTGGGCTCACGACCAGGCTCTTTCAACACCTGCACACGTGTTTCATCACAGTGGATGATCCGACTGTTCAACAGGCTTTCGCGCATCAGATTCAGCAGCGGCTGAAAGTGCTCGCTGCATTGAATCACCCAGCGTGCCAGGGTCTGGCGCGGGATATCGATACCGTGACGCCCCAGCACTTTTTCGAAGCGGTGAAGCGGCAAGCCGTCTACGTATTTGGTGGTCAGCAGCATGGCCAGCACACTCGGGCTGGCCATGCTTTTCTCGATCATCTGGGCGGGCTTGTCCGCCGTTACGGGCGCTGACTCGCAGTCCCGGCAGCCGTACACCTTGCGAACATGTTTGATGACGCGAATCTGCATCGGGACGATTTCAAGTTGTTCGCTGACTTCTTCACCGATGGCATGTTTACGGCAGCCACAAGCGCAGGTCAGTTCATGCTCGGGCAGTTCGTGGACAACTTCGATACGCGGCAAATCAGCTGGCAGCGGCTTGCGCTTGCCACGGCGTTTGGTTGGCGCAACGACTTCTTCGTCGTCAGCCTCATCCAAGGGCTCGGCCAGGCTTTCCGCTTCGTCGAAGAGTGGCAACTGTGGTGTCGCCGCATCGCCAGTCTGCTCGGTCTTGCGCCCGAACAAGCGCTGGCGCAATAGCGCAACTTCCTCTTCGAGATGAACGATCTTGCCCTTGTCGGACGCGCGCTCGTGGATCATCTGCTCAAGCAGTTGCTTGAGCAGAACAGGATCGTCAGGGAGGTTTTCGGGCATGGAAATCATGCCGCGGATTATACCGAATCAGGCGACGTATCGAGGCGTCAAAACCTGATGCGGACGGTTGCGCCAGAGGTCGAAGCCATCAAGCAGCCAGTTCAGTTCCTGAACGGTCAGGACAATGGCGACCTCAGTCGGATCGGGTGAAGTTTTGAAACGTTCGGACTCCAGGCGTTTGAGCCAGAGGCAGAAGCCGTTTCGCTCCCAATAAAGGATTTTCACGCGATTGCGAGACTTGTTGAGGAAGACGAAAAGCACTGGGTCGAACACCGCCACTTTGATATCGAGTTCGACCAATGCGGCCAGGCCATCGATGGATTTTCGAAAGTCGACAGGCTTGGGGTAGAGGTACACTTTTTCGACTTTGGCGTCGGGTCGCATCATGGTCGGCGAGCTCCAGAAAGAAATCGGGAGCACAGCATCGAGGATCAGGTAAGCGCTTTGAATGTGGGGTTCATGGAGCGCTTACTCTGGTTGGCTTTATGAATGCCAATTCTTTCTTGCGCGCCTTCAAGCCTGAAGAGGGATGACACCGGGCGAGTGTCGACGGCAGCACAGCCACTAAACTTGAGGGCTGATGGCAGCTTTGGCGTCAGAAGCGCTTATCACCGATAGCCGGCAAGATCAGCTCCCGTACAAACGAAGCCCCGGACAAGCGCAACAGCGCGTCGACCATAGTGACCACATCATGCACCGGTACCTGGCGCCGCTCGCCACGTGCTGCGGCTTGCGCCAATGGCGTGTTCAGGGAGTCGTCGGTATTCAGATAACCCAGTTGAAGCACGGTCACCGCCAGGTTGTCATCCCTGAAACCTTCGCGCAGCGCATCAGCCATGCCGTTGAGGGCGAACTTTGAGGCGCCGAACGCTACCTCCGGGCGCCCACTCTGGCGAAGAGCTGAGGTCGAACCGGTGAGGATCAACTGCGGCCGGGGCGCACCAAGCAACTTGGGCACCAGGCGCTTAAGCAGAAGCAGCGTGGCCGTGATGTTCACCTCGACCAGCCTGGTGATCGATTCGTCGCTGTCGTCAAGGAAGGCATAGTGCTCGCTGAAGGCGTGTTCTTCCCAGATGCCAACGTTGTAGATCAGGACATCCAGATCGGCAGGTGCCCGATCCGCGATCTGTGCTACAGCCGCCGCTGGCTTGGCAAGGTCGGCATCGACCCAGTGCAGATCGATGCCCGGGGCAAGGGCCAAGTCTGACGGCTGTTTGCGCGATACGCCGATCAGCGTGTCCCCTGGCTGGCCGAGCCCTTCGAGCAAAGCCCGGCCCAACCCTCTGCCGGCGCCTACGATCATCATCTTCATCTGTTGCTCCTTTTAGTTAAAACTCTCCAAACTTCCCTGGGCCGTTCAAATCCACCGGACATTCAGTACGACGAAGTGCAGCAGGATCCAGACCATCAACAGCAGATGGGTCAGTTGCAACCCTTCCTGGCGGATCCAGTAGCCGAACCATATCCCGCCCAGCAGCATCGCGAATAGGAACCCGAGCGTTGCGCTCAAGGCCAAGTTCAACCAGGGCCTCGCCACCTCCAAACCGGCGCCAAGCAGCAGTTCATAGCAGCCAACCCAAGCCGCGAGAACGGCGGCTGCCTGTGTCAGCACGATGATCGACAAGGCCAAGCGATGGATGGCGTGAGAGGTCATCGCTCGCACCAGCAAAGGGAGGCTGATTCCGGGAGGTTGGGCCAGCGGCGCCATCGACATGGTCTCCCCGATCGCCCCGGCTGAGCTGGCAAAGGCCTGCAGGTTGTTGATCAGGCTGATACTCAGCCACAGGCTCAAGCCAATGCAGCAGGTGATCTGGAAAATCAGCAGTGAAGTCGGAGTGTCCATTCCGGGTCCTTTGTGAGTTCGTTTCCGAAAGCAGCGAGAGCGTCCGGACGCCACTCTAAAACCTTGACTTAACTCGAGGTCAATACCGGTTTACCAATAAGGCAGCCAGGGGCGACAACCTCAACCGTTTGTTAAAGCCGCCTGTAAGCCTTAGAAGTTTGTCGAGGTCTTGGGCGACCGACCGAGCCGCGCCGATCAACGCCACAGGTATGACCCACTGGAGGATCCGGGATAGAGCCAACCGGTTTGCTATGCTCTCTACTTCGGCTGGCCTGAAGGCGCCGAGCGTGTGCGGCATTGGCCAAGATGCTTGAGATTTTTCTATCCGCGTTTGTGAAAAAACGAACCAAGGAGTGGAGTAACAGACATGCCAGCTTGTCCCCTACCCGCTGATGAAGCACTTCGTCAGCGCACACTTGATGACATGGACTTGGTCGATACGCCGGCCGAGCATTATCTTGATACCTTGGTACGACTCACCCAAGAACTAGCCCAGGTGGAGACCGTTCTGATCAGCCTAATCGATCAGGATCGGCAGTGGTTCAAGGCTCGAATCGGCATCGAGGTAAGCGAGACGAAGCGCAATGTGTCCTTTTGCGGCTACGCGATTCTCGGTGAGGATACCTTGATGGTTTCCGACGCCAGGTGCGATTCACGCTTCGAGGACAATCCCCTCGTGCTGAACCCACCCTATATCCGGTTCTATGCGGGCCACCCGTTACGTGCCTCAAATGGAAAAGCCATTGGCACCCTGTGCATGTTCGATCCTCGGCCGCGGAAGCTCAGCGAGGCACAACAGGCTCATTTTCGGGACTTAGCCACGCTCACCGAGGGTTATTTGCAACTGCGGAGCCTAGCTCAGGTCAATCGCGCTCTGCGTGTTGAAATGGATCGCGGGCAGCGCAGGGCTTTGCTTGATCCTTTGACACAACTATGGAACAGCGGGGCGTTGGCAGCATTTCAGAACCGAGAGCTTCAATTGGCTGAGGAGCGAGGTTTACAGCTAGGTGCCGTATACGCAGACCTCGACCGTTTCAAATCCGTCAATGACGAGCATGGCCACGATGCCGGCGATAAAGTGCTCTACGAGTGTGCCCGCCGCCTGCGGGCTACGCTTCGGCCAGATGACCTGCTGGTACGCCAGGGAGGAGAGGAGTTCGTGGCCCTGCTACGGGTTAAAGATAGCCAAGAATTAACGCAGATTGCGGAGCGCTTGCGTCAGTCAATCGGCAGCGCGCCGTTTCTGTTACCCGGCGGCCCTCGGAAGATGACCATGAGCATTGGATGCACCCTGCTCACCCAGGGTGAGCAGATTGATGATGCAATAAAGCGCGCTGACGGCGGTCTCTATGCGGCCAAACATGGGGGGCGTGACCAGGTTGTCTATGTGCCAGCGTTATCCTGAGGAAGTTAAGATTCGGTAACACGGGGCGAGATTCCCCTATACGAGAGCGCCTCATCTGAACCGACGTTCGCTAAGGGAACTCCGAACAAGTTGCCTTGAACGCGTAATGAGCGGCGTTTTGACGCCGCCCGACCATTTTTCAGCCCTCAATCAGCTCAAAGCGAGGGCCTTGCCCTGGCTCTTGCGCGCTACAGGCGTACCTCTCCTGCAGTGGTCAATAATTGCCTGCTGCGGGAGAGGTGGACCCGTGAGGGCAGAAAACCAAGGCCGTGCCTTGGTTATCCAGTAATCAGCGGCTGAAAATCTGGCTTTTCGGCATCCACAATCCGTCCATTTCGGGCTGATGGGCAACTTGTTCGGAGTTTCCCTAAATGGGTGTCCGGTTTCATTAGACCACTATACCCTGGATATGCCTCGATCAGGATTCACGACTTAAAACACACCTTCGGTCGCCGACTGCGGGCCGCAGGCGTTACTGAAGAGGATCGGAAATCACTGCTCGGGCACAAGAGCGGCAGCATCACCAGCCACTATTCCGGCGCTGAGCTGGGCAAGCTGATTGAGGCTGCGAACATGGTATCAACGACTGACTCTCGCGGGCCGGTGTTGACGATCTTGAAGAGGAAGATCGGATGAGGTCCCGAAAAAATCCCCACATGCAAAAACAACAAGGCCTCCCGAAGGTGGGTAAGTCGTTGAAATATATGGTCGGGACGGAGTGATTCGAACACTCGACCCTTTGCACTCCATGCCGGAGGTCGACCCAATAAAGCATTGATTTTATTAGTGTATTTTTGAGCGCTCGCTGCAGCCAATGCTCCACTCTACCCAACGGTTTTCAACGATCCCCCGCAAAAGCCCCATCCTATGCTCGGTGGTCGCCTCAGGGCTCCAGCTAAATGGAGCAGTCCCCGTCTAACTACAATCTCTGAACAGGAGATAGCATAACGCCATCCATTTGAGTAGCATTTACGTCAACACAACGCTAGCCCGCTGGCGATCAGTAGACAAGCTTCAGTGACTCCGCACCACTTGCGCGCTTGGCCTAGGTCTTGAGCCACGAAGTCAACTTATCATCCTGTCAGGGAACTGCATGTGCAGCTGGATAAAGAACAAAAAGAAGTCATTGAGGCATCCACTACTCAGTGGATGTTGGTTAACGCCGGGCCTGGGACGGGCAAGACCCAGGTTTCCGCCCTTCGGCTAATACACCTGTTGCGCCAAGGCTTGCATCCGGCGCAGATATTGGTTCTGAGTTTTTCTCGCAGCGCCGTCAGCACCCTGTCTCGTCGCCTCGACAGCATGGACGTGCTTGATGAGGGCATAGCTGAAGATCTTCGACATCTCGCCATTCGAACGTTTGATGCCTGGGCATTTCGTGTACTGCGACAGAGCGGTGCAGCACCCAAAAGCCTGCTGCAGAACACCTACGATGCAAACATCGCAGATGTGACAGGCCTGCTAAACGACGAAAATTCCATCCAGGTGCATGAACGACTTAGATCAATACGCCATGTCATCGTTGACGAGTTTCAGGACCTTCCTGGGGTCCGGTCTGAAATGGTCCTAGCTCTGTTGCGTCGCCTCAACGATGGCAACGGCGACCCGGTAGGATTCACAGTTCTGGGTGATCCGGCCCAGGCCATTTATCGTTTTGCGGCCAGGGCAGCCGGTAATCTGCCAGCAGAGGATCCATGGCTGGAGCTGAAGCATTTCTTCTCTGAAGGACTAAAGGAAGTCGAGTTGACGCGTAACCATCGCTCGGTCGCCCCCCTCGCAAAACAGGTAGAGGAACTGCGTGGACTGCTGCGAAGCAGCCAACTGGATGGCAATCAGAAGTTGGAGGCAGTCAGACACCACCTGGCGTCCCTGCCTGTGAGTGACTCAGGCGAAAAGATTGGGCCTGAATGGCTTGTGCAACAGTCTCCTGGCTCGGTCGCAGTACTGATGCGAACCAATGGAGAGGCGATCCGATTGGCGCAGATGTTGATCGGCAACAAGCTGAATACACCGCCGGTGCCCGTCAGACTGCAGCTGGCAGGGCAGACCCATGCAGTACCGGCATGGGTAGGGGCCCTGCTGGGCCCCCTAAAAGTTCAAAAACTGACTGCCACAATATTCAATGCACTGTACTCCAGCACGTCCAGCCGCCTAGGGCCGGATGGTGAAACGCAACTGCACCTGCCCTCCAAGGACACTGCTTGGAAACTCCTACTAAGAGCCAGCGGCGCTGCTGACACGGATACTTCCATTGATATGGAAGCGCTGCGTGAAAGACTTGTCTGGCCGGATGCCTTTCCAGAAGACCCTCAGAATGCACAGGGAACCGCTGTGTACGTCACCACTATTCACCAGGCCAAGGGCATGGAGTTCAACCATGTGGCGCTGTTGGACACGCACCCTTCTGTTGAGAAAGAGGAAGTGGACGACCCTTTGGAGGAGGCCAATGTCGGCTTTGTCGGCATCACACGGGCCGGCCAAACCTTAAGCCGACTGGAAGCAGACTGCATCTGGCGCCCACCCTATGAACGTGAGTTGCGAGATTACCGCAAGCGTCACATTTACTGGGGCGTGATGGTCAATATGCAGTCAGGGTTGCCGGGGGATATCGATTCCGCCTCTTTCGTCTCGGTGCATGTGCTTGGCAGTGAGGAGGCAGCGACTCGGGTCCAGTCAGAACTCCAACAGCGAGGAGATACACTGCGTGGCCGCAAGGTTGAGTTACGAAGGACCGAGGCCGAGAAGCTCATTGACGCTAGATATGACATCTTTTTACTGGAGGATGATGGAGCCCCCCTGCTGATCGGGCGTACGGCCATGCAGTTGACTGCAGACCTACTGAAGTTGCTCTGGGAGAAGAAGTACACCCTCCCGAACAGGCTCTTCAATCTGCGAATTTCTGACGTGGTCACGGTCACGGTGCCGCCACATGGCGAAGAGTCGATTGCTGAACCCTGGCGAAGCAGTCGCATCTGGCTGGGTGTGACTCTGGTAGGAACGGCTGATTTCAAACCCTATAAACGAAAAGGTGCCTGAAACGGACATGGGTAACAAGAATAAGGAGATCGCTCGCGCAGCAGTGGTGGAGATGACCACAGCACTGCTTCAGGGCCCACTGCAAGCCGACGAGGTGCTGATGTCGGCACCGGTCGACACCTACCTTACTGGTATTCTCTGGCCACGCGGAACACCCATTGGAGCCGAGGCTGACGATGACGACGCGACCGGCGAAGTCAAGGGCGGTGATGGCAATACTGCCTCCAATAACGAGCAGGGGATACCTGGGTATCGCGCCATTCGGCCCTGTTCGATCGGCATGACCCTATCCGTGAAACAGGGCGTGCCGGTAGAGATTTCGCTCGGTCAGACAGCCCGGTATGTGCCTGTCGAAATCAGTGCGGAACCTGAGCCGAATGATGGAGTGGAACGCTCATCAGTAACTGGCGGAGCCCGTCTTGGCTGGGCTCGCAAGGCTCTCGGCTATTCGGTGTTGATTCCGGCCGACCAGGCTCCGGGTGATCGTACTCTGAATGAGTTTCTCGATACCTCCGGCAATACGGTCAGAGATGTCCGCCTCTCCTTGCGCATTCGTCTGCGACACGTGAATGGACAGTCAGTCTTTACATTTACCCTAGTCAATGAAGAGAAGGGAAATGATGATGCGCTGCGCGACGCCAGCTGCCTGTTCCAGGCTAGCTTGGTAGTGCGTGCCGTCGAAGGTGATCAGGGGAAAATCCAGCCGCGCAGGGCCGCCCCAGTCGAGGAAGGTGATGAAGACGCACTGTGTAATGCCCTACTGTATCGCGATATCCATGAATATGCCGTAGGGCATGGCATAGCCGCTGCCTGGGATGAGCAACCTGGACAACTCGTCAAGGAGGTGCGTACCGCCTGGTTGCCTGCAGCTCGCGTCCGTGGAACTAGTCCCGATGGGCACGCGATTCTGAAGGATTTCGTTGCGAACCAGCCCGGTGGCTTAAGCGCGGCATTTCTGGGGCAGGAACACGAGCGCGCCTTAGTTACCCGTGCACTAACCTCGTTCGTAGGCAGCTACGAGCAATGGATCCACTCATTGCTGGTCCCCCGCCTCGCGAACTTTAAAGGTTCGTTAGCCAAGGCTGCCGCCTTCAACCTGGAACGCTGTCAGTCGGCTCACCGGCGCATGCTGGACGGGGTGACACTGCTGCAACAAGATGACTCTGCCTGGCTGGCCTTTGCTCTGGCAAACCAGGCAATGGACAAGCAATCGCGCTATGCATCCAAGGGTGACCAGGCACGACCTCTTGTGTGGCGTCCCTTCCAGCTGGCATTCATGCTACTGGTCCTGCCCAGTCTGGTGAACCCGGAACGTGAAGACCGCACTTGCATGGACCTGCTGTGGTTCCCGACGGGAGGAGGTAAAACCGAAGCCTATCTGGCTTTGACGGCCTTCCAGATCTTTCATCGCCGTCTAGTAAGCCCGGTGGCCGGGCGTCAGGGCGGCGTGGATGTTCTGATGCGATACACACTGCGTCTTCTGACAGTGCAACAGTTCCAGCGTGCGGCTGCACTGATCACTGCGTGCGAATTCATGCGCCACCATGACGGCCGCTTGGGTAATGCACGTATTAGCCTTGGGCTATATGTAGGCGACGACAGTACCCCAAATGGCATGGAAAAGGCCCGCGAGGCACTTGAGGAAGAGCGACTGGGCCGGCAACCGGTCTCAACCCCAAGACAATTGCTTCGTTGCCCAGTGTGTGGGGGTGACCTCCACGCAAGCGCGTACCGGCCCCATCCGTCCGAACCTCGAATAGATATCGTGTGCGGGACTGAGGGCTGTGAAACGCAAGGCAGCCCACTGCCGATTCTCACGGTAGACGACACCATTTTCGCATCGCCGCCGTCGCTGCTGATCGGCACCATCGACAAGTTCGCCCAGATTCCCCGTTCTGCAAGGATGCGCCCCCTGTTTGGCCTGGACGGCGGAGAACCGCCTGGCTTGATCATTCAGGACGAACTGCATTTGATATCCGGTCCCCTGGGTTCGATGGCAGGGCTATACGAGACGGCCATCGACATGCTTTGTACTCGCAGAGATGTAAGGCCAAAGGTAATTGGTTCGACCGCCACCATCGGCCAGGCAGCTGCCCAGGTGCGCGCGCTATTTGACCGCGGTGTGCTTCAGTTTCCCCCACCGGGCTTCGACGCGGATGACTCGTTCTTCGCAGTTCGCGACACAGTCGGCGCAGATCGTCTGTATCTCGGTCTACCTACCGCTGGGCGAAGCCCCAAGTTTGCCTTGCAGGCTCTGGTGGCCGCATTGCTGCAGTCGGCACACACGCTGCTGGAGCGGGGAAACGCAGACCATCAGACAATAGATGCTTACTGGACATGTGTCGCCTACTTCAACAGCCTTCGGGAACTGGGTGGTGCACATGTGCTGATGCAGGACGACGTGCCACGCCAGATGGCGTTCCTAGCCGCACGCCTTGGTGCGTCGATTCGATCGTTGGAGAGCCAGCCTGTCGAACTCAGCAGCCGCAAGTCTTCACGTGAACTGCCAGGTGTTTTGCAGGCCCTGTCAGCCACCCTTTACGACTTCCATGAAGCGTTGGCGCGAGGTGAGATCAAGGAACAGCCTGAAGACACTGTACTTGCATCGAACATGATATCGGTAGGTGTCGATATATCCCGGCTGGGCCTAATGGTAGTCAATGGGCAACCTAAATCCACAGCAGAATACATACAAGCAAGCAGCCGTGTAGGACGAAATGGGCCTGGACTGGTCTTCACGCTCTACAACTTCAGCCGCCCCAGAGATCTGTCCCATTTCGAACACTTCCGCAGCTACCACAGCGCTCTCTATCGCAGCGTGGAAGCAACCAGTGTTACACCCTGGGCTCCCAGGGCTAGGGACAAGGCATTGCACGCGGTTGTCGCATCGGTTGTTCGGCATCTGGTGCCCGGCATGGAAAGCGACGAGGACGCCCTCCAGTTCGATGCTGATGCTCCTGAAGTGCAGGCCTTGCTGGATCACATTCTAACCAGAGCCTCGGATGCTACCGGTGGCATCGAAGAAGATGCGACCCTGGCCGGATTGCAGGCAATCATAGACCGCTGGGAATCGCAGGTGGAGAACGTAAAGGCCGCCGGAGGCCGGTTGCGGTACTGGAAAAAGGCAGCACCGTTTGGCCGAACATCACCCCACCTGATGTGTTCTGCCGAGGAAAGTACGGGCGGCGCAGGGCAAGCTTGGCCGACACCAGGATCGATGCGCGAAGTGGAGCCCTCCTCTGCCTTCGTGCTGAAGACAATTCCTCGCAGAACAGGAGATCAATGATGGCAACCTTCAACCGAACCGCGAAGAAAGCGACTGGCGTGGCAATGGTCGCTCCAGGCAACGGGGGGGTGGAGCCTGTAGGGCGAGTCCGCCGTTCGCAGTTGATATCGACCTACGGAATTGGAGCCATTGTCGATCTTGAAAAGGGTTCGTACATGCCCATGGGTCTGGAGGATTGGGAGCGCGTAACCAGGCTGCCGTCTCTCTCGATTGGAGAAGATCGCCTCCAGGCATTGCTCGGAGTTGACCATTTCCGCCTTGCCCCCATTGCCGTAGAGCTCAAGCCAACGCGTCAGGTAGACCCTGGGCACGCCTTGCCGGTCGTACGCTTTCCCAGATGGCACCAATGTCCGAAGTGCCTGCGGATCGGCCAAGAAGGTACGCCATTCGAGCTGGCTGCCAATGGCAGTGAGCTGGAGTGCAGGGGGCACCCCAAGCCCGTTCTCACGACGCCTGTGCGTTTTGTGGTTGCGTGTACCAAGGGACACATTGATGACTTTCCCTGGGAGTGGTGGGCACATCGTCACAAGGGTGCCTGCGATCGGCCTACGCTGGAACTGAAATCAGATGGAAAGTCCGCCGCTTTGGCTGATTTATATGTCAAATGCAAGAATTGTGGGGCCAAGGAATACCTCGGTGATGCTTTCCGTCCTGAAGCCATGAAGGGCCAAAGCTGCCGAGGCAGTCGTCCATGGCTGCATGACCGCCAGGACGGCTGCGATGCTACGCCACGAGTGATACAGCGCGGTGCATCCAACGTGCACTTCCCGGTTGTTGCATCGGCATTGTCGATCCCGCCGGCATCCGAAGCTGCTTTTCAGATCATTGCTGATCAGTGGCTTTCTCTGGGCGCGCTGCCAGAGGAAGCAGTTATTCCGGCCCTTATCAGAATTGCCCAGTCGCTTGGCGTCGAGCATGAAGCATTGCTGATTGCATACAGGGAAAAGCAGAGGCTGCTTGAAGGCGCAACTGAGCGAACTGAGGTCAGCTCTCGGCGAGAGGAGTACGAAGCACTTTCCAGTAAGCGTGACGATGCTGCCTTTGCAGGCGTAATGCCACAGTTCTGCAACAGCGTAGAGTCTGCGCCAGAGCCACTGTCAAAGTGGTTTGACATTATCGGCGCCGTATCTCGTCTGCGCGAAGTGCGTGCACTGGCGGGATTCACACGAATTGAACCCTACCCCGTCAGTCCGGAGAACATGCGGGATGCCCTGAACAGGGGCGCGATTTCACCGCTTTCAAAGACACCTCGCAATTGGTTGCCGGCCGCCGAGATACGGGGTGAAGGCATCTTTCTGAGATTCCGCACAGATGCGATCGATACTTGGATTAACGCCAATCCCAGCCTGGTGGAGAGGGTTGCAGCACTGGAGCATCGCTCCGCTGCAATTGCATCCGAACGAGGCTATGAGCGTGAGCACGCGATAACGGCCCGATTGCTTTTGGTGCATTCCTTTGCCCACGCACTGATCCGCACCATCTCGGTGGATTGCGGCTACTCATCGTCCTCATTGCGTGAACGTCTCTACGTGAGCGAGGTAGATGGCCCACTCGGCCCCATGAACGGTGTCCTGATCTACACGGGATCTCCCGACTCCGAGGGTAGCCTCGGTGGACTTGTTCGCCTGGCGGACCCGACGCAGCTGACCAGGGTGGTCATGCGGACAATCCGATCCGCACAATGGTGTGGCAGCGACCCCGTGTGCCTGGAAACAGAACCGGAACAGTCGGGGGACAGGGTCAGCGGTGCAGCCTGCCACTGTTGTCTTCTGGTCCCCGAGACGGCTTGCGAGAAGTTTAATCGAGAACTGGATCGCACGATGCTGGTTGGTTCTGCACCTGCCGCAGGCAGTGGGGAGTGGTCCGGATTCTTTGCAGATGCCGACCTGGAGTAAGTGATGGCGATCCTGATTCCTGAACAACCCAAAGAGTGCCCCTATGGTGAGCGAATTGTTTACGAGCGACTCGGGCGCGACCTAGATAGCGCATGGGTGGTCATGCACTCACTGGGACTGCATGGTCATGAGACGAAGATCTGGGGTGAAGCTGACATTGTTGTGCTCTCCACCAAGGGCTTCTTCGCGCTTGAAGTAAAGGGCGGCAAGGTGTCCTGCAAGGATGGTATCTGGCAGTTCGGAGACCCTACCGGAAAGTCCTATAGCAAGAAGGAGGACCCCTGGACGCAGGCGAAGGGAACGATGTTCGCAGTGCGTGATCGGCTGAACGAGGCAGACGCGAGATTCAACGGCCTGCTAATGGGCTTTGGTGTGGTTATGCCCAGTGAGCGCTTTACTTCAATTGGCGCAGAAATAGAGCCGGCAGTATTGCTCGATAGGCGTGATTTCAACAGAAACTTGGGCTTCTACATCGGACAGTTGGAACGACACTGGGCTCGTGTCTACGAGAGCAAACATGGCCGAAAGCCACGATCGCCTAGCAAGGAAGACATTCAGGCGGCGCGACGTATCTTGCGTCCGGACGTCGAGTCCACTTTCAGCTTGGGGAGCTATCTGACCGGTATCGATGCCACACTCGTGGGACTTACCAATGATCAGGTACGGGTGTCGCGCAGGATGGCTGCCAACCCAAGAACGGTTGTCCGTGGACAGGCAGGGACCGGCAAGACGGTGATCGCGATCGAAAGGGCGCGACAGCTGGCTGCTCAGGGGAAACGTGTGTTGTTTCTTTGCTTCAACCAATTACTGGCGAAGCATTTGCGTCTAACCCTTGAAGGAGACCCGCTCCGAGACCAGATCGATATCAGGCATGTCCACGCACTGTATCGAGAGGTCATCAAGCGTGCCAGCCTTGAGGAAAGACTTGCTGAAGCAGTAGATGAGCGCCATCTGTTCGCCGAGGTCTTCCCTCTTGTGTTCCTCGAGGCTGCCATTGAGTGTGACCTTCCGACCTGGGACGTGCTGATAGTCGATGAAGCGCAGGACATCCTGACGCCAGAGAACCTTGACGCATTCGACTACATGTTGGGTGGACCAGGCCTGAACAGAGGCTGTTGGCACATTTTTTTTGATCGATTGCAGAATATCTATGGGAACGAGGTGCAAGAGATGGTTGAGCGTCGACTATCGGAAGCACTGCCCGCCTACGACGACCTGTTTGAAAACTGCAGGAACACAAGGCAAGTGGCGGTTCAGGGATCAATTGTCTCCGGCATCGACTTGGCGCTGATCGGCGCACCGGAAGGTCCGGAGTGTGCCAATGTTTACTACCGTGATCAAAAGGACTTTGTTTCACGTCTAAACAGTCTGGTCGCCCAGTTGATTGGTCAGGAGGTGCCTCCTGGGGACATTGCCATCCTGTCGACCAGACGTAGAGATAACTCATCCATATCCGGCCTCACTGAAGTCGGTGGACTGCCTTTGGTTGATGTGGCGGAGTCTTCTTCTGGTGATATGGTGTTCTCAACCATGCATGCATTCAAGGGACTAGAGCGTCGTGTTGTGATCGCAATTGACATGACCGACATTGGACAGCCGTTTTCCTCGATGCTGCACTACGCTGGGCTCTCCCGCGCCAGGACTTTGCTTCACGTATTTCTCCCTGATACTGCAAAAGCGATCTACTCGAAACAGGCTGGCAGGTATGCAGAGCGAGTAATTCAGAGCCAGTAGACCGGATGGTGGAGCTTCGTCGCAGCAGCTCTCTGCGGCTTGGCACCATTCAACTTCAACGTCGTTCCTGGCGCCGGCACAGTCTGCGACTACATCTTCACACTCCCTCCCATCTAGGCAGGGAGACGTGCAAGTTGCAGATAGAAGCGCTGAATGAAGAGAGCAGGCAGAAGCATAGTCGCCTGCTGGGGCACAAGAACGGTAGCATCACCAGTCACTACTCAGCCGCCGAGTTGGGCAAACTGATCGATGAAGCCAACAGGATTTCGGCCACCGACTCGCGCGGGCCGGCACTGACAATTTTGAGGAGAATGGCAGGATGAAAAAAAAACCGCAAAAGTCCCTACGCTTCTACGTGTGAAGCGCCCATAAAAAAATCCAGTCACCGCTAAGTGACTGGATTTTTTAGGGATTTTTTGGTCGGGACGGAGTGATTCGAACACTCGACCCCTTGCACCCCATGCAAGTGCGCTACCGGGCTGCGCTACGCCCCGACTGGGCTTTGAAGCATGTTCTCAATCTTGCCGAGAACGTTGAAGAATGTACCCTAACCCTCTGATAAATGAAAGCTTTTTCTCAAAAAAATTTCCACTCATCAGAAACCCGGCTCACTTCTTCAAAACCACCAATACATCCTCCAATTCAACAATCATCTGCCGAATCAGCTGCTTGTACTGGCTGGATTCATCTTTAGCCTCATCACTGGAGAGCCTCAACCGCGCCCCGCCAATGGTGAACCCCTGATCATACAGCAGCGCACGAATCTGGCGGATCATCAGCACATCCTGCCGCTGGTAATACCGCCGGTTCCCCCGCCGCTTCACAGGGTTCAGCTGGTCGAACTCCTGCTCCCAATACCGCAGCACGTGTGGCTTTACGGCACACAACTCGCTCACTTCACCAATGGTGAAGTAGCGTTTGCCCGGTATGGGGGGCAGTTCGTCGTTATGGCTTGGTTCCAGCATAGGCCTCAACCCGGGCCTTCAACTTCTGCCCTGGACGAAAGGTGACGACGCGCCGTGCGGTGATCGGGATCTCTTCCCCAGTCTTGGGGTTGCGGCCCGGCCGCTGGCGTTTGTCGCGAAGGTCGAAGTTGCCGAAACCGGACAGCTTGACCTGCTCGTTCTCTTCAAGTGCGTGCCGAATTTCTTCAAAAAACAGCTCGACCAGCTCCTTGGCCTCACGCTTGTTAAGCCCCAGCTCCTCGTACAGCCTTTCGGCCATCTCAGCTTTCGTCAGAGCACCCATGCCGTTATTTCCTTAACGTGGTGTTCAACCTTTGTTCGAGCGAGGTGAGGATGTTTTGCAGGGTAGTGTTCACCTCATCGTCGTTAAGAGTGCGCGATGGATGCTGCCAGGTCAAGCCGACGGCAAGGCTTTTTCTATCAGGATCAATGCCTTTACCTTGGTACACATCAAACAGCCTGAGGTCTGTGAGCCATTCGCCTGCATTGTCACGAATTAATTCAAGCACCGCGCTAGAAGCCACATCACGTCCTGCGATCAAAGCCAGGTCGCGACGGGTTTCCGGGAACTTGGACAGTTCGCTGAACTTCGGCAGGCGGCCTTCGACCACATCGCCCAGCACCAGCTCGAACAGGAACACCGGACGGTCCAGGCCCAGGGCCTTGGCCAGCTCTGGGTGGATGGCGCCGAGGTAGCCGACCAGTTTGCCGTCGCGCTCGATGGCAGCGGTCTGGCCTGGGTGCAGGGCTGGGTGTTTGCCGGCGCTGAAGGTGAAGTCGCTCAGGGCGCCGGAGTAGCCCAGCAGGGCTTCCACGTCGGCTTTCACGTCGAAGAAGTCGACGCCGTCGCGGCCGTTGGCCCAGCCTTCTGGCAGGCGGCTGCCGGTGATGACGCCGGCAATCATTGGCTGCTGCTGCAGGTCACCCAGTTGGCCGACAAAGCGCAAGCCGCTTTCGAACAGGCGCACACGGTCTTGCTGGCGGTTCAGGTTGTGCTGCAGTGCCTTGACCAGGCCCGGCCACAGCGAGGCGCGCATGGCGGCCATGTCGCTGGAGATGGGGTTGGCCAGCAGCAGCGGCTCTACGCCCGGGCTGAACAGTTCGAACAGTTTCGGGTCGATGAAGCTGTAGGTGATGGCTTCCTGGTAGCCGCGGGCAACCAGCAGGCGACGCAGGGTCGGCAGGTCACCGCGGGTTTCCGGCTTGCCCTGTGGGGCCAGGCGGGCTTGCGGGTAGCGTACAGGCAGGTTGTTGTAGCCGTACAGGCGGGCCAGCTCTTCGATCAGGTCCACTTCCAGGCTGATGTCGAAGCGGTGGCTTGGCACGCTGACGGTCCACTGCCCTTCCCCGCTCTTGGTCGTGGTCAGCTCGAGGGCGTTGAGCAACTGCTCGACCTGGGCCGGGTCCATTTCCATGCCAAGCATCTGGGTGATGCGTTCGGCGCGCAGGGTGACCGGGGCTACTTGTGGCAGGTGCTGTTCGCTGACCGCTTCGACCACAGGGCCGGCTTCGCCGCCAACGATGTCCAGCAGCAACTGGGTGGCGCGCTCCATGGCTTCGCGGGCCAGTTGCGAGTCGACGCCGCGCTCGTAGCGGTGCGAGGCATCGGTGTGCAGGCCGTAGGAACGGGCTTTACCAGCGACGGAAATCGGCTCGAAGAAAGCACTTTCCAGGAACAGGTCGCGGGTTTTTTCGGTGTTCACACCGCTGTGCTCGCCACCCATGACGCCGGCGATAGCCAGGGCGCGGGTGTGGTCGGCGATGACCAGGGTGTCAGCACGCAGGGCCACTTCCTGGCCGTCGAGCAGGACGAGTTTTTCGCCCTCTTCGGCCATGCGCACGCGGATGCCGCCGTTGATTTCCGCCAGGTCGAAGGCGTGCATCGGCTGGCCGAGTTCGAGCATCACGTAGTTGGTGATGTCGACGGCGGCGTCGATGCTGCGAACGTCGCTGCGGCGCAGGCGCTCGACCATCCACAGTGGGGTTGGCTTGCTCAGGTCGACGTTACGGATAACGCGGCCCAGGTAGCGCGGGCAGGCAGCCGGGGCGCTGACTTCGACCGGGCGCACTTCGTCATGGGCGGCCGCTACGGCTGGTACCACCGGGCGGGTGACCGGGGTGTCGTACAGGGCGCTGACGTCGCGGGCCAGGCCAGCGATGGACAGGCAGTCGCCGCGGTTCGGGGTCAGGCCGATTTCGATGCTGGCATCATCCAGGCTCAGGTACGTGCGAATGTCTTCACCAACCGGAGCGTCGGCAGCCAGTTCCAGCAGGCCGTCGTTTTCTTCGCTGATCTGCAGTTCGGCAGCCGAGCACAGCATGCCGAAGGACTCGACACCGCGCAGCTTGGCCTTCTTGATCTTGAAGTCGCCTGGCAGTTCGGCACCGATCATGGCGAACGGGATCTTGATGCCCGGGCGGGCGTTAGGGGCGCCGCACACAACCTGGAAGGTTTCCTGACCGCTGCTTACCTGGCACACGCGCAGCTTGTCGGCGTCCGGGTGTTGTTCGGTGGCGAGAATTTCGCCCACGACGATGCCGCTGAACTGGCCGGCAGCGGGGGTAACGCTGTCAACTTCGAGGCCGGCCATGGACAGGCGGGCGACCAGTTCGTCACGGGAGACTTGCGGATTGACCCAACCGCGCAGCCACTGTTCACTGAATTTCATGCTGTTCTCCTGAAAGTTGCGTCGATTGGGCCTAGCGGAATTGGGCTAGGAACCGCAGGTCGTTGTCGAAGAACAGACGCAAATCGTTGACGCCATAACGCAGCATGGCCAGGCGCTCGGCACCCATGCCGAAGGCGAAGCCCTGGAACTCTTCTGGGTCGATACCGGACATGCGCAACACGTTCGGGTGCACCATGCCGCAGCCCATCACTTCCAGCCAGCCAGTTTGCTTGCACACGCGGCAGCCATTGCCGGAGCACATCACGCACTGGATATCGACTTCTGCAGACGGCTCGGTGAAGGGGAAGAACGATGGGCGGAAACGGACCGCCAGTTCTTTTTCGAAGAATACGCGCAGGAATTCTTCGATGGTGCCCTTGAGGTCGGCGAAGTTGATATCGCGATCGATCAGCAGGCCTTCGACCTGGTGGAACATCGGCGAGTGGGTGATATCCGAGTCGCAGCGGTATACGCGGCCCGGGCACACAATGCGGATGGGCGGCTGGGTGGACTCCATGGTCCGCACCTGCACCGGCGAGGTGTGGGTACGCAGCAGCATGTTGGCATTGAAGTAGAAGGTGTCGTGCATCGCCCGCGCCGGGTGGTGGCCAGGGATGTTGAGCGCTTCGAAGTTGTGGTAGTCGTCTTCCACCTCTGGGCCTTCGGCAATGCCGTAGCCAATGTGGGTGAAGAACTGCTCGATGCGCTCGAGTGTACGGGTGATCGGGTGCAGGCCACCGGTGGCCTGGCCGCGGCCTGGCAGGGTGACGTCAATGCATTCGGCAGCCAGGCGAGCGCTGAGCTCGGCTTCTTCAAAGGCAGCCTTGCGGGCATTGAGCACAACGGTGACGCGCTCTTTGGCGTCGTTGATCAGCGCGCCGACTTTCGGCCGCTCTTCGGCTGGCAGGTTGCCCAGGGTCTTCATCACCTGGGTCAGCTCGCCCTTCTTGCCGAGATAATTAACCCGGATCTGTTCCAGGGCGTTGATGTCTTCAGCGCGTTCCACGGCCTCTAGGGCTTGGGAGACCAGCGCATCCAGGTTTTCCATGTACAGACTCCAGATACGAAAATAGGGGAAGAGCTTTGAAGGCTCTTCCCCTATCGATGACGTTCAATGCCCGGCAGCGCTAGCACCGCCGGGTGATTGTCGCGGGTACTTAAGCCAGAACGGCTTTAGCTTTCTCGACAATCGCAGCAAACGCCGCTTTTTCGTTCACTGCCAGATCAGCCAGAACCTTACGGTCGATTTCGATCGAAGCCTTTTTCAGGCCAGCAATCAGACGGCTGTAGGACAGACCGTTGGTGCGGGCACCGGCGTTGATACGAGCGATCCACAGTGCGCGGAACTGACGCTTCTTCTGGCGACGGTCGCGGTAGGCGTATTGGCCTGCCTTGATGACCGCTTGCTTGGCTACACGGAATACGCGCGAACGTGCACCGTAGTAACCTTTAGCCAGTTTCAGAATTTTTTTGTGACGCTTACGAGCGATAACGCCGCGCTTAACACGAGCCATGAGTAACTTCCTCTATCTTAACCAGAATTAACGAACGCGCAGCATGCGCTCGACTTTTGCGACGTCGGACGGGTGCAGCAAGCTGGCACCGCGCAGTTGACGCTTACGCTTGGTCGACATTTTGGTCAGGATGTGGCTCTTGAAAGCGTGCTTGTGCTTGAAGCCCGAAGCTGTCTTCAGGAAGCGCTTCGCAGCACCGCTCTTGGTTTTCATTTTTGGCATGTTGGAACTCCGCATTCGATAAAATTACACATAATCATCAGGCCTGCCGTGCCCGGGAGATTACTTCTTTTTCTTGGGGGCGATGACCATCATAAGCTGGCGTCCTTCCATCTTCGGATGCTGCTCAACGGTGCCGTATTCGGCGAGGTCGGCTTCGACCCGCTTCAACAGCTCCATGCCCAGCTCCTGGTGGGCCATCTCACGACCACGGAATCTCAGAGAGATCTTGGCCTTGTCCCCATCGGTAAGGAAACGTACCAGGTTGCGTAGTTTTACCTGGTAATCCCCATCCTCCGTCCCTGGACGAAACTTGATTTCTTTGATCTGGATCTGCTTCTGGTTTTTCTTGGCTTCGTTAGCCTGCTTCTTCTTCTCGAAGAGGTGCTTGCCGTAGTCCATGACCTTGCAGACGGGCGGTACCGCGTCTGCAGAGATTTCTACCAGGTCCAGCTTCGCTTCATCAGCGATACGCAGCGCTTCATCAATCGAGACGATGCCAACCTGCTCGCCGTCTGCGCCAATTAACCGAACCTCGCGGGCCGAGATATTCTCGTTGATCGGGGCCTTCGGTACAGCACGCTTATCGTTTCTCATTTCACGCTTAATAGTCATTACTCCGATTCTTGGCGACCACGCCGGGAAACCGCTTGTGTCAGAAGCTCAACGAATTGGGCGACGGGCATGGAGCCCAGGTCTGCGCCTTCGCGAGTACGCACAGCGACGGTTTGCGTTTCGACTTCGCGGTCCCCTATAACCAAAAGGTACGGGACCTTGAGCAAAGTATGCTCGCGGATTTTAAAGCCGATCTTCTCATTTCTCAAGTCCGACTTGGCACGGAAACCGCTTCCGTTCAGAGATTTCTCAACCTCAAGGGCAAAATCGGCCTGTTTGTCGGTGATATTCATGATCACCGCCTGGGTTGGGGCCAGCCACGCCGGGAACACGCCAGCGTAGTGTTCGATCAGCATGCCGATGAAGCGCTCGAACGAACCAAGGATGGCGCGGTGCAGCATGACCGGGCGAACTCGGCTGTTATCTTCGGCAATATAGCTGGCATCCAGACGCTCTGGCAGGTTCGGGTCGTACTGCAGGGTACCGCACTGCCAGTTACGGCCGAGGCAGTCGCGCAGGGTGAACTCGATTTTAGGGCCGTAGAAGGCGCCCTCGCCAGGCTGGTACTCCCACTCGAGGCCGGATTCGTTCAGGGCGTCGGCCAGCGCGGTTTCAGCACGGTCCCACAACTCTTCGGAACCGACACGCTTGGCCGGGCGAGTGGACAGTTTCATGGCGATGTCGCTGAAACCGAAGTCCTTGTACACGTCCAGGGTCAGCTTGATGAAGTCGGCGGCTTCTTTCTTCACCTGTTCTTCGGTGCAGAAAATGTGCGCGTCGTCCTGTACGAAGCCACGCACGCGCATGATGCCGTGCAGTGCGCCGGACGGCTCGTTACGGTGGCAGGCACCGAACTCGGCCAGACGCAGCGGCAGGTCGCGGTAGCTTTTCAGGCCCTGGTTGAACACCTGCACGTGGCACGGGCAGTTCATCGGTTTTACCGCGTAGTCACGGCTTTCCGACGAAGTGGTGAACATGTTTTCGGCATAGTTGGACCAGTGGCCGGAACGCTCCCACAGGATGCGGTCGACAACCTGCGGGGTCTTGATTTCCTGGTAGCCGTTTTCGCGCTGTACGCCACGCATGTACTGCTCGAGTACCTGGTAGACGGTCCAGCCGTTGGCGTGCCAGAACACCATGCCCGGGGCTTCTTCCTGCAGGTGGAACAGGTCGAGCTGCTTGCCGATCTTGCGGTGGTCGCGTTTTTCGGCTTCTTCGATGCGCTGGATGTACGCAGCCAGCTGCTTCTTGTCAGCCCAGGCCGTGCCGTACACGCGCTGCAGCTGCTCGTTCTTGGCATCGCCACGCCAGTAGGCGCCGGACAGCTTGGTCAGCTTGAATGCCTTGAGGAAGCGGGTGTTCGGCACGTGCGGGCCACGGCACATGTCGACGTATTCTTCGTGGTAGTACAGGCCCATGGCCTGTTCATCCGGCATGTCTTCGACCAGACGCAGTTTGTAGTCTTCGCCACGAGCCTTGAACACCTCGATGACTTCGGCGCGCGGGGTCATTTTCTTGACCACGTCGTAGTCTTTTTCGATCAGCTCCATCATGCGCTTTTCGATGGCGGCCATGTCTTCTGGCGTGAAGGGGCGCTCATAGGCGATGTCGTAATAGAAGCCTTCGTCAATGACCGGGCCGATCACCATCCTGGCGGTCGGGTACAGCTGCTTCACGGCGTGGCCAACCAGGTGGGCGCACGAGTGACGGATGATCTCCAGTCCCTCTTCATCTTTAGGGGTGATGATCTGCAGGGTGGCGTCGTTGCTGATCAGGTCACACGCATCGACCAGCTTGCCGTCGACTTTGCCGGCAACGGTGGCCTTGGCCAGGCCAGCGCCGATGGAAGCGGCTACTTCAGCTACGGATACGGCGTGATCGAACGAACGTTGACTGCCATCGGGAAGAGTAATAACGGGCATGGCGCCTCCTCTCCTAGTGGTGACCCCTACCAAAGGTCACGTGGGTTGGGATGAGCCAGTACAAGATCCGACCTGCCTTCCGGTAAAAGGAAGCCTGCCCCACAGTGGCAGAAGCCTTTCGGCTTGTCAGGGACGAACCAGAGTGACTGGAAAGAAAAAAGATAGCTGCAGCCGGCAACAGCGCGACCGCAAGCCGGGCATGCTAGCACGCGGGTTGCACCCCAGGCAGAAATATTTGGAAATTGCCCCACAGCGGTGAACTAACGCGGAAAAATACCGCTCAGACTTTGGGAAGCAACCTACTCTTGATGAGACCTTAACCCAAGGAGTAACTGGTGATGCGAGTTCCGTCTCTTCTGGCCCTGACGGCCGCTGGCGCCCTGCTGCTGCCCGTGGCTGCGAACGCCGGCAACTTCCCCCCTGGGAAGGAGGCCGGCTACATGACCCAGTGCACGCAAGTGGCCAGCGGCCAGGGCGTTGACGCTGCCACCGCGAAAAAGCACTGCGAATGCGGCGCGCAAGCCATCAAAAAGAACTTCACCGACGCCGAGATTGCCGACCTCGACAGCAAGGACGGCGTTGACGCCAAGCTGATGCAGAGGGCGCAGATGGTGGTGAAACAGGCCTGTGCACCGAAGAGCTGAAACCTTAAAGTCAGCGACGACCAGCCATTCTTTGAGCTGGATCAATATCCTGCGAAGGTAAAAGGCGCTAGATGCGCAGAATTAGACTATGATGTATCCCGTGCTCCGTAGCCTCGGCCGCATTGCACCACTGAAAAAACTAAATGTTCTGGAGATTCACCCATGTCCAATCGCCAACAAGGCACCGTCAAATGGTTCAATGATGAGAAAGGCTACGGCTTCATCACCCCAGCAGGCGGCGGCGACGACCTGTTCGTACACTTCAAAGCCATCGAATCTGACGGCTTCAAGAGCCTGAAAGAAGGCCAGACTGTTTCCTTCGTCGCCGAACGCGGCCAGAAGGGCATGCAGGCTGCACAGGTTCGTCCGGAGTAATTCGGATAGCTGTAAAAAAACCCGCCCTTGTGGCGGGTTTTTTTATGGGTGATTGCATCATCTGAGTGGGGCGGGATTGCCTGCAAAACAGACTTTAGGGTGAACGGCACGGGCTTCGCCCGTGTTCGCGGGCGAACCCGCCCCTACAGGCGACTGCGCAGGCTTTTCACATTTTGCGCAAGGCAGTTGCCCCCGCGTGCATCAACCGCAGTTGACGCGGGTTACCCTGCCCTGCTCGTCCACGTTCAGGTTCAGGCGCTCGGAGCGGTACTCCAGGGTGACCACATCGTGCGGCTTGAGAATGCGCGCCATCTGCGAGCCGCTGGCCTTGCGTGCCTGCTCCAGCAATTCGGCGCTGGCCTGCTTGCCCATGGCAAAGTCGGCACCACTGGCTTCGCAGCGGCCATCGTTGCCCACTGGCGCGGCCGGCGCAGCACCGCCATCAGCATTGCCACCAGTGCTGCAACCCGCCAGGACAGCAGCCACAGCCAGAGTTGCCAGGTAAGCACGGGTACGGAACATGAAGCCTCCTAAATCGGTCCGGGAACTGCCTGATCCGACAGCTCCGCTCATCATTTGTTGCAAAACCGGTCAAGTCTGCCTGAACTGTAGCAGCAAGACGAAAAGCAATCGTGACCGGATTTTGCACAACGTGCTGTGTTTGCCATATGCTTAGCTCGCACGGTCACCGGCGCAAAGCCATGATTTGCTGCAAGAAGTGGAGCGCATCCCGCCTCCATCGAACACCAGGGCCAGGTGTTCCTCTTCGTTCCGGGCCCCCAGCGAGAGCTTTTCATGAGCACCCACAGCATCGATGCCGATATCAAGGTCAAATGGGCCGAGGGCCAGAGTGCGTACAGCCCTGGCACACCGGAAGAGTTGCTGTTGATCGCCATCGACCTGTTGGTGCGCGATAACGGCGCCGAGGCGGCACGCAGCTTCATCGACCAGGTGTTCGAGCGCTACGCGCCGCACGCGGCTATTCCAATCGCGCCAGGCGGGCACTGAGCAGGTCGAACAGCCCCTGGGCATCACCCTGCTCCACCCACAGCACATTCGCTGGCTGCTTGAGCACGCCGTACCAGTCCGCAATTGTCTGGCCGAAAGTGGGCCCTTCGCGGCTGTCGATGCTCATGTGGATGCGCCGACCACTGAAAAGCTCGGGTTTTAACAGGTAAGCGATGACACTGGCGTCATGCACAGGGCCGCCGGGCATGCCGTACAGGTCCATGTCGTGGGTAATGTAGGCATTGAGGATGTCCACCACGCGCTTGCTGGCCTGGTTGTTCACGGCTGCCAGTTGCGTCAGGCGGGCGTTACTGGTCAGCAGCTTGTGGGTGACGTCCAGCGGCAGGTAGGTCAGCTGCACGCCGCTGGCCAGCACCACTTCGGCGGCATGCGGGTCGGCGTAGAGGTTGAACTCCGCCACCGGGGTGATGTTGCCACCATTGAAATGGGCTCCCCCCATGACCACCACCTCTTTGATGCCTTTGACGATGCCTGGGCGCTGGATCAGCGCCAGGGCCAGGTTGGTCTGCGGGCCAAGCATGGCGACGGTGATGCTGTGCGGTTTGGCTGCGCCGAGGGTATCGACCAGGTATTGCACGGCATTGCCCTGGGCCAGGGGGGCTTTCGGCTCGTGCACCTGGACACCGGTGAGGCCTTCTTCACCATGAACATCGGCGGCATAGATCGGCGTGCGCACCAATGGGCGGCCGGCACCGGCGTACACCGGGATGTCTTCGCGCCCGGCCCATTCGCGGGCCAGGCGGGCATTGCGCGAGGTCTTGTCCAGGCGCACGTTGCCGGCCACTGTGGTGATGGCGCGGATATTGAGCTCTTTGGGCGAAGCCATGGCCAGAAACAGCGCAACCACATCGTCGGCGCCGGGATCGGTGTCAATGATCAGGTCGATGGGGGCGGCCTGGAGGGTCGAGGCTGTGGCCATGAAGACGATTCCTTGTAGCAGGGACTTGAGCATGGGTGGCACTCCTGTTGCCTATGAATTATTCGTTTGCCCCCCCGGTGTCTTTTGTGGAACCGGCTAAAAGGTGACGCCGGAGATGAGGGCGATGTTGCTGTAGGGCTGACACTCGCCTGTACGCACCACTGCACGAGCACTACGCGACAGCACTTTGAAATCCTCATGGGCCAGCCACTCGCGCTTGCCCAGCTTGCCCTTCAATCGCTCGATTTCGACCAGCGCGGGTGGCACCACTTTTTGCATTTCTTCAGCCAGCACGTGCCGCTCAACCTGCAATTCGCTCAGCACCACCCGCAGCACGCTTGCGAAGTCCGGCAGGCCAGGCGTAATGGCCAGGTCGATAAATTCCACCCCCGGCGGCACCGGCAGCCCGGCATCGCCGATCACCAGGATGTCGCCATGCCCCATGCCGGCAATGACCCGCGACAGGGCAACGTTCAACAGTGGGGTTTTCTTCATGGCGTCAGCTCCGCCAAGTAGGGAATCGATGGCTGGGCACCGGCACGGGTAACCGACAATGCTGCGGCCCGCTGACCAAAGATGATCGCCTCACCCTCCTCCAACCCACGTACCAGGCCGGCAGCAAAGCCGCCAATGAAGGTATCGCCGGCAGCGGTGGTGTCCAGCGGCTGCACGTGCGGTGCAGGATAGTGCTGATGGCCTTGGGCGGTAACCAGCAAGGCACCTTGCGCACCCAAGGTGATGATCACTTTGCCTGCCCCCAGCTGCAGCAAGCACTCGCCGGCGCGCCGGGCACTGTCCTGATCGGTCACCGCCACACCGGTCAAGGCTTCGGCTTCGCTTTCGTTAGGGGTAAGGTAATCGATATGCGCAAACCAGTCCGCTGGCAAGGGGCCGGTAGCAGGCGCCGGGTTCAGGATGACCTGCTTGCCCAGTTCACGCGCCCTGGCCAGCGTGCAAGCCACAGTGTCAGTCGGCACTTCCAGCTGGCAGATGACCACCTCGGCGGCCTGCAGCAGTGCATCGAAGCGCAGCACCGACTGCGGCGTCAGCAGGCCGTTGGCGCCGGGAACGATGACAATACAGTTCTGGCTGGCGGCATCCACCGTGATCAGCGCCACACCGCTGGACACGCCTGGGCAGGTGCTGACGCCCTGACAGTCGACCCCCTCGACATACAAGGCCCGGTGCAGTTGCCGACCGTAATCATCATCCCCAACATTGCCGATCATCGCCACGCTGCCGCCCAGCCGCGCAGCCGCCACGGCCTGGTTGGCACCCTTGCCGCCCGGCACCGTGAAAAAGCTATCGCCGGGGAGTGTTTCGCCGGCCCGTGGCAGGCGCCGGGCGCGGGCCACCAGGTCCATATTGAGGCTGCCGACCACCACAACCTTGGCATTCATGACATTTCCTTAGCGTTAGCGGTAATCATTGAACAGGTCCGGGCGCGGCCCGGTGGACTCACGCAAGACGATACGCGGGGCGACAATGCGCTGCTCTGCCGCGCCCTGCCGAGGTGTAGCGATACGCGTCAGCAGCAACGAGGCAGCGCTCTCGCCCAGCTCGCGAATCGACTGGCCCACGGTGGTCAGCGGCGGGTACACGTAGCGGCTCAGTTCGATGTCGTCGAAGCCGATCACCGACAGCTCGCCGGGTACGCTGATATTGCGTTCGGCTGCAGCACGCAGCACACCAAAGCCGATCATGTCGTTGCCGGCAAAAATCGCCGAGGGCCGTTTGCCTTCCAGCACCTGCGCCGCCGCCGCATGGCCACCCGGGCTGGTGAAGTCGCAGTGCAGTACACGGCTGCCCAGCACAGGCGCCCCGGCTTCGGCCATGGCACGGCGGAAGCCGCTCAGGCGCAGCTGGGTAACCCCGGTTTCGGCGGGGCCGCCGATATAGGCAACATCGCGATGGCCAAGCCCCAGCAAGTGCTGGGTGGCCAGGTACGCCCCCTGCTCGTGGTCAATGCGCACCAGGTCAGCATCGACGCCTTCCAGTTCACGGTCGACGATGACCATTGGCGTGCGCACACTGGCCAGGCTTTGCAGCAGGTCGTCGTCCTGGCCCACCGAGGCCACCACCAGGCCGTCGATGCGTTTTTCCAGCAGCACGCGCAGGTAGCTGCGCTGCTTCTGCGGGTTGTCGTCGGAGTTGCACAGGATCACGCAATAGCCGTTGCGCTCGCAGGCGTCTTCGATACCCCGCGCCAGCTCGGCGAAGTACGGGTTGACGCTGTTGGGCACCAACAGGCCGATGGTGGCCGTGCTACGCGCCTTCAGCGAACGCGCCACCGCGCTGGGCACGTAATCCAGCTCAATGATGGCGGCTTCCACTTTCAGCCGCACCTGTTCGCTAACCGGCCGGGTCTTGTTGAGTACATGAGACACGGTGGTGTACGAAATACCCGCCAGTGCCGCGACGTCTTTGATGGTTGCCATGTTGTCAGTTCCGCCGGCCTGCACGCCGGCTACGGTAAGTGTCGAGCACCACGGCGATGACGATCACCGCCCCGGTGATGATGCGTTTGGTCGGCTCGCTGGCACCGATCTGCGCCAGCCCGGCGGCCAATACGGAAATGATCAGTACGCCAAAGAAGGTGCTGATGACCGAGCCACGCCCACCCATCAGGCTAGTGCCGCCGATCACGACGGCAGCAATGACCTGCAGCTCCAGGCCAGAGCCAGCATTGGGGTCGGCCGCTTCCAGGCGCGAGATCTGGAACAGCGCGGCCAGGCCGGCGAACAGGCCCATCAGGGCGAACACCAGCACTTTGTAGGGGCGCGGATCGATACCGGCCAGGCGCACGGCCTCTTCGTTGGTGCCGATACCGATCAGGTAACGACCGAACACCGTACGCGTCAGGACCAACTGGGCGAGCACGATCACCAACAAGGCGATGATGAACGCCGGCGAAACACCAAAGGCGACCGGGTTGGAGAACCAGGCATAGGCGTCGCCGATATAGGCGGTGCGCGAGTCGGTGAACTGGTAGGCCAGGCCACGGGCCATCTCCAGCACACCAAGCGAAACGATGAACGACGGGATGCGCCAGGCCACGGTGACGCCACCGGTAATGCTGCCGGCCAATGCGGCCACAGCCATGCCCAGCAGCGCCGAGGGCAGCACGCCCCAGCCCCAGCCGAGTATCGCCACGCTAACCGTCGAGGCGGCCAGCGCCAGCACCGAACCCACCGACAGGTCGATGCCGCCGATGATCAGCACAAAGGTCATGCCCACCGCCAGCACCATCAGGTCCGGGATCTGGTTGGCCAGCGTGCTGAAGGTGCCATACGACCAGAAGTGGCTGCTGAGGAACGAGAACAGCACGATCATCGCCAGCAAGGCGCCAGCCAGGCCCAGGTAGGTGCCCAGGCCAAAGTACGTACCGCTGCGGCGCATGGGGGCGGCGCCCTGGTTGTTTAGCGGGGTGGTTTTCATGCATCCATCCTGGGGGCTGCATCATGCAGCAGTGCGTCACGTTTCTGATAACCGGCGAAGGCGGCGGCAAGCAACTGGTCCTGGCTCCAATGATCACGCGCGAAGGTGTCGATCAGGCGGCCGGCGGACAGCACGGCGATGCGGTCGCAAATCAGCATCAGTTCGCGCAGGTCACTGGACACCACCACCAAGGCCTTGCCTTGACGCGCCAGCTCGGCCAGCAGGCCATAGATGTCGAACTTGGCGCCCACATCGATGCCACGCGTGGGTTCGTCGAACAGCAGCACCTGGCAATCGCGCTCCAGCCAGCGGCCAATTACCACCTTCTGCTGGTTACCGCCAGACAGCTCGCCCACCACTTGCTGCGCGCCAGCACTGCGAATGCGCATGGCCTGGATCTGGCGTTCGGCCAAGGCCTTTTCCGCTTCGCTATCGAGCACACCGGCGCGCGATACCGCGCCCAGGTTGCCCAACGCAATGTTGGCGCTGATCGACTGCGTCAACAGCAGGCCCTCGCCTTTGCGGTCTTCGGTTATCAGCGCGATGCCGGCCCGCACTGCAGCCTTGGGCGAGTCGATGTTTACCGCCTGCGGCGGTTGGCCCAACGCGATACAGCCGCTGTCGGCGCGATCGGCACCGTAGATCAGGCGCAACAGCTCGGTACGGCCGGCGCCGATCAGACCGGAGATGCCAAAAATTTCCCCTGCCCTGACTTCGAACGACACCTCGCGCACCTTGTCGCCGCGGCACAACTTGTCAACCTTGAGCAGCGGTGCACCTATCTGCCGCCGGCCCAGGTCGATATGCTCGCCCAGCTCGCGGCCGACCATCAGGTTGACCAGTTCGGCGCTGCTGTAGCGCTGGATCGGCTCGTCGCACACCAGTTTGCCATCGCGCAGTACAACGATGCGTTGCGCCACGCGCTGCAACTCTTCCAGGCGATGCGAGATATAAACGATGGCCACGCCACGCGCACGCAGGCGCTCGATCTGGGTGAACAGCAACTCCACCTCGCGCGCAGTGAGCATGGCCGTGGGTTCGTCCAGGATCAGTACATGGCAGTCACCGATCAGGTTGCGGGCAATCTCGACCATCTGCTGATGGCCGATGCCCAGCTCGCCGACCGGGGTGTCCGGGTCGATGGCGTCGAGCCCGACCCGGGCCATGGCGGCCATTGCCAGTTGGCGCAGGCGCTTGTGGCTGATCCAGCCAAAGCGGCTGGGCAAGTTGTCGAGAAACAGGTTCTCCGCCACAGTCAGCGTCGGCAGCAGGTTCAACTCCTGCATGACCATGCGCACACCTAGGCGTTCGGCCTCACTGCGACTGCCGGGCGCGTAGGCCTGGCCGCGGTAGGTCATGTGCCCGGTGGTGGGCAGCTCCAGGCCACCGATGAGCTTGGACAACGTGCTCTTGCCAGCGCCGTTCTCGCCGGTCAGGGCCAGCACTTCACCGGCGCGCAGGTTCAGGCTGACCTCGCCGAGCACGGGCTGGGCGTAGGTCTTGCCCAGGCCGCTGGCGGCGAGCACCACTTCATTGGCCGATGCAGGCATGGCCGATTCTCCTGGCAGCATCAGGGCTTCTTGGTGATGAGTTCGACCGGGGTCTGGATGACGTTGTCGGCATCCACATCAGGCTTTTCGCCCTTGACCATTTTCAGCGCCGCCTGAATGCCGTACACCGCCTGCTGGCTGGCGGCCTGGTCGAGGGTGGCAAGCACGCGACCGTCTGCAAGCATTGGCTTGATGGCATTGATGTTGTCATAGCCCACCACTTGCACCTGGCCGGTCTTGCCAGCGGCACGCACGGCGGACACAGCGCCCAGGGCCATGCTGTCGTTGCCAGCCAGCAAGGCCTTCAGGTCAGGGTATTCGTTGAGCATGGAGGCAGCGACGGCGTTGCCTTTGTCGATCTCCCAATTGCCGCTTTGCACCGAGACGATGTTCATCTGCGCGGCATTCATGGCGTCCTTGAAACCGGCGGTGCGCTGCTGGGCATTGGTGGTAGTCGGCACCCCTTCGATAATGCCCACCTGGTCACCGGCCTTGAGCTTCTGGCTGGCCAGGTAATCGCCAACCAGACGCGCGCCCTTGCGGTTGTCGGGGCCGACGAAAGGAACGCTGATGCCTTTGCTCTTGAGCAGATCAGGGTCCAGACGGTTGTCGATATTGATCACCACCACCCCCTGGTCCATGGCCTTCTTCACCGCCGACACAAGTGCCTTCGAGTCAGCCGGAGCAATGACCAGGGCCTTGGCGCCGGCATTGACCATCTGCTCGACGATGCGGATCTGCTCGCCAGTGTCGGTTTCGTTCTTGATGCCGTTGGCGATCAGGTCGAACTCGTCGGCATGGCTCTTCTGGTAGTCCTTGGCGCCGTCTTCCATGGTGCGGAAGAATTCGTTGGCCAGCGACTTCATGACAAGGGCGACTTTGGGCTTGTCTTCGGCGTGGGCAGCAGACAATGGCAAGGCGAGGCTAAGCGAGGAAATGACAGCGAGGGCCAGCAGACGACCGGGGAACGGCAGCTTCATGGACGATGACTCCGAATCTTGTGTTTTTTATCGGATCGCAAACGTTTGCGTTGACCAACTATGGTAACAGGACCGTTGTTTGTCAAATCCGTTTGGCTATCGGAGGCCAGAGTGCTGCTGAGGCCGATTATGCAGGCTTTTCCGAAAAACCGAACGCCTTTTCCTTTTTTTGTTCGGAATTACGAATGAAATCCCCCTTTCTCAGCCGTAGCGCTTGGTAATGAAAGGGTCGCGCAGCGGCCCCGGGTTCGGTGCAACACCACCCATTGCCGGGGCTGCCAAGCAGCCCATTGCAACGCACGGCCGCTCCCACCCAGGCAGCGCGTGGTGCCTTGGTACGAAAAGTGCCTGTAGCCGAGCGCGACTCAATAACTATCTCACTAGGAAGCGAGAACAATAACGATGAATGCCGCACTGAAAACCTTCGCCCCCAGCGCACTCGCCCTGCTGCTGATCCTGCCAACCAGCGCCTCGGCCAAGGAAGCCGAAACCCAACAAAAGCTGGCCAACGTGGTCATCCTCGCCACCGGCGGCACCATTGCCGGCGCCGGTGCCAGCGCTGCCAACAGCGCCACTTACCAGGCTGCCAAGCTGGGCGTCGACAAGCTCATCGCCGGCGTGCCAGAACTGGCCGACATCGCCAACGTACGCGGCGAACAAGTGATGCAGATCGCCTCCGAGAGCATCAGCAATGACGACCTGCTGAAACTGGGCAAGCGCGTCGCCGAGCTGGCCGAAAGCAAGGACGTCGACGGTATCGTCATCACCCACGGCACCGACACCCTCGAAGAAACCGCCTACTTCCTCAACCTGGTAGAGAAGACCGACAAGCCAATCGTGGTGGTCGGCTCGATGCGCCCGGGTACCGCCATGTCCGCCGACGGCATGCTCAACCTGTACAACGCCGTGGCCGTAGCCAGCGACAAACAGTCGCGTGGCAAAGGCGTGCTGGTGACCATGAACGACGAGATCCAGTCCGGCCGCGACGTGAGCAAGGCGGTCAACATCAAGACCGAAGCCTTCAAGAGCGCCTGGGGCCCGATGGGCATGGTAGTGGAAGGCAAATCGTACTGGTTCCGCCTGCCGGCCAAGCGCCATACGGTCAATTCCGAGTTCGACATCAAGCAGATCAGCAGCCTGCCGCAGGTGGACATTGCCTATGGCTATGGCAACGTCACCGACACCGCCTACAAGGCGCTGGCGCAGAACGGCGCCAAGGCGCTGATCCATGCCGGTACCGGCAACGGTTCGGTATCGTCGCGGGTAGTCCCGGCGCTGCAGGAACTGCGCAAGAACGGCGTGCAGATCATCCGCTCGTCGCATGTCAACCAGGGTGGTTTCGTACTGCGCAACGCCGAACAGCCGGATGACAAAAACGACTGGGTCGTGGCTCACGACCTGAACCCGCAGAAGGCGCGGATCCTGGCGATGGTGGCAATGACCAAGACCCAGGACAGCAAGGAGCTGCAGCGCATCTTCTGGGAATACTGAGTGCTCCCCCCTCAGTGCCGGTGCGCCGGCTCTGAGGGCCTCAATGCCCTCTCCTGAACCGCACAGACACTGAGGGTAAAAAACCGGCGACATCGCTTACCTTTCTGACCTGCCTGATGGTTTACAGGCCAACGCTGGATTTCTCCTGACAAGCTGTTGCGAATTTACTTACAGTGAAATACTGTACGTGCATACAGCAAAAACAAGGAAATTCCTGTGTCCAGCACCGCCTCCGCCACCCCGAGCAGCTATGAACAGCTGGGTGTACGCATCCAGAAGATCATCAACAGCCCCACCGCCCAGCGCAGCCGCGCGGCGCTGATCTTCCGCCTGGAACAGGAAAGCCCGGATGACTGGGAAACCCTGCTTCAGGAGATTGCCGAGAACGACAACGTCACCCTCGCCCACCGTGACGATGGCGGCGTGCAGATTTTCTGGACCGTACCAAAGGAAGACTGACTGCGCATGAGAGTTTCGCTTTTCGCAGCCGCTTGCCTGTTACTGACCACTCCGTTTGCTCAAGCCGACGCCCCGCGCACCTTCCAGGAGGCCAAGAAGGTCGCCTGGAAGCTCTATGCACCGCAATCGACCGAGTTCTATTGCGGGTGCAAATACAAGGGCAACAAGGTCGACCTGGCGTCATGCGGCTATACCCCACGCAAGAATGCCCGGCGCGCCTCGCGCATCGAATGGGAACACATCGTACCCGCCTGGCAGATCGGCCATCAGCGCCAATGCTGGCAGAGTGGCGGGCGCAAGCAGTGCTCGCAGCATGACGAAGTGTACAAACGCGCCGAAGCCGACCTGCACAACCTGGTGCCAAGCATCGGTGAGGTCAACGGCGACCGCAGCAACTTCAGTTTCGGCTGGCTGCCGGAGCAACGCGGCCAATATGGCCGCTGCCTGACCCAGGTCGATTTCAAGGCCAGGAAAGTGATGCCGCGCCCATCGATCCGCGGCATGATCGCCCGCACCTACTTCTACATGAGCAAGCAGTACAACCTGCGTCTGTCCAAACAGGACCGCCAGTTGTTCGAAGCCTGGAACAAGACCTACCCGCCGCAAGCCTGGGAGCGGCAACGCAACCAACAGGTCGCCTGCGTGATGGGGCGGGGAAACGCGTTCGTGGGGCCGGTCAACCTCAAGGCGTGCGGTTGACCCTTAAGCCAGCGCTTGCAAGTAGGCGCTGGCTTCCCGGTAACGAGCCAGCCGCGCCAGGTCGGCAGGGCCCGGGCAGGGGATGCGCGAGAGGTCACTATTGTCGGCCAGATCGGCCAGCTTGACGGTGCGCGCCAACGGATCACCGCCCAGTCGCACTACGAAATCCTGGTAAGGTTCGCCCTCGCGGCGGCTAAGCGCCAGCAACGCGGCCAGGATTTTCAGCGCGAAGCCCTCACGCGCCAGGTCGGACAGGGTCAGCGGGGTGTCTTCGATCACATCGTGAAGCACCGCCACAATCCGCTGTTCAGGTGTGGAAACCCGCATCATCACGCGTAACGGGTGGAGGATATAAGCCGCCCCACCCTTATCGTATTGCCCTTCATGCGCCCTGGCGGCCACGGCAATGGCCCGCTCCAGTGTAGACATGAGGCCCTCCCCGTTTGGCAGCTACCCACCCAAGCATAGCCAAACTTGTGTGAAAGGCGCCTGACACAAGCCTTGGCGGCGGCGCCTCTGCCCAGGCTTAGGCTCTGAAGGAAAAGCCTTGATACTTGTTTATGCCGCGTTGAAAACAGGCCCTAGCGTGATGCGCCGTGCTGGATGACCACTGAATCGGTACCCAGCTTGGCCATCACTTCGTCCCTGCGCGCTTGCGCCTCTTCGCGGGTGGGGAACGGCCCCAGCAGCACCACCGGCTTGCCGTCGCGGTACTCCACCGAAGACGGGATGCCCTTTTCGATCAGGCGCGCCGTCATGTCGCTGAGCGCCCCCATGTTGGCGCCCTGCACCACTTCCACATCCCAACCCTGGGGCGCCGGCTGGCCTGCCAGGGCCTCGGCACGCCGCTGCAGATCGGCGCCGCCGCAAAGCTCGCGGATACGCAGGTTATTGCCGGTATCGTCGACGATGATGTCGTATTGGCCATCGCGCTTGATCGCCACGTAGCTGCGGTAGGCTTCGTACTGCCCGGCATCGTCCTTGCCGCGGACCTGACCGCAGATGGTGCCCTGGGTGTCGATCCGCACGTTGCCGAACTTGGCGGTCTTGGGGTTGTGCAGGTGTTCGGCCACCTGCTTGTGCACGCCTTCGACCTCGTTCTCACAGCCCGCCAGGGCGAGCACTGCCATTACCACAGCCAGTTTGCGCACGCGTGTACCTCCAGATTCGAAGGGGCGGATTCTAGCACGCCGGGGTATGCCCGAACCGCGACCAAACGTTACACGCTGCTTCGGGCGCAAATGCAAAAAGGGCGATCATTTCTGATCGCCCTTTTTCGATTTGGTAGGCACAATTGGACTCGAACCAACGACCCCCACCATGTCAAGGTGGTGCTCTAACCAACTGAGCTATGTGCCTGTCGTGTGGTGCGCATATTAGTGATCCGATGCGTACCTGTAAAGCTTTTTTTTGAGAAAAATCAAAAACTTTCGCATGCAAGCGCTTCGTGCCCATACCGCGGTTTTCGACCCGCATGGCAATGGACAATGAAAAAAGGGGTGACCCTTTCGGATCACCCCTTTTTCGATTTGGTAGGCACAATTGGACTCGAACCAACGACCCCCACCATGTCAAGGTGGTGCTCTAACCAACTGAGCTATGTGCCTGTCGTGTGGTGCGCATTCTACGCATTACAAAAACCCTGTCAACACTTTTTTTCGCGCTAACCTACTGAATCTTAAACTCTTTATAGAGAGGCTGACTGAGGGGGGCCCCGTAAAGGATTTTCACCAGACGACTAGCGGGTGTTTATTATTATTGATAGCATCGGTACATTCGTTAAAAATATAAAACACGAGGTTCCTGCAGCATGGCTAACACCCCCTACCCCCAGTCCTACTACGCCGCCTCGGCCAACCCGGTGCCGCCACGTCCGGCGCTGCAGGGTGAGGTGGAAACCGATGTGTGCATCATCGGTGCCGGCTACACCGGCCTGTCCAGCGCCCTGTTCCTTCTGGAGAACGGCTTCAAGGTAAGCATCGTCGAAGCGGCCAAGGTCGGCTTTGGCGCATCGGGCCGCAACGGCGGCCAGATCGTCAACAGCTACAGCCGCGACATTGATGTCATCGAACGCACCGTTGGCCCCAAGCAGGCACAACTGCTGGGCCACATGGCCTTCGAGGGCGGGCGCATCATTCGTGAGCGCGTGGCCAAGTACAACATTCAGTGCGACCTGAAAGATGGTGGCGTATTCGCCGCCCTTACCAGCAAGCAGATGGGCCACCTGGAATCGCAAAAGCGCCTGTGGGAACGCTTTGGCCATAATCAGCTGGAGCTGATGGACCAGAAGCGCATCCGCGAAGTGGTTGCCTGCGACAGCTACATTGGCGGCATGCTCGACATGAGCGGCGGCCACATCCACCCGCTGAACCTGGCCCTGGGCGAAGCTGCCGCGGTCGAGTCGCTGGGTGGCATCATCTATGAGCAAACCCCGGCCGTGCGCATCGAGCGTGGCGCCAACCCGGTCGTGCATACCCCGCAGGGCAAGGTCCGCGCCAAGTTCATCATCGTTGCCGGCAACGCCTACCTGGGCAACCTGGTACCCGAGCTGGCCGCCAAGTCCATGCCATGCGGCACGCAGGTGATCACCACCGAGCCACTGGGCGAAGAACTGGCACGCACCCTGCTGCCGCAGGACTACTGCGTCGAGGATTGCAACTATCTGCTCGACTACTACCGCCTGACCAGCGACAAGCGCCTGATTTTCGGTGGCGGCGTGGTGTACGGCGCGCGTGACCCGGCCAACATCGAGGCGATCATCCGCCCGAAAATGCTCAAGGCCTTCCCGCAGCTGAAGAACGTGAAGATCGACTACGCCTGGACCGGTAACTTCCTGCTGACCCTGTCGCGCCTGCCACAGGTTGGCCGGATCGGCGACAACATCTACTACTCGCAGGGTTGCTCGGGCCACGGCGTGACCTATACCCACCTGGCGGGCAAGGTACTGGCCGAGGCCCTGCGCGGCCAGGCAGAGCGCTTCGACGCCTTTGCCGGCCTGCCGCACTACCCGTTCCCGGGTGGCCAGATGCTGCGCGTACCCTTCAGCGCCATCGGTGCCTGGTACTACAGCCTGCGCGACCGCCTGGGCTTCTGATTCAGGCAAGCCCGCGCCCACAGGATTTGTGCTATTGCACAGTCCGTGTGGGCGCGGGCTTACCTGCGAAGGGGCAGGCACTGGCAGCGCTATTTGTTCAGGCTATTTACCGCCTGCTTCGCCGCAATCTCTTGCCCCGCCTTGGCCAGTTCATCCGCAGCATGCAACCACCGCTGGCGATCAACCTGAGCCGGCAGTTGCCGAGGTGGCTGCACCAGCACCGCCCAACTCCCCTGCTTTGCCCACGCCGATGCAAAGTCATCGAATGCCATCATCTGCCGCCGGTGCATGCCCGAGCGCAGCAGCACCCGCTGCTTGTAACGGTCATACCCCATCAACACCGCATAGCGCGGCTCGCTCCACCAGGCCGAACCTTCCTCGTAACGCAGCAGCACCGGGTTGCCCGCCGCCACTTGGGTCAACAGCGCGTCCAGTTGCTTGTCCAGCGGGTACACCACCCTGCCGTAGTCCCGCGCCACACGGGGAATAGCGGTATCCAGCGTTTCGGCGCCCTGAGGCAGGTTCAGCGGCTTATCCAGCAAGCCCGGCGTAATAGGCGCCCCCTGCTGCGACAGCACTGCCGCCAGCGCCATGGCCCCGCTGTGGTTGGCGTTGCCACGGTAGAACGGCACGCTGCTGATTTCGACCCGCTGCGGCAGGCCCTTGAGGTTACCGGGCGGTGCGCTGGCGCAGCCGGCCAGGGTGGCAGCCAGCAGACAGGCGGCCAGTAGCCGTCGGGGGGCAGCCTTGAAGGAATGTTGCTCCATGGACACTCGCTTGTTCCAACGCCAGGCAGGCAGCGCCCGGCTCTGGCCACCGATCATAGGTCCGACAGCCGCGCGGGTATAGTCCGACAGCGCCTTGGAGCGAATCGGCACTAGAGATCGACCATTGTTCGATGGAACGTCACAGGCGAAGGGCTAGACTAAAGCAGTGTCTGGAAGGTAAACGCGGGCCAATCAAGCGCTTGCCGTAGAGATGGAGGCACAGATGAGCCTGACCATGGCAATACTCATGCTGGTAGGCATGTGGCTAAGCGTCGCAGCCGCCATGCTGTGGGGTGTACTGCGTATCGTGCGGCGTCATGCACACCATCACCACCTGCCACCGCAGGCCCCGCCAAGGCCACAGCCGGTATCACGGGCGCGGCGGCATGCCGGGGTGAGCTAACCTCAGGATTTTCTGAAGCCCACTCACGGACAAGCCCGCTGCACAGGTATTTCGCAATGCCAGTGGGACGCGAGGTACCTGTAAGAGCGGGCTTGTCCGTGAGGGGGGGCGCAAAACGCCTTTTTTACATCAACCTTCAGCCGCTTCACGCTTCAAACGCGCCCGGCGGGCCAGGATGTTGAGGACCTCGATAGCCGTCGAGAACGCCATGGCGGCATACACATAGCCCTTGGGTACATGGGCGCCGAAGCCTTCGGCGATCAGCGTCATGCCGATCATGATGAGGAAACCCAGCGCCAGCATGACCACGGTCGGGTTGTCGTTGATGAAATTGGCCAGCGGATCGGCTGCCACCATCATCACGATCACAGCAGTGATAACGGCGATAATCATGATAGGCAGGTGCTCGGTCATGCCCACGGCGGTGATGATGCTGTCGACCGAGAAGACGATATCCAGCAGCAGGATCTGGAAGATCGCCGCAGCAAAGCCCAGGGTAACCGTGGAGGAGACTTTGGCTTCCTCCTTGGCGCCATGCGGGTCGACGTTTTCGTGAATCTCCTTGGTCGCCTTCCACAGCAGGAACAGACCACCGGCAATCAGGATCACATCCTTCCACGAGAAGGTGTTGCCGAACACTTCGAACACCGGGTCGGTCAGCTGAACGATCCAGGCCACGGTGCTGAGCAAGGCCAGCCGCATGACCAAGGCCATGCTGATACCGATACGCCGCGCCTTGGAGCGGTACTCCACCGGCAATTTGTTGGTCAGGATCGAGATGAAGATCAGGTTGTCGATGCCCAGTACAATTTCCATGGCCACCAGCGTAGCCAGGGCAACCCAGGCGGTCGGGCTAGCGGCGAGTTCCAGCAAATATTCCATTGTTCAAATCCTGCAGCGTCGGTTGGGGTCAGATTTCCTGGGTTTCTTCTTTCTTCTCGGCATCCTTGGGCTTGTGCCCTTCGCTGCCGATGGCTTCGCTCAGCGCCTGCTGGGCAGCCTTGTTGGTGTCGTCGATGGCCTGCTTGGCCGACTGCGCCGCCTGGTCGAGCATCTGCTGGGCGGATTTCTCGGCCTGGTCGCAGCCTGCCAGGGTGAACAGGGCCAAAGCCAGCACCAACGGGGTGCCAATGGATTTGAATTGCAGCATGGTGTCCTCGCTTGAAATAACCCGGCGGCGCATGGCGCCTGGTAGCCGTGCATTCTAGAGACGGCAATAGTTCAGGAAAATTCGTATTTTCATGGCATATACTTCGGTTTTTACGAATCGGAACGACCGACGGTGCTTAACTATCGCCAGCTGCATTACTTCTGGGCCGTGGCCAAGACGGGCAGCATCACCCGCGCCAGCCAACAGCTGAACCTCACACCGCAAACCATCAGCGGGCAGATCACCCTGTTCGAGCAAACCTACGGCCTGGAACTGTTCCAGCGCGCCGGCCGGCAGCTGGAACTGACCGAAACCGGCCGCCAGGCCCTGGTGTATGCAGAACAGATGTTTCAGATTGGCAGCGAGCTTGAAGCCATGCTGCGCGCCGGCCCTCAGGAGCAGATCCTGTTTCGTGTGGGGGTGGCTGACGTGGTGCCCAAATCCATTGTCTACCGCCTGCTGGCACCGACCATGGATCTGGAGGAGGTGCTGCGCATCAACTGCCGCGAGGACAAACTTGAGCGGTTACTGGCAGACCTGGCTATCCAGCGCCTGGACCTGGTGATTTCCGACAGCCCCATGCCCAACCACCTGGACATCAAGGGCTACAGCCAGAAGCTGGGCGAGTGCGGGCTGAGCTTCTTCGCCACACCGGCGCTGGTACAACGGCTGGACGGTCCTTTTCCAGCGTGTCTGCAGGATGCTCCGCTGCTTGTTCCCGGCCAGGAGACCGTGGTACGCAGCCGCCTGCTGCGGTGGCTGGGCGAGCAGCAGGTGCAACCACGGATCGTGGGGGAGTTCGATGACAGTGCCTTGATGCAAGCGTTCGGTCAATCGGGCAGCGGCATTTTCGTTGCTCCCAGCGTAATCGCCGAAGAGGTGTGCCGTCAGTATGGCGTGCAACTGATCGGGCAGACCGAAGCCGTGCACGAATCGTTCTATGCCATTTCGGTGGAGCGCAAGGTCAAGCACCCAGGGATCGTGGCGATTACCGAGGGGGCGCGGCGGGAGTTGTTTCACTGGTAGCCGTAAAAGCCTGATTGACTACGAACACAGCCCGGCATGCGCCATAGGTGCTCTATGGTAAAGTCCGCCCTTTCCAGATTCCGAGATACCGCTGCACATGACCCCTTTTCTCCGCCTCCTCAACCGCACCAGCCTGGTGACCCAGATCGTCATCGGCTTGCTCGCCGGTATCGCCCTCGCCCTGCTGGCACCTGCCATCGCCCGTGACCTGGCCTTTCTTGGCAAGGTGTTCGTCAGTGCCCTGAAGGCGGTTGCGCCTGTGCTGGTGTTCATCCTGGTCATGGCTTCGGTCGCCAACCATCGTCACGGCCAGGAAATCCACATTCGCCCGATCCTCTGGCTGTACCTGCTGGGCACCTTTGCCGCTGCAGTGGTGGCCGTGGTTGCCAGCATGCTGTTCCCCTCGCACCTGGCGCTAAGCACCAGCGAAGCCACGCTGAGCGCGCCAGGCGGCATCGCCGAGGTAATGCAGAACCTGCTGCTGAGCGCGGTAGACAACCCGGTCAATGCCCTGCTCAATGCCAACTTCATCGGCGTGCTGACCTGGGCCGTCGGCCTGGGCGTGGCCCTGCGCCATGCCGGCGAAACCACCCGCACCGTGGTCGCAGACCTGTCCAATGGCGTCACCCTGATCGTGCGCATGGTCATCCGCTTCGCCCCGCTGGGCATTTTTGGCCTGGTCAGCTCCACCCTGGCACAGTCTGGCCTGGACGCCCTGCTCGGCTACCTGCACCTGCTGGCGGTACTGATTGGCTGCATGCTGTTCGTGGCGCTGGTGATGAACCCGCTGATCGTGTTCTGGAAGATCCGCCGCAACCCCTACCCACTAACGCTGCTGTGCCTGCGTGAAAGCGGCATTACTGCGTTCTTCACCCGCAGCTCGGCCGCCAACATCCCTGTCAACATGGCATTGTCGGAACGCCTCGGCCTGCATGAAGACACTTACTCGGTGTCGATCCCGCTGGGCGCAACCATCAACATGGCCGGCGCGGCAACCACCATTACCGTGCTGACCCTGGCCGCAGTGCATACCCTGGGTATCCAGGTAGACCTGCCAACTGCCGTGCTGCTCAGCGTGGTGGCGGCAGTGTGCGCCTGCGGCGCCTCGGGCGTGGCCGGGGGTTCGCTGCTGCTGATTCCGCTGGCGTGCAGCCTGTTTGGCATCCCAAGCGAAATTGCCATGCAGGTAGTGGCGGTGGGCTTCATCATTGGCGTGTTGCAGGATTCGGCCGAAACGGCGCTGAACTCTTCGACCGATGTGCTGTTCACTGCGGCGGCGTGTCAGGCTGAAGAGCGGCGTAACGGCTAAGCGCGCCGGGGCCGCATTGCGGCCCCAATTGCCTTACTCGATGGCATTACCTACCCTAGTGGCCTTTCCCCAGCCACGAGACAGGGCCATGTCAGAACACGAAACCGCAGGTGAAGGCCGCTTCAACAGCATCGAGATCCGCGTTCTCGGCTCGCTGATCGAAAAGCAGGCCACCAGCCCGGAAAGCTACCCGCTGACCCTCAATGCCCTGGTCCTGGCCTGCAACCAGAAGACCAGCCGCGAGCCGGTGATGAACCTCACCCAAGGCCAGGTCGGCCAGGCGCTGCGCGCCCTCGAAGGTCAGGGCATGACCCGCCTGCAGATGGGCAGCCGTGCCGACCGCTGGGAACATCGGGTAGACAAGGCACTGGAGCTGGTGCCAGCACAGTTGGTGTTGATGGGCCTGATGTTCCTGCGGGGCCCGCAAACCCTCAACGAACTGCTGACCCGTAGCAACCGCCTGCACGACTTTGACGACACCGAGCAGATCCAGCATCAGCTGGAGCGCCTGATCTCGCGGGACCTGGCTTTGCACCTGCCACGTCAGGCCGGCCAGCGTGAAGACCGCTACACCCATGCCTTGGGCGACCCGGCGGAAATCGAGGCGATTCTCGCTGCACGCCAACAGGAAGGCGGCGCGCGCAACAGTGGCGGCAGTGTGTCAGAAGACCGCATCGAAGCCCTCGAAGCCCGCATTGCGGCGCTGGAAGCGCGCCTGGCCGAACTGGAAGGCTGAGCCGTCACGGTTCGGGGTCGGGGAAATTGCGGCAGCTCTTGCGCTCGGCCAGTTCCCGGTCAGTGGGGCGCTGGTCGACGAACACAGCGCGACCGTCGGCGTAGATTTCCAGGTAGCCCCAGTGCAGGTCCTGCTCTTGCTCCCCGGGCTTTGGGGGGACTAGCCACCAGGGTTCGCGGCTGATCAGGGTCATGGGTGTGGTTCCTGAGAGGTCTGCTGTAAGCATAGACACCTTCAGGTGCTGCTTTGCTTGAACCGGCCCTTTCGCGGGTAAACCCGCTCCTACAGGGATTTTCACAGTTTCAACAACTGCGCAGTCCTGCGAGAGCGGCTTTAGCCGCGAAAAGGGCCGGTACAGGCTTACGCCGGTGCCGAAGTCCGAATCAGGTGGTCAAAGGCCGCCAGCGATGCCTTGGCCCCCTCACCCACCGCAATGACAATCTGCTTGTACGGCACGGTAGTCACGTCACCGGCGGCAAACACACCGGGGATGCTGGTCTGGCCCTTGGCGTCGACAATGATTTCGCCACGCGGCGACAGCTCGACGGTGCCCTTCAGCCAGTCAGTATTGGGCAACAGGCCAATCTGCACGAAGATGCCTTCCAGTGCCACTTCGTGCTGTTCATCCGTGGTGCGGTCCTTGTAGCGCAGGCCGGTCACCTTCTCGCCATTGCCCAGCACCTCGGTGGTCAGCGCGCTGGTGATCACGTTAACGTTCGGCAGGCTGTGCAGCTTGCGTTGCAACACCGCATCGGCACGCAGCTGGCTGTCGAACTCGATCAGCGTCACCTGGGCGACGATACCGGCCAGGTCGATGGCCGCCTCCACACCCGAGTTGCCGCCGCCAATCACCGCCACGCGTTTACCCTTGAACAGCGGGCCGTCACAGTGCGGGCAGTAGGCCACGCCGCGGCTGCGGTACTCCTGCTCACCTGGCACGTTCATTTCGCGCCAGCGGGCGCCGGTGGCCAGGATTACAGTCTTGGCCTTCAGCGAAGCGCCCCCCGCCAAACGCACTTCGTGCAGACCGCCCTCGGCAGCAGGAATCAGCGCTTCACCGCGCTGCAGGTTCATGATGTCGACGTCGTACTGTTTGACGTGCTCTTCCAGCGCCGTGGCCAGCTTCGGCCCTTCGGTTTCCTGCACCGAGATAAAGTTCTCGATGGCCAGTGTGTCCAGCACCTGGCCGCCGAAGCGCTCGGCGGCAACACCGGTGCGGATGCCCTTGCGGGCAGCGTAGATGGCAGCAGCGGCGCCAGCGGGGCCACCACCGACAACCAGCACGTCAAAGGCATCCTTGGCGTTGATCTTCTCGGCCTGGCGGGCGCCGGCGTTGGTGTCGATCTTGCCAAGGATTTCTTCCAGGCCCATACGGCCCTGACCAAACACTTCACCGTTCAGGTAGATACTCGGTACCGCCATGATCTTGCGCGATTCCACTTCGTCCTGGAACAGCGCACCGTCGATGGCAACATGCCGCACGTTGGGGTTGAGTACCGCCATCAGGTTCAACGCCTGGACCACGTCCGGGCAGTTCTGGCACGACAGCGAGAAGTAGGTTTCGAAGTTGAATTCACCTTCCAGGGCCTGGATCTGCTCGATCACTTCGGCACTGGCCTTTGACGGATGGCCGCCGACTTGCAGCAGCGCCAGCACCAACGAGGTGAACTCGTGGCCCATGGGGATGCCGGCGAAACGCAGGCTGATATCGGCACCCGGGCGGTTCAGCGAGAACGAAGGGCGACGGGCATCGGTACCGTCCGCGCTGAAGGTAATGAGGTTCGACAGGCCGGCAATTTCCACCAGCAGGTCGTGCAATTCGCGGGACTTCGCGCCGTCGTCGAGGGAGGCAACGATCTCGATCGGCTGGGTGACCCGCTCCAGGTAGGTTTTCAGTTGCGATTTAAGCGTGGCGTCCAACATACGGGCGATTCCTTTTTCAAAACTCGGATACAAAAACGCCCAGGCGAGGTCGCCCGGGCGTTTGACGGGGCGGTAGGTATTTCAGCTTTGGCGGCTGCTTACCGCCCGCGTTATGGGCATGACCTTAGATCTTGCCTACGAGGTCCAGCGACGGCGCCAGAGTGGCTTCGCCTTCTTTCCACTTGGCCGGGCACACTTCGCCTGGGTGAGCGGCAACGTACTGGGCAGCCTTGACCTTACGCAGCAGTTCGGCAGCATCACGGCCTACACCACCGTCGTTCAGCTCGACAATCTTGATCTGGCCTTCCGGGTTGATCACGAAGGTACCGCGGTCGGCCAGGCCGGCTTCTTCGATCAGCACGTCGAAGTTGCGCGAAATGACGTGAGTCGGGTCACCGATCAGCGGGTATTGGATCTTCCCGATGGTGTCGGAAGTGTCGTGCCAGGCTTTGTGAGTGAAGTGGGTATCGGTGGAAACACCGTAAATTTCCACGCCCAGCTTCTGGAACTCGGCGTAGTTGTCAGCAAGGTCACCCAGCTCGGTCGGGCAAACGAAGGTGAAGTCGGCCGGGTAGAAGAACACGACAGACCACTTGCCTTTCAGATCGGCTTCGCTGACCTGAACGAACTCGCCTTTGTGGTAGGCGGTGGCGTTGAAGGGTTTGACCTGGCTGTTGATGATTGGCATGAGAGACGCTCCTTCATGGGGTTGGAATCAGTTGATGGATAGAATCCTAACTAATCATCCCGCTGAAGGCTCATTGGCAAAGCTCATGCTTTCGATTGGTTTTGGCTATAACCGGGGTTATTTAATAGAAGGGAAAGGGCTGAGCAAAGGATTGCGGGCTTGAGCGCTGCACTGGCAAAGAAATGTAACAGCTACCCATTCGGCACCACTGGCAAACGGGTCTAGGCTCAAGCTCATGTGATACCGGGCCCCTCTGACGGCTGCCAAGCCGCCATGTCGGATCACTGTTGCCATGCAACGTCGACATTCAAGGAGGGGCTCATGACAGCTCTGCAAGCATTCCTCACAACACCTGTCCTCGGTACCAGCGCCTGGTTGTGGCTGGTGTTCATGGCCATCGTCATCGGTTTGCTGGTGCTCGACCTGGGCGTGCTGCACCGCCACGACCGGGAAATTGAAATGCGCGAGAGCCTGCTGCTGTATTCGGGCTATTTCAGTGTCGGTGTGCTGTTCGGCGCGGGGGTCTGGTACCAGTTGGGTGCGCAGTCTGCGCTGGAGTTCTACACCGGTTTCCTGGTCGAACAGTCGCTGTCGATGGACAACGTGTTCGTCATGGCGATGATCTTCAGCTACTTCGCCATCCCTCGCCGCTACCAGCACCGCGTGCTGTTCTGGGGTATCCTGGGCGTGGTGTTCCTGCGGGCCATCATGATCGGCGTGGGCGCGGCGCTGGTACAGAACTTTGCCTGGGTGCTGTACATCTTTGGTGCCTTCTTGCTGTTTACCGGGGTGAAAATGGCGCTGTCGAAGGAAGACAGCCGCCCGGACCTGGCCAACAACCCGATCCTCAAGTTCGTGCGGCGGCACATGCGGGTTACCGACCAGATCCATGGCTCGCACTTCTTCGTACGCCACACCCCGGCCGGGCACAGCAAGGCGCTGCGTTATGCCACCCCGCTGTTTCTGGCACTGGTACTGATCGAACTGGCCGACCTGGTGTTTGCCGTCGACAGCGTGCCGGCGATCTTCGCCATCACCCAGGACCCGTTCATCGTCTACACCTCCAACATCTTCGCCATCCTCGGCTTGCGCTCGCTGTATTTCGCGCTGGCGGCGCTGATGCACCGGTTCGTCTACCTCAAGTACGCACTGGCACTGGTGTTGATCTTCATTGGCTGCAAGATTTTCTACCACGGCATGGTGGGCAAGGTGCCGGCGCTGCTGTCACTGGGCGTGACATTCGGGTTGTTGCTGGGTGGGGTGGTGATTTCGTTGATCAAGACGCGGGGGCAGACGTTGAATAAAGACGACAAGACGATAGAAAAAGCAGCTAACGATAAGAAAACAACGGGACAAAAAAAGAATGACCCACAGTTACGGGTCTGAGTTGCAATCATTGCTTGATGATGAAGTAACCAACCGCTCCCCAAAGTGAGGCAATCAAGATCAACCAAAGGGCTACTCCCATATCTCGCCTCAACTTTGGGGGAAAATTGTCAAGCTCCGCTTCGCTCAACCATCCGAGGCGTGAATGTAACCTAGGGAATGTGACCAAAGCGCTTACTGTACTCATCAGTAGGCATCGATGCCTTAGGTTTCGTCCGCCCCATACGGGTTTCATCTGCTCAAGATAGGGGTTGCTCGTGATCGCTGAAAGGGCGACATCAAAATCACTCGACAAAGCAATTTTCACATTGATAGCGATCCCCGCAAGGCCCAGGACGAAAGGCACAATCAGGAATCCTATTTGCAACAATGGGGACCAATTGTCAAAGTCAATCATCAGTCACCTCATGAAGGAATTCACCGGTCCGCTCTCCGAGGGCGCCAATACCAATAGCGCTTGCAGAAGAGGCGGCGCCAACGATCGCAATCCCGCACACTGCACCAAACCCACCGGTACCCACCGCAAAAATACCGCATAACGCAGCTGCTGCAGCACCTCCACCAGAGGCGCCTACCAACCCTCCCGTTAGACCTCCTGCAAAATTTCCCGCTTCAGTAAACCGAACCTTTCGACAAGCACGAGTCTCCCCGGCCCGACAGACTTCTTTTACTTTCAGATAAGACGAGGTCCCGCCCAGCCCAATCGCTGCATACCCTCCGTATTGAAGGTACTTACTTAACCGCGCCACCTTCTCAAGATGTGTCGCATACCCCGGAATTTGCCCCGGTCCGCCCGCTTTCGACCAATGGTGCACCAGGCTCTTGGTAGAGATACGCAAGCTCTTCTTCAGCCGCTCATAGCTCCCCAGATTCAGTTGCTTATTAAGCAACGCCGCTTTCAACTGGCCATCCAGTTGCTGCAACAACCGCCTGCGCTCGGCGAAGAAACCCGGACTATTCAAATGGCCATTGTGCATGAACTCACGCTGGTGCAATTGCTCGATGCTGGTCAAGGTATTGCTTACTTGTTTCAAGCCTTGATCCAGCATGTCCTTGCCCACGCCCATGGACAGACTGGCGTTGCTGAGCAAGCCGGCGATTTCGGCCTGGTGCTGCATCATGAAATCCGCTTCGACGTAGTCGAGTGCTTCCAGCGCACGCCGCGCATGCTGCGCCGCCGCCATAAGCTCTCCCTCTTCGCGCGTGCAGGCATTTCCATTGTCAGGATCACCGATAACGAAAATTTCCCCAGCTTTGAACCCTTGCGCATACGTGGGGTTGAGCCGCTGTAACCGTGAGATCGGCAACGTGGAATCGTGACCGGCCAGTTGAAGCAGTATCTGGGGAAACGACATGCGTCGTGGAACCACGTAGAAGCCAGGCTCCAGCGTGCCAGGCAGTGCACCTATTACCGGTTGGGAGAAGCGCTCGGGGTTGAAGGTGGGTGACAGCTCGGCAGCGTGGGTATTGGCACGCCCTGCAATGGAGTGCATGGACGGCGGAGCCTCATACAAGGGCGCGACTACCCGGTTGGTGCCCGGCGAACAGCCACAGACAACCAACGCACCATCCATAGCCACCCGCTGGCCATCTGAAATAAAGTGATCCACACCTTCGGCGACAGTTCCCGCCTGCCCACAAAGAGGGCATGGCGTGGTGTGGTCGCCTTCACGGAGCACCATTCGGCCTTCATCTAGGTAGCCGGCCCCGGTCGCAATACAGACAGCACCCGTTGTGGTGATATCGCCATCTACCGCCTGACCTTTTCCCTCTAGATTGACGCGCATATATGAACTCCCTGTACTTGACTCAGGTTGGAAACCTATCACCAGCAAGGGAGATACAAGTGGCATCAGCCAAAATTCAGATACGTCCTACAAGTTGCAGGACTTTGCGCAATCACTGCAGGCGCGGGTTCACCCGCGAATGGGCCGGGGCAGGCTGACGCGTTCACCGCCCGCTACGCAACATCTCCACCGGCACATACTTGCCAATTTCGTACTTGCCAATCGCCGCCCGGTGCACTTCATCCGGCCCGTCAGCCAGGCGGAGGGTGCGCTGCATGGCATACATGTAGGCCAGCGGGAAATCGCCGCTTACCCCTGCCCCGCCATGTATCTGGATAGCCCGGTCGATCACGTTCAAGGCCACGTTCGGCGCCACCACCTTGATCTGGGCGATCTCGCTACGAGCCACCTTGTTGCCGACGGTGTCCATCATGTAGGCCGCTTTGAGCGTCAGCAGTCGGGCCATGTCGATTTCCATGCGCGAGTCGGCGATCTTGTCGACGTTGCCGCCCAAGCGTGCCAGTGGCCGACCAAAGGCAGTGCGCTCCACCGAGCGCTTGCACATCAGCTCCAGCGCGCGCTCGGCCATGCCGATCGAGCGCATGCAGTGGTGGATACGGCCTGGGCCCAGTCGGCCCTGGGCAATTTCGAAGCCGCGGCCTTCGCCAAGGATCACGTTTTCGTACGGAACCCGCACATTCTCGAAAAGGACTTCGGCATGACCATGGGGCGCATCGTCATAACCGAACACCGGCAGCGGGCGGACAATCTTCACGCCCGGCGTGTCGGTCGGCACCAGCACCATGGAATGCTGCTGGTGGCGTGGGCCTTCAGGGTCGGACAGGCCCATGAAGATCATGACCTTGCAGCGCGGGTCGCAGGCGCCGGAAGTCCACCACTTGCGGCCGTTGATTACCCACTCGTCACCGTCCCGTATGGCGGTAGCAGCCATGTTGGTGGCGTCCGAGGAGGCCACGTCCGGTTCGGTCATGGCAAACGCCGAGCGGATCTCGCCGCGTAGCAGCGGCTCCAGCCACTGGCGTTTCTGTGCCTCGCTGCCATAGCGCACCAGCACTTCCATGTTGCCGGTGTCCGGCGCCGAGCAGTTGAACGGCTCCGGCCCGAGCAACGAGCGGCCCATGATCTCTGCCAGCGGTGCGTACTCCAGGTTGCTCAGGCCGGCGCCGTATTCCGACTCTGGCAAGAACAGGTTCCACAGCCCTTCGGCGCGGGCCTTGGCCTTGAGTTCCTCCATGATTGCAGTGGGCTGCCAGCGGTCACCCTCGGCGACCTGGCGCTCGAACACGGCTTCGGCAGGGTAGACATGGGCGTCCATGAACGCAGTGACACGCTCGCGCAGTGCCTGGACCTTGGGTGAATAGGCGAAATCCATCAGGGCTACCTTCACAGTTCGGAGTACGTGGAGCAGAGCCTAGAGCAGCATTGCTCCATCCACCTAGTCTATTTTCCGCGTGTATAAACATTCATAACCGATATATGATCGACCGATAACTCCAACAAAGAGCGGCGCCCATGAACCTCAGCAAGGTCGACCTCAACCTGTTCATCGTGTTCGATGCGATCTACACCGAAGCCAACCTGACCCGCGCCGGGCAGATCGTCGGCATTACTCAGCCGGCAGTGTCCAATGCCCTGTCGCGTCTGCGCGAAACCTTCAATGACCCGCTGTTCGTGCGCACCGCGCAAGGCATGGTGCCCACACCCATGGCGCAGAACATCATCGGCCCGGTGCGCAACGCACTGGCGCTGCTGCGGACCTCGGTGCAGGAAAGCCGCACGTTCAATCCGCAGCAGGCCAACAAGACCTTCCGCATCAGCATGACCGACCTGACCGAGGCGGTCATCTTGCCGCCGCTGTTCCAGCGCCTGCGCCGCCTGGCGCCGGCGGTAATGATCGAGAGTTTCCTGTGCAAGCGCCGCGAGACCACCAAGGAACTCGCGGCCGGCCGCCTGGACTTTGCCATCGACGCGCCACTGAACACCGACCCGCAGGTGCGCCACATCAAACTGATGCAGGACCGCTATGTCTGCGCCCTGCGCCAGGGCCACCCGCTGGCCGACAGCAAGCTGACCCTCGACAGCTACCTGGGCATGACCCATATCCATATTTCCAGCCGACGCAACGGCCTGGGTTACGTCGACCTGGCGCTGGGCAAGATGGGTGTGCAACGCAAGGTCGCCCTGCGTTCGCAGCACTACCTCATGGCGTCGCAGGTGTTGCAGCAGACCGACATGGCCATGACGGTTCCCGAGCGCTTCGCCCGTCGCCATCAGTTGCGTTATCAGGCGCTGCCGGTGGAGGTGCCTGCACTGGAAACGCACCTGTACTGGCATGAAAGCACCGACCAGGACCCGGCCAACCGCTGGATGCGCGAACAGATCACCGAATTGTGCGAGCGCGTGGTGGCAGAGGAAGAGAAGGCGCTGGAGCCCGCCTGAATAAGCTGGCGAGGGGCCATTTATGGCACCTCACCCAAAAAAGTAGAAAATTCCATGCAATGTCTTAGAAAGAGAATTTTTTTCTATAAGCATCGAGAATCGAACCAAAGGAAGTGAAAAATATCGCGCTGCTGGCAGGTACGCTTACGTCAATGATTGCCGATTTCACGGCCACTGACACGGACCCGCCTCAATGCCTAGCGCCCCACTCTACTTCGATTACGCCGCCACAACCCCGGTTGACGACCGGGTCATCGAAACCATGCTCGCCTGCCTGGGAAGCCAGGCCAACTTCGGCAACCCGGCGTCCAGCGGGCACGCCTTCGGCCAAGCTGCACGTCACGCCGTAGAGCAGGCCCGTCAGCAAGTGGCCGAGTGCATCGGTGCGCAACCCGAGCATCTGGTGTGGACATCGGGGGCGACCGAGTCCAACAACCTGGCGCTCAAGGGTATTGCCCAAGGCATCGGCCAGCCCGGACACCTGATCACCAGCCAGCTGGAACACAAGGCCGTGCTCGACACCGTGGCCGAACTGGAGCGCCAAGGCTGGGCCGTTACTCGCCTGGCGGCGGATGCCGCCGGCCTGATCCAGCCCGCAAGCGTACAGGCAGCGTTGCGCGCTGACACCCGCCTGGTATCGCTGATGGCGGTCAACAACGAACTGGGTACGGTCACCGACTTTGCCGCGATCGGCGAGCAGGTGCGTGCCCACGGTGCCCTGCTGCACGTGGATGCCGCGCAGGCTGTGGGCAAGCTGGCAATCGACCTGCATACGATGGCCGTGGACCTGATGTCTTTTTCGGCACACAAGGTCTACGGGCCCAAGGGCATCGGTGCGCTGTATGTGGGGCCACGCGCTCGCGCGCTGATGCGTGCCCAGATGCACGGCGGCGGCCATGAGCAAGGCTTGCGTTCCGGCACCCTGGCGACCCATCAGATCGCTGGCATGGGCAGCGCCTTTGCCTTGGCCGGCCAACCCGGCGACAGCGAGTACCAGCGCCTTGAGCAATTGGCAAGACGCCTGCGCACAGGCCTGCTGGCCATGCCCGGCGTTACCCTGAATGGCTGCGCCAAGCAACGTATTCCCCATACCTTGAACCTGTGCATCGACAGCAAGGGCTTCAACAGCACGGCGCTGGCCAGCGAATTGGCCTTGTCGACCACCTCGGCCTGCAACTCGGCGAGCAACGCTGCCTCGCATGTGCTGCTGGCACTGGGGCTGGATGAACGCCAGGCACGCAACAGTGTGCGCTTGAGCCTCGGCCGTTTCAGCACCGAGGCTGACGTGGACAAGGCGCTCGAAGTGTTTGGCCGGGTGCTGGCGTCAGCATCGGCAGCACTGTGGTGACCACGCCCTAGAACAGGCGGCTGTCCGGCGTGAAATCCTCAACCTGGATTTTCGCGCTCTGCGCCTGCGGGTGCCGTGGGTTGAACAGGTAATTGGTAGTGCTGGGCATGATCGCGCTTGGCACCGGCAGCAGCAATGCCGAACAGTCATCCAGAAAGCGATTGCCCAACGTACGGGTCAACTCAGGCTGGGCGGACCAGCCGGGCTGCAAAGCGGGCAACTGCGCCTGGGAAACCGTGTCAGGCAGTTCGATGCGAAGCAAGCGCATGGTGGTAGGGAAATCCTCCGGGTCGATCTCCAGATGCACTAACACTTCCAGCATCGCCCCGGGAGGGCTGGTGGCGGCATACACCACCGGCCGACCCGCCTGGTGCCAGCGGCCACTTACACGCAAGCCCCCCGTACCGCTCAAGTCTGCATAGGCGCTGATTCGCCACAAAATCACAGGCCATAGCCCTCGGCAATCTGCAGCAGCATTTCTTCGACCTGAGTGGTGCCTTGCTGGGTGGTGAGCATCTGCATCGGCGTCAGCCCCGAGAAGCGTTCCTTGGGCTTGGACAGCCAGCGCTTGGCCTTGCCCGCTTCACCGAACACGGCCTCGGCCATGGCGGTGATGTGGGCCGAGCGGAACAGCCGGTCGCTCTCATCCACGGTCAGCGGTTGGTCACGCTCGATACGGGATTTGAGCGTGCGCAGCGGGATGATCTGGTCGCGCTCCACCGGCGTGAGCACACCGCGTTCGGTCAGTTTCACCAACCAGGTGGCGGCAAAACCATCGGTGATGCGGGTGTGAATTTCGAAGTCGCTGGCAAGCTCGGGAATGTCCAGCAGCGCCTGCAGGCGCGCCCGGTACTCGTGGTAACCGTTGTCGCGAAGCACTTCGGCAAGCATGGCACGCTCCTTTTCGGCATTTACCGATAAGTATGCGGTATATGCCGGGTCATTGCCAGTTTGCCGGGGCGGGCAATCGAAGCCAGGGCTTTGCCAGATTGACCGCCAGCATTGCCAGGACCGCAAAGCGGCCCCGGAAACCTCACAGGAAGGTGAACACTTGCGATGCCGGCAACCGCGACTTGTTCAGCCCGGCATTGAAGTCCGCCTCGCTGCGGTAACCCAGGCTCAGGATCACCACACTGGTGAACCCACGCTCACGCAAGCCCAGTTCGGCATCGAGGACCTTGCTGTCGAAGCCCTCGATCGGCGTGGCATCCAGCCCATGCGCTGCCGCACCCAGCAAGGCAGTACCCAACGCCAGGTAGGTCTGCTTTTCCATCCAGTGCTGCACATCCTTCTGGTCGAAGCGGTGCAGGTTGACATAGTGACGGCGGCTCTGGTTTTGCCCGGCGCGCGCTTGCTCATCACGGAAACGGCCATCGGCAGCCTCTTGATCGAGCACGGTGTTCAGGTGTTCTTCAGTCATTTCGGTACGGGTGCAGAACACGATCACATGCGAGGCATCGAGAAGCTTCTGCGTGTTGTAGGCATAACCCTCCGCCGTGCTCTTGGCCAGGCGGGCCTTGCCTTCGGCCGTGTCGGCGACGATGAAATGCCAGGGCTGGGAATTGACCGACGACGGGCTGTGGCGCAGTTGTTCGAGCAGGGCGTCGACAGTGGCTTGGGGAATGCGGCGTGAGGCATCGTAAGCTTTGGTAGTGTAACGGCGCTTGGCCAGCGATACGGTATCCATGCGACAACTCCGGAATGAACAGTGGATGTGCCGCGCATCTTATCTTTCCAGCAAAAAAGAAAAAGCGGCACAATGTAACAACACTTTCATCCCTGGAATGAAAATGCTGCGCATCACCGACCTCGAACTGTTTGCCCGCAGCAGCGTGCTGGGCAGCTTCACTGCCGCCGCCCATGAAGCAGGCCTGCTGCCGGGCCAGGTGGCTGCCGCGATCAAACGCCTGGAACGCGACCTGGATGTACGCCTGTTCGCCCGCACCACCCGCAGCCTGCGCCTGACCGCCGAGGGCGAGCGCTACCTGCCAACCGCGCTGAATGTGCTGGAAAGCCTGCGCCAGGGCCATGAAGATCTGCATGGCAACCCCAATAGCCTGCGCGGCACCCTGCAAGTGTCGGCCCCTTCCGACATGGGCCGCAACATGCTGCTGCCCTGGCTCAGCGCCTTTCGCCGCGACCACCCGGCATTGCAACTGCGCTTCTTTCTGTCCGACCAGATGGCCGACCTCAACCGCGACCCTGTGGATGTGGCCATCCGCTATGGCCTCAACCAGGATGCCAACTACATCGCCCTGCCGCTGGCCGAATGGAACCGCCGAGTACTGGTGGCCTCGCCCGACTACCTGGCGCGCCACGGCCGCCCGCTCACCCCCGACGCGCTGCTGCAGCATGCCTGCCTGCTGTACATGCAGCACAGCCGGGTGTACGACAAGTGGCAGTTGGGTAATCGCACGGTGCAGGTGCGTGGGCCATTGGTCAGTGACGACGCCGACGTCATCCGCCGCCTGGCCATCCAGGGGGAAGGTATCGTCTACAAGTCGTGGCTGGATGTCAGCGCCAACATCGCGGCCGGTGAACTGGAAATCGTCCTGCCCGAATTGCTCGGCGAACCTACCCCGCTCACCTTGGTCTGCCCTCATCGCAAGCAACTCACGCCTGCCGTGACGCAATTGCACCTGTGGCTACGCGAACGCTTCGAGGCCCTGCGCGCCCGGGCACTGACCAACGGCTGCACAATCGTTCCAGACTGAGTCGGGGGCATTGCGCTAAGGTTGCCATTTACCCCACGGTATACGTCCATGAGCAACTGGATCGACTTCAAACAAGACGCCGACACCGGCATCGAGTCGGTCCGTGCGCATTTTGTCGGGCATGCCTATGACCCCCACTGGCACGACAGCTTCCTGGTCGGCGTGACCGAGCAGGGCGTGCAGCAGTTCAACTGCCGTCGGGTGCGCCACCGCAGCACGCCGGGGCAGGTGTTTTTACTTGAGCCTGGCGACATCCACGATGGCCTGGCGCCCACCGAAGAAGGCTTCACCTATTCGACGCTGTACCTGGAGCCCGCCTGGCTCGACCAACAGCTGCGCGCGCTGTACGAGCACGCGCCAGGCGACAGCCTGCCCAGCTTTGCCGACACCCTGTGCCATGACGAACGTCTGGCGCGGGCCACCGCCCAGGCCTTCCAGGCCGTGCATGATCAGGACTTGCGCATCGTCAGGCAAACGGCCATGGACGATTTACTGGCCTGTCTGACCCGTCACCTGCACTGGCGCCGCCGCATCAATCCCGACCCGCGCCTGCCGCTGACCGCACAGCGTGCGCGGGACTTCCTGCACGCCAACCTGGAGCGCGACATCGGCCTGGAAGACCTGGCCCAGGCCTGCGGCATCGACCGCTTTCGCCTGACCCGTGCGTTCAAGGCAGCGTTCGGCATTGCACCCCATGCCTACCTGATCCAGCTGCGCCTGGCCCGCGCGCGGCGCCTGCTTGCCCAAGGTCAGACACCTGCTGAAGTGGCCGTGGCGTTGGGCTTTGCCGACCAGAGCCATCTGGGGCGCTGGTTCCGCCGCGCCTACCAGTTGACCCCGGCTGACTACCGCAGGCGCTGCTCAAACCTTCCAGACTGAGTGCCGGCAGGCAGCGAGCATGGTGCTCCGCGTTTACGGAGCCCTGAACCATGTCGCAGTCGTTGTTGCCCTTCATTCTGTTCGCCCTGGTGTCCAGCATCAGCCCGGGGCCGACCAACCTGTTGATCCTGGCCCATGGCGCCCACCGGGGCCTGCGCGCAAGCCTGGCGCCGATCGTGGCGGCGTGTGGCGCGGCTGCAGCCATTGTGCTGCTCGTCGGGCTGGGGCTGGGCGAACTGCTGCTGCGCTACCCCCTGGCGCAACAGCTGATGAGCTGGGCCGGGGTGCTGTGGCTCAGCAGCCTGGCGTGGAAGATGCTGCGCAGTGCCGCCGCCCCGCTCCACACGACCACGGCGCCAGGCTTCAGTGCGCTCAGCGCGGCCTCGTTGCAAGTGGTGAACCCCAAGGTGTGGTTGATGGCCGTGGCGGTGGTCGGGGTATTTGCCGCGCCGTCGTTGCCAGTGTGGCAGTTGGCGCTGGTGTTTTTGCTGATCGCTCTGCCGAGCATGGCAACGTGGGCGCTGCTGGGGGTGGGGAGCGCCCGGTGGCTGCAGGCACCGGGGCGGTTGCGGGTGTTCAACCAGGTGTTGGCGGGGGTTTTGTTGATATCGGCATGGGCTGCAGTATTAGCCTGAGTCGCTACTTGGCTTGCAAGTGGCCTGAACGGCCTCGGCTCAGCGAGTCAGCGCCTCGCGAAAGCGCTGGGTACTGGCAACGGCCAGTACCAGCCCGACCACTGCTACGCTACCGCCCACCAGGCCGATATGCGCCACATTCATCTGGCTGCTGACGATACTGCCCAGCAGCGCACCACCGCCAATGCCGATGTTGTAGATACCCGAGAACAGCGCCATGGCCACATCGGTGGCATCGGACGCCAGCTTCAGGGTCCTGGACTGCAGCGACAGACTGAAGCTGAGAATCGCCACGCCCCAGAACATGCTCAGCACTGCGAACACATGGAAGTTGCCCGACAGCGGCAACATCAGCAACAGGCACGCGGCGAGCAACCCGATCGACCCCACCAGAAAGCCATGCGGGAAGCGGTCGCTGTAGCGGCTGAACAACAACGAACCAAAAACCCCGGCACCGCCGAACAACAGCAGCAACAGCGTGGTACGGTCGCCGCCAAACTGCGCTACGTGCAGGGCGAACGGTTCGATATAGCTATAGGCCGTGAACTGCGCGGTAATGACCAGCGTCACCAGCAGGTAGGTAATGACCAGTGCCGGGCGCTTGAACAGGACCGGCAGGCTGCGCAACGAACCGGAGTTCTGGCTGGGCAGCAGCGGCAGCGATTTCATCAGGCACAGCATGGTGGCAAGCGCTACCCCGGCAACGCTCAGGAACGTGATGCGCCAGCCCAGTGCCTCGCCCACTACGCGGCCCAGCGGGATGCCAAGGACCATGGCCAGGGTAGTACCGGTGGCCAGCAGGCCGAGCGCCTTGGCCTGCTGGCCCGGCGGCGCCACACGCACCGCCAGCGAGGCAGTGATGGACCAGAACACCGCATGCGCCAGGGCAATGCCGATACGGCTGACCAGCAATATGGCGAAGCTTTGCGAAAGCCACGACAACAAGTGGCTGACAATGAACACCAGGAACACGAACAGCAGCAGACGCCGCCGTTCGATGTTGCGGGTCAGCAACATCATGGGCAACGAGGCCAGTGCCACGACCCAGGCATAGATGGTCAGCATCAGGCCCACCTGGGCAGTGCTCATGTCGAAGCTGCGGCCAATGTCACTGAGCAGCGCCACCGGGACGAACTCGGTGGTGTTGAAAATGAAGGCCGCCAAGGCCAGGGCGATGACGCTCAGCCAGCTGCCGCTGCCCGTTGTGGGCGGCAGGTGTGTGGGGATGGGTTCGTTCATGGGTGGAAACTGCTTCTCCGCAGGCAACGCAACAAGTCGCACGCCAGCGACCCGCTTGCAGGGGTGCCAACGTACGTTTTGTTATGGATAGGAATGCCCGGCATGGTACGCGTCAAGCTGGGGCCTCACAACCACAGGGCAGGCAGGAGGAGTACCATGCACGCTTTGTGTGAAACGCGTGTGCAACAAGGAGCCCGATCCGCTCATGGACAAGCAGCCCCCCCAGCAGCAGTGGCAGCAGGCAGTTACCGCCTATGCCCAGGCCGTCAACGACTATGTCGCGCAGGGCCGTGCGCACGGTTGGGACAACCTCGAAGAGCCGCAGGCACCCGCCACCGAACACCTGCTCGACGCCTGGCTGGCAGCCCTGCAGGCAGCCAACCACCCTGGCGTCGACGAACTGCAGCGCCAGGCCTTCCGTGAGGCCTGGCCACCCGCGCACCAGCCCTTGGTACCGTTGCTCGAAGCGCACGGCCAAGGCATCGGCAGTGTCCTGCTGCTGGAAGATGGCAGCCTGCTGGCACGTATCGGCATGCCTTACGACAAGGGCCAGGTGGTGCGTATAGACCACCATGGGGTAACCCCGGTCATCGGCGTCGAACACTTTGGCCGCTGCCCGGCGCGGCGCTATTTCGCCTTGGCCAATGCCGAGGGCGTGCGTGTGACCGATGGCTGGGGTGGCCCGCAGGTGCAACGTCTGGCCTGGCCCACGGGGCTGGAGGGGTTGCCGCCAGGTTACCCGTTCGAGCCGTTCGACCTGCCGCCCACACCGACCGCGCTGATCCCCTTCCCCGACGGCCAGCGCGTGCTGCTGGTGAGTGCCGAAGGTATCTTTGTGCTGGCCACCCAAGGTGCGACCCGCCTGCTGCCACAGCAAGCACGCGTGCTCGATGAGTTGGCCGAGGGCACCGACCCGGACGATATCAGCCTGGGGCTGAGCATGGAGCATGGTGCGGTGTCGGCGGATGGCCGGCTGATCGTCGTGGGTGAGCAAGGCAGCCGGCACCTTGTTCTGGACGAACAGCTCAAGCCGCTGGCGCACATCGGCCCGGGCAGCGAATACCCACACTTTGCCTTGTTCAACCGCGCCGGTGACCAGTTGATCGTCAATGCCTGCCATTTCTACAGCGGCGCCACGCTGGCCGTGAGGGTGGCAGACCTGCACGGGCTGGATACCGATTACTACAGCCAGGACCCGCGTACCCCGCTGGTGCAGGATGGCGCAAGGGTGTATGCGGGGGTAGCGCGCGATGGCGAGTACATTGTGGGTGATGCCTATGGCTACCTGCGGGCGTTTGGCGAAGAGGGTACGGAGCATTGGCAGCATTACCTGGGATCGACCATCAGTGCGATGGATATCAGCGCCGACGGGCAAACACTGGTGGCGGCGAGCCATGCGGGGGTTATTTCGGTGATTGCGCTGGATAGCGGGCGGCCCGAGTGGCAGATCGGTACCGGGGCGCACGGCGAGGTGCGGCGATGGTTGTTCTGGAAGGGCTGGGACAAGCCAATGGCCTGGTAAAACGGCTGCATCGTTGCTGCCTGTACGGGCCCACCGCGCGCAAGCCCTACATCACCCCTGTGTAGGAGCGGGCTTGCCCGCGAAGAGGCCCGTACAGGCAACCGATCAATCAGCCCTGTAGCGTGGCCATGTCGATCACGAACCGGTACTTCACATCACCGGCAATCATCCGCTCATAGGCCTGGTTGATGTTGCGGATATCCAGCATCTCGATATCGCAGCGGATGTCGTTCTCGGCGCAGAAGTCCAGCACTTCCTGAGTCTCGGCAATCCCCCCGATCAACGACCCCGCCAGCACCCGGCGCTTCATCACCAGGTTGGCCGCATGCAATGCCGGGTCAATCGGTTCGATCAGGCCGACCAGGATGTGCACCCCGTCGAACTTCAGCGTTTCCAGGTACGGGTTGAGGTCGTGCTGCACCGGAATGGTGTCGAGCAGGAAATCGAAACGGCCGGCAGCGGCGCGCATCTGCTCGGCATCCGTGGAGACGATCACATGGTCGGCCCCCTGGCGGCGCGCTTCCTCGGCTTTGGCCTGAGAGCGCGTGAACAGGGTCACTTCCGCACCCAGCGCCTTGGCCAGTTTGATGCCCATGTGGCCCAGGCCGCCCATGCCGAGGATGCCGATCTTGTGGCCCGGGCCCACGCCGTGGTGCTTGAGCGGCGAATAGGTGGTGATGCCGGCGCACAGGATAGGCGCAGCGCTGGGCAGGTCCATACCGGCTGGTATGCGCACCACGAAGTGCTCGCTGACCACGATGCTGCTGGAATACCCCCCCATGGTGTTGCTGCCATCGACCCGGTCCGGGGTGGCGTAGGTCATGGTCGGGCCTTCCAGGCAGTATTGCTCCAGATTCTTGGCGCAGGCTTCACAGGTACGGCACGAGTCGACCATGCAGCCAACGCCCACCAGGTCACCGACCTTGTACGCGGTGACCTTGTCGCCCACCGCCGTGACCCGGCCGATGATCTCGTGGCCCGGCATCAGCGGGTACACGGCAATGCCCCATTCGTTGCGCGCCTGGTGGATGTCGGAGTGGCACACGCCGCAGTACAGAATGTCGATGGCGACGTCGTCCGGGCGCGGGCTGCGGCGTTGGAACGTCATGGGGGCCAGGGGGCTGGTGGGGGTTTGAGCGGCGTAACCGATGGCGGTATACATGCAGGGCCTCGCAGTGAAGTGAAACGATTCAGGCGACGCATTCTGCGCGCCGTTTGCCGCCTCGCCCACGGCTGATTCTCCGGCATGCATGCCTGATTCTACGAAGATGCCAACCCATAGCTGGCGCCACGCCCTCAATCTGCGATGATCAAGCTGTCTGATTCTCTGCCCTTGGTCCACCATGCAACTGACCCGTCACGTCGATGCCAATGCGCCGCTTTGCGCACTGATCCGCAGCCTCGCCACGCGCCCAGGCTTTGTGCCCACGCACCTGCCCCAGGTGCAGGTGCTGAGCTGGGACCACTATGTGGCCAGCAGCCCGCAGATCTACGAACCAAGCCTGATGATCCTGGCCCAGGGCAGCAAGCTGGCGCGCCTGGGGCCGCGCACCCTGGAGTACGGCGCCGGGCATTACTTGGTGCAGGCGTTGTCGGTGCCGTTCATGTGCGAAACCTTCGCCACCCGCGAGGCGCCGCTGTTGGGCGTGGCGGTGGGCATCGACCGTGGCGTGCTGGGTGAACTGGTGCAGAGCATGGGCCTGGCACCGGACGCTGAAGTGCAGGCGCAAACCCCGCAGTCAATGACATCGGCGGCACTCGATGCGCCCATGCGCGAAAGCGTGGAACGGCTGCTGCGCTGCCTGCACGACCCGCTGGACGCCAAAGTGCTGGGCCCGGCGCGTGTACGCGAAGTGCTGTACACCGCCCTGCGGGGTCCCCAGGCCGGTGTGCTGCGGGCACTGGTGGAGCAACAGGGGCACTTCGCCCGCATCGGCGCTGCCCTCGCCCACCTGCGCGAGCACTACAGCGAGCCGCTGAGCGTGGAGGCGCTGGCTGCGTGCGCCAACATGAGCGTTTCGACCTTCCACGAACATTTCAAGCGCTGCACCGACATGGCGCCGATGCAGTACCTCAAGCGCTTGCGGCTACTCAAGGCGCAGCAGATGCTGATCGGCGAAGGCCTGGGCGTGGCACAGGCTGCGCACCGGGTGGGCTATCAGAGCACCTCGCAGTTCAGTCGCGAGTACAAGCGCCAGTTCGAACGTAGCCCGGGGGATGAATTGCCTTACCAGAGCTTGCCGGTGTAGTTGCTTGACCTGGACGGCCCCTGCAGGTCAGTCCACCAGCGGCCACTGCGCCAAGGGCCAGTAAGCCCCCTTGCGCGACTCGTAGAGCGTAAAGTGTCGTGCGGTGAGGTAAAACTCCGGCGCGCTGCTGGCCTCGGGCGGCTGCCCGCGGTAATCCCTGGACAGCGTCAGGTGCGGTCGATACTCACGTTTGGCCGCCTCCATCCCCAACGGCAGCAGCGCCTGCTGCAAACCGTACACCAGTTGCAACAGGGTCGGCGGTACCTGCTGCGCCTCCAGCACCAGGGCGCTGGCCCGCTGCCACACCTGCAAACGGTCGAGCAACAGCCGCGGCGCCGAGGCTGGCAGCGCCAGTTGGTCGACGGCCGCGCAAATCGCAGGCACCTGCGCGGTATCCACATCACCGAGGAACAGCAGCGTGACGTGGAAGTTGGCGGCCGGCACCGGTTTGCCGCTGCGCAGGTTCAGCCCTCGCCGCCACTGGGCCAGGTCACGGCGCTGGGCGTCGCTGACCGGCAAGGCGAAGAACAGCCGCTTGAACGGACTACCACTGGGGCGTATATCCTGAACCATACCAACTCCCTGACATGAAACGTTTGCGCAAGACTGTAGGGTATTACACCAATGTCGCCCCACAGTTTCGTAACAATCAGTACAAACTACCCCCATGATTGTTTATGCTGGCGGGCTCATGCCATGGCGCATGGCCATTCTTCGACCAGTAAACGTCCATGAAAATTGCACTCGTACTCATCTTCGTCCTCTCGATCGCCTATGTTCACCTGCGCGGTCGGGTTCGCCACAAGCTGACTCGCCAGCTGGGCGACCACTCCAGCTTCCTGGCCCCGATCAACAGCTTCCTGTACCTGTTCTCCAAACACCCGGCTAAGCCTTACCTGCCGGTCGAGGCCTTTCCAGAACTGAAACCGCTGCAGGACCACTGGCAGGAGATCCGCGAGGAAGGTCGCCAGTTGCTGCACGTGGGTGAAATCAAGAAGTCCGACAATTACGATGACGTCGGTTTCAACTCGTTCTTCAAGACCGGCTGGAAGCGCTTTTACCTGAAGTGGTATGGCGAAAGCCACCCGTCGGCAATGGCCCTTTGCCCACGCACGACCGAGCTGCTGCAAGGCATCGGCACGGTCAAGGCGGCCATGTTCGCCACCCTGCCACCCGGTGCCAAGCTGGTGCGCCACCGTGACCCGTATGCCGGTTCCTACCGCTACCACCTGGGCCTGGACACACCGAATGACGATGGCTGCTACATCGATGTGGACGGCGAGAAATACGCGTGGCGCGATGGTGAGGGGGTCATCTTCGACGAAACCTACATCCACTATGCGGCCAACACCACCGAGCACAACCGCATCATCCTGTTCTGCGACGTCGAACGCCCGCTCAAGTACCGCTGGGCAACTGCGTTCAACCGCTGGTTCAGCCGCAACGTGATGGCCGCTGCCGCTGCGCCCAACGACGCCAGCGACAAGACCGGTGGCATCAACCGCCTGTTCACCCGCATCTACAAGATCCGCGAGCGTGGCAAGGCGCTGAAAAAGCGCAACCGCATGCGCTACTACCTGGAAAAATGGGCAGTGGTCGCGGCGTTGGTGCTGGTGTTCATCTACATCTGAAGGCTCAACGCAGGCCACTGTACGAGTGACCTGCGTTTACCAACCAAAGTACCGCCTCACACGTGCAACTCTTCGACTAGCCTGAAAGCTCCACTCGCAACCCCCCCAAGGTGAAGACGATGAGCATGATGGACTGGGACGCCTACCGTAAGCAGTTGATGGCCGGCATCGGCGATCTCAAGCAACTCTCACCCGACACCGTAGCCGGCTACATGACCGCCAGCGGTGCAGGCGCCAAAACCAACCACCTGGATGCCAAGACCCGCGAGCTGATCTCCTTGGCCGTGGCTGTGACCACCCGCTGCGACGGCTGTATCGCCGTGCATTCGCAGCAGGCCGTCAAAGCGGGTGCCAGCCGCGAGGAAATTGCCGAGGCCCTCGGCGTGGCCGTGGCCATGAACGCCGGTGCCGCGCTGGTGTACTCGGCCCGCGCAATGGACGCGGTGGGCAAGGCCAACGGTTGAGCACAAACGGCGTCGTCGCCCTTGCGCGACGGCGCCGCGCCACCCAGACTGGGCGGCTCACCCCGCGCAGGAACCCGCATGATCCACATTCGCCCCATGACGCCGGAAGATTTTGATCGTTTCTGGCCCACCTTCCAGGCCATTGTCCAAGCCCGTGAAACCTACGCTTTCGACCCGGCGCTGAGCTTCGAGCAGGCCCGCCAGCTGTGGCTGGAGCTGCCCTTGCACACGCTGTTGGCCGAAGAAGATGGCGAGCTACTGGGGTCCTATTACCTCAAGCCCAATGCTGCCGGGCCTGGTGCGCATGTAGGCAATTGCGGCTACATGGTCTGCGAACAGGCGCGCGGCCGGGGCGTGGCGCGCTTGATGTGCGAGCACTCGCAAAAGCTCGCGCGCCAGGAAGGCTTTCTGGCATTGCAGTTCAACTCGGTGGTAGCCACCAACGCAGTGGCCGTGGCGCTATGGCACAAGCTGGGCTTTGAAACAGTCGGCCGTTTGCCCAAGGCCTACCGTCATGCCCGCCTGGGGCTGGTGGACTGCCTGGTGATGTACAAATGGCTGGCGGATGAGCCGGTGGTGGAGAAGCCGCCGCTGCTGATCGGGCGCAAGAACATCGAGGCACGGGTATCGCGGCGCCGCGGGCGCTAGCCTGTTCAGGCAAACCTGCCTTCAAACTCACAACCTGATTTTTTCGCGACACTCACAGCACACCCACATTTGACGCCCCAGCCTTTCAATGGTCAGATGCGCGCCAGTTTCAGGTGCCCTGCGCCGCCGCGCGCAGGGTGAAACGGGAAACCGGTGCGTCGTGTTGCCCACGACAAGTCCGGTGCTGCCCCCGCAACGGTAAGCGAGCGAACCCTTCGAGATACCACTGTGCTCAGGCATGGGAAGGTGAAGGTTTCATGCCCCTCGCAAGCCCGGAGACCGGCCTGGAGCTTCACTTGGCAACCCGCGGTGGGCGGGCGCAGGCCGGAATCCGTGCGCGCGCCTGCCTGCATGGTTCGCCTTTGCGTGTTTTCCACCGGGATCCATTCATTCCTGCAGCAGTGGAACGACATGTCCCGTATGTTCAAGCTTCACCCTCTGGCGGCCTGCCTGGCCGTCACCCTGCCGGCGCTGGCTGATGACCGCGACCCGCAGCCTCTGGCCCTGCCTTCCACGGCCATCACCGACACCCTCGACAGCCGTACCATCGACCTGGCCACGCCGACCCAGGCAGGCTCGCGCCTTGGCCTCAGTGCCCTGGAGACGCCGGCCAGCACCAGCAGTATCAGCGAACGGCAGATTCAGCAGCGCAACAACCTCACAGTGCAGGATGCAGTGACCCGCTCGCCGGGCATTACCTTCGTCGGCTCACCGGGGGACGGCGGTACAGGCTTGTCTGCCCGCGGCTTTGCCGGCCACAGCTCGGTGATGACCCTGTTCGACGGCGCGCGCCTGTACACCGGTGCCGGCACCCAAACCTTCCCGGTCGACCCGTGGATGGTCGAACGCATCGAGGTGATTCGCGGCCCGGCCTCGGTACTGCATGGCGAAGGCGCCACCGGCGCGGTGATCAACGTGATCCCGAAAAAACCTTTTGCCGGCGAAGTGCGCAACCACCTGCGCCTGGGTTACGGCTCGTGGGACCGCCAGCAGCTCGGCCTGGACAGCGGCGGCAGCCTCAGCGAGCGCCTGAGCTACCGCCTGACGCTGAACCAGCAGGCCGGCAATGGCTGGGTCGACCGCACCGCTTCACGTAGCCTGGCCATGAGCGCCGCGCTGCGTTTCGATGCCAGTGATGACCTCAGCTTCACGCTGGCCCATGACCGCGGCGATGCACAACCTGCCAACTACTACGGCACCCCGCTGATCGACGGCCACTACCGCAGCAGCCTGCGCAAAAAGAACTACAACGTACAGAACGACGTGCAGCAGTACGTTGATGAATGGACCCGGCTGACAACCGACTGGGCGCTGAACGACCAGCTCAGCGCCAGCAACCAGCTGTACTACATCAAAAGCCGCCGCCACTGGCGCAACGCCGAGGACTACAGCTGGGACGCAGAGCGTCAGCAACTGCTGCGCGGCAGCTACCTGGAGATCAAGCACAACCAGGAGCAGTTCGGCGACCGCCAGACCTTCACCTTCGACCACACCCTGTTCGGCCTGGCCAGCAAGACCGTGCTCGGTGCCGAGTACAACAAGGTGCGCTTCAACGTCGACAGCAATTCCCCCTACAACGATGTCGGCGGCGACTACGTCGACCCGTGGCAGCCACAGCCCGGCGGGTTCCATAGCGCCTCGCCGTTGCGGCCGCAAACGCTCTCGACCACCCATACCTTTGCCCTGTTTGCCGAAAACCGCCTGCAATTGAGCGATCGCCTGTCGTTGGTTACCGGCGTGCGTCGCGACCAGAACCACATCGACCGCAACAACTTGACCAACGACAGCCGCAGCGATCGTAGCCTGCAAGGTGGCAACTGGCGCGTGGGGCTGGTGTATGCACTCAACGACGACCTGTCGTTGTACGGCCAGTACTCAACCAGCGAGGACGGGGTCAACAACCTCATCAGCCTCAGCCCCGCGCAGATGCACTATGACCTGACCGAGGCGAAGCAGACCGAGGCCGGCATCAAGCAGCGCTTTTGGGAGGGGCGTGGCGAATGGACGCTTGCTGCCTACCACATCGTCAAGAAAAAGCTGCTGGTCGACGACCCGATCACGCACGAGAAGCAACAAGCCGGGCAGCAGACCTCCGATGGCCTGGAAGCGACGCTGGAGCTGGCCCTGGCCCATCAGTGGCAGGTGTCGGCCAATGCATCGCTGGTACGCGCCAAGTACGACGACTTCGACGAAATGGTCGGCGGTCTGCCGCAGGACCGCGCAGGCAACCGGCCGGCCAACGTGCCACGGCGTACCGCCAACCTTTGGTTGAGCAAAGGCTTCGGCCAGCAGGTAGAGGCCGGCTTGGGGGCGCGTTATGTGGATGAGCGTTATGCCGATACCGCCAATAACCACAGCGCCCCCGGCTACACCGTGGTCGATGCCAACATCGCCTGGCAAGTGTTGCCGGACGTGAAGCTGGGGTTGCAGTTGAACAACCTGTTCGATCGCGAGTATGTGCAGTCGGCGTTCAGCGGGCAGCAGTGGTTGATGGGGATGCCGCGGTCGTACTTCGCGACGGTGGATTACAGCTTCTGATCTGGGTGGCTTGTGCTGCGAAGAGCCCGGCACAGGCCACACAAAAACCTCTATTCCCTTTTAGCATCTTGTTATACGATAACGTTTCACATGAAATCCATTCCTATTAGACAGCCCATGACAAGTGCCAGCGCCACGCCCACGCTGATCACCCAGCGCCTGCAGAGCATCGATGCCCTGCGCGGCCTGGTGATCCTGTTCATGCTCCTGGACCACGTCCGCGAGACTTTCTTCCTGCACCACCAGGTCAGCGACCCCATGGCCATCGACACCACGGAACCGGCGCTTTTCTTCAGCCGCACCCTCGCCCACTTGTGTGCGCCGGTGTTCGTCCTGCTGACCGGCCTGTCGGCCTGGCTGTATGGCGAGAAGTATCAGGGCCGTGGCGACGTCTCGGCGTTCCTGCTCAAACGCGGGCTGTTCCTGGTGGTGCTGGAGTTCACCCTGGTCAACTTCGCCTGGACCTTCCAGTTGCCCCCCAGCGTGATTTACCTGCAAGTGATCTGGGCCATCGGCGTCAGCATGATCGCCCTGTCGCTGCTGGTGTGGCTGCCACGCGCCGCGCTACTCGCCCTGGGCGCCATCATCGTCGCCGGCCACAACCTGCTCGACGGCGTGCACTTCGGCGTAGAGTCAGCCCTGCATGTGCCGTGGGCAATCCTGCATGATCGTGGCTGGCTGGCGTTTTCCGAGACCCTGCACCTGCGCACGTCTTACCCGGTGCTGCCTTGGATCGGCGTCATCGCCCTGGGTTACGGCCTGGGGCCCTGGTTCGCCCGTGGCAGCGATGCCGGACAACGCCAGCAACACCTGCAGGTAGCCGGTTTGCTCGCGCTGCTTGGCTTTGCCCTGCTGCGCATGTTCAACGGTTACGGTGAGGCGCCGTGGAGCGGTTATCCAACCTTCACGCAAACCCTGATGAGCTTCTTCAACATCACCAAATACCCACCGTCGCTTCTGTTCCTGGCCCTGACCCTGGGCTGTGGCCTGCTGCTGTTACGCGCGTTCGAGCGGGCCGGCCAAGTGCGCTGGATCACGGCACTGGCGGTGTTCGGTGCGGCACCGATGTTCTTCTACCTGCTGCACCTGTATGTGCTGAAGCTGCTGTACCTGGCCTGCGTGGCGCTGTTCGGGCTCAACCATGGCGACTACTTCGGTTTCGACCGCATTGCAACGGTGTGGCTGGGCGCGGTACTGCTGGCGGTTTCGCTGTACCTGCCGGTGCGCGGGTTCGCCCGGCTGAAGCAGCGCCGCCGCGACATCAGCTGGATGAAGTACTTCTGAAAAGCGTTTTCCCCCGGCGCCGCGATGGTCTACCATGCGGGCCGCCGGTTTCCACCACGGAACTAACAGGGAATCCCAGGCCCGCCAATACGGGCCAAACGGAACTGCCCCCGCAACTGTAGGTGCCGAGCCTGCTCCACCCATGCCACTGGGCCTACCGCCCGGGAAGGCCGGAGCCAGGCCATGACGCACCAGTCAGGAGACCTGCCGGCCTGCATTCACCAACCGGCGGGGTGTCCGGGATTGGCCGTCAGTGTTGCCCCAGCCACCCGCTGGGGCTCGGCGATGCCTGTCCGTGCGTTCCTCACCAGAACTGTCCGATAGGAGATCGCCCAGCATGCTGCCCCGTTTCGCCACCCTGCTCGCGGGCCTAGGCCTCACCGGCCTGGCCCAGGCCGCTGCCACCCACTACCCGCTGACGGTCGACAACTGCGGCAAGCCGCAGACTTTTGCTCAGGCACCGCAGCGCGCCGTCACCATCGGCCAGGCCGGTACCGAGCTGCTCTATGCCTTGGGGCTGGGTGATAAGCTGGCGGGCACCGCGCTGTGGTTCAACAACGTATTGCCTGAATACCAGGCAGTGAACGCCAAGGTTCCACGCCTGGCCGACAACGAACCCAGCTTCGAGGCGGTGGTCGGCAAGCACCCGCAGCTGGTCGCGGTGCAGTTCGAATGGATGGTCGGTGCCCAGGGCTCGGTCGCCACCCGCGAGCAGTTCGATGAACTGAAGATCCCCACCTACGTGCTGCCATCGGACTGCGAAGGCAAGGACAACCTGGTCGGTGCAGACGGCACCCGCCTGCAAGCGTTCCAGGTAGACAGCATCTACAAGAGCGTCAGCCAACTGGCCGAGATCTTCGACGTTCAGGACCGCGGTGCGGCCCTGAACGCAGAATTGCAAGGGCATCTGGACAGCGCCAGGGCGCGGCTGGCCGGCAAGGACCTGTCGGCAACTACGGCGCTGTTCTGGTTCTCCAGCGCCGACCTTCACATCGACCCCTATGTGGCCGGCCGCCAGGGTGTCGCCGACTTCATGCTGCGCACCCTTGGTGTACGCAACGTGGTCGAGTCCAGCGAAGAATGGCCAAGCGTAGGCTGGGAAACCCTGGCCAAGGCCAATCCGACCTGGCTGATCATCGCGCGCATGGACCGCCGCCGTTTCCCCGCCGACGACTACCAGAAAAAGCTCGAATTCCTGCGCAGTGATCCGGTAACCCGCAACATGGACGCAGTGAAGCACGACCGTATCATTATCCTTGACGCCGACGCCATGCAGGCCGGTATCCGCCTGTTCCGCGGCGTTCAAACGCTGTCCACGGCCTTCGCCAGCGGTAAAGCAGCCCAGTGATGATTCGCCTGTTACCCTGCATCGCCGTTGCCCTGGCCGCCCTGTTGGCTGCCCTGCTGGCCGGCACCGCCATCGGCGAAACCAACCTGTCGCCCAGCGTGGTCGGCCAGGTGCTGGCCAACCACCTGTGGCAAGCCGCCTACCCGGTGGACCCGATCGACGCCGGCATCGTCTGGAACTACCGCCTGACCCGCACCCTGGTCGCAGCCGCTTGTGGCGCCGGGCTGGCCACCTGCGGTGTCATCCTGCAGGCGATGTTGCGCAACCCACTGGCCGAGCCCTACTTGCTGGGGCTGTCTGCCGGTGCCTCGACCGGCGCGGTACTCGTCGGCCTGCTGGGCCTGGGTAGCCTGGCGTTAAGCATGTCCGCAGGGGCTTTCATCGGTGCCGTGGCCGCATTCGCCTTGGTACTGGTGCTGGCCCGCGCGGCCGGCCCCAGCAGCAACAATGCCCAGGTGATCCTTGCCGGTATCGCCGGCTCGCAACTGTTCAATGCACTGACCGCCTTCCTGATCACCAAGTCGGCCACCGCCGAGCAGGCGCGCGGTATCCTGTTCTGGCTGCTGGGCAACCTGAGCGGCGTGCGCTGGCCTTCGGTGTGGCTGGCTGTGCCGGTGGCGATTTTCGGTTTGCTGGTGTGCCTGTGGCACCGCCGTGCTCTGGATGCCTTCACCTTCGGTACCGATTCGGCCGCCTCGCTGGGCATCCCGGTGCGGCGCACCCAATTGCTGCTGATCAGTTGTGCAGCGCTGGTGACGGCTGTGATGGTGTCCATTGTCGGCGCCATCGGGTTTGTCGGGCTGGTAATACCCCATGCCCTGCGCCTTCTGCTCGGCCCCGGGCACAGCCGTCTGTTGCCCGCCAGCGCACTGGGCGGTGCGCTGTTCCTGATTGCGGCAGACATTCTTTCACGCACGCTGATCGCCGGCCAGGTGATCCCGGTGGGCGTGGTGACTGCGCTGATCGGTGCCCCCGTATTCGCGCTGATTCTGGTTAGCCGTCGGGGGCGCCCATGACCGCCATGACAGCAGTTCGCATCCCTCCGCTGGCCTGCCATGGGCTGGGGCTGCAACTGGCCGGCAATACCGTGCTCAGCGATATCGACCTCAGCGTTGTCGCCGGTGAAACCCTGGGCATTGTCGGCCCTAACGGCTCGGGCAAATCCTCGCTACTGAAGTTGCTGGCAGGGTTGCGCAAACCGGCCTGCGGCAGCGTGCAGCTCATGGGTGAGCCACTGGCACAGATGCCCCGCCGCCGTGTTGCCCAGACGCTGGCGCTGGTCGAGCAACAGGCCGACACCCTCGATGCGATCAGCGTGTTCGACGCGGTTGCCTTGGGCCGCACACCCTGGCTCTCGGCCCTGGCACCGTTCTCGCGGCAGGACCGCGCCATCGTCGAGCAAGCCCTGACCGACCTCGATGCCCTGCACCTGCGCACGCGCCTGTGGGGGTCGCTGTCCGGTGGCGAGCGCCAGCGTGTACACATCGCCCGCGCGCTGGCCCAACGGCCGCAGGTGCTGCTACTGGACGAGCCGACCAACCACCTGGACATCCAGCATCAGCTAAGCCTGCTGCAACAAGTGCAGGCGCTGCCGGTAACCACCCTGGTGGCGCTGCATGACCTCAACCAGGCGCTGACCTGCGACCGTGTCGCGGTTCTTGACAAAGGCCGCCTGATCGCGCTCGGCAAACCCTTCGAGGTGCTTACCCCCAAGCGCCTGCTGAGCACCTTCGGCGTCCACGCCCACTACCTCACCGACCCTTTCGACGGCGCGCGCATCCTGCGCTTTCGCGCCCCCTGAACCAAGTAGCCCTGCCCATGCTGTTGCGTCATTGCCAACAGGCACGTTCCCACAGGTCAGCGTAATCGCAACTGCATGTGCGTGGTCTGCCACACCGGGTCTTGCTCCACATCCACCAGCGTGAACCCTTGCCGCTCCCAGAACGCAATGGCGCCCGGCAGAAACGGATGAGTATGCAGGTAAAGGCAGTCGACGCCCGCTTGCATCGCCCGTTCGCGCAAGGCACCAAACAAGGCAGCCGCCAGGCCATGCCTGCGGTAGGCCGGCAACACGAACAGCCGCACCACCTCGACTACCCGCTCTGCGCGGTAATCAAGCTGGGCAAAGCGATGATCATAGGGCAAGTAACCTATCACCGCGACCAGCCGCTCACCCTCACGGGCTTCCAGAAAACAGCCCGCGCCGTCCAGGTAAGTGTCGGCGAAATGCGCCAGGTCACGCGGCAAGGGTGCGTTGGCGAGCATCGGAAAAAGCACGCGGCGAGCGCTGTCGACAAACGCCAGCACTTCGGCAATGGCGTCACGCGCTACAGGTTGCAGGGTCCAGTTCGGCATCGGGCGGTTGCCAGTGTGATCGGGAGCGCACGGTTCTACCGCAGCGTGCCGCTCAAGGCAAATCACAGGGCTCGTCGCGGCAAGGCGGACACCGGTATAATCGGCAGTCTTCACTGCCCGACCAGGCCACACCATGCCTCGCCTCCCGAAGTTGCTGTTCCCCCTGTTGCTGGCTGCTGCACTCACCGCCTGCGACCAGAAACCCTCCCGTGAAGAACAGATCCTCGCCCAGCTGCCGCTGCAGGACGCCTACACGCACAACATCGAGCGCATGTCCGCGCTGCTGGGCCGCACTCACCCGCAGCTGTCGCAAGCGACCATCCAGGACGTACTGCGCAAGCACCTGACCGTCGAGGACCAGCGCCGGGACCTGTTCCGCCTGTACAGCGAAAAGAACTTCAGCGACGCCGAATTCGCCACCATCGTCGCCGCCACTCAGGACCCCGCCAAAGCGCGCGCCCTGGAAGACACCGAAGCCGGCAAACGCTTGAGCGAAAAACTCACCGCGCTGATGCGCGAAACCGCCCGCGATGTGAACGTGCAGGCCTTGGTCGAACAGCGCATGCAACAGGTGGAAGATGAGCTTGATGCACTGGACAAGGCAGGCTCTTGAGCGCCACCCGCTAAGGTAACTCCCGTTCAGCAGCCCTTTACGATCACCCGAGGTCAGGATTGCCACACACCAAGCACGGATTGCGCCTGGATCTACGTACACTCATTCTGGTGCTCTGCGCCCTGACCGCAGTGGTCATGCTGTGCGCCAGCTATTTCGCCAGCTACCGGGTGCAGCGCCAGCTACTGATCGACAATGCCCTGGAAGCCAACCGGGTGTATGCGAGAAAGCTGGCCAGCATCACCGAAACCTTCATTGGCAGCGCCTTGCAGCAACTGATGTTCAGCGCCGGTGTACAAAGCCGACAGTTGAGCGACACCGCAGCGCTGCAGGTAGAGACTGACCGCGTACTGGGCCAGAGCATGGCCTTCAACTCCACCTTCGTGATCGATGCCAACGGGGTACTGCTGGCAGTATCCCCCGCCCCGCTACGCCACCTGATCGGCACCCACGTGCAGTCGCCCGGCGCTCAGGAAGCCCTGCACGAACGCCGTCCACTGGTTTCCACGCCCTACCTGTCGGCGGCCGACAACCTGGTGGTGGTGCTTTCGCAACCTATTTTCGACAACAACGGCCGCTACCTGGGGTATGTGGGTGGCAGCCTGTACCTGCGTGAACACAACATCCTCAACAGCCTGCTGGGCGAGCATTTCTACAAGGACGGTTCGTACCTGTATGTGGTCGACCGCAACCGACGCCTGCTGTACCACCCCAATAGCGAACGGGTAGGCACGGTGGTGGAGGGCAATGCGCTAGTTGACCAGCTGGCGACACTGGACAGCGGTACCCGGCAGTTGACCAATAGCCTAGGCGTGGAAATGCTCGCCGGTTTCGCCACTGTACCCAGCGCCGGCTGGGGCGTGGTAGCTCAGCAGCCTTTGGCGCAGACGGTGACGCCGCTGAACCATCTGGTGCTGAACGTGATCGCCAGTTCGGCGCCTTTGGCGCTGGTTGGCAGCCTGCTGCTGTGGTGGTTGGCCCGTACCATCGCCCGGCCGCTGTGGAAACTGGCCGCGAGTGCCCGCACGATGGACCGCGCCGGTACCGCCGAACGCTTGCATCAGGTGCGGGCCTGGTACTTCGAGGCGGCAGAGCTCAAGCGCGCATTGCTGTTCAGCCTGAACTTGCTGCAAGAACGCATCGGCCGGCTCAATCGGGACGCCCAGACCGACCCGCTGACCGGCCTGGGCAACCGCCGCAGCCTGGAATTCAGCCTTTCGTTACTGGAAGCTGAAAACCGGGAGTTTGCTGCCATTGCGCTGGATATCGACCATTTCAAGCGGATAAATGACAGCCATGGACACGAAGTGGGCGACCAGGTGCTGCGCCAGCTGGCGGAGCTCATGCGCCGTTGTTGCCGCGAGGGCGACCTGTTGTGTCGCACCGGCGGCGAGGAGTTCTTGATATTGCTGCCTGGGGCAACCCTGAATGTGGCCGCCGCAGTGGCCGAACGGTTGCGTGTGACCGTACAGGATATGCCGGTGGAACCGGTGGGGGCAGTGACAATTTCGCTGGGGGTGACGCACTGGGATGGCGAGACGCACGGCGAGCCCATGAACGCATTGGGCGAGGCTGACCGGGCGCTTTACCGGGCCAAGCAAGAGGGGCGCAACCGGGTCGCTTTTGCCTGAACGCCTTGTGTTGTCACCATGGAACGGGCTCGCCCGTGAAAATGCCGATACAGGCAACGATGCATCGCTGCCCTGTAACAATTCCTGTCATAAAACTGCAGCGTTCCAGTCATAGGATTGACCCCGACCTGACATTTTCACTTCATGGATGAGCGTCTCATGCGTCGTGTGGTTTTCAATCAGAAAGGTGGCGTTGGCAAATCCAGCATTGCCTGCAACCTCGCCGCAGCCAGTGCCGCCGAGGGCTACCGAACCTTGCTGGTCGACCTCGACCCACAGGCCAATGCCACCTTCTACCTGACCGGGCTGGCCAACGACACCATTCCTGCCGGCATCGCCGACTTCTTCCGCCAGACCTTGTCGCCGGTTACTGCCGCCGGCAAGAAGCACCGCGTGGCAATCACCGAAACCCGCTACAGCAACCTGCACCTGGTCACCGCCAGCCCTGACCTCAGCGACCTGCAAAGCAAGCTGGAGAGCAAGTTCAAGATCAACAAGCTGCGCAAGTTGCTGGTGGCGCTGGGCGAGGACTACGAGCGGATCTACATCGACACCCCGCCCGCACTGAACTTCTACACCTTCAGCGCGCTGGTGGCGGCCGAGCGTCTGTTGATTCCGTTCGACTGCGACAGTTTCTCGCGCCAGGCCCTGCACAGTGTCATGGCCGAGGTCGAAGAACTGCGCCAAGACCACAACCCCGCGCTGCAGGTGGAAGGTGTGGTGGTCAATCAGTTCGCCGGCCGCACCGCACTGCACCAGACCCTGGTCGATCAACTGCGCAGCGAAGGCCTGCCGGTGCTGCCGGTGTACCTGAGCAGTTCGATCAAGATGCGTGAATCGCACCATGCCTCGGTGCCATTGGTGCATTTGGCGCCACGGCATAAACTGGCCCTGGAATTTGTCGATTTGCTGGATGTGCTTGAGCGTGCGGCCTGACAGGCCTTTTGAGGCACTCCGGCTGTAACCTGCTGCATCGGTTGAATCAGGTATACCGAGGTCGCCCTCGACAAAGCGCCTTGCAGCGCCCGGCTATCTACTGGCAAGCACAATAACGATGGCGCGGCCCTACCGCGCCACTTTCATCATGGCTGCCAAAGGAAACCGGAGAGCTCCCGCATGTCCGCACATCATGAGGTATCCCCCGCCACCCTGCGCAGGGTGATAGCCGCTTCGGCCATCGGCAACTTCGTCGAATGGTTCGACTTCGCCGTGTACGGCTTTCTCGCCACGCTGATCGCCAGCCAGTTCTTTGCCAGCGAAGACGCCAGCGTGGCCTTGCTCAAAACCTTCGCGGTGTTCGCCGTGGCCTTCGCCCTGCGCCCCTTGGGCGGCATCGTCTTCGGTGCCTTGGGCGACCGACTGGGTCGCAAGCGCATCCTGTCGCTGACCATCCTGCTGATGGCCGGCTCCACCACGTTGATCGGCCTGCTGCCGACCTATGCCAGCATCGGCCTGGCAGCCCCGGCGCTGCTGACCCTGGCCCGCTGCCTGCAGGGGTTTTCTGCCGGTGGCGAATATGCCGGGGCCTGCGCCTACCTGATGGAGCACGCGCCTGACGACAAGCGCGCCTTTTATGGCAGCTTCGTACCTGTGTCGACCTTTTCCGCCTTTGCCTGCGCAGCGGTGATCGCTTATGGCCTGGAGGCCAGCCTGTCGACCGAGGCGATGAATGCCTGGGGCTGGCGCATTCCGTTCCTGATTGCCGCACCGCTGGGCCTGGTCGGCCTGTACCTGCGCTGGCGCATGGAGGAAACCCCGGCGTTCCGCGAAGCCGTCGCCCAAGGCAAGGAGCACGAGCATTCACCGCTGAAGGAAACCCTGCGCCACCATGGCCGGGTCATCCGCAACCTGGGGGCGTTCATTTCGCTGACCGCGTTGTCGTTCTACATGTTCACCACCTACTTCGCCACCTACCTGCAACTGGTCGGCAACCTGACCCGCGCGCAGTCACTGCTGGTGACCACCGTGGCCCTGCTGTTCGCCGCCGTGGGCTGCCCGCTGGCCGGTGCATTTTCGGACCGGGTGGGGCGGCGCAAGACCATCGGTTTTACCTGCCTGTGGATGATGCTTAGCGTGTTCCCGGCGTACTGGCTGGCCAGCTCTGGCTCGATGTCGGGTGCGTTGCTGGGGGTGATCCTGCTAGCGGTGGGGGCACTGTGCAGTGGCGTGGTTACCGCAGCATTGCTGTCGGAAAGTTTCCCTACACGTACCCGCTATACCGCTTCGGCGATTACCTACAACGTGGCCTACACGCTATTTGGCGGCACTGCGCCGCTGGTGGCAACCTGGCTCATCGGCCAAACCGGCAGCAGCCTGGCACCGGCGTTCTACCTGGTGGTGATTGCGCTGGTGGCGTTGGTGGGCGGCTTGGCGTTGCCGGAAACTTCGCGGATTTCTTTGCATGAGGACATGAGCATGGACGGTGTGCGGGCCGGAACCCGAAACACCGTCTGAAATTTCCGGGGCTGCCTTGCAGCCCCGACTGCTCAGCCTTCCTGCTGCTCTTCCCGCCGATACGCCCACTGATACAACGCCGGCAACACCAGCAACGTCAGCGCTGTAGAGGACAAGATCCCGCCAATCACCACCGTTGCCAGTGGCCGTTGCACCTCCGCACCGGTCCCGGTGGCCAAGGCCATCGGAATGAACCCCAGCGAGGCCACCAGCGCCGTCATCAGTACCGGCCGCAATCGGGTCAGCGCACCCTCCTCGACCGCCGCCCGCAGCGTGCGCCCTTCCTCGCGCAGCCCGCGGATAAAGGCAATCATCACCAGCCCGTTCAGCACTGCCACTCCCGACAATGCAATGAACCCGACCCCGGCAGAAATGGACAGCGGAATATCACGCGACCACAGCGCCAGCACCCCGCCGGTCAGCGCAAAGGGGATGCCGGTGAACACCAGCAGGCCGTCCCTGAGGTTGTTGAACATCATCAGCAACAGTGCCATGACCAGCAGCAAGGCTACCGGTACCACCACCTGCAAGCGCTCGGCCGCCGACTGCAACTGCTCGAACTGGCCTCCCCAACGCGTCCAGTACCCCGGTGGCACCTGCACCTGGTCGATCAGGGCCTGCTCGGCCTCTTGCACAAACGAGCCCAGGTCGCGTCCACGCACGTTGGCACTGACCACCACCACACGCTTGCCATCCTCGCGGCTCACCTGATTCGGGCCCAGTTGCAGGTTCAGCGTGGCTACCTGCGACAGCGGGATGAAACCGATTTGCCCGGCCCCCTCAGCAGCACTGGCCGGTACGGGAATCAGCAGGCTGGCCAGCCCGTCGACATCGGTACGCAAGGTTTCCGACAGGCGCACGACCATGTCGAAGCGGCGGTCGCCCTCATACAGCGTACCGGCGGTGCGGCCACCCACGGCAATGGCGATGGCGCCCTGCACATCGCCCACATTCAGGCCATGACGGGCGGCCTTGTCACGGTCGATGTCGATGGTCAGTACCGGCAAGCCCGTGGTCTGCTCCACCTTCACCTCGGACGCGCCTGGCACCCCTTGCAGGCTGGTGGCGATCTGCGCGGCAGTGCGATTGAGCACCTCCATGTCGTCTCCGAACAGCTTCACCGCCACATCGCTGCGCACCCCGGAAATCAGCTCGTTGAAGCGCAGCTGAATGGGCTGCGACAGCTCATAGTTGCTGCCCGGTACACTGGCAGCGGCACGTTGCACCTGGGCGATCAGTTCATCCCGCGGCTTGCCCGGGTCAACCCATTGTTCGCGCGGGCGCAGCATCACGTAGGCATCGGAAATGTTCGGTGGCATCGGGTCGGAGGCAATCTCGGCAGTGCCGGTGCGGGCAAACACCCGCTCCACCTCGGGCACCTGGGCGATGATCGCCTGCTCCAGGCGCTGCTGCATGTCCACCGACTGCGACAGGCTGGTGCCCGGCACTCGCAGGGCCTGCAGGGCGAAGTCACCCTCGCTGAGGCTGGGGATGAACTCGCTGCCCATGCGGCTGGCCACCACGCCGGACAACAGCACCAGGGCGGCGGCAGCAGCAAACGCCAGTTTGCGCCGGCCCAGCACCCAGGCCAGCACCGGGGCATAGCGCTGACGTGCCGTACGCATCACCAGGCCTTCCTCCTCCTTGACCTTGCCGGTGACGAACAGGGCAATGGCCGCCGGTACGAACGTGACCGAGAGGACCATCGCACCCAACAGGGCCATGACCACGGTGAAGGCCATGGGGTGGAACATCTTGCCCTCGACCCCGGTAAGGGCAAAGATCGGCAGGTACACCACCATGATGATCAACTGCCCATAGATCAGCGGCCGGCGTGCTTCGCGGGCGGCGGCAAACACCTCATGGAACCGTTCGGCGCGGGTCAGCATGCGACCGTGGCGCAGCTGGGCATGGGCCAGGCGACGGATGGCGTTTTCCACGATCACCACCGCGCCGTCGACGATGATGCCGAAGTCCAGCGCGCCCAGGCTCATCAGGTTGGCACTGACCTTGTTGCTGAACATGCCGGTAAAGGTGAACAGCATCGAAAGCGGGATAACCATGGCCGTGATCAGCGCAGCACGGATGTTGCCGAGGAACAGGAACAGCACGGCAATCACCAGGATTGCACCTTCGATCAGGTTCTTCTTCACCGTGGCGATCGCTTTCTCCACCAGGTGGGTGCGGTCGTACACCGTCACTGCCACTACGCCCTTGGGCAGGTTGCGATTGATCTCGACCAGTTTTGCAGCGACCGCCTGCGACACCGTGCGACTGTTCTCGCCAATCAGCATGAACACCGTGCCCAGCACGACTTCCCGACCGTTTTCGGTGGCTGCCCCCGAGCGCAGCTCTTGGCCAAGGCCAACCTGGGCGACATGGCTGACGCGGATCGGCGTGCCGTCGACGCTGGAAATAACGATGTTGGCAATGTCTTCGGCCGAGGCCACCTGGCCAGGCGCGCGAATCAGCAACTGCTCGCCATTGCGCTCGATATAGCCAGCGCCAATGTTGGCGTTATTGCGCTCCAGCGCTGCAATCAGGTCGTTGAGGGTGAGCTTGTAGGCCGCCAGGCGTTTGGGCTCTGGTGCAATAAGGTATTGCTTGGCATGGCCACCGATGCTGTTGACCTCGGCCACACCCGGCACATTGCGCAGCTGCGGCTTGATGATCCAGTCCTGAATCACCCGCAGGTCGGTTGGGGTGTAAGGTGTACCGTCTTCCTTGAGCGCCCCCTCCTGGGCTTCCACCGTCCACAGGAAGATTTCCCCCAGGCCGGTGGAGATCGGCCCCATGCTCGCCTCGATGCCCTCAGGCAATTGCTCGCGGGCCACCTGCAGGCGCTCGTTGACCAGTTGGCGGGCGAAGAAGATATCGGTGCCATCATCGAAAATGACCGTGACTTGCGACAGGCCCGAGCGCGACAGCGAGCGGGTCTGCTTGAGCCCTGGCAGGCCGGCCATGGCGGTTTCGATGGCAAAGGTGATGCGCTGCTCGGTCTCCAGCGGCGAATAGCCGGGGGCGGCGGTGTTGATCTGCACCTGGACGTTAGTGATGTCCGGCACAGCATCGATCGGCAGTTTCTGGTAGCTGTGGATACCCACCGCGGCCATCAGGACCACGGCCAGCATCACCACCAGGCGCTGCTCGATGGCAAATTGAATCAGGCGTTCGAACATGCAGGTGTCCCCGTGATCAGTGGCTGTGCTCGGCCGAGCCCTTGCCCAGTTCCGACTTGAGGACAAAGCTGCCAGCGGCCGCAACCTGAGTACCGGCGGCCAGGCCGCTGGTGATTTCCACCTGGCCAGCATCGCGGCGGCCAGTCTTCACCGGGCGCGCCTCGAAGCCTTCCGCAGTGCGGGCAAACACCACGGTCTGCGCCTCCCAGGTTTGCAGGGCGCTTTCCGGCACCGCCACGGCGGCCTCGAAGCGGTCGACGCTGACAGCCACGTTGACGAACAGCCCGGGGCGCCAGGCGCCATTGGGATTGGCAAGTGTGGCGCGCACAGTGGCGGCGCGGTTCTGCTCGCCGAGCAGGCTGCCGACGTAATTGACCTTGCCCTGGACCTCGGCGCCCAGGTCCGGCGCACTGACCCTGACATCGCGGCCGGTCACCACCTTGTCCAGGTCACGAGGGGCCACGGCGAAGGTGGCCCACACCCGGCTCAGGTCGGACAGGGTGAACGCGTTGCTGGTCGCGTCGACCACCTCACCCACGGTCAGGTGCTTTTCCACGACGACCGCATCGAAGGGTGCGCGCAGTTCATAGCGGTTGCCGGCACCGGCCGGGCCCACCGCCGCGACCTTCTGCCGAGCGTTGGCCAGAGCGATCTCGGCCTCCTGCAGGGCCTGGCGCGCCTGCAGGTAATCCTGCTCGGCGCTGATTCGCTCCTGCCACAGCTGTTGCTCCCGCTGAAAGGTCAACCGCGCCAATTCCAGACGACGCTGGGCGGCCTGCTGTTCGCTGCGCAGGTCGGAGATCTGCTGGCTGGCAATCACCGCCAGTACCTGGCCGCGCCTGACCGCCTGGCCCAACTCGGCTTGCACCGCTTCGACCACACCCGGCACGCGGGGTACCACATGTGCGGTGCGGTCCTCGTCAAAGCGGATCTCACCCGGGAAGCTGATGGCGGTGCCCAACTCACGGGGGCCAGCGGCAGCCAGTTGCACGCCAGCCGATTCGATCTGCGCGACAGACAGGTGCAACTGGCCCTCTTCTTCGCCATGCCCCTCCTCTGCAGGGCCTGCGGCGGCCTGCTCTGCAGCGTGGCCGTGGCTGTCTTGACCATGGTCGTCATGGGGGGCTTGAGCCTTGGACGCCTGGCCGAGTGTGCCGGTCCAGGCCAGGCCAGCGAGGCCAAGGGCCGCAACGGCAGTGGCCAGAAGGGCTAGCTTGCGTGGGTTAGTCATTGTTGCTCCTGCTATCGGGTTTGTTGCTCAGGCCATCAAGATCGCCGTAGATCCGCTCCACGTGTGCACGCGCGTCGGTCGCCGAGGCCAGCGCCTCGAGGTACAGCCCGCGAGCCTCGATCAGCGTGCGCTGGGCGTCGAGTACATCGAGAAAAGCGAACTTGCCCATTTCAAAACCGCGGGTGGCGGTGTCCACGGCCTGCTGCGCAGCCGGCAGGATGGTGCGGTCGTAGGCTTCAACGTCCTGCATCGCCGTCTCCCACTGGCTGATGGCACTGCGGGTTTCACTTCGCAGACGCAGCTCCACGGCATTGCGCAGGTCGCGCGCCTGATCGGCACGGCGCGCAGCCGCCAGGACATTGCCCTGGTTGCGGTCGAACAGCGGCAACGGCATGGACAGGCCAACCACGTTCACCCGCTCCCGGTCTTCGCGGCTGTACTGGCTGCCAAGGCTGACGGTGAGGTTGGGGAAACGCTGGGCTTTTTCCGAACCCAGGGACGCATCGCCGCGCTCGACCTGGGCAGCGGCCAGGCGCCATTCAACGGTCTGTTCGACCTGTTCAAGCAAGGTGTCGGCACCCGGCGCGATGCCTGGCGAAAGGTTGGCCGCCTGTAACCGTTCAAAGCTTGCCATCGGGCTGCCCGTCAACCGGGCCAAGGCCTGGTAGGCCACGCTGCGCTGGGTTTTCGCGCGGCGCACTTCGGTCTGGGCCTGGGCCAGTTGCACCTGGGCACGGGTGGCCTCCACCGGTGATGACTGGCCTGCCGTAACCCGCCCTTGCACCACCCGCAGGCCGCGTTCAGTCAATGCCTGCGACTGCTGCGCCAGCTCCAGCGCGGTCTGCGCACGCAAGGCAGCGTGGAAAGCCTGCACCACATCGGCCCGCAGGGCGTTGCGCTGGCGCTCCAGGTCGAGCAGGGCAATGGCCTGGCCGGCCTCCGCCACGGCGAGACGTGCGCCACGCTTTCCGCCCAGTTCCAGCGGCTGGCTGAGGGTGACGGTGGTGGTGGTGGTGTCGCGACGGGTGTCCTCGACCTCCCAGGCCAGCTCCGGGTTGGGGATCAGCCCGGCTTGGCGCCATTCGCCATCGGCAATGCCAATTTCACGGCCGGCTGCAGCCAGCTCCGGGTTCTGGGCGAAAGCGGCGGCAAGCGCCTGGGGCAGGCTCAGCGCCTGGCTGGCCTGGGCGCCGGTGGCACTGGCCAGCAACAGACAGAGCAAGGCGATCTTGCGGGGGATGGGCACGACACAGGTCCTCTCGGCGAAGCATTGGCGAGGGACTGTAGAAAGGGCCGGTTATCGGGGCGGTGGCGGCAAGGTTACAATTTTGTAATGACGCGCTGCGTTGCTTTGCAGGCGCAGCCTTGTGCTGCTGGGCACAGGACGGTGAACGCCCAAGAAGTTCGATAATCGCCCACTTTCCCGGTGCGACGATCTTGTCCAATTGACGGAACTAACCAGTCAGTACAAAACTACGTGCATTCAACAACAACAAAGCGATGCCCGTCATGAAGCCCCTTATTCTCGTGCTCAACGGCCCCAACCTGAACATGCTGGGCACCCGCGAGCCTGCCCAGTACGGCCACGAAACCCTCGCTGACCTGGCTCAGGGATGTGCCGATACTGCCCACGCCCACGGCCTGGAAATCGAGTTTCGCCAAACCAACCACGAAGGCGAACTGATCGACTGGATCCACGCTGCCCGTGGCCGCTGCGCCGGCATCGTGATCAACCCTGGCGCCTGGACGCACACCTCGGTGGCCATCCGCGATGCCCTGGTGGCCAGCGAACTGCCGGTGATCGAGGTGCACCTGTCCAATGTGCACAAACGCGAGCCGTTCCGTCACTTGTCGTTCGTATCGTCCATCGCCGTCGGTGTCATCTGCGGCCTGGGCAGCCACGGCTACCGCATGGCGCTGAGCCACTTCGCCGAGTTGCTGCAGGAGCGTACGGCATGAGCCAGCAAGCCATCCTCGCCGGCCTGATCGGCCGCGGCATTCAACTGTCACGTACGCCGGCCCTGCATGAACACGAAGGCGACGCCCAGGCCCTGCGCTACTTGTACCGGCTGATCGACGCCGACCAGCTGCAACTGGACGACAGCGCCCTGCCCGGCCTGCTCGAAGCCGCGCAACATACCGGCTTCACCGGGCTGAACATTACCTACCCGTTCAAGCAGGCGATCCTGCCGTTGCTCGACGAACTGTCCGACGAGGCCCGTGGTATCGGCGCGGTAAATACCGTGGTGCTCAAGGACGGCAAGCGAGTCGGCCACAACACAGACTGCCTGGGCTTTGCCGAAGGCTTGCGCCGTGGCCTTCCCGGTGCGGCACGGCGCCAGGTGGTACAGATGGGTGCCGGTGGCGCTGGCTCGGCCGTGGCCCATGCCCTGCTGGGTGAAGGGGTAGAGCGGCTGGTGCTGTTCGAAGTGGACTCAGCCCGTGCGCAGGCGCTGGTGGACAACCTGAACGCCCATTTCGGCGCGGAGCGCGCCGTGCTTGGCACCGACCTGGCCGCAGCCCTGGCCGAAGCGGACGGGCTGGTCAACACCACGCCGGTGGGCATGGCCAAGCTACCGGGCACGCCACTGCCGGTGGAATTGCTGCATGCCCGCCTGTGGGTGGCCGAGATCATCTACTTCCCGCTGGAGACCGAACTGCTGCGCGCGGCCCGGGCACTGGGCTGCCGCACGCTGGATGGCAGCAACATGGCGGTGTTCCAGGCGGTGAAGGCATTCGAGCTGTTCAGCGGGCGGCAGGCGGATGCGGCACGAATGCAGGCACACTTTGCCAGTTTCACCTGATAGAAAAGTGTTGGCTTCTTCGCGGGCACGCCCGCTCCCACAGGTACTGCGCAAACGTTACTGATTGCACTCTCCCTGTGGGGCATGCCCGCGAAGTGGCCGGTAAAGGAGAATCACTCTTTTTCATCCAGCAAAGCCTGTATCACCTGTTCCTGCCCGCCATAATCCCCCTCGCCAAAGTGCACATGGCGCACCTGCCCCTTGCGGTCGACAAAGTAATGCGCCGGCCAGAACTGGTTGCCCCAGGCATTCCACACCTTGTAGTCGTTATCTACCGCCACCGGATACCCGATACCCAACCGGGCAACCTTGCTCCGCAAAGTGCCGACATCATGCTCGTAGTCGTACTCGGGTGTGTGCACTCCTACCACCACCAGACCTTGATCGGCATAGCGCCGCGCCCACTCATTCACATGCGGCAGGCTGCGCCGGCAGTTGATGCAGTCCCAGGTCCAGAAGTCCACCAGCACCACTTTGCCCTTGAGCCCCGGGGCATCCAGCGGCGCCGAATTCAACCACTGGCTGGCGCCGGACAGCGACGGCATGGCGCCGTAGCTGTCGCGGGCCTTCAGGTGCCCAGCCAATCCAAGACCCGTCAGCGCCAGCGCAAAACCGCCTGCCTTGAGCATCCGGCGGCGATCAGTTGTCATGGCAACCGCCCGTGGCGTAGGTGCGGTACTGCACGCTTTGCCGCTGGCCATGGGAGTCAAGGTAGTCCATTCGGGTATTCACCAGGCCACAGGCGTTACTCTGGTCATCCTGAACCGACAGCACTTTCTTCACATCCAGAGGCTCACCGTAGCGGTACTGCATGACCCCGCCATCCTGCATCGGGGCAGTGCTGGCCTGGGCAGCGATGGCGCCGAAGCTGAGCACGGCGAACAGGCTGGCGCTGGCGATAGTCTTGACGTTCATGGCATCTCTCCTGAGTAACAATTGGGGGGGAGTGTTGCTCCCCGGTCGAGAGCCATTTCACGCCTGCCAGGTATCGCGCATGTGTCGTCCAGCGTTGTGATGTGCTTCCTGCTGTATCTCTGCCCGTGCCAGATACACTGCAATACAAACTCCCGCAGGCAAGGGCGAACGCGCTCGGTACACTGCGCCCAACCCCCTTTGCACAGGAACCCAGCGCATGGAACACGTCGATCACATCCTGATCGTCGACGACGACCGCGAGATCCGCGAACTGGTCGGCAATTACCTGAAGAAGAACGGCCTGCGCACCAGCATCGTTGCCGATGGCCGGCAGATGCGCGCCTTTCTCGAAGCCAACAGCGTCGACCTGATCGTGCTCGACATCATGATGCCCGGCGACGACGGTCTGCTGTTGTGCCGCGAGCTGCGCGCCGGCAAGCACCGCAACACGCCGGTGCTGATGCTGACCGCCCGCAATGACGAAACCGACCGCATCATCGGCCTGGAAATGGGCGCCGACGATTACCTGACCAAACCGTTCTCGGCCCGCGAACTGCTCGCCCGCATCAACGCCGTGCTGCGCCGCACACGCATGCTGCCACCCAACCTGACCATCAGTGAAAGCAGCCGCCTGCTGGGTTTCGGTCAATGGCGCCTGGACACCACCGCGCGCCACCTGCTCGACAGCGAAGGCACCCTGGTGGCCCTGAGCGGCGCCGAGTACCGCCTGCTGCGGGTGTTCCTCGACCACCCGCAGCGGGTGCTCAGCCGTGAACAGCTGCTTAACCTGACCCAGGGCCGCGAAGCCGACATCTTCGACCGCTCCATCGACTTGCTGGTCAGCCGCCTGCGCCAGCGCCTGGGTGACGATGCCCGCGAGCCCAGCTGCATCAAGACCGTGCGCAGCGAGGGCTACGTGTTCTCGCTGCCGGTGCAACTGCTCGAGTCCCCCTCATGAAATGGCCACGCACCCTGGCCTCGCGCCTGGCACTGATCTTCTTCACCGGCCTGGTGTTGGCCTATGGTCTGTCGTTTGGCCTGCAGGCCTACGAGCGCTATATCAGCAGCCGCTCGATGATGCTCAGCAACCTCGAGCAGGACGTGGCGACCTCGGTTGCCATCCTTGATCGCCTGCCCGCAGCCGAACGTGCCGCCTGGCTGCCGCGCCTGGAACGGCGCACCTATCGCTATCGCCTCGACCAGGGCCTGGCCGGCGAAGCGATGCCGAGCAGTGACCCACCGATGGCCGCCGCGTCGATCGTCAAGGCCATTGGCAGCGACTACCGCCTGACCTTTCTGGAAATCCCTGGGCCCAATGCGCATTTCCAGGCACACCTGAACCTGGCCGACGGCGCGCCCCTGACCATCGACGTAACGCCAACACCGGTCCCGGTAGCCCGTTGGTTGCCCGTGGTGCTGCTGATTCAGCTCGCTGTGCTGTTGCTGTGCACTTGGCTGGCGGTACGCCTGGCCATCGGCCCGCTAACCCGTCTGGCCCAGGCCGTGGACAACCTCGACCCGGACCAGCCCGGCGTGCAACTGGATGAAAGCGGCCCACGCGAAGTGCGCTACGCTGCCGTGGCCTTTAACGCCCTGCAGGCGCGCATTGCTGCCCACCTCAAGGAACGCATGCAGTTGCTGGCGGCCATTTCCCACGACCTGCAAACACCGATCACTCGCATGAAGTTGCGGGTCGAAGTGATGGATGAGGGGGTCGAAAGGGACAAGTTCTGGAACGACCTGGATGAAATGGAACACCTGGTGCGCGAAGGCGTGGCTTATGCCCGCAGCATGGACAGCAGCACCGAAGCGACATGCCGGGTCAACCTTGATGCCTTTCTCGACAGCCTGGTATTCGACTACCAGGACAGCGGCGCCCAGGTCGAACGCCACGGCAACAGCGGTACCCTGCTGGAAACCCGCCCGCATGCGCTGCGTCGGGTACTGGTGAACCTGGTCGACAATGCCCTGAAGTTTGCAGGTGCTGCCGAGCTGCATGTGTCCTGCGAGGGCAGTACCACCATCATCCGCGTGCTCGACAACGGGCCAGGGATACCCGGTGACGAGCTGGATGAAGTGCTCAAGCCGTTCTACCGGGTGGAAGGTTCACGCAATCGCAGCACGGGTGGCACCGGCTTGGGACTGGCCATTGCCCACCAGCTGATCCAGGCCATGGGGGGGCGGCTGACATTGAGCAACCGCGAACAGGGCGGATTGTGCGCGCAGATCGAACTCACCTGAAGTGCATCTGCGATCGTTGGCAGGAACGGCCTTGGATCTCGATCGGGCCGCTCCTGTAAAAAGCGAGGTCGCCTCTACAAACAGATACACAACTGCATCCCCCTGACACACTGCAGATACCCCGCCTCGAGACACTCCCGGTCACACAACCACACCCCGGGAGACCCTCATGAAAGCCTTCACCTTGCCCTCCGGCTGGAAGCTGTTCGCCGCCCTTGCCGGCCTGACCCTGGCGATGAGCGCCGTGGTTCTGGCCAGCCAACCTGACCCGGACGGCTTGCGCAGTGCCATTCGTGCCACCGCACGCAGCTCGTTCGCACTGTTCTTGCTGGCGTTCCTGGCCTCGTCGCTGGTGACCTTGCTGCCTGGCACCTCAAGCCGCCGCATCCTTCAGGAGCGACGCTACCTGGGGTTGGCATTCGCGTTCTCCCACACCGTGCATGGCGTGCTGATTTATCGCTACGCCCAGCAGTTCCCCGAACTGTTCTGGGCAGGCCGCACGCTCACGTCCAGCCTGCCCGGTACGGTCGGCTACCTGTTCTTGCTGCTGCTCACCGCCACCTCGTTCAAGGCGCCCATGCGGCTGTTGGGCGGCCGTGCCTGGCAAGCGCTGCACAGCAGCGGCATGTGGGTACTGGCTGGGGTGTTCTGCCTGTCCTTCTACAAACGCATTCCCATGGGGGGCTGGTACCCGCTGGCGTTCGCCCTGATGTTCAGCGCCATCGCCGTCAAGCTCACCGCCAAAGTGGCCCGTAAACAACGCCGCAGCACCCGCGCCCTTGCCTGAAGAGAGCACCGCACATGACGACCTTGACCCGTACCCTGACCACCGTTGATCGCATCGGCAGCTGGAGCGCCGACTTGCCATTACGGGTATTTCTGGCCTGGGAGTTTTTCGAATCCGGCCTGGAGAAATTCAACGGCAGCAACTGGTTCGCCGACCTGCAGTCCAGCTTCCCGTTCCCCTTCAACCTGCTGCCCGCAGAGCTGAACTGGCAGCTGTCGATGTGGGCCGAGTTGGTACTGCCGCTGCTGCTGTTGCTGGGCTTGGGTACCCGGCTGGCATCGCTGGGTTTGATGGTGGTGACCGTTGTAGCGATAGCGGCAGTGCACTGGCCGGCGCACTGGCCGGCGCACTGGTCGGGCCTGGCGGAGCTGGCCCAAGGCTATGCCATTACCGACCAGGGCTTCGGCAATTACAAATTGCCGCTGATCTACCTGATAGCGTTGCTGCCACTGCTACTCAAGGGCGCCGGGCGCCTTAGCCTCGATCATTGGCTTGGCACGCGGTTCGGCAGATGAGGACCGGGGGCTGCTGCGCAGCCCCCAATGCCTTCAAACGGTTCCGACAATGACACCTTGCTCGCGCAATGCCTGCAACAATGCCAACCCTTGCTGCACATCCCCGCCCAATGCCTGCAGCCGCTCTCTTCCAGTCCCCTGCTCCACCAGCAACCGGTACGCCATAGGGGCCAACCGGGCAAAGCGCACCTGCAACCGGGCATCGCGATAAACCAGCAGCAAGGTTGGCGACGCCGGGGTAGCCGTTGGCTGGTAGTCCACGCCAATGCTGTCCACCGGCCAACGATAGGCCAACACGCGCGCCACACAAGACAACAACGGCTGCCCATCCAGCAGGTCACCATCAGGGTCATGCGCCGGGTCCTCGGCGTCGCTCAGGTACAGCTGCGCCTCGACCCACTCATAATGCGCCAGCTCCAGCTGCCAAGGGGTGTCCAGCGCCACACCTTGCAAGTAGTCGACGAACGTTTCGGCAATTTCGGTAAACAATGGCGTCTGGCAACGGTAACTGGCGTAGAAATCACCTACTCGCGCATGCCAGCGCTGCTCGCCCAACGCCTGGCGCATGACCGGGAAGCTGCCTGCCAGCAAGCCTTCGATGGCGCCATAGAACAATTCGCGGTAAACCCTCAGGCGGCGGGCCTCGATGCCGGGCGGCGGGGCATGGCGCTGCGGGTCGCGCAGGTGACGGGCCAAGGCATACTGCTGCGCACGCAAGGTCTCATTCATCTGCTTGCCCTCCGGCAGCGCATTGCACAGCACGCATACGCGCCGTCTCGGCCAACAGTTCGGCCAAGGGCGGGTAGTTGAAATCACGCTCCAGCACCGTCGGCCGTACGCCGAAGCGCGCACAAGCGGTGGCGTACAGTGTCCAGACATCTTCCTTCACGGCGGCCCCGTGGGTATCCACTTTGAGGTCCGGCGCTTCATCGTAATGCCCGGCAACGTGCATACCGGTCACGCGCGCCTGGGGCAGGCCTGCAAGAAATTGCCGGGCGTCGTAACCATGGTTGCAGGCGTTGACATAGACGTTGTTGACGTCCAGCAGCAGGTCACAATCAGCTTCATCAAGCACCGCCCGGATGAAGTCGAGTTCGCTCATCGCCTGATACGGCGCGGCATAGTAGCTGATGTTCTCCACGGCAATGCGCCGCTCCAGCTGCTCCTGAGCCTGGCGTATGCGCGCGGCCACATGGCGTACGGCTTCATCGGTGAACGGGATGGGCATCAGGTCGTACAGGTGCCCGTCATCACTGCAATAGCTCAGGTGCTCGCTGTACAGTCGCACCTGGTATCGGTCGAGAAACTGCCGGGTCTGCTCAAGAAAATGGCGGTCCAGCGGCGCGCTGCCACCCAGCGATAAAGACAACCCATGACAGGTGACAGGAAAGCGCTCCGCCAGCTGGGCCAGGCCCTTGCCGTAGGCGCCGCCCACGGCAATCCAGTTTTCCGGCGCACACTCCAGAAAGTCCACTGCACCCGCCTCCATGGCCAGCAGTTCCGGCAACAGGCCGCGACGCAGGCCTAGCCCGATGTTCAACATTGCGGGAAACATAAAAGCTCTCCAACAGGCACAACGCCCCACCTGGCCAGCAGGAGGAGCGTTGTGGCATTTCATGGGGTAGAAAGTCAGGGCTTGCCGGTCAGGTGGCTGAACAAGCCATCAGGCATGGCCTTGCCATTGGCCTGATAAATCGCCTTGAGATGATCCGCCGCTTCCTGCTCGGAGATGAAACCGTCATGGTTGCGGTCGATCATGTCGAAATCACGGGCACGGTCCTTGGCCACCGCCAAAAACTCATCGCGCGAGACCTTGCCATCGTGATTGCTGTCGGTTTTGGCGAACGAGGCGTCGCCACACTTGCCTTCACCACACTTGCCCTCAGCCCCGGCCTTGGCGCCGGCGCCGCATTTACCCTCACCGCACTTGCCTTCGCTTTGGGAAGCCTTGCCGCTGCCGCCGCACTTGCCTTCACCGCACTTGCCCTCGCCGGCCACTTTGGCCGAAGCCAGTTGGTAACCTTGGGCCAGCGGCTCGACGGCGAACGCACTGTTGCTCAATGCCATGCTGCCGATCAGGGCGGCGCCGAGCAAGCCGAGGGTGTTTTTTGCTTGAGTCATGATGCAGCTCCACTGGGTTGGAAAGTGGAGCCATTAGGCCGTTGCGGTTTGTCGGGGATGTATCGTGCCAGGCGCGCTTTTGTATGGCAGTAGGTCTGCAGCACAGGCAGATACAGTGCGATACACACCACCCGGCAACGGGCCCCAAGGTGCCCTGGGGCCATGAGCCGTGTTTAGTCTTCCAGCGGTTTGGGCGGGGCTGCGGGCTTGGCCGGCTTGCTGTCCTTGGCCTTGGCTTGCGGGGTCGCCGCTACGGGCTCGGGCGCCGCCAGTGCCTTTTCACTGGCGGGCAGTTCATCGACCGCCTTGAAGATCACCTGCGGGTCGATGGCCTCGCCGCTGTCGTCGTCCTTGAGCATGTGCCGCTCACCGTCCTTGCCCACCAGAATCACCTTGGTACCCTTGCTCGCACCCAGCTTCAGCTCCCGAATCAGGGCCATTGTGGTCTGCTGCTCGAGGTTCTTGTCCTCTCGCTTGCCCATCATGTTGGCGACGCTGTACAGGACAAGGTTGCGCTCCTTGAACGCTGCCTGGGTGGCCGGGTCCTCGAGCGCCTTGTTCAGCCCTCGCAACGTCGGGTCGGCACTGCTGGGAGCGATAACCACCAATGGTCTGGTCTTGCCCAGTTCCTTGGCTAGAGGCGCATCACTGTCTGCGGCAAACAGGGGGCCGGCAACAGCAAGCAAGGTTGCGAGGGTCAGTGACCGGACAAGCATGCGTATCTCCTTATTGTCTCGATATACCAATGACTACAGATCACGGAGAAAAATCCGACAGGGAGCCTAAACCACTTCATTCCAGAAAGGGGTGTGCAAAAGTAACTGTCGATTTCCGAGCCACCTGAAGCCAAGACTACGGCGCTGGTAGAACTACTGTCAGCTTGATTGAGCATAGCCCAAAGCCGCTGTGGCAGGGCCAGCCGAGCCCTTGCCCTGAACGCATGTCAACGCACATCGATCGATGGCCCCTTGGGTCCCACTTCCATCGCTTGAATCGTCAGATCCAGCATCAGCCCTCTGCGTGCAGCGCGCTGCGCATCACGAATGGCATCCGCCTGGTCGATCATGGCCCCTTCGCTCAGTGCTTCGTCGTCAAGCACCCTTTCGAGTTGCCTTCTGAACGGCAGGTCGACCGCAGCGAATCGCTCAGGATGGGAACGCTCCAGGTGCGCCTGCCAGAATTCACGGTCAACCATGGAGCGGGCAATCTCTTCCGGCGTTTCCGCATCCCGCACCGCAGCCTCTGCTTCTGCCAGGTCCGCATCCAGGACGCCTGAGATCGCAAGGAAGCTCATTTCTCCCACCTGCAGTGGCAAGTCGAGACGCTCCCTCAGCCCGACCCTGAAAGCCAGCCCCACCTCGCTTCCTTCCAGCGTCCTGCCATGCTGTAGCGCCCATCGGGTAGCGAACATGTCGACTGCATCCTGGCGCCATAAACGTCTGCCCAGGTCTAGCAAAGCACGTTCGCTTTCTCCCTGAGCCGCGTGCTCAACCTGCCAAACCAGCAGGTTCAGTTCAAGGTTGCTCAAGCACCAGGTTGCACCATCCTGGCACCCCCACTCATCATTGGCCACTGACAGCAAGTTCTGCCGCAGCTCTGGCGTAATGGCCATCGCTTGCAATACCGCCATGACCCGATTGCCCAGTGCACGCGCGTTGACACGAAAGTCTTCGGACAGCAACAACTGGCGAAGCACCCGGAAGAAACGCTCGGCGTCCTGCCCTGAATCCAGCGAGTCCCAGGCAGCAAGCATCAAGCCGCGATGCTCCGGGGCCACGGCATCCCCCCATACTTCACGCGCGTGCTGCAGCCGCAGAAGCACTTGCTCCTCGTCGAGGGCCGGATCGACGCTACTCAACGAAGCCTGCAAGCGTAACGTCTGGGCCTCGCCCAAGGGGTTCGCATTCAAGCGGAACCGCCGCCGCTGCCACACGGGCAACTGGTAGAAACCCTCTGGAATGTGCCTGATCCGGTTATCCCGCAAGTCAACGGATACCAACTGAGCATTGTCGAACACGCCCAGTGGAAACTGCGAGATCTGTGTGTCGCGCAAGTTCAGCCAACGCAACTCAGCCAAGCCCGCCAACGTGAACCTGCTCCCCAGGGGGTTGTGGGACAGGTCGAGAGACTGCAGGCTCGTGCAACTGGCCAGTGTGGCGGTTTGTGTAATGTTCAGGACGATCCGGTTGTTGGTCAGGCTCAGATGCCGCAGCTGCGCTATCTGCAGCAACGGCTGCGGAAGGCGTGTCAACAGGTTCCCACCCAGATCGAGGGTTTGCAGGTTAGGGAAAGCCAGCAGTAGGCTGCTGGGCACCTCCAGAAGGTCAAGGTGCAGCAGCGACAGGCTGGTCACACCTCTGAAGCTGACCTGTGCGGGTATGTTGGGCAAGCCGCTCGATCTGAAATTGCAGAACATGACATGGAGGTTTTCCTGTGCATTGATTTGCAGTTCCCCCACGCCTACCGACCGTCGCCAGCAATTGAACAACGTCTGGCGTAAAGCCTCTCGATCTTCCCTGACATCGCCCTGCCCTCGTGCCACCCAGGTATTCAGTGTCATACGCAGGATGGCGAACTCATTGCGAAGGTCAGCCAGTACGTGTTCAATCTGATGTCCTGAACGCCTGGCGTCATCGGCGAAGGTCTCGACCTGCTCATCACTCAACCACGGAAAGAGATCACGCAACGTTGCCCTCAGGGCACTGCCCCTTGATGCGAAACCACCTACTCCGCCACCACCCAGCGGGTAGCCAATACGTCCATCGGCCAAGCGCATGGGCCCTCGGACAGCACCTGGGCGTACCGCGCCAAGCAAACGACAGATCTCATCACGATGGCGTGCCGCTTCGCGCGCCAGCATCACCCTGAGGTTGTGCGCGAATGGATCGCCGATCCCCATCGCCTGCCGTTGCCCTTCGGTATAGGCAGGCGCCATGACGTCGAACAACTCACCTGCCTCACCCAGCGCCGTGCCCTGGCTGCCATGCAGTTGAAACCTGCCGTTCAGGTGTACCAGATCGAACGCCCGCGGCCCTTGCTCAGTCTTCGCCAGCATCGGCCCGCCCAGGCTACCTTCGTACAGACGCCAGCACACACCTTGGTCGCCTCCGGGTAGATACCGCAGCAAGCCCAAGGCCACCCGTGCCAGGTCTGCTTGCTGCGGGGTATCAAGGTACAACGCTTCAAATACCCGAGCCTGGCGTGTCGCCAGCACACTGCCCCTTGCCGCCTCGGCCAGCCCCAATGCAACCCTGCCACTGGACAGCAGCCGCGTGCGATCAATGCTGCTGGCGGCCTGTACCAGTGCTTGCGCAGTGCGCGCGCTCAGCCCCGGGAACACCCGACGCAGCGCCGCGCTGCCAGGGGTGTCGCTGGGCTGCAAGGCTTCGAAAAGGTGCTGCAGCAGTGTTCGGCGTTGCGTACATGCCAGCGTGGCCAGTGCCTGACCTGTCAGGCCACTCGCGCCTGGCAAGCGCCGAGCGTGATCGAGCACTGTTGCATCTTCTACCGGCTCGCCGCTGCGCAGACGGCCAATCATGCTGCGGATGCGTTGATCAAGCCTGACCCGCTCCACACTGTCGATCATCCCGGGGCTCGGAGGCTGGGCGTGTACATGCAAGCCCCGCACATCGTCGCCATCAAGGCCATGGAACAGCAGAACCTGATCAATCTGTTCGTCATTCAGCCCATTGAAGGGCTCACCCAAACGCCGGAACATGCGGTATCTGTCAGTCCACCGAGCCGGTTGCTCGCTCCACAACCGCCAGGCACCTGCGCCATTGTGGCGCAGCAACGGCCCGTGGCCGTCGACTGGATACAACTGCCATTGATCATCACCTGCCTCGGTCACGCGATAGTGATGCCCGTCCATTTCGATCCAGGCCCGCCCGTCCTGACGCCGAATACCCAAGGCGTCCGGGCTTGAGGCGGCAACGGGTGCCTGGCTTTGAAACGGGGTCACGTCTTGTTGCCAGAGTTTCTCAGTACCGTCCTCCAGCCGAGCCGGCACCATGGCATCGACCTTCGCAGAGCGTGCCCAAACCCGTCGAGCCACACCCACCCCGGCGACCGTGGTCGCCAGCACGGCAAGGTCTGTCGCCACATGGGTCAAATGGTCGAGCGCCTCCTGGCGATCGCCTTCCTGCCAGGCCTCGACGCCATGGTAGACCTCGCCCAGCAGTTCGCAGGCCGTCACGGCCAGCAGCGCCAGGCCAACCCCAGGCACAAAGAAACTGGCCAGGTTGAGCAGCGCCCATCCTTCGGCGGCAAGGCGCAGGTCATGCTGGCGCTGAACCTCACGATCCAGCCTGGCCACAGGGACCGCGATCATCGCCGCATCTTCCTTGATCTGGTGGATACGTGCCTGCGCCAGGCTGATGAACAACGGCTGCGGGTAAGCCTGCAAACGCGGTTCGAGATCGCGAAAAGCCCAGCTCGGCAGATCATCGAAGCGCTCCGCGACCTGGGCAAAAAAAGCCTGGCTGTCACGCCGCAGCACGAAGCGGCTGAAGAAGCGCTGATAGGCCTTGTCTCGCAAGCGGCGGCCCAGTTCGCGGTTCAGTTTGTCGAGGCTCTCGAACGCGCGCCAAGGCGAAAAAGGGTCCCCAGGCACGTAAAGCAACACCCGACGCGTCGTGTTGAACAAAACGCCCTGCTCAACCACAACGAACACAGTCACCTGCTCAATCTGGCAGCCCAGCAACTTCAGTTGCCTGGCCTGCACAAGGTCGCCCGCCAAGCGCGGCAGCTCACCCTTCTCGCACACAGCAACCATCACATTGAGTTCGCTGGCATCCAGCGTTCCCTCCTGCCTGGCTTTGTAGGCGTCCACAAGCATGGTGTAGCGCCTGGCATCTACAAGCTGAGACACCAGGCGCTCGGCACTGCCAGCGGGCGTGAGGATGGCATCCAGATGACGTTGATAGCGCTCACCCAGGTCCAGCTCACGACACAGTCCGGCAAACTCGATGCTCGTAGGGGGTTTGACCGTACCGTGGCGTGGAAGCAGCAATCGGTTACCGCGCGGCTGGCCACCTTCCTGTGCCTGGGCGGCCGCGAAGTTGCGCAATGCCACTTCGAGCAGCGGCTTTTCTTCATAGACCACGGCCGTCAGGTGCGCGCCCACCGGCTGACTGTTGATCACAGCTTCCCGGCGGCCCTCCAGAAACCTGAGGGAGTAAGGGTTACGGCCAAGCCCATAACGCTCGTCGAGGGCCTTCCCCAGGGCTGATGCGACGAAACTGTCGATGCCCTCGATACCTCGCAGCACCGTGTTCACTTGCTCACAGCAGCGAAGGCTGTTTGCCAATGCCCGGCCGATCTCAGGCAGTTGCTCAGCAGGTGCATGACGCAACCAGGGTGGCAGGCGCCTGCCGATGATGCCGTCCTGGAAAGCGTCGATGGCGGCCTGCGCATCTGACGGCAAAGTGGTGTCCATAGCGGGGGCCTCTTCATGAAAAGAGGCCAGACTAAGTTGCCTGCTCCCCGCCAGGCGCTATATAGCTAATGCCTGCGTTCAGACAACCGCCAACCCGCTAGCGGAGCGGACGCTGCACCGTGTTCCGGTCCAGCGCCTCCAGCGTCAACTGCAGCAACACCGCATGCTCGCGTTGCTGATTGCGGATCTGCAGCCGCGCGATTTCCTCGTCCCGATTCCCCAGCGCCATCAGCCGTTCCAGCTCAGCGTGCATGGATTGGGGCACTTGCAAGCGAACCGCCGAGGCCTTGCGCAAGTAATCCTGCCAGAACCACTGGCGTGACAGGTAATCAGCAATGCCCTCCCGAGTCTGTCGCGCCAGGATCCTTTCACGGGCCAGGAGAAGGTCCTGATTACTCAAGGCAGGGATCCCTGCATAAAGCATTTCATCGGGTTGGGCAGGCAAGTCCAGAGACTTGCGCAAGCCGATTCGATAGGCCAAGGCGAACTCGATCGATTCAGCACCCGCCCCCACCCGATAAGCATGTTCAGCGGCAATTTGCTCAAGCACCGCCAACCGCCACATCCGGGCACCGAGCTTCAGCAAGGCCCGTTCAGGCCGGGCAGATCCGCTGTGCCTCGTGCGCCATATCATCACTCGCAGTTCCAGGTCGGCGAAACGCGCGGTGGCGTTATCCTGGCAACCGGTCGCCGCTGCGTGCTCGAACAGCTCTTGCCTGAGGGCATCATGCTCAGACATCGCCTGGAGCATGTCGAACACACGGGCCGCCAGCGCGGATGCAGTCGATGAGAAACTGAAGGCGCCGGATTCTGTCAGCATCGACAGGGTATTGAAAAACTCTTCCGATTGCTCCTCGGCCTCCAGATGGGCCCACAGTGCCGCCATTTCATCTCGACGTTCGCCAGGCAACGCATCCAGAATGCGCAACCGGTAAGGCACGCGACTGGCCTCAAGCAAATGCCAGGTTGAAACCCCGTCATATGCTGCCCCCAGCGGATTGCCGGAAAGCTCGACCCTGCCCGAACGCCACAACTGCGACTGATGAAAACCCTCGGGCAGTTCAGAAATACGGTTGTCGCTGAGGTTCAGGGTGTGCAGTTCTGGCGCGTCCATCAGCCCGTAGGGGCACTCGGGTAACTGAGTGTTCGACAGGTAGAGGGCATTCAGCTCGATCATTGCCTGGACGGAAAATGCCCTGCGCAACGGGTTGTCCGAAAGGTTCAGGTACACCAGGGACCGGCAATCTGCCAAGACCAACGCCTGGCCTTGGTCGAGCGTGATCTGGTTACCAGACAAGTCGAGTACCTCCAGCCTCTGGACAAGCATCAGAGGCAATGGCAAACGCGTGAGTCGGCAGTTGGTGATTTCCAGGTTGCGCAAGTTGGGAAACGCCCGCAGAAACTCGTCCGGAACGTGCTCCACGCGCATGGCGCGCAAGGCCAGGATCGAGACGTGGGGAAAGCCTACTTGCGCGGGCAGGGCCGGCAGTTGGCGCAAACGGCTGATGGTCTGGGTCAGCATGAAACGCCCGTCCTCCAGTGCTGCTTGCCCTTGCAGTTCCGGCACAAGACAGCGCCAGCAGTTGATCAGCCCCTTTCTGAACTCACGCCGGGCGGCCAGTTCTGGTGACAGCAAGGCACTGCGTGCCCACTGGGTCAAGTGCCTCTTGAGCACCCCATATTGCTGCTCCAGCATAGATAACCTGGCCTGCGCGTCACTTGAGGCCAACCAGCGCTCGATCTGTTCGTCGGTAAAGGCCGGATACAGGTCTCGCAACCGGGCCTGAAGCGCCCTTGGCCTGTTTAGCCCTAACGCCCCCCAGAGCCTGCCGCCCGCCATGGGGTAACCAATCCGGCCATCAGCCAGACGTTGCGGCGCGAGAAACGAGCCGCTCGGCTGCTCCAGCCTGAGCAGATTCACCACAGTCTGGCGTTGGTCGAAAGCCAGGTTGGTCAGCGCCTGGCGCAGCGCAGGCACAAAGGGCTGGCCTTGAGCGATGGCCGCTTGCGAGGCGTCGTCATAGGCTGCGGCCAAGGTCTCGAACAACTCGCCTGTCTCACCGATATCCGTTTGCGTTCGGGCACGCAGGCGGAACAGCCCATGACGATGAAGCACGTCAAATGTCTGCCCCGATCCCTCGACCGTCAACAACGGCTCGCCAGCATCACCGTCGAACAACCGCCACCCCGGCCCACCAGCCCCCGGCACATGTACCAGCATATTCAAGACCACACGCGCCAGGTCGAGGTTTTGCGGCGTATCGATGCACAGCGCCTCAAACACCCGCGCCATTCGGATTCGCGCAACCTGCAACCTTGCTGCCTCGGCCACCAGCAACGGCACGCGCCCCGTCTCACGTAAAAACTGCAGGTCATCCTCGCTGGCATCGCGCAACACCTCATCGGCGGCCAAGCGGTGCAGGCTGGCAAAATTCTGTCGTAAGAGGCGGCCAGTGTCCGTGTCGGGATTCTGCTCATCGTACATCGCCTGTAGCAGTTCTCGTCGCCCGGCCCAGGCCACATCGGCCAACGCTGCCCCGCCCTTGCCGGCCGCCTGTGGAAGGCTCATGACCCGCTGCAGCAGTTGCGGGTCTGCGGTTACACCGCCCTCGCGCAACTGGTTGACCAACGTACCAATCCTGCCAGCGAGCCGCACGCGCGTGACGGTGTCGACCAACGCTGCCTCCGGCGGTCGGCCATACACATGCCAAGCTCGCAGTTGCTGATCATCGAGGCCATGGATCGCCAGCGACCGGTCGATCTGCGCATCGTCAAGGTCGCTGAATGGCCCGCCCAGGCGGCGGAACAACTGGCGTGTGTCGTCCCACTCGGCGGGCTGTTCGCACCACAGCCGCCAGGCACCGGCCCCATTGTGACGCAGCGGCGGCGCATAGCCCTGATAAGGGAGCAATTGCCACTGTTCATCGTGGTCGTGCCAGGTCATCTCATACCAGTGCCCGTCCATGCTGATCCAGCGGCGCTCGCCCAGGCGGTGCATACCCTCCATGTCCGGCTCCGCCGTGTCTGGCGGGCTTTCGCAGCGATAGGGGCTGAGGTCTGCGTTCCACAGTTTTTCCTCACCGTTTTCCAGCTGCGCGGGTACCAGCTTGTCCACCACGCTCCAGGCGCGCCGGGCCGTGGCAACGACGGCAACGGTTGCCCCGACAGCCAGCAGCCCCTTGCCTACATTCAGCAGGTGCGCCAGCGCCGCATTGCGTTCGTTGTCCTGCCAGTCCCCTACAGCCTGGAACGTCTGCTCAAGCAGTTCCCAGGCCATCACCCCCAACAACACCGCGCCGATGCCCGGAACGAAGAACCCTGCAACACCCAACAGGGTCCAGCCTTCAGCACGCAAACGGCGGGCGTGTTCGGCCTGGACCTCGCGATCAAGCAAGGCCACGGGCGGGGCGATGACCGCAGCATCGTCCTTGATCCGCGCAATCCAGTCGTCAGCAAGGTGTTCGAACAGTGGCAGGCGATAGGCAAAGGTCTGCTCATCGAGGTCCCGAGTTGCCCAGCCAGGCACGTCATCGAGGCGCTCACTGACGGCCGAGAAGAATCTCTGGCTATCGCGTCGGCGTACGAAGCGGTTGAAAAAACGCCGGTAGTCATCTTCGCGCAGGCGTTTGCCAAGCACCCGGCGGGCGTAATCTTCCAGGTCGCTGCGCACGCTCCAGGGGCCGTGCGGGTCACCCGGTACATAGACCAACACGCGCTTGCTGGTGTTGAACAACAGGCCCGCGTCGATCACGTCCAGCACAACGATCTGCTGCAAGCGGCAGCCGAACACCGCCAACTGTCGCACGCGAACCGATGCGCCTTCGAGCTTGCCGAGCGTGTCCTTGGTGCAGAGCGCCACCACCCACTGCAGTTCCTCTGCGCTCAATACGCCCTGAGCCCTGGCTTGCAGGGCATCCACCAGCATGCTGTAGCGTTGCCGTCGTGTCAGCAATCCTCTGACTTCGGGCTGGAGTACCGAATCCAGATGCGCCTGGTATTTCTGCCCAAGATCCAGCGTTCGACACAGCCTGGCGAAGCCCGGTGCAGACAGTTCACTACGCTTTGCGCCGCGCACATCGACCAGGCAATTGCCCTGTGGCTGGTCGCGTTGCTGTTCTGCGGTGAAATTGCCTAAGGCGGCCTCGAGCAGAGGGATGTCGTAGTAATCGCTGCCAACAACCGGAAGCCGACTGGTTACATAATGGATCGTGGGCGAGGTAAAGGTGTACCACTGGCGAAAGTACAGGCGATCGGCGTCAAGGTCACCGTGGGCACCGAGCGCCTGCTGCAGCAAGGGCTGGGTAAATGCATTCAGGTTGCGTAGCCGCGCCAGCGCTGACGACAAGCCTGCGCGGCAGGCCAGCAGTTCAGGCAGCGCCTCGCTCAGCAGGGTGAATTCGGCCATGCTCAGCCGCTTCATCCAGGCCGGCAGCCGCTGTGCAATGTAGTGATCCTGGCATGCTTGTGCCATGGCAAGGGTATCGACCACAGCCGATGGTTGACTGCTATTGTTCTGCATCTCTGCCTCCGCGACGACATGGAGGACCGAGTCTGAAGACTGTAGCGTCATGCTGACGCCTAGCTATCTACCACCCGCTCAGAACAGCAGTAACTGATGGTCGGTAAGACGCGCGAAATCATCGCCGACAAAGGGCAGGATGGCATCGGCCACCGGCAGGAGCTGACGGCTGATGTAGTGATCGTAGTCGATCGGTGCCTGCAGGTTTTCCAGCGGCTCAGGGCCAGCGGTGGTGATCACGTAACTGATCCAGCCCCCACGCTGGTACTGCAGGGGGCGCTGCAGACGCCTGTTGTAGTCGTCGGCAAGGCGCGCAGCACGCACATGCGGCGGCACGTTGCGCTGGTAATCGGCCAACGGGCGACGCAGGCGCTTGCGATAAACCAGCAGTTCGTCCTGCTCGCCCGCCAACGTTCGCCGCACATACTCGCGCACGTAATCACGGTAGGGCTCGCTGCGGAACACACGGCCGTAGAGTTCCTGCTGGAACTGCCGGGCCAGCGGTGACCAGTCGGTGCGCACCGATTCCAGGCCCTTGTAAACCATTTCTTCAGCACCGTCGGGCCGCTGCACCAGGCCGGCGTAACGCTTCTTGCTGCCTTCGTCGGTACCGCGGATGGTGGGCATCAGAAAGCGCCGGTAATGCACCTCGAACTGCAACTCGAGCGCACTCTGAAGGTTCATGGTTTCGTGCAGATGGGCTTGCCACCATTGGTTGACCTTTGCCACCAGCTCGCGGCCGATGCGCGCCGCGTCTGCCTCGGCATGGGCGCCCTTGAGCCAGACAAAGGTGGAGTCGGTGTCCCCGTAGATCACATCGTAGCCGCACGCCTCGATCAGGGACCTGGTCTGGCGCATGATCTGGTGGCCGCGCATGGTGATCGACGACGCCAGGCGCGGGTCGAAGAAACGGCAACCGCTGGAGCCAAGCACTCCGTAGAAGGCATTCATGATGATTTTCAAGGCCTGTGACAGCGGCGCATTGCCCTCGCGCTTGGCCGCTTCCCTGCCCTGCCACACCCGTTCGACGATGGCTGGCAGGCAGTGCTGTGTGCGTGAAAAACGCCCACCGCGAAAGCCCTCGACCGAATGTGCGTCGTCAGGCAGACGCAGGCCTTCGATCAGCCCGACCGGGTCGATCAGAAAGGTACGGATGATCGACGGGTACAGGCTCTTGTAGTCCAGCACCAGCACCGAGTCGTAAAGCCCTGGCCGCGAGTCCATGACAAAGCCGCCGGGGCTGGCTTCGTCCGGGCGGCTGCCAAGGCTGGGCGCGACGAAGCCAAGGCGGTGCATCTGTGGAATGTACAAGTGACAGAACGCGGCTACCGACCCACCGCTGCGGTCCACGGCCAACCCCGTCACCGACGCACGTTCGAGCAGGAAGTCGAGCAGCCGGGTATGGGCGAAAATGCGCGTGACCAGTTCGCAGTCCTTCAGGTTGTAGCGCGCCAGGGCCGGTTTGTCTTCGGCGAAGCGGCGATTGATTTCGTCCATGCGTTGGTACGGCGTGTCGATGGCCTTGCCTTCACCCAGCAGGGTCTGGGCAACGTTCTCCAGGCTGAACGAGGGAAAACTCCAGGTAGCCGAACGCAGCGCCTCGATGCCATCGATCAGCAGCCGCCCCGGCGCATCGGCGAAGACATGGCCGCCGCCGGCATGGCTGCGCAGGGTCATGACCGCACCGTTGCGCCCCAGGGCCAGAGGCACCTGCAACGACTTGGCGTGCTCATGCAGCAGGCGCAGGTCGAACTGCACCAGGTTCCAGCCAATGATCGCGTCCGGGTCATGCCTGGCCATCCACTGGTTGAGCCGGGTGATCAAGGCGGCGCGATCAGCGCAATACTCCAGGTCGAAGTCAAGCCCGCTGGCATCGCCGTTGGCCGGGCCGAGCATGTACACCTGGCGCTGACCACAGCCCTCCAGCGCGATGCTGTACAGCTCACCACGCTCGCTGGTCTCGATATCCAGCGACACCAGGCGCAGCGCCGGGCGATAGCCTGGCAGCGGCCTGAGCTGGGCTTCCCGGTAAACGCCCTGCGCATCCGGCTGGCCAGTGAACTGCACCGGCGCCGTGATGAAGCGCTCCATGAGGTAACGCTCCGGCGGGCGGATATCGGCCTCGAACACGTCGATACCGGCCGTGCGCAGACGCTGCTCCAGTTGCATCAACTGGCGATGCTGGCGGGTATAGAGACCGAGCATCGGGCGATGCTCGAAGTCTTTCAGGCGCAGTGGCTTGAGCTTGGTCCCTGCTTCGTTGGCCAGCAGCCCACGGGCATGCTCGGCCTGCGCCTGAGGAATGAAAGCCACAGACTCCTGCGCCGCCAGCCGCAACAGCCGCGGCCCGGCATCGGTGGCCAGCCAGAACTCCACGCAGGTGCCTTCCGGCGTATCGTGCCAGTGCCGGGTCAGGACAAAACCCTGCTGCAACTCCACTGCGTCGACCTCTGGATTGTCTGTAGATGGCGTTATTCTACCTGTGTCGTGCCTGGCATGAGTGTTTTAGCGCCTGTTACGCAGCCGGTGCATCCTCGCCGACTGATGCTCGATCGGGTATTCAACCGTACAGGTAGTTGATGTCCTTGTAGACCAGCGGCGGTACCCGGCCGAGCAGGAAGTCACGCAGCTTGTGCATCTGCCGCGCTTTTGGGCTGGCCTTGAGCCAGGTCATGTAGTAACCGTCGCCGGTGGCCACGGCATGTTTGAAAGGCGTGACCAAACGTCCGGCGGCCAGGTCGGTACTGGCCAGTACCAGATCGACCACTGAAATGCCCAGGCCTTGCTGGGCGGCCGATATGCCCTGGTCGAGGGTATCGAACACCTGCCCCTGATCGATGCTGATGTCCAGCGCATCCATTCGCGCCAGCCAACGCCGCCAGTCACGCCGGTCGGGCGACGGGTGCAGGAACTCGCATCGGGGCAGGTCGGACAGTTGCGGATGTGCCTGCGTCATGTAATCCGGATGACATACCGGGATCAGCCATTCATCGAACAGCTTGAAGCTCTCGATATCGGCGGGAAAACGCCCGCTGGCCAGGAGAATGGCGCAGTCGTAGGGCTCGGAATAGAAGTCCACGCTGTCGATATCCATCCACACACTGGATAGCTGCACGCTGCAGTTGTCCTCGACCTTCTTGAAGGCATCCAGCGCCCGCAGCAGCCAGCGCACCGTAAGCGTGGACGGCGCCTTCAGGCGCAGGCCGTAGCGATCCTGACGCAGCAGTGCGCAGGCATTTTCGATGATCTTGAAGCCCACCTTCAGCTCTTGCGCCAGCAGGCGGCCGTGCTCGGTCAGGCTCAGTTTCGGGCCCCGACGTTCGAACAGGTCGCAGCCGAACAGGGCTTCGAGGGTCTTGATGTGGTGGCTGACGGCACCCTGGGTCAGGGCCAGCTCTTCAGCCGCACGGGTGAAAGAGCCATAGCGAGAGGCCACCTCGAAGGCACGCAGTGCGTGCAAGGCCTGAATCCGTTCCGACATGGAGGCGTCCCGAGCATGAGTAAGACTAATAGTAGGTCATAGTTCCACGCGTTTTACAACGACAGGAGCGTCTCGGAAAATGCAGGTAAATAACAAACATCACCAAGATCCTGCCTGCATGTGACTGGAACGTTCACTTAAATCAACGCCTGGGGAAATCATGTTTACGGGATATGGAAATTGCTATCGCCTGGATGCGCTGGAGCTCGCCGCTGAACATGGTTACAACATGCAACACTGGACGTTCAAAACCATAGAACACTTCCGCAGCATTCTTGCCAACCCCGAATTCCCCTGCCTGTTCGGCCGCAAGGCGGTAAACGGCGAAACCTGCCACATTCTCTTCGCCCGCGCCGAGCAACTGGCCGATGACATCGCACAGGGCCTGGCCAATTACGTGCGCACCGTCGCACCGATCGCCCCCAAGCAGCGCATCGGCAGCCCTTTGGTGGTGTTTCTCGAAACCGCAGCCGGCAGCAGCCTGGCCGAGCAGCAGGCCTTGGCCTGGAAGGTACTGCGCGGCGTGCACGCACGCGACCCACACCCTTGGCCTCAGAGCATCCCGACCGATCCCGACGATGCCGGCTGGTCGTTCTGTTATGCCGGCATGCCACTGTTCATCAACATGAACTTCCCCGGTCATCAGCAGATGAAAAGCCGCAATCTGGGCCAGCACATCACCTTCGTCATCAACCCGCGGGAGAACTTCGACGAAGTGGCCAACGCCAACACCGAGAGTGGCAAGCGCATCCGCGAGCGCATTCGCGAGCGCGTGCACCACTACAACGACGGCGTTGTGCCCGACACCCTTGGCTTTTTCGGCGATACCGACAACTACGAGTGGAAGCAGTATCAACTGCAGGAGACAGGCTCGCTCAACCCGTCACGCTGCCCGTTCCACGCCCATGCCGCACACCAGGCGACAACCGACATACTGATCGAGAACTGACCGTGAATACCGCACTCACCGCCACCTATGCCCTCACCGTGCTGCTACTGATCGCCACTCCCGGCCCGGTGGTGGCACTGATCGTCAACACTGCGGCCGCCTCCGGCTCGCGCAAGGCCATGTTCACCGCCGTCGGCACCAACTGGGCTTCACTGGTGCTGATCGGCGCGGCAGCCTGGATCATCCTCACCAGTGCCGCCATCGACAAGGCATGGCTCAGCACCATGAGCCTGCTGGGCTGCCTGTTCATCGGCTACATTGCCATCGGCACGCTGAGGGACGCCCTGCGCGCACCCGCGTCTGACTCGGCGAGCGAGGCCCCCAAGGCTGGGCGCGGTGGGCTGATGCAAGGCTTCATGGTGGGCATTTCCAACCCGAAAGACATCATTTTCTTCATCGCCTTCTTTCCGCAGTTCATCCAGATCACCGAATCATTCGGCAAGAGCATGGTGGTGCTGTCACTACTGTGGGTGGCCATCGATTTCGCCGTGCTCAGCCTGTACATCTTCGCCATCGGCAAGATCGCCTCGCAGCGCAGCAACCGCGTCATCAGCCTGGCCTCGGGCGTTGCCCTGCTGCTGATCGCCGCCGGCGGCTTGCTTTACAATCTCAAGGAACTGGCGGCCTGAATCTGCTGCACCGCGCCTGGCATCGGCGAAGGAGAGACCATGACCACGATTGACACGCGCCCGTCTCCTTCTCCGCTGCAGCAGGACTACCAGCGTTTTCTCCTGCTGGGCAGTCGCCGTGCACCCTATACCCTGCATGTGCACGAAACCGGCTACCGCTCCGGCACCATCAACACCGATGCCCTTGGCTTGCGCTACAGCCATTGCGCCGGCAAGCGCTTTTCGGCGGCCGAGCACGGTGGTGCGTCACGCATCAACCTGCTGGTCGGGGGCTCCACAGCCCTGGGCATCGGCGCCAGCTCCGACGAACACACGGTGGCCTCGCACCTGTCGATGCTCACCGGCGAAGTCTGGCTGAGCCTGGCCGGCTGCGGGCTCAATGCCACCCAGGAATTGATGATGTTCCTGACCCACCAGCACCGCCTTGGCCAGCTCGGCCATGTGGTGGTGCTCAGTGGCCTCAACAGCCTGGCCCACGAAGCCCTGTGTGAAGTCCTCGCAGGTACCAACGACCCGCAGCATGCCAAGGCCTACCAGGCCTTTCTCAACAGTTTCAGCGAAGGCCTGCAGCCCTGTGCACCACCCCGTCGGCAGTCGCTGTGGCGGCGCATCGGCCAGGCGCTGGCGCCTCCTGCGGCCGCGGCCCCGGTCAGCTGGCCGCTGTCGCCCCCGGAAAAACGGCTGGCCCGTGCCGCCGACAACATTGGCCGTACCTTGCGCCAATGGGACCGCTTGCTAGCAGACAGCCACGCCACGCTCACCTTCATCCTGCAACCCTTGCTGCCCTGGTGCAGGGATACTCTGCCCGCCGGTGAGCAAGCCATGCTGACCGCGCTTCAGCAACAACCGGCGAACTTCGACCGGCTGCTGGAGGGCGCATTCGACAGACAGTTGCATTCGACATTTTTCCGCCGCATCAAAAGCCAGGCCGACCCGGTGCCCTGCTACGACATGAACTGCATGCTCGACAGCTCGCCAGTGTTCGGCGCCGACCTGTTCATCGACCGCCTGCACCTGAACGATCTGGGCAACAATGCCTTGGCCAAGGTGATCACCGCCAAGCTTGGGCTGGCCCAGGAAAAACATGCCCAGCGCAAGGTCACGCCGATCAAGCTCGTCTGACAGTTGCCGAGTGGTCTTTCGGCCACCCCTCTTGGATGGGTAGAATACGTCGTCGTTACGATTTGTCCGAGGCGCACGCTTGACCGCCATGAACACCGAAGCCGTCCATCCGTACCTGGCCATCCATGGGGTTCGCCTGTGAGCCTTGTGCGACGCCTGCCCCCGCTGTTGGCTGCGCTGGTGCCACTGGCCGCGCAAGCGTTGGAGGTACGCATTGACCCTCATGCCGACTTGCTCTACCGTCAGGCCTTGCCGCTGCTGGAGCAGGCCGATGACCAGGGCGATGCTGCCAGCACGCTGCGCACCGCAGTGGGCGGCGACCCCGAGCTTAGCCGCCAGGGCCAGGCCATGGCCCACACTTTGCCGACAGCGGTAGCCCTGCTGAAAAAATCGGTAGCGCTTGGCCACCCGGTTGCGCAGTACCGCCTGGCGCTGTACTACATGACGTACCTGCCCGTCGCGCAAATCCCGGAGGCCGCCTGCCCGTTGCTCGAAGCCAGCCTCAAGCAGGGGTTTGCCGCACCCGCGCCAGCCATCGCCACCTGGTGCCGGCCCTACAACGTCAGCAGCGAGTACCGTACAGCGCTGGAGGCCATCCCCAGCATGGCCACCGTGTACGCCCCCTACTACCCGCAACCGGCCACACGCCTGGCCTGCAACCGCAGCCGGCCACAAGGCCTGGAAATGCTGTGGGGGCGTCAGCGCGACTACCAGGCCGAGGTGTACCGCCTGCTTGGCGACCTCGACCCACAGCAGCGCACGAGCCTGCTGCAGAAAGCCGTAGACATCAATGGCTGCGCAACGGCGCAACAGCTGCTGACCAGCCGCCCATAACCCAGGTGCATTCGGGGCCGCTTTGCGGCCCTGTTGTCAAGTGGCCACTGAGGTTGAGGCGAACACACGTCGACCAGCAAGATCGTTCAAGCCATCCCCTGCCCCGTCTGTCATGCTGGCCTGCCACGTAGCCGTAATGCAGCCATCATGCCCCACATCGCCCGCCAAGCCTTCCTTCACGGCGCCATTGCCATTATCCCGTTGTCCCTGGCCGTTGCCCCTTGGGGACTGCTGGCCGGTTCCATGGCCATCGAGGCCAACCTCAGCGCTTGGCAGGGGCAAGGGCTGTCGGCCATCGTCTTTGCCGGCGCCGCGCAGCTGGTGGCCATTGGCATGCTCAAGGGGGGTGCCAACCTGGCGTCGATCCTGCTCACCACCCTGCTGCTGACCTCGCAGCACCTGCTGTATGGCCTGTCGATGCGCCCGGTACTATCCAGCCAGCCGCTGCGCTGGCGCCTGGGCCTGGGCTTTCTGCTGACAGACGAATTCTTCGCCCTGACCAGCCAGTACGACCAGCAGCAATTCAACCGCTGGTATGCCTTGGGGGTGGGCCTGACCTTCTACATTGCCTGGAACCTGTTCACCCTGGCCGGCATACTGCTGGGCCAGAATATTCCACACCTGGACCAGTTCGGCCTGGATTTCTCCATTGTCGCCACTTTTGTCGCCCTGATCGCCCCGCTGGTGCGCAACCTGGCCACCGTGGTGTGCGTAGCCGTGTCGCTGTTCTGTTCGGTGCTGTTCAGCTACTGGCACTGGGAAACCGCCCTGGTGGTCGCAGGCCTGCTGGGCATGAGCGCCGGGTTCATTTGCCAGAAATTCGCCGGAGCCCGCGCATGACCTGGATCCTGATTTTCGCCATGGGCGCCATCGTGTTCCTCAACCGCTACGCATTCCTGGAGCCACGCCTGCCCTTGCGCCTGAGCTCGAATGCCCGGCAGTTTCTCGGCTTTGCCGTGCCGGGCATGCTCACCGCCATCTGCGGCCCGATCATCTTCATAGCTGACCACCAGCTCAACCTAAGCCTGCTCAACCCCTACCTGCTGGGCTCCCTTGTGGCCATCGCCCTGGTGCTGTTGACCCGCAGCGTGTTGCTGAGCATGCTGGTGAGCATGTTGATCTTCTTCTTTCTACGCAGCTGGCTGGCATGAGCACACCCTTGCGCGAGCAGACACACCTCTGGCAGGCGCCAGCCCTGGGCGACGTCGAGATGCTGCACGCTCGCTACTATCAGCAGCGCTTCGCCCCGCATGTGCACGAGGGCTACGTATTCACCGTGATCGAGTCGGGCGCCCAACGCTTCTGGCACCGCGGCAGCGAGCATCTGGCACCGGTCGGCAGCATGGTGCTGATCAACCCCGACGAACTGCATACCGGCGCTACGGCCCATGAAGCCGGCTGGCGTTATCGCGGCTTCTATCCCGAGCACGAGCGGGTCACCGGTGTGCTCGACGAACTGGAACTGGGCCGCCACGGTATGCCCAGCTTCAAGGACAGCGTGATCCATGACCCGGCCCTGGCCCTCGCTTTCAGCCAGCTGCATCAGTTGTCTGAAGCCAGCGCCAGCGCCTTGCAGCAGCAGACGGCCTGGCGCCAGGCGGTGCTGGCCCTGGTGCAGCGGCACGGGCAGTGCGCCGAGCCTTCGGCACCTGGCCACGAACCCCTGGCCGTAGCCCGCGCCCGCGAACTGCTGGAAAGCCAACTGGCCGACCCGCCCTCACTGGAAACGCTGGCGGCAGCAGTCAACCTGTCGCCGTTCCACTTCGCCCGGGTGTTCCGCCAGGCCACCGGACTGCCACCCCATGCCTGGCTGAAGCAACGCCGCCTGGCCCGCGCCCGCGAAATGCTGAAGCACGGCCTGGCCGCTTCGCAAGTGGCGTTCGACCTCGGCTTTGCCGACCAGAGCCATTTGAGCCGGCAGTTCAAGCAAGCCTATGGGGTGACCCCCGGGGCCTATCGGCAAGCCTGCGTTCACTCTGCTCTACGCGCGTGAGAGGCAGCGCCCTCTCGAGAATGCAGACCCGCCAGCAGCTACCAGATTGTGCAGTTGAGCACTTCAACAGGTCACGTTCAGAAACCAAGCCCTGAATCCCTTGCACGGCACGAGCATCAACTTTAAACATGCTGTTTATAAGTAACGAGTTGTTGCTGCGCCGCAAGAGCAGCCACTTGCAGCTGCCGCAGCGCGCCTTGCAAAGGCCGCAAGAGCCTGGCCAACCCTCTGCTACACTGACAAGGCTGAACGGAGGATCCTGCCATGTCCGAAAGAGAGCTCACCACCCTTCTGTCGTTGATGAACCAGCGCCAGGCCTGTCTGAGCAGTGCCTGCAAGGAGATTGCCGACTGGATCGACCGGCAGGGCGATGTGCCCGCCGCCGGCAAGATCCGCGCTAGCCTGAAGGCACTGGAGGCCGATGAGGCCCAGGTTCGAAAGACCCTGACGTCGCTGACCCTCGACAGGCCGCTGCCGCGCTTTCGTAGCTGAAAGGCGCAGTTGAAAAAAGGGCCGCTGAACGCGGCCCTTTGATCTGTCAGTGGCTCATGTGCATGTGATCATGCCCACCACCCGCGTCGGCGTTGAGTGCACGCACTTGTGCCTGAACTTCCAGGGTTTCCTTGGCGCCCTTGGCATCCTCGATGGTCAGGGTCAGAGGCACTTTGTCACCCTCCTTCACCTGATTGTGCAGGCCCATCAGCATGACATGCAGGCCATTCGGGTCCAGGGTCACTGCCTTGCCGGCTGGCAACTCGACAGCCTTGACCTCACGCATGCCCATCACGTCACCGTTCATGGTCATCTCGTGCACCTGCACAGTCTTGGCCACGGGCGAAGCCACGCCTACCAGCTTGCTGTCGCTGCTGGCGGTCAGGACCATGAAAGCACCGGTGGACTGCTGGTGCGGCACGCTGGCACGCACCCAGGCATCACTCACGGTGGTCTGGGCCAGGGCCGGCAAGGCCAGCCCCATCAGTACCAGGGCAGCCAAACCGCGTTTGATCGGTTGCATCGACATTCAGCAGATCTCCATCAGGGTGACCAGGTCTTCGGCACATTCCTTGGCGTTCAGGGAATGGCCCAGGCTCAGGCGCAGCGTGCCACGTGTATCGTAGACGTAGCTGGTGGACGAGTGAGAAATGGTGTAGGTGTCTCCGGCCGGAACCTTCTCGTAGAACACCTTGAATTCCTTGGCCACCGCGGCAATTTCCTCGGGGGTGCCGGTCAGCGCGGTGAACGTCGGGTCGAAGGCCTTGACGTAGGCATCGAGCACCTCGGGCGTGTCGCGCTCCGGGTCCAGGGTGATGAACACCACCTGGAACAGGTCGCGGTCGCGTCCCCTCAGCAGCTTGCGAATCTGCGCCGCACGCGCCAGCGTGGTCGGACAGACAGCCGGGCACTGGGTGAAGCCGAAGAAGACCATCGGCATGCTGCCGTAGAAGCTCGACAGGGTGCGCACGTTACCTTGCGGGTCTTTGAGGCTGAACTTGCGCCCGAGGATTTCGTTGCTCATGTTCTTGCCGTACTTGAACTCGAGCCCCCGGGCCGGGCTGCAGCCTGCCAGCAGGCCAAGCCCGAGAACGCCCATGCCGGCGACAACCGCACGCCGGGTCAAAAGATCATTCATGAAACCATCCTTTACAGGGAAGGTGCCGGCCCTCGGGACGGGCCGGTCGAAAAACCGGGGCATTCTGGCATGACACCCAGAGGGGTTCTACCCGACCAACGCGGGGATGGCCTGCAGCCCTTTGAATACGGGCTGCGGCCTGTTGTCGCAGGGGTTGAAACCGTAACACTTTGTTGCTAAGGGAGCCGCCTTCAACTCAGTAGTAGGCGTTTTCTTTCTGGCTGTGGTCAGTCACGTCGCGCACGCCCTTCAGCTCCGGAATACGCTCGAGCAGGGTGCGCTCGATGCCTTCCTTCAGGGTGACATCGGCCTGGCCGCAACCCTGGCAGCCACCACCGAACTGCAGCACGGCAATGCCGTCATCGACCACGTCCACCAGGCTCACTTGGCCACCATGGCTGGCCAGGCCCGGGTTGATCTCGGTCTGCAGGTAGTAGTTGATACGTTCGTTGATCGGGCTGTCTTCGTTGACCATCGGCACCTTGGCGTTCGGCGCCTTGATGGTCAGCTGGCCGCCCATGCGGTCGGTGGCGTAGTCAACCAGTGCGTCTTCCAGGAACGGTACGCTGACGGCGTCCAGGTAGGCGGTGAAGCTTTTCAGACCCACGGCGGTGTCGTCAGGCTTCTCTTCGCCCGGCTTGCAGTAAGCGATGCACGTCTCGGCGTACTGGGTGCCCGGCTGGGTGATGAAAATGCGAATGCCGATGCCGGGCGTATTCTGCTTGGAGAGCAGATCGGCCAGGTAGTCATGGGCGGCGTCGGTAATGGTTATAGCGCTCATGTAGGTTCCTCACAGACTTGCGGCCAAGTGTACGCCAACCCGGCCCTTGAACAAAGTCCTAGCAATTGACTCGGGAAAGCGCATATTCCGGGGCCGCCCCCCGTTGCGCCGTCAGCCAGGCCTGCATTCGCCGGTACAGGCCGCGCTCCAGCCACTGGTAGCTGAACCACGACATTAGTCCAATGGACGGCACGCACAGGGCAAATGTCAGGAACGGGTTCAGCTGCAGCCGCTGGCTGGCGAACCAGCCTGCATACAGCACCAGCACATGAATCAGGTACACCGAGTACGAACAGTCGCCAAGGGCCTTGAGCAGCCGATTGCCCTGGAACAGCGGCTCCATGGCCACGAAGGCCAGCACAATCATCGCGCTCGGCATACCCCAGTGCAGCAAGCGCTGGGAAGCGTCCAGATAGTAGATCGCCAGGCCCGCCACACCGAGCAACGCCAGCGGCAACCACCGGCCCTGGCGGATCAGCCCGCGGCGGTACAGTACGCCGACACCAATGCCCAGCAGAAACTCGTAGATGATGTCGTTGTTGTAGAAGCGGCTGACCACGCCCATGCGCCCCAGTACCTCACTGACCAGCAACAGTGCGGCAGTCACCAGCAGCAGGTGATGCTGTTGGCGTACCAGGAACGCCAGGCCGAACAGCAGGTAGAAGAACATCTCGAAGTTCAGCGTCCAGCCCACGTTCAGGGTCGGGTACAGGCCGTAGCCACCTGGGTTTTCCGCCGGGATGAACAGCAGTGACAGCAACAGGTGCGGCCAGGTAAACGCCTGATGTGGCATACATTGGCTGCATGCCAGCAGCAACATGGCCATCAGGGCGGTGTAGAACCAGTAGGCAGGAACGATGCGCAGCGCCCGGTTGAGCAGGAACTGGCGCGGTTCGATGGCTTTGTCGCGGGTCGACAGGTAGATGACCAGTCCACTGATGACGAAGAAGATGTCGACGCCTACCGCGCCACGGTTGGTAAGCAGTTGGCCGATGGGGCCGGTGGCGTGGAAGTCGAAGAAGATCTGCATGAAATGGTGGCAGACCACCACCCAGGCGGCGAACGCCCGCAGTGCCTGAAGCGAATACAGCATGGAATACCCTGCGCTTGGCGGTGCATTGAGGCCCGTATCGAGTGCAGAGGCCAGCGCCAGCCTTGATGGCAGCGCCATACTCGCGAAGGGCTGCAAAGCAGCCCCTTTGCAATCGATCAAGACCACCCACCGTTTCCGACCGCAGGGCACTCGGAAAAGTCAGCCAACCCGATCAGAGGTTCTCGTAGCGGTTCATGTCCAGCACGCCCGCCTCGACCGGTTCGGTCTCCTTGATATAGCTGTTCAGGTCGTGGAAGTAGTGCCAGAACGCTGGGTGACTGCGGCGCACACCCCAGCGCATGACAATGCGCTCGAACTTCGCCGCGTCATCTTTCGCATACTCCATGTCCTCGACGAACTCCGGCACATCCTTGGTCGGGATGTTGAAGATGAAGTTCGGGTAGCTGGTGAGCACACCCGGGTACAGGGTCAGGGTATCCAGCCCCGGCTGGTAGCGGTACGCCTCACCCAGCAGGAACGCCACGTTGCTGTGCGCGCGGTTGCGCAGCAGGCTGTACACCTGACGCTGGCCGTCCTGCCCTTCGATACGCAGCATGGTCGCCTCGGGCAACTGGTTGATCACCTTCAGCCCGGCCGCCGGGCGCGACACCAGTCGGCTGAGCGACTGCTCGGCATTGCGGAACTCTTCGCTGATCTGCGACCGTGAGCAGAACGCGCCCTGGCAGCGATTGATCGGGTCCGGCGCGGCATTCAGGCTACCGGTGCGCTGCAGCAGCTTCAGGCCAAAGTCGCGCTTGGGGTTGCGCGAGTCGAGCTTGATACCACTCGGGGTGTCGGTGTCGATGTCTTCATAATCCATCCACATCTTCACCTTGCCACTGTTCTGGTACCAGTCGCCAAGGATCGCCTTGCGCTGGTCGGCCGGCATCAGGCGCAGGAAGTTGATCTCGGCGCCATTGCGGATCAGGTCGAAGTACAGGCGCGTCTGCAACTGGTGCGAAACGTTGCCATACACATCGAAGTTGACCGCCAACTGGTAATACGTGCGCTCGAACAACGGGTAGTCGAACAGCCACACAGTCAGCGGTACATCCCCCACCAGGCCCTTGGTCACCGATGCGCTGTCGAAGTGGCGGAAGATGCTCAGCAGCGCATTGTCGTTACCGGCCCACAGCGTCGACCATCTCGGTGCCGGCATTTCGGCATAGGCTTCACGGCGCAGTTTCTCGTAGTCGTTGCGCTTGTCACGATAGGCGTGCCACAGGCTCAGCACACTGCCCACGTCATCGATCTGGCCAGGCATGGCCAGCAAGGGCGTAGCCTTGCCCCGATACTCGGCATCGGTGATGTAGCGATCGAAGGCCGGCTCCTGGAACAGCGCCCAGAAGTTGTCGCGGATCACGTCAGTGGCAATCTGCCCGCGGCACACCGGGCCACGGATGAAGGTGCGCACGAAGTACTCGGCGTTATCCAGCATGAACTGGTAGCGCGCCACCGCCGGGATCGCCTCGAAGGTTTCAAACGGATTGGCCCGGTGGCGCGGGCCGTAGCCCGGAAGCGCGGTGGCATGCCAGTCGCCGGCGTAGAACAGCTGCTTCACGCGCTTAAGTTTCTGCGGCCCCATCGGGTAGGTGATGTGCGTCTTGTGCACGATCACGCCCTGCACCGGGATCAACCGGTAGTAGAAGTCCGTGCCCGGCGGGTCGTTGGGGCGGCGGGTGGCAATGATATCGACCGGCTTGCCACTTGGCGTGCGCGAGCGCACCCACTGGAAGAAGTGGCCCTGCTCGCCGCCAACGAAGTAGATATGTGCCAGGAACAGGTGCTCGTACAGCCAGCGGCCCACCAGCGCCTCGGTGGAACCCGGGCGGTTGAGCAGTTCTTCCCACTCTGCGATTTGCCTGGCCTCGGCCGCGCTAGGCTGGATCGGCTGATACTCCACCGGCGCACCGGCCGCCAGCCAGCGGCGCATGGTGGTGTATTCGTCGTCGGTCAGCCCGGTCACCGCCAGCGGCATGCCCTCCTTGGGGTGTGCGCCGGCATAGGCGTCGAATTCATGGGGCAACGGGCACATGTTGTTGCGGCTCAGGCCCAGGACGATCTCTTCGGGCAGCTTGGCGTTGGGCGTAAGCGGGGTTTTGTGGCCCAACTCCAGCATGCGCGCCATCAGCGCAGCCTGACTGCCCTGGTTGTCGAGCACCGAGTAGAAGCCCTTCTTGCGCCATTGCTCTTCGCTGTGTGCGTCGTAGAACAGCCGCGTGGTGGGCACCGCCTTGCTCCGCTCGCCCTGGTACACCGGGACCTTGCTGGCCCCGCGTACAGCGCCTTCAGGGCTTTCCAGCTTCAGCTGGCAGGCGGCGTCGTTGCAGGCATGGCAGGCCACGCACTTCTCGGTAAAGATCGGTTGAATGTCCCGGGTGTAGGAAATGGCCGGGCTCGACTGGGGGGCTTGCCCGAATGCCGCGCCGCTGATGAGCAGGGCGAAGGCGCCAGCAAGGATACGATGCACCATGTGCGGAAAGTCCTGGTTCTTGAAAGCCATCACGATTTGTTGCCTGGTCATCCTGGGTGCTTTGCGCTGTCAGCGCCCGCTCAACATGAGCAGTTTTCATGCAAATGGGCGACATGCCTAAAAACCGCGCAGCTTTGTTATGATTCGGCACCTTCTGATATTTGCCCGACCAGGTAGTTCCTATGTCCGACCGCAGCGCTCGTCTCCAAGCACTCCAGAACGCACTCAAAGAGCGCATCCTGATCCTCGACGGCGGCATGGGTACTATGATCCAAAGCTACCGTCTAGAGGAACACGACTATCGTGGCACGCGTTTTGCCGATTGGCCAAGCGATGTGAAGGGTAACAACGACCTGTTGCTGCTCAGCCGCCCGGACGTGATCGCCGCCATCGAGAAGGCTTACCTGGATGCAGGTGCCGATATTCTCGAAACCAACACCTTCAACGCCACGCAGATTTCCCAGGCCGACTACGGCATGGAGTCGCTGGTTTACGAGCTGAACGTCGAAGGCGCGCGCATCGCTCGCCAGGTTGCCGATGCCAAGACCCTGGAGACGCCGGACAAGCCGCGCTTCGTCGCCGGCGTGCTCGGCCCTACCAGCCGGACCTGCTCGATTTCCCCGGACGTCAATGACCCTGGGTTCCGCAACGTCACCTTCGACGAGTTGGTAGAAAACTACATCGAGGCCACCCGCGGCCTGATCGAAGGCGGCGCCGACCTGATCCTGATCGAGACCATCTTCGACACCCTCAACGCGAAGGCGGCGATCTTCGCCGTGCAGCAAGTGTTCGAGGACGACAACGTCGAACTGCCGATCATGATCTCCGGCACCATCACCGACGCCTCCGGCCGTACCCTGTCGGGCCAGACTACCGAAGCGTTCTGGAACTCGGTGCGTCACGCCAAGCCGATTTCCGTGGGCCTGAACTGCGCCTTGGGCGCCAAGGACCTGCGCCCGTACCTGGAAGAGCTGGCGACCAAGGCCGATACCCATGTGTCCGCCCACCCCAATGCCGGCCTGCCGAATGCCTTCGGCGAGTACGACGAAACCCCGGCCGAGATGGCTGCGGTGGTCGAGGAATTCGCTGCCAGCGGCTTCCTCAACATCATTGGCGGCTGCTGCGGTACCACGCCGGGGCACATCCAGGCCATTGCCGAAGCCGTGGCCAAATACAAGCCGCGCGAGATTCCGGAAATCGCCAAGGCCTGCCGCCTGTCGGGCCTGGAGCCGTTCACCATCGACCGCCAGTCGCTGTTCGTCAACGTCGGTGAGCGTACCAATATCACCGGTTCTGCCAAGTTCGCCCGGCTGATCCGCGAAGAGAACTATACCGAAGCCCTGGAAGTCGCCCTGCAACAGGTCGAGGCCGGCGCCCAGGTAATCGACATCAACATGGACGAAGGGATGCTCGACTCCCAGGCGGCCATGGTCCGGTTCCTCAACCTGATCGCGGGCGAACCGGACATTTCGCGCGTACCGATCATGATCGACTCGTCCAAGTGGGAAGTGATCGAAGCCGGCCTCAAGTGCATCCAGGGCAAGGGGATCGTCAACTCCATTTCCATGAAGGAAGGCGTCGAGCAGTTCAAGCACCACGCCCGCCTGTGCAAGCGCTATGGCGCTGCCGTGGTGGTCATGGCCTTCGACGAAGTCGGCCAGGCCGACACTGCCGCGCGCAAGAAGGAAATCTGCCAGCGCAGCTATGACATCCTGGTCAACGAAGTGGGCTTCCCGCCAGAAGACATCATCTTCGACCCGAACATCTTCGCCGTCGCCACCGGTATCGAAGAACACAACAACTACGCCGTCGACTTCATCGAAGCCTGTGCCTATATCCGCGACCACCTGCCCCACGCCCTGAGCTCGGGCGGTGTGTCCAACGTGTCGTTCTCGTTCCGCGGCAACAATCCGGTGCGTGAGGCGATCCACTCGGTGTTCCTGTATCACGCGATCCAGAACGGCCTGACCATGGGTATCGTCAACGCCGGCCAGCTGGAGATCTACGACGAGATCCCGGCCCAACTGCGTGAGAAGGTCGAGGATGTGGTGCTCAACCGCACCCCGCATGGCACCGATGCACTGCTGGCCATCGCCGACGACTACAAGGGCGGCGGCGCAACCAAGGAAGTGGAAAACGAAGAGTGGCGCTCGCTGCCGGTGGAAAAACGCCTGGAGCACGCGCTGGTCAAGGGCATCACCGCGTTCATCGTCGAAGACACCGAAGAATGCCGCCAGCAGTGCACGCGCCCCATCGAAGTGATCGAAGGCCCGCTGATGAACGGCATGAACGTGGTCGGCGACCTGTTCGGCGCAGGCAAGATGTTCCTGCCGCAGGTGGTCAAGTCGGCCCGAGTGATGAAACAGGCCGTTGCTCACCTGATCCCGTTCATCGAGGCCGAAAAAGGCGACAAGCCGGAAGCCAAGGGCAAGATCCTGATGGCCACGGTGAAAGGCGACGTCCACGACATCGGCAAGAACATTGTCGGCGTGGTGCTGGGCTGTAACGGTTACGACATCGTCGACCTTGGCGTGATGGTGCCCGCGGAGAAGATCCTGCAGACGGCCCGCGAGCAGAAGTGCGACATCATCGGCCTGTCCGGCCTGATTACCCCGTCGCTGGACGAAATGGTCCACGTTGCCCGCGAAATGCAGCGCCAGGGCTTCGAACTGCCGCTGATGATCGGTGGCGCCACCACCTCCAAGGCGCACACGGCGGTCAAGATCGAGCCCAAGTACAGCAACGACGCAGTCATCTACGTCACCGACGCTTCGCGCGCGGTCGGCGTGGCCACCCAGCTGCTGTCCAAAGAACTGAAGCCGGGCTTTGTCGAGAAAACCCGCCTGGAATACGTGGACGTGCGCGAGCGCACCGCCAACCGCAGCGCCCGCACCGAGCGCCTCAGCTACGCCCAGGCTATCGCCGCCAAGCCGCAGTACGACTGGGCCAGCTACCAGCCAGCGGTGCCCTCCTTCACCGGCGTCAAGGTGCTGGAGGACATCGATTTGCGCACCCTGGCCGAATACATCGACTGGACCCCGTTCTTCATCTCCTGGGACCTGGCCGGCAAGTTCCCGCGCATCCTCACCGACGAGGTGGTTGGCGAGGCCGCTACGGCGCTGTACAAGGATGCCCGCGAGATGCTCGACAAGCTGATCGACGAGAAGCTGATCAGCGCCCGCGCGGTATTCGGCTTCTGGCCGGCCAACCAGGTGGCCGATGACGACATCGAAGTCTACGGCGAAGATGGCCAGGCACTGGCCACCCTGCACCACCTGCGCCAGCAGACCATCAAGCCGGACGGCAAGCCCAACTGGTCGCTGGCCGACTTCGTCGCACCGAAAGACAGCGGCGTGACCGACTATGTAGGTGGTTTTATCACCACCGCCGGCATCGGTGCCGAGGAAGTAGCCAAGGCTTACCAGGACAAGGGCGACGACTACAGCTCGATCATGGTCAAGGCCCTGGCCGACCGCCTGGCCGAAGCCTGTGCCGAATGGCTGCACGAGCAGGTGCGCAAAGAGCACTGGGGCTATGCCCGCGACGAGCACCTGGACAACGAGGCGCTGATCAAGGAACAGTACAGCGGCATCCGCCCTGCTCCTGGTTACCCGGCCTGCCCTGACCACACCGAAAAGGAAACCCTGTTCCGCCTGCTCGATGGCACCGCCATTGGTGAAACCGGGCCGAGCGGGGTGTACCTCACCGAGCACTTCGCGATGTTCCCGGCGGCGGCGGTCAGCGGCTGGTACTTCGCCCACCCGCAGGCGAAGTATTTTGCCGTCGGCAAGGTCGACAAGGACCAGATCGAACGTTACAGCGCACGCAAAGGCCAGGATGTCAGCGTAAGCGAGCGCTGGCTGGCGCCTAACCTGGGGTATGACAGCTAAACGACTGAGCTGGCTTCTTCGCGGGCTTGCCCACACAGGTATGAAACAGGCCTCAAGGGCCATGATTTACCTGTAGGGGCGGGTGTACCCGCGAAGAGGCCGGCACAGGCAACCTCGCAACCATTGCCTACACTGTCCCTGATTGCCTCTGATTTCCCCAGGAGCCACCATGGACGATTCCAGCCAGGGCAAACCCCCGACCCTCTGGCAGATGCTTCACAGCATCCTCGCCGCCGCCTTCGGCGTGCAAAGCGGCAAAAACCGCGCACGCGACTTCACCCACGGCAAAGCCAGCCATTTCATTGCGCTGGGGGCGCTGTTCACCCTGGTGTTCATCGCGATTTTGATCGGCCTGGTGCAGTTGGCCCTGCACCTGACCCGCTAACCTGTGCCGCCCTCTTCGCGGGTAAACCCGCGCCTACAACGGTCCTGCGTCATTTTCAAGGCAGATGTTTCCACTGCGCAGAGGCGGGCACAGGCAATAATAAAGCGCCGGCGGGATTCCCTCCCGCAGGCGCTCCTGTTACATCACGGTCTTGAGTTTCAAGTCACTGGTGGCTGACCCAATACACGGCAGTGACTACCACCAGAACGATCAGGCAGAGGATCGCCCAGGCATCGACACTGCTGTCAGCTTTGCGGACCTTGGTTGGGTTTCCCATTGCATTGCCTCTTGTAGTGGTTATGGGAATGCACTTCACCACCAGCAGTTAAGACGAGCAATGTCCTTCCCTCAAGCGGGGTCATTCAATATTCGACCGGTGACGCCAGAAACGGGTAACGGTAACCGGGCGGCCGCCCTTCGGCACTGTAACGCCGGAAATCGACGCCGTAGTCGTCCCTTTCCAGCAGCTTCAACCAACGCCTGGCCTTGGCCTGATCGATTTCCTGCAATACCGGAACACGGCGCTCGCGCAGGCCGTCGCGGTTCAACGCCAGACCATGGGCATCATCGTGCAGCATCACCATGGCCCAACCGCCAAGGGTGAAATGCCCCCCCATCAGCACGCTCAAGCGCCCATCGATACGCGCGCGCAAGGCTTCGGCCGAGCTGTTGACGGCACCGAACAGCACATCACTCCCCGGTGTATACCCGGCCTCCTCGAACGCCTGCATCGCACCAAAGGCCATCTGGTCATTGGCCGACCACACCAGGCGGGTGGCCGGGTAACGCTCCAGCAACTGTTGCGCCTGCTCGTAGGCGCGCTGGCGGTTCCAGCCGCCGTATACCACCTGCCGCAAGCGCACCTGAGGGAAATCGGCCAAGGCGCGGCGCATGCCCTCAACGCGCAACTGCGAGGCCGGGGTGGTCTTGACCCCGGCAAAGGCAAGCAGATCCACCGGCCCTGCGTTGCGAGGCAGTTGTGCGAGCATCGAGTGCAACATCTGGTAGCCCGCCTGCTCGTCGTTGCTCATCAAGGTACCCAGCGGCTCGGCATACTTGTCGGGCTGAGCCTCGATGCTGAGGCGCTGGCTGGCGGTCAGGCCATTGTTGACCAGCAGCAGTTTCACCCCGGTGCCACGCGACAGGCGCAGGATTTCCGGTGCCACGTACTGCTCGTTGACCAGTACCAGGTAATCCGGCCGCTGCGGCGCGTTCAGGATCGTCCGGGCCTGGGTCAGTATCAGGTCGGCGCGGCGCTCGCTGTATTGCACCTGCAGGGACATGCCCAGCTCGTCCGCGGCGGCCTTCATGAAGCGGGTATAGCTGGTCCAGAATGTCTCGGTGGACAGCCCCGGGTTGAGAAACACCACCGAAGCCGGTTGCGCATTTGCCACCAGTGGCAAGGCTAGGCACAAGCTTTGGCACAGGGCCTTGAGCATGGGGTCACATCTCTGCGAAGCAAACGCCGGATTATAAACGCCTGGCGACACTCAACGCACAAATGGCAGTCAATCTCACATAGTCCATTTGGTTCTTTTCATATGCAAAAACATCACTTTAGCGCATAACCGCAACCTGATATCGTTCCCCGGCTCCGTACCGGAGTGCGCGGCCGTGCGCGCGAATAGCTGCATGCCTGAGACAGGACTTTTATGTACGTATACGACGAGTACGATCAGCGGATCATCGAGGACCGCGTCAAGCAGTTCCGTGATCAGACCCGCCGCTACCTGGCCGGTGAGCTGAGCGAAGAAGAATTCCGCCCTCTGCGCCTGCAGAACGGCCTTTATATCCAACGTTTCGCGCCGATGCTGCGTGTCGCGGTGCCGTACGGCCAGTTGAACGCCAATCAGGTCCGCACCCTGGCCAAGATCGCTCGCGACTACGACAAGGGCTATGCCCACATCTCCACCCGCCAGAACGTGCAGTTCAACTGGCCGGCGCTGGAGGACATCCCCGACATCCTCGCCGAGCTGGCCACCGTGCAGATGCACGCGATCCAGACCAGCGGCAACTGCCTGCGCAACACCACCACCGACCAGTTCGCCGGTGTGGCAGCAGACGAAATCGTCGACCCGCGCCCGTGGTGTGAAATCGTCCGTCAGTGGACCACCTTCCACCCGGAATTCGCCTACCTGCCACGCAAGTTCAAGATCGCCATCAACGGCTCGCAGGAAGACCGCGCCGCCATCGAAGTGCACGACATCGGCCTGGAGCCGGTGCGCAACGCTGCCGGTGAACTGGGCTTCCGTGTGCTGGTCGGTGGTGGCCTGGGCCGTACCCCGGTGGTGGGCTCGTTCATCAACGAGTTCCTGCCGTGGCAGGACCTGATCAGCTACCTCGACGCCATCCTGCGCGTGTACAACCGTTACGGTCGCCGTGACAACAAGTACAAGGCGCGGATCAAGATTCTGGTCAAGGCCCTTACCCCGGAAGTGTTCGCCGAAAAGGTCGAGGCCGAAATGGTCCACCTGCGAGGCGGCAGCACCACCCTGACCGAGGCCGAAGTGCAGCGTGTGTCGCGCCACTTCGTCGACCCCGAGTACCTCGCACTCGACAACGTCGACTACACCGCACTGGATGCCGAGTACCCAGGGTTCGCCCGCTGGCGCTCGCGCAACACCCGTGCCCACAAACGCCCGGGTTACGTGGCTGTGACCCTGTCACTCAAGCCGACCGGTGTTGCTCCGGGTGACTTGACCGACAAGCAGCTGGACGCCGTGGCCGACCTGGCCGAACGCTACAGCTTCGGCTTCCTGCGCACCTCGCACGAGCAGAACATCATCCTCGCCGATGTCGAGCAGCGCCAGCTGCACGCGCTGTGGCTGGAACTGCGCGAAGGCGGCTTCGCCACTCCGAACATCGGCCTGCTGACCGACATCATCTGCTGCCCGGGTGGCGACTACTGCTCGCTGGCCAACGCCAAGTCGATCCCGATTGCCGAGTCCATCCAGCGCCGTTTCGACGACCTGGACTACCTGTTCGACATCGGCGAAATCGACCTGAACATCTCCGGCTGCATGAACGCCTGCGGCCACCACCACGTGGGCCACATCGGCATCCTCGGCGTGGACAAGAAGGGTGAGGAGTTCTACCAGGTGTCGCTGGGCGGCAACGCCGCGCGCGGCGCAAGCCTGGGCAAGATCCTTGGCCCGTCCTTCGCGCAGGATGACATGGCCGATGTGATCGAGAAGCTGATTGCCGTGTACGTCGAGCAACGTACCGAGGAAGAGCGTTTCATCGACACCTACCAGCGTATTGGCATCGACCCCTTCAAGGAACGCGTCTATGCAGCGAATCATTAAGAACAACCAGATCGTCGACGAAACCTGGCACCTGCTGCCCAAGGAAACCTCGTTCGACGAGCTGACCAACTGCGACGACTACATCGTCCCGCTACAGATGTGGCGCGACCATGCCCATGTGCTCAAGGCCCGCGATGGTGGCTTGGGTGTATGGCTGGACAGCGACCAGGAAGCGGAGGAAATCGGTGAAGACGTGCACCACTTCCAGGTCATCGCCCTGAACTTCCCGGCATTCACCGACGGCCGCAGCTACTCCAATGCGCGCCTGCTGCGTGACCGCTACAAGTTCAAAGGCGAACTGCGCGCCATCGGCGATGTGCTGCGCGACCAGCTGTTCTTCATGGCCCGCTGCGGCTTCGACGCATTCGCCATCCGTGCCGACAAGGACCCGGAAGACGCGCTGCAAAGCCTGAAGGACTTCTCGGTGACCTACCAGGCCGCCACCGACGAACCGCTGCCGCTATTCCGCCGCCGCTGATCGTCCCGCCCCAGCGAACAGCCCGCCTCTAGGCGGGCTGTTTCGTTCATAGGCCGTGGCGTTGAATTGCCTCTCGGCTCAATTCAAGCAAAAGCTGCCGTTTTGCTGCCTCACGCTCTGCGCAGATATGCTCGACTTGGGCAAAATAGTCGCCATCGCTCAGCGTTTTCGATTGTTCGAGCAACGCATCCAGGCGCTGCTGAAAAGGCTCGTCCAGGCGGCTGAAGCGCGCCGCCTGCTGCTCGTGCAGATAGTCCTGCCAGAAGGATCGATCTGCCAGCGCCTGAGCCAAGGCTTGTGGCGTTTCCTGCCGCAGCACCTCGCTGCGCGCGGCGTCCAGGTCTTCACGGCCAACGCCGCTGAAACTCTCATACGAAAGATGGCTGGGCTGCACGGGAAGGTCGAGGCTATCCGCCAGCCTGACGCGATAGGTCAAGTAAACCTCAACGGGATCGTTCGAAAAGTAATCCGCAATATGCCGCGCGGCAATTGCGTTGACTTTGTCCAGGCGGAACAACGAACGCCCCAGCCTGACCAGCGCCCGCTCTTTCTGCAACCCGGTACCGGCTGTTCCGGCCCTGACGACCATCGCGCCAATCTCCAGCTCGCTGAGCGTCAGCAGCAACTCGTCGCTGCAACTGCGCGGCCGGGCAACTTGCTCGAACAGGCTCGCGCGTACTTCAGCGTGCTGCTCGCAGGCTTCGAGGATATGCCACACTCGCGCCTGAAGGTCGCGCGGTTGTGCGTCGTATTCACGCAGGGCGCGTAAATCATAGAAAAAGCGGAACAGATCCTGTGCCCCGGCTTCCTGGCTCAAGCGGTTCCAGCTCGCCAATCGCACCTCGCGCTGGGCTGGCGTGAACCCTGAAAACCAAGGGGCTGCAGCGTTCGGGATCGAAGTGGCATGAGCTGCACGTCGACGCTCAGCAGCCCCGGCCGACGCCCTGGCCAACTGCAAGCGCTGCAGGGTTTCGTCCGAGAGTGGATTGTCGTGCAGTTCCAGGCCCCGCAACAAGCGAAGCGGCACTAGGGACAACGCTTCAGGCAGCGTCTGGATCTGGTTGTCACGCATGTCCAGCAACTCCAGATTACCGTGCCTGGCCAGATCAGCGGGCAGTTCGCCCAGCCCGGTGTTGCGCAAGGACAGCCGGCGCAGCAGGGGGAAAGACGCCAAGGGTGGCAGCAAACCGACCGGGTTGCCGTTGAGCTCCAAACGGCGCAGCTCCACAAGCTGGCTCAAACGCAGGTTATCCTCGCTGGAAAGCACGATCTGGTTGCCGCCAAGGCGCAGGTTTTTCAATTCGGTCAGTTGCTCGATACCTGCAGGAAGGCGAGTCAGCCGGTTGTTCCGCAAGTCCAGGTTGCGCACCTTGCTGAAGCGACCAAGAAAGCCCGTATCAAGGCTCGTCAGCTGCATATCGCGCAGGGTCAGGTGCGTGATGTGGTCGAAACTCACATTTTCAGGCAAAGCCGGCAGGTCACCCACCCGCTCACCCACGAGGGTCAGGTGGTAGTCACCCGCCACCTCCCCAGGGGTAAAGCGCTGCCAGCTTGCCGTAATGCGCCTGGCAACCTTGATACGACGCAGGCGGCGAACAATGTTCAGCCCTGCGTCATTTCGCCAGGCTTGCAATGCCTGCTTGAGGCTGACCTTGGCCTGTAGCAGTTGGCTGACATGGTTCCACGGATCCACCCCCCGCTGCGCCAGGTCTTGCAGGTAGACCTCCAACTGCTCACTGCTCATCACCGGATACACGTGGTTCAACGTGCGGCGCAGTGCCTGGCGGGTCCCTGTCAGGTGGCCACTGAGCGGGTAGCCCAAACGCCCATCGAACAACCGCACAGGAGGGCGAATCCCCTGCCCCACACGGGCCAGCCCAATCATCCGGGCCGCCGACTCACGGTCTGCGAGTGCCTCACGCCCAAGCCGCTCACCCAGTGCGTCATCCGTCATCTGGCTCATACCAAGCAACTGTCGCTGACGGCTGTCCAGTTGCTGTCTCAACGTCTGCAGCAACCCACCCCTGCCCGCGGCAGGCAGCTCAACGTTGACCCCGGTCGACCAAGGGGCGATGGCATCGATCAGGCCCAGCGCGAGCTTGCCGGTATCGTCATTTTCTGCCGCGGCCTGGCGCAACCCTGCACAGGCACGGTCTATTCGGCTGTCGCGTATTGCCCAGCGTGCACGCTCCGCCAAGGCCAGGGGTACCCGGCCCCCGCCAGTCAGGCTCTCGATCTCGACACTGCTGGCTCCCTCGACGATTTCCCGTGCGCAGCGGTGGGAAAGGCCTGGGAAGTCCCGCATCAAGACCCGGTCCGCTGCTTGCGGGCTGATCTGTCGCTCGTTGAAGACCTCCTCGAAAGCTTCACCTCGCAACGCTGGAAAATCACGGTGCAATTGCTGGCGCTCGATGGCATCGAGCAAGCGTGCCGGCGGGGGCGCATTTTCCAGTAACAAACGGCGCAGGCAGTCAGCATCGAAACCGGTTGCCTGCAGCGCTACGGATACCGCCTCATCGGGCACCTGCGCCGTGCGGCTGGCAAGGCGGCGCACCATGCTGGCGGGGTCATGCCAGCGCTGCGGTTGCTCGAACTCATGCACCCATCCCCCGGCACCATTGTGCTCAAGTGCCGGTGAATACGCCCCCGGCCTTGATGGATGATGAATACGCCATGCGCCATCGTCCCCTTCGCTCACTTCATAGACAGCGTCGTGCAGGCGCCTCAGCGAACGGCCAGTTTCATTCACGGCCTGTCCTACCATCAGATCGACGCCCTCACGCTGATAGCCCGACAAGGAGGGATCACACAGCCGCAACTGGCCATCGCCCAGGCTTACCGGCACCATGGCATCCACCCGCGCCACTCGCTGTGCCAGCTTGCCAAGTGCCGCCGCCCCGGCCGTCGTCACCGCCGCTATCACGACCGTGTCGGCCACGTTGAACAAGTGGCCCAATGCGGCGTCGCGATCACCCAACTGCCAATCCTGGTAGCCTTCGTACACCTCACCCGCCAGTTGCACCACCGTAAGCCCCAGCAGGGCCTGCCCCAACACAGGCACAAACAGCGCTGCCAGGCCTGCCACGCTCAAGCCCAAGTCCAGATAGCCCTGCAAACGTGCGCGGCGGTCGGCGATATCCTCATCCTCTGTCGATACCGCCAGTACCCGCGCGTCATCCCGCATTTTGTCGATCCGGGCTTGGCGCAGCGCGACGAACACGTCGCCCTCGATCGCAAAACAGCGGCCATCCAGCTCAAGCGGAAGAACAGTATTACCGTGGTTGAGCAGCGCGTTCAGCGTCGCGCAGAAGGCGACGCGATCACGCTCTGCGACGAAGCGCTGGAAGTACCGCCGATACGCTTCATTACGCAAGCGTATGCCAAGGGTCATGTACAGCAGTTCCCAGCTGGTGTGCCAACTCACCGGGGCATACGGGTCCTCAGGCAACCACGCGATAACGCCAAGCAGGCGGGCGTTCTGACGCACTTCGATCACCAGTGCGCCAATGACTTCCTTGCCCAACAGCCTCAGTGTGTGACACTTCAACACGGTGTCGTCGGCTGGCAGGAAAGACGCTGTGCCCACCACCTGGTTGATCCACTGACAGGTCTGCTCATCGATTTCACCCTTGATCCTTGCGGCGATTGCAGCAAGCGCCAGGTTGGCGCTCATCGCCTCCTCCAGGGTGCTCTCGACGGCCACCCCCTCGCCTTCAAGCTTCGCTTGCAAATGGCTTTGATAACGCCTGCCGATATCAAGGTCTCTGCAAAGGCGGACAAAGGCTTGCGCACTTAGCGGCAGCAGGTGCCCGCTAGCAGTGACCAACTGCGACCCGGCTGCGAACCAGCCAGGCTGCATTTCCTTTTCGTGGAAGTTATGCAGTGCCGCCGAGAGCAGGGTCTGGGTGCTGACGATGCGTGTCGAAGTGCTTGGTAAAGCAGGAGATATCGACGGTTTGGGCTGCAGGGTCACCAGCCTGAGCTGTGCCTGGCGCAGCTCTACCTGCCTGATCGAATGGGCCTCAAGTGCTCTTTTGAGCAACGACTCGGCGAACTCATCCAAGGGGGTTATGGCCCCTAACCAGGCGTCGACTTGGTCCTGCGCCCGCTGTTGGCGCAAAGCAGCGGCGCGCAGCCCTGTCAGCTCTTGGGCAGACGCGCGCTTGAGCCAGCCTGGCAGCTGACGGGCAATCAGCGCATCGATGGAATCGGCAGGTATTACGGAAGGGGTCATGGGCAGCCTCAACGCTTGATAAAAAAGCGCTAGCTGAACAAGGTTCCAATCCCCTCTGGCCCTATTTATGTAGTGAATGCACAGCTTGAAAATGTATTTGTGCCTACAGGTCAAATGACTTTGGCGCCGTAGCGGCTTATTCGCTGCCGTTCAAACCTGCACACTGGGCACCACATGATCCTCCCCCTATTCAGGAGCAACCCCATGAGCGTTCCTTCCTTCGGCCTCGGCACCTTCCGCCTCACCGGCCAAACCGTCATCGACTCGGTCAAGTCTGCCCTGGCAGTCGGCTACCGCGTCATCGATACCGCACAGATCTACAAGAACGAAGCCGAAGTCGGCCAGGCCATCGCCGAAAGCGGCGTGCCGCGCAGCGAGCTGTTCATCACCACCAAGATCTGGGTCGACAACTACGCCGCCGACAAGCTGATCCCCAGCCTGCGTGACAGCTTGCAGAAGCTGCGCACCGACTACGTCGACCTGCTGCTGATCCACTGGCCAGCGCCGGGCAACGGCGTAGAGCTGCCCGAGTACATGAAGGCCCTGGCCGACGCCAAGCAGCAAGGCCTGGCTCGCCAGATCGGCGTTTCCAACTTCAACATCGAACTGACCAGGCAAGCCATTGCCGTGGTCGGCAAAGGGGAAATCGCCACCAACCAGATCGAGCTCAGCCCGTACCTGCAGAACGGCAAGCTGACCGCGTTCCTCCAGGAACAAGGGATCACCGTGACCTCGTACATGACCCTGGCCTACGGCAAAGTGCTGAAAGACCCGGTACTGGCCCAGATCGCCGCCAAGCACAAGGCTACTGTCGCCCAGGTTGCCCTGGCCTGGGCCCTGCAACTGGGCTATGCCGTGATCCCGTCGTCGACCAAGCGTGAAAACCTGGCCAGCAACCTGCTTGCCCGTGGCCTGAAGCTGGACAGCGACGACATGGCACGCATCGCCAAGCTGGAGCGCAATGGCCGCGAGGTCAGCCCCGACGGCCTGGCGCCAACCTGGGACTGACACCGATGACTGCTCAAACAATGAGACCCGGCCGCGTGCTTTTCGCGTTGGCCATTGGCGCCTTTGGCATCGGTACTACTGAGTTCACCCCGATGGGGCTACTGCCGGTCATCGCCCAGGGCGTGGAGGTGAGTATCCCAAGCGCCGGCATGCTGATCACCGCCTATGCCATTGGCGTGATGGTCGGCGCACCGATCATGACCCTGCTGTTCAGCCGCTTTGGGAGGCGCGCTGCGCTGATGGCATTGATGGCCATCTTCACCCTTGGCAACCTGCTGTCGTCGCTGTCGCCGGACTACTACACCCTGCTCGCTTCGCGACTGGTCACCAGCCTCAACCATGGTGCGTTCTTCGGCCTGGGAGCCGTGGTGGCAGCCAGCGTGGTGCCCAAGGAGAAACAGGCCAGCGCCGTGGCCACCATGTTCATGGGCCTGACCATCGCCAACATCGGCGGCGTGCCGGCCGCCACCTGGAGCGGCCAGCAGATCGGCTGGCGCATGGCATTTGCCGGCACCGCCGTACTCGGCCTGCTGGCCATGGCCGCGCTGTGGTACGCCCTGCCCAAGGGTGAACGCGGCAGCGTGCCGCATGTGCGCAAGGAACTGGCAGTCATTGCCCGCCCCAGCGTGCTGCTGGCAATGGCCACCACGGTGCTCGGTGCCGGTGCCATGTTCACCTTGTACACCTACGTGGCACCAGTGCTGGCCGAACTGACCGGTGCCTCGGACAGCTTCATAACCTTGGGGCTGGTCCTTATCGGGGTTGGCTTCACCCTTGGCAACAGCCTGGGTGGCCGCCTGGCCGACTGGTCGCTGGATGGCGCGGCGAAGATCTTCCTCGCCGTGCTGGCGCTGATCATGCTACTGATGCCCCTGGTACTGAGCAGCCACATCGGCGCCGCCATCGCCCTGCTGGTCTGGGGCATGTTCACCTTCGCCGTGGTACCGCCGCTGCAAATGCGCGTAATGACTGCCGCCATCGAGGCGCCGGGCCTGGCATCGTCGATCAACGTGGGTGCGTTCAACCTGGGTAACGCCGTGGGCGCGGCACTGGGTGGTGCGGTTATCAGCCTGAACCTGGGCTACGCCGCCGTGCCAATGGCCGGGGGTGTGCTGGCGGCTGCGGGACTGTTGCTGGTATGGCTGGGCGGGCGCAGCAAGGTCGCCGGCAAGACCGCAGCCGATATGGCCTGATCGCATCACCTGCAGGAGCGGCCCATCGCGACACAAGGCCGTTCCTGCACACGGGCCGCGCCCGATACACCTCTGTCTTCCTCACGCTGTAATGATGGAATGCCGGGCGCCTCCGTTCTCTTTTCAGGCTGCAGGCAAGGATGCCCGAAACGCGACATTGGCTGCCTGTTCGGCGTGAGACAGGCCACCTGGGCACTGGATAACCTGCTACGGCAATGCCTTGCTCCCTTGCCATAGAAGAACCTTGCTCATGACAACCTCCGCCGCCTCCATAGCCGCCACGCCTGCCGACCAGCCTCAGGGTTTTGTCGTGCGCATCGTCGGTGCGGCTGCATTCGCCCACCTGCTCAATGACCTGATTCAAGCCGTACTGCCATCGATCTACCCCATGCTGAAAAGCGATTTCGCGCTGAGCTTTGCCCAGATCGGCTGGATCGCCTTGGTGTATCAGGTAACCGCTTCCCTGCTGCAACCCTGGGTCGGCATGTTCACCGACAAGCACCCACAACCCTACCTGTTACCTGCCGGCATGCTGGTGACGCTGGTGGGTATCGCCCTGCTCGCCTTTGCTGGCAGCTATGAAATGCTGCTGGTGGCTGCCGCCGTGGTCGGCGTGGGTTCGGCCACCTTTCACCCAGAGGCCTCGCGGGTGGCCAGAATGGCCTCCGGCGGGCGCTTCGGCACCGCGCAGTCAACCTTCCAGGTCGGCGGCAATACCGGCTCGGCCCTCGGCCCGCTGCTCACCGCTGCCATCATCATTCCGCACGGGCAACCGGCCATTGCCTGGTTCATGCTGGCCGCTGCGCTGGCTGTTCTGGTGCTGCTGCGGGTGACGGGCTGGAGCGTGCGCCACGGCCAGGCCCAGCTCAAGAGCTTCGCGGGCCAACAGGCCCCTGGCCTGTCGCGGGGTGCCATGTGGCGCGCGGTGGTGGTGATCGCCGTGCTGATGTTCGCCAAGTTCGTCTACATCGCTTCGTTCACCAACTTCTTCACCTTCTACCTGATCGAGCATTTCGGCCTGAGTGTGCAGCACAGCCAGCTGTACCTGTTCGTGTTCCTCGCAGCCGTAGCGCTGGGCACCTTTGCCGGTGGCCCGGTGGGTGATCGCATCGGGCGCAAGGCCGTGATCTGGGTCTCGTTCCTCGGCGTGGCGCCCTTCGCCCTGGCCCTGCCCCACGCCAACCTCGCCTGGACAGCCGTACTGGCGGTGGCCATCGGCCTGGTGATGTCCTCGGCATTCGCTGCCCTGGTGGTGTATGCCCAAGAGGCGGTGCCAGGCCGGGTCGGCATGGTTTCGGGGGTGATGTTCGGGCTGATGTTCGGCATCAGCGGCGTGGGTGCAGCCGGCCTGGGCACACTGGCCGACCGGCATGGCATCGAATGGGTGTACCAGGCCATCGCGTTCCTGCCGCTGCTCGGGTTGGCCACCGCCTTGCTGCCGGCCACCCACTCGCGGGCCCGCCCAGGTCGTTGCTGCTAAAGTGGCGCTGCCAGGCTACTCCGATATGAGGTCACGATGGTAAAGCCGCAGCGTGAATTGTTGGTGGAGGTCGATGAGTGGACCTGGGAAGTCGGTAGCCGTGCGACAGACTACCCAAGCGACTGGTTCATCGAGCCCCATAGCCATACCAAACATCAACTGATCTATGCCATCAAAGGCCTGATGATTGTCGAGTCCGGCAACGAATGCTGGACTGTGCCACCCAGCCGCGGCGTGTGGATGCCTTGCGGCCAGGTGCATGCCATTCGCTGTGTCGGCGACGTGAAGATGCGCAGTGTGTTCGTGCGCATCGACGCGGCAGCAGGCCTGCCCCTGCAGAGCAAGGCCATCAGCATCTCGCCGTTGCTCAGCGAGCTGATCAAGACCTCGGTGGGCTTCACCGCTCCGTTTGCCGAGGACTCGCGAGAAGCCCGGGTCATGCGCCTGATCCTCGACGAAATCTGCGTACTGCCGACGTTGCCGCTGAAGCTGTCGCAACCCAGCGACAAGCGACTGAGGGTGATCTGCACGGCGTTGCAAGAACAGCCCGAGGATAACGCCACCGTTGCCGACTGGGGCCTGCGACTGGGGGTGGACGAAAAGACCATCCAGCGGTTGTTCCGCAAGGAAACCGGTATGACCTTCGGCCAGTGGCGCCAGCAGGCGCGGCTGATGCAGGCACTGGAGCGGATAGCGCTGGGCGAGCGAATCATCGATGTGGCGGGGGCTTTGGGTTATGACAGCCCAAGTGCCTTCGCCAGCATGTTCAAGCGCCAGTTCGGTACCACGCCCAGCCAGTTCTTCAAATAACCTGAAGTCCACACATTTACCGGTCACCAGCTTGCTGCATAAGGGCGCCCGCTAACGGCTCGCCCTGCCTGATCTTGCACAGCATCCCCGCCAAGCCGTATACAGTACCCCTACAACAATGCCCGCAAAGGAGCCCGGCACATGACCGTGACGCTGTCCCCCCTGCAGATCGACTGCGATTTCGACTCCGGCAACATACAGGTACTGGATGCCAGCAACCCGGCCCAGGTACACCTGGCCATTCGCCCGGACACCCACAGCGGCCACTACCAGTGGTTCCACTTCAAGGTCAGCGGGCTGACACCGGGGCAGGTCCATCGCTTCAGCCTGGACAACGCTTCTGGCTCCTCGTACAAGAACGCGTGGAGCGGCTACAACGCAGTCGCCAGCTACGACCAGCAGCGCTGGTTCCGCGTGCCCAGCCAGTTCGACGGTGCGGCGCTATCGTTCGAGGTCAAGGCTGAACAGGACCAGATCTGGTTCGCCTATTTCGAGCCCTACCCGCGTGCCCGCCACAACCAGCTGATCGAACGTGCCCGCCAACTCCCGGGGGTCGAGTTGCTGGCCAGCGGCCGCAGTATTCAGGGCCGCGATATCCCGCTGCTGCGGGCAGGTGACGGTGCCGAAGGCAAACGCAAGCTGTGGCTGATTGCCCAGCAGCACCCGGGCGAGCACATGGCCGAATGGTTCATGGAAGGCGTGATCGACCGCCTGCAGGCCAACGACGCGGTGATCCAGCAGTTGCTGGCCAAGGCCGACCTTTACCTGATCCCCAACATGAACCCCGACGGCGCCTTCCTCGGCCACCTGCGCACCAACTTCAAGGGCAAGGACCTTAACCGTGCCTGGCAGGACGCCAGCGTCGAATTCAGCCCGGAAGTGTTCTTTGCACAGGCGCAGATGAAGCAGTACGGTGTGGATGCCTTCATCGACGTGCACGGCGACGAAGAGATCCCGCACGTGTTCACGGCCGCATGCGAGGGAAACCCGGGTTACACCCCTCGCTTGGCCAAGCTCGAAGAGCAGTTCCGTAGCACCTTGTGCAGCCTGACCCGCGACTTCCAGACGGTGCATGGCTATACCCGTGACGAACCCGGACAGGCGAACACGACGCTGGCCTGCAATGCGGTGGGCATGGCACATGACTGCCTGTCACTGACGCTGGAGATGCCGTTCAAGGACCATGACGACGCACCCGATGCCGTCACCGGGTGGTCGGGGGCGCGTTCGAAGGCACTGGCCGGAGCGGTACTGGAGACCCTGGCAAGCATGGTAGGCGATTTGCGCTGAATCTCGCCTTGCGCAGCCCCTGCAGGAGCAGCACGTCGTGACACACGGCGGCTCCTTCAGGGGGTATGAACCGCCGGAAGGACGACAGGTCAGAATTGCACATCCAGTATCACACTGTCGGTATAGGTCGCAGCCGGCGGTGTCGCCTGATCGGTATAGACCTTGGCGTTGTAGTTGAACACCTGGCTACCCGTGCCGGTACCCACGCCGGGGTTGATGTCGGCATCCGTACTGGAACGCCTGGCAGCCCCTGACGCCCCCCAGCGCACGGTCCCGGCACTTTTGAAAATGTCATAGGCCAGGTAGTTGTTGGCCGAAGACTTCATCCGCCGCCGCCCACCGGAAACGTTCTGCCCGTCATCCAGCCCTACCGTGTAGCTGCTGCCCTTGGTGCATGACACGTTTATGCCCTGGCTCACCGTGCCGAACCCCGCCACCACCGGCGCACTGGCGAAACTGATGTCAGGGGTGGTGATCTGGCAATCGTTGGTCACCGTCAGGCTCACGTTCAAGATCTGGCTACCCGAGCCGGTGTCACGCCCAAGGCATATCCCCAACGCGCCAATACCCGAACAATAATCCCAACTCCAGGCCACGGTCAGGGCCTCCTGATACAACCCGGCCGCGACATTGCTGCCAATTTGGGTGCGCATGTAGATCGGCACCGCCTTGGGCGTGGTACCGCCGAGCAGCCCCAGCAAGTCGAGGATACCGTTGCGGGCGAAGTCGTAGGCCACACCCCGGGTAATCGGGTAGCGGGTGGTGTTGTCGGCATAGAGCGTGTAGGGAATGACATCGCCTGTCGGGCCGACCAGCCCACCCGAGGCGGGCGTGATCGTGGCGTAGAAGTGATCACCGCTGCTGAGCAAGGTCAGTAGTGAACCGGTGCACTGCAACCCGGAGTTCAGGCTGGAAGCCGTCTGTACGGTGTTGCGAACCTGCGTTGAATTAAGGCTGCCAAACGCTGCCGGCAACGTGGCCACCGACGAGCAAAGCGCCCAGGCCGAAGCGCTCGGCAACAGCAGCACGCTCGCCCCCAGGCCGCGCAACCAAGCCTTCATCGGCACACCAGCGGACCAATCAGAGGGATCGAGCCTTGTGCTTCAGGCAGATCGAACTCCACTTCGCAATTTCCACCCCCGTCAAGCGCTACCTGAAGGTGGTTATGCGACGACAGGTTCTCCAGGTACACCAACCCGTCCCACCCCACCACCGCCAGGGTGCCGCTCTCTGCGTGGGTGACACGGCTACCCAGTTTGAGCACCTGCTGGTTGCCATCCACCAATTCGACACTGGCCGCCATGACGCGCCTGAGGGGGAATTCCAGCAAGTAGCCACTGCCCCGTCGCACCGCTACACGCTGCTCAACGTCCGGTGCGAGGACATCCGGTGGCAGGTTCATGGGGTCGATCTCGTACTTGCCCCGGTAGTAACCGCTGCTGTAAGGCACCAGCAAGTGCCCCTTGGCATCGGTGCGGCCGATCTCCTGGTTTTCATAACGCACCGGCACATCGGCGTAACCTGCGGTACTGACCACCACGAAGGCATCATCGATACGGTTGGCGGCGAACACGCCGGCATCCATCCACACCAGAGACCCACTGGCGTCGGCCCAGCGGGTCATGTCGCCGCTGCTGCCATACACACCGGCCTGCAATTGCACCGATTGCAGGCGCCAGGTGACGTCGGCCTGGCGATAGGCATCACGGTCGCTGCCTGCGGCATAGCCCAGGTTGTAACCGACGCCGACACCGGCTGGCACCGCACGGCTGTAGTTGACCCGTTGCAGGGTCTCGCCTTCATTGCTGCGCTCCATGCTCAGCGCCAGGGTGCCGTGCAGGTCGAACGGGATCACCAACTGCGCCTGCACCGCCCACTGGCTGTCACCCACTTCACGGTTGGCCGACAGGTACATACTGCTGCCGCCCCACAGCGGCTTGCTGTAGCTCAGGTTGATCAACCGCGTACGCGTCCCGTCACCGGCGCGCACGTCGAAGTAACCAGCGCCAATGCTGCCGTACTCGTTCAGGTTGAAGCTGAGAGTGACCTGTTCGCTGCTTTTGCTCAGCTGCATATCCGGGAAGCCCACCCGGCTCAGGTCGGCATAGTCGCCATGGCGTTGCAGGCGCTGGTAACTGAAGCCGATGCGCTGGCTGTTGTACTGGTAGCCAAGGGCGACCTGATGGCCCTTGTCGCCCTCGAACCGGCTTTGCGCCAAGGCAGCGTTGAGCACGCCGAAGTTGCCCACGCGCATGTTGCCACCCAGCCCACCCAGCACCAGCGATTCAGCCGATTCGGCGTGGGTTTCCAGGGTGAAGATGTCACTGAGCCCATAGCGCAGGCTACCTGAGGCGATACCCGGCCCATAGCTGAAATCGCGTACGCCGTAATCACGGCGCAGGCTGCCGGCGGCCACCGAGTAGTCCGACAGGCCCTTCTGCAGCAGGCTGCTGGTGACATAGAACGGCAAGGTGGTCGACACCTGCCGGCCAAGGGCATCAGTGGTGACCACCACCGCCTCCCCGGCACCGTTGATGAACGGCACGTTGGTGAGGGTGTACGGGCCCGGCTGCAGTTCGGTGGTGCTGGACTTGAAACCGTTGATGAACAGGTCGAGCGACGTCGGCACCGCCGCTTCGCCGGCGAACGCAGGCAAGGGGTAAGTGACAAGATCCGGACGCGCCGCGAAGTCGCGTGACAGCTGCACCCCGCCCACTCGCACCGAACTGCTCCAGGGCAAGGCGCCCGTCACGAAGTCACCGGCTTCGTAGGTCAGCAGGCGCTGCTCGTCGGTGAAGCGCCAGGTGGTGTCGTAACGCATGAAGCCTCGCCGCGTATCGTCCGCCTGTGCGCCATTGAAAGACTGGCGCCACTGGCCGGTACTGGAGAAGGTACCCCAGCTGTCGAACAGGCGCAGCTCGTTCCAGGCGGCCAGGTAGGTGCCACCTTCATCGGTGTCGTTGAGATACAGGTCGTAGTTGAACAGGGCGCCGAAACTGCTGCGCGCATCGCTGGCCGGGTAAAGGTTGCGATCACCCACTTGCTGGTCTGGCAACCAGGCCGGCGGCACCTGCAGCAGCAGGCGCTGGTTCTGACTGTCGTAGTCGGTGTGCAGCCCCGCGATGCTGTCCAAGGCCACCTCCCCCTGGGGGTTGCCCGGCAGCGAAACGCCGGCTGCACGCAATACGTCGCTGTCCAGGAACAACCGCCCGGCCCGCTGCTGCACCGGTATCAAGTCAACCCTGGGCATCTGGTTCACCACCAGGTCGAGGTAAAGGGTAGCCTCGGCGATGGCGGACATCTCCGTGGGCGGTGGGGGCAAGTCGTCGGCCAGCACCAGCGCGGAGCTGGCCATGGTCAGCCCCAGGCACCAGCGGCACGTCGTCGCCGGGAGCCATTTCACACACGGTTTCCAACCATTGCCGGGTCCTCCCTGACGCCTGCCCTGCATTCGGTCGTTGGCTCATTGGCCTTGGCGGATGGCGTCCGCCGAGCGCTGACCATTGACCCTGCCCTTCAGCACGCTGCCACTGCCGGATGCCACGGGGGCCGGCCAGCGCATGCTTGCACCCGGCAGCACATAACCCAGCAGGCCTTCAGCTAATGGCTTGCTCTGACGGCCTTGCTGCACGACCACATCGGTCAGCCGCGCATGCACTGGGCCCGTGTTACGCAGTTCAATGTAGGGCTTGCCTTGCACCGTCACCGGGCGCCAACTGAGCTGCGGCTTGCCCACCCCCTCGGCGTTGCGTTTGCCTTCAGGGTCGGCCTTGCCCCACAGCCCCTCGCCATAGACAAACAGCGGCACCGAATAGCGCATCTGCAAACGAATGGCCGCCGTCGCGCCAGGCTCAGCCTTGTCGACCGGGATGGCGGGCGGAATCTCGTCGATGATGATGCGGTAGGCCTGCTCCTGGCCGGCGGGTGAAGGGCCGGTACGGGTCAGGCGGATCAACTGCTTCTGCCCGGGAGCGATGTTGGCGACCGGCGGGCTGCCGATAATCTCGCGCTGCGCCTGGAACTGCTCCTTATAATCACCCTGACGCCAGGCGAATACCCGCACCTGCAGGTTTGCCGGTGCAGTGCCACGGTTTTCCAGCCACAACGCACCTGCCTTCTGGTCGGCCTCCAGCACCGGGTCGATCGGCCAGATCAGCACCGAAGTGGCCGCCCAGGCCGGCAGGCTTGCCAGCGACAATAATCCAGTCAAACCACGCGTCCACTTCGCGCCTGCCCGCATGCAGCTCTCCTTAGACACTTGTCATGGGTGGCGCTGGCGTTTACCAGGTCACCGTCACTTGCACCACATCGGTGTAGGTCCCTGCCGGCTGCGTACCGGTCAGCTGGACCCGGCCGTACACCGGTAGCTTGATCGCTGTCGGGTCGGCATAGCTCACCGCCACGCTCTGGCCAATTCCCAAGGCCTGGGTATAGGCCGCGTCCCGGTACAACTGGTAGGCCAGCACTTGCGTGCCACTGGTGCGCTTCAGGTTGCGTGTACCACTGGCACTGTTTTGCCCGCCGTCCAGGCTCATGCTCATGGCCACGCCCGGCGTGCACTGGAACGTCACGGTAGAACCACCCAGCGATGTGCTGAGCAGCCCCGTGGACAGCGCCGACTGCGAGCCATAATCGAGCGTGCCGTAGCTGGTGACACCCCCCACCACCAGGCACCCGGCGACAACCTGCGCCGTCACCGTGAAGGTACTGGTGGTCACTGCCCCCAATGGCGCGGTCAATAGCATGCTTACGCCAGTCAGGCCACCTGCCAGCCAGCCGCGCATGGGTCAGAACGACAGCTCGACCGAGATCGTATCGCTGTAGACCCCTGCGGGCAGGCCCGCCTTGCCGACGGCCTTGCCGTAAAGGTTGACGGTCTGGGCGGCGCCGGTACTGGTCGGCAGGGTGATGGTGTCGTCGACCGCCAGCAACGTCGTACGCCCAGCGTCGGTATAGAGGTCATACGGCACATAGTTGCCAGAACCATCGGCGAGCGCACGGGAGCCACCACTAGACTGGCCGTCATGCAGGCCTGCCCGCACTTTGATCACAGGCACCGTACCTGCAGAGCACAGAACGCTCATGGCGCCCCCCCCGCCTCCCAGCACCTGGGCTTCGGCGGTGACAAACAAGGCATCATGGGTACCGAAGTCCAAGGCACCGAAGTCAAGCCCCGACGTGCCCGACGTGCCATTGACCTGGCACGCCGCAATCAGCGTCAGGGTCGAGCTGATACTCCCGGTCACCGTGGTGGCCGCTTGTGCCTGGGAAGCCAACGCCAGGCCCAGGCCTGCGAGGACACAGCATGAAAGGTTCGTGCGCATCGGAGTCTCCTTGCGTGTTTACCAGTCCAGGGTCACTCTGAGGGTGTCGCGGTAAAGCCCGGCCGGCAGCGCACGCGGTTGCGCCACTACCACACCGTAGATGGGAATCGGTACTTGCTGGCTGCTGCGAATGGTGAAGGCCCGCACCTGGCCGATGCCGTAGCGGCTATTGCCACCTGGGTCGACCGCCAGCTGATAAGGAATCAGTTCACGGCCGTTGCTCAGGCGGCGTATGCCATCGTCGCCATAGAGACCACCATTGATACGCACGTTGAAGGCCCGAACTTCAGGCGTGCAACTGATCTGCAGGCTGCCCTCTCCGCCCACTTCGTCCACCTGGCTGCGCAACGGTTGGTCCCAGTTCGGGCCGCGCTCGCCAAAGTCCATTACGCCTGGATCACCCAGCACGGCCGGTTGCGTCTCGTTGCTGCTGATTTGGCAAGACGCGCTGATCACCAACCGCGCCTGGATGAAACCGGTGGTGCTGCCATGCGCCACACCACCGGGGACCAGCAGCGGGCCGAGGGTGAGCAACAGGATCGAAGTGCGGTTCATGGCCTGGCGTCCTTGTGCATGGTGGCGTCCCTACCAGGTGACGGTGACTTTGAGCAGGTCGGCATAAACCCCTGCATCCGGCACCCAGGCCAGTTTGTCGATACGTGCGTACAACGGCAATTCAGCCGAACCGCTGCCCGGCACACGCGCCGACAGGGCTACCCCCACCGCCAGAGGCTCACGCCAGGCAGCATCACGGTACAAGCGATAAGGAATGGGCCGCGCCGTGCGGTCGTGGCTGGCCAGGTAGCGCAGCTCGCCGACGCCACCATGCTGGCCACCATCGACGCGCACCTGATAGGGCGTATCCGGGTTGCACTCAAGGCGCGGCGGGTGCTGGGTCAGCAGCACGCCGCTCAAGGGAGCGCCAGGGCCATCCAGGCGCGCCGTCGCACCCAGGTCGATTTGCCCCAGGGCCTGGGCTCCCGCATCGCGGGTCTGGGTGACCAGCATGCAGCCACGCTGCACCAGCACCCGCACTTCCACGAGAAAATCCGCAGCCACGGTACTTCCGCTGAACAACAGGCCGAACAGCGCGGCCAGCATGCGCTCCGTCACCTTGTTATCCTTATCGAGACGTCCTGAACTGAGCGTAGCAGTGAGGCGGCACAAGCGAAGTGGCATAAAGCCATTTTTTTGTATTAGCGACAAAGCGGTATCGTTGTTTCAAAAAAAGCCTGTGCTGCACAGAACCCATGGCCAACCCGTGCCTCCAATGGCCAGGAGCCGGTAAATGGGCCGGGATTCTGTTAGGGTGAATCGTACTCGTCCTGCGCCAGACACCTGTGCCGTACACGGACGGACATGACAGGAGCTTTTTCAATCATGACTGCAGACAACTCACTGGCAGACGCCATGGAGCGCTGTGCCCAGGAGCCGATCCAGGTTCCGGGCAGCATCCAGCCTCACGGCTTTCTGCTGGTGCTGGATGCCACTGACCTGTGCGTACTGCAGGCCAGTGAAAATGTCGAGCACTGGTTGGGCTTGCCAGCCCGTGAACTGATCGGTTGCCACTTCTCCGACCTGGTTCACGATGGCTTTGACCTGCACGCACACCTCTCACGGCTTCCCGAAGATGAAGTCTTCCCATTCCACATTGGCGACGTGTGCTTGCGCCAGGGCGCACCCGTCAGTGCCCTGCTGCACTTGCTGGTCCATTGCCACGATCAGGTGCTGATAGCCGAGTTCGAACCACCCCGCCTGCCAGTAGACCTGGCCGGGCAAGGCGACTATTACCCGCTGGTCCGCAGCTTTGTCGCCAGTCTGCAACTGGCCAGCAGTATCGAAGACCTGCTGCAGCAAACGGTGTTGCAGCTCAAGCGCATCACCGGCTTTGGGCGCGTCAAGGCTTACCGTTTCGATGCCGAAGGCAACGGCCAGGTGCTGGCCGAGGTAGCCGACCCGGGCTACCCCAGCTACGCGGGCCTGTGCTTCCCGGCTGCGGACATCCCGCGCCAGGCGCGCGAGCTGTACCGGGTCAACCGTATCCGCGTGATCGAGGATGCCAACTATCAGCCCTCGCCACTGCTGCCTGCTACCAACCCACGCACCGGCAAGGCGCTGGACATGAGTTTCGCTGTACTGCGCAACGTGTCGCCCGTGCACCTGCAGTACATGCGCAATATGGGCACGCTGGCCTCGATGTCACTGTCGATCGTGGTCGACGGCGAGCTGTGGGGGCTGATTTCCTGCCACCATCAGCAGCCACGCCCGGTGGACTTGCGCACCCGCACGGCCTGCGAACTGTTGGCCAGCGTGCTGTCGTTGCAGGTGGAGTCCCGCGAGTCCCACACCAGCACGCGCAAGCTGTTGGCGCTGCGCCAACACATCGTACGCATGATCTCGTCCATGGCCGACCACGACAGTGTCAGTGACGGCTTGCGCGACCTGCCCCACGTGCTGCTGGCCTTTGCCGACGCCCAGGGCGCGGCGGTGATCTCGGCCGAGCGCTGTGACCTGATCGGCCAGACTCCGCCTGAGGCACAGGTGACCGCGCTGGTGCACTGGCTCGGCCAACGTGACGAAGACAGCGTGTTCCATAGCGACAACCTGCGGCGCGATATCACTGAGCTACCCGAGCTGGCAAACCACGCTGGCGGCGTGCTGGCAGTGGCCATCTCGCAGATCCACTCGCACTACCTGCTGTGGTTCCGCCCCGAGCAGATACGCACGGTCAACTGGGCCGGCCAGCCGACCAAGCAGGTCGGGCCACAGGGCAACCTCGACCCGCGGCACAGTTTTGAACGCTGGCAGGAAGAACTGCGCGGCTATTGTCAGGCGTGGGACCCACTGGTGATCGAGGGTGTGATGGAGCTGCGCACCGCTGTGCTGGGCATTGTCCTGCGCAAGGCCGAAGAACTGGCACAACTGGCTGGCGAGTTGCGCCGCTCCAACAAGGAGCTCGAAGCGTTTTCCTACAGTGTTTCCCACGACCTGCGCGCACCGCTCCGGCACATCGCCGGCTATACCGAACTGCTTGGCGAAATCGAAGGCGAGGGCCTGAGCGAACGCGGCAAGCGCTTTCTGCAGCATATCGGTGAGGCGGCGCATTTTGCCGGCAGCCTGGTCGACAACCTGCTCAACTTCTCGCAGATGGGCCGCTCGGCCTTGCGCCTGTCAGACGTCGACCTGAACGCCCTGGTCGAGGCCATTCGCAGCGAACTGGCCCCCGATTACGAAGGCCGCGCAATCGTTTGGGACATCGCCCCGCTGCCCAAGGTGATCGGCGACCCGGCATTCATCAACATGGCCTTGCACAACCTGATAGCCAATGCCATCAAGTACACCCGCGGCCGCAACCCTGCTCGCATCGGCATCAGTGCCGTACAGCACCCCGGCGAAACCGAGGTCTGCATCCGCGACAATGGCGTGGGCTTCGACATGGCCTACGCCAACAAGCTGTTCGGCGTCTTCCAGCGCTTGCACCGCATGGAAGATTTCGAAGGCACCGGCATTGGCCTGGCGAGTGTACGCCGCATCATCGAGCGCCATGACGGTCGAGTCTGGGCCACTGGCCAGATCGACCAAGGCGCCAGCTTCCACTTCACCCTACCCCGAAACACTGTTACCTGAGGCATCGCTACCATCATGCTCAAGCCCATTCTGCTGGTCGAAGACAACCCCCGAGACCTGGAGCTGACCCTGCTGGCCCTGGAGCGCAGCCAGTTGGCCAACGAGGTCATCGTGCTGCGTGACGGCGCCGATGCGCTCGACTACTTGCTGCGCCGCAACGTCTATGCCGAGCGCGATGACGGCAACCCTGCCGTGCTGTTACTCGACCTTAAACTGCCCAAGGTCGACGGCCTGGAGGTGCTCAAGGAAGTGCGCGCCACTGCCGAACTGCGCAGCATCCCCACCGTGATGCTGACCTCCTCGCGCGAAGAGCCCGACCTGTTGCGTGCCTACGAGCTGGGGGTAAACGCTTATGTGGTAAAACCCGTGGAATTCAAGGAATTCGTCGCCGCCATCTCCGACCTCGGGGTATTCTGGGCAGTGCTAAACGAACCGCCACCCGGCTCACTGCGACTGAACCGTCGCGGTAGCAACTGAGGCCGCCGCGACGATGCATCAAACGCCGTTGAAACTACTGATGGTCGAAGACAGCTCGATGGACGCCGAGCTGACCCTGATGCGCCTGGAGCGCAGCGGGCTGCATGTACAGTCGCAGCTGGTGTTCGACCATGCGGGTGTCGAACATGCCCTGCGCCAGGCCCACTACGACCTGATCTTGTGTGACTGCGTGCTACCAGGCTCGTCCGGTACCGAAGTGCTGGCCATCGCCCAACGCCTGGCACCCGATATTCCGTTCATATTCCTGTCCGGCATTTATGGCGAAGAGCACGCGGTGGAAATGATCCGCCTGGGCGCGACCGACTATGTGTTGAAGAAGAACCTGCCACTACTGCCCAAAGCCGTGCGCCGAGCCCTGAGCGAAGTGCAGGAACGCCAGCGCCGTCGCCGCGCCGAAGAGGCCTTGGCGGACGTCGAAGCACGTGCTCGCATTGCCATCGACGCCGCCGGCATGGGCACCTGGGACCTGCGCCCGCAAGAGGGCCTGTTGCTTTGGGATGACCGCTGCAAGACCTTGTTCGGCCTGCCCACCAGCACCGAAATGAGCCTTGAAGTGTTCTACGCCGGCATCTACCCCGACGACCTGCCACTGGTGCGCGAGGCGGTGGAACATGCCATGCGCCCGGAAAGCGACGGTCATTACCGCGTGGAGTTTCGGATCGCGCAACCCAATGGCCTGGAGCCCCGCTGGTTGCTGAGCAGCGGCCAGAGCCAGTTCGTCGGTGATCAGTGCGTTCGCTTCTCAGGCGTGCTGCAGGACATCCACACGCAACGCCAGGCTACCCAGGCGCTGCGTCAGCTGAACGAGATGCTCGGCGAGCGGGTCGAGCGCCGTACCCGCGAACGCGATCGTGCCTGGGAGCTGTCGCAAGATTTGCTGGCCGTGCTGAACAAAGACTTGACCCCGGTCGCGCTGAACCCCGCCTGGGAAGCCAGCCTGGGCTTCTCACGCGAACGCCTGAGCCAGTCCTCCTTGCTGCACCTGCTGCCGGAACACGACCAGGAACAGTTACTCACCGAACTGGCCGCCCTCTCCCATGGCCGCACCAGCGCACGCTTTGTCGGTCGCATTCTGCATGCCGGCGGCCAGCAACGCTGGCTGTCGTGGGTGGTGGTGCCGGAGGACACCCTGCTGTACGTGGTGGCACGCGACATCACCAGCGAGCGCGAAGCCGCCCTGGGCCTGGCAGATGCCAACGCCCGGCTGCGCGAACAGATCAACGAGCGCGAGCGCATCGAGGCCGCTCTGCAGCAGATGCAGCGGCTGGAAGCGGTCGGGCAGCTGACGGCTGGCGTGGCGCATGACTTCAATAACCTGCTGACGGTGATACTCACCGGTGCCAGCTTTCTGGAGCGCGATCTGGCCAAGGCCGACCTGGAAAAGGCCCGCACTCGCCTCACCCATATCCGCGAGGCGGGCGAGCGTGGCGCCAAGCTGACCTCGCAACTGCTGGCCTTCTCCCGCCGCCAGCGTCTGGAGCCGGTGCCGCTAAACCTCAATCGTACCCTGGCCGGCCTGGAAGAGCTGCTGCGCCGCACCCTGGGCGGCAACGTCTCGGTGCGCCTGGACCTTGACCTGGCCCTGTGGCAGGCACTGACCGACCCCACCCAGACCGAGATGATCATCCTCAACCTGGCGATCAATGCCCGCGATGCCATGCCCGACGGCGGCCAACTGACCCTGACAACGCGCAACACCCGTATCGACAAGCGCCCACAACGCCCGGAAGACCCGGACCCGGGCGAGTACGTGATGCTGAGTATCCGCGATACGGGGTGCGGCATGAGCGAAGACGTGCAGGCCAAGGTATTCGAGCCTTTCTTTACCACCAAGGACATCGGCAAAGGTTCGGGGCTGGGCCTGGCCCAGGTATTCGGCTTCGCCAAGCAGTCCGGTGGCGGCGTGCGCATCGACACCACACTCGGTCGCGGTACCGAAGTGGCGGTATACCTGCCAGCGGTAAAAGAGGAGATGGTGAACGAACCTGCAGCAGCAGTGCTCAGTCAGCCGATCAGCGAAAGCGGCCATAACCGCACGGTGCTATTGGTGGACGACGACCATCTGGTGCGCGACATGCTGGGTGATGTGTTACGCCAATACGGCTACCAGGTGCGCCAGGCGCACAGCGGCGAACAGGCATTGGCCTTGCTGGATGACGATATCGACCTGCTGCTGACTGATTTCGCCATGCCCGAGTTCAACGGTGCACAACTGGCGCTGGCGGCCCGCGAACGGTACCCCCACGTGCCGGTGGTGTTTCTTACCGGTTATGCGGAGTTGCAGGGGCTGGAACTGCCGGGCAGCCTGGTGATCCAGAAGCCGGTGCAGGCTGATGAACTGGCCAGGGCGCTGAACGAAATGCTGGGGATTGCCGGGTAACCTGGTACGGCACGAACCGCGCTCAGGAGGCGCGGTGGCGCGCAAACCACACAAACGCGAAAACCCAGTGCTCATCTTTCCTGGCACTGGGTGAAATACGTTTGAATCTGAAAAATGGCAGGGGCGGCTGGATTCGAACCAACGCATGGCAGGATCAAAACCTGCTGCCTTACCGCTTGGCGACGCCCCTGTATCGGATGCAGCATTTGCTGCCCTGACAATTCCAAGTGAGTGACAACTGGGTTGTTGTCTTGGAATGCGCGGCACTTTAACAACAAACTTTCGGTCTGTGAACCCCCCTGATAAAAAAAATTGCCAAAAAAACAGCGAGTTAGTCATTTCGGCTCGGGTGCAGCGACCGTCCGTCGGTTTCCGCCTGCCTCGCTTCAACACAATCGCATTCCGCACTTCCAATCAGATAAGCCCATTGCATTGACCAAGGAGGACCCCATGCCTGTCTCTCACGACCTCTACCAGGACCTGCACTACCCGCGCGAAATCGTCCAGCAGCGCCGCCAGCAGGACAAGGCGCTGGACCGCCTGCTGGACGAGTACGTGGACATCGACAACCAGGTGCTGGCTGCCGAATCGATATCGGCCGGTAATTTCGTCGACGAAGACCTGCGCCACCTCAAGGAGCGTCGCCTGGCGGTGAAGTACATGATCGAGCGCCAACTGGAGCGCAAGGCATAGCCCGTACAGGTACAACAGGCGGTCAGACCTATCGCAAGAAGTGATGATTGCCCGGCACTTTCTCTATTAGTCAAAATGGCCGCCCTCGGGCAAGCTGCAGGCTGCCCCACCATCGCCCAAGGAGCGTTGCTTTTGTCTGCCTGGATCCCCACCCCCCTGCGCCAGCTTGGCCAACGCTTGCGCGGCACCGCCAATCAACAGAGCGAGCTGCTCGGCTGGTTCGAGGACAAGGCGCACAGCCGCGGTTATCAGCTGAGTGACGGTCAGCGGCGGGTAATTCACTGCATGGCCGAACAACTGACGCAGCTTGAACAAGGCCAACCGCGCAGCCTGTACCTGTACGGCTCGGTCGGCCGTGGTAAAAGCTGGCTGCTCGATGGCTTTTTCCAGGCCGTGCCGATAACCGCCAAGCTGCGCCTGCACTTTCATGACTTCTTTGCACGCCTGCACCAGGGCATGCACCGCCACCAGGCGCTGGACGACGCGCTGGGCGCAACGCTAAACGAGCTGGTGGGCGGTTGCCAGGTGCTGTGCTTCGACGAATTCCACGTGCATGACATAGGCGATGCCATGCTGCTCACCCGGCTGTTCAACGCCTTGTTCGCCCGAGGCGTGTACGTGCTGGTGACTTCTAACTACGCACCCGAAGGGTTGCTGCCCAACCCGCTGTATCACGAGCGTTTTCTGCCGGTCATTCGCCTGATCAACAGCTCGATGCAAGTGCTCGAAGTCGGTGGCGACACCGATTTTCGAAGCTTGCCGGCCAACCGCGAGCATCAGCGTTTTACCCAGGGCCATTATGTCTGGCCGGGTGATGCGGCGCAGCGCCAGACGCTGAACGTGCCGAACGAACACCCGGTGATGCTGGAAGTGAACAAGCGCCCGCTGCGGGCGCTGGCCGTCGATGGCCGACGGGTAGTGCTTGGTTTTGACGATCTGTGCGAGAAGGCCACCGCGGTCATCGACTACCTGGTGCTGGCCAGGGACTATGACGAGTGGGTCATCGATGGGCTGGATGACCTCTCGGAGTGTTCGCTGGCGGCTCAGCAGCGCTTCGTCAACCTGGTAGATGTGCTGTATGACCAGGATCGGCGGGTGGTTGTGATCGGTAAACGACCGCTGGAAGAGAGCCTGGGCGGCCCACTGGCCGACCTGATGCGTACCCGCAGCCGGTTGGGGCAACTGCACCAGATTGCCCCCTGAGCCTGCAGTGCCTGAGACGGCCCTTTCGCGGGTGAACCCGCTCCTACGAACCACCGATGCGTGTGTAGGAGCGGGTTTACCCGCGAATACGGTGGCAGCGCCAACGGTGAACGACCGGTGGAAACTGGCCAGCAGGCCCGGCCCCTTCGCGGGTGGAGGCGCTTCGCCCGCGAAAGGGCCATCGAGGTCAAACCATCAGCCCGCCCTGGGCAAATCCGCCAGCACCGCTTCGATCTCGCCCAGCACTGCCGGGTCATCCAAGGTCGAAGGCGGCACATAATCCTGCCCATCGGCAATCTTGCGCAGCACCGCCCGTAGAATCTTGCCGGAACGGGTCTTGGGCAGGCGCTTCACCAGCCGAACCCGGTTGAAACAGGCCAGCGGGCCGATTTCCTCGCGCACGCTGCCCACCAGCTCCACCAGCAACTGCGCCTCGGCAATGCCCTCGCCATCCTTGAGTACCACCAGCGCCAGCGGTACCTGGCCCTTGATCTCGTCATGCACGCCGATCACTGCGCACTCCGCGACCGCCGGGTGGCGGGCGACCAGGTCTTCCATTTCGCCGGTGGACAGGCGATGACCGGAAACGTTGATCACATCATCGGTGCGCCCCATGATGTAGACGAAGCCATCATCGTCCAGATAGCCGCCATCGCCCGTGTGGTAGTAACCCGGATACGTGCGCAGATAGGCCTGCAGGTAGCGCTCGTGATCCCCCCATAGTGTCTGACTGCAACCGGGTGGCAATGGCAGGGCAATCACGATCGACCCCTGATGGTTGGCCCCGAGCAAGTGGCCTTCGTCATCCAGCACGCGAACGTTGTAGCCAGGCACCGCCCGGTTGCTCGACCCTGGCTTCGCCGCGCTGCCCTCCAGCCCGACGCAAGGCGCGGTGACCGGCCAGCCGGTCTCGGTCTGCCACCAGTGATCGTGCACCGGCTTGCCACTCACCCGCTCCAGCCATTCATGGGTGCTGGAATCCAGCTTTTCCCCCGCCAGGAACAGTTGCCGCAGCGAGCTGAGGTCATGTTTGCGGATCAGTTCGCCCTCCGGGTCTTCCTTGCGGATGGCGCGCATGGCCGTCGGTGCACAGAACAGCGCGTTGACCTGATACTGCTCCACCACCCGCCAATAGGCCGAAGCATCCGGGGTGCGGATCGGCTTGCCTTCGTAGAACACCGTGGTACAGCCGCTCATCAACGGCCCATAGACGATCAGTGAATGGCCGACCACCCAACCGACGTCGGAAATGCCCCACCACACATCGCCGGCCTGCATGCCATAGATATGGCGCATGGCATAACACAGCGCCACGGCATTGCCGCCGTTTTCCCGGACGATACCCTTGGGTTTCCCGGTGGTGCCCGACGTGTACATGATGTATAGCGGGTCGCCGGCATCCAGCTCCACAGGCGCCACCGGCTCGGCACCGGCCAAGGCCGCCTGCCAGTCCAGGTCGCGGCCTGGCAGCAGCTCAGCGTGCGCCTGCGGCCGCTGCAGCACCAGCACATTGCGCGGCTGGTGCCGGGCCAGTTGCAGGGCCCGGTCAACCAGCGGCTTGTATGCAATGACCCGGTCGAACTCCAGCCCACACGATGCCGTCAGCAACAAGGTAGGGCGGGCGTCATCGATGCGCAGGGCCAACTCGTTGGCGGCAAAGCCACCGAACACGACCGAATGCACCGCGCCGATCCGCGCGCAGGCCAGCATCGCCATGGCCGCTTGCGGCACCATGGGCATGTAGATGATCACCCCATCGCCCTTGTTCACCCCCAGCTGGCGCAGCAAGCCGGCCAGGCGTGCTACCTCATCACGTAACTGGTTGTAGGTGTAAGTCTGCTGCACGCCGGTCACTGGCGAATCGTAGATCAGCGCCAACTGCTCGCCCCGGCCCTGCTCGATCTGGTGATCGAGGGCCAGGTAACAGCTGTTGAGGCGGCCATCAGCGAACCAGCGGTGGGTCCCGTCGGCGTTGTCTTGCAGGGTCAGGGCAGGCTTGCGGTGCCAGGCCAGGTGTGCGGCCTGTTCCGCCCAGAAAGCGGCAGGGTCGGAAATGGAATGGGCGTAGCTGTGCTGGTAGCTCATGTCGTCAGAAACCCGGTACTTGTTGTTATTGAAGGGCGAAACTTGAGTATGGACCGCTACACCCACCCTGCCATGGGACTAAAGTCACAACCGACCTGCAAATTTGCAGACAACGCAATAACGCCCCATAACAGTGCAAAGCCTCTAGAATAGGCACCCCCTCAAACACCGAGCAGCCCATGGACATCGATCAGGCCCGTACCTTCCTGGAAATTGTGCGTTGCGGCAGCCTGGTCGCCGCAGCCGAACGCCTGTTCGTGTCACAAACCGCGATCACCGCGCGCGTGCAGCGCCTGGAGCAGCAACTGGGTTGCCAGCTGTTCGTGCGTAGCCGCAGCGGCGCCAGCCTGACCAGCGATGGCGAAGCGTTCGTCAGTTATGCCAACCAGTTGGTGCAAACCTGGGAAGCCGCGCGCCGCGACCTGCCGTTGCCTGAAGGTTGCCAGCAGGTGCTGCATGTCGGCGGTGAGGTGAGCCTGGGCAACCCGATGATGCTCGACTGGGTAAGTGCCCTGCACCGCGAACTGCCCAGCCATGCCATCCGCAGCGAGGTCAGCGATGGAGAATCGCTGCTGCGCAAGGTCGAGATGGGCTTGCTGGACGCCGCGCTGGTCTACCAGCCGACCTACGGCCCAGGACTGCAGGTGGAACAGTTGATGGAAGAGAAGCTGATTCGCGTGCGCCGGGTCGACCGGCCCGAACCATATATCTACATCGACTGGGGCGAGGCCTTCCGCCGCCAGCATGATGCGGCCCTGCCCGACCGCGCGCGCCCGGCGTTAAGCTTCAACCTTGGCCCGTTGGCCCTGCAGTTCATACTCGACCAAGGCGGCAGTGGCTACTTCCGCACGCGGGTGGTGCAGGCCTATCTGGACAGCGGCGTGTTCGAGCGGGTACCGCAGGCACCGGAGTTCACCTACCCGACCTTCCTGGTGTACCCACGCAAACGCGACAGCGAAGCCCTGCAACAGGCCTTCGCCATCCTGCGTCGGCTGGTAGCTGCCGGCGCCAGCGACTGGTCACAACGCTGGGACCCGGTTATCTGAAGCCTCGGTCTTGCTGAGCAACTGGCGCTTGAGGCCGGCAATCAGGTCGGTCTGGGTGATCACCCCCACCAGCTTGTCGCCATCAAGCACCGGCAAGCAGTGCAGGCCTTGTTCGCACAACAAAGGCAGCAAGCGTTCCAGCGGGTGCTGGCTGCTGACACTTACAACCCGCGTGCTCATCACTTGCGCCATGCGCACTGCCTTGCGGCCGAACAGGCCGCGCCAGCCGCAACGGCCACGCTGCATGGCCGGGCCAACCAGGTCGCTGAGGCTGACGATGCCCACAAGCTTGCCGTGCTGCAGTACAGGCAGGGTTTTCAGGTGATGGCTGGCGAGCATTTTCCACGCCTGCTCCAGCGTGGTATCAGGCGTGGCGAACTGCACATCGCGGGACATCACCGAGGCTGCGGTGATACCACCAAGGCTGCGCTGCAGGGCGTGCTGCTCGGTCGCAAGGATGATGCGCTCCAGCTCGTCGCGGGTGACGTCGACAAACTCGCCCAGCTCTTCCAGGGCCTGGTCCAGGTCTTCACCGCGGATGCCGACCCGCTCGCCGGGCAGCGGGTCATGGGTGTGGTGCAGGTCTTTGCGCGGCACCGCGCCTTTCGGGTAGCGCACACCCGTCAGGCGGTTGTAGGCGATTGCCACGCTCACCAGGATCAGCGCATTGAGCAGCACCGGCTCCAGCAGGTGATCGCCCATGGCAGTCAACCCCGTGTCGGCCAGCACCGCGCTCACCGCCACCCCGCCACCCGGTGGGTGCAGACAGCGCAACAGGCACATGACCAGGATCGAGATACCGAGCGCCGCAGCAGCCACCCACAGCTCCGGGCCGAAGCCTTCGCGCATCGCCAGCCCTACAGCGCCGGCCACGGCGTAGCTGCCCAACACCGGCCAAGGTTGGGCCAATGGGCCGGAATGCACGGCAAACACCAGTACCGCTGAAGCAGCCAGCGGGCCGAGCAAGTGCAGGGCGATGCTGGGCCCATAGGCCATGCTGGTCAGCCAGCCCGCGAGGAAAAGGCCAAGTAGCGCACCGATACCGGCACGCAACCATTCTTTGGGGGGGATGTTCAGGGGGGACGGCAGCAGCCGCTGCAGACGACTTTCGGAACGCGAGGCAGACATTTGGGCAATCGGGATCTTTGGTTTTTCTGATTAAAAAGAAAGCCCAGCCGAGCTGGCCTGGGCCTCGTATTGCGCATGCAATACCACAAGGGGCTCCGTCCGTGGAAGGATGGAAACCGCAGGGTTTCGTGAGGGAGATTCTGCCGGGCGCAGCGGGATTGGGCTAATTCAAAAAAATGCGCCTGTACTGCAATTTTTTTGTAGTACTGACACCCTCGTGGCGCGCAGCGGCCCCGGCATTATCGGGCCTTGCGCGGCAGGTCGATGCTCACTCGCAGGCCGCCCAACGGGCTTTCCAGCAAGGCCAGGTGCCCTTCCCAGGCATCAACGATGTCGCGCACGATGCCCAACCCAAGCCCATGCCCGTCCACCTGCTCGTCCAGCCGCGAACCACGCTCCAGCACCTGCTGCCGCTGCCCTTGCGGAATACCCGGGCCATCGTCATCGACCCACAGCTGGTAGCCCTCGGCGTTCGACGCGATGCCCAGACGCACCTCGCTGTCAGCCCACTTGCAGGCGTTGTCCAGCAGATTGCCCAACAGTTCCAGCACGTCCTCGCGGTCCCATGGCAACAACAGCCCGGGCGGCACATCACTTGCCAACAGCAGGCCCTCGCCATGAATCATGCCCAAGGTCCCGAGCAACCCCGGCAGTTCGGCATCACAATCGAACTGCGCGCCCGGCAGCGCATCCCCTGCCAGGCGTGCACGGTTCAGCTCGCGCGCCAGACGCTCCTGAATCTGCTGCAACTGCTCGCGCATTTGCGCGCGTACCTCCGGCAGCCCCTGCAGGCGCTCACTGGAAGCCAGGCTCAGCAGCACCGCCAGCGGCGTCTTCAGCGCATGGCCGAGGTTACCAAGGGCGTTGCGTGAGCGGCGCAGGCTGTCTTCGGTATGGCTAAGCAAGTGGTTGATCTGCCCCACCAGCGGTACCAACTCGCTGGGCACCTCGGCATCCAGCTGCGAGCGCTGCCCCTGCTGCAACTGGGCAATCTGCTGGCGTGCCCGTTCCAGCGGCCGCAGCGAGCGGGTGACCGTGATGCGCTGCAGCACCAGAATCAGGATCAGCGCCACCAGCCCCATGCCCAGGCCGATTTGCTGCAAGCGCCGGAAACCTTCGCGCACCGGTGAATAGTCTTGAGCCACACTGATCGAAATGTCCTGGCCCAGGCGCCGGTAGTCGGCACGCAGGGTCAGCAGTTGCTGGCCTTCCGGGCCCAGTTCATGGCTATCGGAAAGCCCGGGCGCTGCGGGCTTGGGCATGTCCAGGTCCCACAGCGAACGAGACCTCCAGGTACCCTGGTCAAGGTCAATGCGGAAGTAATAACCGGAAAACGGCCGCTGATAGGCAGCCGAGATGCGCCGCTCATCCAGCTGCAGGCCCGAAGGCCCACGCACCAATGCCACCAGAAGGTTCTCGCTTTCCTTGCGCAGGCCGTTTTCCAGATAACGTTGCAGGCCGGCTTCGAACAGCCACAAGGTCAGTTGCGCCAGCACCACGCCGACCACCACCAGCACCGCCACCAGGCCCAGGCTCAGGCGCGCCTGGATCGACTTCACTCACCGCTCCCGGCATAGATGTAGCCTTGCCCGCGTCGGGTTTCGATAACACTGCGACCCAGCTTGCGGCGCAAATGGTTGACGTGGACCTCCAGCACGTTCGAGTCGCGCTCGGTTTCACCGTCGTAGAGGTGCTCGGCCAGGTGGCTTTTGGACAGGATCTGCTGCGGGTGCAGCATGAAGTAGCGCAGCAGGCGGAACTCGGCCGCGGTCAGTTGCACATCCACACCCTCGCGACTCACGCACTGACGGCTTTCGTCAAGGTGCAGGCCGGCCGCTTCCAGCTTCGGCTGATTGGCCAGGCCACGGGCGCGGCGCAACAAGGCCTGGATGCGCAACTGCAGCTCTTCGGGATGGAACGGCTTGCTCAGGTAATCGTCAGCCCCGGCCTTCAGCCCTTCGATGCGCTCGGCCCAGGAGCCGCGGGCGGTGAGGATCAATACCGGTGTGGCCAGGCCGGCGGCACGCCACTGGGCCAGCACGTCCAGGCCGGGCAAGCCAGGCAGGCCGAGGTCCAGGATGATCAGGTCGTAAGGCTCGCTTTGCCCCTGGTAAACCGCGTCACGGCCATCAGCCAGCCAGTCCACGGCATAGCCCTGGCGCTGCAGGCCGGCGGTCAGTTCATCGGCCAGCGGTACGTTGTCCTCGACAAGCAACAGGCGCATTCAGTCATCTTCCTCGTCTTTGAGCAGGGCGCCGGTGCTGGCATCGAGCTTGATCTCGCGCACCACACCTTCAGTCGTCAGCAACTCGACTTCATATTCGTAGCGATCATCGTCCTCTTCCAACTCGGCTTCCAGCAGACGCGCCCCGGGGTGACGCCCCAGGGCGGTCTCGAGCAGTTGTTCGAGCGGCAGGATGATACCCTTCTGACGGAGCTTCAGGGCTTCATCCTGGTCCAGGTCGCGGGCAACAGCCAGGGAGCAGACGGCAAGCAGCGAGAGCGCCAGGTAACGTGCCGTCCGGGATACATGGATCATCAGCTGTCTCGTTCGTCCTTGAGTACCTCACCGGTCTTGGCATCCATGTCAACGTCCCATTCGACGTTCTTCGTATCACGCAGCTCGACCTTGTAAATGTAGCGGCCGTACTCGTCTTCAAGTTCCGAGTCAGTGACGGTGGCGCCTGGATGCTTGGCCACGGCAGCGGCCTTGAGCTCGTCCAGCGACTTGATGGTCTTGGCGTTGACCAGTTTGACCACTTCGTCAGGCTGAACGTCCTTGGCGAAGGCGGCATTGGCGCCCAGGGCGAGGGCAGCGGCGGTGATCAGGGCAGTCAAGGTTTTCATCGTTCTTCTCTCCTGAGAACTGTGCAAGTTGTCTACGGGGTTAAGATTAACCAGCGGTCCTTAATTCAACCTGAAAACAGCTGGCGGCATGATAGCGCAGTTACGGCGCTAGCCAGGCTCGGCAACCTTCAACGAGCGGCCTTGTGCTTCGAAAGGGCCAATACAGGCACATGCAGTTATGTTATCTGTAACGGCCCCTCGCAGCACAAGGCTGCTCCTATGCCCAAGAGACACGCCATGAGCGCCATCCACATCAAATACCCCGCCCTCACCTTCAAGGCCGGCCAGCGTGCCTTGCGACACATCCGCGAGCGCGGCCTGCAGGCGGCCGATGTCGGGGTATTGCCGGGCGCGGCGGGTGGGCCGAAGCCGCTGGGCATCCAGGGCCTTGACCTGGCGCTGTTCGGCGAGTGGCTACCCTCGGCACCCCGTCAGCGTGCCCTGATCGGCGCATCGATCGGTGCCTGGCGCTTCGCCAGCGCCTGCCTCGACGACCCGATCGCCGGCATCCGCCGCCTGGGCGAGCTGTACACCGAGCAGGATTTTGCCAAGGGCGTCACCCCGGCCGAAATCAGCCGCAGCTGCCAACGCATGCTCGATGACCTGCTGGAAGGCCGCGACGGCCAACTGCTGGCCAACCCGCACTACCGCCTGAACATTCTGGTGGTGAAAAGCCATGGCCAGCTCGCTCACGACCATCGCGGCCGCCTGGGGCTGGGCCTGGGCTCGGTGGTTGCCAGCAACCTCCTGGGCCGTTCGCGCCTGGCCCGCCACTTCGAGCGCATCATTCTGCACGATGGGCGCGCCGCCCCTCCGCTCGACACCCTGACCGACTTCCCCTCGCGCTACCTGCCGCTGGACCTGGCCAACCTGCGCCATGCCCTGCTCGCTTCCGGGTCGATACCGATGGTCATGCAGGGCGTAAAAGACATCCCCGGTGCCGGCGCCGGCACCTACCGCGACGGCGGCCTGCTCGACTACCACCTCGACCTGCCCTACCGCGGTGACGACCTGGTGCTGTACCCACACTTCACCGACAAGGTGGTCCCTGGCTGGTTCGACAAGGCCCTGCCCTGGCGCAAGGGCGATGCCACCCGCCTGCAAAACGTGCTGCTGATGACGCCTTCGCCGCAATACCTGGCCGCTCTGCCCTACGGCAAACTGCCCGACCGCAACGATTTCAAGCGCTTCATGGGCGATGCGCCAGGGCGCAAGCGCTATTGGTACAAGGCCATCGCCGAAAGCCAGCGCCTGGGTGATGAACTTCTGGAACTGACCGCCACCGGGCGGCTGCATGAACGCCTGCAAGCCTTGTAGCGGCCATGCTGGTAGACTGCGCGCATTATTGATTCACACAGAGTTATGACAGCGTGGAAATTTTCAAGGAATTCACATTCGAATCGGCCCACCGCCTGCCCCACGTCCCTGAAGGGCACAAATGCGGCCGCTTGCATGGCCACTCATTCAAGGTCGGCCTGCACCTGACCGGCCCGCTCGATCCGCACACGGGCTGGATCCGCGACTTCGCCGAGGTCAAGGCGATCTTCAAGCCGATCTATGATCAGCTGGACCACAACTACCTGAATGACATCCCCGGCCTGGAAAACCCCACCAGCGAAGTGATCGCCAAGTGGATATGGGACCAGGTCAAGCCACTGATGCCAGAACTGTCCAAGGTTCGCATCCACGAAACCTGCACCAGCGGTTGCGAATACACCGGCGACTGATTCGCCCGGCTCACTGGCCTTGCGCGCTGCCCATGGCATCGCGCAGGAAGCCGGGGGCAATGTAGCGCTGGTAGTGCGCCTCTGAAAGCAGGAAGAACTCGCGATCGATCGCATCGCGCAATTGTGGCAGTTCCCAGTCACGGAACTCCGGCAGCAACGCCATGCCATAGGCCTCCAGGTCGCGGATCATCCGCGCCCCGCGGGCAATCAGCTGGTAAGCCCAGCAATATTCCGACTGCTGCTCGACAAAGCGGATGGAGCGCTGCTCCAGTTGCTGGCGCAGCAGACCTTTGTCGAACACCTCAAGCTTGGCCATCATCACCTGCACCAGCAGCTGTTCAAGGCGCAACCACACGGCGCGCTTTTGCGTGTCGTCGTAGCCGTTCCAGTTGATCACTTCGTGGTGAAAACGCTTGCAGCCACGGCACACTGTGTCTCCGTACACCGTGGAGCACAGGCCGACGCAAGGGGTTTTGATGGACTTGTTGGACATGAAAAACAACAGCTTGGCGATGGAACACAGGCCCATGTTAGCCCTTTGTCTAACCAGGGTCACTCGTTAAAGTCGCGTACACCGCCTTACCTTCGGGCTTTTTTTACCGTAGAATCACCCGGCCTTTTCAAAGGCAACAATGTCCGTTGGAAGCTGTTTTCAAAGCGTCACGAGCACAGTTGATCCGGTAGAACGGCGTTGGCCCGGGCCATGCATCCCTCGCATGCCCGCGCCAGCCCTCATCAGCCCCCGTTCTGCAGGCGTAAAACTTTGAAAGCAGCTTCTGTAAGGATTCTTTGCGACCCTGGCTGGGCGGCCCACAAAGCCGCGGCAGCGCATGGGTGCATTGAATGCTGGATAAGCGTCCCGGACCCCCTTTAGGGACCACTGATGAGGGAAATAACTGTGCTTGAAGCCTACCGCAAACACATCGAAGAGCGCGCCGCCCTGGGTATCGTTCCCCAGCCGCTTAACGCCGAACAAACTGCAGGCCTGGTCGAGCTGCTGAAAAACCCGCCGGCCGGCGAAGAAGCCTTCCTCGTAGACCTGATCACCAACCGCGTACCGCCAGGGGTCGACGAAGCTGCCTACGTCAAGGCCGCTTTCCTCTCCGCCGTCGCCAAGGGCGAAGCCAAGTCGCCACTGATCGACCGCAAGCACGCCACCGAACTGCTGGGCACCATGCAGGGCGGCTACAACATCGAAACGCTGGTCGCACTGCTGGATGACGCCGAACTGGGCGCCGTCGCGGCCGAACAGCTCAAGCACACCCTGCTGATGTTCGATGCCTTCCACGACGTGGCCGAAAAAGCCAAGGCCGGCAACGCTCACGCCAAGGCCGTCCTGGAATCCTGGGCTGCCGGCGAGTGGTTCACCTCGCGTCCGGCCATCGCCGACAAGTACACCCTGACCGTGTTCAAGGTGCCTGGCGAAACCAACACCGACGACCTGTCGCCTGCCCCGGACGCCTGGTCGCGCCCTGACATTCCGCTGCACGCCCTGGCCATGCTGAAAATGGCCCGCGACGGCATCGAACCGCAGCAGCCTGGTTCGGTCGGCCCGCTGGCCCAGATCGAAGCCGTCAAGGCCAAGGGCTTCCCGGTTGCCTATGTTGGCGACGTGGTCGGTACTGGCTCCTCGCGTAAATCCGCTACCAACTCGGTACTGTGGTTCTTCGGCGACGACATCCCGTACGTGCCGAACAAGCGCGCCGGTGGCTTCTGCTTCGGCACCAAGATCGCCCCGATCTTCTACAACACCATGGAAGACGCCGGCGCCCTGCCGATCGAATTCGACTGCACCAACCTGGGCATGGGCGACGTCATCGACGTTTACCCATACAAAGGTGAAGTACGCCGTCACGACAGCGACGAACTGGTCACCACCTTCGCGCTGAAAACCGAAGTGCTGCTGGATGAAGTCCGCGCTGGCGGCCGTATCCCGCTGATCGTCGGCCGTGGCCTGACCGAAAAAGCCCGCGCCGAGCTGGGCCTGGGTGCTTCCGACCTGTTCAAGAAACCAGAGCAGCCTGCCGATTCCGGCAAGGGCTTCACCCTGGCGCAGAAAATGGTCGGCCGTGCCTGTGGCCTGCCAGAAGGCCAGGGCGTACGCCCAGGCGCCTACTGCGAGCCAAAAATGACCACCGTCGGCTCCCAGGACACCACTGGCCCGATGACGCGCGACGAGCTGAAAGACCTGGCATGCCTGGGCTTCTCTGCTGACTTGGTCATGCAGTCGTTCTGCCACACCGCGGCCTATCCGAAGCCGATCGACGTCACCACCCACCACACCCTGCCAGACTTCATCCGCACCCGTGGCGGCGTGTCGCTGCGCCCGGGCGACGGCATCATCCACAGCTGGCTGAACCGCATGCTGATGCCTGACACCGTAGGTACCGGTGGCGACTCGCACACCCGCTTCCCGATCGGCATCTCGTTCCCGGCCGGTTCCGGCCTGGTGGCCTTCGCTGCCGCCACCGGCGTCATGCCGCTGGACATGCCAGAATCGATCCTGGTGCGCTTCAAGGGCAAACTGCAGCCAGGCATCACCCTGCGTGACCTGGTTCATGCCATCCCTTACTACGCCATCCAGCAGGGCCTGCTGACCGTCGAGAAGAAAGGCAAGAAAAACGCCTTCTCCGGCCGCATCCTGGAAATCGAAGGCCTGGACGAACTGACCGTCGAGCAAGCCTTCGAGCTGTCCGACGCCTCGGCCGAGCGTTCCGCTGCCGGTTGCACCATCAAGCTGCCGGAAAAGGCTATCGCCGAGTACCTGCAGTCCAACATCACCCTGCTGCGCTGGATGATCGGCGAAGGCTACGGCGATGCCCGCACCCTGGAGCGCCGCGCCCAGGCCATGGAAGCCTGGCTGGCCAAGCCTGAGCTACTGTCGGCCGACGCCGATGCCGAATACGCCGAAATCATCGAAATCGACCTGGCCGACGTCAAAGAGCCTGTGCTCTGCGCGCCGAACGACCCGGACGATGCCCGCCTGCTGTCCTCGGTACAAGGCGAGAAGATCGACGAAGTGTTCATCGGTTCGTGCATGACCAACATCGGTCACTTCCGCGCGGCCGGCAAGCTGCTGGAGAAGGTCAAGGGTGGCATTCCGACCCGCCTGTGGCTGGCTCCGCCAACCAAGATGGACGCTCACCAGCTGACCGAAGAAGGCTACTACGGCATCTACGGCAAGGCCGGGGCTCGCATGGAAATGCCAGGCTGCTCGCTGTGCATGGGTAACCAGGCACGAGTGCAGACCGGTTCGACCGTGGTCTCCACCTCGACCCGTAACTTCCCGAACCGTCTGGGCGACGCTACCAACGTGTACCTGGCATCGGCCGAACTGGCCGCTGTCGCTTCGATCATCGGCAAACTGCCGACCGTCGAAGAGTACATGCAGTATGCGAAAGACATCGACAGCATGGCTGCCGACGTTTACCGCTACCTGAGCTTCGACCAGATCGCCGAGTTCCGCGAAGCGGCAGCCAACGCCAAGATCCCGGTGGTCCAGGCGTAAGCTGAGTTACAGGTTGTAAGCAAAGCCCCGGCAGCGATGCCGGGGCTTTGTTGTTAGGGCCTGCGCCGGCCATTTCGCGGCTAAAGCCGCTCCCACAGGGCTCCCACGGTGTTCCAGACCTGCGCACGCCCTTGTAGGAGCGGCTTTAGCCGCGAAGCGGCCGGCACAGGCCACCTCATATCACAAACAAATCCACGAACCTGTGCACCGCCATGCCTTCCAGTTTCTGCTGGTCCTTGCACAGTTCGAAAATCTGCTGACACCGCTGCCGCGCAAAGCGGGTCGCCAGGTTGGCCCTGAACTTGGCCTCCAGCAACGGTATACCCTCCGCGCGCCGCCGGCGATGCCCGATCGGGTATTCCACCACCACTTGTTCGGTGCTGCTGCCATCCTTGAAGAACACCTGAAGTGCGTTGGCGATCGAGCGCTTGTCCGGCTCCAGGTACTCACGACTGAAGCGCGGGTCTTCCACCACCTCCATCTTCTCGCGCAGGCGGTCGATACTGGGGTGATTGGCATGGAAGGCGTCCTCATAATGCTCGGCCACCAGATGGCCAAAGATCAGCGGCACGGCCACCATGTACTGCAGACAGTGGTCACGGTCGGCGGCATTGGCCAGCGGGCCGCTCTTGGAAATGATGCGGATCGCTGATTCCTGGGTGGTGATGACGATGCGGTCGACTTCATGCAGACGGTTACGCACAAGTGGGTGCAGGGTGACTGCTGCCTCACAGGCGGTCTGGGCATGGAACTCGGCAGGGAAACTGACCTTGAACAGCACGTTTTCCATCACATAGCTGCCCAACGCCTGGGGCAGACGCAACTCGTACTGCCCGGCGGGCTTGAGCGCCAGGTCTTTGTTGGTATGGCTGAACGAAACATCGTAGAACCCCCACTGCGAAGCCGTGAGCACGCCCGGCACGCCCATTTCCCCACGCAAGGCGATGTCAGCCAGACGCACACCTCGGCTGGAGGCGTCACCGGCGGCCCAGGACTTGCGCGAACCGGCGTTGGGCGCGTGGCGATAGGTACGAAGGGCCTGGCCGTCGACGAAGGCATGGGACAAGGCCGAGAGCATCTGCTCACGATTAGCCCCCATCAGCCTGGCGCACACGGCGGTCGAGGCGACCTTCACCAGAATCACATGATCGAGGCCGACGCGATTGAAGGCGTTTTCCAGCGCCAGCACGCCCTGGATTTCATGCGCCATGACCATGGCCTCAAGCACGTCACGCATCGGCAGCGGCTTTTCACCCGCAGCAAGACGTTTCTGTGACAGGTGGTCAGCCACTGCCAGGATACCGCCGAGGTTGTCCGAGGGATGAGCCCATTCGGCGGCCAGCCAGGTATCGTTGTAGTCCAGCCAGCGCACCGTGCAGCCAATGTCCCAGGCGGCCTTGACCGGATCGAGGCAATAAGAGGTGCCGGGGACGCGAGCACCATTCGGGACCAGCGTGCCTTCCACCTGAGGACCAAGGAGCTTGGTGCACTCAGGGAAGCGCAAGGCGAGAAGGCCACAACCGAGGGTGTCCATCAGGCAGTTGCGCGCGGTGTCCAGGGCCTCGCGGGATTCGACCCGGTAGCCGAGGGCGTAATCGGCCAGGGTTTGTAGCACCCGGTCGTAATCCGGGCGGTCGTTGAGGTCTACGTTGGCGCTCATATCCAGCTCCCTTCAAATTGCCGGGGCTGCTGTGCAGCCCTTCGCGGGCTTGCCCGCTCCCACAGGTTGACCACGGCATTCAGAACCTGTGGTTACCCTGTGGGAACGGGCAAGCCCGCGAAGGGCCGCTTGGCGGCCCCAACGAACTAAAGCCGAGCGCCAGTGGTGCGTTAGAAGCTGTCGCCAGGCACGCGAACCCAGCCCTCCATCAGCACGCGAGCACTGCGGCTCATGATTGCCTTGGTTACCGTCCACTCACCATTCACCTGGCGCGCCTCGGCCCCGACCCGCAGGGTGCCCGAAGGATGACCGAAACGCACAGCGCTGCGCTCGCCCCCGCCAGCGGCGAGGTTGACCAGCGTGCCCGGAATGGCCGCCGCGGTGCCAATTGCCACCGCAGCCGTACCCATCATGGCATGGTGCAGCTTGCCCATCGACAAGGCCCGCACCAGCAGGTCGATATCACCGGCCTGCACCGCCTTGCCACTGGACGCAGTGTAGGTGCTCGGCGGTGCAACGAACGCCACTTTCGGCGTGTGCTGACGCCCGGCAGCCTGGTCGACGTTGTCGATAAGCCCCATGCGCACGGCGCCATAGGCGCGGATGGTCTCGAAACGAAGCAGCGCCTGCGGGTCGCCGTTGATGGCGTCCTGTAGTTCGCTACCGGTGTAACCGATATCGGCAGCATTGACAAAAATGGTCGGGATACCGGCATTGATCAAGGTAGCCTTGAACGTGCCGACCCCCGGCACTTCCAGGTCATCGACCAGCTTGCCGGTGGGGAACATGGCACCGCCACCGCCGTCTTCATCGGCTGCAGGGTCGAGAAACTCCAGCTGCACCTCGGCCGCTGGGAAGGTGACCCCGTCCAGCTCGAAGTCACCGGTTTCCTGCACTTCACCTTCAGTGATCGGGACGTGGGCGATGATGGTCTTGCCGATATTCGCCTGCCAGATACGCACCGTGGCGATACCGTTGCGTGGAATACGCGCCGGGTCGACCAGGCCACTGCTGATGGCAAACGAACCGACCGCAGCGGACAGGTTGCCGCAGTTGCCACTCCAATCGACGAAGGCCTTGTCGATGCTGACCTGGCCGAACAGGTAGTCGACATCGTGTTCGGGCTTGATGCTTTGCGACAGGATCACGGTCTTGCTGGTGCTCGACGTGGCGCCGCCCATGCCGTCGATCTGCTTGCCGTAAGGGTCGGGGCTACCGATTACCCGCAACAGCAGAGCATCGCGGGCAGGACCTGGAATTTGCGCCTGCTCGGGCAGATCCTGCAGGCGGAAGAACACGCCTTTGCTGGTGCCGCCGCGGATGTAGGTGGCGGGGATTTTCACTTGCGGTACATGTGCCATGTTCAATTCCTGTCTTGCACAGCCTCTGTAGGCGCGGGTTTGACCGCGCCTACACAGGACCGCGCTGCTCTTGGTTAGGCGGTCGCTTCGAGGAAGTCCTGGGCAAAGCGCTGCAGCACCCCGCCCGCTTCGTAGATCGACACTTCCTCGGCGGTGTCCAGACGGCAGGTCACCGGCACCTCCAGGCGCTCGCCATTGGCGCGGGTAACCACCAGGGTCAGGGTCGCCCGTGGCGTGCGCGCACCCAGCACGTCATAGGTCTCGCTGCCATCCAGACCCAGGGTCTTGCGGTCGGTGCCCGGTTTGAACTCCAGCGGCAGCACGCCCATGCCTACCAGGTTGGTGCGGTGAATGCGCTCGAAGCCTTCGGCGACAATTGCCTCGACACCCGCCAGGCGCACGCCCTTGGCCGCCCAGTCGCGCGACGAACCCTGGCCATAGTCGGCACCCGCAACGATGATCAGCGGTTGCTTGCGCTGCATGTAAGTCTCGATCGCCTCCCACATGCGGGTAACCTTGCCTTCCGGCTCGATACGCGCCAGCGAGCCCTGCTTCACGCTGCCATCGTCGTTGCGCACCATTTCGTTGAACAGTTTGGGGTTGGCGAAGGTGGCGCGCTGGGCGGTCAGGTGGTCACCCCGGTGAGTGGCGTAGGAGTTGAAGTCCTCTTCCGGCAGGCCCATTTTCGCCAGGTATTCACCGGCGGCGCTGTCGAGCATGATGGCGTTGGACGGCGACAGGTGGTCGGTGGTGATGTTGTCTGGCAGCACCGCCAGCGGGCGCATGCCACGCAACGTGCGTTCGCCGGCCAGGGCGCCTTCCCAGTATGGCGGGCGACGAATGTAGGTGCTCATCGGGCGCCACTCGTACAGCGGCGCCACCTTCGGCCCACGGTCTTCCTCGATGGCGAACATCGGGATGTACACCTTGCGGAACTGCTCCGGCTTGACCGCTGCACGCACCACGGCATCGATCTCTTCATCACTGGGCCAGATATCCTTCAGGCGGATTTCCTTGCCATCGACCACGCCCAGCACATCCTTCTCGATGTCGAAGCGAATGGTGCCGGCAATGGCATAGGCGACCACCAGTGGTGGCGAGGCGAGGAAGGCCTGCTTGGCATACGGGTGGATACGCCCGTCGAAGTTGCGGTTACCAGACAGCACGGCGGTGGCATACAGGTCGCGGTCGATGATTTCTTGCTGAATCACCGGGTCCAGGGCACCGGACATGCCGTTGCAGGTGGTGCAGGCGAAGGCGACGATGCCGAAACCGAGTTGCTCCAGCTCTTTTTCCAGGCCGGCTTCTTCCAGATACAGTTGCACGGCCTTGGAGCCTGGCGCCAGCGACGACTTGACCCACGGCTTGCGGGCCAGGCCCAGCCTGTTGGCATTTCGTGCAATCAGGCCTGCAGCAATCACGTTGCGCGGGTTGCTGGTGTTGGTGCAGCTGGTGATGGCGGCGATGATCACCGCACCATCAGGCATTTGCCCCGGCACTTCTTCCCAGTTGCCGGCAATGCCCTTGGCGGCCAGGTCGCTGGTGGCGACACGGGCGTGCGGGTTGGACGGGCCGGCCATATTGCGCACCACGCTCGACAGGTCGAAGCTGAGGGTGCGCTCATAGACGGCAGCGCCCAGGCTGTCGGCCCACAGGCCGGTGGCTTTGGCGTAGGTTTCCACCAGTTTGACCTGCTGCTCTTCACGGCCGGTCAGGCGCAGGTAGTCGATGGTCTGCTGGTCGATGGCGAACATCGCCGCAGTGGCGCCGTATTCCGGGGCCATGTTGGAAATGGTGGCGCGGTCGCCCAAGGTCAGGGCACGTGCACCCTCACCATGGAACTCCAGGTAAGCACCGACCACTTTCTGCTTGCGCAGGAACTCGGTCAGGGCCAAGACCAGGTCAGTGGCGGTGATGTTCGGGGCCAGTTTGCCAGTCAGCTCGACGCCGACGATTTCCGGCAGACGCATCCATGAGGCGCGGCCGAGCATCACGTTTTCGGCTTCCAGGCCGCCTACGCCGATGGCGATCACACCCAGTGCATCGACATGCGGCGTGTGGCTGTCGGTGCCGACGCAGGTGTCCGGGTAGGCGACGCCGTGGTCACTGTGGACCACCGGTGACATCTTCTCCAGGTTGATCTGGTGCATGATGCCGTTGCCCGGCTGGATCACGTCGACGTTCTTGAACGCCTTCTTGGTCCAGTTGATGAAGTGGAAGCGGTCTTCGTTGCGGCGGTCTTCGATGGCGCGGTTCTTCTCGAAGGCCTGCGGGTCGTAACCACCGCACTCGACGGCCAGCGAGTGGTCGACGATCAGTTGCACCGGCACCACCGGGTTGACCTGGGCCGGGTCGCCGCCTTTGTCGGCAATGGCGTCACGCAGGCCGGCAAGGTCGACCAACGCAGTCTGACCAAGGATGTCATGGCACACCACGCGGGCCGGGAACCACGGGAAGTCGAGATCGCGCTTGCGCTCGATCAGCTGGCTCAGCGAGGCATCTAGCGTAGCGGGGTCGCAGCGGCGCACCAGGTTCTCGGCGAGCACGCGTGACGTGTATGGCAAGCCGTCGTAGGCGCCGGGCTTGATCGCCTCGACCGCCGCACGGGCATCGAAGTAGTCCAGGTCGGTGCCTGGCAGGTGCTTGCGGTATGCAGTGTTCATCATGGAATCAGGCTCGGTCACAGGAATCGGAAGGTTTCACCGTACCTGTGGGAGCAGGCGTGCACGCGAATGCGTCAGCAGGTGCAATAGGGTTGCCCGGTCGGGCGCATTCGCGGGCACGCCCGCCCCACAAGGGAAACGGGCTGCCTCTCTGTAGCTATTCAGCGCTGCTCGATCGGCACGAACTGGCGCTGCTCGACGCCGACATACTCGGCGCTCGGGCGGATGATGCGGTTGTTGGCGCGCTGCTCGAAGACGTGCGCCGCCCAGCCGGTCAGCCGCGAGCAGACGAAGATCGGGGTGAACAGCTTGGTCGGAATGCCCATGAAGTGGTACGCCGAGGCATGATAGAAGTCGGCGTTGGGGAACAGGCGCTTCTGCTCCCACATGGTCTTGTCGATGGCTTCGGAAACCGGGTACAGCACTTTGTCACCCACTTCATCAGCCAGCTGTTTCGACCAGCCCTTGATCACCTCGTTGCGCGGGTCGGACTCTTTGTAGATGGCATGGCCAAAGCCCATGATCTTGTCTTTGCGCTCGAGCATGCGCAGCAGCTCGGCGGTGGCTTCCTGCGGGCTCTGGAAGCGTTCGATCAGTTCCATCGCTGCCTCGTTGGCACCGCCGTGCAGCGGTCCACGCAGCGAGCCGATGGCTGCGGTAACGCAGGAGTACAAGTCAGACAGGGTCGAGGCACAGACACGGGCAGTGAAGGTCGAGGCGTTGAATTCGTGTTCAGCGTAGAGAATCAACGACACGTTCATGACCTTGACGTGTAGCTCGCTCGGCTTCTTGCCGTGCAGCAGGTGCAGGAAATGACCACCCAGGGTGTCTTCATCACTGGTGCAGTCGATGCGCACGCCATGGTGGGTAAAGCGGTACCAGTAGCACATCACGGCCGGGAACAGCGCCAGCAGGCGATCAGTCTTGTCGCGCTGGGCTTCGAAGGTCAGTTCTGGCTCAAGGGTGCCCATTACCGAGCAACCGGTACGCATGACGTCCATCGGGTGGGCATCGCGCGGGATGCGCTCAAGCACTTCCTTCAAGGCTTGCGGCAGGTCACGCAGGCCCTTGAGCTTGTGCTTGTAGTCGGCCAGCTCGGCCTGGGTTGGCAGCTCGCCGTACAGCAGCAGGTAGGCGACTTCTTCGAACTCGGCACCGGCGGCCAGGTCGCGCACATCATAACCACGGTAAGTCAGCCCGGCACCGGCCTGGCCCACGGTCGACAGTGCAGTCTGGCCGGCCACCTGGCCACGCAGGCCTGCGCCACTGAGTACTTTTGCTTCGGCCATGGTGTTTCTCCTTTCTTGAATTTGTTATGGATGCTTTCTGGCTAATTCGGGCGCTGGCGCTTAGCCCTTCTTCTGGGCAAACAGTGCATCGAGGCTCTGCTCGAAGGCGTGATAACCAATGGCATCGTAGAGCTCCATGCGGGTCTGCATGGTGTCGATCACATTCTTCTGCGTGCCGTCACGGCGCAGCGCGGTGTACACGTTCTCGGCCGCCTTGTTCATGGCACGGAACGCCGACAGCGGATACAGCACCAACGAGACGTCGACCGAGGCCAGCTCTTCGGTTGTGTATAGCGGCGTGGCACCGAACTCGGTGATGTTGGCCAGGATCGGTGCCTTCACCCGATCCGCGAAAGTCTTGTACATCTGCAGTTCGGTGATGGCTTCCGGGAAGATCATGTCGGCACCAGCCTCGACGCACGCCTCGGCACGGTCCAGGGCGGCGTTCAGGCCTTCGACGGCCAGCGCGTCGGTACGCGCCATGATCACGAAGCTGTCATCGCTGCGGGCATCGACGGCAGCTTTGATACGGTCGACCATTTCCTGCTGGCTGACAATTTCCTTGTTGGGACGGTGGCCACAACGTTTGGCGCCAACCTGGTCCTCGATATGGATGGCGGCAGCGCCGAACTTGCTCATCGAGCGCACGGTACGGGCAACGTTGAAGGCCGAAGCACCGAAGCCGGTGTCGACATCCACCAGCAGCGGCAGGTCGCACACGTCGGTGATACGACGCACGTCGGTGAGCACGTCGTCCAGGCCAGTGATGCCCAGGTCTGGCAAGCCCAGGGAGCCGGCGGCCACGCCACCACCAGACAGGTAGATGGCCTTGAAGCCGGCACGCTTGGCCAGCAGCGCATGGTTGGCGTTGATGGCGCCAACCACCTGCAGCGGATGTTCAGCGGCAACGGCGTCACGGAAACGCTGACCGGGGGTGCTCTTGACTGTCATTTCTCACCTCGTGTGCTGTTGTTGTGGGCGTCCAGGTAGTGACGCTCGATATTGCGCTTGGACGCGCCGATGTGGCGACGCATCAGGAGTTCGGCCAGTTCGCCGTCACGGTCGGCGATGGCATCAAGAATGCGATGGTGCTCGGCAAAGGCCTGGCGTGGCCGGTTGGGCGTGGCGGAGAACTGGATACGGTACATGCGCACCAGTTGGTACAGTTCGCCGCAGAGCATCTTGACCAGGGTCTGGTTGCCGCTACCCTGAATAATCCGGTAATGGAAGTCGTAGTCGCCTTCCTGCTGGTAGTAGCCCAGGCCGGCCTGGAACGCGGCATCGCGCTCATGGGTGTCGAGCACCCGGCGCAGTTCGTCGATGTCGGCCTGGCTCATGCGTTCGGCGGCCAGGCGGCAGGCCATGCCTTCGAGCGACTCGCGGATTTCGTACAGCTCGATCAGCTCGGCGTGGTTGAGCGATACCACCCGCGCGCCCACATGCGGCACACGCACCAGCAGGCGCTGGCCTTCAAGGCGGTGGATAGCCTCGCGAAGCGGCCCGCGGCTGATGCCATACGTGCGCGCCAGTTCCGGCTCGGAGATCTTGCTGCCGGGGGCGATCTCACCCTTGACAATGGCCGCCTGGATGCGCCGGAAGACGTTTTCGGAGAGGGTTTCCGTTTCGTCTGTCAGCACCGGGCCGGGGGTGGAAAGGTCCTGCATATTGTCGACACCTTTTAAAACTCTTCGTCAAAAACTAGCCAATCAAGACCAGTAAGTCAAAGACAAAATGAAAATTGTCGACAATCGTCTAATCGCGAACTAACACCACGTCAACGCTGTCAGATCGCGCACCGCTGGCGTCAAGACGTCGGCGTGATAGAATGCCGCGCCTCCGATGGGGTATGGATAGCCTGTCTGTCATGCATTCATGCTTGCTGACAGATAAACGAGGAAGCTTGCGCAGTAATTGCCAGTCACCTTGACCTGAACCTTGCCTAGAACCTTGCAATGCACCGCGCCAGGAATATGAGACTTACACCCGTTTTATTGCTGCTGTGCCTCACCCTGCTGCCGGCCCTTGGCCAGGCTGCGGGCAAGACCGTGTATGGTCTCAACGAATACGCGCATTTGGGCGACCTGGATCTGGAAGTGGCCGCCAAGCTCGACACCGGTGCCAAGACCGCGTCGCTCAGTGCCCGCGACATCAAGCGGTTCAAGCGCAATGGCGAAAGCTGGGTACGCTTCTACCTCGCCATCGATGCGGCCCATTCGCACCCGATCGAACGCCCGCTGGCACGCGTCAGCAAGATCAAGCGCCGAGCCGGCGACTATGATGCCGAATCGGGCAAGGCCTACACGGCCCGCCCGGTCATCGAACTCGAAATCTGCATGGGCCAGGCCAGGCGCACCATCGAAGTCAACCTCACCGACCGCAGCGCCTTCCAGTTCCCGCTGCTGATCGGTTCCGAGGCGCTCAAGCACTTCGACGCACTGGTTGACCCAAGCCTTAAATACGCGGCCGGCAAACCTGCCTGTGCCACCGACGCTCCCAAAGCAGAGTAATCCCGATGCGCTCTCTTACCCTCCATCTGAAAGTCCTGATCACCGTGCTGGTGCTGTTGGGCGTGGCGGTCACGGCTTATCAGATCTTCGTGCTCGGCATCCCGGTGACCGAGGATGAAACCGACGACCTGTGGAACATCGACGCCAAGGTCGAGTTCGTGGCCAACAGCAAGGACCCGGTCAAGGTGCAGATGTTCGTGCCACCGCTGAACCGCGACTATGTCAGCCTCAACGAGAGCTTCATCTCCAACAACTACGGGGTGAGCATCAACCGTGCCGACGGCAACCGCAAGGTTACCTGGTCAGCACGTCGTGCCAGCGGCAACCAGACCCTCTACTACCGCCTGGTACTCACCAAACGCTACAGCAGCGAGAAGACCAAGGTCAAAGGCCCGACTTTCCGCGACAGCCTGGCCGTCGAAGGCCCCGAAAAGATTGCCGCCGAAGCCCTGATGGCGCCGATACGTCAGCACTCGGCCGACGTCGAGACCTTCGTCAGCGAGACCATCAAGCGGGTCAACAACCTCAACGACGACAACGTCAAGCTGCTGCTGGCCGGCGACACTTCGGCGATGAAGAAGGCCCAGGTCATCGACCTGCTGCTGTCGATCGCCCACGTGCCGATGGAGAAAGTACACACCATCCGCCTGCTGGCCGACACGCCGCAAACCCCGGAGCTGTGGCTGCGCAGCTTCAACGGCGACGACTGGCTGTACTTCAACCCGGACACCGGTGAGCAAGGCCTGCCGAGCGACCGCCTGCTGTGGTGGACCGGTGACGACAACCTCATTACCGTCGATGGCGGCAAGAAGGCCAACGTCACCTTCAGCATGAACAACAGCGAGATGAACGCCATCCGCCTGGCCAAGCTGACCGACGAGAACACCGACGCCGACTTCCTCGAATACTCGTTGTACGGCCTGCCGCTGCAAACCCAGCAAACCTTCATGATCATGGTCATGATCCCGATCGGCGTGCTGGTGATTCTGGTGCTGCGCAACCTGATCGGCATCCAGACACTGGGCACATTCACCCCGGTGCTGATCGCCCTGGCGTTCCGCGAAACCCAGCTGGGCTTCGGTATTGTGCTGTTCACAGTGATCACTGCCCTGGGCCTGTCGCTGCGCTCGTATCTGGAACACCTCAAGCTGCAGATGCTGCCACGCCTGTCGGTGGTATTGACCTTTGTCGTGGTGCTGATTGCTGCCATCAGTCTGTTCAGCCACAAGCTGGGCCTTGAACGCGGGCTGTCGGTAGCGCTGTTCCCGATGGTGATCCTGACCATGACCATCGAACGCCTGTCGATCACCTGGGAAGAGCGTGGTGGCGGCCATGCCATGAAAGTGGCCATCGGCACCCTGTTCGCAGCATCCCTGGCACACCTGCTGATGATGGTGCCGGAACTGGTGTACTTCGTGTTCACCTTCCCGGCGGTGCTGCTGATCCTGGTGGGCTTCATGCTGGCGATGGGCCGCTATCGCGGCTACCGCCTGACCGAGCTCGTGCGCTTCAAAGCCTTCCTGAATAAGGCTGACTCCTGATGTTTGGTCTGATCAAGACGTGGAAAGCCCTGGAGGCCCGGGGCATCATGGGGATCAACCGACGTAACGCGGACTACGTGCTGAAGTACAACAAGCGCAGCCTGTACCCGATCGTCGACGACAAGATCATCACCAAGGAGCGCGCACTGGCAGCCGGCATCCATGTGCCGGAAATGTACGGCATCATCGAGACTGAAAAAGAGATCGAGAAGCTCGACCAGATCATTGGCGGGCGCAGCGATTTCGTCATCAAGCCGGCGCAAGGCGCCGGCGGTGATGGCATTCTGGTAATCGCCGACCGCTTCGAGGACCGCTACCGCACGGTGTCGGGCAAGATCATCAGCCACGAGGAAATCGAGCACCAGATTTCCAGCATCCTCACCGGGCTTTACTCCCTCGGCGGGCACCGCGACCGCGCGCTGATCGAGTACCGCGTGACCCCGGACCAGATATTCAAGAGCATCAGTTACGAAGGCGTGCCGGACATCCGCATCATCGTGCTGATGGGCTACCCGGTGATGGCCATGCTGCGCCTGCCGACTCGCCAGTCCGGCGGCAAGGCCAACCTGCACCAGGGCGCCATCGGCGTGGGTGTCGACCTGGCCACCGGCGTGACCCTGCGCGGCACCTGGCTGAACAACATCATCAGCAAGCACCCGGACACCACCAACGCGGTCGACAGCGTACAACTGCCGAACTGGGACGGTTTCATGAAGCTGGCCGCTGGCTGCTATGAACTGTGTGGCCTGGGCTATATCGGCGTGGATATGGTGCTTGACCAGGACAAGGGCCCGCTGATTCTGGAGCTCAACGCCCGCCCGGGGCTGAACATCCAGATCGCCAACGATTGCGGCCTGACTCAGCGCACCCATGCCATCGAGGCGCACATCGAAGCACTGGCCAAGGACGGTGTGACCGAAGACGCCGAACAGCGGGTGCGGGTAGCACAGGGTCTATTCGGGCATGTGCCTAACCGCTGAAATACAGGGCTGCTTTGCAGCCCATCGCAGCACAAGGTAGCGCCTGCAAGCACTGCACCGGGTTCAAGCGCTTCGCTCGACCTGCAGGCGCTACCTTGTGCTGCGTACGGGCCAAACACAATGTTGAATGTCGTACCCAGCGCTAGGCGCTTTTCCTGCACAGGTCTACAATCGCCCTCCTCGCTTTTACATCGCCGTCCATACTGATGCCGACCTGCACGCTACACCCCCTGCCCTACCAGCCCGACCCTGCCGCCTATTTCGCCCACCTGCGCCAGGCACCCGGTGCGATCCTGCTCGACAGCGCCCGCCCCGGCGCCGAGCGCGGTCGTTTCGACCTGATAAGCGCTTGGCCGCTGCAACACCTGAAGGCGCAGCCCGATGAAGATGGCCGCGCCTTCCTCCAGCGCCTGCGCGCTGGCCTGGCACAACTGGGCCACGCCAACTTGCCCAACGGTGTAGAACTGCCCTTCGCCGGCGGCCTGATCGGCTACCTGAGCTACGACTTCGGCCGCCGCCTGGAACACCTGCCAAGCCTGGCCGTGGACGACCTCGGCCTGCCTGACGCACAACTGGGGCTGTATGCCTGGGCACTGGTCAGTGATCATCTGCTTGGCACCAGCCAGCTGGTGTTCCATCCGAGCCTGGCAGGTGACGAACGCGAACGCCTGATCAGCCTGTTCCAGAATACCAGCGCCACCACCGGCGACTTTCGGCTGCTCGCACCGATGGTCGGCGACCTGGAGCCCGAGCAGTACAAAACAGCGTTCGACCAGGTACAACGCTACATTCAGGCCGGTGACTGCTACCAGATCAACCTCACCCAACGCTTTCGCGCGCCCTGCCAAGGCGATCCATGGCGGGCTTACCAGGCCCTGCGCCAAGCCTGCCCGACACCCTTCTCCGGCTACCAGCAACTGGCCGACGGCAGTACCCTGCTGAGCTTTTCGCCCGAGCGCTTCATCCGCGTCAGCCAAGGCCAGGTGGAAACCCGGCCGATCAAAGGCACCCGCCCACGCGCCAGCGACCCGGCTGAAGACGAGCGTAATGCCCAAGAGCTGCTGCACAGCCCGAAGGACCGTTCGGAAAACCTGATGATCGTCGACCTGCTGCGCAACGACCTGGGGCGCACGTGTGAGATCGGCTCAGTGAAGGTGCCGGAACTGTTCAGCCTGGAGAGTTACCCCAACGTGCACCATCTGGTCAGCAGCATCACCGGTCAGCTGGCCAGCGACAAGGATGCGCTGGACCTGATCGGTGACAGCTTCCCGGGCGGCTCGATCACCGGCGCACCGAAAATTCGCGCCATGCAGATCATCGACGAACTGGAACCATCGCGCCGCGCACTGTACTGCGGCTCGCTGCTGTATGTGGATGTACGCGGCGAGATGGACAGTTCGATCGCCATTCGCAGCTTGCTGATCAAAGATGGCCAGGTCAGTTGCTGGGGCGGCGGCGCGGTGGTAGCCGACTCGCAATGGCAGGCCGAGTATGAAGAGTCGATAGCCAAAGTGCGGGTGCTGATGCAGACCCTGCAGGGCTTGTGAGCCCTTCCAGACCGCATTTTTTTGTTACCATCCCCCTACTACGAGCGCACAGCGCCACAGCCAAGATGGAAACCGCCTGATGAGCCAACCCTTCGACGTCGCCGCCCTCGCCGCGACCTATGCCAACAAGTCCCCGCAGGACATTCTCAAGCTTGCCTTCGAGCACTTCGGTGATGACTTGTGGATTTCCTTCAGCGGCGCCGAGGATGTGGTGCTGGTCGACATGGCCTGGAAGCTGAACAAGCAGGTAAAGGTATTCAGCCTCGACACTGGGCGCCTGCACCCGGAGACCTACCGGTTCATCGACCAGGTACGCGAACAGTACAACCTGCCGATCGAGATCCTAAGCCCAGACCGCGCCAAGCTCGACCCTTTCGTCAAGGAAAAGGGCCTGTTCAGCTTCTACAAGGACGGCCATGGTGAGTGCTGCGGCATTCGCAAGATCGAGCCACTGCGACGCAAGCTGGCCACCGTCAGCGCCTGGGCCACCGGCCAGCGCCGCGACCAAAGCCCGGGCACCCGCAGCCAGGTGGCGGCACTGGAGATCGACAGCGCCTTCTCCACGCCTGAGCGCACGCTGTACAAGTTCAACCCGCTGGCACAGATGAGCAGTGAAGAGGTATGGGGTTATATCCGCATGCTCGAGCTACCGTACAACAGCCTGCACGAGCGCGGTTTCATCAGCATTGGCTGCGAGCCGTGCACCCGCCCGGTGCTGCCGAACCAGCATGAGCGTGAAGGCCGCTGGTGGTGGGAGGAGTCGACGCAGAAGGAATGCGGGTTGCATGCGGGCAACCTGATCAGCAAGGCTTGAGCTAGTCCTGGCGGTCTGTAGGAGCGGGTTTACCCGCGAAGAAGACACCGCGGTGGATGGCAGGGGCTTCGCCCGTATTCGCGGGCAAGCCCGCTCCCACAGAGATCGCGCCAGCTTTTAGAAATTGAGCTAGACAGTTACTCCCAAAGCGGCCCCATCATTCCCGAATCAGTGCACCGGCAGCTCGACGCCTTCGAACAATTCTTCCAGCTCTTGCTTGTTATGGCACTGAATGGCCTTGGCCATCACTTCACGGGTCAGGTGCGGGGCAAACTTCTCGATGAAGTCGCACATGAAGCCACGCAGGAAGGTACCGCGACGGAAGCCGATCTTGGTGATACTGGCTTCGAACAGCTCACTGGCATCCAGCGCCACCAAATCACTGTCGAGCTTGGCATCCACAGCCATGCCGGCAACGATACCCACGCCCAGCCCCAGGCGTACATAAGTCTTGATCACGTCGGCGTCAGCCGCGGTGAAGACTACCTTTGGCGTGAGGCCGCGGTGATTGAAAGCCTCATCCAGCTTCGAGCGCCCGGTGAAGCCGAACACGTAGGTGACAATCGGGTATTCGGCGACTGCTTCCAGGGTCAATTTCGGCAGCTTGGCCAGCGGGTGGCCTTGTGGCACCACGACGCAACGGTTCCACTTGTAGCACGGCATCATGATCAGGTCGCCAAACAGCTCCAGCGCCTCGGTAGCGATGGCGAAGTCGACCGTACCGTCCGCAGCCATCTCGGCAATCTGCATGGGCGAACCCTGGTGCATGTGCAGGGACACTTCCGGATACTGCTTGATGAAGCTGCTGATAACCGGCGGCAACGCATAGCGCGCCTGGGTGTGGGTGGTGGCGATGGACAGTGTGCCCTTCTTCTCGTTGGAGAATTCCTGGGCAATCTGCTTGATGCTCTCGACCTTGCGCAGGATTTCGCCTGCGGTATTGATGATGCGCTCACCGGCCGGGGTAACGCGGGTCAAATGCTTGCCGCTGCGGGCAAAGACTTCAACACCCAACTCGTCTTCGAGCAGGCGGATCTGCTTGCTGATCCCTGGCTGGGAGGTATACAGGCTCTGCGCCGTCGCGGAGACGTTGAGGTCATGGTGCGCCACTTCCCAGATGTAGCGCAGTTGTTGAAGCTTCATAGGTTTCCCTCGGTTCAGCGATGAGTCCGCAGCAGCAGGCAGCGACGATATATAACTATATTAGTGGTTTCTGAAATAAATCTAGAACTATTTTGTTACATGCCCACGGAAACGGCCTACACCTATCTTCATGCCTTCCTACGCCCTAGATGCTGCGCCAAGGGCACCATGTACACGGGCACCGGCGACAGCTGCAGCAGCCGCACCGCCGTGCGCCCCAGCGGTACATCCACCCCGGCACCCGCACTGTGGCTACCGAATATCAACAGGTCGACACTTAGCCGCTGGGCCTGGTCGAGAATCACCTGTGCCGGGTCACCCTGCCGCACCCGCACGGCCTTGATCACCGCCAGGTCAGCCTCTTCGCCCAACTCGTCACGAAAGTTTTCCAGCACACGCTGCTCTATGTTCGCCATCACGGTATTCACCCCCTGGCTGTGCAACTGGTCGAGCGTCTGCTCATCGAGGTAACTTTGCAGGAGGGATTCGGCGAACTGGCCCATCGGCTCTACCGCGTGTATTACATACAACTCGGCACTGAACGTGCGCGCCAGGGCCAGCGCGTGTTGCATCACGAAAGGGGCGTAGACACCGAGGTCGGTGGCGTACAGCATGGAGCGGATCATTCGACCTCCTCGACTGCCGCAGCGGCAGAGCAAGCTTCAGCTTAGCAGCGTGCCGGACGCTCGCTTTGCCGTCCGGCGCGCTGCTGCCGTGGGCTGCAGGGCCCCGCCGAAGCCTCCACCACCTTCAGGCAGGCCGGTTGCTGCGGTCTATGAAACTCAGCGCCTGGCACAGCATCTCAACGCGCGGCAGGCTGCAGCCTGCCGCCCGTGCGCGTGCCAGCGGCTCGGCATAGATGGCCCCCAGCTCCAACGGGCGTTTGTGGGTGTGGTCGTGATACATGCTCGGCCAGTAGTCGGGCATGCGCTCAGTCACCTGGAACAAGTGCTCGGCATAGCCCTCGGGCAGCACATGGCCACAAGCTGCCGCGCCCTGCACCACCTCGGCCATCAAGGCCTGTATCAACGCGCGGGTATTGCTGTCGGCCATCAGTGGTGTGGTGCTGGCCCCCAGCAGCACCGACAGCCCGTTGTAAGGCACGTTCCACACCAGCTTCTGCCAGCGCGCCAAGGCCAGGTTCGGCATGGCCTGCGAGTCGATCCCCGCCGCCCGGAACAACCCAGCGCCCTCATTCACCAGCGCGACCCCGCAATCGCTGGCCGGCCCGCTGTGATACCCCAGATTGACCGCACCCAAAGCCTGGTGACGGATGACACCTGGTGCCTCGCGGTTGACGCAGATGAAGCACAGGCCGCCGAGCAGGTGCATGTCGCTACGCAAGGCTGGACGCAACTGCTCCTCTACCCCCAGGCCGTTCTGCAACAGCACCACCTTGGCACCGGGCGCAGCGGCCTGGACGATCAACGGTGCCAACTGCTCATTGCTGGTGGCCTTGGCCCCGATCAGGAGCCAGTCACAGGGCGGCATGTCGGCGGCACTGGCATAAGCCTGCACCCTCATCTGCAGTGCGCCATGCACGGCACTGTCCAGGCTCAGCCCTTGCTCACAAACGGCCTGATACTCGCTGCGCAGCAGAAAATGCACATCGAAACCGGCCCGGGCCAGCATCAACCCATAAAAGCCACCGATGGCGCCACTGCCGATGATGCCGATGCGAGGGGTGTGCGAATGCATGCCAATCTCCAGGTATATAGTCAGCTCTCTTTTTACACAGGTTACGTAGCGCTGGGCAGTCCATTCGCGGGCAACACCCTTGCTCAGGTAAAAACCCCACAATGACTGGGCTAAGCCCATTGTCGTGCCATCTGTAACGCGCTAAGGTTCGGCTCCCCGCTGCGATTATTCTTGCTGCTGGGCCGCACGGGGATAGTTGGCGGCCGGCACCGTGACCTGACGAGTAACACGATGGCTGATTTACCGATCGATGACTTGAACGTTGCCTCCAACGAGACCCTGATCACCCCTGATCAGCTCAAGAAGGAAATCCCCCTCAGCGCCAAGGCCCTGCAGACCGTGACTGCCGGCCGTGAAGTGGTGCGCAATATTCTCGACGGCAAGGACCATCGCCTGTTTGTCGTGATCGGCCCTTGCTCCATCCACGACATCAAGGCTGCCCACGAATACGCCGAGCGCCTGAAAGTGCTGGCCGAAGAAGTGTCCGATACGCTGTACCTGGTCATGCGCGTGTATTTCGAAAAGCCGCGCACCACCGTCGGCTGGAAAGGTCTGATCAACGACCCGTACCTGGATGACTCGTTCAAGATCCAGGACGGCCTGCACATCGGCCGCAAGCTGCTGCTGGACCTGGCCGAAATGGGCCTGCCGACCGCCACCGAAGCGCTCGACCCGATTTCCCCGCAGTACCTGCAAGACCTGATCAGCTGGTCGGCCATCGGCGCCCGCACCACCGAATCGCAAACACACCGCGAGATGGCATCGGGCCTGTCCTCGGCGGTGGGTTTCAAAAACGGCACCGACGGCGGCTTGACCGTTGCCATCAATGCCCTGCAGTCGGTGTCCAAGCCGCACCGCTTCCTGGGCATCAACCAGGAAGGCGGCGTGTCGATCGTCACCACCAAGGGCAACCCATACGGCCACGTGGTACTGCGCGGCGGCAATGGCAAGCCGAACTACGACTCGGTCAGCGTCGCCCTGTGCGAACAGGACTTGGCCAAGGCCAAGATCAAGGCCAACATCATGGTCGACTGCAGCCATGCCAACTCCAACAAGGACCCGGCCTTGCAACCGCTGGTGATGGAGAACGTCGCCAACCAGATCCTCGAAGGCAACCAGTCGATCATCGGCCTGATGGTCGAAAGCCACCTGAACTGGGGTTGCCAGTCGATTCCGAAAAACCTCGACGAGTTGCAGTACGGGGTGTCGATCACGGACGCCTGCATCGACTGGGCGGCTACCGAGAAAACCCTGCGCAGCATGCATGCCAAGCTCAAGGATGTGCTGCCGCAGCGTAAGCGCAGCTAACTATTGCGCGAACAAAAACGCCGGGCATTGCCCGGCGTTTTTTGTTGTGTCTGGCGCCCAGTCGTCAGCTCAAGCCTTGCTCGAATGCCGCTGTTGGCGCTCCATGTAACGCTCCACATACGAGCAAGACGGGATCACCGTGTAGCCCATCTGCTCGGCGTACTCCAGGGCGCGCTCGGTCAGCGCGGCAGCAATCCCGCGGCCGCGCAGGGCGTTGGGCACGAAGGTGCGATAGATGTCCAGCGTCTGCTTGCCCAGATCCATGTACGTCAGATAGGCACGATGACCGTCCACGTTGGTCTCGAACTGATGACCGGCCTGGTCATGGTGGATGGTCAGCGCTTCGCTCATCACTACTCCTCGCAGGTCTTCTCGGCAGACCCTTACCTTAACCGATGGTGGTTTATCCGGCACAGAATCCTCTACGCCACCTGTTTCCGCTTCGACCATTGGACGATTGTAATCGCCTGGATCCTCTGACGCTCACAAGATAGTAGGCACCGCAAGCGGGATTGCTCAAGGTGGTGGCGGTTAAAAATGATCAAAACGCCGCCCGGCGTGACTTTCCCAAGCCAGCCCAACAGCCACCGGATGCTCTAGCGCTTAAGACGCTGATCGACAGTTAAAGTCACCCTTAGTTCAACAAAAAAGTTCCTGCACTACAACCGCTTGCGAAGCCTGCACATTTTTTTCACAGACACGTCGCAAATCTTGTCGGCGCGGGGTCAAGCAACATTTTTTTTGCAGTTCTTGCGCTCTGTCAGTTTACTTACTACAAGTAATGGGTACTATGTACGCCGGCCAGTTTCTCTTTCCTGAGAGATGGCTCTTTAATAGAAAGTCCTTGAAGGGGAACACGATGAACAACGTTCTGAAATTCTCTGCTCTGGCTCTGGCCGCAGTTCTGGCTACCGGTTGCAGCAGCGTATCCAAAGAAACCGAAGCTCGTCTGACTGCGACTGAAGACGCAGCAGCTCGCGCTCAAGCTCGTGCTGACGAAGCCTACCGTAAGGCTGACGACGCAATGGCAGCCGCTCAGAAGGCTCAGCAGACCGCTGACGAAGCCAACGAGCGCGCTCTGCGTATGCTGGACAAAGCCAGCCGCAAGTAATAATCCTCACGGATTGTTAAGAAGCCGACCCACTTGTGGGTCGGCTTTTTTATTGCCTTTGAAACCGAAAATGCGGCCAGCAGGTACGAAAAGGCCTGCACTAAGGCAGGCCTGGGTGTGTCGAATTTACCTTACTGCAGTTCGGGCGGAATGCTCGTAACCATCGGTGCGCCGCCCTGGTTTTCCACCGGCACGGCAATTTCTACCGGCATACCATCTTCTGCGGCCACCACGTCACGCACCATGTCCCAGTTCATGCGTAGGTTATTGGCCAGGTCTTCGCGCTTGAGCAAGGTATTGATAACGGCGGTGTGTTTGTCGACAACTGACGGGTTACCTTGGTCATCCAGCGGCGTGTGTGCCTCAAGATAGACCTTGCCGCCACTGATACCGAACTTGTAAGGCTCGTTGATGATGCGCACCGGAGTCCCCACCGGCACCATCTTCGACAGTTCAAGCACGTTATTGTTGAACATGCGGAAGCAGCCGTGACTGGTGCGCATGCCAATGCCGAACTTCTTGTTCGAACCATGGATCAGGTAGCCTGGCACGCCCAAGGTGAACTTGAACGGCCCCAGCGGGTTGTCCGGGCCAGCCGGCACCACAGTCGGCAGGATGTCACCGTCCGCTGCGTGCTCTTTGCGAATCGAAGCGGGCGGCGTCCAGGTCGGGTTCGGCGTCTTGGCGGTGATCTTGGTGTTGGCAATCGGCGACCCCCACCCCTCGCGACCAATCCCCAGCGGGAAGGTGTACACCACGCTCTGCCCCTTAGGGAAGTAGTACAAACGGTACTCGGCCAGATTGATGACGATGCCTTCGCGCGGGCCCGGCGGCAGGACGAAACGGGTCGGCAGGATGATCTCGGTGCCAGCGCCCGGCAGCCAAGGGTCTACGCCCGGGTTGGCGGCGATCATTTCCAGGTAGCCGAGGTCGTTTGCGGTGCCGATATCGGCGAACGTGTCCTCGTACTTTGCCTTGATCACATGCACCTGGCCGACGATGTCTTCACCGGGCGGTGGCAGTGGCAGCTCCAGCGCAGCAGCGGGGCCCGCTACCAACAGGGCGGCCAGGGACAGGCTACGGGTGACTGCAGGAAAGCGCGGCAACATCCGGTAAATCCTTCGAAAGGTGGGTCAAGAGAATCGATTGTACACCCGCGCCGATGCAAGCGGGAGGCATTGGCACGTTGCAAACGTTTCAGATGATGAAAGGCGCCTGTCGTTCAGCTGCCGTGCAGCTCTGGCCACACCGGGCGCATGCCACGTCGCTGGGCATCGAGGATGGCACGACACAGCTCACACAGGCGGCCATCGCGATAGATCGATCGCGACACCCCCGACCAACGTGGCTGGGCTGGCAGCAGGCCGCCGCACAAGGTACGGTCGACCGGCACGCCCAACTCAAGCTGGCGGGCCACGAGGTGGACGCGGATTTCCTGGCAGGCGAACAAGTCGAGCTGTTCGTCGGGCTCGATCAGTTGATAGGCATACAGGGACCAGGCAGGGCGCGGCATTTGGAGCACTCGAAACGGGGGGCGCAACATTAGCCGAAAGGCGCCCCCGTTTAAAGCTTCACAGCAAGGGTTTTATCGCTGGCCAGGCATTTTCCAGCAGGCGCTGCTGGGCACCCTGGGCCGGATGGATGCCATCAGCCTGCATCAGCTCGGGTACACCCCCTACCCCTTCGAGGAAAAACGGCACCAAAGGAACCTGTTTGTCCGCTGCCAGCTGTTCATACACCTTGGCAAAGGCAGTGGTGTAACGCACACCATAATTGGGCGGCAGGCGCATGCCCAATAGCAGCACCTTGGCCCCTGCCTGACGCGAGTGCTCGATCATCGAGGCAAGATTTTGTTGCAATTGAGCAGGTGACTGCCCGCGCAGGCCATCGTTGCCGCCCAGCTCCAACACCACCAGGCTCGGTTTATGTGCTGCAAGCAGCGCCGGCAGCCGCGCCTGGCCGCCTGCGCTGGTGTCGCCACTGATCGAAGCATTGACCACTTTGTCGTCAAAACCTTCGTCCCTGAGGCGGGCCTGCAAGAGAGACACCCAGCCCTGGCGGCTATCCAGGCCAAAACCGGCGCTGATACTATCGCCAACAACCAGCAGTGTTCCTGCCGCTGCGCTCTGGGCCAGGCAATACAGGGCCAGACCGGCACTCAACCACCACACTCGCATCGGATTCTCCATGAGCCCCAGCATTCTCGTTGCGCAGAACCTTAGCAAAGTGGTCCCCAGCGCGGAAGGAGACCTTACCATCCTCCACGCACTGTCTCTCGACCTGGCCCAAGGCGACAGCCTGGCCATCGTCGGCGCCTCCGGCTCTGGCAAGTCGACCCTGCTCGGCTTGCTCGCCGGCCTCGACCGCCCCAGCGCTGGCAAAGTCATGCTCGCCGGCCACGATCTGGGGCCACTGGATGAAGACCAACGCGCCCGTGTGCGCGCCGAACATGTGGGCTTCGTGTTCCAGTCGTTCCAGCTGCTCGACAGCCTCAATGCCCTGGAAAATGTCATGCTGCCGCTGGAGCTGGACGGCCGCCGCGACGCCCGCGAACAGGCTCGTACCTTGCTGGAACGGGTCGGCCTGGGCAAGCGCCTGAGCCACACACCCCGGCAGCTGTCGGGCGGCGAGCAGCAGCGCGTGGCAATTGCCCGCGCCTTCGCCGCGCAGCCTGCGGTGCTGTTCGCCGATGAGCCCACCGGCAACCTCGACAGCCACACCGGCGAGCGCATCAGCGACTTGTTGTTCGAGCTGAACAAGGAGCGCGGCACTACCTTGGTGCTGGTCACCCATGACGAACGCCTGGCCCGCCGCTGCCGGCGCCAGATCCGCCTGGACGCGGGCCGCCTCGTGGCGCCGATGGAGGCCCGGTGAGCCATATGCCGCTGTCCCGTCTGGGCGGCCTGGCACTGCGCCAGTTGCTGCGTGATGTTCGCGCCAGTGAAGTGCGCGTGCTGTTCTTCGCCCTGTTGGTAGCGGTAGCCGCCAGCACCGCTATCGGCTATTTCGGCGCCCGCCTCAACGGCGCCATGCAGCTGCGCGCCAGCGAGTTCCTTGGCGCCGATCTGGTACTGCAGGGCAGTGCCCCGGCCCGCGAACAACAGCTCGATGCCGGCAAGGCACTGGGCTTGCGCCATGCACACGTGGTCGAGTTCACCAGCGTGGTCGGCGGCGACAATGGCATCCAGCTGTCCAGCGTAAAGGCCGCCGACGGCGCCTACCCATTGCGCGGGCAAGTACGCAGCGCTCCGGCCCCCTATGCCGAAGAAACGCCCGGCGGCGGCCCTGCCCCTGGCGAGGTGTGGGTCGAACCTCGGCTGTTGGCGGCACTGGGGCTGGCGATCGGCGACAGCATCGACGTGGGCATGAAAACCCTGCGGATGAGCCGTGTGCTTACCTACGAACCGGACCGCGCCAACAACTTCTACAGCCTTACCCCGCGCGTGATGATGAACCTGGCCGACCTGGAAGCCACCGGAGTGATCCAGCCGGGCAGCCGGGTCACTTACCGCGACCTGTGGCGCGGCGATGCCGAGGCGCTGGCGCAGTACCGCCACACCGTGGAAAAAGACCTGGCCGCCAACCAGCGCCTGCGTGACACCCGCGATGGCAACCAACAGATCGGCGGCGCACTGGGCAAAGCCGAACGCTACCTGAACATGGCCAGTCTTGTGGCTGTGCTGCTGGCAGGCGTAGCCGTGGCTCTGTCGGCCAGCCGCTATGCTGCACGCCGACTGGACGCCAGCGCCCTGCTGCGCTGCCTGGGGCTGTCGCGCCACCAGGCGTTGGGTCTGTATTGCCTGCAACTCGCCATGCTCGGGCTGGTCGCTGCCCTGGCCGGCGCCTTGCTCGGCTGGCTGGCTCAGCTGGGCCTGTTCCGTCTGCTGCACGGCTTGCTGCCGAGCGTGGTGCCCGCCGGCGGCATCATTCCAGCGCTGGCAGGTATCGGTACCGGGCTGGTGGCACTGGCTGGCTTCGCCCTGCCGCCGATCGCAGCGCTGGGCCAAGTGCCGCCACTTCGCGTGCTGCGCCGTGACCTGCTGCCCATACCTGCGAGCAGTTGGCTGGTGTACGGCGCCGCCCTGCTCGCCCTGGGCCTGATCATGTGGCGCCTGAGCCTCGACCTGCTGCTCACCTTTGCCCTGCTCGGTGGCGGCCTGGTCGCTGCGCTTCTGCTCGGCGGCCTGCTGTTGCTCGGTTTGCGCAGCCTGCGCCAGCTGCTGGCCGGCGCGCCACTCACCTGGCGCCTGGGGCTGGGCCAGCTATTGCGCCACCCCATGGCTGCGGCAGGCCAGGCCTTGGCCTTCGGCCTGATACTGCTGGCCATGGCCCTGGTCGCCCTGCTGCGCGCAGAGCTGCTCGATACCTGGCAAGCACAGCTACCCAAGGACGCGCCTAACCACTTCGCCCTGAACATCCTGCCGGATGACCGAGAGTTGTTCGCTCAACGCCTGCACCAGGTCAATGCCGCTACGGCACCGCTGTACCCGGTGACACCCGGGCGCCTGGTGCAAATCAATGAAAAACCAGTACAGCAGGTGGTCAGCAAGGACTCGGCAGGCGAGCGCGCCGTGCAGCGCGACCTCAGCCTGACCTGGGCCGCCGAGTTGCCCGAAGGCAATGTGTTGAGCGCCGGCAGCTGGTGGCAAGCCTTGCCAGCCGACAACGACATCCCCGGAGTTTCGGTGGAAGCGCAACTGGCCAGCAGCCTGAAACTGCAAATGGGCGACCTGCTGACGTTCGATATTGGCGGCCAGCAGCGCCAGGCCCGCGTGAGCAGCCTGCGCAACGTGCATTGGGACAGCTTCCAGCCGAACTTCTACATGATCTTCCAGCCTGGCACGCTGCAGGGGCTGCCGACCACTTACCTGACCAGCTTCTATCTGGCACCGGGGCATGACCTGGATGTAGTTGCGCTGTCACGGGCGTTTCCGGCGGTGACCATCCTGCAGGTGGATGCCTTGCTCGACCAGCTGCGCAGCATCCTCGCCCAGGTCACCCTGGCGGTGGAGTATGTGCTGCTGTTCGTGCTGGCCGCCGGACTGGCCGTGCTGTTCGCTGGCTTGCAGGCCACGCTGGACGAGCGTATTCGCCAAGGCGCACTGTTGCGCGCACTGGGCGCGGCGCGGCCGTTGCTGGTCAAGGCCCGGCGTATCGAGTTCGGCCTGCTGGGTGCGGCCAGCGGGCTATTGGCGGCCGTGGGCTGCGAACTGATTACCTGGGTGCTGTACCGCTATGCCTTCGACTTGCAGTGGAGCCCGCACCCGTGGCTGCTGGTGTTGCCGCTGACGGGGGCACTGCTGGTGGGTGGTGCTGGAGTACTGGGAACACGGCGGGCGTTGAATGCCAGCCCGCTGGCGGTGTTGCGCGAGGCTTGAGGCCTGGCTGTCAGCGCTTCTGCCGGGACAGCACATGCCTCAAGCTGACGCAAGACGGGCCAGTCAGCCCGTCGAAACGCCCTGGCCATAACTGATGCTGCTGACATACCAGGTTGCCTCACCGGTAGGTGTATGCACCACCACCTCATCACCTTCCTCCTTCTTCAGCAAGGCGCGAGCCATGGGCGAATCGATCGAGATGTAATCGTTGCGCCCGTAGATCTCGTCGTAGCCGACAATGCGAAACTTCATGGTCTCGCCCTCGTCGTTCTCGATCTCTACCCAGGCACCGAAAAACACTTTGCCTTCCTGCTCAGGCGAGTAGGCCACTACTTTCACATCTTCAAGACGCTTGCGCAGGTATCGCACCCGGCGGTCGATTTCGCGCAGCAGCTTCTTGTTGTACTGGTAGTCCGCGTTCTCGCTGCGGTCACCCAACGACGCCGCCCAGGCAACCTTTTGGGTGATTTCCGGGCGATACACCCGCCACAGGTGGTCCAGCTCTTTCTTCAGCGCCTCATGGCCTTCTGTGGTGATGATATTGGTGCTCAATAGCGCATTCCTCAGCGGCGGGTTATCAGGCCTTGACGCGCGATGCGGGTGAGATGCCCTATGACTTCGGCGGCCTCGTCCGACGCCGGCGCCTGGATCACAGCCAGGTCGAAACGGTCATTGCCAAACTGCGCGAGGTGGCAGCCGCTATCGGCGAACTGGATCAGAAAGGCACGCGCCTGCCCTTTACGCCGTGACAGGCCTTCAAGATGACGCAAAAGGGTGGGTTGATGCCGGCCGCCGAGCAGGATGCGCGGTGTGCGGGACGCCTGGCTGGCAGGCAAAGGGCTCAAACAGACACTGGTACGTGGGCAACTCATGGAGCTTCTCTCCGCCTCGCGAATCCCGCTGGGCAGCGGTGGGAGGCGTCACCGAACCAGCGCTTTAGCGGTATTTCGGACGGCCCGGAATTGGGGCGTTCCTGCGCCCCGCAAGTAGCTGTTTAAATCGGCGCAGGCGGTATGCTAGAGCGATGAGCACCAAGTTGCAAGCTACAAGCCGCAAGCAAGAACAAGCCGAGTATTGGCCCGCGCTTGCCTGCGGCTCGTAGCTCGCAGCTTGCAGGTGATTAGCGGGCGATCAGCCGGTCGAGCGAGAAGCGGCCGGCGCCTTCGATCATGACTGCAACAGTGCCGGCCAACAGCGCCAGGGCGAACTCATAGCCATTGTTGGACATGAACAGGCCGTTGCCGATGTGCACCGAAACGATCGCCACTATCAAGGTCACCGTCAGCGCCAGGGCCGCCGGGCGAGCCAGCAGGCCGACCACCAGTGCCAGGCCACCGAAGAATTCGGCACCGCCGGACAGCAAGGCCATCAGATAACCCGGCGCCAGGCCGATGCTTTCCATCCATTGGCCGGTGCCTTCCAGGCCGTAGCCACCGAACAGGCCGAAGAGTTTTTGCGCACCATGGGCCATGAAGATGATGCCGACCAGGATGCGGATAACGCTTAGGCCTGCGCCAGCACGGGTAGAGAACAGTGCGTTGAAGGTAGTGTTGTTCATGTGGAAGCGTCCTTGAAGCGAAGCAGTTGTGTTGGGATGGGCGCCATCATAATCAATTCGATAGATATGAAAATCGCAAAAAACCCAACATAACAATCGATATAATCGATTGTTAACGCTTCGCTACGCGCTCCAGTGCTGTGCGTTCGCGGTTGAACGCCAGGTAGTACTTGTTGATGCTATTGACGAAATTGACCGGTCCCATCCCCACCTGCTCCATGGCGATACGCTCTGTCTGGAAGAACCACTGGTTACCGTTGAGCCCTCGCCGTCGGGCCTCTGCGCGCATGGCCTGAACCCGCTCGGGGCCAAGGTTGTAGGCTGCCAGCACAAAGGCCATGCGCTCACGCTCATTGATCTTGGCACTGGCAAAAAACTTGCGCCGGATAAGCGCCAGGTAACGGGCACTGGCCAGGACATTGCCATCTACCGTCGCGGTATTGCTCACCCCCACCCGTTGGGCCGCCGAAGGGGTAATCTGCATCAGACCATGGGCACCGCCAGTGCCGCGTGCAGTCGGGTTGAGCGTCGACTCCTTGAAGGCCAGTGCAGCCAGGTTGAGCCAGTCGATCTGTTGCGCCTGACCATGCTTCTGCAACACTGCCCGCACCGAGGCCAGACGCTGGCGGCCTTTGCTGGCCAAGGGGTTGTGTACCCGGTACTGGCGGCGGTAGATACGCTCGAACGCTGCATCCTGGTTATCGGGCGCGCGGTAACCTTGCAGAAAGCGATCGACTGCGGCCAACAATTGCGGCGCATCACGCCCTACATACCAGCGCATGGCTTGCGGCGCACCCAGGCGCACCCGGCTGTCCAGGCGCAGCCGCGGCATAACCCGGGCCCAACGCCGGGCAATGGGCTGCTCGACTACGGTCAGGTGGTAGATGCCAGCCTGTACCATCTCCAGCACATCCTCCACTGCCAGCGTCGAATCGACCCACTCCACTTTGATCGGCGGCCGCTTGCGCAGTGCCAGTTGCTGGTTGACCTGCTGGATCAGCGGCCCCGCGGCACTGGCGCTGGTCAAGGCGACGGTACGCCCTGACAGCTGTTCGACCTTGCTGAAACTTCGCTCGCCTTTGCGCCCGACCAGCGTCAGCGGCACCTGGTCGAGTATCGGCGCACTGCTGCTGACAGCGCCCACCGTCGTGGGGTCAAGCAGCTCGCCCGGGGCAGCCAGATCACCCTCGCCGCGGGCCAGAGCGCCCAGCAACTGCTCCTTGGCTCGCGGGATGAGCGTTAGCTGGATCTGCTGGTCGTCGGCGGTACGAGCATTGAGGAAATGCTCCAGGGCACGCAGGCGATAATACTCTATGCCGACTGGCTCGCCCTTGACCTCGCCGGAGCTGTTGCGGCTCTGGTTGACCAGCACTCGCAGTACTTTGCTGGTACGAATCTGCGGCAGGTCACGTACCTTGGCCGGCGGTATGTGCTGCTGCGGGCCCGGCGAACGCGCCTGGGCGGTGCCGGTAAAGGCCACCCAAAGCATCAGCAGGAAAATGAGCCAGCATCGCAGCATGCGAAAACGTGTCCGTGGTCGGTGAGCGGCATCCATGGGTTGCACCGCCAAGTGATAAACGACGGTAAAAGACCACGGCAACAGCATGAAGTTCTTGGCTTTTTCAGAAAAACCCGGTTTTTGCTATGCTGGCCGCCCCGCGGCACGAGATAGCACCATGCAACTGATCGATATCGGCGTCAACCTGACCAACAGCAGCTTTCACGACCAACAGGCAGCCGTTGTCGAGCGCGCACTGGAGGCCGGCGTTACGCAAATGCTACTGACAGGCACCAGCCTGGCGGTCAGCGAACAAGCGCTGGAGCTGTGCCAACAACTGGATGCCAGCGGCGCGCACCTGTTCGCCACGGCCGGCGTACACCCACACGATGCCAAGGCCTGGGATGCCGACAGCGAGCGCCAGTTGCGACTGTTGTTGAGTGAACCGCGCGTACGCGCTGTGGGCGAATGCGGCCTGGATTTCAACCGCGACTTTTCCCCTCGCCCGCTCCAGGAAAAAGCCCTGGAAGCCCAGCTGACGCTAGCTGCGGAGCTGCGCCTGCCGGTGTTCCTGCACGAGCGCGATGCCAGCGAGCGCTTGTTGGCGATTCTCAGGGAGTACCGCGACCACCTGTCGGGCGCAGTGGTGCACTGCTTTACCGGTGAGCGCGAGGCGCTGTTCGCCTACCTGGACCTGGACCTGCATATCGGCATTACCGGCTGGATCTGCGACGAACGCCGCGGCACTCACCTGCACCCGCTGGTAGGCAACATTCCTCAAGGCCGGCTGATGCTGGAAAGCGACGCGCCCTACCTGCTGCCGCGCAGCTTGCGGCCCAAGCCCAAAAGCGGGCGCAACGAGCCGGCGTTCTTGCCGGAAGTACTGCGCGAGGTGGCCTCACATCGCGGTGAGTCAGCCGAGCACACGGCAGCGCATACCACGGCAACGGCCCGCGATTTTTTCCAGCTCCCCTGATTCTTGCGGGTTTCTGCGGGGTGGGTGAACGCCGTTGATATGCATCAACAAATCCCGTGGAGGATGCGGGCACAATGATGGCACCTTGCCAATATTGTTTCCGCTCAACTCAGAGAAGACCTGCCCATGGGTGCCTGGCTTAGCAATGTTTCCCTGAAGTACAAGTTCTGGGCCGTCAACGCAGTGGCCTTTGTCACCACCTTGCTGCTGGTGCTGTATGCCGTGCACCTGGAGCAACGCGCACGTGCCGAGGCGGCTCAGGCCCAAGCGGCCGCGCAAGCCCAGTTGCTGGCCACCTGGCCAGCCGGGCAAGCACTGCCACGCCCGGCCAATGTCATCAGTTGGCAAACGGGGCAAACACCAACCTTCGCCGGAGAAGCGCTCGATGCCCTGCGCAATGCCAATGGCTGGGTAGAACTGCCAAGCGCCTGGATCCTCGGTGAAAACCCGCTGCGTGGCGCTCAGGTGCTGCGCAACGGCGACCAGCAGTTGGCTGTGCTGGCTCAGTCCCCCAGTCTGCGCCAGGTATTCTTCGATCGCTTCAGCAACTACGCGGTGTGTGTACTGATCCTGATGCTGGCCATGCTCGGTGCCTCCCAACTGCTGATCCGCTTCCTGCTCAGCCAGCTCAACACCCTCAAGGACGTGATGCTGCACGTGGAAAAAACCGGCGACTTGTCGGCCCGCGTACCGCTGGCCAGTGGCGACGAGGTCGGCCAGATGGCCGGGGCCTTCAACGCCATGCAGTCCACCTACCACCGCGTGGTCAGCACCGTCGCCCAAAGCGCAGCACAGCTGGACTCGGGCGCTGCACGCCTGGCCGCCAGCATGAGTGACGTGCGCCATGGCATGCTCGGCCAGCAGAGTGAAACCGACCAGGCCGCCACTGCCATCAACGAAATGTCGGCGACCGTGCACCACATTGCCCAACACGCCGGTGCCACCCGCGATCTGTCACAAACCGCGGACACCTTGGCCGGCAGCGGCCAAGCGGTGGTCAGCCGAGTGCAGGATTCGATTTCCGGGCTTTCCAGCGGCGTGCAGCAAACTGCCGAAATGATTCGCCAGTTGGCCGAGGACAGCCAGAAGATCAACGGTGTCGTCAGTGTGATCCACAGTATTGCCGAACAGACCAACTTGCTGGCACTCAACGCTGCCATCGAAGCCGCGCGCGCCGGCGACCTGGGCCGCGGCTTTGCCGTGGTGGCCGATGAAGTGCGCAACCTGGCCAAACGCGTGCAAACCTCCACGGATGAGATCACCACCATGGTTTCGGCCCTGCAGTCGGGCACCCGCGATGCGGTGGAGTTCATGCAGGAAAGCTCGTACAAGGCCGACGACTGCGTGCGTCAGGCTCAGGAGGCCGGCGAGGCGCTGGCTGAAATTACCGGTGCCGTGGCACAGATGCGCGAGAGCAATACCCAGATCGCTGTAGCGGCCGAGCAGCAAAGCCAGGTAGCCGAGGAAATGAACCGCGCGGTGGTCAGCATCCGCGATGTCACCGAGCGGACCGTGCAGCAGACGGTCGGCTCGGCGACCACCAGCAGCGAACTGGCGACCCTGGCCGGCGAACTGAACAAGGCCATTGGCCAGCTCAAGCTATAGTCACCATAGCCAGGTTCGATTGGCCCCCGCCTGGGGGCCGCACTAAGCTTTGGGCATGACCGAGAGGAAATCCCCATGAGCAAACGCCTGCCCAATCTTCCCGCCTGGCAATGGCGCGGCTACCACCATAATCACCGCCACCCGACCAACCTGGTGCTGCACCTGATTGCCGTTCCTTTGTTCATTTTAGGGGCACTACTGGTGCTGTCCGGACTCTTCGGTTTCGACCTCGGCCAGATCGCGGTGGGCGTGATTGCCCTGATCGCCGCACTGGGCCTGCAGCGCCAAGGCCACCGCCTTGAAGCCAAGCAGCCCGAACCGTTCGCCAACCGCCAGGATGCCGTGCAGCGCTTACTGACCGAGCAGTTCATCACCTTTCCGCGCTTTGTGGTGAGCGGGGCCTGGTGGAGGGCCTGGCGGGAGCGGCACAAGCACCGACACTGAGTCAGTTGCCGGGGCGCTCCTTGTAAGCAACCTGGTAAGGATCAGGCGAAAACGGTGACGGTCTGCCGGCTCAAGGCCAACAACTCGCCCTGCGCTGTCCACAATGCCGCAGCAGCGTGCCCATAGCCATCCCGTGCATGCTCGGTCTCCACGCAGTATCGGCACCAATCCAGGGTCGACAGTTTCACCGTAGGCTGGATGAACTCAATGGTCCAGGTCAGCGTACTGCCCGCAGCGGGCTGCTTGAGAAACGGCATAAGGCTGGGTGGCCAGGCATCGACCAACGCCAGCAAGTGCGCCTCGTTCACCGGCTCTTCCAGCACATCCCGCAAACGCACCCAGCCGCCCATCTTGCGCGACTTACTGCCACTGAACGGAAGCCCACCTACTGCCCAGCGCAGGGCAACATGCCGCATGAACTCAGGGGTAACGCCTTTGATATAGGGCAACTCCGGGGCCGCCGCGTCGAGCGCAGGCATTTCAACGGCAGGTAACGCCGGCACTTCCACCACCGAAGGCCGGCCCGCACCGAAATTGCCCTGCACCAAGGTCACCACTTGGCCATCCTGAACGGCGCGGCCCAGCAACGTGCTAACCGCCTTGCCTTCGCGCAAGACCTCCACCTCGAAGCGGATGGGCACATCCGCAGCCGCTGGCGCCACGAAGCTGATGGCCAATGAGCGTACCGGGCGGCTGTCGCAGAGCCTGAGGCGCATGGCTTCGTACACCATGGCCGCCATCAGGCCGCCAAAGGCTGCGCGCCCCTGAGCCCAGCTGGGCGGAATGCTGACGGAATCCGGGTTGGCCCGCACAGCGTCGAGCAGTTGGTTGAAATTCATTGGCCGGCTCCTGCCTGCAAAGGAAAAGGTCCACTCATCCTAGCCAGCAAACCCCGGACAATCAGCCCGCAAATCGGTCATTTTCCGTGATAACGCCGCGCCAGCGCCTCTTGCAGGGTATCCAGCGTCACATCTGACTGGCGCTCCGCCTCATGCAGTTCCTGCTCCCAATCGGCCTTGCAGGGCAGCAGGTCGGCATGGTCGCGCGCTTGCAGCAGCCATTGCAGGCGGTCGTGCCAATCACCCAGGTCGCCCTGGGCCTTTTTCAGCACACGTTGCAGTTTCTTTCCTGCGTGATCGAGTTGCGGATAGGCCTCATCGCCATAGCGCGCACGCTTTATCAGCAAACGCAGCCGGTGGCGATCGTGAGCCGGGTCCCGCAACGCTTCGTGCAACGTGCGCCATTGTTTGACCAGGCGCTTGTCGATGCGTTTGTCCAGCGATTTGACCAGCCCCTCCCGGCCCGCCGCACGCAGGAACAATGGAAAGGCGTCAACAATCGCCAGCACCCTGGCCAGCTGCGGGCTGGCAGCGACACTTGCAAAGGTTCTGTCACGCCCCTGCAGACGCCGCTGCCCGGCTGCCGCATGACCGCGCCCGATCAGCTCGGCCGCCAGTACCTCACGATCACGCAAGGGCGTGGTAAGGGTACCCAGCGAACTTGCAGCATCCTCAAGCTGCTCCACGCCGGGCAGCCCACGCAACGGCCTCAACAGACTGCGCAGGCGCCGCAAGGTGATACGCAAGTCGTGCAAGGCCTCGCTGTCGGTATTGGCAGCCAGGCGTTCACGACAGGCCAGCAAGCGCACCTGCAAGGTCAGTATCTGGGCAACTACATGGTCGAGCATGGCAGACATACGATGCTCCCTGGTCAGCGCCCAGCGCGAGATTCACGAATGTAGAAGCGGGCCTTTTCGGCTTTGCGGGTACAGCTTTCATAGCCTTCGAACTGCTGCTGGGTCTTGGCCCCGGTCAGCAACGACAAGGCCTTGGAGTAACTGACGGCACCGGCGAAGCCTTCGGCCTTGGCCAGGTCCAGCTCCTTCCAGGCGGCATCCAGCTGGGTCGCGCAGCTGTCACGGTAGGCCGTCTTGCCCGCGCAGCCAGCAAGGGCCAAGGCAATCAGTGGAAGGCAGATCCAGGCTTTCATCAGTAATACCTCTATGGATAAACGGTGGCTATTCGACGCTCCGACAGCTGGAAAGTGCCATGCCCAGCCGGCGTTGCCTGGCCAGTTTTATTACAGTAGCTCAGCACGATCTACATTGAAGCACAGGCAGCGATGGGTGCATTGTAGGACCATGATGGCACTGGCCGGGGAATGTTCATGAGTAAACGTGTGGCACTGGTACTGGGGTCGGGCGGAGCCCGAGGGTATGCACACATCGGCGTGATCGAAGAAATCGAGCGCCGCGGCTACGAAATAGCCTGCGTCGCGGGGTGTTCCATGGGCGCGGTGATTGGCGGTATCTATGCCGCCGGCAAGCTGGACGACTATCGCAACTGGATCGAGAGCCTCGACTACCTGGATGTGCTGCGCCTGGTCGACGTCAGCTTTCGCCTCGGTGCAATTCGCGGCGACAAGGTGTTCGGGCAGATCCGCAAGATCGTCGGCGAGATAAACATCGAGCAACTGCGCATACCCTACACCGCAGTGGCGACCGACCTTACCAACCAACAGGAAATCTGGTTCCAGGAGGGTTGCCTGCACCAGGCCATGCGCGCCTCGGCGGCCATTCCCAGCCTGTTCACGCCGGTGATGCAAGGCAACCGCATGCTTGTCGACGGCGGCATCCTCAACCCGCTGCCAATCGTGCCTGTGGTGTCCAGCCATTGCGACCTGATCATCGCGGTGAACCTCAACGCCACCAACCAGAAGCAGTACCAGTTGCCAGTGATTGAGCGCCCGGCAGCGTTCAAGATGCGTTTTGACGCCTTGCTGAGTTCGCTGGGCTCACGCCTGCCGTTCCGGCGCAAACCGGCGGAAGAGCTGATCCGCATCGAAAAGGAAATCGTCGCCGAAGGGTTGGCGCCACCAAGCCCGTGGCTGGCCGACAGCGCCGACCCGGAAAGCCAGCAATCAGCGGCGGCCCCGGAGCGCGAGGGCGCGCCGAAGTCGGCCACCGGTTCTTTCATCATCGACAACGTGGGGCCGGCCTCGCTGCTGGACTTGATCAACCAGAGCTTCGAGGTCATGCAGACTTCGTTGGCACAGTACAAGATTGCCGGCTATCCGCCGGATGTGCTGATCAACGTGCCCAAGCGGGTGTGCCGGTTCTTTGAGTTCTACAAGGCGCCGGAGCTCATCGCCCTGGGGCGAGAGATTGCACGCGATACGCTGGACAGTTATGAAGGGGTGAAGCGGTAGAATCTGGTCCGCGCCGCCCCTGAGGCAGTGTGGTCTTCGACAATGACCGCCCTCGCGGCTGGCGAAAACGAAACAGGCCGCGCGAGGCGGCCTGTTTCTTCATGCAACGAACACCTTAGTAACGGGTGATGTCTGCATTGGCTTCCAGCTGCTTGCGGTAAGCGGCAAAGTCCTGCTGGCCAGCACGTGACGCGAGGTAGCGGCGAATCTGCTGCTTCTCTTCGTCGGTGGCGGTAGCGCCTTCGTTCACACCCTTGAGCTGCAATACCACCAGGCTACCGTCACGCAGCACTACACTGCCGTAAACAGGCTTGTCCTTGGCTTGCGGCTTGCCCAGACGGAACAGTGCCTGCAGTTCGGCCGGATCAATACCGTCCTCACCACGGGTGACTGCTTCATAGGCTTTCCAGCCCAGGCCTTCGTGCACACTGCCTGCTGCGATGGAACCGTCGCGCAAGCCGGCAATCAGCTTGTCTGCCTTGGCCTTGAGCTCGGCAGTCGCCTTCTCTTTGGCCAGGTGCTCCCTGATGTTCTTGGCCACAGCTTCCAGCGGCAGTTGCTCTGGCTTGCGGTGCTCCTTGACGCGCAGCACCACGGTGGTCTCAGGGTCAAGCTCGATGGCGGTGCTATTGGCCCCCTCATCCAGCACTTCTTCAGAGAACGCAGCCTGCACCACCGCACGGTTGGCAGTAATACCTTCACCGCCCTCGCGGCCGAAGGCAGCGGAGGTGTGTACCTTGAGGTTCAGGTCCTGGGCCGGCTGGGCCAGATCGGAAGCCTCGTAGGCAGCATCCTGCAGTTGCTTGCTGGCGTCGACATAACGCTGCTCGACCAGTGGCATCTTCAGATCGCGGGTCAGTTTGTCCTTCAGGCTGGCGAAGCTCGGTACTTCTGGCGCCTGCACGCCCAGCAGCTTGATCAAATGGTAGCCAAACTCGGTGCGCACCGGTGCAGATACCTGGCCATCCTGCAGCTTGTACAGCGCCTCTTCGAAGGCTGGGTCGTATACACCCGGGCCGGCGAAGCCGAGATCACCACCGCTGTTGGCGGAGCCTGGGTCCTGAGAGAACTCCTTGGCCAGAGCGGCAAAGTCCTCACCCTTGGCCAGACGCTGCTCGATCTCTTCGGCGCGAGCCTTGGCCTGGGCGTCGGTGACCTTGTCGTTGACCTCGATGAGGATGTGCGCGGCATGGCGCTGCTCGGCGAGGTTGGCGATTTCCTTCTCGTACTGGGCCTTGAGCTCTTCGTCGGTCACTTTGACCTGGTCGAAGAAGGCCGACTTTTTCAGTTCGATGTAGTCGATCACGACCTGGTCAGGCGACATGAACTCCTTGGCGTGCTGGTCGTAGTGCGCCTTGACCTCTTCATCGCTGACCTTGACTGCGGCCGGGTCGGCCTTGAAGGTCAGGGAGGCGAAGTCGCGGGTCTGCTTTTCCAGGCGAGCAAAGGCGTCGACCTGCTGATCGGTGACGAAGCTGCTACCGGCCAGGCCAGTGCGCAGTTGGCCGATCAGCATTTCCTCGCCGAGCATCTCGCGGAACTGCATGCGGCCGTAGCCCATCTGGCGAATCACCTGGTCGAAACGGTCAGCGCTGAACTTGCCGTCCACCTGGAACTCAGGGGTCTGCAAGATCACCTGGTCCAGCGCAGCGTCGGAGAATGCGAACTTGGCATCCTCAGCACCTTGCAGCAGCAGCTTGCGGCTGATCAGCCCCTTGAGTGCTTCTTCACGCAGCAACTTGTCATCCAGCAGCGCCGGGTCGAAATCCTTGCCCAACTGTTGCATCAGTTGACGGCGCTGCATGTCGGCCGCCTGGCTCAGTTCGTTCTGGCTGATGGTCTGGCCGTTCACCTTGGCGGCGTCCTGGCTATGAGTGGCGGCCTGGAAAATGGCTTCGAAACCGGTCAATGCCATCAACACGACGATAAGGCCGATGATGGTCTTGGCAATCCAACCTTGTGAATTGTCCCTGATATTTTGCAGCATGCGTCCCCCAGAAACGGCTGTACCACTGCGTCGACAACCGCGGAGCGTGGGTAGAATCCTGATAAAAGAAAGGCGCATCCGAGGATGCGCCTTTTCTTAGCAAACGTGTCAGGCGGGAACGTTTGCGCCCCGCCATCACCGTGCTCGGACCAGGCAAGGCCGGGCCCGGCTGAAAGACGACTTAGTTGACGGCGTCTTTCAGGCCTTTGCCTGCCTTGAAACCTGGAACCTTGGCGGCTTCGATCTTGATTGCCTTGCCGGTTTGCGGGTTGCGGCCGGTACGCTCGGCGCGCTCCTTGACCGAGAAGGTACCGAAGCCAACCAGTACCACATCGTCACCTTGCTTCAGGGCGCCGGTGACGGATTCGATGACTGCGTCCAGCGCACGGCCGGCTACAGCTTTCGGGATGTCAGCAGATGCGGCGATAGCGTCAATCAGTTCCGACTTGTTCACTCTAAGTCCCCTTATTTCTCTATTGAGTTTGTTTCTAAGTATGTAATGAAAAGCTTATGAAACGTGTGCTGGGCGGCCTGACGACAATAGCGTGCCGCTTTATAGCAAGGCCTCGAAAAAACTGTCAAGGAAAGCCCCCCAGCTGAAAACTACTAATGCGTGCTAATTCTTTCCTTGGCATCGCCGTCGCGCTTTTCATCTTTCGCGACAATCTCCGGAGCCACATCTGGCAAGGGCTCCGGGGCGTATTGCAGCGCAATTTGCAGGACTTCGTCAATCCATTTGACCGGTTTGATCTGAAGATCCTGTTTGATATTTTCAGGAATCTCCTTGAGATCGCGAACATTCTCCTCGGGAATGATCACCGTCTTGATCCCGCCACGGTGTGCCGCCAGCAGTTTTTCCTTCAGCCCGCCAATGGCCAATACCTGGCCACGCAAGGTGATTTCACCGGTCATGGCCACGTCAGCACGTACCGGAATCTGCGTCAGTGCCGACACCAGTGCGGTGCACATGCCGATACCGGCACTTGGGCCATCCTTCGGCGTGGCGCCCTCAGGCATGTGAATGTGCACGTCGTGCTTCTCGTGGAAGTCGGCGGCAATCCCCAGGCTGCGGGCGCGGCTGCGTACCACGGTCTGCGCGGCGGTAATCGATTCGACCATGACATCGCCCAGCGAGCCGGTCTTGATCAACTGGCCCTTGCCGGGGATGACCACAGCCTCGATGGTCAGCAACTCACCGCCCACCTGGGTCCAGGCCAGGCCGGTAACCTGACCGATCTGGTCCTGCTGCTCGGCCAGACCATAGCGGAACTTGCGCACGCCCAGCAGGTGCTCCAGTTGCTCGTTGGCCACCTTGACCTTGACCTGCTTCTGCCCGGTATGTTCCTTGACCACCTTACGGCAGACCTTGGCAATTTGCCGCTCCAGGCCCCGTACACCGGCTTCGCGGGTGTAGTAGCGGATGATGTCGCGAATCGCCGAGACATCGACCTCCAGCTCTTCCTTCTTCAAGCCGTTGGCCTTGACCTGCTTGGGCACCAGGTACTTGATGGCGATGTTGATCTTCTCGTCCTCGGTGTAGCCAGGCAGACGGATGATTTCCATCCGGTCCAGCAGCGCCGGCGGGATGTTCATCGAGTTCGAGGTGCAAAGGAACATCACGTCCGAGAGGTCATAGTCGACCTCCAGGTAGTGGTCGTTGAAGTTGTGGTTCTGCTCAGGGTCGAGCACTTCCAGCAGTGCCGAGGCTGGGTCGCCGCGCATGTCGCTGCCCATCTTGTCGATTTCGTCGAGCAGGAACAACGGGTTGCGCACACCCACCTTGGTCATCTTCTGGATCAGGCGACCCGGCATGGAGCCAATGTAGGTACGGCGGTGGCCACGGATCTCGGCCTCGTCACGCACGCCACCCAGGGCCATGCGCACGAACTTGCGGTTGGTGGCGGCAGCGATCGACTCGGCCAGCGAGGTCTTGCCGACGCCGGGTGGCCCGACCAGGCACAGCACCGGACCGCGGATCTTCTTGACGCGCTTCTGCACAGCAAGGTACTCGAGGATGCGTTCCTTGACCTCTTCCAGGCCATAGTGGTCGGCATCGAGGATTTCCTCGGCCTTGGTCAGGTCCAGACGCACCTTGCTCTGTGCCTTCCACGGCACCTGCACCAGCCAGTCCAGGTACGAGCGCACCACGGTAGCTTCGGCCGACATCGGAGACATTTGCTTGAGCTTGTTCAGCTCCGCCTGGGCCTTGGCCAGGGCATCTTTAGGCAGACCTGCGGCTTCGATGCGTTTTTTCAGCTCTTCGACTTCATTGTGGCCTTCGTCACCATCGCCAAGCTCTTTCTGAATGGCCTTCATCTGCTCATTCAGGTAGTACTCGCGCTGGCTACGCTCCATCTGCTTCTTGACCCGGCCGCGAATGCGCTTTTCGACCTGCAGCAGGTCGATTTCGGCATCCAGCAGTGCCAGCACGTGCTCGACACGGGTAGTCAAGTCGACGATTTCAAGAATTTCCTGCTTCTGCTCGATCTTCAGGGCCATGTGCGCGGCCATGGTGTCGACCAGGCGTCCTGGCTCTTCGATGCTGTTCAGCGAAGACAGCACTTCGGCAGGCACTTTCTTGCCCAGTTGAACGTACTGTTCGAACTGCGACAGCAGGGTGCGCACGAAGACTTCCGACTCGCGCTCGGCAGTGTCGGTTTCGTCGATCAGGGAGACTTCGGCACGGATGTGCCCTTCAACTTCGGAGAAGCGCTCGACCGCACCACGCTGCTCGCCTTCGACCAGCACCTTGACGGTGCCATCAGGCAGCTTCAGCAGTTGCAGCACGGTGGCAACGGTACCGACGCGGTACAGGGCGTCCTCACCCGGGTCGTCGTCGGCTGGATTCTTCTGGGCCAGCAGAAGGATCTGCTTTTCGCCCGTCATCGCCGCCTCGAGGGCTTCGATGGACTTTTCACGCCCCACGAACAGCGGGATAACCATGTGCGGGTAAACAACGACATCGCGCAATGGCAAAAGAGGCAAGTCGAGGGTGGTCTTCATGATTTCGCCTCTACAGCGGCCTTATGGCCGGAAACCGGTGGAAATGATGCTTGGACCTAATGTGGGGGCATGCTTGGGAAATTACAAGCGCTTGCACAGGAAAAGCAGAAAGGGGCCCGTAGGCCCCCTTCTTGCTTGCAACCGAAAACCGGCCATTGCCTGAATCAGGCGTCTGGTGCGGCCTTGGCTTGCGGTTCGCTGTTTTCGTAAATCATCAGCGGCTGCGACGTGCCCTCAATGACGCTCTCGTCGATAACCACCTTGCTGACATCCTTTTTCGAAGGGATCTCGTACATGGTATCGAGCAGAACGCCTTCGAGGATCGAACGCAGGCCACGGGCACCAGTCTTGCGCTCCAGGGCCTTGCGCGCAACGGCCTTGAGCGCATCGCTGCGGAACTCGAGGTCGACGCTTTCCATCTCGAATAGCTTGGCATACTGCTTGGTCAGGGCATTCTTCGGCTCGGTGAGGATCTGCATCAATGCAGCCTCATCCAGCTCGTCAAGGGTAGCCAGTACCGGCAGACGGCCGACGAATTCCGGAATCAGGCCAAACTTGACCAGATCGTCCGGCTCGACCTCACGCAGGGACTCACCAACCTTCTTGCCCTCTTCCTTGCTGCGCACTTCGGCACCAAAACCGATGCCACCTTTGGTGGAGCGGTTCTGGATGACCTTTTCCAGGCCCGAGAACGCACCACCGCAGATGAACAGGATGTTGCGGGTATCAACCTGCAGGAATTCCTGTTGCGGGTGCTTGCGGCCGCCTTGCGGCGGGACCGAGGCCACGGTGCCTTCGATCAGTTTCAGCAGTGCCTGCTGCACGCCCTCACCCGAGACATCACGGGTGATGGACGGGTTGTCCGACTTGCGCGAGATCTTGTCGATTTCGTCGATGTAGACAATGCCCATCTGGGCCTTTTCCACGTCGTAGTCGCACTTCTGCAACAGCTTCTGGATGATGTTCTCGACGTCCTCACCCACATAACCGGCTTCGGTCAGGGTGGTGGCGTCAGCAATGGTGAACGGTACGTTCAACAGGCGTGCCAAGGTTTCGGCGAGCAGGGTCTTGCCCGAGCCAGTCGGCCCGATGAGCAGGATGTTGCTCTTGCCCAGTTCGACTTCGTCACCCTTCTTGTCACGCTGGTTCAGGCGCTTGTAGTGGTTGTACACCGCTACGGCCAGCACCTTCTTTGCGCGCTCCTGACCAATGACGTACTGGTCCAGGATGCCGCTGATTTCTTTCGGCGAAGGCAATTTGTGCGCGCTGCTCTCGGCCTGGGCTTCCTGCACCTCCTCACGGATGATGTCGTTGCACAGGTCGACGCACTCGTCGCAGATAAATACCGAGGGCCCGGCAATCAGTTTGCGCACTTCGTGCTGGCTTTTGCCGCAGAAGGAGCAATAAAGCAATTTGCCGCTGTCCTCGCCGTTACGGGTGTCAGTCATTCGATCGATCCAATCCGGTAGGCTTGCAACACAAGATGAAGGCAATTGCGGGCTTTTTCAAGTCCGCAGGTAGGCGCTTTCGACGCCCACCTGCTCTGACCTCCCGGTTCAGGAGGCCAGTTGCCGCTTGTCGTAGACCGAGTCGATCAGGCCGTACTCGGCTGCGCGCGAGGCGCTCATGAAGTTGTCACGCTCGGTGTCACGCTTGATGGTCTCGAGGTCCTGGCCGGTGTGATAGGCCAGCAGCTCGTTCAGACGGGCCTTGATATTGAGGATTTCCTGGGCGTGGATCTCGATATCGGTGGCCTGACCCTGGAAGCCGCCAAGCGGCTGGTGGATCATCACGCGCGAGTTCGGCAGGCAATGACGCTTGCCCTTGGCACCTGCCGCCAGCAGGAAGGCGCCCATGCTGCAGGCCTGGCCGATGCAGATGGTCGAAACGTCCGGCTTGATGAACTGCATGGTGTCGTAGATCGACATGCCGGCGGTGACGGAACCGCCCGGCGAGTTGATGTACAGATGGATATCCTTGTCCGGGTTCTCCGCCTCAAGGAACAGCAGTTGCGCAACGACGAGGTTGGCCATGTAGTCCTCTACCGGGCCAACCAGGAAGATCACACGCTCCTTCAACAGGCGCGAGTAGATGTCGTAAGCACGTTCGCCACGGGCGGACTGCTCGATAACCATCGGGACCAGGCCGCCTGCGGCCTGGATGTCAGAGCTCTGCTGAATATAAGAATTGCGGGACATGTCCTGCGCTCACTCCCAAATAGTCATGGCTTGAATACGCACAAGCCAGCTCGAAGGCTGGCTTGTGGAGGTTTCCTACGAGAGAAGCCTGTTACTCAGCAGCGGCAGGAGCCTCGGCTGGTTTAACGGCTTCTTCGTACGAGACCGACTTGTCGGTCACAGTCGCTTTCTGCAGAACAGTATCTACAACTTGTTCTTCCAGCACAACCGAACGCACTTCGTTCAGTTGCTGGTCGTTCTTGTAGTACCAGGCGATGACCTGCTCAGGCTCCTGGTAAGCCGAAGCCATTTCTTCGATCATCTCGCGAACCTTGGCGTCGTCCGGCTTCAGCTCGAACTGCTTGACCACTTCGGCCACGATCAGACCCAGCACGACACGGCGCTTGGCTTGCTCTTCGAACAGCTCGACTGGCAGTTGCTCAGGCTTGATGTTGCCACCGAACTGCTGAACAGCCTGCACGCGCAGACGGTTGACTTCGTTTTCCAGCAGGGCTTTTGGCACTTCGATCGGGTTGGCGGCCAGCAGACCGTCCATGACCTGGTTCTTGACCTTGGTCTTGATCGCCTGACGCAGCTCACGCTCCATGTTCTTGCGAACTTCGGCGCGGAAGCCTTCCAGGGTCGATTCTTTGATGCCGAACTGGGCGAAGAACTCTTCGTTCAGCTCTGGCAGCACAGGTGCCGAAACACTGTTGACGGTGATGGTGAACTCGGCGGCTTTGCCAGCCAGGTCCAGGTTCTGGTAGTCCTCTGGGAAGGTCACGTTGACAACGCGCTCTTCGCCTGCCTTGGCGCCTACCAGACCCTCTTCGAAGCCCGGGATCATGCGGCCGGAGCCCAGTACCAGCAGGGTGCCCTTGGCCGAACCACCGGCAAACACTTCGCCGTCGACCTTGCCGACGAAATCGATGTTGACCTGGTCGTCGTTCTGCGCAGCGCGCTCGACGGCCTCGAAGCGGGTGTTCTGCTTGCGCAGCACTTCCAGCATGTTGTCCAGGTCGCTGTCAGCCACTTCGGCGCTCAGGCGCTCGACCTTGATCGACTCGAGGCCTGCAACCGTGAACTCCGGGAACACTTCGAAGATGGCGACGAACTCCAGATCCTTGCCCTTTTCGAAGGACTTCGGCTCTACAGCCGGAGAGCCAGCCGGGTTCAGCTTCTGCTCGACGATGGCTTCGTAGAAGGAAGCCTGGACCAGGTCACCGAAAGCCTCTTGACGGGCGTCCGCCTCGAAACGCTGACGGATCACGGTCATCGGCACTTTACCAGGACGGAAGCCCGCAATCTTGGCGCGCTTGGCAGTCTGCTGCAGACGCTTGTTGACTTCGTTCTCGACGCGCTCGGCCGGAACGGCGATGGTCATGCGGCGCTCGAGAGCGGAAGTGTTTTCAACAGAAACTTGCATGGATATTCCTCGTTGCACAGACGTTAGCCGGCGTTAGCCCGACTCCAGAATCAAGGGCAAACATTCTAGTGAGTCACGCAGCAGAAGTCACCCCACACGGGACGACTGAAAACAACGCCGGTCGATTAACTTTCAAGGCCCGCACGGCACAGCGCCGGGCCTGCTTCCAACAGAGGCTGCACGGCGCCCGGGGCGGCCTGCAGCCGAAATACCTTGTCAAACAACTACCAGCAAAGAATTCGCCTCCTTTATTCAGGATCGATTTCGTTGAACTGGCAGTACTCCTCCCATTCCAGCCCCAGCGCCTCGGCCACTTCACGGTGCGTTTCCAGGCGCATGGCCTGCAGCTGCTCCGGGGATTCGGCAATCAATTGCAGCGCCAACTCCCAGGGCTCAATGCCCTGCTCCGCGGCTGCATCCTCGAACGCCCACTCGATCTGCTGGGCCTGCTCGCGCGCATCCAGCTCGCGGATCTCCTCGAGCAACTGCGGATTGGCTTCGGCAAAGCGCTGCAGCGCCAGGGCCTGACGGGCTTCTTTTGCAATCATCGTGGTGTCCTTTGCCGGCCAAACGGGCCGGTGTTTCAACCGGCTGAAATCTAACAGCTTTTATTGGGGTGCCACCAGAGGATTACAAGGGGCGGGAGGTGATTTGGCCGAGCGGTGGTTGACCGCGACATTTTCAGCGCCTTCGAGATCGAGCGCCGCCCGCGCGGCGCATCGCGAGCAAGCTCGCTCCTACATTTGTTTCGGGCCAGTATCGCCTGTGCCTGCGCACGCGACCGCCCTGTTTGTACCCCACGATATCGAGGTGAGCGCCAAGGGGACGCGCGCGTCTGCCCCCAGGAATAATTGGCCCGAAACAAATGTAGGAGCGAGCGCATCGCGAGCAAGCTCGCTCCTACATTTGTTTCGGACCAGTATCGCCTGTGCCTGCGCACGCGACCGCCCTGTTTGTCCCCCGCGATATCGAGGTGAGCGCCAAGGGGACGCGCGCGTCTGCCCCAGGAATAATTGGCCCGAAACAAATGTAGGAGCGAGCTTGCTCGCGATGCGCCGCGCGGGCGGCGCTCGATCTACGCATCACCGCAAAAACCAAGGCAGGCACCTTGCCGCCCTGAAACAATCGGCCGTAGAACACCCCATAAAAGCTTGACCGCCAACAGAGTAAGCGCGACCACCTTGTTTACCCGGCACGATATCGAGGAGGAACATCAGGAGCCACGCGGGCGACGCTCAACCTCAATCAAAGACACCAGAACACTGACGGCATGCACATCACAACCCCAAAACAAAAAGGCGCCCGATCTCACGATCAAGGCGCCTTTCAGGAATATGGGGTGGACGATGGGAATCGAACCCACGACAACTGGAATCACAATCCAGCGCTCTACCAACTGAGCTACGCCCACCATATTGCGGTCTTGCAGTACAACCTTACAGAAGCATGGTGCGGACGAAGAGACTCGAACTCTTACAGCTTGCGCCGCTGGAACCTAAATCCAGTGTGTCTACCAATTTCACCACGTCCGCGTAACGCTTAAAACAAAGGCGCCAGATGCTATCGAGGCGCCCTTGAAGAATATGGGGTGGACGATGGGAATCGAACCCACGACAACTGGAATCACAATCCAGCGCTCTACCAACTGAGCTACGCCCACCATATTGCATTACAGCCTACTTGCTTGCCAAAGCTGCCTAATGGCGCACCCGGCAGGACTCGAACCTGCGACCATCCGCTTAGAAGGCGGATGCTCTATCCAGCTGAGCTACGGGCGCTTAAGCTTGAAGCCTAACCGAACGAGACGCTAACAAGGAACTGTTAAACCACTCATTCTGCCCGACTTAGCCAACCAGTGATAGGCTGTGCCCGACAAGTGCGGCGAATCTTATAGTCGACCCCGAAAGTCGTCAACACCTTTTTCGAAAAAATTTAAATTATTTAAGGGGTTAGGGGATTTGCCCGACCACCCGCCTTTGCCCTTGGCCCATGTCGTGCGAGAATGCGCGTTCTTTATTGTTCCTTCTCGATGGTTAATCACGCGTCTATGACTGCACACCTAATCGATGGCAAGGCTATCGCCGCCAGCCTGCGCCAGCAGATCGCTCAACGTGTCGTGGAGCGTCGCCAGCAAGGCCTGCGCACGCCGGGCCTGGCGGTGATCCTGGTCGGCACCGACCCCGCCTCCCAAGTCTATGTCTCGCACAAGCGCAAGGACTGCGAAGAGGTCGGCTTCATTTCGCAGGCTTTCGACCTGCCCAGCGAGACCACGCAACAGGCCCTGACCGAGCTGATCGACCGTCTCAATGACGATCCGGCCGTCGACGGCATCCTGCTGCAACTGCCGCTGCCGGCGCACCTGGACGCCTCGCTGCTGCTCGAGCGCATTCGCCCGGACAAGGATGTGGACGGTTTCCATCCTTACAACATCGGCCGCCTGGCCCAGCGTATTCCGCTGCTGCGCCCATGCACGCCAAAAGGCATCATGACCCTGCTGGAAAGCACCGGCCAGGACCTGTACGGCATGAACGCGGTGATCGTCGGCGCGTCCAACATCGTTGGCCGCCCGATGGCCATGGAACTGCTGCTGGCCGGCTGTACCGTGACCGTCTGCCACCGCTTCACCAAGGATCTGGCCGGCCATGTCGGGCGTGCCGACCTGGTGGTCGTGGCTGCCGGCAAGCCGGGCCTGGTCAAGGGTGAGTGGGTCAAGGAAGGCGCCATCGTCATCGACGTGGGCATCAACCGCCAGGAAGACGGCAAGCTGGTTGGCGACGTGGTCTACGAGACTGCCCTGGCACGCGCCGGCTGGATCACACCAGTGCCGGGCGGCGTCGGGCCGATGACCCGGGCGTGCCTGCTTGAGAACACGCTGTATGCGGCAGAAGAGCTGCACAAGTAATACCGCGTGATGCGAAAACGGCACCTCTTGCAGGTGCCGTTTTTTTTTGCCCGTGATTGATGGTGCGGGTCAGGACCACGGCCCGCTGATGGCCTTCAAGGGTCACGCCACTGCGCCGGCTGCCGGTAGGCCTGTGCCCAGGCTTGCACTTCACTGGCCGGCATCGGCCGGGCAATGCAGTAACCCTGCGCCAGCTCGCAGCCCAGGTCCATCAGTACCCGGCCATGCTCGACACTCTCCAGCCCCTCGGCAATCACCTCGCGGCCAAACGCCCGGGCCAGGCCGATCACCGCCTCCGTCAGCGCCAGGTCGTCCTGGTCATGAAGGATGTCCCGTACGAACGACTGGTCGATCTTGATCGTCTGGGTCGGCAAGCGTTTCAGGTAACTCAACGACGAATAACCGGTGCCGAAATCGTCCAGCGAGAAACGCACACCCAGCGCACGGCAGGCGTCCAGGCAGCGGCTGACGTGCTGCAGGTTGTCGATGGCCACTGACTCGACGATTTCCAGGTCCAGCAGCGCCGGGTCCACCGCCGGGTACGCTGCCAGCAGTTGCTGCAGGCGCTCGGCAAAGTCACTGCGCTGCAAGTGCCGCGCGGCGATATTCACGCTCAGTGACCAGGGCTGCCCTTGCAACTGCCAGACCTGCAACTGGCTCAATGCCTGCCCTATCACCCACTCGCCGATTTCGACGATCAGGTCGGTCTGTTCTACCCACGGCAGGAAATCGCCTGGCGGCACCACGCCACGGCCCGGCCGCTGCCAGCGCAACAACCCCTCGAAGCCCAGTACCTTGCCACTGCGCAGGTTTACCTTGGGTTGGTAGTAAAGACACAACTCGCCGTTGCGTAGCGCCCGGCGCACGCGCGCCACGGTCTGGTGGGTGGCCTTGAGCTCCTGCTCCTGCGTCACATCGAACAGGTGGTAACGGTTGCGCCCGCGCTGCTTGGCCACATACATGGCCTGGTCGGCGTGGCGCACCAGGGTGTCGGCATCTTCATCATCCTGCGGATACAGGGTCACGCCTATACTGGCGCTGAGCGACAGCGTATGCCCACGCACCACACAAGGCGCCGCCAATGCCCGCAATACCCGCTGCAGGGCTGCATGCAGCTGGCACTCATCGTCGACGTCGCGCAGGATCAGCACGAACTCGTCGCCCGACAGCCGGGCAACGGCATCACCACCGCGCAGGATACTCTTCAAACGCTGCGCCACTTCCACCAGCAGCAGGTCACCCACGGCATGCCCGTAGCCGTCGTTGACCGCCTTGAAACCATCCAGGTCGAGCATGCACACCGCCAGCGAGATGCCTTCACGGCGCGAACAGGCCAGGGCCTGGTTCAGCAGGTCGGACAAATAGGCGCGGTTGGGCAGGCCGGTGAGCACATCGTGGCCCACCCGCCACTGCAAGGTATGCAGTAGCTGACGCTTCTCTGTAACGTCAAAGCGGATGGATACATACTTGCGCACCTGGCCTGTTAGCGGGTCGACCAGCGGCACCATGGTGCTGTCGACCCAATACAACGAACCGTCCTTGGACCGGTTGCAGATTTCGCCCTTCCACACCCGCCCGGCAGCCAAAGCCCGCCACATGCCGACAAAGAACGTCGGCTCATGCAGGCCGGAATTGAGGATACGGTGGTTGGCCCCCAGCAGCTCCTCACGGCTGTAGCCCGAGATGCTGCAGAACTGCTGATTGACGTAGGTGATGTTCCCACGCAGGTCGGTTTCCGAAAAGATCGCGGCCGCGTCCACGGCCGCGCGATAGTTATCATCCATAAAGCATCCTGCCTTAGCGGTTGAAGCGCTCCACCAGGGCGCGCAATCCGGCGCATACATGTTCCAGTTCGGTGCCGCGCGAGGCGGCGGCGTTGGCGCTGTGGGCGCTGTGCTGGGCAATACCGGCAACGCCGTTGATTTGCCGCGAAACGTCTTCTGCCACCGCCGACTGCTGCTGCGAGGCGGCGGCCATCTGCTGGCTCATATCGCTGATGCGCTGTACCGCGTCACGAATACCATGCAGCGCTTGCCGGGCCTCCTGCACCTGGACAACACCTTGCTCGGCACCGTCGATGCCGTGGCTGGCGATCGCCACGGCTTCCTCGGCGCCACTGCGCAAGGCATCGATTATGGCCTGGATGTGCAGGGTGGACTGGCGAGTCTTGTCGGCCAGTGCCCGCACCTCGTCGGCGACCACGGCAAAGCCGCGGCCCTGCTCACCCGCACGGGCTGCCTCGATGGCGGCGTTGAGGGCCAGCAGGTTGGTCTGCTCGGCAATGCCACGGATCATCCCGGCTGCCTCGGCGATGGCGCCAGTCTGACCAGCCAGGTGGCTGACCGCCTGGTTGATCTGCGTCACAGTGCTGGCCAAGTTACGAATGGCCGCACCGCTTGCATCGGCTACCTGGCTACCTTGTTCGGCCAGCAGGTGGGCCGTGTGTGCCTCGGCGGCGGTCAACTGCACGTGGTTGGCCACTTCGCCAATGGAGGCGGCCATCTGGTTCATTGCGGTGGCGCTCAGGTCGGTTTCGGCGCGCTGCTCCAGCAATGCCGCCTCGGTGCTGCGCGACAACTGCCCGGCATCGCGAGCAGCCACGGCCATTTGTCCGGCCAGGTCGCTTAGCCGCGTCAAGGCGGTTTTCAGACGTGCCTCTTCGCTGATCAGCATCAGTTGCAACTGCCCGGCAGCACCCGTCAGGTCGCTGTAGGTCAAGGCTGCAAGCGGGTCGGCGAAGGCACCTTCGGCGCCCTGCACAATCTGCTGTAGCTGCCGCCCGAGGGCGTTGCGCGCCCACAGGCCGCAGGCCACGAACAGCCCCAGGGTCAGCCCCTGCCCCACCAGGCCGGGCCACAACTGGTTTGCGCCTACCGCCAGCAGCCCGCCGGCCAGTGGCAAGGCCAAGGCCTGCATCAGCAAGCTCAGCCGGCGCGGCGCCGACAATGCCGTTTGACCGTTGCGCAGCCGCGCATACAGCACTTCGGCACGGGCGACTTGCTCCCGCGTGGGGCATACGCGCACCGACTCGTAACCCACAACCCGACCTCCTTCGAGGATGGGCGTGACGTAAGCATTGACCCAGTAGTAGTCGCCGTTACGGCAGCGGTTCTTGACGATACCCATCCAGCTCTTCCCGGCTTTCAGGTAGCGCCACATCAACTCGTACACCGCTGGCGGCATGTCCGGGTGGCGCACCAGGTTGTGCGGGCTGCCGATCAGTTCGGCCTCGCTGTAGCCACTGATGGCGGCAAACTCAGGGTTGCAGTAGGTGATCAGGCTGGCGGTATCGGTAGCAGAAATCAGCCGCTGATGAGGGGGGAAACGTTGCTCGACCGGGGTTACCGGCAAGTTGAGGCGCACGATGAGACTCCATTCAATGACAAGCCGGTATCCAGTTCATCGACGGCCACCGGAACCGATTCATGGCGATCAGTTCCAATAGGCAAAAGCGCTTCCTGCCGTTGAGGCACGAGGCCGAACGGCACAAGGAAGAGGACGATGACTAACCGGTCAGACCATGAATTCTACGAAATTCATCACATAAATAAAACAAAGGTGATCGATCATGGCGTTGCGCCACATGGATAGATATCGTTAAGTTCTTGATTCTAAATGGGAATTAAGCGATGACGAGATCAGCTTTGGGTATCGCCCTGCGCCGCTACCGCAAGCTGGCGGGCCTGACCCAGGCACAACTGGCCGAACGGACCGGCTTCGACCCCAAGACCATCAGCCGTTTCGAAACCAGCACCTACACCCCCAGCATCGATGCAATCTTGGCGTTTGCCCAGGTGCTGGGCGTCAAGCCCAAGGACTTCTTCGCAGAACCGGACGACGAAGAGGAGCAGCGCGCCTACCTGTTCGGCGTCATCCACAACGCCCCGCCTAAAGATCTTGGCAAGCTGATTGCAGCAGTTGACCAGGCACTGGCCAAGCCCTGAGCTATTTCACGCGCCCACTTTCACGGCACGCACCGATCTAGAGCATGGCAGGCCGGATTGCCCCACAACCGGTCAGACCGGTAAGGCCAAAAAACCTTGCAATCGAGGATTTTTCGCGCTTTTATGGCCTCGCGCTGAACAAACCGGTAAGACCACAATAATTAAGTCCTGCGCTCTTTCGCCCCGTGCGGCTACCGAAGCAAGGACACCGATCAGAGACTCCTCCCATGCTCAAATGGTGCTCGCGTTCGATTTTCCTGCAAGTCGTACTTGGCCTTGCCCTCGGCATCGCCTGCGGTCTGAGCTTCCCCGACCTCTCCCTGCAACTCAAACCCCTCGGCGACGGCTTCATCAAGCTGATCAAGATGCTCATCGGCCTGATCGTGTTCTGCGTGGTGGTCAGCGGCATTTCGGGTGCGGGCGACCTGAAAAAGGTCGGGCGCATCGGCCTGAAGTCGGTGATCTACTTCGAAGTGCTGACTACCCTCGCGCTGGTGATTGGCCTGGTGTTCGCCTTCAGCAGTGGCATTGGCAGCGGTGCCAATATTCACCTGGATCAACTGTCCGCCGCCGATGCCAACGGCCTGGCCGAGCGCGGCCAGCACATCCATGGCGCCACGGCGTTCTTCATGGACCTGATCCCCACCTCGGTGATCGGTGCATTCGCCGACAACAACATTCTTCAGGTGCTGCTGTTCTCGGTGCTGTTCGGCAGCGCGCTGAACCTGGTGGGTGACTCGGCCGCCGGCATCTCGCGACTGATCAATGAACTGAGCCATGTGATCTTCCGCATCATGGGCATGATCGTGCGCCTGGCGCCGATCGGCGTGTTCGGCGCCATCGCCTTCACCACCAGCAAGTATGGCCTGGAGTCGCTGCAGCACCTGGGCGGGCTGGTGGCGCTGTTCTACCTGACCTGTGCCGGCTTCGTACTGATCGTGCTGGGCACCGTCATGCGCTTGTCGGGCCTTAAACTGCTGCCGTTGATCAAGTACCTGCGTGAAGAGCTGACCATCGTCCTGGGCACCGCCTCTTCCGACGCCGTGCTGCCACAGATCATGCGCAAGCTTGAGCACCTGGGTATTGGCAGTTCAACGGTTGGCCTGGTGATCCCTACCGGCTACTCGTTCAACCTCGATGGTTTCTCCATTTACCTGACCCTGGCCATCGTGTTCATCGCCAACGCCACCGGCACGCCACTGGAAATGACCGACCTGCTGACAATCCTGCTGGTGTCGCTGGTGACTTCCAAGGGGGCTCACGGCATCCCAGGCTCGGCACTGGTGATTCTTGCCGCCACCCTGACTGCGGTACCGGCGATCCCTGTGGTAGGCCTGGTACTGGTGCTGGCGGTGGACTGGTTCATGGGTATCGGCCGGGCGTTGACCAACCTGATCGGCAACTGCGTAGCCACCGTGGCCATTGCCCGCTGGGAGAAGGACATTGACCTGGAGCGCGCGCAGAACGTGCTCGACGGCAAGCCTGGCTTTGCCCCCGCGCCACGCAAGCAACCCAACGCCCATCAACAGGAATTCTGAGCGAACGTGGCCGGCATTGACGCCGGCCCTTCCAGGAGCGAAACGTGATCAGCTCATCAACCGTCGTCAACTCAGTGGTGGAAAAACTCCGCCAGGCCCTGGCCCGCGGCCAATGGCGCACCGGCGACATGCTGCCCGGCCAGCGCGAACTGGCCGAACAACTGGGCATCAGCCGCCCCAGCCTGCGCGAAGCGGTAACCGTGCTGGAAACACTGGGCCTGGTGCGCTCGTTGCCCGGCAAGGGTGTGTTGGTGCTGGACGCCGATGCCCAGGCGTCGGGTGGGGAAGTCAGTGCCGCGGCCAGCCTGGCCGACGTACTGGAACTGCGCTACACACTCGAACCGTTCATCGTCGGCCTGGTGGCGCAATCGGCCAACAGCCAGGACATCGGCCAGCTGCGCCTGACCCTGATGGACATGCGCGAAGCGCTGGAGGCCGATGACAGCGAAGCCGGGGTCAAAGCCTACATTGCCTTCCATGAAGCGCTGTTCGCCCTGACCACCAACCCGATTTTCCAGAGCGTGGTGCAGCAAACCGGCAATGCCCTGAAGCAAAGCGCCGACATGCTGCGCAACTCGCCAGAGCACCTGGCCGCGCGGCTGAAGGAGAACGAAGCGGTGGTACGTGCCATTCGCGAACGCAGCAGCGCCCAGGCCAGTGCCCAGATGCGTCAGCATATCGTGGCCGAAGGGCTGCGCATGGGCATCGCGCTGAATATCCCGGACGAACATCCACATCCATGACCTCAGGAGAGTGACCATGAACGCCGCCCCCCACTTGCCTGCCCTGCTCGCGGCCGGCGAAACCCGTCTGTCGGCCGAGCAGATTTACCCGCGGCTGTTCGACGCCATTCTCGAACAGCGCCTGCCCCCGGGCAGCCTGTTGCCCGAGCAGGCGCTGGGCCATGCATTTGGTGTCAGCCGCACGGTGATCCGCCGCGTGCTCGGGCGCCTGTCCGACCAGCAGGTGGTGGTGCAGCGCCCCAGCCACACCGCACATCTGGCCGCGCCTGACCCAGACCAGGCACGCCAGGTGCTCAGTGCCCGGCGCCTGGCCGAAACCACGCTGATCACACTGGCCGCGCAACGCGCCCGGCCGGCGCAGGTACGCCAGCTACGGCAACTGGTGGAGCGCGAGCGCCAGCACCATGAGAGTGGCGAACGCTGCGCGGCGATCCGCCTGGGCGGCGAGTTCCACCTGAAACTGGCGCAGGTAGCGGCCAATGCGCCGCTGGCGCGATTTCTCAATGGGCTGGTACCGATGACCTCGCTGATCATCGCTCGCTACGAATCGCCGTGCTGCGATCATTGCGCGTGGGAAGAGCATGCGGCGATCATCGATGCCGTGGAGCAAGGTGATGCCGAAGCGGCCTTGGGGTTGATGCACAGGCACCTTGACCGCCTGGAAGAAAAGCTGGACCTGGACTAATCCGACCAGACTACGCGATCGCTCCTGCTCAGGCCGCGTTCACGCACCATTTGCAGCTGCGCTGAGCGGGCGATGGGCTGCACAGCAGCCCCGATAACCCCACCCTATACTGCGAGAACCAGCCCAGCCTCTACCAGGGAGGCGGTCGCGTGAGTTCTCGAATCTTCCTGTTGCTATGCCTTCTGCTGGCCCTCGGCGGTTGTGCCAGCAAGCGTCCCCCTGCCCCGCCCCCGCCCACAATACTCAGCCCTGCGGCGTGGCAACGCATCGATCAGGAACTGATCGACGCCTCGGCCGGCGCCGCCGGTTCGGCCAATGACTATGCCCGTCGCTCGATGCGGGTGTGGAAGGAGCAGGTGCAACAACGCACCGAGCGCGACTTCATCCCCTGGTTCACGGGTTACTGGACCCAGCAATGGCTCACCCTCAAGGTGGCCTGGTACAAGCTCGACAGCGGCGAGGGTCGGGAACCGGCAGAAAAACGCCTGGCCCTGTACCTGCAGGAGCAGTATCACGCGCGGGTGATCGAGCCGGTAGCCGAGCAGATCAACCCCGAGGGCATCCGCGACCGCGCCTGTGAACTGTATCTGCAACTGCTCGGCCAGCAACTGCCGGCCATCATCAGCCGTTACAACGCGCCGCCCGAGCAGTTCAGCCAGCGCCTCAACCGTATCCCCGCCATCGCCCTGGGGCCACCGGATGCGCGCAATGCCAGCCTCTATCAGCTGCTGCGGGCCAAGTCACTGGACCAGCAACCGGCCTGGCAAGCCATGCGCCAGCACTTGCATCAGCAGGCCAGCAAAGGCCCTGGCAGAACCGATGTCGGACTTAACTCGGTGGCCACCCAGGCCAGCGAAAAGCTCGGCGCCACCCTGGCGCCACGCGGTATCGCCAGTGCCGTGGCATCGGCAGTGGGCAAGGTGGCGGGGGCGATGATTTCGATTGCTACGGCCGGTTACGGGATGATGACACATGACCGTGAACACCCGCAGATGGTCGAACAGCTGCGGGTGATTCTCAACGTGGCGTTGAACCAGGAATGGCAGGAGTTGATGGAGAACCGCCAGAGCGGCGCCATGGCGGGGGTCTATTACCTGTCGGGGCAGGTTGAGGACAGCTTGCTGGCCAGTGCGCCGCGGCCGATGGAACAGCAGGTTGAGCAGCAGCAGGCGCCTTTGATCATGCGCCTGCCACCTTAGTGGCGGCCTGTGCTGGCTTGTTCGCCGCGCAAGGCTATATCAAGCTGCAGCCAGGGCAGAGCGTGGCAAACCAAACACCCGATCAAACGCCCAGTTGTAGGCAAAGGTGTAGCACGGCACCAGGATGATGAACGCCATATCCACCAGCAGCGCCTCCAGCAATGTCATGTCCAGCCACCAGGCAATCAGCGGAATCAAGTACACCACCAGGGTCAACTGGAAGCCGATGGCATGCACCACCCGCCGCGCCACGCTGCGCCCCCGCTTGGCCTGGCGGCTCTCCCAGTACTCGAACAGGGTGTTATAGACCAGGTTCCAGAGCATGGCGATGGTGGTGATCATCACCGCCAGCGGCCCGGTATGGGAGGCCTGCGTATCTGACAGGTAGGCCAGCCCAAGGGTCGACATGCACAGCCCGATCAGTTCATAGAAAGTCACGTAGACCAGCTTGCGTTTCAATCCCTGCACCGAGGGTTACCTCCAAAGACAAAAAGCGACGGGGGCGATCATGCTTCAATACACTTGACAGCAAAAGTCAGCAGCTATCAGATTAACTGACAGGAGGCTGCCATGAACTTTTCCAGCGACAACATCCAGCTGTTTCTGGCCGTGCTCGACCACGGCTCGTTTTCTTCCGCGGCGCGCGCCCTCAAGCGGGTGCCTTCAGCGGTGAGCATGGCCATTGGCAACCTTGAGGCAGACCTTGGCTACAGCCTGTTTGAACGCGGCCCGCGTGAAGTTCGCCCAACCGCACAGGCCTTGGCCCTGAAGCCACACGCCAGGCTGATTGCCGAACAACTGGGGCTGCTGCAGGTTCATGCCCTGGAGCTGTCCCAAGGGCTGGAGAGCAGCCTGACCCTGGCCGTGGTACCCGACATCGATCACCGCCCCCTGCTGGCGGCCATCGCCAACCTCGGTGAGCGCTACCCGTTGCTGGACATTGCCCTGCTCAGCGCTCCGCAGGAAGAAGCCTTGCACTTGCTGGACAGCGGCCGTGCCGACCTCTGTGTAGCCTTTGCCGGTTTGCAGGTCGATGCCCGACGCGGCTTCCAGCACGTCGGCATGGAGTCGCTGGTAGCCACCCTGTCGCCGGCCCACCCGGCATTGCGTGAGGGGCGTATCCACTACCTTGAAGACCTGACGCAGGTGCGTCAGATTCTGGTGCGCAGCCGCGACCTGCCGCTGGCTGACCCTCGCCCGCTGATCGGTGCCACGCACTGGTCCAGCGACAGCTTCGACCTGGCTTTGCAGATGGTGGAAGCGGGCCTGGGCTGGGGCGATCTGCCGTTGTCGCGGGTCGCGCCGCTGCTGGCCAGCGGGCGTCTGATACGCCTGGAGTTCCGCAATACACGCAACGAGTTGCAACTGCCCGTGCATATCCTGTGGCGCAAACAACAGCCGCTGCAGCAGGCCGCCCGCCTGCTGATCGAGCAGTTGGCTGACCAGTGACTGCCGTCCGTCGCAACGTCTGTAAGAATTTTCTCTAAGCACTTCAATCTTTTACCCCTTGAGCCGATATCTCGGGCGACAGGCCTCGCATCGCGTCATGAGCGCGCTGCGACCTCCCCTCATTGGCTCAAGGTCTCGAAACATGAACCTGAAATTTCGCCACAAGATCCTGCTCAGCGCCTGCGGCGTCGTGGTTTTGGCATTTGCCCTGTTCACGCTCTACAACGACTACCTGCAACGCAACACCATCCGCCAGAACATTGAAGCCTCGGTGCAGCAGGCCGGGGCACTGACCGCCAGCAGCGTCCAGAACTGGATGAGCGGGCGCATCCTGGTGCTGGAAAACCTGGCCCAGGACATCGGCCAGCAAGGTGCCGGCGATACTCTGGCAGGGCTGATCGAGCAGCCGTCCTACACGCGTAATTTCCTGTTCACCTACTTGGGCCAGGCCAACGGCGTATTCACCCAGCGCCCGGATACCCAGATGCCCGCCGGTTACGACCCGCGCCAGCGCCCTTGGTACGGCGCCGCCGCCAGCGCCGGGCAGACCGTGCTGACCGCCCCGTACCAAGGTGCAGTCGGTGGCCTGATGGTGACCATCGCCACCCCGGTGAAGAGCAAGCGCAATGGCGAACTGATCGGTGTTGTCGGCGGTGACGTGACCCTCGATACCCTCGTCGAGATCATCAACTCGGTCGACTTCGGCGGCATCGGTCACGCCTTCCTGGCCGACGCCAATGGCCAGGTGATCGTCAGCCCCAACAAAGACCAGGTGATGAAGAACCTCAAGGACATCTACCCAGGCAGCAACCTGCGGGTCGCCGCCGGCATGCAGGATGTCACGCTCGACGGCCAGGACCGCATCATCTCGTTCGCCCCGGTGGCCGGCCTGCCTTCGGCGCAGTGGTACATCGGGCTGTCGATCGACAGGGACAAGGCCTATGCCGCGCTCAGCCAGTTCCGCACCTCGGCGATCATCGCCATGCTGATCGCCGTGGCCGCGATTGCCGGCCTGCTCGGCCTGTTGATTCCTGTGCTGATGAGCCCGCTGACCACCATGGGCCGCGCCATGCGCGACATCGCCGAGGGTGAAGGTGACCTTACCCGCCGCCTGGCCGTGCAGAACAAGGACGAGTTCGGCGAGCTGGCTACCTCGTTCAACCGCTTTGTCGAGCGCATCCATGCCTCGATCAGCGAAGTGTCCTCGGCCACCCGCCTGGTACATGACCTTTCGGAGAAAGTGGTCAGCGCCTCCAATGCGTCGATCAGCGGCTCTGAAGAACAGAGCATGCGCACCAACAGCGTCGCTGCGGCCATCAACGAACTGGGCGCCGCCACCCAGGAAATCGCCCGCAACGCCGCAGATGCTTCGCAACATGCCAGCGGTGCCAGCGAGCAGGCGCACGGTGGCCGTGAAGTGGTTGAAGAAGCCATCAGCGCCATGACTGCCCTGTCACAACGGATCAGCGAGTCGTGCGCGCAGATCGAAACCCTCAACGCCAGCACCGACGAAATCGGCAAGATCCTCGACGTGATCAAGGGCATTTCTCAGCAGACCAACCTGCTGGCACTGAACGCGGCCATTGAAGCAGCTCGTGCGGGTGAAGCCGGCCGTGGCTTTGCCGTGGTGGCCGACGAAGTGCGTAACCTGGCGCACCGTACCCAGGAGTCGGCGGAAGAAATCCACCGCATGATCACCAGCCTGCAGGTCGGCTCGCGCGAAGCGGTGCATACCATGAACACCAGCCAGGTCTCCAGCGAGCAGACCGTGCAGGTGGCCAACCAGGCCGGCGAACGCCTGGCCAGCGTAACCCAGCGCATTGGCGAGATCGATGGCATGAACCAGTCGGTGGCGACAGCGACCGAAGAGCAGACCGCCGTGGTCGAGAGCCTCAACCTGGACATCACCCAGATCAACGCCCTGAACCAGCAGGGGGTGGAGAACCTCAACGAGACCCTGCGCCATTGCGACCAACTGGCCCAGCAGGCCGGGCGTTTGAAGCAGTTGGTGGGCAGCTTCAGGATTTAAACGCCGGGTTCAGGCGGCAACGGCCTATGCCTGTTGTCGCCTGAACCGGCCCCTTATGCAGCCACTGCCTTCGCAGCCTTGCCCCGCCGTACCCAGGCCAGCAGCACCGCCGCCATCAGCACAAAGCCCAGGTAGCCAAACAACGGGTACACTTCGCCCACCAGGCTGATGAACCCCACCAGGCTACAGGCGAACGCCACCACCCCGGTCACCACCGAGCCCCAGCGGAACGTCGTCGTGCCCGCCGGTAACAGCCGCGAGAGGAAGGAAAACAGCGTGCCCACCGCGGTGTTGACGATCATGCCGAAGATGATCAGGCACATCACCAGCCCCAGCAGTGGTGACACCTCGTTGGCAATCGACAGCATCGGCATCGGCTGGTCGGCCACACTGTCCAGGCGCGACAACAGCCCGGCACTCATCACCAGCATCAGGCCGCCAAGTGCCGCACCGCCGAGCAGGCCTCCCCACACCGCCGCTTTCTCGCCCTTGGCCGAACCGCCCAGGATGGCCAGGATCGGCGCGCCCGCCACGATGTTATACGACACATACAGGAACGCACCCAGCAACCAATGACGGGTGCCGGCCTGTTGCTGGCTAGCCACCTGATCGAGCGCGGCAAAGCTCTGCTCGCGGGTGATCACGGCATACAGCGCTATCGCTGAAGCCACCAGGATCAGCAAGGGGGTGATCGCGCCGATTGCAAGAATCATCCTGCGCACGTCCAGGCACACGATGCCGACCACCACCAGCGTCACCAGCACGCTGCCGGTCAGGGCCGGGATGCCGAACTGCTGCTCCAGCAATGCACCACCGCCGGCCAGCATGACCACGGTGACGGCGAACATGAAAAAGGTGATCAACCAGTCGACGAACATGCCCAGGTGACGGCCGCAGATGGCCAGGATCACATCCTTGTGCGAGGTGGCCTGCTGGCGATTGCCCAGCCCCGCCAACGCCATGCCGAGGAAGGTGAACAAGGCGGCACTGACCAACGCGCCAGCCAACCCCCACACGCCGAAATCGACAAAGAACAACAACAGTTCCCGCCCTGAAGCGAACCCCGCCCCCACGATCACGCCGACAAATGCGCCGGCAATCTTCAGCTGCTCTTGCATGTGAACCTCTGGATTTATTGTTGTTTTTTCATTGCCGTCGCATACCTGTCGCAGGGGCGGCCTTGCAGCCCATCACGACACACGGTCGCCTCTACACGGGCGCTTTGCCCGGTCAGGCGTCGCCGACGAACGCCTGCACTTCGATCTCCACATCCACGCCCAGGGCCAACGCCGAAGCCACGGTGGAGCGCACCGGTAGCGCCGCGCCGAAGAACGTCTTGTACACCTCGTTGAAGCCGGCGAAATGGCGCATGTCCGACAGCCAGACCGTGACCTTTACCACCTGGTCGAAACGCGCACCACAGGCCGCCAGGCTTTCGGCGATGCGCTCGCAGGCAGCACGGGTCTGAGTCTGGATATCACCGCGCACCACTTCGCCGTCGGTGTTCATCGGCACCTGCCCGGAGAGGAACAGAAAGCCACCGGCCTTTACCGCGCGGGAAAACGGGAACGGCAGGCTACTGGGGAAACGCTGAATGTCATTGCTCATGGGATGCTCCTTTCAGGGTTGCTGGAAACGGGCCGGGGACAGGCGATCGGGCGCCACGCCCTGGCTGACAAGGTCGGGACACAAGGGCTGGCCCAGCAGCAGATCGGCGGCCAGGCGCGAGGCGCCCGCTGCCGACTGGATGCCATAGCCTCCCTGGGCCGCCAGCCAGAAAAACGCGGGTGCATGCGCATCGAAACCGATCACCAGGTCGCCATCGGCAACGAACGAACGCAGCCCGGCCCAGGTGTGGCTGGGGCGGCGGATCGCCAGGGTGGTCATGGCTTCAATGTTGTAAATACCCAAGGCCACGTCGAACTCCTCGGGCGCGGCATCCTGTGGCTCAACCGGGTCGGCATTGGCTGGCGACCCCAACAGTTGGCCGGCATCAGGCTTGAAGTAGAAGCTTTCATCGACGCCAATCACCGCCGGCCAGCGGGCAAAGTTTTGCTCTGCCGGGCCGGGGAAGGTGAAGGCGCTACGGCGGCACGGTTGCAAGCCGATACGCGCCACCCCGCACTGCTCGGCCACACGGTCCGCCCAGGCCCCTGCAGCATTGACCAGGCGGCGGGCCTGCAGCCGGCTGCCATCCGCCAACTCCACCTGCCACATGCCGTCCAGGTACCAGGCCTTGATCAGCTCGGCGTTACAGCGCAGTTCACCGCCAGCAGTGCGATAACCACGCAAGAAGCCTTGGTGCAAGGCATGTACATCAAGGTCCATCGCACCCGGCTCAAGCACCGCGCCGGCCAAGGCTTCGCCACGCAAGCTGGGTACCAGTGCCAAGGCCGCGTCCCGGTCAAGCAGGCTGACTTCTGTGCCATTGGCCAGGTTCTGCGCGTAGGTTTGCTCAAGCAGTTCACGCTGCTCCAGGCCGGCCACATACAGACAACCTCGCGGCTCCAGCAGCGGGTGCTCGCAGAAGCCCGGCGGTGGCGCTTCGTAGAAGGCCCGGCTGGCGCGGGTCAGCGCCTGGATCTGTGGGGTGCCGTAAGCCTCCATGAACATGGCCGCCGAACGCCCGGTGGAATGGTAGCCAGGCTGCGATTCACGCTCGAGCAACAGCACACGCTGCTCGCCGGCCAGGCGATAGCCCAGTGAGGCGCCGGCAATGCCAGCACCGATGATCAGGGTGTCGTAGGTCGGGGTCATGCACGCTCCTGCCAGCCAATTATCATTTATGAGAATTCTAATATATGAGAATTTAGAAATGCGCAAGTGTCCAAGGTAAGATGCCCGACCACCGCCGCATGCCGAGATCCCTGAATGCCCGCAGCTCTACCCCAGCTTGACCGTGCCGTCGTCGGCCAGCGTCTGCGCCAGGTGCGCAAGGCTCGCCAGATGACCCTCAAGCAATTGTCCGAAGCCAGTGGCGTGCCGCTGTCCACGTTGTCGAAGATGGAACTGGCGCAGGTGTCGGTCAGCTATGAAAAACTCGCCGCTGCTGCGCGGGCGCTGAATGTCGATATTGCCCAGCTGTTTCGCGCCAGTGGTACGGTCAGCGCGCCGGTGCCGGTGACCGTGGTGGTCGATTCACTGCCCGCTGCGGCGGGCTATTCGACCGGCACCTACGACTATTATCCGATTGCCGGGGACTTCCCCGGACGGTGCATGACACCGGCCTATGCCCGCATCATGGCCCGCGAGCGCGGCCAGTTCGACGACTTTATCCGCCACCCCGGGCAAGAATTCGCTCTGGTGCTGAGTGGGCGCGTGCGCATCGAGTTCGAGACCGGAGAAGCGGTGAGTATCGGGCCGCAGGAGACGGCGTATTTCGACAGCCAGGTGGGCCACATCTACCTGTCGGAAAGCGATGACGGTGGTGATGCCCATGTCATGGTAGTGATGACTGATCGTTGATCGGGCGCACCTGCCAAGGCAAGCGCGGTTATAACCTAATAACGAACAAGTCTATTTGGCTATAAAAAAATCTATATGCTGACTGGCATCCGATAACGGGCAAAGTTGGGCAGTCGAGTAGCGTATGGATGTAGGTTCTTTCGGTTTTACCATTGCTGGCCTGGTCGTGGGCTTCATCGTCGGTATGACCGGCGTCGGTGGCGGCTCGCTGATGACCCCGATCCTGTTGTGGTTTGGCATCCACCCGGCGACCGCTGTCGGCACCGACCTGCTGTATGCAGCGATCACCAAGGCCAGTGGTGTCTGGGTGCACGCGCGCAACAAGAACATCGACTGGAAGATCACCGGCCTGCTCAGCATGGGCAGCGTGCCCGCAGCGGCGCTGACCCTGTGGTTCCTCAGCACCCTGCACACCGATACCTCGGCGCTCAACGCCATCATCAAGCAAGGCCTGGCGGTGGTGCTGATCCTGACCGCGCTGGCCATCCTGTTCAAATCGCGCCTGCAGGCCTTCGCCAGCCGCCACGCCGGTGATCACTACCACCTCAGCAACCGCAGCCTGAACACCCTCACAGTGCTGACCGGCGTGGTGCTTGGGGTAATGGTCACCCTCACCTCCATCGGTGCTGGCGCCCTGGGTACGGTGGCGCTGTTCCTGCTGTACCCGTTCCTGGTCACCCGTCGCCTGGTCGGTACCGAAATTGCCCACGCCGTGCCACTGACCTTGGTAGCAGGCCTGGGCCACGCGGGCATGGGCAACATGGATTGGTCGCTGCTGGGCTATCTGCTGCTGGGCTCGCTGCCGGGCATCTATCTGGGTAGCCACCTCACCGGGCGAATTTCCGACCGCGTGCTGCGCCCTTGCCTGGCAGCGATGCTGCTGCTGATCGGTTACAAGCTGGCGTTCTGAGCCTTAGCCCAGGCGCAACCGCCACTGCCCGGTAAAGCTCAGTTCCAGGCGTGACAACGGCAGCACGTCGATACGCTGCCCGGCACTCAACGGACACCCTAGCACCTGTACCAGCATGGCCCGTATAACCATCGGGTGGGTCACCGCCAGCCAGTCACCCGGCCTGTCGAAGGCCGCCAGCCAGGCGGCCAGGCGCTGGCATAGCGCAGTGAACGACTCGCCACCATGCACGGCACTGGCCGGATCCTGCAGCCATTCTGCCAACGCCTGCGGTTGCTCGGCTTGCAGCTGTTTCAGCGACAAACCCTGCCAACGCCCGAGGTCACAATCGGCCAATCCCGGCTCGATCTGTACCGCCCCCGTTAACCACGCCGCCGTCTCGCAGGCCCGCCGCTCTGGCGCACTCAGCAACTGCGCGCCTGAACGGTCGGCGCCTGACTCTTGCTCTAGCGGCAGGATGCCATCGTCAGAATGGTGCAGGCGCCCGGTCTTCTGGGCCTGGGTCAGGGCATGGCAGATCAGGGTCAGGCGGACGGCTTTCACCAGGCATTTCTCGCAGCGGGCTGGGGCGCATGGTTTAGCATGCTGCGAGACTTTTGGCTGCAACAATGTCGTCGACCCGACTTGCCCGCGTATGGGCCGCACAGCAGCCCCTCGGATCAGAAGCTGATATTCAGCGCAGCAAACAACGCCCTGCCCGGCTGGTTATACGTGTTTGCCCCCGAGCTGCTGGCATTGCCGCCACGCAGGATCTGCTTGTCGAACACGTTGTTCACACCTACACGCACATCGTAGTTGGCGTTGAACCTGTACCCGGCGCTCACGTCCACCAGGCCATAGGCCTCGACGTCCTGCTGGGCGGTCTTGTCGTAGTCCTGCTGGGTGCGGTAGTTGTAGGTCGGTGATTTCTGCTTGCCGAAGTAAGTACCTGCCAGCTGGAATGACAATTGTTCGGTGGCGCGCCAGTCGAGGCTGGTGTTGACGGTGTATTCCGGGATCACCGACAGCGGCTCGCCCGTTTCGCGATTATCGTTGTCGAGCATCCAGGTCAGGTTGGTGTTCCAGTCCAGGGTCGGAGTCACCTCGATGAAGAAGTTGCCTTCGACACCTTCCACCCGCGCCTTGCCAGCGTTGTCCCACTGCGTCACGCGGCTGCCGGTACCTATGGTGTAAAGCACATCGGTATCACCGATGATCTTGTTCTTGTAGTCGTTGCGGAAGTAGGTGGCACTGGTGCGCCAGGTACCACGGTCGTACAGCAGGCCGATTTCCTTGTTGACGCTGATCTCGGGCTTGAGGTCGGCGTTGCCCTGCAGGTAACAGCCACCATTGTTGGTCTGTTGCACGCTGCAGCCATTACCGCGGCTGTACAGCAGGTAGTTGGGGTTGGACTGGTACAGGTTCGGAACCTTGTAGGCACGGGCGATGCCGCCTTTTACCGACAGCGCTTCGGTGAGCTTGTGCGACAGGTTCAGGCTGGGGCTGAAGTTGTCACCGAAGGTTTCGTGGTGGTCGAAACGCAGGCCCGGCGTAAGGGTGGTGTCGCCAACGATGATGTTGTCTTCGACAAACAGCGCATAGCTGCGTGCGGTCATCTTCGAGCTGCTGCGATCGAAGCCGACAAGGCCGTCATTGTTGGCGGGGTCGGAGCTTTGCGGGCGCAACGAACCTTGGTCGTTGAGGGCTTCGTACAGGTACTCGCCGCCCACGGTAAGCACATGTTCTGCGCTGCCCATGGCGAACGGCAGGTTCACTTCACTGCTCAAACGTGTGTTGCGCAAACGTGACATGGCCCCACCTTCGTCGTTGGGGGCACCTTCGGTGCGGCCTGCCAGGCCCTCGTTCAGGCGCCAGTTGCGCACGTACTCGTAGGCCAGCGTGGTCTTGCTGGTACCCCAGGTGAAATCACCGAGGTGGGTCAGGTCGTAAGTACTGCGCTGCATCACGTTGGTTTCGTGGCCGTAGAGGCTGGAGACGAAGTCGACGTCGCCGCCGCCGTTGCTGTTCATGGTGTCACCGGCAAAAATGTTGCCCTGACGGCTGTAGCCGGCACTGGCTTCCAGGCGGTGCTCGTCGTTCAGTTTCCAGCTCAGCAGGCCGTTGATGTCCTTGTTGCGCACCCCCTCCCGCCCCGCTACCAGGGCGCTGGTGGCATGCCCGGCGTTGATGTCCAGATCGTCGGCGTCAGTCTTGGCCAGGCCGCCGTACAGGCGGAAACCAAGGTTATCGGTCAGGCCGCCACCTAGGTTGAAGTTGGCTCGGCGGCTGGCGCCTTCCGCGCTGTCTTCGGGCAGCTGCGTGTACAGGCTGACGCTGCCTTTCAGCTCGTCGGAAGGGCGCTTGGTGATGATGTTGACCACCCCGCCCATGGCGCCGGAGCCGTAGCGTGCGGCGGCCGGGCCACGCAAGATCTCGATGCGCTCGACCGCTTCGGCCGGCACCCAGTTGGTTTCACCCCGAGTATCACGGTCACCGTTCCAACCATAGCGCACGGCGTTACGCGCACTGGATGGCTTGCCGTCGATGAGGATCAGCGTGTTTTCCGGGCCCATGCCGCGCAGGTCGATCTGGCGGTTGTTTCCGCGTGCGCCACTGGCACTGTTGCCGGTCAGGTTAACCCCAGGCTCGCGACGGATGATGTCGGACAGGTCATTGGCTGGCGGGTGGCGCTTGATGTCTTCGGCGGTGATGATCGACGTGCCCAGGGCCTGTCGCGCCTCGCGCTCGGCGGTGATCAGGGTGTCCTGGATCACCAGTGCGTTGTCGGCGACGGGCACTTCCAGTACCTCACCCGCACGTCGCTCCTCGGACTCTGCCGCGGTCGCCATCATGGCCGGCGACGCCAGCGCGACGAACGCCAGGGCCAGGCTGTTGGGTGAAGTTCTGCACTGCATGGGTACATCTCCTGCGATTCATGAGCGAAAAGGCACATCCCTGTCGGAAACCGGGAGCCCTCGCCCACCGGCCCCGCACACTCAGTCTGGCGGCCAACAGGGTTGGTAAATATAGAGAATCGCAAATGCGAGTAAATCTTACTTACGAAGTTTACATGTTTGTAACTGAACTTTGCTGAACCCTGATCTTTGGCATCGCGAGGCTTACCCGCCCCGCTGTGAGAGCAACTGTCTTGCTCAACATTTGAAAGGCGTGCGCGGTCGCCTGCAAGGAGCGGGTTTACCCGCGTGGCGGCGGCAACAGTGAACGGCTGGTGGAAATTGCCGGCAGGCCTGGCCCTTTCGCGGGTGAACCCGCTCCTACAACGGCCTGTGCCGAATCACCGAAGTGTCAGCCGTACCACTCTATGGCGAAGACGTCGCTCCTCTCGTTAAGCGAGGGATCTCACGCAGCCTTCCGCTGGAGCAGTGCAGCTACCTGCTCGGCAGTTGCTTTGGCAGATTGTGGGTTCTGGCCTGTCACCAAGCGGCCATCGACGACCACATTGGAAGTGAATGGCAAGAGTGCTTTCTCGTAGCGCGCCCCACGGCGTTTCATTTCTTGCTCGGCATTGTATGGGACCTTGCTCGCCACGCCCGCCAGCACTTCTTCGATCCAGGCATAGCCCGTCAGACGACGCCCCTCTACCAGGAGACGACCATCAGACAGCCGAGTATTGAGCAACCCGCAATAGCCATGGCAAACCGAAGAGACAACGCCACCACGCTCGTAGATCTCGCGGGTCAGTCGCTGCAAACCCTCGTCCTCAGGGAAGTCCCACATCACCGCATGGCCACCGGTAAAATAGATGGCGTCGAAGTCTGATGACACTAACGCTTGCGGACTTGAGGTGTTGGCAAGACGTGCCATTGCCGCCGGGTCGTTCAACCAGGCTTTGGCCGTGCCATCAAGCAATGGCCACTTGAGCGAACGCGGCTCGAGTGGGGATTTTCCACCCTGCGGGCTCACCAAGTGCTGTTCGTAACCTCTGCCAGCGAACACATGCCAGGCATGCGTCAGCTCACTCAACCACAACCCCGTGGGATGACTTGGGTCGCTGTAATGGGCAACGTTGGTAACGACGTGCACGATGCGTTTGGTCATGCCTGAGTACCTGATCCTAGGTGGTTGGGCCAAGCATCGCCTTCATACGGGCGAGCAGTTCTCTGTAGAGTCGCAGGTCATCGAGCCGTCTGGTCACTGACCAACCCGTCAAGCAAGGTCGTCAAGGCATCCTCGATGGCATGGTCGCCGACCTTCGCCGGCACCAACCGGCTATCGATCGAAAGCAGGGTCAACCCGTGAAGGTGCGCCCAGCTTGCGGTGGCCTGTCCCAAGGCAGAACGGGCGCGGATCGTACCCTCCTCCTGACCACGCTCCAGCACCTCGATCACCAGGTAGAACGGTGCCTGGGCTCGGGGGTCGACATGGATCTGCGCGGGGTCTCCCGCCTGTGTCGAAAACATCAACCTGTACAAATCCGGATTTTCCTCGCCAAACGCCAGGTAGGCGTAGGCCATCGCCCGCAAGCGCTCTGGTGCTGACATTGCTGGCCCCATCGCGTCTTGCATCGCCGCATTCAATCGCTCGAAGCCCAGTAGCGCCAACTCGTGGAGCAGCGCCCCCTTGTCCGGAAAATGCCGATATGGCGCCGAGTGGCTCACCTGGGCTCGCCGGGCTATTTCGCGCAAGGTGAATTGCCAGCCTTGCTGTTCTTTCAGGGTTGCCAAAGCAGTGTCGATGATGGTGCGGCGCAAATCGCCATGGTGGTAGGGCTTTGCTTCGCAAATTTCATCGGCTGACATACGGCTGCTCCCCTCATGTTGACAGTGAAAACATTGTCTTCCTATGATCGGCGGAAATCAAGTTTACAGTGTCTACATTGCAATAACCTTGAGAGGTGCAAGATGACTATCGCCGCAACGTCCATCCCGGCTATCGACGCCGCAACCACGCTGGAGCAGCAGCGTCGTGCGTTTCTCAATGACGGGCCACCCGGTTTTGAGCGACGCAAAACCAACCTGGTCAAGTTGCGCGCGGCTGTGCTTGCCCATCGCCGCGACGTGGAAGAAGCGATCAGCGCCGATTTCGGCAACCGCTCAAGGCATGAGACAGACATCATGGAACTGCTTGGCGTGGTCCAGTCGATCGACTACCTGCTGCGGCACCTGCGCCGTTTCATGAAACCCGAGCGTCGTCACGTCGCGGCGTTTCACCGCACTGGCCGCGCGCATGTGGAGTACCAGCCCAAAGGCGTGATCGGCGTCATGGCGCCGTGGAACTACCCAATAGCGTTGACCTTCATCCCCCTGGCCACCGCACTGGCGGCTGGCAATCGGGTGATGATCAAGCCCTCCGAACTGACGCCACGCACCAGTGAGCTGATTCAGCGCATTCTGGTGGGCAGTTTTACCGTCGAAGAGGTGGCGGTGATACTCGGCGGCCCTGAGACAGGCGCAAGCTTCAGCGCTCTCCCCTTCGACCACCTATTGTTCACCGGCAGTACCCAGGTTGGCCGGATGGTAATGCGGGCGGCGAGTGACAACCTTGTGCCGCTGACCCTTGAACTGGGCGGCAAAAGCCCTGTGATCGTGGCCCCAGGGCATGCCGGACGCAGCACCCTCGACAGCATCGTCTTCGGCAAACTGGCCAACGCCGGCCAGACCTGCGTGGCACCGGACTACGCGCTGGTCCATGAGGATGACCTGGATGAATTCATCTCCCAGTACTGTGCGGCTGTCGCCCGTGGTTATCCGCAAGGCCCGACCAGCCCGGACTACACCTCCATCGTCAGCGACAGGCACTACACGCGGTTGCAGTCGCTGGTCGAAGACGCCCGCACCAGGGGCGCCAAGGTGATCGAGACTGGCGTGACGCCAGAGCGCGCGACAGAGCGACCGCGGACACTGGCTCCGGTGCTGATCGTGGGGGCTGGTGACGATGCACGGGTCATGCACGAAGAAATCTTCGGGCCTTTGCTACCCGTGCGTACCTACCGCTCCCTCGACGAAGCTATTGGCTATATCAATGCCAGGCCACGTCCGCTGGCGCTCTACTACTTCGGCAATGTGGGGGCCGACAGCGAAGCGCTGCTCAGGTGCACCACCTCCGGCAACGTCGGCATCAACAACACCCTGATGCACGTCGCGGTGGACGACCTGCCGTTCGGGGGCGTGGGTCCCAGTGGCATGGGGGCTTACCACGGTATCGAGGGTTTTCGCTCGATGAGCCATGCCAAGGGCGTGTTCGTCCAAGGTCGCTGGAACTTGCCAAAGCTGCTCCGGGCACCATTCGGAAAACTGGCTGATTTTGCCCTCGCCTTCACCCTGCGGCCCCGCCCCTGACACCACGCCCAGTAGCTGGAAAAGCGGGTCTTTGGCGCCTTGACATTAAAGTTAAGTTTAAAGTTAAGGTGCATGTGTAAGGTCCATCTAGTTCGCCGCCAAGCGAGATGCCTGGTCGCATTCATCAATGCGTGATGCAATTCACCGGAGAGACTGAAAAGTGAAACTCGGAACCGTCGCCGCAGTGGCAGGTGCACTCCTGACCCCCATCGCCAACGCCACCCTGGCGGACACGACCGGCATCCCTAAACATGCCGAAACCGCGATGATAGATATCGCAGGCCACCAGGTACCCGTCGTCAAAGGCGGTTTGTACGACCGATACCGCTCCAACCCTCCCCTGTCGGTGATCCAGGCCGAAGCGCCAGGCATGGACCTCAGTTGGTTCAAAGGCCTGGAAAAGACCAAGGTCGATATGGGCTTCGAGTCGTACTCGCCCAACTTCTACTACAAGAACAGCCGGTTTACAGCGGTTTACACCGCAGACCTCGATCGCCTGCGCGAGCTGATGCCTGTCGAAGTACTCAAGCAGGTTCAACCCTTGCAAGTTTGGCCAGGCCGCGGCCTGATCGCTTTCACGGCTTACACCTACGATTATTGCGACAACGACAGCTACAACGAAATTGCCTTGTCGATCATCACCAACAAACCAGGCAAGTCCAATCTCGGGCCATTCAGCTTGATCGGGCAATCCATGTCCAAGGACTTCTGGGGCTACGTGCTCAAATTGCCGGTAAATACCGAGCTTGCCCGTGTCCGTGGCGTAGTGGGCTACAACCTGCCGAAATGGCTGACAGAGATCAACCGCCGAGAGGACGCCGCGACCGTATCCTATGACATCGTCGACGCGCAGACTGGCAATATCGATGTCGTCTTTAGGGTAAAAAAGCTCGAGGACGTATCCAATGAAGCCGGCCTGGTGACTAACAGCTTCACCAACCTCGATCACGCTGGACAGCTGAGTTATGGCTATGCGACGTCTCGGCAGACCCGTCATGGATCGAGCATGAGCGCTGACTCGGCTCACCTGGTGCTCGGCGACGGTAGCCTGTCGACGTACATCCGTTCTTTAAAGTTGGGCAAGATGGTGAAATACGAATACGTGCCCGAGTTCCAGAGCGCCCTCTATGCTCCAAAGCCGCTGGCAGCATTGAATAGCGGTAACTGAACGCTCTATCAGCGCCGGCCCCTGAGCCGGCGCCCTGCTCCGCATCAGACGCTGGCATGCTTCACTTGGCAGGTGAAGCGCCCACCTTGTTCAAAGCGATGTCTTCGCGCAGACGGCCAAGCACCCGTTGGGTGTTGTCTACGCACGGCATGCCGTCTGGCTTGCTTTCAATGCCGTCGATCACCACCAGCAACTGTTCCTTGTTGCGAGCCAAGCGTTGCTGCAGCACCTCGATCTCCTCGACCTTGCGCTTCAACCCGGAAAGTAGCTCGTCATGACGCCAACCTTGCGAACTCATCGGCAACAGGTGCCGGATTTCTTCCAGAGTAAACCCTGCTGCCTGGGCGCTGGTGATCATCTCCAGTATCCAGACGGCATCATCGGAATAGTCGCGGTAGCCATTGGCCTTGCGCTCAACTGATTGAATCAGCCCACTTGCCTCGTAGAAACGAATGCGCGAAGCGGCAAGACCCGTGATTTTCGCAAGCGCTCCAATCCTCATACCACACCTTCACAGAAGTTCTGACCTTAAAGCTCACTTTAACCCCCCGGGCACCCGAGAGCCAACTTCCATGATCTCCAATCGTGGGCCTGATCAAATCGGCCCAACCCGCCATCCCGCGCCTACTCTTACGATAAGGACTTGACCTTAAAGTTTACTTTAAGCCTAAGGTAAGTACCTGGGCTACATGGACTTTGCTGTACCGCGCCCAAGGGCGGCAGCCACAGCGTCGCGCCCGGCATACGTAAACGGGCCATCATCATCGCAGTTAGTAGAGAGAAACCTTCTACCGAGGTTTCCAGGAGACCAAATGCAAACCGTTTTAGGCGCAACTGGCCAGATAGCCATAGAGCTGGCACGGGAACTGAACCGGACATTTACCGAAGATATCAGGCTGGTCAGCCGTAATCCGCGCAAAGTCAGCGACTCTGACACGCTGATTGCGGCGGACCTGCTAGACGCCAGCCAGGCGGCCAAGGCCGTAAAGGGTAGCAGCATCGTTTATTTCACGGCCGGACTCCCGCCAGATACACAGCTTTGGGAAACGCAGTTTCCAGTGATGCTGCGGAACGCGCTTGATGCGGCTCGCGCATCCGATGCCAGTTTCGTCTATTTCGACAACACGTATATGTACCCGCAGGATGATCGTCTGCTGACGGAGGACACGCCCTTCGAACCGGTCGGTCGTAAAGGGCAGGTTCGTGCGCGAATGGCATCGATGGTGTTGCAGGAGATGGCGCGAGGCGACATTCCTGTGGTCATAGGGCGAGCTCCAGAGTTCTATGGGCCCGGCAAAACGCAGAGCATCACCAATACCCTGGTCCTCGACAACATGAAGGCCGGCAAGACGCCACGCGTCCCTGTGCGAGACGATACTCAGCGAACACTCATCTGGACGCCGGATGCAAGCCGGGCACTGGCAGCGCTGGGGAACACGCCAGATGCGTTCGGGCAAACCTGGCACCTGCCCTGTGACGATGAGCGGCTGACCTACAAACAACTTGTCACGCTGGCTTCTCAGATCTCTGGCAAGGACGCTACTTATAAAATTCTAGGCAAATTGACCCTGACAGCTGTAGGCCTGATATCCAAGCAAGTTCGTGAGCTGCGGGAGCTGCTGCCACGGTACGAGCACGACAACCTGTTCGACTCTTCGAAGTACAAGCAGCGTTTTCCCGATTTCAAAGTCACGACTTACCATCAAGGGCTCACTCAGATCTTCAATGTGTCTGGTAGCTGCTGAGACGGCTCCATAGCGAGGGTTGAAGTCGATGACGCATTGGAGATGGCGGAACAAACAGAGGTCTCAAAATGTATAGCGACGGTCGAGGTATGACCGTCGCTATACGACCCAAACTGGACATCGATTTGAACAAGCAGTCATGTTCAATGGCCCAAGCTTGCCGTATTGCCTCTCCTTCAAAGTGTACTTCGACAAATCGCAGTAACGACGTAGTCCCCCATAGCCTTCCTAGCCTGCAGCGTAGCGCTGCCTATGTGCGGCTGAAGCACTACGTTATCCAGGTCAAACAAGCTGGTGGGCACTTGCGGTTCATTTGCGAACACGTCCAAGGCCGCCCCTGCAAGTCGCCCATCCTGCAAGCGAGCAACCAGTTCCACTTCGTCGATCACGCTTCCCCGCGCCACGTTTACAATCACCCCTTTCGCGCCAAGCGCTTCCAGCACTGGCGCATTGACCAGGCGTGACGTCGCACTTCCTCCTGCGGCAGCGAGGATAAGAATGTCACTGTCCGCGGCCAGGCTGCCAGCGTCGGGGTAATAGGTGTAACTGCAGCCCTGCAGCTCATTGCGGTTGTGATACGCCAGCTTGACTCCGAACGGCAGTAGGCGACTGGCAATCGCTTGGCCGATACGGCCGAGACCTATGATGCCGACGCGCAGCCCTCGCAACGTGGTGCCTAGCAATGGGAATGCGGCCTCGCGCCACTGGCCCGCCCGAACGAAGCGGTCAGCCACGCAAACCTGACGCAGCAAGCTCAAGAGCAAAGCTATTGCTTGGTCCGCCACGGCATCCGTGAGGATATCGACCGTCGTCTCGACCCGAATGCCGCGGGCTTTCGCCTGGTCCAGATCAATGCAATCAACGCCCACACCGTTGACAGCGATCAATGACAGGTTGACCAGTGCGCGCATGACTGGGGTTGGCACCCCCACTACTCCGTTGGTCACCACCGCACGGAAACGTTCCGGCCGGTCGGCTAGAACAGCCTCCAGGGCATGCGAATCAAAAGCACGTACCAAGTCGAACTGCCTGGCGAGCTGACTTTCGTGCTCGTCGAGCAACGGCGCCAGCATCAGCAGGGCCTGGCGCGGGCTTGCTCCGTGATTGATGTTCATGCTGCCTCCAGGTTCAACTGCGCGCGGGGCTGCGAGTCGGGCCGCTTCAACATCGCGGCGGGGATCGCCATGATCAATGCTCCACTGATGAACAGGCACAGGCCCAAGACATAAGTGCCGTTGTTGATGTCGCCGGTGAGGTTCTCCGCCACTGCTGTAATCATCGAACCGGTGAAACCAGACAGGTTGCCGAACGCGTTGATCATGCCTATGCCTGCCGCAGCTGCGACACCTGAGAGCACCGTGCCCGGCAACGTCCAGAAGATAGGCATCAGGCTGAGCACCCCGGATGCCGCCACGGTCAGGAACACGATTGAAAGGACAACGTTGTGTGCGAAAACAGCACTCAGGATCAACCCGCAGCCACCGATGAACGCCGGGATCGCGGCATGCAGCCGGCGTTCACCAGTGCGGTTGGAGTGGCGCGCGTTGAGGAACATGGCGATCACCGCAACGCCATAAGGGATGGCGGTCAGCAAGCCGATTTCCAGGGTGCTGGTCACTCCCGCGCTCTTGATGATCGACGGCATCCAGAAGGCCAGGCCATAAAAACCTGTGTTGAACGTGAGCAAGATGAATACGAGCAGCCAAACACGTGGGCTGAAGAAGACATCTTTGAGGCGTGAAACCTTGCCGTGCTCCTCTTGCTTCAAGTTGGCTTTGAGTAGTTCCTTTTCCTGCTGGGACAACCAAGCCGCCTTGTCGATGTTGTCGCACAAGCAGCAATAAACGATGGCCGCCATGATCACCGACGGTACACCCTCGACCAGCAGCATCCACTGCCAACCGGCCATACCGTGCCAGCCATCCATGCTGGTCATGAGCCAGCCAGACAAAATGCCGCCCAGCGTCAGGCTGACAGGCATTGCCATCAGGAAACCAGACATCACCCGGCTTTGCCGATGGGTCGGGAACCAGTAGTTGAGGTAAAGAATCACTCCCGGGAAGAAGCCTGCCTCACAGATACCGAGCAGGAAGCGCAGCACGTAAAACATGGTACTGGACTCGACATGGAAGAACGCGGCAAGTGGCTGGGTAAATGCCACAGCCATGGAGATGATGGCCCAGCTCAGCATGATGCGGGCGATCCAGAACCGCGCGCCGTATCGATGCAGCAACAAGTTGCTCGGGACTTCAAACAGAAAGTAGCCCCAGAAGAAAACGCTCGCGCCCAAGGCGTAGACCGTATTACTGAACTGCAGATCCTCCAGCATGCTCAGTTTCGCGAAGCCGATATTCACCCGGTCGAGATAGGCCGCCATGTAACACAGCAACAGGACAGGCAGGATTCGTATGATTACCTTGCGATAGGTGCGATCTTCGAAAGCCTGATCGCGCATGGGGTCGACAACTTGATGAGCCATAACCAACCTCTTGGCATGTCGTGCACGCCTGATTGTTCTTATTTAGAGAGCATCGGGCACGAGTGCCCGATGGTAGTACCTGTCAGCGAATCGGTTCGCGGCTGGGCTGACCATCGACCAGCCGCAGCAGCCCTAGTGGATTGGCGTCGCGCAGGGCTTCGGGCAACAGCGCATCGGGGAAGTTCTGGTAGCACACCGGGCGCAGGAAGCGGTCGATCGACAGTGTGCCAACTGAGGTGCCACGGCTGTCAGAAGTGGCTGGGTACGGGCCGCCGTGCACCATGGCGTCGCAGACCTCGACACCGGTCGGGTAGCCGTTGACGAGGATCCGACCGGCCTTCTGTTCCAGTACCGCTACCAGTGGGGCGGCAGCGGCCAGATCGCTCTGCTCGCCGATCAGCGTGGCGGTCAGTTGCCCACCCAGTGCATGCAGTGCAGCAAGCAACTGGGCCTGGTCGGCCAGTTCTACCACTACCGTGGCCGGGCCAAAGACTTCTTCTTGCAGTAACGGCTCACCCTCGAGCAGCAACCGCGCATCTGCCGCGAACAGTTGCGGCCAGGCCTGGTTGCCCTGCTGTTCGGCACCCGCTAGATGGCGAATGCCGGGCAGTGCCTTGAGGGTAGCCACACCGTGGGCATAGCTGGCCAAGGTGCCTTTGTTAAGCATGGTTTGCGGTGACTGGTCGGCTACCTGCGCACGCATGTGTTCGACAAAGGTGCTGAATTCGGGAGAGCGCACGCCCAGTACCAAACCGGGATTGGTGCAGAACTGCCCACACCCAAGCACCACCGAGGCGACCAGCTCGCAGGCCACGGCCTCGGCGCGAACCGCCAGCGCGCCGGGCAATACCAGCACCGGGTTGATACTGCTCATTTCGGCGAAAACCGGGATCGGTTGTGGCCGCGCCGCGGCCATGTCGCAAAGGGCACGGCCGCCCTTGAGCGAGCCGGTGAAGCCAACCGCCTGAATGGCAGGGTGTTTGACCAAGGCCTCACCCACGCCACCACCGAAAATCATGTTGAACACGCCGGCAGGCATGCCACAACGCTCGGCGGCCCCTACAATCGCCTCGGCCACCCATTGCGCAGTCCCCATGTGGCCGCTGTGGGCCTTGAACACCACTGGGCAGCCTGCAGCCAGGGCTGCGGCGGTATCGCCACCGGCGGTGGAAAACGCCAGAGGGAAGTTACTGGCGCCAAATACCGCCACCGGCCCCAGGCCCATGCGGCACTGGCGGATATCCAGCCGTGGCTGCGGGGTGCGCTGGGGCTGTGCGCGGTCGATACGCGCACCGGCGAAATCACCTCGGCGCAACACAGAGGCAAACAACCGCAACTGACCGCTGGTCCGCGCCCGCTCGCCCAAGATTCTTGCTGCTGGCAAGGCGGTCTCGCTACATACGGTATCAATGAAGTCATCGTCCAGCGCATCCAGCGCATCGGCAATGGCATCGAGGAATTCGGACCGGCGCAGAGCGGGCAACGCCCGGTAGATCGGATAGGCAGCGGCAGCGGCTAGAGCAGCCGCATCCACTTCTTGCTCGGTAGCTTGGAAAAACGCACCAGGTAGCGCCTGCCCGGTGTGCGCATCCACGCTATGCAATGAAGCAGTCCCGGTAGCACGGCGGCTACCGCCGATGAATTGTTGGCCTGCAAATGAAGTCATGAAGGGTCCCTTCGCGTCGCGTAAGACAGTGGGCACTAATCTATGCGGCTCTGCGATTCTTGCCCAATGGCTTTTGGGGATCATCTGATAACCGCTTGTTATCAGTCCAACTGCACCCTTCGTGCGTTGGCCAGCAGTATCTCGGCAAACTCCAACGCCGCGCCGGTCAAGGGCTCGCCTTTGCGGGTCAAGATGCCGTAATCCTGGGGATCCAGGTGCAGCGGCGTATCGAGGTTGATAAGTACCCCGCTGGCAAGATGTGGCTCGACCATCGCCTGGGGCAGCATGCCGATCATCGGGCCGCCCAACAGCACCTTGAGGAAGGTCTGCATCGAAATGGTGTCGATGGTGTTGCGCGGCACCGCGACCCCGGCCTCGGCGAACGCGCGTTCCATGCGACCACGAATTGGCGTGCCCTTCGGGTAGAGGATCCACGGCCACTCGAGCAACTGAGGCAGCGTCACCGGCCCGGCATCGCTCAAAGGATGCTGGTCGTTGACCACGAAGCAGAACGGCTCCGGCGCCAGCGGCTGGAAGTCGAAGCGCTGGTGCTGCGCCACATCGGTGAATCGTGCTACCGCCAGGTGCAGGTTCTTGTCCTCCAGCATCGCCATGAGATGGTCGCTGGTCTGCTCCACCACCTCAATCGATAGCAACGGCTTGCGCTGCTTTATCTCGACGATGGCTTCTGGCAGCGCTACGGCGGTGGCGGCAAAGATGCCGCCAATCTTCAGATGCCCGTGGCCGCCTTGGCGCAGGCTGTCGATCTGGTCGACGAAGGTGCGCGCATCATTGAGTGCGACCTGGGCATAGCGCACCACCTGCTCGCCCAGGGCGGTGGGCGGCATGCTGCGTGGCAGACGCTCGAACAGGGCGAAGCCGAGCAGGTTCTCGATCTCCTTGAGCATCTTGCTGATCGCCGGCTGGCTGAGGTTCATCTGCTGAGCTGCCAGATGCATGTTGTGTGTGCGACCGAGTGTGTCGATGAGCAGAAGGTGGCGGAATTTAAGCCAGTTGCAGACGTGAGAAAAAGATAGGTCCGACATGAATCCACCTTGGGGCAATAACCACATGTTATCGAATAGTGAAAAGATGCCATTGGAGTTTATCGCACGGTTTGCCCTAGCGTTCAGCTTTCAGATCCAGGAGACCTAGATGCCATGCCGATAACGCTCACTTCCGCTAATACTCTTCCCGAGGACAACCTGGCCGGCACCCTTGTCGGCCGCGCCTGGACGCCCGGTGAACCCGGCGGCCCCTCGCCGATAGTGTTGCGTAATGACGGTGTGTTCGACCTCTCCGAACGCTTCGCCACCCTCAGTCAGTTGCTTGAGCATGAAGATCCGCTACAGGCAGTACGCAGCACGCCGGGCCAGTTTCTGGGTAGCGTCGAGGCGCTGCTGAGCAACAGCGGTGCCGCCTTCGATGCCAGCAAGCCCTATCTGCTCGCGCCAGTCGACCTGCAAGTCATCAAAGCCGCAGGCGTGACATTCGCCGCCAGCATGATCGAACGGGTGATCGAGGAGCAAGCCGGCGGCGACGCCAGCAAAGCCGAAGCGGTGCGTGCCACAGTACGCACGGTGATCGGTGACAACTTGCGTGCGGTGCGGCCAGGCTCTCAACAGGCAATGGCGTTGAAAGCACTGCTGCTGGAAAAGGGAATGTGGTCCCAATACCTGGAAGTCGGGATCGGTCCGGATGCGGAAATCTTTACCAAAGCACCTGTGCTGGCTGCTGTCGGCAGCGGCAGCGCAATCGGCGTGCACCCGAAATCGGCATGGAACAACCCCGAACCGGAGGTGGTGCTGGCGGTCGACAGCCGCGGCCGGATTCATGGCGCGACCTTGGGCAACGACGTCAACCTGCGCGACTTCGAGGGCCGCAGCGCACTGCTGCTGAGCAAGGCCAAGGACAATAATGCCTCTTGCGCCGTCGGCCCGTTCATTCGCCTGTTCGATGAGACCTTCGACTTGGACACTGTGCGCCGCTGCGTGGTCGATCTGGAAGTCCAGGGTCGCGATGGCTACCGCCTGCTTGGCAGCAGTTCGATGGACCAGATCAGCCGCGACCCCGAAGATCTGGTGCGGCAGACCCTCAACGAAAATCATCAGTACCCAGACGGCTTCATGCTGTTTCTCGGCACGCTTTTCGCCCCCACCGAGGACCGCGACCAGCCGGGTGCCGGCTTCACGCACAAACCCGGCGATCACGTGCGCATTGCCAGCCCGTTTCTGGGCCAACTGCATAACCAAGTCACGACAAGCGACCAAGCTCGCCCTTGGACCTTCGGTCTCGGCGCGATGATGCACAACCTAGCCGCTCGAGGACTCCTGAAGTAGCAACACTCAGGATTTCCGCCGGGCCCATAACAACAAAAAAGCGAGGTAAGACATGCAAACCCAAGCCAAGGACGCCGTGCCCGACCCGCGTCAGCTGCGCCGGGCGATCTATACCGGCGCAATCGGCAGTGCTCTGGAGTACTACGATTTCGCCATTTATGGGCTAGCCGCGGCGCTGGTCTTCGGCCATATATTCTTCCCCACCCTCGGCACCACAGGCGCCTTGCTCGCCAGTTTCGCCACCTATGGCGCAGGATTCTTGGCGCGACCGTTCGGCGGGCTTTTCTTTGGCTCATTGGGTGACCGCAAAGGGCGCAAGCTGGTCTTGTTGCTGACCATCGCCCTGATGGGTACCGCTACTACCCTGATCGGCCTGCTACCGACTGGCGCCACGGGTGCTGTGCTACTGGTACTGCTGCGCCTGCTGCAAGGTTTTGGTGCGGGTGCCGAACAGACCGGCGCGGCGACACTCATGGCCGAACTGGCTCCGCGTGAGCGACGAGGGTTCTATGCCGCCCTGCCCTTCATTGGGGTATTCAGCGGCCTGGCCCTTGCCACTATCACTTTCCGCGTGATGCAGAGCTCGCTGACACAGGAAGAGTTGCTCGACTGGGGCTGGCGGATCCCCTTCCTGGCCAGCGTAGTGCTGATATTCATGGCCATCTGGATCCGCCTCAAGCTCAAGGAAAGCCCGGTGTTCCAGCAGCTCAGCCAGAACCAGCAAGTGATCGAATCGCCGATGCGCGCCGTGCTGCGTAATGCACGTCGGCCACTGGCAGCGACTACGTTGATGCGCATGGCCGAAACAGGCTGCTCGACCCTCTATGCCACTGTATCCATCGCCTTCCTTACCGGTTTCGCCAGCAGCCATCTCAGCGAGGAAGGTGCCAACCTGGCCACCATTGGTACCAATGCGGTGCTCGTCGCCAGTATCCTCAGCGTATTCACCACCCCATTGTTCGGCGCTCTGTCCGATCGTATCGGACGCCTGGCGGTGTACCGTGGCGGCGCCTTGTTCGGCGCGTTATGGGCATTCCCCTCGTGGTGGATGATCGACAGCGGCAATTCGACATTGGTGTACATCGCGGTGATAGGTGGCTTCACCCTGGCTGCAAATAGCATGCTCGGGGCACAGTGTGCGCATTTCACCGAACTGTTCGGCAACCGCTACCGCTACTCCGGCGTGGCTCTGTCCCGAGAAATCGGCGCGATGCTGTCCGGCGGCGTGGCGCCGCTCCTGGGCATATTCCTGGTCGGTCTGGCCGGTGGTGCCTACTGGGTGCTGGCGCTATACACCCTGGCGCTGACTGGGCTGACCTTGATCGGCACCTGGCTGTCCATCGAAACCTGTGGCCGCGACCTGACGGCACTGGACGACGCAGTGGGAAGTGCGGCTTCATCCCAACACAGCCATTTAGGCGTCGGTGTGCCGCAACGCTAACCAGTGGCCAAAAAATACAAGAGAGATCGATATGACCGATACCCCAAAACGCTCGCTACGCAGTCAGCAATGGTTCGACGACCCGAGCCACGCCGACATGACTGCGCTGTACGTGGAGCGTTACATGAACTACGGCCTGACCCGCGCTGAACTGCAATCGGGGCGGCCGATCATCGGCATCGCCCAGACCGGAAGCGACTTGACGCCCTGCAACCGCCATCACCTGGAACTGGCTCAGCGGGTCAAGGCCGGTATCCGTGATGCGGGCGGCATTCCGATGGAGTTCCCGGTACACCCGATCGCCGAACAGAGCCGTCGGCCCACCGCCGCGCTCGACCGCAACCTGGCGTACCTGGGACTGGTGGAGATCCTCCACGGCTACCCGCTGGACGGTGTGGTGTTGACCACCGGCTGCGACAAGACCACTCCAGCTTGCCTGATGGCCGCCGCCACCACCGACCTGCCGGCCATTGTGCTGTCCGGCGGACCAATGCTAGACGGCCATCACAAGGGCCAACTGATCGGCTCGGGCACGGTGCTGTGGCATGCGCGCAATCTGATGGCTGCCGGCGAAATCGACTACGAAGGCTTCATGGAAATGACCACCGCTGCTTCACCGTCGGTAGGCCACTGCAACACCATGGGCACGGCGCTGTCGATGAACGCCCTGGCCGAAGCCCTGGGCATGTCGCTGCCCGGTTGCGCCAGCATCCCCGCGCCCTATCGGGAACGCGGGCAAATGGCCTACGTCACCGGCAGACGCATCTGCGAACTGGTAATGCAAGACGTACGTCCCTCATCGATCATGACCCGCGAAGCATTCGAGAACGCCATCGCAGTAGCCTCGGCCCTTGGCGCCTCAAGCAATTGCCCGCCCCACTTGATCGCCATTGCCCGGCACATGGGCATCGAGTTGTCGCTCGACGACTGGCAGCGCATCGGTGAAGACGTGCCGCTGCTGGTCAACTGCATGCCGGCCGGCAAGTACCTGGGCGAAGGTTTCCACCGTGCCGGCGGCGTACCGGCGGTGATGCACGAGCTGCGCAAGGCCGGTCGCCTGCATGAAGCCTGCGCTACGGTAAGCGGCAAGACCATCGGCGAGGTGGTCAGCGACACCGTCACCAGCAACCGCGACGTTATCCTGCCGTTCGACGAGCCACTCAAGCACAGCGCTGGTTTCATCGTTCTCAGCGGCAATTTCTTCGACAGCGCGATCATGAAGATGTCGGTAGTCGGCGAAGCCTTCCGCAAGACCTACCTGTCCGAGCCAGGCAAGGAAAACAGCTTTGAGGCGCGGGCCATCGTGTTCGAGGGCCCCGAGGACTACCACGCCCGCATCGACGACCCAGCACTGGACATCGACGAGCGTTGCATCCTGGTGATCCGTGGCGCCGGCACCGTGGGTTACCCGGGCAGTGCTGAAGTGGTCAACATGGCGCCACCGGCGGCGCTGATCAAAAAAGGCATCGACTCGTTGCCGTGCCTGGGCGACGGTCGCCAGAGCGGCACCTCGGCCAGCCCGTCGATTCTTAACATGTCGCCGGAAGCGGCGGTCGGGGGCGGCCTGGCACTCCTTCAGACCAATGACTTGCTGCGTGTCGACCTCAACCAGCGTCGCGTCGACCTGCTGGTAGACGATAACGAAGTGGCGCGCCGTCGCGCTGCCTGGAAGCCGAACATCCCAGCCTCTCAGACACCGTGGCAAGAGCTCTACCGCCAATTGGTCGGGCAGTTGTCCACCGGTGGTTGCCTGGAACCGGCCACCCTGCACATGCGTGTGATCGCCCGTGAAGGTGGGACGCCGCGGCATTCCCATTGAGCGGCCTTTAGGACTTGGGTCTGCCACCGTATCGAGTAAAGGTGGCAGATCCACGGTTGGGTTCGATGAGTTGCTCAGGATGGCAAGTAAAGTGCATTCCTGTAGTTTCGGGCTCCGCTAGAAGTTCCACTCCTCAGCCCGAACTAGCCGGCAGAACGGCCCGTCAAGCGTTGCATTGTGATGGGCAACGATGTCCTTAGCTTTCATCATTGGCGTGTCTGAACAGGTATGACCTTCGGCGACAAGTACCGCATCAAAGCCAACGTCACGAGCAGCACGGCAGGTGCTGTCTACACAGTATTGAGTTTTCATGCCAGTGATGACCACACCGGTAGCCCCGCGAGACCGCAAATTGTCCGCCAGGCCAGTCATTTCGAAGGCGTTGGCTCGCCGCTTTTCGAATACCACCTCTCCACCCAGAAGCTTCAGTTCTTGCGCAACCATCGTCAACGGGCTGTCTGGTTCGATTGGAGATCCCGCAGGCCCGATGTGGCGCGCGAGAAAAATCGGAGCGCCAGCGCTGCGTGCCTTGTCCGATCTCTTATTTGACCAAGGTGATGGGTAAATCCGAGAGCTGAATCACCTTTGCCGCGACAGACCCCAGAAAAATCCCTGCCAAAAAACCATTGCCATGCGAACCCAGGATGATGCTGTCACATCCAAGGAAATGCGCACACGCCACAATTTGACTGGCTGCATCGCCTTGCAAGCTATGGAGTGTGAATGCAATCCCTTCTTGCTTCAGAAGCACCTCAGCCTTTCGTGAATCCTCGGCACTTCTATCCCCATAGTAGCGATCACGCTCATCCTCGCTCATGCCATTTGCGATTCGAGTGGGTAAAAGTGGCTGTACATTCAACAGATGTACCTCAACATTACCGCCCAGCAACCCACCCTCTTGGATAAGCCCAATAAGGTAACGCACGGCGCGTTCCGAATGCTCGGAACCATCGACCGCAACCAGTATTTTGTGCATGTTCCAAATCCTCTTTCAGGTCATGAAGGTGCTTGTCGTTCCGGGTGCCGCCAGCATTCAACCCGTTCTACTCGGACAAGCGGATTCGAATCTGTTTTTCTATCTCGATAACCGCAAATAGCGCAACGCCAACCCCGATGATCAGCAAGCCATCAAGGAAGGGGATTGCCTGCGTTGCAAATACCTTTTGCAGCGGTGGCGCATACGTGATGGCGAACTGAGCGAAGGTAATCACCATGACGGTGATCCACACGACCTTGGTGCCGCGAATACCCTTCCAGGTAAGCGATGTGCTGTAGAGGTTACGGATGAAGAACAGGTGGAATATTTCCATCACGACTAACGTGTTCACCGCGAGGGTTCGGGCCAACTCAACGGAGTAGCCTCGGTCGAGGGCATAAGAAAAAATGCCATAAACACCGCAGAGGAAAAGAATGGAAACAAGCACCATATGCCAGACCAAGGCTGCGCTTATGAGTGGTTCCTTACGTGAACGGGGCGGCCTGAGCATGGTGTTTTCTTCGGTGGGCTCGAACGCGAGCGCGATGCCGAGGGTCACTGCGGTTATCAGGTTGATCCACAGAATCTGTATCGGCGTCACCGGCAGCGTAATGCCGAGGAGCAGCGCGACAATGATGGTCATGGTCTCGCCTGCGTTGGTAGGCAGCGTCCAGCTCAACACTTTCTTGATGTTGTCATAGACTGTTCGGCCTTCGCGTACTGCAGCGACGATGGAGGCGAAGTTGTCATCGGCCAACACCAGGTCTGCGGCCTCCTTGGCGGCCTCACTGCCTTTTCCACCCATGGCTATACCGGCGTCTGCACGCTTTAGCGCCGGTGCGTCGTTAACGCCATCACCGGTCATGGCCACGGTCATGCCGTTCGATTGCAGCAGCATTACCAACCTGAGCTTATGTTCGGGGCTGGTGCGAGCAAAAATGTTGATGCCCTTTACCGCCTCCTTGAGGGCGGCATCGTTCATGGCGTCCAGGTCCACCCCAGTCAGCACCTTGTCGGGATTTTGCAAGCCTATCTGGCGACCGATAGCGGCGGCGGTACCGTCATGATCGCCAGTGATCATTTTTACGGCAATGCCCGCTTTTTGGCATTGCTGAACCGCCTTTAACGTCTCGGGTCTAGGTGGATCAATCAGACCGACCATGCCCAGCAACGTCAACTTTCCTTGCACGTCCCCGAACGCCAACACGGTGTGCTCGGGCCGAACCGGCCTTACTGCAAACGCCAATACACGCTGCCCCTTGGCAGCAATGGCGTTCGCCTTTGCGTGCCAGTAGTCCACATTGAGCGGTTCAGTCTCGCGAGTGCTTGCAAGCTGATGCGTGCACATGGCCAGTAGCTGCTCTGGCGCGCCTTTCACGTAGATGGAGGCATGTCCATCATGATTGTGATGCAGTGTCGCCATGAAGCGGTGTTTAGCGTCAAACGGTATGGCATCAGTGCGGGGCCAAGCCCGACGATCCTCATTTCGATCAATTCCGGTTTTCCCGGAGAATGCCAGCAATGCCCCCTCCATCGGATCACCTTCCACCGTCCATACATCGTCATGCAGGCGCAGTACGGCATCGTTGCAAAGACCTGCTGCTCGTCCCAGTTCAGACAGCTTGGGGTGAGACGATAGGTCAATTAACTGATCGGCAAGACTGATGCTTCCCGCGGGCTGATAACCCGTGCCATCGACCGTGAAGACCAGATCGTTCGTGACGACCGTTGCCACCATCATTTCGTTGCGGGTCAGTGTACCGGTCTTGTCAGTGCAGATGACGGATACCGAGCCTAGTGTTTCGATGGTAGGCAGACGGCGCACGATGGCGTTACGTCGAGCCATTGCCCGAACGCCCACGGCCAGCGTAATGGTAAGGACGGCAGGCAGACCTTCAGGTATCGCCGCTACCGACATCCCCACCACGACCATGAAGATCTCGTTGAAGGCGTAGTGCCCGACATAATGGCCGAACACGAGCAATAAGCCGCCCACTAACAAAATCAGGATCGTCAGCCAGCGGGCAAACACGTTCATTTGCTGCACCAGCGGAGTGGTCAGCGTTTCTACACCTGCAAGCAGAGTGCTGATGCGTCCGATCTCGGCTGCTGCTGCGGTCGCCACTACAACGCCTGTTGCTTGTCCGCAAGTCACGAGCGTACCGCTGAACGCCATGCAAGTTCGATCACCCAAAGCTGCGTCAAGGGGCACTGATTGGGTATGTTTTTCTACGGGTACGGATTCACCGGTAAGAATGGCTTCCTGAATGTGAAGCCTGTTCGCGTGCAGCAAGCGTAAATCAGCAGGGACTTTGTCTCCCGCCTCCAGCAATACGATATCGCCCGGTACCAGTTCCTCACCCGCAATACTCAAGCGTTCGCCTGCGCGAATCACTGCGGCGCGCGGTGCCAGCATCTGCCGGATAGCATCCATCGCCTTTTCTGCTTTGCCTTCCTGAATGTAGCCAATGATTGCGTTTGCAATTACCACCGCCAGGATCACTACCGTATCCCACAGATGTTGCAGCATCGCGGTAATCGCAGCGGATCCCAAAAGCACGTAAATCAGGATGTTGTGAAATTGCAGCAAGAATCGAAACCAGGCCGGGCGCCGTGCTGCCTGTGGCAGGCGATTGAAACCAGCGCGGTCAAGACGGGCTTGAACCTCGGCAACCTCCAGTCCGACAGGCGCATTGACCTCGAGCAGGTTTGTCACCTGCTCGGCTGGCAGGGTGTGCCAGGCCACGGAATGCGCAGGGATTGGTGTTTGCTCAACGACTGCGTCGACCACCGGCGTTTTCAATGAGACTCCCCTGTGCGCACAGCTCGACTGTAACGGGCTTAGGTGGACATGAGCGGTCGTCGCTGTATCAGCATGCTGATAAATCGCTCGTCACGCTTAGGTTCTCTTTGCCATCTAGCTGATACGAACTAAAAGAAACATGCAACCGACAGCTTGATGACTATTGACCTGAATCAACCAGAAGCGCCGGCAAGGTGAACTGCACTTGGGCGCCAGGACTTTGCTTGGGGCTGGCCCAGAAGCGGCCTCCGTGGCTGTCGATGATCGAGCGGCAGATCGACAGCCCCATGCCCAGGCCGGTCGCCTTGGTGGTGTAAAAAGGCTCGAAAACCTGTTCTACGTTTTCCACTGCAAATCCGGGCCCGCTGTCCGCCACTGTTACCCGCACCCCCTCCTGGTCGAGGGCCGTGCTTATTTGCAGCTTACGAACGCCTTCAACCTCGATCATCGCTTCCAGCGCGTTGAGGATCAGGTTCAGCAGCACCTGCTGCAACTCAACACGGTCGACCAGCACCTGCGGCAAGCCCTCGGCAAGGGTGGTATGCACCTGTACTTTTCCCCTCACGGCCTCGCCACGGGTAAAGTCGACCATCTCCAGCACCACGGCGTTGACGCCCACCGCGTGCTTCTGCGGCGGGGTTTTGCGGATCAGCTCACGAATACGGCCCAGCACCTGCGCCGCGCGGTTGGCATCCTTGATGATCCGTCCCAGCCCCAGGCCTACTTCATCCAGCGCCGGTGGCTTTGCGCTCAACCAGCGGATGGCGGCATTGGCATTGGTGACCGTGGCAGCGATCGGCTGGTTGACTTCATGGGCGATCGAAGCGGCCAACTGGCCCATGGTGGCGACACGGTTGGCATGCGCCAGTTCGGCCTGTATCTGGCGATTCTTGGCCTCCCGTTCCGCTACCTCGTGATACAGCCTGGCGTTTTCAAGCGAGATGGCGGCTTGTGACGCGACTAGCCGCAACACCGCAATACGCGCGGGGTCGAATACTCCGGCACTGAGATTGTTCTCCAGGTACAGCGCCCCAACCAGCCGCGCCTGATTGCCAAGCGGCAGGCATAGCAGCGACCGGGCCGAGCATCGGCGGATGTAGTCGTCAGCCATGAACGCAGCGTCACCCATGGCGTCGTCCAGACACAGACTTTCCCCCGTGCGCAGTACCTGGTAAAGCACGGATTCGGCCAGCAACGTACTGCTCACCGGTTCGTTGCAAAGCACCACTTCACCCTGCCCCACACTTGCCTGCGCGATGATATGCGGCTCGCTCCCTCTGGCGCGGACCAACACGCCCCGCTCGGCACCGGCTTGCTCGATCGCCGTGTGCAGCACTTGGGTGATCAGTTTCTGCAGATCGACTTCGCCCGACACGGCGCGAGACACTTTGAGCACCGTTGCGAGGTCCAGGTGCTCGACCGGGGTGGCGATGGTAGCCGTGGGGCCTGGCTCCGGCTCGATGCTGCGCAGATAACGATGACGGCTGTCCAGCTGGCGCACCTTGCCATCGGCGCCCCAGCGCAGGTAGCCATAACGCGCATCTCGAAGGTAGACGCGGGCAATCCGGGCAAGCCCGCGGCTGCCGTAGAAACGCGATGCCAACTCGTTTGCAAGCGCCTCGACATGCACGTAGCCGCTGTCACGCGCGAGCTGGATGGCCTGTTCATAGAGGTGCTCAGCGTGGACCACGTGCCCCTGCAAGCGCGCGATTTCGGCCTCCAGCAGCACCTGCCGGCTGGCGAAGGTTTCTGCGCACTGCCGGGCCCAGATCTGCAGCTCGTCATGGTGCTCGGCCAGCGCCTGCAACGTGGCTTCATCAATGCTCTGCCCGGCCGCCAGCGTCAGTGCGGCAAAGAAGTGGTACTCCGCTTCCTCGAAAAACGAGGTGATCACCCATTTAAGCGCCTTGGCCCGCGCCGCACAGGCTTCGGCCGCCGCATAGTCACCTGCCAGGTAGCGCGCCTGCAGCTTGCGCACCCAGTATTTGCCGGCCGCCAAGGCAAGGTCCGGGGCAGCGTCCAGGTGCTGCTCGAAGCGCGCTTCACTGAAGTGCTCGTCGTTCAGACATCCAAACACCGGCGTTTGCCCGCGCAGCGTGCGGATCAGCGCCAGCTGTGTGTTCATGAAGTCGATCACCAGCCCGAAATGCACTTTTTCTGCGTAGGCCAATCCTTGCTCGGCCTCCGGTTGCATGCTGCCCAGCGGTTCACCAGTGAACAACTGATCGGATATCAGCCCATTGCCTACATAAGCGGCATACGGCAGGTCACCAACCCGATTGGCCGCGACGAAGGCCCGGCGCAGCAACTCGCGACACTCGCTGACCGGCCGCGTCCAGCGCACCACGAACATCGAGAAACACAGGAAAGTACTGGCTTCAAAGCGTTGCAGGCCGCGCCGCTCGACCAGCTCGCAAGCAAGACGCCCGAATCGGTAACCGGTCTGGTAGTCGCCATAGCGCCGGGACACCCGCCCGATATTGGCGTAGAGCATGCACGATGCATCACAGTTGCCATGCTCAAGGCTCAAGCTTACAGCCTTGCATATGGTCAGGCAGGCCAGGTTGGCATTGGTTTGCACGGCCGGGGCGAACAGCTTGCACAAGACATCCAGGGTGGCCAGGGAGGTCGCGTCCTCCATCAGCGGCAGGTCAATCAACTGCTCGATACTACGCGCGCCTACCCGCAACGCGATCTGGTCATATTCACCACGTACCTCGTCATCGCTCGGCCGCGCGACCCAGTGGATGCCCACCTGCCGCAGCCAGGCGAGGCAAACCGCCACCGCGCGATCGCTGCGGTCGAGCATCAGGCAAACATCCATATGCAAGCACGCTACCGCAACGCCTTCAGCTGCGGTCCTGGCGCGCCGAGCCAGGCCGATCAGCCGCGCGTCCGCGCACCCGAGCTGGCCGGTGAGAAACTCGCATTCAGCCCGGTTCAGCGCCAGGGCAAAGCTCAATTCATGCGGATAAGCGGCACACGGCCCCTCCAGTAATTGCTCGCCCACGCTCAGGTAGGCCAAGGCCGATCCGTAGGCCGATGCGGCCTTGGCCCGGCGCCCGGCAAACAGGTTGAGTTCGGCCAACTGCTTGCGTTCGCCAGGGGCATCGATCAGCGTCGCACCGCGGTTGAGCTGCCCGACGATCTCGAAAATGGCTTCATCGCGGTGCTTGCCCGGCACTTGGTTAGCCAGCAGGCGACCGATGCGCAGGTGCATGGCAGCGCGGTCTTGTTCGGCAATCAGCGAGTAGGCGGCTTCATGAATGCGGTCATGAACGAACGCGCAGGTGCCGTCATGGTGGGCGACCAGCTCCAGCCGGATTGCCGCCCATAAAACCGCCTGTACACGCTCCATCGGCAGATCGAGCACCAGGGCAAGCGTCTGCGTATGCGCCACGTTCCCCAGACAGGCCAGGTGCTGAAGTGCCTGACGGGTTGCCAGCGGCAGTCGGGCGAGCTTGCCAACCATCAGGTCGACGACATTGTCGGTGTAACCCTTGGCATGGATACGCTGCGAATCCCAACGCCAGCGCCGGGCTGCGTGGTCGTAGGCCAGGAGCGACTCCTCGGCCAGCGCCTGGAGAAACTGGATGACAAAAAACGGGTTGCCGGCGGTCTTGTCCTGTACCAGCTGGGCCAGGCCCATCACGCTCGGGGCCGGGCAGTGCAGTGACTCGGCGATCAGCTGTTCGATATGCGGGCGTGCCAGGGGCGCAAGGCGAACCTCATGCACAGGGGCGCCGGCCTGGCGAATCGCCTGGAGCCTGGCGGTCAATGGGTGGTGGGCATCCACCTCGTTGTCGCGGTAGGCGCCCACCACCATCAGATAGCGCAGTTCCGGGTGCGTAAGCAGGTCTTCGAGCAGGTCGAGGGTCGCCGCGTCCAGCCACTGCAGGTCGTCCAGAAAAAGCGCCAGCGGGTGCTCGGCGCGGGCAAACACCGAGATGAAGCGTCTCAATACCAGCAAAAACCGCCGTTGCGCCTGCTGCGGATCAAGCTCCGGCACTGGCGCAGGCTCGCCGATGATCAGCCGCAGCTCCGGGATCAGGTCGGTCATAAGCCGTGCGTGGGGCCCACACGCCGCCAGCAATGCCGTACGCCATCCGGCCAGCACCTCGCTGCTTTTCCCAAGCAACGTGCGCACCAGCCCCTGAAACGCCTGCACCAGGGTGGAATACGGGATATCGCGCTTGTACTGGTCGAACTTGCCACTTGCGAACAGTCCTCGCGGTGGTACCAGTACCTTGTGCAACTCATTGACCACCGAGGATTTTCCGATACCCGAATAACCGGAAACCAGCACCAGCTCCGGCACGCTGCTGCGCACCATGCGAGCGAAGGCATCTTCGAGAATCTGCACTTCGCGTTCGCGACCGTATAGCTTTTCCGGGATCAACAGGCGGTCGGGGGCGCCTTGTTCATCCAGGCTGAAGGCCTTGATGCTCCGGCCTTGTCGCCACTCGGCAAGGCACCGGCGCAGGTCTTGCTCAAGGCCGGCAGCACTCTGGTAGCGATCTTCAGCGGTCTTGGCCAGGAGTTTCATCACCAGTCGGGACAGCAGCGGCGGCACGGTGGCAACGCGCTCGCTGGGTGGCAGTGGTTTGCGAGCAATGTGGCAGTGCACCCACTCCATGGGTTCTGTGGCGCTGAAGGGCAGCGAACCAGTGAGCATCTGGTACAGGCTCACCCCCAGCGCGTAGAGGTCACTGCGTGAGTCTACGGAGCGGTTCATCCGTCCTGTCTGCTCAGGCGCCATGTATGCCAAGGTGCCGGCGATGGTCTCCGGCGGTTCGGGCGCTTGCCGCTCGCGGGGCAAGCGTGACGCCAGGCCGAAACCGGTAAGGCGGACCTTGCCATCGTCGCAGTCAACCAGAATATGGTGGGGTTTGAGGTCCTTGTGCACCAACCCGGCCAAGTGCAGGCGGCCCAAGGCAACGCTAATTGCCACAGCCAGCTCAAGGCAGGTTTCGATGTCCAGCGGTGACAGCAGCAAGGCCGACAACGGTTGGCCGCCCGGGTCGCTCAGTACCAGGCGCGGCTTGCCATTGAAGCGCTCCAAGGCCTGGGGCTGCAGCGCCCAGCTACCCTCAAGCTCATCGCGTAGACCATATTCATGTGCCAAGCGGTCGACGGTGGCAGGCGCAGGCTGCTCATTGGCCGGCTGCATCAGCAGCACGCGGGTGCCGTCCGGGCGCCGTAGCCGGCAAAACAGGCGATCACCATCGTTCCACAGGACTTGCTGTTTACCTGGCATGGGTCCGGGCCCCTTCATCAAGTTGGACGAATGCGGGCTGTGTCAGACCATGCGACGCAACGGCTCGACACCCAGCGCTTCGGCCATGCGTACCAAATCGGCGACCGAGCGAGCGCCGAGTTTCTTCATCATCTGCCCACGATGTACTTTCACGGTGACCTCGCTGAGGTTCAACTCAGCGGCGATCTGCTTGTTCATCAGGCCGGCGATAACGAAGGCCAGCACCTGCCGCTCCCTGGACGTTAGCGTCTCGAAAGCGCTGCGCAATGCCCCGCCGGCCTGTTCACCTGCCAGACGCTCGCGGTCGCGAGCCAGGGCACTGGCCACCGCGTCGAGCATGTCCTGCTCACGGAACGGTTTGGTCAGAAAGTCTACCGCGCCAGCCTTCATCGCTTTGACCGACATGGCAATATCACCATGCCCTGTGATGAATACCACCGGAATGTGCACCCCTCCCTGCTCCATCTGTGCCTGGAACGCCAGGCCGCTTTCTCCACGCAGACGCACATCGAGCACCAGGCAGCCGGGCACAGCCTTGCGGGGGAAGGCAACAAAGTCCTGGGTGGAAGCAAAACTTTGCACCTGCAAGCCGACCGAACGGAACAGCCCGTCGAGGGCCAGGCGCATGGACTCGTCGTCATCAACGATATACACCACCGGCTCATTCGGGCCGTGTGTGCTCTGTAAGGCCATTTGCGCTCCTTCAGCCGTGACGCCGCGTGCTGTTGGCAGGTTGAAAATCTAGCCTATTGTTGGGCAAGGTTCACAGGTTTGGCCACCGGAAACCGGCAATACCAGACGCAGGTATGGCCCAGCTATACCTAGGTATACTTCTGCCACTTGCGCGACCGGGTATCTTGAAGCAATGGCACAGGCCGCCAAGAGCAGACCGCGCATGAAGCAGCCCACCGCAACTCTGATTGCCGTTGTCGACGACGACGAGTCCCTGCGCGATGCGCTCGACGGCCTGTTGCGCGCCACCGGCTACCGTGCCCGCACCTTTGCCAGCGGCATTGATTTCCTTGCCTCTGATGGCCCGAGCCAGGCAGGCTGCCTGATCTCCGACATCCAGATGCCCGGCATGTGTGGCGTCGAGCTTTTGACGCAACTACAGGTACGTGGGTTCGACATTCCGGTGATCTTCATCAGCGCCCACCCGGGCCAACGCTCACGCATCACCCCGGGTATGGCAGGCGTAGTCAGCTGTCTGCCAAAACCATTCGAAGCCCAGCAGCTGCTGGACTGCATCGAGACCGCCCTGCACCACTGAACAGTCCCTTCGATACGATCGTATAGCTGCTTACGCCCCATGCGTAATCCACTGCACACCCATGGAGAAGTGTGCGCATCCCTGCCCCTGCATAACATCGACCTACAGCGTCCCGCGAGGGCCGAAGAAAAGAACCTTAACCGTTCAAGACAGGAGCACGATCATGAAACAGCAACTTCTGGTTATTGGCGCAGGATTCGCCGGATTGTGGAGCGCCCTGAGCGCCGCGCGCCTGCTCGATATGCATGGTCGGCAAGACGTGCAAATTACCGTGCTGGCGCCACAGGCTGAACTGCGTATCCGCCCGCGTTTCTATGAGGCCGACGTGCATAGCATGTTCGCCCCGCTCCAGGCGCTCTTCGATGCTGTCGACGTAAACTTCATCAAGGGCTGCGCCGAAAGCATCGACGAGCTGGCCCGCCGCGTCAGCTACCGCGACGAAGCCGGGCAACAGGCGCAATTGGCCTACGACCGCCTGATTCTGGCAAGTGGCAGCCTGCTGTCTCGTCCCCCCGTGCCTGGCCTGAACCAATATAGCTTCGACGTGGATCAGATCGAATCAGCAGCGCGCCTGGAGCAGCACCTGATGGCGCTGGGCAAACGTCCCGCAAGCAGCGCCCGCAATACCGTGGTGGTGTCCGGCGGCGGCTTCACTGGTATCGAAACCGCTACCGAGATGCCTGCACGCTTGCGTGCGGCTCTGGGCGAAGACGCGGAGATCCGGGTGGTCCTTGTCGACCGCGGCGAGCGCATTGGCGCCGCCCTGGGTGAGGGTATCCGGCCTTCGATCATTGAAGCCTCGGATGAACTGGGTATCGAATGGATTGTCGGTGCCACCGTAACTGCAGTGGATGCCAATGGCGTAACGCTGGCTGATGGCCGACATATCGAAAGCCAGACCGTGGTCTGGACTGCCGGCATGCGCGCCAGCCCGCTGACCGAACAACTGACCGGTACCCGTGACCACCAGGGGCGCCTGCATGTGGACGGCAACCTCAAGGTGCGCGGCCTGGACCATGTCTTTGCCGCAGGCGATGTGGCTTATGCAGCCACTGACGAGATCGGCAATTTCGCTGTGATGTCCTGCCAGCATGCCATCAGCCTCGGTCGCCATGCCGGCAATAACGCCGCCGCCGATCTGCTGGGTGTGACACCCACGACTTACCGACAGCCCAAGTACGTGACTTGTCTGGATCTGGGCGCTTGGGGCGCCGTATACAGCGAGGGCTGGGACCGCCAGTTGAAACTGGTGAAAGGCGAAGCCAAGGAGCTCAAGACCCAGATCAACACCGTGTGGATCTACCCGCCGGCAGCCGAGCGCGCCACCGCCCTTGCCTCTGCCGACCCGTCGATTCCAGTGGCTTGAGCCCCGCACGACCTTCCCATCCAGCAGGAGAACGACCATGACAATGCCAATGAACAATGTCGTCCCGATCGAGGCCGAAGAACTGGTGCCCTCGCGCTATGCAGTGAAAGTCGGTGACATCGAGGTGCTGGTGGTGAGCGACGGTGTACTGCCATTGCCCACCGAAACCATGTCGACCAACGCTGACCCAGCCGCCCGCGCAGCTTGGTTCAAGGACATGTTCCTGGGGCCGGAAACCTTCGACTGGGCGCTGAATGTATTGCTGGTGCGCAGCGGCGAGCAGGTCATCCTGGTGGATGCCGGGCTGGGTGGGCAGTTCCCTGGGTTCCCGCGGGCCGGGCTGTTCCCGAAACGGCTGGCGGCGGTCGGCATCGCGCTGGAGTCGATCACCGATATCGTCATCACCCACATGCACATGGATCACATCGGCGGTCTGCTGGTGGATGAGGTGAAGAACCGCTTGCGTGCGGACGTAAAGATCCATGTCACCGCGACAGAAGTAGACTTCTGGGCTGCACCGGACTTTTCGCAAACGGACATGCCTAAACCGGTACCAGATGTGCTGCGGTCTACGGCAAAAGCGTTCATGCAGGCCTACGGCGACAAGATCCGCACCTTTGAGCTGCACCATGAAGTGGCGCCCGGTGTCGTCGCCACCCTTACCGGCGGTCATACCCCGGGGCACTGTGTGGTGTACATCAACTCGAACGGAGAGCAGCTGACCTTCGCCGGAGACGCACTGTTCCCGGTAGCCTTTGACCACCCGGATTGGCACAACGGCTTCGAACACGACCCCGAGGAGTCAGTGCGGGTAAGGATGGCGCTGCTACACGATGCCGCAACCAGTGGCGAACTGTTCGTCGCGACACACTTGCCCTTCCCTTCTGTAGGGCGGGTAGCAGTCGACGGTGAAGGGTTCCGCTGGGTCGCGGGATTCTGGAATTATTGAAAAACATCGTGGTGCTCGACAGCCCCTCACACATAGCAGTGCGTTGCACGAGATGCACTGCTATGTGTGAAGGGGCCGCGGAACTCAAGCCGAACTAGGCCAGCGCAGCTTCCTGCTCCAGCAACGACCAACCGCCATGCCCATCCACCTCAAGCCGATGGGTATGGAACGCCGCCAGCGTGCTACGGTGGCCGACACTGACCAGCAATGCACTCGGCATCTCCGAACGCAACAACGCATACAGGGCATGCTCGAGCCCTTCATCCATCGCCGAGGTGGACTCGTCGAGGAACACCACCTGCGGCCTGTTGAACAGCACCCGGGCAAACGCCAGGCGCTGCTGCTCGCCCACCGAGAGGATGTGTGACCAGTCGCAGCTGACGTCGAGACGCTCGGTGAGGTGGGCCAGGTTGACCTGGCGCAATGCCTGCTGCATCAGCAGTTCATCCTTGGGATGGCTGGCTGCCGGGTAGGCAATGACGGTACGCAAGTCACCCAGCGGCAGGTACGGGCGTTGCGACAGGAACAGTGCCTGATGGCCCGTTGGCCGCCTGACCTTGCCTTCGGCATACGGCCAAAGGCCCGCCAGGGCACGCAGCAGCGTGGTTTTACCACTGCCTGACGGCCCTTTGATCAACAACGCCTGACCGGCGTGCAGGCTCAGGTCCAGGTTGGCGATAAGGGCATGTCCGTCCGGGCGCAGCACCTGTAAGCCCGCGATCTGCAGCGCATGCGCCTGGTCTTCGGTCGTGACGCGCGGCAACGCACTTGCCTGCTGGTTGGCATCCAGAAAGCCAGTGAGGCGGTCAAGGGTCGCGCGGTACTGCGCGAACGCATCGTACGACTCACGGAAGAACGACAGAGAATCCTGCACCTGCCCAAAGGCCTGGGAAGTTTGCATGACATCGCCCAGCTTGATCGCCCCACTGAAGAAGCGCGGCGCCTGAAGAATGAACGGAAACACGACAGCAACCTGACTGACACCCAAGTTGAAGCCACTGAGCTTCAGGTTCCGGTACACCAATGCCCAGACATTCACGATCAAGGAAGCAAAGCGGCCCAGCAACGTGCCCCGCTCGACTTGCGAACCTTGGTAGAAGGCAATGTTCTCGGCGTTCTCACGCAGACGCATCAACGTGTAACGGAAGTTGGCGGTGAGTTTCTCGTTGAGGAAGTTAAGCCGGATCAGCGGGCGCCCTAGTCGGAAGGCCACCCAGGTGGCGGCGATGACATACAGGTACACGGCAAACACCATCGCCCGAGGGATCTCCACCCCGGCCACCGTCAACGGTGCTGACAGCCCCCAGAGGATGCCGGTGAACGCCACAAGCGAAACCAGCGCACTGACTGCGCCCAAGGCAAGGGTGACCGAGTTGGTGACGAAAGCGTTGACGTCCAGTTCGATACGCTGGTCGGGGTTGTCCACCGGCTCGGCAAGGAACTGGCCACGGTAATAGGCATCGCCCTGCATCCAGTCGTGGGTCAGGCGCTCGGTCAGCCAGACCCGCCACTTGATGCTGAATGCCTGACTGACATAGAAGGTGAACAACGAGCGCAGCACATGGATGGTGGCCAGCACCGCGAAAACACCGAGCAAGTACCAGAACGCCGTTTGGTCAAGGCCTTGCAAAGCGCTGTAGAAGCCGTTGTACCAAAACGAGAACAGCACGTTAAGGCGAACCGAAAACAGCGTCAGAACCAACAGCAGTGCGAACACCAGCAACGGCCGCCAACTGCGCCTGAAACTGAAATAGGGCCCGGCAAGCTGCCAGAACTGGCTGCCCCAGCGTGTGCAACGCACCGCCAGAGTCGCGGCTGCAGCGAAGCTGACAAGGGTGATGAACGAGGCAATTGCCAGCCAGCTTAGGCTCTCTTGCAGGGCCTGATGCCAGTTCATTTCCATGGTAAGTATCCGTGCTGAGTATTTCCGCGAGCGTAGCATTACACCGTCATGCCTCAGGTATAAATGACGCACATTTCATGATTTGTAGGAGCAGGTTTACCCGCGAACCCTGTAGGAGCGGGTTTACCCGCGATCACCGGCGAAGCCGGTGCCCTCCACCGAGTTGCCTGCTTCACGGCATGCCCCACAGCAATTCGAGCAGGCCCAGAATTTTTGGCCCACAAAGACAAAACCCCTACCTGCATGCGCAGATAGGGGTTTTGCGAAATGAATCTTGACGATGACCTACTCTCACATGGGGAAACCCCACACTACCATCGGCGATGCATCGTTTCACTACTGAGTTCGGGATGGGATCAGGTGGTTCCAATGCTCTATGGTCGTCAAGAAATTCTGTAGCCAGAATGTCCAGATGGACAGCCCAGCGAATTCGGATATGCGATATTTGTGGTCTTACGAATTTTCGGGTCTTTCGTCTTCACCACCACAATCTGCGTCAGCAAATTGCTTGGGTGTTATATGGTCAAGCCTCACGGGCAATTAGTATTGGTTAGCTCAACGCCTCACAGCGCTTACACACCCAACCTATCAACGTCGTAGTCTTCGACGGCCCTTTAGGGGATTCAAGATCCCAGTGAGATCTCATCTTGAGGCAAGTTTCCCGCTTAGATGCTTTCAGCGGTTATCTCTTCCGAACATAGCTACCCGGCAATGCCACTGGCGTGACAACCGGAACACCAGAGGTTCGTCCACTCCGGTCCTCTCGTACTAGGAGCAGCCCCTCTCAAATCTCAAACGTCCACGGCAGATAGGGACCGAACTGTCTCACGACGTTCTAAACCCAGCTCGCGTACCACTTTAAATGGCGAACAGCCATACCCTTGGGACCGGCTTCAGCCCCAGGATGTGATGAGCCGACATCGAGGTGCCAAACACCGCCGTCGATATGAACTCTTGGGCGGTATCAGCCTGTTATCCCCGGAGTACCTTTTATCCGTTGAGCGATGGCCCTTCCATACAGAACCACCGGATCACTAAGACCTACTTTCGTACCTGCTCGACGTGTTTGTCTCGCAGTCAAGCGCGCTTTTGCCTTTATACTCTACGACCGATTTCCGACCGGTCTGAGCGCACCTTCGTACTCCTCCGTTACTCTTTGGGAGGAGACCGCCCCAGTCAAACTACCCACCATACACTGTCCTCGATCCGGATAACGGACCTGAGTTAGAACCTCAAAGTTGCCAGGGTGGTATTTCAAGGATGGCTCCATGAGAACTGGCGTCCCCACTTCAAAGCCTCCCACCTATCCTACACAAGCAAATTCAAAGTCCAGTGCAAAGCTATAGTAAAGGTTCACGGGGTCTTTCCGTCTAGCCGCGGATACACTGCATCTTCACAGCGATTTCAATTTCACTGAGTCTCGGGTGGAGACAGCGCCGCCATCGTTACGCCATTCGTGCAGGTCGGAACTTACCCGACAAGGAATTTCGCTACCTTAGGACCGTTATAGTTACGGCCGCCGTTTACCGGGGCTTCGATCAAGAGCTTCGCTTGCGCTAACCCCATCAATTAACCTTCCGGCACCGGGCAGGCGTCACACCCTATACGTCCACTTTCGTGTTTGCAGAGTGCTGTGTTTTTAATAAACAGTCGCAGCGGCCTGGTATCTTCGACCGGCATGGGCTTACGGAGCAAGTCCTTCACCCTCGCCGGCGCACCTTCTCCCGAAGTTACGGTGCCATTTTGCCTAGTTCCTTCACCCGAGTTCTCTCAAGCGCCTTGGTATTCTCTACCTAACCACCTGTGTCGGTTTGGGGTACGGTTCCCAGTTATCTGAAGCTTAGGAGCTTTTCTTGGAAGCATGGTATCAACCACTTCGTCGCCTAGAGGCAACTCGTCATCAGCTCTCGGCCTTGAAATCCCGGATTTGCCTAAGATTTCAGCCTACCACCTTAAACCTGGACAACCAACGCCAGGCTGGCCTAACCTTCTCCGTCCCTCCATCGCAATAACTGGAAGTACAGGAATATTAACCTGTTTTCCATCGACTACGCTTTTCAGCCTCGCCTTAGGGACCGACTAACCCTGCGTCGATTAACGTTGCGCAGGAAACCTTGGTCTTTCGGCGTGCGAGTTTTTCACTCGCATTGTCGTTACTCATGTCAGCATTCGCACTTCTGATACCTCCAGCAAGCTTCTCAACTCACCTTCACAGGCTTACAGAACGCTCCTCTACCGCATCATCATAAGATGATACCCGTAGCTTCGGTGCATGGTTTGAGCCCCGTTACATCTTCCGCGCAGGCCGACTCGACTAGTGAGCTATTACGCTTTCTTTAAAGGGTGGCTGCTTCTAAGCCAACCTCCTAGCTGTCTAAGCCTTCCCACATCGTTTCCCACTTAACCATGACTTTGGGACCTTAGCTGACGGTCTGGGTTGTTTCCCTTTTCACGACGGACGTTAGCACCCGCCGTGTGTCTCCCATGCTCGGCACTTGTAGGTATTCGGAGTTTGCATCGGTTTGGTAAGTCGGGATGACCCCCTAGCCGAAACAGTGCTCTACCCCCTACAGTGATACATGAGGCGCTACCTAAATAGCTTTCGAGGAGAACCAGCTATCTCCGAGCTTGATTAGCCTTTCACTCCGATCCACAGGTCATCCGCTAACTTTTCAACGGTAGTCGGTTCGGTCCTCCAGTCAGTGTTACCTAACCTTCAACCTGCCCATGGATAGATCGCCCGGTTTCGGGTCTATACCCAGCGACTAAACGCCCTATTAAGACTCGCTTTCGCTACGCCTCCCCTATTCGGTTAAGCTCGCCACTGAATATAAGTCGCTGACCCATTATACAAAAGGTACGCAGTCACCTAACAAAGTAGGCTCCCACTGCTTGTACGCATACGGTTTCAGGTTCTATTTCACTCCCCTCTCCGGGGTTCTTTTCGCCTTTCCCTCACGGTACTGGTTCACTATCGGTCAGTCAGTAGTATTTAGCCTTGGAGGATGGTCCCCCCATATTCAGACAAAGTTTCTCGTGCTCCGTCCTACTCGATTTCATTGATAAGAGATTTTCGTGTACGGGGCTATCACCCACTATGGCCGCACTTTCCAGAGCGTTCCACTAATCTCAAATCAACTTAAGGGCTGGTCCCCGTTCGCTCGCCACTACTAAGGGAATCTCGGTTGATTTCTTTTCCTCAGGGTACTTAGATGTTTCAGTTCCCCTGGTTCGCCTCTTGCACCTATGTATTCAGTACAAGATACTCAGCTTATGCTGAGTGGGTTCCCCCATTCAGAGATCTCTGGATCACAGTCTGTTTGCCGACTCCCCAAAGCTTATCGCAGGCTACCACGTCTTTCATCGCCTCTGACTGCCAAGGCATCCACCGTATGCGCTTCTTCACTTGACCATATAACCCCAAGCAATCTGGTTATACTGTGAAGACGACATTCGCCGAAAATTCGTACGTTGCTCTTCCGAGCAGAACTCACAAATTTTACCTTAGCCTGATCCACCAGCAGTGAAACTGGTGTTCAGTCTATATCTATCACATATCCGAATTTTTAAAGAACGATCTGACAAAAGTCAGAAATCAACATTCGATACAAATGCTCATTTCTGAGTTTGATCAAGGTACAGCAAGTGGTGGAGCCAAGCGGGATCGAACCGCTGACCTCCTGCGTGCAAGGCAGGCGCTCTCCCAGCTGAGCTATGGCCCCGCATATTGGTAGGTCTGGGCAGATTTGAACTGCAGAAGAGCCGTCCTCACCACTCTTTATCCAGAGGCATGGGGTGCTCAACATTCCAACCAAAATTGGTAGGTCTGGGCAGATTTGAACTGCCGACCTCACCCTTATCAGGGGTGCGCTCTAACCAACTGAGCTACAGACCTAAGGGTAAAACTTTGGGTCTTGATCGTCTTTATACAATGAATCAAGCAATTCGTGTGGGAGCTCATCAGCAGGCTGATGTCGTCGATTAAGGAGGTGATCCAGCCGCAGGTTCCCCTACGGCTACCTTGTTACGACTTCACCCCAGTCATGAATCACACCGTGGTAACCGTCCTCCCGAAGGTTAGACTAGCTACTTCTGGTGCAACCCACTCCCATGGTGTGACGGGCGGTGTGTACAAGGCCCGGGAACGTATTCACCGCGACATTCTGATTCGCGATTACTAGCGATTCCGACTTCACGCAGTCGAGTTGCAGACTGCGATCCGGACTACGATCGGTTTTGTGAGATTAGCTCCACCTCGCGGCTTGGCAACCCTCTGTACCGACCATTGTAGCACGTGTGTAGCCCAGGCCGTAAGGGCCATGATGACTTGACGTCATCCCCACCTTCCTCCGGTTTGTCACCGGCAGTCTCCTTAGAGTGCCCACCATTACGTGCTGGTAACTAAGGACAAGGGTTGCGCTCGTTACGGGACTTAACCCAACATCTCACGACACGAGCTGACGACAGCCATGCAGCACCTGTGTCAGAGTTCCCGAAGGCACCAATCCATCTCTGGAAAGTTCTCTGCATGTCAAGGCCTGGTAAGGTTCTTCGCGTTGCTTCGAATTAAACCACATGCTCCACCGCTTGTGCGGGCCCCCGTCAATTCATTTGAGTTTTAACCTTGCGGCCGTACTCCCCAGGCGGTCAACTTAATGCGTTAGCTGCGCCACTAAAATCTCAAGGATTCCAACGGCTAGTTGACATCGTTTACGGCGTGGACTACCAGGGTATCTAATCCTGTTTGCTCCCCACGCTTTCGCACCTCAGTGTCAGTATCAGTCCAGGTGGTCGCCTTCGCCACTGGTGTTCCTTCCTATATCTACGCATTTCACCGCTACACAGGAAATTCCACCACCCTCTACCGTACTCTAGCTTGCCAGTTTTGGATGCAGTTCCCAGGTTGAGCCCGGGGCTTTCACATCCAACTTAACAAACCACCTACGCGCGCTTTACGCCCAGTAATTCCGATTAACGCTTGCACCCTCTGTATTACCGCGGCTGCTGGCACAGAGTTAGCCGGTGCTTATTCTGTCGGTAACGTCAAAACAGCAAGGTATTAACTTACTGCCCTTCCTCCCAACTTAAAGTGCTTTACAATCCGAAGACCTTCTTCACACACGCGGCATGGCTGGATCAGGCTTTCGCCCATTGTCCAATATTCCCCACTGCTGCCTCCCGTAGGAGTCTGGACCGTGTCTCAGTTCCAGTGTGACTGATCATCCTCTCAGACCAGTTACGGATCGTCGCCTTGGTGAGCCATTACCCCACCAACTAGCTAATCCGACCTAGGCTCATCTGATAGCGCAAGGCCCGAAGGTCCCCTGCTTTCTCCCGTAGGACGTATGCGGTATTAGCGTTCCTTTCGAAACGTTGTCCCCCACTACCAGGCAGATTCCTAGGCATTACTCACCCGTCCGCCGCTGAATCAAGGAGCAAGCTCCCGTCATCCGCTCGACTTGCATGTGTTAGGCCTGCCGCCAGCGTTCAATCTGAGCCATGATCAAACTCTTCAGTTCAATACTGCTTGGGTTTTTAAGAAACCCTAAACTTGGCTCAGCAATCTCAAATGACTATGTGATTTCTCGCATGGCCACTTGTGATGCTGATAATCTTTTTGACTATCAGTCCGTACTCACAAGCACCCACACGAATTGCTTGATTCGATTTGTTAAAGAGCGTTTGGTTAAGAGCTTTTCGTCTCAACCGAGGCGCGCATTCTACGCTTTCCTCAGAGCCTGTCAAGCGTTTATTTTGAAGTTTTTTGCGAGAAACTCGTTTGGCTTCAAACACTTGACTCAACACAGTGGCTAGCTTTGCTTCGCTACCGCGTTGGAGTGGTGCGCATTATAGGGAGGCCATCGAGAAGGTCAACCTTTAATTTCAATGATTTGAAATATTTCTGGTAAACCCACTTGAGGGCTACCACCCACCCCACCAATTGCGCACTATATTGCTCATCACTTTCCCCGCCCAAGGATTGCCGCACTTAAATGAACACCCAGACCCGCAGCCTGGCCGCCACCCTCTTCCCAATCGGCCTACTGCTTATCGCCATGGCATCGATTCAGTCCGGCGCCTCTCTGGCCAAAAGCATGTTCCCGATCATCGGCGCACAAGGCACCACCACCCTGCGTCTGATTTTTGCCAGCATCATCATGCTACTTATATTGCGCCCGTGGCGGGTACGCATGACCGCCAGCACGTTGCGCAACGTGGTGATCTACGGCATGGCACTGGGCGGCATGAACTTCCTCTTCTATATGGCCCTGCAAACGGTGCCGATCGGTATCGCCGTGGCCCTGGAATTCACCGGCCCACTGGCCGTGGCGATCCTCTCCTCGCGCCGACCGATCGATTTCCTGTGGATTGCCCTGGCCATCGCCGGCCTGCTGCTGTTGCTGCCGGCAGGCCAAAGCGGCCAGGCACTCGACCCACTGGGCGCCGCCTATGCGCTGGGAGCAGGTGTGTGCTGGGCGCTGTACATCCTGTTCGGACAACGCGCAGGCGCCGAGCATGGCATTCAGAGCGCGGCCCTGGGGGTGGTAGTCGCGGCCCTGTTCGTCGCCCCCATCGGTATCGCCCACGCTGGCAGCGCTCTGCTCACACCTGCCGTGATCCCCATGGCGTTGGCCGTTGCAATACTGTCCACCGCCTTGCCATACAGCCTGGAAATGGTTGCCCTGACGCGAATCCCGGCGCGCACGTTCGGCACCCTGATGAGCATCGAACCGGCATTCGGCGCATTGTCCGGGCTGCTGTTCCTCGGTGAGGTGCTGACGCTTACCCAATGGCTTGCGATTCTGGCAATCATTACCGCCTCGGTCGGCACTACCCTGTCCATGCGCAAGGCGCCCAGCCCAGCCATAGCGGCAGACTGATATGAGAAATATTTTCATTTGAGACGGGATTAGTGATTGTAGCAGCCCGTCTCGCTGATTAAGCTGTCACAGAGTCATCATCTTTACGCTATCTACTGGGCCGAACACGGACACTGGGGGAAGGTTCAGGAAGAACCAAAGCGACAACGACAGGGTCGAGACAACTGATTTGCCCTGCATTTAAGGACAGGAATGAAACGAATTTTTCTCATCCTGGCCATCTTGGCTATTGCTGGATGTGCCGCCACAGCCAAGACCGAGGTCAAAAGGGGCAAGAAGGGCCTGCATATCAACTGCTCCGGCCTTTCTTCCTCGTGGGACAATTGCTACAGCAAGGCGGCAAGCTCCTGCAGCACGCGCGGCTACCGGGTCATTGCACGCTCGGGCGACAACGATGAAGAAGCGGGTGACTACTTGTTCGGCATCAACCCGGCGGGTTACACCAGCCGTAGCATGATCGTCATCTGTAAATAGAGAAAAGGGCAGCTCGAAAACTGCCCTTTTTCATCTGCCTTACAGCGGTGCAGTACGCTCTTCCATCCAGGCCAGTGCCTCCCCTTGGAGCAAGGGCGCCAGACGCTCACGCACATGGGCGTGATAGCCGTTCAGCCACTCCACCTCTTCCCTGGTCAGCAACTCGGGCAACAGACAGCGGGTGTCGATAGGGCACAGCGTCAAGGTCTCGAAGTGCAGGAAGTCACCGAAGGCACTCTTGCCCGCTTCGCGGTTGACCACCAGGTTCTCGATGCGTACACCCCACTGCCCCGGCCGGTACGTACCCGGTTCGATCGAGCTGATCATGCCCGCTTGCATCGCCGTCTGCGGTGCAGGTGCCGCCTGGTAGGCGATCACTTGAGGCCCCTCGTGCACGTTCATGAAGTAGCCCACCCCGTGACCGGTACCATGACCGTAATCGACCTGATCAGCCCAGATCGGCGCCCGGGCAATGGCGTCGAGCAACGGCGACAACACCCCTCGCGGGAACGTGGCACGCGACAGGGCAATCATGCCCTTGAGCACACGGGTGCAGTCCTGCTTCTGCGCCTGGCTGGGGTTACCGACCGGCACCATGCGGGTGATGTCGGTAGTGCCGCCCAGGTATTGACCGCCCGAGTCGATCAGCAGCAAGCCATTACCCTCGATGAGCGCATGCGACTGCTCGGTGGCACGGTAGTGTGGCATCGCGCCATTGCCATTGAAGGCGGCGATGGTAGAAAAACTCAGCGACACGAAGTTCGGGCGCCGAGCACGCGCGGCACTCAATTGCTCGTCCACCGTCAGCTCGGTAATGATCTCCCGGCCGAGATTCGCCTCGAACCAGGCGAAAAATTCGCACAAGGCCGCGCCGTCCTGCTCCATGACCTGGCGAATGTGCACCAGGTCGTCGTCACCCTTGCAAGACTTGCTCAGCGTGGTGGGGTTGAGCCCCTCGACAAGCACCACCTCTGCCGCCAGGTTGTCCAGCAGGCCGCAGGTGACCCGTGCCGGATCCACCAGCAGCCGCGCCCCCGCGGGAACGGTGCCTAGCGCCTTGCCTGCTTCGCTATAGTCACGCACCTCGATGCCGTCGACCTCCAGCACGTGACGCAGGTGCGCGTCCACCTTGTCCTGGCCCACGAACAGGATGGCCTGCTGCTGATTGATCAGGGCAAAGGCCAGGAAAACCGGATTGTAGGAGACATCGCTTCCGCGCAGGTTGAACAGCCAGGCAATGTCGTCCAGAGTCGCGATGAAGTGCCAGTCGGCCCCCTTGGCCTGTATGCCCTGGCGCAATTGCGCGAGCTTTTCCGCCCGGTTCACCGTGGCGTGTGGCGGCAAGTGCTGGTACACCGGGTTACCTGGCAGCGCCGGGCGCCCGTCCCAGACCTGACCCAGCAGGTCCATGTCAGTCACCAGCCGCGCTCCACGCGCCTTCAGCCGCTCACCCAGTTGGCGCGCCGAAGCCAGGGCCATGACCGCGCCATCCACTGCCACGCGACCGTTGCGCTCGACGTTTTCGCCCAACCATTCCAGCGCCCCGGGTTTGCCCGGCAACAGTTTCATCAGTTCGATGCCGCTGCCCTCCAGCTCGTGAGCCGCCTGCTCCCAGTACCGGCTATCGACCCACAGGCCGGCAAACCCGGGGGTGACCACCAACGTACCGACCGAGCCCTGAAACCCCGAAAGCCACTGACGCCCCTGCCAGTAACCGGGCAGGTATTCGGAAAGATGGGGATCGGCAGAGGGTACCAGCAAGGCATCGATGCCCTCTGCCGCCATGGCTTGGCGCACGTGCACCAGTCGCTGCGGCACGCTTTGCTCAAGGGTGGTCTGGACGTTCATGCACTCTCCTGCGGCTTCATAACGGTTAATCCAATAGACCGATAATGGAACAGCCGCCAGAGCGCTGCAATCGCGACGACCAAGATACGGCACGCATTGCCCGCCACGCCCTGTGCCAATAGGAAGCTGCCTACAACAGGACCAGAACCATCGATCAAGTTCCGCTGAACTTCCCCAAGGCATCGGCTTCACACACAGTACATTCATTGCACACAGGCAAATGATCATGCCCAGTGCCATCGAACCGAAAGCCGGGGTGGTGTTGCTTGACGCCCGCGACCATACGCCCGAACACGAGCACGGCGTTCATCTCAAGCTTGCCGATGGCCTGGCCCGTTTGCTGGGATGCCCACATATACATCCCATGCAGCAGCCAGACGCCGCCGAAGCCTACTATTATCTTCCCACCGAGACCCTGATCGACCCCAGGCGATATACCGCCTTGGGTATTCGCAGCGAACAGGACCTGTTTGGCGGTATGGTGCCGTCCCCCTACATGGCGACCAAGGCAATCTCTCACCCGCTGCCAGCAGGGGCCAGCTTCCCGCCGGGCTGGACCAACGACTTTGCCCGACAGGCCAGCGACGCCCTGCTGCGCGGCTACACCGTGTTCAGCAAAGCCGACGCTCACGCTGCCGCACATTTGCTGCTGCTCGATGGCCCACTGAGGGTCAAGCCGGTACTGGCTTGCGCAGGACGCGGGCAACAGGTCATCACCACTGCAGACGCCCTGGAGCCTCTGCTGGTCGGTATGGATGATCAAGCGTTGGCGCTGTGGGGTCTGGTGCTCGAAGAAGACCTGCGCGACGTGCAAACATTCAGCGTCGGCCAGGTGCGCGTCGCCGGCCTGACCTGCAGCTACCACGGCACCCAGCAACTGACACGCGACCATCAGGGCACAGAGGTCTACGGCGGTTCTGACCTGGTGGTGGTACGTGGCGACTATCAGGCGCTGCTACAGCTTCCACTGGAAGACCACCTTCGCCTTGCCATCAACCAGGCCATGGTTTACGAACAAGCCGCCGAGCAACACTTCCCGGGCTTTTTCGCCTCACGTCGCAACTATGATATCGCTCGCGGCATCAGCCCTTCAGGCCACCTGCGCAGCGGGGTACTCGAACAATCCTGGCGCCTGGGCGGTGCTAGCAGCGCAGAACTGTTGGCCCTGCAGGCGTTTGCCGATGACCCGGCATTGCAACGGGTGCGTGCCTCCACCCACGAAGTATTCGGCAACCCCGACTTGCCCTCTGACGCCACCCTCTTTTACCAAGGAAACGACAGTGAACTCGGACAACTCAGTAAATTTGCGCGGATTCTTGAACATGGCCATTCAGAGTGAAACCGTTGAACTGCAGGTCGAGAATGACCGCATTGCCGGCACCTTGGTCAGCCCGGGCACCAAGATGCCGGGCATTCTCTTCGTACACGGCTGGGGTGGCAGCCAACAACGTGACCTGGCGCGCGCCCGGCATATCACAGGACTGGGATGCGTGTGCATGACCTTCGACCTGCGCGGTCACGAAAAGACCGAAAGCCAGCGCCTCACGGTTACCCGTGAACAGAACCTGCAGGACCTGCTAGTGGCTTACGATCGACTGGTCAGCCACCCGGCGGTCGACAGCAGTGCCATCGCCATTATCGGCAGCAGTTATGGCGGTTACCTGGCGACTCTGCTTACCCGCGAACGGCCGGTCAGATGGCTGGCTCTGCGGGTACCCGCCATGTACTGGGACGACGAATGGGGCAACCCGAAACAAACCCTTGACCGTCAACGCCTGAATGCCTATCGCCGGCGCCCCCTGGGCCCGGCCGACAACCGCGCACTGGCAGCGTGCGCCGAATTCGGCGGGGATGTGCTGCTAGTAGAGTCCGAGCAGGATGACTACGTGCCGCACACTACATTGATGAGCTACCGCTCGGCATTTATCAATGCCCACTCGCTCACTCATCGCATCGTCGACGGAGCCGATCATGCACTGTCCAGCGAAGAGAGCCAGAAAGCCTACAGCTCGATCCTGGCGGCATGGATCAGCGAAATGGTCATCGGCGCCCGCCTGGATCGCTACCCGCACTACGCACCTTGGTATGCCTGATGCCCGCCCACCTGGCAATGCAGGACGCCATCGTCACCGCGCACCAAGCTGCGCAGGGCCTGGTAGGCGGCGAAGTTGATGCTTCGCGCCTGATGCTTGCTCAGCAGGTCAAGAAACGACGCCTCGACGAAGTGCACGGCTGCCGCAGCCCAGGCCTGGCGTGACTGCCATTGCAGGTATTGCAACACCCGGCTGCCATCGTCGCTGGCCTGGATACTCACACCCTGCAGCCCTTCGCAACGCGCAGCCAGCGCCTCACTACGCACCACCAGGGCGTGGGCCAATGCCTGCTGGCACATGGTGGGCACTTCGTATTCGATCATCTGGGTGAACCACAAGGCATGAGGTTTTGCCAACATCGACAGTCTCCTGGCTACGGACGCATGCAGCGCGATGCCGTGCAGGGTAAAACCTCAAGTAAAGTCAAGGTCAAGTGGTTTCTACATACCCTGACCGGACACCGCAAACCGTCGCCGATAATCACTCGGGGTAAGGCCGGTGACACGCTGGAACACCTTGCGAAACGCACCCGGGTCCTGGTAGCCGACACCCCACGCGATCTGTTCGACGTTGCGCCGGGTGAACTCCAGCAAACGGCACGCCCGACCTACCCTCACCTGCTGGCAATACTCGGTCGGGCGCAGCCCGGTAGCTGCACGAAAGCGCCGCAAGAAAGTGCGCTCCTCCAGCCCCGCGCAGGCAGCCATCGTGCTCAGGTCGGCATCCTGCCCGCCATTGCCCTGCAACCAGTGCTGCACCTTCAACACGGCCTCGTCGCCGTGGTCTAGGCGCGGGCTGAAGACAGCTCCGGGCAGCGGCGCCGCGACCGGATCGACCGCCAGATAGCGGGCGGTCTCCTGTGCCACCGTTGCCCCCACAAAGCGCTCCAGCAGACGCAAGCCCAAGTCAGTCCAGGCCATCAACCCCGCCGAGGTCACGATGTCGCCGTCATCCAGCAATGGCTGCTGGGCCTCTACCCGCACCTTGGGGAAGCGCTGGGCAAGCGCATGCACATAGTTCCAGTGCGTGCAGGCCGGGCGCCCATCGAGCAAACCGCTGGCAGCAATGAAAAATACCCCGATGCATACCGACGCCAGCACCGTACCACGCCCGTGCATCAGACACAGCGACGCACGGTGACGCTCCAGCAACTCAGCTTGCGGAGCCGACTCCAGGCTTGGCGGAATGATCAGTACACGCAAGCCCGATGCGGCAACAGCAGAGCTATCCGATGCTGGCAACAACTGCCCTGCCTCATCTGCCTGCCAGCAACTGACCCGAATGTGCGGCAGCTCGACGGCCCCCAGTTCGGCCGCAACCCGGTTGGCCACCAGGAACAGGTCGGCCAGGCCATGCACAGCGGCGCGCTGGACGCCGGGGTACAGCAGCAAGCCGATATCGAGGTTGGCTGAGGTGTCAGTTTTTGCCCGCATAGTGTCGTTCGCGCCAATCCTCAGGTAAGTGAACACAGCCTATAACTAACGTCTCTCGACGACTACTGCCACAGGAGGCAGCATGAACAAGCAGGCACTGCTCATCATCGACATCCAGAACGACTACTTCCCGGGCGGCAAATGGACCCTCGATGGCGCCGACCAGGCGGCCGACAACGCTGCCCGCTTACTGGCAGCAGCACGCCAGCGCGGCGATCTGGTGGTGCATGTGCGGCATGAGTTCGACACTGCCGATGCGCCATTCTTTACCCCCGGTTCGCAAGGCGCGGCCATCCACGCCAAGGTCGAGCCATTACCGGGGGAGCCCGTGGTGCTAAAGCACAAGGTCAATGCCTTCCTCGGCACCGATCTCGAGCACACGCTGGACCGGCATGGCGTCGAGGCGCTGACCATCGTCGGCAGCATGAGCCACATGTGCATTGACGCCGCCACCCGGGCTGCGGCCGACCTGGGCTATCAAGTGACCGTGGCGCACGATGCCTGCGCAACCCTGCCACTGGCGTTCGACGGCAAACAGGTGCCGGCGGCTCATGTGCATGACTCGGCGATGGCGGCGTTGGCGTTTGCCTATGCCAATGTGGTGAAGACCGATGAGCTGCTGAAAAACTGATCGGTTTGAGACCTGTTGAGGCTGCACAGCAGCCCCAACACCTGCACACTCAAATCACCACATTGCGCACAAACCGCACAGCCGTCACGCCATCGTTGCGGTAGGCATACCGGCAATTGCTGGGGAACACATGGAACCGCCCTGCCTGCAAGCGATGCTCGATATCTTCGATGATCAGCGTCAGTTGCCCATCGACCACATAAATCTGCTCACTCCATCCTTCGGCATCGGCCTCACTGCAATAGCACTCCCCCGGTGCCAGGGTCCACTCCCAAAGTTCCACCTCGCGCCTTGCCGGGCTGGTGCCCAGCAACACCGCTCTGCTCTGGGGGTGTTCGCCAGCCCAGGCCAGCTCTTCAATGCGCCCGGGGTCGCGCAGGTCTGGCGCCTGGATCAAAGTACTGAAGGCCACGCCCAAGGCTTCGGCAATCAGGTCCAATGTGGTCAGGCTGACATTCTTCTCGCCCGCCTCGATCGCGACCAGCATGCGCCGGCTGACCCCTGAACGCTCGGCGAGCGCCGCCTGACTCAAGCCGGCGGCGTTGCGCAGACTGCGCACATTGAGGCTGACATGTTGCAGCACCGATGCCCGGTGCGAAGAATCCTTGTGCACTATATTGCTCACTGATCAAGATTGCGCAGTATACTGCCCACTTTTGCGGCGATTGTGCGCCGCCCTTTCCGAGTGTGCAAGACCATGAACCAGCCCAGCAGCAAGCCTACCCCTGCCGTCACCTTCCGCCTGAGCAAGGCCGAACTGGTGCTGGTATTCATCACCATGTTGTGGGGCGGCACTTTCCTGCTGGTGCATAACGTGATGACCGTCAGCGGCCCGATGTTCTTCGTCGGCCTGCGCTTTGCAGCAGCCGCGCTGTTCGTTGGCGTGGTCTCGGCGCGAGCGCTGCCCGGCCTGACCTTCACCGAGCTGAAGGCCGGCATGCTGATCGGCGTGTCGATCATGCTCGGCTATGGCCTGCAGACCATGGGCCTGCAAACCATCAGCAGCAGCCAGTCAGCGTTCATCACTGCGTTGTACGTGCCGTTTGTGCCGCTGCTGCAGTGGCTGGTGCTGGGCCGGCGGCCCGGCCTGATGCCCAGCATGGGTATCTGCCTTGCATTCATCGGTCTGATGCTGCTGGCCGGCCCGGAAGGCGGCAGCCTGCGTTTCAGCGAGGGCGAACTGGTCACCCTGGTCAGCGCCGTGGCCATCGCCGGTGAAATCATCCTGATCAGCCGCTACGCCGGCCAGGTCGATGTGCGCCGGGTGACTGTGGTGCAACTTGCCACCGCATCGCTGCTGGCGTTTCTGATGATCGTGCCGACCCAGGAGCGCATCCCCGACTTTTCCTGGCTTCTGCTGGCCAGCGCAGTCGGCCTGGGCGCAATGAGTGCGGTGATTCAAGTGGCGATGAACTGGGCCCAGAAGTCGGTCTCGCCTACCCGCGCCACGCTCATCTATGCCGGTGAACCGGTGTGGGCCGGCATCGTCGGGCGCCTGGCCGGCGAGCGCCTGCCGGGCGTTGCGCTGCTCGGCGGCCTGCTGATCGTGGTCGCGGTGGTGGTCAGTGAACTCAAGGTGCGGCGCCCTCGCGAAAGCGTCGAAGCACGCGATGTGCAGCATCAAGGCGAACGTCAGGCCGGGCTGTGAAAGGGTCAACAGCGGCTATTCTTTGTAAAGAACTGTTATAAAAAAACCGCTTGTCACAGCCTGTTTGTAGGATTCTGCGACAGCTTGCGTGTTGGTGATAAACACCTCGGCACGTATGATTCTTTGCAAACTTCTCCAGAATAGGCCGCTATGTCCTTGATAGTGCTATTGCTTCTGCCGTTCTTGGGCAGTTGCCTGGCAGCTGTGCTGCCGCACAACGCACGTAACGCCGAGTCCATTCTTGCCGGGCTCGTAGCCCTGGTCGGTACCGTCCAGGTAGCACTTCTGTACCCTCAGATTGCCCATGGTGGCGTCATTCGCGAAGAGTTCCTGTGGCTACCCAGCCTGGGGATGAACCTGGTCTTGCGCATGGACGGCTTTGCCTGGCTGTTCTCGTTGCTGGTACTGGGCATTGGCACACTGGTATCGCTGTATGCCCGCTACTACATGTCGCCGCAAGACCCGGTGCCACGCTTCTTCGCGTTCTTCCTGGCCTTCATGGGCGCCATGCTCGGTCTGGTCATCTCCGGCAACCTGATCCAGCTGGTGTTCTTCTGGGAACTGACCAGCCTGTTCTCCTTCCTGCTGATTGGCTACTGGCACCACCGCGCCGATGCCCGTCGCGGCGCCTACATGGCGCTGATGGTAACCGGCGCAGGCGGCTTGTGCCTGCTGGTAGGGGCACTGCTGCTCGGCCATGTGGTCGGCAGCTACGACCTGGACAAGGTCCTGGCTGCCGGTCACATCATCCGCCAGCATGCGCTTTACCCGGTGCTGCTGCCCCTGATCCTCATCGGCGCCCTGACCAAGAGCGCACAGTTCCCCTTCCAGTTCTGGCTGCCCCACGCCATGGCAGCGCCCACGCCGGTGTCGGCCTATTTACACTCTGCCACCATGGTCAAGGCCGGGGTGTTCCTGCTGGCACGCCTGTGGCCGGTACTTTCCGGTAGCGAGGAGTGGTTCTGGATCGTCGGCGGTGCCGGTGCCCTCACCCTGCTGCTCGGCGCATTCGCCGCCATGTTCCAGAATGACCTCAAGGGCCTGCTGGCCTATTCGACCATCAGCCACCTGGGCCTGATTACCCTGCTGCTTGGCCTGAACAGCCCGCTGGCTGCCGTTGCCGCGGTATTCCACATTCTCAACCATGCCACCTTCAAGGCCTCGCTGTTCATGGCCGCCGGCATCATCGACCACGAGAGCGGCACCCGTGACATTCGCCGCCTCAGCGGCCTCGTCCGCCTGGTGCCCTATACCGCGACCCTGGCGATGGTCGCCAGCGCCTCGATGGCCGGCGTACCGCTGATGAACGGCTTCCTGTCGAAGGAAATGTTCTTCGCCGAGACGGTGTTCATCAGTTCTACCGCCTGGGTCGAGGCCACGCTGCCGGTAATCGCCACCCTGGCTGGCACCTTCAGCGTGGCCTATGCCCTGCGCTTTACCGTCGATGTGTTCTTCGGGCCGACGGCTCAGGACCTGCCCCATACCCCGCACGAGCCGCCACGCTGGATGCGTGCTCCAGTCGAGTTGCTGGTGCTCACCTGCCTGGTAGTGGGCATCTTCCCCGCCCAGTCGGTCGGCCCCCTGTTGGCCGCTGCAGCCCTGCCGGTGGTTGGCGGTACCCTGCCCGAGTACAGCCTGGCCATCTGGCATGGCTGGAACGCACCGATGGTCATGAGCCTGGTAGCCATGAGCGGCGGCATCGTCCTGTACCTGCTGCTGCGCAAGCAACTGCGCCTGGGCCGCTTCCCCTCCCCCCCCGTGATCGAGCGTTTCAATGGCAAGCGGCTGTTCGAGCATGGCCAGGTTCATCTGATGCTGCTGGCGCGTCGCCTCGAGCGCTTGCTCACCACCCGGCGCCTGCAGTCGCAGCTATTCATGCTGGTATTCGCCGCGTTCCTCGCGGGCCTCACGCCTATGTTCTATAGCGGCCTGAGCTGGGGTGACCGCCCGAAGATTCCGGGTTCGGGCGTGTTCGTCGCCCTGTGGTTGATCGCGATTGCCTGCGCCATCGGCGCCGCTTATCAAGCCAAGTACCACCGTCTGGCGGCCCTGATCATGGTCAGCGTCTGCGGCCTGATGACCTGCATTACCTTCGTCTGGTTCTCTGCGCCGGACCTGGCGCTGACCCAGCTGGTGGTGGAAGTGGTCACCACCGTGCTGATCCTGCTCGGCCTGCGTTGGCTGCCTAGGCGTATCGAAGGCGTGTCACCGCTGCCTGGCAGCCTGGAGCGCGCGCGCATGCGCCGCCTGCGCGACTTGCTGCTGGCCGTGCTGGTGGGTGGCGGCATGGCCGTGCTGTCGTACGCCATGCTGACCCGACCGACGCCCAACGACATTTCCTCGTTCTACTTGAGCCGGGCATTGCCTCAGGGCGGCGGCACCAATGTGGTCAATGTCATGCTGGTCGACTTCCGCGGCTTCGATACCCTCGGTGAAATCACCGTACTGGTGGCTGTGGCACTGACTGTGTTCGCCCTGCTGCGGCGCTTCCGCCCTCCGAAAGAGAGCATGCAGTTGCCAGCGCAACAGCGCCAGTTGGCGCCGGACGTGGTCACCGACCTGATCAACCCGCGGCATGCCACCGATACCGCGCTGGGGTTCATGATGGTGCCTGCAGCACTGGTGCGCCTGCTGCTGCCGATCGCCTTGCTGGTGTCGATGTACCTGTTCATGCGCGGGCACAACCAGCCCGGTGGCGGGTTTGTCGCTGGCCTGGTGATGTCGGTGGCGTTCATCCTCCAGTACATGGTGGCCGGCACCCAGTGGGTCGAAGCACAGATGAGCCTGCGGCCGCTACGCTGGATGGGTACCGGGCTGCTGTGCGCGACCCTGACCGGTGTCGGCGCCATGCTGCTGGGTTATCCGTTCCTCACCACCCATACCGCCCACTTGCACCTGCCACTGCTGGGTGATGTACACGTGGCCAGCGCGCTGTTCTTCGATATCGGCGTGTACACCGTTGTGGTCGGCTCGACCCTGCTGATCCTCACGGCCCTGGCGCACCAGTCGGTGCGCGCCTACCGCCCGGGCAACCCGGCAAAAACCAGCCAAGCAGGAGCCGCCTGATGGAAGAAGTGATTGCAGTCGCCATCGGCGTACTGGCTGCCTCCGGAGTGTGGCTGATCCTGCGCCCGCGTACCTATCAGGTGATCATGGGCCTGTGCCTGCTTTCGTACGGGGTCAACCTGTTCATCTTCAGCATGGGCAGCCTGTTCATCGGCAAGGAACCGATCATCAAGGATGGCGTTACCCAGGACCTGCTGCACTACACCGACCCGCTGCCGCAGGCACTGGTGCTCACCGCCATCGTCATCAGTTTCGCCATGACCGCGCTGTTCCTGGTGGTGCTGCTGGCCTCGCGCGGCCTGACCGGTACCGACCACGTGGATGGCCGGGAGCGTGACGAATGAGTGGTATGAGCCAACTGATTGTCGCCCCCATCCTGCTGCCGCTGATTACAGCGGCGATCATGTTGCTGCTGGGTGAAAAGCACAGGCATATCAAGGCCAGTCTGAACCTGCTGTCAACCTTCACCGGCCTGGCAATCGCGGTCTCTCTGCTGCTGTGGGTGCGCACCCAGGGCCAGGCAGCATCGATCGGCGTGTACCTGCCGGGCAACTGGCCAGCGCCGTTTGGCATCGTGCTGGTGGTGGACCACCTGTCCGCGCTCTTGCTGAGCCTGACCGGGGTCATCGGTTTCAGCGCCCTGCTGTTTGCCCGTGCCCGCTGGGACGGTGCAGGGGCCAGCTTCCATGCACTGTTCCAGATTCAGCTGATGGGGCTGTATGGCGCCTTCCTCACCGCCGACCTGTTCAACCTGTTCGTCTTCTTCGAAGTGCTGCTGGCCGCCTCCTATGGCTTGCTGCTGCATGGTTCGGGGCGTGCGCGGGTGCGCGCCGGCCTGCACTACATCGCCATCAACCTGTTTGCCTCGTCGCTGTTCCTGATCGGCGCAGCGATGCTGTATGGCGTAACTGGCACCCTGAACATGGCTGACCTAGCGCTGAAGGTTCCACTGGTACCGGAAGCCGACCGTGGCCTGCTGCATGCCGGTGCGGCAATCCTGGCCGTGGCCTTCCTGGTCAAGGCCGGTATCTGGCCACTGAACTTCTGGCTGGTGCCAGCTTACGCGTCAGCCAGCGCACCGGTGGCTGCATTGTTCGCCATCATGACCAAAGTCGGCCTGTACGCCGTGCTGCGCCTGTGGACGCTGCTGTTCTCCGGGCAGGCCGGGGCCTCTGCGCATTTCGGCGGCGAATGGCTGATTTACGGCGGACTGGTTACCCTGGCGGTGGCAGCGGTATCAATCCTGGCGGCACAGCGCCTGGAACGTATGGCGGCACTCAGTATCCTGGTCTCGGCCGGCACCCTGCTTGGCGCGGTGGGTTTTGCTCAGGCGGCACTGACCGGCGCGGCGCTGTTCTACCTGGTCAACTCGACCCTTGCGCTGTGTGCACTGTTCCTGCTCGCCGAACTGGTCGAGCGCTCGCGCTCGGCCAATGAAGCGCCGCTGGACGAAGAAGAAGACGCCATGCCCCCGCCACTGGAATCGCTGCACCCGCCCAAGGGCATCAACCTCGACGATGAACAGCAGGTGGTAATCGGCCAGATCATCCCGTGGACCATGGCCTTCCTCGGCCTCAGCTTCATCGCCTGCGCACTGCTGATCATCGGCATGCCGCCACTGTCAGGCTTTGTCGGCAAGCTCAACCTGATCAGCGCGCTGTTCAATCCACTGGGCCTGGGCGTGCCGGCCGAGCAGCCGCTGAGTGCCGCCGGCTGGGGCCTGGTAGCGTTGCTGATCCTGTCCGGCATGGCCTCGCTGATCGCCTTCGGCCGCGTCGGCATCCAGCGTTTCTGGAAGCCCGAAGAGCGCCCGTCACCGGTGCTGCGGCGCTATGAATGCCTGCCCATCGTCATCCTGCTCGGCCTGTGCCTCATCCTCAGCCTCAAAGCCGAGCCGTTGCTGCGCTACACCCAGGACACTGCCGCCAGCCTGCAGGCCCCCGATACCTATATCGAAGCCGTGATGGCCGCCCGGCCGATTCCTGGCCCCACCTCGCGCGACGTAGAGGTGCAGCCATGAACCGACTGTTCCCCGCCCCACTGCTATCGGTCTCGCTGTTCGGCCTGTGGCTGCTGCTGAACCTCTCGGTCAGCCCCGGCAACCTGCTGCTAGGCGCCGCACTTGGCATACTGGCGCCACTGTTGATGGCGCCCCTGCGCCCGCAGCATGCCCACGTACGGCGCCCCCTGGTCATCGCCCGGCTGATCGGTCGGGTCGGCATCGATGTGATCATCTCCAACCTGCTGGTGGCCCGTGGTGTGCTGCGGGCCGGCAAGCAGCCGCTACGCTCGGCGTTCGTTCACATACCACTGGCATTGCGTGACCCCCACGGCCTGGCAGCGCTGTCGATGATCACTACGGTGGTGCCTGGCACAGTCTGGTCCGAACTGGCACTGGACCGCAGTGTGCTGTTAGTGCATGTGTTTGAGCTGGACGATGAAGCGGCCTTCATACAGCACTTCAAGGACACTTACGAACGCCCGCTGATGGAGATTTTCCAATGACAGGCCTGCTCGCCAATGCCGTCCTCGCCAGCCTGTTCATCTTCGCCCTGGCCATGGGCCTGACGCTGATCCGGCTGTTCCGTGGCCCCTCCGCCCAAGACCGCGTGCTGGCCCTGGACTACCTTTACATCCTGGCCATGCTCACCATGCTGGTGCTGGGTATCCGTTATGCCAGTGACACCTACTTCGAAGGTGCCCTGCTGATTGCGCTGTTTGGTTTCGTCGGCTCGTTTGCCCTGGCCAAGTTTCTGCTGCGCGGAGAGGTGATCGAATGACTGAAGCCCTGGTACTGCCGTTCTGGCTGGAACTGGTCACGGCCGCGCTGCTGCTCACCGGCAGCCTGTTCGCCCTGGTCGGCGCCATAGGCCTGGTACGCCTGAAAGACTACTTCCAGCGCATGCACCCGCCAGCGCTGGCCTCGACCCTTGGCGCCTGGTGCGTTGCACTGGCCTCGATCATCTACTTTTCGTGGCTCAAGGGCACCCCTGTGCTGCACGCGTGGCTGATTCCTATCCTGCTGTCGATCACCGTGCCGATCACCACGCTGTTGCTGGCACGGGCGGCACTGTTCCGCAAGCGCATGGCGAAAGAGCCGGTGCCTGAAGAAGTCAGCAGCGGCCGAGACCGTGGCAATTGAAGGTTTGCCGTCTCAACCTTGGCTCAGGCGCTGCAACTCGCGCCGGACCATGGCGGCATATGGCGGCGGGCTAAGGCGATAGAGCTCAGCCGCCACCCAGTTCAACCAGGCGCCTTGCAGCCTCTCACGCCCGGCCAGCAAACGTTCTGCCTCAGCCACGGCATCTGCCTGGTGCTGCCGATGAAACTCGGCCCGCGATGCCGGCGCGTCGTCACTGTCGATCATTCACTGGCCTTGAAGGTGGTCAGTTCACCCTTGCGCCATTTGGCGACCTTGCCGGTCACTGCTTTAAGCAACTTGCCCAGGCCTTCCTGCACTTGTTGCTGCGCGGCGAATACCAGCATCACGCCATGGCCTTCACGAAACACGATGCCCTCGCCTTCCGGCACAGAAACGAAGGCGTAGTCGCCAACGCCATACACATTCAACTTGATTTCGCGAAAGCGCATTTCCAGCTTGCCACCTTCGCGGCTAGGCAATACGGCAGCACGAAAGTGGTCGCCGACTTTCAATTCAAGGCGCTGCTTGTCATCGACCACCAGTGCACTCTCGGTGTCGATTTCGGCCATGTACAAGCCTTCGGGACTCTGTTCGGTGACATAGATGAAGCGGCCCTGAAACAGTTGGGCCAATTTACCGCGCAAGTCGCCCAGGGCGAACAACGCATGCGTATCAAGTGTGCTGACTGCCAATGAAGTAATCCTCAACCGGTTACAACCCGCCCTCACCCAAGCTCGGGGAGGCGCGGCCATTTCTTATCGATAGGCAAAAAGAGTAATAAAGCGATATGCGAAATGTCTGTGCTCGCTGACGATGCAGCGCGCAGGAATCTTTACTCTGGTTTGCCAGACTCGCCCTCAACCGAAGGCGTTTGGCTCATTCCCGGCTTGGGAAGCGTGATGCCTGAAATCACTCGCCAGAAAACGCAACCAATGGAGTGAGCCTGCAAGAAGACAAGCCCTGGCATCCATGTGCGCATTACTGTAGGACAAATATGCCCGAAAACACCGAAACCCGTCGAGAGGCAATAAACATTTTCAGGCAGCCAGCCCTTTCTTCAGTTGCTGCTGCCAGGCAGCCTGACACTCAAGCGCTTCCTCGCGCGTGGCGAAGGCGGTGCCGCGGCGCTCGCCATTGACCAGCACCACCCAGCAAATGCGCTTGCCCAGCGCCTGGAAGGTGGCCGGCACGCCCGACCCTATCATTACAGCCACATCGACTCGGCTATTCATCATTCCCTCCGGAACTTAATTAGCACCCTAACGATAAAGCCATGATACGCCTGACAGTGGCGCGGAAACAGCGCATCCCGGTACAGCAGTGTTTCTTACGGCGCAACAAAAACGGTATCGACGAGAAACGCAAAAAGCCCCAGGGATTGCTCCGAGGGGCTTTGCACCGCGCGCGGATTTATACCTGGCGCTGGTGGCGATCGAGCTGCTCGTGGCGCTCCTGGGCTTCGATGCAGTACTTGGTGGTCGGGCTGATCAGCAAGCGCTTCAGGCCGATGGGCTCACCACTGTCATCGCACCAGCCGAAGCTTTCGTCGGCAATACGGTCCAGGGCCATTTCCAGCTGTGGCAGCAGGCGCTGGTCGCGGTCGATGGCATTTACCAGCCAGCTACGTTCTTCTTCGACCGAAGCCACGTCGGCAGGGTCTGACGGGGTGTCCAGGCCTTCGATGGTGGTGCGGCTGAGCTCGATGCGTTCATGGGTTTCGACTTTCATCGCCTGCAGCAGCTCAGTAAAGAAAGCAAGCTGGTCGGCGTTCATGTAGTCATCGGCCGACATGGCCAGCAACTGTTCCTTGGTCATCGATTTCTCTATGAAAAAATGTGCATTTGGGCGATTCATGTGCCGCCGATGCCTATGCATCGACAGCGGAATTCTTCAAGCGCCAACCGGCACTCTTTTACAGGGGGCGGCAGTCTAAGGCGCCAAGCGGCGTGGAGCAACTGCAAATGGGTGCGAATTTGCGTCCGCTGCTGACAATCCGCCGGTCGGCACCCCTGCTCAGCTGCAGGGCCAGTAGCAAACTGTGATTCCGGTAGGGCCCATCCGCCTGCCGTTGCCGTTGCCGTTGCCGTTGCCGTTGCCGTTGCCGTTGCCGTTGCCGTTGCCGTTGATCTTGATCTTGATCTTGATCTTGATCTTGATCTTGATCTTGATCTTGATCTTCGCGACTTCAGGAGGCCGAACGCAGGCCTTGCGGAGGCAGGTGACGGGCATGGATGCCCGTCAAGCGCTGAGGCCCCAGGATGGGGCCTTCGGCGCGGTCCTGCCGGGAGCAAGGCCGGAGTGAGGGGACCCCGGAGCGCAGCGCAGGGGCCGGATGATGGGAGCGCAGCGTTTTTTGGTTACTTTTTGTCGCGTTTGACAAAAAGTGACTCGCCGTAAGGGCGAAAAGGTGAGTCAGCGTCGCCATCGCAAACGGCCTGTTCGCTGAGTCAAAACAGACAAGTTCGCCTCTTGCTTCTTGCTTCTTGCTTCTTGGATGTGGGCATCCACATCGAGTAGGTATTCATTCACGAAGGTGGCGCATAGTCACCTTTCCGCCCTTACGGCGGGTCACTTTTTGTCAAACGCGACAAAAAGTAACCAAAAAACGCTGCGCTCCCATCATCCGGCCCCTGCGCTACGCTCCGGGGTTCCCTCGCTCCGGGCTTGCTCCCGGGAGGACCGCGCTGCAGGCCCCATCCTGGGGCCCAGCGCTTGACGGGCATCCATGCCCGTCACCTCCCTCCGCAAGCCCTGCGCTCGGCCTCCTGAAGTCGCAATCTGCGTCGCCTGAACTATCGCGCGCTTAGAAGCAAAAGCAAAAGCAACGGCAACGGCAACGGCAACGGCAACGGCAACGGCAACGAACCGAGTCTGATCAACGGTCCTTGAACTGTGCCTCGCGCTTGGCGATGAATGCGGCCATGCCTTCTTTCTGGTCTTCGGTGGAGAAAGCCGCATGGAAGACCCGACGCTCAAAGCGTACCCCCTCGCTGAGGGTGACTTCAAACGCTCGGTTGACGCTCTCCTTGACCATCATGCTCACCGGAATCGACTTGCTGGCAATGGTCGCCGCCACCTTCAGCGCCTCTTCCACCAGTTCTGCCTGCGGCACGATCCGCGCCACCAAACCTGCACGCTCGGCCTCTTCCGCCCCCATCAGGCGGCCGGTCAGGCAAAGCTCCATGGCCTTGGCCTTGCCCACCGCACGCGTCAGGCGCTGGGTGCCGCCCATGCCCGGCAGCACGCCCAGGTTGATTTCCGGTTGACCAAACTTGGCGTTGTCGGCAGCGAGGATAAAGTCGCACATCATCGCCAGCTCGCAGCCGCCGCCCAAGGCAAACCCGGACACGGCAGCAATGATCGGCTTACGGCGATTGGCAATGCGATCGGCGTCGCTGAACAGGTCGTCGACGTAGATCTGCGGGTATTGCAGCTCGGCCATTTCCTTGATGTCAGCGCCAGCGGCAAAGGCTTTGGCCGAGCCTGTCAGCACCACGCAGCCGATGTTCGGGTCGCGCTCGAGCTGGTCCAGGGCCTGGTTGATCTCGCCGACAATCTGCGCGTTCAGCGCATTGAGCGCCTGCGGGCGGTTGAGGGTGATCAGGCCAACCTTGCCGTGGATGTCCAACAGGATGGTTTCGAATGCCATGCAGTCTGCTCCTTCAAAGATTGCGCGCAATGACCATGCGCTGAATGTCGCTGGTGCCTTCGTAGATCTGGCAAACCCGAACGTCGCGATAGATCCGCTCCAGCGGGAAGTCACTCAGATAGCCATAACCGCCCAGGGTCTGCAAGGCATCCGAACAGACCTTTTCGGCCATTTCCGAGGCAAACAGCTTGGCCATCGATGCTTCCACCAGCGCCGGGCGCCCCGCATCACGAAGGGCGGCGGCGTGCAATACCATCTGCCGGGCCACGGAAATCTTCGTCGCCATGTCGGCCAGGCGAAAGGCCACGGCCTGGTGCTGGATCAACGGTTTGCCAAAGCTCTGGCGCTCGTTGGCGTAGTCGCGCGCCACTTCGAACGCCGCGCGGGCCATACCCACCGCTTGCGAGGCGATGCCGATACGGCCGCCCTCAAGGTTGGCCAGGGCGATCTTGTAGCCTTCACCCTCCGCCCCCAACCGATTGGCCACTGGCACGCGCACATCGTCGAAAACGATCTGGCAGGTGTCGGAGGCGTGCTGGCCGAGTTTGTCCTCGACCCGTGCTACCTGGTAGCCCGGCGAGTCGGTCGGCACGATGAAGGCGCTGATGCCACGCTTGCCAGCCTCCGGGTCGGTGACTGCAAACACGATCACTACCCCGGCGTTCTGCCCCGAGGTAATGAACTGCTTGCTGCCATTGAGCACATAGTGGTCGCCCTCCAGGCGTGCTCGGGTCTTCAGGCTGCTGGCATCGGAGCCAGCCTGCGGCTCGGTCAGGGCGAAAGCACCGAGCATCGCACCTGTCGCCAGCGGGGTGAGGAACTGCTCTTTCTGCTGCTCGTTGCCGAAGCGCAGGATCGGCACGCAACCCACCGAGTTGTGCACGCTCATGATGGTCGAGCAGGCGCCATCGCCCGCAGCGATTTCCTCCAGGGCCATGGCATAGGCCACATAGCCGGTGTCGCTACCGCCCCACTGCTCCGGCACCAGCATGCCGAACAGGCCCAGTTCGGCCATTTCGTCGATGGCCTCTTTCGGGAAGCGATGTTCCTTGTCCCATTGCTCGGCAAACGGTCTCAGGCGCTCCTGGGCGAAGGCGCGTACCGCGTCGGCGATCTGTTGTTGCTCGTCATTTACCAGCATGGTTCACCTCAGTACAGGCATTCAACAGCCATGGCCGTGGCCTCGCCACCGCCGATGCAGATGGCCGCCACACCCCGGTGCAGATTGTTCTGGCGCAAGGCCGACAACAGGGTGACCAGAATACGTGCGCCAGAAGCGCCGATCGGGTGCCCGAGGGCGCAGGCGCCGCCGTGAATATTGACCTTGTCGTGTGGCAGATCGAGGTGTTTCATGGCCGCCAGGGTGACCACGGCGAAGGCCTCGTTGATCTCGAACAAGTCGACCTCGGCCAGGTTCCAGCCGGTGCGTTTCATCAGTTTGTCGATCGCGCCGATCGGGGCGGTCGGGAACAACGCCGGGGTGTCGGCAAAGGCGGCGTGACCGTGGATGACGGCCAATGGCTTGAGGCCACGTTTGTCGGCCTCGGAGCGACGCATCAGTACCAGCGCCGCAGCGCCGTCGGAAATCGAACTGGCGTTGGCCGCCGTCACGGTGCCGCCTTCACGAAACGCCGGTTTGAGCTGCGCAATCTTGTCCAGGCGCGCCTTGGGCGGCTGCTCGTCATCCTTGATGACACGCTTTTCCTTGCCCTCGGTGACTTCCACCGGCACGATCTCGGCGGCAAAACGGCCGCTGCTGATGGCGTCCTGCGCTCGGGTGAGCGAGGCGATGGCGAACTGGTCCTGGGCTTCGCGGCTGAAGGCATTGGCCTGGGCACAGTCCTCGGCAAAGGTGCCCATCAGGCGGCCTTTGTCGTAGGCGTCTTCGAGGCCGTCCATGAACATGTGGTCGATGATCTTGCCGTGGCCCATGCGGTAGCCACCACGGGCTTTGTCCAGCAGGTACGGCGCGTTGGTCATGCTTTCCATGCCACCCGCCACTACCACGTCTGCGGTGCCGGCCAGCAGCAGGTCATGGGCCATGATCGCAGCTTGCATCCCCGAGCCGCACATTTTGTTCAGGGTGGTGCAGGTGGTGTGCTTGTCCAGCCCCGCGCCCAGCGCGGCCTGGCGTGCCGGCGCCTGGCCCTGGCCGGCTGGCAGCACGCAGCCGAACAGTACCTGCTCGACACAAGCGGCATCGATGCCGGCACGTTCCACGGCACCACGGATGGCAGCGCTGCCCAGTTGCGGCGCAGTCAGGCTTTTGAGGTCGCCCTGCAGCCCGCCCATGGGCGTGCGTACGGCGCTGACGATAACGATGGGGTCATTGGCGAGGGGCATGTTCGTTCTCCTTACTTGGCAGCCATGCGCAGCGCACCGTCGAGGCGGATGACCTCACCGTTGAGCATGCTGTTCTCGATGATGTGGCGGGCCAGCGCAGCGTATTCCTGCGGGCGACCCAAGCGGGGCGGGAATGGCACGCCGGCAGCCAGAGAAGCACGTACCTCTTCGCTCATGCCGGCCATCATGGGGGTTTCAAAGATGCCCGGAGCGATGGTCATCACGCGGATGCCGAAGCGCGCCAGTTCGCGCGCGGCCGGCAAGGTCAGGCTGGCAATGGCACCCTTGGAGGCGGCGTAGGCGGCCTGACCAATCTGGCCGTCATAGGCGGCAATGGAGGCCGTGTTGATGATGACCCCGCGCTCGCCGCCCTCATCGGCAGCCCCTTCGGCCATGGCCGCTGCAGCCAGACGCAACAGGTTGAAGCTGCCGATCAGGTTGACGTTGATGACCTTGGCGAAGCTGGCCAGGCCATGTGGGCCCTGCTTGCCCAGCACCTTCTCGGCACCGACGATGCCAGCACAATTGACCAACCCATGCAGGCTGCCAAAGGCGCTGATAACTGCATCGACAGCCGACTGGGCCGCCTGCTCGTCACTGATATCAGCCACGGCGAAACGGGCGTTGTCGCCCAGCTCGCGAGCCTTGGCTTCGACAGCCGGGGCATTGAGGTCGACCAGCATGACCTTGGCACCAGCCTCGACCAGCATCTGTGCAGTAGCGGCACCCAGCCCGGAAGCGGCGCCGCTGACGATGAAATGTTTATTGGCGATGTGCATGAGTTCTTTCCTTTCAGACGCTGACAGGGGTGGCCTGTTGCGCTTGTTGTTTGGCGACTTCCTGGTTGCGCAGGATGAAGCGTTGCAGCTTACCGCTCGGGGTCTTGGGCAGTTCGCTGACGAATTCGATTTCCCTCGGGTAGGCATGCGCGTAGAGACGCTGGCGCACGTGCTGGCGCAAGGTTTCTTCCAGCTCGACGCTGCCGGCGTAGCCGCTGGCCAATACCACGAACGCCTTGATCAGCTCGGTGCGCTCCGGGTCGGGCTTGCCGATCACCGCTGCCTCGATCACCGCCGGGTGCTCGATCAACGCACTTTCCACATCGAACGGCCCCACCCGGTAACCGGAGGTGGTGATCACGTCGTCGCTACGGCCGACGAAGCTGATGCTGCCATCCGGGTTCAGCTCGACAGTGTCGCCGCTGAGGTAGTACTTGCCGACGAAGGCTTTGGTCGGCAGGCCGTGGTAACCACCGAACCAGCACAGCGGCGACTGCTCACGGTCAACGGCGAGGATGCCTGGCTGGCCGGCTGGCAGCTCGTTGCCCTGCTCGTCCAGCACCACGATGCGGTGGCCAGGAATGGCATAGCCGGCAGAACCCAGGTGCACCGGATGCTGCAGGCCATGGTGGTTGCACAGCACCATGCCCAATTCGGTCTGGCCATAGTGATCGTGAATGGTCACGCCCAGCTCGTCGGCGAACCAGCGGATCACCTCGGGGTTAAGCGGTTCGCCCGCACTGCTGACCACTCGCAGGCGGCCCTTGATCGGTGCCGAAAAATCTTTGCCCGCCGCAATCAGCAAGCGATACGCAGTGGGCGAGCCGGCCAGGTTGGTAATGCCCAGCTTGTCGATCACCCGGGCGCAGCTTTCGACACTGAACGGGCCATCGTAGAACGTGGTGGCATGCCCCAGCGACAACGGACCGGTCACGGCGTAATACAAACCGTAAGCCCAACCCGGGTCGGCCAGGTTCCAGAAGTTGTCCTCAGGCAGCAGCTCGATGGCATCACGCATGTAGCCCTGAAACGCGACAATCGCGCGCAGTGGCACTTCCAGGGGTTTTGCCGGGCCAGTGGTTCCAGAAGTGAACATCAGCAGGAACGGATCGTTGCCTGAGCGCATCACCGGCTCGCAGACATCCGCTGCGCTTTCCAGGCATTGCTGGAAGTCCAGTTCACCACTGCGGGCCTTGACGGTGATAATGGTCGGGCAGGCGTGCACCTCGTCCAGCTTGGCGCGGTTCTGGCTATCGGTGACCACCACTCGGGCGTGAGATTGCTCAAGCCGGTGCTCGATGGCCTTGGGGCCGAACGCCGTGAACAAGGGCTGATAAACCGCCCCAAGGCGCCAGGTAGCAAGGATGGTCACCAGCAGTTCGGGGGTGCGCGGCATCAAGCCGGCAACCCGGTCTCCAACGCCCACCCCCTGCGCCCTTAGCACATTGGCGAACCGTGCAGCCTGCACCTGAAGCTGGTCGAAGCTATAGCGCGCGCTGTTACCGTCGCGATCTTCATGTATCAGCGCCAGCTTGCCGTCACCGGCATGCCGGTCACAACATTCGACACAGGCATTAAGGGCCTCAAGGCTGCCATGCAATGCCGCCACTGCGGCCTGGGCATGGTCAAACGCACGAGCGGCCTCGGCGTAATCGCGCATCATCGGACTCCTGGTTTCTTGTTTTTGGAGTTGAAGCATCGGTCCGACGATGTTCGCGCCGCTCATGCGCGGCGGCAATGGCCAAAGCTGTCAATCTGGATGACTGGTTTGGCCGCCGCTCATCACCCCTCTGCGCGCTCGGCTGCCCGCAGGTAGGACTGGGTGAGCGCCCGACCAGGCGCTCGACATGGACGCCGTGTCATGCCTGCCGCCGCAAGCGATGGCCCTTCAGTGCCCTGCCCCTCGCGCCTGGATCAATGCCCGATAATGCCCCGGGTTGCAGCCGAACCACTTGCGAAATGCCTTATAGAACGAGCTGCTGTCGGCAAACCCCAAACGCTCGGCAAGCTCGCCCATGGCCACGTCTTCCTGGCTGAGCCAGGCGATCGCCAGCTCCCGTCGTACGCTGTCCTTCAGGCCCTGGTAGTTCTGCCCCTCTTCTGCCAGGCGCCGCCGCAGGGTCGATGGCGACAGGCACAGCTGCCGGGCCAGGCTGTCAGCATCGGGCCATTGCTCAGGGGCCAGGCGCAACAGGTCGGTGCGGATACGCCGCCCGAGGCTGGCCGGGTCACGGTACTTGACCAGGATATTGCCCGGCGCTTCGGCCAGAAAACGCTGCAGTTCCTCCTCGCTGCGGCGCAGGGGCAAGTCGAGGCATTGCGAAGCAATGATCATGCGTGTGCGTGGACGCTCAAAATGCAGGCTCTCCGAAAACATGACCCGGTAGTCGTCGCAAAAAGGCGGTTCGGCACAACGCAGATCGATGCTCAGAATCGGGATGCGCCGCCCGGCCAGCCAGCAAGCCACGCCATGCACGATCATCCAGAACGTGAAATAGGTAAACGCACGGCGCGGTTCGTCACGCGGCTCATTGATGACAATTTCGGCCAGGCCTTCCTGGCGCACCAGGCTGGGCTGCATGTCTTGAAGCATCAGCGACAGAAATGCCAGCGAGGTTTCCAGGCCTGCGCCCAGGGTCGGTTGGCCCATGCTGGCACGGCACATGAAAGCCAGGCTGCCACTGCACAAACCGCGCGGGTCCATCGCGAAAAACTCGTCGTTGCAGCGCCGGGCCAGCAAGCGCCACAGGCGGGCATAGGATTCGGCACTGACCCTTGCCTCTGGCAGGTGCAGTTGTTCAACGGCGATGCCCGCCCTGGCCAGCAAGCCACTGTCAGGCTCACCGGCAGGGCAGGTCTGCAACAGCGCTTCGCGCACCAGTTGCATGGAAATGGTGTCTTTGTCGCTCATCGACGGTCCTGTCGGCTGATTGCCGGCCATATTAGGGTGCCCCGCAGCAAACAGCCATCACAGCCCCGCGGCCAGACTCAGGAATGCCTGAATCAGGCGCAGTTCGCGACGGCGCTCCAGGCAGCCGATCACGTGTTGGTTGACAAGGCCCTCACCGGCCAATGGTCGTGCCACCACACGGGGATCATTGGCCACTTCAGTGGAAGAAACAACGCCAATCCCCAGTTGCGAGGCCACTGCCTCGGTTACCGCCTCCCGGCTGTCCAGTTCCAGCAATACACGCGGTTGCACGCCCGCCTTGAGGCAGGCCTTGTCGAAGGTGCGCCGCGTGGTGGAGCTGGGTTCGCGCAGCACCATGATCTGCTGGTGCAGCGCGGCCAACGGCAAGTCCTCCCGCTCGGAGGCCCAGGTATGCCCCACAGGTAACAACGCACACAGGCGCGACTCACAGAGCGTTTGCAGATGCAGCCCCTTGCGCGGCTCGATTTCGGTCAGCACCGCCACGTCGGCATGCTCGCCAAGCAGCGCAGCCAACGTCTCCTGTGCATTGCCCAGGCGCAAGTTGACGGTGACGCCAGGGTACCGCTCACGCAGCAGCGCCAGCATCGGCATGACCCGGTGCGGGCCGTCGGCGGCTACCTCCAGGCGCCCGGTCAGCAGCTGGCGGTTGGCCTCGAGCATGGCCTGCGCCTCTTCGGCCAGGCCGAACATGGCGCGGGTGATGGCCGCCAGGCGCGTGCCCTCCTCGGTCAGTTCCACGCGCCGTGCGGTACGCCGCAGCAAGGTGATCTGGTAGTGCTCTTCCAGGGCCTTGACGTGCCCGGTCACCGCCGGCTGGCTGATGAACAGGCGCTCGGCAGCACGGGTAAAGCTGCCCTCACGGGCCACGGCGTCGAAGGCGCGTAGCTGGAACAGGTTCATATTTATCGGCCTGACTTATAGCTGGGATAACAACAAACAATTTGATTGATGACAACGCGAATTGCAACCTAGGCCCCGTAGTTTCAGCCCACCGCTTGTGAGGAATAACGGAATGAGCAACGCCCCGATTCTGCTGACCCCAGGTCCCCTGACCACATCAATCCGCACCCGCCAAGCCATGCTGGTGGACTGGGGCTCCTGGGACCGTGACTTCAACCAACTGACTGCCAGCGTCTGCGAACAACTGCTGGCCATCATCGACGGCGCCAGCAGCCACCACTGCGTTCCCCTGCAAGGCAGCGGCACCTTCGCCGTGGAAGCGGCCATCGGCACCTTGGTGCCACGCGATGGCAAGGTTCTGGTACTGATCAACGGCGCGTACGGCCAGCGCCTGGCAAAGATCTGCAAAGTGCTGGGTCGCACCTACAGCACCTTCGAAACGGCCGAAGACCAGCCGACCACCGCCGCCGACGTCGACCGGCTGCTGGCCAAAGACCCGGCCATCACCCATGTGGCGCTGATCCACTGCGAAACCAGCACCGGCATTCTCAACCCGCTCCCCGAGATCGCCCAGGTGATCAAACGCCATGGCAAGCGCCTGATCATCGATGCCATGAGCTCGTTCGGAGCATTGCCGATCGATGCCCGCGAAATCCCCTTCGAAGCGCTGATCGCAGCCTCCGGCAAGTGCCTGGAAGGCGTACCCGGCATGGGCTTCGTCTTCGCCGAAAAGAACGCCCTGGCGGCCGCCGAAGGCAATGCCCACTCGCTGGCCATGGACCTGCACGACCAGCACGTCTACATGGCCAAGACCGGGCAATGGCGCTTCACCCCGCCTACCCACGTGGTCGCGGCCCTGCATGAAGCGCTGCAGCAATACAACGAGGAAGGTGGCCTTCCGGCCCGCCACCAGCGCTACGCAGACAACTGCAAGACGCTGCTCGACGGCATGGCAGCCATCGGCCTGCGCAGTTTTCTGCCCGCCGAAATCCAGGCGCCGATCATCGTCACCTTCCACGCCCCCACCGATGCCCGCTACCAGTTCAAGGACTTCTACGAGCGGGTCAAGGCCAAGGGATTCATTCTCTACCCGGGCAAGCTGACCCAGGTCGAAACCTTCCGCGTCGGCTGTATCGGTGTGGTCGGGGCGGACGGCATGCAGGCCGCCGTGAATGCCGTGGCCGAGGTGCTGCGGGAAATGGAAGTGCTGGACATCTGACGCTTTGCCCACCCGAACCCAGGAATTCGCGCACATGAACTACAACAACCCCACCCAACTGCAAGCCGCCATCCTCGACTGGGCTGGTACCGTGGTCGATTTCGGCTCATTCGCCCCCACCCAGATCTTTGTCGAGGCCTTTGCCGAGTTCGACGTGCAGGTGTCCATCGAGGAAGCCCGAGGCCCGATGGGCATGGGCAAATGGGACCATATCCGCACCCTGTGCGACGTACCGGAAATTGCCGAGCGCTACCGCAAGGTGTTCGGCCGTACCCCGACCGATGATGACGTCACCGCCATCTACAACCGCTTCATGCCGCTGCAGATCGAGAAGATCGCTGTGCACTCGGCGCTGATCCCCGGTGCGCTGGACACCCTCACCGGTCTACGCCAGGACGGCCTGAAGATCGGTTCGTGCTCGGGCTACCCGAAAGTGGTGATGGACAAGGTGGTTGAACTGGCGGCGCAGAACGGCTATGTGGCCGACCACGTGGTGGCCACAGATGAAACCCCGAACGGCCGCCCATGGCCGGCCCAGGCCTTGGCCAACGTGATTGCGCTGGGGATTGACGATGTAGCGGCCTGCGTGAAGGTGGACGACACCGTGCCAGGCATTCTTGAAGGCCGCCGTGCCGGCATGTGGACCGTGGCACTGGTCTGTTCGGGCAATGCCCTGGGCCTGACCTGGGAAGGCTTCCGGGCGCTGAGTGCCGAAAAACTGGAAAGCGAGCGCCAGCGTATCCATGCACTGTTTGCCGGCTCCCGCCCGCACTACCTGATCGACACCATCAACGATCTGCCCGAAGTGATTGCCGACATCAACCGGCGCCTGGCCAAGGGCGAGATGCCGCAAGCCTTCTGACCCTGCGGTTTCTCTGTGGAAGCGGCCCTTTTGCGAAACAGGGCCGCTCCACACCCGACTACCCTCAGGCTTGAACGCTATTGCGGCAATTGCACCTGCGGTTTGGTCGCGGCAAAGATCGCCCAGCTGGAGACGAACAGCGCCGCGATCAATGGGCCGATCACGAAGCCGTTGAGGCCGAACACCGCCAGCCCGCCAAGGGTCGACACCAGGATCAGGTAGTCCGGCATGCGGGTATCCTTGCCCACCAGGATGGGCCGCAACACATTATCCACCAGGCCGATCACCAGCACCCCGAATGCAGTAAGCACCACCCCTGGCAGTATCGCCCCGGTCAGCAGGAAATACGCCGCCACCGGCGCCCAGATGATGCCAGCGCCCACCGCCGGCAGCAGCGACAGAAACGCCATCAGCACCGCCCACACCAATGCACTCGGGATATCCAGCACCCAGAAAATAAAGCCACCCAATGCACCTTGGGTAATGGCCACCAGCACGTTGCCCTTCACCGTCGCCCTCACCACACGATTGAATTTCAACTGCAAACGACGCTTCTGGTGCTCGGGCAGCGGCACGGCCATGCGCACCCGGCGCGCGACTTCCGGGCCATCACGCAGGAAAAAGAACAGCAGGTACAGCATGATGCCGAAACTGATCAGGAACTCGAATGTGCCCTGGCCAAAGCTGAATGCCTGGCTGGCCAATACCTGGCTACCCTGGGTTGCCCACTTGGTGATCTTGTCACGCAACCCGTCGAGGTTACCCATGCCCATGTTGTCCAGGCCACGCTGGGCGAATGCCGGGAGCATGTCCTTGCCGCGCTCGACGTAACCGGCGATGTCCAGTTGCCCGCTTTCGATGCGCTGGTACAGCGTGGCGCCCTCTTGTACCAGCAGGGCGCTGGTGATGATTACCGGCAGGATCGCCACAAGCAGGCACACCAGCGTGGATGTGACCGCGGCAAGGTTACGCCGCCGCCCGCTGCGGATCAGCAAATGACGCTGCAGCGGGGCGAACAGGATACCGAGGATCACCGCCCAGAAGATTGCGCCGTAATACGGCAGGAGAATCCAGAAGAAGGCAATGGTCACCAGCGCCAAAAGTACTGCCAGGGCTTTGTTCTGTAGCGCGGTTTCGTTCATCGCAGTTCCTCACATGGCTTATGAGTGATTAGTGCACCGCACCTGGACAAAAGTGCCGCGCTCTCTTGACGCAAATCAATACGCACCTTGTCCATCGCCCCTAGCATCGCCGCCTTTTTGCCCCGGTGCGCACATGAACCCTACTGCCAAGCCCGAACTGCTGGCCCCCGCCGGCACTCTAAAGACCATGCGCTACGCGTTTGCCTACGGCGCCGATGCGGTCTACGCCGGCCAGCCGCGTTACAGCTTGCGGGTGCGCAACAACGAGTTCGATCACGCCAACCTGGCACTGGGGATCGAGGAGGCGCACGCCTTGGGCAAGCGCTTCTACGTGGTGGTCAACATCGCCCCGCACAATGCCAAGCTCAAGACCTTCCTCAAAGACCTGGCACCCGTGATCGAGATGGCGCCGGACGCGCTGATCATGTCCGACCCCGGCCTGATCATGCTGGTGCGCCAGCACTTCCCGCAGATGCCGGTGCACCTGTCGGTGCAGGCCAACACCGTCAACTGGGCGAGCGTGCAGTTTTGGCAGCAACTTGGCCTGAGCCGGGTGATCCTGTCGCGAGAGCTGTCGCTGGACGAAATCGAAGAAATCCGCCAGCAGGTGCCAGGAATGGAGCTGGAAGTGTTCGTGCACGGCGCCCTGTGCATGGCCTATTCCGGCCGTTGCCTGCTGTCGGGCTACCTCAACAAGCGCGACGCCAACCAGGGCACCTGCACCAATGCCTGCCGCTGGAAATACGACGCCACACCAGCCACCGAGAACGCCACCGGTGACATCGTGCGCCAAGTGCAGCCCACCCTGGGCCTGGGTGCCCCCACCGACCAGGTGTTCCTGCTGCAGGAAAGCAACCGCCCCGGCACTGAAATGCCGGCGTTCGAGGATGAACACGGCACCTACATCATGAACGCCAAGGACCTGCGCGCCATCCAGCACGTCGAGCGCCTGGCCTTGATGGGTGTGCATTCGCTGAAGATCGAGGGTCGCACCAAATCGCACTTCTACTGTGCCCGTGCGGTGCAGTCGTATCGCCAGGCGATCGACGACGCGGTGGCCGGGCGGCCATTCGACCGCGCCCTGATGGGTAACCTCGAATCCTTGGCACAACGCGGTTACACCGAAGGTTTCCTGCGCCGCCACGTGCACGACGAGTACCAGAACTACCAGCGGGGCAACTCGGTGTCCGAACGCCAGCAATTCGTTGGCGAGCTGACCGGCGTGCGTATCGACGGCCTCGCCGAGGTCAAGGTGAAGAACCGCTTCGCCGTGGGCGACCATCTGGAGCTGATGACCCCGCGCGGTAACTACCACTTCGACCTGCACCGCCTGCACAACCGCCAGCAGCACGCCATCGAGGTCGCACCGGGCGATGGCCATGTGGTGTACCTGCCGATTCCGGAACAGGTTGCCCTCGACTACGGCCTGCTGATGCGCGACCTCCGCATCGACGAAGCAGCAAGCTGACAACACTGTAATGTGCACCTCAGCTACCTGACAGCCGGCGGCAGCGAACATCGTGGCTCTTCTGCATGAGGCCACGCCATGTTGCGCAACCCCTCCCGCCGTACGTTTGTCAAAGGCCTGGGCGCCGCCAGCACGCTGGCGGGCCTGGGGCTGTGGCGCCCGCTGGCTCAGGCCGCCGAAGGCCGAGACCTGGCCGGCCAGCATTTCGAGCTGTTCATTGGCCAGACCCCGGTCAACATCACAGGCCGGCCGCGTACCGCACTGACCGTCAACAACAGCCTGCCCGGCCCACTGCTGCGCTGGCGCGAAGGTGACACCGTGACCTTGCGCGTGCGCAACCGACTGGCGCAGGACACCTCGATCCACTGGCACGGCATCATCCTGCCGGCCAACATGGACGGCGTGCCTGGCCTGAGCTTCGCTGGCATCGAGCCCGGCGGCGACTACCTGTACCAGTTCACCCTGCGCCAGAGCGGCACCTACTGGTACCACAGCCATTCGGGGCTGCAGGAGCAAGCCGGGGTATACGGGGCGATCGTGATCGAGCCACGCGAGCCCGAAACGCACCGCTACCAGCGCGATCATGTGCTGCTGTTCAGCGACTGGTCAGACCAGGCGCCGGAGCAGCTGATGGCGACGCTGAAGAAGCAGTCCGACGCGTACAACTTCCACAAGCGCACGGTTGGCGACTTCATCGAAGACGTGGCCGAAAACGGCTGGAGCCCCACCGTCGCCGAACGCACGGCCTGGGCACGCATGCGCATGAGCCCAACCGACCTCGCGGATATCAGCGCCGCCACCTACACCTACCTGCTCAACGGCCAACCACCACAAGGCAACTTCACCTGCCTGTTCCAGCCAGGCGAAACCGTGCGCCTGCGGCTGATCAACGCCTCAGCCATGACCTATTTCGACTTCCGCATCCCCGGGCTGAAGCTGACGGTGATCGCCGCCGACGGCTTGCCGGTGACCCCGGTGAGCGTGGATGAAGTGCGCATTGCCGTGGCAGAGACCTACGACGTGCTGGTGACCGTGGGTGACCAACCCGCCTACACCCTGTTCGCCCAAAGCATGGACCGCACCGGCTTCGCCCGCGGCACCCTGGCCCGTGCGGCCGGGCTGCAGGCACCGGTGCCTGCCCCCGACCCACGCCCAGTGCTGAGCATGGAGGACATGGGCCACGGCGGTATGGATGCCATGGCGGGCATGGACCACAGTAACCCGCCCGGCATGAACCACGGCAACATGGCCGGCATGGGCCACGCCGCCATGTCGGTCATGCAGCAACACCCGGTCAGTGAAACCGGCAACCCGCTGGTGGACATGCAGAGCATGGCACCGCGTCCCAACCTGGCCGACCCTGGCATAGGCCTGCGTGACAATGGTCGCCGCGTGCTGACCTACGCCGACCTGCGCAGCCCCTACCCCGACCCGGACGGCCGCCCGCCATCGCGTGACATCGAGCTGCACCTGACCGGCCATATGGAGCGCTTCGCCTGGTCGTTCGACGGTATCAAGTTCAGCGACGCCGAACCGCTGCGGCTGACCTACGGTGAGCGCGTGCGTATCACCCTGGTCAACGACACCATGATGACCCACCCCATCCACCTGCACGGCATGTGGAGCGACCTGGAAGACGAGCATGGCCAGTTCCTGGTGCGCAAGCACACCGTCGACATCCCGCCCGGCAGCCGACGCACCTACCGGGTGACCGCCGACGCGCTGGGCCGCTGGGCCTACCACTGCCACTTGCTCTACCACATGGAGAGCGGCATGCTCCGCGAGGTACGCGTCGATGAATGACACCCGCAACCGCAGCATCGTGGCAGGCGTGACGCTACTGACCTTGCTCGCCAGTGAACGGGCGATGGCCGCGGGTTTCGAACACGCGAACCACGGCCAGATGGGCCATCAGGCCATGCCCATGAACCATGAAAGCATGGGCCATGGCCAGCCTTTCCTCAGCCAGCCTCGCACACCCCTGCCTGTCATCACCGACGCCGACCGCCGCGCCGCCTTCCCGCCATTGCCAGGGCACCCAGTGCATGACCGGGCGCTGAACTGGGCAGTGATCGTGGACAAGCTCGAATACCAGAACTTCGAGAGCAGCAGCGCCCTGAACTGGAACGCCACCGCCTGGGTCGGCGGCGATATCGACCGCTTGTGGCTGCGCACCGAAGGCGAACGCGAACAGGGCAATACCCACAAGGCCGAGCTGCAGGCGCTGTGGGGCCATGCCGTGAGCCCGTGGTGGGAACTGGTGGCCGGTGTACGCCAGGACTTCAAGCCTGCCAGTGGCCAAACCTGGGCCGCCTTCGGCATCCAGGGCACACCGTTGTACGGCCTGGAGCTGCAAGCCACCGCCTATGCAGGCGAGCGGCAACAGACCGCGCTGCGCCTGGAAGCCGCTTACGCTATGCTGCTGACCAACCGCTGGATACTGGAGCCGACCCTGGAGGCCAACCTCTACGGGCGCAACGATGCCGGGCGCGAACAAGGCGCGGGGCTGGCCGACAGCGAGGTGGGCCTGCGCCTGCGCTACGAGATCACGCGCGGCTTCGCCCCCTACGTCGGGCTCAGTTTCAACCGCCTGCACGGCTCGCGTGCCAACCAGGCCCGCGAAGACGGCGAAGACCTGGGCCAGACCCGCCTGGTCGCCGGTATCCGCCTGCGTTTTTAAAGGAGTGCTTCACCATGCTGCGCAAACACCTGCTGACCCTGAGCCTGCTGGCCGTCACCGGCCTGGCCCAGGCCGCCGAGACCATCGACGTCTACCGCGACCCCAACTGCGGCTGCTGCAAGGCCTGGATCAGCCACCTGCGTGACAACGGTTTTACCGTCAACGACCACGTCGAGCCAAACATGAGCGCCGTCAAGCAACGCCTGGGCGTGGCGCCGCGCCTGGCGTCGTGCCACACCGGGGTGATCGACGGCAAGTTCGTCGAAGGCCACGTGCCGGCCGAGCAGGTGCGCCTGCTGGCCAAGCGCAACGACCTCAAGGGCCTGGCCGTGCCAGGCATGCCCATGGGCTCGCCCGGCATGGAAATGGGCGACCACAAGGATGCCTACCAGGTCATCGGGGTGACCCAGGATGGCCAGGACACCGTGGTTGCCAACTACTGATGCTCAGCCTGGGGGCGCTGTTTCTCAGCGCCTTTGGTGCCGCCACCCTGCTTCCGCTGCAATCGGAGGCCGTGCTGGTCGGTCTGTTGCTGCGCCAGCCCGAGGCCTGGGCAACCCTGCTGCTGGTGGCTACTCTGGGCAACGTGCTCGGCTCGGTGGTCAACTGGCTGCTGGGCCGTGCCATCGAGCACCTGCGTGACAAGCGCTGGTTTCCTTTCAGCGCTGCCCAGCTGGCGCGTGCGCAGCAGCGCTACCAACGCTGGGGGCAATGGTCGCTGCTGCTCAGCTGGATGCCGGTGATCGGCGACCCGCTGACGCTGATCGCCGGAATCATGCGTGAGCCGTTCTGGCGCTTCCTGTTGCTGGTGACCCTGGCCAAGGCTGGCCGCTATGCAGTGCTTGCGATGATTACCCTGGGCTGGTTTCACGCCTGGTAACACCTTTCAGGTTTCGCGTGGTCCACTGCCTGCTACAGTCGCCCCTTCCTACCTGGCCCAACACGGAGTGCCCCCATGCTGCGCGCAACCGCCCTGGCCATGGCCTGCCTTGCCGGCAGTTCGGCCATCGCTGCCGAGTCGCCTACCTACGGCCCCCAGCTCGAAGGCTTCAGCTACCCGCACCCCCTCAAGCATTTCGACTTCAAGTCCCAGGGCCAGGCCCTGCAGATGGGCTACATGGACGTGCCCGCCCAAGGCCAGGCCAACGGCCACAACGTGGTGCTGATGCACGGCAAGAACTTCTGCGCCGCCACCTGGGAAACCACCATCGACGCCCTGAGCAAGGCCGGCTACCGGGTCATCGCGCCCGACCAGGTCGGCTTCTGTACGTCAAGCAAACCGGCGCATTACCAGTACAGCTTTCAGCAACTGGCCGACAACACCCATGCCCTGCTCGAACAGCTGGGTGTAAAGCAAACCATTGTGCTCGGCCACTCCACCGGCGGCATGCTCGCCACCCGCTATGCGCTGATGTACCCACAGCAGGTGGAACGCCTGGCAATGGTCAACCCGATCGGTCTGGAGGACTGGAAAGCCCTGGGCGTGCCCTACCGTACCGTGGACCAGTGGTATGCCCGCGAGCTCAAGCTGGATGCCGGAGGCGTACGCGCCTATGAACGCAAAACCTATTACCTCGGGCGCTGGAAGCCTGAATACGAACGCTGGGTGCAGATGCTGGTGGGCCTGAACAAAGGGCCCGGGCATGAAGCGGTGGCGTGGAACTCGGCACTGATCTACGACATGATCTTTACCCAGCCGGTGTACTACGAGTTCAAGCACCTGCAGATGCCAACCCTGCTGCTGATCGGCGACAAGGACACCACGGCCATCGGCAGCGATATCGCGCCGCCGGAGGTGAAGGCCAAGCTGGGCAAATATGCCGAGCTAGGGCCGCAGGTGGCCAAGCTGATACCCAAAGGTGAGCTGATCACCTTCGAAGGCATGGGGCATGCGCCACAAATCGAGGAACCGATGCGGTTCAATCGCACCCTGATCGAATGGCTGGGCAAGTGAGCCAATGATTGGTCCCCCGTGGGAGCGCGCAGGCTTTGGAATTTTGCACAAGCCCGCTGCTGCCACAGGGTTCCTCTACACGTTCCAGACCAGCGCTTCTGTCCAGCCCAACTCGGCAAAGTCGCCCGCCCGCAACTCGGCCTCTTCCTCGCAGAAAAACTCATCCAGCTGTGGTGGCCTGACCGCAGTATCACTGAGCATTGCGTGCACCTGCCCACGGTGATGCACCTGATGTTCAAACAGATGCGCCAGCAAACGCAGCCGCTGCTCGCGCTGCACCCGATCGGGCCGAACGACGCTCACATAGCGGCCCAGGTCGCCATCACTCAGCCCTCGGCAGTAGGCGATCAAACGGTGGTCAGCCTGGGCCTGCTCGGCATGCAGGTCGGTACAGGTGGCAAACGGCTGTTCCGGGTCGAAAAAGCGTTCGCCGTCGGTATCGGGCTGCTCGCCGCGCTGCTCGCACTCCAGCATATGCAGGTAAAACCAATCCACCGTCAGCAAATGGTTGAGGGTGGCCTTGATCGACGGGAAGAAGCTGCAACGCGGGGCGACGAACTCGTCCTGGGTCAGTTGCAGGCAGGCCTTGTACAGGCGGTGGTTGGCCCAGCCATTGTTATAGGCCTGGGTCAGCAGATGATGCGATAACGGCTGCATGGTCGGCTCCTTTTCAGGCGAAGCGTTGCAGTTGCATCTCCCGTAGCCGGCTCAGGGTGCGCTGATACGGGAACGCCAGATACCCTTGAGTGTAGAGGGCATCGAGCGGCACCTGTGCCTCCAGGTACAACGCCACCCGGCGGTCATAGCATTCGTCGACCAGGGCAATGAAGCGGCGAACCGCATCGTCCTTGGGCGACAGCGCAGGCAGTTCACGGTCGCCCGCCACTACCCTCGCCGCGCCATCTTCGGTACCACGGGCAATACGCCCCGCCCGCTGTTCCCCGCCCAGCGCCGGAATGCCGGATACCAGAATCGAGGGAAAACGGTCGCACAAGGCCATGAACTCCATGGCGGCCAGGGGTTGATCGCACAGATCGGTGAAACGACACCAGATAGCCTGCTCACTACGCCGCACGACGTGAATGTGCCTTGAGCCAATAACCAAGGGCTGATCGGTGCCGGCGTCTTCGGGGCTGAGCTGGCGGAACACCTCGGCCAACTGGCTGACCTGCCCTGCCTCGGCTACCCAATAGCGCTGCCGCGCTTCACCGGGGTGCAGGCGGTGATCCTGCTCGCCCGCTACCGGCAGTACCTGCATGTGACGACCAATGGCGGCGATGGCCGGCAGGAACCGCTCGCGGTTGAAGCCATCGCGGTAGAGCTGCTCGGGCGGCTGGTTGGAAGTGGCAACAATCACCACGCCCTGATCGAACAGTACCTGAAACAGGCGGCCGAGGATGATCGCATCACCGATGTCGTTGACGAACAGTTCATCGAAGCACAGCACGCGGATTTGCCGCGCCAGCTCCGCCGCCAGGGCCAGCAGCGGGTCGGCGGTACCGTTGAGCTGAAACAGGCGCTGATGCACCCAGGCCATGAAGTGGTGGAAGTGCTGGCGCCGGCTCGGTATGCGCAGACACTGGTGGAACTGGTCCATCAGCCACGTCTTGCCGCGCCCGACCGGGCCCCAGAGGTAGAGGCCCTGGGTGGGGCGGCCCTGCTCGAGGGACTGGAAGCAGCCTTGCAAGGCCTCGACGACGCGGGCCTGGGCGGGATCAGCAACGTAGCCCCGAGTGCTCAGGGCTTGCTGGTAGAGGGATTGGGGGTCGATGGCCATGGCCGCATTCTACCCGACTGTCACCCTCGGTGCAGGCGCGCGTCAGTCGGCCAGGCCTACCTTGAGCAGCGCGCCGTCCTTGTCATCGGTCAGGACATACAGGTAACCATCCGGCCCCACCCGCACATCACGGATACGCGCGTTCAGGTCACCGAGCAACCGCTCTTCGTGCACCACCTTGTCGCCGTCCAGTTGCAAGCGGATCAATTCCTGAGTGGCCAACGCACCGATGAATAGATTGTGGTCCCAGGCCTTGAACCTCGGGCTGTCGTAGAACGCCATGCCGCTGATACCCGGTGACTTTTCCCAGACATGGTGCGGGTCGATCATGCCGTCCACATGCTTGCCCTTGGCCTCGGGAATTGGCAGCAGCGAATAGTTGATGCCGTGGGTCGCCATCGGCCAGCCATAGTTCTTGCCAGGCTTTGGGATGTTGATTTCATCACCACCGCGCGGGCCGTGCTCGTGGGTCCACAGCTGGCCGGTCCAGGGGTTGAGGGCGGCGCCTTGCTGATTACGGTGGCCGTACGACCAGATCTCCGGGCGCACGTTGCCCTTGCCGACGAAGGGGTTGTCTTTGGGCACTTCGCCGTCCGGCAGAATACGCACGACCTTGCCTTGCAACTTGTCCAGGTCCTGAGCAGTAGGGCGTTGGTTGTTCTCGCCCAGGGCGATGAACAGGTAGCCGTCGCGGTCGAACACCAGCCGCGAGCCGAAGTGGTTACCCACCGACAACTTGGGCTGCTGGCGGAAAATCACGGTGAAATTCTCCAGCCGGGCGCGGTCCTCGGACAGCTGCCCGCGGCCGACCGCAGTACCGGCCTTGCCGTCACTACCCTCCTCGGCGTAGGACAGGTAAACGGTGCGGTCCTTGCCGAACTCCGGTGACAGCGCCACATCCAGCAAGCCACCCTGGCCTTCGGCCCAGACCTTGGGTACACCACTGATCGACGGGCCAACCTTGCCTTCGGCATTGACCAGCCGCAGGTTGCCCGCCCGCTCGGTCACCAGCATGTCCTTGCCGCCGGGCAGGAAGGCCAGGGCCCAAGGGTTGCGTAGGCCATCGGCAAGCGTGCTGACGATCAAGGTACCTTCTTCGCTGGGAAATCGCTGTTCGGCCGCCGCATGCGCCCACAAGGGCAGTAGCGCGGCAGCAGCCAGGGTGGCCAGCCAGGGTGCTCGAAGCATGCCGGATTCCTTTCAAGTGGTTTTACGGCGCACGTGGGTTGTCACGGGGTGGCCGGGTGGGTTCCAGGTTCGGGGTTTGCTGCTGACGGCGCAGGTTGTCGCCGTTGCCGATGCCACGGTTGTCCAGGGTGGGTGGGCGCTGGTACGGGTCGGTGGACGGGCCACGTACCGGTGGCGCAGCCGGCATGCTGCCTTGACGGCTGTTCGGGTTGACCCGCTGGATCGGGCTGTTGTAAGGGTTATTGTTGCCGGCAGCACGTTGCACGGGCTGCTGCGCCGCCGCGTGCGCGGGCAGGCACAAGGCCAGGCCGAGGGCCAGGATGGGCAATGTCGGGGTCATGCTTCACCTCCTGTACGAAAATGCCGCGCCTGGTGGGTTTGATAGCCTAAGGCGCGAGGGGTTCGCGGCAAAAGTGTGAATGCGGGTGGAGATGATTCCTGATGTTTCAGTATGGGCCTCGGAGGGCTGCTTTGCAGCCATTCGCGGGCGCGCCCGCTCCCACGGTCACCCACAGATTTCTGGCCCTGTGAGACACGTGTGGGAGCGGGCTTGCCCGCGAATGGCCGCAAAATCTACTGGCCGTTGTCCACCTTGTGCCGCGCCGCATACAGGCACAGCATCTCCATGGCCAAGGTTGCCCCGGCCAAAGCAGTGATATCGGCATGGTCATAGGCTGGCGCCACTTCCACCAAGTCCATGCCTACCAGGTTGATGCCACGCAGCCCACCCAGAATCTCCAGCGCCTGCACCGTGCTCAGCCCGCCACACACAGGCGTTCCGGTACCGGGTGCGTAGGCCGGATCGAGGCAGTCAATGTCGAAGGTCAGGTACACCGGCCGCTCGCCCACCCGCTGGCGAATCGCCGCAATCACCGCCTCTGTGCCCTGGCGGTGCACTTGCCTGGCGTCGAGAATGGCAAAGCCCTGGCTGTCGTCATTGGTCGTGCGCAGGCCAATCTGTACCGAGTGGGCCGGGTCAACCAGGCCTTCGCGGGCGGCATGCCAGAACATGGTGCCGTGATCGATGCGCTTGCCCGCCTCGTCTGGCCAGGTGTCACTGTGCGCATCGAAATGAATGAGCGCCAGCGGGCCATGGCGGCGGGCGTGAGCCTTGAGCAGCGGGTAGCTGATGAAGTGGTCGCCACCGAGGGTGAGCATGGCGCACCCCGCCTGCAGAATATGCTCGGCATGGGCCTCGATGCTGTCCGGTACCGACTGCGGCGTGCCGCTGTCGAAGGGGCAGTCACCATAGTCGATCACCGCCAGGTGGTCGAACGGGTCGAACGCCCACGGCCAGTGGCGGGCCCAGGCCTGCTGAACCGAGGCCGCACGAATCGCCCGCGGCCCGAAACGCGCGCCGGGGCGGTTACTGGTGGCCGTGTCGAACGGCACACCGCTGACCACCACATCCACACCGCGCAAGTCGCGGCTGTAGCGGCGGCGGGAAAAACTGACAACACCGGCGTAGGTGCTTTCTGCGGCGGTCCCATACAGGCTATCGCGGGTAATTGCCTGGTCGTTGCTTGCGGCTTGGTCCACGGTCGGGCTCCTTGATTGTCATGGGCTACTGCCGGCTGCGGAAGGCGGTCCACAGACGGTTGCGTTGGCGCAGGTCGGCCAGGGCCATGCTGCGGTCGGCATACAGGCGCTGACGCACCTCGGCCGACGGATAGATATCCGGGTCGTTGCGCACCGCTTCGTCCACCAGCGGTGTGGCAGCCTGGTTGGCGTTGGCGAAGAACAGCGTGTTGGTCAGCGCTGCCACCGACTCAGGCTTGAGCATGAAGGCGATGAACGCCCGGGCGGCCTCGGGGTGTGGGGCGTCCTTGGGGATGACCAGGTTGTCCTGCCATACCAGCGTGCCTTCGCGGGGGATGCGGTAGATCACCTCGAACGGCTTGCCGGCACGGCGGGCCTGGTCGGCGGCCATCGCGGCATCGCCGTTGTAGGTCAGCGCCAGGCACACGCTGCCATTGGCCAGGTCGTTGATCTGCCGGCCATTGGCGACGTAGCTGATCGACGGCTGCAACTGGCTGAGCAGGTTCTGCGCGGCAGCCAGGTCACCCTTGTTCTGGCTGTAAGGGTCCTTGCCCAGGTAGTTCAGGGCTACGCCGATCACCTCCTGGGGCGAGTCAGGTATGGCGATGCCGCAACCCTTCAGGCGGGCGGCGTACTCGGGCTTGAACAACAGGTCGAGGCTATCCAGCGGTACATCACCAAGGCGCTGGCGTACCGCCTCCACATTTACCCCCAGGCCCAGCGTGCCCCAGGTGTACGGCACAGCATGGCGGTTGCCGGGGTCAACCTCGGCCAGTTTGCCCAGCAGGTCCTTGTCGAGGTTGCCGTAGCCAGGCATGGCCTGAGCGTCCAGCGGTTGCAGGGCATTGGCCTTGAGCGCCCGGGCCAGCACGGTGGATGACGGCACCACCACGTCATAGCCGCTACCACCAGTCAGCAGCTTGGTTTCCAGTACCTCGGGGGTGTCAAAGGTGTCGTAACGCACCTTGTAGCCGGTTTCCCGTTCGAAGCGTTGCAGGGTTTGCGGGGCGACGTAATCGGCCCAGCTGTAGAGGTTGACGACCTTTTCTTCGGCCTGCAGCGGCAGGGCCAGAACCAGAGACAAAAGGCACAACGATCGACGCATGGCGGACACCTCGGTAAATGGGTGGATGCCGCGAGCATGCCAGCCGGGTTACATTGCACCAATGGCAAGTTTGCAAAGCTGACATTCATCAGGAGCAATGTAATGCTCGGACAAGTCCATGATCCCGACCTGCACTTGCTGCGGCTGTTCGTCACTGTAGTCGAGGCAGGTGGCTTCAGCGCCGCTCAAGGCGTGCTGGGCCTGAGCCAGCCCACCATCAGCCAGCGCATGGCCCAACTGGAGGCACGCTTGGGTTACCGCCTGTGCAGCCGCGGCAAAGGTGGTTTTCGCCTGACGGAAAAAGGTGAACTGCTATTGGACGCGGCGCGTGGGCTACTGCTGAACATCGAGCAGTTTCGCCAGCAGGCCAACGGCGTTGCCGGGCGGCTGCTGGGAACTGTGCGCATCGGCATGGCGGAAAATCAGGACAAGGCGGTGAGCCTGAAACTGGCGGCGGCCATTGCGGCATTTCGCAGGCGAGAGGAATCGGTGCAACTGGAGCTAGTCAGTGCACCGCCGGCGGAACTGGAACGGCTGTTGCTGGAGCAGCGGCTGGACTATGCCATCAGCTACTTTTCCGGCAACCAGGCGGCCTTTGATTACCAGCCCTTGTTCGCCGAGCGACAGCGGCTGTATTGCGGCAAGGGGCATGTGCTGTACGGCGAAACGGATGTTGGGCTTGAGCGGTTGCTGGACATGGACCAGGTGCGCCATCCGTACCGTTTTCTCAAAGGGGGCGAACCGTTCCAGAGCAGACGCAGTACGGCAGTGGCGGAGCAGATCGAAAGCGTGCTGACGTTCATTCTGTCGGGACGGCATATTGGCTACTTGCCATGCCACTGTGCACAGGCCTGGGAGGCCGAGGGGCTGTTATGGGCGCTGGACCCTGAGCTTGATTTTGGGGTGCCGTTCACCCTGGCCCGGCACCGGGCACAGGGGGTTGGCGAGGCAGCCCATGTATTTGCGCAGGATTTGCTGGCGGCGTTTGCCTGAATCGGTCCCTTCGCGGGTAAACCCGCTCCTACACCGGATCGGTGGTGGACACCTGTCGGTGGCTGGGCACGGGCCGTCGTGTAGGAGCGGGTTTACCCGCGAAGAGGCCGGCCCTGCTGGCCAATCTCCACCCGCCGTTCACCCACCCGCCGTTCATCGTTGCCGCCGCGAACAGGCCCGTTCAGGCCACCACCATCAGTAAGCCATGCTCCAGCTCAGCGTGTAGGTACGCCCGCGCCCCTGGTAGTCATACAGATACGCCGGCCCGTAGGTCGGCGAATAGAACAACGTCGCGCGCTGTCCCCATACCGTGCTGTACTGCTTGTCCAGCAGGTTCTGGATACCGGCGCTGAAGGTGCCGAAACCGGTGTCCTGGCTGCCCAGCAGGTCGAAGGTGGTGTAGCCGTCAATCTCGTGATCGGCATCGTCCTTCAGGCTGAAGGCATGGTTGGCCTGCAACCGTGCACTGCGGCCATCGGCCTTCCAGCCGACGAACGCGGTGGCCTTGGACAACGAAGCGTATCGGGCATCGCGCTTGATCCAGCCGCCGTCGGCGGCCTCTTCCTCGGAGCGTGTCATGTGCAATGTGCCGCCAGCTTCCCAGCCGGTCTGGAAGTGCCGGGTCAGTGCCCCTTCAAAGCCGAAGTCGCGGCTTTTCTGATCTTCCACGTCAATGGTCAGCGTTTGCGAATCGACGTTGATGATCTTGTCCGACCAGATGTAGTACAGCGCTGCCTGTGCATCCCAGTCCAGGTCGGCATAGCGCCAGCCCAATTCCACCTGGCGGCTCTTGATACCGGCCAACGGGTTATCGGCCACACTCAGGCCCGGCTTGCCGTAGTACTTGGCCGGGTCAGGCAGGTCGAAGCCTTCGCCATAGTTGCTCCACACCTGGTGGCCGTTCTTGAAGTCGTAGATGGCACCAACGTTGAACAGGTTGACCTGATAGTCGTTACTGCCGCCCGGCACGCCCTTGAAGTCACTGACGTCCACGTCCATCTGCTGGCGCCGGGCGCCACCGGACAACGTCAGGTTGTCAGTGGGATGCCAGTCCAGCTGGGCATATACCGACACCCCATCCACCCGGTAGCTGGGGTAGCGTGCGGCCTTGCTGTCCTTTTCCAGCTCCAGGCCACCCGACTCGGACGAAGTCTGGGCGTTGAAGGTGGTCTGCTCGGCGTTGAAGCGCTCGCGGTCCAGGTCAACGCCGTAGGTCAGCTTCAGCGTATCCCACTGCTTGGCAAACAGGCCCTTGAGGCTGGTGACCTCGAAGTTCTGCTGCGAGGCGGCAAAGTACACCCCGCGCGAGCCGGTGGGTGTGGCACGGTTGTAGTACGGGAACGGGTAGAAGTTGTCGTCTTCCTTGCGGTACGAAGCCTGCAGGTAGAAGTCCTGGCCCAGCACGTCGGTGTGGTGGTAATTGGCATTGAGCAGCAGGCGCCGCGTGCGCGGCTCCAGGTCCGATGAATAACCGCTGCGCAGCTCGGCGTCTTCCAGGTCGGATGGCGCGTTGTAGTTCAGGTTGGGGAAGTAGATACCCGTGCTGCCGTGGTTGCCCGAGTCGTAGTACTGGGCCAACAGGTCGAGGCTCTGCTGGTCGTTCAGCTGCAGGCCCAAGGTACCGAGTACGTCGATGGTGCGGTTGTACTGCAGGTCGGTCTGGGTGTTGTCGATGAAGATCTGGTCGCCAGCACCATCGTAGAAGGCTTCGTTCTGCTCACCGGAAACCCCCAACCGGGCATTGACCCGCTCGTTGCCGCCGCTGACCGACTGGGCGAAGCGCGTAGCCAGGTCGTCGCTGTTGTTGAAACCGCTGCTGGCCCCCAACTGGGTCTCGAAGCGCGCCGGGCCGGGTTCGCCCTTCTTGGTCACGATGTTGATGATGCCGCCGGTGGCACCACCGCCGTAGATGGCGCTGGCGCCAGACAGCACTTCGACGCGCTCGACGTTGAACGGCGAAATGCTGTCGAACTGGCGCGACAGGCCGCGTGAGCTGTTCTGGCTGACCCCATCGATCATCACCAGCACGTTGCGCCCGCGCATGTTCTGGCCGTAATTGGTGCGCCCTTCCGGCGCCAGGTCAAGGCCCGGCACCAGCTTGCCGATGGCTTCCTTCAGGCTGACGCCGCTGTCGATCTGCTCACGCAATTGCTGCTGGTCCACTACCCAGACGGTTCCGGGGATTTCGCTGATTGCGGTGCTGGTGCGCGAGGCTACGCTGACTTCGATCGGCTTGAGGTTGACCGCCTGCGGCGCGGCCGCGGCCTTGCTCAGCGTGATGGTGCGAGCCTCGCTGAACTGCCAGCTCATGCCACTGCCGGCCAGCAACTGCTGCAGGGCCTGCTCGACACTGTAGTTGCCCTGCAACGGCGGGCTGACCTGGCCGGCGACATCGCCTGTGGTGTACAGCAGGTGCAGGCCGGCCTGGTCGGCGAAGGTGGTCAGCGCCTGGTCCAGCGGCTGGGCGGGCAGGTTGAGCTGGACCTGGCGGGCCTGCATCTGGGTCTGTTCGGCAGTTGTCGCAGCCCCAGCGTGCAGGGGGCCAAGCAACAGGGCCAAGGCACTGCAAGACATCAAGGCATGGTGAAGTGGACCGCAACGGCGGTGCAAGGGCTTGAGCATCAGAGGCACGAATGAGCTTCCTGACAAGTCGTAAATGAGAATGGGTTGCTGATCAGTCTCACTACGACGATCTGGCTTGCAGGAACTTGCAGTGCCAAATGAAAAATATTTTTATTTCTGTCCGGCCTCTTCGCGGGCAAGCCCGCTCCTACAACGAATGCGCCCGCCTGAATATCGTGCGACCTGTGCAGGAACGGGCAAGCCCGCTAAGAGGACGGCACAAGCTCATCAATGCACCACGGCCAACCATGGCAGGTAGGTCACCTTCAGGCCATATCGCTGCTCCAACGTCCGCAACAGAGCCTCAGGTTCATCCAGGTCGAACACCCCGCTCACCTCCATCGCAGCCAGCTTGCTGTCGGACAACACAATGCGCCCATGCCGGTATCGTTCAAGCTCCATCAGCACCTGCCCCAGCGGCTTGCCGTTGAAGATCAGCTTGCCCCGCTGCCAGGCCATCTGCGTGACGGCATCGGCCGCCACCGCCAGTTCATGTTCACCCACCTTGGCTTCACCGCGAGCTAACACGACGTGGCCATCGCGCTGCACGCTGAAGGTGGCAGCATTGCCCTGCACCCGCGCACCGGCCGTTTCGACCACAAACGGCCGTGAATCATCAGCGGTCTCGAACAGTGCCTCACCCGCATCGAGCACCACACGCCGCTCATGCTCGCTGAACGCCACGCTCAAGGCGCTGGCGCTGTTCAGCGTCACCCGTGTGCCATCTGCCAGGGTAATGATCTGCCGTTCGCCCACGGCGGTGTGGTAATCCGCCAGCAGCATCGGGGCTTGCTGCCAACCCGCCACGGCGGCGACCAGCAACACCACCGATGCTGCCACACCCGCCTGCTTCAGCCGGCCGCGGCAATGGCGCAGAGCCTGGCCGATGTACTTTGCCACCATGCTCTCGGAAACCCCCAGGCGTTGAGCGACCTGCTTCTGGGTCAGGCCCTCGACACGGTTGAGCAACAGCGCCTGGCGGGCATTGTCGGGCAACTGCAACAGCGCCTGGTCAAGAATCTGCAAGCGCTCGCGGGCCAGCAACGCCGCCTCGGGTGCCGGTGCCGGGCAGGCCACCTCACAGGCTCCGTCGCTGTCGTCGTGGCTGGCAGCGATGCGTTGCTCACGGCGCAAGGCGTCAATTGCCAGGTTGCCGGCCACGCGGAAGATGAAACTGCGCGCGTGCAACACCGGCACTGCCTGCTCGTCGATGTTCACCAGCTTCAGGTAGGTTTCCTGCGCCACGTCGGCCGCGCGCTGGCGGTCGCTCATGCGCCGCGTCAGAAACTGCAGCAGGTCGTCGTAGTGCTCCTGGAAACTTGCCAGCAGGCCCGACATGGGTGAAGTCAGCATGATTGGGGAACAGCCAGTAAGAGAGGTTATCGGGCGTTAATGAGAAACAGTATCTTTCATATCAACCGATACTTTCAACGTCGACGCGCATTTGCCACACTGCCAGCTCCACTCCGGCAAGGTCACAGCCCATGACTGCCCGTCTGTACCGCTATACCCGTCTGTTCCTGGTCCTGCTGCTGGCCTGTGGCCTGGCGGCCTGTGCGCTGTTCCAGCCACGTGACCCGGTGAACATCAGCGTGATCGGCATTGAACCACTGCCCGGGCAAGAGCTGGAACTGCGCATGGCGGTGAAAATGCGGGTGCAGAACCCCAATGAGGCACCGATCGATTACAACGGCATCGCCTTGAACCTGGAAGTGAACGGCCAGCCGCTGGCCGCCGGGGTCAGCGACCAGCAGGGGCACATTGGCCGTTACGACGAAGCAGTGATCGTGGTGCCGGTCAGCATCACGGCGTTTTCCTTCCTGCGCCAGGCCTATGGGCTAGGCAAACTGGATTCGCTGCAGGGGCTGCCCTACAAGCTGCGCGGCAAACTGGCCGGCGGGCCGCTGGGGACCGTGCGTTTTACCGATGAAGGCAAGCTGGACCTGCCCAAGGGCACCTACTGATAAGCGCCCGGCGGGTGTGCTCAGCGGTTGGCGCTGGCTGCGGCCATCAGCTTGTTGACTTCGCTGCGCACCATGCTGGCGTATTCAGGCGGGGTCATGCCGTCCAGTTCAGCGCGCACCCACTCGGCCCATTTGCCCTTGCGCCGTGGCTTTTCAGCAATCAGCCGGGCGGCTTCGCCCTTGGCTTTGCCCAGGTTGTTTTGCCACATCTCGAACAGCCGGGCCTTCTCTGCCTCGATCTGCGCCCGTTCCTCGAAGCTCATGTTGGCCAGATTGAAACTCATGAAGTTACCTGCAGGTTTGAAAATGGCCGCTATCTTACACCCAGGCAACCCATCATCGGAAAGCCGCCGCAACTTTACCGATGTGGTGGCATCCATTGTTCACACCCCCATTGACGAGGACGAGTTCATGGCCCGGAAAAACGCCACGCTGGCAGACAGCGATCAGATCAAGGACCAGGTATTCAGCGAACTGCAATCGCTGATAGAAGAATCGGAAAAACTGCTGAACGACAGTGCCGCCCTGGTCGGCGAAGAAGCAGAGACACTGCGCGCCCAGGTAAGCCTGAAGCTGCGCCAGGCACGCCAGGCGGCCAGCAACGTGCGCAGCAAGGCACAACCGGTGGTGGACGCCACTCAGGACTACATCGGCGGCCATCCCTGGCAGACCGTCGCCATTTCCGCCGGCCTCGGGCTGGTGGTGGGCCTGCTACTGGGCCGGCGCAATTAAAGCCTGCGCCGCCTGGTGCACATCAGGCGGCCAAAGCCTGCGGGATGCCGCTGTGGAAGCGCAGCTCCTGGTCTGGTGACTGGATCAGCTCCATTTCCGCAGCGCGTACCAGCTCGACGCGGCGGGCGATGTCCGCCTCATCACCGTAGTTGTGCGCCAGTTTCAGATAACCCTGGTAGTGGCGCGCCTCGCTTTTCAGCAGCCCGTGGTAGAAGCGGCTCAGCTCCTCATCCAGATGCGGCACCAGCGCGGCAAAACGTTCGCAACTGCGCGCCTCGATGAACGCCCCCACCACCAGCGTATCCACCAGCTTGACCGGCTCGTGGGCGCGCACCAGCCGGCGCAACCCCGACGCATAACGCCCCGCCGACACCGGGCGCAACGGCACACCGCGACGCTTCATGAGGCGTAACACCTGTTCGTGATGCACCAGCTCCTCGCGGGCCAGGCGCGACATCATGTTGATCAGATCAAGGTGAGTGTTGTACTTGGCTATCAGGCTCAGGGCCGTGCTGGCGGCCTTGAACTCGCAGTTCTTGTGGTCGATCAGCAGGGTTTCCTGGTCGGCGAGCGCCGCTTCGATCCAGGCGTCTGGCGTCGGGCAGCCAAGAAAGGCGTCGATTTCGGGGATCAGGGACATAAGCGTGCAACCACACAGAACAGGCAGGGCCGGCGATTATACCGGCGGCGGCTGGCGATGCCAGTGACTATGCTTGATGTACATCAAGCGCTGGAGGGGGAAGCGCCGACTATAGTCAGGCATTGGTCGCCATCATCGAAGGGAGTTAACGCCCATGCAAGCCGTCCGCAGCATCCTCGTCGTCCTCGACCCCGCGCACGCCCACAGCCGCGCGCTTACGCGGGCCAAGCTGATCGCTGGCATTACTGGCGCACGCCTGCATTTGCTGATGTGCGACAAACGGCATGATCACAGCGCGCTGCTGAGCCTGCTGAGCAGCCAGTTGCATGATGACGGCTACGACAATGTCACCCATGAAGAGGGCTGGCGCGACAACCTGCACGACACCATCATCTATGTACAGCAGGCCGAAGGCTGTGAACTGGTGATCAAGGACCACCGTCCGGACAACCCACTGAAAAAAGCCCTGCTCACCCCCAGCGACTGGAAGCTGCTGCGCCAATGCCCATGTGCCGTGCTGATGGTCAAGAGCGAGCGGCCGTGGACCGGGGGCAAGATCCTGGCGGCGGTGGACGTGGGCAACCAGGACGAAGACCACCGCCGCCTGCATGCCAGCATCATCGACCATGGCTTCGAGATTGCCAAACTGGCCAAGGGAGAACTGCATGTCATCAGTGCCCACCCGTCGCCGATGCTGTCAGCGTCGGACCCGGCCTACCAGCTGAGCGATACGATCGAAAAACGCTACCGTGAAGCGTGCAAGGCGTTCCAGGCCGAATACGGCATCAGCGATGAGTGCCTGCACGTGGCCGAAGGGCCGGCGGATGTGTTGATTCCACATACCGAACAGAAGCTCGATGCAGTGGTGACAGTGATAGGTACGGTGTGCCGCACAGGGATTTCCGGGGCGTTGATCGGTAATACCTCGGAAGTGGTGCTGGATGCGCTGGAGGGCGATGTGCTGGTGCTCAAGAGCGAGGAAGCCATCGCCCACCTGGCGGAGCTGGCCCGCGGCTGAGTATGCAACAGGCAGGCCCCTTGTAGGAGCGGGTTCACCCGCGAATGCGTCATTGATTTCAACGCCACATTCGCAGGCAAACCCGCCCCCAAGGTTCCGTTGCCGCCCGGGAATCTAGACCAACGCCTCCCGCACTTTTGGGTCAAGCCCCTCCCCCGCATGGGCCTCGTTCCACTCTGCCAACTGCCGGAGCATCGCCGGCGTCCAGAAGCTCTTCATATGCTGCCGCACCCCTTGCACCGCCAGCGCCCGGTCTGGCTCGCTGTCGAAGTAATGGGCGATCTGGTTGGCCATCTTGACCAGGTTTTCGCTGCTCATCGGCGAACCTCGGCTTTCTCCGCAGTACGGCGCTCTTTCAGCAGGCGCTGCTGTTCATCACTGAAGTCCTGATAGCGCTTTTGCCATTGCGATGGCTGGAACACTTTCACCACTTCCACTGCCGTCACCTTGTACTCGGGGCAGTTGGTGGCCCAGTCGGAGTTGTCGGTGGTGATCACGTTGGCCCCCGACTCCGGGAAGTGGAAGGTGGTGTACACCACCCCCGGCGCCACGCGCGCACTGACCTTGGCACGCAGCACAGTCTGCCCGGCGCGGCTGCCGATACCGACCCAGTCACCATCTTGGATGCCACGGCTTTCAGCATCGGTCGGGTGGATCTCCAGGCGGTCGGCGTCATGCCAGGCGACGTTGCCGGTACGCCGGGTCTGGGCACCAACGTTGTACTGGCTAAGAATGCGCCCGGTGGTCAGCAGCAACGGGTAGCGGTTGTTGACCTTTTCGTCGGTGGGCACGTAGCCGGTGAGCATGAAACGGCCCTTGCCACGCACGAACTGGTCGATGTGCATGGTCGGCGTGCCGTCTGGCGCGGCGTCGTTGCACGGCCACTGCAGGCTGCCGTGGCGGTCGATTTCAGCGTAGCTGACACGACGGAAGGTCGGCGTCAGGCGGGCGATCTCGTCCATGATCTCGGAAGGATGGCGGTAGTTCATCGGGTAGCCCAAGGCGTTGGCCAGGGCCACGGTAGCTTCCCAGTCGGCCTTGCCGGCCAGCGGCTCCATGACCTTGCGCACCCGCGAAATACGCCGCTCGGCGTTGGTGAAGGTGCCGTCCTTTTCCAGGAACGAACTGCCCGGCAGGAACACATGGGCGAACTTGGCAGTTTCGTTGAGGAAGATGTCCTGCACCACCACGCACTCCATGGCGAGCAAGGCCGCCGTGACGTGCTGGGTGTTGGGGTCGCTCTGGGCGATGTCCTCACCCTGGCAGTACAGCGCCTTGAAGCTGCCATCCAGTGCCGCTTCGAACATGTTGGGAATGCGCAGACCCGGGTCGGGCTGCAAGGTCACGCCCCAGGCCTGTTCGAACTCGGCACGCACGCCCTCGTTGGAGACATGCCGGTAGCCGGGCAGTTCGTGGGGGAACGAGCCCATGTCGCACGAGCCCTGCACGTTGTTCTGCCCGCGCAGCGGGTTCACCCCTACCCCTTCACGGCCGATGTTGCCGGTGGCCATGGCCAGGTTGGCAATGCCCATCACTGCGGTACTGCCTTGGCTGTGCTCGGTCACGCCCAGGCCGTAGTAGATGGCCGCGTTGCCGCCGGTGGCATACAGCCTGGCCGCAGCGCGGATCTGCTCAGCAGGCACGCCACAAACCGGGCCGAGCACCTCGGGGGCGTTCTCTGGCAGGCTGACGAAGTCGCGCCAACGGGCGAAGTCTTCGGTTTCGCAGCGGGCATCGATGAAGCGCTGGGCCAGCAGGCCCTCGGTGACGATCACGTGGGCCAGGGCGTTGAGCATGGCCACGTTGGTGCCCGGGCGCAGTTGCAGGTGCAGGTCGGCGCGGGCGTGCGGCGAGTCGACCAGGTCGATGCGCCGTGGATCGATCACGATCAGCCGCGCCCCCTGACGCAGGCGGCGCTTGAGTTGCGAGCCGAATACCGGGTGGGCGTCAGTGGGGTTGGCGCCGATCACCAGCACAACGTCGGCCTGCATCACCGAGTCGAAGCTTTGTGTGCCAGCCGACTCACCCAGGGTCTGCTTCAGGCCATAACCGGTGGGCGAATGACACACCCGTGCGCAGGTGTCGACGTTGTTGTTGCCAAACGCCGTGCGCACCAGTTTCTGCACCAGGTAGGCTTCTTCGTTGGTACAACGACTGGAGGTGATGCCGCCGATGGAGTCGCGCCCGTACTTGAGCTGAATGCGGCGGAACTCGCTGGCGGCGTAGGTCACGGCCTCGTCCCAGCTGACTTCCTGCCACGGGTCTTCCAGGCGCTTGCGGATCATCGGTTTGGTGATGCGGTCCGGGTGGGTGGCGTAGCCCCAGGCAAAGCGGCCCTTGACGCAGGCATGGCCGTGGTTGGCGCCACCGTTCTTGTCCGGGACCATGCGCACCAGCTGGTCACCCTTGATTTCGGCGCGGAACGAGCAGCCAACGCCGCAGTAGGCGCAGGTGGTAATGACCGAACGCTCAGGCTGGCCCAGCTGCACCAGGCTCTTTTCCGTCAGGGTCGCGGTTGGACAGGCCTGCACGCAGGCGCCGCACGACACGCATTCGGAAGCAAGGAAGTTTTCGCCCCCCGCTGCCGCCACCCGCGATTCGAAACCACGCCCGGTGATGGTCAGGGCAAACGTACCCTGGATGTCTTCGCAGGCGCGCACACAGCGGCTGCAGACGATGCACTTGCTTGGCTCGTAGTCGAAATACGGGTTGGAAACGTCTTTTTTCTCGTCCAGGTGGTTGGCGCCGTCATAGCCGTAGCGCACCTCACGCAGGCCCACCTGGCCGGCCACGGTCTGCAGCTCGCAGTTGCCGTTGGCCGAACAGGTCAGGCAGTCCAGCGGGTGGTCGGAAATGTACAGCTCCATCACGTTGCGACGCAGGCCGGCCAGGCGCGGGGTTTCGGTGCGCACCACCATGCCTTCACTGACTGGCGTGGTGCAGGATGCCGGGTAGCCGCGCATGCCTTCGATTTCCACCATGCACATGCGGCAGGAGCCGAAGGCTTCGAGGCTGTCGGTGGCGCACAGCTTGGGGATACTGGTGCCCAGCATGGCGGCGGCGCGCATGACCGAGGTGCCAGCAGGCACGCTGATGGCGCGGCCGTCGATGCTCAGGCTGACCTGCACGTCGCTTTCGCGGGCCGGGGTGCCGAGGTCGCTGCTTTTATCAGAAGCGGGGTCGAAGAAATTGATCACTGTGCGGCCTCCGTGGTGGTCAGCCCAAAATCGGCGGGGAAGTACTTGAGCGCGCTGGCCACCGGATAGGCAGTCATACCGCCCATGGCGCACAGCGAGCCGTACTGCAGGGTGTCGCACAGGTCACGCAGCAACAGCGCCTGGTCGTGACGCTCGGTGATGTCGCTGGTGGCGATCAGCCGGTCGACCACTTCCATGCCCCGGGTGGAGCCGATGCGGCACGGGGTGCACTTGCCGCAGGACTCTTCGGCACAGAACTGCAGGGCGAAACGCGCCATGCTGGCCATGTTCAGCGTATCGTCGGCCACCACGACACCGCCGTGGCCGAGCATCGCGCCCACGGCGGCAAACGCTTCATAGTCCAATGGGGTATCGAAATGGCTGGGGGGTACCCAGGCACCAAGCGGGCCACCGACCTGCGCGGCCTTCAGCGGCCGGCCACTGGCTGTGCCACCGCCATAGCCTTCCACCAGCTCGCGCAGGGTCAGGCCGAACGCGCGCTCTACCAGACCACCCTGGCGGATGTTGCCGGCCAGCTGGAACGGCATGGTGCCCAGCGAGCGGCCCATGCCGAAATCGCGATAGAACGCTGCACCCTTGGCCAGAATGATGGGCACCGACGCCAGGGTAAGCACGTTGTGCACCAGCGTCGGCAGGCCGAACAGCCCTTGCAGCGCAGGCAGCGGTGGCTTGGCGCGGACGATGCCACGCTTGCCTTCGATGGATTCGAGCAGCGCGGTTTCTTCGCCGCAAATATAGGCGCCGGCGCCCACCCGCACTTCCAGGTCGAACGCCTGGCCGCTGCCGGCGACGTCAGCCCCCAGGTAGCCAGCTTCACGCGCGATGGCGAAGGCCTGGTCAAGTACCCGGATGGCGTCGGGATACTCCGAGCGCACATAGATGTAGCCCTTGTCGGCACCTACGGCGAGGCCGGCAATGATCATGCCCTCGATCAGCAGGAAGGGGTCGCCCTCCATCAGCATGCGATCAGCGAACGTGCCCGAGTCACCCTCGTCGGCGTTGCACACCACGTACTTCTGCCCGGCACCAGCGTCTCGCACGGTGCGCCACTTGATGCCGGCCGGGAACGCCGCACCACCACGGCCACGCAGCCCGGAATCGAGTACTGCGGCAACCACTTCGGCACCGTCCAGCGCCACGGCGGCCTCGAGGCCCGCGAACCCGCCGTTGGCACGATAGTCGTCCAGCGACAGTGGCCGGGTGATGCCAGCGCGAGCGAACAGCAGGCGTTGCTGGGTCTTGAGATAGGGTATTTCTTCGACCGGCCCCAATGCCAACGAGTGGCCACCGGGTTCGCCCGCCAGGGCATCAAGCAATGACGGCGCATCGTGTGGCGTAACCGGACCGAAACCCAGGCGCCCTTGCGCACTGTCGCACTCGATCAGCGGCTCAAGCCAGTAAAGCCCGCGCGAGCTGGTGCGCTGGATGTCCAGCGGCAACTGGCGGCGCTCGGCCTCGCGCAGCAGGGCCTCGGCAACCTGGTCGGCACCCACGGCGCGGGCAACCGAATCACAGGGAATATACAGCTTCAGCATGCTGAGTCCTCCTGGCAACCGTTGACCAAGTCCCGCAGGCGCTCAGGGGTGAGGCGCGCGTGCACTTGGCCGTCCAGCTCCAGCGCTGGCGAGCAGGCACAGGCACCCAGGCAATACACCGGGCGCAGGCTGATGGCCCCGTCGGCGCTGGTACCATGGTCGTCCAGTGCCAACTGTTCACGCAATTGCGCGGCCAGGGCTTCGGCGCCACGGCTCTGGCACGACTCGGCAAGGCACAGGCGCAGGGTGTGGCGAGCGGGCGGCGCGGTGCGGAAGTCGTGATAGAAACTGATAACCCCACGCACTTCAGCCAGGCTGAGGTTGAGTGCATGGGCGATCTCGGGGACCGAGGCATCAGGGATGTAACCAATCTCGTGCTGTACGGCATGCAGGATCGGCAACAGGGCACCTGGGGTGTCCTTGTCGCGGTCTAGAATGCGCTGGATCACAGGCAGGTGGAGCAATTCATCAGGCATACAGCGGACCTCGGCATCACGGACCCTGCCTGAGTTTTTGAAAGGGCAGGTTTCCGGCGTGTTCTGCTGCGGCGCACCGTCCACGTCACAGTTGCGTGGGACTGGCGGCCTCCTCGCCCACGGCCGCACGTCTGCGCGCACTGATCCTTGGGCATCCTGCTAGCATGGCACTTGTAGCGCCGAGGGGTTGCATACGAGCGACCAGGCGCATTCTGAAACCGACGCACGTGTTTGCGCCCCGGCATCATCTGCCGCGGCTTGCCGATCAGGTGGGTCTTGAAACCATCGTTGCATGCACCAGGCCCTCGAAACCGGACCTGGCCCACTGCCGGGCCAGCCAGACGGCAGCCCCGGCAATGGGCTGCCATCCGGCATGGCCAGGGGGCAAAGCGCGACTGAATTCAGTCGGTAGACTGCACCGCCTCGGTGTCGGCGGCGGGGGCCGGAGCCTGGGCCTGGGCCTTTGACTTCGCACGATTGCGTCGGTCCTGGCTGCGTTGCCGCGCAGCTTGCTGCTTGGCATGCAGCGCCTGAGCGGCGGTCACGGTACCTGCAGCCTGACCGTTGAGGTCAAGGCGCGGTGCATTCTCCACCATGCTCGCCCAGTATCGAGCGCCACGGCACCAGGTCGAAATGCCCAGTTTGAGCTGTTCGCGGGTCAGCCCAAGCAGCTCCAGGTGTTGCTCGGCATCCTTGAAAATGCCCTCCTTGAGCGGCACCTTGGGGGCCGGGTTGACCGGGAAAGCCAAGGGAAAATGCTTCTGCAGTGGCCAGATCGCTGCCACCGCCGGGTCCATCTCGCGCGGCTTCGCCTGCGGGGGCGACTTGCGCTTGGGCGGTTTCGCGCTATCGGCCTTTACCTGCCCTTTTTCCGCCCGCAGGCGGTCTCGTAGCTCAGCTAGTTGTTCAAAACCCATTGTTCATTCACTGCTTCGAAGTTGATTGCGTGGTGCAAGGATACCCCATGCAGCCAGCACATTGCTTGCAGGCCAACTTTCCCGGCTAGCCGAGGCACAACGCACATGCCTGTACGACGGCCTTCAGCTGAACACCCAAAGCACGCGTGTGGGCTTGTCGGTCAGGTTGGCGTAACGAAAACGGGCGTGAGGTTGCAGCTGAAAACTGTCATTGGCGTGCAGCGTGACCGGCTCAGCATCGCCCAACCACACGGTCAGTTCGCCTTCGAACACGAAGCAGCCCTGCTCCGAGCTGTCGTCCAGGTACTCCTCGCCACTGCTGGCCCCCGGCTGCAAATGGCTATCGAGCATGGAGAACGCGCCCGTTATCGAGGGCGATGCCAGCACATCGGTGATGCCACCCGCCAGGTGCAGCGTGCGACGCTCGTGCGGGCGGGTGACCCAGTCGAGCTCGCGGGGTTTGTCCAGCTTGTAGAAGTAGGCTGTCGAAACACCGAGCTCTTCGCTGATGGCTGTGAGGTCGGCCACGGTCGGGCGTGATACGCCGCGTTCGACCTGGGACAGAAAACCCACCGAACGGCCGATGCGCTGTGCAAGCTCGCCCAGTGTCAGGCCCTTGAACCTGCGCAGGTCGCGAATCAGTACTGCCAGGCCTTCGATTTCTTCGTGCACTTTCATGGTTGAATCGCGACTTTCAGACGGGAAATGGATGCCCGGAAAAGTACAGGATTCATTTCACAAAGCAAAATGCTTTGCGGGAGGTGCCGGAGGCGAGATGTACGATTGAGGCACCGATCGAGCACCGCGCGGGCGGCGCTCGATCTCACAGGTGCTGAGAACAGCTAACCAAGCGTTCTGCCCTTACCGAACAGCCTCATAGGTCAGGTCCAGGCACTTGCGGGCTTTCTCCACCAGCTCGTCGATCTCTTCGACACTGATCACCAGCGGTGGCGCGATGATCATGGTGTCGCCCACCGCGCGCATGATCAGGCCGTTGTCGAAGCAGTGCTGGCGACAGATCATGCCGACACCTTTGCCTTCATGACGGGCCCGGGTGGCCTTGTCTTTCACCAACTCGATCGCCCCGAGCATACCCAGGCCGCGCACTTCGCCTACCAGCGGGTGGTCGGCCAGTTCGCGCAGGCGTTGCTGCAGATAAGGCGCGGTTTTATCGTGCACCTGCTGGATGATCTGCTCGTCGCGCAGGATCCGCAGGTTCTCCAGGCCCACCGCTGCCGCCACCGGGTGGCCGGAATAGGTAAAACCGTGGTTGAAGTCGCCGCCTTCGCTGATGACCTTGGCCACCTCGTCACGCACGATCACCCCACCCATGGGGATGTAGCCGGAGGTCAGGCCCTTGGCGATGGTCATCAGGTCAGGCTTGAGGTCGTAGTAATCGGTGCCGAACCACTCACCGGTACGGCCGAACCCGCAGATCACTTCGTCGGCGACGAAGAGGATGTCGTACCTGGCCAGGATTTCCTTGATCTTCGGCCAGTACGTCTGCGGCGGAATGATCACGCCACCGGCGCCCTGGATCGGCTCGGCAATGAAGGCGGCAACGTTGTCCACGCCAACTTCGAGAATCTTCTTCTCCAGTTGCTCGGCCGCCCACACGCCGAAGTCAGCCTCGGCCATATCGCCGCCTTCGCCAAACCAGTATGGCTGCGGGATGTGCACGACATCCGGGATCACCCCGCCCTGCTGGTGCATGCCACTCATGCCGCCCAAGGCCGCGCCCGCCACGGTAGAGCCGTGGTAGCCGTTGATACGGCCAATGATAACCTTCTTGTTGTTCTGGCCCTTCAGTGCCCAGTAATGGCGGACCATGCGCAGCACGGTGTCGTTGCCTTCGGAGCCGGAGCCGGTGAAGAACACGTGGTTCATGCCTTGCGGGGCCACCTCGGCGATGGCCTTGGCCAGCTCCAGCGCGGGCGGGTGCGCGGTCTGGAAGAACAGGTTGTAGTAAGGCAACTGCTTCATCTGCTGGCTGGCGACCTCGGCCAGCTCATCGCGGCCATACCCGACTGCCACGCACCACAGGCCGGCCATGCCATCGAGAATCTTGTTGCCCTCGCTGTCCCACAGGTACACGCCCTTGGCCGAGGTGATGATGCGCGGGCCTTTCTCGGCCAGTTGCCTGACATCACTGAACGGGGCCAGGTGATGGTCGCGGCTCATGGTTTGCCAGGCAAGGGTCTGCGAATTCTGTTCACTCATTGACTTCACTCCATCAAGTTTCGCAGCCATGCTGCGAGGGTACTTTTTACAGGTGGGAAAGGTCGCTGTTCAGGCAGACAGCAACAGCCTCTGACGCAGGACCGAGCGATGCCGGCAGGCCTTGCCAAAGGACTGGAAGATGGCCAGGTAATGTGGGTTATCCATGACCTGGAACTCGGGGTGCCATTGCACGGCCAGGGCAAAACCCTTGCTGTTTTCGACCGAAACCGCTTCCACCAGGCCATCGGGCGCCAGCGCTTCCACCCTCAGCCCGGGGGCCAATACGTCGATGCCTTGGCCGTGGATGGAATTGACGTCGAATATCGCCGGCAAGCCCATGCGGTCGAGCATGCCGCCAGGCTCTACATGAAGCGTGTGGCGCGGCCCATATTGCTTGTCGAGGGGCTCATCCTTGCCTTCGCGGTGGTCCATGAACATGCCGGTCTCGTGGACCTTCTGGTGCAGGGTGCCACCCAGCGCCACGTTCATTTCCTGGAAGCCACGGCAAATGCCGAGTATCGGTACGCCGGCGGCGATGGCCGCGCGCATCAGCGGCAACGTGGTGGCATCGCGCAGAGGGTCGTGATGGGTGCCCGCAGCACTGGCCGGGCCGTTGTAGTGGTGCGGCTCGATGTTGGACGGCGAACCGGTGAAGATCAGCCCATCCACCACATCGAGAATATCGGCGCTGTCCATCAGCTCACCGAGGCTGGGAATGACGATGGGCAGCCCACACGCTGCCTTGGCTGCCGCGCGCGCGTACTTTTCGCTGATGGTCTGGGTTGCATGCAGCCCAATCATGCTGGTGCATGCGGTAATGCCAATCACGGGCACACGTGGCATATCTTCCTCCGGCAAATCCATATTGCGCGTTGTATTGAAACGGTAGAAAGGGAGCGTGCAGCGTCGCTGCACCTACAGGAACCAGCGGTATTCGCGGGCATCGATGTGGTGCATGAAGTCCAGCTGCTCCTGGTATTTGTTTTCGCAATAGACCATCACGAACTCGCTGCCCAGGCCTTCGTTGAGCACTGGGTGGTGACGCATGGCGGCCAAGGCGCTGAGGGCATCCTTGGGGAAGTCGATGCCGCTCTGGCGGTTGTCGTTCAGCGGGGCGATGGGCTCCACGCCGCGGTCCAGGCCATGCTCCATCCCGGTCAAAATGGCCGCCAGTACCAGATACGGGTTGGCGTCGGCGCCAGCTAGACGGTGCTCGATGCGCAGGTTGCGCGGGTCGGACTCGGGGATGCGGATGCACGCGTCACGGTCTTCGAACCCCCAGCTGGCCTTGCTCGCCGCGTTGACCATGGCGCCATAACGTCGGTAGGCATTGTGGTTGGGGGCAAAGATCGGCATGCAGTGCGGCAGCAGTTCCAGGCAGCCTGCCACCGCATGGCGCAGCTTGCGCTGTTCGCTTCCCGCCAGGATGTTATTGCCGGCGGCGTCGTACAGGCTGACGTGCACATGCATGCCGCTGCCTGGCGCGTCCAGGTACGGCTTGCTCATGAAGCTGGCACGGTAGCCGTGCTTCATCGCGATACCGCGGGTACTGCGGCAGAACAGTGCCGACCAGTCCGCCGCACTTAGGGCATCGTCGCTGTGCGAGAAGTTGATCTCGAACTGGCCTGGGCCCAGCTCTGCGGTAATGACGTTCGCCGGCACGCCCTGCTCGTTGGCGCCGTCGACCATCTCGTGCAGGACCGACGAGAAGCGCGACAGCCGCTCGATGTGCATGTTCGGCTGATCGTCTTCATCCCCGGTTGCCGTGTCGCGTGGATACTGTGGCAGGCCGTTATCAAGCTTGCGGTCGAACAGGTAGAACTCCAGTTCGAATGCCACCACCGGGCGGATGCCACGTTTGGCCAGACGCTGAAGCACACGCGCCAGCACTTCACGGGGCTCGAACTCGATCGGCTTTGCGGTGCCGTCGGACGTGATCAGCATCTGGGCGATCACTTCCTTTTCCCAGCGCACCGGCTTCAGCGTACCCGGCACCAGGCGCCGGGCGGCATCCGGGTCGCCATCGGCGAAGCAATAGTCCCCAATCGGGTAAAGGCCGCCCTGGGTACCCAGCAGCACGCAGTTCTGCGGCAGCTTCAGTGGCGCACCGGCTGCGACTTTTTCCAGCATGTCCATGGGGTAGCGCTTGCCGTAGAAGTGCCCGGGAATGTCCAGGGCAATCAGGTCGACATAGCGAATTGCCGGGTGTTCTGCTCGGAACGAGCGCACTTCAGCCAGCAGATCCGGAAAGATGACACTCATCTTCTTATCCTTGTGAGGTGAACGAATTCAATTGAAGACCCAGAGCACACGGGTGGCTTTGTCCGTCAGGTTGGCGTAACGGAACGGCGCATGGGGTTGCAGCTGGAAGCAGTCGTTGGCCTGCAGGGTCACGGCATCGCCCTGGTCCAGCCACACCGTGAGTTCGCCCTCGAGCACGAAACAGCCCTGCTCGGAACGGTCGCTCAAGTACGCTTCCCCACTGGTGGCGCCCGGCTCGAGATGGCTGTCGAGCATGGCGAAGGCGCCTGTGATGGTCGGCGAAGCCAGCACGTCGGTGATGCCCGATTCCAGGTACAGCGTGCGCCGCTCGTTAGGGCGCGTGACCCAGCCAATGCTGCGGGGCTTGCTCAGGTTGTAGAAGTACGCGGTTGATACGCCGAGCGCTTCGCTGATAGCGGTGAGGTCTGCCACGGTCGGGCGCGAAACGCCGCGCTCGACCTGGGAGAGAAAACCCACCGAACGGTTGATGCGCCCGGCCAGTTCACCCAAGGTCAGGTTCTTGAATTTGCGCAGGTCGTGAATAAGGATCGCGAGGGCTTCAACCTCTTCGTGCATCTTCATCGTTTCGGACTGCCGTGAAATTTTTAGACTTATTTTTCATGAAAATTTACATGAAAATTTTCACGCGTCAAGCCAAACGATGGAAATGTGCAGCCGCCAGCAGAGGGCTTGCTGCGCAGCGTGCCGGATTGGCTGCGGTGGCGCGGGTTTCTTTACAGGCGCTCGGCGAGTAGCCTCGTGGCTTAATCCTCCAGCCCGACCACGTCCATCGCCATGCCAAACGGTTTCCCTGATTTGCCCTCGCTCAATGCGCTACGTGTGTTCGAAGTGGTTGCCCGCCACCTGAATTTCCGCCTGGCCGCCGAAGAGCTGGGGGTGACCCAGGCGGCAGTGGCACAACAGATACGCGGGCTGGAAGCGAGCCTGGACCTTCGTTTGTTCGAGCGCCTGCCCCGGGGCCTGGCACTGACCGATGCGGGCCTGGGCTACAGCGGCAGCATTCGCAGTGCCTTGGCGATGATCGATGAGGCAACCCGCCTGCTGCGGCCACAGGCGTCTCACCTGACGGTCAGCGTGACACCGACCTTTGCCTCCAAATGGCTCATTCCCCGGCTGGGCCGCTTTGCGCAAAGCCATCCGGACATCGATTTACGTGTACTGGCCACCGATCGGCTGTCCCACTTCAATACTGACGGCGTGGATATCGCAGTCCGCTATGGCAAGCCCGACTTCGGTGCGGGTTTGAACAGCGAACTGTTGATGGACGAGCGTATCGTCGCCGTGGCCAGCCCAACGCTATTCGAAGCCGGCAAAGCCCCCGCCAGCTTCGAGCAGCTTCAAGCGTTCACCCTGCTTCACGATGCCCATGATTTCTGGCCTCGGTACCTCGCACAACTGTTCCCGCAGCACGGGCAAGCGACTGCCAAAAACCTGCGGTTCAATCAGACCTCATTGGCCATCGATGCGGCCATCAGTGGTCAGGGTATTGCTTTGGCAAGCGTGGCGTTCGTCAGTGATGACATCGTCGCGGGCAGGTTGACCCAGGTCTTCGCTCAGCAGCTCAGGCTCGATAAGGCGTTCTATCTTGTGTGGCCACGAAAGATGCAGCAGCCGGAGTCGCTAGGCATTGTCCGGCGCTGGTTCAAGCAACAAACAGGCAATAGTTAATCTACTGCATCAGTAAAGTTTAACTGTCTCCCTAGCCGCCACTTCTACTGCTAATTTTAGTGCTTCCAGGCAATCATCGATTCGCATTACGGAGGCAGCATGTCAGTAGAAAAAGTTGCGATCATCACAGCAGGTGGCAGTGGCATGGGCGCGGCAGCGGCACAGCGCCTGGCCGCTGACGGGTTCAAGGTTGGCATCCTTTCCTCCTCGGGCAAGGGCGAAGCACTGGCTGCCGAACTTGGCGGTATAGGTGTAACCGGTAGCAACCAGTCGGCTGAGGACCTGAAACGCCTGGTAGATGCCGTGGTAGAAAAGTGGGGGCGCATCGACGTGCTGGTCAATAGCGCCGGCCATGGTCCGCGCGCGCCAATCCTGGAAATCAGCGACGAAGACTGGCACAAGGGCATGGACACCTATCTGCTCAACGTCATCCGCCCGACGCGCCTGGTAACGCCCTACATGCAGCGCCAGAAAGGGGGCGTGATCATCAACATTTCCACCGCCTGGGCGTTCGAGCCGATTGAGCTGTTCCCGACGTCTGCAGTGTTCCGCTCGGGCCTGGCCGCATTCACCAAAATCTTCGCCGACCAATTCGCGGGGGACAACGTGAGGATCAACAACGTCCTCCCCGGCTGGATCGACAGCCTGCCAGCCACCGAACAGCGCCGCGACAGCGTGCCGCTCAAACGCTATGGCACCCGCGAAGAAATTGCCGCCACCATCGCGTTTCTCGCTAGCGAAGGCGCTGCCTACATCACCGGGCAGAACATCAAGGTCGATGGCGGCGTGACACATAGCGTTTGATTGTCTGTCGGCCCGCAGACCAGTCGACTGAGCAGGCCAAGGCGTTTACGCTGGCGCTTTCCCACCTGCACGGAAGCGCCAATGACAGAGACATACCAAGGAAGCTGCTTGTGCGCAGCAGTCTCTTACCTGCTACTCACCCCACCCAAGGCAGTGAGCCACTGCCACTGCAGCCGGTGCCGCAAAAGTCACGGCGCCGCATTCGCTTCGTACGGCAGCATTCCGCGCGGTATGCTGCGAATACTGCGCGGCGCTGCCAGCATCAAGGCCTTCTCTTCATCACCGACGGTTACGCGCGAGTTCTGCACGGAGTGCGGCTCGACCTTGTTCTGGTCACGCGCCCAGGGTGAGTTTGCCGACTGGATTTCGATAGCGCTGGGAACGCTTGATACGCCGTTCCTGCCCAGGAAGCAGAAACATGTTCACGTCGACGCCGCTGCCCCTTGGTACTCTCCCTGCAACCCTGACTGATCACCCAGCGCAGGACCAATAGAGCAATCACGGCTAGGCACCTCAGTGCCTGAACAACGGATGCTAGCGCTTACCGCACCTTCCAGAGATTCCGTTCGTTGACTGACTCACAGCACAACCCGAGCTACATGAAACGGTTCGAAACCGTGCTTGCCTACATCGACAGCCACCTCGAAGGTGACCTGTCGGTGAATGCCTTGAGCCGCATCGCCAACTTCTCGACGTTTCACTTCCATCGGCAGTTCACGGCCTACATGGGCGTTCCGGTTTCACGGTATGTGCAACTGATGAGACTTCGACGCGCAGCACATCAACTGGTCGCCTCGCCCGCGACGCCCATACTGGAGGCCGCATTCGGCGCCGGGTTCGAAAGCCCCGAAGCCTTTGCCAGAGCGTTCAGGCGCGCCTTCGGCATGGCGCCGAGCGCGTTCGCCAAGGCGCCGAACTGGCAGGCCTGGAGTGCGGTATTCAATGTTCCTCACCGTTCCAGGAGTATCACCATGCAGATCCGTATCGTGCATTTCGCCCAAACCCGCGTGGCCGCGCTCGAACACCAGGGGCCGCCCGGTCTGGTCAGCGAAAGCGTCGCGCGTTTTCGCCAATGGCGCATGCAAAGCGGCCAGTCGCCTGTGACCAGCAGCCGTACTTTCGGTATCCCCTACGACAACCCCGACACCACCCCGGCCCACGCCTTTCGCTTTGCCGTGTGCGGCGAGATAGACGAGGCGGTGCAGCCCAACGATTTCGGCGTGCATGAACGGGTTATACCGGCAGGGCGTTGTGCCGTGATTCGACATACCGGCTCGCCTGACTACATTGGCGAAACCATCTACCCGCTTTATCGTGACTGGCTGCCATCGAGCAACGAAGAACTGCGTGATCATCCGTTGTTCTTTCATTACCTGAGCGTCTATCCGGAAACACCACTGGAGCAATGGCAAACGGACATCTACGTGCCGCTGAAGTAGACGGCTGGGCCATGGGTAGCGGGCGTAGCCAACTTGGCCGGCCCAGGCGCATGGCCGGGCAACCGGGCCGGGGATCAGATACGTACCCTGGATGCCTCGCCATGCGTCTGGAGGCGTGTTTGCTTGCGATAAAAGGCGTGGATAGCCCACACCACCCCTACGAACAACAAGGCTGTACCAAGCGCTTCCATAGGAGACGGCCAGCGTTGGTTGATGAGCAGGCCCATCGTAGTTGCATAAATGGTCCCGCTGGCGATCAATTGCCCGCTCAGCGCCAGCGGAAGACGCCGCGTTGCGATTGACCATGCCCAGGCACCTGCAAGGGTGGCCCCCAACCCCTGAATCAGCCCACAGACGATCAGCGCCTGAGTACCTGCCAAACCGCTCGGATGGCTAGCGAAATGAGACAGTTTCAAGTGCAGCCCAACCGGGATGAACGCCAGCATTTCGACGCTGCACATGAAGATCAACATGGCTGACCACAACATGGGAGACATGCTTGGGCGCCGAGCCAACGCACTTTCATTCAACAGGCCAAAACCGGTCCAGAATGCGATTGCCAGCAACGATGCAAACAGCCCAAGCAGTAACGACGCGGTCGGGAGCACTACCGCCGCACGGCTAGCATCAAACACGCTCAGATTGACCAGGCTGATGCCCAGGGCCGCCACCAGCAGTGGCCCGGCAATGGCGCGCCAAGGCACGCTGGCGCTGCGCATGTTGCCGGCAATCGCGAGCACGATCGGTACTGACCCCATCATCACCGGGGGGATCACCGGCCCGGCTGCCAAAACCGCAGTGGTGATCAGGAAGAAGTAGCCAATGTATCCCAAGAAGCCCAGCAGTGCGGCACAGGCCCAGTCATTCAGTCGCAATTGCCGCACTTCGCTGCGGTAAGCGAACAGCACCAGCAGGCTACCTAACCCGGCAAAGGCATAGCTCACCACCGCCAGGTCAAAAAGGCTGTAGTCGCCGACCAGCCCCGGAAAGATATAGAGCAGCGACCAGGAAAAAGTGGCGGCAATGGCCGCTAACAAGCCCAGGGTCATACGCTGTGCCCCTGCCGTTGGATCCAGCAATGAGCTATTTGCCGGGCAGTGTCGAAAACCCGCATGTCCTGGCCCATCGCACCGCTGACAAAACTGCCCTCCAGCAAGATAAACAACCCTTGGGCAACTGCGTCAGGGTCGTTTATACCGGCGCTCATGGCCAAGGCAGCAAGGTTTTCGCGTATCCCTTGCTTATGCCGGCTCACTGCCAAATGCACGGGGTGGCTGAACTGGGGGAATTCAGCCGCACTGTTAACGAACAGGCACCCCCGCTCGCTATCTTTCAAAAGAAAGCGTTCATACAAATCGAAAAAAGCGAGCATGCCACTGACCGGCTCAGGATGCCCAGCCAGGGTGCGCGCTACCTCTTCACGCCAGCGTCGGTCACGCTCCTCAAGGCACGCCACTATCAGCGCATCCTTGGAGGGGAAATGGCTGTAGAGCGTCATTTTGGTAACGCCCGCCATCGCGGCAATGGCCGTTACCCCCGTCACGTATAAACCTTGCGAGAGAAACAGCTTCATCGCGGCATCAATCAAGCGCTCACGGGTATTGTCCAATTCAAGGCACTCCGGCAAAGGCACGGAGTTGACTATACTGACCGGTAAGATTCAGGCGCATCCAGATACGACCTGAAGCATGGTCGCTACGACACCGAGCGCAGCAGCAAAACGCAGGCCTGGTCAATCAGAAACTTGCTACGCCAGCTAAGCGCCCCTGCACTTCGGATGCGAATCTGGGCTGTGCACCTGATCGTGCCGTCTACCTTCTTGCGAAACACCGCTTGGCCCAACGGGTCATGACCATGCCGGTGGAAACTGTGTTTACCGAGATCAATCCCACCCCGTGCTGACTCGCTGGTGGTGATGATCTCCAAAACAAAACACCCTGCGAAAGCTTAGCCCTCGCAGGGTGTGGGGGTGACCCTTTCAATTAGCCCGGCCTACGCTGAGCTTACGTGCACGCTAAAGCCGGTACTGCATGGATGCGGGCAAATCATCGATCATTTTTTGAAGAAGACCCGACAGCATTGCTGAGGCCTTTAGAATTATGATCGCCTGGCGTCGTTCGAGAGATGGCCGTGGACTTGGCCAAACCGCGAGTGTCCTTGGAGTGAGCGACACCCGAGGTGGTGGTGCCATGACCGTTGTCGCTGTTGCGCGAGCCTCCATAATGATTGCCGCTTACTCCATGATCGCGTGCCGCCTTTCCAGCGTGATCACTTCCAAGGCCCTTCCCGCTTCCACTATGCCCTCCCATGCCACCGCCATGTCCGGCGCCGTTTCCACCACCATGTCCGCCGCCACCGCCATGACCACCGCCACCGCCGCCCTTGGCATAAGCGGAACTGATAGGGGAGATATCGGCGGGCAAGAATGCCGTCATTCCGAGTGCCAATGCACAAGCAAAGACAGCAACCAAAGGTTTTCTCATTTTTGTTCGGCTCCGGAGACGCGAGTGGATAGCTAAAGTGCAGGTTGGACCTGACACAGACACCAAAGTTCTCGCATTCCGACAGGCTGCCTGGGAAACGCCGATCACGTTTTCCCGAGCGCGTAGTAAGCAAAATCTCGACCGCGCCAGTCCATTTTTCGGCCGCTAGCGCAGCGTTCAATAACTATCGGCGCCCAATCAAAAGGTTCGACAGCGCAAACAACGTGGTCAGTTGTGCAGTGTTCTTGGCCAAGCCACGAAAGCGAGTCTTCACATAACCGAACTGGCGCTTGAGCGGACGACTATGTCAGCACAGGTAGTCTGCCCCGTCCTGACGTGTTCGGAGAATCCTCAGCCAACCAAGCAGGGCCGAGCCCGCCAGTGCTAACAGCCCTTGAGGTTCCGCCTTGCTATTGGCGTACCACACCGTCAGGATGGATGCTTCATCAGGCTTAAGGAGAGAGCCGTGTTTCCCATGAGCGTGTGGTTCGCCTATACCGCCGCCTGCGTGCTGTTGGTGCTGGCACCGGGCCCTGACAACTTGTTGGCCATTGGTCGCGGTCTCAGCCAGGGTAAAGTCGCAGCGGCTGTATCCGGCATGGCGTCAGGCGCAGGCATTCTGTTTCACGTTGCAGCCGCTTCGTTAGGCTTGACCCTACTGATGCAAACCTCGGTGCTCGCATTTTGGGTGATCAAGCTCATTGGTGCCGGCTATCTGCTCTGGCTAGGGATCAAGGTTCTGCGCGCTCGTAGCCTGATAAGCTTTCAGCCGGCGTCCAGGCAATCTCTGTCCAGCATTTTTCTGACCGGTCTGCTGTCGGCTGCGCTCAACCCCAAGCCAGGTTTGTTCGTGCTGGCGTTCATTCCCCAATTCGTCGACCCCGCACGCGGGTCGGTCAGTGTGCAGATGATGGTTTACGGCCTGTGGTTCGCTGCACTCACTGCATTGGGGTTTGCCTTGATGGGCATTTTCGCCACGGGGCTGTCTCGCTACCTGTATCGGCGGCCACGGCTGGTGAATGGGCTGAACGTGGGCGCAGGCCTCACCTTCGTCGCGTCTGGCGTTTCGATTGCGGCGTTGAGCCAGAGATAGCAAGCAGGAAAAGGCGGCGGAGCTGCATATGAGCCCCGCACTTCATCACGATGCAGAAGCCTCGTCGGCCAGCTTCGCATGGGTGTTCAGTTCCTCAGAGATGAAGGCCGAAATCATCGCCCGATAGACCTGCTCCACCACCTCAGCCGAGGCACCGGTTTCGTCAGCCATCTCACGAACCTTCTTGATCACTTGCTCGACCCGGGCAGGCGCACGCACATCATCGGTGGTTTTCTTGAAGCCTGCTGCTTGCGTTACGAGCCTTCCACGTTTGGCGAGAAGCGAAACGAGGCTGCGGTCGATTTCATCAATCCGTTGACGGACTTCGTCCAGAGAGGTGCAAGGTACATCCATTTGCTTGACTTCCTTTTCATGAGCCTGCGCTGGATTGAAGCAGGCTGTCGTGGGTGATCGGGTCGTGCAGTGTAGCTGCTATGCCAGGTCTGCTTAACGCGCCTCAGAGGGTGTAACGCCGCAGGGATATTCCAATCCATTTCGAATAACCAACTCACGCCTGCGTGGCGCAGATCGCGAAAATGCAGATCCTCCACACGAACCATCTTTCGCACAGGCTCAAGCAGCCTGCTGGCGGGCGAAGGTTTGGGGCTCTTGGTAGACCAGGACATCCTTTTTCTTGAGGTGGATCTGGACGGGATAGATAAACGTCCAATCGGCCTTTTTCCTTGCTCTGATCGTTGCCATGATTCCCGGTGGTACGAGCATGATTGGCGGAGGCCATTCCGGCTATTTGTCCGGTCTGGGCTATTTCAGGGAGACTCCCGGTGCATCATCCCGGGAGCGTCGATGTTGACCTTGCCCCCTTGGCATAGGCGGTCAGCACTTCTTCACGGGCCGCCATTCGCTTCAGATAACCGGCCACATTGGGCAATGTCTGGATATCCACCTGCAATTGAGCGTGGATGCGCAGCCAGGGATAGATGGCCATGTCGGCAATCGAGTACATCCGAGCAATGAAATCGCGTCCGGCCAAAGCCTTTTCCACTGTGCTGAACAAATGGACGGTTTGTTCCTGATAGCGCGATCTTGCGTACTCGTTGCCTTCGGCCTCTTGATGAATGAAGTGATAGTTCTGCCCGGCCATCGGCCCCAGGCTGCTGATTTGCCAGGCCAGCCAGTGGAGCACCGCATAGCGCTCAGGCCCTACGCACGGTAGGAATCGCAAGTGCTTTTCCGCCAGATATTGAAGGATAGCTCCGGACTCGGGCAGGATCAGCGCCTGATCGTGATCGACCAACAACGGGATCTTTCGGTGGATTGTCAGGCGGGCGAAGTCCGGCTGGTGTTGTTCACCCTGCGCCAGGTTTATCCGACGGATCCGGTAAGGCACGCCAAGCGCCTCTAGCATGATCAGGATCTTGTGACCATTGGCCGTCGGCGCGAAATAAAGTGTGTACATGGATACGGCTCGCAAAAACCAATCAGTGGCGGGAGGGGCAATCGGCGCGGTTGAGCCCGGCCCGTTCCGCCAGGGCTCAGGCAATCGGATAACGCTTGAACAGATCGGTCTGTTCCAGGCGGGCCGCATGGGCATTGATGGCCGGGAAATCGCTGGCCTTGACTACATCGGGCAGCATCAACTGCATGAACGACCAGGCCACCGCACAAGTGACCTCAACCTGGTCTGGGCGCACCCCGTGCGACGCTTGTGCCGCCAATTGTTTGTCCAACTCCGCGCACGCCGCCAGCAACTGCCGGGTGACGCGTTCGACCCAGGGCTGATGAAGCTTTTCCGCCGGTCGAAGATTGTGTTCATAGACGATCTGGACGGTCTTCTCGCATGCCGCCAGCGCCAGCCCCAATGTACTCAAAGCTCTGGCCAGCGCCTGCGGTTGACTTGGCAATAGCTTGCTCCCGGGTGAGCTGAGGGTCTCGAAATAATCGATGATCAGCGTCGAGTCCATCAGTACGGAGCCGTCATCGAGCAGCAGAGTCGGCGCTTTGACCACCGGATTGATCCTCGAAAACTCTTCGAATGTGCTGAACACCGACAGTGGGGCATGTTCGAACTCGATGCCTAGAAGGTCCAGGGATATAGCTACCCGGCGAACGTAAGGTGAATCCAGCATCCCAATGAGTTTCATCGATAGTTTCCTTGATTGATGTTGATCTCTAATGCCGTTGTCTGGCATTTGAACAGCAGGGGAACGGATACGCCGGGTGCTGCTTCTGTGCCCTGACTGGCTCCAGTTGCAGAAGACCTTCCCCATCAATCAGCGCTAGCCCGACAGACAATTTCACGCGCTCGCCGGGGCCAATCGCGAAGTCGACACCGTCCGCGCTGATCCAATGCTTGCCGCTCACCGCACGCGTGTAGATGTCGTGAGTAAACCGCACCGAAACCCATTGCGCACTGGTCAATGAAATCTGCAACCACTGGTGGTCTTCACAGTCAGGATTACCCGTTGTCATTTGCCGTGCTCCCCACGCACCGTCTATGGCTCCATTCCTCTTGCCAGTCGAAGACTTTACCGTCACTTACATTAATGAGAGCCTTGCCACTTATAAATCAGTTTTTTTTTCCACTATTTGTAAGAAATACTTACATGTCGAATATTCCTCCTATCACCTGCCTACGCTGCTTCGAATCGGTTGCAAGGCTGGGGAGCGTCACCGCAGCCGCCAAGGAACTGCATGTCACCCATTCGGCCATCAGCCAGCAGATCAAGGTGTTGGAAGAGATGATCGGCGTCACCCTGTTCGTCCGTGAGGGACGGGGTCTGCGGGTCAGTGAGGACGGACGACTGTATGCCTTGCAGATCCGCGAATGCTTGGGCGGAATCGCCGAAGCCACGCGACTGATCAAGACGCAACCCAAGTCAACGGAACTGGTGGTCGCCGTTCTCCCTTCGTTCGGATTCAGCTGGTTGTTGCCCCGCTTGCCACGTTTCCAGCAATTACAGCCGCATATCAGCGTCCGGCTACAGGCCAATCTGGCGCTATCGGACCTGACGCGGGAATCTGTCGACGTAGGGATCCGCATGGGCAAGGGCGACTGGGACGGGGTGGAGCAGCATCTGCTCTTTCATGACGAGACGTTGGTGGTTGCCGCTCCGCACTTCAACGGCGGGGTGCTGCCACAGACCCCTGAAGAGATCATCAGCAGCAACATTGTTTTCAACATGGAATCATGGCAACCGTGGTGTCAAGCGGCCGGGCTGGATAGGGAAGTCCCACGCATCGGCCTGTGCAGCAACGACTCCAACCTGGTGCTTCAAGCCGTGCGCTTGGGCCAGGGGATCGCCCTGGAGCGCCGCAGCCTTGTGCACGACGCGATCCAACGAGGGGAGTTGGTGCAACTCTCCCCCGTGATCGCTCCCTATCCCTACCCGTATTGGCTGGTATTACCCAACCGCGAGCGTTCAGAAACAAAGCAGCAGGTGTTCTCAAGTTGGCTGACACATGAGGTCGCTGTATATCTGAACGAACTGGATCATGGCAGCAAGACGGTCCGATGATGGCCGATTGTTGCCCTTGCCAAGGGGCTGCTAACCGACCCGGAGCGGACGGTCATGGCATTGGGTTCGGTGGGGGCCTTAAGGTGTTCGTCATGAGGTTTTTGGTGGTTATCAGACCGAGCGCCGCCCGCGCGGCGCATCGCGAGCTGGCGCTCGCTCCTACGTTTTTTCGGGCCAATTGTTCCTGAGGATTTTGCGCGCGAACGTCTTGGCGCATGGCTCGGTATCGCGTCGTACAAACCAGGCGGGTCTGCCGCTTCGTCTTACCCAGCGGCCGGGCTTTCTCGGCTCCCACCAGGTAGCGATCAATCATGTCCTTGATTGCGTGCCCTCCACGGTTGGCCCGCTCGATGGCACCATGCCCTGCCAACTCTGTCTCTCGTCGCTTCGCCCAAGCCTGCGCTGCCTGCTTACGGGCGAACGTCTGGGCTTCTTGGTAGACTAGGACACCTTTTTCTTGAGGCGGATCTGGACGGTATAGCTGACCGTTCCATCGGCCTTTTTCCTTGCTCTGATTGTTACCATGATTTCCGGGGGTACAAGCGTGAATGGCGGTGCTACATCGCACCACTGTCTCACCAAAAAACCCGAAAAGTGGTACATAAATGCGTAGACCAGAATGCCCCTAGAATTAGCTTCAAAGCCACAAACCACGTGCCCTGAGCCGTCACGCCGCTTCAGCGTTGCACCGATGATGGACTGGACAGACAGACATTGCCGGTTCTTCCTGCGCCTGCTCTCCCGGCAAACCCTGCTCTACACCGAAATGGTCACCACCGGTGCCCTGCTGCACAACGACGCCCACCGTTTCCTGCGCCACGATGCCTCTGAGCACCCGTTGGCCCTGCAACTGGGCGGCAGTGTGCCGGCCGACCTGGCCGCATGTGCGCGCCTGGCTGAAGAAGCGGGCTACGATGAGGTCAACCTCAACGTTGGCTGCCCAAGCGACCGGGTGCAGAACAACATGATCGGCGCGTGCCTGATGGCTCACCCGGCGCTGGTGGCCGACTGCGTGAAGGCCATGCGTGATGCCGTATCGACGCCTGTCACGGTGAAGCACCGCATTGGTATCAACGGCCGTGACAGCTACGCCGAACTGAGCGACTTCGTCGGCCAGGTGCGTGAGGCCGGCTGCCGGAGTTTTACCGTGCATGCACGCATCGCGATTCTGGAAGGGCTGTCGCCGAAAGAGAACCGCGAGATCCCGCCGCTGCGCTATGACATCGCAGCGCAGTTGAAGAGGGACTTCCCGGACCTGGAGATCGTGCTCAACGGCGGGATCAAGACCCTGGACGAATGCCAGGCACACCTTGAAACCTTCGATGGCGTGATGCTGGGGCGCGAGGCGTATCACAACCCTTATCTGCTGGCCGAGGTGGACCAGCAACTGTTTGGCAGCGATGCGCCGGTGGTCAGCCGTAGCGAGGCATTGGCGCAACTGCGGCCTTACATCGTGGCGCATATGGAAAGCGGCGGTGCGATGCACCACGTTACCCGGCATATTCTGGGGCTGGCCCAAGGATTCAAAGGGGCGCGGCGCTTCCGCCAGCTGCTGTCGGCTGACATTCACAAGGCGGCTGAACCCTTGGCGGTGTTTGACCAGGCCGTGGAGTTGTTGCAGGGGCGATGACCTCAGAGGGAGGGAACCTCGGGCTTGCTTGCGACTCGAATCTTCACCTTTCCTACAGCCCTGTGCGGACCAGCGGGTCCGCAGGGTTTCGGCGGCCCTTGAGCGGCTGCCGGGGCTCGGGTAATGTCGAGTAAATGCACAGGACAGAGCACGCCCATGACCTCCAAGCTGGAACAACTCAAGCAGTTCACCACCGTGGTCGCCGACACCGGGGACCTGGACGCCATCACCCGCCTGAAGCCGGTCGATGCCACCACCAACCCGTCGCTGCTGTTAAAGGCTGCTGCCATCCCGGGCTACGCCGACCTGCTGAAACAGGTGAAGGCCGACGCCAAGGGTGATGTCGACCTGGCCTGCGACAAGTTTGCGGTGGCCGTGGGCTCGGGCATTCTCAAGGTCATCCCGGGGCGTATCTCCACCGAGGTGGATGCACGCCTGTCGTTCGATGAGCCAGCGCTGCTGAACAAGGCTCGTCAGCTGATTGCGCTGTACGAGGCGGCCGGAGTGCCAAAAGAGCGTGTGCTGATCAAGCTGGCCTCCACCTGGGAAGGCATTCGCGCCGCCGAGAAGCTGGAGAAAGAAGGCATCCAGACCAACCTGACCCTGCTGTTCTCCTTCGCCCAGGCCCAGGCTTGCGCCGATGCCGGGGTGTTTTTGATTTCGCCGTTCGTGGGCCGTATCTACGACTGGTACAAGAAGAGCACCGGCCAGGAATACGTGGGCGCCGAGGACCCGGGCGTGCAGTCGGTCACGCGCATCTACAACTACTACAAGGCCAATGGTTACAACACCGTGGTCATGGGTGCCAGCTTCCGCAATATCGGCCAGATCGAACAACTGGCCGGCTGCGACCGCCTGACCATCAGCCCCGAGCTGCTGCAGCAGCTCAGTGATGACCAAGGTGAGTTGCCGCAGGTGCTGAAACCGGGCAACGCCGGTGAAGCCAAGCAGCACCTGAACGAAAGCCAGTTCCGCTGGGCGATGAACGAAGACGCCATGGGCACCGAGAAACTGGCCGAAGGTATCCGCCAGTTTGCGCGGGACCAGGAAAAGCTGGAGAAGTTGATGGCTGAAAAGGCCTGATACAGTTCGGGTTTGCCCGACGGGCGGGAAGAGCTCAGTATTTTCCGCCCGTTTTGTTTGCCACGCCTTAGTTGTGTATTGAATTCTCGGGCCTGTTCGCGGGCAAGCCCGCTCCTACACCGATCGAGGTGAGGGCGGGCTTGCCCGCGAACAGGCCGCCATAGCCACCCGAGCTGTCGATGACCTCCCCTAACCCGTTGCCCCTCGTTCTCGCCGGCCCGGTACTGCGCCGCCTGGAACCCCAGCGTCTGGCCGTCTGGCTGGTCACTACCCAACCGCTGCAGCCCGAGTTCGTCTGCCTGGCAAGCGAGGCCCAAGTCGATTGCCAGGTGGTGCCGATTGGCCGGCATGCCTACGTTCACCTGCTGGACATCCAATTCGCCAGCCCCCTGCCCTGCAACCAGCTGCTCGACTACGACCTGCTGATCAACGGCCAGGGTATCGCCGACTGGGCCCCACACCTGCTCTACCCCGGCAACCCACGCCCGAGCCTGGTGCTGCGTGAGCGCCTCGACCACTTGCTGCACGGCTCCTGCCGCAAGCCGCACCACCCTGCGGCCGATGGCCTGCTGTGCGCCGACCGCCTGCTGCAGGCGTGCAAGAGGCCCGAAGACCGCCCCGCCGTGCTATTGATGACGGGCGACCAGGTTTACGCCGACGATGTCGCTGGCCCCATGTTGCGCGCCATTCATAGCCTGATCTCGCGCCTGGGCCTGTTCGACGAGCAACTGGAGGGTGCGGTGGTAGCCGACAGCCAGGCGCTGTACCAGCACCCGGCCAGCTACTACCACCGCGCCGACCTGCTGCCGGCGCTGGAGCGCAACGACACCCTGCGCGAGCGCTTTTTCGGCGGCAAGCGCAAGCCGATCTTCTCGTCCAGCAACGCCGACAACCATCTGGTGACCTTGGCCGAAGTCATGGCCATGTACCTGTTGGTGTGGTCGCCGGTGCCTTGGCAGCTGGTGGACCTGGGCATCCCCAGCGGGCTCAGCGACGAGCATCAAGCCCGATACCGGCATGAGCTGCCGCTGATTCAGGGGTTTGCCGACAATCTAGGTCAGGTGGCACGGGTGATGGCCCACCTGCCCTGCCTGATGATCTTCGACGACCACGACATCACCGACGACTGGAACCTCTCGGCGCAGTGGGAGGAAACGGCCTACGGCCACCCATTTTCGCGAAGGATCATTGGCAACGCCTTGCTCGGCTACCTGCTCTGCCAGGCCTGGGGCAACAACCCGGACGATTGCAATCCGCTGATCAAACAGTGCCAGGTGCTGACCCGCCAGAACCAGGATGAGCTGATTGGCGAGCTGCTGCGCTTCCAGGGTTGGCAGTTCAGCCTGCCTACAGAACCACCACTGCTGGTCCTGGACACCCGTACGCGGCGCTGGCGCAGCGAAAGCAACCTGGCCAAGCCGTCCGGCCTGCTGGACTGGGAAGCGCTGAGTGAATTGCAGCAAGCACTGCTCGATCATCCCTCGGCGGTTATCGTGTCACCTGCGCCGATTTTCGGGGTGAAGCTGATTGAAACGGTGCAGAAGGTGTTCAGCTGGCTGGGCTACCCGCTGCTGGTGGATGCCGAGAACTGGATGGCCCACCGCGGTGCAGCACAGGTCATCCTCAATATCTTCCGCCACTCGCGCACACCGGGGCACTACGTGGTGCTGTCGGGGGATGTGCATTACTCGTTCGTGTATGAGGTGCTGATTCGCCACCGCCAGCGCAGCCCGCACTTGTGGCAGGTGACCAGTAGCGGGATCAAGAACGAGTTCCCTCGGCGTTTGCTGGATGTACTCGACCGGCTCAACCGCTGGTTGTACGCGCCGCGTTCACCACTGAATTGGTTTACCAAGCGCCGGGAGATGGAAGTGGTGCCGCGCACGCCGAACCATAGCAAGGCGGGGGAACGGTTGTGGAATGGTGCGGGGCTGGGACAGGTGTTCTTTGATGAACAGGGGCGGCCGGCGCGGGTGTATCAGCTGGATGCAGGCGGGAATGAAGCGACTGAGTTCGTTGGCAGAAAATAGATAAAGCGAAAAATCGGCTGCCTTTACTGGCCCTTTCGCGGGCAAACCCGCAGATGGGCCGGCACAGGCTATAGATCAGCCCCGCTCCAGCGCATTGACCAGATCATGGAAGGCTTCGCGGTTGGAGTCATTCAGGCCCATGAGGATCTTGTGCGCCTCCAGCACCTTGGAACGCACCACCTCTTCACTCTGGTCCTGCGACGGCAGGTCGGTCAGGCATTCGGGGCAGGGAATCGGCCGATCGACGATGTTGAACACCTGATCGAAGCCCATCGACTGCAATAACCGTGAAATGTCTGGATTGGTAGTCACCACAGTCGGCAGCAGACCCACCTTCTGCCGCGACAGGATCGACAGCTTTGCCAGAAGGCCCAGCGTGGTGCTGTCGATACTCTCGGTTTCAGTCAGGTCGATGACAATCGCCGAGAAGTTCAGCGCAGTGAAAATCTTCTCGATCGTCGCATCCAGCGCCGAACACAGGGTCAGGCGCACTTCACCAACGAATTTCAGTACGAAGGTACCGCTCTGCTCGGCGAACTGAATTCTACCGGTACTCATTGAAGGTTCCTGCTCAACACCAATAGGGCGATATCATCCGGCATCTCCCCAAGCGTAGCCAATCCAAATCGTTGACGCAGCCCATCCAGACTGCCACCTGCTGCCTTGACGATCTCCGGCAAGGCGGCTTCTTTATCTTTGAGCGTATCACCCGGCAAAAGGTCCAGAATGCCATCGGACATCAGGCTGAGGCTGAACTGCGGGGGCAGTTCCACCACCAGGTCCTGGTAGGTGGCCTCATCGAACAGCCCTACCGGCAGGCCACGGCCTTCCAGGTAGCGGGTGTGCTCGGGGGTGTACAGCACCGGCAGCGGTAGATGGCCGCCAACGGCGTAGGTCAGCAGGCCGGTGTCTTCGTCAATCACCCCGCCCACCATCGTCACATGCTTGCCCAGCTTGCAGTTGATCAACCCACGGTTGATATGGCTAAGCACCTGCGAAGGTTTGAACTCGCGCATCTTGCCGCCACGTTTGAATTCGAACAACAGCCGCGTGGTCATGAACTTCAGCAGGACGGTGACGAACGCTGATGATGCACCGTGCCCGGAAACATCGGCGAGGTAGAAGGCGATACGCCGTTCGTCCACGCGGAAGTAATCGGCAAAGTCACCCGACAGATACAGCGACGGGATGATCTGATGCTCGAAAGCAAACTCGCCGGCTACCCAGGGGCTTTCCGGCAACATGTTCATCTGCACCTGGCGACCGGCGGTCTGGTCCTCCTGCAGCAGGTGCAGGCTGGCCTCCAGTTCGCGGTTGGCGGCTTCGAGCTTGTCGCGGTAGCGCTGGTTTTCCAGCACAAGGCGCGAGCGGTCGAGGGCGCGGCGCACCGAATGCTCGAGTACGGCCAGGTCTTCCAGCGGCTTGATGAGGTAGTCGGCGGCGCCCAGGCGCAACGCTTCCACCGCATCACTCATGACGCCGGCACCGGACACCACGATCACCGGCAACTGCGGCGCACGCTCGCTGACCTGACGGATCAGTTCGAGGCCGCCCATCTGCGGCATGCGCAGATCGCAGATCACGAGGTCGGGCTGGTGTTCTTCGAAGACCTGAAGCCCCTGCTGGCCATTACCGGCCTGGAGGACGCTGAAACCACTGTCTTCAAGGTAGGCGGCGAGGCTAGCACGGACCACGTCGTCGTCATCGATGATCAGCAGCGTTGCACTGGTTTTCTGCATGTGGGCGAACGGCGCCGATTTAGGTTGGTGCAGCGGTGTCGGCAAGGCAGACGGCCAGCTACGGGAATTCTTTATGGTCACACTCTACTTGAGTTGTAGGACAAGAACACCTGCCCGGCAACTGTTCAGAGGTACCTTGTAAGGCGCAGACGGTACTCCCATCCGGCAGGGGTTTCAAGCATGCAGGGGTCGACCTCGCTGCTCTTTACAGGGCAAATCACCGGGAGTTATAAGAAAGTCGACCAGCGCAACCCGACGGGAAGGATGCAGCATGCCTCACACGCCCTCCAGCCACAGCGAGAAACGCGACTTCATTCGTATGCGCATCGACACCGAGATCAGCCTTTTGCACGAAGGCCAGGTGATTGCGGCGGTGTGCCTGGACCTGTCCAGCGGCGGCATGCAGGTACAGGCGCCGCAGCATTTTTTGGTGGGTGATCGCATAGAGGTGCGGATCGACTCCGACCATCCGGCACTGAAGGGATTGCACGCCAGCACCGAAGTGGTGTGGATTGCCGACCAGCCGGGCGGGCAGCAGAAGTTCGGGCTGCGGATTCTGGCCATGCATTGAACAAGGGGCCGCATTGCGGCCCCAGGTTCACAGATCAGAAGTCGTCTTCGACCTCGCCATCCTTCACCTTGAACTCGCGGTTCTGCAGGTAGGCGTTACGAATGAAGATGTACTTGTCACCCTGAATCAGCTTTTCGGCCGAGAGCAGGCTGGCGCGGGTGTCGATCACGTCCAGCGCGAAGATCGAGTTGCGCGTAGGCACGTGGTCGATGTAGCGATAGGGTTTGGTGTAGGTGTCCGGATACTTGGCCACGCCGTCACGCACGGTGCTTGGGCCCAGCAGCGGGATGACCACATACGGCCCGCTCGGCACACCCCAGTAGCCCAAGGTCTGGCCAAAGTCTTCGTCATTGCGCTGCAGGCCCATCTTGGTACCCACATCGAAGAAGCCACCCAGGCCGAAGGTGGTGTTGACGATCAACCGCGCCGTATCCACGCCTGCCGCATGCGGCTTGAGCTGCAGCAAGTCGTTGGCCAGGTTGGTCACGTCACCCAGGTTGCGAAAGATGTTGTGGATGCCATCTTCGAGGAACTGTGGAGTGACCGCCTGGTAGCCCTTGGCCAATGGTTTGAGGGCATAGGTGTCGAGGGTATCGTTGAAGCGGAAGATCGGGCGGTTGACCGCTTCCCAGGGATCTTCCTCGGTGGCGGCCTGAGTGGCAGCCACGGGCGCCAGCAGCATGCTGGCGCAGACACAGGCCTGGGTGACTCGTTCGATCACACTGGCACCGATCCTACGCATAGGTGTTTCTCCATCGAATTTCTCGGCCGCAAGCGCAACAGTTCGCGCTGCTATCAAGGCGGCAGTATAGAGACTTGCGGGCTGATAAACAGCCTTACACATTTTTGCTCAATATTTTGTGAACAACTGTTGCACAGAGGCCGTTGTCACAGGACGGTAACAATCAACGCATAGCCTTCGAACCATTTGGGGGAAGTTGCCATGGACACTGCGCCCGCCTTCACTGCTGTACTGTTCGGCTTGCGCGGCTGCCTGGTGCAGGCCGCCAATGGCGCTCCCTCACCCGCCCCCGGCGCCCTGGCCACCCTTGCCAGCCTGCGTCAGCGCCAAGTGCCGTGCATCTGGCTGGATGACCTCAATACCACGCAAAGCGAGCACCTGGCCCATGTACTACCCGACTGGCTGCCAGGGCATTCAGTCAATGGTGTGCACTGGCCAGCGCCAAACGCTTGCTGGCAGGCACTGATGGCGCTGGATAGCGAACGCCTGGATGGCTGCGTATTGGTCAGCGGCGACCCACGCCTGCTGCAGTCTGGCCTTAACGCCGGCCTGTGGACGGTAGGCCTGGCCGCCTGCAGCCCGCTATGCGACCGCACTTCTGCGCAATGGCAAGCCATGAGCCCGCAAGAGCAGGACCTGGCGCGCAGCAAGGCGACGCTGGCGCTGTTCAGCCTTGGCGTGCACTCGGTGATCGACCATCTGGAAGCGCTGGACACCTGCCTGCAGGACATCGCCCAGCGCCGACGCAAGGGTGAAAAACCCTGATACAGCACCCTTGACGCGGATCATGCAAATCGGCAGCAGGTAGATTACCCTGAAGGCAGGCCAGAACCTTTGCCACGTCGCCGAGGTCCATGGCTTGCCAAGCCATTGATGGAGAATAGCCAATGCCTGCCCGCGAATTGCAAGAGCGCCTGAACAGCTTGCGCGAGCAACTGGACCGCAACGTACCGCTTTCGGAAGAAGAGCTGGCCGCCCTGCACGAAGAGGCGCGTCAGATCGAAGCGCAACTGAAACTTGAGGAAGCCACGCCAGACAACAACCTGGTGGACGGCGTGAACCTTGCGATCGAACGCTTCGAGGCCGACCACCCCGACCTCACAGCCACCCTGCGCAGCATAGCCAACTCGCTGCACAGCATGGGGATCTGAAATAGCGGGGGCCGCAAAGCGGCCCCCTGTATTACTGCCGAACCAGGCGCTTGTTATCCGGGCTGATCGCCCCGGTGCTGCGGTACGGGTTAATGTCCAGCCCACCGCGGCGCACATAGCGCGCATAGACCGTCAGGTGCTCCGGCTGCAGCAGATTCTTCAAGTCCAGGTAAATCCGTTCCACACACTGCTCATGGAAGTCGGCATGCTGGCGGAAGCTGATCAGATAGGTCAGCAGGCTGGCGTGGTCCAGCGCCCTGCCCTTGTACTCGACCACCACGCTGCCCCAATCCGGCTGGCCGGTGACCGGGCAGTTGGACTTCAGCAGATGGCTGTGCAGGGTTTCTTCCACCACCCGCTCCGGGTTGCAGCGCAACAGTTCTGGCTGCGGCTGCTCGTAGTTGCTGATGGCCACGTCCAGTGCATCGATGCACTGCCCCGGTAAAGCCACCACATCCTGGGCTTCAACCTCGGCCAACGTGCGAACCTTCACCCCCACCGGCTTGCCGGCAGCGGCGGACAGGTCTTTTTGCAGGCATGCCTGCAACTCGCCCAGCGAGGCGAACACCGTCTGGTTCAGCGAGTTGAGGTACAGCTTGAATGACTTGGACTCAATGATGTTTGGCGAATCCGCCGGGATGGCGAACTCGCCGATCGCCACCACCGGCTTGCCCGAAGGCAGCAGCCAGCTCAGCTCGAAGCAGTTCCAGTAATCCACCCCCTGCCAAGGCAAGGTCTGTGCAGTAACGCCCAGCTCGGCCCACTTGGCAGTACGCGGGATCGGGAACAGCTGTTCCGGGGAGTAGGTGGCGATGTATTCGCTGGACTTGCCCAGCGGGGAATGTTCGGCAGCGGGATGCATGGAAACTGACCTAGAGGTTCGAAATTGCCTCTAGTCTACCGGTTTTGCACCCCACCTTGCAGGGCCAGTCACTCAATGGTCAATGTCCCGACCATACCCGCCTGGTAATGCCCCGGCACGTTACAGGCAAACTCGATGGGCGCCGATTGGCGGAAGGTCCAGATCAGCTCGGCGCGCTGGCCGGGCATGACCATCACAGTGTTGCCACCCCCGTGACCATGGCCGTCACCGTGGCCCATCATTTGGCCGTGGTTCATCATCTTGCCGTGATCCATGCCGTCGTGGTTCATGGCCTCGGTGAACATCTTGCCTTGCATGGCGACCATTTCCTTCTGGTGTTCGGCATGCATGGCCTTGTCGCCCAGATTGAATTCGTGAGGCAGCTTGCCCTCGTTGACCAGCACGAAGCGCACCGTCTCGCCGGCTTTTACCTGCAGGCTTTTTGGCTCGAAGGCGATGTCCTTGAGCACCACGTTGACCGTACGGGTGGCCTTGGCCGCCGGGGCAGGCTCGCCGAAGGCGAAGGTCTGCGCCTGGCCAGCAAAAGCCGGCAAGCTGCCCAAAGCAAGGGTGGCGGCAATGAACAGGTGTTTCATGATGACTCCGGGGTTACACAATCGGGATGAAGCCACATTAGCCGGGGGCGACTGGCAGCTACCTGACAGGCACATTACAACTTTGTCAGCTTGGGCGAGCGGGCACATCGTCACGTATCATTTCAGCCATCACATTGCCCCTGTGCTAGCAGGGTAAAACAACGCCCATTGGCTACGCTAACTTTCAGATTATGGACAGTGCATGAAACTGCTGATCGTCGAAGACCAGGCCCGCACCGGCCAGTACCTGAGCCAAGGCCTGAGCGAGGCCGGCTTTGCCACCGAGTTGGCTACCGATGGCGAAACCGGCCAGTTCCTCGCCCTGACCGGCGACCACGACCTGCTGATCCTCGACGTGATGCTGCCCGGCCGCGACGGCTGGCAGATCCTTCAGGCCGTGCGCCAGGCTGGCCTGGATACGCCGGTGCTGTTCCTGACCGCCCGCGACGCCGTCGAGGATCGCGTGCATGGTCTGGAACTGGGCGCCGACGATTATCTGGTCAAGCCATTCGCCTTTTCCGAACTGCTGGCCCGGGTACGCAGCCTGCTGCGCCGTGGCACCAGCCCGAGCCAGGACACTACCTTGAGCCTGGCCGACCTGCGCCTGGACCTGATTCGCCGCCGCGCCGAGCGCGCCGGGCAGCGCATCGACCTGACCGCCAAGGAGTTTTCACTCCTTGAACTGCTGCTGCGCCGCCAGGGCGAGGTGCTGCCAAAATCGCTGATCGCCTCGCAAGTGTGGGACATGAACTTCGACAGCGACACCAACGTGATCGAAGTGGCCATCCGCCGCCTGCGCCTGAAGATCGACGACCCGTACCCCAACAAGCTGATCCACACCGTACGCGGCATGGGTTACGTACTTGAAGAGCGCACCGAGTGATGCGCCGGATTTCCCTCGGCAGCCGCCTGGCCCTGCTGTTCGCCGCCTGCACCGCCACCGTCTCGCTGGGCGCCGGCCTGTTATTCAGCCGGGCCAGCGCGCAGCACTTCATCGAGCTCGACCAACAACTGCTGGACTCGCGCCTGTCATTGTTCCGTACGCAACTGGCTGGCGTCAGCACGGCTGATGAGCTTCTGGCTCGCCTGCCTGCCCTGCACGATGAACTGAGCCACCAGGCCGACCTGGCCCTGCGTATCAGCGCCAGCAATGGCGCCACCTGGTTCGAAAGCCGCAGCGGGCTGCCGCAAGCAGCACTGAACACCGGGCTGACCACCCTGCATACACAAGGCATCGACTACCGCAGCCTGTCCGTACCCCTGACGCCGGGCACCATGCAGTCGCCGCAACTGACCCTGTACCTCGACATCACCCACCATCAGCACTTCCTCCAAGGCATGCAACGGCTGATCTGGCTGACGGTCGGCCTGTCGGCGCTAACCACCGCACTACTGGGTGCCTGGGCCGCCCGCAGCGGCCTGCGCCCATTGCGGCAGATGGGCCAGGTGGCCGCCAGCGTGTCAGCGCGCTCCCTCACCACCCGTCTGCCGGTGGCGCAGATGCCCGAAGAACTGGCCGAGCTGGCCAGCAGCATGAACGCGATGCTGCAGCGCCTGGACGATGCCTTCCAGCGCCTGTCAGCGTTTTCGGCCGATATCGCCCACGAGTTACGTACGCCGCTGTCCAACCTGCTGACCCACACCCAGGTCACCCTCACCCGCCCACGCAGCCTCGAAGAATACCGCGAGGCGCTGCATGGCAATCTGGAAGAGCTGCAATGGATGGCGCAGATGATCAACGACATGCTGTTTCTGGCCAAGGCCGACCACGGCCTGCTGGTACCGGGGCACGCGCCTTTGGCGCTGCATGACGAGGTGGATGCGCTGCTGGAATACTACGCGCCACTGGCCGAAGACAGCGACGTGCAGATGCTGCGCGAGGGTGAAGCCGTGCTGCTGGGTGACCAGCACATGCTGCGCCGGGCGCTGTCCAACCTGCTGGACAACGCCATGCGCTTCACCCCGGCAGGAGGACAGATAAAGGTGACCCTGGGGCCGGGACCGACGATCAACGTGGCCAATACCGGGCTGGCTATCGACCCGACGGCGCTACCACGGCTGTTCGACCGGTTTTACCGGGTGGACCCGGCTCGGCGGGAAGGCTGCAGCGAGCATGCGGGGCTGGGCCTGGCGATTACCCGGTCGATCGTGCAGGCCCATGGCGGATGCATACGGGCGGAGTGCGACGGTGGGTGGACCCGATTCGTGATCGACTTCACTCAAGCTCGGTAACCCTGGGGCGCTTGACGCCCCCAGGATCTCAGGCAAACATCAAACCGCCAGGCCAATCGCCGGCTGCACCTGCGACGCCCGGTAGGCCGGGTAAATGGTCGCCAGGAAACTCATCACCAGGCCGGCGGTGCAGATGATCGCCACATCCCCCCACTGTAATTGCGACGGCAAGCTGCTGACGAAATACACATCCGACGTGAAGATGTGCTGCCCGCTAACCCGCTCCAGCCAACCGACAATCTGGCTGACATTGAACGCCGCAATCACGCCCAATACGCCACCAATCAGCGTGCCGACAATGCCGATCAGGCTGCCCTGGACCATGAACGTGCCCATGATCTGCGCCGGCGTGGCGCCCAAGGTACGCAGGATGGCAATGTCCGGCCCCTTGTCGTTCACCACCATCACCAGGGTGGCGATGATATTGAACGCCGCCACCGCGATGATCATCATCAGCAGCAGACCGATCATGGTCTTTTCCATCTTCATGGCGCTGAACAGGCTGCCCTGGGTATGCGACCAGTCATCGGCGCGGTAGGCGTCGCCAAGCCCGGCGGCAATCGCCTTGGACACCTGCGGAGCGGCATACAGGTCGTGCAGCTTCAGGCGCACACCTTGCACCTGGCCCGGCGCCCAGCGTTGCATCTCGGCAGCATCAGCGACATGGATATAGGCCTGCGAGCCATCCAGCTCGGCGCCGACCTTGAAGATGCCGACCACGGTGAGGCGCTGCATGCGCGGGGTGATGCCACCCGGTTCCTTGCTGATTTCCGGCACGATCAAGGTCAGCTTGTCGCCGGTGTTCAGGCGGAAGCGCCGTGCGGTCAGCTCGCCGATGACCACGCCAAACTCACCTGGCTGCAAGTCCTGCAGGCGGCCCTGGACAATGTGCTGGCCAACGATGGAAACCTTGCCCTCCTCGGCCGGGTCGATACCCCCCACCTGGATCGGCTGCATGGCGCCCTTGTATGACAGCATGCCTTCCATCTCGGTAATCGGCGCCACAGCCATCACCGCCGGATTCTTCGTGGCTGCGTCGGCCACCTTGTGCCAATCGTCCAGCGGCTGCACACCCAGGATGGCGGCATGCGGCACCAGGCCGAGAATGCGCGAGCTCATTTCGCGCTGGAAGCCGTTCATCACCGACAGCACCACGATCATCGCCAGCACGCCCAGCGACAGGCCGATCATCGAAGTCATCGAGATGAACGAAATGAAGTGGTTGCGACGCTTGGCTCGGGTGTAGCGCGCACCGATAAAGATGGGCAAGGGTCTGAACATGTACGAAATCACCCAATGAAAACAGGAAAACGGGGCAGCACTTGCCACCCCGACAGTCGATCAGATTGCCACCAGGTGGCCATCGTCGAGCTTCAACACGCGGTCCATCTGCCGCGCCAGGTTGAGGTCGTGGGTGACCACCAGGAATGCCGTGCGCGAGGCACCGGACAGCTCCTGCATCAGCTCCTGGATGCCTTGGGCGGTATGGTGGTCGAGGTTGCCGGTCGGCTCGTCGAGCATCACCAGGCCGGGGCGGTTGACCAGCGCCCGGGCAATCGCCACGCGCTGGCGCTCACCGCCGGACAGCTCGGCCGGCTTGTGGTTCAAGCGGTGGCCCAGGCCTACCCGCTTGAGCAGCGCCTCGGCACGCTCCCGGGCCTCGGGGATGGGCGTTCGGCCGATCAGCAGCGGCATGCACACGTTCTCGATGGCGGTGAATTCCGGCAGCAGGTGGTGAAACTGGTAGACAAAGCCCAACTCACGGTTGCGCAGCAGGCCACGGGCACGCTCGCCCAGTGCCGACAGCTCTTCGCCCGCCAGCCATACGCTGCCCTGGGTCGGCCGGTCGAGGCCGCCCAGCAGGTTGAGCAAGGTACTCTTGCCTGAGCCGGAACTGCCGACGATGGCGACCCGCTCACCGGCTTGCAGCTCCAGGTTGAGCCCGGACAGCACCTGCACCGACTCCGGGCCCTCGTCGTAGGACTTGCCCAGGTTGCGGCAACTCAGAACGGCTTTATCACTCATGCGCGACTCACTCATAACGTAGCGCCTCTGCAGGCTGGGTGCGGGCCGCACGCCAGGCCGGATACAGGGTGGCGAAGAAACTCAGGACCAGTGCCGCACCGCAGACCATGTACACGTCCTGGGCCAGGATCTGCGACGGCAGGTAATCGATGAAGTACACGTCGGCGTTGAGGAACTTGTGCCCGATCAGTTTCTCGATGCCGGCGATCGCGGCGCTCACGTTCAGCGCCGCGAAGATCCCGACCACGGCGCCGATCAGGGTACCGATCACCCCGATCACCGTGCCCTGGACCATGAAGATGAGCATGATCTGCCCGGGCGTGGCGCCCAGGGTGCGCAGGATGGCGATGTCGCCGCGCTTGTCGTTGACCACCATCACCAGGGTGGAAATGATGTTGAACGCTGCCACCGCCACGATCAGCAGCAACAGCAGGCCGATCATGGCCTTTTCCATACGGATCGCCTGGTACAGGTTGCCGTGGGTACGGGTCCAGTCACGGCTATAGAATTCCTGGTCGCCCAGCTGCTGGGCGATGCTCCAGGCTACGCGCGGCGCCTGGAACAGGTCGTCGAACTTCAGGCGCAGGCCCTGGACCTGGTCGGGCTTCCAGCGGTGCAGGCGGGACAGGTCGCTGATGTTGGTCAGGCCCAGGTAGCCGTCGATCTCGCCCGCGCCAACGTGGAAAGTGCCAACCACGGTAAAGCGCTTCATGCGCGGGAACATGCCGGCAGGGGTCACGCTGACCTCGGGGGCGACGAAGGTGAGCTTGTCGCCGATGGCAACGCCCAGCTTGGCCGCTGCCTTGTCGCCGATCATGATGCCCCACTCGCCCGGCGCCAACTGGTCCAGGCGGCCTTGCAGGACGAAGTTGTCAATGATTGACACCTCGCGCTCGCGAGCGGGGTCGATGCCGTTGAGCAGCACCTTCTGCACCTTGCCATCATGGGTCAGCAGGCCCTGCATCTGGGTGAACGGCGCAACCGCTACCACCTGCGGATTCTGCTTTACTTGTTGGGCAAGGGCCTGCCAGTCGGCAATGGGTTGGCCGCTCTCCAGCGTGGCATGGGGAATCATGCCCAACACGCGGGTGCGCATCTCGTGATCGAAACCGTTCATCACCGACAGCACCACGATCATCACCACCACGCCCAGGGCGAGGCCGATCATCGAGGTCAGGGAAATGAACGAGACGAAGTGATTGCGACGTTTGGCACGGGTATAACGCGTGCCGATGAATGCGAAAAGAGGTCTGAACATGTCGGGGCTTGTTCGGATGAAAGGGAACGTCCTTGTGGCGAGGCGCCTACGGCGGCTTTACACTCGGACCACCGCCGCTACCTTGGGTTCGCCATGACGACATTAGACGAAGAAGATCGCCGCGAATACTACCGCATCGAAGATCGGATCGCACTTCAAATAAACCCCCTTAGCGCGGCCGAAGCCCTCGAGCCAGATGTGTTGCAAGATGATTCACCGCTGTTCAACCTGCTCAGCGAACTGCACCTGTCCGACTTCGAGTCGCAACACCTGTTGCGCCAGCTCAGCGACAAGGACCGCACGCTCGCCGCCTTCCTGCGGGCACAGAACAAGCGCCTCGACTTGCTTAGTGCGGTGGTTGCGCAAACCCTGCTTGGCGAGGTCGGCGAGCCAGTACCGGTGGTCATTTCCGAAGGCGGCATCGAATCCGTCCAAGCCACACGGATTGACCCGGGTACACGAGTGAAGGTGAAAATGGTGCTGATGCCGCGTGCCCATGGCCTGCTGCTGCGCGGCAAGGTCAGCCATTGCGACCCTCGCCCGGAAGGCGGCTTCGAGGTCGGCACCGAGTTCATCGACATGACCGACGCCCAACGACAACTGCTGGCCCGTTACATCCTGCAGCGCCAGCAACAGCAACGGCGCCAGCAGCTGGAACTGAACGACCCTGCCTCCTGAGCCAATTTCCCCCTGATTTGAAGGAACGAACGTGACCCTGATCTACGGCCATCGCGGCGCCAAGGGCGAAGCACCCGAGAACACCCTGAAAAGCTTTCAGCAATGCCTGTCCCATGGCGTGACCCGCTGCGAGCTGGACCTGCACCTGTCAGCCGACAACGAACTGATGGTCATCCACGACGCCACCCTCAAGCGCACCACTGGCCGTCGCGGCAAAGTGGTCGAGCACCCGGCCGCCGACCTGGTCAAGATCGATGCCCGCAAAGGCGGCCCGGGCCATGTGCAGCCCTGCCCGATCCCGAAACTGGAAGAGCTGTTCGAAAAATGCCCGTTCGAGCACTGGCAGCTGGAAGTGAAAAGCGCCTCGCGCACCCGCGCGGCCACCACTGTCCTGGCGATCCGTGAACTGGCCCAGCAATATGGCTTGCTGGACAAGGTGACCATCACCTCCAGTTCACGCGAGGTACTGGGCGCCGCCCTGGAACTGGTGCCGGACGTGAAACGCGGGCTGGTGGCCGAATACGCCTGGCTCGACCCGCTGAAGGTGGCACATAACTATGGCTGCGAGCTGCTGGCATTGAACTGGACACTGTGCACCCCCGAGCGCCTGCTCAAAGCACAGGGCCAGGGTTTGCATGTGTCGGTGTGGACGGTCAACGAGCCGGCACTGATGCGCCGGCTGGCTGACTTTGGTGTGGACAGCCTGATTACAGACTTTCCCGGTTTGGCCAAGACCACCCTCGGGTAGGGTTGAAATCGGTCTCTCCGACCGGCTCAGGCCACCGGTCGGAGCCGCTCAAAAAAGCCGGTTCAGGCCGTCATAGGCAGCTACCCGATAGGCTTCGGCCATGGTCGGGTAGTTGAACGTGGTGTTGACGAAGTACTTCAGGTTGTTGTGCTCACCTGGCTGGTTCATGATCGCCTGGCCAATGTGGACAATTTCCGAAGCCTGATAGCCGAAGCAATGCACACCGAGGATTTCCAGGGTTTCGCGGTGGAACAGGATCTTCAGCATGCCCTGCGGCTCGCCGGCGATCTGCGCACGCGCCATGCCTTTGAAGAAGGCCTTGCCCACTTCGTACGGCACTTTGGCCTGGGTCAGTTCCTGCTCGTTCTTGCCGATCGAGCTGATCTCCGGAATGGTGTAGATACCGGTCGGCACGTCGTTGACGAAGCGCCAGCTGCCATTGTCGACAATGCTGCCAGCGGCCGACCGGCCCTGGTCATGGGCCGCACTGGCCAAGCTTGGCCAGCCAATCACGTCACCGGCACCGTAGATGTTCGGCACGGCGGTGCGGTAGGCCTCGTCGACCTCGATCTGGCCGCGGCTGTTCACCTTGATGCCGATGTTTTCCAGGCCCAGCTTGTCGGTGTTGCCGGTACGGCCGTTGCACCAGAGCAAGGCGTCGGCCTTGATCTTCTTGCCCGACTTGAGGTGCAGGATCACCCCGTTGTCCAGGCCTTCGACGCGCTCGTAGTCTTCGTTGTGACGCACTGTGATGTTGTTGTTGCTGAAGTGGTAGCTCAGCGCCTGGGAAATTTCCGAGTCGAGGAAGCTCAGCAGTTGGCCGCGGTTGTCGACCAGCTCGACCAATACGCCCAGGCCACTGAAGATCGAAGCGTATTCGCAACCGATTACGCCGGCACCGTACACGATCAGCTTGCGCGGGGTATGGCTGAGGCTGAGGATGGTGTCGCTGTCGTAAACCCGCGGATGGTGGAAGTCGATGTCGGCCGGGCGGTAAGGGCGCGAGCCGGTTGCAATGATGATGTGCTTGGCGTTGAGCTTCTCGACCACGCCGTTGGGGCACACCACTTCCACGGTCTGCTCGTCGGCGAAGCTGCCGGTGCCGAAGAACACGTCGACGCGGTTGCGGGCATAGTAGCCGGTGCGCGATGCCACCTGCTTGGCGATGACCTTCTCGGCGCTTTTCAGCACGTCCGGGAACGAGAACCAGCGTGGCTCGCCGATGGCACGAAACATCGGGTTGGTGTTGAACTGCATGATCTGCCGCACCGAGTGACGCAGTGCCTTGGACGGAATGGTACCCAAGTGGGTGCAGTTGCCACCAACCTGGCGACGGTCATCGACCATCGCTACCTTGCGCCCTGCTTTGGCGGCGTTCATTGCCGCGCCTTCACCGGCCGGGCCGGAACCCAGCACCACTACGTCGTAGTTGTAGACAGCCATGCGTACTCCTTCAGAACTGGCCCGCAAGCCACGGTCGCTTGCGGGGCACGATCATGCCGCCGGGGCGCCATGAGAAAATTCGGGTGCAGTCTAATCAACCCGGAACGCCGCGCACATTAACCCTTGGTCGCGTCGTAGGCCAATTTTGCCCGCACTACATATGCTTCACCCATTCCCTGGCGGCAATCATCCCTGCTTGTGCTTTCACTGGCCTTTCACTGCCCGTTCGAACGCGGGCGTAGATCGGGAGACGAAGCCTCCCTCTGCTCGAGTCACCAAAACCGCAGCCAGGTCATGCGCCACGGCAAAATCCCAGCCTCGCTGCGGACCCAGGATGAGCAGCAGCGTCGAATAGCCGTCGGCCTGCAGTGCTGAGGCGTCCAGCACCGTAACGGCCGCCAGGTCATGCTCGACCGGGCGCCCGAGGCGGGCATCGAAGGTGTGCGAATAGCGCCGGCCATTCTGCTCGAAATAGTGCCGATAGTCACCCGAGGTTGATACTGAAAGGCTATTGACCGGGATGATCTGGCGGGCGACCTGCCGGTCTTCGCGAGGCAGTTCCAGGGCAATGCGCCAAGGGCTGCCGTCAGGCTTGCGGCCAACTGCCTTCAACTCGCCAGTGACCTCGGCGACAAAGCTGCTGACACCCATGGCCTGCAGGCGCGCAGCGATCACGTCGACAGCATGGCCGGCGACGATGCTGTTGAGGTCGAGCTGCACCGGGGCATCCTTGCACAGGGCGCGCCCCTTGATGCGCAGGTGCTGGTAGCCCACACGCCGGCGCACCTGGGCCAGTGCCTGTGGTTCGGGCACCTGCTCGTGACGGGCCTGAGGGCCGAAGCCCCACAGGTCGAGCAAAGGCTCTACCGTGAGATCGAAAGCGCCATCGCTCTGCTCGGCAAGGTGCTGGCCGAGGCTGACCAATTCGAGCATATCGGGCGGCAGGGCCAGGCACTCACCGGCGGGTAACCGGTTGAACTGGCTGACGATGGAATCGCCGCGGTAGGTCGAGTAGTGGTGGTCGATGTCATGCAGGATGGTTTCAACCGCCCTCTGCACCTGGGCCGGCACCGGGCCACCAGGCTCGCGGACGTACTGGATGCTGTAGCTGCTGCCCATGGTCGGGCCACCCAGACGCTCCAGGGTGGGGCCCTGGTTGCAGGCGGTGAGTAGCAGCAGAATGAACAGTAGGGCTGTGCGCACAGTAGGGTTTCTCGGTTGCCGGTGCTGGCCTCTTCGCGGGTAAACCCGCTCCTACAGGGGCAGCGATAATCCTGTAGGAGCGGGTTTACCCGCGAAAGGGCCAGCACTGACAACACACATTCAGAATAAAAAAAACGGGAACCCGAAGGTTCCCGTTTTTTCATTGCCTTACAAGCGAATCAGCGCGGAAACGCTGGCGGGTTCACACCGGCCATGTCTTCCATCACACGAACCACCTGGCAGCTATAACCGAACTCGTTGTCGTACCAGACGTACAGAACAACGCGGTTGTCGTTGGCGATGGTCGCCTCTGCGTCAACCACACCGGCATGGCGCGAGCCCACGAAGTCGGTCGAAACCACTTCCTGCGAAGCCACGTAGTCGATCTGCTTGTGAAGTTCCGAGTGCATGGCGGTCTGGCGCAGGTACTCGTTGATCTCGTCGCGGGTGGTGGCCTTTTCCAGATTCAGGTTCAGGATGGCCATCGAAACGTTCGGCGTCGGGACACGAATGGCGTTGCCGGTCAGCTTGCCCTTCAGCACTGGCAGTGCCTTGGCAGCGGCGGTGGCGGCGCCGGTTTCGGTGATTACCATGTTCAGCGGCGCGGCACGGCCACGGCGGCTGCCCTTGTGGAAGTTGTCGATCAGGTTCTGGTCGTTGGTGAACGAGTGAACGGTTTCGACGTGGCCGTTGACGATGCCGTACTGATCGTTGATGGCCTTGAGCACCGGCACGATGGCGTTGGTGGTGCAGGAGGCCGCCGAGATGATCTTGTCATCGGCAGTGATGTCACCGTGGTTGATACCGTGCACGATGTTCTTCAGCGCGCCCTTACCAGGTGCGGTGAGGATCACGCGGGCAGCACCAGGGCAGGCCAGGTGCTGGCCCAGGCCGTCGGCGTCACGCCATACACCGGTGTTGTCAACAACAAGCGCATTGTCGATGCCGTACTGGGTGTAGTCGACTTCGCTCGGGTTCTTGGCGTAGATAACCTGGATCAGGTTGCCGTTGGCGGTGATGGTGTTGTTGGCTTCGTCGATGGTGATGGTGCCATCGAACGGACCATGCACCGAGTCACGGCGCAGCAGGCTGGCACGCTTGACCAGGTCGTTTTCGGCGCCTTTGCGCACGACGATGGCACGCAGACGCAGGCCGTCACCACCACCGGTTTTCTCGATCAGGATGCGCGCCAGCAGGCGGCCGATGCGACCGAAACCGTACAGAACAACGTCGGTGCCTTTACGCGCCGAAGCGTTCTGCTGGCCAACCACGTCAGCCAGCTCTTCACGGACGAACTGCTCGGCAGTGCGGCCATTGCCTTCCTGCTTGAACTTGTTGGCCAGCTTGCCCAGGTCGACCGATGCGGCGCCCAGTTTCAGCTCGCTCATGGCTTTGAGCAGGGGGAATGTCTCGTGGACGGACAGTTCGGTTTCGTCGGTTTGGCGGTGGCGCGCAAAGCGGTGCGCCTTGAGGATCGAGATAACCGAACGGTTGATCAGGCTGCGGCCATAAATCGAGCTCACCACGTTGTTATTGCGGTAGAGCTGACCGATAAGCGGGATCATCGCTTCAGCCAGGGCTTCACGATCAATCCACTCACCAAGACACTGGTCGGGCTTCTGAGTCACGGGAACCTTCCACATGTAGGGACAGAAAAAAGGGGCTACATTATGACGCCCCGACGCGGAACCGGCAATGAGCGCCTGTCGCAGTGACGCAAGCCAGCGCTCATGCCCTTTCGAGCCTGACAGCCGGCACCGTCACCGGTACAATCGGTCTCTTTGCCGCAACGCTTGGAGTGCAATCTCCCGTGTCAGTTCTGCGCCTACCGCAAATGTCGGCCACGGCCGGCAAACAAACCTGGGGCAACTTGCCCGGTGCCGCCCTCAGCCTTGCCATCGCCGAGGCTGCCAGCAGCGCTGGCCGCTTCACCCTGCTGCTGACGGCCGACAGCCAGGCCGCCGACCGTCTGGAGCAGGAGCTGCGCTTCTTTGCCCCGGGCCTGCCAGTGCTGCCGTTCCCCGATTGGGAAACCCTGCCCTACGACCTGTTCTCGCCGCACCAGGACATCATCTCCCAGCGCATCGCCAGCCTGTACCGCCTGCCGGAGCTGAGCCACGGCATCCTCGTGGTGCCGATCACCACCGCCCTGCACCGCCTGGCGCCCACACGCTTTCTGCTGGGCAGCAGCCTGGTGCTGGATGTGGGCCAGACCATCGACGTAGAGCAGATGCGCACGCGCCTGGAAGCCAGCGGTTATCGTTGCGTCGACACCGTCTACGAGCATGGCGAGTTCGCCGTGCGCGGCGCGCTGATCGACCTGTTCCCGATGGGCAGCAAGCTGCCCTACCGCATCGACCTGTTCGATAACGAGATCGAGACGCTGCGCACCTTCGACCCCGAGACCCAGCGCTCGATCGACAAGGTGGATTCGGTGCGCCTGCTGCCAGCACGCGAATTCCCGATGCAGAAGGAAGAAGTGACCCGCTTCAAGGCACGCTTTCGCGAGCGCTTCGACGTCGACTTCCGCCGCAGTGCAATCTTCCAGGACCTGGCCAGCGGCATCATCCCCGCCGGTATCGAGTACTACCTGCCGCTGTTCTTCGAAGACACCTCAACCCTGTTCGACTACCTGCCGACCGACACCCAGGTGTTCTCGCTCCCCGGCGTGGAACAGGCCGCCGAGCACTTCTGGAACGACGTGCGCGGGCGTTATGAAGACCGCCGCGGCGACCTCAGCCGGCCGCTGTTGCCGCCGGCCGAGCTGTTCATGCCGGTGGAAGATTGCTTCGCCCGGCTCAAGCAGTGGCCCCGGGTAGTGGTCAGCAGCGAAGAGCTCGACCCTGGGGTGGGCCGCGAGCGCTTCCCGGCGCGCGCCCTGCCCAACCTGGCCATCGAGGCCAAGGCCAACCAGCCGCTGGCCGAGCTGGCCAACTTCCTCGACCAGTTCCCCGGCCGCGTACTGTTCACAGCCGAATCAGCGGGCCGCCGTGAAGTGCTGCTGGAGCTGCTCGAACGGCTGAAGCTGCGCCCGCATACCGTCGATGGCTGGGACGATTTCATAACCGGTGCCGAGCGCCTGGCGATCACCATCGCCCCGCTGGACGACGGCCTGCTGCTGGACGACCCGGGCCTGGCCCTGATTGCCGAAAGCCCACTGTTCGGCCAGCGGGTGATGCAGCGTCGGCGCCGTGACAAGCGCGGCGAAACCGCCAACGACGCGGTCATCAAGAACCTCACCGAGCTGCGCGAAGGCGCGCCGGTGGTGCACATCGACCATGGTGTCGGCCGCTACCTGGGCCTGGCCACCCTGGAAATCGACGGCCAGGCCGCCGAATTCCTGACGCTGGAATACGCCGAGAACGCCAAGTTGTATGTGCCGGTGGCCAACCTGCACCTGATCGCCCGCTACACCGGCAGCGACGACGCCCTGGCACCGCTGCACCGGCTGGGTTCGGAGGCCTGGCAGAAAGCCAAGCGCAAGGCCGCCGAACAGGTCCGCGACGTGGCCGCCGAACTGCTCGACATCTATGCTCGCCGCGCCGCGCGCAAGGGCTATGCGTTTGCCGACCCGTCCGCCGACTACGCCACCTTCAGCGCCGGCTTCCCGTTCGAGGAAACCCCGGACCAGCAGGCTGCAATCGAGGCCGTGCGAGCCGATATGCTGGCGCCCAAGCCAATGGACCGCCTGGTCTGTGGCGACGTGGGCTTCGGCAAGACCGAAGTGGCCATGCGCGCGGCGTTCATCGCCGTGCACAGTGGCCGCCAGGTGGCTGTACTGGTGCCCACCACCCTGCTTGCCCAGCAGCATTACAACAGTTTCCGCGACCGCTTTGCCGACTGGCCCGTGACCGTGGAAGTGATGAGCCGCTTCAAGTCGGCCAAGGAAGTGGCCGCCGCCGCCGCGGACCTTGCCGAAGGCAAGATCGACATCCTCATCGGCACCCACAAGCTGCTGCAGGACGACGTGCGCTTCAAAGACCTGGGCCTGGCCATCATCGATGAAGAGCACCGCTTTGGCGTACGCCAGAAAGAACAGCTGAAGGCGCTGCGCAGCGAGGTCGACATCCTCACCCTGACCGCCACGCCGATTCCGCGCACGCTGAACATGGCTGTGGCAGGCATGCGCGACCTGTCAATCATCGCCACGCCGCCAGCACGCCGCCTGTCTGTGCGCACCTTCGTCATGGAGCAGAACAAAAGCACGGTCAAGGAGGCGCTGCTGCGCGAACTGTTGCGCGGTGGCCAGGTGTACTACCTGCACAACGATGTGAAAACCATCGAAAAATGCGCCGCCGACCTTGCCGAGCTGGTGCCTGAGGCACGCATCGGCATCGGCCACGGGCAAATGCGCGAACGCGAGCTGGAACAGGTGATGAGCGATTTCTACCACAAGCGCTTCAACGTGCTGGTGGCCTCGACCATTATCGAAACCGGTATCGACGTGCCCAGCGCCAACACCATCGTCATCGAGCGCGCCGACAAGTTCGGCCTGGCCCAGCTGCACCAGTTGCGTGGCCGGGTTGGCCGTAGCCACCACCAGGCTTACGCCTACCTGCTCACACCTACCCGTCAGAAGGTCAGCGCCGACGCCGAAAAGCGCCTGGAGGCGATCGCCAACACACAAGACCTTGGCGCAGGCTTCGTGCTGGCCACCAACGACCTGGAAATCCGCGGGGCCGGCGAGCTGCTGGGCGAAGGCCAGAGCGGGCAGATCCAGGCGGTGGGCTTCACCCTGTACATGGAAATGCTCGAGCGCGCGGTCAAGGCAATCCGTAAAGGTACCCAGCCGAACCTTGAGCAACCACTGGGCGGCGGCCCGGAGATCAACCTGCGCCTGCCGGCACTGATCCCCGAAGACTACCTGCCTGACGTGCATGCGCGTCTGATCCTGTACAAACGCATTGCCTCGGCTGCCGACGAAGAAGGCCTCAAGGACTTGCAGGTCGAGATGATCGACCGCTTCGGCCTGTTGCCAGAGCCGACCAAGAACCTGATGCGCCTGACGTCGCTCAAGCTGCACGCGGAAAAGCTCGGGATCAAGAAAGTCGATGCGGGGCCCAACGGTGGCAAGCTCGAGTTCGAAGCCGAAACCCCGGTCGACCCGTTGACCCTGATCAAGCTGATCCAGGGTCAGCCCAAACGTTACAAGTTCGAAGGCGCTACCCAGTTCCGCTTCCTGGTACCGATGGAACGCCCCGACGAACGTTTCAATACCCTGGAGGCGCTGTTCGAGCGCCTGACCCCACAGCCTGCCTAAGGAAGACCCATGCGTGCCATCCGTTGCCTGACCCTGCTGCTGGCGCTGTTCGCCCCGGCTGCCTTCGCCGAAGGCCTGTATCAGGTAGAAATGATTCTGGTGCGGCAGAACAGCGTGCCCGCCTTCACCAGCCCGTTCGCCCCCGAAGACTGGAGCGCCGGCGCCCCACGCCTGACCAAGGACGCCGAGCGCCCCCCAGCACTGGAAGATGAAGCCACCCGCCTGGAAGCCACCGCCGACTACACGGTGCTGATGCACAAGGCCTGGCAGCAGCAGGTGGGCAGCGAACCCAGCCGCATCGCCGTGGGCGAAGGCACCGAACAGTTCGGGCACTTCCCTATCGAAGGCAACCTGAGCATCGCTGAAGGCCGCTTCATCACCGTCGAGGCCAACTTCTGGGTCAACCAGCTGGATGGCAACGGCAACGTGCTGCAAAGCGAGCAGTTCAGGCAAAGCAACAGCAACGTCAAGGGCGGCCAGCTGACCTTTCTCGACGGCGGGCACCTGGCGGTACTGCTGAAGGTGACACCACCGGGTACGCCGAAAATGCCGGTGATGGACCCGGAGATGATGGAGCAGTAGGCCAATGAAGCACGATGCCGCCGAGATGGTGAACGCTTATCCGAACTGGATTCAATCGTTCAGCAAAGCTGCCCTGCAGCGCGGTGAGCGGTATGCCGAGGAAGGCAGGGCCGAACTGGAAGGCGTGTATGGGCAGACCATCACCGCCAATTGCCAGGGGAGCGGCAACAACCACTACCGGCAACGCATCGAGCTGCACGTTGCGGGCGGCCGCTGCCATGTGCGCGGTGAATGCGATTGCCCGGTACGGCAAAACTGCAAGCATTGCGCCGCTGTACTCTTCTGCGTGAGCGACCGCTTTTCCAGTAGCGGGGGCATGCAAGCCAACCCGGGCACCCTGTCCGCCGAACTGCAGCACTGGTTGAGCGGCCTGGAGCAGGCCCCACCCAAAACTGACGCGACCGAAGACAAACGCGGGCGCATGGTGTGCTATCAGCTGCAGCTCACCGATGATGCTGGCTGCGCCCTGCTTGTCCGCAAAGGCACGCGAACGGAAGACGGCATCCGCTTCAGCCGCGTCCAGTCACTTTACGACTTTCTCTACGAACCACCGCGCTTCGTAACAGACGAAGACATCCGCATTCTGCGCCTGCTCTCGGCCCTGAATCAGGGCGGCGGCCAAGATCGCGGTTACAAACTGAAGGGCCACGAAGGTGGCGAGTTGTTCCAGCGCGCCCTCGAAACCGGGCGAATGTTCTTCGATACCGACTTCCCCCCGCTTCATGAAGGCCCGGTGCGCCATGCCGAGTTTCGCTGGGTACGCCTGGACAACGGAAACTACCGGGGGCGGTGGTACAGCGGCGAAGAAATGCTGCGCCGCGTCATCCCGCTGCTGCCGCTTTACTACCTGAACCTGCCGACCCGTGAAGTGGGCAAAGTCGAGCACAGCCTGGATCCGCATGTCGCCGTGCAGTTGACTATCGCACCCGATGTACCGGAACACCTGGTCGTCCCCCTGAGCCACAAGCTCAATGCCCTCAGCCACAAGGTGCCGACCCCGACGCAAGTGCAGGAGCAGTTGCTCGATAACATCCAGCCAAAGCCCCTTCTTGCTCTCGGCAGCCTCGAATACACCGCCTACATGCCGAAAACCGGTCGCATGCAACGGCAGATGCAACATCGCGCCGCATTGGCGTTCGATTATGACGGCTTGCAGGCCAGCGGCACCGATGAAAAGCCACTGACCCGCCTGGCAGGCAGCACCAGCCAGCGCATTCGCCGCCAGACTCAAGCCGAGCAGGCATTGCGCCAGATGCTGCGCGATTTCGGCTTCAAACCTGCCACACGGCAGAGCAAGGCACTACCCGACAGCGCCGGCGAAATGCATCAATTGCCAGACGACGAAGCCTGGTTGCGCTTTGCCCGCGAAGGCCTGCCGCGCCTGCGCGAAGCCGGCTGGGACATCGACATTCACCGCGACTTCGCCTTCAACCTTCAGGAGGTGGACGACTGGTATGCAACCATCGACGAAGCGCCCGGCCATGAATGGTTCGACCTGGAACTAGGCATTGTGGTCGATGGCCAACGCCACAGCCTGCTGCCGATCGTATTGCACCTGCTGCGCAGCAGCCCGGAGCTGCTACGCCCTAGCGAACTGGCCCGGCGCAGTGACGATGAGCACCTGCTGATCGACCTCAACCGCGGCCGTCCCGATGCCCCCGCCTTGCGCGTCGCCCTGCCCTACGGCCGCATCAAGGCAGTCATGGGCACCCTGGGCGAGCTCTACTTGCACGAGGACACGGCAGGCCCGTCCCTGCGCATGGAGCGCGCCGACGCCGCGCGCCTGAACGAAATCGAAGGCCTGCCCCTGCACTGGGAAGGTGGCGAGCATGTACGCGATCTGGGCCGCCGCCTGCGCGATGCCCGCGACCTGCAGGTAGAACCGCCCACCGGGTTGCAGGCCAGCTTGCGCCCCTATCAGCAGCAAGGCCTGAACTGGCTGCAGGCCTTGCGCGAAATGGGTACCGGCGGCATCCTCGGCGACGACATGGGCCTGGGCAAGACCCTGCAGACCCTGGCCCATCTGCTGCTGGAGAAGCAATCCGGGCGCCTGAGTACACCGGCCCTGGCGGTCATGCCAACCAGCCTCATACCCAACTGGCTGGACGAAGCCCAGCGCTTCGCGCCCGGCCTGCGCGTACTGGCCCTGCATGGGCCGGGGCGCAGCAAGCACTTCTCCAAGCTCCATGAGTACGACCTGGTCCTGACCACTTACGCCCTGATACCACGCGACCTCGAACAGTTGCGCCCCCAGGCCTGGCACATGCTGATACTGGACGAGGCGCAAAACATCAAGAGCAGCAGCAGCAAGGCCGCCCTCGCCGTCTGCGAGCTACAAGCCGGCCAGCGCCTGTGCCTGACCGGCACGCCGATGGAAAACAACCTGGGCGAACTGTGGTCGATCTTCCACTTTCTGATGCCCGGCTGGCTGGGCGACCTGAAGCGCTTCAACCAGGATTACCGCAACCCGATCGAACGTCACGGTGACAGCGAGCGCATGGCCCACCTGGCCAGCCGCATCCGGCCGTTCCTGCTGCGCCGCACCAAAGAGCAGGTGGCCACAGAGCTGCCGGCCAAGACCGAGATGGTGCACTGGGTCGAGCTCAGTGACGCCCAGCGCGATACCTACGAGGCCGTGCGAGTAGCCATGGACCAGAAAGTCCGCGACGAAATCGCCCGCAATGGTGCCGCACGCAGCCAGATCGTGATCCTCGATGCGTTGCTCAAGCTGCGCCAGGTGTGCTGCGACCTGCGCCTGGTCAAGGGAGTGGAAAGCAAAGGCAACCAGGCCGACAAGGGCAAGCTGGGTGCGCTGCTGGAAATGCTCGAAGAACTGCTCAGCGAAGGGCGCCGGGTGTTGTTGTTCTCACAGTTCACCTCAATGCTGGCGCTGATCGAGCAGGAGCTCGAGAAGCGCAAGATCCGCTACAGCCTGCTGACCGGTGACACTCGCGACCGTCGCACGCCAGTGCAGCAGTTTCAGCAAGGTAACAGCGAAGTGTTCCTGATCAGCCTGAAGGCGGGGGGCGTAGGCTTGAATCTGACGGCGGCGGACACCGTGATCCACTTCGACCCCTGGTGGAACCCGGCCAGCGAAAACCAAGCTACTGACCGAGCCTACCGCATCGGTCAGGACAAGCCGGTGTTCGTGTTCAAGCTGATTACCCGGGGCACGGTGGAGGAGAAGATCCAGCTGCTGCAGCAGGAAAAGGCAGCATTGGCCGCCAGCCTGCTGGACGGCGGGCAGGCTGGGCAGTGGCGGCTTGGCGATGAAGAAATCGAGGCCCTGTTTGCGCCATTGCCCGGAAAACGCGGGCGATAGATCGAAAACGGATACAGCCCGCGCGGGCCTCTTCGCGGGCAAGCCCGCTCCTACAGGCACTGCACTGCCCCAGATGGCGATGCGGTAACTGTGGGAGCGAAGAGGCCAGCGCAATCAATCGACCAACTGAGCTTCCTTCAACGCCCCCAGCGCCTCCAGCCAGCGCGGCTGCTGGCGATAATCGGTTCGTGCAAAACCTTGCCCGCGCATCCGCGCAATCCGCGGCGACGGCTTGACCTTCATGCGCTGCGCCGCACTCAGCGCCAGCTCCGCCGCCGCCCGGTCATTGCACACCAGGCCCATGTCACAACCGGCGCTCAGCGCCGCCTCGATACGGCTGGCCGCGTCGCCCACCACATGCGCACCGGCCATCGACAGGTCATCACTGAAGATCACCCCGTCAAAGCCCAGCTCGCCACGCAAGATGTCCTTTAACCAACGCCGCGAGAAGCCGGCTGGCTGGTTATCGACCTGCGGGTAAATGACATGCGCCGGCATCACTGCCGCAAGCTGCCCACTCAGGCGGGTAAACGGCACCAGGTCGGCCTGGCGCAGTTGTTCCAGGCTGCGCTCATCGGTGGGGATAGCCACGTGCGAATCGGCTTCGGCCCAACCATGCCCCGGGAAATGCTTGCCACAAGCGGCCATACCCGCCGCATTCATGCCACGGATGAACGCGCCGGCCAGTCGCGTTGCACGCAGCGGGTCACCCTCGAACGCGCGGCTGCCCACCACGGCGCTACGCTGGTGGTCCAGGTCGAGCACCGGAGCAAAGCTGAGGTCCAGACCAACTGCCAGTACCTCGGTCGCCATCAGCCAGCCGCACTGCTCAGCCAGGTATTCAGCATTGTCGTTATCGGCCAGCGCACGCATGGCCGGCAGGCGCACGAAGCCCTGGCGCAGTCGTTGTACGCGACCACCCTCCTGGTCCACTGCCAGGATCAGTTCGGGGCGAATGGCGCGGATGGACGCGCACAGTTCGCGCACCTGGCGCGGGCTGTCGATATTGCGGGCAAAGATGATCAGGCCAGCCACTTCGGGCTGGCGCAGCAATTGACGGTCTTCGGCGGTCAGCCATTTACCGGCGATATCCACCATCAGGGAGCCTTGCAGGCTGACAGTCATGGGTAATCCTTCATTGAAGACAGAGAGAGGCCCAATCGGGGGCAGCAGACACCCACAGGCACGCGCCGCTGGCCACAGGCGAAGCCATGAGAGCACTGGTCAGCGAGGGAAATGTGAAGTAGATCGAGATCGGGCATGGGCGCTAGCTTAGCGGAAGCGCCCTGCCACGCCCAGCCTTCAGGCCTTGGCGGTAGCCGAGCTGGTCTTTGTTCGCGGGCGCAGCTGCGCAGTTGCCATCGCCTCGTCGGTCACACCGCTGTCAGCGCGCATGCCTGCCGCCAGGAACGGCACCATCAGGCGCATCACCTGCTCGATCGAAGTGTTGATGCCGAAGTCGGTCTCGGCAATCGCCCGCAAGGCCTTGATACCGGACATGCTGAAGGCCGCGGCACCCAGCATGAAGTGCACACGCCAGAACAGTTCCAGTGGCGGAATGCGTGGCGCAGCCTCGTTCACAAGCAGCATGTAGCGGCGGAACACCTTGCCGTACATGTCTTCCAGATAACGCCGCAGGTGACCCTGGCTCTGGCTGAACGCCAGACCCAGCAGGCGCATGAAGATCGACAGGTCGTTGTTGCTACGCGGCTGCACGGCCAACGCCTGCTCTACGAGCATTTCCAGCAGTTCTTCGAGGCTGGGCTTGTGCTCCGGCTTGGCCTGGCGCCGCTCCAGTTCACGCTCGAGACTGGCGCAGAACGGGCCAAGGAAACGCGAGAAAACAGCCTGGATCAGCGCCTTCTTGGAGCCGAAATGATAGTTGACTGCCGCCAGGTTGACCCCGGCCTTGCTGGTAATCAGCCGCAACGAGGTTTCGGCGAACCCCCTTTCCGCGAACAGCTGCTCGGCAGCATCGAGAATGCGTTCAACGGTTTCCGATTGGGCCATGACTACTCCGACTACTCCGCCAGACAAACAGGTGTTTGAAACATACGTTTCAGCCCTGCGTCTGTCAAGGCTCGGTGACTGGGCGGTCGCCATTTAAAAGGCGCAAGCTGGAAGCTGCAAGCATCAAATAACAGCAACACCGGCCGGATATCACGAAATCGCTTCAGGGGTGACTGAAAAGGTTGGAAGGACTGCCGTTTCACCCTTTCTTGCAGCTTGGAGCTTGCAGCGGGCCAGACACTGTATATAATCCCAGTCACTGTACAAAAAGACAGAGCGCTTACCATGTTGAAACTGACGCCACGCCAAGCCGAAATTCTCGCGTTCATCAAGCGCTGCCTGGAAGACAACGGCTTCCCGCCCACCCGCGCGGAGATTGCTCAGGAGCTGGGCTTCAAGTCGCCCAATGCCGCCGAGGAGCACCTCAAGGCGCTTGCCCGCAAGGGCGCGATCGAAATGACGCCGGGCGCTTCCCGCGGCATCCGCATCCCTGGCCTGGAAGCCAAGGCCGAAGAAGCCGGCCTGCCCATCATCGGCCGGGTAGCTGCCGGTGCGCCGATTCTTGCCGAACAGCACATCGAGCAATCCTGCAACATCAACCCTGCCTTCTTCCACCCCCAAGCCGACTATTTGCTGCGCGTACACGGCATGAGCATGAAGGACGTCGGCATCTTCGACGGTGACCTGCTGGCTGTGCACACCTGCCGTGAGGCCCGCAACGGCCAGATCGTGGTGGCGCGTATCGGCGACGAAGTCACCGTCAAGCGCTTCAAGCGCGAAGGCAGCAAAGTCTGGTTGCTTGCCGAAAACCCCGAATTCGCCCCCATCGAAGTCGACCTGAAAGAACAGGAACTGGTGATCGAGGGCTTGAGCGTCGGCGTCATTCGCCGCTGATCCAGGAGGCGTCATGCAGCAGTTCATTCACGCACCCGAGCAAGCCCAGTTGCCCCTGTTCGAAGCATTCCTCGCACAGCCCGTGCTGCCAGGCCTGAAAGCCAGGGAGCCAGCGCGCAAGAGCAGCCAGCCCGAACTGTTCAGCGAACTGTCGCTGCGCGGCGCCCCTGGCCACTGCCAAAGCCTGCTGGCACCCGTGCTGCGCGAACTGAGCGAAGAGGACGAGACCCGCTGGCTGACCCTGATCGCCCCACCGCCAAGCCTGACCCAGGCCTGGCTGCGCGATGCCGGGCTCAACCGTGAACGTATTCTGCTGCTGCAACCCCGCAGCAATCAAAGCGCGCTGCAGCTGGCCTGTGAGGCCTTGCGCCTGGGCCTCAGCCACACCGTGGTGAGCTGGCTGGGCAACGTCAACGCCACTGCACGCCAGCAACTGCTACGTGCAGCCAGTGCCGGAAACGCACAAAGCCTGAACATCCGCCTCGGCTGATGTTCAGGCTTTGCCTGTCACTTCAAATAGCCTGATACGCTGCTGCACACTCAGTGCAGCACACGCGGCCCTTCATCACGCTCAAGGTCGCCATCCATCAGGCGACCGGCCATCTGCACGCCCACACTGAGCATGGCCTTGGCCACTTCCACATGCTGACCCTGCAGGAACACCTTGGCGTCTTCCGAGAAATCCAGGGTTACCAGAGAGCCCTCATCCTCGGCGCGACGAAGTTCGATGCGGCCATCAGGCAACTCGACAATTTCCAGAAAAGACGTAGACATAAATGGCAGTTCTCCGCGAAAGGCGATTATTGTACCAGCCGTTGCGGCTATCAGCACTCACTCAACGCGTCACGGAAACGTCTCACCAAACTTTTGAGGTCATTTCGCCAGCTTTCCAGCTCGGCACGCGACAGCGCTGGATGCTCAGGCTCATCAAGATTGACGGCTTGAATCAATGGCTGGGTAACGTCGGTTTTCGGCGCTTTTCTGGCGACCGGTGGTCGGAACAAATCGGCATAAGCACCGAGCATTTGCGCCAGCCAGGTTTCACGCTGGCGGGCCAGTTCCAGCAACTCGGCCACTTCCGGGATGGTTATACCATTAAGGGCATCGTCGGCCAGGGCCTGCTCCACCGTTGCGACAACCGGAAGGCGGTAGAAGCCCCCGATTTCATGGCACAGCCCCAACAGAGCACCATACAGGTGGAACAGCGCCGACTCGCGTTCAGCCTGAACCAAGCCTTGGGCATTCATGGCCTGGCTTTGTTCAGCCTTGGCCATGGACTCGAGGGCGAGGCCGGCGAAGAACAGTTTCTGGTTGGTGCGGGTGTAGAGTTCCTGGGCCATTTCAGTGCCCTCCCATAAGGCTACAAGGCGGATATCTGCATCATAAATGATTGGGGCCGCTTTGCGCCCTTCGCGGGCTTGCCCGCTCCCACCAGTACAGCGCCACATTCAAGGGCGGCGCGATACCTGTGGGAGCGGGCAGGCCCGCGAAGGGCCGCAAAGCGGCCCCACATTACAGCACCGATGGATCAGCGCTTGTCTTCAACCTTCCAGGCATTGCCGTCGTAGAACGCCTTCCAACCGGTCGGCTTGCCATCGACCTCGGACTGTACGTACTGCTCCTTGGTCTTGCGGCTGTAGCGGATCACCGCCGGGCGGCCATCCGGGTCTTTCTGCGGTGCATCGCACAGGAAGTGGTACTTCGGGTCGATCTCATGCTTGTGCGGCACAATCTCCAGCACCAGCGGCGCACGGGTTTCGCGGTTCTTGGGGAACTGGCTGGCTGCCAGGAACAGCCCCGAAGCACCGTCGCGCAGCACGTAGGTATCGTCGACCTTCTCGCACTTGAGCTCCGGCATGTCTACCTTGTCCATCTTCGGCGGCGCCGCCTCGCCGCTCTTGAGCAGCTTGCGGGTGTTCTTGCACGCCGGGTTGGTGCAGCCGAAGAACTTGCCGAAACGGCCAGTCTTCAATTGCATCTCGCTACCGCACTTGTCGCACTCCAGGCTCGGCCCTTCGTAGCCCTTGATGCGGTAGTTGCCTTCCTCGATCTCGTAACCTACACAATCCGGGTTGTTACCGCAGATGTGCAGCTTGTGCTTCTCATCCAGCAGGTAGGCGTCCATCGCCGTGGCGCAGATCGGGCAACGGTGCTTGCCCAGCAGTACGCGCGATTCCGACTCGCCCTCGTCGTCAGCAGCAATCTCGTCGCCCGGCACCAGGTTGACGGTAGCCTTGCAGCGCTCTTTCGGCGGCAGGCTGTAGCCAGAGCAACCCAGGAACACGCCTGTAGAGGCGGTGCGAATCATCATCGGCCGGCCACATTCCTTGCACGGAATGTTGGTCATGGTCGGCTGGTTGGCGCGCATGCCGTCTTCGCTGGACTCGGCAGTTTGCAGCTTTTTGCTGAAGTCGCCGTAGAACTCGTCGAGCACGTTCTTCCAGTCACGCTCGCCCTGGGCCACGTCGTCGAGGTTCTCTTCCATGACGGCGGTAAAGCCGTAGTCCATCAGGTTGGAGAAGCTCTCCGACAGGCGCTCGGTGACGATGTCGCCCATCTTCTCGGAGTAGAAGCGGCGGTTGTGCAGCGTCACATAGCCACGGTCCTGGATGGTGGAAATGATCGCCGCGTAGGTCGATGGGCGGCCAATGCCGCGCTTTTCCATTTCCTTGACCAGGCTGGCTTCGGTGAAGCGCGCCGGTGGCTTGGTGAAGTGCTGGCTCGGGTCGATCTGAATCAGTTTAAGCGCTTCGCCCTGAACCATTTCTGGCAGCACGTCGTCTTCGCCCGGCTTGCTCTGCTGGGGCAGCACACGGGTGTAGCCGTCGAACTTGAGGATGCGGCCCTTGGCACGCAGCTCGAAATCGCCGGCAGCGACGGTGACGCTGGTGGACAGGTACTGCGCTGGCGGCATCTGGCAAGCCAGGAACTGGCGCCAGATCAGCTCGTACAGGCGCTCAGCATCACGCTCCATGCCACTGAGCTTGGTCGGATGGGTATTCACGTCAGAAGGTCGAATCGCTTCGTGCGCCTCCTGGGCGCCCTCCTTGCTGCCGTAAACCAGTGGCGCCTCCGGCAGGTACTGCTTGCCGAACTCCCGCTCGATGTAGCTGCGCGCCATATCCAGGGCGTCAGCCGACAGGTTGGTCGAGTCGGTACGCATGTAGGTGATGTAACCGGCTTCGTACAAGCGCTGGGCCATCATCATGGTTTTCTTCACACCGAAGCCCAGGCGGTTACTGGCCGCTTGCTGCAAGGTAGAAGTAATGAACGGTGCCGATGGCTTGCTGCTGGTCGGGCGGTCTTCGCGCTTGACCACGCTGTAGCTGGAAGCCTTGAGCTTTTCCAGCGCAGCCATGGCCTGAGCTTCATTCAGCGGCTTGAAGGCCTCGCCCTTCTCGCGCGCCACCTCGAAACGCACCTTGGCGTTCTTGGCGGTGCCGAGGTCGGCGTGGATTTCCCAGTACTCTTCCGGGATGAACGCGCGGATCTCACGCTCACGCTCCACCACCAGCTTTACCGCTACCGACTGCACACGGCCAGCGGACAGGCCGCGAGCAATCTTGGCCCACAGCAATGGCGAAACCATGTAACCGACCACGCGGTCGAGGAAACGCCGCGCCTGTTGGGCGTTGACCCGGTCGATGTCCAGCTCGCCCGGCTGCGAGAAGGCCTCCTGAATGGCCTTCTTGGTAATTTCGTTGAACACCACGCGCTTGTAGCGGGTGTCGTCACCCCCGATGGCCTCGCGCAGGTGCCAGGCAATGGCTTCCCCTTCGCGGTCCAAGTCGGTTGCGAGATAGATGGTGTCGGCATCCTTGGCCAGGCGGCGCAGCTCTTCGATCACCTTTTCCTTGCCAGGCAGGATCTCGTACTTGGCCTTCCAGCCATGGTCGGGGTCGACGCCCATGCGCGCCACCAGCTGGCGGCGGGCCTTTTCTTTCGGCGAAAGCGCCGGCGCCTCACCCGCAGCCTTGCCACGCTTGGCGGCCGGCTCTTTGCTCGCGCTGGCCGAACCGCTGGTGGGGAGGTCTCGGATATGGCCGATACTCGACTTCACCACGTACTGGTTGCCCAGGTACTTGTTGATGGTCTTGGCCTTGGCCGGGGATTCCACAATGACCAGCGATTTGCCCATGGATCGGAGTATTCCTGAATCTGAAGATAAAAAACGCGCCAAGTGCCAGACGCGGCACCGCTATATATAGTGGCAAAAGTGTGAGGTCAAGCTCGGACGATCAGTCGTGCGACTTGCCCAGCAACCCGGGCAGCCCCTCTTCGGCCTTGACCAAAGCAAAGCGTGGCACCTGCTCGCCGTCAACTTCTACGGACTCCTCGAACATCGAAAGGGGGCGTACCCAGAAGCTGTAATCACCATACAGGCATTGGTAGAACACCATCCACTCTTCGGTTTCGGAGTGCCGCGCAACACTGAAGACACGGTACTCAGGCCCTTTGTAATGCCGATAGACGCCTGGTTGTATCTGCATGTTGCACACCTCCTGAATAAAACCTGAAAAAAACAAAACCGGGGCACAAGGCCCCGGTTGCTGTCCCGCTACGCGATCAGACGCGTTCGAAGACAGTGGTGATACCTTGGCCCAGGCCGACGCACATGGTCGCAACACCCAGAGTACCGCCATTTTGCTTCATGACGTTGAGCAGGGTGCCGGAAATCCGCGCCCCGGAGCAACCGAACGGGTGGCCCAAGGCAATCGCGCCGCCGTGCAGGTTAACCTTCTCATCCATCTTGTCGAGCACTTTCAAGTCTTTCAGCACTGGCAGGGCCTGTGCAGCGAAGGCTTCATTGAGCTCGATGAAGTCGATGTCAGCCATGGTCAGGCCGGCACGCTTGAGGGCTTTCTGGGTCGATGGCACCGGGCCGTAACCCATGATCGCCGGGTCGACACCCGCCACCGCCATCGAGCGGATGACCGCCAATGGCTGGATACCCAGGTCCATCGCACGCTGGCCGGACATCACGATCATGCACGATGCGCCGTCGGTAATCTGCGACGAGGTACCGGCAGTGACAGTACCGCCTTTCGGGTTGAACGCAGGCTTGAGCGATGCCAGGCCTTCGAGGGTAGTTTCCGGGCGAATGGTTTCGTCGAAATCGAACACCTTCAGGAAGCCGTTCTCGTCATAGCCCTGCATCGGGATGATCTCATCCTTGAACTTGCCTTCGACAGTGGCCTTGTAGGCCAGCTGGTGCGAACGCAAGCCGAACAGGTCCTGCTGCTCACGGGTGATGCCGTGCATCTTGCCGAGCATTTCCGCAGTCAGGCCCATCATCCCGGAAGCCTTGGCGGCATGCAAGGACAGGTGCGGGTTGGGGTCGACGCCATGCATCATGCTGACGTGGCCCATGTGCTCCACGCCACCTACCACGAACACATCACCGTTACCGGTCATGATTGCCTGGGCAGCCGTGTGCAGGGCGCTCATCGACGAACCGCACAGGCGGCTGACGGTCTGCGCCGCAGAGGTGTGCGGGATCGGGGTCATCAGCGAGGCCATGCGGGCGATGTTCCAACCCTGCTCCAGGGTCTGGTTGACGCAGCCCCAGATCACGTCCTCGACTTCTTTCGGGTCGACCTTGCCGTTGCGTTCCAGCAGTTTGCTGATCAGGTGCGCCGACATGTCTTCAGCGCGGGTATTGCGGTGCATGCCACCCTTGGAGCGGCCCATTGGCGTGCGACCGAAGTCGACAATCACCACGTCTCTTGGATTCAGGCTCATATCAAATCTCTCGCTCTAGCTCGTTGACCGCTCAGTTGAAGAAGCGCTGGCCGTTCTTGGCCATTTCACGCAGCTTGGCGGTCGGGTGGTACAGCGGCCCCAGGTCGGCGTACTGATCGGCCAGGGCAACGAATTCGGCCACACCGATCGAGTCGATGTAACGCAGCGCACCACCGCGGAAGGGAGGGAAACCAATGCCATAGACCAGGCCCATGTCGGCTTCGGCAGCGGTTTCGACGATGCCGTCTTCCAGGCAGCGCACAGTCTCCAGGCACAGCGGGACCATCATCCAGTTGATGATGTCTTCATCGGTCACTTCACGCTGCTCGAACACGATAGGCTTGAGCACGTCCAGCACGGTGGCATCGAAGACCTTCTTCGGCTTGCCGCGCTTGTCGGTTTCGTAGGCGTAGAAGCCCTTGCCGTTCTTCTGGCCCAGGCGGTTGGCCTCGTACAGCGCGTCAACGGCCGAGCGACGCTCGTCCTTCATGCGGTCCGGGAAACCTTCGGCCATCACATCGCGGCCATGGTGACCGGTGTCGATGCCGACCACGTCCATCAGGTAGGCCGGGCCCATCGGCCAGCCGAACTTTTCCATGACCTTGTCGATACGCACAAAATCGACACCGGCGCTGACCAGCTTGGCGAAGCCGCCGAAGTACGGGAACAGCACGCGGTTGACCAAAAAGCCCGGGCAGTCGTTGACCACGATCGGGTTCTTGCCCATTTTCTTGGCGTAGGCCACGGTGGTGGCAACCGCCACTTCACTGGACTTCTCACCACGGATCACTTCAACCAGCGGCATCATGTGCACCGGGTTGAAGAAGTGCATGCCGACGAAGTTTTCCGGGCGCTTGAGCGCCTTGGCCAGCAGGTTGATGGAAATGGTGGAGGTGTTGGAAGCGAGGATGGCATCGTCCTTCACCTGGCCTTCCACTTCCGCCAGCACCGCTTGCTTGACCTTCGGGTTCTCGACCACAGCCTCGACGACGATGTCGACATTGGCGAAGTCGCCATAGGACAGGGTCGGGCGAATGGCGTTGAGCGCCTCGGCCATCTTGGCCGCGGTCAGGCGACCCTTTTCGACGCGGTTGCCAAGCAGCTTGGAGGCCTCGTTCAGACCCAGCTGAATGGCTTCCTCGCGGATGTCCTTCATCAGGATCGGCGTACCTTTGACCGCCGACTGGTAGGCAATACCGCCGCCCATGATGCCGGCGCCGAGCACGGCGGCCTGCTTCACGTCGTGGGCGATCTCGTCATGCGCCTTGGCCTTGCGCTTGAGTTCCTGATCGTTGAGGAACAAGCCGATCAGGCTCTCGGCGACCGAGGTCTTGGCCAGCTTGGCAAAGCCTGCGGCTTCGACTTCCAGGGCCTTGTCGCGACCGAAGTTGGCGGCTTTCTGGATGCTCTTGATCGCTTCGACCGGGGCCGGGTAGTTGGGGCCGGCCTGGCCTGCGACGAAGCCCTTGGCAGTCTCGAAGGCCATCATCTGCTCGATGGCATTGAGCTTGAGCTTCTCCAGCTTCGGCTGGCGCTTGGCCTTGTAGTCCAGCTCGCCACTGATGGCACGCTTGATCAGGTCGAGGGCACCGGCCATCAGCAGCTCAGGGGCGACCACGGCGTCGACAGCCCCCACTTTCAGGGCGTCTTCGGCACGGTTTTCCTTGCCGGCGGCGATCCACTCGATGGCGTTGTCCGAGCCGATCAGGCGTGGCAGGCGCACGGTACCGCCAAAGCCCGGGTAGATACCCAGCTTGACTTCCGGCAGGCCGATCTTGGCGCTGGAGGACATGATCCGGTAGTCGGCCGCCAGGCACATTTCCAGGCCGCCGCCCAGCGCGATGCCGTTGATGGCGGCAACGGTCGGCACTTCGAGGTCTTCGAAGGCGTTGAAGATGCGATTGGCTTCCAGGTTGCCAGCGACCAGTTCGGCCTCAGGCAGCTTGAAGTTGTCGACGAACTCGGTGATGTCGGCGCCGACGATGAACACGTCCTTGCCACTGCTGACGATCACGCCCTTGACCGAGGCATCGGCCTGGATGGCATCGACGGCCTGGCGCAGCTCGTTCAGGGTAAGGCGGTTGAACTTGTTGACGGACTCACCCTTGAGGTCGAACTTGAGCTCGACGATGCCACTTTCAAGAGCCTTAACCGTGATGGCTTTACCTTCGTAAATCATCAACTGATCTCCACGATATGGAAGCTGAACTGTACACGCCGATCGCTGCAGCAGAAGCAGGCCTAGCTGCCCTGCCCCAGGCACACCCGTCAGCGCGCTAGTCGGAAGTATGGCTTGGCGTCATGACATACAAACGCTCAATTCATACGCCCGTTTGATTTGGGTGTGCACACATTCTCCGAAAAGATGGGCGTTGTCAAATGCTCACGAGCACGGCGAAAACGCGACTTTCCAGTCATTTTCTATCGTTCGGGTACAAAACATGATGACAGTGATCGCCGGTCATTCATGTCAGCGATTGACCACACGTATTGGCTGGAGTGCTTTGCGCTTGCGCGGCGAGCCAGGGCGACTACACTGGCTCTTGCTTGAATGAATACCCGGCCTGCCTGGCCTTTTCTGCGCAGCAGAACGCAAAGCGGCGACTTGGCACCCCACCCCTTCAGGGTCATGCCGAGCCGCCGCTTTGTCGTTGTGGGAGCGGGGTTGGTGTCACCCCAGGATGTGTGGTTACCTGTCAGGCCAAGGTTTCGAGAGCATGGGCAACATCCTGCAATACAGCAGTATCGCCGCGCTCGGTCCAGTACAAGGCAATCATCCGCGCATCGGCCTCTACCTTGTACACACTCGCCGGCAAACGCGACAAGGCGCCCATGAAGCGTGGGTCTTCACAGGGTTCACGCCACTGATTCCACCACACCCCGGGGCTGACCTGCCAGAAACTGAAGCTGTCCTCATGCCCACGGCGCCGGGCCCGGTGATACTGCGGGCAGGGGCTTGGCGGCTCCTTTTCCAGCCAGTGCGGCCACTGCTGCGGCGCCAATTGCATGGCCAGACCCATGCGCCGTGCCTCCAGGCGCAACTTCATCTGCTCGCTCTGCTTGCGCGAACTGCGCAGCCAGGAAAGCGGGCTGAGAATCAGCGCAAGGATTGACACCACCAGCAATACCGTCATATCAGTAGTTCCCATAAAGCGTTGCAAATGAGCTGGTTAGCCATTTTCACGGTAGACCCGCCCTAAAGCGACCATACTTCTTCTATCGCGATTGTCAGGAGTACCGCTCATGAAATACGAACATTTGTTGGTCGCCGTCGACCTGACCGAAGAGTGCGACCCGGTGATCAAGCGCGCCATGGCGCTGGCAGAACCTTCGAAAGCCAAGGTATCCCTGGTGCACATCGTCGAACCGATGGCCATGGCTTTCGGTGGTGACGTACCGATGGACCTGTCGCAGTTGCAACAGCAGCAATTCGACCAGGCCAAGGAGCGCATGGACCGCCTGTTCAACAAATACCCGGAAATCAACCGCGGCGACTCGCACCTGACCTACGGCCAACCGCGCCAGGAAATCCACCAGCTGGCCAAGGACCAGAACTGCGACCTGATTGTGGTCGGCAGCCATGGCCGTCACGGCCTGGCATTGCTGCTGGGCTCCACGGCCAACGATGTACTGCACGGTGCGCCGTGTGACGTGCTGGCGGTGCGCTTGCTGAAGAAGGATTGATTTGACCTGAACCGGCCTCTTCGCGGGCAAACCCGCGCCTGCAAGGGTGTGGCGATCCCTGTAGGAGCGGGTTTACCCGCGAAGAGGCCGAAACAGGCTAACGCCAATCAGCCTTCCAACTCAGCCCAGCGCTCTACCAGTGCATCCAGTTCGCCCTGCAGCTTCTCGATCTGTGCCAACACCGCCGAAGTTTCTGCAATCGGCCGCTGATAGAAACCCGCCGCATTCACTTCTTCCTGAGCCTCGGCCATACGCTGTTCCAGCTCGTCGATCTGCCCCGGCAGCATCTCCAGCTCACGCTGCAGCTTGTAGCTGAGCTTCTTCTTCGAAGGCTCTTCCACCACCGCCGCAACAACAGGTTCAGGCTTGGCCTCGACCTTCTCCACCACCGCGCTGTTGAGCGCGGATTTGCCGCCCTTGCTCTCGGTCACACCCAGCAGCTTCGGCGAGCCGCCCTGGCGAATCCAGTCCTCGTAGCCGCCCACATACTCACGCACCTTGCCCTCGCCTTCGAACACCAGCGTGCTGGTGACGACGTTGTCGAGGAAGGCCCGGTCGTGGCTGACCATCAGCACGGTACCTTTGTAGTTGGACAGCACCTCCTCCAGCAGCTCGAGGGTTTCCACGTCCAGGTCGTTGGTCGGTTCGTCGAGCACCAGCAGGTTGGCCGGCTTGCTGAACAGCTTGGCCAGCAGCAGCCGCGCACGCTCACCACCCGACAGCGCCTTGACCGGCGTGCGCGCACGCTGGGGGCTGAACAGGAAGTCGCCCAGGTAGCTCAGCACGTGGCGGTTCTGGCCATCGATCTCGATGAAATCACGGCCCTCGGCCAGGTTGTCGATCACGGTCTTTTCCAGGTCGAGCTGGTGGCGCATCTGGTCGAAATAAGCCACCTCGAGCTTGGTACCGCGCTCCACTTTGCCCGCAGTGGGCTCAAGGTCGCCCAGCATCATCTTGAGCAAAGTGGTCTTGCCGGTGCCGTTTGCGCCCAGCAGACCGATGCGGTCCTGCCGTTGCAAGACCATGGAAAAGTCCTTGACCAGCAGAGGCCCGTCCGGGTGATGGAAGCTGACATTTTCCAGCACCATTACCTGCTTGCCGGATTTGTCCGCTGCTTCGATCTGGATGTTGGCCTTGCCCTGTCGTTCGCGGCGCTCGCCACGCTCCACACGCAAGGCCTTCAGTGCACGCACACGGCCTTCGTTGCGGGTACGCCGGGCCTTGATACCCTGGCGAATCCACACTTCTTCCTGGGCCAGGCGCTTGTCGAACAGCGCGTTGGCGGTTTCCTCGGCGGCCAGTGCGGCCTCCTTGTGCACCAGGAAGCTGGCGTAGTCGCCGTTCCAGTCGATCAGGCCGCCGCGGTCCAGCTCGAGAATGCGGGTGGCCAGGTTCTGCAGGAACGAACGGTCGTGGGTGATGAACAATACCGCGCCGTTGAAGCCACGCAGGGCCTCTTCGAGCCAGGCGATGGCACCGATGTCCAGGTGGTTGGTCGGTTCGTCGAGCAGCAGCAGGTCGGGCTCGGACACCAGCGCCTGGGCCAGCAGCACGCGGCGGCGCCAGCCACCGGACAGCTCGGCCAGGGTCTTGTCGGCCGGCAACTGCAGGCGACTGAGCGTGCTTTCCACCACCTGCTGCAGGCGCCAGCCGTCGCGGGCCTCCAGCTCGTGCTGGACGTGCATGAGCTTTTCCAGGTCTTCATCGCCCTGGATGTTCATGCTCAGGTGGTGGAACTGCGCCAGCAACTCGCCCACGCCGTCCAGGCCAGCGGCTACCACGTCGAACACTGTGCGCTCGTCGGCCACCGGCAGCTCCTGCGGCAGCTCACCGATCTTCAGGCCCGGGGCACGCCAGATTTCGCCGTCGTCGCCCTTCTGCTCGCCCTTGACCAGGCGCAGCATGCTCGACTTGCCGGTGCCGTTGCGGCCGATGATGCACACCCGCTCGCCACGAGCGATCTGCCAGGACACTTTGTCCAGCAGCGGCATGGCGCCGAATGCGAGGGACACATCGCTGAATTTGAGCAGGGTCATGTTCGTCTCCATAAATCGGGCGCGCATTCTACCTGACTTGGCCCCCGACGGCATCCGCCAGGCCAACCGGTGAGCGCCTGGCGACATCTGGTCGAACTTAATATCCCGATACACGCACAGCGCTTTCACCCACTGCCGGCAAACGGCTAAGCTAAGGCAATAGCTTTCAACAGTGCTGGCTCCGCCGACACTTCCCATGGTTCAACTGCCCGGACGTATCATGCGCAGCCGCCTGCTACATATCGCATCCTGCCTGCTGCTTACCGCTGCCACCTGCGCGGCACAGGCCACCGACCTGACCCTGCAACGCCAGTACTATGACGAGGCCAAGCGCGCGCTGGCAAAAGGCGACAAAGGCCCCTACCTGCGCTATGCCCAGGCCTTGAGCGACTATCCGCTGACGCCCTACCTGGCCTACGACGAACTCACAGCCCGCCTGAAAACCGCCAGCAACCAGGAAATCGAAGGTTTCCTTGCCAAGCACGGCGACCTGCCCCAGGCCAACTGGATGAAGCTGCGCTGGTTGCGCTGGCTGGCCGAACGCGGCGAGTGGGATACCTTCGTCAAGTACTACGACCCCAAGCTCAATTTCACCGAACTGGACTGCCTCAACGGCCAATACCAGCTCAGCCACGGTTTGCGCGCCGAAGGTTACGCCACCGCCGACAAGCTGTGGAACGTCGGCAAATCGCAACCTGCCGCCTGTGACACGCTGTTCGGCATGTGGGCAGCCGAAGGCCAGCTGACCGAGGCCAAGCGCTGGGCACGCACCAAGCTGGCAGCCCAGGCGCGCAACTACGGCCTGGCCAACACACTGGCCAAGACGCTGACCACCCTCCGCTCACAGGGGCGCCTGCTGGTCGACGTCGCGCAGAAGCCTGAGCTGCTCAACCAGCCGTCGCGCTTTACCCCGATCAACGAGGCCATGTCCGACGTGGTCAGCCTCGGCCTTCGTCGCCTGGCCCGGCAGAACCCGGAGCGGGCGATGGCACTGCTCGACGATTACGCCCAGCGCATGCACTTCTCGCGTGACGAAAAGGTGGCCATCGCCCGCGAAATCGGCCTGACCCTCGCACGCCGCTACGACCCACGCGCCCTCGACCTGATGACCCGCTACGACCCCGAGCTGCGTGACAACACCGTCAGCGAATGGCGCCTTCGGCTGCTGCTGCGCCTGGGCCGCTGGGAGGACGCCTACGAGTTGACCAAGCGCCTTCCCCAGGACCTGGCCAGCACCAGCCGCTGGAAGTACTGGCAGGCTCGCAGCCTGGAACTGGCACAGCCAAACAACCCGCAGATCCCGCTGCTTTACAAGACCGCAGCGCGTGAGCGTGACTTCTATGGCTTCCTCGCCGCCGACCGGGCACAGACACCGTACCAGATGAACAACAAGCCGCTGCTGCTGAGCCCGCAACTGGTCAAGAAGGTGCGCAACACGCCCGGTATCCAGCGCGCACTGGAATTCCACGCCCGCGGCCAGATCGTTGATGGCCGCCGTGAGTGGTACCACGTCAGCCGCCACTTCACCCGTGACGAAATGGTCGCACAGGCACGCCTGGCCTATGAGCTGCGCTGGTACTTCCCGGCCATCCGCACCATCAGCCAGGCCCGTTACTGGGACGACCTGGACATCCGCTTCCCCATGGCCCACCGCGACACGCTGGTGCGCGAAGCCAAAGTTCGCGGCCTGCATTCGAGCTGGGTATTCGCCATCACTCGCCAGGAAAGCGCCTTCATGGAGGACGCACGCTCACCCGTGGGCGCCAGCGGCCTGATGCAGCTGATGCCGGCCACGGCCAAGGAAACCGCACGCAAGTTCAGTATCCCGCTGGCCTCTCCGGCGCAAGTACTGAATCCGGACAAGAACATCCAGCTGGGTGCAGCCTACCTGAGCCAGGTACACAGCCAGTTCAACGGCAACCGGGTGCTGGCTTCGGCAGCCTACAACGCCGGGCCCGGGCGTGTGCGCCAGTGGCTCAAAGGCGCCAAGCACCTGAGCTTCGATGTGTGGGTAGAGTCGATCCCGTTCGACGAAACACGCCAGTACGTGCAGAACGTGCTGTCGTATTCGGTGATCTACGGGCAAAAGCTGAATTCACCGCAGCCATTGGTGGATTGGCATGAACGGTATTTCGATGACATGTGATTGCTGTTGAGCCTGTACCGGCCTCTTCGCGGGTGAACCCGCTCCTACAAGGGTTACGCGGTCGTTGTAGGAGCGGGTTCACCCGCGAAGAGGCCGGTACAGGCAACACACCTATTCCAGGATTTCTACTTCCATCCCCACCTCCAGCCACCCACTGCCATCCACCGCCAGGTTCTGGCCGAACAGCACGTCGCCTTCTTTTTCGCGGAAAGTCTTCAGCGTAGCCATTGGCTCACGGTCAGCGCTGCGCTCCCCGGTGGCTGGATCGATGGTGGTGAAGATGCACCGCACACTGGGCTTTAGGACGCGAAACGCCAAGCTGCCGATGCGAATCCGCTTCCAGCCATCCTCGGCAAACGGCTCCGCGCCCTGCACCACCAGGTTGGGCCGAAAGCGCAGCATCGACATGGGCCGACCAATACGCCGGTTAAGCTCATCCAGCGAGCCCTGCCCGATCAGCAGCAAGGGGAAGCCATCCGGAAACGCCGCACGGTCACTGTTGAATCCGTAACCATTGGGCAGGTAACGCGCACGCTGCTCGGGGCAATGCACCAGGCGTACGGCCTTGCCCAGCAACTCGCTCAACCAGGCTGCCGCGGCATCGCCAGCGTCCGGCACGCGCAAGGTATCGCGCCAGATCGTCACGCCGCGCAGGGCGTCATCGGCAGGCGGTACAGGCACCCGCAACGGCGGCTGCCCAGGGGCTTGCAGCAGCAACTGGCCGCTGTCGTCAGCGTGTGCGCAGATCTGGCCAAGTTGTGGCCAGGCACGCTGGGTCAGGAAGCGTCCGTTTTCTTCCTCGACCACCATCCAGCGCCGGTCGCCTTGCAGCCCCAGCAAACCCACCGGTGATGCCTTCAGGCTTTGCGCCTGCCCCGACTTCACCGGGTATCGATACAACTCACTGAGAAACATCCTTGCTGCCTCGCGTCATGCCAAAAGCCAAGCTTATACCTGGCCGGCACAACGTTCACGCAGCGGTGGTATCCAGCAACAGGCGCTGCTTGACCACATCGACAAGGCGATCAGGCTGGAACTTGGAAAGGAAGTTGTCACAGCCCACCTTCTTCACCATGGATTCGTTGAAACTGCCCGACAGCGAAGTGTGCAGCACCACATAGAGCTGGCGCAGGCGGGCATCGCTGCGGATCTCGGTGGTCAGCCGATAGCCGTCCATTTCCGGCATTTCTGCATCGGTGAACACCATCAGCAGCTTCTCGCACACGTCCTCGCCGGCATCCGCCCAGCCCTTGAGCATGCGCAGCGCCTTCAGGCCATCACTGGCCACATGCAGCTTCATGCCCAGCTGGGACAGGGTGTCGCGCAATTGCGCCAAGGCCACACTGGAGTCGTCCACCAGCAGCACCTCCCGGCCGCGGGCCCGGGCCAGCACTGGGTCGGCGAGCTTGTCGCCAGAAACCCGGGCGTTGTAGGGCACGATTTCGGCCAGCACTTTCTCCACGTCGATCACTTCCACCAGCTTTTCATCGACCTTGGTGATGGCAGTCAGGTAATGCTGGCGACCGGCACTGGAAGGCGGCGGCATGATCGACTCCCAGTTCAAGTTGACGATGCGGTCTACACCGCCCACCAGGAAGGCCTGCACCGAGCGGTTGTATTCGGTGACGATGATGGTGCTGTCCGGCCCCGGCTGTAGCGGGCGCATACCGATCGCCTGGGACAGGTCGATCACCGGCAGGGTCTGCCCGCGCAGGTTGACCACACCGCAGACATAGGCGTGGCGCTGGGGCATCAGGGTCAGCTTGGGCAGTTGCAGTACTTCCTGCACCTTGAACACGTTGATCGCGAACAGCTGGCGACCGGCCAGGCGAAACATCAGAATTTCCAGGCGGTTCTCACCCACCAGTTGCGTGCGTTGGTCTACCGTGTCGAGAATGCCAGCCATTGGAAAGCCCCCAGGCTTGAGTCGTAAAAGGTGAAATCATCTACCCTGTATCGGCGGCTTCACGCACACCTTGACCCTTGCGGGAAAATGCCGCGCGGATAATTGATATCACTTTACCATCATGCTTTACTGCCGACACGCCAGGGCAAATCAGGGGCACGACAAAAGTTCCCTACCCTAGCCCTTGATCAGGGAAACCCTTAGCGGCAATCGGGTGCAACCTGATGTTCGCGATATCCTTTAGCCATTAATGTGACGCCATTCTCATTGCATGAATGGAGTCAGGCTTTTGCTAGCTATCGTTTCGGCGTGCCCGCCCCCCGCGCCTACCCCACGCGCGGGGATTTGATGATGGACACTGCCTTATCGTTCGATGACGCCCTGCAGGGCTTCCTGCTGGATGCCCAGGTACTGCTGACCCAGGCTCAGGAATGCCTGCAGCATCTGGAGCTGATAGACAATGACCCGGATGCCTGCAGTTGCCTGAGCAGCGCCCTCGACACTATCGCCCGTCAAGCTACGCGCTTGGGCCTGCGTGAAGTTGCCCACTACACCACCGCCCTGCAACAGCTGCTTGCCCCAGCCTGCCACGGTGGTTGCCTGCAGCGGGAAGCCCTACCCGCGATAGGGGCGTGCCTGACCTTGCTGGCCTGGCAGTTGGAGCTGGTCGATAGCCGTACAGGGCGGCTGAACCTGGACATCGGCGAGCAACTGGTGCTGCTGGGTGAATTGGCCAAGGTCGTACAACCCCCCTTTGCGCCAGCCTGCGCGTCCTGCGACGAAGCAGGCAGCGCGTGCATTCACCCGCACAGTGACGTGGCAACCGGCACCCGCCCCAGCCGCTCTAATCGCACGCATTAACCTGACTCAAAGTGCAACTAAGCAACTTTATTGAAACCCGACCATGGTCGAACTTGGAAAGTTCTTCAGGTTTTCGGTGCATGCCGCCGAATCATTGCCGCACAAGTTACAGCACAAGTGGGTACTGCGCGATTAAAGGGTGGCACTTTGCTACTCGAAAGGGCCCGAGCAGCAGGCGTTTCAACGGACTACCTGGCCGCGACCGATGCAATGCAAAGTGGTAATATGCGCCCCCACAAACGCTTGCTATCGGAACAAAGGTGGCAAGAATACGTATTCAAAAAAACAACGAAAGTACTGCGCCAAAGCCTCTGAGCAGCATTGTGCAAGGCCTCCATCAGCAATACTTCAGTGGCCTCCCTACCTATGTTCCCACGCTTGAAGACCTTTTTGCGTTGCTGCTCCCGCGCCGCCGTGCTGCGTTGGGCAACGGTCGGACTTTGCGTGGCCTCACTGGTTGCCAACATGGCGCTGTACCTGGCCAATCAGACAATCCCGGCCACCCTGCTGGTGCTGCAGTTGGTCGCCACGCTGGGTGCTGCTGTGCAACTGGGCCTGGGCGCCAGGTCGATCCACCTGCGCCCGGCTGAGCTGGCCGAGCGCATGCTCAAAGTGCAAGAAGACGAGCGTCAGCATCTGGGCCGGGAACTGCACGACGACATCGGTCAACTGCTCACCGCTGCCAAGCTGCAACTGCAGTGGCTGCAGCGGCGCATGCCCGACGAATTGCAGGGGCACTGCGATGCCCTGCGCAGCACACTGGATGACACCCTCGGTAATGTGCGCAATGTCTCCGCACTGCTCAACCCCCGGCAGTTGGCCAGCCTTGGTCTGGAAGACAGCCTGCGCGCGCACCTGGTACGCACCCTGGCCAGCAGCGGCGTGCACTGGAGCCTGGCGTGCAACCAGCGCCTGGGCGGCATCGACGAAGCCGTGGCCATGGCAGTGTTCCGTATTACCCAGGAGGCAGTGACCAACATGCTGCGCCACGCCCAGGCACATAACCTGGTCATCCGTCTGCAACGCACCCCTGAGGGGCTGGCGTTGTCGATCCACGACGATGGTCGTGGTTTCATCCCTGCCCGGCACCCGGCAGAGGCCGGTCAGCGCGGCCTGGCCGGCATGCAGGAGCGGGTAATCGCGCTGCGGGGCAGCCTCGACATCACCAGTCAGCCTGGCCGAGGCACGCAGATCGAAGCGATGTTCCCGTGGTCCCCGCGCACCCAGCAACGCGCCAGGAGTACTACCAACCATGACCTGTAGACTACTGCTGGTAGATGACCACTCACTGATCCGCGCCGGGGTGCGCGCGCTGGTCGGCGACATCCCCGGCTATGAGGTGGTCGGCGAAGCCGACGACGGCAATCAGCTACTCGACCAGGTGCGCACACTGACGCCCGACATCATCTTGCTGGACATCTCCATGCGTTCGACCAGCGGCCTGGACGCCCTCACCCAGCTGCGGGCCAGCGGTAGTAGCTGCAAAGTGCTGATCCTGTCAATGCACACTGACCCGGACCTGATCATGCGGGCCCTGGAGAGCGGCGCCCACGGCTACTTGCTCAAGGACACCAGCACCACCGAGCTGGAACAGGCGCTGGGGGCTGTATGCCGAGGTGAGCGCTACCTCAGCCCGGCCATCGCCCACACCGTTATCAACCAGGCGCTGAGGCACACCAAACAAGGCAAGCAAAGCGCTGGCGAACGGCATAATCTGACTTCACGCCAGCTTGAAATCCTGCGCCTGATCGTGCGCGGCAAGTCCACGCGGGAAATCGCTGCGGGCCTGGGCCTGTCGATCAAGACCGTGGAAACTCACCGGTCACAAATCATGAAGCGCCTGCAGATTCACGACGTGGCCGGCCTGGTGCTGTTTGCGGTACGCGAAAAAATCATCAGCCTGGATGACTGAGCAACGGCGACCCGGCCGGCAGGTGCAGGAACAACGCCGCCGACCTCGCCTGAAAGCGCAGATTGGCAGCCTGCAACGGCTCGCCATCGAGGTTGATGTCCAACCCTTGCGAACTCTTGATCTCGACCCATGGCAGCCTGGCACGAACAAACAGGCCGTCGCCACCCAACAGGTCACGCAGAGCCCCTACCATCTCCTGCGGTGCCGGCAGAATGGCGACGTCAAGCAAGCCGTCGTTGATCCTGGCTTCGGGGCACAGCACCTGCCCGCCACCGGCCTGGCGGCCATTGCCGATACCCAGCGCCAGCAAATCCCCTTGCCAATGAAAGCCCGGCCCCTGTAGCTCCACCGAAGCCGCCTGAAGCTCACTGAAGCGGGACAGCCCGGTGAACAGGTAGGCGGCAGCACCCAGCACTTTCTTGAGGTCCTCGGAGGTATTGGCGGTGACCTGGCTGCCAAAGCCACCCGTGGCCATGTTGAGGAACAGCTGATCGCCAGCCTGCCCCAGGTCTATGGGTTGTGGCGCGACATTCAGCAAGGCCAGCGCCGACGCCGGCTCCAGGGGGATGCCAGCGGCCTTGGCAAAATCGTTGGCAGTACCCAGTGGCAACAAGGTCAGACTGGCTTTGGTAGCGGCCAATCCCATGGCCTCGGCCACATCACGCAATGTGCCGTCCCCGCCACCGGCGACGATATGGCTGTAACCCGCCGCCAGTGCCTCGGCGACCAGCCGTTGGGCATCGCCCGCCTCCCAGGTCACCCGTACATCCAGGACCCAGCCGCTATCGCGCAGGTCGCTCACGGCGCTGCGGACGTCTTCGTTCATCGCCTGCTTGCCGTGCAGCACCAGCATTGCCTTGCGCCCTTGCATGTGCGCATCTCCGTAAAATGGACCAACCCAGATCTCGACCACTCGCATGACCGGATCGTTGCATGCCTTGCAAAAAACATTGGGCAGACGGCGCTTCTGCAACTGATCGCGTTGCCGGTCATTCTTCCACATGTGGCAATCCGGGCTATGCTCAGCAGATACCCCTATTGCCATGGACGCGCCCGGCAGTGGCTCCCCCACTGTTGCCAACGGGCGCGTTTTGCTATCTGCAGCCTTTCGCGAGGACTTCGGGTCATGCGCATTCTCTGGACACTGCCCTACCTGCCTTGGCCGACCACCAGCGGCCACAAAACCCGGCAATACCATCTGCTGCGCGCACTGGCGCAGCGCGGCCACCGAATCACCCTGCTGGTGCAGTCGAAAATCCCTCTCAGCGATGCAGCACGTGAGGCCCTGGAGCCACTCCTCGAACGCCTGATCGTGCTACCCCGCCGGCCGCTGCACAGTCCACTCAACCTGCTGGCTTCACCCATCATCGACTACCCCATGCGGGCAATCATCAATGGCCTGGCACCTCGCCTGCGGCACCGGTTCGAGCAATTGCTGGACGAGCCTTGGGACGTGATCCAGATCGAGCACAGTTACAGCTTCCAGCCGTTCGAAAAAGCCTTGCAGGCTCGCGGGCTGCCTTACATGCTTAGCGAGCACAATTTGGAGTCGGTAATGGGCGGTGCCTGCCACGACCGCCTGCCGCTATGGTTGCGCCCGCTCAACGCCTTCGACCGCTGGCGCTACCGGCGCTGGGAGCACCGAGTGCTACGCCAGCCCACCGAACTGGTGGCGGTCTGCGCCCACGATGCCGAACTGATCGCGCAGATCAGCGGGCGCCCGGTGAATGTGGTGGTCAACGGCGTGGATTGTGATTTCTACCAGCAAGTGCAACCTGCGGTGCACAGCCAGCGCCTGTTGTTCGTCGGCAATTTCGAATATGGCGCCAATCTGGAGGCCATCGAATGGGCACTGGACGACATCATGCCGAAGGTGTGGATGAGCAACCCGGCGGTGCGTCTGGCTATTGCCGGGCATGCCATGCCGGCCAACTGGAAACTTCACTGGAACGACCCACGCATTGAATGGTTCGGCTACCGCCCCGACCTGCGTGAACTGCAACGATGTTCAGCGTTATTCTTCGCCCCCCTGCGCTATGCAGGTGGCTCGAAGGTGAAAATCCTCGAAGCGATGGCCGCCGGCTTACCCGTGATCACCACCGACAAGGGCGTTTCAGGCCTGACCGTGAACAACGGCGAGCACTACCTGGGCAGTGACGACGGTGACCTGCTGGCACTGCTGATCACCCAACTGCTCAATCAGCCCTGGCGCATGAGCCAGTTGAGTGCTGCCGGGCGTCAGTTTGCCCGCCAGCGCCACGACTGGAGCGTGGCCGCCCAGCAACTGGAGAATGTGCACATACGCCTGACCCAGGCGGCACCGGCCGAGGCCGCGCCGCTGGACAGTGCCTGGCTGGGCCGCTCAGCCAAGTAGCTCGCTGAAGGGAATGAATGGCACGCTGTCGCCCTGCTTCGGCGTGCTGCCTTCACGCACTTCCACCAACCCCTCGGCCCAGGCTGCGCTGCGCAGCACACCCGAGCTCTGGTTCTTGTAGATGCGCACTCGGCCCTGTTCTATGCGCGCGCGCAGGTATTCGCGGCGCGTACCCGGCTTGGGCCAGTCAAACCCAGCGGGCATGTCGAACCGCAGCGGCGTGACGTCAACTACACCCTGACGACGCAGCAGGTAGGGCCTGGTCAACAGACCAAAGGTGACCAAGGTCGAGGCCGGGTTGCCCGGCAGGCCGATCACCGGCACACCCTGAAAGTGGCCGAAGGTCAGCGGCTTGCCCGGTTTGATCGCCAGCTTCCACAACGCCAGTTCGCCGGCCTCGCGCAGGGCAGCACCGAGGTAGTCGGCTTCCCCCACCGAGACGCCTCCGGTGGACAGAATCAGGTCTACGTCACCCAGTGACGCCAGGCAGGTGCGAGTACGCCCCAGGTCATCCGGCAGGATGCCGGCATCGACCACTTCGCAACCCAGCCGCTGCAACCAGCTGACCAGCAGCCTTCGGTTGCTGTTGTAGATCTGCCCGGGCCCCAGCGGCAGGCCAGGCTCGACCAGTTCGTCGCCGGTCGACAGCACCGCCACTTTCACCTTGCGCACCACGTCCAGGCGGCCATGCCCCAAGGTCGCCGCCAGGCCCAGTTCGATCGGCCCGAGGCGGGTGCCGGCGCTCATCACCTGCTCGCCTTTGCGGGTTTCCTGGCCTTGAGACCGTATGTTCTGCTCGGTGCGCAACGTTTCGAGAAAGCGCACCCGGCCATCTTCGAGTACTTCGGTGTTTTCCTGCATCTCGACGCAGTCGGCCCCCTCCGGCACAGGCGCACCGGTGAAGATCCGTGCGCAGGTACCCGGCTGCAGCGGCTGGGGCGCATGGCCGGCGAAAATACGCTGGCTGACCGGCAGCGGCTGGCCCTGCCAGTCAGCCAGGCGCAAGGCATAACCGTCCATGGCGCTGTTCGGCCAAGGCGGCAGGTCGAGCGAGGCCACCAGGTCGGTGGCCAGCACGCGGCCTTCGGCTTCGGCCAGCGGCAGGTTTTCGATCTCGCCAATCGGTGCAGCTTCGGCAAGCGCCAGCAGTTGCTCCAGCGCCTGTTCCACCGGCATCAGCGGCCGGGCCTGGCTGACCTCAGCCACGGCTGTCACAGGCCGCTGCCTGCTTCAGGTGCGGCACGAAGTTGCACGGACGATGACGGGCATCAAGCTGCTCGGCCAGGATGCCATCCCAACCGGTGCGCACAGCGTTGGTCGAGCCCGGCAGGCAGCACACCAGAGTGCCGTTGGCCAGCCCGGCCAGGGCACGCGACTGCACGGTGGAGGTGCCAATGTCGGCCACTGAAATCTGCCGGAACAGCTCGCCAAAACCGTCCACTTGCTTGTCCAGCAGGCAGGCCACCGCCTCGGGGGTGCTGTCGCGGCCAGTAAACCCGGTACCGCCCGTAATCAGCACCACTTGCACGCTGTCATCGGCGATCCATGTGGCTACCTGGGCTCGGATCTTGTACAGGTCATCCTTGAGCAGCACACGCTCGGCAAGGCGATGACCGGCGGCGCTCAGGCGGTCGACGAACATCTGGCCAGAGGTGTCAGTGTCGAGGGTACGGGTGTCGCTGACCGTGAGCACGGCGATGTTCAGCGCCACGAAGGGGGTATCTGCCTTGGCTTTCATGGGTGTCCGTCACAACAGGATGAGATGGACGCAGTTATATCACAGCGCACCTTTTCCGGCGTTGCCCCCATCGGCCTTGCCCTGGATCAAGGGGACGAATTAGTCGCTATGCTGCACTTGGAGTGAACTTGCACTAACGTCCTGCGTCATAAATGTCATCTAGCACCATCGCACTTGGAGAAACACGATGATCAAACGGACCCTACCCGCCTTCCTGCTCGCCTTGGGCTTGGGCGCCCTCGCCGGCTGCTCGACTCCAACCGTCATTACCCTGAACGATGGCCGGGAGATCCAGGCAACCGACAAACCGTCCTACGACGAAGACTCTGGCTTCTATGAATTCGAGCAACTCGACGGCAAGCGCACGCGCTTGAACAAGGACCAGATCCGCACCGTCAAAGAGCTCTGACCAAGGCCCCGTTCAGGCCATGGCCCTTTAAACAACAAGGGCTTGCGGGCAAAAACGGGATGCAGTAGGATTTTGGTCATCGGAGTGTAGCGCAGCCAGGTAGCGCGTCTCGTTCGGGACGAGAAGGCCGCAGGTTCGAATCCTGTCTCTCCGACCAGATCCTTATCAAAAAGCCCGCCATGTGCGGGCTTTTTGTTGTGTGCGAAAAATGCCTCCGTGCGCGGGTTCAGCCGCTGTGGGCACCTGCAACCACTGCAGACCGAGTCAAGCGCTCAGGCGGGAGGTGACTTCGCCCAACTGCCCTGACAAACCATGCAGGCGCTGCCCCGCCTGCTCCGTATGCTGCACCGCTTCCTGATTGGCTGTGGCAATGCGGGTAATTTCGATCAGGTTGCGCGAGATATCTTCGGCTACGCTGGTCTGCTCCTCTGCCGCCGTGGCGATCTGCCGGTTCATGTCGCGGATCGCCTCCACCGCCAGGGTAATGCGTTGCAGCATCTGCCCGGCCTGCTCGACCTGCTCAGCCCCTTCCTGGCTACGTTGCTGGCCGCTTTCGATGGCCTTGACCGCCTCCACAGCCCCCGACTGTACCGCTTCGATGATCTGGTGAATCTCTGCAATCGACGCTGCCGTGCGCTGGGCCAGGCTACGCACTTCATCAGCGACTACCGCAAAACCACGCCCGGCTTCGCCAGCACGGGCTGCTTCGATGGCTGCGTTAAGCGCCAGCAGGTTGGTCTGTTCAGCAATGCCACGGATCACTTCCAGCACTTTGCCTATACGTGTGCTGTCATGCTCCAGATCGCGAATTACCGACGCCGTGCCGGCAATTTCGCGGTTGACCAACCCGATGATGTCGATGGTCTGCTGCATCACCTGCTCGCCCGCCTGGGCGCTGTGGTCGGCGTCATCGGCCGCACGGGCAGCCTCGGCGGCGTGGCGAGCGACCTCTTGGGCAGTGGCGGACATTTCGTGCATGGCCGTGGCCACCTGGTCGGTACGCTGGAACTGGTCATGAGTACCGCGGGCCATGTCACCGGCAATATTGCGCAACTGCCCGCTGGCACCTTCCAGCTCCTGAGCGTTGTCCTGCAGCCGGCCGACGGTGTCGGCAAGGAAGTCACGCAGGGTGTTGGCTGCCCGCGCCAGGCGCCCCAACTCATCCTCCCGACGGCTGTCGACCCGGGCAGCAAAGCAGCCCTGGCTGAGCTGCGCGACGTACTCGATCAACTGACGGATCGGCTCGATCAGGCTACGGTTGACCAGCCACAGGCTGAGCAGCCCCACCAGCACCGCAGAAGCCAGCATCACCAGCAGGCCCAACCATACCGTGCGCTCGGCACTGGCATTGATGCTGGCTGCGCGCTGACGGGCATCGGCGCGCAGCTGCTCGACCAGTTCGCTCATCTGCTCACTGGCGGCACGATCCACGCCTTTGACCGCCCGGTCTCCCGCTACCGGATCGCCGCCTGCCGCAAGGAAGGCCTGGCGGCCTTGCGCATAGGCCTGGCCCAACTGGCGGTGGCTGTCGCGCAATTGCTGCAGCGACGCCTTGAGCGTGGCATCGCTATTGTCGATCAATTGCCCGAGCAGTTGTTGTACTTGCTGTTCGCGGGCCTGGAACTGCTGCCAGTACTTGTCCATCTCCGCTGGCTGGCGCCCGCGCAGTAGCACGTTTTTCCATTCCTGCACCTGTATCTTGAACTGCAGGTTGGCTTCGTCAATCGATTGCGAGGCCCGCAGCGGCCCGTCGACCAGCTCGGCGTAGCCACGCACGCTGGACGACAGGAACTGGAAACACACCAGGGCGATCAGCAGCATCGCCAGCACACTGCCGCCGAGCAGCGAAAGAATTTGCACTCTGAGGGATTTACGCAACATCGAGGGTCTCGGAACCAGAGGGAGTAGGCTGAGGCCGCTGTACAGCCTCATTACTGGCAGGCCAAAAAAAAGCTGCCATCACGCAATGGCAGCCAGGTCGAGCACTTACGCAACAGTTGAGGCAAATACTCTCAGGCAATTACTACAGAAATGTTACAAGGCCGCGACACGCTAACCGGTGGTGAACTGCAGCGCTGCCAGCCGTGCATACAGCGGGCTGTCCTCGATCAACTGACGGTGGGTGCCCACCGCCACCAGCCGACCCTGGTCGATGACCGCGATGCGCTCGGCGTGCTGCACTGTGGCCAGGCGATGGGCGATCACCAGCGTGGTACGGCCGGCCATCAACCTGGGCAGCGCTTGCTGGATCAAGTATTCGCTTTGTGCATCGAGGGCACTGGTGGCTTCGTCCAGCAACAGGATCGGCGCATCGACCAGCAAGGCCCGGGCGATCGCCAAGCGCTGACGCTGCCCGCCGGAAAGGCCTATGCCGCCCTCCCCCAGTTGTGTCTGGTAGCCCTGGGGCAATTGCCGGATGAATTCGTCGGCATGGGCGCCGCGGGCTGCTGCTTCGACTTCAGCCAAGGTCGCCTCGGGCCGGCCATACCGAATGTTGGCCTCCACCGTGCCACGGAACAACGAGGGGTTCTGCGCCACCAGGGCGAACTGCCGGCGCAGCTGGTCGGGATCAAGCTCGGTAACCGGCTGGCCATCAAGCAGGATGCGGCCTTGCTGAGGGTCGTAAAAGCGCAGCAACAAATCGAACAGGGTCGACTTGCCTGCCCCGGAAGGGCCTACCAGGGCGACGGTCTGCCCAGGCTCGATGGTCAGGCTCAGGCCGTCAACAGCCGCCACTGTGGGCCGTGAAGGATAAGCAAACACCACCTGCTGCAACTCGATACGCCCACTGGCCCGCTGCTGTGGCAGCACCTGCGCCGCGGCGGGCGGCAGGATGGCACTTCGCGCGGCCAACAATTCGGCAATGCGCTCGGCGGCACCCGCGGCCCGCTGCAGTTCGCCGATCACCTCACTGAGGGTACCGAAGGCGCTGCCGACGATCAGGCTGTAGAACACGAATGCAGCCAGCTCGCCTGCGGATATGCGCCCGGCGATCACATCCATGCCGCCGACCCACAGCATCACCCCCACCGCCCCCAACACCAGCACGATCACCAGGGTAATCAGCCAGGCACGCTGGGCAATCCGCTTGCGGGCAACAGTAAACGCTGCTTCGACCGTATCGGCGAACAGTTCGCGGTCGTGCGCCTGGTGGTTGTAGGCCTGCACGGTCTTGATCTGCCCCAGCGTCTCAGCCACGTAGCTGCCCACATCGGCGACCCTGTCCTGGCTCTGCCGCGACAGGCTGCGCACCCGACGGCCGAACAACAGGATCGGTGCCAACACCAGCGGCAACGTTACCACCACGATGCTGGTGAGCTTGGGGTTGGTAATGAACAGCAATGCCACACCGCCAATGACCATCAGCGCGTTGCGCAGGAACATCGACAGCGATGAACCGATCACGGATTGCAGCAAGGTGGTGTCCGCTGTCAGCCGCGACTGGATCTCGGAGCTGCGGTTGTCTTCGAAAAAACCTGGGTGCAGGCCGATCAGGTGGTCGAAGACGGCACGACGGATATCGGCCACACAGCGCTCGCCAATCCACGACACCAGGTAAAAACGGCTGAAGGTACCCACCGCCAGCGCCAGCACCAGCAGCAGGAACAGCCCGATGGTCTGATTGAGCTGGTGCGCGGAGCGGGTCATGAAACCTTGATCCACCAGCAGGCGGATGCCTTGGCCCATCGACAGGGTGATGCCAGCTGTGACTACCAGCGCCAGCAATGCCAGCAGCACCTGCCGGCGATAAGGGCGAACGAACTGCCAAGCCAGGCGCAAGGCGCGGCGTTGGCGCGGGGAAACCGATTCGGGCATGGCGACGACCACAAAGGGTGGGGAAGCGGCAGCCTACCACTCATCCCGGTCGGGAGACTGCATGAAGGTTGCTATAACGCATCGATCTAAACAGCTTATGGAGCTTTCACAGGCTTTCTGCTGGACTGTTGCTGCCGTGACCCAGAAGCTGTCACAGGCCAGTCACGGCGCAGGGCTACCCTGAGCTTGAACCTGAAGAGGAGACAGTGCATGAGCTTGCAGCATGGCAGTGATAACCAGAAGCCCCAGACCTCTCCGCAACCGCAAGTATGCGGTTCGATCATCGACGCCAAGGGGCGCGAAGTGCCGATCACCGAGCAGATGATCCAGCAGGCCTGCAAGGCCCTGGAAGAAAGCCGTGTCGAGCGCGTACGCAAAGGTTGATCGGCGAATTCTTTGCAACCCGGCGCTTGCGCCGGGTTTTTATCTGCCCAGCCAGTGGGCTTGACCACCCCCACAGATAACCGTACATACCTGCAAGGTCACGACAAGGTTTGCTTAGACCAACACCCCACCCAGGGCACTGACCAACTGCGCCAACTGCGGCGCCTCCCCGTGCAAGCGCACGGCCAGCCCCTCGATCTCGCGCCTTGGCGGGTATTGCTTGCGCAACTGGTCGAACGCCGCTCGCTGTTGCTGCGGATCATCGCTCAGGCTACGGCGGAAATCGGCATCATCGCGGCGCGGGTCATACACGGCGCGACACAGGGTGGCCAAGGCCCAGGACAGGTCGGTGCTGGCATCCAGATCGATCTGCGCCAACGGTGGCCTTGGCAGCAGCTCGCCCAGTCGCACCTGCTCGTCCACACCCAGGAAGCGGCACAGCGCCTGGTAGATCTGCGCCGTACCACGCTGGCGACCATCGAGGCTATAGCCGGCAATGTGCGGCGTAGCCAGTGTGCACAGGTCGGCCAACTGCAGGTCGACCTGCGGCTCCCCTTCCCACACATCCAGCACTGCGTGCACGTCTTCTCGGTCCAGCAGCAGCTCGCGCAGGGCCACATTATCCACCACCGGGCCACGGCTGGCGTTTACCAGCCAGGCACCTGGGCGCAACTGTGCCAGCTGCGCCTGCCCCAGCAGGTGCCAGGTCGGGTACTCGCCGCCGCGTTGCAATGGGGTATGCAAGCTGATCACATCGCACTGCTGCAGGATGGTTTCGAGGCTGACGTAGTCGCCGCCCTCGGCGGCCTGACGCAACGGGTCGCACACCAGCACCTTCCAGCCCAGGCCGTGCAGCACCCGCACCAGACGGCCACCCACTTCACCCGCGCCCACAACGCCATACACGCGCTCAGGCAATGCCACGCCATCCAGCTCGGCCAGGGTCAGCAGGCTGCCCAGCACGTAATCGACCACGCCGCGGGCGTTACAGCCAGGCGCGCTGCTCCAGCGGATACCGGCCTCTGCAAAGTAGTCCAGGTCCAGATGATCAGTACCAATGGTGCAAGTGCCGACAAAGCGTACACGGCTGCCTTCGAGCAACTGACGGTCGACCTTGGTCACCGAGCGTACCAGCAGGATATCGGCGTCCTTGACGCTGGCAGCATCGAGGCTTCGGCCGGGGTAGCGGCGAATTTCACCGAACCCCTGGAAGAAGGCATCGAGCAGCGGGATGTTCTCGTCGGCAACTATCAGCATGGTGCTCTCCTGTCTGGGGAGAGCAGTGTAGGCGCAACGCCGGGCCTGTTCCAGAGCGATTCAGTCGGCTTTCTTGCGGATCCAGTACAGGAAAGTGCCGGCGTCCTCTTGCTGCTGCAGCAGCTCGTGGCCGAGGAAGTTGCAGAACTTGGGGATGTCGCGGCGGGTCGACGGGTCAGTGGCGATGACCTTGAGCAGGCCGCCGGCGGCCAGGTTGCGTACGTGCTGGTGCAGCATCATCACCGGTTCCGGGCAGTTCAGGCCGGTGGCATCGAGGATGGCGTCGGGGGTGAAATCGGTCATGGGGGGCTCCGAAAATGATCGCTATTGTCGCGCATAGCGCGGTGCGGTCCAAGGGGGCTTAGACGCATGCCTTCAGCATTGTGTGAATATTGAGATCGAGCGCCGCCCGCGCGGCGCATCGCGAGCTTCGCTCGCTCCTACGTTTGTTTCTGGCCAGTAACGCCTGTTACAGGCGCGCGCGACCGTTTTGTTTGTACGACGCAATATCGCGCCAAGCGCCAAAGCGTTCGCGCGCAAATGGCACAGAAATAATTGGCCCGAAACAAACGTAGGAGCGAGCGAAGCTCGCGATGCGCCGCGCGGGCGGCGCTCGATCTCAATGCAAACAGCAAATGCAAACCATCCACCTGAAACGCTCAGCGCGGTTTCAAATCGAGCCGCCTCAGGTGGCAAGTCACTTCCTCGCGGTCGTGGTACAGCTGCTTGCAGGCGATCGACACCTTGATCTTGCGTGCCTTGAATGTCGCCTCCATACGATCGAGCAAGCGCCGTACTTCGGCATAACGCTGCTTCATCGGCAACTTCAGGTTGACCACTGCCTCGCGGCACAGCCCTTCACCCAGCCAGGTTTCGATCAGCGAGGTGGTACGCGCCGGCTTCTCGACGATATCGCACACCATCCAGTCTACCGGCTGCTTCGGCTGCCAGGTAAACCCATCGGCCATCAAGTGCTGGACCAGGCCGGTGTCCATCAGGCTTTCGGCCATCGGCCCGTTGTCGATGGCTGTCACCAGCATGCCGCGGCGCACCAGCTGGTAGGTCCAGCCACCCGGCGAGGCTCCCAGGTCGACGCCGGTCATGTCATCACCCAGGCGCTGCTCCCACTGCTCACGCGGAATGAACTGGTGCCAGGCTTCTTCCAGCTTGAGTGTCGAACGGCTGGGCGCCTCGCGAGGGAACTTCAGGCGCGGGATGCCCATGGGCCACAAGGCGCTGTTGCTGGCCGATGCAACGCCGACAAATACCCGCCGGCCGCTGATGAAGGTCAGTAGCAAACGTGGGCGGCCAGGGTCATCGACCAGGCGGCCGGCCTTCTCCAGGGCCTTGCGCAACGGCACTTCGAACTTTCGGCAAAAGGTGGACAATTCCTTGCCTTCGTTGCTGTCCAGCACCTCCAGCCAAAGGCTGCCGAACACCGGGAAGTCGGCCAACTGTGCCAGCAGCACACTGATGCGGTCACTTTCCGGCAGTTCGACGTAACCGCCACGTGCCCACTGCCGCGGGAAAATCAGCTGGTTGAAACGCAGTTCCCCCATCAAGCGCTCGGCACCGCCCTCCTCGCTACAGACAAACTCGGCACTGGCACTTTGCGGCTTGCCTTTGGCATAGCCGGCAACACCCAGGCGGGCGGCATGTTCGCTGATCTCGGCGCAAACCTCGCCCTCGAAACCGGGCCGGCAATGCATGAACAGGGTATTCATCTCTCACTCCACTACGGCTGGCGCACCACAGGCGCCGGCAGGGCGGCGATGATAAAGGAAGTTCGGAACCTGCGACACGCCCCGCCGGTCCAGAAAAGGGTCAGGTAGCCTAAACCGGTCTAACCTGACCACTCAGCCAGGTCCGTACCGTGCGGACCGATACAGAGCGGTGCTGCCGGCAAACCGTGAATATTTGCCGGGCACCGGTGCAGAAGGAGTTGGCAATGCCCTCGCTCGATAGCCTGAACACCCTCAAGCCCCTCAAGGTCGGCGACCAGACCTACCACTACTTCAGCCTCACTGAGGCCGCCCGCCAGCTGGGTGACCTGCAGCGCCTGCCCATGTCGCTGAAAGTGCTGCTGGAAAATCTGCTGCGCTGGGAGGACGGCACAACCGTCACTGGCGACGACTTGCGCGCCATTGCCCAATGGCTTGGCGAACGGCGCTCCGACCGCGAGATCCAGTACCGCCCGGCGCGGGTGCTGATGCAGGACTTCACCGGCGTACCTGCCGTGGTCGACCTGGCGGCCATGCGCGCCGCCATGGCCAAGGCTGGTGGCGACCCACAACGGATCAACCCGCTGTCACCGGTCGACCTGGTGATCGACCACTCGGTAATGGTCGACCGCTACGGCACGCCGCAAGCCTTTGCCGAAAACGTCGACATCGAAATGCAGCGCAATGGTGAGCGCTATGCCTTTCTGCGTTGGGGCCAGAGCGCGTTCGACAATTTCCGCGTAGTACCCCCGGGCACCGGCATTTGCCACCAGGTCAACCTGGAATACCTGGGCCGCACGGTGTGGACCCGTGAGGCTGATGGCCGCACCTATGCCTTCCCCGATACCTTGGTGGGCACAGACTCGCACACCACCATGATCAACGGCCTGGGCGTACTTGGCTGGGGTGTCGGCGGCATCGAAGCGGAAGCGGCCATGCTCGGCCAGCCGGTATCGATGCTGATCCCCGAGGTAATCGGCTTCAAGCTGACCGGCAAGCTGCGAGAGGGCATCACTGCCACTGACCTGGTGCTGACCGTGACGCAGATGCTGCGCAAGAAAGGCGTGGTGGGCAAGTTCGTTGAATTCTATGGCGACGGCCTGGCCGAGCTGCCCCTGGCCGACCGCGCGACCATTGCCAACATGGCACCGGAATACGGCGCCACCTGTGGCTTTTTCCCGGTCGACCAGGTCACCCTGGACTATCTGCGCCTTTCGGGCCGCCCCGAAGCGACCGTGCAGCTGGTGGAGCAGTACTGCAAGGCGCAGGGCATGTGGCGCCTGCCCGGCCATGAACCGTCATTCAGCGACACGCTGGCACTGGACATGGACGAGGTCGAAGCCAGCCTGGCCGGGCCCAAGCGGCCACAGGACCGCGTAGCACTGGGCCAGGTCAGCCAAGCCTTCGACCACTTCATCGAGCTGCAGCCCAAACCGCTGGCCAAAGAAGTTGGCCGCCTGGAAAGCGAGGGCGGCGGCGGTGTGGCGGTGGGCAACGCCGACCAGACCGGCGCGATCGACTACAGCCATCAGGGCCAGACCCACACCCTGCGCGATGGAGCCGTGGTGATTGCCGCGATCACCTCATGCACCAACACGTCCAACCCCAGCGTGATGATGGCTGCCGGGCTGGTGGCGAAAAAAGCACTGGAAAAAGGCCTGCAACGCAAACCCTGGGTCAAGAGCTCGCTGGCGCCGGGCTCCAAGGTGGTCACCGACTACTTCAAGGCAGCCGGGCTCACGTCTTACCTCGACCAGTTGGGTTTTGATCTGGTCGGTTATGGCTGCACCACCTGCATCGGCAACTCCGGCCCGCTGGACGAGGCGATCGAGAAAGCTATTGGCAGCGCCGACCTCACCGTGGCCTCGGTGCTGTCGGGCAACCGCAACTTCGAAGGCCGCGTGCACCCGTTGGTCAAGACCAACTGGCTGGCCTCGCCCCCGCTGGTGGTGGCCTACGCCCTGGCCGGCAGCGTGCGCCTGGACCTGACGCGCGACCCGCTAGGCTCAGGCAAGGACGGCCAACCGGTCTACCTGCGTGATATCTGGCCGAGTCAGCAGGAAATTGCCGAGGCTGTGGCCAAGGTCGATACGGCGATGTTCCACAAGGAATACGCCGAAGTGTTTGCCGGTGATGCGCAGTGGCAGGCCATCGAGGTGCCACAGGCCGCCACTTACGTGTGGAAGGCTGACTCCACCTACATTCAGCACCCACCGTTTTTCGACGGCATCGGCGGGCCGCCACCACAAATTGCCAATATTCACGGCGCACGGGTGCTGGCGCTGTTGGGCGACTCCGTGACCACTGACCACATTTCCCCCGCCGGCAACATCAAGACCGACAGCCCGGCCGGGCGCTACCTACGGGAACAGGGTGTGGAGCCACACGATTTCAACTCCTACGGTTCGCGGCGCGGCAACCATGAAGTGATGATGCGCGGCACCTTCGCCAACATCCGTATCCGCAACGAAATGCTGGCAGGAGAAGAAGGCGGTAACACCTTGCATGTGCCCACTGGCGAGAAGCTGTCGATCTACGACGCAGCCATGCGTTACCAGCAGGAAGGCACCCCGCTGGTGGTGATTGCCGGCCAGGAGTACGGCACCGGTTCGAGCCGCGACTGGGCAGCCAAGGGTACCAACCTGCTGGGGGTCAAGGCCGTGCTGGCGGAAAGCTTCGAGCGTATCCACCGCTCCAACCTGGTGGGCATGGGCGTGTTACCGCTGCAGTTCAAGGCGGGGCACAACCGCAAACAGTTGGGGCTGACCGGCAAGGAGCAGATCGATGTACTGGGGCTGGACGGTGCACATCTCCACCCCGGCATGAGCCTGCCCTTGCGCATTACCCGCGAAGATGGCCAGCAGGAACAGATCGAGGTGCTATGCCGGATTGATACCCTGAACGAGGTGGAGTACTTCAAGGCGGGGGGGATTCTGCATTATGTATTGCGCCAGATGATCGCTGGCTGAGACGGATAGCCTGGCACAGGATTTGTGCCGTTTTCTAAACCGAGCGCCGCGCGGGCGGCGCTTGGTCACATGGGCGCCGGTGCCCCACAGCCGTATGCGTCCAAGTCCCTCGCGACAGGGCTGGCCCTTGGCCACCCATTCGGTCATCATCTGACTCACCCGTCATTGATGGCAATCAATGAACCAAATATCCATTCAATAAAACCAGCGGCTTGCCGATACCTGTCGAAAGCCCTGCGGACTATCACCCATGCGTAACAACCAGCCGATTACCCAGAGAGAACGGACTTTCCCTGCCCAGCAGCGGTTGATCTCCACTACCAACGCCAAGGGTGTGGTGACCTACTGCAACGATGCCTTTATCGAAATCAGTGGTTTCACCCGCGAGGAGCTGACTGGCGCACCGCACAACCTGGTGCGCCACCCCGACGTACCGCCTGCCGTGTTTGCCCATATGTGGCAAACCCTCAAGCAGGGCCAGCCGTGGATGGGTATCGTCAAGAACCGCTGCAAGTCCGGCGACCATTACTGGGTCAACGCCTATGTCACCCCCATCTTCGATAACAACCAGGTCGTTGGCTTCGAGTCGGTGCGAGTCAAGCCCACCGCCGAGCAGATCCGCCGCGCCGAGGCTCTGTACCAGCGCATCAACCAAGGCAAGCCGCCGGTACCGCGCCGCGACAAGTGGCTGCCGGTGCTGCAGGACTGGCTACCGTTCATCCTGATCAGCCAGGTGGGCTTCCTGATTGGCAACTGGCTGGGTCATTCCTGGGGCTTTGCCTTGGCCGCAGGGCTTTCCGTACCACTGGGCCTGCTTGGCCTGAGCTGGCAGCAACGCGGCCTCAAGCGCCTGCTGCGCCTGGCCAAGCAAACCACTTCCGACCCACTGATCGCGCAGATGTACACCGACAGCCGTGGCGTGCAGGCGCGCCTGGAAATGGCCATGCTCAGCCAGGACGCACGCATGAAAACCTGCCTGACACGCCTACAAGACAGTGCCGAGCACCTGAGCGACCAGGCACGGCAGTCCGATGCCTTGGCGCACAAGAGCTCTTCGGGGCTGGAGCGCCAGCGGGTGGAGACCGAACAAGTCGCCGCTGCGGTAAACCAGATGGCTGCCACCACCCAGGAAGTGGCCAACCATGTGCAGCGCACCGCCGATGCCACCCAGGAAGCCAACCGCCTTACCAGCCAGGGCCGGCAGATTGCCGGAGAAACCCGCGAGGCCATCGAACGTCTGTCGGCGGCAGTGGGCGAAACCGGCCAGACAGTTACGCAACTGGCCAAAGACAGCGACGAGATTGGTGGCGTGGTCGACGTGATCAAGGGCATCGCCGACCAGACCAACCTGCTGGCGCTGAACGCAGCCATTGAAGCGGCGCGCGCCGGTGAAATGGGCCGTGGTTTTGCCGTGGTAGCTGATGAAGTACGTCAGTTGGCCCAGCGCACCGCCGAATCCACCGGGCAGATCCACGGCCTGATCGCCAAGCTGCAACAAACCGCCAGCAACGCAGTGCTGACCATGGAAACCGGCCACCGCCAGGCACAGGAAGGCGTTGATCGGGTAATGCAGGCCGACGAGGCGCTGGTAGGCATCAGCGAAGCGGTAGCCAATATCACCGACATGGCTACCCAGATTGCTGCTGCAACCGAGGAGCAGACCGCAGTGGCTGACGAGATCAGCCGCAACATCAGCACCATTGCCGAACTGGCCGACCAGACCGCCGAACAGGCGCAGCACTCGGCACTGCTGAGCGAGGAATTGACCAGCACTGCGGGCAGCCAGTATTCGCTGGTGGAGCGTTTCAACCGCTGAAGCTCACGGCTTGCCGCGCCACCGCTGTGGGTGGGCACCGGCTCTGCCGGTGTTCGCGGGCAAGCCCGCTCCTACAACGGAATGTGCCGAACCACCGCGTATGTAGGAGCGGGTTTACCCGCGAATACGGTAGCGGCGGCAACGGTGAACGACGAGTGGAGATTGGCCAGCAGGCCGGGCCCTTTCGCAGGCAAGCCCGCTTGCTGCGTTACCAGTCCAACCGCAAGCGGCTCTCGAAGTAGCGCTCTTCACCGCTCAGCGGGTCCTCGAAGCGCAGGCTTTGCGCCAGCAGTTTCAGCGGCCGCTGGTAGTCATCCTCTTCATTGAGCAATTGCGGATAGAACGGGTCATTGCTGATTCCTGCACCCAGAGCCGCCATGTGAACACGCAATTGATGGGTCTTGCCGGTCACTGGCGACAGCCCATAGCGCCATTGCTCACCGTTCTTCTCCAGCACCTCGGCCAGCGTTTCACTGTTGGCATCACCCTCCACCTCATGCATGCGGAAAAATGGCTCGCCATGCACCAGGCGGCTTTTGTGCACCAGCGGAAACACATGCTGCGGCATGGCAGCGGCAATGGCCTGGTAACGCTTGTCGATACGCCGCTCGGGGAACAGCCGCTGGTAAGCGCTGCGGCTGTGCGGGTTGGCAGAAAACAGCACAAGCCCGGCGGTGTGCCGGTCAATACGGTGCAACGGCACCAGGTGCGGGTTGTCCAGGCGACGGATCAGGCGGCGCAACAAAGTCTGCTCGACGTATTCACCGGTCGGCGTCACCGGCAGAAAATGCGGTTTATCGGCCACCACCAGGTGCTCGTCCACATGCAGCACCACCTCCTGCACCGGGATCGGCCGTTCGTTCGGCACCTCACGGAAGTAATGCAAACGCATGCCACGCTTGTAAGGCAGGTCGGCGGCAACTGCCTGCCCCTCGGCATCCAGCACCCGGCCACGGGCAAAGCGGTCAAGCCACTGGGCGCGGTCAATAGCCTTGAAGTGATCACACAAGCAATCGAGCACGGTCACCCAGTTACCAGGTGGCAAGCACACCGTACTGGCTTGCTGGCGGGCGGGGTCGAAAGGCGTGGTCATGGCTGGGCTCGGGACATTGATGGCCGCGCATTATCGCCCAAGCCCGTGCCCTCAACCAGCCCGGGCCATCGCCTCGCAGCGCTCCTTCAGCCAGCGCAGTACCTGTACCGGCTCCCAGCGGCCAGGGTCATAGAGGGCATAGAGCAACCCCTGATAGCCCACCACATCCAACCCACGGTGGTAACCGGCCCGCTGGAACAAGGCCTCGATCTCGGCGAAGCAGGTATTGAAGTGGACTTTGCCGAACGGCGTACAGTCGTCGGTTACCAGGCCTTCGAGGCGCAGTTCCAGAACGGCGTCAGCCACCCGTTCCACGGGCATGCGGTTGACGCTGTACTTGAGTTGCTCGACATTGAGCATGGCTTCACCTCGATACTGTATTTATATACAGCATACGAACATCCCCTTGCTGCCGTCAATGCGCTTCATTGCAGCCCCGCCAGGTAGCCGCTGCCTTTGCGCAGGGTCAGCACCTGCCTGCGCGGCGTGCCGCGCGTCACCGACAGATGCACCCATTTGTCGAATTCCAGGATCAACTGATCGAAGGGCACCGCACTTTCGCTGATTCGCCGGACAGTCTCGCGCGGGCTGACCTCGATCACCGTGAAGTCCGCCGCCAGCCCTTGTACGTGCTGGCTGTCGGAGGCGCCACCGATCAACCGGTTGACCCTTTCACTGCGATACCCGCTGCTGATGATGATGGGCGCGTCGAACAATGCACGTACCTGCTCCAGCGCACAGCACAGCAATTGCAGGTTGGCCCTGGCTTCGAGGGGCGGTGCATTATCGAACCCGTCCCGGGCGGCGAGCTGGGAAACGGTCATTTCATCGAAGGTGAAATGTGGAGTGATCAGCATGGCGAGCTATTCCGATGATGGAGAAGGTTACCGGCGACGGTGCGCCTGCAACAGATCATCAGCTCGCTTCACAAATCATGGAGCAGGGTTGCAACTCCTCTGCAGCCATCATTGCCCAAGAAAGGCCACCACTTGTTCGGTATCGAAGGGCCAGTGCAGCTCGGCGCCGTTGTCACAGCGCCGCAGCACCGGAATGATCAGGCCATAACGCTCGAACAAAGGCTCGCTCTCGGCGATGTCGACCAGCTCTACCAGCAGGCCATGATCGACGAGGGGCATCAACACGGCCTCGGCCACTTCGCACAGGTGGCAGCCGAGGGTACCGAACAGTTGACATTCAGGCAGCATGGGGCAGGTCCCGGGTTGGCGTACACAACAGCCTATTCTAGTGTGGTGTTTCACAAATAACGACCATAACTCGCGGCGCTTTTTGCGCTCATGCGGCGTTGTCGCTCCTCGCCGTAGCTGGGCTACGACTCGTCGCGACGCCTTGCCTGAGCGCAACAATCGCTCGCGAGTTATTGGCCGTATTTGCAAAACACCACACTAGGCCCGCCACGCCCACCCTGCACCTGACCTGGCTCAATCCTGGCTGGTAGCACCGATCCGGTGCAGCGACAGGTCCGCGCCCTGGAACTCCTGCTCATGGCTCAAGCGCAGGCCATGCAGCGCACGGATTGCTCCATACACGGCAAAGCCACCGGCCAAAGCCACCAGCACCCCCATCAGGCTGCCCAGCAGCTGGCTGACCAGGCTGACACCGCCCATGCCGCCCAACGCCACCTGGCCGAACACGCCACAGGCGATGCCCCCCCACACGCCACACAGGCCGTGCAATGGCCACACACCCAGGACGTCGTCGATTTTCCAGCGATTTTGCGCTGCGGTGAAAGTCCAGACAAAGAGCGCCCCCGCCACCAGGCCGGTGACCAGCGCTCCAACCGGGTGCATCAGATCGGAACCTGCGCAAATCGCAACCAGCCCGGCCAGCGGACCGTTATGCAGGAAGCCGGGGTCGTTGCGCCCGGCCAGCAACGCTGACAGGGTGCCACCCACCATGGCCATCAGCGAGTTGATCGCCACCAGGCCACTGACACCCTGCAAGGTTTGGGCACTCATGACGTTGAAGCCGAACCAGCCGATGATGAGGATCCACGAGCCCAACGCCAGAAAGGGAATGCTCGACGGCGCGAACGCCACCAAGCGGCCCTCGCGGTAGCGCCCACGGCGCGCGCCCAGCAGCAGCACCGCCGCCAGCGCCAGCCAGCCCCCCATGGCGTGTACCACCACGGACCCGGCAAAGTCATGGAACGGGGCGCCGAAGCGAGCCTGCAGCCAAGCCTGCACGCCCAGGTTGCCGTTCCACACCACACCCTCGAAGAACGGATAGACGAACGCCACGATCAATGCCGTGGCGCACAACTGCGGCACGAATCGCGCCCGCTCGGCGATGCCCCCGGAAATGATCGCCGGAATCGCCGCCGCAAAGGTCAGCAGGAAGAAGCACTTGACCAGTGCATAGCCATGGTCGACAGCCAGCGTCGCTGCCGGCTGGAAGAAGTTGACCCCATAAGCGATCCAGTAGCCTATAAAGAAGTAGACCAGCGCCGAGATGGCAAAGTCGCTGAGGATCTTCGACAAGGCGTTGACCTGGTTCTTGTGGCGCACCGTGCCCACTTCAAGAAACGCAAAGCCGGCATGCATGGCCAGCACCAAGATGGCGCCCATGAGAATGAACAGGGTGTTGGAACCGTGGACCAGAGAGTCCATAGCGCTGTGCATGTTTTCCATGAAATAGGCAGACCTGCTGAAAAAGGCACCAGGACAGTTCAAGAACCTGCATCCCTGCACCGAATCGGTGCCAGCCCCTACCCTGTTCACGTGAGCGGGGTGAAGCCTGCGTGGTTTTTTCTTGGGTTTGTCGTGGATTGGGTTAAGGTTTATCGGTATTCGCTGCGTGAGCGCCCTGAAACGGCGCAAAACCGGTCACAGGCGCTCCGCAACGTGGCAAAAACTTAGCAAGGCCCATACCAGCAGCCGCACTTGAACCTTCCATGCGTGCTGTCACTCGAACTACCAACACTCATCGACAGGGAGAGACCCATGGCCAGCAAATCGGCAAAGAATGCACAAGAGATATTGATGGCTGACTTCCAGGCCTTGGTGCGCGACACCGAGAAGCTGCTGGCCGACACCGCCAACCTGGCCGGCGACCAGGCCGAGGAATTGCGCGAGCAGATTCACGAGCGCCTGGCCCAGGCCCGCGAAACCCTGCAACTGACCCAGGACTCGGTACGTGAACGGGGTCAGGCGGCGCTGGGCAGCGCCGAGCAGTACGTGCAGGAAAACCCGTGGCAGGCGATCGGCATCGCGGCCGGCGTCGGCCTGTTGATCGGTCTGCTGGCCAACCGGCGCTAAGGGGAACCCATGGAGAATGACGCCAACGGCGCCAGCGCTTCGGGCAAGCGCCTGGGTGCGGCCATGCTGGGGCTGCTGCACAGTCACATCGAGCTGTTCGGTATCGAGCTGCAGGAGCAGAAAGGCCGCACTTTGAGCCTGCTGCTGTTCGCCGGCCTGGCGCTGGTGTTCGCCCTGCTGCTGCTGACCGCACTGTCCGGGCTACTGCTGGTGCTGCTGTGGGACAGCTATCGACTGGCCGGTATCATTGGCCTGTGCGTGTTCTATGGCATTGCCGCACTGTACTGTGCCATGCGCCTGAAGGCGGCGGTGTTCGACGAATCATCGCCTTTCGGCGCCACCCTCGAAGAACTTGCCAAGGACAGGGAGCGCCTGTTGCCATGAGCCTGCCAGAACTGCCAAACACGCGTAACCCGCGTGAACTGCGCAAGGCGCTGCTGCGCCTGCGCATGGAGATGCACCGCCAGGAAATCCGCCATGAGTCCGGGCAGTTGCTTGAGCCGCTGCGCCGCGTGCGCGGTATGGGCAGCTCACTACATGAAGGCCTGGGTATCAAGCATGCGCCACTGTGGGGCATCGGCGCCGTGGTGGCGCTGGGCTTTCTCACCGGCAAGGGCGTACGCAGCGGCAACCTGACGCGCCTGGTGCGCTTGGGCAGCACCCTGCTGCCGCTGGTGCGCCTCTACCTGCAAGGCGGCCGCCGCCCCTGACCTGCGCGCGACCCGGCAGCACAATGCCCTTGCTGCGGGGTATGCTGCTGCCTTCAAACTAAAGGAGTACGCGCCTTGGACTGGCACACCTTGCTTACCCGCGAACGGCTGGGCAAAGCCCTGTACAGCGCCGATGAACTCGGGCGCAGCCCCTTCCACAAAGACCATGACCGCATCATTTTCTCCGGTGCCTTTCGCCGCCTCGGCCGCAAGACCCAGGTGCACCCGGTGTCGAGCAACGACCATATCCATACGCGCCTGACTCATTCGCTGGAAGTCAGCTGCGTCGGCCGCTCGCTGGGCATGCGCGTCGGCGAAACCCTGCGCGACAACCTGCCGGACTGGTGCGCCCCCAGTGACCTGGGGATGATCGTGCAGTCAGCCTGCCTGGCCCACGACATCGGCAACCCGCCATTCGGTCACTCCGGCGAGGACGCCATTCGCCATTGGTTCCAGCAGGCCGCCGGGCGTGGCTGGCTGGACGACATGAGCGATGACGAGCGGGCCGACTTTCTAAACTTCGAAGGCAATGCCCAAGGCTTTCGCGTGCTCACCCAACTGGAATACCACCAGTTCGATGGGGGGACGCGGCTGACCTATGCCACCCTCGGCACCTACCTTAAATACCCTTGGAGCGCCCGCCATGCCGACGCCCTGGGTTACAAGAAGCACAAGTTCGGCAGCTATCAGAGCGAACTGCCGCTGCTTGAACAGATCGCCCGCAAGCTCGGCCTGCCGCAGCTGGAACACCAGCGCTGGGCGCGCCACCCGCTGGTGTATCTGATGGAGGCTGCCGATGACATCTGCTACGCGCTGATCGACCTGGAAGACGGCCTGGAAATGGAGCTGCTGCAATACACAGAAGTCGAAGGGCTGTTGCTCGACCTGGTCGGCGATGACCTGCCAGAAACCTACCGCCAGCTCGGCCCAAGCGACTCCCGCCGGCGCAAGCTGGCAATCCTGCGTGGCAAGGCCATCGAACACCTGACCAACGCCGCCGCCCATGCCTTCGTCGAGCAGCAGCAGGCGTTGTTGGCCGGGCAACTGGCGGGCGACCTGGTGGAACACATGCATGGCCCAGCCAAACGCTGCGTACTGCAAGCCAAGGACATGGCACGCAACAAGATCTTCCAGGACAAGCGCAAGACCCTGCACGAAATCGGCGCCTATACCACCCTGGAGATTCTGTTGAACACGTTCTGCGGGGCGGCCCTCGAACAGCACGGTGGACGCACGCCATCGTTCAAGAGTCGCAGGGTGCTGGACCTGATCGGCAACAATGCGCCAGACCCGCATGCCTCGTTGCACAGCGCCTTCCTGCGCATGATCGACTTCATTGCCGGCATGACCGACAGCTATGCCAGCGAAATGGCCCGGGAGATGACCGGGCGCTCCAGCCCGACCTGAACCGCGTCCGTGCAGCGCGGGCTCGGCCTGGCGCTGCACCACGCTTGCAGGAAACTTCCTACATCAACAGGAGCCAGACTAAACGGCACGAATATAAACTAATGAAAAGTTACCAAAATCGCTTTGACATCGAGTTAAGCACACCTAATCCGTAGCCCATTTTGTTTTATCTTGTAAGCCGTTTCCCATATAGGCCTAACAGCCATTCCCCGCACGCCCGACGACTTCCAACTGCGATAAGGTGCCCTCTGTCACCCTCAATCGATCGCAGGGAAATCGAACATGCACTCCATATTTATCGTTGACGACCATCCGGTAATTCGCCTGGCCGTCCGTATGCTGTTGGAAAACCAGAATTACAAGATTGTCGGCGAGTCGGACAACGGCGTAGACGCCATGCAGATGATCCGCGAGAGCAACCCCGACCTGGTCATTCTCGACATCAGCATCCCCAAGCTAGACGGCCTGGAGGTGCTGGCCCGCTTCCAGACCATGGCCCTGCCCTTGAAGGTTCTGGTATTGACTGCACAGTCCCCGGCCTTGTTTGCCGTACGTTGCATGCACTCAGGCGCAGCAGGTTATGTCTGCAAGCAGGAAGACCTGAGTGAACTGCTCAGTGCAATCAAGGCCGTACTGGCCGGTTATAACTATTTCCCCAGCCAGGCAATAAAAAACAACCAGACGACCGACAGTGACCTGCAACTTTTCCGACAGGTCAATGACCGCGAACTGATGGTACTTCAACTCTTCGCCCAAGGCCGCAGCAACAAGGAAATTGCCAAGGGCATGTTCCTCAGCAGCAAGACTGTCAGTACCTACAAGAAGCGCCTGATGCACAAACTGCAAGTCAATACGCTGGTCGACCTGATCGAGATGGCCAAGCGCAACGCGCTGGTCTGAACGTGGTCATGGCCCGAGCCATCAATCGCCTGCTGCTCGCCCTGCTGCTGTTCAGCGGCGCGACACAGGCTGTCCATCGCGAAGCCGCGTCCTTTACGTTGATCGCACGCTCATCGGCCCGACCGGTCCAGCCCGTGCTCACGCCCGAACAACGACAATGGCTCGAAGGCCGCCAGGAACTGGTGCTGGGTACGTCGGCACCCGACTATCCGCCGTTCGACATCACCGGTGGCGGCAACGACTACCAGGGCCTGACTGCCGAATATGCAAGCCTGATCGGCAAGGCCTTGCAGTTGCCGGTGAGGGTACTGCGTTTCTCCAGCCGGCAGGCGGCGGTAGAGGCGCTCAGGCACGGCGATATCGACCTGCTGGGCAGCGCCAATGGCTACGAAGCGGCCAGTGACGGCCTGGCACTGTCGCAGCCCTATGCCGTCGATCAACCCGTACTGGTAACGCGTGAAGACGAAAACCGGGCGCTGGACATGGACCTTGCCGGCATGCGCCTGAGCATGCTTTACCACTATTTGCCCAGACAGGAAGTCCTCAGCGCCTACCCCAAGGCCGAGCTGCTGGCCTTCAGTTCTTCCAGCCAGGCATTGAATGCCGTCGCGTTCGGCCAGGCCGACGTGTTCATCGGCGACACCATCTCCACGCACTACCAGCTCAACCGCGGCCATCTGCCCGGCCTGCGCATGGCCAACTTCGGCAAACACGAGGCCATCGGCTTCAGCTTTGCGTTGCGTCAGCAAGATACCTTGCTGCTGGACCTGGTGAACACCATCCTGGACAGGCAGAGCCCGGCCATACGCTCCAGTATCTTCAAACGCTGGAGCGCTGGCAGCGACCTGCTGCTGAGCGATCGCCAACTGCAGTTGAGCGAGGCCGAGCAGCAGTGGCTGCAGAAGCACCCGGTGATGCGCGTGGCGGCAGATGACGCGGCTGCACCACTGTCCTATTTCGATGATTCGGGGCATTTCCGAGGCATCACCGCCGACCTGCTGGAGCTCATTCGCCTGCGCACCGGGTTGCGTTTCGAAGTGCAGCGCGCCAGTGGCCTTGCCGACATGGTCGCTCGCCTCAAGGATGGCCGGGCTGATGTCATCGCCGCACTGGCCAGCGCCGGGAAAGCAGGGGACGACCTGCAAATCAGCCGCCCTTACCTCGAAAGCGCCTATGTGCTGGTAAACCGCAAGGGCAACAACACACTTAGCTCACTGGAGCAGTTGCAGGGGCACCGCATCGCCATTACCCGCTACAGCACCCTGAACGCCATGCTGTCCCGGGACTACCCCAAAATAAGCTGGGTCGAAACCGAAAGCGCGTTCTACTCCATGGCGTTGCTCAACAGTGGGGCCGTCGACGCGGTGATCACCACCCTGATCGACGCCAACCACGCCTTGGCCAGCAACCCTGAACTGGTCATCCGCACCTCGGTCGGCAGCGAACCCGCCAACTTCGCCATGGCCACCACTGGCCCGTCACAGGCGCTGCTGTCTATCCTCGACAAGGCTTTGCTGAGCATCTCACCGGAGGAGCTGGGGGTAATCAACAACCGCTGGCGCGGCTTTGGCAGGCATGAGGACGACAACGCCAAAGGCTACAGCCGCCTTGCCCTGCAGGTAGTGCTGGCCACCGCCGTGCTTCTGTTGCTGGCCTTGCTCTGGAATGCCCGCCTGCGCCTGCAAATTCGCCAGCGCCAGCACGCCGAACGCGCGCTGAATGACCAGCTGGCATTCATGCGCGCCCTGCTCAATGGTACACCCCACCCCATGTATGTGCGTGACCGCGAGGGTTGCCTGAAAAGCTGCAACTACAGCTACCTTGAAGCCGTGCAGGCCCGCTCCGACCAGGTGATCGGCAAAAAACTGAACGACAGCCTGTTTGCCGATTCCGAGCAAGCTCTGCAGATCCAGGCTGATTATCAGAAAGTCATGGCTGCGGGCTCGCCGCTGATCAAGGACCGTCCATTACGGATCAAGGGCCGGGACCTGACCATCTACCACTGGATCTTGCCGTACCGCGACTCCCTGGGTGAGGTGCAGGGGATCATCGGCGGCTGGATCGACATCAGCGAACGCCGCCAACTGGTCATGGAGCTGCGCCAGGCCAAGCAGCAGGCCGACGATGCCAACCGCGCCAAGAGCACGTTCCTGGCGACCATCAGCCACGAAATCCGCACCCCGATGAACGCCGTGATCGGCATGCTGGAACTGGCGGTCAAGCGCGCCGACCAGGGCCGGGTGGACCGCAGCGCGCTGGAACTGGCGCACCATTCGGCCAAAGACCTGCTAGGCCTGATCGGTGACATTCTGGACATCGTACGCATCGAGTCCGGGCACTTGTCCCTGGCCCCGGAGGTGGTCGACCTGGCGGCGCTGGTCGAATCGGTGGGGCGCATGTTCGATGGCCAGGCGCGGCAGAAAGGCCTGGCCCTGGAGGTGCAGATCGCTCCGGCCGCACGCTGCCATGTCCTGCTTGACCCGCTGCGCTTCAAGCAGGTGCTCTCCAACCTGGTGAGCAACGCCATCAAGTTCACCGAGCACGGTCAGGTACGCATCTGCGTCGCCCTGCTGGATGACGGTACCAGCACACCAGCGGTACTGGAGCTGGAGGTGCGCGACAGTGGCATCGGCATCCACCCCGACGACCTGCAGCGCCTGTTCAACCCGTTTATCCAGGCCAACCCGCACAGCCAGGGCGCCCGCGCAGGTACCGGGCTGGGCCTGGCCATCTGCCGCAACCTGTGCGAAATGATGGGCGGCAGCCTGTCCATGAAGAGCCTGGAGGATGTCGGTACCCAGGTGCGCCTGAAAATGCCGTTGCAACGGGTTGATGCCGCAGCGCAGCCGACACCTTTGCCCGAGCAGCTCGACGTGCCCGACCCACGGCTGAACGTGCTGGTCATTGATGACCACCCGGCCAACCTGCAACTGATGGCGCAACAACTTGGCTACCTGGGCCTGGAACACGCCAGCGCCCGCGATGGGCGGGAGGGCCTGGCCGCCTGGCGGGCAGGCGACTTCGATGTACTGGTACTCGACTGCAACATGCCGCACATGAACGGTTACCAGTTGGCGACTGCCGTGCGCGCCGAAGAACGCCATACCAGGCGGCCACGCTGCACCATACTCGGCTATACCGCCAACGCACAGCCGGAGGTACGCCGCAAATGCCTGAACGCCGGCATGGACGACTGCCTGCTCAAGCCCATCAGCCTGAGCACCCTCAGCCAGCGCCTGGCTGGCATTTGCCCGCGCCGCCAGCAACGCCCCCGACGCAAGCTGTATCAACTGGACGGCCTGGCCGCCGTGGTCGGGCCTGACCCGGTCGACCGCCAGCGCTTCCTGGAGGCCTTGCAACAGAGCCTTCAGGTCGACCTGGCCAGCCTGATGGCGCTGCACCCGCAGCTTGATAGCCGCGCCATTGCCGAGCAGGCCCACAAGGTGCTCAGCGCAGCGCGCATGCTGGAAGCCCCTGACTTGATGGCGGCCTGTGAAGCCCTCGAGGCCAGCGGTTTGACCACTGCCCAGGTGCGCCTGCGGCGCCAGGCACTGGCACGACATATGCGCCGAGTGGACCGTGCACTGGCCAGGGAATTGACCACAAGCACAGTTACTCAGGCAGGCAGCCAGGCGTGTTAACTGGTAGACTGCGCGGCGTTATTACCTAAGAGGATTGTTTCATGGCCACAAACCGCTCCCGTCGTCTGCGCAAGAAGCTGTGTGTCGACGAGTTTCAGGAATTGGGCTTCGAGCTGAACCTGGAATTCAAGGAAGATCTGGATGACCAGGCAATCGATGCTTTCCTCGACGCGTTCCTGGAAGAAGCCATGGACGCCAACGGCCTGGATTATGTAGGCGGTGACGATTTCGGCCTGGTGTGCTCGGTCAAACGCGGCTCGGTCAGCGAAGAACAGCGCGCTGCTGTTGAAGCCTGGCTCAAAGGCCGTGGCGAACTGACCAAGATCGAAGTCAGCCCGCTGCTGGACGCCTGGTACCCGGAAAAGCCGATCAACAAGGCTGAGTGATACTTGTCAGCTTCGGGCTGAAAAGGTTCATTGCTGAAAAGGCCACCCCACTCGGGTGGCCTTTTTTATTGGCGTTGCTTTTCCGTCGAACGTGACGCATCGCGGCTGCGCTTGGGGCATAATGCGTACTGTTTACGTCGTGGGGCCATCATCTCTTACAGCCCCAAAGCCCTTTTCCCTCGCCGCAGGGTATTCGCTCACTATGATCAAAACGCTTCGACCCCTCATTCTTGCCGGCCTGCTGTTGCCGCTTGCCTTGCCCAGCCACGCCGCCGTCAATACCACCCTGCCTGCCAAAGTGCAGAAGGCGCTCAAGGCCAACAAGCTGCAGGACACAGCGCTGTCGCTGGTGATGCTGCCGCTGGACGGCCCCGGCACCCCGACCGTGTTCAATGCCGATGTGTCGGTGAACCCGGCGTCGACCATGAAACTGGTCACCACCTACGCCGCCCTCGAACTGCTTGGCCCGACCTTCCAGTGGAAAACCGAGTTCTACACTGACGGCACCCTGAGCAACGGCGTGCTTAACGGTAACCTCTACCTTAAAGGTGGCGGTGACCCCAAACTGAACATGGAAAAGCTGTGGCTGCTGATGCGTGACCTGCGCGCCAATGGCGTGCGCACCGTCACCGGTGACCTGGTGCTGGACCGCAGCCACTTCGTGCAACCCAACCTGCCGCAGTTCAACGATGACGGCGGCGATGAAAACAAGCCGTTCCTGGTCAAGCCCGACTCACTGCTGGTCAACCTCAAGGCCCTGCGCTTCGTGGCCCGTAATGATGGTGGCAAGGTCACCGTCGCAGTCGAGCCGCCGATTGCCCGCATCCGCATCGACAACCAGGTCAAGCCGGTAGCCTCGAAGAAATGCACCGGTGATGTACGCTACAACCCGGTGCCTCAGGCCGACGGCATCAGTGTAACGGTCAGCGGCCAACTGGGTGACGGCTGCAACTCGCAAACCTATCTGTCGCTGCTCGACCACCCAACCTACGCCGCCGGTGCCGTACGCGCCATCTGGAGCGAACTGGGCGGCAACATCCAGGGTGGCGACCGCATCGAGAATGTGCCCAAGAGCGCTCGCCTGCTGGCCCGCGCCTTCTCGCCCGACCTGGTGGAAGTGATCCGCGACATCAACAAGTACAGCAACAACACCATGGCCCAGCAGCTGTTCCTGAGCCTTGGCGCGCAGTTCCGCACCGATGCCGACGGTGACGACGCCCGTGCTGCCCAGCGCGTGGTACGCCAATGGCTGGCGAAAAAGGGTATTACCGCGCCGCACCTGGTGATGGAAAACGGCTCTGGCCTGTCGCGTGCCGAACGGGTCAGTACCCGGGAAATGGCCGAGATGCTCAAAGCCGCCTGGAAGAGCCCTTACGCCGCCGAGTTCATGAGCTCGATGCCGCTGGTGGGCATGGACGGCACCATGCGCAAGCGTCTCAAGCGCACCGCGATGACCGGTGAAGGGCACATCAAGACCGGCACACTGAACACTGTACGGGCGATTGCCGGCTTCAGCCGCGACAGCAACGGCCATACCTGGGCGGTGGCGGCGATCCTCAACGACCCCAAACCGTGGGGTGCCTCGCAGGTGCTGGACCAGGTGCTGCTTGACCTGTATCGCCAGCCGAAGCTGGCTGGCAGCACAGCGGCCAACTGACTCCACCTGCCATCACCCGGGCCGGCTCCCGCGCTCGACGCAGGCGCGGCCTTGGGTCGAGCAAGGGCCGCAAAGCGGCCCCTACGCCGACCGCGCGCGCGGTTTTATAGCGGCTCCCCCTCCACCCGGTCCCGCCCGGCCTGCTTGGCCGCATACACGCCGGCATCGGCGCGCAACAGCAAGGCATCGGCGCCCTCGCCCGACCGCCACTGCGCCACACCAAAGCTCGCGGTCACCTGGCCCACGCCTTCCACCGGCACATTGCGCACCCCTTGCCACAACTCCAGCGCCAACAGCCGCGCCTGGTCGACATCGCTGCCCGGGCATAGCACCATGAACTCTTCCCCGCCCAAACGGCAGAACACATCGGTACGCCTTAAACGCTGACTGATGCGCTGGCACAGGCTGCGCAGCACCCGGTCGCCGACGGCATGGCCGAAGCGGTCGTTGATGCGCTTGAAGTGATCAATATCGAGCATGATCACCGACAGTGCCAAACCATCGCGCTGGGCCCGTTCCAGTTCGATCTTGAGCCGCTCCTGGAAGTAGCGACGGTTATGGATACCGGTCAGCGAGTCGGTGACCGACAGCGCCCGCAACTCTTCTTCCACGCCCTTCAGGTCGGAGATGTCCGTCAGGTAGCCATGCCACAGGGTACAGCCCTGCTCGCCCACTTCCGGCGTCGCCTCGCCACGCACCCAGCGCAGCCCGGCCCGTGGCAGGCAGACCCGATACTCCTCGCGCCAGGGTGACAGGTGTTCGGCCGAATAGCGCACCGAGCGGCGCACGCGCTCCAGGTCATCAGGGTGGATACGCTCGAACACCGCCGCGGCATCCTCACGCAACTGCAGCAGGTCGACCTCATAGATGTCATACAGGCCCATGCTGGCGTATGGAAAGCACGAATGGCCGTTGGCATCCAACCGATATTGGTAGATGCCGCCCGGCACTTCGGCGCTGAGCTTTTCCAGCAACCGGTCACGCGCTGCCAACGCCTCATGCACCCGGCGCCGCTCGGTAACGTCAATGCAGATGGCCAGGTAGCCAACCCACAACCCCTGTTCGTCGAGCATGGCAGTCACCAGCATGTTGGCGACCAACTGGCTGCCATCGGCTCGTAGCAAGGTCCACTCACCAGGCTCGGCCCCGTGCGCCTGCACCGTTTCCGCGAACATCGCCTGGCCGCCAGCAATGGCGCGGCCAAAGCGCAAGCTCAAGGCCTGGGCACGCAGGTTCAGTTCCTCCGGCAGTACCAGGTCGTCAAGGCGCAACCGGCCGATCGCTTCGCTGGCTGCGTAACCGAGCATGCGTTCGGCGCCGGCGTTGAACGTGCTGACCACCCCTTTGAGGTTGGTGGCGATGATCGCCACCTGGGTCGCGGCGTCCAGCACACTGCGCAGTTGGTTGTGGGTGCCACGCAACGACTGCTCGCTGACCTGCAGTTCGGCTGTACGCTGTGCAACCAGGGCCAGGGCGCGCTGACGCTGGCTTAACAGGCTGTAGAGCAGCACGCTGAGCAACAGGCTCAACAACCCGCCCAGCAAACCGACCGCCAGCACTGCCGAGGTGCGGTTCGCCTGCACGAACGCCTGGCTCGGTTGAATATTCAGCTGGAAATGGTGATCGGCCAGGCGCAACACCGGGTTGCTGGCCAGCGCCAGGGGCGCGACTGGATTTTGTGAATCGAACATCAGGACAGGGCCTTGTAACCCAGACGGGTCCGTGATGTGCACCACAAGGTTGTCATCGGCCGCTACCGGCCGCCCCTCGCTGACCAGCTCGCGCATGCTCAGCAAGGCCATCACATAGCCCGCGGCCGCACCACGGGGGTCGGCATCGGAAAATACCGGTGCCACCATCAGCAGGCCGGGCTCTGCCGAGTGGGTATCGAACAGGGTCAATGGCTCGGACACCGCCATGCTGCCCGGCCCCAGCGCCCGCGCCAGGGCTGCCTGGGGCCCGCTTTGACCCGCGAGGTCCAGGCCATAAGGCAACCCGGGCCGATCGCCCGACTGGGTATAGAGCACCGGGAAGTAATGGTCGCGCTGCGACGCCGGGCGCCACTGGCCTTGCGCATCCAGGTCACGAATCACATAGCCTGGGCCGGTATGGGCACTGGCCAGGCGCTCGAATTCGGCGCGTTGCCCAGCCTCGACGCGCGGCGCCCAGGCATAGGCCAGGGTGCGTTGCAGCAGTGGCCGGGCATAGCCGTCGAATTCGCGCAGGGTGATTTCGCTGGAAAAGCTGAAAAACCGTCGCAGCCCGTCCAGGCGCTGCTGCTGCTCGTCAAAGCGCTCGGCAATACGGCTGAAGCGCTCGCTGGCCAGCAGCTCGAAGCGCTGGCGCAGCTGCTGCTTGTAGAAGGTGTGCGCGGCAAATGCCAGGGCAGCGGTCAACAAGCCGCCGGCCACCAGTGCGATCAGCGCCATCGCCCAGGCAGACACCCTCTCTGTGCACAAGCCAAGTAACCGCGCACGCACGCCACCCTTTGACATACACCCATCTCGTCACGTCAGCGTCCTGCGGATTATCTTGCCCTGACCTCAGTTATAGCTATTGGCCATTAGCCGCGCAATGTACCTCGTCGCCTTACCGAAGCTGCAAACGCCAGGCGCGATGGATACGGTTATTTCGGGCGAAGTCCGGGTCCAGGGTCTGGGCGCTGATTTCTTCCACCACGTAACGCGCCATCAGGTGCTCGTCCAGCTGGAACTTGCGGAAGTTGTTGGAGAAATACAGCACGCCACCCGGCGCCAGGCGGGCCATGGCCAGGTCCAGCAGCTGCACATGATCACGCTGCACGTCGAATACGCCTTCCATGCGCTTGGAGTTGGAGAAGGTTGGCGGGTCGATGAAGATCAGGTCGTAGCTGTCACGGTTGCCTTCCAGCCAAGCCATTACATCGCTCTGTTCCAGGCGATTGCGCTCGGAATAGCCATTGAGCGCCAGGTTACGCCGGGCCCAGTCCAGGTAGGTCTTCGACAAGTCGACGCTGGTGGTGCTGCGCGCACCGCCCTTGGCCGCGTGCACAGTGGCCGTGGCGGTGTAGCAGAACAGGTTGAGGAAGCGCTTGCCGGCAGCCTCGCGCTGGATGCGCATACGCATCGGGCGGTGGTCAAGGAACAGGCCGGTATCCAGGTAGTCGGTGAGGTTGACCAGCAGCTTGACGCCACCTTCGCTCACCTCCTGGAAGCGGCCCTCAGTGGCCTGACGTTCGTACTGGCGCGTGCCGCTCTGCCGCTCGCGACGCTTGAGCACTACACGCTGCGGCGAAATACCCAGCGCCTGCGGGATGGCCGCCAGTGCATCGAGCAGGCGCGCCTGAGCCTTGTCCGGGTCGACCGAACGTGGCGCGGCGTATTCCTGCACGTGTACCCAGTCCTGGTACAGGTCGACCGCCAGGGCATATTCGGGCATGTCGGCATCGTACAGGCGGTAGCAGTCGATCTGCTCGCGACGGGCCCACTTGCCCAGTTGCTTGAGGTTCTTTTGCAGGCGGTTGGCGAACATCTGCGCGCCTTCCGACAGCCGCGCTGGCTCGCTGGCCTGCGGCGCCTGCTGACGGGTTTCGGTGCCTTCAGGCTGCGCTTCGCGACGTTCACCCGTGACGAACTGGTCAGGCTGCACCTTGAACAGCAACAGCTTGCATGGCAATGCGCCGTTCCAGAACGCGTACTGCTTGTGGCTACGAATGCCCATGCGCTTGCCCAGTTGCGGCGCGCCGGTGAATACCGCTGCTTCCCAGCCCATGCAGGCCTGGCGCAGGCGCTCGCCCAGATTCTGGTAGAGGTACAGCAGGCTGGCTTCGTCACCCAGACGCTCGCCGTAGGGCGGGTTGCTGATGACCAGACCTTTCTGGTTCTGGTCCGGACGTGGCTCGAAGGTGCTGACTTCGCCCTGGTAGATCTTTACCCAGTCGCCCAGGCCGGCACGCTCGACGTTGTTGCGGCCCGGCTGGATCAGCCGCGGGTCAGCCTCGTAGCCACGGATCCACAATGGTGGCTTGGCCAGGCCGGCCTGCGCGCGCGCCTGCGCTTCGTCATGCACCTTGCGCCACAGCGCCGGCACATGGCCGAGCCAGGCACTGAAGCCCCAGCGTTCGCGCTTGAGGTTAGGGGCGATATCGGCGGCGATCATGGCTGCCTCGACCAGGAAGGTACCCACACCGCACATCGGGTCGGCCAGCGCACCACCTTCGGCAGCAATACGCGGCCAGCCAGCACGGATCAACACCGCTGCCGCCAGGTTTTCCTTCAGTGGCGCGGCGCCTTGCTGCAGGCGGTAGCCACGCTGGTGCAGGCTGTGCCCGGACAGGTCGAGGGACAGAATGGCCTCGCCACGGTCCAGGCGCAGGTGCACACGCACGTCAGGGTCGATCTTTTCCACGGACGGGCGCAGGCCTTCGCGGTTACGCAGCTTGTCGACGATCGCATCCTTGACCTTCAGCGCACCGAAATGGGTATTGTCGATGCCTGAGCCATGGCCGCTGAACTCCACAGCCAGGGTGCCGTCGGCTGCCAGGTGGTCGGCCCAGTCGACCGCGTGCACACCGTCGTAAAGGTCGTCGGCGTTCTTCATCGAGAAGCGCTTGAGCACCAGCAATACGCGGTTGGCCAGCCGCGACCAGACACACAGGCGGTAAGCAGTTTCCATGTCGGCGGCGCCGCGAATGGCCGAGGTGTGCTCGCGCACCTCGTCAAGGCCGAGGCCTTTGGCCTCTTCGGCGAGCAGGCTTTCAAGGCCTTTGGGACAGGTGAGGTAAAGTTCGAAACGGTCCGACATGAGTATTCCAGCGCCTTGGGCTATTTGACTGACGGGGCGACGCATCGCCCCGCGATGTTTGCCCGTACACCTTTCCAGCAGGCGTGCGGGTGGCCCTCTGCGCACACAAAGTGCAGCAGAAAAGCCGGGCCGCCTGACCGATCCGTGCCTGGCCCAGTGGCAAAGACAGCTTAGATCATCAGGCAGTACGAGAAATTCTGGCGACCTGCGGGCCGATGTGACCCTTCGTCGCATTTCAAATTATTTCTGTCATCCGCAAACAACGCTGGCGAAATGACGTCAAAGAACGGCAAAACCCGATCATTACGGGGCTGAACACCAAACAAGGTTGAGTCGCATTTATTTACTTATCCCCTGACCCTTGGAAAGGTTACGTGCTTATGACAAAACGGTCATTCACACCGTGACTCGCATTCGATAGAACTGGTCTCAGGCCACTTCGCAACGAGGCGGCACTTTCAGCTCGCCACGCCGGCAGCGAGCGCAAACCGGCAGAACGACTCTGCCCGGCCTCGGAGAGGCCGACGGGACATTACAGTCAACAAGTGAGGGCAACACCCTATGAGAAGACTTAAGCGTGATCCGTTGGAAAGAGCATATTCACGTGGTTACCAATACGGGGTCACCGGCAAATCCCGCGAACTTTGCCCCTTCAATCTTCCTTCTGTTCGCCAAGCCTGGATCAACGGCTGGCGTGAAGGTCGCGGTGATAACTGGGACGGAATGACTGGCACCGCTGGCATCCATAGACTCAACGAAAATCACGCCGTTGGCTGAACGAGGACACTGAATTCGATTTACCATGCACGCCCCATCCGGGCGGCGGGCGAAGGCCCAGGGGCCCCTTGAAGGGGCCCTTTTTTATGCCTTGGCAAACCTCATCAGCCGTACCCACGCCCCTCGAATGGGCCTGTCAGATCAGCGCGGCATTGCCGCGATAGCATCCACCGCTTCGCGAATCAGCGCCGGCCCCTTGTAAATGAAGCCCGAGTAAATCTGCACCAGGCTCGCCCCGGCCGCGATCTTTTCAGCAGCATGGCGGCCTTCGGTAATGCCACCGGCGGCGATGATCGGCAACTTGCCGCCCAGCTCACCTGCCAGCACCTTGACGATATGGGTGCTCTTTTCCAGCACCGGCGCGCCCGACAGGCCGCCCGCCTCGCCACCGTATGGCAATGCTTCGACACCTTCACGGCCCAGCGTGGTGTTGGTGGCGATCACCGCATCCATGCCCGACTCCATCAGCGCGGCGGCCACCAGCGCCGTTTCTTCGTCGCTCATGTCCGGCGCAATCTTGATTGCCAGCGGCACGCGCTTGCCGTGTGTGCCGGCCAGTTGCTCGCGGCGCTCGGCCAGGGCGTCGAGCAACTGCTTGAGCGAGTCCCCAAACTGCAGGCTGCGCAGGCCCGGGGTATTCGGCGAGCTGACATTGACCGTGATGTAGCTGGCGGCAGTGTAGACCTTGTCCAGGCAGATCAGGTAGTCATCGACGGCACGCTCGACCGGTGTGTCGAAGTTCTTGCCGATGTTGATGCCCAGCACCCCCTTGTAGCGCGACGCGCGTACGCGCTCGAGCAGGTGATCAACGCCCAGGTTGTTGAAGCCCATGCGATTGATGATGGCCGTGGCTTCCGGCAGGCGGAACAACCGCGGCTTGGGGTTGCCTGGCTGCGGACGCGGGGTGACAGTGCCGATTTCGACAAACCCGAAGCCCAACTGGGCGAAGCCGTCGATGGCCGCGCCGTTCTTGTCCAGGCCAGCAGCCAGGCCCACCGGGTTGGCGAAGTTCAAGCCCATGACCGAAACCGGCAATGACGCCGGTTGCTTGCACAGCATGCCGTTGAGGCCCATACGGCCACCGGCGCCGATCAGGTCCAGGGACAGGTCGTGGGAAGTTTCCGGGGAAAGCTTGAACAGCAGCTGGCGGGCCAGGGTATACATGGGCGGGCAAGGCTCAGGGTGAGTGAGGGGGCGATTATAGCCAGCGAGGGGCTGACAGGACAGCAAATCGTGGAGCGCTTGGCACATCGGTTGCACCCGTTCAGCCCACAGCCTTATCAGTAAGGGCGAGGACTCTTGTGAACACTGTACCCCGAGCAACGCCCCTGGCCTGGGTCAACGGCAGCGATGCGCCGGAAAAAACCAGCCTGAACATCGGCTACATGGCCCTGACCGACTGCGCTTCGGTGGTGGTCGCCGCCACCCAGGGCTTCGCCCAGCAGCACGGCCTTACCCTCAACCTCAAGCGCCAGGGCTCGTGGGCCGGGCTACGCGACAAGCTGGTCAGCGGCGAGCTGGACGCCGCGCATTGCCTGTATGGCCTGGTCTACGCCGTGCACCTGGGCATTGGCGGCGTACCTGCCAGCGACATGGCCGTGCTCATGGGGCTGAACCAGAACGCCCAGGCTATCAACCTGTCCCCTGCCCTGCAGCGCAAGGGCGTGACCAACCCTGAGGCGCTGGCGCGCCTGGTGCACCAGCATGGCGCACGCCTGACGTTCGCCCAGACATTCCCCACTGGCACCCACGCCATGTGGCTGTATTACTGGCTGGCCAGCCAGGGCATCCACCCGCTGCGCGACGTCGACAGCGTCGTGGTGCCACCGGCGCAAATGGCTGCACACCTCCAGGCCGGGCGCATTGACGGCTTCTGCGTCGGTGAACCCTGGGCCGCCGACGCCGTGGCCAAAGGCCAAGGCTTCACCCTGGCCACCAGCCAGTCGATCTGGCCGGATCACCCGGAAAAGGTCCTGGCCTGCGCGCGCGCCTTTGCCGAGCAATACCCCAACAGCGCCCGCGCGCTGATCAAGGCGATCCTCACCGCCAGCCGGTTCATCGAGCAAAGCCCGGAAAACCGCCGCAGCACCGCGCAACTGCTGAGCGCAAGCACCTACCTGGACACCCCGCTGGACAGCATAGCCCCTCGCCTGCTCGGCCACTATGAGGACGGCCTGGGCAACCAATGGCAAGACCCGCATGCCCTGCGCCTGTTCGACCAAGGGCGGGCCAACTTGCCCTATCTGTCCGACGGTATGTGGTTCATGACCCAGTTCCGCCGTTGGGGCCTGCTGCGCGAAGACCCCGACTACCTCGGCGTGGCCCGGCAGGTCCAGCAACTGCAGTTGTACAGCGAGGCCGCACAGAGCCTGGGCATCGCTTGCCCGGGCCAGCCGATGCGCAGCAGCCTGCTGATCGATGGCTCCCGCTGGGACGGCAGCGACCCCTTCGGCTATGCCCGAAGTTTCAGCTTGCATGCCTTGGGCGACCTGCCCGATGCCCGTGTCGGCGTGTGAGGGGGGAGGACGAACATGTTGCGCATCCTGCTGATCGACGACACCCAGAGCAAGCTAGGTCGTCTCCGGGCGGCATTGAGTGAGGCCGGCTTCGAAATCATTGAAGCCCCGGACCTGACCATCGACCTGCCCGCCTGCGTCGAAACGGTGCGCCCGGACGTAGTACTGATCGATACCGACTCACCGGACCGTGACGTGATGGAACAGGTAGTGCTGGTCAGCCGTGACCAGCCGCGGCCCATCGTGTTGTTCACCGACGAGCACGACCCCGGGATGATGCGCCAGGCCATTCAGGCAGGGGTCAGCGCCTATATTGTCGAGGGCATCCATGCTGCGCGGCTGCAGCCGATCCTGGATGTGGCCATGGCCCGCTTCGAAAGCGATCAGGCACTCAAGGCGCAGTTGCTTGCGCGCGACCAGCAATTGGCCGAACGCAAGCGCATCGAGCAGGCCAAGGGTTTGCTGATGAAGATGAAGGATTGCAACGAAGAGCAGGCCTATACCCTCATGCGTCGCCAGGCCATGAGCCGGCAGCAGAAGCTGATCCAGGTGGCCGAACAGATCATTGCCATGCATGAGATGCTCGGCTGATGCGCTGGGCGTGAGATTTTTGGCGCCTGGCAGATCGAGCGCCGCCCGCGCGGCGCATCGCGAGCTGCGCTCGCTCCTACGTTTGTTTCGGGCCAATTATTTCTGTGCCATTTGCGCGCGAACGCTTTGGCGTATGGCGCAAGATCGCACCGTACGAGCAAGGCGGTCGCGCGCGCCTGGAACAGGCGTTACTGGCCAAAAACAAACGCAGATCGAGCGCCGCCCGCGCGGCGCATCGCGAGCTGCGCTCGCTCCTACGTTTGTTTCGGGCCAATTATTTCTGTGCCATTTGCGCGCGAACGCTTTGGCGTATGGCGCAAGATCGCACCGTACAAACAAGGCGGTCGCGCGCGCCTGGAACAGGCGTTACTGGCCAAAAACAAACGTAGGAGCAAGCGCAGCTCGCGATGCGCCGCGCGGGCGGCGCTCGATTTAACAGGCGCTGAAGACCTTAAGACAACCCCCACCAACAGTTGGCCCATCTCTTGCTGAACAAATCTCACCGGTAGCCAACGGCGGTTACCCCACTTGAATCCCGACAAAGACGTCGCTCTCCCCTCCACGCCCGTGGAGCGGGTAGCGGCGTCTTTTTCGTTCCGTTGCACTACCGAGTGAGGTGTTCGATGAGTACCAGCTTCTGGAAATCCGGGCATGTGCCCACGCTGTTCGCCGCGTTTCTTTACTTCGACCTCAGCTTCATGGTCTGGTACCTGCTGGGCCCGCTGGCGGTGCAGATTGCTGCCGACCTGCAACTGAGCGCACAACAACGGGGCCTGATGGTCGCCACACCGATCCTGGCCGGGGCGCTCCTGCGTTTTGCCATGGGCGTTCTGGTCGATCGCCTGTCGCCCAAGACTGCCGGCCTGATCGGCCAGGTGGTGGTTATCCTCGCCCTGGCTGCAGCCTGGTACCTTGGCGTGCACAGCTATGAACAGGCACTGCTGCTAGGTGTATTCCTGGGCTTTGCCGGTGCGTCCTTCGCCGTCTCGCTGCCGCTGGCTTCGCAGTGGTACCCGCCACAGCACCAAGGCAAGGCCATGGGCATCGCCGGCGCCGGCAACTCCGGCACGGTGTTCGCAGCCTTGCTGGCACCGGCACTGGCAGCAGGCTTTGGCTGGAACAATGTATTCGGCTTTGCCCTGATCCCGCTGTCACTGGCCCTGGTGGTGTTCGCACTGCTGGCGCGCAATGCTCCGCAACGGCCCAAGCCGAAAGCCATGGCCGACTACCTCAAGGCACTGGGCGACCGTGACAGCTGGTGGTTCATGTTCTTCTACAGCGTTACCTTCGGCGGCTTCATCGGCCTGGCCAGCGCCCTGCCCGGCTACTTCAGCGACCAATACGGCCTGAACCCGGTTACCGCCGGCTACTACACCGCCGCTTGCGTGTTCGCCGGCAGCCTGATGCGCCCGCTCGGAGGCGCCCTGGCTGACCGTTTTGGCGGCATCCGCACCCTCCTGGGCATGTACAGCGTGGCCGCCATCTGCATTGCCGCAGTCGGTTTCAACCTGCCCTCTGCCGCGGCCGCACTGGCGCTGTTCGTCAGCGCCATGCTCGGCCTGGGGGCCGGCAATGGCGCAGTCTTCCAACTGGTGCCACAACGCTTCCGCCAAGAGATCGGGGTAATGACCGGCCTGATCGGGATGGCCGGTGGCATCGGCGGCTTCCTGTTGGCGGCCGGGCTGGGCACCATCAAGCAGCACACGGGCGATTACCAGCTGGGGCTATGGCTGTTCGCCAGCCTGGGCCTGCTGGCCTGGTTCGGCCTGCACGGTGTGAAACAGCGCTGGCGCACCACCTGGGGCTCGACTGCAGTCACTGCAGCGCGGGTCTGAGGCACGCCGATGAGTCTGCAACTGAGCTTCGCCCAGGCCAGCGCCACCGGGCCTCGCGCGGAAAACCAGGACGCCCTGCGCCTGGTCACGCCGGCACCAGAGCTGGCCGCCAGCAAAGGCTACCTGTTCGCCCTGGCCGACGGCGTCAGCCAATGTGCCGACGGCGGCCTGGCGGCGCGCGCCAGCCTGCAGGCCCTGGCCTTGGATTACTACGCCACCCCGGCCACCTGGAGCGTGGCCCAGGCCCTCGACCGCCTGCTGCTGGCGCAAAACCGCTGGTTGCGCGCCCAAGGCAGCGGCCAGCCGTTGCTGACCACACTTAGCGCGCTGGTGTTGCGCGGCAGGCGCTTTACCCTGGCCCATGTCGGCGACTGTCGGGTGTACCGCTGGCACGAGGGGAACCTGCAATGCCTGAGCGAAGACCATGTATGGGACCAACCGGGCATGCAGCATGTACTGAAACGGGCACTGGGCCTGGACCAGCACCTGCTGGTGGATTACCTGGAGGGCGAGCTGCAACCGGGCGAGTGCTTTCTGCTGCTCAGCGACGGGGTCTGGGCCAGCCTGGGCGAACAGCACATCCAGGCCGTGCTGCGCGAGCAAACCGACCTGCAACTGGCCGCCGACACCCTGGTCACCAGTGCCCACCTCAATGGCAGCAAGGACAACGCCAGCGCCTTGCTGGTGCAAGTCGAGCAACTGGGCACGGCCAACCTGGGCGATACCCTGGCACAACTGCAACAGTGGCCTGTGCCCGGCCTGCTGCGCGAGGGCCAGGTGATCGACGGCTGGCAGGTCGAAACACTGCATGCGCACAGCCGCCAGTCCTTGCTGTACAAAGTACGCGATAGCCAGAACCAGCCTTGGCTGCTCAAGACCCTGCCCACGGCACGCGAACAGGAACCGGGGGCGGCACAAGGGCTGTTGCTGGAAGAGTGGTTTCTGCGCCGCATCGCCGGCCGGCACTTCCCCGAGCTACACACCGCCAGTCAGCGCCAGCACCTGTACTACGTGATGCGCGAATATCCCGGCCAAAACCTGGCGGCGTTGCTGGCCGAACAAGGCCCGCTGCCCCTGCCGCAATGGCTGGAGGTCGCCCGGCAACTGCTGCAGGCAGTAGGCGTGCTGCATCGGCGCAACTTGCTGCACCGCGATATCAAGCCAGACAACCTGCACCTGGGCCGCGATGGGCAGCTGCGCCTGCTGGACTTCGGCCTGGCCTATTGCCCGGGCCTGTCCGAAGACCCGCTGCACGAGCTACCCGGCACGCCCTCGTACATCGCCCCGGAAGCATTCGATGGCCACGCGCCCAGCCCGCGTCAGGACTTGTATGCAGTAGGCGTGACCCTGTACCACCTGCTGACCGGACACTACCCGTACGGCGAGGTTGAGGCCTTCCAGCGCCCGCGCTTCGGCCAGCCGGTCAACGCCGCGCGCTACCGACCCGACCTGCCGGAATGGCTCCAGCACAACCTGCTGCAGGCCGTGGCGAGCGACCCGGCGCAGCGCTTCGAAACCGCCGAACACTGGTTGCTGCTGCTCGAGCGCGGCGATCGCCAGGAACTGCCCAGCCGGCCCCGGCCGCTGCTGGAACGCGAGCCGCTGAAGGTGTGGCGCACCCTGGCCCTGTTGTCATTGCTGATCAATCTGATACTGCTGTTCACCCTGCTCAAGGGCTGAACGCACCTTGCCGATGAGGAAACCCTGATGAATGCAAAAGTATGGCTGGTCGGTGCCGGCCCTGGTGACCCTGAACTGCTCACCCTCAAGGCAGTGCGTGCGTTGCAGCAAGCCGCCGTGGTCATGGTCGACGACCTCGTCAACCCGGCAGTGCTCGAGCATTGCCCGCAGGCCCGCGTAATGACCGTGGGCAAGCGCGGCGGCTGCCGCTCTACACCGCAAGCGTTCATCCAGCGCCTGATGCTGCGCCACGCGCGACAGGGCCGTTGCGTGGTGCGGCTCAAGGGCGGCGACCCTTGCATCTTTGGCCGTGGCGGTGAGGAGGCACTGTGGCTGCAGGGCCATGGCATCGAAGTGGAGGTGATCAATGGCATCACCGCCGGCCTGGCCGGGGCCACGCAGTGCGGGATCCCCCTGACTTCACGGGGCGTGAGCCGAGGGGTGACGCTGGTGACGGCGCACACCCAGGACGATAGCGAGCTGAACTGGGCAGCCTTGGCTCAGGGCGGGACAACACTGGTGGTCTACATGGGGGTGGCGCGGCTGGAACAGGTGCGCCAGGGATTGCTGGCGGGGGGTATGGCGCCGGAAATGCCGGTGGCGATGATCGAAAATGCCTCGCTGCCGCAACAGCGGGAGTGCAGAAGCGATGTGCAGGGAATGGTGGAAGCTGCACGGGGGTTTGGCTTGCGTAGCCCGGCAATTTTGGTGATTGGGGAGGTGGTTGGGGAGCAGCAGGCTGTGGGGCGGATCGCAATCGCAGGCTGACTGCAGGAGCAGCCTTCGAGGCCGGTTAAACCCCAGGCAAAGAAAAACCCGGCCGAGGCCGGGTTTTTCATGAAGCTTCAAACCAATTACTTGGCCTGGGCTTCTACCTGAGCTTCAACGCGACGGTTGATAGCACGGCCTTCTTCGGTGGCGTTGTCAGCAACCGGACGGGTTTCGCCGTAGCCAACCGAGTCAACACGGCTGGATTCTACGCCGTACTGCTGGGTCAGGACTTGCTTGACGGCGTTGGCACGACGCTCGGACAGCTTCTGGTTGTAAGCGTCTGGACCCACGGAGTCAGTGTGACCTTCAACCACGGTGGTGGTTTGTGGGTACTGCTTCATGAAGTCAGCCAGGTTTTTGATGTCGCCGTAGCTGTTAGGCTTGACGACCGACTTGTCGAAGTCGAACTTGACGTCCAGCTCAACGCGAACGACTTCGGCAACAGCCGGGCAGCCGTCGGCGTCAACAGTAACGTTGGCCGGGGTGTCTGGGCACTTGTCGACGTTGTCGCACACGCCGTCGTTGTCGGAGTCGGAGCAGACTTCAGCAACTGGAGCAGGAGCAGCTTCAGCTTGCTTCGGGCTACCGCCGAAGTTCAGGCCAACACCAACGCTCGGGGCCCACTCGGTGTCGCCCTGGTCGATGTTGTACTGAGCTTCTACGCCGGCACGGGCATAGAACATGTCGGTGATGTACCACTTGGCGCCAGCGCCAACGTTGGCGAAGGTGGAGTGGTCACGACCGCCACGGCCGGTCTGGCCCAGCGACTGGTGCGAGAAACCAGCGGAAACGTACGGACGGATGGCGTCGTACGGGTTGTTGAAGTGGTAAACGGCGTCCAGGGCAGTGTTCGAGCCCTTGATGTTCTTGCCGTCTTCGCCACGAGCGTTGTGTACTTCGTCGTAGCCCAGACGCAGCTCAACGTCGTCGGTCAGGAAGTAACCGATCGAGCCGCCGAACAGGTTGCCGTCGTTCTTGAAGTCGCGCTGGCTGTCGAAGAATTCTTTCTTGTAGAAGATTTCAGTCTCGACGGCGCCTTGACCTTGTGCCATAGCGCCAATCGAAGTGGCGGCTACAAGCGAACCAATGGCCAAGCCCAAGGTGTTTTTCAATTTCATCCGTTAAATCCCCATCTGGTGATAGTTAAGCAGTCCCACCACAAACAAGAGGGACAACTCGACGGCGAGTCTAGCAGAACTCACCGGTTCGTTAGAGATATTTGCACGCCACTAAGTTTCATCAAGGCCGGCAAATTTCTCCCGAAGCTTGTCTAGCGCACGCTTGTATCGCATTTTCGTGGCGCTCAGGCCCATGTGCATGATGTCGGCAATTTCCTGAAACTCCAGCTCTGCGACAAAACGAAGCACCAGAATTTCACGGTCAATCGGGTTCACATGCACAAGCCACTTATCCAGCCCGCCTTTTTCTTCCGGTTTCGGAGCCTTGTCTTCGGACGCCTCTTCAACAGGGTCCAGACTCAAGGCATCCATCAACCGACGTTTGCGGCGCTCCTTGCGGTACTGGGTAATGCACTCGTTGTAGGTGATGCTGTAGAGCCAGGTCTTGAACTTCGACTTACCCTCGAAGTTTTTCAGCCCGTACAGCACTTTCAGCATCACTTCCTGACAGACATCGTCCGCGTCACGGTCGTTCCCCAGATAACGCGCACAGACGTTGAACAGGGTCCGCTGGTAGCGCCGCATGAGCTCCTCATAGGCGCGGGTAACGTGGTACAGCTCCTCATGCGAACGCGCCACCAACTCTTCGTCTGTGAGCTCGCGGGGGTCATAGCGCATGGGCGGCGAATGAACTTTATTCAAAACGGATCTGGCCGACAGTCAGGTCAATGTCGCCGCGCGACCCCGTGGGTCGAATTTCGCGGCGGCATACATTAACAGCTTTTGTGCGGTTAGCGGCTATTGACGCGCTGTTCAAGCAGCTCGCGATTGGACAGCGACACCAATTCGCCATCATCGGTCAGCAGCGTCGTCTTCACCGTACCGATTTCCTCGATATGCCCTTCGACCTCTCCAATCCGCACCTGCTGGCCCACTTGGTATAGCTCGCGCACGTATATGCCGGCCAGGATTTGCCCGGCGATTTCGCGACTGCCAAGGCCCATGGCCAAGGCAACAGCCAGACCAACGGTAATCAGCCCGATAACGATAACGTGGTTCAGCAGGTCGGTTTTCACTTCCAGCTGGCTGATGGCCACCGAGATGCTGATGATGATCACAAGGCCTTGGGTGATACGCCCCAGGCCCGCCGAGTATTCCAGGCCGATACCTTCGGCAGCGCCACGCACCAGGCCGTTGGCCACCTGCGCCAGCAGCACGCCGGCCAGCAGCACCAGGGCCGCGCCGAACACCTTGGGCAAGTACAGGGCGAGCATGTCGAGGGTCGCCGAAACCCGCTCCAGGCCCAGCGATTCAGCAGCCGAGACCAGGAAGATGAGCAGCACGAACCAGTAGACGATCTTGCCGATCAGGGTCGAGATCGGCACCTGGATACCGCCCCGGCCGAGCATCTTGGTGAGGCCGGTGCCGGCCATCAGGCGGTCCAGGCCAAATTTGGCCAACAGTTTGGACAGCAGCGTGTCGAGCAGCTTGGCCACCACGAAACCGAGCAGCACCACGACCAGCGCGCCGAACAGGTTGGGGATGAAGTTCGCTACCTTGGTCCAAAGGGCAGTCATCGCGGTGACCAGGCTCTGGGTCCAGAGATCGAGTTCCATATTCAATCGGCCTTATCTGCTTTGCTGCCGCTGGCAGCGTTGCGGGAAGAGTGTCGACGCACCGGCGCAACGTGCGCCGAGCCATTGTTCACGGCAATCAGCAGCGCCTGGCACCAGCGACCAAGCAGGCTGAACAGATCACCCGCGCCAACCTGACGGTTGGCGGTTTTCAGCACGCGACCCAGGCAAGCGGCGTCGTCCCGGTCGTCCCGGTCATTGCCGGAGGGTGACGCCTTGAGCAGGTCACGTAGGGATTCTTCAAACGGATCGTGCATGGGCACCTCGCGCAGTGTCAGCAAGAGACGAGATGGCCGGGCAACGGGTCACACATCCCGTTGGGACGAATGTTTCAAATTGCACAGCTATACCCACCGCAACCGCCGGAACAGCCACCACTGCCCCACGGCCAACCCCAGCACGACAATGCAGGCGAACAGGAAGCCCAGAGGGTTTTCCGCCCCGGGGATGCCGCCGACATTGATGCCCAGCAGCCCGGTGACAAAGCTCATGGGCAGGAAGATGCAGGTAATGATGCCAAAGCGGTACATGGTGCGGTTCATCCGCTCGCTGCGCCGCCGGTCTTCGCTTTCCAGCACCAGCGCAGCGCGTTCGCGGGCCAGTTCCAGCTCTTCGAGGTAGCGGATCAGGCTGTTGTTGAGTTCATTCCAGTAATCGGCGTCGGCATTGGCGAACCAGCTCCATTTACTGCGCGACAACTGCGCGTAGATTTCCCGTTGCGGGGCGAGAAAGCGGCGCAAGCCAGCGGCACGGCGGCGGATCTGCTGCAGGCTGCCCTGCTCCGGGGTATACCGCTCGTCGGATTCGACCTTTTCTTCCTCCAGGTCGACCAGCTCGGCCAGGTCGCTGACCAGGCCCTGGACCTTTTCGGTCAGCAGTTCGCCCATCAACAGCAACAGCTCTGAGGCCGATTTCGGTCCCCTGCCCTGTTCCAGCAGCTGGAGAATTTCATCGCTGGCGCGCAAAGGCCTCAGGCGCAACGAGATAACCCGCTGCGCCTCGGCGAAAATGCGTACCGAAACCATGTCTTCGGGCTCGGCGCCCGGATTGAGGTTGACCCCCCGCAGGAACAGCAACAGCTGTTCGTCCGCCAAGGGCAGCAGGCGCGGCCGGGTGTTTTCTTCCAGCAGCAGTTCGCAGGCGAACTCGCTCAGGCCGCTGTCGTGCAACAGCCAGGTACGGGTTTGCGGATGGCTGCGGTCCCAGTGCAGCCACAGGCTTTGCTCCGGTTGCAGCTGCAGGTCATCCAGTTCGGTACGGGCAATCGAGCGCGCGCCGCCTTTGCCATCGAGCACCAGGGCATGCACCAGCCCCCACTGCGCGTTGTCTTCCTCTAACATCCAAGCTCCATCAGCGCGCGCGGCGCATTACTCCGGCATTTTCAGCGGGCTCGGCGAAACCAGCACGCCATTGTTGTCGGCATATACATACTCGCCCGGGCGGAAGGTTACCCCGGCGAAGGTCACCGCAACGTTGAGATCGCCGATACCGCGCTTGTCGGTCTTCATCGGGTGACTGGCCAGGGCCTGCACGCCGACATCGGTCTGGATCAACACATCGACATCACGCACACAGCCGTAGATCACCAAGCCTTCCCAACCGTTTTTTGCGGCTTTTTCGGCGAGCATGTCGCCAAGTAGCGCACGCCGCAGCGACCCCCCGCCATCGACCACCAGTACTTTGCCCTTGCCGTCGAGTTCAACCTGCTCCTTGACCAGCGAATTGTCCTCGAAACACTTGATGGTGACGATCTGGCCACCGAACGAATCGCGGCCACCGAAATTGCTGAACATCGGCTCCAGCACTTGTACCAGGTCCGGGTAGGCGTCACACAGGTCGGGCGTTACGTAATGCTGCATGGGAAGCTCCTGTCAGTCACAACGAAAGCGGGTATCGGCCAAGGCTACACCTTGGAGGCTGTCGCAGTCATCCGGGACCGGGCAGTCATTTGTATTCATCCTGTCTCGGCCCTTCCACGCGTGACCCGCTCCTGCACAGGAACGCGCCGTTATCCGGTGTAGGAGCGGGTTCACCCGCGAAGAGGCCATGACAGGTACAGCAAACTCAGCTGGCAGGCACAGGTTCCGCAACGCCAGTGGACGCATGCACCGGCAGCAGCGGGTTGCGCAGCCAGCGCTCCACCAGCGGCCACACCTGCACCTGCGCGGCCTTGCTCACCAGCATGTCGACATGCCCGAAGGCCTCGAAACCTTCTTCACGACCCAGCCGCAGGAACTGCTTGCGCTCGCCGCCCAACTGCTCGAACAGCTTGCGACAGGCCCACACCGGATCCTGGAAGTCCCCAGCGCCGGCCACCGCCAGCAGCGGCACATCCACCTCTGCCAGCCCCGCCCACCAATCGTGCTTCTTGTCGCCAAAGCGCCCGAACAGGCCGTGCCAGCGCATGCTCTCCAGGGCCAGGCCTATCGGCTCGTCTTCAGGCCCACGCTTGAAGCGTGGCCCGGATATCTGCCCCCAACGCTTGAGCACGAGCTTGGCCCCCCAAGCCAGCGGTGGCACTTTCAACGGCCAATAGACACGGCTGATCTGGGTGCCGAACAGCGCCACGCTGGCCACCTGCTCGGCGGCCAGGAAACCACCCCCCAGCGCTGCTACCAGGGTGGTGCCACCCAGGGAATGGCCGGCCCAGTGCGGCGCCTGGCCCGACTGCTCGCGCACGAACGCGTTGATCAACGGCAGGTCATCACGGGCGTAGGCGGCAACGCTGTTGTGCTTCCAGTCCAGGTTACGCGGCGACAGGCCATGGCCACGCATTTCCGGAATCCATACATCGAAACCGGCGCGCGCAAGATAGGCGCCCAGGCCAACCCCTTTGGGCGAATACCAGAAGCGCCGATTGGAGAAACTGCCATGCAGGAGAATGACCGGCACGCCTTGGGCCTGGGCCTGATCGGCCAGCCCCAGACGGGTGATGGCGATCTCGACGCTGGGATCCGGGCCGTTACCGGCCTTGATCCGATACACGTCTTCGCTGAGATCGCCGCGGCGCTCGGCACTGAGCAGGGCCACGGGGAATAAAGTGCTGCTGCTTTGCATAAGGTTGCTTGGTGCACAAAAAAGGGCGGGATCCATTGCTGGAGCTCGCCCTGGAAAAAACCAGGCAGGAGGACGCCAGACGTCCTCCCGCGTTTCACTGCATCAGGCCGCGCCTTGGCCTTCGGCGAGGAAGAACCAGGTTTCGAGTACCGAGTCCGGGTTCAGCGACACACTTTCGATGCCCTGTTCCATCAGCCACTTGGCAAGGTCCGGATGGTCCGAAGGGCCTTGGCCGCAGATACCGATGTACTTGCCGGCCTTGTTGCACGCAGCAATGGCGTTGGCCAGCAGCTTCTTCACCGCAGGATTTCGCTCGTCGAACAGGTGGGCAATGATGCCCGAGTCACGGTCCAGGCCCAGGGTCAACTGGGTCAGGTCGTTGGAGCCGATCGAGAAGCCGTCGAAGTATTCCAGGAACTCTTCGGCGAGGATGGCGTTGGACGGCAGTTCGCACATCATGATCACGCGCAGGCCGTTGTCGCCGCGGGCCAGGCCATTTTCGGCGAGCAGGTCGACAACCTGGCTGGCTTCGCCCAAGGTGCGTACGAACGGCACCATGATCTCGACGTTGGTCAGGCCCATCTCGTTGCGCACACGCTTCAGTGCGCGGCACTCGAGCTCGAAGCAGTCACGGAACGATTCGCTGATGTAACGCGAAGCACCACGGAAGCCCAGCATCGGGTTTTCTTCTTCCGGCTCGTACAGCTTGCCGCCGATCAGGTTGGCGTACTCGTTGGACTTGAAGTCCGACAGGCGCACGATGACCTTTTTCGGGTAGAAGGCCGCCGCCAGGGTGCTGATGCCTTCTACCAGCTTCTCGACGTAGAAGCCGACCGGATCGTTGTAGCCGGCAATGCGCTTGTCGACGCTTTCTTTCAGGTCTGCAGGCAGGCCCGCATAGTTCAGCAGCGCCTTGGGGTGCACGCCGATCATGCGGTTGATGATGAACTCCAGGCGTGCCAGACCGACACCGGCGTTGGGCAGCTGGGCGAAGTCGAAGGCGCGGTCCGGGTTGCCGACGTTCATCATGATCTTGAACGGCAGTTCCGGCATGGCATCGACCGAGTTCTGCTTGATGTCAAAGCCCAGTTCGCCTTCGAAGATGAAGCCGGTATCGCCTTCGGCACAGGAAACGGTCACGCCCTGGCCGTCTTTCAGTACCTGGGTAGCGTTGCCGCAACCGACAACCGCCGGGATACCCAGCTCACGGGCGATGATCGCCGCGTGGCAGGTACGGCCACCGCGGTTGGTGACGATGGCGCTGGCGCGCTTCATCACCGGCTCCCAGTCAGGGTCGGTCATGTCGGAGACCAGCACGTCGCCCGGCTGGACCTTGTCCATTTCCGATACGTCGTTGATGACACGAACCTTGCCGGCGCCGATACGCTGGCCAATGGCACGGCCTTCGACCAGCACGGTGCCTTTCTCTTTGAGCAGGTAGCGTTCCATGACGTTGGCGCTGGAACGGCTCTTCACCGTTTCAGGGCGAGCCTGGACGATGTACAGCTTGCCGTCGTCACCGTCCTTGGCCCACTCGATGTCCATCGGGCGCTGGTAGTGCTGCTCGATGATCATGGCCTGCTTGGCCAGCTCGCTGACCTCGGCATCGGTCAGGCAGAAGCGAGCACGCTCGGCGCGGTCGACTTCGACGGTCTTGACCGAACGGCCGGCCTTGGCTTCGTCGCCATAGACCATCTTGATCGCCTTGCTGCCCAGATTGCGGCGCAGGATGGCCGGGCGCCCGGCCTGCAGGGTGTTCTTGTGCACGTAGAATTCGTCAGGGTTGACCGCACCCTGCACCACGGTTTCGCCCAGGCCATAGGCGCCAGTGATGAATACCACATCGCGGAAGCCCGACTCGGTGTCGAGGGTGAACATGACACCGGCAGTGCCGGTTTCGGAGCGGACCATGCGCTGCACACCGGCAGACAGGGCTACCAGCTTGTGATCGAAGCCCTGGTGCACGCGGTAGGCGATGGCGCGGTCGTTGAACAGCGACGCGAACACTTCCTTGGCCGCGCGGATCACGTTATCGACGCCGCGGATGTTGAGGAAGGTTTCCTGCTGGCCGGCGAAGGAGGCGTCCGGCAGGTCCTCGGCAGTGGCCGAGGAACGCACGGCAACGGCCATGTTGTCGTTGCCGGCGGCCATTTCGGCGAAGGCCGTACGGATTTCCGAATCCAGTCGTGGCGGGAATTCGGCCTCCATGACCCACTGGCGAATCTGCGCGCCAGTCTTGGTCAGGGCATTGATGTCGTCCACGTCCAGCGCGTCGAGCGCAGCGTGAATCCTGTCGTTCAGACCACTCTGTTCGAGAAAATCGCGGTACGCCTGCGCCGTAGTGGCAAAGCCGCCCGGCACCGATACACCAGCACCGGCAAGGTTGCTGATCATCTCGCCCAGGGATGCGTTCTTGCCCCCCACATGCTCCACATCATGGACGCCGAGCTTATCGAGGGAAACTACGTACTCTACCAAGGTGATCTCTCCACTAACTGTGTTGGAAAAGCTCAAAAGGCGCCCGCCTGTCTTCTTTGACTTGGCCGGGCGTTTGTGGCCTGTACCTGGAAAATAGGCTCTGCAAATGTGGCAGAATGTCGACAGCCGCATTCGGCAAACCGAACTTATCATATCCAAGAATCGTCATCAGCTTAAGGCCCAGATCGCAAATGAAACGAACCGCGTTCTTCATCTCCGACGGCACGGGTATCACTGCCGAAACCCTGGGCCAGAGTCTGCTCGCGCAATTCGAGAGCATTCCCTTCAACAAATTCACCCGTCCTTACATCGATTCGCCGGACAAAGCGCGAGCCATGGTCCAGCAAATCAACGCGGCGGCCGAGCGGGACGGGGTTCGCCCGATCATCTTCGATACCATCGTCAACCAGGACATCCGCGAGATCCTGGCGACATCGAATGGCTTCATGATCGACATCTTTTCTTCGTTTTTATCCCCGCTCGAGCAGGAATTGATCGCCCATTCGTCGTATTCCGTGGGCAAATCCCACTCGATCGGCGGCAATTCCAACTACATGGAGCGCATCGAGGCGGTGAATTTCGCCCTGGATAACGACGATGGTGCACGCACCCACTACTACGACAAAGCCGATCTGATTCTGGTTGGCGTGTCGCGTTGCGGCAAGACCCCAACCTGCCTATACATGGCCATGCAGTTCGGCATCCGTGCCGCCAACTACCCGCTGACCGAAGACGACATGGAGCGCCTGCAGCTGCCGGCGGTGCTGAAAAAGCACCACAACAAGCTGTTTGGCCTGACCATCGACCCCGACCGTCTCACCGCCATCCGCCACGAGCGCAAGCCCAACAGCCGCTATTCCAGCTTTGCCCAGTGCGAGTTCGAAGTACGTGAGGTGGAAAGCCTGTTCCGCAGGGAGAACATCCCCAACATCAATTCCACGCATTTTTCGGTGGAAGAGATTTCGGCGAAGATCCTGGTCGAGAAAGGTGTGGAGAGACGGTTCAAGTAAACCTGTCCGGGCCCGCCCCCTGTAGGAGCGGGTTCACCCGCGAAAGGGCCAGCCCAGGCATACAAAAAAGCCCCGGCATCACTGCCGGGGCTTTGTTTTACCTGACTACAAGGCTCAGGACGGCACCGCCGCCGCCTGCCCGCTCATGGCCAGATCGACCAGCTCGCGGTTGGCCACCGCGTACATCGCATAGTCAGTACCCGTGGCATTGCGCAGGTCGTCGAGCATGGCGCGCCAGCGCTCCACCATTCCCCGGTGCTGCTCTGCCCACAGTGCCACGCGGGCATCCATGTCTTCCGGTGCATCGGCCATCTGCAGGACCGAAATGGTGATCGCCCGCTGCTGCAAGTCGATATCGTCGCGGAATGCCTCGCGGGCCAGCGCCTGCCAGTTGTTTTCCACCGGCAGGTTGCTGATTTCCTGCAGGTACCAGGTCAGGTCCAGCGCGCTGCCCACGGCGAAGAACGCCTTGGCCACCTGCGCCGGCTCATGGCCGGTAACGTCGGCCGCTTCAATGATCGGCAGCAGGGTGTACAAGTGGCTGGTACCCGCCACCATACGCGCCAGCAACTCCGGCACACCGGCCTCGACAAAGCCCTGGTAGCGCACCATCCAGCGTTCGCGGGTGGGGCCTTCGAGCAGTTCATCAAGTTTCAGCCCCAGCTGCGCGATCTTCGGCCCGAAGTGCGCGGTATCACGCCCGGCGTCCTGTTCGTTGCGGCGGCTACGCAGGAACCAGCGGGTGGCACGGCGGCCGAGACGCATCAGCTCGTCCATCAGGGTGAGCTGGATTTCTGCGGGCACCTGATAGTCCAGCGCCTCGATCTGGCGGAACCAGTGCGGCAGGTGGAAGATGTCGCGCACGATCACATAGGCCCCGGCCACGTTGGCCGGGCTCATGCCGGTCGACTCCTTCAGGCGCTGGACGAAGGTGATACCCATGTTGTTGACCAGGTCGTTGGCGATCTGGGTGCTGACAATTTCCCGTTTCAGGCGGTGGCGACGCATGGCTTCGGCAAACTTGCTGACCAGGGACGGCGGGAAAGCGGTATCCATGTCACGGGTCAGGTAGTCGTCGTCCGGCACCAGCGACTTGAGCAGTTGCTCCTTGAGGTCGATCTTGCTGTACGAGATCAGCACCGACAGCTCGGCGCGGGTCAGCCCATGGCCGGCAGCCAGGCGTTCGGCCAACTGTTCCTCGGACGGCAGGAATTCGATGGCGCGGTCAAGTTTGCCCCGCGCCTCAAGGTCGGCCATCAGGCGCTTGTACTCGGCAATCCGCTCGCGGGCGCGGCGGGCGGCCAGCGACAGCGCCTGGGTCTGCTTGTAGTTGTTGCCCAGCACCAGCCCGGCCACTTCGTCAGTCATGCTGCCCAGCAGCTGGTTGCGCTGCTTCTCGGTCATGTCGCCACCCTGCACCACTTCGTTGAGCAGGATCTTGATGTTGACCTCGTGGTCGGAGCAATCCACGCCGCCGGCGTTGTCGATGAAGTCGGTGTTGGTGGCGCCGCCGTTCAGGCCGAACTCGACGCGGCCGAGCTGGGTCATGCCCAGGTTGCCGCCCTCGCCCACTACCTTGCAGCGCAGTTCGTTACCGTTGACCCGCAGCGCATCGTTGGCCTTGTCGCCGACATCGGCGTGGCTTTCAGTGCTGGCCTTCACGTAGGTACCGATACCGCCGTTCCACAGCAAGTCCACCGGGGCCTTGAGCAGCGCGTTAAGCAGCTCGGTCGGGGTCAGTCGGTCGGCTTCGATGGCGAAGCGTTCCTTCATCTGCGCACTGATGGCGATGCTCTTGGCACTGCGCGGGAAGATCCCGCCGCCTTCGGACATGATGCTGGTGTCGTAGTCGCTCCAGGCCGAGCGCGGCAGGTCGAACAGGCGCTTGCGTTCAGCGAAGCTGGAAGCGGGCTCCGGGTTGGGGTCGATGAAGATATGCAGGTGGTTGAACGCTGCCACCAGTTGCAGCTTGTCGGACATCAGCAGGCCATTGCCGAACACGTCGCCGGCCATATCGCCCACACCAATGACGGTGATCGGGTCTTCCTGCACGTTGATGCCGCGCTCGCGGAAGTGGCGCTGCACGCCCACCCAGGCACCGCGCGCGGTAATGCCCATCTTCTTGTGGTCGTAACCGGCCGAGCCGCCGGAAGCAAAAGCATCGCCCAGCCAGAAACCGTAGTCGATCGCGATGCCGTTGGCGATGTCGGAGAAGGTCGCAGTACCTTTGTCCGCCGCTACCACAAGGTACGGGTCGTCATCATCATGGCGCACCACGTTGGCCGGCGGTACCACGCCACCGTCCTTGAGGTTGTCGGTGATGTCGAGCAGGCCGGAAATGAAGATGCGGTAGCACGCCACGCCTTCGGCAGCAATCTCGTCACGGCTGCCGCCAATCGGCAGACGGCGCGGCAGGAAGCCGCCCTTGGCGCCGACCGGCACGATGACCGAGTTTTTCACTTGCTGGGCTTTGACCAGGCCCAGCACTTCGGTGCGGAAGTCTTCTTCGCGGTCGGACCAGCGCAAGCCGCCACGGGCGACGTTGCCAAAGCGCAGGTGCACGCCCTCGACGCGTGGCGAATAGACGAATATCTCGAACTTTGGCACCGGCTTGGGCAGTTCGGGGATCAGCTTGGGGTTGAACTTGAAGCTGAAGTACGACTTGTTCTGGCCGTTTGCATCGGGCTGGTAGAAGTTGGTACGCAGGGTGGCCTTGATCAGGTCCAGATAGCGCCGCAGGATGCGGTCTTCGTTGAGCACCTGCACGTCGTCCAGCGCAGCCAGAATGGCCTGCTCCAGGCGCTGCTGCTTGTCGTCAAGGTCGTCCTGGGTGAGCTTGCGCGCCAGGTAGAAGCGGGTCTTGAACAACCGGGTCAGCTCGCGAGCGATATCGGTGTGGTTGTTCAGGGTGCTGGCGATGTAACCCAGGTCAAAGCCCAGGCGAATCTGCTTCAGGTAACGGGCGTAAGCGCGCAGCAATGCCACGTCGCGCCATGGCAGGCCGGCAGTCAGTACCAGGCGGTTGAAAGCGTCGTTCTCGGCGTCACCACGGACGATGTGGATGAAGGCGTCCTGCAGGGTGTCGTTGAGCTGCTGGATGTCCAGGCTCAGGCCTTCGCTGTAGGTGAAGGCGAAGTCGTGGATCCAGTATTCGCGGCCATTGGCATGGCGCAGGCGATACGGGAACTCGCCGAGCACGCGCAGGCCAAGGTTTTCCAGAATCGGCAGCACATCGGACAGCGCCAGCGGGGTGTCGGCGTGGTAGAGCTTGCAGTGCAGGGTGCGCTCGCCAACCTGGGTCAACGGCTGATAGAAGCTCATTGCCAGCGGCTTGCTTTCCGACAGGCTCAGCACATGCTGCAGGTCGACTACCGCCGAGTGCGCGGCGAAGCGCTCGCGGTACCCGGCCGGGAAGCCTTTGGGGAAATCGGCGAGGATGTTGGTGCCCTGGGCTTCGCCGAAGTTCTCCACCACCAGTGCCGAGTAATCGTCATGCCACGAGCGGCAGGCCTGGATGACTTCGCGCTCCAGTTGCTGCGGGTCGATGTCGATGCGGTTCTTGGGGTCGACCCGCAGAATCAGTTGCACACGGGCCAGAACCGATTCGGAGAAGAAGGTCCAGAACTCGCAGTCGCTGGCCTTCAGGCGCTCCATCAGCACCTGCTGGATCTTCTGCCGCACTTCGGTGGAGTAGATTTCCCGCGGGACGTAGGCCAGGCAGTAGCAGAAGCGGCCGTACGGGTCTTTGCGCAGGAACACGCGGATCTTGTTGCGCTCCTGGATTTGCACGATTGCCATGACCGTGCTGAACAGCTCGTCGATCGGCGTCTGGAACAGGTCGTCACGCGGCAGCACTTCCAGCACCTGGGCCAGTTCCTTGCCCAGGTGAGCCTTGGGATCGAAGCCCGAACGGCGCTCGACTTCGGCCACCTTCACGCGGATGTACGGAATGGCATGCACGCTTTCGCCATACACCGACGAGGTGTACAGCCCCATGAAGCGGTGCTCCTTGATGACCTTGCCGTCGGCGTCCAGCTGACGGATCGACACGTAGTCCGGATAGGCCGGGCGGTGCACGCGGCTGGGCAGCGCGGCCTTGGCGAACGACAGCAGCAGCGGCTCGTTGAGGTAGGCCACAGCGTAGTCTTCGATGCGCAGCTCTTCTGCGGTCAGGCCCACGCGCAGGCGGCGTGGCAAGCCGAGGAACGACTGCCCGTCGTAAACCATCTGGCCGCCATCGGCGTCGCCCTTGACGGTGAATTCTTCATAGCCCAGGAAGGTGAAGTGGTTATCCAGCAGCCACTCGAGGAAGGCCTTGACTTCGCTCTTTTCGTTTTGGGCAGGGCCAAAGGCGGTCTGTTCTACCTGCGCCACCACGTCACGCAGTTTGGCCTTCATCGGTTCGAAGTCGGCCACCACCACCCGTACCTCGGCCAGCACCTGCTCGATTTCGCGGGTCAGCACTGTCAGCTCGGCGGCATTGGCGCAGCGGTCGATCTCCAGATACATCAGTGACTCGTAGCACACGCCCTCGCCCTGGGTACCCTTGGGCAGCAGTTCCAACAGCTCGCCTTTGGCGCCACGGCGCACGCTGAGCACGGTGGTTTGCAGGGTGTGGATGCTGTAGCCACGGCGGTTGAGCTCGGTGCGCACCGAATCGACCAGGAACGGCAGGTCGTGGTGCAGCACTTCGACCACGGTATGGGTCGACTGCCAGCCATTGCGTTCGTAATCAGGGTTGTACACCCGTACTTGCGGATATTCGGGGTCGAAACGCTCGATGATGCGCCAGGCTGACAGGGTGCAGCCGGCCAGGTCGGAAAGCCTGCGTTGGGTGAGTTCGTCCAGAGAGATGATGCCGAAGAACTGCTCGGCGAACAGCGCCACTTGTGGCAGGGACTGCTCGCTGATGTGCTGCGCCAGGGCCGCTTGCAGTTGATGCTGGAAGTCGGCTTTGCTGGCTGCGGTGAAGAACGCCATCTGTGGTACTCCGCTTGGGCTTTGTAATAATTGAAGCGTCGCTGCGTGCGCCGTGTACGGATCAACGATAGCCAACCCGTGGCATGGCGGACGGTAAAAAACCAGACGTTGAACGTGCGCAGGCACGCCCAGGGCTCGCCGAAGCTTAACGACTGATCGGTCATCTACGCTTGCAGCGCTGCGACAATTTCGGTCAAGGGGGGGTAACTTTACGTTTATGCCTGTACGCAAGACTGTCAGAATCCCCTTCCGTTTCCTTTGATTCGAGCCTGCTCATGCAAATCAACACCGCCCTGCTGTTCGCCACCCCTTGCGATGACGAGGAAGACAACATGGCGACCCTGTGTTGCCACAGCGACAAAGGTCAGATGTTCCTGCTTACCCGCTACCCGGACGAGGACACCGTCGACCTGACCCTGGATGATGAGCCGTCGACGCTGGATGGTCTTAAAGTGACCCTGAGCGCCAAGCGCCTGCTGATTGAAGTGGCGGCCGGTGACCGGGACGCGCTGAAGGGGGATGAAGTGCTGGAGATCAACCTGACCAGCGAGTTGAGTGACATGGATGAAGTGAAGGAAACCCTTGAAAACATCCTGGCCGGTACTGGAACCTTGGTCTGCGAGCTGTAGGAGCGGGTTTACCCGCGAAGCAGGCACTGCGGGGATGGCATGGAATCTGAGTGCCCCGCAAAGCCCTAGCCCAATGCTGCCTGCATTTCTTGCGCCTGCACCCGCAACGCCTCGCAAAACGGCTCCACCGCTGCCGATGCCGGCCGATGGTCCGGGCGTATCAGCATCACCTGATACGGCACCGACACCCGTAACCGGCGGATCGGCAACCCGCCTTGCGCCGCCTCCAGCCCGCTCAGCGGGTTGATGATCGCCACCCCCAGGCCTTGCCTGACCATGGCGCACACCGAAGCTGCACTGGTGGTTTCGATCACCGTGCGGCGGTTGACCCCGGCCGCACGAAAGTGCTGATCCAGACGCTGGCGGTAGGTATCCAGACTGGCCAGGTTGATGAAATCGACCTCATGGAAATCACTCAGCTCCAGTTCAGCCTTCACTTGCAGCGGGTGATGCTCGGGCAACACGCACACCATGTTGGCACTGAACAGCAATTCACCATACGCGCCGCGCGGTATCTGTTCGACTTCAGTCAGGCCAAGGTCATGCTGCTGGGCAACCAGTGACTCCTCCAGCAAAGGCGACTCCTGCGCCAGAATGCTCACGCTCACGCCGCTGTGCTGCTGGTGAAAGCGCTGGCAAGCCTTTGGCAACAAGGTTTGCGAGAACAGCGGCAAGCAGGTGATGGCCAGCCGGCCCTGCTCGAAGTTGCGGATGGCCTGGGCAAAGCGATCGATCCGCTCCAGCCCGACGTAGGCGCGCTCGACCTCCTCGATCAGCAGCAACGCCTGGGCTGTGGCCACCAGACGCCCTCCCTCACGTTCGAACAGGTTCAGGCCAGTCACCTGCTCCAGCCGCGCCAGTTCGCGGCTGACGGTGGGCTGCGAGGTGAACAACAGGCGCGCCGCCCCTGTGACGCTACCGGCCGCCATAATGGCGCGGAACACTTCGATGTGGCGAACGGACAGTTTCACGGCAATACCCGGAGAGTCGACAATGGGCATATCAGATATGAATAGCTGGCAGAAGAATAGCTATTTTTCTGAATTCACCCTTTGGCGCATCCTCGTGGCCTTCCTTATACGAGTAACGCCACCATGACCGCACCCTTCACCCTCCTGGCCGAGGCGGTTCGCCAGCACGGCTCGCCGCTATGGGCATACGACACCCGCACCATCGCCGATCGTGTCGAGCAGCTGAACGTGTTCGACACCGTACGTTTCGCCCAGAAAGCCAACCCGAACTTGCATGTGCTGCGCCTGATGCGCGCCCATGGTCTGGTGCTGGATGCAGTGTCGCTGGGTGAGATGGAGCGGGCCTTCGCCGCCGGCGCGAGCGTTGACGGTGACCCTGCCGGCGTGGTGCTGACCTGTGACGCACTGGACCGCCCCACCCTGGAGCGAGTGGTGGCCTCGAAGATCGAAGTCAACGCAGGCTCCATCGACATGCTGCGCCAACTGGGTGAACGCTCGCCCGGCCACCGCGTGTGGATCCGCATCAACCCGGGCTTCGGCCATGGCCACAGCCGCAAGACCAACACCGGCGGCGAAAACAGCAAGCACGGCATCTGGCATGAAGAGCTGGACGAGGCGCTGGCGTGCATCAAGGCCCATGGCCTGCACCTGGTGGGCGTGCACATGCATATTGGCTCCGGGGTGGACTACCAGCACCTGGAACAGGTGGCCCGCTCGATGATCGAACTGATCGGCCGCCTGGGCGTGGACATCGAGGCGTTCTCCATTGGCGGCGGGCTTTCCACCCCTTACCGCAGCACCGACAAACCGGTCGACCTGCAGCGCTATGCGCAGACCTGGGCGGTAGCGCGCAAGGAAGTCGAAGCGATGCTTGGCCACCCCGTGCGCATGGAAATCGAGCCAGGGCGTTTCCTGGTGGCCGAGTCGGGCTACCTCGTGGCCGAAGTGCGCGCCGTCAAGCAAGTGGGCCGCAATACCTTCGTCATGATCGACGCCGGCTTCAACGACCTGATGCGCCCGGCGATGTACGGCGCCTACCACGGCATGACCCTGCTTGATGCCAACGGCCAGCCGGTGGACCGCCCACGGCAACCGACTGTGGTGGCCGGGCCGTTGTGTGAATCGGGTGACGTGTTCACTCAGAATGACCAGGAACTGACCCCGCAGGACCTGCCTCAGGCACAGGTGGGCGACCTGCTGGTGATTCACGATGCCGGCGCCTATGGCGCGTCGATGTCGTCGAACTACAACAGCCGGCCGCTGCTGCCGGAGTTTCTGATCGAGGGCGGGGTGTTGCGGATGATCCGCCGGCGGCAGACGGTGCAGGACCTGCTGAGCCTGGAGACCGACATCATCCCGTGACCGCTTCCCGTAGTCCGCCCATGTAGTGCTCCAGGCGACTACGCAGCCAACGCTCGGCCGGGTCGCTGTCAGTGGTGCTCAACCAGACCATGGCCAGCTCCAGTGCAGCAGTCTCGAACGGCAGCGTCTCGGCCTGCAGGTTGCCCCAGCGTTCCATACCCTGTGCGGCATAGTCCGGGCAGCAGGCCAGCAGGTCGGTACCGGCCAGAATCGCCGGTAGCGAACTGAACTGCGGCACCGACAACACCACCTTGCGTTCACGGCCGATGTCTTTCAACCAGTCGTCGACCACACCCTGGGTGTTGGCGGTCGGCGAAACCTGGACATGCGGGCGTTGGCAAAACTCATCCAGAGAAAGCGGCGTGGTGGACTTGTCGGCCCGCACTACCCTGGCCTGCATGGTGCGTAGCACCTTGCGTTTGGCATTGGCGGGCAGGCCCTTGGTCTGGCTGATACCCACCGTCACGTCGCCCGCCGCCAGCAGGTCCGGAATGCGCCAGTAGTCCACATGCTGCACGACCACCACCACGTTTGGCGCCTCCACCCGCAGCGCCCGCAACAGCGGCGGCAACAGGCCCGACTCGACATCATCGGACAAGCCAATGCGGAAGGTCATCTTGCTGGTCAGCGGGTCGAAATCATGGGTCATGCTGAGTGCCACGGACATCGCATCCAAGGCTGGCGTGAGGTACTTGATCACCTCTTCGGCCCTGGCCGAGGGCTCCATGCGGTTGCCCACACGAACCAGCAACGGGTCATTGAACATCGTACGCAACCTGGCCAGCGCCGCGCTGACCGTGGGCTGGGCGACGAACAGCTTCTCCGCGGCGCGGGTGAGGTTGCGTTCCTGCATCAGCGCTTCGAACACCACCATCAGGTTGATATCGGCTTTGCGCAGTTCGTTGCGGTTCATGGGTGCTCTCGGGCCGTGCTTGTTGTGTGGGTTCAATTTCAGCATCAACAAGCATCCTAGCCGAATCGAAACCTGCACTGCACGCTACGCAATCGCCATCGCCCCGTACTGAGCGACCGGGGTGATCTTCGGCTCTCTTCTCTTCCGCGCCCCTGCCGTGCACCGCCCAGGCGTTGACTCGCGAAGCGGTCATTCATGATGCCGACACTTTTTGGCCGCCATTCGCGCAGTGCGATGAATGGCGGGTTGGGTGGTCGGCGGGGGGATCGGGTCAGGGCCAGCAGGGGGCTTGCCAGAACCTGTTTGGCGCCTGGGAGATCGAGCGCCGCCTGTATGGCGGTAGAGGTGCGTCGCCCGGGAGATCGAGCGCCGCCTGTATGGCGGTAGAGGTGCGTCGCCTAGGAGATCGAGCGCCGCCTGTATGGCGGGTAGAGGTGCGTCGCCTGTGAGATCGAGCGCCGCCCGCGCGGCGCATCGCGAGCTGCGCTCGCTCCTACGTTTGTTTCGGGCCAGTCATTCCTGTGGGATTTGTGCGCGAACGCCTTGGCGCTTGGCACGATATTGCGTCGTACAAACAAGGCGGTCGCGCGCGCCTGTCACAGGCGTTACTGGCCAGAAACAAACGTAGGAGCGAGCATAGCTCGCGATGCGCCGCGCGGGCGGCGCTCGATTTCTGCCACCCCCTAAAACCCACGGCAAACACACCCGGCCATTGCGCAACGTCATGCCAGGCGGTGTGGCCTTGAAGGTATGGCGGTAGAGGTGCGTCGCCTGGGAGACCGAGCGCCGCCTGTATGGCGGTAGAGGTGCGTCGCCTGGGAGGTCGAGCGCCGCCTGTATGGCGGTAGAGGTGCGTCGCCTGGGAGATCGAGCGCCGCCCGCGCGGCGCATCGCGAGCTGCGCTCGCTCCTACGTTTGTTTCGGGCCAATCATTCCTGTGAGATTTGCGCGCGTACGCCTTGGCGCAGGGCTCGATATCGCGTCGTACAAACACGGCGGTCGCGCGCGCCTGTCACAGGCGTCACTGGCCAGAAACAAACGTAGGAGCGAGCGCAGCTCGCGATGCGCCGCGCGGGCGGCGCTCGATCTCCCAGGCGCCAAACAGGTTCTGGCAAGCCCCTGGGTGGCCCTGCTCGACAGGCTGGAACGTTCGGCATTCGGCCGCTGTTACACTGTCAACCGATGAAATAGGCGAGCCAGAGCAAAGGTATGAACCCAACGCGCTACTCCACCGTGGCAAAGGACTTGATGCAAGCCATTGCCAGCGGCCGCTACCCGGTGGGCAGCCTGCTGCCGACCGAATTCGAGCTGTGCGACCTTTATAATGTGAGCCGGCACACGGTGCGTGCCGCTATCAACCAGTTGCTCACCCAAGGGCTGGTGTCGCGGCGCAAGCGGGTGGGCACTCGCGTGGAGGCCAGCAGCCCGCGCGGCGGCTATTCGCAATCGTCGGCCTGCGTGGCTGACCTGGCGCACCTGGCAGACACCCAGCAGCGGGAAATCCAGAGCGTGCGCCACTTTGTCGCCGACCTGAACGAGGCGGCGCGGCTGGGGCTGGTGCCGGGGGAGCATTACTTCTGCGTGTCGAGCATCCGCGTCGACCGGCAGCACCCTGCCGCGCCGCTTTGCTGGACCGACGTGTATGCGCCGCGCGACTATACCGAGGTCATTGACCTGGCCCGCGAGCACCCTGACCGGCTGATTGCCGGGTTGATCGAACAGCACTATGGCCGGTCAATCGCAGTGGTCGACCAGCAAGTGCGCGCGGTTTTGCTGACAGCGGAAATGGCCAAGGCGCTGAAGGCCGAAGCAGGCTCGCCGGGGTTGAACATCATCCGCCATTACCGCGAGGAGAATGGTGATTTGATGGCGGTTTCCGAGACCGTGCACCCGGATGACCGCTTTACCTTGGTCACCCAGATGCGCCGCGACCAGATACTGAAGGGGTAAAGTGAGAAAATTACGACATTGTTAAACTGCAATCACCTGACAGTTTTATCAGTGTCGAACCTGTGACAGGTGAGGCACACTCATACCTCGCTCAGTTCGGGCTCATCAAGACCATGCCTACAGATACTGGCTCTACGCATATATCAAAACGCATGCCAAGCAACTACTTGCCCTATGGCTATCGAAACGCCGAAAAGCGGCCGATCGGAATGTGAGGCTACAGTGGCGAGCCTCTATCTACCGGCAGCGAAACGCGTATCCCCTGAAGTGTTGCAGCCTGAATGACCTGATACTTTTATCAGCTTAAGCCTGTGCACTTCATAACACACTGATGCCAAGTGCCAGATCTGACGGATCTCAGAGATATGTCAACGCATAAAACTTCGACATCACGCAAAAAACACGATCCGGCCATTGCAGCCTGTTCGGAAAGCCAGGCCCATGACCAACATGGCGCCGCACGAACACCCACGGGCCCAACAAAAGGTCAGTCAGGAAACTATACACCCTATGGGTTTCGAAACACCGAAGCGGAACTGACCGGAGCGGTGGGGTTCAATGGTGAATTTTACGCTTCTGCGCTGGAAGGCTATGCACTCGGAAATGGGTACCGAATATTCATCCCACGCTTGATGCGATTCATCAGCCCAGACAACCAGAGCCCTTTCCTCAAAGGCGGCATCAATGCCTATGCCTACTGCCTGAACGACCCTATCAACGCACAAGACCCTAGCGGAAAAAATGCAATCAATAAATTTTTCCAGGCAGCCATTCAGATAGGCAGGAATTATAGAAAACAATTCAAACCCTCCAATACGGCACACCTGCTTTCGAACAACCAAGCCAAACACCTTCAAACCGAACTCAAGAATGCCAAAAAATTAATAAGCGAGGACATCGTAGACATCCATATCATCAACAACAAAAATAACGCCCAAAAAATCAGTCCATCACTCATTTACAAATACACACTCATAAATGAAGGAGACGAAACCACCCTGATCGTCTTCGGCGCCTCTACTGACCCCCTCTTGAATACTCACGCCAGCGGCGCTGAAATGTGGAATTTCAATGCCAGCAACAACGTCAGCGCTGCAGGTTATATCGCCTATAAGAATGGGGTATTCACTGTCGACGACTGGTCCGGCCACTATCAGCCTGAGCACTGGCGCACGGCGCTCGTAAAAGCCTACCTGGAAGGGTTGGGCTATGAGGTGAGAACTGTGCGCCGTGGCTTTGGGTAGCGTGCCCAACCACTGAAAGATGATGGGGCAAAGGCGAATGCCTTCATGCAATACCCCGATGCCCCGGAAAAACGGTTGCGGCGCCGACCGGGCCGGCTTATAAAAGCTCAACTTAACTTTAGGTCGACTCGTATGGCAGCGGACAACACACGGATGCTCACAGTGGGTGAAGTGGCCAAGCGCAGCGGCGTGGCGGTGTCTGCGCTGCACTTCTACGAAACCAAAGGGCTGATCGCCAGCGTCCGCACAGCAGGCAACCAGCGCCGCTATCCCTCGCTGGTGCTGCGTACCCTGGCGATCATCAAGGTGGCCCAGCGCACGGGTATTGCGCTTGAGGAAATCAAACAGGCACTCAGCCGTTATGCCCCCAACAGCAAGCTCACGGCAGCACAATGGAGCGAGATGTCCACGGCCTGGCGCGAAGACCTGAATGCCCGCATTCGCACACTGGAGGCACTGCGCGACAGCCTGGACAACTGCATTGGCTGCGGTTGCCTGTCGCTTGAAGACTGCCCGCTGCGCAACCCCGAAGATGTGCTGGCCAAGGAAGGAACCGGGGCGCGGATACTCGAGAAAAAGGCCCGCCAGGCTGCAGACTTGCCCAGTACGTAACGGTCAAAATGCTCGATAAGCCCGCCTGCTTGTCTTCGACCTTGCTTGCGTTGGAACCATTGCGACGCGCCACCGCCCTAAGCCTGTGTTGTTGACACTCAGTCGCTCACAGGAAGGAACACAAACATCATGAAACGTGAACAGATCGAAGGTGTTGCTGAAAACCTCGCAGGCAAGGCGCAGAGCGCTGTAGGCCGACTGGTCGAAGATCCGGCGCTGGAGGCCGAAGGCGATGGGCGTCAGGCCGCAGGTCAGTTGACCAAGTCCTATGGTGACACGCTGGACACGGTGTCTTCATTCGTCAAGCAAAAGCCTTTCGCCGCAATGGCCATCACAGCCGCTGTCACACTCGTGGTCTCTCGCCTGCTGCGCCGCTGAGCGGGGCACCGCAAGCAAGGCCTGGGCCGGGTATGTGACCCGGCCCGCGCCATCACCAGATGGCGATATCGTAGGTAAGGTACAAGCGGTTGCTGTCGCGCCCGCGAGCGAAATCCGAACGATAGACATAGTTGCGCAGTTTCACGCCCAGACCTTTCATTGGCCCGCCCTGCACCACGTAGGCAATCTCGGCGTCACGCTCCCATTCTTTGATGCCCTCGCCACCTGAGCGGCCATTGTCGCCACTCAGGTAGCGCGTCATGAAGGTCAGCCCCGGCACGCCGGCGGCCGCGAAGTTGTAGGCGTAGCTGGCCATCCAGGTTTTCTCTTCCTCCTCGATGAACTTGCCGATGCCGACGTTGCTGAACGAATAAACGGTCGCACCGCTGATATACGGCAAACCGGCATCTCCATCGAGCACCTGATAACCGGCCCCCAGGGTATGGCCGGAATGCGCATACGCCACCTGGCCACTGAACATCTGGTTGTCGATGCCGCCGCCATAGGCCGCCCCGCTGTCGCGGCTTTTGAAGTAGCGCAGGTCCGTGGTCAGAACCCCGCCAGCCAGCGGCAGGTCATGCACCAGCCCGGCAAAATCCTGGCGATAGAAGTGCTCCAGCTGGCCATGGTACACACTCAGGCGCAGTTGTTTGCTGACGGCATAGTCGGCACCGGCAAAGCTGAAGTCACCCGACTTGCCGCCCCCATAGCCATCCAGATAAATGCCAGTGCTGTTGGACGAGTCACGCTGCTTGAAACGGTCAAGGTGCCCGGCCGTCAGGGTCAGCCCGTCGATATCCGTGCTGGTCAGCTGAGTGCCCTGATAGGTCTGTGGCAGCACCCGCGCATCGTTGTAGACCAGCACCGGTGTCTTGGGCAGCAAGGTGCCGTGCTTGACCACGGTGCTGCCCAGGCGGGCTTTGGCCGTGACCCCGGCACTGGCGAACTCATCCGCCGCACGGCCATCGTCGTGCACCGGCAACAGCCCGGTACCGCTGCGCCCGCGCCCGGAATCAAGGCGTACGCCCAGCAGGCCCAGTGCATCGAGCCCCACACCCAAAGTACCTTGGGTGAAACCTGACTGGTAGTCGAGCAGAAAGCCCTGAGCCCATTCCACCCGTTCGCTTTTGGCCGTGGCGGCAGCGCGGGCACTCATACCCTGCTCGTCACGGAAATTCTCGTTGAAATACACGTTGCGCAACTGCAGCTTGAGCTTGCTGTCATCGACAAAACCGGAAGCGCCGGCAACAGGCAGCCAGCCGCAAAGCAGGCCTAAGGTGGCCCCACGGAACACAACTCGGGACATGATCGGTACTCTATTGTTGTTTTCGGAGTGAGCGGAGGTCGGGGCGCCTGGCGGCGCCCGATAATGCCTAGACGAAGAAGGACAAGGCCCCCGTGAGCAACGCCAGTGCTGTGATCACCAGCGAGGTGAGCACGGCCCATTTCACCGTGGCCTTCTGGAAGTCGCCGATATCCCGGTCGACCATGCCCACCAGCAGCAAGGTGGAGGCCACCAGCGGGCTCATCAGGTGCACAGGCTGCCCCAGCACCGAGGCGCGGGCAATTTCCACCGGGTCGATACCATAGGCGGCAGCGGCGTTCGCCAGGATCGGCACAACGCCGAAGTAGTAGGCGTCGTTGGACAGCACGAAAGTCAGCGGCATGCTGGTCAGCGCCACCACCAGCGGGAACCAGTGGCTCCAGGCTGCCGGAATCCAGTCCACCAGGGTCTGCGCCAGTGCGTCAACCATCTTGGTGCCCGAGAAAATACCGGCAAATATGCCTGCGGCGAATACCAGCAGCACCACGGTCATGGCGTTACCCGAATGGGCGAGAATGCGTTCTTTCTGCACATTCAGCTGCGGGTAGTTGATCATCAGCGCGGCGACGAAACCGATCATGAACAGGATGGCTGCGTGCATCAGCCCCAGCACCAGCGCAGTCATCACGACAATCACCAACACTAGGTTCACATAGGCCAGGCGCGGACGCTTGTGCGGGTTGTCGCCAAGGATTTCCTTGATGTAGCAGTTGCCTCCACCAGACTCCAGGGCAATATTGCCGATACGCCGACGCTCTGCACGGCCAAGCAGATAAGCGGTGAATACGACCCACACCGCCCCGCCGATGACGGTGGGCAACATCGGAATGAAGTACTCGGTCGCATCCAGACCAAGCGCGGCAATGGCGCGGGTGGCGGGGCCGCCCCACGGGCTCATGCCGCTCATGATGCTCAATGACAGCATCGATACGGTAGCCAGGATCATCGGGTTCATGCCGATGCGCTTGTAAAGCGGCAGCATGGCGGCACAGGTAATCATGTAAGTCGTGGTGCCATCACCGTCCAGCGCAACCAGCAGCGACAGCAGGGCGGTGCCGATAGCGATCTTTATCGGGTCGCCATTCACCCGCTTGAGAATCTTGCGGATCAACGGGTCGAACAGGCCGGCGTCGATCATCAGGCCGAAGAACAGGATGGCGAACAGCAGCAGCGCGGCAGACGGTGCGACCATTTTCAGCCCATCGAGCATCATCTTGCCCAGGTCTGGCGCGAAACCGCCAATAAGGGCGAAAACAATCGGCACGATGGTCAGCGCGACGATCGGGGACAGGCGTTTACTCATGATCAGGTAGGTGAAGGTCACCACCATGATCAGGCCCAGAAGTGCGAGCATGGTTTGTTCTCTTGTTTTTATTGTCTATGTGGCCACCTGCAGCGCAGACGGCCCCCTGACCCCCACCCGGCAACGCCTGATGGGGGCCTGTGAAAAGCTAGAGGGTGTCGGGGCTCAGCCGTGGCGGCGCGGTTCGGCGACCCAGTCGGCTGTTTCAGCGACGGAGCTGACCACCGGCTCGCCGTTCAGGCGGCTGTGCAGTGTCTGGCGGTCACAGGCATTTTCCGACAGCGAAACCACCACCGTAGCCACTGCATTGCTGGCAAGACTCGTCAGCGCACGGGCCTCCGACATGAAGCGGTCGACCCCGATCAACAGGGCCAGGCCGGCCAGGGGAATGTCGTGGATCACAGTAAGAGTCGAGGCCAAGGCCACGAAACCGCTGCCGGTAACGCCTGCCGCGCCCTTGGAGGACAGCAGCATGATCGCCAGCATGGTGACCACCTGGCCCAGGCTCAGGTCGATGTTGCAGGCCTGCGCGATGAACACGGCTGCCAACGACAGATAGATGGCAGTACCGTCCAGGTTGAACGAGTAGCCAGTGGGCAGCACCAGGCCAACCACGCCTTTTTTGCACCCAAGCTTCTCGAGTTTCTCGAGCATTCGCGGCAGCACCGGCTCGGTTGAAGAAGTCCCCAGCACCACAAGGAACTCTTCGCGGAAATAGCGCAGCAGCTTCCACAGGCTGAAGCCATGGGCCCGGCAGATGCCACCGAGCACCACCAGCACGAAGAACGCGCAGGCGATGTACAACGTCCCCACCAGCTTGGCCAGCGAGCCAAGGGACGTAATGCCGTACTGGCCAACGGTGAATGCCAGTGCGCCGAAAGCGCCGACCGGGGCAAAGCGCATCAGGTAGCCGAAGATGCGGAACACCATGGTCGAAGCCGACTCCAGCACGTCCAGTACCGGCTTGCCCTTTTCGCCCATCGACGAGAGGGCGAAACCGCTGAGTACGGCGATGAACAGGACCGGCAAGACCTCACCCTTGTTGAAGGCACCGATGAAGGTGTCCGGGATGATGTGCATGAAGAAGTCCACCACGCTCAGCTTGGCAGCCGAGGCGGTGTACTGGCTCAGGCCCGCCGTACTCAGGGTAGCGGGATCGATGTTCATGCCGACACCTGGCTTGAACAGATAGACCGCTGCCAGTCCGATCACCAGGCTGACCATCGTCAGGCCCAGGAACAGCAGCAGGGTCTTGCTCATCAAGCGTCCCAGGGAACGTTTGTCAGTCATGCCGGCGATGCCGGTGACGATGGTGCAGAACACCACCGGCGCGATCATCATCTTGATCAGTTTGATGAACGCATCACCCAGCGGCTTGAGGGCCACGGCCTGTTGCGCCCAGAAGTGTCCGACCACCACGCCCAGCAGGACGGCGCAGAGAATCTGGAAATACAGCGATTTGGCGAGTCTCATGAGGCATCACCCATTGTTGAAATTGTGCGGATGCGCTTGTTACGAATGTGCAGGTCTGGATCAGCGCCTGGAGCTACCCGGCCAACCTGCGGAATGTAGGGGCGTAGACGAACCCTGAGAAGAGCCGCCGGGCGGTTCGCACCACCGAAGCCTGGATCGTCTTGCCATCGGCACCGCTGCGCGTCAGCGCAACATCGATGCCGCCACTTGGATGCTCCAGGCGGACCTCGGCCAGTTGCTGTGCACCTTCGCCCAACAGGTCGGCAATCACGGTGCCAGGGCTGACGCAGGCAGTCGCCAGCCCCACCGCGCCAGTGATCGCCAAGGCACGATGGCAGTTGTGCGGCATGAAATAGCGAACCTGCAGCGTGCCGTCGTAGCGCGGCTTGGACACCAGCACTGGCTTGGGGATGACCATGCCACTGACATCGCCCAGGCCCATGGCCTTTCCGGCCTTCAGCCGCAACGCTTCCAGGCGTTTGAGCAGCGCGCTGTCGGCGTCCAGCTGAGCAGGGGTTTCCGAGCCACTGACCCCCAATTGGCTAGCCTCTACCACCATCATCGGCATGGCCATGTCGATGCAGGTCACCGGCACGCCATCAATCACGTCCTGGGCCTTGCCCGTGGGGAACAGCTTGCCGGTCTTGCTGCCGACCGCGTCGAGGAAGGTCAGGTGCACCGGGGCGGCAGTGCCCGGAACCCCATCGATCGCCGTGCGGCCTTCGTAGCGCACGATCCCGCCGGGCGTTTCGACCAGCGAATTGACGAAAGTGCCGGTGTTCAGGTTGCGAATGCGCACCAAGGTCTTGCCTTCCTGGCCTTTTACCAACCCCTGTTCGATGGCGAATGGCCCAACAGCACACAGCATGTTGCCGCAGTTGGGGGCCGTATCGACCCGGCGCTGTGCGACCATGACCTGCACGAACAGGTAGTCGACGTCAGCGTCGGCGTGCAGTGACGGGCTGATGATTGCCACCTTGCTGGTCTGCGGGCTGCCGCCACCGATACCGTCGATTTCCAGCTCATGGCCAGAGCCCATGAGGTTGATCAGCAACTCGTCGCGCTCGACCACATTGGCAGGCAGGTCCCAGGCGTGAAAGAACGGCCCTTTGGAGGTACCGCCGCGCATGAGTACGCAAGGAATTCGTTGCATGATTTCGCACTCTTGTTGATCAATGGACATCATTGATGCTGTGGGCAAAAGAGTGACAGGGATGGATAAATCAATCCAATGCAAATATCGTAGCGATTATTGCCTTTCACAAAATAATTCCTCTTTGAACGGGCCAAGGCTTTTATATGGAATATGAGCTTCAAGACATCCGATCTTTCGTGAAAATCGCCGAACTCGGCAGCTTCCACGAAGCCGCCGAAGCACTGCATCTCTCCCAGCCAGCGCTAAGCCGGCGCATAAAGAAGCTGGAGGAAGGCCTAGGTACCTCCTTGCTCGAGCGCACCACCCGTCGCGTCAGCCTGACCAGCGTCGGGCGCGACTTTTTGCCCAAAGCCAGACGGTTACTGGACGACTTCGAAGACTCCATTCTCAGCATCCGCGAACTGGCAGAACGACAAACCGGCCAGGTCACCCTTGCCTGCATCCCCACGGCAGCGTTCTACTTCCTGCCGTCGGTGATCCGCGACTACAACGAGCAGTACCCGAAAATCCGTATTCGCCTGCTCGATCTAAGCGCCAACGACGGGCTTGAAGCGGTGCTGCGGGGTGAGGCTGACTTCGGCATCAACATGATGAGCGGGCAACACCCGGACATCGAGTTCGTCTCGCTGGTGCAGGAACACTTCGTCCTGGCCTGCCGGCGCGACCACAAACTGGCAGGCCGTGACGCCGTCACCTGGACCGAGCTTGCCGATTACCGCCTGATCGGCGTAGGCCGACTGAGCGGCAATCGCATGCTGCTCGACCACGCGCTATCCGGGCTCAACTTGCGCCCCAAGTGGTTTTACGAGGTACAACACCTCTCGACCTCGCTCGGCATGGTGGAGGCCGGCCTGGGGGTATCGGCCATGCCCAGCCTGGCCATGCCCAACGCCGACCATCCGACCCTGGTCAGTGTTCCGTTGATCGAACCCCAGGTCACCCGAACACTCGGCCTGGTTTACCGACGCGGCGCCTCGCTTTCGCCTGCAGCTGAAAAATTCGTGTCGATCCTGCTGGAGAAATGGCCCAATCGTTGACTGGGCGTGCCCGTCAGACCGCCGACATCCACCCTGTGCTGCTGCCGCGCCCATCAATCAGTCGCTGCCCAGGCCGAGTGTGTCGGGGCGGCGCTTTTCAAGCGCGAACTTCAGCAGCGCTGCGCTGCGGAACAGGCCGTGGGCGAACTTGCCGTAAGGCAACGTGATGAACAGCGCCATGACCGTGCCCAGGTGAACGGCCAACAGCACCGCCATGGCCCCGGTATCCCTCAGGCCCAACAGGGCGAGCCCGGAGAGACTGATCAACAGCAGGAGCAGGATGAAGGCCCTGTCCATTGGCCGCTGCCTGGGGTCGCCCTGTTCCGGCGCTCGGCGCAGGTTCAGCACAAGCAGCCCGGCGGGGCCAATGACCAGGCCGATCCCCCCGACCGTGCCCAGCAGCACAGGCAGGCTCAGCACGGGGTAAGGCGCCTGAAGGTCGAGTACGTAGTGATATGCCGTGGCGACCAAGGTAGCCGCGAAGCACAGCAAGAATCCGTAGAAGGTCAAGTGGTGGAAACGGCGCCGCCACAGGGTGTAGCGATCATCCTCGTTGTTACAGCCCTGGCCATGCCCTCCGTCGAGGTACTTCAAGGTCAGCACAGCTGTTGAAGCTTCAAGGATTGCCCCGTCAACAGGCGGAGCCTGAGGTTCGGCCGGCGAAATGCTGCGCCAGAACCGCCTTATCGCCACCGCCAGCGCGACACCGCTCAGGCAAAAGACACTGCCGAACAACAGCGCCAGCATGTTGTGTGGAAAAACCGCATAGAAGTCGCCGCCCAGGCGACCAGGCAACAGGGTTCCGTTGACCTGCAAGGCCAGTAGCAAGAACAGCGACAAGGCAATCGCCAGCGCAGTGACCACATAGGTGCCATTGTGCCGGTAAAGACGGCCGAACGCGGCCGGCCAGGCATAGTCAGCGTACGTCTGGCCACGGACCTTGGCCATGGCCTGAGGCACGTTGACAGCAAACTCATGAGGCGCGGCATACTGGCAGGCATGCAAGCAGGCGCCGCAGTTATGGCACAGGTTGGCCAGGTAATGGATATCCGCCTTGGCAAATGTCAGCCTTCGGGTCATGGCCGGAAACACGGCGCAGAAGCCTTCGCAGTAGCGACAGGCATTGCAGATGCGCATCTGCCGGTCGACTTCCGTTTCATCCATGTTCAATACCGGAATCAGTTCGGCCCGGCCCGCCGGGTCATACGTGTGGGGTTCAGGCAATTGCGCGGTCATGACAGGCCTCGTTTGGGGATGAAATACGTGCAGCAGCAGCCGCGGAATGGGTGCCGGCGATACGGCCGAAGGCGGTGCCTATGGACATGCCGACGCCAGCGGTGTAGCCCTTGCCCAGCACGTTGCCCGCCATCATTTCGCCCGCAACGAACAGGTTCGGGCTGCGCCGGCCAGCGAAATGAACGGCAGCGGTCTCATCCGTGCGTAGCCCCAGGTAGGTGAAAGTCACCCCTGGACGCAACGGATAGCCATAGAATGGTGGCGTATCGATCGGTCGTGCCCAGTGGCTCTTGACCGGTGTCACGCCTTGCGTGTGGCAGTTGTCCAGCCGGGTATGATCGAAGCTGCCCGCCTGACACGCCCGGTTGTAGGCGTGAACCGTGTCAAGGAAGGTCGCTACCGGAAGGCCCAGAAGCTGCGCCAGTTCTTCCAGGGTATTGGCCGTGATACCCCCGAAAACCGGCGGCATGAACCGCCCCAACGCTTTCTGGTCGATGATGGAGAACCCCACCTGCCCCGGCTGATGGGCTACCAACCTGCCCCAGATCGCATAGCGCTTGGGCCAGAAGTCCTCCCCTTCATCATAGAAGCGCAAGCCTTCACGGTTGACCACCACACCCAGCGAAACGCAATCGATACGCGTGCAGATACCGCCGTCGTACAAGGGCGCGCGGGCGTCTATGGCTACCATGTGCGCCTGGGTCGGGTCACCGATAGTATCGGCCCCCAGATCGATCATCCGTCGCAGCAGTACACCGTCGTTGAAGCGGGTGCCACGGACCAGAAAATTGTCCGCTGGCCACTCACCGCGTTCGTTCTGCCCCCACGCCTCGCGCAACCAGCTTCTGTTCGACTCGAAGCCTCCAGCCGCCAGCACACAGGCTCGCGCCTGGATGCGTTCGGCCGGCAAGCGGCGCCCTGCGACATCACGCGCCGGTACATGGGCCGCAACGAAACGGTCGCCGTCCAGCTCGATATCGCACACTGGCGTGTCATAGCGAACCTCAACACCCAACCGCTCGGCACTACGGAAATAGGCATTGACCAGTGCCTTGCCACCGCCCATGAAAAAGGCGTTGGTGCGCGCCGTGTGCAACGCGCCAGAGAGCGACGGCTGAAAATGCACGCCATGGTGCCGCATCCAGTCCCGGCAATTGGCCGAAGCCCTGATCACCAGCCGCGCCAGTTTCTCGTCGGTTTGCCCGCCCGTGACCTTGAGCAGGTCTTGCCAGAATTCCTCTTCCGGGTACGCGTCAACCAGTACATCCTGCGGCGCATCGTGCATGCATCGCAGGTTGCGAGTGTGTTGAGAGTTGCCACCACGCCATTCACGCGGCGCAGCCTCCAGCAGCAGCACACTGGCCCCCGCCTCGCGGGCCATCAGCGCCGAGCAAAGGGCAGCATTCCCGCCGCCAATGACAAGCACATCGATCATTTTGCCTCCAGGTCTCGAGGAGCCAGAACGTTCGGGGTGCTCCTCGCGGACCACGGACTCTAGTGAGACCTGGCAGGTGACGAAACGCGATTACCGAAGGTAGGTGTTCAGTTTTTCTAAAGGCTGATGGCGCCCAGGCGGCCTCAGAGCAGGCGCGCCCCGGGCCATTGACCGCAGGCAACCCGCTCGCGCGCGACCTCATGCAACACGACCCGGGTCGCAAGCGCAGCAGGCGAAAGCTCATCCTCACTCAGGCTCACCACCAGATTGCGGCGCTGCGCCTGGGCATCGTCGATGGCGAATACGCGCATGCCTGCTTGCGTTGCCCGGGCTACTGCCGCACCGGGCTGCAGGGTGGCGGCGTGGCCCGCCGCTACGCAATCCAAGAGCAATGACAGGCCATCGACCTCCATGACGATGTTGGCTTCCAGCCCCGCCCTGGCCAGGATTGCCTGTAACGTGGCGCGCAAGCCATGCTGACTGCTCGGCATCACCAGCGGCAACGTCGCGATCTGCTGCAACGTCAGCGATTCGCCCCAGCCACTTTGCACCAATGCCAGCGGAACCAGCGCGAACAGCCGTTCCTGCAAAAGCGGACGCACATCCAGGCGCGCCCCCGCGTCGGGCTGGAACAACACAGCCAGGTCCAGGTGCCGGGCGTTAAGCTGACTGACCAGATAGCCCGACAGCATTTCCACCAGGTGCAAGTGGATGTCCGGATAGCGCTGGCGCATGCGGTCGATAAGGGCAAGGCCCAGGACCGATGCCGTAGTCGGGGCAAGGCCGACACTTACATACCCGCTCATGCGTCCACTCTGCGCGGCAAGCATGGCGTGTTCGGCCTGACGCAGCGCCAGCCGGGCATGGTACTCGAACGCCAGACCAGCCGCCGTCGGGACGACGCCGGTACTCGAGCGCGTCAACAGCCGGGTGCTGAGCTCGTTTTCCAGCTTCGACAGTTGCTGACTCAGGGCGGAGGCGCCCACGCCAAGCTCGAGCGCGGCCCTGCCAAGGCTGCCGTGCTCCAACACACTTAAAAAGTAGCGAAACTGGCGTAACTCCACATTGACCTCTCGATGCCCCTGCCTTGCCCGCATTGTACGCAGGAACGGCAAGGTCATGGGGGAGCCTTGCTGACAGCTCGAGTCATTGCTCGGCTCGGTAACGACAGCCTTGTCCTTGCATCGGGTTGCGCATACGTGCAAGGCTAAAAAGGGATCACCCATGACGAAAAGGAAGCAAAGCACCTCATGCTTGGAATCACACGTATCCATCGCTATTTGCGCCCACTGCCTGCGAAACCGACCGCAGCCAGTGGGCGTGACCTCAAGGCCAAACGCGCCACCCGCCTCGCCTCGAAGGTTGCCAACCTTCTCTGCACCCCCCGCTCCGCCCCGCCTTACCTCTGTGTCACCCCTGAGCGTCCCGCTGTCAAACGTGTGCCCCCGACCTGACTGCCTCCTCTGCAGCTCACACACCGTACTCGCCTGTTGCAGGCGGAGTGCCTGACGCAACGACAAGGGGCAACAGCCAATGCTTTTCTTTCACGGTAAACACATTTTCAGCGCCATCTTCGACATGGATGGCACCCTCTTCGACACCGAGCGCCTGCGCTTCAAGACACTCAAACAAGCGTCTCTGGAAATCTTCGGCAAAGCGCTGAGCGAGCACACCCTGATTGGCTCGCTGGGCCTGAGCGCAAAGAAGGCCGAGGCCCTTGCCAAGGCGCATAACGGCGACGACTTCCCGTACGCCGAAATCCGCCAACGCGCCGATGAACTTGAACTGGAGTACGTGCGCAATCACGGCGTACCGATCAAGGCCGGCCTGCTGGAGGTGCTGGAGCGCCTGCGCAAGTCGGGCCTGACCATGGCGGTGGCCACCTCCAGCCGCCGTGCCATCGCCGAGGAATACCTGATCAACGCCAACGTGCTGAAGTACTTCGACATCACCGTTTGTGGCGATGAAGTCAGCCAAGGCAAACCACACCCCGAGATTTTCCTGAAAGCCGCCCGCGCGCTCAATTGCGAGCCAGACCAGTGCTTCATGGTCGAGGACTCGGAAAACGGCATGCTGTCGGCGATGCGCGCCGAAGGGCAGGCGATCCTGATCGAGGACATCAAGCCGCCTGCGCCGGAAATCAAGGCGGGCGCGCTCAAAGCCTACCGCAGCATGCATGAATTTCTCGCCGACCTGAGCGAGTGCGTACCCGACCTGGGCATGCCTGCATTGAGTGAGCCGTTCCCGGCCTCGATGAACCAGTTCAGCGTGGGCATTCATGGTTTCGGCGCCATCGGCGGCGGTTACCTGACACAGGTATTTTCCCATTGGGACGGCTACACCCGACCGCGTGAAATCATTGCCGCAACCCGCTCACGCATGCTGCGCGAAAGCGTCAGCGCCTTTGGCCGCTACAGCGTACGCTACGGCGCCACGTCGTTCGACCAGACCATCGACAACGTGCGCATGATCGACATGGACGATGACGACGCGGTCATCAGCATGTACACCACTGCCGAAATCATCGGCCTGAGCCTGCCCGAGCAGGCCATCAGAAGCCAGGCCAGGGTGATCGCCCAAGGCCTGCTGCAACGCTTCGAGCGCCGAGGCCGCGAGCTGACTCTGCTGATCGTGCTGAACAAGGTTGGCGGTGCGGCGTTCGTGCGTCGTCACGTGCAAGCCGAGCTGGCGTTACTGTGCCCGCCTGCGATCAGCGAGCAGGTTATGCAAAAGACCCATTTCGCCGAAACGGTGGTCAGCCGCATCGTGTCCAAACTGGGCAATGACGCACTGGTACGGCAACTGCGCATCAAGTCGCAGATGTTCCAGAACAGCCTGGAAGACGAGCCTGCAAGCACGCGCAAACCTTCAGCGCCGCTACCAGAGTACGAACGGCTGATCGGCCACTTCAGGCCCTTTGCGCAGCCCAGCAGCGCCATGAGCCAGCTGCATCTGGTGCTGTTCAACAGCGAAGCCGACATGCCGCTTTACGCCGAGCGCGGCAGCGATTTGCTCGAACGCCTGCGCCAGGTGAAGACAGTGCCAGACATTGCCCAGATCCAGATCATCAAGAACCGCCTGTGGAACGGCCCGCACGCCATCGTGGCCTGGTACGCCAGCCTGCTGGGCCATGCCTGGGTCGGCCAGGGCATGGGCGATGCGCGGGTGAGTGAACTGGCCGAGCGCCTGATTCGCCAGGAGGTCGCGCCCGCACTGGTGGCCGAATACCCACAGATGGCCGAGGTGGTCAGCCGCTTTGCCGAGGCATTCCTCGAACGCTGCAAAACCTCGTTCAAAGACCCGTGCGCCCGGGTAGGCCGCGACCCCTTGCGCAAGCTGCAACGCAATGAACGCATCCTCAGCAGCATCGACCTTGCCCGCAAGCACGGTATTGCAACCCCGGCCCTGGCGTTTGGCGCAGGGCTCGCCATTCACCACGCCCTGAACGGCAGCGACAGCAAAGACCTGGAAAGCCAGGCAATCAGGCGGGTTTACCTCGACAACCAGGAAAGCGTCGAAGCCGTGCTTACCCATGCCAACAAACCGTTCCCCGGGTTGTGCCCCGTCAAGGACGCGGAACTGATCGCTGCCATCAGTGAAGGTTTCCGCCAATTGCCGCAGCCGGCTTCGCGTCACGCGATTGCTGTAGGCTCATAACCAGCCCTGGCCGGGACACTGTGGACGCTGGCTGCGCCTGCGTCCCGGTCAGCGCCATGGGCTGGCCTTGGGTACCGGCCTAAAGCACTTCGAACAGGCCTGCTGCGCCCATGCCGCCGCCCACGCACATTGTCACGACCACGTACTTCACCTTACGTCGCTTGCCCTCCAGCAAGGCATGGCCGACCATCCGCGCGCCGCTCATGCCATAGGGGTGGCCGATAGCAATGGCGCCGCCATTGACGTTCAGCTTCGCCGGGTCGATCTGCAACTGCTGGGCGCAATACAGCACCTGGCAGGCGAACGCCTCGTTCAGCTCCCATAGCCCGATATCGTCTACCGTCAGGCCCTGCTGGCGCAGTAGCTTGGGCACCGCCAATACCGGGCCGATGCCCATTTCCTCGGGGGCAAGGCCAGCTACAGCGATACCGCGGTAAAGCCCCAGGGCTGCAGTACCCGAGCGCCCCGCCAGCGCACCGTCCATCAGCACGCAGGCACTGGCGCCATCGGACAACTGACTGGCATTACCGGCCGTGACACAACCGCCTTCGACCACGGGCTTGAGCCCCTGAAGGTCGGCCAGGGTCGTCGCCGGTCGGTTCCCTTCGTCCTGGGTCAGGCGCACCTCTTCATGGCTGACAACACCTGTCAGCTTGTCCACCACCTTCTTGCGTGCGATCACCGGCACGATTTCAGCGGCGAACAGCCCTGCCGCCTGCGCCGCTGCCGTGCGCTGCTGAGACTGCAGGGCGTAGGCATCCTGCGCTTCGCGGCTTATGCCATAACGCCGGGCCACCCGTTCGGCCGTTTGCAACATCGGCATGTAGGCGTGCTCGCTCAGGCGCAGCACTGCGGGGTCGTAAGCCTCACTGGCCAGCTGGTTGTGCACCTGCTGCACCAGGCTGATCTGCTCCTGGCCTGCGCCAATGGTCACCTGCATGCCATCAACCATTATCTGCTTCGCCGCCGTGGCAATGGCCATCAGGCCTGAAGCGCACTGGCGGTCGACGGTCTGACCGCTGACCGATTGGGGCAGGCCGGCGGCCAGCGCCGACAGCCGCCCCGGGTTGATCGCGGCAGTGCCGCTCTGCATGGCAGTCCCCAGCACCAGGTCATCGACCTGCGCCGGTTCGATGCCAGCACGTTCTACTGCGGCGCGGATAGCGACAGCCGTCATGCTGGGGGTTTTCAGGTCGTTGAAGGCGCCACGCATGGCTTTGCCGATAGGGGTGCGAGCAGTGGCGACGATCACGGCATCTTTCATGATGGCTGTTCCTCAGGGGATAGGGGCTGCAGTTCGCTCAACACATGCCGCAGGCAGTCAGGCACCGGTACCGGACGCCGCCCTTCGCGGTCGACGAATACATGGACGAAGCGGCCGGTGGCACAGGCCAGTGGCTGGCCGGCGAGGAACACCGCCAACTGATAGTGCACTGAGGTGTTACCCAACCGGCTCACCGCAAGGCCCACTTCGATGTCATGCGGGAAGGCCACCGGCGCCTGGTAGTCGCAGGCGGAGCTGACCACCAGCGCGATCACCCTCCCCTGGTCGATATCCAACCCACCCTCCTGCACCAGCAGGCGGTTCACGGCGCTGTCGAAAAAGCTGTAATAGACCACGTTGTTCACGTGGCCATAGACATCGTTGTCGTGCCACCGAGTGGTTATGGGCGTGTAGTGCCGATAGTGTTCACGTCGCCGGAGGTGGTTCATCAGTAGGCTGCCTCATAGATGGCCAGCGCATCGGCCTGGGTGACTTCACGCGGGTTATTGACCAAAAGGCGTTGCTGTTGCATCGCGTCTTCGGCCAGCTGGCCAAGCCGATGACCCGGTACATCAGCGTCGCGCAGGCGGTCAGGTAACCCGCAGCGGCTACTTAGCGCAGCCAGCTCGGCCACGAATTGTTCTGCCTGCTGGCGCTGATCGCCCGGCTGCAAACGGGCCCCCAGCAGCGGCACGGCCAGCTCGGCGTAGTCCACTGCCGCCACCGGCAGGTTGAAGCGCAGCACATGCGGCAACACCAGCGCGTTGGCCAGGCCATGGGGAATATGAAAATGCCCACCCAGCGGATAGGCCAGGGCATGCACCGCCGCCACCGGTGCATTGGCAAAGGCCTGGCCGGCCAGGCATGCTCCCAGCAGCATGGCCTGGCGGGCCTGCAGGTTGCCGCCGTTGTGCACAGCCTGGTCAAGGTTATCCGCCAGCAGCCGCAGCGCCTCACGGGCCAGCAGGCTGGACAGCGGGTTACGTTTGAGGCGGCTGGTATAGGCTTCGATGGCATGCACCATGGCGTCGATACCGGTAGCAGCAGTGACCGCCGATGGCAGGCCGAGGGTACAGACGGCGTCGAGCACTGCCAGGTCCGGCAACAGCAGCGGCGAAACAATGCCCATTTTGGTGGTAGCACCGGTGGTGACGATGGCGATCGGTGTCACCTCCGAACCGGTACCTGCCGTGGTGGGCACCTGGATCAACGGAAGCCGGCGGCCCTTGGCCTTGTCAATGCCATACAGCTCGGCGATCGGCTGTGAACAGTCGCGGTGGGCCAGCAGTGCAACCAGCTTGGCCACATCCATCGAACTGCCGCCGCCGAACCCTACCACCAGGTCGGCACCAATATGCCGGGCGCGCTGGACGGCCGCCAGCACGCATGCTTCGCTAGGGTCGGCCGTAACCTCACTGAAGATCGCCACGCCGACCTTGGCTGCCGTGAACCCCGGCAGCAGGTCATCAAGCATGCCAAGACGGGCGATACCCGGGTCACTGACGATCAAAACACGCTTGGCACCGCGCTCACGGCACAGACCTGCAAGGCGCTGCACCGCGCCGGCTTCGCAGAGGATCTGCGCAGTGGTGGCAAAGCTGAAAGGCTGCATCACACTCTCCTTGTCAATGTGGTTTGCCGTGCGCTAGAACGCGAAATCGCTCTCTGGTAGCGCCATCAGACAATCCGCGCCGCCCAGCAGGGCCTCGCGATGAGCGGTGGCGCGGGGCAGCAGCCGCCGCCAGTAGAACGTCGCAGCGTGAAGCTTGGCCCTGTAGAAGGCTGTTTCCGTGCTGCCGGCGGCAAGCGTTGCTTGAGCATGCACAGCCGCTTGCAACCACATCGCCGCCAACAGCACGTAGGCCGAGTAGGCAAGAAAATCAACCGACACTGCCCCTGACTCCTGGGGGTCGCGTTGACAGGCCTCGACCACATGGGCAGACAAGGCGCGCCACTCCTCCAAACGTTGCCCCACGGACGTCGCCATGGTCTGCAGGCCGCCGAGCGCATTGGCAGCCCCGACGTGCAGCACCATTTCGTCGATCAGCAGATTGAGCTCGGCCCCGCCGTCCCCCAGTAGCTTGCGGCGTATCAGGTCAAGGGCCTGTATGCCGTTGGTGCCTTCATAAAGCTGGGTGATGCGGCTATCGCGCATCAACTGCTCCATGCCCCACTCGCGGATGTAGCCGTGGCCGCCATACAACTGCACCCCAAGGCTGGCGACCTCCTGACCGACGTCGGTGAAGAACGCCTTGACGATAGGGATCAGCAACGCCGCCCGCCGGGCTGCCGCCTGGCGCGCCGGTGCACTTTTCGCAGCGTGCTCCAGGTCCAGTTGCCGAGCGGTGTAGATGCCCAGCATGCGACAACCCTCGGTAAGGGTCTTCTGGGTCAACAGCATGCGCCGCACGTCTGGATGGACGATAATCGGATCGGCAGGCTTTTCCGCTGCCACCGGCCCGGCAAGCGAGCGCGACTGCAGACGCTCCCGGGCATAGGCCACCCCCCCCTGAAAAGCAGCCTCGGCAATACCAAGCCCCTGCAGGCCGACCTGGAAGCGGGCATCGTTCATCATGGTGAACATGCAGGCCAGGCCTTGGTTGGCCTCCCCCACCAGCCAGCCTTGGGCACCGTCGAAATTCATCACGCAGGTCGAAGCACCCTTGATGCCCATCTTGTGCTCCAGCGCCCCGCAGCACAGCGCATTGCGCTCGCCACCGGGCAGCAGCTTGGGCACCAGGAACAGGCTGATGCCCCTGACACCGGCCGGCGCATCAGGCAGGCGCGCGAGTACCAGATGAACGATGTTGTCGGTCAGGTCCTGCTCGCCACCGCTGATGAATATCTTGCTGCCGGTAATGCGGTAGCTGCCGTCCGCTTCCGGCTGGGCGCGGGTACGCAGCAAAGCCAGGTCGGTGCCGGCCTGCGGCTCGGTCAGGCACATGGTACCGGCCCACTCGCCACTGACCATCCGGCTCAGGTAGGCCTGCTTGAGTGCCTCGCTGCCATGGCGATGCAACGCCAGGACCGCGCCCTCGGTCAGGCCGGAGTAGATGCGGAACGACAACGACGCCGCCATCAGCATTTCATGGAAGCTGGCCGATGCCATCTGCGGCAAACCCTGGCCACCATAGGCCTGCGGCCCGGTCATACTGGCCCAGCCATGTTCGACGTATTGCCGATAGGCCTCCCGCATGCCGTCCGGGGTGGTGACCTCGCCGCCAACCCACTGGCAGCCCTGTTCGTCACTGTTGCGATTGAGCGGTGCGATGATTTGGCCTGTGAAACGTGCGGCCTCCTCAAGGATACCGTCGAGGGTGTCGCGGTCCAGTTCGATACCTAGCTGCTGGCAATGTCCGGCCAGATCGAACAGTTCATGCAGCACGAAACGCATGTCGCGAAGGGGCGCCTGGTAGTTCATGCCCGAACCTCCCCACGCGGTTCGAAACGCTTGCCACCGGCCACCAGCGAATAGAACAACCCTGCCGGGCGCCAATGCTCGCCAAGCACGCCCTGCAGGTATTCCAGCCGTGCCAGGATAAACGGCGCCCCCTGCTCGTCGGCCCAGCGCATGGGCCCGCCAGTGGCAGCCGGAAAGCCATAGCCGTGAAGCCAGACCCGGTCGATGTCGGCGCTGCTGGCGGCGATACCTTCCTGGAGAACCTTCGCCCCTTCGTTGACCAGTGCCAGCAGGCAGCGCTCGAGGATTTCCTCGGCACTGATACCCCGGCGTCGATAGCCAAGCTTCTGGGACACCTGCAGCACCAGAGCGTCGACCTGCGGGTCATGCTCGGCCTGTCGGCTGCCGGGTGCATAGCGGTAATAGCCTTGCGCGGTTTTCTGCCCGAGGCGGCCGAGTTCGCACAGCGCGTTATCGACCTGCACCAGCGGGTCGTGCATGCCTTGCCCGGCCAGCTGCCGGGCGCGCCACTCCAGGTCGATGCCCACCACGTCGTACATGCGGAACGGCCCCATGGCGAAGCCAAACTGCTGCAGTACCGCATCCACCTGGTGTGGCAAAGCCCCTTCAAGCAGCAACTTGCGTGCTTCGCCCACATAGCTGCGCAACATGCGATTGCCAATGAACCCTGGGCAGTTGCCTGCCACTATCGCCACCTTGCCCATGCGCTCGCCCAGCGCTTTGGCGGCCTCGAGTACCTTCTGATCAGTGTGCGCCCCACGCACGATTTCGAGCAGCTTCATGACATGCGCGGGGCTGAAGAAATGCAGCCCAAGGACCTGGGACGGTCGCTGGGTGACGGCGGCAATCGCGTCGATGTCCAGCGCCGAGGTGTTGCTGGCCAGGATCGCACGTGGCTTGAGGTGTGCATCCAGTGCACGGAAGATTTCCTGCTTGAGCGCCAGGTTTTCATACACCGCTTCAATCACCAGGTCGGCCTCCGCCAACGCCGGATAGCCGTCCACGACCTGCACACGCGCCAGGCAGGCTTCGGCCTGGGCCTGGGTGATGCGCTGCTTGTCCACCTGCTGGGCCCAGGCTTGGCTGACCATGCCCAGCCCTGCTTCGAGCGCTGCCGCGTTGCAGTCCAGCCACAGCACCGACAGCCCGGCGTTGGCCAGGCTGATGACGATGCCGCGGCCCATGGTGCCTGCACCTATCACAGCCACCTGATTGATCGGGAAGGGAGTATTCACGCGCAACGCTCCTGCTTTCTTGTAGGTATGAGGACTGTGATCACCCTAAGCAGGCCGAAGGTATTTTTGAAATTTCCATTTCGTATGCCATATATTTTCGGCATGAATATTTCGAACTTCGACCTGAACCTGCTGCGCGTCTTCGATATGTTGCTGCGTGAACAGAACGTATCCCGCGCCGCCGAGCGTCTGGCCCTGACCCAGCCGACCGTGAGCAATGCCCTGGCGCGCCTGCGTGACCAGCTGGGTGACCCGCTGCTGGTCCGCGTGGGCCGGCGCATGCGCCCGACGCCACGGGCCTTGGCACTGGAGGGGCCGATACGTGCTGCGTTACAGCAGATCGAGCAGACACTGGGCACCGGCGATGGCTTCGAGCCACAGCGCAGCCATCGCCAACTGCGCATCGCCCTCACCGATTTCGTCGAACAGCTTTGCATGCCGCCGCTCCTGGCGCGGTTGCAACTACTGGCACCCAACTTGCGCATCGACGTGGTGCACCTGGCCCCCAACCTGCCGGCCGAGGCGCTGGACCGGGGCGACCTCGACCTGGTACTGGGCCGCTTCGACGAGGTGCCAGCGCGCTTCACCCGCCACCCCTGGCGCCGTGAAACCCTGCAGATCGCGCTGCGCCAGCAGCACCCGCACCTGGCGCTGGGCCAGGCACTGGACCTCGATGCGTTCCTGGGCTTGCGGCACATCTGGGTGCACGGCGGCCAGACCCGAGGCATGGTCGACCAGTGGCTGGCCGAGCAAGGCCTGACCCGGCAAATCGCCTATACCACGCCCAACTACCTGCAGGCCGCGCATCTGGCCGCAGCCACCGAAATGTGCGTGGTGCTGCCGCGGCAACTGGCCCAGCAGTTCGCGCATCTGCTGCCTTTGGCGGTGCACGAACTGCCTTTTGCCCTGGAGCCTTTCGAACTTGAACTGGTACACCTGAGCCACCGTCAGCACGACCCCGCCCTGGCCTGGCTGGTCGAACAGATCCTCACGCTCCCCCCCGCCTGAAGCCATCAGGAAACGCGATAGCGGCCATGCCGCTCTGGTATTGGCTGGTGCGCAAGCCCCTCCCCTAGAGTGTTCTGCCTCAAGAACAACAAGGAAATCCCATGCGCTTTTCACTGTCGATGCTGGCGCTTGCCCTGCTGGCCCCCCTTCCGAGCCTGGCCGCAACAGCGGCCAAGGATGCCACCGCGGCCACCCTGGCCAGCAACCAGCAGTGGCTGAAACGGTTATCCTTCGAGGATCGCGTCGATTACGAAACAGCCAGGCGTGGGCTGGTCGAGCGGTTCGACGGGCCAGTCGCGACAGCCGATGGCAAGACCGTGTGGAACCTGGCCCAGTATGCTTTTCTGGAACCGGCGCAATCCCCTGCCACGGTAAACCCGAGCTTGTGGCGCGTCGCTCAGTTGAACAACATCGCCGGGCTGTTCAAGGTCACCGAGGGCATCTACCAGCTTCGCGGTCTGGACCTGGCCAACATGACCATCGTCGAGGGGCCGGACGGGCTGATTGTGCTCGACCCGCTGCTTGCCGTGGAGACGGCCAAGGCGGGCCTCGAACTGTACTTCAAGCACCGCCCGCGCAAGCCGGTGACCACGGTGATCTACACCCACCCGCACGTCGACCATTTCGGCGGCGTGCGCGGGGTGATCAACGAGGCGGACGTCAAGGCTGGCAAAGTACAGGTCATCGCGCCCGAGGGGTTCTTCGAGCATGCCATCGGTGAAAACGTGCTGGCCGGACCGGCCATGAAACGCCGCGCCCAGTACATGTACGGCGCGCCCCTGCCCCGTGGGCCGCGAGGCCAGGTGGATGCCGGACTGGGCAAGGGCGTGCCGGCCAATGCCACTGTCAGCCTCATCGCGCCGACGCTCGAAATCAGCCAACCGCTGCAACGCATGACCCTGAGCGGCGTGGAGGTGGAGTTCCAGCTGACCCCGGGCACCGAGGCGCCGGCGGAAATGAACATCTATTTCCCGGCGCTCAGGGCACTGTGCATGGCCGAGAACGCCACCCATGTGCAGCACAACGTACTGACGCTGCGCGGGGCACTGGTGCGCGATCCGAAAGTGTGGGCCCATTACCTGGACCAATCGCTGGTGCGCTACGGCGAGCAGGCCGAGGTGGTGTTCGCCCAGCATCACTGGCCCACTTGGGGCGGTGCGGCCATCCGCGACTACCTGGCCGACCAGCGCGATATGTATGCCTTCATCGACAGCCAGACCTTGCGCCTGATCAATCAGGGCCAGACACCCATGGAAATTGCCCAGACCCTGGCCAGTCTACCGCCGCGTCTGGCAAGCAAATGGTACAGCCGCGACTACTACGGCTCGCTCAGCCATAACGTCAGGGCCGTCTATCAACGCTACATGGGGTTCTACGACGGCAACCCGGCCAACCTCGACCCATTGCCACCGCAAGCGGCCGGCAAGCGTTACGTGGCGGCGATGGGGGGGGCCGATCAGGTGCTGACCCAGGCCCGCCAGGCCTTCGCCAAGGGCGACTATCGATGGGTGGCGCAATTGGTCAACCACCTGGTATTCGCCGAGCCGGACAACACCGAGGCCCGCGAACTGCAGGCCGACGCGCTGGAGCAACTGGGTTACCAGAGTGAGAACGCCACCTGGCGCAATGCCTACCTCAGTGGCGCGCAGGAATTGCGCTCAGGCGTTGCCGCCGGTGCGGGTAGCGGCGGCAACACCGATGACATGGTGCGGGCCCTGACACCCAGCCTGTTTTTCGACTACCTGAGCGTTCGGGTGAATGCCTACAAGGCCGCCGATAGCGACCTGACCGTAAACTGGCGGTTTTCCGACCTGGACGAAGACTACGCTCTCACCCTGCGCAACGGCGTCCTTACCCACCGCGACCTGGCGCGCCACGCCAAGGCCGATGTAGAGATCACCATGCGCAAACAGACGCTGGACCGCATTGCCCTCAAACAGACAGGCTTTCTCAAGGAAGCCACAGCAGGGGCAATCGACATCAAAGGCGAGCGGGTGAAGTTCCTGCAATTCATGGGCGGGCTGGAAGAGGCTGATTCACGCTTCAATATCGTCACGCCCTGAGCGGCAGCGGGCGGCACCGGCACTGTGCTCAGCCGCCCTTCGCCAACCGGCACAAGCCCGCCAATGCCATCAGCCACACCACGCTACCCAGTGCCAGCACTGCCCACGGCGCAGGCTGGCCGCGTTCGGCCTGCAACATCGCCAGGCCTCGTTCATAACGCCGCCGCTGGCGGGATAGCAGCGCCAGCACGGCCACGCCCGCCAATGCCAGCACGTACACATCGCCTTGACGACAGGCCAACGCCGCCACCGCCACCAGCGCCAGCACAGTGCGCCGCCAGGCCAGCTCGGTGCGTTCTGCCTGCAGGCCCGGATCACCCATGCCAGCGTGGCCACAGGACGAGACCTGCCAGCAGTACCGCGACCAGACAGCCCAGCGCCAACAAGGGCACCAGTGCCGGCAACGGCAGCGGACGTCGATGACGCAATGCCCGCTCTACCCGCAGCCAGCGCAGGCAGGCGCCAGCGCTCAGCAATGCGCTCAGCAGCATCAGGCCAGCGACCAGCCACAGCCGCAGGGGTGTCTCGAGGACGTGGCCGGCGAAGGTTTCAATGGCGATCGCGCCACCCAGCAGCGCCAGCGCGGTGCGGACCCAGGCCAGGAAAGTACGTTCGTTGGCCAGGGTGAAGCGCGGATCAGGCGCTTCACCCTGGCCCAACAGCCGCCGCGACCAGTCAGGCCGTGGTTCAGGCACGCCCATCAGCGCACACCAAAGCTGCGCAGGGCGCCGGGCGAGAAGTACGAAAGGCTGGTGCGCACATTGAAGGCAAAGGGCCGACGCTGCTCGTTGATCAAGCCCGATGCATGGTAGCGGCCGCTCTTGAGGTCGTAGGTGATCTCCATGGCGTTGACCGCCACCTGGCCGCCGGGGTGAAAGAAACCATGGGCCTGTGAGGTGCGCCACAGCTCGCCACGCGCGTCGTAGCTGTCTGTTTCGAGAATGGCCCAGGTGTCTTCATCCAGGTAGAACCGGCGCTTGGCATAGATATGCTGCGCCCCGGGCTTCAACGTCGCCTCCACGACCCATACCCGGTGCAGCTCGTAGCGGGTCGGTGCCGGGTCGATGTGGCCTGGCTTGATCAGGTCCGCATAGCGCAGCTCGGGCGATGCCAGGCGGTAACAGTTGTAGGGCACGTGCAGCGTCTGCTTGCCCAGCAGCTTCCAGTCATACCGGTCAGGCGCGCCATTGAACATGTCGCGACTGTCGGCGGTCCGCAGGCCGGCGGTGCCAGGGCCAGTGGTGTCATAGGCGATGTTCGGCGCCCGTCGTACCCGCCGCTGGCTGGCGCTGTACACCCAGGACAAACGCGGTTCGGCGACCTGGTCCAGTGTCTCATGCACCACCATCGCATCGCCGGCAAGCCGCGAGGGCGCCGTCATGCGGTAGGTGAAGTAATAAAGTACATTGCCCGCCCCCAGGTTGGCCAAACCTTCGGGCCGGGCCACTTCCTGACGCGCACTCATCAGTACGAAGCGGCCATTCTTCAGCGGTGTGACGCTGTCGGAGCTCAGGCTGTAGCTGATGTTGCGATGCCGGGTCAGGTGGTTCCAGATCACCTCCAGGCCGTTGGTTGGCCGTGGAAAGGCGATGACACCCGTGAAACCTCGCACGCTGTTGCCCTGGTCATCCAGCTGCGCCTGCTCGGCGTTGCGGGCTGCCGATGCCGCGACTGCGTCGGGTACCGCAACACTACGGTGGGTCGGATACACCGGCAAGCTCAGGCTGGCTGGGAAGCGTTTGAGCAAGGCCACCTGGCCGTCGGTAAGCTGACTTCGGTACTGCCGGTAGTTGGCGGCCGTGATCCGGTACAGAGGCTGCTCATCGGCAAACGGGTCCAGCGGCGTGCCGTTGTCGCCCAGGCGTTGCTGGGCCGTACTCAACCCACCTTGCCAGGCGGGGATGCGCCCGTCGGGGCTGGCAGCACGCTCGGCCCCCACCGGGGTCAGGTTGTCGGGCAGGCCGGCTGCCGCCAGCGCGCCGCTCGCCCAGAACAGGCCGATCATCACCATGCGCATTTTCATTGTCATGCCCTCAGAAAGTGACGCCCACGCTCAGCGAGATGAAGTCCCGGTCGCCGCGAGTGCCATAGTCGCCGTCGATAAAATCGGTGTACGACACGCTCAGGCTGTAGGTGCTGGCAAGCGTCGCATCCAACCCCACGCTGATGGCCCTGGAGCCTTCGCTGAAGGCCGATCCCTCCACCGGGCCGGTGCCGTGCACGTCATGTGCCCAGGACAGGTTCGGCCGCAGGTCGAAACCGGCAATCACATTGGGGTAGGCCCAGGTGGCGCGCAGCCGGTAGCCCCAGGAGAACGGGGTCATGAAGCCTTCGTCGTTGCAATGCTCAGGGGTTTTGGAAATGGCCACGCACACACTGTTGTCCGCCAGTTCGCCACTGTTGAACGTGCCCGAACGCCCATAACGGGGGCCATAGGCACCCTCCAGACCGCCGACATAGGTGGCGCCCGCCTCGCCTATCAGCAGCAACTGGTTGGCACCCATCACCTGGCTGAAAGCGTGAACAGCGGTTACCTGCAACTGGGTCACCTCCTTGCGGCGGTAGCCGTCGAACAGCGTACTGGCGCTGTCTGGCCGCAGGCCGTCGCCCAGCAATGGCGAGCGGCCATCGACGTTCAACAACGACTGGATGATGTCGGTGCCGTTGAGTTGCATGGGCATGTTCGGTCGGTAGCTCAGCTCCCCCTGCAGCGCCGTGCCGGTGCGCAGGGTGGTGGAGAACGAAAGGCCGTACAGGCGAATGTCCTCGGGGTATTGCACCCGGTACTGCGAGCTGCCCAGGCGTAGCGCGCCGACCAGCGACTGGCCTGCACTGGTGCCCAGGAAAGCAGCACAGCCTGCAGACCCGATACCGAGGTTGGCGCACAGCTGCGGGGCAAAACGGCGGTTGTCGAAATACGGGCTGCTGACCGTACCCAGGTAAGGCGTGCGGCTGTGGTAGTTCGCCGCGTAGGCGCCAAACTCGGTGTCCAGCGCCGCCACGTACCATCGCAGCGAAACGCCCCACTGCCCGCTGTTGCGGGCATCCTGGTCGCTGCCACGGGGTATGCGCACGCCTTCGCTGGTGAGGTTTACACCAAACGGCGCAAGCCCGGCCACGGCTGTGGGGTTGCCGAGTAATTTGGCGCCCACGTCCAGGCCATCACACCCATCGGGCAAAAAATCGTTGTTCGAAAAGAACGTGCCGCAGTTGTCCAGCTGGGTCTGTTCCCAATCCAGCTGATAGAAACCGTCGACCGACAGCGCTTCGGTGAGGTTCTGAGTGAAGTAGAACAGGTTCACCGGCACCAGCGCGTCCTTCACTTCCGAGCCGGGGCGGCGCAAGGCCGCCAGGTTGAAGGGGTTGATGACGTTCAGTCCGCCCTGGATGAAGGTACTCTCCCCCCAGTTGACCACCTGCTTGCCCAGCCTGACCGAACCTGGCTGGCCATCGATGTCGTACAGGTAATAACCGAAGGCGTCGAGCAGTTGGCTACCTGCGGTCTTGGCCGAACGCTTGCGGTTGTTGTCCTCGACCTGCTTGAAGCGCTGGTCGTGATCGCGCAGGGCAGTGTCGTACCAGTAGGTACCGCGCAGGAACACCCCCAGGTTGTCGTGCTTGAGCTCCAGGTCATGGGTACCTTTGAACACCGCCGAAAACACGTCGCCGGAGGCAAAGTTCAGGCGGCCGTCATCGCTGTTGGCGCTGAGGTGCAGGGCCGGGTCAGGGTTGGCAGTCGCAATGCTGGTACCAAAGGAAAGCGCCGAGTCGAACTGCCCCTCTAGTTCACCCCAGTGAAACTGAGCGGCACAGGCAGACGCAGAAAAAAGTACTGATGAGGCAAGTACCGACAACGGTCCCGAGCGACCGTAAATACGAGATGCCATCACTCTTAACCTCTTATTGTGTTTATTCGAGAGTGAGTTGCGAGTTAGTGCTGAAATACCGCGCAAAGGCCTGTAGGAAAGGGCTTGGGTAATTATTCGAACGTTTCTGTTATCCTCGTTTTGCTGCTTACCGATACTAAGTAGGCCACCGGGGCTGAACAAATAGCGTCTCCCGATGGTTGCCATATCACTTCGGCATAGCCTGAGAATCACGATGACTTTGAAACAGCTGCGTTATTTGATTGCCATTGTCGAAGCCGGCAGTTTTTCCAATGCCGCACGTCAGGCGTTCATCGCCCAACCCGCCTTGAGCCGACAGATAGGCCTGCTGGAGAGCGAACTGGAAATGCAACTGCTGGCGCGCCAGCATGACGGTATCGAATTGACCGATGCCGGGCGGCAGTTGTACGAAGTGGCCCGATCGGTCGTGCAGCAACTCGATTCGGTGAAGGACGAGCTGAAGTCCAGCCGCGGCAACCCCAAGGGGCACGTGGCCATCTCGATTCCCGCCACTGCCTCGGCACTGTTGTTGCCGGCCATCATTACCCAGGCCCAGGCACGCTTCCCTGGTATCAAGCTCACCGTATGGGATGGCCTGAGCCGCGAAGGTGGCCAGGCGATCGAGCTGGGCAAAGTGGATTTCGGCGTGGTGCCCAACGCCGAAGAGCTTGCCCATGTGGTCGCCGAACCTGTGTTTTCCGAAGACCTGTACTGGGTCGGCCTACCTGGGAACGGCCCTGACGAGTCGCCCATCACCTTGGCTGAGGCCGCAGCGAGCCGCCTGGTAATGCCACCCCGCAGCCTGCACTTGCGCAGGCGCATCGAGCAGGCTGCCATGGAGACCGGTGTGACACTGGACTCAAGCTACGAACAGCAGTCGGCCCCCGGTATCACCAGCCTGGTCCGTGCTGGCCTGGCGGCCACCATCAGCAACTGGCCACCGCTGCTGGATTTGGCCGCGCCTGCCTGTGCGCGGCTGATAGTGGAACCACGCATCACCCGCACCATCGCCTTGGCCTACTCGCAGCACAAGCCGCTGTCGTTCGCCGCCGCCTGCATGCGCGACCTGGTGCGCGCACTGCTGGTGGATGCGGTGCGCAGCGAGCGCTGGAAAGGCACCCTGATCGAGCGCGAGGCCCTGGCGGAGCAGAGCCTCTGAGCGCTGTGCACATCACGCTTGGGCTGGCGCAGCCGTGCCCACCTGCACCAGACGTTGCCGGGTTTTCTGCGGGTCCATCCAGGCCAGCCCGATCAGCCCGGCAATCACCAGCACCGCGCCGCACACCAGAAAACCCTGGCCAAACCCTGCCGTGTGCCCGGCCCCGGCGCCCTGCACCAGCAAACCGGTGACCACCGGTGCCGACAGCCCGGCCAACGAGGCGATACCGTTGCCGATCGCCAGAATGCCGCCGCGCTGCCCGCTGGGCGTGAACTCCGCCAGCATGGCAGGCCCCACGGAATACATCACCAGCGCCAGCCCGCCGCTGAAAGTGAGGCTGACGATCCGCTCGGCGTTGCTCAGACCGGGCAGAAACAAGGCCGCCGACAGTAGCCCGCTGGCGATCAGGCACACTGAAACGAACGCACCGCGCGACCAGCGTGTGGCCAACCCGGCACGCATCATTCGCTGCGACAGCCAAGCCATGAACAGGCTCAGCGGCGTGGTAACCACCACGAACAGAACGAACACCTGGCCGGTCATGATCGGGTCGATCCCCAGCCCGGTTTCCAGGTAGCTCGGTACCCAGGTCAAGGTCAACGCAAGGGACCAGTTGGCGGCGAAGTGGCACAAGTAGTTGCCCAGTACCGTGCGGTCACCAAGCAGACGACGATAGGGAACAGAGGCCTGCCCTTCTTCAAGCTGGCCCGGGCGAATGCGGTCGAGGTTGCCCTCGCTGCCCAGCCACCACCACAGCACACACCACACCGCGCCGATCACCGCCAACACGATGAAGTTCATGCGCCAACCGTAGTGCACACTGATCCATGGGATCATGGCACCCGCTACCAGCAGCCCCAGCGCACTGCCGGTATGCAACAGCGCGACGGGAAGGTTGCGACGGTCGTTGGGGAACCACTTGTACAAGGCATGTGTAGCCACCGGTGAGGCCGGCCCCTCACCAATACCCAGCAGCACCCGGCAGGCGACGATCGCCCACAGCGAGCTGACGAACAACATGGGCAACTGGATAAGCGCCCAGAACGCGCCCATGCCCAGCAACAGGGTGCGGGTTGGCCGGCGATTGGCCATGAAGCCACCTATCACCGCCGAGATGGCGAAGAACCAGTGCAGTGCGCCCCCTACCAGGCCGAACTCGGCAGGGGACAAGCCCAGTTCCCTGGACATCGGCACCGCCACCAGGCCGATGACCACCTTGTCCAGGAAGTTCACCAGCATCAACAGCGCCAGCAGTACCGCAATCATCCAGGCCGTGCCTGCACGCGCGGGGGTGTCAGTATGAGTCATGATGATCTCTCGTTATTGTTCTTGTCTGGAGAGCCCGGCCGCCACGGGCCGGGCATACCGCGTCATTGCTCAGGCATGAGCACGCCCTTGGCGATGGTGTTGCGCTGGATCTCGCTGGTTCCGGTGAGTATGCGCATCATACGTGTCGCACGGAATATCCACTCCACCGGGTTGCCACGCAGCAGCCCGGCACCGCCGTGTATCTGCACGGCACGATCGGCGATGCGGAAGGCCGTCTCCGAAACGAACAGCTTGCACATCGGGGCCTGGGTGCGGATATTGCCGCCGGCGTCATTCACCGCTGCCGTGGCGTAGACCATGCTGCGTGCAGCATGCAGCTCGGTGGCCATGTCGGCGATCATGTGATTGATCGACTGGAACATGGCGATAGGCTGGCCGAACTGCTTGCGCGTGCGGGCATAGTCGATCGAGAGGTTCAGTGCCAGGCCGGCCAGCCCCAGCAAGGTGGGGCAATGCAGCAGACGGTTGAGGGTGATGCGCCCCATCGCCAGCTTGAAACCCTGCCCTTGCTCACCAATGCGGTTGGCCGCCGGCACCCTTACGTCCTCAAGGATGATGTCACCATGCGCACCACCGCCGGACATGACCGAATAATCGCTCTCAACCCTTACCCCCGGTGCGCTCAGGTCGATGAAGAACGCCGAAATCCCTTGGGCACCGCGCCCGGGATCCGTCACCGCAAGCAGCACGGCGATGTCGGCATAGGGCGCACCTGAAATGTAACGCTTGGTGCCGTTCAGCACATAGTGTTCACCCTCCCGCCGTGCGGAGGTCTTGATCGCCGTTGCATCAGAGCCGGCCTCGCTTTCAGTCAGGGCGAAGCACACGGCCTTTTCGGCACGGCACACCGGCTGCAGGAACGCCTCGATCTGGGTCGGGCTCGCCACCTTGAACAGATGGCCGATACGGGGCGGCCCGGAAAGCTCACCGAGAATATGCGGCGCCAGCATGGAGCCGGTGAGCACCGTCGCTTCCTTGACCGCACACAGGTCTGAAACGCTCAACCCGGCGCCACCTATCGCCTCGGGCAGCATGATGTTGTAGAAGCCCTGCTCGCACGAGCGCTGCCATACCTGCTGCAGCACCGCCCGCGGGTGCGGCTCTGCCCAGCTGAGACCGGCTTGCTGTTCCAGGGGCAGGATTTCGTTGCGAACGAAGCCACTGATGGCCTCGATGATCTGCTGGGCCTTTTCGCTTGGCTGATACATGGTCGTTCCTCGTGTCAGATACGGCGTTCGCTGTTTTGCCAGTAGGCGTCACGGATCAGCCGGCGTACCACCTTGCCGTTGGGGTTTTTCGGCAGCTCGCTGACGAAGTCCACCGCACGTGGTTTCTTGAAACCGGCCAGGGCCTGGGCGCAGTGTTCAATGACGTCCTGCTCCTGCAGCGCCATGCCCGGCTTGAGCACGATCACCGCCCGCACCGCTTCGCCCCATTGCTCGTCAGGCACCCCCACCACCGCCGCCTCGAACACCTGCGGCATGCTGTAGAGCACCTGCTCGACCTCGCTGGGGTAAATGTTGAAGCCACCGGAAATGATCATTTCTTTCTTGCGGTCGACGATGAACACATACCCTTGCTCATCCACGGTGGCCAGGTCGCCAGTCAGGTAGTAGCCGTCGCGCATCACCTCGGCAGTGAGGTGGGGTGCACGCCAGTAGCCCTGCATGATGTCCGGCCCCTTGACTACGATTTCGCCCACCTCTCCCGGCTGGACGTCCTGGAAGTGGTCATTAACCACGCGCAGGTCGGTTTCGAAGTAGCAACGCCCGCACGAGGCCAGGCGCCGGTAGTCACCGCCCTCGCACAGATGGTCCTGTTCGGTCAGGACCGTTACCAGCGAGCAGGTCTCGCCAGCACCGTAACCTTGGGCCAGGATCGGCCCGAATACCTCGATAGCCCGTTTCACCAGCGCTGGCGCCATCGGCGCGGCACCGTACATCACCAGGCGCAAGCTGCTCAGGTCGTAACGCTCGACATCGGGGAAGTTGACCAGGCGATTGATCATTGCAGGCACCAGGAACAACCGGGTCACGCCTTCGCGCTGGATGGTCTCGAGCAACAGCTGGTCGTCGTAGCGCTCCAGCAGCAGGTTGCAGGCACCGACCGCCAGCAGCGGCATCAGCTGCATGCCGCTGGCATGGGTGATAGGGCCAACGTGGGCCATGACATCGCCCGGGGCGGCGCGACGGGTCGGGCTGGCGAGGCTCTTGCGGATAAGCGCCTTGCGGTTGCCCACGCTGAGCATCGCAGCCTTGAGCACACCAGAGCTGCCAGAGGTGTAATGCAAAACGGCAAGGGCATCGTCAGGCAGGTCGCAGCTGATTGGCTGGCTACTGCCTTGGGCCAGCAGTGCGGCATAGGTGATGTCACCGCCCCGCTCACCCAAGGTCACGATCAAGCGTACCGAAGGTATCTCGTGCCTGCGGGCCAGCAACGCCTGGGCGAGTTGCGCATCGGCGATCAGCGCGACACTGCAGGCGTCGTTGAGCACCTGAATCACCTCATCCGGTGCCAGACGCGCATTGACCGGTACCTTGACCAGGCCGGCCTTGTAGAACGCCACTTCTGCTTCCACCAGTTCGGCGCGGTTGGGCGCCAGGATGGCCACATGCTCGCCCATGGCGATGCCCTGTGCCAGCAAGGCCGAGGCCAGCTGGTTGGCCCGCTGTTCGAGCTGAGCGAAGGTCAGCCGGGTATGGCGGTCGATCACCGCCAGACGTTCAGGCCAGTATCTTGCACTTCGACTGGATAGGGTTCCAAGGTTCACGTTGTTGTTCTCGTCGACGGTTAAGACCAGGTCGATGCTAAACAGCGGGAAGCCGGGGCAAGTAATACCAGTTACGTATGCACGCCATAACAGATTGCGCTGGCACGGGTGCTTTGACGACCTGAGCCAAGGATGACACATCGCTTGCATATGACACTTTGTGTCATTATGATCAACACCGTGTCCTGGCGTCGCCTTCGCGCCGATCAGTCATCCATACACTCTTCCCCTTGCAGGTACCGCCCATGACGACCACCATGCACACCCCCAAGGACCAGCTTGTCAAACTCGCCCAGCAACAGATGCTGACGGCGCTGGCCGACAACACCTACACCGCGCGACAAAAGCTCGCCCTCACCTGCCGTATCCTGTTCGACGGCGGCCACGACTCTGGCCTGGCCGGGCAGATCACTGCGCGCGCGCAGGAACCTGGCACCTACTACACCCAGCAACTGGGGCTTGGCTTCGACGAAATCGCCGCCTCCAACCTGCTGGTGGTGGACGAAGACCTGACGGTGCTGCAAGGCCGTGGCATGGCCAACCCGGCCAACCGCTTCCACAGCTGGCTGTACCGCGCCCGCCCCGACGTCAACTGCATCATTCACACCCACCCGCTGCACAGCGCCGCCTTGTCGATGCTGGAAGTTCCGCTGGCCATCTCGCACATGGACCTGTGCCCACTGTTCGACGACTGTGCATTCCTCGAGGAATGGCCCGGTGTGCCGGTGGGCAACGAAGAAGGCGAAATCATCGCGAAGGCGATTGGCGACAAGCGCGCAATCCTGCTTTCCCATCACGGCCTGCTGATCGCTGGCCGTTCGATCGAGGAAGCCTGCGTGCTCGCCCTGCTGTTCGAGCGCGCAGCCAAGATGCAACTGCTGGCCATGGGCGCCGGTGACATCCGCCCCATCCCCGAAGCCCTGGGCAAAGAAGCCCACGACTGGATTTCCACCCCCAAACGTCACGGCGCCGCCTTCAGCTACTACGCGCGCCGCGCCTTGCGTGCCCATGGCGACTGCCTGGGCTGATCGAAGCTGTACTCTTTCCTCAACAACGGCAAAGGTGCCTGGTCATGTCTACATCTGTAATTCGCGGCGTTATCGGCTACACCATCACTCCCTTCACGGCAGACGGCACACTCGACCTGGATGCCCTGGGCACGTCCATCGATAGCCTGATCGCAGACGGCGTGCACGCCATCGCGCCATTGGGCAGCACCGGCGAAGGGGCTTACCTGTCCGATAGCGAATGGGAAACCGTGGTGCGCTTCAGCCAGGCACGCATTGCCGACCGCGTACCCAGCGTGGTCAGCGTCTCCGACCTGACCACCGCCCGCACCGTGCAGCGTGCCCGCCTGGCACAGGCCTGCGGCGCCACGGCGGTGATGGTGCTGCCCATCTCTTACTGGAAGCTCACCGAAGCCGAAGTGATCGCCCACTACAAGGCGGTCGGCGCCGCCATCGACATTCCGATCATGCTCTACAACAACCCCGGGACCAGCGGCACCGACCTGTCGGTGGAACTGATCCTGCGTATCCTCGGCGAAGTGCCCAATGTGACCATGGTCAAGGAAAGCACCGGTGACATCCAGCGCATGCACCGCCTGTTCACGGCTACAGATGGGCAGGTGGCGTTCTACAACGGTTGCAACCCGCTGACCCTGGAAGCCTTGGTGGCCGGTGCCACTGGCTGGTGTACCGCCGCGCCCAACCTGATCCCGGCACTCAACCTGGCGCTGTGGGACGCCGTACAACAAGGCGATCTGGCCGAAGCCCGTGCGTTGTTCTATCGCCAGTACGAACTGCTGGAATACATCACCCGCCGTGGCCTGCCGACCACCATCAAGGCCGGTCTGAAAATGCTCGGCCAGGATGTCGGCGCCCCACGCCTGCCCCTGCAGCCGCTGGATGCGCAAGGCAGCAACCACCTGAAAAGCCTGCTGGTGGCGCTGACCAACTGACGCACAAACCTGCCCGGCAGCCTGTCGCTGTCGGGCAGCCTTTTTCTTCAGGAACAGCCTTGTGCGGTGAAAGGGCCAATGACGCTGCAGTCGGATTACCCCTTCGCAGCACAAGGCTGCACCTGATCTGACCATTACCAGAGGCAACCATGGACGCGCCAGCACAAAGCGCTGCAACCCCGCTCAGGCTGACAGACATCCTTCACCCGGTGATTGCCGGACTCGTTTCGGTGATCGTCAACTACGGCGGCACGTTCATCCTGGTGTTCCAGGCGGCCAAAGTGGCCGGGCTGAGCCCAGAGCTGACGTCATCGTGGGTCTGGGCGGTGTCGATCGGCGTCGGCCTCAGCGGCCTGGCATTGTCCTGGTACAGCCGCGAGCCGGTCATCACAGCCTGGTCCACGCCAGCCGCCGCGTTCCTGGTCACCGCCCTGGCCAGCGTGCCCTACAGCGAGGCCATAGGTGCCTACCTGCTGTCGGCCGCCGGCTTCGTGGTGCTGGGGCTGAGCGGGTGCTTCGAGCGGCTGGTGCGCGTCGTGCCCGGCGGCATTGCCGCCGGCCTGCTGGCCGGCATCCTGCTGCAGTTCGGCATCGGTGCCTTTGCCAGCCTGTCGGTCGACCCTGCCCTCGCCGGACTGCTGATTGCAGCCTATGTGGCCTTCAAACGCTTCACCGCCCGTTACGCCGTAGTCGCCATACTGCTGCTGGGCCTGGGGTATTTGTTGCTGCAGGGGCAAGTGGGCCTGACCACGTTGCGTCTGGAATTCGCCTCACCGGTTTTCACCGCGCCCACCTTCTCCCTCAACGCGGCCCTCAGCGTGGCCCTGCCGTTGTTCCTGATCACCCTCACCGGCCAGTACATGCCCGGCATGCTGGTGCTGCGCAACGATGGTTTCAAGACCAGCGCCAACCCGATTGTCGCCGTCACGGGCACCGGCTCCTTGCTGATGGCGCCCTTCGGTTCACACGCGTTCAACATCGCCGCCATCACCGCAGCCATCTGTACTGGCAAGGAAGCCCATGAAAACCCGGACAAACGCTGGGTGGCGGGTATCGCTGCCGGTGTCTGCTACATCCTCGTCGGGGTGTTCGGGGTCACCCTGGCGAGTGTCTTCATGGCCTTGCCGGGCACCTTTATCACCACCCTGGCGGGCCTGGCCCTGCTGGGCACCATCGGCGCCAGCCTGGCCAGCGCCATGGCCGATGCCCGTTCACGCGAGTCAGCACTGATCACCTTCCTGGCGGCGGCGGCCAACATCAGCCTGTTCGGCATTGGCGGGGCTTTCTGGGGCCTGGTCATTGGTCTGCTGGCCCATGTTGTACTGAACGGCCGCCTGCCCGGTTTGAGGGGCACCTCCCACTAAGCGGGCTTTCCACCACCTTGCAGTGCGCCAATGGCGCACTCTACTCAACAGGTTATCGACATGCTCCACCCTGGCCCCAAGCTGCTGACCCAAATTGCTGCCGTGCACTTCGTCAGCCATGTGCACATCATGCTGATCCCGGCGCTGCTGCCGGTGCTGCCCGGCCTGCTGGGCGTGGGCTTCGTAGAGCTGGGCGTAGCCCTGGCAGTGTTCAACATCGTCTCCGCGCTGGTGCAGGCCCCGCTGGGTTACGCTGTGGACCACTATGGTGCACGTAAAATGCTCAAGGCCGGGCTGCTGTTGGGCAGCCTCAGCTTTGTGCTGCTGGCGGCCAGCCCCGGTTACGCGGTATTGCTGGTGGCGATGGCCATGGCTGGCCTGGCCAATGGTGTGTATCACCCGGGCGACTATGCGCTGCTGGCCAACGGCATCGAGCCCGCACGCCTGGGGCGGTCGTTCTCTATTCATACCTTTGCCGGTTTCCTCGGTTCGGCCGTTACCCCAGCCGTATTTCTCGGCATCGCCGCGGCGCTCGGCACGCGGGCAGCCCTGGCGGCGGGCGCGGTATTCGGGGTAGCCGCGCTGCTGCTGATATCGATACCAGGCAGTGGCGTTTACCGGGTCGCCAGGCCTGCCAACAAACAAGACGCAGGCCCGGCCGCAGCAACAGGCCGCGTACGCTTGCTCACCCCCATGATCGGCGTGCTGACGGTGCTGTTCATCCTGCTCAACCTGAGCACCAGCGCCATTGAGAAGTTCTCCGTAGCCGCCCTGGTCCAGGGCCAAGGCCTGACACTGGCCTGGGCCAACGCCGCGCTCACCGCTTTCCTGCTGAGCAGCGCAGCCGGCGTGCTGTGCGGAGGCGCTTTGGCCGACCGTACCCGGCGCCATGGCCTGGTGGCGGCACTGGCCTTCGCGCTGGCGGCTGCGCTGACCGCTCTGGTGGCGCTGGGGCTGCTGCAGGGCTGGGCATTGGTGGCCGTACTGGGCGCCATTGGCTTGCTCACCGGGGTCATCGCCCCATCACGGGACATGCTGGTCAAGGCGGCGGCGCCACCCGGGGCCGAGGGCAAAACCTTCGGCCTGGTGTCGACCGGGTTCAACATCGGTGGCGCCATCGGGCCGGTGGCGTTCGGCTGGATGCTCGATCAGCGCATGCCCAACGGGATTTTCATCGCATCGGTGGTGTTCATGCTGCTGACAGTGCTGCTGACCCTGGCACAGGAGACGTATTCAGCCAGGAGACGCGCGACAGAACACTTGGCGCGCGCCCAGTAGGACCCGGTGCAACATTGCCGGGCCACGAACAATCATTCATTGCACCGGGTTGGCATGCGCCACTCGCCCGCCTGCTCCCGGTCGATTGACGAACAGCACATCCAGCACACTGTTGCGCAAGCCCTTCAGTGCATTCCAGTTCGCTGACGCATGCACGTATTTGTCGCGCAACAGCCGCTGTTCTTCCTCGCTCAACCCCACCTGCCCAGTTTCTCCCAAGGCAAAGGCATGCAATTTGCGGCTGATGCCCAACAACTCCTCCGGCAGCCGATGCTCAGCCTGCGCCCCCAACGGCGCAAACGGCACACCAGCGCGCACCGCCAACGCCCGCATCACGCTCAAGTACACCCGGGACAAGTGCCCCGCCACTTGCCGCTCCCGGTACACCGCCGCATAGACCTGCTTTTGCGCCTCGTCCCGCCGCCCGCCGGCAATCGGCTCCTCCCAGGTCATCACTCGCGGCCTGGGTTCGCCCATGTCGGCAAACGCCGAAGCCAGCAAGGCACTCACCTTGGCATGTACGCGGCACTGCTCGACGCACATGCCTGCGGGCACCCGCTGGGACTGCGGCTTGCACAGCAGCACCTGCTCCAGGAGGCTCTCAGGGTAACCACCACCAATATTCGAGTGCACGCCCGGCAGCAGGATATCGTGGCCACTGCGCACCAGCGGGAAGTTATGCCGCCGCTCGTCCTCGGCCACCAGTTGCACCACGTGCCGGGCAATACCCGCACCCAGGCCCAGGCGCAAGCCACCGTGGCGGCCGTCTGCCGGGTCGAAGTCACCCTGTAAGGGCGCGATGATCGCCGCCACGGTGTCGAACAGGCCGATAAAGTTGATCGAGGTTTCGCACGCCACCGACAACAGCCCACCCGCGCCCTCGTGCAACAGGTTGGCCAGATGCCGCACCGCCGCAGCGCCTCGGCTGAAACCGAAAAGATCGAACTCGATCCGCTCCAGCTTTGCCTGCGGATGCGTCCGGCGCCATGCCTGCAGTTGCTCGGCCATCCCCTGCAACGCCTCGGCGACCCGCGCCTCGGCCCCCGTGCGCCCATGCCCGGTGGCCGAAGCGTAGACATGGTCGGCTTCACCCGCCAGCGTGCCCACGCCTTCCACATAGCGCTTCAAGAACGCCTGCGGCCCGTCGGCATTGGCCGCATCAGACGGATACAACGCATGCAACAGGGCCACGTTGCTCAAGGCGTTGCCATAGCTGCCGCCCTTTTCACCCTGATCGCCCACCGCCGTGGCATTGTGCTGGTTGTTACCAGTGCCATCGAAGAACACGCCAAAACGCAGGTTGACCGGCGTAAGGTTTGGCGTGCTGCCGCTGCTCATTTTCATCGTCGTGCCTTCTGCTTGTCCGAAAAGCACAAGCAGGCGCCAGCACGCCGTCACGGAACATCAGGCAATCGCCAGCCATACGTAGGACATTTCTTTGCCCGCAGGCCCGACTGCAACGATAAATTTACCCGCCGCCATTGGTCGCCGCCCCCTCGGATAGATTAAAGTATCCCCCTTGCCAAGGCTGCTGCCTCAAGCCGCCTCAGGCCCCCTACCAGGAACCGTCGCCGATGGAACACCGTGAAGCGCTGATCGCGCTGCGCACTTTTCTTTCTACCCAGATCCTAGGCCAGGAAAAACTGGTCGAACGGCTATTGATCGTGCTGCTGGCTGACGGCCACATGCTGGTCGAAGGGGCACCGGGCCTGGCCAAGACCAAAGCCATCAAAGAACTCGCAGAAGGCATCGAAGCGCAGTTCCACCGCATCCAGTTCACCCCCGACCTGCTCCCGGCCGACATCACCGGCACGGAGATTTACCGCCCGGAAACCGGCAGCTTCGTGTTCCAGCAGGGGCCGATCTTCCATAACCTGGTGCTGGCCGACGAAATCAACCGCGCACCGGCCAAGGTACAGTCGGCGCTGCTCGAAGCCATGGCCGAGCGCCAGGTCAGTGTGGGCCGCAGCACCTACGACCTGTCGCCGCTGTTTCTGGTCATGGCCACGCAGAACCCGATCGAGCAGGAAGGCACCTACCCGCTACCCGAAGCCCAGCTCGACCGCTTCCTGATGCATGTAAAAATCGGCTTCCCCGACGCCGCCGTAGAGCGGCGTATCCTGGCGCAAGCCCGGGGTGAAGCCCTGGGCGGCGAGACCAAGCCTGAGCGCCGGGTCAGCCAGCAGGCCATCTTCGCCGCGCGCAAGGAAATCCTTGGCCTGTACATGGCCGACGCAGTGGAGGAATACCTGGTGCAGTTGGTCATGGCCACCCGCACCCCGGCCAAGTTCGACACCGAGCTGGCTGACTGGATCGCCTATGGCGCCAGCCCGCGCGGCTCCATCTCGCTGGACCGCTGCGCGCGTGCCCACGCCTGGCTGGCCGGGCGCGACTTTGTCAGCCCCGAAGACATCCAGGCAGTGCTGTTCGACGTACTGCGCCACCGTATCATCCTCTCCTTCGAGGCCGAGGCGGCAGGGATCGACCAGGACCGCGTGGTCCAGCGCATCCTCGACGTCGTCGCCGTTGCCTGACCCCATGCCCACTGCGCAACTGGCCGAACATGGCATCCGCATTGGCCTTGCCGAGCTGATCGACATGCGCCACCGCGTGCGCGAAATCCAGCTGTTTTCCAAGCCTGGCCAACGCAGCCCGCTGGTGGGCCTGCACCATTCCAGGCTACGTGGGCGCGGCGTCGACTTCGACCAGGTGCGCGTTTACCAGGCCGGCGATGATGTGCGCAACATCGACTGGCGTGTCACTGCGCGTACCCAGGAGCCGCACACCAAGCTGTTCCACGAAGAACGCGAGCGGCCGATCTTCATCCTCGTCGAACAAAGCCAACGGCTTTTCTTCGGCTCGGGGCTGATGTTCAAGTCCGTACTGGCGGCACAGGCGGCGGCGCTGTTCGGCTGGGCAGCACTGGGCCACAACGACCGCATCGGCGGCCTGGTGTTCGGCGACAACGAACACCACGAAGTCAAACCCCGGCGCAGCAAACAGAGCCTGCTGCAACTGCTCAACCGCTTGGCAAAGGTCAACCAGTCACTGCACACCGAAGCCGTACCGGGGGCCGACAGCCTCGGCCTGGCCCTGCGCCGCGCCCGCGAAGTGCTGCGCCCCGGCAGCCTGGCCATCGTGATCTGCGATGAGCGCTCGCTCAGCGCCCAGGTGGAACAGCACCTGGCCATGCTTTCACGGCATTGCGACCTGCTGTTGCTGCCAGTATCCGACCCGCTCGACCACGCGTTGCCCGCCGCCGGCCTGCTGCGCTTCGCTCAGCGCAGCGCCCAGCTGGAGCTCGACACCCTCGACGCCAACCTGCGCCAGGCCTACCGCCAGCAGGCAGAAGCCCGTATCGAGCGCTGGGAGCTTATGGCGCAAAAGCTGAGGGTGGTACTGATGCCACTGAGCACGCAAAGCGAAATGGTCGAACAACTGCGCGAGTACCTGAGCGCCCAGCGGCCACGGAGCGCGTCATGAACCCGCTTGACCAGTTGCACCCACTGATCGCCCCGGCACCGGTCAGCCTGTGGCCTCCCGCACCGGGCTGGTGGCTGCTGCTGGCCGTCCTGCCGCTACTGGGCTGGGGCTTGTGGCGGCTGCGCCGCTGGCGCCCGGGCAAACGCCGCATCGTGCGCGCCGAACAACCCCTGGACCCGGTGCGCCTGGAGGCCTTGGCCGAGCTGGCCCGCCTGCCACGTCCGTATGACGGTGCCCCGGCTGGCGCCTGGCTGCAACAGATCAACGCTCTGCTCAAACGCCTGTGCCGCAACCACTACCCAGGCGCCAACAGCCACACCCTCAACGGCCGCCAGTGGCTGGCCTTTCTCGACAACCGCTGCCCGGCCGCCGGCCTGACCCGCTGGATGGTACTGGTCGAAGGCGCCTATAAACCCGAGTGCAAGCTCGATGACAAGGCCATCGCCGGGCTCAGCCAAGCCGTCGAAACCTGGATCCGCAAGCATGTTTGAACTGGCATGGCCGTGGGTCTTCGCCCTGTTGCCGCTGCCATGGCTGGCGCGCCTGCTGCTGCCCGCAGCCGACAGCGGGGAACCGGTGCTCAAGGTGGGCTTCCTCAACGAGCTGGAAGGCCTGGCCGGGCGTCGCGCGCGGCTCAACCTGCCCACCTGGCGCCAGCAGGCACCGTTCGTCGTCATCTGGCTGTTGCTGCTGTGCGCCGCTGCTCGCCCGCAATGGCTGGGCGAGCCGGTGCCGATCGCCGCCAGCGGCCGCGACCTGCTGGTGGCGGTGGATGTGTCCGGGTCGATGGACTTCCCCGACATGCAGTGGAAGAACGAGGACATCAGCCGCCTGGACCTGGTCAAGGCGCTGATGGGCGACTTCCTGCAAGACCGTGAAGGCGACCGCGTGGGCCTGATCCTGTTCGGCAGCCAGGCCTATCTGCAAGCGCCGCTCACCTTTGACCGGCGCACCGTGCGCACCTTCCTCATCGAGGCGCAGATCGGCATCGCGGGCAAGAACACCGCCATCGGCGACGCCATTGGCCTGGCGGTCAAACGCCTGCGCGAACGCCCCGCACAAAGCCGGGTGCTGGTGCTGATCACCGACGGTGCCAACAACGGCGGGCAGATTCACCCGCTGACAGCCGCCCGCCTGGCGGCCCAGGAAGGCGTGCGTATCTACACCATCGGTATCGGCGCCAACCCCGAAGCCAATGGCACCCCAGGCCTGCTCGGCCTCAACCCGAGCCTGGACCTGGACGAAGCCGCGCTAAAGGAAATTGCCGACATCACCCACGGTGCCTACTTCCGCGCCCATGACGGCGCCGAACTGGACGCTATCGGCGATACCCTCGACCAACTGGAGCCCGTGGCCCAGCAACCGACCCAGGCGCGCACAGCCCAGGCCCTGTACGCCTGGCCCCTGGCGCTGGCGCTGCTGCTCAGCGTGCTGCTGGTGGTGGCCGTGCAGTGGCCCGACAACCTGTTGCAACGCGCGCTGCGCAAGCCGCGCTTCCTGCAGCCGCACCCGGAATGGCGCCAACGCTTGAAGCGCCTGCGTTTAAGGAGGCGGCGATGATCGACTTGTGGCCCCAATGGCTGCGTCCGCTCTGGCTGCTGGCCGTGCCGGTGCTCGGCTGGCTGCTGTACAAGCTGTGGCACCGGCGCAAACGCGCCGGACGCTGGCAGATGATTCTGCCGCCCGCCTTCCATGGCGTGCTGCTGGGTGGCGGCAGCGGCAGCACCAGCAAACTGCCGTGGGTGGCGCTGGGCCTTGCCTGGTTACTGGTGATCCTGGCGCTACTCGGGCCCAGCTGGCAGCGCCTGGAAGAAAGCCATCAGCGCCCGGCCGACCCACTGGTGATCCTGCTCGAACTGACCCCGCAAATGCTCGCCGAGGACAGCCCGCCCAACCGCCTGGAACAGGCTCGACGCAAGATCCTCGACCTGCTTGAACACCGCCGCGACAGCCAGACGGCCCTGGTGGTGTATGCCGGCTCCGCGCACACCGTCGTGCCGCTGTCTGACGATCTGGCCACCACCCGCAATTTGCTCGAGGCCATCGACCCGTCGATCATGCCAAAACCCGGCCAGCGTGCCGACCTGGCCGTGCAAAAAGGCCTGGCGCTTTTGGCCCAGAGCGGCCTCGGCCAAGGCCGCCTGCTGCTGGTAGGCTCGGCGCTCAGCGCCGCCGAACGCCAGGGCATCACCCAGGCCCTAGGTCGCCAGGGCCCCAGCCTGCTGATGCTGGGCATCGGCAGCCGCGAAGGCGCTCCTGTGCGCCAGGCCAATGGCGAATACCTTAAAGACGACCAGGGCGGCATCCTTTTGCCTCGCCTGGACAGCGCCAGCCTGAAGGGCTTTATCCGCAGCACGGGCGGGCGCTACCGGCATGCCCGCATCGACGACCTCGACCTGCGTGGCCTGGGCCTGTTCGACAACCCGCGGAGCGGGCGCAATGACGGCCAGACCCTGCAACTGGACAGCTGGGCCGACCAAGGTTATTGGCTGCTGATTCCATTGTTGCTGCTGGCCGCCTGCGCCGGCCGGCGCGGCTGGCTGTTCTGCCTGCCGCTGCTGCTGGCCTTGCCGCAGCCTGCCCAGGCTTTTGAGTTCAACGACCTGTGGCTGCGCCCCGATCAGCAAGGCCAGAAGCTGCTGGAGCAAAACCGTCCGGCCAGCGCTGCACGTCACTTCCAGAACCCGCAATGGCGCGGCATGGCCCTGTATCAGGCCGGCGACTATGCCGGTGCCGCCGAGGCATTTTCCCAAGGCGACACAGCAGCAGCCCACTACAATCGAGGCAATGCCCTGGCCCATGGTGGCGAGCTGGAAGCCGCCCTGGATGCCTACGAACAAGCCCTGGAGCGCCAGCCCGACCTGCAGGCCGCACTGGACAACCAGGCGCTGGTGCAGCAACTGCTGCAGCAACGTGAAGCCAAGGCCGAGGAACAGCCACCCGGCAGCGATACCCAAGACACGCCCGGCAGCGAAACCGAAGGCAACAGCAGCTCGGCCAGCAACCAGGCCCAAGGCACACCCGGCAACGACCAACAGGCCAGCCCCGAACAACCCGGCGAAAGCAGCAACAGCCAGGCAGCACCCGGCAACCAGGCCGGGGGCGACGACAGCGTCATCCAGCCGCCCCAGCGCCCGGTATCGACCAACCTCGACGGCGAACAGCGCCAAGCCCTGGAGCAATGGCTGCGGGAGATCCCCGACAACCCGGCAGAGCTGCTGCGACGCAAATTCTGGTATGAACAGCAATTGCATCAGGAAAAATCACGATGAGTCGCTTCGGCGTCTTGCTCCTCACCCTGCTGTGGGCCGTGCTGGCCCACGCCGAACCGCTGCTGCAGGCCAGCGTCGACCGCACCCGCCTGGAGGCGGGCGAAAGCCTGGAACTGACCCTGGAAAGCCAGGACGTCACCCAGTTCGGCAAGCCCGACCTGCGCGCCCTGGAAGGTGACTTCGAAGTGCGCGGTACGCGCCAGCTGAACAGCCTGCACACCCTCGACGGCGAAACCCGCGCCAGCACCCGCTGGATCATCACCCTGCTGCCACGGCGCAGCGGTAGCCTGCGCATACCCGAGCTGCAACTGGGCCAGTCGCACAGCCAGGCCATCGAACTGCAAGTGCTGCAGGCCGATGCCAGTCGCCAGGAAAACGCTCAGGTATTCATCGAAGCGACCCTCGACAACCACGACGTCTATGTCCAGGCCCAATCCGTGCTGACGGTGCGCATCTACCACTCAGTAGCGCTGTACGACGACAGCAGCCTCAGCCCCCTGCAACTGGAGAACGCCAAGGTCGAGCCGCTGGGCGAGTCGCGCACGTATGAAAAGGAAATCAACGGCGTGCGTCATGGCGTGATCGAAACCCGCTATGCGGTGTATGCCCAGCAAAGCGGTACCCTCGACATCCCGCCGCTGACTTTCACCGCCACGGCAGCCGCCAGCAACGACGAAGCAGCGCAGGCCAATGGTACGGCCCGCGCCGGCCATCAGGTACAGGTCAGCTCGCTGCCCTTGCGCCTCAATGTACGGCCGATTCCCGCAGCCTGGCCGGCTGGCTTGCCGTGGTTGCCAACCAGCAGCCTGACCCTGGAAGAGCACTGGAGCCCCGACCCCGGCAGCCAGCAGGTACAGATTGGCGACTCGCTGACGCGCAACATCACCTTGCGTGCCGAAGGCTTGTCCAGCACCCAACTGCCACCGCTGCCGGCCACAGAGATCATCGGCCTGCGCCGCTACCCTGACCAACCGTTGTTGCGCAACGAAATCAGCGAACGGGGCATGACCGCCAACCGCGAAGAGCGCGAGGCCCTGGTGCCGACCCACAGCGGCACGCTGGCCTTGCCGGCGCTGGAAGTGGCCTGGTGGAACACCCGCGAAGATCACCTGGAGCACAGCAGCCTGCCGGCGCGCACGCTGAACGTACAGGACAACCCGGCACTGAGCGCCGACACCCCGGTGGGCGACAACAGCAGCGCCAGCACCCTGCTGTGGCCGTGGCAGCTGTCCACACTGGTGTTCGCCCTGACCACCGTGCTGGGCTTCGCCCTGTGGTGGCGCGCCCGCTCGCGGCCAGCGGTGCTGCGCGCCGCGCAGAACGGGCCAAGCCCACGCACCTTGCTGGACGACCTCAAGCGCGCATGCCAGGCCAACGACCCCCAGGCTACGCGCCAGGCGCTGGATGCCTGGGCCCGGCAGCAACCGGAAACCCTGGCCGAGATGGCGGCGCGCTTCGTGCCGTTGTCGGATGCGCTGGATGGTTTGAACGGGGCGTTGTACAGCGAGAGCGGGCAGTATTGGCAGGGTGAAGACTTGTGGCGGGCGATTGGTACCATTCCGCCGGCTGAGCAGGTATTGCTGCCGACGGGCGAAAACGGCAGCCTGCCGCCGCTTTATCCCAAGTAAGCCAGCAGGTGTTCGCCATAGGGTTTTCAGCGCCTGTGAGATCGAGCGCCGCCCGCGCGGCGCATCGCGAGCTGCGCTCGCTCCTACGTTTGTTTTTGGCCAGTAACGCCTGTTACAGGCGCGCGCGACCGCTTTGTTTGTACGACGCGATATCGAGCTATGCGCCAAGGCGTACGCGCGCAAATTTCACAGAAATAACTGGCCCGAAACAAACGTAGGAGCGAGCGCAGCTCGCGATGCGCCGCGCGGGCGGCGCTCGATCTCACAGGCGCTGAAATTTTCATGGCGAACACCTGGTGCCCCCAATCCCTCGCCCTGCCCCCCGAACCCCGCTTGGGTTACCATACCGCCCTTTCCCCGCTTGCCCGACTCGACACCAACAGGTCATCCATGCGTCTGTTTCATACCTCCGACTGGCACCTGGGCCAAAGCCTGCACGGCCAGGAACGCGATTTCGAACACGCCTGCTTCCTCGACTGGCTGCTCGGCCAGCTACACCTGCGACAGCCGGATGCGCTGCTGATTGCGGGCGACATCTTCGACACCGTCAACCCGCCGGTCAAAGCCCAGGAACGCCTCTACGACTTCATCGTCCAGGCCCACGAGCAACAGCCCAAGCTGGACATCGTGATGATCGCCGGCAACCACGACTCCGGTTCGCGCATCGAGCTGCCCGCCGCGCTCATGCGCCGCCTGCGCACCCATGCACTGGGCCGTGTGCACTGGCTGGACGAGGGCCAGCTGGATGCCGAGCGCCTGTTGATTCCGCTGACCAACGGCCGTGGCAAGGTGGCCGCCTGGTGCCTGGCCCTGCCGTTCCTGCGCCCGGCCGAAGTGACCGGCCCGCAGCTGGGTGACGACTACCTGCAAGGCATCACACAGGTGCACCAGCAACTGATCGCCGCCGCGCAGAAGAAGCGCAAGAAAGACCAGGCGCTAATTGCCATCAGCCACGCGCACATGGCCGGTGGTGCGGTGTCGGAAGACTCCGAGCGCAGCCTGATCATCGGTAACGCCGAGGCGCTGCCGGCCAAACTGTTCGACAAAGCCATCAGCTATGTCGCCCTGGGCCACCTGCACAAGCCGCAGAAGGTCAACCGCGAAGAACGCATCCGCTACAGCGGCTCGCCAATCCCGCTGTCGTTCGCCGAAATCAACTACCCGCACCAGGTCCTGGAAGTGGAGTTGGACGGCAACGGCCTGGTCAGCGTCGAGCCACGCCCCGTACCACGCGCCGTGGCCCTGCAACGGGTGGGCCCGGCACCGCTGGGCGAACTGCTGCAGCAACTGGCCGACCTGCCGGTGGTCGACCTGCTCGAAGACCCCAACCGTCAGCCCTGGCTGGAGGTGCGGGTAATTCTGGATGAGCCGCAGCCCGACCTGCGCCAGCAGATCGAAACCGCGCTTGAAGGCAAGGCGGTACGGTTGATCCGCATCAGCGCCGAATACGCTGGCCGCAACAACGCCGAAGACGATGACCTGGCCTTTGTCGAGCTGGCCCAGATGACCCCGCAAGACCTGTTCAGCCGCGCCTGGGAGCAAGCCTACGGCAACCCGGCCGACGAGCAGGCGCTGGCCGACTTCGCCCTGCTGTTGCAGGACGTGCAACAGGAAGAGGAACAGCCATGAAGATTCTCGCCATCCGCCTGAAGAACCTGGCATCGCTGGCCGGCCCGATCGACATCGATTTCACCGCAGAACCGTTGGCCAGCGCTGGCCTGTTCGCCATCACCGGGCCAACCGGCGCCGGCAAGAGCACCCTGCTTGACGCCCTGTGCCTGGCGCTGTTCGGCACCGTGCCGCGCCTCAATGACATTGGCCGTGAGGCCAAGGTGCCAGATGCCGACGGCGAAATACCCACTTCCGACCCGCGCAACCTGCTGCGCCGCGGCACCGGCAGCGGTTTTGCCGAGGTCGACTTTGTCGGTATCGACGGCCGCCGCTACCGCGCCCGCTGGGAAGCCAACCGCGCCCGCGACAAGGCCAACGGCAAACTGCAACACAGCCGTCAGAGCTTCTACGACCTCGACAGCGAGCAGGTGCTCGGCAGTGGCAAAAACGAATACAAGCAACTGGTAGAAGCCCGCCTGGGCCTGAATTTCGAACAGTTCACCCGTGCGGTGATGCTGGCCCAGAGCGAGTTCGGCGCGTTCCTCAAGGCCGACGACAAAGACCGCAGCGAGCTGCTGGAAAAACTCACCAACACCGCAATCTACACCCGCCTGGGCCAGCGTGCCTTCAGCAAGGCGCGTGAAGCCGGCGAGGCGCACAACGCCCTGAAAGAACGCGCCAGCCACCTGCTGCCGATGGCTGCCGAGGCCCGTGCCGAGCTCGACCAGCGCCTGGAGCAGGCGCAGCAGCAGTTCAAGGCCGACCAGGCCGGCGAGCGCCAGCTGGAGCAGCAACGCAACTGGCTGAATGAACAACGCCAGCTACAGGCCCAACACGCCGAAGCCAGTACCACGCTGCAGGCCGCCGAACTGGACTGGCAACAGCTGGCCGAACCACGCCTGGACCTGGCACGCCTGGAGCGCCTGGCCCCACAGCGTCACCAGTTCCACCGCCGACAGGCCCTGAGCGCACAGTTGGCGCCAGTGGCCGCGAAAATGGCCGAACAGCAACAGCAGCAAGCCGAACTGCAGGTGCGCACCCACGAACTCGAACAGGCGCTGGACACTGCGCGCCAAGCGCTTGCCGACCGCCAGGCCGAGCACGGCGAGAACGCGCCGCGCCTGCGCCAGGCTTTTGCCGCGCAGGACAGTCTGGCGCGCCTGGACCAGGAGCTGGCCGCCCAGCGCAGCATCGGCCAGCAGGCGCAACAGCAAGTCGCTGACGGCCAGCAGCAACTGCAGCAGCTGGAAGACAACCAGCAGCGCAGCATTCAGCAGCTGGCGCAGATCGACACCGCGCTTGCCGACAGCCAGCACCTGGCGGGCCTGGCCAATGCCTGGCACGCCTACCTGCCGCAACTGAAGCAGGTGATGCTGATCGGTGGCCGCCTGACCAAGGGCCGAGAAGAGCTACCCGGCCTGCAGGCCCAGGCTAGCCAGGCCAATGCACACTTGCAGGCCGAGCGCGACGCCTACGACCTGTTGTTCCGTGAAGCCAAGGCCGAGCCCCAGGCCCTGGCCGAACAGATCGACCTGCTCGGCGGCATGCTGCAGGACAACCGCAAACAGCAGCGCGCCGTAGAGGAAATGTCACGCCTGCACGGCCGTGAACAGGAGCTGCGCCAGCAGTTGGACGCCCTGCGCGACCGCCAGCAGCAGGCCATGCTGCAACGCCAGCAACTGATTACCGAAGGCACCGCCGCCAAGGCCGAACTGGAGGCCGCCGAACAGGCGTTGACGCTCACCCGTCAACTGCTGGAACGGCAACGTCTGGCACGCAACACCAGCGTCGAAGAACTGCGTGGCCAACTGCGTGACGGCGAACCCTGCCCGGTCTGTGGCAGCGCCGAACACCCGTTCCATCAGCCAGAAGCATTGCTGCAGAGCCTGGGTCGCCATGACCAGGCCGAAGAGCACGCCGCGCAGAAGCAGGTCGAAACGCTCAACAGCAAGCTGGTGGAGCTGCGTACCCAACTGGGTGTGGTCAATGCCCAGCTCAAGGACTTCCAGCAGCAACACCAGCAACTGGGCGAACAGTTGCAACCGTTGGTGGCTCAGGTACAGGCCCACAGCCTGTGGCCAGCCCTCGCCCCACAGGACGACAAAGCCCGTCGCGTCTGGCTCGACAGCCAGCTGCGTCGCCTGGATGAAGAAATCAGCCAGGACGAGAAACGCCAGAGCGCTCTGCTGGCCCTGCAAAAAGACGCCGCCCGCCTGAACCAGCAATTGCAGGCGGCCCACGACGCCCAGCAACAGGCCCAGCGCCATCTGGAGCAGCAGCACCAGGCCCTGGCCAACGATGAGCAACAGTTGCAGCAAGGCCTTGACGACCTGGCCGGCGTCTTGCCCAAGGAAGCCCTCAAGGCCCTGAACGAAGACCCGGCCAATGCCTTCCTCGCCCTCGACCAGCAGATTGCCCAGCGCCTGCAGCAACTGGAACAGCGCAAGGACGAACTGGAAGAACAGCAAGCACGCCAAACCCAGCTGGACAAGCTGCGTGACCAACAGCAGGCGCGCGTGCAAGGCCAGCAGCAGTTGCAGCAGACACTGGCCGCCCTCGAGGAGCAACGCCAACAAGCCCTGGCCTCACTCGGCGAACTGCTCGGCGAGCATGCCAGCGCCGAAGCCTGGCAACAGCACATGGACAGCGCGCTGGAACACGCCCGCGCCCTTGCCGCCGATACCGCCCAACGCCTGCAGGAACTGCGCACCCAAGGCGTACAACTGGCCAGCGAACTCAAGGGCAATGCCCAGCAGCAACAGGCGCTGGACAGCGAGTGCCAGCAACTGCAAGGCCAGATCGCACAATGGCGCAGCGAGCATCCAGAACTGGATGACGCCGGGCTGGATCGCCTGCTGGCCATGGATGACGCCCAGGTGAATGAACTGCGTCAGCGCGTCCAAAGTGCCGAAAAGGCCATCGAACAAGGCCGCGTGCTGCTGCAGGAACGTGAGCAGCGCCTGCAACAACACGCCGCACAAATGACCGTGGGCACCTCGGCCGAAGCCTTGGAGCACGCCCTGACCGAGCTGCGCGGGCGCCTGGCCAACCATGAGCAGCAGTGCGCCGAATTGCGCGCGCAACAGGCCGACGACCAGCGCCGGCAGCAAGCCCACCAGGCGCTGGCGGCCGAAATCGAACAGGCCCACCAACAGTGGCAACGCTGGGCCCGCCTCAATGCCCTGATCGGTTCGGCCTCGGGCGATGTGTTCCGCAAGATCGCCCAGGGTTACAACCTCGACCTGCTGCTGCACCACGCCAACGCCCAGCTACGTCAGCTGGCCCGCCGCTACCGCCTGAAACGCGGCGGCAGCGCCCTTGGCCTGCTGGTGCTGGACACCGAGATGGGCGACGAACTGCGTTCGGTGCACTCGTTGTCGGGCGGGGAAACCTTCCTGGTGTCGCTGGCCCTGGCCTTGGGCCTCGCGTCGATGGCTTCCAGCACCCTGCGTATCGAATCGTTGTTCATCGACGAAGGCTTCGGCAGCCTCGACCCCGAGTCACTGCAGTTGGCAATGGACGCCCTCGACGGCTTGCAAGCCCAGGGTCGCAAAGTGGCGGTGATTTCCCACGTACAGGAAATGCACGAGCGGATCCCGGTACAGATCCAGGTACGGCGCCAGGGTAATGGCCTGAGTGACGTGGAGGTGTGCGGGTGATCCTCTACTCGTTCCGCCGCTGCCCGTGGGCCATGCGCGCGCGCCTGGCCCTGCGCTATGCCGGCTGCGAAGTGGAGATCTGCGAAGTGGCGATGAAGAACAAGCCGGCAGAACTGCTGGCCTTGTCGCCCAAGGGCACGGTACCGGTGCTGGACACCGGTGCAGGGGTGCTGGAAGAGAGCCTGGACATCATGCGCTGGGCGCTGACGCAACACGACCCGCAGGACTGGCGGCTACAGGCCAACCCTGCGGCTGCGCAGCAGGCTGAAACGCTGATTGCGCGCAATGACACCACGTTCAAGGCGCACGTGAACCTGTACAAGTATGCCGAACGTTACCCGGAGCATTCCCGCGAACATTACCGCCAGCAGGCCGAGGCCTGGCTGGCGGAGCTCGAAGGCCTGCTGGTGGGGCGGGCTTACCTGCTGGCCGACCACCCGAGCCTGGCCGATGCCGCGTTGCTGCCGCTGATGCGCCAGTTTGCCGGGGTTGAACCGCAGTGGTTCGCCGAGGCGGCTTATCCACGGGTGCGCAGTTGGCTGGAGGGGTGGCTGGCTTCGGAGCTGTTCAAGGCCGTCATGGCCAGGTGAATGTGTGGGGCGGCCAAGCGCCTGGCGGGGGTTTGATGTAGGGTTTGAGATCGAGCGCCGCCCGCGCGGCGCATCGCGAGCTGCGCTCGCTCCTACGTTTGTTTCGGGCCAATTATGCCTGTGGGATTTGCGCGCGAACGCCTTGGCGCATGACGCGATATCGCGTAGTACAGACAAGGCGGTCGCGCGCAGCAGCCAAAGGCGTTACTGGCCCGAAACAAACGTAGGAGCGAGCGCAGCTCGCGATGCGCCGCGCGGGCGGCGCTCGATATCCCAGGCGCTAAAAATCCAACGCCGAACCCTCACAAATCATCACTCGATGAACTTCAGGTCCGAAGGCGCGTCCTGCGCCATGGTCTGCACGGTTTCCCCCAACTTGCCAGTCAAGAGATCACGGCGCATGACCACGATCTGGTTGCTCTTCTGGTTGGCCACCAGAAGGAATTTGCCGCTAGGGTCCAGGGCAAATTCGCGGGGATGGTCGCCTTCCACGGAGCGGCGCTGCACGAACGTCAACTGGCCGTCATTCTTGCCAACAGCAAACACCAGGATTTCATTCGCCGTACCACGGTTGCTCACGTACAGGAAGCGGCCGTCTGCCGACAGGTGCAGGCCTCCCGCTGCCTTGGCCGCTGCATCCTGCAGCTCGGTCAGCGGCAGACGTTGACGCTCAAGCAGAGCAGCATCCTCGACATCGAACATCACCACTTCGCCACTCATTTCCAGCGTCAGGTAGGCATGCTGGCCGTTGGCGTCGAACAGCAGGTGACGGGGCCCACTGCCTGGCGGCAAGGCCACCGAGGCCGGGATTGCCGGGCTCAATGGTTTGTCCACACTGGCGCCGTCATAGCGGTAGATGAATACCTTGTCCGCGCCCAGGTCGCAGGCATACACATGCTGGCCGTTGGGCGACAGCACCAGTGCGTGCACATGGGCACCGGCCTGGCGTTCGGGGTTGACGCCACTCGCCTTGTGCCGAGCCTGTTGCACCACGGCTTTGAGCTTGCCGTCCCTGGCCACCGGGATGACCACCAGGCTGCCGCCAGGGTCAGGCTTTACCGCGTAGTTGGCCACGAACAGATAACGCTGGTCACGACTGAGGCTGGCGTGAGTCGGTTCGTCACCGTGGGTGACCACCTGGTTGAGCGGCTTGAGCTCGCCCTTGGTGCTGACGCTGAAACTGCTGGCATGGCCACCCGGGGTTTCATTGACCACGAACAGCTGGCGCTGGTCGGCCGACAGCACAAGCCATGAAGGGTTGACGCTCTTGACCACTTGTTGCGGCGTGGGGTCGATGCGGCCAGCCTTGTCGTCGAACTGATAGCGGTAGATACCCTGGCTCGCGCCATCGGTGTAGCTGCCCACCAGCAACGTCGAGGCGTGGGCGTGGATAGTCAGGCTCATCAGGCTAGCGGTCAGCAGGTTCGTCCAGGTCCGGTTCATCTTGGTCATCATCCGGGGCGCGAAAGGCACTCATACAGACTAGTCGATGCGCGCCGTTGGCATCGTCGAGTTGCCACTCGTCTCCGGTGGCGATGGCGGCAGCGACTTGCTCGGGGGTGAACGACCAGCGACGCAATTGGCGGCCGTCCATGCATTCGACAGTGAGGCCGGTTTCATCGGCGGTGAAGTCGAAGGCGTGCAGGCCGTCGATCAGAAGCATATCGCAGGACTGCAGGGCGGTAGCGAGGGGGGACATAGGGGTACCAATCTGAAATGAGTCGGCAGTATAACCTTGGGGCCGCAACGCGGCCCCCCCTGCAATCAATGGGCAAAGATCGACCCACCCTCCTTGCCCACCATCTTCTCGGGCTTGATCAGGAACCGCGCCAATGCCGGTAGCAGCCACAGCGCACCAAACATGTTCCAAAGCAGCATGAAGGTCAGCATCAGGCCCATGTCCGCCTGGAACTTGATCGCCGAGAAAATCCAGGTGCATACCCCAATGGCCAGGCACAGCCCGGTGAACAGCACCGCCTTGCCGGTCGAGCGCAGGGTCTGGTAATACGCCTCCTGCAATGGCAACCCCGCACGCAGGAAGCTTTCCAGGCGGCTGTAGATATAGATGCCATAGTCCACGCCAATGCCCACACCCAGCGCCACCACCGGCAAGGTCGCCACTTTCACCCCGATGCCCATGTAGGCCATCAGCGCGTTGCCCAGCACCGAGGTCAGCACCAGGGGCAGCACGATGCACAGTGTGGCGGCGAACGAGCGGAAGGTGATCAGGCACATCACGGCCACGCAGATGTACACCAGGATCAGGATGGTCAGCTCGGCCGACTTGATCACCTCGTTGGTCGCGGCCTCGATGCCAGCGTTGCCCGCCGCCAGCAGGAACTGCAGGCCTTCCTTGTCATGGCTGTCGGCAAACGCCTTGGCCACGGCGGTGACGCGCTCCAGCGTTTCAGCCTTGTGGTCATTGAGGAACACCAGCACGGGTGCCAATGAGCAGTCGCCGTTGTAAAGGCCGTCAGCCCGGGCGATGGAATTGTTGAGGATGTCCGGGTTACGCGACAGGGTTTCCCATTTCAGGCTGCCCTCGTTCATGCCCTTGATCACCTGTTTGGAAACGGTGACCAGGGAAATCGCCGACTGCACGCCAGGGGTGTTTTCCATGGTCCACATCAGCTCGTCGATCGGCGCCATGGTCGAGTGGACCGAGCACATCTCCGACGGCGTCTTGACCATGATCACCAGCACATCGGAACTGGTCGAGTAGTTGCTGATGATGAAGTTGTTGTCCTGGTTGTAGCGCGAGTCGGGGCGCAGCTCCGGTGCCCCTTGGTCGAGGTCGCCGATCTTCAGGTTCTGGCTGTACCACAGGCCACCGGCGAAGGCGAGCAGCGCCAGCACCACCGACACCGGCGCCACCTTGGCACTGGCGAAGTTCGACAACAGGCGCCAGAACGGGTGCTCGCGGGTCGCGTCTTTCTTGCTGCGCTCGATGGCCTTCTTGCTGATGCCGACATAGGAGATGGCCACCGGCAACAGGATCAGGTTGGTGAACACAATCACCGCCACGCCGATGGAGGCGCCGATGGCCAGTTCGCGAATCACCCCGATGTCGATGATCAGCAGGGTAATGAAGCCCACTGCGTCGGCAAGGATGGCGATCATGCCCGGCAGGAACAACTGACGGAATGTGCGCCGGGCAGCGGTAAGGGCGTTGTCGGCGTCACTCGACTGCAGGGCGATGCCGTTGATCTTCTGCACCCCGTGGGAAATGCCGATGGCGAAGATCAGGAACGGCACCAGCATCGAGTACGGGTCCAGGCCAAAGCCCACCGCATGCATCAGCCCCAGCTGCCAGACCACCGCCACCAGTGTGGTAATGAGCACGGCGACAGTGCTGCGGATGCACCAGGTGAACCAGTACAACAACACCAAGGTGATCACCAGGGCGACGCCGAAGAACATCGCCACCATCACCAGGCCATCGATCAGGTCACCGACCTTCTTGGCAAAGCCGACGATGTGGATTTTTACATTGGGGTTCTGTGCCTGGAACTTGTCGCGGATCTTCTCTTCCAGCAGGTGAGAGAACTGCTGGTAGTCCAGCTTCACCTGTTTGCCCGGGTCCTGCGGGTCGGGGTAGCTCTCCAGCAGCGGCACGTCGATGATGCTGGACTTGAAGTTGTTGCCTACCAGGCGCCCCACCTGGCCTGACTTGAGCACGTTGTCGCGCAGGGTATCGAGGCTGTCCTGCGACCCGTTGTAGGTGTTGGGGATTACCTCACCACCGGAAAAACCCTCTTCGGTGACCTCGCTCCAGCGCACGCTGGGGCTCCACAGTGACTTCAACCCGGCCCGATCGACACCGGGGATGTAGAACACCTCATCATGGATCTGACGCAGGGTCTCCATGTAGTCCTTGTCGAAGATGTCACCGTTCACCGCCTCCACCGAAATGCGCACGGTGTTGCCAAGGTTGGCCAGGTCGTTGCGGTGCTCCATCATCTGCTCGATGAACGGGTGCTGCAGCGGGATCATCTTCTCGAAGCTGGTCGACGGGCGAATCTGCGTGGCCTGCCAGAACAGGAAAATACTGACCAGCACACACAGGGCGATGACCACTGGGCGGTTGTTGAAGATCAGGCGTTCCAGCAGCGTGGCCTTGTCCTGGTGATGCGAGTGCATGGCAATGCTCTCCCTGCTGGTCATGGACGCACCTCCCGGGCAGCCTGATCAGCCCCTTCGGCGCTGGCCAGATGCACACCACCCTGCCCCACCAGCAGCAGGCCGCCATTGGCCAAGCCACTGACGCCGGCCAGGGCCAGGCGGTCGGCGCGGTTGTACACGCTGAAGGTCTGGCCGTCGTCCGTGCTGCGCAGCACGCTGCCACCATTGCCGACCAGCACCAGGGTGCCATCATCGACAAGCGTAGCGCCTGCCAGGCCGAACTCCAGCGTACCGCGCGCGGCCTTGAGTTCGATCGGCTGCCAGCTGTCACCGAAGTCGCTGGAGCGGAACAGGTTGCCGCGAAGGCCGTAGGCCAGCAGGGTCTGCGGCCTGGCGGTGCCGATCACGCCGAACAGCGAGCCCTCGTAAGGGCCCTGGACCTTGACCCAGGTCTGGCCCCTGTCGGCGGAGCGGTACATACCACCCTGCTCACCCACGATGAACAGGCCGGCATCGCGCACTTGGGCGATACCGTTCAGGTGCAGCTGGTCCGGGTTGTCCAGCCGCTCGGCCACGTCCTGCCAGTGCTGCCCGCCATCAGTGGTTTCCAGCAAGGCGCCATAGGCCCCCACGGCAAAGCCGTGCCGGGCATCGAGGAAGGTGACATCGAGCAAGGGCGCTTCACGGGCGAGGTCTTCGAACTGCTTGCTCCAGGTAGCGCCGCCGTCGCTGCTGGTGAGGATCTGTGCGTCATGGCCGACAGCCCAGCCACGCTTGTCGTCGAGGAAAAACACGGCAGTGAGCAATTGCCGGGTGGGTACCCGGGCCTGGGTCCAGGTGCTGCCCTGGTCGTCGGAGAACAGAATGTGGCCGCGATCACCAACCACCACCAGGCGCTTGCCGGCATGGGTGGTGTCGATCAACAGGCTTTCACTGGCCTTGGCCGACTCGGTGGAGTATTCATCGGCTGCCGCGGCCTGGGCACTGTCGGCCCACATCCCCAATGCCAGTGCCAGCATCGCGCTGGCTGCCCATGGCCAGGCGCCACGCCTGGCTGGCATACGTAACTGTTCCCTCATGACTGCCCCCTTGTTGTGTTCTTTTTGGTGGGTCAATGCATTGCAGGCCTTGCGAATGCCTGATCTAGAGGCCTGCAATAGCTTGAGGGGATCGTAGCGGGGATGTTTGCGGGAGTACAACGGGCGGGGTGTTATGTTTTGTTGTCGGCCGGGGAAAGCCGGGGCCGCTGGGCGGCCCTTCGCGGGTAAACCCGCTCCTACAAAGGTTGCATCCCCCTGTAGGAGCGGGTTCACCCGCGAAGGGCTGCACAGCAGCCCCAATTCACCAGACTTACGCCAGGCTCTTGCTCACCACTTCATACACATCACTGGACAGCTCGCCAGACGCCAGAATCCGCTCCAGTTCGCCCTTCATGAGGGCCTGACGCGCATCGTCATACTTGCGCCAGCGGGTCAGCGGCGCCAGTTGCCGCGATGCAATCTGCGGATTCAGTGCATTCAGCTCGATCACCAGGTCCGCCAGGAAGCGATACCCTGAGCCATCGGCAGCATGGAAGTTGACCAGGTTCTGCCCGGCAAAGGCACCGATCAGCGCACGCACCTTGTTCGGGTTCTTCAGGGTGAAGGCCGGGTGCTGCATCAATGCCTTGACCCGCGCCAGCCCGCCCGGCAGCGTGCTGGCCGCCTGCACGCTGAACCATTGGTCCATGACCAACGGGTTGTCCTTGAAGTGCTCGGCAAACGCCTCCAGCGCTTTCGCGCGCTCGGCCTCGAACGGCGAGTTGACCAGTACCGCCAGCGCGGTAAGGCGCTCGGTCATGTTGTCGCAGTGCTCAAACTGCTCCAGGGTCGCCTCCAGCACCTGTTGCTTGCCACTCTGCATCAGGTACGACAGGGCGATGTTCTGCAGGCTGCGGCGGGCAAAGTGCTCGGCCTCGGCCACATAGGCAGTGCTGCGCGACACTTCGCGGTTGGCCTGGTAACGCGCCCACAGGGCGTCGAACAGGTGTTCGGCGATCTGCTGGCGTGCGAACTCGCGGGCGGCGTGGATGGCGTCGACGTCGGCCACCTGGCTGATCTCGGTAAGATACGCCTCACCTGGCAGCGAGAGCATTTCGGCCACCATGGCCGGGTCCAGCGATTCGTTGCCCAGCACAGTGCCCAGGGCGGTGATCAGGCGCTGGTCGAGCTTCAGGGCTTCACCGCGTTGATGCTGGCCGATCAGTTCCTGCAGTACCTGCACCGACAGCTGCTGGCCCGCTTCCCAGCGGTTGAAGCCGTCGCTGTCGTGCTGCATCAGGAACATCAACTGGTCGCGGTCATACGGGAAGCTCAGCTTCACCGGGGCGCTGAAGCCACGCAGCAGCGATGGCAGCGGCTTGGCCTGGATGCCCTGGAAAGTGAAGGTTTGCTCGGCCTCGGTCACCGACAGCACGCGGCTGGTCCCTTGAGCGGCGTCCTCGCCAGCCAGCTGCAGCGGCAGGTCATTGCCGGCGGCATCCAGCAGGCCCAGCTCCACCGGGATCACGAACGGCAGTTTCTCGGCTTTGTCCGGGGTCTGCGGGCAGCTCTGGCGGAACGTCAGGCTGTAGGTCTGCGCGGCGGCGTCATACGCCTCACTGACTTCCAGACGCGGGGTGCCAGCCTGGCTGTACCAGCGCTTGAACTGGGTGAAGTCGACGCCGTTGGCGTCCTCCATGGCCTTGATGAAGTCGTCGGTGGTTACCGCCTGGCCGTCATGACGTTCAAAGTACAGGTCGCTGCCTTTACGGAAGCCTTCGGTACCCAGCAGGGTACGGACCATGCGCACCACTTCGGCGCCCTTCTCGTAGACGGTCAGGGTGTAGAAGTTGGAGATTTCGATGAAGCTGTCCGGGCGCACCGGGTGGGCCATGGGGCCGGCGTCTTCGGCGAACTGGTGGGTGCGCAGGTAGGCCACGTCTTCGATGCGCTTGACCGTGCGCGAGTTCATGTCGGCACTGAACTCGGCATCGCGGAATACCGTGAAGCCTTCCTTCAGCGACAACTGGAACCAGTCACGGCAGGTGACGCGGTTGCCCGACCAGTTGTGGAAGTACTCGTGGGCGACCACGCCTTCGACGCGCTGGTGCGCAGCATCGGTGGCGGTTTCGGCACGGGCCAGCACACAGCTGGAGTTGAAGATGTTCAGGCCCTTGTTTTCCATCGCGCCCATGTTGAAGTCATTGACCGCAACAATCATGAAGATGTCCAGGTCGTACTCGCGGCCATAGACTTCTTCGTCCCAGCGCATGGACTTTTTCAGGCTGACCATCGCGTGGTCGCACTTGTCGATGTTCTCGGGCTCGACGTAAATGCGCAGGGTCACATCACGACCGGACTGACGGGTGAAGCTGTCTTCAACGCACCACAGGTCACCGGCCACCAGGGCGAACAGGTAGGCCGGCTTCATGAACGGGTCTTCCCAGGTCGCCCAGTGGCGGCCGTCTTCGGCCGGCCCGCTGCCGATCGGGTTGCCGTTCGAAAGCAATACCGGGTAGCGATGCTGCTCGGCGATGACCGTGGTGGTGAAGGTGCTCATCACATCCGGGCGGTCGAGGTAGTAGGTGATCTTGCGGAAGCCCTCGGCCTCGCACTGGGTGCAGAACATCTTGCCCGACTTGTACAGCCCTTCCAGGGCGGTGTTGCTTTCCGGGTGGATCTTCACGCTGGTGTCCAGGGTGAAGCGCTCGGCTTTGGGCTGTACGGTCAGGCTGTCGGCGCCGAGCTGGTAGTCGCCTGGCTGCAGTTCCTGGTCATCCAGCGAGGCGCGCAGCAGTTCCAGCTGCTGGCCATCGAGTTCCAGTGGCGGCAGGCCGGCACCGCGTGCCGGGTTGCGGCGCATGACCAGTTGCGCGTGAACCAGTGTGTGGTCCTCGAACAGCTCGAAGGTCAGGTGCGTCTCGTCGATCAGGTACTCCGGCGCCTGGTAATCCTTGAGGTAGATCACTTGCGGTTGTTCGGTACGCATGTGCAGGTCCTTTTTACTGGAGCACGGCCAACTGGTAGGCCGTGTACTTGCGAATATTGATCACACCGGTGTCGAAGATCAGGTACTGGCCCTTGATGCCCAGCAGCGTGCCCTCGGCCACCGGGTCCTTGTCGAGGTTGAAGCTGACAATCTTCTTGGGGTATGCCTCGACCGGGTAGTTCATCTGCACCACCTCTGCGTCCGGCAGCGGTTGGATAGCCTGCAGGCCGAAACGCCCCTGCAACTCGCGCAGGCCGTCGGCGCAGGCTTCGAAGACCTGCTCGCGGATGGCCGGCAGGTCGAGCACCTCGGCATCGCCCTTGAGCAGCGCACGCCAGTTGGTACGGTCCGGCACCTGGCTGCGCAACACGTCTTCGACCAGGCCCGATTGCTGCCGAGTGGCCACGCGCATGATCGGCAACGCCTGGCTGGCACCCTGGTCGAGCCAGCGGGTGGGCAGTTGGGTGGCACGGGTGATGCCGACCTTGATCCCAGACGAATTGGCCAGGTACACGATGTGGTCGGTCATGCAGAACTGTTCCCCCCACGACGGCTCCCGGCAGGTGCCGGCGTCGTAGTGGCATTTTTCCGGGGCCATGATGCACACATCGCACTGGGCCAGCTTGGTCATGCACGGGTAGCAGTAACCCTGGCTGAAGCTGGTCTTGGTGCGCTTGCCGCAATGGCTGCAATGAATGGCGCCGAGGTATTCCAGGCGCAGGCGCTGGCCGATCATCGGGTTGACCGGCACCTGCATGTCATCCAGGCGGAAGCTGTACTGCACCACCGGTGCCTGCAGGCTGACGCCCATTTTGCTCAACGAGCCACGAGCGAGTTCGATCAATGTACCGAGTCCGACTTGAACAGAATGTTGGCGATGGGCGCGGACTTCGACGCGCATTCCTGTGGGCCCATGTAGCCGGTGCGCTGGTCCTCGGGCAGGTTCTTCATCTCCCAGGCGATGACCGCCTGCAGCGACAGTTCTTTCTGCTCGGCCGTGAGCTTGCGGCCATCCGACCATTTGCCGATTTCCACCGCCAGTTTCAGGCTCTGGTAGATTTCCGGGGTGATGTTTTCAATCATTTGCGCGAAAGTGGACATAGTGTCTCCTGATTCAAGCCGACAGTTTACGCCGGGCCAGCGCCCCACCCAAGAGCCCGGTCAGGCATCCGATGAGCAGCCCGCCGACGTGGGCGGCATTGGCGATCTGGCCAAGGCCGAGGGTGCCGACCACGCCGGTCAGGCACACCACCAGCCAGATCAGCATCATCACCAGCACGCCCTTGGGCAGGTTGAAGTAACGGTCGGGCGCCAGCCACTGGTACAGCCAGATATGCCCGAGCAGGCCGTACAGCACGCCGGACAGGCCGCCAAACAGGCTCGGCCCGCTGGTGTAGTGCTGGGCCAGGTTGGAGACCAGGCTGAACAGCAGGGTCAGGCCCAGCAACGCCCACGGGCCCTGGCGCAGTTCGATGCGTTTGCCCAGTTCCCAGTACCACAGGCTGTTCATGGCCAGGTGCAGCACGCCGAAGTGCAGCAGCATGGGCGACACCAGTCGCCACCACTGGCCTTGGTCGAGGGTTTGCGCCAGCGAGGTGAAGTACAGGTAGTCGCCCTGGACACGGAAGTCGAGGAAGGTGAACCAGCTGATGGTGGTGAAGTTGTCACCAAGCCCCGTAAGGCCGGCGACGATGAAGCACAGCAGCAAAGTGAGGGTGGTGATTTTGCAGGCCTTGGCCTGGGCCGCCAGGGAAGGCTGTGTGGGGGCATTCGCGGGTGAACCCGCCCCTACAAGGTCGGCGCTGGCCGGCAGGTCGGCGTTGCCGTCCGGGTAGCGCTGGTAGAGCTGCAGCACATCTTCGGCCAGGGTGTCGGGAGCCCAGAGGACCTGGGCATCGCCCTCCTCGCTTACCCGGTGCGGCACCTGCAGGCGCTGCAACAGGTGGACGAAGCCGCTGAGGTCGACCGACAGCGGCAGGCGCATCACTTCGATAATGTTCATTGGTTGGCCTGTGGGCGGTCGACGTCGACCCAGACGAACTTGTGTGGGTCGATACGGGTTTCATCATCCAGCCGGTAGGCGACCAGCTTGCCGTAGAGCACGGCGCTGTAGTCCAGGCAGGCCAGGTTGGCGCGGATCGGTGCCGGGCGGCCGCTGCGCCAGTAATGCCCGACGAACAGCATCGGCTGGTCTTCGTCATAACGCAACAAGGCGTTCTTCTGGCTGTGGCTGAGCGGGGTGCTGGCCACGTCTTCGGGCAAGGCATCGGGCTGGAACACGATGTCACCGTAGGTTTTCGGGTCTTCTTCCCAGAACTTGGTGCGGAAGAACGCGCGGGTCAGGCCGTCGCCGCCGGTCAGCGTCAGCCCGTCCGGCAGGCGCATGTCGGTACCGCGCAACAGGCGGTTGCACACGGTGTCGGCAAAACTGCCACTCACGGCCGAGGCCTGGATGAAGTGTTCATCGATGCGTCCGTCGGGGTATTGCTGGCGCAGCGGCTCGATCAGCCGCGGGTCCCAGCAGGCGTGCACCAGACGGAAACGGCCGGCGTCAACGAACAGCGGCAGCTGGTAGAACCAGTTGACGAAATCGTGCCAGTCGCCAGGGTGCTGGGCAAACTGGGTCAGGGTTTCGTCAATCAGCCGGGCATGCCGCGGCGTGTGTTCGCGTACATAGGCCTTGCCGCTGCCTGGCAGCGCCGGGGTGACCCAGCCCAGGGCGTTGTATTCGTGGTTGCCCATGATGCAGAACGCCTGGCCGGCTTCGACCATGTCGTGGACGATGTACAGTGCCTCACGAATGCGTGGCCCGCGGTCGACGATATCGCCAAGGAACAGCACCTGACGTCGCGGGTGGCGCCACACGCCGGCCACGCGCTTGTATCCGAGGGCGTCGAGCAGGCGTTCAAGGGTCAGCGCACAGCCGTGCACGTCGCCGATGATGTCAAAACTTCGCGCCGGATCGAGCATCAGTCGTCACTGCTCCCCAGGCGGCTGCCCCAACCCAGCTTGGTGCGGCAGACCTCGTAGTAATTGTGGTCCAGCGGGTGGATCAAACGCAGTTTCTGCGGCTTCTTGCTGACCGTGATGGTGTCGCCGGGGGCACAGGTGAAGTGGTTCTGGCCGTCACAGGACACCTGTGGGTAGATCTGCAGGTCCTTGGACACCACGATCTTCAGCTCGCTGTTGCCGTCGACCACGATCGGCCGGCCCGACAAGGTGTGCGGGTACATCGGCACGATGACGATGGCATCGAGCTTGGGGTGCATGATCGGGCCACCGGCCGACAGCGCATAGGCAGTGGAGCCGGTGGGGGTGGCGACGATCAGGCCATCGGCCTTCTGGCTGCAGACGAACTGGCCATCGATGTAGATCTCGAACTCGATCATGCGCGTGGACTTGCCCGGGTGCAGCACCACGTCGTTCAGCGCATCGCCCTGGCCGATGGCCTCGTGGTGGCGGCGCACCTCGGCCTGCAGCAGGAAGCGGTTTTCCACCAGGTAGTGGCCGTCGAGCACTTCGGCGACCTTCTGTTCCAGCTCGTCGGGGCGGATGTCGGTGAGAAAACCCAGGTTGCCACGGTTGATACCCAGCACCGGAATGTTGTGCCGGGCCAGCGCGCGGGCTGCGCCCAGCAGGCTGCCGTCGCCGCCGACCACGATGACCAGGTCGCAGACCTCGCCCAGCAGCTTGCGGGTGGATGTTTGCAAACCATGGCCGGGCAGCACTTCGGCAATGGTGTCCTCGAGGATCACGTGCAGGTGGCGATCGAGGAGGAATTTTTTAAGTCGGCGAATGGTGTCGAGCACCTGCGAGCTGCCAAGGCGACCGATGATACCGATATTGCGAAATTGCTCCATGGGGCTCCTGCGAGGCTCTGCGGCGGGTGACGATGCGCCGATTATGGGCGAAACCACCGGGCAGCGGCAAACCGGCTATGCTCGCAGGATGACGCCATTCGCCCAGCTCCACGACCTGCCCCGACAATTGCAGCACTCCACCGTGCGTGACCTGGCATGGGCCCTGTTGTCGCCGCCCCTGCTCAGCGCCCCGCCCTGCCCCCAGCGACACCCGCTGGCGGGCAGCCTGTGGGCGCAGCAGCCGCAACGCCTTGAACAGTGGTTGCGGGCCCTGGATGCCGATGACCGACCGTTGCGCGAGTGGCTGGCGCAATTGGGCAGCCGGCGCCTGGGACATTACTACGAACGCCTGTGGCAATTTGCCCTGAGCCAGGCGCCAGGCATCGAACTGCTGGCCGCCAACCTGGCGATTCGCGACGGCGGGCGCACCTTGGGCGAGCTCGACGTGGTGCTGCGCGACCGCGACGGCGTGCACCACCTGGAACTGGCGATCAAGCTGTACCTGGGCCCGGAAGACGCCGGGCACGACCCGCATGCCTGGCTGGGGCCTGGTTGCCATGATCGGCTGGGGACCAAGCTTGCACACCTGGCGGGGCACCAGTTGCCCATGTCCAAGGGGGCGCAGAGCCGCGAGATGCTGGCCAAGCTGGGGATTGAGCAGGTACAGGCACATGTGTGGCTGGGCGGCTATCTTTTCTACCCGTGGCCGGGCCATGCCAAGCCACCCACCGGCGCCAACCCGCAGCATTTGCACGGGCGCTGGGTGCGACGGCAGGACTGGGTGCTGGCTGAAGGTGAACGGTGGCAGCCGCTGCAACGGCATGCCTGGCTGGCACCTGCGCGGTTCGAGGCAGGCGAATGCTGGCTGGCGGAGCAGTTTGCAGCCTGGTTGCATATGCTGGAGCAGCAGGCACCGGCGCAGTTGCTGGTGCGACTGGAGCAGGAGCCCGATGGCGCCTGGCAGGAGGTGGAGCGGGTGTTTCTGGTGGCTGATGACTGGCCGTATCTGCCCGGTAACTGATGTCGCCTGGTCCGGCGCCTTCGCGGGCACGCCCGCTCCCACAGGTACTGCACAGTCTTTGAAGCCTGTGCAGTGCCTGGACTGCCCCCCAAGGGGTGGATTGGTGTCCAACTTCTTGGGGGCAGTCCATACCTGTGGGAGCGGGCGTGCCCGCGAAGGGGCCGGTGGCTGGCAACACAATTTTCACAGACCCAGCGCAAAGATTCGTTTCTGGTAACCATTACAATGGCACCTGAGCGCCAGCAAGAGCGCCTTCCCGACCTGATGACGAGGACCGATCATGGTTTCATCCAACCCCGCGACCCATTACGCGCGCCTGTCCATCGCCCTGCATTGGCTGATGCTGGTGCTGCTGGCTGCTGTCTATGCCCTTATCGAACTGCGTGGGCTGTTTCCCAAGGACAGCGCCGAACGCAACCTGATGAAGGACCTGCACTTCATGCTGGGGCTCAGCGTGTTCGTGCTGGTCTGGCTGCGCCTGGCCATGCGCCTGAGCCGTCCGACTCCGCCCATCGTGCCAAAACCACCAGCCTGGCAGACCGGCCTGGCGCACCTGATGCACCTAGCGCTTTACCTGATGATGATCGGTCTGCCGCTGGCCGGTTGGTTGATCCTCAGCGCCGCCGACAAACCGGTGCCGTTCTTCGGCCTGGAGCTGCCACATCTGATCGGCCCGAACCCGGACCAGGCCAAGTTCATCAAAGGCTGGCATGAGCGTATTGGCAGCTGGGGCTACTGGCTGATCGGCCTGCATGCACTGGCCGGGCTTTACCACCACTATGTGCAACGCGACAACACGTTGTTGCGCATGCTGCCCTACAAGTAACCGCGTCGGCCCTGCAGGCCACCCGTGTGCACGAAGATCAGGCGGCTGCCGGGCTTGAACTGCCCGGCAGCAACCTGATCACGCAAGGCCAGCAGAGCCTTGCCGGTATAGAGGGCTTCGAGCGGCACGCCAGTGCGCCGCTCGCAGTCGGCGATGAAGGTCAGTAGCTCATCGTCGAATTTTCCGAAACCGCCACGGCAGGCGTCGTACAGCTGGTAGCCGTGCGTGCCGGCCAGGGCTGCCACCGTCTCTGGCACCCCATGATCCCTGGGCACTGCCAACGCACCATGTACGGCATGTGCACCCGCCTCGGCCAGCACAAGGCCGGCCAAGGTAGTCCCCGTTCCAGCAGCCAGCCACCAGGCGTCATGGTCTGACCAGCCCAATCCCGCGATCTGCTCGCGCGCCTGCTGCATGATCAGTGCGCAGCCCTGCGCACCGGCCAGCCCGCCGCCCCCTTCGGGGATGCAGTGCCAGCCTGGATAGCGTGCTTGCCAGGGTTCCCAGAAACCGGGTTCGTTGCGTGCACGGTAGCCGCCGTAGCCTAGCCAATGCAGTTCCATGCCCAGCGCCTGCAGGTCACGCACGGTTGGCGTGTCCTGGGCATGGCCGCGTAACAGGCCGACAGTGGCGAAGCCGAAACGCTTGCCGGCAGCGGCCAAGGCGTGCAGATGGTTGGAATGGTTGCCGCCGAGGCTGATCAGGCCCGGGGCATTGCAGGCGACGGCCTGTTGAAGGTGGTGACGTAGTTTGAACCACTTGTTGCCGCTGATCAGCGGGTCGATCAGGTCCAGGCGCAGAATGGCAGCCTGGACCTGGGCTTGATTCAGCCAGGGTAAGTCCAGAAATTGCAGCGGGGCTTGGGGAAGGTCGAATACATGCATGGATCGCAGTTTACAGGGAAAGCCCGGAAGCGCTTGCAGGAGCGGGTTCGCTCGCGAACACCGGCAAAGCCGGTGCCATCCACCGCGTCGCCTGTTTCGCGGGCATGCCCGCTCCCACCGGTTACCGCGCAGGTATCGGGCTCACGCAGCCCCGACGACCTCAGAGCTCAGCCGCCAACCGCGAGCCTTGGTTGATCGCTCGCTTGGCATCCAGCTCGGCCGCCACATCCGCGCCACCAATCAGGTGCACCGACTGCCCCGCCGCCTCCAGCCCTTCCTGCAGCTCGCGCAGCGGATCTTGCCCGGCACAGATCACCACATTGTCCACCGCCAGCACCTGCGCCTCGCCGCCGTCCACACGAATGTGCAGGCCGGCATCGTCGATAGCCAGATACTCGACGCTGTTGAGCATCTGCACCCCTTTGTTTTTCAACCCGGTGCGGTGAATCCAGCCGGTCGTCTTGCCGAGCCCGTCACCCACCTTGGATTTCTTGCGCTGCAGCAGGTACACCTGCCGTGCCGGGGCGTGCGGCTCGGCCTTGATCCCGGCCACACCACCTCGCGCCTGAAGCTGGGTGTCGATGCCCCACTCTTTCCAGAATGCCCCTCGGTCCTGACTGGTGGCCACGCCCTGATGCACCAGGTACTCGGACACATCGAAGCCGATACCTCCCGCGCCAATCACGGCCACCGACTTGCCCACCGGCTTGCGCTCGAGCAGCACGTCCAGGTAGCTGAGCACCTTGGCATGCTCCACGCCCGCAATCGCCGGGGTACGCGGGGCGATGCCGGTAGCCAGGATGATTTCATCAAAGCCGCCGCCCACCAGTGCCTGCACATCCACGCGGGTATTCAGGCGCAGGTCGACGCCCGTGCTTTTGACCTTGTTGCGGAAGTAACGCAGCGTTTCAAAGAATTCTTCCTTGCCCGGCACCCGCTTGGCGACGTTGAACTGGCCACCAATCTCACTGGCGGCGTCAAACAGGGTCACCGCGTGGCCCCGCTCGGCCGCCACGGTGGCCGCCGCCAGGCCAGCCGGGCCGGCGCCTACTACGGCAATGCGCTTCACCGCACGTACAGGCAGGTAGTTGAGTTCGGTCTCGTGGCAGGCACGCGGGTTGACCAGGCAACTGGTCAGTTTGCCGCCGAAGGTGTGGTCCAGGCAGGCCTGGTTGCAGCCGATGCAGGTGTTGATTTCATCCGCGCGACCGGCAGCGGCCTTGTTGACGAAGTCTGGGTCGGCGAGAAACGGTCGGGCCATCGAGACCATGTCCGCATCGCCCTCGGCCAGCACCGCCTCGGCCACTTCCGGGGTGTTGATGCGGTTGGTGGTGATCAGCGGAATGCTCACCACGCCCCGCAACTTGGCGGTGACTTTGCTGAAGGCCGCACGCGGCACTTTGGTGGCGATGGTCGGAATACGCGCCTCGTGCCAACCGATTCCGGTGTTGATCAAGGTAGCGCCGGCCTGCTCGATGGCCTTGGCCAGCAGCTCGATTTCGTCCCAGGTGCTGCCACCCTCGACCAGGTCGAGCATCGACAGGCGGAAGATGATGATGAAGTTCGGCCCTACCGCGCCACGCACCCGGCTGACGATTTCCACTGCCAGGCGCATGCGGTTTTCATAACTGCCGCCCCAGCGGTCGGTGCGGTGGTTGGTGTGGGCGGCCAGGAACTGGTTGATGAAGTAGCCTTCCGAACCCATGATCTCGACACCGTCGTAACCGGCACGCTGGGCCAGCACGGCACAATTGACGAAGTCGGCAATCTGCTTCTCGATACCCGCCTCGTCCAGCGCCTTGGGCTTGAACGGGTTGATCGGCGCCTGGATCGCGCTAGGAGCCACCTGTCGTGGGCTGTAGGCGTAGCGCCCGGCATGCAGGATCTGCAGGCAGATCTTGCCACCGGCAGCGTGCACCGCCTCGGTGACGATGCGGTGCTTGTCGGCCTCTTCCTCGGTGCTGAGCTTTGCCGCACCGGAATACACCCCGCCTTCATCATTGGGCGCAATGCCGCCAGTGACCATCAGGCCAACGCCACCGCGCGCGCGCTCGGCAAAGTATGCAGCCATGCGCTCGAAGCCGCCGGGGCGCTCTTCGAGGCCGGTGTGCATCGAGCCCATCAGGGTGCGGTTGCGCAAGGTGGTAAAGCCCAGGTCCAGCGGGGCAAGCAGGTGCGGGTAGCGGTCGGCGGCCATGGAAAGGTCCCCTGATGGCGTGATCACGAAATGCGGGCACCTCACTGGGTGGCGGGCCCCGTCGTTTGTCTGCCTGCGACATTAAACAGCCGTTTGAATTGCCTCAATGATCAAAAATGACAAGTTAATGATCATTATGAACAGCAAAGTCAGCACCTGTCGGGAAGGCTCCAGATCTTCAGCGCTATAAGGTTCGCCTGGCTTGATCGCCAAACAGTCTCCCCGCGCATTTGCCAGACAACGCGGCTCTGCCAGACTCTTCAAGCACGTTTGATCATCCACCCATGGAACGCGGCGCCTATCAGTGCGCCCGGAGGGTTCGCTCATGCTGACAAAAGGATGGGACACCATCAGCATCGTTCGCCAGGACAGCGTGAACAGTGACCTGGCAGCCAGCTGGAACAGCCTCGACCACGAATTTTCCTATACCTCGGATGAAGGCTACGCCTGCCACGGGGTGTTCGACTGCTGGTCGGTCGTCAACGGTGGCGGCGGTCGCTTGCTGCGCCTGCGCATGCCTATACGTTCAGGCTTTTTCGAGGCCAGTGGCACCAGCCGCTCGCTGGCCGGCGCGGTTGCCATCATCGAGGTCACCCTGTCGCTGTTGCCACAAGGCGACGGCCAGATGCAGTTGAAGTCGGCCTTCCTGCGCAAGGCCGGAGCCACTCAACCCCTGCAGGACAACGAAGGTGGCTGGCTACGCGGCATCACCCTGCAAGACCCCGACGGCTCGCTAGGCCCTTTCGCCACCGTGGTGCTGGACTGTATCTGCAACTACCTGGTCGAGCATCCCCTACAGTTCACCCACACCTTCGCGACCATCAACTTCAGCAAAGCCACCGCCCCGGAATGGGCCAGACCACGCAAATGCACCTATGCCTACCTCGATTCGGGCTTCCTGGCGATCATGGCCGTATGTACCGAGCGCGACATCAGTGAGCTGCCACTGGATATCGATGTGTCAGGCATCAGCCAGGGTGGGCAGTCGAGCTACGTGCTGTCTCCACGCCTGGTACTGGAGCACCTGGTACTGCCCGGGCTGCTTCAGCTTTACCAGGGCGCCACGGCGCAGGACTATCGTGTCGACAATACGCAAATGGTCAACATACCGACCTTGCGTATGAAGGCCATCAAATCAGGGGCGATCTGGTACACCCCCGTTGTCTTCGCCGGCTGCAACCCTGCACGAATGCTCGGTGACTTCATCACCGTCGACTATCAGGGCGACTGCGACCTGCACGCAGGCATCGACATGAAGTGGAACGGCTGGCTGAGGATGAAGCTGGTGCTCGATGGCAACACCATCACCTTCGTCAAGCAGTCGTCCGACTTCAGAAAGGAAGTGCATATTCCCTGGTACCTGGCCTGGCTCTCGCCCATCGTCAGCCTGATCACCCACATCGTCACTGCTGTGATCTCCGATGACCTGATCAGCGCCATCGCCGCGCGTGGCGGCTCGGTCAAGGCCGACACCATCGATTGCGTGTCCTGGAGCAACGACACGCATACCGCTTCGTCGAGCTACCTCGCCGAGGCCCTTGTCATCAACTACGTGTGACCCCACCAACACAAGGAGCCGTATCATGAGCAATGAAAGCAAGGTCATGCTGGCCGGGTTTGCCCAGCCCATCTCGCTACGCCTCGATCACCTCAATGAAACCGCGCGCCAGACCCTGCGCGAATCGCCGCTGTACCGCAACGCGGCGCTTGTACACAGTTCCGAAGACACCTTGCGCGCCGCGCAGCTACTGACCAATGCCGGAACGCTGGCCAGTACGGTCACGACCAATGGCTGGGATACCGTGAACATCTGCCGGGTCTCTGCGCTCAACCAGCGCATCGCCCTGGAAAAAACCTACCCCGCCAACATCGACGCAGGGGTCGACAGCTTCTCGCTCAAGGCAGACTTCGACGCCTGGTCGATTACCACCGGCGGCGACGGACGCAACGTCAAGGTACGCATCCCCTTCGGCTCAGGGACATACAAAGGCCTCAACGGCAAAACCTACCAGGTCCAGGGGATGTCTGCGGATGTCTACGTCAAGCTCAGCTACTTCCCGGCGCCCAATCCAATATCGGCTTCAGACGGCACGTATGAACTGCAAGTCAACACCCAGGCAACGGACCCGGATGACCCGATCGCTGCGGTGATTGCCCTGAGGGACCCGAACAACGTCTTGAGCGGCATTGACCAGAGCGTGATGCGCGGCGTACTCGAAGACTGGCTGAACCAGCCCGAGAACCTGAAGAAGTTCGACACCCTGTTCAGTACCGTACTGATCAACAACATGGGCAAGGAAAGCGAGGAATTCAAATGGCTGCGGGCCACCTCCATGAGCTATGCCTATACCGACAAGAACAGTGAGGAAAGCAGCATCTTCGGGGTGCTGGCCATGACCAACGAGCGTGACTCCACGGGGTTGCCGAACCAGTTGCCTGCCGTGATGCTGGCTGCGGACAACAATGCCAACTTCCTCATCAGCCGGGAGATCTTCGTCAAGTACCAGTTGCTGGCGGCATTGCCGTTCATCTTCGAGGGTACCACCGAGGCCAACTTCACCCTGGATGCGGCGGGCACATCCATCACTGCCAACGACCTGAAGCTCGACAGCGTCAAGTTTGGGGCCATCACCTATCATCCCGTGGCCGAAAAGTTCGATATCAACTTCGACGAGTCCTATATCCGTACCGAATGCAAGGTACGCACCGACATCTCACCTGGTATCGTGGCCTATACCCGCATCGTCACCAAGCAGACGCTACAACTGGGCGTCAACGACAAGGGCGAACAGGTGATGGTATATGCCATGGTCGGAGACCCGGATGTCCAAAACACGACAGACATCGCCACCTGGGTGGTCGTCACCGAAGCCATCCTAGGCGCGATTGCCGCCGTGGCCACTGCGGTGGCTGGTGGTGTGGGCGGCAAGGTGATGGCGTTGATCGTCGGCATCATCGCAGCGTTGGTGGTGGCCATTGTCAGCATCGTCATCCACGTGATCATCGAGCGCGTGGTGGCGGGTGGGGTAACCAACAACATTCCGTCCATAGCGCCCATGGTCAAAGTGGCGGCGAACCAGGTCAAATGGCCCTTCAGTGAACCGGATGCCTTTGTCCTGACCGACATCACCTACTCCGGTGCGCTGATATTCGGCGGCTCGCTCAAGTTGCTCGAGAAGTTCTGCATCCAGGACAAACGCCTCGCCCTCGCGACGCTGGCCGCCTGACCTTGCCTACACAACCCCGGGCCTCAATGCCCGGGGTTCGTTGCACGCCCATCGCCATTCCTTTGGTATGATCAAAAGTCGATTGTGCATGGTTCAATGCAGTGCGCTACTCAAACCGATCAAAAGGCGCGAGATTGCGGCTTCATCGCTCCGCATGGCCACTCCACTTTTAGCGAATACCCACGCTTGATGCGAAAACTCCTGGCAAGCGCCCTGGCGCTGGTGATGATCGCCGCCGTCTGCGGCTACGGTTTCTGGACCCAACAGCGCCCGGAAGGCCACTACCTGTCCGACCTGCGCATCGAACTGGCGCTTAACCATGGCGTACCGGGCGAGCACGGCAACTTGCTCGGTGTCGAACCACTGCTGTTCCCAGGCGACTATCAGAACTTGCAGCGCTTGCACCGCAAGCTCGCCGCTTATCTGGAGCAAGCCCGTGCCCAGGGGCTGGTGGGGCCGCGCACCGTGGTGGTGCTGCCGGAGCATATCGGTACCTGGCTGTGGGCGCGCGGTGAGAAGAACGAGCTGTACCAGGTCAGCCACAGCCGCGAGGCCCTGCAATGGCTGGAACTGAGCAACCCGCTTCGCTACGGCCTCGCGGTTCTTGGCGCTGAGGGCGACGACTGGCGTGCCGATGCGCACTTGCGCATGAAGGCCGAGCAAATGGCCACAGACTACCAGCAACTGTTTGGCGGCCTGGCAAAGGAATTTGGCGTCACCCTGGTGGCCGGCTCGATCGTGCTGCCCGAACCCTATGTGAAACAGGGCGTGCTGCATGCCGGCCGTGGCCCACTGTTCAACAGCAGTGTGGTGTTTGCCGGCGATGGCTCGCTGCTGGGCGAGCCGCAGCGTCAGCAATATCCCGACAGTGAAATGCGCCGCTACGTCCACGGCGGCCGCCAGCACTCGCTGCAGGTCGTGCAGACCCCGGCCGGGCGCCTGGGGGTGCTGGTAGGCAGCGACAGCTGGTACCCGGACAACCACCGACAACTGACTGAACAAGCCGTACAACTGGTCGCCAACCCGGCGTTTCTCAGTGGCAAGGGCAGCTGGCAAGCACCCTGGCGGGGAAATCGCCACCAGGATGCCAGCGCCGGGCTGGCCTTGCAGCGCGGCGAAGTCAGTGAACAGGCGGCCTGGCAACGCCTGACCGAAGTGGCCGGAGCCGGCATCAGCAGCATGAGCGTGTTCATGCGCGGGCAGTTCTGGGAACAGGGCAGCGATGGCCAGGGCTTTGCTCACCAGTCGGGAGCGTTGCTCGCCGCCCCACCCAGCCCGGGTGCTCGCCTGCTGAATGTGTGGCTGTAAGCCCATGGCCCGCCCCCGCGTGCGCCTGGGCGAGCTGTCGGTTGGTTTTGTCCAGCCTTTGAGCGAAGCCCTGCGCGAACTGGGCCACGACCCTGAACCTTTGCTGCGCCGCTACGGCCTGGATGCTACACGCCTGAGCGAGGCCGGCGCACGCCTGTCCATCCCCCGCTACATGCACCTGGGCCACGCCGCTATCGAAATGAGCGGTGAGGCCGCTTTAGGTCTGCGCATAGGGCGCCTGAGCCGGTTGGCACATACAGGTCTGGCCGGGGTCACTGCGGCCCAGGCCCCCACTCTCGGCGAGGCCGCGCGCACCCTGCTGCGTTTCGAGCCGCTTTACGCGGCCAACTACCGTGGCCATTCCAGCTTTCAGGAAGATGACCAGGGCGCCTGGCTGCGTTTCTACTCCATCAGCCCATATAACGACTACAACCGCTTTGTGGTCGACTCACTGCTGGCCGGGTGGCTGGCCCAATTGGCCGACCTTGCCGGCACCCCGGTGCAGGCCGAACGCCTGGACATCGAGTTTGCCGCGCCCTCCTATGCCGCGCGCTATCAACCACTCTGCAGCACACCTGTGCAGTTCGCCGCGGACGGCAATCAGCTGCGCCTGAGCCGCGCCACCTTGCAACTGGCCAACCCCGGGCATTGCCCGAGTACCTGGCAGCACCTGTTGCAGCTGTGCGAAGCAGAGTTGCTGCAGCGCACGCGGGTGCGCAGCCTGGGTGAGCGCATTACTCACCTGCTGGGCCCGCTGCTCAATGGCGGCCGTGAACCGGACCTGGAGGAAGTGGCGCTGCACTTGCAGCTGCCAAGCTGGACCTTGCGCCGCAAGCTCGCCGAGGAAGGCACGCGCTTTCGCGACCTGCTCAACGAAACCCGGCGCGACCTGGCCGAGACCTACATCCGTGACACGGCGCTGGCCTTTGGCGAGATTGCCTATCTGTTGGGGTTTGCTTCGGCCGAGGCCTTCCAGCGCGCATTCAAGCGCTGGACGGGCCTCACGCCGGGGGAGTTCCGCCGCAGCCAGCGGCAGCCGGGCTAGAGTTCGGTGGCGTCGTCGGCCGGTTCCGGGGTGTCCAGTTCGTAAGCCTGGGTTTCGAGTAGTTCTTCCTGGTATTCATCCATTGCCCTGCGTCCTCTTTGCTCATTATGCCTTTGTAGGTATCGCCTTCAGCCTAAGCAGGTGGGATGAAGGGATGATGACAAGCTTATGAGAGGTAAACGTAGCAGGTGTTCAGGAGGTTATCGCGGGGCGTCTGTAACAGAGAATGTTTACAGCCTGAACCGGCCCTTTCGCGGGCTGCCGGCGAAAGGGCCGGTTCAGACGACCAATCAAAGGGAGGGGGCTGCGACCTCCGCCGGCTGGGCATCCTGCTGCACCTGAATCGGCGCAGCCTCCACCGGTGGAGCCACCGGTTGTGAACCCTGGCTGTCATCCACCACCGGAGCCACCACTGCCTCAGTGGTCGGGGCAACGGCCGCTGGCGCAGTCTCAGCCACAGGCGCAGGAGCCGGCGCCACCGGGTTCGCCGCAGCCTGCTCCGGCAGCCCCAGGTCCACCGCCGGCTTTTCCACCTTGGGCGCCTCGACCTTGGCCTTTTCGACCTTCTTCGGCTTGGGCAGGTAACTCTCCACCAAGGCAAAATAGCGGTCATAGAACTGCGCCGCGGTCACCGTCTCGCTAGCTACCTTGACCATCGAGTCGTCACTGGAGCCGATCGGCATCGACACCGAACCCAGCACTCCCACGCCCAGGCTGGCGGAGGTGTTGGACTTTTTCAGCGCATAGCGGTCCTGCAGGGCGTTGGCGAACATGGTCGAGTGCTGGTCGTCGCTCACGTCCGGTGCACAGGTGACATTGAAGCTGATCTGCAGGTGGTTCTCGCTGTTTTGCTGAAAGCTCTTGTTACCTACCACCTGGTTGGCGCCGCTGCTGGTGATGATGTATCCCTGGCTGAGCAAAGCACGCCGGGCGGCCTCGCAAGAGCCGGCATCGCTCACCGGAAAGCTGCGCGAGAAGGTGCCCGAGTCATCGAAGTTCTCGTGCTCATAGACGGCCGCTTTTTTCGAGGAACAACCGGTCACGCCCGCCAGCACCAGGGCCAGCCCGAGCGCACCAAAGACGGAAGATCTGGTCATTGCGAATTCCGGGTATGTGAGGGAAGTGCCTATTGTGCAACACAGCAGGCAGGCACAGGAACCACTGGTCGGTGAAGAATCTGTAAGCTTGGTGTAGAACCGGGTAAAGGCCGGCATTTGCCAGGTGCACCAACGAAAAAAGCGACCCGAAGGTCGCTTTAACGTTGCTTCAAGGCGTTCATGGGGCCTTGAAGCGAAGATGGCGCAGCGGACGGGACTCGAACCCGCGACCCCCGGCGTGACAGGCCGGTATTCTAACCGACTGAACTACCGCTGCGTATCATTCAGGCTTTCGCCCGATTGAAAACTGGGTCTACCCTTTCCGGCGCAATGGCCTCAGGGCAGGCACAAAAAAAGCGATAACGTGATCGCTTCTCTTGTGTTTGCTTCAAGGCGTTCTAGGGACCTTGAAACGAAGATGGCGCAGCGGACGGGACTCGAACCCGCGACCCCCGGCGTGACAGGCCGGTATTCTAACCGACTGAACTACCGCTGCGTATCGTTCAGGCTTGCGCCCGATTGAAACTGGGATCAGCCCAAGGTGTTTGCCTTGTGGCCTCAGACCGGTGCAAGGCACCCATCTGTTACTGAAAAATGGCGCAGCGGACGGGACTCGAACCCGCGACCCCCGGCGTGACAGGCCGGTATTCTAACCGACTGAACTACCGCTGCGCAGTGCGTTCCTCTCTGGCTATCGGCTTCTTGCGAATCCGATACTCCAGGAACATCTCAGGAAGTGGTGGGTGATGACGGGATCGAACCGCCGACCCTCTGCTTGTAAGGCAGATGCTCTCCCGGCTGAGCTAATCACCCTCGCGATGTTGCTTGTTGCGTTTGCTTCGCTGAGGCCGCGAAATTTACGCAGGTGACGAAGCTAAGTCAATAGCCCCATTGAATTTTTTTCAAAAAGGCAACGTGAGGTTATTGCCTGTGCCGGCCTCTTCGCGGGTAAACCCGCTCCTACAGTCGGACATTAACCGTTGTAGAAGCGGGTTTACCCGCAAAAAGGCCGGCGCAGTTTAAACAAGGTACTCAGCTATAGATCATCTTGCGGGTCATGCCGCCATCGACCACAAACTCCTGGCCGGTGACAAATGCCGCCTGGCGTGACAGCAACCAGGCAACCATGGCCGCTACATCTTCCACGGTCCCCACCCTGCCCGTTGGGTGCTGGGCATGGTCAGCTTCACTCAACGGCTCGGCACGGCGCTGCGACGGATCACGGGCATCGATCCAGCCCGGGCTCACCGCATTGACACGAATCTCCGGGCCCAGGCTCATGGCCAGGGCATGGGTCAAGGCCACCAGGCCGCCCTTGCTTGCCGCATAAGCCTCGGTGTCCGGTTCGGACTGCCGAGCACGGGTAGAGGTCAGGTTGACGATCGCCCCATTGTGCGCACGCAGGTACGGCGCACAATGCTTGGCCAGCAGCATGGGGCCGCTGAGGTTGACCGCCAGCACCCGATTCCACTGGGCCAGGCTCAGGCTTTCCAGCGTCTGGTTGTGCGGGTTGGCAATGGCCGCATTGCACACCAGCGCGTCCAGCCGGCCGAACTGCCCGAGCACTTCGGACACTCCGGCACTGACCTGGGCCTCGTCGGCAACGTCCATGGTGATGAACCAGGCGTTGTCGCCCAACGCCTTGGCAACCTTGGTACCACGCTGGCGGTCCAGATCACTCAGCACCACTTGCCAGCCTTCGCAGATCAGCCATGCGGCAATGCCCAGACCGATGCCGCGGGCGGCACCTGTGACCAAGGCTACCCGGCCATTGTGGCCCGGGGTGCTGCCGCTGATTTCGATCACAATGCTGCCAGCCCGCGCGCCAGGTCAGCCTGCAGGTCGGCCACGTCTTCCAGGCCCACGGCAACGCGGATCAGGCTGTCGCGGATACCCGCCGCTTCACGCTCCTGCGGCGACAGACGACCGTGTGAGGTGGTCGCCGGATGAGCGATGGTGGTTTTGCTGTCACCCAGATTGGTCGTGATGGAAATCACTCGGGTAGCGTCGATGAAACGCCACGCGCCCTCTTTGCCACCCTTGACCTCAAAGCTGACCACTGCACCAAAACCGCTCATCTGGCGCTTGGCCAGTTCGTGCTGCGGGTGGCTGGGCAGGCCGGCGTAATGCACCTTCTCCACGCCGTCCTGCTGCTCCAGCCATTCGGCCAGGGCCTGAGCGCTTTCGCAGTGTGCACGCATACGCAGGCGCAGCGTTTCCAAGCCCTTGGTGAAGATCCAGGCGTTGAACGGGCTGAGGGTTGGACCTGCGGTACGCAGGAAACCGACCACTTCCTTCATTTGCTCGGTACGGCCGGCAACCACACCGCCCATGCAGCGGCCCTGGCCGTCGATGAACTTGGTGGCCGAGTGGAACACAATGTCGGCACCCAGCTTCAGCGGCTGCTGCAACGCCGGGGTACTGAAACAGTTGTCCACCACCAGCATGGCACCATGTGCATGGGCGATTTCGCTGAGCGCAGTGATATCGACCAACTCGGCCAGCGGATTGGAGGGCGATTCGACGATCAGCAGTTTGGTGTTGGCCTTGATGGCCTTTTCCCAGCCGGTGAGGTCGACCAGTGGCACGTAGTCCACTTGTACGCCAAAGCGTTTGAAGTACTTCTCGAACAGGCTGATGGTGGAGCCGAATACGCTCTGCGACACCAGCACATGGTCACCGGCGCTGCACAGCGACATGACCACGGCCAGGAGCGCCGCCATGCCGGTGGACGTACCCACGGCCTGCTCGGCCCCTTCCATGGCCGCCAGGCGCTCCTCGAAGGCACGCACCGACGGGTTGGTGTAGCGCGAGTAGACGTTGCCCGGTGTTTCACCGGCAAAACGCGCAGCAGCATCGGCTGCCGTGCGGAACACATAGCTGGAGGTCAGGAACAGCGCTTCGCTGTGCTCGCCTTCCGGGGTACGGTTCTGACCAGCGCGCACCGCCAGGGTGTCGAAACCGACACCCTCGAGGTCACTGTCCAGTCGCCCGGCATCCCATTGATCCGTCATGCCGTCGCTCCCAAAATCAGTTGTTGTAAAGGTCGATGATCGCGCTGACGGCCTGGTTCTTGACCTTGGCCAAGTCGTTACGGGCCTGCTCGATGCGGTCGAGGTAGGCTTCGTCGATATCGCCAGTGACGTACTCACCGTTGAACACCGCGCAATCGAACTGCTCGATCTTGATCTTGCCGCCGCCGACCGAGTCGATCAGGTCTGGCAGGTCCTGATAGACCAGCCAATCGGCGCCGATCAACTCACCCACCTGTTCGGTGGTGCGGTTGTGGGCGATCAGTTCGTGAACACTCGGCATGTCGATGCCGTAGACGTTGGGGTAGCGTACTGCAGGAGCCGCGGAGCAGAAGTAGACATTCTTGGCGCCGGCTTCGCGGGCCATCTGGATGATCTGCTTGCAGGTGGTGCCGCGCACGATCGAGTCGTCCACCAGCATCACATTCTTACCGCGGAACTCCAGCTCGATAGCGTTGAGCTTCTGACGCACCGACTTCTTGCGCGCAGCCTGGCCGGGCATGATGAAGGTACGGCCGATGTAACGGTTCTTGACGAAACCTTCGCGGAACTTGACGCCCAGCCGGTTGGCCAGTTCCAGCGCGGCAGTACGGCTGGTATCCGGGATCGGGATGACCACGTCGATATCATGATCGGGGCGCTCGCGCATGATCTTGTCGGCCAGCTTTTCACCCATGCGCAGACGCGCCTTGTACACCGAGACCCCATCGATGATCGAGTCCGGGCGAGCCAGGTAGACGTGCTCGAAGATGCACGGCTGCAACTTTGGCGCTTCGGCGCACTGCTTGGTGAACAGCTGGCCTTCTTCGGTGATGTACACCGCTTCGCCCGGTGCCAGGTCGCGGATCAGGGTGAAGCCGAGCACGTCCAGGGCAACGCTTTCCGAGGCGATCATGTATTCCACGCCTTCGTCGGTGTGACGCTGGCCGAACACCACCGGGCGAATGCCATGGGGGTCGCGGAAACCGACGATGCCGTAGCCGGTGATCATGGCCACCACGGCGTAACCGCCAACGCAGCGGCTGTGCACATGGGAGACCGCAGCGAACACGTCTTCTTCGGTCGGCTGCAGCTTGCCGCGCACCGCCAGCTCATGGGCGAACACGTTCAGCAGCACTTCCGAGTCGGAGTTGGTGTTGACGTGACGCAGGTCGGACTCGTAGATCTCCTTGGCCAACTGCTCGACGTTGGTCAGGTTGCCGTTGTGAGCCAGGGTGATGCCGTAAGGCGAGTTGACGTAGAACGGCTGGGCCTCGGCCGAGGTCGAGCTGCCCGCAGTCGGGTAGCGCACGTGGCCAATGCCGATGTTGCCTACCAGGCGCTGCATGTGGCGCTGCTGGAACACGTCGCGCACCAGGCCATTATCCTTGCGCAGGAACAACCGGCCGTCATGGCTGGTCACGATACCGGCAGCGTCCTGGCCGCGGTGCTGGAGGACCGTAAGCGCGTCATACAGCGCCTGATTGACGTTCGACTTACCGACGATACCGACGATGCCACACATGCGACGCAACCCCTACTTTGATGAAACTTGAGTGAATAGTGCTCAGGGCTTGGACGGCCCGAGCAACTGTTCCTTGAACGGAAGATCAGCCGGAGTGCTGATCAGGCCACTGGGCGTCCATTGGTCGGTGAAACCCAGAATCAGGTTTTTCGACCAGTCGGCGACCAAGAGAAACTGTGGTATCAGGCGTGATTCCTGCCACCAGGTATCTTGTTGAACCGGCCCCAGGCTGATCAGGCCTATGGCCACCACTACCAGCAAGGCCCCGCGCGCTGCGCCGAAGGCCATGCCCAGGAAACGATCGGTGCCGGACAGCCCGGTCACGCGGATCAGCTCACCGACAAGGAAGTTGACCATGGCCCCCACCAGCAAGGTGGCGACGAAAAGAATGGCGCAGCCAGCGATGACGCGCATCGATGGCGTCTGGATATAGCTCTCAAGATACACCGAGAGCGAACCGCCGAACATCCAGGCAACCGCACCGGCAATGATCCAGATGAGCAAGGACAAGGCCTCCTTGACGAAGCCGCGCTTGAGACTGATCAATGTGGAGACGGCGATGATCGCGATGATCGCCCAATCAACCAAGGTAAATGCCACGGTGCTGCCTGCAGACGTTTGAGGCGGCGCATTTTACCAGAGCGGCGGGCCGGGAGTAAGCGGAATGTCAGCTGGATTGGTGTTGGGCGATTCGCAGCCAAGACCGCTCCCACAGGTTCTGTGTGCGCCTTGCAGCGACGCGGTACCTGAAAGAGCGGGCCCACTCGCAAATGGGCGGCATCGCCGCCCCGGGGAATCAGCTGCGCTCGGGCTGGAAGCGCACCACAAAGCCCTTGAGGCTGTTCTGACGGTTGACCGCGTCGCGCACGCGCTCGGCCTCGGCGCGCTCGATCAACGGCCCCACGTACACACGGTTCATGCCACCCGCTGTACGGATATAGGCGTTATAACCTTGGCTACGCAAGGTTTGCTGCAGCTTTTCGGCACCGGCGCGGTTGGACAGACTGGCCAGCTGGATCGACCAACTGACTGGCAGGCCATTGACGTCGATCTTCGATGGTGCGGCAGGCGCTGGTGTTGCAGCAGCTTTGGCCTCTACCTTGGGCGCGGGCGCGGGCGCCTGCGGCTTGGGCGGCTGAACCTGCGCCTGGGTCTGCGGCGACGGGGTAATTGGCTGGCTCGGTGTACTGGCCGGGGCAGTCGACTCGTCGATCACCACGGGCGCCTGCTGCGGCGCCTCCGGAATAACCTGCGGCTCCGGTACGGCAACCGGCTCCACCTTCACTTCCGGCAGGCTGGGCATGGCCGGTGCCTGCGGGGCTTCGACGTGCACCTGGCGCATCTCGTCCTCGCGGGTAAACAGCATCGGCAGGAAGATAACCGCCAGCGCCACCAGCACCAGCGCACCCACCATGCGCTGTTTCATCCCTTTATCCAGCACAGCCATCTATTCCACCCTCCTGGGCGTGCCGCTCCAGCCATTCCAGCGCCTGGGCGACACAGAAAAACGAACCGAACAGCAGGATCTGATCATCCGCCGTCGCCTGCGCACATTGCCCTTCAAGGGCTGCGTCGACGCTGGCATAAGACTTCACCGCGGCACCGAGGTTCGCCAAGGACGTGACCAGCTCTGCGGCCGGGCGACTGCGCGGGGTATCCAGCGGCGCCACTGCCCAGTCGTCGATGAGGCCCTGCAGCGGCGCGATAACGCCCTCCAGATCCTTGTCGGCGAGCAGGCCAAATACCGCGAGGCGACGCCCCTTCAGCGGCCGGGCCGCCAGGCGCCTGGCCAGGTACTGCGCCGCATGCGGGTTATGCCCGACATCCAGCAGCAACGCTACCGGCTTGCCCTGCCAGTTCAAATTACGGAGGTCGAGACGCCCAGTGATACGGGTATCCAGCAGCGCCTGGCGAACCTGCGCCGGGTCCCACGGCAGCCCCATCAGCAGGTAAGCCTGCAGGGCCAGCGTGGCGTTTTCCATGGGCAGGTCAAGCAAAGGCAGGTCATGCAGCTCTACCTGCGCGCCATCAGCCGCAGTACCGCGCCAGCTCCAGCAGCCATCGGTGCTGGCCAAGTCGAATTCCCGACCGCGCAGGAACAGTGGCGCAGCCAGTTCGGCGGCCTTGTCCAGCAACGGCTTGGGCGGATCCAGGTCGCCGCACAAGGCCGGCTTGCCCGGGCGGAAGATGCCAGCCTTCTCGAAGGCCACCAGCTCGCGGGTATCCCCCAGGTAATCAACATGGTCGACACCGATGCTGGTCACCAGGGCGAAGTCGGCATCCACTACGTTCACGGTATCCAGGCGGCCACCAAGGCCCACCTCGAGCACCACGGCATCCAGCTGCGACTGGTAGAACAACCAGAACGCGGCCAACGTACCCATCTCGAAGTAGGTCAGGGAAATATCGCCCCGTGCCGCCTCGACGGCGGCGAAGGCTTCGCACAGGCGCTCATCGCTGGCCTCCTGGCCATCGATCATCACCCGCTCGTTGTAACGCAACAGGTGCGGCGAACTGTATACACCGACCTTGAGCCCCTGGGCACGCAGCAACGAAGCCACGAAAGCACAGGTCGAACCCTTGCCGTTTGTGCCGGTTACCGTCACCACGCGCGGCGCCAGCTTGCCCAGCGACAAGCGGGCAAGCACCTTCTGCGACCGCTCCAGGCCCATGTCGATGGCCGAGGGGTGCAATTGCTCGAGGTAGGCGAGCCATTCGCCCAGGGATCGTTGTTTCATCACGCGACGGCAGCCGCCTCACGCGCTTCTTCCGGGGTTTGCTGACCGGTCATCTGCGCCAGCAGGCGGGCCAGACGCGGGCGCAATTCGCCACGGGAGATGATCAGGTCGATGGCGCCGTGCTCCAGCAGGAACTCGCTGCGCTGGAAGCCTTCAGGCAGCTTCTCGCGTACGGTCTGCTCGATCACGCGTGGGCCGGCGAAGCCGATCAGGGCCTTTGGCTCACCGACGATGACGTCACCTAGCATCGCCAAGCTGGCGGAAACACCACCATACACCGGGTCGGTCAGGACCGAGATGAACGGGATGCCTTCTTCACGCAGGCGCGCCAGCACGGCCGAGGTCTTGGCCATCTGCATCAGCGAGATCAGCGCTTCCTGCATGCGCGCACCGCCCGAAGCGGAGAAGCAAACCATTGGGCAGCGGTTTTCCAGGGCATAGTTGGCCGCGCGTACGAAGCGCTCGCCGACGATGGCACCCATGGAGCCGCCCATGAACGAGAACTCGAAGGCGCTAACCACGATCGGCATGCCCATCAGGGTGCCGCTCATGGAGATCAGCGCGTCCTTTTCGCCGGTCTGCTTCTGCGCAGCGGTCAGGCGGTCCTTGTACTTCTTGCCATCACGGAACTTCAGGCGGTCGACCGGCTCCAGGTCAGCGCCCAGTTCAGCCCGGCCTTCAGCGTCAAGGAAAATGTCGATGCGCGCACGTGCGCCGATACGCATGTGGTGATTGCACTTGGTGCAGACATCCAGGGACTTTTCCAGCTCCGGACGATACAGCACGGCCTCGCAGGACGGGCACTTGTGCCACAGGCCCTCGGGCACCGAGCTCTTCTTCACCTCGGAACGCATGATCGAAGGGATCAGTTTGTCGACTAACCAGTTGCTCATGCTTTCTTTCTCCAGTATTGGCAGGCGGGGGGACAGCATCACCGTCCCTGCCCTGCCCTTGAGCTCAAAATCTTTTATGAAACGATGGTGGACCGGCCGCCGGGGCTTCCAGCGCGCCACTCCACCGCTAATGTATTTTCTTGCCGCCATTGGTACTGGCGGCGGCCCAGCAGGGCTGCGAAAGCTATGGACGATGGCGCGCAGCCAGCCGTCACATCTGCCATCAAGCCTGTTTCACCGCCTTCATGAAGGCCTCGATCTTCGCCGCATCCTTGATGCCCTTGGCCTGCTCGACGCCACCGCTGACATCCACCGCGTAAGGCTTTACCTGTGCAATGGCCTGGCCAACGTTATCGGCCGACAGCCCACCCGCGAGGATGATCGGCTTGCCAAGACGCGCCGGCACCAATGACCAGTCGAACGCCTCACCGGTTCCCCCGGGTACGCCCGGCACATAGGTGTCCAGCAAAATGCCGCGGGCACCGGCGTAAAGCCGGCAGGCGGCCTCCAGGTCGTCGCCAGGGCGCACACGCAGGGCCTTGATCCAGGGGCGGTGGTAGCCTTCACAGTCCTGCGGGGTTTCATCGCCGTGAAACTGTAGCAGGTCCAGCGGAACCACTTCGAGGATCTCGTTCAGCTCGCAGCGCGAGGCATTGACGAACAACCCGACCGTGGTCACGAATGGCGGCAACTCGGCGATGATCGCCCGCGCCTGGCGCACGTCCACTGCCCGCGGGCTCTTGGCATAGAAGACGAAGCCGATGGCATCGGCACCCGCTTCGGCAGCGGCCAGTGCGTCTTCGATGCGGGTAATCCCGCAGATCTTGCTGCGAACATTGCTCATGGAACACGAACCCTGATTGTTGCGGCGAAAGGGCGGATGTTAGCAAATGGCTTTTCGCCCGTCAGTCTGCCAACGCCTCGTAACCACTCAAAAAGTGTGGACCGATGTAACGCTTGGGCAACGCAAACGCTTCGGGGTACTCCACCTGCACCAGGTAAAGCCCGTATGGGTGGGCCGTTACCCCACCTTCGCGGCGGTTGCGCCCTTCCAGCACTTCGCGGGCCCAGGAAACCGGACGCTCGCCGGCGCCGATGGCCATCAGCACACCGGCAATGTTACGCACCATGTGGTGCAGGAAGGCGGTGGCACGCACGTCCAGCACGATCATCTGACCATGGCGAGTAACACGCAGGTGGTAGATGTGCTTGATGGGTGATTTGGCCTGACACTGGCTGGCGCGGAAGGCGCTGAAGTCATGGGTACCGAGCAGGAACTGCGCGGCCTCGGCCATGCGATCGACGTCCAGCGGGCGGTGGTTCCAGGTCACTTCCTCGGCCAGGTGCGCCGGGCGAATCGGGTCGTTGTAGATCACGTAGCGGTAGCGCCGGGCGCAGGCCTTGAAGCGGGCATGAAAGTCGGCCGGCATTGGCCGCGACCAGACCACGCTGATGTCGTGCGGCAGGTTGAAGTTGGTGCCCATGGTCCAGGCGCGCTCGTCACGCACGGCACGGGTATCGAAGTGCACGACCTGCCCGCAGCCGTGAACGCCGGCGTCGGTACGCCCGGCGCAAATCACCGAAATCGGCTCGTTGGCGACCTTGGACAGCGCTTGCTCCAGGGCTTGCTGGACACTCGGCACGCCGCTGGCCTGGCGCTGCCAGCCGCGGTAGCGCGCACCTTTGTATTCCACGCCCAGGGCGATGCGGGAGTAGCCTTCGGCCGCGGATTCGGCGGTAGCGGTGTCGATGATGTCCAAGAGCATGAAACCTGTGGGGTGTACGGAATGGCGGGGATTATAACGACAACGGCAGCCTTGTAGGGCTGCCGGTGGATGCGCACTGCATTTGCGGGCCTCGTGGCGGGCGCGCCCGCCCCCACAGCTCACTCACAAGGTCGAAAATTCGTGGGGCCCCTGTAGGAGCGGGCAAGCCCGCGAAGAGGCCTGCCCTGCTTGCATCAAACCAGCCGGGAGAGCATGTCCTCGGCTTCCTGGCGCTGGCTGTCGTCGCCATCCTTGACCACTTCATCAAGGATGTCGCGCGCGCCCTGGCTATCGCCCATGTCAATGTAGGCACGGGCCAGGTCGAGCTTGGTGGCGACTTCGTCACTGCCGGAGAAGAAGTCGAAGTCCAGGTCGTCCAATGGCTCGGGCTCTGGCTGCGCAACCGCGTCTTCGCTGGTGAAGTGCGGCTCCAACGAAGGCGTTTCGAGGCTCTGCGACAGCTTGTCAAGCTCGGCGTTGACGTCGTCAAGCTCCGAGGCGAAGCTCTTGGCTGCCGGCGAATCGTCGTCCAGCGACAGGGACAAGTCGAAGTCCGACGGCAGGTCAAACTCGGAGACCGGGTCAAACTCAGGCTCGCTGTCGAAGGCAGCCAGTTCGGCGGCGACATCGACCGGACCTTGCTCCACCGTGTCCGGAGTGGCTGGAGCCACAGGCTCACTGATGTCGAGGTCGAAATCAGACAGGTCCACGGCAGGCTGAGGCTCGGCTTGCGCCAGCATGGCTTCGAAATCAGCGTCGGCGTCGGCTTGCAGCTCGGCATCCACGGCAAACGGTGGTTCTTCTGGCTGAGCTTCTTCCTGTACGGGCTCATCCAGCACAGGTTCAGCGATTACCAGCTCGTCGGGTACGCCCCCCTGCGCCACCGGCTCATCCAGCACGGATGCGGCCAGCGGGTCTTCATCGGCCAGCTCGTCATCCAGGCTCAGGTCGAAGGCGCTGTCCAGATCCTGCCCATCCAGGCCGGATACATCGAGCGCTGGCACTTCATCGAAGGCATCCAGCTCTGCCTCAGGCTCTGCTTGCCCGACAGCCTCTGGCTCAGCCTCCGCTTGCGGTTCGAACCCAGATACCTCGTCAGGCACCACATCAGCAACCACCGGCGCCTCGGGCTCATCGTGCAACAACTCTTGCACGTATTGCTCATCCATTTCGGCAGCCAGCGCCGCCGCGCCCAGGCCAAGCATGGCTGGATAACGCTCTTTCAGCCCGGCGACTTCGGCAACGTTCTGCTCGCTGGCCGGCAACTGGCGCTCCTGTTCGGCAAACGCGCTCTGGTCACCCTGACGGGCGTACACGTCCATCAGTTTAAGACGCAGGTCGTCACGCTCCGGTGCGGCGGCCACGGCGGGCTCCAGCAGGTCGGCGGCACGATTCAGGCGGCCTTCGGACAGGCATTGGTCGACTTGTGCCAGCAGTGCGGCGTGCGGGTCTGCTTGCGGTTCAGGCTCGGGCTCTGCCTCGGCGGCCGGCTCCGCCACTTTTTCCGCAGCGACGGCAGCAGCAGCCGAAGCGGCGACCACAGCCGGCGACAGGGTTACGCCAGGCTCCGTGGCTTCGACGCCGTCGAAGCTCTCGGTATCGCTGTCGAAACCTGTGCCCTGCTCTTCTTCCAGCGCCCGCGCCATGCGCAGGTGCTTCTCAGCTTCTTGCTGGGCTTTGCGCTTGCGCGCCAGCAGCCACAGCAGCAGTGCCAGCACCAGGATGCTGGAACCGGCAATTATCCCCAAAAGCCACGGGTTGCCCAGGACCGCGTCGAGCGCACCTTTCGGCTGGCTGGCGGGTACAGGCTGAGCGGCCGGCACAGGCTTGGATGCGGCATCGGCAGCAGCAGGCGCCGGCTGGACCGCTGGCTGGTCCGGGGTAGCGGCAGCCGCTGTCGACGCGGCTGCGCCCTGGCCTTCCAGACGTGCCAGCTGGCTGTTCTTCAACTCGATCAGGCGCTGCAGCTTGTCCAGCTGGCTCTGCAGGTCCGCCATGCGGCTTTTCAGTTCTTCGTTGTCGCGACGGCTGGTGTCCAGGCTTTCCTGGGCCATGGCCAGTTTGTCACTCAATGCCTTGGCCTGGCCGGCATCGGCCTGATTGCCCGGGCTGACCAGGCGCAGGTTGTCGCCCTGGGCGATACGCGACGGTGCAGCCTCGGCGGCGCCACGACGGGTGGCATCCAGCTGGCGGGCACGCGGGCCCAGGCGACGGCCTTCACGCCAGGCGGCATACTGCTCGGCCACCTCGCGGTTCGCCTCGCCCTGGGCGATACTCTGGATCTGCTGCTGATCGGGCAGGCGCAGTACCTGGCCAACCTTCAACTGGTTGATGTTGTTGCCGATGAAGGCGTCCGGGTTCAAAGCCTGGATAGCGATCATGGTTTGCTGGATCGAACCACCCTGGGTATTACGCGCGGCAATCTGCCACAAGGTGTCGCGACGCTGGGTGGTGTAGCTGCTGGCACCGGTCATGGCCGGTGTGACATTGCCCGCTGCAGGTTTCTCGCCCTGTGCCTTGGCCTGGTCGAGCAGCACGCTATAGTCACGCAGCAAGCGACCCTGCGGCCACATCACCTGCACCAGGAACTTGACCACCGGCCCTGGCAGCGGCTGACTTGACGTCACGCGCAGCACACTTTTGCCGTTTGGGTTGATCACCGGAGTGAAGGTCAGGTCTTCGAGGTAGGTCGGAAACGCCACCCCGGCCTTGCTGAACTCTTCCGGTGGCGCCAGGCTCGGCGCCACTTCGGTGGCTTTGAGGTCGCGCACGTCGAGCAATTCGATCTCGGCGTCCAGCGGCTGATTCTGTGCCGACTTCAGGGTCAGCTCCCCCAGGCCCAGCGCATTCGCCATGCCAGACGACAGCGCGGATGCTGCAGCCATGGCCAGAACCAGTTTGCGAATTCGAAGCATGACCTCTTCCCTTGTATGAATCGTCCCGAAACCTGCATGCGGAGCAGGACAAAAGTGCTCACCAGTATCTTTTACGGCATGTGTTTAATCAACAATTGCGCCACTTGCACGGCATTGAGCGCGGCGCCTTTGCGCACGTTGTCGGTGGTCAGCCAAAGGTTGAGTTGCTGGTCTTCATCAACACCGTGACGTACACGTCCAACATAGACCACGTCTTGGCCTACTGCGTCACCTACCGGGGTCGGATAATCATCGTTTTCCACCCGTTCCACGCTGTCAGCCGCGTCCAGAGCCTGGTTGACCGCTTCCAGATCGACCGGACGACGGCTCTGCACGGCCACACTGAAGCTATCGCCGAAAAACACCGGGACTTGAACACAGCTCACGGAAATCTTCAGATCAGGCAAGCCCAGCAGCACGCGCAGTTCACTGACCAGGCGGCGCTCCAGCGCGGTATGGCCCTGCTCATCGGCCGCACCGACCTGGGCCAGCAGGTTGAATGCCACCTGGCGGTCGAAGAAGCGCGGCTCCAGCGGGCGGGCATTGAGCAGTTCGGCGGTTTGCCGGGCCAGCTCGCTGACCGCTTCACGGCCTTGCGCAGATACCGCCAGCGCGGCCATCACCTGTACCCGCTCGATGTCGAGCAGGCCCTTGAGCGGCGCCAGCGCGACGGCCAGGGCTACTGCGGCCGAGCATGGGCTGACGATGCGCGCTGGCAACGACAGGCTGGCCAGGCGTTCGGCGTTGGCTTCCGGCACCAGGGCCAGGGCATCGTCCAGGCCGCCGGACAGATCGATCACCGTGCAGCCCGCCTGCAGCGCCTTACCGGCAAAGCTGCGGCTGACGGCGGCCCCGGTGGCGAAGAAGGCCAGCTTGACCTGGGCGAAGTCGAAGCTGTCGACTTCACGCACCTTCAGTTTCTTGCCAGCGAACATCACGCTGCTGCCCGCCGATTCCATGCTGGCCAGCAGATGCAAGGTAGCAACCGGGAATGCCAGCTCTTCGAGGATCTGTACCAAGGCTTCACCGACGCTGCCGGTGGCGCCGACGACGGCGATATCCAAAGGGTGTGTCATGGAAGGGATCCTTTTGCTGAAAACGGCGGGGGCGGCACTTTACTCGGATTGTAGGGTTTTGTCTGTGCTGGCCGCATCTTCGTCGGGCAAGGGTCCGCTATGAGGGGCGTGCGGGGGGCGTGAGGGATGACGGGGATGACGGGGGATGACGGGGGGATGACGGGGGATGACGTGGCATTTGCAGTGTTTGTGAGATCGAGCGCCGCCCGCGCGGCGCATCGCGAGCTGCGCTCGCTCCTACGTTTGTTTCGGGCCAGTCACGCCTGTTACAGGCGCGCGCGACCGCCTTGTTTGTACGACGTGTAATGTTTACACGACGTGATAATGCGCCATGCGCCAAGGCGTTCGCGCGCAAATGGCACAGGAATGATTGGCCAGAAACAAACGTAGGAGCGAGCGCAGCTCGCGATGCGCCGCGCGGGCGGCGCTCGATCTCGCACGCGCTGCAAACCTTACCCCCGGATACAAAAAAACCGCGCCGTTGCCAGCGCGGGTTTTTGGTCAAAACAGAACGATCAACGCTCCAGCAGAATCCGCAACATGCGGCGCAGCGGTTCGGCGGCGCCCCACAGCAGCTGGTCACCCACGGTGAACGCGCCCAGGTACTGCGAACCCATGTTCAGCTTGCGCAGGCGGCCAACCGGGATGTTCAGGGTGCCGGTGACCTTGGTCGGGCTCAGCTCCTGCATGCTGATTTCACGCTGGTTCGGCACCAGCTTCACCCAAGGGTTGTGCTGGCTGATCATGCCTTCGATGTCGGCGATCGGCACGTCCTTGTTCAGCTTGATGGTCAGCGCCTGGCTGTGGCAGCGCATGGCGCCGATGCGCACGCAGATGCCGTCGACCGGGATCGGGCTCTTGAAGCGGCCGAGGATCTTGTTGGTTTCGGCCTGGGCCTTCCACTCTTCGCGGCTCTGACCGTTCGGCAGTTCCTTGTCGATCCACGGGATCAGGCTGCCCGCCAGCGGCACGCCGAAGTTCTCGGTCGGGAACGCTTCACTGCGCATGGTCTCGGCAACCTTGCGGTCGATATCGAGGATGGCGCTGGCCGGGTTGGCCAGGTCATCGGCCACTGCCGCGTGGGTAGCGCCCATCTGCTTGATCAGCTCGCGCATGTTCTGCGCACCGGCACCCGAAGCCGCCTGGTAGGTCATGGCGCTCATCCACTCGACCAGACCGGCCTCGAACAGACCACCCAGGCCCATCAGCATCAGGCTGACGGTGCAGTTGCCACCGATGTAGTTCTTGGTGCCGGCGTCCAGTTGCTGGTCGATGACCTTGCGGTTGACCGGGTCAAGGATGATCACCGCGTCATCCTGCATGCGCAGGGACGAAGCAGCGTCGATCCAGTAACCCTGCCAGCCAGCTTCACGCAGCTTGGGGAAGACCTCGTTGGTGTAGTCGCCGCCCTGGCAGGTCAGGATCACGTCGAGGGTCTTGAGTTCTTCAATCGAATAAGCGTCCTTGAGGGGCGCTGTATCCTTGCCCACGTTCGGACCCTGGCCACCAACATTGGAGGTAGTGAAGAACACCGGCTCGATAAGGTCGAAATCCTGCTCCTCCAGCATCCGCTGCATGAGCACGGAACCGACCATACCGCGCCAACCGATCAGACCTACACGTTTCATCGCAACTACACCTTTGCTAAAAGTGGGCCGCCACCGGGAATTTTTGGGGGCGGGCCAGAGAGATTACAGATTCCGCAGCGCTGCGACTACTGCGTCGCCCATTTCCTGCGTACCAACTTTGCGGCAGCCTTCCGAGAAGATGTCGCCAGTGCGCAGACCCTGGTCCAGAACCAGGCTCACGGCCTTCTCGATCGCCTCGGCGGCAGCCGACTGATTGAAGCTGTAACGCAACATCATAGAGACCGACAGGATGGTCGCCAATGGGTTGGCGATGCCAAGGCCTGCGATGTCCGGTGCCGAGCCGTGGCACGGCTCGTACATGCCCTTGTTGTCGGCATCCAGAGACGCCGAAGGCAGCATGCCGATGGAACCGGTCAACATGGAAGCTTCATCCGACAGAATGTCACCGAACATGTTGTCGGTCACCATCACGTCGAACTGCTTGGGTGCACGCACCAGCTGCATGGCAGCGTTGTCGACGTACATGTGGCTCAGTTCCACGTCCGGGTAGTCCTTGGCCACGTCTTCGACCACTTCACGCCACAGCTGGCTGGAGGCCAGAACGTTGGCCTTGTCCACCGAGCACAGTTTCTTGCCGCGCACGCGGGCCATGTCGAAGCCGACACGGGCAATGCGGCGCACTTCGCTTTCGCTGTACGGCAGGGTGTCGTAGGCCTGGCGTTCGCCGCCCTCCAGCTCGCGCTGGCCGCGCGGGGCACCGAAGTAGATGCCGCCGGTCAGCTCACGGACGATGAGAATGTCCAGGCCCGACACGATTTCCGGCTTCAGCGACGAGGCGTCGGCCAGTTGCGGGTAAAGAATGGCCGGGCGCAGGTTGGCGAACAGGCCCAGTTGCGAACGGATCTTCAGCAGGCCGCGCTCCGGGCGAATGTCTCGCTCGATCTTGTCCCACTTCGGCCCGCCCACAGCCCCCAGCAGCACCGCATCGGCCTTGCGCGCACGCTCCAGGGTTTCGTCGGCCAGCGGCACACCGTGCTTGTCGATGGCCGCGCCACCAATCACGTCGTGCGCCAGGCTGAAGCCGAGCTGGAACTTGTCGTTGGCCAGCTCCAGTACCTTGACCGCTTCGGCCATGATTTCCGGGCCGATACCGTCACCTGGGAGAATCAGAATCTGCTTGCTCATGCTTTCCTCTATCCATTCACGCGGTGCGGCCAAGCGGGCCCCACCGAAAAGTGCTTAACGCTCGGCCCACAACACCAGCACATCCGTGCTGAATGAGCCGTCGGCCTCGATCTGGTAATACTGCCGTACTTCTTCGCCCATGGCTTGCTGCAACTGGCGGATGGCCGCGCGCATCGGCTCGGGGGTGCGCATGCGCTCAACCCAGGTGCTCCACTCCAGGCGCAGCGGTTGGCGGGTGTGGCTGCGCACGCGCAGGCCGGCCTCGCTGACCTGCCGCTGCCACTCGGCGGCGGAATAGTCGCGCACATGGCTGGTGTCGCGCAGCACTTCGACCGTTTGCAGGTAAGTGTCGAGCAGCGGGCTGCCCGGCGACATCACGTCGATGAACGCCGCCACACCCCCTGGCTTGAGGACCCGGCGCACTTCGCGCAGGGCCAGGCCCAGGTCGCTCCAGTGGTGGGCCGAATAACGGCTGAAGACGAAGTCGAACGATGCATCGGCGAACGGCAGGCGTTCGGCAGCGCCGCGTTCAGTAATGATATTGCCCAGGCCGCGTTCGGCGGCGGCGCTGGCGACCACGTCGAGCATGGATTGAGAAAGGTCGTAGGCGACCACTTCGTTAACCAGCGGGGCGACGTGGAAGCTGACATGACCGGCACCGCAGCCCAGGTCCAGCACGCGGGCATGGGCCTGCCCTGCCAGCTCAGCCTGCAGCAGGGCGAATTCACTGCCTTGGGCGTGCACGGCGCTGCTGAGGTAGGCGCTGGCCTGTTCGCCGAACTGGCGTTGGACCACATCGATGTGCTGGGTGCTGGTCATGTCTCGTTCCTTTAGAGTTTTGTTGCCTGTGCCGGCCCTTTCGCGGGCACGCCCGCTCCCACAGGACCTTCATAACCCTCAGGGCTGGTGATATCCCTGTGGGAGCGGGTTTACCCGCGAAGAGGCCGGCACTTTCACCTACGAACTTCAGGCATCGCGGAACAGCCAAGGCTGGCTGGCACGGTGCTTGGCTTCGAAGGCCTTGATCGCGTCGCTGTCCTGCAGGGTCAGGCCGATATCGTCCAGGCCGTTGAGCAGGCAGTGCTTGCGGAACGCATCGATCTCGAAGTGCAACACCTTGCCATCCGGGCGGGTCACCGCCTGCGCCTGCAGGTCGATGGTCAGCTGGTAGCCCGGGTTGGCTTCGACCTGCTTGAACAGCTCGTCGACTTCCTCATCGCTCAGAATGATCGGCAGCAAGCCGTTCTTGAAGCTGTTGTTGAAGAAAATGTCGGCAAAGCTCGGCGCAATGATGCTGCGGAAGCCGTACTCGTCCAGCGCCCAAGGGGCATGCTCACGGCTGGAGCCACAACCAAAGTTTTCCCGCGCCAGCAACACGCTGGCACCCTGGTAGCGCGCATGGTTGAGCACGAACTCTTCGTTGACCGGGCGCTTGCTGTTGTCCTGGTAGGGCTGACCCACGTCCAGGTAACGCCACTCGTCGAACAGGTTCGGGCCAAAGCCGGTGCGCTTGATCGACTTCAAGAACTGTTTGGGGATGATCTGGTCGGTGTCGACGTTGGCACGGTCCAACGGTGCAACGAGGCCAGTGTGCTGGGTAAAGGCTTTCATGCTGCGCTCCCTTGGATCAACTCGCGGACATCAATGAAGTGGCCGGCTACCGCGGCAGCGGCGGCCATGGCCGGACTGACCAGATGGGTACGGCCACCGGCGCCCTGACGGCCTTCGAAGTTGCGGTTGGAGGTGGACGCGCAGTGCTCGCCGCTTTCCAGGCGGTCCGGGTTCATCGCCAGGCACATCGAGCAGCCTGGTTCACGCCATTCAAAACCGGCTTCGAGGAAGATCTTGTCCAGGCCTTCACGCTCGGCCTGGGCTTTGACCAGCCCCGAGCCCGGTACCACGATGGCTTGCTTGACGCTTGCGGCCACCTTGCGGCCCCTGGCGATTTCCGCCGCTGCGCGCAGGTCCTCGATTCGCGAGTTGGTGCACGAGCCGATAAACACACGGTCGAGCTTGATATCGGTGATCGCCTGGTTGGCGGTCAGCCCCATGTACTTCAAGGCACGCTCGATCGAACCACGCTTGACCAGGTCGGCTTCGGCTGCCGGGTCTGGCACACGCTGGTCGACAGCCAGAACCATTTCGGGCGAAGTGCCCCAGCTGACCTGTGGCTTGATCTGGCTGGCATCCAGTTCCACCACGGTGTCGAATACGGCGTCGTCATCCGACACCAGGTCTTTCCACGATTCGACCGCTTGCTTCCACTGCTCGCCCTTCGGCGCGTACGGGCGGCCTTCGACGTAGGCAACGGTGGTGGCATCGGTCGCCACCAGGCCCACGCGGGCACCGGCTTCGATGGACATGTTGCAGATGGTCATGCGGCCTTCCATCGACAATTCGCGAATGGCACTGCCGGCGAATTCCATGGCGTGACCGTTGCCACCGGCGGTGCCGATCTTGCCGATCACGGCCAGCACGATATCCTTGGCGGTAACGCCAGCCGGCAACTGGCCTTCCACGCGCACAAGCATGTTTTTCATCTTCTTGGCGACCAGGCACTGGGTGGCGAGCACGTGCTCGACCTCAGAGGTGCCGATGCCGTGGGCCAGGGCACCGAAGGCGCCGTGGGTGGAAGTGTGCGAGTCGCCGCAGACCACGGTCATGCCTGGCAAGGTGGCGCCCTGCTCCGGACTGATGACGTGGACGATGCCCTGGCGCTCGTCGTTCATCTTGAATTCGACGATGCCGTATTCGTCACAGTTCTCGTCGAGGGTTTGCACTTGCAGGCGCGACACCTGGTCGACGATCGCCTCGATACCACCCTTGCGCTCTGGCGTGGTCGGCACGTTGTGGTCCGGCGTGGCGATGTTGGCGTCGATACGCCACGGTTTGCGGTTGGCCAGGCGCAGGCCTTCGAAGGCCTGGGGCGACGTCACTTCGTGGATGATGTGGCGGTCGATGTAGATCAAGGACGAGCCGTCATCACGGCGCTTGACCTCATGGGCTTCCCAGAGTTTGTCGTAGAGCGTTTTGCCAGCCATCAGACTGTTCCTCATCAGCGTCTTTCTATGCCAAAGACCCCTTGGCTTGTACGGACGATGCTATGGGGTTAGATTGAATAACTCAAATTCATAATTTTTATGCTTTGGATAACCCAAAGGAATACCACACCATGGACCTGGCCAACCTCAGCGCCTTCATCGCCATTGCCGAAACCGGTAGCTTTTCCGGCGCAGCCGAGCGCCTGTTCCTGACCCAGCCGGCCATCAGCAAACGCATCGCCGGCCTGGAGCAGCAACTGGACGTGCGCCTGTTCGACCGCCTGGGCCGCGAGGTAACCCTCACCGAAGCCGGGCGCGCCCTGCTGCCGCGGGCCTACCAGATCCTCAACGTCCTTGATGATACCCGACGGGCGCTGACCAATCTGACCGGGGCCGTGAGCGGTCGTCTGACCCTGGCCACCAGCCACCACATCGGCCTGCACCGCCTGCCCCCGCTACTACGGGTTTTCACCCGCCAGTACCCGGCAGTGGCACTGGATATTCAGTTCATGGATTCGGAACAGGCCTACGACGAGATTTTGCATGGCCGAGCCGAAATCGCCGTGATCACCCTGGCGCCCGAGCCACACCACTTGATCAAGGCCGTGCCAGTGTGGGACGACGCCCTGGACTTCGTCGCCGCCCCCGAGCACCCGCTGGCCAGCAACCAGGCGGTCAGCCTGGCTGACGTCGCCCGCCACCCGGCGGTATTCCCCGGCGGCAATACCTTTACCCACCATATTGTCCAGCGCCTGTTCGAAAGCCAGGGGCTGATGCCGAACATCGCCATGAGCACCAACTACCTGGAAACCATCAAGATGATGGTGTCGATCGGCCTGGCCTGGAGCGTGCTGCCACGTACCATGCTCGACGAACAGGTTGCACCCATCGCTTTGCCCGGCATACAGCTTTCGCGCCAGCTAGGCTACATTCTGCACACGGAGCGTACGCTATCGAATGCGGCCAGGGCATTCATGGCCCTGCTCGACAGCCACTCAGAGCCCACCTGACCGGCTGTCAGCCAGCCATTTCGATTCCAAGGACACGTCATACGCCACAGGTCTGGTACCGATGCCCAAATCAGCAAACCGCTTTTTGCGCCTGCCGCGCATACCTGCAGCTGATCCCCAAGAGTCCGAGCAGGCCTGGCAGAACGCCCCGCAACTGCTGGCAGCGCTCAACGGCGCACGCCTGGGCGCCTGGCTATGGGATATCGAAAGCGGCAGGGTCAGTTGGTCGCGGGGCACCCAGGCCCTGTTCGGTTTCGACCCACAGCAGCCACTGCCTGCCGACATCGATTACCTCGACCTGCTGCCCGAGGAAGACCGCGCCCGTACGCGCCAAGTGTTCCAGGCGGTGGTCAACGGCGAGCCAGTGGAGCAGGCCATGCGCCACCGTATCCGCTGGCCGGATGGCAGCCTGCACTGGCTGGAGATCAACGGTAGCCTGACCCACGACCTGCACGGCCGGCCGCAGATGATCGGTGTGATCCGCGAGATAACCCGCCAGCGCGAGCGGGAAACGGCGCTGATCAATTCGGAAAAGCGCTTCGCCACGCTGTTCCACCTGAGCCCCAACGCCATTTTGCTGACCCGCCGCCACGATGGCATGATCTTCGAGGTCAACCAGCACTTCGAAGACATGTTCGGCTGGCCCGGCAGCCAGGTGATCGGCAAGACCAGCCTGGAACTGGGCCTGTGGGTCAACCCCGAACAGCGCCACCAGATAATCGATTCGACCCGCGCCAACGGCGGCCCGCTGATCATGGAGGTGCAATTCCGCGCATCCAGCGGCAAGGTGCATGACGGCATCCTGTGCACCCAGGGCATCGAACTGGAAGGCGTGACCTTCCTGATCAGTACATTCGTCGACACCACCGAACGCAAGCGCGCCGAGCAGGCCCTGAAGGACAGCCAGGAGCGCCTGGACCTGGCCCTGGACTCAGCGCAACTGGGCACCTGGGACTGGCACATCCCAAGCGGCATGCTCTACGGCTCGGCCCGCGCCGCGCAGTTGCATGGCTTGCCGCCCATCCCCTTTCATGAATCGTTCGATGCATTCTTCGAGGGTGTGCCGGAGCAAGAGCGCAACTCGATGCGACAGGCCTACCGTAGCCTGCGCGAAGGGCCTGCCGGCAACTATCAGATCACCTACAGGGTGCAGCTGGAAAACGGCGCTTCACGCTACATAGAAAGCCGCGCGCGGCTGTACCGCGACGACCAGGGCATCCCCTTGCGCATGGCGGGAACCTTGCTCGACATCACCGACCAGGTGGAACGCGAACAGCGCCTGAGCGCCTCGGAAGAGAAGTTTGCCAGCCTGTTCCAGGTCAGCCCCGACCCGATCTGCGTCACCCGCCAGGACACCGGCCAGTTCATCGAGATCAATCCGGCGTTCACCCAGACCTTCGGCTGGAGCAGCGAGCAGGTGCTTGGGCGTACCGCAGAGGAGATCGGCCTGTGGGCCGAGTCCATCGAGCGCGCGCGGCGCATCGAGCAGGTGATCCGCGAACAGGCCTTGAGCAACGTCGCCGTGGTACTCAACCACCGCAATGGCGCGCCCCTGACCTGCGTGATTTCCAGCCGCCTGATCACCGTCGACGACCAGCCCTGCAGCGTTACCACCCTGCGCGACATCACCCAGCAACAACGCGCCGAAGCAGCGCTGAAGTCCAGCGAGGAGAAGTTCGCCAAGGCCTTTCACTCCAGCCCCGACGCCATCACCATCACCGAACGCCACAGCGGCCGCTACCTGGAAGTCAACGACGGCTTCTGCCGCCTGACCGGCTACAGCACTGCCGAAGTGGTCGGCCACACGGTGTACGAGATCGGCATCTGGGCCGACGACAAGCAACGTAGTGCATTACTTGCCGAACTGCGCGAGCGCGGCCGGGTACACCACCGCGAGATGCTCGGGCGCAACAAGCGTGGCGATATCCTCACGGTCGAGGTTTCGGTGGAACCGATCACCCTCAACGAAGTGGACTGCCTGCTGCTGACCGCCCGTGACGTGAGCCAGTTGAAGAACGCCCAGGCGCAGATACGCCACCTGGCCTATCACGACCCGCTGACCAACCTGCCCAACCGCGCCTTGCTGATGGACCGCCTGAGCCAGCAGATCGCCCTGCTCAAGCGCCATAACCTGCGCGGCGCCCTGCTGTTCCTCGACCTTGACCACTTCAAGCACATCAACGACTCGCTGGGCCACCCGGTGGGCGACACCGTGCTGAAGATCATCACTGCCCGTCTGGAAGCCAGCGTGCGCCTGGAGGACACCGTGGCACGTCTGGGGGGCGACGAATTCGTCGTGCTGCTCAGCGGCCTGGAAGGGAGCCGCGAACACGTGGAAGAGAAAGTACGCGAGCTGGCCGACACCCTGCGCGAACTGCTGGCCGAGCCAATGTCACTGGATGGCCAGCGCCTGCAGGTAACGCCAAGCATCGGCGTGGCGCTGATCCCCGACCACGGCACCACACCGGCCGACCTGCTCAAGCGTGCCGATATCGCCCTGTACCGGGCCAAGGACTCCGGCCGCAACACCACCCAGCTGTTCCACACCACCATGCAGAAGGCCGCCAGTGAGCGCCTGCGCATGGAAAACGACCTGCGCCTGGCCTTGGCCCGTGGCGAACTGGCGCTGCACTTCCAGCCACAGGTGGATGCCCGCGACAACCGCATCGTCGGTGCCGAAGTACTGCTGCGCTGGCACCACCCGCAACTGGGCCAGCAACCGCCCTCGCAGTTCATCCAGGTACTGGAAGAAAGCGGCTTGATCCTTGAAGTTGGCAGCTGGATTCTCGACGAAGCCTGCGACGCCTGCGCCCGCATGCTCACCGACGGGTTGATCGACGCTGATGATTTCAGCCTGTGCGTGAACATAAGCCCGCGACAGTTCCGCCAGAACGACTTTGTCGGGCGGGTGCTGCGCAGCCTGGACGATTACCGCCTGCCGCGGCAGATGCTGACGCTGGAAATCACAGAAGGCATTGTCATCCAGAACCTGGAAGACACCATCAGCAAGATGCGCGAGCTGAAGGGCTACGGGGTGAGTTTCGCCATGGATGACTTCGGCACCGGCTACTCCTCGCTGACTTACCTGAAACGCCTGCCAGTGGATGCGCTGAAAATCGACCAGAGCTTCGTACGCGATGCACCGGACGACCCCAACGACGCAGAAATTGTCCGCGCCATTGTCGCCATGGCCCGCAGTCTGGACCTGGCGGTGATTGCCGAAGGGGTAGAGCTGACCGAACAGCTGGCGTTTCTTGAGCGACTGGGATGCCATCTGTACCAGGGCTATCTGCACAGCCGGCCATTGCCGCTGTCCGAGTTCCGTCAGATATTGCTGGAGGCGCCGGCAGATTACTGATGGCCTGAATGTACGCCCTGCACGAGACCGCATGAGGACGCACGAAAAAGGGCACCCCTGGGGGGTGCCCTTCTTCATTGCAGCGCGATCAGTTCAGCGCTGGTTTCTCGCCATTGATCGGGATGCGTTTGGCCTTGGCTTCTTCAGGCACGATGCGCAGCAGGTCGATGCTGAGCAGGCCATTGGCCAGGCCGGCGGCCTTCACTTCGATGTGATCAGCCAGGCGGAACGACAGCTTGAAGGCGCGTTGTGCGATACCCTGGTGCAGGTAGGTCACTTCAGCGGCGCTATTGTCGCGCTTGCCACCGGTCACGGTCAGGACACCTTTTTCGACCTGCAGGTCGAGGTCCTCTTCCTGGAAACCGGCTGCAGCAACCACGATGCGGTAGTGGTCATCGCCATGCTTTTCCACGTTATAGGGCGGGTAGCTGCTACCGGCCTCGTTACGTGCCGCTGATTCGAACAGGTCGTTGAAACGGTCGAAACCAACGGAATGACGGAACAGTGGAGCAAGAGAGAAAGCAGTAGTCATGGTCATAAACTCCTGAGATTCAGCAAGTAAGTCATTACGCGACCCGGCTTCGGCATCGCGTACTCAAAAGATATGGCCGAGGGAAATGCTTTCAAGGGGCAAATAGAAAAAATCTGATTTTTTTGCATGGGGCCTGACGGCCCCTTCGCGGGTGAACCCGCTCCTACGACGGCCTGTGCCCAGCCACCGACATGTGCCCAGCTACCGATATGTGCCCACCCCCGATCAGGTGTAGGAGCGGGTTTACCCGCGAATACGGCAACGGCGGCAACGGTGAATGGCAGGTGAAGATTGGCCAGCAGGCCCGCCCCTTTCGCGGGTGAACCGTACAGGTGCAGTACCCGCGAAGAGGCCTGCTCAGGCGACGCAAGCCTCAAAGGTATGAGTCTCAACCCCCAGCAACCGGCTGATCCGCGCGCAGTCATCTTCCCGGCGCAACTCGGCAAACAACACCACCGCTTCGGGGTAACTGCGAGTCAGCATCGCCAGCCACTGTTTCATTCGCCCCGGTGCATAACGCGGCGACAATTTAGCCTGAGCCTGGCGCCAGAACTCACGCAACAGTGGCAGCAAGTCATCCCAGCTCATCGGCTGATAGTCGCGCCCGTCCCGCGCCGCTGCAATCTGCAGGCCCAGGTCCGGGCGCGATACCAGGCCGCGGCCGAGCATGATGTCTTCGGCACCACTGACCTCGCGGCAACGCCGCCAGTCATCGACCGTCCAGATTTCGCCATTGGCAAACACCGGCACCTTGACCACATCCTGTACCCGCGCCACCCACTCCCAATGCGCTGGCGGCTTGTAACCCTCAACCTTGGTCCGTGCGTGCACCACCAGGTGTGCCGAACCACCTTCGGCCAACGCCGTGGCGCACTCCAGTGCACCGTCGGGGCTGTCGAAGCCCAGGCGCATCTTCGAGGTCACCGGGATATTCGCCGGTACTGCACGCCGCACTTCACGCACAATGGCGTGCAGCAACTCCGGCTCTTTGAGCAGTACCGCACCACCGCGCGACTTGTTCACCGTCTTTGCCGGGCAACCGAAGTTCAGGTCGATCACCGGCGCCCCAAGCTCGCAAGCCAGTGCGGCGTTTTCCGCCAGGCATACCGGGTCCGAACCCAGCAATTGCACACGCATGGGCACACCGGCAGCCGTGCGCGCGCCTTGGCGCAACTCAGGCGCCAACTTGTGGAACGAGGACGCCGGCAACAGACGGTCGCACACGCGAATGAACTCGGTGACGCACCAGTCGATACCGCCCACGCGGGTCAATACGTCGCGCAGGATGTTGTCGACCAGCCCCTCCATGGGGGCCAGGGCAATTTGCATGTCGGTGTCTCAGCGGAAAAAGCCGGCAGTTTAACAAAAATTGCCGGCGGCTCAGGCACCGATCAGCGCCGGGCCGTAACCCTCGACGAATTCCGCCGGCATGCGCCTGGGCTTGCCGCTGGACAGCTCGATGCAGGCAAATGTGGTTTGCGCGCGCAGCAGCGTCACACCATCGCGGGGGCGCTTGAGCTGAAAACGCCGGGTCATGCGCAGGCGCTGGTCCCAGTCAATGATCCAGGTGGCCAGTTGCAGCTCGTCGTCCTCATAGGCAGCGGCCAGGTAGTCGATTTCGTGGCGCACCACGGCCATCGCCCGGTCAAGGCGCCGGTATTCGGCCAGGTCCAGCCCCAGGCGCTGGGAATGGCGCCAGGCGCAACGCTCAAGCCAGGTAACGTAGACCGCATTGTTGGCGTGGCCAAGGCCGTCGATGTCCTCGCTGCCCACGCGCAGGTCGATGACGAAGGGTGTTGCCAGGTCCCAGCTCATTTTCGCTTCCTTGGCGCAAAAGGCGATTTAGCAGCGATCTGCCGGACAATGTCCAGCCCCTGTGAGCCTGACGCGGCTGTTATAGAGGGGCTTGCCCGCGAATCAGACAGCGCGGCGGATGGCACCGGCGATGCCGGTGTTCACGGCTGAAGCGGCTCCTGCACTGACCGCATCAACCCGGGCCAGCAGTTCGAGCACGGCTTCACTCAGCCGCGGATCGGCCAGCACCCGCTGGTGCCCCCCCTCTTCCAGCAGCATCAGACGGCTGTCGAACCAGGCCTTGTGGATGACATGTGCCTCATCTGGGGGCACGAGAGCATCATCGGTGGCATGCACCACGAGCCCCGGCAGCTCCAGCTGGTAACCAGCGACATCCAACCGCGCAATCTGCATGCCCACATCGCGCTCAACCTGGCGAATGAACGCTGCCCGCGCCCGTGCTGGCAGCCCCAGACGATGGGCGAAACCACGTAATACACTCAACAATTGCGCCGGGGCCGCAATGCTGACAGCCGCCTCTGCGCGCAGGCCCATCTGTAAAGCCAGCAGCACGCTCGCCCCACCCATGGAATGGCCAATGACTGCACGCAACGGCGGCAACTCAGCAGCAGCTTCCAGCAACGCCCGGGCAAACAGCACCACGTTCGCTTGCTCGCCTGGCGAACGGCCATGCCCAGGCCCTTCCAGCGACACCACCGTATGCCCCGCCTGAACCAAGGTCTCGATCAAGGCGGCAAACTGCGTCGGGCGCCCTTCCCAACCGTGCATCAGCAGCACGGTCGGCCCTTGACCCCAGCGCAAGGCAGACAGGCCGAAGCGCAGTGTAATGCGCTCGGCGCTGGCCAGCACAGGCAGCTCCCAATCCCGCGGCGGCAGGTTGCGCGGGGTCATGAAGGCTCGGCGCATCTTGCCCGCGACATGCTCGGGGGCCAGGCGGCCCAGGGTGCCATTGACACCGCGAATCCAGCTCAGGGTGGTCATCGCCATGCTCCAGTGTTAAAGCACCGCCGATTTGGCGGCGCGTAAAATACGGTCAGACAGATCACTGGCCCCCAGGGCCCGGGCCAGCGCCAGCCCTCCCACCATCAGGGCCAGGTCGGCCAGCGCTTTGTCGGCATCCTCAGGGCGGTCGACCATCGCTGCAGTCATCAACTCGATGTGCTCGGCCAGCACCTCGCGGAAAACCTCCGGCAGGCGCTGCATTTCGCCCAACGCATTAGGCAGCGGGCAAGCATGCACTTCGCAGTCCCGGTGCTTGCGCGAGAGGTAGAAGGCGCCAGCCAGCGCTCGCCGACCGGCGCCATCGAGATTGGGGTCGATCTGGGCGAGCAAGGCTCGGCGCTCACCCAACAACTGGCGGAACGCTTCGAGCATCAGCTCGTCCTTGCTGTCGAAGTGCGCATAGAAGCCACCGACAGTCAGGCCTGCCGCACCCATTACCTGGCTGACGCTGGGCTCGGCCGGGCCGTGCTGGATCAGCGCACTGCGCGCAGCTTCCAGAATGCGTTCGCGGGTTCTGCTCTTCTTGTCGCTCATCTGGCACGCACCAAACAAAATATGATGATCGAAATATTATTCTCATAATATTTTTTGGCAAGCAGAATCTGCGACCGCTTGTCGGGGGGGAGGGGGGAAATTATTGGGGAAGGAAAAAACAAAAGGCCCATTCAATAAGCGAATGAGCCTTTAAAGTCCCGCAAAACGCGGGTAAACGTGGCGTCCCCTAGGGGACTCGAACCCCTGTTACCGCCGTGAAAGGGCGGTGTCCTAGGCCACTAGACGAAGGGGACGTAACCTTCGCGAAGATCCACTTGCGTGAACCCTGGCAGAAATGGTGGAGCTAAGCGGGATCGAACCGCTGACCTCCTGCATGCCATGCAGGCGCTCTCCCAGCTGAGCTATAGCCCCGAAACAAAAGGCTCATCAATAATCGACGAGCCTTTTAAAGCCCTGCAAAACGCAGGAAAAGTGGCGTCCCCTAGGGGACTCGAACCCCTGTTACCGCCGTGAAAGGGCGGTGTCCTAGGCCACTAGACGAAGGGGACGTAACCTTCGTGCCGATCCGCTAACGCGAACCGCGGCAAAATTGGTGGAGCTAAGCGGGATCGAACCGCTGACCTCCTGCATGCCATGCAGGCGCTCTCCCAGCTGAGCTATAGCCCCGGATTTCTAGCCTCGCGGCCCAGCGACATACCAACATCGCTTGTGTAAAACTGGCGTCCCCTAGGGGACTCGAACCCCTGTTACCGCCGTGAAAGGGCGGTGTCCTAGGCCACTAGACGAAGGGGACGAACCTTCTTACCTTCAAGACCCGGTTGCTGGACCCGGTCTTGCTTATCAGCCTTGGCTGCTAAGCGGAATTTGGTGGAGCTAAGCGGGATCGAACCGCTGACCTCCTGCATGCCATGCAGGCGCTCTCCCAGCTGAGCTATAGCCCCACAATGTCGCTTTGAACTGAATCGCTGGCTGGGTGCCTGGCGTTTCGTTTTCGTTCATCGCTGTGGACGGGGCGCATATTAAGATCGGATTGCAGGACTGTCAAACTAATTTTCAAAAATATTCAAAAATTTTTTCACAGATAACAATCACTTACCGCCCTGCCCCGGTTTTTTGGGGCTTAGTTGGCCTGTGGGAGCGGGCGTGCCCGCAAATGCGGTATTGAATTTACCATTGCATTCGCGGGCACGCCCGCTCCCACAGGTTAGGTGCAAAGCTGAATCAGGCAATGGAAGCCAACAGCTTTTCCCACTCTTTGTTTTCTTTCTTCGACACCCCACCCAGCAGGTCCAGGGCCTGGCGCAGGCGGTAGCGGGTCAGGTCGGGACCGAGGATTTCCATGGCGTCCAGCACCGAAACCGAGCTGGCCTGGCCGGTGATGGCGGCGAACATCAGCGGCATGGCGTCACGCAGCTTCAGCTCCAGCGCCTCGACCACGGCCTGGATGCAACCGGTGATGCGCTCTTTTTCCCACTGGCGCAGGCTTTCAAGCTTCCACAGGATCAGCTGGATCACCTGGCGTACCTGGTCGGCCGACAGTTTCTTGCTTTCGAACAGCTTGGCGTCCAGCTTGAGCGCGCCTTCGAAGAAGAACCCGCCCAACGGGGCAACCTGGCTGAAGGTTTCTACCCGGCCCTGCACGTGCGGGGCAATCTTCATCATGTAGTCGCTGTTGAACGCCCATTTCTGCAGGCGTGCGGCGAATTCCTCTACCGGCAGCTCGCGCAGCCACTGGCCGTTGAGCCAGGACAGCTTCTCGATGTCAAAGATCGGGCCGCCCAGCGAGATACGCGACAGGTCGAAGTGCTCGACCATTTCGGCCAGCGAGAACTTCTCGCGCTCGTCAGGCATCGACCAGCCCATGCGGCCAAGATAGTTGAGCATCGCTTCAGGCATGAAGCCCATGCGCTCATAGAAGGTGACCGAGGTCGGGTTCTTGCGCTTGGACAGTTTGGATTTGTCCGGGTTGCGCAGCAGCGGCATGTAGCACAGCTTGGGCTGCTCCCAACCGAAGTACTCGTACAGCTTGATCAGCTTGGGCGCCGATGGCAGCCACTCTTCACCACGCAGCACGTGGGTGATGCCCATCAGGTGGTCGTCGACCACGTTGGCCAGGAAGTACGTCGGCAGGCCGTCGTTCTTCATCAGCACCTGCATGTCCATGCGGTCCCACGGGATCTCGACATCGCCACGCAGCATGTCCGGCACCACGCAGATACCTTCGCTCGGCACCTTCATGCGGATCACGTGCGGCTCGCCAGCGTCCAGGCGGCGCTGTACTTCTTCGGCGCTCATCAGCAACGCACGGCCATCGTAACGCGGGGTTTCGCCGCGGGCCTGCTGCTCGGCACGCATCTGCTCCAGCTCTTCGGCGGTGCAGAAGCAGTAGAAGGCGTGGCCGGCGTCTACCAGTTCCTTGGCGTACTTGGCGTAGATTTCGCCACGCTCGCTCTGCCGGTAAGGGCCATGCGGGCCGCCGACATCCGGGCCTTCGTTCCATTCGATGCCAAGCCAGCGCAGGGCGTCGAAGATCTGTTGCTCCGACTCACGCGTGGAGCGCAGCTGGTCGGTGTCTTCAATGCGCAAGATGAACTCACCGCCGTGCTGCTTGGCAAAGCAGTAGTTGAACAGGGCGATGTAGGCAGTGCCGACATGGGGGTCGCCGGTAGGCGATGGCGCGATACGCGTGCGTACGGTGGTCATGGAGAGTCTCGAACGAAAGATGAAACAAAGGCGGGATGTTAGCAGGAGGCGGGCACCGGGCTCCAGCAATGGCGCGAACGTCACTTGTCGACAGGCCCTGTGCCGCTGTTAAATTTGTTTACATTTCTGGAACGATAGTCCCCATGCCTGCCCAACTCAAACGCCGCCTGACGATCTTCTTCACCCTGGTGGCCATCATTGCCCTTGCCTTCCTGGCCCACTGGTACTTCAAGGGCCGCTTCTACGAAAGCACCGACAACGCTTACGTGCAGGGCGAGATCACCCGTATCTCCAGCCAGCTCGGTGCACGCATCGAAACAGTCCCGGTCGCGGACAACCAGCACGTCAACAAGGGCGACCTGCTGGTGCGCCTGGAGCCCGCCGACTTCGAGCTGGCGGTCGAACGCGCCCGCGCCGCCCTGGCCACCCGCGAAGCCGAGTACGCGCAAGCGCAAAGCCGCCTCACCCAGCAAGGCAGCCTGATTGCCGCCGGCCAGGCCCAGCTGGCGGCTACCCAGGCCACTTTCGACCGTTCACGGCTGGACCTGAGCCGCGCCGAGAAACTGCGCAAGCCGGGTTTTGTCTCTGAGGAGCGGGTCACTTCCCTGTCGGCGGACAGCCATGTCGCCGGTTCCCAGGTCGACAAGGCACGCGCCGACCTGCAAAGCCAGCGCCAGCAGGTCACGACCCTGAACGCCGAACTCAAGCGCCTCGATGCGCAAATCGCCAATGCCCGCACCGACCTGGCCCAGGCCGAGCTGAACCTGACCCGCTGCGAAATCCATGCACCGATCAGCGGCACCATCGGCCAGCGCAGTGCGCGCGATGGCCAGGTGGTGCAGGCTGGCGCCTACCTGCTGTCGATCGTGCCGGATGAAGACATCTGGGTGCAGGCCAACTTCAAGGAAACCCAGATCGGCCGCATGCACCCCGGCCAGCGCGCGGAGCTGGTGTTCGACAGTTACCCCGACACACCGATCGAAGGCCGGGTGGACAGCCTGTTCGCCGCGTCCGGTGCGCAGTTCAGCCTGCTGCCACCGGACAACGCCACCGGCAACTTCACCAAAGTTGTGCAGCGCATCCCGGTAAAACTCACGTTCCGCGCCGACAACCCGTTGCATGGGCGTATTCGCCCCGGCATGTCGGTGACCGCCACTGTCGACCTGCGCAGTGAAGACCAAGACCACAATGGCCGGTGACCAACTGCTGCGCCCCACGGCGGAGCCAACCCGGCGCGACTGGATCGCGGTGATGAGCGTGATGCTCGGTGCCTTCATGGCAGTGCTGGACATCCAGATCACCAACTCCTCGTTGAAGGACATCCAGGGCGCACTGTCGGCGACGCTGGAAGAAGGCTCATGGATTTCCACCTCGTACCTGGTAGCGGAAATCATCATGATCCCGCTAACAGCCTGGCTGGTGCAGCTGCTGTCGGCGCGGCGCCTGGCAGTGTGGGTATCCGGCGGCTTCCTGCTGTCGTCGCTGCTATGCTCGATGGCCTGGAACCTGGAGAGCATGATCCTGTTCCGTGCCTTGCAGGGCTTCACCGGCGGCGCGCTGATACCGCTGGCCTTTACCCTGACCCTGATCAAGCTGCCCGAGCACCACCGCGCCAAAGGCATGGCGATGTTCGCCATGACCGCCACTTTCGCCCCCTCTATCGGCCCCACCCTGGGCGGCTGGCTGACCGAGAACTGGGGCTGGGAGTACATCTTCTACATCAATATCCCGCCGGGCCTGCTAATGATCGCCGGCTTGTTATACGGGCTTGAGAAGAAGGAGGCGCACTGGGAGCTGCTGAAAAGTACCGATTACGCCGGGATCGTCACGCTCGGCCTTGGGTTGGGCTGCCTGCAGGTGTTTCTTGAAGAAGGGCACCGCAAGGACTGGCTGGAGTCGCACCTGATCGTCGGCCTGGGCAGCGTTGCCCTGGTCAGCCTGATCACCTTCGTCATCTTGCAGTTTTCCAAGCCACATCCACTGATCAACCTGCGCATTCTTGGCAACCGCAACTTTGGCCTGTCGAGCATCGCTAGCCTGGGCATGGGCGTGGGCCTGTACGGGTCGATCTATCTGCTACCGCTGTACCTGGCGCAGGTACAGGGTTACAACGCGTTGCAGATTGGCGAGGTGATCATGTGGATGGGTATTCCGCAGCTGTTCCTGATCCCGCTGGTGCCGCAACTGATGAAGGTGATATCGCCCAAGGTACTATGCGCGCTGGGGTTTTGCCTGTTCGGCGCTGCCAGTTTCGGTTCGGGGGTGCTCAACCCGGACTTTGCCGGGCCGCAGTTCAACCATATCCAGATCATCCGCGCCCTGGGCCAACCGATGATCATGGTGACCATCTCGCTGATTGCCACCGCGTATATCCAACAACAGGATGCAGGGTCCGCGTCGAGCCTGTTCAATATTCTGCGTAACCTAGGTGGCGCGATTGGTATTGCCTTGCTGGCCACCCTGCTGGATGCGCGCACCAAGGTGTACTTCGACTACCTGCGCGAATCGGTGGTGCCGAGCAACCCACAGGTGGCTGAGCGGCTGGCGCAACTGGCGGAGCGCTTGGGCAATGACAATGCGGCGCTGGGCAAACTTAGCGAGATTACCCACCAGCAGGCACTGATCATGGCTTACAACGATGCCTTCCACTTTGTCGGGATCGGGTTGGCGGTGAGCATGGTGGCGGTGTTGCTGACCCGCAAGTTGCCGGAGGGGCTGAAGGCTGGGGAGGCCCACTGAGGCTATTACAGATTAGATGCGGTCCCTGTGGGAGCGGGCATGCCCGCGAACACCGGCGCAGCCGGTGCCAGCCACCGCATTGAATTCTTCGCGGGCACGCCCGCTCCCACAGGGCCCGCGCCCGGCTTCAGCTGCTGATCAACCGCTCCCGCAGCTGCGCAATCTCGTCACGCAACTGCGCCGCAGCTTCGAACTCCAGGTCGCGGGCGAACTGCATCATTTTCTCTTCCAACTGCTTGATGCGCTTGGTGATCTCGCCCGGCGTACGTAGTTCGGCCTCGTAACGGGCGCTCTCCTCTGCCGCCTTGGCCATGCCCTTGCGCTTCTTGCTGCGCGCACCGGGCACGGTGGCGCCTTCCATGATGTCGGCGATGTCCTTGACCACCCCCTTGGGCACGATGCCGTTGGCTTCGTTGAAGGCGATCTGCTTCTCGCGGCGGCGCTCGGTTTCATCAATGGCCCGCTGCATGGAGCCGGTGACGTTATCGGCATACAGGATGGCTCGGCCATTGAGGTTACGTGCAGCGCGGCCAATGGTCTGGATCAGGGAACGCTCGGAACGCAGAAAACCTTCCTTGTCTGCATCGAGGATGGCCACCAGCGACACCTCGGGCATGTCCAGGCCCTCGCGCAGCAGGTTGATGCCCACCAGTACGTCGAAGGTGCCCAGGCGCAGGTCGCGGATAATCTCTACCCGCTCCACCGTATCAATGTCCGAGTGCAGGTAGCGTACCCGTACGTCGTGGTCGGCCAGGTAATCGCTGAGGTCCTCGGCCATGCGCTTGGTCAGCGTTGTCGCCAGCACACGCTCGCCTGCCGCAACACGCTTGCGGATCTCGGACAGCAGGTCGTCGACCTGGGTCAGCGCAGGGCGTACCTCTACCTGCGGGTCGACCAGCCCGGTCGGGCGCACCACCTGCTCCACCACGCGCCCGGCATGCTCGGCCTCGTAGGGGCCTGGGGTGGCCGAAACAAAAATGGTCTGCGGGCTGACATCCTCCCACTCGTCGAAACGCATCGGCCGATTGTCCAGCGCCGAAGGCATGCGGAAGCCGTACTCGACCAGGGTTTCCTTGCGTGAACGGTCGCCCTTGTACATGGCGCCCACCTGCGGGACGCTGACGTGGGATTCGTCGATCACCAGCAGCGCATCGGGCGGCAGGTAATCGTACAGGGTGGGCGGCGGCGCCCCGGCCGGGCGCCCGGACAGGTAACGCGAGTAGTTTTCGATGCCGTTGCAATAGCCCAGCTCGAGGATCATCTCCAGATCGAAGCGGGTGCGTTGCTCCAAACGCTGCGCTTCGACCAGCTTGTTGGCCTTGTGCAGGTATTCCAGGCGATCTTTCAGCTCTTCCTTGATGCCCTCCACTGCTTCCAGCAGGGTTTCCCGCGGGGTGACGTAGTGGCTCTTGGGGTAGAAGGTGAAACGTGGCAGCTTGCGGAAAACCTCACCGGTCAACGGATCGAAAGCGGCGATGTTCTCCACTTCATCGTCGAACAGCTCGATGCGGATGGCTTCCAGATCCGATTCCGCCGGGAAGATGTCGATTACGTCGCCGCGTACCCGGAAGGTGGCGCGGGCAAAGTCCATTTCGTTGCGGGTGTACTGCAGGTCGGCCAGGCGGCGCAGCAGCGCGCGCTGGTCGAGCTTGTCGCCACGGTCCACGTGCAGGACCATTTTCAGGTAGGTCTCGGGGCTGCCCAGGCCGTAGATGCACGACACAGTGGTCACGATGATCGCGTCACGCCGTTCCAGCAGCGCCTTGGTCGCCGACAGACGCATCTGCTCGATGTGGTCGTTGATCGAGGCGTCCTTCTCGATGAAGGTGTCTGACGACGGCACATAGGCTTCCGGCTGGTAGTAGTCGTAATAGGAAACGAAGTACTCCACCGCATTGTTGGGGAAGAATGCCTTGAACTCCCCGTACAACTGGGCGGCCAGCGTCTTGTTGGGCGCCAGCACCAGCGTCGGGCGCTGCACCTGCTGGATGACGTTGGCAATGCTGAAGGTCTTGCCCGAGCCAGTCACCCCGAGCAGCGTCTGGTGCGACAGCCCCGCCTCGATGCCTTCAACCAACTGGCGGATAGCCTCGGGCTGGTCGCCGGCCGGCTGGAAACGTGTGACGAGCTGGAACTCGGACATGAAGGACCTCACGGTGCAGCAGCTGTAAATTTAGCCAGTAGTCTATACCCAAATGCGCCCGTTCGGGGGCGCTTTCAAGGCACAGGTGTGGGCCTGTGCAACGGTGGACACGGCAATTGGACCAATGGTCGAAAAATATTTGCGCAAATAGCCCTAAAAGCTGTGCCAGAGTGTCGCGGTGACCGGTCGGTATCACTATACTGACTCCCCGTTTGTGCACCGCTTCAGTGCATTCGGCTGGAGCGTGTACGCCCTATCACACTCCAATCAGAGCCAAGGTAACAATGAGCCTGTTTTCCGCTGTCGAGCTGGCACCCCGCGACCCTATTCTGGGCCTCAACGAAGCATTCAACGCCGACCCACGTACCGACAAGGTCAACCTGGGCGTAGGCGTGTATTGCAATGAGGAAGGCCGCATTCCGCTGCTGCGCGCCGTGATCGAAGCCGAAACCCAGCGTGCCGCCCAGCACGCTTCGCGCGGCTACCTGCCGATCGACGGCATCGCCACCTACGACCAGGCTGTGCAGAAGCTGCTGTTCGGCGCCGAGTCGCCACTGCTGGCCGCTGGCCGCGTGGTCACCGTGCAGGCCGTCGGTGGTACCGGCGCGCTGAAGATCGGCGCCGACTTTCTCAAGCGCATCTCGCCAGACGCCGTGGTTGCCATCAGCGACCCGAGCTGGGAAAACCACCGTGCGCTGTTCGAATCGGCCGGCTTCCCGGTGCAGAACTACCGCTACTACGATGCGCCGACCAACGACGTCAACCGCGCTGGCATGCTCGAAGACCTCAACGCCCTGCCGTCCGGCTCGATCGTGGTGCTGCACGCCTGCTGCCACAACCCGACGGGCGTCGACCTGAACCTGGACGACTGGAAGAACGTTCTGGAAGTAGTCAAGGCCAAGGGCCACGTGCCGTTCCTCGACATGGCCTACCAGGGCTTTGGTGACGGTATCGCCGAAGACGCCTTCGCCGTGCGCCTGTTCGCCGAGTCGGGCCTGGAGTTCTTTGTTTCCAGCTCGTTCTCCAAATCGTTCTCGCTGTACGGCGAGCGCGTCGGCGCACTGTCGATCGTGACCGCCTCCAAGGACGAGAGCACCCGCGTGCTGTCGCAGGTCAAGCGCGTGATCCGCACCACCTACTCCAACCCGCCAACCCACGGCGCAACCATTGTTGCCACCGTGCTGAACAGCGCAGAACTGCGCCAGATGTGGGAAACCGAACTGGCCGAAATGCGCGAGCGTATCCACGGCATGCGCAAGCAGATGGTATCGCTGCTGGCCGAATACGGTGCCAACCGCGACTTCAGCTTCGTTGGCCGCCAGGTCGGCATGTTCTCCTACTCGGGCCTGACCGTTGAACAGGTTGCCCGCCTGAAGAACGACTTCGGCATCTATGCCCTGGACACCGGCCGTATCGCGGTGGCCGCGCTGAACCAGAGCAACATCCACGTGGTGACCAAAGCTATCGTGGAAGTGCTGTAACTCATTGTTTTGCCTGGGGGTGGGTTGACTTCTCCCGGGCAATCAGTAAGATACGCGCAGATTCCGCGATAGCTCAGTCGGTAGAGCAAATGACTGTTAATCATTGGGTCCCTGGTTCGAGTCCAGGTCGCGGAGCCAAACATTGAAAAGCCCCCGTGTTGCGTAAGCAACCGGGGGCTTTTTCGTTGTTCACCGGAAGTATGTCGCCGCCTGGTAGATCGAGCGCCGCCCGCGCGGCGCATCGCGAGCTGTGCTCGCTCCTACGTTTGTTTCTGGCCAATCATTCCTGTGCCATTTGCGCGCGGACGCCTTGGCGCATGGCGCAATATCACGTCGTACAAACAAGGCGGTCGCGCGCGCCTGTAACAGACGTTACTGGCCCGAAACAAACGTAGGAGCGAGCGCAGCTCGCGATGCGCCGCGCGGGCGGCGCTCGATCTGCCGGGCAGCACAAAACCCAAGACATGCACCATCCAGCCCCAGAGCCCTCAACCACTACGCCCAATCGGGTAAAACTGACCCTGGCTCCAGACGCCCAACCATTCCTCCCCCTCGATCACACGCGGCACCGCCAGCTCCACCAGTTGGTAAAATACATTGCGATGTATCAGCGCCTCCAGGTTGCTGCGCATCAGCACATACGGTGATGGCTCCTGCGTCACCGGGTCGATCACCACCCGCAGAGGGTTATCCGGACCGGCCTCGACCTGGTCCTCGACATTGCTGGTAAAGCGCAGCACCTGTTGTTCGCCTTCCCCCTGCACTTCCAGCAGCACGGCCACGAACGGCGCATCGTCGACACGAATGCCGACCTTCTCTACCGGGGTGATCAGGAAATAGTCATCGCCATCGCGGCGAATGATGGTCGAGAACAGCCGCACCATCGGCTTTCGCCCGATAGGCGTACCCAGGTAATACCAGGTGCCGTCGCGGGCGATGCGCATGTCGATGTCACCACAGAAATCCGGGTTCCACAGGTGCACCGGCGGCAGCCCCTTGGCCTTGGGGATCTGCGCCAGAAGGTCATTGGCCTTGCCGGAGTCACTCATCACGCTTGCCTCATTCACTCATGCCCAAGAGGCTACGAGCGTACTCGCGCATCGGCGCGCCAAGCAAATCCTCCGGGGTGTTGTCGTGGAACGTCAACAAACCGCCACGGCTCTTGATGCGTGCGGTGTCGATCAGGTAGCGGGTATTGGTTTCGATCAGCATCATCTGCACCACGCCAGTGTCCCAGCCCAGACGGTCGACGGCCTGCTCGTCATACCACTCGTCACCATTGCCGATGCGATCGTCGGTACGAGCGAAGCGGGTGTACAGCAGGTAGTCGGCGCCTACCGAGCGCGCCTGGGCAATGGCCTCTTCCAGGCCCAGCGGCCCCTGGGCGCGACGCACCATCGGGAAGTATTCAACGAAACTCTTGTAGGCCTGCTGAGCCACTGCATTCTGCCGAGGCGCCGGCCCCTTGCCCGGCGGCACGAACGCACCTTGGCCGATGAAGATGAATGAATCAGGCTGCAGGCGGATCGACAAGGTGCGACGGGTTTCGCTGTGGTCCAGCAAACCGGCATCGCTCATGTGATAGCGGACGCCCTCGCCCATATCACTGACATTCATGCAGCCGCCCAGCGCCATCAGCGCTAGCAGCAAGACCAGGCTACGCATCTTTCCTCCAGTGGCCGGCGACGAAAAACCGGCGAATAGCCGGCGGATGCAGCTTTTGCGCCAGCTTCAGCCACCGATCACTTTCATGACCGTCACGCCGCCGGAAAAGGCCAGGTCCTGCTTGTCTGCCAATGCCTTGACCAACAACCGCTGCAAGGCCGGCAACGCCTGATGACGCGGCTTTTCCAGCAGGTCGCCGACGAAGTGCCGGTTACCAGACGACAGGCAGCCATGCAGCCAGCCCGTGGAAGACAGGCGCAGCCGCGAGCAAGTACGGCAAAACGGCACGCTTTCGTTGGCTATGACGCCGAAGTGGCCCCTGCCAGGGATGTGGTAACGCATGGCAGTGGCGTCCAGCGGCGCATCCACCTGGGCGTAGGTATGTTGGCCGCCGATCAGCGCAAGCAGTTGGTCGAGGCCGACAAACTGTTGGAGGAAGGCGTTGCGATCATGGGCAAGATGGCCCATGCGCATCAGTTCGATAAAGCGCAGCTCGAAGCCGCGCGCGAGGCAGTAATCCAGCAGCGGCAGTACCTGATCGAGGTTTTTCCCTCGCATCGGCACCATGTTGACCTTGATTCGCATGCCCAGGGCGCTCGCCCGCTCCATTCCGTCCAGCACAGCGCCCAGGTCGCCGCCACGAGCAATCTGGCGGAAAGCCAGCGGGTCGAGGGTATCGAGGGAAACGTTCAGCCGACGAATCCCGGCCGCCTGCAGTTGCGGCAACTTGCGCGCCAGCAACTGGCCATTGGTGGTCAGCGAGATGTCGTCAAGGTCGAGTTTGGCCACGGTAGCCAGAAAGGCATCCAGACGCGGGCTAACCAATGGCTCACCGCCAGTTATGCGCAGGCGCTCGATGCCGGCAGCTTCGATCATATAGGCCACGCCACGGGCCAGGGCATCCGCCGACAGCTCGTCCTGCGCCGCCACCAGCCGCTTGCCGTCAGGTACGCAGTAGGTACAGGCGTAGTTGCAGGCAGCCGTCAGGCTGACGCGCAGGTTGCGAAAGCGCCTGCCTTGACGATCGACGATCATGAGTGACTCCGGCATGGATGAAGGGGCTGGCAAAACCTGACTCATAAATCAGGTTTTTGCAACCCCCAATGAACAATGCCGAATGTTCAAGCGATAGCCGAACGCTGCAGGCTGCGCTGCCGCGCAGAGCACCCACGATGCAGTACTTGTGGCAGCGGGCGTACCCGCGAAGAATCAAACGCGGTGGCTGGCACCGGCTGCGCCGGTGTTCGCGGGCGTGCCCGCTGCCACAGGGCCCACGCAGTTTTGTGCAATGCTCAGTTCGAGGGTTCCGGGTCGCGCTTGCGCTTGTTGCCCATCCGCACACCAATATCCATCAGGAACTGGAAGAAACCTTCCTGGTCCTCCAGCACATTGCTCCAGAACGGCGAGTGGTACAGCGCCACAGCGCCGTGCACCAGCGCCCAGGCAGCGCAGTAGTGGAAATACGGCGGCACGTCTTCGAGCTTGCCTTCGCTGATTCGGCCCTTGATCAGCAGGGTCAGGCGGTCGAAGTTGGAGGCACGGATGCTGTGCAACTGCTCGACCATTTCCGGCACCTGATTGCCCTTGACCACCTTTTCCTCAAGGCGGTCGAACAGCCGGTAGCGTTGCGGGTCGCGCATGCGGAACTCGAAGTAGGCGCGCGACAGCGCTTCCTTGTCACGGTCGACGTCGGCCGAGTGCAACAGCTCGTTCAGGTCACGCTCGTAGTCGAGCATCAGGCGAAGGTAGATCTCCGCCTTGGACTTGAAGTGCTTGTAGATCGTGCCTTTGCCGATGCCCACGGCGTCGGCGATCATCTCGACAGTGACGCTGTCTTCACCTTGCTCGAGAAACAGCTTGAGCGCGGTATCGAGGATTTCCTGTTCGCGACGGCGAAACTCACGGACCTTACGAGGTTCTTTCTGCATGGGAAGGACTGGATGACAATCGAAGCGGTTTATTATGCCTAACTTGCGGGAAATTGCACGGATCATCCACACATGTCTGTGTTTCACGATACATACAGCCATGCGCTGCGGGAGGAATGAAACGTTGACGTATTCCAAATCTGTTTAAAAAACGTCCAATATGCACTGGCACTGCGCCAAACCTGACCAATACTTGAAGTGTTGGCGCGGCGCATCCCCCCCAGTGGCGCGCCGATAAAGGTGCTCAGGGACCGCGTACCTTTGTTTTACTCCTAATGGTCTTAACCCGGATTCCTCCCCCAGAACCCGGGTTTTTTTTGTGTTTTTGTGGGGAGGATGGTGTGACGGCTGTCAGGTGCGTGCCGCAAGAGTTTCAGCGCCCGTGAGATCGAGCGCCGCGCGGGCGGCGCTCGATCTCATAGGCGCTGCAAGGGCTGTGGCAGGCACCTTGTAACCCTCACGCAATCTCTAACCCCGGTGAATCAATCCACACGCGCCAACGGGAACAGACGCTTGAAGTTGGCGGTAGTCTGCTCGGCCAACTGCTCATAACTGGCCCCACGCAGGGAAGCCACATACTCCGCCACCTCCCGCACATACTGCGGCAAGTTCGGCTTGCCCCGGTGCGGAATCGGTGCCAGATAGGGTGAATCGGTCTCCACCAGCAAGCGATCGACAGGCACCTGCCGCGCCACCTCACGCAACGCCTCGGCATTGCGGAAGGTCACGATTCCAGACAGCGAAATGTAATAACCCAGGTCCAGCGCCGCCTTGGCCATGTCCCAGTCTTCGGTAAAGCAGTGCAGCACACCAGCCTGCGGCAGGTTGGCCTCACGCAGCAGCGCCAGGGTATCGGCGCGCGCCGCCCGGGTATGCACGATCACCGGCTTGCCGGTCTGCCTCGAGGCCTCCAGGTGCAGGCGGAACGAAGCCTGCTGCAACTCGGCAGCCTCCGGCTCGTAGTGGTAATCCAGCCCGGTTTCACCAATCGCCACCACATGCGGGTGGGCCAATTCGCGCAATAACCATTCCAACGCCGGGGTTTCACCAGGGGCCAGGTCCAGCGGGTGCACGCCCACCGAGCAGTCGACGTCAGCGTACTGCTCGCTCAGCGCCTTCACTGCCCCCGCATTCTCGGCACTGACGCCAATGCACAGGAAATGCCCGACCCCACGCTCACGCGCCGCCTGCAGGGCAGCATCCAGGGAGCCCTGGTGGGCACTGAGGTCAAGACGGTCGAGGTGGCAATGGGAGTCTACGAGCATGGGATAACGGCACACATGAAAAATGGGAGATCAGCGGGCACCCGGCAGTTGCAGCCAGTGAGCCAGCAGCGATTCAAGCAGCAAGGCACGGTTGAGGTTGGCCTTGCCCAGCACCTTCTGGCGCTGCTCGAGGATCCATGCCTGCACCTCCAGCACCTTGGCCTGTCGGCTCTTCTGGGCCAGGTACTGCACGACCTTGCGCATATCGGCCAAGCCTAACCCTTCCTCGTCCTGGGTCAACTGGTAGCGCAGGATCAGGTGCGACCAATCGCAAAACCAGTCGAACAGCAGTAACAACGGCACACTGCTCCAGGCATCGGCCAGCTGACTGGGCGATTGCTGCTGCTTGAGCAACTTCTTCACCCCGTCGGTAACCAGCGCACGTTGCTCGCGCACACCCTGCGCCTGCAAGCTGACCGCCATCAATGGCGAACCCGCGGCCAGCGTCAGCAGTTCATCGCGCTCGACCTCGTCGCAGTCGGGTAACGCGCCGGCCAGCCATGCCTGGCTCTGGGCCAGGCTGGGCTGCGGACAGGCGACCTGCTGGCAGCGGCTCTTGATCGTCGGCAACAGACGGCTGGGCTGGTGCGTAACCAGCAACAACACGGTATCACCGGAAGGTTCTTCAAGGCTTTTAAGCAGGGCGTTGGAGGCATTGACATTCATCGCCTCCACCGGCTCGATCAACACCACCTTGCGCCCGCCCAGCTGCGCGGTCTGCACCACAAAAGCCACCAGCTCACGCACCTGGTCGACCTTGATCGGCTTGTCAGCCTCTTCCGGTTCGAGGACGAAGTTGTCCGGGTGGCTGCCGGCCTTGAGCAACAGGCACGACTTACACGCCCCACAAGCGTCCAGACCCTGCGGCTGCTGGCACAACAGGCGCGCCATCAGGCGCTCGGCCAGGGCCCGCTTGCCAATACCCTGCGGCCCATGCAGCAAATAGGCGTGGGCGTGCCGGCTACGCCCGGCCAGTTGCTGCCACAGCGCCTGCTGCCAGGGGTAGGCCTCAGCCACGGCAACGCCCCAAAATGCCTGGCAGCAGTGCGTCGATGTCACGCTGCACAGCCTCCAGGGATTGTGCCGCATCAAGCAAGCTGTAGCGCTGTGGCGCGCCCTGAGCGCGCTGCAGGTACGCCTGGCGCACCGCTTCGAAGAAGGCCTGCCCTTCCTGCTCGAATCGGTCCAGGCGGCCACGGGCAGCGGCTCGGGCAAGGCCCACTTCTACCGGCAGGTCGAAGACCAGGGTCAGGTCCGGGCGCAGGTCGCCCTGGACGAATTGCTCCAGGGTAGCGATACGCTCGACCGACAAGCCACGACCGCCGCCCTGATAGGCATAGGTAGCGTCCGTGAAACGGTCACACAGCACCACAGCCCCACGGGCCAGCGCCGGGCGGATCACCTGCGCCAGGTGCTGGGCGCGAGCGGCGAACACCAGCAGCAGCTCGGTGTCGGCCGCCATGGCTTCGTCGCTCGGGGCCAGTAACAGTTCACGCACCCTTTCCGCCAGCGGCGTGCCGCCTGGCTCACGGGTCAGCACCACGTCCAGGCCGTGCTCGCGCAGGCGCGCGGCCAGATAGTCGCGGTTGGTGCTCTTGCCCGCACCTTCGGGGCCTTCCAAAGTAATAAACAAGCCGCTCACAGGCAGTCCTTAATGTTGTTCGTCAGGCGTCGGCCGCTCGGCCGCTTGCGCACCGCCGGCAGGGGCATCCTGCGCGGGCGCTTCATCGGGGGCTGGCTGCGCAGCAGGCTCGTCCGCAGCCGGGGGTTCAGGGCGCTGCGCGTCATCGGCGCCCGACGCCTGTTCAGCATCATCGTCAGCTGGCTTTGCCTCTCGCTGCGGCGCGGGGCTGGAGCGGTAGTCCGACCGGCGCTTGAGCTGGAACTCGCGCACCGCCGAGTTGTGGCCGTCGAGGTCGTCGGAAAACACATGGCTGCCATCGCCACGAGCGACGAAGTAAAGGCTGGTGCCATTGGACGGGTTGAGCGCCGCATGAATCGCTTCGCGGCCGACCATCGCGATCGGTGTCGGCGGCAGGCCGGTCATGGTGTAGGTGTTGTAGGGCGTAGGCTCGCGCAGGTCAGCGCGGGTGATCTTGCCGTTGTAGCGTTCACCCATGCCATAGATAACCGTCGGGTCGGTCTGCAGCATCATACCTAGGCGCATGCGCCGCACGAACACACCGGCGATCTGCCCGCGCTCCTGCGGAATGCCGGTTTCCTTTTCTACCAGGGAGGCCATGATCAGCGCCTGGTAGGGGTCACGATACGGCAGGTCGGTGGAACGCTCAGCCCACTCCTTGGCCAGCACTTCGTCCAGGCGCATGTAGGCCTGCTGCAGCAACTCGACATCGGTCATACCCCGCACGAAGCGGTAAGTGTCGGGGAAGAAGCGGCCTTCGGGGAATACGCCGGTATGGCCGAGCTTGTCCATGACCTCGGCATCCGACAAGCCATCGAGTGTATGCTTGATCTTTTCATGCTTGGCCACGGCCGCGCGCACCTGGCGGAAGGTCCAGCCTTCGACCAGGGTGAGGTTGTACTGCACCACGTCGGCACGGCGCCAGGCGTCGAACAACTGCTCGACGGTCATGCCTGGGGTAAGACGATACTCGCCGGTGTGCAGGGGGGTGCCGGCCATGTTGAAGCGCCAGTACAAACGCAACCAGACGGCGTCGTCGAGCAACCCTTCTCGTTGCATGCTGTAGAACATGCGGTTTGGGTTAGTGCCATTGGGCACATCCAGCAGGCGTTCCTGCGTGACGTGCAAGGGCTGCTCCAGGACCGAGTTGACCTTCCAGGCCGACCAGCCAAACGCCAGGCCGGCAAGGATCAAGCCCATTTCCAGCAACAGCAGGAATTTACGTCTCACGAATTCAGGTTTCCAGTAACGTACGGGCAACGGCCTGCAGTTTACGAGTGAGCGGGCCCGGCGACCAGTTTAGCGCGGCTACGCCACGCACAGGCCAAATGCCGTAAACGCTATTGCAAACAAATACTTCATCAGCTTGCTCCATCGCGTCGAACGACAGGTCGCAGACTTGTACCGCAATACCCAGCAGTGGGGCCTGTTCCAGCAGTGCGGCACGCATCACGCCCGCCACCCCACAACGGCTAAGGTCGGCGGTAAGCAGCACACCATCACGCACCAGAAACAGATTGCTGTATACCCCTTCGATCACCCTGCCCTGCGCGTCACGCATCAGGCCTTCGGCATGGTCGTTGTCCTGCCATTCGGCACGGGCCAGCACCTGCTCCAGGCGGTTGAGGTGTTTGAGGCCGGCCAGCAGTGGTTGTTCCCCAAGCCGGGTCTGGCAAGGGAACAACCGCACGCCATGCTCGGCATGCTCGGCAGGATAGCGGGGTAATGGGCTGCCTTGCAGGATACGCCGCGGCGCAGCATCGACCGCCGGTGCATAGCCTCGCTGACTGTCGCCACGAGTAAGGATGAGTTTGGCGACACCCTCGCCCAACTGGCTGGCGTAGCGCAGCAACTCGTCGCGCACCAGCGCCAGGTCGGCGTTGATTGCCAGGCGCTGGCAGCCCAGCGCCAGGCGTGCGAGGTGGCCGTCCAGCAAGCTGGGCCGGGCGCCTCGCACAGCGATGGTTTCGAACAGGCCATCGCCGTAGGCCAGGCCGCGGTTCTGCAGGTTGAGTGCAGTCGCAGGCTGGCCGTCGATCCAGCTGTGCATCAGCCGGCAAACCGGCGGAATACCAGCGAGCCGTTGGTGCCGCCAAAGCCGAACGAGTTGGACAGCACCACGTCGATCGGCATGCTGCGCGCCTGATGGGGAACGAAGTCCAGGTCACAACCCTCGTCCGGCTCGTCCAGGTTGATGGTCGGCGGAGCCATCTGGCTATTGATTGCCAGCACGCTGAAGATCGCCTCCACCGCGCCCGCGGCGCCCAGCAAGTGACCCGTCATCGACTTGGTCGAGCTGACCGCCAGCTTGTAGGCATGCTCGCCGAACACGCGCTTGATCGCCGCCACTTCCGCCACATCGCCCGCCGGGGTAGAAGTGCCGTGGGCGTTGATGTAGCTGACTTCTTCCGGCTGGATACCGGCATCGCGCAAGGCGTTGGTCATGCAGCGGGCAGCGCCTTCGCCAGAGTCAGGCGGCGAAGTCATGTGGTAGGCGTCACCGCTCATGCCAAAGCCAACCAGCTCGGCATAGATAGTCGCACCGCGGGCCTGGGCGTGCTCCAGCTCCTCGAGCACCAGGGCACCAGCACCGTCGGACAACACAAAGCCGTCACGGCCCTTGTCCCACGGGCGGCTGGCCCGGCTTGGCTCGTCATTGCGAGTAGACAGCGCGCGCGAAGCACCAAAACCGCCCATGCCCAGACCACAAGCGGCCATCTCGGCGCCACCGGCGATCATCACGTCAGCTTCACCGTAGGCGATATTGCGTGCGGCCATGCCAATGCAATGGGTGCCGGTGGTGCAAGCAGTGGCGATAGCGTAGTTCGGCCCCTGCAGGCCCAGGTGGATCGACAGGAAACCGGAGATCATGTTGATGATCGAACCCGGCACGAAGAACGGCGAAATGCGGCGCGGCCCCGAATCGTGCAGGGTGCGGCTGGTTTCCTCGATGTTGGTCAGGCCACCGATACCCGAGCCCATGGCCACGCCAATACGCTCGCGGTTGGCGTCGGTAACCTCCAGGCCGGCACTACGCACCGCCTGGAAACCGGCCGCCAGGCCGTACTGGATGAACAGATCGAGTTTGCGGGCCTCTTTGGCCGACAGGTACTGCTCAACCTCGAAGCCTTTCACCGAGCCGCCAAAACGGGTGGAGTAGGCAGACAGGTCCGTGTGTTCGATCGGACCAATGCCACTGCGGCCAGCCAGAATGCCCTGCCAGGTGCTCGGTACATCGGTACCCAGTGGCGACAGCATACCCATACCGGTGACCACGACGCGTCTACGCGACACAGTACTCTCCTTTTCTAATAACAGAGTCTCTTGCCATTGCATTCAAGCACTGGAATGCAATGGCAACAGACTCTTGGTGCGCGGTGAACGAAGCAGCCTGAAAACGCGAGGCGCTCGCAAAGAAAAAACCGCACGCCGGCGAAGGCAGTGCGGTTTTCCCCGACAAGTAGCGTCGACTGTAGCGTCTTAGGCCTGGTGGGCCAGGACGTAGTCGATAGCAGCTTGAACGGTAGTGATCTTCTCGGCTTCTTCGTCAGGGATTTCGGTCTCGAATTCCTCTTCCAGAGCCATCACCAGTTCAACGGTGTCAAGCGAATCGGCACCCAGGTCATCGACGAAGGACTTGGAGTTAGTCACTTCTTCTTCCTTGACGCCCAGTTGCTCGGCGACGATTTTCTTGACGCGTTCTTCGATGGTGCTCATACCTAGTTTTCACTCCTAATGGATATATGTCAGGCAGCTGGCCGGTGGCTAATTTTATAGAAAGACGTTCGCTTTTCAAGCGAAACGCACCTTCAGGCTAGTCACCCCACCCGCTGCCTGGAATCTGGTTGCAGCTTTATAACGGATTTTAGGCTCGCAGTATGACTCTTTTTTTACGAAACCCGTCACATTGAGTTGCAGTATTACATGTACATCCCGCCGTTGACCGGCACGGTAGCGCCAGTCACGTAGGCTGCGCCGTCGGACGCCAGGAACGAAACCACCTTGGCAATTTCGTCAGCCTGGCCCAAGCGGCCCAGCGGAATCTGGGTCTGCAGGGCTTCGCGCTGAGCTTCCGGCAGCTCGCGAGTCATGTCGGTATCGATGAAGCCTGGGGTCACCGAGTTGACGGTGATACCACGCGAACCCACTTCACGCGCGAGGGCGCGGCTGAAACCTTCCAGACCGGCCTTGGCAGCCGCGTAGTTGGCCTGACCTGCGTTACCCATGGCACCGACGACCGAGCCGATGCTGATAATACGACCCCAACGTGCCTTGGTCATGCCACGCAGCACGCCCTTGGACAGACGGTAGAGGCTGTTCAGGTTGGTGTCGATGACATCGAACCACTCGTCGTCTTTCATGCGCAGCATGAGGTTGTCGCGGGTGATACCGGCGTTGTTGACCAGGATGGCCGGCGCGCCGAACTGCTCGCCAATGGCGGCCAGTACGGCTTCAACCGATTCGGCGCTGGTCACGTTCAGCTCCATGCCGGTGCCGGTGATGCCGTGCTCTTTCAGGGTGGCAGCGATACGCTCGGCGCCGGACGCCGAAGTGGCGGTACCGATCACGGTCGCGCCCTGGCGGCCCAGCTCTAGGGCGATGGCCTGGCCAATGCCACGGCTGGCGCCGGTAACCAGTGCAACTTTACCTTGCAGGCTCATGCAAGCTTCTCCAAATCAGGCCAGTGCCGCACGGGTGGCAGCAACGGCGTCAGGGGTGTTGAGGTTGTAGGTGGTCACGCCGTCGGCGCAACGCTTGTTAAGGCCAGCCAGTACCTTGCCCGGGCCACACTCGACCAGGTTGACCGCACCGTTGGCGGCCAGGGTCTGCACACACTCGACCCAGCGTACCGGCTGGTACAGCTGTGCCAGCAGGTCGTGCTTGAGGGCATCGAGGTCGGCGGCGACGGCGGCAGTGACGTTCTGCACCACCGGAATCTGCGGGGCCTTCCAGTCAATGGCATTGACCGAATCGGCAAAGTGCTCGGCGGCCGGCTTCATCAGGGCACAGTGCGACGGGACGCTGACCGCCAGCGGCAGGGCGCGCTTGGCACCTTTGGCCTTGCACAGTTCCATGGCGCGATCTACCGCAGCCTTGTTACCGGCGATGACCACCTGACCAGGCGAGTTGAAGTTCACGGCACTGACCACTTCATCCTCAGCGGCTTCGGCGCAGATTTCCACGACCACAGCATCGTCCAGGCCGAGAATGGCAGCCATGGCGCCGTGACCGGCCGGTACGGCTTCCTGCATCAGCTGACCGCGGCGCTCGACCAGGCGAACGGCATCTTTCAGGCTGATGCTGCCGGCGGCGACCAGAGCGCTGTATTCGCCCAGGCTGTGACCGGAAACGAAGGCAGGCTTGGCACCGCCCTCTTCCAGCCACAGGCGCCACAACGCGATGGACGCGGTGAGGATCGCCGGCTGGGTCTTGTCGGTCTGGTTAAGTTGCTCTTCCGGGCCGTCCTGGACCAGCTTCCACAGGTCGTAGCCGAGCGCTTCGGACGCTTCCTTGAAGGTTTCGATGATCACTGGCTTCTCGGCGCCGAGCTCGGCGAGCATGCCCAGCGATTGGGAACCTTGACCGGGAAAGACGAATGCGAGGGATGCAGACATTGAACAAGCCCTTATGATCTTGTCGTCGGATAGTGTGCGCCAGGCCCGAGGCCAGGCGCGGAATCTGAAAACTTGGATGGAAACACAGACCAAGCGGTCACATTTAAGCACTTCATCGGCGAAATGCCTAAGGCAACAGGTCTTCAAGGCGGCCATGCAGCCGCTGCGGCAGGTTTTCCTGAATTTCGATCAGCGCCCGCTGGATGGCACTCTGAAACCCCTGCACGCCCGCCGAGCCATGACTCTTGATGACGATACCCTGCAGCCCCAGGAAGCTCGCCCCATTGTGCCGCGCCGGCGCCAGGTCGGCCTGCAGACGCTTGAGCAGCGGCATGGCAACGGCCCCGGCAACGCGGGCAAAAGCACCGCCCTTGAACAGTTTTTCGATGCGCGCACCGATCATCGTCGCCAGGCCCTCGCTGGACTTGAGCAGTATGTTGCCGACAAAACCGTCGCACACCACCACGTCTGCCTCACCCCGGTACAGGCCATCCCCTTCGACGAAACCGACATAGTTGAGGCCGCGGGCATTCTGCAACAGCGTGGCAGCCAGCTTGACCTGCTGGTTACCCTTGATGTCCTCGGTACCGATATTCAACAGCGCGACCCTTGGCCGGTGCACACCCAGAGCCTGGGCAGCCACAGAGCCCATTACAGCGAACTGGTAGAGGTTTTCGGCACTGCAGTCGACATTGGCGCCCAGATCGAGCAGTTGGCAGTAACCCGTCTGGGTCGGGATCGCCGCCACCATGGCCGGCCGGTCGATACCCGGCAGAGTCTTGAGCACAAAGCGCGACAACGCCATCAGCGCCCCGGTATTGCCGGCACTGACGCAGGCCTGGGCTTTTCCGTCGCGTACCAGTTCGAGGGCGATGCGCATCGACGAATCCGGCTTGCCGCGCAACGCCTGGGATGGCCGCTCGTCCATGCCGACCACCTCACTGGCGGCGACAATCTGCAGGCGCGCACGATCCGCAGCTGGCAGGCCACTGACGAGATCTTCAAGGAGGGAGGGTTGACCGACGAGGGTCAGGTGCAGCGAGGGGGTAGCCGAAAGGCAGGCAATGCTAGCCTGGACAATGCTGCGGGGACCGAAGTCCCCGCCCATTGCGTCGATCGCGATGACCTGAGCGGACAAGGATTACTCGTCAGCGCCCTTGTCGACCACTTTGCGACCACGGTATACGCCTTCTGGCGAAACGTGGTGACGCAGGTGAACTTCACCGGTGGTTTTCTCTACCGACAGCGCGTTTTCCGACAGGGCGTCGTGCGAACGGCGCATGTCACGGGCAGAGCGGGATTTTTTGTTCTGCTGAACAGCCATAATTGATTAACTCCTAAACGTTTGGGTCACGCTTTAACTGCGCCAAAACACTGAACGGGTTGGACCGCGATACCTCGTCCTTGCTCGATTCGGGCTCGTCTGCGCCCGCCGGCTGCTGGCATTCTTCCGGATGATGAGCAGGCACGATTGGCAAGGCGAGCAAAAGCTCCTCCTCGACCAATGCCTGCAGATCCAAAGGATCTTCGCCCAGTTCCAGCACGTCATAGCCTTTCGGCAACGACTGGGTATTCGCACCCTCCTTCACCACTGCGTAAGTACATTCGCTGTGGATCGGCAGGGTGACCAGCTCAAGACAACGCTGGCAAACCATCTTGACTTCGACGTCCAGCTCGCTGTGGATAACCACCACGTGCTGTTCATCTCGTTCAAAATCGAACTTCGCCTGCACCGTACCGACATTGTCGGAAAGCGGGTCGCAGAGTCTTTCCAAATCAGCGAGTTGCAGCGAACCGTTAAGGGTTACGCCACGATCGGCTAATTTGCGCGGGTCAACGTGAGGTGGAATCGGGTCATTCAACATAGGCGCAGCATTCTAGGGATGCCCCCCGCCCCTGTCAAAGGAAATTAGGCGGCATCGTGCGTGATAGAATTGGTTCAACCGAACCCGGAGTCTACCATGCTTCCTTTGTTACTGGCTTCCAGCTCTGCCTATCGCCGCGAACTGCTCGCACGCCTGCACCTGCCCTTCACCTGGGCAAGCCCTGATATAGACGAGCAACGCCTGGATGGCGAGCCGCCCGTGGAGCTGGTACGCCGGCTGGCCAGGCAAAAGGCCGAGGCACTGGCAGACAGCTACCCTGGGCACCTGATTATCGGCTCGGACCAGGTTGCAGTATTGGGTGAGCAGGTGCTGGGCAAGCCGCACACGTTCGAGCGCGCCTGCGAGCAACTGCTGGAGTGCAGCGGGCAACAGGTGAGCTTTCTGACCGGGCTGGCGCTGCTCAACAGCTCAACCGGGCACTGCCAGGTGGATTGCGTGCCGTTTACGGTGACGCTGCGCGAGTTGAACAGGGAGCGGGTCGAGCGTTATGTGGCAGCGGAACAACCGCTGGATTGCGCTGGCAGCTTCAAGGCGGAGGGGCTGGGGGTTAGCTTGTTCCAGGGCACGCACGGGTGCGATGCGACCAGCCTGATCGGGCTGCCGTTGATTCGGCTGGTGGATATGCTGATGAAGGAAGGGGTGGAGATACCTTAGCCTGGCTTGAGTTTTTTGTTGTCAGCGAGGTCGAGCGCCGCCCGCGCGGCGCATCGCGAGCTACGCTCGCTCCTACGTTTGTTTCTGGCCAGTAACGCCTGTTACAGGCGCGCGCGACCGCCTTGTTTGTGCGACGCGATATTGCGTCATGCGCCAAGGCGTTCGCGTGCAAATGGCACAGGAATGGAAGGGGTGGAGATACCTTAGCCTGGCTTGAGTTTTTTGTTGTCAGCGAGGTCGAGCGCCGCCCGCGCGGCGCATCGCGAGCTACGCTCGCTCCTACGTTTGTTTCAGGCCAGTAACGCCTGTTACAGGCGCGCGCGACCGCCTTGTTTGTGCGACGCGATATTGCGTCATGCGCCAAGGCGTTCGCGCGCAAATGACACAGGAATGGAAGGGGTGGAGATACCTTAGCCTGGCTTGAGTTTTTTTGTTGTCAGCGAGGTCGAGCGCCGCCCGCGCGGCGCATCGCGAGCTACGCTCGCTCCTACGTTTGTTTCGGGCCAGTAACGCCTGTTACAGGCGCGCGCGACCGCCTTGTTTGTGCGAGGTGATATTGCGTCATGCGCCAAGGCGTTCGCGTGCAAATGGCACAGGAATGATTGGCCTGAAACAAACGTAGGAGCGAGCGCAGCTCGCGATGCGCCGCGCGGGCGGCGCTCGACCTCACAAACCCCGCGAATCGCGCGACAAACACCGCGCGACGAGCCCTCAGCGCAACTGCGGCCCCTGGAACCCCATCCACATCGCCAGGTGCTCAGCCACGCTGGCCCCCACGCGCTTGGAGAAGCGATCGAACGGCGACTCCTGAACGGTGAAGTCCACCAACTCTTTCTCACCCACGATCTCACGCGCCACATAGCTGGCACTGCCCAGGCCATCCACAAGCCCCAACGCCTTGGCCTGCTCACCCGACCAGATCAGGCCACTGAACAACTCCGGGTGCTCCTTATCCTTCAGGCGCTCACCCCGCCCCTGCTTGACCATGGCGATGAACTGCTGGTGCGTGGTATCCAGCACACCCTGCCAGAACCGGGTCTCTTCTGGTTTTTCCGGCGAAAAAGGATCAAGGAACGCCTTGTGCTCACCCGAAGTGTAGGCACGCCGCTCGACCCCCAGCTTCTCCATGGTGCCGACAAAGCCATAACCGGCCGCCGTCACGCCAATGGAACCCACCAGGCTGGCCTTGTCGGCATAGATCTCGTCCGCCGCACTGGCGATGTAATAGGCACCGGAAGCACCAAGATCAGTGATGACCGCATACAGCTTGATGGCGGGATACTCAGCACGCAGGCGACGGATTTCGTCATACACGTAACCCGCTTGCACCGGGCTGCCACCCGGGCTGTTGATGCGCATCACCACAGCCTTGGTCTTGTCGTCCCTGAACGCCTCTCGCAAGCTCTTGACGATGTTGTCGGCGCTGGCAGCCTCCTGATCGGCAATCACCCCGCGCACCTCGACCAGCGCGGTATGGCTGGCACTGCGCGAAGCAGCCTTGTCCATGTCCATCAGCGGCGAGAACAACGCCAGAATGCCGAACAAGTAGACGAAGGTCAGCAGCTTGAAGAAGATCCCCCAGCGCCGTGACCGTCGCTGCTCCTGCACGCTGGCCAGCAAGGTCTTTTCCAGCAGCTTCCAGCTGTTGCGCTCTTCGCGCTCCTCGCGCTCGGCCTCGGGGGCTTTCCATTCGTCTGCCATGCTTACCTACCTTGGAAGTGGAATTGCGGAACCACCCAGCCACTCGCGCAACTGGGAAAAGTGATCGATGCATACCTGCGGACCAAACTCGGCCAGCGCCTGCAGCGACATGGCACCATAGCCAACCGCCACCGAATGCATGCCGGCATTGCTGGCCATTTGCAGGTCGAATGCCGAATCTCCGACCATCAGCGCACGCGCCGGTTCGACACCACAATGGCCGAGGATTTCCTCAAGCATCAGCGGGTGCGGCTTGCCCCGGGTCTCGTCAGCGGCGCGGGTGATATCGAAGAACTGCTCCCAACCATTGGCCTTGAGCACCCGATCCAGCCCGCGACGGGCCTTGCCGGTGGCCACCGCCAGGCGGTAACCCTCGGCACGAAAGGCATCCAGCGACTCGACCACGCCATCGAACAGCGGCGAAGGCTGCTGATCCAGCGCAACGTAGACATCGGCATAGTGCTGACGGAAGCTGGCAACCCCTGCGGGCGACAGGTGTGGGTACAAGGTATGGATCGCCTCGTCCAAGGCCAGACCGATGATACCCTTGACCGCAGCGTCGCTGCTCTGCGCCTCGCCGGCACGCTCGGCGGCAACATTCATGGCCTGGACGATACGCCCAATGGAATCGGCCAGAGTGCCATCCCAGTCGAAGATCAGTAGCTCATAGCCCTTTTTCATGGATCAGGACGCACTCAGCCGTTCAATGGTTTTCGCCCAAACCTCATCCACAGGCGCCTCGAGCTTCAACTCGCCACCGTCTGGTAGCGGCACGGTCAACGCATAGGCATGCAGGAACAGGCGCTTGCCACCCAGCTCACGAATTTCGCGACTGAAATCTTCGTCGCCGTATTTGCTGTCGCCAGCGATCATGTGCCCGGCATGCAGGGTATGCACGCGGATCTGATGGGTACGACCGGTGATCGGGCGCGCCTCGACAATGGTGGCAAAGTCACCAAAGCGGCGCAGCACGCGAAACAGGGTGAGCGCCTCCTTGCCTTCCTCGTTCACTTCGACCATGCGCTCGCCAGAACGCAGGTTGCTCTTGAGCAACGGCGCGTTGACCTGCTTTTTCGAGGTTGGCCAGTGGCCGCGCACCAGCGCCATGTAGCGCTTGTCGACACCATCGCCGCGCAGGGCGGCATGCAGGTGGCGCAGCATGCTGCGCTTCTTGGCAATCATCAACAGGCCAGACGTGTCGCGATCCAGGCGGTGCACCAGCTCCAGCTCCTTGGCGTCGGGGCGCAACTGGCGCAGCGCCTCGATCACCCCGAAGCTCAGGCCACTGCCGCCATGCACGGCGATGCCGGCCGGCTTGTTCATCACGATAAGCGCCTTGTCTTCGTAGACAATGGCGGCTTCCAGGCGCTGCAGCAGGCCTTGGGCCACCGGTGCCGGCTCGTCTCGCTCCGGCAGGCGAACGGGCGGCACCCGTACGATGTCGCCGACCTGGATTTTGTACTCCGGCTTGACGCGGCCCTTGTTGACCCTCACCTCACCCTTGCGCAGGATGCGGTAGACCAGTGTCTTGGGCACGCCCTTGAGGGCCGTGATGAGGAAATTATCGATGCGTTGGCCGGCAAGCTCCGGCGCGACTTCGATCAGCTGAACGCCGGAAGTCGGAGGGGTATTGGTCGTCATTGCGGGATCATAACAATTTTTTATGGAATTGAAGCACTTAATCATTGCTGCTATAGTCGCGAACGCCGCCAAAAGCGGCAGGCCAGCGGCACCAGGCTCTTTGCCGGTCCCTGACCTTCGCAATTCTCCAGGACGCGAGGCCGTCCTACGGGGTTTTCGCCAGTTTACCGAAATGCCTGGAATCGCCACCAGCGCCGTGTAGAGAAGACCGAAAAAAAACGACAAGTGCGGTGTTTCACCTGCTTACCCGATTCTTTTCGCTGCACCTCTGCCCGCGAGTCGCTTCCACGCAACGCCCGGCGAATGCTTCGGAAATACCTGCCTTGGACATGAATGGCGCCAGCGCAGAACCAGCGCTGGCGAAAAATGCAACCCGTTGCGGATTCAGCGCGCGGCAGCACCCGAATTATCAGGGATACGTGCAGGGTGGAGATGCACAGCCCTCGGACCGTGTAGCACCGCGTCCGGCCACCAGCCCACTGACGGCTGGTGAGCGGATAAGGTCCTGAACAGATGCCCACCGGGCGTCCACGGCTGACGGTTGATTCCTCCTCCTGACTGAGTGCACAAGGCCCGCTTGGTTGATTCGGATACCTATTCGAAGCCACCGGGGCCTTGTTGGCACCGCAGCAAACAGGACGCGTCGTCGCGACAACGGCAGGCTGGGCAACCGGCTGGTGCCGAACGTCGCTCGACACGGGGGTGGCCCGGCCACCCTTTGCGCACCTTGGCACCGACCATGAGACGTCGTGTGTGCCGAACGCCGTTTCCGGCAGCCCGGAAACCGACGGTACAACATGAAAAGAATGCTGATTAACGCGACTCAACCCGAAGAGTTGCGTGTAGCCCTGGTGGACGGCCAACGTCTCTACGATCTGGACATCGAGTCCGGCGCGCGCGAGCAGAAAAAGGCCAACATCTACAAAGGCAAGATCACCCGCATCGAACCCAGCCTCGAAGCCGCCTTCGTCGACTTCGGTTCCGAACGTCACGGCTTCCTGCCGCTGAAAGAAATCTCCCGCGAGTACTTCAAGAAGGCCCCAGAAGGCCGGGTCAACATCAAGGAAGTGCTCAGCGAAGGCCAGGAAGTCATTGTCCAGGTCGAGAAGGAAGAGCGCGGCAACAAAGGCGCCGCCCTCACTACCTTCATCAGCCTGGCCGGCCGCTACCTGGTGCTGATGCCCAACAACCCACGTGCCGGTGGCATCTCCCGCCGCATCGAAGGCGAAGAGCGCAACGAACTGCGCGAAGCGCTGAACGGCCTGACCGTGCCGGGCGACATGGGCCTGATCGTGCGCACTGCCGGCCTTGGCCGCAGCAGCGAAGAAATGCAGTGGGACCTGGACTACCTGCTGCAACTGTGGACCGCCATCAAGGAAGCGTCCCTAGACCGCGCCGCGCCATTCCTGATCTATCAGGAAAGCAACGTCATCATCCGCGCCATTCGCGACTACCTGCGCCAGGACATCGGCGAAGTGCTGATCGACAGCATCGAAGCCCAGGAAGAAGCGCTGACCTTCATCCGCCAGGTGATGCCGCAGTACGCCAGCAAGGTCAAGCTGTACGAAGACAGCGTGCCGCTGTTCAACCGCTTCCAGATCGAAAGCCAGATCGAGACGGCCTTCCAGCGCGTGGTTGACCTGCCGTCCGGTGGCTCGATCGTGATCGACCCGACCGAAGCCCTGGTGTCCATCGACATCAACTCGGCGCGCGCCACCAAAGGCAGCGACATCGAAGAAACCGCCCTGCAGACCAACCTGGAAGCGGCCGAGGAAATCGCCCGCCAGCTGCGCCTGCGTGACATCGGCGGCCTGATCGTCATCGACTTCATCGACATGACCCCGGCGAAGAACCAGCGCGCCGTTGAAGAGCGCGTTCGCGAATGCCTGGAAGCCGACCGCGCCCGCGTGCAGGTAGGCCGCATCTCACGCTTCGGCCTGCTGGAAATGTCCCGCCAGCGTCTGCGCCCATCGCTGGGCGAAAGCAGCGGCATCGTCTGCCCACGCTGCTCCGGCACCGGCATCATCCGTGATGTCGAGTCGCTGTCGCTGGCCATCCTGCGCCTGATCGAAGAAGAAGCCCTGAAGGACCGCACCGCCGAAGTACGTGCCCAAGTGCCGATCCCGGTGGCCGCCTTCCTGCTGAACGAAAAGCGCAATTCGATCACCAAGATAGAGCTGCGCACCCGTGCGCGCATCATCATCCTGCCGAACGACCACCTGGAGACCCCGCACTTCGAAGTCCAGCGCCTGCGCGACGACAACCCTGAAGTGCTGAACAACCAGTCCAGCTACGAAATCGCCGCCGCCGAAGCCGAAGAAGCGCCGCAGCCGACCGCCACTCGCACCCTGGTACGCCAGGAAGCCGCAGTGAAGACGGCCCCGGCCCGCGCCAACGCACCGGTACCGGCCACCGCTGAAGAGTCCCAGCCTGCCGCCCCGGTCGCCCCTGCCCCGAGCGCTCCGGAGCCAAGCCTGTTCAAGGGCCTGGTGAAGTCGCTGGTCAGCCTGTTCGCCGGCAAGGACGAGCCTGCCGCCGCGCCAGTGGTTCCCGCCGCCGAAAAACCGGCTGCCGAACGCAGCCCGCGCAACGAAGAGCGCCGCAACGGCCGCCAGCAAAGCCGCAACCGCAACGGCCGCCGCGACGAAGAACGCAAGCCGCGTGAAGAGCGTGCCGAGCGTGCACCGCGCGAGGAACGCGCCCCACGTGAAGAGCGTGCACCGCGTGAGGAGCGCGCCCCACGCGAAGAACGTGCACCGCGTGAAGAACGTGCTCCACGCCAGCCACGCGAAGACCGCCGTAGCAACCGCGGCGAAGAGCGCGTTCGCGAACTGCGCGAGCCGCTGGACGCTACCCCGCCAGCCGAACGTGAAGAGCGCCAGCCGCGTGAAGAGCGTGCTCCACGCGAAGAGCGCGCACCTCGTGAAGAGCGTGCCCCTCGCGAAGAACGTGCTCCACGCGAAGAGCGCGCCCCTCGTGAAGAACGTGCTCCACGCGAAGAGCGCGCCCCTCGTGAAGAACGTGCTCCACGCGAAGAGCGCGCACCTCGTGAAGAACGTGCTCCACGTGAAGAACGCGCACCTCGTGAAGAACGTGCTCCACGTGAAGAGCGCGCCCCTCGCGAAGAACGTGCCCCGCGCCCACCACGCGAAGAGCGCCAACCACGCGCTGCCGAAGAAGCAACCGAACAGGCTGCCGAACTGGCCGAAGAGCAACTGCCAAGCGAAGAGCTGCTGCAAGACGAGCAGGAAGGCACCGATGGCGAGCGCCCGCGCCGCCGCTCCCGTGGCCAGCGTCGTCGCAGCAACCGTCGTGAGCGTCAGCGCAACGCCAATGGCGAGCTGATCGACGGCAGTGAAGAAGAAGGCAGCGAAGAGCAGCCACAACAGCACCAGGCCACCGAGCTGAGTGCCGAACTGGCCGCCGGCCTTGCCGTGACTGCCGCTGTCGCAAGCAGCAACATCAGCTCCGACGCAGAAGCCCAGGCCAACCAGCAGGCAGAACGTGCCACCGCCGAAGTCGCTGCTGTTGCAGAAACCGACAGCAGCGAAGCCGCCCAGCCGGCTGAGCCCGTCGAAGCAGTCGCCAAAGCTGAAGAAGCAGCCGTGGCCCCAGCGGTAGAGCAGCCGGTCACCGAGCCAGTGACCGTAGCCGAGGCAACTGCCGAGCCTGTGGTCGAAACTGCCCCGCAGCCTGTTGCTGAAAATACTCCTGCTGTTGAGCCGGCCGTGGTTGCAGAACCCGTGGCCACTCAAACCCCAGTAGAAGCCCCAGCGGTGGAAGGCGGCGAGAGCGAACAGGCCCCGGCCATGGTCGAAGTCACCCCGGTTGCCGTGCAGCCTGCCCCGGTTGTCGAAGCCCAGCCAGAAGTGGCGGCCGAACCTGCACCTGCAGCGGCCGAACCTGCCACTGTCATGCTGGCCAACGGCCGCGCACCGAACGACCCACGTGAAGTGCGTCGCCGCAAGCGTGAGGCCGAGGCTGCTGCCAAAGCCGCACAGGAAGCTGCTGCAGCCTCCCAGGAGCCAGCCTTGGAATCCGCCGATGAGCACAAACCTCATCACGGCTGATAGCCAAAGCTGAATGAAAAAGCCCCGCCAGTTCGCACTGGCGGGGCTTTTTTTGGCTTGCTGTCCCGGCCTCTTCGCGGGTAAACCCGCTCCTACGGGAGGTTCACAGGCAGCCAATCAGTAAAGATTAGGCTCCATCTCCAGCTCAACCCCAAACCGCTCGAGGATATCCGCCTGGATCTGCCGCGCCAGCGCATGCATCTGCGCCCCGCTCGCCTGCCCATAGTTGACCAGCACCAGCGACTGCAAGCGATGCACGCCAGCATCACCCTCACGATGGCCCTTCCAGCCCGCCTGCTCGATCAACCAGCCCGCCGCCAGCTTCACCTGACCATCAGCCTGGGGATATGCCACAACCCCCGGATACTGCGCACGAATACGCTCGACCAGATCAGCCGTCACCACCGGGTTCTTGAAGAAGCTCCCGGCATTGCCAAGCTCTGCCGGGTCTGGCAGCTTCTCGCGGCGAATGCTGCAGATTGCATCACTGATCGCTTGCGCGGTCAGCTCGCTCTCACCCTGCTCAGACAGGCGTTGGCGCACCGGACCGTAGTCCAGTTGAGCGTGCAGGGTGCGGGTCAAGGCAAAGCGCACACGCAAGATCAACCAGCGGCCGGGGTTGCGCTTGAAAAGGCTGTCGCGATAGCCGAAAGCACATTCCGCCAAACTGAAGTCATGCAGCTCGCCAGTCTCACGATCCAGGGCTGTCAGCCCGTTGAATACGTCCTTGATTTCCACCCCGTAAGCGCCCACGTTCTGCATCGGCGCGGCACCCACGGTGCCAGGGATCAGGCTGAGGTTCTCCAGCCCGCAATAGCCCTGCGCCAGCGTCCACTGCACAAACGCGTGCCATGGCTCACCGGCCTCGGCCTCGACCACGATACGCTCGCCATCGTCACTGACCACACGCCGACCGCGGCTGGCCATGTGCAGCACCAGAGCATCGATATCGCGGGTCAGCAGCAGGTTGCTGCCACCACCGATCACAAATACCGGCAGGCCCTTCTGGTGTGCCTGGCTCAGTGCCTGACGCACCTGCTGGTCGTCCTGCACCTGGCTGAAATAGCGCGCCTTCACGTCAATGCCGAAGGTATTGTAAGGCTTGAGCGATACCTGCTCCTGCCACTGCACTGTCATAGACGCCCCTTGATTTCCAGCACCAGCGACTGGCAAGCCGCTTCCACCAGATCCAGCACCTGCTCGAAGCCGTCGGCGCCACCGTAGTACGGGTCTGGCACCTCATCCAGTGCTGCTCCGTAACGGCGCAAGAACAGGTCGAGTTCGCCCACCGCCGTGGACGGACGCAGGGCGCGCAGATCGCGCAGGTTGTGCTCATCCATGGCCAACACCAGGTCGTACTCGGCGAAGTGCGATGCCTTGACCTGCTGGGCGCGTTGTTGAGACAAATCGTAACCGCGTGCCAGAGCCGCCTTGCAGGTGCGGCTGTCTGGCGCTTTGCCGACATGCCAGTCACCGGTACCCGCAGAAGCTACCTGCACCTTGTCGGCGAGCCCCGCGGCGTGCAACTGATGGCGAAGCACGCCTTCGGCAGTGGGCGAGCGGCAGATGTTGCCCAGGCAAACAAACAGGACGCGCATCAGGCCTCCAGCAAGCGCCGTACGCGCTCCAGATCCTCAGGGGTATCTACACCCACGGCAGGCGCCTCGATGGCGTCCTCGATGTGAATGCGCACGCCGTGCCACAGGGCACGCAGCTGCTCCAGCGCTTCGGCCTGCTCAAGCCAGCATGGGCCCCAGCTGACGAAGTGCTGCAGGAAGCCGACACGGTAGGCATACATGCCAATATGGCGGCGATATGGCACACCATGCGGCAGCACGTCACGGCCCTTGGCAAAGGTATCGCGGGCCCAGGGCAGCGGCGCCCGGCTGAACGTCAGAGCCAGGCCGTTCTTGTCACTCACCACCTTGACCGCGTTAGGGTTGAACACGGTTTCCGGCTCATGGATAGGCTCGGCCAGGGTGGCGATGCCGGCTTCCGGATGTGCAGCCAGGTTGGCCGCCACCTGGTCGATGATCACCGGCGGGATCAGCGGCTCATCGCCCTGCACGTTGACCACGATGGCATCAGCCGGCAAGCCAAGGTGGGCAGCCACTTCGGCCAGCCGGTCGGTGCCGGACTCATGATCGGCACGGGTCATCAGCACTTCGGCGCCGAAGGCCTGGCAGGCTTCGAGGATGCTGGTGTCGTCGGTGGCGATGACCACACGGCTGGCACCGCTCTTGCGGGCTTGCTCCCACACATGCTGCACCATCGGCTTGCCAGCAATCAGCAGCAGCGGTTTGCCTGGCAGGCGCGTGGAGCGCAGCCGGGCGGGAATCACTACCGTAAAATCCAGGCTCATTTGTCAAGGCGCTCGTCGTCGGTCAGGGTGCGCGCCTCGCTTTCCAGCATGACCGGGATACCGTCGCGAATCGGGTAGGCCAGGCCAGCGCCTTTGCTGATCAGCTCGGTCTTGTCGGCGCTCAGCTTGAGCGGGCCCTTGGTAATCGGGCAGGCGAGGATATCGAGCAGTTTGGTGTCCATTGGAGGCTTCCTTTAGGCCAGGTGGCCGGAAATTGAAAACGGGCTCAGGGTTGGCGCAACAAGCGTTGCAGCTGGTTGTCGAACCAGGCGCTGAAAGCCGGCGTAGGCTGCGCTTCGACGGCCAGGTACCACCAGTCGTCCGCGGCAAAGGCCCGGCATTTCACCGCATCCTTCTCGGTCATGACCAGCGGCAGTGGCGGGCTGAAAGCCAGGCTCCGGGCACTGAACTGCGCATGGTCGGCAAAGGGATGCGGCACCGGCTGCCAGTTTAGCCCCAGCAGGGTGTTGAAGAAACGTTGCGGGTTGCCGATACCGGCTACCGCATGCAAGCGCTGGCCGGCGGGGAAATAGTCGAGCGGACGGCGCTCGCCACTGCGCAGGTTGACCAGGGCGGACGGCTGCAGGCGGAAACCGAAACCATCGGTGCGGTCTTCGCTGGCGCCGTTGAACAGCACCGCGTCAGCCTCACGCAAGCGCTCGGCCGGCTCACGCAACGGCCCCGCCGGCAGGCAGCGGCCATTGCCCAGGCCGCGGGCAGCGTCGATCAGCACCAGTTCCAGGTCACGGGCCAGGCGGTAATGCTGCATACCGTCGTCGCACAGGATCAAGTCGAGGGGTTCGCTGGCCAGCAATGCCTGCACGGCCTGGGCACGATCGGGGTCGATCATCAGTGGCACGCCGGTGCGTTGCACGATCAGCAGCGGCTCGTCGCCCGCCTGACCGGCCGGCTGATCGGCCTGCACCCGCCACGGCAGCCGTGGAGGCTTGGCACCATAGCCACGGCTGACCACGCCCACCTTCAGCCCTTGCTGGCGACAGTGCTCGATCAGCCAGAGGATCATTGGCGTCTTGCCGGTGCCACCGACGGTGATATTGCCCACCACAATGACCGGTACCGGTGCCCGGTAGCTGGCACTGTCACCCCTTAGAAAACGCGCGCGCTTGCGCGTGACCACGCGGCGATACAAGGCCTCCAGCGGTCGCAGCAGCGCCAGCGACGGATGCCCGGCGTACCAGGCGGCGAGCAAGCGGTCGGTGAAAGCCATCAAGGCGTGCCCTGGGCCGCCTCGACGGTGGTCATGCGCAACTGGCTGAAACCGAGCTTGCCGGCAGCATCCATTGCGGTGACCACAGCCTGGTGCGGGGTCTTGCCGTCGGCGCTGATGGCCAGCGGCAGCGTGTTGTCGCCGCCCGACTCGCGCTCTATGGCCTCGCTCAGGGTGGCCAGGTCGCTTTTGGGTAGCAGGTGGTTGTTCACCGAGTACACGCCTTCGGCGCTGATGGTGATTTCCACCAGCTTGCCCTGGTCAGCCGGCGCCCGCTCGGCGCTGGTGGCCTCGGGCAGCTCGACGCGCAGTTGGGTCTCGCGCGTGAAAGTGGTGGTGACCACGAAGAACAGCAGCAGGACGAACACCACGTCGATCAGCGACGCCAGGTTGATGTCGACGTTCTCCCGCTGGCGATTGCGCCGGAACTTCACCCCTTGCCTCCGGCCACTTCCACTTCACGGTCGCCCTGGATCACTTCCACCAGCTTGATCGCCTCCTGCTCCATGCCGATCACCAGTTCATCGATACGACGCAGCAGGAAGCGGTGGAAGAACACCGCCGGGATACCGACCATCAGGCCAGCCGCAGTGGTGACCAGGGCCTTGGAGATACCACTGGCCAGTACGGCGGCGTTGGCAGTCATCTGCGAGCCCATGAAGGCGCTGAAAATGTCGATCATACCCAGCACGGTGCCCAGCAGGCCCAGCAGAGGCGCCATGGCGGCGATGGTGCCGAGGGTACTGATGTAGCGTTCCAGTTCGTGGATGACGCGCGAGGCGGCCTCCTCGATGCACTCTTTCATGATTTCCCGACCGTGACGCGAATTGGCCAGGCCCGCCGCGAGGATTTCCCCCAGTGGCGAATCGGCACGCAGGGCCTTGAGCTTGTCACTGGTCAGTTGCTTGTCCTTGATCCAAATCCACACCTGGCCCAGCAGGTGCGGCGGGGTGACGCGACTGGCGCGCAAGGTCCACAGCCGTTCGACGACGATAGCCATGGCAGCGATGGAGCTCAGAATGATCGGCAGCATCATCCAACCACCGGACTTGACCAATTCCCACACAATAAACGCCCCTTCGGAAAAAGGCCGCCACTCTACCATAGGCGCGCCGGGGGCTCATCTGCCGGAGGTCAGGGAATTGGGGGTGGGGCTGACGGGTGCTTGCCGTTACAGGTTCAGCGGCCGTGAGATCGAGCGCCGCCTGTATGGCGGTAGAGGTGCGTCGCCTGGGAGATCGAGCGCCGCCTGTATGGCGGTAGAGGTGCGTCGCCTGGGAGACCGAGCGCCGCCCGCGCGGCGCATCGCGAGCTGCGCTCGCTCCTACGTTTGTTTCGGGCCAATCATTCCTGTGGGATTTGCGCGCGTACGCCTTGGCGCATGGCTCGATATCGCGCCGTACAAACAAGGCGGTCGCGCGCGCCTGCCACAGGCGTTACTGGCCCGAAACAAACGTAGGAGCGAGCGCAGCTCGCGATGCGCCGCGCGGGCGGCGCTCGATTTCTGCCACCCCCTAAAACCGACGGCAAACACACCCGGCCATTGCGCAACGTCATGCCAGGCGGTGTGGCCTTGAGGGTATGGCGGTAGAGGTGCGTCGCCTGGGAGACCGAGCGCCGCCCGCGCGGCGCATCGCGAGCTGCGCTCGCTCCTACGTTTGTTTCGGGCCAATCATTCCTGTGGGATTTGCGCGCGAACGCCTTGGCGCATGGCTCGATATCGCGCCGTACAAACAAGGCGGTCGCGCGCGCCTGCCACAGGCGTCACTGGCCAGAAACAAACGTAGGAGCGAGCAAAGCTCGCGATGCGCCGCGCGGGCGGCGCTCGATTTCTGCCACCCCCTAAAACCGACGGCAAACACACCCGGCCATTGCGCAACGTCATGCCAGGCGGTGTGGCCTTGAGGGTATGGCGGTAGAGGTGCGTCGCCTGGGAGACCGAGCGCCGCCCGCGCGGCGCATCGCGAGCTGCGCTCGCTCCTACGTTTGTTTCGGGCCAATCATTCCTGTGGGATTTGCGCGCGAACGCCTTGGCGCTTGGCGCGATATTGCGCCGAACAAACAAAACGGTCGCGCGCGTCTGCCGCAGGCGTTACTGGCCCGAAACAAACGTAGGAGCGAGCGCAGCTCGCGATGCGCCGCGCGGGCGGCGCTCGATTTCTGCCACCCCCTAAAACCGACGGCAAACACACCCGGCCATTGCGCAACGTCATGCCAGGCGGTGTGGCCTTGAGGGTATGGCGGTAGAGGTGCGTCGCCTGGGAGACCGAGCGCCGCCCGCGCGGCGCATCGCGAGCTGCGCTCGCTCCTACGTTTGTTTCGGGCCAATCATTCCTGTGGGATTTGCGCGCGAACGCCTTGGCGCTTGGCACGATATTGCGTCGTACAAACAAGGCGGTCGCGCGCGCCTGTCACAGGCGTCACTGGCCAGAAACAAACGTAGGAGCGAGCGCAGCTCGCGATGCGCCGCGCGGGCGGCGCTCGATTTCTGCCACCCCATAAAACCCACGGCAAACACACCCGGCCATTGCGCAACGTCATGCCAGGCGGTGTGGCCTTGAGGGTATGGCGGTAGAGGTGCGTCGCCTGGGAGACCGAGCGCCGCCCGCGCGGCGCATCGCGAGCTGCGCTCGCTCCTACGTTTGTTTCGGGCCAATCATTCCTGTGGGATTTGCGCGCGAACGCCTTGGCGCTTGGCGCGATATTGCGCCGAACAAACAAAACGGTCGCGCGCGTCTGCCGCAGGCGTTACTGGCCCGAAACAAACGTAGGAGCGAGCGCAGCTCGCGATGCGCCGCGCGGGCGGCGCTCGATCTCATGGCCGCTAAACCTGTAACGACGTACACCTAACACCTAACCCCCTAATCCAGTTGAGCCCGCCAAAACCGCCGCTGCCCCCGAACGAACTCAACTTCTCCCTGCCGCCCCAACACCAACCGCAACGCGCCCTCCACCGCCGTGTCATGCACCGCCAACCCATGCCGCTGATAACGCTCCATCACCTGCACATGCGGGTGCCCGAAGTTGTTGTTGCGCCCTCGCGAAATCAATACCCCCCGCGCTGCGGTTGCCCGAATGAACGCCTCGGTGGACGAGCTGCGGCTGCCATGATGCGGCGCCTGCAGCCAGTCGATACGCGGCGCTTCAGTCTCTGCCAACCAGGCCCGTTCGGCCGCAGCTTCCATATCCCCCGCCAGCAGCAGACGCTCGCCCTGCGCCTCTATCAACAACACACAAGAACGGTCATTGCTGCTCTGCCCGTCCGCCCAGCGCCACAGCGAAAAACGCACGCCATCCCAGTCCCATTGCTCGCCACTGACGCAAGGCTGCAATTGCACGTCATCCAGCGCTTCCCCACCAATTGCCCGCCTGACCGGCAGACCACGTTGTATTGCCGCAGCACCGCCAGCATGGTCAGCATGTGCATGACTGATCACCATCAGGTCGAGGCTACCCACCCCCAGCTTGCGCAGAGTCGGCAGCACCACCCGCTCCCCCAGGTCGCTCTCTCCCCGGGCCGGACCGGCATCGTAGAGCAGGGTGTGATGCCTAGTCTGCAGCAGCACCGCCAGCCCCTGACCGACATCCAATTGCCAGACCTCGACCTGGCCGAACGGCACTGGCTCCCTGGGCACCCACAGTGCCAGCAACATGACCCCACCCAACCCACGCAAAGGCACGCCACGGGGCAGCAGCACCAGCAGCGCACCCAGCACCACCAGTAGCCAGGCCCACCCTGGCAGCACCGGGGGCACCCACGCCGGATGCTGCTGCGCCACCAACGCCAGCAACCGGAACAGCCATTCCAGCAGGCCACCCGCCATCCACAGCAGCGCGTCCCCTACCCCACCCAGCGGCAGCAGCACTGTACCCAGCAACGCCAACGGCAACACCGCCAGGCTGACCCATGGCACCGCGACAAGATTGGCCAGCGGCGCACTCAGGCTCACCGGCAACCCCGTGGCCAGCAACACCGGCAGCAAACCAATGGCGATCACCCATTGCGCACGCGTCCAGGCCTGCCAGGGCCGCCAACCCCCCAACCGGGCACTGAAGCAGTAGATGAGCGTGGCCACGGCGGCGAACGACAGCCAGAACCCAGGCAGCAACGCCGCCAGTGGCTCGAAGACCAGCACAGCGACCAGTGCAAGCAGCAACGGAAAAAAAGCGCCAAGGTGGCGAAAGCGCAGACGCCAGAGCAGCACCACGGCCAGCATCAGACAGGCCCGCTGCACTGGCACCCCACCACCCGCCAGCCAGCCGTAGGCCAGCGCTGCGGCCATGGCCAGGCCACAGGCCCAGGGTAACCACAGTAGCCTTGCCGGCCATAGCCCCCAACGCGCCAGCCCGGCGACCAGGCCATAGAGCAAACCGGCGACCAGGCCGATGTGCTGGCCGGAAATCACCAGCAGGTGCACCGTGCCGGTGGCCTGCAACGTCTGCCAGTCCTCCCGGGCCAGGCCCGCACCATCGCCAAGCACCAGTGCCACCAGCGCGGCCTGCCGGCCATTGGCTTCGACCATCAGCAAGCGTTGACGCAGCGCATCGCGCCAACCACCGGCGACTGGCGCCAGCAACTGCCCGGCCTTGACCGTACCCGTAGCCCCCACCCGTCGCGCCAGCAATTGCGCTTCCCGGTCAGGCCCGTGCGGGTTCAGCAGCCCGGCCGGGCGCTGCAAGGTCACCGCCAGCCGCCACTGCTCGCCCGCCCGCAGCGGCGGCCCATCGAACCAGCTCAGTTGCAAACGCTGAGGCAGTTCGGCCCGCCGCGAGCGTGGCGCTTCCAGCTCGAAACGCACGCCTTGTGCAGTGCGGGCCGGCAAACCCGCCACCCGCCCCTCCAGCCACAAGGTGCGCCCCTCCAGGCCGGCAGCCAGACGATCATCAAGGGCCTGCTGAGCAGACCCGCACGCCCAACACAGGCCCAGCAGAAACCAACCCAACGGCCAGACGCGGGTAAACAGGCTGCCGACAGCGCAGGCCGCCAGGGTTATCAACCATCCGACCGATGGCAATGCGGGCAGAAAGCCCAGGCACAACAGCCCGAGCGCGAGCGCAAACATCCCTGTGCGCATGAGGTAGAGCTCCAGAAGGCGAGTCACCTCCTGAGGCATAGCTCAATTGCCGGCATCGCTTGCTCAACAATTGTCACAAACTCTAAACGAGGCGGAGCAGGATTAAGGGCATACTGCCAGGGTCAACGCTCCGGGAGCCTACATGCCGCGCCGACTTTTCAAACGCTACATGCCGGACCCGACCAGCATTCGGGAACACAAGTCCTTACGCTTTTTCGGCAAATTGCTGCACGACCCCAACCTCTGGCACCTGAACCGCCATTCGGTGGCCAGAGCCATGGGTGTGGGCCTGTTCGCGGCGCTTATTCCCATACCGATGCAGATGCTGCTGGCGGCGGCCCTGGCGATCCCGGTGCGCGGCAACCTGCCGGTCGCCGTCAGCCTGGTGTGGCTGACCAACCCGTTGACCATGCCGCCGGTGTTCTTCGTCACCTACATGACCGGTGCCTGGCTGATGCAGGTACCGCCGCGCACCCTGCCCGACGAGCTGACCTTCCAGTGGATCACCGACCAGCTGTCGACGCTGTGGCAACCCTTCCTGCTCGGCTCGGTGGTGTGCGGCGTGGTGCTGGGCATCCTCGCCTACTTCACCACCATGTTCTACTGGCGCTGGTGGGTGGGCCGGCAGTGGCGTCGTCGCCAATGCCGGTGCAAGGCTTCAGGCCCGCATGCCACGGCCGCTGACCAGCAAGCGAACGCAAACAACGTAGAGCACCGCAGTGGCCACCAGCATGAAGGTGATCGCCGTGCCAATGCTGATATCCGACACCCCTAGAATGCCGTAGCGGAACGAGTTGACCATGTGCAGCACCGGGTTGGCCAACGACACGGTCTGCCAGAACGGCGGCAGCAGGTTGATCGAGTAGAACACTCCGCCCAGGTAGGTCAACGGCGTCAGCACGAAGGTCGGGATGATCGAAATATCGTCGAAGTTACGCGCAAACACGGCGTTGACGAAGCCAAGCAGCGAAAAGATGGTGGCCGTCAGCAGCACAACCACCACGGTCACGCCCAGGTGGTGCACCTGCAGGTCGGTGAAGAACATCGACAAAATGGTCACGATCACACCCACCGCCAAACCACGCAGCACCCCACCCAGCACATAGCCGACGAGAATGGTGTGCGGCGACACCGGCGACACCATCAGTTCTTCGATCGAGCGCTGGAACTTGCTGCCGAAAAAGCTCGACACCACGTTGCCATAGGAGTTGGTGATCACCGACATCATGATCAGCCCCGGCACGATGTACTGCATGTAGGTGAAGCCACCCATATCGCCGATCTGCCGGCCAATCAGGTTACCGAAGATGACGAAGTACAGCACCATGGTGATCGCTGGCGGCAGCAACGTTTGCGGCCAGATGCGCAGGAAGCGCCGCACTTCGCGGTAGACGATGGTGTTCAGGGCGACCCAGTTGGTGCGCAGTTCCACACTCATACGGCCACCTTCGACAGGTTTTTTTCCACCAGGGACACGAACAGCTCCTCAAGTCGGTTGGTCTTGTTGCGCAGGCTCTGCACCTCGATGTTCTGCAGCGCCAGCTGGCCGAACAGCGCGGTGATGCCGATGTCCTTGTCCACCTGCACTTCCAGGGTATGCGGGGTCAGCAGCCGGCACGGGTAGCCCTGCAGTACCGGCGCCGCGGCCAGGTCCTGCTTGAGGTCGAGCACAAAGGTTTCGACATGCAGCTTGCCCAGCAACTGGCGCATGCTGGTGTTCTCGACGATGGTGCCATGGTCGATGATGCCGATGTTACGGCACAGCTGTTCAGCCTCTTCCAGGTAGTGGGTGGTGAGGATGATGGTGATGCCCTTCTGGTTCAGCTCGGTAAGGAAGCTCCACATCGAGCGGCGCAGCTCGATATCCACCCCGGCGGTGGGTTCGTCCAGGATCAGCAGACGCGGTTCGTGGATCAATGCGCGGGCAATCATCAGGCGCCGCTTCATGCCGCCAGACAACGAACGCGACTGCACATCACGTTTGTCCCACAGGCCCAGCTGGGTCAGGTACTGCTCGGCACGCTCCTTGGCCAGCTTGGGCGGGATGCCGTAATACCCGGCCTGGGTCACGACGATGTCGAAGGTCTTCTCGAACTGGTTGAAGTTGAACTCTTGCGGCACCACGCCCAGGCAACGCTTGAGCGCGGAGGGCTCGCGGTCCAGGTCGTGACCGAACACGCTCACTGTGCCGCTGGTCTTGTTCACCAGGGTCGAGAGAATGCCAATGGTGGTGGATTTGCCGGCACCGTTGGGGCCGAGCAAGGCGAAGAAGTCGCCTTCGGCAACATCGAGGTCGATGCCTTTGAGGGCCTGAAAGCCATTGCCGTAGGTCTTGGTCAGCTGTCGGATGGACAGGGCAGAACTCATAGCGGGTCACTTACCGAAGAAAAAGGTGCAGGACACGCCAGGTAAAGTCACTGGCGCAGTGCGTGCAGCCATGGTGCAAGGCCAGGCTGCACAAGTACAGTCACATCTATTGATAATGACTATCGAAGCGGGTTCAAGTGAGCGCAGTCATCACTGCGGCCTGGTAGGCCGGGCGTTGCTTCAGGCGCTCATACCAGGCCTGAAGGTGGTACATGTCGGGGCGCTCGATGGGCATTTCGAACCAGGCATAGATGAAGCTACCCAGTGGGATGTCGCCCATGCCGATCTGGTCACCGGACAGGTACGGCTGATTGGCCAGGGTTTCGTCGGCAATGGCCAGTAATTGCGCGCACTGCTTGTGCGCGGCGTTGATCGCCACCCAGTCGCGCTGGTCTTCCGGCGTGCGCAGCAGGCCCCAGAACAGGGGCCGGAATGGGGTAGCGAAGGACGATGTGGTCCAGTCCATCCATTTGTCGGCCAGGGCGCGTTGGCGTGGGTCTGCCTGATACCAGCCCTGCTCAGTGCCGTACTCCGCGCACAGGTAGCGGACGATGGTGTTGGACTCCCACAAGGTCAGGTCGCCGTCTTCGAGCATCGGCACCAGACCGTTGGGGTTTCGGGCACGGTAGTGCGGCTCGTTGACCACGCCGAAGGCGCCACCGGCGTCGATGGACTCGAAGTCCAGGCCCAGTTCGTGGGCGATCCACAGTGCCTTGCGCACATTGCTCGAATTCTTGCGGCCCCAGATCTTCAGCATGGCAACATCCTTTTGAATGCGGAGGTGGCACAGTCTACTCCAGACCTTCGCCGCCTGTACCGGCCTCTTCGCGGGCAAGCCCGCTCTCATCAAACAAAATACAACCCACTGTTTTCTAAGCACTCAAGCGGCCACCAGCTGATACCCCAGTTTCCGGGCTTTGCGGAGCAAAGCCCGGACCTGCCGGTCCTGGCTTCTGGTTTCGAACTCCTCAAGACCTTTTTCAACATAAGCCTGCTTCTTGGTTAAAAGGTTGTACACCAGACGTGCCAACTGATGCGCAGTGGCCTTGATGGCGCAGCTGGTATCCATTCGAGTCAGTCTGGCTCGGTGCGATGCACCAATGAAACCCTTGTCGTTACGGGCATTGGATGCAGCCTGCTTGAGTGCTTGAGCTGCTCGATTGACTATTTTTGGCCCACCACTTGCCAGTCGATGACCGCCGGAGATTCGAGTAGGGGGAGCCAGTCCCAACCAAGAGCAGAAGTGCTGTGAGGACGGGAAGCGTGATAGATCTGTACCGATCTCCCCTGTCAGCACTAATGCAGTGTCCACCCCAATGGTTGGAATTGCGGTTAGGTCCACGCCAAGAACTTTCCACAATGTCTGATGCAGTTCAGTCTGTTGGGCACCGTTTCGGTGCGGGCTCCGTAAAGGCTTATTGGATGGCTCTGGCTTGTTTTGCAGCACCGGCAACTGCTCTAACGCGGCTTTTATGGCGTCGTCACAATCAGCAATTTGCTGCTCCAGGAAGTCATAGGCAGCCAATTCCTGAGTTAGCGCATGCAAATGCTCGCGCCGCCAATTGCCATGAAGACTCCGAGCGACAGCCTCCTTGCCTGCCTTGATGCGGCGGTCGGTCAGTTCAGCCAGTTGCACTGGGTCCCGTTCACCTGCGCAGATGGCTCGCAAAATCTTCATGCCAGTTACGCCGGAAATATCACTGATGACATTGGCCAGCTGGATGTTCATTTGGCTCATGGCCTTTTGCATCCGGTTCAGCGTCTGCGCCTGGTCTTTCACTTTGGAAGCACGCTGCCTGACCAATGACCGGACGCAGCAGGTCAGATCATCGGGGCGGAATGCGCCTCTGAGCAGTCCATGAGTCATCAGCTGCCAAATCCACTGGCAATCCAGCACATCTGATTTACGGCCCGTGATTTGCCGAGTTGCTCTGGCATTGACGAGATAAACCTCAAAACCGCGCTCGCTGAGAATCTCGTAAATTGGAATCCAATAAACCCCCGTGGATTCCATGGCAACGACCTTGATCCCCAGGCTTTCAAGCCAGTTAGCCATCTTGAGCAGGTCGTCAGTAAAGGACGTGAACGACTGGACGGGATTTTCGTGCCGGGGATCGACCGCCACGAAATGCTCTCGACCACCGACATCGATCGCTGCGCAATCGGGATGGACGACGGTAAAGCGTTGCTTGGAAGGCTTGCGCGCCATGATGAATCCTCGCAGGATAAAGGGCGCGCGGGGCACACGGTGGCGAAAGGGTTCACTCTCTCATACGTGGTCACAGCTGAATCAGCTGATGCCTACAGGGACTTCACGCCGATACCGTGCGGATCACTCTCCCACGCGGGTGTGCGGACACACACCAGTGCTGGCTACGATCTCTGTCCCGCGCACACGAACCCTAACAAAGCAAAAGGCGGCTGGCCCTACCGGGCCAACCGCCTTTTCTTTTTCAAAATGTCAGCGTCGCTGCGGATCTAAAGCCGTACACCTCATGTTTGCTGCGCGACAGCGCAGCCCGGAAGGGCTGGGTGATCTCCCACAGGATCACCACCGTCTTCACGTCACCGGTATTCCTGCGTAGGTTCTACCCACACATAGGCCGAGCCTGCCGGCCATTCACCGTCGCGGCCGCCCCCGCATTCGCCAATCGCTGGCATCGCCACGTTCCGCTGTAGGAGCGGGTTCACCCGCGAAAAGGCCGGTACAGGCGAACAAATGAACTGAAACTCCCACCGCCACACCCTGTCACTGTTCTGAACATGCCGTTCACAGCATTGCGTCTAAGCTGTCTGGGACGGCTCAAGCCCTAGGTTCCAAGGAGGACCGATTATGTTGCTGTTGTGGTTGGTGGTGCTGGTAATCGGCGCGGCGTACCTCACGCACCGGCGCCTGGCGCCTTTGCAGATACTCGGCGTCATGGCGGCCTATGTGCTGTTGATGGGCATTTTCAGCAGCGCCCCCGGCTGGCTGCTGGCGCTGATCTGGGTGGTGCTGGCCCTGAAGATCGCCCTGGTTGTGCTCCCGCAGTGGCGACGCAAAGTGTTTACCGCCCCGGTATTCCGCTGGTTCCAGCGTACCCTGCCGCCCATGTCGCAGACTGAGCGCGAGGCCATCGACGCCGGCACCGTGTGGTGGGATGGCGAACTGTTCAGTGGTCGCCCAGACTGGCGCACCTTGCTGGCCTACCCGGCACCGAAGCTGACTGAAGAAGAGCAAGCCTTCATTGATGGCCCGACCGAAGCACTGTGCGCCATGGTCAGCGACTGGCAGATCGGCCAGGACCTGGACTTGCCGCCCGAAGCCTGGGCACATATCAAGCAGCATGGCTTTTTCGCCCTGATCATCCCCAAGGAATACGGCGGCAAGGGCTTCTCCGCCTATGCCCACTCCCAGGTGGCGATGAAACTGGCCACCCGCAGCGGTGATCTGGCCTCCACGGTGATGGTGCCCAACTCCCTCGGCCCTGCCGAACTGCTGCTGCACTACGGCACCGACGAACAACGCAACCACTACCTGCCGCGCCTGGCCCGAGGCGAGGAAATCCCCTGTTTCGCCCTCACCGGCCCGCTGGCCGGCTCCGACGCTGGCGCCATGCCTGACACCGGCATCATCTGCAAAGGCCAGTGGCAAGGTGAAGAAGTGATCGGCCTGCGCCTGAACTGGGAAAAGCGCTACATCACCCTCGGCCCGGTCGCCACCCTGCTGGGCCTGGCATTCAAGGCCTACGACCCGGACCACCTGCTGGGCGATGAGGAAGAACTGGGCATCAGCCTGGCACTGATCCCCACCGATACCCCCGGGGTGGAAATCGGTAAACGCCACCTGCCACTGGGCGCCGCGTTCATGAATGGCCCCAACAGCGGCAAGGACGTGTTCGTCCCGCTGGACTTCCTCATTGGCGGCCAAGCGATGCTTGGCAAAGGCTGGATGATGCTGATGAACTGCCTGTCGGTAGGTCGCTCCATCTCACTGCCTGCCGTGGGTACAGGGGCTGCCAAGTACACCAGCCTGGTGACCGGCCAGTACGCCAATATCCGCGAGCAATTCAACGTGCCACTGGCGGCCTTCGAAGGTATCCAGGAATCGCTGGCACGCATTGGCGGCAACGCCTGGCTGATGGACAGTGCCCGCCTGCTGACCGCGAAGGCCGTGGATCTTGGCGAGAAACCCTCGGTGCTGTCGGCGATCCTCAAGTACCACCTCACCGAGCGTGGCCGCGAATGCATCCAGCACGCCATGGACGTGCACGGTGGCAAGGGCATCATCATGGGCCCGAACAACTACCTGGGCCGCAACTGGCAAGGGGCGCCGATCTTCATCACGGTCGAGGGCGCCAACATCCTTTCGCGCAACCTGATGATCTTCGGCCAGGGCGCCATTCGCTGCCACCCGTTCGTGCTCAAGGAAATGGCCTTGGCCGGGCGTGAAGACCACGATCAGGCGCTCCAGGAATTCGATGACCTGCTGATGAAACACATCCTCTTCGCCGCCGGCAACGCGGCCAGCACTCTGGTGTTCAACCTGGGGTTGGGGGTTTTCGAGAAAGTACCGGGGGACACGCTGAGTCAGGGGTATTTCCGAGCCCTCAACCGCCAGGCCGCCGCCTTTGCCCTGCTGGCCGACCTGTCGATGATGCTGCTGGGCGGGGCGCTCAAGCGCCGGGAGCGCCTGAGTGCGCGGCTGGGCGATGTACTCAGCTACCTGTACCTGTCCAGTGCCGCACTCAAGCGCTACCACGATCTCGGTTCGCCCGAGCACATGCAGCCCCTGCTGCGCTGGGCCATGGAAGAAAGCCTGGGCCAGGCGGAGCACGCCCTGGACCGGTTGCTCGACAACTTCCCCAACCGCTTCGTCGGCTGCGCGCTACGGGTGCTGGTGTTCCCCTTTGGCCGCCGTCACACCGGGCCGAGCGATGAACTGGACGCCGAGGTGGCAGCGCTGATAGGACGCAGCAAAGGCGACCCTGCGCTGGAAGAGCTGCTTGCCGGTTGCTTCAGGCCGCAAGCCGACGGCGACCCGGTGGCAGCCCTGCAACGAGCCTGCGACCTGCTGGAGGCGTCGACGCCGCTGCACAACGCGCTGCATCAGGCAATCAAGGAAGGCAAGGTACGACCGGCGCCCGGGCAGTCGGTGATCGATGCGGCAGTCGACAGTGGTGTACTCCAGCCTGATCAGGCGCAACGCCTGCACGCGGCCGAACAAGCGCGCCGTGCCGTGATCGACGTGGATGCCTTCGACAAGGCACAGCTGCTGCCGGAGCAAGGCAAGGTACGCTGAGACAGGGGCCGTTTTGCGGCCCCTTCCCCAACCGGCGTATACTCCGCGCCCCGTTTCAACCATTCCGAGGACCACCCCAATGGCCACCCCCCACGTGGAATACCACCTGCAACTGCTGAACCACCTGCGCACCATACTGGTGGCCCTGGGTGAAGCCGAGCAGGTACCGGAGGAAAGCCACACCCTGTTCCTCGACCGCTTCGACGAGCTACTGACCCTGTTGCCGCAAAACCCGCTGGAAAGCCAATATCTGGGCCAGGACCTGATATGCCAGGTGATTCAGCGCTATCCGCAAATCGCCCACCTGGTGCCGCGCGACCTGCTGTGGTTCTTCGGTGGCGACTGCCTGCACTTCATGCCGGACGAAGAGCTGCAGCTCTACCAGAACCTGGAAGATCTGCGCTATGAAGCGGAACGGGACGGCCTGCGGTTTGACTGGCATGCACAAAAGCAGGCTCTGCTGGAAGCCGTAAAAAAGTCCTGAACACACGTGCGCTGCCGCCCTAAAAATCCGTACCCAGCTGCCACTTAATCCTACATTCAACCATTGGCCTCCCCCCCTATGCTGTTGGCCGCTCCCCCTTCGGCTCGAAGCCGACGCAAGGGAGCGTCCCCTAGTCAACACGACAACATCAAGGAACTGCCAATGAAAAAAACTTTGCTCATGCTCGCCATGGCGATGGCCAGCAGCAGCGCATTCGCTCTCGACGATGAAACAGGCCAGATCAGCTTCTACGGTACCATCTACGGCGGCGGTACCTGCCCGATTGAAGTCGTCGCCCCAGGCGCCAGCGTTATCCCCGAGGTATCGCTGGGTAACTTCACGAAAGGCTACTTCCACACCCCTGGCACCTCCACGCCTGACAAGGCATTCGCGCTGAAGATAACACCGACTTCGGCCTGCATAATTCCACCATCCGAGACCGCAACCGTGAAATATACCCCCTTGCACGGCATAGTCGGCACCGACCTTTATGGCGTCAACGGTGCCACGGGCGTGGGCGTCGCGATCAAAGACAGGCTGAAAGCCAAAATTGCACCCGACAGTGATTCCATCGAATACGATCTATACGTAGATCGCCCAACGGAGATGGTGTTCTACGCCTCGTACGAGTCTTACGCGGATGCAGCAGTTATCACCGACGGCGTAGCACAAGCTGAAGTCGCCTTCACGGTAGACATGCCTTGATACCTACTCCAGGTGCCCGCACCTGGAGTCCACCATTCCTGCCCGGTCAAACACCATGTCACCCCTTTCTCGACTTCTGATCACCTCATGCAGCTGCCTGGCGCTGCTCACAGCCATTCTCCCCGGCGCACAAGCGGCACTCACCATCAGCCACACGCGAGTGGTGCACGACAGCGCCAAACGCAGCTCCTCGGTCATCGTCGCCAACCCCTCCAACAGGCCGTACGCGGCGCAGGCCTGGGTAAACACCCAAGCCGACGACGCAACCACTGCCGTCCCCCTGATCGCTGCCCCTAACCTGTTCCGCCTCGACCCCGGTGGCGAACAGACGGTGCAAATCAATGCCCTGCCTAACGATCTCCCCCGTGATCGTGAGTCCGTGTTCTATTTCAACCTGCAGGAAATACCGCAGGCAGCGACCAATGACGGAGAGAACATCCTCAACATCGCCCTGCGCACGCGCATCAAGCTGTTCTATCGTCCCAGTGAGCTCAAAGGCCGCCCGCAAGACCGGTTGAAAGACCTGGCCTGGTCGGTGCAACAAATAGATGGAAAACCGCATCTGGTCGTCGATAACCCGTCGCCTTATCACTTCACCTTCAGCCGCCTGGTGGTAAGTGGCAATGGCGCGAGTGAAACCATCAACGCCAAGGCCATGGCCTTGCCCCTGGGCACGCAGGCCTATGCGCTGAACACCATGACAGTCACCGATGGGCTACAGGTGAAGTTCACCACGATCAGTGACTACAGTGGCATAACTGCAGAGGTCTCCAGCCCGGTTGCAAGGCCGTGATCCAACACTTTCCATCAATCGCGCAGTGGCAGGTTGAGCACGGGACGAAACGCTACCCAAGTCGCGCCCTCATCGAAGCTTACGGACGCCGTGATAGTAAAATTATGACCGATCCATAGGGTGGCCAGGTGGGTTTTAGGTACCGTCACATCATCGCGCATGCCAATTCCCTCGTCGGCCTCGGTAGCAGATAACGCATGCGCAAACAGCACGTCATACGCTGGCGCGTCGCTGCCACCAGGCAAGACCCCGGTCAGCTGAATGCTGACCTGCTGCCCCTCGGCAATCAAAGGCCAAGTGCCCAGCCGGATCGGCACATTGGCTGGCGCCTTGCCCAGGCTGAACCCATCGGCATTGGCCCCATCCAACTCGGGTTGGGGCAACCGCTCCGAGCGCGCTTTCACGTCCAGAGCAAGTGCGTCGGAATCGAGCGCATTGGCGTTGTCACTCACGCGGTATAGCACCGTAACGGTATGCGTGCTTTGCGCCAAAACGTACTGGGTGGGTATTTCGAAGAAACGCTCTTGCCCGTTGTACGGCGTGCTGGTCGTAAAGTACCCCGCTGTGCCCGGCGCTCCCCACACCACCGTGAGGGTTTCATCCGGGTAGATAACCGCACTCGCCGGGACCTCAACCAGTAACGGCGGGTAAAAGTCATTGAGCGTCAGCGTCTGTTGTGCCCCCCAGCCCTCTGCCTGGTCGATCAACACCGGCGGCAAACTTCGCGGTATCGGCGTGGCAGCCACCTCCAGCGTGACTGGCTGTGAACCAGCGCTCAGGTTACCGGCACGGTCACAGACCTTGTAATGGACATAGCGCTTGCCATCACCGCGCGCCAGTATCATTTCCTTGGAAAATACGATGCTTATCGGCCGGCTAGGGTCCATCAGTTCATACCGATCGACCTCTTCATTGGCAAACGGCTCACGATCCCAGTAAACGATCAGCGTGTCAGCCACTGCGGGGGTTTGATATCTCGGCACCAGCGCCTGCAGGACGTTGTTCTCGAGGTAGCGCGCGGTCACGCCGTCCCTGAGCACTTCCTCATCGAACACCAGGCTCCCTTGGTTGTCACCCAGCACTGGCGCCACCTCGTCGATGGTCAGAGACAGAGGCATGGATCCGACCTCCTCCCCATTGAAGCCGTGGGCCAAATAGGTGACGGCCGCCACCCCGTGCTCGAGGAACTGCACCGGGACATCCACATAGAGCTCATCTGGCGGTATGTCGTCGTACCAGGTCTTTTTCTCGACCTCTGAACCGTTCCAGTACAGGATGATCCATTCCGGGCGTTCGGGAGTTGGACGCGAGTATTCCCACATCGGGATGTCGATGCGCAGTGGGCGACCCAACACCGCAACCGGCAGCAAATTGTGCTGCCCGCCGGGAATGTCGGGTAGCGCATCCGGCGCCGTCGGCGGATCGAGCGGGACCGGAACCGGAACGTAAGTACCCTGTGTAGACCGTTGCATACTCTGCATCTCCATCCAGTGCAGGCGGGCACAAAAAGGGGAGGTTCGATACCTCCCCGGTTGCAATAGCCCTACCAGCTGTAGTGAAGCCCGACGTTGGCACCCCAGGGCTGCTCGATCTTTTCACCGTTGGCGTAATCGAAGTCGGCGTGCAGTTGCAGGCGATCGGTCATGCTAACGGCAACCCCCAGCCCCAGCTCGCCGCGCGAGCCCGACAGATCATTGTCAAACCGGTTGTCGTTGACGTTGACCTGGTTGTCGTCGACGAACTCATGTGCGTAGGCAGCGCGCAGGTAGGGTTGCACCTTGCGCCCGGCACCTAGGTCGAAGGTACGCCCAACGGTGGCCCCGGCCTTGCCGAGCAGCGAGCGGGTGACGTCGCCGCGCGCCTGCATTCCGTTATCCAGGTCATAGTGCTTGCCTTGGATGGTGACCATTGACCATTGCGTATAGGGCTCGATGAAGTAGTCATTGCCCAGCTCCAGATGGCGACCGAACTCCAGGGATGCACCCACACCGAAGTTGTCGTAATCACCTTTGCTGCGCTTGCCATCGCTCAATGTGATATCCGACGAGTTGTCAAAGCGGTTGAGCTTGACCACCCCATCCAGATAGTAACCGCTCTGGGCATCGAGCCAGGTGGCATACAGCCCCAGGTAATAACTCTTGACGTCGGCAGACGCGCCACGCGTCAGGTTCAAGTCCGAATTGCTGTGCCCTGCCATCACACCCAGAAGCCACTGGCCATCCCCAAGCGGCAGCGGCATATCAGCACCTAACGAGAAGCCCTGCTGTACCTGCTGGTATGCACTGCCCGCTGCATCGGAAACGTTGTACTTGTTGCCATATGCCCTGACCCAGCCACCCGCCTTGCCTTGGTCCAGGCGCAGTTCGCCCATGCGGCTCCGCAAGGTGGTGAGCTCGCCATACCATACGGTCGGCGCGGTGTTGAACAGGGCCAGCACCGAAGCGGTACCGGGGCTGATGACCTTGCTCGCACCGTCGAGGAACCAGTCGTTGCCACGCTGCACCAGTTCGTAGGAGAACGTGCCCACGTCGACTGGGCCGTTGAGCAAGGAAAACTGCGCATCGCCTGCAGCGGCATGCACCAGGTGCAGTTGGTTCTCAGACACAGGGTCGGCACCACTGCTGCCAACCAGCAAGGTATGGCTGCCGGTGGCGGTACCGGTGATTTCAAGGTAATCGCTATCGCCGGTACTGAAGTCGGCGTCCATGATGAAGTTGCCACTGCCAGCCAGCGTCCCCACGCTCAAGCGCTGATACTGGCCCGGCTCGGGGGTCGGGATCAAGGCTAGCAGAGCGGCGCTCCACGCGGCCAAAGCGGCTGCCGCCAGAACGAGTGGAATAAGCGCAGCGCTCAAAAACATTGGCGAGATGAACGCAGGTATCATCAAACATGGGGGCAAGCTCTCACCAGTGGCAAACCCATCTTCTGCCGGTGGGGGTTCGCTCTCCCGAGCCTCGACAATGGCTACCAGAGGAAGTAACAGCCCAAGGATCTTAACCAGAACAAATTCTAACAGGTCGGTGGTTAACCCTTCGGAAACTCCTCCGAATTCACCTACGCTCCCCCGTAATAACCCCACCTCGAGCCCTCCCTCGACCTACGCGTCCTCAGAAAACCTCTCTCAGGAGTCTCAAGTGCTTCAAAACGGTAATGGGGCGACATCTCCGCCCCCTATCGCATACCCAGACTTCACGATATTGGGTGTTGGCGACGAACTCGTATTGAAGAAGAGCAACGGTTTGGGGCTAGGGTATGTAGTGAAAGTAAACAGCTACTAGTGACCCCAACCAGGTTCCCGCTGCGCAACGCAGCGGGAACCTTCCCACAATGCAGTACCCCTCGCTCACGCTGATTACTCCGCCAGACACTGAAGACTCTTCCTACATTACCTCACCCCCGCCCCGCCTAACCTAGCGCCCTCGAACTCGGCGTACACCGTCTTTTGAAGCACCCCTGCGCGAAGGGCGCAACACAAGCAGCCAAGACCTCTACCTGAACAGTGGGATCAACCTGGGTGCCTGGCGCCTGCGCAGCCAACAGGCACTGCGCCAGGGCGATGACGGTACACGGCAATGGAGCCGCAGCGACACCTACGCCCAGCGTGACCTGCCCGGCCTGCGCGCGAACCTCACCCTGGGCGAAACCTTTACCGGCAGCGATGTGTTTCGCAGCTTTGCTTTTTCTGGCGTGCGCCTGGCCTCCGACCAGGAGATGCTCTCCGATACCCTGCAGCAATATGCTCCGGTCATCCGCGGTGTTGCACAAACTCGGGCGAAGATCGAAGTGCTGCGCAACGGCTTCCCGATCTATTCCAGCTATGTAGCCCCGGGACCGTATGCCATCGACGACCTCAGCGTCGGTGCCGGTCACGGTGAGCTGGAGGTGGTGGTGACCGAAAGCGATGGGCAGGTCAGCCGCTTCATCCAGCCCTATTCATCGCTGGGGAGCCTGCTACGCGAAGGGGTGTGGCGCTATACGGGCACCGCTGGCCGCTACAACGGTGCCGAACACCTCGACAAGCCAGGGTTCTGGCAAACCACCCTGGCCCGCGGCGGCACCTGGAACAGCACGCTTTATGGCGGCCTGCTGGCCAGTGACTACTATCGCGCCTACGCACTGGGGGCGGCCCGCGACTTCGCTGACCTGGGTGCGTTGTCGCTGGACGTCACCCAGGCGAGCACCGACCTGGGTGGTTCGCTGGGGCAAGTGCAGGGGCACAGCGTTGCCCTGCGCTATGGCAAAAGTTTCCAGACCCGCACCAGCCTGCGCTTTGCCGGCTACCGCTACTCCACCGAGGGCTACCGCGACTTTGACGAAGCCGTCCTGCAACGCAATAGCGCTTCGCGGTTTGCCGGTAGCCGGCGCAGCCGCCTGGAAGCCTCGGCATACCAGACCATGGGCCAAAGCAGCTCGCTGAGCCTGACCCTGTCGCAAGAAGACTACTGGCGCAGCGACTACCAGCGTCGTCAGTTCCAGCTGCAGTACAACACACGCCTGGGTGACCTCGGGGTCAATCTCTTCGCTTCGCAATCACTGAGCGAACGCAATACCGACAGCAGGATGTTCGGGCTGAGCCTGAGCCTGCCACTGGACTTCGGCCGCCGGCAGACCACCCGTTTCGACCTGCAACGCGTCAACGGCCAGTATAGCGAGCGCGCCAGCCTGCAAGGCGGTTTGCTGGATGACCGCCTCAGTTACTATGCGGCGCTGGCCAACGACCAGAACAACCGCAAGAGCGGCAACCTATCGCTTGCCTACCAGGGCAGCAAGGCCAGTTATGGCGTAGGTTACAGCGAGGGCAGCAACTATCGCACCCTGTCGCTGAACGCCAGTGGCTCGATGCTGGCCCATGCCGACGGCATCACCTTCGGCAGCTACATGGGGGAGACCACGGCGCTTGTACACGTACCCGACGTCGCCGATCTCGGCATGCAGAATGCCACTTCGACACGGACAGATGCCGATGGATACCTGCTGGTCCCATACCTGCGCCCCTATCGGGTCAATTCACTGGTACTCGACACCGACCAACTGCCCCCCGAAGTGGTCATCGAAAATGGCAGCCAGCAAGTGGTTCCACGCCGAGGTGCAGTGGTCAAGGCCCGCTTCGACGCACGCCGGGTGGTGCGCATGGTGCTCACGCTGCAACACCCCGACGGCCGCCCACTGCCGTTCGGCGCCGACGTCAGCGATGAGCAAGGCAAGTCACTGGCCGTGGTCGGCCAGGCTGGGCAAACCCTGCTGGCAAGCACCCAGCAAGGTCCGCAACACCTGACGGTACGCTGGCAGGACGACGGTAATCAACACTGCCAGGTTGCGGTGAACCCGCAGAACCTGCCACTGCTCGATGGCTTCCGCATGCAAACGCTGCAATGCCTGCCCGTATCGGTTGACGACACCAAACCGGCATCTGCCGACGACTCACAGGAACACGCCTAATGACCCCGCCCCACACCCGCCGCCTGCGCCTGCTTGCCTTAACCCTCTGCAACCTCATGCCCTGGCTGGCGGCGACCAGCGCGCAGGCCAACTGCAGCTGGGGCGCCGGCAGCGCAACCTACATGACCTTCAAAAACCAGAAGGTCAGTTTTTCGATCCCGCGCGATGCACCCGTCGGGACGCTCATCGGCGAGGCCAGTCTATACGCTAAAAATGACCAAGGGGCGACCTTGACCTGCTTCTATAACGCTGCCACCCCAGTCACTGCCAGGCTGCCCAACAGCGCACCACCGTTCGTCGGCAGCCTGCCCCTCATGGGCAACAAGAACGTGGATGGCATGGTGATGCAGACCAACATCAAGGGCGTGGGCGTTGCCATCGATCTTGGCTTCCCCTTCAATGGCAGTGCCGACAACACCTTCACGCCCGACGCAGGCACTGGCATCCCCTACACAGGGACCATGACCAAGCCGACCTCGTTTAGCCTGCCACTGGACGCAATCCGCGGCAAGGCCAGCTTCATCAAGATTGGCGATATCGACCCTGGGCCGCAAGAGGTCGACGTGGAGGTGTTTCATGGTTTCATCCATGACTTAGGCAAAGTCATGGATTACAAGGTCCAGGCCACCATCACCCGCGCGCAGTGCTCCCTGGCAGGAAACCAGGTGAATCCCGGCCTTGTGAACATGGGGGAATACAGCATCGATGACTTCAAGGGGGTCGGCACGCCCCTAAATTCCGTTCCATTCCAGATCACCCTCAACAACTGCGTGGACAGCAGTGCCCCGGGTACCAAGCGTGCGGATATCCATCTGATGCTGGATACCAGCCAAGGCTCAGTCCCCATCGACCCCACCGAAGGCGTGTTCAGCATACTCCCGGGATCAGGCAGCGCCGACGGCGTCGGCATCCAGATACTGCACAGCGACAACACTACACCGATGCCCCTGCAGTCCGAGCAGTTGATCAAGGAACTGGATATTGGCCAAACCGTGCTGCATTTCAATGCCCGCTACGTGCAGACCGAGGCCCGGGTGACACCTGGCGTGGCCGCTGGCGCGCTGAACTTCACCGTTCACTACCGTTGAACAGTGCAAGCCCCTGAACAAGGGGCTTTAGCACAGGGTTGTATCGGGGTGAAATCGAGACGAAAAAAAAGGGACCTGAGGTCCCTTTTTTATCTTACGTTTGGAGCGGGAAACGAGACTCGAACTCGCGACCCCGACCTTGGCAAGGTCGTGCTCTACCAACTGAGCTATTCCCGCATTGTGAAACTTTACCGCTTTTGGCGTGAAGCGCCTTGACGACCTTCACCACCACTGCACCGCATAGACGCCACAGTATTTAAACTGGAGCGGGAAACGAGACTCGAACTCGCGACCCCGACCTTGGCAAGGTCGTGCTCTACCAACTGAGCTATTCCCGCATTTGGCGTCCCCTAGGGGACTCGAACCCCTGTTACCGCCGTGAAAGGGCGGTGTCCTAGGCCACTAGACGAAGGGGACACACAACACTTTTCAGTGCACCAGAACATGAACCTCACGATTCAGCCTGGATTTTCTTTTCCTGCCCCGCCGTTAAGCAGTGCCGGAGAAACTGGAGCGGGAAACGAGACTCGAACTCGCGACCCCGACCTTGGCAAGGTCGTGCTCTACCAACTGAGCTATTCCCGCATTGGCGTCCCCTAGGGGACTCGAACCCCTGTTACCGCCGTGAAAGGGCGGTGTCCTAGGCCACTAGACGAAGGGGACACGCTGCTGGCATTACTGCCTGCTTTCACTCCCTGCTGCGTTTCGCTGTGTGCTTTACGCTGCAAGTGGCGCGCATTCTATGGATGGTTCGGGAAGGCGTCAACCCCTTTGTAGAAATTTATTTAAATCAATGACTTCCGGGTACACCCAGCGCTGTTTTGGCAAGCCTGCCGGGGTTTGGCGTTGATTTTCTGGCGTCAAGTCAGCATTAATGTGCCAGCATCCAGTCATGGCACAGTTTGCCGATAGAAAAAGAGAATGGCTGTCAGGGCCTCTCGCGAGCAAGCTCGCTCCTACACTCAATATGCAAACCTATTCATGAGGCATTAACGGTGACACCACTTCTGATCACCCTGCTCATCGTGGCGGGCATCGCGTTGCTGATCGTGATCGGCTACCTCAACAATGTGGTCGAGAATGGCAAGCTTGAGCGCGCCCGGACGAAGATCGAGCTCGCCGACCGCCTGCGTCGCTGTGGCGAAATCACCGAGACGTTCCCCGGCCAGTTCATGACCCCGGCTCTCAAATTGCTGCTGACCCGCCTGGAGCTGAACCTCAACCAGCGCCTGCTGGCGGTGGACAAGCACAATGCCGAATTCAAGGCGCGCATCGCCGAACTGGAAGGGCTGATTGCCCTGGGCGACAAGCTCCCGGTCTGCAACCCTCCTAACCCGATCCACACCGAGATCAAGGCCAAGGACGTACGCTTCTTGCTGGAGGCGCTGCACAATCAGGTGACCCGCGCAGCCCAGGAAGGCTTCTTGCCAACGACCGAGGCCAAGCACTGGGTCAAGGAGATCCGCCATATTCTGGTGTTGTTGCATATCGAGTTCTTCAACAACCTGGGCCAGCAGGCTTTGCAGAAAGGCCAGCCCGGCCAGGCGCGCCTGGCCTTCGAGCGCGGCGTGCAGTATTTGCGCAAGCAGCCGGAGCCGAAGGTGTATGAAGAGCAGCTGACGTATCTTGAGAAACTGTTGGCCCGGGCCAATGCCCAGGTAATGGACCGCATGGCACCGGCGGAGGACGAGCACAACGAATTGACTGATGGGCTCAAGACCGATGAGGAAGAGACCTGGAAGAAGAAGGTGATCTACGACTGATTGGTTAACCTGTACCGACCTCTTCGCGGGTAAACCCGCTCCTACAAGCGAAGAGGCCGGCACAGGCAACATCGATCAGCAGTCAGTCAACGCCAGAAAGATCGCCGCCAACCGCTCCAGCCCCACCTGGTCCGCCTCGCTGAACCGCCCGACCGTCGGGCTGTCCAGGTCCAGCACGCCAATCAACCTGCCGTCCTTCACCAACGGGATCACCAGCTCGCTGTTGGAGGCACTGTCACAGGCAATGTGGCCCGGGAATGCATGTACATCCTCGACCCGCTGGGTTTGCCGCGTTGCCGCCGCGGCCCCGCACACACCTTTACTGAACGGAATGCGCACACACGCCACCTGGCCCTGGAACGGGCCCAGCACCAGCTCTTCGTTGCGGTTGAGGTAGAACCCCGCCCAGTTCAGGTCGTCCACCTGGTTATACAGAAACGCCGAAAACTGCGCGGCGTTGGCGATGAAGTCACGCTCGTCGGCGAACAGCGCCTGCACTTGCGCCGCCAGCAGGTTGTAGCCGTCGAGGCCGGCGCCACTGGCATTGAGGTCGATCATTTATTTTTGCTCCAGCAATTGCAGCCCGACCCAGTAGCGGGCGAACTGATAGGCACAACGGCCATTACGGTTGCCGCGGCCGGTGGCCCAGCGCACGGCGAGGATGTCGAGTTCTTCGGTGCGCTGCCACACAAGGCCCGCAGGTTGTGCCAACTGGCCAATCCAGTGCTCCACAACATTCAGGAAATGGTCCTGGGTGAACGGGTAGAACGACAGCCACAGGCCAAAACGGTCAGACAGGGCAATCTTGTCCTCCACTGCTTCACTGGGGTGCAGTTCGCCGTCGACACGCTTCCAGTTCTCGTTGTCGCTTTCCTTCTCGGGCACCAGGTGGCGGCGGTTGGAGGTGGCGTACAGCAGCACATTGTCCGGGGCTTGCTCCAGCGAGCCGTCGAGCACGCTCTTGAGCACCCGGTAGTCGCCCTCCCCGGCTTCGAACGACAGGTCGTCGCAGAACAGGATGAAGCGTTGCGGCAGCTTCTGCAGTTGCTCGACCACCCGTGGCAGGTCGGCCAGGTGGTCACGTTCGATTTCGATCAGGCGCAGGCCGGCGCTGGCGTGCTCAGCCAGCAAGGCACGTACCAGCGACGACTTGCCGGTACCGCGCGAGCCCCACAGCAGCGCGTGGTTGGCCGGCAGGCCGTTGATGAACTGGTGGGTGTTGCGGCCCAGCTGGTCGCGCTGTTTGTCGACGCCGATCAGGTCGGTCAGGCGAATGTCCAGGCTGACGTCCAGCGGCAGCAGGTAGCCGCTGCGGCCATCACGCTGCCAGCGCGCGGCCAGTGTGGTGCCCCAGTCGATGTGCGGGCGTTGTGCCGGCAACAGGGGTTCAAGGCGCGCCAGTACCGATTCGGCGCGGTCCAGAAAAGCGATCAAGCGAGCGTCCATGACGACTCCTAACAATCTCAGTTTTGTGGGGGCCGCTGCGCGCCCCTTCGCGGGCTTGCCCGCTCCCACAGGGCTTGCCTTCAGCCTGGGGCTAAGCTGTACCTGTGGGAGCGGACAAGCCCGCGAAGGGGCGCCAAGCGGCCCCCGCCTGGCGATCAACTGAAATGAACAGACAGACCCACCAGCAGCCGGGGCTATTCGGCTATGCTTGCGCAGCGCAAGGAACGGGAAACCGGCTCGGGACTCATGGATATCAAGTTCACCAATCGCCTGTCATACAAGCAAGCCCGGTTGACAGTCCTGGTCGGCTTCATCCTGGGAACATTGCTCAGTCTCATCCAGATCGGCATCGATTATGCCAGCGAAGACGCGTCCATCAACCGTGAAGTGAACGCGCTGCTGCAAATCAGCCACAACCCGGCCTCGCGCATCGCTTACAACATCGACTCGGAACTGGCGCTGGAGCTGACACGCGGCCTGCTGCAGTCGCCGGCCGTCATCCGCGCACGGCTGATCGACAACAACGAAACGGTACTGGCCGATGTCGAGCGGCCCAAGCTGCAAGACCGCTACCGGCCACTCAGCGACTTCCTGTTCGGCGAGCAGCGGCAGTTCAAGGAGCGCCTGTACCTGACCCACATGCCAGAGCAATACCTGGGCACCCTGTATCTGGACATCGACACCTTCGCCTTCGGCAGCCGCTTTCTCGACCGTGCCGGCATTACCCTGCTCAATGGTTTCGCCCGCAGCCTGGTGCTCACCGGCATCTTGCTGGCGCTGTTCTACATGATGCTGACCAAGCCGCTGGTGACGGTGATCGGCGCACTCAGCGGCCGCGACCCGCGCAACCCCCGGCAAACGCGCCTGGAATGCCCCCACGGACACGAGCATGATGAAATCGGCGTGCTGGTGAAGGTCGCCAACCAGCAGTTCGTCAGCATGGCCACCGAGATTGAACAGCGGCGCACCGCGGAAAACCGTCTGACCCAGTACCTGAACGAGCTGGAAGACATTGTGTCGGCACGCACCAACGAGCTCAAGGCCAGCAACAGCAGCCTGAGCCTGTCCAACCAGGAGCTGGAACAAGCCCGCAGCCGAGCGCTGGACATGGCCCAGGCACGCGCCGCCTTCCTGGCCAACATGAGCCACGAAATCCGCACCCCGCTCAACGGCATGCTCGGCATGATCGCCCTGGCACTGGACAACCCGCTGCCCAGCGAGCAACGCCAGCAACTGGCTATCGCCCATGACTCGGGCAAGGTGCTGGTAGAGCTGCTGAACGATATTCTCGACTTGTCCAAGTTCGATGCCGGCCAACTGGAACTGGAACGCATTGCGTTCGACATGGGCTCAATGGTGGAAGACACCGCCAACCTGCTGTCGCAGAACACCGCGCAAAGCGTGGAGCTGACCTGCCTGATCGCCAGCGACTTCCCCAGCAGCGTGCTTGGCGACCCCACGCGTGTGCGGCAGATCGTCAGCAACCTGCTGTCCAACGCGCTGAAGTTCACCCGCTTCGGCCGCGTCGATGTGCGCTTGGCGGCCATTGTCGGCGGTGTGCGTCTGGAGGTACGGGATACCGGCATCGGCATCCCCGAAGACGCCCAGGCGCGCATCTTCCAGCCTTTCACCCAGGCCGGTGCCGGCATCACCCGCCAGTACGGCGGCACCGGCCTGGGCCTGGCGCTGACGCGCAACCTGTGCAAGGCCATGCAGGGTCACCTGCACATTCGCTCCGAGCCGGGCTTTGGCAGTTGTTTTACCGCCGAATTGCCGCTGACCGTGCACACCGAAGCCATCCCGCCAGCGCCCTTGCATGGCCGCGTGGCAGCATTGAGTGCAGCCGGCAGCGGGCTCAGTGAACTGTTGCAGCACTTGCTGCCCGCCTGGGGCCTGACCTACCAGCGCCATGACAGATGCGCCACGCTGGATGCCGAAGCGATCGACCTGTTGATCACCGACGACGTCGAGCACCTGTTCGAGCTGCGCCCGGCATTGAAAACCCCGATTCTGCTGGTGACTGCCTACGGCAACTTCCTGCCCAACGAGCAGTCCTTGGCTTTGGCCCCGCTGCACCAGCTAGCCCGGCCATTGGCACGCAACGCCTTGTACCAGACCCTGCGCCGCACCTTGCAAGGCCATGAGCCCGAACACCCGCTGGCCATCCCGGCCATTACCCAGGAGCAAGGCCGTGCGAGGATTCTGCTGGTAGAGGACAACCCGGTGAACCAGCTGGTGGCCAAGGGCATGCTGGCCAAGCTCGGCTGCCAGGTGCAACTGGCCACCCAGGGCGCGGAGGCCCTTGAGCTGCTGGCGCGCGAGGAATTCGACCTGGTGCTGATGGACTGCAACATGCCGGTGATGGACGGCTACGAGGCCAGCCGGCGTATCCGCCAAAGCGGCCGCTGGCCCGAGTTGCCCATCGTCGCCCTCACCGCCAACGCCATGCCCGAAGAACGCGAACGCTGCCGGGCGGCGGGCATGAACGACTACCTGGCCAAGCCATTCCGCCGCGAAGAGCTACTGGCCTTGGTCGACCATTGGGTGCCCTTCAGCGGCTGAGCAAACGCTCGATGTCTCCCTCCAGGGCCTGTGGCTTGGTGGTGGGGGCATAGCGCTTGACCTGGCCACTGGCCGGGTCGACCAGAAACTTGGTGAAGTTCCACTTGATCTTCTGGCTACCCAGAATGCCCGGGCCGCGCCGCTTGAGCTCAACGAACAGAGGGTGAGCGCCCGGGCCGTTGACCTCGACCTTGCGAAACAGCGGGAAAGTCACGCCGAAATTACGCTCGCAGAACTGCGCAATTTCCCGCGCATCGCCAGGTTCCTGCTTGCCGAACTGGTTGCACGGAAAGCCCAGTACCACCAGGCCACGGTCACGGTAGGCCTGCCACAGTTGTTCCAGGCCCTTGTACTGCGGGGTAAAACCGCACTGGCTGGCGGTATTGACCACCAACAGTACCTTGCCCGGGAAGTCGCCGAGCTTCTTGTGCTCGCCGCCCAGGGTCACGCAGGGGATGTCCAGTATCGATGCAGCCATTGTCGGGCTCCGGTCAGTCGCGCGGGCGCAGGTCGATGCACACCGAGTTGATGCAGTAGCGCAGGCCGGTCGGTGGCGGGCCGTCAGGGAACACATGCCCCAGGTGCGCGTCGCAACGGGCGCAGGTGACCTCGGTGCGGATCATGCCGTGGGACGTGTCGCGGATCTCGATCATCGCGCTGTCCTCGATCGGGGCGTAGAAGCTTGGCCAACCGCAGCCAGAGTCGAACTTGGTCTGCGCATCGAACAGCGCCAGGCCGCAGCAGATGCAGTGATAGATACCGTCGCGGCGCTCGCTGTTGTACTTGCCGCTAAATGGCCGTTCGGTGCCCTTGAGGCGGCATACCTGGTACTGCTCGGGGTCGAGCATCGACCGCCATTCGTCCAGGGTTTTTTCGATCTTTTTCATGTAGAAACCTCGGCAGGCTGAATTTCACCCCACACCGTCTTTTCCGGGGCGCGGGTGGCACGTATATTAGTTGGCTTCGTGTGCCAGGCGTTCAGTCTGGCACCCGCTTCCTGCCCTTTCAAACCTTTCGGCGGGGCGTAGCGCGTTTTCTCAATCGGGATCCCATCATGCAGTTCAGCAAATCGAACAAGCTCGCCAATGTCTGCTACGACATTCGCGGCCCAGTGCTCAAGCACGCCAAACGCCTGGAGGAGGAAGGCCACCGCATCCTCAAGCTGAACATCGGCAACCCGGCGCCGTTTGGCTTCGAGGCGCCTGATGAAATCCTTCAGGATGTGATCCGCAACCTGCCCACCGCACAGGGCTACAGCGACTCCAAAGGCCTGTTCAGCGCGCGCAAGGCGGTGATGCAGTACTGCCAGCAGAAAGAAATCGAAGGCGTCACCATCGAGGACATCTACCTGGGTAATGGTGTGTCCGAGCTGATCGTCATGTCGATGCAGGCGCTGCTCAACAACGGCGACGAAGTTCTGATCCCGGCCCCCGACTACCCGCTGTGGACAGCCGCCGTGAGCCTGGCCGGCGGCAAGCCGGTGCACTACCTGTGCGACGAGCAGGCCGACTGGTTCCCCGACCTTGAGGACATCAAGGCCAAGATCACCCCGAACACCAAGGCGCTGGTGATCATCAACCCGAACAACCCGACCGGCGCCGTCTATTCCAAAGAGCTGCTGCTGGGCATGCTGGAGCTGGCCCGCCAGCACAACCTGGTGGTGTTCTCCGACGAGATCTACGACAAGATCCTGTACGATGAAGCTGTGCACATCAGCACCGCCTCGCTGGCCCCGGACCTGCTGTGCCTGACCTTCAACGGCTTGTCCAAGTCGTACCGGGTGGCGGGCTTCCGCTCTGGCTGGCTGATCATCTCCGGGCCCAAGCACCACGCACACAGCTACATCGAAGGCATCGACATGCTGGCCAACATGCGCCTGTGCGCCAACGTGCCGGCCCAGCATGCCATCCAGACCGCGCTGGGCGGATACCAGAGCATCAACGACCTGGTGCTGCCACCGGGGCGCCTGCTGGAGCAGCGCAACCGCACCTACGAACTGCTCAACGATATCCCCGGGGTCAGCTGCGTGAAGCCGATGGGGGCGCTGTATGCGTTCCCGCGGATCGACCCGAAGGTTTGCCCGATTCTCAACGACGAGAAGTTCGCCCTTGACCTGCTGCTGTCGGAGAAACTGCTGATCGTACAGGGGACGGCGTTCAACTGGCCGTGGCCGGACCACTTCCGCGTGGTGACCTTGCCGCGGGTGGATGACCTGGAAGCGGCAATTGGCCGGATCGGCAATTTCCTGAAGGGGTATTCGCAGTAGGGTTCGATGGGGCGCCGGGAGGGGGCGCCGGGAGGGGGCGACGAGGGGTTCGACGAAAGATTGATGGTGGGGCGTAGATCGAGCGCCGCCCGCGCGGCGCATCGCGAGCAAGCTCGCTCCTACATTTGTTTCGGGCCAGTTACGCCTGTGACAGGCGCGCGCGACCGCCTGGCCCGTACCACACGATATCGCGTCATGCACCAAGGCGTTCGCGCGCAAATCCCACAGGCATAATTGGCCCGAAACAAATGTAGGAGCGAGCTTGCTCGCGATGCGCCGCGCGGGCGGCGCTCGATCTCACAGGCGCCACCCCACTTGCGGCAAACACCCAGCGCCCTTGACGCAGCCCCCAAGCCGAAGGTTTCTTACATCCTGCAACGCTCTATCCCACAGCCCCCACGCCATCCTCTGCCATACTCCGCCGTACACAGTTTGAAATAGTCCCCCGATTGAATCGGCGCGGCAGGCCCCTTATATACCCCGCAGTAAGCGACAACTCATCCGTCAGGAGAACGTAACAACCATGATGCGCATTCTGTTGTTTGTAGCCACCAACCTCGCGGTGGTGCTGGTTGCAAGCATTACCCTGAGCCTGTTCGGTTTCAACGGGTTCATGGCCGCCAACGGGGTCGACCTGAACCTCAGCAGCCTGCTGGTGTTCTGCGCCGTGTTCGGCTTTGCCGGCTCCCTCGTCTCGCTGTTCATCTCCAAGTGGATGGCGAAGATGACCACCGGCACCCAGATCATCAGCCAGCCGCGCACCCGCCACGAGCAGTGGCTGCTGCAAACGGTCGAAGAGCTGTCCCGCGAAGCGGGCATCAAAATGCCTGAAGTGGGTATCTTCCCGGCTTACGAGGCCAACGCCTTCGCCACCGGCTGGAACCGCAACGACGCGCTGGTCGCGGTGTCCCAGGGCCTGCTGGAGCGCTTCTCGCCCGATGAAGTGCGTGCGGTACTGGCCCACGAAATCGGCCACGTTGCCAACGGCGACATGGTCACCCTGGCGCTGGTGCAGGGCGTGGTGAACACCTTCGTGATGTTCTTTGCCCGCATCATCGGCAACTTTGTCGACAAGGTGATCTTCAAGAACGAAGAGGGCCAAGGCATTGCCTACTATGTAGCAACCATCGTTGCCGAGCTGATCCTTGGCATCCTGGCCAGCATGATCGTGATGTGGTTCTCGCGCCGCCGCGAATTCCGCGCAGACGAAGCCGGTGCGCAACTGGCCGGTACTGCGGCAATGATCGGCGCCCTGCAGCGCCTGCGCGTGGAACAAGGCCTGCCAGTGCACATGCCTGACACCATGAAGGCTTTCGGCATCAATGGCGGCCTCAAGCACGGCCTGGCAGGGTTGCTGATGAGCCACCCGCCGCTGGAAGAACGCATTGAGGCCCTGCGCCGCCGCGGCTGATCCACCTGAGAAAACAAAGGGCGACTTCGGTCGCCCTTTTTTATTCCCGGCCTTACGCAGCTTCTGTGGGAGCGGGCGCGCCCGCGAACACCGGCAAAGCCGGTGCCATCTAACGCGCCGCCCGCTCCCACATGGGCCGGGGCAGCCTGCCCTACCTGCTTACCGGCTGAGCCGGTACACCCGCTCCAACAAACTCGACGCCCCGGCCTGCACAAACTTCGGGCTCTCCTCAATCACCTCCACAGCCTCCAGTTGCTCCACCTGCCACCCCGCAAACCCCTGCCTCAGCTCTTCATCCCTGACCGAAAACGGCGGCCCGGCCAACAATGACTGGTCATACTCCAGCGTCACCACCAACCCCCGGCAGCTTGTCGGCAGCAACCCCGACAACAGCTGCATATACCGCGCACGCATCTGCACCGGCAGCGCAATCACCGCCGCCCGGTCATACAGCCCCACGCAGTCAGCCACATCCTCTGCCCGCAAGGCAAAAAAGTCGCCACACCACAGCTGCACATCTCCACTGCGCCAAACCTCGAATGCGCCCTGCTGCCGCACCTCGGCCTCAAGCCCGTGCTCACGGAAAAAATCCTCCACCGCCCGCCGCGACAGCTCCACACCCAATACGCGATGGCCCTGCCCTGCCAGCCAGGCCAGGTCAAGGCTCTTGCCACACAACGGCACCAGCACCCTGCTGCCGGGCGCCAACTGCAACTGCGGCCAATACGTCTGCAGATAGGGGTTCACCTGCGCCTGGTGAAAGCCGATCTGGTTATCGGCCCACCGCTGCTGCCAGAACGCTGGTTCCATGATTACTCCCGATTTTTAGATGATTTGTCGGTAAAACTTGGTTTGGATTTCGATCTGTAGTTAATCGAAGATGGTTGCATCTTAACCTTCAGGACCCCGCCATGCTGCCCAGCCTGTTCATTTCCCATGGTTCCCCCATGCTTGCCCTGCAACCCGGCGCCAGCGGGCCGGCACTGTCCGGGTTGGCCAACGCCCTGCCCCGGCCGAAAGCGATCGTGGTGGTGTCGGCGCACTGGGAAAGCCGCGAGCTGCTGGTCACCGCCAGCGCACAGCCCGAAACCTGGCATGACTTCTACGGCTTCCCACCGGCCCTGTATGCGGTGCAGTACCCGGCGCCGGGCGAGCCCGGGCTTGCTGGCCAGGTCAGTGAGCGGTTGAAGGCTGCGGGGCTACCCGCGCGGCTGGACATGCAGCGCCCATTCGACCATGGCGCCTGGGTGCCACTGTCGCTGATGTACCCGGATGCGAGCATTCCCGTGGTGCAGGTTTCACTGCCCAGCCACATGGGGCCGGCGCTGCAGCTAAAAGTGGGCCAGGCACTGGCGGTGTTGCGTACCGAGGATGTACTGCTGATAGGGTCGGGCAGCATTACCCACAACCTGGGTGAGCTGGACTGGCATGCAGGGCCGGATGTGATTGAGCCATGGGCCCTGGCGTTCAGGGATTGGGTGGTAGACCGGCTGCAGGAGGATGACCAGGCGGCGTTGCTGGATTACCGGCAGCAGGCGCCGTTTGCGGTGCGCAACCATCCCAGTGATGAGCATTTGCTACCGCTGTTCTTTGCCCTCGGAGCCGGGAGCAAGTTCGGCGTGGTGCATCAGGGGTTTACCCTGGGCGCGCTGGGGATGGACATCTATCGGTTCGACTGAAGGGCCTCTTCGCGGGCAAGCCCGCTCCTACAGGTACTGAAATCTGTGGGGTACCTGTAGGAGCGGGCTTGCCCGCGAAAGGGCCGGTAAAGGCAAAAAAAATCCCCGACCTAAGCCGGGGATTTTTTCGTTACGCCAGGATCAATCCTCGCGGTAGCGACGCAGCTTCAGCTGCTTGCCAGCCACGCGGGTGTCCTTGAGCTTGGACAGCAGCTTCTCGAGGCCGTCTTCCGGCAGCTCGACCAGGCTGAAGCTGTCGCGCACCTGGATGCGGCCGATAGCGTCACGCGCCAGGCCACCTTCGTTGAGGATCGCCCCCAGCAGGTTCTTGGCAGCGATGCCATCACGGGCACCCAGGGCGGTACGGCAACGCACGCGGCCTTCGGCCAACGGCAGCGGCGCACGGCGCTCACGATCACCACGGTCAGGGCGCTCGCCACGCTCACCGCGCTCGGTACGCTCACCACGCGGGGCGAAGCTCGGCACCAGCGGCTGCTCGCGCTCTACCGCCGCCAGGTCCAGCGCCTGGCCATTGGTGGCCTTGCGCAGCAGGGCCGAAGCCAAGGCACGCGCGCTGCAACCCAGGTCGGTGGTCAGGCGGTCGAACAGTTCGCCGTGGGTGGCTTCTGCTTCGGCTACCAGCGGCGCCAGGCTCGAGGTCAGCTTCTTGATGCGGGCATCCAGCACGGCCTGGGCATTCGGCAGGCGCGCTTCGGCAACCTTCTGCCCGGTAACACGCTCGATCACCTGCAGCATGCGGCGCTCACGCGGGGTAACCAGCAACAGTGCACGGCCATCGCGACCGGCACGGCCAGTACGGCCGATTCGGTGTACGTAGGACTCCGGGTCGTACGGCATGTCAACGTTGAATACGTGAGTGATGCGCGGTACGTCCAGGCCACGGGCAGCGACGTCGGTGGCGACGACGATGTCCAGGCGGCCATCCTTGAGCGAGTCGATCACGCGCTCACGCTGGTTCTGGGCGATGTCGCCGTTCAGCGCAGCAGCCTTGTAGCCCTTGGCTTCCAGCGCGGCGGCCAGGTCCAGGGTGGCTTGCTTGGTACGCACGAAGGCGATCAGCGCGTCGAACTCTTCCACTTCCAGCAGACGCAGCACAGCCGGGATCTTCTGGTCCGCGTGGACCATCAGGTGGGCCTGCTCGATCGCGGTAACGGTCTGGGTCTTGGTCTGGATCTTGACGTGCTTGGGTTCGCGCAGGTGGCGCTCGGCGATCGAACGGATCGACGACGGCAGGGTTGCGGAGAACAGTACGGTCTGACGGGTAGCCGGGATTGCGTCGAAGATCACTTCGAGGTCGTCCATGAAGCCCAGCTTCAGCATCTCGTCGGCTTCGTCCAGTACCAGGTACTGTACGGTCGACAAGACTTTTTCGTCACGACGCAGGTGGTCGCACAGACGGCCCGGGGTGGCCACGACGATTTGCGCGCCGTTGCGGATCGCACGCAGCTGTGGGCCCATCGGGGCACCACCGTAGACGGCGACAACGTTCACGCCCGGCATCTGCTTGGCGTAGGTTTCGAAAGCGGTAGCAACTTGCAGCGCCAACTCACGGGTTGGCGCCAGGATCAGGGCTTGCGGTTCGCGCTTGCTCACATCGATCTTGTTCAGGATCGGCAGGGCGAAGGCAGCGGTTTTGCCGGTGCCAGTCTGCGCCTGGCCGATCATGTCGTGACCGGCGAGGATGATCGGGATCGATTGTTGCTGAATGGCGGACGGCTCTTCGTAGCCGGTAGCCACAACGGCAGCAACAATGTTCGGATTAAGATCGAGAGCGGCGAAGCCGCCGGTTTCCTGGGTCATGGGTCTGCCTCTAGGTGCATCCGCAAAGACCCATGCTCCAAAGCTGCACATGCCTTGAAAGACCGTAAGGTCACCCAGGCAGCTTTGGCGGCGGGGATTTGCGAAAACGATTGAAAAAGAAAACTTGGGAAGGTCCGCCTAGCGGACGCGCAGCCGAAGCTGGACTCGGAGGATTTGCACCACCTGATTTTGAGGTCCGCTAAAAGACCGGCGCGTACTATACCTGAAATAGTCGCGTACGTGAGGAAAATTTTCATGGGGGCAGGGCCAGTATCGGGCCATCGCGCACGACAGGCTGAATCGATAATCCCCTGAAGCCTTACTTGCTCGGTGTCGGCGCGCGTCAGCCATTCAGGTAGCCGGCCGAATCTCGCGGATCAGCCCATCGAGGCTGTACCCCAAACGCGGCGCCAGCGCCTCGGCCCGGGCTCTCAAACCGTCCAGGTCCAGCGACTGCTCAAGGTCTGCCGGCACCAGCAGAATCACATTGCCCTCCTTCACAGGCAGCTCCCAGTAATGCCGATGGTACAACCCGCGCAACAACGCCGCGCCCAGCGGCCTGCCATCATCGGTGGCCCACTGGTTGATCACCAACCAGCCGCCTGGGTTCAGGTGTTGCTGGCAGTTCTCCAGAAAGTTCCACGCCAGGTGCCCGACCCCAGGGCCATGATCGGTGTACAAGTCAACGAACAGCAGGTCGGCCTTCTCTGCCGTGGGCAATAGCTCCAGGGCATCGCCGATGCGCACATACAGCCGCGGGTCGTCGTCCAGGCCCAGGTAATCCATGGCCAGGCGCGGCACATCCGGGCGCAGCTCGATGGCCTCGATGTCTTCCAGCGGCAGGAACTTCATGCAGGCCTGGGTCAGCGTGCCGGCGCCCAGGCCCAGAAACAGTGCACTCTCAGGCAGTTCGTGGCACAGCGCCCCCACCAGCATGGCGCGGGTGTAGTCGTACTCCAGCCAGCTGGGGTCGGCGGTGAACACGCAGCTTTGCTCGATCGCATCGCCGAATTCCAGAAAGCGGTAGTCGTCTACTTCGTACACGCTGATGACGCCAAACGCATCTTCCACCCGTGCCAGCAGCCGCTCTTGCCGTTCCGCCGTCATGTCCACCACCCGCCTGCGCAAAAACGCGCATTGTCCGCCAACACCCTTGATGCAACAAGCGCAGCGCCAACTGTTACCATGGCCCATAGCCTACAACCGACAAGACCGAGCCCAAGATGAACCAACCGTGGAGCCCCGACAGCTGGCGCGCCCTGCCGATCCAGCAGCAACCGACCTACCCCGATGCCGCGCACCTGCTGAAGGTTGAACAGACCCTGGCCAGCTACCCGCCGCTGGTGTTCGCGGGTGAGGCGCGCGAGCTGCGCCGGCAGTTTGCCGAAGTCACTGAAGGCCGTGCCTTCCTGCTTCAGGGCGGCGATTGCGCCGAGAGCTTCGCCGAGTTCTCGGCTGCAAAAATCCGCGACACCTTCAAGGTGTTGCTGCAAATGGCGATTGTCATGACCTTTGCCGCCGGCTGCCCGGTGGTGAAAGTGGGGCGTATGGCCGGGCAGTTCGCCAAACCGCGCTCATCTGGCGATGAAACCATCGGCGACGTCACCCTCCCCGCCTACCGCGGCGACATCGTCAACGGCATCAGTTTCGACGCCAAAAGCCGTATTCCGGACCCGGAGCGCCTGCTGCAGGCCTACCACCAGGCCACCGCCAGCCTCAACCTGCTGCGCGCGTTCGCCCAGGGCGGGTTTGCCGACCTGCACCAGGTGCACAAGTGGAACCTGGACTTCATCGCCAACTCGGCGCTGGCCGACAAGTACCACCAGTTGGCCAATCGCATCGATGAAACCCTGGCGTTCATGCGTGCCTGTGGCCTGGACAGTGCGCCGCAACTGCGCGAAACCAGCTTCTTCACGGCCCACGAGGCGCTGCTGTTGAACTATGAAGAAGCCTTCGTGCGCCAGGACAGCCTGACCGGCGACTACTACGACTGCTCGGCGCACATGCTGTGGATCGGCGACCGCACCCGCCAGCTCGATGGCGCCCATGTCGAGTTCCTGCGTGGCGTGCACAACCCCATCGGGGTCAAGGTTGGCCCGAGCATGAACCCCGAAGAGCTGATCCGCCTGATCGACACGCTCAATCCGTCCAACGACCCGGGGCGTCTGAACCTGATCGTGCGCATGGGCGCGAGCAAGGTTGGCGACCACTTGCCGGGGCTGATCCGCACTGTCGAGCGCGAGGGGCGCAAGGTGTTGTGGAGCTCCGACCCGATGCACGGCAACACCATCAAGGCCAGCAGCGGTTACAAGACCCGCGATTTTGCGCAGATTCTGGATGAGGTTAAGCAGTTCTTCCAGGTACATCAGGCCGAGGGCAGCCATGCTGGCGGTATCCATATCGAGATGACCGGGCAGAACGTCACCGAATGCATTGGCGGTGCCCGGCCGATCACCGAGGATGCGTTGTCGGACCGGTATCACACCCATTGTGATCCGCGGATGAATGCCGATCAGTCGCTGGAGTTGGCGTTCCTGATTGCCGAAACCCTCAAGCAGGTGCGGCGGTGAGGCTGGGGCGCATGCCTTGAGTTTTGTAGCGCCTGGGAGATCGAGCGCCGCCCGCGCGGCGCATCGCGAGCAAAGCTCGCTCCTACATTTGTTTCGGGCCAGTTACGCCTGTGACAGGCGCGCGCGACCGCCTTGTTAGTTCGACGTGATGTCGCGCCATGCGCCAAGGCGTTCGCGCACAAATGCCACAGGAAAAATTGGCCCGAAACAAATGTAGGAGCGAGCTTTGCTCGCGATGCGCCGCGCGGGCGGCGCTCGATCTCCCGGACGCTGAAAAGCTGAAGCCAGGCGCTTGGACCCAACTCACTTCCTCAGTGGATCATCCCAGAAATGCCGCTCGGCCTCTTGATGGATATCCGCCCGACTCAACCCCAGATCGTGCAAGGTTGCATCACTGAGACTGGCCAACTCCTGACGCTGACGGTACAGCTCCAGCCAACGCGCCGGGCGCTGCAGAGCCGCGTGCCACAGGTAGCTCAGGGAAAAGGCTGGTTGCTGGATGCTGCTGACATGACCTTTCATCGTGAAGCCCTCCGTGTTGATGGCCTCAGTCTCACGCCAGGCATAAGATCAATCCAACGAATGTTTCTGATGCGATGCATCTCGGAGATTGATGCAATGTCCCAGTACCAAAGCCTCGACGCGGACGTCCTGCGCACCTTCGTAGCCATTGCCGAGCAAGGCGGCTTTACCCGCGCAGGCGAAGTGGTCAACCGCACCCAGTCAGCAGTCAGTATGCAGATGAAACGCCTGGAAGAAGACGTTCTGCAGCGCCAGCTCTTCGAACGTGATGGCCGTCAGGTGCGGCTGACCGCCGAAGGTCAGGTCCTGCTGGGGTATGCCCGACGCATTCTCAAGTTGCATGGCGAAGTGTTCAACACCCTGCGCATGCCGCACATGGTTGGCCTGGTGCGCATCGGCACACCGGACGACTACGCCATGCGCTTCCTGCCGACCATCCTGTCGAGCTTTGCCCAGGCCTACCCGCTGGTGCAGGTGGAAGTGCATTGCGATTCGTCCAAGCACTTGATGCTGCGCCAGGATCTGGACCTGACCATCGTCACCCGCGAGCCCGGCAACGAGATTGGCCAGTTGCTGCGCCAGGAACGCCTGGTGTGGGCCGCGGCAGAAGGCTTTTGCCCGCACGAACAGCGGCCGATGCCGGTGGCGCTGTTCAACACCGACTGCTTCTGTCGCGCCTGGACCTGCAATGCGCTGGAGGCACAGGGCATCGATTACCGTATTGCCTACACCAGCCCGAGCCTGGCAGCGATCTTTGCCATCGTCACCGCCGGGCTGGCAGTGACCGCGCAGCTGCAGAGCCTGATCGGGGGCAACATCCGCATACTGGGTGAAAGCGAAGGGCTACCGCAGTTGCCGATGGCCAATGTGATGCTGGTGCGCAGTACGCAATCCCCCTCGCCAATCACCGACTGCATGGCCGACTACATCGTTGAGGGTTTCAAGTGATCGGGGGCCGAAAAACGGCCCCACAATCTCAAAGCTCAAACCCCAGCATCACCGCACAGACCACCAGGAACACACAGAACATCGCCCGCAGTACCTTCTCCGGCAACGCGTGGGCCAGCTTCACGCCCCAGCTGATGCTGAGCAAGCCACCCACCGCCAAGGGAATCCCAACCCCCCAGTCAACGCTATGGTGCACGCCATAGGTCACCAGCGTGACCAAGGTACTCGGCGCCGCCAGCGCCAGTGACAACCCCTGCGCCACCACCTGAGTAGCGCCAAACACACTGGTCAGGATCGGCGTGGCCACCACGGCCCCACCCACGCCGAACAAGCCGCCCATGGTGCCGGCAAAGCTGCCCAGCACACCCAGCCACGGCCAGGCATGACGCAGCTCGGCACTCGGCGACGACACCTTCATGAACATCCGCACCACGTTCCACACTGCCAAGGCTACCAAAAAGCCGACAAAACCCAGGCGCATGGAGTGCGCATCAAGCCCCACCGCCCAGATCGACCCCAGCCAGGCGAACAAGAAGCTGCATACCGACAGCGGCAACGCATGGCGCAACGCAATACGGTTGCGCTGGTGATAACGCCACAACGCCAGCAGCACGTTCGGCACCACCATCACCAACGCGGTCCCCTGCGCCAACTGCTGGTCCAGGCCAAACAGCACACCCAACGCCGGAATCGCGATCAGCCCGCCACCAATGCCAAACAAGCCCCCCATGGTGCCCAGGGCAGCGCCCAACACGATATACAACAACCACTCGATCATCAGGGCCTCGTCCGCCTGTACCAATAAAGCGAGCATGCTAACGAGTGTGCGCTGGCGGGGAAACGCACAGCAGCGCACAATGGCTGTGCGTTTTTCGCAAAAGCAAGGCAGCCATGAGCCCCGATACCCTGACCGACCAATTGAGCCTGTTCCTTGATGTGCTGGAAACCGGCAGCTTTTCTGCCGCCGCCCGTCGCCACCCGCTGACCCCGTCTGCGGTAGCACGGCGCATCGACAACCTGGAAAGCGCCGTCGGCAGCCGCCTGTTCACCCGCAGCACCCACGCGGTGCGGGCCACGCCTGCAGGCAACGCCTTTGCCGAGCGGGCCAGGCGCATCATCGAGGAGTTGCGCCTGGCCCGGGCCGAAGCGGTGTCACTGAGCAATGCCCCGGAAGGCCTGATCCGCATCGACGCACCTGCCGCGTTTGGCCGCCGCCACCTGGCCCCGGCCATTGCCGACTTCCTGGTGGCCTACCCGGGCCTGGACGTGCAACTGCGGTTGATCGACAGCTTCGTCGACCTGCATGGCAGCCACCTGGGCGAGGTCGACCTGGTGTTGCGCGCCGGCCCTTTGGCCGACACCCGTCTGGTCGCCACGCCGCTCGCCTACATGGTGCGCATCGCCTGCGCCAGCCCCGCCTACCTGGCCAGCCGCGGCATCCCCACCTGCCCCAGCGAACTGCCCGGGCATGACGGGCTGGACTGGGATGGCCTGGCGCCGCCGTTCGCCTGGCGCTTCAGTGTGGCCGGGCAAACCCGCCTGTACCGCCCCGCGCGCATGCGCATGGCCGCCAACAATGCCGAAACCCTGCTGTTCGGCGCCCTCGCCGGCCTGGGGATAGCCCACCTGCCCACCTGGCTGAGCAGTGAATACCTGCTACGCGGCGAGCTTATCCCGTTGTTCTGCGACGGCGGTTTGCCTGAAGCCGAGACCAGTGGCATTTACGCGTTACGCCTGGCACATGAAACGAACTCTCGCAGCCGTTTGCTGCTCGAATTCCTCAAGAGCCGATTCAGCCCGATACCACCCTGGGACCTGGCCTTGCGCAGTGAACTGCGCGATTAACTCGCGCACTGATGATCAGCGTGCCAGAATTTTCCATTGATCACTTTCAAGGACCTGCATGAACGCCGACACCCAAGCCTCCTGTGACGAGCTGCTGCTGGACAACCAGGTCTGTTTTGCCCTGCACTCCACCTCGTTGCTGATGACCAAGGTCTACAAGCCGCTGCTGCAGGCGCTGGGCCTGACCTACCCGCAATACCTTGCCATGCTGGTGCTCTGGGAGCGTGACGGACTGACCGTGGGCGAAATCAGCCAGCACCTGCTGACCGACCCAGGCTCGCTGACCCCGCTGCTCAAACGCCTGGAAAGCGAAGGCCTGTTGCAGCGCAACCGCAGCCGCGAAGATGAACGGGTAGTGATGGTGCAACTGACCGACAAGGGCCGCGCCCTGCAACAGCAGGCCAAAGAGGTGCCGCCGTGCATTCTCAAGGCCAGCGGGCGCAGCCTGGAGCAGCTGCAGCAACTGCAAGCCGACCTGCTGAACCTGCGCGAAAACCTGCAGAAAAACCTCTGAGCGCTATGCTGTGAAATGGCCGTTCCGATGAACGGCGATGATTTATCTTGCGCGCTAACTAATTGCGCGCTAATTTAAATCCCACACCAACCCCCGCCCTCCTGCAAACGGGAGTGCACAGCACATTAGCGAGGCTCAAGATGCAAAAGGTCACTCCGCTGTACATCGCAGAAGCTACCTCCACCGGTGGGCGCGACGGCAAATCCCGCTCCAGCGACGGCAAGCTCGTCGTCAGCCTGAGCACCCCCAAGGAACTGGGCGGCGCGGGCGGTGACGGCACCAACCCCGAGCAGATGTTCGCCGCCGGTTACTCGGCCTGCTTCATCGGCGCCTTGAAATTCGTGGCCGGGCAAGAGAAGAAAGCCCTGCCGGCAGATACCTCGATCACCGCCAAGGTGGGCATCGGCCAGATCCCGGGCGGTTTCGGCCTGGACATCGACCTGCACATCAACCTGCCGGGCCTGGCCCAGGCCGATGCCGAAGGGCTGGTGGAAAAGGCGCATCAGGTGTGCCCGTACTCCAATGCCACCCGCGGTAATGTGGATGTGCGCCTGCACGTAACCGTCTAAGGCGCAAAGGCTTGCGCAATGCCCTGTAGGAGCGGGTTTACCCGTGAAGAAAACACCGCGGTGGATGGCACAGGCTTCGCCCGTGTTCGCGGGCAAGCCCGCTCCCACACGGATCTGCGCCAGCTTTTAGAAATTGAGCACGACAGTTGCCCCCACAAAAGCACGAGCACACAGGCATAAAAAAACCCGGCTTGCGCCGGGTTTTTTGCGTCTCGCAAGAAGCATTACTTCTTGGAACGGCCTTTGAAGCTGTTGTCGCGAGTGTCGATGTCGATCCACTCGTCGATCTGGATGAAGTCGGCAACCGAGATCTCGGTACCGTTCGCCAGCTTGGCAGGCTTCATGACTTTGCCGGAGGTGTCACCGCGAGCAGCGTTCTCGGTGTAGACAACTTTACGGCTGATGGTGGTCGGCAGTTCAACCGACACCAGACGGCCTTCGAAGAACACGGCTTCGCAGACGTCTTCCATGCCTTCTTCGATGTACGGCAGAACGGCTTCGATGTCTTCGGCGTTCAGCTCGTACATGGTGTAGTCGGTGGTGTCCATGAAGGTGTACTCGTCACCATTGATGAACGACAGGGTCGCTTCTTTGCGATCCAGGATCACGTCGTCCAGCTTGTCGTCCGCACCGTATACGGTTTCGGTCTTGTAGCCGGTCAGCAGGTTCTTCAGCTTGGTCTTCATGATCGCGCTGTTACGGCCCGACTTGGTGAACTCAGCTTTTTGAACCAGCCACGGGTCGTTGTCGATCCGCAGTACGGTACCGGGTTTCAGTTCTTTACCAGTTTTCATTACGAAGTATCCGAATCTGGATGGATTTATAAAAATCGAGGCCGCGTATCATAGCGAATTTCGGTAAAAGTGTACTAGCGCTTCGGCAAGGTCCGGCTGAGCGGCCTGTCGCGCCCCCCAACGGCGGGCATGCTGCTGCAGTTCCGGCCAATGCTGGCGGGCCGCCCGCCAGGCCTGGCCCATGTCGAAATCCATGTTCCAGGCACGCCACAGGCCCAGCAGGGCTGCATCGGCTTCGTCTGACAGGCCGCAGCGATAATGCGCGAGGAACGCTTCGAGTTTTTCCCAATGGGCATTCTCGTCCTGCACATAGATGTGCCACAGCATCGGCTGCCCCGCCCACTGCGCACGCACGAACGAGTCTTCGCCACGCACGGCATTGAAATCGCAGCTCCATAACAGCCGGTCGAAGTCGTCCTGGCTGACGAATGGCAGCACCTGAACGGTCAGCGCCCCACGCGTGCGCACATCACCCACGTGCAGCGGCCCCTCGCCCAGCCACTGGCTGAGCCCCGCGACGATGCGCCCCTGCGGGACCAACAGGTGGCAGGCCTGGTCAGCCGTGGCCAAGGCATCAAGCCAGTTGCCCAGCTGTGGGTTTTCATAGGCGAACAGCGAGATCAGCAGCGCACCCGGCACAGGGTCTACACCAAGCCCCAGCAAGAAGGCACGGCGCGCATCCGCCGACTGCTGGAACGCATCACGCCGGGCCAGCAGCGAACCCTCGCGCAGCAAACCGCCCGTTTTGTCGGTAAAGCCCGGGAAGAAAAAAACCTTGCGCAAACCGTTGGGCTGCGGCGAAGGCAACCCATGGCAACCCTCTACCCAGTCCTCGGCACTCAGGTACTCGAGGTTGAGCCAGAGCGGCGGCTGCGGACGGGCACGCATGGCCTCGACATACGCCGCCGGCAACTGGCAGGCGAACGCGCCGATCACCACATCGGCGGGGGCCACCGGCAACCACGCTGCCGGCCAGTGACGCACATCCACACCGTGCTGCCACTGTTGCGCCGCCGTGGCATCGGCGCCAGGGCACATAGGCGTGAAAGCGTTGAGGTCATCCACCCACAGGCGCACCGCCAGGCCGTGCTCGGCCACCAACTGCCGGGCCAGGCGCCAGGTCACGCCGATATCGCCGTAGTTGTCGACGACGCTGCAGAAGATGTCCCAGGTGGCTTTCATGCGCCCCTCCCGTGCTGGTGCAAAAACCGCGAATTCTGCGCATAAATTGGCGCTGACAAAAGCACCTGCGCAGAAAAATGCCCAAGCGCATGCGACAATGCCCCCCTACCACGCTGCCAGGAGGCTGACATGCCGCGCCACCGTGAACTGAAGATCACCCTCAAGCCGTTGCCGTTGATCATGTGCGTAGCCTTGGGCCTATGGCTGGGCGCCATGGCCATTGCCGTGAGCCTGTGGCTGGCCCAGCAGTTGTGGCCACAGCAGGTGCAACCTCTGGCCCAGGTTGTGGCCCCCCACGCCTACCGACCCGCTGCAACACCCGCGCCGACCACTGCCCAGGATGGCCAGGCCGAGATGTTCGAACGCTACAAGGACATCCTGCACAAACAGGAGCTGCAACAGGCCGCCGATGCCGCACAGGGCAATCCGCGCAACCTCAACAGCCCCAAGTGCCAGTTCTGGCTACAGCAAAACCGTACCGCGCCCACCGAAAAAAGCCAGGCCAACGTGCTGGAGTTCTGTTACTGACCATGGACAAGCCCCACCTGCTGGCGCTGATTGTCGCCACCCTCGAGCATGACCTGGACGTGCTGACCCGCGCGGCGCAAACCGCCTACGAGGCCGCCACCGCCGAAGAGAACATTGCCGAGAACAAGTATGACACGCTGGGCCTGGAGGCCTCGTACCTGGCCACCGGCCAGGCCCGCCGCAGTGCCGAGATCCGCCAGGCGCTGGTGATCTACCAGCAGTTGCTGCTGCGTGACTACGACACGGCGCGCGGTGTGCAGGTAAGCAACCTGGTGACCCTGGAAGATGAAGAGGGCGGGCACCGTCGGCTGTTTCTGGGGCCTGAGGCAGCGGGGCTGAAGATTGGCGAGGGGGACGGGCTGGTGACGGTGATTACTCCGCGTTCGCCGCTGGGGCAGCTGTTGCTGGGCAAGCGGGTGGATGACGAGGTGAGCCTGGGGGCGCAGGTATCGTTCATTGTCGATGTTGTCTGAACCGGCCTCTTCGCGGGCCCGCCCGCTCCCACAAGGGGCCCACTGTCTTCAGGGCTGTGATATCCCTGTGGGAGCGGGCGGGCCTGCGAAAGGGCCGGCACAGGCAATAATTCTCTAAAGGGCCTGCAAGGCATCGAACCGCCCCGCCAGCCCCTGCTCGGCAAACTGCTCCACCACAAAATCGACGAACGCCCGGGTCTTGCCCGGCAACAGCTTGTGCTCGGCGAAATACAGGCTGATATGCCCATCGTCCACATACCAGTCCGGCAACACCCGCAGCAGCCGCCCGGCCAGCAGGTAGGGCACGGCAAACGGCAGGCTCACCAGGGCAATGCCCAGCCCCTGCTCGGCCACCGCGCATGCCGCGTCCGAATCGCTCATGGTCATCGCCTGGCGCAATTGCAGCGGCTGCTGCACCTGCCAACGGCTGGTCAGCGGCCACGAGCGCACCCGCCCGGTCTGCGGTGACCGGACCAGGATGCCGTCATGGCGTTGCAGCACCTGCGGGTCGTCTATCGGCGCGTGCCGCTGCAGATAGACCGGCGCCGCCACCAACACCCGGTGCGCCGGGGTCAGCTTGCGCGCCACCACCCCCGGCGGCAGTTCGAAGCCACCGCCAATCGCAGCATCGAAGCCCTGGCCGATCAGGTCGACCTGGCGGTTGTCGAAATGCCAATCCGGGGTAATCGCCGGGTAGCGGCGCAAGAACTCCCCCAGCAACGGCAGCACATACAAACGCCCGAACACCGTGCCCATGCTCACCCGTAACGACCCGGCTGGCTGGCCTTCGGCACTGGCCAGGTTGGCCACGGCGTACTGAATGGTGCGAAAGCTGTCACTGACCTCGCCGAGAAAACGCTGCCCCGCTTCGGTCAAGGTCAGCTTGCGGGTACTACGCTGGAACAACCGCACACCCAGGCGCGCTTCCAGCTGCGCAACGTGCTTGCCCACAGCAGCCGGGGTAAGGCTCAGGCGCCTGGCGGCTTCGGCAAAACTGCCAACCTCGGCACTGCGGATAAAGCATTCCAACGCGCTGAACGATTCCATGGCCATGATTAACAACCAAAGGTTTACTCTGCTGATAGTGATTGCCATCTTATCAGTAGGTAATCGAGCGCCGATACTGTGCCCCATCCAAGGCATTTCGGCCTGGCTTCCAGCAGGAGAACAGCATGTCCAAGCAACTTACACTCGAAGGCAAGGTAGCCCTGGTTCAGGGCGGCTCCCGAGGCATTGGCGCAGCCATCGTGCGGCGCCTGGCCCGCGAAGGCGCGCAAGTGGCCTTCACCTATGTCAGCTCTGCCGGCCCGGCTGAAGAACTGGCTCGGGAAATTACCGAGAACGGCGGCAAAGCCTTGGCCCTGCGGGCTGACAGCGCTGATGCGGCAGCTGTGCAACTGGCGGTGGATGACACCGTGAAGGCCTTCGGCCGGCTGGATATCCTGGTCAACAACGCCGGTGTGTTGGCAGTGGCCCCGGTGACCGAGTTCGACCTGGCCGACTTCGATCACATGCTGGCCGTAAACGTACGCAGCGTATTCGTCGCCAGCCAGGCCGCGGCACGCTACATGGGCCAGGGGGGTCGTATCATCAACATTGGCAGCACCAACGCCGAGCGCATGCCGTTTGCCGGCGGTGCACCGTACGCCATGAGCAAGTCGGCACTGGTTGGCCTGACCCGCGGCATGGCACGCGACCTTGGGCCGCAGGGCATTACCGTGAACAACGTGCAGCCCGGGCCGGTGGATACCGACATGAACCCGGCCAGTGGCGAGTTCGCCGAGAGCCTGATTCCGCTAATGGCCATTGGGCGGTATGGCGAACCGGAGGAGATTGCCAGCTTCGTGGCTTACCTGGCAGGGCCTGAAGCCGGGTATATCACCGGGGCCAGCCTGACGGTGGACGGTGGGTTTGCAGCCTGATTGAAAGGTTGCCTGTGCCGCGACAGCGCCGGCACAGGCTTAGCCTTTCTTTGCCCCCAGGCACTGTTCCATCACGTCCAGAAAAGCCCGGGCAGCCGGTGTGGGGCTGGACGACCACACCGCATACAAGTGCCGCACCGGCGCATCCACCAACCGCGCCACTGCCACCCCTTCGATGCCCTGAGCTACCCGCTCAGGCACCAGGCCAACGGCCATGCCCCGCTGCACGAATTTCTCCACCAGACGAACATGCCCTATCTCGAACTGCACCCGACGCTGCAACCCCACCGCCTGAAACGCCTCGTCGGTCTGTCGTCGCGCCCCAGTGCCTTCGGGGAAATCCACCAACACTTCGCCTGCCAGGTCAGCCAGCGCCAGCTGTGCCCTGCCCGCCAGGCGGTGCGCCAATGGCAACACAGCCACCAGTTCTTCCCTGGCCAGCAACCGATGCTGCACCCCCTGCACCACCTCGCCCTGCCACAGCCCGATAAAGCCCACGTCCAGGCGCCGCTCGAGTACGTCAGCGATCAGCAATTCGCTCTTGGCCGTGAGCCAGCGCACATCCACATCCGGATAACGACCATGGAATACCGCCAACAGGTCGACCAGGTCCAGCGCGGTGAGCGAGCTGATTTCACCAATCGCCAGCCGCCCGCGCACCTGGCCGCAGGCCGCCGCCACGTCATCGGCAATGCGCCGGGCCGCCTCCACCGCTGGCCGTGCACTGAGCACAAAAGCTTCCCCCGCAGGTGTCAGGCGCACCCGTCGCGAACTACGCTCGAACAGGCTCACCCCCAGCTGCGCCTCCAGCCGCGCCACCTGATGGCTAAGGGCCGACTGCACCACATGGCAGCGCTCCGCCGCACGGGTAAAACTGCCGGTGTCGGCCACGGCAAGGGCATATTCGAGCTGCTTGAGGTTCATCGATCTATCTGCTTTCAAGATGAATAGGTTGAAAACTATACATTGGTGTCATGCCAGACACTTGCTGATAATCATCACCACACACGACTGCCCCCACGAGAATTGCATGCACACCCCCACTCTCAGCCGCGCCCTGATCCTGCTGATGGCCACCGCCACAGGCCTGGCCGTGGCCAGCAACTACTACGCCCAACCGCTGCTGCACAGCATCGCCCAGCAATTTGGCTTGAGCACCGCCAGTGCCGGCAGCATCGTGATTGCCGCGCAGCTCAGCTATGGCGCCGGCCTGTTGCTGCTGGCACCGCTGGGCGACCTGTTCGAGCAGCGCCGGCTGATTACCGTGATGACCGTTGTCTCCACCCTGGGCCTGGTCATCAGCGCCTGTGCACCCAGCCTGCCCTGGCTGCTGCTCGGCACGGCGCTGACCGGGCTGTTCTCGGTGGTGGCACAGATCCTCGTGCCGATGGCAGCGACCCTGAGCGAGCCGCATCAGCGCGGGCGCGCGATCGGCACGCTGATGAGCGGCCTGCTGCTGGGCATCCTGCTGGCGCGTACTGCTGCCGGCTTCATGGCCGAGCTGGGTGGCTGGCGCAGTATCTACGTGCTGGCCGCCGTGCTGATGGCACTTACCGCGCTGGCGCTATACCGCAGCCTGCCGCAGCACCACAGCCACGCCGGGCTGAAATACCCTGCACTGATCGGCTCCGTGTTCCGCCTGTTCATCGAAGAACCCGTGCTGCGCCTGCGCTCGCTGCTCGGTCTGTTGGCATTCAGCCTGTTCGCCCTGTTCTGGACACCCCTGGCGTTTCTGCTGGCGAAAGGCCCCTATCACTATTCGGATGCGGTGATCGGCCTGTTCGGCCTGGCCGGTGCGGCGGGTGCGTTGTCGGCCAACTGGGCCGGACGCCTGGCGGACCGTGGCAAGGGGTCGCTGGGTACCACCGTGGGCCTGGTGGTGTTGCTGCTGTCGTGGGTGCCGCTGGGGTTTGCCGAACAGTCGCTGCTCGCCTTGCTGCTGGGCGTGCTGATGCTCGACCTGGCGGTACAGCTGGTGCATGTGAGCAACCAGAACGCGGTGATCGCCCTGCGGCCGGAGGCACGTACGCGGCTGAATGCCGGTTATATCACCTGCTATTTCATTGGCGGGGCGCTTGGGTCGTTGCTGGGCACACAGCTGTTCCAGCGCCAGGGCTGGATGGGGATTGTGGTGGCTGGGCTGGTGATTGGCGGGCTGGGATTGCTGGTGTGGGGCCTGGCCGAGCGTAAGCGCAAGAACACCTTGCAGGTGGCCTGATAAATGACCACTGGATTCTTCGCGGGCGCGCCCGCTCCCACAGGCGTATCACGGCCCTGAGGTTTGTGAAGCGCCCGCGAAGAGGCCATTGGCCACGGCGACAAAGTACCGCACTACCCTCCGTCGCAATGCCGTTGACTTGCCTGCCGGGGCAGCGCTCAGTAAGCGCTGGAAAATGCCCTTTCCCTGACAGGATGAATTTATGACAAGACTCACGGTGCAATCCGGCGATTTCTTGCAAGGTGAAGGCGAGTATCGCAATGGATCGCTCACACTCAAGACCGCGCGCAGCCCCTCACCCGGTGAACGGATTTCCCTGGCACGCATCAGCGACTTGCGGCTGGCCAGCCTGGAAACCAACCGCAGCCTGGGCAGCGCCTTGGGCTGGGGCGTGGCCGGCGCCCTGGTGGCAGGGCCAGTGGGGCTGCTGGCCGGGCTGTGGCTGGGCGGCAAGGAAGAAGAAGCCACCTTCCTGGCCACATTCAAGGATGGACGCAAGCTGATGGCCATTACCGATGGCAAGACCTGGTCGAAGATCGATGACAACTGGCGGCAGCACAAGCGGCCGATCAGGACAGGCTGACTGAATACGCCGGGCCTGGATCGTTTTATGTAGAGGGCGGCTGATAAGATGCCGCCTTTTTCATGGCCTGTACCGGCCTCTTCGCGGGTAAACCCGCTCCTACAGGGATATCACCACCTGGGGTATCCCCACCCGGTGTATCGCCAACCGGTGTAGGAGCGGGTTTACCCGCGAAAGGGCCGGCACAGGTATCGCGCATCCAGGAGCCCCATCGCATGCCCCCGCATCACCCCCGCCTGCCCCTGAGCCTGCTCAGCCTGGGCCTGGCCCTGCAGTGCCCGCCTGTGCTTGCCGAAGGCAGCGTGGTGCTTGCCCCCTTGCAGGTCTCCGACACCTTCGCCAGTGATGGCTACCAGGCACGCCAGGCGGCTGTGGGCGGTTTCCAGCCCGCGCCGCTGCTCGACACCCCCGCCTCTGTCAGCGTGTTCAGCCAGCAGCTACTGGAAGACCGCCAGGTCCGCACGCTTAGCGAAGTGTTGCAAAGCGATGCCTCGGTCGGCGAAAGCTATGCGCCGATTGGCTACTACGAAAACTTCAATGTGCGCGGCTTCGAGCTGAACGCCGCCAGTAGCTATCGCATCAATGGCCAGACCATTGCCGGAGAGCAGAACGTAGCCCTGGAGAACAAGCAGCAGGTGGAATTGCTCAAGGGCCTGTCCGGGCTGCAGAGCGGTATGTCGGAGCCGGGCGGCTTGATCAACTATGTGACCAAGCGCGCCGAAGACATACGCAGCGTCACGGTATCGACCAACGAACAGGGCGAACGCTATCTGGCCACCGACCTTGGCGGCTGGTTCGGCAGCGAAAAGCAGTTCGGCCTGCGCGCCAATCTGGCCCATGAAGACATCCGCGCCTACGTCGACCACGCTGACGGCAAGCGCGACTTCGCCTCGCTGGCGTTCGACTGGCAGATCAACCCGGATGCCACCCTGCAGCTGGATGCCGAATACCAGCACCGCGAACAGGCGTCGGTGCCGGGTTACCAACTGCTCGGAGGCACTGAAGTGCCCCACGGCATCGACCCGAAAGACCGCCTGGCCTACCAGCATTGGGCAAAGCCCGTGCAGAACGACTCGCTGAACCTGGGCGGGCGCTTCGAATACCGCTTCAACGATACCTGGACCGGCACCTTGAGCGCCTCCCGCAGCAAAGTGGTGATCGACGACTACAGTGCGTTTGCCTGGGGTTCGAGCGAGGGGGCGTTTTTCGGCAGCAATGGTGACTACGACATCTATGACTTTCGCAGCCCCGACGATACCCGTCGTACCGACGAGGCACAGGCCACGCTCAACGGGCACTTCGATGCCCTGGGCGTGGGGCATGAGCTGATCGTGGGTACCAGTGCGCAACGGCGTACGCTGGATCAGCGCCCGTACTACAACGAGTGGCTTGGTACCGGCAACATCAACACCGGCTCCCCTGCATTCGCCCCGTCCGACAAACCCGTAGGCGCCAGCGAACGTCGACTGGACAGCCGCCAGTACGGCTTTTTCATCAGCGACCGCATCAGCTTCAACGAGCAATGGCAGGCCGTGCTGGGCGCCCGTGAAGTACGCCTGGATGAAAAGACCTGGGACGAGAACGGCGTAGCCGGGCGCCATACCCGCCAATACGAGCTGCTGCCCAACGCTGCGCTTATCTACAAGCCGCAGCCGAACACCACGGTATACGCCAGCTACGCCAAGGGCCTGTCCGCCGGAGGTACGGCCCCCTGGTTCGCCAGCAATGCGGCTGAAATCCTTGCGCCCACCACCTCCCGCCAGCTGGAACTGGGCCTCAAGCAGGACTGGCAAGGCCTGAGCCTGAGTGCCGCATTGTTCCAGATCCGCCAGGCTTACCAGTACGCACGCCCGGACGGCACCGGTAACTTCACCTACGTGCAGCAAGGCCAGCAGAAAAATACCGGCCTGGAACTGGGCGCCAGCGGCTGGGTGACCCCGAAGCTGCAGGTACAGGCCAGTGCGGCAGCCATCCGGGCGCGGGTGCAGAACAGCGGTACCGATGACTACGAAGGCCACCAGGCAATCAACGTTCCCCGGTTCCGCGCGGCGTTGCATGCCGAATACAGCCTGCCAGTAACGGGCCTGGCGCTACTGGGTGGGGCGCGCTACAGCGCCAGCAAGTATGCGAGCCAGGCGGGCAATGTGGAGGTTGGCGGGTATACCGTGTTCGATCTGGGTAGCCGTTACCGTACGCGAGTCGGCGGGTATGACACGGTGCTGCGGCTGACGGTGGATAATGTGTTCGACAAGCGTTACTGGCGCGATGTGGGCGATTACCTGGGGGACAACTACCTGTTCCAGGGGGCACCGCGTACCGCTCGGCTTTCGGCTTCGATCAGCTTCTAGATTACCGGGGCCGCCCCCACAGGAAATCGGGTACGCCTGTGGGAGCGGCCTTGTGTCGCGATGGGCTGCGAAGCAGCCCCAATGGCCCTGAAAACAAAAAGCCCCCGTGCTTTTCAGCGCGGAGGCTTTTCGTAGAATGTGGCGGTGAAGAAGGGATTTGAACCCTTGATACGATTTCTCGTATACACACTTTCCAGGCGTGCTCCTTCGACCACTCGGACACTTCACCGTTTCTCTTCAAGCCTTGCGGCCCGTCGAGGTGCGCTAATTTAGTGAAAGACTTTCCCTTTGGCAAGCATTTTTTTCAATTTTTTCATGTATTTGCACTTGGGCTGCCGTGAGCGCTGACCGACCAGTCAGCCTTGCTGCTTTACCTCGCCCCTGGCGCTGGGTAACGTCGTCGCCACGCCAACAAAAGGACTCTGCCATGAGCGAGCTGATTACCTACCACGCCGAAGACGGCATCGCCACCCTTACCCTGAACAACGGCAAGGTCAATGCCATCTCGCCGGACGTCATCACTGCCTTCAATGCAGCGCTGGACCGCGCTACCGAGGAGCGTGCAGTAGTGATCATCACCGGGCAGCCGGGCATTCTGTCGGGCGGTTACGACCTCAAGGTGATGACCAGCGGCCCCAAAGAGGCCATCAGCCTGGTCACCGCCGGTTCCACCCTCGCCCGCCGGCTGCTGTCGCACCCGTTCCCGGTGGTGGTCGCCTGCCCCGGCAATGCCGTGGCCAAGGGCGCTTTCCTGCTGCTGTCGGCCGACTACCGCATTGGCGTCGAAGGGCCGTACAAGGTATGCCTGAACGAAGTGCAAATCGGCATGACCATGCACCACGCCGGTATTGAACTGGCCCGCGACCGCCTGCGACGCTCGGCCTTCCACCGCTCGGTGATCAACGCCGAAGTGTTTGACCCGCAGGGTGCAGTGGATGCCGGCTTCCTCGACAAGGTGGTGCCGGCCGAGCAGTTGCAGGAAGCGGCAATGACTGCGGCGCGGGAGCTGAAGAAGCTGAACATGCTGGCGCACAAGAACACCAAGCTGAAAGTGCGCAAAGGGCTGCTGGAGGCGCTGGACAAGGCGATCGAGCTGGACCAGCAGCATATGGGCTAGCGGCACGGCCCCTTTCGCGGGCAAGCCCGCGCCTGCACATCCGCCCTCTACGCGGGGAAATCCGCAATTCAACGGGCATACGCAACCTGTGCAGGAGCGGGCTTGCCCGCGAAAGGGCCGGAACAGGCCTGCACCAAGGTTTGCCCCAACCAGTGCACACCCGTACACTGCCCGGCGACTGTCTGGTGTGAGTCGTACCATGCTTTATTCATTGCGTATGTTCCTGCTGGGGCTGCATTTTCTTGCCGTTGGCGTCGTGGGCCTGATCATTGGCCTGTGCCGCCCCTTCAACCCTGACAACAGCCGCGTTTTCGCCCGGCTCTACAGCTTGCCGGCCACCTGGCTGATGCGCATCAAGGTCAAGGCCGAAGTCGGCCCATTGTGGGACCACCCGCCCGGCTGTGTGATCGTGGCCAACCACCAGTCCAACTTCGACCTGTTCGTGCTGGGCCAAGTGGTGCCACAACGCACCGTCGCCATCGGCAAGAAGAGCCTGGGCTGGATCCCGCTGTTCGGCCAATTGTTCTGGCTGGGGGGCAACGTGCTGGTCGACCGCAAGAATGCCTATCAGGCGCGCAAGGCCATACAGAAGACCACCCGGGTTCTGCAGGACGACACCTCGATCTGGATTTTCCCCGAAGGCACCCGCAATGCCGGCGAGCATTTGCTGGCGTTCAAGAAAGGCGCATTTCATATGGCGATCGAAGCCGGTGTGCCGATCGTGCCGGTCTGCGTCAGCCGCTATGCCAGGCGCCTGAGCCTGAACAGCTGGCGTCAGCGCACGGTGATAGTGCGCTCGCTGCCACCCATTGCCACGACGGGCATGACGCCGCAGGATCTGCCAGCGCTGATCGAGCAGTGCCGGGGGCAAATGCAGCAGTGCATTGACCGCATGGAAAAAGAACTGGCCTGATCCGGGTTGCTCTGGCGCCGGGTACAGCCCAAGCTGTATCCGTGTTCAACCGAATAAGCGGACAACCATGGGTCGAGTCGTGGCATCGGCGGTGTACAGCGCCGGCAGAAAGGTCACCAACATCAGCATCGACGAAGGCAGCGAGTGGGCGCGCAAGCCGGGGCATTTCGTGTGGATCGGCCTGGAAGAGCCCAATGCCGAGGAACTGGCCAACCTGCAGTCCCAGTTCAACCTGCACGAACTGGCCATCGAAGATGCCCTGGAAAAACACAGCCGGCCCAAGCTGGAAACCTTCGGTGACGCGTTGTTCATCGTCACCTACTCGCCCGTGCGCCACGAAGGCAAGCTGGAATTCATCGAAACCCATATCTTCGCGGGCAACGGCTACATCATCACCTGCCGCAACGGCCACTCCAAGTCCTACGCCATGGTCCGCCAGCGCTGCGAGGCCCGGCCCCTGCTGCTGGAACATGGCGAAGACTTCGTGCTGTACGCCCTGCTCGACTTCGTCACCGAGAACTACCAGCCGGTCAGCGAGGCCATTCATGGCGAGATCGAAGAGCTGGAGGAAAGCGTACTGGGCGGCTCGCTGCAGGAAGACGACATCCGCCGCCTGCACAGCCTGCGCCGCGACATCCTGCGCCTGCGCCGCTACGTGGCGCCCATGGTTGAAGTGAGCGAAGAACTGCAGCGCCTGAACTTCCCGTTCATCGACAAGAACATGCGCCCGTACTTTCGTGATGTGCAGATTCACGTGACACGGCAGATGGAAGACCTGGCCGGCATCCGCGACATTGCCAGCCAGACCATCGAGATCGGCATGCTGCTGGAGTCGTCACGGCAAAGCATCGTGCAGCGCAAATTCGCGGCCTGGGCGGCGATTCTGGCGTTCCCTACGGCGATTGCCGGGGTGTACGGCATGAACTTCCAGAACATGCCAGAGCTGAGCTGGCACTACGGTTACTTCGCGGTACTGGGGGTGATTGCGACGGGGTGTGCCGGGTTGTATGCCAGCTTCAAGAAATCGGGTTGGCTTTGATGGCCTCTTCGCGGGCTCGCCCGCTCCCACAGGTTGCGCACAATGCTGAAAATTGTGAGCAACCTGTGGGAGCGGGCGTGCCCGCGAAGGGTTGCAACCGATTATGCGGCGCTGTCGCCGGCCTTTGACGGCTGCTGGATAAAGCGCAACATCCACTCCCCTACCAGATCGCCCTGGTGCTCGGTGGCCAGGCTGGCGACGGCCTTGTGGTACACCTCGTCACCCAGGTATTCCTGGCGCGCATCGAGCAGTGCGCGGGAGTAGTCGTGCACGAACTCCGGGTGGCCCTGGAAGCACAGCACCTGGTCGCGAATGTGGTACGCCGCATTCGGGCAGAAATCGCTGGAGGCGATCACCGTGGCGCCTTCCGGCAGCTCGGTCACCTGGTCCTGGTGACTGATCAGCAAGGTCAGCTCCGACACCTCCGGGTCCATCCACGGCGCATGCGCCGCCAACGAGTAGCGATGGATACCCACGCCCCAGCCTTGCTCGGCCCGCTCGGCCTTGCCACCCAGGGTCAAGGCCAGCAACTGGTGGCCAAAACACACGCCCAGCAGCTTCTCACCACGCTCGTACAGTTTGAGCAGGTAGGCCTTGAGGGTCTGGATCCACGGATCGGTACCGAACGAATCGGCCTTGCTGCCCGTCACAAGGTAGGCATCGAACTTTTCACTGTCGGCGGGATAGTCGCCGTGCATCACGTTGTACACACAAAATTCGGCGGCAATCGGCTGACGCGAGAAGAGCTGCTCGAACATCCTGCCGTAGCCCTGATATTGCGCCGTCAACTCCGGTCGCAGGACATCGGTTTCAAGGATGCAGATGCGTAACGACATAGGGGTAGTCCTGAACGACATGGGTGGGAATCTGCTGTAGAGACTGCCGCGAAAGGCACGTACAAGCAAGTAGGCTGCGCTGACGAACGGTCACATTTCGTCGGTGCGTGCCTGGCACTTGCGCCAGTGTCTAGATAGAGCATGCCAGCTGGCTGGCACTTGGCCTCATAGCCAAAAGAAATGTTTTTACCAAACATTTAGAACAAAGGGTTCTCAAGCATGGATAACGCACACCCTACTGTTGGATGTATATCCACTTTCAAGAGGCAAGCAGTCAGGCGCCACGCAACGCCACTGTGATCGACCCGAAACGCGACAAGGAAGCCAACGGGTATTCAGGAATAACAACAAGAAGGCGGTCCGCCATGTTCAGACAATCGAAAATTCGCCAAGCTGGGCTCATTCTATTCGCCACTACATTGCTATTGATCTTGCCGAACCTTACACGTTTGTTTGGCTGACGGCGGCAGTGGCGCCAAGGGGCAACGCACAGGTAACCTGCTGGCCTTGATGGTCGGAGATTGCCTATGCGCCACTGCCTTGCCTTCCTAGCGTTGCTCCTGAGCCTGCCATTGTCGGCGGCGCAACTGCACCTTGAACTGGGGGCTACACCGCGCCAGTGGAGCAGCGCCGAACTGCTTGGCCATCCTGAGGCCCAGGATATCAGCATCGAACAGGACGTTTCCTACAAACGCCCCATGCGCTATCGGGCGGTGCCGCTGGCCACGCTGCTGGAAGGTGTGAGCGCGAGCGATCACCTGCAGGCCGTGGCGCTGGATGGCTTTGCCGCCGAAATGCCCGCCGCGGCATTGCTGCAGCCAGGGCCGGCAAGGGCCTGGTTGGCCGTGGAAGACCCAGGCAAACCGTGGCCGCCACTGGCTAAAGGCAAGCCAAGTGCCGGGCCGTTCTACCTGGTGTGGACTGCACCGCAGGCCAGCGGCATCCGCCCTGAACAGTGGCCCTTCCAGATCGCCACCCTTCGCAAGCTGGCCCCGGTGCACCAGCGGTTTCCCGCACTGCTGCCCGACCCGAAGCTGCCGGCCGACAGCCCGGTGCGCCAGGGCTTTGCCCTGTTCCAGCAGAACTGCCTGGTGTGCCACCGGTTGAACGGTGCGGGAGATGGGCAGGTGGGGCCGGACTTGAATGTGCCGCATAACCCGACCGAGTATTTTCAGCCGGTTTATTTGCGCAAGTTGATACGGGACCCGCAGAGCCTGCGGCAGTGGCCGCAGGCGAAGATGCCGGGGTTTGCCGAAAGTGTGTTGAATGAGCAGGAACTGGATGCGCTGCTGGCCTATTTGGGGCACATGGCAACGCGTAAGCCTTGACGGCCTCTTCGCGGGTAAACCCGCGAAGGGGCCTACACAAAACTGTCAGGCCGTGAGCCGTTCGTGCTTGACGCCCCACCCTTCCACCTCACCCCCATACGGTGTCACCAACTGCTCGAAGGCCTCTTCAAAGTCGCCAATCCCCCCATGGGTGGCGTACATGACCTTGCTCAGTTCCAGGTGCCAGGCACCGTCGCCCAGCTCCTTCACCTGGGCATTGAGCGATTCCCCGCGAAACTGCCCGGCGGCACGACGGGCCCCTGCTTCGTCCGGGAATACGGCATAGAACTCGATGGGGTGGATCTGGGTGAAGTCGAAACCGCCTGCTTTCATCTGGCGCAGGACGTTGCTGCTGATATCGTCGTTCTGGCTGCTCATGAATCGTCCTCCTGAATAAAGCAATGGATAGACTTTCCGTGCACTACGCACCTGCCGGCATTGGCCGGGCAGTTCGAGCTGATGCAAGACGCGAATTATTGAGGCGGCGCCAACCCGCAGAACAGGCAGGCCCTCCACCAGCGTAGCGCCTGCCAAGGCAGCACGCAAACGTGTGGTTCAGGGTGCTTCGTGAATGCTGGTGATGGTCACACCACTGTGCTCTTTGAGCCAGCGAGCAGTCGGGGAGATGATACGGTCCTGGAAGTCGTTGAGGTCCAGCTCGTCCATCACCGGAAACAAGTGTGAGCGAATGGCCCGCGCAGCGTCTTCCTCGCTGGGGCAATGCTCGGCATGCAACAGCAATGCGGACGGTTCGCCCTTCTGGTCGGCAAAGATGACTTCCCACTCTTTCATTGAACGGACCCTCTCAGTCAACGAACACCAGGTGTGTGATGCCTGAATAACTGACCTTGGGGCGGGGAGAATGTTCAGTCCGGGAAAGTTGTGCGGGGCCCCTTCACGGGCTTGCCCACTCCCACAGGGCCAGCACAAGGTTCGAACCCTGAGCAATGCCTGTGAGAGCGGGCAAGCCTGCGAATGGGCCGCAACGCGGCCCCGGTTTACTTCTGCGTGCTGTGCACTGCGCCAGCGGTATTATCCAGCAGGCTCTTGGTCGCAGTCTGGATATACGCTTCCAGCCTCTTGAGCATTTCCGGCTGGTCCGGGCTTTCGATCAGCTCGGCCTTGAACTCGCTGCCCAGCTGGTAGCGGTACATCCGCGGGCTCATGTCCTTGGACTCGATCAGGATACGGTCACCCTGCACCAGCCCGACGATCTGCTCGCTGCCCGACGGCTTGATCATGCCCACGCCCTGGTCACCCTCAGGCAGGTTGAGCAGGTCGCGCCCCCAGCACTGATGGCGCGTCTTGCCGCCCAGGCGCCCCATGATGGTCGGCACGATGTCAACCTGGGTACCCACGGTGTGGTTCACCGCCCCGAACTTCTCCTGAATGCCCGGGGCAATCAGCAGCAACGGCACGTTGAAACGGCCCAGGTCCAGCTCGGTAACCTGCTGGTGGTTGCCAAAGCCATGGTCACCGACGATGACGAACAGGGTGTCCTTGAAGTAAGGCTCTTTACGCGCCTTCTCGAAGAACTGGCCCAGCGCCCAGTCCGAATAACGCATGGCGGTCAGGTGCTCGTCCAGACGGCCCTGGCCGGTAACCTTCTCTACCGGCAAGTCCTTCGGCAGCGCATATGGCGTGTGGTTGGACAGCGTCTGCAGCAGCGCGTAGATCGGCTTCTTGCCATCATGCTTGGCCAGCTCTTCGTTGCCGCGGTCGAACATGTCCTGGTCGGACACACCCCAGGTCGGGTCGGAGAACACCGGGTTGACGAAGTCATTACGGCCGATGAAGGTGGTCATCCCCTGGTTGCCAAAGAACCCGGACTGGTTATCCCAGGCAAAGTCGCCGTTGTAGACATACACGTCGTCGTAGTCACGGGCGCCGAGCAGGGCTGGCAGGCCCGACAGCTTATGGCCGCCTTCCGGGGTCTGCATCAGGTATTCGAAACCTGGCAGGTTGGGGAAGCAGGCCATGGTGGCGAACATGCCCTGGTGGGTATGGGTGCCGTTGGAGAAGAAGCGGTCGAACAGCAGGCCTTCTTTGGCCAGCTTGTCGAAGTACGGGGTGATGTTGTTGGGGCTGCCCAGCGCACCTACCGAGTGGCCGGCGAAGCTTTCCATCAGGATCACCACCACGTTCTTGATCGGCAGGGTCCGGTCAGCCGGCGGCACAAAGTCGCGACGGATAGCGGCTTCGTCGGCGTCGACCAGTGTGTCGTTGGCCGTCAGCAGTTGCTCACGCACACTTTGCGTGGCCACGTCCTGCTCCAGCACCGGCTTCCAGATGTTGGCACGGTCCTCGCTGAAGCGGCTCTTGGCGGCGTCGATCAGGGTCAGGGTACCGTTCAGGCCCAGCTGGTTGACGAAGTTGGAGTCAGTGGTAAAGGCATCACCCCAGCGCATCGGCGGGCCCTGGCGCAGGGTGCCACGGGCAGCGACCACGGCCACCAGCAAGATCACCATGAATACCGCCAGGCGCTTGTACCACGGGGCAACGCGGTACAGGCCTTCGGCTCGGGTAGCGCGATCGATACCTTTGAACAGCAGGCTCAGCAGCCAGGTACCGAGGGCCCAGGCCAGCAGGTAGCGCACCACCGGGAAACCGTACCAGAGCATGCTCATGACGGTTTTAGGGTCTTCCTGGATGTACTGGAACACCAGGCCATTGAGGCGCTGGTGGAACTCGCGGTAAAAGTCCATTTCCATCAGGCCGAGGAACATCACCACGCTCGAAGCGAGGGTCAGCCAGAAACGGAACACACCACGCCGGGCCATGGCCCAAGGGCTGAGCATGGCCAGCAGCAGTGGGATGCTGATGTACACCACCACCCGCAGGTCGAAGCGCAAGCCGTTGAGGAAGCCTTCGGCGACAGTCGCATAAGGGGTATCGCCGACCATGTCGTTGTTGTAGGCCAGCAGCGCCAGGCGCACGAGGCTGAGCATCAGCATGATCACCAGGCCGCTGAGCAGCGTGTAGGCCAGGTGGGATTTCAGGGTCGGCGAAAACGACGTTCGCGCGCCCTGTTGCTTCAAGGCGTCCGTGTTAGCCATGAATGGGAAGGTCCTAGGATTGCGGTTTGCGAAGAGGCGATGGCGCTAGACCAACGCAGCATTATGCGGGTGCGGATTCTGTTTAAACCCATGTGAAAATTTTGTCACGGCCCTATTTCTGGCTATGTCAGTAACGCGCCTAGAGCCGCACATTCCCCCGCGGCCCGGCAATCGCCCAGATCACCAGCCCCACCACCGGCAGCAGTGCGATCAACAAGATCCACAACACCTTGATGCCCACCTCGCTGCCACTCTTGATCACGTTGAGAATGGCCCAGATATCCAGTGCCAGAATGATCAGCCCGACCAGGCTGTTGAAGGTAGATCCCATGTCTGAATTCCTGTCAGAGGCTTTGCTGCACAGCATAGTCAGCTATCGCGCCAATAGAAGGGAATCCTTGGCGGAAGTCGCGGGTCCCTCGTTAGACTGACTGCATTCATTGATTCGAGGTTCGCATGCCCCCTGCCCACAGCCAAAGCGCCGCCCCATCCTCACTGCTGCAGGCCTGGCGCCAGCAGGTCACCGATACCCCCTGGCTCAGCGCCGGCCTGGGGCTGAGCCTGCTGGCGGTGTGCGTGCTGCTGGCCGCCAGTTTCTGGAACGCGGTGAACGGCGACCATGCCGACAACCTGCACCTTGCCATGCTGGGCGGGTTGTCAGGCTTTGGCGCCACTGCGCTGGGCGCGGTGCTGGCAGTGGTGCTGCGCGATGTCAACGCGCGCACCCAGGACGTGATGCTGGGCTTTGCGGCCGGCATGATGCTGGCCGCCAGCTCGTTTTCGCTGATTCTGCCGGGCCTGGAGGCTGCCCGCGAGATCACGGGCAACGGCCCGGCCGCCGCGTTTACCGTGGTGCTGGGCATGGGCCTGGGTGTGCTGCTGATGCTGGGCCTGGACCGCTTCACCCCGCATGAACACGAAAGCACCGGCCCGTGCGGGCCCGAAGCCGAGCGCATCAGCCGGGTGTGGTTGTTCGTGCTGGCGATAACCCTGCACAACCTGCCTGAAGGCATGGCGATTGGCGTGAGCTTTGCCAATGGCGACATGAACATCGGCCTGCCGCTGACCAGTGCCATCGCCATTCAGGACATCCCCGAAGGGCTGGCCGTGGCGCTGGCCTTGCGCGCCACGGGGCTTTCGAACCTGAAGGCGGCGTTGGTGGCGATTGGGTCGGGCCTGATGGAGCCGCTAGGGGCGGTGATCGGGCTGGGGATTTCTACCGGCTTTGCCCTCGCCTACCCGATCAGCATGGGGCTGGCGGCAGGGGCGATGATCTTTGTGGTCAGCCACGAGGTGATCCCCGAAACCCACCGCAATGGGCACCAGACAGCGGCGACCCTGGGGTTGATGGGCGGGTTTGCGGTGATGATGTTTCTCGACACTGCGCTGGGCTGAAGATTGATGTTTCGTGAGCCGGCCTCTTCGCGGGCTCGCCCGCTCCCACAGGGTGGACTGCCCCCCAAAAGTTGGACAGTTTTAAGCTGCAGCCTGAGCCCTGTACTCCACAGGGCTCAGGCCATTGAGCCTCAGCTTGATGCGATCATGGTTGTAGTAGTGAATGTACTCATCCAGACCCGCTCTCAGCTCATCAATGCTCTCGAAACGCTTCAGGTAGAAAAACTCAGATTTGAGCGTGCCGAAGAAGCTTTCCATGGCCGCATTGTCCAGGCAATTGCCTTTTCGAGACATGCTCTGCTTTACCCCGCATTCGCTTAGCTTACGGCGGTATTGCGCCTGCTGGTAATGCCATCCCTGATCCGAATGCAGCACGAGCTTCGGTTTCTCTCCCAGGCAATCGAGCGCTTTGCCAAGCATGTTCCCAACCAGGCTATAGCATGGGCGGCTGGCCATTTCGTAGGCCACGATTTCGCCGTTGTACAAATCCATCACGGGCGACAGGTAAAGCTTCTGTTGAGCTACTTTGAACTCGGTTACGTCGGTCACCCACTTCTGGTTTGGGCGTTGAGCAACAAAATTTCGCTCCAGCACATTCGCTGCCACTTTACCGACGGTACCTCGATAGGAGCGGTATTTCTTGGGGCGCACTACTGATTTCAATCCCTGCTCAGCCATCAGCCGTTCAATGACCTTCTTGTTCACCCGCTTTTCCTTCCTGATTACGAGTGCGATGCGGCGATAACCATAAAGCCCTTTCTGCTCGTGGTAGACGCGATGCACCAATGCCTTGAGCTCAGCATGCCGATCTGGCTTCTGCTGAGCTTTTAGCTGGTAGTAGAAGGTGCTGCGCGCCAGCTCGACCAACTGAAGGAGGTCAGGCAAAGGAAACCTGCGCTTGAGTTTGGAAACGATCAGGGCTTTTTCCCGCGTGTTCGTTCCTTTTCCTCGCGCAGAGCCTTGAGCTCCTTTAGGACAGCATTCTCCATGCGCAGGTACTCAAGTTCAGCCATCAGCTGATCTCGAGACTTCTGATCATCATTGGTATCGGTGGGTTTGGCAGGCTTGATCTTCTTCGGCACGTCGATTGGCTTTCTTGGCTTGATGGCAGTAGAGGGTGCAGGACTGCCACTGTAGTACTGCCGCTGCCAAATGCCTATCTGAGAGGACTGCCCAAGACCAAAGTGGGCAGCGGTCTGGCGCAGCGAAAGCCGATGCTCGTGCATATAGCTAAGCACCTGCTGTTTGAAATCACTGGTATAGCGCCGCCCATGCGAGCCTGGACCAATGCCATTATTGGCCTGATAACTGGCCACCCAGCGTCGAAGCAGGCTGAAATCGATACCTAAGTGTTGAGCCACCTTTCGGAAACCGTTGCTGCCATCCAGGTAGGCTGTGATCGCTGTGAGCTTGAATTGCTCGGTGTACTTACCCATAGATCCCCCAAGGGTTGGATTGGTGTCCAACTTCTTGGGGGCAGTCCAGGGTTATCACAGGGCCTGATGCGGTGGAGTACCTGTGGGAGCGGGCATGCCCGCGAACAAGCAATTACTGGTATCAGATGTGGACGGCGACTTTCAAAGCCTCCAGCGCCGGCTCAACCTTGATGCCCAGCTCTGCGCCCAGCTCCATCACCCGCGCCAGGTCCTGCTGCCCCACCATGACCATCTGCAGTTCGTCATCCAGCAACTGGCTGAAGTTGAGCAGCACATAACCACCCGCCTCCTTGTTCAGCGCGCCCATCTGCACCTGAATGCGGTTGAGCGCAGTCAGTGGTTCGGTACGGACCAACTGCTTGGGCTTGAGGGTAAACGGCACGCTGTTGTCGAACGAGTCGCTGATCTGCTGGAACAGGTCTTGGTAGCTGTCGGCCTGGAACACCACGGTATCCGGCAGGCTGCCGAGCACCACCCATTCGCCCAAGGGAATCGGGAAAGTGTCGTCGTAGTTGATGTCGGGGTTGGCGGCCAGGAAGGCGACAGGGTCGGCGTAGGCCTGGGCGGCCTCGTCGGCAATACGCTCGATGTCTGCCTCACGCATGCAGCCGGCGCCAATGAGGCTGATGAATTCGAGCAACTGAGTTTTCATGAATGGGGGCCTGCGACGGGTGAAAAGTCGCCAAGGATAGCCGCAAATGCCCCCTGGCGGTTAGCCGGCCAGCGTTTGCAGGCGCGCGGCGGTGTCTGCTGCACCCATGGTTTGCGCCGCCATCAGGGCGGTGATGCCGCGGGCATCCTGGTGCGCCGGGTTGGCCCCTTGTGCCAGCAGGTAGTCGAGGATTTCGCTGCGATTGAACATGGCCGCCAACATCAGCGCGGTGCGACCGTCCTGCGCGGCGGCATCCACCGGCACGCCATGCTCCACCAACAGGCGAATCATCGCCAGGTCCCCTTTGAATGCGGCACCGGCAATCGGCAACTGGCCATTGTCGTTGGCAATCAGCGGGTCGGCACCTTGCGCCAGCAGCACGCGCACCGCCTCGTGGTGGCCGTGGTAGCTGGCCAGCATCAGCAAGGTATCGCCCTTGTGGTTACGCAGGTTGGCCGGCAGGCCGCTGGCAAGCAGGCGCCCGAGCATGTCGGCATCGCCCTGGCGGGCACGCTCGAACACCTGCTCGGCGAACGCGGCGGTTTCGTCATCGGTCATGGTAGCGGGTGCGGTCTGGCTGGGCATAGGGAACCTCCTGGCATAATTGATGGACCAAGTGTTCGTCAGGCATGCCAGGGCGGTCAAAGGTTCAGATTCTATCGGGCCGATAGGCACTGGCTGACCCGTGCAAAATGCACTGTGCAAAATGCACGACCATGCAGCTTGCACGATACCGCTTCTGCTAATTCTCCGTAACAGCCTGTATTTACTGGATTTTTCGCCAAACAGGATTCTGGCACGGTCACTGCAACCATCAACTCATGTCTGCCACACACCAGCCAGGAGTTGATATGGACCTCATCCAGCAAAAGTTCGCCTCGGTATTTTCGGCCTATCAGGTAAATACCCAAGCCCGGCCCGATGGCGGTGTACTGCTTACCCTGCGCGCAGCGGATGGCAAGGTTACCCGCCGGGTGCTGACCTATGGGCAATTGCACAGTGCCGAACAGCTGTCTTGGGCGATCAGTGCCATCCGTCGTGACCTGGCTGAAGAGGCCAGTGAGTTGCCGGTCATCTCGATGCTGCAGAGCCAGCAGCGGTTTGCCTTGCCGACTTACCGCTGAGGGGTGTATTGCCTGAACTGGCCTCTTCGCGGGTGAACCCGCTCCTACATTGACTGCGCGATGCCTAAGGGCGGCGCAACATTGACTGCGCGATGCCTAAGGGCGGCGCCACCGCTGTAGGAGCGGGTTCACCCGCGAAGAGGCCGGCAATGTCATTACAACTCGTCGATCCCCAGAAACGCCCGCGCCGTTACATCCCCGGTAAACCGCGCCTGCATGCCCTGCTCGCTGCCGTACAAGCGAAACGCCAGGCAAAACGGTGCATCCCCCAGCTCAACCCAGCGCCGCGTCCCGGCCGGCACCAGCAGTTGGTCACCTTTCTCGCACAGCACCGAATACACCCAGTCGCCCAACCGCAGGCCAACCTGCGCCCGCCCGCTGACCACGGCGAACAGCTCGTCGGCCTCATGCACATGTTCATCACGCACATCGACCTGTGCCGGGTCTTCACCGTCGCGGTTGAGCAACGCGAAAGCCTTGCTGCCATGCGCCGTCATCAACTCATCCAGATACACGCGGCAAGCATCCAGCACCTCGTCCTGGGCCGTGCCCGGGCGCACCCGCAGGCCAGGTTCGGCGTGGACAAAGCGCACGCCCTGTTCAGCCAAGGTGGCAGCGATATCGTCGTGGTGAGTCAGCACCTTGTTCGGCAGTTCCGGGCTGGCGGGGTGGAAAACGCTGAGAATGCTCATCAGGGGCGGGTCCTGGTCGGTTGCGAACAAAGGGCAATGATAACGGCTGCGGCCAGGGCTGCGGCACTGGCCATACCAAAGGTGAAGGTGGGGCCCAGCAGCTTCCAGCTGTAGCCTGAGTACAGCGCCCCCAGCGCACCGCCGGTACCCGACAGCGCTGCGTAAAGCGCCTGGCCCTGGCCCTGCTGGCGGGCGCCGAAGCTGGCCTGGACGAATGCGATGCTGGCGGCATGGAAGCAGCCGAAGGTGGCCGCATGCAGCAGTTGGGCGAAGATCAGTACTGTCGGCTCCTGGGCCAGGTTGCCCAGCAGCAGCCAGCGCAATGTTGCCAGCAGGAAGCTGGCCAACAGTACACGCTGCACGCTGAAACGGGCGAACAGGCGGCTCATGACCATGAACATCAGCACCTCGGCCACCACCCCAAGCGCCCAGAACAGGCCGATGGCACCGCGCGTGTAGCCCAAGTGCTCCAGGTGCAAGGTAAGGAAGGTGTAGTACGGCCCGTGGCTGAGCTGCATCAGTGCCACGCACACATAGAACGCGATCACCCCCGGGGCGCGCAACTGCTGCAGGAAGCCCCCCGCGCCGCTGCGCCCGCCCTGTTCCACCGGCTGCGCATTGGGCACCCACAGGCTGGCGGCGACGATGCCGGCCATGATCGTGACCAGTGCCACCGGGTAGATGTCCAGGCTCAACCACTCGAACAAGCGGCCCAGGCCGACCACGGTGAGGATGAAACCGATCGAACCCCACAGACGTACCTGGCTGTAGCGCGACGTCTGCCCGTGCAGGTGGGCCAGGGTAATGACCTCGAACTGCGGCAGCACCGCATGCCAGAAGAACGCGTGCAGGGCCATCACCAGCGCCAGCCAGGCGTAGCTTTTGCCGAAGAAGATCAGGGCGAAGGTGGCCAGGGTGCACAGCGCGCCAAGGCGTACGATCAACAGGCGCTGGCCCGTGCGGTCACCCAGCCAGCCCCACAGGTTGGGGGCCACGCAGCGCATCAGCATGGGAATGGCCACCAGCTCGCCGATGCGCGCCGGGGAGAAGCCCAGGTGGTCGAAGTACAGCGCCAGGAAAGGCGCGGTGGAGCCCAGCAGGGCGAAGTAGAACAGGTAGAAGCTGGACAGGCGCCAGTAGGGAATGGGTTGCATGGGATGGCCTTGTGGGACCTGTGCCGGCCACTTCGCGGGTTTAGCCGCGAAGTGGCCGGCGCAAGCAAATCAGAGCTGGCCCAGCACCGGGGTAGCGACCTTCACCTCGGCATTCTGCGCGCGGTGGCGCAGCAGGTGGTCCATCAACGCGATGGCCATCATCGCCTCGGCAATCGGTGTGGCGCGGATGCCCACGCACGGGTCGTGGCGGCCTTTGGTGATGACGTCCACCGGGTTGCCATCGACATCAATCGAGCGGCCCGGGGTGGTGATGCTGGAAGTGGGCTTCAGTGCCAGGTGGGCAACGATCGGCTGGCCCGAGGAAATACCACCCAGAATGCCGCCTGCATTGTTGCTGAGGAAGCCGTCCGGGGTCAGTTCGTCCCGGTGCTCGGTGCCGCGCTGGGCCACACTGGCGAAGCCGGCGCCGATCTCCACGCCCTTGACCGCGTTGATGCTCATCAGCGCATGAGCCAGCTCTGCATCCAGGCGGTCGAAGATCGGCTCGCCCAGGCCGGGCATCACGCCTTCCGCAACCACGGTGATCTTGGCGCCCACCGAGTCCTGGTCGCGGCGCAGCTGGTCCATGTAGGCCTCCAGCTCAGGTACTTTGTCCGGGTCGGGGCTGAAGAAGGCGTTCTGCTCCACCGACTCCCAAGACTTGAACGGGATTTCGATCGGGCCCAACTGGCTCATGTAGCCACGCACGGTGATGCCCTGGGTGGCCAGGAACTTCTTGGCGATAGCACCGGCGGCCACGCGCATGGCAGTTTCACGGGCCGAGCTGCGACCGCCGCCGCGGTAGTCGCGGATACCGTACTTGTGGTGGTAGGTGTAGTCGGCGTGGGCCGGGCGGAACAGGTCCTTGATGGCCGAGTAGTCCTTGGACTTCTGGTCGGTGTTGCGGATCAGCAGGCCGATCGAGCAGCCGGTGGTGCGGCCTTCGAACACGCCGGAAAGGATTTCTACCTCGTCGGCTTCCTGGCGCTGGGTGGTGTGCCGGCTGGTGCCGGGCTTGCGCCGGTCAAGGTCGTGCTGCAGGTCGGCGAGGGAGATTTCCAGGCCCGGTGGGCATCCATCGACAATGGCGACCAACGCCGGGCCATGGCTCTCGCCAGCGGTGGTGACAGTGAACAGCTTGCCGTAGGTATTGCCGGACATGGACGCTCCGCGAGTTCTGCCTGAAATGGACGAAAGCAGCAGTATACAGATGGTTTGATCGCCTGTGCGGGCCTCTTCGCGGGCACGCCGGCTCCCACAGGATCACCACAGATCCAAATGCTGTGAAATACCTGTGGGAGCGGGCGTGCCCGCGAAAGGGCCGAACCAGCAATTCGCCCCCCAGAACCTTCCTGCAAACATTGGGTCAAACCCATATCTCCCCAAGTAGTACCGCATGATGTCGCGCCTCGTCGCCTTGCTCTTCCTGCTGTGCACCGGCCTGGCCCAGGCCGCCGCCCCCACTGTGCTGCAACGCCCGATCGACCTGGACACCGGCCAGGGCGTGCTGCATGGCAGCCTGCTGCTGCCGCAACAGGCCACCCCGCCGCCAGTGGTGCTGATCATCGCCGGCTCCGGCCCCACCGACCGCGACGGCAACAACCCGGCCTCCGGCAAGGTCGACAACCTCAAACGCCTGGCCCTGTTGCTGGCCAACGAGCACATTGCCAGCGTGCGTTACGACAAACGCGGCGTGGCCGCCAGCCAGCCGGCCACGCCTGACGAGCGTGACCTCAGCGTGGAGCGCTATGTGGCCGATGTGGTCGCCTGGAGCCGCAAGCTCAAAGCCGACCCGCGCTTCGGCCCGCTGATCCTGATTGGCCACAGCGAAGGCGCGCTGATTGCCAGCCTGGCCGCCGAGCAGGCAGGGGCCAGCGCAGTCATCACCCTGGCCGGCAGCGGCCGGCCGCTGGCCGAGGTACTGCGCGAACAACTGGCCAAGCGCCTGCCGCCGGCGCAACTGGCCGGTGGCAGTGCCCTGCTCGACCGCCTGCAGGCCGGGCAGACCAGCCTGGATGTGCCAGCGCCGCTGCGCCAGGTGTTTCGCCCCAGCGTGCAGCCATACCTGATTTCGCTGTTCCAGCAAAACCCGGCAGCCGCCTTTGCCCGCCTGCCCATGCCGGCACTGATCGTGCAGGGGCGCAATGACGTGCAGGTGGACGTGGCCGACGCCCAGCGGCTGAAAGCGGCCAAGCCAGATGCGCAACTGGTCCTGATCGATGGCATGAACCACATGCTGCGCATCAGCCCCAAGGGCATGAGCCAGCAGCGCGACAGCTACCTCAACCCCGAGCTACCGCTGGCGCGCGAACTGGGTGAGCGAATTGTGACATTCATCCAGCATTTGCCTGCGGCGTAAGTCAAACAGGCTCAGGTCTCGGGCATGCCTGCCGATACAGCAGGCATAGCTGAGGACAAGCCCTGATGACCACCGCCCCCACCGCCGTCGAGCCGGCCGAAGAACCCCAGGAAATCCCCGCCCTGCCTTGGGCCGAGCTGACCGCCGAACATTTCCAGCTGCTACGCCTGGCAGCACTGCCGACCGACCGCAGCACCGGCGCGCGGCCGCTGCGTTTTGTGCAGTTCGGCTATGCCGAGCGCCATGACAAGGCACACAGCCTGCTGCGCATGGAAATCCAGTTGCCCGGCCAGAAGGTGCACAAAGAGCAGAACCGCCTGGACATCCGCGTCGACCATGCCGAGCGTCTGGTGCGTATTGGCAATGAACATGGCTTGCAAGTGGAGCCCGTGAACCGCGGTATCGGCCGTTTCATGCTGGCCCAGGCCGCCCAGTGGTTGCAGCGCAAGTGGTCGCACTACCGGGTGGAAGGTATGGCGCTGCCTAGCAAGGACGCCCTGAACGAGGACTCACGCCTGCGCCGTGACCACTGCTTGCGCGGGGTCGGTATCGAGGTGGAGTACGAGGAAAACCAGCATCTGAAAGGCCGTACCGCGGACATGACGGTGGCCCAGCTCAAGGCTGTCTGGAACAGCGAGCGCCTGCAGCGGGTAGAGATTCTGGATGCCGCCAACCTGCTGCAGCAGGCGGACCAGCAACTGCAGGAAAAGGAAGGGCAACTGCGCGAGCGGGATGAGCGCGTGGCCAAATACCAGCGCGAAGACGGCGGATTGCGTTTCACCATTACCTGCCTGGTGGCGTTTGCCGTGTTCCAGGCAGGGCTGTTGATCTGGATTGCAACCCGCTAAGACCGCATCAGCCGGTGGAGTTTGGGGCCGCTTGGCGGCCCATCGCGACACAAGGCCGCTCCCACGAGGTATTGCTCAATTTCCAAAGCTGGCGCGATCCCTGTGGAAGCGGGCTTGCCCGCGAACACGGGCAAAGCCCGTGCCATCCACCGCGGTGTCTTCTTAGCGGGTAAACCCGCTCCCACACGGGATCACGCTTGTGTCGCGATGGGCTGCAAAGCAGCCGCAAATAGCCTAAACGCGGGCCTTGAACAATTCCTGATGCTGGCGGCACTGCTCGGCCGTGAGCATGAACACCCCGTGCCCGCCACGCTCGAATTCCAGCCAGGCAAAGTCCACCTCGGGGTACAACGCCTCGACATGCACCTGGCTGTTGCCCACTTCGACAATCAGCAACCCCTTCTCGGTCAGGTGGTCAGCCGCTTCGGCCAGCATCCGCCGTACCAGGTCCAGGCCGTCGCTGCCGCAGGCCAGGCCCAGTTCGGGCTCATGGTGGTACTCGGCCGGCATGTCGTCGAAGTCTTCGGCATCGACATACGGCGGGTTGGACAGGATCAGGTCGAAACGTTGCCCCGGCAAACCGCCAAAGCCGTCGCCCTGCACGGTGTACACACGACCGTCCAGGCCATGGCGCTCGATGTTCTGGTTGGCCACTTCAAGGGCCTGGAACGACAGGTCGGCCAACACCACCTCGGCCTCGGGGAACACGTCGGCGGCGACGATGCCGATGCAGCCCGACCCCGTGCACAGGTCCAGAATGCGCGCCGGGTCGCTGGCCAGCCACGGCTCGAAACGTTTTTCGATCAGCTCGCCAATGGGCGAACGCGGCACCAACACCCGTTCGTCGACGATGAACGACATGCCGCAGAACCAGGCCTCGCCCAGCAGGTAGGCGGCCGGCACACGCTCTTCGATACGGCGTTTGAGCAGGTGCTGCAGGCGTACCCGCTCGTCGTCCTCGAGCATGCAGTCCAGGTAGCTGTCGGCCACCTCCCATGGCAAGTGCACGGCACCGAGCACCAGCATGCGGGCCTCGTCCCAGGCGTTGTCGGCACCGTGACCGAAGAACAGGTCATGCTCGTGGAAGCGGCTGACCGCCCAGCGGATGTAGTCGCGCAGCGTGCGCAGACGGGATGTGATCACGGGGTACTCCTATTTTCAGACCGGACAAAAGTCTAACAGCCCCACCCGCACATTTGTTCCTTTGCCTTGCCCAAAGGCTAGCCACAGGCCAGTAACCATGCCGCTTGCGTTGTCAACCATTCCCATTGGCGCCAAGGCAGGGGAGAATAGGTATACAAAAGCCCTATCCAAGGAGCCCTTGATGTCCGTTCCAACCACGATGTTTCGCCTCACTGGCCGCGACTATCCGCCGGCCAAGCTGAGCCACGCCAGCCTGATCATCATCGATGCACAAAAGGAGTACCTCAGTGGTCCCCTGAAGCTGTCGGGCATGGACGAGGCCGTGGCCAACATCGCCAGGTTGCTCGACGCCGCACGTAAAAGCGGCCGTCCGATCATCCATGTTCGCCACCTGGGCACTGTCGGGGGCCGCTTCGACCCCCAGGGGCCGGCTGGCGAGTTCATTCCGGGGCTGGAGCCGCTGGAAGGTGAAATCGTCATCGAAAAGCGCATGCCCAACGCGTTCAAGAACACCAAGCTGCATGAAACATTGCAGGAGCTGGGCCACCTTGACCTGATCGTCTGTGGTTTCATGAGCCACTCCAGCGTCAGCACCACCGTTCGCCGCGCCAAGGACTATGGTTATCGGTGCACCCTGGTAGAAGACGCGTCGGCAACCCGCGACCTGGCATTCAAGGACGGCGTCATTCCGGCCGCACAGATTCACCAGTGCGAAATGGCCGTGATGGCTGATAACTTCGCTTGCGTGGCACCCACCGCCAGCCTCATCTGAGCGGCTTGCAGGACCGCCCGGCAGCCGGGCGGAACCCGATGGGCAGCAGCAGGTCGAATTCCGGATATCCACCGAGGAGAGCGGAATGAAGCTTAAAGGCAGTTTCGACGCCAAGCGCCTGCGCCCGCGCGAACCGCGTAACTGGGGCGCCCGCCTGGCGGCCGGCCTGTCGGCCCTGCTGGCGACGCTGGGCGTGTTGCTGGCCATGGCCGGCGCCGCCGGCCTGCTGGGCAACTACCCTGCCCTGCAGGAACTCAACACCAACAAGCCGTTGTCCAGCATCCTCACCGTGGCTGGCTTGCTGCTGCTGTGGCTGGGCGTGCGTTTCTGGCGGCGCAGCCGTATCCGCTTGCGCCGCGGGCGGGAGCTGAACCTGTCGCCGCACCTGATGAAGAAGCACGATTGATGGTTTTGCGTAACCTGTGCGGGCCTCATCGCGGGTAAACCCGTTCCTACAGGTGCCCGGCCGCCTTCAGGCTCTGTGATATCCATGCAGGAGCGGGTTCACCCGCGAAGAGGCCCGCACAGGCTGCACACGGCCCCACAGTCGCGTAAACTACGTCGCCTACGTGGAGGCATCATGCAAGACGACGATTTTTCCCTGTTCAAGGCCGAAGTGCGCGGCGTAAGGCCGATCAGCCACGACCGTGCCGACGTCGGCAAGCCCAAGGCCGACCGCCAGAAGCTGGCCGGCCTGCGCCAGGCAGCGACCGTGCGCAGTGACAAGGCTTTGGTCATCGATGGCATGTCCGACCAGTTCGTCATCGACGTCGGCGCCGAAGACGAGCTGATGTGGCGCCGCGATGGCGTGCAGGAAGGCCAGCTGCGCAAGCTGAAGCTGGGGCAGATTCCATTCGAGGGCAGCCTCGACCTGCACGGCATGACGGTGGAAAAGGCCCGCGAAACCTTGTGGGACTTCATCGCCGAAGCCACCAAACTAGAGGTGCGCTGCGTGCGGGTGACCCACGGCAAGGCCGCGCGCCTGGACGGCAAGCGCCCGATGATCAAGAGCCACGTCAACACCTGGCTGCGGCAGCACCCGCAAGTGCTCGGTTTTGCCTCGTGCAGTGCCCGCCACGGCGGCACTGGCGCTGTGTATGTGATGCTGAAGCGAACCATGCTCGAAGGGCGCGACGAGTAACGCCGCGCTTGCAGCGCCGCCCTCACCGCCGTACCCTTCGTTTTTGCGATTTTTTCCCACAGGTAGATCCATGTCCCTGGAACAGAACTACACCGAGATCCTCAGCCAGATTGGCGAGGACGTCTCCCGTGAGGGCCTGCTCGACACGCCCAAGCGGGCTGCAAAGGCGATGAAGTACCTTTGCCGCGGTTATGAGCAAACACTGGAAGAAGTCACCAACAACGCTTTGTTCAGCTCTGACAACAGCGAAATGGTGCTGGTCCGGGACATCGAACTGTATTCGATGTGCGAACACCACATGCTGCCGTTCATTGGCAAGGCACACGTTGCCTACCTGCCAAAGGGCAAGGTACTGGGCCTGTCGAAGGTGGCACGTATCGTCGACATGTACGCCCGCCGCCTGCAGATCCAGGAAAACCTCAGCCGCCAGATCGCCGAAGCCGTGCAGCAGGTAACCGGTGCCGCAGGCGTGGCCGTGGTGGTCGAAGCCAAGCACATGTGCATGATGATGCGCGGTGTCGAGAAGCAGAATTCCACCATGATCACCTCGGTGATGCTGGGTGAGTTCCGCGATAACGCCGCCACCCGTAGCGAGTTCCTCAGCCTGATCAAGTGATTGGTTGCTGGCCCCAAGCCGACCCTTCAGGGTCGGCTTTTGCATTTCAGGAGTTGTCCATGATCGTCAAAGCCCTGCGGGTTGGCCTCGGCCAGCTCATCGTGTTCGGTGACTGGATCAGCCGCCCGGCCAAGCGCAAGCGCGACGCCGCCGCCCAGGCCCGCATCGAGCAAGCAGCCAAGGGGCTGGCGCTGTACCAGTTCCACGCCTGCCCATTCTGCGTCAAAACCCGCCGCACCCTGCACCGGTTGAACGTGCCGGTGGCGCTGCGCGATGCCAAGAACGACCCGCTGCACCGCCAGGCCCTGCAAGAAGGTGGCGGCCGGGTGAAAGTGCCATGCCTGCGCATTGAAGAAGCCGGTAAGGTGACCTGGATGTATGAGTCCAAGGCAATCATTGCTTACCTGGATGAGCGGTTTGCCGCCATCTGACTGACGCAGCAGATCCCTGTGGGAGCGGGCGAGCCCGCGAAGCAGACACCGCGGTGGTTGGCACGGGCTGCGCCCGTGTTCGCGGGCACGCCCGCTCCCACAAGGGTTGCGCAAGCGCCTGGAAAACAGGTCGGCTTTCAACCCACCATCGGCACATGCCGCGGGTGGCTGCTGACCCGCTCCAGCCAGGCCCTTACCGCCGGGTACTCTGCCAGGTCGAACCCGCCCTGCTGCGCCACATGGGTGTAGGCATACAACGCCACATCGGCAATCGAGTACTGCTCACCCACCAGGTAAGGCGTCATCTGCAACTGTCGCTCCATCACCCTCAGCGCCTTGTAGCCGCCCTTGTGCAACTTGCGGTACTCGTCCAGGCGCTCGTCCGGCAGCCCCAGGTAGAACTGGATGAACCGCGCCACGGCAATGTACGGCTCATGGCTGTACTGTTCGAAAAACTGCCACTGCAGCACCTGGGTACGCAGACGCGGCTCGCTGGGCAGGAACTCGCTGCCATCGGCCAGGTAGTTGAGAATGGCGTTGGACTCCCACAGGTAGCTACCGTCTTCCAGTTCCAGCACCGGTACCTTGCCGTTGGGGTTCATCGCCAGAAACTCGGGCGTTTCGGTCTCGCCCTTGAGAATGTCCACCGGGTGCCATTCATATGGCCGGCCCAGCAGGCTCAACATCAGCTTGACCTTGTAACAGTTACCCGACTGGTAGTCGCCATAGACCTTGTACATCGACCCTCCCTGCAAAGCAGTTTCGCAATTGCGCCCAATATTTGGCGACTGTACGGCTAAAAGCAATGGCCGCTGTATGGCAAGGATCAACCTTGCTCGCTGTAGTCTGAAAAAACTGCTTACACCTTTACAAGGATTTTGTTCATGACCGATGCCACTTCCGCACGCCTGCGGCCCCTGGCAGACACCTCCCCGTCGGCGGTGGTCGCCGGCTTCATTGCCATGCTCACCGGCTATACCAGTTCGCTGGTGCTGATGTTTCAGGCCGGTCAGGCGGCCGGGCTGACCACCGCGCAGATTTCGTCATGGATCTGGGCGCTGTCGATCGGCATGGCGGTGTGCAGCATCGGCCTGTCGCTACGCTACCGCACACCGATCACCATCGCCTGGTCCACCCCTGGCGCGGCGCTGCTGATCACCAGCCTGGGTGGGGTCAGCTATGGCGAGGCCATTGGTGCCTACATTACCTGCGCCTTGCTGGTGCTGGTGTGCGGCCTGACCGGCAGTTTCGAGCGCCTGGTCAAACGCATCCCGGCCTCGCTGGCCTCGGCCTTGCTGGCGGGCATCCTGTTCAAGATCGGCAGCGAAATCTTCGTGGCTGCGCAGCATCGCACGCTGCTGGTGCTGGGCATGTTCTTCAGCTACCTGCTGGTCAAGCGCCTGTCGCCGCGTTATTGCGTGCTGGCGGCACTGCTGGTGGGCACTGCGTTGTCTGGTGCACTGGGCCTGCTGGACTTCAGCGGCTTCCACCTGGAAGTGGCCAAGCCGGTGTGGACCACGCCAAGCTTCTCGCTGGCAGCAACCATCAGCATCGGCATTCCGCTGTTCGTGGTGGCCATGACCTCACAGAACATGCCCGGCGTGGCCGTCCTGCGTGCCGACGGCTACCAGGTGCCGGCCTCGCCGCTGATCTCGGCCACCGGCTTTGCCTCGCTGGTGCTGGCGCCGTTCGGCTCGCATGGGGTCAACCTGGCTGCGATCAGCGCGGCGATCTGCACCGGACCGCATGCCCATGAAGACCCGAACAAACGTTACACCGCAGCAGTGTGGTGCGGGATTTTCTACGGCATTGCCGGGGTGTTCGGAGCCACCTTGGCGGCACTGTTCGCGGCATTGCCGAAAGAGCTGGTGCTGTCGATTGCGGCACTGGCGCTGTTTGGTTCGATCATGAACGGTTTGACCGTGGCCATGAGCGAAGCGCGCGAGCGGGAGGCAGCGGTGATCACCTTCATGGTGACTGCTTCGGGGCTGACCTTGTTCTCGATTGGTTCGGCGTTCTGGGGGATTGTGGCGGGGGTGTTGGCCTTGATGATTCTTGGGCCGCGTAGGGTATGACGGTAGAGGTAGGGTATGACGGTAGAGTGGTGTTGATGGTAGAGGTAGGGTATGGCGGTAGAGTGGTGTTGATGGTAGAGGTAGGGTATGGCGGTAGAGCGGTGTTGATGGTGAGATCGAGCGCCGCCCGCGCGGCGCATCGCGAGCTGCGCTCGCTCCTACGTTTGTTTTTGGCCAGTAACACCTGTTGCAGGCGCGCGCGACCGCCTTGCTCGTACGACGCGATATCGAGCCATGCGCCAAGGCGTACGCGCGCAAATCCCACAGGAATGACTGGCCCGAAACAAACGTAGGAGCGAGCGCAGCTCGCGATGCGCCGCGCGGGCGGCGCTCGATCTCAAACCCAACAACCATCCCCCGCCAGGCCTCAAACCCAACAACCATCCCCCGCCAGGCCTCAATCCCAACAACCATCCCCCGCCAGGCCTCAAACCCAACAACCATCCCCCGCCAGGCCTCAAACCCAACAACCATCCCCCGGCAGGCCTCAAATCCAACAACCATCCCCCCGCCAGGCCTCAAATCCAACAACCATCCCCCCGCCAGGCCTCAAACCCAACAACCATCCCCCGCCAGGCCACCTAAATCCTGAAATGCCCCACCATCCCCTTCAGGTCAGTACCCAACTGCGCCAACTCGACACTGGACCGGGCATTGTCCTGCATCGCCAACGCCGCTTGGTCCGCACTGCCGCGAATCTGCGTGACACTGCGGCTGATCTCTTCCGCCACCGAACTCTGCTGCTCGGCGGCTGCGGCAATCTGCTGGTTCATCTGCTGAATCAATGACACCGCTGCGGCAATGCTGCCCAGCGCACTTTCGGTCTGCAGTGCATCGGCCACGGCCAGCCGCACCAGCTCGGTACTCCCACGGATCTGCGCCACTGACTGCTGGGCATTGCCGCGCAGGCTGGCCACCAAGGTCTCGATCTGCTCGGTGGATTGCCGGGTACGCCGCGCCAGCGCACGCACTTCATCGGCCACCACGGCAAAGCCGCGCCCCTGCTCGCCGGCGCGGGCAGCCTCAATGGCGGCATTGAGCGCCAGCAGGTTGGTTTGCTCGGCCACGCTCTTGATCACTTCCAGCACGTCGCCAATGGTGTGGATTTCGGCACTGAGGCTGTCGATGCCGGCGCTGGCGGCTTCTGCCGCCGACGCCAGTTGCTCGATGCGCTGCATGCTCTGGCGCACCACCTGCTGACCCGAGTCGACCTTCTCGTCCGCTGCCTGGGCCGCCTGCGCCGCCTCTTCGGCATTGCGCGCCACATCGTGCACGGTGGCCGTCATCTGCTGCATGGCGGTAGCCACCTGTTCGGTTTCCTCTTTCTGGCTGCCCACCTCGCGGTTGGTCTGCTCGGTCACCGTCGACAACGCCTGGGCACTGCCGGCCAATTGTTCGATGCCTTGCTGCAAGCCGCTGACAATGCCCGAGAGCCCCGCCGCCATCTGCTGCATGGCCTGCATCAGTTGCCCCACCTCATCCCGGCGCGGCGCCTGGGCGTCGAAGCCCAGCTCACCCGCCGCGATGCGCTGGGCGCGGGCAATCACATGCTTCAACGGGCCGACCACAGCCCGGGTAATCAGCCAGGCCGCCAACACGCCTACAAGCAGCGCCAGCGCCGTGGCCAGGCCGATGGCGAGGGTATTACGCTGCAGCTCCCCTTGCAGGGCCTGCTCCTGCCCAAGATAGGCTTGGTCGACACGCCCGGTAACCCGCTCGGCGCTGGCCTGCAACTGCGCCTTGAGCCCCTGCTCGCGGACCAGCTGGTCGGTGTATTCGTTGAGTTTTTCCGAGAAACTGCCAATGTGCCCAGCCACTTCGCCCAGCACGCTCTGGTAACCGGCATCGCCAACCGCGCCTTGCAACTGGCTGACCAGGCCGGCGGCCTCCACTGTCTGGGCAATACGCTCCTGGCTCACATCCTCCTCGCCCTTGCGGCTTTTATCCAGACGCACCCGCGCTTCGTCCATGGCCTGCAGCATCAGCCGCGACACCTGGGCCACCTGCGCGGCTTGCTCAAGAAACTCGCCACCCTGCTGGCCCTGGGACTGCTTGAGAGTGTACGCGCCGTCATCGGCCAGGCCGGCCTGCAGCACATCAAGGTTATTGGACACGTTGGACACCGACCAACTGGCCATGTCCAGCGCCAGCTCCTTGGCCTGCACGGCCTCGACAAAGGCTTCGAATGCCTGGCCATAGGCGGCGAGATCGGTTTGCGCCGCCGCCAGCGCCGGCAGGCCTTGGGCGCGTTCGACCAAACCCTGCAGGCCGACACGCAAAGCGTCGGCCTCCTTCATGTCGGACCGCAGGGCAAACGCCTGCTCATGCTCGCGCAAGCGCAGCAAGTCGGTATTGAACTGGGCCAGCTGACGCAAGCTGTCGAAGCGCTGACCAACGCTTTGCAGCGCCACGATGCCGATGGCCGCCACCGCCAGCGTCAGCAGCAGCACCAGGGCAAAGCCCAGGCCAAGTTTGCGGGCCATGCCCAGGTTGGCCAGCACACCGTGCTTGCTCGCGCCCATCGCCGATCCCCTTTCAGCCAGTGAGGTTATCCCGAAGGCTAAGGGTGGCAACGTTGCCTGCCAATGAACAAGAGGGTGGCGCCAGAATAGTGTCAAATAGCTATGAACGTGTCGCTATCAGGCTGGCCGAGGTCGCCCTGCGTATCGGAGGAAGGCCTGAGCGGGGGAATCCTGCCCATAGGCGACAGTGCCGCCTGCGTCCGGGGTGGGTATACCCGCGAAGCCGGCGGCGTGTTTCGCCTCAGATTGCCGTCGCCCCACCATCCACCGTCAGGCAATGCCCGGTGGTAAACGCCGCACCGTCGCTGCACAGGTACAGCACGGCACTGGCAATTTCCCCGACCTTGCCAATGCGGCCCACCGGGTGCATGGCTGCAGCGAACTCGGCCTTGCGTGGGTCGGCCTCGTAGGCGCGGCGGAACATGTCGGTGTCGATCACGGCCGGGCACACGGCGTTCACGCGGATGCCCTTCTTGGCGTACTCGATGGCCGCCGACTTGGTCAGGCCGATTACCGCATGCTTGCTGGCGCTGTAGATGCTCATCTTCGGCGCCGCCCCAAGCCCCGCCACCGACGCGGTATTGACGATGGCCCCACCGCCCTGGGCCAGCAACAAGGGCAACTGATACTTCATGCACAACCACACGCCCTTCACGTTCACACCCATGATGGCATCGAACTCAGCTTCGCTGCCTTCGGCCAGGCGGTGGTGCTCGATCTCGATCCCGGCGTTGTTGAAGGCGTAGTCCAGCCGGCCGTACGCGGCAATCAGGCGCTCATGCAACTGGCGCACCTCGGCGTCGCGGGTAACGTCGCAGGCAATGAACAGCGCTTCGCCGCCCGCCGCCTGGATCAGCGCCACGGTGGCCTCGCCGCCAACCGGGTCGAGGTCGGCCACCACCACTTTCATGCCCTCGTGGGCGAACGCCAGGGCGGTTGCCCGGCCGATACCGGCACCCGCGCCGGTAACCAGGGCTACCTGGCCAGAAAAGGTCATGCTCATCGCGTGCTCCTGTGAGGGTTTGGTGGGGTTCAGAGCATAGTCAGCCACCGCTCGGCCGGGCAGCATCATCACACCAACGGTTGGGCTACCATGCTTGTCAGTGATTTTAAGGAACCGCCTTCATCAACAAGGTAGATTGAACGCCTTACTTCCTCCACAGCCCACAAGGACCCGCCATGACCCAGACCAACCGCCGCTTCCTGCTTGCCAAACGCCCGGTCGGCGCCGTGCGCCGTGACGACTTCAGCTTCGAGACCGTACCGGCCGAACAACCCGGCGAAGGCCAGGTACTGGTGCGCAACCTGTACCTGTCGCTGGACCCGGCCATGCGCGGCTGGATGAACGAAGGCAAGTCCTACATCCCGCCCGTGGCCCTGGGCCAGGTAATGCGTGCGCTGGGCGTCGGTGAGGTGGTTGCCTCCAATCACCCCGGCTACCAGCCGGGCGATTACGTAAGCGGCGCCCTCGGCGTGCAGGACTACTTCACCGGCGAGCCCCAGGGCATGCACAAGATAGACCCCAATCTGGCCCCCCTGCCCCGTTACCTGTCAGCCTTGGGCATGACCGGCATGACCGCCTACTTCGCCCTGCTGGAGGTCGGCCAACCCAAAGCTGGCGACACCGTGGTCATTTCCGGCGCGGCCGGTGCGGTGGGCAGCATTGTCGGGCAGATTGCCAAGATCAAAGGTTGCCGCGTGGTCGGTATTGCCGGCGGTGCCGAGAAGTGCCAGTACCTGAAGGACGAGCTGGGCTTTGACGGCGTGATCGACTACAAGGCCGAAGACGTGCTGGCCGGCCTGAAGCGCGAATGCCCCAAGGGTGTGGACGTGTACTTTGACAACGTGGGCGGCGACATCCTTGATGCCGTGCTGACGCGCATCAACTTCAAGGCACGCATTGTGATTTGCGGCGCGATCAGTCAGTACAACAACAAGGAAGCGGTGAAAGGCCCGGCCAACTACCTGTCGCTGCTGGTGAACCGCGCGCGCATGGAAGGTTTTGTGGTGATGGATTACACCAAGGACTATGGCAAGGCTGCGCTGGAGATTGCCGGCTGGCTGGCCAGTGGTCAGGTGAAGAGCAAGGAAGATGTGGTGGAGGGGCTGGAGACGTTCCCTGAGACCTTGCTGAAGCTGTTTAGCGGGGAGAATTTTGGGAAGTTGGTGTTGAAGGTTTGATTGGGGGTGGGTTTAGGGTGCATGCCTTGTGAGGTTTAGCGCCTGGGAGATCGAGCGCCGTCTGTATGGCGGTAGAGGTGCGTCGCCTGGGAGATCGAGCGCCGCCCGCGCGGCGCATCGCGAGCTACGCTCGCTCCTACGTTTGTTTCTGGCCAGTAACGCCTGTGACAGGCGCGCGCGACCGTTTTGTTTGTACGACGCAATATCGCGCCAAGCGCCAAAGCGTTCGCGCGCAAATCCCCCAGGAATAACTGGCCCGAAACAAACGTAGGAGCGAGCGCAGCTCGCGATGCGCCGCGCGGGCGGCGCTCGATCTCATAGGCGACGCACCTCTACCGCCATACAGGCGGCGCTCGATCTCACAGGCGACGCACCTCTACCGCCATACCCTCAAGGTCACACCGCCTGGCATGACGTTGCGCAATGGCCGGGGGTGTTTGCCGTGGGTTTTATGGTGTTGCAGATATCGCGCGCCGCCCGCGCGGCGCATCGCGAGCTACGCTCGCTCCTACGTTTGTTTCTGGCCAATAACGCCTGTGGCAGACGCGCGCGACCGTTTTGTTTGTACGACGCAATATCGCGCCAAGCGCCAAAGCGTTCGCGCGCAAATCCCCCAGGAATAACTGGCCCGAAACAAACGTAGGAGCGAGCGCAGCTCGCGATGCGCCGCGCGGGCGGCGCTCGATCTCACAGGCGACGCACCTCTACCGCCATACAGGCGGCGCTCAATTTACGCACCACCTCAAAACCCAAGGCGGCACCTGGTAGCCTTGATCCGATGTCCCGGCGCACACATCGAACCGTTGCTCTGGTAGCATCCGGCCCGCACCAAAATCTTCGCTGTCTGAACCGACAATCATAGAAAAATCAAGAGCATGGGCCTTGCAAGCCGCACGGCCCCTAACGGGGGATTAATGGACTTATGGACTGCCTTCCAGGCAATCATCCTGGGAGTGGTTGAAGGGCTCACGGAGTTTCTGCCAGTTTCCAGTACCGGGCACCAGATCATCGTTGCCGATTTGATCGATTTTGGCGGTGAACGCGCGATAGCGTTCAACATCATCATCCAGCTGGCGGCGATCCTGGCGGTAGTGTGGGAATTTCGCGGCAAGATCCTGGAAGTGGTGTTCGGCCTGACCAGCCAGCCCACGGCACGGCGTTTCACCGGCAATCTGCTGCTGGCGTTCCTGCCGGCAGTAGTGCTGGGCGTGCTGTTCGCCGACCTGATCCACCATTACCTGTTCAACCCGATTACTGTGGCAGCGGCGTTGGTTGTGGGCGGGGTGATCATGCTCTGGGCCGAGCGTCGCGAGCACCGCGTAGAGGTGGACCACGTGGACGAAATGCGCTGGAGCCACGCCCTCAAGATCGGCTTCATCCAGTGCCTGGCGATGATACCAGGCACATCGCGCTCCGGGTCCACCATCATCGGCGGCCTGCTGTTCGGCCTGTCGCGCAAAGCGGCCACCGAGTTCTCGTTCTTCCTGGCGATGCCGACCATGGTCGGCGCAGCCGTGTATTCGGGTTACAAGTACCGTGACCTGTTCCAACCCGGCGACCTGCCGGTGTTCGCTATCGGCTTCGTGACCTCGTTCATCTTCGCCATGATCGCCGTGCGTGCGCTGCTCAAGTTCATCGCCAACCACAGCTACGCGACGTTCGCCTGGTATCGCATCGCCTTCGGTTTATTGATTCTGGCTACCTGGCAGTTCGGCTGGATCGACTGGTCGACAGCTCAGGGCTAACGGGACACAAAAATGAAAAGGGCTGCATACGCAGCCCTTTTCATTGGTCAGGTTCAGCCGCGAATTTCAGCGACTACCGCAGCCAGCGCTTGCGCCGGGTTGGCAGCCTGGCTGATCGGGCGGCCGATTACCAGGTAGTCCGAACCGGCATCCAGTGCCTGGCGCGGGGTGAGGATACGGCGCTGGTCATCCTGCGCGCTGCCCGCAGGGCGAATGCCCGGGGTCACCAGTTGCAACGACGGGTGCGCCGCCTTCAGTGCCGGGGCCTCCAGCGCCGAACACACCAAACCGTCCATGCCAGCCTTCTCGGCCAGCGCGGCCAGGCGCAGCACCTGCTCTTGCGGGTCGACATCCAGGCCGATACCAGCCAGGTCTTCACGCTCCATGCTGGTCAGCACAGTCACGCCAATCAGCAATGGCTGCGGGCCGCTGCGCTTGGCCAACTCTTCACGGCAGGCCGCCATCATGCGCAGGCCGCCGGAGCAATGCACGTTGACCATCCACACACCCATCTCGGCTGCAGCCTTCACTGCCATGGCGGTGGTGTTGGGGATGTCGTGGAACTTGAGGTCCAGGAACACTTCGAAACCCTTGTCGCACAGGGTTTCGACAATACCCGAAGCGCTACTGGTGAACAGCTCCTTGCCAACCTTTACCCGGCACAGCGCAGGGTCAAGCTGGTCAGCCAGCTTCAGAGCGGCCTCACGGGTAGGGAAATCCAGGGCGACGATCAGGGGCGTCTGGCAGGCGGACATGGCAGGGTCTCTTTGCAAGTCGAAAACGGCGCGCATTGTAAACGAAGTGACGCAGGCTTTGGGGCCCGCAGGTCACGGAATTGGCCCAGCATGGGCTGGCTCCTATAATTGAACTATTGGAAAGTGCAATTGCTCAAAAATCGTACAAGCGCTGCACATCACTCTGTAAAGGAGAACGACAATGCCCTGGTATGCCTGGCTGATCCTCATCATAGCCCTCGGCTCCATCGTCGGAGGTTTGATGATGCTGCGCGACACGGCAAAAAAACTGCCACTGACCGAAGAGCAACTGCGCAAGGTGCATGAGCGCAATGCCGAAGCGGATGCCAAGGATGCACAGGACCGTTAGGGGTTAAGAAGGGGTTGAAAGCCTCATTTTGCTTGGCGTGGGTTATGTGGTGCCGGTGAGATCGAGCGCCGCCCGCGCGGCGCATCGCGAGCTGCGCTCGCTCCTACGTTTGTTTCAGGCCAGTAACGCCTGTGACAGGCGCGCGCGACCGCCTTGTTTGTACAACGTGATATTGCGCCATGCGCCAAGGCGTTCGCGCGCAAATGGCACAGGAATGATTGGCCCGAAACAAACGTAGGAGCGAGCGCAGCTCGCGATGCGCCGCGCGGGCGGCGCTCGATATACGCATCACCTCAAACCTCAAGACGGACACCTGATAGCCTTAACTCCATCTCCCGGCGACCCCATCGCCGGTCACCCATGCCCCCTTTCGTGTTGAGCCGCCTCATTTCAGACAAAAAACAGGGCTGCTTTGCAGCCCCGGTTCCGAAGGGCAACCCCAAACCACAGGCTCGCCCTACTCCCGCACTTACTCCACCATCACCTTGTCCCGGTTACGCTCCAGCAACGCATTGCCAATGCCCTTGATCTCCAGCAGTTCATCCACCGAAGCAAACGGCCCATTGGCCTCCCTATAGGCCACGATGGCTTCAGCCTTGGCCTTGCCTATCCCGTTCAGCTCCTTCTGCAAGGTGACCGCATCAGCCTTGTTCAGGTCCAGCCGCTGCGGCTGCTGGGCCTGCTGCTGGCTCACCACCGGCACTGGCTCGGGCATCGCCGGGGCGCTGGCCGGAGCAGCGCTGAGGGAAAAGGACAGGCTGGCGAACAGCGGCAGCAGCAAGTACGACAGAACGTTGTTACGCATGGTGAACACTCCTAGTGTTGGTCATTTTCCAGCAGCCGTTTTCCTTCGGCTGCGTAATCAACCCTAGCGGCAAACCCCACACCGAAACAGCCGCCATCATCGGCGAATGGTTACCAAATCGATCAGCGACCCAGCCAACTTCGCCAACCCAAAAACAATGGCCTTTCCCCTCCACCACCCCGGCCTGAGCGTATTTGGCGCCCTGCCTCATGGCCTGTAGCCGAATACCCGTTTGTCCGATGCCGCATTCAACGCAAGACCCGCACACTTTCCTACAACCCCCGGCGAACGAGGCCAGACTACGAACAACCGCACTCTCCAGCCGGGCGAAGATCACCTGCCAACTGGCATCACATGAACCAACTGCTAGATTTTTGAGCAATGGACAGCCGTTTGCTTGAAGGACCCAAGCTGCACGCCCTCATCCACCCGCCGCTTGCCCGCGCACCCAGCCCGTCCATCAGGCCAGCCTTCGCACGGCCATCCGGCCCCTTAGGCCCACCCGTACCGCCCCGCCCAGCAAGAGGATCACAGCCGTGCCCCTCAAGACCCTCACTGTATTCGGCACCCGTCCAGAAGCCATCAAGATGGCCCCGCTTGCCCTGAAACTCGCACAGGACACCCGCTTCGAGCCCCGTGTGTGCGTCACCGGCCAGCACCGGCAAATGCTCGACCAGGTACTGGAGCTGTTCGGTATCACCCCCGATTACGACTTGAACATCATGAAGCCCGGCCAAGACCTGACCGGCGTGACCACAGGAATTTTGCAAGGCATCCAGCCGATACTGGCCGAATTCAAGCCTGATGTGGTGCTGGTGCATGGCGACACAGCGACCACCTTTGCCACCAGCCTGGCGGCCTATTACCAGCAAATTCCCATCGCCCACGTAGAAGCCGGCCTGCGCACCAACAACCTGTATTCACCCTGGCCAGAGGAAGGCAACCGGCGCCTGACCGGCACCCTGGCCGCCCTGCACTTCGCCCCCACAGCCACCTCGCGTGACAACCTGCTAAGGGAAGGCATTGACCCAGCGAGCATTTTCACCACCGGCAACACCGTGATCGACGCTCTGCTGGACGTGGTGCACAAACTGGAGAGCCCGGTGCTGAGAGCCCAGTTCGAACGCCAGTTCGATTACCTGGCTGCCCATCGGCGCATGGTGCTGGTAACAGGCCACCGGCGCGAGAACTTTGGCGATGGCTTCGAACGCATCTGCCAGGCTTTGGTGCAGACGGCGCGCCAGTTCCCCGAGGTGGATGTGGTGTACCCGGTGCATCTCAACCCTAACGTGCGAGAGCCGGTCAACCGGCTGCTGGCGGATGTGGGGAATATCTACCTGATCGAACCGCTGGATTACCTGCCGTTCGTTTACCTGATGACCCGTGCGTATGTCATTTTGACCGACTCGGGGGGCATTCAGGAGGAAGCGCCGGCGCTGGGCAAACCGGTGCTGGTGATGCGTGATACCACGGAGCGGCCGGAGGCGGTGGCGGCGGGGACGGTGAAACTGGTGGGCACGGAAGTTGGGTCCATTACCGGGGAACTGGCCAGGTTGCTGACGGATGAGGGGGCGTATCGAGAGATGAGCGTGGCGCATAATCCGTATGGGGACGGGAAGGCGTGTGGGCGGATTGTGGAGGCGCTTGGGTCGAGATTGGGGTTGGGCTGACAGGCGCATGCCTTGAGATGTTTGTCGTTTGTGAGATCGAGCGCCGCCCGCGCGGCGCTCGATCTCACAGGCGCAAAACCTCTCGAGCCCCCGTCAGGCGAACAGCTCGGTCTGCCCCAGCGCCTTGCCGACCTGGTCCTTGGCAGACAGCGTCGGCTCAAAGTCTATCGGCCACTCGATGGCAACTTGCGGATCATCCCAGGCAATACAACGCTCGCACTGGGCCGAGTAGAAGTCGGTGGTCTTGTAAACAAACTGGGCAGTCTCAGTCAACGTCACGAAGCCATGGGCGAAACCCGGTGGAATCCACAACTGATTATGGTTTTGCGACGACAACACAGCACCAACCCATTTGCCAAAGGTGGGCTAGCTGCGGCGGATGTCCACCGCCAAATCGAACACTTCACCCTGTACCACCCGTACCAGCTTGCCTTGGGCGTGGGGCGGCAACTGGTAATGCAGGCCACGCAACACACCCTTCACCAAGCGGGAATGGTTGTCTTGAACGAAGTCTGGCTGCAGGCCAGTCACCTCATTGAACACGCGCGCATTGAAACTCTCGTAGAAAAAGTCACGCTCATCACCGAAAACCTTTGGGGTAAACAGGAAGACTTCAGGGATGGCCAATGAAGTAGCGTGCATCAAAATACCTTCACGGCAACGATGACGATCGCAAGCTGGCCTAGGGATTCTCCGATCAAGTCAGCACAGGCCATCTGACCTGTGCTGAAATAGCCCTCCGTCCAACTGCCTTCTACAAGTCCGCCATCCCATCAGTCAGATGAGCTTTTCCGATTTCGAGTACGCCGGCAAGCGCAAGCAAACCCGTCGCGAGCGTTTCCTGGCCGAGATGGAACAGGTCGTTCCGTGGAGTGGGCTGGTGGCGTTGATCGAGCCTCACTACCCAAAGGCTGGCGGTGGCCGCAAGCCTTATCCTCTGGAAACCATGCTGCGCATTCACCTGCTGCAGAACTGGTTCTCGTTGAGCGATCCCGCCATGGAAGAGGCGCTGTACGAGATCACTTCGATGCGCCAGTTCGCTCGTCTGACGCTCAGCGCTCCGATCCCCGAAGACACGACGATCATGAACTTCCGGCACCTGCTGGAGAAGCATCAGTTGGCGGCCGGCATTCTGGAAACCATCAACAATTACCTGCAAGACAAGGGCCTGTCGTTGCGCCAGGGCACCATTGTCGACGCGACCATCATCCACGCGCCCAGTTCGACCAAGAACAAGGAAGGCAAGCGCGATCCTGAAATGCATCAAATGAAGAAGGGCAACCGGTACTATTTCGGCATGAAGGCCCACATCGGCGCGGATGCTGAATCGGGTCTGGTGCATCACGTTCATGGTACCGCCGCGAACGTAGCTGACGTGACGGAGGTCGCTCAGCTGTTGCATGGCGAAGAGAATGTCGTGTGTGCGGATGCGGGTTACACAGGCGTGGAAAAGCGGCCAGAACACGAGGGACGGCAGGTGATATGGCAGGTCGCTGCCCGCCGCAGCACCTACAAGCACTTGAGCAAACGCAGCGTGCTCTACCAAGCCAAGCGCAAGATCGAAAAGGCCAAGGCGCAAGTGCGTGCGAAGGTGGAGCACCCGTTCCGGGTGATCAAACGCCAGTTCGGCTATGTGAAGACTCGCTTTCGTGGCTTGGCCAAGAACACGGCGCAACTGACCACGCTGTTTGCCCTGTCGAATCTGTGGATGGTGCGCCGGCAATTATTGCCTGCTGCGGGAGAGGTGCGCCCGTGAGCCCAGATAACCAAGGCTTTGCCTTGGTTATCCAATAATCAGCGACTGAAAATCGGGCTTTTCGGCATCCCTAAGCCGCCCATTTCCGACTGATGAGCAACTTGTTCGGAGTTCCCCTAGGCGAGACGGCCACAGCCAACGGAAAAGAAACCTATGCGTGGTTGAGCCGCGCACTGGAAGCATGCCCCAGGCGTCCTCAGTGGAAGATTACGAGGCTCTGCAGCCTTGGAATTACGCGCCCCAATTTCATAGGTAAGTGCTCCGCCCATTTTTCAACTCGGATGGGTTCATGGATAGGCTACAGATATCGGCCGCCGCCTTCATGACAGGTCACGATTGCCTCAGCCTTCGACTTTCCGATATCATTCAGCTATCACTTCGGAGTCATGGGCGCAGCGATATTAAGATTAAGTTTATCGAATTGGCTAAGCTGGGCTATGAAATCGCTAGGATTGTGATCAGCTTACGCATAAAAAGACACTCTTGTGAGACTTGAGTGTTTGTGCATATCTTCCTAGTTTCCTGACCAACTCAGACCTAGGGGATAACAACTATAAAAGTACGCCAGGGAAGACAATGGCTAGCATTTTTTTTTCGACATTAATTGATACTTTTCAGGCAAAAAAAACCCGGAAACCTGAGAGAAAAACTTTTCTAAAAATACGAGCAAACCTGACTTTTAGAGCTAGGCACCCACTAGCATCATCACACCCTCAAAACTTACGCGCTGCTTCGGTGACAAACTCGAGCATCAGCCCCATACACAGCTCAGTTCTTTTCAAAAGATTTTTATTACTTCCATTTAATATTCCCATGTTTTTGAACAACACCGCCAGCACAATGCAAGCCTATTGCATCGAAGACAAAATATTAAAATACTGGTCATGGCGGTCCTTTATCGAAATATTGCCTCCTACTCCCAACTCTCTCGCTCAGCACTGCGAGGCAGTCCGGTCACAAGGCAATCTTAAATCAACGACTTACCCAGTCTCAAATTGATTATCGCGAGGGTTTGTGATGGCTTGTATCCCGTGTTTTTTTTCGGTAGTTTTTGTTATACGGAATCAGGGAGATAGAATTGCAAAAATTCTCTCCGAAGCCGCTCAAGTCGTTGCACAAACTGTCAGCGATTACGAACTGATTGTGGTTGACAACGCATCTGATGACGACAGCGTGATGGTCTTGAAGAGACTGACAAACGAAAAGGGTCTCGCCAACCTTCAAGTCTATGCCTTGACCAAAGAAGTCGATACGGACACTGCTTCCTGGGTTGGCTTAGAAAACGCCTTGGGTGACTATGTCGCGGTCATCGACCCTATGATAGATGACATCAACTTTATCCCGCAGATGCTTGATCAAGCGGTAACTGGCGCCGACGTTGTATTTGCCCATAATCAGCAAAAAAGCCCACAGAGCCTAGCGTATCGTTGGGCCAACGCATCGTTTCACAGCATGTACAACTGGTTCAACGGTGTCCATCTCGCCAAAGAAGCACCTCAGTACCGCATCCTAAACAAACGAGTTATAAACTTCATCCTGCAGCACCCTCAGCCTTCGATGACGTACCGACACCTTCCGGCTACCGGCGGTTTTGCCCGGTCCTACCTCACATACAGTGCTGCGCCTCAGGCTCCAAGCCCCAAACGCCTGGGTGACAGTATTGACCGTGGCGTGCGATTGTTGGTTTCAACCACTCGTGCACCGATGCGACTTGTTACTTATCTCTCGTTATTTGGTGCCGTTGCGAACCTGGTGTATTGCATTTATGTCATCTCGGTAGGCATTTTCAAGGCCGACGTAGCCCCCGGCTGGATCAGCTTCTCGCTCCAGCAATCGGGTATGTTCTTCCTAACTTCATTGGTGCTACTGGTATTAGGCGAGTACATCCTTAACATGGCTAGCTTATCGAATGAAGGTCCGCTGTATCATGTTGGCCAGGAATTTACCAGCGCGCGAATGACCCGGCATGAGAAATTGAACATTGAAGAAGCGAAGCCGAATCAATTCGAGGCAAAGTATAACAATAGCGATCAAACCTCATGACTTCATCTACCCAAGCCAATCAAACTTACCAAGATGCCGTCATTATCGGTGCCGGATTTTACGGCGCAGCCATCGCGATCTACTTAGCCAAGCAGCGAGGTCTCAAACGTATACTTTTGGTAGAGCGCGAGCCTGGTTTAATGAAGCGCGCCAGTTATAACAACCAAGCACGAGTGCATAATGGCTATCACTATCCGCGAAGTTTCACGACAGCTTATCGCAGTCGAGTAAATTTTCCAAAATTCGCTTTGGGCTGGCCAGAGGTAGTTAGAAAGGATTTCACCAAGCTGTACGCAATTGCCCGTCGTAACTCTAAGGTCACGGCGAAGCAGTTCGAGCGGTTTTGCCGAGATATTTGTGCCGACCTCAAACCTGTAGATCCAGGGCTACGAAACCTGTTTAATCCTCGATTAATCGAAGATATATTCATGGTCGAAGAGTATGCGTTCGACTCTACCCGCCTTGCGGCGTGGGCAATTCGCGAATTGGCACAAAGTTGTGTACAAACACGCTACCAGACCCGGGCAATATCGATCTCCAAAAGTAGCCAAGCGCCGTTGCAGGTTATTACCGAAACACCTCAAGGCGAGCAGACCTTGACGACATGTAGGTATGTCTTCAATTGCACATACAGTGGTCTTAACCAGTTCCTAGGTGATTTTCCCGGCGTTGGTACGGGCCTCAAGCACGAGATCACAGAGATGGCGCTGATGGAGATGCCAACATCCCTTGAGGGACTGGGTGTCACCGTGATGGACGGTCCGTTTTTTTCAATGATGCCGTTCCCGGCTCGCGGACTGCACACGCTGTCTCACGTACGCTATACGCCGCATTTACACTGGAACGATCAAAAAGGGCTCGACCCCTATAAAAAATTCGGGCTTTATGACCGTAGTACGCGCGTAGATCGGATGGTCAGGGATGTGGGCCGGTATATTCCAGAAATCTTGAAGGCCCAACACAAAGAGTCTCTCTTCGAGGTCAAGACCATTTTGGTAAAAAATGAAGGAGATGATGGGCGACCAATCTTTTTTGAAAAGCATGCAGAGTTGCCGGGTTGCTTTTCCCTACTTGGCGGAAAAATAGACAATATTTACGATATTTTTGAAAAGTTAGATACAGAAATTTTTTTACCTCAAGATCAGTAATAATTCGTGCTTGGAATGGAAAACTATGAATTCGCTTATTGGTTTCTCCGGCTTTGTCGGAAGCACACTTCTAAAACAGTCTTCTTTTGATGATTTATACCGCTCCACCAATATCTCGGAAATAGAAGGTAAGTCCTTCGACGTCGTGGTTTGCGCCGGCGCACCAGCGAAAAAATGGATTGCCAACCGCGAGCCTGAAGCCGACTGCCAGACTATCGAAGCATTAATTGACCATCTGAAAACCATCCAGTGCAAGACCTTCGTGCTGATTAGCACTGTTGACGTATTCAAGACTCCCATAGGTGTTGATGAAGACTCTCCTGTAGATGAATCAGGCCTGCCCCCCTACGGCCTGCACCGCCTACGGCTGGAGAACTTCGTTCAAACTCATTTTAAGAATCACCTGATCGTTCGCCTTCCTGGGCTTGTAGGCCCAGGATTGCGCAAGAACGTAATCTTTGACTTTTTGAATGATAACAATCTACAAGCAATCGACAGCCGTGGAGTTTTCCAATTCTACCCCATGGTCAATTTATGGTATGACATACAGCTCGCTCTCGAGGCAGGGCTCAAACTGCTTCATCTAACCGCGCAGCCATTGAGTGTCGCTGAGATTTCACAAAAAGGTTTCGGTAAAATCTTCACTAACACACCGACTGACGTCACTGCAAAATATGACATGCAAACCAAACATGCGAAACTGTTTGGTAGTAAAGGCCGTTATCAATATAACGAACGTGAAACCATACAAGCCGTTCGCGCTTATGTGCAATCGGAGCCAACGAAGGCCACAGAGCGAGTACACGCATGAGGCTGGCAATCTCTAATATTGCGTGGAGCACCACTGAGGATGAAATCATTGCAGGGCTGCTTGCGCGATATGCCGTAGATGTGATTGACATTGCGCCGGGCAAGTATTTCTCCGAGCTAAGCAAAGCCACCAATGGTGATATTGCCCGCCTCAAGGACTGGTGGGCGCAGCGGGGAATTATGCTCTCTGGCATGCAAGCATTGTTGTTTGGTACCTCGGGACTGAATGTATTCGGCTCTGAACAAAGCAGGGCGGCATTACTTCAACATCTGACTGATGTATGTCGCATCGGCGCCGGCCTGGGCGCAACACGTATTGTTTTCGGTTCGCCGAAAAATCGTGACCGCAGTGGGTTGACCGACCAACAAGCGCTGGACTCCGCCGTGTCATTTTTCAGGCAATTAGGCGACATCGCTCAAGCGCGCGATGTCACGATTTGCCTAGAACCGAATCCCACGTGCTATGGTGCAAACTTCATGACCACGAGTGCGGAAACAGCGGCGACGGTAAGGTCGATTGATCATCCGGCAATCCGTATGCAACTGGATACAGGCGCCATGGCTATCAATGGCGAAGATCCATTCATCGTGCTCGAAAACTGTGCCGAGTTGATCGGTCATATCCATGCCAGTGAACCCAGCTTACTGCCTCTAGGCGATGGCGGTACCGCGCATGAAAACATGGCACGTGCGGTGTCTCGTTATCTGCCGGGCCACATCGTTACTATTGAAATGGTTGCAACCGAGACCGAACCACATGTGCAATCAATTGAGCGCGCACTGCAGCTTGCCCACCAGCACTACGGCACTCCCAACGAGGTGATAGTATGAGCATGAAGTGGGTAATTCTGATCTTGGGGATATTATCGAATGCCTCCGCCAGTGTCCTAGTGAAACTAGCGATGCTACCTCCACGTAAGTTTCCTTCCTTGAGCGACCCTATGGCGGCTCTCAGCAACTGGCCCTTCTGGAGCGGACTGATGCTGTATGGTGCTGCATTCCTACTCTATGCCGCAGCTTTAGCTCGCTTGCCGCTCAATGTGGCCCACCCGGTTCTGACGGCCGGAGCTATTGCCACGGTGGCCGTGTTTTCTTTGCTGTTTTTCCGCGAGCCCTTCAACTGGACGACCGGGGCCGGCATCATCTTGGTGATTGTTGGCGTTGGGCTGATCACCGCTCGCATTGTTTGATGGAAATATAAAATGACTGATATTGCCCCAGATATACGTACTAGTTGGCAGGTGCCTTCATTCGACATGCGATTCTGGCTGGGTCGCCAGCATCCATGGTGCGTAGTGATTCCGGTCATAAATGAGGGTGAGCGAATCGAAAACTTGCTCACCCGCATGGTGGCGCTCAGCATCGCGGATGTCGCCGACATTATTATTATCGATGGCGGAAGTTCCGATGGGTCCCTGGAGCTCCAACCTTTGCAGCAGTTGGGTGTTCGAGGCCTGTTGGTAAAGACTGCGGCAGGTAGGCTTAGTGCACAGTTACGATGCGCCTACGCGTTTGCGTTGGATGAAGGTTATCAAGGAATCGTCACCATTGACGGTAATGACAAGGACGACCCTGATGCTATTCCACAGTTCATCGAGTCCTTGAAACAGGGAGTAGACTTTGTACAAGCTTCGCGCTTTATCAAGGGCGGGATAGCCGAGAACACACCACAGTCTCGTGATTTGGCTATTCGCTTTATACACGCGCCCATGCTGAGTCTGTTTTCAGGCTTCAAGTGGACGGATACCACCCAAGGCTTTCGTGCCTATAGCCGCAAAATGTTAATTGATCCGAAAATGGCAGTCTTTCGCGAGGTATTCATAAACTATGAACTTCTTGCTTATTTGTCGTATCGAGCGCCGAAACTGGGTTTCCGGTGCATGGAGCTAGCCACTGCCAGACGCTACCCCAAAGGCGAAGTACCTACCAAAATCAGTAGTGTAAAAGGAAACCTTTCGGTGCTTGCCGTATTGTTTCTCGCTTGCTTTGGAAAATACAACTAAAGGCCTAGGTAGTGTAATGTTCAAGCATCTTGAAATTAACGAAAAAGCTTCTGCAATATCATCAACAATCGTGATAACAGCATTCGCACTATTGCTATGCCTTGGCATATCGAGCGCCCCCAAATATACTGATTTTATCGTTGGCTCTCTCAGCTGGTATGCCGGAACAAAGCTCCAGGACCAAATAGCAGCGCCGATATTCATTGCTGTTGTTTTTTGTGCGCTAATTTTTTTTACATCAATAGCAAGACGTCAGAAAAAAAAATTTGGCAGTGAGTCAGCGTTGGCTTTGTCCAATCAGCTGTTGTGGTGGTCTCTACCGGCAATTGCCGGAATTGCGCGTATGGTACTCGGTGCGGGCCTTGAGCCAAACGTACTTTATTGCTCGGTATTTGGCCTCTCTTTTATTGCCTTGGCTGTGACAGTTGGCGCGGTAAATAAGGCGCACCTTGACCCACGCGTAATCAGCCTAGGTGCGCTTGGTATTCTACTGCTAATGCTATACCAACTGGAACTTGTGTTAGTTATGGGCCGGATACCAACCGAGCTGACGCAGGGAATTGACCTATCTACATACGCCAAGCCTAATTACACAGTGGCGTTGCTGGTGGGGGGGCTGTGTATTGCGTGCATCCCTTGGAACCAGAAAGTATTTACACGGCTTACCCATTGGCTATTGGTGACCGGACAATTGGGACTACCGATTTTCTACCTGGTATTGTACCCTGCTCGTATACAACAACCCGACGGCACTCTATTCCAGTACGACACAACGGTTTGGCTGAAAGTCTTGGTTATCGGCATGATAATCTGGGGCGTAGTTGATGTACTATGCCGGGCACGCCGGTACGCCTCTACTCAGGACGTAGCTAAATTGCTGTCGCCTATCGCGATCTTCGGCCTCTTAGTCGGATTGAAAATGGGTGCGACAATTTATCCAAATATCAGCCCCGATGACTACCACTTCGGCGAAAGCCTTTTGGGTTGGTGGTCCTATCTACAAGGAGCCATTCCTTACGTCGATTACCTCCCTGCGCATGGCATCATCAGTGATGATCTGCCCCAGTTCTTATCATTTATATTTTATGATGGTTCTGCCGGCAGTATTGCCCATGTCGGCAACCTCAGCATCGCATTCCTGTCCTTAGCGACCTTTTTGTCGCTATATTATTATTCAGGCAGCGTCAGCTTTGCGTTTGCAGCGACCTTTTTTCTGAGCCCAAACCTTATTTGGTTGTTTCTGGTCCCGTTCCTATGCGTGTGGCTGAGTCCTTCGTTGCGCCAGCGCCCTGAGCGTTGGCTACTCGTCTGGATGTTTACCGCGCCTTTCGTCGTATTGGGAATTCCACCTCAAGGCTTACTGCTTGCGGCGGCGTCTGGTGTAATGGCGGTTTACTACGCCTGGCGCCTCTGGAATGCACCTCGCCCTCGCCAACTGAAGGGCATCTTATTTGTTGGAGTATTACTCCTAGTGCTCGCAGTTACGACTCCTGCTGGGATCATGCTGTTAGGTGCTATTCGTTACGTGTTGGAAAACGGGCCTATCAATCAACTAGCCTACGGTAAACCATGGGCGCTAAGCTGGGAGGGTGCGCGAAAAGGTTTTGTCTTCGAACTATTGCGCATGTCTTGGATTGCCATTCCTCTAGCCTGCCTGCTGTTGTTCCACCGTTGCTTTCAAACAGCCCAACGACGCGTAGATCTAATGCTTACGTTACTAGTTGTGCTGATATTTGTAATCTTGTTGATACCCTATTCAATGGGGCGCATCGATGCTGGCCGTATGTCCCGCCCCGGAATGGCGGCGAATTTTGGCTGGGCTATTTTACTACCTGTAGTATGTTGGCATATAGTGAGTGCTCGCACCAAACTTTTACTAGTTGTCGTAGCAATGAGTATGAGTGCCGCGGTGGGCCCCATGCCGGTATCGTTGTACGGCCTGATAAATTCCACAAAAGCGACTGTCAACACCCGTGGACAGGAAATCAGTGATGGTGCGGTTGCCGACCTGCCTAACATCGGTAAGGCTTTTGTTCAGCCTGCCCACTGGGACAGGTTGACTCGGCTCTCCAGAGTACTGAAAGACAACATTCCGACCGGTGAAACCTATCTGGATCTAACATCGCGAAATGCTCAATATTTTTATTTAGGCTATCTTCCGCCTCTGCCAGTGACCGCAGTATACAACATGGTTTCACCTGCTCAGCAACTGCGTGCAATCGAAAAATTAAAAGAAAACCTCCCAACAATTGCGTTGCTGGAAGGGACGAATATTATCCATGACGGTGGCGGCCTAGCGCTACGCAACCCGTACCTGTACCGATTCATAATTGACCATTACACTCCGTTTTATGTAGATGGCTTTATCCTTGGGCGTAAGAAAGACAGTCCGCTAACTCCAATCACTAGCATCGAAATTCCTTTGATGGATTTCACAGATGCGAACTGGAGCCACGGTATCAATCGCACCGCCCCCGCGCTCTATGTTTCTGATTCAGGATTTTTGCCTGCACTGAAGGTAGGTGACCAAATCCAGATCAACAAAGGCGACGTTCGTCGGATACGTGAGATACGTATCGCTAGTCGACAGGTATGGCTTGAAGGGCCGATGTTGCAGGCTTCGGATTACGGGTCAACGAATCAAGCACACTTAATTGAGCCGAGCCCTGAAGCTATGGCTGAATACCAGGCGGCTTTGCTACAGCGCGCTTTCGCGTTGCCGCAATTGAAGAGAATTCCGATCGCTTGGGGCCGTTCGCAAGCCACGCTGAGCGAGAAGATGACGTTGATTAAAAGATTGGATGAGATAAAACCCAGCCTCAAGCACTTAGTGGCACAAAAAGGAAGCTATAAGGTCGATGGCGCTGATCCATACCTGATTTTCGATCTTTCTAGGTGGAAACTGTCTGGCCGCGATGCGGGATTGCTCAAATTTGAATTCCGCTGCGTTGGTCGTGCCGCCGAACCGCGCATTCAAGTACTCTGGTGGGGTGATGGCCAGCGAGGTGCATTCGAGCCCAGCAGTGTTCGCTTCAATGCTGAAAATGGAACGTTAATTGTTCCGCTGGAAGCGTCACCACGCTGGTTGACTTTACAGCATGTGAAAGGCTTGAGGATTGATCTGGACAATCCTGACTCTTGCAGCAGTTTCAGTATCAACAATCTGGGCATCTACCAGCGTCAATATTGATGCGGAACTGATTAAGACGTTTGTGCAGATCGTGTCCCAGGAAGTGGTGTAACTGAACCAGCCGAAATCGCCCTTTGGGCGAAAGAGAATAGTCATCGTGGTTCTTGGCTAACGTTGAGTTTGCGGACTTAACCTTCACCAGAGAAACCACGATGACCAAGCCCACTATCGCATTGACCGAGCTGGTTGAGAAAAGGGCAGACGCTGATCTGCTCAAGCAAATGATCCAGCTCGTTGCCCAGCGCATGATGGAGTTCGACGGAGTGCGATCCATGAACCCCACCTTCTAAAAGATAGGGCCTCAGCTTACCGTGGTATCTCTGGCGAGCAGTTCCATGGCAGCAAGGCTTCGTAGTCTGAGACCGACGACGCATACGGCAGGCGCTCAAGTACGTGGCGCAGCCACGTATAGGGCTCCTGGCCGTTGACCTTGGCGGTCTCGACCAAGCTGTATATCTGCGCACTTGCCGTGGCGCCCTTGGGCGTGTCACTGAACAGCCAAGCCTTGCGCCCAATGACAAACGGCTTTATCGCACGCTCTGCCAGGTTGTTGTCGATTGGCAAATGGCCCGCTTCGACATACCGTTCCAGGCGGCTCCAGTTGTTTGCCAGGTAATGCACCGCCTTGCCCAATACGCTTTGCGGCGTCACCTGGGCGTACGTCTTGTCCAGCCAGCTTTTCAGCTGACCGAGGATCGGTAAGCTTCTTTCCTGGCGACCGATGAACCGCTGTTCGTCGCTGACCTCCTTGAGGTCGCGCTCGATGTCAGAGTGCGATCCATGAACCCCACCTTCTAAAAGATAGGGCCTCAGCTTACCGTGGTATCTCTGGCGAGCAGTTCCATGGCAGCAAGGCTTCGTAGTCTGAGACCGACGACGCATACGGCAGGCGCTCAAGTACGTGGCGCAGCCACGTATAGGGCTCCTGGCCGTTGACCTTGGCGGTCTCGACCAAGCTGTATATCTGCGCACTTGCCGTGGCGCCCTTGGGCGTGTCACTGAACAGCCAAGCCTTGCGCCCAATGACAAACGGTTTTATCGCACGCTCTGCCAGGTTGTTGTCGATTGGCAAATGGCCCGCTTCGACATACCGTTCCAGGCGGCTCCAGTTGTTTGCCAGGTAATGCACCGCCTTGCCCAATACGCTTTGCGGCGTCACCTGGGCGTACGTCTTGTCCAGCCAGCTTTTCAGCTGACCGAGGATCGGTAAGCTTCTTTCCTGGCGACCGATGAACCGCTGTTCGTCGCTGACCTCCTTGAGGTCGCGCTCGATGTCATACAGCTTATTGATCATCGTCAGCGCCACATCGGCTCGTCCGGTCTTACCCTTGGGCTGCACCTTTTGTGCTTCGACGAACTTGCGGCGCGCGTGAACCATGCATGCCAGTCGCTCGATACCGGGCTGCAACGCCAAAGCGTTGTAACCCGCATAATCGTCGGTCATCACATAGCCGCGATAGCCTTGCAGCAGACGCAATGGTACTTCCTGCGCACGGCTGGTGGTGTAGTCGAACAGCACAACTTGTCGATCAGGCGGGCCACTGGCTTGCACCCACATCCAGGATTGGCTGGTCGGGTCTCGATCCGGTTCTTTCAACACCTGGACGCGGGTCTCATCGCAATGAATCACCGGACTTTCCAGCAGCCGATCACGCATCAGGTTCAACAGCGGCTGGAAGTATTTACTGCACTGGATCACCCAACGCGCCAGGGTTTGTCGTGGAATCTCGATGCCGTGGCGGGACAGCACACTTTCAAACCTGTGTAGCGGCAAGCCATCGACGTACTTGGTCGTCAGCAGCATGGCCAGCACGCTTGGGCTGGCCATGCTTTTTTCGATTAACTGGGCGGGCTTGTCAGCAGTGACAGGAGCAGTCTCGCAACCACGGCAGCCATAGATCTTGCGCACGTGTTTGAGTACGCGGATCTGCATCGGCACGATATCGAGCTGCTCGCTGGTTTCTTCGCCGATGACATGCTTACGGCAACCGCAGGCGCAGGTCAGTTCGTGTTCGGGCAACTCATGGATAACTTCGATACGTGGCAGATTAGCCGCCAGTGGCTTGCGCTTGCCACGGCGCTTGACCGGGACAACGACTTCTTCATCGGCATCATCGACTACAGCCAGCAGAGGGTCATTTTCCGCTTCATCGAACATGGCCAGTTGCGGCGTTTTGGGATCGACGGTTTGCTCGGACTTGCGGCCAAAGAAACGGTCACGCCATAACTTGATTTGCTCTTTCAGATCGTCAATTTGGACGATGTGGGCCTGATTGACTTCCTGCTCGCGCAAACGGGCAGCATAGCTCTCAAGCAATAATTGCTTGAGCAGGGCAGGATCGTCTGGGAGATTGTCGGGCACGGAAATCATGCCGCGGATTATACCGGGTCAGGCGACGTAGCGCGGAGTCAAAACCTGATGAGGACGGTTGCGCCAAAGGTCGAAACCGTCGAGCAGCCAATTGAGTTCTTGGACGGTCAGGACAATCGCTTCGTCGCTGGGCTCAGGCGACATTTTGAAGCGCTCGGCTTCCAGGCGCTTGAGCCAGAGGCAGAAGCCGTTGCGCTCCCAGTACAACACTTTGATCCGATTACGCGCCTTGTTGAGGAAGACGAAGAGCACGGGGTCGAACACGGCGACTTTGATATCCAGTTCTACCAAGGCAGTAAGGCCGTCGATGGACTTTCGAAAGTCCACAGGCTTGGGGTAGAGGTAGACTTTTTCGACTTTGCTGTCGGGGCGCATCATGCAGGGCTGGCTCCAGAAGGAAATCGGGAGCACAGCATCGGGCATCAGGTAAGCGCTTTGAATGTGGGGTTCATGGAGCACTTACCGATGTCATACAGCTTATTGATCATCGTCAGCGCCACATCGGCTCGTCCGGTCTTACCCTTGGGCTGCACCTTTTGTGCTTCGACGAACTTGCGGCGCGCGTGAACCATGCATGCCAGTCGCTCGATACCGGGCTGCAACGCCAAAGCGTTGTAACCCGCATAATCGTCGGTCATCACATAGCCGCGATAGCCTTGCAGCAGACGCAATGGTACTTCCTGCGCACGGCTGGTGGTGTAGTCGAACAGCACAACTTGTCGATCAGGCGGGCCACTGGCTTGCACCCACATCCAGGATTGGCTGGTCGGGTCTCGATCCGGTTCTTTCAACACCTGGACGCGAGTCTCATCGCAATGAATCACCGGACTTTCCAGCAGCCGATCACGCATCAGGTTCAACAGCGGCTGGAAGTATTTACTGCACTGGATCACCCAACGCGCCAGGGTTTGTCGTGGAACCTCGATGCCGTGGCGGGACAGCACACTTTCAAACCTGTGTAGCGGCAAGCCATCGACGTACTTGGTCGTCAGCAGCATGGCCAGCACGCTTGGGCTGGCCATGCTTTTTTCGATTAACTGGGCGGGCTTGTCAGCAGTGACAGGAGCAGTCTCGCAACCACGGCAGCCATAGATCTTGCGCACGTGTTTGAGTACGCGGATCTGCATCGGCACGATATCGAGCTGCTCGCTGGTTTCTTCGCCGATGACATGCTTGCGGCAACCGCAGGTGCAGGTCAGTTCGTGTTCGGGCAACTCATGGATAACTTCGATACGTGGCAGATTAGCCGCCAGTGGCTTGCGCTTGCCACGGCGCTTGACCGGGACAACGACTTCTTCATCGGCATCATCGACTACAGCCAGCAGAGGGTCATTTTCCGCTTCATCGAACATGGCCAGTTGCGGCGTTTTGGGATCGACGGTTTGCTCGGACTTGCGGCCAAAGAAACGGTCACGCCATAACTTGATTTGTTCTTTCAGATCGTCAATTTGGACGATGTGGGCCTGATTGACTTCCTGCTCGCGCAAACGGGCAGCATAGCTCTCAAGCAATAATTGCTTGAGCAGGGCAGGATCGTCTGGGAGATTGTCGGGCACGGAAATCATGCCGCGGATTATACCGGGTCAGGCGACGTAGCGCGGAGTCAAAACCTGATGAGGACGGTTGCGCCAAAGGTCGAAACCGTCGAGCAGCCAATTGAGTTCTTGGACGGTCAGGACAATCGCTTCGTCGCTGGGCTCAGGCGACATTTTGAAGCGCTCGGCTTCCAGGCGCTTGAGCCAGAGGCAGAAGCCGTTGCGCTCCCAGTACAACACTTTGATCCGATTACGCGCCTTGTTGAGGAAGACGAAGAGCACGGGGTCGAACACGGCGACTTTGATATCCAGTTCTACCAAGGCAGTAAGGCCGTCGATGGACTTTCGAAAGTCCACAGGCTTGGGGTAGAGGTAGACTTTTTCGACTTTGCTGTCGGGGCGCATCATGCAGGGCTGGCTCCAGAAGGAAATCGGGAGCACAGCATCGGGCATCAGGTAAGCGCTTTGAATGTGGGGTTCATGGAGCACTTACCGATCAACGCCACCAGCCCACTCCACGGAACGACCTGTTCCATCTCGGCCAGGAAACGCTCGCGACGGGTTTGCTTGCGCTTGCCGGCGTACTCGAAATCGGAAAAGCTCATCTGACTGATGGGATGGCGGACTTGTAGAAGGCAGTTGGACGGAGGGCTATTTCAGCACAGGTCCGATGGCCTGTGCTGACTTGATCGGAGAATCCCTAAATATCCTTGAGCCGCTGCTGATAAACCCAATCTACAATTTCGGCCTCGGGTGTGTAACCGCTTACCAGCTCTCTAAGTAACTGACGAACACGTGTAAAATCCTCATCCTCGACAGCCTTCAGCAGCGAGGACAAACGGTCCGCCAACTTTTCCCAAGGCAAAAAATCTTCATTAGCCGACATGATCATTGGGTGTTGCGTTGGTAGTACATTATCACCAATCAGCAACTCTTCATATAGTTTTTCACCAGGGCGCAACCCAGTAAACTCAATAGTAATATCACCATGGGGATTACTTTCAGACCTTACACTCAGGCCCGATAGATGAATCATTTTTTCCGCCAATGCAGCGATCTTTACAGGCTCGCCCATATCTAACACAAATACATCACCGCCCTGCCCCATGGAGCCAGCCTGAATGACAAGCTGCGCGGCCTCAGGAATGGTCATGAAATATCGAGTTATCTTTGGGTGAGTCACGGTCAGCGGCCCACCTGCTTTGATCTGCTTATGAAACAGTGGAATGACTGAACCTGAAGAGCCAAGCACGTTTCCGAAACGAACCATAGTGAAGCGGGTTTTGTTGACTCGAGCAATATTACTAGAGTCACCAAAAAGCACTGGTGCAACTTCTTTGCTTAAAGCCTGCAGAACCAACTCAGCCAAGCGTTTGGTACTACCCATCACGTTGGTTGGACGAACCGCCTTGTCAGTTGAAATCAATACAAAGTTAGCGACATTCGCCTGCAGTGCTGCCTGGGCTGTATTCAATGTACCAATGACATTATTCAGGACGCCTTCAGCAATATTGTGCTCCACCATGGGCACATGTTTGTAGGCCGCAGCATGATAGACGGTATTCACGCCCCACATCGTCATAATATTAATCAGATGACTTTGATTGCGAACGGAGCCCAGGAAGGGTACCAGCATGACTGCCAGCGATTCACGCTTGATACGCTGCTCCAACTCACCGTGAATCTTGTAAAGATTGAATTCGCTATGCTCAAACAGCAGGAGAGCCTTTGGTTCGAGCGCCAGTATTTGCCGGCAAAGCTCAGCCCCAATCGAACCACCAGCCCCCGTCACCAGAACGACCTGACCAGTAACACAACGCGCGAGCAGATCGCGCTGAGCAGGAACCGCATCGCGCCCCAGCAAGTCAGCGATATCCACTTCTTGAATATCATCGACCTTTACACGGCCACTCGCCAAATCCATGAACCCAGGAACGCTGCGTACATGCAACGGGAAGTGCTCAAGAAGCCCTAATATTTCGCGACGACGCCCCCGACTTGCGGAAGGGATCGCCAAAAGGATTTCTTCAGCTCCCGTAATGTCGATCATTTTCTGGATATCCCGACCGCGGAACACCTGAAGCCCGGAAATAACTCGATCCGCTACGCTTTCGTCATCGTCGATAAACGCAACCGGGCGCATCGCCCGCCCGATACGCAATGCCGCAACCAACTGGTTCCCTGCTGCCCCAGCGCCATAAATCGCCACTTTCGGCAAACCGTTATCACGATTGGTGAAGGGTACATGCTGCCTAGCGGCGAACCAGTCCCCAAGAAAGTACTGACGCATCGTCAGGCGTAGCCCCCCAATTAACACCAGGCTCAACCACCAATAATTGAACACGATGGAACGGGGAACTATCGCTGTATGATTACTGTGCCAATAAACGACCAATGACAGTATCAGTGACGACAATGACACGGCCTTGGCGATGGCTATCAGTGCATCATTGCCGAAATAACGCATAACCGCACGATACATACCAAATCGAATAAAAATAGGTATGGCTATGAGCGGGGCTGCCAGAAACAACCAGTAATGAGTTCGCAACGGATCATAGATTTCGTCTATACCGAGACGGACCAAAAACGCGAGCCACAGTGCGAGCCAGACCAGGAATACGTCTGTCACAACTTGGAGCGCGCGCTTGTAGCGCCGGGGTAGCAAAAGCATCCCCGTACGCAGCCTATCCGTCATCCGCTTACTCTCCTTACTCCGAACCAAACCAGATCCCTTCCTATTCCATTTCACACTGCACCCTGCCTGGTCGATGCCACCTAAAAGAAAAGGCAAGCCCAGGCAGGAAACACTCAATTATACGCTGATCTCCCCCTAGTATTTCACCTAGCGGCGCTATGCATGACCTTGCTCAACACGTCGCATGTTTTTGCAATCTCAGCGTCAGTCAACGTTGGGTGAACCAGGAACATCAGGCTTGTCTCACCAAGCTGTCGTGCCATTGGCAAGCACTCCTCAGGACGCCAAGAAGTACCATCGAAGGCTTTTTCAAGATAAACCTCCGAACAAGAGCCCGAAAAACAAGGAACGCCAGCTGCATTGATTTCGCTGAGAATCCGGTCCCGATTCCACCCTTCCGCAAGCAGTTCTGGTTGTACGAAGACATAGCATTTATACGAAGCATGTACGATGTCATGGGGGATTTCTGGAACACGTAGTCCCGGCAATACCTTCGCGCAACCCCAGATACGGCGAGCGTTGGCCAACCGCGACTCATGCCATTGAGGCATTCGCCTCAGCTGAATTCGGCCGATGCTTCCTTGCACCTCCAGCATTCGCCAATTGGTACCGAAGCTTTCGTGCAACCAACGGAAACCAGGCGGATGTTGACGCTCGTATACCGCCTCCCAGCTCTTGCCGTGATCCTTGTAAGACCACATGGCCGACCACAGTGTTTTATCGTTGGTAGTGACCATACCGCCCTCTCCCCCCGTAGTCATGATCTTGTCCTGACAGAAGGACCAGGCACCCACATGACCGATGGAGCCGACCGAGCGGCCTTTGTACAGCGCGCCATGGGCCTGGGCGCAATCTTCGATGACCTTGAGGTCATACTCAGCAGCCAACGCCATGATAGGGTCCATGTCGCACGGCCAACCGGCCAAGTGCACGCAGACCAGCGCCCGGGTGCGTTCGCTCAGCACCGCGCGAATGGTTTCAGCGTTAATGTTCTGGGAGTCGCCATCGACATCGGCGAACACCGGCACAGCCCCCGCATTTACTATCGAGGAAACCGAGGCCAGGAAGGTACGAGAGGTGACGATAACCTCATCGCCGGCTCCAATGCCCAGTGCCTTGAGTGCTAAGTCGAGCGCAACCGTGCCATTGGCCACAGCGACGGCATGCTCGCACTGCGCCCATTTGGCGAATTCCCGCTCGAACTCCCGGCATTCCTGGCCGGTCCAGTAGTTGACCTTGTTGGAAAGAATCACTTCACGAACAGCATCGGCTTCCTCTTCAGTAAAGGACGGCCAAGGAGCAAAAGCGGTATTCAGCATAGCAATAAGTCCATTATTCGGTCAGCGGCGGCAATGTGCTCAGCCCGCGCTGGCCAAGGAACGTGCAGGAACGCCCACGGCAGTCATCCCGTCGGCTACAGGTTTGACCACTACGGCACCAGCGCCAATCACCACGCTTGATCCAATTTGAATCATCTGGCGGATGCAGGCGCCGATGCCGACCCAACTGAGGTCACCAACGGTCACGCCACCGGCCAGGTGCGCACCAGGGCTCAAGTGAACGAAATCGCCAAGCAGATTATCATGATCGACGCTACACCCTGTATTCAGAATGGCCCCCAGACCGATACACGAATCGATGTTGACCACTACGCCTGCCATCACCACGCTTCCCACACCGATCACACTGTGGCGGCTGATGACTGCCTGGGGATGAACCAGTGAAACAATTGGCGCCCCGGCCGCGGTAAGCTGCTGCTGCTTGTCATGACGCACCTTGTTGTTGCCGATACCAACGATCACACCGTCGACACTCGGTAGCTGCTCAAGCAATGCAGCGCTGTTACCGACAACAGGCCAATGCCCGTTCAATTGTCGAGCCGGCCAGGCATCGTCGTAGAATACGACTTCCCGCCAACCGCACAGCTCAGCGATATCGGCGAGCACCTTGCCATGCCCACTGGCACCGAGGATGGCCAAACGGTTCATTGGTGATTACCAGTGAACTTGCTCATCGTCGCTTCACCAGCACCGCTGATACCATCTTTCTTCACGACCTTCTTCACCGTGAGGAATAGAATCTTCAGGTCCAACCAGAAGCTGCGGTTTTCCACATACCAAACGTCGAGCTTGAATTTGTCTTCCCAGCTCAACGCATTCCGGCCATTGATTTGCGCCCACCCGGTCACACCAGGACGCACTTCGTGGCGACGATACTGTTCAGGCGAATACAGTGGCAGGTATTCCATTAGTAACGGACGTGGTCCCACCAGGCTCATCTCGCCCTTTAGCACGTTCCACAGTTCTGGCAGTTCATCCAGACTGGACGCTCGCAGAAAACTGCCGAAAGGAGTCATACGCTGGGCGTCCGGCAATACGTTGCCGTGACCATCCACAGCATCGCGCATGGTGCGGAACTTGACCATCTCAAATGGTTCGCCATCACGCCCCGGACGCTGCTGACGGAACAGTACCGGCGCGCCCAGCTTCTTACGCACCTGCCAGGCCACCAGCGCAATGACCGGCGACAGCAAAAGCAAGGCGGCCCCAGCGGCGACTAGGTCGAAAAGACGCTTCAACATTTCTTCACACCCTCCAACCACTGGACAAACTGACCAGCCAACAGCTTTCGATCAAAACTGCGTGCCGCCAGGTGACGCCCTCGTTCGCCTTTAGCCTTGAGTTCAGCCCGATCAGAAGCAGCCTGTTCCAACGCATCGGCAAAGGCATCAGGGTTCTCCGGAGCTACGGCAAAACCGCAGTCCTCACTGACGATCATCTCGGCAAGCCAACCAGGGTAATTGTTGAGCACCGGTAAACCCGAGGCAATGTAATCAAAAAACTTGTTCGGCGAGGTGCCAAAATAGAAGGCCGGTACGTTGGCCAGCACCTGCAACCCCAGGTCGGCGGAAGCCATGAGCCCGGCCAGTCGCTCCTTGTTCACCGGGTCATGGAAGATGACGTTGTCCAACCCCTCGGCCTGGGCACGACTTACTAGTGCAGGCTTGAGCTTACCCTGACCAATCAGTACCAGGCGGATATCATCGCGTCCCCGGGCTTTCAACCGCGCAGCGGCATCGAGCACCGCATCGAGTTTGTTGGCGATGCCATGGGTGCCGGCGAAAACCGCCATGAGCTGACTGTTGTCCACTCCCTCCGGACGCCACGACTTGGCCGTAGCATCAAAAATATCCAGATCGCAGCCGTTGGGGATCATCGCAACCTTTGACGGTGCGACTCCACGAGAAACAATACCTTCGACGATGCCGGGCGACAGGCCGATAAGCCGGTGAGCGGAGCGATAGCTAACCCACTCCAGTACCGACATGCCCCAAAGCACCGCAGGGTTGGTGATCACGCCCATCGCCTTGGGCAGCTCAGGCCAAAGATCACGAACTTCGAAGACAAAAGGCTTATTGCGCAGCCAACGCGCGCAAACCCCTGGGATACCTGCCGTAAGCGGTGTAGTCGTAGCGAAGACCAAGTCATATTTTGAGGTCAGCGCCACGCCTATGCTTCGTAGCGCAAACTTGATGAAGCTCATCGCTCGCTTGAGGAAACCATCGCTGTTGGCGTAGGCCAGGTCGAACTCGATGACATCAATCCCCTCAACCTTACCTTCACGCTTTCCGGATAGGAAAGGCCCGGTCAGCCCGGTGTTGCCGCCGCCATAACTACCGCAGACCATGGTCACTTGGTGGCCTTGGCCGATCAGGCGCCGCGCCATTTCGTACGAGCGAATACCCGTGGCGCCTTTCGGGGTCGAAAAATGTTGATGGAAATAGAGAACTCTCATAGTTACCAGTGATACTCCGTAATCAATACCCCAGCTGTCGCCACTTCGACTTCAAGCACTGGTAAACGCGTTTTCTCAAGGTAATAGCGGGACTCCCAGCCCTCCACCAGCTCGCAACGTACGATAGCGACGTTGGCCACAACCGATAGCCTCTGCATGCCATTGCTCACCCCGTTGCCATCCATCACCCAGTCACCAGGTCGCAACCGCCAACGCAGGATCGCCTTGCCGGTGAAACCAGAAATATCATCGCGTACCTGTAGGGAATTAGGGCCAAGGACGACATGACGATTATGCGTGGCGCCCTTTCCATCCCGATAACCCGCAGCGCAGGTAACGCCCCCGTCGCCATGAGCCAGCGCTTCAAGATTGCAAGTGCGTAGCCAATCACCGAACAAGAAGCGACTGAGCCGTGGCATCTGGTCCCGGTCATCGAACTGGACAGTGTTGTGGCTGGCTGTGCCTGGGAAATAATTCAACCATTCAGCTTCGACGTTGTAGCTGAAGCTGCCGGCGTCGCACAACAGGTTGCGCCCATCGTGCCATAGGTCCAGGTGCAGAGCATCGGCCTGCCCCGGGCGGAAACGGAAGCGTGGATAGCGCAGCACCGCTTTAGAGCCACCCTCACGCAACAAGACATACCCGCCCTGGTCAAACTGTTGGCTGCCTGGAAGTTCGGCAACCGCCACCGGAGCCGATAAGCCCAACCATTGCACCGGCAAATCCCAGGCACCCACCTCACGGTAGGCACGCTGAGAGACGAACAACGCCATGGCCAGCTGCACCGAAGGACGGAAATCTCGGTAGCCTGTATCAGTCAGAGGAAGCAGGCGAGCGCCATCATTTGCCCCAATGTTGGGAGCGTCACCCGTCGACTCGTCGACAAAAGCGTATAACCAACTCGCCGCTGCGCGTGCCTTGGCCTGGAAGCGCGCAGAAAGCGCCGGCAAATCGAACTTGCGTCGCCAGACCTCGACCATCGAGAACGTATCCAGCATCACCCGGTGATAATTGACCGAATACTGACTGAAACTTCCATCACGCTCGATCAGCCGACAAGCCCGGTTCTCAAGCCACCGTTGTCCGGCCCGATAATAGCGCTCCCCCTCGGAGAGGCCGTTTTTCATCAACCAGCTACCACCAATGTAGAGCGCGGCGGCCTCTGACGTGCCGTGGTTGTTATCCTGGGCCATCGCGTAACTGATGGTCGGCTCGATACGCTTGAGGTGCAACTCCACCAGCGCCAGCAAACCCGGCAAAGGTTTACGATGCTGATCGAGTATGACCGCGCTCATGGCCAGATGTAGCAGGCGGATGGAAGCCTCCTGGCCGCACTTCCAATTCGGGCCATGGTAAGGCGTATTTTGCTGGCACCAGTGCGTCAACCATTGGTTCAAACGGGCTATCGACGTGTCGCCACCATTACAAGCGCGCTGCGCAAAAGCCAAGACCCAATCGAAACGGGAAGCCTCCCAGATGCACTTTATGTCACCTACAGCCACATCGAAGTCCGGGATCCGCCACCACTCCCTCTCCGGGTCAGGTACACGCACGCCCGTCAATGGATTCAGATGCCAATCCGGCGGCGCCTCTCCCACCGCAACGGGCCACAAGCCGAAATAACGAACCTCGCTGGCCCATTGCCCGGAGTCCGGTAAGTTTTGCATCTGGCGCGAAGGCTGGGTAAAAAACGGACCCGAAGGGCTCTGCGCGGTCAGCCGCCGTACAGGGTTGAGCCCGGTCTTAACGCCCAGACGGTAGCCCAACGCCCGGTACAAGTTGCCCGGGCCTAGTGCCAGCGCAGTCCTGGCCTTCACGAAAAACAGGCTCATTGCGCACGCAACAACTGCGCAACTTCGATACTGACGCGAGCCACCTCGAAGATCTCATCCTTTGGAATAGGTGCCGCCTTGCCCTGGTCTATAGCTGCCAGGAACGCAGCAGCGCATTCGGACTGGCCCTTGTTCTGCTTCCAGAGGTTAAGCTTCTTGAAGCCTGGCCAACCATAGCCCTTCAGCTTGCGGAAGTTGTCCAGTTGCAACAGACGCCCGGCCGCGAACACTTCGACCCGCTCCTTGGGGAAGCTCGCGGCGCCGTTTGCCAGATAGTGGATGGTACCAAACGAGCCATCTTCGAAGCCCAGAATGATCGATGCCTTGTCTTCGGATACAGCCACTGCTGGCGAATCACCCATTCTACGAGCCTGGATGGAAACAATAGGGCTGCCCACAAGGAAACGCATCAGGTCGATGAAGTGACAGGCCTCGCCGATGATCCGCCCCCCGCCGACCGCAATATCCTGGGTCCAGTGATCGCTTGGGATGGCGCCTGCGTTCATGGTCATGATCAACGCTTTAGGCTCCTTCACAGGAGCAAGCAAACTCTTCATCTTCTGCACTTGCGGGGCAAAGCGGCGGTTGAAACCAACCATCAGCTGTGGGCCTTTCCCCCCTTGATGGGCACTGTCATAAGCGGCTCTGACCTCCTCCAGTTCTGGTAGCGTGATGGCCAGAGGTTTTTCTACGAAAACATGTTTGCCCGCCTGCAAGGCCTGCGAAACAAACCGCGCATGGCTATCATGGCGAGTCACCACAGCAACTGTGTTGATAGCGGGATCTTGCAGCATGGCCTGCAGGTCGGTGGAGGCCTGAACGAATCCTGCTTTTTCACCATGGACGACACTATTGATGCCACCGGAAGTGACAATCGTATGGAACTGCGCACCAGCTGCCTTGAACGCCGGGATCAAAACCCGCGAAGCATAATTACCTGCACCAATGAAGCCCACCACAGGCTTCTGTGGGTTCAAGGCTGCCAGAGCTGATAGAGGAACCTGACGGATCCCCCGCTCTGCAACAGCGGATGTGTATTGCAACAGCATGCCAAGGCCAGATTTGTCTTCGGTCAACGCGGCATAGGCAGCCGCAGCATCCTCGAATGCAAAACGATGAGTGACCAGCGCTTTGACGTTCAACTGCCCACTCGCCAACATGTCGAGCACGGCTTCAAAGTTTCTCTGCTGGGTCCAGCGTACAAACCCGAGTGGATAGTCCTGCCCTTTTTCTTCGTAGTTTGGATCATAACGACCAGGCCCGTAGGAACAGGACACTTGGAAACTCAGTTCCTTCTCGTAGAAATCGGCACGGTTGAGTTCAAGGCCGGTAACCCCCACCAGTACGATACGCCCACGCTTACGGCACATCCGGGCTGCTTGCGTCACAGGGTCGGAGGATTTTGTCGAAGCGGTGATGATAACGCCATCGACCCCTTGGCCACGGCTGAAGGCCATTCCGGCCGCGATCGGGTCTTCACCCTTGCCCGGGTTACATACCTCTGCGCCATATTGGCGAGCGATTTCGAGTTTACTGTCATCGAAATCGATGGCAAGCACACGGCAACCCTGGGCACGCAGCAACTGGACGGTCAGCAAGCCGATCAGGCCGACGCCTGTCACCACGAAGGCTTCGCCCAAGCTCGGTTGAGCGAGGCGAATGCCTTGAAGGCCAATACTGGCGACAACCACAAACGCAGCGGATTCATCATCCACTGCATCCGGAATACGTGCGCAAAGGTTCTTCGGCACCTTGACCACATCCGCATGCGGGCCATTGGACACAACCCGGTCGCCGGCCTTCAATCCCTCGACGCCTGCGCCGACTTCAGCGACCACCCCCACGTTGCAGTAACCCAGTGGAAGAGGTTGCGACAGCTTGGACTGCACCGCCTCGATAGTCGTCATAAGGCCATCGGTTTTGACCTTCTCCAGAACCATACGAACTTTTTCGGGCTGCTGGCGTGCCTTTTCAAGGTAGGAGGCTTTGCCGAAACCGACCAGCATTCGCTCCGTACCCGCCGAAATCAGCGACACGCTGCTGTTGATGATCACATGTTCCCGGGAAACCTGCGGTGCAGGCGCTAGCGTGACGCTGGTGCCGCCTTTGGCCATATCTTGAAGAATCTGCTTCATAGCAACCTCAAATGCAAAATCGGTTTTAATTCAAACGATAGACTTCGCCAAAACTTTTGGCGCTTCAACAATGACTAGGCCTTACCCGCGAAGAAGTTCGAGATAAGATACTCGTACGACTTCTTATGTTCTCCGCAGATGAACTTGAAATTAGCTTGCGATGTCGACGCATGCTCTTTATCGAATACACGCACACATGGAGCATGCTCGATCTCCAATTGATACATTCGCAATTGCTCAGCCACGAAGACTTCTTCACCAAACAAAAATCTTGGGTAATCGACACTCGCTCCCTGCTGAAAGTAATTTTTCGTGAAGATCATGAAAGACCCGTGGGCACCATACATTTTCTGGGGAGCCGGGGCAGAAGACTGCGGGGTCTGCGCCAGTGTCGACTGCCGTTTTTGCGAACGTGAGCGGGCTCTTTCACGCATGCGTGACAAGCCGGAGTACCATTTGAAAAGTACCGGACTCGAACAGACCACTCGCATGAATTCAAATTTTTTGGATGATGGCCGGTGCATGATTTTGGGGTTTAAATCACGCCCATCTTTATCAGAATAAATACCCGGCGCAATCAAACCCGACCGCGGGGCTAGCACAAGCCCCCCCAGTTTGGTGAAAAAGTCACTAGCCACGACCAAGTCAACATTGCACACCATGACATAATCGAAGTAAGTCGTGGGCGCGACTAAGCTAGCCAGCGCACGAGAGAAAGCCGGGAAGTAGCCCACATTGTCATTCTTCAGATAACGGTAGGTAAACGCATATTGCCGCTCGGCCATCGCTGAAGGTAAACCTACCGTCGAATTGTCTGCCAACACGACATCCAACTCAAGATCCGGGCACGCCAAAAACGCCTTTTCTACCGACTCAAGGAAGCGCAAAGCGTCTTCATGGGCATTGTAGCAAACCGGTACGATACAAATTTTCATCTTCTTCTCGCTAGCGAATCTTGAGTTTCATCAAGCAGGACAACATAAACCATTGAATTAAGAATACGAATGGTAGCGTTAGCCAAGTCAAGGAACTTACGATGTAGGTTTGATACATGAACGCAACAAAGAAAATAAAGAAAACGACGGCGAGTGCACTCTCGCGCTTACACAGCAAGCGCCAATAGCCCAGATTGCACACAAGACCAAGAATGAATCCAAAAAAAATACTCCCCACCAAGCCGAAATCGTTAATCAAACCACGAAAAATCGTATAAAGGTTACCTTTGACATAGTCACCATAGGCATAATATTCATCATATATACCCATTGGCAACTCCCTGTCATCGCCAGCCAACTGAAAGAACGACATGAACGTATAGAAACCTCCCGTGAGGTAGTCCTGCCTATAATTCATCAGGGACTCCCCCAAAAACCGTTCGGAAAACCAATCCGAAAATGCCGGCAAGTGTACCGACGAGTAGGTAACCAAGTAAAAACGAAGCTTGTTTAAGACCATTTCAAGATCATCGAGCTGATAAACCCCTCGCGACAGGAAGGACGCGATGACCACTGGCAACACCAACAGTGCATACATAAACAAGACACGGAAACTTTTCAAATCAATAAGGGTATAATTTTTATTGTAAATACGGGTAACCAGAATGCCACCCAAAAACAAAAATATGGAAAAGAAAAACAAACCTTTCGCACTCTGCATTGCCATAACCAGCAAAGCCGGTACAAATGAGAAAATCAACACCAGTTTCCTCGACCGCCCTTTCGAACGAGACCCGTATATGAGCCCCCCTAGAATCGCTGTACAGTAGCTAGCCTGAAGCCCTAGCTGAGCGAAGACACTCGAAACAATCTCTCCAGAGTAACGTTTCCCTGCGTACACTCCACCAGCCGATATCGGGTTTTCGATCACCTGATCAATAGAGATACCCTGCTGGAGCACCCCTATGAAAATCATGACCACTGAAAACATCGCCAGGAGGTAAAACACCAGCGAATAAAGCCCGCCATCAAAATAGAATTCAGCATCAAGCTTACGATCATTCAAAGCGAAAGCTTTCGACCAAGGAAATATTAAACCTGACAATGAAAATACCAAGCAAAATATCAATATGTAAATCATGGCCAACGGATTAACGGGTGCTTCAAAAGCCACCAATAGTGGGAGGGCGGTATAAAGAAACCAAAAAAGAAACACAATTGAAGCCGGATTGAGCCATACCCCCACTCCCTTGCGTGAACACCATGCGCCAAACAGGAAAAGAGACGCTATGAACAGGTTTACCGCTTTGAAAAACCAGAACTCATCCACGATCAATTTTCCCTTTATACTTCCTGAGAAATGCGATTAACAGGAACAGTTCCGCCAAAACGAACGCAGAGGCAGCACCAAATGCGTTGAAAAAATGCGACAACACAAGCGACAGTACAAAGATGCACCCACCAACAACGAACACAGCTTTCGCAAAATAAGACTGGGCACTGAGCAAGTTCAGGCCCACTGCCCCGAACATTGCATTAGCGACACCAAACATGACCGCCGGAGCCATCAAAGCAATCAGCGCGACTGTTTCCCCGCCCAGCCCGGGTAGAAGACCAGACTCATGACCGGCCCATATAGCACTCACTGCAAGAGGCAATATAACTAGCATCATCAAGACTTGCGCGCGCGTACTCCGCCATATCAATGACCGTGCCACTTCCGGTTTTTTTTCATTTTCATCGAGCAATGACCAAGCCTTGATCGCCTTAGGAGCAAAGACCTGGTTCAATGGGCGTGCCAGCGCCTGAATACTTTTAATTATTTTCTCTGCAAGCGCATAAGCAGCCACCGCAGCTGAATTTGAAAGACCTGAAAGAATCAGGACATTCGCCCCACGAAAGAGCGTCACCGAAATATTACCAAAAAATAAATGACGCCCATCCATGATATTTAATACAATCTCGCGCCAGCCAATAACGCGTAGCAACCCAACTCCAAAATGGTGCATTACGATCAAAAACGCTACAACACCGGATATCAAAAAACTCCCAGCTAGAATCACGCTCGCAGCAACCAGGCCGGCGGCGTCGTGCACCAGCAAATATATAGCACCTACCGCCCCGAACCTCGAGACGGTAATACAGGCAGCCAATGCGAGATTACGCTCGATCGCTTGGAAATAAAAATTGCTCTGCAATATCATCCCTAAGACGAAAATCAACCAGATCGCTAAAATCTCCGCCATCGCTCCAAACACTAAAGCACTAACACCGAGTAACACGAAAGCCGAGACCAGGAACAGGACCAGTCGCGCGCCAAGTATATTGAAGAAACATGCTGCCTCATGCTCTAGGCTTCCATGTTTCCTTGACTCGATTATCGCCTGCACACCGCTGGTATCAAAACTGTAGAGACATATCGTCAGCACATAGAAAGCCACAGCCTCGGCAACGACAAGGTCGGCAAACGCATCTTTCCCCAAAACCACCAGCAAATATGGGAAAACAAGCAATGGAAACAATGCATTCGCCCCTTGAATCGCTACAAGAGACAAGGCATTCACTGCATCGGATTTATATCTCATCAGCACGCTTTCACTTTAACCATTACCCATTTAACTTAATGCACAAATCTTTGTGCGCAATTTGTCAAAAGGCATAGCCTCAGCGTCTTTCGCAGAGATAATTAGCTCACCGAGCAGTTCGATGGGCCAATCAATAGCGAGCGCGGGGTCATTCCATAGAAATGAAGCTTCAGCTTCCTTATTGTAATAATCAGTGGTCTTGTACAAAAAGTGCGTATCGTCCTCTAAGGCTACGAATCCGTGGGCGAAACCCTCAGGAACCCAGAGCATTTTCTTATTTTTCGCGTTTAACTCCACCCCCACCCATTGCCCATACGTGCTTGAGTCCGGCCGAATGTCAACGGCAACGTCGAACGCTGCGCCTTTTACCACTCGGACCAACTTTCCTTGCGCGTGAGGCGCGGCCTGAAAATGCAGCCCTCTCAATACACCACGGCTTGAAGTAGAATGGTTGTCCTGCACAAACGGCCGAGGCGTTTCCAGCCCGAGTTTGGCAAGCGCAGAGTGGAACGCGCGGTCGTTATAACTTTCGAAGAAGCAGCCCCGCTCGTCTTCGAAAACTCTTGGCTCGACCAATACGACTTCCGGAATCGCGGTTTGGGTAACTTTCATTACTGCCCCTCCCCGATCAACGAAGCCAGATATTGGCCGTAATCCGTTTTTTTCAGGCGTGCAGCTTGCTCCGCCAATTCGGACTCGCCGATCCACCCTTGATTGAAAGCGATCTCCTCCAGGCAGGCCACTTTCAGGCCTTGGCGCTGTTCGATGGTATGAACGAATTGACCTGCTTCAAGCAAAGAGGCATGGGTGCCTGTATCCAGCCATGCGAAACCACGCCCAAGCATCTCGACGCTCAAGCTGCGATCCTCAAGGTAAAAACGATTGATATCCGTGATTTCCAGCTCACCCCTGGCAGATGGCTTGATGGACTTTGCAACCTCAACTACACGATTATCGTAGAAGTACAAACCTGTTACCGCGTAATTCGATTTAGGCGCGCTCGGCTTTTCCTCGATGCTGATGGCTTGGCCAGCCGTATTAAACTCAACGACGCCAAAGCGTTCCGGGTCAGAGACATGGTACCCAAAAACAGTGGCGCCATGCTTACGCGATCCGGCTTGCTTCAGGTGCTCCGAAAAGTGCTGACCATAGAAAATGTTATCGCCCAGAATCAGACAGCAGTCATCATCACCAATAAACTCCTGGCCGATAATAAATGCCTGCGCGAGCCCATCCGGGGATGGCTGCTCCTCATAACTCAAAGAAATACCAAATTGATGCCCATCACCCAAGAGATTGCGAAAGCTAGGGAGATCCGTGGGGGTGGATATGATAAGAACCTCACGTATCCCTGCCAGCATCAACACCGACAACGGATAATAAATCATGGGCTTATCGTAGATAGGCAACAATTGCTTCGACACACCCAAAGTAATCGGATGCAGCCGGGTACCCGAGCCACCAGCGAGAATGATACCTTTACGACTCATGTTATTAATCCTTTATCTCGGTCAGCATGCGATCAACTCCCTCCTGCCACTCAGGCAGCCTTATCTTGAGCGCCGCCTGCAGACGACTTGTATCCAAACGTGAATTGAGTGGCCGCTGGGCAGGTGTTGGATAAGCACGGCTAGGAATTTCCTCTACCGTCTCGACCTGTAGTTGTATACCAAGGGCACGCGCAGTCTTGATAACGTGGCTGGCATACCCATGCCAGCTCACCTCCCCACCCGCCGCGAGATGATAAATTCCACCATCGATGGAACCGGCCGCTGCGGCCTTGAGTGCATGAGCGGTGACATCGGCTATCAGCTCTGCGCCTGTGGGTGCACCTACTTGGTCGCTCACTACCTGAAGCTTCTGTCTTTCCGCCGCCAAGCGTAACATCACCTTAGCAAAGTTATTCCCACGCGTGCCGTACACCCAACTGGTACGGAAAATAAGGTGACTGCAGCCGCTAAGCTGGATGGCACGCTCGCCCTCCAGCTTGCTACGACCATAAACGTTCAGCGGTGAGACCGTGTCTTGCTCTACCCACGGCGCTTGCCCCTCGCCTGAAAACACGTAATCAGTAGAGTAATGGATCAGCCAGCAACCGCTTTTCGCAGCGTAATTGGCCAAGACGCCTACAGCTTCCGCATTGATACGAAATGCTTGCGCCTGGTCGGTTTCTGCTTTATCCACTGCGGTATAGGCAGCAGCGTTAACGATAAAATCCGGCTTGACCTCTTCTAGCGTCCGCTGTAACCCTGGCAAATTAGCAAGATCACCTACAAAGGCCCCCTGCCCTTCCCTACCAAGCGCAACGACTTGACCCAGGCACTGCAATGAGCGTTTCAACTCCCAGCCGACCTGACCGTCTTTACCCAACAATAAGATTTTCATGCTTGCGAACCGTCGCCGTATTGCTTATCGAGCCAAGACTGATAAGCACCGCTCTTGATGTGCTCCACCCAAGAAGGGTTGTCCAGGTACCATTGGACGGTTTTGCGTATACCTGACTCGAATGTTTCTTCGGGTTTCCAGCCGAGCTCACGCTCGATTTTCGAGGCATCGATTGCATAACGCTGATCATGACCAGGTCGGTCCTTTACATGCGATATCAACTCCTCATAGGCCTTCCCCTCAAGGCCTGACGCACGCATCGCCGCATAAGCGGCTGTATTAATGCCAGTCAAAGGTCTCAACTCATCAAGAATAGAGCAAAGCGTCTTGACAACGTCGATATTCTTCTTTTCGTTATGACCGCCGATATTGTAGGTCTCGCCTACCTGGCCACAGGTCAGTACTTTATAGAGTGCACGGGCGTGGTCTTCCACATACAACCAGTCACGAATCTGATCACCTTTACCGTAAACAGGCAACGGCTTACCCTGAAGGGCATTGAGAATGATCAGCGGGATAAGCTTCTCTGGGAAGTGATAGGGACCATAGTTGTTGGAACAGTTGGTAATCAGCGTGGGCAGGCCGTATGTGCGCTTCCACGCACGCACCAAGTGATCGGAACTCGCCTTACTTGCTGAGTAAGGCGAACTCGGCGCGTACGGCGTCGCCTCGGTAAACAACGAAGAAGTATCATGCAAATCACCATATACCTCATCGGTGGAGATATGATGGAAACGGAATGCAGACTTCTTTGTTTTATCTAATTGATTCCAATACTCACGCGCAACCTCCAACAGGTTGTACGTGCCAACTATATTGGTCTCAATGAATGCAGCAGGACCTTCGATAGAACGATCGACGTGTGACTCTGCGGCCAGATGCATTAGGGCATCGGGCCGAAACTCCTCAACGACCTCTGCCAACGCTGCCCGGTTACAGATATCGACGCGCCGAAAGCAGTACCGCTCGTTACTGCTGACGCTGGCCAAAGATTCCAGATTACCGGCGTAGGTCAGCTTGTCTACGTTACACACGCTATGTTCAGTGTGATCGATGATATGCCGAATCACCGCAGAACCGATAAAACCTGCACCGCCAGTCACGAGGATTTTCATGCCGACCACACCCCACGCGTATCGACCACTTTGAGCGTATCAACACGATCGCGCTTGATATTCTTGAATTGTTTATGGTCTACCAGAAGAATCAGTATATCGGCTTGCTGTAATGCGTCCTCGATATCGACCAGTTCGAGCCCGGCAGCCAAACTTGATGGTAACGCGGTAATGTTGGGCTCCACTGCCAAGACCTTACCAGGATGTGCCCGCTGGATATGCTGAACAATCGAAACCGCAGGGCTCTCTCGGAGGTCATCGATATCAGGCTTAAATGCCAGTCCCAAGCAAGCAATCGTAACGTCTTTAGCGGTTTTATCAGCGTTGGCCTGCAGGTACTCGGCAACCGCCAATTTTGCCTTATCAAGCACCCAGAACGGTTTGCTATCGTTGACTTCGCGCGCAGTACGGATTAACCGGGCCTGCTCAGGCGTCTTGCTTACGATGAACCACGGATCGACAGCGATGCAATGACCACCGACACCAGGGCCAGGCTGCAGAATATTGACCCTAGGATGGCGATTTGCAAGACGAATCAACTCCCAAACGTTGATCCCCAGTTCGTCGCAAATCATCGACAGCTCATTCGCAAATGCAATATTGGTATCGCGGAAACTGTTTTCGGTCAGTTTGCACATTTCAGCGGTGCGAGCATTCGTGATGACACATTCGCCTTCGACGAAAATCTGGTACAGTGCCGCCGCTGCCTCAGAGCATTTTGGCGTCATACCGCCAATGACCCGATCATTCTGAACCAACTCTCGCAGAACATGGCCGGGCAACACGCGCTCAGGACAATGCGCAATGCGGATGTCAGACGCCTCACCATGGGTCTGCGGGAACGTAAGGTCCGGGCGGGCCTCGGCCAACCATGCCGACATTTGCTCGGTAGCACCAACGGGCGAGGTGGACTCAAGAATGACCAAGTCACCCGATTTGAGTACAGGTGCGATCCCCCGACATGCCGACTCAATATAATCTAGGTCAGGCTGGTGATGAGCCTTGAAAGGCGTGGGCACAGCAATCAGAAAAGCATCCGCCACCTCGGGTTCGGCGGTGGCTCGCAGGTAACCTTCGGTTACTGCTGCATGAACCACCATGTCCAGATCCGGTTCTACAATATGTATTTTACCTTGATTAATCGTTTCAACAGCTTTCGGGTTCACATCGACACCGATAACTCGCTTTTTCCGCGAAGCGAATACCGCTGCGGTCGGCAGCCCTATGTAACCGAGCCCGATTACCGAAATAGTTTCGAATGCCATGTTAATCCTTATAAATCAGACACTTTTAATAGTCCGCAACATCGCCTCGACGGTGGCACGAAGCGACGCTACCAATTACATATTGAGCAGTGCTTCAATTATACGCTGACTGGCAGCGCCATCCCCGTAAGGGTTATGGGCGTAGCTCATCGCTTGGTAAGCCTGCTCGTCATCGAGTAACTGGCAGAGCGCACCTACAATCTCTTCCGCTTGGGTACCAACTAACCGTACAGTGCCTGCTTCCACGGCCTCCGGCCGCTCAGTAGTGTCGCGCATCACCAGCACGGGCTTACCGAGCGAGGGCGCTTCTTCCTGGATGCCCCCAGAGTCCGTGAGGATGATGTAGGAGCGACTCATCAAATGCACAAACGGCAAGTAGTCGAGCGGCTCGATCAAATGCACATTGGCGATACCGCTCAATAATCGGTTAACAGGCTCGCGCACATTGGGGTTGAGGTGGACCGGGTATACTATCTCGACATCAGGGTAGCGTTTGGCAACCTGAGAAAGCGCTTGGCAAATACGCTCGAAACCATCGCCGAAACTTTCTCGCCGGTGCCCCGTGACCAGTACCATTCTGCGCTCGGCATTGAGGAAAGCCGTTGGCGCCGATGCGGTTTCTCGCAGCTTCTCATCTGTTTGCAGTCGATCGACCACATCCAAAAGCGCATCAATCACTGTATTCCCTGTGACGATGATGTCAGAAGCGCTTACACCCTCCCGCAGCAAGTTGGCACTTGAGGTTTCTGTGGGAGCGAAATGCAGCCTTGCGAGCGCCCCTGTCAGCTTGCGGTTAGCCTCCTCAGGCCAAGGCGAGTAAAGGTTGCCAGTACGTAACCCCGCCTCCACGTGCGCAACGGGAATTTGCTGGTAATAAGCAGCCAGAGTAGCAGCGAAGGTAGTCGCCGTATCACCATGAACCAGAACGACATCGGGACGAAATTGCCTGAACACCCCCTTCAGGCCTTGCAATATCGCAACAGTGACATCGGTCAGGTCTTGACCTGCCTTCATGATGTTGAGATCGAAATCCGGCTCGATACCGAAAAGCCCCAGTACCTGGTCAAGCATTTCCCGGTGCTGACCAGTTACGCACACCTTGGCTTCAAATCGGGAGTCGGCCGTAAGCGCCAGCGCCAGTGGCGCCATCTTGATCGCTTCGGGACGGGTACCAAACACACATAATGTTCTCACGACTACAAACTCCAAGCATGATACACGCCAGCATTAACGCGTTTGGCACAGGGGCCGGGTCTACACCGAGGGTAAATCAGTGAGCCCGATGCCTTTCCCAGCCTCCTGTCGCCCGAACAGTCAAACAGGTTTAGAAAAAACCATCTTGACCTGCATACTCAAAAGCCAAAGACCTATCGCCATGCCATGGTATAACTCAAATTTCATGGCAACATCCATGACTTCGGACACAACATACCACACTACTCAACAATTAACGCCGGAGTCTCCTGCCGACCAATGCCAACTGCAATTTTGGCTCTCTCTGCATGGCGCTTCCGAGCTTTGACCAGCCCCTTCAAGAGCGCGACAAAGACTCCCAATATCAAGCCCGCGAAAAGCGAAAGGCCGATGATAAGAGTTTTGCGGGGTTTCAGTGGGCTCGATGGAGTCGCGGCATATTGATCCACGCTCACCAAACGCAGCTGGCTTAGATCTGTATTGATATTATTCAATCGCGCCCGCTCAGCCCGCAAACCCTCAATGCCTTCAAGAAAAAGCATTTCATTTTCACGCGCCAAGAGCATTTCCACTTCACGATTGGAGGCGAGCATCAACAGTTCTTTACGAATTTTCGCAACGCGTGGCTCGGTAAAGTCATCAGACGACCGCTTGCGCAGCACATCGCGCTCCGCCTCTAGCACATCGTAGCCCATGAAATAGAGCGGCACCTGCTGGGTATTGACTTCAGTTCGCACAATATTGGAGCCACCCGCTGCCTCTTCAGACATCGAGGAAGGAGTAGCGGGTTTCCTCAGACCCAAATTTCGTGCGATGGAAATCGATTCGTTGAGACTAGCCAAGCGGGCTTCTCGCCGGAGCTTCAACTCTACCCGAAGCGCCTTGAGCTCATCCTGCAGACGCGCACGCTTGATCGAGTCTTTCTCGTTAAGCTTGGCTATGCGACTTTCTTTATTGGCATCGTATTTTGCTACTGCCGCTTGAATCTTTAATTCAATCTCCCGAAGTCTATTCGAAATAATACCCTTCAAGTCTTCGGCGAGCTGCACTCGCTCCCGCTCAACCGCGAACGAAACGAAGTTATTAAGAACGGAAGCCCCATCGAGACCTTTTTCATACCTCAGATTCAAGCCAATGAAAGCCGAAAGAAGATCCGCCTTTTTTGGATCTGGCTGAACGAGCTTGAAAGAGTCATTAAATCTAGCAAACGCCTGCTCTGCAGTCTCACCAACTTCCGCGTAAGCATCGACTAACTTTGACTGGGAGCGGAAATAACTAAGCCGATTATCGTAAGAGTCCAACGCTGCACCAACACGAACGAGTGCCGCACCTGGAGGCAGTGTATAGACCCCTGAGCGATTCAAGGCATCCAGATCATTCAATGCAGCAGGACGCAAAACAGTTCTGACCTCATATTCTGGCTTGGCCAAAAAAGCGTATGCGGCACCTAGTGAGGCGACAACCAAGGCTATGGCCACTACCATTGCTCGACGACGCCATAGCTCCTTGGATACACGGAAAAGATCGAATTCGTCCTGAATTGCTGGGTAGGTACCATGCGAAAAATTGGTCACGTCACAAGCCTGTCTGCTAGAGGTAGATCAGCCGGGACAGGAATGACTTTCGCTCTGAACTGGCTACCTCAACCATTTACCCATCAGTGCTATCCCTGTCGTACGGTGGGCAGCCATTCTCGCATTTTCCCCACCCCAGCAAAAGGCCCTTCCTGCACAATGGCATTCAGACAAGCAAGCCCAGCGCTCAGCGCTGATGGATCCGTAACCAATAACCCCGCGCCACCCCAACGAACACCCCTAGAACAAGGGCAAACAGGACCGTCAAAACCAGAACGAAAAGCTTTTTCGGCCTGATCGGTGTCTCCGGCTGATCTACGACTCCATCCTGCTGGTAGACAGAGATCACATCGGCGCCAACCTGCAGAGTACGGTACTGCTCCATTTGCTGCTGCATTCGCCTCAAGCCACTGATGAAAGGATCATCGGAGGTTCGAGCCTCAAGGTTCGCGATCTCAGCTTCCAGGGCGTCACTTCCGCGCATATAGCTCAAACTTCCCGCCATGCCGGCAGACACTTCAGCAGATAACGTGCCCGAAATCAGAGGTGGCTTCTTCAGCCCAATCGCTTTTGCCACAACCAACGCCTCTCTCAGCCTGACGATTGTGTCCTCACGCTCTTCTCGAGCAGTAGCTCTCGCCCTCGCAATCTGCCGCTTGATATTATCGGCCTTGACCAGCATATCGCTCTGATTGTTGTTGAGCACCTCTCGCTTAGCGCGAGCTGCTGCCAACTCCACATACCGAGCCGCCCATTGCACTGCTTGTTCAGGATTACCGACATCAACCTTGATCACGAAGCGGTTAGGCGAGTCCTTTGCGGCGACTGCCACGCTAACATCGCGCGCATAGTCGCCGTACAACAGGTCCCAGGAATTATTACGCCTGTCTTCAGGAAGGCTCGGCAAGTACACAGTACGAAAAAACTGACTGCGAACCGCTTCGGACTGTAGGCTCCTCAAGAAGATCTCGTAAACATCCTTGACATGCCAGACACCAAGGCCAGTCTCCCCTCCTCTGCCATCGTTCAGTTTCGCAATATCCGTCTGCGCAGGTGGCTGCACATAGAGCTTCGCCTCATAGACTGGCTTGGCCATCAAAACATACGCCAAGCCTGCAACCATGACGGAAATCGCCACGGCAGCCATCCAAACCTTCTGCCCCCATGCCCCTTGAATCAACTCAAAAAGACTAACCTCATCACCACCCAGGCCTTCATATCTGTTTTGCATTGCCTCGATCTTCCTCCAACCCAACTGGCGACCTATGCACTCTGAAACCCCATCAAGGGGGCCAGGGCTTCCCCAAGCTCACCGAAGCGCTACAGGCCTTTGCAAACCTGCTCAACCCCAAGCATAGGTATTAATCGGTTGTAGAGACACCTCGACCTGTTTAGTTCCTATTGAACCGACCAGTGGCCAAAATGATGCACTAAGGTGCCTCAACCTTGGCATAATGACCTACAGATTCAAATTCGGATACCAAAGCGCTCATAAGAATATGCTTTGTCCGATCCTCACCATGCACCAGCACCACCCGCCGCGCCTTGCAGCTCATGGCAAACCTCACCAGTTGCGCCTGATCCGCATGCCCCGAGTAGCCGCCCAAGGTCATCACCTTCGCCCGGATCTCATACATCTGCCCATCCAGATCAATCCGCACAAACCCTTCCGCCCCTTCACTCGCCTGTATCACCGCGCCCGGGGTCCCCTTGGCCTGGTAACCGACAAACATCACCTCGTGCCGCGGATCCCCCAGCATGGCCTTGAGATAATTGACGATGCGCCCACCCGAGCACATGCCATTGCCGGCAATGACAATTGCCGGCCGCCCGGTGCTCTTCAGGTAATTGACCACCTGCTGGTGGCGGGCGTGGGAGTCCACACTTATAAGCTGGCTGAAACCGAGCGGGTCGCGCCCTTCGGCAAGGCGCGCCCGTGCTTCGGCATTCCAGTAGTCGTGCAGCTCCCGGTATACACCGGTAATGCGCTGGGCCAGGGGCGAATCGAGGATGATGGGCAGTTGCGACCAGTCGAGCGGGTCGCCATCGGGGGCCGGGCCGGCTTTGTTCAGCAAGGCCTTGCGGTGAAGAATGCCTTCGAGCTCGTACAGTAATTCCTGGGTGCGACCGAGGCTGAAGGCCGGAATCAGCAGTGTGCCCTGGTCGGCCAGTGCGCGGTCGATAGCTGCTTCCAGCCGCTGCTGACGGTCGCCCGCAGGCGGGTGCAGGCGGTCGCCATAGGTGCTTTCAAGTACCAGTACATCGGCCCGTTCCGGGGGCTGCACGGGGCGTAGCAAGGGGTTGCCACAAGCGCCCAGGTCACCGGAGAACACGTAGCGGAGGCCGGCTTGTGCGCGCACCACATCGCATTCGACATAGGCCGAACCCAGCAGATGCCCGGCCCGCTGCAGGCGAATGCGGCAATTGAGACCGGGGTGCTCGACCAGGGTATGCCACTGCTCGAAAGGCAAGGGCACGATCAGGTCGCGGATGAACTCCAGATACCTCGCCACATGGGCGGGTTCGCTGCTGACAGTCAACTTGTAGGCATCTTCCAGCACCAATGGCAGTAGCCGGGCAGACGGCTCGCTGCACAGGATAGGGCCACGATAGCCGGCAGCCAGCAGTGCCGGGATGCGGCCGACGTGGTCGAGATGCACATGAGTGATAACCAGCGCCTGAATGCCCTGCACGTCGAAGCCGAGCGGCGCCGATGCTGCACCCGGCGCGGCATCGATGCCCTGCTCCAGGCCGCAGTCGATCAGCAGGCTGGTGGACGGATCGAGGTGCAGTTGATGGCAGGAGCCGGTGACGCCGCGAGTGCCACCGTGATGGGAAAGGACGGGATATTCCATGCTGCGCACACTCGCCTGGGCCGAAAATGAAGTGCGTTATTACTCCATGACGGCCATTGCAGGCATAGGTGAGACTTTCCCAAGTGGGCGTAGGAAATTACCTTAGTTACCGCTCAGTGCCGCCTCACGGGCTGAAGCCCTGATCTTGCGCTTGCTGCGCTGCACGCCGTAGGCACCCAGCAATGGCCCGACTGCCAAGCCGATGACCAAGGCAGCCAGCACCAGCACGGCTACTGGCACCTCTGGCGCGACCCAGCCAAACAGGACCAGCGACACGGCTTGCTGGTTCTCCAGCACGAAGAACAGCACCACAGCCGCCAACAGCAGCACGAACACCGCCACCAGGGCGCGCTTGAGGTTACGCATCAGATTGCTCCTTGATTGATCAGGCTTCGGCCTCGTCTTCTTCATTGACGCGGTCGCGCAGTTCCTTGCCGGGTTTGAAGTGCGGCACGAACTTGCCTTCGAGGCTGACCGACTGGCCGGTCTTGGGGTTACGGCCTACGCGTGGAGCGCGATAGTGCAGCGAGAAGCTGCCAAAACCGCGGATCTCGATGCGATCGCCGGTAGCCAGGCATTGTGACATCTGTTCAAGCATGGTCTTGATGGCCAGCTCCACGTCCTTGGACGAGAGCAGCCCCTGATGGGTGACAATACGTTCGATCAGCTCCGACTTCGTCATATTTTTCCCTTCGTTATCAAGCAGCTAGATCATTGCTTAACCAGTTTGTAGCACGCTGGGAGGGATTTGAACAGGGTGGTTCTTGACTTAATAAAAAAATTCAAGATTGAAGTTTTACAGGAATGGTCTAGCTGGCGGGGGTTGGCATGATTGGTGGCGGGGCGGCAACCACGGAGAGCCCGAGGGGATGGCGGTAGGGGGCTTGGCCTGTATGGCGGTAGAGGGGCGTTACCTGGGAGATCGAGCGCCGCCTGTATGGCGGTAGAGGGGCGTCGCCTGGGAGATCGAGCGCCGCCTGTATGGCGGTAGAGGGGCGTCGCCTGGGAGATCGAGCGCCGCCCGCGCGGCGCATCGCGAGCTGCGCTCGCTCCTACGTTTGTTTCGGGCCAATCATTCCTGTGAGATTTGTGCGCGAACGCCTTGGCGCATGGCTCGATATCGCGTCGTGCAAACAAGGCGGTCGCGCGCGCCTGTCACAGGCGTTACTGGCCAGAAACAAACGTAGGAGCGAGCGCAGCTCGCGATGCGCCGCGCGGGCGGCGCTCGGTATCTGCAACACCATAAAACCCACGGCAAACACCCCCGGTCATTGCGCAATGTCATGCCAGGCGGCGTGGCCTTGAGGGGATGGCGGTAGATGGGCGTCGCCTGGGAGACCGAGCGCCGCCCGCGCGGCGCATCGCGAGCTGCGCTCGCTCCTACGTTTGTTTCGGGCCAATCATTCCTGTGGGATTTGTGCGCGAACGCCTTGGCGCATGGCTCGATATCGCGTGGCACAAGCAGGCGGGCGTGGCCTTGAGGGTATGGCGGTAGATGGGCGTCGCCTGGGTGACCGAGCGCCGCCCGCGCGGCGCATCGCGAGCTGCGCTCGCTCCTACGTTTGTTTCGGGCCAGTTATTCCTGGGGGCGTTGCGCGCGAGCGTTTTGGCGCATGTCATGGTTCAGGCGGCCGCTTTGGCGCGCATTTACATGCTGCAAATCTCTATCGGATCGACTCCTGCACAGGCTGGCTACGCTAATCGAGCACCTATTCGCTCAAGGATGAACGCAATGCCCAACCCTCATGGCTGCAGGCTTCGCCGCGCAAGATGCTCGGTGCCAGGCAGGCTCTACATGCTGACTACCGTTACCCACCTACGCCGCCCTTTGTTTCACGACCTCCGCTTTGCACGATTGGTCATTCAGAACCTTCGTTACGCAGAAGAACAACACCACTGCCGATCACTGACCTGGGTCGTGATGCCAGACCACGTGCATTGGCTGATTGAACTGAAAGAAGTGACACTTGGAACACTGATGCAGCGCTTCAAATGCCAGTCCAGCAATGCACTGCACAAGGCCGGGGCAAAGGGGAAGCCGGTGTGGCAGGCAGGTTATTACGACCGGGCCTTGCGCCGGGACGAGGACGTTTTCAAGATTGCGAGATACATCGTTGCCAATCCGGTAAGGGCAGGATTGGTGGCCACGGTTGGTGATTATCCACATTGGGATGCGGTGTGGCTTTAAGGGTATGACGGTAGAGATGCGCGACCCGGGAGATCGAGCGCCGCCCGCGCGGCGCATCGCGAGCTGCGCTCGCTCCTACGTTTGTTTCGGGCCAATCATTCCTGTGGGATTTGTGCGCGAACGCCTTGGCGCATGGCTCGATATCGCGTGGTACGAGCAGGCGGCGTGGCCTTGAGGGTATGGCGGTAGATGGGCGTCGCCCGGGAGACCGAGCGCCGCCCGCGCGGCGCATCGCGAGCTGCGCTCGCTCCTACGTTTGTTTCGGGCCAATCATTCCTTTGGGATTTGTGCGCGAACGCCTTGGCGCTTGGCGCGATCTTGCGTCGTACAAACAAGACGGTCGCGCGCGCCTGTCACAGGCGTTACTGGCCAGAAACAAACGTAGGAGCGAGCGCAGCTCGCGATGCGCCGCGCGGGCGGCGCTCGATCTCACTGGCGACACAACCCTTACGACAAACACTCACCACCACCACCACCACCACCACCACCACCACCACCACCACCACCACCCCACCAATAAAAACGCAAAAAAAAAGGGCGACCCGAGGGTCGCCCTTTTTACCGATCAAACAGAACTCAGTTCTGCTTGGCCATTGCTTCGCGCAGCAGCGCAGCCATGGTGGTGTCGGCAGCAGCTTCCGGAGCGTTTTTCAGGCTCTGGATAGCTTCGCGCTCTTCAGCGTCGTCTTTCGATTTGATCGACAGGCTGATAACGCGGGACTTGCGGTCAACGCTGATGATCTTGGCTTCGATCTCTTCGCCTTCCTTCAGAACGTTACGCGCGTCTTCAACGCGGTCACGGCTGATTTCGGAAGCTTTCAGAGTGGCTTCGATGTCGTCGGCCAGGGTGACGATGGCGCCTTTGGCGTCAACTTCTTTCACGATGCCCTTGACGATAGCGCCCTTGTCATTGACAGCAACGAAGTTGGAGAACGGATCGTCTTCCAGCTGCTTGATGCCCAGGGAAATGCGCTCGCGCTCTGGGTCGACCGACAGGATGACGGTTTCCAGCTCGTCGCCCTTCTTGAAACGACGTACGGCTTCTTCGCCGGTTTCGTTCCAGGAGATGTCGGACAGGTGAACCAGGCCGTCGATGCCGCCGTCCAGACCAATGAAGATACCGAAGTCGGTGATCGACTTGATGGTACCGGTGATCTTGTCACCCTTGTTGAACTGGCCGGAGAAGTCTTCCCATGGGTTGGACTTGCACTGCTTGATGCCCAGGGAGATACGACGACGCTCTTCGTCGATGTCCAGAACCATGACTTCCACTTCGTCGCCAACCTGAACGACTTTCGACGGGTGGATGTTCTTGTTGGTCCAGTCCATTTCGGAAACGTGTACCAGACCTTCAACGCCTTCTTCCAGCTCAGCGAAGCAGCCGTAGTCGGTCAGGTTGGTAACGCGAGCCTGTACGCGAGTACCTTCTGGGTAACGGGCAGTGATAGCTACCCACGGATCTTCGCCCATCTGCTTCAGACCCAGCGAAACGCGGTTGCGCTCACGGTCGAACTTCAGAACGCGTACGTCGACTTCGTCGCCAACGTTAACGATTTCCGATGGGTGCTTGATGCGCTTCCAGGCCATGTCGGTGATGTGCAGCAGGCCGTCGATACCGCCCAGGTCCACGAATGCGCCGTAGTCGGTGAGGTTCTTGACGATACCTTTGACTTGCTGGCCTTCCTGCAGGGTTTCCAGCAGGGCTTCGCGCTCGGCGGAGTTCTCGGCTTCCAGCACGCTGCGACGGGAAACGACAACGTTGTTGCGCTTCTGGTCCAGCTTGATGACCTTGAATTCCAGCTCTTTGCCTTCCAGGTGGGTGGTGTCGCGCACTGGGCGGACATCAACCAGGGAGCCCGGCAGGAACGCACGGATGCCGTTAACGTCGACAGTGAAGCCGCCCTTAACCTTACCGTTGATAACGCCCTTGACCACTTCTTCGGCGGCGAAAGCTGCTTCCAGAACAATCCAGCACTCGGCGCGCTTGGCTTTTTCACGGGACAGCTTGGTTTCGCCAAAGCCGTCTTCGACCGCGTCCAGCGCAACGTGAACTTCGTCACCGACCTTGATGGTCAGCTCGCCAGCTTCGTTGTAGAACTGCTCGAGCGGGATGACGCCCTCGGACTTCAGGCCAGCGTGTACGGTAACCCAGTCGCCGTCGATGTCGACAACGATACCGGTGATGATCGCACCCGGCTGAAGATTGAGGGTTTTCAGGCTTTCTTCAAAGAGTTCTGCAAAGCTTTCGCTCATTTTAATTCCTGTAGATTCGGGCGAAACAAACGCCCATAACCACATTCCAGACAATGTGGGTTCGTTTTAAGTAAAGGAAAGCCGGCAGGACGTTGACTGGTGCCCCTGCCTGCTTTCCTGGTTATCAGATAAGGTCGCGCTGGGCGATCTCGCTTCTGATACGTTGCAACACCTGCTCGATGGACAACTCGGTAGAGTCCAACTGAATGGCATCAGCCGCTGGTTTCAGCGGGGCCACTGCACGTTGGGTGTCACGCTCATCACGCGCACGAATCTCATCCAGCAGACTCGACAGACTAACATCTTCACCTTTGCCCTTCAACTGCAGGTAGCGGCGACGTGCGCGCTCCTCCGCGCTGGCGGTGAGGAAGACCTTCAAGGGCGCATCCGGGAACACCACAGTACCCATGTCGCGACCGTCAGCAATCAGCCCCGGCAATTCGCGGAACTCACGCTGGCGAACCAGCAGCGCATCACGCACCGCCGGCAGCGAGGCCACCATCGATGCACCGGCACCGACGGTTTCGGTACGGATGACGTTGCTGACGTCCTCACCCTCAAGGATGATCTGTTGCAGCTTACCGGGCTCGGAAGCGATGAACTGCACATCCAGATGGGCGGCAAGTTTGGTGAGCAGCTCTTCGTTGGTCAGGTCGACACCGTGGTTGCTGGCATTGAATGCCAGCAACCGATACAGCGCGCCGGAATCCAGCAGCTTCCAGCCCAGCTCGCGAGCCATCAACCCGGCGACCGTGCCCTTGCCCGAGCCGCTAGGCCCGTCGATGGTGATAACCGGTGCCAGCGAATTCACGACTTGCCCTCTTCTGCCACGCGAATCCCCACTTCGGCGCACAGCGCCAGGAAGTTGGGGAACGAGGTGGCGACGTTGGCGCAGTCGTGAATGCGAATTGGCGCACTGGCGCGCAGCGAGGCCACACTGAAGGCCATGGCGATGCGGTGGTCACCATGCCCATGCACTTCGCCGCCGCCCAACTGGCCGCCGTCGATGATGATGCCGTCCGGGGTCGGCTCGCACTTGATGCCCAAGGTGATCAGGCCATCAGCCATCACCTGGATGCGATCGGACTCCTTCACCCGCAGCTCTTCGGCGCCACGCAGCACGGTACGCCCTTCAGCGCAGGCGGCTGCCACGAACAATACCGGGAATTCGTCGATGGCCAGCGGCACCAACGCTTCAGGAATGTCGATACCCTTCAGCTTGGCTCCGCGCACACGCAGGTCGGCCACAGGCTCGCCGCCCACTTCACGCTGGTTTTCCAGGGTGATATCGCCGCCCATCAGGCGCAGGATGTCGATCACGCCGGTACGGGTCGGGTTGATGCCGACATGCTCCAGCACCAGCTCGGAGCCTTCAGCGATAGAGGCTGCCACCAGGAAGAACGCTGCCGAGGAAATGTCAGCCGGCACTTCGATGCGGGTAGCGGTCAGCTTGCCACCGGACTGTAGCGAGGCAACCGGGCCGTTGCTGTCGACCGCATAGCCAAAACCGCGCAGCATGCGTTCGGTGTGGTCACGGGTAGGCGCAGGCTCGGTGACAGTGGTCTTGCCTTCGGCGTACAGGCCGGCCAGCAGCAGGCAGGATTTGACCTGGGCGCTAGCCATCGGCAGCGTGTAGGTCAGCCCTTTGAGCTTGTGGCCACCGCGAATGGTCAGCGGCGGGCGGCCTTCAGGGCCGGTCTCGACCACAGCGCCCATTTCGCGCAGCGGGTTGGCCACACGGTTCATCGGGCGCTTGGACAGCGAGGCGTCGCCGGTCATGGTGACGTCGAACGACTGGCCGGCCAACAGGCCCGACAGCAGGCGCATCGAGGTACCGGAGTTACCCACGTACAGCGGCCCTGGCGGCGGCTTGAGACCATGCAGGCCCACGCCGTGAATGGTCACACGACCGTGGTTGGGGCCTTCGATGACCACACCCATGTCACGAAATGCCTGCAGGGTCGCCAGCGCGTCTTCGCCTTCGAGGAAGCCTTCGACCTCGGTAGTACCTTCGGCCAGCGAGCCGAGCATGATCGAGCGATGGGAAATCGACTTGTCGCCCGGTACACGGATCCGCCCGTTCAGGCGGCCACCCGGTTGGGCCTGGAAAATCAGATCGTTGGCGTTCATAGCGTCCACATAGGCCCGGCGGGCCAGGATTTTACTGAAATGCTCGCGGGCAGCCCGTGCGCGGGTGAATACTCCCAGCAGCTGGTGCCCATCCCCTTCAGCGATCGCGTCGCGCAGGGCGTCGAGATCGCTGCGATATGTATCAAGTGTGCGCAGGACAGCGTCGCGGTTGGCGAGGAAGATGTCATGCCACATGGTCGGATCGCTGCCGGCGATTCTTGTGAAATCGCGGAATCCACCCGCAGCGTACCGGAAGATCTCGAGGTTTTCATTGCGTTTGGCCAGTGAATCGACCAGACCGAAGGCCAGCAGGTGTGGCAGATGGCTGGTGGCGGCCAGCACTTCGTCGTGGCGCTCGACCGACATGTGCTCCACATCGGCATCCAGCGCACGCCACAGGCGGTCAACCAGGGCCAGCGCGGCGGGATCGGTTTCGGCCAGCGGCGTGAGGATAACCTTGTGCCGGCGGAACAAGGTGGCGTTGGAGGCCTCTACCCCGCTCTGCTCGGAGCCTGCGATGGGGTGACCCGGGACGAAGCGCGGCAAGCGCGCACCAAAAACGGCGCGGGCCTCACGCACGACGTTGCCCTTGGCACTGCCGACGTCGGTGATGATCGCATCACCCAGGTCGAGCTGGGCCAGGCGCGCCAGGACTTTTTCCATGGCCAGTATCGGTACGGCCAACTGAATGACATCGGCACCCACGCAAGCGGCGGCGAGGTCTTCTTCGCAGCGGTCGACCACACCCAAAGCCACGGCCTGCTTGCGCGACGGGGCATCAAGGTCGACACCGACCACTTCGCGGCACAAGCCGCTCTCACGCAGGCCCTTGGCGAACGAGCCACCGATCAGACCCAGGCCGACAACGACCAGGCGGTTGATGATGGGTGCGGGTTTGGTTTTTGCTGCATTTACCACTGGTGCGAACCCTGTTCAGAAATCTAGGTAGCCTGTGAGGGCCATTGGGGCCGCGACGCGGCCCTTCGCGGGCTCGCCCGCTCCCACAGGGATCGGCATCACATGCTCACTGTGGGAGCGGGCATGCCCGCGAAGGGCTGCAAGGCCCCTGAATCAAAGCACCGCCTTCGGATAAGAGCCCAGCACCTTCAGCGCCACAGCCTCCTGGCTGATCTGCTCGAGCACCGCCTTGATCAGCGGGTCACGGTGGTGGCCGACGAAGTCGATGAAGAACACGTAGGTCCACTTGCCGCTGCGCGACGGGCGGGTCTCGATGCGGGTCAGGTCGATGCCGTTCTGATAGAACGGCACCAGCAACTCATGCAAGGCACCGGGCTTGTTGCTCATCGAAACGATGATCGAGGTCTTGTCGTCGCCGGTCGGCGGCACCTCCTGATTGCCGATCATCAGGAAGCGGGTGGAATTGTCCGGGCGGTCTTCGATCTTCTCGGCCAGACGGGTCAGGCCGTACAGGTTGGCCGCCATGTCGCCGGCGATCGCCGCCGAGTTCCACTCACCCTTGACCCGCTTGGCCGCTTCGGCATTGCTCGATACGGCTACGCGCTCCACGTTCGGGTAGTGCGCGTCCAGCCACTTGCGGCACTGAGCCAGCGACTGGGCGTGGGAGTAGATGCGGGTGATACTGTCGGTCTTGGTGTTCTCGCCCACCAGCAGGTGGTGGTGAATACGCAGCTCGACCTCACCGCAAATCACCATGTCATGCTCAAGGAAGCTGTCCAGGGTGTGGCTGACCGCACCTTCAGTGGAATTTTCCACCGGCACCACACCGAAGTTGACGGCACCGGCCGCCACCTCACGGAACACTTCGTCGATGGCCGCCATCGGCCGACTGATCACCGCGTGGCCGAAGTGCTTCATGGCCGCAGCCTGGGTGAAGGTGCCTTCGGGGCCGAGGTAGGCGATTTTCAGCGGCTGCTCCAGGGCAAGGCACGACGACATGATTTCGCGGAACAACCGCGCCATCTCTTCGTTGCCCAGCGGGCCCTTGTTGCGCTCCATCACGCGCTTGAGCACCGCAGCTTCACGCTCGGGACGGTAGAACACCGGCTTCTCGCCTTCTTTCAGCGAGGCAGTCTTGACCCGGGCTACTTCTTCGGCACAGCGGGCGCGGTCACTGATCAGCTCGAGGATCTTCTCGTCGAGGCTGTCGATGCGCACGCGCAGCGCCTTGAGCTCCTGTTCGGACATATCAGCCATGCTCCTTCTCGAATTCAGCCATGTAGCCTACCAGCGCTTCTACCGCTTCCAGGCCCAGGGCGTTGTAGATGGAGGCACGCATGCCGCCAACCGAACGGTGGCCCTTGAGGTTGAGCAGGCCACGCGCGTCGGCGCCAGCGAGGAAGGCCTTGTCCAGGCGCTCGTCAGCCAGGCGGAACGGTACGTTCATCCACGAACGGGCGTTGACGCTGATCGGGTTGGTGTAGAACTCGCTGCGGTCGATGAAACCGTAAAGGAGGTCTTTCTTGGCACGGTTGCGCTGCTCCATGGCATCAACACCGCCCTGCTCTTTCAGCCACTCGAAGACCAGGCCCGAGAGGTACCAGGAGTAGGTGGCCGGGGTGTTGTACATCGACCCGTTGTCAGCTGAAACCTTGTAGTCGAGCATGGTCGGGCAGCTGCTGCGGGCATGACCCAACAGGTCTTCGCGCACGATGACCACCACCAGGCCGCTTGGACCGATATTCTTCTGCGCGCCGGCATAGATCAGGCCGTACTGCGACACATCGATCGGGCGCGAGAGGATGTCGGAGGACATATCGACCACCAACGGCACGTCACCGGTTTGCGGCACCCAGTCAAACTGCAGGCCACCAATGGTCTCGTTGGACGCATAGTGCACGTAGGCAGCGTTTTTGGTCAGGTTCCACTCGTTTTGACCGGGGATGGCCAGGTAGTCGTAAGGCTTGGCGGTGGCAGCGACGTTAATGTTGCCGAAACGGCGCGCTTCCTCGATGGCCTTCTTCGACCAGATGCCGGTTTCGATGTAGTCGGCAGTGCCGTTTTCCGGCAGCAGGTTCAGCGGGATTTCAGCAAACTGCTGGCTGGCGCCCCCTTGCAGGAACAGTACCTTGTAGTTGGAGGGGACGGACAGCAGGTCACGCAGGTCCTGCTCGGCCTTTTCGGCGATGGCCACATAATCGTCGCTGCGATGGCTCATTTCCATCACCGACAAGCCCTTGCCACGCCAGTCCAGCATCTCGGCCTGTGCGCGCTGCAGGACAGCGTCAGGAAGCGCGGCAGGGCCTGCGCAGAAGTTAAAGGCTCGTTTGCTCACATCCACTCTCGCTCTGCCAAATAGAACAAAATCGTAATTCGGTGGCCACATTCCATGCAGGATCGGTGGCGCCTGCATCGCGGGCAAGCCCGCTCCTACACAGTCAAACGGGGCGACCTTGGTCGCCCCGCTCGGGTTTACGCTTGCTTACTCTTGCGGGGCCTCGTCGGCACCCGCAGCTTCTTCATTTTCATTGTCTGGCGCTGCAGCCTCGACACCCTCCTCGTCCGTCTCGATCACTTCATCGAGTTCGTCCTCGGACGGCTCCTGGATACGCTCCAGGCCCACCAGTGTCTCATCGGCCGCCAGCTTGATCAGCGTAACGCCCTGGGTGTTGCGGCTCAGGCTGGACACTTCGCCAACCCGGGTGCGAACCAGCGTGCCCTGGTCGGAAATCAGCATGATTTCCTCACCTTCCTGCACCTGGATAGCACCGATCAGCAGGCCGTTGCGCCCCTTGGTACCCATGGCGATCACACCCTGGCCACCGCGGCCGCGACGCGGGAACTTGGACAGCGGAGTGCGCTTGCCAAAGCCACGCTCGGAGGCGGTGAGGATCTGCGAGCCGGACTCGGGGATCAGCATCGAAATGATCCGCTGGCCTTTGCCCAGCTTCATGCCGCGCACACCACGGGCGTTGCGACCCATTTCACGCACGACGCTCTCGGCAAAGCGGATGACCTTGCCAGCGTCGGAGAACATCATGACTTCCTTGGCGCCATCGGTGATGGCCGCGGCAATCAGGGTGTCACCTTCCTTCAGCTTCAGGGCGATCAGGCCGTTGGAACGAGGACGGGCGAACTGCACCAGCGGGGTCTTCTTGACGGTGCCGGAAGCGGTCGCCATGAAGATGTACGCGCCGGTCGGCTCTGCAACCCACTCCGGGGTGTCACCGTCTTCTTCGTCGACTTCCTCGGCCTCTACCAGCTCACCCTCGAGCACGGCGTCTTCAGCCTCGTCCAGTTCTTCGTCGAGGTCGGCGTTCTGCTGCAGCGCTTCGAGGTCGATCTGCAGCATGGCGGTGATGCGCTCACCCTCCTCCAGCGGCAGCAGGTTGACCAGCGGGCGACCACGGGCAGCGCGGGACGCTTCGGGGATTTCGTAGGTTTTCTTCCAGTACACCTTGCCCTTGCTGGAGAACAGCAGCAGGGTGGCGTGGCTGTTGGCGACCAGCAGGTGCTCGATGTAGTCCTCGTCCTTCACGCCGGTCGCCGACTTGCCTTTACCGCCACGGCGCTGGGCCTGGTAGGCGGACAATGGCTGGGTCTTGGCATAACCACCATGGGAGATGGTGACCACGCGCTCTTCTTCCGGGATCATGTCGCCGTAGTTGAGGTCGTGGCTGGCGTTGAGAATTTCGGTGCGGCGGGCATCGCCGTACTCGGCACGGATGGCCTCCAGCTCCTCGCGAATCACTTCCATCAGGCGCTCGGCGCTGCTGAGGATGCGGATCAACTCGCCGATCTGCTCGAGGATTTCCTGGTACTCGGCCAGCAGCTTCTCGTGCTCCAGGCCGGTCAGGCGGTGCAGGCGCAGGTCAAGAATGGCCTGGGCCTGTTCCGGCGACAGGAAGTACTTGCCGTCATGCAGGCCGTACTGCTCCGGCAGGTCTTCAGGGCGGCAGGAATCGGCGCCGGCGCGCTCGACCATGACCTGCACGGCACTGGATTCCCACGGCGTGGAAACCAGGGCTTCCTTGGCTTCGGACGGCGTCGGCGAGGCCTTGATCAGGGCAATGACCGGGTCGATGTTGGACAGCGCGACCGCCTGGCCTTCAAGGATATGGCCACGCTCACGGGCCTTGCGCAGCTCGAATACCGTACGGCGGGTCACCACTTCACGGCGGTGGCGGACGAACGCTTCGAGCAGGTCCTTGAGGTTGAGCAGGCGCGGACGGCCGTCGACCAGGGCCACCACGTTGATACCGAACACGCTCTGCAGCTGGGTTTGCTGGTAGAGGTTGTTGAGCACCACCTCCGGCACCTCGCCGCGACGCATCTCGATGACGATGCGCATGCCGTCCTTGTCGGACTCGTCGCGCAGCTCGGTGATGCCTTCGATCTTCTTCTCTTTGACCAGCTCGGCAATCTTTTCGATCAGGCGAGCCTTGTTCAGCTGGTACGGCAGCTCGGTGATCACGATCTGCTGGCGGCCGCCAACCTTGTCGATGTCTTCGATTTCGGAGCGGGCGCGCATGTAGATGCGGCCACGGCCGGTGCGATAGGCCTCGATGATGCCCTGGCGACCGTTGATGATGCCGGCAGTCGGGAAGTCCGGGCCAGGGATATGCTGCATCAGCTCATCGATGGTGACTTCCGGGTTGTCGATGAGTGCCAGGCAGCCATCGATGACCTCGCCGAGGTTGTGCGGCGGAATATTGGTCGCCATGCCCACGGCAATACCGCTGGAACCGTTGACCAGCAGGTTGGGAATACGCGTCGGCATGACCGCCGGGATCTGCTCGGTGCCGTCGTAGTTGGGCACCCAGTCGACGGTTTCCTTGTGCAGGTCGGCCAGCAGCTCGTGGGCCAGTTTGGTCATGCGCACTTCGGTGTATCGCATGGCGGCAGCGTTGTCGCCGTCCACCGAACCGAAGTTGCCCTGACCGTCGACCAGCAGGTAGCGCAACGAGAACGGCTGGGCCATACGCACGATGGTGTCGTAGACCGCAGTGTCGCCGTGCGGGTGGTACTTACCGATCACGTCACCGACCACACGGGCGGATTTCTTGTACGGCTTGTTCCAGTCGTTGCCCAGTTCGCTCATCGCATAGAGAACGCGGCGATGCACGGGCTTCAAGCCGTCACGCGCATCGGGCAGCGCTCGCCCGACAATCACGCTCATCGCGTAGTCGAGGTAAGACTGTCTCAGTTCGTCTTCGATATTGACCGGGAGGATTTCTTTGGCCAGTTCGCCCATGAGAAGCCTGATTCCTTTTTCTGGTGAAACTTCGCAGCTCCATCAAGGGCCGAACGAAGCTCGCCGCCGCAGCGCATAAGGGTGCGACGACTTACGACAAATCAATGAGTTGTGCCATGGATCTGCGCAATGAAGGCCGCCGTGATGGGCGGTCTTGGAAACTGCCGGATGTTATCACAAAGGCGGGGGCGGTGGGGAGATGTGGCACGGGGGCTTGACGTGAATATTGTGTTGGCTGCAAGACCGAGCGCCGCCCGCGCGGCGCATCGCGAGCTGCGCTCGCTCCTACGTTTGTTTCGGGCCAGTAACGCCTGTGGCAGACGCGCGCGACCGCCTGGCCCGTACCACACGATATCGCGGCATGCGCCAAGGCGTACGCGCGCAAATCCCACAGGAATGACTGGCCCGAAACAAACGTAGGAGCGAGCGCAGCTCGCGATGCGCCGCGCGGGCGGCGCTCGGTCTCCCAGGCGACGCCCCTCTACCGCCATACAGGCGGCGCTCGCCCTCCCAGGCGACACCCCTCTACCGCCATACCCTCAAGACCACGCCGCCTGGCATGACGTTGCGCAATGGCCGGGTGGGTTTGCCGTGGGTTTTATGGTGTTGCGCAATGGCCGGGTGTGTTTGCCGTGGATTTTATGGTGTTGCAGATACCGAGCGCCGCCCGCGCGGCGCATCGCGAGCTGCGCTCGCTCCTACGTTTGTTTCTGGCCAATAACGCCAGCGGCAGACGCGCGCGACCGCCTTGTTTGTACGACGCGATATCGAGACATGCGCCAAGGCGTTCGCGCGCAAATCCCACAGGAATGACTGGCCCGAAACAAACGTAGGAGCGAGCGCAGCTCGCGATGCGCCGCGCGGGCGGCGCTCGGTCTCCCAGGCGACGCCCCTCTACCGCCATACAGGCGGCGCTCGCCCTCCCAGGCGACGCCCCTCTACCGCCATACCCTCAAGGCCACGCCGCCTGGCATGACGTTGCGCAATGACCGGGTGGGTTTGCCGTGGGTTTTATGGTGTTGCGCAATGGCCGGGTGTGTTTGCCGTGGATTTTATGGTGTTGCGGATACCGAGCGCCGCCCGCGCGGCGCATCGCGAGCCTTGCTCGCTCCTACGTTTGTTTCGGGCCAGTAACACCTGTGGCAGACGCGCGCGACCGCCTTGTTTGTACGACGCGGTATCGAGACATGCGCCAAGGCGTTCGCGCACAAATCCCACAGGAATGACTGGCCCGAAACAAACGTAGGAGCGAGCAAGGCTCGCGATGCGCCGCGCGGGCGGCGCTCGGTCTCCCAGGCGACGCCCATCTACCGCCATACAGGCGGCGCTCGGTCTCCCAGGCGACGCCCCTCTACCGCCATACAGGCGGCGCTCGCCCTCACAGGCAACACACCTCGACCGCCCTACCCCTCAATGCCGCCTCGACCGCCCCCCCTCAATGCCACCTCGCCCCCCCTCAATGCAACCGCTTGCGGCAAACCAGCTGAGCCAGCTTGGCAGCATCCGGACGCTCGACAATGCCGCGCTCGGTCACGATCACATCGATCAGGTCGGCCGGCGTCACATCGAACACCGGATTGAACACCTCGACACCCGGCGGCACCCGGGTACCGCCAAAGTCGAGCCACTCGTCGGCGTCACGCTCCTCCAGCGGGATATCCTCGCCCGTGGCCAGGTTCAGGTCGATGCTGGTGCTCGGTGCCACGACCATGAAGCGCACGCCATGGTGCATGGCACTGACAGCCAGCTGATAGGTGCCGATCTTGCCGGCCATGTCGCCATTGGCAGCGATGCAGTCCGCCCCCACCACCACCCAGGTGATACCCTTGGTCTTCATGAGGTGGGCCAGCGCAGAGTCGGCACAAAGCGTCACCGGGATACCCTCATTGGCCAGCTCCCAGCCGGTCAGGCGCGAACCCTGCAGCCAAGGGCGAGTCTCACCGGCATATACCCGCTCGACCATGCCTTCCAGGTAGCCGGCACGGATCACCCCCAGCGCGGTGCCAAAGCCGCCACTGGCAAGGGCGCCGGCGTTGCCGAAGGTGAGCAGGGCCTGGGCATTGCCCTGATGGCGACGGATCAGTTCGATACCCTGCTGGGCCATGGTCAGGTTGGCCTCACGGTCGCTTTCGTGAATGGCCACCGCTTCGGCCTCCAGCGCTGCCAGAACGTCCTCTTCCGGACGCAGGCGCTGCAGGCGCTCGCGCATGCGGTTCAGCGCCCAGAACAAGTTGGCGGCGGTAGGACGCGCTTCGGCCAGGGTGAGAAAGTCGTCTTCCAGGTCCATTTCCCAATCGCCGCCTTCGGCCAGCCGCTCTTCAAGCGCCAGTACCAGGCCGTAAGCTGCGGCAATACCGATTGCCGAGGCACCGCGCACCGCCATGTCGCGGATGGCTGCGGCCACCTGCGCAACATTGTCGCAGGCCAGCCAACGCTCCTCCGACGGCAGCAGGCGCTGGTCGAGCAGGTGCAAGGCGCCGCCCTGCCAGCGGATCGCGGTCACCTTCTCCGCCGCCAAAAGTCGCTCGCGCATTGCCTCTCCCCGTCATTCGGATATCAAAAGCCGGCGATTATAGCGACCCTCGGGGCCGAGCGCTCGGGTATACTCCGACGCAATTTTGCGAAGTTTCAGAGGACTGTTCAATGAGCAACGTCGACCGCGCCGAAATCGCCAAGTTCGAAGCGCTGGCCCACCGCTGGTGGGACCGCGAAAGCGAGTTCAAGCCGCTGCACGAAATCAACCCGCTGCGCGTCAACTGGATCGACGAGCGCGCCAGCCTGGCCGGCAAGAAAGTGCTGGATGTGGGTTGCGGTGGCGGCATCCTCAGCGAAGCCATGGCCCTGCGCGGTGCCACGGTCACCGGTATCGACATGGGCGAGGCGCCATTGGCGGTGGCCCAGCTACACCAGCTGGAATCGGGCGTGCAGGTGGAATACCGGCAGATCACCGCCGAAGCCCTGGCCGAGGAAATGCCTGAACAGTTCGATGTGGTCACCTGCCTGGAAATGCTCGAGCACGTGCCCGACCCGTCTTCGGTGATTCGCGCCTGCTACCGCATGGTCAAGCCTGGTGGCCAGGTGTTCTTCTCCACCATCAACCGCAACCCCAAGGCCTACCTGCTGGCCATCGTCGGCGCCGAGTACATCCTGAAGATGCTGCCGCGCGGCACCCATGACTTCAAGAAGTTCATCCGCCCCTCCGAGCTGGGCGCCTGGAGCCGCGATGCCGGCCTGCAGGTGAAGGACATCATCGGCCTCACCTACAACCCGCTGACCAAGCACTACAAGCTCAACAGCGACGTCGACGTCAACTACATGATCCAGACCCTGCGCGAGGAATAAGCATGCGTTTGCGAGCAGTACTCTTCGACATGGACGGCACCTTGCTGGACACGGCGCCGGACTTCATCGCCATTTGCCAGGCCATGCTCGCCGACCGCGGGCTGCCGGCCGTTGACGACAACCTGATCCGTGGCGTGATCTCGGGTGGCGCCCGCGCCATGGTTGCCACTGCGTTCGCCATGGACCCGGATGCTGACGGCTTCGAGGCCTTGCGCCTGGAGTTCCTCGAGCGTTACCAGCGCGACTGCGCGGTGCACAGCAAGCTGTTCGAGGGCATGGCCGAGCTGCTGGCCGACATCGAAAGAGGCAACCTGCTGTGGGGCGTAGTCACCAACAAGCCGGTGCGCTTCGCCGAGCCGATCATGCAGCAACTGGGCCTGGCCGAGCGTTCGGCGCTGTTGATCTGCCCGGACCACGTGAAAAATAGCAAACCCGACCCCGAGCCGCTGATCCTGGCCTGCAAGACGCTGAACCTGGACCCGGCCAGTGTGCTGTTCGTCGGCGACGACCTGCGCGACATCGAGTCTGGCCGTGACGCTGGCACCCGCACGGCGGCAGTGCGCTACGGCTATATTCATCCAGAGGACAACCCCAACAACTGGGGTGCCGACGTGGTGGTCGACCACCCGCTGGAACTGCGCAAAGTGATCGACAGCGCGCTGTGCGGCTGCTGAACCGTAACTGACAACGACGAGGAACCCTGTGGGAGCGGGCTTGCCCGCGAACGAGGCGAAGCCCTTGCCTTGCACCGCGGCGCCAGCTTCGCGGGCAAGCCCGCTCCCACAGGGGCCGAGATAGGGATACGAAATGTTCGACTACACCGCCCGCCCCGACCTGCTGCAAGGCCGGGTCATCCTGGTTACCGGTGCCGGCCGTGGCATTGGTGCCGCGGCTGCCAAGGCCTATGCCGCACTGGGCGCCACCGTGCTGCTGCTGGGCAAGACCGAGGCCAACCTGAACGAGGTCTACGACCAGATCGAAGCCGCCGGTCATCCGCAGCCGGTGGTCATCCCGTTCAACCTGGAAACCGCCCTGCCACACCAATACGACGAGTTGGCGGCCATGATCGAAGACCAGTTCGGTCGCCTCGATGGCCTGCTCAACAATGCGTCGATCATCGGCCCGCGCACGCCGCTGGAACAGCTGTCAGGCGACAACTTCATGCGCGTCATGCATATCAACGTCAATGCCACCTTCATGCTCACCAGTACCCTGCTGCCGCTGCTGAAGCTGTCGGAAGACGCCTCGGTGGTGTTCACCAGCAGCAGCGTCGGGCGCAAGGGCCGGGCTTACTGGGGCGCCTATGGCGTGTCGAAGTTCGCCACCGAAGGCCTGATGCAGACCTTGGCCGATGAACTGGAAGGCGTGGCGCCGGTGCGCTCCAACAGCATCAACCCGGGCGCCACGCGCACGGCGATGCGGGCCCAGGCCTACCCCGGCGAGAACCCGCAGAACAACCCGCTGCCCGAAGAAATCATGCCGGTATACCTATACCTGATGGGGCCGGACAGCACAGGAGTGAACGGGCAGGCGTTCAACGCTCAATAAACCTGCACTGGCCTCTTCGCGGGCTTGCCCGCTCCCACAGGCGCACCGCAGCCCTCAAGGACTGAGCCATACCTGTGGGAGCGGGCAAGCCCGCGAAGAGGCCGCTACAGGCGAACGATCAGCCGGCAGCCAACGCCGGCCGCATACGGCCTTGCTGGCGCCCTTCCAGCTGCATGCAGCGCTCCAGGAACAGGTACATGCAGTCGTAGCTCTTGCAAATGGCCCTGCGCAGCTCGTTGCGCAACCCCAGGGTCGGGTTTTCACCGGCCAGGGTACAAATGATCTCCAACGCCTCCCACGGGTGCGCATCGTCATATTGGGCATGCATCTTCAGCCACTTCATCGCCCGCTTGCGCCCTTCTTCCGGAAAACCCTGCGCATAGGTGTCGGTCGAGCACACCACCGCCGACCACTCACCGGTCGCCCCTTCGATGGCGTAGTTGGTCGCCGCCATGGAAATGGCCAGGTTTTCGGTGGCGCACACCCGCCAGCACCAGTCGTTCAGGCCGTTCAGCTCGGGCGGCACTTCTTGCGCCTGCAACTCGTGCAGGTGCACACCGTGCGCCTGGCACCAGTTCACCCAGTAATCGGCATGGTTGAGCTCGACGCGGATGTTGCGCATCAGCCAGCGCCGCGCCATGTCCTCGCCCTGATGCCGGCCGTAGCGGGTCTTGGTCAGGTTATGCGCCATGTACAACGAAAACTGCTCCACCACCGGCCAGCCACCGATCAGGTACTGACGGATGGTCGATTGCTTCAGCTGGCCATCGCGTAGACGTGCATAAAACTCATGCTCAACCACCCGGCGCTTGCTCTCGCGGCAGTCTTCAATCAGTTGCTGGGCCCATTGGGGGTAACTGGCGGGGTCCATCAAAGGCCCGATACGAACGAATGCGTCAATCACTTTCAGCTCCTTGATCCTTGTGATTTCCAACTAGCGAAACGTGCCAGGTGCTCGCTGCAACAGAGGCCGGGCGGCGATCCGTTGGCGCTGCAGACTGTCACAGGTGAACACCTGGGGGCGTTCGATCAGGTAGCCCTGGGCGTAATCCACGCCTATTTCCTGCAAGGCCTGCTCGATCAAGGGTGTTTCGACAAACTCGGCAATCGTGCGCTTACCCATCACATGGCCGATATGGTTGATGACCTCGACCATGGCCCGGTTGACCGGGTCGTCGAGCATGTCCTTGACGAAACTCCCGTCAATCTTCAGGTAGTCCACGGGCAAATGCTTGAGATAGGCGAACGAGGACATGCCAGCGCAAAAATCATCCAACGAGAAACGGCAACCCAGCCCTTTCAGCTCGTTGATGAAGCGAATGGCGCTGCCCAGGTTGGCAATGGCGCTGGTTTCGGTAATTTCGAAACAGATCATTCGCGGCGGAATGGCGTATTCGACGAACAACCGCTGGAGGTATTCAAGGAACTTGTCGTCGCCAATGCTGGACCCCGACAGGTTGATGGCACAGGTCGACAACGGCCCTTCACGCCCTTCTTCCAGGCACTGGCGTATGACCATGAACACATTGCGCACCACCCAGCGGTCCAGCGCGGTCATCAGGCCGTAGCGCTCGGCCGCCGGGATGAAGCTGCTGGGCAGGATGGTGCGGCCGCTTTCGTCGTGCAGGCGCAACAGAATTTCGATATGGCCCGGGCCTTCGAAGGTTTTGAGCGGGGCGATTTCCTGGGCGTAGAGGCAAAAGCGGTTTTCTTCCAGGGCCACATGCAGGCGCTGGATCCAGGCCATTTCGCCAAAACGCATGGACAGTTCGCTGTCGTCGGCGTGGTACACCTGCACACGGTTTCGGCCCTTTTCCTTGGCCATGTAGCAGGCCATGTCGGCGGCGCGCAGCGAGGCCTCCAGGGTACCGGGGGCCTGGGCCATATGCACCAGGCCAATGCTGACCGTGGTCACGAACGGCCGCCCTTTCCATACGAAGTGCAGGCTCTGCACCAGTTGACGTAATTGTTCGGCAATGCGCTCGGCCTGGTCGGGCGGGCAGTTTTCCAGCAGCACGCCAAATTCATCGCCACCCAGCCGCGCCAGCGTATCGCCCTCACGCAGGCCGGATTGCAGCACCGCGCAGATGTGCCGCAGCAACTCATCGCCGGCCGCGTGGCCACAGGTGTCGTTGACCAGCTTGAACTGGTCGAGGTCAAGGAACATCAGCGAGTGCCGCCCGGCCTGACGCGCCAGGTCGTTGAGCGCCTGCTCCAGGCGGTATTCGAACTCGCGGCGGTTGGCCAGCCCGGTCAGGGCGTCATGGGTTGCCTGCCAGGACAGATTGGCGATGTACTGGCGCTCCTGGGTCATATCGTGCAGCACCAGCACAATGCCACTGACCTGGCCATCACTGACAATCGGCGAGCCCACCAGGTTGATCGACACAGTACTGCCGTCCAGGCGCTGGATCAGCCGGGCATGCTCGGAGCCGCCCTTGAGGCTACCGCCGAGCACCTGTTCGACCAGGCTGCGACCATCATCCTCGGCGTGCTCATCAACCAGGCTGAACAGCGCTGACAGTGGCAGGCCCTGAGCCTGGCCGGATTGCCAGTGGGTCAATTGTTCGGCGGCCGGGTTCATATAGCCGATATTGCCCTCGACATCGGTGGTGATCACCGCATCACCGATGGCCTGCAGGGTAATCTGCGCACGCTCTTTTTCTTCCTGCAGGGCACTGGCAAAGGCCTGGCGCTGGGCCAGCAGCTTGCTGGAGCGCCCCCAGGCAATCGCTATCAGGAACATCGCGGTCAGCAGGTTGGTGATCAGCAGCACCCGGAGCAGTGCGCGCGAGCCCTCGCCCAAGGCATCGCTGAAGGCCTTGGCCGCTGGGGTCACGCCTTCGTTGATGGCGACAATGCGGGCCTTCCAATCGCTGACGGTGTCGGCATCCACCGGGCCACTGGCAAAACGCTGGCGCATTTCACCGGCCAGCACATCCAGTTTGGCCAGATAGTCGTCGCCGATGTCCCAGTAATCAATGGCTGTCTGCATATAGCTGACATGGCGGAAATTGCTGTAGAACCAGATGATCCGCGCGACATCGTCAGGGTGGTTGCCACCTTGCAGTACCGCCTGTCGCGCGGCGTCCAGATCAGGGTTGGGGTGGTCGAGTACCTCGCGCAGGCGATGATCCCCCTGAGGCACGGTAATGGCCTGGCGATAGCGTTGGTAGGTGCTGTCGTCGCGCGTCTCGCTGTACAGATTGAGGTAGTAGATGGCATCTTTCTGCGCCTTGGACCACAGGCTTTCGCCCGCGACATAGGCGCGCACGGCCGAAAGCGTATAAAGGCTGAGGCTGCCCAACGCGACCTGAAGGACCACGACGGCGATGAAAGGCCATGTGATGCCGAGCAACTTTGGCGCTTCGAGTGTGCGATTTCCCTTCATGGAGTCCCTGTCACAGAGCAGATAAGGCGTAAATCGACCCAGACAAGCACAGCGTAGGCCATTTGCCATCGCTGTGGGGGGGATTTTTATGACAAGGAATCGGGGAATTTGTACAGCGTATGCGCTGGCCATTGTAGGAGCGGGTTTACCCGCGAAGAAGACACCGCGGTGGATGGCACGGGCTTCGCCCGTGTTCGCGGGCAAGCCCGCTTCCACAGGGATCGCACCAGCTTTTAGAAATTGAGCAAGACAGTTGCTCCCACAAGCTGGACTGCCCCCCAAAAGTTGGACAGTTTTAAGCTGCAGCCTGAGCCCTGTACTCCACAGGGCTCAGGCCATTGAGCCTCAGCTTGATGCGATCATGGTTGTAGTAGTGAATGTACTCATCCAGACCCGCTCTCAGCTCATCAATGCTCTCGAAACGCTTCAGGTAGAAAAACTCAGATTTGAGCGTGCCGAAGAAGCTTTCCATGGCCGCATTGTCCAGGCAATTGCCTTTTCGAGACATGCTCTGCTTTACCCCGCATTCGCTTAGCTTACGGCGGTATTGCGCCTGCTGGTAATGCCATCCCTGATCCGAATGCAGCACGAGCTTCGGTTTCTCTCCCAGGCAATCGAGCGCTTTGCCAAGCATGTTCCCAACCAGGCTATAGCATGGGCGGCTGGCCATTTCGTAGGCCACGATTTCGCCGTTGTACAAATCCATCACGGGCGACAGGTAAAGCTTCTGTTGAGCTACTTTGAACTCGGTTACGTCGGTCACCCACTTCTGGTTTGGGCGTTGAGCAACAAAATTTCGCTCCAGCACATTCGCTGCCACTTTACCGACGGTACCTCGATAGGAGCGGTATTTCTTGGGGCGCACTACTGATTTCAATCCCTGCTCAGCCATCAGCCGTTCAATGACCTTCTTGTTCACCCGCTTTTCCTTCCTGATTACGAGTGCGATACGGCGATAACCATAAAGCCCTTTCTGCTCGTGGTAGACGCGATGCACCAATGCCTTGAGCTCAGCATGCCGATCTGGCTTCTGCTGAGCTTTTAGCTGGTAGTAGAAGGTGCTGCGCGCCAGCTCGACCAACTGAAGGAGGTCAGGCAAAGGAAACCTGCGCTTGAGTTTGGAAACGATCAGGGCTTTTTCCCGCGTGTTCGTTCCTTTTCCTCGCGCAGAGCCTTGAGCTCCTTTAGGACAGCATTCTCCATGCGCAGGTACTCAAGTTCAGCCATCAGCTGATCTCGAGACTTCTGATCATCATTGGTATCGGTGGGTTTGGCAGGCTTGATCTTCTTCGGCACGTCGATTGGCTTTCTTGGCTTGATGGCAGTAGAGGGTGCAGGACTGCCACTGTAGTACTGCCGCTGCCAAATGCCTATCTGAGAGGACTGCCCAAGACCAAAGTGGGCAGCGGTCTGGCGCAGCGAAAGCCGATGCTCGTGCATATAGCTAAGCACCTGCTGTTTGAAATCACTGGTATAGCGCCGCCCATGCGAGCCTGGACCAATGCCATTATTGGCCTGATAACTGGCCACCCAGCGTCGAAGCAGGCTGAAATCGATACCTAAGTGTTGAGCCACCTTTCGGAAACCGTTGCTGCCATCCAGGTAGGCTGTGATCGCTGTGAGCTTGAATTGCTCGGTGTACTTACCCATAGATCCCCCAAGGGTTGGATTGGTGTCCAACTTCTTGGGGGCAGTCCAAGCCCGGTGAAGGCAGCCAGATAATCAGCTCTGCTGCAGGTGCCCGTAAAGCTTGGCATATAACCCACCCTCGGCTATCAGCTGCTGATGGTCGCCGTCTTCGGCCACGTGCCCGCCATCGAACACCAGCACCCGGTCGGCCTGTTTCACCGCCGACAACCGATGGGCGATGATCAGCGTGGTGCGGCCGCTGAGGAAGCGCGCCAAGGCCTGATGCAGGTTGTACTCGGTGGCAGCATCCAGGGCTGAGGTGGCCTCGTCGAGGATCACCACCTTGGGCTCAGCCAGCACCATGCGGGCAATGGCCAGGCGCTGGCGCTGGCCACCGGACAAGCGCACGCCTGAACGCCCCACCACACTGTCCAGGCCCTGCGGCAAGGCGGCGATGGTGGCATCCAGCTGGGCGATACGCAGCGCCTGCCAGCACGCATCATCGCTGCAGTCGCGGCCCATGGTCAGGTTGGCACGCACGCTGTCGCTGAACAGCGACGGGTGCTGCAACACCACCGCGACGTTCTCGCGCAGGGTTTCCAGGCCGATTTCCTGCAGGCTGGCACCGCCAAAGCGAATGGTCCCGGCCTGGGCGCTATAAAGGCCCAGCAACAGCTGCACCAACGTGCTCTTGCCGCCGCCGCTGGCACCGACAATCGCCACCTTCTCACCCGCAGCGATAGACAGGTCGAGGTGGTCGAGCACCGGCTCGTCGGCATAGGCAAAGCGCAGATCGCGCACTTCAATGCCCACCGTTTCGCGCCCGGCGAACGGGTTGCTGGCGGCCGGGTATTGCGGCTCGTCGGCACGCGCCAGCAGTTCGTTGAGGCGGCTCAGCGCACCGCCTGCGGCGTAGTACGCATATTGCAGATTAAGCAGTTGCTCCACCGGGCCGATCATGAACCACAGGTAGCTGAACACCGCCAGCATCTGGCCGATCGACAGATCGGAAAACAGCACGGTCAGCATGGCCGCCGCGCGGAAAATGTCGATGCCGAACTGGAACAGCAGGCCACTGGCACGGCCACTGGCATCGCTTTTCCATTGCGAGTCCACGGCGTAATCGCGCACCTCGCGGGCACGCAGGCCCAGGCGGCCAAGGAAGTAACCCTGGCGGTTACCGGCGCGGATTTCCTGGATGGCATCGAGGGTTTCCGCCAGCGCCTGGGTAAAGCGCGCGGTGCTGTCGTTCTCAAGCTTTTTCAGGTGTTTGACGCGCTTGCCCAACTGCACCGTGAAGTAGATCACCAGCGGGTTGAACAGCAAGATCAGCAAGGCCAGCTGCCAGTGCATCCAAATCAGGATGGCCGCCGTGCCGGTCAAGGTCAGCATGGCCACCAGGAAGCGGCTGAGGGTTTCGCCAACGAACTTGTCGAGGGTGTCCAGGTCGGTGACCAGGTGGGTGGTCACCGTGCCGCTGCCCAGGCTTTCGTATTCCTTCAGCGAAATACGCTTGAGCCGCTCGATCAGGCGGATGCGCAGGCGGTAGACAATGTCCTTGGCCAGCCCGGCGAACAGCTTGGACTGGATGACGTTGAACGCCAGCGCGGCCAGGCGCAGGCACAAGGTGAGCGCCAGCATCAGGCCGATGTAGCCGGCTGCCACCTGCCAGCCGGACGGCAGCAGGTGGTTCATCCACTTCAGCGCGGCGTCACCATGGCCGAGCAGCACTTCGTCCACCAACAGCGGCAGCAGCAGCGGAATGGGCACGCTGCAACATGCCGCCAGTAACGCTATAAGGTTGGCGGACCAGAGGTTTTTCTTGTGATGCAGGGCCAGGCGGCGGATTTCCGCCCAGCTCAGTCGATCGCCCGCAGTGTAAGGCTTGCCCGGTACCGGGTCGGGTGAGCCAGGCACATCAAGCACAGGCGGCCTGCTGCAGCCAGCGGCCGAGCAAGGGTTGCAGGCGCTCCAGCGGCTGATAGCCGTTGGTCAGCAAAGCCAGTTGGCCATTGCGCTCGGCCAGCAGGGTCGGGAAACCGGCAATACCCAGGTCCTGAGCCCAGGCGAAGTCGGCCGCGGTGGCGGCACGGGTATCGGCACGGGCGAAGGTTTCGGCGAACGTGGCACGGTCGAAGCCACACTGCGAGGCTAGCTCGACCAGCTGCGGCGCGATGGTCACATCGACGCCCTGCTCGTAGAACGAACGCTGGATCAACGCCAGCAGCGGCCATACGCGTTCGGCATCCAGCTCGCGGGCCGTGACCAGGGCGCGGCAGGCCGGCTCGGTGTCGTAGACGAAGCCGTCAGGCATGGCCCCCTCGAAGCGGAACGGCTGGCCGGTAGCATCAGCCACCGCCTGCCAGTGTTCCAGGATGTACTTGCGAGTGGAGCTGTCCAGGGCGCTGCCGCCAGTGCGCAGCCCGCCCGGTACCAAGTGGGCAGGCACGCCTGCCTCACGCGCCTGGGCGATCAGGGCCGCAGCCACTGGCGCAAAACCCCAGCACCAGGAGCACATCGGGTCCATCACATAGATCAGGCGTGCAGACATGCTTCAAGCCTCGGCTTTGTAGTTGTAACCGATCGGGTGCGGCAGGTTGCGGGCCTTGGCCAGCTCGATCTGCTTCTGCCGATCGATGGCACTGCGCCGGGTCTTCTCGCTCAGGCTGTCCCAGCAATGCGGGCAGCTGACACCTGGCGAATAGTGCTCGGACGCGCGCTCCTCTGCATTGATCGGGTGGCGGCAGGCGTGGCACTGGTCGTACTCGCCTTCGCTCAGGTCATGGCGCACCGTAACCCGGTTGTCGAAGACGAAGCAGTCGCCGTCCCACAGGCTTTCTTCCTGAGGCACTTCCTCGAAGTATTTCAGGATGCCGCCCTTAAGATGATAGACCGACTCGAAGCCTTCACCGAGCATGTAGCTGGAGGCCTTTTCGCAACGGATGCCGCCGGTGCAGAACATAGCGACCTTCTTGTGCTTGCTCGGGTCGAAATTGGCCTTGATGTACTCCGGGAACTCGCGGAAGGTTTCGGTCTTCGGGTCGATGGCGCCCTTGAATGTACCGATGGCCACTTCGTAGTCGTTGCGGGTGTCGATCAGCAGCACTTCCGGGTCGCTGATCAGGGCGTTCCAGTCCTTGGGCTCGACATAGGTACCAACGGCCTGGTTGGGGTCTACGCCCGGCACGCCGAGGGTGACGATTTCTTTCTTGAGCTTGACCTTGGTGCGGTAGAACGGCTGTTCGTCGCAGTACGATTCTTTGTGGTCGATATCGACCAGACGCGGGTCGTTGCGCAACCAGGTCAGCAGGCCATCAATGCCCTCCCGGGTGCCTGACACGGTGCCGTTGATGCCCTCCTGGGCCAGCAGCAGGGTGCCTTTGACGTTGTTGTCGAGCATGGTCTTGAGCAGCGGCTCGCGCAGCTCGACGTAGTCTTCCAGGGTGACGAACTTGTACAGCGCCGCGACGACGATGGCTTGAGACATGTAACGGAATCTCCAGGTGGTTGCCCTCGTAAGGGGCGGACCGGGTTTGACAGTTGCACAAAAAGCAGGGGGCCGCTAAGCGGCCCCCTTTGGGTGATGCAGATTCTACCAGAACAACAAAACGGTTTCAGTGCCCGCCGCCCGCACACACGGGCGAGGCCGGTGCAACGCCGACCTTGGCCCACTCTTCGGCGGTGTAGGTGTGGATGGCCAGGGCGTGGATCTCGCCCATCAGCTCACCCATGGTGGCGTACACCTTCTGGTGGCGCTTGACGCTGTTCAGCCCGGCGAACTGCTCGCTGACGATCACGGCCTTGTAGTGGGTCTCCTGACCACGACTGTGCATGTGACTTTCATTGAGCACTTCCAGGTGTTGCGGCGCCAGCGCGGCCAGTTGCTGTTCGATACGTTGTTGCATAGTCATTGCGGCGTACTCACTTCTTCGCTGGGGCGGCGGCCTTGCCTGCGTTCGGGTCCAGCTCTTTGGTCATGTCTTCCAGCAGCTTGTTCACCACTGGAACGGCTGGCTCCAGGCTCTGCTGGGTCAGCTGTGCCGACTGCTGGGTGACCTTGGGCATTTCACGCAGCACTTTCTTGCCCAGCGGCGATTCGTAGAACTTGACCAGGTCTTTCAGTTCCTGCTCGGTGAAGGTGCGGGTGTACAGGTCGACCATCTTCGGCTTCAGCTTGTTCCAGCCGATGGCGTTGTCCAGCGCGGCATTGGCCTTGGCCTGGTAGCTTTCCAGTACGGGCTGCTTGGCGGCCGGGGCCTTGGTCTGGGCGAAACGCTGGGCAAACATCTGCTGCACTTGCATGTACACCGGGGTGCCCAGCTTGTCGGCGTTGGCCAGGGTCAGGAATTTCTCGGCAGCAGCGTTGTGACTGGCGGTGGCAGCGAGTACCTGGCCGCTGGCGCAAACCAGGGCAACGGCGGCACAGAGGACACGGAGACGGGTCATTGCATTTCCTTCAAAGAGAGGGAGGCGGGCACCTCAGAGTAGAGCATTCTGCGCCGTGGTGGCGATGTGCTCAAGTGGCACGACGAGCGACGGAACCGCTCGGTCGAATCAGGGCCTAAACTGCGATTTCGAACTACACAGGAGTGAGTACAGAATGAGCCGTATCGAGACAGACAGCCTGGGCCCGGTCGAAGTTCCGGAGGACGCCTACTGGGGTGCGCAGACCCAGCGTTCGCTGATCAACTTCGCCATTGGCAAGGAGCGCATGCCCCGCGCGGTATTGCACGCCCTGGCACTGATCAAGAAGGCCGCGGCGCGCGTGAACGACCGCAATGGCGACCTGCCGGCCGACATCGCCCGGCTGATCGAGCAGGCCGCCGATGAGGTGCTGGATGGCCAGCACGACGATCAGTTCCCGCTCGTCGTCTGGCAGACGGGCAGCGGCACCCAGAGCAACATGAATGTCAACGAGGTGATCGCTGGGCGCGCCAACGAACTGGCCGGCAAAGGCCGTGGCGGCAAGGCGCCAGTACACCCCAATGACCACGTCAACCGCTCGCAGAGCTCCAACGACTGCTTCCCCACCGCCATGCACATTGCGGCAGCCCAGGCGGTGCATGAAAAGCTGCTGCCGGCCGTCACCGAACTGTCTTCGGGGCTGGCCGAGCTGTCGATGCGTCACCACAAGCTGGTGAAAACCGGCCGCACGCACATGATGGACGCCACGCCGATTACCTTCGGCCAGGAAGTGTCGGCCTTCGTCGCCCAGCTCGATTACGCCCAGCGCGCCATCCGCGCCACCCTGCCGGCGGTGTGCGAACTGGCCCAGGGCGGTACTGCCGTGGGTACCGGGCTCAACGCTCCGCAGGGTTTTGCTGAGGCCATCGCTGCCGAGCTGGCGGCGCTGTCCGGGCTGCCGTTCATCACGGCACCCAACAAGTTCGCCGCTCTCGCCGGCCACGAACCGCTGACCAGCCTGGCGGGGGCCCTGAAGACCCTGGCCGTGGCCCTGATGAAAATCGCCAACGACCTGCGCCTGCTGGGGTCCGGCCCGCGCGCCGGGCTTGCCGAGGTGCGCCTGCCAGCCAACGAGCCGGGCAGCTCGATCATGCCGGGCAAGGTCAACCCCACTCAGTGCGAGGCGCTGTCGATGCTGGCCTGCCAGGTACTGGGCAACGACGCGGCCATCGGCTTTGCCGCCAGCCAGGGGCATTTGCAGTTGAATGTGTTCAAGCCGGTCATCATCCATAACCTGCTGCAGTCCATCGAGTTGCTGGCCGATGGTTGCCGCAACTTCCAGGCACATTGCGTGGCGGGTATCGAGCCGGATGCCGAGCAGATGGCCGCGCACCTGGAGCGCGGGTTGATGCTGGTGACGGCGCTGAACCCGCATATCGGCTATGACAAGGCGGCAGAAATTGCCAAGAAGGCTTACAGCGAGGGCACGACCTTGCGCGAGGCGGCATTGGCCTTGAAGTACCTGACCAATGAGCAGTTCGACCAGTGGGTGCGGCCGGAGGACATGCTGGCGCCGGGCGGCAAGGGCTGACTGCTCTGTAGCCTGTACCGGCCCTTTTGCGGGTAAACCCGCTCCTACGCCGAGAGGCGATCCATTGTAGGAGCGGGTTTACCCGCGAAAGGGCCGGTACAGGCAATCGACAGACCTAGGCCAACCGCGCCCTGCGGGCCCGCCAACCCGCCACCAGCGAGGGCCCCAGCGCCACCAGCGCCGAACCGAACACCACCGTGACCGCCCCCACATAGCCCAGGGCGTTGATGTCCTCGGCATGCACATAGTCAGGCCACACCAATGCCGCCAGCGCCACCGCAACGAAGGTCACCAGCGGGGTCAGCGCCAGCGTGGCACTTACCCGTGAGGCCTCCCAGTGCGCCAGCGCTTCGGCAAAGGCGCCGTATGCCACCAGGGTGTTCAGGCAACAGGCCAGCAGCAGCCAGCCTTGTACCGGGGTCAGTTGCAAGGCCTCCAGCGGGTGCACCCAAGGTGTCAGCAACGCAGCACAGCTGAGGTAGATCACCATCATCACCTGCTGCGAATGCCACACGGTCAGCAACTGCTTCTGGCTCAGGGCGTAGAACACCCAGATACTGGTCGCCAGCAAGATGGTCAATACGCCCGTGGTATAGGCACCCAGTGAAGTCAGCAATTCCTCCAGGCGCTGGTTGAAGAACAGGCCAAACCCTGCCAGCAGCACCAACAGCCCCATGCCCTGCCCCACACTGAAGCGCTCGCGGAACACGAACACGCTGGCCACCAGCAACAGCACCGGGCCGATCTGTACCACCAGTTGTGCGGTGCCCGGGCTAAGCAGTTTGAGACCGATCAGGTAAAGCACGTAGTTGCCCATCAGGCCGAACACCGCAACCAGCACCAGGCCCTTGCCCCTGGGCGCCAGTTTGCGGATGGACGGCAAACGCCGTTGAGCCGCCAGCCAGGCGAACAGCAGGCCACCGGAGACCAGCAGCCGGTACCAGGTGACGGTGATCGGGTCGACCACTTGCAATACCTGCTTGAGCTTGATCGGCAGGATGCCCCAGAGCAGCGCCGTCAGAAGTGCCAGGAACAGCCCATAGCCCCAGCGGCCAGAAGTGGTGTGCATAAAATCCTCGATCAAGCCCGTGGTGGGGGTGATTGAATTCTACGGGGTTGGAGGACGGTCACGGTGCAGAGTGCCGAGAAAAGAATTCATCAGGTCATTCTTCCAGGGCATGGCTGGGGGGCGAGGTGTTGCCTGTGCTGACCGCGAAAGCGCCAGAACAGGCAACATCACATTGGGCTATTTCTTGTGCTTGGCAAACGCCTCTTCCAGCGCCTGGTTGATGGTGCGCAACACCTTCACCCGCGCCCAGCGCTTGTCATTGGCCTCCACCAGCGCCCACGGGGCAATCTCGCTGCTGGTACGGTCGACCATGTCGCCCACAGCCTGGGTGTACTCGCCCCACTTGTCGCGGTTGCGCCAGTCATCCTCGGTGATCTTGTAGCGTTTGAACGGAATCTGCTCTCGCTCTTCGAAGCGCTCCAGTTGGGTCTGCTGGTCGATCGCCAGCCAGAACTTGACCAGCACAACGCCGGCATTCACCAACTGCTCTTCAAAGTCGTTGATCTCGCTGTAGGCACGCATCCAGTCAGCCGGGCTGCAGAAGCCTTCCACCCGCTCCACCAGCACCCGGCCATACCAGGAGCGGTCGAAGATGGTGAACTTGCCCCGTGCCGGGATGTGCCGCCAGAACCGCCACAGGTACGGCTGGGCGCGCTCTTCTTCGGTGGGTGCGGCAATCGGCACGATGCGGTACTGACGTGGGTCCAGCGCCGCCGCCACGCGTCGGATGGCGCCCCCCTTGCCGGCCGCGTCGTTGCCCTCGAACACCGCCACCAGCGCGTGCCGGCGCATGCGCTTGTCACGCAGCAGACCGGCCAGACGGGCCTGTTCGGTGATCAACTGTTCCTGATAGTCGGCCTTGTCCAGGCGCAACGTCATGTCCAGGGCGCCAAGCAGGCTGCGGTCGTCGATGCTATGGCTCAGCGGGGCCACGTTGCCCTGGTGCTTGCCCTTGGGATTATTGGCCAGCGCGGCTTGCAGGCTTTCCAGCAGAATACGCCCCACCGCCAGGCTGCGGTAATTCGGGTCTACCCCTTCGATGATGTGCCATGGTGCATAGTCGCGGCTGGTGCGGCGCAGCACGCGCTCACCAAAGCGCACGAAGCGGTCGTACGTTTGCGACTGCTGCCAATCCAGCGGGCTGATCTTCCAGCTGTGCAGCGGGTCGTCCTTGAGCGATTTCAGCCGTGCCTTCATCTGCTTCTTGGACAGGTGGAACCAGAACTTGATGATCAGCGCACCCTCATCGCAAAGCATCTCCTCCAGGCGTTCGGCACCGGTAATGGCCTGATCGAGCACGGCATCCTTGAACACCCCGTGCACCCGTCCCTGCAGCATCTGGCTGTACCAGTTGCCAAAGAACACCCCCATCCGCCCCTTGGGTGGCAAGGCCCGCCAGTAGCGCCAGGCGGGCGGGCGGGCCAGCTCTTCGTCGGTCTGCTGGTCGAAGGTGAGCACATCGATCATGCGCGGGTCCATCCACTCGTTGAGCAGCTTTACCGTCTCGCCCTTGCCGGCGCCTTCGATGCCGTTGATCAGCACGATCACCGGAAACCGCGCCTGCTGCTTGAGTTCGTACTGGGCTTCGAGCAGGGCCTCGCGTAAAGCGGGTACCTCGGCGTCGTAAGCCTCCTTGTCGATGCTGTGGCCGATTTCGGCAGATTCGAACATGCACTGGCTCCTTCAATGGATAAGCAAGACTAGCGGATTTCATTTCTGCCTGTACGGGCCTCTTCACGAATGAACGCGCTCCCACAGCTCATCCGGATGGCATAAAATCCCGCCATCCGCTGCAACCGAGCCCACCATGCCCACCCTCCTCCAGCACGCCCAGATCGACTGGGACGACCAGGGCCGCCCCCATTCGCGGCACTATGACGACGTCTATTTCGCAGTCAACGAAGGCATCGAAGAAACCAAGCACGTGTTCCTCGGCCAGACCCGCCTGGCCGAGCGTTTTGCCAACCTGGCGCCGCATGCCTGCACGGTGATCGGCGAAACCGGCTTTGGCACCGGCATGAATTTTTTCTGCGCCTGGCAGCTGTTTGACCAGCACGCACACAGCGACGCGCGCCTGCACTTCGTCAGCGTCGAGAAGTACCCACTCGCCCACGCCGACATGGCCCGCGCAGTAAGCCTGTGGCCTGAACTGGCCGCCTATACGGGGCCGCTGCTGGAGCAGTACGTGGCGGTGCACCCGGGCTTTCAGCAGTTCACCTTCGCCGATGGCAGGGTCACCCTGACCCTGTTGATAGGCGATGTGCTGGAACAGCTGCCGCAGCTCGATGCGCAGATCGATGTGTGGTTCCTCGACGGCTTCGCCCCCGCCAAGAACCCTGACATGTGGACCCCGGCGCTGTTTGCGCAACTGGCGCGGCTATCGCATCCGGGCACGGTGCTGGGCACCTTCACCACCACCGGCTGGGTACGCCGCAGCCTGGTCGAAGCTGGCTTCGCCATGAAGAAGGTGCCAGGCATCGGCAAGAAGTGGGAGGTGATGAGCGGCGCCTACGTCGGCCCCCTGCCCGGCCCATGCGCGCCCTGGTACGCGCGCCCCGCTGTTGCGCAGGGGCCGCGCGAGGCGCTGGTGATCGGTGCCGGACTTGCCGGCAGCAGCAGCGCCGCCAGCCTGGCCCGGCGTGGCTGGCAGGTAACCGTGCTGGAGCGCCACGAAGCCCCGGCCCAGGAAGCTTCGGGCAACCCGCAAGGGGTGCTGTACCTCAAGCTGTCCGCCCATGGCACCGCACTGTCGCAGATGATCCTGTCCGGGTTCGGCTACACCCGGCGCCAGCTGCAGCGGTTGCAGCGTGGCCGTGACTGGGATGCCTGCGGGGTGCTGCAACTGGCCTTCGACAGCAAGGAGGCCGAACGCCAGGGCAAGCTGGCTGTCGCCTTCGACCACGGCTTGCTGCACTGCCTGGCGCGCGCCGAGGCCGAAGCCATCGCCGGCGTGGCGTTGCCTGGCGGCGGGTTGTTCTACCCCGAAGGTGGCTGGGTGCACCCGCCGGCGCTGTGCCAGCAGCAGTTGCAGCACCCCGGTATTCACCTGGTGGCCCACCAGGAAGTGCTCGAACTGCGCAAAGTGGGTGAACGGTGGCAGGCCTGGGCTGGCGACCAACTATTAGCCAGCGCTCCAGTGGTGGTCCTGGCCGGCGCGGCCGATGTGCGGCGCTTCGAACCTTGCGCGCAGTTACCACTCAAGCGCATTCGTGGGCAGATCACCCGCTTGCCGGCCACCGCCAGCAGCCAGGCGCTACGCACCGTGGTGTGCGCGGAGGGCTATGTGGCACCGCCGCGCGAGGGTGAACATACACTGGGGGCAAGTTTTGACTTCCACAGTGAAGACCTTGCGCCAACGGTGGCCGAGCACCGGGGCAACCTGGCGTTGCTGGATGAGATTTCTACTGACCTGGCCCGGCGCCTGGGCGTGGCCGAGCTGAACCCCGAGCAACTGCAAGGGCGCGCGGCGTTCCGTTGTACCAGCCCGGATTATTTGCCGATTGTCGGGCCGATGGCCGACGCGCAGGCGTTTGCCGAAGCTTATGCCGTGTTGGGGCGTGATGCCCGGCAGGTGCCGGATGTGGCCTGCCCTTGGCTGGAGGGGTTGTATGTGAACAGCGGGCATGGGTCGCGCGGGTTGATCACGGCACCTTTGAGCGGGGAACTGGTGGCCGCCTGGGTGTGCGGCGAGCCGTTGCCGTTGCCGCGTGAGGTGGCGCAGGCGTGTCATCCGAACCGGTTTGCCTTGCGCAGGCTGATCCGGGGGAAGTGATTGCTTCGGGGGCATGGCGTTGAATTTATTGCGCCGGTGAGATCGAGCGCCGCCCGCGCGGCGCATCGCGAGCTGCGCTCGCTCCTACGTTTGTTTCGGGCCAATTATTCCTGGGGGATTTGCGCGCGAACGCTTTGGTGTATGACCCTGTATTGCGTCGTACGAGCAAGGCGGTCGCGCGCGCCTGTTACAGGCGTTACTGGCCCGAAACAAACGTAGGAGCGAGCGCAGCTCGCGATGCGCTGCGCACGCGGCGCTCGATTTCTGCAATACTGCGAGATCCCAGGCAATAACCTGCCACCTCAACCTTATATAACAAACTGTTCTAAAACTCTAAAAAAGCAAACAGGTCAGTTCATTAAGGTGCCCTAATCCGGGGCATCACCTCCCCAACGGAAAAACCGGTAAGGACTTATGTGCGGATTAGCAGGAGAATTACGTTTCACCCCCATCGACCAAGCCCCTCGCCCAGCCGACCTGGCTGCGGTAGAGCGCATTACCCATCACCTGGCCCCGCGTGGCCCGGATGCCTGGGGCTTCCATAGCCAAGGCCCGATCGCCCTGGGCCACCGGCGGCTGAAAATCATGGACCTGTCCGACGGCTCGGCGCAGCCGATGGTCGACAACACCCTGGGCCTGTCATTGGCCTTCAACGGCGCCATCTACAACTTCCCCGAACTGCGCGAGGAACTGCAGGCGCTGGGCTACAGCTTCTGGTCCGACGGCGACACCGAGGTGCTGCTCAAGGGCTACCACGCCTGGGGCGCTGCCCTGCTGCCCAAGCTCAACGGCATGTTTGCCCTGGCCATCTGGGAGCGCGACAACCAGCGCCTGTTCCTGGCCCGCGACCGCCTCGGCGTCAAACCTCTGTACCTGTCGCGCAACGGCGAGCGCCTGCGCTTTGCCTCGACCCTGCCGGCACTGCTCAAGGGCGGTGACATCGACCCGATGCTCGACCCCGTGGCACTCAACCACTACCTGAATTTCCACGCCGTGGTACCGGCACCGCGCACCCTGCTGGCCAACGTGCAGAAACTGGAGCCAGGCACCTGGATGCGCATCGACCGGCATGGCGAAGTGGAGCGCCAGGTCTGGTGGCAACTGCACTACGGCCCCCACCCCGACGAGCGTGAGCTGGACCTGGAAGGCTGGACCACCCGCGTGCTTGACGCCACCCGGGACGCCGTAGCCATCCGCCAGCGGGCTGCTGTGGATGTTGGCGTATTGCTGTCCGGAGGGGTCGACTCCAGCCTGCTGGTGGGCCTGTTGCGCGAAGTGGGGGTGGAAGACCTGTCGACCTTCTCCATCGGCTTCGAGGATGCCGGCGGCGAGCGCGGCGATGAGTTCCAGTACTCCGACCTGATCGCCAGGCACTACGGCACCCGCCACCACCAACTGCGCATTGCCGAACACGAGATCATCGACCAGTTGCCGGCCGCGTTTCGCGCCATGAGCGAGCCGATGGTCAGCCACGACTGCATCGCGTTCTACCTGCTGTCGCGGGAAGTGGCCAAGCACTGCAAGGGCGTACAGAGCGGCCAGGGTGCCGATGAGCTGTTCGCCGGTTACCACTGGTACCCGCAGGTGGACGGCGCCGACGATGCCTATGCTGCCTATCGTGATGCGTTCTTCGACCGCAGCCACGCCGAATACCGCGACACCGTGCAGGCCCCCTGGCTGCTGGAAACCGACGCCGCCGGCGACTTCGTACGCGAACACTTCGCCCGCCCCGGCGCACCGGCTGCGGTGGACAAGGCGCTGCGCCTGGACAGCACCGTGATGCTGGTCGACGACCCGGTCAAACGGGTGGACAACATGACCATGGCCTGGGGCCTGGAGGCGCGCACGCCGTTCCTCGATTACCGCCTGGTGGAACTGTCGGCACGCATTCCCGCACGCTTCAAGCTGCCCGATGGCGGCAAGCAGGTGCTCAAGCAGGCGGCGCGACGGGTGATCCCGCATGAGGTGATCGACCGCAAGAAGGGTTACTTCCCGGTACCGGGCCTGAAGCATCTGGAAGGTGCCACCCTGGGCTGGGTACGCGAGCTGTTGACCGACCCCAGCCAAGACAGAGGGTTGTTCAACCCGGCCATGATCGACCGCCTGCTAAGCAACCCGCACGGCCAACTGACGCCATTGCGCGGTTCCAAGCTATGGCAACTGGCGGCGCTTAACCTGTGGTTGAGCGAACAAGGAATCTGACCGATGAAAGCCCATGAAATCGCTTATGGTCAGCGCCTGCTGCGCGGCCAGGCGCCGTCCTATGAGCGCCTGCAAGCGCGCTTGGCCGGTGACGGCAGCCAGCCCCATGACCAACCGCGTGCCGTGCACTGCGGCTGGGGCCGGCTGCTGATAGGCCACACCTACCCCGACCCGGTTTCCCTGGCCGAGGATTTGCTCGACGAGCACCCGGGCGAACGCGACATCGCCCTGTACGTGGCCGCACCGCAGCAGGTGCTGGCCCAGGCCCCACAGCAGCTGTTCCTCGATCCGTCCGACACCCTGCGCCTATGGTTCACCGACTACCGCCCGGCGCAGCGGGTATTTCGCGGCTTCCGCGTGCGCCGGGCACAGAACCCCGCCGACTGGCAGGCAATCAACACCCTGTACCAGGCCCGCGGGATGCTCCCCGTCGACGCCGAGCTGCTTACCCCCCGGCACTTGGGTGGCCCGGTGTACTGGCTGGCAGAGGACGAAGACAGCGGCTCGGTGATCGGCAGCGTCATGGGCCTGAACCACACCAAAGCGTTCGATGACCCCGAGCATGGCAGCAGCCTGTGGTGCCTGGCGGTGGACCCACACTGCACCCGCCCGGGCGTGGGCGAGGTGCTGGTGCGCCACCTGATCGAACACTTCATGAGCCGTGGCCTGGCTTACCTGGACCTGTCGGTGCTGCACGACAACCGCCAGGCCAAGCGCCTTTACCAGAAACTGGGTTTTCGCAACCTGCCCACCTTCGCCGTCAAGCGCAAGAACGGTATCAACGAGCAGTTGTTCCTCGGGCCTGGCCCGCAAGCCGACCTCAACCCCTATGCACGCATCATCGTCGACGAGGCGCTACGCCGCGGCATTGAAGTGCAGGTGGATGACGCCGCTGGCGGCCTGTTCACCCTGAGCCTGGGCGGGCGACGCATTCGCTGTCGGGAATCGCTCAGCGACCTGACCAGTGCCGTGACCATGACCCTGTGCCAGGACAAACGCCTGACCCAGCACGCGCTGCACAACGCTGGGCTGCAGGTGCCAGCGCAACAGCTGGCTGGCAATGCCGATGACAACCTGGCGTTTCTCGACGAGCATGGCGCGGTGGTGGTCAAGCCGGTCGATGGCGAACAAGGCCAGGGCGTGGCGGTGAACCTGACCTGCATCGACGACATCACCCGTGCCGTGGCGCACGCCCGCCAGTTCGACAGCCGCGTGCTGCTGGAAAGCTTCCACGCCGGGTTCGACCTGCGCATCGTGGTGATCGGCTACGAGGTGGTGGCCGCCGCCATCCGTCACCCGGCGCAGGTGCTGGGCGATGGCAAACACAGCGTGCGCCAGTTGATCGAAGCCCAGAGCCGTCGCCGCCAGGCCGCCACCGGTGGCGAAAGCCGCATTCCGCTGGACGACGAAACCGAGCGCACCTTGCGCGCAGCGGGCGTTGGTTATGACGACGTATTGCCGGCCGGCCAGCGTCTGGCCGTGCGGCGTACGGCCAACCTGCACACCGGCGGCACCCTGGAGGACGTCACCGAACGCCTGCACCCGGTGCTGGCCGATGCTGCCGTGCGCGCGGCACGGGCACTGGAAATTCCGGTGGTGGGGCTGGACTTCATGGTGCGTGATGCCGGGCAGCCGGAGTACGTGATCATCGAGGCCAACGAACGTGCTGGCCTGGCCAACCATGAACCGCAGCCCACGGCCGAGCGTTTTATCGACCTGCTGTTTCCCCATAGCCGGCCTTTGGCGTAAACCCGTGCCGGCCTCTTCGCGGGCAAGCCCGCTCCCACAGGGATATCACCGCCCTTGAAGGTTGCGTTGTACCTGTAGGAGCGGGCTTGCCCGCGAAGGCAGCGCTGTACCTGTAGGAGCGGGCTTGCCCGCGAAGAGGCCAGCACAGGAGTAAAGGAGTCCCCAACATGTCCGAGCGACACCCCGAACCCGATCTCGACTACCTCAAACGCGTGCTGCTGGAAATGCTCGCCATCCCCAGCCCCACCGGTTTCACCGACACCATCGTGCGCTACGTGGCCGAACGCCTTGACGAACTGGGCATCCCCTTCGAGCTGACCCGCCGCGGCACCATTCGTGCAACCCTCAAAGGTCGGCAGGCCACCCCCGATCGCGCCGTCTCTGCCCACCTGGATACCATCGGCGCCAGCGTGCGCCAGTTGCAGGACAATGGCCGCCTGGCCCTGGCGCCGGTCGGTTGCTGGTCCAGCCGTTTTGCCGAAGGCAGCCGGGTTAGCGTGTTCACCGATACCGGGGTATTCCGTGGCAGCGTGCTGCCGCTGATGGCCAGCGGGCATGCCTTCAACACGGCCATCGACCAGATGCCGATCAGCTGGGACCACGTGGAAGTGCGCCTGGATGCCTACTGCGCCACACGCGCCGACTGTGAGGCACTGGGCGTGAGCATTGGTGATTTCGTGGCCTTCGACCCCTTGCCCGAGTTCACCGAAAGCGGCCACATCAGCGCCCGTCACCTGGACGACAAGGCTGGCGTAGCCGCATTGCTGGCGGCATTGAAGGCCGTGGTGGAAAGCGGCCGCCAGCCGCTGATCGACTGCCACCCGCTGTTCACCATCACCGAGGAGACCGGCTCGGGTGCAGCCGGCGCCCTGCCCTGGGACGTCAGCGAGTTCGTCGGCATCGACATCGCCCCGGTGGCGCCTGGGCAGGCGTCCAGCGAGCATGCGGTCAGTGTGGCCATGCAGGACTCGTCGGGGCCTTACGACTACCACCTGTCCCGGCACCTGCTGAAACTGGCCGGCGACCACGACTTGCCGGTGCGGCGCGACCTGTTCCGCTATTACTTCAGCGATGCCCATTCGGCGGTGACGGCCGGGCACGATATCCGTACCGCGCTGGTGGCCTTTGGTTGCGATGCCACCCATGGTTACGAGCGCACCCATATCGACAGCCTGGCAGCACTGAGCCGGCTGTTATCAGCCTACCTGCTGAGCCCGCCCGTGTTTGCCAGCGACTCGCAGCCGGCCAATGCATCGCTCGAGCGCTTCAGCCACCAGCTGGAACATGATGCGCAGATGGAAAGCGACACGCGGGTACCGGCGGTGGACAGCCTGGTCGGAAACAAAGGCTAAACGCCCATGGGGCTGCAAAGCGGCCCCAACACCTCGAATGTTTCGCGTAGCATGCTCATACCCACTTCAGACACCACCCGACCATGCTGATCCCCTACGACCAACTGCAAGCCGAAACCCTGACCCGCCTGATCGAGGACTTCGTTACCCGCGACGGCACTGACAACGGCGACGATACCCCGCTGGAAACCCGCGTGCTGCGAGTACGCCAGGCGTTGGCCAAAGGCCAGGCTTTCATCCTTTTCGACCTGGAAAGCCAGCAGTGCCAGTTGCTGGCCAAGCATGATGTGCCCCGCGAACTGCTCGAATAGCAGGTCTGGCCTGTTCAGGCCTTGTTCTGCTTGGACGCCTTGATGCGCTTGTAAACTTCGGCTCGATGCACCGGCACCTCACGCGGGGCATCCACACCAAAGCGCACCACGCCGTCCCGGGTCTCCACCACCATGATCCGGATATCATCGCCAATCATGATGACCTCCCCCACTTCACGCCCTATTACCAGCATGTTCCGATCCTCCTGCAAAAGGGAAAACCGGAGCCTGCCCCGTAGGCATTCAGCTACTCAATAGCTCCACTGCGATTCAGAAGCCCCTTACGCATTTGAGTAACTTCTCCTACAGAACAATCATCGCGACTGGGCTTTTGCCCGCATTTTCACCGCCATTTCGGCCATCTCGTCATACAGCCGCTCAGGGGCCTGGCGTTTCAGTTGCCAGGCCTGGCGCCCTGCCTCATGGGGCAGGATGAGGAACTCGCCTGCAGCGACCTGCTGATGGATATAGTCGGCAATGTCTGCCGCACTGATCGGCGAACCTTCGAGCAACTTGCCCACCTGTGCCTTCATCGCCGGGTTCGGCCCGCGGAACGAGTCCAGCAGGTTGGTCTGGAAGAACGACGGGCACACCACGTGCACCGCCACCTCAATCTGGCGCAACTCCACCAGCAGGCTTTCCGACAATGCCAGCACACCGGCCTTGGCCACGTTGTAGTTGCTCATGCCCGGGCCCTGCATCAGTGCAGCCATCGAGGCGACGTTGATAATGCACCCCTTGCTGCGCTCCAGCAGCGGCAGGAACGCCTTGCAACCCTTGACCACGCCCATCAGATTGACGGCGATCTGCCAGTCCCAGTCTTCCAGCGACAGCTCGGCGAAGAACCCGCCCGAAGCGATACCGGCGTTGTTGACGATCACATCGACCCCACCAAACTTCTCTTCGCAGGCCTGGGCAAGGGCCGTCAGCTGGCTATAGTCGCGCACATCGCAGCGCTGGACGAAGCCGTCGCCACCGGCCTGATGAACCTGCTCCAGCGTTTCGCGCAGGCCGGTTTCGTTAACATCGGCCAGTGCCAGGCGCCAGCCCTCACGTGCCCAGCGCAGGGCAATCTCGCGGCCGAGGCCGGACCCGGCGCCGGTGATCATGATGCGTTTTTGCATGGTCGCAGGCCTTGTTCTGACAGGTAGTCCGGTGAGTCTAATCAAGGCGTTGCCATCCAGCAGGATTCATCAGGGTAGTGAATGGGGGGGCATGATTGGGCAGACGGCTGCACGGGGATGGAATCTTTGCCAACCCGCACCGGTCCGAATTATCGAGAGGCCAGCAATCTCAGGCTCTTGCCCCCTAATCATGCAAGGACTTTGACATGACCACGATCCTTATCATCATCCTGATTCTGCTGCTGATCGGTGGCTTACCGGTCTTCCCCCACTCGCGCAGCTGGGGCTATGGCCCTTCCGGCATTATTGGCGTGGTGTTGGTGATTCTGCTGGTACTGCTGTTGCTTGGGATGATATGACGCGCTGCGGATAGCCACTTCATCCAACCAGTTGAGGTTAATGGCAAGCGGGTCGCAACACCCGGTTGCCGTCCTACAGGTTCGCATCGAACACCATCGTCACCACAGCGTGATACTCGATACCAGGCAACATGTCCTGTTCCTGGGTGTGGCCGCGAGGGTATACATGAAAATGCAACTGCCCTTGGCTGCCGGTCACACCCTCTGGCGGGACTTCCAGGCTCATGGCGTTCTCAGCTCCGCCAAAGGACATTGCCTGCCGATAGAGCGAACGGCCATGGTAGGACACACCTGGCAAGGTCATGGCCAGATACAGCGGTATATCATGGCCCTTGGCCGAGCGTAAATTGCACGTGCTGCCCAGCCCCGTGCTGCACAGCGCCCAGACGTTGAACGGGCCACTGGCAGTCAGGCTGAAGGTCACGTCTTTTTCCAGCTTGTCTGTCGCACCCCGCCCTCGGCTCCCATGCCCCTGCGCGTGCCGCGGCACCAGAGCCACCTGCTCGGAGCCCGGCTCAAAACGCACCTCAAGGTCATGCACCACCTCCAGCTCGACGTTGATCGCCACTGAATCGTCCGTGAGCCCGGAGACCGTTCGGCTCGAACCCAGGCTTATATCCCTGTCAGGGCCTATCGAATAGACCACGCGCCCTCGGTACACGCCCGACTTCAAGCTCGCCGGTAAAGGCGTCTTCAACCTGTAGCCCAGCGTCAGGTGACTCACGTGGTAAGTGCTCGCATTCGCCGCATTGACGTTGGCCCAGCAACCGTTGCTGGCTGGCGACCACAGAAACAGGCGATGGGCCGCGCTGGCCAACGCAACCTGGCAACCACTCGAGTCCAGGCCCGTGCGCGCCGCAAGCGTCGGTGCCCCATCGTCCGAAGTTACCGCACCGCCCAGGTGGGTAATGGCAAAGTCCATGCTGACTTGCTCACCGGTCTGGTCACGGACCATCAGTAGCGTAGTCGGCTGGACAGGGGCCGAGAGGTAGAAGCCGTCGGCGCCTTCGCCATCGACTGTTTTCGAGTACTCGACCCCCACATCCAGCAGGTCCTGCAGCGGATCGCCACAAAGCTGCGGCAACTGAGTACACACAGGGGACGACCGGGGCGTCAGGTTTTCAAACTGCCGGGTCTCGCCGCGGTAACGCAGCTTGAGCGTAATATCGGCCGCTTGCGCCCACGACGAACCCAACACGCCAGACAGCAGTACCAGCATTGCACACTTGCGAAACATGCCCCTACCTCTCACTCGGCCTTGAAGCTCATAGCTTTGCGTGCATCGCCTTCCACCAGCTCAAAGCGGTATTCGACACCGGGCTTCTCGACGAACTCGCGCTTACGCCCGGGGCGAAGATGGTGCTTGGCCGGAGGCTCACACTCCTCCTCGTTCAGCACACAGACCTGGACGTTGTCGAGCAGCACCGTCGCATTGCCCTCGTTGCGCACGGTCCATTTCCCACCGGCTTGCTCGATCGAGGTCTGATACCGCGTGGCAGCAGGCTTGGTAATCAAAATGGTGCCGTAGCCGGCCAGAAACTGCACACCGGCACTGAGTTCTTTGCGGTAAGCGTCAAGCTCCGTTTTATCCAGTGCGAAGCTGTCATCCTGTTCCGGCACCACCGGGACGAAGCGCAGCCGGTAGTAACGCTCCTGGTTCCGTTCACCGCGATACAGCAACCGCACGGCCTGCATACCGCGTGCAGGGATGATCATCCGCGCTGGGCTGGCAACAACGCTGCGCTGGTCGAAGGGCAGCTCATCGATGTCCACCTCACGGGGTTCTGCCTGACCGTCGTAGACCAACTCCAGCACGCTGACTTTGACGAAGGCGGTACTGTCCCCCCGGTTGTAGATGCGTTTGGCATAGGTGCCCTTGCCTGGTTCGAGGTAGTCATAGAGCGTGCCGACATCCAGCTGTGGCCCGGCCTGGGCAAACCACGGCAGCATCAGCGCAACGAACAACAAGGGTGACAAGTGAAATGTGAACCTGTGCATCTTCAACCTCTGTTTACTCAACATCCAATCCATCGACCCGGGAATCGGGCCCTCTACAGCTTCATGCAGAAAGCCGGCTCAGCCCACACTGGGCACACACCGCTGATCACCCACGATCAGCAGGTCATCCTCGCGATCAAAGTTGTCCGGCGGTAATGTCAGAAGGCAGTTGCCTGCCGTGCCATGGCGAATTTCCAGGGTGGGCCGTGACTCACTCATTTCCACGTTGAAATAGCCATCCGCCTCGACAACCGTGCGCCCGGCGTCATTGACCACATGCGCGCCGTGCAGTGGCTGGCCTTGCCCGTCGAGCAGCCGGCCAAACACAGTCACCGTTCGCATGACTTTCACTGCGTGGTACCCCACCCCACCGCGGTTGAGGTGATAGTCCACAGCGAGGGGTTGGATCTGTGCTGGCGGCACGTCCTTCGTGTCGAAGTCGAAACGCACATGGCCAGATTTGAACGCCGTCACCGGCACGATATTGCGCCCGGGGTGCAGCACTGCACTCATGCCCTGGCCATCGTTGGCGCGCAGCTTCACACCGTGCAGATCGCTTTCGACATCGATGATCAAGCCGGCTTCGAGCGGCAGGTTGCTGCCCCCCATGGCCAGCTTCCCGGCGCCCAGCGCCAGGGTGCTTTCCAGGTTGAGGCCACCGCTGAGGTTATTGTTGAAAGAGGAACTCTGGGCATAGGCATCGCCCTGCAGCGCCTGGCTGTGGAAGCGCCCATTGGCCGCCAGGCTGGTGCCATAGCCGTCGAGCGTCGCGCTGCCCCCCAGGCTGTGCACGGGGCCCAGGTCGACGTTCTGCCGATACCACAGCGAAGCGTAGGGGTCATTGCCCCCCTCACGCGAGGCGCGGCTACCCACATCGACCCCAAGCTGCTTGCCATCGCGCTCGAGCTTCATGCTTACAGCAACGTTGACACCGCGGCTGCGGACACCGGCGCTGCTGCGCGTTCCAGGCCTGTCGAAAAGTGACAGGCGAACACTGCTCTGATGCCCCCGCAGCTTCCCGTAGAACGCCCAGCTCAGGTCGGCACCCAGGCCGCTTGCCGAGCCCGCACTGTGTTCCAGGCGCAGCGTCGCTGAACTGCGCGCGGTTATCCGCTGGTTGATCGAAAAGGCGGTGCGGCTGCGCACCTGGCGCTGTGAAGTATCGTCGCGACCACTACTGCCAGGCTCCAGCCAGGTCTGGTTGTGGCTCAGTAGCAACGAGCCCCAAGGATGGGTGTAGGTCAACTGCAGATCGCCGCCGTTGCCCAGGCCTTGGGTCTGATTGAGGCTGGCGTAAAGCTTGAACCGTTCATGCACGTCCCAGTCCAGCGAGGTACCCAACTGCAGGTCAGCATCGACCTGTTGCACTGACAGCCCCAGCACCGCAGCAGGATGCATCAGGTAGTTGGAAAGGGCCCCGAACACCGGGCTCTGTTCACGTTCGCCATCCCCGTTGCTCAGCAGCTCGACCTGCTGGCCCAGGTACAGGTTGTAGCGCCAGCGGTTATCCATGTTCTGCCACCGGCTGGGCTTGTAGATGGACGCTTCGCTGCGCGAGGTCTCCAGGCCGTCTTCGAGCAAACGCAGCTCTACATCATAGATGCCGCCAGGCAATACCCGCGTGTCGAGCGCCTGTAAACCGGCCTGTACCGGCTGACTGTTGATCAGCGAACCATTGCGATAGATTTCGACGATACCCGGGCGGTTCGGCGTGACATAGACCGGGATGGCGCTGGCTTGGCCATTGTCGACCAGCAGGCTGTCACTGCTGCCCAGCATCAAGCCAAGCGTGCTATCAGGGCGACGCCCCAGGAGGGCTGGCTGGCGCACGAGGCCTTCTGCGCCAGTAGAGAAGTAACCCAGCCGAAAGAAATGCTCTTCGTGCATGCTCTCTGCGTAAAGCTGGTTCATGCGGTAACGCATATCGCCTTGCTCAGATGGGCTACGATCCACGCGTGCATCGGCAAGCGTCGTCCAGTTATGCAGGTTGCCCTGACCGAGCAGGCCGATTCTGCCCGTGGTCTGATTGCCATCATTGACCAGGTTGAGCTGGTTACGCAGCAGCAACCCAGCGTCACTCTGCTCCGGGAGGCGGTGGAAGAGCGCGTCCTGCTCCAGCTTCTCGGCATTGGACGTCAGCAATGACAACTGGGAATTAGCCAGGCTGTAATGGATAGCCTGCAACCCGTCCGGGCAGTTTTGCAGGCAGTCGCCCAGCATGCGCCCGCCCTCCAGGCGCTGTTGCCATAACTGCCTGAGTGTGGCCGGCTCTGTGCTCTGCTCAGTGTCGGTAAACGCCAGCAACTGCACACGGTTATCACGGCTCAGCACCACCATGGCATCACCGAGGTAGCGTTGATCAAGCTCCACTCGTACGGCAAGTGGCACATCGAAGAAGTGCGCCTCGAAGTCTTCAGGCAAACGCCCGAATGTATTCAGGTCAATGGCACTGGACGCGCGCTCGGCCAACACTTCGAGGGGCAGAAGGCAGGCAGCACCCAGCAGCCAGACAGCGAGTGCACGGCCGGGTGCAGCAAACTGGAACATGATTCAATCCACTTCAACACCTGCCCCTACACGGATAAACATCCAGTAAGTTGAGGCAGGCGGCACTGCTTCAGTCAAAGGCTGGCGGAGGAAGTTTCAAACAACACGCTCACTGTCCCGGCATACTCACCCTTTACATAACCACTGTCGGGCCTTATGGCATTAAAGGTAATGGGAAGTTCCTTGCCAACTTTAGCATCTTCCGCGCTCATGACCTCCGTGGCCGTCAACGCCAACTGTTTACCCCCAACAGAGATGATAAGATCAATCTTCTCGTCGGTTTGCGGGTCTTGCAGCGCTGCTGTGTACAGCAGGTGGGCCTGAATAGCGCCGACATCACTCTGTGCCGAGAACCTTTCACTGACCGCCTTGAAGTCTTCGCGCTCCGGCTCATATTCAAGCGTCACGCCTTTATCCAGCCAGTCCCCTATGGGGGCCACTGAAAACTCATTCCCGGGAATGACCGCCGTCACTGAAATATTCTGACTGATCGGCGCAGGGGCGGACGCGACAGCAGCACCGGCAAACAATGCAAGGAACGGGACAGCCAATACATAGGATTTCACATCAAACTTCCTTTAACGGTTGCACAACAAATAGCGGGCACACTGGAGCACCCGAATGGAATTGCGAATCAGGGCGCCCCTGTTTCGAACATCAAGGTGGCTTGCGTGACATAGGTGCCGGGTATGCGAGTCGACGACGCTTCCGGCATCGGATAGAACCTGAATTGAATGCTTTTTCCCTGAGCGGCTTCAGCAGCACTGACGATTTCAACCGGTGCCGTGCCCATTCTTTTGCGATTCAACATGATGTGGTATCGACGGGGCGCTTCTCCACCGCCCACCCGGGTAAACCGATACTCCGAACGGTCGGTTTTCGCGTAGATCGGGCCGTAGGTACTTTTTACAAACACCTCTTTTTCAATTTGCTTGAAGACACCCCGATCCGGGTCATATTCAGCCTGAAGTACGTCTTCCCACCAACTGTCAACCGAGTTCACCTGAAATTCAGGAACCGACACGACAGCTTGGACACTGATGTCCTGCGGTATTTCCTTCGCCCCGGCAGCGCCCGCCACGCCAAGGAGAGCGAAGGTGATCAAACAGCGTAACTTCATTGAACATTCCCCAAATGTGCCGGCATCTATAGATGCCCTTACGACATGAGGAAACTTTATGGGCAGAGCCTCACTCTGTATGTAGGCTGTTTCTGACTGCATAAAATAAAAAACGCCCCGACAGGCGGGGCGTTTTCAATGCAAGGGGTTGACGTTAGTGCGAGACCGCCCCGCTGGCACCCAGGCCAGTCTGCGAACGCACGAACTGCGGGAAGAACAGCGCGCGCTCATCCTCAGCTGCCTTGGACTTGTCGGTGACCGAGAAGAACCAGATGCTGACGAAGGCAATGGCCATCGAGAACAGCGCCGGGTACTCGTACGGGTAGATGGGCTTCTCGTGGCCGAGAATCTGTACCCAGATGGTCGGGCCAAGGATCATCAGCGTCACCGCACTCACCAGGCCCAGCCAGCCGCCGATCATGGCGCCGCGGGTGGTCAGCTTCTTCCAGTACATCGAAAGCAGCAGTACCGGGAAGTTGCAGCTGGCGGCAATGGAGAACGCCAGGCCGACCATGAAGGCGATGTTCTGTTTCTCGAACAGAATCCCCAGGCCAATCGCCAGCACACCCAGGGCGACAGTGGTGATCTTCGATACGCGGATCTCGTCCTTGTCGTTGGCTTTGCCCTTGCGCCAGACGCTGGCATACAGGTCGTGGGACACCGCCGAGGCACCGGCCAGGGTCAGGCCAGCCACCACCGCCAGGATGGTGGCAAAGGCCACCGCCGAGATGAAGCCGAGGAACACACTGCCACCCACCGCATTGGCCAGGTGCACCGCGGCCATGTTGTTGCCACCCAGTAGAGCGCCTGCCGCGTCCTTGAAGTCCGGGTTGGTGCTGACCAGCAGGATCGCACCAAAGCCAATGATGAAGGTGAGGATGTAGAAGTAGCCGATGAAGCCGGTGGCGTACAGCACGCTCTTGCGCGCTTCCTTGGCATCACTGACGGTGAAGAAGCGCATCAGGATGTGCGGCAGGCCGGCAGTACCGAACATCAGTGCCAGGCCCAGGGAGAATGCCGAGATCGGGTCCTTGACCAGGCCGCCGGGGCTCATGATCGCCTCACCCTTGGCGTGTACCTTGATCGCTTCGGTGAACAGCGTGTTGAAGTCAAAGCCCACGTGCTTCATGACCATCAGCGCCATGAAACTGGCACCGGACAGCAGCAGCACAGCCTTGATGATCTGTACCCACGTAGTGGCCAGCATGCCACCGAACAGCACGTACAGGCACATCAGGATACCCACCATGACCACCGCTACATGGTAGTCCAGGCCGAACAACAACTCGATCAGCTTGCCGGCGCCGACCATTTGCGCGATCAGGTAGAACGCCACCACCACCAGCGAACCGGAGGCCGACAGGGTGCGGATTTCCTTTTGCCCGAGGCGGTACGAGGCCACGTCGGCAAAGGTGTACTTGCCCAGGTTGCGCAGGCGTTCAGCAATCAGGAAAAGAATGATCGGCCAGCCGACCAGAAAACCGATCGAGTAGATCAGGCCGTCATAACCCGAGGTGAACACCAGCGCGGAAATACCCAGGAACGAGGCGGCTGACATGTAGTCGCCAGCGATCGCCAAACCGTTCTGGAAGCCGGTGATCTTGCCGCCGGCAGCATAGTAGTCCGATGCCGACTTGTTGCGCTTGGAGGCCCAGTAGGTGATGCCGAGCGTGAAGGCGACGAAGGTCACGAACATGGCAATGGCGGAAACGTTCAGCGGTTGTTTCTGCACCTCGCCGGTCAGGGCATCTGCGGCCCACACGGCGGGTGCAAAGGCTCCGCAGGCCAGTACGGCCAGAGCTTTGACAGAGCGAATCATTGTTGCGCCTCCTTCAGGATTTCCTTGTTCAGCTCATCGAACTCGCCGTTGGCGCGGCGCACGTAGATGGCGGTCAGGACGAATGCCGAGACGATCAGGCCGACGCCCAGGGGAATGCCCCAGGTAATCGATGACTCAGGACTGAGCTTCGTGCCCAGCACATGAGGACCGTAGGCGATCAGGAGGATGAAGGCGCAGTAAAGGCCGAGCATGATCGCCGAGAGAATCCAGGCGAACCGTTCGCGTTTGGTGACCAGCTCCTTGAAACGGGGGCTGTTTTGTATCGAGAGGTAAATGCTGTCGTTCATTGTTTTTGTCCTAGCAGCACAGGTAGGGGAAGAACCCACACCCTTACTTTATGCGGCTGCCGGACGCCAACCAGACGACCTTAGTCTTAGATGCAACGGTGTTTTACCGATTGCGTAACAAAGAAGAGATTTGGCCAGGGGTGGCAAGGGACCGGTCCAGGTTTTGCGGTCGGGCATAAAACCAGCGCCGCCCGCGCGGCGCATCGCGAGCTGCGCTCGCTCCCACGTTTGTTTCGGGCCAGTCATTCCTGTGGCAGGCGCGCGCGACCGCCTTGTTTGTACGACGCGATATTGCGTCATGCGCCAAGGCGTTCGCGCGAAAAACCCACAGGTATAATTGGCCCGAAACAAACGTAGGAGCGAGCGCAGCTCGCGATGCGCCGCGCGGGCGGCGCTCGATCTAACTGGCTTTAAAAAAACAACGTGAAACGCCCAAAGTTACTTGCCAGTCCACTCCTTCACACGATCAGGGTGCTTGGCTACCCAGTCCTTGGCTGCCGCTTCAGGCTTGGCCCCTTCCTGAATCGCCAGCATCACCTCGCCAATCTCGTCCTTGGACTGCCAGTTGAACTTCTTCAGGAACTCCGCCACTTCCGGTGCCTTGGTTGCCAGTTCCTTGCTGCCGATGCTGTTAACGGTTTCCGACGCGCCATATACGCCTTTCGGATCTTCGAGGAACTTCAGCTTCCACTTGGCGAACATCCAGTGCGGAACCCAACCGGTCACCGCAATCGACTGGTGCTTGGCATAGGCACGGCCCAGCTCCGCAGTCATCGCAGCGCCCGAGCTGGCCTGCAACTTGTAACTCGTCAGGCCATAGTCCTTGATTGCCTGGTCGGTCTTGAGCATCACACCGGAGCCTGCATCAATGCCGACGATCCTGTCCTTGAAGCTGTTATCGGTCTTGAGGTCGGCGATGCTCACTGCCTTGACGTACTCGGGGACGATCAGGCCGATCTTGGCGTCCTTGAAGTTCGGGCCGTAGTCGACCACGTTGTCCTTGTTCTTGGCCCAGTACTCGCCATGGGTCACCGGCAACCAGGCCGACAACATGGCATCGAGCTTGCCAGTTGCCACACCCTGCCACATGATCCCCGTGGCAACGGCCTGCAACTTCACGTCGTAGCCGAGTTTTTGCTTGATTACTTCGGCAGCCACGTTGGTGGTCGCCACGCTGTCGGCCCAACCATCCACGTAACCAATGCTTACTTCTTTGGCCATAGCCTGTGCAGCGCTCATGGCCATTACCAGGGCGGTGCCCACACCCAGTAAACGTCGCATTTTCTTCAAAGTTGCCATCAAAGCATCCCCTCGTCAGGTCTTGGAGATTGCATCATCTTCCTGCAACACAAGACGACCTGATCCAGCTGCGACCTGTACCCGCCCCATATGCGACAGCACTATGCCATTAGCGCCATCGGCCGGCAGCGGCCTGCGCGATCCTTGCATGCCAAAGGTTTGGCGCCGGGCTACTATCTAACCTTTTGTGCCAGACGATGGACCGCCCGATGCCCAGTTGTAGCCGCCTGTTGTTACCGTTGTACCTGCTTGCCTGCCTGCTGGCCCTGTTCGGGCTGGGGGGGCTCTGGTACGGACTGGGCAAGCCAGTGCACCTGCCCGATGCGGCCAGCCCTGCACACAAGCTGCAGTGCGCCTCGTACACACCTTTTGACAAAGACCAATCGCCTTACGACCAGCCGTTTCGCCTGCGCCCGGCGCGGATGGACGCCGACCTGGCGTTACTGGCCGAGCGGTTTCAGTGCATCCGTACCTATTCCATGAGCGGTCTTGAGGCAATCCCGGCGCTGGCACGCAAGCACGGTCTGAAGGTGATGCTGGGCGCCTGGGTGAATGCCCACCCGGCCGACACCGAGAAGGAAATCAACCTGCTGATCGCCGCTGCCAACGCCAACCCTGACGTGGTCAGCGCGGTGATCGTCGGCAATGAGACACTGTTGCGCAAGGAGGTGACCGGTGCCCACCTGGCCAAGCTGATCGGGCGGGTGAAGAGCCAGGTCAAGGTACCGGTGACCTACGCCGATGTCTGGGAGTTCTGGCTGCAGCACCCGCAGGTGGCCCCGGCAGTGGACTTCCTGACCATCCATCTGCTGCCCTACTGGGAGGACGACCCGCGTGGCATCGACGAGGCCTTGGCCCACGTCGCCGACGTGCGCCGGGTATTCGGCACACGCTTCGCGCCCAAGGACATACTGATTGGCGAAACCGGCTGGCCCAGCGAAGGCCGCCAACGCGAAACTGCGGTACCCAGCCGGGTCAATGAAGCGCGCTTCATCCGCGGCTTTGTGGCCATGGCCGAGCGCAATGGCTGGCACTACAACCTGATCGAAGCCTTCGATCAGCCATGGAAACGCGTCAATGAGGGCGCGGTGGGCGGCTACTGGGGGTTATACGACGCGGACCGGCAGGACAAGGGTGTGCTCGAAGGGCCAGTGAGCAATCTGCATGACTGGCCGCGGTGGCTGCTGGCCAGTGCCGTGCTGATGGTGATCATGCTGGTGCTGGCCGGGCGCCCCGCTACACCGATGGCGGCCTTGCTGCTGCCATTGCTGGCGGCGTTTGGCGCCGCTTGCCTGGGCCTGTGGGGCGAGTTGATGCGTACCCATGCGCGCTTTGCCGGGGAGTGGTTATGGGCACTGATGCTGGCCGGGCTGAACCTGCTGGTGCTGGCCCATGCGTTGTTGGCGCTGGCGCGGCGAGCCGGCTGGCGTGAGCGCTTGTTCGCCCGGCTGCAGGTGCAAGCTGGCTGGCTGTTGCTGGCGGCGGGCTTTGCGGCGGCGGTGAGCATGTTGGCACTGGTGTTCGACCCACGCTACCGCAGTTTCCCCAGCGCAGCGCTGGCGTTGCCGGCGCTGGTGTATGTGTTGTGGCCGGTGCGGGCGCGGCGGCCGGAGGTGGCGTTGCTGGCGTTCATCGTCGGGGCCGGGGTGGCGCCGCAGTTGTTCGTGGAAGGGCTGGAGAACCAACAGGCCTGGAGCTGGGCTGTGGTGAGTGTGCTGATGACAGCGGCGTTGTGGCGGAGTTTGCGGTTACGCCAGGCTTGATTTTTGCGGTGGGGCGGAGATCGAGCGCCGCCCGCGCGGCGCATCGCGAGCTGCGCTCGCTCCTACGTTTGTTTCGGGCCAGTCATTCCTGTGGGTTTTGCGCGCGTACGCCTTGGCGCATGGCTCGATATCGCGTCGTACGAGAAGGCGGTCGCGCGCGCCTGCCACAGGCGTTACTGGCCAAAAACAAACGTAGGAGCGAGCGCAGCTCGCGATGCGCCGCGCGGGCGGCGCTCGATCTCCGCCCCACCACAAAATCCAAAACGGACACCTGTCAGCCACGCCGCAGCATCGCGAGCTGCGCTCGCTCCTACGTTTGTTTCGGGCCAATCATGCCTGTGAGATCTGTGCGCGTACGCCTTGGCGCATGGCTCGATATCGCGTCGTACGAGAAGGCGGTCGCGCGCGCCTGCCACAGGCGTTACTGGCCAAAAACAAACGTAGGAGCGAGCGCAGCTCGCGATGCGCCGCGCGGGCGGCGCTCGATCTCCGCCCCACCACAAATTCCAAAACGGACGCCTGTCAGCCGCACCGCAATTACCTGACCAGGCGCAACCCCGCCAATACCAGCGCAAACACTGCAATGCTGGCGGTATACAGCACCAGCGCCGGCACCGCGAACACCAGGGCCAGCACCGCCAGCCACCAGCCAGCGCGGCCGGGAGCCACCTGCGCCAGCAGCGCAAGACCCAGCCCGCCCCAGGCCATCACCTGATGGTGAATGCCCAACCCCAGCAGCGAACGCACCTCGCACTGCCAGTACGCCGTCGGCACTGCGCACAGCCCTACCCACTGGCCATCCTCCATCAGGCCGTAACGCACACCATAACTGGCCGCGAGCCAAAGCCCCAGAAACAGCACCAGCAGCACCGTCGGCAGCGAACGAGACATCCTGTTCTCCAATAGCGGTAATCGAAAACGTCCATGATCGCTTATGCCCGTTTCTAAGGCAAAATCACACCCCGGCAGCTATGTTGCAGATAGCAAGTACGCCAAAGGCCACCGCAGCGGGCAACTTTGCCCGCCTGGCTGTGGTCCTAGCCTGCACACTGCTCGACCTTGCGTTCTTTTGGGGGATTAAATGCTTCGATCTTTGCGCCTCGCTGCCCTGCTCGGCAGCCTGCTCATGGCTGTGGCCGCTTCAGCGCGGGATATCGACGCTGCCAGCTATGGCTACCCTTTGACCAACCCGTTCGAGGCGACCATCGCCACCACGCCGCCGGACAAGCGCCCTGACTTGCCAAACGACGATGAAATCAATCAGTCCGACTACAGCCTGAACTTGCGCCCGGAACGTGAGTTCACCTTGCCCGACAACTTCTGGGCCGTGAAGAAGCTCAAGTACCGCCTGGCTCGACAGGATCGCGAAGCGCCGCTGATCTTCATCATCGCCGGCACCGGCGCGCCCTACAGCAGCAGCATCAATGAATACCTGAAAAAGCTGTTCTACAAGGCGGGTTTCCACGTGGTGCAACTGTCATCGCCCACCAGCTATGACTTCATGAGTGCAGCCTCACGCTTTGCTACCCCCGGCATCAGCCAGGAAGACGCCGAAGACATGTACCGGGTGATGCAGGCCGTGCGCGCCCAGCATCCACGCCTGCCGGTCAGTGATTTCTACCTCACCGGTTACAGCCTGGGTGCGCTCGACGCCGCCTTCGTCAGCCACCTGGACGAAACCCGCCGCAGCTTCAACTTCAAGCGTGTGCTGCTGCTCAACCCACCGGTCAACCTCTACACCTCGATCAACAACCTCGACAAACTGGTGCAAACCCAGGTCAAGGGCATCGACCGTAGCACCACGTTCTACGAGCTGATGCTGGAAAAGCTCACCCGTTACTTCCAGGACAAGGGCTACATCGACCTGAACGACGCCCTGCTGTACGACTTCCAGCAGTCGCGCCAGCACCTGTCCAACGAACAGATGGCCATGCTGATCGGTACCTCGTTCCGCTTCTCGGCAGCAGACATCGCTTTTACCTCCGACCTGATCAACCGCCGCGGCCTGATCATTCCGCCGAAGTTCCCGATCACCGAAGGCAGCAGCCTCACGCCGTTCTTCAAGCGCGCCCTGCAGTGCGACTTCGACTGCTACATGACCGAACAGGTGATTCCGATGTGGCGCGCCCGCACAGACGGCAACAGCATCCTGCAGTTGGTCAACCAGGTAAGCCTGTATGCGCTGGAAGACTACCTGCGCAGCAGTGACAAGATCGCCGTGATGCACAACGCCGATGACGTCATTCTCGGCCCGGGCGACATTGGCTTTTTACGCAAGGTGTTCGGTGACCGACTGACCCTTTACCCCCATGGCGGCCATTGCGGCAACCTCAACTATCGCGTCAACAGTGACGCCATGCTGGAGTTCTTCCGTGGTTAACAAACTCCTCTTCGCCACTGCCTTGCTTGCCGCTGGTCACACCCTGGCCGCCGAAACCGCACCGCGAGCCAGCGTGGTCGAGGCCGACCCGCAGGTGGTCGGTACCGCGCCCCTGGTGCCTGAAGCTGATGGCTTCCTCGACCCGCTGCGTGAGCTGAAATTCAACCCTGGGCTGGATCAGCGCGAGTTCGAGCGCTCAACCTTGGCGGCGCTTAACGTGTACGACCCGCTGGAGTCGATCAACCGGCGCATCTATCACTTCAACTACCGACTGGACCAATGGGTGCTGCTGCCGCTGGTGAATGGCTACCAGTATGTCACCCCAAGCTTCGTGCGCACGGGGGTGAGCAACTTCTTCAACAACCTTGGCGATGTGCCGAACCTGTTCAACAGCGTGTTGCAGCTCAAAGCCAAGCGCTCGGCAGAAATCACTGCGCGACTGATGTTCAACACCATTATCGGCGTGGGTGGGCTGTGGGACCCGGCGACCAGCATGGGCCTGCCGCGCCAGAGTGAGGACTTTGGCCAGACCCTGGGCTTCTATGGCGTACCAGAGGGGCCCTACCTGATGCTGCCGGTGCTAGGGCCATCGAACCTGCGCGATACCACCGGGATTGTGGTGGACTATGCGGGAGAGCAGGCAGTCAACTACCTGAACGTGGCTGAAGTCAGCAGCGACCACCCGGAAATCTTCGCCCTGCGCGTGGTGGACAAGCGCTATACGACCAAATTCCGCTATGGCCAGCTCAACTCGCCGTTCGAGTATGAAAAGGTGCGGTATGTATATACCCAGGCGCGCAAGTTGCAGATAGCCGAGTAAGCCTGCTGCGGCCCTTTCGCGGGTGAACCCGCGCCTACACAGGTATTGGCGCACCTCCTTGTCGCGAAAGGGCCCGCACAGACAACATCAAATCGCCAGGAATTCACAAAGCTCGCGCTTCTTGGCCAGGGCATCGCGCCGCCCCAGTTCGATCAGTTCACTGCAATAGCTGGCCTCGAACAGCAAATAGCTCAACACCCCCGCCCCGCTGGTGCGCGTCGCCCCTGGCCCACGTAAAAACAGGCGCAACGCCGCCGGCAACTCACGGCGGTGCCGAGCGGCAATCTCATCCAGCGGCTGGCTGGGCGCCACCACCAGAACATCGATCGGTGCCAACCCCAGGCGCCGGGCATCAAGGTGCGCCGGCAATAGCCCGCTCAAGTGGTTGAGGCGCTGCAGCAGTTCGATATCGTCTTCCAGGCTGTCGATGAATGTACTGTTGAGCATGTGCCCGCCGATCTGCGCCAGGCTCGGTTGCTGCCCGCTGAACACACGTTGGGGCGGCACCGGTGGCGCTGGCCGCTGCGGGTTTCCGCTGACCCCGACCACCAGCACCCGGCTGGCGCCCAGATGCAAGGCCGGGCTGATCGGCGCCGACTGGCGCACTGCACCGTCGCCATAATATTCACCGCCCAGTTGCACCGGGGCGAACAGCAGCGGAATCGCCGCGCTGGCCAGCAGGTGGTCGATGGTCAGCGGTGCGGGTACACCAATACGCCGGTGACGCAGCCAGGCCTCGATGGTGCCGCGGCCCTGGTAGAAGGTCACCGCCTGGCCAGACTCGTAGCCAAAGGCGGTCACCGCCACGGCGCGCAGTTGCTCGGCGGCCAAGGCGTGGCCGATACCATCCAGGTTCAGGTGCGTTTGCAGCAGGCTGCGCAACGGACTGCTGTCGAGCAACGCCACAGGGGCCTGGCCACCCAGCCCCAGCAGGTTGTGGCCGACGAAACGGCTGGCCTGGCGCACGACCCCGGGCCAGTCGCTGCGGATGACCAGATGGCTGCGGAAATTCTGCCAGAAGGCAGTGAGCCGCTGCACGGCGTCGTTGAAGTGCACCGCACCACTGGCCAGGGTGACAGCGTTGATGGCCCCGGCGGAGGTGCCAACAATGACCGGGAACGGGTTGTGCGCGCCGGCGGGCAGCAACTCGGCGATGCCCGCCAGCACGCCGACCTGGTAGGCGGCGCGGGCGCCGCCGCCAGAAAGGATGAGACCGGTTACCGGGGGGGGAGCCATGGAGTCCTTCCTGGGGTCAAGGTGCTTTCATGCCCGGCTTCTTCGCGGGTAAACCCGCTCCCACAGGGCCCCGCAATATGCAGAACCTGTGGTAATCCTGCAGGAGCGGGTTTACCCGCGAAGAGGCCAGGCCTGCTTACAAGGTTCAGCGCTTTTTCTTGTCATACAGCCGCGGCAACCCTTCGGGCCGCGACTTGAAACGGCGGTGCGCCCACAGGTACTGCTCGGGGCACTCGCGCAATACGCTCTCGACCCACTGGTTGATGCGCAGGCAATCGGCCTCTTCGCTTTCCCCGGGGAAATCCGCCAGCGGCGGGTGGATGACCAGCCGATAGCCGCTACCATCCTCCAGGCGCTTCTGGGTGAACGGAATCACCTGCGCCTTCCCCAACCGGGCGAACTTGGTAGTGGCCGTTACCGTCGCTGCCGGGATGCCGAACAGTGGCACGAAGATACTTTGCTTGGCGCCATAGTCCTGGTCCGGTGCGTACCAGATCGCCCGGCCCGAACGCAGCAGCTTGAGCATGCCGCGCACGTCTTCACGCTCCACCGCCAGCGAGTCGAGGTTGTGCCGCTCGCGGCCGCTGCGCTGGATGAAATCGAACAGCGCATTGCCATGTTCGCGGTACATGCCGTCGATGGTGTGCTGCTGGCCGAGCAGCGCGGCGCCGATTTCCAGGGTCGTGAAGTGCACCGCCATGAGGATCGCGCCCTGCCCCGCCTGCTGGGCGGCTTGCAGGTGCTCAAGGCCCTCGATATGGGCCAGGCGCGCCAACCTGGCCTTGGGCCACCACCAGCTCATGGCCATTTCGAAGAAGGCGATGCCGGTTGAGGCAAAGTTGGCCTTGAGCAAACGCTGCCGTTCGTCGACCGACAGCTCCGGGAAGCACAGTTCCAGGTTGCGCGCGGCAATGCGCCGACGTTCACCGGCAAAGTGATACATGACAGCGCCCAGCGCGGCACCGATTTTCAGCAGCACCCGGTACGGCAACTGGACTACCAGCCACAGCAGGCCCAGGCCCAGCCACAGGCCCCAGAACTTGGGGTGAAGGTAATAGGGACGAAAACGCGGGCGTTCCATTGAAGCATCCGGAAAGACAAAGGCCGCGCATTCTACAACGGATCAGCGCATGTTGCGGGCAACCGGTGTTCTCGTTATAAGTCAGGGCACTTTTTTCGCAACAAGCCGTCTATGCAGACCATGAGCCCAAACCACACACCCGACACCGCCTCCGTGTTCCAGCTCAAGGGCAGCATGCTCGCCATTACGGTACTGGAACTGGCACGCAATGACCTTGAAGCCCTCGACCGCCAGTTGGCGGCCAAAGTCGCCCAGGCCCCGAACTTCTTCAGCAATACACCGCTGGTGCTGGCGCTGGACAAGCTGCCGGCCGACGAAGGAGCGGTCGACCTGCCCGGCTTGATGCGAATCTGCCGCCACCACGGCCTGCGTACCTTGGCCATCCGCGCCAACCGCATCGAGGACATCGCCGCCGCCATCGCCATCGACCTGCCGGTGCTGCCGCCGTCAGGGGCCCGCGAACGGCCGCTGGAGCCAGAGCCCGAGGTGGTCAAAAAGCCCGAACCGGCCCCGGCGCCACCACCGCCCCCCGAACCCGAGGTGCGCCCGACCCGCATCATTACTTCGCCAGTACGCGGTGGCCAACAGATCTATGCTCAGGGGGGAGACCTGATTGTTACCGCCTCGGTCAGCCCAGGTGCGGAACTTCTGGCCGATGGCAACATCCATGTGTACGGCGCCATGCGCGGCCGCGCCCTGGCCGGCATCAAAGGCAACACCAAGGCGCGTATCTTCTGCCAGCAGATGACCGCCGAAATGGTCTCGATCGCTGGCCAGTACAAGGTCTGCGAAGACCTGCGCCGGGATCCACTGTGGGGTACCAGCGTGCAAGTCAGCCTGTCTGGTGACGTGTTGAACATCACCCGTCTTTAACGGATACTTGCCAGCATTTTTAGAGCAACTTTTTTACCGTTGCCTTTATTTAGCTATTTCAGTTTTTTGCAGGGACAAGTGTCCCGACTATTTTTAGGGGTGAAACACCTTGGCCAAGATTCTCGTGGTTACTTCCGGCAAGGGGGGTGTGGGCAAGACCACTACCAGCGCCGCCATTGGTACCGGCCTCGCACTGCGCGGCCACAAGACCGTCATTGTCGACTTCGACGTGGGCCTGCGTAACCTCGACCTGATCATGGGCTGCGAACGCCGCGTGGTGTACGACTTCGTCAACGTGGTCAACGGCGAAGCCAACCTGCAGCAGGCCCTGATCAAGGACAAGCGCCTCGAGAACCTGTACGTGCTGGCCGCCAGCCAGACCCGTGACAAGGACGCGCTGACCCAGGAAGGCGTGGAAAAGGTACTGATGGACCTGAAGAAAGACTTCGAGTACGTCATCTGCGACTCGCCGGCCGGTATCGAAAAAGGTGCCCACCTGGCCATGTACTTCGCCGACGAAGCTATCGTGGTAACCAACCCGGAGGTTTCTTCGGTACGTGACTCCGACCGCATGCTGGGCATTCTGTCGAGCAAGTCGCGCCGCTCCGAAAACGGCGAAGAGCCGATCAAGGAGCATCTGCTGATCACCCGCTACCACCCAGAGCGCGTCGTCAAGGGTGAAATGCTGAGCGTGGCCGACGTCGAAGAAATCCTGTCGATCAAGCTCAAGGGTGTGATCCCGGAATCGCAGGCCGTCCTCAAGGCGTCCAACCAAGGTATCCCGGTCATTCTCGATGACCAGAGCGATGCCGGCCAGGCCTACAGTGATGCGGTCGACCGCCTGCTGGGCAAAGAGAAGCCGATGCGCTTCATCGATGTACAGAAGAAGGGATTCTTCGAGCGCATTTTCGGGAGCAAATAAACCATGAACCTTTTTGACTTCTTTCGTGGCAGACAGAAACAGTCCAGCGCGTCGGTAGCGAAAGAGCGTCTACAGATCATCGTGGCGCACGAGCGCGGCCAACGCAGCGAGCCGGACTACCTGCCCGCGCTGCAGAAAGAACTGCTGGAAGTGATCCGCAAATATGTGAACATCGGCAACGATGACGTGCATATCGAACTGGAAAACCAGGGCAGCTGCTCGATTCTGGAGCTGAACATCACCCTGCCGGATCGCTGATCCGCGTAGTCGACAATTTGGGGCTGCCTTGCAGCCCTTCGCGGGCAAGCCCGCTCCTACAGGGGAATGCATATCCTTTGTAGGAGCGGGCTTGCCCGCGAAGGGCCGCAAAGCGGCCCCAGCGTTTACTGCTATTTTCGTGAGACCTGTAATGCCGCTGTCGAATGTCCAGATCCTCTTCGAAGACGCCGCCATCCTGGTGATCAACAAACCGACCCTGCTACTGTCGGTCCCTGGCCGTGCCGAGGACAACAAGGACTGCCTGATCACCCGCCTGCAGGAAAACGGCTACCCCGATGCGCTGATCGTGCACCGTCTGGACTGGGAAACCTCCGGCATCATCCTGCTGGCACGCGATGCCGACAGCCACCGCGAGCTGTCGCGCCAGTTCCACGACCGTGAAACCGAAAAAGCCTACACCGCACTGTGCTGGGGCCAGCCGGCGCTCGACAGCGGCAGCATCGACCTGCCGCTGCGTTACGACCCACCGACCAAACCACGGCATGTGGTGGACCACGAGCAGGGCAAGCACGCCCTGACCTTCTGGCGTATCGTCGAGCGCTGCGGCGATCACTGTCGGGTGGAGCTGACACCGATTACCGGGCGTTCGCACCAGCTGCGCGTGCACATGCTGTCGATCGGGCACCCGCTGCTGGGTGATCGGTTATACGCCAACCCGCAAGCCCTGGCAGCTCATGAGCGGCTTTGTCTGCATGCCTCGATGCTGAGCTTTACCCACCCGGTGTCCGGGCAGCGGTTGAAGTTCGAGTGCCCGGCGCCGTTCTGATTTTTCAGGGCCTGTACCAGCCTCTTCGCGGCTAAAGCCGCGCCCACAGGTACCGCGCTGCTCTCAGGGGCTGTGTAATACCTGTGGGAGCGGCTTTGGCCGCGAAGATGCAGACACCAATTGTCGACATTCTGCGTTAAACTCGCGCCACTGCTGTCTGGAGTGAGCTATGCGCGATGCACTGAATACCGGCCTTATCGACTTTCTCAAGGCCTCCCCCACGCCCTTCCACGCCACCGCCAGCCTGGTCCAGCGCCTTGAGGCGGCCGGCTACAAGCGCTTGGACGAGCGCGACAGTTGGGACCCCGAGGGCGGCGGCCGCTACTACGTCACCCGCAACGATTCTTCAATCATCGCCATCAAACTGGGCACGCAGTCGCCGCTGCTCAGTGGCATCCGCATGGTCGGCGCCCACACTGACAGCCCGTGCTTGCGGGTCAAGCCTCAGCCCGAGCTTCAGCGCCAGGGCTTCCTGCAACTGGGCGTGGAAGTGTATGGCGGCGCGTTGCTGGCACCCTGGTTCGACCGCGACCTGTCGCTGGCCGGCCGCGTCACCTACCGCCGTGACGGCAAGGTCGAAAGCCAGCTGATCGACTTCAAGCTGCCAATCGCGATCATCCCCAACCTGGCGATCCACCTGAACCGCACCGCCAACGAAGGCTGGGCGATCAACCCGCAGAACGAACTGCCCCCCATCCTCGCCCAAGTGGCTGGTGACGAGCGCATCGACTTCCGCGCCCTGCTCACCGAGCAACTGGCCCGCGAGCATGAATTGATCGCCGACGTGGTGCTGGACTACGAGCTGAGCTTCTACGACACGCAGGACGCCGCGCTGATCGGCCTGAATGGCGACTTCATCGCCGGCGCCCGCCTGGACAACCTGCTGTCGTGCTACGCCGGTTTGCAGGCCCTGCTGGCCGCCGATAGCGACGAAACCTGTGTGCTGGTGTGCAACGACCACGAAGAAGTCGGCAGTTGCTCGGCCTGCGGTGCCGATGGCCCGATGCTGGAGCAGACCCTGCAGCGCCTGCTGCCCGATGGCGACACCTATGTGCGCACCCTCCAGCGCTCGCTGATGGTGTCGGCCGACAACGCCCACGGCGTGCATCCCAACTACGCCGACAAGCATGACGGCAACCACGGCCCCAAGCTCAACGCCGGGCCCGTGATCAAAGTGAACAACAACCAGCGCTACGCCACCAACAGCGAGACTGCAGGGTTCTTCCGCCACTTGTGCATGGCCGAGGAAGTACCGGTGCAGAGCTTCGTGGTGCGCAGCGACATGGGCTGTGGCTCGACCATCGGGCCGATCACCGCCAGCCACCTGGGTGTGCGCACGGTGGATATCGGTTTGCCGACATTTGCCATGCATTCCATTCGCGAGCTGTGCGGCAGCCATGACCTGGCGCACCTGGTGAAGGTACTGACCGCGTTCTACCGTAGCCGCGAGCTGCCTTGATGCAAGCAGGCCCGGCCTTTTCGCGGGTATAACCGCGAAGAGGCCGGGCCTGCCTGAACGTGCTCAAGGTCAATCACGCCTCGTTTGCCAAGCGCTATGCTTGTTACATGGCCCCACTGCAAAAGGATTGCTGTCCATGTCCCCGTTCCTGTCTCTGTTCGTGCCGGTGTTCCTGTTCCTGATGCTGCTGACCATCGGCTTCAGCATGCGCGAACGCAACATCGGTGTACTGATGATGTGGATCGGCACCTTGGGTATTTTCGGCCTCACCTGCTGGAAGATCCTCGAGAAACTGCCGACATAAACCTCTACACTCGGTCAATCGTTTGACCTGAGGTAGATTTTCCAGTGCCTGCCCTCCTGCGTTACCTGTTCCTGCTGCTATTGCTTTTCATTGCCCCGGCACAAGCGGCGGGCCTGCCTGGCCTGCTGGGCGGCAGCGCGCCCGCGCAGCCAGAGGCCACCGAGCCGCTGGGCAAATCGCTGGACGAGGTGATCAAGAACCTCGAAAACGATCAGCAACGGGCCAAGCTGCTGGCCGACCTGAAAAAGCTGCGCGACGCCACCCGGCAATCGCAACCCAGCGTTGAACAGGGTGTGCTCGGCCTGATCGGCGGTGCCCTGCACGACTTTGAAAAACAGTTCAGCGGCGATGCCAGTCCATTCCACCGCTGGGCCGCGGAAATCGAACAGGCCCAGGCCGAACTGGCGGAACTGGTGGTGCCCGTGCACCAATGGCCGGCGATCCTGTTCGGTTTTGCTGCAGTGATTGCCGTGTGGAGCGTGCTGGCCTATGCCTTCAACTGGGTCGGCCATCGGGTCCGCCTGCGCTTTGGCCTGAGCGAAGAACTGCCACAGCACCCGCGTACCTGGGACCTGGTGCGCTTTGCCTTGCGCAAGCTCGGCCCATGGTTGGTCGCGTTGGTGTTCACGGTGTACCTGAGTTTCGTGCTGCCGCCATCGCTGGGCAAATCCCTGGCCATGGTGCTGGCCTACGCACTGGTGGTCGGTACCTGCTTCTCGGCCATTTGCGTCATCGCCTTTTCCTTGCTGGACGGCCCACACCGCCACCGTGCCCTGCACATCCTGCGGCGCCAGGCGTTTCGCCCGTTGTGGCTGATCGGCAGCTTCGCCGCGTTTGGCGAGGCGATGAGCGATCCACGCATGCTGGTGGCCCTCGGTACTCACCTGGCCCACGCCCTGGCTACCTTGGCCAATGTGATTGCGGCGCTGTGCACCGGGTTGTTCATCCTGCGCTTCCGCCGCCCGATCGCCCACCTGATCCGCAACCAGCCACTGTCGAGGCGACTGACCCGACGCACCCTCAGCGATACCATCGAGATCCTCGGCAGCTTCTGGTTCATTCCGGCGCTGATCCTTGTGGCCATTTCGCTGTTCGCCACCTTCGTCTCCGCCGGCGACACCAGCACCGCCCTACGCCAGTCGCTGATGTGCACGGTGCTGGTGGTGGTGTGCATGGTGCTCAACGGCCTGGTGCGCCGCCATACTGCCAACCCCAAGCGGGCCAGCAAGCGCCAGGCGGTGTACACCGAGCGCCTGCGCAACTTCGGCTACCTGCTGGTGCACCTGTTCATCTGGCTGGTGTTCATCGAGTTGGGCCTGCGCGTGTGGGGCGTGTCGATGATCAGCTTCGCCGAGGGCGACGGCCATGACGTCAGCCTGCGCCTGCTGGGCCTGGCCGGTACGCTGATGGTGGCCTGGCTGGTATGGATCCTTGCCGACACCGCCGTACACCATGCCCTGGTGGGCTCGCGCCGGGGGCTGGCCAACGCCCGTGCGCAAACCATGATGCCGTTGATCCGCAACGTGATGTTCGTGGTCATCTTCATCATCGCGGTCATCGTCGCACTGGCCAACATGGGCATGAACGTCACCCCGCTGCTGGCCGGTGCCGGTGTGATCGGCCTGGCCATCGGTTTTGGCGCGCAGTCGCTGGTGGCCGACCTGATCACCGGCCTGTTCATCATCATCGAGGATTCGCTGGCCATCGACGACTATGTGGATGTCGGCGGCCACCTGGGCACGGTGGAAGGGCTGACCATTCGTACCGTGCGCCTGCGCGACATCGACGGCATTGTGCATACCATCCCGTTCAGCGAGATCAAGAGCATCAAGAACTACTCGCGAGAGTTCGGCTACGCAATCTTCCGCGTGGCAATCCCGCACAGCATGAACATCGACCAGGCGATCACGCTGATTCGCGAAGTGGGGCAGAAGCTGCGCAATGACCCGCTGATGCGCCGCAACATCTGGTCACCGTTGGAGCTGCAGGGGGTGGAGAGCTTCGAGTCAGGCTCGGCGATCTTGCGGGCGCGGTTCAAGACCGCGCCGATCAAGCAGTGGGAGGTGTCGCGGGCATTCAACCTGGCCTTGAAGCGGCAACTGGACGAGGCCGGGCTTGACCTGGCAACGCCGCGGTTGTCGGTGCAGGTGGTGACAGCCGGTGGGGGTGGAATGACAGAGGCCGGTTCGCAGGAGCAGCCAGCACGCTAGCCTGCCTGCGCCCTGATGCGAATGGCATCATGCCGCCAATACTCGAGGTCGCAGTCGATCAGGTGCCCATGCTGGTCACTGTTGACCCGGGTAATGTGCAACCCCGGGCTGCCCGCCGATACTTTCAAGGCACTGGCCGCCTCCACCGGCAACGCTGTCGGCAGGATCTCGAAGCACACCTGCCCGTATTCGATGCCATACACCCGCCCATAAATCTCGGTCAGTGACTGCGCCAGGTCGTGTTCAAGAATGCCGGGAAAGTACCGGGGGTTGAGGTAGTGCTCGGCATACAGCACCGCCCGCCCGTCAATCCGCCGTAACCGGCAGACGCGCACCACGCTGGACAACGCCGGCAGCTGCAAGCGTGCACAAATGGCCGCCGAAGCCGGCTGCAGCCTCGCCGACAGCAGTTCGGTACTGGCCACCCGCCCCTGATCGCGCACCATGGCATGGAAGTGGCTGCGCTCGATCAGGTCGTAGGTCAAGCGCTGCGGTGCAACGAACCAGCCTCGGCGCTCTTCGCGGTAGATCAGGCCTTGGGCCTCCAGCTGCACCAACGCCTCACGCAGGGTAATGCGCGTGGTGTCGAACACCTCGCTGAGCCGCCGCTCGGCCGGCAGCTTGCCGCCCGGCGCCAGCAGACCATGCTCGATCTGCTCCTGCAGGGCATGACAGATGGCTGTTACCGCACGCGGGGGCGTCGACTGCATCAAAAGGTTACCTATCTGGACTAGTCCAGCCCCATCACAGGGCATTTGGAGAACAGTGCAAGCCTATGCAGGGCTGATGAACATCCTGTGACAAAGCTTAGGCCAGCCATTGCCAGAAACGCGCCAAGCCAGCAGAGCCGGGGCGATTACCTGGTCTACGCTGTAGCTTCAGGGCCCTTGCCGGCCCCCTGCCTACATCAAACTGTCACGCAAGCGGCCTACCTTGGCTCAAGGTTTGCTGACCTAGACCAAAGGTGCCAGTCAAAGGCTTGCAACGGCTTTACCCAGAATAATGATCGCAAGGCACCCACCCAAAGGAGCTTCGGATGAAAAAGTTCTTCATGGCGTCACTGCTCGGTTCGGCCATCGCGTTGTGCACCACGGCCATGGCCGCCGGCACTGACCTCAAGGCCCTGGAAGACGCCGCCCGCAAGGAAGGCACTGTCAACAGCGTGGGCATGCCCGACGCCTGGGCCAACTGGAAAGGCACCTGGGAAGACCTGGCCAGCAAGTACGGCCTCAAGCACAGCGACACCGACATGAGCTCGGCGCAGGAACTGGCCAAGTTCGAAGCCGAGAAAGACAACGCCAGCGCCGACATCGGTGACGTGGGTGCCGCTTTCGGCCCGATCGCGGTGACCAAGGGCGTCAGCCAGCCTTACAAGCCAAGCACCTGGGACCAGGTGCCGGAATGGGCCAAGGACAAGGACGGCCACTGGGCGCTGGCCTATACCGGCACCATCGCCTTCATCATCAACAAGGACCTGGTCAAGGAAGAAGAACGGCCGAAAACCTGGCATGACCTGGAAAAAGGCAAGTACAAGGTTGCCATTGGCGACGTCGGCACCGCCGCCCAGGCCGCCAACGGTGTGCTGGCTGCGGCCATCGCCTACAAAGGTGACGAGCAGAACATCCAGCCGGGCCTGCAGTTGTTCACCAAACTGGCGCAGCAGAAGCGCCTGTCGCTGGCCAACCCGACCATCCAGACCCTGGAAAAGGGCGAAGTGGAAGTTGGCGTGGTGTGGGACTTCAACGGCCTGAGCTACCGTGAACAGATCGATCCCAAGCGTTTTGAAGTGCTGATTCCCTCGGACGGCTCGGTGATTTCCGGCTATACCACGGTCATCAACAAGTACGCCAAGCACCCCAACGCGGCCAAACTGACCCGTGAATACATCTTCAGCGATGCCGGGCAGATCAACCTGGCCAAGGGGCACGCGCGGCCGATCCGGGCCGAGCACCTGAAACTGCCGGCGGATGTGCAGGCCAAGCTGCTGCCCAACGACCAGTACGGTGCCGCCCAGCCGATCAAGAATGCCGAGGCCTGGGAAGCCACCTCGAAGAAACTGCCGCAGATGTGGCAGGAGCAGGTGATCATCGAGATGGAGTAAGGGGCCGGGCTTTGTAGCGCCTGATCCGGCCCTTTCGCGGGTAAACCCGCTCCTACACAGGGATACGCGATACATGTAGGAGCGGGTTTACCCGCGAAGGTGCCAACGCGGTTCATGACTGGAGAAAACATGCAACACAACGTCATCCTGGTCCTGCTCGACGGCCTCAACTACCAGGTCGCCCACCACGCGATGGGCCACCTGCACGCCTACGTCGAGGCCGACCGTGCCGCGCTGTACCGCGTGGAATGCGAGCTGCCATCGCTGTCGCGGCCGCTGTACGAATGCATTCTTACCGGCGTGCCGCCAATCGACAGCGGCATCGTGCACAACAACATCAACCGCCTGTCCAACCAGCGCAGCGTGTTTCACTACGCACGCGAGGCCAATCTGGGCACTGCAGCGGCCGCGTACCACTGGATGAGCGAGCTGTACAACCGCTCGCCCTTCGACCCGCAGCGTGACCGCCACACCCACGCGCCAAAGCTGCCGATCCAGCACGGGCTGTTCTACTGGGACGACCGTTACCCCGATTCGCACCTTCTGGCCGATGGCGAGTACCTGCGCCGCCGCCACGCCCCCAACTTCCTGCTGGTGCATCCGATGAGCGTTGACGACGTGGGTCACCGCCACGGCCTGGACAGCAGCCAGTATCGCAACGCTGCGCGCAGCGTCGACATCCTGCTGGCCGACTACCTGCCCGGCTGGCTCGAGGAGGGCTATCAGGTATTGGTCACCGCCGACCACGGCATGAACAACGACCGCTCGCACAACGGCCTGCTGGCTGAAGAACGTGAGGTGCCGCTGTTCGTCTTCGGCGACGCCTTCAGCCTGGACCCGGCCGCCAAGCCGCTGCAGACCGAACTGTGCGGCACCATCTGTGAACTGCTGGGCGCCGCGCATGACAAGACGGTTTGCCGGGAGCTGCTGAAGTGAGTGGCGGCATACGTGGCCGCTACCTGGCCCTGCTCTGCCTGCTGCCGTTCGCCGTGTTCTTCGTCATCTTCCAGGTCGCCCCGCTGGCCTGGGTGGCGATCAACAGCCTGCAATCGGAAGCCGGCTGGGGCATCGACAACTTCAGCAAGGTGTTCGCGTCCAAGTTCTACCTGCAGGCGTTGCAACGCAGCCTGGAAATCAGCTTCTGGTCGAGCGTGTTCGGCATCGTCATTGCTACCCTCGGCGCCTACTCGCTGCGCCAGGTGGACTCGAAGCTGCGCGACTTCGTCAGCGCCTTCGCCAACATGACCAGCAACTTTGCCGGCGTACCACTGGCCTTTGCCTTCATCATCCTGCTCGGTTTCAACGGCGCGCTGACCCTGCTGCTGAAACAGATCGGCCTGCTGGAAGACTTCAGTATCTATTCCAAAAGCGGGCTGATCCTGGTGTACACCTACTTCCAGATCCCGCTGGGCGTATTGCTGCTGTACCCCGCCTTCGATGCCCTGCGCGAAGACTGGCGCGAGTCAGCCGCGCTGCTGGGCGCCAACCACTGGCAGTACTGGCGACACATCGGCCTGCCGGTACTGGCCCCGGCACTGCTGGGCACCTTCGTCATCCTGCTGGCCAACGCCCTCGGCGCCTACGCCACCGTGTACGCACTGACCACCGGCAACTTCAACGTACTGCCAATCCGCATCGCCGGCCTGGTGGCGGGCGACATCAGCCTCGATCCGAACCTGGCCAGCGCCCTGGCGATGGTGCTGGTGGGGCTGATGACGCTGGTCACGGTGGTGCATCAATGGCTGCTGAAAAGGAGCTACCATGCGCGCTGACATCCGCTCCGGCGGCTGGTACCACCGCCTCGTGGTCTACCTGCTGTTCCTGATCCTGCTGCTGCCCCTGGCCGGCACCCTCCTCTACTCGCTGGCCACCAGCTGGTCGGCGAGCCTGCTGCCCAGTGGCCTGACCCTCAAGTGGTATGCGGCGCTGTGGAGCGAGCCGCGCTTCCTTGCGGCCTTCGGCCAGTCGCTGCTGGTGTGCGTCGGCGCACTGCTGCTGTCGGTGGTGCTGATCTTGCCACTGCTGTTCGTGGTGCATTACCACTTCCCGCGGCTCGACGCGCTGATGAACATCCTCATCCTGCTGCCTTTTGCGGTGCCGCCGGTGGTGTCGTCGGTGGGGCTGCTGCAACTGTATGGCAGCGGGCCGATGGCCATGGTCGGCACACCGTGGATCCTGATCGGCTGCTACTTCACCATCGCCCTGCCGTTCATGTACCGGGCCATCACCAACAACCTTCAGGCCATCAACCTGCGCGACCTGATGGACGCCGCGCAACTGCTCGGCGCCAGCACCTGGCAGGCCGCACTGCTGGTGGTGCTGCCGAACCTGCGCCAGGGCCTGATGGTGGCATTGCTGCTGTCGTTCTCGTTCCTGTTCGGCGAATTCGTGTTTGCCAACCTGCTGGTCGGCACCCGCTACGAGACCCTGCAGGTGTACCTGAACAACATGCGCAACAGCAGCGGCCACTTCAACAGCGCACTGGTGATCTCCTACTTCGCCTTCGTGCTGGTACTGACCTGGGTCGCCAACCGCCTGAACAAGGACAAGACCTGACATGAGCTTCGTCAGCGTACAGAAACTGCAGAAAAGCTACGCCGGTAGCCCGGTGTTCGAGAGTATCGACTGCCACATCGAACGCGGCGAATTCGTCACCCTGCTCGGCCCGTCCGGCTGCGGCAAGTCCACCCTGCTGCGTTGCATTGCCGGGCTGACCTCGGTGGATAGCGGGCAGATACTGCTCGACGGCCACGACATCGTGCCGCTAAGCCCGCAAAAGCGTGGCATCGGCATGGTGTTCCAGAGCTACGCGCTGTTCCCCAACATGACCGTGGAGCAGAATGTCGCCTTTGGCCTGCGCATGCAGAAGGTCAAGGCCGATGAAAGCCAACTGCGGGTACACGAGGCGCTTGAGCTGGTGGAGCTGGGCAAGTTCGCCGGGCGCTACCCACACCAGCTTTCCGGCGGCCAGTGCCAGCGTGTGGCCCTGGCCCGCTCACTGGTCACACGCCCGCGCCTGCTGCTGCTCGACGAACCGTTGTCGGCGCTGGATGCGCGTATCCGCAAGCACCTGCGCGAGCAGATTCGCGCCATCCAGCGCGAACTGGGGCTGACCACCATATTCGTCACTCACGATCAGGAGGAAGCGCTGACCATGTCCGACCGCATCTTCCTGATGAACCAGGGGCGCATCGTCCAAAGCGGCGATGCCGAAACCCTCTACACCGCACCCGTGGACCTGTTTGCCGCCGGCTTTATCGGCAACTACAACCTGCTCGACGCCGACAGCGCCAGCCGCCTGCTACAGCGCCCGGTGGCCAGCCGACTGGCGATCCGCCCAGAGTCGATCACCCTTGGCGAGCACGGCGAGCTTGACGCCGAGGTACGCAGCCACAGCCTGCTGGGCAACGTGATCCGCTACCGGGTGCGGGTGCGTGAAGTGGAGCTGGTGGTCGATGTGCTCAACCGCTCGCCGGCCGACTTGCACGCGGACGGGAAACGGGTAAGCGTGTCGATCGACCCCACTGCGCTGCGGGAAGTGGCTTAAGGAGACTCACCACAATGGCACTGGCAATTTTCGATCTGGATGAAACCCTGATCCACGGCGACTGCGCATCACTGTGGAGCGAGCAGATGGCCCGGTTGGGCTGGGTCGACGGCAAGGACTTCCTGCGCCGCGACCATGAACTGATGGAAGCCTATGGCAGGGGCCACCTGCAGATGGAGGACTACATGGCTTTCAGCCTGGAGCCGATTGCCGGGCGCACCCTGGAAGAAGTCGAGCACCTGGTGGCACCCTGGGTCGAAGAAGTGATCGAACCCATCATCTACGGTGACGCCTGCCGCTGCATTGCCGAGCACCGCAAGCGTGGGGATCGCATCCTGATCATTTCCGCTTCGGGTACGCACCTGGTCGGGCCGATTGCCGCGAGACTGGGCGTGGATGAATACCTGGCAATCGAGCTGGAGGCAGTGAACGGGGTGTACACTGGCAAGACCCACGGGGTGCTGACCTATCGTGAGGGCAAGATCACCCGATTGCTGGAGTGGCTGGATCAGGAGCAGGAAAACCTGGAGGGCGCGAGTTTCTATTCCGATTCGAGGAATGACTTGCCGTTGCTGTTGAAGGTGGATCACCCACATGTGGTAAACCCGGATGCGGTGTTGCGCGAGCATGCCGAGATCAACGGGTGGCCGATTCTGAGCTGGAGCTGAAGGTCTTCATGGCCTGCGCCGGCCTCTTCGCGAGTGACCCCGCGAAGAGGCCGGGCCTGCTTACACCAGGCTAGGGTCGATCACCATCACCAGCTTGCCCGACACCTGGTTGGTCTCCAGCTCGGCATACGCCGCCTGGGCAAACTCCACCGGATAGGTATCGACCAGCTGCGGCGACAACCGCCCCTCGGCAAACAGCGGCCATACGTGCTGCTGCAGTTCGCTCAGCAGCTCGGCCTTGAAGCCGTCGTCACGGTTGCGCAGGGTGGAACCGGTAATTTCCAGACGCTTGCCCAGCACTTGGGCCAGGTCCAGCTCAAACTTGCGTCCTCCCATCAGGCCGATGATCACCCAGCGACCGTCGCGGGCCAACAGTTTGAGGTTCAGCTCACCGTAGCTGGCGCCCACCGGGTCGAGAATCACATCGAACGGGCCAAAACCTTCCAGCGCTTCCAGGTTCTCGTTACGTACCACACCACCCGCAGCGCCCAGCGCCTGGCAGTAGGCAAGACGATCCTGCGAACCGACGCTGACCCATACCGGGCTGCCGAACGCCTTGCATAGCTGGATAGCGGCCGAGCCAACGCCACTGGCGCCGGCGTGCACCAGCACCTTCTCGCCAGCCTTCACTGCACCGAGCTGGAAGATGTTCAGCCAGGCGGTGGCATACACCTCCGGCAACGCTGCCGCTTCATGCAGGCCAAGGCCCTCGGGCACCGGCAGCACATGACGGGCATCCACCACCACTTCCTCGGCCATGGCGCCGCTGGCCAGCAGGGCGCAAACGCGATCACCCACGCGCCAATCGGCACCAGCCCCCACCTCTTCAACCACCCCGGCACACTCCAGCCCCATGTACGGGCTGGCACCTGGCGGTGGCGGGTACAAACCTTTCATCTGCAGCAGGTCGGCGCGGTTCAGCCCCGCAGCGGCCACGCGAATGCGCACTTGGCCCGCGTCACAGGTCGGGCGTTCGGCCTCGACCCACTCCACATGTCCGTCAACGCCTTGCAATGCCTTCACAGTGCCTCCATAGTTGAATCATGACTGGGCCTGAGGTCGCTTACCTCAGGCCTTTTGCAGTATTTGCCCGGCTCCATGGAACCGGCAACGGAAAAGACGGCCTACTATGCGTGATCAATTGCCTCCACGTCGAATCAGCATGAAGCATTTCCTTCCAAGCACCGCACTGGCTGTGATGATCGGCCTGGGCAGCCTCACGCTCGGCGGCAATGCAGTGGCCGCCAACAAGTGGGACAGCCTGCAGCCGGACCGCGACGAGATCGTCGCCAGCCTCAACGTGGTGGAGTTGCTCAAGCGCCACCACTACAGCAAGCCCCCCCTGGACGATGCCCGTTCGGTCATTATCTACGACAGCTACATCAAGCTGCTGGACCCGGCGCGCAGCTACTTCACCGCTGCCGACATTGCCGAATTCGATAAATGGAAAACGCAATTCGACGATTTTCTCAAGAGCGGCAACCTGGACCCGGGCTTCACCATCTACAAACGCTACCTCGACCGCGTCAAGCAACGCCTGGACTTCGCCCTGGCCGAGCTGAACAAGGGCGTGGACAAGATGGACTTCACCACCAAGGAAACCTTGCTGATCGACCGCAAGGACGCACCGTGGATGAAGAACCAGGCCGAGCTCGACGACTTGTGGCGCAAACGCGTTAAAGACGAAGTGCTGCGCCAGAAGATCGCCGGCAAGGAACCCAAGCAGATCCAGGAAACCCTGATCAAGCGCTACAAGAACCAGCTCGCGCGTCTGGACCAGACTCGTGCCGAGGACATCTTCCAGGCCTACATCAACACCTTCGCCCAGTCCTACGACCCACACACCAATTACCTGTCGCCGGACAACGCCGAGAACTTCGACATCAACATGAGCCTGTCGCTCGAAGGCATCGGTGCGGTGCTGCAAAGCGACAACGACCAGGTCAAGATCGTGCGCCTGGTGCCGGCCGGCCCGGCAGCCAAGACCAAGCAGGTGGCCCCGGCCGACAAGATCATCGGCGTGGCCCAGGGCAACAAGGAAATGGTCGACGTGGTGGGCTGGCGCCTGGACGAAGTGGTCAAGCTGATCCGCGGCCCGAAAGGCTCGGTGGTGCGCCTGGAAATCATCCCGGCCAGCAATGCGCCTAGCGACCAGACCAGCAAGATTGTGTCGATCACCCGTGAAGCGGTAAAGCTTGAAGAGCAGGCGGCGAAGAAGTCGGTGCTCAAGCTCAAGCAGGACGGGCGTGACTACAAGCTGGGCATCATCGAGATCCCGGCCTTCTACCTGGACTTCAAGGCCTACCGCGCTGGCGACCCGGAGTACAAGAGCACCACGCGTGACGTGAAGAAGCTGCTCACCGAACTGCAAAAAGAAAAAGTCGACGGCGTGGTCATCGACCTGCGCAACAACGGCGGTGGTTCGCTGCAGGAAGCCACCGAGCTGACCAGCCTGTTCATCGAAAAAGGCCCGACCGTGCTGGTGCGCAACAGCGACGGCCGCGTCGACGTGCTGGAAGACGAAAACCCGGGGGCCTTCTACAAGGGCCCGCTGGCGCTGCTGGTCAACCGCCTGTCGGCCTCGGCATCGGAGATCTTCGCCGGTGCCATGCAGGACTACCACCGCGCGCTGATCATCGGTGGCCAGACCTTCGGCAAAGGCACCGTGCAGACCATCCAGCCGCTCAACCATGGCGAGCTGAAGCTGACCCTGGCCAAGTTCTACCGGGTTTCCGGGCAGAGCACCCAGCATCAGGGGGTACTGCCGGACATCGACTACCCGTCGATCATCGACACCAAGGAAATCGGCGAGAGCGCCCTGCCAGAGGCTATGCCGTGGGACACCATCCGCCCGGTGGTCAAGCCTGCCGCCGATCCGTTCAGGCCGTTCCTGGCCCAGCTCAAGGCGCAGCATGAGGCACGTAGCGTCAAGGATGCCGAGTTCACCTACATCCGCGACCGCCTGGCCCTGACCCAGAAGCTGATGAACGAGAAAACCGTCAGCCTCAACGAGCAGGAACGCCGTGCACGCCACGACAGCATCGAGACCAAGCAACTGGCGCTGGAAAACATCCGCCGCAAGGCCAAGGGTGAAGAACCGCTGAAAGAGCTGAAGAAAGAGGACGAAGACGCTCTGCCGGTCGAGGATGAAAACACCAAACCGGAAGACGACGCTTACCTCGCCGAGACCGGTCGCATCTTGATCGATTACCTCAGTGCCAGCACCAAGGTGGCCAAGAAGTAAGGCACGTCAGCAATGATGGCAGAATAATGCGACCTGTCATCAAACAGTCATCGTGCTGTCGTGAAATATGGGGGCCGGGCATGCAGATGCCCGGCCCTTTCATTTTCAGGAATACGTCATGACCGTTGCCGAACAGCTCAGTGCCTTGAGTGCCATCCTGGCTCAACGCAGTATTCACAGTCTGTTCCAGCCAATCGTGTGCCTGAGTGAACATAGGGTGTTCGGCCATGAGGCGCTGAGCCGTGGCCCGTCCAACAGCCCACTGCATGCGCCGCTCAACCTGTTTACCATCGCCCGCCAGGCCGGCCGCCTGACCGAGCTGGAAGCCGCTTGCCGAGAAAGCGCCTGCCGACGCTTCAGCGAGCAGCAACTGCAGGGCAAACTGTTTCTCAACATCTCGCCCGAGTCGCTGCTGGAGCCGCACTACCCCTCCGGCCTGACCCTGAAACTGCTCGAACAGGTTGGCCTGCCGCCAAGCCGGGTGGTGATCGAGTTGACCGAGCACACACCCACCGACGACTTCCAACTGCTGTCCAATGCCCTGCACCACTATCGCGACATGGGCTTCTCGATTGCCATCGACGACTTGGGCGCGGGATATTCCAGCCTGCGCCTGTGGTCGGAGCTGCGCCCCGAATACGTGAAGATCGACCGGCACTTCATTGACGGCATCCACCGTGACCCGCTCAAGCGCGAGTTTGTTGGCTCCATTCTGCAGATCGCCCGGGCGTCGAAGGCACAAGTGATTGCCGAGGGCATCGAGCTGGCGGAAGAGCTGGCAGTGCTGGTGGAGATGGGCGTGGACCTGGTGCAGGGCTACTTGCTAGGGCGGCCACAGGAGCTGGGGGTACGCGACAACGGGCTTTTACCAGCACTGACGCAGGTGCCACTGGCCGAACAACCGACAGTGCGCTTGAATGCCACGATCGGGCAGCTGCTGGAGCTGTTTGGCCGGCACCAGCACCTGGAGGCATTGGAAGTGGTGGATGCCGATGGCAGAGTGTGCGGGTTGATTCACAGAGATGCGCTGCCTGTGCCGGCCTATCCGCGGGCCAACCCGCTCCTGCAGGGTCACCACCTGTAGCGAATAGACTGGAACGGGAGCGACTCAGGCTGTTTCGGGATAGCTGTACTCGAACACCCGAACCACCTCAGAGGCATGCCACGAGGCGGCCTCCAGGCCATCGACCGGCCCGGTAAACCGCCCCAGGCGCTCGACACACTCAAAGAACCCAGTACGCGGCAAACGGCTGGCGCCTTGGCTGATCACCAGCGAACTGCGCAATGGCTGCTCGGCACGGGCATCCAGCACCGCCAGGTATTCCAGCGCGGCAGTCAGCGTTTGCATGGCCGGGCTGGGCAACTGCAAGCGCTCGATCAGTGCTCGGTAGGTCAGCAAGTGACGTTGACGACGGGCCAGGTCAAGCTCACCCAGCAGGTTATCCCAGTGCTGACGGCTGATCCTGACCTGGCTCATGATGGCTCGCTCCAGCCAGCCACCCCCAGATGCCAGGCCAAGGCGCGGCGGATGGCAGCATCTGGCTGGCGCTCACCCGATTCGATCATGGCCAGATACGCCGGGCTCACCCCGACGTTGCGCGCCAGTTGCTCAGGGGCAATGCCCTTGGCCTGACGAATATGGGCGACTTCGCTGAAGGCTGGCAGAGGTGCACTGGCAACAACGCCCTGCGCCTCACTGGAAACTGCGTCGGCAGGTGCCTGCCCTGCAGCCCTGAGCAACGCCTGATATTGCTCCCAGGGAACGACGGCGTACTCGGGTTGACCGTCCCGGCTGATGACCTGAATACCCATTACAAACCCCTTTAAAAAGGATTACAGCATGTAATCCGTAGGCATAACCCTTATGCCAATTATATTACCAACTCCGAGGTCTGTGCAGTTGAGGTGAGATTCAGGCCAGTTTCATCAGCTGTTGCGCTCCAGCCGCAGCGCTTCCGGGGTAGCCGGCAGGCGCTCGACCACGCGCAGCCGCTCGGGTGCCTGGCTATCGCGCCAAGCCTTGAAACGCGCCAACTCGTCGGCCACGGTTTTCAGCACCCAGCCCAGCACCGCGATGTCATCAAGGAAACCTACCCCCAGCAACCAGTCCGGGATGGCATCGATAGGGCTGACGAAATACAGCAGGCCAGCCACGACAGTGACCAGTGCCTTGGGGCTGATGGCGCGGTACTCCCCCCTCCACCAGGCCAGGCATAGCGACTGCAGCAGCTTCACGTCTTCGCGCAGTTGGCCGAGGCGCGGGCCTTTGCGCGCTACCGCGAACAGCAAGGCCGGCAACCGACCGCGGCTGAGCAGGCGCTCGGCCAATGGCAGGAAACGGGCAAAATTCCAGGGTGCGCTCATGGAGCCTCCAAGAGGAAAAGGTTATCCACATTTATTGTGGATAACCTTGTGAACAGGGCGAGGTTTCCGACCCCAGGTGCCTGCCAGGCAAGGGGCCCAGTCAGATCGGGCGTTTTTTACACAGTCGTTTCACGCCATGGCTACCTGCGCCGCAAACGATTTGCGTCAGAAACATCCTACTTCTTCACGCTGCATTTCTTCGGACAGTATCAGCTGTTGCTGGTTCGTCCAATCGGCACAAACGAAAACGCCCCATCAATGTGGGGCGTTTTCGACAACCAGCCAATGTTACTTGGCAGGTGCTTCTTCAGGGGCTTCGGCTTGCGGCTCGGCGCCTTGCAACTGGGCCGGGTCCTTGATGGCGATCAGTTCCAGATCGAACACCAGTACCGAGTTGGCCGGGATCAGCGGGCTTGGGCTTTGTGCGCCATAGGCCAGTTCAGCCGGGATGAACAACTTGTACTTTTCGCCGACGTGCATCAGCTGCAAACCTTCGACCCAACCTGGGATCACACCGCTGACCGGCAGGTCGATCGGGCTGCCACGTTCGACGGAGCTGTCGAATACCTTGCCGTCGATCAGCTTGCCTTCGTAGTGGACAGTGACCACGTCAGTCGGCTTGGGCTGCGGGCCGTCGGCCTTCTTGACCACTTCGTACTGCAGGCCCGAGGCAGTGGTGACCACGCCTGGCTTCTTGGCGTTTTCTTCGAGGAACTTCTTGCCGGCGGAGGCGGCTTCTTCGCTGGCCTTGGCCAGGCGCTCCTCGGCGCGTTTCTGCAATGCGGTGAAGGCCTCTACCAGCTCTTCGTCCTTGATGCGTTGTTCTTTCTTGCTAACGGCGTCTTCGATGCCGAGGGCGACTGCTTTCGAATCAAGGTCTTCCATGCCTTCCTGAGCCAGGCTCTTGCCCATGTTCAGGCCGATACCGTAGGAGGCTTTCTGCGCCGGAGTCTTCAGCTCGGGGCTGCTGGCTTGTTGATCGCAGCCAGCCAGTACCAGGCCTACCAGGGCAACCGCAGCCGCCAAACGATGCTGTTTCATGCTATTTCCTTGTTCATGCGCCATAAGGGCAATCAGGGTAAAGCCGCGAGCTTAGCAGGCGGCCATGACCAATGGCTACCGGCATAGGAGCGGGTTTTCGTAAGGAAGTTCAGTCGTTAAAAGCTTCTTCATCGAAGCGTTGCAGCCATTGGCCAGTATTGACCCTTTGTGCCGGGCTCGCCGGTTTTTTGTGGCCTTTTATTTCTGCAGGTTCTGAGGTCGGAAACATCAGGGCAGGCAGCCCCCGAAAACCTCAAGGATACCGACCCTCTCGATATTCCCCCGCCACCTCCCGCAGCACCTCGCCCACCCACTGCCCCGGCAAACTCAACGGCAAGGCGGCATTGCGGCAAATCCCCACCGACCCTCCCGGCTCGCGCACACCCAGGTCAAGCTCGACCAGTTCGCCACGGCGCAGGTCGAGCAGCACGGCATCACGCGGCGCCACCCACAGGCCATCGCTGCCCAGCAGGTAGCGCCGGCTCAGGGCCAGCGACAGGGTTTCCAGCCGCTGCGCCGGCATCTGGATGCCGCATTGCACAAACAGGCTGTCGGCGTGCTGGCGGATGGTGGTGCCGACGGGTGGCAGCACCAGCGGGTAACGCCCCACCTGCCCCCGCTCCACGGGCGTGCAGGCCAGCAGCGGGTGACCCGGGCGCACCACCAGGCTCATCGACTCGCTGTACAGGTGCTCGAAGGACAACCCCTGGATTTGCGGACTGTCGGTCATGCGCCCCACCACCAGTTCCAGCTCCCCCAGGTGAAGCTGGCCAAGCAACTGCGCGCTGACCCCGGTGACCACGCTGATCACCAGCGCTTCATGGCGCTGATGCAGGCGGCACAGCACCTCGGGCATGAGCAGGCCTTCGACCGTGGACAGCACACCAATGCGCACCTGCGACGGCGCCCGCGCTTCACCGCGCAGGCTGCTGACGCCATCGCGCAGCGCCTGCACGCTGGGCCCGGCGTAACGCATGAAGCGGGTGCCGGCCGGGGTCAGCTCGACACCCTGGCGGCTGCGCTCGAACAGGCGCGCCTCGAGCAGGTCCTCAAGCTCCTTGAGGGTCTTGGAAATCGCCGGCTGGCTGATCGACAGGCTATCGGCCGCCCTGGCCAGGCTGCCCTGCCGGGCAATCTCCAGGAAGCACAGCAGGTGGCGGTATTTGATGCGGGTGTCGAGGTTCATGGCAGCAAGCTTACCGCATCGCTACCTGCGGCGTATCCAGGTCTGCCGCCCCGTGCTCCCCGTTGCAGCCCAAACTCCAGGACCGGATCGTTATCCATCGACCACCAACACCTATCATTTTTGCCAGTACCCGCAGCTATCCGGATCGCATTAAATGAGATCGCAAAAACCACTCCCCCAGTGACAGGTCATATCATGCATCCAAATATGGTTTTTTTTGCCCAGACTCAACACAACCCCCGTGATTACCAAGGCGAGCGTCAGGAACTCAAGGCGCCCATTGACGTAACCTATGCCGACAAAGGGCACCTTCACATCGGCGAGCCTATCGCGGATCCTAGAAACGCGGTTTCGCAAATCCTGGCAAGCAACTACTATCCCGAGCGATTTTACTTGAGAGGCGTCCACAACGGCACGAAACCTTTCATTGCGCGCACCTTGAAAGATGGCGAGCTGGATACGTCTTTCAACAAAACAGGTCTTGTCTATCTGACTGACCTGAGCACAGTTTTTGATTATCATAGTTTCTCTCATATGGCCGAGGATGCGGAGGGTCACATCCTGCTCACTATGAATGATCTAACCCAAGGCTTCACACACCTGTGGAAGCTTAAGCCAAACGGAAAGCCAGATACTGATTTCGGCAGCAACAACGGCTACATCATCCTAAATAATTTTTTCAATTTTAAAGATATCACGCTCTACCAATTCACCACTTACAAGAACGACTATATCTTCTCAGGCTCCCTTGAAAACGCTCCCATCCTTTTCGTGCTCACCCATGAAGGTGTCCCACGCCAGAGCTTTGGTAAGCTAGGCATCCTCAAGATGCAAGATCTTATTCCGGACCTCCGTTATGTCATTGGGGCGCCTAAGATGCTGGAGGTTGGTGAGAAGGTGCGCATCATCATCTACACGCGCTATTTCAACGATTCGTCGAGCATAAACGGAATCGCAGCACTGACATTGTCCGGAGCGCTCGACCAGCGCTTCGCTGACAACGGGGTCTATTGGTCAAAGCCTGGCATTATCATTTATGATTTCACGCTAAATAACGCCAGTCAGCGCATCACCGTCCACGGCCAGGTGTGGTCCGAAGGGACCAGTACTCCCATGATCTATCGGCTAGACTACACAGGAAAACCTGCTAAAGAATTCAACGAGGGTCGTGTCGTATTAATCCCCATTGAGGGTGCCTGGGACTATATGACAGAGGCCGATGGAAAACTGGTAGGTTATGGTTCATTTCTCGATCGCGGCATGGCGGTGCGTTACCGTCTGGACGGCCAACTTGATACTACATTCGTGCCGCCGAATGGTTACGGTGTTTTTACGGCAATCGGGTCGCAACCAGGATTCTATGGTAACAGCCATTCCGCGACGGTAATGCCAGAAAGCCAACGCCTACTCGTAGCGGGGCGGGAAATACAGACGGGTTCCACCCCTTGTGTCATTGCCGTCTCATTGAAGCAATAAAAATGAGACTAACTGGCACTTCACCAGAGACTGCATGAAAGTCTTGAGACGAAGTTCAGGCAATGCGAAAACAGCCAAGGAAGCGGAGTTTACGGGCTGTAAACCGACATCCCGAGGCTGTTTTCAACGCAGCATCAACGCGTATCAAGACTTAAGTGCTCGACAGGATATCGGCCGCCCCGGCCAGGCTGCCCTGCATGTCCAGATCGTTGACGCACCTGTCACTTCTGCCAGTAGCCGATCCTACCGAAACATCGCTCAATAGGCGTTCAGCGGTTTTATTGTGAATGGAGCTCAACGCCATGATCCGAGTCAAGAATCACTTCCCTTCAATCCATTCAGCGCACCCGTATCGCAAGGCTGTTCAGCAGCAACCCAAGGCCCCCATCGATACCCGCTATGGCGACAACGGCCATGGCCACTTCACCAAAAGCGACCCGGGCACCTTAGGGGCAGCGACCAGCGTGCTGAGGAGCAAAGTGCGGCCGGGCCGTTTCTACGTGACTGGCCAGAAGGCCGATCCCGATGGGCTACACAGTGTTTTCATTGCCTGCCTGGACGCAAGTGGAAAGCTTGACATCACGTTCAATGGCAGCGGCATGGTCGACTTCAACACGTTGTCCACGGGTTTCTATCTGGACGCCAATGCGGTAGCGGAAGACATGTCGGGCAATCTGCTGGTGACTGTGGCGCCTCATGAGCAATCAACCACTCACTTGTGGAAGCTGACAGCCCAAGGCGAAGCCGATCCGAGCTTTGGTCAAGGGAAGGGCTATATCGACAGTCGCGCTTTGTTCGGTGTGGATCTGCTGCTGGAGAGGCTGGCCTGCCACCAGGAAGGGGTGGTGGCGACTGCGGTCAGATACGAAGCGGGGGGCTCAAAGCAGTGGTTGTCGCCCTGGACGCTCACGGTGGAAAGGACCACGGTTTCGGTGAAGATGGGCTGCTGGCCTTGAGCACTCTAATTCCCGAAAGTTCATCGCACGCGCTTGACGGCATTGCCGTTATATCCCCAGCCGCCGGCGTGCAGCGCATCGTGATATCGACTACGTTGCGACGCGGTCCGGACTGGTATGGAGTAACCAGTGGCCTGTCGCTGGCGGGGGTACTTGATGACGCATTCGGCGAGGGGGGTCACCACTGGTCAGACGCGTGGATTCTCAATAACGGCTTTTCCATAGAGGACAGCAGCAAACGCATCACGTTATACGGCCAGCACTACTCGGAAGACGACGATAGCGGCAAACCGACCCTCTACCGGTTGGATTATGAAGGTAGGCCTGCTCTTGAGTTCAATCAGGGCCAGGTAGTGCGTTTTCACATCGACGGCGGGTGGAGCCATATTGAAGAAGCCGAGGGTGGCCTGATCGGTTACGGTGGTTTCTATGCCTTCAACATGGCGGTGCGCTACCACTCAAGCGGTCAACTTGACACTCGCTTTGCCCCCCCATATGGCTACGGTCAGTTTGGAGCGTTTTCGGGGGAATTTGGCTTCATCACTCACACCGACTCGATGGTAATCGATACCGACAACCAGCGCATGCTCGTGAGCGGGCAAGACGTACAGCAGGGCTACCGACTCCCCTGCCTGCTCGCCCTCTCTCTGAGACCGGTCCAGTAGTACGCCACGGCAGAAGCGGGCAGGCTTAAAGCATTGCCGCCTGCGGCGTATCCGGGTCGCGTTGCTGGCGTCGGAACTGGCCAGGTGGCAGGCCGTGGATCTGGCGGAAACGTCGAGAGAAGTAGGCTTCGTCCGCAAAGCCACAAAGCCGCGCCACCTCGCCCACTGGGCGGCTGCCGTTGAGCAGGTAGTTGCGTGCGGCGTGCATGCGCCGCTCCAGCACCAGCTCGCTGAAGGTCTTGCCGATTTCCTTGCGCAGCCAGTGGGTCAGGTAGGTCGGCGACAGGTAGGTGGCGGCAGCGACTTTCTGCAGGTTCAGGTCGGGGTCGTCGATATGCCGGCGCAGGTAGTCGCTCATGCGGCCCAGCGCAGCACGGCGGCTGAGCTGGGCAGCGTTGCTGTCGGCCAGTTCGCGCAGCGGCTCGGCATACAGGCCACAGACCTGGCCGATCAGCTGCAGCAACAGGCCTTTGAGGATTTCGCGGGTGCCGAAACGGCGGTTGGCATCCAGCGCACGCATGCGCTCGAGGGTTTGCCGTACCTCGGCAAAGTCCGGCTCACTCAGGTAGAAGTCGAGATGCTCCTGAAAGCGGAACGGCGACAGCTCCGGCGCCTGCAGGATCGACACTTCCTCCAGGTCCATCGGGTCGCAGGCCAGGTGCGGCAGCAGGAACGTCTGGGAGAAATTGATCACCACGAAGTCGCTGTCCTCCGGATGCGGGATCACATGCACCCGGTGCGGCAGGATGAAGGCCAGGGTGTTGCGTCTGAATGGGCGTTGCACGCTGCCGATGTGTTGCACCGTGTCGCCGCCGAGATTGACCTGGATCTGGAAGTACTCATGACGATGCGGCGCGGTCTCGGCGGGACGCCCGCGCTGGTCGCGGATGTAGAAATCCATCAGCTCGCTGCGCTGCTGCATGACATAGGTCGGAACCTCGCGCTTGGGGGGCATGGGCAATCTCCGGGATACAGGCGCTTTAAGTTGTACGACGTCCAAACTCTGCAATTTAACCCCTTATGCAAAAACCTGCGCAACCGCAAATCCACGCAGCCCTCTGAGAATGCGCTATTCAACCAATATTTCAGGCGAAACCCCGGCTGAGAAATTTCTTGGACAGCACAGCACTGCCCCGCCTCCAATGAAAAAAACGGTCTAAATACCCCGTTGCATTCACCGCGTTGTACGACCACCTTAGAAAAGGGACTGCAGCCCAACCTCTACCAACAACAACAAACGAGGTCGACTCATGTCGAGCACGCCTACCCCCCGCGCCGCGTCGTCGTACACGCTGGACGCGGCCCCTGCCCAGCGCCTGCCTACCCGCCGCCGCTGGTTCATGCTGTCGCTGCTGCTGGTGGCGACCATCATCAACTACGTCGACCGGGTGAACATTTCCATCGCCGCGCCGTTCATGGCCAAAGACCTGGGCCTGGACAAGGTCGAGATGGGCCTGATTTTCTCCGCCTTCGCCTGGACCTACGCGTTGGCCCTGGTACCGGCTGGCTTCATTGCTGACCGCTTCGGCTCGCGCCTGACCTATGGCGTGTCGCTGATCAGCTGGTCGGCGGTCACCGTGGCCCAGGGCCTGGCCAGTGGCTTCGCCTCGCTGTTCGGCCTGCGCCTGGCGGTCGGCGCCATGGAGGCCCCGGCCTTCCCGGCCAACAGCCGTGCGGTTACGGTATGGTTCCCCGCTCGCGAGCGCGGCATGGCCAGCAGCATCTACGTATGTGGCCAGTACCTGGGCACCGCGCTGTTCACCGGCGCGCTCCTGTGGCTGGCGACCACCTATGACTGGCGCCACGTGTTCTACAGCACCGGCCTGGTGGGCATCCTGTTCGGCGTCGTGTGGCTGGTGCTGTACCGCGACCCGCTGAACTGCAAGAAGGTCAGCAAGGAGGAACTGGCCTATATCGAGCACGGTGGTGGCCTGGTGAAGAGCAGCCAGCAACGTACCCGCTTCGACTGGCGCCAGGTTGCCGAACTGTTCCGCTATCGCCAGATCTGGGCGATCTGCCTGGGCAAGTTCGCCAGCACTTCGGCGCTGTACTTCTTCCTCACCTGGTTCCCCACCTACCTGATCGAAGAACGCCAGCTGACGCTGATCAAGGTCGGCATCTTCGCGGTCATGCCGTTCATTGGTGCCACGGTCGGCATCCTCCTGGCGGGCATCGTCTCCGACCTGCTGATCCGCAAGGGTTACTCGCTGTCGTTTGCCCGCAAGCTGCCGCTGGTGGTGGGCTCGATGCTGGGGATGTCGATCGTGCTGGTGAACTTCACCGACTCCAATGTGCTGTGCATCGCCGTGCTGACCCTGGCGTTCTTCGCCCAGGGCATCGCCTCGTCGTCGTGGGCTGCCGTCTCGGAAGTGGCGCCAAAGGAGCTGATCGGCCTGACCGGCGGCATTACCAGCCTGGCGGCGAACATCGGCGGCATCGTCACACCGATCGTGATCGGCGCGATCGTGCACGCCAGTGGCTCGTTCGCCATGGCGTTCTGGTTCATCGGTGGTGTGGCGTTGATGGGCACACTGTCTTACTCGCTGCTGCTTGGGAAGCTGTATCGCATCGAGCTGAAGGCTGCGGGCTGAGCCAAGGCGTGTATTGACGGTACCGGCCTCTTCGCGGCTAAAGCCGCTCCTACGGGGGGACGGTATTGCCCCTGGGTTTGACGCTATCCCTGTAGGAGCGGCTTTAGCCGCGAAAGGGCCGGTCCAGGTGCCTTGGATAGTCCAACCCAACCCCGCTTTCGTCCAACTTTGCCGGCCAGCCGCTGGATACGCTGTCCACTCCAGTACGGAGGATCCACCCATGACCTACCTGTTCAACCCGCCGGCCATCGTCAGCCTGCCGATCCGCGGCAGCGATGCGCGCTTCCCGGTCGGCCGGGTGTTCTGCCTCGGCCGCAACTACCCGTGGCCGGAATCCTACGGCGCGGCGCCGCAGGAGCCTGTGTTTTTCATGAAACCGGCAAGCAACGTGGTCGAGGCACTGGGCGAACTGCCCTTCCCGCCGCAGACCGACGAGTTCTGCCATGAAATCGAGCTGGTCGCGGCCATCGCCAAAGGCGGCGCCAACATCGCCAGCGAGCATGCCCTGGAGCACGTGTTCGGCTTTGCCGCCGGTCTAGACATGACCCGTCGCGATCACCAGCGCAAGGCCAAGGCCGAGGGCCTGCCGTGGGAAGGCGCCAAGGTGTTCGAGGCTTCGGCACCGATGACCGCCATCGTCCCTGCCAGCGAATGCGACTGGCCGCTGGATACGTCGCTGTGGCTGCAGGTCAATGGCGAGGAGCGCCAGCGTGCCCACCTGAGCCAGCAGACCTGGGCATTGGCCGAAGTGATCAGCCGGCTGTCACGCCAGCTGCCGCTGCACCCGGGCGACCTGATCATGACCGGCAGCCCGCCTGGTGTGGCACCGCTGAACCCGGGCGACACGATACACGCCGGGATCGACGGCATTGGCGAGCTGCACCTGCGTGTCGGCCCCCGCCCTGCCGGGCAAACAGCCAACGCAGCCTGAACCTGACGGAGACCCGACATGACCCAGAACAAGAAAATCGCCCTGGTCACCGGTGCCGGTAGCGGCATCGGCCGCGCCGTCGCCCTTGCCCTGCTGGATGACGGCTTCAGCCTGGTGCTCGCCGGGCGCCGCGCCGAACCCCTGCAAGCCGTGGTTGCACAGGCGCTGGCAGCAGGCGGTGAGGCACTGGCCGTGCCCACCGATGTACGCGACGAGCAAAGCGTCGCGCAGCTGTTCGCCACCATCGAAGAAGTGCACGGCCGGCTCGATGTGATCTTCAACAATGCCGGCATCAACGCGCCCGCCGTGCCGGTGGACGAGCTGCCGTTGGAGAACTGGCGCAACGTCATGGCCACCAACGTCGATGGTGTGTTCCTGTGCGCCCGCGCCGCCTTCGGCCTGATGCGCCGCCAGCAGCCGCAAGGCGGGCGAATCATCAATAACGGCTCGATCTCGGCGCACACCCCACGCCCGTTCACCGCACCTTACACCGCCAGCAAGCATGCGGTGCTGGGCCTGACCAAGGCGCTGGCGCTGGATGGTCGGCCTTACCACATCGTGTGCAGCCAGTTGGACATCGGCAACGCCCTGACCGAGTTGTCCGAGCGCATGACCCGTGGGGTGCGCCAGGCCAATGGCGAGATCGCCGCCGAACCGATGCTCGACGTGCGCCATGTGGCCGATGCGGTGCGCTACATCGCAGCGCTGCCGCTCGACGCCAACGTACTGAACATGACCGTGATGGCCAGCAACATGCCGTTCGTTGGCCGTGGCTGATCCCTGTTTATGATGGAGTGACCGATGAAACCAGAAGTCCTGCAACTGAGCCCTATCCTGATCCCGCAGATCCGTGAGCGCCTGGAACAGCTGTTCACCGTACACCGTTACTACGAACAGGCCGACAAGGATGCCTACGTCAGCCAGTATGCAAGCAACATTCGGGGCGTGATTACCGGCGGCCACACCGGCATCAGCCAGGCGCTGATGGCGCGCCTGCCCAACCTCGAAGTGATCGCCGTCAATGGCGTCGGCACCGACGCGGTAGACTTGGCCTATGCCCGCGATCGCGGCATCCAGGTGACGGCGACCCTCGGTGCGCTCACCGAGGACGTCGCCGATCTTGCCATCGGCCTGCTGATCGGCTTGTGCCGGGGTATCTGCACCGGTGACCGCTTCGTTCGCGCCGGCCGTTGGGCCACCAGCACCACGCCGCTGGCACCGCTGCCACTGGCCCGGCAGGTGTCGGGCATGCGCGTGGGCATCGTCGGCATGGGCCGGGTCGGGCGGGCGGTAGCACAGCGGGCGACAGCCTTCGGTTGCCCGATCCGCTACACCGATCTACAGGCGCTGGATGTGCCCTACGGGTTCGAGGCAGATCTGCTGCAGTTGGCCAAGGACAGCGATGCGCTGATCCTCGCGGCGGCGGCTGACAAGGGCGAGGCGCTGATCAATCGCGACGTGCTGCGGGCGTTGGGCGCCGAGGGGTATCTGATCAATATCGCACGCGGCAAGCTGGTGGATGAACCCGCGTTGGTCGCGGCGTTGCAGGCCGGCGAGATCGCTGGCGCGGCGCTGGATGTGTTTGCCGATGAACCGCGAGCGCCCGAGGCGTTGTTCGAGCGCGAAGATGTAGTCCTGCAACCGCATCGCGCCAGTGCCACGGTACAGACACGCACGCGCATGGGCGAGATGGTGGTGGCCAGCCTGGTGGATGTATTTGCCGGACGCAAACCGCAGGGGTTGGTTATCTAGTCGGCTTGTGCTGGCCTCTTCGCGGGAAGGCCCGTTCCCACAGGTGCAGCGCCGTATTTGAAGGCGGTGCAGATTCCGTAGGCGCGAGCTTGCCCGCGAAGAGGCCGGCACAGGCAGCAAAGGGGTATCAGGCCACCGCCAGCTCCACCGCCTCCCCCTTCAACCGCACCGGCCACACCCGCAACCTCTGCCCGGCATCCTCCAGGCACTCCCCACTCAGCAGGCTGAAGTGCTGCTTGTAGAGCGGCGCTGCCACCACCAACTCACCTTGCACACTGCCCACCAGCCCGCGGCCGATGATGTTGGCGCCGGAGCGTGGGTCGCGATTGTCCACTGCATACAGCGGCTGGGACTGCCCCGGCAGGTAGAACAACGCCACCTGGGCCCCATCGAACCAAACCACGACGCCGGAGTCGGCCACCAGGTCTTGTGCCTGGCACACCGGCTGCCAGTTTTCTTGCGTGTTCACAGCAACATTAGCCAGGTTCATCAGACAGTCTCCTCGACGGTTGGGATCAGGTGCAGCGGTGCTGCGGGCCGGCGTTGTTCGCGTTCGCGCACGAAGTGCACGTCCGGGTCGGCGCGTCGGTCGTTGACGAAGGTGCGGAAGCGCTTGAGCTTCTCCGGGTCGTTGAGGGCATTGGCCCACTCACATTCATACTGGTCGACCACCTGCTGCATCTGCGCTTCCAGCTCGCTGGCCAGGCCCAGGCTGTCGTCGATGATCACCTGCTTCAGGTAGTCCAGCCCGCCTTCCAGGTTTTCACGCCACACCGAGGTGCGCTGCAGCTTGTCGGCCGTGCGGATGTAGAACATCAGCACGCGGTCGATCAGGCGTACCAGGGTTTCGTCGTCCAGGTCGGTGGCGAACAGCTCGGCATGCCGCGGGCGCATGCCGCCGTTGCCGCACACGTACAGGTTCCAGCCCTTGTCGGTGGCGATAACGCCGATGTCCTTGCTCTGCGCCTCGGCGCATTCACGGGTGCAACCCGATACCGCGAACTTGAGCTTGTGGGGGCTGCGCAGGCCCTTGTAGCGGTCTTCCAGGCGCAGGGCCATGGCGACACTGTCCTGCACGCCGTAACGGCACCAGGTACTACCCACGCAAGACTTCACCGTGCGGGTCGACTTGCCGTAGGCGTGGCCGGTTTCGAAACCGGCCTCGATCAGTTCGCCCCAGATCAGCGGCAGCTCGTGCAACTGGGCGCCGAACAGGTCGATGCGCTGGCCACCGGTGATCTTGGTGTACAGGTCGTATTTCTTGGCCACCTGGCCGATGACGATGAGCTTGTCGGGGGTTATTTCACCACCGGGAATGCGCGGCACCACCGAATAGGTGCCGTTTTTCTGCATGTTGGCCATGAAGGTGTCGTTGGTGTCCTGCAGCGGTACCAGCGCCGGGTCCATGATCGGCTGGTTCCAGCACGAGGCAAGGATGTTGCCCACCGCCGGCTTGCAGATGTCACACCCCAGATAGCCCTTGCCATGGCGCTCGAGCAGTTCGCTGAAGGTGCGGATACCCTCCACCCGCACCAACCCGTACAGCTCCTGCCGGGTGTAGGCAAAGTGCTCGCACAGGCTCTTGTCCACCGCCACGCCGCGGGCCGTCAGTTCGTGCTCGAAGACTTGCTTGAGCAGGGCCGCGCAACCGCCGCAGCCGGTCGCGGCCTTGGTGCAGCCCTTGACCGCAGCCAAGTCGCTACAGCCACTGTCGATCGCGGCGCACACCGCCCCCTTGCTGACGTTGTGGCAGGAGCAGATGGTCGCGCTGTCGGGCAGCGCATCGGCGCCCAGGGCCGGCGCACCACCGCCTTGCGGCAGGATCAGCGCTGCCGGGTCGGCCGGCAGGGCGATGCCGTTCTGGGCGTACTGCAACAGGGTGTCGTAATAGCTGTTGTCACCGACCAGCACCGCGCCGAGCACGTGCTTGCCGCTGGCATCCACCACCAAACGGCGGTAAGCGCTGTTGGCTTCATCGATGAAGCGATAGCTGCGCGCGCCCGGCGTGGCACCGTGGGCGTCGCCGATCGAACCGACATCCACCCCCAGCAGCTTGAGCTTGGTCGACATGTCGGCGCCGGTGAACGCCACCGCCGCCTCGCCCATCAGCAGCCCAGCCAGGTTGCGCGCCATGCTGTAGCCTGGGGCGACCAGGCCGAACACACTGCCGTTCCACGAGGCGCACTCGCCGATGGCGAAGATGCGTGGGTCGCTGCTGCGGCAGTGGTTATCGATAACCACGCCACCGCGCGCGGCGATGTCCAGGCCGCAACCCCGGCCCAGTGCATCCTGTGGGCGGATACCGGCGGAGAACACGATCAGGTCGGTTTCCAGGTGCTCACCGCCGTCGAAGTTCATGCGGTAGCGGTAGGTTTCACCGGCACTGACCGACTGGGTGGCGCGCGCCAGGTGCACCCCCACACCCAGCGCTTCGATCTGCGCCTTCAACGCGGCACCGCCCTCGCCGTCCAGCTGTACCGGCATCAGCCGTGGGGCGAATTCCACCACGTGGGCTTCCAGCCCCAGCGACTTGAGGGCGTTGGCCGCTTCCAGGCCAAGCAGGCCACCGCCGACCACCACCCCTCGGCGGGCACCGGCTGCGGCAGCACGAATGCCATCGAGGTCGTCCAGGGTGCGGTAGACCAGGCGGGCATTGCCGCTGGAGCCTTCGATTGGCGGCACAAAGGGATAGGAGCCGGTAGCCAGCACCAGTTGGTCGTAGCCGTAACGACCTTCGGCAGTGACGACTTCGCGGCGCTCGCGGTCGATCTCCAGAACGGCCTCACCCAGGTGCAGGTGCACGCCATTGGCGTCGTAGAAATCGTGCTCACACAGGGCCAGGGTTTCGGCACAGCTGCCGCCGAAGTATTCGGACAGGTGCACGCGGTCATACGCGCGTTGGCGCTCTTCGCCAAATACCCGCACCTCGAAGCGCTGCAGGGCGCCGCGACTGACCAGTTGTTCGACGCAATGGTGGCCGACCATGCCGTTGCCGACGATGACCAGTCGCTCTCGTTGCCCGCTGCTCGCTGTTGCCTTCATAAGCCGATCCTCGATCAAAAAAAAAGCGCCTGGAGCCGAAGCTCCAGGCGCCTTTGCCTGTATTCATCACGGTAGGGGGCCCGGGTTGATCGCCGTTGATCAGTGGGCTTTGTTGTATCCGAGGTTAAGCAGGGAGTGTGCCAATTGGGCTGCGTGGGATGCCTGGGTTGCCTGTGCCGGCCTCTTCGCGGGTAAACCCGCTCCTACACTTGCGCTGGGCCCGCCCAGCCAATGCACATTCAAAGTGCACAGCACCCCATCTTGGAGCACTTCAGTACACATCGCGCCGATAACGCCTGGCCTTGCTCAAGCCTTCGACATAAGCCGCAGCCGCCGCCGCATCCATCCGGCCATGCTCGGCGACGATTACCCGCAACGCCGCATCCACATCCCTGGCCATACGCTGCGCATCGCCACACACATAGAAATACGCCCCCGCCTCCAGCCACTGCCACAACAGCGCACCCTGCTCAAGCATGCGCTGCTGCACATAGATCTTCTCGGCCTGGTCCCGCGAGAACGCCGTGTCCAGCCGCAGGTGCCCCGCCGCCTGCCAGGCCTGCAACTGCTCCTGGTAATAGAAGTCGGTCGCTGCGTACTGCTCACCGAAGAACAGCCAGTTGTCACCTTTTGCCCCCCGTGCCTCTCGCTCCTCGAGGAACGCACGAAACGGTGCAATGCCAGTACCAGGGCCCACCATGATCACCGGCACGCTGTCGTCCTCGGGCAAGCGGAAGTGCTTCGACACCTGCGGGAAGATCGCCACTTTCTGCACCTGCGCACGGTCGGCAAGGTAGCTTGAGCACACGCCTTTACGTTCGCCATAACGCACCGTCGACACCGTCAGATGCACCTGGCCTGGGTGCGCCAGTGGGCTGGAGCTGATCGAATAGAGCCGCGGCTGCAATGGTTTGAGCAGTTCCAGCCAGCTAGCCAGCGGCAACTGCTGGGGGAAGGCGCGCAGCACATCGACCAGCTGCCGGCCCCACAGCCAATCTTGCAGCTCGGCCTTGCATTCGGGCTGCAGCAAACGCTGCAGGTCAGGCGCATTGCTGGCAAATGCCTGCAGTTGCTGCGCAGTGACCTTGGCAATTTCCAGATGTGCTTGCAGGGCTTCGCCCAATGGCATGGCGCAATGACCTTTAAGCTCGACCATCGCCTGGCCATCGAGCTGCATCAGCGTCAGCAGTTCCTCTACCAGGGCCGGGCAGTTGCGCGGCCATACGCCCAGGGCATCGCCGGCAGCGTAACTGAAGCCGCTTCCGCCCAAGTCGAAGACCAACTGACGGGTTTCCTTGCTGGCGCCGGGGCCATTGAGCAGGCGGTTTTCCAGCACAGTGGCCATCCAGGGTTGCTGCTTGCTATAGACCGCCAAGGGTGCAGGTTCACTCGCCGGTGGTGGTGCCGCAGCACTGCCCAGTGCAGGCAATAGCGCTTCGAGCCAGCCGGCAAAGGCTTCGTCGAAGTCTGGCTCGCAGTCCACCCGTTGCAGTAGGCGCCGCGCTCCCAGCTCGGCCAGGCGCTGGTCGAGCTTGCGGCCAAAACCGCAGAACTGGTCGTAACTGGAGTCGCCCAGGGCCAGTACGGCATAGGACAGCCCGGCGCAGTGAGCGCCCTCCTCACCCTGCAAGGCCTGCCAGAATGCCGCGCCGCTGTCGGGCGCGTCGCCATCGCCAAAGGTGCTGGCGATCAACACCACACTGGCAGCGCCCTGCAGCTGGCTTGGACTGACCACCTCCAGGCAACTGAGTTGCACGTTCAGACCAGCATCGCGCAGGCGCGCGGCACAGCGTTCGGCCAGTTGCTCACCAGTGCCGGTCTGCGAGGCCCACAGCACCTGATGCCATGGCGCGGCCTGTGCTGCGATGGGTGCAGTTGCAGGATGGGCGAACAGCCCGGCCAGCAAGCCGTCGACAAACAAACGACGGCTGGCAGCCAGCGGCGCACTGGCCGGCAGGCGGGGTACGCCCTCGGCGCGGGCCTGGTCCAGGCCCAGCAGGAAACCTTGCAGGTAATGACGCTCTTCTTCGGCCAGCACCGGAACCGGCTGGGTGTGCAGGCCAAGCAGACGGGACAGGGTGGCGGTCGGCATGCGGACAGGCTCTACAGTGGCAGTGTTCAGATCAAGGGCGTCGATGCGCTCGCCTGCGACCCGCTCCAGGGCTACGGCGCAGTGTTTGAAGGCAGGCTGCAGCGACAGCGGGTCGACCGCATCGCAGGTCGCGGCATTGATCGCCAATTGCTCGCCGATCAGGTCATTCCAGTGAAACGGCGCAAAGCAGTTGCCCGGCATGACCCGGTCACTGATGCGCGCCGGCAACACGGCGTGCCCCCGGCGTGAGCGAACGGCTACCTGGTCCTTTTCAGCGACACCCAGCCGGGCAGCATCCTCGGGATGAATCTCAAGGTAGGGGCCGGGCTCCAGCTTGTTCAGTGCCGGCACCTTGCCGGTCTTGGTCAACGTGTGCCATTGGTGCTGCACACGGCCAGTGTTCAGCACCATGGGGTAGTCATCGTCCGGCAATTCCGCTGCCGGTAACCAGGGCCGCGCAAAGAAGCGCGCCTTGCCACTGGCGGTGGGGAAAGCCAGTGCCGGCCGCCCACCTTGGGCATCGAGCAGGAGCGCCTGGCTGCTGCCGTCGTTGAGGTAGCGCAGCGGGCTGCGCTGCTGTTGGCTGCCCGGCGCACAGGGCCACTGGCGCGGCTGCGTACGCAATTCGGCATAGCCGATACCGCGCAGGTCATAACCGGTCACAGGGTTGTGGAAGCGGCGTATTTCCTCATACACCGCTTCGGCATTGGGGTAGTCGAAGGCGTCCGCATAGCCCATGGCACACGCCACGCGGGCAATGATCTGCCAGTCCGGCAAACTTTGCCCGGGCGGCTCGACAGCGCGTGGCATAAGGGTCATGTTGCGCTCGCTGTTGATCATCACACCCTCGCCTTCGGCCCACAGCGCGGCCGGCAGCAGGATGTCGGCGTAGCGATTGGTTTCGGTGTCGAGGAAGGCGTCCTGGGTAATGACCAGTTCGGCCTTGCGCAGGCCGTCGATCACTTGCTGGCGGTTGGCGACACTGGCCACCGGGTTGCTGCAGATGACCCAGCAGGCTTTCACTTCACCGGTTTTCATCTGCCCGAACAGCGCCACCGTACCCTCGCCGCCCTCGCTGCGCAGGCTGCCGGGTGGAAGTTGCCATTGTCGTTCGACGAATGCGCGGTCATCTTCCACCAACGCTGAGCGCTGGCCTGGCAAGCCAGGGCCCATGTAGCCCATGTCGCGGCCGCCCATGGCATTGGGCTGGCCGGTCAGCGAGAACGGGCCGCTACCGGGGCGGCAGATAGCCCCCGTGGCCAAGTGCAGGTTACAGATGGCGTTGCTGTGCCAGGTGCCGTGAATGCTCTGGTTCAAGCCCATGGTCCAACAGCTCATCCAGTTGCTGGCGCTACCGATCCATTCGGCGGCCTTGATGATATCGGCCTCGGCCAGCCCGGTGATGGCGGCTACGCGCTCGGGGGTGTAGTCGTCGAGGAAGGCCGGCAGTTCGTCCCAGCCTTCGGTGTAGCGGGCAATGAAGTCGGGGTTGGTGTGGCCGTTGCGATGCAGCAGGTGCAAGAGGCCGTTGAGCAAGGCCATGTCGCTGCCGGGACGCACCTGCAGAAACAGGTCGGCCTTGTCGGCCGTGGCGCTGCGCCGCGGGTCGACGACGATCATCCTGGCGCCGGCCTTGACCCGGTCAAGCAGGCGCAGGAACAGGATCGGGTGGCAGTCGGCCATATTGGCGCCGATCACCAGAAATACCTCGGCGTGCTCGAAGTCCTGGTAACTGCCAGGTGGGCCATCGGCGCCAAGCGACAGCTTGTAGCCACTGCTGGCGCTGGCCATGCACAGGCGCGAGTTGGACTCGATGTGGCGCGTACGGATAAAGCCCTTGGCCAGCTTGTTGGCCAGGTACTGGGCCTCCAGCGACATTTGCCCGGACACGTACAGCGCCATGGCATCCGGGCCGTGCTGGTCGATGATGCCGCGCAGACGCTCGGCGGTGGCAGCGATGGCCTGGTCCATGCTGGTGCGCACTGGCGGCTGGCTGCGTTGCTGGCGCACGTAGGCATCGGCCATGCGCCCGCTGGCACTCAGTGGCAGGTGTGCGGTGAGGCCTTTGGTGCATAGGCGGCCAAAGTTGCTCGGGTGCAGCTTGTCGCCGCTGATCTTGCCGACCTTGCCATCGGCAACGCTCATGACGATGCCGCAGCCCACGCCGCAGTAGGGGCAGACGCTGCGTACTTCGCTGTTGGCCATGGGCGGGCTCCTGTGAAAACGCAAAAAGGCGCCGGCTGCCCCGGCATGCTGATGCACGCGGGGCAACACGGCGCCTTTGTCGTGAAGTGGTGAGGGCTGTCGACGTTGATAGCCCGGGATGAGGGTAAATCAGCAATTTATGGGCCAGCTATACCAGCCATTTCGCGGGCATGCCCGCTCCCACAGGGATATCGCAAGGCCTGAGGGCGGCGCCGTACCTATGGAAGCAGGCACGCCCGCGAAGAGGCCTGCACAGGCTACGCACCATGCGGTGGCAAGCCGGTACCCGCTGGCGCTATGCTGGGGCAATTTCCAGCATGAGCAACTACCCTCCCCCCATGTCCCAGGTGATCCTCAAGACCCCCACCCAGCTCGACCTGATGCGCCGCGCCGGCCAGCTACTGACCCAGGTGTTCGCCGAACTCGACAGCTTCATCCGCCCCGGAGTGACCACGATGCAGATCAACGACCGCGCCGAGGCGTTCATCGTCGATACGCTTAAGGCACGGCCTGCAAGCAAAGGCCAGTACGGTTTCCCTTACTCGCTCAATACGTCGGTGGACCACGTGGTATGCCACGGCATCCCCAAGGTCGATGAGGTACTCAAGGAAGGCTCGATCATCAACGTCGACATCACTCTGGAACAGGGCGGCTACATTGCCGATTCGTCGAAGATGTATGGCATCGGCAAGATCAGCGATGAAGCCCGGCGCCTGGTCGACACCACCTATGACGCGTTGTGGAAAGGCATCGAGCAGGTGCGCCCTGGGGCAACGCTGGGCGATATCGGCCATGCCGTGCAGGCACATGCCGAGGCGGCGGGTTACAGCGTGGTGCGCGAGTATTGCGGGCACGGTATTGGCCAGCAGATGCATGAAGCGCCAGAGGTGCTGCACATTGGCCAACGTGGCATGGGCATGAAACTGAAACCGGGCATGGTGTTTACCATCGAGCCGATGATCAACCAGGGTGGGCGTGGGACGCGCACGCTGAAGGATGGCTGGACGGTGATTACCCGTGACCACAGCCTGTCGGCGCAGTGGGAGCATACCGTGGCGGTGACTGAGGGTGGGTATGAGGTGCTGACATTGCGGGAGGAGGAACGTCGTGGCTGAAGCTGCGGCAAACGCTTGCAGGTATGAGTACAAAATTCAGGCACAAAAAAAAGCGACCCTAGGGTCGCTTTCTTTTTTACTTCCGGGTGTTCAGTAGGCCCTGGAAGTGGAATATGGCGCAGCGGACGGGACTCGAACCCGCGACCCCCGGCGTGACAGGCCGGTATTCTAACCGACTGAACTACCGCTGCGCTATACATCGAGTGGTGGGTGATGACGGGATCGAACCGCCGACCCTCTGCTTGTAAGGCAGATGCTCTCCCGGCTGAGCTAATCACCCATGTCTCTCGGTGTGGCGCGCATTCTACGGGCGACTTGGCGCTCTGGCAAGCACTTATCGAAGTTTTTTCACACTTCGGTCAAACACCAAAAATCAGGCACAAAAAAAGCGACCCTAAGGTCGCTTTCTTTGTTACTTCCGGGTGTTCAGTGGGCCCTGGAAGTGGAATATGGCGCAGCGGACGGGACTCGAACCCGCGACCCCCGGCGTGACAGGCCGGTATTCTAACCGACTGAACTACCGCTGCGCTATACATCGAGTGGTGGGTGATGACGGGATCGAACCGCCGACCCTCTGCTTGTAAGGCAGATGCTCTCCCGGCTGAGCTAATCACCCTTCGTCTCGGTGTGGCGCGCATTCTACGGAGCGTCCCGCACCCTGGCAAGCACTTTTTAAACTTTTTGCAAAAAAAACCTCAGGCCTTTCAAAGACCTAGCGTTGTCGGCCGATTCTTTCATGCATAAGCCACTGCTGGCCCTCTGACAGGGCTGGCCTCAACTCACCGCTCGGAGAATAATGCCCGCCTTATGCATTAAGGAGAGATTGCCCCTCATGTGGTTCAAGAACCTGCTGACCTACCGCCTGACCCAGGAAGTTCCGTTCGAGCCTGAAGCGCTGGAAGCCGCCCTGGCCAGCAAGCCGGCCCGCCCCTGCGCCAGCCAGGAGCTGACCACCTATGGTTTCGTCGCGCCGTTCGGCAAAGGCGAAGACGCTCCCCTGGTGCATGTCAGCGGCGAGTACCTGCTGATTGCCGCGCGCAAGGAAGAACGCATCCTGCCGAGCAGCGTGGTCAACGACGCGGTCAAGGAAAAGGTCGAAGAGATCGAGACCGAGCAAATGCGCAAGGTCTATAAAAAGGAGCGCGACCAGATCAAGGACGAAATCATCCAGGCGTTCCTGCCGCGTGCGTTCATCCGCCGCTCGATGATCTTCGCTGCCATTGCCCCGCGCCTGGGCGTGATCCTGGTCAACTCGGCCAGCGCCAAGCGCGCCGAAGACCTGCTGTCGACCCTGCGTGAAGTGATGGGCTCGCTGCCGGTGCGCCCGGCCACGGTGAAGATTGCGCCGGTGGCCACCATGACCGACTGGGTCAAATCGCAGCAAGCCGCCGAAGGCTTCTATGTACTGGACGAGTGCGAACTGCGTGACACCGCCGAAGATGGCGGTATCGTGCGTTGCAAGCGCCAGGACCTGACCGGCGAAGAGATCCAGTTGCACCTTTCCACTGGCAAGGTGGTGACCCAGCTGGCCCTGGCCTGGCAAGACAAGCTGTCGTTCATTCTCGACGACAAGATGGTCATCAAGCGCCTGAAGTTCGAAGAGCTGCTGCAGGAGCAGGCCGAGCAGGACGGTGGCGATGAGGCTGCGCAGCAGTTCGATGCCAGCTTCCAGCTGATGATGATGACCTTTGCCGAATTCCTGCCGGTGCTGTTCGAGGCGCTGGGTGGGGAAGAGATCCCGCAAGGGGTCTGATTGGTATGAAATGCAGGTGCTGGCCTGAATCGTTTTCTGCCAGCACCGGCCTCTTCGCGGGTAAACCCGCGCCTGCAAGTGGTAACCCCTTGCAGGCGCGGTCTTGCCCGCAAGGCCGCAGACAGGCACCATGATGCCCACGGTGAGGACGACCTCACGACGCACCGCGTGACCACTCCGGGGACGGCCCCATCATTCAAACGATGGAGACACACTCATGTCCTGGATCATCCTGTTTTTCGCCGGCCTGTTCGAGGTCGGCTGGGCCGTCGGCCTCAAATACACCGACGGTTTCACTCGACCGCTACCCACTGTCCTTACCGTCGGCGCCATGGTCATCAGCCTGGGCCTGTTGGGCCTGGCCATGAAGGAATTGCCGCTGGGCACCGCCTATGCCATCTGGACCGGCGTAGGCGCAGTCGGTACGGTCATCGCCGGGATCATTCTGTTCGGCGAGTCCATGGCCCTGGTGCGGCTGGTCAGTGTGGCGCTGATCGTCTGCGGCCTTGTCGGCCTGAAAGTCAGCGCCAGCTAGCCCCTATCGCAGATGGCCGCGCAGGCGGCTGACCTGTTCACGCAACACTTCAGGCTGCGCCGCCTCCACCGGGACGGCGGCGCCTGCCACGATGGTCACCCGCGACCACAGGCGCTTGAAGAAACCCTTGGCCGGGTCACGGCTGAAGAAGCTTCCCCACAACCCCTGCAAGGCCAGCGGAATCACCGGTACCGGCGTTTCTTCGAGGATGCGGCTGACCCCACCCTTGAAGACATCGATTTCGCCATCGCCCGTCAGCTTGCCTTCCGGGAAAATGCACACCAGCTCGCCATCCGCCAGGTACTCGGCAATGCGCGCGAAGGCCCGCTCGTACGTCGCCTGGTCTTCGTTACGCCCGGCAATCGGGATGGCACCGGCAGTGCGAAACACGAAGTTGAGCACCGGCAGGTTGTAGATCTTGTAGTACATGACAAAGCGGATCGGCCGGCGGATAGCCCCGCCCAGCAGCAACGCATCGACGAACGACACGTGGTTGCACACTAGCAACGCTGCACCCTCGTCGGGGATGCGCTCAAGGTCTCGGTGCTGCACGCGGTACATCGAATGGCTGAGCAGCCAGATCAGGAAGCGCATGGTGAACTCGGGGACGATCCTGAAGATATAGGTGTTGACCGCGATATTGAGCAGCGACACCACCAGGAAGAGCTGCGGGATGCTCAGCTTGGCCACGCCTAGCAGGATGATGGTGAGCACCGCCGACACCACCATGAACAAGGCATTGAGGATGTTGTTGGCCGCGATCACCCTGGCGCGCTCGTCCTCGGCCGTGCGGGCCTGGATCAACGCATACAATGGCACGATGTAGAAGCCGCCGAACACGCCCAGGCCAATGATCGACAGCAAGATCCACCAGGCCTGGCTCATGCCCAGCAATGCCAGCCAGTCGTGCGGCGCTGCTGCAGCCGGCACATCACCGGAGTGCCACCACCACAGCAGGCCGAACAGGGTCAGGCCGAACGAGCCGAACGGCACCAGGCCGATTTCCACCTTACGTCCACTGAGCCGCTCGCACAGCAGTGAGCCCAGGGCGATGCCCACCGAGAACAGTGTCAGCACCAGGGTCACCACCGTGCCGTCACCGTGCAGCCAATCCTTGGCATAGGCCGGGATCTGCGTGAGGTAGATGGCGCCGACAAACCAGAACCACGAGTTGCCGACGATCGAACGCGACACCGCCGGCGGCTGGCCCAGGCCCATGCGCAAGATCACCCACGACTGCTTGAAGATGTTCCAGTCCAGCGGCATTTGCGGCGAGGCGGCAGCAGCCCGGGGGATCCAGCGGCTGGCCAGGTAGCCGAGTACCGCCGTGCCGACCACGCCACCGGCCACCACCGTTGCGTAACTGTCGGCCGACATCATCACCCCGGCGCCGATAGTGCCGGCGAGGATGGCGAGGAAGGTACCGGTTTCCACCAGCCCGTTACCGCCCACCAGCTCTTCCTCGCGCAGGGCCTGCGGCAGGATCGAATACTTCACCGGGCCGAACAGCGCCGAGTGGGTCCCCATACCGAACAGCGCCACCAGCATCAGCGCCAGATGGTTGGTGACAAAGCCCAGCGCACCAATCGCCATGATCACGATTTCGGCCAGCTTGATTGCGCGGATCAGCGCATCCTTGGCGAACTTCTCGCCAAACTGCCCGCCCAGCGCCGAAAACAGGAAAAACGGCAGGATGAACAGCAAGGCACACAGGTTGACCCAGATCGATCGGTCACCATCGCCCAGGCTGAGCTTGAACAAAATCGCCAGGATCAGCGACTGCTTGAACAGGTTGTCGTTGAAGGCACCCAGCGACTGAGTGATGAAAAACGGCAGGAAACGCCGCTTGCCGAGCAAGGTGAATTGCGAAGAGTGACTCATCGTCCTTGGTCCTGAGGGCTTTTCAATTGGAGGCTCGCCAAGCGCGCCGGGCCACAAATCTGCATGGGAAATGCGCTGGCTGGCAAGCACCAGCTCAGGCATGGCCAGGCGAGATTGCTTTCAAGGACCTGCTGGCAGTTGCAGCACTGGCGCTAAGTCACTCGAAGCCAAACAACGCCCGCGCGGTATCCACCAACAGTGCCTGGCGCAACTGCGCTGAACACCCCAAGGCCTCGAACTGTTCGACAGCGGTGCCGAAACTGACCTCCGACTCATGTTGGGTATGCGGCCAGTCACTGCCCCACATCAACCGCTCTGCGCCGTAATGGGCTTCCAGCGCGCACAGCGCCTGACGGGCGAATGCCAGGTTCTGTTCCGGCGAGCCCTGCAGCCGGTAGATGCCGGACACCTTCACCCATACCTTGCCCCGACCGCTCAGGGTGAGCAGTTCGGCAAACCCCGGCTGGCCCAGGCCAAGGCGGGCATCTGGCCGGCCGAAATGGTCAATCACGATGTCCAGGCCATAGGGCTGCAATGCCCGCACCAGCACTGGAATGTCCGCCACCTGACGGTGCAGTTCCACGTGCCACCCCTGCTCGCCGATGTGTTCCAGCAGCGGCCGCCACTGCGCGTCGGTCAGGTCAGGCATATCCTGCCCCATGAGGTTGAGGCGTACACCCCTTACCCCCAACCGGGCCATTTCCGCCAACGTCGCGCGCTCGACATCCCGCTCCAGCATCACCACCCCGCGCAGTTGCCCAGGCACGGTCTGCAAGGCGCTGAGCAAATAGCGGTTGTCGGTACCCAGGAAGCTGGGCTGGACCAGTACGCCATGGCTGAAACCATGAGCCCGCAGCCGGCCCAGGTAGTCGCCCAGCGGCGCATCGTAACTGGGCGCATAACGCCGCTGGCTGGCCAGGTTCAGGCCACGGCTGAACACGTGGGCGTGGCTGTCGATGGCGGTCAGGTGCAAAGCGGGTGCGTGGGGCATGGTTCTCATACAAACACGTTCAGGTTACTTGGCGACGGCACCGGCCGCTTCCGGCGCAGGTGCAGATTCAAGGTTGCGGCCACGGGTTTCGGGCAGGCACAGGGCTGCGATCACCGCAACGCCATACGCGATGCCGGCATCGATGCCGATGGCACTCCCCAGCGACATCGATTCGCTCATGTGCCCGACCAGGAAGGGGAACACGGCCGACAGCACGCGACCGAAGTTGTAGCAAAAGCCCACCCCGGCGCCGCGTACGTCAGCCGGGTACAGTTCATTGAAAAACGCGCCAAGGCTGGCCGGGATGCCGGCGGCGAAAAAGCCCAGCGGGAAGCCGAGGAACAGCATCTGGGTATTGCTCAGCGGGAAGAACACGTAGGCCTGCACGGTCAGTACACAGCACAGGGCGAACAGCAGGATGTTCTTGCGCCTGCCAATACGGTCGATCAGCAGGCCGCTGACCACGCAGCCACACCAGAAGGCCAGGATGATCACCGCCAGGTAACCGCCAGAGTTAAGCACCGAGAGGTTGCGCTCTGTCTTGAGAAAGGTCGGCAACCAGGTCATCACCGCGTGGTAGCCACCGTGGGCACCCAGGCCGAGCAAGCCGCCCAGCAGGGTCACACGCAGCAGTTCCGGGCGGAAGATGCCAGCCATCGACTGCAAGAAGCTGGAGGGGATGGCTTTTTCTTTCTGCAGGCGCTGGAAACTGTCCGGCTCAGGCACGTTGCGGCGTACCCAGATGATCAGCAGCGATGGCAGCAGACCGACGAAGAACATCACCCGCCAGGCAAACTCCTGCGGTACCAGTGAGTAAATCAGCGTAAACAGTGCCACCGCCAGCCCCCACCCCACAGCCCAGGCACTCTGCACCGTACCCATGACTTTGCCGCGATACCTGGGGTTGATGGTTTCGGCCATCAGCACAGCGCCGGCTGCCCATTCGCCACCAATGCCAAAGCCTTGCATGGCCTTGACGAACAGCAACGGGTAGAAACCGGTGACGAATGCCGAAAGGAAGGTAAAGAACGAGAACCAGAGAATCATCCATTGCAGGGTACGCACGCGACCATAGCGGTCGGACAGGGTGCCACCCAGCCAGCCGCCGATTGCCGAGGTCACCAGGGTCAGGCCACTGATCAGGCCGGCGTCGCCCTTGGTCAGGGAGAACGCGGCGATCAGCGCGGGGATGGCCAGGCCGAACATCTGCACTTCCAGCGCATCGAGCGACCAACCGCCGAAACAGGCCCAGAATGTCTTGCGTTCCCGTGAGGTGATCTCGCGATACCAGCTGAACATGATTGTTATCCTTCTAGTCGTGGGTGTGACGGGCAGGCGAAGCCACTGCGCCGTGGCAGCACGGCGCAGACAGGTAAAAGGGTGAAGCGACCGGTTCAGCGAATGTCGATGCGGTAGCGGAAGTGCTGCGCATGGCCGCGCGAGCGGCGCCATTCCAGAGGTTTGCCGGCGTAATCCCGGGCCAGGCGCTCGATCACTACCACCGGGCTGTCGGCCGGCAGTTGCAGCAAGCGGCCATGCACCGCGTCGACCGCTTCGGCGGTCAGGGTCTCTTCGGCGTAGGCGACCACCTGACCGCACAGCGCTTCGTAGATCGGGTACAGCAGTGGGCCCTTGCTGTTCAAATCCACGTCCAGCAGCGGCTGGAAGGTTTGACGCGGCAGCCAGATCTCTTCAGCCAGCACCGGCTGGGCGCCAAGCAGACGGGTGCGAACGATGCGGATCACATCAGCCTCCCCCGCCAGGCCCAATGCCTCGGCCACCGCCGAAGGCGCCGGAAGCGGCTCGATAGAGAGAATGCGGCTTTCCGGCACCACGCGCTCGCCATTGGCGGCTTCGAAACGGAAGAAGCGGAACAGCGACGACTGGAACTGCGGGCGGCGAATGAAGGTGCCGCGACCCTGCTGACGCTCCAGCACGCCTTCGGCTACCAGCACATCGACAGCCTTGCGCACGGTGCCGATCGACAGGTCGAACTCGGTGGCCAAGGCTGCTTCGGTCGGGATCGCTTCCCCCGGACGCCAGCGGTTGTTGGCAATTTGCGCGACCATGTGGTCGCGCAGTTGTTGGTAGCGGGGCAGTCGAGCATCACCGGTCAATGGGTGCATGGGTCTCGCTCTCGTCTTGTTATATAAACATATATATGAATTTTTCAAGAGTATTCCCCCAGCCTGTCGGGCTGTCAATCCTCCGCCCGTCGCCCTTTTGCTTGTGACGCGGCCTTGTGTCGCGGAGGGCTGTGAAGCGGCCGGAGAATTCCCGCATTCACTCGAATGTTGTCGGTGCTGCTGCAAGGGCCGCTTGTGGCTTATGCTTGTGCCCGGCAAACCCGCATAACAAGGACGTGGCAATGCTCGCCGCCATAAAACGCTACCCGCACACCGTTCGCCTGCTGCTCACCACCACCTTCACGCTTACCATCGCCCGCGCCCTCACCCTGCCCTACCTGGTGGTTTACCTGGCAGACAATTTCCAGCTGCCGATCAGCCAGATCGGCCTGCTGATCGGTGGCGCGCTGATCGTCGCCTCGCTATTGAGTCTGTACGGTGGCCATCTGGTCGACACCTTGAGCAACCACGCGCTGGTCAGCATCAGTACCCTGCTGTTCGCCCTGGCCTTCGTCGGCGCGGTCGCCAGCCGTTCGGCACTGCCGTTCTTCTTTTGTCTGGTGTTGATCAACCTGGCCCTGGCAGTGGTCGACATCGCCGCCAAGGCGGGCTTCTGCGCGTTACTGCCAGTGGATGAGCGGGCCGAGGTTTTCGCCATCAAGTACACCCTCAGCAACGTTGGCTACGCCGCCGGCCCGTTGCTGGGCGTGGCCATGCTTGAACTGAACGACCATGTGCCGTTCCTCGCCTCTGCCCTGCTTGGCCTGGCCATGTGCCTGGCTTATTGGCGCCTGGGTGATCGCAGCCTGCAGGCCAGCGCGCCGGACAAACCTGCGGCCGGCTTCGGCCAAGTGGCGCTGGGGCTGGCGCGGGATCGTCGGCTGGTGTGCTTTACCGCGGGAGGGGTGCTGAGCGCGGTGGTGTTCGGCCAGTTCACCGCCTACCTGTCCCAGTACCTGGTGGTAACCAGCAACCCCACCGCAGCCGCACGGCTGATCGGCTATCTGGTCACCACCAACGCCGTGACGGTCATTGCCTTGCAGTATCTGATTGGCCGGCGTATCAGCCGCCAGCGCCTGATGCCGTGGCTGTTGGCCGGCATGGGCCTGTTTATCGCCGGCTTGCTGGGTTTTGCACTGGCTGGCTCGGTGCTGGCCTGGTGCCTGGCGATGCTGGTGTTCACGCTGGGTGAAATCATCGTGATCCCGGCCGAGTACATGTTCATCGACCTGATTGCACCGGAGCACTTGCGCGGGGTGTATTACGGCGCACAGAACCTGTCCAATCTGGGGGCGGCGCTGGGCCCAGTGATGGTGGGGTTTGCACTGGCACACCTGTGGCCAGGGGCGGTCTTCTACCTGCTGGTGTTGTCGGTGATACTGGCAGGGGTGTTTTACGGGTTGGGTACCCGCACGGTTTGATGTTGCCTGTTCCTGCCTATTCGCGGGTGAACCCGCTCCTACAACCATCGTCTGCGCTGACGAAGCGGCACTTGCGTGCCAGACTGATTGATCGGGACCGCGTTACCTTTTTGCTTCGGAGTCTTCATGTCGTTGTCCAGCGGGCTGATCGCCGTGGTCGCCCTGGCCTATATGGCCATCATGTTCGCCATCGCCTTCTACGGCGACCGTCGCAGCACGCCCTTGCCGCCAAAGCTGCGCGCCTGGGTGTACAGCCTGTCGCTGGCCGTGTACTGCACCAGTTGGACCTTCTTCGGCGCGGTGGGCCAGGCCGCCGAACAGCTTTGGGCGTTCCTGCCAATCTACCTGGGCCCGGTATTGCTGCTGATCTTCGCGCCTTGGGTGCTGCAGAAGATGGTGCTGATCAGCAAGCAGCAGAACATCACCTCGATCGCCGACTTCATTGCCGCGCGCTACGGCAAGTCGCAGACCCTGGCAGTGGTGGTGGCGCTGATCTGCCTGGTCGGCGTGCTGCCGTACATCGCCTTGCAGCTCAAGGGCATCGTACTGGGCGTGAACCTGCTGATCGGCGCCAACGCCGATGCCACCGGCACCCGCGTGCAGGACACCGCGCTGGTGATATCGCTGGTACTGGCGCTGTTCGCCATCGTCTTCGGTACCCGCAGCCTGGATGTGACCGAGCACCACCGCGGCATGGTCCTGGCGATCGCCTTCGAATCAATGATCAAGCTGCTGGCGTTCCTTGCCGTGGGCATCTTCATCGTTTTCAACCTGTATGACGGTTTCGACGACCTGTTCAGCCAGGCCCGCCAGTCGATCCACTTGCAGGACTATTGGAAAGAAACCATCAATTGGCCGTCCATGGTGGTGCAAACCGCCGTGGCGATGATGGCAATCATCTGTCTGCCCCGGCAGTTCCACGTTACCGTGGTGGAGAACATCGAGCCGCAGGACTTGCGCCTGGCGCGCTGGGTATTCCCCATGTACCTGGCATTGGCCGCGCTGTTCGTGGTGCCGATTGCCCTGGCCGGGCAGATGCTGCTGCCAGGCACGGTGATCTCCGACTCGTTCGTCATCAGCCTGCCGCTGGCAGAGGCGCACCCGAGCCTTGCCCTGCTGGCGTTCATCGGCGGCGCCTCGGCGGCTACCGGCATGGTGATCGTCGAGGCCGTGGCGCTGTCGACCATGGTGTCCAACGACATGCTGCTGCCCTGGCTGCTGCGCCGCAATAACGCCGAGCGGCCTTTCGAAGCATTCCGCCACTGGATGCTTTCGGTACGCCGGGTAACCATCGTGGTGATCCTGCTGCTGGCCTATGTCAGCTACCGCCTGCTGGGTTCCACCGCCAGCCTGGCGACCATCGGCCAGATCGCCTTTGCCGCCGTGACCCAGCTCACCCCGGCCATGCTTGGCGCGCTGTACTGGAAGCAGGCCAACCGTCGCGGTGTGTTCGCCGGCCTGGCCGCCGGCATTTTCCTGTGGTTCTACACCTTGGTGCTGCCGATTGCCGCGCACAGCCTGGGCTGGTCGTTGCAGTTGTTCCCTGGCCTGGCGTGGCTGCATGGCAACCCGCTGAACCTGCCGATCAGTCCGCTGACCCAAGGTGTGGTGCTGTCACTGGCAGGTAACTTCACCCTGTTCGCCTGGGTTTCGGTGCTGTCGCGCACACGGGTTTCCGAGCACTGGCAGGCCGGCCGCTTCATTGGCCAGCAGACCAGCGCGCGGCCCAGCAGCAAGCCGCTGCTGGCGGTGCAGATCGACGACCTGTTGACCCTGGCCTCGCGCTTTGTCGGAGAAGAGCGCGCACGGCAGAGCTTCATCCGCTTTGCCTACCGCCAGGGCAAGGGCTTCAACCCGAATCAGAACGCCGATGGCGACTGGATCGAGCACACCGAACGCCTGCTGGCCGGGGTGCTCGGCACCTCCTCGACCCGCGCCGTGGTCAAAGCGGCCATCGAAGGCCGCGACATGCAGCTGGAAGACGTGGTGCGCATCGCTGACGAAGCCAGTGAGGTGCTGCAGTTCAACCGCGCCCTGCTGCAAGGCGCCATCGAAAACATCAACCAAGGCATCAGCGTGGTCGACCAGAACCTGCACCTGGTGGCATGGAACCGCCGCTACCTGGAGCTGTTCAACTACCCGGACGGGCTGATCAGCGTAGGGCGACCGATTGCCGACATCATCCGCTACAACGCCGAGCGCGGCCTGTGCGGCCCCGGCGAAGCGCAGGTGCATGTGGCGCGGCGGCTACACTGGATGCGCCAGGGCCGCGCGCACTCCTCAGAGCGGCTGTTCCCCAATGGCCGGGTGATCGAGCTGATCGGCAACCCCATGCCGGGCGGCGGCTTTGTCATGAGCTTCACCGACATCACCCCGTTCCGCGAGGCCGAGCAGGCCCTGCGCGATGCCAACGAACGCCTTGAGCAACGCGTGGCGGAGCGCACCCACGAACTGTCGCAGTTGAACCAGGCGCTGTCCGAAGCCAAAAGCCAGGCCGAAGCGGTGAGCAAGTCCAAGACCCGCTTCCTGGCCGCCGTCAGCCATGACCTGATGCAACCCTTGAACGCCGCACGGCTTTTCTCTGCCGCCTTGTCGCAACAGGCCGAGGGCATGAACGAAGAGGCCCAGCAGCTGGTACAGCACATGGACAGCTCGCTGCGCTCGGCTGAAGAGCTGATCAGCGACCTGCTGGACATCTCGCGCCTGGAAAACGGCAAGATCACCCCGGATGCCAAACCCTTCGCCCTCAATGAGCTGTTCGACACCCTGGGCGCCGAGTTCAAGCTGCTGGCGGCCGAGAAGGGCCTGGAGTTCCGCCTGCGCGGCAGCCGCCTGCGGGTGGACAGCGACATGAAACTGCTACGCCGGGTGCTGCAGAACTTCCTCACCAATGCCCTGCGCTATGGCAAGAGCCCGATCCTGCTGGGCGCGCGCCGACAGGGCGAGCGCCTGTGGCTGGAGGTCTGGGACCGTGGCCCGGGCATTGCTGACGACAAGCTGCAGGTGATCTTTCAGGAGTTCAAGCGCCTGGACAGCCACCAGACCCGTGCCGAGAAGGGGCTAGGCCTAGGCCTGGCAATCGCAGACGGGCTGTGCCGGGTATTGGGGCATCCGCTGGAAGTGCGCTCATGGCCGGGCAAAGGCACGGTGTTCCGCGTCAGCGTACCGATTGCGCGCCAGGCCGCCGCGGCGCCAAGCGCCCCCGTGGAACAACAGGGCGGCCAGCCACTGGCCGGGCTACAAGTGCTATGCGTGGACAACGAAGACAGCATCCTGATCGGCATGAACAGCCTGCTAAGCCGCTGGGGTTGCCAGGTTTGGACCGCGCGCAACCAGGCCGAATGCGAAGCCCTGCTGGCCAAGGGCATGCGCCCGCACCTGGCATTGGTGGACTATCACCTGGACGACGGCGAGACCGGCACAGGGCTGATGGGCTGGCTTCGAGCACGGCTGGGTGAGCCGGTACCCGGTGTAGTGATCAGCGCCGACGGCAGCAAGGAAACCATTGCCCTGGTACATGCATCAGGGCTGGACTACCTGGCCAAGCCGGTCAAGCCGGCGGCCTTGCGCGCCCTGCTCAATCGCCATCTGAGCCTGGCTCAGTAACCGCTACGTCGGGCAGCGCTTCATCGGACAGCGCCCGCTCCAGCAGGTCTGCCGGCAAGCTCTTGCTGGCGCGGGCCCCCAGCAGCTTCAGCTGCTCGCTTCGGCTGACCAGGTTGCCACGCCCTTCGCACAGCTTGTTGCGCGCTGCGGCATAAGCCTTGTCCACCTGCTGCAGGCGGCTGCCCAGCTCGTCCAGGTCCTGGATGAACAGCACGAATTTGTCGTAGAGCCAGCCGGCACGCTCGGCAATCTCGCGGGCGTTCTGTCCTTGACGTTCCTGCTTCCACAGGCTGTCGATGACCCGCAAGGTCGCCAGCAACGTGGTAGGGCTGACAATCACGATCTGCCGGTCGAAGGCCTCCTGGAACAGGTTCGGCTCGGCCTGCAGGGCCGCCGAGAAGGCCGCCTCGATGGGCACGAACAACAACACGAAATCCAGGCTGTGCAGGCCTTCGAGGCGGCTGTAGTCCTTGCTCGACAGGCCTTTGACGTGGCTGCGCAGCGACTGCACATGCTGCTTGAGCGCGGCTTCGTCGTTGCCGGCAACGAACTGCTGGTACGCCGTGAGGCTGACCTTGGCGTCCACCACCACCTGCTTGTTGCCGGGCAGCATGATCAGCACATCCGGCTGGAAGCGCTCGCCGTCGGCGCTTTTCAGGCTGACCTGAGTCTGGTATTCGCGGCCCTTTTCCAGGCCGGCATGCTCCAGCACACGTTCGAGGATCAGCTCCCCCCAGTTACCTTGGGTCTTCTGGCCTTTCAAGGCCTGGGTAAGGTTGGTGGCTTCGTCGGACAGACGCAGGTTGAGCTGTTGCAGGCGCTCCAGCTCCTTGCCCAGCGAGAAGCGCTCGCGGGCCTCTTGTTGGTAGCTTTCCTCCACGCGTTTTTCGAAGGCATGGATACGCTCCTTGAGCGGGTCGAGCAACTGGCCCAGGTGCTGCTGGCTGGTCTGGGCGAAGCGCTGTTCGCGCTCGTCGAAGATTTTGGTGGCCATGTCGGCGAACTGGGCGCGCAAGGTGTCACGGGCCTCCTGCAGGTCTTCCAGACGTTGCTGGTGGCTTTCCTGCTGTTCACGCAGTTCTGCGTCCAGGCGCGCCGTTTGCGCCTCCAGGCGGCGCAGTTCAGCTTCGCGGTTGGCGCGCTCAAGGCTCCAGGCGTGGGCGGCGTCACGGGCATTGTCGCGGTCGATCTGCAGCAGCTCCAGCTCACGGCCTTGGGCGGCCAGCTGGGCCTGTTTGACGGCATTGGCTTCACTGAGGTCGCTGACCTCGTCGCGACTGGCATCCAGTTGCGCCTGCAGACCGGCCTGGGCCAACTGGGCAGCGTTGAGGCGCTCTTCGAGCAAGGCCTGCTCACCTTGCCGTGCGCCCTGGCGGCGCTGCACCTGCATGACCCACACCAGACAGGGTATTGCGCCTGCCACCAAGCCCAGCAGAATGCTGGCCAGATCCACTGTCATGCTTACCCCGAACGCTCTGATGCAAATTGAGTGCAGCTTATCAGCCTGACTGGTGTGTTGCCTGCATCGGCCTCTTCGCGGGCAAGCCCGCTCCCACAGGTGGAAGCAACTGTCTTGCTCAAAATCTGAAAAGCCTGCGCGGTCGCCTGTAGATGGGTTTACCCGCGAAAGGACCGGGCCTGCTGGCCAATTATCACCCGCCGTCCACCTTTGCTGCTGCTACCGTATTCGCGGGTAAACCCGCTTCTGCAAGTGCCGCGCAAGCCTGAAGACAGAGGTAATCTGGTGGGAGCGGGCTTGCCCGCGAAAGGGCCCGCGCAGGCAACAGCGCTCAGGCAGCAAACCACTGTCGCAGCAACCGGCGCGCTTCCTGCGACCCCTGCCCTGCGGCAAGCTCGAGCCAATAGCGCGCCTGCTCCGGCTCGTTGTGCTGACACAGCCGAGCGTACTCCAGCTGCGCCCGCCGATCCCCTGCGCGGGCTGCCTGACGCAGCAGCTCATGGCCAATACGGCGGTCGCGGGCGTTGCCACAATCGCGGCACAACATCTGCCCCAGTCGGCTTTGCGCCACTACCACCCCCTCGCGCGCCGGCTGCTTCAAAAGGTGCCCGGCCAGGTGCTTGACCTGAGGTTTGTCGCCCAGGCGCGGGCTGTCGAGCAACCACAGGGCCACTTTCAGGGAAAAGCGTTTAGCGGGAGGTGCAAGTGTCGATGCAGTGGGGCTGGCGAGGTGTTTACCGCGAAACTTCATGAGCAACAGGTTTGGTGACTCGAAAGGCGCGCCACTCTACTCTTTTTTTTTCGCCTTGGCCTGTCGATTTCTGGCGGATTGAAAAAAAATTCAATGATCTTTTCTTGACGTTTTCAGGTGGATGACCAACCGGTCTGCTGGAGCATGACGATTGTCGGACAGTTCATCCCATTGCTGGCACGCCCGTGCTAGAGCAAGCGCTCGGGACAATCCACAGTTCCTGTGGATAACTCGGTGGACAACCCCCTCTCACACCCCTCAAACCCCCATGAATTGGGGGTTTTGGTCAAACTGACGATTTTTTCACCAGCTAAAAATAGTGTTTTTTTTCATTGACTTAACCACGCAGTCAAGGCATTGGCGAGGCTGCGGGGTGGTGTTGCCAAGCCGTTACAAGCGCTGCCCCGAATGTGAACAAGTGCACCATAAACCTCCATTTGGGTGCCCGAAAAGGGCACATCGGCCGGCATTTGGGCCATTTACCCCCTCTTCCCAGCAGCGAGAATTCGCGCCATACTGCGCGGCTCACCTGAACAAACGTAGTGCTTGCCAAACATCTGCACTTCCGGTAAGGTGCCCCTCGTTAGTACCAAGCTGAAAGTCAATTCTGGCCGCAAGCGTCCTTGCAGACTCGCTCCCCCAAAAGCAGCTCTGCTGAAACCAGGACCGGCCCATTCAATGGTTCACTCGCCAGCCTAGCGCTGCGCAAGCACGAATCACATGACAGATTGATCAGGATCCCACCTCGACGGCCTAGAACCTTGGCCCCGGCGTGCTGCCTGCCTTCCGAAGTACCTACCAGTCAGCCCAAGCGCCTACATTTGATTGCGCCCCCTCTGGCTGCCCTGTTCCAGTCAGGTTCGTTCGTCCCTTAATAAAGGCGTCACTGGAACGTTTCTATCATGCACGGATCATATCCCCCGTGTTTAAAGCAGGAACCTCCAACAATATGCAAACTCATCATCAGATTCAGGCTGCCATTGGCACCCTCTCCCAGGCCTTCTCGCCGTTGAAGTGCCTTATCGTTGCCCCACGCAAGGGCAGCTTCAGCTTCACCCTGGTAGACGAACACGGCGTTGCCTGCCATACCGAACGCCTGTACCACGAGCAATACAGCCGCAACGAACCGCTGCAGGCGGTGATCGCCCGGACTCGTCAGTCGCTCACCGCGTGACCGGCGAATACCGGTGTATTCAAGCGCTGAATCATCCCATCGCAAGTCTGCCTGAACGCTCGCGGCATAATTGCCGTAGGGCATATAGCCCGGAGCATCAGGCAGCAATCGATTTAAAAACAGCTCTTTACACCACGATTATCACACTACACTTCAACTCGAGCGGTGCTTTCCGCTCCCGGCGGGCCTGATCATTCACCAGCTGCCAAGCTCCAGCGCCCGTCCGGCCCTTACCTGCTCGAGGGCATCATGGGTATTGCGGCGAATGAATTGTGTCAGTATGTGATCCGACCCACCTTGGTCTACCTGAACCGTCACTGCGCCAGCGCCGAAGCCTTGTTACTGGGCATCGCTGCCAGCCAGTCAGCCCTCGGCTCAGCCCTGCATGACCGACGCGGCCATGGTCTTTACCGTATCGGTGAACAGCGTCACCAGGCGCTCTGGGACGATTACCTGGCCCGTGACCCCGACCTGGCCAGCCTGGTCCGCGGCCTGGCCAGCCAGCACGCCTTCCTTGGTGGCCCGCACCTGGAGCTCACCGTCAACCTGCGCTATTCCACCGCCATTGCCTGGATGCTCATCGAAGAGCAGGCCACACCATTGCCTGCGGCGGACGATCTATTGGCACTGGCGCGGATCTGGCGACAGATCTTCAACCCCCAAGGTCGCCTGCGCGACTTCACCCACGCCTGGCAGGCCTGCATAAATCAGAAAATGCCACAGGCATCTTGAGACGCGTCCTACAACTAAACCGGAAAAAAGGGAATTTTGGTCGGATTGTCCTACAAAACAGCTCTAACTCCTGCGATTGAGCCTATAGCGCAGCGCGTGATTTGTTGGTAGCTTTTCGCCCCGGAGATCCCAAGGAGTTTTCTAATAATGAAAAAAGTAATGCTCAAAACCTCCCTCGGCGTAGCTGTTGCGCTTGCTTCCAGCCAACTGTTCGCCGCCGGGTTCGCGCTGAACGAACAAAGTATCAGCGGCATGGGAACCGGTTTCGCGGGGCGCTCGTCTTCTGCCGAAGATGCCAGCACTGTGTATGGCAACCCGGCCGGCATGTCCCGCCTCAAACGCGAACAATTCACCGTGGGCGGCGCTGCCGTCATCGCCAAGACCGATATATCGGGCCCAGGCAGCAACTTCGGGGGGGAAACCGATGGTGACATGGTGCCTGTCGTTGGCGTACCCATGGGTTACTACGTCAAGCCGATCGATGACCACTGGAGCGTCGGTTTTGGTGTCTACGTACCGTTCGGCCTGGTAACCGACTACGGCAGCGACGATGCCGCGCGCTACTGGGGCAAGAAGAGTAAGGTCGAGGTTGTCACCTTCCAGCCAACCGTCAGCTACGCCTTCAACGACAAGGTGTCGATCGGTTTTGGCCCGACCATCAACCGCATCAAGGGTGAACTGGGTTCGAACCTGAGCAGCAAGGCCCTTCTGGGGCCCAATGGCCCTGATGGCGAGACCAAGATCAAGGGAGACGACACCGCGATCGGTTACAACATCGGCGTCCTGGTACAAGCTACGGACCGAACCCGTCTGGGCCTGACCTATCACTCGATGGTCGACTACAAGCTTGAAGGCAATACCCGCGTTTCCTACCCGATTCCACAGCTTGGCCTGAACGGCAAGTTCGACGCCAGCCTGAAAATCAAGACACCAGAGTCAGTGGACTTCTCGGTCACTCATGAACTGGATGACCACTGGACACTGTATGCGGGTAGCACCTGGACGCGCTGGAGCCGCCTGGAAAGCATCGTCGTCGAGAACGAAGCTCCGGCAGGCTACCCGCTGAAGACCATCACCGAAGAGCAGAACTGGCACGACACCTGGGCTCACGCCATTGGTGCATCCTACAAGGTGAACAAGGAGTGGACCCTGCGCGCAGGCTTCTCCGTCGACCAGTCGCCTACCAACAACCATGATCGCTCGCCACGTATTCCGACTGGCGATCGTAAAGCGGTCAGCTTTGGTGCCGGTTGGAGCCCGAACGATGACATGACCATTGATGTTGCCTACTCGTATCTGTGGGAAGAAGACACCAAGGTCAACAACCTGCCAAGCTCACAACAACAAGGGCTGTTGAAAGGCAGCTACCAGGCCAAGTACGAGAACAGCGCTCACGGCATCGGTGCTTCCCTCACCTACCGCTTCTGATTCTTGCGCGTTACATGAAAACCGCCTTCGTGGCGGTTTTTTTCATGCCTGCACTTGCCAGCTGTCGCCCGGGCACTACCCAGGCACCCAATGCCAGGTTCGACGCACGATGCCATCTAGCTCAGGGCATCGATATCGTGCGGATCAATACACTGCCGAATACCGCTTCGAAGCGCAGGCCGTCCAGCTGGCGAGCCGGTGCAGCCTGGTTACTGCTGAGAGGCGATGGCCTTTTCGATAGCGGCGCGGAACGCGGGATCATCCGGTTTGGTCAGGCTGGAGAAGTTACCGATCACCTTGCCCTTGCGGTCGACAACATACTTGTAGAAATTCCACTTCGGTGCACTGCTCTGGCTGGCCAGCTCCGCGAACAGCGGTATCGCATCCTTGCCCCGCACCGCCTGCGTCTTGGTCATGGTGAAGGTGACACCGTAGTTGGCATAGCAAACCTTGGCCGTCTTCTCACTGTCGGCGTCCTCCTGCTTGAAGTCATTGGACGGCACGCCGAGCATTTCCAGCCCTTGCTCGTGATATTCCTTGTACGTCGCCTCAAGCCCCTCGAACTGCGGGGCAAAACCGCAATAACTGGCAGTGTTCACTACCACGAGCGGCTTGCCGGCAAAGCGCTCGCACAGCTCGACCTGCCCCTTGCCGCGCAATTCCGGCAGGCTGCCCTGCAACAACGCCGGGCAATCCGCTGCCCAGCTCGATGTACTGGCAAGCAGGGCCAGCACCGGCACCGTCAACCAATGTGCACGCATGACTCGTTTCTCCCGCATGACAATCCTTGAGCTTGCAGGGTAGCGCCTAACACACACTCATGCCCAGTTGCATCAGCGCCATCCCACCCTGATGCCAGCCCCACCACACCAGTGCCAGCAGCAGCAAAGCGGCAATAGCCAACAGGCCGCGTATCAGGTAGCGGTTCATGCAGCCTGGGCCTGCAGGCGTGAGACCGGGCGTTCACGCACCGGCCAGTTCAGGGCAGCAGCCAGCAAGCTGAGCAGGATGGAAATCTGCCAAACCAGGTCGTAGCTACCGGTGCGGTCATACACCACCCCTCCCAGCCAGCCTCCCAGGAACGCGCCCAACTGATGGAACAGGAACACGATACCGCCCAGCATGGACAGGTTGCGCACCCCGAACACGGTGGCCACGGTACCATTGGTCAACGGTACCGTGGACAACCACAACAGGCCCATGGCAATGCCGAACAGGTAAGCACTGAACTCGCTCACCGGCGCCCACAGAAACAGCACGATCACCACCGCACGCAGCAGGTACAAGCCGGTCAGCAGGCGTGGCTTGGACATGCGCCCGCCCAACCAGCCAGCGGTGAAGGTACCGACGATGTTGAACAGGCCGACCAGCGCCAGCACTGTTGTACCGGTGGTCGCAGCCAGGTGCTGGTCAACCAGATAGGCCGGCAGGTGCACGCCAATGAATACGACCTGGAAGCCACAGACAAAAAAGCCCAGCGCCAGCAACCAGAAACCGGAGTGCGTGCACGCCTCGCGCAGCGCCTGGCCCAGGGTCTGCTCGCCACCGTGACTGGGTAACGGGCGATCGCGCAGCAAGCCGACGAAAGGCACGATGAACGCCACCATCAGCCCCAGCACCAGCAACGCTGCCGACCAGCCCAGCCACTGAATCAGGCCAAGGGTGCCCGGCAACATGGCGAACTGGCCGAATGACCCGGCGGCGCTGGCGATACCCATGGCCATGCTGCGCTTTTCAGCCGGCACAGCACGCCCGACCACACCGAGGATGACCGAGAACGACGTGCCGGACAGGCCGATGCCAATCAGCAAGCCCGCACTCAGCGACAACGACCAGGCCGAATCAGCCATGCCCATCAGGACCAAACCGACGGCATAGAGGATACCGCCGATGATGACCACCCGTGCCGCGCCAAGCCGGTCGGCCAAGGCGCCAGCGAACGGCTGCGCCAGCCCCCAGATCAGATTCTGCAGGGCAATGGCGAAGGCAAACACCTCACGCCCCCAGCCAAAGTCAGCACTCATCGGCGCCAGGAACAGACCGAAGCCGTGCCTTACGCCCAGAGACAGCGCCAGTATCAAGGCCGCCCCCACCAATACCCATCCGCTGGTTCGCCACACCGAAGTCATTGTCGTTATCTCCAGCTCATCGCAAGGTTTTGCGGGTATATACCCGCTTATAGTCGTATCGATTCAGGCCAGTTGTTTCAACAGTCGCACCAGCTCATCCCGCTGCCCCACTCCGAGCCGTTCAACCAGCTCTTTCTGCGCCTGCTCCCAAGCTGGGTGGGCAACGTGCAACAGTTGCTTACCCGCGGCGGTCAACAGCACCACGCGGTTACGCTGGTCGTCACCATCGCCCAGTGCTACCAGCCCATCCGCCTCCAGCACACGCAGATTACGGCCCAGGGTACTGCGCTCGAGTCCCATGGCTTCGGCCAGGACCGTGATGCTGGGCCGGTCGAGCCGCTGCAGGTGCCGCAGCAGGGAAAACTGGGCGACATTGACCCCAAAGCCGGCCAGGGCTTCGTCGTAATGCCGGCTCACCCCGCGGGCGGCACGACGCAGATGGGTACAGATACATTCACTGGTCAGCATGGATACGTGTATATACCCGCATACTGACTGTTGCAAGAAGTTTCACAAGGGATGAGAAGCGTCAGTCCGGGTTCAAGCGCCTGCGGATCGGCTCGAACTCAATCGTGGCCTTGCGCGCCAAGGGGTCTGGCGCGCCCTGCTCGATCGCCTGCCAGTAGCGCCACGGCACCTTCGCAGTGCCCAGTTCGTAGTCCATGCCATCCCAGTTGTCTTCACGGAAGCTATAGAACGCCCAGTGCAACCGGTTGCGATCCAGCACGACGAGCACATCTTCAAGATACTGCCGGCAACCCGGCAGCCTGCGCATGCAGCCAAACTCGCCCACCACCAGGCGAGAAAGCGGCACACCCATGGCTTCGGCCCATGCCAGCGGCTGGCGCAGATAGCGTTCCACTCGTTGCCCATCCCACAGCTGGATCTGCCCGGCAAAAGGTACGGGACCTGGATAGGCAATGGGATGTTTGCGCGCCATGTTCGGCGCACTGGTAGCGGCATAGGGCTCGTACATGTGCACGCTGTACAGCACTCGCGCATCTTCCAGCGGGGCTGGCCAGTAGCCGAACGCGTCTGCACCTGCATACCAGCCGGCATCGACCATGATCGGCGTATCAGCGTCTTCTTCGCGAATGGCCGCTATCAGTTGCCGGTACAGCAAGGGCAGATCGCGCGCACCGCCCTGCTCTTGCGCATACCACTGCTGCATCTGCCTGCGTTCGGCATGTTCAGCCAGGCCGCTCTGTTTCTCCGGTGCTGGCTCGTTGATCAGGTTGTAGGCAGCGATGGCCGGATGGTGCTTCAGTTCGCGCGCCATATCTCGCCAGAAGGCCGCAGCCTGGGACCAGTAGCGTTTGTCTTGCCACAGGCGATCATCGAACTGGCCCTGATTGTTTTGCGCCCAGCGCATACCCGGTAGCGAGAGTGGCGCGATGACCACCTTGAGCCCTGCCTGGTGCGCCCGGTCGAGGGTGGCACGCAGCACAGCCAGGTCGGCCTCGGGCAGGCCTTCATAGGTATCGGCGCTGCCGAGGAGGAAATCACGTCTCACCGGTTGCCATTTGTCGTACGACAGCCGCACCCAGGTGGCGCCGTACCCCCTCAGGGCATCGAAGTAGGCTTGATCGGGCGGCAGCCGGTTGAAGCTGTTGCCGCCGTGGCGTGGGGTGTCCCAGAACGCCATGAGATCTGCAGCAGTGGCTGGGAGGGTGGACAGGACCAATAGACTGGCAAAGATCCAGTGATGCACGGGAAGCCTACCTGGTTGCGCGAGGGGAGACTGAGGATACGCCGACAAAGGAGATGCCGGCGCTATCGGACCGTTGCCGGAAGTTACTGCCCCTTCCACCTATGAGGCCTTTCGCGAAAGCACTGCAAAACAGCCCCGGAAGGGCCGTCGGGCCAAACGCTCAAAGCCCCAGCGCCAACCCGAGCACAACGGCCAGCTCCAGCAACTCCAGCAACGCGCCTGCGGTATCCCCGGTGGTCCCGCCCAGGCGCCGGCACATCAGATACCGCAACCAGGCAAACACCGCCAGCGCCAGCAGCACACTCCATCCGCCCAGGAACAGGCAGAACACCACACAAACCAGCAACACCCACCCGGCTGCACGCCGGGGCAAATATTCGGCCAACGCCTGGCCCAACCCGCCTGGTCGCACATAAGGTGTGCCAAGGAACAGGCCCAACATCGCCGACCGCCCGATCAACGGCGCCAGCAGCAATTGCGCCCCGACACCCTGCCCGACCAGCACCCACAATGCGCAGAACTTCAGCAACAACACCAAGACCAGGGTGACCACGGCTATCGGCCCACTGCGCGGGTCTTTCATGATCCGCAAAGTGCGTTCACGGTCGCCGAAACCACCTAGCCAGGCGTCGGCACTGTCCGCCAGGCCATCCAGGTGCAAGGCACCACTGAGCAGTACCCACAACGTCAGCAGCAAAGCCGCGTGCAGCGGCGGCGGCGTGCCCTGTAGCAGATGACTGGCCAACCACAGCAGCAAGCCGAACAGCAGCCCGACCAGCGGGTAGTACAGCAGCGAACGCCCCACCTCACGCGGTGCCGGCATGCCCGGCAGACTCACCGGCAGGCTGCTGAGAAACTGCAAGGCGATCCAGAACGGCAACATCTCAGGGCGCCTCGACCAGTTGCCCGTCGTCACCTGCCGCCAGCCGCATCAATGCGCCATGGCCAACCTCGACCTGCAGCAACTGCTCCCTGGGCAAGCCACGGGCACGGGCCAGTAACAGCCGCATCACGCCGCCATGGGTCACCAGCAGCACGCGCTTGCCGGCATGCTGAAGGCGCAAACGCTCGACCGCCGCCAGCACCCGTTCGGCGAACGCCTCGACCGGTTCGCCATTGGGCGGTGTGAAGGCGTAAGGGTCGGCCCAGAAACGCCCCAGTGCATCGGCCTGGTGCTCCATGATCTGCGCCGCAGTTTGGCCCTCCCAATCACCGAAGTGCAGTTCCTGCAGGGCGGGCTCACGCTGCACTGGCAGTTTCAATTGCGCACCCAGCTCATCGGCAAAACGCCCGCAGCGCTGCAGCGGCGAGCTGACCAGCACCTGCCATGGACCGGCGTCGGCCACGGCGCGGCGCATCTGCAGCCAGCCCTTGTCGGTCAAGGCATCATCAAGGCTGCCACGCAGGCCGCCCTGTTCCGTTTCACCATGGCGCAGCAAGTCGAGGATCATGCCGGGCGGTCCGCCACCGCGGCCTCGGCAAAGGTCGCCATCTGCCCATGCAGCGCACAGGCCAGGCGCAACAGCGGCACCGCCAGGGCAGCGCCACTGCCCTCACCCAGTCGCAAGCCCAAGGCCAGCAAGGGTTCGGCCTGCAGCGCAGCAAGCAAGCCCTTGTGCCCAGGCTCAGCCCCCTGGTGAGCGAACAACAACCAGGCCCGACACTGCGGGTTGAGGCGCACTGCCACGAGCGCAGCGACACTGCAGATAAAGCCATCCACCAGCACCGCGACACCCGCCTGCGCGCAACCGAGGTAGGCACCGGCCAACGCCGCGATCTCAAAACCGCCAACACAGCCCAGTACCTGCAACGGGTCTTCAGCACGCAGGCCATGCAGGCGCAGCGCCCTTTCGATGACTTCGGCCTTGTGCTGCACCCCGGCGTTGTCCAGGCCGGTACCCGGACCGCTCAGCGCCGACGCCGGGCACCCTAGCAGAACACTGGCCAAGGCTGCGGCGGCGGTGGTGTTACCAATGCCCATCTCGCCACCGATGAACAGCTGCGCGCCCTGTTCGGCAGCGCGCTGGGCACTGTCGCGGCCGGCCTGCAAGGCCGCTTGCAGCTGGTTTTCGCTCATCGCGGGTTGACGGGCAAAGTTGGCAGTACCGGCGCCCAGACGCAGATGGCGCACGCCGGGCAGCTCCAACTGCGCGTCAATGGTGCCCAGGTCGACCACGTCCAGGCTGGCCTGCAGTTGCCGCGCCAGCACACTGATCGCCGCGCCCCCGCCGACGAAGTTACGCAGCATCTGCCCGGTCACCGCCTGCGGGTAGGCCGAGATGCCCTCCTCGACCACGCCGTGGTCGCCTGCAAAAATGGTGATAGCTACCTGATCCAGTGCTGGTCGTTCAAGGCCCTGAAGGCCAGCCAGCTGAATGGCCAGCTCTTCAAGTTGGCCGAGCGAGCCAGCAGGTTTGGTCAGTTGCTGCTGACGGGCGCGGGCCTGGTCCATGGCGGCGTTGTCGAGGGGTTGGCAGGCGTCACGCCACCAGGCTTGGGTCATAGTGCAGGTCCTTTGAGAATTAGGGGCAGGCCGGCCACGGTCAGCACGACACGCTGACAGCGTTCGGCCACAGCCTGGTGCAGCCAGCCGGCCAGGTCGACATAGCGCCGGGTCAGCTCGCCCATGGGCACCACGCCCAGGCCGGTTTCGTTACTGACCAGGATAAGGGTGCCAGGTAACTGTTCCAGGCACGCCAACAGGGCATCACGCTCCTCGGCCAGGCGCTGGTCATCTTCGAGCATCAACAAATTGGTCAGCCACAGGGTCAGACAATCAACCAGCAGGCAGCGCCCTTCGGCCGCCTCGGCGCGCAGTACCGCAGCCAGGGCCAAGGGCTCTTCGATCAACCCCCAGTCATCCGGCCGACGCTGGCGATGCAGCAACACGCGTTCGTTCATTTCACCATCCAGCGGCTGGCTGGTGGCGATGTAGGTCACCGGCAAGCCGCTGGCACTGGCCAACTGTTCAGCCAGGCGGCTTTTGCCAGACCGGGCACCACCGAGGATCAGGTTACGCATATCAGGCCACCCCACACAGCTGGCACAATTGTGCGGTGTCCAGGTGCTTTTCCACCAGATCGGCCAGGCGCTCGATGTCGTGTTCGCGCAACGCTTCGTAGTCGATAACCTGCACATCCTCCAGCCCGGCCCAGCGCAATAGCGCGGCACACGACTGGCTGCCTTCGAACAGGCCATGCAGGTAGGTGGCGAGGATCTGGCCATCGGCACTGACAGCACCATCATGGCGGCCATCAGCCAGTTGGACTGCGGGTTGCTCCAGAGCAGGCCCGGTGGTCACGCCAGCATGAATTTCATAACCGGTTACCGTTGCCGCCCCAAGGCTCAGTGTGCCGGCAACATTTCGCAGTTGCTTCTCGGCTTCGAGCACCGTGGCATAGTCGAGCAGGCCGAGCCCCTGACTTGAACCTGCGGCCCCCTCCAGCCCCAGCGGATCATGCACTTCGCGCCCCAGCATCTGCAGGCCACCGCAGATACCGATCAGCTTGCCGCCATAGCGCAAGTGCCGCTCGATAGCCTTGTCCCAACCGCGCTCGCGCAGTTGTGCCAGGTCGCCGCGCACGCTCTTGGAGCCCGGCAAGATGATGAGGTCGGCAGCCGGAATCGGCTGGCCCGGGCCGATGAACTGCAAGTCCACCTGCGGGTGCAGGCGCAGCGGGTCGAAGTCGGTGTGGTTACTGATACGCGGCAGCACCGGCACGATCACCTTGAGCACACGCTCGTGCTTGACGCCCTGGCGCACATCGATGCCGTCTTCGGCTTCCAGGTGCAGGTCAGTAACGTAAGGCAGGACGCCCAGCACCGGTTTGCCGGTGCGTTGTTCCAGCCAGTCCAGCCCTGGCTGCAGCAGGGCGATATCGCCACGGAAGCGGTTGATGACAAAACCTTTGACCCGCGCCTGTTCAGTGGGCGACAGCAATTCCAGCGTGCCCACCAGATGGGCGAATACTCCACCGCGGTTGATGTCGGCCACCAGGATCACCGGGCAATCCACCGCTTCGGCAAAGCCCATGTTGGCAATATCGCCGGCACGCAGGTTGATCTCTGCCGGCGAACCCGCGCCTTCGACCATGACCACCGGGTACGCGGCACTCAGGCGCTGGTGAGAAGCCAGCACTGCCTGCATGGCCGTGGTCTTGTAGTCGTGGTAGGCCACTGCATTCATGCTGGTGACCGCGCGACCGTGGATGATGACCTGGGCGCCGGTATCGCTGTTGGGCTTGAGCAGCACCGGGTTCATGTCGGTGTGCGGTTGTAGCCGGCAGGCCTGGGCCTGCACCGCCTGGGCACGGCCGATTTCGCCGCCATCAGCCGTCACCGCGCTGTTCAGCGCCATGTTCTGTGGCTTGAATGGCACCACAGCGACCCCCTGGCGCAGCAGCCAGCGGCACAACGCGGTCACCAATGTGCTCTTGCCTGCGTCGGAGGTGGTGCCTTGCACCATGAGGGTCGTCATGCCGTTTCCTTTTGATAAGCCGCCAAGGCCTGGGCCAGGCGTTGTTCGTCCGCGGCGCAGGCAGGCAACCCCAGGCGCACGGCCGCTGGCTGTTCGAACAACCGTACAAGGATGCCGCGCCGGGCGAGAAATTCATGCAGTCGCGCAGCATGCGCGCTACGCACGTACTGGAACAGGTCGCAGCCACCGCTGGGCGCCAGGCCGGCCGTGTGCAGCACGTGCGCAAGCCGCTGGCTGGCAGCAGCACAGCGTTCGGCCTGCGCGCGCTGGGCAGCTTGATCAGCCAGACTGGCCTGGGCCAGTACTCGGGTCGGGCCATTGACGGTCCATGGGCCGAGCAGCTCGGCCAGGCGCAGCAGCAAGCTGCGTTCGGCGGCAACGAAGCCCAGGCGCACGCCGGCCAGGCCGAAGAACTTGCCAAACGAGCGCAGCACGATCAGCCCCGGGCGTTCGGCGCAGTCCACCACGCTGTCTGCCGGGGTGTTGTCCATGAATGCTTCGTCGACCAGCAGCCAGCCACCGCGGGTAGCCAGGCGGGCATGCCAAGCCAGCAGGCGTTCGCGCGATACCCGGTGGCCGGTCGGGTTGTTGGGGTTCACCAGCACCAGCACATCGAGGCCGTCGAGCGCAGCCTCAACTTGCGCCTCCTCCAGCGCCAGCAGTTGGTGCCCCACCCGTTGCCAGGCATAGGGGTGTTCGGCATAGCACGGCGTCAGCACGCCTACCCGGGCGGCTGTTCGCAGCAGCGGCAAGGCCTGGATCGCGGCCTGGGAGCCGGCGACCGGCAGCAACTGGCGGGCGCCGTAATACGCGCGCGCGGCGTCCTCCAGGCCGTCCTCGGTTTCCGGCAGGCGGGCCCAGGCGTCGACGGGAATCGGCGGGATCGGGAATGGCCAGGGCGCAATGCCGCTGGACAGGTCGAGCCACTGCTCACGGGCGATACCGTATTGCTGCACCGCGCGAAGCAGGCGGCCACCATGTTCAAGCATTGATATACGCCCCCAGGCAGATCACCAGCAGCCACAGCCACACGCCGCGCTGCACCAACTGCCAGCCGCGCTCGATGGCATCGGCATCGGCCACTGGCCCCTCGCCCAGGCGCGGCCGCTCATGCAACTCGCCGTGGTACACCGCCGGGCCACCCAGCTCCACGCCCAGCGCACCGGCGCCGGCAGCCATCACCGGCCCGGCGTTGGGGCTATCCCACAGCGGGCCCTGTTTGCGCCAGCAGACCAGGGCCAGACGGGTCTTGCCCAACAGGGCATACGTCAGGGCCACCAGCCTTGCAGGTATATAGTTGAGCACATCGTCGATGCGCGCCGCGCACCAGCCAAAGCGCTCGAAGCGTTCGTTTCGATAGCCCCACATGGCATCCAGCGTGTTGCTGAGGCGGTACAGCACCACGCCGGGCGCACCGGCCACCACAAACCAGAACAACGCGGCGAATACTGCATCGCTGCCGTTCTCCAGCACCGACTCGGTCGCCGCTCGGGCCACTGCTGGCTCGTCCAGTTCGCGCGTTTCGCGGCTGACCAGGTAGCCAACCCGGCGCCGCGCCTCCGTCAGATCGCCTTGGCGCAAAGCGTTGGCCACCGGCAGCACATGCTCGCCCAGGCTGCGCAGCCCCACGGCGCAGTAAAGCGCCAGTACGTCAACCAGCCAGCCGATATATGGCAGCCACGAAAGGACCAGCGCCACCAGGGTCAGCGGCACAACCGCCAGAAACCACGCACTCACGCCGTGGCTACGCCAGCCGCGCCCGCCAGCATTCAGACGGCGCTCAAGGTTGCCAGCCATATTGCCGAAGGCCACCAAGGGGTGGCGGCGCTGTGGTTCGCCCAGCAACGCGTCCAGGGCCACCCCGGCCACGGTCAGCAAGGCCACGCTCATTGACGCTCTCCCCATTGGTTTTCGTAAAGCATTTCACTCAGCGGCCGCTCTTCGGCCCAGTTTTCCTGCACCAACATCGGCACCGGGTAGAACTCGGCGACCGGCCCAAGGCACAGTACCGCCACCGGCTTGGCACCGGCGGGCATGCCCAGCAGCGCGGCCAACGCCTGCGGGTCGAACAGCGACACCCAGCCCATGCCCAGCCCTTCGCCACGCGCGGCCAGCCACAGGTTCTGGATGGCACAGGCCAGCGAGGCCAGGTCCATCTCCGGCAGGGTGCGGCGGCCGAAGATGTGTGGTTCGCGGTTGTCCATCAAGGCCGCCACCAGCAGCTCGGCGCAATCGTTTATGCCCTCCACCTTCAGTTTCATGAAGGCATCGGATCGCTCGCCCAATGCCTCGGCCGTGCGTATCCGCTCCGCCTCCACCAAGGCCTGGATGCGCCCGCGCAGGTCACGCCGGGTGATACGGATAAATCGCCATGGCTGCATAAGCCCGACACTGGGCGCCTGATGCGCGGCGGCCAGCAAGCGGCCAAGCAGCTCGGGCGCTACCTGGCCACCCGCGAAATGGCGCATGTCGCGGCGCTCGCCGATGGCCCGGTAGATTGCGGCGCGCTCGGCGTCGCTATAGGCGTGATCATTCATGGTCGCAACAGCGCCGCCGCCGCATCCGGGCAGGAAGGGAAATAGAAGTGCACGTAAGAGGCCGTCAGCCGGCCCAGACGATAGACCGCCTCGTTGCCACGCCCGCCGTTGGGGCTCAGACCGCGGGCAATCGGTTCCAGCGCAGTACTGGTCAGCGAATGGTGATAGGTGTGACCGCGCAAGGTCCCCTCCGGCAGCTCCACTGCCTGCAGCGCCAGGGCGGCCAGGCGCTTCTGCATGGTGGCTTCACCCGGCAGCAGGCCGAGCAGTTCGGCACGTTCACCGGCCACGTCAGTCAGGGCATCGAGCAGGTACAGCATGCCACCGCACTCGGCCAGCAATGGCTTGCCCTGCGCATGGTGGGCGCGGATTGCTTCGCACATCGGTGCGTTGGCGGCCAGCGCATGGTGATGCAGCTCTGGATAACCACCCGGCAGATACAGGCTGTCGACTGCCGGCAGTTCGCGGTCGTGCAGCGGCGAGAAGAACACCAGCTGGGCACCAAGGTTGCGCAGCAGGTCGAGGTTAGCGCCATACGTGAAGGCGAACGCCTCGTCCCGCGCCACGCCAATGCGCACACCGGCCAGCGAGGCAGCGCAGGTTTGCGGTTCGGGCTCGGCAAAGCTCACTGGCGGCGGCAACGCCGCATCGCAACTGGCACCCAGCGCTTCGGCGGCAGCGTCCAGACGGGTATCCAGGTCATTCAGCTCGCTGGCCTGCACCAGGCCCAGGTGGCGGCTGGGCAGTTCGATGCCGCGCTCGCGGGACAAGCCGCCATACCAGCGCAAGCCTTCGGTCAGGCTGCCTTCCAGCAGTTGCGCATGGCGCAGGCTGCCTACCCGATTGGCCAGCACGCCGGCGAACGGCAGATCGGCCTGGTAACGCGCCAGGCCCAGAGCCAGGGCGCCGAAGGTCTGGGCCATGGCTGTGCCATCGATCACCGCCAGCACCGGCACGCCAAAGTGGCGTGCCAAGTCGGCGCTAGACGGGGTGCCGTCGAACAGCCCCATCACCCCTTCGATGAGGATAAGGTCAGCCTCGCCGGCAGCCTCCCACAGCAGGCGACGGCTTTCCTCGGCACCGATCATCCACAGGTCCAGCTGATACACCGGCGCGCCACTGGCCCGTTCGAGAATCATCGGGTCAAGAAAGTCGGGCCCGCACTTGAACACCCGCACCTTGCGCCCGAGGTTACGGTGCAGGCGGGCCAGCGCAGCAGTGACGGTAGTCTTGCCCTGGCCAGAGGCCGGTGCCGCGATCAACACGGCGGGACAGTGGCGCGATCGACTCACAGTTCGACGCCTTTCTGTGCGCGGATACCGGCCTGGAAGGCGTGCTTGAGCATGCCCATTTCGGTCACGGTATCGGCCAGCTCGATCATCTCGGGCTTCGCAGCGCGGCCAGTGACAATCACATGCTGCATGGGCGGGCGGGCCTGAATGTCGGACAGTACCTGGTCCAGGTCGAGGTAACCATGCTTGAGGGCGATGTTGAGCTCGTCCAGCACCACGAACTGTACACCTGGGTCCTGCAACAACTGGCGCGACACCGCCCAGGCGGCTTGCGCAGCAGCAATGTCACGCTGGCGGTCCTGGGTTTCCCAGGTAAAGCCCTCGCCCATCACGTGGTAGCGCACCTGTTCGGGGAAGCGACGGAAGAACAGTTCCTCACCGGTGCTGTTGCGGCCCTTGATGAACTGCACCACGCCGCACTGCATGCCATGGCCCAAGGCGCGCGCGAGCATGCCGAAGGCCGAACTGCTCTTGCCCTTGCCATTGCCGGTCAGCACCAGCAGCAGGCCGCATTCGTTAGGGGAATTGGCGATGCGTTCGTCGATGACCGCCTTCTTGCGCTGCATGCGCGCCAGGTGGCGTTCGTCGCGTTCGGTGGATTCGCTCATCAGGGTTCTCCGCTGGCTGGCACCACGGCAACGCGCGGCGACAGGTAATAGGCAGGCAAACGGAGAACGCGCAGAGGCCATGGCAGGGCGCCACGGTGCACCGCGCATCACCCTCCGTGATGCCGTTGGCAGTATCAGGCCGGTCTCCGGGCTTGTGAGTGGGCCTTTGCCCTGGCCTGCGCGCCTTCCCGGATGCTGGCATCCAGTGGCCCTGCGCGGCCTTTTACTCATTTACCGTTGCGGGGGCAGCGCCGGAATCGCGCCATGCTGGCGCCCACCGGCTTCCCAGTTTCACCCTGCCCAGTCGGGGCTGGCAGGGCACCTGAAACACGCCGCGAAGGTTAGAGGGTTGCACCGGGAGCGTCAATCGAAGCGGGTGATCAGGCGGGTGAGCAAAGCAACATGAATCTCGGCAGCCGCTAGCGGCCCCGAGCTCAACGGGGCCGCTGAACAGGCATGGACATCAGGGGTTCTGCGCCAGATGCCCTTGCGGAATCACCCGCTTGGCCTGCAGGTAGGCCTTGGCCCAGTAGCTGTTGGAGAGGTAGTCCAGGCGGACAGTGCCACCCGTGGAGGGAGCATGCACGAAGCGCCCGTCCCCTACATAGATGCCGGCATGGCTGACCTGCGAGCCGCCACTGGTGGCGAAGAACACCAGGTCACCGGACTGCAGTGAACTGGCATCCACCGTCGGTGCACGCATGACGATCATCTCTCGTGTCGAGCGCGGCAGGCTGATGCCGGCAGCATCACGGTACACATATTTGATCAGGCCGCTGCAGTCGAAGCCGGAGTCCGGCGTATTGCCACCCCAACGATAAGGCGTGCCAACCAGACCAATGGCACGAATCAGCACGTCATCGGCAACCGGTGAAGGACTGGGTTGGCTATAGGTAACCTGCGGCTGTACCACAGGGGCCGGCGCAGGCGCACGGCTGGAGCATGCAGCCAGCAAGGCTGCCAAGGAGAGAAATGCGAAGCGCGCCATCTTTACCATGGCCAGAACATCCTGTCTGAGACCGCTGCGCTGCAGCCGAAAAGAGTTGAGAATTTAGATTAGACGCTTTCTGTAAATGCGCACGGCGGTGTGCTTTTTTTCAAAGCATCACCGCCGCGGCAGGGTACATCATTTTGACATCAGTTGCGCGCGATGTTGGTCGGCGCCATGGCCAAGGCTCGCTTGGCTTCAATGAAGGTCTTGCTCCAGTAGCGATCACCGAGGTTGTCGATGCGCACACCGCCGCTGCGGCGGCTGCTGGAGTGGATGAACTGATTGTCACCCAGATAGATGCCGGCATGGCTCACCCGGCCTCGGCCATTGGTGCTGAAGAACAGCAAGTCACCTGGCTTGAGTTTGTTGCGGGCCACTTTTGGCGCATCTACCTTGATCATTTCACGCGTGGAGCGCGGCAGCGTCATGCCCGCCTCTTCGCGGAACAGGTAACCGATGAAGCCACTGCAGTCGAAGCCGGACTTTTCCGAGGTACCACCGAAGCGGTAGCGGGTGCCGATCAACGACATGCCGCGCTCGAGAATGCTGTCAGCCAGAACGGGCAATTGGTAAGGCTTGCTGCCAGAGAAAGACGCCAGGTCATCTTCGGTGGCCAGCTCTTCCGGCTCGCCGAATACCGCCGAGGGAGAGGCTTTGGCCTTGATTGCCGATTGTGCGGTGACCGGGGTGTGATCCTGGGGCTGAGATACCGGGCCTTGGGCCGCGCAGCCAAAAAGCAGGGTCACGAGTGCGAGTGGCACGAGGGGTGCGAAGCGCTTCAGCATGGGCACGACCGTGTCTGTAATCCTTTAGAAGGGTGAAACTATGCCCTCTATCATGGCCATTTGCAAATTTTATCGAAAAAGATGTGACTTTTTTGTTCTACCGCTCTGGCCCAGTGTTTTCAGGGGGTTACCAGCCGAGGGTTTCCTTGAGAAAAGGAATGGTGAGCTTGCGTTGTGCCTGCAATGAGGCCTGGTCGAGACGCTCGAGCAAGTCGAACAACGCGCTCATGCTCCGCGCGCCGCGGGTGAGGATGAAATGGCCGACTTCGTCGGTAAGGTGCAGGCCACGGCGCGAAGCACGTAGCTGCAAGGCGCGAAGCTTGTCTTCATCGGACAGGCCGCGCATCTGGAACACCAGGGCCAGGGTCAAGCGCGACTTCAGGTCCGGCAGTTTGATCGGCAGCTCGCGCGGTGATGCCGAGGCTGCCAGCAGCAAGCGTCGGCCGCTGTCGCGCAGGCGGTTGAACAGGTGGAACATGGCCTCTTCCCAATCGGCCTTGCCGGCGATCACATGCAGATCGTCGATGCATACCAGTTCGTACTGGGCCAGGTAGTCGAGCAGCTCTACGCCACGATCGAGCAATTGCGCCAGGGGCAGGTAGACAGCGGGCTCGCCGCGTTGCTGGAAGCGATGGGTGGCAGCCTGCAGCAGGTGGGAACGGCCAACACCCTGCTTGCCCCACAGGTAGATAAGGCTCTCGGTCCAGCCGGCGTCGGCTTCGCATAGCCGCTCGACGTAACCCAATGCCGCAGCATTGGCGCCCGGATAGTAGTTGATGAAGGTGGCGTCATCGCGCAGGCGCACACCCAGGGGCAACTGGATCGGTGGTTTCATGCTCGCGGGCGGTCGACAGGACCGCAGGGGGCCTTTGGTGAACAATGTGCAAAGTCTATACCCGCAACGCGGGGCGCACAATCTCGACTGCGGATAGGGCAAGCAAAATCAACAAGTTGCGCTGTGCAAGCGAACCGCGGATGCAGGCGCGAAAAGGCCCAAGACAAACGCGTGGCGTTCAAAGCTCCGGGTCGATATTCCCGGCGTACATGTCCGATTCCTTGTACAGAGCATGCACATGCCGCAGCAGCACCATGATCACCGCCGCCACCGGCAGCGCCAGCAGCACGCCAGTAAAGCCGAACAGTTCGCCACCGGCGAGGATGGCAAAGATTACCGCAACCGGGTGCAGGCCGATGCGATCGCCCACCAGCAGCGGGGTCAGCACCATACCCTCCAGTGCCTGCCCGACCATGAACACGGCAACGATGCCCAGCATCGGGTACAGGTCGCCACCGAACTGGAACAGGCCGGCCACCAGCGCAGCACCAATGCCAATGATGAAGCCCATGTACGGCACGATGGCCGCAAGGCCTGCGAGCATGCCGATCAGCAGACCGAGTTCGAGCCCTACCAGCATAAGCCCGGCAGAATAGATGATGCCCAGAGCCAGCATCACCATCAGTTGCCCGCGCACGAATGCGCCCAGCACTTCATGGCATTCACCTGCCAGGCCCATCACTTGCGGCTCGCGCTGGCGCGGCAGCAGGCCGCGCAGCTTGCCCATCATCAGGTCCCAATCGCGCAGCAGATAGAAGCCCACTACCGGGATCAGCACCATGTTGGCCAGCCAGGCCACCAACGCCAGGCTGGAGGCGGTGGCATGGGACAGCAGCATGCCGACGATATCGGTGGTCTGCCCCATGTGCGCGCCAATGGCGGCCTTGATCTTGTCGAACTTCCAGAAGCCCTCGGCCAGGCCAAGGCTGCCCTGTACCCACGGCAGCGCTACATGCTCGAGCCAATCGAGTATCTGCGGCACCAATTCGTACAGGCGCACCAACTGCTTGGCCAGCATCGGCACAAGCACCAGCAACAAGCCCAACAGCACCAGGGTGAACAGGCCGAACACCACCACCACACCCCAGGTACGCGATAGCCCCAGGCGCTCGAGGCGATCGACCAGCGGGTCAGCCAGGTAGGCCAGCATGATGCCGACCAGGAACGGCGTAAGGATGCTGTGCAGGCTATAAAGCAGCACAGCGATCAGCAGCGCAGCGCCCAGCCAGATCCAGCGACGCATGTCGGTCACGGCGAGCGCCCCTTACCAGCGAAAACGCAAGCCGTCGAACGGCTTGGGCGCTGGCTGCGCAGGTACGGCCTCCCCGGCAGCGGCGTCCACTGCCGGTGCTGGCATGGCCGGCACCGCGGGCGCCTGCTCTACGGGCACTTCCTGCAGCTTGGCCAGGCCAAGCTGGGCACGCAACTGTTCACGATTGCCAGTAACGCCGTAGGTCAAGGTAGTGCCTTCGGCCGCCTGCAAGTGTGGGCCGTAGGGCTCCAGCACGCGGGCCAGTTCGGCGTAGCGCTGCAGGTTCATGCCCTGCACTTGCACCTGCAATTGGCTGCTGGCACCCGGCCGGGTAACGTAGCGCGGTGCCAGGCGGCTGCTCACCGCCAGCATCACCGCGTCAGCCAAGGCTGCCTGATCGGCACCCTCGGCATTGCCCTGCTCACGCTGGTCGCCCAGCCACAGCTGCCACTTGCCCTGCCACTTGCCGTCGGCTTCCTGGGCATGTACCGCCAGCAAAGCATCGGCACCGTAGCGCTCGGATGCTTCGCGCAGCTGCGCCGGGTCGCTGCCTTCGATCTGCTTGGCATTGGCGACCAGTTGCTCCTGCAGGTCGGCCAGCGGCAAGCGCAGCGGCAGACCACGGTGCTGCGCGGCGCGGCGCAGGGGTTGGGCACTGGCCTGGCCATCACCGACCAGGCTGCTGCCCTCAACACTGTCGTTCAACCACCACCCCAGTATCGAGGGCCGGTTACTGCCCCACAGGGCCAGGCCAGCCTTGCGCAAAGCCCGCTCGGTGCTACCAGGGTCGAACTCGACCACCACCGACTCGGGCGGGCCGGCTTCGCTGCCCACCTGGTTGATGATTTGCCGAGGGTCCTTACGCAGCTCGGCCAACGCCGGGCTTTGCGCTGCCTTTGGGTCACCGGTCAGACGCTGCACCAACGTGTCCAGAGCTTTGGCCGTGGCCTCGGTACGGGCTTCGGCGCCCGGCCCGGTGACCGGCTCGCGCACCTGATAAAGGCCTGAGACATTTTCAGCCAGGGCAGTGGCCGAGATCAGCGCCAGGCAACCGGCTGCCAGAATATTGAACAAACGCATGGAGGATTCCTGTCCAGTTACCGCAATGCCTATACCTTATACACGGGGGCGCCAGGTAACCAGCCGCGGGGCGTGAAAGATTGCTTGCAGGTGTTGTCGGGCTTACCGGTGTTCGCCTTGAGCGGTTCAGCGCCAGTGAGATCGCGCGCCTGCCCGCGCGGCGCATCGCTGTTCCCTCAAGGCGAACGCCCCAACTAATTATCTTTTTCATGCCCTGCCCGTCGGCCTGAGGATGGCCGCTGCCCGGCAACCCTGATAAAATCGCGCGCCTTCACAGACCACTGACGTTTCAGACCGCCGCCGCTTACCAGCCGGCCTTGGCCGTCATGGTCGTTTTTAAGAATCCCTCCCTCCTAAAGGCCTGGATCAATGAGCAAGCAACCCTCCCTGAGCTACAAGGACGCCGGTGTAGACATCGACGCCGGCGAAGCACTGGTCGAACGCATCAAGGGCGTGGCAAAACGCACCGCACGCCCTGAAGTCATGGGTGGCCTGGGCGGCTTCGGCGCCCTCTGCGAGATCCCGGCCGGCTACAAGCAGCCGGTGCTGGTCTCCGGCACCGACGGCGTCGGCACCAAGCTGCGCCTGGCACTGAACCTGAACAAGCACGACAGCATTGGCCAGGACCTGGTCGCCATGTGCGTCAACGACCTGGTCGTCTGCGGCGCCGAGCCACTGTTCTTCCTCGACTACTATGCCACTGGCAAGCTGAACGTTGACGTGGCCGCCACCGTGGTCACCGGCATCGGCGCCGGTTGCGAACTGGCCGGCTGCTCGCTGGTCGGTGGTGAAACCGCCGAAATGCCTGGTATGTACGAAGGCGAAGACTACGACCTGGCAGGTTTCTGCGTAGGCGTGGTGGAAAAGGCCGAGATCATCGACGGCTCCAAGGTTACCACCGGCGACGCGCTGATCGCCCTGCCGTCCTCGGGCCCGCACTCCAATGGCTACTCGCTGATCCGCAAGATCCTCGAAGTGTCGGCTACCGATATCGAGAACACCCAGCTGGACGGCAAGCCGCTGACCGACCTGCTGATGGCGCCGACCCGCATCTACGTCAAACCGCTGCTGCAACTGATCAAAAACACCGGCGCAGTCAAGGCCATGGCCCACATCACCGGCGGCGGCCTGCTGGACAACATCCCGCGCGTACTGCCGAAAAACGCCCAGGCCGTGGTTGACGTGGCCAGCTGGCAGCGCCCGGCGGTGTTCGACTTCCTGCAGGAAAAAGGCAACGTCGACGAGCACGAAATGCACCGCGTACTGAACTGCGGTGTGGGCATGGTCATCTGCGTAGGCCAGGACCAGGTCGAAGCCGCCCTGAACGAACTGCGTGCCGCTGGTGAGCAACCGTGGGTCATCGGCCACATCGCCGAAGCCGCCGAAGGCGCTGCCCAGGTCGAGCTGCAGAACCTCAAGGCACACTGATGCCGAGCAAGACCTGCAATGTAGTGGTACTGCTGTCGGGCTCCGGCAGCAACCTGCAAGCCCTGATCGACAGCTGCCAAGGGCAGGACAGCCCGGTGCGTATCCGCGCGGTCGTATCCAACCGCGCCGATGCCTTCGGCCTGAAGCGCGCTGCGGCGGCCGGCATCGACAGCGTCGTGCTCGACCACACCCAGTTCGACGGCCGGGAAGCCTTCGATGCCGCGCTGATGGCGCACATCGACGGCTTTGCCCCGGACCTGGTGGTGCTGGCCGGTTTCATGCGCATCCTCAGTGGCGACTTCGTGCGCCACTATCAGGGCCGCCTGCTCAATATCCACCCATCGCTGCTGCCCAAGTACAAGGGCCTGCATACGCATCGCCGGGCATTGGAAGCTGGCGACGCCGAGCATGGCTGCAGCGTACACTTCGTGACTGAGGAACTCGATGGCGGCCCACTGGTCGTACAGGCTGTGGTACCGGTGGCGTCTGACGACACCGTCGAAAGCCTGGCACAGCGGGTACACCATCAGGAACACCTGATCTACCCACTGGCGGTGCGCTGGTTCGCTGAAGGGCGCTTGCGTCTTGGCGAACAGGGTGCATTACTGGACGGCCAGCCACTGGCGGCCAGCGGTCACTTGATTCGATCCTAGGAGAATTTATGCGTCGCGCCCTGCTCTTGGCTCTCGCCGTGCTCGCCCTGCCCCTCCAGGCAGCTGATCTGAAGCCCTTCTCGGCCAGCTACACCGCCGACTGGAAACAGCTGCCCATGAGCGGCACCGCCGAGCGCAGCCTGGTCAAAAATGCCAACGGTACCTGGGACCTTAACTTCAAGGCTTCCATGATGATCGCCAGCCTGACCGAGGAAAGCACCCTGCGTCTGGACAACGACACCCTGCTGCCGCAGAAGTACCACTTCGAGCGTGGCGGCCTGGGTAAGGCCAAAAAGGTAGACCTGAACTTCGACTGGAGCACCAAGAAGGTCACCGGTAGCGACCGTGGCGATGCCGTCAGCCTGCCACTGAACCGCGGTGTACTGGACAAGTCGTCCTACCAACTGGCCCTGCAGCACGACGTGGCCGCAGGCAAGAAGAGCATGACCTATCAGGTGGTCGACGGCGACGAGATCGACACCTACGACTTCCGCGTGCTGGGCACCGAAAAGGTCACCACCAAGACCGGCCAGGTCGATGCAGTGAAGGTCGAGCGCGTGCGCGATCCAAGCCAGAGCAAGCGCATTACCGAGCTGTGGTTCGCCAAGAACTGGGACTACCTGCTGGTGCAACTGCGCCAGGTAGAGACCGATGGCAAGGAGTACGTGATCGTGCTGCAGGATGGCACGGTCGATGGCAAGCCGGTGAAGGGCAACTGATCCTGCACTGCCTGCAACACCTGAAGCCCCGCCCAGTGCGGGGCTTTTCTTTGCTGCGAAGAGACCCGTTCAGGCGGCATACCTCCCTGCTTCATGAAACTTGTTTCATGCCTGTTTTACTTACTTAGTCTGCTAACAAACTCTATAAAGAGGGTGTGCGACACACTGTCGCAGCCATCTTGAAGAAGTGGAGTTTACCGATGACTGTCCAAGTAACCGAACGCGACGAATCGAAAATGTCCCACGAAGGCCTGGCCGCTGGCGTGCGGATCTGGGATGTGTACCAACAAGGCCAACTGGTGGGCATGTTCCATAACGAACACGAAGCACACCAATACCGCGTAGAGCTTGAAGACCTGGAAAACCAGCGCGCCACGCAATGACCCTGCCCCTTGTTGCGACCCCATGATTGATCTGGGCTCAGAGAACAACCCCACAATACCGCGCATTACCGGAGCATTGTGGGGTTGTCATGACAGGGCCTACACCACCCCGAAACGCACCTCCACCGACAGACTGCCCAGGTTATCGCTCAGGCCAGCCCCGTAACGCCCGTCCAGGTCGTCATTGATGCACAACTGCAACTCACCTTGCTGGCCACGCGGCAATTGCACCTGGTTGCCGACCAGGAACGGCACGCCGCTGTTGCCGATACGCCCGATCAACGCCCCTTCCGGTTGACCGGGCAAGGCATAACCGGACTTCGCGATCAACCTTGGGTTGCCCGCCGCGCCGACCATCCCGGTGGCCGGGTTGGCCGTCCACTGCCCGCCCGTACAGACCGCCAACTGCCAGCTCTGCCCATTGACCTGCATGCCCGTGCCCTGCCAAGCCCGGTTGGCCTGCACCTGTACGGTGCACTTAAGCAGGTCGCTGGCCACCACGTCAGCGGCCTGGAAGGTCAACGCGGTAATGGTCAAGGTCGGGTTGGCGGTGCCGGTGGTGGGGAACACGCCGTCGCCGACCAGGAACAGGTTGGGGTGGTCCCAACTGCGCTGATCCTTGTCCACCACCGACTTGGTGCGGTCCGAGCCCATGCGGTAGGTGCCCATCAAGTGGCCAGCGCCGTAGAACGCGTAGTTCTGGCCGTCGTACTCGAACACCGTTTGCGAACCGGGCTCGAGCTTAGGGTTCAGGTCGGTCAGCTCGGTGGCGCCCATCAGCTCGGTGATGATGTGCGTGGCGGCCAGGCGCGCCTGCTTGAAACCCTCCTTGGTGTAGTCGGACAGTTCGTAGGTGATCTGTGGCCGAGGCAGGCCCAGGCCGTCGGTGAACTCCGTGCTCCTCTCCACCCGGCAAAGCGCTTTGTCAGGGTCTTTCTCCACCTGTTCGATCAAGAAGCCCAGACGGAACTGGCGGGTCAGCACGCTATTGAGCTGCTGCACCAGCGCCTGGCCGGACAATGCCAGCTTGTTGGGGTTAGCGCCGCCATGGTTGGTGCCGTCGATGAAATCGCAGACTGAGGTGTAGGGGTCGTTTACCGACCAGTTCCAGCCCTCGTTGCCGATTTCGATACGCCAGGCGGCACGCTGGCTGCGGAACGGGCCATCGCGCATGTCCTCGATCCCCGAGGTGGACAATGGCCCACGGAACGGGAACAGCGGCTTGCCTTCGGGCATCAGGCCCCAGGCCAGGTACACCGGGTGGTCAGCCAACGCCTGGCCGACCTGGCCGCTACTGTTGGCGACCCCTTTAGGGCTGTTCGGGCCGATGGAGTTGAGCAGCAGTTTCGGTGTTTCGATCGCGTGGGCGGCAATCACGTAACGTTTGCCCTGGGCCGTGCCGTTCTGGCGCGTACCATTGTTCTGGTACTGAATGAAATCGATTCCCGTGACCCCATTGGCATCGACCTGCACCTGGCTTGCCACGGTCTGGTAGAGGATGCGCACGTTGCCGGTATCCAGTGCCTTGGCCATGGTCACGGTGGCGTCGTACTTGGCCTGGATCGGGCAGATCGGCGTGCAGCTGGTGTTGCCAGCGCACACCCGGCGGCCGTTATCATTCTGCGAGTTGCGCCCGGCAGGGGTCTGCCGGACATTGAGGGTGACGCCTGGGTACGGCTTGCCGTCGGGCCCCTTCTCCGGGCTCTGGTACACCGTCCCCGTGACGTTCTTGCCCAGGCCCTGGTCGACCAGCGACGGCGGGATGCCATGCATGCTGTATTTGTAGCCATGCGGGAAGGTCACGCCCAGGTAAGTCTGCGAGGCGACGTCGGCAGACACGCCCATCTCCTCTTCGGCGCGGCAGTAGGCGATCTGCAGGTCGTCGTAACTGATCGGCCAATCGACCCCGACGTTGTAGGCAGTGCGCATGCGAAAGTCGTTGGGCAGCAGGCGCAAGGCCGTACCCATCCAGTGCCACATGGTGCCCCCGCCTACCCGCTCGTAAGTGCTGGCGAACAGTTGCGGCCCCTTCTGCACCAGGTAGCTCTTCTGCGCCTTGTTCGGGTCTTGGCTACCCGCGGTGATCAGGTCCTGGATGGTCGCCCTTGGCGCGAACTGCGTGGCCGGGGTCTGCTCGCTCTGCTCAGGTGGGTACGGCGACTCGGGCGCTTTGAGCACCGCGGTGTAGAAGCGCTCCAGGTACTCGCTGCGATTCGGCGGAATGGCCGGGCCCGATTCGAGCACCAGCACTTTCAACCCGGTCAGGCCCAACTGGTAGGCCATGACACTGCCGGCCATGCCGGCGCCCACCACGATCACATCGGCGGTTTCGATGTTCTGGGTTTGTACATTGCTCATGGCTGCTGCCCTTCCTTGGCGTCGACACCGGTGAATTGCTTAAGGGTCGGTGGCTGCTCACCCCAGTATCCGAAATGGAACTGGCTGTAGCCCATGGGGTGGGATTGGGCGATCCTCCACGCCCAGCTCTCCTTGTAGGCCTGGTCGGAGACCACACGCGTATCACCCGTGCGCGCGTTGCCCAGGTCGTAGGGTTGATACCAACTGCCGAGCAACCACAGCTTCATGATCGAGCGGGCGCCTTGGACAATTTGCGGGTTCGCGTTATCGAGCACGGCACTGGCGATTTGCGCAGGCGGCTGGCTCTGGATGCCGGCGTACAGCTCCAGCAGGCTGCTGAACGCCTCGAGGCCCATGCCTTGCTGGGCGGTGGCGAAGAACACCGGCGGCAGGTTGATCGGGTCGACGGACGGCGCCAGCAGCTTGGCCGACAGGCCAGTGAGCACGGCGGACAAGCCGATGAAGTTTTGCAGGTTCTGGTCGCTCATGGCATCACTCCTTGGCGCCGGTGGATTGGGCACGTTCAAGCAGGAAAGTGAAATCGGCGAAGCTGGTGCGCGGTGACTGAGTCACGCGGGTGGTCGCGTTGTTGTGGCACTCCATGCAGCTGGACGAGGCTTGGGGGGTAGTGCCCTGGTTGTAGGTCTCCAGGGTGGCGTTGGCCAGGAAGTTCGGCGCAGGCGTACCTAACGGGTTGGTCGGCGACGGCACCTGGCAGTCATCGGCCGGGGCGGTGGGCCACTGGGTGCTGATCAGGTGGTAGTTGGCCCACACCGTGCCCTTGAGCGCACCTTGCCACTGCGCGTTGAGCTGTTGGGTGGCGGCGGTGACGGGAATTTCACGCACGATCTGCGAGGGGATGGCCTTCTTCGACGGGTCCCACGGTTGCGCGGGCGGCTCGTTCACCGGGCGATCGCTGGCCTGGGCGTCGTAGAACAGGTAGGGCCCCTTGCGCTCGTTCATTGGCGTGGTCTTTTCCGGCACGTTGCGCACGTGCTCGAACGTCGACCATACCCACTGCGGTGCGCCCTGGGTCTTGTGCACGATGTGCAGGCCTACCAGTCCGACCTTTTGTGCATTGCACGACTCGGGGATCACCGCCCCCTTGTTCGGGTCGGCATTGCCGGGCGTATAGACCAGCGCGTCGACGGCGTGGAATTCCTGCGGGTTGTCGCTGCCATCGAGCACTTTCCAGGCCGACTTGACCATGATCGCGCCAACCTGCCGGGCTTTTTGCGAACCGCAGGCGAAAGCAATGCGGTTGTCGGCCTTGCTCAGGAACGCTTGCTGGCCTTCCTTGCTGTACAGGCCATTGTTGACGATGTCATCGAACATCGGCTTGTTGACCATGATCGCGTTGCGCGTGTAAGTGCCACTTTGGTCGACCAACGGGCCGGTCTTGAACGGCTGGATGAACTCATCGAGCACGCCGGCGACCTTGCCCATCTGCTGCAGCACCGGCAAGTCACCCTTGCCTTGGCAGGCCGCGGGCACTGGCGCCTGCTGGTCCCAGCCAACAGGTTTCTGTCCCTTGGGCAGGAAGATCTCGTAGCTTTCTTTCCACGACTCCCACACCGTCTTTCCGGGTGCGCCGATCTGCGCCGAGGTGTTGGCGCTGCCGTCGGCGTTGGCGGGCCAGTTCAGGGCGACGAAGGTCTGCCACGACAGCACGTCGAAATCGTGTTGCAAGCTGTCCAGCGTGAAGGGGGGATTGGCGGTGACGTCGAAGGGAACTGCAGGTGACAGCACCGGCGGGCTGGCCGCATCGGCCATGGCGAGCGCACTGGTGAAGCTCGCACCCAGGCACGCCAACCGTTTCAGGGTTATTTTCATTGTCGTCTCCTCAGCAGATAAAGCGTCGGGACGACGAGGCGTACTGGCCCTTCCTGGACCGAATGTTCAGCGCTATCCCTGACGCTAAGCTGGAGGCTAGCCGCTGTGCCAGAACCCTAGGAAATGTCCGACGAACGGAAGGAACCAAGGCAATGGCGCAGCTGACTGATCGCGCCGGTTCGGCGAGCTGCGAACCAACGCGTTTTTTTTACGATGGCCGCAGAAGCGACCTTGCGTCACGAAAGGGCCGCAAAGCGGCCCTGGCGATCATGAATGAACCGCATTACCGCCAGGGCGGTGATTTCCTGTTTACCACATCAGATCATCAGGGATCTTGTAAGCCGCGTACGGGTCGTCTTCGTCCGCTTCCTCGACATGGCTATTGAGCAGCAGAATACGGTCGGGGTCGCGTTCCTGGATCTTCAATGCGGCCTCACGGGGGATCACCTCGTAACCACCGGCATGGGCTACCACGGCCAGCGCACCATTGCTCAGCTTGGTACGCATGAGGGCGTTGACGGCAATGCGCTTGACCTTCTTGTCGTCGACGAAGTTGTAGTAATCCTCGGTGTTCAGCTTGGGTAGTCGAGTGGCCTCGATCAGTTGCTTGACCTGCGCGGCACGGGCCTTCTGCTCGGCCTTTTCCTGCTGCTGGCGGTTCAGTTCCTGGTCACGCCTGGCTTTTTCAGCCATGGCTTCCTTGGCCATGCGCTGCTGGCTGTCGTCGATCTCGACCTGGCCTTTGTGCTCCATGCGCTTCTGTTTCTTTTCAGCTTTGTTGGTCTGCGAGACCTGTTTCTGGTTGACCAGACCGGCTTTGAGCAATTGGTCGCGAAGGGAAAGGCTCATGAATACTCACTCACTTATGCAACAGCTCAGCCGCAGCTGGGCAGGTTCTTTTCCTGACGTTTGGCTTCACCCCAAAGGGCATCCAGCTCGTCAAGGTCACAATCTTCAATGGGGCGGCCACTGTCGCGCAATGCCTGTTCGATAAAACGGAAACGTCGTTCGAACTTGCGATTGGCGCGGCGCAGCGCATGCTCTGGGTCTTGCTTTAGGTGGCGGGCGAGGTTGACCGCAGCAAACAGCAAGTCGCCGACTTCATCTTCCAGCGCATCGGCGTCGCCGTCGGCCATGGCCTGTAGCACTTCATCCAGCTCTTCGCGGACCTTGTCCAGCACCGGCAACGCCGCCGGCCAGTCGAAACCGACCGTGGCCGCACGTTTTTGCAGTTTGGCTGCCCGCGACAGCGCCGGCAAGGTTGCCGGCACGTCATCAAGCAGCGACAGCTGTTCGGGCTGGCTCTTCTCCGCGCGCTCTTCGGCCTTGATTTCTTCCCAGCGCGACTTGACCTGGGCTTCGCTCAGGCTGGGTGTATCCACCGGCGCGTACAGTTCGCCAGTGGGGAATACGTGCGGGTGGCGGCGGATGAGCTTGCGGGTGATGCTGTCGACCACGCCATCGAACTCGAAACGCCCTTCTTCGCGGGCCAGCTGGCTGTAGTAGACCACCTGGAACAGCAAGTCGCCCAGCTCGCCTTGCAGGTGCTCGAAATCGCCGCGCTCGATGGTGTCAGCGACCTCGTAGGCCTCTTCGAGGGTGTGCGGGACAATGCTGGCGTAGTTCTGCTTCAGGTCCCACGGGCAGCCGTACTGCGGGTCGCGCAGGCGGGCCATGAGATGCAGCAGGTCGTCAAGGGTGTAGGTCATACAGGCAGGTCCTTCGGTGGTGGCTTCTTCGCGGGCTTGCCCGCTCCCACAGGTACGGTGCAGATTTCGAAACCTGCATCCATCCTGTGGAGCGGGCAAGCCCGCGAAGCTGGCGCCACGGTCTCAAGGGGTACGATTACGCCGCGTCTCGATGATGTTCGGCAACTGCGAGATCCGCCCCAGCAGGCGCCCCAGCGCGTCCAGGCCAGGGATCTCGATGGTCAGCGACATCAGCGCGGTGTTGTCTTCCTTGTTCGAACGGGTGTTCACCGCCAGCACGTTGATCTTCTCGTTCAACAGCACCTGCGACACATCGCGCAGCAGACCCGGGCGGTCGTAGGCACGGATGACGATGTCGACCGGGTAGGTCTGCACCGGGATCGGCCCCCAGCTCACCTGGATCATGCGCTCTGGCTCCTTGCCCGCCAGTTGCAGTACCGAGGCACAGTCCTGGCGATGAATGCTCACGCCACGGCCCTGGGTGATGTAACCGACAATGGCATCGCCCGGTAGCGGCTGGCAGCAGCCGGCCATTTGTGTCAGCAGATTGCCGACACCCTGGATCTGAATGTCGCCACGCTTGCCGGTACGCGGCCCGGTAGGCTTGCGCGGCACCAGTTCGATCTGCTCGATACGCTCGGGCTCCAGCAACTGCTGGGCAGCGTTGACCAGATGAGCCAGGCGCAAGTCACCAGCACCGAGCGCGGCAAACATGTCCTCGGCAGTCTTGACGTTGGTCTTCTCGGCCAGGCGCTCGAAATCAACCTGCGGCAGGCCCAGACGACTGAGCTCGCGCTCAAGCAAGGTCTTGCCGGCTGCAACGTTCTGGTCGCGGGCCTGCAACTTGAACCAGTGGACGATCTTGGCCCGCGCCCGCGAGGTGGTGACGTAGCCCAGGTTGGAGTTCAGCCAGTCACGGCTGGGGTTGCCGTGCTTGCTGGTGATGATCTCCACCTGCTCGCCAGTCTGCAGGCTGTAGTTCAGCGGCACGATACGGCCGTTGATCTTGGCGCCGCGGCAGTTGTGGCCGATCTCGGTGTGCACGCGGTAGGCGAAGTCCAGTGGCGTGGCGCCCTTGGGCAGGTCGATGGCGTGGCCGTCGGGCGTGAACACATAAACCCGGTCAGGCTCGATGTCGACCCGCAACTGCTCGGCCAGGCCACCGATGTCGCCCAGCTCTTCGTGCCACTCCAGCACCTGCCGCAACCAGGAAATCTTCTCTTCGTAGTGGTTGGAACTGGGTTTGACGTCGGTGCCCTTGTAGCGCCAGTGCGCGCATACCCCAAGCTCGGCCTCTTCGTGCATGCCGTGGGTACGGATCTGCACTTCCAGCACCTTGCCCTCGGGGCCGATTACCGCCGTGTGCAAGGAGCGGTAGCCGTTCTCCTTGGGGTTGGCGATGTAGTCGTCAAACTCCTTGGGAATATGCCGCCACAAGGTGTGCACGATGCCCAGCGCGGTGTAGCAGTCGCGGATTTCCGGCACCAGCACGCGCACCGCACGCACGTCGTAGATCTGGCTGAACTCCAGGCCTTTGCGCTGCATCTTGCGCCAGATCGAATAGATATGTTTTGCCCGACCACTGATGTCGGCATTTACGCCAGTGGCGAGCAACTCGTTCTGCAGCTGGGTCATCACGTCGCTGATGAAGCGCTCGCGGTCCAGCCGCCGCTCATGCAACAGCTTGGCGATCTGCTTGTACTGGTCGGGCTCCAGATAGCGGAAAGAAAGGTCTTCCAGCTCCCACTTGATGTGACCGATACCCAGGCGGTGCGCGAGTGGCGCATAGATATCGAACACTTCACGTGCGACGCGCAGGCGTTTCTCATCGTCGGCGGACTTGACCGCACGGATTGCGCACGTGCGTTCGGCCAGCTTGATCAGTGCCACGCGCACGTCGTCGACCATGGCCACCAGCATCTTGCGCAGGTTCTCGACCTGCGCCTGCGAGCCCAGCACCAGCGACTGTCGCGGGCTGAGGCTGGCACTGATGGCGGCCATGCGCAGCACGCCGTCGATCAGCTTGGACACCACCGGGCCAAAACACTGGCTGACCTCGGCGAGGGTGACCTTGCCCTCGCGCACCGAACGGTAGATGACCGCAGCCACCAGGGAATCCTGGTCGAGCTTGAGGTCAGCCAGAATTTCGGCGATTTCCAGGCCAGCCTGGAAGCTGGACGTACCATCCGCCCAGGAATGCTTGGCCGGGTTGCCCTTTTTCTCTACCTCAAGAGCAAACTCGCAGGCTTCTTTCAGCGCTGCGCGATCCAGTGCCGAATCGACGCTTACCACATGGTCCAACCATGCTTCGAGATTGATACTGCCGTCTGTGTTGACCGGCTGGTGCACTCTCACCTGTACCATCTTTGTTTTACCTTTCCATGCAGCACACCATACGGGTGTGCTGGCGATCACCGTGCGGCCGCCCTTCCGTGGCAACCGCACCAAGGGGCCAGTCAGCTAGCCCGCTTCGAATAACGCCATGGCCTCGACATGCGCCGTCTGAGGAAACATGTCGAGAATCCCGGCCCTTTTTAACCGGTACCCCTGGCCGACCAGCACTTGGGCGTCTCTCGCCAGCGTGGCCGGGTTGCACGATACGTAGACCAGCCTTCTGGCCTTGAGGCGGGCGATGCCTTGCACCACCTCGAAAGCACCGTCGCGCGGAGGATCCAAGAGTACCGCAGAAAAGCCCTCGGCGGCCCATCCGGTGCCTGCCAAAGGCTGCGATAAATCGGCCTGAAAAAACCGTGCGTTATGCACATTGTTGTTCCGGGCATTGGCCGCGGCCCGATCGACCATGGCCTGTACACCTTCCACTGCCACCACCTCACGCGCCTGGCGAGCCAGCGGCAGGGCAAAGTTGCCCAGCCCGCAGAACAAGTCCAGCACACGCTCGTCGGCCTGTGGCGCGAGCCAGGCCAAGGCCTGCTCGATCATCGCGGTATTGACCTGGGCATTCACCTGCACGAAGTCGCCCGGGCGCCAGGCCAGCTCCAGCTGCCAGGGTGCCAGGGCAAAGCCCAACTGTGCAGCAGCGTCCACGGGCGCCGGCTCAGCTTCGCCTTGCAGCCACAGCTGGGCATTGGCCTGCTCGCAAAACGCTTGCAGCCTGGCCTGGTCCTCAGCCGGCAACGGCATGACGTGGCGCACCAGAACCGCCTCGGCGGTGCCACTGAACAGCTCCACATGGCCCAGCGCCTGCGGTTTGCTCAACGAGCGCAGCACAGTCGGCAAGTGGCGCAGAATCGACTGCAAGGGCTGTACCAGCACGGCGCAATCGTCGATGGCAATGATGTCCTGGCTGGCTTCGGCGCGGAAGCCCACCTCCAGTTGACGCGCCTTGACGTCCCAACGCACAGCCACACGGGCCCGGCGCCGGTAGCCAAATTCCGGCCCGCTCAGGGGGGTGGCCCATTCCTCGGGTTGCACGCCGGCCACCCGCTGCAGCTGCTCGGCGAGGGTGCGCTGCTTCAGCGCCAGTTGCGCTTCGTGCGGCAGGTGCTGCAGGTTGCAGCCACCGCAGCGGGCGTAGTAGCGACATGGCGCCTCACGGCGCTCGGGCCCGGCCTGCAGCAACCGCTCCAGGCGGGCTTCGACCACTTTGCCACGGGCGTTGAGCACCCGCGCCTCCACGACCTCACCGGCCAAAGCGCCGCTGACGAACCAGGTACGCCCGTCGAGGAAGGCGATGCCACGGCCGTCACCGGCCAGGCGCTCGATGTCCAGGCGCTGCTTCTTGCCCACGGGGACCTGGGGGGTGCGATTGCCGCCGGCCGGCTGGAAGCGCAGGCCGCTGTTGCTTTTTTTCTTGGACATTTAGCGTGGATCAAACAGGCCAGTGGACAGATAACGGTCGCCGCGGTCGCAAATGATCGCAACCATCACGGCATTTTCCACTTCGCGGGACAGGCGCAACATGGCCGCCACCGCACCACCAGAAGACACGCCGCAGAAAATGCCCTCTTCACGCGCAAGGCGACGGGTGGTGTCTTCGGCTTCCTGCTGCGACATATCGACCACGCGGTCGACCCGGGTGGCGTCGAAGATCTTCGGCAGGTATTCCTCGGGCCAGCGGCGAATGCCCGGAATGGCCGAGCCTTCCATCGGTTGCAGGCCGATGATCTGCACCGCGGGGTTCTGTTCCTTGAGGTACTGCGAGCAGCCCATGATGGTACCGGTGGTCCCCATGGAGCTGACGAAATGGGTAATGGTGCCCTGGGTCTGCTGCCAGATCTCCGGGCCGGTGCTGTTGTAGTGGGCGATCGGGTTGTCGCCGTTGGCGAACTGGTCGAGCACCAGGCCACGGCCTTCGGCCTGCAGCTTCTCGGCCAGGTCACGGGCGCCTTCCATACCCTCCTCCTTGGTCACCAGGATCAGCTCGGCGCCATAGGCCGTCATGGCGGCCTTGCGCTCGGCGGTGGAGTTGTCGGGCATGATCAGGATCATCTTGTAGCCCTTGATCGCCGCCGCCATCGCCAGGGCAATGCCCGTGTTGCCGGAGGTGGCTTCGATCAGGGTATCGCCCGGCTTGATCTGGCCCCGCAGTTCGGCGCGAGCGATCATCGACAGTGCCGGGCGGTCCTTCACCGAGCCGGCGGGATTGTTACCTTCAAGCTTGAGCAGGAGGGTATTGCTGGTTTCGCCAGCGATGCGCTGCAGGCGAACCAGTGGCGTATTGCCGACGCAATCGGCGATGGTTGGGTACTGCACGGTCATGGGCGTATTTCGCAATCCGGACGGCGGGGTGCCTATCATACCGGCAAACCCTTCGCGGCCATATCACGCAATCTGTAGTGCATATAGCTACAAGCTATAACGGTGAGACATGTGCGGGCCTCTTCGCGGGTAAAAACGCGCCTAAAGGCTAGCGGATCCCTGTAGGCGCGGGTTTACCCGCGAAAAGGCCGGCACATGCAACGGCAACCTCATCCACAAGCGCAACCCGCGTTTGCCATTCTGCGCCCACAAGGTCCCGCCCTGGCGCTGAATGGCACTGCGGGCGATGCTCAAGCCCAGACCGAAGCCCCCATCCCCCGGCCGAGAACCGTCCAGCCGCGAGAACGGCGCGAAGATCCGCTCCAGGTCCTCTTCAGCCACTCCGCCGCCTTCATCCTCCAGCCACAGCCACCAATAACCGCCTTCGCGCTGGCCTCCCAGCCGCACCACACCCTCGGCCGGCGAGTGACGAATGGCATTGCGCAACATGTTCTCCAGCGCCTGAGCCAGGTGGTTGAGGTTGCCCTGCACCCAGCAGTCGGCCGGTACTTCGCAGCGCAATTGCGCAGGCGACCAGCCGCTCTCGTAGCTGGCATTTTCGGCCAGCAACTCCCACAAGGCGTGGACCTCGATCGGTTCCAGGTTCATCGGTGCACGCTCGGCGTCCTGCCAGGCCAGTTGCAGGGTGTCTTCGACCAGGTGCTGCATGCAGTCCACTTCACGGATCAGGCGATCACGCAGACGCTGCAGGTCGGTTTCACCATCGCAGGCCACCCGCAGCCGGCTCAGCGGCGTACGCATTTCGTGGGACAGGTCGCGCAGCAACTGCTGCTGCATAGCCACCGTGCCTTGCAGCCGCTCAGCCATCTGGTCAAAGGCACGCGCCAGCTCACCCAGCTCGTCATGCCGGGCGATGGTGCGCGAGTCCAGGCGGGCCGACAGTTGATCGGCCCGCCAGGCATTGGCCTGCTCGCGAAGTTGATTCAGCGGCACGATCAACATGCGGTACAGGCCTACACACAACAGCAAGGTGAACAACCCCGGAATGATGCCGTTGGTGACGATGCGCCACAGCAAGCGGTGCTGGCCCGGATTGAAGCGCTGCGGCAGTTCGATCACCAGCATCCCCTGCTCCGGGGCCCCCGGGAACGGTATGCGCACCCACGGCTGGTCGACGCTACGCCGACTCATCGGCCAATCGACACCCCGCAGGCGTGTCAGACGCTGCATGATCTGCGGGTTGAGTGTGGCGTTGTCGAGCGGGCGCAGGTTGATGTCGAGCACGCCCACCCAGCCCCGTTCGCGCTGATGCATGGCCGCCACCCACTGGTCCAGCCCTGCCCGCCCGCCGCTGCGCCAGGCCTGCTCAGCTTCGGCGGCATAACCTCGCAAGGTCTGCCGTGCCGGCTCCGAGAGGAAGGCGTTCTGGGTTTCCATGTGCCGGCCCCAGGTGTAACTGAGGCCGATCATCAGCAGGCAGAAGCCCACCAGCAAGACGGCCAGCTTCCAGAACAGCGAATGGCGGTCGAGCATGGTTCACTCCGCCTCGCCGGCACTGAGCACGTAACCCTTGCCCCACACGGTGCGGATCTGCCGTTCGTGATAACCAATGCCCTTTAGCTTGCGGCGGATCTGGCTGACGTGCATGTCCAGGCTGCGGTCATGCCGTGAATAGCCGCGCTGCAACACCTGCTGGTACAGGAACGGCTTGCTGAGGACCTCGTCGAGGTTGCGGTTCAGGATGTCCAGCAGGCGATATTCGCTGGGGGTCAGGCCCGCCAGGCGGCTATCCAGGCACACGTCACACAGCCCCTCGTCGAACTGCAGCCCGCCGCCGTTGGCTGGTTCCAGCGGGCCCTGATGCCGCCGTTCCAGGGCCACGCGGCGCAGAATCGCCTCGATGCGCACCTGCAACTCGGCCATGCTGAATGGCTTGGGCAGGTAATCGTCGGCGCCGCGCTGAAAGCCGCTGATACGGTCGGCCTCGGCCCCCAGCGCCGACATCAGGATTACCGGCGTGGCGCTGCGCCTGCGCAATTGTGCCAAGGCGTCCAGCCCGTCAAGCCCGGGCAGCAGTATATCCATGAGCACAACATCGAAAGCCTGGCGGCCAGCCTTTTCCAGGCCCTCCAGGCCATTGCGGCACCAGGTGACCTGGAAGCCGCCGCGCTGCAGCTCTTCTTGCAGATATGCGCCAAGAACCGGGTCGTCCTCGATGGCAAGGATGTTGGAGTTGTAAATAGCTACAGGATTCATTGGCAACTGCCACTAATTCTCAATTGAGCAATTATTGAGTATTCGCCACCTGCCAGGCAACCGCGCTGTGACCATAACCCCGGCAACAGCGCATGACACATACTAAAGAGATGCAATGGTGCGGCAGGCGGAGTAACTTCGCGGCTTGGCCGTTACCACTTGACGGCATCCAGGCACATCAAAGGAGGCGAGTGTGCTCGATCGTTTGGGAATCCGCAGTCGGGTCCTGCTGCTGGCACTGCTACCGGCCGGCTTGATGGCCCTGGTGCTGGGTAGCTATTTCACCTGGCTGCAACAGAACGACCTGCGCACCCAGCTGTTGCAGCGCGGCAAAATGATCGCCGAACAACTGGCGCCACTGGCCGCACCCGCCATGGCCCGGCTCGCGCCTGCGCAACTGGAGAGAATTGCCGCACAAACCCTGGAGCAGGCCGATGTGCGCGCAGTTGCGTTTCTGGCCCCCGACCGCAAGCGCTTGGCCCACGCAGGCCCGAGCATGCTCAACCTGCCGCCCAGCGGCGGTACTGGCACCCAACTCCTGCAGCGCAGCGGTAACGACGCCACCCGCTACCTGATGCCCGTGTTCGGCCACCATCGCGACCTGGCCACCGACGCCGTGCCGGCCGAAGCCGAGCGCCTGCTGGGATGGGTAGAGATCGAGCTGTCGCACGACGGCACGCTGCTGCGCGGCTACCGCAACCTGTTTACCAGCCTGTTGCTGATCCTCGCCTGCCTGGCACTCAGCGGCCTGTTGGCGCTGCGAATGAGCCGCACCATCAACGACCCCATCGAACGCATCAAGCACGCGGTCAATCAGCTCAAGGACGGCCACCTCGAAGAACGCCTGCCAACCATGGGCAGCCATGAGCTGGACGAACTGGCCCACGGCATCAACCGCATGGCCGAAACCCTGCAAAACGCCCACGAAGAACTGCAGCACAGCATCGACCAGGCCACCGAAGACGTGCGCCAGAACCTGGAAACCATCGAAATCCAGAACATCGAGCTGGACATGGCGCGCAAAGAGGCACTTGAGGCCAGCCGTATCAAGTCGGAGTTCCTGGCCAACATGAGCCACGAAATCCGCACCCCGCTCAACGGCATCCTCGGCTTTACCCACCTGCTGCAAAAAAGCGAGATGACACCGCGCCAGCTCGACTACCTGAACACCATCGAGAAATCTGCTGACAACTTGCTGGGGATCATCAACGAGATCCTCGATTTCTCCAAGATCGAGGCCGGCAAGCTGGTGCTCGACAGCATACCGTTCAACCTGCGTGACCTGATCCAGGACACCCTGACCATCCTCGCTCCGGCCGCCCACGCCAAGCAGCTGGAGTTGCTGAGCCTGATCTACCGCGACACGCCTGCTTCCCTGGTTGGCGACCCATTGCGGCTCAAGCAGATTCTCACCAACCTGGTCAGCAACGCCATCAAGTTCACCCGCGAAGGCACCATCGTCGTGCGCGCCATGCTGGAAGACGAGCACGAAGACTGCGCGCAGTTGCGCATCAGCGTGCAGGACACCGGCATCGGCCTGTCACCACAGGATGTGCGCACACTGTTCCAGGCCTTCAGCCAGGCTGACAACTCACTGGCCCGCCAGCCCGGCGGCACCGGCCTGGGGCTGGTGATTTCCAAGCGCCTGATCGAACAGATGGGCGGCGAGATCGGCGTCGACAGTACCCCGGGTGAAGGATCGCAGTTCTGGATCAGCCTCAACCTGCCCAAGGCTCATGACGATGTCGAAGCCCTGCCACCGCAGCCGTTGCTTGGCCGCCGTGCCGCCATTGTCGATGGCCACGAACTGGCACGCCAGGCGCTGGAACACCAATTGGAAGACTGCGGCCTCAGCGTGAGCCTGTTCGGCTCCTATGACCTGTTGCTGCAAGGGGTGCAGGCCGCCAGCCAGGCTGGCCTGCCGTTCGAGTTCGCCGTGCTCGGGGCTAACCTGGGTAACCTGTCGCCCGAGCAACTGGGCCATTATCACCAGCAGCTCGAGCGTTACCACTGCCAATGCGTGGTGTTGTGCCCGACCACCGAACAGGCGCTTTACCACCCATACCTGCCCAACGGCCATGGCCAGTTACTGTCCAAGCCGACCTGTACCCGCAAGCTGCGGCGTCTCTTGCTGGAACTGGTACAACCACGTCGCCCGCTGGCCGATGTCAACAGCGTCAATGGCCAGCGCCGACCGAAAATACTCTGCGTCGACGACAACGCCGCCAACCTGCTGCTGGTAAAAACCCTGCTCGAAGACTTGGGTGCCGAGGTACTGGCCGTCAACAATGGTTATGCGGCGGTACAGGCCGTGCAGGACGAGCTGTTCGACCTGGTGCTGATGGATGTGCAGATGCCCGGCATGGACGGCCGCGCCTGTACCGAACAGATTCGCCTATGGGAAAACACCCAAAGCGGCAACCCCCTTCCGATCGTCGCCCTCACGGCCCATGCCATGGCCAACGAGAAGCGCGCGTTATTGCACAGCGGTATGGACGACTACCTGACCAAACCGATCAGCGAACGGCAACTGGCCCAGGTGGTGATGAAGTGGACCGGCCTGAGCCTGGGCACACCCCAGCAGGCGCAGGCCGAGCTACTGCCCAACGGTGACGAACTGAAGGTACTCGACCCCGAAGAGGGCCTGCGCCTGGCCGCTGGCAAGCCAGATCTGGCGGCTGACATGCTGAGCATGCTGCTGGCCTCGCTGGATACCGACCGCGAAGCCATACGCGCCGCCCGCGCAGCCGACGACCACAATGGCCTGATCGAGCAAGTACACCGTCTGAACGGTGCCTCGCGCTATTGCGGTGTGCCGCAATTAAGGGCAGCGTGTCAGCGTAGCGAGACATTGCTGAAGCAGGACAGTCTGCTGGCGCAGCAGGCCCTGGATGAACTGGATGCAGCGATCGGTCGCCTGGCTGCGCAGGCCCGGCTGAATGTGTGAGCGCATGGGGCCTGGCTTGGAGCATGCGGCGCCTGTGAGATCGAGCGCCGCCCGCGCGGCGCATCGCGAGCCATGCTCGCTCCTACGTTTGTTTCGGGCCAGTAACGCCTGTGCCAGACGCGCGCGACCGCTTTGTTCGTCCAACGTGATATCGCGCCATGCAGCAAAATGCTCGCGCGCACATCCTCAGGAATAATTGGGCCGAAACAAACGTAGGAGCTCGCGTTGCACCGCGCGGGCGGCGCTCGATCTCACAGCCAGCAACCAACCCAAGGAGCCCCACCATGCGCGTCCTGTTGTTCAGCAGCCAGCACTACGACCAGGAAAGCTTCACCGAGGCTGCCCGCGGCACCACCCTGGAGCTGCATTTCCAGCCCGCCCGCCTGACGCTCGACACCGCCGCCCTGGCAGATGGCTTTGAGGTGGTCTGCGCCTTCATCAATGACGATCTCGGCGCGCCGGTGCTGCAGCGCCTGGCCGCCGCCGGCACGCGGTTGATCGCCCTGCGTTCAGCCGGCTACAACCACGTCGACCTGGCCGCCGCCGAGCGCTTGGGCCTGACCGTGGTGCGGGTGCCGGCCTACTCGCCACACGCGGTTGCCGAGCATGCCGTGGCGCTCATCCTGGCACTCAACCGGCGTCTGCACCGGGCTTACAACCGCACTCGCGAAGGTGACTTCACCTTGCACGGGCTCACCGGCTTCGATCTGCACGGCAAAACCGTCGGGGTGGTCGGTACCGGCCAGATCGGTGCCGCCTTTGCCCGCATCATGGCCGGTTTCGGCTGCCAGTTGCTGGCGTACGACCCCTACCCCAACCCGGAGCTGCTGGCCCTTGGCGCCCGCTACATGCCCCTGCCCGAGCTGTTGCGCGAAGCCCGCATCATCAGCCTGCACTGCCCGTTGACCGAGCACACTCGCCACCTGATCAATGCGCAAAGCCTGGCCCAGTTACAGCCCGGCGCCATGCTGATCAACACCGGTCGCGGTGCGCTGGTCGACACCCCTGCGCTGATCGACGCACTGAAAAGCGGCCAGCTTGGCTACCTGGGCCTGGACGTCTACGAAGAAGAAGCCCAACTGTTCTTCGAGGACCGCTCCGACCTGCCCTTGCAAGACGATGTGCTGGCTCGGCTACTGACCTTCCCCAACGTAATCATCACCGCCCACCAGGCTTTCCTCACCCGCGAGGCGCTGGATGCCATTGCCGCGACCACACTGCACAACATCAACCGCTGGGCGGCAGGCAATCCACAGAATCTGGTGATGGGTTAGTGCTAGGATACGCGGCATTTCTGGAGGACCCATGGTCGAACACGATTTTCGCTACACCCTTTTCAACCCGCAACACACCCTGATCGAGTGCCGTGCGTTGGTGCCGGGCCGCTATCAGGTCACTGGCAACGGCGGCTCGATGCACAAAGGCGACAGCCTGCTGGTCACGCTCAAGGGCAGCAAGGATTTGTCCATGCGCCTGACCGTGGAAAGCGTGCGCCACCTGATCAACCCACGCGGCCAGTGGGTTGCCGTGGCGAGCGGCCCGGTGTTCAACGAGCTGGAAATCCTCACCTGGCAGGTCGAATGCGATAACTGCGATGCGGTGCTGGGCTTCGAGTTCGCGGTAGACGCCAAGCTCGGCAAGGCAGCTCGTCAACCGGCGGCCAGCGCCCGTATTGCAGAGCTGGGCTGGACCAGCCGTGGCGAAAAACACCTGTGCCCACGTTGCCAGGAGAGCGCCGAGTGAAAAATCTGCTGACCGGCGTGCTGATTGCAACCGGCCTGCTCGGCTGCGCCACAGAACCTTCCAAGCTGCAGCAGGAGCGCAGCTACGTGCTGGAGTGGATTGGCGAACGACCACTGATCGACTACAGCCACCTGACCTTGACCCTGGCCAGCGACGGCCGTGCCTATGGCAACGGCGGCTGCAACCACTGGTTTGCGCCTTACACGCTGGATGGCGAACACCTCAGCTTTGGTAAGGTCGGCAAGACCCGCAAGCTGTGCGCACCCGCGCTGATGGAACAGGAAAAGCGCTTCCTGCAGGCGCTGGAAACGGTTGAGCGTTGGGATGTGTCACCGGTGGAGCAGATACGCTTCTGGCCGGCCGAAGGCAAGCCGCTGCGCTTCTGGCCTGAGGAAGGCTGAGGATTGCCGGGGCCGCTTTGCGGCCCTTCGCGGGCGCGCCCGCTCCCACAGTTTGGACTGTCCCCCTGTGGGAGCGGGCATGCCCGCGAAGGGCCGCGAAAGCGGCCCCTCCGGCATCAGGCGCCTTTCAGGGCCTTGATCTTGGCCTGCAACCCTTCCAGGGTCTGCTCGCCCATCAACTGCTCACGCACCTTGCCCTTGTCGTCAATGATGTAGGTCACCGGCAACGCCTCGCTGCGCGGCAGGTCATAGCGCTCGGCCGGGTCCTGGGCCAGCACGGTGAAACCGATACCCAGGGTTTCGGCAGCCTGCTTCAGGTCCTGCCCCTGCAGGCCATCGAAGTTCACCCCCACCACCTTGACGCCATCAGCCGCCCACTGCTTGGCCGCTGCGTTCAGTTCCGGGATTTCGGTACGGCACGGCCCGCACCACTCAGCCCAGTAGTTGAGCACCAGCCAGTGCCCTTCGATCTGTTCGGCCTTAACCGTATTACCGTGTTGGTCCACGCCGTAATCGGCACCGCAACCACCGAGCAACAGGCTCGCGGTGATGGCCAGTACTGCTGCCAGACGCCTTGCCATGGGTCAATCCTTCTCGAGTTTTAAAGCAAATTGGTCAGTCGCTGCGGTTAGAATAGCCGCCACACCCAGCTGGATGCGACCCGACATGACTGACCTCACGCTCTATCATAACCCGCGCTGCTCAAAATCCCGCGGCGCCCTTGAACTGCTCGAAGCCCGCGGCCTGGCCCCGACCATCGTGCGCTACCTGGAAACCCCGCCCGACGCTGCCACCCTCAAGGCCCTGCTCGGCAAGCTGAGCATCGCCCCGCGCCAATTGCTGCGCAGCGGCGAGGACGAATATAAAACGCTTAACCTGGCCGACCCGGCACTGACCGACGCGCAACTGATCGAGGCCATGGCCCAGCACCCCAAGCTGATCGAGCGGCCGATCCTGGTTTCCGGTGACAAGGCCGTGGTCGGTCGTCCGCCAGAAAAAGTGCTGGAGATCCTGCCGTGAGCGCGCCCTACATCCTGGTGCTGTATTACAGCCGCCATGGAGCGACCAGCGAAATGGCCCGGCACATCGCCCGCGGTATCGAGCTGGCCGGCATGGAGGCACGCCTGCGCACGGTGCCGGCTATTTCCACCGAATGCGAAGCGGTGGCCCCGGATATTCCGGCCAGTGGTGCGCTGTACGCCAGCCTTGATGACCTGCGCCACTGCGCAGGCCTGGTACTGGGCAGCCCGACTAGGTTCGGCAACATGGCAGCGCCACTCAAGTACTTCCTGGATGGCACCAGCAGCCTTTGGCTAGGCGGTGAGCTGGTCGGCAAACCGGCTGGCGTGTTCACCTCCACCGCCAGCCTGCACGGCGGCCAGGAAACGACTTTGCTGTCGATGATGCTGCCGCTGATGCACCACGGCATGTTGGTGATGGGCTTGCCCTACAGCGAGTCGGCACTGCTCGAGACCCGTGGCGGGGGCACGCCTTATGGTGCCAGCCACCACGCAGGCGCCGATGGCAAACGCGAACTCGACCCCCACGAAATCGCCCTGTGCCGCGCCCTGGGCCAACGCCTGGCAGCCACGGCCAAGGCCCTGGAGGCCACGCGTGGCTAGAAAGCCCAAGGTATTGCCGCCGCTGCAATGGCTGGTACCACGCCTGCGCCTGACCCGGGCATTGAGCCTGGCATGCTTCTTCGGCCTGATCGCCCTGCTGGTGGTGAACAACCTGTGGTTCGCCAACCTGCATGGGGCCCGGGTCGAGGTGATTCTGGCGATCGAACTGGTGCCGTTGCTGTTACTGCTGCCAGGCATGCTGAAAGGCAGCGCCCGGGCGCATGCCTGGACCTGCTTCGTGGTGAACATCTATTTCATCAAGGGCGTGCTGGCGGCGTTCGACCCGGCCCGGGCGGTATTCGGCTGGCTTGAAGTGCTGGTGAGCCTGGGGCTGTTCATTGCCGGGTTGCTGTACGTGCGCTGGAAGTTCCAGCATGAGCGGCGCATGGCGGGCGAAGGCAGTTAGATTTTTCGCAGGCGTGCCCGCTGCCACAGGAATCGCACCGCGCTGAAGGCCTGTGCAGTACCGGTGGGAGCGGGCGTGCCCGCGAATGGGAGCAACACAAGACTCAATGGTTGACGGTATGCGCCAGCATCACTGACAACTGGCACAGCGGCCGCCCGCTCTCTGCATGCCACTGGTTGAACGCCTGCTGCACCAAAGCCAGGTCACGCTGGCTGGTCGGCTGCTTGTCGATCACCTTCTGCGCAATCAACGCCGCCGCCATGTCATCGGTTGGGATGAACGTGTCCTTGCCGACCATGCGCAAAAACCGTGGCGCCGACAACCCACCCAACTGGTTGCCGTGCTTGGCCAGGTACTTCCACAAGCCGACAATGTCGGTCACTGGCCAGTCGGCGATGAATGCCCCAAAACTGCCATGCGCCTTGGCGATATCCAGCACCATCTGCGCATTGCGCGGCACGCTCTTGAGCTTGCCCAGGTGGCGGATAATGCGCTCATCCTGCATCAACCGCTCCAGATGCTCGGCGCCCATCAACACCACTTTCTCCGGATCGAAGCCGAAGAACACCTGCTCGAACGCCGGCCACTTGGCGTCCACCAGGCTGTGCTTGAGCCCGGCGCGAAACACCCGCAGGGCCAGCGTCGACAGGTAGCGGTCGTCACTGATGTCGCGCAGTTGCGCCGGCGTGCGCGGCTGCGGCAGGAAAGCCTCCAGCGCCTGGGCCGAACCAAAACGGTTCAGGCAGTACTCATGCAACCACTGGTAATCGCGCATGGGCTCAGATGTTCAGCACGTCGAGGAAACGCGGGGTAGCGTTTTCGTCGATCTTCAGGCTGGTGAAGTCAAACAGGTTCCGGTCGGCCAACTGCGACGGTGCCACGTTCTGCAGGGCACGGAAGATGCTCTCGGTACGGCCCGGGTGCTTGCGTTCCCACTCCACCAGCATGTCCTTGACCACCTGGCGCTGCAGGTTTTCCTGCGAGCCGCACAGGTTGCACGGGATGATCGGGAATTCCTTCATGTCCGAGTAGGCCTGGATGTCCTTCTCGCTGCAGTAGGCCAGCGGGCGGATCACCACGTTGCGGCCGTCGTCGGCGCGCAGCTTCGGCGGCATGCCCTTGAGCGCGCCGTTGAAGAACATGTTGAGGAAGAAGGTTTCGACGATGTCGTCGCGGTGATGCCCCAGCGCCATCTTGGTAGCGCCAATTTCGTCGGCAAAGGTGTACAGGGTACCGCGGCGCAGGCGCGAACACAGCGAGCAAGTGGTCTTGCCTTCGGGTACCAGCTCCTTTACCACCGAGTAGGTATCCTTCTCGACGATGTGGTATTCGACCCCCAGTTCCTTGAGGTACGCCGGCAATACGTGCTCAGGGAAGCCCGGCTGTTTCTGGTCCATGTTCACCGCCACGATCTCGAACGTGATCGGTGCCACCTTCTGCAGGTGCAACAGAACGTCGAGCATGGTGTAGCTGTCCTTGCCGCCGGACAGGCAGACCATGACCTTGTCGCCATCCTCGATCATGTTGTAGTCGGTGATGGCTTCGCCGGCGAGACGACGCAGGCGTTTTTGCAGTTTGTTCTGGTTGACCGAGAGGGTGCCCATAGCGCTTGAATCCGCGAGGTGTGACAAAAGCCGGCTATTTTACGCACAAACGCAGCATCACTGTAGGCATTCCGATAAAGACTTCAATGTAATCAACAGCACCGCTTACAGCGCAATTTGCTCTAAAAAGCCCGGCTTATGCGGGGAACGGCTTCCTATACTGCCACATAAGGCCACATTACCGCTTGCATCGGTGTCAGGGCCTCGGGCCGCTTGCGCTCCATCTGGGGGGCGTTTGGCAACATTGAGAGGAGTGATCGGCATGATTCATCACGTTGTGGGGCTGTTTACCCATCCCGATCAGGAATGGCGGGAGATTCGTGGCGAAGAAGAAACCATCAGCCACATGTACCTTACGCACACCCTGATCCTCGCGGCGATTCCTGCCGTTTCGGCGTTTATCGGCACTACCCAGGTTGGCTGGGTGATCGGTGACCGACCAGCAGTGATGCTGACCATGGAAAGCGCTATCTGGATGAGCATCATGTCATACCTGGCCATGCTGGCCGGGGTGGCAGTAATGGGCGCGTTCATCCACTGGATGGCCCGAACCTACGATGCCAACCCGTCCATGGCGCAATGCATCGCCTTTGCCACCTACACCGCCACACCCTTGTTTATCGGCGGCCTGGCGGCGCTTTACCCGCATCTCTGGCTGGGCATGCTGATCGGCACTGCCGCTATCTGCTACACGGTATACCTGCTGTATGTCGGCTTGCCAACGTTCATGAACATACCGTCAGATGAAGGCTTCCTGTTCTCCAGCTCGGTGCTGGCAGTAGGCTTGGTGGTACTGGTGGCTATCATGGCCGCTACCGTCATTATCTGGGGACTGGGCGTGGGGCCCGTCTACACCAACTAAAACAGACTGAAACAACACTGGGGCATCAACCAGGGGCCGCCGCGAGGCGGCCTCTGGCTGTGCGCTGACCGGTGACTCGGCAAGCCACCTGCGCTTGCGGCATAATGCCTGGCCAGGAGAACCGCCCCGCCATGCCCGAGCAGCTCAAACAACGCGTCGAAACCTGCTACCAGCAAGCCGAAGCCTTTTTCAAACGCCGCTTCCCGCGCCCGGAAGTCAGCTTCAAACTGCGCGGGCAAAAAGCCGGTGTCGCCCACCTGCACGAGAATCTGCTGCGCTTCAACCTGCAGCTCTACCGCGAAAACCAGGAAGACTTCCTGCGCCAGACCGTGGCCCATGAAGTGGCACACCTGGTTGCCCACCAACTGTTTGGCGACCGCATCCAGGCCCACGGTGAAGAGTGGCAATTGATCATGCGCGGGGTTTATGAGCTGCCGCCCAATCGTTGCCACAACTATGACGTGCAACGGCGCGCAGTGACCCGCTATATCTACCGCTGCCCATGCCCGAAAAGCGATTTCCCGTTTACCGCGCAGCGGCACAGGCTGGTGCGCCAGGGGCGACGATACCTGTGCAAGCGGTGTCGGGAAATCCTGGTGTACAGCGGTGAGACGCGGGTCGAATAGACCGGGCTTGCCAGCACCGGCCCCTTCGCGGGCAAGCCCGCTCCTACAGCGTTCGTACAATTCCCGAGACGTGCGCTGCACCTGTAATCGATGGACTCGCCCCCGCCGAGGCATCACAGTGCCACGGTGGCGTTCGAAGAAGCCAACGGCAGCGAGGGCGAGACCATGAAAAAGCATAGTTCGAAACACGATTCCCTGTCTTCCACTGATGTGGAGCTTTGCACAACCATCTGCGTAGACCTGGCCAAACAGGTCTTCCAATTAGCAGGCGAGGACGCTACTGGTCGGGTGATCTACGAAGATCGCATCAAATCCCGCCAAGCGTTCCATGATTTCCTGCTCAAGCTGCCAACGACCGTGGCCGTCTTGATGGAATGCGGTCCAGGTGCACAAGCTTGGGCCAGACTGCTGCAGGCCAAAGGTAATCCGGTTCGCATCCTGCCGGCGCAACGTGTCGCCGAACATCGCAGCGGTGCAAAGAACGATCGTAACGACTGCTATGCCATTTTGCGTGCCGGTCGCGATACGAGCATCGCTTCGATACCGATCAAGAGCACCACAGCACTGGCTATTCAAGCGCTGCACCGTATCCGGCGCGGTAACATCAAGCGACATACCGCGCTGGGTAATCAGATCCGTGGTTTGCTACTTGAGCATGGCGTATCCATGCCCCAGGGTGATGCCGCGATCAATAAGCATGTGCCTCAGGCGCTTGAGGATGCTTCCTTGCCTCTGCCCGACTTGTTGCGCGAGTTGCTCGATGAGTTGCTGATGGACTGGTTGTCTCTAGGTGAACGCATAACGATGCTGAGCCGCCGGCTCGAAGCGACTGCCCAGGAGGATAAAGTCGCTCAGCGACTGATCACCATTCGCGGCGTCGGCCCTATCATTGCCACGGCGATCGTGGCGAAACAGACCGACCCCAGCCGCTTCGCCAGTGGCCGAATGTATTCCGCCTTCTTCGGTATCGTGCCCGATCAGCACAGCAGCGGAAACAAAATCAGATTGGGCAAGATGAGCAAGCGCGGTGACGGCTACATACGCAGCCTGCTGATCCAGGGCGCCCATTCTGTTTTGAGTCAGTTAAGGCCTGATTCCGATCAGCCAGATGATCGCCGCCTCTTGCGCTGGCTATCCCGCCTTGGGCGCAAGGAGGCGGCGATCAGGCTGGCTAATCGAAATCTGCGGATTATCTGGGCCCTGTTACAGAGCGATCAGGTTTACCAACGCAAACCGAACGAAAAACCGGAGGCGGCTATGAGCCTCTGACCAACCGGGTAATGCCACCGGGGCGCTAGGCGCTCCAACCCCTGCTAGTGAACATTGACCCTAGGTAAGACCGTCGCAGACCGATGCCTCCGCTCCTACAGGCCTGATAGTGGCCTCAATGTAAACGGCACACTGCGAGCTCACCACGATGTTGGTCAGAAGCAAAAAGCTTCCTCGAATAGGCCTGATGCATAGATGCAACCGGGTTCCTATGTTCAAAAAGCAGCTAGACAGTGTGGGCGAGTCCATACATAGGAGCGGGTTTACCCGCGAAAGGGCCGGAACAGGCAATGCACAAATCCCAGGCATAAGAAAGGCGACCCGAGAGTCGCCTTCCTGAACCCATCTGCGCCTTACTTCTCGACGAAGGCACGCTCGATCAGGTAGTCACCCGGCTCGCGCATGCGCGGGGAGATCTTCAGGCCGAAGCTGTCCAGCACTTCGCTGGTCTCGTCGAGCATGCTCGGGCTGCCACAGATCATCGCGCGGTCGTCTTGCGGGTTGATCGGCGGCAGGCCGATGTCGCTGAACAGCTTGCCGCTGCGCATCAGGTCGGTCAGACGGCCCTGGTTTTCGAACGGCTCGCGGGTCACGGTCGGGTAGTAGATCAGCTTGTCGCGAACCGACTCACCGAAGAACTCGTTCTGCGGCAGGTGCTCGGTGATGAACTCGCGGTAGGCCACTTCGTTCACGTAGCGCACGCCGTGCACCAGGATCACTTTTTCAAAGCGCTCGTAGGTTTCCGGGTCCTGGATGACGCTCATGAACGGCGCCAGGCCAGTGCCGGTGCTCAGCAGGTACAGGTGCTTGCCAGGATTCAGGTCGTCGAGCACCAGGGTGCCGGTAGGCTTCTTGCTGATGATGATCTCATCGCCTTCCTTCAGGTGTTGCAGCTGCGAGGTCAGCGGGCCGTCCGGCACCTTGATGCTGAAGAATTCAAGGTGCTCTTCCCAGTTCGGCGAAGCGATGGAGTAGGCACGCATGAGCGGACGGCCGTTGTCCTGCTGCAGGCCGATCATCACGAACTGACCGTTCTCGAAGCGCAGGCCCGGGTCGCGGGTGCACTTGAAGCTGAACAGGGTGTCGTTCCAGTGGTGCACACTGAGGACACGTTCGTGGTTCATGTTGCTCATCGATGGGGCTCCTGAAGAAAAACGCGCGCGCAAAGCGCACAGTTGCGCAATAGTTTAGGGGCAGCGACAATATCTGTTAACTGGATTATCAAGATATGTGTTATCGGTTATATCGATATGCGATTCACACTCCGTCAAATGCAAGTCTTCGTCGCCGTCGCCCAGCACCAAAGCGTCTCTCGGGCCGCCAGCCTGCTGGCGCTGTCGCAGTCGGCTGCCAGCACCTCTATCACCGAACTTGAGCGCCAATCGAGCTGCCAGCTGTTCGACCGTGCCGGCAAACGCCTGGCCCTCAATGCCCTTGGCCATCAGCTGCTGCCACAAGCAGTAGCCCTGCTTGACCAGGCCAAGGAAATCGAAGACTTGCTCAACGGCAAATCCGGTTTCGGCTCGCTGGCGGTCGGCGCCACGCTGACCATCGGCAACTACCTGGCCACCCTGCTGATCGGCAACTACATGCAGACTCACCCGGAAAGCCAGGTAAAACTGCATGTTCAAAATACTGCGCATATCGTGCAACAGGTCGCGCACTACGAAATTGATCTGGGTCTAATCGAAGGCGACTGCAATCACCCCGACCTGGAGGTTCAGCCGTGGGTCGAGGACGAACTGGTGGTGTTCTGTGCGCCACAGCACCCACTGGCGAAACTGGGCCGCGCCGATATCGAAAGCCTTTCGCAAGAGGCGTGGATCCTGCGCGAACAAGGCTCAGGCACGCGCCTGACCTTCGACCAGGCCATGCGCCATCACCGCGCCAACCTTAATATTCGCCTGGAGCTGGAACACACCGAAGCGATCAAGCGCGCGGTGGAGTCGGGCCTGGGCATCGGTTGCATTTCACGCCTGGCCCTGCGTGACGCCTTCCGCCGTGGCAGTCTGGTTCCTGTGGAAACCCCGGAACTGGACCTGCTGCGCCAGTTCTACTTCATCTGGCACAAACAGAAGTACCAGACCTCGGCCATGCGTGAGTTTCTCGAGCTATGCCGCAACTTCACTGCGGGCTTTACCCGCAGCGACGAAATCGTGCTGCCACCGATCGCTTAAAGCAGGATCACACCCCACACCAGCGCCACCATGGTCAGGGCCACCAGCTGTGCGGCGCTGCCCATGTCCTTGGCATTTTTCGACAGGGGGTGGCGCTCCAGCGAAATGCGATCGATGGCCGCCTCCACCGCCGAGTTGAACAGCTCGACGATCAGCCCCAGCAGGCAAACGGCGATCATGATTGCCCGCTCGGCGCGGCTGACCGGCAGCCAGAAGGCGATCGGGATCAGCAGCACGTTGAGCAGCACCAGCTGGCGGAATGCGGCCTCGCCCTTGAAGGCTGCACGCAGGCCGTCCAGCGAGTAGCCAGCGGCGTTGAAGATGCGTTTGAGGCCGGTCTGGCCCTTGAATGGCGATGTCATGTGAGTCACTTCACAGCAGAAAGGCCAGCAGACTAGACCGGCTCGGGTCAAAAAAGCGTGAAGCCACGCGCAGTCAGTTGCTGGCAACCGATTCAAGTTGTTGCAGCAGCAACGCAGCCTGGGTCCGGGTGCGCACGCCCAGTTTGCGGAAGATCGCGGTAACGTGAGCCTTGATAGTCGCTTCCGATACGCTCAGCTCATAGGCGATCTGCTTGTTCAACAAGCCTTCGCAGACCATGGTCAGTACGCGGAACTGCTGGGGCGTGAGGCTGGCCAAGCCTTCGCTGGCGGCCTTTGCCTCGGCCGAAACATCTACCTTTTCGAACGCCTGCGGCGGCCACCAGACCTCGCCGTCAAGCACCTTGCGCACCGCATCCTGGATCACTTCCAGGGTGCTGGACTTGGGAATGAAACCACTGGCGCCGAACTCGCGGGACTTGACCACCACGGCGGCCTCTTCCTGTGCCGAAACCATCACCACGGGGATCTGCGGGTACTGCCCGCGGAGCAGTACCAGACCGGAAAAACCGTAGGCACCCGGCATGTTCAGGTCCAGCAGCACCAGGTCCCAGTCGGCTTTTTCGCTCAGGCGGGTTTCCAGTTCGGCAATGCTTGCGACTTCGACCAGACGCACATCGGAGCCAAGCCCGAGGGTAACGGCCTGGCGCAGGGCGCCACGGAACAGTGGGTGGTCATCGGCAATCAGGATTTCGTATGTGGCCATCGATCTAAGGATCCTGTTCTGTGCCAGGCACTCGAGAGGAAGGGAAGCGCCCGGCGGGAATCGGCACCAAGGATGACGAGCACGGTGCAGGGTGATCAAGCCAATCGCCCTGCCGCCTCGCCCACCCCGGCTGCCAGCTCCGTCATTATGAACCAAAGCAGGGGTTATGCCCCTTGGACTATAGGAAGGTATGCAAACGCTGGTGGATGTCGTCCTGCTCGTCAAGCGGCAACCGCCGCTTGCCGCTCAGGTAATGCAGGCTGAACACATCCAGGTAGGCATCCAGCGCCTGCGAAGCCTGGCTGTCGCCAGCAAGGTCCAGGCACATGGCCGCAACTTCCGCCGTGCAGAAATGATCATCGCGCTTGGAGCGCCGCAGGCGGTAGCGCGACATCTGCTCGGCTTGCAGGCTCAACACCGGGAAGCGGTCCAGGTACGGGCTTTTGCGGAACATCTTGCGCGCTTCGGTCCATGTGGCATCCAGCAGGATGAACAGTGGACGCTTGCCCGGCTCGCGCACCACCTCGCTGACCACCCGTTCCTGGGCAACGAACTCGCCCGGAAATACGATATAGGGCTGCCAGCGCGGGTCATCGAGCAAGGCCAGCAGACGCTCGTCAACCGCAGTGCGCAACCAGCCGAAGGCCCAGGTGTCTTCGATCAGGTCGGCAATCAACCAGCCAGTGTTGGTGGGTTTCAGCGGCTCGGTGTCGTGCATCAGCAGGCACACACCTGCGTCAGCCTGCACCCGAGGCTTCCAGGCACACAGGCAATGGGTAGCGATGACCCGGCACTCCGGGCAACGCTCGGCACGCGAGCCACGGGCGATGAAAGGCTTGTTGCTGCGGGCCAGGCGTTCGGCACGCAGACGCGCTACCGCATGGCTCATGCCGGCAGGCCTCTGGACAGATTGGAAATGGGCACAAGGATGACTCGGAGAAAACAAGGCAGCCAGTTTACCAGAACGGGTGGCAATTGCTGTGCAGCCGGCACAGCGCTCCTTATAATCGGTTTTTTGCCGTGCCGGACCTCGCCGCACGCAATTCCACGGAACGCCGTTGACCCGCGCATGTCAAAGCGCCAGTCATCGAACCAGGAGAGACTCATGCTGCGCCTTATCGCCCCCGCCCTGAGCCTGCTGCTTGCCCTACCTCTGGCAGCTCAGGCGGCATCCAAGCAGGATTACGACCTGAACACCCTGCTGCAAAAGGTCGCCAAAGAGAGCAGCGTCGGCACCCCGCGTGCGATCAACGAGGACATCCTCGATCAGGGTTACACCGTTGAAGGCAAGGCGCTGGTCAACCATCTGAGCGTACGCCAGAGCCACGCAGAGCGCATGCAGGCCAACCCTGAGCAGGTGCGTAGCCAGCTCGGCGACAGCGTGTGCCGCAACAACGGCTTCCGCAACCTGATGTCCAAGGGCGCGGTCATGGTCTACCGCTTCACAGTCTACAAAACCAACCAGCCAGTCATGGACCAAGCCTTCGACAACGCCAGCTGCCTGGCCGGCAACAAGAAGAAGTAAGCACAGCGTTAACGCTACACCTTCTCGTCCTCATGAGCGCGCCAGCCACCTTCAGCGGCATCGGCGCGCATCTCCGCCAACAGCGCCTGCAAGTATCGCGACCGGCACTCCAGCCCCGACAGCCTGCGACGGCACTCGGCCTCAAGGCTCAGGTGATGCACCTGGGCGGCGTTCTCCAGCTGCTGGTAGAGCTGCCGGTCCACTTCGATGACCAAGCGATGCATACCGCCACCTCCTGCATCGACACATTTCGCTCTACCAGTTAACCAAACCCGTGCTGCCGATGGCCGCAGGCCGACAGGCGGCTGCGCCGATCACGTCGGCACGATCGGGCGCAAGGGTCTAGATTGAGGTCAGAGGTATTGGTGCAGAAGGAGACGTCGCATGCCTTACCATTCGAATGAACTGCTGTTCAGCCACTTCCGCGACAACAATATCGACCTGAGCAATATCGAAGCACAACTGCAACTGGTTGCCCCCAACAGCCCTAACCTGCCGCTCTACCGCGACATGATGCTGACCATCCTGCGCATGGCCCATGACGACAGCGACCGCTGGAGCGCCAAGATCACCCTGCAGGCCTTGCGCGAACTGGACCAGTCGTTTCGCACCCTGCAGCGCTACAAAGGCCGACGCAAGGTGACCGTGTTCGGCTCGGCACGCACCCCACCGGAGCATCCGATGTACGCCCTGGCCCGCGAACTGGGCGCCACTCTGGCGCGCTCCGACCTGATGGTCATCACCGGCGCCGGCGGCGGCATCATGGCTGCCGCCCACGAAGGGGCCGGCAGCGAGCACAGCCTGGGCTTCAACATCACTTTACCCTTCGAGCAACATGCCAACCAGACGGTGAACGGGACCGACAAACTTCTGCCGTTCCACTTTTTCTTCATCCGCAAGCTGTTCTTCGTCAAGGAGGCCGATGGCCTGGTGTTGTGCCCTGGCGGCTTTGGCACGCTGGATGAAGCGCTGGAGGTACTGACCCTGATACAGACCGGCAAAAGCCCACTTGTGCCAGTGGTGCTACTGGATTCGCCGGGCGACAGCTTCTGGCACGACTGCCTGGACTTCATCAGCCGCCAACTCGAAGAGAACCGCTACATCCTGCCCAGCGACCTGAAGCTGGTGCGGCTGGTACACAGTGCCGACGAGGCCGTGGAGGAAATCAACCAGTTCTACAGCAACTACCACTCCAGCCGCTGGTTGAAGAGCCAGTTCGTGATCCGCATGCATCACCCGCTCAGCGAAGCGGCGCTGTATGACATTCAGGAAGGTTTTGCCGACTTGCGCCTGAGTGGCAAATATCACCAGCAAGCGGATAGCAGCGCCGAACACGAAGTAGGCGATTACAGCCACCTGACACGCCTGTCATTCGCCTTCACTGGCCGGGACCAGGGGCGCTTGCGTGAGCTGGTGGATTTCATCAATCTGCCGGAGAACTGGGCAAAGCCAGAGCCCATGCATACCACGCAGAGGGCCAGGCAGGCGCTGAAAGTGAGTTGATGCTTTTTTGTAACAGTTCGCGTGTTACCTGCTGGGGCAACCTTGTGCTGCGCCTACACCTGATCGGTGGCCGGGCGCAGACCGCCCAAACCGATTATTCGCGACGTGCACGTCTCACTGTAGTTTCAAGCGTCAATAATCGTCGAGATCACGCCCGCTGAGCAGACGGCCGATCATGTCCATGGAGAACCCACGGTAAGCCAGGAACCGGGTCTGCTGGGCACGGCTGCGCGGATCTTGCGGGCGCTGCCCAGCAAACTTGCGCTGCCACACGTCTCGCATACGCTCGATCCAATTCACCTCACTTTCACGCAGGGCCTGGTCGATGTCTGCACGCGCCAAACCACGCTGGCATAGCTCTTCGCGAATACGCGCAGGGCCATAGCCAGAACCGGAACGATAACGGATGAAACTCTCAAGGTAGCGGGCTTCACTAAGCAGCCCTTCTTCGGCGAGCCGATCGAGTTCAGGCTCGATCAACTCGTCCGAAGCGCCGCGCTGACGCAGCTTGCGCGTCAGTTCGACTCGACCGTGCTCACGTCGTGCGAGCAGGTCCATGGCTGTCCGCCGGATGGCGACGGGGGTGTCGAGTACGGCAGACATATTCGGCTATCTACTGCGCAATCAATAACCGGCGTCAGCGTCGGCCATGTCATCGGCATCAGCTTCGGCAGCAGCTTTGCCGGCTTCAGCAGCAGCACCCGCTTTCAGCAACTTCTCACGAATTTGCTTCTCGATCTCGGCACCAATAGCCGGGTTCTCAGCCAGGTACTTGGCTGCGTTGGCTTTGCCTTGGCCGATCTTGTTGCCCTGGTAGGCATACCAGGCACCAGACTTCTCGACCAAGCCCTGAGATACCCCCAGATCAATGATCTCGCCGTTACGGTAGATACCTTTCCCGTAAAGAATCTGGAACTCAGCCTGACGGAACGGAGGCGAGACCTTGTTCTTGACGATCTTGACGCGGGTTTCGCTGCCGACCACCTCGTCGCCTTCCTTGACCGCGCCGGTACGGCGGATGTCCAGACGGACCGAAGCGTAGAACTTCAGGGCATTACCACCGGTAGTGGTTTCCGGGCTGCCGAACATCACACCGATCTTCATACGGATCTGGTTGATGAAGATGACCAGGCAGTTGGCGTTCTTGATGTTACCGGTAATCTTGCGCAGCGCCTGGGACATCAGGCGGGCCTGCAGGCCCACATGCATGTCACCCATCTCGCCTTCGATTTCGGCCTTCGGCACCAGTGCGGCCACGGAGTCGACAATGATCACGTCGACCGCATTGGAGCGCACCAGCATGTCGGTGATTTCAAGGGCCTGCTCACCGGTGTCCGGTTGCGAAACCAGCAGGTCATCGACGTTGACGCCCAGCTTGCCGGCGTACTCAGGGTCAAGGGCATGTTCGGCGTCGACGAAGGCGCAGGTGGCACCGTTCTTCTGCGCTTCAGCGATGACAGACAGGGTCAGCGTAGTCTTACCCGACGATTCCGGGCCGTAGATCTCGACGATACGGCCTTTTGGCAGACCACCGATGCCGAGGGCGATGTCCAGGCCCAGCGAGCCGGTGGAGATGGCTGGAATGCCTTGACGCTCATGGTCACCCATGCGCATGACCGCGCCTTTACCGAATTGGCGTTCGATCTGACCCAGGGCCGCAGCCAAGGCGCGCTTCTTGTTGTCGTCCATTGAAATCCTCACGTGTTCGACTTGGCCCTGACGGCCGGAATACCTGTATAAGTAGCCAGTATTATTCCACAGGCAGACGCCCGCGCAAACCCCTGTCGTCGATTTACTCGGCACCAAGCTGTAACAAGCCGTCTAACGCGGCGATCACCGTCTGTCGGCGCACCGCCTCGCGGTCACCGTCGAACTGCCGGCGTTCGCTGAACACCCGGCCGCCGTCACCCCAGGCCAGCCACACGGTGCCCACCGGTTTGGCTGGCGAGCCGCCGTCCGGCCCGGCCACACCACTCACCGCCACGGCGAAGCGTGCGCCACTGGCGGCCTGAGCCCCACGGACCATGGCTTCGACCACTTCCTGGCTGACTGCCCCCACCTGCCCGAACAACGCTTCAGGCACCCCCAGCTGGCGGGTTTTCTGGGCATTGGAATAGGTGACGTAACCGGCCTCGAACCAGGCCGAGCTGCCAGGTATGCGGGTGATGGCTTCGGCAATGCCACCACCGGTGCACGATTCGGCGGTAGTCACCTGTGCATTGAAACGGCGCAGGTGCTCACCCAGGCGGGTGGCGAGCGTGGTGATCGGGTCCATGTAGGGTGCTCCTGGTAGGCTGCCCTCTACCCTATCATTCCGGGGAGGGTGGACGGCACCCGATCTCACTGACGATAGACCACTCATGGCATGCATCAGAGCATCAGCGCAATTTTAAAGTACCCGCCGCCGCTCACTGATATTCAGCCAAATCCCGCAGCGGCTGGCCACAGCGCCCACAGACTCTACGTGAGATAACGATTTCTCCGACAAAAATGCGCTCGACCTCTATGGACCGGTGCCGGAACAGCCTACACACGATACGCCTGAACAAAATGACTACCTCAGAAGTTCAGCCGAAGCATGGTGCGCCAGATGTTTTTCAGAGGTGAGCGGCGGTGCTTCGCCCAGTTACGTTCCCACCATTCATCCTCATTGCGCACTACCTGCTCCAGGTCACTGCCTGCAACGGCGGCAGCATGCTGGCGGAACATCATGGGGAACACGCAATGCTGGCGGATCTTGTGTTTGACCAACACATCCACAGGCGTGCCATCATAGGGCGTCTCTGCCAGAATCCTGCAGCCCTCGCGGGACAGCACGTAAGCGTGCAGCGCAACAACCCGGCCCCTGGCGATGAACGGGAACCAAGTCAGCCAGGTTCGCCCCATCGAATAGCCCAGGTGCAGGGCCTCGAATCGCCGGGTCTGCATGAACCGGTTTACCCAGCGCACCTGCCAAGCCTTGAATTCATAGGCCTTGGCATCATCTTCAAAAATCAGAATCCTGTCGTGGCCATTGTCGAGCGCATGGCGGGCCAGTTGTTGATGCGACTCGTAGCACCCCCGCCTGGGGTCGCTGTTTTTTTCAACGACATGAAAGACCACTTGATTGTCGAGTTGCCGGCCGATGGTTTCGCGGAACAGGGCACGCCGGTCACTCCGCGTTTCGAGGGAAATACAAAATACCGCATCGACGTCAAAACGAATTCCGCTCACTGCTCTAATCAACCTTGCAATAGATGTTTACCGGGCCAGGTACCACCGCAGGTGAATGAGGCAGGCCACCCCTGATGATCAAGTTGCGCAATTCTCCACAGGGGGCACATGGTGTCAATAAGCCTTCATCGCGGTTGCCCGGTACTGCCTGCCCGGTACCCGTGGTAACCTATGCGACTTTAAAATCCGGTGGGTCTCGGCGTCGCAAACGCAACACAGAACGCCTCAAATTTGCCCCACAATGTTGAGACCTACTTTCTAAGCCATTGATGAATAAAGCAATCTCAGATCTTTCCGCACACACCCCGATGATGCAGCAGTACTGGAAGCTGAAGAACCAGCACCCGGACCAGCTGATGTTCTACCGCATGGGCGACTTCTACGAAATCTTCTATGAAGATGCGAAAAAGGCCGCGAAACTGCTGGATATCACCCTGACCGCCCGCGGTCAGTCGGCCGGCCAGTCCATCCCCATGTGCGGGATTCCGTTCCATTCGCTGGAAGGCTACCTGGCCAAGCTGGTCAAGCTCGGCGAGTCGGTGGTGATCTGTGAGCAGGTCGGCGACCCAGCCACCAGCAAGGGCCCGGTGGAGCGCCAGGTGGTGCGCATCATCACCCCCGGCACGGTCAGTGACGAGGCACTGCTCGACGAGCGCCGCGACAACCTGATTGCCGCACTGCTCGGTGACGAGCGCCTGTTCGGCCTGGCGGTACTGGACATCACCAGCGGCAATTTCAGCGTGCAGGAGATCAAGGGCTGGGAAAACCTGCTGGCCGAACTCGAGCGCCTGAACCCGGTCGAGCTGTTGATCCCCGACGACTGGCCCCGGGACCTGCCTGCGGAGAAACGCCCTGGCGCCCGCCGCCGCGCACCGTGGGACTTCGACCGCGACTCGGCACGCAAGGCCCTGTGCCAGCAGTTCGCGACCAAGGACCTCAAGGGCTTCGGCTGCGACAAGCTGACCCTGGCCATTGGTGCCGCCGGCTGCCTGCTGACCTACGCCAAGGAAACCCAGCGCACCGCCCTGCCGCACCTGCGTAGCCTGCGCCACGAGCGCCTGGATGATACGGTCATACTCGATGGTGCCAGCCGACGAAACCTTGAGCTGGACATCAACCTGGCCGGCGGGCGCGACAACACCCTGCAATCGGTGATCGACCGCTGCCAGACTGCCATGGCCAGCCGCCTGCTGAGCCGCTGGCTGAACCGCCCGCTGCGTGACCTCAAGGTGCTGCAAGCACGCCAGGACTCGATCCGCTGCCTGCTCGACAGCTACCGCTTCGAAAAACTGCAGCCGCAGTTGAAGGAAATTGGCGATATCGAGCGGATTCTCGCCCGTATTGGCCTGCGCAATGCCCGCCCGCGCGACCTGGCACGCCTGCGCGATGCGCTGGGCGCGCTGCCAGAGCTGCAGAACGCCATGACCGAGCTCGAAGCGCCGCACCTGGCGCGTCTGGCGGCCATTACCGGCACCTATCCAGAACTGGCCAGCCTGCTGGAACGGGCGATCATCGACAACCCGCCGGCGGTGATCCGCGATGGCGGCGTACTGAAGGCCGGCTACGACAACGAACTGGACGAGCTGCTGGCAATCAGCGAGAACGCCGGCCAGTTCCTGATCGACCTGGAAGCCCGGGAAAAGGCCCGTACCGGCCTTGCCAACCTCAAGGTCGGCTACAACCGTGTACACGGCTACTTCATCGAACTGCCGACCAAGCAGGCCGAGCAGGCCCCGGGCGACTACATCCGCCGTCAGACACTCAAAGGCGCCGAGCGCTTCATCACCCCAGAGCTGAAGGCGTTCGAGGACAAGGCATTGTCGGCCAAGAGCCGCGCCCTGGCCCGCGAAAAGATGCTCTACGACGCCCTGCTGGAAACCTTGATCAGCCACCTGGCACCGCTGCAGGACAGCGCTGCCGCCCTGGCTGAACTGGATGTGCTCAGCAACCTGGCCGAGCGCGCACTGAACCTCGACCTTAACTGCCCGCGCTTCGTCGACGAGCCTTGCCTGCGCATCGAGCAGGGCCGCCATCCGGTGGTGGAGCAGGTACTGACCACGCCGTTCGTGGCCAACGACCTGGGCCTGGACAACAACACGCGCATGCTGATCATCACCGGCCCGAACATGGGCGGTAAGTCCACCTACATGCGCCAGACCGCCCTGATCGTGCTGCTGGCGCACATCGGCAGCTTCGTCCCTGCGGCGAGTTGCGAGCTGTCGCTGGTCGACCGCATCTTCACGCGCATCGGCTCCAGCGATGACCTGGCCGGCGGGCGCTCGACCTTCATGGTCGAGATGAGCGAAACCGCCAACATCCTGCACAATGCCACCGACCGCAGCCTGGTGCTGATGGACGAAGTGGGCCGCGGCACCAGTACCTTCGACGGCCTGTCGCTGGCCTGGGCCGCCGCCGAGCGCCTGGCCCAACTGCGTGCCTACACACTGTTCGCCACGCACTACTTCGAACTGACCGTGCTGCCGGAGAGCGAGCCGCTGGTGGCCAACGTGCACCTGAACGCCACCGAGCACAACGAACGCATCGTGTTCCTGCACCATGTACTGCCCGGCCCTGCCAGCCAGAGCTACGGCCTGGCCGTGGCGCAACTGGCCGGTGTGCCGACGGTGGTCATCCAGCGAGCCCGCGAACACCTGGGGCGCCTGGAAACCACCAGCCTGCCGCACGAGCAGCCTGCGGCCGCAAAAGCCAAGGATGCGCCTCAGGTACCGCACCAGAGCGACCTGTTCGCCAGCCTGCCACACCCAGCCATCGAGAAGCTGGGCAAGCTGCAACTGGACGACATGACCCCGCGTCAAGCTATCGAAATGCTATATCAACTAAAGAACCTGTTATAACGGCGCCCACTACAAGCTGATAGAATCCGCCGCGGTTTGCTGGTGCTGCAGGTTATTAGCCTGGCCTGCAGCCACATCGCCGTAAACCGCGCGGCCCTGAGAGGAAGGGCCGCCGCCGTCGCCTGAGGAGAGAATTAGAAATGACCTTCGTCGTCACCGACAACTGCATCAAATGCAAATACACCGACTGCGTGGAAGTCTGTCCGGTGGACTGCTTCTACGAAGGCCCGAACTTCCTGGTCATCCACCCGGACGAGTGCATCGACTGCGCCCTGTGCGAGCCGGAGTGCCCAGCGCAAGCCATCTTCTCGGAAGACGAAGTGCCTGCTGGCATGGAGAACTTCATCGAGCTGAACGCGGAGCTGGCGGAAATCTGGCCGAACATCACCGAACGTAAGGATGCCCTGCCAGACGCTGAAGAATGGGACGGCAAGACCGGCAAGATTGCCGACCTGGAGCGCTGATAGCGCCCAGATGCGAAAAAGGCCCCTTGGGGCCTTTTTTGTTTTTCTGCGGGCAAAAAAAGGGGCGGTTTGACCCGCCCACATTTTTTCCGTAGTCCCTGCTTGTCCCAAACATCATCCTGATGAAATCGCTTCTTGCGATGTCCCTGGCCTTCATCCTGAAAGCCTGCGCATGTCCCTGTGCACAGTTCGAATACTAGCGGGTTGAGTCGGGCGGGCAAGCGCCAGACCTCACAGGGTATTTCCGAAGACACATTTGGTCAGCGGCGAATAAAGCATGATTTTCAATGACTTGTAAAAAACCAGCGCCAGGAAACGACAATGGTCTACTGAGACGTGCGTAGATAGCTTACAAAACGAGTAAGAAAAGGCTTACAGGCAATGTTACCGGGGTAGCGCAGTACATATTAGATATCTGTTCTGCCCTGAAGTGCCCCCCCCCCGACGTTCTCAAACTTTTCGCCCCACACACAAAAACGCCCCGAGGTCATCGGGGCGTTTTGAGTGACAGACCTTCGCTACTGGAACAGCGACTCACTGGACAGGCCATTCTTCTCAAGGATCTCGCGCAAACGCTTGAGCCCCTCTACCTGAATCTGCCGCACCCGCTCCCGGGTCAGGCCAATCTCCAGGCCAACATCTTCAAGGGTACTGCTTTCATGCCCACGCAGGCCAAAGCGACGCACCACCACCTCGCGTTGCTTGTCGGTCAGCTCACCCAGCCACTGATCAATGCTCTGCGACAGGTCGTCATCCTGCAGCAATTCGCACGGATCAGTCGGGCGGTCGTCGGTCAACGTATCAAGCAGGGTCTTGTCCGAGTCCGGGCCAAGCGAAACATCCACAGACGACACCCGCTCATTCAGGCCCAGCATGCGCTTGACCTCGGTAACCGGCTTCTCCAGCAGCGTGGCGATTTCTTCTGGTGAGGGTTCGTGGTCGAGTTTCTGGGTCAGCTCGCGCGCGGCACGCAGATAGACGTTCAGCTCCTTGACAACGTGGATCGGCAGGCGAATGGTGCGAGTCTGGTTCATGATCGCCCGTTCGATGGTCTGGCGAATCCACCAGGTCGCATAGGTCGAAAAACGGAAACCACGCTCCGGGTCGAACTTCTCGACCGCACGGATCAACCCCAAGTTGCCCTCCTCGATCAGGTCGAGCAGCGACAGGCCACGGTTCACGTAACGACGGGCAATTTTGACAACCAGGCGCAGGTTGCTTTCGATCATGCGCTTGCGGCCGGCAGGGTCACCCTTTTGCGACAAGCGCGCAAAATGCACTTCTTCTTCCGGCGAAAGCAGCGGCGAGAAACCAATCTCGTTGAGATACAGCTGGGTGGCATCGAGCGCCCTGCTGTAATCGATGTACTTGTGTTGCTTGAGCGAAGAGCCCGACTTGGCCCTCGTCCGAACCGAAGATACAGCAGGTTCGTCTGACACCACATCCGTTTCCAAAACGATGCCCGTCTCCATCAGGAGGACGTCATCATCGATGTCAAACTCCGGCACTTCTTTACTGAGAGCCATTGTTATAATCCTTTGCTGAGTTCGAACTCAGACTCGAGCGGCACCTTTATCCCTGGCAGCGCTTGAGCCTGTCCCCTCTACATCACAGGAACAGGCTGGGTACAACGATCAACGACGTGGCAGGAACTGGAGCGGATCGACGGGTTTGCCCTGGCGGCGAATCTCGAAATGCAGCTTCACCCGATCTGTGCCCGTAGACCCCATTTCAGCAATCGACTGCCCTGCCTTGACCTGCTGCCCCTCCCGAACCAACAGCCTGCGGTTATGACCGTAGGCACTGACGTAGGTGTCGCTGTGCTTGATGATGATCAGCTCGCCGTAGCCCCTCAAACCACTCCCGGCGTATACCACTGCACCATCAGACGCAGCAAAAACAGGCTGTCCCAAATCACCGGCGATATCAATGCCTTTATTCAAACTACCGTTTGAAGCAAATTTTCCAATCAGCACGCCGTTGGCAGGCCAAGCCCAGCCGCCTACCGCACGCTCCGCAGCCGGCACGCTGGCAACCACGGGCGCGCTGCCCGAAGAGGCCGGCGCGACTGGTTTACGGGTGCTGGCGGGCGCGGTTGCAGTGCTGCCCACAGGCCGCCGCGTGACCGTGGTGCGGCTTGACGAGGACGGGTTGGATACCACCGTGGTGCGGCTGCTGGAACCGCTGCTGAAACGGATCGCCTGCCCCGGGCGGATGGTATAGGGCGCCAGGATGCCATTGCGTGCAGCCAGCTCCTTGTAGTCCCAACCATAACGGAAGGCGATGGAGAACAGGGTGTCGCCTGGCTTGACGATGTATTGCCCGGAAGTCACCGCCGGGCGCTTGGGCACGGTGTTGTTGCGGTCGACCACCCGCGCGTTGTTGCTGCTGGTGCTTGAGCAACCCACCAGAAGCGCGCCCATGGCCAATGCAATCACCAGAAGCTTGAAACCCGACCCGTCCTTGCGCTGCCGAATGACTGTGTGACCCACCCGCGCTCCCCTCATGGTGCCGAAAATCTATATGAAGACAAGAAATGCAATATTGTTGCAATTATAACCAAGCCAGCCGGTATTGGCAGACGGGTACGAAAGACGGGCGAACCCCCCCGGCGCACGCTGTGCGTTAGCGCTTCGCACCGCCTGATAGACAGGGCGAAGCGACAAGAATTCGCCGGCGGCACAAAAATACACCGCGCCTCATGCCTGCACAGCTCAGATCAACAGACCTCAGGCCAGGGGACCATTGAGCAGTGGCACGAAACGCACAGCCCCCAGTACGCGACGGGAGAATCCATGCTCCTCGCGCACGATCAGCATCAGTTGCTGCACTTCGCCGGCAGGCCCTACCGGGATGACCATGCGCCCACCGGGTGCCAACTGGTCGAGCAGTGCCTGTGGCACTTCCGGCGCCACGGCGGTGACGATGATGCCGTTGTAGGGCGCAAGCGCCGGCCACCCCTCACAACCGTCACCCCAGCGGAATACCACGTTGCGCAGGTTCAGCTCCACCAGGCGCTCTTTGGCCCGGTCCTGCAGTACCTTGATGCGCTCTACCGAGAACACCCGCTCGACCAGCTGGGCCAGGATCGCCGTCTGGTAGCCCGAGCCGGTGCCAATCTCCAGCACCTTGTCCAGCGGCCCGGCCTCGAGCAACAGCTCGCTCATGTGCGCAACCATGAACGGCTGTGAAATGGTCTGGTTGTGGCCGATCGGCAGCGCGGTGTCTTCGTAAGCCCGATGGGCCAGCGCCTCGTCAACGAACAAGTGGCGCGGCGTACGACGGATTACGTCGAGCACCTGGGTGTTCGAAACACCCTCCTCGCACAAGCGCTGGATCAGCCGCTCCCGGGTACGCTGAGAGGTCATGCCGATGCCACGCCGCAGCATATCGTCCTCACGCATCAGAGCAGGCCCTCCAGCCAACCATCGAGCTGCTCGAAGGCATCATTGAAGGTGCGATCGAGTTGCAGCGGGGTAATTGATACGTAGCCTTGCATCACCGCGTGGAAGTCGGTGCCCGGGCCGCCGTCCTCGGCATCACCGGCCACAGCAATCCAGTAGCCTTCCTTGCCACGCGGGTTGACCACCTTGGTTGGCGCCGCCGCACGTGCCCGGTGACCGAGACGGGTGAGCTGGATGCCACGGATGTGCTCCAGCGGCAAGTTGGGAATATTGACGTTGAGTACGGTGCGTGGCGGCAACGCCAGGCGCGACTGTGCCTCGACCAGACGGCGGGCGATATAGGCCGCGGTCGGCAGGTTGTCCGGCAGGCGCGACAACAGCGAGAACGCCAGCGAGGTACCGCCGAGGAAGCGGCCTTCCAGCGCCGCAGCGACCGTTCCCGAATACAGCACGTCGTCGCCCAGGTTGGCACCGAGGTTGATCCCCGACACGACCATGTCCGGCGTCTGCGGCAACAGCCCATTGAGCCCCAGGTGCACGCAGTCGGTCGGCGTGCCATTGAGGCTGATGAAGCCATTGGCCAGGGTCTGCGGGTGCAGTGGCCGGTCCAGCGTCAGCGAACTGCCGGCGCCGCTCTTGTCTTGATCCGGGGCGATCACTGCGCACTCGGCATAATCCACCAGCGCAGCGTGCAGCGCGGCGATGCCAGGTGCGGTAACACCGTCGTCATTCGAAATCAGAATACGCATGGGCTGTCCGTCTGCCCTGCCGACACCAGATCCACGACTTCACGCACCACCACGGTGGCGAAGCATCCGGCCGGCAGGACGAATTCCAGTTGCAGGATATCAGGCTCGGGATAATGCCACGTCAGGCCGCCAATAGGGAGCCGCAGAATTCGTCGTTCGTGATCCATGCCCGCCTGGGCCAACCACTGGCAAAGTGCCGGCTGGCGTGCGCCGATAGCGTTTTCCAGCTGGGCAGGCACAGCGCCCGCAGGTGAAGCGCCCTCCCCCCACATCGGCCCGGTCGGGTGCAGGTCGAGAATCGCCAGGCGCGGGTCGGCACATTCCGCCTCACCCGCCGGGAAGAAACTGCGGCTGTCGGTGAACGCCAGCAGGTCCCCGACCTGGGCTCGGGCCCAGCTACCGTCAGCGACACGCGCAGCCAGCAACTGATTGAACAGATAGCTGCGCCCGGCCGAAAGCAGCCGCGAACGCACGTTGCGCTGCTCAGGCAAAGCCTTGCGCGCGGCCCAATCGAGGGCGTCATGAACGTTGCCACCGCCGTGCCCGAAACGCTGAGTGCCGAAATAGTTGGGCACACCGTGCTGTCTGAGCTGTTCCAGGCGCGCATCCACCGCCTGGTGATCGGCAGCCAGGGCCGTCAGGCGCAAGGTGAACCCGTTGGCCGAATGCGCGCCACGCTGCAGTTTGCGCTGATGGCGCACCTGCTTGAGCACACGCAGGCTGGCATCCTCTGCACGCGACAGATCCGGGTCGGCCTTACCCGGCAGGTGCAGGCTGAACCACTGGCGGGTCAGCGCCTGGCGGTCCTTGAGGCCGGCGTAGCTGATGCTGCGCACCGGTACGCCAGCGGCGCGGGCGAGGCGTCGGGCGGCTTCTTCGGTGTTCAGATCACGCTTTTCGACCCACAGCCACAGGTGCTCGCCTTGGCCCGATAGCGGGATATCCAGGACTTCGTCAACCTGAAAGTCTTCGGCAACCGCTTTGAGGACGGCGGTACCCAGTGCTTCACCCGATGCGCGAGGGCCCAGCAGTTCCAGTTCGGTCATGCTGGCAGCAACAGGGCGACCGAATGCACGGCAATGCCCTCCTCGCGGCCGGTAAAGCCCAGCTTCTCTGTGGTGGTGGCCTTGACATTGATCTGGTCGAGTTCGACCTGCAGGTCTTCGGCGATCAGCTGGCGCATGGTTTCGATGTGTGGGGCCATTTTCGGTGCCTGAGCGACGATGGTGGCGTCAACGTTGCCGACCTTCCAGCCTTTGGCCTTGACGATACCGACCACATGGCGCAGCAGCGCGCGGCTGTCAGCACCCTTGAACTGTGGGTCGGTGTCGGGGAAATGCTTGCCGATGTCGCCCAGCGCCGCAGCGCCAAGCAAGGCATCACTCAGGGCGTGCAGCAGCACGTCACCGTCGGAATGGGCCAGCAGGCCGTATTTGTGGGGGATACGCACCCCGCCCAGGGTAATGAAATCACCGTCGCAGAAACGGTGCACATCGTAGCCGTGGCCAATACGCATAAAAAAACGCCCTGAATGAGTCAGGGCGTGATTCTACCTGCTTTTGAGGCAGTGGGGCGTGAGGTGATTGACGCGGCATTGTCGGCGCCTGGGAGATCGGCGCCGCCCGCGCGGCGCATCGCGAGCTGCGCTCGCTCCTACGTTTGTTTCGGGCCAGTTATTTCTGAGGGATTTGCGCGCGAGCATTTTGCTGCATGGCGCGATATCACGTTGGACGAACAAGGCGGTCGCGCGCATTGGCACAGGCGTTACTGGCCCGAAACAAACGTAGGAGCGAGCGCAGCTCGCGATGCGCCGCGCGGGCGGCGCCCGATCTCCCAGGCGCCGAAAAAGCTACGCCTTACACCCGCCCCAGTGCCACCGCATGATGACGCAGGTGCTCCTCGATGAAGCTGGCAATGAAGTAATAGCTATGGTCATAGCCCGGCTGCATACGCAGGGTCATTTCATGGCCACCTTTGCGTGCCGCCTGTTCCAGCGCTTCAGGCTTGAGCTGCTTCTCGAGGAAATCGTCACGGTCGCCCTGATCCACCAGCAACGGCGGGCATTGGCCAGCAGGGGTTTCGGCCAGCAGCACGCTGGCATCCCACTCACGCCAGCGCCCACGGTCTTCACCCAGGTAGCGGCTGAAGGCCTTCTCGCCCCACGGACAATCCATCGGATTGCTGATCGGCGAGAATGCCGACACCGACCGGTAGCGCCCCGGGTTGCGCAAGGCGCACACCAGCGCGCCGTGCCCACCCATGGAGTGGCCGCTGATGCTACGCTCGCCCGACGCCGGGAAGTGCGCCTCGATCAGGGCTGGCAACTCCTCCACCACATAGTCGTGCATGCGGTAGTGCTGGGCCCAGGGTTGCTGGGTGGCGTTGAGGTAGAAGCCAGCGCCCAGGCCGAAGTCCCAGGCACCGTCCGGGTCGCCCGGCACCTGCTCGCCACGCGGGCTGGTATCAGGAGCAACGATGATCAGCCCCAGCTCGGCGGCCAGACGCTGGGCGCCGGCCTTCTGCATGAAGTTCTCGTCGGTGCAGGTGAGGCCGCTGAGCCAGTACAGTACCGGCAGCTTTTCGCCCTGCTCGGCCTGCGGCGGCAGGTACACAGCAAACACCATGTCGCAACCCAGCACCTTGGAGTGATGCCGGTAACGCTTGTGCCAGCCGCCGAAGCTCTTCTGGCAGGAGATGTTATCCAGGCTCATGGCAGACCTCAGAAGTGGATCACGCTACGGATGCTCTTGCCTTCATGCATCAGGTCGAAGGCCTTGTTGATGTCTTCCAGGCCCATCGTGTGGGTGATGAAGGTATCCAGCGGGATCTCGCCTTTCTCGGACATTTCCACGTAGCTCGGCAGCTCGCTGCGGCCACGCACCCCGCCGAACGCCGAACCACGCCAAACCCGACCGGTCACCAGCTGGAACGGACGCGTGGAAATTTCCTGGCCGGCACCGGCCACACCGATGATCACCGACTCACCCCAACCCTTGTGGCAGCATTCCAGAGCGGCGCGCATCAGCTGAACGTTGCCGATGCACTCGAAGGAGAAGTCCACGCCACCATCGGTGAGGTCGACGATCACTTCCTGGATCGGGCGATCGTAATCTTTCGGGTTGACGCAATCGGTGGCACCCAGTTGGCGGGCGATTTCGAACTTGGCCGGGTTGATGTCGATGGCGATGATACGTGAGGCCTTGGCCTTGACCGCACCGATCACGGCCGACAGACCGATGCCACCGAGGCCGAAGATGGCCACGGTATCACCCGGCTTGACCTTGGCAGTGTTGAGTACCGCGCCGATACCGGTGGTGACGCCGCAGCCCAGCAGGCAGACCTTTTCCAGTGGTGCTTCTTTCTGGATCTTGGCCACGGAAATTTCCGGCAGCACGGTGTACTCGGAGAAGGTCGAGGTCCCCATGTAGTGGAACAACTCCTGGCCCTTGTACGAGAAGCGCGTGGTGCCGTCCGGCATCAGGCCCTTGCCCTGGGTGGCGCGGATGGCCTGGCACAGGTTGGTCTTGCCCGAGAGGCAGAACTTGCACTTGCCGCATTCCGGGGTGTACAGCGGGATGACGTGGTCGCCCACGGCGACCGAGGTGACCCCCTCGCCTACCGCTTCGACAATTGCACCACCTTCGTGGCCGAGGATCGATGGGAAGATACCTTCCGGGTCAGCACCGGACAGGGTATAGGCATCGGTGTGGCAGACACCGCTGGCGACCACGCGCAGCAGCACTTCACCGGCCTTTGGCATGGCCACGTCGACTTCGACGATTTCCAGGGGTTTCTTGGCTTCGAAGGCTACGGCAGCACGGGACTTGATCATCAAAGGTCTCCAGACAGTGGGTCGATTCAGTCTCGCAGTGTAATTCAGCGCCTTTTGATGAATAATCAGGCCAAAGACAAAACATTATTGCCATACAGGGATAATCAATGAGCAGCCGATGGGAAGGCATCGACGAATTTGTCGCCGTGGCCGAATCGGGCCAGTTCACTGCCGCCGCCGAACGCCTGGGGGTTTCCTCATCGCACATCAGCCGGCAGATCGCCCGGCTGGAGGAACGCCTGCAAACGCGCTTGCTGTACCGCAGTACCCGCCGGGTAACCCTGAGCGAGGCCGGGCAGACCTTCCTGCAGCACTGCCAGCGCTTGCAGGATGGCCGTGAGGAAGCGTTGCGCGCCATGGGCGACCTGGCCAGCGAACCCAAGGGCTTGCTGCGCATGACCTGCGCTGTGGCCTACGGCGAGCGCTTCATCGTGCCGCTGGTGACACGATTCATGGCGCTGTACCCGCAGCTGCGCGTGGATGTGGAGCTGAGCAACCACACCCTCGACCTGCTGCATGAAGGCATGGACCTGGCCATCCGCCTGGGCCGCCTGGCCGACTCTCGGTTGGTGGCCACCCGTCTGGCGCCGAGGCGCATGTACCTGTGCGCCTCGCCGGCCTATCTTGAGCGCTATGGCCGGCCACACAGCCTGTCCGAGCTGGCGCGGCACAATTGCCTGGTGGGGAGTTCGGACTTGTGGGCACTACAGCAGGATGGCCGTGAGATCAGCCAGCGGGTACAGGGTAACTGGCGCTGCAACAGTGGCCAGGCCGTGCTGGATGCGGCGTTACAAGGGATAGGGTTGTGCCAGTTGCCGGATTACTACGTATTGGAACACCTCAATAGCGGCGCGCTGGTGTCGCTGCTTGAGGCGCACCAGCCGCCGAATACCGCGGTTTGGGCGCTGTATCCGCAGCAGAGGCACCTGTCGCCGAAGGTGCGACGGCTGGTGGATTACCTGAAGGAGGGGTTGGCAGGGTTGCCGGAATACCGGTTCGGCTAACGGGATGTACTGCATGTACTGGCCTCGTCGGGTGAACCCGCGAAAAGGCCAGTACAGGAGAATGTTCAGCGTTTACCCGCCCAGCGCTGGCGCAACCATTCGAGATCTTCGGGCCGGGTCACCTTTATGTTGTCACTGCGCCCTTCCACGAGCCGCGGCGCCTGACCGGACCATTCGATGGCAGAAGCCTCGTCGGTGACCACCACATCCGACACCAGGCATTCGGCCAGCGCCCGATGCAACGCTCCAAGGCGGAACATCTGAGGTGTGTACGCCTGCCAGATCGTGCTGCGGTCCACAGTAGCACTCACCCGGCCATTACTGTCGGCGCGCTTGAGGGTATCGCGCGCCGGCACCGCCAGCAGACCACCCACCGGATCGTCCGCCAGCTCCGACAACAGCTTGTCCAGGTCGCTGCGTGCCAGGTTCGGCCGCGCGGCATCGTGCACCAGTACCCAGTCGCTGTCAGCCGCCCCTTGGGCATGCAGCATCAGCAAGGCGTTAAGCACCGAGTCAGCTCGCTCACGGCCACCTGCCGCGCGCTGGATGCGTGGGTCGCTGGCATAGCGCAGGCCAGGCCAGTACGGGTCGTCTTCGGCAATGCTGACCACCACGCCTTTAAGCGCCGGATGGCCAAGAAAACAGTCGAGGCTGTGCTCGAGTAGCGTCTGCCCAGCCAGCTCCAGGTATTGCTTGGGGCGGTCGGCAGCCATGCGGGCACCTACACCCGCCGCAGGAATCACGGCCCAGAAGGCCGGCAAGGTATCGATCATTTCTGTGGCAACTGGAAGAGGGTTTCGCCCTCTTTTACCATCCCCAATTCATGGCGGGCTCGTTCTTCAACGGTCTCCATGCCTTTTTTCAGCTCTAGCACTTCAGCATCGAGCACGCGATTACGCTCGAGCAAGCGCTCGTTTTCGGCATGCTGATCGGCAATCTGCTGCTTCAGTTCGGTTACTTGCGCCAGGCTGCCGCTACCCACCCACAGGCGGTACTGCAGGCCACCCAACAGCAAGAGCAGAACGAGGAACAACCAATAGGGACTGCGCATCACGTTATCCAGGTTAAAAAGGCTGCCGCGTTTTACTTCGGGGCCTCGAATAGCACGAAGCCTGGCCGAGGCCAGGCTTCGTCGACAGAAACCCGTTGGTACGTAGGAAAGTTCAGTACGAACGTTCCTACAACTTCGGCTGCTGCCTTTTTACCATCTCTTGCTTAACCGCGAAACTCGGCACGACCGCGGTAAACCGCTTTGGCGCCCAGTTGCTCTTCGATGCGCAGCAGCTGGTTGTACTTGGAAACGCGGTCGGAACGGCACAGCGAACCCGTCTTGATCTGGCCAGCAGCAGTACCCACAGCCAGGTCGGCGATGGTCGAGTCCTCGGTTTCACCGGAACGGTGCGAGATCACTGCAGTGTAACCGGCAGCTTTGGCCATCTGGATGGCTTCCAGGGTTTCGGTCAGCGAGCCGATCTGGTTGAACTTGATCAGGATCGAGTTACCAATGCCCTTCTCGATGCCTTCCTTGAGGATCTTGGTGTTCGTCACGAACAGGTCGTCACCGACCAGCTGGACTTTTTCACCGATCTTGTCAGTGAGGATTTTCCAGCCAGCCCAGTCGGACTCGTCCAGGCCGTCTTCGATCGAAATGATCGGGAAACGCTCGGTCAGGCCTTTCAGGTAGTCGGCGAAGCCTTCGGCGTCGAACGACTTGCCTTCACCGGACAGGTTGTACTTGCCGTCTTCGTAGAATTCGGAAGCCGCGCAGTCCAGAGCCAGGGTCACGTCGGTGCCCAGCTTGTAGCCGGCTTTTTCGACAGCTTCGGCGATGGCGCCCAAGGCGTCTTCGTTGGATGCCAGGTTAGGGGCGAAACCACCTTCATCACCTACGGCGGTGTTCAGGCCACGGGCCTTCAGTACAGCCTTGAGGTGGTGGAAGATTTCGGTGCCCATGCGCAGGCCGTCAGAGAAGGTCTTGGCGCCAACCGGCTGAACCATGAACTCCTGGATGTCGACGTTGTTGTCGGCATGCTCGCCACCGTTGATGATGTTCATCATCGGAACCGGCATCGAGTACTCGCCTGGGGTGCCGTTCAGGTTGGCGATGTGCGCGTACAGCGGCAGGTCCTGGTCCTGGGCAGCTGCTTTGGCGGCAGCCAGGGAAACAGCCAGGATGGCGTTGGCGCCCAGCTTGGCCTTGTTCTCGGTACCGTCCAGTTCGATCATGGCGCGGTCCAGAGCCTTCTGGTCGGAAGGGTCCTTGCCCAGCAGCAGGTCACGGATCGGGCCGTTGATGTTGGCGACGGCCTTCAGCACGCCCTTGCCCATATAACGGCTCTTGTCGCCATCACGCAGCTCCAGCGCTTCGCGCGAGCCGGTGGAAGCACCGGACGGCGCGCAAGCGCTGCCGATGATGCCGTTGTCGAGCAGTACATCGGCTTCCACGGTGGGGTTGCCACGCGAATCGAGAACTTCACGACCTTTGATGTCGACGATTTTTGCCATTGTTGTAAGCACTCCAGAATTGACGAAAACAACGCAGCTTAGAGAATTCTTGCCGTTCACCTGGCTGAGATTGCGATTGGCAGGCCAAGTGAAGGGAGCCCCTGACCGGCGGGTCAGGGGTGGAACGGGCAGTACTTTACCCGAGAAATGAGCTTTACGCGGTTTCTACCGTCGGAAAACTTTTCACCAGGTCGTCCAGTTGCTTGAGCTGGGCCAGGAATGGCTCCAGTTTGTCCAGGCGCAGCGCGCACGGACCATCGCACTTGGCGTTGTCCGGATCGGGATGCGCTTCGAGGAACAGCCCGGCCAGGCCCTGGCTCATGCCGGCCTTGGCCAGGTCGGTAACCTGGGCGCGGCGGCCACCGGCAGAATCGGCGCGACCACCCGGCATCTGCAGGGCATGGGTCACGTCGAAGAACACAGGGTACTCGAACTGCTTCATGATACCGAAGCCGAGCATGTCCACTACCAGGTTGTTGTAGCCGAAGCTTGAACCACGCTCGCAGAGGATCAACTGGTCATTACCGGCCTCTTCGCACTTGGCCAGGATGTGTTTCATTTCCTGAGGTGCGAGGAACTGGGCCTTCTTGATGTTGATCACCGCACCGGTCTTGGCCATGGCCACCACCAGATCGGTCTGCCGCGACAGGAAGGCCGGCAGCTGGATGATGTCGCACACCTTGGCCACCGGCTCGGCCTGATACGGCTCGTGCACGTCGGTAATCACCGGCACATTGAAGGTGCGCTTGATCTCTTCGAAGATCTTCAGCCCTTCTTCCAGGCCAGGCCCACGGTAGGACGTTACCGACGAACGGTTGGCCTTGTCGAAGCTGGCCTTGAACACATACGGGATACCAAGCTTTTCGGTAACCCGCACGTACTCTTCGCAGACCTTCATTGCCAGGTCACGGGACTCCAGGACGTTCATGCCGCCGAACAGGACGAACGGCTTGTCGTTGGCGATCTCGATGTTACCGACGCGAATGATCTTCTGAGTCATTGATCAGGCCTTGTTCTTCTGAGCCAGGGCTGCCTTGACGAAACCACTGAACAGCGGGTGGCCGTCACGCGGGGTGGAGGTGAACTCCGGGTGGAACTGGCAGGCGACGAACCATGGGTGGTCCTTGGATTCGACCACTTCCACCAGCGCGCCGTCTTCGGAACGACCGGAAACCACCAGACCAGCGTCCACCAGTTGTGGCAGCAGGTTGTTGTTCACTTCGTAGCGGTGACGGTGACGCTCGGTAATCACGTCCTTGCCGTAGCAGTCGTGCACTTTGGAGCCGGCAGCCAGCTGGCAGTCCTGTGCGCCCAGGCGCATGGTGCCGCCCAGGTCGGAAGCCTCGTCGCGGGTCTCGACGGCACCGGTGGCATCGGCCCACTCGGTGATCAAGCCGACCACGGGGTGGCCGCTGTTACGGTCGAACTCGGTGGAGTTGGCGTCTTTCCAGCCCATCACGTTACGGGCGAACTCGATGACGGCCACCTGCATGCCCAGGCAGATACCCAGATACGGCACCTTGTTTTCACGGGCATACTGCACCGCGGTAATCTTGCCTTCCACGCCACGCAGGCCGAAACCACCCGGAACCAGGATGGCATCAGCGCCTTCCAGCAGGCTGGTACCCTGGTTCTCGATGTCTTCCGAGTCGATGTAACGCAGGTTGACCTTGGTACGGTTGGTAATGCCGGCGTGGCTCATCGCTTCGATGAGCGACTTGTACGCATCCAGCAGCTCCATGTACTTGCCGACCATGGCGATGGTCACTTCGTGCTCCGGGTTGAGCTTGGCATCGACCACCTTGTCCCACTCGGACAGGTCGGCGCCATTGCACTGCAGGCCGAAACGCTCGACGACGAAGTCGTCCAGGCCCTGTGCGTGCAGTACGCCCGGGATCTTGTAGATGGTGTCGACGTCTTCCAGCGAAATCACCGCACGCTCTTCAACGTTGGTGAACAGCGCGATCTTGCGACGCGACGAAGCATCGACCGGGTGGTCGGAGCGGCAGATCAGCACGTCAGGCTGCAGGCCGATGGAGCGCAGTTCCTTGACCGAGTGCTGGGTCGGCTTGGTCTTGGTTTCGCCAGCGGTGGCGATGTACGGGACCAGGGTCAGGTGCATCAGCATGGCACGCTTGGAACCCACTTCGACGCGCAGCTGGCGAATCGCCTCGAGGAACGGCTGCGACTCGATATCACCCACGGTACCGCCGATTTCCACCAGGGCCACGTCGGCATCGCCGGCACCCTTGATGATGCGACGCTTGATTTCGTCGGTGATGTGCGGGATGACCTGGATGGTCGCGCCCAGGTAATCACCACGACGCTCTTTACGCAGCACGTGCTCGTAGATACGGCCAGTGGTGAAGTTGTTGTTCTGGGTCATGGTCGTGCGGATGAACCGCTCGTAGTGACCCAGGTCGAGGTCGGTCTCGGCACCATCATGGGTGACAAAAACTTCACCGTGCTGGAACGGGCTCATGGTGCCCGGGTCGACGTTGATGTACGGATCCAGCTTGAGCATGGTGACCTTCAGGCCCCGCGCTTCCAGGATGGCCGCCAGGGAAGCCGAGGCAATGCCTTTCCCCAATGAAGAAACAACACCGCCCGTGACGAATATGTAGCGCGTCATGAAAAACCCTAGAAGTCTGCGTTAAGGCGGCCAGCGCCGCCGGAGAAAGCGAAGGAAGGCCGAAGCCCCCGATCACCTGCGTCAATCACAGTGCATCTCGAAAAACTGCCGCGTCTGTACAGCCAGGGTATCCCCGGCATGGCGTTCGCTCGTCATTTCCAGAATCAGCTCGGCAAAAAACTGCTTGGTAATCGGCAACTCCTGTGTTTTCGCGGAACCCACAGAAGTTGTATCAAGAAGGGAGGGTAGTCTACCGGAATGTACCCTTCAGCTCAAACCTTGCGCGTTCGTCGGTAACTGCCAGTGCAGCTGGCAATCCGCCTGCACCAGCCCGGGCAGGTTGGCTACCGCCAGCAGGCATTCGCCGCGATACAGCAACGGCAGGCGCGAGCGCAGGAAATGCGGCACCTGCTGCTCGTTGAGCAGGCGCTTGAGGTCACGCCGGCCACGGCCGGGAACCTCCAGCATTTCACCACCCTGACGGTAGGCAACGCGCAACCCGCCCGGCACGGCTGCGCCAACAAGACGCACGCTACCATTGCCCGGCAACCGCAATGGCACATCAGGCTCGGGCCAGGCCAGCGAGCCAGCCGGTTGCTGTAGCCAATCACCGCTCAACCACCAGATGCGCCCGTGGCTACGTACCAACCGTCCATCGGCAAGCCGCCAGACTGGCCGGGCATCGGCAGCGGCATCGCGCAGGTCTGCCCAGCCGGCCCAGTGCCGGGTATCGGGCAAACGGGTGCGCTGGCTCAGCCAGTACTGCAAGGCATTGCGCTGACGGGCCGGCGATAACGTCAACAGGGCGGCCAGGTCGAGGGAATCCAGCCCCGGCCAGACGATGGGCGCCCCCTTACGCGCAAGCGCCAGATCCTCCCGGGCCAGTTCGTCCAGCAAACCCAGCGCCTCACCCAGATGTTCTGCTGCACGGGCGAAGTTCTGGCTGGCCTGAGGCCAACGTTGCTGCAAGTGCGGCATCACTTCGCCGCGCAGGTAGTTGCGGGCGAATTGTGTGTCGGCGTTTGACGGGTCATCGATCCAGACCAGCCCTTGGGCTTTGCCGTAGTCCTGCAACTGCTGCCGGGAACAACCCAGCAACGGCCTGACCAGGCTGCCCCGCCCTAATGCCCGCTGCACCGGCATGGCTGCCAGGCCGCGCAGGCCCGCGCCGCGCAACAGGCGGAACAGCAGGGTCTCGGCCTGGTCGTCGCGGTGCTGGCCAGTGAACAGGATGTCGCCCGGGCCGAGGACTTGCCTGAAGGCGGCATAGCGGGCGTCGCGAGCGGCCTGCTCAAGACTGGCGCCGGGACTGACCTGGACGTGGATGACCTGGAGCTCGATGCCAAGATTGTCGCAGATGGCTTGGCAGTGGGCGGGCCAGGCGTCAGCAGCGGACTGCAGGCCATGATGGACATGAATGGCACGCAGCGGGGGGGATGTGTGCTGGCAAGCGAAGTCGGCCAGCTGGTACAGGAGGACGGTGGAATCGAGGCCGCCAGAGAACGCGATGAACCAGGTGGGGGCGTTGAGCCAGGGGGCGAGATCAATCATCAGGACCTCGAAAGGTTTGATGCCGCATTCGCGGGTAAACCCGCTCCCACAGGGGCCGTGCATTCCCTGTAGGAGCGGGTTTACCCGCGAACACCGGCGAAGCCGGTGCCGTCAATCACAAGGGCCACAAAAACGGCCCCCGGGGCAAATCAGAATCAGAGACCGTAGCTCATCAGGCGCTCGTAACGGCGGGCCAGCAGCGCGTCGTTGTCGAACTTGCCGAGCATGTCCAGCTGCTGCACCAGATCGGCACGAATGCTTTCGGACATCTTGGCCGGGTCACGGTGGGCGCCGCCCAGCGGCTCCTGGATGACCTTGTCGACAATGTTCAGGCTCTTCAGGCGCTCGGCGGTGATACCCATGGCTTCGGCCGCGTCTGCTGCTTTGTCGGCAGTTTTCCACAGAATGGAAGCACAGCCTTCCGGCGAGATAACCGAGTAAGTGGAGTACTGCAGCATGTTCAGTTGGTCGCACACGCCAATGGCCAGTGCCCCACCGGAACCACCCTCACCGATCACGGTAGCGATGATCGGAGTTTTCAGGCGTGCCATGACACGCAGGTTCCAGGCGATGGCTTCACTCTGGTTGCGTTCTTCAGCGTCGATACCCGGGTAGGCGCCCGGCGTGTCGATGAAGGTCAGGATCGGCATCTTGAAGCGTTCGGCCATTTCCATCAGGCGACAGGCCTTGCGGTAGCCTTCCGGGCGCGGCATGCCGAAGTTGCGACGCACTTTCTCGCGCACTTCACGGCCCTTCTGGTGACCAATGACCATGACCGGCTTGCCGTCCAGACGCGCAGTACCACCCACGATGGCGGCGTCGTCAGAGAAGTGACGGTCCCCGTGCAGCTCTTCGAACTCGGTGAAGATGTGCTCCAGGTAGTCCAGGGTGTATGGACGACGGGGGTGACGGGCCAGGCGGGCGATCTGCCAGCTGGTCAGGTTGCCGAAGATGCTTTCGGTCAGGGTGTTGCTCTTGTCTTGCAGACGGGCAATTTCATCGCTGATGTTCAGCGAGTTGTCGTTACCCACCAGGCGCAGGCCTTCGATCTTGGCTTGCAGGTCGGCAATCGGCTGTTCGAAATCGAGGAAATTCGGGTTCATAGTCATCCGTCTTGGGTCTACGGCCAGGCGGCCGGCCGGTTGATCCGTTTGGCGCCATACCTTAAGGGATCAGGCGCATTCAGGTCGAGATTAAATTTTTGTCGGTTCAACGATATTGCAGGAAGACGTTCTCACGCCCGAACTGGTCACGCAGCGCCTGAATCAGCCCATCGGCCGGGTCTATCGCCCACTGCTCGCCAAACTGCAGCATGGCCTTGGCGTCGCTGCCGGTGTACTCCAGCGTGATCGGGCAAGCACCACGATGGCGGGTGATCAGCTCGCCCAGCCACTTCAGCCGGTCGCCTTTCAGTGCGTCGTGCGCCACCTTCAGGCGCAGGCTCTCAGCCAGCTTGGTGCGCGCGTCTTCCATGGTCATCACCTGCTTCACCCGCAGGCGCAAGCCCCCGGAGAAGTCGTCATTGCTGACCTCGCCTTCCACCACCACCATGGCATCGGTCTGCAGCAAGGACTGTGCCGCCATGAAGGCATCGGCAAACAGCGATGCCTCGATCCGCCCGGAACGGTCATCCAGGGTGACGAAGCCCATCTTGTCGCCCTTCTTGTTCTTCATCACCCGCAACGCAATGATCATGCCGGCAATGGTCTGGGTTTCGCGCGACGGCTTGAGGTCGACGATGCGCTGGCGGGCGAAGCGGCGAATTTCGGTCTCGTACTCGTCGATCGGGTGGCCGGTCAAGTACAGGCCAAGGGTGTCTTTCTCCCCCTTCAAACGCTCCTTGAGGGTGAGCTCGCGCACCTTGCGATGGTTGGCATAGACGTCGACATCTGCCGCGTCGAACATGCCGCCGAACAGGTCGACATGGCCACTGTCAGCGGTGTGCGCAGCCTGCTCGGCTGCCTTGATGGCCTCGCCCAGCGCCGACAGCAAGGTTGCCCGGTTGATGTCGATGTTGGCGTGGTAGGCCTTGATCTCGTCATGGAAGTGCGGGCCAAGGCGGTCCAGCGCGCCACTGCGCACCAGCGCATCAAGGGTACGCTTGTTGACCCGCTTGAGGTCGATGCGTTCACAGAAATCGAACAGGTCCTTGAACGGACCACCCTGGGCACGGGCCTCGACAATCGCCTCCACCGGGCCTTCGCCGACGCCCTTGATGGCGCCAAGGCCGTAGACGATCCGGCCGTCGTTGTTGACGGTGAACTTGAAGTCCGAGAAGTTCACGTCCGGCGCGTCGAGGCGCAGCTTCATGCTGCGCACCTCCTCCACCAGCACCACCACCTTGTCGGTGTTGTGCATATCCGCCGACAGGACCGCGGCCATGAACGGCGCCGGGTAGTGGGTTTTCAGCCAGGCGGTCTGGTACGACACCAGGCCATAGGCAGCGGAGTGGGATTTGTTGAAGCCGTAGCCCGCGAACTTCTCTACCAGGTCGAAGATGTTACCGGCGAGGTCCGCATCGATATTGTTGGCTACGCAACCTTCGATGAAACCACCGCGCTGCTTGGCCATTTCCTCGGGCTTTTTCTTACCCATGGCTCGGCGCAGCATGTCGGCGCCACCCAGGGTGTAACCCGCCATCACCTGGGCGATCTGCATCACCTGTTCCTGGTACAGGATGATGCCGTAGGTCGGCGCCAGTACTGGCTTGAGGCCTTCGTACTGGTAGTCGGAGTGGGGGTAGGCCAGCTCGGCGCGGCCGTGCTTGCGGTTGATGAAGTCGTCCACCATGCCCGACTGCAGCGGGCCCGGGCGGAACAGCGCAACCAGTGCGATCAGGTCTTCCAGGCAGTCGGGCTTGAGCTTCTTGATCAGCTCCTTCATGCCACGCGATTCAAGCTGGAACACCGCCGTGGTTTCGGCCTTCTGCAGCAGCTCGTAAGTCTTGCGGTCGTCCAGCGGGATGAAGTCGATGTTGAGGTCGGGCAGGTTCTTCTTGGCCTGCTCGCGGTTGATGATCTCCATCGCCCACTTGATGATGGTCAAGGTACGCAGGCCGAGGAAGTCGAACTTCACCAGGCCGGCGGCCTCGACGTCATCCTTGTCGAACTGGGTTACCAGGCCACCACCCTCTTCATCACAGGCGATCGGCGAAAAATCGGTGAGCTTGGTCGGTGCGATAACAACACCACCGGCGTGCTTGCCGGTACCCCGGGTCACACCCTCCAGCTTCAGGGCCATGTCCCAGATCTCACGGGCGTCTTCGTCGCCCTTGAGGAAGTCGCGCAGGATTTCTTCCTGCTCGTAGGCCTTCTCCAGAGTCATGCCCACTTCGAAGGGGATCATCTTCGACAGGCGGTCGGCCAGGCCATAGGATTTGCCTTGCACCCGCGCCACGTCACGTACCACTGCCTTGGCGGCCATGGTACCGAAGGTGATGATCTGGCTCACCGCATTACGACCGTAGGCCTCGGCCACGTAGTCGATCACCCGGTCACGGCCGTCCATGCAGAAGTCGACGTCGAAGTCGGGCATGGAAACACGCTCAGGGTTGAGGAAGCGCTCGAACAGCAGGTCGTAGGCCAGCGGGTCGAGGTCGGTGATCTTCAGTACGTACGCCACCAGCGAGCCAGCACCCGAACCGCGGCCCGGGCCAACCGGTACATCGTTGTTCTTGGCCCACTTGATGAAGTCCATAACAATCAGGAAGTAACCGGGGAAGCCCATCTGGATGATGATGTCCAGCTCGAACTTCAAGCGGTCCAGGTAGACCTGACGCTTTTCTTCATAATTGGGCGTGGTCTCTTTCGGCCACAGCACCGCCAGGCGCTCTTCCAGACCTTCGTGGGACACATGCCGCAGATAGTCGTCGATGCCCATACCGTTGGGCGTGGGGAAGTCAGGCAGGAAGTACTTGCCCAACTGCACCTGGATGTTGCAGCGCTTGGCGATTTCGACGGTGTTGGCGATGGCGTCGGGCAGGTCACTGAACAGCTCGGCCATTTCCTCTGCCGACTTCAGGTACTGCTGGTCGCTGTAGCAACGCGGACGGCGCGGGTCGTCGAGGGTCCAGCCCTCGCCGATGCATACGCGGGTTTCGTGGGCGTCGAAGTCCGTCTGCTTGATGAAGCGCACGTCGTTGGTAGCCACCAGCGGGGCGCCAAGCTTGTCGGCCAACGCCACCGCCGCATGCACGTATTCCTCGTCGCGTGCGCGATTGGTGCGCTGCACTTCAACGTAGAAGCGCTCGGGGAACATGCCCATCCAGTCCTGAAGTAGCGCTTCGGCTTCATCTTGCCGCCCAGCCAGCAAGGCCATGCCGATGTCGCCTTCCTTACCCGCGGAAAGGGCAATCAGGCCCTCGCTGGCGGGGGCGATCCATTCACGCTGGAGGATGACCAGGCCGTTGCGCTGGCCATCGGTCCAGCCGCGCGAGATCAATTCGGTGAGGTTGCGATAGCCCTTGGGGTCCATGGCCAGGAAGCAGATGCGTGACAGCGGGGCTTCCGGGTCGGCACCGGCCAGCCACAGGTCGGCACCGCAGATCGGTTTGATACCGGCGCCCATGGCAGTCTTGTAGAACTTCACCAGCGAGCACATGTTGCTCTGATCGGTGATGGCGACCGCCGGCATGTTCATCCCGGTCAGCGCCTTGGCCAGCGGCTTGATCCGCACCAGGCCGTCAACCAGCGAGAATTCGGAGTGGACGCGCAGGTGAACGAAGGAAACCGACATGGAAGATCCTGTAGCAGTGCTTAACGACAAGGGCGGGATTGTAGCCTAACTAGGGGCTTTTTTTGGGGTTGCTTTGCAGCCCTTCGCGGGCACCCCCGCTCCCACAGGTACGGCACCGCTGCTCAGACCGATGAATCCTGTGGGAGCGGGGGTGCCCGCGAAGGGCCGCAAAGCGGCCTCAATAGGTCAGATCAGGGAATCGCTGACGCCTTCGCGCGCTTCCCAGGCCGCCCGCACAGGGGCGAAGGATCGCCGATGAATGGGCGTAGGCCCAAGGCGCGCCAAGGCCTCGAGATGCACCGGGGTCGGGTAGCCCTTGTGCCCGCCAATGCCATACCCCGGGTAGATCAGTTCAAAAGCGCTCATCTCCCGGTCACGGGTCACCTTGGCCAGGATCGATGCCGCCGCAATGGCCGGCACCTGGCTGTCCCCCTTGACCACCGGTGCTGCAGGCACAGCCAGCTTCGGACAGCGATTGCCATCGATCAATGCCAGCTTCGGCGTAATGTGCAAGCCCTCCACTGCCCGCTGCATGGCCAGCATGGTGGCCTGCAGGATGTTCAGGCTGTCGATTTCCTCGACTTCGGCGCGGGCGATGCAGAAGCTCAAGGCCTTTTCGCGGATCTCGTCGAACAGCGCCTCACGCTTGGCCTCGGTGAGTTTCTTCGAATCGTTCAGACCGAGAATCGGCCGTGCAGGATCAAGAATCACCGCCGCCGTGACCACCGCGCCACACAGCGGGCCGCGGCCCACTTCGTCAACGCCGGCGACCAGGTCTTCTACCAGGTTGAAGTCCAGTCCAATTTGCATGTCAGCGGTCCTTGAGCAGGGCCAGTACCGCCTCGGCCGCCTGATTGGAGGCGTCACGGCGCAGGGTGCGGTGAATTTCGTCGAAACGTTCGGTCTGCTGGCTTCCATCGCGCACCAGCGGCGCCAAGGTGTTGGCCAGCGCTTCGCTGGTAGCGTCGTCTTGCAGCAACTCGGGCACCAGCTCTCGCTGGGCCAGCAGGTTCGGCAATGACACGTAAGGGCTTTTCACCAGACGCTTGAGAATCCAGTAGGTCAAGGGCGCAAGGCGGTACGCCACCACCATCGGCCGCTTGTACAGCAGCGCCTCGAGGGTGGCGGTGCCCGAGGCGATCAGCACCGCGTCACAAGCCGCGAGGGCTTGGTGCGACTGGCCATCGAGCAGGGTCAGCGGCAGTTGGCGCCCTTCCAGCATCTGCTCGATCTGGGCACGCCGCGTGGCGTTGGCGCAGGGCAACACGAAGCGCACACCCGGCACTTGTTGACAGAGGCGCTCGGCGGCGTCGAGGAATAACGCGCCCAGGCGCCCTACTTCGCCGCCCCGGCTGCCCGGCATCAGTGCCACCACCGGCCCCTCGCCCAGGCCCAGCGTGGCACGCGCGGCAGAGCGGTCGGCTTCAAGCGGGATGGTGTCTGCCAGCGGGTGGCCGACAAAACGCACTGGCACACCCTGCTCTTCGTAGAACCGCGCCTCGAACGGCAACAGCGTCAGCATCAGGTCGCAACCCTCGCGAATCTTCAGCACGCGCTTCTGCCGCCAAGCCCACACTGACGGGCTGACATAGTGCACGGTCTTGATCCCGGCCTGACGCAGCTTCAGCTCGATATTGAGGGTGAAGTCAGGGGCGTCGATGCCGATGAATACGTCGGGCTTTTCTTCGATCAGGGTCTGGATCAGCAACTTGCGGCGCTTGAGCAGCTCGCGCAGACGCCCCAGCACCTCGACCAGCCCCATGACGGCCAGACGTTCCATGGGGAAATAGGATTGCAGGCCTTCGGCTTCCATCAAGGGGCCGCCAACCCCGATGAAACGTACGTCGGGATGGCGCGCCTTGAGGGCGCGCATCAAGCCTGAACCAAGAATATCGCCACTGGCCTCACCGGCGACCAGCGCTACGCAAAGCTGGGCCATATCAGCGCGTGATGCCGCGAGCGGAGCTCAGGATCGACTGACGGAACAGCTCGACCTCGGGGTGTTGCGCGGCAGGTTCAGCCAGCTCCTTGAGTGCGTCTTCGACGGTCAGGCCCTGACGGTAGACAATCTTGTAGCAACGACGCAGCACATGGATCACCTCGTCGCTGAAACCGCGGCGGCGCATGCCCTCGAAGTTCATGCTGCGGGCTTCGGCCGGGCTGCCGAACACGGTAACGAAGGCCGGAACGTCCTTGCCAATCGCCGTGCCCATACCGGAAAACGCGTGGGCGCCAATGTGGCAGTACTGGTGAACCAGGGTGTAACCGGACAGGATCGCCCAGTCACCCACATGCACATGACCTGCCAGCGCCGTATTGTTTACCAGGATGCAGTGGTTGCCGATGACACTGTCGTGGCCAATGTGGGCATAGGCCATGATCAGGTTGTGGTCGCCCACGGTGGTTTCCGCACGGTCCTGAACAGTACCGCGGTGGATGGTAACCCCTTCGCGAATCACATTGTGATCGCCGATTACCAGGCGCGTCGGCTCACCCTTGTACTTCAGGTCCGGGGTGTCTTCACCAATCGAGGAAAACTGGAAGATACGATTGTGCTTGCCGATGCGGGTCGGCCCTTTGAGCACAACATGCGGGCCGATAACGGTGCCCTCCCCGATTTCTACATCAGGGCCAACGATCGACCAAGGGCCGACCTCGACGCCGTCGGCCAGCCTGGCCGACGGATCGATAATGGCCCGAGGATCAATCGAATTCATAGGGATCGTTCCGCGCAGGTGATTTCTGCCGAGCAGACCGGCTTGCCGTCGACCAGGGCGCGGCACTCGAACTTCCAGATCATGCTTTTACGGCTGAGGAACTTGGCTTCCAGCACAAGCTGGTCGCCCGGCAGCACCGGCTGACGGAAACGCAGTTTGTCGGAACCGACAAAGTAGTACAGGGTGCCATCGGCCGGCTTGGCATCGAGCATCTTGAAACCAAGGATGCCGGCCGCCTGGGCCATGGCTTCGATGATCAGGACACCCGGCATGATCGGGTGTGCCGGGAAGTGGCCATTGAAAAACGGCTCGTTGATGCTGACATTCTTGTAGGCACGAATGCTCTGGGCCTCGAAGTCCAGATCCGTCACACGGTCTACCAGCAGGAACGGGTAGCGGTGAGGCAGGTATTCGCGAATCTCGTTGATGTCCATCATTTCGGTGGGGAAGCCTGTAATAAGAATAGGGAGCGCAGGTGCTGACCACACGCTCCTTTTGCAATCCAAAGAGGAGCCAGCTAGCGACTGTTCACTCTTGCTCAGGGAATGGTATCAGCCTTCTGATGTCGGCAGGCCACCTGAGGTCACGGTATCGACGCGTTTTTCCAGCTGCTGGAGACGCTTGGCCATGTCGTCCAGGTGGCGGATACGCGCGGCGCTCTTGCGCCATTCAGCCAGCGGCTGCATGGCAGTGCCGGAAGAATAGGAACCCGGTTCAGTGATCGAACGGGTAACCATGGTCATTCCGGAAACGAAAACGTTATCGCAAATATCGATGTGCCCAACCAGCCCCACACCACCGGCCAGCATGCAGTGCTTGCCGATGCGCGTACTGCCGGAGATTCCGACGCAAGCGGCCATGGCAGTGTGATCACCGATCTGAACGTTGTGAGCGATCTGGATCTGGTTATCCAGCTTGACCCCGTCGCCGATCCGGGTGTCGGACAGCGCGCCACGGTCGACTGCAGTATTGACACCGATCTCAACGTCATCACCAATGGTGACGCCGCCGATCTGTGCAATCTTGCGCCAGATGCCCTTCTCGTTGGCAAAGCCGAAGCCCTCGCCGCCGATCACGGCACCCGACTGAATGACCACACGCTTGCCGATGGTTACGTCGTGATACAGCGTGACCCGCGGTGCCAGCCAACCGCCCTCGCCGATCACGCAACGTGCGCCGACCACGCAGTGTGCACCCACGCTGACATTGGCCGCGATGCGCGCACCGCTTTCGATGACCGCGAACGGCCCGATGCTGGCACTGGCATCCACCTGCGCGTCCTCAGCTACCACGGCGCTGGGATGAATACCCGCCACAGCCTTGGGTTTGGGGTCGAACAGGTGGGAAATGCGTGCGTAGGCCAGGTACGGATCGGCGACGATCAGTGCATTGCCGGCAAAGCCTTCGGCATCCGCCGCCTTCAGCAGCACTGCAGCCGCCTGGCTGTCGTCCAGGAATTTGCGGTACTGCGGGTTGGCGAGGAAGCTCAACTGACCGGGGCCAGCCTCCTGCAAGGTGGCCAGCCCGGTAATCTGCAGCGCCTCGGGCCCCTTGAGGGTGGCTCCAAGTGCCTCGGCCAGCTGGCCTAGCGTCATGGTCACACTCATATCAACGGGCTTGGTTCATGCGCTCGATGACTTGGCGGGTGATGTCGTACTGAGGCTTGACATCGATGACCGCACCACGCTCGAGGACCAGGTCGTAGCCGCCCTTCTTGATCACTTCCTCGACAGCGCCATCCAGCTTCGGCTTCAGCTGCTTGAGCATGTCGCGATCAGCAACGGCCTTGGCTTCGTTCAGCTCCTTGGACTGGAACTGGAAGTCGCGAGCCTTTTGCTTGAACTCGAGCTCCAGGCGCTCACGCTCCTGCTGCTGCATCTTGTCGCCGCCCTTGATCAGGCGGTCCTGGATGCCCTTGGCACTGCTTTCCAGGCTTTTCAGCTTGGTCAGTTGCGGACCGAACTTCTTCTCGGCATCCACCGCATACTTCTTGGCGGCATCCGACTCGAGCAGGGCCATCTGGTAGTTCAGGACGGCAACCTTCATTTCGGCGAAAGCCGGGGTGGCGACCAGCGCCGCGGCCACTACGGCCAGTTGAGCCAATTTACGCACGATGCACTCCTGGATAAACCGTTGTCGTTAAGCAGGGGCCGACCTTAGAAGGTCTGGCCCAGAGAGAATTGGAACACCTGGGTATCGGCATCGTCCGGCTTCTTGACCGGCATTGCCAGACTGAAGCTCAACGGGCCCAGAGCGGTAATCCAGGTCACGCCCAGGCCGACCGAACTGGCCATGCCCGAGAACCCGACCTTCTCGCAATCAGGTTTGTTGCCGCAATTGGTGTCGAACACGTTACCCACGTCCCAGAACACGGAGGTGCGCAGTGAACGCTGGTCCTTGACGAACGGCAGCGGGAACAGCAGCTCGGCACCGCCCTGCACCAGCACGTTACCACCAAACGGCAACGGATCCTGATCCGGGTCGCGGATAGTGCCCGGCTTGCCGCCATTGGCCTCGCCGCGGCTAGGCGTACTGCGTGGGCCCAGGCTGCTGTCCTTGAAGCCACGGACAGAGTTGAAACCACCCGCGAAATAATTCTCGTAGAACGGCAGGCCAGAGGTGCTGCCGTAACCATCACCATAGCCCAGCTCGGTATGCAGGCGCAGGGTGTAGTCGTTGGTGATCGGTTTGAACAGCTGGCCACGGTAGTCAAGCTTGAAGAACGACAGGTCGCTGCCCGGAATGGTGGACTCCAGGGTCAGGCTTTGCGAGTGACCACGGGTGGCCAGTACGCCTTTGTTCAGGGTCGACTCGGACCAGCCGATCGAGGCCTTGAAGTTCAGGAAATTGTCACCTTCCTGCTCGAGGAAGTCGAAAATCTCGTCAACGGTGTACTTGCCGGTCTTGATCTTGTCCTGCTGCACGCTCAGGCCGTAGGTCAGGCGCGAAGTCTCGCTGATCGGGTAGCCCAGGCTGACGCCGGCACCGTAGCTGTCCACCGCATAGCTGGCGACGTCGACGTCGAGGTCGTCGTAATCGGTGCTGCGGTAGAAGGCGTTATAACCCAGGCTGACGCCATCGGCAGTGAAGTAGGGATCAACGAAGCCAAAGTTGTAGCGGGTCTGGTACTCCGAACGGGTCAGACCGACGGATACCTTGTTACCGGTACCGAGGAAGTTGCTCTGGCTGATCGAACCACCGAGGATCAGGCCGGCGCTCTGGGCGAAACCGACGCTGGCGGTGATCGAACCAGAGGCCTGCTCTTCGACGCTGTAGTTGACGTCGACCTGGTCGTCGGTGCCTGGCACCTGCGGGGTCTCGACGTTCACTTCCTTGAAGTAGCCCAGACGCTCCAGACGGGTCTTGGACTGATCGATCAGGTAGGTCGAAGCCCAGCCACCTTCCATCTGGCGCATTTCGCGACGCAGCACTTCGTCTTCGGTCTTGGTGTTGCCGCGGTAGTTGATGCGGTTGACGTAGGCACGCTTGCCCGGGTCGACCACGAACATGATGTCGACGGTGTGGTCCTGGTCGTTCGGCTGTGGCACGCCGTTGACGTTGGCGAAGGTATAGCCTTCGTTACCCAGACGGCGGGTGATCAGCTCGGACGTGGTGGTCATCACCTTGCGCGAGAATACCTGGCCCGGTTGCACCAGCAGCAGCGACTTGACCTGGTCTTCCGGCACCTTGAGATCACCGGACAGCTTCACGTCGCGAACGGTGTATTTCTCGCCTTCGTTGATGTTGACGGTGATGTAGACGTGCTTCTTGTCCGGCGTGATGGACACCTGGGTGGAGGCAATATCCATGTTGATGTAGCCGCGGTCCAGGTAGTAGGAGCGCAGGCGCTCCAGGTCACCGGAGAGCTTTTCACGGGCGTACTTGTCGTCGTTCTTGAAGAACGACAGCCAGTTGGTGGTCTTCAGTTCGAACAACTGCCCCAGGGTCTCGTCATCGAATACGTTGTTACCAACGATGTTGATGTGCTGGATGGCAGCAACGGTGCCTTCGTTGATCTTGATCTTCAGCGCCACACGGTTGCGCGGCTGCGGCACCACTTCGGCGTCGACCTCGGCCGAGTAGCGGCCCTGGGCCACGTATTGGCGCTGCAGCTCGTTACGCACGCCTTCGAGGGTGGCGCGCTGGAAGATTTCGCCTTCGGCCAGGCCCGATTGCTTCAGGCCCTTCATCAGGTCTTCGGTGCTGATCGCCTTGTTGCCTTCAATCTCGATGCTCGACACCGACGGGCGCTCGACCACGTTGATGATCAGCACATTGCCATCGCGGCTCAACTGGATGTCCTGGAAGAACCCGGTCTTGAACAAGGAACGAGTCGAGTCCACCAGGCGGCGGTCGTCGGCCTGGTCGCCAACGTTCAGTGGCAAGGCACCGAACACACTGCCGGCGGAAACCCGCTGCAGGCCGTTGACGCGAATATCGGAGATGGTGAAGGACTCGGCGTGAACTTCAGCGATCATCAGTGCGGACATGACCGCAGTTAGCAGCAGACGTTTCATGAAGTCCTTTTATTCCAACTGGCAATAAACAACCTGCCGTCACAAACGACAGGTTCGCAATTGAGCGAAGCTTTATAGTCGACCCAGATCGTTGATCAGGGCGAGCAACATCACCCCTATGACCAAACTGATACCGATCTGAACCCCCCAACCTTGCACCCGATCCGACAGCGGACGACCGCGCGCCCACTCGACCAGGTAAAACAGCAAATGCCCCCCATCCAGCACAGGTATGGGCAGCAGGTTAAGAACCCCCAGGCTTATGCTCAGGTAGGCCAGGAAATTCAGGAAATCCCCCACGCCGGACTGGGCTGAAGCGCCCGCCACTTTAGCAATGGTTATCGGTCCACTCAAGTTTTTTACCGAGAGCTCCCCGAACAGCATTTTCTTCAGCGATTCAAGGGTCAGGACACTCATGTTCCAGGTACGCGACAAGCTCTCACCCACCGCATCCAGCGGGCCGTAGCTGATCTCGCGGAGCATGCTGGCAGGCCATTCGCCACCCTTGACGCCAGCGCCAAGATAGCCACCCACTGCCTTGCCCTCACCTTTGCGGGCCAGGGTCACCGGCAACTCCAGGGTTGCGCCATCGCGCTCCACACGAACCACTACCTTGGCATCCGGGCGGGCACGCACGCTGTCGACAACTTGCTGCCATTCGGTCACTGCCACATCATCCAGAGCCAGCAGCTTGTCCCCGGTTTTCAGGCCGGCAGCGGCAGCTGGCCCCTTCGGATCGATCTCAGCCAGCACCGGCGTGATCGCCGGCCGCCATGGGCGCAGCCCCAGGGACTGAATCGGGTCGGGCTCGTCGGCGCCCTTGAGCCAGCTGTCCAGCTTGACCTGCAACTGACGCTCGTTGCTGGCGCCCTCATCACGCACGCCAATCTGCAAGGTACCGCTCTCACCCAGACGACGAACCAGCTGCAGATTGACCGCCGACCATCCGTTGGTCGGCTTGCCGTCAACTGAGACGATTTCCTGACCCGCGGTCAGCCCGGCCGATGCTGCCAGGCTGCCACTGTCGACCGCACCGATAACCGGTCGGATTTGCTGGGTACCCAGCATCGCCAGCACCCAGAAAAACAGGATAGCCAGCAGAAAGTTGGCAATCGGGCCTGCGGCGACAATCGCTATACGCTGGCGCACCGATTTGCGGTTGAACGACTGCCCGGCCAGCGCTGGCGGCACATCGCCCTCGCGCTCGTCGAGCATCTTGACGTAGCCGCCCAGAGGAATGGCCGCAACAACGAACTCGGTGCCGTAGCGGTCATGCCACCGCAGCAGCGGCGTGCCGAAACCGACCGAAAAACGCAGCACCTTGACGCCGCAGCGGCGCGCCACCCAGAAGTGACCGAATTCGTGGAAAGTGACCAGCACACCCAGAGCCACGAGGGTGCCGATAATCATGTAGAGCGCTGTCATGTCCATCTCCGAATGATGTTCAGCGGGCCGGCATTGCTGCCCAGCCCCCTCACGAACCTTGGCGGGCCTGCATCAGCGACCGTGACGCCTCAGCCATTCACGGGAAAGCTCCCGGGCACGCTGATCGGCGGCAAATACCGCATCCAGCGAAGGCAGTGGCACGACGGGTTCCTGGTCGAGTACCTGTTCGATCATACCCGCGATCTCCGGGAAACGGATGCGCCGTTCAAGAAATGCCTCGACGGCAACTTCGTTGGCTGCATTGAGCACGGCAGGCGCGCTGTTGCCTGCCTCGGCAGCCTGCCGCGCAAGGCGCAGGCAAGGGAAGCGTTGTTCGTCGGGCGCCTGGAAATCCAGACGGGCGATGGCGAACAGGTCCAGGGGGGCGACCCCGGAATCGATCCGTTCCGGCCAGGCCAACGCGCTGGCGATCGGCGTACGCATGTCCGGGTTGCCCAGTTGCGCGAGCACCGAACCGTCCACGTAGTCGACCAGTGAGTGGATCACGCTTTGCGGGTGCACCACCACCTCAACCTTGGACGGCGCGGCATCGAACAACCAGCAGGCCTCGATCAACTCGAGGCCTTTGTTCATCATGCTGGCCGAATCCACGGAGATCTTGCGCCCCATGGACCAGTTAGGGTGAGCACAAGCTTGCTCCGGGGTCACGTCCAGCAGCGCCTCGACCGGCGTCTCGCGGAACGGCCCACCAGAAGCGGTAAGCAGGATCCGGCGCACACCGACAGCACTCAGGCCACGGGCGTAGTCGCCAGGCATGCACTGGAAGATAGCGTTGTGTTCGCTGTCGATCGGCAGCAGCACGGCACCCTTTTGCCGCACCGCCTCCATGAACAGCGCGCCCGACATTACAAGTGCTTCCTTGTTGGCCAGCAACACCTTCTTGCCTGCCTCGACTGCCGCCAGCGTGGGACTTAGACCGGCAGCACCGACAATGGCCGCCATCACTGCGTCCACTTCAGCGGCCGACGCCACCTGGCAAAGTCCGGCCTCGCCTTCCAGCACCTCGGTGGAGCAACCGGCTGCAGCCAGACTTGCGCGTAACCTCACCGCTGCTTCGGTGCTCGGCACCACAGCGAATGCCGGGCGATGACGCACACATAACGCCAACAACTCGTCGATGCGCGAATAGCCAGTGAGGGCAAACGCTTGATAACGGCCAGGGTGACGCGCAATCACATCCAGCGTGCTCAGGCCGATGGAGCCGGTGGCCCCGAGCACGGTAATACGTTGCGGGCGACTCACATCACACCCCATTCGGCAGCCCACAGCAGCACCGCAAAGATCGGAATTGCCGCAGTCAGGCTGTCGATGCGATCGAGCACACCACCATGCCCAGGCAGCAGATTGCTGCTGTCCTTGATGCCGGAGCGACGCTTGAACATGCTCTCGGTGAGATCACCGACCACCGAGGACATCACCAGCAACGCAGCGCCCAGCAGGCCCAGCAGGATCTGACCAAAGCCCCAGTCGCGGCCGATGCCGACACCCAGGGTAATCAACAGGCTGACCGCCAGCCCACCATACACGCCTTCCCAGCTCTTGCCCGGGCTGACCTGCGGGGCCAGCTTGCGCTTGCCGAACGCCCGGCCAGAAAAGTACGCACCGATGTCGGCAGCCCACACCAGCACCATGACGGACAGGATCAGCCAGTTCCCCAAGGGCCAGTGCTTGAGCAGCACCAGCCCCTGCCAAGCCGGCAGCAGCACCAGCAGACCGATCAACAGCCGACAGGCAGCACTGGCCCACAGATCGCTGCTGCGCGGGTAGGTAAGCACCAGCCAAGTGGCCAGCCCCCACCAGATCACCGCAGCGCCCAGCACCCAGGGTGCCAGCTCCGGAAGGATGTGCAGCAGCATCAGCGCCCCGGCGACCACCACCGCATAGGCGATGCGCAGCGGCTGGGCCATAAGCCCGGCAAGGCGTGCCCACTCCCAGGCGCCGAGGGCCACCACGAAGCCGATGAACAGGGCGAAATCCCCGCCATTGAGCAGAAAGAAACCGCCCAGCGCGACCGGCAGCAGGATCAGCGCAGTAATGATGCGTTGTTTAAGCATTAAGCACGAGCTCCAGCCTCGACCTGCTCGCTGGTCTTACCGAAGCGGCGCTGGCGCGAAGCGAAATCGGCCAGGGCTTTGCGCATGGCCTCGTGTTTGAAGTCCGGCCAGTAGAGGTCGGAGAAGTACAACTCGGCATAGGCCAGCTGCCACAGCAGGAAATTGCTGATGCGGTGCTCGCCGCCGGTGCGAATGCAAAGATCCGGCAACGGCAGTTCGCCGGTTGCCAGGCAGGTCTGCAGCAGACCCGGGGTGATGTCCTCCGGGCGCAGATGCCCAGCTTGCACTTCCCGCGCCAACCGTTGGGCAGCCTGGGCGATGTCCCACTGGCCACCGTAGTTGGCTGCTATCTGCAGAATGAAGCGGTTGTTGCCGGCGGTCGCTGCCTCGGCCTCGCGCATGGCGGCCTGCAGCTCAGGATGGAAACGCGAACGGTCGCCGATGATGCGCAGGCTGATATTGTTCTCGTCAAGGCGCTTGGCCTCACGGCGCAGAGCCGAGAAGAACAGCTCCATCAGCGCACCGACTTCTTCGGCAGGGCGCTGCCAGTTCTCGCTGGAGAAGGCGAACAGGGTCAGCACCTCAACCCCGGCCTTGGCACAGACTTCGATGACCGCGCGAACGGCATCCACACCCGCCTTGTGCCCGGCCACGCCAGGCAGCAGGCGTTTTTTCGCCCAGCGGTTGTTGCCATCCATGATGATCGCGACATGACGCGGCACCGAGGACGGCGCCGCTGGCTTGGTCTTTTCCATTAAAAAACCCCGGCCTTAGACGGCCATCAGGTCCTTTTCCTTGGCTTTGAAGGCGGCATCGACTTCAGCAACGAACTTGTCGGTCAGCTTCTGGATCTCGTCAGCGGCGCGACGCTCTTCGTCTTCGCTGATTTCCTTGTCCTTGGTCAGTTTTTTCAGGTCAGCCAGAGCGTCGCGGCGCACGTTGCGCACGGCCACCTTGGCATCCTCGGCAACACCGCTGGCCTGCTTGGTGTAGCCCTTGCGGGTTTCCTCGGTCAGGGCCGGCATCGGTACACGGATGGTAGTACCGGCGCTGGACGGGTTAAGGCCCAGATCGGAGGTGAGGATAGCCTTTTCGATGGCAGCGCTGAGGTTCTTGTCGTGAGCGACGATCTTCAGGGTGCGGGCATCTTCGACGGTGATCGCGGCGACCTGGTTCAGCGGCATTTCGCTACCCCAGGCGGTAACCTTGACGCTGTCCAGGATGCTTGGGTGAGCGCGACCGGTGCGGATTGCAGCCAGGTTGCGAGACAGGGCTTCGATGGACTTGCCCATGCGCTCCTGCGCGTCTTTCTTGATGTCGTTGATCATGCTTGGCCTTCCTCGATCAGTGTACCTTCAGCGCCACCCACCACGATGTTCAGCAGGGCGCCAGGCTTGTTCATGTTGAATACCCGCAATGGCATCTTGTGGTCACGGCACAGGCAGATTGCGGTCAGGTCCATCACACCCAGCTTGCGATCCAGAACCTCATCGTAGGTCAGGTGATCGAATTTCTCGGCGTGCGGGTCCTTGAATGGATCGGCAGTGTACACGCCATCGACCTTGGTCGCCTTCAGCACCACGTCAGCATCGATTTCGATGGCGCGCAGGCAGGCCGCGGAGTCGGTGGTGAAGAACGGGTTGCCGGTACCGGCGGAGAAAATTACCACATCCCCGGAGTTGAGGTGACGAATAGCTTTGCGACGATCGTAATGATCGGTGACACCCACCATGGAAATGGCCGACATTACCAGGGCCGGGATGTTCGAGCGCTCCAGCGCATCGCGCATGGCCAGGCCGTTCATCACGGTAGCCAGCATGCCCATGTGGTCACCCGTGACGCGATCCATGCCGGCTGCGCTGAGCGCAGCGCCGCGGAACAGGTTGCCACCACCGATCACCAGGCCGACCTGAACACCGATCCCTACCAGCTGGCCAACTTCAAGCGCCATGCGATCCAGCACTTTCGGGTCGATCCCGAAGTCTTCCGAGCCCATCAGGGCCTCGCCGCTAAGTTTGAGCAAAATGCGTTTATAGCGAGGTTGGCGACCACTCACCTGCTGAGCCATTGCGAGTCTCTCCTGCGGCGTACTTTTAGAAAATTCGTGCGGGCTGTTTGCAGCCTGCTAACTGTAGCGTGGCACCGCTTCGGTGCCAGCGAAGAGGGAGTCGTATAAACCCCTCTCCGTTTTGACAAAGAGGCTGCGCGCGTGAGCGGGCAGCCTCTTTGGGGCGACAGACGGGGCTGTCTTACTGCTTGGCAGCAGCTACCTGAGCGGCAACTTCAGCAGCGAAGTCGTCGACTGGCTTCTCGATGCCTTCGCCTACTTTGAAGTAGGTGAAGGAAACGATTTCAGCACCGGCTTTCTTGGCCAGCTCGCCAACCTTGACTTCCGGGTTCATGACGAAGGCTTGCTCTTTCAGCGAGGCTTCGGCCTTGAACTTGGTGATACGGCCGTTGATCATGTTCTCAACGATGTTTTCCGGCTTGCCGGCGATCTTGTCGGCGTTCAGCTGCAGGAAGACATTCTTCTCGCGCTCGATGGCCTCGGCGGAGATTTCCGACGAATCCAGGAACTCAGGGTTCGAAGCTGCAACGTGCATGGCGATGTTCTTCGCCAGCTCAACGTCACCGCCTTTCAGAACGACGACAGCGCCGATCTTGTTGCCGTGCAGGTAGGCACCGACAACGTCACCCTCAACGCGCACCAGGCGACGGATGTTGACGTTCTCGCCGCACTTGGCAACCAGGGCTTCACGAGCAGCTTCGCGCGAGGCGATCAGCGGGGCGGCGTCGGTCAGCTTCTGGGCGAAGGCTTCTTCGAGGCTTTCGGCCACGAAGTTCTTGAAGTCGTCTTGCAGGGCCAGGAAGTCGGTCTGCGAGTTCACTTCCAGCAGGACGGCAGATGTACCGTCGGTCTTGACGGCGATAGCGCCTTCAGCAGCGACGTTGCCAGCCTTTTTGGCGGCCTTGATGGCGCCCGAGGCACGCATGTCGTCAATGGCTTTCTCGATGTCGCCGCCGGCCTTTTCCAGGGCCTTTTTGCAATCCATCATGCCTTCGCCGGTACGCTCGCGCAGTTCTTTTACCAGCGCTGCAGTAATTGCTGCCATTTCAAAATCCTCTTGGAAAGTTTTTCAACCATTCCACCCGTCAATCACGGGCGTTCAATTCTGCAAATCCGCTGCTTTGATTTCAGCAGGCCCATGATGCGGGGCCGATGCTGACAGCAGGATTTCAAGGTGGCAAAAAGGGGGCAGAGCCCCCTTTTTGCGTGCCAAGTAGACGCTAGCGCCTATTACTCAGCAGCAGGTGCAGCCGCTTCTTCAGCGTAAACTTCGGTGCCGCCGGCAACGTTGTTGCGGCCGCGGATGACTGCGTCAGCCATCGAAGTCATGTACAGCTCGATAGCGCGAATGGCGTCATCGTTACCTGGGATGATGTAGTCAACACCTTCCGGGCTGCTGTTGGTATCGACAACGCCGATAACCGGGATGCCCAGCTTGTTGGCTTCGGTGATCGCGATGCGCTCGTGATCAACGTCGATAACGAACAGAGCGTCTGGCAGACCGCCCATGTCCTTGATGCCACCCAGGCTGCGATCCAGTTTTTCCAGGTCGCGGGAGCGCATCAGGGCTTCTTTCTTGGTCAGCTTGGCGAAAGTGCCGTCTTCGGCCTGGGTTTCCAGGTCGCGCAGACGCTTGATCGAAGCGCGGATGGTCTTGTAGTTGGTCAGCATGCCGCCCAACCAACGGTGATCAACGTATGGCGAACCGCAACGAGCTGCTTGCTCGGCAACGATCTTGCCGGCGGAACGCTTGGTGCCGACGAACAGGATCTTGTTCTTGCCCTGGGCCAGGCGCTCTACGAACGACAGAGCGTCGTTGAACATTGGCAGGGTTTTTTCCAGGTTGACGATGTGGATCTTGTTACGCGCGCCGAAAATGTACTTGCCCATTTTCGGGTTCCAGTAACGGGTCTGGTGGCCGAAGTGCACACCGGCCTTCAGCATATCGCGCATATTGACTTGGGACATGATAGTTCCTTGATAAGTCGGGTTGGGCCTCCACGTATCCCAATGACCAACCCGCGAATTCTGCAACTCGGGGCACCCAGGTCATCGTGTCGACACGTGTGTGGGTTAAGTACTGACGGGGTCGTCCCCGAAAGCGGCGCATTTTATACCACAGACCGCGAGCGAACGGAACCCGGATACTGTTGCGTCTGTCAGCACTTTTTGCAGCACCCCGGCTTTCGCGCCAGAATGCCAGCTGTAGACAACAGCATGGCCGCCTTTATCCCGACCGATCGGCGCCCTGCTCTGCTAGAATCCGGCCTTTCCCGTTTGTTCGCGCCGTGCACGGCGCCGTAGAGAGCCTGTAATGACCGTCACCATCAAGACCGCAGAAGACATCGAGAAGATGCGCATCGCTGGCCGCCTGGCCGCCGAAGTGCTGGAAATGATCGAAGAACACGTCAAGCCCGGTATCACCACCGAAGAGCTCGACCGCCTGTGCCACGACTATATCGTCAACGTCCAGCAGGCCATCCCGGCACCGCTCAACTACAAGGGCTACCCGAAGTCGATCTGCACCTCGATCAACCATGTGGTCTGCCACGGCATCCCCAACGACAAGCCGCTCAAGGACGGTGACACGCTCAATATCGACGTCACCGTGATCAAGGACGGCTACCACGGCGACACCAGCCGCATGTTCCACGTCGGCAACGTGCCGGTCTGGGCCGAGCGCCTGTCCAAGGTCACCCAGGAATGCATGTACAAGGCCATCGAGCTGGTGAAGCCGGGCTGCCGTCTGGGCGACATCGGTGAAGTGATCCAGAAGCACGCAGAGAAGAACGGTTTCTCGGTGGTACGCGAGTTCTGCGGTCACGGCATCGGCAAAGTGTTCCACGAAGAGCCGCAGATCCTCCACTACGGCCGCGCTGGCACGGGTATGGAGCTGAAGGAAGGCATGACCTTCACCATCGAGCCGATGATCAACCAGGGCAAGGCCGACACCAAGGTGCTGGGCGACGGCTGGACCGCCATCACCAAGGATCGCAAGCTCTCGGCCCAGTGGGAACACACTCTGGTGGTGACCGCGACCGGCTACGAGATCTTCACCCTGCGCAAGGACGACACCATCCCGCGCACTTCGGCCTGACCGCACCCCGACAGGCCACCCACGACAGGAACGTGACGCGATGCCCCAGGTGGACCCCGAGCTGTTCGACCGTGGCCAGTTCCAGGCGGAACTGGCCCTCAAGGCGAGCCCCATCGCCGCCTTCAAGAAAGCCATCCGCCTGGCCGGCGAGGTGCTCGACAAGCGTTTTCGCGCCGGCAGCGACATCCGCCCGCTGATCGAGGCCCGCGCCTGGCTCGTCGACAATATACTGCAACAGGCGTGGAACCAGTTCGACTGGGGCGACCAGAGCGGCATTGCCCTGGTTGCGGTGGGCGGCTATGGGCGCGGCGAACTGCACCCGCACTCGGACATCGACCTGCTGATTCTGCTAGGCGCTGCCGAGCACGAGCAGTACCGCGACGCCATCGAGCGCTTTCTTACCTTGCTGTGGGACATTGGCCTGGAAGTCGGCCAGAGCGTGCGTACCGTCGACGAGTGCGCCGAACAGGCCCGCGCCGACCTGACGGTGATCACCAACCTGATGGAAAGCCGCACCATCGCCGGCCCCGAGGCCTTGCGCCAGCGCATGCTGGAAGTCACCAGCACCGCACACATGTGGCCGAGCAAGGAGTTCTTCCTGGCCAAGCGCGCCGAACTCAAGGCCCGCCACCACAAGTACAACGACACAGAGTACAACCTCGAACCCAACGTCAAGGGTTCGCCAGGTGGCCTGCGCGACATCCAGACGGTACTGTGGGTAGCCCGTCGCCAGTACGGCACACTGAACCTGCATGCACTGGCCGGCGAAGGCTTCTTGCTGGAAAGCGAGAACGAACTGCTGGCTTCGTCCCAGGACTTCCTCTGGAAAGTCCGTTATGCCCTGCACATGCTGGCCGGGCGCGCCGAAGACCGCCTGCTGTTCGATCACCAGCGCAGCCTCGCCACGCTGCTGGGCTACAGCGACGAAAACCCCAAGCGGGCGATCGAACAGTTCATGCAGCAGTACTACCGGGTGGTGATGAGCATCAGCCAGCTGTGCGACCTGATCATCCAGCACTTCGAAGAAGTTATCCTCGCCGACGAGGAAAGTGGCAGCACCCAGCCGCTGAACGCGCGGTTCCGCCTGCATGACGGCTATATCGAGGCCGCCAACCCGAACGTGTTCAAGCGAACGCCGTTCGCCATGCTGGAAATCTTCGTGCTGATGGCCCAACACCCCGAGATCAAGGGCGTGCGTGCCGATACCGTGCGCCTGCTGCGCGAACACCGCCACCTGATCGACGACACGTTCCGCACCGATATCCGCAATACCAGCCTGTTCATCGAGCTATTCAAGTGCGAAATCGGCATCCACCGCAACCTGCGCCGGATGAACCGCTACGGCATTCTTGGCCGTTATCTGCCAGAGTTCGGCCTGATCGTCGGGCAGATGCAGCATGACCTGTTCCACATCTATACGGTCGATGCGCACACCCTCAACCTCATCAAGCACCTGCGCAAGCTGCAATACACGCCGGTGTCCGAGAAATTCCCGCTGGCCAGCAAGCTCATGGGGCGCCTGCCCAAACCCGAGCTGATCTACCTGGCCGGCCTGTACCACGACATCGGCAAGGGTCGCCAGGGCGACCACTCGGAAATCGGTGCAGTGGACGCGCAGAAGTTCTGCGAACGGCACCAGTTGCCGGCCTGGGACAGCCGCCTGATCGTCTGGCTGGTGCAGAACCACCTGGTGATGTCGACCACCGCTCAGCGCAAGGACTTGTCCGATCCGCAGGTGATCAACGACTTTGCCCTGCACATGGGCGACGAGACACGCCTTGACTACCTGTACGTGCTGACTGTGGCGGACATCAACGCCACCAACCCCAGCCTGTGGAACTCGTGGCGCGCCAGCCTGCTGCGCCAGCTGTACAGCGAGACCAAGCGCGCCCTGCGCCGTGGCCTGGAAAACCCGCTGGACCGCGAAGAGCAGATTCGCCAGACCCAGTCGTCAGCGCTGGATATCCTGGTGCGCGAGGGGACCGACCCGGACGACGTCGAGCAGCTATGGGCGCAACTGGGCGATGACTATTTCCTCAAGCACACCGCCGCCGACGTGGCCTGGCACACGGATGCGATCCTGCAGCAACCGGCCGATGGCGGGCCACTGGTACTGATCAAGGAAACCACCCAGCGCGAGTTCGAAGGCGGCACGCAGATTTTCATCTATGCCCCCGACCAGCATGATTTCTTCGCCGTGACGGTGGCGGCCATGTCGCAGTTGAACCTGAACATCCACGACGCCCGGATCATCACGTCGAGCAGCCAGTTCACCCTCGACACCTACATTGTGCTGGACAACGACGGTGGCTCGATCGGCGACAACCCGCAACGGGTCAAGCAGATTCGCGACGGCCTGACCGAAGCGCTGCGCAACCCTGAGGACTACCCGACCATCATCCAGCGCCGGGTACCGCGCCAGCTCAAGCACTTCGACTTCCCGCCGCAAGTGACCATCCTCAACGATGCTCAGCGGCCGGTGACCATCCTCGAAATCACCGCGCCAGACCGCCCGGGCCTGCTGGCCCGGCTGGGACGGATTTTCCTGGAGTTCGACCTTTCGCTGCAAAACGCCAAGATCGCCACCCTCGGCGAGCGGGTAGAAGACGTGTTTTTCATTACCGATGCCGACAACCAACCGCTGTCAGACCCGCAGTTGTGCAGCCGCCTGCAGGAGGCCATCGTGCAGCAACTGCAGGCCGGCCAAGGTAGCGACACCAGCCAGACCCGCGTGACCTTTTAACGATTAGACGATTGACGAGACCTTGCGCCGATGAACCATGCCTTGACCCAGCTTCAGCCCTATCCGTTCGAAAAGCTTCGTGCCCTGCTGGGCAGCGTGACGCCTGCGGCGGACAAACGCGCCATCGCCCTGTCGATCGGTGAGCCGAAGCACGAATCGCCGGCGTTCGTCGCCCAGGCCATGGCCGACAACCTCGACAAGCTGGCGGTTTATCCCAGCACCATCGGCTTGCCAGCCCTGCGCCAGGCCATCGGTCAGTGGTGCGAACGACGCTTTGGCGTGCCGACCGGCTGGCTGGACGCCGACCGCCACATCCTGCCGGTCAACGGCACCCGTGAAGCACTTTTCGCCTTCACCCAGGCCGTGGTCAACCGCGCCGATGACGGCCTGGTGGTAAGCCCCAACCCGTTCTATCAGATCTACGAAGGCGCAGCGCTGTTGGCCGGCGCCACCCCGCACTACCTGCCGTGCCTGGAAAACAACGGTTTCAACCCGGACTTCGACGCCGTACCGGCCGAGGTGTGGAAGCGTTGCCAGATCCTGTTCCTGTGCTCGCCGGGCAACCCTACCGGTGCGCTGGTGCCGATGAACACCCTGAAGAAGCTGATTGCCCTGGCTGACGAGCACGACTTCGTGATCGCCGCCGATGAGTGCTACAGCGAGCTGTACTTCGACGAAGACGCACCACCGCCAGGCCTGCTGACGGCATGCGCCGAGCTTGGTCGTAGCGATTTTGCGCGCTGCGTGGTGTTCCACAGCCTGTCCAAGCGCTCCAACCTGCCGGGGCTGCGCTCGGGCTTCGTCGCTGGCGATGCCCGGATCATCAAGCCGTTTCTGTTGTACCGCACCTACCACGGCTGCGCGATGCCGGTACAAACCCAACTGGCCAGCATCGCCGCCTGGCAGGACGAGGCGCATGTGCGCGAGAACCGCGACCAGTACCGGGCCAAGTACGACGCCGTGCTGGATATTCTGCAGCCGGTACTGGACGTGCAGCGCCCGGACGGCAGCTTCTACCTGTGGGCCAAGGTACCGGGCGACGATGCCGAGTTCACCCGTGACCTGTTCGAAGCCCAGCATGTGACCGTGGTACCGGGGTCGTACCTGTCGCGTGAAGTGGACGGGGTGAACCCGGGTGCCGGGCGCGTGCGCATGGCACTGGTTGCACCGCTGGCCGAATGCATCGAGGCGGCGGAGCGGATTCGCGCCTTCCTGCAAAACCGCTGATCAACCCCTTCGCGGGCACGCCCGCTCCCACAGGTACTGCGCTGATTTCAAGCTCAGCGCAGTACCTGTGGGAGCGGGCGTGCCCGCGAAGGGTCTTGATAGGGTCTACTTGACCTGCCCCAGGTTCGCCTCACTCATATCCAGCTCACCCAGTACTTGTCGCACCACCTCATCCCCCACCAGGTGCTGACGATGCAGGTTGTACAGCTCCAACCGCTGCGCCCTCAGGGCACGCAAGCGTAAACGCCGCTCCAGCAAGTCCATCTGTGCGGCCAGGGCCTTGGCTTCGGCACTGTCGTCGTAGCTTTCCAGCTCATCCCGGTATTCAGCCATCAAGCGCGCCTTCAACTCGGTCGCCAACGTTGCCTGCGCAGCATCCTGCGGTGCGTTGCTGTCGATCACCTCTTCTGCCTCCAAGGCATGAATCGCCGCCTCGGCCGTGCGCCGCCAGGCTTCCTGCACTTCCTGGTGCAAGCGCTCGTCCGGGCTCTTGGTCACCCCGCGCAGTAATATCGGCAGCGCGATGCAGGCGCTGATCAACGACAGCAGGATTACCCCCGCAGCAATGAAGATAAGCAGATCACGCTCCGGGAAAGCGGTGCCAGCCCCTATCAGCAACGGGATCGACATGACACCCGCCAGGGTGACAGCGCCGCGCACACCCCCCAAGGTCAGCAACCAGCAGGAACGCGCCGTAGGCATCAGCACCAGTGCCGGCTTGCCACGCCAGCGACGGACCACACCGATCGAGCGCCAGATACTCTGGACCCAGATGAACCGCAACACAATCAGTGCGGCAAAGATCGCCACCACGTCCAGGCATCGGTAGGCCAATGTCGGCCAGAGGGTCGCTTCGTGGCTGACCACAGCCTTGATGATGTCTGGCAACTGCAAGCCCAACAACAGGAAGATCAGGCCATTGAAGGCAAACTCCAGCAACGACCAGACACTGCGGTTGAGCAGGCGGGTACTGGTCTGACGCGGCAGCAGGTCGAGCCAGCTCTGCATCATGCCGGCCGCCACTGCCGAGAGAATACCCGAAACGCCCAAACGCTCGGCCAGCACGTAGGCTGCGAACGGCAGCAGCAACATGAACACCACATGGGTAGCCGGATCGTCCCAGCCCCGGGTGATCATCCACATGCGCAGGCGACCGATCAACCAGCTCAGTACCACGCCCACCGCAAGGCCGCCCAGTGCGACCAACACGAAGCTGAAGCTGGCGTCAGCCAACGAAAACACCCCGGTGATCGCCGCCGCCAGGGCGAACTTGAAGGTTACCAGGCCCGACGCGTCGTTCATCAGCGCCTCGCCCTGCAGCATGTGCATCAGGGGAGTGGGCAGGCGGTCCTGGGCAATGGCCGAAACGGCCACGGCGTCGGTCGGCGAAAGCACTGCCGCCAGGGCGAAGGCCACCGGCAACGGGATGCTCGGCAGCAACCAGTGGATGAAGTAACCGGCCCCGACCACGGTGAACAACACCAGCCCCACGGCCAGCGCCACTACCGGGCCACGAATGCGCCATAACTCACGCTTGGGGATGCGCCAGCCGTCGGCGAACAGCAGCGGAGGCAGGAACAGGAACAGGAACAATTCGGGGTCAAGGGCTACATGCAGGCCCAGCGTCGGCCACGCCAGCAAGGCACCGGCGGCAATCTGTACCAGCGGCAATGGCAGCGGGATCACACGGCCGACCAGCTTCGACAGGCTGACCAGGGTCAGCAGGATGAGGACGGTGTAGGCGGACTGCATCCGGTAAGGCTTCCTTTGAGAACCAGAAACGATAGCAAGGCGAAACATCGCCATTGGAACAATATGTTAGCGGCGACCGGCGAGCTGGGGCCGCTGCACGATAGTCGCAGGTGGAGGTTGAATATGTAACATGATGATACTTAGGTTTGATGGTAGGGCCTGCCTTGAGTCTTGTAGCGCCTGCGAGATTGAGCGCCGCCTGGTTCCCGGCTGAAGAGATTCAGCGCCTGTGAGATCGAGCGCCGCCAGGTTCCCGGCTTAAGACATTCAGCGCCTGCGAGATCGAGCGCCGCCCGCGCGGCGCTTCGCGGGTAAACCCGCTCCTACGTTTGTTTCGGGCAAGTTATGCCTGTGGCATCTGCGCGCGAACGCCTTGGCGCACGCCTCGATATCGCGTCGTACAAACAAGGCGGTCGCGCGGGTCTGGCACAGGCGATACTGGCCCGAAACAAACGTAGGAGCGGGTTTACCCGCGAAGCGCCGCGCGGGCGGCGCTCGATCTCACAGGCACTACAAGACTCAAGGCAGACCTAACCACGCCCCATCAAAACCCAAGACTTGCACACCCGTGGCGCTCCCTGTCTCGTTCCCGCATAATCCCGCGACTGACATCGAAAAACGGAGAGATTGGGGCGACTTGTACCCCCAATGTACACAATGACCTACACGCTCTACGGCATCAAAGCCTGTGACACCATGAAAAAGGCGCGTACCTGGCTCGAAGACAAAGCCATCGCCTACGAATTTCACGACTACAAGACCCAAGGCATTGACCGTGACAGCCTGAACCGCTGGTGCGACGAACACGGCTGGGAAGTCATCCTCAACCGTGCCGGCACCACCTTCCGCAAGCTGGACGACGCCAGCAAGGCAGACCTCGACCAGGCCAAGGCCGTCGAGCTGATGCTGGCCCAGCCGTCGATGATCAAACGCCCGGTGCTCGACCTTGGCGCGCGTACCCTGGTTGGCTTCAAGCCCGACCTGTACGCCGCTGCCCTGGCCTGAGCCCCTACCCTATTTCGCACGAGGTAATCACATGTCCAATACCCTGTTCAGCCTGGCCTTTGGTGTCGGCTCCCAGAACCGCCAGGGCGCCTGGCTGGAAGTGTTCTACGCACAACCCCTGCTCAACCCGAGCGCCGAACTGGTTGCTGCAGTAGCCCCTGTTCTCGGTTACGAAGGTGGCAACCAGGCCATCGCCTTCAGCAACGCCCAGGCCGCACAACTGGCCGAAGCCCTGAAAGGCGTGGACGCTGCCCAGGCCGCCCTGCTGACCCGTCTGGCAGAGAGCCACAAGCCGCTGGTCGCCACCCTGCTGGCCGAAGACGCAGCACTGAGCTCGACCCCAGAGGCCTACCTCAAGCTGCACCTGCTGTCGCACCGCCTGGTCAAGCCGCATGGCGTAAGCCTGGCCGGCATCTTCCCGCTGCTGCCGAACGTGGCCTGGACCAACCAGGGCGCGGTCGACCTGGCCGAACTGGCCGAACTGCAACTGGAAGCACGCCTGAAGGGCGAGCTGCTGGAAGTGTTCTCGGTGGACAAGTTCCCGAAAATGACCGACTACGTGGTCCCGGCCGGCGTGCGTATCGCCGACACCGCCCGTGTGCGCCTGGGTGCCTACATTGGCGAAGGCACCACCATCATGCACGAAGGCTTCGTCAACTTTAATGCTGGCACCGAAGGCCCGGGCATGATCGAAGGCCGCGTTTCCGCTGGCGTATTCGTCGGCAAGGGCTCGGACCTGGGCGGCGGCTGCTCGACCATGGGCACCCTGTCCGGTGGCGGCAACATCGTCATCAAAGTCGGCGAGGGTTGCCTGATCGGCGCCAACGCCGGTATCGGTATTCCGCTGGGCGACCGCAACACCGTCGAAGCCGGCCTGTACATCACCGCGGGCACCAAGGTGAACCTGCTGGACGAGAACAACGAACTGGTCAAAGTGGTCAAGGCCCGCGACCTGGCCGGCCAGACCGACCTGCTGTTCCGCCGCAACTCGCTCAACGGCGCAGTTGAGTGCAAGACCCACAAGTCGGCCATCGAGCTGAACGAAGCGCTGCACGCTCACAACTGAGAACCTTGCCGGGTTTGAGGTGTTAAGATCGGGTCTGGCGCCAATGCACCAGACCCGATTTTCATTCCAGGCCTCGCAAACATGTTCCAGCCCTCTCCCTGGCGTGCCGACTTCCCCGCCATCGCCGCCCTGCAACGGCAGCACCAGACCTATCTGGACAGCGCCGCCACCACCCAGAAGCCGCAAGCCTTGCTCGATGCCCTGAGCCATTACTACGGCCATGGCGCGGCCAACGTGCACCGTGCCCAGCATTTGCCCGGTGCGCTGGCGACCCAGGCCTTCGAAACCAGCCGCGACAAGGTCGCCGCCTGGCTCAATGCCGCAGACTCGCGGCAGATCGTGTTCACCCACGGCGCCACCTCGGCACTGAACCTGCTGGCCTATGGCCTGGAACACCGCCTGGAAGCCGGTGACGAAATTGCCGTCAGTGCCCTGGAGCACCATGCCAACCTGTTGCCCTGGCAACAGCTGGCGCACCGGCGCAACCTGCGCCTGGTGGTGCTGCCATTGGATGCCCATGGTCGTATCGACCAGGACCAGGCACTGCAACTGATCGGCCCACGCACCCGGGTGCTCGCCATCAGCCAGCTGTCCAACGTGCTGGGTACCTGGCAGCCGCTGCCAGCGCTATTGGCCCATGCCCGCGCCCAGGGCGCGCTGACGGTGGTCGATGGCGCCCAGGGCGTGGTGCATGGCCGCCATGACGTGCAGCAACTGGGTTGCGACTTCTATGTGTTTTCCAGCCACAAGCTGTACGGTCCGGACGGCGTCGGCGTGCTCTATGGCCGCAGCCAGGCTCTGCAGCTGTTGCGCCACTGGCAGTTCGGTGGAGAGATGGTGCAGTTGGCCGAGTACCACAGCGCCACCTTCCGTCCCGCCCCCTTGGGCTTCGAAGCGGGTACGCCGCCCATTGCCGGGGTGATCGGCCTGGGCGCGACACTGGACTACCTGGCCAGCCTCGATGCCCATGCGGTCGCAGCGCATGAAGCCAGCCTGCACCAGCACCTGCTGCGTGGCCTGGGCGACCGCGAGGGCGTGCGGGTGTTGGGCGCACCGCAGACGGCCCTGGCCAGTTTCGTCATCGAGGGCGTGCACAACGCTGATATCGCCCACCTGCTGACTGAACAGGGCATTGCCGTGCGCGCCGGTCACCACTGTGCCATGCCACTGCTGAAGGGGATGGGGCTGGAGGGCGCGATACGGGTGTCACTGGGTTTGTACAACGATAGCGATGACTTGCAGCGTTTCTTCGACGCGCTGGACCAAGGCCTGGAGCTGTTGCGATGAGCCTGCAGGAACAGGCGCAGCAAGCGCTGGAAGCTTTTCAACAGGGCAAAGGCTGGGAACAGCGTGCGCGGCTGCTGATGCAGTGGGGTGACCGCCTGGAGCCGCTGGCTGATGCCGAAAAGACCGAGGCCAACCGGGTGCATGGCTGCGAGAGCCTGGTGTGGCTGGTGGCCGAGCAGATCGAGGGCGTGTGGCGGTTCAAGGCCAGCAGCGATGCCCGCTTGTTGCGTGGGCTGCTGGCACTGTTGCTGGTACGGGTGCAGGGACTGGCCAGTGAGGAGCTGGCCGGGCTTGATCTGCGCGAGTGGTTTACCCAGCTCGGGCTGGAACGCCAACTGTCGCCGTCGCGCAGCAATGGGCTGCATGCAGTGTTGCAGCGGATGGCGGAGTTGGCGTCCAACCGCTGAATCGGCGCCGGTTTCTTCGCGGGCCTGCCCGCTCCCACAGGTACGGCATCATGCTTGAGAGAGAGGCAATACCTGTAGCGGCCGGCCCTGCGAAGATGCCCACGCGGTCTATTCAGGCTTGACCCGTTCCGACGGCCGGCGCGCGCCGGCCACCAGCTTCTCGATCGCCTTGCTCGCCGCCACCATGCCAAAGGTCGCGGTCACCATCATCACCGCTCCAAAGCCCCCCGAGCAGTCCAGACGCACGCCCTCACCGACAAAGCTCTTCTGCAGGCAAACGCTGCCATCACCCTTGGGGTAACGCAGCTGTTCGCTGGAGAACACGCACGGCACGCCATAGTTGCGGCTGACGTTACGCGAGAAGTTGTAGTCGCGGCGCAGCGTTGAGCGTACCCGCGAGGCCAGCGGGTCGTTGAAGGTCTTGTTCAGGTCGGCGATCTGGATCTGCGTCGGGTCGATCTGCCCACCCGCGCCACCGGTAGTGACAATGGCAATCTTGCGCCGCCGACACCAGGCGATCAGCGCCGCCTTGGCCATGACGCTGTCGATGCAGTCGATCACGCAGTCGAGGTGCTCGGTGATGTATTCGGCCATGGTCTCGCGGGTGACGAAGTCGGCCACCGCATGCACCGTGCACGCCGGGTTGATCGCCCGCAGGCGCTCGGCCATGACCTCGACCTTGGGCCGCCCCACCTGCCCTTCCAGCGCATGGGCCTGGCGGTTGGTGTTGCTGACACAGACATCGTCCAGGTCGAACAGGGTGATTTCGCCCACGCCGCTGCGGGCCAGCGCTTCGGCCACCCACGAGCCCACACCGCCGATACCGACCACGCCCACATGGGCCAGGCCCAGCCGTTGCAGCCCTTGGTCGCCATACAACCGGGCAACGCCGGCAAAGCGTGGATCTTCTGTGCTCATGTTCATACCCCAAAAAACCGGCGCGCATTATATGCCAGTGAGCCCTTGCCCTGCATCGTTAGGAAAGAGACTGCCAACCCTGCTTTAATGTCCTATCACTTCGACATGAATGGACGACGATGTCTTCACGTAAATTCGGCCTGAACCTGGTAGTGGTGCTGGCCATCGCCGCACTGTTCACCGGGTTCTGGGCACTGATCAACCGCCCGGTCTCCGCCCCCGCCTGGCCAGAACAGATCTCTGGCTTTTCGTATTCGCCGTTCCGCCTGGGCGAAAGCCCACAGAAGGGTCAGTATCCCACTGACGACGAAATGCGCCAGGACCTGGAGCAGTTGAGCAAACTGACCGACAGCATCCGTATCTATACCGTGGAAGGCACCCAGGCCGACATCCCGCGCCTGGCTGAGGAGTTGGGCCTGCGGGTAACACTGGGGATATGGATCAGCCCGGACCTGGAGCGCAACGAGCGCGAAATCGCCACGGCCATCCAGTTGGCCAACACGTCGCGTAGCGTGGTGCGGGTGGTGGTCGGCAACGAGGCGCTGTTCCGGGAAGAAGTCACACCGGAAAACCTGATCAAATACCTGGACCGGGTACGCGCAGCTGTAAAGGTGCCCGTGACCACCAGTGAACAATGGCACATCTGGAAGGAACACCCCGAGCTGGCCAGGCACGTCGACCTGATTGCGGCGCACATCCTGCCCTACTGGGAGTTCGTGCCGATGAAGGATTCGGTCGAGTTCGTCCTCGACCGCGCCCGTGAACTGAAGCGCCAGTTCCCGCGCAAACCCCTGCTGCTGTCGGAAGTCGGCTGGCCAAGCAACGGCCGCATGCGCGGTGGTGCCGATGCCACACAGGCCGACCAGGCCATCTACTTGCGCACCCTGGTCAACACCCTCAACCGCAGGGGCTATAACTACTTTGTCATTGAAGCCTATGACCAACCCTGGAAAGCCAGCGACGAAGGCTCGGTAGGCGCCTACTGGGGGGTCTACAACGCCGAGCGCCAGCAGAAGTTCAACTTCGACGGCCCCGTGGTGGCGATCCCGCAGTGGCGGGCCCTGGCAGTGGCGTCGGTGGTGCTGGCAATGATCGCCCTGACGGTGCTGTTCATTGATGGCTCGGCCCTGCGCCAGCGTGGCCGGACCTTCCTGACGTTCATCACCTTCCTGTGCGGGTCGGTGCTGGTGTGGATCGCCTACGACTATAGCCAGCAATACAGCACCTGGTTCAGCCTGACCGTGGGCGTGCTGCTGGCCCTTGGCGCGTTGGGCGTGTTCATCGTGCTGCTCACCGAGGCCCACGAACTGGCCGAGGCGGTATGGATACACAAGCGCCGGCGCGAGTTCCTGCCCGTGCAGGCAGACAGTGCCTACCGGCCCAAGGTTTCGGTGCATGTGCCGTGCTACAACGAGCCACCTGAGATGGTGAAACAAACCCTCGACGCCCTGGCCGCCCTGGACTACCCCGACTACGAAGTGCTGGTGATCGACAACAACACCAAGGACCCGGCCGTTTGGGAGCCGCTCAAGGCCCACTGCGAGAAGCTTGGCGAGCGCTTCAAGTTCTTCCACGTCGCGCCTCTGGCCGGCTTCAAGGGCGGTGCACTGAATTACCTGATCCCGCACACGGCCAAGGACGCCGAAGTGATCGCGGTAATCGACTCGGACTACTGCGTCGACCGCAACTGGCTCAAGCACATGGTGCCGCACTTCGCCGACCCGAAAATTGCCGTGGTGCAGTCACCGCAGGATTACCGCGACCAGCACGAAAGCGCCTTCAAGAAGCTGTGCTACAGCGAGTACAAGGGCTTCTTCCACATCGGTATGGTCACCCGCAACGACCGTGACGCGATCATCCAGCACGGCACCATGACCATGACCCGGCGCAGTGTGCTGGAAGAACTGGGCTGGGCCGAGTGGTGCATCTGCGAAGACGCCGAACTGGGCCTGCGCGTGTTCGAGAAAGGCCTGTCCGCCGCCTACGCCCACAACAGCTATGGCAAGGGCCTGATGCCTGACACCTTCATCGACTTCAAGAAGCAACGCTTCCGCTGGGCCTACGGCGCCATCCAGATCATCAAGCACCACGCCAGCGCACTGCTGCGCGGCAAAGGCAGCCAGCTGACCCGTGGCCAGCGCTACCACTTCCTGGCCGGCTGGCTACCGTGGATCGCCGATGGCATGAACATCTTCTTCACCATCGGCGCGCTGCTGTGGTCGGCGGCGATGATCATCGTGCCGCATCGGGTCGACCCGCCGCTGATGATCTTTGCCATCCCGCCGCTGGCGCTGTTCTTCTTCAAGGTCGGCAAGATCGTCTTCCTGTACCGCCGAGCGGTAGGGGTGAACCTCAAGGATGCCTTCGCAGCTGCACTGGCCGGGCTGGCACTGTCGCACACCATCGCCAAGGCGGTCCTGTATGGTTTCTTCACCAGCAGCATGCCGTTCTTCCGCACGCCGAAGAATGCTGACAGCCATGGGTTGCTGGTGGCGATTTCCGAAGCGCGTGAAGAGCTGTTCATCATGGTGCTGCTGTGGGGCGCGGCGCTAGGCATCTACCTGGTTCAGGGGCTGCCGAGCTCGGACATGCGCTTCTGGGTGGCGATGTTGCTGGTGCAGTCGTTGCCATATGTGGCAGCGCTGGTGATGGCATTTCTGTCGTCGCTGCCCAAGCCCGCAGAAAAGGCTGCCGAAGCGCAGCAGGCTTGAAGTTGCCTGGGCTGACCTGTGCAGCCCATTCGCGGGCACGCCCGCTCCCACAGGCCTGGCACAGGCGTTCAGAGCTGTGCAGTACCTGTGGGAGCGGGCGTGCCCGCGAATGGGCCGTGCTGCCCGAAATCATTTGATATAAGATAACGCCCCTCAGATTTCCCCGCCTTGCCTTGCCCCGGAGTCCCCCATGACGGCCCCTGCCGAGCTCTCGCCTACCCTTCAACTGGCCTGCGACCTGATCCGTCGCCCCTCGGTCACCCCCGTCGACGCCGATTGCCAGGCGCAGATGATGAAACGCCTGGGTGCCGTAGGCTTCCAGCTGGAGCCGATGCGCATTGAAGACGTCGACAACTTCTGGGCCACCCACGGCAGCCAGGACGGCCCGGTACTGTGTTTTGCCGGCCACACCGACGTGGTGCCCACCGGCCCGGTCCAGCAATGGCAGCATGAACCCTTCGAGGCGCTGATCGACGCCGACGGCATGCTCTGCGGCCGTGGCGCCGCCGACATGAAGGGCAGCCTGGCGTCCATGGTCATCGCCAGCGAGCGCTTCGTGCAGGACTACCCGAACCACCGCGGCAAAGTCGCGTTTCTGATCACCAGCGACGAGGAAGGCCCGGCTCACCACGGCACCAAGGCGGTGGTCGAGCGCCTGAAAGCGCGCAACGAGCGCCTGGACTGGTGCATCGTCGGCGAACCGTCCAGCACCACCTTGCTGGGTGACGTGGTCAAGAACGGTCGCCGTGGTTCACTGGGCGCCAAGCTGACCATACGCGGCAAGCAGGGCCATGTGGCCTATCCGCACCTGGCGCGCAACCCGATCCACCTGGCCGCCCCGGCCCTGGCGGAACTGGCTGCCGAGCACTGGGACGAAGGCAACGCGTTCTTCCCGCCAACCAGCTTCCAGATCTCCAACGTCAATTCCGGCACCGGCGCCACCAACGTAGTCCCGGGCGAGCTGACCGCGCTGTTCAACTTCCGTTTTTCCACCGAGTCCACCGTTGAAGGCTTGCAGGCGCGGGTGTCGGCGATTCTCGACAAGCATGAACTGGACTGGTCGGTCGACTGGGCGCTGTCGGGCCTGCCGTTCCTGACCGAGCCAGGCGAGCTGCTCGACGCCGTAGCGGCCAGCATCAAGGGCGTCACCGGTCGCGATACCCAGCCCTCCACCAGCGGCGGCACCTCCGATGGACGCTTCATCGCAACCATGGGCACCCAGGTGGTCGAACTCGGCCCGGTCAACGCTACGATCCACCAGGTTGACGAGCGGATCCTTGCCAGTGACCTCGATCTGCTGACCGAAATCTACTACCAGACCCTGGTCCGGTTGCTCGCCTGATGCTTGCCTGCCCGCTTTGCCAAGCGCCGCTGAGCCGGCTCGACAATGGAGTGGTGTGCCCGGCCGGCCACCGCTTCGACCGCGCCCGCCAGGGTTACCTGAACCTGCTGCCGGTGCAGCACAAGAACAGCCGAGACCCCGGTGACAACCAGGCCATGGTCGAGGCCCGCCGCGACTTTCTCGACGCCGGCCATTACGCGCCAGTCGCCCGCCGCCTGGCCGAGCTGGCCGCCGAGCGCCAGCCAGGCGCCTGGCTGGACATCGGCTGCGGCGAGGGTTACTACACCGCACAGATCGCCCAGGCCTTGCCGGCCGCCGACGGCTATGCGCTGGACATCTCCCGCGAAGCGGTCAAGCGTGCCTGCCGCCGAGCACCGGCGGTCACCTGGATGGTCGCCAGCATGGCCCGCGTGCCGCTGACCGACGCCAGCTGCCAGTTCATCGCCAGCGTTTTCAGCCCGCTTGACTGGGCCGAGGCCAAGCGTTTGCTCAGCCCCGGCGGCGGCCTGATGCGGGTCGGCCCGACCAGCGGCCACCTGATGGAACTGCGTGAAGTGCTCTACGATGAAGTACGCCCTTACGCCGACGACAAGCACCTGGCCCTGGTCCCTGAAGGCATGGCCCATGCCCACAGCGAAACCCTCGAGTTCCGCCTGAGCCTGGCCGCGCCCAAGGCCCGCGCCGACCTGCTGGCCATGACCCCACACGGCTGGCGCGCCAGCGCCGAAAAACGGGCCCGGGTGATCGACCAGGCCGAGCCGTTCGAGGTCACGGTTTCCATGCGTTATGACTATTTCGTGCGCCAAGACTGAGCACACCCGGAGCCCTTATGCGTCAACCTGATATCGAGATCTACCTGAAGGACGCCGACGTCGACCACAAGCAGATTGCCGAGTGGCTCGCCCAGGCAATCGGCCCGTGCACCGAGTGGAAGCAGAAAGGCCATACCTTCAAATGCCAGGCCGGTAACATTCCGGTCACTTGGTTACCCAAGGCTGTAGGGAAATGGAACAGCCTGTACCTGGAAAGCGACCAGACGCCGTGGGCCGATGACGTTGCCTGCGCCCGCGCCGCATTTGCCGCGCTGGGTGTGGAAGTGCGCTGCGCGCCGGGTGGCTGGGTCGAGGAAGACGGGGAAGAAGATGCTGACCGCTGGGTCCGCATCAGCGCCGACGGTGAAGAGGAAATCACCTGGCGTACATCATGAAACGGCAGGCTTGCTCGTTTCTGTAGGAGCGGGCTTACCCGCGAACACGGGCCTCGCCCGTGGCAGCCACCGTAGTGGCTGCTTCGCGGGCAAGCCCGCTCCTACGGCTTGAAACCAGAGGCTCAGAGGCCCACTACGTCTTCGGCTTGCAGGCCTTTCTGGCCCTGCACGCAGGCGTACTCCACCCGCTGCCCTTCGACCAGGGTACGATGCCCCTCACCGCGAATCGCCCGATAGTGGACGAACACATCCGCACCACCTTCGCGCTGAATGAAGCCATAACCCTTGGCATCGTTGAACCACTTTACATTCCCAGTCTCACGAGACGACATCTGAACTACTCCGGATTTTTATTGTGAAGATCGCCTTGCAGGCACGAGGTCACATGCCCCGTGCCAACGCCGCTTGCTGAAATATCCTGCAAGTGGCAGGCCGAGTATATGACACAGAACAAAAAAAATTGATGACGGTCCCGTCGTTGGCCGAATTTTGCTGAACTTACGCCGATACGGCAGACTAAATAGCAGAATACTCACCTGAACATCACACCCAGGGCACACACCCCATGACCCGTTCCCCCCTGCACCGCCTGATATTCGGCGGCCTGCGTCGCCTGTTGTACCTGTGGGTGCGCTCCGAGACCATCAACCAGTCTTCCATGACCCTCAACCTCGACCGCAGCCGGCCGGTGTTCTATGCGCTGCCCTCGCCCGCGCTCACCGACCTGGCCGTGCTCGACCACGAGTGCACCAAGGCGGGGCTGCCGCGCCCGGTGCTGCCGGTAGCCGTCGGCCCACTGCAGGAACCCGCCGCGTTCTTCTACCTGACCCCCGACCCGGACTGGCTCGGCCGCCAGGACAAAAGCGGCGCCCCGCCCACGCTCGAGCGCCTGGTGGCTGCCGTCAGCCAGCATGCCGAAGAAGATGCGCAGATCATTCCTGTCAGCGTGTTCTGGGGCCAGACCCCGGCCAGCGAGTCCAGCCCCTGGAAGCTGCTGTTCGCCGACAGCTGGGCGGTAACCGGGCGCCTGCGCCGGCTGCTGACCGTACTGATCCTGGGGCGCAAGACCCGGGTACAGTTCTCCGCGCCAATCCACCTGCGCGAACTGGTGCAGCACAACAAAGGCCACGAGCGCACCGTGCGCATGGCCCAGCGCCTGATGCGCGTGCACTTTCGCAACCTCAAGACTGCCGTCATCGGCCCGGACATCTCGCACCGACGCACCCTGGTCAAAGGCCTGGTCCATGCCCCGCAAGTGCGCCAGGCGATTGCCGACGAAGCACAGCGCGAGAACCTGCCGCTGGCCAAAGCCGAGGCCCAGGCATTGCGCTATGGCAACGAGATAGCCTCGGACTACACCTATACCGCCATCCGCTTCCTCGAAGTGGTGCTCAGCTGGTTCTGGAACAAGATCTACGACGGCATCAAGGTCAACCACATCGAACAGGTGCAGGGTATCGCCCCTGGCCATGAAGTGATCTATGTGCCGTGCCACCGCAGCCACATCGACTACCTGCTGCTGTCGTACCTGCTGTTCCGCAACGGCCTCACTCCGCCGCACGTGGCTGCAGGCATCAACCTCAACATGCCGGTGGTGGGTAACCTGCTACGCCGTGGTGGCGCCTTCTTCATGCGCCGCACGTTCAAGGGCAACCCGCTTTACACGGCAGTGTTCAACGAGTACCTGCACACCCTGTACACCAAGGGCTTCCCGGTCGAGTACTTCGTCGAAGGCGGCCGCTCGCGTACGGGGCGCATGTTGCAGCCGCGCACCGGGATGCTGGCCATTACCCTGCGCAGCTTCCTGCGTTCGTCGCGTACGCCAATCGTGTTCGTGCCGGTGTACATCGGCTACGAACGCGTGCTCGAAGGCCGTACCTACCTGGGCGAACTGCGCGGCGCCAGCAAGAAGAAGGAGTCGGTGTTCGACATCTTCAAGGTGTTCGGCGCACTCAAGCAGCGCTTTGGCCAGGTTTACGTGAACTTCGGCGAACCCATCCGCCTGGCTGGTTTCCTCGACCAGCAGCAGCCCGGCTGGCGTGAACAGGATCACGGTCCGCAGTACCGTCCGGACTGGCTCAACGCTACTACTGCTCGCCTGGGAGAAACCGTGGCCCGTCACCTCAACGAGGCAGCCGCCATCAACCCGGTCAACCTGGTGGCCCTGGCACTGCTGTCCACCAGCCGCCTTGCCCTGGACGAACGCGCCCTGACCCGCGTACTCGACCTGTACCTGGCGCTGCTGCGCCAAGTGCCCTACTCGCCGCATACCACCCTGCCCGAGGGCGACGGCCAGGCACTGATCGAACATGTACGCAGCATGAACCTGATGGCCGAGCAGAAGGACGCCCTGGGCCGCATCCTCTATCTGGATGAAGGCAATGCGGTACTGATGACCTATTACCGCAACAACGTGCTGCACATCTTCGCCCTGCCGGCGCTGCTGGCCAGCTTCTTCCTCAGCAGTTCACGCATGAGCCGTGAACTGCTGGGCCAGTATGTGCACGCGCTGTACCCGTACCTGCAGGCCGAACTGTTTCTGCGCTGGACGCCAGAACAGCTGGACGAAGTAATCGACCAATGGCTGGTCGCGTTGGTGGAACAGGGCTTGCTGCGCCAGGACAACGATCTGTACGTGCGCCCGGCGCCCAGCTCGCGGCAATTCGTGTTGCTGACCCTGCTCGCCCGTACCATCACCCAGACCCTGCAGCGCTTCTACATGGCCACCTCGCTGCTGATCAACAGCGGGCAGAACAGCCTGAGTGCCGAAGCGCTGGAAGACTTGTGCGTGATGATGGCCCAGCGCCTGTCGATCCTGCATGGTTTGAACGCGCCGGAGTTCTTCGACAAGACGCTGTTCCGCCACTTCATCCAGACCTTGCTCGAGCAAGGCGTGCTGCACGCCGACGCGCAAGGCAAGCTGGGTTATCAGGACAAGCTCGGCGAGCTGGCCGAGGGCGTGGCCAAGCGTGTGCTGTCGGCCGAGCTGCGCCTGTCGATCCGCCAGGTGGCCCTGCACCGTGACGACGGGCTGGAAACTTCGGCCCTCTAACGGTTCATCGGTCGGGAAAATCCGCTAAAGTCCCTGGGGTTGGCCACAAGCCAGCTCCAAGGACACCGGAGATTCCATGAAAAAGCTCTTTATGCTGTGTTGCGCATCCCTGCTTGCAGCCTGTTCCAGCCAAAACCCACACAGCCAGGCCAGCCTGGACGGTGAAGTCTTCTACCTGCAGCGTATTGCCCTGCCGCCTGCCGCCACCCTGAGCGTGGAACTGCAGGATGTGTCACTGATGGACGCCCCTGCCGTAACCCTGGCGCGCCAGGCCGGCCCGGTCAAAGGCAACGTACCACTGCCGTTCCATCTCACCTATGATCCCGCGCAGGTCAAGCCTGGCCACCGCTATGCGGTGAGCGCGCGCATCGAGCTGAATGGCAAGTTGCTGTTCATCAACACCGAACAGCACGCTGTCGCGCTCGATGGCAGTGACCCGCAATCGGTACGCATCAAGGTAGACCAGGTTCGCTGATACCCGTACTCATCCGTTTACAAGGAAAGCTTCATGATCCGCACTTCCCTGCGCTTCACCACCCTGTGCGCCGGCCTGCTGCTGTCGGCCAGCGCCCTGGCCCTGTCGCTCGGCGACCTCAGCCAGAAAGACGCCACCGGCGGCCTGAAGGACGCCCTGACCCAAGGTGCGCAACTGGCCGTCAAGCAACTGAGCACCCCAGGCGGCTTCAGCAACAACCCGGACGTGCGCATCGAGCTGCCAGGCAACCTGGGCAAAGCTGCCAAGGCGATGAAAATGTTCGGCAAGGGTGAACAGGTCGAAGCCCTGGAAACCAGCATGAACAAGGCCGCCGAGGCTGCCGTGCCGCAGGCCCAGGCAATTCTGGTGGAGGCCGTGAAGAACATGAGCGTGACCGATGCCAAGGGCATTCTCAGCGGCGGTGACGACTCGGCCACCCAGTACCTGAACAAGAGCAGCCGCGAGCAGATCCGCGCCAAGTTCCTGCCAATCGTCAAGCAGGCCACCGACAAGGTTGGCGTGGCCCAGCAGTACAATGCCTTCGCCGCCCAGGCCAAAGGCCTGGGGCTGGTCAAGGATGACGCCAATATCGAGAACTACGTGACCGAGAAGGCGCTGGATGGCCTGTTCGAGATGATCGGCAAGCAGGAGCAGAGCATTCGCCAGAATCCGGCAGCCGCAGCTACCAGCCTGGCCAAGAAGGTTTTCGGCGCGCTGTAGGAGCGGGTTCACCCGCGAAAGGGCCGGGCCTGCTGGCCAATTTTCACCAGCCGTTCACCGTTGCTGCCGCTACCGTATTCGCGGGTAAACCCGCTCCTACACTGATCGAAAAGCCTGCGCGGTCCTCTGTAGGAGCGGGTTCACCCGCGAAGGGAGGGCCAAGCCCTCCCCCTGCGGTCTTCAGCCCTTCTTCACCCTGAACCACGCCGCATACAACGCCGGCAGGAACAGCAGTGTAAGCACCGTGGCCACGATCAGCCCACCCATGATCGCCACCGCCATCGGTCCATAGAACACACTACGCGACAACGGGATCATGGCCAGCACCGCCGCCAGCGCGGTCAGCACGATCGGCCGGAAGCGCCGCACCGTAGCCTCGATGATCGCCTGCCAGCGCTCCATCCCCGCTGCGATGTCCTGCTCGATCTGGTCCACCAGGATCACCGAGTTGCGCATGATCATCCCCGCCAGGGCAATGGTGCCGAGCATGGCGACAAAGCCAAACGGCTGGCGGAACACCAGCAGGAACAGGGTCACACCAATCAGCCCCAGCGGCGCGGTGAGGAACACCATCACCGTGCGCGAGAAGCTGCGCAGCTGGATCATCAACAAGCTCAGCACTACCACGACGAACAGTGGCATACCGGCATTCACCGATTTCTGCCCTCGCTCGGAGTCCTCCACTGTGCCGCCCACCTCCAGCAGATAGCCATCGGGCAGCTTGGCGCGGATGTCCTGCAAGGTCGGCAGAATCTGCTTCACCAGCGTCGCCGGCTGCTCCTGGTCGTAGATATCGGCACGCACGGTCACCGTCGGCAAGCGGTTGCGGTGCCAGATGATGCCTTCTTCAAAGCCGAACTCCAGGGTCGCCACCTGCGACAGCGCCACGCTTTGGCCATTGTCGGTAGGCAACGCCAGGCTACCCAGGTTGCCCAGGTCACTGCGCTCCTGGAGGGTGCCGCGCAGCAGGATCTCGATCAGCTCATTGTCCTCGCGGTACTGGCTGACCGTGGTGCCGATCAGCGAGCTTTGCAGGAAGCTCGCCAGGTGCGCGGTGCTCACACCCAGCGCCCGGGCGCGGTCCTGGTCGATTTCGAGGAACACCGCCTTGCTGGGTTCCTCCCAGTCCAGGTGCACGTTCACCACATGCGGGTTCTCGCGCACTTTGTCAGCCACTTCACGGGCCAGTGCACGGGCCTTCTCGATATGCTCGCCAGTGACCCGGAACTGCACCGGGTAGCCCACGGGCGGGCCATTCTCCAGGCGCGTGACCCGGGCACGCAGGTCGGGGAACTGCTGGTCCACAGTGCTGATCAGCCAACTGCGCAGGCGCTCGCGGTCCTCCATAGACTTGGCCAGCACCACGAACTGGGCAAAGCTGGCTGCCGGCAGTTGCTGGTCCAGCGGCAGGTAGAAGCGCGGCGAACCGGTGCCCACATAGGCCACGTAGTTGTCGATACCGTCCTGCTGCTTGAGCAGCGCCTCCAGCTGCTTGACCCGCTTGGCGGTATTGGCCAGCGAGGCGCCTTCGGCCAGCTTCAGGTCAACCATCAACTCCGGACGCCCGGAGGCCGGGAAGAACTGTTGGGGCACGAAGCGGAACAGCAGGATGCTGCCGATAAAGGCGGCAACGGTCAGCAGGATCACCGTCTTGCGCCGCCGTACGCACCACTCCACCAGCCGTCGCACACGCTGGTAGAACGGGGTGGCGTAGGGGTCTGGCGCATGGCCGTCCTTGCCATGGCGTGCGGCATGCAGCTTGGCCAGGTCGGGTAGCAGGCGCTCGCCCAGGTAAGGCACGAACACCACAGCCACCACCCACGAGGTCAGCAGAGCGATGGTCACCACCTGGAAGATCGACCGGGTGTATTCGCCCGTGCTGGAGGCTGCGGTGGCAATCGGCAGAAAGCCTGCTGCCGTGATCAGCGTACCGGTGAGCATCGGGAAGGCCGTACTTGTCCAGGCATAGCTTGCTGCCTTGAGGCGGTCGTAGCCCTGCTCCATCTTGATCGCCATCATCTCCACGGCAATGATCGCGTCGTCCACCAGCAAGCCAAGGGCCAGCACCAGTGCGCCGAGGGAAATCTTGTGCAGGCCGATGCCGAAGTAATGCATGGCGGCAAAGGTCATGGCCAGCACCAGCGGAATGGCCAGCGCAACCACCAGGCCAGTGCGCAGACCCAGCGAGAAGAAGCTCACCAGCAGCACAATGACCAGCGCCTCGACCAGCACCTGGACGAATTCCCCCACGCCAGCCTTCACCGCCGCCGGTTGATCCGAAACCTTGCGCAGCTCCATGCCGGCCGGCAGGCTGTGCGCCAGGCGCTCGAACTCGCCTTCCAGGGCCTTGCCCAGAACAAGGATATCGCCACCGTCTTTCATCGACACTGCCAGGCCAATGGCATCCTCGCCCATGAAGCGCATGCGTGGTGCGGGTGGGTCGTTGAAGCCACGGTGCACCTCGGCGACATCGCCAATCCGGAAGGTGCGATCACCCACGCGAATGGGGAACTGACGGATCTGCTCGACGCTGTCGAAACGCCCGCTCACCCGCAGATGCAGGCGCTCGCTGGGCGTCTCGAAGAAACCGGCGGTGCTCACCGCGTTCTGCTCTTGCAACGCCTTCTGTACGGCTTCCAGCGGCACGCCGAGGGTGGCCAGCTTGAGGTTGGACAGCTCGATCCAGACTTTCTCGTCCTGCAGGCCGATCAGCTCGACCTTGCCCACATCCTTGACCCGCTGCAGCTGGATCTGGATACGGTCGGCGTAGTCCTTGAGCACCGCATAGTCAAAGCCTTCGCCAGTCAGCGCATAGATATTGCCGAAGGTGGTGCCGAACTCGTCGTTGAAGAACGGGCCCTGGATCTCCGGCGGTAAGGTGTGGCGAATGTCCGCAACCTTCTTGCGGATCTGGTACCACAACTGGGGGATGTCCTTGGAATGCAGCGAGTCGCGGGCCATGAAGGTGACCTGCGATTCGCCGGGGCGGGAGAATGAGACAATCCTCTCGTACTCACCGGTTTCCATCAGCTTCTTCTCGATGCGCTCGGTCACCTGCCGCGCCACTTCTTCGGCGCTGGCGCCCGGCCACAGGGTGCGGATGACCATGGCCTTGAAGGTGAATGGCGGGTCCTCGCTCTGGCCAAGCTTGGTGTACGACATGGCGCCAATGGCGGCCAGCAGGATCATCAGGAACAGGACGATCTGGCGGTTGCGCAGCGCCCAGGCAGAAAGGTTGAAACCCATCGGGACTTACTCCTTGGCCGCCAGGTTCACTACACGGTTGCTGCGGTCCACAGGGCGTACCTCCTGGCCCTCGCGCAGTACATGGCCACCAGCGGCAACCACCCAGTCACCCGGGTCCAGGCCTTCGAGTACCGGCACACTGTCGCTGCCATACGCCCCCAGCCGCACCGTCGCCCGCTCCAGGCGGCTTTCCTTGTTCACCCGCCAGACATAGGCCTGACCGTTTTCCGAAGTCACTGCCGACAGCGGTACCGACAGCGGGATCAGCCCATCCTTGGCGATAAACACCCGGGCGCTCTGGCCCAGCTCAGCCGGAACGGCGGCCGTGGTAAAGGCGACGCGCGCCGCGAACGTGCGCGAACGCGGGTCGGCAGCCGGTGACAGCTCGCGAATGCGCCCCTGGAAACGCGCCTGCGGGTGCGACCAAAGCTCCACGCTCACCGGTTGGCCCACAGCGAAGCGAGCGAACTGCTGCTCCGGCAGGCCGATGGCCACTTCTCGCTCGCCATCGGCGGCGAGGGTAAACACGGTCTGCCCGGCGGCGACCACCTGGCCCACTTCAACCTGGCGCTTGGCGATCACCCCGGCCTGCGGCGCACGCAGCACGGCATATTCGGCCTGGTTGCCAGCCACATCGAACTCGGCCTTGGCCTGCTTCAGACGGGCAAGGCCTGCGCGGTAGAGGTTTTCGGCATTGTCGTACAGGGAATGGCTGACCATCTGCCGTTCCAGCAGCTTCTGGTAGCGGTCGCGCTCGGCGCGCACCAATGCCAGGTTGGCCTCGGCAGCCGCCAGCTGGGCGCGATTGGCTTCAAGTTGCAGGCGCACGTCCTGCGGGTCCAGCTCGGCCAGCGGCTGGTCGGCCTTGACCCGCTGCCCCTCCTCCACCAGGCGCTTGCTGACCTTGCCGCCAATGCGGAAGGCCAGCTCCGGCTCGAAGCGCGCGCGCACTTCGCCGGGGTAACTGTCGGCAGCGGCTTCGGCCGGCTGCGGCTGCACCACCAGCGCCGGGCGCGGCGCAGCGGGTGGGGCGGCTTCCTGGCCACATGCCGCCAGAAGCAGGGCAGCAGCGGCGGGCAGAGCGATGGACAAGGCATGGCGCAACATGATGAATCCTTTCGCGGAGTGCACATTTAATATTTGTACTGACGGGTATATTAAATCAGCGCAACGATGCCGGGAAGGGTGTGCGCGGGTTTTTCAAGCGTGCGGTGAGCAGGTAATGCAGCCTGGCTTTCGCCGGATGGCGCCTGACCCGTTAAGATGGTGATCCTTCAACCAGATGCAGACCACAATGTCCAACGACGCACCCATCGGCCCGGGCCGGCCCAAGGACCTGGCCAAGCGCGAGGCAATTCTCGAAGCGGCCAAGACGCTGTTCCTCAGCCTTGGCTACGCCAACACCAGCATGGATGCGGTCGCTGCGGCGGCAGGTGTTTCAAAGCTCACTGTGTACAGCCACTTCACCGACAAGCAGACCCTGTTCTGCTCGGCGGTCATGGCCACCTGCCAGATCCAGTTGCCTGACCTGCTGTTCGAGTATCCCGAGGGGGTACCGGTGGAAGAAGTGCTGCTGACCATTGCCCGCAACTTCCAGGCGCTTATCAGCAGTGACGAAGCGATCAAGCTCAGCCGCCTGATCATGGCCCAGGGCAGCCTGGACCCGAGTTTTGGCGAGTACTTCTACGAAGCCGGGCCCAAGCGCGTGCTGGCCGGGATGGAAGCCCTGCTGCGCGGGGCCCACGAGCGCGGACTGCTGCGCATCGACAACCCATTGAGGGCGGCAGAGCACTTCTTCTGCCTGGTCAAGGGGGCGCCAGATTACCGCTTGCTGCTGGGTTGTGCGGGGCCGCTGGAAGGCGATGAAGCCGAGGCGCATGTGCGCGAGGTGGTGGGGGTATTTTTGAGGGCATTCAAACCCTGATATCTGGATATCTTTGCAGGCCTCTTCGCGAGCTTACCCGCGAAGAGGCTGGGGCAGGTAACACAACCGTCAGGCTTTCAGCGCCTTCTTCGGATAAATGTCATACCGGCTCGACTTGCCTTCCAGGCTGTGGCTGGGCTTCGGCCCGTCGATGATTGGCGCCTTTCGCGGCCGCTTAACCACCACCCGGTGGCTGGCCAGTGCCAGGGCGGCTTCGAGCAGGGCCGGTGCATCCAGGTCATCGCCCACCAAGGGCCGGAACACGCGCATTTCCTTTTTCACCAGGGCGCTCTTGTCGCGGTGTGGGAACATCGGGTCGAGGTAGATCACCTGCGGCGCCTCCCCTTCCCAGGCGCGCATGCGCTCGATGGCGTTGCCGGTCAGCAGGCGCATGCGCCCGACAATCGGGCCCACTTCTTCGTCCGCTCGCGCCCGCGCCAGGCCGTCCTCCAACAGCGCGGCAATCAGCGGCTGGCGCTCGATCAGGGTCATCTGGCAGCCAAGGCTGGCCAGCACGAACGCGTCCTTGCCCAGCCCCGCCGTGGCATCCAGCACCTGCGGCCGGATACCTTGGGCAATGCCCACAGCCTTGGCGATCATCTGCCCGTTGCCACCGCCAAACTGGCGGCGATGCGCAGCCTGGCCTTCGACGAAGTCCACACGCACCGGCCCGGGCGCCTGCGGGCCCAGTTGCTGAATCTGCAAGCCGTCGGCGCCCACCTGCACCGCGAAGGCGGCGGTATCGTCCTGCAGCGGCAGGCCCAGGCGTTCAGCCCACGCCCTGGCCTGTTGCGCATACTCAGCTGCCATTGCCTCGACCCTGATACCCGTGCCTTGCTCTTCCATCGTTCACACCCGAAAAATCAAACCAAGCCCTTAATGAATCGGCAACCACGGCCGATACAGGCAATATCCCGCTATTCTGCCAGAGCACAACGCGCACGACTGCCATGTCAGATACTCTTCCCATCGGCTTGACCTACTTGTCGCCTGTCGGCAACTACAGTCAGCAAAACACCCAGGCACTCGGGGGCGTCAGCCACCTGTGGCAGGATTTCTTTGCCCGGGCGATGGCCGAGCAGCAGGAAGAGCCCGTAGACGGCGTCAGCCAGTCGTTCGTGCAGTACGACCAGGACAGCGGTGAACCCATCGGCGGCGCCCGTGCACTGGCGTTGATCGACGCCCAGCGCGCCTGCCCGGTGCAAGACACCGTGGTGGCACCGCCCGAGCCGCTGTTCCTGCCCAAGGCCGAGCTCGAGGCCAAGCTGCTACCACCCGCGCCCGAGCCGTTCAGTGCCATTGAACTGATCGAGCAGCAGCGCCAGCTCGACATCAACAACAGCTGGCTGCGTCCGGTGGTAATGAGCCAGGGCCAGCCCATTGCCGAGCCCGGCCCTGCCCCCACGCCACGGTCACTATTCCTGCCCATTGCCGAGTTCGAGACGAACCTGCTGGACCCGGCGCCCGAACCGTTCGACGACGCCACCCTGGCCAAGCAGCAAAATGACCTGGAGTTCGACATCCACTGGGCGCGCCCAGTGGTGCTGAACAACGTGCGCGCGTACGCCTGAGGCTAACGACAGATCTGCCAGCGCCCCATGTCCACGTGAAAGTGGTTGCGGTGCGCAGCGTTGTAATCCGGCCCCAGTACCGTGCTGAAGCTCTCGCAAGCCACCCGCTGCACCCGACGCAGGAATTCGGCCTTCTGCCCACCCGCCTGCCAGTCACGCGCCAGCACGATCCGCTGGCCGTCCTGTAGACGGAAACCGCTGATGTCCAGCGCATTGGCCATGGCGTGCTGGCTCAAACGGCCCTGCTTACGGTGGTAGACATTGCGGCAGGCAAAGCTGCCCAGGTGATCCACCTGCGTCACCGGTTGCCCAAACACCTCCTGCGCCGCCGGCTGCAAGCCATGGTTCTCGAACAGTGCATAGGCCACCGCCAGCGGGCAACTGGCCAGAAAACTGCTGCTCAACCGCGCCTGGCCGCCCTCGATGCGCCATACGTTCTGCAGCGGGCAGTTGGCCGAGGCCGGGCTGTCGGCTTGTGCCCGGTAACGCAGGTGGCTGGTTTCCAGCGCCTGCCGGCACAGCGCTGGGTCATCGCGCAAGCGTGACAGTTTGTAGGGGGTCAGCAGGTTGGGCGGTTGGCGCACGTCCAGCGGCGCCCAGGGGTTCCACAGGGCAGGCAGGCGCCAGCCAAAGTGCCAGGCCAGGCCGGCCACCGTCAGCAGGCCGACCAGTAGCGCCAGCAATGCCCGCATCAGCGGCGGAACAGGTCGTTCAGCTGGGCAAACGGCATTGCCTGCTCACCATAGCCGAACGTGCCCTCTTCGCGAATTTCCAACGCGGCTCGGTGAAAGGCCCCGAGTGCAGCACGGGCCAGCGAGGAGCCGACGCTGATGCGACGCACGCCCAGGTCCTGCAACTGGTTGACGTTGAGCGGCACGCCCGCCGTGCCCATCAGCACATTCACAGGGTGCGGTGCGACTGCCTGCACCACGGCACGGACTTCCTCCACGGTACGCAGCCCCGGGGCGTAGAGCACGTCTGCACCGGCTTCGGCATAGGCTTGCAGGCGCAAGATGGTGTCGTCGAGGTCCATGCTCCCGTGTAGCAGGTTTTCTGCCCGGGCACACAAGGTGAACGGGAACGGCAGGCTTCGCGCAGCCTGCACGGCGGCGCGCACCCGCTCCACGGCCAGCCCGAAGTCATAGATGGGCGCATCACTGCGGCCACTGGCATCTTCGATGGAGCCGCCCACCAGGCCGACTTCGGCGGCACGCAGAATGGTCTGGGCACAGTCTTCGGGCAAATCGCCAAAGCCGTTTTCCAGATCGGCGGCCACCGGCAGCGCGGTGGCATCGACGATCTCGCCGGCATTGTCCAGTGTATCGTCCAGGCTCAAGGCGCCTTCGGCGTCTGGCCGGCCCAGGCTGAAGGCCAAGCCGGCACTGGTGGTAGCCAGTGCCTCGAAACCCAGGCTGGCGAGCAACTTGGCGGAGCCGGCATCCCACGGGTTGGGGATGACGAACGCGCCCTCGCGCTCGTGTAACGCCTTGAAGGCCTCAGCTCGCAGGGTTTGCACATCCATGGTTCAACCTCCGGCAGTCAGGGAAAGGTCAGAGTAATCCCAATTGTTCGACCTCAGGGGCGCGCGGCAATTCCGGCAAAGGTGCCAGGCCAGGCAGGCGCGCCATCAGGCGCTGATGGAAACGCTGGGCCAGCGCCGCAGCCAGGCGATTGTCCGAGGTGTGCAGGAAGATATAGGGATTGCGGCCTTCTTCAATCCAGGCGGCGACCTTTTCTACCCAAGGGCTAAGGAAGGCCTGATTGGCCTCCAGTTCCGGATGGCCGATGAAGCGAACCTGCGGATGCTGGCTGAAGGCTGCCGGACGCGGTGGTACCTTGGGCTTCTTCGACTGCGCATGCAGCACGGCAGGGTCGCGCGAGGTGCAACTGAACAACGCACGGGGGTCGAGGCAGATGCGCTCTACGCCGCGTTCGTGCAGCAGGCGATTGAGCAGGCGTTCTTCCTCACCCTTGGCAAAAAAGGCCTGGTTGCGCACTTCCACGGCCACCGGCACGGCGATCTGATCGAGGAAGTGACAGAGCTCACCCAGGCGCGCCGGGCCGAACTGGGCCGGCAACTGCAGCCAGTAGGGTGATACGCGCTGGCCCAGCGGGGCCATCAGCCGGGTGAAGTCGAAGGCAGGCTCAAGCTGGTCACGCAGGTCGCCCTCATGGCTGACATCCCGCGGAAACTTGGCAGTGAAGCGAAAGTGCTCGGGCATGACTTGCGCCCAGCGGGCAATGGTCCCGGGCGCGGGACGTGCATAGAAAGTGGTGTTGCCTTCGACGGCGTTGAAGACCTGACTGTAGAAGCCAAGCATTTGATTACTGTTAGCGTCAGCGGGGTACAGGTAGTCTCGCCAGGCGTTTTCGCTCCACGACGGGCAACCGAGAAAGTAAGGCAGTGGTGACGGATTCATCCATCAAATGTACAGGTCGAGCCCCAGTACTTCCATGTCCCAGTCGGTAAAACCGGCAGTGCTCAGGTAGCTGGCCAGTGCGGTGGCGGTACGGCGGTCACGGGCACGAGGGAAAACCATGTCCTGCTGCCGGGCTGGCAGTCCACCACCAGGGCGGCGGGCAGTGGTTTCCTGCGGGGCGGCTTCTGCCTCCTCGATTACCTCGGCATCGTCGATGGCCTGGTCACGCACCGCTGCTTTGCGCGAGGCGCGCTTGAGCGGGTAGGACTGCGATGAGAAACCGTCGATACGCATGGCATGAGCACTCAGGACCAATGATGGCAATTTAGCAGCATCAGGGTTCCGTCGCTAATGCTTGAGTGATAACTGGACCACAGATCGCGAAAAAGGTTTTAGCGTGTTCGGCGATAACCGACGAACAGCACTCAGTGCTTCTTGGGCGTGGCTACATTGTCGCGCAGATAAACCGGCTGCGCCTGCTCGGCGACGATTGCCTCGCCGCGCGCCCAGGCGAAGGTGGCCAGGCTGAGGACGTCCAGGGCATTGGGCAAGGCGCCAGGGTTGCTCGCGGCCACCTGAACCGCCAAGCGCTCGGCATAGCCCCATCCGGTACCGGCACCGAACCACTCGCCATTGCTGCCTGCCGGCAGCGCCACCTGCTCGGGCGGTAACACGGCTTCACGGCCGACCAGGCGCATTTCGCCCGCCGTGGCCTGGTAGCAACCCCAGTACACTTCATCCATGCGTGCATCGATGGCCGCTGCCACCTGCTGCACGCCATGCTCGCGCAATGCACCCTGGGCCAGTGCGGCCAGGTTGGACACCGGCAGCACCGGGCGTTCGAGGGCAAAGGCCAGGCCTTGCACCACACCGATGGCAATTCGCACGCCAGTGAACGCGCCCGGGCCACGGCCAAAGGAAATGGCATCCAGCGCATTCAGTGCCACGCCAGAGTCGGCCAGCAGTTGCTTGATCATCGGCAGCAGCTTCTGGGCATGCATGCGCGGGATCACCTCGTAATGGCTGGTTACCTTGCCGTCATGCAGCAGCGCGACGGAACAGGCTTCGGTGGCGGTATCCAGGGCCAGCAGGGTGGTCATCGAACGGGTATCCAGGTGCGAATGAAAAAGAGCGGCAGTATAGAGCAGCAGCGGCGTTGTGTCCCGAGGGGGCCGCTGTGCGGCCTACAAACGACAACGGCCCGCAAGCGGGCCGTTGTCGAGGTGCGTCAGGCGCCGGTTCAGCTCAGGGCTGCCAGGACCTTGGCGGTGATGGCTTCAACCGAGCCGACACCTTCGATGTGGCTGTACTTCGGCTTGCCGCCATTGGCAGCCGACAGCTTCTGGTAGAAATCCACCAGCGGCTTGGTCTGGCTGTGGTAGACCGACAGGCGATGGCGAACGGTTTCTTCTTTGTCGTCGTCACGCTGGATCAGGTCTTCACCGGTCTCGTCGTCCTTGCCTTCCACTTTCGGCGGGTTGTACTGAATGTGGTAGGTACGGCCCGAGGCCAAGTGCACGCGACGGCCAGCCATGCGGCCAACGATTTCCTCGTCGTCCACGGCAATTTCGACCACGGCATCGATGTCGACACCGGCAGCGACCATGGCTTCGGCCTGCGGGATGGTGCGTGGGAAGCCGTCGAACAGGCAGCCGTTGGCGCAATCAGGCTGGGCAATGCGCTCCTTCACCAGGCTGATGATCAACTCGTCGGAGACCAGCTGGCCGGCATCCATGACTTTCTTCAGCTCCAGGCCCAGCGGGGTACCGGCCTTGACGGCGGCACGCAGCATGTCACCGGTGGAGATCTGTGGAATACCGAACTTTTCGGTGATGAACTTTGCCTGAGTACCTTTACCGGCCCCGGGAGCTCCCAGCAGAATTACGCGCATCTTGTGCTCCTCAAATTTTTTTATGAAATTCAATGGATTCGGCAACCAGGGCCAAGTCCGGAAAATCGGGTATGACCATAAATCGGTCAGAAGGCTGCTCAAGATACACAGCGCCCGGCAGCCAGACAAGCGTCCCAAAGTTGCAGGAATGCGCCACTTGCGGCTGACCGGGCAGGCGGTTGCGCCCGGCGCAACCACCCTTCCCGACATTGTGCCTGGCCTGTATGACACTCGCCAGGCATGACCCGGGCTTGCCCTTAGCCGGTGTTGCGCAGCCCGGCAGCAATACCCGCCACGGTCACCAGCAAGGCCTGCTCCAACGGGCTGTCCAGAGCGGCTTCGCGGCTGCGCGAGCGGGCCAGCAACTCTGCCTGCAGGCGGTGCAACGGGTCCAGATAGGTATTGCGCAGGCTAATGAATTCCAGTGTCTCGGGGCTGTGCGCCAGTAGCACCGGCTGCCTGGTCAGGCCCAGCACCACCTGGCACGACTGCGACAATAGGTCGCGCAGGTGCGCACCTAAAGGGAGCAAGTGCGGTTGCACCAGACGTTCGTCGTAGGCCTCGGCAATTTGCGCATCGGCCTTGGCCAGGACCATTTCCAGCATGTCGATGCGAGTGCGGAAGAACGGCCATTGCTCACGCATCTGCGCCAGCAACTCACCCTGCCCCCGGGCCAAGGCGTTAGTCAGCGCGGTTTCCCAGCCCAGCCAGGCCGGCAGCATCAGCCGGGTCTGGGTCCAGCCGAAGATCCACGGGATGGCGCGCAGGCTTTCGATGCCCCCGGCGCGGCGCTTGGCCGGGCGGCTGCCCAGCGGCAGGCGCCCCAGCTCCTGTTCTGGCGTCGACTGGCGGAAGTACTCGACGAAATCAGGGTTCTCCCGTACCACGCTGCGGTAGGCCTGGACACCATCGGCAGCCAACTGGTCCATCACCTCACGCCAGGCAGGTTGCGGGGGCGGCGGTGGCAACAGCGTGGCTTCAAGCACGGCAGCCAGGTACAGGTTGAGGTTTTGCTCGGCGATGCCCGGCAGGCCGAACTTGAAGCGAATCATTTCACCCTGCTCGGTGGTGCGGAAACGCCCCGCTACCGAACCCGGTGGCTGCGACAGGATCGCGGCATGGGCCGGGCCACCGCCTCGCCCGACCGTACCGCCACGACCGTGGAACAGCAGCAGCTCGACCTGATGCTCGGCACAGATACGCACCAGGTTTTCCTGAGCCCGGTACTGCGCCCAGGCAGCAGCCGTGGTGCCGGCGTCCTTGGCCGAGTCGGAGTAGCCGATCATCACTTCCTGCGGGCCGCGCAGGCCCGCGCGGTAGCCCGGCAGGCCAAGCAGGCGCTGCATGACCGGGCCGGCGTTGTCGAGGTCGGCCAGGGTCTCGAACAGTGGCACCACACGCATGGGGCGGGTCAGGCCGGCTTCCTTGAGCAACAGTTGTACCGCCAGTACATCCGAGGCGGCCCCCGCCATGGAGATGACGTAAGACCCCAGCGAGGCGGCCGGTGCAGCGGCCACTTCCCTGCAGGTCGCCAGCACTTCGGCGGTGTCCGCTTGCGGCTTGAAATGCGCAGGTAGCAGGGGCCGGCGGTTTTTCAACTCGGCCTGGAGGAACGCGATGCGCTGCTCCTCATCCCAGTCGGCGTAACGCCCCAGGCCCAGGTAATCGGTAATCTCGGTCAGCGCATCACGGTGACGGGCAGCGTCCTGGCGCACGTCCAGGCGGCCCAGGAACAGGCCGAAGGTGACCGCACGGCGCAAGCAGTCAAGCAGCGGGCCTTCAGCGATAACGCCCATGCCGCATTCGTGCAGTGACTGGTAGCACAGCTCCAGCGGCGCGATCAGCTCGCAGTTCTCCACCAGCACGTCGGCACCGGCCGGTTGGTTGCTGGTCAAGGCCGACTGCGCCCATGCGCGTGTCGCACGCAGGCGGTCGCGCAATCGCTTGAGCACTGCGCGGTAAGGTTCGGCACTGTCGCCGACTTGTGCGCGCAGGGCGTCGCTGGCCTGCTGCATGGACAGCTCGGCGGCCAGTGCGTCGATATCGCGCAGGAACAGGTCGGCGGCCATCCAGCGCGCCAACAGCAGCACTTCGCGGGTGACGGCAGCCGTCACATTGGGGTTGCCATCACGGTCGCCACCCATCCACGAGGCAAAGCGGATCGGCGCGGCCTCCAGCGGCAGCCGCAGGCCAGTGGCCTCCAGCAGGGCCTTGTCGACCTTGCGCAGGTGGCTGGGGATGGCGTGCCACAGCGAATGCTCGATCACTGCGAAACCCCACTTGGCTTCGTCTACCGGCGAAGGCCGGGTGCGGCGGATTTCTTCGGTATGCCAGGCCTCGGCGATCAGCCGGCGCAGGCGTTCGCGCACTTGCTGGCGTTCTGCCGCGGTCAGGTCACGGTGGTCCTGTGCGGCCAGTTGGCCGGCGATCGCGTCGTACTTCTGGATCAGCGTGCGACGGGCCACTTCGGTGGGGTGTGCGGTGAGCACCAACTGGATATCGAGCTTGGCCAGTTGCCGGGCCAGGGCGTCGTTGCTGTGGCCGGCCTGCTTCAGGCGCCCCAGCAGTTCGGGCAGTACCCGCGCTTCGAAAGGTTCGGGTTGGTCAGCGTCGCGGCGGCGGATCAACTGGTACTGCTCGGCCATGTTGGCCAGGTTGAGGAACTGGTTGAAGGCTCTCGCTACGGGCAGCAGGTCTTCTTCGGCCAAGTCCGCCAGGGTTGAACTCAGTTGCTCACCAGGGCCGCGGCGGTCGGCCTTGGCACTGTGGCGGATGTCCTCGATTTTCTGCAGGAACGCATCGCCATGCTGCTGGCGAATGGTTTCGCCAAGCAGTTCGCCCAACACATGGACATCTTCACGCAAACGCACATCGATATCGGTCATTGGCGCTCTCTCCGTTGCATCCCTATCAGCCTCAGCGCGCCCTGTGCAAGCGCGGGTTAACCCGTGAATAACCCAAGGCGGTGCCTGGCACCGGCTTTGCCGGTGTTCGCGGGTAAACCCGCTCCTACAGGGGGGGCGGTATCCCCCAAGAGTGCCCACAGCCGGGCGACGATGGCAAGCCGTGATGGGCCAAACCAAACTAAAGTGAAAGCACAGCACTCCCATGCAGTGCAGCCTTTCCAGGCGTCAACAGAGGTCATCATGAAAATTCGTGAACTCGCCCAGCATTGGGAACAGAATGCCGCCGGCACCCTCAGCCGTACGGGCCATGTCCTGCACCTGGACCTGGAGTCCGAGGCGCGCCTGGCCGCGCTGATCGACATGTACCCCAAACGCACGGCCGAAGAACTGCTCGGCGAACTGGTGGCAGCCGCCCTTGAAGAATTGGAGGCCAGCTTCCCCTATGTACAGGGCCGCCAGGTCATCGCCACTGACGAAGAGGGTGACCCACTTTACGAAGACGTTGGTCCTACGCCGCGCTTTCTCTCCCTGTCCCGCCAACACCTGCATAACTTGAGCAACGCTACAGTCGACAGCGACAAGTAACCGTCCGCTCCCCCGTTCCGGGCCTGCTCAAGGCCCGGAATACCGCTTCAGCCTGAGAAAGTTCCAGACAAATCGCACTGACCGATCAGTCAGAAATAGTTATCCGATTACGACGCTTTTTTCTGAACTATTCGAAAAACGTCCGAGTCGGAGCCAATAGCCATCACGCTAAAACCCTGCACACTGCCCTCGTGCACCGTTGAGCTGAAGCGCGCGGTTTTGTCAGGGATTGAGCGATGGACTGCTACGGACATCGTCGTTATCAGGAGTGATCCAATGGAACTGACCACCATGAAGACCCGCACTAGCAAACTGTCATCCACTCATGTGCGCGGGTTCAAGCTGGCCGCGCTGGCACTGGGCAGTAGCCTGGTCCTGGCCGGCTGTGCGGGCAATCCGCCCACCGAGCAGTATGCCGTTACCCAGTCCGCCGTGAACTCCGCCGTCAGCGCCGGCGGTACCGAGTTCGCCGCCGTGGAAATGAAGGCGGCTCAGGACAAGTTCAAGCAAGCCGAAATCGCCATGCACGACAAGAAGTACGACGAGGCCAAGCGCCTGGCCCAACAGGCCGAATGGGATGCCCGCCTCGCCGAACGCAAGGCCCAGGCAGCCAAAGCCCAGAAGGCCGTGCAGGATGCCCGCCAGGGCGTTCAGGACGTACGTGAGGAAGGCCTGCGCAGCGTTCAGTGAGCCCTGCCCCGCCAACCTTAGCCTTCGCACACGATCAAAGGATGAACACTATGCGCAAACACGTCATGATTCCCGCCCTGCTGGCCCTGAGCGTCGGTCTTGCTGCCTGCTCGCACGATCCGAATGCCAACCTGGAAGCGGCCCGCACCAACTTCTCTTCTCTGCAGAGCAATCCGCAAGCGAGCAAGGTTGCGGCGCTGGAGACCAAGGACGCCCAGGACTGGCTGAACAAAGCCGACAAGGCCTACATGGACCGTGAAGACGAGAAGAAAGTCGACCAACTGGCCTACCTGACCAACCAGCGCGTCGAAGTGGCCAAGCAGACCATTGCCCTGCGCACCGCCGAAGCTGAACTGAAGAACGCCTCGGCCCAGCGCGCCCAGGCCAAGCTGGATGCCCGCGACGCGCAGATCGCCAAGCTGCAGGAGAGCCTCAACGCCAAGCAGACCGACCGCGGAACGCTGGTGACCTTCGGCGATGTACTGTTCGACTTCAACAAGGCCGAACTCAAGAGCAGCGCTTACCCGAACATCACCAAGCTGGCGCGGTTCCTCCAGGAAAACCCGGAACGCAAGGTGATCGTCGAGGGCTACACCGACAGCGTCGGCTCGGCCAACTACAATCAGACACTGTCCGAGCGCCGCGCCAACAGCGTGCGCATGGCACTGGTACGTGCAGGGGTAGATCCGGCGCGTATCGTTTCGCAAGGCTATGGCAAGGAGTACCCGGTAGCGGACAACTCGAGCAACTCGGGGCGTGCGCAGAACCGACGGGTGGAGGTGACCATCTCCAACGACAACCAGCCGGTGGCACCACGCTCGGTGAGCCAGGCTCAGCGGTAAGGCTGGAACGCTGAAAGGACAAGCCCCGCGATTGAGGCGGGGCTTTTCTTTGTTCGCCGATAATGTTGTGGCGCCTGTGAGATCGAGCGCCGCCCGCGCGGCGCATCGCGAGCAAGCTCGCTCCTACATCTGTTTCGGGCCAATTATTCCTGTGGGATTTGCGCGCGAACGCCTTGGCGCATGGCGCGATATCGCGTCGTACAAACAAGGCGGTCGCGCGCGTCTGTCACAGGCGTAACTGGCCCGAAACAGATGTAGGAGCGAGCTTGCTCGCGATGCGCCGCGCGGGCGGCGCTCGATCTCGCGGGCGCCAAAAATGCTGCGCCGAACACTCACTGCACCTGCTGCGGTGTTTCCTCGCCCATGCAGCGCACCGCACGCTTGCGGTTGTCCACCAGCACGTCGGTCAGGCCTTTCTGTTTGTTTCGGGCCAATTATGCCTGTGGGGTTGGCGCGCGAACTCCTTGGTGCATAGCGCGTTATCGCGTCGTACAAACAAGGCGGTCGCGCGCGTCTGTCACAGGCGTAACTGGCCCGAAACAGATGTAGGAGCGAGCTTGCTCGCGATGCGCCGCGTGGGCGGCGCTCGATCTCGCGGGCGCCAAAAATGCTGCGCCGAACACTCACTGCACCTGCTGCGGTGTTTCCTCGCCCATGCAGCGCACCGCACGCTTGCGGTTGTCCACCAGCACGTCGGTCAGGCCTTTCTGTTTGTTTCGGGCCAATTATGCCTGTGGGGTTGGCGCGCGAACGCCTTGGCGCATGGCGCGATATCGCGTCGTACAAACAAGGCGGTCGCGCGCGTCTGTCACAGGCGTAACTGGCCCGAAACAGATGTAGGAGCGAGCTTGCTCGCGATGCGCCGCGCGGGCGGCGCTCGATCTCGCGGGCGCCCAAAATGCTGCGCCGAACACTCACCGCACCTGTTGCGGTGTTTCCTCGCCCATGCAGCGCACCGCACGCTTGCGGTTGTCCACCAGCACGCCGGTCAGGCCTTTCTGCTGGGTGTCGAACAGCACCAGCACCCCATCGACGCACTGGGCCACTTGCGGTGCCGGGTCCAGCGATACCTTGTAGTCCTCGCCGGGGATGGTCTTGAGCATGGTGAAATCCTGCAGCAGCAGGGCATCTTCGGGCTTGGCGAAATGCAGATAACCGTAATACCACAAAGCCCCCACCGTCACGATGATGCTGCCGACGCCGGTCAGGATCAGCGGGATGGCGTTGCGTTCTTCACTCATTGCTTGTTCTTCTCGTCAGGGAAATTGGGCACTTCGGCAAGCCGCCGCAGGCCGTTGAAATGGCTGGGGTCATCGAGGAACCGCAGCATCACCTGGCGCCAGGTAGGGTCGGCGAAGGTCTGCACGTGACCCCCTCGGGTCAGTTGCAGCACCCGCGGTGGTGGCGCGTGCTGATATAGGCGGATGGCGTTGTCCATCGGCACCAGGTTGTCGTCGATGCTGTGGAAAAACAACTTGGGCGGGCTGCTCAATCGCTCGATCGAGCGGATCGCGCTGTCGCCGTCCGGCACCAGCCACGACAGCGGAACCTGCAATGGCCAGGTCATCCAGGAAGTGCTGAGCGCAAAGCGCCCCACCGCGCGGTAACTGGCCGGCACACCATCGAACACCAGGGCGCTGAAACGCTGGCGCTGCTCGGGGTGGGCCGCCAGGTAATGAATGGCCATGGCACCGCCCAGGCTCTGCCCCAGCAGTACCAACGGCTTGCCCCGGACCTCGGGCGCCTGCTCCAGCCAGGCCATGGCTGCGGCAATGTCCTCGTACACTTCCGGCAGGCTCGGCTGGCCCTGAGACAAGCCATAGCCGCGGTAATCGATCATCAGCACCTGGTAGCCCTGCTCCGGCAGCCAGTAGCTACCCCCCAGGTGCCCAGGCAGGTTACCGCCGTTACCGTGCAGGTGCAGCACCGTGCCCTTGACTTCGACCCCGGCCTTGGCCGGCAGCCACCAACCGTGAAGGCGGATGCCATCAGCAGTGGTCAGCGTGACGTCGCGGTATTCCAGCTTGGCCCGCTCAGGGGTGAAGGCCTGACCACGCTCGGGGTAGAACAGCAGGCTGCTGCAGCCGCCAAGGCTCAGCAGGACCAGGCCCAGGACCAGCAGGCGGCAGTTCTCAGAGAATGTTCGCGTAGTCGGCTTCAATACGGTCCAGGCTCAGGTGGTTGAGGAAGTTGGAGAAGCACATCCAGGCCGACAGCGCGTTAAGGTCGCGGAACTGTTCGGGCAGGTACTTGGGCGGCTCGACCAGCCCTTCCTCGACGAGTTGGCGCAGGGTGCGCATGTCTTCCAAGGTGGTCTTGCCACAGAACAGCAACGGGATCTGTTCCAGTTTGCCCTTCTTCACGGCCAACTGAATGTAGTTGTAAACCATGATGAAGCCCTTGAGGTAGGACAAGTCCTTGGTGAATGGCAAGCCGTTGGGCACCGACCCGCGGAACACCCGGCTGGCGTTGCTGTAGCTCTGCGCCATCTCGAAGCCCTGCTCGCGGAAAAAACCGTAGACCTGCATGAAGTCTGCGCCCTCCTCGACCATGTGGATGGCTCGGGTGCGGTTGGTGAGCTTGCGCAGGCGGCTGGGGTAGGAGGCAAAGGCGATCACCTCCATGAGGATGGCCAGGCCCTCCTGGGTTACCGTCGACGAGGGCGGGCCCTTGGCCAGGAAGGTGCAGATCGGCTGGTTCAGGCCATTGAGCGTGGTCCCGACATGCACCAACCCTTCGTGCACCTCCAGGGCGCGCACATCGCGGGTGTTGAACATGGCATCGGCACGCACCTTGATGTAGTCGGCACCGGCTGCGGCGTCAGCGACGATGCCGTCTGACTCGAACACACGAATGGTTCCCTCGGCCTCGCCGAACACTTTGTTCAGCCGATGCTGTAGGATCTCCACGGCTTCCTTGGCGGTGAGGTTCTTTGGCTCATCCTTGAGGTCACCACGGCCATCGATGTTGTTCAGGTAGTCCGACAGCATCAGCCCAAGGTCGGCCAGGGTCGGGTCACCGGCGTGGAAGGCATCCGAGGCGGCGCCATACAGCTCTTGGGAGATCAGGCCGAAGTCTTCGGTACCGCGCGCTTCAAGCATGCGCACCACCATGCGGTATTCACGGCACATGCGCTTCATGATCTGCCCGACCGGGTTGAACTGGCCGAGCTGGCGAATGATGTCGCGCTCGATGCCCTGGAACTCGGCCTTGACAGCGCTGGAGTCGAACGACAGCGGGCGCGATTGGTAGTAGGCACGATCTACCGCCGGCGGCTCCTTGCCCTTGGCCTTGAGAAAGCCCTGGCGGATGTTGTCGTCCCACTTCACCGCGTCCAGGACCCGAATAGGCGTCTGTGCCGCAACGATGCGGTCGGACAGGGCGCGGATGGTTTGCTGGTATTCGTCCACCGGGGACTCCTTTCTAGTACACGAAACCTGTACCGGCGTCTTCGCGGGCTTGCCCGCTCCCACAGGGACACCACAGGATCAGATACCTGTGAAATACCTGTGGGAGCGGGCAAGCCCGCGAAGACGCCAACACGGTCATTTGCCCGAGCGCTGGAACCGCGCCACTTCGACGAACAGGTCGGAGTTGGCCGGGTCGTCCAGGTAGGCCAGCACCCGCGCTGCCGGGCTGTCGATCAGCACGCCGTCGCCGTTGTCGTCCGGCACTTCGGTGCTGCGCCCGGTCAGTTCCTTTTTGTCCACCGCCTGCTGCACCTGCTCGACGTCCAGGTTGTAGACCACCAGTTCCTTGCCATCGACGATGTCGAAGCCGCCAATCAGGAAATTGCCACCCAGCCGCTTGGGCACGCCAGCCGACAAGTACCAGCGGTTGCCGTGGCGTGACACGGTGAACACGTACTCTTCAGGGGCCTTGCCCTTGGCCGTGGCCACCGCCTTGTAGGCGTCGCCACCGCTACGGCTGATCACCAGTTTCAGCGGCTCCCCCCAGGCGTCCTTGCTGCTCCACTTGCCGAGCAGGGCCTTGGGCGCTGCCTGGTTGCTGGGCAAGGGCTCATGGAAGGTCACCAGACAACCGCCCAGCAGCAGGAATGACAAAGTCAACAACACCACACGCCAGGCTTTCATCAGGTTCTCCTTGAAAAGGTCGTTCTCGCCTCAGGCCGATGCCAGCACCAGCTGCAGGTATCGGGTAAGCATAGCGAGCATCTGCCCATCGGCTTGCGCATTCGCTTGCTTGAGCAGGCCTTGATATTCCAACTGCTCGATAATCGCCGTCAACATCTGTGCATCCTGCTCCGGCTGCCGCGAGCCCACGACCTGCAGCAATTGCCGGGTGCCGTGCAGCAGGATCTGCTCATGAGCGCACACCAGCTCGGCCAGTCGCGGGCACAGCAATGCTTCCTGGCGGAAGGCCTGCTCGGCCATCAGGAAGTCACGGCGGTTCAGCAATTGCCGCTGAACGTAGTCGGCGGTCATACGCGCCACCTCGTCAGCCAGCCGCGCCCGGGCCTGCGGGCTGCCATCGCCCTGTGCCAGCAACTGGCGCAACACCACCTCGGTGTTGGCCCACAGCTTGGCCATGTAGGCCGCACTGCGCTCGACGTACTGGGCAAAGGTATCGGTGAGCAGGTCCTCGATGTCCTTGAAGTAGTAGGTGGTGGCCGACAATGGCACGCCGGCCTCGGCGGCCACTGCCCGGTGGCGCACACCGCGCACGCCATCGCGCACGACAATGCGCATGGCGGCATCGAGAATCAACTGGCGACGCTGTTCGCTGCCTTGGCGGGCAGTCTTGCGGCCTTGGTATTGCACGCTTTCGGCGACGGCGGTGGCGATGCCGGCGGCGCCTTGGTCAGGCATGGCGGGTGTCACGGGGGATACCTCATGGGCAGTTTTTCATCGGTGCCGGCCTCTTCGCGGGCACGCCCGCTCCCACAGGGCCCCCGCAACATTCAGGAGTATGCGCAAGTCCTGTGGGAGCGGGCGTGCCCGCGAAGAGCCCAGTACCGACAACATAAAGCTTCAGGCAAGAAAAAGCCGCCTCGAAAGGCGGCTCGTTCAGCCTACTCAGGCCTGCGGACGCATGTGCGGGAACAGGATGACGTCGCGGATCGACGGCGAGTTGGTCAGCAGCATCACCAGGCGGTCGATGCCGATGCCTTCACCGGCGGTCGGCGGCATGCCGTACTCCAGCGCACGAACGAAGTCGGCGTCATAGTGCATGGCTTCATCGTCACCCGCGTCCTTCTCGGCCACCTGGGCCAGGAAACGCTCGGCCTGATCTTCGGCATCGTTGAGCTCGGAGTAGGCGTTGGCGATTTCGCGGCCACCGATGAACAGCTCGAAACGATCGGTAACGGCCGGGTTCTCGTCGTTGCGACGGGCCAGCGGCGACACTTCGAACGGGTACTCGGTAATGAAGTGCGGCTGTTCCAGCTTGTGCTCGACCAGCTCTTCGAAAATCATCACCTGCAGCTTGCCCAGGCCTTCATGGCCCAGCACCTTGGCGCCGGCCTTCTTGGCAATCTCACGGGCGCGGTCGACGTCCTGCAGGTCGGCAGCGGTCAGCTCCGGGTTGTACTTGAGGATCGAGTCGAACACCGACAGGCGTACGAACGGCTCGCCGAAGTGGAAGACCTTGTCGCCGTACGGTACGTCGGTAGAGCCCAGTACCAGTTGCGCCAGCTCGCGGAACAGTTCCTCGGTGAGGTCCATGTTGTCGCGGTAGTCGGCGTAGGCCTGGTAGAACTCGAGCATGGTGAACTCAGGGTTGTGACGAGTCGAAACGCCTTCGTTGCGGAAGTTACGGTTGATCTCGAACACTTTTTCGAAGCCACCCACGACCAGGCGCTTGAGGTACAGCTCCGGCGCGATACGCAGGAACATGGCCATGTCCAGGGCATTGTGGTGGGTTTCGAACGGTTTGGCAGCAGCGCCGCCTGGAATGGTCTGCAGCATCGGCGTCTCGACTTCGAGGAAGTCACGCTCGATGAGGAACTTGCGGATGTGCGAAATCACCTGCGAACGCACACGGAAGGTGTGGCGGGTTTCTTCGTTGACCATCAGGTCGACGTAGCGCTGGCGGTAGCGCTGCTCGGTGTCGGTCAGGCCGTGGTGCTTGTCGGGCAGCGGGCGCAGCGACTTGGTCAGCAGGCGCACGTTGGTCATTTCGACGTACAGGTCGCCCTTGCCGGAACGGGCCAGGGTGCCTTCGGCGCTGATGATGTCGCCCAGGTCCCAGGTCTTGACCGCGGCCAGGGTTTCTTCCGGCAGGGTCTTGCGGTTGACGTAGACCTGAATACGGCCAGTCATGTCCTGGATAACCATGAACGAGCCACGGTTGAGCATGATGCGGCCGGCTACCTTGACCGGGATCGCGGCTGCTTCCAGCTCTTCCTTGGTCTTGTCCGCGTACTGCTTCTGCAGGTCGTTGCAGTAGCTGTCGCGACGGAAGTCGTTGGGGAAGGCATTGCCCTTGGCACGCTCGGCGGCAAGTTTTTCCTTGCGCAGGGCGATCAGGGCGTTTTCTTCCTGTTGCAGGTCTTGCGATTCGGTCTTCAGGTCGCTCATGTCGTCATTCTTTCCATCAGGTATTCGTTGCCCGTTCCGGGCAGGGCACGCGCTACCGGCGGCTGGCCAGGTAGCGCGGCATGGGGGTGCTAATCACAGGCCCTGCTTGAGGCTCGCTTCCAGATACTGGTCGAGGTCGCCGTCGAGGACTTTCTGGCAGTCGCTACGCTCGACGCCGGTACGCAGATCCTTGATGCGCGAGTCATCCAGCACGTAGGAGCGAATCTGGTGGCCCCAGCCGATGTCCGACTTGCTGTCTTCCAGCGCCTGCGAAGCAGCGTTGCGCTTCTGCATTTCCAGTTCGTACAACTTGGCCCGCAGCATTTTCATGGCGGTGTCCTTGTTGGCGTGCTGGGAACGTTCGTTCTGGCAAGCCACCACAGTGTTGGTCGGCACGTGGGTGATACGGACCGCCGAGTCGGTGGTGTTCACGTGCTGACCACCGGCACCGGAGGAGCGGTAGGTGTCGATGCGCAGGTCGGACGGGTTGATCTCGATTTCGACCTTGTCGTCGATCTCGGGCGATACGAACACCGCCGAGAACGATGTGTGGCGACGGGCGCCGGAGTCGAACGGGCTCTTGCGCACCAGGCGGTGCACGCCGATTTCGGTGCGCAGCCAGCCAAAGGCGTACTCGCCCTTGATGTGCACGGTGGCACCCTTGATGCCGGCCACTTCACCTTCGGAAAGCTCGATGATGGTGGCGTCGAAACCACGCTTGTCGGCCCAGCGCAGGTACATGCGCAGCAGGATGTTGGCCCAATCCTGTGCTTCGGTACCACCGGAGCCGGCCTGGATATCCAGGTAGGCGTTGTTCATGTCCATCTCGCCGCTGAACATGCGACGGAACTCAAGCTGGGCCAGGTTTTCTTCCAGGCTTTCCAGCTCGGTCACGACGTCGCCGACGGCGCCTTCGTCATTTTCTTCGACGGCCATGTCGAGCAGGTCCTGGCAGTCACCCAGGCCGTTGGACAGCTTGTCCAGGGTCTCGACGACCTGGGCCAGCATGGCACGCTCGCGGCCCAGTGCCTGGGCGTACTCAGGCTTGTTCCAGACGTTGGGGTCTTCCAGCTCGCGGTTGACTTCGATCAGGCGGTCATGCTTGTGATCGTAGTCAAAGATACCCCCGAATTGACAGGGAACGTTCGGTGAGGTCCTTGATGGTGTTCAGGATCGGTTGGATTTCCATGGGCTGCCTACTCGCGCGAATTCGGTGAAAAGCCCGCGAGTATAACGCAGTCGGAGGCGCGGCGGCAGGCCCGCCCGGCAGGGAAACTCCACAGGTTTGGAGCATGCCGATCACGGCGAATATCACAATCGCAGACGAGCGCCAGAAATGTGCTGACTTGGAATAATTGGAGCGAGGAATTTCAGAGGTTTTGCATTCGCGCTCCCCGTCGGAACTGGCATTTCTGCCAGTTGCACGCATCAACGGCAGCTATTCAACTCTTACCTCGTAATACCGACCTGCAATCCCACCCAGGCGAGGCCAAAATGAATACCACCAAAATCATCGAAATTTACCCTAAATCAGCCACAAATACCGAATGGAGACTTAAAGGCGAGTTCGGCACCCTGACCATACCGAAAGAAAAAAACGGCTCGCTCAGCCTTAAAGCCATAACCAACCCAAGCGGCTCCCCTACAAAATACAGATTCGAGATGAATATTCTCTTCCCTGGCGTCGAGGGTGGGTCCCAGGAAAGCCTGGAGCAAGTCAGGACGGAGTTCATCTTCGCGAGCTCAATCAACCGCATAGAACATAGCGTCGATCAGAAATTGGTCACCTATGATTACTACGGCGATGACAATACGCTCAAGGTCAAGTCCATTTATCCGTGCAAGGTCGCCTACCAGCTTGTCTACAAGAATGGCGACATGGTTATCTTTCACGGCCCTACAAGGTACATAGAAATCGTGGAGTGAGCGTTATAAAAACAGGGGTATCGATACCGCCAGCCATCTTCGTCAACATTCTGAACAGTGCGCGCTGGCGGTATTCGCCCCTCAAGCAACGCCCACTTGGTTCCGGCCGCTGTTCTTGGCCAGATACAGCCCCTTGTCCGCCGCCGAAATCAGCTGCCGGCAATGGCTGCCAATAGCAGGCGTCTGGGTGGCTAGGCCGATGCTTACGGTCAAAAATGCATCAGCCGTCGGCGCAGTATGCGGGATGCCCAGGCCCAGCACGGTCTGGCGCAGCTTTTCGGCCACCAGCCGTGCCCCGCCTGGCGAGGTGTTGGGCAGCACCAGGGCGAACTCTTCGCCGCCATAGCGCGCCGGCAGGTCGGTCGGCCGCGAGCACGAGCTACGGATGGCTTCGGCCACCTGGCGCAAGGCCTCGTCACCGGCCAGGTGGCCAAAGCTGTCGTTGTAGACTTTGAAGTAGTCCACGTCGATCATCAGCAACGACAGCTGCTGCTGTTCACGCATCGCCCGGCGCCATTCCAGCTCCAGGTACTCGTCGAAATGGCGACGGTTGGACAGCCCGGTCAGGCCATCGGAGTTCATCAGCCGCTGCAGCATCAGGTTGGAATCCAGCAACTGCTGCTGGCTGACGCGCAGGGCACGGTAGGCCTCGTCGCGCTGCAGCAGGGTCAGGTAGGAACGCGAGTGGTAGCGGATGCGTGCCACCAGTTCGATGGTGTCAGGCAGCTTGACCAGGTAATCGTTGGCCCCGGCGGCAAATGCCGCACTCTTCACCAACGGGTCTTCCTTGGTCGACAGGACGATGATCGGGATGTCCTGGGTCACCGGGTTGTTGCGGTACTCGCGCACCAGAGTCAAGCCGTCCAGGCCAGGCATGATCAGGTCCTGAAGAATGACCGTGGGCTTGATGCGCATGGCCTGGGCCACCGCCTGGTGCGGGTCGGCACAGAAGTGGAAGTCGATGTTGTCTTCATTGGCCAAGCCACGCCGCACCGCTTCGCCGATCATGGCCTGATCGTCGACCAGCAGCACCATCGCCGAGTTCTCATTGGTGGTCGCGAAACCTTCGATCGGTAAATCATTCATCATTGTTCACCCGATCACTACCGGCCTGGCGGCGTGATTCAATACATTTCGTCATTTTGCGAAAAATTCAGTCAAGCGCCCGGCTATGCGTTCCAGCGGGCGAATTTCCACGGCGGCATCAATAGCCGCAGCAGCCTTGGGCATGCCGTACACCGCGCTGCTGGCCTGGTCCTGGGCAATGGTCAGAAAGCCCTGCTGACGCATCAGCTTCAGCCCCTGGGCACCGTCGCGGCCCATGCCGGTGAGCAGCACGCCCACCGCATCGCCATTCCAGTAACGTGCCACGCTCTCGAAGAACACATCGATCGAGGGCCGGTAGATTTCATTCACAGGTTCGGCAGTGTAGGCCAGTTGGCCGCTCTGTAGCAGGCGAATGTGGTGGTTGGTGCCGGCCAGGAGTACCTGCCCTGGCTGCGGTGGTTCGCCTTCACGGGCCAGGCGCACCGGCATGCCTGCTGCGCTGCTGAGCCATTCGGCCATGCCTGCGGCAAACACCTGGTCCACATGCTGGACCAGCACGATGGCCGCCGGAAACGCTGCCGGCAAGCCCTTGAGCAACACTTCGAGTGCTGCAGGGCCACCCGCCGAAGACCCGATTGCCACCAACCCGCGACGCTGGGAAGCCTCGCGCGGCGGTGCGGCCACCGACCTTGCGGCAGGTGCACGCTGCTGGCCGACCAGCCAGCCGATATTGAGGATCTTGCGCAGCAAGGGCGCCGCCGCTTCGCGGGCATCGCCAGCACCCAGCGCTGGGGTATCGACCACATCGAGGGCACCATGGCCCATGGCCTCGAACACCCGGTGCACGTTCTGTTTACGGTCGACCGTAACGATGACAATGGCGCATGGGGTTTCGGCCATGATCCGCCGGGTCGCCTCGACACCGTCCATCACCGGCATGATCAGGTCCATGAGGATCAGGTCCGGTAACTGCTCGGTGCAGCGCTGCACCGCCTCGGCACCGTTGCTGGCCACCCACACGACCTGATGTGCGGGCTCCAGGGCAACCGCCCGGCGCAACGCTTCGACGGCCAGGGGCATGTCATTGACGATGGCGATCTTCATCCCTGAGCACCTCCGATCAGCTCCACCACAGCATCCAGCAACGCATCGTCGTGGAAACTGGCCTTTGCCAAATAGTAGTCGGCGCCAGCATCCAGTCCTCGCCGCCGGTCTTCCTCACGGTCTTTATAGGACACCACCATCACCGGCAACGACTGCAGGCGCTGGTCGCGACGCACCAGGGTAACCAGCTCGATGCCGTCCATGCGCGGCATGTCGATGTCGGTGATCAGCAGGTCGAAGTCCTCGCCGCGCAGGGCGTTCCAGCCGTCCATGCCATCCACCGCGACCGCCACTTCGTAGCCACGGTTGCCCAGCAGCTTGCGCTGCAGTTCGCGCACGGTCAGCGAGTCGTCGACCACCAGGATACGTTTGCGGACCACACCGCGGGCTCCGCTGCTGCCGCGTTCGATGCGCTCCAGGCTGCCAGTGCTGAGCAGTTTTTCCACCGAGCGCAGCAAGTCTTCGACATCGACAATCAGGACTACCGAGCCATCATCGAGCAAGGCGCCGGAGGAAATGTCCTGCACCTTCCCCAAGCGTGGGTCGAGTGGCATCACGACCAGCACCCGCTCCCCCACCAACCGCTCCACGGCCACGCCGTACAGATGCTCGCGCTCACGAATCACCACCACCCGCAGGCTGGCTTCGTCACTTTGCCCGGCCGGGCGATTGAGCAGCTGGCTGGCCGCCACCAGGCCGATATGCCGGCCTTCGTGCCAGAAGTGCTGGCGCCCCTCGATCTGCACGATCTGGTCGGCGGTCACTTCCAGCGTGCGTTCGATATGCGCCAGCGGGAAGGCGTAAGCCTCACCGCCCACCTCGACCACCAGGCTGCGAACGACCGACAGGGTCAGCGGCACCTGCAGATGGAAGCGACAGCCCTGCCCTGCCACCTGGGTCAACTCGATCGAGCCGCGCAGCTCGCGGATCAAGTGCTGCACCGCATCCAGCCCCACACCGCGCCCGGACACTTCGGTAACCTTGTCGCGCAGGCTGAAACCGGGCAGGAACAGGAACGTCAGCAGCTCCGCCTCACTCATCTGCGCCACCGTATCAGCAGGCGACAGGGCGCGCTCGACGATGCTGCTGCGCAGGCGCTCCAGGTCGATACCGGCGCCATCGTCGATCAGCTCCAGGCTGAGCATGCCCGCCTGGTGCGAAGCCCGCAGTCGGATCACCCCCTCGTCCGGCTTGCCCGCCAGCAGGCGCCGCTCGGGCAATTCGATGCCGTGATCGACGGCATTGCGCAACAGGTGGGTCAGCGGTGCTTCGAGCTTTTCCAGCACATCGCGGTCGACCTGGGTCTTCTCCCCTTCCACCACCAGCCGCACCGGTTTGCCCAGCGAACGGCCCAGGTCGCGAACCATGCGGCTTTGCCCGGTCAGCACGTCGGCAAACGGCCGCATCCGGCAAGCCAGGGCGGTGTCATACAACAACTGCGCACGCTGGCTGGCCTGCCAGCCGAACTCATCCAGGTCGGCCGCCTGTTGCTGCAAAATCTGCTGGGTCTCTGCCAGCAGGCGCTGGGTCTGTGCCAAGGCCTCAAGCACCTCGCTGCTCTGACCACTGTCTTCCAGTTGCATGCGCAAGCCGTCAAGTGCCTGCATGCCTTGGCCGTGCATGCGTTTGAGACGCTGCAAGGTAGCCAGGTACGGTTTGAGCCGCTGGGTTTCCACCAGCGACTTGCTGGACAGGTCAAGCAGGCTATTGAGGCGGTCGGCGGTGACACGCAGTACCCGCTCGGCACCTTCGCCAGCGCGCTTGCCAGCCTTGCGCCGCAGGGCTGGTTCGGGTTCTGGCGGTTCGGCTCGCACTACCTCGGGTGCAGGCGGCAGGGTTGCCAGCGGCGGCTCCGGCGACGCGGATGCAGCCAGCGGCACGACAGGCACGGCAGAAGTGCCCGAGTCGAGCAGGCTGGCCATTTGCGCAAGAAACACCGGCAAGGTCGCCTGCGCCCCGGCATCGCCGGGTGTGGCAATACGTATCAGCAGGTCGGTACCTTGCAACAGCGCGTCAATATGCTCGGCGGTCAGACGCAGTCGGCCTTCCTGAGCCGCTACCAGGCAATCCTCCATGACGTGGGCGACACTGACACCAGCATCCACCCCGACGATGCGCGCTGCCCCCTTGAGCGAGTGCGCAGCGCGCATGCACGCTTCTAGCTGGTCGGCCTGGGTGGGGTTGCGCTCCAGTGCCATCAGGCCAGCGCTGAGCACTTGGGTCTGTGCCTCGGCTTCCAGGCTGAACAGTTCGAGCAACGATGCGTCGCGCATTTGCTCTGGGGTCATGACAGGCTCCGCTGCACGGCAGACATTAAGTGTTGATCGTCCAGAACCCGCACGCTGCGGCCGCGCCACTGCAAGACTGCGGCGGTGAAGCGTGTGGCGTCCCGGCCACTGCCCAGCAGCTGCGGGTCGAGCCGATGAATACCGTCGATTTCCTCGACGGCCATCACCACCGGCCCCCCCTCGGCGGCCAGAATAAGCATACGTGGCATCGCCCGGGCGCTACGTGGCTCGGTGGCGCCGGCCTGCACCCCGAGCAAGTCAGCCAGTGACAGGCACGGCACCAACGCGCCGCGCACATTGGCAACCCCATGCAGCAGCCGCGAGCGCTGGTGCGGCAATGAATGCACCGCCTGCAACGGGGCGATCTCGACCAGGCAAGCGGTAGCCAGCGCCAGCCATTCTTCGCCCAGACGGAACAGCAGCATGGAATGGCCGGTGTTTTCCTCGTCCGGCTGCACCGCTGCAGCCTGGTGGTCCTGCGTCAGCGCATAGCGGTCGAGCAAACGCGTGGCAGCAGCGGCATACACCTCGCAATTGCGGCAATGAACATGCCGCTCCAGCAGTGGGCACTGCTTGTCGCCGCGCACGCCAATGCGGTTCCAGCAGTCGTCGATGTGTGCATCATCCTCGGCGAGCAACTGCATCGCGGAATCACTGTTCATCGTTCAGACTCCCGGCCAGCCCGCGCCGCGCGCTCCTGAAGGCGCCGGGCGCCGGCCAGGTCACCCTGGGCCGCCAGCAAGGCGGCCAGGTGCACCAGCGCCTCGGGGTGCTGTGGTTCCAGGTACAGGGCCTTGCGATAATGGCTCAACGCCTGCTGCGCATCGCCTTCAGTATCACTGAGCAATCCCAGCCAGTAGTAAACCTGTGCCGACGGCGGGTACTGGCTCAGGTAGCGCTGGCATTCGCTACGGGCCTGCTCGCTGGCGCCGGCATTGGCCAGCCGGGCAATGCCGGCCAGCAACTCACTGGCCCCCTCGTGCTTGTGCTCGCGGGCTGGCGCTGGCTTGGCCGCCACCGGCAGCACACGCAGCGGGCGCAGCGAACGAGGCAACGCCACGCTGGGCTGCGGATAAACCGGTGCGGGTAAAGTCGTGAACGTACGCTTGGCGGGTTGGGCAGGTGTCGCAGCCAAGGGGGCGCTGTCGCCTTCGTGACGCACATAGGCAAACGACTGGGCGATCCCCAGCGGACGCATACCCATGCGTGCCAACAAGCTGCCTTCCGCCGGGCCGATGAACAGCACACCCTGCGGATGCAGCAAGCGCTTGAGCACTTCGAACACACGCTGTTGGGTCGCTACGTCGAAATAGATCAACAGATTGCGACAGAACACGAAGTCATACAGGCCGTCGCGGCTGGCCAGCGCCGGGTCAAGCACATTGCCCACCCGCAGGCTGACTTGCAGGCGTACCCGTTCATGCAGGCGGTGGCCTTCGCCCAGAGCATCGAAGTAACGATCGCGAAAGCACAGTTCGCTACCACGGAACGCATTGCGCCCATAAACCGCCTGCCCAGCCTTGGCAACCGAACTGGGGCTGATGTCCATTCCATCAACAAGGAATGCCCCTGGCGCCATGCCGGCGTCAAACAAGGCCATGGCCAGCGAATAGGGCTCTTCGCCGGTAGAACACGGCAGGCTGAGCAAGCGCAACGGACGCGCGCCAGCCAGTTGAGCCAGCCGTTTATGGGCCAGGCTGGCCAGCGCTTTGAAGGATTCGGGGTACCGGAAAAACCAGGTTTCCGGGACGATCACCGCTTCGATCAGCGCCTGTTGCTCATCTGCCGACTGCTGCAGGCGCAGCCAGTAATCGTCCAGGTCCATCGCGCCCGCAGCCACGCAACGTTGACGCAGCGCGCGTTCGACCATGGGCGCGCCCACCGACTCCACGTCCAGGCCAATACGCTCGCGCAAGAAGCGGAAGAAACGCTGTTCGTTCATGTGGGCATCCCTGTCGGGTATTGCGTGTACAGCAATGCGTGCACGGTGTCGGGCAGCAGGTCATTGACTTCGATGCGCTGCAGCAGGCCCTGGGCATCCTGGCGCACTGGGCCCAGATAAGGCGCTTCGCCTGTGTCCACCCCATAGGGCTGGAACTCGTCGGGTTGGCAACGCAGGGTTTCGGTGGCCTGCTCCAGGATCAGGCCCAGCTGCAGGCTGCCTCGGTAGCGCACCAGCACCAAGCGGGTGCTGGTGCGTTGCACCGCCGGCTGGCCGAAGCTCAGGGCGGCAAGGTCGATCACCGGTACCAACTGGCCACGATGGGCGAGGATACCCGCCACCCAGGCAGGTGCCTGGGCGATCGGCTTGAGCGGCTGACGGGGCAGCACTTCGACCACCTCGTGCACGCTCAGGGCAAACCGCTGCTCTCTGATGCGAAACTGTAGGTACAACACCCCTTTGGTGTTCTCCGCCCCCGCGCTGCGCAGTTGCAAGTCGTTCATCGCGGTCAGACTTTGAAACGCGACACGCCGCCACGCAGGCCCGCGGCCACCTGGCTCAGCTCATCGATGGCATAGCTGGCCTGGCGCAACGACTCGACAGTCTGGGTGCTGGCATCGCTGAGCTGGGCCAGCGCCTGGTTGATCTGCTCGGCACCGGTGGCCTGGGCCTGCATGCCTTCGTTGACCATCAATACGCGCGGCGCCAAGGCCTGCACCTGGTGAATGATCTGGCTGAGTTGTTCGCCCACCTGCTGCACCTCGAACATGCCGCGGCGCACTTCTTCGGAGAACTTGTCCATCCCCATGACACCGGCCGACACTGCCGACTGGATCTCGCGCACCATCTGCTCGATGTCATAGGTGGCCACGGCGGTCTGGTCGGCCAGGCGGCGCACTTCGGTAGCGACCACGGCAAAGCCGCGGCCATATTCGCCGGCCTTTTCCGCTTCGATGGCGGCGTTGAGCGACAGCAGATTGGTCTGGTCGGCAACCTTGACGATGGTTACCACCATCTGGGTGATGTTGCTGGCTTTCTCGTTGAGGATACCGAGCTTGGCATTGACCAGGTCGGCAGCGCCCATCACCTGGTGCATGGTCTCTTCCATGCGTGCCAGGCCCTGCTGCCCGGAGCCTGCCAGGCTGGATGCCTGATCAGCAGCCGTAGTCACTTCGGTCATGGTGCGCACCAGGTCCCGCGAAGTGGCGGCGATCTCCCGCGAGGTAGCGCCGATTTCGGTGGTGGTGGCGGCTGTTTCAGTGGCGGTGGCCTGCTGCTGCTTGGACGTGGCGGCAATTTCGGTGACCGAAGTGGTCACCTGCACCGACGAGCGTTGGGCCTGGGCCACAAGGTTGGCCAATGCCTCGGCCATTTCGTTGAAGCCGCTTTCGATGGCACCGAATTCGTCCTTGCGATCCAGGCTCAGGCGCATGCTCAGGTCACCGGAGCGCAGTTTGTCGAGGGCATGCACAATACGCTGCATGGGCGCCGTGATAGCGCGCATCAGCAGCAGGCCGCAGATGCCGGCAGCGACGATTGCCAGCAACAGCGAAACCAACATGCTGCCCTTGGCCGTGTTGACGGCATTGACGATCTCGTTGGTGGCGGCACCGGCAGAGGCCCGATTATTCTCGATCACATCATTCAGGTGCTCGCGCCCGTCCATCCAGGCCGGGGTGAGGACCTCGTTGATCAGCCGTTGGGCTTCGTCGTAGTTGTGCTGACCGTACGCATCCAGCACCTGGTTGACGATCTTGAGGTAGTTTTCTTCCAGTTGCACGAAGCTGTCAAATCGGGCCTGGTCGTCCTTGTCCTGAATGGTGGTCTGGTAACTGGCCATGAATTGCTTCAGCCGGTTATCGAAGTTTCTGAACAGTTCCAGGTCGGCCGAAGTAATTTCACGATGGTTCGACAGGCCCACCAACTGCTGGCTGGTGACGTAGCTGTCGACCCAGGCGCTGCGGATCATCGAGCTGTAGTAGACGCCGGGAATGCTATCGGTCCCCACCGCCTCTTCGGCGGTTTCGATAGTCACCAACCGCGAGTAGGCGGCCACGATCATCAGCAGCATGATGGCGATGATCACGGCGAAACTTGCCAGGATCCGTTGGCGCAAGGTCCAGTTCTTCACATTCAGCCCTCAGGAATTCACAACGAGCGGGAAAAATCGCCGAAGTATAGCCTAGGCGCCTTATGCTTTTGCGGGTGAAGTGCGGGGTATGAGGTAAAAGCCACCATGTGCATGACGCAACATATTCAGCGCCTGTGAGATCGAGCGCCGCCCGCGCGGCGCATCGCGAGCTGCGCTCGCTCCTACGTTTGTTTCGGGCCAGTTATTTCTGAGGGATTTGCGCGCGAGCATTTTGCTGCATGGCGCGATATCACGTTGGACGAACAAGGCGGTCGCGCGCATTGGCACAGGCGTTACTGGCCCGAAACAAACGTAGGAGCGAGCGCAGCTCGCGATGCGCCGCGCGGGCGGCGCTCCATCTAACAGGCGCTGAGTATTCCCCGACAGGTGTATTACGGAGCCACCGCTTGCCGTACCTGGTTTTCCAGCTCCTGGCGCAAGCCCGGGTCCAGCCGCAACTGGCGTGCCAACTCGTCCAGGTAGGCACGCTCCATGAAGTTTTCCTCATCAACCATCATCACGCTGGCCAGGTACATCTCGGCAGCCATCTCCGGCGTTTGCGCAGCGCGGGCCACTTCGGCCGGGTCCAGCGGCTTGTTCAGCTCGGCATGCAGCCAGTGTTGCAATTCGCGGTCGCTGTCCAGGCGCGTAAACTCGCCCTCGATCAGCGCCCGCTCGCGCTCGTCGATATGCCCATCGGACTTGGCCGCAGCCACCAGGGCGCGCAGTACCGCCTGGCTGTGCTGCTCGGCCTGGGCCGGCGGCAGGCGGTCTATCGTTTGAGGCTCGGCTGCGGCCACACGCTGGTTTGCCTGCCAGTTGCCATAAGCTTTATAGGCCAGCACCCCCAGCGCGGCGAGGCCACCGTAAGCCAGGGCTTTGCCACCGTACTTGCGGGCCTTCTTGCTACCCAGCAACAGGCCCAGAGCGCCGCCCCCCAAAAGGCCGCCCCCTGCTCCGGACAATAACCCGCCAAGCCCGCCTGACGCGCTGCCAGGTTTGGTCGCGCCCCCCTGCTTCTCGAGCATTTGCTGGCCGGATTTGAGGAGTTGATCAAGCAAGCCCCGGGTATTCATTCGCGTGTCTCCACGTAAGAAGATTCAAACGCCAGAGTAAGGCTTGGCGAAGCACACGCCATGCAGGGATTTGCTTCCGGATGTTGCATTAGCTGGCAAAAAGCCAACTAGACTCGATATCGCCAATGCTTCGCACCCACGCACTACGCTTATAACGATTGCTTCACTGCTTGCCTCATGACTGCCCGAAAAAGATCGCCAAGAAGAGGGAACACCATGTCAGTGCACAAGACCGCATTGCTCGGCGCCACCACCTGCGCCATGCTGGCCAGCGCCAGCCTGCAGGCCGCCGAACCGCCCAAGGCCCTGGGAGCCGGCGAGGGGCGCCTGGACATCGTCGCCTGGCCCGGCTACATCGAACGCGGTGAAAGCGACAAGGCCTACGACTGGGTGACCAACTTCGAAAAGGAAACCGGCTGCAAGGTCAGTGTAAAAACGGCCGCCACCTCGGACGAGATGGTCAGCCTGATGACCAAGGGCGGCTATGACCTGGTCACCGCCTCGGGCGATGCATCGTTGCGGCTGATAGCAGGCAAGCGTGTACAACCGATCAACACCGCCCTGATCTCCAATTGGAAGACCATCGACCCGCGCTTGCAGAACGGTGGCTGGTATGTGGTCGACAAGCAGGTGTACGGCACGCCGTACCAGTGGGGGCCAAACGTGCTGCTGTACAACACCAACACCTTCAAGCAGGCACCGACCAGCTGGAGCGTGGTGTTCGAGCCGCAGAACCTGCCCGATGGCAAGCCGAACAAGGGCCGCGTGCAAGCCTATGACGGGCCGATCTACATCGCCGATGCAGCGCTGTACCTGAAGTCGTCCAGGCCCGAACTGGGCATCAAGGATCCGTACGAACTGAACGAGGCACAATACAAGGCCGTGCTGGAACTGCTGCGCCAGCAACAACCGCTGATCCACCGCTATTGGCATGACGCCACGGTCCAGATGAGCGATGTGAAAAACGAAGGCGTGGTTGCCTCCAGCTCCTGGGGCTACATGGTCAATGGCCTCAAGGCCGAGAACCAGCCAGTGGCCTCGACCATTCCCAAGGAGGGCGCGACCGGCTGGGCCGACACCACCATGCTGCACGCCGAGGCCAAGCACCCCAATTGCGCCTACAAATGGATGGACTGGTCGTTGCAACCTAAGGTGCAAGGCGATGTGGCAGCCTGGTTCGGCTCGTTGCCGGCTGTGCCGGCGGCGTGCACCGCCAGCGAGCTGCTGGGGGCCGAGGGCTGCAAGACCAACGGCTTCGACAACTTCGACAAGATTGCCTTCTGGAAAACACCGCAGGCCCAAGGGGGCAAGTTCGTGCCTTACAGCCGCTGGACCCAGGACTACATTGCGATCATGGGTGGTCGCTGAGGTTGTCTGAATGCCTGTGCCGGCCTCTTCGCGGGCAAGCCCGTTCCCACAGGTTCTTCACCTGATGCAAGGGTGACGCTCCACCTGTAGGAGCGGGCTTGCCCGCGAAGAGGCCGGTACAGGAGAAATATTCATTCCTGGAGTCCACGCATGCCCCTAGCCGTCCAGTTCACCCAGGTTTCCCGCACCTTCGGCGAGGTCAAGGCCGTCGACCAGGTCAGCATCGACATCATTGATGGCGAGTTCTTTTCCATGCTCGGCCCTTCCGGCTCAGGCAAGACCACCTGCCTGCGCCTGATCGCAGGCTTCGAGCAACCCTCCAGTGGGTCGATCCGCATCCAGGGGATCGAAGCTGCTGGCATGCCGCCCTACCAACGTGACGTCAACACTGTGTTCCAGGACTATGCGCTTTTCCCGCACATGAACGTGCTGGACAACATCGCCTATGGCCTGAAGGTAAAAGGCGTGGGCAAGGCCGAACGCCACAGCCGCGCCGAGGAAGCCCTGGCCATGGTAGCCCTGACCGGCTATGGCGCGCGCAAACCGGCACAGCTGTCTGGCGGCCAGCGTCAGCGCGTGGCCCTGGCCCGGGCGTTGGTCAACCGGCCGCGGGTGCTGCTGCTGGATGAGCCACTGGGCGCACTGGACCTGAAATTGCGCGAACAGATGCAAGGCGAGCTGAAAAAGCTGCAACGCCAACTGGGCATCACCTTCATCTTCGTCACCCACGACCAGACCGAAGCGCTGTCGATGTCCGACCGGGTCGCGGTGTTCAACCGCGGCCGAATCGAACAGGTCGACACCCCGCGCAACCTGTACATGAAGCCCAGCACAACCTTCGTCGCTGAATTCGTCGGCACGTCCAACGTGGTGCGGGGCGAGCTGGCCATGCAGCTCAACGGCAGCCTTGCGCCCTTCTCCATCCGCCCCGAGCACATTCGCCTGGGCGACCCGGTAGTGACCAGCCATGAGGTACAGGTCAGCGGCGTGCTGCGTGATGTCCAGTACCAAGGCAGCGCCACCCGCTACGAACTGCAGCTGGACAACGGCCAACTGCTGGCAGTCAGCCAGGCCAATGACCGCTGGCAGAAGCAGATACAGGCCTGGCAGCCCGGGCAACGGCTGCAGGCGCACTGGCCCCGCGAGGCCATGACAGTGCTGCAGGAAACCGAGGACCGCTGAGATGAGCACACTGCGCAGCTTGTCCAACCTGCTGTACCGGCGCCCCAACCTGTACCTGGCACTGCTGTTGATCCCGCCGCTGACCTGGTTCGGCGCGATTTACCTGGGCTCGCTGCTGAACCTGCTGTGGCAGGGCTTCTATACCTTCGACGACTTCACCATGGCGGTGACTCCGGACCTGACCCTGGGCAACTTCGCCGCGCTGTTCAACCCATCGAACTTCGACATCATCCTGCGCACCCTGAGCATGGCGGTGGCGGTGTCGCTGGCCAGCGCGGTACTGGCCTTCCCCATCGCCTACTACATGGCGCGCTACACCAGCGGCAAGACCAAGGCTTTTTTCTACATCGCGGTGATGATGCCCATGTGGGCCAGCTATATCGTCAAGACCTATGCCTGGACCCTACTATTGGCCAAGGGCGGCGTGACCCAATGGTTCGTCCAGCAGCTGCATCTGGATGGCCTGCTGCAAGCAGTGCTGGCCGTGCCGGGCGTGGGCGGCAGCACGCTGTCGACTTCGCACCTGGGGCGCTTCCTGGTGTTCGTGTATATCTGGCTGCCGTTCATGATCCTGCCGATCCAGGCCTCGCTGGAGCGCTTGCCACCGTCGCTGCTGCAGGCTTCGGCAGACCTGGGCGCCCGGCCAGGGCAAACCTTCGTGCAGGTGATCCTGCCGCTGTCGATCCCCGGTATCGCCGCCGGCTCGATCTTCACCTTCTCGCTCACCCTGGGTGACTTCATCGTGCCACAACTGGTCGGCCCGCCCGGCTACTTCATCGGCAGCATGGTCTATGCCCAGCAAGGGGCGATCGGCAACATGCCGATGGCCGCCGCATTCACCTTGGTGCCCATCGTGCTGATCGCGGTGTACCTGGCCATCGTCAAGCGCCTGGGGGCCTTCGATGCACTCTGAAAAAGCGTCTGCAGGGCTGCGCCTGGCGGCGTGGGGCGGCTTGCTGTTCCTGCACTTCCCGATCCTGATCATCTTCCTGTACGCCTTCAATACCGAAGACGCGGCGTTCAGCTTTCCGCCCAAAGGCTTTACCCTGAAGTGGATCGACGTGGCCTTCGCCCGGCCCGATGTGCTTGAGGCAATCAAGCTTTCGCTGCAGGTGGCTTGCCTGGCCACATTGATCGCACTGGTGCTCGGTACGCTGGCCTCGGCGGCGCTGTACCGGCGCAGTTTTTTTGGCAAGGAAAGCATTTCGCTGGTGCTGATCCTGCCCATCGCCCTGCCCGGCATCATCACCGGCCTCGCCCTGCTCTCGGCATTCAAGACGCTGGGGATAGAGCCCGGGGTGTTCACCATCGTAGTCGGCCACGCCACGTTCTGCGTGGTGATCGTCTACAACAACGTGATCGCCCGCCTGCGGCGTACCTCGCAAAGCCTGATCGAAGCCTCGATGGACCTTGGCGCCGACGGTTGGCAGACTTTCCGCTACATCGTCCTGCCCAACCTCGGCTCGGCGCTGCTGGCGGGCGGCATGCTGGCCTTTGCCTTGTCGTTCGATGAAATCATCGTCACCACGTTCACCGCCGGGCACGAGCGCACCCTGCCGATCTGGCTGCTCAACCAGCTCAGTCGCCCGCGCGACGTACCCGTGACCAACGTTGTCGCCATGCTGGTGATGCTGGTGACCATGCTGCCGATTCTTGGCGCCTATTACCTGACCCGTGGCGGCGACAGCGTCGCGGGCGGAGGCAAATGACCCTGGAGGAGCCCCCGATGCAAACGCAGATGCTGATCAATGGCCAGCTGGTCGCTGGCCAAGGCCCGGCCTGGACCGTGCTCAACCCGGCGCTGGGCACTGCCCTGGCGCAGATCAACGAAGCCAGCGAAGCCCAGGTGGACAGCGCCGTGCGCGCTGCCGACCAGGCCTTCGACAGCTGGTCGCAAACCAGCCCTAAAGAACGTTCGCAGGCCTTGCTGGCGCTGGCCGACGCCATCGAAGCCCATGGCGATGAACTGGCCAGGCTGGAATCGCAAAACTGCGGCAAGCCCCTGAGCGCTGCACTGAACGACGAAATCCCGGCGATTGCCGACGTGTTCCGCTACTTTGCCGGTGCGGCGCGCTGCCTGGGCGGCTTGGCGGCAGGCGAGTACCTGCCGGGCCACACCTCGATGATTCGCCGCGACCCGTTGGGTGTGGTGGCTTCCATCGCGCCGTGGAACTACCCGCTGATGATGCTGGCCTGGAAGATCGCCCCGGCCCTGGCTGCCGGCAACACAGTGGTGATAAAGCCGTCCGAACTGACGCCCCTGACGGCCCTGCGCCTGGGCGAGCTGGCCCAGGACTTGCTCCCGCCGGGGGTGCTGAACATTCTCTTCGGTCGCGGCCAGACGGTCGGCAACCCGTTGATAACCCACCCCAAGGTGCGCATGGTATCGCTGACCGGCTCGATCCCCACCGGCGCGCACATCATCAGCGCCACCGCCGACAGCGTGAAACGCATGCACATGGAGTTGGGCGGCAAGGCGCCGGTGCTGGTGTTCGATGACGCTGACATCGATGCCGCCATCGACGGCATCCGAACCTTCGGCTTTTACAACGCCGGCCAGGACTGCACCGCAGCCTGCCGCCTGTATGTGCAGGACGGGATCTACGAGCGCTTCGTCGAGCGCTTGGGGAAAGCCGTAGCCAGCCTCAAACCGGGCCTGCAGGAGTCTGAAGAAACCGAACTGGGGCCGCTGATCAGTGCCCAGCACCGCGACAAGGTCGCCGGTTTGGTGCAGCGGGCCATCGCCCAGCCGCACATTCGTCTGGTAACCGGTGGCAAGGCAATAGAGGGCGATGGCTATTTCTTCGAGCCTACCGTACTGGCCGATGCCCTGCAGGACGACGAGATCGTGCGCAACGAAGTGTTTGGCCCGGTGGTTTCGGTCACCCGCTTCACCGATGAAGCGCAGGCGCTGGAATGGGCCAACGACTCCGATTACGGCCTGGCCTCATCGGTATGGACCCGTGACACCGGCCGCGCCCACCGCCTGGCGGCGCGCTTGCAGTACGGCTGCACCTGGGTGAACACCCACTTCATGCTGGTCAGCGAAATGCCCCATGGCGGGCAGAAGCATTCAGGGTATGGCAAGGACATGTCGATGTATGGGCTGGAGGACTACACCTGTGTGCGGCATGTGATGATCAAGCATTGAGGAGGCTCAGGGGTACGTCGGTACATTTGTAACGCCAACGAGATCGAGCGCCGCCCGCGCGGCGCATCGCGAGCTACGCTCGCTCCTACGTTTGTTTCGGGCCAGTCACGCCTGTGACAGGCGCGCGCGACCGCCTTGTTTGTACGACGCGATATCGCGCCATGCGCCAAGGCGTTCGCGCGCAAATCCCACAGGCATAATTGGCCCGAAACAAACGTAGGAGCGAGCGTAGCTCGCGATGCGCCGCGCGGGCGGCGCTCGATCTCAGCCCCAAACAAAACTCTCGCCAACCCCCAGCAACTCGAAGCCCCTAGTCCCGCAAATCAGACTCGTGAATCGGGTTGGCCCTGCTCGTGGCGCGTTGGTATTGCGCCGGCCAGGTGGCCTTGTTGCCGCCCAGGTCGTCGTCGGCATGCAGCGGCCAGTACGGGTCGCGCAGCAGTTCGCGGGCCAGGAAGATAATGTCGGCCTGGCCGGTGCGCAGGATGTGCTCGGCCTGGGCCGGTTCGGTGATCATGCCCACCGTGCCGGTGGCCATTTCCGATTCTTTGCGCACGCGCTCGGCAAAGCGGGTCTGGTAGCCGGGGCCGGTAGGGATCTCGGCGTTGACCGAGGTGCCACCAGAAGAAACATCGATCAGATCCACGCCCAAACTCCGCAGGCGGCGAGCCAGTTCAACGGTTTCATCCGGGTTCCAGCCATCCTCTACCCAATCGGTAGCCGATACCCGCACGAACAGCGGTAATTCGGCAGGCCAGGCCTTGCGCACGGCGTCGACCACCTCCAAGGTCAGGCGGATACGGTTTTCGAAGCTACCGCCATATTCGTCACGGCGCTGATTGCTCAGCGGTGACAGGAACTGGTGCAGCAGGTAGCCATGGGCAGCGTGGATTTCCACCACCTTGAATCCAGCCTTCAAGGCGCGTTCGGTCGAGGCGACGAAAGCGGCGATTACATCCTGGATCTCGTCCTGGCTCAGCTCGCGTGGAGGCGTGTGCTGCGGATCGAAGGCGATCCTCGATGGCCCCACCGGCTGCCAGCCGCCCTCCTCCAGTTTGACGCTGCCTGGTTTGCCAAGCCACGGGCGGTAGGTACTGGCTTTGCGCCCGGCGTGAGCCAGCTGAATACCAGCCACGGCGCCCTGGGCACTGATGAAGCGGGTGATGCGCTGCAACGGCGCTATCTGGGCGTCGTCCCACAGGCCCAGGTCTTCGGCGGTGATCCGGCCATCGGCGGTCACCGCCACGGCTTCAGTGATTACCAGGCCGGCGCCACCGACGGCGCGGCTGCCTAAATGGACGAGATGCCAGTCGTTGGCCAAGCCATCGACGGCGGAATACTGGCACATTGGTGACACGGCGATGCGGTTGGGCAAGGTCAGCTGACGCAGGGTGTAAGGCTCGAGCAGCAGGCTCATGAGGGCACCTCCCAAGGACTCCAATGGTGATCCGGCCCGGACACTCAAGTGCACATCCCTGGCCCGGTGCCGGTCATTAATGAGACTAGACCAGATTGGTGGTGGGGAAGGTTCTGTGGGATGGCGAGGGGTTCGCCGAAAGGTTTGCAGCGCCTGTGAGATCGAGCGCCGCCCGCGCGGCGCATCGCGGATAAATCCGCTCCTACATCTGTTTCGGGCCAATCACTCCTGTGCCGCCAACAGGGACCGCCTTGATGCATGGCTGAAGACCGATGAAAAGCAGTGGTGCCCACCTCGATATCGAAGGGAACAAACAAGGCGAACAGCGGTGGCCTCACAGGAGTGACTGGCCCGAAACAAACTGTAGGAGCGGATTTATCCGCGATGCGCCGCGCGGGCGGCGCTCGACTTCCGCAACCCTGCAAGAATCAAGGCAGGCACTTAATGGCCTTAGTACGGCCCCGGGATTTCTGAATGGTCCGACGCATGTATCAGACGTTTCCTACACATATGAGCTGGCGATGCCTTTAAGCGCTAGGGTAGTACCACCCACGACAACCCTTTCCACCCGGCCTACCGGGCATCTTAGAAAAATCCTACAGCCTATTACTTAAAGTTCTACGTTCTCTTGGGAAATTCTTCTCAAGCAACATCTCCCTCCTCCTATCGCTGTTCTGCCTCTCAAATACTATTGTCCATCACGTCACGGCGACCAATGAAGCCAATCACGCAGTTCGCACAAACTCGACCCCCACGCTCGCGAGTTGAGTCAATGACGGATATCCCCTTTACAGAAAAACCGACAGTATTAGATAAGTTTATTACTGAACACGAGCAAAATTTACTCACAAATTCATTTTCGGGTGCAATATGGAGATATGGCTGGCCCATTAATACAATTCCCCTCGCACGTCCTTGCTGGCACATCTTCATAGCCGGTAGCAAACGTACCTCACTGGAGTGCTGCGAGCATGAACTGGCCAGCGACAGCCATTGGGGCTTTCTACTTGATATTTGGAGGCGCACGCAGCTTGCTCACATGCGTGACTGTTTGCTGCTGGGTGTTTACGCAAACGGCCAGACTTTCGGCCAAGACAGTCCTATTCATAGAGATAACAAATCAATTGAACCAGGAAAAACCGCAGTCCTCTTCTGCAATGCCCAGTGGGAAACCACATGGGGCGGCGAACTGATTCTATTCGATCAGCAGAAGAATGACACCATCGCTGCCATACAACCAAAGCCGGGACGCATAGCGATTTTCGACGGACACATACCGCACAGAGCCAGAGCGCCCACCGTTGACTGCGACAAATTGCGAATCACTATCGCTTTCAAGACCATGAATAAGGATATTAAACAATGAGCACACGCGCCGAACTGATAGTAGCAGTAATAGATAAAACGGCAAAACCCATCAATCAAACTGGGGGAGCAGCAGCAATCCACGACCAATTCAACACAGATAAAACCGGATTTTCACTAGTCATCCAAACAGCACAGACAACTACGGCGATAGCCTCAGTAGTCTCCGTCACTCACCTCCCGATAGGTGCTGTACCCTTCATTAACATTGTTACCAATACCCTTTCTGGCACCGTGACCTTCCTGAAAGTCGCGGCAGACCTCAAAGAGGGCGCGAAAATTAAGAGCGGAGATGTCATAAGTTTGGCAAGCAACGTCGCAGGCATCGTGGCCTCGTTCGCCATTCTGGCCGGAGCACCTTTAATTGCTGGAGGGGCCACAGTCGTGGGCGTAACCGCCACACTCTATAGCATCTTCAATTCTGACCTGGCTAAAGCAGCTTACGACAAGATGGCTCCACTCTTTACCAGCCTGCTGAGTCAAGGTAACCTTACTGGTTTTACCGCGCCACGGATTGCGCCTGACTTCACACTCGCTTCACCTGACCAGATACTTTCCACCCACCAGGGAATGATCACAACCGTTAACTGGAACCCTGACTCTTCAGAAATATCCCTAGGCACCGAACCACTAAGTTTTCCAGATAGCAGCCAGGCTCACACCGCCCCAACAGGGAGCGAGACTTTCAATTCAACGCAACCGCCTCCCCTTAGCGGAAACTCCAGCAGCAACTCAGTAGCGGTGACATCTACCCCTGACATACCTGCCCCTGACGCAACACTGACTATAAGCATAGAAAGTATAGATGGTATAAAGTCACCCGACCAAGCACCATCAATTACCGTACCTATTGACGACAACCAGGACAATCAAGATAACTACATATGCTGTAGCAGCGCGCAGCAGGATCAGTACTTCTAGCCAACCTGTAAAACCCTCCACGCCGTAACGAGCCGATATGAATATCTGGCAGCAATCGCTAAAACTCATACGTGAACTCCCGCCTCACAAACAAGCCAAAGCACTATTAATAGGCGGACTTATAAATCTAACCCTAGGCACCAGCTTCACATTCATGTGGCGCGAACACAAAAACACCAATGAAGAGTTATGGTCGCGAGTTCCAGCCTCTCTCACCTCCAAGCCTGAAACCTGGGATAGCGACAAATCTCTTTATACGTTCAGCATCAAGTTTAAAACTTCAAATGGAAAGCACCACAACGCTCATCTTTATGCAGACAAAATATACTATGATGCAGCGAGCCTGGACCTAAATACGCCACTCTTTGTTGACATAGCAACCTCTAAAAGCGCTGCAACGGCTCAGCGCTTAATCGCTCCTAATGGAATGTTTCTTTATGATTCTGCAATGGCGGCACATGTCACCAATGTAAGAAACCGGGAGACCACACTAGCAGTTATCATTTTCTCATTTAGCGGCATCAGCATCTTGATTGCGGCAGCGGCGATCTACTACCGCCCCAGAAAGGAGTGCAACTGAACCTGAGCAGCACCTGGGAGATCGAGCGCCGCGCGGGCTGCGCTCGATTTGTGCCCCAGCGCAAGATCCAAGGCAGGCACCTGACGCTAAACTCAGCGCGGCTCCATATGCGCAATCATCAACTGCACACTCTCATTACCGCGAAACTCGTTCACATCCAGCTTGTACGCCAACTCCACCCAGCGCACCGTCGGGTTTGGCCACACTTCGCGGTCAATGCCGAAGGCAATGCCATCCAGCCGCACCGAGCCACATTCGCTCTTGAGCACCACTTTCAGGTGCCGTTCGCCAACCACACGCTGCTCCACCAACTGGAACACGCCATGGAACAGCGGCTCCGGGAAGTGCTGGCCCCAAGGCCCGGCGTGGCGCAGGGCCTTGGCCAGGTCGAGGTGGAATTCCTCGACCGCCAGGCTACCGTCGGATAACAGCCGGCCGGTCAGGTCTTCTTCGCGCAGTTGACGCCGCACCTCTTCATCGAACGCCTCGGCAAATGCCGGGAAATTGGCCTCGGGCAACGATAACCCTGCCGCCATGGCGTGGCCGCCGAACTTGCTGATCAGTTGCGGGTGGCGCGCGGCCACGGCATCCAGCGCATCGCGAATATGGAAGCCCGGCACCGAGCGCGCCGAACCTTTGAGCATGCCGTCGCCAGCATCAGCGAACGCAATGGTCGGCCGGTGGTAACGTTCCTTCAGACGCGAAGCCAGAATACCGATCACCCCTTGGTGCCAATCGGCATCGAACAGGCACAAGCCGTAGGGCATGGACTCGACCGGCAGGTCCTTGAGCTGGGCCAGGGCCTCGCGCTGCATGCCCTGCTCGATGGACTTGCGGTCCTGGTTCAGGTCGTCCAGCTGCTGGGCCATGTCCTGGGCCAGCGCCGCGTCTTCGCACAGCAGGCATTCTATACCCAGGCTCATGTCGTCCAGCCGCCCTGCGGCGTTCAACCGCGGGCCGAGGATGAAACCGAGGTCGGTCGAGGTGATCCGCCGGTGATCACGGCGGGCCACTTCGAGAATGGCCTTCAGCCCTGGTCGGGCTCGACCGGCGCGGATGCGCTCGAGGCCTTGGTGCACCAGGATGCGGTTGTTGGCATCCAGCGGCACCACGTCAGCAACACTGCCCAGCGCCACCAGATCGAGCAGCTCGCCAATGTTCGGCTGTGGCTGCGCCTCGTAGCGCCCAAGGCTGCGCAAGCGAGCGCGCAGGGCCATCAACACATAAAAGATCACCCCTACCCCGGCCAGCGACTTGCTCGGAAAGCTGCAGCCCGGCTGGTTGGGGTTGATGATGGCATCGGCATCGGGCAACTGCTCGCCCGGCAGGTGGTGGTCGGTGACCAGCACCTTGAGCCCGGCGGCCTTGGCGGCTGCCACCCCATCAACACTGGAAATGCCGTTGTCCACGGTAATCAGCAACTGCGGCTGGCGCTGCAGCGCCACCTCGACGATTTCCGGGGTCAGGCCGTAGCCGTACTCGAAGCGGTTGGGCACCAGGTAATCGACATGGGCCGCACCCAGCAGGCGCAGGCCCAGCACCCCGACGGTGCTGGCGGTGGCACCGTCGGCATCGAAGTCGCCGACGATGAGGATGCGCTGGCGCTGGTCGATGGCTTCGACCAGCAGGTCCACACCGGCCTCGATCCCCTTGAGCTGCTGGTACGGCAGCAGGCGTGCCAGGCTTTTGTCCAGCTCGGCCTCGCTCTGCACGCCGCGCGCGGCGTAAAGGCGGGTCAGCAAGGGTGGCAGGTTACCCAGAAATGGCAGGGTCGGCGGCAGCGGGCGAGGTTCGATACGCATGGGTTGCTTCAACCACGCTCACCGAGCAGCCACTGCAGTTGGACTTCATGCTGGCCACGGTCGTCGGTCACGAATACCGTACCTTCACTGATCATCACGTCCCACTTGATGCTACGCGGCATGTCGGTCGCCAAGGTTTCCAGCACCTCCTGCGGCACAGCGGCAATGCTCAGATTTTTCAGGTTCTTGACCGCGCTCACTACTTTGCCTTCCCACACTCGCAGGCTGCCGTAAGCCAGCAAGCTGGTGCGTTCGGTACGACGCGAGCACCAGGTCAGGCGATCGGCATCGGGCTGGCCAACTTCAATCCAGTGCAGCACGCGATCGTCCAGGCTCTTTTCCCACAGCGCCGGTTCATCGACATCCGACAGGCCGCGGCCAAACGACAAGTTCTCGTTGTACCAGAGCGCGTACGCCAACAAACGAACGGCCATACGCTCTTCGGTTTCCGAAGGGTGCCGAGCGATAGTCTGTTTGACGCTTTCGTAGACGTTGCGATCAAGGTCGGTGAGATTCAATTCGAACTTGTAGGTGGTGGACGGCTGGGCCATGGTCGACGGGCTTCGTGCAAAAGAAAGTGGCACAGTCTACCCCATCCGCACCTTCCATGCCCCGCAGCAGTACCCGGCGAAACCGACGTGTGATAAAACCACGGCTCTGCCCAACTGCCACGGATACCCCATGTCGACGCCCAGCAAACCCCTCGCCGGCCTTAAAGTTGTCGAACTCGGTACCCTGATCGCCGGGCCGTTCGCCTCGCGCATCTGTGCCGAATTCGGCGCCGAAGTGGTAAAGGTCGAATCGCCCGACGGCGGCGACCCGCTGCGCAAGTGGCGCAAGCTGTACGAGGGCACCTCGCTGTGGTGGTTCGTGCAGGCCCGCAACAAACAGTCACTCACCCTCAACCTCAAGCACCCCGAGGGCCGCGACATCCTCAAGCGCCTGCTGGCCGAGGCCGACATCCTGATCGAAAACTTCCGCCCGGGGGTGCTGGAGAAACTCGGCCTGGGGTGGGATGTACTGCATGCGCTGAACCCGCGCCTGGTGATGGTGCGCCTGTCGGGCTTTGGCCAGACCGGGCCGATGAAAGACCAGCCAGGCTTCGGTGCCGTAGGCGAGTCGATGGGCGGCCTGCGCTACATCACCGGTTTCGATGACCGCCCCCCGGTGCGCACGGGGATTTCCATCGGTGACTCGATTGCTGCCCTGTGGGGGGTGATCGGCGCGCTAATGGCGCTGCGCCACCGGGAAGTCAATGGCGGCCAGGGCCAGGTGGTGGACGTGGCCCTGTACGAGGCGATCTTTGCCATGATGGAGAGCATGGTCCCGGAGTTCGATGTGTTCGGTTTTATCCGCGAACGCACCGGCAACATCATGCCTGGCATCACACCTTCCTCCATCCACACAAGCGCCGACGGCAAGCATGTACAGATCGGCGCCAACGGTGATGCGATCTTCAAGCGCTTCATGCAGGCCATCGGTCGCGACGACCTGGCCAATGACCCCACCTTGGCCAGCAACGACGGCCGCGACCTGCGTCGTGACGAGTTGTACGGGGTAATCGACCGCTGGGCCAACAGCCTGCCACTGGACCAACTGATGCAGGTGCTGACCACCGCCGAAGTGCCGGCCAGCCGTATCTATTCGGCCGAAGACATGTTCAACGACCCCCAGTACCTGGCGCGCGAGATGTTCCTGCAGGCCAAGCTGCCGGATGGCAAGCCATTCCACATGCCCGGCATCGTGCCCAAGCTGTCGGAAACGCCCGGATCTAGCGAATGGGTTGGCCCGGCCTTGGGCGAGCATACCGAGGCGCTGCTCGGCAGCCTGGGCTACGACGCAGCGGCCATCGCCAGCCTGCGTGCAGCGGGCACGGTCTGACCCTGGCGCTTCTGTCTCCATGTACGCAATCCGCTGCCTACGCCTTCTGGTCCTGCTCTGCGGGCTTTTGCCCGCGTTGCTGATACAGCCAGCGAGCGCCAAGGAGCACCTCTTCTGGCTGGTGCGTGACCTGCCACCTTTCACCATTTTTGATGGCCCGGAAGAAGGCCGGGGGGTGATCGACCAGTTGTTACCGCTGCTGATCAGGCAGATGCCCGAGTACGAGCACAGCATCGTGCGGGTCAACCGCGCCCGCGGCCTGCAGATGCTGCAAGACCGTGACACCTTCACCTGCGACCCAACCGTGCTGTGGACCCCGAAACGGGCCGAGTATGTGCATTTTTCCGTTCCATCGCTGGGCGCGCTCAGCGGTGGCCTGGTGTTGCGCAAGGAAAACCAGGCGCTGGTGGCACCCTACCTCGACGGCCAGCAGGTGGACCTGAATGGCCTGCTGAGCAAGGCCTCGCTGAAGCTGGGTATCGTCGCCGAGCGCAGCTATGGCACCCAGATTGACACCATCCTGAGCCAGTTGCCCGACAGCACGCTCAGCCGGCACTACGGCAACGAGGCCACCGCCAACCTGCTGCAAATGCAGCAACTGGGGCGTCTGCGCCTGGTGCTCGGCTACTGGCCAGAGGTGCGCTACCTGATCGAACAACAAGGCGGGTCACTGACTGACTACCAGTTTCATACTGTGCAGGGCGTGAATCGCTACCAGTTTCTGCATGTGGGATGTTCAGATAACGAACGGGGGCGTGCGGCAGTTGCACACATCGACCAGTTGTTGCCTGCCCTGCGCCGGGATGTATTGCCAGGGTTGTATGCCCGCTGGCTGGACCTTGCATTGCGGGAAGACTACCTGAAGGACAGCCGTCTTTTCTTTGAGGACAGATAAGCCCACCCGGCATGCACCGTCTTTGCAGGAGCAGCCTTGGGGATAGGTGCCTGCCCGCAAAAAAGAAACCCCGGGCGCTGGGGAAGACGCCCGGGGCCAAGCGAAAGCCCTTGAGGACTTCCCGTGACAGCCTTGCCAGCGCCGGAGCAAAGCACTGGCTGGCTGCCCCTACACTGTCTGATAAGCCACTTAGGCAAAGGTTCCCTGCGGTTGCTGGCGATGCTGCAATGCCGCGATCACACAAGGCTGCAACCGGCCCTCGGCTATTTGCAGGTCTCGGTGCAAGCCGTCCACGAGGTCGATCAACAGGCGTTGCTCCTGCAATTGGCGCTCGCTGACCGTGCGCTGCAAGGTAATACCCGAGAGGCGGTCGTGAACGGTCAGTTGGCGATTACCGCCGGGATCGGCGATGCCGAGGTGGGTCTGATAGGGCGTCAGGGCTTCGTTGAGCAGGCTGCAGATTCTTTCCATCCGGATCACTCGCTGCGTGGTGGGACCTAAAGTGACTGACCAGCAGGCGCCGCAAAAAGTTCGTCAAACCACGCCCGCTTCAGTGAGCATGCGGGGCTGGCATGACAGTTTGAATACGCCTCCCTGGGCGCACCTGCAGTGTTTGCAAGGCATGCTGCAGGCGTGGCATCGACAGCGGCCAGGGCAACTCGTCGAGCACCCACATGCCGCGTTTTCTGGCCTCTTGGGCAAGGTTTTGACGCTTTGGGGCAGGCTCGCCGACGAACAGCAATGCGCGCACTCGCCGCTGCTGGGCGAGCAAAGCAAGGCCGGCCCGGGCTGGCATGGCGTGGTCGAGGATCAGCAAGTCAGGACGACGTTCAGCGCAGAGGCAGGCGTCAAGGTCAGCGACGCTTTCGCTGATGCGCACGTTGAACACACCTTGGCCGTTGAGGGCCTGGTGCAAGAGGATCTGGTGGGACGGGCGAGCCTGGTGGATTAACACATAGGGCTGGTGCATGAGCCGCTCCTGGTGGGAGGACCGGCTAATTTATGCTTGGCACTCGGCGGACCGAATAGGATGTTTCTGATAGACCAGAGGGAAAAGGCTGAGACTTTGGGGCCGCGCTGCAGCCCCAAAAGCAATGCTATTACAGCGGCTTGCCGCGGTTGCCGTGCTGGCTGACAAAGCCCTGTACAGCCTTCAGGTCATTGGCCAGTACCGTGCAACGCTCTTCACGGCTGAACAGGTCGCTGAGGTGCGCGGGTAGTTCCAGCGCCTTGCCCACACCGGCCTTCTCCACCGCGTCCGGGAACTTGACCGGGTGCGCAGTACCCAGCACCACCATTGGCGTGTCCAGGCTGCGGCGGCACTCGCGGGCAGCCTTGACGCCAATGGCAGTATGCGGGTCGAGCACTTCACCGGTGGCGGCGAACACTTCTGCGATGGTCTCGCAGGTTTGCTCGTCGCTGACAGCCAGCGAGTCGAACAGTTTGCGGGCTTCGGTCCAGCGGTCTTGCTCGACGCTGAAGCCGCCACCTTGCTTGAAGTTGGCCATCAGCTCGGCAATCGCACCACCGTTGCGGCCATGCAGGTCGAACAGCAGGCGCTCGAAGTTGGACGAAACCATGATGTCCATCGACGGCGACAGGGTGGCGTGCAGGGTTTCCTTGACGTACTGGTTGCCGCTCATGAAGCGGTGCAGGATGTCGTTGCGGTTGGTGGCGACGATCAATTGGCTGACCGGCAGGCCCATGTTGCGCGCCAGGTAGCCGGCGAAGATGTCGCCGAAGTTGCCGGTTGGTACCGAGAACGCCACCGAGCGCGCCGGGCCACCCAGCTGCAGGGCTGCATGGAAGTAGTAGACGATCTGGGCCATGATCCGCGCCCAGTTGATCGAGTTGACGGCGACCAGGCGGGTGCCCTTGAGGAACGACTGGTCGGCGAAACTGGCCTTGACCATTTCCTGGCAGTCGTCGAAGTTGCCTTCGATGGCGATGTTGTGGATGTTGTCGCCAAAGATGGTAGTCATCTGGCGGCGCTGCACTTCCGACACGCGCTGGTGCGGGTGCAGGATGAAGATGTCGACGTTGTCGCAACGGCGGCAGCCTTCGATCGCGGCGGAACCGGTATCACCGCTGGTGGCACCGATGATGACCACGCGCTCGTTGCGTTTGGCCAGCACATGGTCAAGCAGGCGACCGAGCAACTGCAGGGCAAAGTCCTTGAACGCCAGGGTCGGGCCGTGGAACAGCTCCAGCACCCACTCGTTGCTGTTCAACTGACGCAACGGGGCGACCGCAGCGTGGGCGAACTCGCCGTAGGTTTCTTCGAGGATCTTCTTGAAGTCGGCGTCGGCGATGCTGCCTTCGACGAACGGGCGCATCACGCGGAAGGCCAGCTCGTGATAGGGCAAGCCGGCCCAGGAGGCGATTTCTTCCTGGGTGAAGCGTGGCAGGTTTTCCGGTACGTAAAGCCCGCCGTCGCTGGCCAGGCCAGCCAGCAGCACGTCTTCGAAATTCAGGGCCGGTGCCTGGCCGCGGGTACTGATATAGCGCATGGGTGCAAACCTTCGATGCTGGGGCCGGGGCCGCGCGGGCGGCCCGTCGGCAAATATTTGTTAGTTGAGCTGCTCGACGCGAATGCGCACAACCTTGCCGACCACGTCCTGCAGGGCTTCCAGGGCGACGATGGCGTCGTTGATACGCTGCTCGACCACGCCATGGGTCACCAGGATCATTGGTACCAGGCCGTCCTGCTCCTCGGCTTCCTTCTGCATGATCGACTCGATGTTGATACCACGCTCCGAGAGGATGCTGGCGACCTGGGCCAGTACGCCCGGGTGATCCTTGGCCTGGATGCGCAGGTAGTAGGCGCTTTCGCAGGCTTCGATCGGCAGGATCGGGTGGGCCGACAGCGAGTCTGGCTGGAAGGCCAGGTGCGGCACGCGGTTTTCCGGGTCGGAAGTCATGGCACGGACTACGTCGACCAGGTCGCCGACCACTGACGAAGCGGTAGGCTCCATACCCGCGCCGGCACCGTAGTACAGGGTGGAGCCGGCAGCATCACCGTTGACCATGACAGCGTTCATCACGCCGTTGACGTTGGCGATCAGGCGGTCGGCCGGGATCAGCGTCGGGTGCACGCGCAGCTCGATACCTTCCGCGGTGCGACGAGCCACACCCAGGTGCTTGATGCGGTAGCCCAACGCCTCGGCATAGTTCACGTCTGCCGTTGTCAGCTGGGTGATGCCTTCGGTGTAGGCCTTGTCGAACTGCAGCGGGATACCGAACGCGATGGACGCCAGGATCGTCAGCTTGTGCGCAGCGTCAATGCCTTCTACGTCAAAGGTCGGATCGGCTTCGGCGTAGCCCAGCGCCTGGGCTTCGGCCAGCACGTCCGGGAAGGCACGGCCCTTCTCACGCATTTCGGTGAGGATGAAGTTGCCGGTGCCGTTGATGATGCCAGCCAGCCAGTTGATGCGGTTGGCCGACAGGCCTTCGCGGATGGCCTTGATCACCGGGATGCCACCGGCTACGGCCGCCTCGAACGCGACAATCACACCCTTCTCGCGGGCTTTGGCGAAAATTTCGTTGCCGTGCACGGCAATCAGCGCCTTGTTGGCGGTGACCACGTGCTTGCCGTTTTCGATGGCCTTCAGCACCAGGTCGCGGGCGATGGTATAGCCACCGATCAGCTCGATGACAATGTCGATCTCCGGGTTGCTTGCAACTTCGAACACGTCAGCGGTAATGGGGGTACCGGTAATCTGGCAGTTCGGGTTCTGCGAGCGCATGGCGATCTGTGCCACTTCAATACCGCGCCCGGCACGGCGGGCAATCTCCTCGGCGTTGCGCTGAAGTACATTGAAGGTTCCGCCACCGACGGTCCCCAACCCACAGATGCCTACTTTGACCGGTTTCACTGTGAACTCCCCATTGAACGGCCGACACGTTTGCCGACCGTGAAACTTGCCGTCACCCCATGACGACGGCGTACTGAACTGGATTACTTGGCAAGTGCCAGCTTGGCGACCTGCGGTGCCGGCTGGTAGCCCGGAATGACCTGGCCGCTCTCAAGAACAATGGCCGGCGTGCCATTGACCCCGATCGACTGACCCAGCTGGAACTGCTTGCTGACCGGGTTGGTGCACTTGGCGGCCTTGATTTCTTTACCTTCGACCATTTTGTCCATCGCCCCACGGCGGTCGCTGGAGCACCACACTGCCTGCAACTGCTGGTCACCCGACGAACCGAGGCCCTGGCGCGGGAAGGCGACATAGCGCACTTCAATACCGCGACGGTTCAACTCGGGCACTTCGGCGTGCAGCTTGTGGCAGTACGGGCAGGTGGTGTCGGTGAACACGGTGATGTGCGACTTGGTTTCGCCCTTGGCAGGATAAACCACCATCTCGGCGGCTGGAATGCCGTTGATGAGCTTGGCAATACCTTGGCGTTCGGCTTTTTCGGTGAGGTTGACCGGCTTGCCGTCCTGGATCTGGAACAGGTAGCCCTGCATCACGAACTGGCCATCGGCGCTGGCATACAGCACGCGGCCGCCCTGCAGCTTGACTTCATACAGGCCGTTGAGCGGGCTGCTGGCCACGCTTTCCACGGGCACTTCCAGCTCGAGGTTCTGCAACGATTTACGGATGGCCTGCTCGGCACCGGCGTTGCCATCGGTTGCCGCAGCAACGGCAAAGGTACTGGCCAGCGCCAACGCGGCGGCGGCGAAAAACTGGGTCACGCGCATGGGAACTCCTGAAGGCGGACAGGGGCCGGAGGGCGCCACCTGCGGAAAATACGCGGTGACCGTGCGGCCCTTGGTGCAAACCGCCCAAGCCTACCACATCACGCTGCCCGTGAAGGAGGTCGCAAGGACCGGTCGGCGGAACATGAAAAACATTCATCCACGTGGGTGGTGCTGGGCGTGCAACTGCTGCAGACGGGCCTTGGCGACGTGGGTATAGATCTGCGTGGTCGAAAGGTCACTGTGGCCCAGCAGCATCTGCACCACACGCAAGTCGGCACCGTGGTTGAGCAGGTGGGTGGCAAAGGCATGCCGCAGGGTGTGCGGCGACAGCGGCTTGTCGATGCCGGCAACCCGTGCGTGGTGCTTGATACGGTGCCAGAAGGTCTGGCGCGTCATCTGCTCGCCGCGCTGGCTGGGGAACAGCACGTCGCTGGGCCGGCCGTTGAGCAGTTCGGCGCGGCCATCGCGCTGGTAGCGCTCCAGCCACACCACCGCTTCTTCGCCCATGGGCACCAGGCGTTCCTTGCTGCCCTTGCCCATTACCCGCAGCACACCTTGGCGCAGGTTGACCTGGTCAAGGGTCAGGCTGACCAGTTCGGTGACCCGAAGGCCGCAAGCGTAGAGCACTTCGAGCATGGCACGGTCGCGCTGGCCAATGGCTTCGCCCAGGTCCGGAGCCTGCAGCAAGGCTTCGACGTCGGCTTCGGACAGCGACTTGGGTAGCGGCTTGCCCAATTGCGGCATATCGACCTGCAGGGTCGGGTCAATGGCCACCAGCTTTTCACGCAGCAGATAACGGAAGAAGCCGCGCAGGCCGGACAGGAAACGCGCCGTGGAACGTGGCTTGTAGCCCTGGTCCAGGCGCCAGGCCAGGTGATCGAGGATCAGGTCGCGGCCGGCGTCTGGCAACGATACCGAATGCTCCTGCAACCAGCCATTGAACAGGGCCAGGTCGCTACGGTAGGACACGCGTGTGTTGTCGGACAGGCCTTTTTCCAGCCAAAGGGCGTCAAGGAACTGGTCAATCAGGGGGTGGTCGAGGGCGGGCATGAAATCTCGGTGGCAAACGAGGAAATGGCGCTTAGTCTTTCATAACAACGCCGGCATAGGGAGCCCGCATGAACGAACAGCAGATCCTTCTGAGTGTGGGCGGCATCGGCGCAGCGGCGCTCGCCTGCCAGTGGCTGGCCTGGCGCCTGAAGCTGCCGGCAATTCTGTTTCTGTTGTTGGCCGGGATCCTTGCCGGTCCAGCGCTGGGATGGCTCGACCCCGAGGCGCTGTTCGGCCCATTGCTGATGCCGCTGGTGTCGCTGGCGGTAGCGCTGATTCTGTTCGAAGGCAGCCTGACCCTGCACCTGTCGCAGTGGCGCGAGATCGGCAGTGTGGTGCATCGCCTGGTCACGGTGGGCGCACTGGTCACCTGGCTGGTGATTGCACTGGCAACCCACTGGCTTCTCGGGTTCGACTGGCCGCTGGCGATTCTCTTCGGCACCCTGACCCTCGTGACCGGCCCAACGGTGATCGTGCCCATGCTGCGCGTGGTGCGGCCAAAGGCAGCGATCGCGAACATCCTGCGCTGGGAAGGGATCATGATCGACCCGATCGGCGCGCTGCTCGCCGTGGTGGTATACAGCTTCATCATCGCCAGCGCCGAGGGTAACGGCCTGAGCCAGAGCCTTGTTACCTTCGCCGGCGTGATCTTCTGCGGTACCGCCCTGGGCGCGGCTGGGGGCTGGCTGCTGGGGCAAATCATGCGCGAACAGTGGCTACCAGAATACCTGCACAACCTCGCGTCATTGGCGGCGGTACTGGGTATTTTCATCGCCGCCAACCAGATCGTGCACGAGTCGGGGCTGCTGGCGGTCACCGTGATGGGAATGTGGCTGGCCAACATGCGCGGGGTTGATGTGCGACAGATCCTGCACTTCAAGGAAAACCTCAGTGTGCTGCTGATTTCCGGCCTGTTCATCCTGCTGGCTGCACGCCTTGACCTGCATGCCCTGCTAGGCCTTGGCCCTGCCGTGCTGGCACTGTTGCTGGTGATCCAGTTGCTGGCACGCCCCCTCAGCGTCTGGCTGGCCACACTGGGCTCGACACTCAACTGGCGGGAGCGCGCGCTGCTGGCCTGGATTGCTCCACGCGGTATCGTTGCCGCAGCCGTTTCAGCCATTTTTGCCATCCGCCTGGACCAGGCCGGCCACCAGGATGCCTTGCTGCTGGTACCGTTGACCTTCGCGGTCATCATCGGCACGGTGGTACTGCAAAGCGCCACGGCCAGGCCGCTGGCACGCTTGCTCAAGGTCGCCGAACCGGCCCCCAGCGGGTTTCTCATCGTCGGTGCCAACGAGCCGGCCCGGGCCATCGCCAAAACCCTTCAGCAATTGGGCTGTCGGGTTTTGCTGACGGACTCCAGCTGGGAAAACATCCGCGCCGCGCGCATGGACGGGCTCACGACCTATTTTGGCAACCCGGCCTCGCAGCATGCCGACGCCCATCTGGACCTGGTCGGCCTCGGGCACTTGCTGGGCCTCTCTCCTGCCGGCGAAATCAATGCATTGGCCTGCGCCAGGTTCCGTCACGATTTCGGGCACAGCCGGCTGTTCGTGCTAGCCAGCGGCCTGGAGAAACAACGCAGCGACAAACATCGGGCGGCCGAAGAGCACCGCGGGCATCTATTGGGGGCCAAGCCGATGACCTATTTGCAACTGGCCAACCGCATGCATCAGGGCGCCGAGTTGTATAGCACCACCCTGACCGAAGGCTTTGGCTGGGACGCCTACCAGGCGCTGCATGGCGAGCGTGCACACTTGCTGTTCGCACGCGATGACCATGGCTGGGTTCATGTAGCCAGCCCTGATAACCCGTTGCAGCCACAACCGGGCTGGACCCTGGTGGCATTGATCGAGCCAGCACCGGAGCCGTGACACTCAGGCGCCTGGCAGCACGGGCACCGGGCGCTTGTCCTCGTCGATGGCGACGAAGCTGAACACCCCATGGATCGCACGGTCACGGCCATCCAGGTACATGTTCTCGACAAACACATCCACCTGCACCTGCAAGCTGGTATTGCCGACCTTGATCACCGTACCCACCAGCTCGACGATCGAGCCCGCCGGAATCGGGTGCTTGAAATCGATGCGGTCGGTAGACACGGTCACCAACGGCAGGCGGCAGAAACGCGTGGCAGCGATGAACGACACTTCGTCCATCCAGGCCAGGGCGGTGCCGCCAAACAGGGTGTTGTGGTGGTTGGTGGTATTGGGGAACACCGCCTTGGTCACGCGGGTAACCGACAGCTCGGTGCGGCGCTGGATTTCCTGGTCTCGGGTAGTCATGGCAATCACATTTTCGGGGGTTCAAAACGCAAAAAAGCAGCCCGAAGGCTGCTTCTTTCTCGCTAGGCGGCCTCGGCCACCGGGCAAACTGTACTCAGGACAGTTTTTCCTTGATGCGAGCGGCTTTGCCGGACAGGTCGCGCAGGTAGTACAGCTTGGCTTTACGCACGTCACCACGACGTTTCACGGCCAGGCTGTCGATTTGCGGGCTGTAGGTCTGGAAGGTACGCTCTACGCCAACGCCGCTGGAGATCTTGCGCACGGTGAAGGCGCTGTTCAGACCGCGGTTACGCTTGGCGATAACGACGCCTTCGAACGCCTGCAGACGGGAACGCTCACCTTCCTTCACTTTAACCTGAACGACAACGGTGTCGCCTGGTGCGAAGGTCGGGATTTCCTTGCTCATCTGCTCGGCTTCGAGCTGCTGGATGATCTTGTTGGTCATGCTGTGCTCCTAAGATGGATACGCGATCCACCATCGATACGTTTAACTATCGTCCCGCTCGCGGAGATATTCCTCGAGCAGCTTCTTCTCTTCTCCAGAAAGCGAGCGACTTTCCAGAAGATCGGCGCGTCGTTCGAAGGTCCTACCAAGGGACTGCTTCATCCTCCAACGCCGGATATGTGCATGGTTGCCACTTAGCAACACGTCGGGAACACGCTGATCCGCATACACCTCAGGCCGGGTGTAGTGCGGGCAATCGAGCAGACCATCGGTGAAAGAATCTTCTTCCGCCGAGTCCACATGCCCTAAAGCTCCGGGCAGCAGCCGCGTAACCGCATCGATCAGTACCATGGCCGGCAGCTCGCCACCGGAAAGCACATAGTCACCAATCGACCACTCCTCATCGACATGAGCCTCGATAAAGCGCTCGTCGATGCCTTCATAACGACCGGCGATCAGGATCAACGATTCCTGTTCGGCCAGGCCTTTGACCGCCTGCTGAGTCAGCTTGCGGCCTTGTGGCGAAAGGTAGATCACCTTCGCCGCTGCTCCGGTCGCTTGCCTGGCGCTAACCAGGGCGTCTTCCAGAGGCTTGATTTTCATCACCATGCCCGGACCACCGCCAAACGGCCGATCATCTACCGTGTGGTGACGATCTGTGGTGTAGTCCCGCGGGTTCCAGCAAGTCACCTGAAGCAACCCTTGTTTCACCGCGCGGCTGGTAATGCCGTACTCCGTGATGGCCGAGAACATCTCGGGGAACAACGTGATGACGTCTACGCGAAGGTTACCCATCGTTTAGAAGTCCGCGTCCCATTCGACCCGCATCACGCCTGCTTCCAGGTCGATTGCCAGCACACATTGCTCTGTATAGGGCAACAGACGCTCGCGATCATCCAGGCTGCCTGCGCAGGGCTTGACCACCATTACATCGTTCGCACCGGTCTCCAACAGGTGATCGACCTTGCCGAACAGTTGTTCGTCCTGGTTGATGACCTTCAGACCTACCAACTGGTACCAGTAGTACTCGTCGGCAGCCAGGTTGGGCAAAAGGCTCCGCGGGATGCAGATTTCGTAACCGCTCAGAAGACGGGCTTCATCGCGATCGTCGAGACCTTTCAGCTTCACGACCAGGCCCTTTTGGGAGCCACGACCGCTGACCAGCTCGACCTGCTTTACCTTGCCTTCGTGCCGAAGCGTCCAGCGTGGATAATCCAACAGGTTTTCAATCGGATCGGTAAAGGAATACACCTTCACCTCGCCGCGAACGCCGTGAACCGAAAAAATCTTGCCAACGACGATGAGGTCGTCAGCCTTTTCTGGCGTCGCGTTCATACTATTCAGGCAGCGGCCTTGGCAGCTTCCTTCAGCAGCTGAGCAACACGCTCAGACGGCTGTGCACCCTGGCTCAGCCAGTAGGTGACGCGCTCTTGGTTGACCGACAGCTTGACTTCGGCGCCAGCAGCGATTGGGTTGAAGAAACCTACGCGCTCAACGAAACGGCCGTCACGGGCGTTACGCGAGTTGGTCACGGTCAGGTGGTAGAATGGGCGCTTTTTCGAGCCGCCACGGGCCAGACGAATGGTTACCATGTGAACATCGTTCCTATAGTCGGTGCTGCAGTTGATACAGCAGCTGGTACTGCAAATCTGAATGCCAAATAGGCACACGGGTGCCCAAAAGGCCGCATATTCTCGGGGAATACACGGACATTTGCAAATGACTTTTTCGGCAAGGCCTCGCCCTGCCGTCCAGATTTGCCGGTTGCGCCGCGAAATTCGCGGCTGTTGCCCCGCTACAGCGGGGGTTCTGGGCGCCTGCCCGACAAAAGGCAGGCACCCGGATCAGGGGTTACAGCTTTGGCATGCCGCCACCTGGCAGCATCCCACCGAGGCCGCGCATCATCTTGGCCATGCCGCCTTTGGCAGAAAACTTCTTCATCATCTTCTGCATCTGCTTGTGCTGCTTGATCAGCCGCCCGATGTCCTGCACCTGGGTACCGGAACCCAATGCAATACGGCGCTTGCGCGAACCGCTGATCAGGTCAGGGTCACGGCGCTCGGCCGGGGTCATGGAGTTGATGATCGCTTCCATCTGCTTGAACTGCTTTTCGGCCGCGCCTTGGGCGTTGCCCATTTGTGAGAGGTTGACCCCACCGATGCTCGGCAGCTTGTCCATCAGGCCGCCGAGGCCGCCCATGTTCTTCATTTGCTGCAACTGATCGCGGAAGTCTTCGAGGTCGAAGCCCTTGCCCTTCTTCAGCTTCTTGGCCAGCTTGTCGGCCTTGGCCTTGTCGATGGTCTGCTCGGCCTGCTCGATCAGGCTGAGCACGTCGCCCATGCCGAGGATGCGCGAAGCGACGCGGTCGGGGTGGAACGGCTCGAGTGCCTCGGTCTTCTCACCCATACCGATGAACTTGATCGGCTTGCCGGTGATTGCACGGACCGACAGCGCGGCACCGCCACGGGCATCACCGTCGACCTTGGTCAGTACCACACCCGTCAGCGGCAGCGCCTCGCCAAACGCCTTGGCGGTGTTGGCAGCGTCCTGGCCGGTCATGGCGTCGACCACGAACAGCGTCTCGATCGGTTTGACGGCCGCGTGCAGCGCCTTGATCTCGTCCATCATGTCGGCGTCGATGTGCAGACGGCCGGCGGTGTCGACGATGACCACGTCGATGAACTTCAGCTTGGCTTCACGGATGGCGGCTTCGGCGATGGCCACCGGTTTCTGGCTGATATCGGACGGGAAGAAGGTGACGCCAATATCGTTGGCCAGTGTTTCCAACTGCTTGATCGCCGCCGGGCGATAAACGTCGGCAGACACCACCATCACACTCTTTTTCTTGCGCTCCTTAAGGAAGCGCGCCAGCTTGCCGGCGGTGGTGGTCTTACCGGCGCCCTGCAGGCCCGCCATCAGCACCACAGCAGGTGGGGCGGCGTTCAGTGCGAGGTCTTCGTTGGCCGCGCCCATCAGGCTTTCCAGCTCGGCCTGGACGATCTTCACGAAGGCCTGGCCCGGGGTCAGGCTGCGCGACACCTCGGTACCGACTGCACGATCCTTGACGCTGTTGACGAAATCCTTGACTACCGGCAGGGCAACGTCGGCCTCGAGCAGGGCCATGCGCACTTCGCGCAGCGTGTCCTTGATATTGTCTTCGGTCAGCTTGGCCTTGCCGGTGACATGGCGCAGCGTCTGTGACAGGCGGTCGGTCAGGTTTTCGAACATGGTGATCCTTTCAGGCCCAGTAAAGCCGAGGTTTGTCAGGTGCCAGGGGGGAAATACACACCCGCCGGGCACAGCAAGGCGGCGATTATAGCGAAGTGCAGCGGCGACGCACACCTTGGTAGATATTCGGTGCATGTGCTGGTCTCTTCGCGGGCGCGCCCGCTCCCACAGGATCCTCACTGCTTGCAGGCCTGCGCCATACCTGTGGGAGCAGGCGTGCCCGCGAATGCCCTGACACAACCCTTCAGTCTTCCTAGAGCGGCAGAATCTATGCCAAACTCCGTCTCTTTAAGGCTCGCCACCCAGGACTTATGGTCTCCTCTCCAAGCCTCATCCCCAACCTGATCGCTGCCGGCTTATATATAGCGGCGGCCATCTACCAGGGCTCATACCTGTCTCAGGGCCGCAAGGCCGACAAGCGCCTGCTTGGCCTGCTGGGTGTCATCGCGGTCCTGGCCCAGGCCGGTGCGCTGTTCTTCCAGCTGATCACCCCGCTGGGCCTGAGCCTGGACTTCTTCAGCGCCGCCAGCCTGATCGCCGTGGCCGTCATCTCCCTGACCCTGCTGGCCTGCCTGCGCATACCCGTGGAAAACCTGCTGGTGCTGCTGTTCCCACTGGGTGCGGTGACCGCGCTGATGGCCCAGTTCGCGCCACCCGGTACGGTACCGCTGATCAACGAAGAACCCGGCATCCTTGCGCATATCCTGCTGTCGATCCTGGCCTACGGGCTGTTCACCATCGCGGTGTTCCAGTCGCTGCTGTTGCTGCTGCAGGACCACCAGCTGAAGAACAAGCACCCGTCCGGGCTGATCCGCAACTTCCCGCCGCTGCAAACCATGGAAAGCCTGCTGTTCGGCTTCCTCTGGGCCGGCTGGTGCCTGCTGTCGCTGTCGCTGATCTCCGGCTGGCTGTTCCTCGACAACCTGTTCGCCCAGCACCTGGTGCACAAGACCTTGCTGGCCTGTGTCGCCTGGGTGGTGTTCAGTGTGCTGCTGTGGGGCCGCACCCGCCTGGGCTGGCGGGGCCACATGGCCATCCGCTGGACGCTGGCCGGTTTCTGCCTGCTGATGCTGGCCTATTTTGGCAGCAAGCTGGTTCGCGAATTCATCTTGCATATCTGACGGCCGCCCATGAACACCCTGCCGTACGCACCGCTATTCGGCACTCTGGCACTGGCCCTTTTGTGGTCAGCGCTGTTCACCGCCGTGGATGCTGCCCGCCTGCAGCTCAATGGCGCACTGCGCGCCGGCGAAGACGGCCAGCCCGTGCTGCCAGCCCAGGCCTTGTTGCTGTGCGCCAGCCTGGGCAAGCTGCTGGTACTGGGGCTGGCCTGCCTGGTCGGCCAGCGCCAGAGTGGCGAGCACGGCTTCTGGCTGGCAGGCATGGCCGCCACCCTCGCCTTGCTGGTGTTTGCCGAATACCTGCCACGACGCCTGGCCCGGCGTAACCCGCAGGCGTTCGTGAGCCTTGGTGCCAGCCTGCTGAAAGTGCCCCTCGCCCTGCTGCAGCCACTGGCCTGCCTGCTTGACGGCGCCGCCAAGCTGATTCTGCGCCCGTTCCGTGCACAGCCCACAGCGGTGGCCCTGCACGCGCAGGATGCCGACGACTTCGATGAGGATGAACAGCACGAAGCGCCTCGCCATGGCATGCTCGACGGCCTGCAGTCGCTGGACAAGATCACCGTCAACGACATCCTGGTGCCGCGCAACGAAGTGGATGGTATCAACCTCGACGAGCCGATCGAACGCATCATCGAGCAACTGATCGTCAGCCGCCACACCCGCCTGCCGGTCTACCACAACGACATCAACCAAGTCGAAGCGATTCTCAACACCAAGCTGATCAGTCACCTGCTGCCCAAGGCCGAGCTGACCCTCGAAGCGCTGCACGGCGCCTGCTACGAACCCTATTTCGTACCGGAAAGCACGCCCCTGCAAATGCAGTTGTTGAACTTCCACAAGCAGCAACGCCGCTTGGGCGTGGTCGTGGACGAGTACGGCGAAGTACTGGGTATCGTCACCCTGGAAGACATTCTCGAAGAGATCGTCGGTGAGTTCGAGGACGAACAAAGCCTGGACAACCCGCATGTGCACCCGCAGCCCGATGGCACCTTCGTCATTGATGGCACCGCTTCGTTACGCGAAATCAACCGCACCCTGGGCTGGCACCTGCCCTGCGACGGCGGGCCGAAAACCCTCAACGGGCTGGTTACCGAAGCGCTGGAAAGCATCCCGGAAAGCGCTGTTTGCCTGAAGATAGGCCGTTATCGCCTGGAAATCCTTGAAACAGAGGACAATTGCGCCAGCAAGGTACTGGTGTGGACCGTGACCCGATAGCTATACTCGGGTCACGCTTACCCAGCCCCGCCGTCACGCCTGCTACCCGCACCCGGCGCTCCACGGCCAGTCCGCTCCACTGATATGCCTTGCGGTCCTGCGTCAACACCCCCGAACAGTACCCGCCCCGCCCCTACCCCCCCTTGGGCTATCGTCAGTCGGGCGCACACAACAATACGCTCCGGCGTCCGCTTAACCGTGCCATTTACATGGCATGCCATCGCGGGCCAAGCCCATGGAGCCGGACCAGACTGTCAGGGACCTATTCAATGACAAGCAGCACTTACGCCCAAGCACCCGCCGCGCCAGTCAACTCGCCTGCGCGGGTAGCCACCGCCAGCTTCATCGGCACGGCCATCGAGTTCTATGATTTCTACGTCTACGCCACCGCCGCCGCCTTGGTGATCGGCCCGGTGTTCTTCCCGTCCGGGTCGGGCACCGCGCAAATGCTGGCCGCCTTCCTCACCTTCGGTATCGCCTTCCTCGCCCGCCCACTGGGCTCGGCGTTGTTCGGCCATTTTGGCGACCGCATCGGCCGCAAGTCGACGCTGGTCGCCTCGCTGCTGCTGATGGGCGTATCCACCACCGCCATTGGCGTGCTGCCGGGCTATGACAGCATTGGCGTGTGGGCGCCGATCATTCTCTGCCTGCTGCGTTTTGGCCAAGGCCTGGGCCTGGGGGGCGAATGGGGTGGCGCGGCCTTGCTGGCTACCGAGAACGCTCCGGAAGGCAAGCGTGCCTGGTTTGGCATGTTCCCGCAGTTGGGCCCTTCAATCGGCTTCCTGGCTGCCAACGGCCTGTTCCTGACCCTGGCGCTGGTGCTCAGCGACGAGCAGTTCCGCGAGTGGGGCTGGCGCATTCCGTTCCTGCTCAGCGCCGCACTGGTACTGGTAGGCCTGTACGTGCGCCTGAAGCTCGAAGAGAGCCCAGTGTTCGCCAAGGCCGTTGCCCGCCACGAGCGGGTGAAAATGCCGGTGGTCGACCTGTTCTCCAAATACTGGCTGCCAACCCTGCTGGGCGCTGCGGCCATGGTGGTGTGCTATGCGCTGTTCTACATTTCCACGGTGTTCTCGCTGAGCTACGGCGTAACCACACTGGGCTACAGCCGCGAAACGTTCCTTGGCCTGCTGTGCTTCGCGGTTGTGTTCATGGCCCTGGCCACACCGTTGTCGGCCTGGCTCAGTGACCGTTACGGGCGCAAGCCGGTACTGATCGTCGGCGGCCTGCTGGCGATAGCTTCGGGCTTTACCATGGAGCCACTGCTGACCTCGGGATCGACCACGGGCGTGGCGCTGTTCCTGGCCATTGAGCTGTTCCTGATGGGCGTGACCTTTGCGCCGATGGGGGCACTGCTGCCAGAGCTGTTCCCGACTCACGTACGTTATACCGGTGCCTCGGCGGCGTATAACCTGGGCGGTATCGTCGGCGCCTCGGCGGCTCCGTTCTTTGCCCAGAAGCTGGTGAGCATGGGCGGGTTGAGCTGGGTGGGGGGTTATGTGTCGGTGGCGGCGGTGATCAGCCTGATTGCCGTGCTGTGCCTGAAAGAGACGCGCAATACCGCGCTGTAAGCGACTGGGGCCGCTTTGCGGCCCCAGCACTCTCGGATCAGAACTCGACCTTGACCGCCTGAGCTGCACGCGTCGCCTTGGCCCGCGCCAGTTCGACCGATTCGTCACGCGCCAGGCACACACCCATGCGACGGGTACCGTTGATTTCCGGCTTGCCGAACAGGCGAATGGCGGTATCCGGCTCGCTCAGCGCTGCGCCCAGGTTGGCGAAGCTGGTCTGTTGGGACTGGCCTTCGGGCAAGATCACTGCCGAGGCCGACGGGCCGAACTGACGCACCACCGGAATCGGCAGGCCGAGAATGGCGCGGGCATGCAGGGCGAATTGCGACAGGTCCTGGGAAATCAGGGTGACCAGCCCCGTGTCATGCGGGCGCGGCGACACTTCGCTGAACCACACCTGGTCGCCCTTCACGAACAGCTCCACACCAAACAGGCCGCGACCGCCGAGGGCATCGGTGACCGCCTTGGCCACGCGCTGCGATTCGGCCAGCGCCTTCGGGCTCATGACCTGTGGCTGCCAGGACTCCTGGTAATCGCCCTTCTCCTGAAGGTGGCCGACGGGCTCGAGGAAGGTGGTGCCGCCCACGTGGCGCACGGTCAGCAGGGTGATTTCATATTCGAAGTCGATGAAACCCTCGACGATCACCCGACCCTTGCCAGCGCGACCGCCTTCCTGGGCATAGTCCCACGACTTCTGCAGGTCAGCATCGCTGCGCAGCAGGCTCTGGCCCTTGCCCGACGAGCTCATCACCGGTTTGACCACGCACGGGTAACCCAGGTCGGCTACGGCCTTGGCGTAGTCTTCATAGGTGTCGGCGAAGTGGTACGGCGAGGTTGGCAGGTCCAGCTCTTCGGCAGCCAGGCGGCGGATGCCTTCGCGGTTCATGGTCAACTGGGTGGCGCGGGCGGTCGGCACCACGGTAAAACCTTCGTTTTCCAGCTCGACCAGGGTGGCGGTGGCGATGGCTTCGATTTCCGGAACGATGTAGTGCGGCTTCTCGGCTTCGATTACCGCGCGCAGGGCAACGCCATCAAGCATGTTGATCACATGGCTGCGGTGCGCCACCTGCATTGCCGGAGCATTGGCGTAACGGTCGACGGCGATTACTTCGACGCCCAGGCGCTGCAGCTCGATTACCACTTCCTTGCCCAGCTCGCCACAGCCGCAGAGCAGTACACGGGTCGCGGTAGGCGACAATGGGGTTCCGATACGGGTCATTTCAGGTCCTCGAAGGCATCCGGGGCCGCGCCAGACTAGGCGCCACCCGCTGAAAAAGGACCGCTATTCTACACCATCAACCGGCGACGGCGGCCCGCCGTGCGCGAAATGCCATGGCCAGCCACACCGCCGTTACACCGGCGAACTTCGAGGCCATCGCGGTGCCGATCACTACCGGGGTCAGAGCGCCGATCATGCCGAAGAAAATGAAGGTATCCACCGGGATGCTCAACGCCGAGCTGAGCCACAGGCGGTCGCGCAGGGGCCGACGGGTGATGCTGAACACCAGCCAGTCGATCAGCTCGGAGATGAAAAATGCGCTGGCGCTGGCCAGCGCGATCGCAGGCTCCGACGTGACATAGGACAGCACCAGAGCCACCAGCATGGCGAACAGGGCGCCATGACCGAAGCGGGTCTGCACCATGTCACGCAGGATAAACACCAGGCCGCCCCAGGCGGACCAGATGATGTCCAGGTGCGGGGCACTTGAGAAGGCGTAGTTGATCAGCACTACGCTGCTGATGTAGGCAATCAGATAGAACATGGCGGGCAGTCTGTGGGCAAGCCGTACAGATTACCGCTGGGCCGTTCGCGGGTAAACCCGCTCCCACAGATGTGCAGCCCTCAAGGCTGTCGCTGTACCTGTGGGAGCGGGCGTGCCCGCGAAGCTGCCACTGCGGTGCATGGCACCGGCTTCGCCGGTGTTCGCGGGTAAACCCGCTCCTACAGGGTTCGCGTCAGGCCTGCATGATGAGGCCGGCTTCTACTGCCCGTTCATGGCAACGCTTGAGCACCGCCCGACGCTCGTCGTTGTCCATCCGCCCCCAGCGACCAATCTCGGCCACGGTACGCTGGCAGCCTGTGCAGATATCCTGCTCGTCCAGCGCACAAATACTCACACACGGCGAAGCCACCGGCCGCTCGACCACTTCACTCATCATCAACCACCAGATCCCGCGCATAGCGCTGGGCATTGTGCACGTAATGTGCGGCACTGGCTTCAAGCATGCGCTTCTGCTGCTCGGTCAGTTCGCGTACCACCTTGCCCGGCGAGCCCATCACCAGCGAACCATCCGGGATTTCCTTGCCCTCGGCAATCAGTGCGTTGGCGCCGATGATGCAGTGTTTGCCGATGCGCGCACCATTGAGAATCACGGCGTTGATACCGACCAGGCTGAAGTCGCCCACCGTGCAGCCATGCAACATGGCGTTGTGGCCGACGGTTACGCCCTTGCCCAACGTCAGGGGCGAGCCCATGTCAGTGTGCATCACCGTGCCATCCTGCACGTTGCTGCCTTCGCCGATATCGATCAGCTCGTTATCCCCGCGCAACACCGCCCCAAACCACACACTGGCATTGGCTTGCAGGCGCACGCTGCCAATGAGCGTGGCGTTGGGTGCGGTCCAACTGGTGGGGTGGCTCTCGACCCGCAGGTCGCCCAGGCGATATTTCATGCTTGTTCCTCAGGCTGCGACGCAGACGGCGGGGTAGGCCCCGCTCAATTTTCGATGTAACGCTCCGGCGGCTGATGCAGGCTGATACCGGCATCGAACAGCAGGTTGACCAGCTCGACGATCATGATCGCCGACAACCCCCAGATCTTGTATTCGCCATAACGATAGCTTGGCACGAACCAGCTACGGCCCTGGTAATCGATACGGTGGGTATGGTCGCGCGGGTCCTGGCGGAAAAACTCCAGCGGCACGGTGAACACTGCCGCAATCTCGGCATCATTGGCGCGATATTCGACGAAGTCGGGAATAAGCCCGACGAATGGCGTCACTTTCAGGCCATGTAGCGAAATCAGCGGGCTGAGCGGGCCAATCACCTCCACCAGGCCAGGAGGCAGGCCGATTTCTTCTTCAGCCTCGCGCAGGGCAGTAAAAACCAGGTCCGGGTCTTCCGGGTCCCGACGGCCACCGGGAAAGGCCACTTCACCACCGTGGGTAGACAGCCCCTTGGCGCGCAGGGTCAAGACCAGCTCGGGCGCTTCGCTGCGGGTAATGGGCAAGAGGACCGCCGCTTCGGGGAACCGTCTGTCGGTTTCCAGTGATGCGGGTTGGTGGTTGCTCATTCGGCGAAGTAGCTCGTCCAGCATTGCGCACGCTCGTATCCAGGTCCTGTGTTGCATGATGCACCAAAGCCGTGAAGCACCCAAGCCCCAGCGCTTGCGGCGGCACGGTGGCCGCGCCAAGATAGCCTTGAACATAAGGAACCACACATGAAATTCTGCAGCGCGTGCGGCCAACCGGTCACTCAGCAGATCCCCGAGGGCGACAGCCGCCTGCGGTACGTCTGCGGCTCTTGCCAGACCATCCACTATCAGAACCCCAACATCGTGGCCGGCGTGCTGCCAACCTGGGGCAGCCAGGTGTTGCTGTGCCGCCGCGCCATCGAACCGCGCCGGGGCTTCTGGACCCTGCCCGCCGGTTTCATGGAAAACGGCGAAACCCTCGACCAGGCCGCACGTCGCGAAACCGTCGAGGAAGCCTGCGCCCGGGTCGGGCCGACGTCCCTGTATCAGCTGTTCGATCTACCACACATCAGCCAGGTGCATGTGTTCTTCCGCGCCGAGTTGGCGGACCTGGACTTTGCCGTCGGGGTCGAAAGCCTGGAGGTGCGCCTGTTCGAAGAACATGAGATACCGTGGGACGAGCTGGCTTTCCGCACCGTCACTCGCACACTAGAATGCTACTATCGCGACCGCATCGGCCAGCACTACCCCATAGGCCATGAATACCTGCCGCCGATGAACGTCTCGCCACACACCTAAAAGCCTTCAGGGATACTGTTACATGCGCTGGTTGCTTGCCCTTTTCTGCCTTTGCGTTACCTCGGTGTCCCAGGCGGCCTTCACCGAAACCATCATCCGCAAGCCCGCGCCGGCAGCGCAAACCCCATCGCCTTCGCAGCAAGCCATGCAACCGTTGATCGACAAGGTGCTGGTGATCAAGTCCGAGCGCCGCTTGCAGCTGATCAGCCGTGGCGAGCCGCTGAAAACCTACCGCATCTCGCTGGGCAAGCAGCCCAAGGGCGCCAAGGAACGCGAAGGCGACAAGAAAACCCCTGAGGGCTTGTACTGGCTGGACTGGCGCAAGCAAAGCGACCGCTTCAACCTGGCCATGCACATCAATTACCCGAACATCAGCGATGCCGCCCGCGCGACCCGGGCAGGGGTGAATGCCGGCAGCATGATCATGATTCACGGCACGCCGATCAACGATGAGTACCCGGAATGGTACTTCCATACCCTGGACTGGACGGATGGTTGCATTGCCATGCGCAACCGCGACATGCAGGAAGTGTGGGACTTGGTACGGGATGGAACGCTGATCGAGATCAGGCCTTGATATAGGGCCTTCCGGTTACAGTTGTAGGAACCTTCCCACCGTTTTGCGAGAACCTGCCTTACAGGTGCTTAGGCAGGGTACTGCATCCAGGCGGGTGACTTAATTTTTAGCATCCACGCAGACGAGTACGAAAACCGTACATCATTTGCGGGGTGCTTCAATGCCGTGCCTGATTCACCGCATTGCCCATTGGCTGTCGGCCGGTTGCCTTTCTGGCTTGCTGTCCATTCCCCAGGTGCTGGCCGACGACCCTGCCAGCCAGCAGCTGCGCGATCAACAGCAGGGGCTGCGGCAGCTGGAGCAACAGCAGCGGCTGGAACGCTGGCAGCGTATACCCGCCCCGGTTGAAGCGACCAACACCACCACTTCCCGCCGCCCGCACGACGATCGCTGCTGGGCAGTCGATGGCGTGCGCGTGGCGGGCATGCACCGGCTTTCGAACTCGGCACTGGCGCCGACCCTCCGTGCTTTCACACCTGCCTGCATGGGCATCGCCGACATCAACCGGCTGCTCAAAGCCATCACCCAACGTTATGTACAAGCCGGCTACCCAACCAGCCGCCCCTACCTGCGGCAGCCCCCAGCAGAGGGCATGCCGTTGGACATCGTCATTGTCGAAGGCTTTGTCGAAACCATCGAACTGGCAGGCCCCGACCTGCCCCTGTCTCTCTCCAATGCCTTCCCAGGCCTGCTTGGGCAGCCACTGTACCTGCCCGACCTTGAGCAAGGCCTGGACCAGCTCAACCGCCTACGCGCCTATGAACTGGGCGCCACCTTGCTGCCCGGCGAACTGCAGGGCGGCACCCGCGTGGTCGTGCAGCCAGGCAAGGTTGGTTCACGCTGGCACCTGGACAGCCGCTTCGACAACCGTGGCAGCGAGCTGACCGGCCGCCACCGCATCTCCCTCGGCGTTGGCCTGGACAGCCCGCTTGGCCTCAATGATGAGCTGCGCCTGTCGTTGACCAGCACGGTGCTCGATACGCCCGGCCAAAGCCAAGGCATATCGCTGTACTACAGCATCCCCTACGGCGCCTGGACCTTTGCCCTCAGCGCCAGCCAGCTAAGTTATCAAGCCCCCCTCCCCTACAGCGACAAGGCTGCCGACGGCAGCAGCAGCTATCAGGGCCTGAGTATCGAGCGGGTATTGTGGCGCAACCAGCAAGGCATGCTCAGCGCCAGCGCCCGACTGGACCGCAAACAACTGGTCAACCGCACCGCTGGCGCGGTTATCGTCCAGCAGAGCCCGACGCTGACCACGGTAGAGGCCGGCATCAACCTGCTGTGGCTCGAAAGTGGCTTGTGGAACGGCTACTTCGGCGTTGCCCAAGGCATTGACGCATTGGGTGCCGACCGTTCGCCGTTGGGTGCTCAACGCCTGCGCCCGGACTTTCGCAAATACCGCGCCAACCTGCTGCACCTGCGTCAGGGCCCGGCACCCAAACCTTGGCGCTGGCAGAGCGAGCTGGCCCTGCAGTACAGCCGCGACCCGTTGCCTGCCGTCGAACAACTGCTGGTCAGCGACGATTCGGCTGTCCGCGGCTTTCGTCTGCGCACTTACTCCGGTGCCAGCAGCGCTGTCTGGCGCAATACGTTCAGCCAAGCGCTGCCACTGACCTGGGCCCACCCCTTCGAAATACGCCCCTACATCGGCCTGGACCAGGGCTGGGTTCGTACCGCCGAAGGCAAACCGTCGCAGCGCCTGGCCGGGGCCGCCGCAGGGTTGGAACTGAGCCTGCCCGGCAGCCGCCTGCGCCTGGACTACCAACGCGCCCTGTACACCAGCGACCTGCCCCGCCCGCGGCTGGAGCCCGGCTTCTGGGTACTGGACTGGACCCTGAACATCTGATTCACCCACAACAAAGAGAACGAGAAAATGCAAACACTCTCGCAGTTACCGCCTGTTCGCCCGGATACCTTGCGCTGGGCAATCTTCTTCGCTGTGTTCGGGCCCAGTGCCGCACTGGCTCAGACCGGGCTGGAAGCAGCCAGCGGCCCCGGGGGTACCCCGGTCATCCACAACGGCCACGGGGTACCGGTCATCGACATCGTGCCGCCCAACGCCAGGGGGCTGTCACATAACCAGTTCATCGACTACAACGTTGGCACCCCAGGCCTGGTGCTGAACAACGCCACCGCAGCCGGGCAATCGCAACTGGCCGGTGCCCTGGCGGCCAACCCGCAGTTTCAGGGCCAGGCCGCCTCGACCATTCTTAACGAAGTGGTCAGCCGCAACGCCTCGCTGATCGAGGGGCCACAGGAAATCTTCGGCCGCCCGGCCGATTACATCCTGGCCAACCCCAATGGCATCACCCTCAACGGCGGCAGTTTCATCAACACCACCCGCGCGGGCTTCGTGGTGGGCACCCCACAATTCGAGGAGCAGCAGCTCAGGTACCTCGATACGCTCACTGCCAGCGGCACCCTGCAGGTACTGGAGCGTGGTCAGGACAATGCCGGTGGCGCGCTCGAACTGATCGCACCGCGCGTAGACAGCAAAGGCCTGCTCATGGCCCGCGAAACGCTCGACATCACCGTCGGTCGCAACCGTATCGACAGCCGCAACGGCGAGGTGGTCGAACACCTGCCCAGCCCCTCTTCGAGCATTGACGCCAGCCTGTTCGGCGCCATGCGCGCCGGGCGTATCCGTGTGGTAAGTACTGCCGAAGGCGCGGGTGTGCGTGTGGGGGCCTCGCAGATTCTGGGCGCCGAGGGGGTCGACATCAGCTCGGCCGGGGGCCTGCATGTCAGCGGCGCTGGCGACCGCCCGACCGAGCTGCGCAGCGAGCGTGGCCTACTGAAACTCACCGCTGCCGATGACCTGATGCTTGAAACGGTCGACGGCCAGGCCCAGCGAATCGAAGCACGGGCGGGCAAGAAGCTCACACTGGACGCCAAGACAATCGAGCACATCAAGCACGACAGTGACAGCTGGAACAAGAAGTTCTGGTTCGTCACCCGCGAAACCTACAACAGCAAAACCACCACCACCCACCAGCAGCAACAGGGCAGTCAATTGCTGGGCACCGACAGCGTGCTGTTGCAGTCCGGCGACGACATGCGCATGACCGCAGCGAAGCTGGACGCCGGTAACGAGCTGACGCTAGACAGCGGTGCCGGCCTGGACATCATCGCCGGCATCGACAGCAAGCGCATCGAACAGCAGGTGCGTCATCGCAAGGACTTATGGCGCGGTGACAGCGATAGCGACCAGCTCAAGGAAACCGCAAAGGGCAGTACCCTGAGCGCCGGGCACATGTCGATAAAGGCAAGCGACAACCTCAACGTGCAGGGCAGCAGCCTGCACAGCCGCGGCGATCTGGCTATCCAGGCAAAACAGGCAGACATCGGCACCACCACCTTGCAGGAACACGGCACCCAACGCGACTACCGAGGCGACCTGGTATCCGGTACATTCTTTGGCGATCGAAAAGGTAACGACACCAAGGGCCAGGTCGTCGCGGGCAGCACGGTAACCAGCGATGGCGAGCTCACAGTGAGAGCCGACCAGGTTGCCATCAAAGGCAGCACCGTGTTCGGCAAACAGGACGCGGTGCTCTACAGCGATAACGGTTCGCTGGCCATCGAGGCAGACCATGGCAGCACGACCTCCACCCAGCGCACCAGCGACAGTAAGCTGTTCGGCCTGATCGGCAGCAAGCACGAAAGCACGGACCGCAAACAGCAGGTACTGGTCAGCGACGTCAGCTCGACCAGCAACCTGCGCCTGGCCAGCGCCGAAGAGATGCGCATCCAGGGCGCCAAGGTCGAAGCAGGCAAGCATCTGCAAGTCGAAGCCAAAGGCGACCTGTTGATTGGCAGTGCGCAATCGGTCGATGAACGCGAAACCCGCGACCAACAACGCGGTTTCACGGCCAGCGCCAGACAGACCCAGGAAGCCGAGGATGGCAAGCCGGAGTCCCGCCAGTACGCGGCTGACGTGGCCTATGAGGTCGTTACCACCACCGCCAAGCAGCGCGCGACCACCCAGGTTGCCAGTGAGCTCAAGGGCGCCTCGGTGGGCATGAGCAGCGGCGCGCACCTGCAGGTCAACGGCAGCAAGGCCCAGGCCACTGCCGGCGACCTCGACGTGCAGGCGCGGGAAGTGACACTTGGGGCGACCCGCAATGACCGTGACACAGCCACCAGCACCACCGAAAGTGGTGGCGGGCTGACGGTAACCGGTGGCATCGACCGCCTGGGCAGTTTCTTCGAAGGCCATCACAACCGCGGGGTGCAAGCCGAACGCGAAAGCAAGGTGCAGCGCAGCGAGTTGCAGGCCAGCGGCGATCTGAAATTGCGCAGTGATGCACTGCTCACCGAGGCCGCGCACGTCGAGGCCGGCAACACCCTGCAGGTGAACGCCGAACGCATCGACAACCGTGCGGTGCAGGATACCCATGAACATGAACAAAGCCGTGACGACTGGTCGGGTAGCCTGGGCGCCAGCATCGAATACCGCGACCTGACCCGCCCTATCGAGCGCCTGGTGCTGGGTGAGGAAGCCCCGCGCTTCCAGCAAGCCTCGCCCGAAGACGCCATGGCGCCGCCCAGCGTGGGGGCCGACATGACGGTTGAACACCTCAAGCGCCTGGAAAACCAGCGCCGTGGCATTGCTCAGGTCAGTGAGTTGTCCGCAGCAAAGGTCGAGGTCAAGGCTGACACACTGGCCGACCAGGGCACAGCCTGGCGGGCCAATGCCGGCTCGCTGAAAATCGAAGCGCAGCAGCACCAGGTGAGCGCCGCCGAAAATACCCAGGAAACCACCGTTCAACGCCTGGCCTATGGTGGCGACGCGCGCCTGGACACCAGCACCGGCGAGGACTTGAATGTACGCGCCGCCGGCAAAGGAGGGTCGCTGGATAAAAAGGATATTGCCAGTACCGCCGTACCCGGCAGCCTTTACGGGCAACAGGGTATCCAGGTACAGCTGGGCAGCGATGGCCGCTACGAAGGGGCCCGCATCGATGGCGGTGAAGGCAGCGTGGTCATGCACAGTGCCGGGTCGCTGGCCTTACCCCAGGCGACCGACCAGGCCGAACAGCAGTCACGCCAGCTCGATGGCAATGCCTGGGCCAAAGTCGGCAACCGCCCGGGCAGCACCGGTGTCGATGGCCGGGGTTATCTGGACCATGGCCAAAAGCTGAGCACGCAGGGCAAGGCACAAGTGGCACAAATCGACGCCAAGGGCGAGGTAAAGCTGACCAGCACAGGCGACCTGTTGCTCGAAGGCACGCGCATTGGTAGCCGCGAGGCCAAGGCCGCCGACATACAGGTGCAAAGTGGCGGCCAGTTGCAGGTCAAGGCGGCCAGCAATACCCAGCAAGCCGCAGGCAGCAACCTGGGTGGAGGCATGGAGCTGGCGGCCAAGGCTGGCCAGACCAAGGGGGGAGCCATCGGCGGCCACTTCAGCCACGGCAAGCAAGACGAACAAGCACGGCAGGCGGTCGATGCCCAGTTTGCCAGCAACGGCACACTGACCCTGAGCAGCAGCGCCCGCGAGGACATCGCCCTGCACCTGCAAGGCCTGCAGGCCTCGGCCGAACAGATAACCCTCGACGCCTCGAATGGCGGCATGCTGGTTGAAGCCTCTTCCAGCCAGGAGCGACGCGACAACCTCGACATCTCGGCCGGCGCCGGTTTCAACATGGCCAAGGGCGCGTTGGACACCCGCGGCTTGCATGGCCGGCTCAAGGTTGAACTCGACAAGCGCGACAACCTCACCTGGAATACCAGTGACCTGCGCGCCGAGCGCATCAACCTGCAAAGCCGTGGCGATACCCGCATCGAGAGTGCCACCCTGGATGCAGGGCATATTGGCGGCACAATCGACGGTGACCTGCGCATCGCCAGCCTCAAGGACAGCGTCGACACCCTGAGCGTGAAGGGCGATGTCAGGCTGAGCCAGGAGAAAAACCCGCAGGGCTATGTCAACGCGGCCAAATCGGTGGCTGGCCCGCTGGGAGGCAAGGTCGAGAAAACGGCCGGTTCGGCCCTGAGCAAGGCAGACCCAGGGTTCTCGCCAACCGTCAGCCTCGACGTGTCGCATGCACAGCGCGACAACGTGGCGCGTCAGACCACGCTGAAAAGCAGCGACGGCATCGACCTGCAGGTCGGTGGCAACGCTCATCTGGTGGGGGCACGCTTGCAGTCGGCCAAGGGTGACGTGAGGCTCGACGCCAACTCGGTCACCCAGGAAACGCTGAGCGGTAATGACTATCGCCGTGATCTGTCGCTGGATGCGTCGAACTCACCGGTGGACCTGGGCACGGCAATCGCCGAGATAGCCAAAAGCAAAATGGCGGCGGATGGCGAAAATGCGCTGGACCTGGGCGTGTTGAGGACCAGTGGGCATAGTCGCAGCGAGCAATGGGTTTCGAGCATGCAAGGGAAGAAGCACTAAGACGCCATCGCGGCCCAGGCCATTTGGGGATATCAGAAGTCTTGTGCCCTGCTGCTGACACCCAGGCCGCGAGTCTCCCGCTTCCACAGCGATTACCACAGCCCCTGGGCTTGTGATTTCTCTGCGGGAGCGGGCTTGCCCGCGAAGAGGCCGGCACAGGTCAAGCCAGCCTGTGCAGCCCCCGCCACCGATCCAGCCCAAGCAACACCAGCCCTATCCCCCAGAAACCCGCCAGCACCCCGAGCGCATTGAGCATCACCTGCCCATACCCCAGGCTCGCCACATCGATAAACGGATAGGCATACACGCCAATCTCGCTCCCCCGCCACAGCGCATAACCAAAGTAGACCGCCGGGTACAGCGCCCACACCAGCAAATGCCATAGCCGCAAACTGCCCTTGGGCACCTCGCACCACCAATACAAGGCATACAGCACCGGCATTACGTCGTGCAGCAACTCGTCCGCCAGCCATTGCCAACCCTGTGGTTGCCACAAATGACGCAGCAGCACGCTGTAGGCCAGCGCCACCAGTACGATACTGGCGGCCACAGCAGTGCTGACTGAAGGCGACAGGAAAAAGCGCTTGCCACGACCTTCCCGACCGAACGCGGCATAGCTGAGCACCGTCGCCACCAGGGTATTGGTCAGCACGGTGAAGTAGCCGAACACATTGATCAGGCCGCCAATCAGGCTGGCCTGTTCCTGCCAACGCGCCAGCAGCACCAGGTTCACCTGCACGGCAAGGCCGAACCAGCCCAGCACAGCCATACCGGTCAGCCAAGGGCGACGCGACATGTCAGGCCTGGCGCTGCAGCTTCACGTACAACTGTTCGACCTTTTCCCGCGCCCATGGTGTTTTGCGCAGGAACGTCAGGCTCGACTTGATGGTCGGGTTGCTCTTGAAGCAGCGCACATCGATACGCTCGGCCAGGCCAGGCCATTGGTAATGCGCCACCAGCTCGGTGAGGATCTGTTCAAGGGTCTTGCCGTGCAGCGCGTTGTGTTGGGCCGTGCTCATGCTGTGCTCCGTAGGAAAGATGCGCACCTTACACGAGTGTAGTGGTGGGAGGGATCAGTCGAGTCGACAGAAAAATCGCTGGTCAGAGACAAAACCTCTGTGATGGAATAGTTATGTTATGTTGTAACACTAAAAAGCATCTGCCAAGGAACGCCCCATCCCCATGCTGTACACACCGCTTCGCCTCTCCCCCCTTGCCGTCGCACTCTGGCTGGCTGCATCCCCCAGCCAGGCCGTAGAGCTCGAACCACAGGTCATCACCGCCAACCCGTTGGGTAACCGCCAACTGGCCGCCCCCAGCACCGTGCTCGAAGGCGAGAACCTGCTGCAACAACAGCACAGCACCCTGGGTGAAACCCTGAACAAGCAGCCCGGCGTCGCTTCTACCTGGTTTGGCCCAGGCGCCAGCCGCCCGGTGATCCGCGGCCTGGATGGCGACCGTATCCGCATCCTGCGCAATGGCGTCGGCGCCCTGGATGCCTCGTCGCTGTCCTATGACCACGCCGTGCCCCTGGACCCGGTAACGGTCGATCGCGTCGAAATCGTCCGTGGCCCGGCCGCCTTGCTGTATGGCGGTAACGCCATCGGCGGCGTGGTCAACACCTTCGACAACCGCATCCCGGACTCGCCCATCGAGGGCATCCACGGTGCCGGTGAACTGCGTTACGGCGGCGCCGACACCACCCGCAGCAGTGCCGGCAAGCTGGAGGCCGGTAACGGTGCCTTCGCCCTGCACCTGGATGCCAACAGCCGCCAGTTCAACGATCTGCGCATCCCTGGCTACGCCCGCAGCGCCAAAGTGCGCGATGCCGACGAGCCCGGCAGCAAACACCGCCTGGAAAACAGCGACGGTCGCCAGGACGGCGGCGCAATCGGTGGTGCCTACCACTGGGACCACGGCTACGCCGGCCTCTCGTACAGCGGCTACGACAGCAACTATGGCTCGGTGGCCGAGTCCGGCGTGCGCCTGGACATGAAACAGGACCACTACGCCTTCGCCTCCGAATTGCGCGACCTCGACGGCCCGTTCAGCTCAGTCAAGGTAGATGCCGGTTACACCGACTACGAGCACAAAGAAATCGAAGAAGGCGAAGTCCATACCACCTTCAAGAACAAAGGCTACGAAGCGCGTATTGAAGCCCGCCACCAACCACTCGGACCAGTGGAAGGGATCATTGGGGCCCAAGTCAGCCGTAACGAGTTCTCGGCCCTCGGCGAGGAAGCCTTCGTCCCGCATACTGATACCGACAGCGTGGCACTGTTCATGCTCGAGCAGTGGCAAGCCAGCGAGCGCCTGAACCTGAGCCTGGGTGCGCGCATGGAGCACACCCGCGTAGATCCTGACGCCAAAGGCAACGAGAACTTCGTCGACGCAGACAGCGCCAGCAGCTTCAACGCCTTCAGCCTATCTTCAGGCGCGGTGTACCAGCTCGACCCCATCTGGTCGCTGGCGGCCAACCTCGGCTACACCGAGCGTGCCCCGACCTTTTACGAGCTGTACGCCAATGGCGCGCACGTGGCCACCGGCGCCTTTGAAGTCGGCGACGCCAGTTTGAACAAGGAAAAGGCCATTTCCGCCGACCTGGCGCTACGCTTCGACAATGGCACCCATAAAGGCAGTGTCGGGGTGTTCTACAACCACTTCCGCAACTACATCGGCCTGATCGGTACCGGCAACACCCGCGAGGGCGGGCATGACCATGACGAGGATGACCACGATCACGATCATGATCATGAGGGCTTCCCGGAATACCAGTACCAAGGCGTGCGGGCGCGCTTCTACGGCATCGAGGCCCAGGACCGCTGGCAACTGGCCGAAAACCGTTACGGCAGCTTCGCACTGGAGTTGTCCGGTGACTATACCCGGGCCAAGAACCTCGACAGTGGCGAGCCACTGCCCCGTATCGCGCCGCTGCGCCTGAACAGCGGCCTGGTCTGGGAGCTGGACCGCTGGCAGGCGCGAGTAGATGTGCAACATGCAGCATCGCAGCACCGCAAACCCGCCAACGAAACCAGCACCGATGGCTACACCACGCTGGGGGCCAGCGTTGGCTACCGCTTCGACGTTGGCCAGAGCCAGTGGCTGGCGTTTGTGCGCGGCGAAAACCTGACCGACCAGACCGTGCGCTATGCCAGTTCGATCCTGCGCGATATCGCGCCGGCGCCGGGGCGCAGTGTGGAAGTGGGGTTGCGTACGACCTTCTGAACCAGACGCGACGAAGATGGGTGTGGGAGATTCTATGGTTCCTGGCGATTGCATCAGGGTTGCCAAGTGCTCGTCACAGCATCTTCAGCGCCTGTGAGATCGAGCGCCGCCCGCGCGGCGCGCATCGCGAGCTGGCGCTCGCTCCTACGTTTGTTTCGGGCCAATCATTCCTGCGGGATATGCACGCGAACGCTTTGGCGCATGGCTCGATATCGCGTCGTACGAACAAGGCGGTCGCGCGCGCCTGGCACAGGCGTTACTGGCCCGAAACAAACGTAGGAGCGAGCGCCAGCTCGCGATGCGCGCCGCGCGGGCGGCGCTCGATCCCCCAGGCGCTGCAAATCTTGTGGCCAACACCTGTCAGCCCTTATGCGATCTCTGTGCCGGGTTCACCGGCTGCCCACTCCCCTACCGACCTCGACTGTTGCCCGTTCAGCAACAATCATCTGCGACAATTTGTCTTTTTTTCTTACAGCTTCCCCTATATCCTCCCCGCCGCAAGCTGAAACGCTTCATCGAACACTCTTGTCGCCATATCCATTGAGGGGCCCGCCCTTCGATGCGCTTGCCGTTTTTTCAATAATCAAAAGATAGCGCTATCTCATGCTCCAACTGCCTAAAACCTGTTACATCGGCCTCGCCCTCAGTGCCTTGGCAACCCCCGCCAGCGCCAGCGAAATGTTCGCCAGCGACTCTCCGTGGATGCTCGGCGACTGGGGTGGAACCCGCAGCGAACTGCTGGAAAAAGGCTACGACTTCACCCTTGGTTACACCGGCGAGATGGGCAGCAACCTGCACGGCGGCTACGACCACGACCGCACCGCGCGCTACAGTGACCAGTTCACCTTTGGCAGCCACCTGGACCTGGACAAGATCCTCGGCTGGCACGACACCGAACTCCAGCTGACCATCACCGAGCGCCACGGCGACAACATCAGCAACGACCGCATCAACGACCCGCGTGTCGGCGGCTTCACCTCCGCCCAGGAAGTCTGGGGCCGAGGCGAAACCTGGCGGCTGACGCAGATGTGGATCAAGCAGAAGTACTTCGATGGTGCGCTGGATGTGAAATTCGGCCGCTTCGGTGAAGGCGAAGACTTCAACAGCTTCCCTTGCGACTTCCAGAACCTGGCCTTCTGCGGCTCGCAGGTGGGCAACTGGGTGGGTGGCATCTGGTACAACTGGCCAGTCAGCCAGTGGGCCCTGCGCGTGCGCTACAACCTTTCCCCAGAGCTGTACGCACAGGTCGGCGTCTTCGAGCAGAACCCTTCCAACCTCGAATCTGGCAATGGTTTCAAGCTCAGCGGCAGCGGCACCCAAGGTGCGGTAATGCCGTTCGAACTGGTATGGACCCCACGTATCCAAGGTTTGAAAGGGGAATATCGTGCCGGCTACTACTACAGTAATGCCAAGGCACAAGATGTTCTCAAGGACAGCAACGGTCAGCCGGCCGCCCTCAGCGGCGCCGCCTACCGCAGCAGCTCGAGCAAGCACGGCTTGTGGATCGGCGCCCAGCAGCAGGTCACCTCGCTGGCGTCCGACCAGTCGCGCGGCTTGAGCGTGTTCGCCAACGCCACGGTGCATGACAAAAAGACCAATGCCATCGACAACTATGTGCAGGCAGGACTGGTATACAAAGGGCCCTTCAATGCCCGCGCCAAGGACGACATCGGTTTCGCCCTGGCCCGCGTGCACGTCAACCCTGCCTATCGCAAGAACGCCCGCCTGGCCAACCAGGCCGCCGGCCTCTACGACTACGACAACCCAGGCTTCCTGCCAGTGCAGGACACCGAGTACAGCGCCGAGCTGTACTACGGCATCCATTTGGCCGACTGGCTCACGGTACGCCCCAACCTGCAGTACATCCGCCACCCGGGCGGGGTGTCGCAGGTCGATGGCGCCCTGATCGGCGGCCTGAAGATCCAGAGCAGTTTCTAACCCCTTTTTTGACCTGACGGAGAACCTACGATGAGCACTGAAGGTGCGAACCAAGGAAGCCGCTGGCTACCGCGCCTGGTTGGCGCGCTGCTGTTGCTGATGGGCCTGGCCCTGCTGGCCGGCGGTATCAAGCTGAGCCAGCTAGGCGGATCACTTTACTACCTGATCGCCGGTATCGGCTTTGCCCTGTCGGGCATCCTGCTGCTGGCCCAACGCCGGATCGCCCTGGGCCTGTATGGCCTGGTGCTGCTGGGGAGCACCGTTTGGGCCCTGCTCGAAGTAGGCCTGGACTGGTGGCAACTGGTGCCGCGGCTGGCCATCTGGTTCGCCATCGGCGTGGTGCTGCTGCTACCGTGGGCACGTCGCCCGCTGATCGGCCCGGCCAGCAAAGCCAATACTGCACTGCTCGGCGTGGCAGTGGTAGCTTCGGGCGCTTGCGCGCTGGGCAGCCAGTTCACCCATCCCGGTGAAGTGTTTGGCGAACTGGGCCGCGACAGCAGCGAAATGGCCAGCGCCGCCCCCGCCATGCCCGACGGCGAATGGCAGGCCTATGGCCGTACCGAGCATGGCGACCGCTACTCGCCGCTGCGCCAGATCACCCCGCAGAACGCCTACCGCCTGGAAGAAGCCTGGCGCATTCGCACCGGTGATCTGCCAACCGAAAACGACCCGGTGGAGCTGACCAACCAGAACACCCCGCTCAAGGTCAACGGCATGCTCTACGCCTGCACCGCGCACAGCCGCCTGCTGGCGCTGGACCCGGACACTGGCGCGGAAATCTGGCGCTACGACCCGCAGGTCAAGAGCCCGACCGGCACCTTCAAGGGCTTTGCCCACATGACGTGCCGTGGCGTCTCGTACTATGACGAAAACCGCTACGTCAGCCGCGACGGCAGCCCGGCGCCGAAAATTACCGACGCAGGCCAGGCCGTGGCCCAAGCCTGCCCGCGTCGCCTCTACCTGCCTACCGCGGATGCCCGCCTGATCGCCATCAACGCCGACAACGGCAAGGTCTGCGAAGGCTTCGCCAACCAGGGCGTGATCGACCTCACCACCGGCATTGGCCCGTTCACCGCCGGCGGCTATTACTCCACCTCGCCTGCTGCGATTACCCGTGACCTGGTGATCATCGGTGGCCACGTCACCGATAACGAGTCGACCAATGAGCCGTCCGGGGTGATCCGCGCCTACGATGTGCACGACGGCCACCTGGTGTGGAACTGGGACAGCAACAACCCGGACGACACCAAGCCATTGGCTGCCGGCAAAATGTACAGCCGCAACTCGGCCAACATGTGGTCGATCGCCAGCGTCGACGAAGACCTTGGCATGATCTACCTGCCGCTGGGCAACCAGACCCCGGACCAGTGGGGCGCCGACCGCACCCCAGGCGCCGAGAAGTACAGCGCCGGCGTGGTCGCCCTTGACCTGGCCACCGGCAAGGCACGCTGGAACTACCAGTTCACCCACCACGACCTGTGGGACATGGACGTCGGCAGCCAGCCGACCCTGGTCCACCTGAAAACCGACGATGGCGTGAAACCGGCGATCATCGTACCGACCAAGCAAGGCAGCCTGTACGTGCTCGACCGCCGCGACGGTACGCCAATCGTGCCGATCCGCGAGATCCCCACCCCACAAGGTGCAGTGGAAGGCGACCACACCTCGCCAACCCAGGCCCGCTCCGACCTCAACCTGCTCGGCCCAGAGCTGACCGAACAGGCCATGTGGGGCGCCACGCCTTTCGACCAGATGCTGTGCCGCATCCAGTTCCGCGAGCTGCGCTACGAAGGCCAGTACACCCCGCCATCCGAGCAAGGCTCGTTGGTCTACCCAGGCAATGTCGGTGTATTCAACTGGGGCAGCGTGTCGGTCGACCCGGTGCGCCAGCTGCTGTTCACCTCGCCCAACTACATGGCGTTCGTGTCGAAGATGGTCCCGCGTGAGCAGGTTGCCGAAGGCAGCAAGCGCGAAAGCGAGACCAGCGGCGTGCAGCCGAACACCGGCGCACCGTATGCAGTGACCATGCACCCGTTCATGTCACCGCTCGGCGTACCGTGCCAGGCCCCCGCCTGGGGTTACGTCGCCGCCATCGACCTGTTCACCAACAAGGTGGTGTGGAAACACAAGAACGGCACCACCCGCGACAGCACCCCGCTACCGATCGGCCTGCCGGTTGGCGTGCCGAGCATGGGCGGCTCGATCGTTACCGCCGGTGGCGTCGGCTTCCTTAGCGGCACGCTCGACCAGTACCTGCGCGCCTATGACGTGAACAACGGCAAGGAGTTGTGGAAAGCGCGCCTGCCAGCGGGTGGCCAGGCCACGCCGATGAGCTACACCGGCAAGGACGGCAAGCAGTACGTGCTGGTGACTGCCGGCGGCCATGGCTCGCTGGGCACCAAGATGGGCGATTACATCATCGCTTACAAATTAGCTGAGTAAGCTACACCGCTCCCGCAGGCTCAGCCCTGTGGGAGCGGCCTTGTGTCGCGATTGGGTCGCGCAGCTGCCCCAACGATCTAGAATGCTGGATGGATTCTGGGGCTGCTGCGCAGCCCAATCGCGACACAAGGCTGCGCCCGAACCATTGAAACCCATCCCTCCCCGCCCCATCTAAGCACCATAGTCATTCACGCAGGTGCCCCATGAGCGACCAGCAGGATTTCCCCGAACACCCTGACGAACACAGCGAAGTCGAACACACCCTCCAGGCCGAAGCCGGCCACGCCCTCGCCCTGCCCGGTCAGCAGCTGCCGGACAAGGTCTACGTCATCCCGATCCACAACCGCCCGTTCTTCCCGGCCCAGGTACTGCCGGTCATCGTCAATGAAGAACCCTGGGCCGAAACGCTCGACCTGGTGGCCAAGTCACCGGACCACTGCCTGGCGCTGTTCTTCATGGACACCCCGCCAGAAGACCACCGCCACTTCGACACCTCGGCATTGCCGCAGTACGGCACGCTGGTCAAGGTGCACCATGCCAGCCGCGAAAACGGCAAATTGCAGTTCGTCGCCCAGGGCCTGTCCCGGGTGCGTATCCGCAACTGGCTCAAGCACCACCGCCCGCCCTACCTGGTCGAAGTCGAATACCCGCGCCAGCCCGCAGAGCCGACCGACGAGGTCAAAGCCTACGGCATGGCACTGATCAACGCGATCAAAGAGCTGCTGCCGCTCAACCCGCTGTACAGCGAAGAGCTGAAGAACTACCTCAACCGCTTCAGCCCCAACGACCCTTCGCCGCTCACCGACTTCGCCGCCGCGCTCACCTCGGCAACCGGCAACCAGTTGCAGGAAGTGCTCGACTGCGTGCCCATGCTCAAACGCATGGAAAAGGTACTGCCAATGCTGCGCAAAGAGGTGGAAGTCGCGCGCTTGCAGAACGAGATATCGGCCGAGGTCAACCGGCAGATCGGCGAGCACCAGCGCGAATTCTTCCTGAAGGAACAACTCAAGGTCATCCAGCAGGAGCTGGGGCTTACCAAGGACGACCGCAGCGCCGACCTCGAACAGTTCGAACAGCGCCTGGAAGGCAAGACCCTGCCACCGCAGGCACGCAAGCGCATCGATGAAGAGATGGGCAAACTGGCCATTCTGGAAACCGGTTCGCCCGAATACGCCGTCACCCGCAATTATCTGGAATGGGCCACCGCCCTGCCCTGGGGCGTGTACGGCAAAGACAAACTCGACCTCAAGCATGCGCGCAAAGTCCTCGACCAGTACCATTCCGGCCTCGACGACATCAAGGAGCGCATCCTTGAGTTCCTCGCCGTGGGCGCCTGGAAAGGCGAGATCAGCGGCTCGATCGTGCTGTTGGTGGGCCCGCCCGGGGTGGGCAAGACCAGCATCGGCAAGTCCATCGCCGAATCGCTCGGCCGGCCGTTCTACCGCTTCAGCGTCGGCGGCATGCGTGACGAAGCCGAGATCAAGGGCCACCGCCGCACCTACATCGGCGCCCAGCCCGGCAAGCTGGTGCAGGCCCTGAAAGATGTCGAAGTGATGAACCCGGTGATCATGCTCGACGAAATCGACAAGATGGGCCAGAGCTACCAAGGTGACCCGGCATCAGCGTTGCTGGAAACCCTCGACCCCGAGCAGAACGTCGACTTCCTCGACCACTACCTCGACCTGCGCCTGGACTTGTCCAAGGTGCTGTTCGTGTGCACTGCCAACACCCTTGATTCAATACCCGGGCCGTTGCTCGACCGCATGGAAGTGATCCGCCTGTCCGGCTATATCACCGAAGAAAAACTGACCATCGCCAAGCGCCACCTGTGGCCCAAACAGCTGGAAAAGGCCGGTGTTTCCAAGACCAGCCTCAGCATCAGCGACAGCGCACTGCGCCTGGTGATCGACGGCTATGCCCGCGAAGCCGGCGTGCGCCAGTTGGAGAAGCAACTGGGCAAACTGGTGCGCAAGGCTGTGGTCAAGCTGCTGGATAACCCCGAAGCCAAGCTGAAGATCGGTACCAAAGACCTGGAAACCGCTCTCGGCATGCCGGTGTTCCGCAGCGAACAGGTTCTGGCAGGCAAAGGCGTGATCACCGGCCTGGCCTGGACCAGCATGGGCGGTGCCACGCTGCCGATCGAGGCAACCCGTATCCACACCCACAACCGCGGCTTCAAGCTGACCGGCAAGCTGGGTGACGTGATGAAGGAGTCTGCCGAAATTGCCTACAGCTATATCAGTTCCAACCTCAAGCAATTTGGCGGGGATACAGGTTTCTTCAACGAAGCGTTCATCCACTTGCACGTACCCGAAGGCGCCACGCCCAAGGACGGCCCGAGTGCCGGCATCACAATGGCCAGCGCTTTGCTTTCACTGGCCCGCGACCAGCCTGCCAAAAAAGGTGTCGCCATGACTGGCGAGCTCACCCTCACTGGCCAGGTACTGCCGATTGGCGGCGTGCGCGAGAAGGTGATTGCGGCGCGGCGGCAGAAGATTTTCGAACTGATCCTGCCGGAGCCTAACCGTGGCGACTTCGAAGAACTGCCGGAGTACCTGCGCGAAGGCCTGACAGTTCACTTCGCCAAGCGCTTTGCCGACGTGGCCAAAGTGCTGTTCTAGCCTGCACCGGCCTCTTCGCGGGCAAGCCCGCTCCTACAGGGATAGCGAACCCTTGCAGGGGCGGGCTTGCCCGCGAAAGGGCCGGCACAGGCAACACAAATTTCCTCGATCATCGGTTATCCTCAGGCCATCGCCAGCCTTCGGAGCCACCATGACCTCTCCTCGTCTGCTCGTTCCCCTGAGCTTTGCCCTGCTTGCTGCTTGCGCGCAACAACCGTCGCAGCCCGTTGACCTGGACGCCGAAAGCGAATGCCCCAAGCGCCTGCAGGTCGGCCAGATCCTCACGCTTACCTTGCCCAGCAACCCCACCACCGGCTACCGCTGGCTGGTACAGAACCCGGCGCCCAACGTGTTGCAAAGCCTTGGCCCCGAGGTTTACAGCGCGCCTGAAGACACCGGCATCGTCGGCAGCTCGGGCATGTCGACCTGGCGCTTCCAGGCCCGCGCGACTGGCGAAGGGAACCTGGTATTGGTCTACCAGCAACCCTGGGCCCCGGAAGTGCGCCCGGTGCAGACCTTCGATTGCGCCATTCGGGTCAATTGAACGCAAAGCGCTGGTCAGCCAACCATGCATCCAGGCTGCGGTTTGGCTAGAATGCGCCCCCTGCCTATCACCAGCCGCCTGGATTCGCCGTGAGCAAACAACCCGACCGCCTTTTCTCCCAACCCCTGGAGCAGGTGCCCGACTTCGTCTTCAACGAAGACGTCGTGCGTGTGTTCCCGGACATGATCAAGCGCTCGGTACCCGGTTACCCAACCATCGTCGAGAACCTCGGCGTACTGGCCGCTCGGTTCGCCCAGCCAGGCACCGCGCTGTACGATCTGGGCGCATCGCTGGGTGCCGTTACCCAGTCGCTGCGTCGCCATGTACGCAGTGACGGCTGCAGGGTAATCGCGGTGGATAACTCCGCCGCCATGGTCGAGCGCTGCCGCCAGTACCTCACTGCACAAGATTCGATGTTCCAGGAGTTGCTGCCGGTGCAGGTGCTGGAGGCCGATATCCTTGCCCTGCCCTTCGAGCCCGCCTCGGTCGTGGCGATGAACTTCACCCTGCAGTTCGTCGCCCCTGACCAGCGCCTTGAACTGCTCGGGCGAATCCGCCAGGCGCTGCTGCCCGGCGGTGCACTGATTCTCTCGGAGAAGCTGCGCTTCGCCGATGAGCAAGAGCAGGACCTGCTCAATGAGCTGCACCTGGATTTCAAACGGGCCAATGGCTACAGCGAACTGGAGATCGCCCAGAAGCGCAGCGCCATCGAGAACGTGATGAAGCCCGATACACTCGAAGCCCACCAGGAACGCCTGCGCGCAGCCGGTTTCTCGAAGGTGGTGCCTTGGTTCCAATGCCTTAACTTCGCCTCGTTGATAGCCCTGCCATGATCGATCTGTCTCCCCTCGTCCGCCGCCTGGCGGGCACGCCTCTGGCTTCCTGGTCGCAAGGCCTGCAAGCGCAACTGGACGCCAAGCTGGAAAAGGGCCACGGTGACCTCGACCGCTGGCGCGGGGCGCTGGAAGCCCTGCCCGCCCTGCAACCCAGTGAAATCGACCTGGTCAACGGGTTGCGCCTGGATTGCGACTGCGACGACGCCACCCGTGCGCAGATGCGCCAGGCACTGATGGGCCTGTCGCCCTGGCGCAAAGGGCCGTTCGACCTGTTTGGCGTGCACGTTGACACCGAATGGCGCTCGGACTGGAAGTGGTCGCGGGTCGGCCCGCACCTGGACCTCAAGGGCAAACGCGTACTCGACGTGGGCTGTGGCAATGGCTACTACCAGTGGCGCATGCTCGGTGCCGGCGCGGACATGGTAATTGGCGTCGATCCCAACTGGCTGTTCTTCTGCCAGTTCCAGGCCGTGCAGCAATACCTGCCGGAGTTGCCGGCCTGGCACCTGCCGTTCGCCCTGGAAGACCTGCCCGCCAACCTGGAAGGTTTCGATACCGTGTTCTCCATGGGCGTGTTCTATCACCGCCGCTCGCCCATCGAGCACTTGCTGGCGCTCAAGGACTGCCTGGTCAAAGGTGGCGAGCTGGTGCTGGAAACGCTGGTTATCGAGGGCGACGAAAACCAGGTGCTGGTGCCTGAGGACCGCTACGCACAGATGCGCAATGTCTGGTACCTGCCGTCGGTACCGGCGCTGGCCCGCTGGCTGCGCCGTGCCGGCTTCAGCGATGTGCGCTGCGTCGACGTTAGCGTGACCAGCGTCGAGGAACAGCGCAGCACCGAATGGATGCGCTACCAGTCGCTGAGCGACTTCCTCGACCCGAACGACCACAGCAAGACCATCGAAGGCCTGCCAGCCCCACGCCGCGCCACCCTGCTGGCGCGCAAATAAAAAAGGCGCCCGCATGGGCGCCTGAATACACCTGCGGCGAGGAGCCGTCGCGGCGCAGGTGTTGTTAGCTCAATCCTTGGCCACCTCACGCGCCTTCTCTTGCGCCTTGCGCTCGCGCTCGGCAACAGCCTGTTGCTTGTCGCCATGCAGTCGCTCCTGGTCTTCGCGGAAGGCTTGCCAGAACTGCCTGGAGCGCTCCGCACCGCCCTCGGCATAAACACTGGCGCTACCCAGGGCAAGGGTGGCCAACAGCAGGTATTTGGTCAGGTTCATCGTGTTTGCCTCGTAATAACCGATCGGACACGGCCATCCTAGCGAGGGCTGGCTAACGGCAAGGTGAGGCGGGGATTACAGTCCTGCAATGTGGCCTTGTGTGGACTGTTCGGGCCTCTTCGCGGGTAAACCCGCTCCTACAGGAACGGGTTTATCCGCGAAGAGGCCCGAACAGACCGCCAGATAACAGCAGAATTACAAATTCGTTATCTGCAACGCTGGCCTTTTTTCATGCCGTAACATGGGACCCTTGACCCTGATGTCACTACAGGGTCAAGAATCGCCCCCTTTCAACACACCGAGCCCCCAATGCGCCTACTGATCATCGAGGACGAGCTGCGTACCGCCGACTACCTGCAACAAGGCCTGCGCGAAAACGGTTACGTGGTCGACTGCGCCCGCACAGGCACCGACGGCCTGCACCTGGCCCGCCAACAGGCCTATGACCTGGTCATCCTCGACGTCAACTTGCCCGAAATCGATGGCTGGACCGTGCTGCAGCGGCTACGTGCCGAATCGGCCACGCGCATCATGATGCTTACCGCCCACGGTCGCTTGGCCGATCGGGTAAGAGGCCTGGACCTGGGCGCGGATGACTACCTGCTCAAGCCTTTTGAGTTCCCTGAGTTACTGGCCCGCATCCGCAGCCTGCTGCGCCGCAACGACCAGCAACTGCAACCCAGCACCCTGCGCGTCGCTGATCTGGAACTGGACCCCGGCCGCCACCGCGCCTACCGCGCCGGGCAACGCATCGACCTGACCGCCAAGGAGTTCGCCCTGCTGCACCTGCTAATGCGCCAGACTGGCGAAGTGTTGTCGCGCACGCAGATCATCTCACTGGTGTGGGACATGAACTTCGACTGCGACACCAACGTGGTCGAGGTCTCGATCCGGCGCCTGCGGGCGAAGATTGACGACCCGTTCGACAACAAGCTGATCCATACCCTGCGTGGTGTGGGCTACGTACTTGAGGCTCGCCTTTGAAAAACGCCAGCCTGTCGTTACGCCTGGGCCTGAGCGTGACATTGATGGGCGCCGCATTGGTGCTGCTGCTGGCCTGCCTGGCCGTGTTTGCCCTGGATCACGAACTGGACAGCCGCGCGCGCAAGGATTTGGCGCGCAAGATGCTTCAGGTCGAGCACAACCTGCGTGTGGATCTGCGCAGCGAGGACCTGGGCAGCCGCGCCCACCCACTGCTGGACCTGGTGATGGGGCATGACAACCTGAGCCTCAGTGTGCTGGCTCTCGACGGCCGTCACCCCCACCTGCTCAGCCTCGGCCCGGCCCTGGAATCGCGGGTCGGTGAACTGCACACCGATGCGCGCCTGGCCTTTCACGCCTGGCGTGACAGCGGCGGTAACCAGATTCTCACCGTTACCCGGCTGATGCGTCTGCGCGACAACACCCCCGTCAAGGTGATGATGTCGCTCAACCGCGCCGACGACAACGCCCTGCTACAGGCCTATCTGCACTCCACGTTACTCGCATTGCCACTGCTACTGGTTTTGATCGGTGCAGGGGCATGGTGGCTGATGCAACGCGGCCTGAAACCGTTGCGGCACTTCCGGCGCATTGCCGGGCAGGTGTCGGCCCAGGACCTGCAGCATCGCCTGCCCGCTACCTCCCTGCCGCAGGAACTGGCGGAACTGGCCGGCAGTATCAACGTGATGCTCGATCGACTCGACCAAGGTGTCATGCAGCTGTCGCAGTTCTCTGACGACCTGGCCCATGAACTGCGTACACCGTTGGGCAACCTGATGGGCAAGGCGCAGGTGACACTGGCCCGTGAGCGGGACAACGCCAACTATCGGGAAGTGCTGGAAGACAGCGTCGAAGAGCTGACCCGGCTCAACCGCATCATCAACGACATGCTGTTTCTTGCCCAGGTCAGCCAGCCGCATACGCAGGTCGCATTGAAGCCCTTGGCGCTGGCCGACGAGGCAGCGCGGGTTGTCGAGCTGTTTGCCTACAGTGCCGAGCTGAAAGAGATTGAGATAAGCGTTCAGGGCTGGGGAACAGCGCAGGGAGACCGGCTGATGTTTCAGCGGGCACTGTCGAACCTGTTGAGCAACGCCATACGGCACAGTCCAGAGGGTAAACCCGTAGCTCTGTGCATCGAACGCTCGGGCAGCGAAGTACGGCTATCCGTGGAGAACCAGGGGCCGGGTGTGGCGGCAGAGCAACAGTCGCGCTTGTTCGAGCGGTTTTACCGGGTAGGTTCGGGGCGTTCGCGGCTGGAGGGCGGAACCGGGCTGGGGTTGGCGATCGTGAAGTCGATCATGCAGTTGCATGGCGGGCGGGTCGAGGTCAGCAGCTGCCCCCTGGGGCCTACCCGGTTTACCTTGGTGTTTCCTGCCGAGTGATCGGCCGCCTGTACCGGCCTCTTCGCGGGCTTGCCCGCGAAGAGGCCGGTACAGGCGACCAACAATCAGCGCGAAGCTGCCACGATCAGCGCCTTCATTTCAGCCACAGCAGCCTTGAAGCCGACAAACAGGGCATGCGCCACAAGTGCATGGCCAATGTTCAGTTCATTGATACCCTTGATCGCCGCCACCGCCTCGACGTTGTGGTAGTGCAGCCCGTGACCCGCATTGACGATCAGCCCCTGCCCCACGCCAAACGCCACACCATCGACGATGCGCTTGAGCTCTTCAGCCACTTCGGTGGGAGTTTCTGCATCGGCATAACGGCCGGTGTGAAGCTCGATGGCCGGTGCGCCAACCCGACGCGAGGCCTCGATCTGCCGCTCGTCGGCGTCGATGAACAGCGACACCTCGGCACCGGTACGCGCCAGCCGTTCCACTGCAGCCTTGATCCGCGCTTCCTGCCCTGCCACATCCAGGCCACCTTCGGTGGTCAGCTCCTGACGGGTTTCGGGAACCAGGCAGATGTGCGCCGGGCGAATCTTCTCGGCAAAGGCCATCATCTCTTCGGTGACGCCCATCTCGAAGTTCATGCGGGTTTGCAGCACATCCTTGAGCAGCATGACATCACGCTCCTGGATGTGCCGGCGGTCTTCACGCAGGTGCACGGTGATGCCATCGGCGCCTGCTTCCTCGGCGTCCAGGGCTGCCTTGACCGGGTCAGGGTAGCGCGTGCCACGGGCCTGGCGCAGGGTCGCCACGTGGTCGATGTTTACGCCAAGAAGCATGCGGTTGCTGTGAGTCACGAAAGGCTCTCCTGAAGATTGAGCCCAACAGCATACGTCCAGATCAGCGCTTGCGAAACAGTTCCCGGCTGACCAGCGGTTTTGCACCCAGATGAACTGCCAGTGCCTGGCGCATCAGCCGCTTCGCGGCAAGCAAGGCGCCGGGGGCGTCCCAATCGGTTTGGGCCATAGCCAGCAGTTCGGTGCCACGGAACAGGCCGGGCTGCGCCAGCTCTACCCGCTCCAGGCCGGCGTCAACGCGCAAGCGGTACAGGCCATCGGTGGCAATGGGCTGCTCGTTGACGTCATGGTGCAAGGAAAACGCATAACCGAGTTCGTCCAGCAGCCGCCATTCGAACGAGCGCAGCAGGGGCTCCAGCGGGCGCCCGGCACTCAGTGCCTGCAAGGTCAAGGTGTAGTGCTCGAACAGCGCCGGGAACGGCGCTTCGGCAGGCAGCAGGCGCATCAGCAGTTCATTGAGGTACAACCCGCTGAACAGGGCATCGCCGTGTAGCCAGGCGGCGATGCCGGTACTGTCCATACGGCCGACATTCTTCAGCTCGCCGCGACCACGCAGCTCCACCTCCAGCGACACGAACGGTCGCACCAGGCTGCCGCCCTTGCCCCGCGCGCGGCGCAGCACGGCACGCATGCAGCCCTGCGGGGTGAAGAAGTCTACCAGCGCGCTGGTTTCCTTGTAGGCACGGCTATGCAGTACGTAGGCTGGCTGGGGGGTGGGTTGGTCCATGCACTATCTCTGGGGCCTGATGTACGTGTGGGAGCGGGCGTGCCCGCGAAAGCGTCAGTGAACCCACTATCGCATTCGCGGGCAAGCCCGCTCCCACAGGAATAACCGACCAGTCAGGTAATTACAGGTCGCCGTAGCCCAGCGAACGCAGGGCGCGCTCGTCATCGGACCAGCCGCCTTTGACCTTGACCCACAGGTTGAGCATGACCTTGGAATCGAACAGCACTTCCATGTCCTTGCGCGCCTCGGAACCGATGCGCTTGATGCGCTCGCCCTTGTCACCAATGATGATTTTCTTCTGGCCGTCGCGCTCGACCAGGATCAGCGCGTGAATGTGCAGCACATGGCCCTGCTGCTTGAATTCCTCGATTTCGACGGTGATCTGGTACGGCAGCTCCGCACCCAACTGGCGCATGATCTTCTCGCGTACCAGTTCAGCGGCGAGGAAGCGGCTGCTGCGGTCGGTGATCTGGTCTTCGGGGAAGAAATGATCGTTCTCGGGCAGGTGCTTGGCGATCTGTGCTTCCAGCGCTTCAAGGTTGTGCCCCTGCTGCGCGGAAATCGGCATCACCTCGGCGTTCGGCAATTGCTCTTGGAGCCACTGCAGGTGCGGGATCAGCTCGGCTTTCTCTTCCATGCGGTCGGTCTTGTTGACCGCGATGATCAGCGGGCCGGTCACATACTGCACGCGCTCCAGAACCAGTTGGTCCTCGTCGGTCCACTTGGTACGGTCGACCACGAAGATAACCACGTCGACGTCCTTGAGGGCCGCCGAGGCGTTGCGGTTCATGTAGCGGTTCAGCGCCTTGTCGTTGGCTTTGTGCATCCCCGGGGTATCGACATAGATCGCCTGCACATCACCTTCGGTCTTGATGCCGAGCATGTTGTGACGGGTGGTCTGGGGCTTGCGCGAGGTAATCGCGAGTTTCTGACCGAGAATGTGGTTGAGCAGGGTCGACTTGCCGACGTTGGGGCGGCCGACAATGGCTACATAGCCGCAGCGGGTCGGGTTGCTATCAGTCATTGCCATTCTCCACGCCCAGGGCGATCAGTGCAGACGCGGCGGCGACTTGCTCGGCAATACGCCGGCTAACGCCCTGACCACGGCTCTTGTTGTTCAGCAGTACCACTTCGCATTCGACGAAGAAGGTTCGGCAGTGTGGTTCACCCTGGATATCCACTACTTCGTAACGCGGCAGCTCACAGCTGCGCGACTGCAGGAACTCTTGCAGGCGGGTTTTCGGATCTTTATTGGTGTCGACCAGCGTCAGGCCTTCAAACTCATCGGCCAGCCAGGCCAGGATGCGCTCGCGGGCAGTGTCCATGTCAGCGTCCAGGTAGATGGCACCAATCAGTGCCTCCAGGGCGTCAGCCAGGATCGACTCGCGACGAAAGCCGCCGCTCTTGAGTTCTCCGGAGCCCAGGCGCAGGTAATCGCCCAGGTCAAAACCACGGGCCAGACGGGCCAGGGTCTCACCCTTGACCAACCGTGCACGCAGCCGCGACAACTGGCCTTCGCGAGCCTGGGGAAAACGCTCGAACAGCGCTTCACCGGCAACGAAGTTGAGAATGGCGTCACCGAGGAACTCCAGGCGCTCATTGTTGCGCCCGGCGTAACTGCGATGGGTCAGTGCCAGGAGCATCTGGTCCTGGTTCTTGAAGGTGTAACCGAGCTTTCGCTCCAGACCGGCAAGGGAAGCACTCATGCGGCCACCCGATCGTTGTTCAACGCGTTGTTCAAATCAACATCCTGAAAGACTGTTTGGCTGTGGTCCGCCGATCGATTTGCGGCGAATCTCCCGATCCCTGAGAACACAGCCTATGTCAGAAAAGCATTCGGCGCTGTCTGCTGGACAGCGCCGATGGGTATCAATGGATCAGGCCAACCCGCGACAGGTTGGGCAAGTGGCTGAGTTTGGGCTCTGGCCAGCTCATCCACACCGCAAAAGCCTTGCCGACAATGTTCCGGTCCGGAACCATGCCGTGCAGTTCCTTGGGAATGTTCGGGTCATCCCAGAAGCGGCTATCGTTGGAGTTGTCGCGGTTGTCGCCCATCATGAAGTAATGGCCCGCAGGCACGGTCCACTGCTGGTCCGGCGGCATGCGATAACGGCTCATTTCCTTGCGGATCAGGTGCTCGGTCTCGCCGAGCTTTTCCTTGTACAGCTGAGCGCTGCCCAGGGTACCCGGCTCGCTGCCCACCAGTTGTTCGGCAACGGGCTGGCCGTTGACGAACAGCCGCTTGTCGTTGGTGTAGCGAACTACGTCGCCCGGCAGGCCAACCACACGCTTGATGTAGTTGACATTCGGGTCGCTCGGGTAGCGGAACACCATCACATCCCCGCGTTGCGGGTCACCGACCGCGATGACCTTCTTGTCGATCACCGGCAGACGAATGCCGTACGAGAACTTGTTCACCAGGATGAAGTCGCCCACTTCCAGGGTCGGCTTCATCGATCCCGAGGGGATCTGGAACGGCTCGACCAGGAACGAACGCAGCACCAGCACGATGAACAGTACCGGGAAGAACGACTTGCCATACTCGACCAGCAACGGCTCCTTGTTCAGCCGTTCGACCACCGCCATCTCGGGCTGGCTGACGCTGCCCTGATAGTTGGCGATTGCCGCACGCCGGCGCGGGGCCAGGAACAGCAGGTCGATCAAGCCAAGCAGACCGCAGATGAAGACGGCGATGACTAGCAACAGCGGGAAATTTAGCGACATAGGACCTAGCTATCCAACCTGAGCACGGCGAGGAAGGCTTCTTGTGGAATTTCCACGTTGCCCACCTGTTTCATGCGTTTCTTACCGGCCTTCTGCTTCTCCAGCAGCTTCTTCTTACGGCTGACGTCACCACCGTAGCACTTGGCCAGTACGTTCTTTCTGAGCGCCTTGACGGTTGTCCGCGCAATGATCTGGCCGCCAATGGCTGCCTGGATCGCTACGTCAAACATCTGCCGAGGGATCAGTTCCTTCATCTTCTCGGTCAACGCACGGCCTTTATAGGCCGCGTTGTCGCGGTGCACGATCAATGCCAGGGCATCAACCTTGTCGCCGTTGATCAGTACGTCCAGTTTGACCAGGTTGGCCGACTGGTAGCGATCGAAATGATAGTCCAGCGAAGCATAGCCGCGGCTGGTGGATTTGAGGCGATCGAAGAAGTCGAGCACCACTTCGTTCATCGGCATGTCGTAACGCACCTGCACCTGGCTACCGAGGAACTGCATGTCGCGCTGTACGCCACGCTTCTCGATGCACAGGGTGATGACGTTGCCCAGGTGCTCCTGCGGAACGAGGATGGTCGCGGTGACGATCGGCTCGCGGAAGTCGGCTACCGCCGAGACGTCCGGCAGCTTGGACGGGTTGTCGACGACGATGGTTTCGCCGGTTTTCAACTCCAGCTCGTAGATTACGCTTGGAGCGGTGGTGATCAGGTCCAGATCGTACTCGCGCTCCAGGCGCTCCTGGATGATCTCCATGTGCAACATGCCCAGGAAACCGCAACGGAAGCCAAAGCCCAGCGCGTCGGAGCTTTCCGGCATGTACTGCAGCGAGGAGTCGTTCAGGGTCAGCTTCTGCAGAGCGTCGCGGAAATCCTCGAAGTCGTCGGAGCTGACCGGGAACAGGCCGGCGTAGACCTGCGGCTGAATCTTCTTGAAGCCGGGCAGCACTTCGACCTCAGGGGTCGAGGACAGGGTCAGGGTGTCGCCAACCGGGGCGCCGTGAATGTCCTTGATGCTGGCGATGATGAAGCCTACTTCGCCGGCTTTCAGATCAGCAGTCTGGGTGTGTTTCGGGGTGAAGACACCGACGCTGTCGACCAGGTGCACCTTGCCGGTGGACTTGACCAGGATCTTGTCGCCTTTCTTGACGCGGCCCTGGCGCACGCGCACCAGCGAGACCACACCCAGGTAATTGTCGAACCAGGAGTCGATGATCAGCGCTTGCAGCGGTGCATCGATCTCACCTTCTGGCGCGGGGATGGTGTGCACCAAGCGCTCGAGCACCTCGTCCACGCCCATGCCGCTCTTGGCGCTGCAGGCTACGGCGTCGGTGGCGTCGATACCGATGATCTTCTCGATCTCGTCCTTGACGCGGTCCGGGTCGGCCTGTGGCAGGTCCATCTTGTTCAGGACCGGCATGACTTCCAGGCCCTGCTCGATGGCGGTGTAGCAGTTGGCTACGGACTGGGCTTCCACGCCCTGGCCGGCGTCGACAACCAGCAGTGCACCTTCACAGGCCGCCAGCGAGCGCGAGACTTCGTAGGTGAAGTCGACGTGGCCGGGGGTATCGATGAAGTTCAGCTGGTAGATCTTGCCGTCCTGCGCCTTGTAGTGAAGCGTGACGCTGTGGGCCTTGATGGTGATACCGCGCTCACGCTCCAGGTCCATGGAATCGAGCACCTGGGCTTCCATCTCGCGCGCCGTCAGGCCGCCGCACATCTGGATGAAACGGTCAGCCAGCGTCGACTTGCCATGGTCGATGTGGGCGATGATGGAGAAATTGCGGATATGACTCAAATCACTCACGGGTCAACACTCGAAAAGGCTGCGAGCCGGACGCCCGCCGAAAAATAGCCGGGAATTGTACCTTAAGCTGCTGGGTTATGGGAGATTCCTCTGTCCGACTGTACACAGCAATCATTCCCGCAATTGTGAAGATTCATGAAAAAGGGCAGCCGAAGCTGCCCTTTCGCCTTGCGAAACCGCTTATTCAGCAAGCTTGAAGGTGATAAAGCTGGCACGCCCCTGACGCAGCACGCGCATCGACACAGAACGGTTCTTCGGCAGTTCCTTGGCGATTTCGGTGAATTCCTTGGCCGAACCGATGGCCTGGTTGTTCAGATGGCTGATGACATCACCCGGGCGCAAGCCGATCATGGCTGCCGGACCATCCTGCACTTCCTTGATGACCACGCCACCTTTGAGCTCCAGAGATTTTTTCTGCTCGGCGGTCAGGTCGGCGACCGATACACCCAGGCGGTTGCTGCTGCGCTCGGCGCTGCCGTCGGCACCGGTGCCGATGTCGACATCGTCGTCCGGCAGTGCGCCAACGCTGATGTTCAGGGTCTGGCGTTTGCCGTTGCGGATGATTTCCAGCTTGGCCTTCTCGCCATCCTTGAGGCTACCAACCAGGTGTGGCAGATCGGCCGACATGACGATTGGCTGGCCGTTCATGCTGAGGATCACGTCCCCCACCTGCAGGCCGCCTTTGGCCGCCGGGCCGTCTTCCAACACCTGGGCTACCAGGGCACCCGCCGGCTTGTCCAGGCCGAACGATTCGGCCAGGTCCTTGTTGACCTCCTGAATCACCACGCCCAGCCAGCCGCGGCTGACCTTGCCGTCTTTCTTCAGCTGGTTGGAGACATCGATCGCTACATCGATCGGGATGGCGAACGACAGGCCCATGAAACCGCCAGAACGGGTGAAGATTTGCGAGTTGATACCCACCACTTCGCCTTTCATGTTGAACAGCGGGCCGCCGGAGTTACCCGGGTTGATGGCAACGTCGGTCTGGATGAACGGCACGTAGGTGTCATTGGGCAGGGTCCGGCCCTTGGCGCTGACAATACCTTTGGTCACCGAATGGTCGAAGCCGAACGGCGAACCGATGGCCAGTACCCACTCGCCCACCTTGAGCTTTTCGGAATCACCCAGCTTCACGGTCGGCAGGTTCTTGCCGTCGACCTTCAGCAGCGCAACGTCGGTGCGCGGGTCGGTGCCAACCAGCTTGGCCTTCAGCTCGCTGCGGTCCGACAGGCGGACGATGATCTCATCGGCATCGGCCACCACATGGTTATTGGTGAGCACATAGCCATCACTGGAAATGATGAAGCCCGAGCCCAACGACTGCGCCTCACGCTGGCGGTCGCCGCGCGGCGAGCGCGGCTGCTGGGGCATGTTGCGCTCGAAGAATTCGCGGAACATCGGCGGCAGGCCTTCCAGGTCCGGCATCTGGCCTGCCGCCATTCGGCGCTCAGGCAGCTTCTGTTTGGTACTGATGTTGACAACCGCCGGCGAAGCCTGCTCGACCAGGGTGGTGAAGTCCGGCAGGGCTTCCTCGGCCTGGGCGGTGAGTACCTGGCCGAGCATCAGCACAGCAGCGAACATCATTAGGTAGGATTTCAAGCGTGGTATTGACATACGACTCCCGTCACAACGAGCGGTAGTTTGGAAAGACCCCTGCACAAAGCAGAAAAGGCCAGGCTCTTCAAAGCCTGACCTATAGAAAATTTGCCGATGGATTGCAAATGACAATGCTTTAATTTCATTTCAGGCGTATGCCCATCCGACTTGGCTCGGCATGCAAAAGCGCGCCATTACTGGCGCGCCTGGGCATCCTGGGGGCGCATCGACAGGGCGACGCGTTCTGCCGTACCCAGCGGAATTTCGCCAACCACGGTCACCATCACTTTGCCCTTGGGTGTATTCAGGCGACGCGAGACTGCCGAGGTCGGGCCTAACTGGGTGCGCATGTCGGTGCTGCCATCATCGCTCACTTGCTCGATGAATACCGAAAAACGCGCCAGGCCGTCGTCATACATCAGGCTGCTGACCGAACTGTTGCGCTTGGGATCGCGGCGCACCGAGCTGTTGACCAGCTCGAAACCGGGTGGCAGCCAGTCCGAACGCCAACCCGCAGCGGTATCATTGCTACCGGCCGCCACATGCTGCACAGGCTTGCAGGCAGCACCTGGGCGCAGGTCTGCGTCGCTGGGGATGTCATCGGTATCGAGACGGGTCATCTGGAAGCGTTCCAGCAACTGCCCCTTGTCGTTGAGCATCAACGAACGCAGCGGCAAGCCCGAGTGGCGGTCCAGATGCAATTCGAAAGCATAACGGTGCTGGTCGCGTGGAGTGAGCGTAATGATCACGGCATCACGCCCGGCGACCCGCGACTTGCCTGCCACACTCAAATCGTACCAGCCCATCAGTTTCAGCGGATCAAGCACACGCGGTGCGGTATCCGACGGCGCCACGACTCCGCTGGCCAAGGCCCCGCTGACGCACTCCACCTTGCCATCCACGCGCACGATTTCCTGGGCGGCGCCATCAAGCTGCAACAGCCGCTCGCTGACTTTGCCGCCCTCGACCCTGTGCCAGATGTCGTGGGAGGAGAAACTGCCATTGCGTTCGTAGACGAACGACCCTTGATAGCTCTGTTTTTGCTCGGCCTGTGCCAGCCTGTTCAACCACTCACTCGCCTCGGGCGAAGAGTTGGCCGCCAATGCTGGCACCGTCATGCAGCTGCCTATCAGCAGCGACAGGAGAGGTAGCGCGCGCATGATCCTCCTTACTTAACGGTTTTCCAGGCTGGCGGCGCGGGCATATGGCAATGCGGTTTCAGTGCCCTTGAGCGCAGATTCCTGAGCATGCTGGCGCAGGTAGCCTGGCAGACGCTGATCCCAGCCGGCCTGGTTCTGCAGCACACCATTGGCCATTGGCCCGGTCGGTTGCTCACTGCTCTCACTATAGCCTGCCAAAACGGCCGGGCCTTGCGTTTGTGGCACACTCAGGCCTTGCTGGACAGGCTGCTGGGCAGCAAGCTCGGCCCCAGTGATCTCGTCCTGGTTGTACATACGCACACCCGCCAGCACCGCCACGGTAACCGAGGCAGCTACCGCCAGACGGCCAATGCTGCGCCAAGGGCCTTTCTTGACCTTGGCTGGCACGGCTTCGTCAGCCAGCGCAGCAGAAACCGCCGAGGCGATATCCAGGTTAGGCAGCAGCAGCTCCTTGTGCATGGCTGCACGGGCAACCTGGTAACGCGACCAGGTGGCACGGGTTTCGGCTTCGTCGACGGCGTTCAACACCCGACGTAATTCCAGTTCATCCGCTTCGTTATCCATCACCGCGGACAGCGATTCCTGCAAAGCTTCACGACTCATGGCGGTTCCTCTCTTGGCGCTGTCGCCGCTGTCTCAGGTTTCCTGCAACAACGGCTGCAGGGCTTTATCTATGGCCTCCCGAGCGCGGAAGATTCGAGAGCGCACGGTACCCACCGGACATTGCATGACACTGGCAATGTCTTCGTAACTCAGACCGTCGAACTCGCGCAGCGTCAATGCCGTACGCAGGTCTTCGGGCAGTTGCTGGATGGTGCGATGGACAGTGCCTTCGATTTCATCCCGCAACAACGAGCGCTCTGGGGACTCGAGATCCTTGAGGCCATGATCGCCGTCGTAAAACTCCGCGTCCTCGGAGCTCACATCACTGTCTGGCGGCCGTCTTCCACGGGACACCAGGTAGTTCTTCGCCGTGTTGATGGCGATGCGGTACAGCCACGTATAAAACGCACTGTCGCCGCGGAAGTTGCCAAGCGCACGGTAGGCCTTGATGAAGGCTTCCTGTGCTACATCCTGGGCCTCGTGGGTATCGTGAACAAACCGCACGATCAACCCGAGAATCTTGTGCTGATACTTCAGCACCAACAGATCGAAAGCTCGCCTGTCGCCGCGCTGCACGCGCTCGACAAGCTGCTGATCCTCTTCCTGGGTTAGCATGAACACTCCTCAGTGAACTCGAAGGAGCGTTGCATCAGCCATCGTTCAGGCTTGCAACCATAGACTCGGGCTTTGCGCAAAAGTTCTCCCCTCCAAGCAAGTTTCCTGCAGCCCTTTGTCGGCTTGCACGGAAGACGCGGCGCGGTCACAGCCGGCAACGTCGATAATCAGGTTTCAAATACGCAGGGGTAAAGCCCGGAAAGGCCTGCCGCCCTGCGTCGCCGCGGCAAATTGTGGCGTACGGGCAGCCTTCATAGGATTTCCGGCCATGTCGGAAAGTTCCCACAAAGGTTGTCGCAACCTGGCAAGTAGCATGGAAATTGGCCACCCGGGGCTGCTATAAAGGCATCCCGACACGTTTAACGATAGTTTCACAATGCCATCCGCGCGTGACCATTGTGCCGTGCCCCTCCCAAAGATTACTAGTGTCCCGACATGAGCCAACAATTCCAACATGATGTCCTGGTGATCGGCAGCGGTGCCGCCGGTCTCAGCCTGGCACTTAACCTCCCCAGCCACCTTCGCGTAGCCGTGTTGAGCAAGGGCGACCTGGCGAACGGCTCGACCTTCTGGGCCCAGGGCGGCGTCGCTGCCGTACTGGACAATACCGATACTGTGCAGTCGCATGTCGAGGACACCCTCAATGCCGGCGGCGGGCTGTGCCATGAAGATGCAGTGCGCTTTACCGTCGAGCACAGCCGCGAAGCGATCCAGTGGCTGATCGAGCAAGGCGTACCCTTCACCCGCGATGAGCACTATAGCGTCGACGATGGCGGCTTCGAGTTCCACCTCACCCGTGAAGGTGGCCACAGTCACCGGCGCATCATCCACGCCGCCGACGCTACCGGCGCAGCAATTTTCACCACGCTGCTGGAACAGGCTCGCCAGCGCCCGAACATCCAGCTGCTGGAGCAGCGGGTGGCGGTCGACCTGATCACTGAGCGCCGCCTGGGGCTACCCGGCCAACGCTGCCTTGGCGCCTACGTGCTCGACCGCAATACCGGCGAGGTAGACACTTTCGGCGCGCGCTTCACCGTGCTGGCCACGGGCGGTGCGGCCAAGGTCTACCTCTATACCAGCAACCCCGATGGTGCCTGCGGCGACGGTATCGCCATGGCCTGGCGGGCCGGCTGCCGGGTGGCGAACCTGGAATTCAACCAGTTCCACCCCACCTGCCTGTATCACCCGCAGGCCAAGAGTTTCCTGATCACCGAAGCCCTGCGCGGCGAGGGCGCCCTGCTGCGCCTGCCCAACGGCGAACGCTTCATGCCGCGCTTCGACCCACGCGAAGAGCTGGCCCCACGGGACATCGTGGCCCGCGCCATCGACCACGAGATGAAGCGCCTGGGCGTGGACTGCGTATACCTGGACATCACTCACAAGCCTGCGGACTTCATCAAGAGCCACTTCCCCACCGTGTACGAGCGCTGCCTGGCCTTTGGCATCGATATCACCCGTCAGCCGATCCCGGTGGTGCCAGCGGCGCATTACACCTGCGGCGGAGTGATGGTCGACGATTGCGGCCACACCGACGTGCCTGGCTTGTATGCCATCGGCGAAACCAGTTTCACCGGCCTGCACGGCGCCAACCGCATGGCCAGCAACTCGCTGCTGGAATGTTTTGTATATGGTCGCGCCGCCGCTGCTGACATCCAGGCGCACCTGGAGCAAGTGGCCATGCCCAAGGCCCTGCCCGGCTGGGACGCCAGCCAGGTGACCGACTCGGACGAGGACGTGATCATTGCGCACAACTGGGACGAACTGCGGCGCTTCATGTGGGACTACGTCGGCATCGTACGCACCAGCAAGCGCCTGCAGCGGGCCCAGCACCGCATTCGTCTGCTGCTGGATGAAATCGACGAGTTCTACAGCAACTACAAGGTCAGCCGTGACCTGATCGAGTTGCGCAACCTGGCGCAGGTGGCCGAACTGATGATCCTGTCCGCCATGCAGCGCAAGGAAAGCCGTGGGTTGCATTACACACTGGATTATCCGGGGATGCTGGACGAGGCCAAGGACACCATCCTTAGCCCGCTCTGAAACAGCGTCGCGGCCTTCGCGGGCTCGCCCGCTCCCACAAAGGGTTAACTGCCTTGCAGTTTTGCGCAGTAGCTGTGGAAGCGGGCGAGCCCGCGAAGAATCCAACCCGGCCTTGATCTATGCCCGGCCCACCGCGGCCCAGCGCCGCCGGCTGAACTTCAACCGCACCCGCAATCGCCGATGCTCATCCGGCCCCAGCGCATCCCCCGGTACGCACTGGCTCTGCCCCAACCACCGCCCCGCCCGCTCAAAGCGCAACACCACCAGCCCAGGCAAAGCCAGGCTATCCCGGCACAAGCGCACTGACTGCCACCCGCAGGCACGGCTGAACACCTGCCAGCCCCGCACATCACGGCGCAGGCCGACAACAGCCTGGTCATGGGTCAGCAGGATACGTCGGGGAATGGCCCAGCCAGCGTGGGCCGTGCAGGCGGTGACAACCGAAAAGGCCAACCACCCGGGCAGCGGGCTCGCCCACACGGCAAGCCACGCCAGTACCTGACAAGCCAGGTAGGCCGCCAGCAGCAGGCGCGAGCCTTGCCAGCGGCACTCGAAGCATTCACTTGGGCTGGACACGGTCCAGAATGATGCGGACCATGCGCTGCAGTTCCGGGTCTTCGGACTCGGTGCGCTCCATGAACCAGCCGAACATGTCCTGATCCTCGCAGCTCAAGAGACGCACGTACAGTTCACGGTCGGTCTCATTGAGGGTGGGGTAGACTTCCTGGGTGAAAGGCACCAGCAGTACGTCCAGTTCCAGCATGCCGCGGCGGCTGTGCCAGAAAAGCCGGTTGAGTTCAGTTTGTTCGACCATGGGGCCCTCCTCGAATGGGCCGCCAGTATACAGCCAGGCGCGCGAAGCGACACCGGGCGTTGGTCTAGTCACCTACCTATTTTGTTACCGGCGTTCTATGATGGCCGCCAGTCTTTAGCCACCGCGATGACCCATGGCCGATTCCGCTTTCTTCTGCCCCCTGTCCCACGAGGGCATCCTCGCCGTCCGCGGCTCCGATGCAGGCAAGTTCCTGCAAGGCCAGCTGACCTGCAACATCAACTATCTCAGCCAGGAATACGCCAGCCTCGGCGCCCGCTGCATGGTCAAGGGGCGCATGCAGTCGAGCTTCCGCATAGTGCCCGAAGGCAACGGCTACCTGCTGGCCATGGCCAGCGAATTGCTTGACGCGCAACTGGCCGACCTGAAAAAGTACGCCGTGTTCTCCAAGGCCACGCTGACCGACGAAAGCACCGCTTGGGCACGCTTCGGCCTGCAAGGTGGCGACTCTGTTCTGCAGGCGCTGGGGCTTGTCGTGCCCGCAGCCGCCGGTAGCACCGTGCGCCATGATGGGCTGATCGCCATCACCGCATCCGCTGGCCGTGTTGAACTGTGGGTGCCGGCGGCGAACGCAGAGCCTGTACGCCAGGCCCTTGCCGCAGCGCTGCCCGAAGGGGGTATCAACGACTGGCTGCTGGGGCAGATTCGTGCAGGTATCGGCCAGGTCATGGGCCCGACCCGTGAGCTGTTCATCCCGCAGATGATCAACCTGCAGGCCGTCGACGGCGTCAGCTTCAAGAAAGGCTGTTACACCGGCCAGGAAATCGTCGCCCGCATGCAGTACCTGGGAAAACTCAAACGCCGCCAGTACCGCCTGGCACTGGACCAGCAGGCCATTCCTGCCCCGGGCGCCGAGATTTTCTCGCCCACCCATGGTTCGTCGGTCGGTGAAGTGGTCATTGCTGCCGGCAACGGCGCGGGCTGCGAACTGCTTGCCGTGCTCAGCGCCGAGGCAGTGGAAGACGGCAACCTGCACCTGGGCAGCCTCGAAGGCCCGCGCCTGCAGGTACTGACCCTGCCTTACGAACTGGACCGCGACCGGGAAATCCAGCGCTGACCAGCCTGCCCCACCCCTGTGGCGGGGCCGCACCACCACTGCGGTAGACATGCCCATGAACAAGCTGGCCGAGTTGGTTCAAGCACAATTGCTCGACGCCATCGAAAAGGATGACCTGGTCCTGCCCACCCTGCCCGAAGTTGCCTTGAGCATCCGCGAAGCAGCGGAAGACAGCGAGATCAGCGTAGCGGCCCTGAGCAAGGTGATCGGTCGCGACGCGGCCCTTTCAGCGCGCCTGATCAAGGTCGTCAACAGCCCACTGCTGCGTGCTGCGGTCGAGGTTACCGACCTGCACACCGCCATCACGCGACTAGGCATCAACTACAGCTGCAACCTGGCCATCGGCCTGGTGATCGAGCAGATTTTCCATGCCCGCTCGCCGGCAGTCGAGCAGAAACTGCGCGATATCTGGGCCAGTAGCCTGGAAGTGGCGGGCATCAGCTACGAAATCTGCCGCCGCTTTACACCTCTCAAGCCTGACCAGGCCACCTTGGGTGGGCTGGTCAACCAGATTGGCGCGCTGCCGGTACTCATCTATGCCGAAGAGCACAACGAACTGTTGTCCGACCCGGTTTGCCTGCATTACGTGATCGAGCAACTCCAGCCCGTGCTGGGGGACAAGATCCTCAAGGCCTGGGAGTTTCCGGAGCAGTTGGTCCACCTGCCAAGCCAGGTTCATGACCTGGACCGCCAGACGGACAAGATCGATTACATCGACATCGTGCAGATCGCCCGCTGCATCAGCCAGCGCGGGCGCCACCGGCCATTGGCTGCGCTACCGGCTTACCGCCATCTGGGGCTGCCGTTTGGCACCGAGCTGGAGGTCGATGAACTGCTGGAAGCGCGGAGCATGTTGCGCTGAGCTGTAACAGCCTGCCAGGGCCTTTTCGCGGTGAACCGCGAAAGGGTCGACACAGGCAAGCCATCAATCCGCTATAAAACTCACCCGTACCCGCAACCCGCCCTTCTCACCATCATGCAGGCTCACCTGCGCCAGGTGCGCCCGACAGATCTCGCCAACGATCGCCAGCCCTAACCCACTGCCCTGCGCGCTTCGCCGGTAGAACCGTTCGAACACACGCTCGCGCTCGGCCTCGGGAATACCTGGCCCGTCGTCTTCCACTTCCAGCACTGCCGGCGCCTTTACCCGCAAAATCACATTGCCACCCGCTGGCGTATGCGCCAAGGCATTGTCCACCAGGTTGCTCAACAACTCGTTGAGCAACGTCGGCTCCCCTTTCAGCCATACCGGCGCCTCGGCCTCCAGCGCCAGCGCCACCCCGCGCTTGTGCGCCAAAGGCGCCATGGCCATGCCCAGCTCGCGGGCCAACTGGCTCAAATCCAGACGCTGCGCACCGCCTTCGGCGATTGCCCGTGCGCCATTCTCGACCCGCGCCAACGACAACAACTGGTTGGCCAGGTGAGTCAGCCTGTCGGTACCCTGGGCTGCAGACTCCAAGGTCTGCCGCCACTCCTGTGGCTCGGCCGAGCGCAAGCCCAGCTCGACACGTGCCTTCAACGCCGCCAGCGGCGTTCGCAGTTCGTGGGCCGCGTCGGCAATGAACTGCGCCTGGCGCTCGAACTGGCCGCGCAAGCGCTCGGTAAAGTGGTTCAAGGCACGCACCAGCGGGCTCAGCTCACGCTGTACCTGTACCACCGGCAACGCTCGCAAGTCGTCCGGCTGGCGTTCTTCCACTGCTGTGCGCAGGCGCTCCAACGGACGCAACGCGGCACTCACGGCAAACCACACCATCACCAACGCCCCCAGTGCCAGCATGCCCAGGCGCAGCAGGGTATCGGCCATCAACCCTCGGGCCATACGCACCCGCGCTTCCTCGGTTTCGGCTACGCGGATTTCTGCCATGCCGTTCATGTTCGGCTCGCTTACCGGCTTCAGCAGGCTGACCACACGAACGTCCTGACCAAGGTAAGTGGCGTTGTAGAACCGTGCCAATGCCGGATAGTCATCGGTGCGCGGTGTGCCAGGCGGCGGTGGCGGCAGGTTCTCATAGCCAGAAATCAGCCTTTGCTTGATATCCAGCACCTGATAGTAAATGCGCCCCGCACTGTCATAGGCGAACGTGTCCAGCGCCACGTAAGGCACATCCGCGCTCAACGAACCATCGCGCTGCGACAGGCCCGCGGCGATGGTCCTCGCCGAAGCCAGCAGGGTGCGGTCGTAAGCGGTGTCGGCGGCCTCGCGGCCATTCCAGTAGGCGCTAAGGCCGCTGGCCAGCATCAGCACCACCAGCAACAGTGCCAAATTACCCAGCAAGCGCCCGCGCAGGCTGCCGTTGTCACGCATCGCGGTGCTCAAGCAAATAGCCCAGGCCGCGGAAAGTGACGATGGCCACAGGGTGCCCGTCGAGCTTCTTGCGCAGCCGGTGAATGTAGATTTCGATGGCATCAGGGCTGGCTTCTTCGTCCAGGCCAAACACCTGGGCAGCCAACTGCTCCTTGCTCATCACTCGGCCAGGACGAGCGATCAGCGCTTCCAGCACACTCTGCTCGCGCGAAGTCAGCGCCAGGTTGTCGTCACCGAGGGTGAAGCGCCGGGTGTCCAGGTCATACACCAACGGCCCACAACGTTGCTGGCGCTCGCCACCGAGCACACTGCGGCGCAGCAAGGCCTTGACCCGCGCCTCCAGCTCGGTCAGCTCAAACGGCTTGGCCAGATAATCGTCGGCGCCCAGGTTCAGGCCATGGACCCGGTCCTTGACGTCGCTGCGCGCAGTCAGCATCAGCACTGGCAAGGTCTTGCCACGACCTCGCAAGCGCGCCAACACCTCAAAGCCGTCCATGCGCGGCAGGCCGACATCCAGCACGGCCACGGCGTATTCCTCACTGGCCAGCGCCAAGTCGGCCGCCACGCCGTCATGCAGCACATCTACGGTCAGGCCATGGCTTTTCAAGGCCTGGGCCACGCTTTCGGCCAGTTGCAGGTGGTCTTCGACCAGCAGCACACGCATCGGGTTCTCCCTGCTCGGGTGGGACGGTGGCGCGGAGTGTACCGCTGTCATCACGCCTGTGAAGCCCCTCGTGACAAACCTTTCACGCTGAAAGGTTAGCGAAAGGTTCGTTGCCTAGCATCGCACCACGGTCGCCCTTCGCGCCGAAAAAAGCACCAGCAAGGTGCAACGAATAAGAACAATAAACGGAGTCCTCGACGATGCTGTCATCGCAGCCGCAGGCGTTCGCGCCTACCCGTTCCTTTATCGCACGCCCCTCGGCCATCGCCAGCGCCCTCGCGCTTGCCGGTGTCGCCCCGATGAGCCAGGCCGCCTTCTTCGAAGACAGCACGGCCACCTTCGAAACCCGCAACATGTACTTCAATCGCGACTTCCGCGACGGCACCAGCGCGCAGCAATCCAAGCGCGATGAATGGGCCCAGGGCTTCATGCTCAATTTCGAGTCTGGCTACACCGATGGCACCGTGGGCTTTGGCCTGGACGCATTGGGCATGCTCGGCATCAAGCTCGACTCCAGCCCGGACCGTGCCAACAGCGGCCTGCTGCCGACCCACGATGACGGCAAGGCTGCCGACGAATACTCCAAGCTGGGCCTGACCGGCAAGGTGAAGATCTCCCAGACTGAACTCAAGATCGGCTCCCTGATCCCCGAACTGCCGACGCTGCAGCCCAACGATGGGCGTATCCTGCCGCAAACCTTCGAGGGCGGCCTGCTCACCTCCAAGGAGATCAAGGGCCTGACCTTCACCGGTGGCCGCATAGACAAGGCCAAGGACCGCAACGACACCAACTGGGAAGACCTGGCGCTGAACAACAAGAACGGCCGCTTCGGTGGCTCTTTCAACGCTGACAACCTGGCTCTGGGCGGGCTCGACTACCAGTTCACCGACCGCATCACCGGCAGCTACCACTTCGCCCAGCTCGACGATATTTACCGCCAGCACTTCATCGGCATGGTCGCCACCCAACCATGGGGCCCGGGCACCTTGGGTGCCGACCTGCGCCTTGCCATGAGTGACGACGCTGGCGCAGCCAAGGCCGGCAACATCGACAACACCACCTTCAACGGCATGCTCAGCTATGCCCTGGGCGGGCACAAGGTCAGCGCTGCCTGGCAGCAGTTGTCTGGCGAAAGCGCCTTCCCGTATGTGGATGGCGCCAACCCGTACCTGGTCAACTTCGTCCAGATCAACGACTTCGCCGGGGCCGACGAACGCTCCTGGCAGGCGCGCTACGACTACAACTTCGCCGCGCTCGGCGTACCGGGCCTGACCTTCATGACCCGTTATGTCAGCGGTGACAACGTCAGCCGGGCTGCCGGTGGCGAAGGCAAAGAGTGGGAACGCAACACCGAACTGAAGTACGTGGTACAAAGCGGCCCGTTGAAGAACGTCGCCGTGCGCCTGCGCAACGCTACCTTCCGCTCCAACTTCGCCCGTGACGCGGATGAAGTGAGGCTGTTGGTCAGCTACAGCGTGGCGCTGTGGTAACCCCATAGCGGTAATCCGATAACAACAACGCTCACGGAGATCGACGATGACCTTTTCACTGCGCCGCCTCGTCCTCGCTACCGGCTGCCTGCTGTTGGCCGGCAACGCCCTCGCTGCAGAACCGAAACGCCCCGAATGCATCGCACCCGCCTCACCCGGTGGTGGCTTCGACCTGACCTGCAAGCTGGTGCAAAGCGCACTGGTACAAGAAAAGATCCTCAGCAAGCCAATGCGCGTCACCTACATGCCCGGCGGTGTCGGCGCGGTCGCCTACAACGCCGTGGTCGCCCAGCGCCCGGCAGACGCCGGCACGCTGGTGGCCTGGTCCAGCGGCTCGCTGCTTAACCTGGCCCAGGGCAAGTTCGGCCGTTTCGACGAAAACGCGGTGAAATGGCTGGCTGCCGTCGGCACCAGCTACGGTGCCATCGCGGTGAAGAGCGACTCGCCCTACAAGACCCTTGATGATCTGGTCGCCGCGCTGAAGAAAGACCCGAGCAAGGTCGTGATCGGTTCCGGCGGTACCGTCGGCAGCCAGGACTGGATGCAGACCGCGTTGATCGCCAAGGCCGCTGGCATAAACCCGCGCGACCTGCGCTACGTGGCCCTGGAAGGCGGTGGCGAAATCGCCACGGCACTGCTGGGTGGTCACATCCAGGTCGGCTCTACCGACATTTCCGACTCCATGCCGCACATCCAGAGCGGCAACATGCGCCTCCTCGCAGTGTTCTCGGAAAATCGCCTGGACGAGCCGGAAATGAAAGACATCCCGACGGCCAAGGAACAGGGCTACGACATCGTCTGGCCGGTGGTGCGTGGTTTCTACCTGGGGCCAAAGGTGAGCGATGAGGATTACGCCTGGTGGAAGGCCTCGTTCGACAAGATGCTGGCCTCAGAGGACTTCGCCAAGCTGCGAGACCAGCGCGAGCTGTTCCCGTTCGCCATGACCGGCGAAGAGCTGGACGGCTATGTGAAGAAGCAAGTGGCTGACTACAAGGCACTGGCCAAGGAATTCGGCCTGATCCAGTAAGCCTTCCACGACCTTTCATAGCCCTTGTGGGTGCGGGTCTACCCGCGCCCACAATCGAGGATTCCCCAATGATCCTTCAACGCATTTTCGCCCTGGCCCTGCTTGCGGTGTGTGCCGCCCTGGCCGTCATGGCCTGGCCCTACCAGGCTGCATTTTCCTATGAACCGGTGGGCCCGCGCGCTTACCCGTTGCTGGTGCTCGGCCTGATGGGGCTGGGGCTGCTGTACCTGGTATTCCGCCCAACGCCCATCGTGCGCAAGGACGACGAACCGGAACTCGATCGCGAGACCCTGATCAAGATCGCCGCCTGTGTCGGCCTGCTGCTCGTCTTCGCCGCCACCTTCGAAGCCCTCGGCTTCATCCTCAGCGCTGTCCTGGTCGGCCTGCCCATGGCCCGCCTGTACGGTGGCCGCGGGCTGCGCAGCGCCATCGTGGTGGTCGGCATGAGCATCTTCCTCTACTGGCTGTTCGACCGCGTGATGGACGTGCCCCTGCCCCTTGGCCTGCTGAGCGTACTGGAGAACTGACACATGGATACCTTGAGCTACCTGGGCCAGGGCTTCGGCATTGCCCTGTCCCCCTACAACCTGGTCACCGCCCTCTCCGGCACCTTGATCGGTACCGTGGTCGGCCTGCTGCCGGGCCTGGGCCCGATCAATGGCGTGGCCCTGCTGATCCCCATCGCCTTTGCCCTCGGCCTGCCGCCGGAATCGGCGCTGATCCTGCTGGCTGCGGTGTACCTGGGCTGCGAATATGGCGGGCGTATCAGCTCGATCCTGCTGAACATCCCGGGCGAAGCCTCGACCGTCATGACCACCCTCGATGGTTACCCGATGGCCCGCCAGGGTCTGGCCGGTGTTGCCCTGTCGCTGTCGGCCTGGAGTTCGTTCATCGGCGCCTTCATCGCCACCTGCGGCATGGTGCTGTTCGCCCCGCTGCTGGCGAAATGGGCCATCGCCTTCGGCCCTGCGGAGTATTTTGTGCTGATGGTGTTCGCCATCGTCGCGCTGGGTGGAATGGCCGGTGACAAACCACTGAAAACCTTCATTGCCGCACTCATCGGCCTGTTCCTGTCGGCGGTCGGCATCGACGCCAACAGCGGCGTGTACCGTTTCACCGGTGACAGCGTGCACCTGGCCGACGGCATTCAGTTCGTGGTGCTCGTGCTGGGCCTGTTCTCCATCAGCGAAATCCTCCTGCTGCTGGAAAAGACCCACCATGGCCACCAGGCAGTCAAGGCTACCGGCCGCATGCTGTTCAACTTCAAGGAAGCGGCCTCGGTGTTCCTGGTCAACATCCGTTGCGGCCTGCTCGGTTTCATCATGGGTGTTCTACCCGGCGCCGGCGCAACGCTGGCCAGCGCCGTGGCCTACATGACCGAGAAGCGCCTGGCGGGTGAAAGCGGCAAGTTCGGCAAGGGCGATGCCCGTGGCCTGGCAGCGCCAGAAACTGCCATTGGTGCGTCCTGCTGTGGCGCCCTGGTACCGATGCTGACCTTGGGCGTACCCGGCTCCGGCACCACGGCGGTGATGATCGGCGCCCTGACCCTGTACAACATCACCCCTGGCCCACTGCTGTTCGAGCAGCAGCCAGATATCGTCTGGGGCCTGATTGCCTCGCTGTTCGTCGCCAACATCATGCTGGTGATCCTCAACATCCCGATGATCCGCATCTTCACCCGTATCCTCGCCGTGCCAAACTGGGCGCTGGTGCCGGTGATCGCCATCATCACCGCGATCGGCGTTTACGCCGTGCATGCCACTACCTTCGACCTGTTCCTCATGGTCGGCATCGGCATCATGGGCTACATCATGCGCAAACTGGACTTCCCTCTGTCGCCGATTCTGCTGGGCTTCATCCTCGGCGGGCTGATGGAGCAGAACCTGCGTCGGGCGCTGTCGATCTCCAATGGTGAACTGGGCATCCTCTGGTCGAGCCCGATCAGCATGGGTATCTGGGCGCTGGTAGTGGCAATGCTCGCCCTGCCGCTGCTGCGCATCTGGCGCAAACGCAGCCTGCAGCGCCGGGCCTTGGCCGATGCCTGATCGGTCGTTGCCATTGTTCGTCGCGACCGGGCTGGTCGGCCTTGCTGGCGGTTTTGCCGCCAGCAAGGTCGGCTGGCCTTTGCCATGGATGGTCGGTTCATTGCTGGCGATCATCCTGGTGCGCTGCCTGACGCCCTGGCAACTTTCGGAAATCCCCAACGGCCGCAAATGTGGGCAGTGGATCATCGGCATCGGCATCGGCCTGCACTTCACACCAGCGGTGATTGAGCAAGTAGCCAGCCATTTCGCGCTGATCTTCTTCGGGGCGTTGTTCACCACCCTGTCCAGCGTGATCAGCGTATGGCTGCTGCGGCAAACCGGCGAAGACCGTGCCACAGCGTTCTTTGCCAGCATGCCAGGCGGTTCGGGAGAAATGGTCAACCTTGGGGCGCGCAATGGCGCGGTGCTCAGCCAGGTGGCGGCAGCGCAGAGCTTGCGTGTGCTGGCAGTGGTGCTGTGCGTGCCGGTGCTGTTCAAGTTCTTGCTGGGTGACGGTGTACCACTGAACCACACCGGTAGCGTGAGCTGGGGCTGGCTGGCGCTGATTGCGCCCCTGGGCGTTGCCGTTGCCTTGCTCTGGCAGCGCTTGCGTCAGCCCAACCCATGGTTGTTCGGGCCATTGCTGGTAGCAGCTACGGTCAGCCTGGCCGGCAACCTGCAGATCGCCCTGCCCAATGGCGCCAGCCAGATCGGCCAGTGGCTCATCGGCAGCGGCCTGGCCTGCCATTTCAACCGCGCGTTTTTCCGCCGCGCACCGTCGTTCCTGGGGCGCACCTTGATGGCCACGGTGTTGTGCATGGCGATTGCCGCCACTGCTGCGTGGGTGCTGAGCATGATGACTGCACTGGACTTGCGTTCGCTGACACTGGGGATGATGCCTGGCGGGATTGCCGAAATGAGCCTCACGGCCGAAACGTTGCAGTTGTCGGTGCCACTGGTTACGGCGCTGCAGGTAATGCGCCTGATTCTGGTGTTGTTTCTTGCAGAACCGCTTTTCCGGTTGTGGGACAACAGGCATTCAAGCTGCAAGCACCCTGAAGATAGATAGTTACCACTTGCTCAATGCCCGGGTGAATAGAGTCGGATTGCTGCCCTGATCGCCAGCAAACCCACACTTCCCGGCATTCAAGAGGTAAAGATGAAAGTCCTTCTTTCTTGCAACTATCGCTCGGCTATTGCCTGGGCATGCCTTGCCTTTAGCGCAGGCAGTCTTGCCGCAGAGTCACCTGCCCCCGTCCAGATCAACGTCGTGGCTATCAATGATCTTCACGGCTACCTGGAACCCAACCCCCAAGACTACGCCGGCGCGCAAGGCGCTACCCGCCTGACCTACGGCGGCATCGCCACACTCGGCGCCATGCTCGATGAACTGCGAACGCAGGACCCCGATCTGCTGTTCATCGGCGCTGGCGACTTGATAGGGGGCAGCCCCGCCATTTCTGCGCTCTGGGCTGACGAGCCTGTGCTTGAGGCCTTGAACGCGATGGGCATGATCGTCAGCGCATCCGGGAACCACGAACTGGATGCAGGCAAGGCCGAGTTTCTTCGACAGATCCACGGAGGATGCGAGTCAACGCGCCCTGAAAAGGCTTGCAAGTTTCGCGGCAACTATCCGGGAAGTGGCTTCCCTTACATAGCGTCCAACCTGATCGATACCACTACGGGCAAACGCTTGTTACCGGCCTATCACATTCAACAGGTAAAAGGGGTCAAGATAGCGTTCGTCGGTGCAGTACCGCGCAACATGGAAAAAGTGGTTTCGGCCAGAGCATTCGCAGGGCTCAAGGCCACAGATGAAGCGCAAGCCATCAATGACGTGATTCCGGAGCTCAAAGCCAAAGGTGTCAATGCAATCATTGCGGTCATGCACCAAGGAGGGGATACCGCCGAGCCGTTCGACACGAAGGATTGCAGTCAGCTGGGCGGTGCGATCGTCGACGTGGCGAAGCGGCTGGATCCTGCGGTAGATGCCGTCATCAGCGGTCACTCGCATGCCAGCTATCAATGCAAGGTGGGTGATCTGAGCATCACTCAGGCTGGCAAATACGGCCACTTCCTGACTCAGTTGAAGTTGCAGGTGACGCCAGGCACCCATCACGTCACGAACATCACCGCCCGCAATATTCCTGCTGACCCACAGAACTACCTGCCGAATGCCAAGTTGACGAGTTTGCTGGAGGAAGTGCGTCAGCGGTCCGGGGAAAAACTGCTCGAACCCATAGGACGCATCTCGACGGCAGAACTTGACCGCGAAGAAAATGCCGCCGGTGAAACAACCTTGGGGAACCTGGTCACGGATGCCCAATTGGCCATGACCCAAGCGTTTCAGACACAGGTTGCCTTTCTCAACCTGGGTGGGCTGCGAAGTGACCTGATACAACCTGCCGATAGCGACCTGACCTACGAACAATTATTCGCCGTACAACCGTTCAATAACCCTCTGATAGTTCAGGAACTGACAGGCAGGCAGATTACCGAACTGCTCAACCTTCAATGGAACAGGGGCAGTTTCAATCCGCTGCAAGTATCGAAGGGTTTTCATTATGAGTGGGATGGTTCACGGCCTGTCGGCAGCCGTGTCGTCGAGGGGAGTGTGCGTCTTCACGGCAAACCCGTTGAGCCGTTGACCCATTATCGCGTCGTCAGCAACCTTTTCCTGGCCGATGGTGGCGGTGGCTTGGCCACTTTCAAAGAAGGAAGGCGACGCCAGGACACCGGCATCACCGACCTTGAAGCCTTGGTGGAGTATGTGCGCCAGAACCATGAGCGGGGTATTGCAATTGGCCAGCGCAGCGAGCCGCGCATCAGCATGACGCCCTGAGCGATTGCGTACCCCACCCGCGGTTTCTCACAGTGGGGGCAGTGCCCAGTTGATGGGCCCGAGCCCCCGCTGCTCGAGGAAGCTGTTGGCACGACTGAAATGCCCGCAGCCGATGAACCCGCGATACGCCGACAGCGGTGAAGGATGGACCGACTTCAATACCAGGTGCTTGGTACCGTCGATCAGCTTCTGCTTGCTCTGCGCATGAGCCCCCCATAGCAGGAATACCACGTTCGGGCATTGCTCACTGACCACCTGGATGATCCGGTCGGTAAACAATTCCCAGCCTTTCTTGGCATGCGACGCGGCATTGGCGCGCTCGACGGTCATGGTCGTGTTGAGCAATAGAACGCCTTGTTCCGCCCAGCTCTGGAGGTAGCCGTGGCTGGGGATCGGGATGTTCAGGTCGCGCTGCAGCTCCTTGTAGATATTGACCAGCGACGGCGGCGTGGCCACGCCCGGTTGCACCGAGAAGCACAAGCCATGTGCCTGCCCCGGCCCGTGGTACGGGTCCTGACCGAGGATGACCACCTTCACCTGATCCAGCGGTGTCGAATTGAGCGCATTGAAGATCAGCGGCCCTGGCGGGTAGATCTCCTTGCCGGCAGCGTACTCGCCACGCAGGAACTGGCGCAGCTGGTGCATGTAAGGCTGGTCGAATTCACCGCGCAATGCGGCCTTCCAGCTGGGTTCGAGTTTGATGCGATCGTCTTCAGTCATGGGGCCTTCCATAAACAATGGCGCGACACTAGGTAAGCCCTTCGCGCTTGTCAAACGATCCGACCGACGACCGGCATGATCGGCCAGGCAAGCCATACTTGAGCGATGACTTGCGAGAGGTAGTCCATGACCATTCACTGCGAGGTACTCACCGGCGTCGATGGCGCCCGCATCGGCATCGCCACCCTGGATGCACCCAAGGCGCTCAATGCCCTGAACCTGCCGATGATCGAGGTGCTGGGCGAACAACTGCATGCCTGGGCCCGCGACCCGGGTATCGTCTGCGTGCTGCTGCGCGGCAACGGGGCAAAAGCCTTTTGCGCAGGCGGCGATGTACGTGCGCTGGTGCAAGCCTGCCGCGACCACCCCGGCAGTGTCCCGCCGTTGGCGGCCTCCTTCTTCGCCGCCGAATATCGCCTGGACTTTGCCCTGCACACCTACCCCAAACCGTTATTGTGCTGGGGTCATGGGCATGTCCTGGGTGGCGGCATGGGGCTGCTGCAAGGCGCCAACGTACGCATCGTCACACCCAGCAGCCGGCTGGCCATGCCGGAAATCAGCATCGGCCTTTACCCTGACGTAGGCGCCAGCTGGTTCCTGACCCGGCTGCCGGGCAAGCTGGGTTTGTTCTTCGGCCTGACAGGTGCACCGATCAACGCCCGCGATGCCCTTGACCTGGGCCTGGCTGACCGCTTTCTGGGCGAGCACCAGCAAGAAGCCTTGATCGAGGAGTTGCTGCAACTCAACTGGCAGGAGCAGACCGCCATACAACTGAATAGCCTGCTCAAGGCCGAGCAGCATCGTGCCTGCGCCGAGCTGCCTGATGCCCAGTGGTTGCCGCGACGGCAAGAGATCGATCAGTTACTCGACGTGGCTGATGCTGCCTCAGCCTGGCGCGCGCTGGAAAGGCTCAAGCAGCATGACGACCCATTGCTGGCCGATGCCGGTCAACGCCTGCATGAGGGTTGCCCGCTGACGGCGCATCTGGTCTGGGAGCAGATCCGCAGGGCGCGGTACCTGTCATTGGCGCAAGTGTTCCAGATGGAATACAGCATGAGCCTGAACTGTTGCCGCCACCCTGAATTCAGTGAAGGTGTGCGCGCTCGCCTGGTGGACAAAGACAATCAGCCGCGCTGGCACTGGCCTGATGTGGCGCAAGTGCCGGCGGCGGTAGTCGAGGCGCATTTTGCCAAGGCATGGGAAGGGCGGCACCCATTGGCGGATGTGGGTTAGCTTGCTGATCCGGGGGCTGCTTTTCAGCCCCCGCCTCCACTCACCTAGCGCTGCCAGTTTCCTCCTCGTCCCTGCCCGCGCCGCCCGTCCCAGCGGCCGCGGTCGTCCACCTGCCGATTGGAGTGCCGATCGCCCTGCCGGTAACGCTGGCTGCCATTGCGATAGTCATGGCGATCCCGGTCCTGCCTGTAGTCTTGCCGCTGGCGATTGCCATAGTCATGGCGCGGGTTGCCATGCCACTGGTTCATCCCTGGCTGCGCATATGGCCGGTAGTGGGGTGCAGGGGCCGCCCCACGGTAGTAACGGGGGGCAGGCTGATAGTAGTAGCGCGGGGCTGGCGCCACATAGTAGCGGTCATGGCGGTAATACCCCGGCGCCACATAGCGGTCGGTGGAGTAGTAGTCCGAACGGTAATAGCCCCCGCGCTCGTAGTACGGGGCGCAGGCGGAAGTCATCAGCCCCAGCAGGGTGACCAACAGGATTCGATAGGACATGGCGGCCTCCTGGACCGCTGGAGTGCCCGAGCAGCGGCGCTGGCGAGCGTCGACACGAGATAGGTCGGTCGACACTGAATAAGACAGTGGCGCGCAGGTGCAGTGCCATTCCTGCAATAACTTGATACAGGTGAAATAACCCTTAAAAACTTGCAGTCATTTGTCGGCCATCTCACTAGAATAAGCGGCTTGGCACACATCACGGGAAGATCATGCCCTTACGTTCCGCTCTGTTCTCGCAGCGCTCGCTGATCGTTACCCTGCTCGTGTTACTGGCCTGCGGCTTCCTGGCTACTTCGCTGCTCAGCTACTTCTCCTCGCGCAGCGCCATCCGCGACGGCATCATCAATACCGAATTGCCGCTGACCTCCGACACTGTCTACTCGGAAATCCAGAAAGACCTGATCCGCCCGGTGCTGATCGCCTCGATGATGGCCCAGGACACCTTCCTGCGCGACTGGGTGCTGTCCGGCGAGCAGGATACCGAACGAATGACCCGCTACCTGGGCGAGGTCACGGGCAAGCAGGACATCTTCACGTCCTTTTTCGTGTCCGATCGCACGCTGACCTACTACCAGGCCAAAGGTGTACTCAAGCATGTCGAACCAGGTACCTGGCGTGATGCCTGGTATTTCCGCCTGCGTGAACTCAAGGCCCCTTATGAGATCAACGTCGATCTGGACATGGCCAACCAGGACAGCCTGACCGTGTTCATCAACTACAAGGTGCACGACTACCAGCAACGCTTCATCGGCGCTGCAGGCGTAGGGCTGAGCGTATCGTCGGTGGTCAAGCTGATCGATCAGTACCAACGCCGCTACCAGCGTGCGGTGCTATTCACGGATGCCAAAGGCAAGGTGCTGCTGACCGGCTCCGAGGGCGGCCCGCATGGTTTGCAAGTCGGCCAGCGACTCAGCGACAACCCTGAGCTGAAGGACATGCTGGCCGAGCAGTTGGTGCCAGGTGAAGGCAGCCACGAGTACCATGACAGCGAAAACCACAGCCACTTTCTCAACGTGCGCCACCTGCCCGAACTGGACTGGTACCTGTTGGTGGACAAACGCGAAACCGGCATCCTCGACCGCATTCGCCACGCTTTGTACCTGAATCTGGCGATCTGTACGATGATCACCCTGGTGGTGCTGGCACTGGTGCATGCCATGGTCCGCCGCCACCAGGCCAGCACCGAAGCCTTGGCCACACTCGACAGCCTCACCGGCCTGCACAACCGGCGCAGCTTCGACCTGCTCGCCGCCCAGGCGCTGCGAGAAGCCCGGCGCGACAGCAGCCCACTGGTGGCCTTGCTGATCGACCTGGACCACTTCAAGGCGCTGAACGACACCCACGGCCACCTGGCAGGTGACGAAGTGCTACGCCAATTCGCCAATGTGCTGCAAGGCAGCCTGCGTCAGTCAGATATACTGTGCCGCTGGGGCGGCGAGGAATTCATCGTGCTACTGCGCGAAGCTGAAGGCCGCCAGGCCATCGAGGTGGCGGAAAAGATCCGCCGACGCACCGAGCAGCTGACCTTCAGTTACGACGACCAGCCGCTGCGGCTGACCACCAGCATCGGCCTGAGCAGCCTGCAACCGGGGGATACCCTGCACGCCCTGCTGACCCGCGCCGACCGCGCGCTTTATCGTGCCAAGCAGGCTGGCCGCAACCGCGTCTGCAGTGAAACACGCCATGAATGACCAGCAACTCTGCCCCGCTTGCGGTGCCCTCAACCAGTGCAGCCTGGCCGACCCACGCCGCGCCACCCAGGCTTGTTGGTGCTACAGCGTGACCATCGACCCGGCCGTGCTCCAGGCCCTGCCCGACGAACTGCGCAACAAGGCCTGTCTGTGCCCGCGCTGCGCCGCCGTTGAAGAACAGCTCCGTCCATCCGCTGCCCACTGATCGTTACCATGCGCCTTGACCGTTTCCTCGCCAACCTGCCCAGCTACAACCGCCAGCAAGTTCGCCTGATGCTGGTGCAACGCCGCGTGCGGGTGGACGGCCAGATCGTCAGCGACCCGCTGACCGAAGTCCGTGAGTTCAGCCGCGTAGAGCTGGACGAGCAACTGCTGCAGGCCGGCCGCCCGGCCCGCTACCTGATGCTGTACAAGCCTACCGGCTGCGTAAGCGCCACCCACGATGCGCAACACCGTACCGTTCTCGACCTGCTGCCAACGGTGTTGCGAGATGACCTGCACATCGCCGGGCGCCTGGACTTCAACACCACCGGGCTGATGATCCTGACCAATGATGGCCAGTGGTCAAGGCGCCTGACCCAGCCTGCTACCAAGCTGCCCAAGCATTATCTGGTGGACACCGAGGACGAGATTGGCGAGCACTATGTGGCCAAGTTTCGCGAGGGTTTCTATTTCGCCTTCGAAAACCTGACCACCCAGCCTGCCCAGCTGGACATCCTCAGCCCCCGCCAGGCCCGGCTGTCGATCGTCGAGGGGCGTTATCACCAGGTCAAGCGCATGTTCGGGCATTTCAACAACAAGGTGGTGGGGCTGCATCGGGAAAGCATGGGGGCGATCCGGCTGGATCCGGGGTTGGCGCCGGGGGAGTATCGTGAACTGACGGCGCATGAGATAGCCACCGTCTAGGCCGCAACAGACAGCCCGGCTCGTCATACGACCGCTCAGCGACAAAAGTCACATTACTTACCGAACGGCACTTGCGCGATCCCCAACCCACTGCTTGAATCCAAATCGTCAGTCTGCATGTGACTACCAAGTCACACCCGCGGTCGATGACACTTTTTGCCGGCCACCCAAGGCCTAGATGCCTTGGGGCACGGCAAATTGCCCGCCAAAAACAATACCGTCGACGCAAGTGCCAAGGATCGACACAGGGCCCCCGGTTTTATCTTCAGGCAAATGCCTACCTGTCATAAAGCACGTGCACCCTAGGTGACGCGAATACCCTTTTTGCGCCAGGAGTCGATGACATGAGGCCAGAAATCGCTGTACTTGATATCCAAGGTCAGTATCGGGTTTACACGGAGTTCTATCGCGCGGATGCGGCCGAAAACACGATCATCCTGATCAACGGCTCGCTGGCCACCACGGCCTCGTTCGCCCAGACGGTACGTAACCTGCACCCACAGTTCAACGTGGTTCTGTTCGACCAGCCGTATTCAGGCAAGTCCAAGCCGCACAACCGTCAGGAACGGCTGATCAGCAAGGAGACCGAGGCGCATATCCTCCTTGAGCTGATCGAGCACTTCCAGGCAGACCACGTGATGTCTTTTTCGTGGGGTGGCGCAAGCACGCTGCTGGCGCTGGCGCACCAGCCGCGGTACGTGAAGAAGGCAGTGGTGAGTTCGTTCTCGCCAGTGATCAACGAGCCGATGCGCGACTATCTGGACCGTGGCTGCCAGTACCTGGCCGCCTGCGACCGTTATCAGGTCGGCAACCTGGTCAATGACACCATCGGCAAGCACTTGCCGTCGCTGTTCAAGCGCTTCAACTATCGCCATGTGAGCAGCCTGGACAGCCACGAGTACGCACAGATGCACTTCCACATCAACCAGGTGCTGGAGCACGACCTGGAACGTGCGCTGCAAGGCGCGCGCAATATCAACATTCCGGTACTGTTCATCAACGGCGAACGCGACGAATACACCACCGTCGAGGATGCGCGGCAGTTCAGCAAGCATGTGGGCAGAAGCCAGTTCAGCGTGATCCGCGACGCGGGCCACTTCCTGGACATGGAGAACAAGACCGCCTGCGAGAACACCCGCAGTGTCATGCTGGGGTTCCTCAAGCCAACCGTGCGTGAACCCCGCCAACGTTACCAACCTGTGCAACAGGGGCAGCATGCATTTGCCATCTGAGCGGCTCGGCGCCTTGTAGCAAATACCCGCAGGCCACAGGCGCCGACAAGCTTTTTTATAACTTGGGCTTCTAATTCGCTGAAGGTTCTGGTAAAAAGTCCAGCTCAGATGCGGGTATAGTTTAGTGGCAAAACGAAAGCTTCCCAAGCTTTAGTTGAGGGTTCGATTCCCTCTACCCGCTCCACATCGCATTCCCGCATGGCGTTCCAGCAACGTCATCGCAGTCAAAAGGAGCCTTGGCTCCTTTTTTCGTTTTTCCCCTTCCCGTGATCTGGCCCATGGCCATTTACCCGCCGATCCGCTTCAATGCGCATCGGGCCTCAGTGCGTGCAAGCGAAACGGCTTGTGGCGGATATGCTCAATGGATTCGTGAAACCATTCGAAAGGACAACGCATGTTTCTCTCCCACTGGCTACCGGGCCTTGCCAATCTGCTGCACTACCGCCGTGAATGGTTCCACGCCGACCTGCAAGCCGGCCTGTCGGTAGCCGCGATCCAGATTCCCATTGCCATTGCCTATGCGCAGATCGTCGGGCTGCCGCCGCAATATGGCCTGTACGCCTGTGTGCTACCGATGATGGTCTACGCGCTGATCGGTAGCTCGCGCCAGCTGATGGTCGGCCCCGACGCCGCCACCTGCGCGATGATCGCCGGTGCCGTGGCACCGCTGGCCATGGGCGACCCACAGCGCATCGCTGAACTGTCGGTGATCGTCACCGTGCTGGTCGGCGTGATGCTGATTGCCGCCGGCCTGGCGCGAGCCGGGTTCATCGCCAGCTTTTTCTCGCGGCCGATCTTGATCGGCTACCTCAACGGTATCGGCCTGAGCCTGATCGCCGGGCAGCTGTCCAAGGTGGTGGGCTTCAAGATCGAGGGCGACGGCTTCATCCTCAGCCTGATCAACTTCTTCCAGCGCCTGGGGGAAATTCACTGGGTCACATTGATCATCGGTCTGGTCGCCCTGGGCCTGCTCATCTGGCTGCCACGGCGCTACCCGCGCCTGCCCGCAGCCCTCACGGTAGTGGCGCTGTTCATGCTGCTGGTTGGCCTGTTCGGCCTCGACCGCTTCGGCGTTGCCGTCCTTGGGCCAGTACCTGCAGGCATCCCGCAACTGGCCTGGCCACACAGCAACCTGGCGGAAATGAAGAGCCTGCTGCGCGACGCCCTGGGTATCGCTACCGTCAGCTTCTGTAGCGCCATGCTTACCGCACGCAGCTTTGCCGCCCGGCATGGCTATGCGATCAACGCCAACCACGAATTCGTCGCGCTGGGCGTGAGCAACCTGGCGGCCGGGGTTTCCCAGGGCTTTGCCATCAGCGGCGCCGACTCACGCACTGCAGTCAACGACATGGTCGGAGGCAAAAGCCAGTTGGTGGGCATCATCGCTGCACTGGTGATCGCCCTGATCCTGCTGTTTTTCACCGCACCCATGGCGTGGATCCCGCAGGCTGCGCTGGGCGCAGTGTTGCTGATGGCTGGCTGGGGGCTGATCGACATCAAGTCGCTGGGGCACATCCGGCGTCTTAGCCGCTTCGAGTTCTGGCTGTGCCTGCTGACCACGGCGGGCGTACTGGGCCTGGGCGTGCTGCCCGGCATCGTGTTTGCCGTAACCCTGGCGATCCTGCGCCTGCTTTACAGCATCTACCAGCCCACCGATGCCGTACTGGGCTGGCTGCCGGGCACCGAAGGCCAGGTGGACATCCGCAAGTTCAAGGACGCCCGCACCGTGCCTGGCCTGGTGGTGTACCGCTTCGACGACGCCATCCTGTTCTTCAATGCCGACTACTTCAAGATGCGCCTGCTGGAAGCCGTGCAAAGCCAGGACCAGCCTAAAGCCGTGCTGTTCGATGCCGAAGCGGTCACCAGCATCGATGTCAGCGGCATCGCCGCCCTACGCGAAGTGCGTGACACCCTGGCGGCCCAAGGCATCTTCTTCGCCATCGCCCGCGCCCGCGGTACTTTCCTGCGCATGCTGGTGCGCTCGGGGATGGCGCGGGACATGGAAGACAAACTGCTATTCGGCTCGGTACGCGCGGGAATTCGCGCGTACCGCGTGTGGCGCAACCGAAACCGCAGTGTGCAAGTGACCGAACAGGGCTGAGCGGCTTTCGTCCTGTTCAACGTGCTGCGACTGTGCTGGCCCTTTCGCGGGTAAACCCGCTCCTACATGGACCTGTAGGAGCGGGTTTACCCGCGAAAGGGCCAGCACAGACAACACAAGACCATCGCCTTGACACCAACCCTCGCACACCTCGCACGACATGCTAAAGTCGCCCCCGTTCCCGCACCACCCAACGGACCCAGCATGCCCGTACTCGATGCCACCCTTACCCCCTGGCCAGAACTCGCCGCCCGCCACCCCTGCGACGCCCTGCTGCTGGGCAATGGCGCCAGCCGCGCAGTATGGAAGCCGTTCGGCTACTTCTCGCTGTTCGAGCAAGCGCAACGCGCAGGCCGCAAGAAAGGCCTGGCGGTCAGCGACCAGGCACTGTTCAAGTCCTTGGCCACGGAACTGTTCGAGCCGGTGCTCAGCGCCCTCAACACCACGGTGCGTACCAATGCCGCCCTGGCCATCAACTCCACCGCACCGCTGAACCGCTACTACTCGATCAAGGAAGCGTTGATCCACGCCGTGCGTACGGTGCATCTGCCCTGGCAACTGCTGCCGCCGGCCACCTTGGCAACCCTCAATCAGGCGCTGCGCAGCTATCGAAGCGTCTACACCAGCAACTACGACCTGCTGCTGCCATGGGCCGTGCAGCACGCCCCGAATGGCTTCGCCGAGCTGTTCGACGAACAGGGCTATTTCGACGTGCGACGCACCGGCAGCGAAGGTACCCGGGTGATGCACCTGCATGGCGGCCTGCACTTGCTCAAGCTGCCCGACGGCACCACCCGCCAGCGCAGCGCTGAAAGTGCCGAACTGCTCGATGGGTTTGCCGTGAACATCCCGGGTGAAGTACCGCTGTTCGTCAACGAAGACCGCAGCGACGAGAAACTGCGCGCCATCCGCAACTCGGACTATCTGAGCTGGTGCCTGGGGCAGCTGGCAGGGGAAAGCCAGGGGCTATGCCTGTTCGGGCAGCACCTGGACAGCAGTGACCGGCACCTGCTCGACGCTGTGCGCCAAGCACGTCCGCAACAGCTGTCCATTGCCATTCGGCCGCTGGGCGAGGCGTCGGTGATTAATCAGAAGCAGCATTTTGCAGATCGTTTCGGGGATTTGCCGGGGACGACGCTGCATTTCTTCGATGCCAGCACCCATCCGCTGGGGCAGGCAGCATTGGCTGTCGAAGTGCCGTCCAGCCTTGAACGAGGGGCTTGAGCAGAAGCTCAATAGGTTGAGTCACAAGCACCAAACACTCGCTCATACGCACTTGAGACATTTACAGCAACGCTCTGCGAGCCAGCTCCAAGGTGCCCTGAGCAAGCCAGTAGTTGCCTTAGGCTCTGTACGAAAAGCCTTTATACTTGTTCATCCTGCGTTGAAAACAGCCTTGGAATGCTCATGTACTCCAGTACACTCCGCTTCCTCGGTTGTTTTCGCCTTGCCTGACCTGCGCCCCAAGACTTTCGTACAGAGCCTAAGAGACCAGATGTCGCTTCGATGAGACGAGCGCTGGTCACAACACTGCAAACGCCTTTCAGCGCGCTCTTGATCGCTTCTTTCGCAGAGGTAGATTCGCGGATAAATACTAGCGCCAATCGAATTGGCTGTCCTAAACCGACCAGCGCAAACTACACCCGCCTTCGGCCAGATGTTCCAATATCGCATCGGTGCCTACTTTTTCGCTCAACTGATACTTGAGCGTTAACCCATATTCCATCGCTACTTCTCCTTCCCAGCATTTGGCGCAACTATCACCGCTTTGCTGCCCAAGCCGTTATCGACCACACGCCTTAACTGGCGCGCAAAATTGCCAGGACGCAGAGGGATGCAATCAGAATACCAACTTCCAAACTCCGAGCAAGACCAGAAATATCCTACAAGCCATTAGGATCGCTCCGTAGTACTTACTTTAAAATGCAACTGCACCTGCAAAAAATCTTGACCGCTCATACGTCTGATGATTCTATCAAGTGCGTCTTATATGTACCTCGCACCATCGCGCCGGGCCTTGACCTGATTCATCAACAGATAAAATAACAGGAAGTTACCCGATGAAATTTATAATTATAGGGTACGGAGCGACTGCAACCGCACTTCTCCCCATACTCTTCGATGAGTTTGGCGACCAGATATCTTCACTTACTGTCATTGACCCACACCCCCGCTGACTATCTCGGCGTTCTCTTGATGGGACATGAGAAGAATGCATATTGGTACGGCTCTGCCCTTAAAAACTGTGCAGCTCAAGCTTTGAATCCCCAAAGTTCTGCCACCACCTTACAAGTAGTTGCAGGTGTAATAGCTGGCATCAGATGGGCCTTAGAAAACCCAAGACATGGAATTGTGGAGGCGGAGGAAATCGATTTCCAGTTCATACTCGGCATTGCACAACCCTATTTGGGAGAGCTGGTCGGCGCATACACAAACTGGTCACCTGATTACAACGCAAAGGATAGCCTTTATCCCTCAACCTACCTCTCATGGCAGTTTGAGAAATTCCTTGAACACGTACAGGACGTACAAACATGGGCTATATAAAGACGGCAATCGGCCTGAAGTGCCATGACTGGTCATCAGTCGAACTATTGAAAGAACTTTCACCTGCTACCATTACCAAAAACAAGAAAGACATCAAGCGTCGCCAAGAAAATTTATGGCACGACATGAGTTCCGAGTTCGATTCGAAGCACTTTCTTCTCTATCTCCTGAAACGTAAAGACCTTAATCTAAGCGATGAATTCCTGGAGTTTACATGCCTTTGGCATCTCGACGAACAAAACCACTACAGAGGCCTGCGCAAGATAAACAGCGTTCTTTACGGACAAAGCGAAGAGCTCATCGAACGCCAGCTGAATGCCAGAGAGCCAGACTTTGGGGCCATTGAAAAATTTCTGACTGATGAATTCACCATTCTGCTCTCTATTGCATTCGATGAAATAACAAGCACAAGAGCCTACAAGCAAGACTTTGATTTTTTTGATAGCTTGGGACCTTCATGTCTGTCAACCTGGATACGTAACGCCGCTAGGGATGAAGCTGCACACTATGGAAACACAATAACAATCTTGAAGCTTCGCCACTCATCAAGATTAAAGGAGGCGCCAACTATACTGGACAACATTTTGGCACATGAAACCTCACAATCATTCACCTACAACAATACATTCCTTTTTGATCATAACACTGACGATTTTTCCCATGAACTATTACAACATAGCAAAAGCACGATCATCGGTGCCCTGGAGCGTCACCCATGACTTGGATATACTTATCTCTAATGGCACCATTACTATGGAGCCTATCCAACATACTAGACAAATTCGCCATTGAACATATAACATCAAATTATATACCCTTTATTTTTCTTCTCAGCATAGGTAATATATTTTTTGCCGCAGCCATACTTACTTTTCTTGATGTCTCTGAAATCGACCCCCTATTCGCCAGCCTTAATATACTTTCTGGGCTTGCTATATTCCTTCAGTATTTCGCATATAGCTACTCCCTGGAGGACATGGATGTTTCGGTAGTGATACCTATCCATCAGTCAGAGCCACTATTTGTTCTGGCGGCATCCATATTAATATTTCACGCTTTCCCCACGCACGAGCAGTTTTTAGGATTTTTCTTGATCACCGGGGGTATTTTATCGCTCTGCCTGTCAAAAAAAACAATTCTTGGGCTAGGAGAAAGAAGGCATGTTGCGATGGTATTTGTATCCGCATTTTTTGGCGCTATATCAACCATCATTTCCGACGAAATACTAAAAAGCAAAAACCTTGAGTTCGTTCTGCTTTTCAACTTTTCAGGGTATGCATTCGGTGGGCTTCTACTGCTGCTTAACCCTGCCTGGAGAAGGCTAATAATTCAGGACCTGAAAGTTCTTAACGCCAGGCAATTTAGCATTTTCGCCGCCACCAATCTATTCGATGTAGGAGGCTACGTATTTTTCATGGCCGCATTGGCAGTAGGCGGCGGCGCGGCCTTGGTCTCAGTCGTTGTTAGTATTCACCCTGTGTTTGTACTTATTTTTGGAATCATCGCCACCCGGTTCTTTCCGAACTTCATTAGCGAAGATATCGCACCCTCTGGCATCCTGAGGAAGTCCATCTCAATCCTGATCATCATATCAGGCATATCGATAGCGGCATTTAATGACATGTAAAAAGCATGAAACTGCAAGAGCCTGGGGGCGCGCCAACATTCACGCAAAGATGACCATCAAAGCAATCCATCCGCGCGCAACAATGTTTCCAGGCAATGCTCCTGCACCCCATAGAACGCCTTGAGCTGGGCAATTTTCTCCAGCAACGCCCCGTTATCCCCCGCCTGGCGCCGCTTCACCGCAAGAATCATCTTGTTCTTGTTGGTGTGCTCCAGCGAGATGAACTCGAACACCTTGGTTTCATAGCCACAGGCTTCCAGATACAGCGCGCGCAGGCTGTCGGTGAGCATTTCGGCCTGCTGGCCCAGGTGCAGGCCGTACTGCAGCATGGGTTGCAGCAACCCCGGGCTGTGCAGTTGCGGGCGGATCTGTTTGTGGCAGCACGGCGAGCACATGATGATTGCGGCGTTGCAGCGGATGCCGGTGTGGATGGCGTAGTCGGTGGCGATGTCACAGGCATGCAAGGCGATCATCACCTCGATGGCCTCAGGCACCACGCTGCGTACATCACCACACTGGAACTCCAGGCCCGGGTGGTCCAGGCGTGCGGCTGCGGTGTTGCACAGGTCGACCATGTCCTGGCGCAGTTCCACGCCAGTCACCTGTGCGTCGCGGCCCAGGCTGTTGCGCAGGTAATCGTGCATGGCAAAGGTCAGGTAGCCCTTGCCCGAACCGAAGTCGGCCACCCGCAGCGCCTGTTCCGCCGACACCGGTGCATTGGCGAGGGCGTGATCGAAGACCTCGATGAATTTGTTGATCTGCTTCCACTTGCGCGACATGGACGGGATCAGTGCGCCTTGTGCGTCGGTCACACCGAGGTCGCGCAGAAATGGCCGCGACAGTTCCAGATAACGCTTCTTCTCGCGGTCATGCCCGCTGCCCGCGTCGGCCACACGCGGCGCCTGGGCACCGTGGCGCTGGAGCATCGGTTTGCCCTTCTTGCTGAAGGTCAGCTGCACTTCGCCGTCAGCATCGAACAGGTGAGCATTGCGGAAGCTGTCCGGCAGCAACTCGGCAACCAGCACCTGGGCCTGGTCCAGCGGCAGGTTGCGGGTGATGTCGCGGGTCTGGTGGCGGTAGACCAGCGACAGGCACGGCTGGCCCTTGACCTGCAGCGGCTTGGCAATGATCCGTTGCAAGGTCTGGTCGGCACCGACATGGCGCGCCAGCACCAGCTTGACCAGGGTTTCGCCGTGCAGGGCGGCGTTCAGCAGGTCGAGAAACTGAGCGCGCGCATCCGGCGCGCAAGAGGCAGAAGTACTGGCGGACATGAAAAAGGGAGCCTTGGGTAGCGGAACGCCTATTCTAACGTGCCCCAAGCACCCTGTGGGAGCGCTCTCCAGAAACGCTGGTGCTCCTTCAGTCGAGAATCACCAAACGGTTGGGCAATTCGTTGCGGGCATGGGTTGGCGGCACGTGCTGGCTAAGCAGCTCGCCACACGCCTCGATGCACTCGACAAAGCCCTGGAACGTTCGCCCCTGGCGCACCTGCTCGGCAAAGCGGGCACCGATGGCCGCGCGGGCTTCGGCATCCAGGCAGTGTTCAATACCCCGATCGACCAGTATTTCCACATGCCGCTCCGCCTCGCTGACAAAAATCAGCACGCCCGTAGCGCCTGCTGTGCGCTGCAGGTTCTGCTCGCGAAACTGCTGGCGGGCCAGGCGCGAGGCGCGCCAGCGGCGCAAGGCACGGGGGATCAACCAATCGGCCAGGCGCGGGTTGCGCAGAAGCAGGCACAGGCCGACGAACAACAGCACGTTGCCCATCAGCACACCGCGCACGCTGGGCCAAGCCAGCAGCCAGTGCAACAGACCGGGTACGGCCAGCGCCAGCACGGCGGCCCAGAGCAACGGCCAATAGGCATAATCGTCTGCTCGGCGGGCCAGCACCGTCACCAGTTCGGCATCGGTACGCCGTTCGGCACGGGCAATGGCTTCGGCAATCTGCCGCTGATGGTATTCGTCGAAGGGGGTCATGCCGTCGGTCTCTTGAGCGTTCTTATAGTTGTTATCCCGGCATTCGGGGCTTCATCCGCAGGCGACATATTCAGGCATAATCCGCCGCTGGAAGAATTGCCCGCAAATCGTACAACAATAGCCGCCTGAAAACTTCGGTCGCGCACCTATCACCGTGGATACGGCAGCGGCCCCATAACGGAATTGATGATGAAACTGTCTTTGCTGGGCCTGGCCATGGGCCTTGCCAGTCAGGCGGCCCTCGCCGCCCCCTCCGCCCCGCCCCTGCAGGACAAGCAGGCATTCATCGAGCATCTGATCAGCCAGATGACCGAAGCCGAAAAAATCGGCCAGTTGCGCCTGATCAGCATCGGCCCGGAAATGCCCCGCGACAAGATCCGCGAGGAGATCGCCGCCGGCCGCATCGGCGGCACCTTCAACTCACGCACTGCCCCCGAAAACCGGCCAATGCAGGACGCGGCCATGCGCAGCCGCCTGAAGATCCCGATGTTCTTCGCCTACGATACCGTCCACGGCGAGCGCACCATCTTCCCGATCGGCCTGGGCATGGCCGCTACCTGGGACATGGAGGCCGTCGCCAAGGTCGGCCGCACCGCCGCGATCGAAGCCTCGGCCGACGCCCTGGACATGACGTTCGCGCCAATGGTGGATATCGCCCGTGACCCGCGCTGGGGCCGCACCAGTGAAGGTTTCGGCGAAGACACCTACCTGACCTCGAAAATCGGCCAGGTAATGGTGCGCTCGTTCCAGGGCAGCAGCCCGGCCAACCCCGACAGCATCATGGCCATCGTCAAGCATTTCGCCTTGTATGGCGCCGTGGAAGGCGGGCGCGACTACAACACGGTCGATATGAGCCTGCCGAAAATGTACAACGACTACCTGCCACCCTATCGCGCCGCGCTCGATGCAGGTGCCGGTGGCGTGATGGTCGCGCTGAACTCGATCAACGGCGTACCGGCCACCTCCAACACCTGGCTGATGAACGACCTGCTGCGCAAGGAGTGGGGCTTCAAGGGCGTGACCATCAGCGACCACGGTGCCATCCAGGAACTGATTCGCCACGGCGTCGCCCGTGATGGCCGTGAAGCCGCCAAGCTGGCGATCAAGGCCGGCATCGACATGAGCATGAACGATACCCTGTACGGCGAAGAGCTACCGGGCCTGCTGAAGTCCGGCGAGGTGACCCAGCGCGAACTGGACCAGGCGGTGCGTGAGGTGCTTGGCGCCAAGTACGACATGGGCCTGTTCAAAGACCCATACGTGCGTATCGGCAAGGCTGAAACCGACCTGAAAGACTACTACAGCAACGACCGCCTGCACCGCGAAGCTGCGCGTGACGTGGCACGCCGCAGCCTGGTGCTGCTGGAAAACCGCAACCAGACCCTGCCGCTGAAAAAGGCCGGCACCATTGCCGTGGTCGGCCCGCTGGCGGATGCCCCGATCGACATGATGGGCAGCTGGGCCGCCGACGGTAAACCCGTCCACTCGGTGACCGTGCGCGAAGGCTTGCGCCGCGCCGTGGAAGGCAAGGCCAAGCTGGTCTACGCCAAAGGCTCCAACGTCACGGGTGACAAGGCGATACTCGACTACCTGAACTTCCTCAACTTCGATGCCCCGGAAATCGTCGACGACCCACGCCCGCCTGCCGTGCTGATCGATGAAGCAGTCAAGGCGGCGAAGCAATCCGACGTCGTGGTCGCCGTGGTCGGCGAGTCCCGCGGCATGTCCCACGAGTCGTCAAGCCGTACCACCCTGGAGATCCCGGCCAGCCAGCGCGAGCTGATCAAGGCGCTCAAGGCCACCGGCAAACCGCTGGTGCTGGTGTTGATGAACGGCCGGCCGCTGTCGATCAGCTGGGAGCGCGAGCAGGCCGACGCCATCCTGGAAACATGGTTCGCCGGCACCGAAGGCGGCAATGCCATCGCCGACGTGCTGTTTGGCGACTACAACCCCTCCGGCAAGCTGGCCATTACCTTCCCACGGTCTGTGGGCCAGATCCCGATGTACTACAACCACACCCGCATCGGCCGGCCGTTCACGCCGGGCAAGCCGGGCAACTACACCTCGCAATACTTCGAAGAACCCAACGGGCCGCTTTACCCGTTCGGCTATGGCTTGAGCTACAGCAGCTTCGAGCTGTCGGGCCTGAACCTGTCGGGCAAGGATCTCAAGCGCGGCGATACGCTGGAAGCCAAGGTAACGGTCAAGAACACCGGCAAGGTTGCAGGCGAGACGGTGGTGCAGTTGTACCTGCAGGATGTGTCGGCGTCGATGAGCCGCCCGGTGAAAGAGCTGAAAAACTTCCAGAAGCTGATGCTTGAACCGGGCGAAACCCGCACGTTGACCTTCCGCATCAGCGAGGACGACCTGAAGTTCTACAATGGCCAGTTGCAGCGGGTTGCCGAACCAGGGGAGTTCAATGTCCAGGTAGGTCTGGATTCCCAGGCGGTGCAGCAGCAGAGCTTTGAATTGCTTTGACTGAAAAAGGCCGCCTGTTCCGGCCTCTTCGCGGGTAAACCCGCGCCTACAGGTGCTGCAGAGTACCTGTAGGAGCGGTTTACCCGCGAAGAGGCCGGCCCCGATACCCCAACACCGGATCCGCCCCCAATGCCCTTTTCCTTTCGCGCCCTGCGTCTGGGGCTGATCACCCTGCTGATCGTGCTGGGTACCGCACTCAGCGCCGGCTGGGCCATGCACCAGGCCAAGCGCCAGGCCATGGAAGACGACGCCAAGCGTGCCAGCCAGCAACTGGGCCTGTACGCCAACGCACTGCACACCCTGATCGACCGCTACCGTGCCCTCCCCGCCGTGCTGGCGCTCGACCCGGAACTGATCGCAGCCTTGCGCGGCCCGGTCGACGAAGGCGTTCAGAACGCCCTGAACCACAAGCTCGAACGTATCAATGGCGCCGCCAATTCCTCCACCCTCGAACTGCTCGACCGCACCGGCCTGGCCATTGCCGCCAGCAATTGGCGGCTGCCCAGCAGCTACGTCGGCTCCAACTACGGTTTCCGTCCCTACTTCAAGCAAACCCGCAGCCAGGGCAGTGGCCGCTTCTATGCCGTGGGCGTGACCAGTGGCGTGCCGGGCTACTTCCTCGCCAGCGCGGTGAACGACGAGCACGGCCGATTCCTTGGTGCCATGGTGGTGAAGCTGGAATTCCCAGAGCTGGAACGCGAATGGCGACAGGGCAACGATATCCTGCTGGTCAGCGACGCCCGCGGCATTACGTTCATCGCAAACCAGGATGGCTGGCGCTACCGCGAGCTTCAGCCGCTCAGTGGCGCCGACCGAGCCGAGCTGGCCGAAACCCGTCAGTACGACAAGCAACCGCTGGTGCCGCTACAGCATCAGGTACTGACGCGGTTTGCCCCCTACAGCACCCTTAGCCGCGTGCAAGGCCCCGAGGGTAGCACCGAGTACTTGTGGGAAAGCCTGCCGCTGGAAGGCGAAAACTGGACCTTGCACCTGCTGCGCAAACCGCAGGTCGCTGCAGACGGCCGTAATGCAGCCCTTGGCGCCGCCGCCGTCTGGCTGAGCCTGGTGTTCGCCGCCCTTTTCGTCAGTCAACGCCTGCGCCTGGCACGCCTGCGCCAGCGCAGCCGGCAAGAACTCAAACGCCAGGTCGAGGAGCGCACCCGCGAGCTGCGCACTGCCCAGGAAGGCCTGGTGCAATCAGCCAAACTGGCCGCACTCGGGCAAATGTCAGCGGCCATGGCCCATGAAATCAACCAGCCGCTGACCACCCAACGTATGCAACTGGAAACCCTGCGCCTGCTGCTTGACCATGGTCGCCATGACGAAGCGCGGCAAGCGCTGGAGCCGCTGGAACAGATGCTCACGCGCATGGCAGCACTTACCAGCCACCTGAAAACCTTTGCCCGCAACAGTCCGATGGGCCTGCGCGAACGCCTTGACCTGGCAACCGTGGTCGACCAGGCCTTGCACCTGCTGGAAGCGCGCATTCGCAGCGAGGAAGTGGAGGTGGCTCTGTACCTGGCACGCCCGGCCTGGGTACGCGGCGATGCCATCCGCCTGGAGCAGGTGCTGATAAACCTCCTGCACAACGCACTCGACGCCATGATCGACAAGCGTTACAAACGCCTGGAGATCCGCATCGAACCCGACGGGGAGCTATGGCGCCTGAGTGTGCTCGACTCGGGTGGCGGCATTGCCGAAGCCGACCTGGCCAAGGTCTTCGACCCGTTCTTCACCACCAAACCGGTGGGGGAAGGGCTAGGGCTGGGCCTGGCCATCTCTTACGGCATCGTCCATGAGGCCGGCGGCCAGTTGCGGGCCGAAAACCTGCCTGGCGGCGCGCGCCTGAGCCTTACCCTGCCCCGTGACCTGGAGCCTGTATGTTGAATTCGGTGATCGTCGTCGATGATGAAGCCAGTATCCGCACTGCTGTAGAGCAATGGCTGAGCCTGTCCGGCTTCAGCGTGCAGTTGTTCGCTCGCGCCGAAGAGTGCCTGGCGCACCTGCCGCAGCACTTCCCTGGGGTGATCATCAGCGATGTACGCATGCCGGGTATGGATGGCCTGCAATTGCTCGAACGCCTGCAAGCGAACGACCCCGACCTGCCCGTGATTTTGCTGACCGGTCACGGTGATGTACCGATGGCGGTAGAAGCCATGCGCAGCGGGGCCTATGACTTCCTGGAAAAACCCTTCACGCCGCAAGACTTGCTGGGCAGCCTGCGTCGCGCCCTGGAAAAGCGCCAGCTGGTGCTGGAGAACCGCCGGCTCCACGAGCAGGCCGACCTCAAGTCACGCCTGGAAGTCACGCTGCTGGGCATGTCCCAGGGCCTGCAACAGCTGCGCCGGCAAGTCCTGGACCTGGCCAGCCTGCCGGTAAACGTGCTGATCCGCGGTGAAACCGGCAGTGGCAAGGAGCGGGTGGCCCGCTGTCTGCACGACTTTGGCCCCCGTGCCGCCAAGCCCTTTGTAGCCCTTAACTGCGCGGCCATCCCCGAGTCGTTGTTCGAGGCCGAACTGTTCGGCCATGAGAGCGGCGCCTTCACGGGCGCCCAGGGTAAACGGATCGGCAAGCTGGAGTATGCCAACGGTGGCACCGTGTTCCTCGACGAAATCGAGAGCATGCCACTGGCCCAACAGGCCAAGCTGTTGCGGGTGATTCAGGAGCAGAAGTTGGAGCGCCTGGGGGCCAACCAGAGCATCAGCGTCGACCTGCGCATCATTGCTGCGACCAAGCCCGACCTGCTCGAGGAGGCGCGTGCCGGGCGCTTCCGAGAAGACCTGGCCTACCGCCTGAACGTCGCCGAATTGCGCCTGGCACCGCTGCGCGAGCGGCGAGAGGACATTCCGCTGCTGTTCGAACACTTTGCCCGCGCTGCCGGTGAAAAGCTTGGTCGCGCGGCCCCTCCGCTATCGGGTGCACAGCTGGCGCAGCTGCTGTCACATGACTGGCCTGGCAACGTGCGTGAGCTGGCCAATGCGGCGGAGCGGCATGCGCTGGGGCTGGGTTCGCCAAACATCGAGGTGGCACCTGCCGGGCAGTCGCTGGGCGAGCAGATGGAAGCATTCGAGGCGCAATGCCTGCGTGCGGCCTTGCGTCAGCATGGGGGCGAGATCAAGTCGGTGATGGAGGCTTTGCAACTGCCGCGGCGCACGCTTAACGAGAAGATGCAACGGCATGGGCTGGTGCGCGAGGATTTTATTGGGCAGGCATAAGCGGAAATCCGCTCATGACCAGGACCGGGTAGGCGAAAAACCGCTCATCTCGTCGAGATTTCAGACTGCTTTGCAGCCCTTCGCGGTCAGGCCCGCACCTGCAAAGGGCGGCGCAACCCCCACTACTGTGCCGGCTTGGGATATTTGACGCCCTCAAATGAATCAGCCTGCACCCATTTGGCACACCTTCTGCAATTGCCTTGGCAAGCTGCGCCACGGCGCGCTCCACAAAAACAACGAGAAGGTATCCCTGATGGATAACGCCACCTCCCTGCCCGCCGGGGCGGCCACCGCGCCTGCCGCAGAAAAAACCACCGCCAGCCGCTTGAAGTCGATTTTCAGCGGGTCCATCGGCAACATGGTCGAATGGTACGACTGGTACGTCTACGCCGCATTCTCGCTGTACTTCGCCAAGGCTTTCTTCCCGGCCGGCGACTCCACCGCACAACTGCTCAATACCGCCGCGATCTTCGCCGTGGGCTTCCTCATGCGCCCGATCGGTGGCTGGCTGATGGGCCTGTACGCCGACCGCAAGGGCCGCAAGGCCGCGCTGATGGCGTCGGTACTGCTCATGTGCGCGGGCTCGCTGGTCATCGCCCTGACCCCCGGTTATGAAACCATCGGCGTCGCCGCGCCAGTCCTGCTGGTCATCGCACGCCTGCTGCAAGGCCTGTCGGTGGGTGGTGAATACGGCACCTCGGCCACCTACCTCAGCGAAATGGCCAGCAAGGAGCGCCGTGGTTTCTTCTCCAGCTTCCAGTACGTGACCCTGATCTCCGGCCAGCTCATCGCCCTGGCGGTGCTGATCGTCCTGCAACAGACCCTGACCACCGAGCAATTGTACGCCTGGGGCTGGCGCGTGCCGTTCGTGATCGGTGCGCTGTGCGCCGTGGTGGCCCTGTACCTGCGTCGCGGCATGGAAGAAACCGCCTCGTTCACCAAGAAGGAAAAGGCCAAGGAAAGCCTGATGCGCACGCTGCTGCGTCACCCCAAGGAGCTGATGACCGTCGTCGGTCTGACCATGGGCGGTACCCTGGCCTTCTACACCTACACCACCTACATGCAGAAGTACCTGGTCAACTCCGTAGGTATGAGCATCAGTGACTCGACCACCATCTCGGCCGCCACGCTGTTCCTGTTCATGTGCCTGCAGCCGGTGATCGGTGGTCTGTCCGACAAGATCGGCCGCCGTCCGATCCTGATCGCCTTCGGTGTGCTCGGCACCCTGTTCACCGTCCCAATCCTCAGCACCCTGCACACCATCCAGAGCTGGTGGGGGGCGTTCTTCCTGATCATGGCAGCGCTGATCATCGTAAGCGGCTATACCTCGATCAACGCCGTGGTCAAAGCCGAGCTGTTCCCTACCGAGATTCGCGCCCTGGGCGTGGGCCTGCCGTATGCCCTGACCGTGTCGATCTTCGGTGGCACCGCCGAATACGTGGCCCTGTGGTTCAAGAGCGCTGGGATGGAGAGCGGCTTTTACTGGTACGTCACCGCCTGTATCGCCTGCTCGCTGCTGGTTTACGCGACCATGAAGGACACCAAGCAGCACTCGCGGATTACCACTGAGTAACGCTGGCCTGGCAATACTGAAAGGGGCGCTCCATTGCATGGAGCGCCCCTTTTCTATTCAGACCTTTCCTTCTTAACGCCCTATTAATTCCACCTTATCAAGCTGCAATGGCTGGCAGAACGTTGGCGCCCGCGCGAACGCTCCCAAGCCAGGCTTGAGGCCTGAAGCACGACATACTCGGCTAAAAACATCGAACAAATAGATTATTAAGCGCTGTTTTTTGCGCTTTTTAATCAAATTATTCGGCGTAGGATTAAACCCATAGAAACAAACAACTCACAAACCCCTGGAGCAACGACCATGAAAAATAAACTGATCCTGACCCTGGCCCTCTCGGTTTTCGCAGCTGGCGCCTTCGCCGAAGATGGCTTCGACCGGACCGACGCTCACACCTTTGCCGCGGCTCAAACCCAGCCCGCCAGCTACGCTGAAGACGGCTTCGATCGCACCAACGGCCAACGCTTCGCCGAAGACGGCTTCGATCGCACCAACGGCCAGCGCTTCGCCGAAGACGGCTTCGATCGCACCAACGGCCAACGCTTCGCCGAAGACGGCTTCGATCGCACCAACGGCCAACGCTTCGCCGAAGACGGCTTCGATCGCACCAACGGCCAGCGCTTCGCCGAAGACGGCTTCGATCGCACCAACGGCCAACGCTTCGCCGAAGACGGTTTCGACCGCACCGGCGGCCAGCACTTTGCCGAAGATGGCTTCAACCGCACCAACGCGCACCGCATCAGCTGATACCTGATTGCGAGCACCCAGCCCGGCTTCGGCCGGGCTTGATCATTTGCAGGCGAGCTCAGGCTTGGCACACTAGGCACCTTGTCCACCAGGAGGTAGGGCCAACAAGCCCAGCACAGATGTATTACTACGAACCCGCCAAAGGCCACGGCCTGCCGCACGACCCGTTCAATGCCATCGTCGGTCCCCGCCCTATCGGCTGGATCTCCTCTCAGGACCGCGAAGGCCGCCTGAACCTGGCGCCTTACAGCTTCTTCAATGCGTTCAACTACATCCCGCCGATCATCGGTTTCTGCAGCGTCGGGCGCAAAGACAGCCTGAACAACATCGAGCAGACCGGTGAGTTCGTCTGGAACCTGGCCACCCGCCCTCTGGCCGAGCAAATGAACCTGAGCTGCGCACCGGTTGCTGCCGAAGTAAACGAATTCGAATTGAGCGGCCTCACTGCCGCACCCTCGAGCATCGTCAAGGTGCCGCGCGTGGGTGAAACGCCGGTAGCCTTCGAGTGCAAGGTCAGCCAGATCGTCCAGCTCAAGCGGGCCGACCAGGAACAGGTGCCCAGCTGGCTGATCCTTGGGGAAGTGGTGGCGGTGCACATTGCCGAGCACCTGCTGAACAACGGCATCTACGATACCGCTGCCGCCGAGCCTATCCTGCGGGGGGGTGGCCCGGCGGACTATTTCGAGCTGGGCAACCTGTTCAAGATGGCCCGGCCGCCGGCCTGATCACCAGACCAGCTCACCCTCTTCGCTGACGCCCTGCAGGCGTTGCAGCTCAGCGGTGGCCGCTTCGTCGGCGGCCACGGCGCCCTTGAACACCTGCCCGTCGAGAACCTTGTGAAAGCGCGGCGCGCCGCCCATGCCCAAGGCTTTGACCGCGATGGCGGCGTTGTAGCCGCCACCTTCCACCGGCACCATCGCCGATACCGCTTCGAAATGAGTGAATTCCCTACGTGCCATATTGCTGTCCGCGTGATTGAACAAAGGCGTCACTTTACCTCATCAACACTCAATCGAAGGTATGCAAGTCCAGGCTGCTGACCACCTGGGCCTGCACCAGCTCACCAAACACCTCCAGTGTCGGCGAAGCAAAGTAACCACTCATCGCCTGCTGGTCCTGCCAGCTTCCGCTGAGCAACCACAGGTCAGCATCAGCCTGCGAACGCTGCACGGTAAAACTCAGGCAACCCGGTGTACGCAGCGAAGGCTCAAGCATGTCACGCAGGCGCGCGCCCAGCTCTGCCGAGCGCCCGCTGCTGGCACGGATGAAAGCAAGGTGGGTGACCGGTTGTTTAAGGGTCATTGCACAATCTCCTTGAAGCAGGCGGACGGAAAAGCCAGGCTGCCAAGGTTAGGCGCTCACCCGCGCGGCGCGTTAGGCCATTACTGCACGCCGATTGCCTGATCCTGCAGCGCGGCAGGATCAGGCAATCGGCGTGCAGCTTTCGACTAGCGCCCGTCTTTGCCCAAACCTATGCTGCGTCGGTCAGCAGAGGAAAGCCATCATGACCACCGCCACGTCCACCGAACCGACCCTGGAACTGCAGCGCCTGGAGCTGGCCGAGCTGATCAACCGCCACGCGGGCGAGCCCTATGGCCCAGCATCGGCCATCGATGACCTGTACCTGGTGCGTCACACCGAAAATGTGCGTTCTGTACCCACCCTGGCGCAGCCTGCCCTGTGCATCCTTGCCCAGGGCAGCAAAAGCCTGTTCCTGGGTGACGAGCAGTACGCCTACGACCCACTGCATTACATGGTCGTTTCGGTAACCTTGCCACTCAGTGCCGTGAGGCTGGATGCCAGCCCCGAGAACCCAAGCCTGGGCCTGCGCATGGACCTGGACCCGGCCGAGATCAGCCAGCTGATCGCCGAGAGCGGGCCGATGCTGGTACCCAATCGACCTTCCGGCCGTGGTTTGTATGTGGAAAGGACAGATGCCGCATTACTCGATGCCCTGCTGCGGCTACTGCGCCTGCTGGACACCCCCCGCGACATCGCAATGCTGGCGCCGCTGTTCCGCCGCGAGATTCTCTACCGCCTGCTGCGTGGTCCGCAGGGTTACCGGCTGTATGAAATTGCCTTGGCCAACAGCCAGACCCACCGGGTGTGCCAGGCCATCACCTGGCTCAACAACAACTACCAACAGCCGCTGCGGATCGAGGACCTGGCCCGTGAAGTCAACCTCAGTACCTCGACCTTGCACCACCGCTTCAAGGCCGTGACCTCGATGAGCCCGCTTCAGTACCAGAAGCAACTGCGCCTGCAAGAGGCGCGGCGGCTGATGTTGAACGACGGGCTGGAGGCGGCGGTGGCGGCTTATCGGGTGGGTTATGAAAGCCCGTCGCAATTCAGCCGTGAATACAGCCGGCTTTACGGCGCGCCGCCAATTCGCGATGTGGCTCGGTTGCGGGCTACTGCGGTCTGAAGCTCGACATTCGCCTGCAGCGGCGCTTTCGCGGGTAAACCCGCTCCTACAGGTTTTTGCACAGATGCGAAAATTGCGCGCTGCCTGCAGGCGCGAGAGGCCGATACAGGCAATCGCAATGCTTCACCCCAACACCGCGGCCTGCCACTGATTCTGGTCCACCTGAATCAAGGTCGGCCCCTTGCGCTCCGCCGCTTGCCCGAGCACGGCCTGCAATTGGGCGATATCGGCCACGTTCTCTGCTGCCGCGCCCAACGCCCGCGCCACGCCGATGAAATCCGGGGTATGGATATCCACCCCGACCGGCTCGATCGCCCGATTGACCATGTATTTCTTGATTTCCTCGTACCCCTGGTTATTCCACAGCAGTACGATCAGCGGTACCTGCGCCTCCACTGCACTGGCAAGTTCCGGCAGGGTGAACTGCAAACCACCATCACCAATCAGGCACACCGCCGGGGCGCGTTCGACGGCCTGCTCGGCACTGCCCAACCAGGCGCCCATGGCTGCTGGTAACGCGTAACCCAAGGTACCGTAGCCGGTCGAGGCGTTGAACCAGCGGCGTGGCTGCTCCATGTCGAGTGTCAGGTTGCCGGTGTACACAGGCTGGGTCGAATCGCCCACCAGAATGGCATCAGGCAGGCGCTCCAGTATGGCGCTCAGCAAGCGCGTCTGGCTCAGGGTGGGCTGGTCCCAGTCTGCCGCCAGGACCTTGCGCAGATTGGCCACGCGGGCCACGCCCCAAGTGCTTTCGTACACTGGCTGCGGCTGGGCTTGCAGGGCGCCGATCAGCGCTTCGGCTGCCAGCTCGGCATCGGCTACCAGCGCCAGCTCCGGCAGATAATTGCGCACGGTCTGGTCCGGGTCGATGTCAATACGCAACAGCCTGCCCGGGATCTCGAAACCACCCTTGAAGGTCACGTCATAATCGGTTTCGGCCAGTTCGGTGCCGATCGCCAGCACCACGTCGGCCTCGGCAATCAGCGCCCGTGTGGCGGGTAACGACTGGGTCGAGCCGATCTGCAATGGGTGGCTGGCAGGCAGCAAGCCTTTGGCATTGATGGTCAGCGCCACCGGGGCCTGAAGGTGTTCGGCCAGGCGCGCCAGCGCAGCGCCCGCAGCCAACGCCCCGCCACCGGCCAGAATCAGCGGCCGACGTGCACTGGCCAGTCGCTCAGCCATCTGCGCCACGGCCTGCGGTGCAGCCCCTGCCCGACTACCACGTACGGGGCGGCCCGGCAGCAGGAAGTCGGCCGGCTCAACCAGCACATCGAGCGGGATTTCGATATGCACCGGGCGTGGCCGGGCACTGTCGAACACGGCAAATGCCCGGGCCAGCACCTGCGGCAAGTCGGCTGCACTCATCAAGGTGTGGGAAAACGCCGCCACACCCGATACCAGCGCGGCCTGGTTGGGCAGCTCGTGCAGCTTGCCACGGCCACCGCCCAGCTGGTCACGGGGCTGCACGCTGGAAATCACCAGCATCGGGATCGAGTCGGCATAGGCCTGGCCCATGGCAGTGGTGATATTGGTCATGCCCGGGCCGGTAATAATGAAGCACACCCCGGGTTTGCCGCGGGTGCGCGCATAGCCGTCAGCCATGAACCCGGCACCTTGCTCATGACGTGGGGTGATGTGGCGAATGGAAGAGCCCGCAAGGCCACGATAGAGCTCCACGGTATGTACACCGGGAATGCCGAAGACATGATCGACGCCATAGCCTTCAAGGAGTTTGACCAGTACTTCGCCGCAGGTTGCCATCAGGGATCACCATGAATCTTGTTGGGGTATGCCCTTATTGGACCCAAGCCACGGCTATCGCCACAATGTAAAAAAACACATACTAGCCATGTCCTGTGATCATGGCTTACTGCAATGAAACGCCTCCCACCCCTGCCTGCCCTGCACACATTTCTGGTCACCGCCCAGCACTGCAACTTCACCCGCGCAGGGCAGCAGTTGCACATCACCCAAGGCGCTGTCAGCCGCCAGATTGCAGCTCTCGAAGAACACCTGGGTTATGCCCTGTTCAAGCGCGAGGCCCGCGGGTTGAGCCTGACCCGTGAAGGCCTGGACTGGCTGCCGCGGGTGCAGCAGGTGTTCGCGCTGATCGAACAGGGGGTGCGCGAAGTGGGTGAGCACAGCACTACCTTGCAGCTCAAGGCACCCACCTGCGTGATGCGTTGGCTGCTACCGCGCCTGATGGAATGGCAGGCACTGCGCCCGGACGTACCGGTGGAGCTGACCACGACCGTGCAGCACGGGGTGGATTTGCGTCGCGAGGGCTTCGATGCAGCGGTGGTCTATGGCAATGCACCAAACCACGGGCTACATGTGCGCAAACTGTTCGATGAGCAACTGACCCCAGTGTGCGCTCCATCACTGCGTGAAGGGCCAGTGCCGTTGCAGCAGGTGGAAGACCTGGCCAGGCACATGCTGCTGCACCCCTCGCGAGATGAACACGACTGGCGGTTGTGGTTGCAGGCGGCTGGAGTGACGCTGGCCACACATGGACCCAAACAGCATTTCGAGACACTGGACATGGCGATGGCCATGGCTTCGCAGGGCACAGGGGTGGCGATCGGTGACTGGTCGCTGATTGGCGATGACCTGCGCGGTGGGCGGTTGTGCATGCCGTTTGCGCTGAAGGTGCTGACGGGCAAGGGGTATTACCTGGTGAGCCAGGCCAGAAGCTTGCCGCCGGGGTTGCTCGAATTACTGGACTGGCTGGAAGGCCAGGCCAGCCTGTGACAGCCCTTTCTCGGGGTCGCCCACAGGTATGCACATGCCTTGGGATCTGCGCGGTCCCAGTGGGAGATCACCCAGCCCTTCCGGGCTGCGCTGTCGCGCAGCAAACATGAGGTGTACGGCTTTAGATCCGCAGCGACGCTGACATTTTGAAAAAGAAAAGGCGGTTGGCCCGGTAGGGCCAGCCGCCTTTTGCTTTGTTAGGGTTCGTGTGCGCGGGACAGAGATCGTAGCCAGCACTGGTGTGTGTCCGCACACCCGCGTGGGAGAGTGATCCGCACGGTATCGGCGTGAAGTCCCTGTAGGCATCAGCTGATTCAGCTGTGACCACGTATGAGAGAGTGAACCCTTTCGCCACCGTGTGCCCCGCGCGCCCTTTATCCTGCGAGGATTCATCATGGCGCGCAAGCCTTCCAAGCAACGCTTTACCGTCGTCCATCCCGATTGCGCAGCGATCGATGTCGGTGGTCGAGAGCATTTCGTGGCGGTCGATCCCCGGCACGAAAATCCCGTCCAGTCGTTCACGTCCTTTACTGACGACCTGCTCAAGATGGCTAACTGGCTTGAAAGCCTGGGGATCAAGGTCGTTGCCATGGAATCCACGGGGGTTTATTGGATTCCAATTTACGAGATTCTCAGCGAGCGCGGTTTTGAGGTTTATCTCGTCAATGCCAGAGCAACTCGGCAAATCACGGGCCGTAAATCAGATGTGCTGGATTGCCAGTGGATTTGGCAGCTGATGACTCATGGACTGCTCAGAGGCGCATTCCGCCCCGATGATCTGACCTGCTGCGTCCGGTCATTGGTCAGGCAGCGTGCTTCCAAAGTGAAAGACCAGGCGCAGACGCTGAACCGGATGCAAAAGGCCATGAGCCAAATGAACATCCAGCTGGCCAATGTCATCAGTGATATTTCCGGCGTAACTGGCATGAAGATTTTGCGAGCCATCTGCGCAGGTGAACGGGACCCAGTGCAACTGGCTGAACTGACCGACCGCCGCATCAAGGCAGGCAAGGAGGCTGTCGCTCGGAGTCTTCATGGCAATTGGCGGCGCGAGCATTTGCATGCGCTAACTCAGGAATTGGCTGCCTATGACTTCCTGGAGCAGCAAATTGCTGATTGTGACGACGCCATAAAAGCCGCGTTAGAGCAGTTGCCGGTGCTGCAAAACAAGCCAGAGCCATCCAATAAGCCTTTACGGAGCCCGCACCGAAACGGTGCCCAACAGACTGAACTGCATCAGACATTGTGGAAAGTTCTTGGCGTGGACCTAACCGCAATTCCAACCATTGGGGTGGACACTGCATTAGTGCTGACAGGGGAGATCGGTACAGATCTATCACGCTTCCCGTCCTCACAGCACTTCTGCTCTTGGTTGGGACTGGCTCCCCCTACTCGAATCTCCGGCGGTCATCGACTGGCAAGTGGTGGGCCAAAAATAGTCAATCGAGCAGCTCAAGCACTCAAGCAGGCTGCATCCAATGCCCGTAACGACAAGGGTTTCATTGGTGCATCGCACCGAGCCAGACTGACTCGAATGGATACCAGCTGCGCCATCAAGGCCACTGCGCATCAGTTGGCACGTCTGGTGTACAACCTTTTAACCAAGAAGCAGGCTTATGTTGAAAAAGGTCTTGAGGAGTTCGAAACCAGAAGCCAGGACCGGCAGGTCCGGGCTTTGCTCCGCAAAGCCCGGAAACTGGGGTATCAGCTGGTGGCCGCTTGAGTGCTTAGAAAACAGTGGGTTGTATTTTGTTTGATGAGAGCGGGCATGCCCGCGAAGCAGGCGACTCAATGGCCGACTGTGGGGTGCAAACTTGAGCGCCGTCCGTTGAATGGACGGCGCTCTGCCGATCACTCCTCGACGCTCATGTATTCCTTGGCCCAGCGAATGTAGTCTTCAGGCTGGGTGTAGGTGTGCGACAGCTCGGTGGCACTGAGGTTTTCCGACTTGTTCTGCCGACCACGCTGCAGCCGCAGGCAGTCGTAAGTGGCCTTGATTGCGGCAAAGTAAGCCGCATGGCCATCGACTACGATGCGCACGCCCAGACGCGCCAGGCGTTCGTCATCGCGCAGGTTCGGGTTGCCATAGGTGACCAGCATCAGCGGCACCGTCAGGTGCTCGGCAATCTGCTCGAGCTGCTCGAAGTCTTTGACCCCGACCATGCAAATGCCATCAGCGCCCGCTTTCTGGTAGCTCTGCGTACGCACGATGATTTCTTCGGTGCTGAGTACGCCCGCGTTGGTTCGGGCAATGATCGACAGGGACGAGTCGACCCGTGCCTCCAGCGCCGCACGGATCTTGCCAACACCCTCATCGACCGGAATCAGGTCGGTGGACTTGCGCCCGAACTGGGCGGGCAGAAGGGTGTCCTCGATGGTCAGTGCGGCCACACCGGCGCGCTCCAGTTCGATCACCGTACGCATCACGTTCAGTGCGTTGCCATAGCCGTGGTCGGCGTCCGCCAGTACCGGCAGTTGCGCGACCCGACCAATGCGGGTGGCCTGCTCGACGAACTCGCTTAGGGTGATCAGAGCAAAGTCCGGAGCAGCCAGCACCTGCAACGAAGCGACCGAACCGCCGAGGATACCGACTTCGAAGCCCAGGTCTGCGGCAATGCGTGCCGACATCGGGTCGAACACCGAGGCAGTGTGGAAACAGGAACCTGAAGCGAGCAGCTCGCGGAAGGCAAAACGCAGATCTTGGTGGGAAGCCTTGGGCATGATCACTCCGCAAAAAAGTTGAAATTTGAACGGTAACTACCGACCCCTGTAATCGGGTCTACCTGACCTGTTCCAACCGTCGCCATCTGGGCGGTCATGCTCGACATGCAGGCAGAGGAATAAAAGGTGTGGGAGACAGCGTACTGAAAAACCTGCGGCAATATGTTGCACCAAGCTGGTGCAAGCCCCGAATTTCAGCCTCTGTGGCATACCAACGATATCACGCAGCCATGCCTCGCTGGATGAATGCGCCAATGCCGATCTTGCATAGGGGATGCAGATAGTACATAGGAAGCTACCTAACTCAGGGTACAATTCGGGGGCTTCTCTGAGAGCAGGCTTGCCCGCCAAGGGGCTGCCGTAGACAAAACAAGGTATTCCCGTGACCGCCGCCCTGCCCCCTACCTCCCTGCGCAACGTGCTCACCGCCCTCATGCTGGCCATCTTCCTTGGCGCTCTGGACCAGACCATCGTCGCCGTCTCACTGCCCGCCATCTCGGCACAGTTCAGCGATGTCGGCATGCTGGCCTGGGTCATTTCCGGGTACATGGTGGCAATGACCGTGGCTGTGCCGATCTACGGCAAACTGGGCGACCTTTACGGCCGGCGCCGGATGATCCTCACCGGCATCAGCCTGTTCACCCTGGCTTCCATTGCCTGTGCAATGGCCCAGGACATGCAGCAACTGTTGCTGGCCCGGGTACTGCAGGGTATTGGCGCAGGCGGCATGGTCTCGGTGAGCCAGGCAATCATTGGCGACTTCGTACCCCCACGCGAACGCGGCCGCTACCAGGGCTACTTCAGCAGCATGTACGCCGCGGCCAGCGTGGCCGGGCCAGTGCTGGGCGGCTGGTTGACCGAGTACCTGTCGTGGCGCTGGGTGTTCTGGATCAACCTGCCGCTGGGGCTGGTCGCCTTGTGGTTCATACACCGAGCCCTCAGTGGCATGCCGCTGCAGCGTCGCGAGGCACGGGTAGACTACCTTGGCGCCGTGCTGTTGATCCTTGGCCTTGGCAGCCTGCTACTGGGCATCACCTTGGTGGGCCAGGGCCACGCCTGGGCCGACCCGGCCGTGCTGGCGCTGTTCGGCTGCGCCCTGCTGGGCCTGACGCTTTTCATCGCCCACGAACGCCGCTGCACAGAGCCGCTGCTGCCGCTCAGCCTGTTCAGCAACCGGGTGGCGGTGCTGTGCTGGGCAGTGATCTTCTTCGCCAGTTTCCAGTCCATTTCCCTGACCATGCTCATGCCCTTGCGCTACCAAGGCATCACCGGCGCAGGTGCCGACAGCGCCGCCCTGCACCTGCTGCCGCTGGCCATGGGGCTGCCCTTGGGTGCCTTCACAGGTGGCCGCATGACCAGCCGGACCGGGCGCTACAAGCCGCAGATCCTGGCCGGTGCACTGCTGATGCCAGTGGCCATTTTCGCGATGGCACTGACTCCGCCGCAATCAGCGTTGCTCGGTGCGCTGTTCATGCTGCTTACCGGTATTGCCTGTGGGCTGCAATTTCCGACCTCGCTGGTGGGCACACAAAGCGCGGTGGCCAGCAAGGACATCGGCGTGGCCACCAGCACCACCAACCTGTTCCGCTCGCTGGGCGGAGCCATGGGCGTGGCGTGCATGTCCAGCCTGTTGCTGGCCCTGCTGCATCAGGGTGGTTTCGAACTGTCGGGTAATCCGTTGCTGGGGAGCTTGAAGGCCGCGGAGGTGGACCTGGTGACTCAGGGGCGGTTGCTGGACACGTTCAGGAAGTTGCTGATGGGGAGTGCACTTGTCGCGGTGCTGGGGCTGTTTGCGGCATTGGCTTTGCCCGACCGGCAATTGCGCGGCCGCTGAAGGCTACGCAATCGCTGCAAGAGCCGCCTTGTGCTGCGCACAGCCGCAAGGCAGCCGCGCCCTTAATCCCCCCTTAACACAAAGGGGAAACACTCCCTCACAATCCTTAACAAAGTGTCATTTGCGCAGAGCCGGGCTCAAGCGCAGCATATCCAGCCCGGTGTCGACCCATTTTTCGACATCACCCAACAGATCGACACTGTCAGGCAGCAAGAGCCAGCGCCCGATCAGGCCATCGACATAGGCAAACATGGCCACCGCCGCGCGCTCGACATCCAGCTCGCCAGGCAACTGGCCCCGGCGCACGGCATTGGCCAGCGCCAGGGTGATGCCCTTGTGGCAATCCAGCACCGCACCCTGGCGCTGCTGGCGAATTTCACACATGTCATCGGTGAACTCGCACTTGTGATGCAGGATTTCATTGATACGGCGGGTTCGGGCATCGAGCACCAGCTCGTTGAACACCTGCAACAGCAGCTTGCGCATGCAGCCAAGCGGGTCGACTTCATCCTCGCTTTCGCTCGCGCGCGCCAAATGGTCATGGGTCTCGTGCAGGCTGTCGAGCAACGCCTGCACCAGCTCGGCCTTGTTGTTGAAGTGCCAGTAGATCGCCCCCCGCGTCACACCCGCCAGTTCGGCGATGTCGGCCAGGGTGGTTCGCGCAACCCCGCGCTTGTAGAAGGCCTTTTCCGCCGCCTCGATGATCTGGGCGCGGGTTTCCTGGGCTTCTTCTTTGGTTCGACGGACCATGGCAGTACAACCTCATCTGGCCCGAACGCGCAGCGCGTGCGGGGAACGCTCCGGGGAACCTCTGCTGGGGGCCTCTCGGATGAACTAATCAAGCGCTGAGGCAGTACCTGAGTACAGCTCAGCAGTATTTACAAACAACCATGAATGTAAGTATATTCCTTAGCAAGCTATTTATCCACCGGATAGCATTTTTTCCAGATCAAGATCTCTTCCATTACTCTTGAGCGTCTCCCTGCTCCAGCGACCCGAGGATCCTCATGCAATTCAAGCCAGCCGTTACCGCTCTGGTTTCCGCCGTCGCCCTGGCAACCTTGCTCAGTGGCTGTAAGAAAGAAGAAGCAGCGCCAGCGGCGCAGGCTCCTCAGGTCGGCGTCGTGACCATCCAGCCGCAAGCCTTCACCCTCACCTCGGAATTACCGGGGCGTACCAGTGCCTACCGCGTCGCCGAAGTGCGCCCGCAGGTCAACGGCATCATCCTCAAACGCCTGTTCAAGGAAGGCAGTGAGGTCAAGGAAGGCCAGCAGCTGTATCAGATCGACCCTGCCGTATACGAAGCCACCCTGGCCAATGCCAAGGCCAACCTGCTGGCTACACGCTCACTGGCCGAACGCTACAAGCAACTGATTGACGAGCAGGCCGTCTCCAAACAGGAATATGACGACGCCAATGCCAAACGATTGCAGGCCGAGGCTTCGCTCAAGAGCGCACAGATCGACCTGCGCTACACCAAGGTTCTGGCGCCGATCAGCGGCCGTATAGGCCGTTCTTCGTTCACCGAAGGTGCACTGGTAAGCAATGGTCAGACCGATGCCATGGCCACCATCCAGCAGCTCGACCCTATTTATGTCGACGTTACCCAGTCCACCGCCGAGCTGCTCAAGCTGCGCCGCGACCTGGAAAGCGGTCAGTTGCAGAAGGCTGGCGACAACGCCGCCTCGGTTCAGTTGGTGCTGGAGGACGGCAGCCTGTTCAAACAGGAAGGCCGCCTGGAATTCTCCGAAGTCGCGGTCGACGAGACCACAGGCTCTGTGACCCTGCGCGCCCTGTTCCCCAACCCCGATCACACCCTGCTGCCAGGCATGTTCGTGCATGCGCGGCTTAAGGCCGGTGTCAACGCCAACGCCATCCTGGCACCGCAACAAGGCGTGACCCGCGACCTCAAGGGCGCACCAACCGCCCTGGTGGTCAACCAGGAGAACAAGGTCGAACTGCGCCAGCTCAAGGCCAGCCGCACCTTGGGTAGCGACTGGCTGATCGAGGAAGGCCTCAACCCGGGTGACCGCCTGATCACCGAAGGGCTGCAGTACGTGCGCCCAGGCGTTGAGGTGAAGGTCAGCGAAGCCACCAACGTCAAGAAGCCGGCCGGCCCTGATCAGGCCAGCGCGGCAAAAGCAGACGCCAAAGCGGAGTAAACCATGTCGAAGTTCTTTATCGATCGCCCGATCTTCGCCTGGGTGATCGCCTTGGTGATCATGCTGGTCGGGGCCTTGTCGATCCTGAAGCTGCCGATCAACCAGTACCCCAGTATCGCGCCGCCGGCCATCGCCATCGCCGTGACCTACCCGGGCGCCTCGGCGCAAACCGTGCAGGACACCGTGGTGCAGGTGATCGAGCAGCAGCTCAACGGTATCGACAACCTGCGTTATGTGTCGTCGGAAAGTAACTCCGACGGCAGCATGACCATTACCGCCACCTTCGAACAGGGTACCAACCCCGACACCGCGCAGGTACAGGTACAGAACAAGCTGAACCTGGCTACCCCGCTGCTGCCGCAGGAAGTGCAGCAACAAGGTATCCGCGTCACCAAAGCAGTGAAGAACTTCCTGCTGGTGATCGGCCTGGTCTCCGAAGACGGCAGCATGACCAAGGACGACCTGGCCAACTACATCGTCTCGAACATGCAGGACCCGATCTCGCGTACTGCGGGTGTGGGTGACTTCCAGGTGTTCGGTGCGCAGTACGCCATGCGTATCTGGCTCGATCCGGCCAAGCTGAACAAGTTCCAGCTGACCCCGGTCGACGTCAAGACAGCTGTCGCCGCCCAGAACGTGCAGGTGTCTTCCGGCCAGCTCGGCGGCCTGCCAGCCCTGCCGGGCACCCAGCTTAACGCCACCATCATCGGCAAGACCCGCCTGCAAACCGCCGAGCAGTTCGAGAACATTCTGCTCAAGGTCAATAAAGACGGTTCACAGGTGCGTCTGGGTGACGTCGCCCAAGTGGGCCTGGGGGGTGAAAACTACGCAGTCAGCGCCCAGTTCAACGGCAAGCCGGCCTCCGGCCTGGCGGTAAAACTGGCAACCGGCGCCAACGCCCTGGACACCGCCAAGGCACTGCGCGAGACCATCAAAAGCCTGGAACCGTTCTTCCCGCCGGGGGTCAAGGCGGTATTCCCGTATGACACCACCCCAGTGGTCACCGAATCGATCAGCGGCGTGATCCACACCCTGATCGAAGCCGTGGTGCTGGTGTTCCTGGTGATGTACCTGTTCCTGCAGAACTTCCGCGCCACCATCATCACCACCATGACCGTACCGGTCGTATTGCTGGGTACCTTCGGCATCCTTGCCGCTGCAGGCTTCAGCATCAACACCCTGACCATGTTCGCCATGGTATTGGCCATCGGCTTGCTGGTGGACGACGCCATCGTCGTGGTGGAGAACGTCGAGCGGGTAATGTCCGAGGAAGGCTTGCCACCCAAGGAAGCGACCAAGCGCTCGATGGAACAGATCCAGGGCGCCCTTGTGGGTATCGCCCTGGTGCTCTCGGCGGTACTGCTGCCCATGGCGTTCTTCGGCGGTTCCACGGGTGTCATCTACCGGCAGTTCTCCATCACCATCGTCTCGGCCATGGGTCTGTCGGTGCTGGTTGCGCTTATCTTCACCCCGGCGCTTTGCGCAACCATGCTCAAGCCGCTGAAGAAGGGCGAGCACCACACCGCCAAAGGCGGGTTCTTCGGCTGGTTCAACCGCAACTTCGACCGCAGCGTCAATGGCTACGAGCGCAGTGTCGGCACCATCCTGCGCAACAAGGTGCCATTCCTGCTGGCCTATGCACTGATCGTGGTCGGCATGATCTGGCTGTTCGCCCGCATCCCTACCGCGTTCCTCCCGGAAGAAGACCAGGGCGTACTCTTCGCCCAGGTGCAGACCCCGGCCGGCTCCAGTGCCGAACGCACGCAGGCCGTGGTCGATCAGATGCGTGAATACCTGCTCAAGGACGAAGCCGATACCGTATCGTCGGTATTCACCGTCAACGGTTTCAACTTCGCAGGCCGCGGCCAGAGCTCGGGCATGGCATTCATCATGCTCAAACCATGGGATGAGCGCTCGAAGGAGAACAGCGTGTTCGCGCTGGCACAGCGTGCCCAGCAGCACTTCTTCACCTTCCGTGATGCAATGGTGTTCGCCTTCGCCCCGCCAGCGGTGCTTGAACTGGGTAACGCCACCGGCTTCGACGTGTTCCTTCAGGACCGCGGCGGTGTCGGCCACGAGAAGTTGATGGAGGCGCGCAACCAGTTCCTGGCCAAAGCCGCGCAGAGCAAGATCCTCAGCGCCGTGCGACCGAACGGCCTGAACGATGAACCGCAGTACCAGCTGACCATTGATGACGAACGTGCCAGCGCCTTGGGCGTGACCATTGCCGACATCAACAACACCCTGTCGATTGCGCTGGGCGCCAGCTACGTCAACGACTTCATCGACCGTGGCCGGGTCAAGAAGGTGTACATCCAGGGCGAACCAAGCGCGCGGATGAGCCCGGAAGACCTGCAAAAATGGTACGTGCGCAACGGCGCAGGCGAGATGGTGCCGTTCTCCTCCTTCGCCAAAGGCGAATGGACCTACGGCTCGCCAAAGCTGTCGCGTTACAACGGTGTCGAAGCGATGGAAATCCTCGGTGCACCGGCGCCTGGCTACAGTACCGGTGAAGCCATGGCCGAGGTCGAGCGCATTGCTGGCGAGCTGCCAAGCGGTATCGGCTTCTCCTGGACCGGCATGTCCTACGAGGAAAAACTCTCCGGCTCGCAGATGCCGGCGCTGTTCGCCCTCTCGGTACTGTTCGTGTTCCTGTGCCTGGCAGCCCTGTACGAAAGCTGGTCGATCCCGATCGCTGTGGTGCTGGTAGTACCGCTGGGCATCATCGGTGCACTGATCGCCACCAGCCTGCGCGGCCTGTCCAACGACGTGTACTTCCTGGTTGGCCTGTTGACCACCATCGGTCTTGCGGCGAAAAACGCCATTCTGATCGTCGAGTTCGCCAAGGAGCTGCACGAACAAGGCCGTAGCCTGTACGACTCAGCGATCGAAGCGTGCCGCATGCGTCTTCGCCCGATCATCATGACCTCGCTGGCGTTCATCCTTGGCGTGGTACCGTTGACGATCGCCAGCGGCGCTGGCGCCGGCAGCCAGCACGCCATCGGTACTGGCGTGATCGGCGGCATGATCAGTGCGACCGTGCTGGCTATCTTCTGGGTACCACTGTTCTTCGTCGCAGTGTCGTCACTGTTCGGCAGCAAAGAGCCGGAAAAAGACGTCACCCCTGAAAATCCACGTTATGAGGCTGGGCAATGACCAAGTCTTTGTTGTCCCTGGCGGTAACCGCTTTCATTCTTGGCGGCTGCTCGCTGATCCCTGATTACCAGACCCCGGAGGCGCCGGTGGCTGCGCAGTGGCCGCAAGGCCCTGCCTATTCGCCGACGCAATCGGCGGATGTTGCCGCTGCTGAACAGGGCTGGCGCCAGTTCTTCCACGACCCGGCGCTGCAACAGCTGATCCAGACCTCGCTGGTCAATAACCGCGACCTGCGGGTCGCGGCGCTGAACCTCGACGCCTATCGTGCGCAATACCGCATTCAGCGCGCCGACCTGTTCCCGGCGGTTTCGGCCACCGGCAGCGGCAGCCGCCAGCGTGTCCCGGCGAACATGTCGCAAACAGGCGAATCTGGCATCACCAGCCAGTACTCGGCCACTTTGGGTGTCAGCGCCTACGAGCTGGACCTGTTCGGCCGTGTGCGCAGCCTGACCGAGCAGGCCCTGGAAACCTACCTCTCCAGCGAGCAGGCGCGTCGTTCCACGCAAATCGCCCTGGTAGCCAGCGTGGCAAACGCCTACTACACCTGGCAGGCCGACCAGGCCCTGTTCAAGCTGACCGAAGAAACGCTGAAGACCTACGAGGAAAGCTACAACCTCACCCGTCGCAGTAATGAAGTCGGCGTGGCCTCGGCCCTGGACGTCAGCCAGGCGCGCACCGCCGTGGAAGGCGCCCGGGTCAAGTACTCGCAGTACCAGCGCTTGGTCGCCCAGGACGTCAACAGCCTGACTGTGCTGCTGGGTACCGGCATTCCTGCCGACCTGGCCAAGCCGCTGGCGCTCGATGACGACCAACTGGCCGAAGTACCCGCCGGGCTGCCATCGGATATCCTCCAGCGTCGCCCGGACATCCAGGAAGCCGAGCACCTGCTCAAGGCCGCCAACGCCAACATTGGCGCAGCCCGCGCAGCGTTCTTCCCAAGCATCAGCCTGACCGCCAACGCCGGCAGCCTGAGCCCCGACATGGGCCACCTGTTCTCGGGCGGCCAGGGCACCTGGCTGTTCCAGCCGCAGATCAACCTGCCGATCTTCAACGCCGGCAGCTTGAAAGCCAGCCTGGACTACTCGAAGATCCAGAAGGACATCAACGTCGCCAAGTACGAAAAAACCATCCAGACCGCCTTCCAGGAAGTCTCCGATGGCTTGGCGGCGCGCAAGACCTTCGACGAGCAGTTGCAGGCCCAGCGTGACCTGGTGCAGGCAAACCAGGACTACTACCGCCTGGCCGAACGCCGTTACCGCATCGGGATTGACAGCAACCTGACCTTCCTCGATGCCCAACGCAACCTGTTCAGTGCCCAGCAAGCTCTGATCGGAGACCGCCTGTCGCAGCTGACCAGCGAAGTCAACCTGTACAAGGCGCTCGGCGGTGGCTGGTACGAGCAGACCGGGCAGGAAAACCAGCAGGCTTCGGTGGAAACACCGAAAGGCTGATCGGCCTTGTTACAGCACAAGCCCACCCTTAGCGGTGGGCTTTGCTTTTTTACTGCCTGTGCCGGCCAATATCCCCCGGTGATTCACCGTCGCAGCCACCACCGTATTCGCGGGTGAACCCGCTCCTACACAGATCGTGTGGTGGACACATATCGGTGGTTGGGCGCAAGCCGTTGTAGGAGCGGGTTTACCCGCGAAGAGGCCAGCACAGGAGACTTATTAACCAACCAGAACATTCCGTTCGATTATCGCCCCGTTCCGTTTGCGGCGAATTGCCTCACCCCCGCACAACCCCGCACCATCCCCTCCACGCAACGTTGCCCAAGTTCATCAAAAAGACCCGCACCTGCAGGCCTGATCCTGCAGTGCAACAGCTCGACCATAAAAACAAGAGATCCACGACAGATGAGCATTTCGCTACCCGCACGCCAGCTGCTGCCCGGCCTGTTGGCCATGTCCTGCGCCCTCCCCGTGTTCGCCGCCAACGAAGGCGGTTTCATCGAGGACGCCAAGGCCACCCTCAACCTGCGCAACTTCTACATCAACCGCAACTTCGTTGACCCGGCCCACCCACAGGGCAAGGCCGAGGAATGGACGCAAAGTTTCATCCTCGATGCCCGTTCCGGTTTCACCCAGGGCACGGTCGGCTTCGGCGTGGACGTACTGGGGCTCTACTCGGTCAAGCTCGACGGCGGCAGAGGCACCACCAACACTCACTTGCTACCTGTGCATGACGACGGGCGCCCGGCCGATGACTTCGGCAGGCTGGGTGTGGCGCTGAAAGCCAAGCTGTCCGAAACCGAGCTGAAAGTCGGTGAATGGATGCCGGTACTGCCAATCCTGCGTTCAGACGATGGTCGCTCGTTGCCGCAAACATTCCGCGGTGGTCAACTGACCTCCAGGGAAATCGCCGGCCTGACCCTGTATGCCGGCCAGTTCCGCGGCAACAGCCCACGCAACGATGCCAGCATGGAAGACATGTCGCTCAACGGCAAAGCTGCCTTCACCTCCGACCGTTTCAATTTCGGCGGCGGTGAGTACAGCTTCAACGACAAGCGCACCATGATCGGCCTGTGGGATGCCCAGCTCAAGGACATCTACCGCCAGCAGTACCTCAACCTGACGCACAGCCAGCCGCTGGGCGACTGGACGCTGGGCGCCAACCTGGGCTACTTCATCGGCAAGGAAGATGGTGCCGAACGGGCCGGCAAGCTGGACAACCGCACCGCCTCCGCCTTGCTTTCGGCGCGCTACCAAGGCCACACCTTTTACGTTGGCCTGCAGAAGGTCAGCGGCGACGATGCCTGGATGCGGGTCAATGGCACCAGTGGCGGTACCCTGGCCAACGACAGCTATAATTCAAGCTTCGACAATGCCAAGGAGCGTTCCTGGCAGGTTCGCCATGACTTCAACTTCGCCACCGTCGGCGTACCCGGCCTGACCCTGATGAACCGCTATATCAAGGGTGAAAACGTCACCGTGGGCAGCGTGGACGATGGCAAGGAATGGGCACGGGAAACAGAGCTGGCCTATGTGGTGCAGTCGGGCAGTTTCAAGGACCTGTCGGTGAAATGGCGCAACTCGACCATGCGTCGCGACTTCAGCACCAACGCGTTCGATGAGAACCGCTTGATTGTGAGTTATCCGCTGAATCTTCTGTGAATCAGATGGCCTCTTCGCGGATAAACTCGCGAAGAGGCCAGTCTCCCCCTCAAGTGACCTAACGCTATAAACATTCATGCACCTTCTTCGGGGGTACGATTTGCTGCAGCTGAATAAAGCCCTGCCATGAATTTGCCAGTGCGAACTGCCACCATTCGCTGAGCTGATGATGGTGGTGACGGCGGACTATCCTGATCACTATCGGGTACAGGTGAAACCAAGCAGAACAGGGAGGCACAACAATGAAAACCCTCGTCGACCACCTGAGCCAATACGCCAACTACCACCGCGACCCGCGCAACATCGCCACCCACTTCGTCGGTATTCCCATGATCGTACTGGCAGTCACCATCCTGCTTTCACGCCCAGGCTGGGAGATGGCTGGCATGTGGCTGTCCCCTGCCCTGGTGGCAGCGGCGGCGTCGGTGTGGTTCTACCTGCGCCTGGACCTGCGCTTCGGGCTGGTGATGGGGCTGTTGCTGGGGCTGTGCCTGTGGGTCGGTGAGGTGCTGGCAGTGCAGTCGACAACACTATGGCTCGGCGCCGGGCTGGGGGCGTTCGTGGTGGGCTGGGTCATCCAGTTCATCGGCCATTACTACGAAGGCCGCAAGCCGGCATTTGTCGACGACCTGAGTGGCCTGATCATCGGGCCACTGTTCGTGGTGGCCGAAGCTGCGTTCATGTTGGGCCTGTGCCCGACGCTGAAGCATGCCGTAGAAACCAACGCCGGCCCGGTTGCCATGCGGGAGAAAAAGGCATCGGTTTAAGGGCCATCGCGGGCAAGCTCCCGGCCACAGGTCTGCAGGGTTATGCAGGACCTGTGGCAGGGAGCTTGCCCGCGAACACGATTTACTGGCGCGACTCTACGCCAAGCTCATCCCACACCGACTCAGCCAAGTGGAACGTGGCATTGGCCGCCGGAATGCCGCAGTAGATCGCGCTCTGCATCAGCACTTCCTTGATCTCGTCGCGGGTCACGCCGTTGTTGGCTGCGGCGCGCAGGTGCAGCTTCAGTTCGTCGTTGCGGTTCATGCCGATCAGCATGGCGATGGTGATCAGGCTGCGGGTATGGCGCGGCAGCCCCGGGCGGGTCCAGATGTCACCCCAGGCGTGGCGGGTGATCATTTCCTGAAACTCGCCATTGAAGTCGTTGAGTTTCTCCAGGCTGCGGTCCACGTGGGCATCGCCCAGCACTGCGCGGCGCACTTGCATGCCAGCGTCGTAACGTTGTTTCTCGTCCATGGCATTGTCCTCAGTGAGCCAGCAGGAAATCGAGCACGCGGCGGCTGAAGGCCTCGCCAATCTCGACATTGGACAGGTGCGCAGCCGGGAAGTCGACGTACTCGGCACCTTGGATACCGGCCTGCATGAAGCGGCCATGCTCAGGGGTGGTCACTACGTCTTCAGTACCGGCTACGATCAGCGCAGGCACCTGGATGCGGCCCAGTTGCTCACGATAATCAGCGTCACGTACCGCTGCGCAGTTGCCGGCATAGCCTTGCGGGCTGGTTTGCGCCAGCATCTGACAGATACGCTGAGCCTGCTCCGGCTGTGCTTGGGCAAAACCTGGGGTGAACCAGCGGGCGATGGAGGCATCGCGCAGGTCGACCATGGCCTGCTGGCCACCTTTGAGCACAGTGTCGATACGGGTGTTCCATACCTCGTCGTTGGCGATCTTGGCGGCCGTGTTGCACAGGGTCAGGCTGCGCAGGCGCTCACCTGCATTGATGCCCAGCCACTGGCCGATCAGCCCGCCCATCGACAGGCCGACGAAGTGAGCCTTCTGGATGTCCAGCCCGTCGAGCAGGGCCAGCACGTCGCGGCCCAGCTGTTCGATGCTGTAAGGGCCTTCAGTGACCAGCGATGCACCGTGACCGCGGGTGTCGTAACGCAGCACCCTGAAGTGCTGGCTCCACAACGGAATCTGGGTGTCCCACATGCCCAGGTCGGTACCCAGCGAGTTGGACAGGACCAGCACCGGGGCGTCTTCCGGGCCATCGATCTGATAATTCAAAACGCCATCGGCCAGTTGCAAGTGCGCCACAGCGGTCTCCTTCAGGCAGTGAAACGTTGATGTTCGGACACGGCGCGCGCCACCCAGACGCGGGCCTGGCCCAGGTAATGGGCAGGGTCGAGCAGGCGATCGAGTTCTTCGCCAGACAGCTCGGCGCTGACCTGCGGTTCGTCACCCAGCACGGCACGCAGGTGCCGTTGTTCGGCTACCGCGCGCTGGCAGCATTGTTCCAGCAGGTGGTGGGCACGGTCGCGCCCCAGGCGCTGGGCAAGGACAATGCTCACCGCTTCGGCCAGCACCAGGCCTTGTGTCAGGTCGAGGTTATGGCGCATGCGCGCGGCATCCACCTCCATACCCTCGGCAATCATTTGAGCCTGGCGCAGGGCGCCAGAGACCAGGCAGCAGATATCCGGCAAGGTTTCCCACTCGGCATGCCATAGGCCCAGGCTGCGTTCGTGCTCCTGGGGCATGGCCGCGAACAGCGTCGACAGCAGGCCCGGCACGCGGGTTGCGGCACCGATCAACACGGCAGCACCCACCGGGTTGCGCTTGTGTGGCATGGTCGAAGACCCACCCTTGCCCGGCGCAGAAGGCTCAAACACCTCCCCCGCCTCGGTTTGCATCAGCAAGCTGATATCGCGGCCGAACTTGCCCAGGCTGCCGGCAACCAGGCCCAGTACCGAGGCAAACTCCACCAGGCGGTCACGCTGGGTGTGCCAGGGCTGTTCGGGCAGGGACAGTTTGAGCTGTTCGGCCAGCGCTTCGGCCACCGGCATCGCCTTGCTGCCCAAGGCCGCCAGGCTGCCCGAGGCTCCGCCGAACTGCAGGACCAGCAGGCGCGGGCGCAGTTCATGCAGGCGCTGACGGTGGCGGGTCAAAGCACCCAGTACACCGGCCAGCTTCATGCCCAGGGTCACCGGGGTAGCATGCTGCAACCAGGTACGCCCCACCAATGGCGTATCGGCATGCTTCAACGCCTGCTGCGACAGGGTATCAGCCAGCTTGCCAAGGTCAGCCTCGATCAAGTCCAGGGCATCGCGCAACTGCAGAACCAGACCGGTGTCCATCGCATCCTGGCTGGTCGCCCCAAGGTGCACATAGCGCTCAGCTTCAGGTACGCCAGTGGCGATCACTTTGCCCAACGCTTTCACCAACGGAATTGCCGAGTTGCCAGCGATCGCAATGGCATTGGCCAGTGCGCCGACGTCATAGCGCTCGGCCTGGCATGCCGCCTCGATGGCCGCCACCGCGGCGTGCGGGACCAAACCGGTAGAGGCTTCGGCACGGGCAAGCGCTGCTTCGAAATCCAGCATGCCCTGCAGGCGGCCACGGTCGGAGAAAATCTCGCGCATGGCCGGCGCGGTGAAATAGGCGTCGAACAGTTGGTTGCTCATGCAGCGTCCTTAATCATCATGGTGCAGGTACGCCGCCTGCTTCGGCAGGCGCAGGCTGAACAGGAAGGCAATCGCCATCATCGCCGTCACGTACCAGTAGAAAGTGTTTTCCATCCCCAGGGTTTTCAGGCCCAGGGCCACATATTCGGCCGAACCGCCGAATGCTGCGTTGGCCACCGCATAGGCCAGGCCCACCCCCAGTGCACGCACCTGTGGCGGGAACATTTCGGCTTTCACCAGGCCGCTGATCGAGGTGTAGAAACTGACGATACACAGGGCCAGGCTGATCAGCACGAAGGCCATGAGCGGGCTGGTCACGGTTTTCAGTGCCATCAGCAGCGGCACGGTGAACAAGGTGCCGAGCGCGCCGAACAGCAGCATCGAATTGCGCCGACCGATACGGTCGGACAGCATGCCGAAGAACGGCTGTACCACCATGAACAGGAACAATGCTCCGGTCATCACGTAGCTGGCGTTCTTGGCTGTCATGCCCGCAGTGTTGACCAGGTATTTCTGCATATAAGTGGTGAAAGTATAGAAAATCAGCGAGCCACCAGCGGTGTAACCCAATACTGTGATGAACGCCGCTGCGTGATTGCGGAACAGGCCACCGATCGAACCTGCATCCTTGTCATTGCGGGCTTCGGCGCTACTGGTCTCGTGCAGCGAACGGCGCAGCATCAACGAGATCAGGGCGGCGATGGCCCCCACCACGAAAGGAATGCGCCAGCCCCAGGCCCGCAGTTCATCTTCAGTCAGCAGCTGTTGCAGGATCACCACGACCAGTACCGCCAGCAACTGGCCGCCAATCAGGGTGACGTACTGGAACGAAGCAAAGAAGCCGCGCTGCCCACGCAGGGCCACTTCACTCATGTAAGTGGCCGTGGTGCCGTATTCGCCCCCAACCGACAGGCCCTGGATCAGGCGAGCCAGCAATAGCAGCGCCGGTGCCCAGGTGCCGATGCTGGCATAGGTGGGCAGGCAAGCGATCATCAGGGAGCCGAAGCACATCATCAGCACCGAGATCATCAGGGAATTCTTGCGACCATGGCGGTCGGCGAGGCGGCCGAAGATCCAGCCACCGATTGGGCGCATCAGGAAACCTGCGGCGAATACACCAGCCGTGTTCAACAACTGCACGGTGGGATCGTCCGAGGGGAAGAAGGCCGGGGCGAAGTAGATCGCACAGAAGGCGTAGACGTAGAAGTCGAACCATTCCACCAGGTTGCCTGACGAGGCACCGACGATAGCGAAGATGCGCTTGCTGCGTTCTTCGCCAGTGTAATAGGTTGAAGTCATGACGGTTTTACTCCTGGAGGGTACTAGGTAAATCTAGACATACCTGGTAACACACTCGTTCCGCTATCTGGCTGGCAATTGGCCTTATGTCTCACAGGACAGGCCTCTTCGCGGGCAAACCCGCTCCCACAGGTGATTGCGTGGATCCCTGTGGGAGCTGGCTTGCCCGCGAAGAGGCCGGTACAGGTCAAACCCGCTCGATGGCCAGTGCCAGACCTTGGCCAACGCCCACACACATGGTCGCCAGGCCTTTACGCCCACCACTCTTCTCCAGCTGGTGCAGCGCAGTCAGCACCAGGCGCGCACCGCTCATGCCCAGCGGGTGGCCCAGGGCAATGGCGCCGCCATTAGGATTTACCTGTGGCGCATCGTCAGCAACACCCAGCTCACGCAGCACTGCCAGGCCTTGGCTGGCAAACGCCTCGTTAAGCTCGATCACGTCGAAATCACTTACCGCCACCCCCAGACGCTCAGTCAGCTTGCGCACCGCCGGCACCGGGCCAATGCCCATGACACGTGGAGCAACGCCGCCGCTGGCCATGCCCAGAACGCGGGCGCGCGGGGTCAGGCCGTGCTTCTTCACCGCAGCGGCCGAGGCCAGGATCATCGCCGCGGCACCGTCGTTCACGCCCGAGGCGTTGCCGGCGGTGACCGTCTTGTCCGGACCGTTGACCGGTTTGAGCTTGGTCAGCGCCTCCAGAGTGGTTTCCGGGCGCAGGTGTTCGTCACGTTCGACGATGATTTCGCCCTTCTTGTGAGCGATACGCACCGGCACAATTTCTTCGGCGAAGAAGCCGGCAGCCTGCGCAGCAGCAGCCTTTTGCTGACTGCGCAGGGCGAACGCGTCCTGGTCAGCACGCGAAACCTGATAGTCATCAGCCACGTTGTCGGCGGTTTCCGGCATGGAATCCACACCATACTGGCTCTTCATCAGCGGGTTGATGAAACGCCAGCCAATGGTGGTGTCTTCCAGCTTCATGTTGCGCGAATAGGCGCTTTCAGCCTTGCCCATGACGAACGGGGCGCGCGACATCGACTCGACGCCACCGGCAATCACCAGTTCCATCTCGCCGCTGGCGATGGCGCGGAAAGCAGTGCCGATGGCATCCATGCCCGACGCACACAGGCGGTTCAGGGTGACACCCGGGATGCTTTCCGGCAGGCCGGCCAGCAGCAGTGCCATGCGGGCCACGTTGCGGTTGTCTTCACCGGCCTGGTTGGCGCAGCCGAAGAACACTTCGTCTACCTGGTCCCACTGCACGCCTGGGTTGCGCTCTACCAGCGCCTTCAGCGGCACCGCTGCCAGGTCGTCGGCCCGCACGCTGGCCAGGGCGCCGCCGAAGCGGCCGATGGGGGTACGGATGGCGTCACAGATGAATACGTCGTGCATCAGGCTTCTCCTGCCAGCTGGCCATGGGCCGCGGCGGTACGGGCGTCGAGGTCACACATGGTGGACAGCTCGATTTGGGTGGATTCGGAAATGGTCTGCGCGTGGCATTTGGAGGCTCCTGGTCAGGGTGCTTCGATAAACCCAGATTAAGGAGACTGGTGGGTACCTTACAATCCGATAATCGACTATTCGTGCGATTATCGAACCATTTGTTCTACAACTATTCCCCCACCACCAGGCAGTTGTGCGCCCTGATCGCAGCACAACACCGCTCCTGCCGGAGCAGCCTTGTGCTGCGAATGGGCCGCGACGCGGCCCTCGCCCTCAGGTTGCGTCGGAGTGGCTGACCAGCCCCTTGACGACCACACCCACGGTCGCCAGCGCCGCCGGTACGAGCAAGGCCGTCAGCACCTGCTCGAAGTTCCAGCCCAGGCCCAACAGCGTTGCGCCACTCCAGGCCCCTAGAATCGCACCAAAGCGGCCAATACCCAGCATCCACGATACACCTGTGGCCCGGCCCTGGGTGGGATAGAAGCGGGCCGCCAGCGATGGCATTGCCGACTGCGCACCGTTCACACACATACCGGCGACGAGTACCAGCGTGGCTAGCACGGTGATGTTACCCAGGCTCTGCCCCACTGCGTAGGCGAACACCCCGGCCAGCAGATAGAAAATGCCGATCACCTTGTGCGGATTGAAACGGTCCATGGCCCAACCCACGCCGACTGCGCTTAGCACTCCACCAAACTGGAACAGCGCGCCGATGAACGCGGCCTGCTCCATGCTCGCGCCGCTGTCACGCATCAGGGTTGGCAGCCAGCTGGTCAGGAGGTAGACGATCACCAGGCCCATGAAATAGGTCAGCCACAGCAGCACGGTGCCCAGGCCGTAGGTGCCAGAAAAGATCACCGCAAACACGTTGCGTGCAGCCACCGCCTTTTGCTCCGGCACACTGAAACTACCGGCCTCGGCCACCACTTGCGGCGCGATTGGCGACAAGGTCTTGCGCACCTTGTCGGTGCCGCGGTTGCGCACCACCAGGAACCGCGCCGACTCCGGCAGCCAGACCATCAGTACCAGCGCCAGCAGCAACGGCAGCACGCCACCGATGACCAGCAGGCTGTGCCAGCCGTAGGCCGGGATCATCTTGGCGGAAATGAAGCCACCACCGGCCATGCCCAGGTTGAAGCCACAGAACATGCTGGTCACCAGCAGCGACTTGAGGCGCTCCGGGGTGTATTCGGACAACAGCGTGGTGGCGTTGGGCATGCCAGCCCCCAGCCCCAGACCAGTCAGAAAGCGCAGCACCAGCAACTGGTCGACGTTGGAGGCATAGGCCGAGGCCAGACTGAAGCCACCGAACACCAGCACCGCCCCCACCAGCACGCCTTTGCGGCCGAAACGGTCAGCCAGCGGCCCGGACCCCAGCGCGCCGAATACCATGCCGATCAATGCAGCACTCATGACCGGCCCAAGGCTCGCGCGGTCGATCCCCCACTCTTGCGACAGTGCCGGGGCGATGAAACCCATGGCAGCGGTGTCCAGGCCATCGAGGAAGACGATCAGGAAGCACAGCAGCACAACCCGCCACTGATACCGGGATAGCGGCTGCTGATTGATGAAAGATTGAACGTCGAGGCTTTTGCCGACGTTGGTTTGCGCTTGGTTCATTATTGTTATCCAGAATGTAGGGCACAGTCAGGCCGTTGCACACGGGTAACCGGTACAAGGGCGATGATTGGGGTAAATGGCCTGGGTCAGCCTGGATATAACGTTACTGCATGCGGGTGCGGCCGCAGCAGCGAGGTGACAGTATTCATGAGTAAGTGCCTCTTATGTTTTTCTTGTTCGGTCGGCTGGCCGACCGTTGCGAGAGACATTAATCAGCGTGCCGAGGTGAAGCAATTCACTCGGCACGACACTGTGCGTTTATCGCACAAGAAACGGTTTTGCCTGTTCCGATCCGGGGCCGCAAAGTGCTCCCTGCGGACTCAACCGAACAACTGATGGCAAAGGTCCCGGCTGGCCGCCAGCAAAATCGGCAAGAACCGCTGCTCCAGCTCACTGCGGGTCACCCGCCCGACATGGGTACTTACATTCAACGCAGCCAATACCTGCCCCGAAGCGTCATACACCGGCACCGCAATCGATCGCAGCCCCTGTTCCAATTCCTGGTCGACCACGCACCAGCCCTGGGCGCGCACCTGCTGGATGCAGGCGAACAACGATTCAGGGTCATTCAGGGTACGGCTGGTGCGCGCCTTGAGGTCGGCACGTTCCAGGTACTCACGCAGGCTGGTGTCGTCCATGGCCGCCAGCAGAATGCGGCCCATCGACGTGCAATAGGCCGGCAGGCGCCCGCCCACTGACAGATCGACCGAGATCAGCCGCTCGACCGTGGCCGAACGGGCTATATAAAGAATGTCGTCACCTTCAAGGGTGGCCATGTTGGCCGCCTCATGTAACTGGTCGCTGATGCGATCCAGGTACGGCTGGGCAGAAATTGCCAGTGGTGTGGACGACAGGTAAGCATGCCCCAGCGTCAACACTTTGGGCAGCAGCGAATAGGTACGCCCGTCAGTGGTGGCGTAACCCAGCTTGATCAGCGTGTGCAGGCAGCGGCGCACCGCTGCGCGAGGGATTTCGGTACGGTGGCTGATCTGGGCGATGGTCAGGTGCCGCTTGCGCTCCTGGAAGGCCTGGATCACGGCCAGGCCACGTGCCAGAGAGGTCATGAAGTCAGGGTCACCGGTAAAGGCCTGGATGCGCTTGGCCGGGGAAGCCACGATCGGCGGCGCCATGGCAGCCGAAGCAGGTCGCGCCACCTCCGCATTGCCGGAATCGTTGTCCAGGGTTTCGTCACTCATCGCACACCTCAAAAAAAACACCGGTTCGTGCGATTATCGAACAAACGGCCGATAATCGCAATTGACCGCCGACACGTTTGCTTATACCTTTCCTCTGCCACTTGTGGCTTCTTTGGAGAGACTGGTCAGGTACCCACCGTAAGAAGTCCCCAGGCAACGGCCTCGCCTTTCGGCGAGGCCGTTTTTCGTTACGGCCCGCCCTGACATTGCAGCGAACTTCTATCCTTCATTCCTTTCAAACTTGTACGAAAGGTCCAAACTGTTGGTGAACAGATCCTGCTACTTGCGCCAGATGATGTCAGTGCTGAGTAAATAACGATGTTCGGCGAATTATCGGTTGCTATAATCGACTGCGCAGGCCCTCCGCTTACCGTGGTGATGGAACCTTCCGCTTTAACAAGCCGTTGCGGCCAGCAAGGCAATATGCATGTGGCACAATGCATGACAACAGTCATTACACTTATTTCAGGTACTGCATGTGACGAAAGATGAACTGCGCGCGGAACTCGAGCGCCAGGCTGAACGTTACAAGGAAGTTTATGGTGGCGAAGTCACCACCTACGCCGCACAACCGGATCCGGAACGCAAACCTTGGCGCAAGCGTGCCAGCGTTCGCGACCAGGCCTTCAGCCAGGAACTGGAACGCATCGAAAAAGAACTGCGCAGCGACAATCCCTGAGCCTCGGGGGTCCTCTGCGCGTCGTCGCCCGGTCAACCCGGGCGAGGTCGATCTTTACTGTCTGGCCGATGATGAAATGGAATTACACAAATTTCATACGGCCGTTTGAAATTTTGAGAAATGGACATTTCACAACATTTAGGCCATTTTTCGCCATGATTTTCGACTTTTAGCCGCAATTTACCCCACTGAACGCCCCCCTCTGCACGACACGCTTGCACCATGAAGACTGTCATCTGTCTGTTGCAGGTGCATCGATTGCCAAGGTTTTCTGGCATAATCCCGCCCCCCTATGACCCGCCAGACAACCTTCATGATCGATTTATTCAGCGGACTGGATGCCTGGGTATTGGTGAGCCTACTGCTCGCCTTGACCTTCGTACTCGCCTTCGAGTTCATCAATGGCTTTCATGACACCGCCAACGCGGTAGCTACCGTCATCTATACCAAAGCCATGCCACCGCACCTCGCCGTGTTCTTCTCCGGCGTGTTCAACTTCCTTGGCGTTCTGCTCGGCGGTGTAGGGGTGGCCTATGCCATCGTGCACCTGTTGCCGGTAGAGCTGCTGATCAATGTGAACACCGGACATGGCCTGGCCATGGTCTTCTCGTTGCTGGCCGCGGCCATCACCTGGAACCTGGGCACTTGGTACTTTGGCATTCCCGCCTCCAGTTCGCATACGCTGATCGGCTCCATTCTCGGTGTCGGCCTGGCCAACGCCCTGATCAACGACATTCCGCTGGGCGACGGTGTCAACTGGCAGAAAGCGATCGATATCGCCATGTCACTGGTGGTCTCGCCAATGGCCGGCTTCGCCGTTGCTGCGCTGGTGCTGATCGGCCTGAAATGGTGGCGCCCGCTGTCGAAGATGCACAAAACGCCGGAACAACGCCGCAAGCTCGACGACAAAAAGCACCCGCCCTTCTGGAACCGTCTGGTCCTGGTGGTTTCCGCCATGGGTGTGAGCTTCGTGCACGGCTCCAACGACGGCCAGAAAGGCATCGGCCTGATCATGCTGGTGCTGATCGGTATTGTGCCGGCCAAATTCGTACTCGACCTGAACAGCACCACCTACCAGATCGAGCGTACGCGCGACGCTACCCTGCACATGAGCCAGTTCTACCAGCGTAACGCCGCCACCCTGGGCGAGTTCCTGGCACTGGGCAAGGCCAAGGCCAGCGACCTGCCGGAGCAGTTCAGCTGCAACCCTCAGCAGACCGAACCGACCATTGCTGCGCTGCAGACCTCGCTGAAAGGCGTGACGGACTACCACAGCCTCGACGCCGATAAGCGCGTTGAAGTACGCCGCTACCTGTTGTGCCTGGATGACACCGCGAAGAAGGTTGGCAAGCTGCCAGGCCTGGACGCCCGTGAAAAATCCGACCTTGAAAAGCTGCGCAAAGACCTCACCGCCACTACCGAATACGCCCCGTTCTGGGTGATCGTGGCCGTCGCCCTGGCCCTTGGCCTGGGCACCATGGTTGGCTGGAAGCGCGTAGTGTTGACCGTAGGCGAGAAGATCGGCAAACAAGGCATGACCTATGCCCAAGGCATGTCGGCACAGATCACTGCAGCCTGCGCCATCGGCATGGCCAACGTATTCGCCCTGCCGGTGTCGACCACCCATGTGCTGTCATCCGGCGTGGCCGGCACCATGGTCGCCAACAAAAGTGGCCTGCAAGGCGGCACTGTGAAGACCATCCTGCTGGCATGGGTCCTGACCCTGCCTGCCTCGATGGGCCTGGCGGCCGGCCTGTTCTGGCTGGCGTCCAAAGCCATTGGCTGAGTGACACCGCAATGAATGAAGGCGCCCCCGGGCGCCTTTTTCATAGCCGTCATTCCTGTGCTGCCCTGTTCTTTGCCGGGGCAGCCTTGTGCTACCGAGGGTATGGGCCTGCGCAGGAAGACTACCTTTTCTTGCTCCCTAACAACGACCCCATCAACCCGCGCACCAACTGCCGCCCCAACTGGTTAGCTGCCTGGCGCACTGCCGACTTGATCGCCTGCCCCGCTGCACTCTGCAAGAACTCGCCAGCCTTGTCGGCAAAGCTCTCTTCATCCGCCTTCGGTTGTGGCGCCGGCTCTACCGGTTCGCCCTTGCGCTGGGTCAGCATTTCATAGGCAGATTCACGGTCCACCGGCTTGTCATAGCGCCCAGCCAATGGCGAAGCGGCAATCAGCGCACTGCGCTCAACCGCACTCAGTGGCCCAATACGCGACTGCGGCGGTGCAACCAGCACCCTCTGCACGATGGCCGGCGTGCCCTTTTCTTCCAACGTACCCACCAGCGCTTCGCCAATACCCAGTTCGGTCAGCACTGCCAGGGTATCGAACGCCGGGTTGGGGCGGAAACCATCGGCTACCGCCCGCAGCGACTTCTGCTCCTTGGCCGTGAACGCCCGCAAGCCGTGCTGAATGCGCAAGCCCAACTGGGCCAGCACCGCGTCGGGCAAGTCCCCCGGCGACTGGGTAACGAAATAGACACCCACCCCCTTGGAGCGGATCAGCCGGACCACTTGCTCAAGCCGCTCCTGCAACGCCTTGGGCGTGCCGTTGAACAACAAGTGTGCTTCATCGAAGAACAGCGCCAGCACCGGCTTGTCAGCATCACCGCGCTCGGGCAACTGCTCGAACAATTCGGCCAGCAGCCACAACAGGAACGTCGCGTACACCTTGGGAGCCTCGTGCACCAATCGGCTGGCATCGAGCAGGTGGATACGCCCACGGCCATCCGAATCAGGGCGCAGCAGGTCCTCCAGCTGCAATGCCGGCTCGCCGAACAGTGCCTCGGCGCCCTGCTGCTCCAAGGTAGCGAGCCGGCGCAGCAAGGCCTGGGTAGAAGCCGTGGTCATCAGCGCGCTGTCTTCGCCGAGCAGCTGCGGGTTATCCTTCAGATGCGCCAGCAGGGCCTTGAGGTCTTTGAGGTCCAGCAGCAGCAGGCCTTCGCGGTCGGCCACCTTGAATGCTGCATACAACGCCGCCTGCTGACTGTCGGTCAGTTCCAGCAAATTGCCCAGCAGCAGCGGCCCCATTTCACTGAGGGTGGTGCGCAGCGGGTGGCCAGACTGCCCGGCGATATCCCACAGGCTCACCGGATAGGCCCGAGGCGTATGCCCCAGCCACGGCATGCCAGCGATGCGCTCAGCCACCTTGCCTTGCGGCGCACCGGCAGCGCCCAAACCACAAAGGTCGCCTTTGACATCGGCGGCGAACACCGCCACCCCCGCGTCGCTGAACACCTCCGCCAGATGCTGCAGAGTGACGGTCTTGCCAGTACCCGTTGCGCCAGCCACCAGACCGTGCCGGTTGGCCAGGCGCATTGCTTGACCGACTGGCTGGCCATCCGGGCCCGCACCTACAACGATGGTCGAAAATTCCGACATCTTTTTAATCCTCTGCTCAAGCTTTAGCTTAATTCGGCCGATACCTGTGGGTGATATTCGCCTTAATAGAGAGGAACAACCGAAAAGGGACTTCTCGGGATGTTGCACAACCTACGGCTCCACTCGTGCGAACGCCTGATATAGAACCTTAGCGGAATCGATTACGCCCATGAACAAAAGCCTTCGTTTCAGCCACAAGATTCTTTTGGCGGCATCACTGATCGTGATACTCGCCTTCAGCCTTTTCACCCTCTACAACGATTACCTCCAGCGTAATGCGATCCGCGAGGACCTGGAAAACTACCTGGCTGAAATGGGCGCCTCCACGTCGACCAACATTCGCAACCTGTTCGAGGGCCGGATAAAACTGGTGGAAAACCTGGCGCAGAACATTGCCCAGAACCCAGCCAGCGCCGAAACCCTGATGGGTCAGAATGCGCTGACCTCCAGCTTCCTCACGGTCTACCTGGGCAAGGTCGACGGCAGTTTCAGCGTGCGCCCGGACGCGAAGATGCCCGACGGCTACGACCCGCGCACCCGCCCTTGGTACAAGGACGGCATGAACGCCAGCGGCGCGACCCTGACCGAACCGTACATCGACATGACCACCAACAAGATGGTCATAGGCATCCTCAACAAGGTCTCCAGCAGCGTTGGCGTGGTCGGCGGCGACCTGGCCCTGGACGGCCTGGTGCAGATCATCAACTCGCTGAACTTCGGCGGCATGGGATACGCCTTCCTGGTCAACGACCAGGGCAAGATCCTGGTGCACCCGGATAAAGACCTGGTCATGAAGTCGCTGTCGGACCTGTTCCCGCAGCACACGCCGAAACTGACCGGTGAGCTGACCGAAGTGCAAAGCGATGGCCAGACTCGCCTGCTGACCTTCAGCCCGATTACCGGCCTGCCGTCGGCAAACTGGTACATCGGCCTGTCGGTGGACAAGGACAAGGCCTTCTCGATGCTCAGCACCTTCCGCACCTCTGCGGTGATCGCCACGCTAGTGGCGGTGGTGATCATCATCGGCCTGCTCGGCCTGCTGATCCGCGTGTTGATGCAGCCGCTGCACACCATGACCCGCGCCATGGAAGACATTGCCGAAGGTGAAGGCGACCTGACCAAGCGCCTGCATATCCACAACCACGACGAATTCGGTGTCCTCGGCAACGCCTTCAACCGCTTCGTCGAACGTATTCACAGCAGCATTCGCGAAGTGTCCTCGGCCACCGAGCAGGTCAACGAAGTGGCCCTGCGGGTGATCAGTGCTTCGAACTCGTCGATGACCAACTCCGATGAGCAGTCCAACCGCACCAACAGTGTCGCAGCCGCCATCAACGAACTGGGAGCAGCTGCCCAGGAAATTGCCGGCAACGCCGCCCAGGCTTCGCAGCACGCAAGCTCCGCGCGCCTGCTGGCCGAAGAAGGCCAGCAAGTGGTCGAGCGCAACATTGCCGCAATGAACCGCCTGTCCGACCTGATCGTCACGTCCAGCGCGCACATCGAAACACTGAACAGCAAGACCGTGAATATCGGCCAGATCCTGGAAGTGATCACCAGCATTTCCCAGCAGACCAACCTGCTGGCACTAAACGCCGCCATCGAAGCGGCCCGCGCCGGTGAGGCCGGGCGTGGCTTTGCCGTGGTCGCCGACGAGGTGCGCAACCTGGCGCACCGCACCCAGGAATCGGCGCAGCAAGTGCAGACCATGATCGAAGAGCTGCAGGTCGGGGCCCGCGAGTCGGTCGATACCATGGACCAGAGCCAGCGCCACAGCCAGGACAGCATGCAGATCGCCAACCAGGCGGGTGAGCGACTGGACAGCGTTACCGTGCGCATTGGCGAAATTGACGGCATGAACCAGTCAGTGGCCACTGCCACCGAAGAGCAGACCGCCGTGGTCGAGGCGATCAACATGGACATCAGCGAGATCAACATGCTCAACCAGGAAGGCGTGGAGAACCTGCAAGCGACCCTGCGCGCGTGCTCCGACCTCGAGCAACAGGCTGGCCGCCTGAAGCATCTGGTGGGCAGCTTCCGTATCTGATAGCTGCTACACCTTCGCCTGGCGCAGCCTTTGTGCTGCTCCAGGCATTGCGCACTCCCCCTCTCAAACTGATCGAACAAACTATCCTTCTGATAGGTCCACCTTTAGGCGTGTCATCGCCGGCATTCAACGCCGGATGACAGACCCGAAGACGATCCCGGAGGGATGCTGATCGTGCACATCGCCGACATCACCATGTTCTACGCCCCAGCCAGCGGTGGCGTACGTACCTATCTTGATGCCAAACATCACCGTCTCGACGCCATTCACGGCGTACGCCACAGCCTGTTGATTCCCGGTGCCAGCGCCCGACACGCCGATGGTATCTACCAGGTACCTGCGCCGCCCTTGCCGTTTGGCAAAGGCTACCGCTTTCCGGTACGCCTGGCCCCCTGGTGCAACACACTGCGCACGCTCAAGCCCGACCTGATCGAAGTCGGCGACCCCTACCTGACCGCCTGGGCGGCGCTGGAAGCACGGCGCCAGCTCGACGTGCCAGTGATCGGCTTCTACCATTCCGACCTGCCGTTACTGGTCAGCAACCGCATGGGCAACTGGTTCGCCCCCAATGTCGAGGCCTACGTCAGCAAGTTATACGGCAATTTTGACCGGGTACTGGCCCCCAGCCAGGTGATGGCCGAAAAATTACGCCGTTTGGGCGTGCGCGATGTCCATGTGCAGCCGCTGGGCGTTGACCTTGCCACTTTCCACCCCGCCCGGCGCGACCCACATGTACGTGCCGAACTGGGCATTGCCGATACCAGCCGCCTGTTGATCTATGCCGGCCGAGGCTCGCGGGAAAAGAACCTACCGGTACTGCTTGACTGCATGCGGCAACTCGGCGACCCCTACCACCTGTTACTGGTAGGCTCGAGCATGCCGGCCAACGTGCCGCACAACGTCAGCGTCATCGATCACTTCTGCCCGGCTGCAGAGGTGGCCCGGCTGATGGCCAGCGCCGACTTGTTGGTACATGCTGGCGACCAGGAAACATTCGGCCTGGTCATTCTCGAAGCGATGGCCAGCGCCACGCCCGTGGTGGCCGTGCGCGCCGGTGCCTTCCCTGAAATCATCAACGAACAGTGTGGCCGTCTGTGCGCGCCCAACGATGGTCGGGCGATGGCGTCGGCCGTGCGCGAGGCGTTCGAGGCAGGTATACGCGAGCTCGGTGTGCAGGCCCGTCACCATGTAGAGCATCATTATTCGTGGGATAACGTGGTGGCTGGCCTGCTGCAGCACTACCAGGCCGTGCTCGGCCACCAGCCACAGGTGCGCGCCCATGCTTGAGCCCTCCGCGAGCCAGCGCAGCCTCATGCTGGTGCTGCATGATGTTGCCCCGGAAACCTGGCCGGACTATGAACCGTTCGTAGAGGCCGTTGACGCGCTGGGCAACGTGCCAATGACATGGCTGGTGGTCCCGGACTTCCATCGGCGTAATCCGCTGCACCGGGCACCTACGTTCTGCCGCCTTCTGGACGCACGCCTGGCCAAAGGCGACGAACTGGCGCTTCACGGCTATGCCCATGCAGACGAAGGACCCGCACCGCGCAACCCCGTCGACTACTTCATGCGGCGCATCTATACACATGAAGGCGAGTTCTACAGCCTTGATGAGAGCGAAGCACTTACCCGCCTACAGGAGGGCCTGGCACTGTTCGAGGGCCAAGGGTGGCCTGTGGCAGGGTTTGTCGCACCTGCCTGGCTCATGAGCCAAGGCACGCGGCAAGCGCTGTGCAGCCTGCCACTGAAATACACCAGCACACCGCAGCATTTGTACCGTTTGCCGGACTTTACGGCCATTGATGCGCCAGGCCTGGTCTGGAGCGCCCGAAGCGCATGGCGTCGCAAACTGTCCCGCACGCTGTGCGACTGGCAATGCCAGCGCTGGCGGGACGCAAGCACAATACGCATGGGGTTGCACCCTGTAGACATGCGCCATCGCTCATCCCGTGATTATTGGCTGCGAACACTGGAGAAACTGTTGAAGGATGGTCGCGAACCATTGACCAAATCTGCCTGGCTGGAGCGCCAGGGGGCAGCATGAAGCGTTGGGCCTGGTTGGCGCTGGCATTGCTGGGTGCAGCGCTGGTGCCAGCGTTGCTGGGTGGTAGCGAGCTGCTGCCGCGACTGAGCCGGTTCGACCCGCACTTGCTGCTCATGCTGCTAGGCATGATTCTGTTGTGCTGGGTCATCAATGCGCTGCGCCTGCGCCTGTTGCTGGGTGAGCAGGCAAAACAGTTGAGCCATGCTCGCAGCCTGGGCGTGGTCATGGCCACTGAATTTGCCATCTGCACCACCCCTGGCGGCAGTGGTGGGCCGCTGACCCTGATGGCCCTGCTGGCGCGAGACCGCATCAGCCCGGCACGCAGCGGCGCCGTTTTTGCCATGGACCAGTTGAACGACCTGGTGTTCTTCTTCTGCGCAATGCTGGCGATTACCGGCTACGCGCTGTTCCACAGCCTGGGCCACAGCCAGGAAAGCATGTTGCTGGGCAGTGCGTTACTGCTGTGCACAGCGTTGGCCGGGGTGATCGGGCTGTCGCGCTATCGGCGTCCGATAATGCGCATGAACGGCAGGTTGCTGCAGCGCATGGGGATGGGTCAGCCGCGCAAACGCCGCTGGGCGCGCAAACTGCTGCACTTCGTCGCAGCACTGGCGCAGACCTGGCGCCTGCCCAAGCGCACGTTGAGCCTGGTATTCACCCTGACTTGCGCCCACTGGGGGCTGCGCTACAGCGTGTTGTACCTGGTGCTGCGGGGCTTGGGGGTGGACCTGCAGTGGATTCCCAGCTTCCTGGTGCAGATGCTGTCGCTCAGCGCCGGCCAATTCAGCCTGCTGCCTGGCGGAGCCGGGGCCGCCGAGCTGACGTCGGCCAGCCTGTTGACGCCATTGGTGGGCAGTTCGACCGCGGCTGCGGCAATCCTGATATGGCGGGCGGTTACTTACTACTTTTATCTGCTGGCTGGGGGGCCGGTGTTTGTGTGCCTGCTTGGGCGTCCGCTGCTGGAGCGCTGGCGGCGTCAGGCGGGTTGAGCTGTTGCCAGAGCTCGGCGGCGCCGGGGAATTCGGTGCCATCCGTGTCATCCAGGGCTTCAGGGTCGTAGCGGGCCAGGCAGCCTTCGCCAAGGGTCGGTGGAGGTGAGGCGGCGGGGTTGTTGCGTTGCCTGGCCATTGGCGTTTCACCCAAGATTGCCGGGGCGCTGTGCACCCCTGTCGCGACAGGGCTGCACCGCAGCCCAGAATCTCACAGCAAACCAAGTGGTGTCAGTCGAACACCACAGTCTTGTTACCATGCACCAGCACGCGGTCTTCCAGGTGATAACGCAGGCCACGGGCCAGCACCATCTTCTCCACATCACGGCCAAAGCGGACCATGTCCTCGATGCTGTCAGCATGGCTGACACGTACCACATCCTGTTCGATGATCGGGCCGGCGTCCAGCTCTTCGGTGACGTAGTGGCAAGTCGCGCCAATCAGCTTCACGCCCCGCAGGGCGGCCTGATGGTAAGGCTTGGCGCCGACGAACGACGGCAGGAAGCTGTGATGGATGTTGATCACCTTCTCGGCATAGTCCCGGCACAGTTGTGGCGGCAGGATCTGCATGTAGCGGGCCAGTACCACGACGTCGGCGGCATGCTCCTGCACCAGGCGCGACACTTCGGCAAAGGCCGGGGCCTTGTCCTTGGGGTCGACCGGAACATGGAAGAACGGAATACCGTGCCACTCGACCATGCTGCGCAGGTCGTTGTGGTTGGAAATCACGCAAGGGATCTCGCAGTCCAGCTCATCGGTGTGCCAGCGGTGCAGCAAGTCTGCCAGGCAGTGCGACTCACGGCTGGCCATCAATACCACGCGTTTTTTCTGAGCCGAGTCGGTAATGCGCCAGGTCATAGAGAACTCTTCGGCGATCGGCGCAAACGCTTCACGGAAAGCTTCGATACCGAACGGCAGCGATTCAGCGCGGATTTCATGACGCATGAAGAACCAACCGCTCTGCTCATCGGAGTGGTGGCTGGCTTCGTTGATCCAGCCATTGTACAAGGCCAGGAAATTACTGACTTTCGCCACGATGCCTACACGGTCGGGGCAGGCGATCACCAGACGATAGGTGCGCATGAATGAGACTCCAGAACTTCGCAAAGGCGCCTATTCTAGCGGCCCGCCAGAAAAAACGCAGTATTGATCGCTGCCACGATGGCATATGCAGGCGCGAAAACGCAGCAGGGGCTCTGTCTGACAGACATGACGAATCGTCTGGGCCGTATGTAAAATTTTGTTCACGTAGAGAAATGCTGTCACAGCTTAATTAACAGTTAATTGCCCATTCTTATGTTTACTTGCGAGTATTGCCTGTCTATTATTGGCCCACACATTTCTGAACACGCATTAAGGAACACTCCATGTCCCTGATCAACGAGTACCGCGCTACCGAAGAAGCCATCAAGGAACTTCAGGCCCGCCTGGCCAATCTGTCGCAGGATGACAAGCTGAAGAAAGAACTGGAGTTCGAAGGCAAACTGCGCACACTGATGGGCGAATACTCCAAGTCGCTGCGCGACGTGATTGCCCTGCTCGACCCAGAGTCGAAACTGAGCAAGGCACCTCGTGGTTCGGTCAAGACTACCGCCACCAAGCGCGCACGCAAGGTCAAGCAATACAAGAACCCGCACAACGGTGAAGTGATCGAAACCAAAGGCGGCAACCACAAGACCCTGAAAGAGTGGAAAGCCACTTGGGGCGGCGATGTGGTTGAAAGCTGGGCAACCCTGCTGGACTGATTATCCGCATACGCCTCTTGCTTCGCACAACAAAAACGCCGGCACACTGCCGGCGTTTTTGTTTACCTGCCATCAGCCGATTGAATAGTTTTCCTGCAATTGTCGAGCATGCATTTGCCAGGCCTCCAACACCCGCCTGCCCGCCTCGTCGGCGCCCTCCCAGGCTTGCTGGCGAGCCTGTTCGAAGTCGCCCAAGGTATTCGGCGCGCCCCAGTGCGGGTCGCTCAGGCGTTGCTGGCAGAAGCCATACCAACGTTGCCGCTCTTCGCCGGTCAAGGTTTCAGGGAAGTTACGTGCCCGGTAGCGGAACAACAGCTCCGGCAAACGCGGATCATCGAACATCCAGTGGCCATGGCTCAACTGCGCCGGTTCCAGCGCACGAACTTGCTCGCATAAGCGCCGGTCGCGGTCACCTATAAAACCCTCATACAACTGCTGTTCCGGGTCCTCACTCGGGGCGAACTCGTCCTTGCCATAGATGTGCTCCAGCTTTTCTTGCCATTGCGCCTGTTGATTGGCCAATTGTTCGCCGCGCGATTGTAACAACGTCAAGTCCAGGCCCAATCGTTGTTGATCGACCGGGCGCAATACCGACAGCGGCGCCACTACCGGGCAACGATTGATCTGCACCAATTTGAGCGGTACCGGCAATTCACCTTCAGCCAATTCATCATGCCGGGTGTACAAACGCTGACGCAAAACTTCAGCACTTTCCCGTAGTAACGGTAGGGTTTCCTGATGCAGGTCGCAGACAATCAGTGCATTGCGATTACGCGGGTGCCAGGCCAGTGGCAATACGACACCCAGGTAATTGCGCGCCGCCGAAAAACGTCCGGATATATGCACCAGTGGCTGCAACAAACGGATCTGCTCCATCACTTTATGCTTGCTGCGCAGCTGAAACAGCCAGTCATACAACTTGGGTTGTTTCTGCCGAATCAGGCGGGCCAAGGCAATGGTTGCCCGCACGTCGGAAAGCGCTTCGTGGGCATGCCCATGGTCAATGCCATTGGCCTTGCTCAGCAGTTCAAGACGCAGACTGGTGCGCCCGTCCTGTTGTGGCCATTGAATACCCTCCGGGCGCAGGGCATAGGCGGTACGCACAATATCGATAAGGTCCCAGCGGCTATTGCCTCCCTGCCATTCACGGGCGTACGGATCGAAAAAGTTGCGGTAAAGGCTGTAGCGGGTCACTTCATCGTCGAAGCGCAGGGTGTTGTAGCCGGCACCACAGGTGCCCGGTTGCGCCAGTTGGGCATGCACACGGGTCATGAACTCGGCTTCGCACAAGCCCTGCTCCGCCAGCAGTTGCGGCGTGATGCCAGTCACCAGGCAGGCCGCCGGGTGCGGCAGGATATCGTCCGACGGCCGGCAATAGAGACTGATCGGCTCGTCGATCTCGTTGAGGTCGAAGTCAGTGCGCACGCCGGCCACCTGCAGCGGCCGATCGCAGCGCGGGTTGATGCCGGTGGTTTCATAGTCGTGCCAGAAAATGCTGGAGGTCACGGGGTCGTCCTGTATCGAGGTCGACCCGATTCTAGCGCGATTCTGAAAAATGAACGTTCAGACGGGCGCGTTGGCGGGGCGGAAACTGAAATAGTCGCGCAATGAACGAACGAAATCATCGTACTCGCGCGGAGACTGCAGCAGCATGAAGCCCGAATCGTAATGCCCAGGTGTCTGGTCCTCACGGCACCACAGGCAACTGGCAGTGAGGTTGACGAACTGGTGCCCGCCGCCAGGCAGGGGCATACGCAGTTGCAGCTCGTAATCGGGCCCGACCAACACAGGTAGCTGGCTGATGACCATCAGCCCATTTTCAGAGGCATTGCCTAGCTGACCGATCTCCTGACCGGTAAAGCGGTTGAATACCTTGAGGACACAAGGTAGCTGATGACGTTCGATGTGGCGCTTGTTGAACATGATCGCGAGTGTATTCCGTACCTGATGCCAGGAATACAAAGTACTGGCGGTTGTTGTAACAACTGAGTTACAGATTAGCGCAGCACGCGCAGCAAATCTCGTGAAATTAACCACACCTTTGTGTTAGCGCCAAGGTACGCTCGTCACCGGGTTGGCCACGGCTGTTCCCGCACCGCGCAAATGGCCGAGTTTTTCCAGGGTCTGCAGGCGCGCCTGGGCGCGATAGGCATACTCGTTGCCCGGGTACTGCTGGATCAGGTACTGATAGGTCTGCGCCGCATCCACGTACAACGCCTGGCGCTCCAGGCACTGGCCGCGCAGCAATGACACTTCGGGGTGGATGAACGGCCGGGCACGGCTGGTGCGATCAACCTGCGACAGTTCGAGCATGACCCGCGCGCAATCGCCGCGGTCGTAGGCGCGGTAGGCATTGTTCAGGTGGTGGTCCATGGACCAGCGGGTGCAGCCGACGGTGCTGGCGGCCAGGGCTAAAACGATCAGGGCTCGCATGGGGATCTCCTTTGATGCCAGTGTATCGGCGTTTGCCTGCAAATCTTCACACCCTTTTGCAAGGATACCCTGCCCCGTTCAAATGCCACCCTGCCCTGGGCGTAGGTAGTGCAACGGAACAATGACTACAGCGAGATTCAGGAGTAGCCTTTCGCTGCGCTTCACTATAGGAGTCTGTGCATGAGCATCCGCCGCACCAAAATCGTCGCCACCCTTGGCCCCGCCAGCAACTCGCCGGAAGTGATCGAACAACTGATCCTCGCCGGCCTGGACGTGGCACGTCTGAACTTCTCCCACGGCACGCCGGACGAGCACAAGGCCCGCGCGCGCCTGATTCGTGACATCGCCGCCAAGAACGGCCGCCATGTTGCACTGCTGGGCGACCTGCAGGGTCCGAAGATCCGCATCGCCAAGTTCGCCAACAAGCGCATCGAACTGAAGATCGGTGACAAGTTCACCTTCTCCACCGCCCACCCGCTGACCGAAGGCAACCAGGACATCGTCGGTATCGACTACCCCGACCTGGTCAAGGACTGCGGCGTTGGTGACGAACTGCTGCTCGACGATGGCCGCGTGGTCATGCGCGTCGAAACCGCCACTGCAGACGCCCTGCACTGCGTGGTGATCATCGGTGGCCCGCTGTCGGACCACAAAGGCATCAACCGTAAAGGGGGTGGCCTGACCGCACCGGCCCTGACCGAAAAGGACAAGGCCGACATCAAGCTGGCTGCGGAAATGGACCTGGACTACCTGGCCGTGTCCTTCCCGCGTGACGCCAGCGACATGGAATACGCGCGCAAGTTGCGTGACGAAGCCGGCGGCAGCGCCTGGCTGGTGGCCAAGATCGAACGCGCCGAAGCAGTTGCCGATGACGAGACCCTCGACAAGCTGATCGCCGCCTCCGACGCGGTGATGGTTGCCCGTGGTGACCTGGGCGTGGAAATCGGCGACGCCGAGCTGATCGCCATCCAGAAGAAGATCATCCAGCACGCCCGCCGCAACAACAAGGCAGTGATCGTGGCGACCCAGATGATGGAGTCGATGATCCAGAACCCGATGCCGACCCGCGCTGAGGTGTCCGACGTGGCCAACGCCGTGCTGGACAACACCGATGCGGTGATGCTGTCGGCCGAAAGCGCCGCCGGTTCCTACCCGATCGAAGCGGTCCAGGCCATGGCACGCATCTGCCTGGGTGCCGAAAAGCACCCGACCAGCCAGAAGTCCAGCCATCGCCTGCACACCACCTTCGAGCGCTGCGACGAAAGCATCGCCTTGGCGGCCATGTACACTGCCAACCACTTCCCGGGCGTAAAGGCGATCATCGCCCTGACCGAAAGCGGCTACACCCCGCTGATCATGTCGCGCCTGCGTTCGCATGTACCGATCTTCGCCCTGTCGCCGCGTCGCGCTACCCAGGCGCGCGCCTCGATGTTCCGTGGTGTGTACCCGATTGCCTTCGACCCGGCCGCGCTGCCGGCCGACAAGGTGAGCCAGGCAGCGGTCGACGAGCTGCTCAAACGTGGCCTGGTGGAGCAAGGTGACTGGGTGATCCTGACCAAGGGTGACAGCTACCACACCATCGGTGGCACCAACGGCATGAAGATCCTGCACGTCGGTGATCCGCTGGTCGGTTGATCCACTCTTTTCACAGCACAAGGCTCAAGAGCAGCCTTGTGCTGTGAAGAGGCCCCGACAGGAACAACAAAAAGCCCCGGTTCTCGCGAACCGGGGCTTTTTGATGGTGCAGGGGGTAAGGCTGGCTTACATCATGCCGCCCATGCCACCCATACCGCCCATATCAGGCATGCCAGCAGCTGGCTTGTCTTCCGGCAGGTCGGCAACCATGGCTTCGGTGGTGATCATCAGACCGCCGATCGAAGCAGCAGCTTGCAGCGCCGAGCGAGTAACCTTGGCTGGGTCCAGGATGCCCATCTCGATCATGTCGCCGTATTCACCGGTAGCAGCGTTGTAGCCGTAGTTGCCCGAACCTTGCTTGACCTTGTCAGCAACCACGCTTGGCTCATCACCGGCGTTGGCTGTGATCTGGCGCAGCGGGGATTCAACAGCGCGACGCAGCAGCGCGATACCGACGTTCTGGTCTTCGTTGTCGCCTTTCAGGTCGACGATGGCTGCCAGGGCGCGAACCAGGGCAACACCACCGCCAGGCACCACGCCTTCTTCAACGGCTGCACGGGTAGCGTGCAGGGCGTCTTCAACGCGGGCTTTCTTCTCTTTCATTTCAACTTCAGTGCCGGCACCCACCTTGATTACGGCAACACCGCCAGCCAGCTTGGCCAGACGCTCTTGCAGCTTCTCACGGTCGTAGTCCGAGGAAGTTTCTTCGATCTGGGCACGGATCTGCTTGACGCGTGCTTCGATCTCGGTGTCAGCACCAGCACCGTCGATGATGGTGGTGTTTTCCTTGGACAGGATGACGCGCTTGGCGTTACCCAGGTGCTCCAGGGTAGCGGTTTCCAGGGACAGGCCGATTTCTTCGGAGATGACCTGGCCGCCAGTCAGGACGGCGATGTCCTGCAGCATGGCCTTGCGGCGATCGCCGAAGCCCGGAGCCTTGACTGCAGCAACCTTGACGATGCCGCGCATGTTGTTGACTACCAGGGTAGCCAGCGCTTCACCTTCAACGTCCTCGGCAACGATCAGCAGTGGGCGGCCGGCCTTGGCAACGGCTTCCAGAACTGGCAGCAGCTCACGGATGTTGGAGATTTTCTTGTCGACCAGCAGCAGCAGCGGGCTTTCCAGCTCGGCAACCATGGTGTCCGGCTTGTTGACGAAGTACGGCGACAGGTAGCCACGGTCGAACTGCATGCCTTCTACGACGGACAGTTCGTTTTCCAGGCCCGAGCCTTCTTCAACGGTGATCACGCCTTCTTTACCGACTTTTTCCATGGCTTCGGCGATGATTTCACCGATGGAGTTGTCGGAGTTGGCAGAGATGGTACCAACCTGGGCGATGGCCTTGGAGTCGGCGCATGGCTTGGACAGGTTCTTCAGCTCGGCAACAACGGCAGCAGTGGCCTTGTCGATACCGCGCTTCAGGTCCATCGGGTTCATGCCGGCAGCGACGGCTTTCAGGCCTTCGTTGACGATGGCCTGAGCCAGAACGGTAGCGGTGGTGGTGCCGTCACCGGCAGCGTCGTTGGCCTTGGAAGCAACTTCCTTGACCAGCTGGGCGCCCATGTTTTCGAAAGCGTCTTTCAGCTCGATTTCTTTGGCGACGGAAACGCCGTCCTTGGTGATGGTCGGCGCGCCGAAGCTCTTGGCCAGTACCACGTTACGGCCTTTCGGGCCGAGGGTCGCTTTTACCGCGTCAGCCAGAACGTTGACACCAACCAGCATTTTCTTACGAGCGGAATCACCAAATTTTACGTCTTTAGCAGCCATGATCGTTTAATCCTTGAAAAACTTTGGAGTAACGGGAAGTCGGGGGGAAATCAGCCTTCGACAACGGCGAGGATTTCGTTCTCGGCCATGACCAGCAGGTCTTCGCCATCGACTTTCACGGTGTTGCTGCCCGAGTACGGGCCGAAAACCACTTTGTCACCCACTTTCACGGCCAGCGCGCGAACTTCGCCGTTGTCCAGAACGCGACCGGTGCCGACGGCTACAACTTCGCCGCGGTTTGGTTTTTCAGCGGCCGAACCCGGCAGGACGATACCGCCAGCGGTTTTCGATTCTTCTTCGCTGCGACGGATGACTACGCGGTCATGCAGAGGACGAAGTTTCATTGTCGATCTCTCCCAAATTGTGGTTTTCATCGGCCGGTTCGACACCGGCGGTTTTGATGCTGTCCGGCGTTGCCGGGGGTGGCCCGCTGTGAGCGAACCACCTGTGTAATGTCTGGTGTTGCCACCAGAAACCTTGCGGTGACCACATACATGAGGCCGCCACATCCAATTACAAGGCTCGAGATAGAAAAATTTTCATCAGGCCAAAAAAAACCGGGGCCGCTTGCGCGGCCCCGGTCCTTTTTACTTGTCGCGGCGCTCGTACTCGCCTTCGATCACGTTCGGGCGGTGGCCGCCATCACGCGGCTGCGCCTGGAAGGGGTCGTCCTGGAATGCACGCTGGCGCATGGCCTGGGCCTCGGCACGCTCGCGCATCTTGCGCGCAGCCAGGCGACGGGTGAACGGCAGCAGGCACAGCACCCCCAACACGTCGCTGATGAAGCCGGGCAGCAGCAACAGGCCACCACCCACGGCCAGCATCATGCCCTGGAACATGTCCTCGGCGGGCAATTCACCGCGCTGCAGGCTTTCACGGGCGCGCAATGCAGTCGCCAGGCCGGCCACCCGCATGACCAGTACGCCCAAGGCGGAGCCGGCGATGATCAGCAGCAACGCCGGAAAGAAACCGATTGCCGCGCTGACCTTCACGAAGACGAACAGCTCCAGCACAGGAAAAATCAGAAACAGCAGTAGAAAAGCACGCATCAAGGGTTCCTCGACGGAAGATAACCTTCCAATAAGACCTCAGATGGATGCCTGCGCTCCGGATTTCAACCCTCGGTTTGCATCACAACCGGCCATTTGTCAGCGCGAGCCAGCAAAACCAAGGCCTCGCGGACTTGTGTCGGCGTGTTGCAAGTAGTGGGGAAAGGCAACCAGTGCACGGCCTGGCCGATGCGCAGGTGCATGCCTTCGCTGTCTACCCCGACCAACTGCGCCGGTACGTGCCGTGGCAACCCGGTCAATTCGACGTAGTGGGCAATGGCACTGGCGTGATCGCTGTTCATGTGTTCGATCATGCTCCCCTCGGCCTTGCCGGCGAACGGGTTGGCCAAGGTCACATGGTCCAGCCAGTGGATCGCACCGAAGCCGCCGATGTAGCGGTGGCGCACCGGTTGCAGCACCCAGAAATCGAAGTCGTGGGCCTTGTGGTAGTTGGCCGCGTCCGGGAAATAGCGGTAATAGCGTTCGGCGGCGGCCTCGATGACGGCCTCGTCGACCAGCTTGTGCGCTTCGGCCATCACCGTCAGGCGCCCTACCGCCTGCACATCCTCAGCCTCGCGCTCACCCACCAACAGCGAACACTTGGGGTCCTTCAGCAGGTTGTGGGTGTGCTGGGCAATGCGGCTGATCAGGATCAGCGGGTTGCCCTGGGCGTCCAGGCAGTACGGCACGACCGAACCAAAGGGGTAGCCAGGCATCGACCTGGAATGGGTCGAAAGCACGCCTCGATATTCCTTGAGCAGCAGTTCCCGGGCGGGGCGGATGGCGTTGGTACTCACTTGAAGGCAGCTCCTGGCGGACGGGTTGGGGACAAGATAAGCATTATCAGCTGCCTGTGCCACTGACCTGCATCCTGATGCCTTACCAGGTAACGCCAAAGCCCGCGGTATAGCGTGTCTTGTCCAGGTCACTTTCACGCGTGCCGGTGATGATATCCTTCTCCGCCTTGAGGTTGAGCGAGGCCCACTCGGTGACCTTGTAGCGCAGGCCAACCTCGGCATCCAGCGAGTAGTCGGCCACGCCACCCAGCGGCTTGGCGAACTCGCCGTTGGTGAACAGCTGCACGTTCTTGCCGATCAGGTATCGGGTGTAATCCCACTTCACGGCCGCAGAATAGAAATTATCCTTGCCGCCGTCCTGATACTCGAAGTCAGTACGGTTGATCAGTGAGCCCAGCGAGAACGCGCCCAGTTCATCGTCCCAGAACTGGTAACCCGGGCCGGTACCCACGGTGCGCTGGCGGGCCAGGTCTTCGATGTGATCGCGCTTGTATTCCGCACGCCCCTGCCAGAACCACTTCTCGGTCATGAAGCGGTCCAGAGCGTACTCGGCGCTCCAGTTGTCGGTGGTGGTAACGTCGTCCTTGGTCTCGCGGTTGTACTCACCCTCGGCGTTGTGACGCCAGCGGCCATGGCGGGCAGTGGTCTTGAAGCCCACGTCGTAATCGTCGGTGTCGTTCTCGGCGCGCTTGTAGTCCAGCGCCACGTCGACATTGCCTTTCCACACGAAATCCTCGACCAACGGCTTGGGCTTCATGATCTGCTCGATGCTGGCCAGCTCCACCGTCTTCGGTGAATCGCCATTGGCCAAGGTCACCTTGCCTGGCTCGGCGGCCTTGAGCGACTTGGCTTTCTCTCCGCTGTAGGCGTCCTGCTTGACCAGCATCTCCTGATCGCTTTCCAGCGTCTGGACCTGTTTCCAGTCCAGGGCGATTGACCCGCCATAAGGGGTTTCCAGCAGCAGCTTGCCGCCGTCGAAGACCTTGATCTTGCCACTCAGCCGGTCACCGTTCTTCATCCACACAGTGTCGGCGAACACCGGAGAGGCGCACAGGGAAACAGCAAGAAGGCACAACAAGGATCTAGAATTCATAAACAGGCTTTGTTTGCGGACTAAGGTTCGATTTGACGAAAAGCCGGGCATTATCCAGATACCCACGACCAGAGCAAGGACAGACCGGGAGCATGCCGTTGAGTTCAACTCTCATTTGCCGGACCACCGGTCCGGTTTCATCTGCAGCCCAAGGCGGGCGAGATGTCTGATGGATATGAGCACGCCCTTGATTCGGCCGAGGGCCGACGAACGGCGCTGTATTCCGTACTTGGCCAAGTACCACCTGGCAAGGTGGTGAGCTATGGCCAACTGGCCGAGCTGGCTGGGCTTGGCCGTGCGGCGCGCTGGGTTGGGCGCACTCTGGGGCAGTTGCCTGCAGACACTCGTCTGCCTTGGCATCGGGTGCTCGGCGCGGGTGGCCGGCTGAGCCTGGCGCTGGGTACCCCGTCAGGCGATGAGCAAAGGGCGCGGTTACGCGGGGAAGGTGTGAATGTAAGCAACAATCGTGTGGATATGACGCGCCATGGCTGGCGCCCAATGGAGCACAGCGGTTAGAGTGCGCGCTTTGTTTTCGAAAACTTGAGGCAGATGTTGGCCCATGCCCCGTAAAACCTGGCGCGCTGCGCTTGCTGCCTATGCCAGCCCGTCAACCTTGGTACTTTTGCTACTCGGTTTCGCCGCCGGCCTGCCGTACATGCTGGTGTTCTCGACCCTGTCGGTATGGTTGCGCGAAGCCGGCGTTGCCCGTGAAACCATCGGTTATGCCAGCCTGATTGGCTTGGCCTACGCCTTCAAGTGGGTCTGGTCACCGCTGCTCGACCAATGGCGCCTGCCGTTGCTTGGCGGCCTCGGGCGCCGGCGCTCGTGGCTGCTGTTGTCGCAAGCGCTGGTGGTGATCGGGCTGGTCGGCATGAGCCTGTGCGACCCGCAACAACACCTCTCCTGGCTGATTGCCATGGCCGTACTGGTGGCCTTCGCCTCGGCTACCCAGGACATCGCTGTCGACGCCTACCGCCTGGAAATCGCTGACGACCAGCGCCAGGCCGCGCTCGCTGCCAGCTACATGGCCGGCTACCGGGTGGCTGCCTTGCTTGCCACGGCCGGTGCCCTGTTCTTCGCCGAGTGGTTCGGCTCTACCGGCTTCAGCTACCTGCACAAGGCGTGGGCCGGCACGTATGTGATGTTCGGGGTGATGATGCTGCCCGCCCTGTTCACCACTTTGGTCATGCGCGAACCGCCAGTGCCCATGCGCACCCAGTTGTCGGCAGCGCGCTACGGGCTGGTGCACCAGATGGCCTCGGTGTTCGTGCTGATCATCCTGCTGGTCTCGGTACCGGCCAGCTTCACCCAGATGTTCAACACCGGCTGGTCCAGCGTGATCTCCGGTGATGCCACGCCGCTCGACCTGCTGCTGGAAGACCGCGCCTTCCTGCGCCTGATCCTGTACGTGCTGCTGTCCTGGGCCTGCCTGTCGAGCCTCGGTCGTCGCGGCCTGGCCCCCGTGCTGACCCCGATCAACGACTTCATCACCCGCTACCGCTGGCAGGCTCTGCTGCTGCTAGGCCTGATCGCCACCTATCGCATGTCGGACACGGTGATGGGGGTGATGGCCAACGTGTTCTATATCGACATGGGCTTCACCAAGGACCAGATTGCCAGCGTCAGCAAGATCTTCGGTCTGATCATGACCCTGGTCGGCGCCGGAGTTGGGGGCCTGCTGATCGTACGTTTCGGCATCATGCCCATCCTGTTCATCGGCGGCGTAGCCTCTGCCGGCACCAACATCCTGTTCCTGATGCTGGCTGACATGGGTCCGAACCTGGAAATGCTGGTGGTGACCATCTCACTGGACAACTTCAGCTCCGGCATGGCTACTTCGGCCTTTGTGGCCTACCTGTCAAGCCTGACCAATCTGAAGTTCTCGGCGACCCAGTACGCACTGCTCAGTTCGATCATGCTGCTGTTGCCGCGGCTGATCGGCGGGTATTCGGGCGTTATTGTGGAGAAGTTCGGCTACCACGACTTCTTCCTGATCACTGCTTTGCTGGGTGTGCCTACGCTGATCCTGATCGCCCTGCAGTGGCATCAGGAAGCCGGGCGGGGAACCCCGGTGGCGGAGGAACACTCCGCAGCTGAGCGGCCCTGAAGGTTTGTGTTGCCTGTGCAGGCCTCTTCGCGGGTGAACCCGCTCCTACACCGGGCCGCGTCGCCTTGTAGGAACGGGTTTACCCGCGAAGAGGCCGGGCCGCGTTGCCTTGTAAGAGCGGGTTTACCCGCGAAGAGGCCGGGCCGCGTCGCCTTGTAGGAACGGGTTCGCCCGCGAAGAGGCCGGGCCGCGTCGCCTTGTAGGAGCGGGTTTACCCGCGAAGAGGCCGGGCCGCGTCGCCTTGTAGGAGCGGGTTTACCCGCGCAGAGGCCGGGCCGCGTCGCCTTGTAGGAGCGGGTTTACCCGCAAAGAGGCCGGGCCGCGTCGTCTTGTAGGAGCGGGTTTACCCGCGCAGAGGCCGGGCCGTGTCGCCTTGTAGGAGCGGGTTTACCCGCGCAGAGGCCGGGCCGCGTCGCCTTGTAGGAGCGGGTTTACCCGCGAAGAGGCCGGCACAGGCAATACCGATTATCGAGCTACAGCCCCTTCCCCGGGCCGCCCACCCACCACAAACCACAGCGGCCACAGCGCCAACGCCCCTGCTACGCCCGCCGCCAGGGCAAAATGCAGCAAGCTGGCACCAGCGCCAATCATCGCCAGCAGCGCCCCGCCGAGCCCAAGCAAGGCAATGGTGATCATCCCCAGCATGGCCGAAACCAGCCCCTTGCTCTGTTCACTGGAGAACAGCGTCATGCGGTACAGCACCGCATTGGCCACGCCTAACCCCAGCGCGTACAGCGACATGCCGGCCACCACACTGGTCACGCTGGGCCAGTACCAGGTCGCCAGCACCATCAGGCACAGGCCGGCCAGGTATGGCCAGAGCGCACCACGCACCAAGGCTGGCAGCGGGTAGCGATCAGCAATACGGTTGATGATCAGGTTACCGAGGATCAACCCGCCAAACACAGGCAACTGCCACAACGCATACTCCAGGGTACTCAACCCCTCATCATGAATCAGCAGCACCGGCGACAGACCGATCCAGCCAATCAGCGGTAAACCGACCAACCCAAGGGCGGCGCTCCCTGCAACGAAGCGGCGGTTGGCCAGCAACTGGCCATAGCCCGCCAACAGTGGCAGCAGGTGAATCGGCGTGAACGCCAGCCGCGAGCCGTCACGGCGTTCCACACCCAGGGTTTCCGGCATCAGGCGATACAACAGCAGCCAGGCCAGCACTGCGCCGATGGCGAACGCCACGAACAGCCAGCGCCAGTCCAGCCATTGCAGCAGCAAGGTGCCCACCAGCGGCCCGAGCAGGGGCGACAGCAAGGCGATGTTGGCCAGCAGGGCCATCATGCGTACGGCATCAGCCTCGCTGAAAGCCTCGTTCAGGGCCGGGTAGCTGACAGTGACCACAAAACCCAGGCCAATGCCCTGCAACAGGCGCAACAGGTTGAACAGGCCGATGTCCTGGACCCAGAAAGTCGCCAGGCACGCCAAGCCAAAGAACGCGCAGCCGACCAGCAGCAGCGGGCGCCGTCCATAGCGGTCGGCCAGCGGGCCGATCAGCCATTGCAGTACCACGCCCCCCAGCAGGTAAAGGTTGAGGGCATGGGGAATGTACTCAGGGCTGGCGTCGAGGTCGCCGACCACAATCGGCATGGCCGGCATGACCGCGTCGCTGGCCAGGTAGGTCAGTAGCTCGAACAGGGCCAGCGTCAGGCCGAACAGCAAGGCGCGCAGAGGGGTGATATACAGCAGTGGTTTCATGATGGCGTATCGGGTGTGGCAGGCGGGGTCAGGCTATATGCCAGAAATGGTCGGAAATTGCTGTGAACAAGTGTAATCAGGGCAGGAAAAAAGTCGGGGCCGCTTTGCGGCCCCGGCTTTGACGCGGTATTACTGCGTTGCAGTCTCCTGCACCACGCGAATAACCCGCTGCGGAAACGGAATGTCGATCCCTTCGGCCTTCAACCGGTCACGCGCATACTCGTTGAGCATGAACATCACGTCCCAGTAATCGGAGGTCTTGGTCCACAAGCGCAGCGATACGGTGATCGAGCTGTCGCCCAGCGTCGACACGACCGCCTGCGGTGCCGGGTCTTGCAGAACACGTGGGTCCTTCGCCAGCTCCAGCAACACATTGCGGGCAGTCTGCAGGTCGGCCTCGTAGTCAACGCCCACATCGAACACCACCTTGCGCGTCGGCTGGCGGTTGGTGTTGGTAATGATGCCGTTGGACAGGCTGCCATTGGGCATGATGACTGTCTTGTTGTCAGCGGTGCGGAGCACGGTGTGGAAGATCTGGATACTGTCGACGGTGCCGGCAACGCCCTGCGCCTCGATCCAGTCACCGATACGGAACGGGCGGAACATCAGAATCAGCACACCACCGGCGAAGTTCGCCAGGCTGCCCTGCAAGGCCAGGCCGATGGCCAGGCCTGCGGCACCGATGGCTGCGACGAACGAGGTGGTCTCGATGCCGATCATCGAGGCCACGCTGACCAATAGCAGCACCTTCAGCACGATGTTCGCCAGAGAGCTGATGAAGCCCTGCAGCGCCAGGTCGGCGTTGCGCAGGCCAACCAGCTTGCCGAGGCGGGCGCTGACCTTGTTGATGATCCACCAGCCAACCGCCAGGGTCAGCAGTGCCAGCAGCACACGGCTGCCGTATTCCATGATCAAAGGGATCCACGTCTGGGATTGGCGGACGAGCTGATCGACCTCAGCGTTCAAATCCATATTCATCTCCTGATGCCGAGCGGCAAGTACACGGTAGAACAGGCCGCGCGTGTTATTACGCAACCCCGGCCCCCATGGACATCATTTGGCCATCGGGGTTCCGGGCGACCCCACATCAGTCGCGGAAGTTGTTGAACTGCAGCGGCATGTCGAATTCCTTGGTGCGCAGCAGGGCAATGGCTTCCTGCAGGTCGTCACGCTTCTTGCCGGTTACCCGTACCTGCTCACCCTGGATGGCGGCCTGTACTTTCAACTTGCCATCCTTGATGGTGGCAACGATCTTTTTCGCCAGGTCCTTGTCGATGCCTTCGCGGAACTTGGCTTCCTGTTTCTTTTCCTTGCCGGAGGCGTACGGGTCCTTGGTTTCCAGGCACTTCACGTCGATCTTGCGCTTGACCAGCGCCAGGCGCAGGATCTCCAGCATCGCCTCGAGCTGGAACTCTTCCTCGGCGGTGAGCATCACGGTCTGCTCTTTGTCCTTGAACTCGAAGGTGCCTTTGCCCTTGAGGTCGTAGCGGCGGTCCAGTTCCTTGATGGCGTTGTCGACCGCGTTCTGCACTTCGTGCTTGTCCAGTTCCGATACCACGTCGAACGAAGGCATGGTTGTTCTCCCAAAATAAAAGCGCGCTCAGGCTGAAGATGGAGCGCGCTGGGTTTGAAGGTTAAAATGCGGGCTCATTATAACGGGTTGCGAAACGCATATGAGCAGCACCTGGCATATTCTCGGCGCCGGTAGCCTGGGCAGTCTGTGGGCCTGCCGCCTGGCACGCGCAGGCAAGGCTGTGCGCCTGATCCTGCGTGACGGGCAACGGTTGCAGGCTTATCAGCAGGCTGGCGGCCTGACCTTGGTCGAGCAAGAGCAAACACGGCACTACGCCATACCTGCCGAAACCGCCCAGGCGCAAGGCCCGATCCACCGCCTGCTGGTGGCCTGCAAAGCCTATGACGCAGCCCCGGCGATTGCCGGTGTAGCGCCGCGGCTGGCCGAGAGCGCGGAAGTGCTGCTGTTGCAGAATGGCCTGGGCAGCCAGGATGAAGTCGCCGACGTTGTGCCGCACGCTCGCTGCATCTTCGTCTCCAGCACCGAAGGCGCCTTCCGCGAGGGGGACTGGCAGGTGCGTTTTGCCGGCCATGGCTTCAACTGGCTGGGCGACCCACGTAACCCCATGATCCCCGCCTGGTTCGATGACCTGCACGAAGCCGGTATCCCTGCTGAATGGACAGTGGACATACTCACCCGCCTGTGGCGCAAGCTGGCGCTCAATTGCGCCATCAACCCGCTGACCGTGCTTCACGATTGCCAGAATGGCGGGCTGCTGGGGCACCTGGGTGAAGTTCAGGCCCTGTGCGTCGAGCTGGCCCGGCTGCTGCACCGTTGCGGCCAGCCGCAAGCAGCCGAGGGGCTGGACGAAGAAGTGCAGCGGGTAATCCTCGCCACCGCAGGCAACTATTCTTCCATGTACCAGGACGTGCATGCAGGACGGCGCACCGAGTTGCACTACCTGCTCGGCCATGCTTGCCGCGCGGCCACACGTCATGGCCTGCAGCTGCCGCAGCTGGAACACCTGCTGCAGCGCTTGGTCGAAAACCTGCGCGTGCGTGGTTTGCCCTGCGACTGACGCGGCCCTTCAACCGGATACGGACATTGCCTTGCCCATGACCTTGCGCCAACGCCTGGAAAACCTCCCGGTCGGGCAGAAGCTACTGGCGGCCCTGCTGGTACTGCTGGTGACCATCTTGCTGGTGGCCAACCTCACCTTCATCAGCGCCGCCTACTGGATTACCCAGGAAAGCATGGCGCCGCAGGCGTTGCAGACCATCGGCCGGCTGGTGGCCAATCCACAGCTTGCAGCCCGCGCCGGCGACACCCCGGACACCGCCCGTGCCCTGCTCAAGGAACTGGACAATTACACACCGCTGCGTGCCGCCGCCGTCTACGGTGGCGATGGGCAGATGCTGGCGCAGTTGCAGCATGGTGAGCCGCTGGCCCTGCCCAAGCGTTTTCGAAACATCGACGGCTGGCGCCTGATGGAGTTTCGCAGCACTCAGTTGATCCGCATCCCCCGCGATGCCAACCCACCGGCACACTTGCTGCTGGTAGCCAGCAGCGAACTGCCCATGGCCTTCTACACCGGCACACTCAGCGCCAGCCTGGGTATCCTGGTATTCAGTGTCCTGCTATGGATCGTCATCGCCCGGCAGATCAAGCGCCTGATCACACAACCGATCAACCAGCTTGAGGAACTCAGCCGCCAGGTTACCCGTGAAGAGAGCTACGCCTTGCGCGCCCAGCGCGGCAACGACGATGAAATCGGCAGCCTGGCCGAGGCCTTCAACACTATGCTGTCGCGCATCGAGGCCCGCGAGCAGCAGCTCAAGAGCGCCCGCGATGAATTCCAGAGCGCCTACGACCAGGCTCAGGGCCTTGCTGAGGAAACCCGCCACACCAACCGCAAGCTGGAACTGGAAGTGCAGGTACGCAGCAAGATCGAGAAAAAACTCACCGGTTTCCAGAACTACCTCAACAGCATCATCGACTCGATGCCCTCGGCGCTGATTGCCCTCGACGAACAGCTTTACGTGACCCAATGGAACCACGAAGCCACGGTGCTTTCCGGCACGCCACTGGACGAGGCACTTAACCAGCCCGTGTTCATTGCTTTCGAACCGCTGAAGCCGTTCCTCCCGCAGCTGAAGGAGACCGTGGAAAAACATCGAGTGGCGAAGATCGAGCGGGTAACCTGGCCCAAGGGCGACGACCTACGCCACTACGCCCTGACCTTCTACCCACTGACCGGCGGCGGTGGGCGCGGCGTGGTCATTCGTATCGACGACATCACCCAGCGTCTGTCATTGGAAGAGATGATGGTGCAGTCGGAAAAAATGCTCTCGGTCGGTGGCCTGGCTGCCGGCATGGCGCATGAAATCAACAACCCGCTGGGCGCTATCCTGCACAACGTGCAGAACATTCGCCGGCGCCTGTCGTCCGACCTGCCGCGCAACCAGGAACAGGCCGAAGAGCTGGGCATCGACCTGGCCACGATCAACCGCTATCTGGACAGCCGCGAGGTGCCGCAACTGCTCGACGGCATTCAGCAGGCCGGAGCCCGGGCGGCGAAGATCGTCACCCACATGCTCAGTTTCAGCCGCCGCAGCGACCGCCAACTGGTGCCATGTGAGCTGCCGGCACTGATCGATCAGGCCCTTGAAATTGCCGGCAATGACTTCGACCTGGCCATCGGCTTCGACTTCAAGGGTCAAGCCATCGTGCGCCAGTTCGACCCCAACCTGGGGCCGGTGCCCTGCACCGCCAACGAGCTGGAACAAGTACTGCTCAACTTGCTGAAGAATGCGGCCCAAGCCATCCACCAGCGTCCGCAACCCAGCGAGCCCGGGCGCATCACACTGCGCACCCGGCTGAACCCGCCATGGGCGGAAATCCAGGTCGAGGACAATGGCGTCGGTATGCCCGAGGCAGTGCGCAAGCGCACCTTCGAGCCGTTCTTCACCACCAAGGAAATCGGCCAGGGCACCGGGCTGGGCCTGTCAGTCTCGTACTTCATCATCACCAACAACCACAAGGGGCAGATGGAAGTGCAATCCACGCCAGGCCAAGGCACCTGCTTTACCCTGCGCCTGCCCCTCAGCCAGCCGGCAGCGGCGGTGCCGGCCAGAACGGAGCAATGACATGGGCTACCGCCTTTCGAAGATCTATACCCGCACCGGCGACAAAGGCGAAACCGGCCTCGGCGACGGCCGTCGGGTGCCCAAGGACCACCCGCGGATCGAAGCGATTGGCGAGGTGGACAGCCTGAACAGCCAGTTGGGGTTGCTGCTGGCGGGGCTTGCCGAGCACGGGCTGAATGAAGTGACCGAGGTGCTGGCGCCGTGTCAGCACCGCTTGTTCGACCTGGGTGGCGAGCTGGCGATGCCCAGTTACCAGGCGTTGAACCTGGCGGAAGTGGAACGCCTGGAGGCGGCCATCGATGTGTGGAACGAAGAGCTGGGGCCGCTGAAGAACTTCATTCTGCCCAGTGGTTCGGCGCTGGTGGCGCAGGCGCATGTGTGCCGCAGCCTGGCGCGCAGTGCAGAGCGCCGGTGCCAGCAGTTGAATGCCATGGAGCCGCTGGAAGGCGTTGGGATGACATATATCAACCGGCTTTCCGATCTATTGTTCGTGGCGGCGCGGATCATCGGGCGGCGCCAAGGGGTGGCTGAGGTTTTGTGGCAGCCCGCCGAGAAACCCCAAGGCTGATACTTCTGGGGCTGCTTTGCAGCCCATTCGCGGGCTTGCCCGCGAATGGGCCCCGCAGCGGCCCCTGTTACAGGGGACTCAAACCTCGGGCCAGAACGCCCGGATGCCGGCCACACCCTGTGCACCCGCTTCCCAAGCCTGCTCGCGCTCACTCGGCCCTACCCCACCCAGCAGATACACCGGTTTGTTGAACCCGGCAATCACGCGCTGCGCCTCATCCCAGCCCAGCGGCACCGCATCCGGATGAGTCTGGGTTGCCTGCACTGGCGACAGGGTGACAAAGTCCACGCCCATCTGCTCAGCCAGCGCCAGCTCCTCGGCACTGTGGCAGGACGCGGCCAACCAGCGTTCCTTGGGGAACGGCCGGCCCCTGGCAGCGTACTTGCGCAGTTGCGCGGCCGTCAGGTGCCAACCTGCCGCTGGGAAATCACCCAGCCATTCCAGTGGCCCTTTAAGCATCAACTGCGCCTTGCCCGCACACAGCCCGACCGCATCCACCGCCACGTCGCGGTACTTGGGGTCGTACATGTCCGGAGCACGCAACTGGATAAGGCGAATGCCGTTGGCCACCGCCTTCTGGATGCCCTTGAGCAGCTGCGGCACCTCCAGGCCATCCGGGGTGATCAGGTACTGGTCCGGCAGGCGCGCAGCGGCGACGATCGGCTTGTTGGCCTCGGGGAATTCGTACTGCGGCAAATCGCGCGGGGCAACCCACTCCAGCGGCTGGCCTTCGGCACCATGGGGTTCGCCAGTGAACGCTTCGACCTCGCGCACATCCAGCAGCACCTGCTTGTCCGGGTAGTCATGGCTGACCTTGATCAGCGCACGCGACCGGGTTACCTCAATGCCCAGCTCCTCGCGCAACTCGCGGGCAAGCGCCGCTTCGACGCTCTCGCCTTCCTCCACCTTGCCACCGGGAAACTCCCACAAGCCGCCCTGGTGCTGGGTATCGGCACGACGTGCGATCAGAATACGGCCATCAGCACCGCGAATGACGGCCGCTACTACATGAATCCGTTTCACGCTTCACGCTCCTCCAGGCCTGCCTGTTGCCATGCCTGGAAGGCTGGCCACTGATAAATGGTCTCGATGTAGGCTGCCGCCTCAGCGGGGACTTCTACGCGGTAGGTGCGCAGGCGCACGGCCACCGGGGCAAAGAAGGCATCGGCCAGGCTTGCCTTGCCGAACAGGAACGGGCCGCTGTCCTTGGCCACCAGACGGCATTCGGACCACAGCGCAACGATACGGTCGATGTCGATTTGCACGTCCAGCGGCACGTTGTCCAGCGCCTGGTCGCGCGACAAGTCGAACGGCATGGCGCCGCGCAGGGCAAAGAAGCCGCTATGCATCTGCGCACAGGCCGAACGGGCCTGGGCTCGCGCCGCCACATCGGCAGGCCACAGCTGGGCTTCGGGGTGGCGTTCGTTGAGGTATTCGGCAATGGCCAGCGAGTCCGCGATCACACCGTGCTCGGTCTTGAGCAGCGGTACCTTGCCGGTGGCGGAGTAGGCGAGAATGCGCTGACGGGTATCAGGCTGGTTCAGCTTGATCAGGGTTTCTTCGTAGGGCATGCCGGCCAGCTCGAGGGCCAGGGCGCCACGCAGCGACCAGGAGGAGTACAGCTTGTCGCCGATGATCAGGTGATAGCTCATGGTTCGGCTCCATCAGGTTTGTATTGCAAAACCCGCAGGCCGCTGCGCGGCCTTTCGCGGGCAAGCCCGCTCCTACAGGGAGCGCACCGCTCCTGCAGGCATTGCAACACCTGTGGGAGCGGGCGTGCCCGCGAAGAGGCTTTCGGATCAGTAGATCAGGTACGGTACTCGGCGTTGATCTTCACGTACTCGTGGGACAGGTCGGTCGTCCAGATGGTTTCGCTGCACTGGCCACGGCCCAGCTCGATACGGATGGTGATCTCTTCCTGGGCCATCACTGCCGAACCCTGCGCCTCGGTATAGCTCGGGCTGCGGCCGCCTTGGCTCGCAATGCAAACGTTGTCCAGGTAAACGTCGATCAGGCTCACATCCAGCTCCGGCACACCGGCACGGCCAACCGCGGCGAGGATGCGGCCCCAGTTCGGGTCGGAGGCGAACAGCGCGGTCTTGATCAGCGGCGAGTGGGCCACGGCGTAACCGACGTCCAGGCACTCTTGGTGGTTGCCACCACCGTTGACCTGCACGGTCACGAACTTGGTCGCGCCTTCGCCGTCACGGACGATGGCCTGGGCCACTTCCATGCACACCTCGAACACGGCCTTTTTCAGCGCTTCGAAGAGCGCGCCGCTGGCTTCGGTCACTTCCGGCAGGTCGGCCTTGCCGGTAGCGATCAGCATGCAGCAATCGTTGGTCGAGGTGTCACCATCGATAGTGATGCGGTTGAACGACTTGTTGGCGCCGTCGAGCATCAGGTCCTTGAGTACCTTTGGCGCCACCTTGGCGTCGGTGGCGATGTAACCCAGCATGGTCGCCATGTTCGGGCGGATCATGCCTGCCCCCTTGCTGATGCCGGTGACGGTAACGGTCACGCCATCGTGCTGGAACTGGCGGCTGGCCCCCTTGGGCAGGGTGTCGGTGGTCATGATGCCGGTAGCGGCCTCAGCCCAGTTGTTTTCCGACAGGTTGTCGAGCGCGGCCTGCAGCGCGCCTTCGATCTTCTCGACCGGCAGCGGCTCACCGATCACACCGGTGGAAAACGGCAGTACCGACTCGGCCGGTACGCCAGCCAGTTCGGCCAGCTTGGCGCAGGTACGCTCGGCGGCGGCCAGGCCCGGCGCGCCGGTGCCGGCGTTGGCGTTACCTGTGTTGGTCAGCAGGTAGCGCACGGTGCCCTGTACACGCTGCTTGGACAGGATCACCGGCGCGGCGCAGAAGGCGTTGAGGGTGAACACACCCGCCACGCTGGAGCCTTCGGCACAGCGCATGACCACCACATCCTTGCGCCCCGGGCGCTTGATACCGGCAGAAGCGATACCGAGTTCAAAACCCGGAACCGGGTGCAGGGTGGGCAAAGGACCAAGACCAACAGCCATTAGAGCGCTCCTAGAAAAAACGATGATTTCGAAAAAGGGGCCGCTTCGCGCCCCATCGCGACACAAGGCCGCTCCCACAAGGATCGCGCCCGTTGATGGACGAGCGCGGTACCTGTGGGAGCGGCCTTGTGTCACGAAAGGGCCGCAAAGCGGCCCCAGGCTTGTACAACGTACGGTTCAGATCACTCGATCTGACCATGGCAATGCTTGAACTTCTTGCCCGAGCCGCACCAGCACGGCTCGTTGCGGCCCAGCTTCTGGTCATTGCGTACTGGCGCCGAGGCTACCGCTACTTCGGCCCCCTCCTCGCTCAGTTGCTCACTTTCCAGGCCCGATACAGCGGCGTGCTGGAATTGCATGCGGCTAGCCAGCTCTTCGGCCTCGCGGCGCAGGCGGGCTTCTTCTTCGGCTGGGTCTTCGCGGCGAACCTGTACGTGCGACAGCACACGGATGGTGTCGCGCTTGATCGACTCCAGCAGTTCCTGGAACAGGCTGAACGACTCGCGCTTGTACTCCTGCTTCGGGTTCTTCTGCGCATAACCACGCAGGTGAATACCGTGACGCAGGTGGTCCATGGTCGACAGGTGGTCTTTCCACAGGTCGTCCAGCACGCGCAGCAGAATCTGCTTCTCGAAGGTTCGCAGGGCTTCGAGACCAGCCTGGTCTTCCTTCTCGGTGTAGGCAGCGGTGATCTCGCTCAGCAGCTTCTCGCGCAAGGTCTCTTCGTAGAGGTGATCGTCCTCGTCGAGCCATTGCTGGATTGGCAACTTGATGGCGAAATCGCTGGCCAGCGAAGCCTCCAGGCCGGCAACGTCCCACTGCTCTGGCAGCGACTGCGGCGGAATGTGCTGGCTGATGGTAGCGTCCAGTACTTCCTTGCGGAATTCGACGATGGTGTCACCAATGTTCTCGGCGGCCAGCAAGCTGTTGCGCATGTGGTAGATCACCTTGCGCTGTTCGTTGGCGACGTCGTCATATTCGAGCAATTGCTTACGAATGTCGAAGTTGCGGCCTTCGACCTTGCGTTGGGCTTTCTCGATAGCGTTGGTGACCATGCGGTGCTCGATGGCCTCGCCCGACTGCATGCCCAGTGCCTTCATGAAGTTCTTCACCCGGTCAGAGGCGAAGATGCGCATCAGGCTGTCTTCCAGCGACAGGTAGAAGCGGCTGGAGCCCGGGTCGCCCTGACGACCGGAGCGGCCACGCAGCTGGTTGTCGATACGGCGCGATTCGTGGCGCTCGGAAGCGATTACATGCAGGCCACCCGTTTCGATCACTTGCTGGTGACGCTTCTGCCAGTCGGCCTTGATCTGGGCGATCTGCTCGGCGGTCGGGTTTTCCAGGGCAGCCACTTCGGCTTCCCAGTTACCGCCCAGCAGGATATCGGTACCACGGCCAGCCATGTTGGTGGCGATGGTCAGTGCACCGGGCGCGCCTGCCTGCGCAATAATCTCGGCTTCCTTCTCGTGATACTTGGCGTTGAGCACCTTGTGGTCGATACCTTCCTTTTTCAGGAGGTTGGACATGTGCTCGGAAGTTTCAATGGTCGCGGTACCCACCAGCACCGGGCGGCCCAGCTTCATGCTTTCCTTGATGTCGGCGATGATCGCGGCGTATTTCTCGTCAGCGGTCAGGTACACCAGGTCGTTGTAGTCCTTACGCGCCAGTGGCTTGTTCGGCGGAATGACCATCACGTTCAGGCCGTAGATCGACTGGAACTCGAACGCTTCGGTGTCGGCGGTACCGGTCATGCCGGACAGCTTGGTGTACAGGCGGAAATAGTTCTGGAACGTGGTCGAAGCCAGGGTCTGGCTCTCGGCCTGGATGTTCAGGTTCTCTTTTGCTTCGATGGCCTGGTGCAGGCCCTCGGAGAGACGACGACCTGGCATGGTACGGCCGGTGTGTTCGTCAATCAGCAGGACCTGGCCGTCCTGAACGATGTACTCGACGTTGCGGTGGAACAACTTGTGTGCACGAAGACCGGCGTAGACATGTGTCAGCAAGCCCAGGTTGTGCGCGGAGTACAGGCTCTCGCCTTCGGCGAGCAGGCCCGCCTGGGCCAGCATCTCTTCGATGAACTGGTGGCCGGCTTCGTTCAATTCCACCTGGCGACTCTTCTCGTCGATGGTGAAGTGGCCTTCCTGGGTGACCTGGCCTTCGACCTCTTCGATGTGCTGGGTGAGGCGCGGGATCAGGCGGTTGATCTCGATGTACAGCTTGGAGCTGTCCTCGGCCTGACCGGAAATGATCAGCGGGGTACGCGCTTCGTCGATGAGGATGGAGTCGACTTCGTCGATCACGGCGAAGTTCAGTTCACGCTGGAACTTCTCGTCCTGGCTGAACGCCATGTTGTCGCGCAGGTAGTCGAAACCGAATTCGTTGTTGGTGCCGTAGGTGATGTCGGCGGCATAGGCAGCGCGCTTTTCTTCCGGCGGCTGGAAGGCCGAGACGATACCGACCGACAGACCGAGGAATTCGTACAGCGGGCGCATCCAGTTGGCGTCACGGCGCGCCAGATAGTCGTTGACGGTGACCACGTGCACGCCCTTGCCGGACAATGCATTGAGGTAAACGGCCAGGGTACCGACCAAGGTCTTGCCTTCACCGGTGCGCATTTCTGCGATCATACCCTCGTGCAGGGTCATGCCGCCGATCAACTGCACATCGAAATGGCGCATGCCCATTACGCGCTTACCGGCCTCTCGGGCCACGGCGAAGGCTTCGGGCAGCAATTGGTCCAGTGTCTCGCCTTTGGCCAGGCGCTCCTTGAACTCTACGGTCTTGCCCCGCAGTTGCTCGTCGGAGAGGGCCACCATCTTCTCTTCGAAGGCATTGACGATACTCACCGTCTTGAGCATGCGTTTGACTTCACGCTCGTTCTTGCTTCCAAAAAGTTTTTTTAACAAAGGCGCAAACATATCGGCAGGATCTTCCACACGTAGGGATGGAGGGCGGCCCCATGAGTCGCCCGTGCAGCCCATAGGCCGCATGCGAACGAGCATTCTACCCGGAAACGATGGTGAGGAAAGTGGTGGTTTTCCACGATGCTGATACAGCGTTTTGGCAGGGGCCTGTTTTAGATAGGGGCATTTTCACTGAGTTCAAGGCTTGGCAACATGAAAGCTATCGAGAACCAGTCTTGTCTTTGGCTGCCTGTGCCGGCCTCTTCGCGGGTGAACCCGCTCCTACAAGATATCGATAACCCTGGTAGGAGCGGGTTCACCCGCGAAGAGGCCGGCACAGGCAACGGAGATGTTAGACTGTGCCCACGTCACCTCACGCGTACCCCCATGGCCTATAAACCTTCCCCCGCCCAGCCGCCCTCCGCCCTGTTGCGCCAGGTGCGCCCGCTGCGCCTGCTGCTGAACCAGGCCGAGCGCCTGGAGCATTTGCAGCGCCTGCTGGAAAGCCAGTTGCAACCGGCCGCCCGCGAGCACTGCCATGTGGCGTCCTGGCGCGATGGCACTTTGTTGCTGGTGGTAACCGACGGCCATTGGGCAACCCGCCTGCGCTACCAGCAGAAGCGTTTGCTGGCGGCACTGCAGGCCATGGAAGCATTCGGCAACCTCAGGCGCATCCTGTACAAAGTGCAGCCGCCGCTGGTGCCGGCCAAGCGTGGTGGGCATGCTGCCGAGCTTTCGAACAGCGCGGCCGAGAGCCTGCGCGACACCGCCGAGGGCATTACCGACCCCAAACTGCGCGCAGCACTGGAACGCTTGGCCGCCCACGCTCAGGACAAGCCATAAAAAAGGCCACCCGAAGGTGGCCTTAATGAACTAGAGAGTGTTCGAACTTACACGGCCGCAACAGGGCGCATGTACGAGATCGGTGCCGTACTGGCATCTTCGAAAGTGACCACTTCCCAGGCATCGGTTTCAGCAATCAGCTTGCGCAACAGCTGGTTGTTCAGCGCGTGGCCGGACTTGAAGCCCTTGAACTCGCCGATCAAGCTGTTGCCCAGCAGGTACAGATCGCCGATGGCGTCGAGGATCTTGTGCTTGACGAATTCGTCTTCGTAACGAAGGCCGTCTTCGTTGAGCACGCCGTCCTCATCGACCACGATGGCGTTCTCGACACTGCCACCCAACGCAAGGTTGTGCTTGCGCAGGTACTCGATGTCACGCATGAAGCCAAAAGTACGCGCGCGGCTGACTTCCTTCACGAACGAGGTGCTGGAAAAGTCGACGCTGGCGCTCTGGGTCCGGTTGCGAAGCACCGGGTGATCGAAATCGATCTCGAAGCTCACCTTGAAACCTTCGAAAGGCAGGAACGTGGCGCGCTTGTCGCCCTCTTCCACGGTTACCTCACGCAGGATGCGGATGAACTTCTTGGCTGCGTCCTGTTCTTCCAGGCCGGCAGACTGAATCAGGAATACAAAAGGACCGGCGCTGCCATCCATGATCGGCACTTCCGAGGCGGAGAGCTCGACGTAGGCGTTATCGATGCCCAGGCCCGCCATGGCGGAGAGCAGGTGCTCGACCGTATCGACCTTGACGTCACCGTTGACCAACGTCGTCGACATGGTTGTCTCGCCGACGTTGGCCGCACGCGCAGGGATTTCGACCACAGGGTCGAGGTCGGCGCGGCGGAAGACGATGCCGGTGTCAACAGGTGCAGGCTTGAGGGTCAGGTAAACCTTCTCCCCGGAGTGCAGACCGACACCTGTGGCACGGATGGTATTCTTCAGGGTGCGTTGTTTAATCATGGCATTGGCCGCTTCAGCGCAAATTGCGAACAGGTATCAACAAAGGCTGGGGATGATAACAGACCCAACCTTTGATGAATACCAATCACCTTTATACCCCTGATAAATTCCATTAATCAGCCTGACGACGCAGGAATGCCGGGATATCGAGGTAGTCCAGGTCATCCTGAGGGTTCAGTTTAGCGGCTGCGGCAGCACCTGCATGCGCCTGGTTGCGCATGACGGTCGGGCGCTCCAGGTCACGGTAGTTGACCGCTGGCTGCTCCTGGCGCACCGGCGCAGGATTGGACGCCTCGTATGCCTGCTGGGCAGTCTGCAGGGTATTGTCGACCACCTTCACAGGCTTCTCGATGCGTGCGCCCAGACCAGTGGCCACCACGGTCACGTGCAATTCGTCGCGCATGTCCGGGTCGATCACGGTGCCGACCTTGACCATCGCGTGGTCGGAGGCGAAGGCTTCGATGATGCTACCCACGTCGGAGTACTCACCCAGCGACAGGTCCGGGCCTGCGGTGATGTTCACCAGGATACCGCGGGCGCCCTGCAGGTTGACGTCTTCCAGCAGCGGGTTACGGATAGCTGCCTCGGTGGCTTCGCGCGCACGGTTCGGGCCGCTGGCGCAGCCAGTACCCATCATGGCCATGCCCATTTCACCCATCACGGTACGCACGTCGGCGAAGTCGACGTTGATCATGCCGGGGCGCTTGATGATGTCGGAGATACCGCGTACGGCACCAGCCAGTACATCGTCAGCCTTGGCGAAGGCGGACAGCAGGCTGGCATCCTTGCCCAGGATGGTCAGCAGCTTCTCGTTGGGGATGGTGATCAACGAGTCGACGCTTTCAGCCAGCATGCGGATGCCTTCATCGGCGATCTGCATGCGCTTGCGGCCTTCGAACGGGAACGGACGAGTCACCACTGCAACGGTGAGGATACCCATTTCCTTGGCCACTTCGGCAATGATTGGCGCAGCACCGGTACCGGTACCGCCACCCATGCCGGTGGTGATGAACACCATGTTGGTGCCCTGCAGCACTTCAGCGATGCGCTCACGGTCTTCCAGCGCGGCCTGACGGCCGACCTCCGGATTGGCACCGGCACCCAGGCCCTTGGTCACGCCAGTGCCCAATTGCAGGATGGTGCGCGCGCCAATGTTTTTCAGCGCCTGGGCATCGGTGTTGGCGCAGATGAATTCCACGCCTTCGATGCTGCTCTTGACCATGTGATTGACGGCGTTGCCGCCACCACCACCAACGCCGATCACCTTGATGACCGGGCTTTGCGGGACGTTGTCTACGAGCTCGAACATTTTCCCTCTCCTTACAGTTCTCTAGTTGTTGCGCCTACCACTACTGCTTTGAAACTTAGAAGTTGCCCTGGACCCACTTCTTGAAGCGTTCAAGCACTGGGGCCTTCGGTTCATCGCCATAGCTGTTGCTGCTGCTGTTGCTGTTACCGGTCAGGGCCAAGTCCTCGGACTGCTTGAGCAGGCCGTAGGTGAGCAAGCCCACACCAGTGGAATAGATCGGGTTGCGCACCACGTCGCTCAGCCCCCGAACGCTGTGCGGCACGCCCAGGCGTACCGGCATGTGGAAGATTTCCTCGGCCAGTTCCACGGCACCTTCCATCTTCGCGGTGCCACCGGTGAGGACGATGCCGGCGGGCACCAGGTCTTCGTAGCCGCTGCGGCGCAGTTCGGCCTGGATCAGGGTGAAGAGCTCGTCGTAACGTGGCTCCACCACCTCGGCCAGGGCCTGGCGCGACAGCTCGCGCGGTGGGCGATCGCCCACGCTCGGCACCTTGATGGTCTCGCCCGCGCCAGCCAGTTTGGCCAGGGCACAGGCGTAGCGGATCTTGATTTCTTCGGCGTACTGGGTCGGGGTACGCAGGGCCATGGCGATGTCGTTGGTCACCTGGTCGCCAGCAATCGGGATGACCGCCGTGTGGCGGATGGCGCCCTCGGTGAAGATGGCGATGTCGGTGGTGCCACCACCGATGTCCACCAGGCACACGCCCAGCTCTTTTTCATCATCGGTCAGTACCGAGTAGGCCGAAGCCAGCTGTTCGAGGATGATGTCGTCGATTTCCAGGCCGCAGCGGCGCACACACTTCTCGATGTTCTGGGCGGCGTTGACTGCGCAAGTGACCACGTGAACCTTGGCTTCCAGGCGCACGCCAGACATGCCCAGCGGCTCGCGCACGCCTTCCTGGTTGTCGATCACGTAGTCCTGCGGCAAGGTGTGCAGCACGCGCTGGTCCGCCGGAATCGCCACGGCCTGGGCGGCGTCGAGTACGCGCTCCAGGTCGGCCAGGCTGACCTCGCGGTCACGGATGGCGACAATGCCGTGGGAGTTCAGGCTGCGGATGTGATTACCGGCCACACCGACGAACGCCGAGTGGATACGGCAGCCGGCCATCAGTTGCGCCTCTTCCACGGCGCGCTGGATCGACTGCACGGTGGACTCGATGTTCACCACCACGCCTTTTTTCAGGCCACGGGACGGATGAGTGCCGATCCCGACGATTTCCAGGGTGCCGTCTTCGCCCACTTCGCCCACCAGCGCCACCACCTTGGAGGTGCCAATGTCCAGCCCGACGATCATTTTGCCGCTATGCGCGTTTGCCATGGTCCTGTCTCTCTCTAATTCTTCGCAACGGCGGGTTGGGCCGTCGTCGGTGCAATCGGTTCCCGCCAACCAACGGCAAGTCCGTTGGAATAACGCAGATCAATGCGGGCGATAGTGGTGATCTGGTCTTTGAGTGTCTTGTCGTAAATGGCAATGAAACGGCGCATCTTCTCCACCAGATGATCGCGCCCCAGCAGCAACTCGATGCCTGGCCCGGCACTGCTCGCACCGGTGGTCAGGAACCAGCTGCCTCGCTCGCGCAGCTCCAGGCGAGCGATGGAAAAGCCCAGGGGGCGCAGCATCTGGCTCAATACCTGATACTGCTGCATGACTTGTTGCTGAGCACGCTGCGGCCCGGCCAGCTGCGGCAAATGCTCATAATTGGCCAGCTCGCGCGGGGCGAAAGCCTGACCCTGGTTGTTGAGCAGGGCTGCATCACCCCAGCGTGCCACCGGCAGCTGTTCTTCAAGGCGGATTACCACCTCGTCGGGCCATACCCGGCGCACTTCGGCGTGGGCGATCCACGGCATCTGCTCCAGCTCGGCCCGCATCGCCGGAAGGTCGACGCTGAAGAAGCTCGCCGCCACATAGGGCGCGATACGCTGCTGCACCGACTGCTGACTGATGTAGCTGAGGTCGCCCTGCACATCGATCTTGGTGATCGGGCGGTCGGCGTAAGGCATCAGGCGAACGGCGCCCTCGTAGGCACCAAAGCCGGCCGCCACCAGCAACACCGGCCACAGCAAGCGCTTGAGGCCGCCCAGGCTTGGCCTGGGCAGGCGCCCCGATACGGGCTCGTCGGCCACCAGCCGGCTGGCACCACGCGGCACCGGCTTGCTACGGCCGGTAACGGGTTGCTGCTGACGTATCATCGCGCCTTGCATGGTTATTAGCCTCGCGTCGCCACGCTTTCGGCCAGGATTGCCAGCACCAGTTGCTGGAAGTCCAGGCCAGCCGCGCGGGCCGCCATGGGCACCAGGCTATGATCTGTCATGCCCGGTGCAGTGTTGACTTCGAGCAGCCAGAACCGGCCCTGCTCGTCCTGCATCACGTCCAGCCGCCCCCAGCCCTCAATGCCAATGGCATTGCAGGCGCGCGCGGTCAGGTCGATCAGCTCTTGTTCCTTGACGCTATCCAGCCCGCAGGGGATGCGGTACTGGGTGTCGTTGGCGATGTACTTGGCGTCGTAGTCGTAGAACACATGCGGCGTACCCAAGGCGATCGGCGGCAGCACCTGGCCGCGCAGTACCGCGATGGTGAACTCCGGGCCGTGGATCCACTGCTCCACCAGTACCTGGGAATCGTATTTGGCGGCGTCCTGCCAGGCGGCGACCAGTTCCTGGGCGCTGTTCACCTTGGCCATGCCGATGCTAGAGCCTTCATGGGCGGGTTTGACGATAAGCGGGAAGCCCAGTTCCGTACTGGCCTGCAAACAATCGCTTTCGCTCGCCAGCACCGCGTGGCGTGGTGTGGGAATGCCCAGGCTCTGCCACACCTGCTTGGTGCGCAGCTTGTCCATCGCCAGCGCCGAAGCCAGGATGCCGCTGCCGGTGTAAGGGATGCCCAGGCACTCCAGCAAGCCTTGCATGCTTCCGTCTTCACCGCCACGGCCGTGAAGGATGATGAAGGCGCGGTCGATCTTCTCGCTTTGCAGGCGTGCGAGCAGGTCATCACCGACGTCGATGGCGACCACGTCGACGCCGGCAGTGCTCAGCGCATCTATCACTGCGGCGCCGGATTTCAGCGACACTTCACGCTCGGCGCTCTTGCCACCGTACAGCACGGCGACGCGTCCGAACGCCTTGACGTCCAGGGTCGAGTGCAGCTTGTCGTAGGCGCTGGTCATTTCGACTTCTCCTGCTTGGCGCCTGCGAACAGCGGGCTTTTCATCAACTGCGGGGCCAGGCCGCCGACATCACCGGCACCCTGGCAGATCAGGATGTCGCCAGCGCGCAGCAGTGGCTTGACCAGCGGTGCCAGCTCGGCGCCGCGCTCGATGTAGATCGGGTCCAGCTTGCCGCGCTGGCGGATGCTGTGGCACAGCTGACGGCTGTCGGCACCGGGGATCGGCTCTTCGCCGGCCGGGTAGACCTCCATCAGCAGCAGCACGTTGGCATCACCCAGCACCTGGACGAAATCGTCGTACAGGTCGCGGGTGCGGCTGTAGCGGTGCGGCTGGTAGACGATCACCAGGCGGCGGCTTGGCCAGCCACCGCGCACAGCCTTGATTACCGCCGCCACTTCGGTCGGGTGATGGCCATAGTCGTCGACCAGCATCACACTGCCGCCTTCGACCGGCAGCTCGCCGTACACCTGGAAGCGACGGCCGACACCCTGGAAGCCGGACAGGCCCTGGATGATGGCCTCGTCAGTAATGCCTTCGTCAGTGGCGATGGCAATGGTGGCCAGGGCGTTGAGCACGTTGTGGTTGCCGGGCATGTTCACCGAAACCTCCAACGGCTCGCGATCACGGCGCAGCACGGTGAAGTGGGTCTGCATGCCCTGCTGACGCACATTGATGGCGCGGATGTCGGCCTCTTCGCTGAAGCCATAGGTCACGGTCGGGCGCTTCACCTGCGGCAGGATCTCGCGAACCACCGGGTCGTCCAGGCACATCACCGCCAGGCCATAGAACGGCAGGTTGTGCAGGAACTCGACGAAGGTTTTCTTCAGCTTGTTGAAGTCACCTTCGTAGGTCGCCATGTGGTCGGCATCGATGTTGGTGACCACCGCCACCATCGGCTGCAGGTGCAGGAAGCTGGCATCGCTTTCGTCTGCTTCGGCGATCAGGTAGCGGCTGGTGCCCAGCTGCGCATTGGTACCGGCAGCGGTAAGGCGGCCACCGATGACGAAGGTCGGGTCCAGGCCACCGGCGGCGAACACCGAAGCCAGCAGGCTGGTCGTGGTGGTCTTGCCGTGAGTACCGGCAACGGCCACGCCATGGCGGTAACGCATCAGCTCGGCGAGCATCTCGGCACGCGGCACCACCGGAATGCGTCGCTCGAGGGCGGTGGCAACTTCCGGGTTGGCCGGGTTGATGGCGCTGGATACCACCAGCACATCGGCGGTGGCGGCGTTCTCGGCGCGGTGGCCGACGAAGATCTCAGCGCCGAAGGACTCCAGGCGCTCGGTAACTGGCGAGGCTTTAAGGTCCGAACCGGACACTTCATAGCCCAGGTTCAGCAACACTTCGGCAATACCGCACATACCCACGCCGCCGATGCCGACGAAGTGAATGCGGCGAATACGGCCCATCTTCGGCTGGGGCATGGCTTTCTGGCTCTCAACCATGGGCCACCTCCAGGCAGATATCGACCACGGTGCTGGTTGCAGCAGGTTTGGCCAGGCGCCGTGCGGTGCCTGCCATGACGTTGAGTTTCTCGGGTTGCATCAGCACCTCGTTCAGGCGTTCAGCGAGTTGCGCTGCGCCAGTTGTCGCTTGTGGCATCAGGAAGGCAGCGCCTTCGCGGGCCAGATATTGGGCGTTGTGGGTCTGGTGATCGTCGATCGCATGGGGCAAAGGCACCAGCATCGAAGGCAGGCCTGCTGCCGCCAGTTCGCTGACAGTCAGGGCACCGGCCCGGCACACCACCAGGTCGGCCCAGCCATAAGCCTGGGCCATGTCTTTGATGAAAGGCTCTACCTGAGCCGCGACGCCCGCCTCGTGATAACGCTCGGCGGTGATCGGCGCGTGTTGCTTGCCGGCCTGGTGGAATACCTCTGGCCGCAGCGCGGCGGGCACTTCGGACAGGGCCTTAGGCAACAATTTGTTCAATGGTTCCGCACCCAGGCTGCCACCCAGTACCAACAGGCGTGCACGGCGCTCGCCCAAGGGCGCGCGTTGCTCCTCCATGAAGAGCTCCGGGCGCACCGGGTTACCGGTGGTGCGACGTTTGTCGCTGGCCTCGAAGGTGTTCGGGAAAGCTTCGCAGACCCGCGCCGAGAGTGGCACCAGCAACCGATTGGCGGTACCGGCCCTGGCGTTCTGCTCATGGATCACCAGTGGCACGCCGCACAGCCGCGCGGCCACGCCGCCGGGGCCGGTCACATAGCCGCCAAAGCCCAGGACACATACGGGCTTGAGCTGGCGAATGATGCGCCGTGCCTGCAGCACGGCCTTGACCAACGTGAACGGTGCCTTGAGCAACGACAGCTTGCCTTTGCCGCGCAAACCGCTGACCTGGATCAGATGCAGTGGCAAACCCGCCTGTGGCACCAGCTCGTTCTCAATGCCACGCGGGGTACCCAGCCAGTGCACGCTGTAACCGCGCTTCTGGAACTCACGGGCGCAGGCCAGCGCCGGGAATACGTGCCCCCCGGTACCGCCGGCCATGATCAGTACATTTTTGCCTTCAGCGGCCATGACTGGTCTCCTCGGCAAAATCGCTTTCGCTAAATTCGTGCTCCTCACTGCCCAGGTGCGTGCGGCTCTCCCACTCGATGCGCAGCAACAGCCCTACGCAGGCGCAACAGATCACCAGCGAACTCCCCCCGTAACTGAGAAACGGCAGGGTCAGGCCCTTGGTCGGCAGCAGGCCGACGTTCACACCGATGTTGATCAGGAACTGGCCAATCCACAGGAAAGCCAGGCCGAACGCCATGTAGGCGGCAAAGAACTGTTTGGCTTTCTCGGCCCACAGGCCGATGTACAGGGCGCGCACGGTAACGAACACGAACAGTGCTACGGTCACCAGCGAGCCGACCACGCCCAGTTCTTCCGCCAGTACCGAGAACACGAAGTCGGTGTGCGCTTCAGGCAGGTAGAACTGCTTCTGCACGCTGTTGCCCAGACCAACACCCAGCCACTCGCCACGGCCGAAGGCAATCAGTGCCTGGGTCAGCTGGTAGCCCGAACCGAACTGGTCGGCCCAGGGGTCGGTGAACGTAATAAGGCGCGCCATCCGGTACGGCTGCGCCTGTACCAGGACAAATACCGCCAGCACCGCCAGCGCCACCATCAGGCTGAAGCGGAACAGCCCCACCCCACCCAGAAACAACATGGCCGCCGCCGCGCCCATCATCACCACGGTGGCGCCAAAGTCCGGCTCCATCAGCAGCAAGGCGGCCATGGGCAGCAGCACGATGAACGGCTTGAAGAAGCCCATCCAGGTTTCGCGCACCTCAGTCTGTCGGCGTACCAGGTAGCCGGCCAGGTAGATGACCACGAACACCTTGGCGATTTCTGAAGGCTGCACGTTGAAGAAGCTGAAACCGATCCAGCGCATGGAGCCGTTGACTTCACGGCCGATGCCCGGCACCAGTACCAGTACCAGCAGGCCGAAGGCACCAATCAGCATCATGAAACCCATGCGCTGCCAAGTGGCGATCGGCACCAGCAGGGTCGCACCACAGGCCACCAGGCCAAGGAACACGTACACCAGGTGGCGGAACATGTGATACAGCGGGTTGCCCGACTGTACAGCAGCCACTTCCGAGGATGCCGAAGTGATCATCACCAGGCCCAGGCCCAGCAAGGCCAGGCAACCGGCGAGCATCGGGAAGTCCAGGTCGACGCCACGGCCGCTGATCAGCGGCGACGGATAGGGTTTGAAGATGCCGAAGATCATGCAAGACCTCCCGCTGCCTGGGCGAACAGGCGTCCACGCTCCTCGAAGTTCTTGAACATGTCGAGGCTGGCGCATGCAGGCGACAGCAGCACGGCATCGCCGTCCTGGGCCAGCTCGGCGCATCGCTGCACGGCATCGTCAAGGGTCTTGACCCGAACCAGCGGCACGGCATCGCCCAAGGCCTCGGCCAGGCGCTCGGCATCACGGCCAAGCAACACCACGGCGCGGCAGTAACGCTTGACCGGTTCGCGCAACGCAGTGAACTCGGCACCTTTGCCATCACCACCCGCGATTAGCACCAGCTTGCCTTCGATATCGGCGCCCAAGCCTTCAATGGCGGCCAGGGCAGCACCGACGTTGGTGGCCTTGGAGTCGTCGTACCAGTTGACGCCGTTACGCTCGCGCACCCACTGGCAACGGTGGGCCAGGCCACCAAACTCGCGCAGGGCCTCGAGCATCGGCTCGAACGGCAGACCGGCAGCATGGCCCAAGGCCAGTGCCGCCAGGGCGTTGCTCTGGTTGTGGGCGCCACGAACCTTCAGTTCACGCGCCGGCATCAGTGCCTGGAACTCGAACGCCAGGTATTTTTCACCGCCCACTTCGCGCAGGCCGAAGGCCTTGAAGTCCGGCTGGCTGAGGCCAAAGGTCCAGCATGGGCGGCCTTCCACAGGCAATGGCCGGCTGAGGGCATCCTGACGGTTCACCACCACCTGCCTGGCCCCGCGGAAGATGCGGTGCTTGGCCAGGTGGTAGGCCGGAAGGCCGCTATAGCGGTCCATGTGGTCTTCGCTGATGTTCAGAACGGTCGCCACTTCGGCGTTGAGCTGGTCAGTGGTTTCCAGCTGGAAGCTGGAAAGCTCCAGCACGTACAGCTCGATGTCATCGGCCAGCAGGTCGAGCGCCGGAGTACCGAGGTTACCGCCCACGGCCACACGTTTACCGGCCTTGGCGGCCATTTCACCGACCAGCGTCGTGACGGTGCTCTTGGCGTTGGAACCGCTGATGGCAATGATCGGCGCCTTGGCATGGCGAGCAAACAGCTCGATGTCGCCAGACAGCTTCACCCCTCGCGCGGCCGCCTGCTGCAAGGCCGGCGTGGCCAAGGCCAGACCGGGGCTCACATACAACTCGTTGGCACGGCACAGGAAGTCCACGTCCAGCTCACCACAGCGCACTTCCACCTGCGGGTAATCACGGCGCAGGGTTTCCAGTTCCGGCGGTTGCTCGCGGGTATCGGCGACCGCAAAGGCAATGCCCCGGCTCGCCAGGAAGCGAACCAGGGACATGCCGCTCTTGCCGAGGCCGACAACGATGCGGAATTGGTCGGAAGCGATCAAAGACACGCTCATCTACCTCAATTTCAGGGTTGCAAGGCCAATCAACACCAGGATTACAGTGATGATCCAGAATCGGACGATCACCCGAGGCTCTGGCCAGCCCTTGAGTTCAAAGTGGTGGTGGATCGGCGCCATGCGGAACACGCGCTTGCCGGTCAGCTTGAAGGAGGCGACCTGTATCACCACCGACAGGGTTTCCACCACGAAGATGCCGCCCATGATGAACAGCACGATTTCCTGGCGCACGATGACGGCAATGGTGCCCAGCGCGGCGCCCAGCGCCAGCGCGCCGACGTCACCCATGAACACTTGCGCCGGGTAAGTGTTGAACCACAGGAAGCCCAGGCCGGCACCGATCAGCGCGCCGCAGAACACGATCAGCTCGCCCGACCCCGGCACGTAGGGGATCAGCAGGTACTCGGCAAACTTCACGTTACCCGACAGGTAGCAGAAGATGCCCAGCGCGCCGCCGACCATTACCGTCGGCATGATTGCCAGGCCGTCGAGGCCATCGGTGAGGTTGACCGCGTTGCTCGAACCGACAATGACGAAGTAGGTCAGTACGACGAAGCCAACGCCCAGCGGAATGGTGACATCCTTGATGAACGGCAGGATCAGCGTGGTCTCGACGCTGGTTGGCGCGGTCTTGTACAGGAACACCGCCGCCGCCAGGCCGAACACCGACTGCCAGAAGTACTTCCAGCGGCTCGGAAGGCCACGGGAGTTCTTTTCGATCACCTTGCGGTAGTCATCGACCCAGCCAATGGCACCGAACGCCAGGGTGACGATCAGCACAACCCATACATAGCGGTTGCTCAGGTCGGCCCACAGCAAGGTGCTGATGGCAATGGCCGACAGAATCAGCGCACCGCCCATGGTCGGGGTACCGGACTTGGACAGGTGCGATTGCGGGCCGTCGTTACGCACGGCCTGGCCGATCTGGCGAATTTGCAGGGTACGGATCATCCAGGGGCCCAGCCACAGCGCCAGGGACAACGCGGTCAGTACACCAAGAATCCCGCGCAGGGACAGGTACTGAAAGACCGCGAAGCCTTTGTGGAACTGTTGCAGATACTCGGCCAACAGCAGCAGCATTAATGTTTCTCCCCGCTGGCACCGCACAATGCCGCCACGACGTTTTCCATCGCAGCGCTGCGCGAGCCCTTGATCAAGATAGTGGTGTCACTGGCATTCTCGGCGCTAACCGCATCGATCAGCTCAGCTTGAGTAGCGAAATGGCGGCCATTGGCGCCGAACGCCTTGACCGCATGTGTCATGTTGGAACCCACTGCGTACAGGGCGTCGACCTTGCCACGCGCGTAGTCACCCACCTGACGGTGGCCTTCTTCCGCCCATTGCCCCAATTCGCCGATATCCCCAAGCACCAGAACGGTGCGCCCGGAAAAGCCGGCGAGTATATCAATGGCTGCGCACATAGAGGTGGGATTTGCGTTGTAACTGTCGTCGATAACCCGTACCCCGTTCGGCGCGATCTGCGCCACGGTGCGCCCCTTGACCGGTTGCACGGCCGCCAGGCCTGCGGCAATGCCGCTCAGGCTCAGACCAACGGCATGTGCAGCGGCGGCGGCGGCCAGGGCGTTGCTGACGTTGTGTTCACCCAGCACATTGAGTTGTACGGCTACCGTTTCCGTGGCGCCATGCAGGGTGAACGACGGGCAGCCGCGGGCATCGCGACCAATGTCTGAAGCGTGGAAATCGGCCTTCGGGTTGCTGCGTGCGAAACTGACGACTTTGTGCGTACCGGCACGCGCCTTCCAGATGTCAAAAGCTTTGTCGTCCAGGTTGAGGATGGCAATACCGCCCTCGCCCAGGCCTTCGAGAATTTCGCCCTTGGCTTCGACGATCTTGTCCGGGCCGCCGAACTCGCCAACGTGGGCAGTACCGGCGTTATTGATGATGACCACCTGCGGTTGTGTCAGGCCTACGGTGTAGCGGATTTCGCCAATGCGCGAGGCGCCCAGCTCGATCACTGCCGCGCTGTGCTCCGGGGCGATCTCCAGCAGTGTCAGCGGCGCCCCGAGGTCATTGTTCAAGTTGCCGCGGGTGGCGTGAACCAGGCCACGGGTGCGCAGGATACTGGCGAGCATTTCCTTGACCGTGGTCTTGCCGCTGGAACCGGTAATGGCCACTACAGGCTTGTCGAAAGCGGCGCGGTTCAGGGCGCCGAGCTGACCCAGTGCTGCCCGGCAATCCTTGACCAGCAACTGCGGCAGGTCGACACCGGCCACTTCACGCTCGACCAGGGCAGCTACTGCGCCTTTGGCTTTCACGTCTGCCAAGTAGTCATGGCCATCGAAACGCGGGCCGGCCAGGGCGACGAACAGTTGCCCGGCGCTGACACTGCGGCTATCGATGCTGACACCGGTAAACGTGGCGTCGGCACCGATGTGTTGACCATTCAGGGCAGTGGTCAGCTGGCTGAGTGACAGCGGCTTAAGCATGTGGAGCCTCCCAGGCTGCAAGTGCCTTTTCGGCTTCGGTCAAATCGGAGAAATCATGGCGCTCGCCATTGATCTCCTGATAATCCTCGTGCCCCTTACCAGCCAGCACGATCACATCGTTGGCAGCGGCAGTGGCGATCAGGTGCGCAATGGCTTCGCCACGGCCGGCGACGAACTCGACGTCGTCAGGCCTGGCGAAACCGGGGCGGATATCATCGAAGATGCGCAACGGGTCTTCAGTACGCGGGTTGTCGTCGGTGACCAGTACGCGGTCAGCCAGGCGCTCGGCCACTTCGGCCATCAGCGGGCGCTTGCCGCGATCACGGTCACCGCCGCAGCCGAACAGGCACAACAGCTTGCCACGAGCGTGCGGGCGCAGCGCCTCGAGTACTTTTTCAAGTGCATCCGGTGTGTGCGCGTAGTCGACCACCACCAGCGGTTTGTCGCCGCCACCCAGGCGCTGCATACGACCTACCGGGCCCTGCAGTTGCGGCGTGACCTTGAGGATCTCGTCCAGCGCATAGTCCAGCGCCAGCAGGGTCGCCACAGCGGCAAGCATGTTGCTCAGGTTGAAGCGGCCCAGTAGTTGACTGCGCAAGATACGCTCACCTTGGGCAGTGACGATTGTGGCGCGCACGCCATCGTCACTGAACACGGCTTCGCGACAGAACAGCGAGGCCTCAGGGCGTTCCAGGCTGTAGCTCAGCAGTCGGGTTTCGATATGGTCGACACTCGGGCGGCGCGCAAAGTCGGCGGCCAGACGACGACCAAAGGCGTCATCCAGGTTGACCACCTGGCAACGCAGGCTCGGCCAGGCGAACAGCTTGGCCTTGGCGGCCTCATAGGCTTCCATGCTGCCGTGATAGTCGAGGTGGTCGCGGGACAGGTTGGTCATTACCGCGATGTCGAATTCCAGTGCGGCAACACGGCCTTGCTCCAGGGCATGGGAAGACACTTCCATGGCCACGGCCTTGGCGCCGCCTTTCTTGAGGTCGTTGAGGGTTGATTGCACGGCAATCGGGTCGGGCGTGGTCAGGCGACCGCTCTGCAACTCGCCGAAGAAGCCAGTACCCAGGGTGCCAATCAGGCCGCAGCGCTGGCCAAGCAGGTCGAGCGCCTGGGCTACCAGCTGGGTAACGCTTGTCTTGCCGTTGGTGCCGGTCACGCCGACCAGATTCAACTGGCGGCTCGGTTCACCATAGAAGCGCCCGGCGATATCTGACAACTGAGCGATCAGCCCTTTGACCGGAATCAGCGGCACATCGGTCAGCGGCAGCACGTTGGCACCCTGCTCTTCATAGGCCACGGCGGCAGCGCCACGGGCCAGGGCGTCGGCAATATGCTCGCGACCATCGACCTTGGCGCCCGGTACGGCCAGGAACAAGTCACCCGGGCGCACACTGCGGCTGTCCAGGGTCAGCTCACGAATCAACGGATCACGGCTGGCGTGGGCGAAAAGTTTGCTTAATGGCATTGTCATCATCCACGCCCTCCCTTGGCGGCTGCTGCATTGACTTGCGATTGCACCGCGGGTGCAGGTGGCGGCAGGTTGTCTGGCGGCACGTTCATCAGGCGCAGGGTGCCGGACATGACCTTGCTGAATACAGGTGCCGAAACCAGGCCACCGAAGTACCCCCCCTTTCTCGGCTCGTCGATGACCACGACGATGGCGTAGCGCGGGTCACTCATTGGCCCGAAGCCGGCGAACAGCGAGCGGTAGGCGTTTTCGGTGTACCCCTTGGCACCCACGGTGGCCTTACGCGCGGTGCCGGACTTGCCGGCCACGTGATAGAACGGCACCTGGGCACGGAAGACGCCGCGCGGGGCTTCGATCACCTGCTGCAGCATGCCCTGAACGGTTTCGGCGACTTCTTTCGGGATGGCCTGCACCGCTTCTGGTGTCTTGTCTAGCTTGATGATCGACAGCGGCACCATCTTGCCGTCGTTGGCCAGCGCCGCGTAGGCATGCACCAGCTGCAGGGCGGTGACCGATACGCCGTAGCCATAGGACAGGGTCGCGGTCTCGGCCTTGCGCCACTCACGGTGGTTGGGCAGGTTGCCGACACGCTCGCCCGGGAAGCCAAGGCCGGTGTACTGGCCCAGGCCGACCTGGGACATGACCCGGTAGATGGCCTCGCCGCCGATGTCGAAGGCGATCTTGCTCATGCCAACGTTACTGGAGTTGATCAGGATGCCGGTCAAATCAAGAATCGGACCCTCGCTGCGCGACACATCCCTGATGGTGTAACGACCGATCTGAAGGCTGCCAGGGTAAACCTCGACCTTGTCGCTCGGCTTCCAGCGGCCGCTCTGCAGCGCTGCACTCATGGAGATCGGCTTGACCGTGGAGCCCGGCTCGAACACGTCGATGATCGCCCGGTTACGCATGGCCGACGGGAACATGCTACGGCGGTTGTTGGGGTTGTAGGTCGGCTGGTTGACCATGGCCAGGACCTCACCGGTCTTGACGTCCATGATCACCAGGCTGCCGGCCTTGGCGTCCTGCTCGGCAATGGCGTTGCGCAGCTCGCGGGTAGCCAGGTACTGCAGGCGCAGGTCTATGGACAACGCCAAGGTCTTCCCGGCCTTGGCGTTCTTGGTTACCTGAATGTCCTTGATCAGCCGGCCGCGCCGGTCCTTGATTACCTGGCGCTTGCCGGGCACACCGGCCAGCCACTCGTCATAGGCCAGCTCCACCCCTTCGCGACCGTGGTCATCGAGGTCGGTAAAGCCGACCATATGCGCAGTCACATCACCGGCCGGATAGAAGCGGCGGAATTCTTCCAGGCCATACACACCCGGCACTTTGAGGTCGAGCACGTGCTGGCCTTGCTCGGGGGTCAGACCCCGGACCAGGTAGATGAACTCTTTGTTGGCCTGCTGGGTCAGGCGCTCGGTCAACTGCTGCGGGTTTTGCCCCAGCGCTGCGGCCAATTGCGGCCAACGCTCCTTGGAGGCCTGCATCTCTTTGGGGTTGGCCCACAAGGTGGTGACCGGGGTGCTCACGGCCAATGGCTCACCGTTGCGGTCAGTAATCAAACCGCGGTGCGCCGGGATGGGGATGTGACGCAGGCTGCGCGCATCGCCCTGGCCCTTGAGGAAGTCACGGTCAACTACCTGCAGGTCGATGATGCGCCAGCAAATGGCACCGACCATGATCGCCAGCAAGCCGATCACTACACGGAAGCGCCACGGGTAGAGTGCGCCTTCGAGCTTCATCATGGCGCCACCATCCGGACTTCGTCAGCTGACGGCACGCGCATGTTCAATTGCTCGGAGGCCAGGCTCTCGATGCGACTGGCAGCGGTCCAGGTACTCTGCTCAAGAATCAACCGGCCCCATTCGGCCTGAGCCTTGTCGCGCTCGTTCAATTCACCGTACAGGGTGTTGAGCAGCTGACGGTTCCAGTGCGCACTGTAGGACACGGCAATGGCCGAAACCAGTACGCTGATGAACAGCAGAAGCATCAGGAAGCTTCCGCCTGGCAAGGGTTTGGCAAATAGCCTGCTCACCGCAGCTTCTCCGCCACGCGCATTACGGCGCTACGCGAGCGTGGGTTGGCCTTGAGCTCGGCCTCGGAAGCGAACTGGGCCTTGCCGATGAGCTTGATTTTCGGCTCGAAGACCTTGTGCTGAACCGGCAGGTTCCGCGGCAGGTTGTCGGCCTCCCCCTTCACCAGCTTGCGCATGAACAGCTTGACGATACGATCTTCCAGCGAGTGGAAACTGATGACCGCCAAGCGACCACCGACTTCGAGCGCATCCAGCGCAGCCTCAAGGCCAGCCTCCAGATCACCCAGCTCGTTGTTGACGTGAATACGAAGGCCCTGGAAGGCACGGGTAGCCGGATTCTTGCCCTTTTCCCAGGCCGGGTTGGCCACTTTGAGCACCTCCGCCAGGTCGGCGGTACGGGTGAAGGGCTGTTTTTCGCGGCGCTCGACCACTGCACGCGCCATGCGCCCGGCAAAGCGTTCCTCACCGTACTCCTTGAAGACCCGGGCGATTTCTTCCACAGGCGCAGTGGCGATGAACTCGGCGGCACTGATGCCTTGGTCCGGGTTCATGCGCATGTCCAGCGGGCCATCATTGAGGAAGCTGAAGCCACGCTCTGGGTCATCCAGCTGCGGGGAGGACACGCCCAGGTCCAGCAATACACCACTGACCTTGCCGTGCAGGCCGCGCGCTGCCACTTCCGTGCCCAGTTCGGCAAAACTGCGCTGCACAATGACAAAGCGGCCGTCTTCGGCCGCCAGCGCTTGCCCCGTGGCAATCGCCTGTGGATCTTTGTCGAAGCCCAAGAGCCGCCCTTGCGGCCCGAGCTTGCTGAGGATCAGACGACTGTGTCCGCCACGGCCGAAAGTGCCGTCCAGATAGCAACCGTCGGGGCGCAGGGCCAATGCCTCGACAGCTTCGTCGAGCAGGACGGTAATGTGGTTGAAGCCGCTATCTATGGTCACAGGATCAGGTCACGCAATTCGTCGGGCATGGCGCCCGGTTGTTGAATAGCTGCAAGGTCGGCTGCCGAAACCACGTTCCAGGCATCTTCATCCCACAGCTGGAATTTGTTCAGTTGCCCCACCAGCATCGCCTTCTTGTCGAGCTTGGCGTACTCACGCAGGCGGGGCGGCACCAGGAAACGCCCGCTGCCATCGAGCTCCAGGTCAACCGCATTACCGATCAGCAAACGCTGCAGGCGGCGGTTTTCCTCACGCAACGATGGCAAGGCACGCAACTTGGCTTCTATCTGTTCCCACTCATCGAGGGGATAAACACACAAGCAGGGGTCTACGGCGTCAATGGTCACGATCAGTTGGCCATTGCAACGTGAGTCGAGCTCGTCACGGTACCGGCTCGGCATGGCGAGACGGCCCTTGGCATCGAGGCTGACGGCGTTGGCTCCGCGGAACACGGCTGTGATTCCCCACAATGTTAGCTTTTTTGTGCCAGAAAACCCACTTCATCCCACTTTCTGCCACTTGCGCACACTATAGGAATCCGCCCGCAGCACCGTCAAGGCACGTTCATAAGGAAAAGCCTTACAGGACCGAGATTTAGCGCAACAACAGAATGTGGAAGGACTGCCAGAGAGAAAAAAACACGAGAAAAATCAAACCCACGCAAGCAAATGGAGTTCGAAGTTAAAGTAATTTATTAAGAGTAAGATTTTTTCGGTATTACCAGAGGGGTTCTGCTATCGATTCAAGCAGGGGAAGAAAGGTGGAGAGTCGATCTGTAAGCCGGGTTTTGTCGAGGACAGTCATTCCTCTACGACGGCCATCACTGGACGCCTCTAGCAACCTACCCGGTTCCGACGCGGGCCACGCCTGATGGAACCCTATTTGGTCTTGCTCCGAGTGGGGTTTACCTAGCCACGAACTGTTGCCAGCCGTGCGGTGCGCTCTTACCGCACCTTTTCACCCTTACCGGCACCGAAGTGCTTAGGCGGTTATTTTCTGTGGCACTTTCCGTAGGCTCACGCCTCCCAGGCGTTACCTGGCACTCTGCCCTATGGAGCCCGGACTTTCCTCCCCCTGCTGCTCACACAACAAAAAGTTGCGGAACAAAAACAGGCAGCGACTGTCCGATCGACTCTCCGCCGCCAAGGTTACCGGCACGCGCGCGCAAGAACAAGCGATACCGACATCTATGTCAAACTGCCACTACTCAGCTTTCTGCTTTTCCAGGGCAAGTTGATACAACAGGTTCTTGCGCACCCCGGTAATTTCCGCTGCAAGCGCCGCGGCCCGCTTCAGTGGCAACTCCGCCAATAGCAGGTCGAGCACTCGCTGAGCTTCGGCACTGATGGCCTGCTCGCCCTCCGGCGCGCTCCAACCGCCGACCAGCACCACGCATTCACCGCGCTGCTGGTTGCTGTCGCCAGCTACGAAAGCCCGCAACTCAGCCAGCGGCAAGCCCTTGAGGGTCTCGAAGGTCTTGGTCAGTTCGCGCGCCAGCAACGCCGGGCGATCGCCACCAAATACCGCCTCCATGTCTTCAAGACACTCCTGGATTCGATGCGGGGCTTCATAGAAGATCAACGTGCGCGGCTCTTCCCTCACTTGCTCCAGGCGCGCCCGGCGCCCTGCCTGCTTGGCCGGCAGGAAGCCTTCGAAGATGAAGCGGTCCGACGGCAGGCCTGCCGCCGATAGTGCGGCGATCAAGGCACAGGCGCCAGGCACCGGCACCACGCTCACCCCTGCGGCACGCGCCTGACGCACCAGGTGGTAGCCTGGGTCGGAAATCAGAGGTGTGCCGGCATCGGAGACCAATGCCACATTTTCACCCGCCAGCAGTTTGGAGAGAAAACGCCCGCCTTCGTCGCGCTCGTTGTGCTCATGACAAGCGGCCAACGGCGTGTCGATGCCAAAGTGTTGCAGCAGGCGGATCGAATGACGGGTGTCTTCGGCGGCGATCAGGGCCACGTCCGCCAGCACTTTCAGCGCCCGGGCGCTCATGTCGTCGAGGTTGCCGATGGGAGTTGCCACCACATAAAGCGTCCCCACCGTGGATTTCGAAGCCCCTGCCACATCAGTCACTGCGCACACCTGTCATTCGGATCAAAGGCGCCATTGTAGCCCGAGCGCCTGCAACAGGGCGTAAAGAACTTCGCCGGCGATCAGGAACAAGCCACCTATAGTGAAGGATCGACACAGCAACATCGCGCCCCGGCCAGTGCTTGGGTACAATTGTCGGCCAACTTGATCGAGTAACAGGACCTTTACATGATCGCTTGCCTGCGGCTGCTCACAGCCCTCTGCCTCGCCGCCCTGCTGGCAGCCTGCGCCAGCTCGCCCTCATCCAGCCTGGGCGAACTGCCACGCACCCCGGACGCCAGCATCGAGCAACTGCTTGAAAAGGCCGCCTCCAGCAAGTCTGCAGAAGACGCCGCCCTGCTGCGCCTGAGCGCGGCCGACCTGGCCTTCAAGCAGAAGGACTTCCCACGCGCCGCACGCATTCTCGAGCAGGTCCCGCTGGACACGCTCAAGCCGGCCCAGCAAGTGTTCGCCAGCACCCTAGCGGCTGAACTGGCCATGAGCCGCAACCAGCCCAAAGCAGCGCTGACCGCCCTGGCCCACCCCAGCCTGCAGCGCCTTGCCGAGCTGCCGCCAGAGCTGCAAGCGCGTACCTACACCGTGCACGCCGCCGCGCTCGAAGCCGATGGCCAGGCCCTGGCTGCCGCACAACAGCGCATACTGCTGGCGCCACTGCTCAGCGGCCAGGCCGCCAGCGCCAACAATGACGCCATCTGGGCCCTGATCGCCTCGCTGCCTGCAGAGCAACTGCAGCAACCGACCAACGATCAGGCCCTGGCAGGCTGGACCAGCCTGGCGTTCGCCGTGAAAAGCGCCGGCACCCTGGAGCAGCAGCAAGCGGCCATCGAGACCTGGGTCAAACAGCATCCGGACCACCCTGCCGCTCAGCAACTGCCGCAGGCCCTGATCAAGCTCAAGGAACTGGCCAGCCAGCCGCTGACCAAGATCGCCCTGCTGCTGCCTCAGGAAGGCCCACTGGCCGGCGTTGCCCGCGCCCTGCGCGATGGCTTCATGGCCGCCCACTTCCAAGCTCAGCAGACCGGCCAGCCGGCACCTGCCGTGCAGGTATTCGACAGCTCGCGCATCGGCTCGCTGGACGAGTTCTATCGCCAAGCGCAGGCCGCCGGCGTGCAACTGGTCATTGGCCCGCTGGAAAAGCCGCTGGTCAAGCAGCTGGCCGCCAAACCGCAACTGCCGATCACCACACTGGCCCTGAACTACGCCGACGCCGGCCAGAAGGCCCCGCCGCAACTGTTCCAGTTCGGCCTGGCTGCCGAAGACGAAGCCCGTGAAGTCTCCCGCCGCGCCCGCGCCGACGGCATGGTCCGCGCCGTAGCCCTGGTACCGAGCGGCGAATGGGGTGACCGTGTCCTGGCCGCCTTCCGCCAGGACTGGGAAGGCAATGGCGGAACCCTGCTCGCCGCCGAGCGTATCGCTCAGCCGGTCGCCCTGGCCCAACAGATTGCCGACCTGTTCCAGTTGCGCCAAAGCGAAGGCCGCGCCAAGAGCCTGCAAAGCACGGTGGGCGGCAGCATCGCGGCACAACCGTCGCGCCGCCAGGACATCGACTTCATCTTCCTCGCCTCGACCCCGCAACAGGCGCAGCAGATCAAGCCGACCCTGAACTTCCAGTACGCCGGTGACGTGCCGGTCTATGCCACCTCGAACCTGTACAGCGCCAGCGGTGACGTCAACCAGTACAATGACATGAACGGCATCCGCTTCTGCGAAACACCGTGGCTGCTCGACACCAGCAACAGTCTGCGTCAACAGGTTGTACAGCAGTGGCCGCAAGCCGCTGGCAGCCTCGGCCGCCTGTACGCCATGGGCGTCGATGCCTACAGCCTGGCGCCGCGCCTTGGCCAACTGAAAGCGCTTCCGGACAACCGCATCCTGGGGCTTTCGGGCAGCCTGAGCATCAATGCCAACCAGCGCGTCGAGCGCCAGTTGCCATGGGCCGAGTTTACCGGCGGCCAGGTCAAGCGCCTGCCTGACACCGTGCGTTGATGGTCGCAGCATCGCCTACCCGTGCCGGGCAAGCGGCAGAAACCCAAGCCCTTGAGTACCTTCAGGGGCAAGGGCTGCAGTTGCTGGTGCGTAACTGGCGATGCAAAGGCGGCGAGCTTGATCTGGTCATGCTCGACGCCGATACAGTAGTATTCGTCGAAGTCCGCTACCGGTTGCACGCGGGCTTCGGAGGCGCCCTCGACAGTATCGACTGGCGCAAGCAGAAACGGTTGGTGCTCGCCGCCAGCCTGTTCCTGCAGAAGGAGCCCCACTGGGGCAACCACCCCTGCCGCTTCGACGTAGTCGCCCTGCAGGGCAGCCACCATGCAGGCAGACCGCTTCAATGGCTGAAAAACGCCTTCGAATGCTGAACCCACTTCGTTTTTTTTGCTCTATGTATCGCGGGCTGGTCGTAGTTGCGCGTAGCAAAGGCCACCGCCCCATTTAAGGTCACCAGATGGACATGCAATCCCGAATTCGCCGGCTGTTCGAGGCCAGCATCGAAACCAAGCAACAGGCAATGGACATCCTGGCACCGCACATCGAGCAGGCCAGCCTGGTCATGGTCAATGCGCTGCTCAACGAGGGCAAGATGCTCGCCTGCGGCAACGGCGGCTCGGCCGGCGATGCCCAGCACTTTTCATCGGAGCTGCTCAACCGCTTCGAGCGCGAGCGTCCCAGCCTGCCAGCCATCGCGCTGACCACTGACAGCTCGACCCTGACCTCGATCGCCAACGACTACAGCTACAACGAAGTCTTTTCCAAGCAGATCCGCGCCCTGGGCCAGCCCGGTGACGTTCTGCTGGCGATCTCCACCAGCGGCAATTCGGCCAACGTGATCCAGGCGATCCAGGCCGCGCATGACCGTGAAATGATTGTCGTAGCATTGACTGGTCGCGACGGCGGCGGCATGGCTTCGCTGCTGCTGCCCGAGGACGTGGAAATCCGCGTGCCTTCGACAGTTACTGCGCGCATCCAGGAAGTCCACCTGCTGGCGATCCACTGCCTTTGCGATCTGATCGACAGCCAACTGTTCGGGAGTGAAGAATGACCCCTATGCGCCTCGGCCTGATGGCCCTGACCCTGTGCCTGAGCGTCACTGGTTGCAGCTCGGTACTCACCTCTACCCGCAATTCGCCGATCGAGGACGATCGCGGCACGCGCACCATTGGCAGCAAGATCGACGACTCGCTGATCGAAACCAAGGCCGCCGTGAACATTTCCAAGGCCAGCCCAGACCTGGACAAGGGCTCGCACATCGTTGTCAGCAGCTACAACGGCATCGTCCTGCTGGCCGGCCAGACCCCGCGCGCCGACCTCAAGAGCCTCGCTGAGCAAACCGCCAGCCAGGTACAGCGAGTCAAGAGAGTGCACAACGAGCTGCAAGTGATGCAGCCTTCCTCCATTCTGGCGCGCAACAACGACGCCTGGCTGACTACCAAGATCAAGACCCAGATGCTGACTGACAGTGCCGTGCCCAGCTCGCGCATCAAGGTGATTACCGAAAACGGCATCGTCTACCTGCTTGGCCTGGTCACCCGCCAAGAAGCCAACTCGGCCACTGCCGTAGTGCAGGGCGTGTCGGGGGTGCAGAAGATCGTCAAGCTGTTTGAGTACATCGACTGATTGGTCTGCGTTGAGATTTATAGCGCCTGTGAGAGCGGGCGCCGCCCGCGCGGCGCATCGCGAGCTGGCGCTCGCTCCTACGTTTGTTTCGGGCCAATTAACCCTGTGGGATCTGCACGCGAACGCCTTGGCGCATGACTCGATATTGCGTCCTGCTACCAAGGCGGCTGCGCGCGATGCGCCACGCGGGCGACGCCCGGGCTCACAGGCGCCAGAAAACTCACTGCCAGCAAAAAGGCGATCCTTCTGGATCGCCTTTTTTGTTACTTGACCACTTTCAGGCTTGGCCGACCACTCGGACGCGGCGGCTGCCCTCCATCGTCTGGCGGGCCATCGTCATCCGGCTGCACATCATCGTCTTCCAGCTCGTCGCCATCCATCAAAGACGGCTCCAGCTCGAAGACCATACCCTGGCCATTTTCGCGGGCGTAGATACCCAGGATGGCACCAACCGGCACGAACAGCGAGTGAGCCACGCCACTGAAGCGCCCCTCAAAGCTGACCGCGTCATTGTCCATGTGCAGGCTGCGCACGGCACTTGGCGAGATATTCAAGACGATCTGGCCATCACTGGCGAAACCATCCGGCACCTGAACTCTCGGGAATTCGGCATTGACCAGCATATGGGGCGTGCAATCGTTGTCGACGATCCACTCGTACAGTGCTCGAACCAGATAGGGGCGACTGGAGTTCATCAACGGCTCCTTAAAGCTTGCGCATTTCACGTTCTACGGAGGACAGGCTCGCCTGGAAAGGCTCGCGGGCGAACTGGCGCTCCATGTAATCCAGCAGCGGCTTGGCTTGCCGCGGCAACTCGATACCCAACACCGGCAAACGCCAGAGTATGGGTAATAGACAGCAATCGACCAGGCTTTGCTCATCACTCATGAAGCAGGCGAACTCGCTGAACAACGGCGAGACCCCGGTCAGGCTTTCGCGCAAGGCCTTGCGCGCCTCGGTTCGGGCAGCTTCACTGCTACGCGGGTCAAGCACGGTATCAGCCAAGGCACACCAGTCGCGCTGGATGCGGTGCATCAGCAGACGGCTGTTGCCACGCGCAACCGGGTATACCGGCATCAGCGGCGGGTGCGGGTAACGTTCCTCAAGGTATTCCATTACCACGGTCGATTCATACAACGCCAGGTCACGGTCGACCAAGGTCGGCACGCTGCCGTAAGGATTGACCTCGGCCAGCTTCGGCGGCAGGCGGGCGGGATCGACATCGATAAACTGCACGCTGACGCCCTTCTCGGCCAGAACCAGGCGCACCCGATGAGAATAGTGATCAGCGGGATCGGAATAGCAGGCTAACCTGTTGGTTGCGCCCATGTAGCGGCTCCTCGCACGGATGCTTGTGCAACTTTAAATGAAAACGCGCCCGGGGTGGCCTGGCAATACTGCTAGGCCACCCCGGGCGCGTTCAACAACCAGAAACTACTGCGTGATCAGTGCACGTCCTTCCAGTATTCACGCTTGAGCAAGTAGGCGAATACGAAGAAGAAAGCCAGGTACAGCAGCACATAGGTACCGATGCGCTGGCTTTCCAGCTTGACTGGGTTGGCCGAATAGGCCAGGAAGGTCACAAGGTTCTTGACCTTCTCGTCGAACTGCTCGGTCGTCAGGGTACCGGAATTCGGCGTAATGGTCAGCTGATCGCAAGCTTCATGGGTCAACGGGCTCCCGGTCAACGGGTCGAATTGCTTCTTGCCATCGACCACAGTCTGCACCTGCTTGCAACCTACCACCTGATTGCCTTGCAGACCAACCAGCACGTTAGGCATGCCGACGTTCGGGAACACCTTGTTGTTCACCCCGTAAGGGCGCGATGGATCCTCATAGAAGCTGCGCAGGTAGGTGTAAAGCCAGTCGGTACCGCGTACGCGGGCCACCAGGGTCAGGTCGGGCGGCGCGGCACCGAACCAGGTCTTGGCATCGCTGGGCTTCATGCCGATCTGCATGTGGTCACCAATCTTGGCACCCGTGAACACCAGCTTCTCGAGCATCAGTTCATGCGGGATGCCCAGGTCATCAGCCACCCGCTCGTAACGCTGGAACTTGGCACTGTGGCAACCCATGCAATAGTTGGCGAAGGTGCGCGCACCGTCCTGCATGGCGGCTTTGTCAGTCAGGTCGATATCGACCTTGTCCAGCTCCATGCCCTCTTCGGCAGCGAAGGAAAAGGCAGGCATCACTGCCAGCAACAATACTGCAATCAACTTTTTCATCAGCCAGTCACCCTTTCCGGAACCGGTTTGGTCTTCTCGAGCCTTGTGTAGAACGGCATCAGCAGGAAGTAGGCGAAGTACAGCACCGTGCACACCTGCGACAACAAGGTACGCCCAGGTGTCGGTGCCAGTACGCCCAGCACACCGAGGATGACGAAGGCCACGCAGAACACCAGCAGGAAGGCCTTGCTGATCCAACCCTTGTAACGCATGGAACGTACCGGGCTGCGGTCGAGCCAGGGCAGCACGAACAGCACGGCGATGGCCGCACCCATGGCAATGACGCCCATCAACTTGTCAGGCACCGCGCGCAGGATTGCGTAGAACGGTGTGAAGTACCACACCGGCGCGATGTGCGCTGGCGTCTTGAAAGCGTTGGCCTGCTCGAAGTTCGGTTTCTCCAGGAAGTAACCGCCCATTTCAGGGAAGAAGAACACCACGGCGCAGAACACGAAGAGGAAAACCACCACGCCGACAATGTCCTTGACGGTGTAGTACGGGTGGAACGGAATGCCATCCAGCGGAATACCGTTTTCGTCCTTTTTCTTCTTGATGTCGACACCATCAGGGTTGTTCGAACCCACTTCGTGCAGGGCGAGGATGTGCAGCACCACCAGGCCAAGAATCACGATTGGCAGGGCAACCACGTGCAGGGCGAAGAAGCGGTTCAGGGTGATACCCGAGATCAGGTAGTCACCGCGGATCCACTGAGTAAGGTCACCACCGATCACCGGAATGGCACCGAACAGCGAAATGATCACCTGGGCGCCCCAGTACGACATTTGCCCCCATGGCAGCAGGTAGCCCATGAACGCTTCAGCCATCAGCGCCAGATAGATCAGCATACCGAACAGCCAGACCAGCTCGCGCGGCTTCTGATAAGAGCCGTAGAGCAGGCCGCGGAACATGTGCAGGTAGACCACGATGAAGAACGCTGACGCACCCGTGGAGTGCAGGTAGCGCAGGATCCAGCCGTATTCCACGTCACGCATGATGTACTCGACCGAGGCAAACGCCTCTTCCGCCGAGGGCGTGAAGCTCATGGTCAGCCACACGCCGGTCACGATCTGGTTGACCAGCACCAGCAATGCCAGCGAGCCAAAGAAGTACAGGAAGTTGAAGTTCTTGGGTGCGTAATACTTGCTCAGGTGGTCTTCCCACATCTTGGTGGCGGGGAAGCGAGCATCAATCCAGTCCATGAACTTGCTCATCATGCTTTCTCCTGGTCGACGCCAATGACGATGATCTCGTCCGACTCATAAGAGTGCGGTGGCACGGGCAGGTTGAGAGGCGCCGGCTGGGACTTGTAGACACGACCAGCCAGGTCATAGCGGGAGCCGTGGCACGGGCAGAAATAACCACCTACCCATTTCGGCCCGAGGTCAGCGGGTGCCACTTCCGGCCGAAAGAGGGGCGAACAGCCCAGGTGCGTGCACAGGCCGACGAGAATGAGAATTTCCGGCTTGATCGAGCGAACCTCAGGGTCGACGTACGCCGGCTGTACCGAGGCCTTGGACTCGGGATCGGACAGGTCAGCCGTGATTTTTTTCAGATTGCCAAGGATTTCCTCAGTTCGCCGCACGATGAATACGGGCTGGCCACGCCACTCGGCCACCATCTGCTGCCCTGCCTCGACCTTGGCGACGTTGACCTTCACCGGTGCACCTGCGGCTTTCGCCTTGGCACTGGGAAACCATGACCCCACGAACGGTACCGCAGCCCCCACTGCCCCCGCTGCCCCGACCACGGATGTCGCGGCTACGAGGAAGCGGCGCCGGCCTGCGTTGACGCCGTCATTGCTCATTCAGTCCTCTCCCATCAGCTTGCTTGGCCAGTTGGACCTGGCCTGTACTTAGGTTGTGTCAATGGCACTAAAAATTGGCCGCCATGGTAAGAAACAAATCCACACACTGACAAGGTGATTACCCCGGCAAGGGCGACAACCCGCGCTTTGCTTGATCTGCGTCTATGCGACAAGCGGCCACTGACTGCTGACAGGTTAGTTCAAGCCTAAAAAAAAAGCCCGGTTCCAAGGAACCGGGCTTTTTTCGACTGCCGAAGCGGTATTAACGCTTGGAGTACTGAGGACGCTTACGCGCTTTACGCAGACCCACTTTCTTACGCTCAACTTCACGAGCGTCGCGGGTGACGTAGCCAGCACGACGCAGAGCGCCACGCAGGGTTTCGTCGTATTCCATCAGAGCGCGGGTGATACCGTGACGGATCGCACCGGCTTGACCGCTGACACCACCACCGGAAACGGTGACGTAGATGTCGAATTTCTCAACGGATTCAGTCAGCTCGAGCGGCTGGCGAACAACCATGCGAGCGGTTTCGCGACCGAAGAACACGTCCAGAGAACGGTTGTTGATGGAAATGTTACCAGTACCCGGACGCAGGAATACGCGAGCGGTTGCGGTCTTGCGACGGCCAGTGCCGTAATTTTGAGTCGCCGACATAATGAACTATCCCGTTAGATCTTCAGTTCTTGAGGCTGCTGAGCAGTGTGTGGGTGAGCAGCACCCGCGTACACTTTCAGCTTGCGGTACATGTCGCGACCCAGCGGGTTCTTAGGCAGCATGCCCTTGACCGCAGTTTCGATAACACGCTCAGGGGCCTTGGCGATCAACTTCTCGAAGTTGATTTCCTTGATACCGCCTGGGAAACCGGAGTGGGAGTAGTACATTTTGTCGGAAGACTTGGCACCAGTCACACGAACCTGCTCGGCGTTGATAACGACGATGTAGTCGCCGGTGTCAACGTGAGGGGTGTATTCTGGTTTGTGTTTGCCACGCAGACGGGTAGCGATTTCGGTAGCCAGACGACCCAGGGTCTGGCCAGCGGCGTCGACTACGAACCACTCGCGCTTTACTGTTTCCGGTTTAGCAGTAAAAGTTTTCATTCTCTAAAGCCTCAGAGGCCGCCCAGCGAAAAATAGACGGCGAATCTTACTGGATAGTGCACAGCTTGCCAAGGGCAAGCGCGCAGCCGAACACAGACGCTTTTGGGGGCTCGGGTCGGGCACGCCAATGTTCGACGGGGTTCTTCCTGCGTGATGGTGCATCACTTCCGCCACGCGGAGAGGTGCTGAATTATCCAGATTGCGCGAAAAATTTCAACCTGCTTTGATGAGCATCTATTGCCAAGGAGTGACTAACCGATGGAATACCGCCAGCTCGGCCGTACCGATCTCAACGTCAGCGCCCTGTGCCTGGGCACCATGACCTGGGGCGAGCAGAACATCCAGGCCGAGGCCTTCGCACAAATTGCCCGGGCCAAGGCCGCCGGGGTCAACTTCATCGACACCGCCGAGATGTACCCGGTCCCTCCACGCCCGGAAACCTACGCAGCCACCGAGCGCATCATCGGCAACTGGTTCCGTGAACATGGCGACCGCGACGCGTGGATCCTGGCCAGCAAGGTTGCAGGCCCGGGCAACGGCATCAGCCATATCCGCGACGGGCAGCTCAAGCACAACCGTCAGCACATCGTCGCGGCGCTGGACGAAAGCCTGAAGCGCCTGCAGACCGACCGGATTGACCTGTACCAGTTGCACTGGCCAGAGCGCAGCACCAACTTCTTCGGCAAGCTGGGCTACCAGCACCTGCCGCAGGATCACTTCACCCCACTGGAAGAAACCCTCCAGGTGCTCGACGAGCAGGTACGTGCGGGCAAGATCCGTCATATCGGCCTGTCCAACGAAACGCCGTGGGGCACCATGAAATTCCTGCAACTGGCCGAGAGCCATGGCTGGCCGCGGGCGGTATCGATCCAGAACCCGTACAACCTGCTCAACCGCAGCTTCGAGGTGGGCCTGGCAGAAGTGGCCATACGCGAGCAATGTGGCTTGCTGGCCTATTCGCCGCTGGCATTCGGCATGCTTTCTGGCAAGTACGAGAACGGCGCACGGCCGGACAATGCACGCCTGACCCTGTTCAGCCGCTTTGCCCGTTACTCCAACCCACAGACCGTGGCGGCCTGCAGCCGCTACGTGCAGCTGGCCCGCGAGCACGGCCTGGACCCGGCGCAAATGGCCCTGGCGTTCGTCACCCGACAGCCGTTCGTGACCAGCAACATCATTGGCGCCACCAGCCTGGAGCAGTTGGACAGCAACCTGGCCAGCCTTGAACTGAACCTGAGCGCCGATCTGCTGACAGCGATCGAAGCCATTCATCAGGAACAACCCAACCCGGCGCCTTGAGCCAAACACTGCGCGCCGCTGTTCCATGGGGTAGACACAATCGCCAAAAAATAAGACGATCCAGCCGGTGATTGACCACTCTACCCTATAAGAACAATGACAATGATGTTTACCCAACCCTCAGCGTCGCTGCGGCGCGTCAGCATCCTGGCCATTGACAAGGTGTTCGCTTCGACCTTGATGCAGGCCAAGGACTTCTTCCACCTCGCCAGTCTGCGCTACAGCAAGCAGCTGGGCCTGGGCTTGCAGCCCATGTTCGAAATCCGCCTGGTGAGCCCCGACAGCCAGCCCGTGGACAGCTTCAGCAATGTGCAGTTACCGGTTGACGGCGGCCTGGACGACGCCGATGTGATCATCCTCCCGGCCTACTGGGATGACTTCGACAACCTGCTGCAACGTTATCCCCAGGTGCTGCCGTGGCTGCGTGAACAGCATGCGCGTGGCGCGGTGCTGTGCGCCGAGGCCAGTGGTGTGTTCTGGCTGGCCGAATCCGGCCTGCTCGATGGCAAGGAGGCGACCACCTACTGGCGCTTCTTCAACAGCTTTGCCGAACGCTTCCCGCAGATCCGCCTGAACCAGGACAAGCACCTGACCGATGCCGACAATATCTATTGCGCCGGCGGTGCAACTTCAGCTTGCGACCTGTACATCTACCTGATCGAACGCTTCTGCGGCGCCAACGTGGCCCGTGCGGTGTCCCGCGATATCCTCTACGAAGTACAACGCAACTACACCCCGGGGCGCATGGGCTTTGGCGGGCAGAAGCTGCACCAGGACCTGATCATCCTGCAGATCCAGCACTGGCTGGAGGAACACTTCGCCGACAAGTTCCGCTTCGAGGATGTGGCCCGCAACCACGGCATGAGCATCCGCAACTTCATGCGCCGCTTCCAGGGCGCAACAGGTGACAAGCCCCTGCACTACCTGCAACGGCTACGCATCGAAACAGCCAAGGGGTTGTTGTCGAGTACGCGCAAAAGCATCAAGACCATCAGTTACGAGGTGGGGTATGACGATGCCAGTTTCTTTGCGCGACTGTTCCGCCAGCACACCGAGTTGTCGCCGAACCAGTATCGGCAGCAGTTCATGCAGGAAGCCTGAGAGGCCTCCAGAGCGGCAGGTTTCGCGCTTGAAGCGACAAGGAAAACCAGGGTGGATGGCGCTTTGCCCTGAATGTTCCTTGCCGCCTGAAGCTTGCCGCTGCCGTTAAGGCTTGTGCGCGCGCGCCAGGAATTCGTGCGACTGCATCTCCAGCAACCGGCTCAGGGTACGCTGGAACTCGAAGCTCAGACGCCCACCGGTATACAGGTCCTTCAACTCCACCTCGGCCGAGATGATCAGCTTGACGTTGCGATCGTAGAACTCGTCCACCATGTTGATGAAACGACGGGCGATGTCGTCGGTGGTGACACCCATCTGCTCTACGTTGCTCAGCAATACGGCGTGGAAGATCTTGCCCAGCTCAATGTAGTCGTTCTGGCTACGCGGCCCGTCGCACAGGGCGCGGAAGTCAAACCAGGCGACGTCGTCGCAAGTACGCAGGGCATTGATCGGGCGGTTCTCGATCATCAGCACGTCGTTTTCGATCGCCTGGGTGCACTCAGGGGTGAGCGCCTTGAAGCTGGCGCGCATGCTCTGGTGCGCCGCGTCATCGAGCGGGAAGTGGAACAGTTCAGCCTGCTCCAGGTGACGCAGACGGTAGTCGACCCCGCTATCGACGTTCACCACGTCGGTGTACTGCTTGATCATGGCGATGGCCGGCAGGAAGCGCGCACGCTGCAGGCCATCCTTGTACAGGCCGTCCGGCACGATGTTGGAGGTGGCCACCAGCGACACGCCATTCTTGAACAGCTCTTCCATCAAGGTGCCGAGGATCATGGCGTCGGTAATGTCCGACACGAAGAATTCGTCGAAGCAGATCACCTTGGCTTCTTCGCTGAAGCGCTTGGCGATGATGGTCAGCGGGTTCTTCTCGCCCTTGAGGGTTTTCATTTCCTCGTGCACACGCTTCATGAAGCGGTGGAAGTGCGTACGCATCTTCTGCTTGAACGGCAGCGCTTCGTAGAAGGTATCAACCAGGTAGGTCTTGCCTCGCCCTACCCCACCCCAGAAGTACAGGCCCTTGACCGGGGTCTGCCCCTTCTTGCCGAACAGCTTGCCGAACACGCCCGGCTTGTTGTTCTGCGCGTGCACCAGGTCGTCGTACAGGCGCTGGAGGTGACGCACCGCAGTTTCCTGCGCCGCGTCATGGAAGAAGTCGGGACGTTTCAGATCTGCTTGATAGCGTTCTAAGGGAGTCATGATTCGTTAGCGAGGCAACAAAAAACGGGCCGTCACTGTAGCGACAGGCCCGCTTAATGGCAATCAGTCTGTGGGAGCGGGCGTGCCCGCGAACACCGGCAAAGCCGGTGCCATGCAACGCGGCACCTGTTTCGCGGGCACGCCCGCTCCCACCGTTTGCCAGCCTCAGTCCTGCTGTGGCGCCAAAGCTTCGTTCAGGCTCTGAATGGCGGCATCACGAGCTTCGGCGCTTTCGAACTGCGGCCCTTCGGCGACCTGCTCGCCATCGAGCCACAGGCCGAAGCTCAGGCCTTCGACGCGGACATCGGCCTCGCCACCCTGCTGCAACTGCTTGCTCACGGCGCCAGCACTTTTGCCGTCGGCGAAGCTGCGCGACAGCAGCAGTTGCTCACCGTCGGCGGCCAGCAGGCGGAAACGGAAGCTGCCGTCTTCGTCACGGAAGCTGACGAAGCGTGCGCTCTTGGCAGCCTTCTTCTTCACCTCGGTGCTGGCCTGCACGCTGCTGCGGAACGAACGCAAGCCAACGGCCTCGCGCAGCTGCTCGAGGAACGGCGTGGCGATCTTGCGGGCCTTGGCGGCGCCGGCCAGCAGGATGTCTTCCAGGTCCGCCGGCCGGGCGATCAGTTGGTGATAGTACTCGCGCTTCTCGGCCAGCTGGCCGTCCAGCAGCTGGAACAGGCGCTGCTTGGCATCGCCCCAGCCCAGGCCCTGCAGCAGTTCTTCGCGGAACCCGGCGCATTGCTCAGGCGTCGAGAAGGCCTGGTAGAGGGTGAACAGGTGCGCGTTGTCCGGGTCTTTCGCCTCACCGGGCGCGCGCGAATCGGTGACGATGCGCGAGATGGCGTCTTTCATGTCCTTGGCGCTGGTGAACAACGGGATGGTGTTGTCATAGCTCTTGGACATCTTGCGCCCGTCCAGGCCCGGCAGGGTCGCCACGCTTTCTTCGATCACAGCCTCCGGCAAGGCGAAGAAGTCCTTGCCCTGGCCGAACAGGTGGTTGAAGCGCTGGCCGATGTCGCGGGCCATTTCCACGTGCTGGATCTGGTCACGACCGACCGGCACCTTGTTGGCGTTGAACATCAGGATATCGGCGGCCATCAGCACCGGGTAGCTGAACAGGCCCATGGTCACGCCGGCGTCCGGGTCTTCGCCGTTCTCGACGTTCTTGTCCACCGAGGCCTTGTAGGCATGCGCACGGTTCAGCAGGCCTTTGGCAGCAACGCAGGTCAGCAGCCAGGTCAGTTCGGGAATTTCCGGGATATCGGACTGGCGATAGAAGGTCACCTTGTCCGGGTCCAGGCCACCGGCCAGCCAGGTGGCGGCGATTTCCAGGCGCGAACGCTGGATGCGCAGCGGGTCGTCGCACTTGATCAGGGCATGGTAGTCGGCCAGGAAGTAGAACGAGTCGACACCGGGCTGCTGGCTGGCACGGATCGCCGGGCGGATGGCGCCGGCGTAGTTGCCCAGGTGCGGAGTGCCGGTGGTGGTGATACCGGTAAGAATGCGCGTGGTCATGGGTGTTCGCTTATTCAGGCTTGGCTCAGTTCGAAAGGCGCGGCAGCAGCAGATCCTTCAGATCGGTCAGCTTGCCATGGAAGAAGTGTCCGCATTCTGCCACTTTCAGCAGCTCATGGGGACGCGACAGGCTGTCGGACCATTCGTAAACCAGCTGCGGCGCGACGACTTCGTCGGCGTCCGGCTGCACCACGGTGATCGGGCAGCGCTGCGGCAGCGGGAATTCGGCGGTCAGGCGCATGACCGCCGGGGCGATCATGAACAGGTGCTGCAACTCGACACCTGCTGTTTCAAGGCGCCCGGCCAGGCTGGTGGCAACGAAACCACCGAACGAAAAGCCCATCAGCACCAGCGGTAGCCCGGGGTGCCTGGCACGCAGCCATGCTGCAGCGGCCTCGGCATCGGCCACTTCGCCAGCGCCCATGTCATGGCTGCCAGCACTCTGGCCGACGCCACGGTAGTTGAAACGCAGGGTCACATAACCGGCATCACGTGCGGTGCGCTGCAGGGTCGAGACAACCTTGTTGAGCATGGTGCCGCCCTGGACCGGGTTAGGATGGCAGATCAGCACCGCGCCACGGGCTTGCGCCACGTCGAGGTACAAAGCTTCAAGCTGGCCGCAAGGGCCATCGATGAACAAGGGGGTTTCGCGGACAAGCAAGGCACTACTCCGTGACCTCGGGAAGGGTCGATTCGTCTAGGTGTGAAATTCTGTTCTGATTTGCGATCGCTCGCGGTATACAGCGCAGGTCTGAGCCGTTAACGTAAAGCAAAGCCGTTTATAGAGGAAGGACTCGTGGAACTCTCGCTCCTTGTTTGGTTGTTGCCAACCCTGGCCTTGGTCATCGGTGTGGCAGTCGGTTTCATTGTTGCCCGCCTGCTGCCCAACGCGGCGCCGAGCAACACCCAGCGTCAACTGGATGACATCCAGAAGCGCTTCGACAGCTACCAGAACGAAGTGGTCACCCACTTCAACAGCACCGCCATGCTGGTCAAGAAACTGACCCAGAGCTACCAGGACGTACAGGATCACCTGGCTGAAGGCGCCAACAGCCTGGCCCTCGATGACGTCACTCGCCAACGCCTGCTGGCTGCACTGCACTCCGATGCGCCGCAAGGCCCACGTGACCGCCTGACCCCGCCTAAAGACACCGCCGAAGTGCCGCGCGACTATGCGCCGAAAGCGCCCAACTCGCCGGGCATGCTGGATGAGAGCTACGGGCTCAAGCGTTGATCTGCTGAACATGCAAAAGGCCTCGCAAGAGGCCTTTTTTGTGGGCTGGATTCACTGGCCCCTTCGCGGGCACGCCCGCTCCCACAGGTACACCACAGCATGTGAAACTTGTGGAATACCTGTGGGAGCGGGCGTGCCCGCGAAGGGGCCAGTGCAGGCAACCTAACAGCAGGCCTGCAATGCCTGTTCGACATCTGCCAGCAGGTCCTCCACATCCTCCAGCCCCACCGACAGACGCACCAACCCCTCCGATATCCCATGATGCGCCCGCTCCTGCGGCGTGTAGCTAGAATGCGTCATACTCGCCGGATGCTGCGCCAGCGACTCGGCATCTCCCAGGCTCACCGCCCGGGCAAAGAGCTGCAGCGCATTCATGAAGCGCCGCCCCGCCTCAATGCCACCCTTGAGCTCAAACGCAATCATCCCCCCAGGCAAACGCATCTGTCGCTGGGCCAACGCGTACTGGGCAAAAGACGGTAGCCCCGGGTAATGAATCAATTCCACCTGCGGCTGCCGAGCCAGAAATTCGGCCACCTTCTGAGCATTGGCGCAATGCCGGTCCATTCGCAGGGCCAGGGTCTTGATACCGCGCATCAGCAACGCCGCGTCATGCGGTGACAGCACCGCCCCGGTCATATCCTTCAGCCCTTCCAGGCGAATGCGATCGACCAACGCCTTGCGCCCCACCACCAAACCCGCAGTGATATCACCGTGGCCACTGAGGTACTTGGTTGCCGAGTGCACCACCAGGTCCGCCCCCAGCTCCAGTGGCCGCTGCAGGTACGGCGTACAGTAGGTGTTATCGACCACAACATGCACATCATGCCCCCGCACCGCCTCGACAACCGCCTCAATGTCCACAAGCTGCATATTGGGGTTGGCCGGTGTTTCGAAGTAGATCATCCGCGTTTTGCTGTTTATCGCCGCCTTCAGAGCCTTGGCATCGTTGAGATCGACATGGCGTACTTTGACGCCGAACTCACCAATACCGTGGTGCAGAAAAGCGAAGGTGCAGCCATACAAGGTGCGCCCCACAATCAGCTCATCGCCAGGCCGTAGCAGGGTCCAGATGGTTGAGGTAATCGCACCCATCCCTGATGCCAACGCCAAGCCCGCCTCACCGCCCTCAAGCGAAGCCATGCGCTGCTCCAGCAAGGCCAGCGTGGGGTTGGAGATGCGGCTGTAGAAGTGCCCCGCCTCCTCTCCGGCGAAGCAGGCAGCGCCGTACTCAACAGTGGGGAAGGCATAGGTGGCCGTCTGGTACACCGGCGGCACCAAGGCGCCACCGTGGGACAGCGGGTCGTAGCCATGGTGAATGGCCCGCGTGGAAAAACCGGTGTTGTCGTGGGAGTCGCGCATGGCAACGGCCTCTTGTGGTTTGTTGTAAGCTTATGCCACCGAGCCGCCCAATTTTTTCCAAAATAGCCTACACATAGGCGTGCTTTCTGGAACAAAAACAATAATCACCGGACCAGGAGGGCAAAATATGCCTTCAAGCCTCGACCGCACCGACCGTGCCCTGCTCGCCGCCTTGCAGGACAACGCCCGCCTCACCGTTGCCGAACTCGCCGATCAGGTGGCACTGACCACCTCGCCCTGCTGGCGACGGGTCAAGCTGCTGGAAGAAAACGGCTACATCACCGGCTACCAGGCCATCCTCTCGCCCAAGTCGCTGGGGTTTGGCGTGACCGCATTCGTCAGCATCATGATGGACTCGCACACCAAGGACATGGCGCTGGCGTTCGAACAGCGGCTGATGGAAATTCCCGAAATCGTCGCCTGCCACAACATCTCCGGGCGCTATGACTTTCTGCTGGAGATCCTGGCACGGGACCTGGAGTCGTTTGGGGAATTTACCCGGGAGGTGCTGCAGCGGTTGCCGGGGGTGAAGGAGATCTATTCGAGTTTTTCGTACAAAGCAGTCAAGGAAAGGCGGGTGATACCGGTGTCGGAGAAACATATATAGGACAGATCTTTCCGAACAGTGGGAAGGATCCTGAACGCGAGACAAAAAACCCCGCCGAAGCGGGGTTCTCCTTGCAGGCTAGCGCTTAGATCGCGCCACGCTGACGCAGCACGTCCAGCACCTGTTTCACGCCTTCGTCCACGCTGGTGGCCTGGGTGTCGATCACAAGATCAGCATCCAGCGGCACATCGAACGGGAAGCTCTCGCCCGGGATGTTGTCGCCACCGGCAGCGTACAGGCCTTGCGGGTCACGCTCGCGGCAGACCAGCGGCGAGGCCTGGACGTAAACGGTCACCAGGCGCTCCTTGCCGATCAGCGCCTTGGCCTGTTCGCGGCCTTCGGCATCCGGGGCCACGAACGCAGCCAGGGTCAGCATGCCGGCTTCGTTGAACTGGCGCGCCACGTGGGCGGCGCGGCGCCAGTTCTCGGTGCGGCCGGCGCGGTCCTGTGGCAGGCCCTTGTTCAGGTCGTGACGCAGGTTCTGGCCGTCGAGCACGTACACCGCGCGGCCCATGTCGAACAGCTTGCGCTCCACGGCATAAGCCAAGGTGCTCTTGCCAGCACCCGACAGGCCGCTGAACAGCACGGTGGCTGGCTGCTGGCCGAAGCGCAGGGCGCGCTCTTCGGTGGACACGTGGGCCTGCTTGCCATGATGGCCGGTGCTGCCGTGTGGCAACACGGGCGGGGCGATGATCATGCCGGCGCCAACGGTGCCATTGGTCAGGCGGTCGATGACGATGAACGCACCGGTGGTGCGGTTGCTGTCGTAACCGTCCAGGGCAATCGAGGTGTCCAGGGCAACCTTGACGCGGCCGATCTCGTTCAGCTGCAGCGCGCTGGCAGCGCCCTGCTCCAGGGTGTTCACATCGACCTTGTGGGTGATGCTGGCAATCGAGCCTGGTACGTAGCTGGTGGCACGCTTGATGTCGTATTTCTTGCCCGGGAGCATCGGCTCCTCGGCCATCCACACCAGCATGGCGTCGAAGTGGTCAGTTACCGGCGGGACGTTGTCGGCATGTACCAGCAGGTCGCCACGGGAGATGTCGATCTCGTCTTCCATGGTCAGGGTCACGGCCTGGCCTGGGCCGGCGTTTTCCAGTTCACCTTCGTAGGTGACGATGGACTTGACCCGGCTGCTCTTGCCCGACGGCAGCACGACAATCTCGTCACCTTTGTGCACCACGCCGCTGGCAATGGTGCCAGCGAAGCCGCGGAAGTTCAGGTTGGGACGGTTGACGTACTGCACCGGGAAACGCAGGTCGGTGAAGTTGCGGTCGGCCGAAACCTCGACGGTTTCGAGGATTTCCATCAGCGTCGGGCCGGCGTACCACGGCGATTGCTCGCTGTGGTTGACCACGTTGTCACCCTTGAGCGCCGACATCGGCACGAAGTGCAGGCTGCTCGGGGTCAGGTTGATGGCTTCGGCAAACTTCAGGTAGTCGGCCTTGATCGACTCGAAGACGCCTTCATCGAAGCCCTTCAGGTCCATCTTGTTGACCGCGACCACGATGTGCTTGATGCCCAGCAACGACGCGATGTAGCTGTGGCGACGGGTCTGGGTCTGCACACCGTAGCGGGCATCGACCAAGATGATCGCCAGGTCGCAGGTGGACGCACCGGTAGCCATGTTGCGGGTGTACTGCTCGTGGCCCGGGGTGTCGGCGATGATGAACTTGCGCTTGGCGGTGGAGAAGTAGCGGTAGGCGACATCGATGGTGATGCCCTGCTCGCGCTCGGCCTGCAGGCCATCTACCAGCAGCGCCAGGTCGACTTCTTCGCCGGTGGTGCCGACTTTCTTCGAATCACGGGTGATGGCCTCGAGGTGGTCCTCGTAGATCATCTTCGAATCGTGCAGCAGGCGCCCGATCAGGGTGCTCTTGCCGTCGTCAACGTTGCCGCAAGTCAGAAAGCGCAGCAGTTCCTTGCGCTCATGCTGGGCCAGGTAGGCGAGGATGTCCTCGCTGATCAGATCAGATTGGTGCGACATGGAGTAACCCTGAAATTAGAAGTAGCCTTGGCGTTTCTTGTCTTCCATGGAACCGGCGCCATCGTGATCGATGACACGGCCCTGGCGTTCGGACGTACGGGTCAGGAGCATTTCCTGAATGATGTCCGTCAGGGTCTCGGCTTCCGATTCGACAGCGCCCGTCAGCGGGTAGCAGCCGAGGGTACGGAAACGCACCTTCTTCTTGACGATGCGGGCTTTTTCTTCCTCGGAGAGGTGCTCGAGGATGCGCTCGTCGTCGATCATGATCAGGGTGCCGTTCTTCTCGATGACTTCACGCTCGGCAGCGAAGTACAGCGGCACGATCGGGATGCCTTCAAGGTAGATGTACTGCCAGATGTCCAGTTCGGTCCAGTTCGACAACGGGAAGACACGGATCGACTCACCCTTGTTGACCTTGCCGTTGTACACGTTCCACAGCTCGGGGCGCTGGTTCTTCGGGTCCCAGCGGTGCTTGCTGTCACGGAACGAATACACACGCTCCTTGGCCCGCGACTTCTCTTCGTCGCGGCGCGCGCCACCGAAGGCAGCGTCGAAACCATGCTTGTCCAACGCCTGCTTCAGGCCCTGGGTCTTCATGATGTCGGTATGCTTGGAGCTGCCATGGGTGAACGGGTTGATACCCTGCGCCACACCCTCGGGGTTGACGTGGGTGATCAGCTCCAGGCCCATTTCCTCGACCATCTTGTCGCGGAAGCTGTACATCTCCTGGAATTTCCACTGGGTGTCGACGTGCATCACCGGGAACGGCAGCTTGCCCGGGAAGAAGGCCTTGCGCGCCAGGTGCAGCATCACGGCGGAGTCCTTGCCGATCGAGTACAGCATCACCGGGTTGTCGAACTCGGCGGCCACCTCGCGGATGATGTGGATGCTCTCCGCCTCCAGCTGTTTCAAGTGCGTCAGTTTGTCGACCATGGCTACTCACGAAAAACGATCTTATGGACGGCCTGCGGGCCGTGTTCGAGCGAGCCACTTTATCACAGCGGCTGCTTCTATTTAGGAGGCTGGCTAGATCGAAAAAATCTAACGATATGACTGGGGGTTTGGGCTGGCAGGGCCGGCCTCTACGCGGGTGAACCCGCTCCTACAGGCCCGTGTAGGAGCGGGTTCACCCGCGAAGAGGGCGACACCGCTATCAGATGGGATTAGGGCAATCGATGAACAGGTGCTCCACCGCGAACCGTCGTGCCAGGTAATCGCCCAGCGCCTGCACCCCATAGCGCTCGGTGGCATGGTGCCCGGCAGCAATGAAGCTGACGCCATTCTCGCGCGCACTGTGGTAGGTCTGCTCGGACGCCTCACCGGTCAGGTACAGGTCCACCCCGGCGGCAATCGCCGTGTCGATATAGCCCTGCCCGCCGCCGGTGCACCAGCCCACCCGGCGGATCATGTCGTTGCCTTCGACCAGCAACGGCTCACGCCCCAGCACGCCTTGAACCCGACGGGCAAAATCGCGCGCGGTCATGGATTCGGCCAGCGAACCAATCAGCCCGACCACTTTGGGGTTTTCCGGGTCAAGTGGCCCTTCGACAGTGATCTCCAGTTGCCGCGCCAGTTGCACGTTGTTGCCGACTTCCGGGTGCACGTCCAAGGGCAGGTGAAACGCCAGCAGACTGATATCGTTATTCAGCAAGGTCTTCAGGCGACGCTGGCGAATGCCGGTGATGCACGGGTTCTCGCCCTTCCAGAAATAACCATGGTGCACCAGCACCAGATCGGCCTCGGCCTCGACCGCGGCATCCAGCAATGCCTGGCTGGCGGTAACACCACTGACAATACGGCTAACCTGCGGCCGGCCTTCGACCTGCAGGCCATTTGGGCAATAATCCTGGATCTTCGCACTGCCCAGATAACGCTCGGCTTCCTCGACCAGGGTACTTAGAGCAACGGCCATGAAAATCTCCTCGAAAACTGCGCTTTTCTCGGGCGCAACGCCTGACGAACGCCCGTATAATGCCGGCCATTATGGGCCGTCGCCGTCACTGGGGGAACCGGTGTATGATCGCGCGCGCTCATGCCCCACTGCCAGGCCGCTGGCCCCTGCTCTTTCCAGGATTCGTTCATGTTCAAGGCTTTGCGTTACTTCGGCTGGCCCCTGCTTACCGGCATACTGATCGCCATGCTGATCATCCAGCGTTTTCCGCAATGGGTCGGGCTGCCCAGCCAGGACGTCAACCTGCAGCAAGCGCCACAGACCACGCGGATCATGCAAGGTCCGGTGTCGTACGCCGACGCCGTGACCCTGGCCGCCCCGGCGGTGGCCAACCTGTACACCACCAAGGTGGTGAACAAAAGCGCCCACCCGCTGTTCGAGGACCCGCAGTTCCGCCGCTTCTTCGGTGACAACCTGCCCAAACAGCGCCGCTGGGAATCAAGCCTGGGCTCGGCGGTAATCATGAGCCCTGAGGGCTACCTGCTGACCAACAACCATGTCACCAGCGGTGCCGACCAGATCGTCGTCGCCCTGAAGGATGGCCGCGAGACTTTGGCCCGCGTGATCGGCAGCGACCCGGAAACCGACCTTGCGGTGCTGAAGATCGACTTGAAGAACCTGCCGGCAATCACCATCGGCCGTTCCGACAACATTCGCATCGGCGACGTGTCGCTGGCCATCGGCAACCCGTTCGGCGTCGGCCAGACTGTGACCATGGGCATCATCAGCGCCACTGGCCGCAATCAGCTGGGGCTTAACAACTACGAAGACTTCATCCAGACCGACGCGGCGATCAACCCAGGCAACTCCGGTGGTGCGCTGGTGGATGCCAATGGCAACCTGATCGGCATCAATACCGCGATCTTCTCCAAGTCCGGCGGCTCGCAGGGCATCGGCTTCGCCATCCCGGTAAAGCTGGCACTGGAGGTGATGAAGTCGATCGTCGAACATGGCCAGGTGATACGTGGCTGGCTGGGCATCGAAGTACAGCCACTGAGCCAGGAGCTGGCAGAGTCGTTCGGCATGAAGGACCGCCCAGGCATCGTGGTGGCGGGCATCTTCCGCGAAGGGCCAGCCGCCAAGGCCGGGCTGCAACTGGGTGACGTGATCCTGAGCATCAATGGCGAGCCGGCCGGAGACGGGCGCAAGTCGATGAACCAGGTAGCGCGGATCAAGCCCAACGAGAAGATCACCATTGAGGTGATGCGCAACGGGCAGCCGTTGAAACTGATCGCCGAGGTGGGGCTGCGGCCGCCGCCGGCGCCGGCTGCCAGCCAGGAAAATAAATAAAGCCGGGGCTGCGTTGCGGCCCTTCGCGGGCACGCCCGCTCCCACAGGATTTAAGTAGGCTCCAAAGCCAACGCTAAACATGTGGGAGCGGGCACGCCCGCGAAGGGCTGCCGCGCAGCCCAAACAGCATCAGTGGAGGATCTGGCTGAGGAACAACTTGGTCCGGTCACTGCGCGGCCGGTCGAAGAAATCATCCGGCGCGGCCTGCTCCACAATCTCGCCCTTGTCCATGAAGATAACCCGGTTCGCCACGGTACGGGCAAAGCCCATTTCGTGGGTCACACAGAGCATGGTCATGCCATCCTCGGCCAGGCCCACCATGGTATCGAGTACTTCCTTGACCATTTCCGGGTCCAGTGCCGACGTCGGCTCGTCGAACAGCATGATCTTGGGCTTCATGCACAACGCGCGGGCAATGGCCACACGCTGCTGCTGGCCGCCAGACAACTGGCCAGGGTACTTGTGTGCCTGCTCCGGAATCCGCACACGCTCCAGGTAGTGCATGGCAATTTCCTCGGCCTTGCGTCGTGGCATCTTGCGCACCCACATTGGCGCCAGGGTGCAGTTCTCCAGAATGCTCAGGTGCGGGAACAGGTTGAAGTGCTGGAACACCATGCCCACCTCGCGGCGGATGGCCTCGATCTGCTTGAGGTCGTTGGTCAGCTCCACGCCATCGACCACGATACGCCCTTGCTGGTGCTCTTCCAGGCGGTTAAGGCAGCGGATGGTGGTGGACTTGCCCGAGCCGGATGGCCCGCACAGCACGATGCGTTCGCCCTGGCGCACGTTCAGGTTGATGTCCTTGAGCACATGGAACTGGCCATACCACTTGTTCACACCCTGCATCTGGATGATGCCTTCGGGGCCAGCAGGCTGCTTGATCGCTTCACTCATTTCGAAACTCCTAACGCTTGTGGCCAGTGTCCAGCTTGCGCTCCAGATGCATGGAGTAGCGGGACATACCGAAACAGAAAATCCAGAACACCAGGGCGGCGAACACGTAGCCCTCGGTGGCCATGCCCAGCCAGGCCGGGTCTGCGGCTGCTTGCTTGACGCTGTTCAACAGGTCGAACAGGCCGATGATGATCACCAGGCTGGTGTCCTTGAACAGGGCAATGAAGGTGTTGACGATGCCGGGAATCACAAGCTTCAGCGCCTGCGGCAGGATCACCAGCCCCATCGAGCGCCAGTAGCCAAGGCCCATGGCCGCGGCGGCTTCGTACTGACCCTTGGGGATGGCCTGCAGGCCGCCACGCACCACCTCGGCGATGTACGCCGACTGGAACAGGATTACACCGATCATCGCCCGCAGCAGCTTGTCGAAGCTCATGCCTTCGGGCAGGAACAGCGGCAACATCACCGACGACATGAACAACACGGTGATCAGCGGTACGCCGCGCCAGAACTCGATGAAGGTCACACACACCACCTTCACGGCCGGCATCCTCGAACGCCGGCCCAGGGCCAGCAGGATGCCCAAAGGCAAGGCGCCGACAATGCCCACGGTAGCGATCACCAGGGTCAGCATCAGCCCGCCCCACTGGCTGGTGGGTACGTTTTGCAGGCCCAGATACCCCCCATGCAGCAGGGTGTAGGCCAACACCGGGTACAGCACCAGGAAGGCCAGGCCGTAGATGGCCTTGCGCGGGAAACGCTTGATGAACAATGGCGCGGCGCCGATGACTGCAAGCCACACGGTCAGGTCCACGCGCCAGCGCAGCTCGGTGGGGTAGTAGCCGTACATGAACTGGCCGAAGCGCTGCTGCACGAACACCCAGCAGGCGCCCTCCTTGGTGCAATCGGCACGGGTGGTGCCGACCCAGTTGGCGTCGAGCAACGCCCACTGTAGCAATGGCGGCACAATCAGCCATATCAGGTAGATCGCGAACAAGGTCAGCAGCGTGTTGAGCCAGTTGGAGAACAGATTGGTGCGCATCCATGCGAGCACGCCGACGGTTTTCACCGGTGGCGGCATGTCAGGTTTGAAAACATGGGCATTCACGGGCGTATCCTCATCGCTCGATCAGCGCAATGCGCTTGTTGTACCAGTTCATCAGCAGCGAAATGCTGATGCTGATGGCGAGATAGACGCTCATGGTGATGGCGATCACCTCGATGGCTTGTCCGGTCTGGTTGAGCACGGTACCGGCGAACAGCGAGACCATCTCCGGATAGCCGATACCGGCCGCCAGCGACGAGTTCTTCGCCAGGTTCAGGTACTGGCTGGTCAGCGGCGGAATGATCACCCTCAGTGCCTGGGGGATGATCACCTTGCGCAGGGTCGGGCCCTCGCGCAGGCCCAACGAGCGAGCCGCTTCGGTCTGGCCATGGCTGACCGAACGGATGCCGGAACGCACGATTTCGGCGATGAAGGCTGCCGTATAGATAGTCAGCGCCAAGGTCAGCGCCAGCAGCTCCGGGATCAGCACCCAGCCCCCGACGAAGTTGAAGCCCTTGAGCTGCGGCATATCCCAGGTTACCGGGCTGCCGAACACCAGCACGCTCAGGCTCGGGATAGCGATGAACAGCAGCAGCCCCACCCAGAACTTGTGAAACGGCACGCCTGTTTCGTTGAAGCGCTTGTTGGCGTAGCGCACCATCACGGCTATAGCGGCAATGGCTATTGCCAAGGCCACCACAAATGGCCAGAAGCCATCAGCCATGGTCGCGCCAGGCATGTTCAAGCCACGGTTGCTGATGAAGAACTTGTCATCGAAGTTGATGCTGCCCCGCGGTCCCGGCAGAGTCAGGAACACGGCGAAGTACCAGAACAGGATCTGCAACAACGGCGGAATGTTGCGGAAGGTTTCCACATACACGGTCGCCAGTTTGTTGATCATCCAGTTCGGTGACAGGCGAGCCACACCGATGATGAAGCCCAGTATCGTCGCCAGAATGATGCCGATGAAGGTCACCAACAGCGTATTGAGCAGGCCGATGACGAACACCCGCGCATAACTGTCGGATTCCACATAGGGGATCAGGTGCTGGGCGATACCGAAGCCGGCACTGCGGTCGAGGAACTCGAAGCCCGAGGTGATGCCCCGGTGTTGAAGGTTGGTCTGCGTGTTGTGGAACAGGTACCAGCCCAGACCGACCACGAAGACGATCGTGAGAATCTGGAACAGCCACGCGCGCACACGCGGATCATTCAGGGATAGCCCCTTTTGTGCGCCGATTCGATTTTGCATGAAATGCCCCGGAAAGTAGGGTTCCGAACAACCTGCGGCGGCCGAATGCCGCCGCAGGGTGCAGCCATCAGCGCACTGGAGGCGCGTACTGGATGCCGCCGTTGTTCCACAGGGCGTTCATGCCACGGTCGATCTTCAGGTTAGTGCTCTGGCCCAGGTTCTTCTCGAACACTTCGCCATAGTTACCCACTTGCTTGACGATCTGCACTACCCAGTCTTTGGGCAGCTTGAGGTCCTTGCCGTACTCGCCATCCGCACCCAGCAGTCGGGCGACATCCGGGTTCTTGGTGGACTTGGCTTCGGCCTCGACGTTCTTGGAGGTGATGCCCGCCTCTTCGGCGTTGAGCATGGCGAACAAGGTCCACTTGACGATGCTGAACCAATCCTCGTCGCCTTTGCGCACTACCGGGCCCAGCGGTTCCTTGGAGATGGTTTCCGGCAACACCACGTATTCGGTCGGCGCGGCCAGTTTGGAGCGCTGGGCGAACAGCTGCGATTTGTCCGAAGTCAGCACGTCGCAACGGCCAGACTCCAGCGATTTGGCGCTCTCGTCAGAGGTGTCGAAGGTAATCGGGGTGTACTTCAGGCCATTGGCGCGGAAGAAGTCCGAGACGTTCAGCTCGGTGGTGGTACCGGCCTGGATGCAGATGGTCGCGCCATCGAGCTCTTTGGCGCTGGAAACGCCGAGCTTCTTGTTGACCAGGAAGCCAACGCCGTCATAGTAGGTGACACCCGTGAATACCAGACCCATGCCGGCATCGCGCGAGCTGGTCCAGGTGGTGTTACGCGACAGCACATCGACCTCGCCCGATTGCAGGGCAGTGAAGCGTTCCTTGGCGTTGAGCTGGCTGAACTTGACCTTGGTGGCATCGCCGAATACGGCGGCGGCCACGGCGCGGCAGACATCGGCGTCGATGCCGACGATCTTGCCCTTCGCATCAGGTACCGAGAAGCCTGGAAGACCGTCGCTCACGCCACACTGGACGAAGCCCTTCTTCTTGACCGCATCATAGGTGGCGCCGGCCTGGGCATTGCTCACGGCGCCCAGCGCGGCGGCAGCGGTCAGGACTGCCAGGGTGGTTTTCAACATCTTCATTCACAACCTCCAAATCGCTCTTGTTGTATCGAGCCGGAATTGCACCGCACCCTTTTGAGGCGTATCCGACCCGTATTGGCTTGTTATTGGGTCAATTGGCGCAATGGACTGTTCTGTGACAGCCTTCGCGTGCAGAGGGTGTTACCGTCACGGCCTGCCCTTTGCATCACAGGTTGAACTGCAAAGCGCGTACCAGATTGTCGCGCTGTAGCGTTTAAGCGCTCGTCAAGTAGTAAAAGTTGTATCGTTGCGACATTCTTTTTCCGACAATCATTCCCGGTGCCTACTTTTCACGCACGCCATAACAAGACCCGCACACTTTCGGAGCAGTCATGACCAACCCGCTGATTCTCGAACCACAGAAAACCGCTGACGCCTGTGTGATCTGGTTGCACGGTCTGGGGGCCGACCGTTACGACTTCCTACCTGTGGCCGAATTCATGCAGGAGCGCTTGCTCAGCACACGCTTCATCATGCCCCAGGCACCGACCCGCCCCGTGACCATCAACGGCGGCTATGCCATGCCCAGCTGGTATGACATCAAGGCCATGACCCCGGCCCGCGCCATCGACGAAGCGCAGCTGGAAGAGTCTGCCGAGCAGGTGGTCGCACTGATCAAGGCCGAGCAGGCCAAAGGCATCAACCTGTCGCGGATCTTCCTGGCCGGCTTCTCCCAGGGCGGCGCGGTGGTGCTGCACACTGCCTATATAAAGTGGCAGGAAGCACTGGGCGGAGTGATCGCCCTGTCCACCTATGCCCCCACTTTCAATGACCAGCACCAGTTGAGTGCCTGCCAGCAACGCACCCCGGCCCTGTGCCTGCATGGCGTGCATGACCCAGTGGTAATCCCGTCCATGGGCCGCACCGCATTCGAGTACCTGAACATCTGGGGCGTCGCTGCCCGCTGGTACGAATACCCGATGGAACACGAAGTGGTGGTCGAAGAGCTGAACGATATCCACGACTGGCTGAGCAAGCAGCTGCAATAGGTTGCCTCGCTTGTAGTTGTGGGCGTATTCCGCTACGCCGCGCCCGGATCTTGCATTACACTGCCCGGCGTACATTCCTTAATCAGTTGATGAGACGACCGTGCTCAAAGCACTCAGAAAAATATTCGGCAAGGGAGAGGTCGCGCCGCAAGCCGCCGCTCCTGCTGCCAGCGTGACGCCGGAAGCCCGGCCCGCGACAATACCGGCCGCAACACATGCCAACCCCGCTCCCAAGGCTGAGCCAGCTGCCGCCGCTACACCACCTGCCGACCAGCCGGCCAAGGACAAACCCCGTCGCGAACGCAAGCCCAAGCCACAGGCGAGCCTGTGGAAGCCCGAAGACTTCGTGGTCGAGCCACAGGAAGGCAAAACCCGCTTCCACGATTTCAAGCTGTCCAACGAGCTGATGCACGCCATCCACGACCTGGGCTTCCCGTACTGCACGCCGATCCAGGCGCAGGTCCTGGGTTACACCCTGCGTGGCCAGGACGCCATCGGCCGGGCCCAGACGGGTACCGGCAAGACAGCCGCCTTCCTGATCTCGATCATTTCCCAGTTGCAGCAGACGCCACCGCCTAAAGAGCGCTACATGGGCGAACCGCGCGCGCTGATCATTGCCCCCACCCGCGAGCTGGTGGTACAGATCGCCAAGGACGCCGCTGCCCTGACCAAGTACACCGGCCTGAACGTGATGAGCTTCGTCGGTGGCATGGACTTCGACAAACAGCTCAAAGCCCTGGAGGCGCGCCACTGCGATATCCTGGTGGCTACCCCGGGCCGCCTGCTGGACTTCAACCAGCGCGGCGAAGTGCACCTGGACATGGTCGAGGTGATGGTGCTTGACGAAGCCGACCGCATGCTCGACATGGGTTTCATCCCCCAGGTCCGCCAAATCATTCGTCAGACACCGCCGAAAAGCGAGCGCCAGACCCTGCTGTTCTCCGCCACCTTCACCGACGATGTGATGAACCTGGCCAAGCAGTGGACCACCAACCCGGCCATCGTCGAGATCGAGCCGGAGAACGTGGCCAGCGAAACGGTCGAGCAACACGTGTATGCGGTGGCCGGCAGCGACAAGTACAAACTGCTGTACAACCTGGTGACCCAGAACAAGTGGGAACGGGTGATGGTGTTCGCCAACCGCAAGGACGAAGTGCGGCGCATCGAGGAGAAGCTGGTACGCGACGGCATCAATGCCGCCCAGCTGTCGGGCGACGTGCCGCAGCACAAGCGCATCCGCACGCTGGAGAGCTTCCGCGAAGGGCGCATCACCGTGCTGGTGGCCACCGACGTGGCTGGGCGCGGGATCCATATCGATGGCATCAGCCACGTGATCAACTTCACCCTGCCGGAAGACCCTGACGATTACGTGCACCGCATTGGCCGTACCGGTCGTGCCGGCACCAGCGGTGTGTCGATCAGCTTTGCCGGTGAGGACGACTCGTATCAGTTGCCGGCGATCGAAGAGCTGCTGGGGCGCAAGATCAAGTGCGAGATGCCGCCGGATGAGCTGCTCAAGCCGGTGCCGCGCAAGCATCACTGACCTTCAGCAGGCTACATGCGCCCTGTAGAGGCGAGCTTGTGTCGCAAGCGGGCCGCGCAGCGGGCCCTGGGGTTCGGGCTTTGATGCGGAGATTGTCGGGGGCCGCTACGCGGCCCTTTCGCGACACAAGGCCCCCTGTAGGAGCGGGTTTACCCGCGAATACGGTAGTGGCGGCAACGGTGAACGGCGGGTGGAGATTGGCCAGCAGGCCCGGCCCTTTCGCGGGTAAACCCGCTCCTACAGGCGACCGGCGGCGCCTTGATTACCAGCGCTGCGCCGCATCCTGGTCACTCTGTTTCCCCTCCACCCACCTTGGCCCTTCCTGGGTATTCTCCTTCTTCCAGAACGGCGCCCGGGTTTTCAGGTAGTCCATGATGAAGTTGCAGGCATCGAACGCCGCCTGTCGATGGGCACTGGCTACCCCCACGAACACAATCGGTTCACCCGGCTCCAGCGCACCGATGCGGTGCAGCACCTCCACCTTCAACAGCGGCCAACGCTGCTCGGCCTCGACCACGATCTTGGCCAGGGCCTTTTCGGTCATGCCCGGATAGTGCTCGAGGAACATCCCCGCCACTTCGCGGCCATCGTTGAAATCCCGCACATAGCCGACAAAACCGACCACCGCGCCCACGCCCACATTGGCCGCATGCATGGCATTGGTCTCGGCCCCGGGGTCGAACGCGCCTTCCTGTACTCGCACAGCCATGTTCAGCCTCCGGTCACCGGCGGGAAGAACGCCACTTCATCGCCCTCTTCCAGCGGTTCATCGAGCTTGCACAGCTCTTCGTTGCGCGCGCACATCAGGTTCTGCTCGGCCAGCACTTCGTACTGCCCGCCCTTGGCTACCAAGGCCTGGCGCACATCATCAAGCACCTTGAACGCCCCCTCCACCCGCTCGGCATCCACGCCCAACAGTTCGCGGTAACGGGCGAAGTACATCACCTTGACCTTCATCACGCCTCCACCTTGTAATGGCCACTCTTGCCACCGAGTTTTTCCAGCAGGCGCACCTGCTCGATGACCATACCTTTATCCACAGCCTTGCACATGTCATAGATCGTCAGCGCGGCCACACTGGCGGCGGTCAGCGCCTCCATCTCCACGCCGGTCTGCCCGGCCAGCTTGCAGCGGGCGACGATGCGCACGGCATCCTGCCCCTCAGCGCTGAGCTCGACCTTGACGCTGGTGAGCATCAGCGGGTGGCACAGCGGAATCAGGTCGCTGGTTTTTTTCGCCGCCTGTATCCCGGCAATGCGCGCCACGGCGAACACGTCACCCTTGGGGTGTTCACCGTCGACGATCATCTGCAAGGTCTGCGGCAACATGCGCACCCGCGCCTCGGCGGTAGCCTCGCGCTCGGTCACGGCCTTTTCAGTGACGTCGACCATGTTGGCCCGCCCCTGGGAATCAAGATGTGTCAGCACTGCTCTGCTCCTGTGAAGGGAGTTCGCAGTGTAAACCTGTGGGTCAGGTTTGAGCAGAGATATGTGTCGCCAGGTTTGGCCTCTTCACGGGCACGCCCGCTCCTACAGGCGCTCCACGATCTCGATTCAAGTGGACATCCTGTGAGCGGGCGTTCCCGTGAAGAGGCCGGGCAGTAATCTGCCCGGCTACATGGTTTACAAATGCGACTCGGCGTACTCGGCCAGCACCGAGCGAGGCACGCCCTGCAGGGTGATGTGCACGCCATTTGGGAAGTCCTTGAAGCGCTCGGTCAGGTAGGTCAGCCCCGAGCTGGTCGCGGACAGGTAGGGGGTGTCGATCTGCGCGAGGTTGCCCAGGCAGACCACCTTGGACCCGGAGCCGGCACGGGTGATGATGGTTTTCATCTGGTGCGGCGTCAGGTTCTGGCACTCGTCAATCAGGATCAGGCTCTGCTGGAAGCTACGGCCACGGATGTAGTTCAGCGATTTGAACTGCAGCGGCACGCGCTCGAGGATGTATTCGACGCTGCCATGGGTGCTTTCGTCATCCATGTGCAAAGCTTCGAGGTTGTCGGTGATGGCGCCCAGCCACGGCTCCATCTTCTCTGCTTCGGTGCCCGGCAGGAAGCCAATCTCCTGGTCCAGCCCCTGCACGCTGCGGGTGGCGATGATGCGCCGGTAGCGCTTGCTGACCATGGTTTGCTCGATGGCCGCAGCCAGCGCCAGGATGGTTTTACCGGAGCCGGCGGCGCCGGTCAGGTTCACCAGGTGGATATCCGGGTCCAGCAGGGCGAACAGTGCCAGGCTTTGGTGAATGTCGCGTGGTTTCAGGCCCCAGGCTTCCTGATGCAGCAACGGTTCCTGGTGCAGGTCGAGCAGTAGCAGTTCGTCGTCACGGATGCCCTTGATCCATCCGACGAAGCCCTGCTCATCGATGATGAACTCGTTGACGTGCACGGCTGGCAGGTTGTCGATCATCTGCACCCGATGCCAGGTGCGGCCACGCTCCTGACGGGTATCGACCTTGCTCACGCGGTCCCAGAACGAGCCGGTGACCGAATGGTAGCCCTTGGACAAAAGGGACACGTCATCGACCAGTTGGTCGGTGCTGTAGTCCTCAGCCGCTATACCGCAAGCGCGCGCCTTCAGGCGCATGTTGATGTCTTTGGTGACCAGCACGACATCCAGGTCGGTGCGCCGGGCCCGAACTTCGAGCAACTGGTTGATGATGATGTTGTCGTTGAGGTTTTCCGGCAGCAGCTTGTTCGGCTCGTTGCGCGGGGTCATCAGGATGGACAGGAACCCCTTGGGGCCACTCTTGTTGCGCTGGATCGGCACGCCCTGCTCGACATCGCTGGGCGAAGCGTCACCGAGGGTCTGGTCTATCAGGCGGATGGCCTGGCGGCATTCGGCGGCGATACTCTGTTTGCCGGTCTTGAGCTTGTCGAGTTCCTCCAGCACCGTCATCGGGATGGCGACATGGTGCTCCTCGAAGTTCAGTAACGCGTTAGGGTCGTGAATCAGGACGTTGGTATCGAGCACATACAGGATTGGCTTGCTGGAGGAAGGGTTGCGTCCTTGGTCATCCATACTCGGTCACCTTATGTCGAAGCCACACGGCGTGGTCTGTTACGCCGCAGAGTGACTGCCGCTGTCCCCGTATCCGCGTTGTTACGGGCGGGAAGCGAACCTGGCCAGGTGAGCCCGGATGACGCCACCTGTGCTGCAGGAATCGGCTGTCTGGTTTCTTCATACCGCAAAAACCATGACCGAAAAAAGCACTTTTACGTATTTTTGAAGTTTATTTTTCCGATTGACGAAGAGGCCTTGGCGCCAGCGTCAGAGGGGACTACGCTCAAAAGTCATACCCTCTATTCGCGGTATCCGTATTCGCGGCAATTCTCCCAGCCGATACCGCTTTGCGCGGTATTGCGCAGCAACCATTCCACGGCCGGCTGCGCCTTGGGAAGGCTGTCATGAAACTGGATCACGCCCTTGCGCCACAACAGCATCAGGGTCAATACGCGCTGCGCGGACGCCTCTGCGCTCAATGCACCGTCATCCTGGGCATCGATGTCCCACAACGATACCCGCAACTGCTGGCGGGCCATGAACGCCTCGCCGTCAGCCCGGCGCTGGCCATAAGGTGGGCTGAACAGCGGTACATACTGCTCGGGCAGATCAGCCTGCACCCGCGCCTGGCTGCGCCGCAGCGAATCCTGCCAGTCGATCCACTGCGCATGGGAGCGGTATTCCCACCCCTGGATGCCCACGCACTGCCCGCCATAGAGCTGGCGCAAGGCGTGTACCGAGGCACCATCACGACGTTGCTGCAAACGGTTACCGAGTGTAAAGAACGTGCCTTCGAGCTTTTGCCGGCGCAGGTAATCGGTGAGTAGATCCGTACTGCCCCCCTCGGGGCCGGGCCCGCCGACAAAGGTCAGCAGAAACATGCGGTCGTTCAGTTCGTCACCCTTGCGCTCGCGCGAAGACAACCGCTCAATTTCACTGCTGGTCTGCGGTAGCAACGCCGCCTTGCGCAGTTGCTCGTCCAGGTAACGTACATGGAACTGGTGGCTAGGCTCGACCCAACCGGTATAGAACGCACCGACATCGGTGGCGAACGTTGCCGCTTGTGTGCGTAACTCCGCCATGGACGTAACCGGGTAGCAGAATGAGGCATCCTGCTCACAACTGCGCTGCGCCTGTTGATAACCCTCCCACAACCGCAGCCACATGCGCGCCCGAACCTGGCGCACCTTCTGCAGGTTGATCTGCCGCAGCCCCAGCCGGGCCGCCAGGGTCGCGTCATCCAGCAACTCACTTTCGTGCAGTACTTGGGCGAACGAAAGGATTTCTGCCCGAGAGGCCACATCGAACAGCGCCGGGCTGTCCAGCTGTTCGGGCCACAGACTGCGGTCCAGGCTGACCTGGGGTGAAGGGGCGGCTTGCACGGCCAGGCTCAGCAGGCAGGCCAGCAAAGCAGAAGCAATGCGCACAGTGGAAGGCTCCGCAACGGCAAAACGCGAACTATAGCGCCTGCACCGACCATGGTCTGTGACTATCGTCGCCATAGTTTGGACTTGCACCGCCCACCCCGTAGAATCCTCGGCCAACGATGCCAGGAGCCGACCCGATGCTGACGGTGATTTCCCCCGCCAAGACCCTCGACTACGACACCCCGCCAGTGACCGAGCGTTTCACCCTGCCCCAGTACCTGGATGAATCCCAGGCCCTGATCCAGCAGTTGCGCGAACTGTCGCCGGCGCAGATCAGCGAGCTGATGCACCTGTCCGACAAGCTCGCCGGCTTGAATGCTGCGCGATTTGGCAGCTGGACCCCAGACTTCACCCCGGCCAATGCCAAGCAGGCGCTGCTGGCGTTCAAGGGTGACGTGTACACCGGCCTCGATGCCGAGAGCTTGAGTGAAGACGACTTCAGCTACGCCCAGGGCCACCTGCGCATGCTCTCGGGCCTATATGGCCTGCTGCGCCCGCTCGACCTGATGCAGCCCTACCGCCTGGAGATGGGCACCAAGCTGGCCAACGCCCGCGGCAAGGACCTGTACGCCTTCTGGGGCACGCGCATCAGCGAATGGCTGAACCAGGCCCTGGCCGACCAAGGCGATGACGTGCTGTTAAACCTGGCCAGTAACGAGTATTTCAGTGCAGTGAAACGCAGTGCACTGAAGGCCCGAGTGATCAATGTCGACTTCAAGGACCAGAAAAACGGCCAGTACAAGATCATCAGCTTCTACGCCAAGAAAGCCCGCGGCATGATGAGCCGCTTCGTCATCCAGCAGCGCATCAGCACCCCGGAACAGCTCAAGCAGTTCGATGCTCAGGGTTACTACTACAGTGCCGAGCAGTCCAAGCCGGACCATTTGGTGTTCCTGCGCGATCACCCCGCGGAGTGAGGCTGCCACGCCCTCTTCGCGGCTAAAGCTGCGAAGAGGTCAGTTGCCGTGATCCCCTCTGCCCTGCAACAGGGCACGCTGCAAACCGCCATCACGCCACGAATTCGACGCCAAAAATTCGACGCGCATCCCTTTATCGCCAAACGCCATAAGACCGTTCATACCTTTTTTGACGAATTCTGAAAAAAAATTTCAGATGCTGGCATAAAAATATCTCGCAACAGTTACGTCCTTGATACACGGGGGTGAAACACCCGCGTGCTATCAATTTGAAATTGTCCGCAACTGAATAAATATTTAGAAATCTTTCATTCGAGTGAAACTGGCTCAGGAACTTCTGCCGAAGCCAATCGCTCATAGTGCCGTAACGATTTTCCTGCCTACGGGCTGTGAGAGATGACTTACAGATGACAGCGGCGGGTATCCACTGCCCGCCATGAGAAATTCGACAGGTATTACGGAAACCCCCGAAGACCTTGTCCATGCAGGAGAGACGCGCCCCTTAAAAATCGTCCTAGTGGTTGATTTCAAAGGATTTATCCACTTGAAAAAACAAGCACAGCAACGCGCCAAGTAGCGCATTGCAATAAAGACGGCTGCATTTCAGGGCACGTTTTTTAATTAATGGCTATCGAGTGCCAACTTTGAGTGCATAACTTTTTGCGCTCCGGATTTATTTTGCCTGCGCTCGGCGAAGTGTGCATTCGCCATGGATCCGTGCGCCCGAAAACTGTTGTTAATCAACCCAGCCCGGCTCTCTTCGGAGGTGTCGGCGTGATAAACACATGAGGTGATAGCGATGCGTATCAGCATCTTTGGTTTGGGTTATGTGGGTGCAGTCTGTGCAGGCTGCCTGACGGCGCGTGGCCATGAAGTGATCGGTGTGGACGTGTCCAGCACCAAGATCGACCTGATCAACCAGGGCAAGTCGCCCATCGTCGAACCTGGCCTGGAAGCACTGCTGCAACAGGGCATCGCCAATGGCCGCCTGCGCGGCACTACCGACTTCGCCGAAGCCATCCGCGCCAGCGACGTGTCGATGATCTGCGTGGGTACCCCCAGCAAGAAAAACGGCGACCTGGGCCTGGAGTACATCGAGTCGGTGTGCCGCGAAATCGGCTACGTGCTGCGTGACACCACCCGCCGTCACACCATCGTGGTGCGCAGCACCGTGCTGCCTGGCACCGTCAAGAACGTGGTCATCCCGATCCTCGAAGATTGCTCGGGCAAGAAGGCTGGCGTCGACTTCGGTGTGGCGGTCAACCCGGAATTCCTGCGTGAAAGCACCGCGATCAAGGACTACGACCAGCCACCGATGACGGTCATCGGCGAACTGGACAGCGCCAGCGGTGACATCCTCCAGGCCCTGTACGAAGAACTCGATGCCCCGGTGATCCGCAAGCCGATCGAGGTGGCCGAGATGATCAAGTACACCTGCAACGTATGGCACGCCACCAAGGTCACCTTCGCCAACGAAATCGGCAACATCGCCAAGGCCGTGGGCGTCGATGGCCGTGAAGTGATGGACGTGGTCTGCCAGGACAAGGTCCTCAACCTGTCCCAGTACTACATGCGCCCAGGCTTCGCCTTCGGTGGCTCGTGCCTGCCCAAGGACGTACGCGCCCTCACCTATCGCGCCGCCAGCCTCGATGTCCGAGCACCGCTGCTCGACTCGCTGATGCGCAGCAACGAATCGCAGGTGCAGAACGCCTTCGAGCTGATCGAAGCCCACGACAAGCGCAAGGTCGCCCTGCTGGGCCTGAGCTTCAAGGCCGGCACCGACGACCTGCGCGAAAGCCCGCTGGTGGAACTGGCCGAACGCTTGATCGGCAAGGGCTACCAGCTGGACATCTACGACGAGAACGTCCAGTACGCCCGCGTCCACGGCGCCAACAAGGACTACATCGAGTCGAAGATCCCCCATGTGTCGTCGCTGCTCAACGCCAACTTGCAGCAGGTGATCGACAACGCCGACATCATCGTCCTCGGCAACCGTGACGAGCAGTTCCGTGCGCTGGCCCTGCAAGCGCCAGCCGGCAAGCAGGTGATCGACCTGGTCGGGTTCATGAACAAACCGACCTGCACCACCAACCGTACCGAAGGCATCTGCTGGTAAGTGCCCGGCCGGGCAGCGATGAGGCACTCGACAAGAGCCGCCCCCTCGCTGCCCCCTTTCCCGAATTCTCGACGGATGCTGAACATGCAAAGGCTCCAGACAGTGCTGTTGCAGTGCGCCGGGTGGCTGCTCTACATGAGCCTGCTCATGCTGATCGCCCTGGCCCTGCCAGCTGATATCTTCGACTCGCAGTCGAAGCACTTCATCTTCCTGGTCGGCGCAGTCGGCATCTGGCGCTACTCCATGGGCGCCACCCATTTCATCCGCGGCATGATCTTCCTCTACGGCGTGTACCCGTACCTGCGCCGCAAGGTGCAGAAAATGGGCAATGCCACCGACCCGTCGCATGTCTACCTGATGGTCACCAGCTTCCGTATCGAAGCGCTGACCACCGCCCAGGTGTACAGCTCGGTGATTCGCGAGGCGATCAACTGTGGCTTCCCCACCACCGTGGTCTGCTCGCTGGTGGAAATGTCCGATGAACTGCTGGTGAAGAGCCTGTGGGCCAAGTACAACCCGCCGGCCCATGTGAAGCTGGACATCGTGCGAATCGCCGGCACCGGCAAGCGCGATGGCCTGGCCTACGGTTTCCGCGCCATCTCGCGCATGCTGCCGGACGAGAACGCCGTAGTGGCGGTGATCGACGGTGACACCGTGCTGGCCGACGGTGTGGTGCGCAAGACCGTACCCTGGTTCAAGTTGTTCCCCAATGTGGGCGGCCTGACCACCAATGAATTCTGCGAAGTGCGCGGCGGCTACATCATGAGCGAGTGGCACAAGCTGCGCTTCGCCCAGCGCCACATCAACATGTGCTCGATGGCCCTGTCCAAGCGCGTACTGACCATGACCGGGCGCATGTCGATGTTCCGCGCCAGCGTGGTGACCAACCCCGAGTTCATCGCCGACGTCGAAAGCGATTCGCTGATGCACTGGCGCCTGGGCCGCTTCAAGTTCCTTACCGGGGACGACAAATCCAGCTGGTTCAGCCTGATGCGCCTGGGCTACGACACCTTCTACGTGCCGGACGCCGCCATCAACACGGTCGAGCACCCGCCGGAAAAAAGTTTCCTCAAGGCCAGCCGCAAGCTGATGTACCGCTGGTACGGCAACAACCTGCGGCAGAACTCACGGGCACTGGGCCTTGGCCTGCGTCGCCTGGGCCTGTTCACCAGCATCGTGCTGTTCGACCAGCGCGTGTCGATGTGGACCAGCCTGCTGGGCCTGACCGTGGCGGTGATCGCCAGCCTCAAGTTCGGTATGGCCTTCCTGCTGGTGTACCTGCTGTGGATCGGCATTACCCGCCTGATCCTCACCATCATGCTGCTGTGCTCCGGCCACAGCGTAGGCCCGGCCTACCCGCTGATTCTCTATTACAACCAGATCATCGGCGCGCTGATGAAGATCTATGTGTTCTTCCGCCTCGACAAGCAGTCGTGGACGCGTCAGCCCACTGCCCTCAAGCGTGACCTCGCCAGCTTTCAACAATGGTTCAACACCTGGTCCTCGCGGACCATGACCTTCTCGGCTGCCAGCATCTTCGTTGCTGTGCTGTTCATGGTCGTGTGAGCCCAACCCGGATCGGATCTAACAGGAACAAACCACCATGAATACCGCCGTGAACGTCAATGTCGTGCATGAGTCCGAAGCCCAGCGCCAACACGCCCGGGTACGCATTCCCGCCAAGCTGCGGTTCCTGGACGCCCAGCGCCAGGTCCACGAAGTCAAGGTCGAAGACCTATCTGCCGGCGGCCTGAGCTTCCACGCCAAGCAACCGCAGTCGGTGGGCGATGTGCTGCGCGGGCGCCTGCAGTTCGTGGTCGACAACCTGGGCCTGTCCATCGACATCGAGTTCCAGGTGCGCTCGTACAACCCGGACAATGGCCGTATCGGTGCGCAGTTCCAGAACCTTGAGCCACGTGACATCGCCACGTTGCGGCACATCATCACCAGCCACCTGTCGGGTGAGCTGATCAGCATCGGCGACGTACTCAGCACCCTGCAGCGCGACAACTTCACCAAGGCGCGCAAGCAGAAGGATGGTGGGTCAGGCCTGAGCGCCTTCGGCCGCCTCAAGGCAGTCACCGTCACACTGGGCGTGTTCGTGGTCGGCGTTGCGGCCTTCGGCTTCGTCGCCAAATCGTTGTACGGCATGTACTTCGTCAGCCACGCCGAAGCCGGTGTGGTCGCAGTGCCGACCACCAACGTCACCATGCCGCGCGACGGTACCGTGAGCAGCCTGGTCGAAAGCGGTGGGCAGATCGTCAAGGGCGCGCCACTGGCCAGCTTCACCACCAGCATGCTGGACATGCTCAAGGGCAACCTTGAAGACGCACAGCTGGAGCCGGCAAAGATCGAGGAGCTGTTCGGCAAGCAGCTGTCCGGCACCCTCACCAGCCCCTGCGACTGCGTGGTCGCGCGCCAGTTGGTAGACGACGGCCAGTACGCAGCCAAGGGCCAGCCGATCTTCCAGCTGATCCCACGCACCACCAACCCGATGATCGAGGCGCGCTTCAGCTACCGCCAGTTCGACGAGGTCAAGCCGGGCACCCGGGTCAACTTCCAGGTGGCCGGCGAAGACGAAGTGCGCACCGGTCAGATCGTCAGCAGCACCAGCCTCAACAGCGAAGACCTGTCCTCCGACATCCGCGTGCAGATCAAGCCGGACAGCAGCCTGCCCGCCGAACTGGCAGGCCGCCCGGCGTCGGTCAACAGCGACCGTGGCCCGTCGCTGAACTGGCTGATCGACAAAGCCGTGGCCCGTGGCCTGTGAGGGACGGACGATGATCTCTGATACCAACACCTATCCTGTGGGAGCGGGCATACCCGCGAAGAGGCCAGCAGGGACAGCATCGTCGGCCATGCCAATTCGCGGGCTTGCCCGCTCCCACAGGGTCCGCGTGAACCTGGGATTGTGTGCACTGGCCGCCGCCATCACTTTGGCCGGCTGTGCCGGCCTGCCCGACCAGCGCCTGGCCAACGAGGCCCTGAAGCGCGGTGACACGGCATTGGCAGAGCGCAACTACAAGGCGCTGGCCGACCTGGGCTACAGCGAAGCGCAAGTCGGCCTTGCGGACATCAAGGTGGCCACCCGCGACCCATCGCAAATCAAGGAAGCCGAGGCCACCTATCGCGCTGCGGCCGCCACGTCGCCACGCGCCCAGGCGCGCCTTGGCCGCTTGCTGGTGGCCAAGCCTGACAGCACCCAGGCCGAACGTGAGGAAGCTGAAACCCTGCTCAAGCAGGCCGCGAAACAGGGCCAAAGCAATACCCTGATTCCGCTGGCAATGCTCTACCTCAGCTACCCGCAGAGTTTCCCCAAGGTCAACGCGCAGCAGCAGATCGACCAGTGGCGCGCCGCCGGCAACCCGGAAGCAGGCCTGGCCCAGGTGTTGCTGTACCGTACCCAGGGCACCTACGACCAGCACCTGGGCGAGGTGGAGAAAATCTGCAAGGCCGCGCTGAACACCACCGACATCTGCTACGTCGAACTGGCCACTGTGTACCAGATGCGTGGCCAGGCCGACCAGCAAGCCGCCCTGCTCGGCCAGCTGAAATCCGCCTATGCCCGTGGCGCCGTACCGGCCACCCGGGTCGACAGCGTGGCCCGGGTGTTGGCTGATCGCAGCCTCGGCCAGACCGACGAAAAAACCGCCAAGGACCTGCTCGAGCAAGTAGCCCCGGCCAACCCGGCGTCCTGGGTCAGCCTGGCACAGCTGGTATACGACTTCCCCGAACTGGGCGACACCGACCAGTTGATGGCCTACATCGACAAAGGCCGCGCAGCTGAACAGCCACGCGCCGAACTGCTGCTGGGCCGTCTGTACTACGAAGGCAAAACCCTGCCTGCCGACGCTCACAAAGCCGAGCAGCACCTGCAAGCCGCTGCCGAAGCCGGTGAGATCAGCGCCCATTACTACCTGGGCCAGCTTTACCGCCGCGGCTACCTGGGCAACGTCGAGCCGCAGAAGGCCGTCGACCACCTGCTGGCCTCCGCCCGTGGCGGGCAGAACAGCGCCGATTATGCCCTGGCCCAGCTATTCAGCGAGGGCCATGGCATTCGCCCGCAACCAGGCAACGCCTGGGTGTTTGCCCAGCTGTCGCAGGCCAACCCGACGCCGCAATCAGCGGAACTGCTGCAGAAGCTTGACCAGCAACTGACACCTGACGAGCGCAACCAGGCCCAGCAACTGCTGGACCAGGAAAAGCGTGCACGCGGCAGCATGGCGCAGGGCGCGAATAGCACCCTGGCCCTCGAAGCCCTGCAAGACGACGAAAAAGAAGTAGACGGTGAGGACTCGCTATGACGCTCAATCCCTTCGTGAAAGCCGGCATCGGCCTGAGCTTCGCCCTGCTGTGGTCCTGCCCGACCCTGGCGGAAATGACCGCCGAGAAAAACTTCGGCCTGGACGTGAAAATCACCGGGCAATCGGAAGACGATCGAGACCTGGGCACCCGCTCTGGCGGCGATGTCAACGGCCTGGGCCTGGATCTGCGCCCGTGGGTGTACGGCGAGCGCGGAAACTGGAGCGCCTACGCCATGGGCCAGGCGGTCGCTGCGACCGACACCATCGAAACCGACACCTTGCGCCAGAACGGCGACGGCACCAGCACTGAAACCGGCGACGACAGCCGTCAACCAGACAAAAGCTACCTGGCCATGCGCGAGCTCTGGATCGGCTACAGCGGTCTCACCGCCTACCCCGGCGAGCAACTGCGCTTCGGTCGCCAGCGCCTGCGCAGCGACGATGGCATGTGGCGCGATACCAACATCGAAGCGCTGAACTGGACCTTCGACACCACCCTGCTCAAGGCCGACCTGGGCGTGGCCCAGCGCTTCAGCGAATACCGCACCGACCTCACCGAGCTGGCCCCGGAAGACAAGGACCGCACCCACCTCTACGGCAACGTCGCCACTCAGTGGACGCCTGGCCACTGGGTCGGCGTGCGGGCACACCATACGCACGACAACGGCAGCCTGAAGAACCCCGGCGAAACCGTCGACGCCCTGGACAAGACCCGTACCGGCGACCTCACCTGGCTGGGCCTTGAGGCAAACAGCGACGCCTACAACTGGCGCAACGACCACACCGTGAATTACTGGGGCAGCGTCACCTGGCTGACCGGTGACCGCGACAAGCTGAGCACCCAGCAGGTGGGTGACGACCAGGTCGCGACCGGCAAGCAGAGCGGTGACGTCAACGCCTGGGCAACCGACCTCGGTATCCGCCTGCGCCTGGACCCGCAATGGCAGGTCGGCGCGGCCTATGCCCGTGGTAGCGGTGGTGGTGGCGATGACGGCTCGAACAACTTCGAGCAGACCGGCCTGGAAAGCAACCGCTCCAATTTCACCGGCACCCGCTCGCGCGTGCACCGCTTCGGCGAAGCGTTCCGCGGCGAACTGGGCAACCTGCAGGCAGCCACCCTGTTCGCTTCGTGGCAGCTGCGCGACGACTACGACGCGAGCCTGATCTACCACAAGTTCTGGCGGGTCGACGGTAACCAGAACATCGGCTCCAGCGGCATCAACGCGGTGGTCGACGACAACGGCGTGAACCGTCAGCTGGTTGACGGCGAGAAGGACCTTGGCCAGGAAATGGACGTGGTCGTGACCAAGTACTTCAAGCAAGGCCTGCTACCGGCTTCGATGAGCCAGGCAATCGACGAGCCGTCAGCCCTGGTGCGCCTGCGTGCCGGTGTATTCAAGCCGGGCGACGCCTACGGCAAGGAAGCGGACTCTTACATGCACCGCGCCTTCGTCGACGTCATCTGGCGCTTCTGAGGCCGGTAGGGGACTGACCGTGATGAACCTTCACCCGCACTTACGTCACAGCCTGTTGGCCAGTGCCTTGCTGCTGGCAAGCGGCCTGGCCACTGCCGCAGAGCCCCAGGTGATCGCCAAGGAGCTGCAGCAGGCCAAGACCTACACGGTGGCCAGCGCACCGATCGAGCCACTGCAGATGGACCCGCCAAAGCTGCCCGACCTTACCGGTTTCACGGCCGAGGCGGTGCAGAAGAAAATCGACCGCCGCCACAAGGGCAGGGTCAGCCTGCGCCGTATGTTCCAGGAGGACACCCTCAAGGAGTTCGTCGGCGGCGACAACAAGGCCGCCGAGTGGGTGCAGCGCCAGCACGGCATCCCGCAGGCCATCTTCATCGATGACGGCCATGTCGACCTGACCGAGTTGAGCAAGAAGGTGCCCAAACAGTACTTCAGCGAAGTCGAGCCTGGGGTTTACCTGGCTCGCCTGCCGATCGTGGTCGGGCAAAAGGGCATCCTCGAGATCGACGGCAAGGTCAAACAGCTGCGCCTGTCCCAGGAGGGCGGCGCATTTCTGGTCAATGACGGCAAGCTGTTCGTAACCGACACCCAGGTGACCGGCTGGCGGGAAAAGGACAATGGCCCGGCGACCTTCCGCTCGCCCAAGGAGTTCCGCCCGTTCCTGCTGTCGTGGGGCGGTACCGAGACCTACATCGTCAACACGAAGATGGCCAGCTTCGGCTACGCCAAGTCCAAGTCGTATGGCGTTAGCATCTCGCAGTACACGCCGAACATGGCCAAGCGCATGGGCCGCCCGGAACCCACCGGCTGGATCATCGGTTCTGAGTTCAGCGACATGTGGTACGGCTTCTACTGCTACGAAACGCAGGACTTCGTGGTCAAGGACAGCACCTACCGCGACAACATCGTCTATGGCATCGACCCACACGACCGTTCGCACCGCCTGATCATCGCCGGCAACACCGTGTACGGCACCAAGAAGAAGCACGGCATCATCGTCTCGCGTGAGGTCAACGACAGCTGGATCATCAACAACAAGAGCTACGACAACAAGCTCTCGGGCGTGGTGATCGACCGTAACAGCGTCAACAACCTGGTGGCCTACAACGAGATCTACCGCAACCACACCGACGGCATCACCCTGTACGAAAGCGGCGACAATCTGATCTGGGGCAACAAGCTGGTCAACAACCGCCGCCACGGCATCCGCGTGCGTAACAGCGTGAACATCCGCCTGTACGAAAACATCGCCATGGCCAACGGCCTGGTTGGCGTATACGGCCACATCAAGGACCTGTCCGACACCGACCGCGACATCGCCCTCGACCCGTTCGACACCAAGGTGTCGCTGATCGTGGTGGGTGGCGAGCTGTCGGCCAACGGCTCCGGCCCGCTGTCGATCGACTCGCCGCTGTCGGTCGAGCTGTACAAGGTGTCCATGCTCGCCCCGCGCAAGGCCAGCGGCATCAGCCTCAATGGTGTGCTGGGCGAGCGCCAGGACGAAATCCTCGACTTGCTGGTACGCCAGCAGAAGGCTGTGCTGATCGACCCGGTCGAACGCCAGACCGAAATGATCGATTAAGGAAGCCCAGACCATGACTCCACACCTGATGAAACTGCTGGGCCTGTCCGCCGCCCTTCTGGCAATCAGCCAAGGCGTACGCGCCGAAGACGTCAAGGCCCCGACCTTCAAAGCCGAGCCCTGCTGCCAGTTGTGCCCTGAAGCGCACGATGCCAGCCGCTACACCACCCGCTATCAGCAAAATTTCACCACGCTGGTGCAGGCACAGGGCGACTGGCTGTTCCGGACTCGCGAAGACCTGCGCACCGAGTTCAATACCACCCCGGCCGGCTACAAACGCCTGCAACAAGTGCACGACGCGTTCAAGAAGCGTGGTGTGGAACTGGTGGTGGTGTACCAGCCGACCCGTGGCCTGGTGAACCGCAACATGCTCAACCCGGCCGAAAAAGCTGCCTTCGACTATCAGAAGGCCCTGGGTAACTACCAGGCCATGCTCAAGCGCTTCGCCAGCATGGGCTACAACGTGCCCGACCTGTCACCACTGACCAACGAGCAACTGGCCGCCGCCGACCAGGGCAAGGATTTCTACTTCCGTGGCGACCAGCACTGGACGCCGTACGGTGCCGAGCGCGCGGCGAAGATCGTGGCCGACACCGTGCACAAGATGCCAGCCTTCGAAGGCATCCCGCGCAAGGAATTCGAGACGAAGAAGTCCGGGCGCATGGGCAAGACCGGCACCCTGCACAACGTTGCCGGCCAACTGTGCGGTACCAGCTACGCCGTCCAGTACATGGACCAGTTCGCCACCGAGCCGAAAGGCTCGAGCGGCGGCGACGACCTGTTCGGTGACAGCGGCAACGCGCAGATCACCCTGGTCGGTACCAGCCACAGTGGCAAGAACTACAACTTCTCGGGTTTCCTCGAGCAATACATTGGCGCCGACGTGCTCAACGTCGCCTTCCCAGGCGGTGGCCTGGAAGGCTCGATGATCGAGTACCTGGGCAGCGAGGAATTCCAGAAGAACCCGCCGAAGATCCTCATCTGGGAATTCTCCCCGCTGTACCGCCTGAACCAGGAAACCATCTGGCGGCAAATCCTTGGCCTGCTCGACGACGGCTGCGACGACCGCCCAGCCCTGATGAGCGCCAGCACCACCCTCAAGCCGGGCAAGAACGAGCTGATGGTCAACGGCAAGGGCGGCGTGATCAAAGACCTGATCAACCGCGACCTGCAGATGGACGTCAAGTTCGAAGACCCCTCGGTGAAGGTGTTGCAGGCCACCCTGTGGTACCTCAACGGCCGTCACGAGGACATCAAGCTGGAAAAGCCTGAAACCTCCGACACCGACGGCCGCTTCGTCTTCCAGATGCGCGAAGACGAGGACTGGGCCAGTCAGCGCCTGCTGGCGTTCGAGGTACAGGGGCCGGAAAGCGGCACCCAGAAGGTCGAGGCCAAGCTCTGCAAACGCAACAACTTCGCCGTGCCTGCGCAAACCGCGCAGGCCGGCCAGTGAGGCGACCCATGACCATCATCAAGCGTATTTCCAGCCCCGCCCTGCTCGCGTTGGCCTTGTTTGGCGGTGCCGCGCACGCCGCGCTGGTACCGCCGCAGGGTTACTACGAGGGGATCGAAAAACTCAAGACCGGCGATGGCAATTTCCGCTGCGAAGCGGCGCCCAAGCCATACACCGGTGCGCTGCAGTTTCGCAGCAAGTACGAAGGCTCGGACAAGGCACGGGCAACGCTCAACGTGGCCTCGGAAAAAGCCTTCCGCAAGTCGACCGAAGACATCACCACGCTTGAGAAAGGCGTGAGCAAGATGGTCGGCCAGTACATGCGCGACGGCCGCCCGGCGCAACTCGACTGCACCCTGACGTGGCTGGGCACCTGGGCACGCGCCGGTGCATTGCTGTCCACCGACTACAACCATACCGGCAAGTCGATGCGCAAATGGGCGCTGGGCAGCATGAGCGGTTCGTGGCTGCGCCTGAAATTCTCCAACTCGCAGCCGCTGGCCGCACACCAGGCCGAGGCCGACCTGATCGAAAAATGGCTTACCCGCCTGGCCGAGCAGACTGTGCGTGACTGGAGCAACCTGCCGCTGGAGAAGATCAACAACCACAGCTACTGGGCGGCCTGGTCGGTCATGGCTACCGCCGTCGCCACCGACCGGCGCGACCTGTTCGACTGGGCCGTGAAGGAATACAAGGTGGGCGCCAACCAGGTGGATGACCAGGGCTTCCTGCCCAACGAAATCAAGCGCAAGCAGCGCGCGCTGGCCTATCACAACTACGCCTTGCCGCCGCTGGCGATGATTGCCAGCTTCGCCCAGGCCAATGGCGTCGACCTGCGCGCCGAGAACAACTTCGCCTTGCAGCGCCTGGGTGAAGGCGTGCTGGCCGGCGCCCGCGATCCCAGCCACTTCAAGGCGCGCGCGGGCAAGAAACAGGACATGACCGACCTCAAGGTCGACAGCAAGTATTCCTGGCTCGAGCCCTGGTGTGCGCTGTACCACTGCGTTGGCGACACACTTGAGCGCAAGCACGACATGCAGCCGTTCAACAGCTTCCGGCTGGGCGGCGACCTGACCCGGGTCTACGACCCGAGTGCAGAGCGTAAAAAGTAACACCATCCCTGTAGGAGCGGGTTTACCCGCGAAGAGGCCGGCACAGGGCACCGCAGATGGCAGGCCCGGCCCTTTCGCGGGTGAACCCGCTCCTACAGGGGACTAGGTATCTCCCACCTTTTTGTGGGGGGTTTGGGGGGCGCTTTGCCCTGGATGCTGTGAACAAATTAGGAGAACCGGGATGGTCTTCTCGTCCAACGTGTTCCTGTTCCTGTTCTTGCCGATCTTCCTCGGCCTGTACTACTTGAGCGGGCAACGTTATCGCAACCTGCTGCTGCTGATCGCCAGCTACATCTTCTATGCCTGGTGGCGGGTGGATTTTTTGGCACTGTTCGCCGGGGTCACCCTGTGGAACTACTGGATCGGCCTGAAAGTCGGTGCCGCCGGTGTGCGCACCAAGCCGGCACAGCGCTGGCTGCTGCTCGGCGTGGGTGTCGACCTGGCGATCCTCGGCTACTTCAAGTACGCCAACTTCGGCGTCGACAGCCTGAACGCGATCATGACGTCGTTTGGCCTGGAGCCATTCATTCTGACCCACGTGCTGCTGCCGATCGGTATCTCGTTCTACATCTTCGAGTCGATCAGCTACATCATCGACGTATACCGCGGCGACACCCCAGCTACCCGCAACCTGATCGACTTCGCAGCCTTCGTGGCGATCTTCCCGCACCTGATCGCAGGCCCCGTGCTGCGTTTCAAGGACCTGGTCGACCAGTTCAACAACCGTACCCACACCCTGGACAAGTTTTCCGAAGGCTGCACCCGTTTCATGCAGGGCTTCATCAAGAAAGTGTTCATCGCCGACACCCTGGCCGTGGTCGCCGATCACTGCTTCGCCCTGCAAAACCCCACCACCGGTGATGCCTGGCTCGGCGCCCTGGCCTACACCGCGCAGCTGTACTTCGACTTCAGCGGCTACAGCGACATGGCTATCGGCCTGGGCCTGATGATGGGCTTCCGTTTCATGGAAAACTTCAAGCAGCCCTATATCAGCCAGTCGATCACCGAGTTCTGGCGGCGCTGGCATATCAGCCTGTCGACCTGGCTGCGCGACTACCTGTACATCACCTTGGGCGGCAACCGCAAAGGCACCTTCAATACCTACCGAAACCTGTTCCTGACCATGCTGCTGGGCGGCCTGTGGCACGGTGCGAACTTCACCTACATCATCTGGGGCGCGTGGCACGGCATGTGGCTGGCCATCGAGCGCGCGCTGGGCATCGACACCAACCCGCAGCGCTTCAACCCAGTGAAGTGGGCCTTCACCTTCCTGTTGGTGGTGGTCGGCTGGGTGATCTTCCGCGCCGAAAACCTGCATGTGGCCGCCCGCATGTACGGCGCCATGTTCAGCTTCGGCGACTGGCAGCTGTCGGAGCTCAACCGTGCCCAGCTCACCGGTCTGCAGGTGGCCACCCTGGTCATCGCCTACCTCACCCTGGCGTTCTTCGGCCTGCGTGACTTCTACCGCAATGCCAGACCGACGCCCACGGCGACCCCGGTGCAGGTCAACGCTGACGGCTCGATAGGCCTGGACTGGACCCGGGTGATGACCCGCGCACTGATCCTGCTGCTGTTCGTCGCCTCGATCCTCAAGCTTTCGGCACAAAGCTACTCGCCGTTCCTTTACTTCCAGTTCTGAGGTTGATGACCATGACCCGGACATTACGCATCACCTACTCCCTGTCGTTCCTCGGCCTGCTGGTCGGCATGGGCGCCTGGTCCACCGGTGGCCTGCAGAATTTCCAGCGCACCGAGCAGATGACCCTGCTCAACGGCAAGCTGGCCAAAGCCGCCGAGACCCACTACGACGCCGAATTCCCGATCAAGCGCCTGGGCACCAACCTGTGGGCGGCAATGGACTTCAAGCTGTTCAACGAAGGCCGCCCGGGTGTGGTACTGGGCCGCGACCAGTGGTTGTTCAGCGACGAAGAGTTCAAGCCCACCGCCGGTGCCGAGCAATTGATGCAGGAAAACCTGGCCCTGATCCGTGGCGTACGCGACACCCTGCAGCAACACGGTAGCCAGCTGGTGCTGGCGATCGTGCCGGCCAAGGCGCGGGTCTACGCCGAGTACCTGGGCAAAGAGCAGCCTGCCAGCCTGCATGACGACCTGTATAACCAGTTCCATGCCCAGGCACGCCAGGCCAACGTGTTCGCACCGGACCTGATGGCACCGATGGAGCAGGCCAAGGCCCGTGGCCAGGTGTTCCTGCGTACCGATACCCACTGGACGCCTATGGGTGCCGAAGTGGCGGCGCAAACACTGGCCGAAGCGGTCAGCCGCCAGAGCCTGCTCAACGGCGCCCCACAAGCCTTCATCACCGAAGCCGGCAACACCGCCCCCTACAAAGGCGACCTGACCAACTTCCTGCCACTGGACCCGTTGTTCAGCAACCTGCTGCCGACCCCGGACAACCTGCAGCAACGCACCACTCGCCCAGTCGACACCGAGGGTGACGCCGGCGACGCGTTGTTCGCCGACAAGCAGATCCCGGTTGCACTGGTAGGCACCAGCTACAGCGCCAACCCGCACTGGAACTTCCTCGGCGCGCTGCAGCAGGCCCTGCGCAGTGACGTCGCCAACTACGCCGAAGACGGCCATGGCCCACTGCTGCCGATGCTCAAGTACCTGCAAAGCGATGCCTTCAAAAACGCCGCACCACAAGTGGTGGTGTGGGAATTCCCCGAACGTTATCTGCCAATGAAAAACGACCTCAGCAGCTTCGATCCGCAGTGGATCGCGCAGCTGAAAAACTCCCGTAAATCCGAACAAAACCTGGCCTTGTCGTCCACCCGGACAGACCACTGACTGATAGAGAGGAAACGCACATGACTACCAAGACTTCCATTGCCAAAGCCCTCACCCTCGCGGCCGGCCTTTCCCTTGCCTCGATGCAGGCCTTTGCCGGTGCCGACGCCGCGCTTTATGGCCCTAGCGCGCCGAAAGGCTCGACCTTCGTACGCCTGTACAACGCCACCAGTGCACCGGCCGCAGCATCGGTCGGCAACACCCAGATCAAACAGGTTGGTGCCCAGGCCAGCAGCGACTTCAGCTTCCTGCCAGGTGGCGACTACACCGCCCAGGTCGGCGGCAAGAGCGTGCCGGTCAAGCTGGCCTCGGACAAGTACTACACGCTGGTCAACAGCAACAACGGCAACCCGAAACTGATCGAAGAACCACCGTTCAAGAACAAGCAGAAAGCTCTGGTGCGCGTACAGAACCTGAGCGACCAGCAACTGACCCTGAAAACCGCAGACGGCAAGACCGAAGTGGTCAAACCAGTGGCCGCCAACGGCCGTGGCGAACGTGAAATCAACCCGGTCAAAGTCAACCTGGCGCTGTACCAAGGAGACAAGAAAGTGGGTGACGTAAAACCCGTCGCCCTGGAGCGCGGCGAAGCCGCAGTGCTGTACGTAACGGGTTCCGGCAACGCCTTGTCGCCGGTGTGGGTAACTCGCCCCGTGGCTAGCAACTGATTCCCCTGCCTCTCAACGACTATTGGAGAAACATGATGATCCCGGTAATTCTTTCTGGTGGTAGCGGTTCCCGTCTGTGGCCTCTGTCGCGCAAACAGTTCCCCAAACAGTTCCTGGCCCTGACCGGTGAACACACGCTGTTCCAGCAAACCATCGAGCGCCTTGTATTCGAGGGCATGGACACCCCGATCGTGGTCTGTAACAAGGACCACAAGTTCATCGTCCAGGAGCAGCTGGCCGCACTGAAGCTGGAAACCCAGGGCATCCTCATGGAACCGTTCGGCCGCAACACCGCGCCGGCCGTGGCCATGGCTGCCATGAAGCTGGTCAACGAAGGCCGCGACGAGCTGATGCTGGTGCTGCCTGCCGATCATGTGATCGATGACCAGAAGGCCCTGCAACGTGCACTGGCCTTGGCCACCGTGGCCGCCGAGCGTGGCGAGATGGTGCTGTTCGGCGTGCCGGCGACCAAGCCGGAAACCGGCTATGGCTACATCCGCTCCAGCCAGGACGCGCTGCTGCCCGAGGGCGTGGCGCGGGTTGCGCAGTTCGTCGAGAAGCCCGATGAAAAACGCGCCGCCGAGTTCGTCCAGGCCGGTGGCTATTTCTGGAACAGCGGCATGTTCCTGTTCCGCGCCAGCCGCTTCCTTGAGGAACTGAAAAAGCACGATGTCGACATCTACGACACTTGCGTGCTGGCCCTGGAGCGTAGCGAGGAAGACGGCGATGTGCTGAGCATCGACGAAGCCACCTTCGCCTGCTGCCCGGACAACTCCATCGACTACGCGGTAATGGAAAAGACCCAGCGTGCCTGCGTGGTGCCGATGTCGGCCGGCTGGAGCGACGTCGGCTGCTGGTCGTCGCTGTGGGAAGTGCACGAGAAAGACGACAACGGCAACGTCACCAAAGGCGACGTGGTGGTGCAAGACAGCCACAACTGCATGATCCACGGCAACGGCAAACTGGTGTCGGTGATCGGCCTGGAGAACATCGTGGTGGTCGAGACCAAGGATGCCATGATGATTGCCCACAAGGACAAGGTCCAAGGCGTCAAGCAGATGGTCAAGACCCTCGACGAACAGGGCCGCACGGAAACCCAGAACCACCTGGAAGTGTATCGCCCGTGGGGCTCGTACGACTCGGTGGACATGGGCGGCCGCTTCCAGGTCAAGCACATCACCGTCAAGCCGGGCGCCAGCCTGTCGCTGCAGATGCACCATCACCGCGCCGAGCACTGGATCGTGGTGTCCGGTACCGCCGAGGTGACCTGCGACGAGAATGTGTTCCTGCTGACCGAAAACCAGTCGACCTATATCCCGATCGCTTCGGTGCACCGTTTGCGTAACCCGGGCAAGATCCCGCTGGAGATCATCGAAGTGCAGTCCGGCAGCTACCTGGGCGAAGATGACATCGAACGCTTCGAGGATGTGTACGGGCGCACCTCCACCCCCATCGAGCGCGGCGTTTCGGTGAAGACCATCGCGCAGTAAATGCTGACTCGCCCCTGGGTTGACCAGGGGCGAGCCTGCTCATTCAAGGGTCGGAGCTATGACGTAGATGTCGAACGGGCCACCCACCACCCTGAAAGGTCGCTGCAAATCATCCTCCCCTTCAAATTCGAAGGATTCTGCCCTGATGCTTGTGGCGGTCATCTCAAGTTTCCGGATATGCCCGGATTTCGCATAGCCGCCATAGGTTGTGCCGCGCTTGTGGACAAGAGCCCGGTTCGCCTCATCATCGATAACGACATCCCGCACGCCCCCTTGCAATGCCAGGTCGAAGTCGATGTAGACGTCCGCATCGTCGGCCTGCCCCTTGTACGCATACAACCACGCTGATTGTTCAGCGTTCCCGTAGTCCACGCCCTCTGAAACGAAATCCTCCCTTTGACCCGCCAGGCTGATGACTGCCGTCACTTTGCCCTTGGCAGGCGCTTTTTTCATTTCTTGCACAGGCTTTTGCTCAATCGCTGTCTGACTCATGGCCTTGCTCCTTCTGAATAGGCATGGCGGAATCTAGAATGGATGTACCCTTTCCACTACTCGCAGCAATGCCAGGTCTGGCTTCTGGCATAGGTGCTCACCGGTTACCTGACCGCTGGGTTTTAGATAGGCTGTAGCCCTCCCTGCGCGCGAATGAGGCGATTACGCGATGCTGATCGGTGCCCTGCTGGTCCTCACCTGGCTGGTGTTGTTGTTGCGTTACCCAGCCAAGGCTCTCCCCATCTCCCTGGCGGCCGTGTGTGGCCTGGGCCTGGTGGCTTCGTTCGTCGTCTGGCAAGACAGCCGCGAAAGCAGCCGACTGGCACACCTGGCCCTGCGCCTGACCTACGCCCCCGAACACTGCCCCGCCGACCGTGCCCTGCTGGTACGCATGAAGAACGGCAACGACGTGCCGCTGACCGAACTGCGCTGGCGCGTGGCAGCGTACGCACCGGGCGATACCGTGAACCTGGCCGAGAACACCTACAATGCACCGCGATACCGAGGGCCAGGTGAATTGCAGCCGGGGGCCGAGTGGCAAGACTGCCTGCCATTGCCGCCGCTGCGTTCCGGCTATCGGCCGCAGACCCTGGAGTTCCGGGCAGAGCACCTGCAAGGTACGTTTGCCAATTGATGTGTTTCCTCCATGACAACAGGCCCCAACCATGCCCACCGTCCTGATCACCGGTTGTTCCAGCGGCATCGACCGCGCCCTGGCCGACGCTTTCCGCGATGCCGGCCACCATGTCTGGGCCACCGCCCGCAAGCCTGAGGATGTCGAACAACTGAGTGCCGCCGGCTACACGGCCCGGCAGCTGGATGTAAACGACGGCGAGGCGCTGGCCCGCCTGGCAGAGGAACTGGAAACCCTCGATATCCTGATCAACAACGCCGGCTACGGCGCCATGGGGCCACTGCTCGATGGTGGCGTCGACGCCCTGCGCCAGCAGTTCGAAACCAACGTTTTCGCCGTGGTCGGCGTTACCCGGGCACTGTTCCCGCTGCTACGCCGCTCACGCGGCCTGGTGGTGAATATCGGCAGTGTATCGGGCGTGCTGGTCACGCCATTCGCCGGCGCTTACTGCGCCTCGAAAGCGGCTGTGCATGCCCTGAGCGATGCCTTGCGCCTGGAACTGGCACCGTTCGGTGTGCAGGTGATGGAAGTACAGCCGGGCGCAATAGCCTCGCAGTTCGCCAGCAATGCCCAGCGCCAGGCCGAGCTGGTGCTGGCGATGGACTCGCCGTGGTGGCCTTTGCGTGAGCATGTGCAGGCGCGGGCGCGGGCATCGCAGGACAAGCCGACTTCAGCGGCGGTATTTGCCCAAGGCGTGCTGGCAGCCGTCGGCAAGTCGCCGGCGCCAGCACGGGTGCGGCTGGGGAATGGCAGTACCGCCTTGCCGCTGATGGCCCGGTTGCTGCCGCGGCGGTTGCTGGACTGGGCACTGCGCAAGCGCTTTGGCCTGCTGCGCCCGCTCTGAGTGTTCGGCTGCCTGTCCCCCGCAGAATCCATGCCTCCTCTCTAACCGTGAGCATTCTGCGGCGGCCCATCAAACGCCTGCCAGCCTCCACCCAGCGCCTTGTACAGCCCCACCAGCGCCTGCGACACCGCTGCCGAGCTGTCGATCCATTGCTCCTCGCTGGCCAGCAGCGCGCCTTGCACCGTCAGCACATTGAGAAAGTCCACCGCCCCTTCCACATACTGGCGCTGGGCGGTTTCCAGGGCGATACGGTTTTGCCGCACGGCCTCGGCAAGGTGATCACGGCGCAACTGACTGGCGTTGTACAGGCGCAGCACATCGTCAATTTCATGCCAGGCCCCCAGCACTACCTTTCGATAGTTCAGCGCGGCTTCCTGCTGTTGCGCCTCGCGCAGTTGCAGGGTGCCCTTGAGCCGGCCGCCTTCGAAGACTGGCAGCGACAACTGCGGACCGAAGGCAAACCGGCGCGAATCCCAGCCACCGAAATCCGACAGCTGCATGGCCTGGAAGCCGACACTGCCCGACAGGCGGATGCTCGGGTAGAAATCCGCCTTGGCCACGCCAATGCTGGCGGTGGCGGCATGCAGGCGGGCCTCGGCCTGGCGGATGTCCGGGCGGCGCTCGGCCAGTTCGGACGGCAAGCCGATGGCAAACTTCTGCTGCGGCGCGGGCAGCTCGCCGCCTTGCAGCAATTCGGCCTGGAGGTTGCGCGGCGGCTCGGCAGCAAGCAGGCTGAGGGCATTGATCAGGTCATCACGCCGCGCTTCCAGGCTTGGCAGGCGCGACTCGATAGACGCGACCTGGGCGCTGGCCTGGGCCACATCCAGGCGCGTGGCAACACCTTCGGCCTGGCGGTCCTGGGACAGCTTCAGGCTGTGCCGGGCGACCCTGAGGTTGTCCTGCGTCACATCGAGGGTGTGTTGCACGGCACGCAGCTGGATGTAATTGCCGGCGGTTTCCGAAAGCAGTGCCACCAGCACACCGCGGCGGTCATTCTCGGCCACTTCGACCGTGGCATCGGCAGCCTCGACCTGACGCCGCACACGGCCCCACAGGTCCAGTTCCCAACCGGCCACCAGGTCACCCTGCCAGAGGTTGAAGGCTTCTTTCCCGGCCCTGCCGGACGGATCGCTCAAGCCATCGGCGCTGTTACGAGCGCGGCTGTAACCGGCGTTCACGTCCACCGACGGTACTTCGTCGGCAGCCAAGGTACTGCGCAGCGCACGGCTTTGCAGCAGGCGCGCGCTGGCCATCTGCAAGTCGAGGTTGCGCTCGGCAACGCGCTGGATCAAGGCACTAAGCTTTGCATCGTGGAAGGTTTCCCACCAGCGCAGCTCCAGCGGTTCGGCCTGCGGCTGGCTGGCTGCCGCCTCGCCTTGCAATGGCGCCCACTGCTGCGGGGCCTGGCTATCTGGGCGCAGGAAGTCCGGGCCCATGGTGCAGCCGGCCAGCAGCACGGCCAGCAGCAACGGGCTCAAGCGTAATCCCGGCTTCATCGCGCGCTCACCTCTTTGCCGTCCAGCTTGTCGCCACGGGTGTCGATGGTTGCTTCTACCGACATGCCCACACGCAAGCGGGTGAGCAGTGGCTGGCCATCATCGAGAACGATCTTGACCGGAATGCGTTGCACCACCTTGGTGAAGTTGCCGGTGGCGTTGTCTGGCTTGACTGCGGCGAAGGTTACGCCGGTAGCCGGGGCAATGCTCTGCACATGGCCGTGCAGCGTTTCGCCGGAGAAGGTGTCGACGCTGATGCTCACCGGCTGACCCGGCTGAACGTGGGTCAGCTGGGTTTCCTGGAAGTTGCCGACCACATAGGCCTGCTGCAACGGCACCACCGACAGCAGGCGGGCACCCGGGTTGACGTAGGCCCCCACGCGCAGGGCGCGTTCGCCGACCATACCGTCCACCGGCGCTGTGATGCGGGTGTAGGACAGATCGAGCTGGGCCTTTTCCAGGCCTGCTTCGGCACGCTTGAGCTGGCCATCGGCGCTGGCCACTTGAGCCGTGAGGATGTCTACCTGCTTGCGCGCCGCGACCCGCGCAGCTTGAGCGTTGGCCAGGCGAGCTCGGGCTTGATCGACAGCGCTGCGCGCCTGCTGGGCGTTCTGCACGGTACCCGCGCCCTGCTCGGCAAGGCGGCTGTAGCGCTTGACTTCATGGTCGGCGAACGCCACCTCAGCCTGGGCCGCCTTCACTGCCGCTTCGGCCTGGGCAATCAGCGCATCCTGGCGTTCAAGCGTGGCGCGGGCATCGGCGCTTTGTGCCTGGGCTACCAGCAACTGCGCCTGCGCAGCATCCAGCGCGGCCTGGTAGTCACGGGCGTCGATGGTCGCCAGCAACTGGCCAGCCGTGACCTGCTGATTGTCTTCCACCAGCACTTGCTTGATGAAACCGGTGACTTTGGGCGCGACCACGGTGTAGTCAGCGGTCACATAGGCGTCATTGGTGCTCTGGCGGTGGTCGCTGCCAAAGATCCAGGGGCCGACGATGCCGGCCAGGACGGCAACGGCCAGCACCGAGCCGATAAAAAGGGTTTTGCGGTTGTTGGTCATTTCAATAGTTCTCGACATCATCCAGGGTTCAAGCCACCGCACGCGGCGGATAGACCCGGGTAGGCACGAAAGGAATCAGGCAGATCAGGGCCACGGCGATACAGGCCAGCACCAGATAGAGGTCGGCCGAGGTCAATACCTGCGCCTGGTCGTGAATACGCTTGGCCAAGCCAGCAGCGTTACCGTCGATCAACGGGGCGTTGCCCAAGCTGTCTACCAGGTGATTGGAATGAAAATGCCGGCGCAGGGTGCCAAGAACCTCCAGCAGGCCACCGGCGATCACGGCGGCCAGGCCCTTGACGGTGTTGAACCAGCTGGAGGCGAACGGGCCTTCCTGCGGGGTCATGCCATTGGTGGACAGCATCAGCAACGGCAGCACTGCCATCGGCTGGCCGAACACCTGCAGCAGGTAGAACGGGTAGAAGTCGCCACGGATCCACTCGCTGGTCAGCAGGCTGCTGCCAACACAGGACGCCGCCAGCATCGCCAGGCCAATGCCCAGCACCCAGCGGCAGTCCACTGCGCGGATGTTGCACAGTGCTGCTGTCAGCGGCAGGGCGATCAGTTGCGGCATGGCCACCAGCATCATCAACGGGCTGGTCTGCGCCGGGCGGTAGCCCTGGATCTGCGCAAGGTAGGCCGACGGGATGCTGCCCACACCCGAGAGCACGACCAGTACACCGGCCAGGGTCACCAGGGCGAAACTCAAGTTGCGCCGCTGCAACAAGCGCAACTGGAAGAATGGCAACGGCTCGGACCACTCGTTGTACATGAACAACACCAGCAACAGCAGGCCACCGCCCAGCAGCCAGCAGATCAGCGGCGAATCGAACCAACCCCAGCGGTCGCCCAGCGACAGGCCCAGCACAGTGCAACTGATGGCGGGCAGGCCCAGCAGTACGCCCCGCCAGTCGAACTGTTTGAAACGCTCCAGGCGCAGCGGGTCCTGCGGCAGCCCCCAGCCTACGCAGAAAATGGCCAGCAGCGAGGGCAGGATGATCTGCCAGAACGCCCATTGCCAACCGACGTATTCGGTCCATAGCCCCGCCAGTGGCGTGCCGAGGTTGGGGCCAAAGGTGGCGGTCAGGGCGTAGCAGGCCAAGCCATAGACCTTGATGCCTGGCGGCAAAAAGCGCAGGGCCACGCTCATCAGCATCGGCGGTAACGCGCCAGCGGCAAAGCCCTGCAGTATGCGCAGCAACATCAAGCTGTGCAGGTTGGGGGCGAAAGGTTGCAGCAAGCCAAGCACGGCGAACAGGCCGACAGCGCTCATGGTGAAGCGCCGCAGCGAGAAGGTCGTGGCCAGCCACGGCGCGAAAGCCATGGCCGATACCGAAGCGGCGCTGTATGCCGCCAGCAGCCAGGCCCCTTCGTCGGCTCCGATGCCCATGGCGCCGCGGATATCGGCCAGGGAAATCTTGGTTACCGACTCGTTGAGGCCGGCGCAAAGCACAGCCAGCAACACACCGAACAACCCGACCACGACCTGCAGGCCGAACGCAGCCTGCGCGGGGGCAGCCGGCGCGAGGGCGGCGGCAGTGGCGGCAGACGGGACGGACAGGGAACTCATGGACAGACATCTCCGGCAACAAATTTGCGACTGGAGCAAGTCTAAGAAGGTCGAATGCTTACGAAAACTGACTTGTCGGCAGTTTTATATTGCGTCAAACGCAATCGGGTAGCGGATGCGCACGTGCCACACGCCTTAAGGGTCCATCCTGCCGCACGCTTTCAACGTCTGCCGCAGCCAGCGATGGGCCGGGTCATTATCGAACCGCGGGTGCCACGCCTGCATGACGTTGACCTTTTCCAGTGGCACGGGGATCTCGAAAGACCGCAATGGCAGTTTCAGCCGGTTCACACTGTTCAGGATATTGGCGGGTATCGGCAAGATCAGGTCTGAGTCCGGCAGCGAAAACATCGCGGAGTGAAAACTCGTCGTGATCAGGGCCACCCGGCGCTCCACCTTGTAATTGGCCAGCGCCACGTCGATAGGCCCATTGGCGCGGCCACGGCGTGACACGCTGATGTGCGGGTAGGCGGCGAAGCGCTCAGGGGTTATCTCGTCATCGAAAACCGGGTGCCCTTCCCGCGCCAAGCCCACGAAGTAGGTGTTGAACAGGCTCTGAACCTTGATTTCGGGGCCCAGTTCAATGGCTGAGCTGATGATCAAGTCGATTTGCCCATTGCGCAGCACCGCATCATCGTCGCCGCTGCCCTCCGGCACAAAACGCAGCACCGTATGCGGTGCCTGGGCCAGCATCATGCGCAACAACTGAGCCCCATAAAGGGCGATGAACAGGTCATTGGTGCGGATGTTGAAGGCACGGTCCAGGTTCACCAGGTCGACATCGTCGCGACTGCGAAATACCTGCCCGGCCTGCTCCACCAGGCCATGCACCTGCTCGCGCAGGGCCAGTGCACGCGGCGTCGGCACCAGGCCACGGCCGGCCCGCACCAGGATCGGGTCACCCAGTGCTTCACGGATACGCCCCAAGGTCCGGCTCATGGCTGCCGGGCTCAGGTTCATGCGTTGCGCCGCGCCAACCACGCTGCCCTCGTCGAGCAAGGCATCGAGGGCGACAAGCAGGTTCATGTCCGGAAGTTGCATGGCCGTTTTCCGTTACAGCTGTGGGGAATGCGATGGTATCAGGTTGATGGATTGCACCGGACGCAATGCGCTTGTGCGTGGTGCGCCATTTATTCAGGGAAGGATTAGGTCAAAAATGCTGCATGGCAGGTTCGGTCCTTTCGCAGGTAAACCGGCTCCTTGGTTCAGGTGTTGCGTTGGCCTGTAGGAGCGGGTTTACCCGCGAAAAGGCCGCCCAAGCCCCCAAATACATCAAGGATCCCGCATGCCCAGCCCCGTCCTGATCGCCATCGACGCCTCCCCCGCATCCGCCGCCCTGCTTACCCTCGCCCGCCGCTACTGCCGCCCGGGCGAGCACGAACTGCACGTGCTGCTGGCCATCGATTCCACCTTCGCGGTGCACGAGCAACCCGCGCCCTACACCGCCGAGGAACTGGAAGAATACCCCGCCGCCTGCGTGGAACAGCAACATGCCGACCACGCCGTAGCCGAGGCCGTGCGCGAACTGCAGCAAGCCGGCTTCGCCAGCCAGGGCTGCATGGTGGCCGGGCTGCCGGTTGAAGCGATTATCGCCAAAGCGCAGGAACTGCGCTGCGAGCTGATCATCATGGGCCACCGACACCTGTCGCGGCTGGGGCGGTTGCTCGACCCCTCGATCAGCGCGAAGGTGATTGATCGGGTCAAAGTGCCGGTGTTGGTGGGACCGGCGAGTGCATGAACTGAGGGATGTGTCGCCGGTAGGATCGAGCACCGCGCGGGCGGCGCTCGATCAGCCTGGCGACCTGCATCTCAAGGCGAACTCGGCTTCACCACCACAGTACAGGTCGTCCCCGCCGCCAGCAAAAACCCTTCCGGCACGTCATCGATGTGAATGCGCACCGGCACCCGCTGTGCCAGCCGCACCCAGTTGAAGGTCGGGTTCACGTCGGCGATCAGCTCGCGGCTCTGTGGGTTGTCACGGTCGTAGATGCCGCGGGCAATGCTCTCCACATGCCCATTGAGGCGCTCGCCGCTCATCATCTGCAATTCGGCCTGGTCCCCCACCTTCACATGCGGCAGCTTGGTCTCCTCGAAGAACCCGTAAACCCAGAACGAATTCTCGTCGACCACCGCCATCACTGCTTCGCCGGTACGCGCATAGTCGCCCTTGTGGATATTCAGGTTGGTCACGTAGCCGTCCACCGTGGCCACGATGTGGGTGCGCTTGAGGTTCAGTTCGGCAGCAGCCAGTTCGGCCAGGGCCTGCTGGTAGTCAGCCTGGGCGGAGTTGGCGATGTTGCTGGCGTCGTCGCGGTTCTCCTTGGAGATCACCAGGTTGTCCATGTCGGCACGGCGCTTGGCATTGACCTTGCGCATTTCCCAGGTGGCCTTGCGCGAAGCGACCAGCGCCTTGGCCTGGTCGACCGCCAACTGATAGTGCTCAGGGTCGATCTGGATCAGCAGGTCGCCCTTCTTCACCCGCTGGTTGTCCTTGACCGGTACATCCACCACGTAGCCGGGCACGTCGGCAGCGACGTTGATGATGTCGGCACGCACACGGCCATCACGGGTCCATGGCGTGGTCATGTAGTGCAGCCACAACTGGCGACCGATGGCCACGGCAGCGACCAGCACCAGCAGGGTGGCGATCAGGCTGAAGAACTTTTTCATCGAAGGATTCTCACCAGTAGACAGACAGCGCCATGGCGCCGAACAAGCAGACGAACAGGCTCAGGCGCAGCAGCGCCGGGTGCCAGAAGAAGCGGTAGCCATCATGGCTGGCAATGAACCGGTCCAGGCCCCAGGCCAGGCCCAGGGCAAACAGGAACATCAAGGTCATGGTGGGCATGTACACGCCATGGAAGGCGATCTCACGGGGCATGGTGCAGTCCTTTCGCCGGTGCCAGTGGCGACTGTGGGTCCAGCAGGGAAGTACGGATGAAGTGCAGGTAGCTTTGCACGCGGCGCAGCACCGAGGTGTCGAAGTGCCGGGCGAATGGCTCGTCGGTGGCCTGCACGCGGGAGATGGCGTGGTCCACTGCCACCAGTGCGCGTTCGTGGTTGCTGGCGCTGGGCTGCAGGAACAGCCGGGTCAGTGCACGGCCCATGACACGGATTGCCTGGCGCCACGGCTGCGACTCGGCATAGGCCGGGTGCACCGGGGCGCGTGCTTGCTCCTTGCGCAGCTCGATGACGGCGTGGCCGATCTCCAGCACGGTGAACATCCAGCCCATCAGCTGGCTCTGCACCTGCGGCTTGCCGGCCGCCAGGCCATAGGCCTGGTGCAGCAGGTCGCGGGTGCGGCTTTCGAAGGCCGAGCCCAGACCGCGCAGGCGGCCGCTGATGGCGAACAGCACCTGCTCGCGCAACGCCTGCTCAAGGCGGCTCCACAGCCAGCGGCTGTTGGGCGGCAGGATGATCGCCCCGGCGGCGGCACAGACGAACATGCCAATCACCATGCCGATGTAGTCGTTTATGAAGGTGTACGGGTCATAAACGGTGAGGTTGTTCGGCACCGAGCCAATCGCGAAGAACACCAGTAGGCCGATGCCATAACCGGCATAGGCAGGGCGCGACGAAAGAAACGCGCCCAGCATGAACACGGGCGCCAGTACCATGCACAGCAGCGGAAAACCGTCGATCCAGGGGAACACGAAGAAGGTTTCGAAGAAGCCGACAAAAGCGCCGATGGCCGTGCCGCAAGCCATCTGGAACGACATGCGCTTAGGGTTGGGTGACGCTGCCGAAAGGCATACGGTGACCGTGGCGATCAGGGTCATCATGGCACCGCTGGGCCAATCGCTGAGCAGCCAGTAACTGCCCAGCAGCAACAGCACTGCCGAGGCCCGCACACCGGCCGCCAGCGATACTAGCCAGCTGGTCTGCGCCACGTAGGGCTCATCCCACTGCTCGCGTTCGTGCTTGTGCGCGGCCAGCGAGGCATGGGTTTCGGCGTAGCTCAACATCTCGTCTACGAAGCGGTACAGCAGTTCGAACGCGGTATGGAAATCAAGCAGGTCGGACTCGCTGGGGTCCGTTGCCAGGTACTCAGCCCGCAGCCCCCGCACCTGGGCCTGCAGGCCTTCCTTGTAGGCGGCCAGCTCCAGGGTCAGGCGCAGCGCATCGGCGTCAGTCAACGCCCGGCCCACATAGGGCTGCAGCAACTCCACCAAGGTGTTCAGGCCCGGTTCGATGGCACTGACGATCTGCAGCGGGCCACGGGCACGCAGGCGCTCCAGCAAGCGGTGCAAGGCATTGAAGCGCGTGGTGATGGCCATGAACTCGCTGTTCATGCGCACCAGCCGGCCACTGCGACGGCGCATGTGCGGGTCTTCGAAAGCGGTGACGTTGCGCAGGCTCTCAAGGCCTACTGCTTCTGCCACGAAGCGCACGTTGCTGCTCTCGAAGCGGTCCTTTTGGCTATCACCACGCAGGGCCTCCACCACCACCCCGGCAAACACGCCAAAGCGCTGGTACAGGGCGTTACGCATTGCGGCACTGGCCGACTGCGGCAGGATCGCGGCACTGACGAAGGTCGACACCAGAATACCCAGGGCGATTTCCAGCGCCCGCCATACCGCTGCCATGAACGCCTGGTCGGGGTGTTGCAGCACCGGCAGGCCGATCATCGCTGCGGTGTAGCCAGCCAGCACGAAACCATAGGCGCGGAAGGTGCGGTAGCGCATGGCACCGGCTGAGCACAGGCCCACCCACAGGGCCAGGCTGGGCAGAAACAGCTCGGTGTTCTGCGGGAAGATGGCGATCAGCGCCACCATCATCGCCGAGCCGGCCAGGGTGCCCAGCACCCGGTAGAAGCTCTTGGCGAACACATGCCCGCTTTGCGGCTGCATGACGATGAACACGGTGATCATGGCCGTGCGCGGTTGCGGCAGCTCCAGGCGCATGGCCAACCACAAGGTAATGAACGCGGCGGCCAGCACCTTGAAGATGTACACCCAGGTCACGCCGTCGGTGCGCGCCCAGGCAAAGAAGCCCCGGCGCCATTCCAGGCTTTGCAGCCAGCGCACGGGCAAACTGGAAGTGCTCATTCAGCGTTATCCGGCTTCTTGTCGAAAATGGCCAGGGTGGCCGGGGTCTTCGGCGCTGCCTGGCGTTCCTCTTTCGGCGCATCCTGACCGGCCTGCAGGCCACCACCCAGGGCGGTGACCAGCTCGGCATGGGCAATCAGGCGGGCGGCCTGCACCTGCTGCTGCACCTGCTGCTGGCGGAACAGCAAGGTCTGGGCGTTGAGCACGTTCAGATAGTCGGTGAGGCCACGCTGGAACGCGACCATGGCAATGTCATAGGTTTTCTGCGCGGCGGCGACCGATTCTGCCGCGAAGTGCGACTGCTCTTTCATCGACTCGCGACGGATCAACTGGTCGGAGATGTTCTTCAGTGCGCCGACCACCGTCTGGTTGTAGCGCGCCACGGCTACGTCGTAACCGGCCGAGGCCACCCCCAACTGCGAGCGCAGGCGCCCACCGTCAAAGATCGGCAAGCTGATGGCCGGGCCGACGTTGTAGTTGAACTTGCGCCCGGTCAGGAATTCCAGCGGGCCACCGCCGGTGGCCATGAAGCCCAGGCTGCCGACCAGGTCGACGTTGGGGAAGAAGCCGGCGTGAGCGACGTCGATGCCACGCGCCTGGGCAGCCACCTGCCAGCGGCTGGCAACCACATCAGGCCGCTGGCCAACCAGTTCGGCGGGCAGGTTCGAAGGCAGTTTCAGCGGCGCGGCCAAGGCCAGGGCCGGGCGCTGCAACTGCGCGCCTTCCCCCGGGCCCTTGCCGGCCAGTGCGGCCAGCTGGTTGCGGGTCAGGGCAATTTCTTCGTCGAGGCTGTCGAGCTGACGGTGGGTTTCCGGCAGCGGCGCTTCGGCCTGGCTGACTTCGAAATGCGTGCCGATACCGGCATCCAGGCGACGCTTGGCCAGGGCCAGGATCTGCTCCTGCTGTTCCAGTTCGGCCTTGACGATATCGCGCTGGGCAAAATGCAGGCTGAGCTGGATGTAGGCACGCACCACATTGTTCTGCAACTCCAGTTGCGCCTGGCGGGCTTCGGCCACGCTCATGTGCGCCTGGTCCACGGCCTGCTCGCTGGCATTGCGTTCACGGCCCCACAAGTCGAGGGCGTAGCTAAAGCCGATGGCAGCGTTGTTGTCCCAGGTGTTGGCACCGGACAGCGCGCCAGGGCCATAGAACTGATCTTCCGGCCAGTTGTGGCGCTTGAGCGTAGCTTGGCCGTTGGCCTGGAGCTTTTCAGCCGACTCGACCACGCCAGCCATGGCCTTGGCTTCGCGCACCCGCGCTGCGGCCATGGCCAGGCTTGGGCTACCGGCAACGGCCAGGGTAACCCAGCGGTCCAGCTGTGGGTCACCATAAGCGCGCCACCACTGCTGGTCGGGCCAGTGAGCGTCGGTCGCGGCTTCGCGAATGGCCGCGTCGGTGGTCAAGGTATTGGCTTGCAGCGTCTTGCTTTGCGGGGCGATGCCCCAGGTTCCGATACAGCCACTCAAGGTGAGGGCAAGGGCACAGGCACTGAACGCCTTGAGCGTTCTGATGATGCGACGCGGCACAGCTGCGATTTCCCGAGGAAGAAGTGAAGAGGCCGAGCAATTCTAGGGGGCGGCAGCACTGGCGATAAGCGCAGATTCCTGCGAATCTTTGTTACCAAAACGGCGATAATCCGCCTTTGGTCGAAGGCAACTTTTTCTCTTTTCTAGGTTACTTCGTGACACAATTTTGTCCTCTACCTCGAGAGTGACCCATGGACACCCTGCAAAACATGCGTGCTTTCAGTTGCGTAGCCCAATTAGGCAGCTTCACTGCCGCTGCGGCGCAACTGGATACGACCACCGCGAACGTGTCGCGGGCGGTCTCCAACCTGGAAGCCCATCTGCAAACAAGGCTGCTCAACCGTACCACCCGCCGCATTGCACTGACCGAAGCCGGCAAGCGCTACCTGATGCGTTGCGAACAGATTCTTACCTACGTCGAAGAAGCCGAGGCCGAAGCCAGCGACGCCCATGCGCGCCCGGCCGGGCAGTTGAAGGTGCATTCGATGACTGGGGTCGGCCAGCACTTTGTGGTCGATGCCATCGCCCGCTACCGCGAAACGCACCCGGACGTGACCTTCGACCTGACCATGGCCAACCGCGTGCCCGACCTGCTCGACGAGGGTTACGACGTCTCCATCGTGCTGGCCACCGAACTGCCCGACTCAGGGTTCGTTTCGCAGCGCCTGGGCATCACCTACAGCATTGTCTGTGCCTCGCCCGCCTACATCGCCCAGCATGGCGTGGCGCACAAGCCTGCCGACCTACTCAAGCACGCCTGCCTGCGCATGGTCAGCCCGGTCATACCGCTGGAGAAATGGCTGTTCGATGGCCCGGAAGGCCAAGAGATGGTCAACATCACCAGTTCGCCGTTCATGGTGAACACCGCCGATGCCATGAAGACTGCGATCCGCAGTGGCATGGGCGTAGGCGTGCTGCCGATCTATTCGGCTATCGAGGGCCTGCGGGACGGTAGCCTGGTAAGGGTGCTGCCCGAATATCGCCTGCAGGAGCTGAACCTGTATGCCATCTATCCATCGCGGCAGTATCTGGATGCCAAGATCAAGACCTGGGTAGAGTACCTGCGCAACTCGCTGCCAGAGATTCTTGCCGCGCATGAGGCAGACCTGAAAACCCATCAGGTGCTGATCGCCAACTAAAAAGCTGCTGCATTGCGGGGGCGGACAATGGTAGGTTGCTAACCATTGATTTCGCCTGTTCCGCCCCTTTCGCGGGCAAGCCCGCACCTGCAAGGCACCGCGCCCCCTGCAGGTGCGGGCTTGCCCGCGAAGGGGCCAGCACAGCCCAACCCCGCCTTGCAGAGAAGTTGCCCGATGAAAAAGACCGTCCTGGCCTTCAGCCGAATCACCCCGGCCATGGCCGAACGCCTGCAGCAAGACTTCAACGTGATCCTGCCCAACCCCAAGCTCGGCGACATCAGCGCCCAGTTCAACGAAGCCCTGCCCGAAGCCCATGGCCTGATTGGCGTTGGCCGCAAGCTCGGCCGCGTCCAGCTTGAGGGTGCGGCCAGGCTGGAGGTGGTGTCCAGCGTGTCGGTCGGCTATGACAACTACGACCTCGACTACTTCAACGAGCGCGGCATCGCACTGACCAACACGCCTGACGTGCTGACCGAAAGCACCGCCGACCTGGGCTTCTCGCTGATCATGGGCTGCGCCCGCCGCACCGCCGAGCTGGATGCCTGGACCAAGGCCGGCAACTGGCAGGCCACCGTAGGCCCGGCCCACTTCGGCAGTGATGTGCATGGCAAGACCCTGGGTATTGTCGGCATGGGCAACATTGGTGCAGCAGTGGCACGCCGTGGCCGCTTCGGCTTCAACATGCCGATCCTGTACAGCGGCAACAGCCGCAAGACCGCGCTGGAGCAGGAGCTGGGCGCGCAGTTCCGCAGCCTGGATCAGTTGCTGGCCGAAGCCGACTTCGTGGTCATCGTGGTGCCATTGTCCGAAGCCACCCGCAAACTGATCAGCAGCCGAGAGCTGAAGCTGATGAAGCCGAGTGCGTTCCTGATCAACATTGCCCGTGGGCCGGTGGTGGATGAAGCAGCGCTGATCGAGGCGCTACAGGACGGCACCATTCGCGGCGCAGGCCTGGACGTGTACGAGAAAGAACCACTGAGCGATTCGCCGCTGTTCAAGCTGCCCAACGCGCTGACCTTGCCGCACATTGGCTCGGCCACTGCCGAGACCCGTGAGGCCATGGCCAACCGGGCGATCGACAACCTGCGTGCGGCGCTGCTGGGCGAGCGGCCGCGGGACCTGGTGAACCCGCAGGTGTGGAAGAGCTGACCGTTTTGGAGTGCCTGTGCTGGCCTCTTCGCGGGTAAACCCGCTCCTACAAACGGTGTGCACTGCCCTGTAGGAGCGGGTTTACCCGCGAAAGGGCCGGCCCAGGCAACCCATCACCTATTTGGCGACCACAACACCCTCAGCCCCCCTGGCCCGGGGCTTGCGAAACACCAGCACATTCCCCGCCATCACCGCCACCAAGCCGAGCAAGGCCGGCGCCGTCCACTGGTAACCCTCTGCCACCGCCGACACATTCAACGCCACCAAGGGGAACAGTACCGTGCAGTAAGCTGCCCGCTCCGGCCCCATACGCCCGACTAGGGTCAGGTAGGCAGTGAAGGCAATCACCGACCCCGGCACCACCAGGTACAGCAGCGAACCGATGTAGCGCGCATTCCACTCCATGCTGAACGGCACGCCGCTGACCACACAGAACACCGCCAGCATCACCGCCCCATAGACCATGCCCCAGGCATTGGTAGTCATCGGCTTGAGCCCGGCCTTCTGCTGCATGCTCGACAGCATGTTGCCGGCCGAGAAGCACAGCGTGCCCAACAGGGCCAAGCCAAGGCCGTACAGGGTTTCGCGGCTGGCTGCGTGATGCGAGAGCTCCGGCCAGAACAGCAGGCCCAGGCCAAGCAGGCCCAAGGCACCACCGGCAAGTACATTGGTGGCGATTTTCTGGCCGAAGAAAATTCGGGCGTTAAGCGCGTTCCACAGTGTGGCGGTTGAGAACACCACCGCGATCAGGCCGCTGGCGATCCACTGGCTGGCGCTGAGGAAGCAGATGAAGTTGACGCAGAACAGGCACAGGCCCTGGGCCAGGCAGATCTGGTGGCCCCGGCGGTTCATGGGTTGCAGCCGACGGGTCAACAACAGGAAAGCAAACAGGATCAGGCCAGCCAGGGCGAAGCGGTAGACGATCGACACCGGGATCGCGACCACGCCTAGCTGGAGTTTCAGGGCGATCCAGGTGGTGCCCCAGATCAGGACGGTGAGCAGATAGAGTGACAGGTTCATGGCAGCAGTTCCTTGGGCCTTTGGAAATCGGTGCCCGGCGCTTCGCGGGTAAACCCGCTCCTACAGGGATCACCAGTGTTCTTTCGATCGGCCTCTGGCTGCTTGCATAAACTTGCGCTTTTCTTGCACCGGCAGATGTCACTCGCTCCAGTGCACAGTAGGATGGTTGGCAAGAGGACCCGCCAATGACGCCACTCAACCAGTTGCAAGTGTTCAACGCCATGCATGCCTCGCCCCACGCCAGGCTGGAGCTGAGCGCGCACCTGGGCGACGGCCTGGCGGCGGCGTTGTGGAGCAACCGTGACGATGCCCGCGACTACCAGGCACCCAGCCATCACACCCTGTCGTGCTACATCGCCGACGGCACCGGCACTTTCCGCCGCCAGCGCCCGGCCGACAAAGGTGCACCCGACAAGCTGTGCGTGATGCCGGCCGGGCAGGAATCGAACTGGGTCGTCAATGGCGCGATCCGCCTGGCGCACCTGTATGTCAGCGAGGCGCAGTTCGCCTTGGGCTGTGTGCGCCTGCTCGACCGGGAACCGCGCGAACTGCAACTGCAGGAAGCAACCTTTCTGGACGACCCGCAGCAGGCTGCACGCTTTCGTCAATTGATCCAGCTGGATTGGGGCGAACCCGGCGAGCGCCTGCAGGCCAGCAGCCTGGCGCACGAGATCGTTGACCATGCGCTGCTCAGCCAGGTCGGGTTGCGCCACGGCCTGCGCCTGAAAGGCGGGCTGGCGCCAAACCTGCGCCGGCAACTGGCAGACTACATCGAGGCACACCTGGACCAGCCCATCACCCTGGGCGAGCTGGCGCTGCGCTGCAACTTGTCCGAATACCACTTCGCGCGCATGTTCCGCGCCAGCTTTGGGCTCCCGCCGCACCAGTATCTGCTGGCACGGCGGCTGCACCGGGCATGCCAGCTGTTGCGGCTGGGCGTGTTACCCCTGGGGGAGATTGCCTTGTTGTGCGGGTTTGCCAGTGCCAGCCATTTCAGCAACCGGTTTCGGCAGGCCCTGGGTGCAACACCTGGCGAATACCGCAGCGCCTTTGTCATCTGAAACCGGGTCCGCTCTGCGGCCCCCGATGACCTAGAACTCGAAGGTGCTCGACAAACTTACCTGCCGCGCATCGCCGACCGCCACAAAGTACTGGTTCACCGCCGAGCTGTAATACACCTTGTCGAACAGGTTCTTCACGTTCAGTTGCAGGCGCACGTTGTGTTCGTCGAGTTGGGTCTCGTAGGTGGCAAACGCATCGGCAACGGTATAGCTTGGCAGGTCGAAGGTGTTGGTCGAGTTACCCGAACGCTCGCCTACATAACGTGCCCCGGCACCGAAGCGCAGCCGGTCCCCCCCGAACAGGCTGCCAAAGTCATACACCGCCGACAGCGAGCCACTGTGCCGGGCCACGTTCTGCAGGCGGTTGCCTTGAAGATCAGGGTCCTTGGTTACTTTGGCATCGGTCAGTGCATAGCTGCCGATCAGGCTCCAGCGCTCGCTGAGCTGGCCGGTCACGTCGAGCTCCACACCGCGTGAACTGACCTCACCCGCATTGCTGTAGACCGTCTCGCGGGTGATGGCGTCGATGTTCGAAACCAGCACATTGCGTTTGGTGATATCGAACAACGCCAGGGTGCCCGTGATACGGCCCGGCATGTCGAGCTTGGCGCCCAGCTCCCACGCCTTGCCCTCCTCAGGTGCCACCGAGGCGTCGAGCACAACATTGCCGGTCAGCGGCGCGATGGTCGAGTTGGGCTTGAACGACTCGCTGTAGCTGCCATAGAACGAGAGCTGGTCGTCGACTTTGTAAACGATACCGGCGTGAGGTACCCAGGCCTGGCCACTGCTGTCGGTATTGGCCTGGAACGGGCGACCGCGGCCAGCGTACTGGTCGTACTGCTGGAAGCGGGTTCCTGCTACAAGGATCCAGTGGTCATCGAGATGCAGCGCGTCCTGCACGAACAGCGCATCGGTGCGCAGCTTGTCGGTCTGGTCGCTGTCGCTGGCGCGTACGTTGGAACCCTCCACTTCCTGTCCGTAGACCGGGTCCAGATAACTGAACGTGGACTGCGGTGTCTGGCGGATCAGGTCACCGCGAAAGATCTTGCGGTCTTCATGGTCGATGCCGAACAGCAGGTCATGCTGCATCCCCGCCAGCTCGACATTGCCATTGAGGCTCAGGGTCACGAACTGGTCACGGCTCATGGCATTGTGGGTGCCGTCGATGCTGCGTGTCAGCGTGCCTTGGGTTTCGTTGACGCCGGTCACGCGAACCTGGCTGGCATCGTAGGTCTCACGATTGAAGCTGTAGCCGAAGTGCAGCTTCCAGTCATCGGCCAGTTGATGGTCGACTTCCAGGCGATACAGGTCGGAGCGCCCTTCCATGTCGTTGAACGGCTCGTCCAGTCGGCGTGTGGCGGGGATATTCAGCGGGTGGCCGTTGTTGCCGAACGCGGTGCCACGGTCGAAGGGGTAGAGAAATTCACGGTGCTCGTAGGCCAGCACCACCTGGGTGTCTTCGCCCAGCCAGGCCAGCGACGGCGCCACCAGCGATTCGCGGTGCACGCCGTAGTTGCGCCAGTAGTCTTCGTCTTCGTGGTCGACGATCAGGCGGTAGGCGAAGTTGCTGTCGCCCAGTGCGCCCGTGCTGTCGAGCCCGCCACCACTGCCGTTCTTGCCGCTGCCATAGGTCGAGCCGCGCACGGTCAGGGCGTTGTACTGCTGCAACTGCGGACGCTTGCTGACCACGTTGATGACCCCACCCGGGTCCTGGATACCGTACAGCAGCGAGGCAGGCCCCTTGAGCACTTCGACCCGCTCGGTGCTGGCATTGAGGTTGCGACCCTGCACCACGGGCATGCCATCGCGCATGATCGAGCCGTCGCGGTTGTCGCCGAAGCCACGTTTCATCACCGTGTCGGATGTGCCGCCGAAGTTGTTGCCCTGGGTAATGCCGCTGACGTTGGCCAGGGCGTCATCGAGGTTGCGCGGGGCCTGGTCGCGGATGACCTGGGCCGGTACCACGTTGATTGCCTGAGGGATGTCCTGGCTCGGTCCCTGCCCGCGCATGATCGAAGCGCTGGCCGGTGGCTGATAGCTGTAGTCGTCCAGTTGCGAGGTCACGGTGGTGGCCTGCAGGTTGAGGGCTCCGGAGGTGTCTGCAGGTTCGAGCGTCAAGGTACGTGCGTCGACGCGGCGCCAGGCCAGCCCAGCATTGCCCAGCAGTTGTTGCAGCGCCTGCTCGGCGCTGAACCGACCATTCAGCGCCGGCGCTTGCACGCCCGGCAGCTCGAGGGTGTAGACCACGCTCTGGCCAGCGGTACGGCTGAAGGCGTTCAGAGCCTGGGCCAAGGGTTGGGCCGGCTGGGCGAAGGTATAGGCCTGCAGCTGCTCGGCCGCGCTTGCCAAGGGGGCGACAGCGAAGGCCGGGAGCGCAGCAAGGCCGAACCAGAGAGGGACGCAACGCGGGGAGAACTTCATGGACGCTGACCTGTGAGGGGTGATTATTGCGAATCAATCGCACTTTCACTCATTACACGGATACCACGTGCTGTTACCTCACCTGTGCCTGGAAATATTTTTGCTGTGCCGGCCTCTTCGCGGGTAAACCCGCTCCTACAGGGGGCGCGCAACGCTGTAGGGGCGGGTTTACCCGTGAAGAGGCTGGCACAGGCAACTACCGAACCAGGGTCAAACGCCCCAACACGGTCTGCCGTGAGAAACCCATCACCTTGCCCAGCGAATCCAGCGCCAGCAGCGGCTCGGCCACCGGGAAGCTGCCGCTGACCTTGCGCTGCCCCAGGTCACCATCGAGCAACAGGATGCGCCCTGGGTAATAACGCCCAAGGTCTTCGATCACCTGCGCCAGCGGTACCTGGTAATAGTTCAGCCACCCCTGGCGCCAGGCCAGGCGGTTGTCACTGTCCACCGCCAAGGTGTCGCCTACCCTGCCTGCGCGGTAGGTCACCTGCTGGTTGGCTGTCAGTTCTCGCACCAAAGTGCCCTGCGCGGGGCTGACGCCCACACGCCCACTGCGCACCGTCACCTGGGCACCCTCGCCCTGCGCACGCACCTCGAACTGGGTGCCGAGCACCCGCACTTCACCGCCGGCAGCTTCCACCAGGAACGGCTCACCGGTATGGGTAACCTCGAAGAACGCCGCACCATGCAGCAACCGCACACGGCGCTCACCCTGGGCGAAATCGACCGCAATGGCGCTACCTGCATCAAGCGTCACCTGCGACTGATCGGCCAAGGTCACCTGGCGGATCTGCCCGGCACTGCTGTAGTCCGCCTGCAGGTCCTGCAACCAGTACCCCGGGTGCCAACCACCTGCGACGCCCACTGCCAGCACCAGGCAGGCTGCCAACGCCAGCCGTGCCACCCGCCGCCAGCCGCCACGCGCCGGTGGTCTGGCCATGGCATCGAGGTAGCGCTGCAGGGCGTCCTGTTCTTCGTCCGCCAGCCGCGCCGCCGGGGCGGCGCTTTTCTGCCACAGCACCTGGGCCTGTTCATAAGCTGCGCGGTGCGCGGGGTCGGCCAGCAACCAGCGCTTGAATGCCGCCCCTTCGGCTTGCCCGGGTTGCTCGTTGATCCGGCTGAGCCATTGCAGGGCGGCCTGAAACTGCGCCTCAGTGATCGGCGGTAAACGGCTCATCGACGGGCGCTCCCTGGCCGGCGTGGGGTGGACGCGGGCTCGGCAACACTCGCCTTGCACGCTTCAAGGGCGCGCATCATATGCTTTTCCACGGCGCTCTGTGACAGCTGCATGGCTTTGGCGATCTCGCTGTACTTGCAGCCGTGAATGCGGTTGAGCAGGAAGATCTGCCGGGTGCGCTCGGGCAAGGCACGCAAGGTGGCCTCGATACGCTGCAAGTCGTGGTCGACCTCCACGGCCTGCTCAGGGGCCTGGGCCAGGCTCGCCTCGCTCACCGGCACAGCCGCTTCGGCCACGCGTTCGCGGCTACTCTCGCTGCGCAGGTGGTCTATGGCCAGGTTGCCAGCGCAACGCAGCAGGTAAGTGTCCAGCGACTCGACCTTGACCTCGGGGCGACGCCAGAAACGCAGGAACAACTCCTGGACCAAGTCCGAAGCGGTGGCGCGGCAGCCGACCCGACGACTTACCAACGCCTCCATACGCGCACGCTGGGCCTGGAACACCTGGACGAAACGTGCACGCCCGCCTGCGCTGTCAGCGTCAGGCTCGATGATATCCCTTGGCTCGCTCACGGGGGTCACACGGCAAGCACGGCGAGCATCGGGCCCAGCACCACGCTGACGGCGGCCAGGCCCAGCAGCAGACGAGGCTGGTACGGCAGGCCGAACACCCACAGAGTTACCCCGGCCATCATCACCGCGGTCCACTCCACCAAGCCGAGGGCCCAGCCACGCTGGTGCACGCTGAACACCAGCGACAGCATCAACAGCAGCCAACCTGCAACACGCAACAGGTGCAAGTGGCGGGGGTGCGGCTTGCGCCCGAGCAAGTCGCTGAAGTGCTTTTCCATCGCCAGGCACAGCGCAACGAAGCCTGCAAAGGCGATCAGTGCGTTACCCAGCATCAGCTCACCCCCACCGTTTCAATGCTCGGCTTTTTTGTCGTACGCGCCGCGCGCTTGGCTACAGGCGTGGGGCTGGCCAGCATCTTGCGGGCCAGCCAAGCCAGAAACAGGCCGGTCCCCAGGGCTGTCAGGTCGAAGCCGGCCATGGCCCAGTCGCCCTCCAGTACCGAATGGTTCAAGCCCCGGTCCGTCGTCAGGCCATTGAGCAACGGCAGCAGGGCGAAGGCCAGCGCACCCAGCGCCAGTTGCTCGCCCCAGGCCTTGCGCCCGCTACGCAGCACGGCGTGCACCAGCGACAGGCCCCAGGCGATGAAGAAAGCATTCACCTCCCAGTCGGCCCGACCTTCGACAGCCATGGGCACCAGGCGGTTGGCCCAGAAGAAGCTCGCCACCGCCAGCAACAAGCCGCTCATGCTGGCCATATTGAGCACTTCGACCAGGCGCAGCTCACCTGGCACAGCTCCGCTCTTGGCGTGCTTAAGCTGGCGCTTGCCCAACCACATGACCAACCCGGTACCAATCACCGCAGTACCGGCCACGCCAAAGAAGAAATACAGCCAGCGCAGCCAAGGCCCGGCGAAGTTACCCATGTGCAGGCCGGCGAAACTGAAGGCGGTCATCATTAGCCCGCTCTCTGGCTTGCCCTGGCTCAACAGCGCACCACTGGCCCCATCGAATGTCCAGTTGGCGCTACGCCGATAAGCCACGTGGTCGGCTGCCGATTGCGTGAAGGTGACGCGGGCATTGCTGTCGCCCGGGTTCTGCACCTGGATGTTGCCGATACGCGCCCCCGGCTGCAGCTCCTGCACCTTGCCGTAAAGGCTCGGCAGCGCTACCAGCGGCGTGGCCACCTGGGCCGCCTTGGGCGCATCATTGCGGCCAAACAGGTCATTGAAGTATTTGCCGGTGTCACTGCCGTAGCTGGCCATGATGCCCGCCGGCATCACCATGTACATGAACAGCACCAGGCTGCTGTAGCTGATCATCAGGTGGAACGGCAGCACCAGCACGCCGATGGCGTTGTGCCCGTCCAGCCAGGAGCGCTGCCCCTTGCCAGGGCGGAAGGTGAAGAACTCCTTGAAGATCTTCTTGTGGGTAATGATGCCGGTGACCAACCCCAGCAGCATGATGAACGCGCAGAACGTCGATAGCCAACGGCCAACCGGGTAAGGCATCTGAAGCTGGAAGTGGAAGCGGTAGAAGAACTCACCACCGCGGCTGTCACGTGCTTCCACCGGCTGGCCGGTCTGGGTATCGAGGGTTTTTCTGACGAAGCCACGCGGGCCGCCACTGGGGTCGCGGTAGCCCACACTCAAGGCGGCCTCCCGTTCGTTCGGCATGCGAATGAACCAGGTACTCGAATGCCCTGCATTGTCCTGCAGGTAACGTTGAGCGACTGCCAGGCTATTGATCGGGTCCAAAGCATGGCTGCGTACTTCAGGCTGTGACCAATGAGTGATTTCTTCCTTGAAGTACGACAGCGTGCCGGTAAGGAAGATGGCGAACAACAGCCAGCCGAAGATCAGGCCAGTCCAGGTGTGCAGCCAGGCCATGGCCTGGCGGAAGCCTTCTTTCATGCGTTTTTCATCCAGTAGGCAACGCCGCTGATCACGCTCAGCAGCAGGCTTGGCGCCAATACGCCCAACCAGGCGCGAAAGGCGCTGCGGCAGGCAAAACACCAGATGAACGCCAGCAGGTAGAAGACGAACGACAGCAGCAGGCCGATGAGCGTGGCATCGACCTTTGGCAGTGGGGCCAGCAAGGCAATACAGACGCTCGCGAGGGACGCCAGCAGATAACCGCCCAGCAGCGCGGCGAAGCTACGGGATGTCACGGCCAGGTGATAGCTGAGCGGGAGGCCGGCGATTTTGCGCGTCATGACGGGGTCCGGGCGTTTTCGAGATTACAATAATAATGATTTCAATTCTCATAATCAAAGCTCAGGACTATCTACCTGCTTGACCGCGATAGCGGCGCGTCGCAGTCCGCCAATCTGCAACAAGAAATTTATTTTCCAAAAGGGCTTGAATTCGTCTCGCGCTTGCCTGACCTTAGAGTCAAGAGGCGCAGAAATTCCAAGGGTCTCAAGGGCCTAGGCGCGTCTCCATGCGAGCAAGCTGAATAAGGATTGAATCATGCAAATCCAGGTCAACAGCAGCAACGATTTCGACGGTAACGCCCGGCTCGACCAGTGGGTCCGCAGCACACTGCAGAACTCGCTGGAACGTTACGAAGAAGACCTCACCCGCATCGAGGTTCACCTGCGCGACGAGAACGGCGTCAAGCCCGGACCGCATGACAAACGCTGCCAGATGGAGGCTCGCCCGAAAGGCCACCAACCGATTTCCGTGACCCACACCGCCAGTTCTCTGGACCAGGCAGTCGACGGTGCCGCCACCAAGCTCAATCACGCGCTGGAGCACTTCTACGGCAAGCTGCGCAGCAAGCGCGGCGCCTTGGAACTGAGTGACCCAGACGCCTGATCGGCATAGCAAAACGCCCGGCCTGGAGCCGGGCGTTTTCGTTTGTGCCGATCAATGGCGCTGAACCAACGTGCGAACGTCCCGGTCAACCTCTGCATTCACTCAACGCAGAAGCAAGACCATGAATAACCCATTCGAACGAATCAGTGCTGCATTCGCCCCCGAATACCGGGTGAACCTGAGCATTACCAACCTTGACGGCAGCATCATGCTGACCCTGTCCGACGACGCCGGCGTGGTCGCCAAGCGCCTCATCACCCAGGCCCAACGCAACGACCCGGTGCGCCTGCAGCGGGTGATCGACAGCATCCGCCTGGGCCTTGCGATCGAACTCAGCCAGAACCCCCTGCAAGTGCTGGCCGCGCTGACCCGTGACGCCCGCCACGAACCGCGCCATTTGGTTGCCAAATGAGGGCTATTTGCCCTTCTCCACTGCCTTGCCGTTGGCGTCCAGCACCTTGGTTGAGGGGTAGCGGTACTGGGTGAGCGTTTCCACCGCTTCGGTGCACACCAGGTAAACCTGCTCATGCGGATTTAATTTGTTTTATGAACCAATTCAACAAATAATTATGCAACTCCCGCCAACCTTTGAGCCAGACTGACGTCTTTCGTCAACTACTCATATCCCAGCTGTTAAAGAGCACTTTCCTAAAACCCAAAAACCTCAAACCACTTCAGGAACTAAATAGCAAGCCTTATCGAGTCTGTAAGATCATTACTAAACTTGCTACTGGACGAGAAAGCCAAGCAGATCACTCCACTCTCGACCTTGTAACTCATATAATAGCTACCTGCTTCGAGACTAAGAAACTCGCCTTGTATTGTACTCGAGCCATCAGGCTCCAGCCCCCCTCCGGAAGTATCTTCACCTGCACCTACGAACACTCGCCCGGAAGGAACCTTCAAGTAAATCCCCCCGCTCGGATCTAATAGACTGTCTTCAACTTTCACTTTATACCTACCATCCTCACCTAAATTTAAAAAAGCGATATTACCCTCATTCATCTCAGAAATTTCATCACTTTGAATACTCCACCAATCAAATGAATCACTCACTCTATGGCGAATTGCCTTCAAATCAAATATCGCTAAAGTCGCCGTATCTGTAACCACAGAAAACTCGACACTCATGAATCACCCCCATATTATCAGGCTCACCCCAACCTCATAACTGATCAAATAACGGGCTGCATCAATATTACAAAAACACCCCGGCACTTATCCCGAACCCGTGATTACCGAACATTAGCCGTCACGATTTAGCGACCTAGAACTTACCGCTCATCATAAACATATATTCTCTCTTCACCACGCAAAGTAAATAAGCCAACAAGATTCTTTTCCTCAAAAACTGGATATATCTTGATGCCAGGCAAACTGTTAGACGAAAACGTCAGAATCTCCTGGAGACGCCCTTCACTCCACTCGTAACCTAGCGTCCAAAATTCCGAGTCAAAATCAATCCTGCAAGCTTTACGTACCTCCCCTTGCTCTATATCAATTACCTTGAGCCACAAACGTTCGCCGTGCCGATTCATTTTAAGTGAATACGCTCGCCTATCATCATAGAAAAAATATTCGAACCCATGGATTTCACCCTTTGCATTGTAGACATCTACCTTATTTAACTGCCCCTCCACATAATAATATTTGTTTATATTTTTTTTACTTACAGGCTCCTTTGCGGACAGCCTGCTGGGTTTTATACCCGACATTTCCAACTCATAAGGAATAAAAGAAATACCGCCCCCTTTCGACCACTTAACACTCGAAGCTTTGGCACAATTCGTATCAGAAGCCAAAACAAAGGAAGCGTCCTCAGCTTTCTTGACAACCTCATCTTTAAAACGCTTCAAATCTTCTATCAGCATAGATCTACCTAATCGTTTTAAATGAAACACCCTCAAACAGCGACTGCTTACGCTCGAAAAATGCGTTCAGGAACCCCTTTCGGCCATTGGTTACGGAAAGCTTATCAAATATATATTACTTATATCCTTTGCCGAGCACGCCCGTACCTTTGTGAGCCGCAGCGGTTGTATCCGGTAGCCAAATCCCATTACGCTTATCATTTATATCAATGTCACATTGTGGGTCAACGTGCCACTCCATCACCACCCGCCTCAATTTTCTTCCACCATTTCAACCTCATCGGGCAGCGACGCTAAAATCAAAGAATAAAACTCATCAATACCTTGTGCCACTTTATAAAGGTGACCGCTATCACCTTGCTCCGCTATATCATATTTATTAATAGAGTCAGAGTCATGTAAGTGGGTCCTATCCCAATAATAAACCCCTTCTCGCCCGGACTCAGTAACAATCACGTAAGGATTCCCTCCCCCATCTTCCCCAATCGCCAAAACGCCATCAACAAATGCCAGCTCAGAAATGAACTCATGATTAAAGCTAATAAGATCATTACATTCCTCTCCAGGTATAACCCCAAACAGACGATCAAAACTCACGCGCCCGTCTTGAACAGACTTCAACGGCAACTGCCCAAAGTCAGGCTCAGTCAAATAAAAACCATTCATGCGTGCCAATATATTTCTATACGCAACAGGCAAGGCAACATTAACTGCTGCCTCAAGTGAGTTTATCTCAGCATCAGTCAAACCAGCTTTGTAAACTACAGGCATTTTTCTATCCTATTAACAGCTTCATTTCATATTTTTAACACCACCCGACAACGTAAGCCTGTTGTGTTTTTCTAGGCGCTTCCGGTATCGTCTTCATATTTTCCTGATGATGCCAAGCATTTTCTCTAATAGTTTGCCTTGGCCTCTCGAGCGACAGTGGCCAAGCAGGCCCACTCCAGCTTCGCCAAATTCAGCTTATTAGCATCAAACTGCAAAACAACATCAGAAACCGAATCATATTAAAAATTTAACGGCATTTTTTAGCCACAAAACTCAACAAGTCACCGCATGCTCTATCATTCACCCAAACGCGTACATCCTCTACAGTCACCATACGTCAAGCCCCTTAATACATCCGAAAATGCCCAAAACACAAACTCACATATCATCCCGACCTTCAACAAAACAAATACCAATCACAGACTTATCCTGAAGTGACTCAGCTACCCGATTCGACACGACAATGCGTGACATGCTTTCCAGCGCGCGAAAAATCGAATGAGTTGGTTCGATATCCTGCAGAACGATCCTACTGAATTTTTTAGGCCCGCCAGGCAATGACTTTATTAACGGCTTATAAATGCACTCTTCCATATCAAAAGCGCCTTCTGATGCCAAATAATTCACTGCATAATAATCATTATGCACATCGCCATTGATCACAACACGTGCAGGGACAAACTGAATCTCATCTTCAAGCCCCATGCCAAGAAAAATATTGACAAGGTCAGACGTTATAATGTCTGGCCCATCACTGAAAAGATAGTCATACTTCCTAAATGCGCTCAAGCTGACTTTTTCTTGAGTGAAAGCTGAACCGGCAAATCAGAGCCCGAAATTAATTTACACTCTTGAAAACTCAGGTGATCTATGCTGAATACATGATCATAGGAAAGCCAATATTTTTCAGGATAATTATCAACAGGCTCAATCAGCTTCATTAACATGCTCCCCATGGCCAATAAGTCGCTTGCCAAACGAACTTACCATCACTGTCCGTCAGCTCCAACGGCGTACCGATCTGATCCGTATGAAAGTAGCAGGCCTTTGCCCAGGCGTCTCCCCACCATAAAAGGCAGGCAATAACTCGGAAAGCACGAAAATATCATCTAACCAGAATCACGCTAGCCTGCTCCTCCACACTCCGATGTTCAACGAAAAAAACGCGTAAAGTCTCAAAAACTCGTTAATTAGGAAATTCTCCAGCACAATAAATATCAAATAACTTTTCCACCCATTCAATACTGCATAACTTAGATATCGACTCAGCCACCAACCCTATATCATCCGAAATGTATCCTGCAGCATCCGGATTAAGAACCAACCCATATATTTTCTTAAAGACATACTCTCGAATCTCATTTACAGCCTTTTCATCGCTTTCAGATGAGTACTCAAGGTTTTTTAATTCCTCAAATGCATCGCTCCATACGGAGTCGAAGACATCGTCATCACGCCTATCTAATGCTTCATTCCAATCATTCACACTTGATACAACATCTTCAAAAAAACCATCTTGCTGAATCTTGCACTTCAGATCATCCAAAGAGCCAATTCTCATCCAAGCCCACCCTCTCTAAGCCAATTTCCTGCATTAATACCTAAATGCGCAGCCAGTCATCCTCAAAAAGCCGCTACAAAAGCATTACAAAAGCCCGCCGAGCAACGGAACATCGTAGGCCTTGCACTTTACAATCTTCTTTGAGGACATCGCCTCTTTTATTTTAACCTCATTCCCAGCCAACCCACCCAACTTAGCAGCACAATGTATCAATACAGCGGGATATGAGTAGTCACCTGGTGACAAGACAACGTCACTTATAGTCCTATCTGTCGGCACGATAGCGGCTAACATTTGGGGGACATAGAACTCCTCCAGAACAAGCCGAATATGAGTACAAACTTCACCCACCAGAACAGGAGCCGGCGTCCTTATCGCTCCTCCAAACTCACCACTGAACCGTTTACTCTGCTCACCTGACGAGATGAAAGAAAAACAGCCATCACTTAATAAATTACTTTTGTAAGGAGGCGTGAATTTTGACGCGTACTCAAAGAGCCCCCCCCAAAAACTATCCCAGCAAGCACATAAGAATCTACGCGCGCGAGATAATCCAAGAACAGCTCAGCCACATTCTTTTTATTATATTTAAATTTCAGCTTATTCTTTGACACCACCACACCACCAAACTTTGAGGCAACGCCCCTTAGCTCTTCTTGCAAAACACTTTCAAAATACAACCGAACCTCTGAACTCATAACTCACCGATACCTAAAGACGTAAAATATTGCATCGTGCAGGGCTCCTTTGTCACCAAGTTATTTACCGCGAGCATTTTCATTATCAAGCTTCAACTTAGCTACCGTACCACTATATGATTCAACGGTCCCACTTCCAAGATGCTGCGTGGTATTCAACTTGATCAATCCGCGCCAACGGCGCATAACTACCCCAATCTGTGCCTGTCTTAGCGCTACCATGTCAAATAGTTTCAGAGGCGTAAGGCCAGTCTCGATTTTAACCCCGTCCGGCTCGTACCCATTATAAAAAACATCAAGTTCAGTAGAGTGTGGAAGTTCTGCAGGCCAGCGAACAGATACATCATTCGACGCAAAAAACCGCCCAGAAAGATTATACTTTGCATGTACGGCGCTCAGCTCTTTCAGCGCAATTTCAATATCACTCATTGCACTCTCCAATATTTATCCGCATGAACCATTCAATACGCTTCTAATTCACCGTCCGGCTTGCGTTCCAGCGACGCGGGCTGGTCAAGCGCGTCTGTCACAACGATCAAAAACGCTCGATCTGTGCGTCGTCATTGCACTATAAGTACTTGGATTTGAAGTTCACTTCGATAATCATCGATGTGGTATATCGGTAAATTGGGGCGACTACAGCCCCGCAATCGCTCCTTCCATTTTTAACGATCACCCGCTCATGACACATTATTGAAACATACCTTTACAGAAAGCAGGAGCAACTGCACCTACGACATCACGCCGAAATAGCAGCCACCAAACTTTACTCTACATAACTCAAAACCGCTTTCTGCCTTCCATTTTTTTCCACGAAATTAGAATACCTGCCTCACCCAGAGACTTATTTACGTCTTCAAGCTGATCAGCCTCTACATACCACAACCACGTAGAAGAAGTTAAAGCTTCGAGTTTTCCTCGCCCCACACTCTCACCAATCCAGTCTTTCAGCACCACGCCCCCAACGTCGATCTCTAAATGCTTATTACTTATTACGTTAACGGGATAGACCATTCGCAATAGATGCTCTTTATAGCGCTCTCGCCCCTGAAATCTGCCGGGAACTTCCTTCTTGAACGCCGACGAATTTTCATACGAATACATCGTGACCATATTATTGCCAGCCGCATAACTAAATGCTTTACTTACTTTTTCGCACTTATAGATCATCCCATACGGCACAGCAATATCAGCACACACGTCTTTAATAAAACTTATCATGCCCTTTAATTCAATAAGATCACCAGAGCACTGACCATCAAAATGATAAAAGCCGCCAAAATCATTCGTAGTGTAACCGAAGGATGCAGACCATGGGATAGCACCTGCTGCCTCGTTGTATACCCTAAAAGCCGTAGCAATACCGTTGTTTATTTTCTCTTCGAGCTCGGCTATTTCTACCATTACTAAATCATGGTCACCGACATGATCCCCATCGTTCAAGTATTTAAGATAAGCCGCACCCGTTATCGACAAATGCAGACAAGCAAAATAGTGTTTGGCAAATTTCAGAGCCAGTCTAGGGGTGACGCCCTCAATACCGTACAAAGCTAACGAAATGGACATAAAATGACCCATATTCCAGTAATAAAATCATCAAACATATCCTTCATATCAGAGGCACTATATGGATGCTCTGACACCAAGATCTCGTTTTGCTTACCAAGAGGCAAGTTACTCATTGCCGTTTCATTACGCGATGTAAGCGCAGGAAGCTCTTTGCCCATACCTGCATTGGATACAAGTCCGATCATGAACTTCCCGTTAACATCAGCAGCCATAACATCTGGACGTTGAGTTAAAACACCTCGTCGGCCATCCAAGTTCAGTTAGTTCAGGCGCCCATCCGGTAGGCGCACATGATCTGTCAGGTAGTTGAGCGGGTCGTATTCACAGTCCAGTGCACTACCCTAGGTCAGCTCCTATGGAAGTCATTCGAGCAGGTCAGCACGTGGTTTATTGCGGATTACTGAGTAATTGTTCGGAGTCCCCCTAGCCCCTTGCATAAGACCCTTACAACCTTCAAATATCGCTCAATTCAGCCCATGTATCATACGAATAATTATCATCAACTTTTTCAAACGAAACACCCTTCAAGCCAGTTGCCGCTGACTTGAACCTCTCACTACAAAACAATTCCAAGGTTTCTTGGCATCTAAAAATATCCGACTGCAGCTCCGGGGAAACCACAAACCTACTTATAGCATCAATATTCATACCCCCCGTATAAATGTTACTTTCAATTTCGAGACCGGTTTCCAGATCCTTGGATGTTTCGAACACCGACTCAACCTTATCCATAGCCGCTAAACTTTCACCAGGAAGAAAAATGAAAAAGTCCCCTTGCCTACACTGCTCCTTATAGGTTATTTGCAAGGGAATAGCCTTATACTTCCCTCCAACCTTATCGCAAACCGCTAAAAATTCCCTGGAAACAAAAGTATCACCGATGCTGTAGTAATCAAACTCCAGATCCGACAACTCCATTTCTAGCCCGGACAATTGCAAAACATATTGTTTCGCTATATTTAATTCCAGCGGATTTGACTCAAACGGATCCCATTCAAATTCATTACAATTAAAAAAACCTGACAACACGATTGGACAGCCACTTTCCTGTGGGTTGTAGCGCAAAACGTAATAATTGGAACCACTCACAAAGGCCTCCCAGTGATCGCATCCACTACAAACGTATTATTTTCAGGCTTTCTCTCGCGGAACGCTGAATAGCTGGCCGTGTTCGTCGTAGCGGTATTGGGTGAGCGTTTCCACCGCTTCGTTGTTCACCACGTGCTTGAGGTTGGTCAGGCGACCCAGCGGGTTGTCGCAGTGCAGGTGCACACGGGTGCCACCGGTAGCGCTGATGTCGGTCAGCGTGCCGTCGGGCATGCGGCTGAAGAGCAGAAAGTGGCCGAGGACGTTCTCGATACGTTACGGCGCAATTCGGTGTCGGTGTCTGACACTTCGCCGAAGAAGAACAGGGTTGGTAGATGCGATACCCCGGTTGCAGGGTCACGAACGGGACTTCGCGGCCCTGGTCAGTGGCTTTAACGTGGCGATCGCCACCGTGGCCACCAGCGTAATCCCCAGGGCGGCCCCGATCAGGACGCCCCCCCAGCGCGCTGGTGTGCGATATCTCGTCGCCGAACCTGGCCGCTTCGAACATGAAGGATAACCCCTGTTCGCCAAGTTCGGACAGGCTCGCGACAGCGTCATGACCTGCCCTGATCATCAGCATCTCCCTGAAAACGCACGTCAGGTTTCAATCCACGTGCTAGGTTGCCATCCTTGAGAGCTGCCGAGTAAATAGGCTTGTGGGTCACGGTGTCAACCGTGTGCAGGCCTTGGACCTTGTGGGTTACACGCCACCTGGCGCGATATTAAAAAGCCACAAGCCAGAGAATCTCCGGGCTTTGGGAACGGGGCGCGGCACTTTGGGGTGACGCGCGCTCTGTCGATTTTCAGAAGCCTCGGTAATAGAAATCGAAGCTACCCACGTCCTGGTGGCATTTCCATGCCCCTGGACCTGGCCAACTGAGGGCTACTTGCCCTCCTCCACTGCCTTGCCATTGGCGTCCAGCACCTTGGTCGAGGGGTAGCGGTACGAAGCGTAGCGCACCACCAGGATCGAGAACGCCAGCAGCAGGATGCCGCCGCACAGGTACAGCAGCCCTTCGTCCGGTGCCTTGTGGTGCGAAACATCGCCGATCAGCAGGCGAGTGAGCGCGGTGATTGCCACGTACAGCAGGAAGCGGATCGGCATGTGGTTGGTCTTGAAGTAGATCCCCACCATCGCCCCCAGCTCCAGGTAGATGAACAACAGCAGGATGTCATCGACACTGATCCCGCCCTTGCCCAGCATGTCCAGGAACGTCACGACTGCCGCGTAGGCGGTGATGGCGCCAATGCCGAACAGCGCCAGGTAATGGAACGCCTCAACGCACAGGTTGCCCAGCGAGTCGGCCGAGCCGTGCAGGCCCTTGCGCAGTTTTTCTGCCCATTTGATGTTCACGATGTTCCATTCCCCGATACGTCTTTAAGGATGATGCGTCGCTGATGTGACGCTTGTGCCATGCAGTTAAAGGGCCAAGCCCCTGTCTTGGAAGGCGACCGATTGCCGCAAGGCACCTTGAGGCATGGCGCATTGCAGAAATGCACGGCCGTGCTTGGGGAAAAATCAGATTTAGCCCCTTCCTTGTAGGGCATTTCCCAAAGATACTCCCTGCCATTGTGGCGTTCGGGCATGCGCACTAGTCTGGGGTCGTCGCTGCCAGTCAGCGATCGGCTTTGACAGGCCGCCCTGAACTAACCACATGGCTTTGCCTTTATGGCAGCTGTCATGGGGCACCTCGTGTGCGCCGGCTTTTGGTTCTGTTCACCGGTCTGTCAACCCATGTACAGCTGCCGCCTCATTGTTTGACAGCAGGAGGTGGTGGCCCCAACTTTGAACAGGCCTTCACCATGCTGAAAATAGTTCCCGATCCACCCCATACCCCCATTCCCTCGAAGACACCCTGATCCAGGCCACCGACTACGCGTTGTGCGCAGCTACCGTGGTGCATCAGGCGTTGCTGCTTCAGCCCAAGTCACCGGTTTCGATCCTGATGATGACCTCGATGCATGAACTGGAGGCGCTGCGGGCTCTGCTTGAGTCGGCACTGGTTCAGGTGCAGATGCCCGCTGAGCACAGGACTTCGCACTAAGGCTGGTTAATGCGCCGGGAGGGCCGGCCTCTTCGCGGGCTCCCACAGGATCACCACAGTCTTGAAGACTTGCACAGTACCTGTGGGAGCCTGTGGGAGCGGGCATGCCCGCGAAAGGGTCGGCCCAGGCACTAGAGAAACTTCAGGGGATTGAACAATGACAACAGAAGACACCCAATTCACCGTCGGCAAGACCACTTTCTATCAAGGCGAAAACAGCACCCATCCACTGTTCCGCATCGAGCCCGGCATCCCCTGCAGGGACGCCCGCGAGCAGTCGTCGGAATTGATGGGCTATGTGCGGGAGTTGACCATCACAGGCCTGATGGAGGAGAGGCCCATGATGATCTGGGCGGCCCATTATCTGAGTGCCATGGCCAAGGCGCTGATGGATGATGCCGAGTTGGGTATGAAGCCGTGAGGATTTCGCTTCAGGTTTGGTGAAGGCCTCTATGTGTTTGCCGCAGCAGTTTCAGCGCCTGTGAGATCGAGCGCCGCCCGCGCGGCGCATCGCGAGCAAGCTCGCTCCTACATTTGTTTCGGGCCAGTATCGCCTGTGCCTACGCGCGCGACCGCCCTGTTTGTCCCCCACGATATCGAGGTGAGCGCCAAGGGGACGTGCGCGTCTGCGCCAGGAATAATTGGCCCGAAACAAATGTAGGAGCGAGCTTGCTCGCGATGCGCCGCGCGGGCGGCGCTCGATCTACGCAACACCGCAAAAACCAAGGCAGGCGCCTTGCCGCCCTGACACAATCGGCCGTAGCCCCCCACAGAAAAGCTTGACCGCCAACAAAGCATCTACATCTACAGCGCATGCCTTGAGCCAGACTGCTTTCCTTGCGATCACGTGCCTGACGCAAAATCCAGCCGTTAACGCCCCCGTAGGAGCGGGTTCACCCGCGAATAGGCCGGACCTGCCGGCCAATATCCCCCCGCCATTCACCGTCGCAGCCGCCACCGCATTCGCCCGGTCTATACCACGCTACAATTTCTGCTTGCGCACCAACCAGCATTGCCATTACTGTATATAGATACAGTAAATCGCAACACAACCAGCAAAAAGGCATAGAGGTGATGAATGGCCGTCGAAGTGGTGTACCGCAGCAGCCGCGACCCGGAGCGCTTGTTCATGGATAAGGCCGAAGCAGACCGTCACGACAAAATGCTCGAACTGGCCGAGCGCCTGGCAGAAGTACTGCACAAGGCGGTGCCGTCGCTGACTGAGCAGCAGGTCGAGGAAGCCGGTATCTACATGGCAAAGAACCGTGACGTGTTCGCCCGGGCGTTCAAAAGCCAGCCGGATGCGTTGGCCGAGTTGCTTGAGGATGCTGCTGCCGAGTGATCTGAAGGTGCGGGAGCGGGTTTGCCCGCGAAGTGGTCAGCAACACCATCATCAACTTCAGCCATATAACAACCGCTCCGCCAACATCTGCGCCACCCTTGCCGGCGAACGCTTTTCCGCCTGCGCATGGCCAAACACTTCAGTCAGCCGTGAAGGGATCCGCGCCAGGTGCGCAGTAATTGTGCGCTGGTCTTCGCCACGGTGGGTGAGTGCCACATAGATCAGCCCACCGGCATTGATCACGTAGTCAGGTGCATACAATATGCCGCGCGACTCCAGTTGGTCTGCCACCTGCAAGGTAGTCAGCTGGTTGTTGGCTGCCCCCGCCACTGCCGCACAACGCAGTTGCATCACACTCTGCCCGTTCAGTACCGGGCCCACGCCGCAGGGTGCAAAAATATCGCAAGGGGTACTGATCAACGCATCGTTGGTCACCGGTTTGGCATCGAACTGCTCCATCGCCAGCCGCACCCGCCCCGGGTCCAGGTCGCTGACCAGCAGTTCCGCGCCCACCGCATGCAATTGCTCCGCCAGTGCATAACCGACATTGCCCAACCCCTGCACCGCTACCCGCAAGCCTCTCAGGTCATCGCTGCCCAGCCGGAACGAGGTAGTGGCACGTATGCCTGCGAATACCCCCATCGCCGCATGCGGCGATGGGTCGCCCGAGGCAGTGGTGCTGGTCACATAGGGAGTGCTGTGGGCAATGCAGTCCATGTCCAAGGTGGAGGTGCCACTGTCCACGGCAATGATGAAGCGCCCATTCAAGGTATCGATGAAGCGGCCAAAGGCTTCGAACAGCGCGGCGCGGTTTTCCACATGGGGGTTGCGCATGATCACCGCTTTGCCACCCCCCATCGGCAAGCCGGCCAGTGCTGCCTTGTAGCTCATGCCCTGAGCCAGGCGAATAGCGTCGGTCATGGCGCTTTCGTCATCGGCGTAAGGCAGGTAACGGCACCCACCCATGGCCGGGCCCAACTGCTCACTGTGGATTGCCACAACGGCTTTCAGGCCCGTAGGCGGGTCATTGAACAAGTGCAGTGACTGGGTACGGGTGCTTTGCATCAGCGCGAACATCGACCGGCTCCCCTACGAGGTGCTCCTTTCAGTATAGGCACGGCCTCGGCGTTGACGCCGCCGCCGGACCACTGGACGAAACCGCGCGCCACGGCTAATACTCAAGCGTGTGTGGAGATGCCCCATGAAGCCACGTCAAGCCTGCCTGGCCTGCCTGGAACGCGAGCCTGTCGACCTGCTGGAAGCCGCATTGTGGATTGCCGCCGAGCACGACCCTGGTGTCGAGCCCGCGGCCAGCCTTGCTGCGCTGCACGACCTGCAGCGCGAGATAAGCGCCAACCTGCCGATGCTTCCACTATGCGAACTGGCCCAGCCACTGCTGCGCCAGCTCAATGCGCTGGGCTTTCAGCAAGATGAATACCACCCCTTGCGCCCGCATGCAGCAATGATGGACAAGGTACTGCAGCGCCGCCGGGGCCAACCCCTGACACTGGCCATCCTCGCTCTGGAACTGGCCAGGCGCCTGTCCATACCGCTGGAGGGTGTGGGCTTCCCTGGCCATTTCCTGCTGCGCGTGCCGGGTGCAGACCACCTGCTCGACCCCTGCGGCGGCCGGCGCCTGTACCCCAGCGACTGCCGAGAGTTGCTGGCGCGCCAGTTCGGCCCGCACCAGGCGCTGACAGCAGAGCACCTGCGCAGCGCCAGCCCGCTGCAAATGCTGCAACGCCTGTCACGCAACCTGCGCCAGCTGCACATCAGTAACGACAACCACTTGGCGGCGTTGATCGATGCAGAGCGGATCATGCTGTTGGGCCCGGTGCAGGTGAGCGACTACATGACCCGCGCCTCGCTCTACCATCATCTGGATTGCCCGCAGGCCGAACGCTTCGACCTGGAGCATGCGTTGCTACTGACGGAAGACCCGGTCCAGCGCCTGAAGCTGTCCGAGCGAATCGGCAAGCTTCCGGCGGCGAACCGCTCACTTCACTGAGCCGGGCTGTCCGGCTGCTGGGCGGGGTGGGCCTTGGCGAACGCCGGGTGCGCGGCCGCCAGTGCGGCAACCCGCAGGATGCGTGGAAAGCTGCCGAGGTCGATGTTGAAGCGTTCGGCCGCGTACAACTGCGGGATCAGATACACATCCGCCAACCCAGGTGTTTCACCAAAGCAGAAACCGTGATCGCCAATCAGTTGCTCCACTGCCGCGAGCCCTTGGCTGATCCAGTGGCCGATCCACTGGTTGACCTGCCCCTCGTCCTGACCGGCCTGGCGCAGCCGGTTGAGTACGCTGACGTTGTGCAGCGGATGAATGTCGCAGCCAATGATGGCCGCCACACCCCGTACCTTGGCCCGTGCCTCGGCTGTGGCTGGCAGCAACGCAGGCTGTGGATAAACCTCTTCCAGGTACTCGATGATCGCCGGCGACTGCACCAGCACCTCACCACCGTCGGTGCGCAAGGCCGGTACGCGGCCCTGCGGGTTGACGGCTACATAGCCCTCGCCGCGCTGCTCACCCTGCAGCAGGTTGACCGGCAGGGACTGGTAAGCCAGCCCCTTCAGTGCCAGGGCAATGCGCACCCGGTAGGACGAGGTGGAACGGTAATAGGTGTACAGCTCCATACCCCTGCCTCCTCAGTTGGCTGCGATGACCGTGCCGCGGCATTCACCGAAACCGATGCTGGCCACGCCGTCACGTGTGCAGCGGGCACGCAGGATGATTTCGTCGCCGTCTTCGAGGAATTTACGCACCTCGCCGCTGGCCAGCTCGACCGGCAGTTTGCCGCCTTCGGTGATCTCCAGCAGGCTACCGAACGAACCCGGCGTGGCGCCCGACAGCGTGCCCGAACCGAACAGGTCACCCGGCTGCAACTGGCAGCCGTTGACGCTGTGGTGCGCCACCAACTGCGCCACGGTCCAGTACATGCTGCGGGTGTTGCTCAGGGTCAGGCGGTGCGGGGCAATGCCCTGCTCGCGCATGCGCTCGGTCAGCAGCAGCACTTCGAGTTCGATATCGAATGCACCGCTGGCCTGGTCGCGCTTATCCAGCAGGTACGACAGTGGCTGGGGGTCGCCTTCCGGGCGGGCCGGCTGGGCGCAGCGGAACGGCTCCAACGCTTCGGCGGTGACGACCCAGGGCGAAATGGTGGTGATGAAGCTCTTGGACAGGAACGGCCCCAGTGGCTGGTATTCCCAAGCCTGGATATCGCGCGCCGACCAGTCGTTGAGCAGGCACAGGCCGGCTACGTGCTCGGCGGCATCGCCTATCGGAATTGCCTGGCCCATGTCATTGCCCTGGCCAATCCAGATACCCAGCTCCAGCTCGTAGTCCAGGCGAGCGCAAGGGCCGAAGCTCGGCTCGGTGTGCCCGGCCGGCAGGGTCTGGCCCTTGGGCCGGCGTACGTCGGTGCCGGACGGGCGGATGGTGGAGGCGCGGCCGTGATAACCGATCGGCACGTACTTGTAGTTGGGCAACAGTGGGTTGTCGGGGCGGAACAGCTTACCCACGTTCTTCGCATGCTCGATGCCAACGTAGAAATCGGTGTAGTCACCGATCTGCGCCGGCACATGCAACTGGCAGTCGCTGGCCGGGAACAACGCCGGATTCAAGGCCGCCTGGTGTTCGCTGTGCTCACCAAGCAGCACCTGCAAACGCTCGCGCAGGGCTACGCGGGCATTGCGGCCCAAAGCGAAGAATGCGTTCAAAGACCCGCCGCGGGTGGCTTCAACGGCGGCCTTGGCCGCCCCATCGAACAGACCAGCGGCCAGCACCGCCTCCAGGTCGAGGATCGCGTCGCCGATCGCCACGCCGCAGCGCCTGGCTTCACCCGGCCGGCTGAAGATGCCCAATGGCAGGTTCTGCAGCGGGAAGTCGCTGTGCCCGTTGGCGTGCTCGACCCAACTACGGGCATTGGCAGTGTGGTTCATGGGTTATCTCCGGTTCGGGTTGAAGGTGCTCGGCAAGGTCGCCCAGCAACTATCGTAGTCGGCCTGCAATTGCGGGCACTCAAGGGCTTGCAGGCTCGGGCGCAACACCTGGCTGGTCTCGAACATGAAGGCCATGGTGTTGTCGATCTTGTGCGGCGCCAGATCGGCGGCAATGGCCTTTTCACAGGTTTCGGCGTCGGGGCCATGGGCACTCATCACCCCGTGCAACGAGGCACCACCCGGCAGGAAGCCCTCGGCCTTGGCGTCGTAGGCGCCATTGATCAGGCCCATGAACTCGTTCATCAGGTTGCGGTGGAACCATGGCGGACGGAAGGTGTTCTCGGCCACCATCCAGCGTGGCGGGAAAATCACGAAGTCCATGTTGGCCATGCCATGCACGCTGGTGGGCGAGGTGAGCACAGTGAAGATCGAGGGATCCGGGTGGTCGAAGCTGACCGTGCCGATGGTGTTGAAGCGGCGCAGGTCATACTTGTACGGCACGTTGCTGCCATGCCAGGCCACAACGTCCAGAGGCGAGTGCTGCAGCTCGCAGGCCCAGTGTTCCCCCAGGAACTTCTGTACCAGTTGCACCGGGCCTTCGGCTTCTTCGTAGCGGGCCACGGGCGTGAGGAAGTCGCGGGGGTTGGCCAGGCCGTTGCTGCCGATCGGGCCCAGGTCCGGCAGGCGCAGCGGCGCACCGTGGTTTTCCGCGATATAGCCACGTGCCTGGCCGTCGAGCAGTTCGACGCGGAACTTCATGCCACGTGGGATCACCGCAATTTCCAGCGGTTCGACCTCCATCAGGCCCAGTTCGGTGGCGATGCGCAGGCGGCCCTGTTCCGGCACCAATAGCAGCTCACCGTCGGCGTTGAAGAACACCCGTTCCATGGACCGGTTGGCGCAGTAGATGTAGATGCTCACGCCAGCCGGTTTTTCCGCGGCGGCGTTGGCAGCCATGGGCAGCCAACCTTCGATGAAATCGGTCGGTTCAGCAGCAATCGGCTGCGGGCTCCAGCGCAGGCGGTTGGGGTTGATGCTACCCAGGGGCCCGCCGAGCGGCTGGCGCGCCAGGCGCTCGAAGCGTGGGTGCAAGGCAGAAGGCCGAATGCGGTATAGCCAGGTACGGCGCAGCTCGCTACGGGTCATGGTGAACGCCGTGCCCGACAGCAGCTCGGCATACAGGCCATACGGGGCCTTCTGCGGGGAGTTCTGCCCGACAGGCAGCGCCCCAGGCAATGCTTCGCTGGCGAATTCGTTGCCGAAGCCGCTCAGGTAGTGAAGGTCGGGCGACGTGTCGCGGTTCATCGATGCCTCCGGATTTTGTTTTTATCGTAATCAGATTACGAATAACGTAATTTGCTCCGCTCAAGGCGTCAAGCTATAAAGGCGACACGATAAATCCGGAACCTCCCCTCCCATGGCCAAAGCCAACTCCCCCACCGACACCGGCAAGCAGAAGGTCCGCTCGGCGGAAGTCGGCACCGACATCCTCAAGGCCCTCGCCGAACTCTCACCCTCGACTTCACTATCGCGCCTGGCCGAACACGTGCAGATGCCTGCGAGCAAAGTGCATCGCTACCTGCAGGCGCTGATTGCCAGTGGTTTTGCCGAACAGGATGCGGCCACCAACCATTACGGGCTGGGGCGTGAAGCATTGCGGGTGGGGCTGGCGGCGCTGGGCAGCATCGATGTACTCAAGGTGGCGGGGATGCCGTTGTCGCAGTTGCGAGATGAACTCAACGAAAGTTGCTTCATCGCCGTGTGGGGCAACCAGGGGGCCACGGTGGTAAGCATTGAACCTGCCGTGCGCGCGGTCACCGTGGTGACCCAGATCGGTTCGGTGCTGCCGTTGCTCAGCTCGTCCACCGGGCTGGTATTCGCCGCTTACCTGCCCGAGCGAGAAACCCAGGAACTGCGCGACAGGGAACTGGCCGCTTTGCAACAAACCGCCAGTGACTACCACACACTGCTGGCCGGCATCCGCGAACAGGGCCTGCACCATGTGCATGGCCTGCTGATGCCGGGGGTGGATGCGCTGTCGGCGCCGGTATTCAACGCCATGGGGCAGATCGCCGCGGTGATGACCGTGGTCGGGCCGACGTCGATCTTCCATGCCGATGAACATGGGCCGGCGGCGCAGCGCCTGCTCACGGCCGCACGAACCGTGAGCTGGCGCATGGGTTACGCGGGCAACCCACACTGCGCTTCGACGTCTAGCGTTTCCTCCTCGACCAGCCAGAGCAGTTCCTGAGAGAAACCGTCATAAAGGGCGGGCGCCACCTCGCTCACCAAATCGCCGTAGTCATCGCATAGCCGCCCGATCACACGCGAGAAGGCCGTGGGCTGCGACACCTCTGCCCGGGAAAGCACGGTGATGTATTTCTGCGCGGCACCGAGCCGTACCAAGCCCCCCGTGGAAGCCACCGTTCCTGCCACCCCAGCCGCGAACGACAGCAAGGCGGCAGAACGGTCGCCATCGCTCCACGCGATGGCCCCGGTGACGAAGGACCTGGCCGCACAGAACAGCCCGACGGCCATGGCCGCCAGCGGAAACGGCACGCTGAGGATGCCGGCCAGTACGATCTCCCACTCCACCAGGTGCGAGATATCCTGGCCGGTAGCCGAAGTAATGCGGGCAAAGCCGGAAAAGGTGTAATACGTGGGGTGCCCTTTGATGATGGTCTGCTTTCAGCAAAGGCAGGGACGAGTTCACGGACAGCGCGCGCGTTCAGTATCGAACCAGTAACCGCTGGCCAGGCTGTAGATCAGAAAATCCGCAGGTGCGTCCGGGTTCTGTTCGAGTGAACGGATGAGAAAGGCAATAGCGCAGGGAAACTTACCAGCACTTGGCACTGTTGCCCGAAACGTAAAGGTGAATGTCGACAGAAGCTATTTTTCCAGACGGATCAAGCGCTTATTCTTAACTCACTGGCCGGCTTGAAGGGCTCTCCCCCCCGCCTTTCAAGCCTGCTAGGTTCACCGACGTAGATTTTGAAGCTCCTTGATCTGACGTCTCGATTGGCCGCTGCGGCTTGCAGCGGCCTTTTTTTTGATGTCTGAAAATGCATCCTGCCCGTCAGGTGGCTGTCACTCTCATCAGCGCAAAGGCCTCGTCATGACCACGCCACTTTCGGCGGGTAATAGCTCAGCGGCCGCTCACGAAAGGCCAGGTAGTGGCGCAGTACCTGCACTGGCGCTTCCGTATGCGGGTAATGGCCAATGCCCAGTAACTGCACGGTGTCCGGCTCCGGCACCAGTTGCCGGTAGCGCTCAAGCATGTGCGCGCCGGAAAGCGGGTCGACAATGCCATTGATCAAGCGCAGCGGCACGCCTTTACGTTGCATCGCCCCTACCCAGCGTTCGCGGTGCAACCTGCGCTCCGGCATGTAGCCCACCAGCTTGTGCAGGATGCGCGTGCCCCGGTTGGCAGCGATCAGGCTCCAGAAGTCATCCAGCGCGCTTTCACTGGGATGGGTGCAGGGGCCGTAGACCTGCATCACATTGCGCACCAGGTCGTCACGCCCGAACGAGCGCCCGACCAGCCAGCCAAACCGGCTGAGCAGCAACTTCTGGATCAGTAGCATGCGGCAGCTTTCGGGGAACAGCCCGCTGTTGAGGAACACACAGCTGCCAATGTCGGCACGCTGCTCATGGTGTCGCGCCAGCAGTTCCTGAGCCACGCTGCCGCCGTAGTCGTGGGCCAACAGATGCACTGGCTGCGCGACCTGCAGATGGGCAAGCAATGCCTGCTGCAGGTCTGCCTGCTCCATCAGGCTGTAAGTGTGATCGACGGGCTTGTCCGAATCACCAAAGCCAAGCATGTCGCAAGCGATCACCCGGAAACGTTGGCTCAGAGGGCCCCACAGGTAGTGCCAGTCCCAACTGGCGGTGGGGAAACCGTGTAACAGAAGCAGAGGCTCTCCTTGCCCTGCGGTCCAGTAGCGGATGCTCTGGCCCCGGAAGATGAAACTCTGTGCCCGGGTACGCCAGACGCACAATGGAATCTCGGCCATAGGCATCAGAAGGGTCCCGGTGTTGTGGTGTTGGCGGAATAGGGCAAGGCTGCGTTCATTGCATGTCACCTCGGCACTTACATGTGCTCTCTATGTCGAGGCAAAGTCTAGCCAGCAGCCCATTGGCTGGAACTTGCGTTGCCAGCCAGCTTGATGACTGAGCGAGTCAGTGGCACGAACGGTCAGAGGAGCAAGGCCAACAAGGGGGCCGCGAACAGGTTGAGTAGCCCGGTCAGGACCATCACCAGACCGGCCACCGAGCCTTCCTCACGGCCCACTTCCTGCGCCCGGCTAACCCCGGCACCATGCGCGCCAACACCGAACAGCGCACCTCGTGCCAGCGGCGTACGCAGCGGCAACCAACGCAACAGCACACCGCCGAACATGGCACCGAGCACGCCGGTGAACATCACGAACACCGCGGTCAGTTCTGGCACCCCACCCAGGTCGTGGGCCAAGGGCATGGCAAATGGCGTGGTGATCGAGCGCGGCACCAGCGACAGGCTGGTTGCGCTGTCCAGCGCCAACAGGTGCGCCAGCCCCCAGGAGCTGGCGATCGAGGCACTGCTGCCAGCGACCATGCCCACCATCAAGGCCGGCCAGTGGCGCGCCAGCATGGCCCGCTGCTGCCAGATCGGCACCGCGAAGGCTACGGTCACCGGGCCGAGCACGCTCATCAACCAGTGGGTGTTGCGCGCATACTCGGCATAGGCTGTATGCAGTGGCACGGCCACAGCCAACAGCAACACCGGCACCAGGATCAACGGTGACAGCAGGTAGCGTTTGCTACGCCGGTACAACCAGCGGCTGCCCAGGTAAGCCAGCAAGGTCAAGGCCAACCAGAACAGCGGCATGGGTTCAAGGCTCATGGCGCAACCTCCAGCGGCACACCAGCTCAACGGTCATGGCGGTCACTATCATCACCATCAGCGTGCTCACGGCGATCACCAGCAAGATGCGCCAGCCCTCATCACGGATCAGTGAGCCATAGTCGAGCAGGCTCATCAGCGCTGGGATGAAGAACAACAGCATCTCAGCCATCAGCCAGCCAGCACCCAATTGCAGCATGGCCGGTTTGAGCACACCCGAAGCGAACAGTATCAACAGCAGTGCCAGGCCCATCACACCACCGGGGATCGGCCAGCCCAGCCAACTGGCAATCTGGCCACCTAACAGGAACAGCGCACAGAGAACCGCCAGCTCGACAAGCAGGCGCAGGGCTTTTTTCAATAATGCAGATTTCATGGCGGGGTTCCTCGACAGGCCCTCATTTTAAGATTTGGCTGCCTAGGCCAGAAGCGAATTGTTAGACTGCTCACCATTCCAAAATGGAATCCTAAGCATGGAATTCAAACAACTGCGCAGCTTCATCGAAGTGGTCCACCGTGGCGGTTTTACCCAGGCGGCACAGACCCTGCACATCAGCCAGTCGGCCGTGAGCAAGCAAGTGGCCCAGCTTGAGCAAGATGTGGGCCAGCCGCTGCTGGAGCGCCAGGCTTCGCAACTGCACTTGACCGCTGCCGGCCGCATCGTGCTGGAGCGTGGCGAAGCCTTGCTGCGTCAGCGCCAGGCGCTGCTCAACGAGCTGGACGATCTCAGCCAGATGGAGCGTGGCGAACTACGCCTGGGCTTGCCGATGCTTGGCAGCGACACGTTGTTCGCCGGCTTGTTCGCCGAGTACCGGCGGCGTCATCCGAACATCGCCATCCAGCTGCTGGAAGGCGGCAGCCGCAGCATCGAACAGGCGGTCAGAAGTGGCGAACTGGAACTGGGCGGCTGTTTGACGCCTACCGACGAGGCATTCGACTACCAGCCTTTCTGCAACGAACGGCTGGATGCGTTGCTGCCGGCTGGCCATGCCTTGGCGGGCCTGGACGCTGTGGCCCTGGAGCAACTGGCCGATACACCTTTTCTGCTGTACCAGCGCAGTTTTGTGCTCAACGACCGGCTGCTGAAGGCGTGCCAGCAGCAGGGTTTCACCCCCAAGGAAGGCGGACGCAGCGGGCAGGCGGATTTTTTGGCAGCGCTGGTTGCAGCGGGCCAGGGCGTGGTGATGCTGCCCCGGGTAGTGGCAAAAGCGCTGGAGCGCCCCGGGGTGGTGCGTGTGCCGTTGAATACGCAGGAAGATTTGCGCTGGGACATCGCGTTTATCTGGCGACGCGGCGCCTACCTGTCACGGGCAGCGCAGGCGTGGCTGGCCTTGTTGCGCGAGCCGCACAGCTAACACGCCTGCACAGGTGCCGGTTCAGGCTTTCAGTGCGCTCGCCAACTCAGCCAGCCAAGGCTCGGCATCCGCTTCCGGGGTCACCGTCTCGCTCGCATCCAGGCGCAGCATTGGCTGCACTTCGCGCACGCCCAGTTCGGCGAACAGCTCACGCATCTGCTCGCCACCACCGCAATAGGTATCGCCATAACTGGAGTCGCCCAGCGCGATCACCGCGCCAGGCAAGCCACGCCAGGCTGCGGGCAGTGTGTCACGAATGGTGCTGTACAGCGGCATGAGGTTGTCCGGCAGCTCACCCATACCGGTGGTCGAGGTCACGGCCAGCAAGGCGTCGGGGGCGAAACCCTGAAGATCCTGAAGGGTGGCACGCGCAGCATGCCAAGCCTCGAAACCCGCCGCCTTGAGCAGCGATTCAGCGTGACGGGCGACTTCTTCGGCGGTGCCATAGACCGAGCCGGAAATAATGGCGACTTTCATCGAGTAGAGGATTCCGAAACTGAGTGAAAAAGTAGGATACTAGCATTCAACGCTGGCAAAAGGCCGCCCTTACCAAAGTCGCCATCTTCCGTTTTCCTTCACCTATGGCCCGGACATGATCAACGCGCAATTGCTGCAATCGATGGTCGATGCGTCCAATGACGGCATCGTGGTTGCCGAACAGGAAGGCGACGACACCATCCTAATCTACGTGAACGCCGCTTTCGAATGCCTCACTGGCTACAGCCGTGACGAGATTCTCTATCAGGATTGCCGGTTTCTGCAGGCTGACGACCGTGACCAGCTTGGCCGCGCACGTATCCGCAAGGCCATGGCCGAGGGCCGCCCATGCCGCGAAGTGCTGCGTAACTATCGCAAGGATGGCAGCGCCTTCTGGAACGAGCTGTCGATCACGCCGGTGAGGAGCGACTTCGACCAGCGCACATACTTCATCGGCATTCAGAAAGACGTCAGCCGCCAGGTCGAACTGGAACGGGAGCTGGCAGCACTGCGCGCTCGTCCGAAACCCGACGAACGCGCCTGAACCAAGTTCGCCACGCACGGTCAATTCCGTTGAAGAAATCGCCACCACCGAGTTCGATCATGCAAGCAGACGCGCTCCTGACCCAGGACGAGCTGGATTTCATACAGAATATGCAGCACTCGCCGCAACTGAACCTGGCTGACACCATGTCGAGCCTGCTGGTCAATGGCGACCGCCGCATACAAAGCTTGCTCACCCGGTTGGTGGCTAATGAGCAGGTGACCTTACAGGCCCAGTTCAACAACCAGCAGATCAGTTTCCCGCTGCAACTGGTAGAGGACGAGTTCCACGCCCTGCACCTTCAGCTGGGCTCACCGGAAATCTACGAAGACGGCCCCATGCTGCGCCCATGGCGTCTGTCGATGGACCAGCCGAGCGCACTGCTTGATGCCCATGACGAGGCAAGCGGCCTGTGGGTACGCGAAATTTCCTTCAAAGGTGTACTGCTGGAAGTCCGTGATTTGCCAACAGCACCCGCCCGCTTCGAGCTGCGCTTCGCCCCGGGCGGCATCACCCCGATCGAACTGCATGGTGTGTTGGGCCGGCGCATCGGCACGGACCTGGCTGCCTACGACCTCGGCCAAAGCCCAGCCGAAGAAATCGAACGCCTGCGCGACTACATCCTCCAGGCCCACCGCCGCGCCCACCCCGAGCTGCACACTCAGGTATCGAGCTGACGGGCCAGAAACTGCCGCAAGCGCTGGCGCATCACACTGCCCTGCGCGCCCAGGCAGGCTACAGGGCTGCCAGCCAGGTTGTCCTGTACCGCTTCCGCCGCTTCACCGGCCAGTAACAATGGGCATTCCAGCATCGATGCCAGGCGCTTGAAGTGCCGGGCGAGTTCTGCTGTGGGCGATTGATGGGAAAACAGCACCAGGGCGTCCGGCTTCAGCCGTTCGCAGACCAGCGCAAGCTCTTGCAGCGGCTGCCCGTTCGCCAACGGGATCACGCGTGTTTCATCGTTACCCAGGATCAGGCTGGTTACCAGCAACTCAAGCTCATGGCACTGCCCCGGCAATGGCGCCAATAGCACGGTGCGGTTACACGGTACACGGGCCAGCTGCAAGCGGGCGAAAACCCGACCGCGCAGGAACTGGTCATAGAACAGCCATTCGCTGGCCTGCCCGTAGCCGCCTTGCCGGACTACCATGTCATGCCACACTGGCATGAACACATCGGCGAACACCTGGTCCAGGGTGCTGGCCGCGAACACCTCGTCATAAAGGCGATTCAGGCCCGCCACGTCGAAGTGCTGTACCGCCAGGCGAATCTGGTTTTGCCAGCGCAGGCAGGCGTCCACCGCGCCGCCAGCCTGCCCGGAGAGGGCATCGCCGCGAGCCAGAATACTGCCGACCTTGCTGATCGCCACGCCGCGCTCCAGCCACCCAAGGATACGGCGGATTTCATTGATATCAGCCTGGGAATACAGGCGGTGACCACTGTCGGTGCGGATGGGCTGAATCAGTCCATAACGGCGTTCCCAGGCACGAAGGGTCACGGCGTTGACACCGGTCAAGCGTGACACTTCACGAATCGGAAATAACTCCTGCTGCTCGAAGCTTGCATCGATCAACGGTTTACGTCCCTGTTCGCTCATCTGCACAAAATACCCTGAGTGCGAAAAAACCGAACGTATAGCTTACTACGACTGTGCTGTTCTGTTGATGCCACCGTTTGCCAGCAGATAGTTTGCCGAAGATCGCAACTGCGCGATAATGTGCGCCCGATTCTTGCATGCACGACTGCGTCGCCCACCACCCCGGGCCACACAGCCAAAGGGCCAGCTACCCGCCAGCCCCGTTGCCAGGAGATACACGATGTCTACCCCACCCGTTACCCTCATGGTGTCGCGCCGCGCCGCCCATGGCCGCTACCAGGACCTGCTGGCCTGGCTGCACGAAGGCGAACAGCTGGCCACCGACTTCCCTGGCTACCTCGGCTCGGGCATCCTTGCCCCGCCCAAGGATGGCGACGAATTTCAGATCATCTTCCGCTTCAGCGACGAGCCGACCCTGCATGCCTGGGAGCACTCCGCCTCTCGCCGCGCATGGTTACAACGCGGCAACGGCCTGTTCGAGCGCCCCAAAGAGGCGCGCGTTAGCGGTATCGACGACTGGTTTGGCACCAACAAGGTGCAAAAACCGCCACGCTGGAAGCAGGCCGTGGCTATCTGGCTGGCGTTTTTCCCAGTCTCGCTGGCCTTCAACCTGTTGTTCGGCCATTGGTTGACGGCTCTCGACCTCGTGCCCCGGGTACTGCTCAGCACCCTGGCCCTGACGCCGGTGATGGTGTACCTGTTCATCCCGCTGTCCACCCGCCTGCTATCCAGTTGGCTGCAGCCCTCCCCGGCCACTGCCGGCGCATTGCGCAGCCGCTGAGGCCAGGCCATACAACAGGGAAACAGTTCGGGTATGCTGGGTGGCAACCAACGGACAGACAAGTTGACCACCCCGAACATGAACAGCCCCATTCTCGTTACCGGAGCCAGCCAGCGTGTCGGGCTGGCCCTGGCCCTCGAACTGGCACAGGCCGGCCATACGGTGGTCAGTGCCAGCCGCAGCATCCAGCCACAGGCAGCCCACCCCAACATCGTGCAGTTTCAGGCCGACCTGTGCCACGCGGGCGACCGCCAGGCGCTGATCGATCACCTGCACGACCGTTACGACGGACTGCGCGCCATCATCCACAACGCCTCGCTATGGCTCGACGACGGCCTCGACAACCTCGAGACCATGTTCCGCCTGCACGTCGAAGCGCCCTACCACCTCAACCTGGCCTTGGGTGACCTGCTGGCCAAGGTGGAAAAGGCCGACATCATCCACATCTGCGACGAAACCTCTTCGCGCGGCAGTAAAAGCCACATCGGCTATGCCGCCACCAAAGCCGCACTGCAGAACATGGTGCTGTCATTCGCTGAAAAATATGCGCCCAAGGTGCGTGTGAACGGTATCCTGCCCGGGCTGCTGATCCTCAAGGAAGGGGGTGACGAAGCCTACCGCCAGCAAACCCTGAAAAAGGCCCTGCTGGAATTCGAACCCGGCGCCGGCCCGCTGATCGAGACCGTCAAGTACCTGCTCGCCAGCCAGTACAGCACCGGCAGCCAGGTGGTCATCAACGGTGGCCGCCACCTGAAGAACCGCATGACTTGAGAGAAGACCATGACCCCACAACAACAGCTCGAGCTCGAGGCCGCCGCGTTCCGGCGCCTGGTCGAACACCTGCAAAAGCGCACCGACGTACAGAACATCGACCTGATGAACCTGTCCGGTTTCTGCCGCAACTGCCTGTCCAAGTGGTACAAGGCCGCCGCTGATGAGCGTCAGCTGGACCTGAGCCTGGATGATGCCCGCGAAGCGGTGTACGGCATGCCCTACGCCGAGTGGAAAGCCCAATACCAGAAAGAAGCCAGCGCCGAACAACAAGCGGCGTTCGAAAAAGGAAAAACCTCGTGACTGACCTGAATACCCTCCGCGCAAGCCTGGCCAGCGGCCAACATGTATTTGCCGATACCTTGGCGTTCATTGCCGACAACTACAGCTACCAGCCGCAGGCCTTCAACAACGGCGGCGTGGAGAATGCGGCAGGGCAGAACGAAGGTTCGTGCAAAACCCTGGGCCTGGCCTTGCTTGAAGGGCTGAGCGACCAGGAAGCGCTGCTGGCCTTCGGCGAGCACTACCGTGATGTGGTGGCCACGCCTGAGGGTAGCGACCATGGCAACATCCGTGCGCTGATCAAACACGGTCTGGCGGGTGTGAAGTTTGCTGCGCAGCCGCTTGCGCGCAAGGCTTGATATTGCCGGGGCCGCTTTGCGGCCCCACTGTCCTGAGCCCACCATCAATCGATAATGGTGCCAGGCCCCCCACCTTCCAACCTCCCCTGCCGCAACCACTGCAAGGCCACCGGCCACAGGTTTTCGCGAAACCGGTCATGGAAGAACGCGAAATGGCCAATTTCCTCGACCGAGATATCCACAGGTGCAATGCGCAAGTGCTGGCGCTCGGCACTTTGCAGATAACCCAATAAACGCTCGGTTGCCGCTACGGTCCCGAAAGGGTCGTCAGTGAGACTGATGGCCAGCGTCGCCGCACGTACCTGGGCGAACGGTAGCGCCGCCAACGCCCGCCCGCTGGGGCGGTGCTCATAACGCGGGGTACGTGTGGTCCAGTCAAGCACCACGCCGGATGGCGTGTCCTCCAGCCAACCCAGGCGCTTGCCGGGAAAGTAGCCGAATACCTGGGTCAACAGCGGCATGACCACATGCCACTTGCCGAACAGCTGCCAGCGCTGTTTGGCCGCGTAGTCGCGCCAGTAGGCGAACTGCGCGCCAACCATGACGACCCGACGGATCTGGCCAGCCGACGGTGCCAGGCCTACTGCACAACCGCCGAAACTGTGCCCCACCACGTCCACCGGCTGATCTGGGAAATGCGCTGCCGCATGCGCCAGCATGGCTTCGAAATCCAGCCGGCCCCAGTCGCTCCAGGAGGCCTGGAAACCACGCAGCGACGCCGGCCGGGATTCGCCGATGCCACGGTAGTCGTAGGTCAGCACATCGCAGCCGTGGGCGAACAGGTAGTCGGCAAAGCGGGCGTAATAGCGGCAGCGTACCGACGTGGCAGCGTTGATGATCACCAGCGGGCGCTGGGGGTCAGGTTGGGCGTGGCGCCAGCAGAAGCCGCCGAGGCTGTATCCGTCGGCCGCGGGGTGGCGAAATGGGGTAGCGGGTTGGATGAGGCTACTCATGGCGCATTTCCTGTTGTTGTGCGCCAAAACTAGCAAAGATTTTGTAGCCTGTACTGGCCTCTTCGCGGGCGAACCCGCTCCTACAGGGGGAGAACCTGTGGGAGCGGGCTTGCCCGCGAAGAGGCCGGTACAGGCTTACCCGATTACAGCTCGACGCAGTCGAACTTCACATCGGTGGCCACGTCTTCGTCGTAGTTGACGTCAGCGCGCTCGAAGCCGAACAGGTTGAGGAACTGCTTCTTGTAACCGGCGTAGTCGGTCAGCTCGAACAGGTTCTCGGTGGTCACCTGTGGCCACAGGGCCTTGCAGGCGTTCTGCACGTCGTCACGCAGCTCCCAGTCATCCAGACGCAGGCGACCCTTCTCGTCGACTTCTGCCGGCGCACCGTCGGTACGGTACATACGGTCGCGGTACATGCGGTCAAGCTGGTCCTGGGTGCCTTCGTGAACACCTTTCTCCTGCATGATCTTGAAGACCATCGACAGGTACAGTGGCATCACCGGGATGGCCGAGCTGGCCTGGGTAACCACCGACTTGAGCACCGCCACATTGGCGCCGCCTTTCACTTCACCGGCCAGCTTCTGGTTCAGACGCAGGGCGGTTTCGTCCAGGTCCTGCTTGGCCTGGCCCAGTGCACCGTGCCAGTAGATCGGCCAGGTGATATCGCTGCCGATATAGCTGAAGGCCACGGTGCGAGCGCCTTCGGCAAGTACATTGGCGCCAGCCAGCGCATCGATCCACAGCTGCCAGTCCTGGCCACCCATGACGGTGACGGTGTCGGCAATTTCCTGCTCGGTGGCCGGCTCGATGCTGGCCTCGATGATGGTGTCCTTGTTGGTGTCGATGGCGGTCGACTTGTATGGCTGGCCGATCGGCTTGAGTGCCGAGCGGATGACTTCACCGGTCTGCGGCAGCTTGCGCACGGGCGAAGCCAGCGAGTAGATGACCAGGTCGACCTTGCCACCCATTTCGTTCTTGATCAGCTCGATGACCTTGGCGCGGGCTTCGTCGGAGAAGGCGTCACCGTTGATCGACTTGCTGTACAGGCCCTCGGCCTTGGCGAACTTGTCGAAGGCGGCAGCATTGTACCAGCCAGCAGTGCCGGCCTTGGTCTCGGTGCCTGGTTTTTCGAAGAACACGCCCAGGGTGTCGGCCTTGAAGCCGAAGGCCGCCGTGATGCGGGCAGCCAGGCCGTAGCCGCTGGAAGCACCGATGACCAGGACCTTCTTCGGGCCATCCTCGCGTACGCCCAGCTTGCGGGTGGCTTCGATCTGGTCACGGACGTTGAGCTCGCAGCCCTTCGGGTGAGTCGTGGTGCAGATGAAACCGCGAACCTTAGGATGAATGATGGCCAATGTCTGTACCTCGTCAGGTTTATGCCGGGGAAGCGCCGCTTGGGGCGATTCCGATTGATCAGAGGGTGAGACTACCCCCGCAGGTTATCCGACACATATTACGGGGTGATCAGAGGGATGCAAAACCAGAGTTCTTATGTGCAGGAGGCTCACAGCTGCACGGAATCCAGATTGGCTGGTTAGAACCTTCGCGACCCATTGATTTGTTTTTCACATCAATCCGAAAGAAAAACAAACTTAACAAATAAGCCAAACACGCCGATGCTGGCGGCACTACGCCCATTGCACGGAGAACAACAACATGAACGACGTGGTGATCGTCGCCGCAACCCGTACCGCCATCGGCAGCTTCCAGGGCGCCCTGGCCACAGTGCCTGCGGTCGACCTCGGCGCCGCCGTGATCAAGCAACTGCTGAAACAAACCGGGCTGGACCCGGCGCAGGTCGATGAAGTCATCCTCGGCCAAGTGCTCACTGCCGGTGCCGGTCAGAACCCGGCACGCCAGGCGGCGATCAAGGCTGGCCTGCCCTTCAGCGTACCGGCTCTGACCCTGAACAAGGTCTGCGGCTCGGGCCTCAAGGCCCTGCACCTGGCCGCCCAGGCGATCCGCTGCGGCGATGCCGAGGTGGTGATTGCCGGTGGCCAGGAAAACATGAGCCTTGCCCCCTACGTGATGCCCTCGGCCCGTACCGGGCAGCGCATGGGCCATGGCCAACTGATCGACAGCATGATCACGGACGGCCTGTGGGATGCCTTCAATGACTACCACATGGGCATCACTGCCGAAAATCTTGTGGACAAGTACGGCCTCAGCCGTGAGCAGCAGGATGCCTTTGCTGCCGAGTCGCAGCGCAAGGCAGTGGCGGCGATTGAGGCCGGCCGTTTCGACGCTGAAATCACCCCCATCGTGCTGCCGCAGAAAAAGGGAGAGCCCAAGGTTTTTGCCCGTGACGAGCAACCACGCCCGGACACCACCGCCGAGTCTCTGGGCAAACTGCGCCCGGCCTTCAAGAAGGACGGCAGCGTTACCGCAGGCAATGCCTCCAGCCTGAACGACGGCGCCGCCGCCGTGCTTTTGATGAGCGCAGCGAAGGCCGAGGCGTTGGGCCTGCCGGTGCTGGCGAAGATCGCCGCCTATGCCAGTGCCGGGGTAGACCCCGCGATCATGGGTATCGGTCCGGTTTCGGCGACCCAACGTTGCCTGGACAAGGCCGGTTGGCAACTGGCCGAACTGGACCTGATCGAAGCCAACGAAGCCTTTGCCGCCCAGGCGCTGGCCGTGGGCAATGCGCTGGCATGGGATGCCGAGCGGGTTAACGTCAATGGAGGGGCGATTGCCCTGGGCCACCCGATTGGTGCTTCCGGGTGCAGGGTGCTGGTGACCCTGCTGCACGAAATGATCAAACGGGATGCCCGGAAAGGCCTGGCGACCTTGTGCATTGGCGGTGGGCAAGGGGTGGCGTTGGCCATCGAGCGCTGATTGATTCAAGCAGACCCGGCCTCTTCGCGGGTGAACCCGCTCCTACACTGATCGGTGACGGACACACATCGGTGATCGGGCGCAGGCCGTTGTAGGAGCGGGTTTACCCGCGAAAGGGCCGGGCCTGCTGGCCAATTTCCACCAGCCGTTCACTGGTGCAGCCGCCATCGTATTCGCGGGTAAACCCGCTCCTACACTGGTCGGTGGTGGACACACATCGGTGATTGCACGCAGGCCGTTGTAGGAGCGGGTTTACCCGCGAAGAGGCCGGGCCTGCTGGCCAATTTCCGCCAGCCGTTCACTGGTGCAGCCGCCATCGTATTCGCGGGTAAACCCGCTCCTACACTGATCGGTGACGGACACACATCGGTGATTGCACGCAGGCCGTTGTAGGAGCGGGTTTACCCGCGAAAGGGCTGGACCTGCTGGCCAATTTCCACCAGCCGTTCACTGTTGCAGCCGCCACCGTATTCGCGGGTAAACCCGCTCCTACACTGGTCGGTGGTGGACACACATCGGTGATCGGGCGCAGGCCGTTGTAGGAGCGGGTTTACCCGCGAAGAGGACGGCACAGGCAGCAATTGATCAAGCCGCGACTCGGTCCTGCTCCAGCGAAGCGGCCAGCACCGCCACTTCCTGGCACTTCTGCACGGCCAGGTCCACTGGGCTTTCCAGCAACGAACAGGCCGGCGCCAACCACAGCCGCTCACCCAGGCGCTCATGGGCCTCGTGCAGCAGCCCCAAGGTTTTGCCCAGATCGCAAGGCGAAGCGTTGCGACCGTCGACCAGGCCCAGCGACAGTACCTTGTAGGCAGGCAGGCGGTCGAGAATGGTCTGGTACTGCTCGGGCGCCTGAACCAGGTCGACGTGCAGGCCATCGACCGGCAGGTTGGCGGCCAGGCCGAGGTTGCCTTCGAGGCCACCGAAGTACGTGGCGATCAGCTTCTTCAACGGTGCGCGTTGAAGGATGTTGTAGACGCGTTCATAGGCATTCTTCCAGTCCTGAGGCAGGTCCTGGGCGAGGATTGGCTCATCGATCTGCACCCATTCAACGCCCAGGGCGGCCAGGCGGTTGAGGAGTTGGTCATACACGGGCAGCAGGCGGTCAAGCAGCTCCAGTTTGTCGAAGTCACCGTCCAAGGACTGACCCTGCCACAGGTAGGTCAAGGGGCCGATCACTACCGGCTTGACTGCATGACCCAGAGCCTTGGCGTGCTCCACTTCTTCGAACAGTGGTTCCCAGTTCAGCACGAACGGCTGATCGCCAGCACTAAGCACGTGGCTGTCCCAGGCGAAGTCGCCGACCGGCAACAGCTCGATGCCGGCGTCTTTCTGCACCTGCCAATGGCGGGCACGCAGCTCGCGGTCACGGCCGATGTGTGGAAAGCCCAGGTTATGTGCCAGTGCCATGTCTTGTCCCTTCAGCATGCTTGAATGAATGAGGGGGATTCTCCAGCTGGTGGGGGTATTGAGACAAACTCATTAAATTTGAGATGAACCCAAGAAATCTTCATGATCATGCTGTCATGAACTTCGCGCTCCCATGTCTCATTCAGATCACCACCTTGCGCATCCGGACATGACCCGACTCGCCTTCTGTCGCACAATGCCACCCTGACCACACCAGGTGCCCGGCCAACATGAGCCTGCTGAAAACCGCCCTGCGCGAAAAGAACTTCGTCTGCGTCATGGAGTTCGTCCCCAAACCTTCCGCAGAACGCTTTGCCGCCATGGAAGCGATCATGGCCCGTGCGCACCTGTGCGGCTGGCCTATGACCGTGGCCATCGGTGATCGTGTCGGCAGCCCGCTGGACATGTCACCGCTGGACGCCCTCGCCTCGTTCAGCAACCCGGTGCCTGCCCTGCCGCATTTTTCAGGCAAGGATCGCGAACGCCACCACCTGCTCGCCCAACTGCAGCGCATGGACGCCGCCGGCCTCGACCAGCTGTTACTGCTGACTGGCGACCGCCTGCCCGGCCATGAACCTGGCCAGCGCCCGGTGCGTTATCTGGAATCGGTCGCCGCCCTGCAGATTGCCCGCCAGGCCTGCCCGCACTGGCTGCTGGGCGCGGCGCTGAACCCGTTCAAGTACCACGAGGAAGAAGGCGGCGCCCAGTATTTCAAGGCCGAGAAAAAGCTGGCAGCGGGGGCTGACTTCTTCACCTTGCAGCTGGGCTTCGATGCCGCCAAGCACCAGGAAGCCATACACTGGATGTACCGCCAGGCCTCACCCAAGCCCATGCTGGCCTGCCTCATGAGCCTCACCCACGGGCGCGCGACGATGCTCGACCACGTGGCCGGCGTCACTGTCACGCCCTCCATGCGCGACATGCTTGAAGCGGAGACGGCGCAGTCCAAGGCCTTTGCCCAGGCACGCAGTGTTGACCGCCTGGCCCTGCAGATTATCGGTACAAAGCTGATGGGTTACGCCGGAGTGCACCTGTCAGGGGTTCACACACTCGAACAGCTGCTGGCCCTGGAGGCCCGTATCGAGCACTGGCAAACCCAGCTTCAGTCCCTGGAGCAATGGACACCGGCCTGGCACGCCAGCTGGCAGATGCCCGGCCTGCCAGCGGTAACCTTCCATCCGCCACAGGCGGGCTGGCGCCTGGGCGAGTCACGGGTCGATGCCTCTTTCAAGGAAAAAGCCCGCTATCACCTGATGCATGGCATGCATTCACTGCTGTTCAGCCGGCGCAACGGCCTGAGCAAAGCCTTCGGTTGGGCAGTGCGCCAGCCTCTGTGGGCAACACGCGCTGGCGCACAAGTGCTGCACACGCTGGAGCGCAGTGTGAAGCGCCCGCTGGTGGGTTGCGACACCTGCGGCCGTTGCCGCCTGGAAGACACCTTGTACACCTGCCCGGAAACCTGCCCTAAAGGCCTGGCCAATGGCCCTTGCGGCGGAACCGCCCTGAACCGCTGCGAGTTCGGCGACCGCGAGTGCATCCACAGCATCAAATACCGCACCGCCAAAGCCGTGCGGCAAACCGCTGTGCTGACCGAGCGCCTGATCCCGTGCATCGAGGTCGAAACCCGCCACCGCAGCTCATGGCCGCAGTGGTTCGCAGGGCAGGCACCGCAGCGGCTCAGCCCGCAGCCATTGCCTCGAAGCCAGCCCGAATCGTAGCCTCGGGCAGTTCATCGGCAATGAACACCATCACGCTCTCGCGCGCTTCGCCTGCGGCCCACTCGGCGTCCCAGTCGAAGCCATAAAGCTTGAGCACGCCCTGGAACACCAGCTTGCGCTCCTCGCCGGCAATGTTCAGCACGCCCTTGTAGCGCAGCAGCTGTTTGCCGTGGGTTTCCAGCAGCTCGTTCATGAAGCTGCTAAGGCGGTCGATATCCAGCGGGGCTTCGGTACGCAGCACCATCGTGGAAATGCGGTCCGGGGTGGCAGGCTTGAGCACGGGTCGCAACATCGGTTTCAGGTTTACCCCAAGGTCAGGGTTGAGGTTGAAACCGCGTACATCCAGTAGTTCAGCCAGGTCGATGCAGCCGTGTTCGACCACTCGGATCGCAGCCCTGCTATTGATGCGGGCCAGGCGTTCGCGCAGGGCTTCAACCGCAGCTGGCTCGACCAGGTCGGTCTTGCTCAGCAGCAGACGATCGGCAAAGCCGACCTGGGCCTGAGCAATGGTCTGGGTCAAGTGCAGTTCGGCATGCGCGGCATCGACGAGGGTGATGATGCCATCGAGGATGTAGCGCTCACGCAGCTCCTCGTCGATGAAGAACGTTTGCGCTACCGGCGCAGGGTCGGCAAGGCCGGTGCATTCGATCACCAGGCGATCGAAGGCAATCTCCCCGGCATCCAGGCGTTCAAGCAGCAGGTAAAGAGCGCGGGTCAGGTCGCCATGGATGCTGCAGCATACACAACCGTTGGCCAAGGTCATTACCTGTACCGGCTGATCACCCAGCAGTTGGCTGTCGATGCCCGCCTCGCTGAATTCGTTTTCAATCACAGCGAGCTTCAGGCCATGCTCGGCCTTTAGCATGTGCCTGAGCAAGGTGGTCTTGCCGGCACCGAGGAAGCCAGTGAGGACGGTTACGGGAATGGGCGTCTGCACGCAAAAATACTCCTGAATCTGAAATGACTGTGGGAGCCGGTTACCCAGGCTCCCACAGGTTTACACGTACCGCAGGCTCAACAGCACTTGGGCCCGGATTTGCCACCGTAACGTGCTTCCTGGCGTTCGCGGAAGAACGCCTCGTAGCTCATCACCGGCTTGTCCGGATGCGTTTTCTGCATGTGTTCGACATAGTTGTCGTAGTCGGGCATGCCGACCATCAGGCGGGCTGCCTGCCCCAGGTATTTTCCCAGTCGACCCAAGTCGTTGAACATGATTGCAGTCCTCTCGATTACGCGTCAGGCAGCGCCTGGAACGGGGTTTCCTTGTCGCTGCGCTCCTTGCGGCCCAAGGCGACGTAGCCGACCTTGATGGCGAAGAACAGGATGCTGAAGACCACCAGCAGGAACAAGATCGTCAGGCCCGCGTTGGTGTATGCGTTGAAGATCACGTGCTGCATCTGCCCGATGTCCTTGGCCGGGGCCAGTACCTGGCCGGCGTCCAGCGCAGTGCTGTACTTCTTGGCCAGGGCCAGGAAGCCCACAGCCGGGTTCGGGTCAAACAGCTTGATCAGGCCTGCAGCCGTGGTGCAGATCAACAGCCACACAGCCGGCAGCAGGGTGACCCAGATGTATTGCTGACGCTTCATCTTGATCAACACCACAGTACCGAGCATCAAGGCGATACCGGCCAGCATCTGGTTGGAGATACCAAACAGCGGCCACAGGGTGTTGATGCCACCCAGCGGGTCGATTACCCCTTGGTACAGCAGATAGCCCCAGAGTGCCACGCAGCCAGCGGTGGCGAGCAGGTTGGCCCCCCACGAATCGGTGCGTTTGAGCGCCGGCACGAAGCTGCCCAGCAGGTCTTGCAACATGAAGCGCCCGGCACGGGTGCCGGCGTCCACCGCGGTAAGGATGAACAGCGCCTCGAACAGGATCGCGAAGTGGTACCAGAAGGCCATGGTGTTTTCACCTGGCAACACCTGGTGAAGGATCTGCGCGATACCGACCGCCAGGGTTGGCGCACCGCCGGCACGGGCCAGGACGGTGTGCTCGCCAATGTCACGGGCGACCGCTTCGAGCTGCTCAGGTGTAATCAGGAAGCCCCAACTGCTGACCGTCTGCGCTACCGACACAACATCGGAACCGACCACGGCAGCCGGGCTGTTCATGGCAAAGTACACGCCCGGCTCGATCACCGAGGCCGCAACCATGGCCATGATGGCGACGAACGATTCCATCAGCATGCCGCCGTAGCCGATGTAGCGGGCGTTGGTTTCGTTATCCAGCAGCTTCGGCGTGGTCCCCGAGGAAATCAGCGCGTGGAAGCCGGACACCGCACCACAGGCAATGGTGATGAACAGGAACGGGAACAGGGCACCCTTCCACACCGGGCCCGTGCCGTCGGTGAACTGGGTCAGCGCCGGCATTTTCAGCTCGGGCGCGATGATCAGGATACCGATGGCCAGGCCAAGGATCGTGCCGATCTTGAGGAAGGTCGACAGGTAGTCACGCGGCGCCAGTACCAGCCATACCGGCAGCACGGCGGCGACAAAACCGTAGCCCACCAGCATCCAGGTGATCTGCACGCCAGTGAACGTGAACGCCGGGCCCCACACCGGATCCGCAGCGATCACGCCTCCCAGCCAGATGGAGGCCAGCAGCAGTACCACGCCAACGACCGAGATTTCGCCAATACGGCCCGGACGGATGTAGCGCATGTAGATGCCCATGAACATCGCGATCGGGATGGTCGCCATCACCGTGAACATGCCCCATGGGCTTTCGGCCAGTGCCTTGACCACGATCAGCGCCAGCACCGCAAGGATGATGATCATGATCAGGAAGCAGCCGAACAGGGCGATGGTACCGGGGATTCTGCCCATCTCCTCGCGCACCATGTCGCCCAGTGAGCGGCCATTGCGGCGGGTAGACATGAACAGGACCATGAAGTCCTGCACCGCACCGGCCAGCACCACGCCGGCAATCAGCCACAGCGTACCGGGCAGGTAGCCCATTTGCGCAGCCAGTACCGGCCCGACCAAGGGGCCTGCGCCGGCGATGGCGGCGAAGTGGTGGCCGAAAAGAATGTGTTTGTTGGTCGGGACGTAGTCCAGGCCGTCGTTGTTGAGCACCGCCGGGGTGGCACGGCGCGGGTCGAGTTGCATCACCTTGGTGGCGATGAACAGGCTGTAGTAACGATAGGCGACCAGGTAGATGGCCACCGCCGCGACCACGATCCACAAGGCGTTGATCGCCTCGCCGCGACGCAGGGCAACCACACCCAGTGCGCAGGCACCTATGACTGCCAGCGCCAGCCACGGAATATGGCGTAGCAGGCTATTATTGTTGTTCATGGTTAGCTTCCAGCTGGTGGATTGGAAAGACCGCCCACCGAGTCTAGGGCCAGTCAAGCGGCATTGCCACACTTGCTTTGTTCTAGAGCCTCTGCGGCCACATTGCAGCACCTGATGCACGTGCAACTCTAACTATAGTCAGGACGACACCTGATGATCTATTCGAGGATCCATGCCATGAGCGATCACGACGAACGCCGCCGCTTTCAACGCATCGACTTCGATGCCCCCACCGAGCTGCGCCAGGGGCTGAACTGCTGGCCTGCAAAACTGCTGGACCTTTCACTCAAAGGCTTGCTCATTGAACGCCCGGCAGATTGGGATGCCGACCTGACGCAGGACTTCGACGCCATCATTCACCTGGGCGACGATGCCCGCGTGCAGATGCAGGTCGAACTGCGCCATGAAGAACCGGACCGTCTGGGCTTCATCTGCCTGTACATAGACCTCGACTCGATGAGCCATTTGCACCGTCTTGTGGAATTGAACGTGGCTGACAGCACCGAAATGATGCGTGAGCTGCGCGAACTCATCGAATAATGGAATCTCTTAGCTAGCTAATAGCCTTCCCGCCTGGTGTTTCTTGTCTACCCAGACAGCTTTAAGCCTGGGTAGCGTTGCTTTGTACACACCCCTCTAATACAGCTTCTGCCAAGTTGGTACGCCTTCTGCATTGGGTTCTAGCACGCCCTGCGGCCGGATCTGTTCGCGCTCCGATCAAAATATTGTATACAATTTTTGTAGCAATCATTTGTAGGAAGTGTCTACAGTAGCGGCACAACAATAAACAGAGAGCCTGCTCCATGACTACGTCCCCTAGCACGTCTCCCGCCAAGCGACCCGAGGATGAAAACCTCGGCCTTGGTGCCAACCTGGCCTATGGTCTGCAGCATGTGCTGACCATGTATGGTGGAATCGTCGCAGTACCCCTGATCCTGGGGCAGGCCGCGGGCCTGAATGGTGCCGAAATCGGCATGCTGATCGCCGCCTCGCTGTTTGCCGGTGGCCTGGCCACCCTGCTGCAGACCCTTGGCCTGCCGTTCTTCGGTTGCCAGTTGCCACTGGTACAAGGCGTGTCGTTCGCCGGTGTGGCGACCATGGGGGCGATTCTGAGCAGCGAGGGTGGCGGTGGCCTGCCTGGGGTGCTCGGGGCGGTCATGGCAGCGTCGCTGATCGGCTTTCTGATCACGCCGGTGTTCTCGCGCATCACCAAGTTCTTCCCGCCGCTGGTGACCGGCATCGTCATCACCACCATCGGCCTGACTCTGATGCCGGTTGCCGCACGCTGGGTGATGGGTGGCAACAGCGCCTCGCCGGAGTTCGGTAGCATGGCCAACATCGGCCTGGCCGGGCTGACCTTCGCCATCGTGCTGCTGCTCAGCAAGCTTGGCAACGCAACCATCTCACGGCTGTCTATCCTGCTGGCCATGGTGGTCGGCACGCTGATCGCCTGGGCATTGGGCATGACCGATTTCAGCAAGGTCAGCGAAGGCCCGATGTTCGCCTTCCCCTCGCCGTTCCACTTTGGCATGCCAGAGTTCCACATCGCCGCGATCCTTTCGATGTGCATCGTGATCATGGTGACCCTGGTGGAAACGTCGGCCGATATCCTCGCCGTGGGTGAGATCATCGACACCAAGGTGGACTCCAAGCGCCTGGGCAACGGCCTGCGCGCCGACATGGCATCTAGCATCCTGGCGCCGATTTTCGGTTCGTTCACCCAGAGCGCGTTCGCCCAGAACGTTGGCCTTGTGGCGGTGACCGGGGTCAAGAGCCGCTACGTGGTGGCTACCGGCGGCGTGATTCTGGTGGTACTCGGCCTGCTGCCAGTCATGGGCCGGGTGATTGCTGCCGTGCCTACCCCGGTATTGGGCGGCGCCGGTATCGTGCTGTTCGGCACCGTGGCGGCCAGCGGTATCCGCACCCTGTCCAAGGTCAGCTACAAGAACAACGTCAACCTGATCATCGTCGCGGCCTCGCTGGGCTTCGGCATGATCCCGATTGCCGCGCCGACCTTCTACCACCACTTCCCGAACTGGTTCGAGACCATCTTCCACTCCGGCATCAGCTCGGCGGCGATCATGGCCATCCTGCTGAACCTGATCTTCAACCACTTCACCACCGGCAACTCGGAAAACCAGTCAGTGTTCGCTGCAGCCTACGAGCGGACCATCCAGTATTCGGACATTTCCGCGCTGCGTGATGGGGACTACTTCAAGGATGGCAAGCTGTTCGATGCCGAGGGTAACGAAGTGCCGATGCTGGAACTGGACGAGCATGGCAATGAAACGGTCAGGCGCACGGCCGTTGCCGAGCACTGACTGATTGCAGGAGCGAGCTTGCTCGCTCCTGCACACTATTCGAACAATGCATCCAGCGCCTGTTCCAGGCGGGTAACGGCAATCACCTGCAACCCCGCCGGCGCTTCTTTCGGCGCATTGCCCTTGGGTACGATGGCACGCTTGAAGCCGTGCTTGGCCGCTTCCTTCAAGCGCTCCTGGCCACTGGGCACCGGCCGTACCTCGCCCGACAAGCCAATCTCGCCAAACACCAGCAGACCATGGGCCAGTGGCCGGTTACGCAGGCTGGACATCACCGCCGCCAGCAGCGCCAGGTCCGAAGCCGTTTCCAGCACCTTCACCCCGCCGACCACGTTGAGAAACACATCCTGGTCATGGGTCGGGATGCCGCCATGACGGTGGAGTACCGCCAACAACATGGCCAGGCGGTTCTGATCCAGGCCCAAGGTCACCCGCCGCGGGTTGGCCAGATGGCTATCGTCGACCAGCGCCTGCACCTCGACCAGCATTGGCCGGGTCCCCTCCCAGGTTGCCATCACCACGCTCCCCGGCACCTCTTCCTGAGTACGGTTGAGGAAGATCGCCGACGGGTTCGATACCTCCTTGAGGCCACGATCGGTCATGCCGAACACGCCCAGTTCGTTGACCGCGCCAAAGCGGTTCTTGACCGCCCGCAGCAAGCGCAGACGGCCATCGGACTCACCTTCGAAATACAGCACAGTGTCGACCATGTGCTCCAGCACCCTCGGGCCAGCCAGCGAGCCTTCCTTGGTCACGTGGCCGACCAGAAAGATTGCCGTACCGCTTTGCTTGGCGTAGCGCACCAGCAACGCTGTGCTTTCGCGCACCTGAGCCACGCCGCCCGGGGCCGATTGCAACTGCTCGGTGAAAATGGTCTGGATCGAGTCGATCACCATTACCCTCGGCTTCTCGACCCGCGCCGTGGCAATGATCGTCTCGATGCAGGTTTCGGTCATCACCTTGAGCTGGTCCTGAGGTAGCCCCAGCCGCCGGGAGCGCATGGCCACCTGCTGCTGCGACTCCTCCCCTGTGACATACAGTGCCGGCATGCCCACGGCGATGTTGCACAAGGTCTGTAGCAAAATGGTCGATTTGCCGATGCCGGGGTCACCGCCGATCAGCACCACCGAGCCATCCACCAGGCCGCCGCCCAGCACGCGGTCCAGTTCGGTGCTGCTGGTCGTGAAACGCGGGATTTCCTCAACACTGACTTCGGCCAGGGTCTTGATCTGCGCCTGCTGTCCCGTCCAGCCAGCGCGGCCACTGCTGGGTGCAGCAGCGCCGCCGCTTTCGATCATGGTTTCGACCAGGGTGTTCCAGGCCCCGCATTCGCCGCACTGGCCAGCCCATTTGGGGAAAGTCGCGCCGCATTCGGTGCAGCCATACAAGCGCTTGGCCTTGGCCATGGGTGGGGTCTCCTGGAAAAATTCGCCATGATAGCCGAGCAGGACGTGTCTCGAACGCCTCGGGATGCGACAAAACTATTCGTTCTAACTGCAGTCAGTAGCCCTGAACACAACGCATGAAGCGTTTTAGTGGCTTACACTGCCTTAACCTTACCTTTTGTTACAAGGAACCAAACATGGGCATGCTCAACGAGTTCAAGGCTTTCGCAGTCAAAGGCAATGTCGTCGACATGGCGGTCGGTATCATCATCGGCGCGGCCTTCGGCAAGATCGTCTCGTCCTTCGTCGGCGACGTGATCATGCCGCCACTGGGCCTGCTGATCGGTGGCGTGGACTTCAGCGACCTGGCCATTACCCTGAAGGCTGCCGAAGGTGACGTGCCAGCGGTGATGCTGGCGTATGGCAAGTTCATCCAGACCGTGATCGACTTCGTGATCGTGGCCTTTGCCATCTTCATGGGCGTGAAAGCAATCAACAAGCTCAAGCGTGAAGAAGCCGTGGCGCCGACTACGCCGCCTGTGCCTTCGGCTGAAGAGACGCTGCTGACCGAGATCCGCGATTTGCTCAAGACGCAGAACCAGAACCGCTTGCCTTGAAATTGCCGGGGCCGTTGTGGGAGCGGGCATGCCCGCCCCCACAACGGCCCCAATAGTCTTACCAGTAGTTCTCGACTGCTACCTGCCCGGGCCGCTTGCTCAGGCTCAGTTGCAGGTCTCGCGCCTTGAGGACCTTGCGGGTTTCGTCGATCATTTCCGGGTTACCGCAGAGCATCACCCGCGAATGCTCTGGTGACAGTTCAAGCCCCGCCGCCTTCTCCAGCTCGCCATTCTCGATCAACGTGGTAATGCGCTGATTCAACGCACCCGGGTGCTGTTCACGGGTCACCACGGGAATGAACTGCAACTTGCCCGCGTACTCAGCCAGATAATCGCGCTGTTCCAGCCCGGCAATTTCATCCACATAGGCCAGTTCCTTGGCTTCGCGCACTGAATACACCAGCTTGATGCTGTCGAAGCGCTCCCAGGCTTCGAAGTCCTGCAGGATCGACATAAAGGGCGCGATGCCGGTACCGGTAGCCAGCAACCACAGGTCACGACCACCGACGAAGCGGTCGAGGGTGAGGAAACCGAACGCCTGGCGGTCGATCAGCAACGTATCGCCTGCCCCCAAACGGCTCAACTCACTGGTGAACTCACCACCTGGCACCACGATGGAAAAGAAATCCAGATACTCATCATGAGGCGCGCTGACCATGGAATAGGCGCGCCACACCACGCTACCATCGGCCTTGGTCACACCTAGCCGGGCGAATTGGCCGGAACGGAAGCGGAACCCCGCATCGCGCGTGACCCGCAGGCTGAAGAGGTTCGGCGTCAGTGGCTGAACATCGAGCAGTGTCTGGCGGGTGAACTTTTCGGCGCTAGCGGTCATATCGGGCTCCAGGGTTGGCGTGTGCACAGTGTCGCCTAAAGTGGCCAGGATAAAAACCACCGCTTTGTAGGGCCTCATGAAGTGCAATCGGGCCAAAGTCGCAGAAATTCCTGATCGCTATAACAAAAAATTCCCAACAGGATGGTAGGTCTTTTCCTACAATCTTCCGGGTACTCAAACGGATTGGATTCTGCGCGCATCAAGGAGTGCTTCAGATGTATCACTGGAAACCTGAACATCTTCATGCATTCGTCAGCGAACGCAGCCCACAAAAGCTATTCGACATCGCAGTCCATCTGGCTCGGGACCTGGACATGGATTACCTTGGGCTGAACATCCGCATTCAGATCGCTACGCAAACGCCAAAGCTGTACCTCTACAGCAACTACCCAAGTGAGTGGATCGAGCGCTACCAGCGCGACGACTTCTACAAGCAGGACCCGGCAGCGAACCTGAGCCACAGCTCCACGACACCGGTGCTCTGGACCGATGAACTGTACAAGGAAGCCCCGCAATTTCGCGAAATGGCCTGCCAGCATGGCCTGCGCCACGGCTGGACACAGTCGCTTCACGATCAGCAGCACAACGAAAGCCAGATCAGTGTCGCTCGGCCAAACGGCCACATCGATGCGTTCGAGCTGTACGACAAAGCCGGTAGTGTGCAGTGGCTGTGCCACACCCTTCACGCGGTACTGGGCGAGCACCACCTGAACGCGCTGTGCCCACCGCAACCGAAAATGAGCGAGCGTGAACTGGAAGTGCTGAAATGGTCTGCCGCCGGCAAGACCGCTGCCGATGTTGCCTGCATCCTCTCGCTGTCGCAAAGCACGGTCAACTTCCATATCCGCAGCGTGATCACCAAGACCAATGCAGCCAACAAAGCCGGAGCCATCGCCATTGCCGCCTTGCGTGGCTGGATCTGACCTTCAAACCTGCGACCTTGGGCAAAGCCCTGTAGAATCGTCCGGCAAAGCCCGGCGCGAACCGCAGCGGGCAGTTTCGTACCCGAGCCAGACGCCATGCCCCTGTTGACCACCCCCTACGCCGAACTCGACCTGATCCGCCAGCCGGAGCAGGCCAACGACCCGCTGCAGGCTTTCGATGCCGCCGACGAGTACCTGCTTGCGCAGTTACACGATCAGGCACCTGACGCCAATTGCCGGGTACTGGTGCTCAATGACAGCTTCGGTGCCCTGGCCGCAAGCCTTGCGGGCCAGCTGCAGGTGGTCAGCAGCGGTGACTCGCACCTGGGGCACCTGGCCCTGGAAAAAAACCTGGCGCGCAATGGCCTGCCATTCGACAGTGTCCCGTTCGTACCAGCCAGCCAACACTGGCAAGGCCCGTTCGACCGGGTGCTGGTGCGTGTACCCAAGACCCTGGCCCTGCTCGAAGAACAACTGATCCGCCTGCAAGGCCAGCTGGCCCCCGGTGCGCAGGTGATTGCCGGGGCGATGATCAAGCACCTGCCACGGGCGGCCGGCGACCTGATGGAGAAGTACATCGGCCCCGTACAGGCTTCGCTGGCGCTGAAAAAGGCCCGCTTGCTGACAGCAACGGTTGCCGAGCGGCCGCACGCCAAGTCCCCCTACCCTAGCCGCTACCGCCTCGACGTGCCGGCACTGGAATTGGTCAACCACGCCAACGTGTTCTGCCGTGAAGGCCTGGATATTGGTACCCGGGCATTCCTCCCTCATCTGCCACGCGACCTTGGCCGTGCACGGGTGGCTGACCTGGGCTGCGGCAATGGCGTACTCGCGATTGCCAGCGCCCTGGCCAACCCGGACGCCGAGTACACCCTGGTCGACGAGTCGTACATGGCGGTGCAATCAGCACAGGAGAACTGGCAGTCCGCGTTGGGCGAGCGCCCGGCGACCTTCGTCGCGGCCGATGGCCTGGCCGGGCTGGAGAAACAGTCGCTGGACGTGGTGCTGTGCAACCCGCCGTTCCACCAACAGCAGGTGGTCGGTGATTTCCTGGCCTGGCGCATGTTCCAGCAGGCGCGTGAAGCGCTGGTGGTAGGCGGGGCGCTGTATATCGTGGGTAACCGGCACCTGGGCTATCACAGCAAGCTGGCGCGGTTGTTCCGCGGCGTTGAGCAGGTGGCGGCTACGCCCAAGTTCGTAATCCTGAAAGCCCGCAAGTAGGAGCGGGCTTGCCCGCGAACACCGGCAACGCCGGTGCCATCTAGCGCGTTGCCTGCTTCGCGGGCAAGCCCGCTGCCGCTCTTTATCAATGTGTGGTCAATCCCGCCGCCCCCATGAACAGCCGCATCACCCAGGCCGCCACACCCAGCGCTGCCACGCTCATCGCCCAGATCAGCAACAGCCAACCCAGTCGCTGCCACAGCGGTTTCTTTTCTTCCAAGCCATGCTTGCCAGTCATCATGCGGCCCTCCTAGTGATAGCCGTCTTCGTGGGTCACCTTGCCGCGGAACACGTAGTAGCTCCAGAAGGTATACATGAGGATAAACGGCAGGATGAACAGGGTACCCACCAGCATGAAGCCCTGGCTTTGCGGTGGCGCTGCGGCATCCCAGATCGAGATCGACGGCGGGATGATGTTAGGCCACAGGCTGATTCCCAAGCCGCTGTAGCCAAGGAAGATCAATACCAGAGTGAGCAGGAACGGCGTGTAGTGCGCGTTGCGCGCCACCGCTTTGAGCAACCCGTAGAACGTCACCAGCACCAGCAGCGGTACCGGCATGAACCAGATCAGATTGGGCATGCTGAACCAGCGGTCGGCAATCTGCGGGTAGGCGATTGGCGTCCACAGACTGACGATACCGATCACCACCAGCAGCACCAGCGCCAGCGGCCGGGCCATATCGTGCATCTTCTGTTGCAGCGGCCCTTCGGTCTTCATGATCAGCCAGGTACAACCCAGCAGGGTGTAGGCCACGATCAACCCCAGCCCGCAGAACAGGCTGAACGGTGTCAGCCAGTCCAGGGTGCCACCGGCAAAATGCCGGTCGACCACCTTGAAGCCCTCCAGGAACGCGCCAAGCGCCACGCCCTGGAAGAAGGTGGCGATCAGCGAACCCCAGATGAAAGCCTTGTCCCAGATGTGCCGCTTGTCGGCCTTGGCCTTGAAGCGGAACTCGAAGGCCACGCCTCGGAAAATCAGGCCGATCAGCATCAGGATCAGGGGCAGGTACAGGGCCTCAAGGACCACGGCATAGGCCATCGGGAAGGCCCCGAACAGTCCGGCACCGCCCAGGATCAACCAGGTTTCGTTGCCATCCCATACCGGCGCGACAGTGTTCATCATGACATCACGGTCCTGCTCGCCCTTGACGAAGGGGAAGAGCATGCCGATCCCCAGGTCGAATCCGTCCATCACCACGTACATCATGACGCCGAAGATGATGATCACGGCCCAGATCAGTGGAAGGTCGATACCCATGGTTCAGTTCCCCTCGTTCAGGCTGGCAGAGGTGGCCTCGCGGCCATCATCGGCGGCGGACAAAGGCCGTGCCGGCGTGCGTTTCTGGCCTGGGCCTCCCGGTGTGTGCTCGTCACCCTCGCCGGTCTGCGGCCCTTTGCGCACCAGGCGCATCATGTAGCCAAGGCCGGTGCCAAACAGGGCGAAGTACACCACCACGAACGCCACAAGGGTGAAGCCGAGCTGGGCGTAACTGTGGTTGGAAACACCGTCCGCCGTGCGCATCAGGCCGTACACCACCCAGGGCTGGCGGCCAATTTCGGTGGTGAACCAACCGGCCAGTAGCGCGACCAGCCCGGATGGGCCCATCCACAGCGCCACATACAAGAACGGTCGCGAACTGTACAGCGTGCCGCGTTTGCGCAACCACAGGCTCCACAGGCCGACGAAGATCATCAGGAAACCAAGCCCGACCATGATCCGGAACGACCAGAATACGATGGTCGAGTTAGGCCGGTCCTCGGGCGGAAACTCCTTCATCGCCGGCACCTGCTTGTCCAGGCTGTGGGTCAGGATCAGGCTGCCGAGCGCCGGGATCTCGATCTTGAACCGGGTAGTCTCGGCCTTCATATCGGGAATGCCGAACAGGATCAGTGGAGTCGGCTCACCGGGCACGTTCTCCCAATGGCCTTCGATCGCGGCAATTTTTACCGGCTGGTGCTTGAGTGTATTGAGACCGTGGAAATCGCCGATCACTGCCTGAATCGGGGCGACGATCAGTGCCATCCACATGGCCATCGACAGCATCTTGCGAACGGCCGGGTTGTCACGCCCGCGCAGCAGGTGCCAGGCCGCCGAGGCACCGACGAAGAACGCGGTGGAAACGAACGCAGCAGTGGCCATGTGCATCAGGCGGTAGGGGAAGGAGGGGTTGAACACCACCGCAAACCAGTCCACCGGCACCACCCGACCATCGATGATCTCGTGACCTTGCGGGGTTTGCATCCAGCTGTTCGAGGCGAGAATCCAGAAGGTCGAAACCAGCGTACCGAGCGCTACCATCACCGTGGAGAAGAAGTGCAGACCACGGCCGACGCGGTTCCAGCCAAACAGCATGACGCCCAGGAAGCCGGCTTCGAGGAAGAACGCGGTCAGTACTTCGTAGGTGAGCAGCGGGCCGGTGACGGCGCCGGCAAAGTCGGAGAAGCGGCTCCAGTTGGTGCCGAACTGGTAGGCCATGACCAGGCCGGAGACGACGCCCATGCCGAAGTTGACGGCGAAGATCTTCGACCAGAAGTGATAGAGGTCACGGTAGACCTGGTTGTGGGTCCGCAGCCATAGGCCTTCGAGGACTGCCAGGTAACTGGCCAGGCCAATGGTGATGGCCGGGAACAGGATGTGGAACGACACGGTAAAGGCAAACTGCATTCGGGCGAGCTCTAAGGCCTCTATTCCGAACATGGTGCTTCCTCTTCAGATAATCCGGCGTCCGGGCTTGTGGCCCCAGTCGCCCACTGCCCCCACTGGGTCGAGTACGGCGTGTTGGAATTGTTCTGTTCGATCGCAGGGATTCCGGCCAGACGGCCATTTCTTTGATCTGGAACGATTGACCCAGATCAATGAATGCTAGGAAGCATAGTCCCGAATGGCCCGGTGGGCCGTGTGGTGGATTGCCGCGTGACCTGTTGCCTCACCCTCTTTAATCAACAATAGAAAAGTGCCGCCCCGTGCAAACAGTAACTGTTTGTTACAAACAGATGATACGCTGCGCCCCCCTCTACTGCGCCGAGGCCCCTGGTTTCCGATGTCCGATTCCGCACCGCAGTTGTTGCGTCACCATCGTCCTTTTCTGGCCTTCTGGCTGGCTCGCGTGTTCACCGCCAGCGGCTTCCAGATGCTCACCGTGGCCATCGGCTGGCACCTCTACCAATTGACCGGCAACGTACTGGACCTGGGCCTTGTCGGCCTGGTCGAGTTCGCCCCACGGGTGCTGTTCATGTTGCACACCGGCCATGTCGCCGACCGCTATGACAGGCGCAAGGTCGCCGCCCTGTGCCAGAGCCTTCAGGGCCTGATTGCCCTGGCGCTGGCGCTGGGCAGTGCCACCGACAACGTCACCCGCGAACTGATCTTTGCCCTGGCCTTCCTGCTCGGCGCCAGCCGCTCGTTCGAAATGCCGGCAACCCAGGCGCTGTTGCCCAATGTGGTACCGGCCGGGCTGTTCCCGCGGGCGGTGGCGGCGTCGGCCTCGGCCACCCAGTCGGCGACCATCGTGGCGCCGGCGGTGGGTGGTTTCCTGTATGCCTTTGGCAGCATGTGGGTGTACGGCCCGACGGTGGCCCTGTACGCCATTGCCTGCGTACTGACCCTGAGCCTGCAGGCGCGTGGCCAGGTCGCCCAGCGCGGGCGCGCCAGCATCGAATCGCTGCTGGCTGGCATCCGCTTCATTCGCAGCCGGCCCGACATCCTCGGCGCCATCTCGCTCGACCTGTTCGCCGTATTGTTGGGCGGGGCCACCGCGTTGCTGCCGGTATTTGCCAAAGACATCCTGCTGACCGGTCCGATGGGGCTTGGCCTGTTGCGCTCGGCGCCAGCGGTGGGGGCGTTGCTGATGTCACTCTGGCTGGCGCGCTTCCCGTTCCAGCGCAACGTCGGGCGGACGATGTTCACTGCGGTCGGCGTGTTCGGCGTGGCGACCATCGCCTTCGGCCTGTCGACCTCCTTCTGGTTCTCGCTGGCAGTACTGGTGGTACTGGGTGCGGCAGACATGATCAGCATGGTCATTCGCAGTTCGTTCGTACAGCTGGAGACACCGGATGAAATGCGTGGGCGGGTGAGCGCAGTGAACGGCTTGTTCATCGGTGCCTCGAACCAGCTCGGCGAGTTCGAATCGGGGGTGACCGCGCACTGGTTTGGTACAGTGCCGGCGGTGGTGCTGGGCGGGGTGGGCACCTTGGTGGTGACCGGGGTGTGGATAAAACTGTTCCCTACCCTGGCCAAGCGGGATCGGTTGCATAGCGGGTGATCGTTACCTGTGCCAGCCTTTTCGCGGGCATGCCCCGCCTACAGGGGACCTTACCCGCGAAGAGCAAGAAAAACCCATTCCCCAACGGCCATAGGCCCCCGCCATGCATGCTGGTATGATGCGCGGCTTTTTTCCTCCCCACACAAAACCACGGCATCCGGTACGGTCTGTGCTTTGCTGATGGGGTCGATACATTCATGGCGCCGGGGGCGCCTTGGGGAGCGGGCATGCTGGAAAGGCTGTTTCAACTAAGAGCACACAACACCAACGTGCGCACCGAGATTCTCGCGGGCGTCACCACCTTCCTGGCCATGGCCTACATCCTGTTCGTCAACCCGAGCATCCTCGGCGAGACCGGCATGGACAAGGGCGCGATCTTCGTCGCCACCTGCCTGGCAGCGGCCATCGGCTCCGCCACCATGGGCCTGATTGCCAACTACCCGATCGCCCTGGCACCGGGCATGGGCCTGAACGCGTTCTTCACCTACACCGTGGTGCTGCACATGGGCCACACCTGGCAGGTGGCGCTGGGTGCCGTGTTCCTGTCTGCGGTGATGTTCTTCCTGCTGTCGATCTTCCGCATTCGCGAGTGGATCGTGAACAGCATTCCGCTGCCGCTGCGTTCGGCGATTGCCGCCGGTATCGGCCTGTTCCTAGCACTGATCGCCCTGCATAACGCTGGCATCGTCGTCGATAACCCAGCCACTTTGGTGGGCATGGGCGACCTCAAGCAGCCCTCGGTGATTCTCGCCACGCTGGGCTTCTTCCTGATCGTCGGCCTTGAGTCGCTGAAGGTGCGCGGCGCGGTATTGATCGGCATCCTGGCCGTCACCGTCGCGTCGATCGCCATGGGCGTCACGCCGTTCGGCGGGATCGTGTCGATGCCACCTTCGCTGGCACCCACCTTCCTGCAGCTGGACATCGCCGGTGCCCTCGATGTGGGCCTGATCAGCGTGATCTTCGCGTTCCTGTTCGTCGACCTGTTCGACAACTCCGGCACCCTGATCGCCGTGGCCAAGCGCGCCGGCCTGATGGGCAAGGACGGCCACATGCCGAAGATGGGCCGCGCCCTGATCGCCGACAGCACCGCCGCCATGGCCGGCTCCCTGCTGGGCACCTCGACCACCACCAGCTACATCGAATCTGCTGCGGGTGTGAGCGCCGGTGGCCGTACCGGCCTGACTGCCATCGTGGTTGCCGTGCTGTTCCTGCTGGCGCTGTTCTTCGCCCCGCTGGCCGGTAGCGTACCGGCCTTCGCCACGGCCCCGGCGCTGCTGTTCGTCGCCGTGCTGATGGCCTCGGGCCTGGCAGAAATAAACTGGGACGACGTGACCGAAGCCGCGCCGGTTGTCGTGACCGCCCTGGCCATGCCGCTGACCTACTCGATCGCCAATGGTATCGCCTTCGGCTTCATCGCCTGGACCGCCGTCAAACTGATTTCCGGCCGCCGTCGCGACCTGAACCCGGCCCTGGTGATCCTTTCCATCCTGTTCGTCATCAAGCTAGGCTGGTTCAACGCATGAGTGCTGCTTTCGACCCCTCCTCCTACGCGACCCAGCTGGATGCCAAAGTGGCCCGGCTGCGCGAGCTGCTGGCGCCGTTCGGCGCGCCGGAGCCGACTGTTTTCGACTCACCGCGCGAGCATTACCGCCTGCGCGCCGAGTTCCGCCTGTGGCGCGAGGATGGCCAGCGCCATTACGCCATGTTCGCCCCGGGCGAGAAGCACAAGGCAATCCTGATCGACGATTTCCCCATTGCCAGCCAGCGCATCAATGCATTGATGCCACGCCTGAAAGCGGCCTGGCAGGCCAGCGAAGAACTGGGCAATCGCCTGTTCCAGGTAGAGTTCCTCACCACCCTGGCTGGCGATGCAATGATCACGATGTGCTATCACCGCCCGCTGGACGAGGCTTGGGAAGTGGAAGCCCGGCAACTGGCTGACGCGCTGGGCGTGAGCGTCATTGGCCGTTCCAAGGGCAAGCGCCTGGTAATCGGCCGTGACTACGCGGTGGAAAAACTCGATGTGGCTGGCCGCGTGTTCAGTTACCGCCAGCCGGAGGGTGCGTTCACCCAGCCCAACGGCGCAGTGAACCAGAAGATGCTCAGCTGGGCCTTCGAGGCCATTGGCGAGCGTGAGGATGACTTGCTGGAGCTGTATTGCGGCAACGGCAACTTCACCCTGCCGCTGGCCACGCGTGTACGCCAGGTGCTGGCCACCGAAATCAGCAAGACATCGGTCAATGCCGCACTGAGCAACCTCGACGAGAACGCTGTGGATAACGTGCGGCTGGTACGTTTGTCGGCAGAGGAACTGACCCAGGCACTGAATGAGGTGCGGCCGTTCCGGCGCCTGGAAGGCATCGACCTGAAGAGTTATCAGTTCGGTACAGTGTTCGTCGACCCTCCGCGTGCGGGGATGGACCCAGATACCTGCGAGCTGACCCGTCGTTTCGAACGCATCCTGTACATCTCGTGCAACCCGGAAACACTGGCAGCGAACATTGCCCAGTTGCAGGACACCCACCGCATCGAGCGCTGTGCATTGTTTGACCAGTTCCCGTATACCCACCATATGGAAAGCGGGGTTCTGCTGGTTCGGCGCTGATCGTTGTATCGCCGGGGCTGCTTTGCAGCCCATTCGCGGGCAAGCCCGCTCCCACATTGATCGGCGTCGGTGTACGCAGATCGTTGTAGGAGCGGGCTTGCCCGCGAATGGGCCGCAGAGCGGCCCCAAGCTTCACCTCAGAAGTCGAAGAAGACTGTCTCCCCTTCCCCCTGAATGCGGATATCGAAGCGATATGCCGTCTTCCCATCCACTTCACAACGCTTGGCAATCAAGGTTTCTCGCCGCTGCGGCTGCTCGATCAGGTTGAGCACCGGGCACTTGGCGTTGGCCTGGGCCTCATCATCGAAATACAGGCGCGTGTGCAGGTGGATGTTGATGCCACGGGCAAACAGGCTGATGTTGATGTGCGGTGCCATCGGCACGCCAGCAGCGTTGTTCACCACACCCGGCTTGACCGTGTACAGCGTCCACTCACCGGCATCGAAAGTGGTAGCCGTGCGGCCAAAGCTGTTGAAGACGTTTTCCAGGTTGTAGGCATCCTGGTACTCACCGTTGGCGTCGGCCTGCCACACTTCCAGGAACGAATCGCGCACCAGGTGGCCGTTCCCGTCATATACGTGGCCGATCAGCAGAATGTGCTCGCCCGGGGCGTCCGGCTTGGCCAGGCAGTTCCAGATTTCCTGGTCGCGGGTCGGATTGCCGGCGGCTTCCAGGGCCAGGCCGATGTGCACGTAAGGGCCGGCAGTCTGCGAAGGGGTTTCCGGCAGCAGTTCGATTGGCATGGCGGGGTCCTCAGCAGTTTTCGAAGTGGGTCTTGCGCTGGCCGCGCAGCACGATGTCGAAGCGGTAGGCCAGGCAGTCCATCGGGTTGGCGTTGCTCATGTCGAGCTTGGCGATCAACTGCTGCACGGCTTGCGGGTTGGCGATCGACTTGACGATCGGGCACATCGGGATCAGCGGGTCACCCTCGAAATACAACTGAGTAATCAGCTTGGTAGCGATCGACGGGCCACTGATGGCGAAGTGGATATGCGCCGGGCGCCAATCGTTCGGGCCGTTGCGCCATGGGTACGGGCCCGGCTTGATGGTGCGGAAGCTGTAGTAGCCGTCGCGGTCGGTCAGGCATCGGCCAACACCACCGAAGTTCGGGTCCAGTGGCGCCAGGTAGCGGTCGTTCTTGTGGCGATAGCGGCCGCCGGCGTTGGCTTGCCACATCTCCACCAAGGTGTTCGGCACAGGCTTGCCGTACTGGTCGACGACACGGCCGGCGACGATGATGCGCTCGCCGATTGGCAGGCCGCCGTTATTGAAATTCAGCAGCAGATCATGGTCGTGGGCGCCGAAGCCCAGGTGGGAAAAGTCTGGACCAGTGGTTTCGCTGATCGACTGCGGAATGCTGACCAGTGCCTGGCGCGGCGAGCGGGCAACGGACGTCTTGTAGTCAGGCGTAAGGGCTTTAGGGTGCCAGTTGCGATCACGGATCACGAAGCGGCTGTTGTCCTGGGCGGGCATGCCGGTTTCCTCTCTTGGAATTGTGAGAACGCCTGGGCGTGGCAGGCGGACTTGCAGTTTCCGGCAGGCGGTACGTGATGAATACTGAAATCGACCACCTGATCCATAACCAAATGGTTATGTATCAACACCTCAGCCTGACACGTACCGCCTTCGTGAACTAATCTTTGTCTTCTTGTTTCACGCTCGGGAGAGCATTCATGGAATGGCGAAAAGGCCGACGCAGCGACAACGTGGTCGATGCCCGAGGCGAAGGTGGTGGCGGCGGCATGCGTTTCGGCGGCGGCAAGGGGCTGGGCCTCGGGGCGATCCTGCTGATCGTCGGTATCGGCTGGCTCACCGGGCAGGACCCGTTGCAGATTCTTGGCCAGCTTGCCGGCCAGATGGAGCAGCAACAACAGCAGACGGCGCCCAGTGGTGCGGGCGGCAAGGCGCCACCGGCCAACGACCAGCAAGCCGAGTTCGTCGCCTCGGTTCTGGGTGACACCGAAGACACCTGGAAAGCCCTGTTCGCCGAGGCCGGCAAACAATACCGTGACCCCAAACTGGTCCTGTTCAGCGGCCAGGTCAACTCGGCCTGTGGTTTTGCCTCGGCAGCGGTCGGGCCGTTCTATTGCCCGGCGGACCAGCGGGTGTATCTGGACATGTCGTTCTTCCGCGAAATGGAAACCCGCTTCGCTGCAGCTGGCGACTTCGCCCAGGCCTACGTGATCGCCCACGAAATCGGCCACCATGTGCAGACACTGCTGGGGGTTTCGGCCAAGGTCGATGCCGCACGACGCGCCGGCCAGCGCATGGAGGGCGACAACGGCCTGTTGGTGCGCCAGGAGTTGCAGGCCGACTGCCTGGCCGGCGTATGGGCCTATCAGGCGCAGAAACGCCTGAACTGGCTGGAGCCAGGCGATGTCGAGGAAGCGCTGAATGCGGCCAATGCCATTGGCGACGACCGCCTGCAGCAGCAAAGCCGCGGGCGCGTGGTGCCGGACTCGTTCACCCACGGCACCTCGGCGCAGCGGGTGCGCTGGTTCAAGACCGGGTTTGCCGAAGGTGAAGTGAACCGCTGCGATACCTTCAGCGCGCGCACCCTCTGATACCCGGCCCAACAGCGAACGAGTGAAAGCGCGTGCTGATGTTTTTGCTGAAAAAGCGTTTCAGCTTCCTCAATCATTGCCGATAACACCTGCACGATTCAGCGGGCATCCAGAACAATAACGCCTGGCGATCGAAGATCAAGAGAGCGAAATCAACTTCTGGAGAGCGTGCATGAACAGCTGGTTCGCCAACATCAGCGTCAATCTTAAACTCGGCCTGGGCTTCGGCCTGGTGCTGGTCCTCACCGGCCTGCTGGCCCTCACCGGCTGGACCAGCCTGGGCAGCCTGATCGACCGCAGCAACTGGATGGGCGACATCGGCCAGTTGAACAAGGACCTCACCAATCTGCGCATTGCGCGCCTGCAGTACATGATTGCCAACGGCGACGATACCGCCGCCGCCAACACCCTGGCCAAGCTGGACGCATTCAGCAAGCAGCAGGCCTACCTGGCCACCACTTTCAAAAGCCCGGAGAACGTCAAGCTGCTGGGTGAGCTGGGCGAAACCATCAGCGCCTACAAGCTGTCGCTGAACAAGATGCGCCAGGGCTACGACGCCACCCGCGCGGCGCGCGTTTCCATGGACAGATCGGCCATCCTCGCCGACCAGGCCATGGATGCGCTCAGCCAGGAAGTGATGGCTCGCCCCGAGGCTGACAGCGTGCGCCTGGCCCAGTACCAACTGATCAGCAAGGCCCGCCAGCAACTGCTGCAGGTGCGTATTGATGTGCGTGGTTACATCGCCGAAAACAGCAGCGCCAACGAACAGGCCGCGCTGCGCCAGCTGGATGCAGCACTGGCCGATACCGACAACCTCAAGCGCCAGCTGCCCAGCGAAGACGCGCGCCTGCAGCAGTTCGAAAACGCGGTACTGGCCTATCGTGACGCGGTACGCCAGTTCCGCGACGCGGTTGCCAACATCACCACCTCGCGCGCCGAAATGACCGTGCAGGGCGCCGACATCGTCAAGCGCAGCGACGCGCTGTACCAGATCCAGCTAGAGCGCCGTGACATCGAGAGTACCCAGGCCCGTAGCCTGCAGGCCATTGCCACACTGCTGGCGCTGCTGGTCGGCGTGCTGGCGGCGGTACTAATCACCCGCCAGATCACTCGCCCCTTGCAAGACACCCTGGCGGCCGTGGAAAAGATCGCCAGCGGCGACCTTACCCAGCACATGCGCGTCACCCGCCGCGACGAACTGGGTGTGCTGCAGCAAGGCATCGCGCGCATGGGCACCACCCTGCGCGAGCTGATCAGCGGCATCCGCGATGGCGTCACCCAGATCGCCAGCGCCGCCGAAGAGCTGTCGGCAGTCACCGAACAGACCAGCGCGGGCGCCAACAGTCAGAAGGTCGAGACCGACCAGGTGGCCACCGCCATGCACGAAATGGCCGCCACCGTACAGGAAGTGGCGCGCAATGCCGAGCAGGCCTCACATGCAGCCACCGGTGCAGATGACGAAGCTCGGGCCGGCGACCGCGTGGTAGGCGAAGCGATTGGCCAGATCGAACGCCTGGCCGAAGACATGCACCGCTCTACCGAGGCGATGAACCTGCTGCAGCAGGAAAGCCAGAAGATTGGTAGCGTGATGGACGTGATCAAGTCGGTGGCCGAACAGACCAACCTGCTGGCGCTCAACGCGGCGATCGAGGCGGCACGCGCCGGCGAGGCAGGCCGTGGCTTTGCCGTGGTTGCCGACGAAGTGCGCGGCTTGGCCCAGCGCACGCAAAAGTCTACCGAAGAGATCGAAGAGCTGATTGCCGGCCTGCAGCACGGTACCCAGCAAGTGGCGAGTGCCATGGAGGGCAGCCGTACCCTGACCGACAGCAGCGTCGAACTGGCGCGCAAGGCCGGGTCATCGCTGGAGAACATTACCAGTACGGTATCGAGCATCCAGTCGATGAACCAGCAGATTGCTGCGGCGGCAGAGCAGCAGAGTGCGGTGGCTGAAGAGATCAGCCGAAGCATCCTGAATGTGCGCGATGTGTCAGAGCAAACCGCGGCAGCCAGTGACGAGACGGCAGCGTCGAGTGTGGAGCTGGCGCGGTTGGGTGGGCAGTTGCAGACATTGGTCAGCCAGTTCCGCGTCTGACCGACCGCCTGGATTCGCGGGTAAACCCGCCCCTACAGATGTAGCAGGGGGTTTACCCGAGAATGCGTCAGCACGGCTTGCACAGCATCACTTGACGATCATCCCCACCCCACGCCCACGTGGATCAGAAGCGGTCTCAAGCTTCGCTCCATCGACTCGAATCGCCTGGATGTCACCCATCTCCCAGCCCTGGTCCTCCAGCACATAGCCCATCTTCTTCAGCTCGTCAGCTACCGGACCGGTCAGCGGCGCATAGCTGTCGAAGTAGATGGTGTCCTTGGGCAGCAACTGATGGTGCACGCGCTGCGCCGCCACCGCCTTGTCCAGCGGCATGCCGTAGTCGTACAGGTTGTTCATCACCTGGAAGATCGAGGTAAAGATCCGTGAACCACCCGGGGTACCGATAACCAGCTCGACCTTGCCATCGCGGGTCATCAGGCTGGGACTCATCGACGACAGCATGCGCTTGCCCGGTTCGATCGCGTTGGCATCACCGCCGACCACGCCAAAGGCGTTCGCCGCCCCCGGTTTGGCGCTGAAATCATCCATCTCGTCGTTGAGCAGGAAACCGGCGCCCTTCACCACCACACCACTGCCGTAGTCGAGGTTGAGGGTGTAGGTATTGCTGACCGCGTTGCCCTGCTTGTCGATGATCGAGAAATGCGTGGTCTGGTGCGGTTCGAGGCCCGGCTTGACCTTGTCGGTCTCGGAGATGGCCTTCGGGTTGACCTGGGCTGCGCGCTTGGCCAGGTAATCCTTGGCCACCAGCTGGTCCACCGGCACCTTGGTGAAGGCCGGGTCGCCCAGGTAGTCGGCGCGGTCGGCGAACACCCGCTTCTCGATCTCGGCCAACAGGTGGATGTACTGCGCCGAGTTATGCGCCACCCCTTTGAAGTCGGCCGCGCGGTCTTCCTTGATGCCCAGCAACTGGGCCAGCGCCACACCGCCGGAGCTCGGTGGCGGCGCGGTATACACCACATTGCCACGCCAGCTCACGGCCATCGGTTCACGCCATACCGCCTTGTAATCCTTAAGGTCGTCTTTGGTAATCAGGCCTTTGTCAGCCTGCATCTGCGCCACCAGCAAATCGGCGGTCTTGCCTTGATAGAACTCGCTCACGCCCTTGTCGGCTATACGCTCCAGGGTCTGGGCCATTTCCGGCTGCTTGAACAGCTCGCCGACCTTCATGTTGCCGAAGTAATCGTTGAAGTTGGTCGCGGTCTTGAACATGCCCTGGGCATCGTTGCGGTACTGGTACTGCTTTTCTGCCACCTTGAAGCCGTTTTTCGCATAGCCGATGGCCGGGGTCAGCAACTCGCTCCAGGGCAGCTTGCCGAACTTCTGGTGCGCCTCCCACAGGCCCATTACCGTACCGGGTACGCCTGCGGCACGTGCCCCGACCAGGCTGAGGTTCTCGATGACCTCGCCCTTGTCGTCCAGGTACATGTTGCGTGTGGCGGCCTTGGGCGCGACTTCGCGGTAGTCGAGGAAGTAAGGCTTGCCATCGACGAACAGGGTCATGAAGCCGCCACCGCCGATGTTACCGGCCTCCGGGTAAGTCACCGCCAGGGTGAAGGCGGTCGCCACTGCCGCGTCTACCGCGTTGCCGCCCTTTTTCAGAATATCGGCGGCCACCTGTGCACCATATTGATCGGGGGCGGCCACCGCGCCGCCCTCCAGCGTGGCGGCGTAAACCGAGGAACAGCTCAGGATCGCGGCTGCGAGAGCCAGGTACTGGAAAGGGACAATGCGCATGACACTTCCTTGGTGTTGTTTTTGTCGAGCACTCAGTAAGGCCGAAGCGCTTCGACTGTGCAATCAACCGTCGGAAGTTTCGCCGCCTGTGGACAGAATTTGTCGCGTTCAGGCAACTCAGCAGGCGTACATGGCCAGCTTGCGCTGGATGAAATCCAGGAAGCACTGGATGCGCAGCGCCAACTGGGTGTTGCGGTAATACACCGCGTGGATCGGCTGACGGTAGCCATTATTGGCCTCGCTCAGCAGCACCTGCAGGCGCCCTGTACGGATATCTTCGTGGGTCATGAAGTGCGACAGGCTGACGATGCCCTCCCCGGCCAGCGCCAGCTGGCGCAGGGTTTCGCCGCTGGAAGCGACCAGCGTCGGGCGGATGCTCCAACGATCGCCCTGAGCGTGGCGTAGCGGCCAATGATTGAGCGACTCAGGTTGGCTGAAGCCGAGCAGACAGTGGTCGGCCAGCTCCTCGACCTCCCGTGGCGTGCCGTGCTGCTCCAGGTAGGCCGGACTGGCCAGCACCTGCACCGGACTGCAACCCAGGCTGCGCGCATGCAGGCTGGAGTCGGCCAGTTCACCGATGCGGATCGCCACATCGGTGCTCTGCTCCAGCAGGTCGATGATCAGGTCGTCAGTGTTGAGTTCCAGTTCGATGCCCGGGTACTGGCGGCGGAACTCGCCGATCCACGGCAGGATGGCATGCAGCATGAACGGCGCCGCAGCATTGATGCGCAATCGCCCGGTCGGGGTCTGGCGGTTCATCGACAGACGCTCTTCCATCTCGTCCATCTGCTGCAGGATCAGCCGCGAGCGCTCAAGAAAATAACGACCCTCTTCGGTAAGGTCCATGCGCCGGGTGGTGCGGTTGACCAGCGTGGTGCCCAGCTTGCCCTCCAGGCGCGACAGGGTGCGGCTGACGGCAGACGGGGTCTGGCCCATCTGCTCGGCAGCAGCGGAAATCGAGCCGCAGTCGATGACGGCGACGAATACCTGGAGTTCTTCGGATCGGGTTTTCACATCTAGGCCTGTGGTTGGTCTGTGCAAGGATTAGATAACCGCTTGTCGAGGCCAAGTCCAGCGGCGCCTGTACGGGCCTATTCGCGGGCTTGCCCGCTCCCACAAGTACTGCAAAGTCCTTGAAACCTGTGTAATACCTGTGAGAGCGGGCAAGCCCGCGAATAGGCCCGTACAGGCATAAAATTACTGTGCCTTGCCAAACACCTTGTCCAGATGCGCCTCATAAGCTGCCAACGCCGCCGGCACATCCGGGCGCTTCATCACATCCACCGCCAGGAAGGTCGGCAGGCCGGTCATACCCAAGAACTGGTTGGCCTTGTGGAACGGGAAGTACACGGCATCCACCCCTTTGCCTTCAAAGAAATCGCTCGGGTCATCGAACGCCTGCTGCGGCGCGTTCCAGGTCAGCGACAACATGTATTGCTTGCCGTGCACCAAACCACCGCTGCCGTATTTTTGCGAGTGGTCCGAACGGGTACGGCCATCATTGGCATACAGGCTGCCATGGCCGGCAGTGAATACCTCGTCGATGTACTTCTTAACGGTCCACGGCGCGCCCATCCACCAGCCGGGCATCTGATAGATCACCACATCGGCCCAGAGGAATTTCTCCACCTCTTCCTGGGCATCGTAGCCGCCATCGATGAACGTCTGGCGCACATCGAAACCGGCGCGGTCCAGATGAGCGATGGCCGCTTCGTGCAAGGTCGCGTTGAGACGGCCTTCGGAGTGAGCGAACTGTTTACCACCATTGAGCAGAAGGATCTTTTTCATGCTGGCCTCCACGGCCGAATCAAAAATTGATGCCGGCAGGTTAGAGGCTCGCGGGGGCGGGATACAGCGGTGACGGGGCAAAATACAATTGACCAGAAGTCACGAATGAGCAATACATTATTGCCGTAGAATAGCGTCACCCCCCATCACCGAGTAGCGCCCCATGAGTGAGCCGTTCGCCTTTATCCTCAAAGCCAAGACCCGCCCGGAAATGGCTGATGCGTTCGAAAACCTGTTCCGTCCCTACGTCGAGCCAAGCCGCCAGGAACCCGGCTGCATCGAATACCACATGCTGCGCGACCAGCAGGACCCGAGCCTGTTTGTGTTCTTCGAAGTGTGGGCCGACAAGGCCGCGCTGGACGTGCACTCGGCCCTCCCGCACATGGCCGCCTTCTTCGAAAAGCGCATGGACTACCTGGAGCGCGATTTCGATATCCAGAGGGTCGACATGCTCAGCGCTTCGTCCGCTAGCCGCTGATCAGCAGATGGCCGCCGAGTGCGGCCAGGCCGATGAAAAAGCAACGCTTGAACAGCAGCGCGCTGATCCGCTGACGCAGCCACTGCCCCGCCAGCATGCCGAGCAAGGCCGGCGCCAGCATCAGCAGCGACGCTCCTAGCGCCTGGCCACCCAAGGCATCCTGCCCGGCCAGACCTAGGGCCAAGGCCAGGGTCGACACCGTAAACGACAAGCCCAGGGCCTGGATCATCTGCTCGCGGTTCAAACCCAGGCTCTGCAGATAAGGCACCGCTGGCATCACGAACACCCCGGTCGACGCGGTGACCACACCCGTGACCAGCCCGCAAAGCGGTCCCAGCCAGCGCTCGTGTGCCGGTTTCACATGCAAGCCCAAGCCGACCAACCCATACAACGCATAGACCAGCAAGGCGCCCCCCAGCGCGTGCGCAGCCCATGGGCCACTGTTGATTCCCACCCAGGCGCTGCCCAGCAAGGTGCCGACAAAGATCAATACCAGCATCGGCCCCAGGCGGACCAACAACCCTCGCAAGTGCCCGCCGCAGGCCAACTGCCACAGGTTGGTGAGGGTCGAGGGCACGATCAGCAAAGCGGCAGCCTGCGCTGGCGGCATAGCCAGGCCCAACAGGCCCATGGCAATGGTCGGCAGGCCCAGGCCAATGACCCCCTTCACTGCCCCAGCCAGCAGGAAGGTCAGTACAACCAGCAACGACAGTGCCGGGCCAATGTTCTGGTAGAACGCGAGCAAGGTAGTCATGGGGCCGATGATGGCGCACCCCGGGCAACGTGAGAATCTGCCATATACTCAGCCAGCCTCTTGCCAGGACAGAGCCACATGCATTTCGACCTGATCGACCTCAAGCTGTTCCTGCACACCCTGGAGTGCGGCAACATTACCGCCGGCGCCAGCCGCAGCCATCTGTCGCTGCCGGCAGCCAGTGCGCGCATTCGCGCCATGGAAGCATCGCTGGGCATTCCCTTGCTGGAACGTAACCGCCGTGGCGTACAACCAACGCCGGCTGGCCAGGCACTCTTGCAGCATGCACGGCTGATAACGCAGCAGGTCGAACGCCTGCAATTCGACCTGGGCCAATACGCGCAAGGGCAGCAAGGCCAAGTGCGCCTGCTGTGCAACACCGCAGCGCTGACCGAATACCTGCCCGAACTGCTGGCCAGCTACCTGGCTGAAAACCCGGGCGTCAGCGTGGATGTGCAAGAGCTGCCGAGTTTGCGCATCGTGCAGGCAATTACCCAAGGCATGGCCGACCTGGGTATCGTTTCCACAGCCGCCCCCAGCGAGCACCTGCAGACCCGGCAGTTTCGAGACGACCCGCTGGTGCTAGTGACGCCCCAGGGCCACCCCCTGGCCAGTGCGCTGGCGCCAAGTTTCGTCGACAGCCTGGCCCATGGCTATGTAGGCCTGGGGGCCGGCAGTGCATTGGGGTTGTATCTGGAAGAGCAAGCGCTGCACGAGGGGCAGCGCATGCAGGTCCGGGTGCGTGCCGAGGGGTTTGATGGGGTGATCCGCATGGTCGCGGGCGGGGCCGGAATCGGGGTCGTGCCGCTGGCGGCAGTACAGCGCTGGCAAGGCATGCTGCCGTTGCACTGGGTTGCGCTGCAGGAGCCATGGGCCAACCGCCGGTTGCTGGTGTGCGCGCGGGATTTTGCGACATTGCCGGGCTATGCCGCAGAACTGGTAGCCACCTTTACCCATTGACAGCCTTCGCTGGCACGACTGCTTCCACAAACTCGTTCGCGTACCGCTCGGACCGTGAGGGTATTGATACCCCCTGGGGTATTCGTGAAAGGGTACGGCGACCCCCTACTTCAGATAAGAACGCAACAACGCCGCCACCTTGTCTGCCTCGTCCTGCCGTTCCTCGGCACTCAGGCCGTCCGCCACGAGGTGATCGCGGATGTGCCCTTCCATCACCTCGGCCATCAGCCCGTTCACCGCGCCGCGCACGGCAGCGATCTGCTGCAGGATCGCCAGACAGTCCTTGTCCTGATCCAGCGCCGTCTCCAGGGCGGCGGCTTGGCCTTTGATCTTGCGCACCCGGGTCAACAGCTGCTTCTTGCTCTTCAGGGTATGTGCCATTGGGCTTAACACCATGCTAGGTATACTGGGGTATAGTATTTGTCTCGATCTTCCGGGAGCATGATAAACCATGGCGACACAAACCTCAGACCGCTGGCAGCACAGCCACCAGTTCCACACCAGCAACCTGGGCGCTGAGCGCAAAACCCGCCTGGCGGTTTGGCTGACCGCAGTGATGATGGTGGCGGAGGTTGCCGGAGGCTGGTACTTCAACTCCATGGCGCTGCTGGCCGACGGCTGGCACATGAGCTCCCACGCCCTGGCACTTGGCCTGTCCTTGCTTGCCTACGCTGCCGCTCGGCGCTATGCAGGTGACCGGCGCTTTGCCTTCGGCACCTGGAAGATCGAAATTCTCGGCGGCTACTCCAGCGCACTGCTATTGCTGGGCGTGGCCGGACTGATGGCGTTCCAGTCGGTGGAACGGCTGTTGGCGCCGGGACAGATCCACTATGACGAGGCTATCTTGATTGCCGTGGCGGGCCTCGCCGTCAACCTCATCTGCGCCTGGCTGCTACGCGATGACCATCATCATGACCATCACCCTCACAGCCACGATCATCATCACCATCACCACCACGACCTGAACCTGCGCTCGGCCTACCTGCATGTGATGGCCGATGCCGCCACTTCGGTGCTGGCCATTGCTGCCTTGCTGGCCGGCAAGTTCTGGGGCGCCAGTTGGCTCGACCCAGCGATGGGCCTCGTCGGTGCGCTGCTGGTCGCGCTGTGGGCCCGTGGCCTGCTGCGCGATACCGGGCGAGTGTTACTGGACGCCGAGATGGACGCCCCAGTTGTGGCGGAAATCCGAGAAGTGGTAGCGCAATTGCCGGCGCCGGCCAGTATCACCGACCTGCATGTCTGGCGGGTGGGCAGGGACCAGTACGCCTGCATTCTTGGCCTGGCCACCCAGGCCACACTGAATGCCGACGGCGTGCGCCAGGCCCTGGCCGTGCACGAAGAGTTGGCGCACATCACTGTCGAGGTAAACCGCCTGCCATAGCGCGGCCAGACACCTGGACGTCGAGCCCAGGCAACTGCGGCGCGGCCGTTGGGCCTATGGTGACCAGTCATTCAGCCAGTCACCAGGAGTTGTGCCATGTCCGATTTCATCACCGTCCTGCGCGAAACCTGCCCGACGCCGGTCGTGGACGCCACCAAGTGGAAGCGCATCGGCGGCGATCCGCACACCGTCAACCTCAATGCCTACCTGTCGGCCGACGGCAGCAAAATCATGGGCACCTGGATCTGCACCCCAGGCAAGTTCGAGGTCAACTACGATAAATGGGAGTTCTGCCACTTCCTCGATGGCTACTGCATCATCACCCCGGAAGGCGAAGAGCCGAAGCACCTGAAAGCGGGTGATGTGTTCGTTATCGAGCCAGGCATGAAAGGTACCTGGGAAGTGGTCGAGACTGTACGCAAGTATTTCGTCTTCGCCTGACTTGTAGGCGCGGGTTTACCCGCTCCTGCAACGGCCACGCAATACCTGTAAGCGTGGACAAAAAAAATCGCGAAGCAGACGCCCTTCCCTCTGGTGCGCAGTTACAGAGGGAAGGCCGCCTGGCCCGCGATGAAATCCACCTCTTGCATCAATCCTTCTTGCGATAACCCTCGACGATGGCCGAGAAGTCCTTGCCACCCTCACCTCGCAAACTCATGGCCTGATACAACTGTTGGGCCACGGCACCGAGAATCACCGGTTGGTGTGCCTGGCGTGCCGCTTCGGTGGCCAGCCCCAGGTCCTTGAGCATGAGTTCGGCGCCAAAGCCACCGGTGTAGCCACGCGATGCCGGTGCGGTTTCGATGATGCCCGGCCACGGGTTGTAGGTGTCCGAGCTCCAGCAACGCCCGGTCGAACTGTTGATGATGCCGGCCAGCACCTTGGTATCGATGCCCAACGCGTTACCCAGGGCCATGGCCTCGGATACGCCGATCATCGAAATGCCTAACAGCAGGTTATTGCAGATCTTGGCGATCTGGCCGGTACCGACTTCCCCGCAGTGCACAATGTTGCGGCCCATCTGCTCCAGTACCGGCTTGAGGCTGGCGAACAACTCGGTACTGGCGCCAACCATGAACGTCAGGGTGCCCGCCGCGGCGCCGCCAGTACCACCGGAAACCGGCGCATCACCCATGTCCACGCCCTTCGCCGCTGCGGCCTTGGACACATCACGTGCGGTCTGCGGGTCGATGGTGCTGCAGTCAACGGTCGGCGTGCCAGGGCGAATGCCGGCCAGTACGCCGTCCTCGTTCAAATACACGCTACGTACATGGGCTGCGGCCGGCAGCATGGTGATCACCAGCTCGCTGTTGGCCGCCGCGTCCTTGGGCGAGGGGCTGATCTGCCCGCCCAGTTCTGCCAGCTCTGCCAGCACGGCCTTGTTCAGGTCGAACAGGTTCAGCTGATGCCCGGCCTTGATCAGGTTGCGAGCCATGGGCGCGCCCATGTTGCCCAGGCCGATGAATGCGATACGCATAACGTACTCCTTAGCGCAGGCTAATGGTGGTGTTCACACCGTCGTTGACGCTGTCGTCATCGAACCAGCGAGCAGTGACAGTCTTGGTCTGAGTGTAGAACTGCACCACTTGCTTGCCGTACGGCCCGAGATCACCGAGCTTGGAACCACGCGAGCCGGTGAAGCTGAAGAACGGTACGGGTACCGGGATCGGGATGTTGATGCCGACCTGGCCGATATCGATCTCGCTCTGGAACTTGCGTGCTGCCGCGCCGCTCTGGGTGAACAGGCCGGTGCCGTTGCCAAACGGGTTGGCGTTGACCAGGGCGATGGCCTCGTCGAGCGTGTCGACTTCCAGGGTCACCAGCACCGGGCCGAAGATTTCCTGGGTATACACCTGCATGTCGGTCTTCACGCCCGAGAACAGGGTCGGGCCGACGAAGTTGCCTTGCTCATAGCCCGGTACCTTGACGTCACGGCCGTCGAGTTCCAGCTTGGCGCCTTCCTTGATACCGCTTTCGATCAGGCCCAGCACACGCTCCTTGGCCCGCTTGGAAACCACCGGGCCAACGTCGGTGCCCGGCTCGCAGCCAGCATTGACCTTGAGCTTGCTGGCAGCCTCCTTGATATCCGGCAACCATTCGCGGGCCTTGCCCACCAACACTGCCACCGAGGTCGCCATGCAGCGCTGGCCCGCCGCGCCGAAGGCCGCACCGACCAGCGCATTGATGGTTTGCGTGCGGTTGGCATCAGGCAACACCACCGCGTGGTTCTTGGCGCCCATCATTGACTGCACACGCTTGCCATGCTGGCTGCCGAGGTTGTACACGTGCGTACCGACTTCAGTAGAGCCCACGAAGGAAATCGCCTTGATGTCCTGGTGGGTGCAAATGGCATCCACCACCTGCTTGCCGCCGTGCACCACGTTCAGCACGCCGGCCGGTACGCCGGCTTCCAGCGCCAGCTCGACCAGAAGCATGGTCGACAGCGGATCCTGCTCGGATGGTTTGAGCACGAAGGTGTTGCCGCAGACGATGGCCATGGGGAACATCCACAGCGGGATCATCGCCGGGAAGTTGAACGGGGTGATGCCAGCGCACACGCCGATCGGCTGGCGCAAGGTGTAGGTATCGACACCGCCGGCGACGTTCTCGGCGAATTCGCCCATCTGCAGGGTGCCAATGGACGCCGCGTGCTCGACCACTTCCAGGCCGCGGAAGATATCACCTTCGGCGTCGGCCAGGGTCTTGCCCTGCTCGGCGCTGAGTACCTGGGCAATGCGTTTGGTGTGTTCGCGGATCAGCGCCTGCAGCTTGAGCATGATGCGCATGCGCGCGCCGATCGGGGTGTCACGCCAGGTCTGGAATGCGCGGTGCGCGGCGGCCACGGCTGCATCGACTTCCTCGACGGTGGCGAACGGTACGCGCGCCAGCACCTCTTGGGTGGCCGGGTTGACGATGTCACGCCATTCGGTGGTTCTGGACTCGACCCACTGGCCGTCGATCAGCAGCTTGACCTGCTCAACCTTGGTGCTGTTAGGGGATTGCGGTGCGTTCATCTGCGTTCTCCTTGGAATTATTGTCGGGACGAGATCGCCAGCGCCGGGCAAACGCGAGGTGGCGTCCTGAGGCTTGTTTCGAGTATAGATGTGCAAACATCCAACAAGAACGCACAAAAAAACCGGATCATCATGCAAAAAGACCTCACATCCCTGAGCGCGCTCAACTGGGACGATTTGAAGTTCTTCCTCGAAGTGGCTCGCACCCGCAAGGCCAGCAGTGCTGCCAAACGGCTGAGCGTGGACTACACCACCGTGTCGCGACGCATCAGCTCGCTGGAGGGTGCGCTGGGCACCTTGCTGTTCGAAAAGTCGCGCACCAACGGCTTTGTGCTGACCGCCGAGGGCCAGCGCCTGCTGGGCTATGCCGAATCGATCGAGAGCACGCTGCACATGGCGTGCGAGCAGGTGTCCGGGTCGGGGGTGGCGTTGTCGGGCCATGTGCGCATGGGCTGCACGGAGGGCTTTGGCAGCTTTTTCATCACGCCGCAGCTAAGCCACTTCGTCGACGCCTACCCGGCGATTTCGGTAGACATCCTGCCGCTGCCGCACTTCATCAGCCTGTCCAAGCGTGAGGCGGACATCGTCATTGCCCTGGAGCGGCCCGAGCATGGACCTTATGTGTGCTGCAAGCTGTGCGACTACCGCTTGCGCCTGTACGCGACCCAGGATTACCTGGACAGCCACGCGCCGATCCGCCAGGTGGGGGATTTGGCCAAACACCCGTTCATCAGTTACGTGGATGACCTGGCGTTCAGCTCCGAGCTGCTGTACCTGGCCAACCTGATCCCCAACGCCAGCGCGCATCTGCGCAGTACCAGCGTGATCGCGCAGTACACGGCAGCGCTGCAGGGGCGCGGGCTGGCGATATTGCCGTGCTTCCTCGCCGCGCAGGACCCGCGATTGGTCACGGTGTTGCCGGAGGAGATCGAGGTGACGCGGCAATTCTGGATGTACTGCCGGGAGGACTTGCGCAAGTTGAAGCGCATTACCCTGCTGTGGGATTACATCCGTGGGGTGACCGAGGCGAATGCGCCGTTGTTGATGGGGCAAACCCGCGAGATACGCTTTGCCCAGGACTGATGGGCCTGCGCAATTCAGAGAGCGACACAGACCCTGTGGAAGCGGGCTTGCCCGCGAACACCGGCGAAGCCGGTACCACACACCGCGTTGCCTGCTTCGCGGGCACGCCCGCTCCCACAGGGGATATTTGACTGATGGGCCTGCGCATTTCCGAAGGCAACACAGCCCCTGTAGGAGCGGGCTTGCCCGCGAACACCGGCGAAGCCGGTGCCAGGCCGCGTTGCCCACGCTTACAGGGGATATGTGACAGCCCGAGCGTCAACGATCAGTAGGACGCTACCACGATGGACACCCGACGGTTCTCGGTACGCCCGGCGCTGGTGCGGTTGTCCGCCACCGGCTGGCTGCTGCCCAGGCCGCGGCTCTGAATGTTCTGCGCCTGCATGCCAACCCCCACCAGCGCCTTGGTCACGCTTTGCGCGCGGCGCTCGGACAGTTGCTGGTTGTATGCCGCCTTGCCCGACGAGTCGGCATGCCCGTCCACCCGCACGCCCTGGATACCAACGCCGAGCAACGCCTTGCCGATGCGCTCGACAATCGCCTGGCTCTGGCCGTTGAGGCTGTCCAGATCGCTGCCGAACAGCACTTTGCCAGACAAGTCGTAGGCCCAACCTTCATCGGTCGGGGTGAAACCTTCGCGCTTGAGCACAGCAATCTGTTCTGGGGTAAGGCCCTTGGGGGGTGCGCTCTGACAACCGGTCAGCGCCAGCATGGCGAGCAACAAGGCCCAAAGCGGGAATCGTAAGGCTTGCATCACGGGTTCAACTCCTGTTCCTGATTTCGTTGGCGGACCGTTCCGTCTGCGCCACTTGCCAATGGCCACGGCGTTTGCGCTTGGCCTGGTACATTGCCGCATCGGCGGCATTGAGGAGACTGGCCGGGTCAGCGCCGTCATCCGGGTAATAGGCAATACCGACGCTCAGCGAGGTGGCGATACTGCGGCCACTGTCCAGTTGCACCGGCAACTTCATGCTGGCAACGATCTTCTCGGCAATGTGTTCGGCGTCCTCGCGCGAATGCAAAGGCGTCAACAGCACGGCAAACTCGTCGCCCCCCAGGCGCGCCACCAGGTCTTGCTCGCGCAGCTGGGCGCGCACACGTTCGGCCACACTGATCAACACCTCGTCACCCACGGCGTGGCCAAGGGTGTCGTTGATCTGCTTGAAGTGGTCGCTGTCGAGGAACAGCACTGCCAGGTGGTCTTGCTGGCGCGCCGCATTTTGCACGCTGCGGCTCAGGCGCCCTTCAAAGAAGGTGCGGTTGGGCAAGCCGGTCAGGCTGTCGTGGCTGGCCTGGTGGGCCAGGGTCTGGTTTTCGCTCTGCAGGTGGCTATGCCACACCTCCAGTTCATCCAGCAGCGCATTGAAGTCGTTACCCAGTTCGTTGAGCTCGGCAATCGGCGCTTCTGGTACGCGCCGGTCGAAGCGGCGCTCGCGGCGGGCGGCATGGGCGACACTGGCCAGGCCACGCAGGGGGCGGGTGATATCGCTGAGCAGGCGCCGCGACAGATACTGGGCAGCCAAAGCGCTGAGCACCGTACAGAACAGAATCCCGGCCAAGCCGCTGAACAGGAACAGCAACAGGCTCCTGCCCTGGCCTGCCAGCTCGATGTGCCCAACCTGCTGGTTCTGGTGCACGATCGGCAGAATGACCGGCTCTTCCAGCAAGGCAGTGGCAACCTGCACCTCCAGCTGCGCGAGCATGCCGGTATTGTCGCGTTGCCAGTGCGCCAGTTGCTCGCCCTCGTTGTTGAAGACCTTGGCCTCGGCCACTTCTTCGGTACTGGCAATCAACGCCAGCGATTCATTGGCGGCGGCGCTGTCATCGAACACCACCGCCGCTTCTACGGTGTAGTTGATCGAGCGGGCGATCAGCTGCAGGTTATGGTTGGCATAGACACGCAGGGCGAGCACGCCCAGCAGGGTAAGAGAGATACCCGCCAGGCCAACGGCAAGCAAGGCGACGCTAAGGTGGCCACGGCCCAGCACCGAGCGCAGGGTCGGGCGCACGGTACGCTTGCGGGTCGGCTTCATGGCTGCTCCGCCCGGCGCCGCGACAATTGCAGCACGCTGGGGTGAATGTGCACGCCAGAGCGTGCCACCGAGTCGAGATTGACTTCAAAGGCCACCTGCTGGTCGCTGACCCGCAGGCAGAACAGGCTGCCGACCGTGCAGGGGTCATCCGCCTCGCTGATGCTCAGCACCGGGCGGCCGCCGATACGCTGGAACAGTCGATCCCGCTGGCCCTGGTCAAGCTTGCCGATGTAGATGGCATCGCAGGCCTGGGCGACCTGGGTGTCTTCTGCCAGCAGGCGCCGCACCTGCAGCGGCCGGCCAGACTCCTGGACATGGCCCTTGATGAGATCGTCGGCGTACTCGGTCGGGCCGACCAGGCACAGGCGCAAAGGAGAAGGTTCGACGGGCCAGCGGGCGTAGCTGAAGATACCCAGTACTACCTGGGTGACTGCCTTGGCGCGTTGCTGTGCCTGGGCGGTAGTTGTACCGGGGTCTGCCTGGGCAGCGCCTGCAGAAAGGAACAGGACGGCCAGCAATAGCGAAAGCGCACAGCTTGTCACTCGCCTTGCGGCCACGTTCATGTGGGAAATCCCTTCAAGCCCCTTCCGATATCGGCGCAACGATAGCACATGGCCGCTTTATTGTATGAACATGCGGCCACGTGTAATGGGTTTCATGGCCCTAGACCTGTTCGAGCATCAACCCGGAAATACGCCGTACTTTGCGCGCCACCGCTTCTTCGAAGATGCCTTGGCGTGGCTCAACCAGGCTGAAGCAGTGCTTGGCCCGGGTGATGCCGGTGTACACCAGTTCCTTGGTCAGCACCGGGTTGAGCGCATCCGGCAGCACCAGGGCAGTGTGGCTGAACTCCGAGCCCTGGGACTTGTGCACGGTCATGGCGAATACCGTTTCCACTTCGTTGAGCCGGCTCGGCAGAACGAACCGCACACCACCATTGCCATCGTTGCGCGGGAAGGCCACACGCAGCAGCGGCTGGCCATGCTCATCCGGCAGGCGCAGGGCAATGCCGATGTCACCGTTCATCAGACCCAGGCCGTAGTCGTTGCGGGTCACCAGCACCGGGCGCCCTTCGTACCAAGGCTGCTGGCTGTCGATCAGACCGGCATTGTGCAGCACCCGCGCCACCCGCTCGTTGAGGCCTTCGACACCCCAGGCACCCCGGCGCACCGCGCACAGCAACTGGAAATCTTCGAAACTGCGCAAAACCTTGCTCGCCCATTGCTCCCAGGCGGGATCGTCAAAGGCGGTATCAAGTGCCGGCCGGTAACGGCCAAGGGTGCGCAGGTAGCTGCGGTAGCCTTGCGGGCCATCGGTCCCGCGGTTCAGGCCATCGAGTAGCAGGCGGTCGAAAGCACGATCCTGCTCGTGCTTGAGCGCCAGGCTGTGCACGTCGGCCGGCGCCGTGGCCAGCAGGTTGCGCGCCGCGTGAGCGTCCTGACGATTGACCAGTCTGGCCAACTGGCCGATACCGCTGCCTTCACCGAAACGCCTTGAGAACCGCAGCATCACCACTTGCTGCGCCAATGGGTGGCGCTGCTCATCGCCGGTCTTGAGGCCACTGCCGGCCAGCGACTCGCCACTGATCTGCTGAAGCCACGCTGCAGTCGCCGGCGAGTAAAAGCCCTCCTCAGCATCGCGGCACAGGTCACCCAGCACCGCGCCGGCCTCAACCGAAGCCAACTGGTCCTTGTCGCCCAGCAGCACCAGACGCGCCCGCGGCGGCAAGGCATCGAGCAGGTTGGCCATCATTTCCAGGTCGATCATCGACGCCTCGTCGACCACCAGCACATCCAACGGCAACGGGTTGCCAGCATGGTGGCGGAAGTGCCGCGAGCCCGGGCGGCTACCGAGCAGGCGATGCACGGTGCTGACTTCAGTAGGGATTTGCCCGCGTACTTCGGCGCTGACTTGCAGGCGCTCGACTTGCTGGCCAATGGATTCGGTCAGGCGCGCAGCGGCCTTGCCGGTCGGTGCAGCCAGACGGATGCGCAGTGGCCTGCCCTGCTCCACTGCCGGTGCCTGCAGCAACGCCAGCAGGCGCACCACGGTGGTCGTCTTGCCAGTACCGGGGCCGCCAGTGATGATGCTGAAACCGGCACGGGTGGCCAAGGCACAGGCGAGCTTCTGCCAGTCCACCTGGCCAGCTGGCGCGCCGCCCTCGAACAGTTGCGCCAGGCGCTCTGGCAGGTCTGCAGGCGGTGCTTCGGCCTGACTCAGGCGCTGGCGCAGGGCATGGTCGATGCGCCGTTCGTAACTCCAGTAACGGCGCAGGTAAAGGCGCTCGCCACTGCGTACCAGTGGCCGCGCTTGCTGGTCAGGCGTATCACCTGCGGCCACCAGCGGGCTAGCGATGATGCGCTGAAGCCAGGCATTCAAGTCAAGGTTGGCCAGCAGTTGCGATGGCAGTAGCAAGGGGCCGATCAGGGCATCACCTTCCGGCGGCAACGACAGTGCGAAATCTGGCTCGGCCAAGGTTTGTTGCAGGTCGAGGCAGACATGCCCGTGCCCAAGTTGGTGGCTGGCCAGCGCTGCCGCCAGCAATAGCAAGGGATCACTGCCGGGGGCGCGCTCTTCCAGGAACGAGACGAATGCGCGGTCCAGGGCTCGTAGCCAGCCCCGCTCAACCCAACGGTCGAGCAATTGCAGCAGGTCAGCGCTGTTGTGCTGCGGTGCCAGCGCCAGCAGGTGCTCTGCGTGCAACGGGGTGGGCAACAGGTCGACAAGGCTTCGGCTCATGGCGCAACTCCGGCAAACAGGTCCTGCTGTACCGGCGCGTGCTCGCCACGGAACAGCGCATCGAGGCTTTCGATCAGCTCACGCGGTGGCTTGGCGTGGTACACACCGTGGCCGCTGCTGCTGGCACCGCGCAGGAAGATGAACAGGGCGCCGCCAACATGGCGGTCATAATCGTAGTCCGCCAGCCGCGCGCGCAACTGGCGGTGCAGGGCCAGCAGGTACAGCACATACTGCAGGTCGTAGCGGTGCTCAAGAATCGCCTTTTCCATGGCCATGGCATCGTAGGCCTGGATGTCCGGACCCAACCAGTTGGACTTGTAGTCGGTCACGTAGTAACGCCCGTCCAGCTCGAACGCCAGGTCGATGAACCCTTTGAACATGCCGTTGAGCACTGTCGGCTGCGCAGCCGGGCGCGCCAGACCGGGGTGGGTGTGACGCGCCACCAGGCGATCGAGTTGTTCTGCGTCGACCCGGTGGCTGGCGAACCAGAACTCCATTTCGATCTGGTAATGACGCAGCTGGCCCAGGGTTACGCTCTGGTCGCCGCCCGGCAGCGGCAACGCCTCGCCCAGCAAACGTTGCATCCAGTGGCTCAGGGTGGGGATCCAGCCGGCCCAGTCACGGCGGTTGCAGCGCTGGCCAACGGTACGCTCGATCAGTTGAGGGTTGCCGCTGACCTCGCAGAAGCCCTCACGGCCCGCCCACTCCAGCAAACCATGGAGGAAGGTGCCGGGGTTAGGCCCCCGCGGGAAGCGATGGATATCGCCGCTGTCGGCCGGGACTTCACGCAACATCTGGGCATCGGCCACCTCGTCATCCAGCAGTTGCTGGGCCTGCGAGCTGTCGGCGCCGAGGGTCTGATCACCAACACGAAGGGCACTGTAGGAAGCGATCCACCAGTGCTCGGCAGCCGCACGGCGTGGCCTGCGTGCTGGCAGCAGTTCACGTTCGGCGTGTGGCATGCGATACATCTGCTCGTCCGCCTGTGGCAAGCCTGGGCAAGTGATGTGCGGGCAACCTGCCGCCAAAGCCTGCAACCAGTCCGTCAGTTGCGCCGAGCCAGCCAAGGCAAGGCCGCCCCCCAGCAGGTAGCCAAAAGCCGAGCGGTGCAGCTGCGAGCTCTTCTGATTACCGCGCTTGAGGTCGGCGACACCCAGCCAGCAAGCATGCTGGGCGCGAGTCAGGGCCACGTAGAGCAGGCGCAGGTCTTCGGCCAGGCGCTCGTCGTCAGCGCGCTCGATCTGCTCCTGGTCAGGTGTAAGGGTGACGTGGGCGTTACCTTCGCTGTCATGCCACGCCAGCGGCAGACGGCTACCATCCACCGGTTTGCTGGTGCAGATGAATGGCAGGTAGACCAAGGGATATTCCAGGCCCTTGGATTTGTGGATGGTCACCACCTTGACCAACTGTTCGTCGCTCTCCAGGCGCAGGATCTGCTCTTCACCGGCCTGCCCGGAACTGGCCAGGTGCTCGGCCAGGTGGCGGATAAGCGCCTGTTCGCCGTCCAGCTCGCCAGCAGCCTGCTGCAGCAGCTCGGCCAGGTGCAGCAGGTTGGTCAGCACCCGCTCGCCATCACTGCGGCGGATCAGCGTGCGCGGTAGCTGGAAGTCATGCAGCAGGTGGCGCAACATCGGCAACACCCCCTGGCGCTGCCAGGTGTCGCGGTAAAGACGAAAACGCATCACCCAGCTCTCCCAGACCCGCTCGTCCTGGTTAAGCCGGTCCAGCGCGGCCAGCGACAGGCCCAGTGTCAGGCTGGCCAGAGCAGCCTTGAGCAGGCGCTCCGAGTCAGGCTCGGCGCAGGCCTTGAGCCAGACCAGCAGGTCGTGGGCTTCCTGGGCGGCAAACACCGAGTCCTTGTCGGACAGGTACACACTGCGCACCTCGCGAGCGGCCAGTTCGGCGCGGACCATCTGCGCCTCATGGCCATCGCGCACCAGGATGGCGATGTCCGAGGGCAAGCAGGCGCGCAATTCGCCTTCGGCATTCTGGAAACCCGCCGTGCCCTGCTGGCCGCCATTGAGCAAGGCAACAATATGGCTGGCGCAACTGGCGGCCAGTTGCTGGCGGTAAACGCTGCTGGAGACTGGCTCTTCACTTTCCAGCTGCCAGCATTGCAGGGCTGCACTGACTTCACCGTCAATCAGCAGCTGTTCGCCACGCCCCTTGGCGCGCACCTCGATGAATGGCAGCGGGTTGTCATCGGCCTCGCGGAACAGGAATGCACCCCGCCCCGCTTCACGCGCCTCGGCCTGCAGGAACACCTGGTTGACCGCCGCCACCATGGCTTTGCTGGAACGGTAGTTGGTGTCCAGGCTGTGCAGGCGGCCGCTGGTGGCACGTCGCGCGGCGAGGTAGGTGTAGATGTCGGCACCCCGGAAGGCGTAGATCGCCTGCTTGGGGTCGCCGATCATGAACAGGCCGGTTTCTGCGCGATTTTCGCTGATCTGGTAAATGCGCTCGAAAATACCGTACTGAACCGGGTCGGTGTCCTGGAATTCGTCGATCAGCGCTACCGGGAACTGCTCACGGATCAGACTGGCCAGGCGCTCGCCGGCCTCGCTGGCGAGTGCGTGCTGCAAGCGCACGAGCATGTCGTCGAAGCCCATTTCTGCACGCCGGCGCTTCTCCACTTCGAAACGCGCCGATACCCAACTGGCCGCGTGCTCGAGCAGCGGGGCATCCGGGCTGTCCAGGGCCTGCAATTGTTGCTGCAAGTGCTGCATGGCGTTGAGGGCTGGGTGCTCGGGAGGTTCTCCCTTCCAGGCCTCGGCCATGCCCGCCGGGGTCAGCCGGGTAAAGCCGGTGCCCAAGTCGAGCTCTACCAGTTGCTCATCGCTGGCCCAAGCGCAGAGCTTGTCGAACCAGGGCTCGAAGTAACGGGCTTGCATCTTGCGGCCGTCGACCTGCTTGGCAGCCAGCGCATCGCGGCAGATTTGCCGCAGCTCCTCGGCCCACTGCGCCCATGGCGCCTTGATCCGCGCCAACTGCGCGCCACGTTGCTGCAGCGACGCTTGGATCAATGCGGCGGGCTCTGGCCCATCCTGCTGGACGCGCACACGGCCGAACAGCGGGCGAATGTGCGGCAGCAAGGCGTCGGGGCTCCCCCAGTTGCCGCGTACCCAGGTCAAAGCGTCACCTTGCATCCCATAGCAGAAGCGCCGCCAGTAATCGCGCATGACCTGGCCCAACAACTCACTGTGGTCGGTTTCCAAGGTCTGGGTGAACAGGCTGCCGCTGTCGAAGGCATGCTCGCGCAGCATGCGCTGGCACCAGCCATGGATGGTCGATACCGCAGCCTCGTCCATCCACTGCACGGCGATTTCCAACCGGCCGGCGCAGCGCGGCCAAGTCTCTTGCGGGTAATCGTCACGCAGTTGGTGCAACAGCGGATCAGCGCCTTCCAGCTCACCACGGAAGAACCGTGCGGCTTCAGCCAGGCGGGCGCGGATGCGCTCGCGCAGCTCTTTGGTGGCGGCGTCGGTGAAGGTCACCACGAGGATCTGCGGTGGCAGCAGCTCACGCTCGAAGCCCTGCTCGCCACCGTGCCCGAGGATCAGGCGCAGGTACAGCGCCGAAATGGTGAAAGTCTTGCCCGTGCCAGCGCTGGCCTCGATCAGCTGGCTACCGTGCAGGGGGAAACTCAGTGCCAGCGGACGGTCCTGGGTCATGCGCCTTTCTCCGGGTTGCCCAAGGTCTGCCAAGGGGCGGTGAACAACGGGCGGTACAAGGTCTCGCACCAGCCTTCAAACGTTTCGTCAGCGGTGAGTGCTGCAAAGTCCCGGAACTGGCGGGCCAAGGCAATGCTTTCACTCCGTTCGCCAAAGCTGGTGCGTTCGTCGCCTTCGTAGGCACGAGCTGCTGCGGCCATGGCTTTATCGGCATCGTCTTGGGCCAACCAGGCGAACGCGGTCTTGGCCGCGACTGGCAACGGCGCATTCATTGCCGCCTGACGGGCCACCAACAGGTCGCCCAGCAGTTGCGCGGCCAGTGCTTGCGGCAGCGGCGCAAGCAACAGGGTCAGGTCACTGGCTACCAATGCACTGTTATAGGGGTAGCCCGCTGCACAGGCCGCCAGGTGCGTAACCCAGGGCGCGATAAGGCGGTGCCACTTCAGGTTGTTGCGCCCGGCACTGATGGTGTTGGGTACTGTGGTGATGCTGAGCAGGCTCTGGTCTTCCGCCTGGAACACCCGGCCCAGCCAGCCTTCCAGACGGTGCTGACCGTGCTCGAAATGCACCGGCAAAGCGCCCTCGACCAGCTGTGGCCAGCGTTGCAGCAATTGCTGGTGACGTTGCAGCAGGTCCGGCAGCGGTTCGATCAACTCGTTTTGCAGCAGTTCGCCGAAACCGGCTAGTGGCAGTAAGCCGCAGGCCTGCAGGCGTCGGGCCTGGGCGCGCAAGGCCTGTTCGGCGTTGTCAGGTGCGGCCAAGGCGGCGCCAAGCAGGCTTTCACTGGCGCCGTAGCGTTGCAGGGTATCGAGGACGAAGGGCTCTTCGTCCGGGGTGGGCGCTTCCAGCGCCTCAAAGTACACCTTCAAGCGCTGGCTGAAGAAGTGCCGCACCGGGTGGCGCAAGAAATCATTCAGCTGGTGCAGACTCAGGGCTTCAGCGTCCTGATATGGCGGCAGGCCCGGCTCGCTCTGCTCGTCTGCCTCGCCCTGCTGGTGCAGCACCTGCCATTCATGGGCATAGCTGAACAGTGGGCTGCCCTTCTGGAAGTACCGAGGGCTGAATGGCTGCAGCGGGTGCTCCTGGGTCAGTGCGTGCAACAGTTGCTCGCCCGGTTTCGCGGGCTGCCCCTGCTGCGCGTCGGCCAAATGCCAGCCCGCAGCAATGTGATCGCGCAGCTGGCCGATCAGCACTGAGGCCGGGCGTTCGCTGTTGTCGCGGATACTGCGCCCCACCCAGCTGACATACAGTTGGTCACGTGCCGACAGTAGCGCTTCAAGCAGCAGGTAACGGTCGTCTTCGCGGCGTGAGCGGTCACCGGGGCGATAGTCGCTGGCCATCAGGTCGAAGTCCAGCGGTTGCTGCGCACGCGGGTAGTCGCCATCGTTCATGCCCAGCAGGCAGACCACCCTGAACGGGATGGCGCGCATGGGCATGAGTGTGCAGAAGTTGACCGAACCGGCGAGGAAACGTTGCGACAACTTGCCTTGATCGAGGCCCGACAGCCAGGCTTCACGCACCACGGTAAGCGGTAGCGGGTCGTGCAGGCCGACGGTCTCGCACACTTCAAGCCAGCTGTCGCGCAGATCCTGCAACTGCATCAACAGGAATTCATCACCTTCGTCCTCGGCGAGGAAGAACACGTTCAGCAAGGCATGCAGTCGCTCGCCCCACTGGCTGACGGTAGCAGGCTCGGACAAGGCCTGGCAGGCAACTTCGAGCGCATCAAGCAACGCGACCAGCGGGCCGATCAGTGCCGCGTCCAGGCCACCGATTTCATCGTAGGGTTCAATGCCATCACAGGCCTCACCCACCCCCACCGCATAACCCAACAACATGCGGCGCAGGCCGAAACGCCAACTGTTCTGTTCAAGCCCGGCGGGCAAGCCCAGGCTCGCCCGCTGCTCGGCGTCAAGGCCCCAACGGATGCCAGCGCCCTCGATCCAGCGGTGCAGCGTGGGCAGGTCGTTTTCACGGATGCCGAAGCGGGCGCGGACTGCCGGCACGTCCAGCAGGTCGAGCACTTCGCTGACCGCGAAGCGGCTGTCAGGCAGTTTGAGCAGGTGCTCCAGCGCGATCAGCAAAGGCTCGCGGCCACGCTGGCCCTGGTCTGTCAGGGTGAACGGGATGTATCGCGGGTCGTTGCGCTGCAACTGGCCGAAGACGGCACGGATATGTGGCGCGTAAGTGTCGATGTCCGGCAGCATGACGATCACGTCGCGCGGGCGCAAACTAGGGTCGGCGCTGAAGCGGGCCAACAGCTGGTCGTGGAGGATCTCCACTTCACGTTGCGGGCTGTGCGCGATATGGAAGCGGATCGAGCGGTCTTTTGTGGTGTCGACTGGCGGCCACAGTTCGCGGCTCTCGGCGAGCGGGCGCAACTCCAGAATGTCGTCCTGCAGTTCGTTGAGCAGCGTGGTGGGCGAACCGTCGCTGAACAGGTCGATGCGGCCGTCGCTGAACACGCCCTGGTAGCTGCCCGGGTCGTCATAGCTGTCGAGCAGGTTGATGTAGTCGCGGCCTTGTTTACCCCAGGCTGCCAGTAACGGATGAGCATGCTGGTGCAGCGTCTGGTCGTCCAGTTGCAAGGGCATGCCTTGCTTGCGTTGCTGGCGTTTGTACTGATGGCGCAACAGGTCCTTGTCGGCAACGATATCGGCCCAGTGATGACGGCATGGGTTGTGTACGCACAACAGAACCTGACTGAAACGCGACAGGCCTGCCAGCGCTTCCAGGGCCTGGGCCGGCAGCGAAGAGATACCGAACACGATCACCCTCGATGGCAGCCCTGCAGGCGCCTGCTCCAGGCTGTTGATGCGCTCGATGAAGCGTTGGTGTACTCCGGCGCGGCTCTGTGCCATGCCTTGCTCGCCAACATCCTCCAGCAATGCTCGCCACAGCTCGGCTTGCCAGCGGTTGCCTGGCGGCAGGACTTTGCGCTCGCCGCGGGCCGTGTTGATGACATGCTCGCCAGTGGCCCAGTCCTTGAGCCAATCGGCGCGGTAGACCTGGTACTGGTCGAACAGGTCGGCCAGGCGCTCGGCCAGCTGGTAGCGCTTGCGCAAGTCACTGTCGTCGGTGAGGAAGCGCCGCAGTGGCTCGAAATACGGCCGCTCGATGAGTGCTGGCAACAGGCGCATCAGGCGCCAGGTCAGTGGTGCCTTGTCGAGCAGAGACACTTCGGGAATTTCGCTACGGCCCAGCACGCTGCGATAGAGCTGCCACATAAAGCTACCGGGCAGTTGCACATCGATTGCAGCGGCGATGCCGCAGCCGCCCAGGTCATCCTCCAGCGGATCTTCAGCCAGGGCCAGCTTGAGCCATTGGGCGATACCGTTGCTTTGCACCAGGGCAATTTCGTTTTCCAGAGGCGCCAGCGGGTAGCGACGCATCCAGCTCACTACCAAGCTACGCAGGTCGTCGAGGCGGTTGCCGTGAACGATCATGAAGCCTGGATGGAGATGGGCGGTGTTGAGCATCGGAAGGTCTCTGGAGGCGCTGATGGCTGAGAGGGGAACGATATCACGCGTACATGAAACGGCCGAATGCCATCAGGCCGCGGGAGCGGGCGTGCTCGCAGGGCTTCGAGCAGGCACAGGCTTTTTTGCCCACAAAGACAAAACCCCTACCTGCATGTGCAGATAGGGGTTTTGCGAAATGAATCTTGACGATGACCTACTCTCACATGGGGAAACCCCACACTACCATCGGCGATGCATCGTTTCACTACTGAGTTCGGGATGGGATCAGGTGGTTCCAATGCTCTATGGTCGTCAAGAAATTCTGTAGCCAGAATGTCCAGATGGACAGCCCGGCGAATCCGGATATGTGATGTTTGTGGTCTTACGAATTTTCGGGTCTTTCGTCTTCACCACCGCAATCTGCGTCAGCAAATTGCTTGGGTGTTATATGGTCAAGCCTCACGGGCAATTAGTATTGGTTAGCTCAACGCCTCACAGCGCTTACACACCCAACCTATCAACGTCGTAGTCTTCGACGGCCCTTTAGGGGATTCAAGATCCCAGTGAGATCTCATCTTGAGGCAAGTTTCCCGCTTAGATGCTTTCAGCGGTTATCTCTTCCGAACATAGCTACCCGGCAATGCCACTGGCGTGACAACCGGAACACCAGAGGTTCGTCCACTCCGGTCCTCTCGTACTAGGAGCAGCCCCTCTCAAATCTCAAACGTCCACGGCAGATAGGGACCGAACTGTCTCACGACGTTCTAAACCCAGCTCGCGTACCACTTTAAATGGCGAACAGCCATACCCTTGGGACCGGCTTCAGCCCCAGGATGTGATGAGCCGACATCGAGGTGCCAAACACCGCCGTCGATATGAACTCTTGGGCGGTATCAGCCTGTTATCCCCGGAGTACCTTTTATCCGTTGAGCGATGGCCCTTCCATACAGAACCACCGGATCACTAAGACCTACTTTCGTACCTGCTCGACGTGTTTGTCTCGCAGTCAAGCGCGCTTTTGCCTTTATACTCTACGACCGATTTCCGACCGGTCTGAGCGCACCTTCGTACTCCTCCGTTACTCTTTGGGAGGAGACCGCCCCAGTCAAACTACCCACCATACACTGTCCTCGATCCGGATAACGGACCTGAGTTAGAACCTCAAAGTTGCCAGGGTGGTATTTCAAGGATGGCTCCATGAGAACTGGCGTCCCCACTTCAAAGCCTCCCACCTATCCTACACAAGCAAATTCAAAGTCCAGTGCAAAGCTATAGTAAAGGTTCACGGGGTCTTTCCGTCTAGCCGCGGATACACTGCATCTTCACAGCGATTTCAATTTCACTGAGTCTCGGGTGGAGACAGCGCCGCCATCGTTACGCCATTCGTGCAGGTCGGAACTTACCCGACAAGGAATTTCGCTACCTTAGGACCGTTATAGTTACGGCCGCCGTTTACCGGGGCTTCGATCAAGAGCTTCGCTTGCGCTAACCCCATCAATTAACCTTCCGGCACCGGGCAGGCGTCACACCCTATACGTCCACTTTCGTGTTTGCAGAGTGCTGTGTTTTTAATAAACAGTCGCAGCGGCCTGGTATCTTCGACCGGCATGAGCTTACGGAGCAAGTCCTTCACCCTCGCCGGCGCACCTTCTCCCGAAGTTACGGTGCCATTTTGCCTAGTTCCTTCACCCGAGTTCTCTCAAGCGCCTTGGTATTCTCTACCTAACCACCTGTGTCGGTTTGGGGTACGGTTCCCAGTTATCTGAAGCTTAGGAGCTTTTCTTGGAAGCATGGTATCAACCACTTCGTCGCCTAAAGGCAACTCGTCATCAGCTCTCGGCCTTGAAATCCCGGATTTGCCTAAGATTTCAGCCTACCACCTTAAACCTGGACAACCAACGCCAGGCTGGCCTAACCTTCTCCGTCCCTCCATCGCAATAACTGGAAGTACAGGAATATTAACCTGTTTTCCATCGACTACGCTTTTCAGCCTCGCCTTAGGGACCGACTAACCCTGCGTCGATTAACGTTGCGCAGGAAACCTTGGTCTTTCGGCGTGCGAGTTTTTCACTCGCATTGTCGTTACTCATGTCAGCATTCGCACTTCTGATACCTCCAGCAAGCTTCTCAACTCACCTTCACAGGCTTACAGAACGCTCCTCTACCGCATCATCATAAGATGATACCCGTAGCTTCGGTGCATGGTTTGAGCCCCGTTACATCTTCCGCGCAGGCCGACTCGACTAGTGAGCTATTACGCTTTCTTTAAAGGGTGGCTGCTTCTAAGCCAACCTCCTAGCTGTCTAAGCCTTCCCACATCGTTTCCCACTTAACCATGACTTTGGGACCTTAGCTGACGGTCTGGGTTGTTTCCCTTTTCACGACGGACGTTAGCACCCGCCGTGTGTCTCCCATGCTCGGCACTTGTAGGTATTCGGAGTTTGCATCGGTTTGGTAAGTCGGGATGACCCCCTAGCCGAAACAGTGCTCTACCCCCTACAGTGATACATGAGGCGCTACCTAAATAGCTTTCGAGGAGAACCAGCTATCTCCGAGCTTGATTAGCCTTTCACTCCGATCCACAGGTCATCCGCTAACTTTTCAACGGTAGTCGGTTCGGTCCTCCAGTCAGTGTTACCTAACCTTCAACCTGCCCATGGATAGATCGCCCGGTTTCGGGTCTATACCCAGCGACTAAACGCCCTATTAAGACTCGCTTTCGCTACGCCTCCCCTATTCGGTTAAGCTCGCCACTGAATATAAGTCGCTGACCCATTATACAAAAGGTACGCAGTCACCTAACAAAGTAGGCTCCCACTGCTTGTACGCATACGGTTTCAGGTTCTATTTCACTCCCCTCTCCGGGGTTCTTTTCGCCTTTCCCTCACGGTACTGGTTCACTATCGGTCAGTCAGTAGTATTTAGCCTTGGAGGATGGTCCCCCCATATTCAGACAAAGTTTCTCGTGCTCCGTCCTACTCGATTTCATTGATAAGAGATTTTCGTGTACGGGGCTATCACCCACTATGGCCGCACTTTCCAGAGCGTTCCACTAATCTCAAACCAACTTAAGGGCTGGTCCCCGTTCGCTCGCCACTACTAAGGGAATCTCGGTTGATTTCTTTTCCTCAGGGTACTTAGATGTTTCAGTTCCCCTGGTTCGCCTCTTGCACCTATGTATTCAGTACAAGATACTCAGCTTATGCTGAGTGGGTTCCCCCATTCAGAGATCTCTGGATCACAGTCTGTTTGCCGACTCCCCAAAGCTTATCGCAGGCTACCACGTCTTTCATCGCCTCTGACTGCCAAGGCATCCACCGTATGCGCTTCTTCACTTGACCATATAACCCCAAGCAATCTGGTTATACTGTGAAGACGACATTCGCCGAAAATTCGTACGTTGCTCTTTCGAGCAGAACTCACAAATTTTACCTTAGCCTGATCCACCAGCAGTGAAACTGGTGTTCAGTCTATATCTATCACATATCCGAATTTTTAAAGAACGATCTGACAAAAGTCAGAAATCAACATTCGATACGAATGCTCATTTCTGAGTTTGATCAAGGTACAGCAAGTGGTGGAGCCAAGCGGGATCGAACCGCTGACCTCCTGCGTGCAAGGCAGGCGCTCTCCCAGCTGAGCTATGGCCCCGCATATTGGTAGGCCTGGGCAGATTTGAACTGCAGAAGAGCCGTCCTCACCACTCTTTATCCAGAGGCATGGGGTGCTCAACATTCCAACCAAAATTGGTAGGTCTGGGCAGATTTGAACTGCCGACCTCACCCTTATCAGGGGTGCGCTCTAACCAACTGAGCTACAGACCTAAGGGTAAAACTTTGGGTCTCGATCGTCTTTATACAATGAATCAAGCAATTCGTGTGGGAGCTCATCAGCAGGCTGATGTCGTCGATTAAGGAGGTGATCCAGCCGCAGGTTCCCCTACGGCTACCTTGTTACGACTTCACCCCAGTCATGAATCACACCGTGGTAACCGTCCTCCCGAAGGTTAGACTAGCTACTTCTGGTGCAACCCACTCCCATGGTGTGACGGGCGGTGTGTACAAGGCCCGGGAACGTATTCACCGCGACATTCTGATTCGCGATTACTAGCGATTCCGACTTCACGCAGTCGAGTTGCAGACTGCGATCCGGACTACGATCGGTTTTGTGAGATTAGCTCCACCTCGCGGCTTGGCAACCCTCTGTACCGACCATTGTAGCACGTGTGTAGCCCAGGCCGTAAGGGCCATGATGACTTGACGTCATCCCCACCTTCCTCCGGTTTGTCACCGGCAGTCTCCTTAGAGTGCCCACCATTACGTGCTGGTAACTAAGGACAAGGGTTGCGCTCGTTACGGGACTTAACCCAACATCTCACGACACGAGCTGACGACAGCCATGCAGCACCTGTGTCAGAGTTCCCGAAGGCACCAATCCATCTCTGGAAAGTTCTCTGCATGTCAAGGCCTGGTAAGGTTCTTCGCGTTGCTTCGAATTAAACCACATGCTCCACCGCTTGTGCGGGCCCCCGTCAATTCATTTGAGTTTTAACCTTGCGGCCGTACTCCCCAGGCGGTCAACTTAATGCGTTAGCTGCGCCACTAAAATCTCAAGGATTCCAACGGCTAGTTGACATCGTTTACGGCGTGGACTACCAGGGTATCTAATCCTGTTTGCTCCCCACGCTTTCGCACCTCAGTGTCAGTATCAGTCCAGGTGGTCGCCTTCGCCACTGGTGTTCCTTCCTATATCTACGCATTTCACCGCTACACAGGAAATTCCACCACCCTCTACCGTACTCTAGCTTGCCAGTTTTGGATGCAGTTCCCAGGTTGAGCCCGGGGCTTTCACATCCAACTTAACAAACCACCTACGCGCGCTTTACGCCCAGTAATTCCGATTAACGCTTGCACCCTCTGTATTACCGCGGCTGCTGGCACAGAGTTAGCCGGTGCTTATTCTGTCGGTAACGTCAAAACAGCAAGGTATTAACTTACTGCCCTTCCTCCCAACTTAAAGTGCTTTACAATCCGAAGACCTTCTTCACACACGCGGCATGGCTGGATCAGGCTTTCGCCCATTGTCCAATATTCCCCACTGCTGCCTCCCGTAGGAGTCTGGACCGTGTCTCAGTTCCAGTGTGACTGATCATCCTCTCAGACCAGTTACGGATCGTCGCCTTGGTGAGCCATTACCCCACCAACTAGCTAATCCGACCTAGGCTCATCTGATAGCGCAAGGCCCGAAGGTCCCCTGCTTTCTCCCGTAGGACGTATGCGGTATTAGCGTTCCTTTCGAAACGTTGTCCCCCACTACCAGGCAGATTCCTAGGCATTACTCACCCGTCCGCCGCTGAATCAAGGAGCAAGCTCCCGTCATCCGCTCGACTTGCATGTGTTAGGCCTGCCGCCAGCGTTCAATCTGAGCCATGATCAAACTCTTCAGTTCAATACTGCTTGGGTTTTTAAGAAACCCTAAACTTGGCTCAGCAATCTCAAATGACTATGTGATTTCTCGCATGGTCACTTGTGATGCTGATAATCTTTTTGACTATCAGTCCGTACTCACAAGCACCCACACGAATTGCTTGATTCGATTTGTTAAAGAGCGTTTGGTTAAGAGCTTTTCGTCTCAACCGAGGCGCGCATTCTACGCTTTCCTCAGAGCCTGTCAAGCGTTTATTTTGAAGTTTTTTGCGAGAAACTCGTTTAGCTTCAAACACTTGGCTCGCTGCGATCTCTCGTAGCGGGAGGCGAATCATACAGCACTTAGAAGCACTGTCAACCACCTTTTCAACCGCTTTCGATCATTCGATCGTAGCCCTCTAGCTTTCGCCTTAACTACTTAACTCGTTGAATATCAAGGAGTTTTTCGTTCCGATGTCGCTGGAAGTGGGGCGCATTATAAGGGGATTCGAAAGCGCGTCAACCTTTAATTTCATTTATTTGGAATATTCCAGGTGAAGACCGTATCAAGGCCACCAGGTGCTCGCCGCAACACATTCAGCGCCTGTGAGATCGAGCGCCGCCCGCGCGGCGCATCGCGAGCTGCGCTCGCTCCTACGTTTGTTTCGGGCCAATTATGCCTGTGGGATTTGCGCGCGAACGCCTTGGCGCATGGCGCGATATCGCGTCGTACAAACAAGGCGGTCGCGCGCGTCTATCACAGGCGTGACTGGCCCGAAACAAACGTAGGAGCGAGCGCAGCTCGCGATGCGCCGCGCGGGCGGCGCTCGATCTCACAGACACCAGAGAAACAAAGGCGGGCCCCCTCCACAGCCATTGCTATCTCAAGACAGGCCCGTGGCAGCCCCACCCCCTCTCAAACCGCCCTACCCTGCCTCCTGGCAACCCTGGGAAGAGCCCGCGCAACAGCAGGTATCCGCAACACCATCAACACAGCCCCAATAAACGCATAGATCGACCATTCCCGAAGGTCGGAACGCACGATCCAGAGGAAATGCAGCAAGCCCAACCCAAGCACCGCATACACCAACCTATGCAGCTTCTTCCACCGCGCCCCCAGCCGCCGTTGGCTGTACCGGTTAGAGGTAACCGCCAACGCCAGCAAACCCAGGAAGCCCAGCGCCCCCACAATAATGTAGGGCCGCTTGCTGAGTTCCACCGCCAACTGCCCCCAATCCAGCCCAAGAATGAAAAACAGGTAAGCCAGTATGTGCAGCACTATATAAGCGAACACCCACAACCCCAGCTGCCGGCGAACCACGATCCAGCCAGACCAGCCCGTCAACTTCTGCAGAGGGGTCATGCTCAAGGTCACCAGCAAGAAGGTAAGCGCCCCGAGCCCAAGGCGGTCCATCATGATCTTCCCGGGGTCAGGCCCCAGCAGGTTCATCGCTGCTTCATATAGCCACCACATCGGAAACAGGCAGCCTACGACGAAGATGGCCAAACGAAACCAGGGGTAACGCATCAGTAGTTCTTCCGCAGATCGAGCCCGGCATAGAGCGACGCCACTTCATCAGCATAGCCATTGAACATCTGGGTCTCCCGCACGTTGGGACTGAACAGTCCGCTGGGCAAGCGACGTTCGCGCGCCTGACTCCAGCGCGGGTGGTCGACTGTAGGGTTCACATTGGCATAGAAGCCATATTCATCCGGCGCCAGCCCTTCCCAGGTAGTACCGGGCTGCTCCGCTACCAGGCTGATGCGCACAATCGACTTGATGCTCTTGAAGCCATACTTCCAAGGCACCACCAGACGCAACGGCGCGCCGTTCTGGTTGGGCAGCTCCCGGCCGTACATACCCACCGCGAGAATTGCCAACGGGTGCATCGCCTCATCCAGGCGCAACCCTTCTCTATAAGGCCAGTCGATCAAGGCGAATCCTGAGCGCTGCCCGGGCATATGCTGCGGATCGTTCAGCGTTTCGAAACGCACATAACGCGCCTTGGAAGTAGGCTCGACCTGCTTGAGCACCTGAGCCAAAGGGAACCCCAGCCACGGAATGACCATCGACCACGCCTCAACACAGCGCAGCCGATAGATCCGCTCCTCAAGCTGATAGGGTTTGACGAAGTCCTCCAGTGCATAGCGTCCGGGTTTGCCAACCTCACCATCCACCACAACAGACCACGGTTCGGTCTTCAGGCTGTCGGCATTGGCCGCCGGGTCGCCCTTGTCGGGCCCGAACTCGTAGAAGTTGTTGTAGTGAGTGGCATCCTTGAATGGCGTGATCGCCTCGTCCTTCACCGTCACCGCTTGCCAGTGCGTGGCCGCGAGCTTTTCAGTGAACCAGGCTGGTGCGACCCCAGCCTGCACATCAGCATAACGGGACACTTGCGCCGCGCCCACCCCGCCCGGTAATGCGCCTAGCGCCAAGCCAGCCAATGAGCCGCCCAGCAGGGTACGACGGGAAAGGTAAATGCCTTCGGGGGTGATCTCCGACGCCTTGCACTCGGAAGACCTGGGAAGCTTGATAAGCATGAACGGCTCCATAGCACTGAGTAACGGATGTACCAGTAAGACTATGGAGCCGTGAGGTTATTCCAGCGTTAAGTGATTTTCACACTTTGCGACGGCGTGCCTTCAGCAGGAACTGGATCGGCCCCGATGCTGCATAGGCAAGGAAGATCAACAGAAGGATACGCGGAGGGTCGCTGAACACGACGGCAAACACCAGCACCACCGCCAGGATCGCCACGAACGGCACGCGCCCCTTGAGGTCCAGCTCCTTGAAGCTGTTGTACTTGATGTTGCTGACCATCAGCATGCCAGCAGCAGCCACCAACAGCGCCACCAGGAACGACAGCTTGGAGCCCTGAATGCCATAGTCGCTGAACGCCCATACGGTGCCCGCCACCACACCGGCGGCAGCCGGGCTGGCCAGACCGATGAAGTAGCGCTTGTCGGCGGTACCGACCTGGGTATTGAAACGCGCCAGGCGCAACGCGGCACCGGCCACATAGATGAATGCAACCATCCAGCCGACCTTGCCCATGTCACCCAGCGCCCAGCCGAAGGCCAGCAAAGCCGGGGCCACGCCGAAGGCGACCATATCCGATAGCGAGTCATACTCGGCACCGAAGGCACTCTGGGTGTTGGTCATGCGCGCAACGCGGCCGTCCAGACCGTCGAGCACCATGGCCACGAAAATGGCGATAGCGGCAAAAGCGAAGTACTTGCTCGCCTCGCGCGGGTCGCCGGCACTCAGGGCGCTCTGTGCGCTCATCGAGCTGATGATGGAATAGAAACCGGCAAACAGGTTGGCGGTGGTAAACAGGTTGGGCAGCAGGTAGATGCCGCGGTGGCGCACCTTACGGCCTTCGGCGTCATGCCCTTCTTCAACGTGCTCATCGACAGGTAGCAGGCTTTCGGCGTCGGAGGGCTTGTTCGGCTCTTCGGGACGTTCGCTCATGGAGGGTACCTTGCAACAGGATGGAAAATGTTCGACACGGGCCCGCGAAACAGGTTCTGACAGCGAGCCACTGGTCTGCTTTATACCAGAAGCGGGATGCCAGAACGAAAAAACGCGGCCAAAGCCGCGTTTTTCATCTTTCGATAAGACTTAGTTCTTGGTCTTGTCGACGATTTTGTTAGCCGAGATCCACGGCATCATCGAGCGCAGCTGCTCACCGATGATTTCGATGCCGTGAGCGGCGTTGTTGCGACGCTTGGCGGTCATCGATGGGTAGTTGGTAGCACCTTCGGAGATGAACATCTTCGCGTACTCGCCGTCCTGGATGCGCTTCAGAGCATTGCGCATGGCCTTGCGGGATTCTTCGTTGATGACTTCCGGACCAGTCACGTACTCACCGTATTCGGCGTTGTTGGAGATCGAGTAGTTCATGTTGGCGATGCCGCCTTCGTACATGAGGTCTACGATCAACTTCAGCTCGTGCAGGCACTCGAAGTAGGCCATTTCCGGCGCGTAGCCAGCTTCGACCAGGGTTTCGAAACCGGCTTTGACCAGTTCGACAGTACCGCCACACAGAACAGCCTGCTCACCGAACAGGTCGGTTTCGGTTTCGTCCTTGAAGGTGGTTTCGATGATGCCGGTGCGGCCACCACCCACGCCCGAAGCGTAGGACAGCGCGACATTCTTGGCGTTGCCGGAAGCGTCCTGGTAGATAGCGATCAGGTCAGGGATGCCGCCGCCTTTGACGAACTCGGAACGAACGGTGTGGCCCGGGGCTTTCGGCGCGATCATGATCACGTCGAGGTCGGCACGCGGAACAACCTGGTTGTAGTGGATCGAGAAACCGTGCGAGAAGGCCAGGGTAGCGCCCTTCTTGATGTTCGGCTCGATTTCGTTCTTGTACAGAGTGCCCTGGAATTCGTCCGGGGTCAGGATCATGACCAGGTCAGCCGCAGCGACAGCGGTAGCAACATCAGCAACTTTCAGGCCGTGAGCTTCAGCCTTGGCAACGGTAGCCGAACCTTTACGCAGACCGACGGTAACGTCTACACCGGAATCTTTCAGGTTGCACGCCTGAGCGTGGCCCTGGGAGCCGTAACCGATGATGGCGACTTTCTTACCCTGGATGATGGAAAGGTCGCAGTCTTTATCGTAGAAAACTTTCATGAAAATACCCCTGGTTATATCTCGGCCCCTGCGGAGCCATCGCTAATTTTTAAATTTAGATGCTGAGCACTTTGTCGCCACGGGCAATGCCGGTAACGCCGCTGCGCACGGTTTCCAGAATCGATGCAGTGCCGATCGCCTGGATGAAGCTGTCCAGTTTGTCGCTGGTACCGCTCAGCTGCACGGTGTACACGCTGGCGGTCACGTCGACGATCTGGCCGCGGAAGATATCCGTGGTGCGCTTGATCTCGGCGCGCTGGGCACCGGTGGCCTTGACCTTGACCAGCATCAGTTCACGCTCGATGTGAGCGCTTTCCGACAGGTCGACAAGCTTGACCACTTCGACCAGCTTGTTCAGGTTCTTGGTGATCTGTTCGATCACTTCGTCATGGCCAACGGTGGTCAGCGTCAGACGCGACAGGGTCGGGTCTTCGGTCGGCGCTACAGTCAGGCTTTCAATGTTGTAGTTGCGCTGGGAGAACAGGCCGACCACACGGGACAACGCACCTGGTTCGTTTTCCAGCAGCAGGGAAATGATGTGCCGCATATCAGGTACGCTCCGTCTTGCTCAGCCACATGTCACGCATCGAGCCATCCTTGATCTGCATCGGATAGACGTGCTCACTGCGGTCAACCGCGATGTCGATGAACACCAGACGGTCCTTCATCGCAAACGCTTCTTCCAGCTTCGGCTTGAGGTCTTTCAGGCTGGTAATGCGGATACCCACATGGCCATAGGCCTCGGCCAGCTTGATGAAGTCAGGCAGCGACTCGACGTATGAGTGCGAATGGCGACCGTTGTAGGCCATGTCCTGCCATTGGCGGACCATGCCCAACACACCGTTGTTCAGGTTGACGATCTTCACCGGCAGGCCGTATTGCATGCAGGTGGACAGCTCCTGGATGTTCATCTGGATACTGCCTTCGCCGGTCACACAGGCCACGTCCTGATCCGGGAAGTTGAGCTTGATGCCCATCGCCGCCGGGAAGCCGAAGCCCATGGTGCCCAGGCCACCGGAGTTGATCCAGCGGTTTGGCTTGTTGAAGCGGTAGTACTGCGCGGCAAACATCTGGTGCTGGCCTACGTCGGAAGTGACGAAGGCATCGCCATTGGTCACTTCGCACAGTGTCTCGATGACTTTTTGCGGTTTGATGACGTTGCCATCGCCCTTGTCGTAAGGGAACAACTCGCCATTGCCACGCCATTCGTCAATCTGCTTCCACCAGGCATCCAGCGCCGCCTTGTCAGGCTGCTCGCCGATTTCCTTGAGGATGCCGAGCATTTCGCTGAGCACGCTGTCGACCGGGCCGACGATCGGCACGTCGGCCTTGATCATCTTCGAGATCGACGCCGGGTCGATGTCGATGTGGATGATCTTGGCATTCGGGCAGAACTTGGCCGGGCCGTTTACAACGCGGTCGTCGAAACGCGCACCGACGGCAAAGATGACGTCGGCATTGTGCATGGCCATGTTGGCGGTGTAGCTGCCATGCATGCCAAGCATGCCGAGGAACTGGCGGTCGGTACCCGGGAAGCCACCCAGCCCCATCAGGGTATTGGTGACCGGCAGGTTCAGCGACTTGGCGATTTCAGTCAGGGCTTCGGAGCCACCGCCGAGGATCACACCGCCACCGGAGTAGACAACCGGGCGCTTGGCAGCCAGAAGCATCTCGGCAGCCTTGCGGATCTGCCCGGAGTGACCGCGGACCGCCGGGCTGTAGGAGCGCAGCTTGACCTTTTTCGGGTAGACGTATTCAAACTTTTCAGCCGGGTTGGTCATATCTTTTGGAATGTCGACCACGACTGGACCTGGGCGACCGGATTGCGCCAGGTAAAAAGCTTTTTTCAGAATTTCAGGGATCTCGGTCGGGTTCTTGATCATGAAGCTGTGCTTCACGATCGGCCGCGAGATACCGATCATGTCGGTTTCCTGGAAGGCATCGGTGCCCACCATGGTGCTAGGCACCTGGCCGGACAGGATAACCATCGGAATCGAGTCCATGTAGGCGGTGGCAATGCCGGTAATGGCATTGGTCGCGCCAGGACCGGAGGTTACCAGTACCACACCGGCCTTGCCGGTGGCACGAGCGTAGCCGTCCGCCATATGGGTTGCCGCCTGCTCGTGACGAACCAGGATGTGTTCCACTTCCGGTTCTTTGAACAGTGCGTCGTAAACATGCAGGAGAGCACCACCAGGGTACCCGTAGATGTGCTTAACGCCTTCGTCACGCAAGAAGCGGACGACCATCTCAGCGCCAGATAAAAGCTCCACGTTGTTCACCTCTAAAACGCCAGAATACCGCCCTCACTGGACGGGTCTTAATAGGTTTACTGCCAAGCAGAGCATGAGCGAACGTCAGCACTGACTGAGCAAGTATTGGGAGATCCCCAGAGTGTTGCGGGGGTTTCCCACCCAGCGCGAGGTAACGCGTTGCGGGGTGTAACAGGTCGGCGCGGGTGTGCACCTCATGATCTGCTTAGCGGGTCTGCTTCTGGCAGTCCCTCTACAGCGGAAGTTGGATTCTTGTGATTCGGCGCCAACAAGTCAAGAAAAATTATTGCCAATTTTTCCCCAAGATGAATTCCTGCCACCACTAAAAATCGCTTCAGCAGCAGAATTAAGAAGATTTCCAATAAAAAGGGCCACAATCTGCGGCCCTAGAAGGAAAAACTGAAGAAATCAGGCGGAAGGAGCGATCAATTGATCAAAAGCTGCCAACAGGCGCCGTAGCTCACGACTTTGCTCCGGCCGGTCGGTAAACACGGTTTCGGCCATGACAAGGATGCTCGATGCATTGGGCAACGGGTGGCCCAGTTCGATGATGATTTTCATGCGGGGCAGGAAGATCCATTGCAGCCACTGCTCAAAATTGAGGGTATCCACGGCGAACGGCACCGTACTGGCCAGCGCCTCGTCGCTTGGCGGCTCGTCATCCCACCAGCCTTGCACCTGCAGTTCACGCTCGATCAATAGCAGGTGGTCGGCAATATCCAGAATGCGCTGCTCGATCATCACGAATTGACCCGCGCCTTTTGCCGGGCCAGCGCAGCGCCAGCGCTGTCACCCTGCTTTTCACGCGCCTGGGCGATCGTGTTCCATAGCTCTGCCTGCAGGCTTGGGCGGCCGTTGGCGTAGGTCAGAGCGCGACGCGCCAACTGCTCGGCCTGCGCTGCATCACCTTGCGAGAGGCGCACCTGGGCCAGGCGATACAGCACCTGCGGCTCACGCGGAGCAATACGCTGGGCACGCTCCAGGCTCGAGGCGGCACCGTTGAAGTCGCCACTGCCCTGCTGCGTCTGCGCAGTGGTCAGCAACGCCAGCACCGGGCCGTCCAGTTGCTCGTCGGCCGACAGACCACCGGCGGCAGCGCTGCGCGGAATACCGGTGGGCGCACTGGCGCTTTGCGGGGTGTTATTCATCGCGGCAATGTCGAAGGGTTCATCGGCAATCGGGTTGGGATTGGTGGTCATCGGTGCCGAACTGACAGGGCCTGGAGTGATGGGCCCTGGAGTGATCGGCGCTGCGCCATTGTTCGCCGGGAACGTCTGGATGCCCGAAGCACCTGCGCCCTGCGGGATCATCACGGTGACGCCGGAATCCTCCGGCAGCGTCTGCGCCTGGGCGGTGCCGGTGTTATAGCCACCCGCCGAGCGGTTGGCCGTCACGCGCTCGCTGTTGGACACGCGGGTGCTCGAATCGACCACCGGAATATTGCCACGCGGGACGCTGGAGCACCCCTGGAGCACAGCCAACGCCGTCACGGCAGGAAACAGCCACTTGTTCACGTCACACCTCATCAATGCAGCCTGTGCTTAATTCATCCAGCCCTTGACCCAGTCCATTACCGATTCGACTGGATCCTGCTCGCCGCCACAGGTTGCGCCGGCCGGCGGCTCACTCCCGCGAATATACGGCATCTGCACCGCTCCCGGACAGCTGGCATCAGACCCATGGCCAGTGTACGGGTCGATCCAGGCCTGCACCACGTTGTCCGGTTGCGGCATATCCAGTGGCAGCGGGTCGGCCTTCTTCATGAAACTGGTCCACACCTGCAGGGCTCCGGTGGCGCCGGTAAACGGTGTCTTGCCGTTATCGTCACGGCCCATCCACACCACGGCCAGCAGATCCTGACTGAAGCCGGAGAACCAGCTGTCACGCGAGTCGTTACTGGTACCGGTCTTGCCCGCCAAGGTCAGCGAGCGTGGCAAGGTGTTGTACACCGAGCGCCCGGTACCTTCGCGCATTACGCGCTGCATGGCGTTCTGCACCAGGTAGATGGCACCCGGGTCGAAGGTTTGCTGGATCTGGAACGGGTAGCGCTTGAGCGGCTCGCCCTCGGCGGTGAGCACGCTGCGGATACCGCGCATCGGCGTGTTGAAGCCACCGTTGGCGATGGTCTGATACATGGTTGCCACCTGCATCGGTGACATGCCACCAGCGCCCAGCAACATGGCCGGGAACGCTGGCCAGTCAACATTTACCCCCAACCGACCAATGGTCTTGATCACGTTCGGCACGCCCACTTCCAGGCCGAGCTTGGCGGTCGACAGGTTGTACGAGTTGGCCAGCCCCTGGTACAGGTAGATAGTGCCGTGCGGGCGACGGTCATAGTTTTGCGGGCGCCAGACTTGGCCGTCAGCCCCCTTGACCGAAAATGGCTCATCCTGCACCCAACTGGTCAGGGTGTATTTGCTCGGCTGCTCCAGCGCAGTCAGGTATACCGACGGCTTGACCAGCGAGCCGATCGGCCGCACGGCATCGATGGCCCGGTTGAAGCCGGCGAAGCCTGCCTGGCGGCTACCGATCAGCGCCTGTACTTCACCGGTCTCAGGGTTGGTCACGACCATTGCCGCTTCCACCTCGTCAGCCCCCTTGCGGCCCGACAGGCGCTTGAAGGTCTCTCTCATCGAGGTTTCGGCCTTCATCTGAAGGATCGGGTCGAAGCTGGTAAAGATGCGCAGGCCTTCTTCGGTCAAGTCTTCGTCGCGGTAGTCCTGACGTAGCTGTCGCTTGACCAGGTCAAGGAAGGCCGGGAACGAGCTGTCGGCCAGGCTGCCACGCTTGGTTACGCCCAGCGGCATTTTCTTCGCCGCATCGACTTCTGCCTGGCTGGCCACGCCCTGCTCGGCCACCAGGTCGAGCACCAGGTTGCGGCGCGCCAGGGCGCGCTCGGGGTGACGCCGCGGGTTGTAATAGGACGGCCCTTTGACCATGCCCACCAGCAGGGCGATCTGATGCAGTTTCAGCTCGGACAACGGCTGGCTGAAGAAAAACTGGCTAGCCAGGCCAAAGCCGTGCACGGCGCGTTGACCGTCTTGACCGACGAACACCTCATTGAGGTAGGCCTCAAGGATTTCGCGCTTGTCGTAATGCAGTTCGAGCAGTATCGCCATCATCGCCTCGGTCAGCTTGCGGCTGAGGCTGCGCTCGCTGCTGAGGTAGAAGTTCTTCACCAACTGCTGGGTCAGGGTACTGCCACCCTGGCGCATGGAACCGGACGAAGTATTGACCCACATGGCCCGGGCGATGGACTTGGGCGACACGCCGTAGTGGCTGTAGAAGTCGCGGTCTTCCGTGGCCACCAGGGTTTCGAGCAGATACTTGGGGACCTGATCGATCTTGATCAGGATGCGGTCTTCAAGGTTTTTCGGGTAGATGCCGCCGATCATCAGCGGCTCCAGGCGCACCACGTCAAGCGCCTTGCCGTTGGCGCCGGAAAGGCCCGCAACGTAGTCGCCAGAGAAGCGCACGCGGACGAACTGCGCCGGCTCCATGCCCTCGTAGAACTGGAAGCCACGGGTATTGAGGTCGACGGTATTGCCGTTGACGGACGCAGCGCCGGGGCCGTTAGCCGCGCTCTCGCGACGGTAGCCGAGGGCATCGAGCTCGGTGAGGAAGTCGCTCTTGCTCAACTTCTGGCCGGTGAACAGCTCCAGCGGCCGGGCATACACTTTGGCCGGGATGGTCCAGCGCTTGCCGGAGAACTTTTCCTGGACGACGGCATCGAGGTAAACCGCGAAGCCGGCGACTATCACCAGGCCTACCAGGCTGAGCTTCAAAGCCCAGCCCAGCCAGGCGCGGGAGCGGCCGGTCGGGCGTTTCTGAGGGGTACGGGAATTTCGGGTTCGGGTCATGGCGGCGGATTATACGCACTTTATAAAGGCTGGGCAGACGGCCCGGCGGTAGGCAGGGACGGCACCATTGACCATAATGGCGCATTCGAATTCCCTTGCCCCGGAAGGATTTGCCGTGAGCCAAGCTCTTATTACTGCGTTGCAGAACCCTGCCCTGTACCCTCACCCCGTGGATGGGTTTCAGCTCATCGAGACGCATATCTCCTGGGTCCTGCTCACTGGCGAGTACGCCTACAAGGTCAAGAAACCGATGAATTTCGGCTTCCTGGACTTCACCGGGCTGGACCAGCGCCGGCATTTCTGTAACGAAGAGTTGCGCCTGAACCAGCGCCTGACCGAAGGCCTGTATCTGGAAGTGCTGCCGATCACCGGTAGCGTCGACGCACCGCAGATCGGTGGCGAAGGTGAAGCCATCGAGTACGTGCTGAAGATGCGCCAGTTCCCTCAGGGCCAGATGCTCAACACCCTGCAGGCCAATGGCGAGCTGAACGCCACGCACATCGACCAGATGGCCCGGCAGATTGCCGAGTTTCACCTGCAGGCCCCACGTGTGCCGATGGAGCACCCGCTGGGCACGCCAGACAGCGTGATGGCCCCGGTGGAGCAGAACTTCGAGCAAATCCGCCCATTCCTCAGCGACAAAGCCGATCTGCAGCAACTCGACGCCCTGCAGGCCTGGGCTCGCAGCAGCTTCGAGCGCCTGCACGGCCTGCTGGAAAAGCGCAAGGCCAATGGCTTCATCCGTGAGTGCCACGGTGACATCCACCTGGGCAACGCCACCTTGATCGATGGCAAGGTAGTGATCTTCGATTGCATCGAGTTCAACGAGCCTTTCCGACTGACCGACGTCTACGCCGACACCGCCTTCCTGGCCATGGACCTGGAAGACCGAGGCCTGAAATGCCTGGCCCGGCGCTTCATCAGCCAGTACCTGGAACTGACGGGGGACTATGAAGGCCTGGAACTGCTCAACTTCTACAAGGCCTACCGTGCGCTGGTGCGGGCCAAGGTCGCACTGTTCAGCATGCCGGCCGATGCTGATGGCGTGCAACGTGCCACCACCCTGCGCACCTACCGCAATTACGCCAACCTGGCCGAAAGCTACAGTGCCATCCCGTCGCGGCTGCTGGCCATCACCCATGGCGTTTCGGCGGTGGGCAAAAGTCACGTGGCCATGCGCCTGGTCGAGGCCTTGGGTGCTGTGCGCGTGCGTTCGGACGTGGAGCGCAAGCGCCTGTTCGGCGAACAACAACAGGCCGACGCCGGCCAACTGAGCACGGGCATCTATGACCAGGACGCCAGCGCTGCGACCTACCTGCGCCTGCACGAGATAGCTGCGACCGTGCTGCGCGCCGGCTTCCCGGTGGTGCTGGACGCCACCTACCTCAAGCATGAGCAGCGCCAGGCTGCGGCAGACGTTGCCAGCCAGACCGGAGTGCCGTTCCTCATCCTTGACTGCCACGCGCCAGAGGCGGTCATCGCCAGTTGGCTGGAGCAGCGCCAGGCCGAAAACAGCGACCCGTCGGATGCCACGCTAAAGGTGATCAAGGCCCAGCAGGCAGGCCGTGAGGCGCTGGATGCGCAGGAGCTGGTGCACAGCACACGCGTCGATACCCAAACTGCCGGCAGCATGGACCAGGTGATCGAGCAGATTCGCCAGCGATTGCCTGGCCTGTAAGTTCATCATCTTCCTGTGCCTGCCGGCAAAAGGGCAGGCACAGGCCGCTCATCATCCGATGGCAAAAAGCCGCGTATTCCCGAACCCCCGCTACACTCCTCTCTGACCCTGCTCGCGATTTATCCCCCATTCCCGTTCAGCCATCGCAAGGAGGCTCGATGAACGATGAATTGCAGCATCTGAAGAACCTTGGCAAGACTTCTGCGCAGTGGCTGCATGCAGCCGGCATCCACAGTGCATCGGATTTGCGCCGCCTGGGCGCTGTGGGTGCGTACCAGGCCGTGAAAACACGAGGGTTCCGTGCATCGAAGGTGCTGTTGTATGCCATTGAAGGCGCCCTGCTGGACATGCACTGGAACGATTTGCCGCTCGAACGCAAGGAAGCACTCAACCAACAATTGGACGCGAAAAAACCTACGCAGAAAAACCAAAATAATCAGGGTAAAGGGATTGACGGCTAAATGAGAATTGTTATGATTATCGCAACTGGTCGCGAGACTGGTTGGATAAGCTAAGAGACCTTGGTTCGGACTCTCAGATTATCTCCTCATCAGGCTAATCACGGTTATTGACCCGGCAATTTGCCGGGTCTTTTTTTGCCTGTGCTTTTCAAGGATCAACGCCGCAACTGCGCACAATAATCCTGCTCCGGCATCGCTGCCGTGTACCACACATAATCAGCCTCGCCAGGCTCGATTCGCTCGCCTACCTCAGCCAGCAGCAATACCTTGCTCTCCCCCGATGCCTCTAGGTCAGCCAGATGCAAGGGTATGCCCAAGTCCTTGCGCACGTGGTAAGCCCCGGCAAACAACAGTGCCGGTTGCGGCGCCGCCTGCAAACGCTCGGCCATGCGCCGGTCGCGCTGCTGCTGAACGGCCAACATCGCCGGTAACTGGCTTTCCGGCAGCATCCCGCAATGCCCGGCGCGCACCTGTTCCAGCAAGGCAGCCTTTACCGCGGGTGCATTGGACTTTTCGCCCTGCACCGGAGCCGGTTGTCGATAGGCCTGACGCATCTCGGCGGGCGAAAGGTTGGCTGCCAGCAACGTCACCCGATGCTGCAAGGCTTCGGTGACAATCGGCCCGTACAACTGCCAATCCCAGCCCTCCTGCCAGGCCAGCGCCTTGGGCAAGTCTTCCGGCAAAGGCTGCCCCATCAGCTTGTCCACCCGTGACTGCTGTTCGGGCTGCAGCATTTCCAGCAACAGGCTGCCCTGAGTACGCTGGCTTTGAAGAGCGCGCAGCAGCCATAGCTGCAGCGCGTGATGGTCAGGGTTGTCGTGCTTCTCGCCGACAAGCACGCGGGGGGCGACAGCCAGGCGATGCACCAGCTTTTCGGGGCTTATGACCTGCTCATTGGACAGATCGACAATCTTACCCAGCTCGGCGTGGGTGCGACCTTCGCTACTCTGCCAGGCGGGCAACGGCGGCAGGCTGGCCTGACAACCGCCCAGCGCCAGTACCAGGCACAGCGAGAAACCAGACAGCAGCGGGTGTCGCATCGGCAGTTACTCCATGTCATCCACAATTTGAATGGCCTTCCCCGAGGGGGCGGATCTGTCGCGAGACAAGGCCGCTTCCACACAGGCCGTGCATGGCTTGAGAATCAACGGGTGATGATCAGCGGATGCCCGCGCTCGGGGTGCGCTTGCACCAGTACGTCGATACCGTACACCGCCTTCAGTGCCGCCGGGGTCAGTACCGCGTCGGGTGTGGCAAACGCGTGGCAACGCCCCTGCTCCAGCAACAGGATGCGATCACAGTAACGCGCCGCCAGGTTCAGGTCATGCAGGATCACCAACACTGCAGCACCGCAGTCGGCGAAACGACGTACGGCTTCCAGGGTGGTGTGCTGATGCAGTGGGTCGAGCATCGAGGTCGGTTCGTCGAGCAGCAACGTGGCCCCCTCCTCGCCCGGCCATAGCTGCGCCAGCACGCGGGCCAGGTGCACCCGTTGCCGCTCGCCACCGGAAAGCGCCAGGTAACTGCGCTCCACCAGGTGCCAGGCATCTGCCGCCTGCAACGCCGCCTCGACAATTTCCGCATCACGCCGCTGCCCGGTGCCATGAGGCATGCGCCCCATACCGACCACTTCCTCGACCCGAAACGAGAAACTCAGGCTGGACACCTGTGGCAACACTGCCAGGCGCCTTGCCCGTTCCTGCCCAGCCCAATCGGCCAGGGGGCGGCCCTGCAGCGTCACCCGCCCGCGGCCGGGCGCCAGTTCACCGCACAGCACACTCAGCAGGCTGCTCTTGCCGGCACCGTTGGGACCAAGCACACCCACTACCTGCCCCGGAGGCAACTGCAGGTGAATGTCGTGCAGCACCTCATTGCTACCCCTGCGCAGATACAGGCCCTCTACTTGCAACATCAGCCGCGCCCTCGCATCAGCAGGAACAGGAAGAACGGCGCACCAATGAAGGCCGTGACGATACCAATCGGCAGCTCGGCCGGCGCCAACAGCAGCCGCGCCGCAAGGTCGGCGAACAACATCAGCACACCGCCGGCCAGCAGCGAGGCTGGCAGCACCACACGGTGATCGGGGCCGGCCAGCAGGCGTACCAGGTGCGGCACTACCAGGCCGATGAAGCCGATCAACCCGGCTGCAGCCACTGCCGCCCCAACCCCCAGTGCCGTGCAGAACACCAGCTCACGCTTGAGCCGCTCCACGTCAACGCCCAGGTGACGCGCCTCAGACTCACCCAACAACAGGGCATTCAGCGCCTTGGCCCGGCGCGGCAACCACACCGCAACCCCTGTCGCCACCAGCAACAATGGCCACAGTCGCTCATAGCTGGCGCCATTGAGGCTGCCAAGGTTCCAGAATGTCAGCGTGCGCAAGGTGGCATCATCGGCCAGGTAAGAGAACAGCCCCACGGCCGCGCCACCCAGCGCGGTCATGGCCACGCCAGCCAGCAGCATCGTGGCAACGTTGGTCTGGCCATCGCGGCGCCCCAGGCGGTAGACCAGCGCAGTTACCCCAAGCCCGCCGACAAAAGCGCAGAACGACAGCAGATAAGGCGCGAAAGCATCCGGCATGCCGCCAAGCCAGGCGCCGCCAACAATGGCAACCGCAGCCCCCACTGCGGCACCGGCGGCAACACCTACCAGCCCGGGGTCGGCCAGCGGGTTGCGGAACAGCCCCTGCATGGCCACCCCGGACAGAGCCAGCACCGCGCCCACCGCCAAGCCCAACAGGGTGCGCGGCAGGCGGATCTGGCCAAGGATCATCTCGGCCTGCTGCAGGCCATCTTCGGAAACAGGCAGCCCCAGCAGACGCAGGCCAGCGCGCAGCGTATCAAACATCGGCAGGCTGACTGGCCCCAACGCCAGTGACAGCCAGATCGCCAACAGGCACAACAGGCTCAGGCTAATGAACAACGTACGTGGCTGGAACCGCTGTTTCATTGCGCGAAGCTGGCCTGAGCAAGGGGGTAGAAGGTGGCTGCCAGCGACTGCAAGGTCGCCGGTAGCCGAGGCCCAAGCCCGCCGACCAACAGCGTCGGGTCCAGTGAGACCAGGCGTTTCTCACGCACGGCCCGCGAGGCCGCCAGTGCGGGGTTTTCTTTCAACAGCGCCTGCAACGCCTGCCCATCGGCCAGCGCCCGGTCGGAAAACACGATCACATCCGGGTCAAGCGCCGCCAAGGCTTCGTTGGAGAAGTTCTTGTAACCTTGGTGCGCGGCCAGGTTACGCCCACCCGCCTGGCTCAGCAGCCAGTCACCGGCAGTGCCTTGCCCGGCGATCAGCGGCTTGGCCCCGGCATGGCCGACCAGCAGCAACACCCCAGGAGCCTGCTGCCCGGCCTGGGCCAGCTTGACGTTGGCATGCAACGCATCGAGCCGCTGGCGGTAGTCCGCTGCAAGCGTGGACGCTTGCTGCTCTGCGCCGAGCAACTTCCCCAGGTGCCTGAGGTTTTCATCTACCGCCGGCAGCTCGGCTTTGCTGGAGAACAACTCAACCCGCACGCCGGCCTTGCGGATTTGCGCCAGTACCGGTGGCGGGCCCATTTCCTCGGTGCCCACCAGCACATCCGGGCGCAGGCTGAGAATGCCTTCGGCCGACAGCTGTCGCTGATAACCCACACTGGGCAACGATTTCAACGAGGCCGGGTGCTGGCTGGTAGTGTCCACACCGACCAGGCGCGCTTCACCCCCCAATGCGGTTATCCACTCGCTCAAGGCGCCACCCGCGCTAACCCAGCGTTGCGGCAGCTCGGCTGCCAAGGCTTGGGTAGAGAGCACAAGGCTTGCACACAAAGCGAGAAAAGCAGTTGGACAGCGCATCATCGGGTTCCTTCTGAAGACGGCTACACGCCTTGTGGCGAGCGGCGGAACTGCGCACCATAGACAGCCAGGCGCAGCGAACGCGATCAATTTGATAATTATTCGCATTGAAGCGTCAAGCCAACATATGTTCCACGAGCCATCCTTGCCATGCACTTCCTTTGTACATCCCTCGGCCTGGCCGAGGGCCAAAGCCGCGCCTTCAGCGTAGACGGCCTCGAATTGTTCGGCGTACGCCGCCAAGGCCAGGTGTACCTGTACCGCAACCGCTGCCCGCACCGGGACATCCCGCTGAACTGGGCAGAGGACGCGTTTCTGGATGACAGCGCCAGCCTCATCCACTGCGCCCATCACGGTGCGCTGTTCCTGATAGAAAGCGGCGAATGCGTGGCAGGCCCCTGCGAGGGTGAGCAGCTGCAGCCCCTGGGCTGCCACGAAGACAGCCTGGGCATCTGGTTCAAGGGGTAAGCAACACCGGCAAGCGGCGATCGATGACGATACCCTCGGCGTCCAGCCGGGTGCCATAGGCCAGCACCTCCACCCCGTCCGCTACTGCAGCGCGCAGCGCCTGGGCGTAGGCCATATCGATTTCCTCAGCCGGGCGCACAGCGTCGATACCGGTCAGGTTCACGCAATACAGCTGCACGGCCCGCACGCCCTGCCGGGCCAGCGTTGCCAGCTCGCGCAGGTGTTTCGCACCGCGCTGAGTCACCGCATCAGGGAAGGCCGCAACTGCAGTGTCGGGGTAGCCCAGCGTCACACTCTTGACCTCGACATAGGCCGGAGCACCCTCGAACTCCAGCCGAAAGTCGATACGGCTGCCTTCCTCGCCATAGGCCACTTCGCGCTTGAGTGCAGTGAAACCAGCCAGTTCAGTGATAGTGCCGGCGCGCAGGGCCTCTTCGACCAATGCATTGGCCCGCCCGGTATTCACGCAGGCCAACCGCCCCTGGGGGGTTTCGCTGATTTCCCAAGTCCCTGGCAGCTTGCGCCTGGGGTCGTTGGAGCGGCTGAACCACACCTGCCCACCTTCACGCATACAGTTGAGCATGGAGCCGGTATTCGGGCAGTGGATAGTCATCTGCTCGCCGCTGGCCAGTTCGATATCGGCCAGAAAGCGCTTGTAGCGACGCAGCAGGCAGCCCTGCTCGAGTGACGGAGAGAAACGCATCAGCCTTGCCAGCTCCGCAGGCCACGGGCAATACGCTGCACCGCTTCTTCCAGGCGCGGCAGGCTCTGGGTATAAGCGAAGCGCACATGGTGCCCGGCCAGGTGGCGACCAAAGTCCAGGCCCGGCGTGAACGCCACGTGCTCGGTTTCCAGGAAATGTCGGCAGAATGCGAATGCGTCACCGCCAAAAGCGCTGATATCGGCATATAGGTAGAACGCGCCTTGCGGCTCGACGGCAATGCGGAAACCCAGTTCACGCAGGGCAGGCAGCAGGTAGTCGCGACGGCGGGCGAACTCGGCGCGGCGCTCTTCGAAAATGGCCAGCGCCTCGGGCTGGAAACAGGCCAGCGCGGCATGCTGGGCCATGCTCGGCGCGCTGATGTACAGGTTCTGCGCCAGTTTCTCCAGGTCGGCCACCGCACCGGGCGGGGCCACCAGCCAGCCAAGGCGCCAACCGGTCATGCCGAAATACTTGGAAAAACTATTCAGGACAAAGGCCGAGTCGTCGACTTCCAGCACGCTTGGCGCGTCCATGCCATAGGTGAGGCCGTGGTAGATCTCGTCCACCACCAGATGACCATGCCGCTCATGGGTGGATTTGGCCAGGCAGGCCAACGCTTCGCGCCCCAGCACGGTTCCAGTCGGGTTAGCCGGCGAAGCGACCAGAGCGCCGACGGTGTCCTTGTCCCAGTAGCGCTCAACCAGTTCGGCAGTCAGTTGGTAGTTAACGTCCGGGCCCACCGGTACCAATTGGGCCCCGCCCTCGACCAGGCGCAGGAAGTGGCGATTGCACGGGTAACCCGGATCGGCCAGCAGCCAGTGCTTGCCCGGGTCCACCAGCAGGCTGCTGGCCAGCAGCAGCGCGCCGGAGCCACCCGGGGTAACAAGGATGCGCTGCGGGTCGATATTCAGGCCATAGCGCTGCCCATAAAAGCCGGCAATTGCCTCACGCAGTGCCGGCAGACCGCGTGCGGCGGTATAGCGAGTGTGCCCGGCGGCCAGCGCGGCCTGGCCGGCAGCGACGATGGGTGCGGCCGTGGTGAAGTCCGGCTCGCCGATTTCCAGGTGGATCACGTCGTGCCCGGCCGCCTGCAGCTCGTTGGCCCGGGCCAGCAGCGCCATGACGTGGAAAGGTTCGATGGCGCGGCTGCGCGCACTGTAGGGTTGGGCCATGACCTTCTCTCAATTGGGTCTAAACTGGAGATTCTACCTCTGCACACCACCGAACGTACCGCTCAGGCCAGTGTCAATTAGCAGGATCGGGCGGGGTAGCGCACCCCCGATCTATCTGGTAAGTTCGGCGGCTCGCAGTCGCAGGGCCGGCGGTCGCCGGAGATGGAGCATCCTGCGCATTGGATCAGATGAGTGAGAGGCGGTCTATTCATGTCCACCCTAGAAAAGCAAAAAGCCAACCAGAATCTTTATGGGGTTGCACCCTATCAGGAGACCAAGGGTGAGGAGTACATGGGTGAGCCCATGCGCAAGCACTTCACCAAGATCCTCACTGGCTGGAAGCAAGAGCTGATGGTCGGCGTCGACAAGACCGTTGACCATATGAAAGAAGAGGCAGCCAACTTCGCAGATCCCGCAGACCGGGCATCCCAGGAAGAGGAATTCGCCCTCGAACTGCGCAACCGCGACCGCGAGCGCAAGCTGATCAAGAAAATCGATAAAACCCTGCAGAAGATTCAGGACGAAGAGTACGGCTGGTGCGAGTCGTGCGGCATCGAGATCGGCTTGCGCCGCCTGGAAGCCCGCCCAACCGCCGACCTGTGCTTCGACTGCAAGGAAATTGCCGAGAAAAAGGAAAAAACGGTCGGCAAAGGCTGATCTTTCTTCCACCTGAACGGGGCGCATCATGCGCCCCGTTTCATTTATATGCCCAGCCTGACCATGACCGACTCCAGCTACATCGGGCGCTTCGCCCCCACCCCCAGCGGCTTCCTGCACTTCGGCTCGCTGGTCGCCGCCCTCGCCTCCTGGCTCGATGCCCGCGCCGTCAACGGCCGCTGGCTGCTGCGCATGGAAGACACCGATCCGCCCCGGGAAATGCCCGGCGCCCGCGATGCCATCCTCCAGACGCTGGAACGTTACGGCCTGCACTGGGATGGCGAGGTGGTATTCCAGAGCCAGCGCCACGATGCCTATGCTGCCGTGGTAGACCGCCTGTTCAACATGGGCCTGGCGTACGCTTGCACCTGCTCGCGCAAGCAACTGGAAAGCTACAACGGCATTTACCCGGGCTTTTGCCGTAACGCCGGGCATGCCCGTGAAGGGGCGGCCATCCGCCTGCGGGTGCCGGAGCTGATCTACCGTTTTACCGATCGTGTGCAGGGTGAATACCAGCAACACCTGGGGCGTGAGGTGGGCGATTTCGTCATCCAGCGTCGTGACGGGTTGTACGCCTACCAGTTGGCCGTGGTGCTGGACGATGCCTGGCAGGGTGTTACCGACATCGTGCGTGGCGCCGACCTGCTCGACAATACCCCGCGCCAGCTGTACCTGCAGGAACTGCTGGGCTTCTCACAGCCGCGTTACCTGCATATTCCGCTGATCGTGCAGCCAGATGGGCACAAGCTGGGCAAGTCGTACCGTTCCCCGCCACTGCAGGCGGAGCATGCTACTCCCCTGCTACTGCGGGCACTGCGGGCGCTGGGGCAGGAGACGGATCCGGAACTGCTGTTGGCGACGCCAGCAGAGGTGCTGGCAGTCGCGCGCACGCAGTGGCGGCCAGAAGCGATCGCGCAGCGGACCACGGTGCCGGAGGCTGATTTGCGCTGAACCTTTACCAGCCTTTTCGCGGGCGCGCCCGCCCCCACAGGAACCACGCCGCCTTCAAGGCCTGTGGTCTACCTGTGGGAGCGGGCATGCCCGCGAAAGGGCCGGCACAGGTAAAGCCCCCCTAAAAACAAAAGCCCAGTAAATTCAAACCCTTGGCGAACGCTGTGGATTCCCGCTAGCATCCCCCCTGCCATTTGCGCCAATAATAAGTTCAAGCCCGCAGCGCCCAACCATCGAGGCCAGCATGTACATCTATCGTTTGGTCCTGCTTCTGGTCGTGGGGATCTACCTGTTCTCCCCGGCCATCATGGACTGGTGGATCGAACCGACCGGAGCCTGGTACCGCCCCTACCTGCTCTGGCTGATCCTGATCGTCGTCACCTTCATCCTGCAGAGCCAACGAGATGCCGATGAGCTTTAGCCTGACCCAGATGATCCTGATCAGCGCCGGGTACCTCATGGTGCTGTTCGGCGTGGCCTGGATCAGCGAGCGCGGGCTGATCCCGCGTTCGATCATTCGCCACCCACTTACCTACACCCTTTCGCTGGGCGTTTACGCCAGTGCCTGGGCCTTCTATGGCTCGGTTGGCCTGGCCTACCAGTATGGCTACGGCTTCCTTGCCTGTTACCTGGGGGTGTCTGGCGCATTCCTGCTGGCGCCGGTGCTGCTCTACCCGATCCTCAAGATCACCCGCACCTATCAGCTGTCATCGCTGGCCGACCTGCTGGCCTTCCGCTTCCGCAGCACGTGGGCCGGGGCCTTGACCACCATCATCATGCTGATTGGCGTGCTGCCGTTGCTGGCCCTGCAGATCCAGGCGGTGGCCGACTCGATCAGCATCCTTACCGGTGAGCCGGTCAAGGCCCGGGTGGCCTTTGCCTTTTGCACGCTGATCATTCTGTTCACCATCTTCTTCGGCTCGCGGCACATCGCCACGCGCGAAAAGCATGAGGGGTTGGTTTTCGCCATCGCCTTCGAGTCGGTGATCAAGCTGCTGGCCCTGGGCGGTATTGGCCTGTATGCCTTGTATGGCGTATTCGGCGGCCCGCACGAGCTGGAAGTCTGGCTGTTGCAGAACCAGACCGCCCTCGCCGCCCTGCACACCCCCCTGCAGGAAGGCCCATGGCGCACCCTGCTGCTGGTGTTCTTTGCATCGGCCATCGTCATGCCGCACATGTACCACATGGCCTTTACCGAAAACCTCAACCCGCGCTCGCTGGTCAGCGCCAGCTGGGGCCTGCCGCTGTTCCTGCTGCTGATGAGCCTTGCCGTGCCGCTGGTGCTGTGGGCCGGCCTGCGCCTGGGCGCCAGCACCAACCCCGAGTACTTCACCCTGGGTCTGGGCATCGCCGCCAACAACCAGGCATTGGCACTGCTGGCCTACATTGGCGGCCTGTCGGCAGCCAGCGGCCTGATCATCGTCACCACCCTGGCGCTGTCGGGCATGGCCCTGAACCACCTGGTGCTGCCGCTTTACCAGCCCCCGGCCGAAGGCAACATCTACCGGTGGCTGAAGTGGACCCGCCGTGCACTGATCGTCGCCATCATCACCGCCGGGTTCATGTTCTACCTGAGCCAGAACTACCACCAGAGCCTTGCAAACCTGGGCATCGTCGCGTTCGTCGCCACCTTGCAGTTCCTGCCTGGGGTGCTGTCGGTGCTCTACTGGCCAACCGCCAACCGCCGCGGTTTCATCGCCGGGCTGCTGGCCGGCACCCTGGTGTGGATGGTGACCATGCTGCTGCCGCTTCTCGGCAATTTGCAGGGCTTCTACATCCCGCTGCTGGACATGATCTATGTGCTGGACGATACCAGCTGGCACATGGCAGCCATCGCCTCGCTGGCGGCCAACGTGCTGCTGTTCACCCTGATCTCACTGTTCACCAACGCCAGTACCGAAGAGGTCAGCGCGGCCGAAGCCTGTGCCGTGGATAACGTGCGCCGCCCGCAGCGCCGCGAGCTGCACGCCGCCTCGCCGCAGGAATTTGCCACCCAACTGGCCAAGCCGCTGGGCGCCAAGGCCGCGCAAAAGGAAGTCGAGCAAGCACTGCGCGACCTCTACCTGCCGTTCGACGAACGCCGCCCCTATGCCCTGCGCCGCCTGCGCGACCGCATCGAAGCCAACCTGTCCGGCCTGATGGGGCCGAGCGTGGCCCAGGACATGGTCGAGACTTTCCTGCCGTACAAGTCCGGTAACGAAAACTACGTAACCGAAGACATCCACTTCATCGAAAGCCGCCTGGAGGACTACCACTCGCGCCTGACCGGGCTGGCCGCCGAACTCGATGCCCTGCGCCGCTACCATCGCCAGACCCTGCAGGAGTTGCCCATGGGCGTCTGCTCATTGGCCAAGGACCAGGAAATCCTGATGTGGAACAAGGCCATGGAAGAGCTCACCGGCATTGCCGCCAAGCATGTGGTCGGCTCGCGCCTGGTCACCATCGACGAGCCTTGGCGCGGCCTGCTGCAAGGCTTCATCAACGTGCCCGACGAGCATCTGCACAAGCAGCGCCTGGCACTGGATGGCCAGCCGCGCTGGCTGAACCTGCACAAGGCAGCCATCGACGAGCCACTGGCCCCCGGTAACAGCGGGTTGGTACTGCTGGTGGAAGACCTTACCGAAACCCAGGCACTGGAAGACAAGCTGGTGCACTCCGAGCGCCTGGCCAGCATCGGCCGCCTGGCCGCCGGCGTGGCCCACGAGATCGGTAACCCGATCACCGGCATCGCCTGCCTGGCGCAAAACCTGCGCGAGGAACGCGAAGACGATGGCGAAATCATCGAGTTGTCCAGCCAGATCCTTGACCAGACCAAGCGCGTATCGCGCATCGTCCAGTCGCTGATGAGCTTTGCCCATGCCGGCGGCAGCCACCAGAACAGCGAGGAGCCCGTGTGCCTGGCCGAAGTGGCACAAGATGCCATCGGTCTGCTGGCGTTGAACCGGCGCAATTTCGAAGTACAGTTCTTCAACCTTTGCGACCCGGACCATTGGGCCGAAGGCGACCCGCAGCGCCTGGCCCAGGTGCTGATCAACCTGCTCTCCAACGCCCGCGACGCCTCGCCGCCCGGCAGCGCCGTACGCGTGCGCAGCGAGGTTAGCGAGCACACCGTCGACCTGATCGTCGAAGACGAAGGCAGCGGGATTCCGAAGAACATCATGGACCGCCTGTTCGAGCCCTTCTTCACCACCAAGGACCCGGGCGAAGGAACCGGACTGGGGCTCGCTCTGGTCTATTCCATCGTGGAAGAGCATTATGGGCAAATCACCATCGACAGCCCGGCCGATATCGAACGGCAACGAGGCACCCGGATCCGCGTGACCCTGCCCCGGCATGTCGTAGCGACGTCCCCTGAAATTCGAGACCGTCGAGAGAATTGAATCAATGCCGCACATTCTGATCGTCGAAGACGAAACCATCATCCGCTCGGCCCTGCGTCGTCTACTTGAGCGGAACCAGTACCAGGTCAGCGAGGCCGGCTCGGTGCAGGAAGCCCAGGAACGCTTCAGCATTGCCACTTTCGACCTCATCGTCAGCGACCTGCGCCTGCCAGGTGCCCCCGGCACCGAGCTGATCAAGCTCGGCCAGGGCACCCCGGTGCTGATCATGACCAGTTACGCCAGCCTGCGCTCAGCGGTGGACTCGATGAAAATGGGCGCGGTGGACTACATCGCCAAGCCCTTCGACCATGACGAGATGCTGCAGGCAGTGGCGCGTATTCTGCGCGACCGGCAGAACGCCCCGGCTGCTGCACCGCCTGCCGAGCCACGCGCCAGCAATGGCAAGGTTGCAGCCTCCGACAAAGGCAGTGCGACAACGGCCAATGGCGAAATCGGCATCATCGGCTCGTGCCAGCCCATGCAGGACATGTACAGCAAGATCCGCAAAGTCGCCCCAACCGACTCCAATGTGCTGATCCAGGGCGAGTCGGGCACCGGTAAAGAGCTGGTGGCCCGCGCCCTGCACAACCTGTCTCGCCGGGCCAAGGCACCGATGATCTCGGTGAACTGCGCGGCCATCCCCGAAACACTGATCGAATCCGAACTGTTCGGCCACGAAAAAGGCGCTTTCACTGGCGCCAGCGCCGGGCGCGCCGGCTTGGTGGAAGCCGCCGATGGCGGTACGCTGTTCCTCGATGAAATTGGCGAACTGCCGCTCGAAGCCCAGGCACGCCTGCTACGTGTGCTGCAGGAAGGCGAAATTCGCCGGGTAGGTTCGGTGCAGTCGCAAAAGGTCGATGTGCGCCTGATTGCCGCGACCCACCGCGACCTGAAAAACCTGGCCAAGGCCGGCCAGTTCCGTGAAGACTTGTATTACCGCCTGCACGTGATCGCCCTGAAGCTGCCAGCACTGCGCGAGCGTGGCAGCGACGTCAACGAGATCGCCAGCGTCTTCCTCGCCCGCCAGAGCGCTCGCATCGGCCGCGACGACTTGCACTTCTCGGCCGAGGCCGAGCAAGCCATTCGCCACTACAGCTGGCCCGGTAACGTGCGTGAACTGGAAAACGCCGTGGAGCGCGCGGTGATCCTCAGCGAGAGCGCAGAAATTTCCGCCGAGCTGCTGGGCATCGACATCGAACTGAGCGATCTGGAAGAGGACGACCTCCTCGACAATGCCCTGGTGGTGGCCGGCGCGGCCAACGCGAGCCACGAGCCGACCGAGGACCTGTCGCTGGAAGACTACTTCCAGCACTTCGTGCTTGAGCACCAGGACCACATGACCGAGACCGAACTGGCACGCAAGCTCGGCGTCAGCCGCAAGTGCCTGTGGGAACGCCGCCAACGCTTGGGCATACCACGACGCAAGAGCAACGCTACCAGCGAGTAATTCAACCTGCCCAGTGTTCGCCGCAGCAAGTGCGGCGCCTGTGAGATCGAGCGCCGCCCACGCGGCGCATCGCGAGCGAAGCTCGCTCCTACATCTGTTTCGGGCCAATCAATCCTGAGCCATTGGCGCGCGGCCCCTTGTGTGTCCCCTTCAATATCCTGTCGTGCACCGAGGGGGATGCGCGCCAATGGCACAGGCGCTGAACGGGGTGTGGCGAACACATCTGGCCTGGGAACACCCCAGGTAACACATCACCTCCCGTAAAAATCTGTTACCCACGCTTTCCGCCGTAACAGCCCCCGAGGCGTACGGTAACGAAATTCCGACATTTTCGACCTTCCGAAAATTGCGAAACCTGCTCAAGCCCTTGATTTTATTGGGTTTTGAAAAGTTGGCACGGCACCTGCTATATGTTTGGTACAAGAACAATAACAAGCACTGCAACTCAGAATAAGAACAAGACGAAACGGCTCACGCACAATAAAAACAAGACGGCGGAGGCGCAGCTAACTGATTCTTTTGGAGAGGATGCGTGTTTGGGGCTTGCCCCACAGCCAGGCAGAGAACAACAAAAACTGCACTAAAAAGCAGCGCCTGAACTGGTTGGATCGACAGATCAACGTGTCATCAGCGGCCAAAGCAATCCGTTTGCTCTTTACCCTCGGTTTGGGGGTCGTCCACAAGCTTCGAGATTTGTGGACAGGGCACTCAACAAAAACAAGAAGCCCAGCAAAAAAACAATAAGAGCACGCAATGACTTCTTGGGGAGCTTAGGCTCCCCTTGTCATTTCTACCCTTCTGGCAGGCATCCTGCTACCCGCCTACACCATTCCCCGAGTAAATGCTAGAATCCCCGCCCATCATGCGGCCATTCTCCTATTCTTGGCCGAACATTCCTTCACACAGTGCATCCCATGCTGAAGAAGCTGTTCCAGTCTTTCCGCCCGCCCGTACCGGGCCCGCACCACAGGCGCACCACGCCCGAGGTGATCAACAAGAGCCAGCATTCGCTGCAGCGCCACCAGTTCAGCCGTCATGCGGTCAACATCGTGGAGCGCCTGCAAAGCGCCGGCTACCAGGCTTACCTGGTCGGTGGCTGTGTCCGCGACCTGATGCTGGGCATTACGCCGAAGGACTTCGACGTGGCCACCAGCGCCACCCCCGAACAGGTCCGTGCCGAGTTCCGCAACGCCCGCATCATTGGTCGCCGCTTCAAATTGGTCCATGTGCATTTCGGCCGTGAGATCATTGAAGTCGCCACCTTCCGCGCCCACCACTCCGAGGGCGATCAGGGCGATGCCCACCGTTCGTCGCATAACGCCAGTGGTCGCATTCTGCGAGACAACGTGTACGGCACCCTGGAAGAGGACGCGCAACGCCGCGACTTCACCATCAACGCCCTGTACTACGATCCGGTCAGCGAACGCATTCTCGATTACGCCAACGGTGTGCACGACGTGCGCAATCGCCTGCTGCGGCTGATCGGGGACCCGACCCACCGCTACCAGGAAGACCCGGTGCGCATGCTGCGCGCGGTGCGTTTTGCTGCCAAGCTCGACTTTGGCATCGAAAAGCACACCTTCCTGCCGATTCGCGGTCTGGCCCCGATGCTGCGCGAGATTCCACCCGCACGCCTGTTCGAGGAATGCCTCAAGCTGTTCCTCAGCGGCCAAGGTGCCATGGCCTTCGAAATGCTGGTCGATCTGGAGTTGTTCGAACCGCTGTTCCCGGCCAGTGCCCACGCGCTGGACGAGCGGCCGACCTACACCCACACGCTGATCAGCCAGGCGCTGAACAACACCGACCTGCGCGTGAAGCAGGGCAAGCCGGTGACGCCAGCCTTCCTGTTTGCGGCTCTGCTCTGGCCAGCTCTGCCGGCCCGTGTGCTGCACCTGCAGAACCAGGGCGTACCGCCGATCCCGGCCATGAACGGTGCGGCCCACGACCTGATCGCTGAGCAGTGCGCGCGCATTGCCATCCCCAAGCGTTTCACCCTGCCGATCCGCGAAATCTGGGACATGCAGGAGCGCCTGCCGCGCCGCAGCGGCAAACGCGCCGACATGCTGCTGGACAACCCGCGTTTCCGCGCCGGTTACGACTTCCTGCTGCTGCGTGAAAGCGCCGGGGAAGAAACCGACGACCTGGGCCAGTGGTGGACCGATTACCAGGACGCAAACGACAGCGAGCGCCGCGAGATGATCCGTGAGCTTGGCAGCCGCGACGAAAGCGCCGGCCCGCGCAAGCGCAAGCGCAGCGGCAGCAAACGCAAGCGCAGTGGCGACGAGGCGTTCGAGTGACCATTCGCGCCTACATAGGCCTGGGCAGCAACCTGGACGCCCCTGCCGAGCAGTTGCGTAGCGCCCTGCAGGCGCTCGACCAGGTCGAAGCCACGCGCCTGGTAGCCGCCTCGGCCCTGTACACCAGCGATTCGCTGCTGCCCGGCCAACCGCGCTACACCAATGCTGTCGCCGCCTTGGACACCGCCCTGGCACCACTGGCATTGCTCGATGCGCTGCAGGCCATCGAAAACGACCAGGGCCGCGTGCGCAAAGAGCGCTGGGGCCCGCGCACGCTGGATTTGGACATCCTGCTGTTCGGTGACCAGGTGCTCGACCAGCCACGCCTGAAAGTGCCGCATTACCACATGCATGCCCGCCCCTTCGTGCTGTATCCGTTGGCCGAACTGGTACCGGGCGATTTCCGCCTGGCCGATGGCCGCGCCCTCGCGCAACTGCTCGACGAATGCCCGTTCGTCGGCCTGGAACGCCTGTAAACCGGGCGTTCCAGCCTGCATTGCCACCTCGGTAACGCCAGTAACACCCTGATCGTAACAATGCGGTAACAGGGTGATTGACTTCCCACACCTCGCTCACGACTATAGGCGTCCCGTGTGGCACCAAAGTGCCGCATACCCGTATTTAGGCCCGGACGGACCTGTGCCCGAACATCACGCGCGATGATGTGCCGCTCCGGAAGATGACTACACGCGTTGAATGCAGTCGTTTTTTACAGCGCCTGAACGAGGAATTTCCTACATGCCTGAAGTAACCCTTACCACCCTTAACGGCCTCAAGGCCAAGGGTGAAAAAATCACCATGCTGACCTGCTACGACGCGACCTTCGCCAAGGCTGCCAGCCAGGCCGGCGTTGAAGTGTTGCTGGTGGGCGACTCGCTGGGGATGGTCCTGCAGGGCCACGACAGCACCTTGCCGGTCACCACGGCGGAAATGGCCTACCACACCGCCAGCGTCAAACGCGGCAACGACGGCGCGCTGATCCTCACCGACCTGCCGTTCATGGCCCACGCCACGCCGGAGCAGGCCTTTGCCAACAGCGCCACACTGATGCAGGCCGGCGCCCACATGGTCAAGATCGAAGGCGCAGCCTGGCTGGCCGAAACCATCCGCTTGCTGGCCGAACGTGGTGTGCCAGTGTGCGCGCACATGGGCCTGACCCCGCAAACCGTCAACGTGCTGGGCGGCTACAAAGTGCAGGGCCGCCAGGAAGCCCAGGCCCGGCAGATGCGCGCCGACGCCATTGCCCTGGAACAGGCCGGTGCGGCCATGCTGCTGCTCGAATGCGTCCCCAGCGAACTGGCGGCGGAAATCACCAACGCCGTAGGCATCCCGGTAATCGGCATTGGCGCCGGCAACGCCACCGATGGCCAGGTGCTGGTACTGCACGACATGCTCGGCCTGTCGCTGAGCGGCCGGGTACCGAAGTTCGTGAAGAACTTCATGCAGGGCCAACCGGATATCCACAGTGCCCTCGTCGCTTACGTCGAGGCAGTCAAGCAAGTCAGTTTCCCAGGCAGCGAACACGGGTTCAGTGCATGAATACAGTCAAGACCGTCCGCGAACTGCGCGCGGCAGTGGCCCGCGCTCGCGGTGAAGGCAAACGCATCGGTTTCGTGCCGACCATGGGCAACCTGCACAGTGGCCACGCAGCCTTGGTATCCAAGGCGGCGCAGCGCGCCGATTTCGTGGTCGCCAGCATCTTCGTCAACCCGCTGCAATTTGGCGCCAACGAAGACCTCGACAAATACCCACGCACCCTGGCAGCCGACCAGGAGCGCCTGGTGCAGGCCGGCTGCAACCTGCTGTTCGCGCCCACCGTGGAAGAGATGTACCCCGACGGCATGAGCGTGCAAACCCGTGTCAGCGTGCCCCAGCTTTCCGAAGGCCTGTGCGGCGCCAGCCGGCCTGGGCACTTCGAGGGTGTGGCCACCGTAGTGAACAAGCTGTTCAACATGGTCCAGCCAGACCTCGCCGTGTTCGGCGAAAAGGACTATCAGCAGCTGGCGGTGATCCGCGCCATGGTGCGCGACCTGAACATGCCGATCCAGATCATCGGCGAACCCACTGTGCGTGCCGAGGATGGCCTTGCGCTGTCATCGCGCAATGGTTACCTCACGCCAGAGCAGCGTGCTGCTGCGCCAGCGCTGTACCGCACGCTGCAACACATCGCAGTGGGCATCGGCCGTGGCCAGCGGGATTTTGCCGCGCTGGTCGCTGAAGGCCAGGCACAACTGAGCGCAGCGGGTTTCCGCCCGGATTACCTGGAAGTACGCCATGCCGTAAGCCTGCGCCCGGCAGTGATCGATGATCGAGACCTGGTGGTGATTGCGGCGGCTTACCTGGGTAACACGCGGTTGATCGACAACCTCTACCTGCATGTGGAAGAGAAGACCGCATAATGGCCTTGGGCTGCCTGCAGCCCATTCGCAGGCAAGCCCGCTCCTATATTCACTTGCAGGAGCGGATTTGCTTACAAAGTCCCCCAAAATCCCCCTGCCATACCCATTCCCAGCGCGTGGCCTTTGCCTATAATGATGCCAGCCTGAACCCGGCAATGACTGCCGTGTCCAAGCCCTCACCACGCACCAAGGGACCCCCGCGCAATGGCGTATTACCGTACACCCCACGATGTGACGGCCCTGCCCGCCTGGCAGGCGCTTCAGAAACACCGCGACGCCATGCAAAGCTTCAGCATGCGCGAAGCCTTCGCCGCCGATGCCAAGCGCTTCGACCAGTTTTCCCTTAGCGCTTGCGGCCTGTTCCTCGACTACTCGAAAAACCTGATCACCGAGCAAAGCCGCGATCTGCTGGTCAACCTGGCCAATGAAGTGGGCCTGCAGGACGCCATCAAGTCGATGTTCGGTGGTGAGATCATCAATGCCTCCGAAGGCCGCCCGGTGCTGCACACCGCCTTGCGCCGGCCTGTAGGTGACAAACTCAGTGTCAACGGCGTGAACGTCATGCCGGAAGTGCACAAGGTGCTCAACCAGATTACCGAACTGGTCGGCCGCATTCACGATGGCCTGTGGCGCGGCTACAGCGAAAAGCCAATCACCGACGTGGTCAACATTGGTATTGGCGGTTCCTTCCTTGGCCCCGAGCTGGTTTCCGAAGCGCTGCTACCCTACGCCCAGCGCGGCGTACGCTGCCATTACCTGGCCAACATCGACGGCAGTGAGTTCCACGAACTGTCGGCCAACCTGCGCGCCGAAACCACCTTGTTCATCGTCTCGTCGAAGTCGTTCAATACGCTCGAGACGCTGAAAAACGCCATGGCCGCGCGGACCTGGTACCTGGCCCAAGGCGGCTCGGAAGCCGAGCTGTACCGCCACTTCATTGCAGTTTCCAGCAACAAGGCCGCTGCTGTAGCGTTCGGTATCCGCGAAGAAAACATCTTCCCGATGTGGGACTGGGTGGGCGGGCGCTACTCGCTGTGGTCGGCCATCGGCCTGCCGATCGCCCTGGCCATCGGCACTGCCAACTTCAAGGAACTGCTGTCCGGTGCCTACACCATGGACCAGCACTTCCAGACCGCACCGTTCGACAAGAACATGCCGGTGCTACTGGCTCTGCTGGGCGTGTGGTATGGCAACTTCTGGGACGCGAACAGCCACGCGATCCTGCCGTACGACCACTACCTGCGCAACATCACCAAGCACCTGCAGCAGTTGGACATGGAATCCAACGGCAAGAGCGTGCTGCAAGACGGTACCCCGGTGAAGACCGACACCGGGCCGGTAATCTGGGGCGGCGTGGGTTGCAACGGCCAGCACGCCTACCACCAGTTGCTGCACCAGGGCACCCAGCTGATTCCGGCCGACTTCATCGTGCCGGTGGTGAGCTTCAACCCAGTGGCCGACCACCACCAGTGGCTGTACGCCAACTGCCTGTCGCAGAGCCAGGCGCTGATGCTGGGCAAAACCCGCGAGGAAGCCGAAGCCGAATTGCGCGGCAAAGGCCTCAACGAAGCGGACATCGAAAAGCTGGCCCCGCACAAGGTGATCCCGGGTAACCGCCCGAGCAACACGTTGGTGGTCGAGCGCATCAGCCCGCGCCGCCTGGGCGCGCTGGTGGCCATGTACGAGCACAAGGTGTTCGTCCAGAGCGTTATCTGGGGTATCAACGCCTTCGACCAGTGGGGCGTCGAGCTGGGCAAGGAACTGGGCAAGGGCGTTTACCAGCGCTTGGTCGGCAGCCTGGAAGACAGCGCCGAAGACGGTTCTACCCAGGGCCTGATCAACTACTTCCGCGGCCGTCACCGCGGGTGATTTGATACCTTCGCCGGCCTCTTCGCGGGCTTGCCCGCTCCCACAGGTACAACACAGCCCTCGACGACTGTGCAGTACCTATGGGAGCGGCCAAGCCCGCGAAGAGGCCTGCCCAGGTTGAACACCGCTCCCAGCTACACTGTCTTATCGAATAGCCGTTGCAGTCCATCGCCCCTTACAAGAGCAGGACCACCCGCCATGTTCGATATCCGCAAATACCCCCAGGCCCTGGCTGTCAGCCAGTCCGCCGCCCTCACCCCCGAAGACTACCGCCGCCTCTACCGCCAGTCGGTCGAAGACCCAGACACCTTCTGGGCCGAACAAGCCAAACGTCTGGACTGGATCAAGCCCTGGTCGAGCGTGCAGCAATGCGACCTGCATACCGGCAAGGCCCGCTGGTTCGACGGTGCGCAACTCAATGTCAGCTACAACTGCATCGACCGCCATCTGGCCCAGCGCGGCGAGCAACCGGCCTTGCTGTGGGAGGGCGACGACCCCAAGGACTCCAAGGCCATCACCTACCGCGAACTGCACCGTCAGGTCTGCCGCCTGGCCAATGCAATGAAAGCGCGTGGTGTGAAGAAAGGCGATCGGGTGTGCATCTACATGCCAATGATCCCCGAGGCCGCCTTCGCCATGCTTGCCTGCACCCGCATCGGCGCCATCCACTCGGTGGTGTTCGGCGGTTTCTCCCCCGATGCCCTGCGTGACCGAATTCTCGATGCCGACTGCCGCACCGTGATCACTGCCGATGAAGGTGTGCGTGGCGGTAAGCGCATCCCGCTGAAACAGAATGTCGACAAGGCCCTGGCCAACTGCCCAGCGGTCAGTAGTGTATTGGTGGTGCGCCGCACTGGCGGCGATGTGGCCTGGGCCGAGGGCCGCGACCTCTGGTACCACGAAGCGACGGAGGCCGCCGGCGACGACTGCCCTCCTGAGCCGATGGAAGCCGAAGACCCGCTGTTCATCCTCTACACCTCCGGCAGTACCGGCAAACCCAAAGGGGTGCTGCATACCACCGCCGGCTACCTGCTGCAGGCAACGATGACCTTCAAGGTGGTGTTCGATTATCGTGACGGCGAAGTGTTCTGGTGCACCGCCGATGTCGGCTGGGTGACCGGCCACAGCTACATCGTCTACGGCCCGCTGGCCAATGGCGCAATCTCGCTGATGTTCGAAGGCGTGCCCAACTACCCGGACACCTCGCGCTTCTGGCAGGTGGTGGACAAGCACCAGGTGAACATCTTCTACACCGCCCCGACCGCCCTGCGCGCCCTGATGCGCGAGGGCTCCGCGCCACTGCAGAGCACCTCGCGCAAAAGCCTGCGCCTGCTGGGCAGCGTCGGTGAGCCGATCAACCCGGAAGCCTGGGAATGGTATTTCGAGGAGGTCGGGCAGAAGCGCTGCCCGATTGTGGATACCTGGTGGCAGACCGAAACCGGCGGCATCATGCTCACCCCACTGCCCGGCACGCAGTCGCTCAAACCCGGCTGCGCCACCCAGCCAATGTTCGGCGTGCAACCCGTGCTACTGGATGAAAAAGGCAAACTGATCGAAGGCCCCGGCGCCGGCCTGCTGGCAATCAAGGCCAGCTGGCCCGGGCAGATCCGCAGTGTCTACGGCGACCACCAGCGGATGGTCGACACCTACTTCAAGCCTTTGCCTGGCTACTACTTCACCGGCGACGGTGCCCGCCGCGACGCCGATGGCGACTACTGGATCACCGGGCGCATCGACGATGTGATCAACGTTTCCGGGCACCGCATCGGCACCGCGGAAGTAGAAAGCGCACTGGTGCTGCATGACAGCGTGGCGGAAGCCGCAGTGGTCGGCTACCCCCACGACCTCAAGGGCCAGGGCGTCTACGCCTTCGTCACGACCATGAATGGCGTGTCGCCGGATGACGCACTCAAGGCCGAGCTGTTTGCCCTGGTCAGTAAGGAAATCGGCAGTTTCGCCAAGCCTGAGCTGATTCAGTGGGCGCCAGCGCTACCCAAGACGCGCTCAGGCAAGATCATGCGGCGTATACTGCGCAAAATCGCCTGCAACGAGCTGGAAAACCTGGGCGATACCTCGACCCTGGCCGACCCAAGCGTGGTACAGGGCCTGATCGACAAACGCCTCAACCAGTAACCGGCGGCCGCCAACCATGGCCGCCCTGCACAACAGGTCGCCATGGAAGCCCTTCGTCGCCGCATCGAAACCCAGGTCATGAGCCTCACTGGGCTGGCCCTCGGCCAGCTCGACCTGGAGTCGCCCAAGGGCGACCCCGGCCTGTTCGGCCCACACAGCATCAGCTGGCGGGTACATGGCGACTTCCCTAGCATGCTGGTCGGTGGCATCAGCGCGCTAATGCTGCAGTTGTTGCATCCTCTGGCCCTGGCCGGTGTATGGGACCACTCCAATTTTCGTGAAGACCTGCTCGGCCGCTTGCGCCGCACCAGCCAGTTCATTTCCGGCACCACCTTCGGCGCCACCGGCGATGCCGAGTGGCTGATCGACAAAGTGCGCACCATTCACCTGCAGGTCACCGGCACGGCACCAGATGGCCGCCCCTATGCGGCCAGCGACCCGGATCTGTTGACCTGGGTGCACGTAGCGGAGGTCAGCAGTTTCCTCGCCGCCCACCTACGTTACCGCAACCCACACCTGCCACGCGCCGAGCAAAATGCCTATTACAACGAAATCGCCCTGATCGCCGAGCGCCTTGGTGCCCGTGACGTACCGCGCTCGTGCCAGCAAGTTGAAGACTATCTGCAACACATGCGCCCGCAGCTGCACTGTGATGCGCGCAGCCATGAGGTCATACAGATCCTGCTCGACGCCCCGGCCCCCAGCCGCCTGGCACAGCCGGTTGGCAAACTGATGCTGCACGCGGGTATCGACTTGCTGCCCGGCTGGGCCCAGGCCATGCTCGGGCTGCAGCATGGGCCCCTGCAGCAGCGCCTGATCCGCCTGGGCCTGCGCGGCACCGCGCCGGTCCTGCGCTGGGCAATGCGCGACGGCTCGGCACACCGGGCCAAACGGCGCATGGGCATTGATTGAGCGCAAAAGGTCGCCCCTGCGGAACTGATTTAACGTGCCATACTCCAAGCACTCCGGCTTAGACAGACGAAGCGACACATGTACAAAGGATTGACTCGCGCCGCTGGCGCAATCGTGGCCCTGGTAGCCCTGTATAGCCTGCTCGGCTTTCTCGTTCTTCCCGGTGTTGCACTGCGCATCGCCAACCAGCAGTTGGCCCAATACGCCACCGTGCCGGCCCACCTCGAGCGGATCGAACTCAACCCCTTCAGCCTCGAGCTGACGCTGTGGGGCCTGCAGATCGGCGAGCCGGGCAAGGAGCAGGTCGGTTTCGAGCGTCTTTACGCTAACGCCTCGCTCGACAGCCTGTGGACCAAAGCCCTGCATCTGGAAGCAGTGGAACTTGACAAACCGCGCAACGAAGTGCTGTTCGCCAAAGACGGCACCCTCAACCTGACCGGATTGTTCAAACTACCGGCCAGCGAAGCCAAACCCGAAGAGCCACCCAGCGACCCGTTCCCGCTACGTATTGGCAGCATCAAGCTCGTCGAAGGCTACCTGCACTTCGAGGACCTGCGCCCCAGCGAGCCGATCGAGTTCCTCTACGACAACATGAGTCTGGAGCTGAAAAACCTCAGCACCCTGCCCAACGACAGCGCCGACATGACCTTGGTGGCCAGCGGCCCCAACGGCGGACGCGTGGACTGGAAGGGTACACTGAGCCTGTCGCCGATCGCCTCCGAAGGCACACTGAAGGTCACTGACGGCAAGATGAAGCTGTTCTGGCCCTACGTGCGCGATGCCGTGCCTCTGGTGCTGGAAGACGGCGTGTTCAACCTCGATACGCATTACACGCTCAACCTCGCCAAACAGACCGAGCTGCTGCTGGATAACGCTTCCGTACAGATCGCGCCATTCGCCATCAAGGCGCCGGATGGCCGACCGCTGGCACGCCTGGCCAGCCTGGCGGTTAGCGAAACTTCCATTGATCTGGTCAAACAGCAGGTCATCGTGGGCAAGGTCCGCAGCGAAAAACTCGAAACCTGGGCGGCGCTGGAAAAAGACGGCCAGCTCGACTGGCAGAAGCTGTTCGCCAGCCAACCCGCCAAGGCCACGCCGAAGGAAAAGGCCGAGCCAGCTGCCGCAGAACCTACGCCTGAAGAGAAAGCTGCCAAGGAGCCAAGCAAACCCTGGCAAGTGCTGCTCAAGGACGTGCAGTTGCGCAATTACCTGGTGCACCTGGCAGATCGCAGCCAGAAGGAACCGGTAGCGTTGGACATTGGCCCTCTCAATGCCGACCTGCAAGGTTTCGACAGCCTCAACCAGTCGCCCTTCACCGTCAAACTCGACACTGGTGTGGGCAAGCAAGGCAAGCTGCAGGCCGCAGGCCAAGTCAACCTGGCACCGATATGGGCAAAGCTGGATGTGAGCACCCGCGACATCGACCTGCGTGTGGCCCAGGCCTACATCAGCCCGTTCATCCTGCTGGAGCTGCGCAGTGGCATGCTCTCCAGCGACCTCAAGGTCGACCTGAAGAACACCGCACCGCTGGCCTTCAATGTTACCGGCAAGGCGCAGGTCAGCCAGTTGCATACCCTCGACACCATCAAGAGCCGCGACTTCGTCAAATGGCAACAGGTGAGCGTGGACGGCTTGTCCTACGTGCACGGCGATGCACTGTCGATCGACAAGGTGACCCTGCTGCAGCCCTATGCACGCTTCATCATCAACGAAGACCGTACTACCAACGTCAATGACCTGCTGATCCCGCAACCGGCCGGCGCCCCGACGAGCAGCCAGGCCAAGCCGACCACGGCCAGCAACAGCAAGCCGCTCGGCATCCATATCGGCCAGATCGACATCAAGGACGGCTCGGCCAACTTTGCCGACCTGTCGCTTACCCCCAACTTCGCCACGGCCATCCAGCAACTCAACGGCCAGATCGGCACCATCGACAACCGCAAGCCGCTGCCGGCCAAGGTCGACGTCAAGGGCAAGGTAGACCGCTACGCTCCGGTTACCATCAAGGGCGCACTCAACCCGTTCAACCCGCTGGCCAGTCTGGACATTGCCACCAGCTTCAAGCGCGTCGAACTGACCACGTTGACCCCCTACTCCGGCAAGTTCGCCGGATTCCGCATCCGCAAGGGCCGGCTGAATCTGGACCTGCACTACTTGATCACCAACGGCCAACTCAAGGCCGAGAACAAGGTAGTAGTGGAACAACTGCAACTGGGCGAGAAAGTCGACAGCCCGGATGCGGTCGACCTGCCGATCCGCCTGGCGGTGGCATTGCTGAAGGATACCGAGGGCAAGATCTCGATCGAGCTGCCGGTGTCTGGCGACCTCAACAACCCGCAATTCAGCGTGATGCCGATCGTTTGGCAAACCCTACGCAACCTGGTACTGCGCGCGGCGCAGGCGCCATTCAAATTCATTGGCGGGCTGATCAGCGGCGGCGGCTCGGAAGACCTTGGCAACGTGGCGTTCGCCCCGGGCTCCAGCGAACTCAGCGGCGATGCCCAGGCGTCCCTGGACAAGCTGGCATCCGCACTGAAAGAGCGCCCGGGACTGCGCCTGGAAATCGAAGGCACCAGCGCCCAGGCCAGCGACGGCCCGCTGATCGCCCAACAGCGTCTGGAGCGTGAGTACCAGGCCACCTGGTACAAAATCCTGCAGCGACGGGGTGACAAGGTGCCGGCCAATGCCTCGATGCTGGTGGTCGACGACAGCGACAAGCCCGCGATGCTCGAAGGCATTTACCGCAGCCGCCTGAAAAAGCAGCCGCCAGCAGAATGGGAGCAACTGAGCCGTGACGAGCGTACCGCCAAGCTGCGCGAGGCGGTGATCAAGTCATGGGCTGAGAGTAGCGCATTGCTGCGCACACTGGGGCAGGAGCGGGCCAGCAGTATCAAGGATTACCTGGTGGACAAGGGCAAGCTGGAAGATGACCGGGTGTACTTCATCGATACCAGCCTGGGCCAGCCTGAGAGCGATGGGCGGGTGATTACGCCGATGCACCTGGATGCCGAGTAATCCCCTCTGGCAGGCCTGGCCTCTTCGCGGGCACGCCCGCTCCCACAGAGATGGCGCACAACCTCGGACCTGCGCAATACCTGTGGGAGCGGGCGTGCCCGCGAAGAGGCCAGTACGGGCTTCAAACCAACCGCTGCCCCGACACCGCCGGGTGATACAGCGGTTGAACCTTGTTCCCAGCCGGGTCCAGCAGGTGGAAGCTACGCGCGCCGTCACCATGATTGAACGGCCGGTCGAGCAAGGTCACACCATGAGCCTTGAAGTACTGGTACCAGGCTTCCAGCTCCTCCACGCTGTCGACGATGAATCCGTAGTGATCCAGGGTCTGTAACCCGTTGGCCGCCCCTGCCCCACGCCCAAGCGACAGGTTGTCGTTACCGCAGGTGAGATACACCAGGTCCTCATTGGCGCGATTCAGCACTTCCATGCCCAGCACATCGACGTAGAAGCGTTCACATTCCTCCAGGTTGGGCACCAGCAGGGCGATGTGGCGCAGGCCATTCAGGCGGCCAGGGCGTGCAGGCAATTCGGACATTGGCGAAGCTCCATTTTTGTATACAATTCATTATTGAATTTAAAACAAAAGGAGCCATTTGTGTATAGCCTGTTCATCAAGACCCGAGTGAAGCCTGGATGCGCCGACGCTTTTCTGAGTGCAATCAAGGTCAATGCTGCAGCTTCCGTGGCGAGTGAGCCAGGCTGCCTGGTGTTCGATGTGTCACAGGACCGAGTCGATCCGGAGGTGATCTACCTGTACGAAATCTACCGCGATGATGCTGCGTATGAAGCACATACCCAGACCGCGCATTTTCGCGACAGCCGCCCATTGGTAGAGCCTCTGATCCTTGAGCAGGAATGCTTCGAAAGCGATGTCATCACACGCAACCCGGCGTATTGAGCGCAAGACAAAGCCCTGGCACGGGCCAGGGCTTTGATGAAAGTGGCCAAATCCATTTGGCCGACGGGACATTCCTTATTCGGCTTTCAGGCCGTCAGACATTACGCTCTTGACGCCTTTGATGTTCTTGGTGATGCGTACCGCTTCTTCTTTCTGCGATTCGGTAACCTTCACATCAGAAGACAGGGACACAACACCTTGGCTGGTCTCGACTTTGATGTCGCTGCCTGGGATGCCTTTTTCAGTCAGCAGGTCAGCTTTCACCTTGGTAGTGATCCAAGTGTCGGAGCCTTCTTGCTTGGCGTTGTCGACGGTGTTGGCCGCCAACATGACTGGAGCCTGGGTTGGCTCAGCGGCAAATGCACCGTTAGCCATGGTCAGGGTCAGAGCGGTAGCAGTAGCGGCAGCAATGGCGAACTTCTTCATGTGGGTCACTCCTGTTTTTCGAAAGGTCTGCGCCGTATGTCCTGGCGGCAGGTATGAAGGTAGTTGCACGGGCTGTGCCAGCTTTGCCGCTTCTATTATTCTCTTTTAAATCAATAAGTTAGCAAACAGCCATCACTTCGATGGTCGTGCATTTTGCAATCAGCGCGGTAAACCTGCATGCAAGATGCAAGTCCGCAAAAGGTTCCCGTCGCCCATGAAAAAAGGGCCCCGAGGGGCCCTTTCTCTGTAGCGTGTGTCGCTTAGACGCCCGAGGCCTTGGCCGCAGCAACGTCTTTGATCGACAGCTTGATACGGCCGCGGTTGTCCACGTCCAGTACCAACACTTCGACTTCCTGGCCTTCTTTCAGGATGTCGGTGACTTTCTCGACGCGAGCATCGCTCAGCATGGAGATGTGCACCAGGCCGTCCTTGCCAGGCAGGATGTTGACGAAGGCGCCGAAGTCGACAATGCGCTCAACCTTGCCGACGTAGATCTTGCCGATCTCGGCCTCAGCGGTGATGCCCAGGATGCGCTGCTTGGCAGCATCTGCCGCTTCCTTGGTTTCGCCGAAGATCTTGATGGAGCCGTCGTCTTCGATGTCGATCGAAGCCTTGGTCTCTTCGCAGATGGCGCGAATGGTGGCGCCGCCTTTACCGATGACGTCGCGGATCTTGTCGGTGTCGATCTTCATCGCGATCATGGTCGGGGCGTTGGCCGACAGTTCGGTACGCGACTGGCCAATGACCTGGTTCATCTGGCCGAGGATGTTCAGGCGCGCTTCCAGGGCCTGGCCCAGGGCGATTTCCATGATCTCTTCGGTGATGCCGTTGATCTTGATGTCCATCTGCAGCGCAGTGACGCCTTTGGCGGTACCGGCTACCTTGAAGTCCATGTCGCCCAGGTGGTCTTCGTCACCCAGGATGTCGGTCAGGACCGCGAACTTGTCGCCTTCCTTGACCAGGCCCATGGCGATACCGGCAACCGGCGCCTTCATCGGCACACCGGCGTCCATCAGGGCCAGGGAAGCACCGCAGACCGAAGCCATGGAGCTGGAGCCGTTGGATTCGGTGATTTCCGAAACCACACGGATGGTGTACGGGAACACGTCAGCAGCAGGCAGCATGGCCTGAACCGAACGGCGGGCCAGACGGCCGTGGCCGATTTCGCGACGGCCAGCACCGCCCATGCGGCCACACTCACCTACCGAGAACGGTGGGAAGTTGTAGTGCAGCATGAAGGGGTCTTTCTTCTCGCCTTCGAGGGTGTCCAGCAGCTGGGCATCACGGGCAGTACCCAGGGTCGCAACGACCAGGGCCTGGGTTTCGCCACGGGTGAACAGTGCAGAACCGTGAGTTTTCGGCAGCACACCTACTTCGATGTTCAGCGGGCGTACAGTCTTGGTGTCGCGGCCGTCGATACGTGGCTTGCCGTTGACGATGTTTTCGCGAACGGTGCGGTATTCGATTTCGCCGAAGATGTCTTTGACTTCGGAAGCCGAAGGCTGGCCTTCTTCACCGGAGAACTTGGCAACCGCCTGGTCGCGCAGCTCACCCAGACGCGCATAGCGGTCGGCTTTGACGGTGATGGTGTAGCCCTGCGAAACCGCTTCGCCGAACTCGGCGCGGATAGCATTGAACAGCTCGGTGTTGGCAACGGCAGGTTTCCAGTCCCAAGTCGGCTTGCCAGCTTCGGCAGCCAGCTCTTTGACAGCCTGGATAACAGCCTGGAACTCGTCGTGGGCGAACAGTACGGCACCCAGCATCTGGTCTTCGGTCAGCTCTTGAGCTTCCGACTCAACCATCAGTACAGCATCGGAGGTACCGGCAACGACCATGTCCAGGCTCGAGGCAGCCAGTTGCTCGTAGGTCGGGTTCAGCAGGTAGCCAGTGCTTTCGTGGAAGGCAACGCGGGCAGCGCCGATCGGGCCTTCGAACGGAATACCGGAAATGGCCAGGGCAGCCGAGGTACCGATCATCGCAGCGATGTCCGGATCGGTCTTCTTGCTGGTGGAAACCACGGTGCAGACGACCTGCACTTCGTTCATGAAGCCTTCCGGGAACAGCGGACGGATCGGACGGTCGATCAGGCGCGAGGTCAGCGTCTCTTTCTCGGAAGGACGGCCTTCACGCTTGAAGAAGCCACCTGGGATCTTGCCAGCGGCGTAGGTCTTTTCCTGGTAGTGAACCGACAGCGGGAAGAAACCCTTGCCTGGATCAGCCTGTTTGGCGCCTACCACAGTCACCAGCACGGTGACGTCGTTGTCGACGGTAACCAGCACGGCGCCGGTTGCCTGACGGGCAATACGGCCCGTTTCGAGAGTGACGGTCGATTGACCGAACTGGAAAGTCTTGATTACCGGGTTCACGGTTTCCTACCTTTTTCAGTGGCTCTTGGGGGAACTGGTTTCTTGCGAATTCTTGGGCAGAACGGGGAATCGGCCCCATTGACCGTCCAGATACAACACGAGGCTGGGAGCCTGGCACCAAGCGGAAAAACCGCTCAGCATTGCCAGGCTGCCAACCTCGGAGATACGCGTGGCATGTCCAACGGCAGCGCTGCAAAACAGCCCTGCCGAAGCCTGCGACACCCCACGCACACCACTGACCAGGCCGCTATTAGCGACGCAGGCCCAGGCGACCGATCAGGGCGCTGTAACGAGTGGTGTCTTTGCCCTTCAGGTAATCCAGCAGCTTACGACGCTGGTTGACCATACGGATCAGACCACGACGGGAGTGGTGGTCTTTATCGTTGGCCTTGAAGTGGCCTTGCAGCTTGTTGATGTTGGCGGTCAGCAGAGCAACCTGCACTTCCGGGCTACCGGTATCGCCGGCGGCTTGCTGATATTCGGCAACGATCTGAGCTTTTTCTTCAACGCTGAGGGCCATTTGGCTTCTCCTGATAACGGATCCCGCATGCGGGGTCCAATAGGCCAGGGACAAATCCCTGTATTAATAAAAAAGGTGTGACCGTGCCTACTGACAGCCACCCTTGATGCCGTGGGGCTCGGCAACTGCCTGGCCCCGCGGTTTCGGTCATTCCGACCGAATCAGCCGACGCGGCGCAATGCGCCCGTCTTCGCTCACTTCACCGATACCGATGAAGCGCGCATTGTGATCCTGTACCCGGACCATGCCAAATTGTGGCGCGTCCGGCGCGCGTACAGCCTGCCCATGCAGCCAGTAGAACGCACTGTGTTCCGACAGGCTGACCAACGGCCAGTCCTGCAGCCCGCTGTCCGATGGCATCAGGAAGCGATCGAGCGCTTCGTTGCCACCTTCGGAATGGGCCTGTTCGAGTTCCTCGAGGGTGACCGTCTGTGCCAGCGCAAAGGGCCCAGCCTGGGTCCTGCGCAGCTCGGCGACATAGGCGCCGCAACCAAGGGCTTCACCGATATCCTCCACCAGCGTGCGGATATAGGTGCCTTTGCTGCATCCTACGCTCAGCCGTGCACGGGTGCCTTCGCACTCGAGCAACTCCAAGCGGTTAATAGTAACAGAACGCGCCTCGCGCTCCACTACCTCTCCTGCACGTGCCAGTTTGTACAACGGCTGGCCGTCACGCTTGAGCGCCGAGTACATAGGCGGTATCTGGCTGATCGGGCCGCGAAAACGTGGCAGCAGCGCCTCGATGTCGGCGCGACCAACGGTCACGTCGCGGGTCTGCAGCACCTCACCCTCGGCATCGCCGGTGTTGGTAGTCTGCCCCATCTGCATGACGGTTTCGTAGCCCTTGTCGGAATCGAGCAAGTACTGCGAAAACTTGGTCGCTTCACCGAAGCACAGCGGCAACACGCCGGTTGCCAGCGGGTCGAGGCTACCGGTGTGGCCGGCCTTTTCCGCGTTGAGCAGCCAACGCACCTTCTGCAAGGCGGCATTGGAAGTGAAGCCCAGCGGCTTGTCGAGCAGGATGATGCCGCTGACATTGCGGCGGATACGTTTGACCTGGGCCACCGCTTACTCCTTGGTGTCCGACTCGTCGGCATCCTTGTGCAGGCGGTCTTCGGCCACTGCACGCTCGATCAGCGCCGACAGGTGCACACCTCGGCTGACACTTTCATCGAAATGGAAGTGCAGCTGCGGCACGCTGCGCAGTTGCATCGAACGCCCCAGGTGCAGACGCAGGAAGCTGGCGGCGCTATTCAATGCCTTGAGCGATTGCTGCACGGCATCCGGGGTTTCCTCGCCCATGACGGTGATGAACACCTTGGCATGGCCCAGGTCACGGCTCACGTCCACGGCGGTGATAGTCACCAGACCGACACGCGGGTCCTTGACTTCGCGACGGATCAGCTCGGCCAGCTCGCGCTGCATCTGATCGCCAATACGTTGGGTACGGCTATATTCTTTGGCCATTCTTGCTACCTGTAACTTAAAGCGGCAAACGCCCGGACAGACGAATGCCTGACCGGGCGCTACCTGAAGAGGTACCGCAAGCCGCCCTGTAGCAGGCGCTTGCGGCTCGCTCGCCCTTAAAGGGTACGAGCCACCTGGACTTTCTCGAAGACTTCGATCTTGTCGCCGACCTTGACGTCGTTGTAGCTCTTGACGCCAATACCGCACTCCATGCCCGAACGGACTTCGGAGGCATCGTCCTTGAAGCGACGCAGCGATTCCAGCTCGCCTTCGAAGATCACAACGTCATCACGCAGTACGCGAATCGGACGGTTGCGGTACACGGTACCCTCGATGACCATACAGCCAGCGATGGCGCCGAACTTCGGCGAACGGAACACGTCACGTACTTCGGCGACACCCAGGATGTTCTCGCGAACATCGCTGCCGAGCATACCGGTCAGGGCCTTCTTGACGTCTTCGATGATGTCGTAGATCACGTTGTAGTAACGCATATCCAGACCTTCCTGCTCGACGATCTTGCGCGCACCGGCATCGGCACGCACGTTGAAGCCGAACAGTACTGCATTCGAAGCCAGCGCCAGGTTGGCATCGCTCTCGGTGATACCACCGACGCCACCACCAATCACGCGCACTTGCACTTCGTCGTTGCCCAGGCCGCCGAGCGAACCCTGCAGCGCTTCCAGAGAACCACGCACATCGGTCTTGAGAACGATGTTGAGGGTTTTCTTCTCTTCCTGACCCATGGTCTCGAAGATGTTTTCCAGCTTGCCGGCGTGAGCACGGGCCAGCTTGACCTCGCGATACTTGCCTTGACGGAACAGGGCAACTTCACGGGCTTTCTTCTCGTCGGCAACCACGGACAGCTCGTCACCGGCTTCCGGAGTACCGTCCAGGCCGAGGATTTCGACCGGGATCGACGGGCCGGCTTCCTTCACAGGCTTGCCGTTCTCGTCGAGCATGGCGCGTACGCGGCCATAGTTGGAACCGCACAGGACCATGTCGCCCTGACGCAGGGTACCGTCCTGAACCAGGATGGTCGCCACCGGGCCGCGGCCCTTGTCCAGGCGCGATTCGACGACCACGCCACGACCTGGGGCGGTCGGGGTAGCGGTCAGCTCGAGGATCTCGGCCTGCAGCAGAACGGCTTCGAGCAGTTCGTCGACACCGGTACCCATCTTCGCCGAAACCTTGACGAACGGCGTGTCACCACCCCAGTCCTCGGAGGTAACGCCTTCGACGGACAGCTCGTTACGGATGCGATCGAGGTCAGCACCTGGCTTGTCGATCTTGTTCACCGCAACGACCAGCGGAACACCGGCTGCCTTGGCATGCTGAACGGCTTCGCGGGTTTGTGGCATCACACCGTCGTCCGCCGCCACCACCAGGATGACGATGTCGGTCGCCTTGGCACCACGGGCACGCATCTGGGTAAACGCAGCGTGACCTGGGGTATCGAGGAAGGTGACCATGCCGCGGTCGGTTTCCACGTGGTAGGCACCGATGTGCTGGGTAATACCACCGGCTTCGCCAGCGGCAACCTTGGCACGACGGATGTAGTCGAGCAGCGAGGTCTTACCATGGTCAACGTGACCCATGACGGTAACCACCGGCGCACGCGACTCGGTCTGGCCTTCGAACTTCAGCGATTCGGCCAGGGAGTCTTCCAGGGCGGTATCGCTGACCAGCGTGACCTTGTGGCCCAGCTCTTCTGCGATCAGCTGAGCGGTTTCCTGGTCGAGCACCTGGTTGATGGTGACCGGGGTACCCATCTTGAACATGAACTTGACCACTTCAGCGCCCTTGACGGACATCTGGTTAGCCAGCTCGGAGACCGTGATGGTCTCGCCGATGGTCACGTCACGGATGACGGGGCCGGTCGGGTTCTGGAAGCCGTGCTGATTACGCTTTTTCAGCTTGCTCTTGCCACCGCGGCCACGACGAGCGCCATCGCTCTCTTCGTCGGTAGTGCGCGGAGCCGCACGTGGAGTCGGCGCTTTTTCCTTCTCCTTGACCTTGACCTTGATCGACACACGAGGTGCTTCGCCACGACGACGGTCGTCATCACGGGTACGGCTTTCGTTGCGACGGGTCTCGTCTTTCTTGCGCTCTGCAGCACGGGCTGCGGCGTCTTCAGAGGCCGGGGCGTCTGCGACTACCGGGGCCGGAGCAGCGGCAGGCGCCGGCTCTGGCTTGGCGGCAGGTGCAGGAGCGGCGGCTGCGGAGCCCGCCGCCTGACGGCGAGCCTGCTCTTCGTTGCGCTGGCGAACTTCGGCCTCGACCTTGTCGCGAGCGGCATTTTCAGCCGCGCGGCGCTCATCTTGCTCACGCTTCTGCTCAGCCTGGATTTCTTCAGGGCTGCGCTGAACGAAAACTTTCTTCTTGCGTACTTCTACGCTGATGCTTTTGCTACCGGCGACACGCAGGGTGCTGGTGGTTTTGCGCTGCAAGGTAATCTTGCGCGGCTCTTCCGCCTTGCTCTTGTGGCTGCTTTTCAAATGAGTCAGCAGGGTCTGCTTCTCATTGTCGGTCACTACCTGACCGGCGTCGGTGTGCGGCAGACCTGCCTCACGCATCTGCTGCAGCAGGCGCTCTACCGGTGCCTCGACCTCTTGGGCCAGTTCTTTCACCGTGACTTGCGTCATGCACTTCTCTCCTCAGGCCGCGCCTAATTACTCGAACCAGTGGGCTCGGGCGGCCATGATCAACTTGCCGGCACGCTCTTCGTCGATGCCGTCGATGTCGAGCAGATCGTCGATCGACTGCTCGGCCAGGTCTTCGCGGTTAACCACGCCGCGCACCGCCAGTTCAGCCGCCAGGTCTTTGTCCATGCCCTCAAGGGAGAGCAGGTCTTCGGCCGGGTGGGCGTCTGCCAGTTTTTCTTCGGTAGCGATGGCCTTGGTCAACAAACGGTCCTTGGCTCGAGCGCGGAGCTCATTGACGATATCTTCGTCAAAGCCATCGATGTTGAGCATTTCTTCCAACGGTACGTAGGCAATTTCTTCAAGGCTGGTGAAGCCTTCGTCGACCAGCACTTGGGCCAGCTCCTCGTCGACTTCCAGTTCCTCGATGAAATTGCGCAGGATGTCACCGGTTTCGGCCTGTTGCTTGGCCTGGATGTCCTTTTCGGTCATCACGTTCAGGGTCCAGCCGGTCAACTGACTGGCCAGGCGAACGTTCTGACCGCCACGGCCAATGGCCTGGGCCAGGTTGTCCTCGGCGACGGCGATGTCCATGGCATGGGCATCTTCATCAACGATGATCGCCGCGACTTCAGCCGGCGACATGGCGTTGATGACGAACTGCGCCGGGTTATCGTCCCAAAGGACGATATCCACACGCTCACCACCCAACTCCCCGGATACGGCCTGGACGCGCGAACCACGCATGCCGATGCAGGCACCTTGCGGATCGATACGCTTGTCCTTGGAGCGGACGGCAATCTTGGCTCGCGAACCCGGATCACGGGAAGCAGCCATGACTTCAATGAGGCCCTCGGCAATTTCCGGCACTTCAATGCGGAAAAGCTCGATCAGCATCTGCGGCGCAGTGCGCGACAGGATCAGCTGTGGGCCACGGTTTTCAGTGCGAATTTCCTTGAGCAGCGCACGCAGGCGCACGCCAACACGGAAGGTTTCGCGCGGAATGATGTCTTCGCGGGCCAGCAAGGCCTCTGCGTTGTTGCCCAGGTCAACGATGACGTTGTCGCGGGTAACCTTTTTTACGGTACCGGAGATGATCTCGCCAACGCGCTCACGGTAGGCATCGACCACCTGGGCACGCTCGGCCTCACGGACCTTCTGCACGATGACCTGCTTGGCGGTCTGGGCGGCAATACGACCGAACTCGATGGACTCGATCTTCTCTTCGATCACGTCACCGACCTTGGCTTCAGGGTGGGTGTCCTTGATCTTGTCCAGCCAGGTCTCGATCGCCGGATCATCAAGATCGGCTTCGTCGACCACGGTCCAGCGACGGAAAGTCTCGTAGCTACCCGTGTGGCGGTTGATTTCCACACGTAGGTCGACTTCGTCTTCAAAACGTTTTTTGGTTGCAGTGGCCAGGGCCACTTCCAGCGCTTCGAAAATGACGCCGGGCGGTACACCTTTTTCGTTGGATACCGATTCAACAACCAGCAGTACTTCTTTGCTCATCGTACGCCTCGCCTTGCGCAAGCCATTGGGCCCGGATAGTCCGCCGGGCCCGGCACGTCTCAGTCAAAACTGGGAATAATATTGGCCTTGTCGATCGAGTCGATCGGTAACAGGAACTCCTGGTTGTCCACCTGGACCACCACATCCTGCTCCTCCACACCGCGGAGAAGGCCCTGGAAGTTACGACGACCCTCGAAGGGTGAGCGCAGCTTGATCTTCACTTGTTCGCCGGCATGCGAGGCAAACTGTTCCAGCGTGAACAGTGGGCGATCCATGCCTGGAGAAGACACCTCGAGGGTGTACTCACTGCTGATTGGATCTTCCACATCGAGGATTGCGCTGGCCTGACGGCTGACTGCTTCGCAGTCGTCCACCAGAATACCGCCTTCCTTGTCGATGTAGATGCGCAGTACCGAATGCTTACCCTGGGAAACGTATTCGATCCCCCAGCACTGATAGCCCAGACCCTCGACAACCGGGGCCAACAAGGCCTGCAACTGTTCTAGCTTGCTCGACACCTGAACCCCCTCGTGCATGCTGTGCAAATAAAAAATGGGCGAAGCGCCCATCCCTGAAAGCGCCGTAGGACAACGACGCCGAAACTGTTCGGTTAGCAAAAAGCCCCTGAAAAGGGGCTCCGCTGAAGCTGGTTGCGGGGGCTGGATTTGAACCAACGACCTTCGGGTTATGAGCCCGACGAGCTACCAAGCTGCTCCACCCCGCGACAAAGCTGGGGCAAAAGTATAAGACCGAACCCTGTTGAGGGTCAAATCCAAACATTCACCTACAAGAAAGCCCGCTAAAGCGGGCTCTCAAGCTTTAATTGGTACCGAGAAGGGGACTCGAACCCCTACACCCTATGGGCACAACCACCTCAAGGTTGCGTGTCTACCAATTCCACCACCTCGGCAATACTACTACTTGAAACCCGTTACTTCTGCTCTTGAGCCGGAGGAGGTACATCACCCGTATTATTGGTGGTTTCACTCTTCTGCTGTTGGAGCACCGGTACATCATCATTAACTGCCGGTTTCTGCGGCTCTTTCACTTCTAGCACTGCTGGATCTGGAAGACCTGCTTGGCTAAGCTGGTGAGCTTGTTGCTTCGCGAAGTATCCTAACCCAAGTGCTGTCAAAAAGAAAGTGGCAGCGAGTACAGCAGTTAATTTACTTAGGAACGTTGCAGAGCCTTGGCTCCCGAACACGGTGTTTGAGGCACCCGCGCCGAAAGATGCACCTGCTTCAGCACCTTTACCCTGTTGCAACAGAACCAGCACTACAAGCGACAGCGCTGCCAACAGATGAAAAACAACGATGACTGTTTCCAGCATTTGTTCAGTTTCCTGCGGCGCGACAAATTGCACCGAATTCGTCTGCGTTCAGGGAAGCCCCACCAATGAGCCCCCCATCGATATCCGGCATGCCGAACAGTTCGGCCGCATTGGCCGCCTTCACGCTGCCGCCGTATAGCAACTGCACCTTCGCAGCCACTTCAGCATCTTCTGCCGCCAACTGGCTGCGGATGGCTGCGTGCACATCCTGAGCCTGCTGCGGCGTGGCCGTAAGGCCTGTACCGATGGCCCATACAGGCTCATAGGCAATTACTGCATCGGCAAAAGCCTTAACACCGAATGCTTCGATGATACTGCTTAGTTGACGCCCGACAACTTCGAGCGTCTTGCCAGCTTCGCGCTCTTCAAGGGTTTCCCCTATGCAAAGCACTGGTTTCAAGCCTTTGGCCTGGGCCGCTGCAAACTTGCGATTGAGCACTTCGTCGGTTTCACCAATGATCTGGCGACGTTCCGAATGACCAATCAACACCAACTTGCAACCTGCTTCAACCAGCTGCTCGGGAGCAACTTCCCCGGTCAGCGCACCCTGTTCGGGTTGTACAGCAGAATTCTGTGCGCCGACAGTAATTTCTTTACCTGCCAGCCCATCGATCACTTGATTGATGAACAAGGACGGTGGAAATACGGCGACTTCCACTCCGCTCGGCAAGGCGAGATTGCTCAAGCCTTTGGTCAGCTCAGCGACGCTAGCGCGGGTACCGTGCATCTTCCAGTTACCAGCTACCATAGGGCGACGCATGCTTTACCTCGTCGGTCAAAGTGGGCGCAGATCTTACCCAACCAGATCTGCGCTGGCAAGCGCCTTCAGACACAAACTTCGCTGACCAGTTTGGCCAGCGCTTCAGCATGGGCCCGCACCTGGCTTTCGTCTTCGCCCTCAACCATGACCCGCACCAACGGCTCGGTACCGGACTTGCGCAACAGCACACGACCACGCCCAGCCAGCGCCTCGGTAACCTTGGCACTGGCTTCCTTGACGGCGGGATGCTCCAGCGGGTCGACCTTGCTGGCGCCAAAGCGCACATTGATCAGCACCTGCGGACACTTGCGCAGTGCCTGACGGGCCTGAGCCAGGGTTTCGCCACGGCGCTTGAGCGCCATCAGCACCTGCAGCGCGGCAATGATCGCGTCGCCGGTTGTGGTGTGGTTGCAGCACACGACGTGACCGGAGTTTTCACCGCCGACCAGCCATTGACGCTCCAACAGCTCGGCCATGACGTAACGGTCGCCGACCTTGGCCCGCACAAACGGGATGTCCAGGTCCTTGAGCGCCAGCTCCAGGCCCAGGTTACTCATCAGCGTGCCGACCACCCCGCCTTGCAGCTTGCCATGCTCCTGCAGGTCGCGAGCAATGATGAACAGCAGTTCGTCACCGTCGACGATGGCACCCGTGTGGTCGACCATCAGCACGCGATCGCCGTCACCGTCAAAGGCAATGCCGAGATCGGCATGCCCGACCAGTACAGCGGCCTGCAGCGATTCGATGTGTGTCGAGCCGCAACCTTCGTTGATGTTCAGGCCGTCCGGTTGCGCATGCAGCACGGTCACGTCGGCCCCCAGCTCACGGAATACGCTGGGCGCAACCTTGTAGGTAGCACCATGGGCGCAGTCGACCACCAGCTTGAGGCCATCGAAGCTGGTGCTGCTCGGCACGCTGCTCTTGCAGAATTCGATGTAGCGGCCGGCGGCATCGTTGATACGCGAAACCTTGCCCAGCTTGCCCGACTCGACAACGGTCATCGGTTGGTCGAGCAGCTCCTCGATCATCAGCTCGACCTCGTCCGGCAGCTTGGTGCCCTGGCCCGAGAAGAACTTGATGCCGTTGTCATCGTGTGGGTTGTGCGAGGCACTGATGACGATGCCGGCTTCTGCGTGGAAGGTGCGCGTGAGGTAAGCGATGGCCGGTGTCGGCATCGGCCCGAGCAGCAGCACATCGGCACCTGCTGCGGACAAGCCGGCTTCGAGTGCGGACTCGAACATGTAGCCGGAGATACGCGTGTCCTTGCCCACCAGCACGCGGCAATGGCCTTGCTTGCGGAAGGCCATGCCGGCCGCCCAGCCGAGCTTCAGCATGAATTCAGGCGTGATCGGGTATTCCCCGACGCGGCCACGAATGCCGTCGGTACCAAAGTATTTTCTGCTCATAGGGACTCCAATATTCTTATTCGGCGTTTTGCACTGCAGCGATCATGCGCACCACATCGACGGTTTCAGCCACGTCATGTACACGAAGGATGCTCGCCCCCTTGGTCATGGCCAACGCCGCCAGCGCAAGGCTGCCGTACAAGCGCTCGCCGACCGGACGTTCCAGCGTCAGGCCGATCATGCTCTTTCGTGAAACGCCCACCAGCAGTGGGCGCCCAAGGCGATAGAGCGCTTCCATGTGCTTGAACAGGCTCAGATTGTGCGCCAGTGTCTTGGCGAAACCGAAGCCCGGGTCAAGGATGATTCTGTCCGCGTCGATGCCCGCTGCTGCGCAGGCGGCCATCCGCTGTTCAAGATAACGCGTGACGTCAGCGGTCACGTCCTGGTAATGCGGATCATCCTGCATGTTACCTGGCTCGCCACGCATGTGCATGAGGCACACCGGCAGACCGGTGTCCGCTGCAGCGTCCAGGGCGCCATCGCGCTCCAGGGCCCGTACGTCGTTGATCAGCCCGGCACCAAGGCGTGCAGCTTCGCGCATGACGGCAGGTGTGGAGGTATCGACCGAAATGACCACATCGAGGCGACTGTTGATGGCCTCGACCATTGGCGCCACACGCTCCAGCTCCTCGGTGACCGACACTGCACGCGCACCCGGGCGCGTGGACTCGCCACCGATGTCGATCAGCGTTGCACCGGCGGCAAGCATGGCCTCGGCATGGCGCAGGGCCTCGTCGCGCTGACTGAAGCGACCACCGTCGGAGAAGGAATCGGGGGTGATATTGAGAATACCCATGACATGGGTATGCGACAAATCAAGAACCCGGTTGCCGCAAGGCAACCGGGTCGGGTACTGCACTGAGCTCATAGATGCCCTTAGTGTTCTGCCGCTGGGCCGCCGATTGGCGATTCCGGACGATCATCCTGGGCAGCAGGCGTGCCCGAGTGCTTGTCGTCGTCCCAATCACGCGGTTCACGTGGTGTGCGCCCAGCCATGATGTCGTCAATCTGATCGGCATCGATGGTTTCATACTTCATCAGCGCTTCGGTCATTGCCTCGAGCTTGTCGCGGTTGTCGATCAGCAACTGCTTGGCAGTGGCATAGCACTGATCGATGATGCTGCGCACCTCGGAGTCGATCAGTTTGGCAGTCTCGCCGGACACGCTGGCGTGCTGGCTGCCAGCACTACGGCCGAGGAACACCTCGCCCTCTTCCTCTGCATACATCAGCGGGCCGAGCTTCTCGGACAGGCCCCATTTGGTCACCATGTTACGAGCGAGCTGGCTGGCACGCATGATGTCGTTGGACGCGCCTGTGGTAACGCCATCGAAGCCCAAGGTCATCTCCTCAGCGATACGGCCGCCATACAGCGAGCAGATCTGGCTGATCAGCGCACGCTTGGACAGGCTGTAGCGGTCTTCTTCCGGGAGGAACATGGTCACACCCAAGGCACGACCACGCGGGATGATCGAAACCTTGTAGACCGGGTCGTGCTCAGGCACCAGGCGACCGACAATGGCGTGGCCGGCCTCGTGATAGGCGGTGTTTCTCTTTTCCTTTTCGGACATGACCATGGTCTTGCGCTCGGCGCCCATCATGATCTTGTCCTTGGCCAGCTCGAACTCCTTCATTTCGACCAGGCGCTTGTTGGAACGCGCGGCAAACAGCGAAGCCTCGTTGACCAGGTTGGCCAGGTCGGCGCCGGAGAAGCCTGGGGTACCACGTGCGATGACCGCCGGGTTGACGTTCTCGCCGATCGGCACCTTGCGCATGTGCACCTTGAGGATCTGCTCGCGGCCACGGATGTCCGGCAGGCCAACCACCACCTGGCGGTCGAAGCGGCCCGGGCGCAGCAGCGCCGGGTCGAGCACATCCGGACGGTTGGTAGCGGCGATGACGATGATGCCATCGTTCATCTCGAAGCCGTCCATCTCCACCAGCAACTGGTTGAGGGTTTGTTCACGCTCGTCGTGACCGCCGCCCATGCCGGCACCACGATGGCGACCAACGGCGTCGATTTCGTCGATGAAGATGATGCACGGGGCATGCTTCTTGGCCTGCTCGAACATGTCGCGCACACGGCTGGCACCGACACCCACGAACATTTCCACGAAGTCCGAACCGGAAATGGTGAAGAACGGCACTTTCGCTTCGCCCGCAATGGCCTTGGCCAGCAGGGTCTTACCGGTACCGGGCGGGCCAACCATCAGCACACCGCGCGGGATACGGCCACCCAGACGCTGGAATTTGCCCGGATCGCGCAGGAACTCGACCAGCTCGCCAACCTCTTCCTTGGCCTCGTCGCAGCCGGCAACGTCAGCCAGGGTGGTCTTGACCTGGTCTTCGGACAGCAGGCGAGCCTTGCTCTTGCCGAAGCTCATCGGCCCGCCCTTGCCGCCCGCACCACCTTGCATCTGGCGCATGAAGAACATGAATACGGCAATGATCACCAGGATCGGGAAGCTCGCCACCAGCAACTGCGTCCAGATGCTCTGTTGCTCAGGCTGCTTGCCTTCGACGACCACGTGGTTGTCGACCAGATCGCCGATCAGGCCATTGTCGGTGATGGCCGGGCGCACAGTCTTGAAGTTGTCGCCATCGGTGCGCTTGCCAGTGATGATGTAGCCATCGACGGTCACACGCTCGACCTTGCCATCCTTGACCTGCTGGATGAAGTCGGAGTAGTTGAGGGTCTGCGGCTCGTTAGGGCTGGAGAAGTTGTTCATCACTGTCACCAGGACAGCTGCGATGATCAACCACAGGATCAGATTCTTTGCCATGTCGTTCAATTAGCTACCCTCTGAGGCCGGCGCACGACGCAGCCGTGCCTCGCATGATATTCATCGCCCTAACTTACTACATTACCTACGCAGCCGCAGGCACCGTCTGTAACCCTTTGTGAAAGCTAGACTACACGAAGTTCGGACGATCCTGACGCAGCGGCCGATTGGAATTAACTATCGACCACCCCGCTTCACACCTTTCATTACCCTTTGAAGCCCCTGCCCAACAGGTATTGCTCCCGGGAACGGTCCCGCGACGACGACGGCTTGCGCATTTGCACCTTGTCGAACTTGCTGCGCACGTCCTTCAGGTACACGTCAAAACCTTCGCCCTGGAAAATCTTGATCAGGAAGTCGCCCCCGGGCTTGAGTACACGGGTCGCCAGATCGAGGGCCAACTCGCAGAGGAACATGGCACGCGGAATGTCTACCGCGGGCGTACCACTCATATTGGGGGCCATGTCAGAAATCACAAGGTCTACATGCGAATCGCCGACCGCTTCGAGAATGCGCTGCAGCACTTCGTCCTGGGTGAAGTCCCCCTGAATGAAGGTCACGTCGGCGATCGCGTCCATTTCCAGAATGTCCGAAGCGATCAGCCGACCTTGGCCACCAATCAGACGACTGGTCACCTGGGACCAGCCACCAGGGGCCGCGCCGAGATCGATCACGCTCATGCCTGGGCGGATAAGGCGGTCCTTCTCCTGGATCTCCAGCAGTTTGTAGCTCGCACGCGAGCGATACCCATCCTTCTGCGCCTGCTTCACAAAAGGGTCGTTGAAATGCTCTCGCAGCCAGTTTGCGCTGCTTTTGGAACGTTGTACCACGGGGCACCTCGATGATATGCGTCGTGATTGACTGGGCGGAGCCGGTGGCCCTCGGGTAAAATGCCGGTCAATTTTACAGAATCAGACGGAAAGGGTCAGATTATGCCGCTCAATAACGAGCAGAAGAAGCAATACAAGTCCATTGGTCATGACCTGAAGCCGGTCCTGATCGTTGCTGGCAACGGTTTGAATGAAGGCGTCATCGCCGAACTGGAGCGCGCGCTGGTCGACCATGAGCTGATCAAGGTCGAGATTCGCTCGGAAGACCGCGAGGAACGCGCCGAAACCATCGCCGAGCTGTGCAAGGCCGGCCGCGCCGAGCTGGTGCAGACCATCGGCAAGAAAGCCCTGATCTACCGCAAGAACCCACAGCCGAACAAGCAGCTGTCCAACATCCACCGTTACAAGTAACGGTAGCTCCGATCAGTGGCGCGGTGAACGCGCCCTGACCGGTACCGGCTGGGCCACCAGCACGATGCCGGAAAAACCCAGCACCAGGAAGCAGAACATCTGCCAGCGCTCACCCACGGAAATACCGTAGCGCAAGGTGTAATACCCCACGCAAGCACCGAAGCCGAGCAACAGCATCTGGCCACGGAACTGCCGCCACCAGGCCGCCAGGCCGTCCACCCTCGCCAGCACCGCCAGCTGAGTCAACAAGCCAAGCATCGCCACGCCGATCAACCAGCGGTCGATCTGCCCGGCAACATCCTGCACCAGCAGCGGCGCCAGGCCACTGACCTTGAGCGCAGGCACCAGCCCCACATGGAACACCCACAGGCCACCGACCCAGAAAACCTGGGCCAGCTGCCAGAGGATCCCCTCAAGGGATGGCGCCCGCAGGCGCCGGTCAGATGTGCTTGACTTCGACAATCTCGTACTCGACCGTGCCGCTAGGCGTCTTGACGACGACAGTATCACCTTCTTCCTTGCCGATGATGGCACGGGCAATGGGTGCGCCGCTCGACAGCTTGCCCTGCTTCACGTCGGCTTCATCCTCGCCAACGATCTGGTAGGACACCTCTTCATCGGTTTCGGTGTTGGCCAGTACCACGGTGGTACCGAAAATCACCTTGCCGGTGTGAGGGATAGTGGTCACATCGATGACCACCGAGTTCTGCAGACGGCCTTCGATATCGCGGATACGCGCTTCGACCATGCCCTGCTCCTCACGGGCTGCATGATATTCAGCGTTTTCCTTGAGGTCACCCAGCTCACGCGCCTCACCAATGGCCTGACTCAGGCGCGGGCGCTCGGTCTTGCTCAGAAACAGGTGTTCCTCTTCCAGGGCGCGAGCGCCCTGGACGGTCATCGGGTATTTGGTAATGCTCATGCTTTCAGTCCTGCATGCAGATCTTGCAAGCGACGAACGGTCTTTTCCGGACCGAATTTCAGCGCTTCGCAGATGGCTTCACCAGCCGCAATGGTAGTGGTGCAGTAGATCTTGTGCTGCAACGCATTGCGACGAATCGAGTAGGAGTCGGCGATCGACTGGCGACCTTCGGTGGTATTGATGATCAGCGACACTTCGTCGTTCTTGATCATGTCGACCACGTGTGGGCGACCTTCGGTCACTTTGTTCACACGGCGCACTTTCAGGCCAGCCGCCTCGATAACCTTGGCGGTACCGGCAGTGGCAACCACTTCGAAGCCCAGGGCGATCAGGTCGCGGGCAACGCCAGCCACTTGTGGCTTGTCGTCGTCACGCACGCTGATGAACGCAGTACCACCGGTCGGCAGCACTTCGCTTGCACCCATCTGGGCCTTGGCGAAGGCTTCACCGAAGCTGTCACCGACACCCATCACTTCACCGGTCGATTTCATCTCAGGGCCGAGGATCGGGTCAACCCCTGGGAACTTGGCGAACGGGAAGACGGCTTCCTTGACGCTGTAGAAGTTCGGGATGATTTCCTGGGTGAAGCCCAGCTCTTTCAAGGTTTTACCCGCCATGACACGGGCTGCGATCATCGCCAGGGACGTGCCGATGCACTTGGACACGAACGGTACGGTACGCGAGGCACGCGGGTTGACTTCGATCACGTAGATCTTGTCACCCTGCAGGGCCAGCTGCACGTTCATCAGGCCGACCACGCCCAGCTCCAGGGCCATTTTCTTGACCTGAACGCGGACTTCGTCCTGCACTTCCTTGCTCAGCGAGTAAGGTGGCAGCGAGCACGCCGAGTCACCGGAGTGAACACCGGCCTGTTCGATGTGCTGCATGATTGCGCCGATGACCACGTCGGTGCCGTCGCACACCGCATCCACGTCCATCTCGATGGCGCAGTTGAGGAAGTGGTCGAGCAGTACCGGGCTGTCGTTCGACACTTGTACTGCTTCACGCAGGTAGCGCTTGAGCTCGTCCAGTTCGTAGACGATCTCCATGGCACGGCCGCCCAGTACGTAGGACGGACGCACGACCAGCGGATAGCCGATGCTGCCCGCAGCACGGATAGCTTCTTCTTCGCTGCGCACGGTAGCGTTTGGCGGCTGCAGCAGGCTCAGGCGCTGAACCATCTGCTGGAAGCGCTCACGGTCTTCGGCGCGGTCGATGGCGTCAGGGCTGGTACCGATGATCGGCACGCCAGCTTCTTCCAGAGCGCGGGCCAGCTTCAGCGGGGTCTGGCCGCCGTAGTGAACGATCACGCCCTTCGGCTTCTCGACGCGGCAGACTTCCAGCACGTCTTCCAGGGTCAGCGGCTCGAAGTACAGGCGGTCGGAAGTGTCGTAGTCGGTGGAGACGGTTTCCGGGTTGCAGTTGACCATGATGGTCTCGTAACCGTCTTCACGCAGCGCCAGGGCTGCGTGTACGCAGCAGTAGTCGAACTCGATACCCTGGCCGATACGGTTAGGGCCGCCACCCAGGATCATGATCTTGTCGCGGGTCGACGGGTTGGCCTCGCACTCTTCCTCATAGGTGGAGTACAGGTAGGCGGTGTCGGTGGCGAACTCGGCGGCGCAGGTGTCGACGCGCTTGTACACCGGGAACACTTCCAGCTTGTGGCGGTGGCGGCGCAGGTTCTTGTCGGTGATACCCAGCAGTACTGCCAGACGCTGGTCCGAGAAGCCCTTGCGCTTGAGGCGCAGCATGTAGTCCTTGTCGATCGACGACAAAGCCAGGGTCTTGACCTTCTCTTCTTCCTTGATCAGGTCTTCCATCTGCACCAGGAACCACATGTCGATGCCGGTCAGATTGAAGATTTCTTCGCAGGTCATGCCCGAACGCATGGCGTCAGCCACGTACCAGATACGCTCGGCACCCGGCACGGTTAGTTCGCGCTTGAGGATGCTGGCGGCTTCCGGGCTGGCCAGGTCGACTTTCGGGTCGAGGCCGCAGGCGCCGACTTCCAGACCGCGCAGGGCTTTCTGCAGGGATTCCTGGAAAGTACGGCCGATGGCCATGACTTCACCCACGGATTTCATCTGGGTGGTCAGGCGAGCGTCGGCTTTCGGGAATTTCTCGAAGGCAAAACGTGGCAGCTTGGTGACGACATAGTCGATCGACGGCTCGAAGGACGCCGGGGTGCGACCGCCAGTGATATCGTTCTGCAGCTCGTCGAGGGTGTAACCAATGGCCAGCTTGGCGGCGATCTTGGCGATCGGGAAGCCGGTGGCCTTGGAGGCCAGGGCGGACGAACGCGATACGCGCGGGTTCATCTCGATGACGACCATGCGGCCGGTGTTCGGGCAAATGCCGAACTGGACGTTGGAACCGCCGGTTTCCACACCGATTTCACGCAGCACCGCCAGCGAGGCGTTGCGCATGATCTGGTATTCCTTGTCGGTCAGGGTCTGTGCCGGGGCAACAGTGATCGAGTCACCGGTGTGCACACCCATCGGGTCGAAGTTCTCGATCGAGCAGACGATGATGCAGTTGTCCTTTTTGTCGCGGACCACTTCCATCTCGTACTCTTTCCAGCCGATCAGCGACTCGTCGATCAGCAGCTCTTTGGTCGGCGACAGGTCCAGACCGCGGGTGCAGATTTCTTCGAACTCTTCACGGTTGTACGCGATACCGCCGCCGGTGCCGCCCATGGTGAACGACGGGCGAATGATGCATGGGAAGCCAAGCTTCTCGAGGACCGCATTGGCCTCTTCCATGCTGTGGGCGATACCGGAGCGCGGGCATTCCAGGCCGATGTCCTTCATCGCCTTGTCGAAGCGCGAGCGGTCTTCAGCCTTGTCGATGGTGTCGGCGTTGGCACCGATCATCTCTACGCCGAACTTCTCCAGAACGCCGTGGCGCTCCAGGTCCAGGGCGCAGTTCAGTGCGGTCTGGCCACCCATGGTCGGCAAAACGGCGTCCGGGCGCTCTTTTTCGATGATCTTGGCCACCGACTGCCACTTGATCGGCTCGATGTAGGTGGCGTCGGCCATGGCCGGGTCGGTCATGATGGTGGCTGGGTTGGAGTTCACCAGGATGACGCGGAAACCTTCCTCGCGCAGGGCTTTACAGGCCTGGGCGCCGGAGTAGTCGAATTCGCAGGCCTGGCCGATCACGATCGGGCCAGCGCCGAGAATCAGGATGCTTTTGATGTCTGTACGTTTTGGCATGGTGGTCACTCAAATCCGGGGTCAGTCGGCAAGCCGCTTTGAACAATCTGGGTCAGGCGCTTCCGGGCGCGGCAGATGCCGGCCCGGGGCCTTGAAGCAGGATGCTCAGCGGCGCTTGGCCATGGCATCGGTGAAACGATCGAACAGAGGCGCGACGTCGGTCGGGCCTGGGCTCGCTTCAGGGTGGCCCTGGAAGCTGAACGCGCTCTTGTCGGTACGCTCGATACCCTGCAGGGTGCCGTCGAACAGCGACTTGTGAATGGCGCGAACGTTACCCGGCAGGGTCGCTTCGTCAACGGCAAAACCGTGGTTCTGGCTGGTGATCATGACCACGCCGGTATCCAGGTCCTGGACCGGGTGGTTGGCACCGTGGTGGCCGTGGCCCATTTTCACGGTCTTGGCACCGGAGGCCAGGGCCAGCAGCTGGTGGCCGAGGCAGATGCCGAATACCGGAATCTCGGTTTCGAGGATTTCCTTGATCGCCTGGATCGCGTAGTCGCACGGCTCGGGGTCACCAGGGCCGTTGGACAGGAACACGCCGTCCGGGTTGAGTGCCAGCACTTCGCTGGCCGGGGTCTGGGCTGGCACCACGGTCACGCGGCAGCCACGGGCTACCAGCATGCGCAGGATATTCAGCTTGACGCCGTAGTCGAAGGCAACCACGTGGTACGGCAGGTCGGCAGCGTCGATGGTCGGGTGGCTGTCGGTTTTCAGCTCCCACACACTGGAGCGCCACTCGTAACGCTCCTTGGTGGAGACGACCTTGGCCAGGTCCATGCCCTTCAGGCCCGGGAAGCCGCGGGCAGCGGCGATGGCAGCTTCTTCGCTGATGTTGTCACCCGCCAGAATGCAGCCGTTCTGGGCGCCCTTTTCACGCAGGATACGGGTCAGGCGACGGGTGTCGATGCCGGCGATGGCGACGACGTTGTTGGCCTTGAGGTACTCAGGCAGCGACTGGGTGTTACGCCAGTTGCTGGCCAGCAGCGGCAGGTCACGGATGACCAGGCCTGCGGACCAGACGCGGTTCGACTCGGCGTCTTCCGGGGTAGTGCCGGTGTTGCCGATGTGCGGGTAGGTCAGGGTAACGATTTGCTGCGCGTAGGAAGGGTCTGTAAGGATTTCCTGGTAGCCGGTCATAGCGGTGTTGAATACCACCTCACCAACGGTCTGACCGTCGGCACCGATGGCTTCACCGCGGAAAATACTGCCGTCGGCAAGGGCGAGTATGGCTGGCTTTGTCAAGAAGACCTCCCGTAAATCAAGCATGAAAGGGCGATCGCAGGTTGCAAAAAAGCGGAGTGACGTATGGACACGTCACCCCGCTTTCATGTGCTGAATTCAATTCGCTGCGCGCTTTTAGTGGACACACTAAAGCTGTAGCTTACAGAAAAGTGTGTTTTCGGTCTACCGCGGATGTGCCTCTAAAACACATCAATGCGACAGACTGACATCTGTGTTGGCTTCTTCGCAGGCTCGCCCGCTCCCACAGGCCCACCACAAGCCACAAGACCCGCGCAATACCTGTGGGAGCGGGCAAGCCCGCGAAGCAGCCAGCACCGCCAGAACGGCTTAACGCAGCTCGAGCACATCCTGCATGTCGTACAGCCCCGGCTCGCGCCCATCCAGCCACAGCGCCGCACGCACGGCACCCTTGGCGAAGGTCATGCGGCTGGAGGCCTTGTGGGTGATTTCCAGGCGCTCGCCTTCGGCAGCGAACAATACGGTGTGATCGCCCACCACATCGCCGGCACGCACGGTAGCGAAACCGATGGTTTTGCGATCCCGCGCGCCGGTCTGCCCTTCACGGCCATACACGGCCACTTCCTGCAGATCACGGCCCAGCGCATTGGCAACCACTTCACCCATGCGCAGTGCAGTGCCCGACGGGGCATCGACCTTGTGCCGGTGGTGCGCCTCGATGATTTCGATATCGACATCATCACCCAGCACCCGCGCAGCCATATCCAGCAGCTTGAGGCTAAGGTTGACACCCACGCTGAAGTTGGCGGCGAACACGATTGGAATGTCCTTGCCAGCCTCAGCCAACAGCTGCTTCTCTTCGACTGTAAAACCGGTCGTGCCGATGATCATCGCCTTGCCGTGCTTGCGGCAGAACGCCAGGTTTTTCAGGGTCACCGAGGGGTGAGTGAAATCGATCAGCACATCGAACTCGTCGGCAACCTTGGCCAGGTCGTCGGACAACAGCACGCCAATTCGGCCAAGTGCCGCCAGCTCTCCGGCATCAGCCCCGACCAACGAGCTGTCAGGGCGATCGATCGCCGCGGTCAGCCCCGCACCTGGAGTTTGTTGCACGGCTTCGATGAGGGTTTTGCCCATCCGCCCCGCCGCGCCCATCACTGCAATACGTCGCATAACCTGTTCCTTGTCAGAGATCGCCGAAGAAGCGCTTCACACCATCGAACCAGCCGCTGGCCTTGGGCGAGTGGGAACTGTCGCCTTCCAGCGAATCACGCAGCTCTTCGAGCAACTCGCGCTGGCGACGGCTGAGGTTGACCGGGGTTTCTACGGCCACACGGCACAGCAGGTCACCCGCACCACCGCCACGCACCGGGGCAACACCCTTGCCACGCAGACGGAACTGCTTACCAGTCTGGGTGCCTTCCGGAATCCTCAGCTTCACACGACCATCCAGGGTCGGCACTTCCAGCTCGCCGCCCAGGGCAGCATCGGTGTAGCTGATCGGCACCTCACAGTACAGGTGCTTGCCATCACGCTGGAAGATTTCGTGCTCACGCACGCTGATCACCACGTACAGGTCGCCAGTCGGGCCACCATGAGTACCCGCCTCGCCCTCACCCGACAGACGGATGCGGTCGCCAGTATCGACACCTGCTGGCACCTTGACCGACAGCGTCTTGTACTCCTCGACACGCCCCTCACCGTGGCACGAATTGCACGGGTCGGTAATGATCTTGCCTTGGCCATGGCAGCGCGGGCAGGTCTGCTGCACCGAGAAGAAGCCTTGCTGCATGCGTACCTGACCGATGCCACCGCAAGTCGGGCAGGTTGACGGGGTCGAACCCTTCTTGGCACCGGAACCGTCGCAAGGCTGGCAGTTGACCAGGGTAGGCACGCGGATGCTGACCGTAGTGCCACGCACCGCTTCTTCCAAGTTCAGCTCCAGGGTGTAGCGCAGGTCGCTGCCGCGCTGGGCACCGCCTCGACCACCGCCGCGGCCGCCGCCACCGAAGAAGTCGCTGAACACATCACCGAAGATGTCGGAGAAGTTGGCACCACCAAAGCCGGCACCACCGCCACCCATGCTTGGGTCGACACCCGCATGGCCATACTGGTCGAAGGCCGCACGCTTGCTCGCGTCCGACAGCACTTCGTAGGCCTCGTTGGCCTCCTTGAACTTGTCTTCCGATTCTTTATCGCCCGGGTTGCGGTCCGGGTGATACTTCATCGCCAAACGGCGGTAAGCCTTCTTGAGGTCCGATTCAGTGGCGCCGCGCTCGACACCCAGGACCTCATAATAATCACGCTTGGACATAGGTCATTTGCACCTTGTTGGGCGTCTGGCATCTGCGCCACGCCATCAGCACCCGCCCGCTCCCCATAAGAGCCGCTGACAGATGCTGTAAAAATTCTCGAATTCCAGATACGCCAACGCGGGAGCAAGCCCCCGCGCGGCGACATCCTACCAGCTCACCGACAAACGACGGTGAACTGGCCGACAACATGCAGGGATTACTGCTTGTTGTTGTCTTTCACTTCTTCGAACTCGGCGTCAACCACGTCATCGTGCTTGGCTTCCGGCTCGGCCTGCTGCGCGCCACCCTGAGGCTGTTCAGCCGACTGCTCGGCGTACATCTTCTGGGCAACCGGGGCAGAGACCTTGGACAGCTCTTCTACCTTGGCGTCGATGGCAGCCTTGTCGTCGCCTTTGACAGCGGCTTCCAGAGCAACAACGGCGGCCTCAATGGCGGTTTTCTCTTCAGCGGTAACCTTGTCACCTGCGTCAGCGACCATCTTGCGGGTCGAGTGTACCAGCGCGTCACCCTGGTTACGGGCAGCAGCCAGCTCTTCGAACTTGCGGTCTTCCTCGGCGTTGGCCTCGGCGTCACGCACCATGCGCTCGATCTCTTCGTCCGACAGGCCGGAGTTGGCCTTGATCACGATCGACTGAGTCTTGCCGGTAGCCTTGTCTTTCGCGCCTACGTGCAGGATGCCGTTGGCGTCGATGTCGAAGGTCACTTCGATTTGCGGCACGCCACGCGGTGCTGGCGGAATGTCAGCCAGGTCGAATTTGCCCAGCGACTTGTTCTGCGCAGCCTGCTTACGCTCACCCTGCAGCACGTGAATGGTCACGGCGCTCTGGTTGTCGTCGGCAGTCGAGAACACCTGCGACTTCTTGGTCGGGATGGTGGTGTTCTTCTCGATCAGCGCGGTCATCACGCCGCCCATGGTTTCGATACCCAGGGTCAGCGGGCTGACGTCCAGCAGGAGTACGTCTTTCACGTCACCGGCCAGTACCGCACCCTGGATGGCAGCACCCATGGCAACGGCTTCGTCCGGGTTCACGTCCTTGCGCGCTTCCTTACCGAAGAAGTCGGCAACTTCTTTCTGCACCAGCGGCATGCGGGTCTGACCGCCGACCAGGATCACGTCGTCGATCTTGCTGGCGTCGATGCCGGCGTCTTTCAGGGCGATACGGCAAGGCTCGATGGTACGCTTGACCAGGTCTTCGACCAGCGACTCCAGCTTGGCGCGGGAGATCTTCACGTTCAGGTGCTTAGGACCGGTGGCATCTGCAGTGATGTACGGCAGGTTGACGTCGGTCGACTGAGCGGACGACAGCTCGATCTTGGCTTTTTCTGCGGCTTCTTTCAGGCGCTGCAGGGCCAGAGGATCGTTCTTCAGGTCCATGCCCGACTCTTTCTTGAACTCGTCGACAAGGTAGTCGATCAGGCGCATGTCGAAGTCTTCGCCACCCAGGAAGGTGTCGCCGTTGGTAGCCAGTACTTCGAACTGGTGCTCACCGTCGACTTCGGCGATTTCGATGACCGAAACGTCGAAGGTACCACCACCCAGGTCATAAACGATGACAGTGTGGTCGCCCTTGGCCTTGTCCATGCCGTAAGCCAGCGCAGCGGCAGTCGGCTCGTTGATGATGCGTTTTACGTCCAGGCCAGCGATGCGGCCGGCGTCTTTGGTCGCCTGACGCTGGCTGTCGTTGAAGTAGGCCGGAACGGTGATGACCGCTTCGGTTACGGGCTCGCCGAGGTAGTCTTCGGCGGTTTTCTTCATTTTCTTCAGGACTTCGGCGCTGATTTGCGGCGGAGCCATTTCCTTGCCAGCAGCCTCGACCCAGGCGTCACCGTTGTTTGCCTTGACGATCTTGTACGGCACCAGCTTGATGTCTTTCTGCACGACATCTTCTTCGAAGCGGCGGCCAATCAGGCGCTTCACTGCGAACAGGGTGTTGTGCGGGTTGGTGACGGCCTGGCGCTTGGCCGACTGGCCAACCAGGATTTCGCCATCGTTGGCGTAGGCCACGATCGAAGGGGTAGTACGCGCACCTTCGGCGTTTTCGATGACTTTGACGTTACCGTTTTCCAGAATGGAGACGCACGAGTTGGTGGTCCCCAGGTCGATACCGATGATTTTACCCATGTTAACTCTCCCGAAACTTGAATTTGGTAGCAGCGACTACTTTGGCCAACTGCGGTAATACTTGAAGGCTTGACACCTAGATGGGGATGCCCGGAAGGATTTCAAGCCTTTTCATTGATCGAGGGTTGCGCCGCGCTCGGCGCCTTGCTGACCACCACCATGGCGGGGCGCAGCAGGCGGCCGTTCAGCAGGTAACCCTTCTGGAACACGTTCAGCACGCTGTTTGGCTCGACCTCGGCGTTTTCCTGCATGGCCATGGCCTGGTGGTGCTCAGGGTTGAACGGCTGGCCGTGCGGGTCGACCGCTTCAAGGTTGTAGCGCTTGAGCGTGTCCTGGAACATCTTCAGGGTCAGCTCGACACCCTCGCGGATCTGCTTGACGTGCTCATCGTCGGCACTGGAGTGAGCCAGGGCCAGCTCCAGGCTGTCGATCACCGGCAGCAAGTCGCTGGAGAACTTCTCCAGGGCGAACTTGTGGGCTTTTTCCACGTCCTGCTCGGCACGACGGCGTACGTTCTGCAGGTCGGCAACGGCGCGCAGCGCCTGGTCCTTGGCTGCGGCCAGCTGTTCCTCGAGCTCCAGAACACGGGTATCAGCTGCATTGCCTGCACCGGTTTCTTCCACGTTAAGGTCTTTCTCGTTCAGCTGCTCATCAGCCATGGGGTCTCTCCTGCGCAATTTTGTGGACTGCGAGCCAGGCTCGCCTTGGATGTCGGCTATATGGGGCCGGAAAAACCAGGTTCAAGGGGCAAGGTGGTTTTCAAGGCTGCAACAGAATCTGCGAAGGGGCATTGGCAGGCCTGAAAAAAGTACTGTATAAATAACCAGACCTGACTTCCGGGAGCCGCCCCCATGCTGGTGCACCTGTCCATTCACAACTACGCCATCGTCGAGCACCTCGACCTCGAAATCGCCCGTGGCATGTCCGTCATCACCGGCGAGACCGGTGCCGGCAAATCGATCATGCTCGACGCCCTCGGCCTTGCCCTGGGCGACCGCGCCGACAGCGGCGTGGTGCGCCCCGGCACCGACAAGGCAGACATCCTGGCCACCTTCGACCTGGTGGACATTCCCGAAGCGCATACCTGGCTGGCCGAGCGCGACCTGGACAACGAAGGCCTGTGCATCTTGCGCCGGGTGATCACCGCCGAAGGCCGCAGCCGCGGCTACATCAACGGCACGCCCTGCCCGCTCGGCGACCTCAAGGCGCTGGGCGAGCTGCTGATCGATATCCACAGCCAGCACGAGCACCAGTCACTGCTCAAGACCGACACCCACCGCCGCCTGCTTGACGAATATGCCGGCGCCGTCGACCTGGCCCGCCAGGTCCAGCTTGCAGCCAAGCGCTGGAACCAGACCCGCCTGGAGCTGGAGCGCCTGTCCAACTCGGGCGACGAGCAGCGCGCCCGCCACCAGTTGCTCAGTTACCAACTGGAAGAACTGGACAACCTCGGCCTGGGCGAGCACGAACTGGAGCAGCTGGAACAGGAACACAAGAACCTGACCAGCGCCGAAGCCCTGTTCGGCATCTGCCGCCAGGTTATCGACCAATGCAGCGAGAGCGATTCGGGCAATGTGCTCAGCGCCCTCACCTCCAGCCTCAACCGCCTGGGTGCCGCCACCAACTCGCCCAAGGCGCTGAGCGAAGCGGCCAACCTGATTGCCAGCGCGCAGATCCAGGTTGAAGAAGCCGTGGGCGAACTCAACCGCTTCCTCGACAACTTCGACGCCGACCCGATGCGCCTGCAAGCCCTGGAAGAGCGCCTGGATACCATCTATACCCTGGCACGCAAACACCGGGTGCATCCCACCGAACTGCCCCACCTGCAACAGCAATTGATGGAAGAGCTGGAAGGCCTTAATGCCAGCGACGAGTCGATCGAGCGGCTGGGCGAAGAGCTTGGCGCCTTTGCCCAGCACTATAAAGAGAAAGCCCGTGAGCTCAGCGGCCTGCGCCAGCAGGCGGCGCAGCAGCTGGCGGGCGCGGTGGAGCAGGAAATCCAGCGTCTGGGCATGCCTGGCGGTCGCTTCTGCATAGAGCTGACACCCAACGAAGGCACAGACCTGTCACCCCATGGCCTGGAGCAGATCGAACTGCTGGTCAGTGCCAACCCGGGCCAGCCGCTCAAGGGCCTGGCAAAGGTGGCGTCGGGTGGCGAACTGTCGCGTATCAGCCTGGCGATCCAGGTCATTACCGCGCAGACCTCGCGCATTCCTACCCTGGTGTTCGACGAAGTCGACGTGGGTATTGGCGGGCCCACGGCAGAAATCGTCGGCCAATTGCTGCGGCGCCTGGGCGAGCGCGGGCAGGTACTGACCGTGACCCACCTGCCGCAGGTGGCGGCGCAGGGGCATCACCATTTGTTCGTGCACAAGGTGCGCAACAGCGACACCACCCACACCGCCGTGGCTAGCCTTGGCAAGCGTGAGCGCGTGGAAGAAGTGGCGCGGATGCTCGGCGGCATCGACCTGACCAAGGAGTCCCTGGCCCATGCACGCAAGATGGTGGTGAGCGGCAAGGCCTGACCCCTTCTTTTCCAGGACGATTCGCGGGCACGCCCGCTCCCACAGGGTGATCACAGGATCTGAAACCTGAGGTGTACCTGTGGGAGCGGGCGCGCCCGCGAAGAGGCCGGCACGGACAACAAATCTTTTAGCCCCAGAAAGCACAAAGGCGACCCGAAGGTCGCCTTTGCTATCCATAACGAAAAATCGTTACTTCTTCTTACGCACGTACAGGACCAGATTGTGGTCCACCAGCTCGAAGCCATGCTCGGCCACGATTTCGCGCTGGCGCTTCTCGATCTCGGCATCCATGAATTCGATGACTTCACTGGTATCCACGTTCACCATGTGGTCGTGGTGACCGCCATCGGCCAGTTCGAACACTGCATGACCGCCGTCGAAGTTGTGGCGAACCACCAGACCCGCCGCCTCGAACTGGGTCAGCACGCGATAGACGGTGGCCAGGCCTACGTCCTCGCCAGCCTCCATCAGCGCCTTGTAGACATCCTCTGCACTCATGTGACGCTGCTCGGTAGAGTCGAGCATCTGAAGGATCTTGACTCGAGGCAGGGTCACCTTGAGACCGGCTTTGCGCAATTCGCTATTTTCAACCATGGTCAGCTTTCTCGCCGATGCTGCTTCGCAGCTTCTCTTAATACGGGTATGATCGGGGTTTACGTTGTCCAGCCAAGATAGTGGAAGTCGCCCACCGATGCAAAACACCAAGCTCTTGCTAACCAGCCTCACCCTAGTGGGACTGCTCGCACTCGCCGGTTGCTCGTTTCCCGGGGTTTACAAAATCGACATCCAGCAGGGCAATGTCGTCACGCAAGACATGATAGACCAATTACGCCCGGGAATGACCCGCCGGCAAGTAAGGTTTATCATGGGCAACCCGCTGATTCAGGACACTTTCAACACCAATCGCTGGGATTACCTGTACAGCCTGCAGCCTGGTGGCGGTAAGCGCCAGCAAGAACGCATGAGTGTATTTTTCAACGAAAGCGATCAACTGGTCAGCCTGTCTGGCGACTTCATGCCAGGCGTCAGCCGCGATCAGGAAATCCTCGGTGGCAGCAGCGACACCACCGTCAGCCCGGCCACCGAGCCAGGCCAGACCGAACAACCGGCAGCGCAGCCTGAAGAAAAACCGGCCAAGCCAGGTTCGACCGAAGAGGCAATCCAGCGCGAGATCGACACCATCGAGACCACCCCGGTCCCGACCCCCGCACCGCTGGAAACCCGCTAAGCGGGAAGAGCAGATGCAAAAAAGCCCGGACCTGGTCCGGGCTTTTTTTGCGCCTTATCCGTCAGGCATTCAGTTGCTTGGCACGCTGGCAGAACGCATCGACCAGCGTATTCGCCGCCTGATTGAATAGCGGGCCCAACGTGGCGCGCACAATCGGCCCGGCGTAATCGAAGGACAGGTCCAGGCTGATCTTGCAGGCCTTTTCACCCAGTGGCTTGAACACCCAAACACCATGCAGCTGGGTGAATGGCCCTTCTTCGAGGTTCATCTCGATGGACTGCCCCGGCACCAGCACGTTACGCGTAACGAAGTGCTGACTCATGCCACCCTTGGCCACTTCGAGCTTGGCACGCATGTGTGTATCGCTGGTTTCGATCACCGTCGAGGCCGAGCACCACGGCAAAAACTCAGGGTAGCTGGCCACATCGTTGACCAGATCGTAAAGCGCCTGGGCGGGGTATGGCAGCAGGGCGGAGCGTTGAATATGGGTAGTCATCCAGGCGTCACTTCCAAGGCTGGGTGGCGACGCTTCGCAGCGTGCCGAAAACAGGTTCTGTGCGTATGACAGGGTTTGTATTGTCCGGTATTCATTCCAGTGGCTCAAGCACACCGAAATCCCATAGCGGACGACGCGCGGACTTGCCTATAATGCCGCCCCTATGGCTAAGCAAAAAAAACATCCGACCGGGACCATCGCGCAAAACAAGAAAGCGCGACACGATTACTTCATCGAACACAAGTTCGAGGCCGGGCTGGTCCTGTCCGGCTGGGAAGTAAAAAGCCTGCGAGCCGGCAAGGCGCACCTGACTGACAGCTACGTGCTGCTCAAGGACGGTGAAGCCTGGCTGTTCGGCAGCCACATCACCCCGCTGACCACGGCCAGCACCCACGTCATCGCCGACCCTACACGCACCCGCAAGCTGCTGCTGAACAAGCGCGAGCTAGAGCGCGTGGAAGCGGCCGTGGCGCAAAAAGGCTACACCTGTGTGGCTTTGGCGCTGTACTGGAGCAAGCACCTGATCAAGTGCGAAATCGCACTGGGCAAGGGCAAGAAGGAATTCGACAAGCGCGACACCATGCGCGAACGCGATTCCAACCGCGAGCTGCAGCGGGCTGTGCGGAACAAGGGCAAGGAAGACTAATTGGTCTCTAGCCTGTTCCGGCCTCTTCGCGGGTAAACCCGCTCCCACAGGAAGAGCACCAGATTCAAGCCCGGCGCCTATCCTGTGGGAGCTGCCTCTTCGCGGGCACGCCCGCTCCCACAGGAAGGGCACCGGATTCAAGCCCGGCGCCATCCTGTGGAAGCGGCCTCTTCGCGGGCACGCCCGCTCCCAAAGGAAGGGCACCAGATTCAAGCCCGGCGCCTATCCTGTGGGCGGGCTTGCCCGCGAAGAGGCAGGTACTGCCCATAAAAGTCTCAGCGCCCGCTGCGCCGCTCCGCCCGCGCCACCCGCTGGGCTTCCTCGTGCGCTTCTTCCAGCACCTCCTGCACATACAAAATGTGCCGGCTGGACACCTCCCGCGCATCCTCCGCCCTGCCCTCGACAATCGCCAGGTACAGTTCCCGGTGCTGACTGATCAGCATGTCACGGGTTTCGGTGCGCTGCTGGTACATGCCGCCGATGTTGGTCACCACGTTGCGCTTGAGCAGGTCGAACAACCCCCGGATGGTGTGCAGCAACACCGCGTTATGGCTGGCCTCGGCGATCGCCAGGTGGAAGCGCGCATCAGCCGCGCCCTCCTCCGCACGGGTTACCTCGTCGAACCTGGCATAGCAGTCCTGCAGCGTATCGAAGGCCGCCTTCAAGCGCGCCCGGTCCGGCTCGGTGGCACGCTGGGCAGCGTAGTAGGCACAGGACGCCTCCAGGGTATGGCGAAACTCGAGCAGGTCACGCTGCGCTTCGGCACTGTGCTCGAGCAACTGCAGCAACGGGTCGCTGAAGGTGGACCCCAACGACTCCGCCACAAAATTGCCCCCGCCCTGACGGCTGACCAGCAGCCCCTTGGCCACCAGCTTCTGGATCGCCTCACGCAGTGACGGGCGGGACACACCAAACTGCTCGGCCAGGACGCGCTCGGCCGGCAGCCGCTGCCCCGAGGTCAGCGTGCCTTCCAGAATCATCCCTTCCAGCCGATCGACAATGTCGTCGGACAGGCGCCGCTGGCGTACCTGATCAAAAACCATCACATGCTCTCCACAAACCCCCGGGCAAATGTCAGGGGGTGTCTATTCTCGCCGATCCAGGCCACGCAAACACCCATCAAGCCGCGATTTTCCCAGCACATCAGATGCCCGCTCATCGGTACGCGACCAAAGTTTTGCACAGGACAAATTGACACACCCACGACAGCGCTTTTAACCTAGCGTCCAGACATTGTAAATTGGTCTTACCAATTATCCAATGCCAGTGCCTGACCAACAACAATTAGGGGCCACCCCATATGCAAACCTGGCAACAACTCTATACCCCGCTTGGTAGTCTCGGCCTGTCCGCACTGGCGGCGGTCATCCCTATCGTGTTCTTCTTCCTGGCCCTCGCCGTGTTCCGCCTCAAGGGCCACGTAGCGGGCAGCATCACCCTCGCGCTGTCGATCCTGGTGGCGATCTTCGCCTTCCAGATGCCTGTCGACATGGCCCTCGCCGCCGCGGGTTACGGCTTCCTCTACGGCCTCTGGCCAATTGCCTGGATCATCGTTGCCGCGGTGTTCCTGTACAAACTCACGGTCAAGAGCGGCCAGTTCGAAGTGATCCGCAGCTCGGTGCTGTCGATTACCGACGACCAGCGCCTGCAAGTGCTGTTGATCGGCTTCTGCTTCGGCGCCTTCCTCGAAGGTGCGGCGGGCTTTGGCGCACCGGTGGCCATCACTGCCGCACTGCTGGTGGGCCTGGGCTTCAACCCGCTGTACGCTGCCGGCCTGTGCCTGATCGCCAACACCGCGCCAGTGGCCTTCGGCGCCCTGGGCATCCCGATCATCGTGGCCGGCCAGGTTACCGGTATCGACGCCTTCCACATCGGCGCCATGACCGGCCGCCAGCTGCCGTTGCTGTCGCTGTTCGTGCCGTTCTGGCTGGTGTTCATGATGGACGGCCTGCGTGGTGTGAAGGAAACCTGGCCTGCCGCCCTGGTCGCCGGCCTGAGCTTTGCCGTCACCCAGTACTTCACCTCGAACTTCATCGGCCCGGAACTGCCAGACATCACCTCGGCACTGGCCAGCCTGATCTGCCTCACCCTGTTCCTGAAAGTCTGGCAGCCCAAGCGCGCGTTCAGCGAGGCCAAAGGCAGTGTCGGCGCAGCCGTTGTGCAGCCAAGCGGCAGCCAGCCTAGCCCGTACAGCTTTGGCGAGATCTTCAAGGCCTGGTCACCGTTCCTGATCCTCACCGTGCTGGTCACCATCTGGACCCTGAAGCCGTTCAAGGCGGCTTTCGCTCCGGGCGGCGCGATGTACAACTTCGTGTTCAACTTCGCCATCCCGCACCTCGACCAACTGGTGATCAAGACCGCACCGATCGTTGCCGCGCCAACCGCCATGCCAGCGGTGTTCAAGCTCGACCCGATCTCCGCCACCGGCACCGCGATCTTCCTCTCGGCGCTGATCTCGATGGCGGTGCTGAAGATCAATTTCAAAACTGGTCTTACCACTTTCAAAGAAACCTTCTGGGAACTGCGCTGGCCAATTCTGTCGATCGGCATGGTGTTGGCTTTTGCCTTCGTCACCAACTACTCGGGCATGTCCTCGACCATGGCCCTGGTGTTGGCCGGTACCGGCGCCGCGTTCCCGTTCTTCTCGCCGTTCCTCGGCTGGCTGGGCGTGTTCCTGACCGGCTCGGACACCTCGTCCAACGCCCTGTTCAGCTCGCTGCAGGCCACCACCGCGCACCAGATCGGGGTCAACGACACCCTGCTGGTGGCAGCCAACACCAGCGGCGGCGTAACCGGCAAGATGATCTCGCCGCAATCGATCGCCGTGGCCTGCGCCGCTACCGGCCTGGTCGGCAAGGAATCCGACCTGTTCCGCTTCACCGTCAAGCACAGCCTGTTCTTCGCCACCATCGTCGGCCTGATCACCCTGATCCAGGCTTACTGGCTGACCGGCATGCTGGTTCATCACTAAAGTGAAAGGGGCCGGGCGCCATAGCGCGCCCGGCACTCCCACAAGCAACGCTGCGAGAATCCATGATCATTTCTGCCTCTACCGACTATCGCGCCGCGGCCCAACGCAAGCTGCCCCCCTTCCTGTTCCACTACGCTGACGGCGGCGCCTACGCCGAGCACACCCTGCGCCACAACGTGTCGGACCTGGCCGGCATCGCCCTGCGCCAGCGCGTGCTGAACAACATGTCCGAGCTCAGCCTGGAAACCAAGCTGTTCGACGAAACCCTGAGCATGCCGGTGGCCCTGGCCCCGGTCGGCCTCACCGGCATGTACGCCCGCCGTGGCGAAGTGCAGGCGGCGCGCGCGGCAGCCGCCCATGGCATCCCGTTCACCATGTCTACCGTGTCGGTGTGCCCGATCGAAGAAGTGGCGCCCGCCATCGACCGGCCAATGTGGTTCCAGCTGTATGTGCTCAAGGACCGCGGCTTCATGCGCAATGCCCTGGAGCGCGCCAAGGCCGCTGGCGTCAAGACCCTGGTGTTCACCGTCGACATGCCCGTGCCCGGTGCCCGCTACCGCGACGCCCACTCTGGCATGAGCGGCAAGAACGGCCCGCTGCGCCGCGTGCTGCAAGCCATGACCCACCCCGAGTGGGCATGGGATGTGGGCGTGATGGGCCGCCCGCATGACCTGGGCAACATCTCCAAATACCGTGGCAACCCCACCGGCCTTGCCGACTACATCGGCTGGCTGGGCAACAACTTCGACCCGTCCATTTCCTGGAAAGACCTGGAGTGGATCCGTGAGTTCTGGGACGGCCCGATGATCATCAAGGGCATTCTCGATGCCGATGACGCCCGCGATGCGGTCAAGTTCGGTGCCGACGGTATCGTGGTGTCCAACCACGGCGGCCGCCAGCTCGACGGCGTGCTGTCCAGCGCCCGCGCCCTGCCGGCAATTGCCGACGCGGTCAAAGGCGACCTGAAGATTCTGGCCGACTCGGGCATTCGCAGTGGCCTGGACGTGGTGCGCATGATCGCCCTGGGTGCCGACACCGTCCTGATCGGCCGCGCCTTCCTCTATGCCCTTGCCGTGCATGGCCAGGCCGGCGTGAAAAACCTGCTTGAGCTGTTCGAAAAGGAAATGCGCGTGGCCATGGTGCTGACCGGTGCCAAGTCGATCAGCGAGATCACCCGCGACTCGCTGGTACGCGAACTGGGCGCCTGAACGCCTGCAAGAACCACCGCCTGAATGACCCGGGGCATGTAGCGCACAGACGCCACAGCCCCGCGAGGAGACTGCATGAGCCTGCCCGCCGCGTTCCTGCGTGATGCCGAGCGCCTGATCCCCGCCGAACGCCGCTTCGACGACCCCACCTCCACCCTGGCCTTCGGCACCGACGCCAGCTTCTACCGCTTGATCCCCAAGCTGGTGGTGCGCGTCGAGTCCGAGGACGAAGTGGTTGGCCTGATCAAACTGGCCCAGCGCGAGCGCGTGCCGGTCACCTTCCGCGCTGCCGGTACCAGCCTGTCTGGCCAGGCCATCAGCGACTCGGTGCTGATCGTGCTCGGCGATAACTGGAACGGCCGCGAAATCCGTCGCCAGGGCGAGCAGATTCGCCTGCAACCCGGCGTGATCGGCGCCCAGGCCAACGCCTGGCTGGCCCCCTTCGGGCGCAAGATTGGCCCAGACCCGGCCTCGATCAACGCCTGCAAGATCGGCGGCATCGTCGCCAACAACGCCAGTGGCATGTGCTGCGGCACCGCGCAGAACACCTACCACACCCTGGCGGGCCTGCGCCTGGTGCTGGCTGACGGCACCCGCCTGGACAGCGAAGACCCGGCCAGCGTCGCCGCCTTCGAAAGCAGCCACGCCGAACTGCTGGAAGCTCTGGCCCGCCTGGGCCGCGAAACCCGCGCCAACACCGCGCTGGCCGAACGCATCCGGCACAAATACAGGCTGAAGAACACCACGGGCCTGTCACTGAACGCACTGGTGGACTACGACCAGCCGCTCGACATTTTGCAGCACCTGCTGGTCGGCTCCGAAGGCACCCTGGGCTTCATCAGCGCCGTCACGTACGACACCGTGCCCGACCACCCGCACAAGGCAAGCGCCCTGCTGGTGTTCCCCAGCGTCGAAAGCTGCTGCCGCGCGGTACCCGTGCTCAAGCAGCAGCCGGTTTCTGCCGTGGAACTGCTCGACCGCCGCAGCCTGCGCTCGGTGCAGAACATGCCCGGCATGCCGCTGTGGGTAAAAGGCCTGTCGGACAATGCCTGTGCCCTGCTGATCGAATCCCGCGCCGCCAGCCAAAGCCTGCTGCACGAGCAACTGCAGCAGATCATGGCCTCGATCGCCGACTTCCCCCTGGAACAGCAGGTGGACTTCAGCGAAGACCCGGCCGTGTACAACCAGCTGTGGAAAATCCGCAAGGACACCTTCCCCGCCGTCGGTGCCGTGCGCCAGACCGGCACCACGGTCATCATCGAAGACGTGACCTTCCCCGTCGAGCAACTGGCCGAAGGCGTCAACCGCCTGATCCAGCTGTTCGACAAGCACCACTATGACGAAGCGATCATTTTCGGCCACGCGCTGGAAGGCAACCTGCATTTCGTCTTTACCCAGGGGTTCAACAGCGCCGAAGAAGTCGCCCGTTACCAGGCGTTCATGGACGACGTGGCGCAGCTGGTGGCGGTGGAGTTTGGCGGCTCGCTCAAGGCCGAGCACGGCACCGGGCGCAACATGGCGCCCTTCGTGGAGCTGGAATGGGGGCACGACGCCTACCAGCTGATGTGGAAGCTCAAGCGCCTGCTCGACCCCAACGGCATCCTCAACCCCGACGTGGTGTTGAGCGACGACCCGGATATCCACCTGAAAAACCTCAAGCCGCTGCCTGCTGCCGACGAAATCGTCGACAAGTGCATCGAGTGCGGCTTCTGCGAACCGGTGTGCCCGTCCAAGGGCCTGACCCTCAGCCCACGCCAGCGCATCGTCATGTGGCGTGACATCCAGGCCAAGCAACGCGCCGGCATCGATACCCGCGCACTGATGCAAAGCTACCAGTACCAGGGCATCGACACCTGCGCCGCTACCGGCCTATGCGCCCAGCGCTGCCCGGTCGGCATCAACACCGGCGAGCTGGTGAAGAAACTGCGCAGCCAGGCCGCCGAGCACGCTAAAACCGCCGACTGGCTGGCCGAGCATTTCCACACTGCCCTAAGCGGTGCGCGCCTGACCCTGACCGCCGCCAATACCGCACGCAAGCTGCTTGGCGCCCCGCGCCTGGGCCGCCTGAGCGCCTCGCTGAGCAAAGCCAGCAAAGGCCGCCTGCCCCAATGGACCCCGGCCATGCCGCAACCGCTGCGCCCACTGGCCTTCGGCGCCACCAGCAACGACGCCCGCCCCCGCGTGGTGTACCTGGCTGCCTGCGTCTCCCGGGTAATGGGCCCGGCCTATGCCGACCGCGAGCAAAGCTCGCTGCTGGACAAAACCCGCGCCCTACTGGAAAAGGCCGGTTACCAAGTGGTGTTCCCCGACAACGCCGACAGCCTGTGCTGCGGCCAGCCGTTCGCCTCCAAGGGCTACCCCGAGCAGGCCGAACACAAGCGCCAGGAGCTGATCACCGCCCTGCTGCACGCCAGCCGCGGCGGCCTCGACCCGATCTATTGCGATACCAGCCCCTGCACCCTGCGCCTGGTGCAGGACCTGGGCGACACCCGGCTGGACCTGTACGACCCGGTGCGCTTCATCCGCACTCACTTGCTCGACCGGCTGGAGTTCACCCCCCAGGACGAACCGGTAGCCGTGCACGTAACCTGCAGCACCCAGCACCTGGGCGAAAGCCAGGCCTTGATCGACCTGGCGCGGCGCTGCAGCAAACAGGTGGTGATTCCGGAAGGCATTCATTGCTGCGGGTTTGCCGGTGACAAAGGCTTTACCACCCCCGAGCTGAACGCCCACTCGCTGCGCAGCCTGAAGGACGCCGTGCAGTATTGCAGCGAAGGTATTTCCACCAGCCGCACCTGCGAGATTGGCCTGTCGAGCCACAGTGGTATCGACTATCACGGTTTGGTTTACCTGGTAGACCGCGTCACCCGGCCGCGCAGTATTTAGGGCGGGGGGGGTTCGCCGTGGGGGTCGTTCGCCGTGGGGGGTGTGGCGCCTGGGAGATCGAGCGCCGCCCGCGCGGCGCATCGCGAGCTGCGCTCGCTCCTACGTTTGTTTCGGGCCAGTTATGCCTGTGACAGGCGCGCGCGACCGCCTTGTTTGTACGACGCGATATCGCGCCATGCCTGTGACAGCCGCGCGCGACCGCCTTGTTTGTACGACGCGATATCGCGTCATGCGCCAAGGGGATCGCGCGCAATTCCCCCAGGAATAATTGGCCCGAAACAAACGTAGGAGCGAGCGCAGCTCGCGATGCGCCGCGCGGGCGGCGCTCGATCTCCCAGGCCCCGAACATCCCACGCCGAGCACCTGCCCCCCCCCACACATCCCGATTGAACCCCCGCCAATCCCCCACAGTCCACCTTACAGGCCCACCTTCCAGAGGCCCCAGAGGAGACACCCATGAAAGGTACCGCACTTTCGGCCCTGTTCGCGGCCGCCACCCTGCTGGCTTCGCCGGTGTTCGCCGCCGAAGACCTCTGCACCACCAACCTGCAAAAAATCGACAACAGCATGGCCACCGCCGGCGCCACCTCCGAGGGCCTGGACAAGGCCATCACCGAGCACGTCGACAAAGCCAAGGCCGCCCAGGCCTCGGGCGACACCAAGGAGTGCATCGCCATTACCAGCAAAGTGCTGGAGCGCCTGGAAAAAACCGAGAAAGGCAGCAGTAGCGGCAACGGCGGCGCATAAGCCCCAAAGCGGGCGACTGGACCGGCTGTCGACGTCGCCCGCGCAATGGCGTATACTCCGTCCTACGCGCCGTAAGGTGCGTTAGCCAAGAGCTAGTGCGGGGCCGATTAGGATTCGACGCCGGTAGCGAAACTCTAGGTGCATGCCGAGTTGGTAACAGAACTCGTAAATCCACTGTTGCAACTTCTATAGTTGCCAATGACGAAACCTACGGCGAGGAATCCTACGCTCTCGCAGCGTAAGTGACCTTTGCTTCTGGTAGCTTCGGCTCCAGCAATCACTAGGGGATGCCTGTAAACCCGAAATGATTGTCATACAGAACAGGATCGTCGCGTAGCACGTTGTGGGCGAAGTGACTAAAACTTACACAACTCATCCAAAGCACCCTGCCCGTCGGGCGGCTGCGGATTAAATCAGTAGACACGGCTAAGCATGTAGTACCGACAGCGGAGTACTGGCGGACGGGGGTTCAAATCCCCCCGGCTCCACCAAATGATCAATCAAAGACGTCCACGGACGTCTTTTTTTGTCCCTGCGATCCAGTAAATACGCGGCTTCCAGCGCTTTTGCGGTCTTTTGAGTGTTTTGCAGTTCCAGCCATTCGGGTATTCCAGGCGGTATTCCAGCCCGTCCGGTGCTAATCTTTGGAATACCGAATCAGTGCTTGAGGACAATCTCATGCCTGCTCAAAACCTCCGCCTCTCCGATCGACAGCTCAAGGGAGTCAAACCCGCTTCCAAGGATTACGTCCTCACGGACGGTGACGGTTTGCAGCTCCGCGTACGCAGCAACGGCTCGTTGCTGTGGAATTTCAACTACCGCGAACCGGTGACCAAGAAGCGCATCAACATTGGCTTCGGGACCTATCCCGAACTGTCACTGGCGAATGCACGAAAGATGGCAGTCGATGCGCGCGAGCTACTTGCACAGGGCATCGATCCGAAGGTGCAGCGCAACACGCTGAATGAAGCCAAGCGCGCAGAAACGGAACACACCTTCGAGAACGTGGCCACCGCTTGGTTCGAGCTCAAGAAAGACTCGGTCACCCCAGCCTACGCCGAGGACATCTGGCGGTCGCTCACGCTGCACGTGTTCCCCGATTTGAAGACGACACCACTCACCAAAATCACCGCGCCGATGGTGATCGGACTGCTTCGCCCAATCGAAGCGAAAGGCAGCCTGGAGACGGTCAAGCGTCTTAGCCAGCGGCTAAACGAGATCATGACCTACGGCGTAAACTCCGGCCTGATCTTCGCCAACCCGCTCACCGGCATTCGGGCAGTATTCAAGAAGCCCAAGAAAGAAAACATGGCTGCGCTTCCGCCCGAAGAACTCCCCGAGCTCATGCTGGAGATCGCGAACGCTAGCATCAAACGCACTACCCGCTGCCTGATCGAATGGCAGTTGCACACGATGACTCGCCCCGCCGAGGCGGCGACCACACGCTGGGTAGACATAGACTTTGAAAGGCGTGTCTGGACTATTCCACCGGAGCGGGTGAAGAAGCGCCGCCCACACAGCATCCCGTTGAGTGATCACGCTGTCGCACTGTTGGAGTCGTTGAAGACACACAGCGGACATCGCGAATACGTCTTCCCGGCCGATAGAAATCCACGCACCCATGCCAATAGCCAGACGGCCAACATGGCGTTGAAACGTATGGGGTTCCAGGATCGCTTGGTCAGCCACGGCATGCGCTCGATGGCCAGCACCATCTTGAATGAACATGGCTGGGATCCTGAGCTCATCGAGGTAGCCCTAGCGCATGTCGACAAGGATGAGGTGCGCAGCGCCTACAACCGAGCCGACTACATCGAGCGCCGGCGCCCGATGATGGCCTGGTGGAGTGAGTACATCCAGAAAGCCGCCACCGGCAGCCTGCTCGCCTCTGCGTACGGCCAAGTCAGAGACAAGAACGTGGTGCCGATACGCTAGCGGTATGCAGGCGCAACAACGGCGCCAACTGAGCGTTCAAGATTCAGGGCAAGCAGCCTCGCTTATCCGCTTCTCAGCGCGGGTCCATCCAAACAGGGCTGCAAAGCCGCCCTGTTTGGATGGACCTTACTTAGAAGAGCTAAAAGCAACCACGTTGTCCGGGGGTTGCCACGGAATTCCATCGGTGGACAATCGATCCTCAAATCCCAAGTGGCCCTGAATTTCGAACCTTGACCGGGTTTATCCACAGGCGTAGAACTGATCGTGCAAGCGCTGTCGATGACAGCACCCCAGGTGACCCGACCCTTCAAGGTCACGCCGCTCTCGCGGTGGTTCTCCCCCCAAATGGCGATTCGCGTCCGGCAGCTCGCCCGGTCACCTCCCCGGTGATGGATGCCTACTTCAGATCATGGCCCTAGTGCGCCAGACAACACCTCCTACTTCGCTGCCCTGCAGCAACCTATCCGCTTGGCCGAATCTTGCGCCAACCTGCGCCCGTCTCTTTCTCCTGGAAAGAGACGGGCGCTTCTAGCACTGCTGCAGCCCTCGTCGCACTTGGCTTTGCGGCCACTCCACTCGTGACAATCGGCGTGACAAACGCCGATGTCACCAGCAAAAGCGCTGTAGATGATGGTGCCGCAGACCAGGGAATGGACTGCACCTGACTGACAGTCAGGCATGCCCCGGTCATCGCACCGCTGCGTTCACCCGGCTCAGGATCTCGCGGCACTGGTCTCGTCAGCCAATGCAGCCTCCACCCGCCCACCGGTAACGGTGCTCAGGAGGCCAGATCATGAGATGCCCTTGCTCCCGGTTGTAAGGAGCCGCCAGTCCCGCGTAGTGGACATTCCCCACAGGTCGCAGGGGCCTTGATCCCTGATAACACTCAGCATTCTTGGCGGGATGACGTGGAGCGAGGATCGGAGAACGGTAGATGAGGTGACTGACATGGCATTGGTAGGTAGGCGGGATGGACGCAATTTCGGCTACGGCAGGCAATTAAGCTACGCAGGGCCGCAGGCGCTGAAAGACATGTTCGGCGGTGGCCACTACGGTACGGTCAAGACGCACTGTGATCGATGGCAGGCATTCGTCAAATGGTGCCGTTCCGAACAGGGGCCTGGTATCAATGATGCGCGGCAGATTGATCGAAAGGTGTTGACCGACTACGCGGCGTATCTGCGCGCCATGGTTAGGTGCGGTGATCTCGCCGTCAGCACCGCACAAAACCGGCTATCCAGCGTTAACAGGACCATGGCGGCGCTTCGCGGTGATCAGTACGTGAAGTTGCCAAGTCCGAGCAAGGCGTTGGGTATGCAGCGCACCGGGGTTCGCCAGTCTGTGCCGCTGGGCCAGGACCGCGAACAGGTGAAGCAGATCGTCGATGCGCTTTGCAGCCAAAATCTGCTCCGGGCCGCCGCGATCGTTCTGTTGGCGCGAGCCACCGGCATGCGCTTGCGTGAAGCCATCTTGGCTGACCTGCCACGGCTAAGTCGGGAGGCTGAAGCCTTCGACAAGATCAATATCCAAGACGGCACCAAAGGCGGCCGCGCCGGCGCCTCAGCGCCACGTTGGATCGCAGTGAACGACCATGTTCGATGTGCATTTGAGTTTGCACTACGGGTGTCGCCTGCCGGTAGTCGCAACCTGATTGCGCCACACGAAAGCTACTTTGACGTTCTGCAGAACGTCGTTCGCCCGGCACGGGACACCCTGCATGCACAGAACCTCAAATGCTTCCATGAGCTACGAACGGCGTACGCATGTGAGCGCTACGAGCAGATCACCCAACACCCCGCACCAATCAGCGGCGGCCAATGTTGCCAGGTAGATAGGCACCTAGATCGTGAGGCCAGAAGGCAAATCAGCTACGAGCTGGGGCATGGTCGGATCGATGTGGTCGCGGCCTATATTGGAGGACGGTCATGAGCAAGCCATTCGATATGGAGTTGTTCTTGGCTGGCGTGCTGACCGGGTCCCACACGACGCGACAACGCCATGTGCGACAGGCAATAATCATCCAGGCTGAAATTGCAAAGCGCTGGCAGCGAAAAACGCCTTGGGCTTGGCAGAAAAAGCACGTTGCTTGGTTTCTCGATCATCATCTAGCCGAGCGCAGTAAGGCGACGCAATACTACTACTTGCTGACAGTGCTGCTGCTCACTCGTCGACTAGAAAAATCATGGATTTTTCCCCGTTAGTGCGATTCAACGTGAGTTGGGCGAATGCTCTCTCACGATAGTTGATCACCGAACCGCTTCTCCATGCTATCCAACAACTGGTCACGAGCATCCTCTCCCCCCTAACCTAGCAGGCTGGTTCCCCATCCGCTTGCATCTCCACCGCCAAAAGCCCCTCTGCATTGGTTAAGATGCGCTCCTTAGCTTACACATGGGTGCGGAACAACCGCCCTAGCAGCGCTGCCATTCAGCGCTTTGATTTGGAGTATCTGCAGTTGAACCACGCGGTCCACAACAAACTGGTTTCATTTATCTGGTCGATTGCCGACGACTGCCTGCGCGACGTGTATGTACGCGGAAAATACCGTGACGTCATCCTGCCTATGGTGGTGCTGCGCCGGCTCGATGCCCTGCTGGAGGCGAGCAAGGTCAAGGTAATGGAAGAGCTGGCCTTTCAGCAAAATGAAATGAGCCAGACCGAATTGGACGACAGCGCCCTGCGTGCCGCTTCCGGTTATGTGTTCTACAACACCAGCAAGTGGACGCTAAGCCAACTGCAGAAGACCGCCACCAACAACCAGCAGATCCTCCTGAGCAACGTTGAGGAATACCTCGACGGCTTTAGCGACAACGTCAAAGACATCATCCGGCGCTTCAATCTCAAGTCACAGATGCGCCACATGGCCAGCAAAGATGTGCTGCTTGACGTACTGGAAAAATTCACCTCGCCCACCATCAACCTCACCCCGCACGACAGCGAAGACCCTCAAGGCAACCGCCTGCCAGCCCTGAGCAACTTGGGCATGGGCTATGTGTTCGAGGAGCTGATCCGCAAGTTCAATGAAGAGAACAACGAGGAAGCCGGCGAGCACTTCACCCCGCGCGAAGTGATCGAGCTGATGACCCACCTGGTCTTCGACCCGATCAAGGACCGCCTGCCCACCGTGATGACCATCTACGACCCGGCCTGCGGCAGTGGAGGCATGCTCACCGAGTCGCAGAATTTTATCGAAGAAAAATACCCGGACTCGGCCATCCAGCGCGACATTCACCTTTATGGCAAGGAGATCAACGACGAGACCTATGCCATTTGCAAGTCGGACATGATGATCAAGGGCAACAACCCTGCTCACATCCGCCCTGGCTCCACCCTTTCGGTGGACGAATTTGCCGGTAGCCGCTTCGACTTTATGCTGTCCAACCCGCCCTACGGTAAAAGTTGGGCCAGCGAACAGAAGTTTATCAAAGACGGCGGCGACGTGATCGACCCGCGCTTCAAGGTTAGCCTCGCAGACTATTGGGGAAAGACCGAGTTGCAGGACGCCACCCCGCGCTCCAGCGACGGCCAGTTGCTGTTTCTGATGGAAATGGTCAACAAAATGAAAGTTCCCGGCGACAGCGGCCTCGGCTCGCGAATCGCCTCGGTGCATAACGGCTCCAGCCTGTTTACCGGCGACGCCGGTGGTGGCGAGAGCAATATCCGCCGACATCTGATTGAAAACGATCTGCTTGATGCAATCATCCAGTTGCCCAACAATCTGTTCTACAACACCGGCATCACCACCTATATCTGGCTGCTCTCCAGCAACAAGCCGGCGCAGCGCCGAGGCAAGGTGCAACTGATCGATGCCAGCCTGCTTTACCGCAAACTGCGCAAAAACCTCGGCAACAAAAACTGTGAACTTGCCCCCGAGCATATCGAGCGGATCACCCAAACCTACCTCGACCTGGCCAGCTTCGACCGCCCGGCCGGTGGCGACGGCATTGCCGCGCAGGTGTTTGATAACCGCGACTTCGGCTACCACAAGGTCAGCATCGAACGCCCAGACCGGCGCAAGGCGCAGTTCAGCGCCGAGCGCATAGAAACCCTACGTTTCGATAAGGCTCTGCGCGAACCCATGCAGTGGATTTACCAAGAGTGGGGCGAGGCGGTGTATCAGGACGCTACCTTGACCACCCATGAAAAAGCCATCCTTGCCTGGTGTGAAGAACAAGGCCTGGAGCTCAACGCCAAGCAGCGCAAAAAGCTGCTGAGCCTGGAAACATGGGCCAAGCAGTCCCTGCTGGTCACCGTGGCCAACTACCTGATGCAAGCCATCGGCAGCGAGGAATATGACGACTTCAACCTGTTCGCCAAACAGGTGGACAAGGCGCTTAAACAACTGAGCAAAGAGGCCAGCATCAAGCTCGGTGCCAGTGAGCGCAATCAGGTGCTCAATGCAGTGAGCTGGTACGACGAAAACGCCGCCAAGGTCATCCGCAAGGTGGAGAAATTTGACCGCTCCGAGTTGGCCGCGCTGCTAGAGCGGCTGGACTGCCGCGAGGCCGACCTACCGGACTTCGGCTACTACCCCAGCGACAGGGCCGGCGAATTTATAACCTACGAATCCAATAGTGACCTGCGCGACAGCGAAAGCATCCCCCTGGCCGATTCCATCCACCGCTTCTTCAAGGCCGAAGTGGTGCCCCATGTCGCCGAGGCCTGGATCAATCTGGAGTCGGTGAAGATCGGCTACGAGATCAGCTTCAACAAATACTTCTACAAGCACCAAACTCTGCCCAGCATGCACGAAGTGGCTCGGAAGATAGTGGCGCTGGAGCAGCAGGCGGAAGGGTTGATTGCGGAAATTTTGGGCGTGCCTCTTGACGAGGTTTCTGGAGTCAAAAATGTCTAAATCTCTCAGATCTCTCCCGACCTATGAGAACTATCGCGACTCCGGCGTAGAGTGCTATGGAAGTGTTCCTGCACACTGGAAAACCCTGGCAAACAAGTACATTTTTGATCTTAAAAAAAATCTTGTTGGCAAGAATTCCAGTCGTTATACGCTTCTGTCGCTCACTCTAGGTGGAATTATCAAACGCGACATGGACAATCCAGAAGGAAAGTTTCCTGCAGAGTTTAATACCTACCAAGAGGTCACTCCTGGCGACTTTGTTTTCTGCTTGTTCGATGTCGAGGAAACGCCTAGAACCATTGGCCTTTCCTCGTTGCATGGAATGATAACGGGCGCCTACACGGTGTTCCGGCCACGCAAAAAATTTGACGAAGAATATCTTCAATACCTTTACCTAAGTCTTGACTCAGGAAAGCGACTGAGATTTCTGTACAAAGGCTTGAGAAACACCATCCCGAAGGAAGTATTTCTGGCTTTTAAATCACTCAATCCGCCAATTCAAGAGCAGAAGCTTATTTCTCGATTTTTATCTGTCAAAACTGCACAAATTGATCAGGCGATTCAGACCAAGGAGCGTCAGATCGAACTACTCAAAGAGCGCAAGCAGATACTGATCCAGCATACCGTAACCCGCGGTCTTAATCCGCGTGCCCCCATGCGGAACTCCGATATCGAATGGATTGGCGAAATTCCGTCGCATTGGTCGATAAAGCGAGCCAAGTATATTTTCCGAGAAGTCGATGAGCGATCCCCCGATGGGCAGCAAGAACTTCTCTCAGTTTCTCATCTGACTGGGGTAACGCCTCGCTCAGAAAAGAATGTGACAATGTTTATGTCTGAGGATTATACCGGATCAAAGACCTGCCAAAAAGATGATCTTATATTCAACATCATGTGGGCGTGGATGGGCGCGCTTGGCGTTTCTGATCGGGCTGGCATTGTTAGTTCGGCCTATGGGGTTTACAGGCAACTGAATCACGGCACATTAAATCCGCAGTACCTTGAGATGCTTCTGAAAACCACGACTTATATTGCGCACTACAATAAAGTCTCAACGGGACTACACTCTTCACGCCTGCGCTTTTACAGCCATATGTTTATGTCTATGGAAATTGGTTTCCCAAGCCGTGAGGAACAGGACGCAATAGTGGCGCACCTTGGTCTTGAGTCGGAGAAGCTGAACAAAGCTCTCGATTTACTTGAACAACAAATCACCAAACTCAAAGAATACAAAGTCACCCTGATCAATAGCGCCGTGACCGGCAAGATCAAGGTGCCGGGCGTGTCGGAGCCGGAAACTCAAGATATGGAAGTGGCCTGATGGATGCCCAGCAGCAACTGCTTAGACGAGTATGCCGAACTGTTAGAAATGCAGCAGGCTGTCGCCCAGCTTTGTTAATGGTTTTGCTGTCGAGTGGATCCATGGGTTAGTGGTAAGTCAGGTGGGGTAGCGACGAATGTCTGCCCCCGTTGGCTGGGTAGTTATAGACATTTGCACCCTACGCCGGGCTAGCCTGGCAGAGATAGAAAGAACAGGCATAAGGAAGCCGGCATGGTAAGCAAGACCAACGAACAGGCGCTGGAAGCTGGCATCGAGAAATACCTCACAGGTACTTGCCTAGAAGAGCAGGCGCTGGTCCGTGACAGCGCGGCGCCAGTGCCGGCGGGCCACAACCACGGGTATCGACTGGGCCGAGCTCAGGATTTCAATGCCCACTATGCCGTGGATAGCCATTGCTTGTGGCAGTTTTTTGAGGCCAGCCAAGGCGATGATTTGGATCGTCTCAAGCAGCGCTACGACGACTGGGATCTACGCATCCTCGAACGCTTCGACCGGCTGGCGAAGAAGTACGGTGTGCTTCACCTGCTAAAGCGCGGGCTGGCCATCGACGACGTGCACCTTAACCTGATGTACCCCGCGCCGCTTGCCAGCAGTTCGGAGCGAGTCAAACAGCAGTTTGCGGCGAATATCTTTAGCAGCACCCGCCAAGTGCGTTACTCCATGAGTAATCCACTGGAAGAAATCGACCTGGTGCTGTTTATCAATGGCTTGCCCTTCGCCACGCTGGAGCTGAAGAACCCCTGGACGGGCCAGAACGCCCGTTATCACGGGCAAAAGCAGTACAAGCAGAACCGCGACACGGACCAGCCGTTGCTGCAATTCGGCCGCTGCCTAGTGCACATGACGGTAGACACCGACGAGGTCTACATGACCACCAAGTTGGCCGGTGTCGCGACCTTCTTCCTGCCATTCAACAAGGGCCATAACCACGGGGCTGGCAACCCACCCAACCCCGCCGGGCACAAAAGCTCCTACCTGTGGCAGGAGATTTTCAGCCGCGAAAGTGTGGCCAACATCATCCAACACTTCGTGCGCCTGGACGGCAGCAGCAAGATGCCACTGGCCAAGCGTACGCTGTTTTTCCCGCGCTACCACCAACTGGATGTGGTGCGCCGCCTAGTGGCGCATGCCAGCCAGCATGGCGTGGGTCAGCGCTACCTGATCCAGCACTCGGCCGGCTCAGGCAAATCGAACTCCATCACCTGGGCGGCCTATCAGTTGATAGAAACCTATCCGGCGTCACAGGAGGTGGTCGGCGCGCGCGCTCTAGATGTGCCGCTGTTCGACTCGGTGATTGTGGTTACCGACCGCCGCCTGCTGGACAAGCAATTGCGCGAGAACCTACGCGAGTTCTCCGAGGTGAAAAACATCATCGCTCCAGCGCTGAAGTCCTCCGACCTCCAGCAGGCGTTGGAGCAGGGCAAAAAAATTATCATTACCACCATCCAGAAATTCCCGGTGATCGTGGATGGTATCGACGACATGGCCGGCAAGCGCTTTGCCGTGATCATCGACGAGGCACACAGCTCGCAGGACGGTAGCAGCCATGGCACGATGAACAAGGTGATGGGCGGCGACGAGCAAGACGACACTCAGGAGAAGATTCTCAACGCCATCAAGAACAGCAAGATGCGCGGTAATGCCTCGTACTTCGCCTTCACCGCTACACCGAAGAACAGCACGTTGGAGAAGTTCGGCGAGCGGCAGGCCGATGGCCGCTTTGCGCCCTTCCACCTGTACTCGATGAAACAAGCCATTGAAGAGGGCTTTATACTCGACGTGCTGGCCAACTACACCACATACCGCAGCTATTACGAAATTCAGAAGTCCATTGAGGACAATCCGTTGTTTGACACGCTGAAAGCGCAGAAGAAGCTACGCGCCTATGTCGAACGCGACCAGCAGACCATCGACGTTAAGGCCGAGGTGATGCTGGAGCATTTTATTGAGCAGGTGGTCACGCCGAAAAAGCTCAAAGGCCAGGCCAAGGGCATGGTGATCACTCAGAACATCGAAGCCGCCATCCGTTATCACAAGGCCATCAGCCGCTTGCTGGCGGCGCGCGGCAACCCGTTCAAGGCGCTAATTGCCTTCTCCGGCGAAAAATTGGTTGATGGTATCGAATACACCGAAGCCGGCATCAACGGCTTCGCCGAAGCGGACACTCGTGACAAGTTCGAAACCGACGAGTATCGCTTGCTAGTGGTGGCCAACAAGTACCTGACCGGCTTCGATCAGCCTAAGCTGTGTGCCATGTACGTGGATAAGAAGCTGCAGTACGTGCTCGCGGTGCAAGCGCTCTCGCGCCTCAATCGTGCCGCTCCAAAGTGGGGCAAGAAGACTGAAGACCTGTTCGTTCTGGATTTCTTCAACCAGGTGGAAGACATCAAAGCCTCCTTCGACCCGTTCTACACGGCCACCAGCCTGTCCGGCGCAACGGATATCAATGTGCTGCACGAACTCAAGGACCAGCTGGACGAGGTCGGCGTATACGAGTGGCCGGAGGTGGAGGCATTCGCCACGCAGTATTTCGACAACGTCGATGCTGAAAAGCTGGCGGTGCTGATTGATATCGCCGCTGAGCGTTTCGACGTGGAACTAGAGCTAGAGGATGAGGCCAAGGTCGATTTCAAGATCAAGGCCAAGCAGTTCGTGAAGATCTACGGCCAGATGGCCTCGATCATGCCGTACGAGATTGTGGCCTGGGAAAAGCTGTTCTGGTTCCTTAAGTTCCTGATTCCGAAACTAAAAGTTCAGGACAAAGACGCCGACGAAATCGACGCTCTGCTCAACTCGGTTGACCTGGCGTCCTATGGGCTGGAACGGGTTAAGTTGAACCACAGCATTGGGCTGGATGACGCAGAAACCGAGCTGGACCCAGCAAACCCCAACCCGCGTGGGGTGCATGGCGGTGAACAGGAAAAAGACCCGCTGGACCAAATCATCCAGAGTTTCAACGAGCGTTGGTTCCAGGGCTGGGGGGTTACCACGGAAGAAAAGCGCGTAAAGTTTCTGAGCATTCTAAAAGGCATTCAGGAGCATCCCGACTTTGAGCCCAAGTACCAAAATAGCCAAGACGAAGACCATCGTGCACTGGCGTTTGAGAAGATTTTCGAGGAAGTCATGCTAATACGCCGCCGCCAGGACCTAGAGCTCTACCGCCTGGTAGCAAGTGATGCGGCGCTCAAGTCTTCGCTACAGCAGAGCATGAGGGGCATGCTGGACTGAGACATGTGCAAGCTCGGTGCGATTAAACATGTCCGGTCGATACGGCTAATACTGAGTCACAGGCTTGGGACATTCATCGTGCGCAACGGTACTCCGATACAGGCTCACGGTGATCGACTCTTTGCAAAGTCAACAGAGGCTGGGCCTTCGCAGCGTTTCGACAAGTACATAACCTGTGTGAGCTTTGAACCTGCGGGTGGAGACATCCGTAGGGGACAACGACTCACAGCGGCTATGCAGAGACCTGACCAGCGACCGCTTTATGAAAGACAAAACCAATCTGACCAGGGCTGCGCACTACCTCTGCGCCTTGGGCAAAGCGCTGCTGGATGATGCCGAACTTGGCATTGTGCGCTGAAGGTTTCACCGATCCGCTTCCTGGCCGCTATCACACGTCCTAGGTGGCGCTCATATGATCGAAGTTCGGAAAGTGCTCCTTCAATCGCTATATTGTTGAGCGCCACTTCGATGCTCCAGCCCCACTTGCATACAAAGGCAACACACGCTAGCGCTGGCAAATAAACTTTTTTGTGGCCAGCTCAGAGAAATTCCCAAAGGAATTCGAACACCGGTTCGTCAAACTGATCCTCTGTTTCGCGTCGTAGGCGCTCCATCGACGCCCCCTTCGATAAGTCCTTCCGCCGATGGACTAACCGATTCATTAACTCATAAAGTTATGAGCACTTTACCGGACCACCGGACTTCAAAAACTCTATGAACTCGGAGGAGTAGGTATTGCAGTTTACCCCACGTTCCTGCAAGAAATCCTTTTGCATCCCCAGCATCCAGTCAATGGTAGACTCCCACTTATCATTGCCTTGAGTCAAGTTATACAGCGACTCTGTAATACCAAGAAGAGAATTTTCGCGCCAAAAATCAACACCTGCCGAACCTGCAGTCGACTTACTTTCCATTTCCTCTTTCATTTCATTGAACTTAATAAATAGCTCTACAGCCTTTGCCTCCCTCTCACTATCCAAATTTTCTTGCGCCAGCTTTTGACCCTCGTTAAATTGCCACACACTAAAAGAGAGCGCCAACGCTGCCACAACGGCAGTTGCAACAGACGAAACTATGTTAGCGACTTCCAAAGCTTTCCCCACGAAACCAACTCCTAACCACGTTGAACTGAAATCATATTTTTCCTCTTCATCAAGCAATTAGCCAAAATTACAGCTCTAGGCAACAGAGAGGAAAAATCACGGCGATGCGGTTGACTTACTCTTCTTTCTCACTGCAAGAGGTTCGTCAGCGATCACGCAACATGATTCCAAAAAGCCACCTCCAAGGCAAAGCTTTTGCTCAAGTTACCTGCAGGGCAGGCTTAGGCTTGAAGAGCATGTGATAGCGGCTTCCAATGGTGTTGCCCAAGAAGGGACCAAGAACAGTCGCGACCTGCAAGGCGGAACATCCGGGCTTAAATACAACCGCCTCTCGAAATGGCCTCCTGCGATGGCCAAAACCGCCTCACCTTGGTTAAGCTATCTCCGCTTAGGCACCCGCAGTGCGGGATATGCGCATAGAGTGGACCAGCTGACTCAAAGTATCTTGGCCAAAGCCTTCCGCAGTGAATTGCCCCTCCCCAAGACCCGAACGACGAACCCGCCAGCGCATTACTGGAACCGCAGCAAAACCCAGCGCACTGCCGCGCCCAAGGCAAAGCACAGGCGTCGAACTGCTAGGCCGAGCTAAGCTTTTTATCAGGAAGAAGCAAACCATGCCTGTCCCAACCTACGACCAGTTCATCGAGCCCATCCTGCGTTTTCTCGCTGCCCACCCGGAAGGCGCCATCGCGGGCGAGGCCCATGAAGCAGCTGCCTTGACACTTGGTCTGAGCGAGGCACAGCGGCAGGAGACCATCGCCAGCGGCCAAGCTACTTACAAGAACCGCTCCGGCTGGGCGCATGATCGGCTCAAACGCGCCGGCTATTCCAGCAGCGCAAAGCGTGGCTACTGGCAGCTAACTGACATCGGCCGCGCATTCGCCCAAGCCAACCCTGCCCCGTTGAGCCCAGAGCAGATCGAGCATCTAGCAGTGAACTTCATGAGCGTAAAGCTGAAGACAGCGCCGGATGCCGCCTCGCTGGATGAAGGAAATGACGCTCCAGCGCCTATTACCAAGACTGACCTCGCAACTAGCAGCCCGCAGGAGCGCCTGAATCAAGCCATCCTAGAACTGCGCACCAGCGTCGCGGGCGATCTGCTGGACAGTCTGTTGCAAGCGAGCCCGACGCGCTTCGAGCACATCGTACTCGACGTCCTGCACAGCTTGGGCTACGGAGCGAACCGTCAGGCACTGCAGCAGGTCGGAGGTAGTGGTGACGGCGGAATCGACGGCGTGATCTCGCTCGACGCGCTGGGTCTGGAGAAAGTCTACGTGCAGGCCAAGCGCTGGCAGAACACAGTAGGCCGCCCCGATTTGCAGGCGTTCTATGGCGCCCTGGCAGGACAGAAAGCCAAACGCGGCGTATTCATAACTACCTCTGGCTTCACCGCCCAAGCAGTTGAGTTCGCGCTATCGGTCGAAGGGCTTGTACTGGTCGACGGTAAACGCTTGGTCAATCTGATGTTGGATCACGAGGTCGGAGTCAGCTCGCAGCTTTACAAGGTGCCAAGGCTCGACAGCGACTACTTTGATGAGTCGCTTGGCTGAGCTCAAAAATTACTGTCCATCGGAATCCAGGCCACGCAGCGTTCCAACTGGTATTCCAGGCAAGTTGAAAAAAATTATTCACTAGCCAAAACAGATAGATACCGACTTGTTTCAGATTACCCCGGCGGACTGAACCAGCCACCAGGGTCGTGAGTCACTCTCCAGCAAAGTAATCGCTGTCGAGCTGCTTCACCTCGTACACCTGCTTAACGCTCACGCCCAGGTTGTTCTCGACCATCAACCGCGCGAGCTCGACACCGTCGATCAGTACCACTTTGATATCCAGGCCTAGTGCCGCCTCGCGAGCGCCTGCGGAAAACTCCGACGTAGTGATGAATACGCCCTTGCGTGCCCGCTGCCGAGTCAGCGCGCCGATGAACTTGTCGATTTCGGGACGATGCACCGTATTGGTCCAGCGCTTGGCTTGCAGGTAGATCACATCCAGGCCGAGCTTGTCCTCCTTGATGATGCCGTCGATTCCGTCATCGTTGGTGGACTGGGTTGCCTTGCCCGCCTCCTTGCGCGAGCCGCCATAGCCCATGGCCAACATCAGATCTACCACCAGTTGCTCGAAAAACCCTGGCGTGGCCGCCCTGACCTGCGCCAACAGCTCATCGGCCAGTGACTGCACCAGTGCCTGATGAGCCTCGGCCAATTGCTCATCCGGTGTGGTCTCGGCAGCCTCGACATCAAGCACTCCAAGCACATCAACGGTCTGCGGTTTAGCGGTATGGAAGTCGGCAAACTCCGGAAACTGCTTCAGCCAGGCAACGGTAATGCGCTCCGGACCGTTGGCCAGTGCTTCCCGACCACGGGCAGTGATCTGCACCAAGCCCTTGCTCGGAATAGTCAGCAGACCGGCCTTGTTCAGGTAGGTCCTGGCCCAGCCCACTCGGTTGTTGATCACCGTTTGTTGCCCCGACGGCAGCCGCTCTTTGCGCTCTTCCTCGGTTAACTGGAATACCTCAGCGATGCTTTCGCGCAACACGCTGAGCGGAATTGCTACACCGTCTCGAACCGCCTCCAGCACCGGACGCATGACGCTTTGAAAATCCGGAATCGACATCCTGGTTCCTTCTCCATAATCGCAATTCAGCCCGCTGAAAAAATCATCAGAGCCCGCGCATTGCCTGCTCATCAACGCCGCTCACCCCTGTAGTAAGGCAAGGTGGTATCCGCCTGTTCTACATATGCTGCTAGGTCACTGACGAGTTGCGTCAGCTTATCTGGCCCCCAGACGAAACCACGCTGATAGCTGTCCAATGCCAGCGGCCAATCGCTTGGGCGAAAGACAAAGTACTGCCCCATACAAGCGAACTCGGCTTGGCGTGTAGAAATTCCGTGGTCAATTTCCGTCCCAACGCTTACGCAGCGTCCTGATCAGCGCGTTTCCTCGCAAGGCGCGGCCGTCTGGCCCACAGAGTGCGACAGAACCTTCCGGTAATCCGAAGACGTCTTCGATCCTTGCCCGGATGGTGCTCACTTTTGCATCGGAGCGCGCGGCCCGATAGCGAGCCGCCTTCCGGTTTCCAATAACGACCGTTGAGTCTTCTTCCTGGTCATCCGAAGCCTCCAGGTCCTCGGTATCCCAGGTCTCTTCCGCTTCATCCTCCTCAATCAGCTCGCCATCGTCGTCGGCCTCTTCAGCCTCATCGACCTCAGCGGTCAGGGCAGCAAGCGTCTGGGCATGGGAGTACCATGTGCTGGCATCCTCTTGTTCCCACACTAAGCCATCCTGGACATGGAAGGTGCGCAGGGCTGCGGAAGACGGAACGTAATCACTGAATCGCGACTTCACGGCCGGCAAACGTTCAAAGCCAGCCCCCAAGGCACGCAGCACTTTTTCTGGACCTGCAACCAGCAAAAATTCAGACCAGCACGGCTCGCGGAAGTTGACGCTGACAGTACCGTACATATAGAGAGTCGCCCGCAGTGATGCGTCCTGCTCAGCCAATTGGGTGAGTACCTGCATCACCGTGCGGTAGATGCTGAAACCTGCGTCCTCGATGGACTGCGAATCGACCTCGACGGTGGGTAGGGGCGATTTACTGTTGACGAACGCGAGCTCCGTCACCGATTTCTTGATCATTGCCTTCATTCCTTGAGCGGGACCTTGGGTTGGCGTCACGAGCTGATTTGCCACGATTGCAAACGCTGGGATGAACGCGTGGTGCTGCGAAAGCCATCCCAGACCGAAGCCGCGTGCTTGACAGACCATAATGCCACTATTGAATGGTGAGACTCTACAGTCCTCCGTCGAACCTGGCTTCATGCTTAGTGTCGCCACGCTGAACACAAGCACCAACCTGGATCAACTGCGTGACTACATCAGTCTGCTAGGCAATTTGGTGCCAGTCCTTGTTCGACTCCTGCTGGGACGCCCCGACAACTTTTGTGGGGGGAGCGCTAATCGGTTGCTGTTCAACTGGATGGCTACGACCGGAGCAGAGGTCGTCCTACAAACGACACAACTGGCTGTAGAGGAACGAAGAACCTCAATCCGACAGCAGCCATTAAACCCATCTCAAAGTGTATGAAGTGCGACACTCACGCACCGCACTTCTCTCCCACGTTCAGTCAATAGCAGCCTTCTTCACCACAAACTCACCACCCCATACAAACTTATAAAAAACAAACACCGAAGCTGCATATACAGCACACATAACAGGCGCCTTGAACAGCGCAGTCGGCAGCAAGATGACAAATGCAATCAATATCAGTGCCACGTATAAATTCATCAACGGTGAAAAGTCGCTTCTCATCTTTACTTTGTACACCGCCAATGCAATCCCGGACAGATAAACCGCGAGACAGAATAAGCCAAGACGCGCTGTCGTCAGAAGCGCAAAATGCCCAGTCCCACTGTCATCTTTCAAAGCTGAATACCCAAACAAAAACATGATTGAAGCATAAATCACAAAAGCTCCAAGACCGCCATAGAGGAAATAGGTCTTAAAAAAACCATATTCCCCCCTGCACAGCTTACTGTTGAAAAACGCTTTTGAAAAAAATGCTGCAAGTATAACGACAAGGTACGCCACGGCTGTACTCCTTTACGAATGGTGGCCAAACAATACCACGACCACCGCCTTCGTGGCTTTAGGAAATCATCACAGGCTGCAAGGCCTCATTCCCGGCTACTGACAGGCGGCCAAGGAGGACAGGGATCTAACCGCCTGATTGGGCTGCGCCAACCTGCTCGGCAAGCTGGTTCTGGTTCTGGTTATTGCTCTGCTGACACTGGGTAACTCAGACATATTGTGGGGTGATGCCTGTTATCACGTAATCATTTAGCTCAGTGACCACGCTTGGACCAGGGGTCGCCCTACAGTGAGCGACTGAACTGATCATCGGCAGGCCAAGGATACTTGTCGCAGTATTGCCCCTTCGTTTTTATAAGCACTCCGTGAGCGGCAGCAAAACTCATGAAAGCATCCCAGCCAATTAGCAGCGCTTTAGCGTGACCTTATCTCCCGAGTTATTTGCTATCTTATAATTACCTCTTAGCTTCTTCAGTACGCTAAGACTTCTCACAGAAACCGCCATGGATACAGCGGCAGTAGTTGCCGCAGCCCCTAGAATGCTAAGGGCTGCGCTGGATCCGGCAACAGCCGCTACACCAGCAACTGGTGTAGCGGCACCACCCGTACCAAGCGTAGCAATTACCCCATAAAAGACGATGCCGATAGAGCCAATGGCAACAGCCCATGCAACAGTTCCTGTCGCCTTGATTCGAACAGTTTTTTTGGCAAGATCGCCTTCAATTACGATGGTATCTTCATTGCGACTTACCGCGTCAGCCAGTTCTTTTTCTGTAGTAACACTCATTCCCCACCCTTAGATTTTTTATTACCAGCAATAATCAAGACCACAATGAGAAAGAGAATAATCACGGGCGGAAAAGCCACGCACAAAGCAATACCGCCAATTAATAACGCACCGCCGATTACCAAGCCAATCATTTCCCCCAAAAGCGGAAGCAATAGCTTGAAAACAATCACAGCTACAACAATTGCGGCTATCACGACAATAATCATGTCCGACCTCATGTATAAGCACCGTATTGTGCCAACACCATAAATCCAGCAGTTCCGCAATTTTATCGGCCGCCTCCTGGCATTCTTTAGCGCCAAGACTTCCCTGCGTGCGCACCAACCGACCGTAATAAGTTATTACTCTGCTTGGTTTGATTAATCGCTCGCATACTCTAATACACGCACGGTCCCTGAAACTCGTTAACAAAGGGCGTGTGGCGCCCCTTGCCGTTTGTTCAGACCGTAGCCTGAAGCCGCGCTGGCGACGATGTCAGGGCATTCAACTTGGCTTTCACGGCCTGGAGCTTGGCTTGATTGGTGCTGATAAACGTCGAGCGCTCCTCCACAGTTTCAACGATCTTCTCAAACGCCTTGAGCTGTGGTGCAAAGAAATCCAGTAGCTTTTCGTCGTTGCCGATGATGTCGTAAATATCCTTGAAGGCACTTTTGATCACCTCGGCAATCGAGTCCTTGGCGCTCTTCAATTCCTGTTCCAACTCATGCGCTTTGTAGGCGCTGAGAAGGTCCGAGGTAAGAGTGATGGCTGCGCCTGCAGGGCCTGCCCATTTAGAAATGGCTCCGGCGATTTTAGTCGCCTGCCAGGGCTTGAATTTGATCGCGACACCGGTTACCGCGCTGAGTGCATCGCGGGCCGCGAAGACCGCGCCCTTAATGATGTCTGGACTCAGGTTCGCAATGCCTTTGGCCGCCCCCCCCATCGACTTCAATGCACTATCGCCCATGGCATTGAGAAAACTTTCGCTGGAGTTGAGCTGGCGGCCAATATCCTGAGAGATGCGGCTGGTCACTTTGGACGACTGATCGAATGAACGGTCGATCGCGCCCTTGATCTTCAGGTTCAGCTTGAAGCCTACGCCTTCCTCGGTGTAACCGAGTTCGTCCTCGAGGAATTCACGAATGTTTTCCAGGCCAAGAGGACGGAGCTTGCCCAGTAAGCCTTTTTCAAGGTTCTGAAGTTCCTCGAAGAGTTCGCCAGCCAGTCGTTTGACTTCACGGCGGCCCGTGGCGATGTCCTGACTGATGCGTGCCGATTCCTCGGCATTCTGTTCGGCAAAGGCCTTGAGCTGCCCCAACTGCTCTTCGGCGCGCAGCACATGCTGGCCGACAACATCCCGCACCACATCCAAGCCGGTCTTGGCGATCAGCACCGCCGGCACATTGTGCCGCAGTACTTCTGTGGTCATTGCTTTGAGGTCGTTGATGCGCGAGCGGCTTTCATAGTGCTCCGGCTTGCCAAACCAGAACGGTAGGCCACGCCCATTAGGGTTGGATGCCAGGCAGACAATGTTCAGCCTGGCCATTTCGTCCGAGCTAAGATTGGCCGCACGCTGCAGTTTGCCTTTGAGGTTGTCCTTCTTGATCGTGGCCTGGGCATCGAACAGCACTTGTTCAGTGAGGTCGGTCACTTCGTCCATCTTGTTGATCACGAAAATGGTCGAGGACAGCTTGTTCAAGTCCCGCAGTACCCACTTGACGATGTCGTTGTGGCTTTCCTTGAGCGGGTTGGTGGCGTCCACCACATACAGAATCAGGTGCGCCTCAGAGATGTAGCGCTTGGTCAGGTCTTCGTACATCACCTGCTCACCGTCGACACTCTTTTCCTTGTCGCCGAACAGGCCGGGGGTGTCGACGATTTCGCACTTTTCCGGGAGCCCCTCTGGGGAATAGATGGCCAAGCGGTCGGAGGACTCGTCCATGTCTATGTTCATGTCGGCCATAACCTTGCCCAACCAAGCGGCAATCACGCTGGTCTTGCCGTCGGAAAAAGCACCGAGCAAGGCGATACGCAGGACATCGGATTCGACTGCCTGTACCGCCGAGTCTATTTTCTGCAGCTCGCTCCCGACGTCCGCGCCCATCTCGCCCAACTCGTCGAGCACTGCACGCAGTTGCTCCAACCCCTTGAGCGCGGTCTGCTTCTCAACGTTGAACTGCTTGAATTGTTCCATAAGGCATGCTCTCCAGTTGTTCTTTGGTACGGGTCATTAGCGCTATCTGCTGTTCAATGATCTTCAGAGGGCGCTTAAGCGATTCGTCAAGTTGCTGCACACGAGACAACACGGTCTCATCAATTTGCTTGCGCACGGGGGCGAACAGCGTTTTGCGTTCTTCTTTCAAGGCTTTATGTGCTTCAAAACAGGCTTCATCGATCTTCTCCTGCACTTGCCCCTGCGCCTTGCGAATACGTTTTTCCTTGCCGGTGAAGACGCTCAGCAAACTGACCAGGATGCCCACCAGAGCGCCGGCGGCAGCGCCTATCAGGTTGCCTATCACTGGAAACGCTGTCCCGATACCTGCCCCTGCTAATGCGTAGGAGCCTATGTTGAAGGCCATCCAGCCATAGTCACCCAGCTCGAAGCCAAGGTCCAAGTCAGGTGTCTTGTAATTGATGTTTAGGGCTTCGGTATCATAGAGAAGCTGCTCGAACTCCACCCGTGCAACGTCCTCCAACAGGCGCTGAATGGCCTGCTGTAGGTCTTGGCCCAAGTCGTTGAGGTACAGTTCGAACTGCTCCTGCAGTTTTTCCTTGAGCGAATTCTGCCGAGTTTTAAAGGCACGATTGATCTGGCTGGAAATAGCGTCGTTGTCGCCAAAATGGCGTTCGACGATATAGTCGGCGTCTTCCTTCAAGCTATTGAACAGGTTGTCCCAAAGGTTTCGCCTCCCGTTCATGACCAGCCGTTCAAACCGCTCCAGGGAACCCTTGATCGCTTCGCGGCACTTCTCGAACTCCGGCTTGGATCTGGCGACAAACGCTTCATGGGCGCCGTGCAACGATTGCAAGGTCGAGATGTTCTCAACCAGCAGTTCGTACACCTTGGTCTTGTTGCTCTCGACCATGTCTTCGCGGAACGTCGCAAGTTTGGAATGAAGCACTTTGGCGACTGACTTTATCTGGCTGAATTCGTACATCGCTTTCGACGAGGCGAAGTGCTTCTGATAATTGCGCTGCTGAATGACCAAGTCTCGGCCACGGGCGGGGTCGATTGTCGTACGCCCAGTTTGCGCGTCGCTCGCCAGCGACGAAAACGCCAGCAGGCCCTGCACGCAATGGCCGGGCTGCAAGACCTTGCTGCCCAATACCGAACGCAGCACTTCCTCGGTCTGTTGCAAGGCAACGGTGGCACCGCCGTGCGCTGTCAGCGACTCGCGATCTTCCTCGAACTCGTAGGCATCGGCATTGCCACGCACGTTGACCAAGGGGCAAACCTGAGTACCTAGCCGCAGATAGGAACGAATTTTCTCTGCGGTCGCCTTCTCAGGCTTTTTATTGGTGCCGTTCACATAAAGGACAAGATGAGCCTTGGCCACCGCTTCGCGAACCATGTGCGCGTACTTGCTTTCGTCACCCTCGATACCGGGCACGTCGATCAGCTGAAAGCGTTTGCCCTTGTAGTTCAGGGGGTAGAGCGTATTGCCCTTAGTGAAATCGGCTTCACCAGTGCCTATGATCAGCCCGTCTACCCGACGTGCTTGAGCCTTCTTACGCTCGTGCGCCAACAGTTTGTCGTGCAGTGCCGTGAGTTGCTGATTGAGCAGGGCATCCAGTGCCGGGGAGCGTGCCTCGATGTGTTGGAGGACAGGTGCGTCATCCGGGGCAACAGGCAGGGGGGTTGAGGTTGCCTCATCGAACAGTTCATCGAGTTCATGTCGGGACATTTCAGGCTCCTGCCAACGTCAGCACCGCCGCCACAACTGAGGCGCCGATCAGAACCCCACCAATGCCGAACATGGCCAGGCGGACCTTGAAGCGCGATATCGCATGCGCTTGCGTAATTTCCAGACGCTGTGAGGTTTCCTGCTGTTCCAGTGCCAGGCGAGCGTTGGACTCCTGTTCGGCTAGATCGCGCTTGGCCCTCGCGTCAGCCTCCGCTATCTGCTGACGATGCGCTGCTTCCTGTTGTTGCACCACAATGCGTGCCTCAGCCTCTTGCTGGGCAAGCCGGGTTCTTGCATCGGCTTCGGCTTGGGCAATCGTGTTTCGTTCCTGGGCTTCGCTCTGAACGATTTGCGTCAGCCGGGCTGTGCTTTGGCTGATACTGGCCACTTCACCGGTGTACTCGCTGTACAAGGCGTGCAAGCCTTCGCGGACGTGTTCGAGTTGAGCGGTAAGGGCCTGCGAGAACTGCTCAAGATCGTTGGCATGCTGTTGCAGCAGTGCCTGGCGGGATTCTTCCTTGAACAGGATGCGCAGTGATTCGATGATCGTGCTCTTGCCGGCGTTGGTTTCGCCGAAAAACGCCAAGGTAAATGTGTCCCACTCGGCATGGGTTTTCAACTGCTGAAGTTCGCTGTCAAACCGGCCCCGAATGTCGCGCAGCTTGTCAGTGATATTACCGATTTCGCGCTTACCATCCTTGTGCTCGACATTAAGCGCGAGAATGTCAGCCATGGCGCTGCCAATGCTATCTGAGACATCGGTATAGAGGCGGTTGAGATCTTCAGGGGAGTTCATTGCGCGTCCTTGTAATGAAGTTAGGCCAGGCAGCTTTTTATTGGGCAATAAACGCAACGAGCTGGAAGTCCTGACCGTGCATGAGTGGGATGCTCCAAAGCAGAGCCGAATGGGCTGGTTCTGAAAGCCTCCACCACAGCTCTGCGCTATGGTAAACGCTCGCCGCGCAATGGCATATAGCCACGACACCTGTAGGCCCCATCGATAACGAACCCTCCGGGCGGGAGAATTCCACCAACTGAGCGAAGGCGCCTCAAAAGCGTCTGCGCGCCAGCAACTCCGCCACTGCCCCCTTAAACCACCCCGCAGGACGTATCTCCAGCGCCTTGCTGCCACACCTAGCCCTTGATCCACAGCTTGCGTTTGTCGGCGCTAACGACATAACCCGCAGTGGAACGTGCCGATCAGCTCCAATTGCGGCCAGTACTCACCGAAGAAGGCCCTCGTCATCGCGATAGACTCGTAATCAGGTCGCACCCAGTCGGTGTGCTGCGGTGCCGTCATCCCGACACCCTCGAACGAGTCGTCAATGCCACTACTCGACATGCGTCAAATCGAACTGCCACCTGCCTCCCGCGCCGCTTTCTCACGTTTCATCTCGCTATATTCCCGGTATAACTCATACCCCTTGGTAACAATCACGATAAATCCGACTACGGCAAAGATATTCTTCATGGCTGAATGCTCCTGTTTAATGGTTTTTTCCGCCCACACCCTAAAACCGCCGCGCTCCCAGCAGTTTCGCCACCGCGCGGGCCAACCGCCCCGCAGCACGCACCTTCAACTTCATACCCCCACACTTCGGGCAGTGGTCGACCCATTCACCCGGCGCCAGCGCATCACTGCGAGGCGCCACTGTTTTCGTCCAACCACAATCTTCACATTCAAAAGTGAAGGGCCTAGGTTTGATCGGCATTTTCAAACTCCTTGTTCACTGCACAAACTCATTGTCACCACTACGTTCAACTCCGGGGATAAGCCAGTTCAATCTGCTCATCAAACTCCCCGCCAACCCCGCAATACTCCCGCGGCACGCGCTCGATATCTTCCGCCATCTGAGCCATCACCCGGCGCAATTCCAGGCGCATGAGCCAGCGAGCAGGAATAGCGGCAGCACCATATTGCGCACCAAGCAATTGCCCGGCGACCAGGCCCGTTCTGCTGTCGCCACTGTGATTCACCGCCATGGCCACCCCCTCCTCGAACGACCGTGCCGTCAGCGCACACCACAATCCAATTGCCAGCACCTGCTCAGCGGCCCAACCAGAAGCGAAATCGTCGATGCGCTGGGGTGTAGGTGTGTACCCCTCGTTATAAAAGAACTGCACGCGCTCGATGAGACTGCGCGTTTCTTCCATACCAGGTACGTGCCCATACCTGGCCAGACTCTGAGTCACAGCGTGCTCCAGGCCATCTTGACGATCGACAACCCGCTGGAGAATGTCAGCGAACAGCCCTGCCGCCAGATAACCCGTCGGATGCCCGTGCGTCAGACGCCCGGACTGCGCCGCGTAGTCAAACGCATTGGCAAAGAATGCACAGGGTGCGACCCGCACTAGGGCTCCACAGCCCTTGCTGTTGTTTTCAGCAAGCGCACCTAACCGCCCACTGACCTTCAGTGCGTTCAAGTTCGTTGTGTCGGGGCCTCGACGCGACCATAGCTGCGACTGCTCGATCAACCAACCATCGGTGGCGACTTGTATCGCCGGGGGATAGTCCTGAGTCGTCAGCCAGCGCAGCAGCGCGTGGTGAATAACACTGGGTACATGGCATGCCTGCCCTGAACTCCCAATCACATAGGCCCGTAGCAAGCCCTCAACGGTAAACAGCGTCATCTGCGTAGCGCTGCTGATCGCACCGGTAATGTCATGAGCTGGGATAAAGTCCGTTATCCCTTTCAGCCCGAACCTGGCTTCGATGGCAGGCCACCCAAGCGTAGCAACCGGGGCGCCAAGTGCATCGCCTACAGCGCCGCCCAGCAGGCAGCCTCTGATCCGTTCAAGTCTGTTCATGCCGTTCCTTATCGCTCTTGTGCTGCAATAAGGTTCTGCAACAGCACCAGCTTGCGCTGCAGCTGGGCGATGTGCTCCTGGTCAGCACGCCGTGCCGACCGCAGCTCACGGTTCTCCATCTCCCAGATCCGCGCCCAACGCGCGTTGTGGCGGCATGCCAGCGCTATCTGCCAGAGCTCGCGCAACTTCATGTACTGCAACAGGAGCACCGCCAGGATCACCCCGATCAACACCAACGCCCCTGTCGAAACCACTTCAGACATAGTCATGTCCACTTCCTTTCCTGGCTTCAAATTATTTCGAAGACAGAGACAAGATATGTAGTGATTTACGACAGGTCTAGAATGTAGACTTATACAGGTAAAGTAATCGCGCACATGGAGCGGGTATGAAACGCAAGCAATCCATCGAGCAGGTCCGCTGGGACCTGGCACTTCGCTATCGTTTGATCGAGACCGTTGCCTGGTGGGAAGGCCGGCTGACCACGGGCCACCTGATACAGAGCTTTGGTATCAGTCGCCAGCAGGCCTCCAAGGACATCAATACCTACATCACCGAGCATGCGCCCAAAAACTTGACATATGACAAGCAGCTCAAGGGCTATGTACCGAGCAAGCACTTCAAGCCGTTGTTCATCGACGACAGTGCCAGCGCTTATCTGCACCTGCTTTATCAGAACAATGAACGTGCACCACACATCGACGGGCTGGCATTGGCCTATGCGCACACCCGGGTATTGGAAGTCCCGGATCGCCCGATCCGGCCGGAAGTCCTGCGCCCCTTGCTCAAGGCCTGTCGCGAAGGCCTGCGGCTGGAAACTGAGTACGTGTCGTTTAACACTCCGAACGTAGAGGTGCGCCTGATTGCTCCGCACACGCTGGTCTACACCGGCATGCGCTGGCACGTGAGGGCGTATTGCGAGAAGAACGGCCAGTATCGGGATTTCGTGCTCAGCCGCCTGCGAGGCCAGCCGGATTTGCTCGACCAATCGCCGAACACACGCGAAGAGGATGAAGACTGGAATGTCGAGGTACCGGTCATATTCGAACCTGATGGGCGATTGAACGCGGCGCAGAAGGCGATCATCGAGACCGACTTCGGCATGACGCAGGGGCAACTGGTGGTGCCTAGCCGAAGGGCACTGGTGAAGTATGTGCTGCAGCGTTACCAAATCGACCACCGCAACCTCGCGGTTCTCCCTGAGGCGCAGCAACTGGTAGTGAGCAATCTCAAGGAACTGAAGCCCTGGCTGTTGAATGACTAATCTTTGAAACTCGCGACGAGGGGCTTGGAGCCCCGCGTCGCTGGTCGGTAAATTCTCACTCAGTTGCGCCAGTGGCCGCTCATCGTGGCGAGCATCTGCTGCCAGGTACGTGCCGCCTGCAGATAGTTGTCGATTTCTCCGATAAGAAGCCGCGCCGCAATATCGTGATGCCCCGCCAGAATGGCCACGTTTCGGGCCGTATGCCCTTCGTTGTTCTTCGCATTCAGATCGAGGCAGTACTTGCTGAAGTGCTTGGCAAAGTAGTTCGCCGCCTTGCTATGCCCGTTCGCGGCTAGCCAATGCAGTGGCGTATTACCCGCCGCGTCACGGTCGTTCAGACTACGGCCTTGCTGATAACGCCTGGCAAGCGTTTTTATGATGCCTTGCCTGCCCGGCAAACGGGCAAAGTTGTCCGGGCTCAGGAAGCTGCCAAGGCCTTTCCAGTCCAGCAGCTCCTTGTCCCCTTCTGCACCCAGCGCCTCCAACCGCTCAATCCAGGCAGTTCGGCCAAGCTGGTAGGCGATGTCCAGTGGCGTGCTCTCGGCGCCGTCGCGGTCATTCATCGCCGCAGCCGCAAGGGACCGCAGGTGCGCCAGATCATCGAGCAACACGGCGACATGCCAGCCTCCAATTTCAAGCGCGGGCAGATCGTCGACGCTGAAACGCGAGATTTTCAATGTCTCATCTAGCACGGCAAGCAAGGCAGGTGGATAGCTCATGCCCCAACTCCTCACGACCCTTATTCACACGCAGAGGGCAGGCCTTGCTGTTGTCCGTACCGCGTTGCCATGCACAAGCCATTGACCAGGCTCATGTCCTTTGGTGTCTGGCAGCGAATCGCCGTAAGCCCTGGACTGGCAACGATGCAAGCCAACGACTTGGCGCGGCTGACAGCAACATTCAAACGGTTTTTCGAGTAAAGGAACCCAATGTCTCTGGGCAGGTAGTCTTCATTCGATGTGGTCATCGAGACAATTACAATTTCAGCCTCCTGTCCTTGAAACTTGTCCACAGTACCAACGCGAGCTCCCGCAGGCAGCATTTGTTTCAACAGCTGTACCTGCAAGTTATAAGGCGCCACCACCAAGATATTTTCGAGGGAAATCGCGTGTTTCTCGGCGTTCTTATCCTCGTACCACTGGCGCAGAAAGTACATGTACAACGCCTTGATGTACGCAGCCTCTTCATCGGAGCTCTGGCCGTTGCCGTCATGCTCTACTGGGCAGAACATCAGCCCGCTTGCCGGTATTTCTGGCCGCTGCCCATCAAGGTGCAATACTTGCCGCTCGGTACCCGGCGCGGACGAAAGTTGCCCTTCGTATACAGCATCGGAAATGAACGAACAAACCTGTGGATGCATCCGCCAGGTCTGCGCCAGGAACACACCTCGGTCGGGTCCAATGGCAGGTGTGCCGTCCAGCAGGTAGTCGAGGGCGGAGTCACCGGAGCGGCCCGGATGCACACCTTGCACAGGCTGCGACAACTGCATCTGGTCACCCATCAGCACGATGTTACGTGCCGCCATGCCCATGGTGACCAGGTTCGCCACACTCACCTGGCCTGCTTCATCAATGAATAGATAATCCAACTGTTCGGTGAAGCTCGCATCGGCAAACAACCAGGCAGTGCCGGCAGTCAGGTCGATAGCCGGGCCCCAGTTGTCGAGGAACTCCGTTTTGTCCTCGATAGAGCGGATGCAACGGCCATTGAATTCCGTGCCCTCGCCTTCCGATGATTTTTTCAGTCCCTTGAAGGTAACGCCCTCCACCTGTGCACGCGCCTCGACTGCTGCCAAAACGTTATTGATGGCATAGTGCGAATTGGAGGTTACCCCGATGCGCTTGCCGGCTTTGAGCAAGTCAACAATCACGTGTGAGCCGGTGTAGGTCTTCCCGGCCCCTGGCGGCCCCTGAATGAATAGCACACTGTTCTCGAGGTTACGTACCACCTGCTTGATGCCATCGGTCGTTGCCAAGTGCGGATCAAGCAAAGGCGCACCCGGCTCGATACCTTTCACCCGTGGTGCGCGTCGATGAAGAAAGTCCATCACCGCCTGAAATCGTTGCTCACCGGACAATACGCTGTCGGCATAGCGAAACAACGCCTCGCGCAGCATGCCTGACGGGATCGGCCTGCCGGGGATCATGTCAAAGGCTTCCGGTGGCGCCTTTTTCGCGGTGGCCTTGAATGTCGCGAGGCATGCGTCATTATCCAGGCTGACCAGGTGCACACTGGCCAACGATTCAGGGATGACACCTTTTGAGCCGGAGCGCATCTTGCTTTCCTGAGGCTCGAAACTGTATTCGAACAGGAACGAATTCTTGATCGGTACCGGCGGTGTTTTTGTGCGCTGCAAACCGGCGAGGCTCTCGATATCGTCCAGCAACTCCTCGGTAGTCATGTCCTGGCGGCTGAACAACTGCCACCACACCGGCTTTTCCGCCCTGCGGTAGAAGTCGAGTAGCTGGAAGGTCAATACCCGGACCTGATCCTCGTCGCTCAGGACGCAATCGTCGGACGGCAAGCCCGCAAGCAATCGGTCACGGTATTTTGCCAGCCGAACCTCGATCTCCTTTTGCTCCGCTACGGCTTTCTCGCCTTCGGCTTGCAACACGACAGGAACCCCTGCGCGCAATGGACTAATGCTCGCAAGCCAGTTGCGTAACAGGTACGTAGAGAGCACATCGTCTTCGTTGTAGCGCTCGATCTGCTCAAGCAATGCTGGGTCACCAGTCTCTTTCCAGCGCTCATAGAACACGATGCTCGCACCGGCATTGGTAACGTCGCCGTCACGCTTTGCCATGTAGAAGTGTTCGATGTTCTTGATCGAGTAGCTGGGTTCCGACACGCGGATCGCTTCGCGCACCACCTTGTAAAGATCGATCAGTTTGCCATTGCGCAGCAGCCAATCCACTTGCGCCTCGCGAGTGCCGTGCTGGCTCATCAGGCGCTTGATGGCCGTTTCTTCATAGCTGGCATAGTGGTAGACATGCGCATTCGGGTAACGCTCAAGGTGCGCGATGATCCAGTCGATGAACTGCTCGAATGCAATCTTTTCTTCGTCCCGGCTGTGCGCCCAAAAAGCTTTGAAAGTTTGCTCACCGCCTTCGTCTATATACAGGCCGAAGAGGTACTCCAGGCCGCCCTCCTCCAGAGGATTACCTTCCATATCGAAGAACAGATCACCTTCGACCGCAGGAGGCATGCGGCCAAAGCCACGCCGTTGCCCCATGACCGGCAACAGCTCGTACAGAGGGGTATCGCTGGAGCGCCCCTGAAACTGCAGGCGCGCCTGGTGACGTAGCTTGTTCAGCGACTCCACTTGCAGCTTATGGATACGCAAGTCATCGCCACTGGCTGCCAACTGTTCCAGGGTGGTCACACCGCCAACCTGCAACTTCTTGATTTGCGAGCGGCTGATACCGGCGACTGCCGAAAGATGATCATCCTGCAGGCGTTGTTCAGTACAGCGATCACGCCACCCACAAAAACCACAATGCCCACACGGATCCGGGTAGGTGAGCCATGGCCCCTCAGTGTTCACGAACGCACTGAATCGCTGCAGCACCTGCTCTAGGTAATCCGCGTAGTCAGCAACCCGATAGGCCTGCTCGGTACGCGTAGCATCACCCAGCACGATGTACATGAACTGAGGCTGTACGCCCTGAATCGCAATCAGCATCCGCGAATAAAGCGCAACCTGCACCAGAAACTTGGCCTTTGCACTCTTGGCCAACTTGGTGTCGATCACTTCATAGCTGTGGCCCCCCAACGCCGACGGCCGTGGTACTTTGCGCAGGAAGTCGGCATGCCCGATAAAGGCGCCTTCCTGAAGCGACGCCTGGAATATGATGTCCGCGCCGGCGCGCATGGCCTCAATGGTCAGTTCCACCCGCCGAGAGAAGCTCGGATTGCCCTCAGCGACGTCGACTACCTGGGCATGGCTGCTTTTGAGCTGTTCAAGAAATGCCGCTTCGTGGGCCAGCCCCTTGTCCTGGATCAAGCGGTTCTGCTCACTTGCCGGGGCTTTCTCCATCGGCGCGACCAGGTGCTTCAGGTCCAGCGCCGTCAAATGCTGGCATTCCAGGAAGCCACAGATGTCCGAGGCGGAATACAGCCGAGTCCCGTTTCGAGTTTGCATAGTTGTATTGCCTCCAGCGTGACTCAGGCGTCGAGCGAGCAACCTTGGTAGAACTGCTCGAACAGGGGCGTCGGCAGATGCTGCGCATTGAGCAGGCCGAAGTGCTTACCTACATTGCGCCCTACGGCCATGATTGTTCTTGCGGAGTTCTCGGTGCCGGCATAGCCAGCGCTGACGACGTAGTCGACACGTTCCTTGTCGCTCTCCGCGCGGGCATAGGCATTGCCGGTGATCAATACATCAACCAGGCAGACACTGACGCGCTCGTCCCCCACCGTGAACGGCTCGAGCGTTTCGCCAGACAAGGCTGCCCGCAGTCCGTCCTCACCACCGGCAACAATGCGCTCAAGGGCAGCAAGCGGGCGGCCGAACAAGTCAAACTCGTCAATAGAAAACGGGAAGCAGTAGCTCTGTGCAGTCGCGCGTGAGAGCGTTTTTCCGTTGCGCGGCTCAGCCACCAGCCAGTCAACGAACGCATCTTTATCGTCGGGCGCACCGCTGTGACGGAAGGCCAGGTAGTCACTGAGCACCTGGCCAAAAGGATGACCCGTGGGCACCCAGCCGCTATTGCCAGACTCGCGCAGCGATATATCGCCGTGCTCGCCAACTGCTTGGGCCTCAGGTACTGGCGTCAGGCCAAAGCAGCGAAGGTCATAGCCAAGCATGAAAAGGCTCGCCTCGAATGCATGGCATCGCGCGGGCATTGCCCCTTGGTCGGCAAACCAGCCTGTGCGCCCGAGCAAAGCGCGGACAATCCAACCCAAACGGACCTGCCAGCGCGCCCACTCGGCGTACTCGATCGCCGAGAACTGCGGTGCTGCCAGACAGTTGGCAAACGCTCCTGGGTTGCGGATCTGGTCGCCACGCGCGCCGCCGGACGGGAACCTCAGCAGAGGTTTGCCACGCCCAGCCCACTGCTGGCGAAAGAGCGCATAGAACATGGCAATCGCGGCGCCCACACGGCTGTCATAGATGGGAGAACCGGACAAGTCGAGCAAGGCGTGAATCTTGGTCAGGCCCGAATCGAAACGCTCGACACTGCCAAGGTCATCCAGATCATTGTCGGCATCGAGCGCCATGAGCCCAGCCATCTTCTTCAGGTAGCTCGACAACTCGCCGCTGGTAGCCAGCCGATGCAAGAATGGAATGGCACCCCGCACACCGCCCCAGCGCAGAATCTGCAAACAGGCCTGAAGCGCTTGCTGATCATCACCGGCGCTGACTCCAGCCGACAACCACTCACGCAATTGCCCAAGCGAGCCCTGGGTCTGCCTCCAGGTTTCAGAGTCGACCGCGCTCTGGCGGCTGTCGCGCCAGCTTGCTTTCCAGCGGTAATGCTCAAGGACCTGCTCAATCCCCTGTACATCGACCGTCAAACCACCGGGTACGAACTTGCTGGACTTGAATCGCAGTTTGAAGGTGAGCACCGGCAGGTTGGCTGCCAGCCATTCAATGAACGCCTCGACTTCGGGTTGTGCCAAGAACTCACCACGCTTCATGCCAGCCGCCTTGCGGGTAATGTCGAATGGCCATACCCTAAGCAAAATGACGGGCCGCGTCCACGTTGTCTGTTCATACAGGTAAACAATTGGAGCAGGTTCCAGTGCCTCGACCAGACAGCTTCCAGCGCCAACGGTGAGTCGCTCATTAAACTGTAAAGTTTTCAGACACACATCATCTCTTTACGGACCGTGCGCCCCCTCAAGGATCATCACCTCATGGACCATCAAGCACTCAAGACCCGACACCGCCAGGAACGTGAGGGCCATCACCCCAACCTGACCTTGCGTGTTCATCGAGCACTGAGCTGGCTGAACCGCGCCGAACAGACGGATGATATTGATGGGCGCTTTATCTTTCTGTGGATCGCCTTCAACTCGGCATACGCGACGGACATTGATGAAGAGTTCCGCCTGTCCGAACAAGCCACATTCAAGGCATTCCTCGAAAAACTCTGTGCCTTGGACAAAAGCAACCTGATCGAAAATCTGGTGTGGTCGGAGTTCTCTGGCAGTATTCGCGTCTTGCTTAACAACCCTTATGTGTTTCAGAGTTTCTGGGATTATCAGAACGGCAAGATCAGTGAGCCACTCTGGACCGAACGCTTTGCCAAAGGTCGTAAAACCGCGCAGCAAGCTCTGGCCAACCGCAACACCGCGGCCGTGCTAGGGGTGTTGTTCAACCGGATCTACACCCTACGCAACCAGATCATGCATGGCGGTGCCACTTGGAACAGCAGCGTCAATCGAGATCAACTGCGCGACTGCGCCAGCCTGCTCGGAAAGCTGGTTCCGGTCATCATTCTGCTGATGCTGGATAACCCGGATACATTGTGGGGTGATGCATGTTATCCCGTGGTCGTTTAGCTCAGTGACCGTGCTTGGACTAGGGTCGCCCGGGACGAACCTTGGGAGCTGGCCTTCCCGCAAAAAACGCGACGCGGTGTTTGGCACCGGCTGTGCCGGTGTTCGCGGGCACGCCCGCTCCCACAATGATCACGCAAACTTTCAGACTTTGAGCAAGGCAGTTGCCCCCTCAGGTTGGCAAACCAGTGGGGCTAACTTACTCGCGAACACCGCCGAAGACCGTGCCCCTCACCCGCCTTACCAGCTATAACTCACCTTCGCCGTCACCTCCCGCCCCGGGTTGTAGTAATTCGCCGTCCCCGACCCAACCACATGCTGCTCATCGAACAGGTTGCTCACATTCAGCGCCAAGTCGGTCCCTTTGGCGATCTTGTAGTTCAGCGCCGCATCGAACAACGTGGTCCCATCGCTCTTCTTGGTATTGGCAGCATCCATGTAGTACGCCCCCACATACCGCGCGCCCAGGCCGACGCTCACGTCAGTGCCCGGTATGTCGTAGTAGCTCCACAGCGATGCAGTGTGTTTGGGCGCAGTGGTGAACTCATTGCCCTTCAAGGAAGAGCCGTCATACAGCGATCCGCGCAGCACCTCGGACTCCATGTAGGAGTAAGCACCAATCACGCTGATGTCCTGCGTGACTTGTGCCTTGGCTTCCAGGTCAAGGCCACGCACGCGTGACTCGCCCACCGTCTGCTGCTCGATGATGCCGCTTGGCAACACCACGGCAATGGTGACGTTCTCCTGGGTCAGGTCGTAAACAGCGGCGGAGAAGAGTGCGTCCATGCCCATGGGCGAATACTTGATGCCCACTTCGTATTGCTTGCCGGTCTGCGGGGTAACGCCCACTTGCGGGGGCGAGACGGACTCCACCATGCTCACGTAGGTCGACACTTCATCGTTGACGATATAGGTCAGTGCCGCGCGGTAGGAGGTTTCGGAGAAGTTGTCCTTTTCCGTTTGCTCGCCACCGATGTATTCCTTGCTCGACAGGTCCATCGAGTCGTTACGCACGCCTGCGGTCGCGATGACGCGGTCAAAGAACGACAGGTTCTGCTGCAGGAAAACCGCCTTGGTGGTGGCGTCATTCTTTTTGCGGGTATAGGGCGTGATGCCGCCAGGCACGCCGGTGAATACCGGGTTGGCGATGTCGATGGAGGGCGCCAGGCCGTAGACCGAGCTCTGTTTGGTCGTCGAGTCGAGGTACTCGACGCCCACCAGCGTGCTGCTGTCGATGTGCTCGAACTGGGCATCGTACTGCAGCATCAGGTTGCCATTGAGCTGATCGGCATCGCTGTCGGTGCCGAAAACGTAACGCGGAATGGTGGTGCCAACACGCGAGGCGCTGTCGCTCAGGTAGACGTAGCCAAAGTCATCGGTCAGCTCGCTGTAGCGCAGGTTGCTGCGCAGGGTGAAGCCGTTGTCGAAGTCGTGGGTGATGTTGCCGCTGAGGCTAGTGCGCTCGACATCATGGAAGTTGTAGCCGGGCTCGCCATAGAAGTCGCTGCGGTCGTACTCCTTGTCCAGCGGGTAGCCACCGCTGTTCGGCGAGCTGTTGGTCTTCAGGTAATCCAGCACCACCGTGGCCGAGGTGAAATCGGTTGGCGCCCAGGTCAGGCCGCCCATCACGAAGCGGTTATCGTCCTGAGAGTGGTCGTACTCGCGGTCGCTGTTCTGCATCTTGGCCGTGAAGCGGCCGGCCAAGGTTTGTTCGTCGTTCAGCGCATCGCCTACATCGATCCCGGTTTCGGCATGGTCATAAGAGCCGTAGGTCACGTAGCCTTGGCCAAACTTCTCGAAGCGCGGTTGCTTGGTCACGAAGTTGACCGAGCCACCCGGGTCTGCCGGGCCGAACAGGGTGGAGTTGGCACCCCGCAGAATTTCGATACGCTCGTAGGCGTAAGGGTCTTCGCGCACACCGCGCATCGAGCTGAGGGTCAGGCCGTCTCGATAGGTGGTGGCCTGGAAACCGCGGATCAGGAAGTAGTCGTTGCGGTCGTCCGAACCGTAATAGTCGCTGACCACGCCGGGGGTGTACTGCAGCGCCTCTTCGGTGGTGCTGACGCTGCGCTGCTGCATTTCCTTGTTGGTCACCACAGACACGGACGCGGGCGTGTTGAGGATGCTGGTCGCCACCTTGCCCCCTACCCACAGCTCCTTGGCAACCACCGAGTTGGCGTCATCGTCGGCGCTGGCCTTGACCTTGGCATTGATGATGACAGGTGCCAGGCGGTAGTCCTCGGTCGCGCCCAGTTCCAGCGGGCCGGCAGGTTTAGGCTGCGGTATTACCAGGTAGGCATTCGGGCCCTGCGGCTCAATCTGCAACTCGGTTCCGCGCAGCAGCGACGACAGTGCCGACCGCGTATCCAGCGCGCCCTGCACCCCGTTGGTATTGCGGTTGGCCACGTTCTGCGCATCGAACGAAAGGCTGATGCCCGCCTCGCGCGCAAAGCGGTCCAGTGCCGGCGCCAGCGGGCCCGCGGGAATGCTCCATTGCTTGAGCGGGCTGTTGTGATCAGCGCTCAAAGGCTGTGCAAGCGACGGCAGTGCGTAGGTGCTGACTGCCAGGCCCAACAGTGCAGCATGCAGGGCACGACTCAAGGGGTGGCGCTGTGGAACCGGGGTAAAACTCATTCTCTCGCTCCGTGTCGGGGGTCGGCGGGCTGGCCTGTAATCCGGCCTTCTCTACATGCCGAACGAGAATGAGAAAACACCTCATTTATTTTCAATGAAACGCGCTGCCGGGCGGGTACCTGCCGGCACCTGTTAACCCAAAAGCACGCTCAAACCTAAAAAAACAAAGGGCATCCATCCTCGGGTGCCCTTTGCCTTACAGCCAGGTGAACTGAATCACCCCATCGATCGCGCGCCTACCGGTTGCGCATGGCCCCTCGCCGTCACGATCCCCAGGAAGGAAATCACGATCGCCAGGCCCAATGTCGAGCTCACTTCCGCCCGATGCTCAGGCGTGTACATCATGACCGCCAGCGCCCCGGCAATGAAAATGATCACCGCCCAGGTCAGGTACGGGAACAGCCACATGCGGAACTTCAGTTCGGTGTTCTCGCGCTCCAGACGGCGGCGCATGCGCAGCTGGGAGATGGCGATAACCATGTACACCAACAGGGCGATGGCGCCAGAGCTGGCCAGCAGGAACTCGAACACGCCCTTCGGTGCGAAGTAGTTGAGGACCGCGATGGCCGCACCGATCAAGGTGCTGCCGAACACCGCAGCACGCGGTACACCGACCTTGGAGGTCTTGTTGAGGAAGGCCGGGGCGTCACCGCGCTTGGCCAGCGAGAACATCATCCGCGAAGCGATGTAGATCGACGAGTTCATGCAGCTGGTAACAGCTACCAGTACCACCAGGTCGACCATGAATGCCGCGTTGGGGATGTTCATGATTTCCAGCGCACGCTGGTACGAACCCACCACCGCCAGCTGCGGGTCGTTCCACGGCACCACCGAAATGATCACGAAGATCGACAGGATGTAGAAGGTGCTGATACGCCAGATCACCGAGCGAGTGGCCTTGGCGATGTTGCGCGACGGGTCGCTGGACTCGGACGCGGCGATGGTCACCGCCTCGGTGCCGATGAAGCTGAACATCACGGTGATGAACGCACCCACCACTGCCGACCAGCCTTTCGGCGCAAAGCCGCCGTACTCGGCAACCAAGGTACTCAGGCCGCTGACCTCGCGGTTGGGCAGCCAGCCCATCAGCGCGGCAAAGCCCAGGCCGATGAAGCCCAGAATGGCGGTGACTTTGAGGATGGCGAACCAGAACTCGAACTCGCCGTACTTGGCCACGCTGAACAGGTTGGTACCTGCCAGCAGCAACACCGAAGCCAGGGCGAAGATCCAGCTGTCCACCTGCGGGAACCAGGCGTTCAGCACATGCCCGGCGGCCAATGCTTCGATAGGAATGACCAGTACCCAGAACCACCAGTACAACCAGCCGATGGTATAGCCGGCCCAGCGGCCAATGGCCTGGTCAGCGTAGGTGGAAAACGATCCGGTGTCGGGGTGTGCCACGGCCATTTCGCCGAGCATGCGCATGACCAGTACCACCAAGGTTCCGGCCACGAAATAGGAAATTATGGTTGCTGGCCCGGCTGCCGCGATGGCATGGCCAGAACCTACGAAAAGTCCGGCGCCGATGATGCCGGCGATGGACAGCATCGTTACGTGACGTGGCTTGAAACCTTGTGCAAGGTTGCCATCAGATCCCACGGTGTTCATTGATGTTGTTCTCTTTTTGCTGACACAAGGAAGGACGGGCAGGCGTAGGCGAAAAATATCTCCTTTGAAATCAATAAGTCGACACGTTACTCGCGCTCTTTTGTTGATATTTGGAGCGCTTCACAGAGCAACGTGTCAGTGCAGGGCGGGCTTCATTTAATCCCCGCATGGCTGTAGGGAATTACACGAGAACGCCCCGGAACTGTTCGATCACGACAGGGCATTTCCATCAACGCCAAATGTCGCGAATGGCATATCCGAACGCGCCACAGGCCCAAATGGAGCTTTTGTTTTTCATTTGAATGTGTGTTGTCTGTGCCGGCCCTTTCGCGGGTGAACCCGCTCCTACGATGGTGCGTGGCGACGGTACCGATTGATGAATGCGGTGGGGCGGTGAATGACTGGGGGTATTGGCCGGCAGGTCGGGCCTATTCGCGGGTGAACCCGCTTCTACAAGGGTGCGTAGCGACACCACCGGTTGATGTAGGAGCGGGCTTGCCCGCGAAGAGGCCAGCAGCCTCAACGCACCAGGCAGGGTCGTTTGTTATCGAAGCGCCATCCCGGTATCAGGTACTGCATCGCCACGCCGTCATCCCGTGCCCCCAGCCCCATGTTGCGGTAGCACTCATGGGCCTTGGCCAGCTGGTCTTCATCCAGTTCCACGCCCAAGCCCGGGCGCGCCGGCACCCGCACATGCCCGTCGACAATGCGCAGCGGCTCACGGGTCAGGCGCTGGCCATCCTGCCAGATCCAGTGGGTGTCGATCGCCGTGATTTCACCCGGCGCCGCAGCCGCTACCTGGGTGAACATCGCCAGCGAAATGTCGAAGTGGTTATTGGAGTGAGAACCCCAGGTCAGCCCCCAGTCGTTGCACATCTGCGCCACCCTTACCGAACCCTGCAAGGTCCAGAAGTGCGGATCGGCCAGCGGAATGTCCACCGACTGCAACTGAATGGCATGGCCCATCTGTCGCCAGTCGGTGGCAATCATGTTGGTCGCGGTAGGCAGGCCGGTGGCGCGGCGGAATTCGGCCATCACCTCGCGGCCCGAGTAACCATTCTCGGCGCCGCACGGGTCTTCGGCGTACGCCAGGACATCGTGCTTGTCGCGGCACAGGGCAATGGCCTCCTTTAGCGACCACGCGCCATTGGGGTCGAGCGTGATGCGCGCTTCGGGGAAGCGTTCGGCCAGCGCTGTCACGGCCTCCATCTCTTGTTCACCGCGCAGCACGCCGCCCTTGAGCTTGAAGTCGCTGAAGCCATAGCGCGCCTTGGCGGCCTCGGCCAGCCGCACCACTGCTTCCGGGGTCAGGGCCTTTTCGTGGCGCAGGCGGAACCAGTCGTCATCGCTGTCGGCTTCGTTGCGATAAGCCAGGTCGGTCTGCTGGCGGTCGCCGATGTAGAACAGGTAGCCGAGCATCTTCACCGCATCCCGTTGCTGCCCCTCGCCCAGCAGTGCCGCCATCGGCACGTTCAGGTGCTGGCCGAGCAGGTCGAGCAATGCCGATTCGATGGCCGTTACCGCATGCACGGTGATGCGCAGGTCGAAGGTCTGCAGGCCGCGGCCTGCCGAGTCGCGGTTGGCAAAGGTCTGGCGCATGGCATTGAGCACGCGCTGGTAATGGCCGATCGGCTGGCCGACCACCAGGCTGCGGGCGTCCTCCAGGGTCTGGCGAATGTTCTCGCCGCCGGGCACTTCGCCCAGGCCGGTATTGCCGGCGCTGTCGCGCAGCACCACTACGTTGCGGGTGAAGTACGGGCCATGGGCGCCACTGAGGTTGAGCAGCATGCTGTCGTGGCCGGCCACGGGGACCACGCGCAGGTCGGTGACCACCGGGGTGCTGGTGTGAAGGGTCTGCATATTCATCAGGGTTGTCTCGCAGTCATCAGTGGGTCTGGCCCAGGGCCGAAGGGGCCTTGAGGTCATCGGAAGGGACGCCCTTGGGGCGAATGCGTACGAAGAAGATGGCAATCGCCGCCAGCACCGAGGTCACCGCCAGGCCGTACAGCCCGCCCTGGATCGAGCCAGTCTGCTGCTCCAGCAAGCCGAAGGTGGTGGGGGCAACGAAGCCGCCGAGGTTGCCGACCGAGTTGATCAGGGCAATCACCGCCGCAGCGATGCGGGCGTCCAGGTAGCCCTGGGGGATTGGCCAGAATAGTGACGACGCTGACTTGAAGCCGATCGCGGCGAAGCACACGGCGACGAAGGCAAACACCGGCCCACCCGTAGTGGACATGAACATGCCCGTGGCAGCGACCAGCAGTGCGCCCGCCACCCAGGCCTGCTGGAACTTCCAGCGAGCGGAACCGGCGGCGAAGGCGTACATGGCCAGGATCGAGATCAGCCAAGGGATCGAGTTGAAGAAGCCGACCTGCATGTCACTGAGGTCACCCATACGCTTGATGATGCTAGGCAGCCAGAAGGTCGCGGCATAGATGGTCAGCTGGATACAGAAGTAGATCAGGCAGAACAGCACGATCTGGCGGTCCTTGAGCAGGCTCCAGGCCGACGGCCTGACCACACCGATGGCCTCACGTGCTTGCTGCTCACGGTCGATGGTGGCAACCAGCGCGTCCTGCTCGGCCTTGCTCAGCCACTTGGCGTCCTGCGGCCTGGAGTCGAGCCAGAAGAACACGAAGAAGCACAGTGCTACCGAGGCCATGCCTTCGATGAACAGCATCCACTGCCAGCCATGCAGGCCCAGGCCCTGGATTTGCATCAACGCCCCGGCCAGCGGCCCGGAAATCAGCGAAGCCAGCGCCGAGCCACTGAGGAAGATGGCAATCGCCTTGCCGCGCTCTGCCGCCGGCAGCCAGCGGGTGAAGTAGTAGATCACGCCAGGAAAGAAGCCTGCTTCGGCCACCCCGAGCAGAAACCGCAACACGTAGAACTGGGTTTCGTTCTGCACGAAGGCCATGGCCGTGGCCACCAGCCCCCAGGTGAACATGATACGGGTCAGCCACAGCCGGGCACCGACCTTTTGCAGCAGCATGTTCGAAGGGACTTCGAACAGCGCGTAACCGATGAAGAACAGCCCGGCACCAAAGCCAAAGGCCGCAGCGCTGATGCCCAGGTCGCTTTCCAGGTGCGGGCGGACGAAGCCGATGTTGACGCGGTCGAGGTAGTTGACGATGAACATGATGACGAACAGCGGCAGGACGTGGCGCTTGACCTTGGCCACGGCACTGGCCAACGCGTCGCCTTCATGCCGGGCAGACGGAGCGAGGGTGTCGTTCACTTGCGGATCTCCCACTAATTGTTTTTGTGCGGGTCGGGTTGTCTGACATGGCAGTGGGGAGGAGCTTATGCGCAGCGAGGTTGTACGACAAGATCATTAACGTCGGCAAAATAGCAAAATACAAGCTGTCATAATGCCAATCTGATCCTAACGTGCAAAAACAGCTCAACTACATGCTGATTAGGATGCGCGAAAAATCGGCAAAAAATATTTCTATCGATTAACTTGTCGTACAAGCCAATCAAGAACCGGATCACACATGGAACCCGAACACGCGCGCAAACGCGGCCACAGCCGTGCCCACGACCTGGTTTCCAGCCTGACCCAGCAGATTTTGCTGGGCACCTTCAAACCAGGCGACAAACTGCCTTCGGAAAACACCCTGGTGCGCGAGCACGGTGTCAGCCGCACAGTGGTCCGCGAAGCCTTGTCGAAGCTGCAAGCCTCGGGGTTGGTGGAGCCGCGCCACGGGATCGGTACGTTCGTGATGGAGCGCCAGGCCCAGGCCGGCCTGCGCGTTGCGGCGGAGAGCGCGGCGAATGTGCGCGATCTGCTGGAGCTGCGTATTGGCCTTGAGGGCCAGGCTGCCGCGCTGGCCGCACTGCGTCGTGATGAGGGGCAACTGGCGCGCATGCGCCAGGCGCTGGATGACTATCAGGACCTGGCCGCTGCCGGCGACAGCTGCATCGAAGCCGACCGGCGCTTTCACCTGCTGATTGCCGAGGCCACCGGCAATCTGTACTTCACCGAGATGCTGCAGCAACTGGGTAACGGCCTGATCCCGCGCAACCGCATGGCCCAGGCCGAGCGCGCGGGGGCCAAGCTGGCGCGGCAAGCGTACCTGGCCAACCTGGAGCATGAGGCGATCCTCAATGCCATCCGCCGACAAGACCCGGATGCCGCGCGGGCGGCGGTGTGCCTGCACCTGTCCAACAGCCGCGACCGGCTACTGCCGGACTGACTGTCAGGCAGTGTAAGGCACTCGGGCTTGATGCTACGAATAGAGTGGCGTGCAGGGTGGCCGTCACATCCAGCTACCCTGCCCTCACTTCACCAGGTCAGGCAGATCTTGCCGAAGTGCCGGTTGCTCTCCTGGTAACGGAACGCCTCGACGATCTGTTCCAGCTCGAAATGCTTGTCCACCACCGGCCGCAGGCCGTTGGCATCGATCGCCCGCACCATCGCCTGCTGCTGCGCTCGGCTGCCGACCAGCACCCCTTGCAGCCGAATCTGCCGCACCAGCGCCTGCACCAGCGGCAACTGCCCGGCCACCCCGGTAAGGATGCCGATCAGCGAAACATGCCCGCCAATGCGCGCAGCAATCATCGACTGCTCCAGCGTCGCCGGGCCGCCCACTTCAATCACATGATCGACACCGCGGTTGCCAGTCAGCTCGCGCACCTTCTCACCCCAGGCCGGGGTGCTCTTGTAGTTGATCAGGTGGTCGGCACCCAGGGCCTTCAGGCGCTCCAGCTTGGCATCGCTGGACGAGGTGGCGATCACGGTCGCGCCGGCCAGCTTGGCGAACTGCAGGGCGAAAATCGATACACCGCCGGTACCCTGCACCAGCACCGTGTCGCCCGGTTTGAGGTGATCATCGCTCATCAGCGCGCGCCAGGCGGTAAGGCCGGCGGTGGTCAGGGTGGCAGCCTCGGCATGGCTGAAACCCTGAGGTGCCAGGGTGAAGGCGGTGGCGCGGGCAGTCACCTGCTCACGGGCGTAGCCATCGATGCCGTCGCCGGGCACCCCGGCAAAGCCCTCGACATTGGCCTGGCCATCGAGCCAGTCGGGGAAGAAGGTGCTGACCACATTGTCGCCGACCTGGAACTCAGTGACGCCAGCCCCCACTGCAACCACCTCGCCGGCGCCATCGGCCATGGGGATGCGTCGCTCGCTCGGGCCCCACATGCCGCTGACCACGGCGAAATCGTGGTAGTTGAGGGAACTGGCGTGCAGGCGCACGGTAATCTCGCCGGCCTGGGGGGCCTGGGCCTCGCAGGTGCCGACCTCGACCTTGTCGTAGCCGCCGCCGGGTTGTACGTAGATGGCCTTGCTGCTCATGGGTGGGTCTCCGTATCAGAGCAAAGAATGGGGTTCAGCATAGACAGATCCGGCCCTTTCGCGGGCACGCCCGCTCCCACAGGGGCACCACAGGCCCCGAGACGGGCGCAATACCTGTAGGAGCGGGCATGCCCGCGAAGAGGCCCGCATTGCCAAAACAAGCGTCAGCCCAGCATCACCTTCAACGCCCGGCAATCCGCCGCATGCCAATCCACCAGCTCTGGCCAGGGGTTGTCCGGCAGGTTCACCAGCACCGTGCGTGCCCCCGCAGCCCGCCCACAGTCCAGGTCAAAGCGGTAATCCCCCACCATCACCAGTTCGCTCGGTGTCACGCCCCAGGCGCTGGCAATCTTCAGCAGCCCATCCGGGCTCGGCTTGGGCGCAGCCTCGTCACGCCCGAGAATGTGCTCCACCGGGAAGCAGTCCGCCAGGCCGATGGCCTCCAGCGTTACATGCGCAAGCTCACGTGCATTGCGGGTCAGAATACCCAGCCGGCACCCGCGCTCGGCCAACTCGCGCACCAGTTCCACCGCCCCGGTGGCCGCCGTGGAAGCCGTTGCCAGGTCCCTTTCGTGTTCCAGCAACCAGGCATGCTTGGCCGCCGCTTCTGCCGCCGGCAAGGCCGCCAGGTGGGTGAGGATGTCGTGTTCGGCCGGGATGTCCAGCGCCACCCGAATGGCGGCGAAGTCGTGCACGGCCACGGTCAGGGTGCCGTCCATGTCGAACACCCAGTTGCGCACCTCGCCCAGGCTCATGCCCAGTCCTTGCGATGGCGAATCAGGCCTTCCTGGCTCGACGATGCCACCAGCTGCCCGGCCTGGTTGAAAATGCTGCCGCGGCAGAAACCACGGGAATTGCCGGCCCAGGGACTATCGGTGGCGTACAGCAGCCACTCGTCGGCGCGCAGGTTGCCGTGAAACCACAGCGAATGGTCGAGGCTGGCGATCTGCATGTCGCGCTGCCACACCGATTTGCCATGGGGCAGCAACGCCGTGGTCAGCAGGCCGAAGTCCGAGGCGTAGGCCAGCATGTACTTGTGCAGGGCAGGCACGTCAGGCAGGTTGCCGTCGGCGCGGAACCAGGCGTATTTCACCGGGTCGCCCGGTTTGGGGTTGAACGGGTCGCGCTCGGTGACCGGGCGGATCTCGATCGGCTTGGCGCACAGCACCTTGTCGCGGATGCGCTCGGGCAGCTGGTCGGCCATGGCACGGGCCAGTTCGACCTCGGTAGGCAGGTTTTCCGGGCCGACCACGTCAGGCATCTGCGCCTGGTGCTCGAAGCCTTCCTCGTCGTACTGGAACGACGCGCTGCAGGTGAAGATGGTCTGGCCCTTCTGGATCGCCGTCACCCGCCGTGTACTGAAGCTGCCGCCATCGCGCACGCGGTCTACCGAGTACACCACTGGAAGGCTGGCATCGCCCGGGCGCAGGAAGTAGCCGTGCAACGAATGCACATGGCGCGCGTCCTCGACTGTCTGACTGGCAGCCGACAACGACTGGCCCAGCACCTGCCCACCGTAAAGCTGGCGGAAGCCCAGGTCCTGGCTACGTCCACGGAACAGGTTCTCCTCGATGGATTCGAGGCTCAACAGGTCGACCAGGTCGTCCAACACATGACTCATCGGGGGATCTCCGTAGGAGCGAGCCTAGCTCGCGATGCGCCGCCCGAGCGGCGCTCGATTTCACAGGCGCTGAACGTGTTACGGGCAAGCGCCTTCCAAGTAGGCAAATGATACAGCGTTTGTCATTCGCGCCGGGCATGGCCGTGCATTCAGGCGCGCAGGGTGCGCTCCCAGTGCGCGCGGTCAATGCGGTACAGCACATGCGGGCGCAGTGGGTGGCCAGTGGGCAGGCGGGGGTGCTCGAAACTGCCGTGTGGGTCCTGCTGCATGCCGATGGCTTGCATCACCTTTTGCGACGGCAGGTTGCATTCGCTAGTGAATGACACGACCTCCTCCAGGCGCAACTGGGCAAAAGCACAACGCAGGCAGGTCCACGCCGCTTCGCTGGCAAAGCCAAGGCCCCAGTGGCGACGGGCCAGGCGCCAGCCAATCTCTACGGCGGGGGTGAAATCGGCGTCAAAGCCCACGTGCAGCAAGCCAGTCATGCCGATGAACGCGCCGCTGTCCTTGCGCTCCAGGGCCCACAAACCAAAACCGTATTCATTGAAGTGCCCACGCACCCGGCCGATCAACGCAGCGGCCTCAAGACGCGTCAACGGCGCCGGAAAGTAACGCATTACCTGCGGGTCGGCGCACAGCGCGGCGAACTCGCGCAGGTCGTCGTCATGCCATTGGCGCAGCACCAGCCGTGCGCTTTCCAGTTCAAGAATAGGGGTCATCGGGCCTGCTCCGGTTTTGCCGTGTTGCAGTTTACAGCGTAGGCGCGGGCGCGGGTTTCACCCAGCCGGTAGTAGCCGAATGCAATTTTCACACGCCCTTCACCGGCCCCCGACAGGCCACTTGGCAGGATTCCGCCATCCCTGCCGTGCCAAGCACGGCTATGCCAACGGAGCCACACATGCAATCGAGCAATACCCTGGGGCACTCTGCCATTCACGCCCGGCGCAAGCGACGCCTGACCCGCAAAGCCCTCGGAGCCGCCCTGGGCCTGTGCATGGTCGTGGCGGCGTTGACCACCTGGCTGGCGACGAGGACGCATATCGTGGACCTTGGCAACGAGCAACAACTGAGTGACAGCGGCCTGCTGCAGGACTGGGCCGAAGGTGCGGTGATCGTGATGATCCGCCACGCTGAACGCTGCGATAGCGCCCCCGGCCCTTGCCTGGACGACCCTACGGGTATCACCCTGAGCGGTAGCCAGGCCGCTGCCCGCGTTGGCCAGGGGCTGCACCGGCTGGGCCTGAACAACGCCGACTTGCTCACCAGCCCGAAACTGCGCACCCGGCAAACCGCGCACTTCATCCTCGGCCAGGCGGTGGCCAGCGAAGACTGGCTGGAAAGCTGCGACAGCCAGTTCGCCAACGAAGCGCTTGCACACAAACGCGCGGGCCACAACCTGGTGCTGGTGACTCACAACGGCTGCATCGACCACTTTGCCCGCCAGCAGCACGTTGCCGGCGGCGAACGTCAAAGCAACTATGCCAGCGCCCTTTTCGTATCGGTGGATAGCAATGGCAAGGCCCGCATCCTGGGGCGCCTGAACGAACCGGACTGGCAACGGGTACTGGCCAGCGCCGCAAAGTGATGCGGGCCACAGCAATCCCGTGCAGGCGATTGAGCAGCAAAGCTGGCCCGGCCATGGCAAGATCAGGACCTGGCCCTGATTACGACCTCAACCATGCCGTTGCCGCTGATCTACCACGAAGATTACAGCCCGGAGTTCCCCGCTGAACACCGCTTCCCGATGGACAAGTTCCGACTGCTGCACGACCACCTGGTCGGCAGCGGGCTGACCACCGACCAGGCCCTGCTGCGCCCGGACATCTGCCCCAACGACATCCTCGCCCTGGCCCATGACCGCAGCTACATCGAGCGCTACATGAACGGCGAGCTGTCGCGCGAGGACCAGCGCCGCCTCGGCCTGCCCTGGAGCGAGGCCCTGGCCCGGCGTACCGTGCGCGCCGTCGGCGGCTCACTGCTGACTGCCGAGATGGCGTTGCAGCATGGCATCGCCTGCCACCTCGCCGGTGGCACCCATCACGCCCATTACGACCACCCCGCCGGCTTCTGCATTTTCAACGACCTGGCGGTCATCAGCCGCTACCTGCTGGAAGCAGGCAGGGTACACCGGGTGCTGATCTTCGACTGCGACGTGCACCAGGGTGACGGCACCGCGCGCATCCTGCATGACACGCCCGAGGCCATCACCGTGTCGCTGCACTGCGAACAGAACTTCCCCGCCCGCAAGGCACAAAGCGACTGGGACATCCCTCTGCCCCGAGGCATGGGCGACGCGGCCTACCTGAAAGTGGTGGACGACGCCCTCAACTACCTGCTGCCGCTTTATCAACCCGACCTGGTGTTGTATGACGCCGGTGTCGATGTGCACAAGGACGACGCCCTGGGCTACCTGCAGCTGACTGACGCAGGCGTTGCCGCCCGTGACGAAGCCGTGCTGCGCCATTGCCTGGGCCGCGATATCCCGGTGGTGGGCGTGATCGGCGGTGGCTACAGCAAGGACCGCACAGCCCTGGCCAAACGCCACGGCATCCTTCACCACAGCGCCGCACGTGTCATGGGTTGTTCACAATGACTGTGGAACCGCTTGTGGATAACCTGCGTGAAAGGCGCTGCAGCCCTTTAATGGCAAGGCCTGCGTGACGCTGGCTATTTTTTGACCAGTGCTTCCAAGGGCAGCGCTGCGGTAGAATGCGCCTCTTTTCCACAGCCTGCTGCCCACCATGCCCGATCTGACCCCCGCATCCCCTCCCCCCGCTGTCGTCATCGGTGGCGGCCCCGCCGGCCTGATGGCCGCCGAAGCACTGGCCAAGGCAGGCCTGGCGGTCGAGGTGTTCGATGCCATGCCTTCAGTGGGCCGCAAGTTCCTGCTGGCGGGCGTCGGCGGCATGAACATCACCCATTCCGAGCCTTACCCGGCGTTCGTGGCCCGTTATGCCGAACGCCAGGGCGAAATCGAGGCCCTGCTACGCGACTTCGATGCGGACGCGTTGCGCCAGTGGATTCATGGTTTGGGCATCGAAACCTTCGTCGGCACCTCGGGCCGGGTGTTCCCCACCGACATGAAAGCCGCACCGTTGCTGCGTGCCTGGCTCAAGCGCCTGCGCGACAACGGGGTAGTTATCCACACCCGCCATCGCTGGCTGGGCTGGAACACCGATGGCAGCTTGCGAATTGCTTATCCACAGGGCGAACGGCAGGTGAACGCCTCGGTCGTGGTGCTGGCGCTGGGTGGCGCCAGCTGGGCGCGCCTGGGTTCTGACGGCAGCTGGCAACCGCTGCTGGCAGAGCGGGCTGTGGATATCTCGCCTTTGCAGCCGAGCAACTGCGGTTTTGAAGTAGAGGGCTGGAGCGCGCTGCTCAAGGACAAGTTCGCGGGCGCACCGCTGAAGAACATCGCCCTCAGCGTCCCGGGCAGCGCACCGCGCAAGGGCGAGTTCATCCTCACCGCTCAAGGTGTGGAAGGCAGCCTGGTGTATGCCTGGTCGGCACCGGTACGCGAGGCCATCCACCGTGAAGGCCGCGGGGTGTTGTTGCTGGATCTGCTGCCGGACAAGCCTGTGGACAAGATTGCCCAGGCACTGGCCAAACCACGCGGTTCACGCTCCATGGCCAAGCACCTGCACAGCCAGCTGGGGATTGATGGGGTCAAGGCAGCACTGCTGCGCGAGCTGACGGATCCGGCGACCTTTACCGATGTTGATGCCTTGGCTCGAGCCATCAAGGCATTGCCCATCACCCTGGTACGCACGCGGCCGCTGGATGAAGCGATCAGCAGTGCCGGCGGGGTCCGCTTCGAGGGGCTGGATGAGGGGTTGATGGTCAAGGCCGTGCCGGGGGTATTCTGTGCCGGCGAGATGCTGGACTGGGAGGCGCCGACCGGGGGTTATCTGCTCACGGCGTGCTTTGCCAGCGGCTTGCGCGCCGGGCGGGCAGCGGCGAACTGGCTGATGCGGTCAGCCTGATGGATTGCGGGGCCGCAAAGCGGCCCCAAAACCTCAAGGCTTACGCTTGCGCGGCCCACCATTGAAGCTCGGCACCTTGCGCACAGCCTTCACCGCTGGCTCCGCACTGCCAGCTTCACTGCTGTCCATCCAGCGCCCCAGCCCGCGCTTGGCGCTGTTTTCTTTCGGCTTCTTGGGCTTCTTCGGTTTCTTGATAACCTGCCCGCTGGCATCGGTCATCGGCACCCGGTGCTCGGGGATGAAATCCGGCTCTTCATGACGCGGCAGGGTCTGCCGGGTCAGCACCTCGATAGCCGCCAGCAGTTGCACTTCATCCGCACACACCAGCGAAATCGCCTCGCCCTTGTTGCCCGCCCGCCCGGTACGCCCGATGCGGTGCACGTAGTCTTCGGCAACGATCGGCAGGTCGAGGTTGACGACCAGCGGCAAGTCATCGATATCCAGGCCACGGGCCGCCACATCGGTCGCCACCAGCACTTGCACCTCACGGGCCTTGAAGCTGTCCAGCGCACGCTGCCGGGTCGCCTGTGGGCGATCACCGTGGATGCCGTCGGCATTTACGCCTTCGGCCAGCAAGCGCTCCACCAGTTGATCGACGCCATTGCGGGTCTTGGCAAACACCAGCACCTGCTTCCAGCGCTGCTTGCGCAGCAGGTGGCAGAACAGGTCGGCCTTGCGCTTCTTGTCCACAGGCACCAGCCACTGCTTGACGCTGGCGGCCGTGGCATTACGCGGGCTCACCTCGATACTGAGCGGGTCATTCAGCGCAAGCCCCGCCAGCATGCGAATCTGATCAGAGAAAGTGGCGGAAAACAGCAGCGTCTGGCGCTTGCGCGGCAGTGCCGCATACACCGACTGCAGTTCTTCGGCAAAGCCCAGGTCAAGCATGCGGTCGGCTTCATCCAGCACCAGGGTCTGAACCTGGTTGAACTTCACGGCGTTCTGCCGGAACAGGTCGAGCAAGCGGCCAGGGGTAGCCACCAGCAGGTCGACACCCCGGCGCAGGCGCATCATCTGTGGGTTGATACTGACCCCGCCATACACCGCGTAAGTACTCAGCGGCAGGTTCTCCGCGTATTCGCGCACGTTGTTGTGCACCTGCTCGGCCAGCTCGCGAGTGGGTACCAGCACCAAGGCGCGGATCGAATTGCTGGCCACCTTCTCGCCCTCCAGCGCCAGGCGCTGCAGCACAGGCAGGGCGAAGCCTGCGGTTTTGCCAGTACCGGTCTGGGCTGCGGCCATCAGGTCGCGGCCGGCCAGCACGGCGGGGATGGCTTTGGCCTGCACCGGGGTCGGGGTGGTGTAGTCCAGTTGCTGCAGCGTGCGCAGCAGCGGTTCGATCAGGCCGAGTTTGGCGAAATTCATGGCAATACCGTCAGGGGGTTCAGCGAAGGCGGCAAGTTTACCGCATCGCCCCTGCCTACTTGCAGATTTCACCTTTCAACGGTGGCACAGGTACAGGCGCCTTGCGCCACTGTGGCAGGCCGATCAGCACCACCGCGCCGATGATCACGGCCATTGCCACGCACTCTTCAGCGCCAATCTGCTCACCGGCAAAGACGATACCCAGCAGCACCGCCACCGCCGGGTTGACGTAGGCGTAGCTGGTGGCCGCTGCCGGGCGCACGTGCTTGAGCAGGTACATGTAGGCACTGAACGCCAGGATCGAACCGAAGAACACCAGGTAGGCCAGCGCACCCCAGCCCGCGGCGGTCGGCAGCTGGGTCATGCGTTCGCCCGACAGCACACTGCCCAGCAACAGCACCGCACCACCGACCAGCATTTCCGCTGCGCTGGCCATCGGCCCCTGGGGCAGCGGCAAGGTCTTGCTCCACACCGAGCCGAATGCCCAGGACGCCGCCGCGAAGATGATCAGCGCCGCACCTATCGGGCTTGCCTGCAGGTTGGAGCCCAGGTTCAGCAGGCCGATGCCCACCAGCCCAAGGGCTATCCCCGCCCATTCCAGCTTCGAATTACGGTGCCCGAACAACAGGCCGAACAGCAAGGTGAACAGTGGCACCGTCGCCACCGCCAAAGCCGCCACGCCCGAAGCCACACCGGCATGCTCGGCCACGGTCACCCCGCCGTTGCCACAGCTGAGCAGCAAGAAACCGATCGCCCCTGCCGCCCGCCATTGCGGCCAGGTAGGCGCCGGCACGCCGCGCCAACGCAGAAAACCGTACAGCAGGCCCCCGGCAATCAGGAAGCGCACCCCGGCCATGAGCATCGGAGGCCAGCTCTCGACGCCGATGCGAATGAACAGGTAAGTGGAACCCCAGACCAGATAAAGGGCCAGGAAGGCGCCAATCAGCAACAGCGGGAAACGACGGGAGGCAGGCATGGGGAAAACTCGAAATCCGTTTACGGGTGGCTCAGTTTAACGGCCTGCCTGGGTGAAGGGACGTTACAGAACGGGTGCAAATGAGCGGCACAATTCGGGTGCGTGCGGCGTAGGCGACACCCCAGACGATCACCTGCTAGCCCTGACGATACTTGGCCAGCGCTTCGCGCACCTTCGCAGCTGGGGTTTTCTGCAGCCGGCAAAGCAGATCGTGCGAGAGCTGCTGAACCCCGTGGTCCTGGTGCAACACACCCGCCAGATGCTGCAGCAGGTTGGCGGCCATTTCGGCATCGGCCATGGCCCGGTGCGCGGTGCCCGTGGCAGGCAACCCAGCCCAGCGTGTCAAAGTGCCCAGCTTGTGGTTTGGCGCTGCGGGCAGCAGGCGCCGTGACAGCAACAAGGAACACGCGAAGGGCTGACTGCGGCTGCGGCCAATACGGCCCAGCTCATAGTCCCAGAACTTCTGGTCGAAAGCAGCGTTGTGCGCCAACAATGGGGTGCTCCCAACGAACTCGGCCACCTCGTTCATCACTTTGTCCACCGGCGGCGCACTACGCAGCATGGCGGTGGTGATGCCGGTCAGCCCTGCGACGAAGGCCGGCACCGGCACGCCAGCGTTCATCAGGCTCTGGTAGCGCTCGACAATGCGCCCCCCCTCAAGCATTACCACCGCCACCTCGGTGGCACGGCAGCCGGTAGCGGGGGAAATGCCGGTGGTTTCAAAGTCGATGACAGCGATACGTTCCATGAAAAAGACCTTAGTGTTTAAGCAACAGCGCGCCTTCGATGGGCACGTAGCGGGTGGCAGCACGGATCAGTGACAACGCCGTCAGCCCCGGCACGCCATACACCACCGCTTCGGTGCCATGGCGCTGGATTACCCGTTCCAGCAGCAGGTCGAAGTCACCATCACCGGAGGCCAGCACCACTTGGTCGACCCGGCTGGCCGCGTCGATCACATCCAGGGTAATGCCCACATCCCAGTCGCCTTTGGCCGAGCCATCGCTGCGCTGGATAAACGGTTTGAGGCGCACATCGAAACCGAGGTTGCGCAAGATCTGCTGGAATTGCTGCTGTTTGCTGTCGCCACGGTCGATGGCATAGGCCACGGCCTCGACGATCTGGCCTTCGCGGCTGACGTCGGCCCACAGGGCGGTGTAGTTGAAATGGCAGCCGTGAGCCTGGCGCACGGTGTAGTAGAGGTTCTGCACATCGGCGAACAACGCGATCTTTTTCACCTGGGAACCTTATTTATGGCCTGGAGTGCTGGGGGGCCGTTCCGCAGCCCTTCGCGGGCACGCCCGCTCCCACAGGTATCACGCGTATATCTGTGGGAGCGGGCGTGCCCGCGAAGGGGCGCAAAGCGCCCCCGGAAATGCCAGCAGTATGCCAGACCTGTCAGACGTAAGAATCGTCGTCCGAGAAGAACCCGCCATCATCGCTGCCATAATCACTGTCGGCGTAACTGCCCTGGTCGTTACCCCAGCCACCGTTATCAGCCACTTGCTGCTGCCCGCCCTGATCGTTCCAGCCGCCACTGTCGCTGGCTGGCACCGGCTCTTCCTTGATGACCTCGACCACTTCTTCCGGTTGCGAGTTGTGGTTGAACAGGCTGCTGATACCCTGCGCCAGCAACACACCACCGGCCACGCCGGCAGCGGTCTGCATGGCCCCACCAAGGAAACTGCTGGCCCCGCTGCGCGCAGGCGCGGCGCCATAGCCAGGCTGCGGCGCCTGAGGCTGGGCGAAACCAGGTGCCGACGGCTCGCGCCAGCCACCACCGGACGCTACCGGGGGCGCCGAAGGGCGCTGTGGCTGCACCGCCGGCGCTGCGTTGCGCCCACCCGAACCAAAGATGCTGGACAAGAAACCACCCCCGCCATTGCTCGGCGCACTGCTGGCAGCCTGTGCCGCCTGAGCCTGGGCACGGGCCTGTTGCAGCTCGGCTTGCAGCTGCTTGTTCTGTTCGTCGAGGCGTTTGATCGCGGCCTCCTGCACCAGAATCGCCTGGGCCATGTAGTAAGGCGCTGCCGGTTGCTGACGCACATGCTGCTCGATGCACGCCTGGGCTTGTGCGTCACGCGGCTGGCTCGGGTCTTCGGCTTGCTTGAGGCGGCCGAACAGGCCGTCGATAAGGGTTTGTTCTTCAGTGTTCATGGGGCGACCTCGTGGGGTAGCGGGACAACGGACAGCGTCAAAGATGGGGCGTACAGGCGCGGGATTCAATCACTGTTGCGGTGAAACTTTTTTCAGCAAGTGACAGCCCCAGGCCTGCTTTGGGCTAAAGTTAGGCCCCTGTTTTTACTGCCATGCGATGTTGACTGATGAATCCGCTGAGCGTTCTGCGCGACTCCCTGTACTTCTTCCGCCGTCACCTGCCAAACATCCTCCAGCTGTGCCTGCCGCTGGTGGTGGTGGAAGCCCTGCTCACCCAATTGCTGTACCGGCAGATGGGCGACCAGGCATCACCGGCCTACGGCATGCTGGTCAGCCTGTTGTTCTACCCGCTGTACAGCGCAGCTTTGATCCTGTACCTGGACACACGCAGCAACGGCCAGGAAATCGCCAAGCGCGACCTGTTCGCCCGCGCCCTGCAGCTGTGGCCGCAACTGGCCCTGCTGATCCTGATCAGCTCGCTATTGATCATGGCCGGCCTTGCGCTGTTCATCTTCCCGGGGGTGTGGATCATGATCAACCTGGTGTTCGCCGAGTACCTGCTGGTACTGCGCGGCCGGCCGGTGGTGCAGGCGATGCGCGAAAGCGCAAGCATGACCACCGGGCACTTCATGCGCATCATGATCTGCGTTGTAAGCGTGCTGGCGCCGATCTGGCTGATCGACGGGCTGCTGCTGATGGCCTTCCCCGAGCCATCACCTGGGATGGAACTGGCCATGGACAGCCTCAGCGGCTTCCTGCAACTGTTCAGCACGGTGGTGCTGTATCGCCTGTTCATGTTGCTGGAAGGTGAAGCCGGCACCTGAGGCCAGCGGGGAATGTTTTCGATCTGATGGGCTGCCCAGCCCTGGCGCCAGAGTGCACTTCCTCAACGCCATTCAAGGAGTGCACCATGAACGAAGACATTCAGGCCGGTTACGCCCGCTCATTTCGCGGCCAGCTGTACATGCGCGCCCGCCACCGGGACATCCCGCTGCGACTCAGCCGCAGTACAGACAAGTTCGGCTGGGGCATTACCCCCGAGGATGACTGGTTACAGGCGGGGGGAAGGCAGGACTCGCCGGTGATGGACTTTCATTACCACTCGCGGACCAACGATCGCCTGCACTACCGCATCAGCATGCCTGGGCGCCCGGAAACCAAGAAGCTAGGAGTCAGCCGTAATGGCTATCTGGGCTTTTACTGGCATGCAAACGTTAGCGAATACTGGAAAATCGAGCCGCTGGCGCTGACAGATGAAGGCCTTGTCTGCCATCTGCGCGACCAGCGGGGCTACAGGGTCGGCGCCCTCACGGATACGCCGCACAGGAGTGGGGAGTGGGTAGCCTTGCTCAACGTCGAGGAAGGCGAAGTGATCACTTTCCTATTGAGACAAGCAGATCAAGCTTCACTGGCGGGTGCAATACGATGAATGGCACGACCACTAACACGTCGTGCCCAGCACATGATTTTTTCGGCCTGCCGCACTCGGTGTTGTGCATCAGCTCCCTCTCGGCTTGGCCCGCGCCGTAGCCTCGGCCACCAGAGGGTCGTCCGGCCAGTAGTGCTTCGGATAACGCCCTTTCAGGTCTTTCTTCACCTCGGCATAGGTCGTGCGCCAGAAGTTGGCCAGGTCCTGGGTCACCTGCACCGGCCGACGTGCCGGTGACAGCAGGTGAAGCTTGACCTGCTGCCGGCCATTGGCGATGCGCGGGGTGTCGGCAAGGCCGAACAGTTCTTGCAGACGCACGGCGAGAATCGGCGGGGTTTCGCTGTAATCCAGGCGGATGTTCGAGCCGGATGGCACGGCCAGATGCGCCGGAGCCTGTTCTTCCAGGCGTTGCGGCAGCGGCCAGGGCAACAGGTTGCGCAGCATCGACGGCAAGTCCAGCGCAGCAAAGTGGCTGAGGCGCGATACTTTGCTCAGGTAAGGCTGTAACCAGTCTTCCAGGCTGGCCAGCAGGGCCTCGTCCCTAAGGTCAGGCCATTCACTGTGGCCATCCTTCTCCAGGTCGAGCTGCCGCAGCAGCGCCACACGTGCCTGCCACTGCCGCAGCTCTGGCGTCCAGGTCAGCAGGTTCAAACCTTTGCGCCGGACCAGGCCAAGCAGCGCCCGGGCCCTGGCTTCGTCATCCAGCCTGGGCAGCGGTTCGCGGCTGAGGACCAGTTCGCCCACCTTGACCTGACGTTCGGCGCGCAGCACCTGCTCACGCTCGTCCCAATCCAGGATATCGACTCGCTCAACCTGCTCGGCCAGCACGCCCTCGAGCAACGCGGGATCGAATTCGGCTGCCAGATAGATCCGCTCCTCACGCTGCCCCTGGCGGCTACCCAGGTCAGCGATTACCAGCCATGGGCACTTCATCAAGGCATCGACTTCGGCAAACAGCGCCGCACGGCCGTTGGCGAGCCGATACTCCGCCCCGCCCGCCCGGCGCTGCTGGGCGACCCGGTCAGGGTAGGCCAGCGCCAGCAGGGCGCCCAGCCAACGAGGGTGGTCCGGGTCGGCGACCGGCGCACCGACCTTGCCACGCAACAGGCCACGGTATTGGCGGGCCAGCTGGCGAGCACGCTGCACCCCACCCTGGCCACCACGCACAGCCTTGCTCTCACCGCTGACCAGCGCAAGCCGGCTGTGCAAGTCGGCACCACCGCCACGCTGAATGTCCCGCTCCCCCAGCAGTGCAGCCACATCGCATGCCATCTGTGCCAGGCCCAGGTCCTGGCCACGCAGCAACAAATGCGCGATGCGTGGGTGAGCCGGCAGTTCGGCCATGGCCTGGCCATGTTCGCTGAGGTTGTCGCGGCTGCCCGGCCTGAAGGCACTGAGTCGCGCCAACAGGTCCTGTGCCTGGGCGAACGCTGCAGCAGGCGGCTGGTCCAGCCAGCGCAACTGCTCGGGGGTTACACCCCAGCGCGCCAGTTGCAGGGCCAGCCCGGCCAGATCGGCCTGCAGGATCTCGGCACTGCCATGGGCGGCCAGTTGGTCATGCTGGGCCTCGGACCAAAGGCGGTAGCACACGCCAGGCTCCAGACGGCCGGCACGCCCGGCGCGCTGGGTGGCACTGGCGCGGGAAATGCGCTGAGTATCCAGACGGGTCATGCCGCTGCCGGGGTCAAAGCGCGGCACCCGGGCAAGGCCGGCATCGATCACCACGCGTACGCCATCGATGGTCAGGCTGGTCTCGGCGATGTTGGTGGCCAGCACCACCTTGCGCAGGCCCTTGGCCGGCGGGTCGATAGCGGCGCGCTGGGCATTGAGGTCGAGCTCGCCATGCAACGGGCACAGCAGAATCTCGGGGCGTGCCCCCAGGGCGTCCTGAAGGCTTTGGTGAACCCGGCGGATCTCGGCTTGCCCAGGCAGGAACACCAGCACGCTGCCGGCCTGGTCGGCCAGCGCATGCAGCACGCTGTCCACCACCCGTGGCTCGATGAACTCGCCTGGCTGGAACGGCCGCCCCCAGCGGATATCCACCGGATGCATGCGCCCTTCACTGCTGACCACCGGGGCGTCGTCCAACAGCCGCGACAGGCGCTCACCTTCCAGCGTCGCCGACATCAGCAGAATCTTCAGGGGCGGGTCGTCACGTAGCAGCTCGCGGCCGTTAAGGCTCAGCGCCAGCGCCAGGTCGGCATCCAGGCTGCGCTCGTGAAATTCGTCGAAAATCAGCAGGCCCACACCTTCCAGCGCCGGGTCCGCTTGCAGGCGGCGTGTGAGGATGCCTTCGGTCACCACTTCGATACGGGTTTTCGGCCCGACCTTGCTGTCCAGGCGGATGCGGTAACCCACCGTTTCCCCAACCTGCTCGCCCAGCTCACTGGCCAGCCGTTCGGCTGCTGCCCGCGCTGCCAGGCGCCTTGGCTCGAGCATGAGGATGGTCTGCCCGGCCAGCCACGGTTCGTGCAGCAGCGCCAGCGGCACGCGGGTGGTCTTGCCAGCACCGGGCGGGGCTTCAAGCACCACTTCGTCACGGTTTTCCAGAGCCTGGCGCAGGGCGGGCAAGGCAGCATCAATGGGTAATGAAATCATGGTGGTCCTCGAACAGTGTCGCGAGTATAACGGCGAACCCAGCCTGCTCTATCATGGTCTTAGCATCAGGCGCAGGCGCTTCGCTTGCCCTGCTGATTACTTTTCGGAGATTTACATGCGTATCTCGACCCGCGTCATCGGTGGCGCCCTCATCGCCACCCTGCTGACCCAATTGACGGCCTGCGGCACCATTTTCTACCCGGACCGGCGCGGCCAGATCGGCGGCAAGATTGACCCTGTGGTTGCCGCCATGGATGCGATCGGCATCCTGTTCTATGTGATCCCGGGGCTGATTGCCTTCGGTATCGACTTTGCCACCGGCGCCATCTATTACCCGGGTGGCCGTACTGCTCAGGTTGACCCGGCCAAACTGCAAGAAGCCGTCAGCCCCGATGGCAAGGTCGACAACCTGAAGTTGCAGGCCATTCTGGAAAGCGAACTGGGCCAGCGCCTGCCGCTGAACGACCCAAGGCTGATCCAGCACCGCGGCAGCATCGAACAACTGGCCAGCCTGGGCCTGGTCCCGGCAGCCTGATCCACAAGGACACTGTCCACGGATGATCACTACCCCAGCCGAACACCAGCGCCTGCTGCGCCTGGCCACTCGCGCGTCACTGACGGTCGCCAGCATCCTGGTGCTGAGCAAGGCGCTGGCCTGGTGGCTGAGCGGGTCCGTGAGCCTGCTGGCAGGGTTGACCGACTCGGCACTGGACGCAGTGGCCTCGTTCCTCAACCTGCTGGCGGTACACTACGCCCTGCGTCCGGCCGACGACGATCACCGGTTCGGTCATGGCAAGGCCGAGGCCTTGGCCGGTATGGCTCAGGCGCTGTTCATCGGCGGCAGTGCGGTGCTGATCGGGGTGCAGGCGGTCGAGCGCCTTTACACTCCACAACCGCTAGGTGATACCTCCATCGGCATCGCGGTGATGCTGCTGTCGCTGGTGCTGACCGTCGCCCTGCTGGCACTGCAGCACAAAGTGGTCCGGCTCACCGGCTCTACTGCAGTACGGGCAGATTCCCTGCACTACCGCTCGGACTTGCTGCTCAACGGCAGCATTCTGCTGGCCCTGTTGCTGGCGCGCTTTGGCTGGCCGCAGCTGGATGCGCTGTTCGGCCTGGGCATCGCCTTTTACATCCTCTGGAGCGCGCTGCAAATTGCCCGCGAAAGTACGGCGATCCTGATGGACAAGGCGTTACCCGGCGATGTTGGCGAGGACATGGCCGCGCTGGTGCTGGCCGTTGCAGGCGTGAAAGGCGTGCATGACCTGCGCACGCGCGTCTCGGGCAACCAGTGGTTTGTGCAACTGCACCTGGAGCTGCCGGGGCACCTGCCGCTGCATGAGGCGCATGGCTTGTGCGTGGAGGCCTCGCGGGTGATCCGCCAGCGTTATCCACAGGCAGACGTGATGGTGCACGCCGACCCGGTATGAGGTAACCACCCATGCCCCACCCCTTGTAGGCGCGGGTTCATCGCGAAAGGGCCGGGGCTGCTGGCCAATTTCCACCCGCCGTTTGCCGTTGCCGCCGCTACCGTATTCGCGGGTAAACCCGCTCCTACAGGGGTTCCGTGCAGGGTTCAGTTGATGCTGTAACCCCGGCCACTGAAACAGGCACCCAGCGCCCGCCGATAGTTGTCGAGCACATTGGCCGCCGGTGCGTAAGTCGCCGTCGCCGGGTCGAAGCCCGACTGGCTCACAGCCCAGCGATGACACTGGTAGCGGTCCTGCTCCTGCTGTTCCTGCCCCTGGCCATACATCGGATAGGCCACCACGTCATACCCGCCATTTGCCGGGGCCACCGGCACGGGCGAAGGCACGCCGACCGGCGGGTTGACCACCACATATTCCTGGCTGTCTGCCAGGTACTGGTAATAGGTATCGGCCACCAGAAAGAACAGCGCGCCACCCAACCACACTTCCCGCGCATAAGGCGGCAGGTAATTGACCCGCACGCCGTACGGCGGGGTCACCACGATGTAATTGCCCCCGTGCGGGCGGTACCAGTAACCCCCGGAGTAGAAATAGTCAGCGCCCCGGTAGGGTACTTTCCAGTAGCGGTCAGAAAAATGGTCCACCCTGTGCCCTGGGCGATACTGCGGCCCAGGCCCCCAGCCATTGCCGTGGCCATCCGGACGCCCCTGCCAGTCGCCACCGGGCCGTTGCCCCGGGCCACCGGCTTGCCAGTGGTGATCATCACCGTGGCGGCGGGGAATGTCCTGGTAATACCCCTGGCGCGGCGGCTGGGTCTGGCGCACTTCGTCGCGCGAGTTGAGCGAGCGCCCCGACGGCCCCTCGCCAGGCCCTTCAGCCAGGGCCCCAAGGCTGATGCTCAAACCTAGCAAACCAACACCTGCCAACTGCCAGATGCGCGACGTCATGGTGTTCCTCTCGGTAGAAAAAACTGCAACCACCGCCAGTCTACCGCGCCCATGACACAGGCCAATTAAATTTCCGGCATGAAAAAAGGGAGGCCACAGGGCCTCCCTTCAGGAATTGTCGTCCGTGCTCGGCACTTGTGGCGCCGGCTCACCTCACACCGTCTTCTGGAGGGTGTGTAGCCCGGGGGCCTGCAGATCCTGTTGGATGGCTGGCCGCGACCGCCCGCCTAGGGCGCGTCGCCGTGGACTGATGTCCGGGCAGTGATTCTGGTGATAAAGATACCGGAGGGGTTGCGACAGAGGATTGCGAAGATTGCTCAGATAAATAGCACTTGCGCAATTTTTCACCCTGGATTGATAATTCGCAGCAATCCGAACAGAAAAGGCAAATGCCATGAGCAAACTTGACCGCTACGACCTGAGCATCCTCGCCGAATTGCAGCGCGATGCGCGCATTTCCAACCAGGAACTGGCCGAACGCATCGGCCTGTCGCCATCGCCATGCTCGCGTCGGGTCAAGCAATTGGAAGACGACGGCTACATCTCGCGCCAGGTGGCCCTGCTCGACCGCAAGAAGCTGGGCTTGAGCCTGACCGCCTATGTGTTGATAGGCATGGACCGCCACACCCCTGAGCGCTTTGAAACATTCGAGGCCGCCATCCGTAACCTGCCGCAGGTGCTCGAGTGCAGCCTGGTCACCGGCATGGATGCGGACTATCAGCTGAAAGTGGTGGTGCCGGACATGGACCACTACCAGAAACTGCTTCTAGGCAGCCTGACGCGTATCGAAGGCGTCACCAGCGTGCGTTCGAGCTTCGTGCTCAACCAGGTACTGGCCAGCACCGAGCTGCCATTGACCCACCTGCGTTAAATGCTCACGCCAGCCGGCGTATAATCGGACGCTCAACCCGCCTGGAGAACACCGATGGATCCCGCCGTATTCGAAGAATGGATGATGATTATCCTGGTCACCGTATTGATCGGTTTCATGGGCTTCATCGTCTGGGACCTGGCGAAAAAGTCCAAGGCAGGCAAGTTCGGCACGCTGATCCTGTTCTTCGTGCTGGGCCTGGGGGTGCTGGCCTTCATCATCAAAAGCGTGGTGGTGGGGTTTCTGGAAGGCGTATAAAACATTTCAGGGCCATTCGCGGGCAAGCCCGCTCCCACAGGTTGGGCGCTGCTTTCAAGTACTGCACCGTCCCTGTGGGAGCGGGCGTGCCCGCGAACAGGCCCTGACCTGAACTAGAGCTTGGCAGGGACCTCCCGCCAGCAACCCTGCTCCAGCCCATCCAGCGCCCAGTCACCAATCCGCACGCGCACCAGGCGCAAGGTCGGCAAGCCCACAGCCGCCGTCATCCGCCGCACCTGGCGGTTACGCCCTTCGCGAATCACCAGCTCCAGCCAGCTGGTCGGCACACTTTTGCGAAACCGTACCGGCGGGTTGCGCGGCCACAGCTCGGGTTCTTCCAGGCGCCGCGCCTCGGCCGGCAAGGTCGGCCCATCGTTCAGCTCCACACCATCGCGCAAACGCTGCAACTGCTCGTCACTCGGTTCGCCTTCCACCTGGACCCAGTAGGTCTTGGCCAGCTTGTGCTTCGGGTCGGCAATCCGCGCCTGTAGCCCACCATCGTTGGTCAGCAACAGCAAGCCTTCGCTGTCGCGGTCCAAACGCCCGGCCGGGTATACGCCCGGGATGTCGATGAAGTCCTTGAGCGTCGCGCGCCCTTCACCGTCGCTGAACTGGGTCAGCACATCGAACGGTTTGTTGAACAGGATCAGGCGCGGCTCGGCGGGGGGCGCCTTGGCCTGGCGACGCGGGCCGGCGGCAGGCCGCGCCTGGGGGCGGCGCGGCTTGTTACGGGGTGGCAGTGACATGGATCCTCAGCGGAACGGCGGCTCATCGAAGCTGCGCAGTTTACGCGAGTGCAGCGAGTTGAGCTCGGTGCGCAGCAGGTCGAGGGCGGCAATGCCGATCTTCAGGTGCTGGCTGACCGCCCGGTTGTAGAAGGCGTTGGCCGAACCTGGCAGTTTGATCTCGCTGTGCAGCGGCTTGTCGGACACACACAGCAAGGTGCCGTAAGGCACGCGCAAACGGTAGCCCTGGGCAGCAATGGTGCCGCTTTCCATGTCCACCGCCACGGCACGCGACAGGTTGATCAGCGGGCGTTCCTGGGCCCAGCGCAGCTCCCAGTTGCGGTCGTCGTAGGTCAGCACGGTGCCGGTGCGCAGGCGCTTTTTCAACTGCTCGCCACGCTCGCCAGTGACCTGTGCGGCAGCCTCCTGCAAGGCCATCTGCACTTCGGCCAGGGCCGGGATCGGGATATTCGGCGGCACGACCCGGTCGAGAATGCCGTCACGGCGCATATAGGCGTGTGCCAGCACGTAGTCGCCGATGGTCTGCGACTGCCGCAGGCCGCCGCAGTGGCCGATCATCAGCCAGCAATGCGGTCGCAGCACGGCCAGGTGATCGGTGATGTTCTTGGCGTTGGACGGGCCGACACCAATGTTGACCAAGGTAACGCCATTGCCGTCGGCGGCGATCAGGTGGTAGGCCGGCATCTGGAAGCGGTGCCAGACCACGCTGGCCACCAGAGCCTGGGTTTCGCCATGGTCCATGCCCTTTTCGATCACGACGTTGCCCGGCAGCACCATACGCACGAAGCGCGAGTCGTCACGCAGCTGTTCCAGGCCATGGCTGATGAACTGGTCGACATAGCGGTGGTAGTTGGTCAGCAGGATCCACGGCTGTACATGGCGCCAGTCGCTGCCGGTGTAGTGCACCAGGCGGCGCAGCGAGAAGTCGACCCGCGCGGCATCGAACAACGCCAGTGGCATGATTTCGGCACGGTCCCAGTCGTACAGGCCATCAGCGATGTTGTCGGTGGCCGCCGACAGGTCGGTGCTGGGGAACACCCGCGCCAGCTGCGCAGCGGTAATGCCGCTGCCGGCCAGCTCGTCGCCCTGGTCGACCACATAGGGGTAAGGGATGTTCTGCTCGCTGACGCCGACTTCTACCGTGACGGTGTAGTCATGCATCAGCGGGCGCAGTTGTTCCAGCAGGTAGCCACGGAACGCAGCGGGCTGGGTGACGGTGACGCTGTAGGTGCCGGCAACCTGGACCTTGGCGTAGGCGCGGGTGGTGGCGGCGACTTCGCCATGGCTGTAGTAGGTCAGACGCAGTGCCGGGTAGCGGAACAGGTCGCGCTCATCGGCATCGGGCTCGGTACGGTCCTTCAGGTAACGCTTCAAGGCCTTACTAAGGGCCCCTGTGGCCTGTTCATGCAAGGCCGCCAGACGGTCGACGGCCTGTTCGGGGGTATCAACGACTACAAAAGCGTGGCTCACACTGTGCTTCCTGTCTGGACATGCATGTGATCCATCTTGCCTGCCTTCTTGGTTAAATACACCCCCATTGATCGCTGTTGGGTTGATTCGCGGGCGAGCCCGCTGCTACAGCGGCCAGGCAGGCGTAGCCCTTGTTACCAATGCCATCACATCCACACCTCGCGGCAGCGCCCCATACACCCGGCCACCACCGGCCAAGCGGCTGCCGATAAACGCATCACTGACCTCTGTATTCCCCGCCTCCAGCAGCAGCTTGGCCTGCAACGCCAGGGCAATATCCTCGGTCAGTTGGCGCGCGCGGTACTGCATGTCACCGGTGTCGGCAAACGCCCCCTTGAGGTTGCCGATATGCGCCGCCAGGCGCGGGTCGCCATGCCCGTCACCCAGCTCGGCAAACAGTGCATCGAGCACTCCCGGCTCCTTGGACAAGGCCCGCAGCACATCCAGGCACTGCACGTTGCCCGAGCCCTCCCAGGTAGAGTTGACCGGTGCCTCGCGGTACAGCCGTGGCAGAATGCTGTCTTCCACATAACCCGCGCCACCCAGGCATTCGGCGGCCTCGTTGATCATGGCCGGCGCACGTTTGCAGATCCAGTATTTGCCCACCGCCGTGACCAACCGGGCGAAATGCGCCTGCTGCGGGTCGTCCAGTTGCTCCAGCGCCTGGCCCATGCGCAAGCTCAGGGCAAGCGCAGCCTCGCTTTCCAGGGCCAGGTCGGCCAACACGTTCTGCATCAGGGGTTGCTCATTGAGCACCCGCCCGCCGACCTTGCGATGTGCACAATGGTGGGCTGCCTGCGTCAACGCCTGGCGCATCAGTGCGCTGGAGCCGACCATGCAGTCGAACCGGGTCATGGCGACCATCTCGATGATGGTCGGCACACCGCGCCCCTCTTCGCCAATCATCCACGCCAGCGCACCGCGGAACTCCACCTCGCTGGAGGCGTTGGAGCTGTTGCCCAGCTTGTTCTTCAGGCGCTGGATATAGAACTGATTGCGGTTGTCATCCGGGCGGTGGCGCGGCAGCAGGAAGCAGCTCAGGCCTTTTTCGGTTTGCGCCAAGGTCAGGAAAGCGTCGCACATCGGCGCCGAGCAGAACCACTTGTGGCCAACCAGCTCATAGGCCTGCCCCGGGCCCGGTGCACCGACCGGATAGGCCCGGGTAGTGTTGGCGCGCACATCGGTGCCGCCCTGCTTTTCAGTCATGGCCATGCCCAGGGTGACCCCGGCCTTGTGGCGGTCGCCAATGTTGCGCGGGTCATATTCGCAGGCAAGGACCTTCGGCAGCCAGTATTCAGCCAGCTCAGGCTGCAGGCGCAATGCCGGCACGGCGGCAAACGTCATGGTCAGCGGGCAACCGGTGCCGGCCTCGGCCTGGCTGTGCAGGTAGGTCATCGACGCCCGAGCAACATGGGCACCTGCGCGGGGTTCGGCCCACGGCAAGGAAGGCAGGCCATGTTCGACGGCGGTACGCATCAGCTCATGGTAGGCCGGGTGGAACTCGACCAGGTCGATGCGATGGCCGTAACGGTCGTGGCTGCTGAATTCAGGTTTGTGTGCGTTGGCCAGGAAGCCTGCCCGCATTAGCGGGCCACCGGCCAGGGCACCATAGGCATCGATCCGCGACTCGGCCCAACCTGCACCAAAACGCCGTGACCATTCCTGCAATGGAATGTCGAGGCGGTACAGGTTGGCACCGTCGAGGGATGGCGGCTGGTTGGTGACTTCGTGGGTTTCAGCGTACTGGTGCAGGTTCATTGGAGGGCTCCTGGATCCGGGTAAGCTTGAGAGCCCCAGTGAAGCACTGCTTGCAGGGTAGTCAAAGGGGTATTCATGACTAAACGTGTGGTTGCTGGCGCGCGCGCGTGTAGGAGCGGGTTTACCCGCGAATACGGTGGTGGCGGCAACGGTGAACGGCGGGTGGATATCGGCCAGCAGACCCGGCCCTTTCGCGGGTGAACCCGCTCCTACAGCGAGCGCCGCGCCTGCAGCATGTTCGGGCTCATCTGCGCCTGCGAAATCGCCATGTCCAAACTCAACTCGAAGCGGCTACCCAACCCGCGCGTCGATTCATGTGCCAATCTGGCCCCCAACAACTCCCCCATCTGCCGGCAAATCGACAAGCCAATCCCCAAACCGCCATACCGTCGGGTCATCGAACCATCGACCTGGAAGAACCGCTGGTACAGGATCGACTGCTCCAGATCATCGAAACCGATACCGCTGTCGCTGACGGTAAAGGTCAAGGCCAGATCACCCGGCCCCACCCGGCGACCACGCACCTGGATCATCACCCCGCCCTGATGGGTGAACTTCAAACCGTTGTCCACCAGGCAGCCCAGGCAGCGCGCCAGTTTCTGCCCGTCACCGAGCAATTCGTCCGGCAGGTCGGCCGGAATATCCAGGCTCAGGTACAAGCCTTTGCCCAGAGCCTGCCCGGCATAACCGGCGCGCAAGCCCTGCAACAGGCTGCGCAGACTGAACGGTGCCGACTGCGCCCGCAGGCGGCCGGCCTGCAATTCGGACAGGGTAAGAATGGCGTCGACCATATCCATCATGCCTTGGGCAGACCCCACTGCCGTGTGATGGTACTGAGCCATTTCAACATCCATCGGCAGGGTGTGCATCAGCTCGAGCGAGCCAATCACCCCGTTCATCGGGGTACGCAGCTCATGGGTCACGCTGGCCAGGAACTCGTCCTTCAGGCGATTGCTCCTGGCCAGTTGCAGGTTCAGTTGCTCCAGCGTACGCCCAGTGTCGCGCAAGGTCTGCGCCTGCTGCTCGCGCAGGCTGTTGATGCGGTCGGCCAGCGCCAGCGACAGCAAGGCCACCTCCAGCGCCGAACCCAACTGGCTGGCATACATGGTGATGAACACATTCGGCAGGTAACCCAACACCATCAAGGTGTTGACCAGGCCGCCAAGCAGGAACGCCGTCCAGGCGATGATGAACCAGCGCGCCACTCGAAAGCCGCGCCACCAGGCGTACAAGCCGGCGCTGAAGATGCTTACGGTGAACAGCAGTGCCAGCAGCGTGGCCATGCGCAGAGCAATGCCGTAGGGCATGCTCACCGCCAGCACCATGACCAGCGCACCACCCAGCATCAGCAGTTGCAACAGGCGGTCGAAACCACGGCTGATGCCGCCCAATTGCAGGAAGTGCCGGGCGAACTGGCAACCGAACAGGCCGGCTGCACCAATGAACAATGGCGTGGAGGCATTCGCCCACCAAGGGCTGTCCGGCCAGAAATAGGCTACACCGGCGCCGTTCACCGAGACCTGGTAAAGGCCGAACGAAGCGATGTAAAGGATGTAGTAGAGGTAGCTGACGTCGCGCACGCTCAGGTAGATGAACAGGTTGTATGCCAGCATCACCAGCAACACGCCGTAGATCATCCCCAGCACATACAGGCGTGTTGGCTGCTCTTCCAGGTAGGCTTCAGGGGACCATAGCGCCAGCGGCGCTTGCACCGACCCTTGGCTGTGCAGCCGCAGGTACGCGGTAGTCACCTTGCCAGGGGGCAATTGCAGTTCGAACAAGTAGTTGTTCTGCCGGATCTGCCGGCTGTCGTAGGGCAAGGCATCGCCGGTGCGCTGTGCCAGTCGGTACATGCCGCTGCTGTCAGGCAGATACAGTTCGAGGTGGTCCAGCGGCGGGTAGGCCAGCTCCAGCAGCCATTGCCGCGGGGCTGCACTGGGCGCGGCAACGGGGCGCAGCTCGACCTTGAGCCAGAACACCGAGGTGGAGTAACCGGCGTTCAGCACATCTTCATGATGGGGCTGAAAGTGTTTGGCAAACCCGGGGGCACTGACCTGAGCGATGCTGGCATTGCCATCGGGGTCTTCATAAACCTGCATGGCCTTGCCCAGTGGAAGATGCCGGGTAGCGTCGTCGAAATCGACCGCTCCGGCCAGCACGGGCAGCAAGCCCAGAAGCACAATCAGCAAATAGCGCATACAGCCCCAGCATGGCCTGTCCGGTCGCGTCGCGGTAGCCTCCCATCCGTTTGAGACGACGTGATCCTGCAGAACCCGTTTGTAGAGTTATCCGAGCACTCTAGCATAGCTTCACAACCTGGCAATGGGCCATACAAAAACACAAAGAAAAGGCTCTAAATCAATGCTTTCAATAGAAAAACAAACGACAACCTGACCGATCGATCAGTAAAACTCGTTTGTCGGACGATCCGCCCAAACAGGTTTGGTGGTAAGCTCGCCGACCATGAATACCTACAGCTCCCGCCCCGTTGTCCTCTGTCTCTCCGGCCACGACCCCAGTGGCGGCGCCGGCTTGCAGGCAGATATCGAAGCCCTGATCGCCCAAGGCTGCCACGCTGCACCTGCAGTGACCGCCTTGACCGTGCAGGATACCGTCAACGTTTCCGACTTCCGCGTGCTCGACCGCGAGTGGGTGCTGGCCCAGGCCAACGCCGTGCTGGCCGACTCCACGGTGGCCGCCGTCAAGTTGGGCATGCTCGGCTCGATCGAGATGGTCGACACCGTCGCCGAACTGCTGGCCGCCCACCCCCACCTGCCGCTGGTCTGCGACCCGGTGCTGCGTGCCGGTGGCGGTGGCCGCCTGGGCAAGGACGAAGTGGGCTACGCCCTGCGCGAACGCCTGCTGCCGCTGGCAACCATCGCCACGCCGAACCTGCCGGAAGCACGCATCCTCGCCGAACTGCCCGAAGGCACCGCAGACGAATGTGCCGAGAAACTGTTGCCGTTCTGTAGACACCTGCTGATTACCGGCGGTCACGGCGACGAAGACGAAATCCACAACCGCCTGTACACCCAGGACGGCCAGCACTTCACCTGGACTTGCCAGCGCCTGCCAGGCAGCTACCACGGCTCGGGCTGCACCCTGGCCAGCGCCCTGGCCGGGCGCCTGGCACTCGGCGAGCAGCTGGAAAGCGCCGTGCGCACCGCCCTGGACTACACCTGGCGCACCCTGCGTGACGCCGAGCAACTGGGCAAAGGCCAGTACGTGCCGCGCCGCCTGCCCCTGGACTTCTGCTCCTGATACGAGGCCTTCAATGAAGCTACGCGGTCTGTATGCCATCACCGACAGCCAGCTGCTCGCCGGCCGTTTCCTGTCCCATGTCGAGGCGGCTCTGGAAGGCGGCGTGTGTCTGCTGCAGTACCGCGACAAGAGCGACGATGCAGCGCGCCGCCTGCGTGAAGCGGAAGGGCTGATGAAGCTCTGCGAGCGTTACGGCACCCAGTTGCTGATCAACGACGATGCCGAGCTGGCCGCACGCCTGGGTGTCGGCGTGCACCTGGGCCAGACCGACGGCCCACTGACCCCGGCCCGCGCACTGCTCGGCCGTCAGGCAATCATCGGCTCCACCTGTCACGCCAGCCTCGAACTGGCCACCCAGGCTGCCAGCGAAGGCGCCAGCTACGTGGCCTTTGGCCGCTTTTTCAATTCTGTCACCAAGCCGGGCGCGCCCGCTGCCAATGTCGGCCTGCTTGAGCAGGCCCGCGCCCAGGTGAAACTGCCGATCGCGGTAATCGGCGGCATCACCCTCGACAACGCCGCCCCGCTGGTCGCCCATGGTGCCGACCTGCTGGCGGTGATCCACGGCTTGTTCGGTGCCGACAGCGCGCAGGAAGTCACCCGCCGCGCCCGCGCCTTCAACGCCTTGTTCGCATCCTGATTCGAGAGATACTCCCATGTCCCGTTCCGAAGCCCTGTTCGCCCAAGCCCAGAAGCACATCCCCGGCGGCGTCAACTCGCCAGTCCGCGCTTTCAAGAGCGTTGGCGGCACGCCGCTGTTCTTCAAGCATGCCGAAGGCGCCTATGTCGTTGACGAGGACGACAAACGCTACGTCGACTACGTCGGCTCCTGGGGCCCGATGATCCTCGGCCACGGCCACCCGGACGTGCTGGACTCGGTACGCAAGCAGCTGGAGCACGGCCTGTCCTACGGCGCGCCGACCGCCATGGAAACCGAGATGGCCGACCTGGTCTGCTCGATCGTGCCGTCGATGGAAATGGTGCGCATGGTCAGCTCGGGCACTGAAGCCACCATGAGTGCCATCCGACTGGCCCGTGGCTACACTGGCCGTGATGCCATCATCAAGTTCGAAGGCTGCTACCACGGCCACTCCGACAGCCTGCTGGTAAAAGCCGGCTCCGGCTTGCTGACCCAAGGCGTACCAAGCTCGGCAGGCGTACCAGCGGATTTCGCCAAACACACCCTGACCCTGCCGTTCAACGACATCGCCGCCGTCGAGAAGACCCTGGCCGAAGTTGGCCAGACCGTGGCCTGCATCATCGTGGAGCCCGTGGCCGGCAACATGAACTGCGTACCACCGGCACCGGGCTTCCTCGAGGGCCTGCGTGAGCAATGCGACAAGCATGGCGTGGTGCTGATTTTCGACGAAGTGATGACCGGTTTCCGCGTCTCGCTCGGCGGCGCCCAGGGCCATTACGGCATCACGCCGGACCTGTCGACCTTTGGCAAGATCGTCGGTGGCGGCATGCCGGTCGGCTGCTTCGGCGGCAAGCGTGAAATCATGGGCTGCATCGCCCCGCTCGGCCCGGTCTACCAGGCCGGCACCCTGTCGGGCAATCCGCTGGCCATGGCCGCCGGCCTGACTACCCTCAAGCTGATCAGCCGCCCAGGCTTCCACGCCGAGCTGACCGACTACACCAGCCGCATGCTCGACGGCCTGCAGCAGCGCGCCGATGCCGCTGGTGTGCCATTCGTCACCACCCAGGCCGGTGCCATGTTCGGCCTTTACTTCAGCGGCGCCGACGACATCGTCACCTTCGAAGACGTGATGGCCAGCGATGCCGAGCGCTTCAAGCGCTTCTTCCACCTGATGCTCGACGGTGGCGTGTACCTGGCACCGAGCGCGTTCGAGGCGGGCTTCACCTCCATCGCCCATGGCGACAAGGAGCTGCAGATCACCCTGGATGCTGCTGAAAAAGCCTTTGCTGCATTGAAGTAATTGCCAGCCTGCGCCGGCCTCTGTGGGAGCGGGCTTGCCCCGCGAAGAGGCCGGTACAGGCAATAATTACGCACGCACAATCAGCTGACTTCCCCAACCAAGCAGAAATTCGAGTAAAACTTTGTAAGGTTGGCGCTGCTTATCCCATAATGTGCCACCAGAGACATTGGCCGCAGCTTTGCAGAGGTAAGTCGATCCCCATGAACCGCACCGGCCGCGCCCTGACCCTGGGCTGCCTGTTGCTTCTTCAGCCCCTGCTGGCCCTGGCGGAGGGCGGTAACTCGTTGCTGATTCCGGCGGCGGGCCGCTGCACCTTGAATGTTCAGCCTGAAGACCTGGCAAACGCCCTCAAGGCCTGCGAGCAGACGGCGACTGCGGGGGATGCCCAGGCGCAATTCGAACTGGGCGAGTATTACTACACGCAAACGCCAAAAAACCTGGACAAAGCCCTGGACTGGTTCCAGAAGGCCTCGCTGCAAGGCCATGCCGACGCCCAATACCGCCTGGGTGCCATGTTCTTCCATGGCGAAGGGGTCAAGGCCAACAACGTGCAGGCCTACATCCTGCTGAAGATGGCTGCGGTCAATGGCGCCGAAGATGCGCTGGACATGGCCGACGAAGTGACCGAGCAAATGCCCCGTGACGAACTGGAGCATGCCACCCAGGTGCTCGGCCAGATTTTCCGCAAGTACCTGCTGGAACTGCAGAACGCCGAAGGGCGCACGCCGTTCTCGCCACTTCCCTGAAGGTCACTTTTCCGGCATTGGCATCGGGAACGGCATCACATTGCCGCCACCCTTGGCCTCGCTGATCTTCGCCGTGCCCAGGCGCTCCACCTCATCGATACGCACAATCGAGTGCATTGGCACGAAACTGCGGACCACTCCGTCGAACTGGCTCTTGAGCTTCTCTTCACTCGGGTCCACTACCAGTTGCGAGCGCTCTCCGAACACGAACTCCTCGATCTCCAGAAAACCCCAAAGGTCACTCTGGTAGATCTGCTTGGCGTACATCTCGAAGACCTGGCCCTGGTTCAGGAAGATCACTTTATAGATGGCGGGTTCGCGTTTGCTCATGTTCGGCCAGATAACACATGCGTAAGAAAAGGTGGGCATGATACCTGTTCTGCCGTCTTCGCGGGTGAGCCCGCACCCAAAGGATCTCCACCGGCCTTGCAGGAGCGGGCTCACCCGCGAAGTGGCCAGAACAGCCCGTACATACCGTTGAACGTTTCAGTGCTTTCGCCACTGCCATTCAAGGGTTATTCTTGAGTTCAACTCCATCGCCGTCGAGCGGCTAAAAACGACCTTGAACGCACCCATAGAACCCCATCGTTTCATCCTCGAACCCTTCGAGGCCCACCGTTTCGCCAACTTGTGCGGCCAGTTCGACGAGCACCTGCGCCTGATCGAACAACGCCTGGCCATCGAGATCCGCAACCGCGGCAATCAGTTCGAACTGATCGGCGAACCCAGGACCACCTCTGCTGCCGAACAGCTGCTGCGCCGTCTCTATCGCGAGACCAAGGCCACCGACCTGTCACCGGAAACCGTGCACCTGTACCTGCAGGAGTCGGCTGTCGAAAACATCGACAACCCGGCCGTCAACGAGGTCAGCGTGTCGCTGCGCACGCGCAAGGGCAACATCCGCCCGCGCGGGCTCAACCAGCAGCGCTACGTCAAGGAAATCCTGGCCAACGACATCAATTTCGGCATCGGCCCGGCCGGTACCGGCAAGACCTACCTGGCCGTAGCCTGCGCCGTGGACGCGCTGGAACGCGAACAGGTGCGCCGCATCCTGCTGGTGCGCCCCGCGGTCGAGGCGGGTGAAAAGCTCGGCTTCCTGCCCGGCGACCTGGCACAGAAAATCGACCCGTACCTGCGCCCGCTGTACGACGCCCTGTACGAAATGCTCGGCTTCGAACACGTGGCCAAGCTGATCGAACGCCAGGTGATCGAAATCGCCCCTCTGGCCTACATGCGTGGCCGCACCCTGAACAACAGCTTCATCATCCTCGACGAAAGCCAGAACACCACGCTTGAGCAGATGAAGATGTTCCTGACCCGCATCGGTTTCGGCTCTACCGCGGTGATTACCGGTGACATCACCCAGGTCGACCTGCCCCGTGGCACCAAGTCGGGCCTGGCGCACGTCATCGAGGTGCTGAAGGACGTTCCCGGGATCAGCTTTACCCATTTCCAACCCAAGGATGTGGTTCGTCACCCACTGGTACAGCGTATTGTCGAAGCCTACGACCGCTTCGAAGCCCGCCAGCCCAAGCCCGAGGCGCCCGGCAAAGATGCTTGAACTTGATATCCAACGGGCCACGGATGCTGCCACTCCAGATGATGCCGCCTTTCGCCGCTGGTGCGAATTGGCGCTGCGCCAGCGCAGCGCCGACTCGGAAATGACCATTCGCCTGGTCGACGAAACCGAAGGCCGAGAGCTGAACCACACCTACCGGCACAAGGACTACGCAACCAATGTGTTGTCGTTCCCGGCCGATGTGCCCGATGACCTGCTCGATATCCCGCTGCTGGGCGACCTGGTGATCTGTGTAGCGGTGGTCGAGCGCGAAGCGGCCGAACAAGGCAAATCGCTGGAAGCTCACTGGGCGCACCTGGTCATCCACGGTTGCCTGCACTTGCTCGGCTATGACCACATCGAGGATGAGGAGGCCGAGGAAATGGAAAGCCTGGAACGAGAATTGCTGGCAGAACTGGGTCACCCCGACCCTTATGCCGATGATGAAACCGACCCAATCACACACTGATACACGAAGGATCACGAGAACCGCCATGAGCGAAGATCGATCGAGCAACGGGCAGAAGTCCTGGCTGGGTAAACTGACCCAGGCTTTTGCCCATGAGCCGAAAAACCGCCAGGAGCTGCTTGAGCTGCTGCGCGAAGCCCATCAGAACAAACTGCTGGACAGCGAAGCGCTGACCATCGTCGAAGGCGCCATTCAGGTCGCCGACCTGCAGGTTCGCGACATCATGGTGCCGCGCTCGCAGATGAACAGCATCAAGGCCGGCCAATCGCCCCGCGAGTTCCTGCCGGCGGTGATCGACGCCGCGCACTCGCGTTACCCGGTAATCGGCGAAAGCCACGACGATGTGCTCGGGATCCTGCTCGCCAAAGACTTGCTGCCGTTGATCCTCAAGGAGAACGGTGACAGCTTCAACATCAAGGACTTGCTGCGCCCGGCCACCTTCGTACCCGAGTCCAAGCGCCTGAACGTGTTGCTGCGTGAGTTCCGCGCCAACCACAACCACATGGCCATCGTCATCGACGAATATGGCGGCGTGGCGGGCCTGGTCACCATTGAGGACGTGCTGGAGCAAATCGTCGGCGATATCGAAGACGAGCACGACGTCGAGGAAGACAGCTACATCAAGCCACTGCCCAGCGGTGATTTTCTGGTCAAAGCGCTTACTCCGATCGAGAACTTCAACGAGTTCTTCGACAGCGAGTTCTCCGATGACGAGTTCGACACGGTCGGCGGCCTGGTGATGAGCGCCTTTGGCCACCTGCCCAAGCGCAACGAAACCACCGAGATCGGGTCTTACAAGTTCCGTATTCTCAATGCCGACAGCCGGCGGATACACTTGCTGCGCCTGACTCCGATCACCCGTTAAGGACAAACATGCGTTGGTTCACCCGCCCCGGCTGGCCCGGTAACCTGCTGGCCCTGTCGGCCGGTGCTTCCACCCTCCTGGCCCTGGCGCCGTTCGACTTCTGGCCGTTGGCGGTGTTGTCCATCGCGGTGCTCTACCTTGGCCTGCGCGAGCTCAGCCCGCGCCAGGCCATGTGGCGTGGCTGGTGGTTCGGGTTTGGCCTGTATGGCGCCGGCACCTGGTGGATCTACGTCAGCATGAACACCTACGGCGGCGCCTCGCCGCTGCTGGCAATCGTGTTGTTGTTGGTGTTCTTCGCCGCACTGGCCTGGTTCTTCGCCCTGCCCACCTGGCTGTGGGCGCGCTGGCTACGACGCAACGAAGCACCACTGGCCGACGCCCTGTGTTTCGCCGCCCTCTGGCTCCTGCAAGAGGCCTTCCGCGGCTGGTTCCTGACCGGTTTCCCCTGGCTCTACGCTGGTTATAGCCAACTGGATGGCCCATTGGCCGGCCTTGCACCGCTGGGCGGCGTATGGCTGATTTCCTTCACTCTCGCCCTCACCGCCGCCCTGCTGTGCAACCTGCACCGCCTGCGCACCCGCCCCTCGTTCCTGGCCGTGGCCAGTGTGCTGTTGCTGGCCCCCTGGGTGCTGGGCCTGGCGCTCAAGGGCCATGCCTGGACCATTCCGGCAGGCGAGCCGCTGAAAGTGGCGGCGATCCAGGGCAACGTCGAGCAGGACCTTAAATGGGACCCCGCGCACATCGATGCGCAACTGGCGCTATACCGCGACCTGAGCTTCAGCTCCAGGCCGGTGGACCTGCTGGTGTGGCCGGAAACTGCTGTTCCGGTGCTCAAGGACCAGGCCCAGGGCTACATCGACGTGATGGGCCGCTTCGCCGCCGAGCGGCATTCGGCGCTGATCACGGGGGTGCCGGTGCGTGAAGAAGTGCACCACCAGCGCCGCTACTACAACGGCATCACCGTCACGGGCGAAGGCGATGGTACTTACCTCAAGCAGAAGCTGGTGCCGTTTGGCGAGTATGTACCGCTGCAAGACGTGCTGCGTGGGGCCATCGAGTTCTTCAACCTGCCCATGTCGGACTTCGCCCGCGGCCCGGAAGACCAGCCGCTGCTGCAGGCCAAGGGCTATCAGATTGCACCTTACATCTGCTACGAGGTGGTCTACCCCGAGTTCGCCGCCGGCCTGGCTGCGCGTAGCGACCTGCTGCTGACCATCAGCAACGACACCTGGTTCGGCAAATCCATCGGCCCCTTGCAGCACCTGCAGATGGCGCAGATGCGCGCGCTGGAAGCCGGCCGCTGGATGATCCGCGCCACCAACAACGGCGTGACCGCGCTGATCGACCCCTTTGGCCGCATTACCACGCAGGTTCCACAGTTCCAGCAGGCGGTGCTGTATGGCGAAGTGGTGCCGATGCAGCAGCTGACACCTTACCTGCAATGGCGCTCATGGCCATTGGCGATTGTCTGCACGCTGTTGCTGGGCTGGGCGTTGCTGGCAGGGCGTATTGCAAAAACCGTCTGATTGGCGATACGCGGCCACTGTAGGAGCGGGTTTACCCGCGAATACGGTAGTGGCGGCAACGGTGAACGGCGGGTGGAGATTGGCCGGCAGGGCAGGCCCTTTCGCGGGCAAGCCCGCTCCTACAGGGGATTATGTAAGCCGGTGAATCAGTAAAACACCCGGTACCCCACCAACCCCACCACTTCATTAAGCAGTTGCCCGCTCTGCCACATCGCCCGGCTCTCTGGCAGCAGCCCGCCAAACGGCCGCGCATGATCGCGCCCCAGGAACCCCACCGGCGCCGGCACCACCTCGAACCCCGCCTTTTCAAAACTCCAGCGTGAACGCTGCATGTGCCAGGCCTGGGTCACCAGCACCACCCGACGAATTCCCAAAGGCTGCAGCACCTTGGCCGTCAGCTGGGCATTTTCCCAGGTCGTGCGGCTGGCCTCTTCGCGCCATTTCACCTCGACAGCGAAATCCTCACGCAGGCGATCAGCCATTAGCCTCGCCTCGCTGGGCGGCGTCCCGAAATGCAACCCGCCACTGGTCAGCACTGGCAGGCCCGAGGCCTTGGCCAGACGCGCCGCAAAGCGCATACGCTCCAGCGCCGTGGCCGTGGGCTGGTCTGCGCCGCCCCAGGCCGGATCCCCGCGCTCGCGCCCGGCGCCCAGCACCACAATGGCATCCGCCTGGCTCGCCAGGCGGGCCCAGTCGCTCACGGCCAGCGGCGGCTCACTTTCCAGTACACGGGCGGTTTCCTGCACCACCAGCGGCAGGCTCATCAGCCACAGGCCACCCAATCCTACGGCAAAGCAAAGCGCCGCCAACCGTGGCCGCCGCGTGCGCAGCCACCAGGCCGCAAGCAGCAGCAAGAACAGCAGGCCCGGCGGCATCAGCCATTGTTTGATGAAGAATCGGATCGGCATCGGCCACACCTCCTTGGCAGGTGTGCAGCCTAGAAGGATCGACGCCGGGCAACAAGTGCGTACCGGCGTCGATCGTGAGTTGTGTGATAGTGAAGAACCGGCGCGCGATGGCCTGCACCTGGCGTCCTGAACGGCTAGCGATGCGGCAGCGTCCTGGGTCTCGCCTTGCTGGCGGGGCGTTTCTTGTCCTTGAGCCAGATGATCTTGGCCGACGTCGGCTCCGCTTGTGGGTAACTGCCGACAGCGGCATTGTGGCGCTCCGGGAGGGAGTCCAGGTACGCCTTGATCACTTCAAACTCCGCGTGGCTCAGGCCACGCAACTCAAGCTCAGCTGGCATCTCGTCGCGCAATCGAACCGAGGTCCTGGCCGTTTCCAGTGCCAGGCCAAGCCGGTCGATAAGGCGCTCGTAAAGCTCCGGTCTGATTGCGGGTAGCTGCGTCTCTCCCATCCGTTCACCTCATTGAAGGTAAGAATATCCCCCCCACACCTGAGCTTAGCGTCGCTGCAAAAAGCAGCCGTGTGCCGCGACCAGCGGGCATTCGCAACGAAGGTTTCCCACGATGCTCGGCGCTGCTGTATGCTACGGCGTTCACTCTAAACGACACCGGAGTGCCGGACGCAGCGAGGTTCCGCTGCCTGGAACAAGGTCTCTTCTCTCTCAGCCAAAAGTAGCCATGCACGAACAATACACGCCCCGTGATATCGAAGCCGCCGCCCAGAAGTTCTGGGACGAGCAACAATCGTTCGCTGTGACCGAACAGCCAGGCAAAGACACCTACTATTGCCTATCGATGTTCCCGTACCCGAGCGGCAAGCTACACATGGGCCACGTGCGCAACTACACCATCGGTGACGTGATTGCCCGTTACCAGCGCATGCTGGGCAAGAACGTCCTGCAACCGATGGGCTGGGACGCTTTCGGCATGCCCGCGGAAAACGCGGCGATGAAAAACAACGTCGCCCCGGCCAAGTGGACGTACGAAAACATCGACTACATGAAGACCCAGCTCAAGAGCCTGGGCCTGGCCATCGACTGGGCACGTGAAGTCACCACCTGCAAACCCGATTACTACCGTTGGGAGCAGTGGCTGTTCACCCGCCTGTTCGAGAAAGGCATCATCTACCGCAAGAACGGTACCGTGAACTGGGACCCGGCGGACCAGACCGTTCTGGCCAACGAACAAGTCATCGACGGCCGTGGCTGGCGTTCGGGCGCGCTGATCGAGAAGCGCGAAATCCCGATGTACTACTTCCGCATCACCGATTACGCCGACGAGCTGCTGGAGAGCCTCGACGAGCTGCCGGGCTGGCCTGAGCAGGTCAAGACCATGCAGCGCAACTGGATCGGCAAATCGCGCGGCATGGAAGTACAGTTCCCGTACGACCAGGCCAGCATCGGCCACGAAGGCACCCTCAAGGTCTTCACCACCCGTCCGGACACGCTGATGGGCGCCACCTACGTCGCCGTCGCCGCCGAGCACCCGCTGGCCACCCAGGCCGCGCAGGGCAACCCGGCGCTGCAGGCGTTCATCGATGAGTGCAAGAGCGGCAGCGTTGCCGAAGCCGACATGGCCACCCAGGAGAAGAAGGGCATGGCCACTTCCCTGCTGGTCGAGCACCCGCTCACTGGCGAGAAGCTGCCAGTATGGGTCGCCAACTATGTGCTGATGCACTACGGTGATGGCGCGGTAATGGCCGTGCCGGCCCACGACGAGCGCGACTTCGAATTCGCCCACAAGTACAACCTGCCGGTCAAAGCCGTGGTGCGCACCAGCGCTGGCGACGAAGTCGGCAGCGAGTGGCAGGCCGCCTATGGCGAGCACGGCCAGCTGATCAACTCCGCAGAGTTCGACGGCCTGGACTTTGCTGGCGCCTTCGATGCCATCGAAGCGGCCCTGATCCGCAAGGAACTGGGCAAATCGCGTACCCAGTTCCGCCTGCGCGACTGGGGTATCAGCCGCCAGCGCTACTGGGGCTGCCCGATCCCGATCATCCACTGCCCGTCCTGCGGCGACGTACCGGTGCCGGAAGACCAGCTGCCGGTCACCCTGCCGGAGAACGTGGTGCCGGACGGCGCCGGTTCGCCACTGGCGCGCATGCCTGAATTCTACGAATGCAGCTGCCCGAAATGCGGTGCTGCGGCCAAGCGCGAAACCGACACCATGGACACCTTCGTCGAGTCGTCCTGGTACTTCGCCCGCTATGCCTCGCCAAACTACGACAAAGGCCTGGTCGACCCCAAAGCCGCCAACCACTGGCTGCCGGTAGATCAGTACATCGGTGGTATCGAACACGCGATCCTGCACCTGCTGTACGCGCGTTTCTTCCACAAGCTGATGCGTGACGAAGGCCTGGTCACCTCGAACGAGCCATTCAAGAACCTGCTGACCCAGGGCATGGTGGTCGCAGAGACCTACTACCGCGTTGCCAGCAACGGCGGCAAGGACTGGTTCAACCCGGCCGATGTCGAGATCGAGCGTGATGCCAAAGCCAAGATCATTGGCGCTCGCCTGAAGACCGACGGCCTGCCGGTGGAAATCGGCGGCACCGAGAAAATGTCGAAATCGAAGAACAACGGCGTCGACCCGCAGTCCATGATCGAAGCCTACGGCGCCGACACCTGCCGCCTGTTCATGATGTTCGCCTCGCCGCCCGACATGAGCCTGGAATGGTCCGACTCCGGCGTCGAAGGTGCCAGCCGCTTCCTGCGTCGTGTCTGGCGCCTGGCTCAGGCTCACGTCAGCCAAGGCCTGCCAGGCAAGCTGGATGTTGCCGCCCTGGACGACGCACAAAAAGTCATCCGCCGCGCCATTCACGCTGCCATCAAACAGGCCAGCATCGACGTGGGCCAGTTCCACAAGTTCAATACCGCCATCGCCCAGGTGATGACCGTGATGAACGTACTGGAAAAGGCCCCGCAAGCCACCGAACAGGACCGCGCCCTGCTTCAGGAAGGCCTGGAAGCCGTTACCCTGCTGCTGGCACCGATCACTCCGCACATCTCTCATGAGCTGTGGCAGCAACTGGGCCATGCAGGCTCGGTGATCGATGCCGCCTGGCCAAGCGTCGACGAACAGGCGCTGGTCCAGGACACCATTACTTTGGTGGTTCAGGTCAACGGCAAACTGCGCGGCCAGGTCGAGATGCCTGCCGCTGCCAGCCGCGAAGAAGTCGAAGCCGCTGCCCGCAGCAACGAGAATGTCCTGCGCTTCATCGATGGCCTGACCATCCGCAAGGTCATCGTGGTACCGGGCAAGCTGGTCAACATCGTCGCCAACTGATGAAAACGCCCACCCGCATTGGCTGCGGGTGGGCGGAACAGGCCCCAAAGGGAGCAACAACATGATTAAACGCAATTTGCTGGTAATCGGCCTGGCGGTCATGCTCAGCGCCTGCGGTTTCCAGCTGCGCGGCACCGGCTCCACCGAGCTGAGCGTGAAGGAAATGGACGTCAGCGCGCGCAATGCCTATGGCCCGACCGTGGTCCAGCTGCGTGAAGTACTGGAACGTAGCGGCGTCAACGTGCATGCCGGCGCACCGTATCGCCTGGTGCTGACCAACGAACAGGAGCGCGAGCGCTCGGCTACCTACAGCGGTGGCAACCGTACCGCCGAGTACGAGCTGACTACCAAGCTGGACTACAGCATCCTGGGCCTGAACAACCTGGAGCTGATGAGCGACAAGCTGGAGGTGCGCAAGATCTACCTGCGTGACGGCTCGAACATCACCGGCTCCGAGCAGGAAGCCGACCGCGCACGCGAAGAAATGCGCCGCGACCTGGTCAACGCCATGGTCGTACGCCTGCAAATGCTGTCCCCAGCCCAGCTGGACGAGCTGCAGCGTAAAGCCGACGAGCGCGCCAAAGCCGAAGCTGACGCGCTGGAGGCTGCACGCCGCCAGCAGGCCGAGACGCCTCAGCAATCGCCATTGGAAGTGCCGGGCAACTAAGCCCGTGAGGGGCGCCCTCGGGCGCCCCGCCTGCTCCCCATGAAGCTCGCCCCCGCCCAACTCAACAAGCACCTGCAAGGCGCCCTGGCACCGGTCTACGTGGTCAGCGGCGACGACCCGCTGCTGTGCCAGGAAGCCGCCGACGCCATCCGCAATACCGCGCGTCAGCAAGGCTTCGATGAACGCCAGGTATTCAGTGCCGACGCCAACTTCGACTGGGGCACCCTGCTCCAGGCCGGCGCAAGCCTGTCGCTGTTCGCCCAGCGCCGCCTGCTGGAACTGCGCCTGCCCTCGGGCAAGCCCGGTGACAAGGGTGCCGCTGCACTGATGGAATACTGTGCCAACCCCGCCGAAGACACGCTGTTGCTGATCAGCCTGCCCAAGCTCGACAGCAGTGCGCAGAAGACCAAGTGGGGCAAGGCATTGATCGAAGGCGCCCATTGCCAGTTCATCCAGATCTGGCCGGTGGATGTGCATCAGCTTCCTCAGTGGATCAACCAGCGCCTGCAACAGGCCGGCCTGTCAGCCCAGCGTGATGCCATCGACCTGATTGCCGCGCGCGTTGAAGGCAACCTGCTGGCAGCTGCGCAGGAAATCGAAAAGCTCAAGTTGCTGGCCGAAGGCAGCCAGATCACCGTGGAAACCGTGCAGGCTGCCGTCGCCGACAGCGCCCGCTTCGATGTCTTCGGCCTGGTCGACGCCATTCTCAACGGCGAGGCTGCGCATGCCCTGCGCATGCTCGAAGGCTTGCGCGGTGAAGGTGTGGAGCCGCCCGTCATCCTCTGGGCCTTGGCCCGTGAGCTGCGCCAACTGGCGGGGCTGGCCCAGCAGTTCAGCCAAGGCGTGCCATTGGACAAAGCGTTCAGCCAGGCCCGCCCGCCCATCTGGGACAAACGCCGACCGCTGGTCAGCAAGGCCCTGCAGCGCCTCTCGGCGCAGCGCTGGGCGCAATTGCTGCAGGATGCCCAGCGTATCGATGCGCAGATCAAAGGGCAGGCAGAAGGTTCGCCCTGGATTGGCCTGGCGCGGCTGTCGCTGCTGATGGCCGGCCAGCGCCTGACTCTTCCTCCCGAGTAACCCCCCACCACAGGGCTGCAAGGCCCAGGTTCTCGACCATAAACACAATCAATTGGCTCCCCGGCAGCCCAAGCCCTACAGTGCGCCCCGAAACCCACCCAACCCGGGATACCGCCATGAGCAAAAAGCCGAAAAAGCACGGCCCCAACAAGGCCAAGTCCATCATCGCCCAGCCACTGTTCCGCTGCCGCCAGGAACAACCGAACAAGGGCAAAGGCAGCTACCGCCGCGAAGCCTTCCAATCGAGAGATTGGGAGGCTTCCTACTTTTTGGCTGCATGAAAGCATCGCAAGCGCAGGCATGATATGGTCGTCACCTGACCTGCAACTCTGGATCTGTGCATGCTCTTCCGTATTATCCCCCGCTGGGAAACCCGCCAGCTGATCGCGGCCTCCAGCTTCATCCTGCTCGTGGCCTGTGCGGAAAAGCCCACCGCCGCCGACGCGCTGCCGCTGGCCCCTGCCCAACCCAATCCAGTGGTGACCGTGCCCGGCGCAATGCCCGACGTCAGCACTGAAATCCAGCCTCTGCAAACCTTCGCCCAATGGCAAGCGGGCTTCCGCGAGCAGGCCCTGCAAGCCGGCATTTCGCCGAGCACCTTCGACCGCGCCTTCCTCGGTGTCACCCCTGACCTGGACGTGATCAAGGCAGATCGCAGCCAGCCGGAGTTCACCCGCCCGGTGTGGGAGTACCTCGAAGGCGCCCTGTCGCCCCTGCGCGTGCGCAACGGCAAGAAGCTGCTGGTGCAGAACGCTGAGTTGCTGACTCGCCTCGAGCAACAATATGGCGTGGACCGCCAGGTGCTGGTCGCGGTGTGGGGCATGGAAAGCAACTTCGGCCAGTTCCAGGGCAGCAAGTCGGTGATCCGCTCGCTAGCCACTTTGGCCTATGAGGGCCGCCGCCCACAGTTTGCCCAGGACCAGCTGATTGCCGCGCTGCAGATCATCCAGCATGGTGACATCCAGCCTGAAGCCATGCGGGGCTCGTGGGCCGGCGCCATGGGCCAGACCCAGTTCATCCCGACCACCTACAACACCCATGCCGTGGACTTCGACGGCGATGGCCGACGCGACATCTGGAACAGCACACCAGACGCCCTGGCCTCAACAGCGCACTACCTGCAGAGTTCGGGCTGGAAACGCGGCCAACCGTGGGGCTTCGAGGTACAGGTGCCGGCTGGTTTCGACTTCTGGCAGGCCGATGGCGCACAGCGCAAACCGGTGAGTGAATGGCTGGCGATGGGCGTGAAACTGCCAGCAGGCACTCGCCTGCCGGCAGGTAGCAACCAGCTGTCTGCCGCCCTGCTGCTGCCGGCCGGTGCTCGCGGCCCGGCGTTCCTGGTGCTGGACAACTTCCGCGCCATCCTCAAGTACAACAACTCGTCGTCCTATGCCTTGGCGGTGAGCCTGCTCGGGGATCGCTTCAGCGGCTGGGGCTTCATTGCCGGCAGCTGGCCGAAAGACGATATGCCGCTCAGTCGCAGCGAGCGCATGGAGCTGCAGCACTTGTTGAACAGCCGCGGGCATGATGCGGGTAATGCCGATGGCATTATCGGGGCCAATACCCGCAAGGCGATCCGCAATGCCCAGCAAGGGCTTGGATGGCCGGCGGATGGGTACCCGACCCATAAGCTGCTTGAGAACCTGCGCCAGCAGTAAGCATTTCGGGGCCGCTGCGCGGCCCCGGCAATTTCATGCCCTGAACAGATCCTGCTCCAGCACCAGTGTTTGCTGACCACTGTCGAGCCTCACCCGAGCCCCCAGAGGCAAGCATACATTCGGGTCACAATGCCCGCTGCGCCAGCCCGCCAGCACCGGCACCCCAAGCGGTGCAAACATATCCTCCAGCAACGGCGTCAGCGCCGCTGTGGTAATCCCGGCAAAGTCGCCCACCAGCACGCCTTTGATCCCCTCCAGCTTGCCTGCCAGGCGTAACTGGGTCAGCAGCCGATCCACCCTGTACAGCGGCTCGTTGACGTCCTCGAAGAACAGGATGCAGCCCTGGGTATCCAGCTCGGCAAGCGTTCCGATGGTCGCACCCAGCATCGACAGGTTGCCACCCAGCAGCGGCCCGCAGGCTACCCCCGGTAACACGCTGTCCAATGCGAAACCCTGCGGGTGCACGACCTGCTCGCCTGCCTTCACAAGCCCACCCAGCTGCGCCAGCAACGACGACTCGGTCGGTGGCAACTTGGCCCCCAGCAGGTCGGCATTGAGCATCCCCCCATGGAAGGTCACCAGTCCGGCATGCCGGTAGATCGCCGTATGCAGTGCAGTGATGTCGCTGTAGCCGATCAGCGGCTTGGGGTTGCGCCGGATCAGTTCGAAGTCGAGCTGGTCAAGCAGGCGCATGCTGCCATAGCCCCCACGCATGCACAGAATGGCGTCAATGGCCGGATCGGCAAAGGCTGCGTGCAGGTCCTGCAAACGCTGCTGGTCCGGCCCCGCCAGGTAACCCTGTGCCTGCAGGGCACCCGGGTAAATACAGCAACGGTAGCCGCGGTCAACGAACCACTGGCTGACCTTGTGCGCATCAAGCCGCGCCGCGCCCGCCGGGGCGACAATGGCAAAGCATGCGTTGGCCGGCAGCGCGGCTGGCAGAGTGGGTTGGAAGGTTTTGGCGCAATACATCGCGGCTCCTTGCAGCATGGGACACAAACAAAAATGCCGATGCCGCCCTTGGGCGTGCATCGGCATATGTGGCTCTGCTCTTGGCTAGAGCATAGCTCAGAGCTTGATTTTGGCTTCGTGAGCCTGCTGGTCGGCGTGGTACGAAGAACGCACCAGCGGGCCAGAAGCAACGTTCTTGAAGCCCATCTTGTAACCTTCCTCGGCAAACCAGGCAAAGGTGTCCGGGTGAACGAAACGCTGCACCGGCAAGTGGCTGCGCGACGGCTGCAGGTACTGGCCGAGGGTAAGCATGTCGATGTCATGCTCGCGCATGCGGTGCATCACTTCGATCACTTCCTCGTCGGTTTCACCCAGGCCGAGCATCAGGCCCGACTTGGTCGGTACGTGCGGCACCAACTGCTTGAACTTCTGCAGCAGGTCCAGCGACCAGTCATAGTCCGAACCCGGGCGCGCGGCCTTGTACAGGCGCGGTACGGTCTCGAGGTTGTGGTTGAACACATCCGGCGGCTCTTGCGCGGTGATTTCCAGGGCAACGTCCATACGGCCACGGTAGTCCGGCACCAAGGTCTCCAACTGCACGCCTGGCGACAGCGCGCGGATTTCCCGGATGCAGTCAGCAAAGTGCTGGGCACCACCGTCACGCAGGTCGTCGCGGTCCACCGAGGTGATCACCACGTACTTCAGGCGCAGGTCGGCAATGGCAACCGCCAGGTTTTTCGGCTCGTCCAGATCCAGCGGCTTCGGTCGGCCGTGGCCAACGTCGCAGAACGGGCAACGACGGGTGCAGATGTCACCCATGATCATGAAGGTGGCGGTACCACCCGAGAAGCATTCGCCCAGGTTCGGGCAGGAGGCCTCTTCGCACACGCTGTGCAGTTTGTGCTTGCGCAGCAGTTGCTTGATGCGGTCTACCTCGGGCGACACCGGGATACGCACGCGGATCCAGTCGGGCTTCTTTGGCAGCTCGTCGGTAGGGATGATCTTCACCGGGATGCGCGCGACCTTGTCGGCGCCACGCAGCTTGACCCCAGCTTCCACCTTCTTCGGCGCTGGGCGCGGGGTGGCATCCTGGGTAGGTATCAGGTTCGGCACGGCTTCTTGCACAGTTGTCATATTCAGTCGATTCCGCCCGTGAGGGTCGTCTGCTCAGCGTAGTCGAGGTGCTTGACCAGCTGTCCGCGCAGCCTTGTCCTGACCTCGTCGAGTTCGATCGGGCCTGCCAGATCGCGCAGCTGGGTCATCGCCAGCCCCGCATAGCCGCAGGGGTTGATTCGGCGGAATGGCGCAAGGTCCATGTCCACGTTCAGGGCAAGGCCGTGAAACGAACGGCCGTTGCGAATTCGCAGGCCGAGGGAGGCGATTTTCGCTCCGTCGACATAGACACCCGGGGCATCGGGCTTGGCAGACGCCTGAACAGCATAGCTGGCGAGCAGGTCGATGAGGGCCTGCTCGATACGGCTGACCAGCTCACGCACGCCAAAGCCCAGCCGGCGGACATCCAGCAGCAGGTAGGCCACCAGCTGACCGGGGCCATGGTAGGTGACCTGGCCGCCGCGGTCGGTCTGCACCACCGGGATGTCGCCCGGCACCAGCAGGTGCTCGGCCTTGCCGGCCTGCCCCTGGGTGAAGACCGAAGGGTGCTCGACCAGCCAGATTTCATCCTGGCTGTCCGGGCTACGCTGCTCGGTAAAACGACGCATGGCCTCAAGCACCGGTTCGTAGGGCTGCAGGCCAAGATCGCGAAAACCGAGACAGGCGGGCATCAGAGCACCATTTTCACGATGCCGGTAGCGCGCAGGGCGCTGTTGATATCGTGCAGCTGGTTCTCGCTTTCGGCAACGATGTGCAATTGCACGGTGGTGTACTTGCCTTCCTTGCTCTGGCGCTCGGCCAGGGTAGAAAGGTCGACTTTGGCGTGCTTGCTGAGAATCTCGATGACCGTGTCCTTGAAACCGACAACGGTGTCACCGATGACCTTGATCGGGTAATCGTCGCAAGGGAATTCGATCTTGTGCGACTTGACGTCTGGTTCGCTCATGGCGGAAACGGCCTCGTAAGCCGTGGCAACAACAACACCCCCGCGGTATGCGCGGGGGCATGCAGGTCACGTATCAGTTGAACAACCCGTAGAAGAATAGACGGATGCTATCCCACATACGGCGGAAGAAACCACCTTCCTCGACGCCATCAAGGGCGATCAGGTCGGCGCTGTGAACCACTTTCTCGTCCAGTTTGACTTCCACTTTGCCGATCACGTCACCTTTGGCGATCGGTGCGGTGAGCTGCGGGTTCATGGTCATCGAAGCCTGCAGGCGCTTCAATTGGCCTTTAGGCATAGTCATGGTCAGGTCGTCAGCCAGGCCAGCCTTGACTTGGCTGGTAGCGCCCTTCCAGACCGGTGCCTGGGTCAGCTCGGTGCCCTTCTGATAGAAGGTCTGGGTTTCGAAGAAGCGGAAACCGTAGGTCAGCAGCTTCTGGGTTTCGGCAGCACGCGATTGTTCGCTGTTGGTACCGAAGACCACGGCGATCAGGCGCTGGCCATCGCGAACGGCCGAAGCCACCATGCAGTAGCCGGCTTCGTCGGTGTGACCGGTTTTCAGGCCATCGACGGTCTTGTCACGCCACAGCAGCAGGTTGCGGTTAGGCTGCTTGATGTTGTTCCAGAAGAACTCTTTCTGCGAGTAGATGGCGTAGTGAGCCGGGTCGACGTTGATGATCGCACGGGCCAGGGTCGCCATGTCGTGCGCCGACGAGTAGTGCTCGGGGTTCGGCAGGCCGGTCGGGTTCATGAAGTGGCTGTTGGTCATGCCCAGGTCGGCAGCCGTCTTGTTCATCATGTCGGCGAAGGCGTCTTCGCTGCCGGCGATATGCTCGGCCAAGGCGACCGAGGCGTCGTTACCGGACTGGATGATGATGCCGTGCAGCAGGTCGCTGACCGATACCTGGCTACCAACCTTGATGAACATGCGCGAACCGCCGGTACGCCATGCGTTTTCGCTGACGGTAACCGGGTCACTTTCACCGATCTGGCCGCGGCGGATATCCAGGGTCGCGATGTAGGCGGTCATCAGCTTGGTCAGGCTGGCTGGCGGCAGACGCTCGTCACCGTTGTTCTCGACCAGCACGTTGCCGCTGGACGCGTCCATGAGTACGTAGGACTTGGCGGCCAGTTGTGGTGGCGCCGGCGTCATCTGCTCCGCCGCGAAGGCGGCAGGCGTGATCAGCAGCAGTACAGGCAGGCAAAGTCGTTTGGCAAGGTTGGTGATGTTCATCCGTCTCTCGAAAATCGCTAATGGTCTGAGATGTTCCCTGGGCAAGATCATGCGCCCAGCGCCAGTCAGTCTAGTTTTATGGCCGTTGGCCTGGCCCGCGACAGTGCGGCTTTATGTCGCTGCGGGCAAAAGCTGTCATTGTACATGGCCGAGCCCGGCAATTCATGACAAAACCGACAGTTTGGTGTTGCCGTCTTCGCGGGCGCGCCCGCTCCCACAGTCAGTCTGCTGTGACCAGCTTGGCCTGCCCCAAGTTCGCCAGGCGAATGCTGTCTTGCGCTTGCTGGACCTCGCCCTGGCTGCCGATAGGCCCCAGGCGCACGCGGTGCAGGGTCTGCTGGTTACGCACGATCGAGCTGATGAACACGGGGGCATTGACCATGGTACTGAGCTTGGCGCGCAGCAACTCGGCAGCGTCCGGGTTGGCAAACGCGCCTACCTGCAAGAAACTGCCAGCGTTGCCGCCAGGCACGTTATTGCCACCCACCTGCACCGGTACCACTGGCGCTGCGTGCTGCTGTGGTGGCGGAGTCCATTGCTCGACACGCCCGGTGCTGGCCGGTATTGCCTGGGTCTGCGCCACTTGCGGCTCCTTCAGTACCATCGGCGGCGTTTGGCCACGCTCAGCCCACCACTGCTTCGGGTCGATGCCCTCGACGCGCACGTGCGCGGTGCCGATCTCGGCATAGCCGAGCTTTTTCGCCGCAGCATAGGACAAGTCGATGATACGGTCGGAATAGAACGGACCACGGTCGTTCACCCGAAGAATCACGCTGCGGCCGTTCGCCAGGTTGGTCACCCGCACATAGGCCGGCAGTGGCAGGGTCTTGTGCGCCGCGCTCATGCCATACAGGTCGTACAGCTCACCGTTGGCAGTGTTCTGCCCGTGGAACTTGGTGCCATACCACGACGCCGTACCCTCGGCGCGATAGTTGCGCGAGTCCTGCATCGGGTAGTAGGTCTTGCCAAGCACAGTGTACGGGTTGGCCTTGTAGTTACCGGTGTGCACGGTCGGCGTGGCATCAGGGATCTTGTTCACATCCACGTCCCACCACGGCGCGCCGTCCTTGTGTGCCCGGTTGATGTCCAGGCCGGGCTGGCTACGTACGACGCTGCCGCTGCTTTGCTGGGTCGGGCGATTGGAGGAGCAGCTGGCCAGCACCACGCCGACGGCGAGGCAGGTGAGCAGCTTGAAAGAATTGCCAGAGATGATTGCGCGCATTACTTGACGCCCCGTACTTGAACCAGCTGTTCCGCAAGCTGATGTACCGCCATGGCATACATCACGCTGCGGTTGTAGCGAGTGATCGCGTAGAAGTTTTTCAGGCCCATCCAGTATTCAGGGCCGCTCTCGCCCTCGAGACGGAAGGCGGTAACCGGCAGATCATCGCGCAGGGAATCATGAACCGACCAGCCAAGCGTACGCAACTCCCCGACCGTTTTCACCGGTTCGATGCCGGTGGTCAGGCCTTCGTCGGCGCGCTCACCTTCCACCCTGGCGCGACTGACCACTCCCTCCCCGGCCACCCAACCGTGGCGCTTGAAGTAGCTGGCCACGCTGCCGATGGCATCGTCAGGATTGTTCCAGATATTGATATGGCCGTCCCCGTCGAAGTCCACCGCGTAGTTGCGGAAGCTGCTCGGCATGAACTGCGGCAGGCCCATGGCGCCGGCGTACGAGCCCTTGAGCGTCAAGGGGTCGAGTTGCTCCTCGCGGGCCAGCAGCAGGAACTCACGCAGCTCCTTGCGGAAGAACTCGGCACGTGGCGGGTAGTCGAAGCCCAGCGTCGACAGGGCGTCGATCACCCGGTAGTTGCCGGTATTGCGGCCAAAAAAGGTTTCCACGCCAATGATCGCGACAATGTACTGCGCAGGTACGCCGTAATCCTGCTCGGCCCGCGTCAATACGGCCTCGTGCTGGCGCCAGAAATCCACACCGCGAGCGATACGCGCATCGGTGATGAACATCGGCCGGTAGTCCTTCCACGGTTTGACCCGCTCGGCCGGTCGCGAGATGGCGTCGAGGATCGACTGCTTGCGCTGTACCTCACGAAACACGCCCATCAGTTGCTCCGGCGCAAAACCATAGTCGCGGCTCATTTCGCCAACAAACGCAGCTACCTGCGGCGAGCCTTCGTATTCGCCGGCATGGGCCAACTGTACAGCGCCGAACAGGCCCACCGCACCAATCCAAGGCGCACAACGGGCAGCCCAGTTACGCACTGCTTGCATGAAATTGTTCACCTTATTCAAACCTGCGCGATCCACTTGCGGTGCGTATGGATCGACATCAAAACGCCAAACGCTGACAGCAGCGTCACCAACGATGTTCCGCCATAGCTGATGAAGGGCAGCGGCACGCCCACCACGGGCAGAAGGCCGCTCACCATTCCGATATTGACGAACACGTATACAAAAAAGGTCATGGTCAGGCTGCCCGCAAGCAGCTTGCCGAAGAGGGTCTGCGCCTGGGCCGTGATCACCAGGCCACGGCCGATCAGCAGCAGGTAGACAATCAGCAGCAGGCAGATGCCGACCAGGCCGAACTCCTCGCCGAGCACGGCGATGATGAAGTCGGTGTGGCTTTCCGGCAGAAAGTCCAGATGCGACTGCGTGCCAAGCAACCACCCTTTGCCAAATACCCCGCCCGAGCCGATCGCCGCCTTGGACTGGATGATGTTCCAGCCGGTCCCCAACGGGTCGCTTTCAGGGTCGAGAAAGGTCAATACCCGCTGCTTCTGATAGTCGTGCATGACGAAGAACCACATTGCCACCGCGACGGGTACGGCTGCCGCCAGCACGCTGAGGATCCAGCGCCAGCGCAAGCCGCCCATGAACAGCACGAAGGCACCGGAGGCCAGGATCAGCAGCGCGGTCCCCAGGTCGGGCTGACGCACGATCAGCATGAACGGCACGCCGATCAGCACCAGGCTGATCGCCACATGCTTCAAATGTGGCGGCAGGGTGCGCTTGGACAGGTACCAGGCGATGGTCGCCGGCATGATGATTTTCATGAATTCCGAGGGCTGGAAGCGGATCACGCCGGGGATGTTGATCCAGCGTGTGGCACCCATGGCGTTGTGGCCCATCACGTCCACCACCACCAGCAACAACACCCCGGCCAGGTAGGCCAGCGGCACCCAACGCGCCATGAAGCGCGGCTCCAGCTGGGCAATGACGAACATCGACACCAGGCCGATGCCAAACGAGGTGGCTTGCTTGAGCAGCAGGTCCCAGTTCTTGCCACTGGCCGAATACAGTACGAACAGGCTACCGGCCGCAAGGGTCAGCAGAATGATCAGCAAGGGGCCGTCGATATGGATGCGCTGCAAAAAGCTGGCACGCCGACGCATCACATCCTCGCTGGAGAGCATGCGATCGAAATTGTTCATCACAGGGCCGATTCCTGGGTAACGGTGGCTGGCGCGAACTCGGGTTTGAGCCGGCCATTTTCGTCGAGCAGCCAGGCGTCCATGATCTGGCGTACCACCGGTGCGGCGACACCCGAGCCGGACTCACCGTTCTCGACCATCACCGAGACCACAATTCTCGGGGCTTCGGCTGGGGCAAAAGCGACGAACAGGGCATGGTCGCGGTGGCGCTCCTGGAGTTTGTTGCGGTCGTATTTCTCGCCCTGCTTGATCGCCACCACCTGGGCGGTACCGCTCTTGCCGGCAATGCGGTACTGGGCACCGGCAGCTGCCTTGCGCGCGGTACCGCGGGGGTTGTGCATCACCTGCTCCATGCCATGGGTGACCTTGGCCCAGTCAGACTTGTCACGCAGCACGATGTCTTCCGGCGGGTTGTCGTCTACCGGCGGCAGGCCTTCGATGGTCTTGGCCAGGTGCGGGCGGTTCCACACGCCTTTGTTGGCGATCAGTGCAGTGGCCTGGGCCAGCTGCAGCGGCGTGGCCTGCATGTAACCCTGGCCGATGCCGAGAATCAGGGTTTCGCCGGGGAACCAGGCCTGGCGACGGGTGGCACGCTTCCATTCGCGCGAGGGCATCAACCCGGCAGACTCCTCGAACATATCGAGGGAAACCCGCTGGCCGATGCCGAACTTGTTCATGTAGCTGGACAACCGATCGATGCCCATCTTGTGTGCAAGGTCATAGAAGTAGGTGTCGTTCGAGCGCATGATGGCGGTGTCCAGATCGACCCAGCCATCACCGGAGCGGTTCCAGTTCCGGTATTTGTGGTCGTAGTTGGGCAGCTGGTAGTAGCCCGGGTCGAACACCCTGGTGCTGGCATTGACTACGCCACTGTCCAGGCCGGCAATAGCCACCGCCGGCTTGATGGTCGAACCCGGCGGGTACAGGCCACGCAGCACGCGGTTGAATAACGGCCGATCGATCGAGTCGCGCAATTCGCCATAGGCCTTGAAGCTGATGCCAGTGACGAACAGGTTGGGGTCGAAGCTCGGCTGACTCACCATCGCCAGCACTTCGCCGGTTCGTGGGTCGAGCGCAACCACTGCACCACGCCGGCCGCCCAGGGCGGCTTCGGCGGCCTCCTGCAGCTTGATGTCCAGGCTCAGCACAATGTCCTTGCCCGGCTTCGGGTCGGTGCGCTTGAGCACCCGAAGCACGCGGCCACGGGCGTTGGTCTCGACTTCCTCATAACCCACCTGGCCGTGCAGGGCGTCTTCGTAGAAGCGCTCGATGCCGGTCTTGCCGATATGGTGAGTGCCGCTGTAGTTCACCGGGTCGAGCGTTTTCAGCTCTTTCTCGTTGATCCGCCCAACATAACCCACCGAATGGGCGAAGTGCGCACCCTGCGGGTAATGCCGCACCAGCTGGGCCACCACTTCCACACCCGGCAGGCGGAACTGGTTTACCGCCACACGGGCGATCTGCTCTTCGTTGAGTTCGAACAGGATCGGCACCGGCTCGAATGGCCGGCGGCCCTGGCGCATGCGCTTCTCGAACAGGGCACGATCGTCAGCGTCGAGCTCAAGCACTTCGACGATGGTATCCAGCACTTCCTGCCAGTTACCTGCACGTTCGCGGGTCATCGACAGGCTGAAGCTGGGCCGGTTATCGGCAACGATCACGCCGTTGCGGTCGAAGATCAGCCCGCGAGTCGGCGGGATCGGCTGCACATGCACCCGGTTGTTCTCCGACAGCGTGGAGTGGTAGTCGTACTGGATGATCTGCAGGTAGTACAGCCGCGCGATCAGCACGCAAATAAGCAGCATGATCGCCACTGCGCCGACCACGACGCGCTTGCGCACCAGGCGGGCGTCTTTCTCGTGGTCCTTGAGACGGATCGGCTGCGACATCGGACTGCTTACAGGCTCATTTGTGGTAAGGGTGCCCGGACAACACGGTCCAGGCGCGGTAGATCTGCTCGCCGATGAGTATCCTTACCAACGGGTGCGGCAAAGTCAGCGGCGACAGCGACCAACGTTGCTCGGCGCGTGCGCAAACCTCAGGTGCCAGGCCCTCCGGGCCGCCCACCATCAAATTCACCGTGCGCGCATCCAGGCGCCAGCGGTCCAGCTCGGTGGCCAACTGCTCGGTACTCCAGGGCTTGCCATGGACCTCGAGGGTGACAATGCGTTCCCCAGGCTGCACCTTGCTTAGCATGGCTTCGCCCTCCTGACGGATCAGGCGGGCGACGTCGGCATTCTTGCCACGGGTGTTCAGCGGGATTTCCACCAGCTCAAGCGACAGCTCGGCGGGCAGGCGCTTGGCATATTCATGCCAGCCTTCCTCGACCCACTTCGGCATGCGCGAGCCGACCGCAATCAGGCGCAGACGCACAGCGCTTTCCTCACTCGCGGTCTTTGAGCTTGTCGGAGTACTCGTGAGCATGGTCCGGGCTGTGGTGCTTGCCATCGGCGGCACGGCTTTGCTCGGCACCCTGCCACAGTCGCTCAAGGTCGTAGAACTGGCGGGCAGCGGCGGTCATCATGTGCACGATGACATCGTTCAGGTCCAGCAGCACCCAGTCGCTGTCGCCCTTGCCTTCTTCACCCAGTGGCTGGGCGCCCTTGGCCTTGACCGCTTCACGGACCTTTTCGGCCATCGCGTTGATCTGGCGGTTGGAGGTACCGGTGGCAATGATCATGTAGTCGGTCAGGCTGTGCTTGTCGCGCACGTCGATGACCTGGATGTCCTGGGCCTTGACGTCTTCCAGCGCTGCCTTGGTCACTGCGACCAGTTCTTCGCCGTAAATTTTCTGCTTGGTCATATAAAACTCGTTCAACTCGTTGGATGAGGCGCCAGAGGCACCGTCAGTTGGGCGCACGATACAGTTCGTGCGCCTCGATATAGGCCAGTACGGCGTCCGGCACCAGGAACCTCACCGATCTGCCGCTGGCCAGCAGCTGTCGGATCTGTGTAGCCGACACCGCAAGCGGCGTCTGCCAGACGAACGAAATATTTCCCGCCGGGCCGGACATGGCGGTGGGATCGCTCTCCGAGCGCGCAGCCAACAGGTTGCGCAACTCGTCAGGGGGTTCTACGTCAGCATCCGGACGTTGCAGTACCAGGATGTGACAGTGTTGCAGCAATTCTTCCCAGCGATGCCAGGCGGGCAGGCCACAGAAGGCATCCCAACCCAGCACCAGGAACAGCTGGTCGTCGCCGGACAATTCGGCGCGGATCGATTCCAGCGTATCAATGGTGTACGACGGCTTGTCACGCTCCAGCTCGCGGGCATCGACGCTCAGGCAAGCGACGCCCTGCACCGCTTCACGGACCATGGCCAGGCGATCCTGCGCGGCCACCTGTGGCGTATCGCGGTGCGGCGGCCGGGCATTGGGCAACAGGCGTAGCTCATCCAGCCCCATGAACTCGGCCACTTCCAGCGCGCTGCGCAGGTGGCCGATATGCACGGGGTCGAAGGTACCACCTAGAATGCCGATGCGCCGGACTGCGTGAGCCTTGCTCAACTCAGCAGGACCCTTGGCCGCGCAACTGGCCATCGCCGATCACCACATACTTCTCGCAGGTCAGGCCTTCCAGGCCCACAGGGCCGCGGGCATGTAGCTTGTCGGTGGAAATACCGATTTCCGCACCCAGGCCGTACTCGAAGCCGTCGGCAAAGCAGGTCGGGGTGTTGAGCATGACCGACGCCGAATCGACTTCAGCCATGAACTGGCGGGCTTCACCCTGGTGTTCGGTGATGATCGAGTCGGTGTGGTGCGAGCCATAGTGGTTGATGTGTTCGATGGCCTGGTTCAGGCCGTCGACCACGCGAATCGACAGGATCGCATCGAGGTATTCGGTGTGCCAGTCGCTTTCGGTAGCCGGTTTGACGCTGATGATGGCCTGGGTGCGCTCACAACCGCGCAGTTCCACGCCCTTCTCGACGAAGCGGCGGGCCATTTCTGGCAGGAAGCGCTCAGCCACTTGCTGGTCGACCAGCAGCGTTTCCATGGCCCCGCAGATGCCATAGCGGTAGGTCTTGGCGTTGAAGGCCACATTCCAGGCTTTGTCCAGGTCGGCATGCTGGCTGACATAGATGTGGCAGATGCCGTCCAGGTGCTTGATCACCGGCACGCGGGCATCGCGACTGATACGCTCGATAAGGCCACGGCCACCGCGCGGCACGATGACATCGACGAATTCCGGCATGCTGATCAGCGCGCCCACGGCTTCGCGGTCGGTGGTTTCGACCACCTGCACCACCGCCGCCGGCAGGCCGGCTTCGGCCAGGCCACGCTGAATGCAGGTGGCAATGGCGCGGTTGGAATGGATGGCTTCGGAACCGCCACGCAGGATGGTTGCGTTACCCGACTTGAGGCACAGGCTGGCAGCATCGATGGTCACGTTCGGGCGCGATTCATAGATGATCCCGATCACCCCCAGCGGGGTACGCATCTTGCCTACCTGAATGCCCGATGGGCGGTAGCTCATGTCGCGGATGGCACCGACCGGGTCCGGCAGGCTGGCCACCTGGCGCAAGCCGGTGATCATGCCGTCGATACGCGCCGGGGTCAGCGCCAGACGGTCGAGCAGTGCGGGCTCCAGCCCACTGGCGCGGCCGGCGGCCAGGTCCAGCTCGTTGGCAGCGGTGAGTTCGGCACGGGCGGCGTCCAGCGCGTCGGCGGCAGCCTGCAGGGCGCGGTTCTTCTGCGCGGTGCTGGCACGGCCAATGACCCGGGAAGCCTCACGGGCAGCGCGACCCAAGCGGGTCATATAGTCAAGAACGGACTCAGTCATGGGTTCGGTGTCTTGGCGAAGGGGAAATCGGCTGATTATAACTGCCGCGCAGGTGTACGCCCAGCGGCGGGTGGCGGATGGTAGAAAATGGGTGTTTGCCCTGAAGGTGTTTGGTGCCTGTGAGATCGAGCGCCGCCCGCGCGGCGCATCGCGAGCTACGCTCGCTCCTACGTCTGCTTTCCTGGGAAACTTGCGCGCGGACGCCCTGGTGCATGACTTAATATTACGGCGTACAAACCAGGGCGGTCGCGCGCACCTGTCACAGGCGTTACTGGCCAGAAACAAACGTAGGAGCGAGCGTAGCTCGCGATGCGCCGCGCGGGCGGCGCTCGATTTCACAGAAACCAAACACCTCAAGGCGAACACCCAGCAGCCCCTGCCAATGAAACATATGGATACCAATCAATCGCCCTACAGGTTCAGCCTCGATTAAGTCATTCATTGCTATCATCCCAGCCCTTCCAGCCACGAACCGCCCGCATGCCAGCCCTGCCCGACAGTTTTTTCGACCGCGACGCCCAGACCCTGGCCAAGGCCCTGCTCGGCAAGGTCATTCGCCACCGCCACGGCGACCTGTGGCTGGCCGCGCGAATCATCGAGACCGAGGCCTACTACCTCACCGACAAAGGTAGCCACGCTTCGCTCGGCTACACCGAAAAACGCAAGGCGCTGTTCCTGGAGGGCGGGCACATCTACATGTACTACGCCCGCGGCGGCGATTCGCTCAACTTCAGCGCCCACGGGCCGGGCAACGCGGTGCTGATCAAGTCTGCCTATCCTTGGCAGGACACCCTCTCGGGGCCCGACAGCCTGGCGCAGATGCAACTGAACAACCCCGATGCAAGCGGCAATATCCGCCCGCAAGAGCGCCTGTGCGCCGGCCAGACCCTGCTATGCCGGGCCCTGGGCCTGAAAGTGCCGCATTGGGACGCCCAGCGTTTCGACGCCGAACGTCTGTACGTCGAGGACTGTGGCAATGTCGTGCCCCGGGTGATCCAGGCCGCTCGCCTGGGCATCCCGCACGGGCGCGACGAGCACCTGCCGTACCGCTTCGTCGACGCCGAGTACGCCCGTTTCTGCACACGGAACCCGTTACGTCGCGGCCAAGTCGAAGGCCGTGATTTCTTCATTCTCGAACAAGGAAGCTGAACATGGGCCAATGGCTCGACAGCCTGACCGGCTGGCTCAGCGCCAACCCGCAGTGGCTTGGCCTGGCGATTTTCCTGGTGGCCTGCATCGAATGCCTGGCCATCGCCGGCATTATCGTGCCGGGCACCATACTGCTGTTCGCCGTTGCGGTACTGGCCGGCAACGGCGCGTTCAGCCTGGGCGAAACGCTGCTCCTCGGCTTTCTCGGCGGCCTGCTGGGCGACGCCCTGTCTTACGCAGTGGGCAAGTACTTTCACCAGAACATCCGCCGCCTGCCGCTGCTCCGCCACCATCCAGAATGGATCGGCAGCGCCGAAAGCTACTTCCAGCGTTATGGCATCGCCAGCCTGCTGGTAGGCCGCTTCATCGGCCCGCTGAGGCCGATGCTGCCAATGGTCGCCGGCATGTTCGACATGCCCCTGCCGCGTTTCATCGCTGTCAGCCTGTTGGCGGGTGCCGGCTGGTCGGTAGCCTACCTGCTACCCGGCTGGGCCACCGGCGCCGCCATGCGCCTGCCCCTGCCGGAAGGCTTCTGGCTGGACGCCGGGATCATTGCCGGCGCCCTCGCAGTGCTGATCGGCCTGAGCCTGAATACCAGCCTGCGTGACCAGCGCCACGGCACGCGGCTGGTTGCCGCTCTCAGCTTTATCGCCCTGGCCGGTGTATTCCTTGGCTGGCCCTACTTCCATGAGTTCGACCAAGGCGTGATGACACTGGTCCAGGAGCATCGCAGCCAGGCCATCGACAGCACCGTGGTACTGGTGACACGACTAGGCGATTTCCGCACCCAGTTCTTCCTCGGCGGCCTGCTGACCGGCCTGCTGCTGCTTGCCCGCCAGTGGCGGCACGCATTTTTCGCTGCTGGCGCGTTGATGGGCACTGCGATCGCCAACGGCACACTGAAATGGCTATTTGCCCGGGCCAGACCGGAAGTATTGACCGACCCACTGACCAGCTACAGCATGCCCAGCGGGCACAGCTCGGCATCGTTCGCGTTCTTTCTGGTTATGGCCGTGCTGGCAGGACGTGGGCAGCCACCACGGATGCGCCTGACCTGGGTGATGCTGGGGTGCATTCCGGCGCTGTCGATTGCCCTGTCACGGGTGTACCTGGGGGCGCACTGGCCAACCGACATCCTGGCCGGGGCTCTTCTGGCCTGCTGCGTGTGCGCACTCAGCCTGACATTGGTGCAACGCCAGCAGGCACTGCCGGCTCTGCCACTGCGGGTATGGTGGCTGGTGTTGCCGGCATGCATGGCGTTGCTGGCGTTCTTTGCCATGCATGCGCTGCCTCAGGCTTTGCTGCGATATCAGTATTGATGCTGCCGGCTTCTTCGCAGCACAGGGTCATCAGGCAAACAGTTCACCCTGAATCCGTTCCAGCAGCTTCTGGATTTCCCCCAGTCGCTGCTGGGGCGAATCGAGGGTCAGCAGGTCCAGCTTGTCCTCCTCCATGAACGGCAACAGGTACGCCAGCTGATTGGCCAGCGCCTGACGCCCGTCCACCGGGCGCGGCATGCCCAGCGCTTCGACCATGGGGTGCTCACCCAGGGCCACCAGCAGCGCCAGCAGGTCGTCATCGGCCTCGAGCAACGGGCTGTCTGCCTGCTCCGGCAGCCATTGCACCTGCCCCACCAGCAGCTGGTCCTTCTGCACCTCGGAGCTTTCCAGATTGAAGCGCCGCACGCCCTCGACACGAATACCCAGCAAGCCGTTATCCTGCTGCACGAAGTCGCGGATCATCGCTTCACAGCCGATCGAGGCGACCACCGGCGGCGCCTTGCCGACTTGTTCGCCCTCAAGGATGCACACCACACCAAAACCTTCGCCCTGCTTCATGCAGCGCCCGATCATGTCCAGGTAGCGCGCCTCGAAAATCTGCAAATCGAGAAAGCAGCCAGGAAACAGCACGGTATTGAGCGGAAACAGCGGTAGCGTCATCACAACTCCTCAAGCCACCAGGCTGACCGCCAGCGGCAGGAACACCGCTGTAGCCACCCCCATCAGGCTCATCGCCAGCGCGGCAAAGGCGCCGCATTCGTCACTTTCCTGCAGGGCCACCGAAGTGCCCACTGCATGTGCGGTCACGCCCAGGGACATGCCGCGTGCCTCTGGGCTGTGCACGCCAAAGCGGCTCAGCAACGCCGGGCCGAAGATCGCCCCGATCACCCCGGTAATCAACACGAACACTGCCGCCAGGGCCGCCACGCCGCCAATCTGCTCGGCCACCAGCATGGCGATCGGCGAAGTGACGGACTTCGGCGCCATGGTCATCAGAATCATGTGCTCGGCACCGAACCACCAGCCCAGCACCAGGCAGCAGAGCGTGGCGAACAGGCCTCCGACTACCAGCGTAGTAAATGTAGGCCAGAACAGCTGGCGAATACGCCGCAGGTTGAGATAGAGCGGCACAGCCAGGGCCACGGTGGCGGGCCCCAGGAGAATGTTCATGATTTCGGTGCTTTTGCGGTACTCGCTGTAATCGATACCGCACAGCAGCAACACGCCGATCACCAGCAGCATCGATACCAGTACAGGCTGCAAGAAGATCCAGCGGGTTTTCTCGTAGGCCGCTAGCACTACCTGATAGGCCCCCAGCGTGATGCCGATACCGAACAATGGGTGATGTATGACCGCATCGAGTGCGCCCTGCCAGTCGAGCATCATGGCTGCTCCTCACGCTTGCCCTGGCGCTGGATGAGCTTTTGCATCAGCACACCGACGAACACCAGGGTCATCAGGCAGGAAATCAGCAAGGCCCCGGCAATCGCCCAGAAGTCGGCGGCAATATCCTTGGCATATACCATCACCCCCACTGCAGGCGGTACCAGCAACAGCGGCAGATAGCGCAGCAAACTGCTGGCGGCCTCGTTCAGCGGCGTGCCAACCTCACCGCGGGCCATGAGGAAGCACAGCAACAACAACAGGCCGATGATCGGCCCAGGCAAAAACGGCACAAACAGGTGATTGATCGCCGTCCCCAGCAACTGGAACAACACCAGCCAGGTCAAACCACGCAACAGCATAAGCATCTCCCTCGGGCATGGCCGTCATTATAAGCACGCGCAGGTTCAGACCGATATTCGCCGAAAAGCGGGCAACTTGACTGAAACGGTTAGCCGTGCTGATCTTGTACTTTCGTACCAATTGACAGCCCGGAGAGTCCGCGATGCCCCATGTACCGGTTACAGAGCTTTCGCAGTACGTTGGCAAGGAGCTGGGCCACTCTGAGTGGTTGAAGATCGACCAGCAGCGCATCAACCTGTTCGCCGAGGCGACCGGCGACTTCCAGTTCATCCATGTCGACCCTGAGAAGGCGGCCAAAACCCCGTTTGGCGGCACGATCGCCCATGGTTTCCTGACCTTGTCGCTGATCCCAAAGCTGATCGAGGACATCCTCGTCCTGCCGCAAGGGTTGAAGATGGTGGTGAACTACGGCCTGGACAGCGTGCGCTTCATTCAGCCGGTCAAGGTCGACAGCCGCGTTCGGCTGAAGGTGAAGCTGGGCGAGGTGATGGAGAAAAAACCGGGGCAGTGGCTACTCAAGGCGATTGCCACGCTGGAGATCGAAGGTGAAGAGAAGCCTGCTTATATTGCCGAATCGCTGTCGCTCTGTTTTGTCTGATACCTGCCCGGGGGCTGCTGTGCAGCCCCCGATCCACAAATCCCCCGCACTCGCGTAAACTGCCAGCCTTCGCGCAGCCTAGGGCTGCCCCTGTCGATTTATCAAAGGTGCCCGCCATGCCCTGGCTGCAAGTACGCCTGGCCATCAGCCCGGAACAAGCCGAAACCTATGAAGATGCGCTGCTTGAAGTAGGCGCCGTCTCGGTCACGTTCATGGATGCCGAAGATCAACCGATCTTCGAACCAGACCTCAATACCACCCCGCTGTGGTCGCACACCCACCTGCTGGCGCTGTTCGAGGCCGATGCCGACCCTGAACAGGTGTTCGCCCACCTGCGCCTGTTGACCGGCGCCGAGTTGCCCGAACACCAGGCCGAGGTGATCGAGGACCAGGACTGGGAACGCAGCTGGATGGACAACTTCCAGCCGATGCGCTTCGGCCGCCGCCTATGGATCGTGCCCAGCTGGCACGATGCCCCGGAAAAGGACGCCGTGAATCTGCTGCTCGACCCGGGCCTGGCCTTTGGCACCGGCACCCACCCCACCACGGCCCTGTGCCTGGAATGGCTAGACGGCCAGCAGCTTGAAGGCACACAGGTGCTGGACTTTGGCTGCGGTTCGGGCATCCTGGCCATCGCGGCGTTGCTGCTGGGCGCCCGCGAAGCGGTAGGCACCGACATCGACGTGCAGGCCATCGAGGCTTCGCGCGACAACGCCCAGCGCAACGGCATTGCCGATGAGAAACTGGCGCTGCACTTGCCCGAGCACATGCCGGCAATGCAGGCCGACGTGCTGGTTGCCAACATCCTCGCCGGCCCGCTGGTGTCGCTGGCGCCACAGTTGTCTGGCCTGGTTCGCCCAGGTGGCCTGCTGGCGCTGTCGGGCATCCTCGCCGAGCAAGGTGAAGACGTGGCCGCCGCTTACGCCGCCGACTTTGAACTGGACCCGATCGTCGTGCGCGACGGCTGGGTGCGCATCAGTGGTCGGCGTCGCTAAGCGGGCCTTGAATACTTTTCTGCACAGATCCCGGATCGCCGCATGACCGACAGTTTCGTCACCCAGTGCCCGCATTGCCAGACCAGCTTTCGCGTCACCCACCACCAGTTGAGCGTGGCCCGCGGTGTGGTGCGCTGCGGTCACTGCCTGCAGGTATTCAACGCCGCCAAGCAGTTGCTGGAGCAGAACCGCACCGCTCCCAGCAGCGCACCCGCAGTAACGGCGCCGGCACCTGCAACGCCTGCCGAGCCTGCGCCTGAGCCTGCCATCAGTCCACGCGGTAGCCCCTCTGACCAGGATTGGGCGCTTACCGCCCAAGCGCTGGACGAGCTCGACCTCGACAAGGAACTGGAGCGCCTGGAGCGTCGCGGCCAACCGGCCCCGACACGCCCGGCCAGCCAGGATGACCAGTTGCAGGCACGGCGCGACGAACTTCACCCGGACGAGCACGCAGAAGACCTTTTCGGCACGGCGACCGAAGAGCCCTACCCTGCGCAGGAGCCTGCAGAGCCTGGCCCAGTACTGCTGGAGCCGGCCCCCCAGGATCTGGACCTGGAGCCTGCGCCCGGCGAGCGCACCGAGCCGACCCTGGGCAGCAACCTTGACCTGGACATCGATGGCGAGCCGCCCGAGCACCGAGCGGCCAAACGCGATGACCCGCCTGCATTCAGCGAGCCGCTGCGCGTCAGCGAGGACGAAACCCCGGAAAAAGGCCTGAGCGCCCGCGACGAAGAGCCAGTGGCGCTGGGCCTCACGGCGCATGACGACGAGCCAGTCGAGCCGCTACCCGGAGACCGCCTGGAACCAGGCCTTGCCGGCAAACCCGAGCGCCCCTCGCGCAAGGAGCCGCTGGTCGACGTAGTCGACGATCCGCTGCAACTGGGCTGGGAAAAACCCGCGCCCAATTGGGGCAAGCGCCTGCTGTGGGGCGTGCTGACCCTGCTGGCTGCCGGCCTGCTGGCGTTCCAGTATGTGTGGTTCCACTTCGACGAAATGGCCCGCCAGGACCAGTATCGGCCGATTTTCCAGCAGATCTGCCCAATGGTCGGTTGCCAGGTACCCACCCGCGTCGATATTGCACGAATCAAGAGCAGCAATCTGGTGGTGCGTAGCCACCCGGACTTCAAGGGCGCCCTGATCGTCGACGCGATCATCTACAACCGCGCGCCTTTCGCCCAGCCGTTTCCGTTGCTGGAGCTGCGCTTCGCCGACCTCAATGGCCAACTGATCGCCAGCCGCCGCTTCAAGCCCAGCGAGTACCTGTCGGGCGAACTGGCAGGGCGTGGCGAAATGCCCAGCCAGACGCCGATCCACATTGCCCTGGACATCCTCGACCCAGGGCCGAAGGCGGTGAATTACAGCCTGAGCTTTCGTTCGCCGGAGTAAGCGACAAGCGGCCAGCAGCAAGCCACAAGACAAGACGCCCAAATTGCGGCCGTTTTTTGTCTTGTCGCGTGCTGCTTGAAGCGCAAAGGCATAAGCCGACAACTGTTCAGATTTTATCCAAATCCATCTTTATCCAGTCATCGAGAGCGGGTATCATGCCAACCCTTTTTCGAACTCCAAGATTCGGCCCCACAACAGGGATCACCTATGTCGGCGGTACGCATCGGCCAATACACACTACGTAACAACCTGATCCTCGCGCCCATGGCCGGGGTGACGGATCAGCCTTTCCGTACTCTTTGCCAGCGCATGGGCGCCGGTATGGTGGTGTCGGAGATGGTAAGCAGCGACATGAGCCTGTGGAACAGCCGCAAGTCGAGCCTGCGCCGCATCCATGAAGGTGATCCCGAGCCCCGCTCGGTGCAGATCGCCGGCGGTGATGCGCAGATGATGGCAGCGGCGGCAAAGGCCAACGTCGAGGCAGGTGCCCAGATCATCGATATCAACATGGGCTGCCCGGCAAAAAAAGTCTGCAACAAGGCCGCAGGCTCTGCTTTATTGAGAGATGAAGCCTTGGTCAGCGAGATCCTCCACGCCGTGGTCAGCGCCGTGGACGTACCGGTGACCCTGAAAATCCGCACCGGCTGGGACCGGGCGAACAAGAACGGCCTGAACGTGGCGAAGATCGCTGAACAGGCTGGCATCCAGGCGCTAGCGGTGCATGGCCGCACACGTGCCGACCTGTACACCGGCGAAGCCGAATACGACACCATCGCTGCCATCAAGCAGGCGGTGTCAATCCCGGTTTTTGCCAACGGCGATATCACCTCGCCAGAAAAGGCCCGGGCGGTGCTGGAAACCACCGGGGTCGATGGCCTGTTGATTGGCCGGGCTGCCCAGGGGCGGCCATGGATCTTTCGCGAGATCGAGCATTACCTGCGCACTGGTGAACACCTGCCAGCGCCGCAACTGGACGAAGTGGAACGCATCCTGCTGGAGCACCTGGCCGCGCTGCATGCCTTCTATGGCGATGTGATGGGCGTACGTATCGCCCGCAAGCACGTTGGCTGGTACCTGGCAACACGACCCGGTGGCAAGGAGTTTCGCGCCCGGTTCAACGCTTTGGAAGACACACAAGCGCAGTGCGCCAACGTTCGCGCGTTTTTCAGCGAACGTCGACAGAGCCTTGAGACAGAGGACGGACAAGGGGTGGCCGCATGACGATGATGACCGAGACATTTGTGAGTGGAACAACGCCCGTGAGCGACAACGCCAACCTGAAACAGCACCTCAACACGCCGAGCGAAGAGGGCCAGACCCTTCGCGACAGCGTCGAGAAGGCGCTGCACAACTACTTCGCCCACCTGGAAGGCGCGACCGTGACGGACGTGTACAACCTGGTGCTCTCCGAAGTCGAGGCGCCCCTGCTCGAAAGCGTGATGAACTACGTGAAGGGCAACCAGACCAAGGCCAGCGAGATGCTCGGGCTGAACCGAGGCACCCTGCGCAAGAAGCTCAAGCAGTACGACTTGTTGTAAGCCAGAATCCCACCCAGAAAAGGCGACTCCCTGAACAGAGACGCCTTTTTTGCTGACTCCACCGCGTTATTGGAACCCGAAATGACCGACCAGACTACCCGCCTGCCAGTCCGCCGCGCCCTGATCAGCGTCTCCGACAAGACCGGTATCCTCGAATTCGCCCGTGAGCTGCAGCAGCTCGGTGTCGAGATCCTGTCCACCGGCGGCACCTACAAGCTGCTCAAGGACAACGGCGTAAACGCGGTGGAAGTGGCCGACTACACCGGCTTCGCCGAAATGATGGATGGCCGGGTCAAGACCCTGCACCCGAAGATCCACGGCGGGATCCTCGGCCGTCGTGGTACCGACGACGCCATCATGAACGAGCACGGCATCAAGCCGATCGACCTGGTTGCGGTCAACCTGTACCCCTTCGAAGCCACCATTTCCAAGCCTGGCTGTGACCTGCCGACCGCTATCGAGAACATCGACATCGGCGGCCCGACCATGGTCCGTTCGGCAGCCAAGAACCACAAGGACGTGGCCATCGTGGTCAATGCCAGCGACTACGCCGGCATCGTCGAAGGCCTCAAGGCCGGTGGCCTGACCTATGCCCAGCGCTTCGATCTGATGCTCAAGGCGTTCGAGCACACTGCCGCCTACGACGGCATGATCGCCAACTACATGGGCACCATCGACCAGGCCAAGGACACCCTGAGCACTGAGGCGCGCAGCGAATTCCCGCGCACCTTCAACAGCCAGTTCGTCAAGGCGCAGGAAATGCGCTACGGCGAGAACCCGCACCAGAGCGCGGCGTTCTATGTAGAAGCCAAGAAAGGCGAAGCCAGCATTTCCACCGCTGTCCAGCTGCAAGGCAAGGAACTGTCATTCAACAACGTGGCCGACACTGACGCCGCGCTGGAATGCGTAAAGAGTTTCGTCAAGCCGGCCTGCGTCATCGTCAAGCACGCCAACCCGTGCGGCGTGGCGGTCGTTCCGGAAGACGAGGGCGGCATTCGCAAGGCCTACGACCTGGCCTACGCGACCGACACCGAATCGGCGTTCGGCGGCATCATCGCATTCAACCGTGAACTGGACGGCGAAACCGCCAAGGCCATTGTCGACCGCCAGTTCGTCGAAGTGATCATCGCTCCGAAAATCTCCCAGGCCGCTCGCGACGTGGTGGCTGCCAAGCAGAACGTACGTCTGCTGGAGTGCGGTGAGTGGCCAGCAGAGCGCGCTGCCGGTTGGGACTTCAAGCGCGTCAACGGTGGCCTGCTGGTGCAAAGCCGCGATATCGGCATGATCACCGCCGATGACCTGAAGATCGTCACCAAGCGTGCTCCAACCGAGCAAGAGATCCACGACCTGGTATTCGCCTGGAAAGTGGCCAAGTTCGTCAAGTCCAACGCCATTGTCTATGCCAAGCAGCGCCAGACCATCGGCGTCGGCGCCGGCCAGATGAGCCGCGTCAACTCCGCCCGCATTGCTGCAATCAAGGCCGAGCACGCTGGCCTGCAGGTGCAGGGCGCGGTCATGGCGTCGGATGCATTCTTCCCGTTCCGTGACGGCATCGACAACGCAGCTAAAGTGGGTATCAGCGCCGTGATCCAGCCGGGTGGTTCGATGCGTGATGCTGAAGTCATCGCGGCTGCCGACGAAGCCGGCATCGCGATGGTCTTCACCGGCATGCGCCACTTCCGCCACTAATTACGCGGATCCCGAGGCGAGTCGAAATCCTGTGGGAGCGGGCTTGCCCGCGAATACGATGGTGGGTTCACCGCCGCATTCGCGGGCAAGCCCGCTCCCACAGTGTTCGGCGCAAGCCCCGGGATCACCTGAATCGAGGTTTTGACATGAAAGTTTTGATCATCGGCAGCGGCGGCCGTGAGCACGCCCTGGCCTGGAAAGTCGCCCAGGACCCACGCGTCGAGAAAGTCTTCGTTGCCCCCGGCAACGCCGGTACCGCCATTGAAGCCAAGTGCGAGAACGTCGCCATCGACGTGTGCGCCCTGGACCAATTGGCCGACTTCGCCGAGAAAAACGTCGACCTGACTATTGTCGGCCCGGAAGCACCGCTGGTTATCGGCGTGGTCGACCTGTTCCGCAGCCGTGGCCTGGACTGCTTCGGCCCAACCAAGGGCGCGGCCCAGCTGGAAGGCTCCAAGGCCTTCACCAAGGACTTCCTCGCGCGTCACAAGATCCCGACCGCCGACTACCAGAATTTCACCGAGATCGAGCCCGCGCTGGCCTACCTGCAGGAAAAAGGCGCGCCAATCGTGATCAAGGCCGACGGCCTGGCGGCAGGCAAGGGCGTGATCGTCGCCATGACGCTGGAAGAAGCAGAAGCCGCCGTGCGTGACATGCTGGCAGGTAACGCCTTCGGTGAAGCCGGTTCGCGCGTCGTGATCGAAGAGTTCCTCGACGGCGAGGAAGCCAGCTTCATCGTCATGGTCGACGGCCACAATGTGCTGCCCATGGCCACCAGCCAGGACCACAAGCGCGTCGGCGACCAGGACACCGGCCCGAACACGGGCGGTATGGGCGCCTACTCCCCTGCCCCGGTCGTTACCGCCGACGTGCACCAGCGCGTGATGGACCAGGTGATCTGGCCAACCGTGCGCGGCATGGCCGAGGAAGGTAACGTCTACACCGGCTTCCTCTACGCCGGCCTGATGATCGACAAGGCGGGCAACCCCAAGGTCATCGAGTTCAACTGCCGCTTCGGCGACCCGGAAACCCAGCCGGTCATGCTGCGCCTGGAGTCGAGCCTGGTACTGCTGGTGGAAGCTGCATTCGCCAAGGCCCTGGACAAGGTCGAAGCACAGTGGGACCCGCGCCCGAGCCTGGGCGTGGTCCTGGCAGCAGGCGGTTACCCGGGCGATTACGCCAAGGGCGACGTGATCAACGGCCTGGACGCTGCCGCCAAGATCGAAGGCAAGGTATTCCATGCCGGTACTGCGCTCAAGGATGGCAAGGTAACCACCAACGGCGGGCGTGTGCTGTGTGCCACCGCCATGGGCAGCACCGTTGCCGACGCGCAGCAGCAGGCTTATCGCCTGGCCAAGGAAGTCAGCTGGAACGGCAGCTTCTACCGTTCCGACATTGGCTATCGGGCCATCGCCCGCGAGCGCGGTGAGCACCAGCAGTAAGTACTACCGGTTTGCCGTAGCTGATTCAGCTTGCGGCATCCGGCTCGTCGACAGGGCCCTGCATGGGCCTTGCCTTCGACTTGGCGCGCCGCGCATAGTGGGTACCCGGCACATCGGCCAAGAAGGGATTTCGTAGTGCGTCGGCTTCGGATTGCCTCAGCTCTGATCGTCAGCTTGCTGACCCTGCTCTGCATGTTTCCGGCTGCGGCCGAACATGACGGTGGCTGGACTGTTCTGCTCGACGAACAGGCCAACCTGCAACTGAGCGATGTGCGCTCCGAGCGCTATCGCAACCAGTTCAGCCCACTGCCTCTCGCCGACATTGATGCTGCCCCGGCTGGGCAGGCCCTGTGGTTGCACTATCGTCTGCCTCCAGGTGACCAGGAGCAACTGCTACGGGTATTTGCCCCGGACCTTTCTGGCCTGGACCTCTACGCCCTCGAAGGCGAGCAACTTCTGCGTCAACTGCACCACGGGCGCCAGGCCGGCAATGCCAGCCCGACCCTGCGCGGCAGCGACCACGTATTGCCCCTGCCCAACAGCAGGCAACCGCTGGACATCTACCTGCGCCTGGTCTCAGAGCACCAGCTGCGGCCGGCCATCAGCCTGGAGCCTGCGGCCAAAGCGGCCTCGGACCAACGCCAGCCGCTGCTGTTCGGTATGCTGTTCGGCGGCCTGATCATGCTGATCATGCACAACCTGATCCGCTTCCTCTACACCCGCTCCAGCACCACCCTTATCCTGGCGCTGTACCACGGCCTGATGCTGCTCAGCGGCCTGATCCTGCTGAACCTCAGCGGCCCCTGGTGGCATTTGTGGCACAGTGCGCAAACGCCTGCCGCCTACCTGACACTGGTCCTGGCCGGCCTGTCAGGGCTGTATTTCACCCAACATTTCTTTTCGCCGTGCAATTCGCCACGGCTGAATCGTTTGCTGCAGGGCGAGATGTTGATTGTCGGGCTCAGTGGCCTGGTGCTGCTGTTCGTCGATACCTTGCCACTGAACCTGATGACCTACGCCCTGATGGCGCTGGGCAGCGTGAGCATGCTGCTGGTCAGCAGCTACCACTGGTACAAGGGCTATGCACCCGGGCGCCTGTTCAGCCTGGCCATGGTGGTGTTCAACCTCGGAGGCCTGGTACTGCTGCCAGCCCTGCTGGGCCTGACACGTACCTCGACACCCTGGCTGCTGTGCATCCTGCTGGGCCTGACCGTGGTCAGTGGCCTGCTGCTCAATCTGGCAGTCAGTGAACGGCTGCGGCGTATAAGCGAGGAGCGTTTCAGCGCCAGCCGTGCGCTGGCCGCCAGCGATGCGGAAATCAACGCCAAAGCCGAGTTTCTGGCCAAGATCAGCCACGAAATCCGCACGCCAATGAACGGTGTGCTAGGCATGACTGAACTGCTGCTGGGCACACCGCTGTCGGTGAAGCAGCGTGATTATGTACAGACCATCCACAGCGCCGGCAACGAGCTGCTGACGCTGATCAACGAAATTCTGGACATTTCCAAGCTGGAATCCCGGCAGATCGAGCTGGATGATGTGCAGTTCGACCTTAACGCGCTCATCGAGGATTGCCTTAACATCTTCCGCGCCAAGGCCGAGCAACAGAACATCGAGCTGATCAGCTTCACCCAGCCACAAGTACCGCGGGTCATCAGCGGAGACCCGACGCGCCTGCGCCAGGCCTTGTCGAGCCTGCTGGAAAACGCCCTGAAAAACACCGATCAGGGCGAGATCCTGCTGGTGGTGGCGCTGGATCAACGCGGCGAGGTGCCACGCCTGCGTATCGCCGTGCAGGACAGCGGCGAACCGTTGCCCGCTGCCGACCGTGAAGCCTTGTTGCAGGCCGAGCTGCACAGCCACCACTTCCTTTCCAGCAACAAGCTGGGCGGCCACCTGGGGCTGGTCATCGCCAAACAGTTGATTGGCCTGATGCAGGGTGAGTTCGGCATCAAGAGCAGCACCGGCATGGGCAACACTCTGTGGCTGACCTTACCGCTGGACCCTTCACGCCTGGAACAGCCACCGGCGGACCTCGACAGCCCGCTGCGCGATGCCCGCGTGCTGGTGGTCGACGACAACGATACGTGCCGCAAGGTGCTTGTACAGCAGTGCAGCGCCTGGGGCATGAACGTCAGCGCGGTGCCGTCGGGCAAGGAGGCCCTGGCCCTTTTGCGCACCAAGGCGCACCTGCGCGACTACTTCGACGCGGTCCTGCTGGACCAGAACATGCCCGGCATGACCGGCATGCAGCTGGCCGCCAAGATCAAGGAAGACCCGAGCCTGAACCACGACATTCTGGTGGTGATGCTCACCGGCATCAGCAATGCGCCGAGTAAAGTCATCGCGCGCAACGCCGGGGTCAAGCGAATACTGGCCAAGCCGGTGGCCGGCTACACGTTGAAGACCACCCTGGCCGAAGAGCTGGCCCAGCGAGGCCGGGAACAGGCGATGCCTGCCAGCCTGCCGGGCATCCCTCAGGCGCTTGACCTGCCAGGCGATTTCCGCGTGCTGGTCGCCGAAGACAACAGCATCTCGACCAAGGTGATCCGCAGCATGCTCGGCAAGCTCAACCTCAGGCCCGATACTGCCTGCAATGGCGAAGAGGCCTTGCAGGCAATGAAAACGCAGCATTATGACCTGGTGTTGATGGACTGCGAGATGCCGATACTGGACGGTTTTTCGGCCACCCAGCAGTTGCGGGCCTGGGAAGCTGAAAACCAGCGCCAGCGCACGCCGGTGGTTGCACTGACTGCGCACATACTGGCCGAACACAAGGAACGCGCGCGGCTGGCGGGCATGGACGGGCACATGGCCAAGCCGGTGGAGTTGTCGCAGTTGCGCGAGCTGATTCAATACTGGGCCAATCAACGGGAAGTCAAGGCGGACCCGGCACATACGTCCTGACCGATATCCAATGCTCTTGCAGGAGCGGCCTCGCGACACAAGGCCGCGCCGGCATAAACCCCAAGGAACACTGCTCATGCTCCATGAGTTGTTCAGCGTCTACTTGAAAATGCTCGTGCTCTACAGCCCGTTTTTCGTGCTGTCGTGTTTCATCAGCCTGACCCGTGGCCACTCCAGCAAGGAGCGCAAGCAACTGGCCTGGAAGGTCGCGTTCGCAGCCTTGGTCGCCAGCGTGATGCTGTACCTGTTCGGGCGGGCGATCTTCGGTATTTTCGGCATCACCGCCGATGCCTTCCGCATTGGTGCCGGCAGCGTGCTGTTCATTTCAGCCCTGGGCATGGCCCAGGGCAAGCCGGCGGTACAGGCCGACAACGTGCAGCAGGATGTGACCATCGTACCGCTGACCATTCCGCTGACGGTTGGCCCCGGCACCATCGGTGCGCTGTTGGTGATGGGGGTAAGCCAGCCGCACTGGGATGAAAAACTGCTGGCCATCGTCAGCATTGCCCTGGCCAGCTTTACCGTAGGCCTGGTGCTGTATCTATCGCACGGTATCGAGCGCCTGCTCGGTGACCAGGGTTTGCAAATCGTCAGCCGCCTGATGGGGCTATTCGTCTGTGCCCTGGCAGCACAGATCATCTTTACCGGGATTCGCGGTTACCTGCTGCCCTGAGCTTTCCAAGCCGGGCGCCTACAATTTCAGCTCAAGGATAGCCTTGCCATTTTGCTTGTCGACACTGGCCTGGGCCCGCTTGCGGTAGTCCTCGCGGAACCCCTGCAAGTTGAAGTGGATCACTTCGACACGCATGTCCAGGATTTTTACTTCACTGCTCAACTGCATGAACAGGAAGTCCTTGGAGGTCTTTTTCATCGACATTTCCATGTGGACCAACACCATGTCGATGAAGCCGCTCGACTGCTGAGAGCAAGGCAGCAACTGAAAACGTCCAACAGCTTTCGAGACTGCCCGGGATTCAAACGCGGTCAAGGTCTGGCTGTGATTACGCAGTGCCTGAAGCGACGACTGGGCAGATTGATAATGACCGGCGGAGCCTTTCTGACGAACCTGGGCAAGAGCCTGCTCGGCAAGGCTGGACCTGTCCGGCCCCGGTCGAGTCGCAGTAGGCGCGAGCTTGCCATCAAAGCCCAGAAACGCGAGGTTACGCCAGTAGTTCCTGAACCAGTCCGGCTCCAGGCCTTCGTTATAGTCCCCCCAGGCAACTTGCTGGGCAAACGCATTGGCCAACAGGATATCGTCACGGGCTTCGCGGCTAACACCTGGCAAGAATGACAGCAGGCTGCTGTGTACGAGTTTGCCACTGGCGGCATTTAGATTGAATTCACTCATCGTCGACTCCTGATGATGTCGCAAGTTTTACCTGGCTGCGGTACTGCAATTGCTTGACCTTGATAGAGTCATGCAAGCCTGCACTTATCGAACTGATCACCTTTTCATGGGTGAAATAACTGGCATCGAACTGCTGAGTGGCATGGGCACTTGCAAGATTCAGCGGCTGCCACAGCCAATCCGTCGCCAGGTTCTCTGCTGTGCTAAAGCCCAACTCAGTGCTGAGGACGTCTGAATTGGCCAGTATCAGGCGCAACTCCATACGTACATGGCTCATGCCTTTATCGTCCGGGGACCGAACACATTCCGCCCATAACAACTGTTCTATGCCACCGTCTGGTTGGGCGGAATAGGCGTCGAGGCATTTGGCTACCGACCCCTGCAGGGCGCTGGGCACACCTGCCAAGAGACTGCTCCGCAGTATCTTCCACGGCTCACAGGCCACTGCGGGTGCAGCAGGCACAGCGCTGGAATGCAAGGTCGCGACAGTGCAGCCGAAGTTACCCTGAATTCGCAGATATTCCTTGTGCCACCCAGCGTCCTGAAGGGCGTGCCCCTTGTTAGCGGTCAGGTAGGCTGCCAGTTGAACATCCAACAGTGCTTCTACTCGTGAAGCACTGACGGAGTTGTCGATCAATACCAGGCTGTTGCCGTTCAACCACAAAGTGTAATTGGCGTGCATCAGTATGCCCTCCAGGCCTGTCGACGCCATGTCGACAGGCCAACTTCATAGTCAGAGTTCCAGTGCCAGCAGGACCTGCAGGGCATTGTCGTCAAGTTTGGTTTCTACAATGGCGCGAACTTTGTCGTATTGGCGCTTATCGAAATTCAACACCGCACCACAGGCAAAATTGGAGGTGCCGCTGCTTTCCCACTTGGCCAAAAGATAGTTGGCAGCCTTGTCAGGCTTGGCGTCGGTCTGGATCGCACTGACCAGCATCGCCACCTGACCTTGGCCAGTTTGCTCGCACTTGACCAGGCTCAGCTCGGTTCGGTCATCCTCCACCGACTTGCGATCGAGCAACTCGACGTTTTTGGTACTGGCGGCCAAGGCTGAAACAACCGTTTTGCCAAGATTGTCCAGGGCGGTTGCCACATCGCCAGTGAAAACGCCATATGCTGCCTGCAAGCCCTTGCCTAGCAGGTTGCTGATCTCAAGGTGCATATTGCGTTCAGTAATCTGCTGTACATCGACATTGGTCGGCGCCCAGCCCATCTTGGACATCAGGTAGATGTAGTGCTTGAACCAAAGCTGTGTTTCACGGATGGGGTCATGCTGCCTGTTGGCACCTTGCGTTGCCAGGGCATGACAGGCCTTTGCAGCATCGCGGTTTTGCTCCCCCATTTGGTCGGGGAACACGAACAGATTCTTGTCCGGCAGAACCTGAAGCTGAAGCTTTTCTTTATCGATCGTCATGGGAAGGTCTCCAGGAAGGGTACGGTTGAAGCCAAATGGCTCCAGCCGCAAACCTACCGGTGACCTTTCCATCAATCTGCCACGAAGCAGTTCCTCATCTGCCCGGGCTGCCGCCGCTTACGGCTTTGCGCCATACCAGCGTGGGGTATAGACCCAGAGCCCCCCAGCTGCGCGGTCGAAGGTGCAGGTAGTGGAGGATCCAACCAGCACCATGGTGCGCATGTCGACCATTTCTGGCAGCAGTTCGGCCAGGGTGACTACCTTCAGCGTCTGCCCCGGCCTACCGATGTCACGACCCAGGACTACAGGCGTGTTCCCGTCACGGTGTCGGCGCACTACCTCCAGGGCCACACCGAGCTGGTGCGGCCTGGCCTTGGAGATCGGGTTGTAGAAGGCCAGCACCAGGTCGGCCTGGGCAGCCAAGTCCAGGCGTTTTTCAATGATGGACCAGGGCTTGAGGTTGTCCGACAGCGACATGACACAGAAGTCATGCCCCAGCGGTGCCCCTGCCTGGGCGGCGGTTGCCAGCGAGGCTGAAACCCCCGGCAGGATCTGCAGGTCGACGCGATGCCAGGCGGGGTCACTGGATTCGTGCAGCGCTTCGAGCACCGCAGCAGCCATGGCGAAAACGCCCGGGTCACCCGAAGACACCACCACCACCGAACGGCCTTGAGCCGCCAGTTCGAAGGCATGTCGGGCGCGCTGCATCTCTTCGCGGTTGTCGGTGCAGTGCAGCACCTGGTCGCCGCGGAACGGGCCAGCCATACGCACGTAGGTTTCGTAACCGAGCACATCTTCGGCCTGCGCAAGTTCGGCCTTGACCGCCGGAACCATCAGTTCCGCCGCACCTGGGCCAAGACCGATGACCGCCAGGCGACCGCGGCGGCGGCCGATCTGCGCTACGTCGACCGGGGCAGGCGCCACCGCGACCACGACTTCTCCAAGCGCTATCAACTCACTATCGGGCACCGCCGCAGCGACCATGCTGGCCACATCGCCTGGGCGGGTGGCGAAGCGCAAAGGGACACCCAGAGCCTGCGCAGCTTCGTGCAACGCGCTGTCGGCCATGGTTCGCTCGTCTGCCAGCACGCAGGCTACCGAGGGCTCGGCGATGCCGGCCTGCTGCAGTGCTGCGCGAATGCTGTGCAGATTGCCACCTGCAACGCCCACCACCACCAGGCGCGGGTGGATCAGCAGCTCGTCGCGGTTGGCCGGGCGCGCCTGATGCCCCACATGGATGGTGCGCTGCGCCGCTTCGCTAGCAGGCAACTGCGCCAGTTGCAGCCACGGAGCGTTACCTTCGATACGCACAGACTCACCCGCCAGCAGGTCGGATACAAAGCGTTTGCCTTGCTCGATGTCGGCCAATGCATAGCCCCGCGGCGGATTCAGCAGGCAAGTACCGAAGCGCAGCTCGCCACTGGTGGTAATGGCCGCGGAAACGCCCAGCGCGTCAGCGATTTCACGCGCCATCACGTTCACTCCGCCGAGGCCTCCGAGCAACGGCACTACCGCGCTACCATCCTCGGCCACGGCCAGTACTGGCGGCTCGCTGCCCTTCTCGCTGAGCAGGCTGGCGAGGCTGCGGATGACGATACCCGCGGCGCACAACGCGATGATCGGCGTGTCTTGCTGGTACAACCCGCGCAGGGTATCGCCGAAGGACGCGTACGACTGGTCCGCACCCTCGACACGCCCCTCAAGGCCATGGATCGTGGCCTGTGGATAACAGGCCTGGATACGCTGCGCTGTCGCAAGGCTGCCCGGGCCGAGAATGACGATGGCCGGTGCCTTGTGCATGTTCAGCCCTGCCATTTTTCCCCCGGCACGATAATCAGCGAGAAGTAGGGCGACGACTGCGGGTCGACCTGGTCCAGCGGCACGATCTTCTGGTTGGCCATGGTCGCCCGCTCCACATACAGCGCACGCCGATCCAGCCCCAGTTCGACCAGTACTTCGCGCACCTTGGGGAAGTTGCGCCCAAGTTTCATGATTACCGCTGCATCGGCGTCGGCCAGACGGCGCTTGAGCTCTTCGGCGGGCAACACACCAGACAACACCGACAGGCTCTGGTTGCGGTACACCAGCGGCGCCCCCAGCACCGAAGCGCCACCGAGCATCGAGCAGACACCGGGAATCACTTCTGCCTCGTAGCGCTGCGCCAGGCGGTCATGCAGGTACATGTAGGAGCCATAGAAGAACGGGTCGCCTTCGCAAATCACCGCCACGTCGCGGCCGGCATCCAGGTGCTCGGCCACCTGCACGCTGGCCTCGTCGTAGAAGTCGCTGATCACTTGCTCATAGGACAGCGGCGCCGGCAGCACTTCGGTGGTGACCGGGTAGACCAGCGGCAGCAAGGTCTGCTCGGGCTGCAGGTGCGCCTCGATAATGCCGAAGGCATTGCCACGCTTGCCCTTGGCCACGAAGTAGCCGACCACCGGCGCCTCACGCAACAGGCGCAGGGCCTTGAGGGTAATCAGTTCAGGATCGCCAGGGCCCACGCCCAGGCCAAGCAGCCGTCCGCGCGGGGCCATCATTCCACCTCCGTGGCCAGGGCGTTGACCGCCGCCGCGGCCATCGCGCTGCCGCCCAGGCGGCCTTGCATGATCACGAACGGCACGCCACGGCTGTCGGCGGCGAGCATGGCCTTGGACTCGGCAGCGCCGACGAAACCGACCGGGAAACCGAGGATCAGCGCCGGTTTGGGCGCGCCGGCATCAAGCATTTCCAACAGGTAGAACAGCGCGGTAGGGGCATTGCCGATAACCACCACACTGCCTTCCAGGTGCGGGCGCCACAGTTCCAGGGCTACAGCGGAGCGGGTGTTGCCGGCGTCTTTGGCCAGGCCCGGCACGCTCGGGTCACGCAGGGTGCAGATGACTTTGTTGTCGGCTGGCAGGCGGGCCCGGGTGATGCCTTCGGCCACCATGTGCGCATCGCACAGGATCGGCGCGCCGTTGAGCAGCGCCTCGCGCCCGGCCCGTCCGGCACCTTCGGAGAACTGCAGGCCATCGATGGCGTCGACCATGCCACAGGCGTGGATCACGCGCACGGCGAGCTTTTCAAGGTCTGCGGGGATCCGCTCGAGTCGGGCTTCCTCGCGGATGATCCGGAAGGAGTTGCGATAGATCTCCTGACCATCGCGGATGTAGTCAATCATCAAGGTGCTCCGTCGGCAGGTCGAGCATGGCGCCTGCTTCATTCAAGGTAAGGTCGGTGGCGCGCAGGGCACCGAAACCCGGCTGGCGCGCATCACGCAGGTACAGGTCGTAACGGCCCGGGGAACGGGCCAGCAAGGTGGCCGGGGCAACATGGGCCACAGCACAGGAACGGGGGCAGCCGGACAGGTGCACGCTGGCCGGCACGCCAGGGCCCAGCAGTGCGGCCAGGACAACCGCGTCGGCCTTGGTCTCGGCAAGGGCCTTGGCGCAGCCGCTGGCACCGGTGCAGGCGCTGATACGCGCCAGAGGTTCACGGTCGTGGCACAGCAACCCCAGCGCAGACAGTTCGGCCAGGGCCTGATCGAAGTGTTGTTCTTGCAGGTTGGTCAGCACCAGGCTTTGCCAAGGGCTAAGGCGCATGCTGGCATCGCCCAGTTCACGGGCAATACGTGCGGCACCGCGCAGCATCGCGGGGGTCAGGCGGCCTTGCGGCGGGGCGACGCCAAGGGCAATACCCTGCGCCTGGGGCAGCCTGCCCAACCACGAGGCGCGGTGCTGTTCACGCCGCCATGTGAGCACGGCGGCATCGCGGCGGATGTCCAGACCGAGCCCAGCGACAAAATCAGCTGACGGGTACACCTCAAGCAGCTGGCGCATGCGCGCCTGCGTCGGGGATGCCAGATCGAGGAAGCGCTCCAGCACGGCGCGCACCAGCATCAGGCCCTGTGCCAGCGGCACCGCACCGAGCGCCTGGCCCTCTGCCGGGCAACCTGCCAGGCCAAACGCCAGCCAGGTCTGCTGCTCCAGGTGCAGGGGCGACAGCCACAGGTCATGGGGGTGTTCGAGCATCGCCAGGCGCTCACCTGCATCCAGCTGCACGGCGAACTTGGCCGACAGCTGGTGAAAGCGCGGGGTGCCTTCCAACAGGTCGAGGATCTGCCCGGCCAGCGGCCTGGCGTCCAGCAGCATCGCCGGGTCATGCCCGGCCAGCGGGCTGAGCATCAGGTTGCGCACATCGTCACCGGCCGCCTCGCGTGGGCCCAGGCCGGCAGCGAGCAAGGTGTCGACCAGGGCTCGGTGCTCGTTACCGATGCCGCGAATCTGCAGGTTGCCACGGTTGGTAGCCTCGATCACGCCGCCAGCAAAGCGCTCGGCCGCCGCCGCCACAGCTTCGGCCTGCTCGGCGAGCAGCAGGCCGCCCGGCAGCTTGATGCGGCAGATACCGCCATCACGGGCACTGACAATGCGCCACAACCCCGGGCAGGCCGAGGGGCGAGGCGATATGTGGGGGGTATGAGCCTGCGTCAAAGGGGCATCCGGCAGTCTGTGAAAGTGCGCTTGAGTGTAGAAGGCGCGGTATTATGCCTGCTTTGTCCGGCGGCATGAAAAGCCGGTGGTCGAGCACCTCGGCGATTAAGTAGAAATTCAGGGCCGCGTCGCCTTCTTCGCGGGCTCGCCCGCTCCCACAGGATCACTGCAGGCCGCACATGCTGCACTGTATCTGTAGGAGCGGGCTTGCCCGCGAAGGGGCGCGAAGCGGCCCCAAAAATGGCGGATTGAAATACATGACACCCTGGCTGACGGTAGTAGGCATCGGTGAAGACGGCTTCAGCGGCCTGGGCAAGCAAGCCCGACGCGCCCTGCTGGGCGCTGGGCGGGTCTTCGGCAGCCCGCGCCAGTTGGCCTTGCTGCCACGTTGCGTGACCGCTGAACAACTGGCCTGGCCCAGCCCGTTCTCGCTGGCCCCGGTGTTGAGCCTGCGTGGCGAGCCGGTGTGCGTACTGGCCAGCGGCGACCCCATGCTCTACGGCGTCGGCGCCAGCCTGGCGCGCCAGGTGCCTGCTGCAGAAATGCGCGTTCTGTCGATGCCCTCTTCCTGCGCCCTGGCCGCTGCCCGCCTGGGCTGGCCACTGCAGGAGCTGCAGGTGGTGTCGCTGGTGGCCCGCCCCCTGGCAGCGCTCAATGCCCACTTGCACAGCGGCATGCGCCTGCTGGTGCTGAGCAACGATGGTGACAGCCCGGCGGCAATAGCCGCGCAGTTGCGCGAGCACGGCTTCGGCCCAAGCCGCCTGCAGGTGTTCGAGCACCTGGGGGGCGTGGACGAACGTGCACTGGCCGGCACCGCCCAGGACTGGCCGCACACCGGGATCGCGGCGCTCAACCTGGTAGCCATCGAATGCCTGGCTACACCCGATGCGCCCCGCCTGCACCGGCTGGCCGGGCTGCCAGACATCGCATTCCGGCACGATGGCCAGTTGACCAAGCGTGATGTCCGCGCCATCACCCTGGCGCGCCTGGCACCGCAGCCTGGCGAACTGTTGTGGGATGTGGGCGCGGGCTGCGGCTCGATCGGCATCGAATGGATGCGCGCCCATCCGTCATGCCGTGCCCTGGCCATCGAGGCCGACGAAGGCCGCCAGGGTTTGATCGAGCATAACCGCGATACGTTGGGGGTACCTGGCCTGCAACTGGTTCGCGGCAAGGCGCCAGCGGCGCTGCAAGGCCTGGAGCAACCGGATGCGATCTTCATCGGAGGTGGCGTTACCCGCGAAGGTGTACTGGACCTGTGCTGGGCAAGCCTGCGCCCCGGCGGCCGCCTGGTGGCCAACGCCGTAACCCTGCAAAGCGAACTGGCCCTGGCGCATTTTCGCGAACAGCACGGTGGTGAGCTGACCCGCATCCATGTCGCTCATGCCCAGCCCTTGGGTGCGTTTGACACTTGGCGCCAGGCACTGCCGATCACCCTCCTGGAAGTATTGAAACCCGCCGATGCGTGAAGAAACCCGCGAACAGCCCGCACCTCTGCGCAGCGGCCTTACCACCGGCAGCTGCGCCACCGCCACCAGCCTGGCAGCGGCCAAGCTGCTGCTCACCGGGCAGCGTGACGATGCGGTGGACATCACCCTGCCCAAAGGCAAGGTCGTGCAGATGCGCCTGGAGTTCTGCCGCCTGATCGGCGAGTGCGCCGAAGCCGGCACCCTCAAGGATGCGGGTGACGACCCGGACGTGACCCACGGTGCCCTGCTCTATAGCCAGGTGCGCCTGCTGGCGGAACCTGGCATTGGTTTTGTCGCCGGCAGCGGCGTGGGCACGGTGACCCGGCCGGGGCTGGTGCTGGCTGTGGGTGAACCGGCCATCAACCCGGTACCTCGGCGCATGATCAGTGAACACCTGCAACGCCTGGCCGACGCGTGCGGCTACCTTGGCGGCTTCGAGGTCACGGTCAATGTGCAAGGTGGCGAGCAACTGGCCCTGAAAACCATGAACCCGCGTCTGGGCATCCTCGGCGGGCTGTCGATCCTCGGCACCAGCGGAATCGTCCGGCCGTTCTCCTGCGCGGCCTACATTGCCTCGATCCACCAAGGCATCGACGTGGCCCACACCAACGGCTACACACACATAGCCGCGTGCACCGGCAATGCCAGCGAAGACACCATGCGCCGCGTCTACGGTCTGCCGGAAATCGCCCTGATCGAAATGGGCGATTTCGTCGGTGCGGTGCTCAAGCACCTGCGCAAGGTACCGGTGCCACGCCTGACCCTGTGTGGCGGCTTCGGCAAGATCAGCAAACTGGCCGCCGGGCACATGGACCTGCACAGCCGTCACTCCAGCATCGACTTGCCGCAACTGGCCGGTTGGGCCGCAGACATTGGCGCTGACGAAGCGTTACAGGCCGCCATCATTGCTGCCAACACCAGCCAGCAAGCGCTCGCCCTGGCTCATGCGGCCGGCATTGCCTTGGGTGACGCGGTGTGTGCCCACGCCCTGGCCTTTGCCCGTAGCGTCGTGCCGGCGCAGGTGCAAGTGGAAGTGTTCGCCATCGACCGCCAAGGCGGCATCGTCGGCCAGGCGGGTGTGCAATGACCGCGCGCATCCTGTTGCTGGGGGGGGTCACTGAAGCCCTGGCTATGGCCCGCCGGCTCGGGCCTCAACACGTCTATAGCCTGGCCGGTATCGGCCGCGTGCCACAGGGCTTGCAATGCCAGGTCCGGGTCGGGGGCTATGGCGGTGTCGAGGGCCTGACCCGCTACCTGCGCGAAGCAGGGATCACCCTGCTGATCGACGCCACCCATCCCTATGCCGCGCAAATCAGCCGCAATGCCGCCAGCGCCGCACGCAACGCCGGCATCCCGTGCTGGGCCTTGCGTCGCCCCGCCTGGCAGGCACAAGCAGGCGACGACTGGCGAGAAGTCGAGGACTGGGCAGGGTTGATCGAAGCACTGAAGCCGTTCCGCAGGCCACTGTTCACGCTGGGGCGCGAGCCGCTGCAGCACCTGGACGAGATTCCGCCGGAGCAGTTCTGGACCCTGCGTGCGCTGGAGGCGTGCCCTGGCAACGAGCGCTGCGAAGTGATTGGCGCACGTGGGCCGTTCCATATCGAGGATGAGCGGGCGTTGTTCCAGCGCCGCTACATCGATGTGCTGATCAGCAAGAACAGCGGCAGTGTGGCGACCGAGCCGAAGCTGGAAGTGGCGCGGGAGCTTGGCGTGCCGGTGCTTGTCCTGAAACGTCCGACGCTGCCGGAGGTGGACCGGACATTCGACTCACTGGCGGAGCTGGCAACAGCGCTCGCCCTTTAGGCGCTGCCTTTTCGCTGCCCAAAGGCGCTCCTACAACGATTTCAGACTTTTCTTCCAACTAACCAAGTGGCCTGTTGCAGCCCTGCTGCCTTAAACTCAACGCCCCTCCCTCGGAAGGTTTCACCCATATGGAAATGCAATGGTGGATCTGGCTGGTCTTCGGCATCGCGCTGATCCTGCTTGAACTGGTCCTGCCAACGTTCTTCATACTCTGGTTCGGCATCGGCGCCGTGCTGGTCTCGCTTATCTCGCTCGCCGCACCCAGCCTGCAACTGGACATGCAGGCCCTGCTGTGGGTACTGCTGTCGTCGGCCACCACTGTACTGTGGTTCAAAGTGTTTCGGCGCAAGCAGCCGGATGTGCGCTGGACCGCCGATAGCGTGATCGGCGAAGTGGGCCTGCTGACCGCTGCCGTGTCGGAGTTTCAGAAGGGCCGCGTACGCTTCCAGAAGCCGATCCTCGGCAACGAAGAGTGGACCTGCATCGCCGATAGCCAGATCGCCGTCGGCGAGCGAGTACGCCTGACCGCCATCGAGGGAAACACCGCCCGTGTTATCCGGGCCTGAATCCGCATTAAAAGGAATTTTGCAGCATGACCAGCCTCATCGTCGTCGGCGCCATCGCCCTGTTCGTCCTGATCACCGTGTTCAAGGGGGTGCGCATCGTGCCCCAGGGCGAGGAGTGGATCGTCGAACGCCTGGGCCGCTACAACAACACCCTCAAGCCGGGCCTCAACATCGTCATCCCCTACATGGACGTGGTCGCCTACCGCCTGCCGACCAAGGACATCATCCTCGATGTGCAGCAGCAGGAAATCATCACCAAGGACAACGCGGTAATCGTCGCCAACGCCCTGTGTTTCGCCAAGGTAGTCGACCCGCAGAAAGCCTCGTATGGCGTGCAGGACTTCTCGTTCGCCGTCACCAGCCTGACCATGACCTCGCTGCGCGCCATCGTCGGTGCAATGGACCTCGACGAGGCGCTGTCCAGCCGCGAGCAGATCAAGGCCCGCCTGCGCGATGCAATGTCCGAGCAGACCGAAGACTGGGGCGTGACCGTGCGCTCGGTGGAAATTCAAGACATCAAACCTTCGGAAAACATGCAACTGGCCATGGAACGCCAGGCCGCGGCCGAGCGTGAGCGCAAGGCCGACGTCACCCGTGCCGAAGGGGCCAAGCAGGCAGCAATCCTCGAAGCAGAAGCGCGCCTGCAGGCGGCCAGGCTGGATGCCGAGGCACAGATCAGCCTGGCCGAGGCATCGGCGCGGGCGATTTCGCTGGTGAAGGAAGCGGTGGGCAACGAGACCGTACCGGCCATGTACCTGCTGGGCGAGCGCTATGTGGGCGCGATGGAGAACCTGGCGGGCAGCAGCAATGCCAAGGTGGTGGTGTTACCCGCGGATCTGCAGGAGACCGTGCGTGGCTTGATGGGGCGTGGCAAGGTTTGAGCATGCCAGGGGCGGCTGCGCAGCCCCGATACCCGGCCCCTGCGTCACTTCACCGCACCCCGGCATTTTTACCTATACTCCGCCGTACAATAGCCACCACGATTCCTGACCGGATCTCTCCATGCCCCCACGTCGGCACATTGCCTGGATAGCCTGCCTTGCAGTGCTGTTCAACCTGCTGGCCATGCCGCTGTCCTCTGCTGCGCCCAAGGGCCCGGCCGAGCAGCTGCTGTGGGGGGCTTTCTGTTCCAGCATGGCCAACAAGGCCAACGTCGACGTCCAGGCCTTGGCCAAGATCGACCTCGGCCCGCAAAGTGATGCCAGCGCCGGCATGATGAACTGCTGGTGCTGCTCCGGTGCCGTGCCGCTGCTGGCCCTGCCCAGCTACCCGCCACAGTTGCACAACCCGCCGACACTGCTCGGCGGGCTGCTGCCGCCACCTGCAAAGTACCAGCCTACGCCGCGCCAGCTCTGGCCTGGGCTAAACCCTCGTGCCTCTCCGCTAACCTGAGTTCATCACGCTGTCTGCCTGAACCAGAACGGAAACGGAGATTCACCATGCTCAAGCACGCCCTCGTCATGGCCGCCCTGCTGCTGCCTGGCGCCTTTGCCAACGCCCACGAATACAGCGCGGGTGACCTGCATATTGCCCACCCGTGGTCGCTGCAACTGCCACCCAACGCGCCCAACGTCGCCGCATATTTCGTGGTGCACAACAATGGCCAGGCCGATGACCGCCTGCTCAGCGTGGACAGCCCCATCAGCGATGACGCGCAACTGCACGAGCATGCCATGAGCGCCAGCGGCGCCATGAAGATGCAACAGGTGCCCAGCGTGGTAGTGCCTGCCGGCAAGGACCTGACCTTTGCCCCCGGCGCGTACCACGTGATGCTGATGCAGCCCAAGGACCGTAGCCTGCTCAGCGACGGCAAGCGCTTCCCGTTGACCCTGCACTTCGAAAAGGCCGGCGATATCACCGTCGAAGTGGCCGTGCAGAAGCAGGCGCCAGCGGACCAGTCGCAAGCCCACGAACACGCACACTGACACCTGCTGACAGGCACTCGCCATGAGCCTGCCGCGCAACCGCATCGGCCGTACCACCCGCCCTGAATTCAGGCGCGCCGGTGGCGGATGGCTGAGCCTGTTCGCCATGTGGATGATCTTCATCGGCCCGCTGATTTCCCAGTCGATGCCGATGGACCACCACGCGGGCATGAACATGCCGATGGACATGCCGATGGCGGCTGCCCATCAGCATGGCGGTGACACCCATCACGGCCACGGCGGCGATGGCCAGCTGCATGTGATGTGGGAAAAGTGCGGTTACTGCAGCCTGTTGTTCAATTGCCCGGCCCTGCCCCAGACCCTCAGCCCGCTCAGCGCCGGCAGCATCGTCCCCACCAGCCACCTGCTTGCGCCAACGCACCAGGGCCATGCCCGGCAGGCTGTATTCCCCGGTGCGCGCAGCCGCGCCCCGCCTTCTTCGATCAACGTCTGAAACCACATTTTGCGCACGACGCCAGGAGGCTTCGCGCTAACTCATGACTGATCGACTGGAATCATTATGTCCGGCTGCACCCCTGTTTTTGCCTTGTCCCTGCGTGGGACCATCGCCGCCCTGTGCGGCTCGCTGCTCGCCCCCATGGCCCTTGCCGCCGACCCTGGCCATGAAGGCCATGTGCACGACGCACCCGAGTTGAGCCCGACGGTGATCACCGCCGTGGCCCCGAGTTCGCCGCTGACCGTGGTCACCAACCCGAAAGACCCGCGCCAGCCAGTGCCGGCCAGCGACGGAGCCGACTACCTGAAGACCATCCCCGGCTTCTCGGCAATCCGTGCCGGCGGTACCAACGGCGACCCGGTATTGCGCGGCATGTTCGGCTCGCGTCTGAACATCCTCACCAACGGAGGCCTGATGCTTGGGGCCTGCCCCAATCGCATGGACGCGCCCACGTCCTATATTTCGCCAGAAACCTATGACCGCCTGACCGTGATCAAAGGCCCGCAGAGCGTCATCTGGGGCCCCGGCGGCTCGGCAGGCACCATCCTCTTCGAGCGCGAACCGGAGAAATTCGGCACCCTCGGCAGCCGCGTCAACGCAAGCCTGCTGGCCGGCTCCAACGGCCGCTTCGACAAGGTGCTGGATGCCGCGGCCGGCAACAGTCAGGCCTACGCCCGCTTCGTCGGCAACCAGTCACGTTCGGATGACTACCACGACGGCAACAACGACACCGTGCCGTCGCGCTGGGACAAGTGGAACGGCGATGTCGCTCTCGGTTGGACTCCCGACCAGGACACATTGCTGGAGCTGACTGCCGGCAAGGGTGATGGCGAAGCCCGGTACGCCGGGCGCGGCATGGACGGCTCGCAGTTCAAGCGCGAAAGCCTGGGCCTGCGCTTTGAGAAGTCCAACCTCGGCGAGGTGCTCGACAAGGTCGAGGCGCAGGTCTACTACAACTACGCCGACCATGTGATGGACAACTACAGCCTGCGCACACCGTCGGGCACCGGCAAGATGGCCGGCCCAATGGCCGCTGCCGTCGACCGCCGCACCATGGGCGCGCGTATCAAAGCCACATGGCGATGGGCTGATGTGCAACTGATCAGCGGCATCGATGCGCAGACCAACGAACACCGCGAACGCCATGCCATGGGTATCGACACCTACAAGAACAAACCTTGGGACAAGGACGCCGACTTCCATAACTACGGTGCGTTCGGCGAGCTGACCTGGTACGCCACGGGCACAGATCGGCTGATCACCGGCGCCCGCCTGGACCGCGCCTCGGCCAAGGATTTCCGCGATGACAGCGCCACCAACGGCAACACCCGTGCCGACACCCTGCCCAGCGGCTTCCTGCGCTACGAGCACGACCTGGCGGTGCTGCCCGCCACCACCTACATCGGCCTCGGCCATGCTCAACGGTTCCCTGACTACTGGGAGCTGTTCTCCCCGGACCAGGGCCCTGCCGGCTCGGCCAACGCCTTCGACAGCATCAAGCCAGAAAAAACCACCCAGCTCGACTTCGGCATCCAGTACCGCACTGAACGCCTGGAGGCCTGGGCTTCGGGCTATGTCGGGCAGATTCGCGACTACATCCTGTTCGACTATCGCACTGGCATGATGGGCATGAGCACCTCGCAGGCGCAGAACATCGACGCCCGCATCATGGGTGGCGAACTGGGCGCCGCCTACCAGCTGACTGAAAACTGGAAGGCCGACGCCACGCTTGCCTACGCTTGGGGCAAGAACAGCAGCGATGGCAAAGCGCTACCTCAAATGCCTCCCCTGGAAAGCCGCATGGGCCTGAGGTACAGCCGCGATGTGTGGAGCGTCGGCGCACTGTGGCGGCTGGTGGCGGCGCAAAACCGCATTGCCGAAAACCAAGGGAACGTCGTTGGCAAGGACTACGACAAGAGCGCCGGCTTCGGCGTGTTCTCCCTGAACGGCGCCTACAAGGTGAACAACAACCTCAAGCTCAGCGCAGGGGTCGACAACCTGTTCGACAAAACCTACGCCGAGCACTTGAACCTGGCCGGGAACGCCGGGTTTGGCTACCCGGCTACAGATCCACAGCCGGTCAACGAGCCAGGCAGGACCTTCTGGACCAAGGTCGACTTCAGCTTCTGACAACAACGGGCGCAGCTTCGGTTGCGCCCCTCAGCTGGTCAAAAAGGAGGTTCCCATGAGAGGAACACGCGTCTCATTCTATAACCTGGCCTGGCGTTGGCATTTCTATGCAGGGCTGTTCGTGGCCCCGTTCATGATCCTGCTGGCAATCACCGGCATCATCTACCTGTTCAAGCCCCAGCTCGACCCGCTGCTGTACCGCGATCTGATGGTGGTCGAGGCCGGCCACCACCGCCAGGGCGCAGACATGATGCTGGCTGAAGTGCGCCAGGCCTACCCCAAGGGCCACATCAGCCAATACCTGCCGCCACTGAATGCAGAGCGTAGTGCGCAGTTCGTGGTGCAGGACGGCGGGCGTGAACTGAACGTGTTCGTCGACCCATACAGCGGCAAGGTCCTCGGTGAGCAGGACGGCAAGCAGAACCTGCAGGCCGTCGCCCGCGCCCTGCACGGCGAACTGATGGTCGGCACGGTCGGCGACCGGCTGGTGGAACTGGCTGCGGGCTGGGGCATCGTGCTGGTGGTATCGGGCCTGTACCTGTGGTGGCCGCGCGGGCGCAATGGCGCCGGCGTGCTTTGGCCGCGGCTGTCGGCACGCGGCCGACTGCTGTGGCGTGACCTGCACGCGGTAACCGGCTTTTGGGGTTCGGCCTTGCTGTTGTTGATGCTGCTCAGCGGCATGACCTGGACCGGCCTGTGGGGCAAGCAGTACGCTGATTTGTGGAACCGCTTCCCGGCAGCCATGTGGAACGACGTGCCCAAGTCGGACCAGCAGGCGCGTGAACTGAACAGCGCGCACCGTCAGACTGTGCCCTGGGCCATGGAAAACACGCCGATGCCGCAGTCCGGTGCACACGCTGAGCATGCCGGGCACCACATGATGTCGGACATGCCCGCAGCGCCCCTGGTGAGCTTGCAGCAAGTCGAAGACATTGCCACCTCGCGTCAGGTCGAGCCGGGCTACAGCATTACTCTGCCCACCACTGCCGGCGGCGTGTTCACCATTGCCGTGTTCGCCGATGACCCGCGCAACGACGCCACCCTGCATGTCGACCAATACACCGGCAAGGTTCTGGCCGATGTGCGCTGGCACGACTACAGCCCGGTTGCCCGCGCCACCGAGCTGGGCGTGATGCTGCACGAAGGCAAGATGTTCGGGCCGCTGAACCAGATCATCATCCTGCTGGTGTGCCTGATGATCCTGCTGGGTTCGGTGAGCGGGCTGGTGATGTGGTGGAAGCGCCGGCCGGACGGCGGCCTGGGCGTACCGCCTTTGCGTCATGACCTGCCACGCTGGAAGGCGGCGGTGGCAGTGATGCTGGTGCTGGGGGTGATGTTCCCGCTGGTAGGGGTGTCGATGGTGGTGATGTGGGGGGTGGATAGTTTGGTGGTGAGGCGCCGCAGGGTCTTGGCCAGCGCTTGAGCCTTGTGTTGCCTGTGCTGGCCTCTTCGCGGGTAAACCCGCTCCTACAGGGGACCGCGTTGCCTTTGTAGGGGCGGGTTTACCCGCGAAGAGGCCGGTACAGGCCAAATGCTGAGCTGCAAATGGAGAGTCGATCTGTCGCGCCCCGAACTGGAACGCGCGTGTTAGCCTAGCCGGCTACCTCTGACAAGAAGACTGGCCTTTACAAGGGAATGCAGCCTATGACGCAAACCTCACCCATAGCGACAGATGAACCGCACCTGCAACGCAACCTGACCAACCGCCACATCCAGCTGATCGCCATCGGCGGCGCGATCGGTACCGGCCTGTTCATGGGCTCGGGCAAAACCATCAGCCTGGCTGGGCCATCCATCATCTTCGTCTACATGATTATCGGCTTCATGCTGTTCTTCGTCATGCGCGCCATGGGCGAACTGCTGCTGTCGAACCTGAACTACAAATCGTTCATCGACTTCTCCGCGGACCTGCTCGGCCCTTGGGCCGGCTACTTTACCGGCTGGACCTACTGGTTCTGCTGGGTGGTCACCGGCATTGCCGATGTGGTCGCGATCGCCGCCTACACGCAGTTCTGGTTCCCCGACCTGCCGCAGTGGATTCCAGCGCTGACCTGCGTAGGGTTGCTGCTGTCGCTGAACCTGGTAACCGTAAAAATGTTCGGCGAACTGGAGTTCTGGTTTGCCCTGGTCAAGATCGTGGCCATCCTTGGCCTGGTTGCCACCGGCCTGTACATGGTCATCACCGGCTTCACCTCGCCCAGCGGGCGCACCGCCCAACTGGCCAACCTGTGGAATGATGGCGGCATGTTCCCCCATGGCCTGATGGGTTTCTTCGCCGGTTTCCAGATCGCCGTGTTCGCCTTCGTCGGCATCGAGCTGGTGGGTACCACCGCCGCCGAAGCGAAGAACCCGGAACGCACCCTGCCGCGGGCGATCAACTCGATCCCGATCCGTATCATCGTGTTTTATGTGCTGGCGCTGATCGCGATCATGGCCGTAACCCCGTGGCGCGACGTGGTGCCAGGCAAGAGCCCGTTCGTTGAGTTGTTCGTGCTGGCAGGCCTGCCAGCGGCGGCGAGCATCATCAACTTCGTGGTGCTGACCTCAGCGGCCTCGTCGGCCAACAGCGGCGTATTCTCCACCAGCCGCATGCTCTACGGCCTGTCGCAGGAAGGTGACGCGCCCAAGGCCTTCGAAAAACTGTCGAGCCGTTCGGTGCCGGCCAACGGCCTGTACTTCTCGTGCACCTGCCTGTTGCTCGGTGCGGTGCTGATCTACCTGGTGCCGAACGTGGTCGAGGCGTTCACCCTGGTCACCACCGTCTCGGCGGTGCTGTTCATGTTCGTGTGGACGCTGATCCTGCTGTCGTACCTGAAGTACCGCAAAAACCGCGCGGCGCTGCATCAGGCCTCGAACTACAAGATGCCGGGCGGGCGCTTCATGTGCTACGTGTGCCTGTCGTTCTTTGCGTTCATCCTGGTGCTGCTGAGCCTGGAGGCGGATACGCGTTCAGCGCTGGTGGTAACGCCGATCTGGTTTGTATTGCTGGCGGTGACCTATCAGGGTGTGCGCAGCAAGCGTCATCCGCGCACGGCAGTGCGTAACGGCTGATGGCCTCTGGGGCTGCTCTGCAGCCCCAATCCTGTGCACACAAATCCATCAGGCACCAACCTGGATCCAACCAACGCCCCAACACCTCGCACAACCCCTCTATCCCGCACCTTTCTCCACTAGGCACACCCCTTGCAACGCCCTCCCCGCTTGCCCAACACCATAAAAAACTCAGCGGAGAGAGCACATGAAGCGTCGCAGTCTGATCAAGGCCCTTACCCTCAGCGCATCGATTGCGGCGATGGGCCTGAGCTGGAGTATCCAGGCCGCCGAGACCATCAAGGTCGGTATCCTGCATTCGCTTTCCGGGACCATGGCCATTTCCGAGACATCGCTCAAGGACATGGCGCTGATGACCATCGAGCAGATCAACGCCAAGGGTGGCGTGAACGGCAAGATGCTGGAACCGGTGGTGGTCGACCCGGCTTCCAACTGGCCGCTGTTCACTGAAAAGAGCCGCCAACTGCTGACCCAGGACAAAGTGGCCGTGGTGTTCGGCTGCTGGACCTCCGTGTCGCGCAAGTCCGTTCTGCCGGTATTCGAAGAACTCAACGGCCTGCTGTTCTACCCGGTGCAGTACGAGGGCGAAGAAATGTCGCCGAACGTGTTCTACACGGGCGCCGCCCCGAACCAGCAGGCCATCCCGGCCGTGGAATATCTGATGAGCGAGGACGGCGGCAGCGCCAAGCGCTTCTTCCTGTTGGGCACCGACTACGTCTACCCGCGCACCACCAACAAGATCCTGCGCGCATTCCTGCACAGCAAAGGCGTGGCCGACAAGGACATCGAAGAGGTGTACACGCCGTTCGGCCACGCTGATTACCAGACCATTGTCGCCAGCATCAAAAAGTTCTCCGCCGGCGGCAAGACCGCTGTCATTTCCACAGTCAATGGTGACTCCAACGTGCCGTTCTACAAGGAACTGGCCAACCAGGGACTGAAGGCCACCGACGTGCCGGTGGTGGCCTTCTCGGTGGGCGAGGAGGAACTGCGCGGCATCGACACCAAACCGCTGGTGGGCCACTTGGCGGCATGGAACTACTTCGAATCGGTGGATAACCCGGTCAACCAGAAATTTGTCGCCGACTGGAAGGCCTACGCCAAGGCCAAGGGCCTGCCGGGTGCCGACAAGGCCGTGACCAACGACCCCATGGAAGCCACCTACGTAGGCATCCACATGTGGGCGCAAGCGGTGGAAAAAGCCAAGTCCACCGACGTCGACAAGGTGCGTGAAGCGCTTGCCGGGCAGAGCTTCGAGGCACCGTCGGGCTTCACCCTAACCATGGACAAGACCAACCACCACCTGCACAAGCCGGTGATGATCGGCGAGATTCAGGATGACGGGCAGTTCAGCGTAGTGTGGGAAACCGAGCAGCCACTGCGGGCGCAGCCATGGAGCCCGTTCATTCCGGGCAATGACAAGCGGCCAGATTACGCCGTGAAAGGTAACTGAGTGCTTGGGGCTGCTTTGCAGCCCATTCGCGGGCTTGCCCGCTCCCACAGGATCCCCACTGCCCTCTGGACCGGTGAAATCCCTGTAGGAGCGGGTTCACCCGCGAAGAATCCAACACCGATTTCCAGGATTGCCCGCATGCTCAGACTCCTGCTCACACTTCTCCTGCTAATGCCCTTGGCAACCCACGCCAGCGAGGGTGAATTCTTTCTCACCGCCAAGCCCGCCGAGCAGGCCCGCCTGCTCGAAGGCTGGGCGGCGCAACCCGATGCCGCGCGCCTGCCGCTACTGGAAAACCTGCGCCAGGGCCGCATCGCCACCGATGACACGCGCAAGGTACGCCTGAACAACCGCCTGCGCGGCCTGATCAACAACGCCCTGGCTAGCCATCAGTTGCTCAGCGACAACAGCGACACCCGCCTGGCCGCCGCACAACAACTGCAAAAAACCGCAAAACCCGCGCAAATGGCCTTCCTTGACCGGCGCTTCGCCAGCGAGCCGGACGCCGCCGTGCAGGCCGCCCTCGGCCTGGCACTGGCCAACCTGCAACTGGGCGCCAGCGAGCCTGCGGTACGCCTGGCCGCCGTGCGCCTGCTGGGTGAAACCGGCGACCCGCTGGCCCGCACCCGCCTCGAAGCCCTGCTGCAGCCCGATGCGGAACGCGACCCGGGCGTGCGTACAGCCGCCGAAACGAGCCTGGCCCAGGTCAAACGCAAACTGCTGGTAGGCGAACTGCTCGGCCAGGCCTTCAGCGGCCTGTCGCTGGGTTCGGTCCTGCTGCTGGCAGCGCTGGGCCTTGCGATCACCTTCGGCCTGCTCGGGGTGATCAACATGGCCCATGGCGAAATGTTGATGCTCGGCGCCTACAGCACCTACATGGTCCAGGTACTGCTGCAGCGTTTCGCCCCAGGCGCCATCGAGTTCTACCCGCTGATTGCACTGCCGGTGGCGTTTGCTGTCAGTGCCGGGGTAGGCATGGCGCTGGAGCGCACGGTGATCCGCCACCTGTACGGCCGCCCACTGGAAACCCTGCTGGCCACCTGGGGCATCAGCCTGATCCTGATCCAGGCCATCCGCCTGCTTTTCGGTGCGCAGAACGTCGAGGTGAGCAACCCGGCCTGGCTGTCCGGTGGCATCCAGCTGCTGCCCAACCTGGTGCTGCCGTACAACCGCCTGGTCATCATCGGCTTCGCCCTGGCCGTGGTGCTGCTCACCTGGCTGCTGCTCAACCGTACCCGGCTGGGCCTGAACGTGCGCGCAGTCACCCAGAACCGCAACATGGCCGCCTGCTGCGGCGTGTCCACCGGGCGCGTCGACATGCTCGCCTTTGGCCTTGGCTCGGGTATCGCCGGGCTCGGTGGCGTGGCCTTGAGCCAGGTGGGCAATGTCGGCCCGGACCTGGGCCAGAGCTACATCATCGACTCGTTCCTGGTGGTGGTGCTCGGCGGCGTCGGGCAGTTGGCCGGTAGCCTCTGGGCCGCGTTCGGCCTGGGCATCGCCAACAAGCTGCTGGAGCCGCAGATCGGTGCCGTGCTCGGCAAGATCCTCATCCTTGCGTTGATTATTCTGTTCATCCAGAAACGCCCGCAAGGCCTGTTCGCCCTCAAGGGACGGGTAATCGACTGATGAACCAGCCACTGCTTGTCACTGCTACGCAAAAGGCCGGCCCGCGCCTGACCCTTGCCATCGGTGCCGTCGTCGTCCTGCTGCTGGTGGCCTTGCCACTGTGCTCACTGCTGCCGGCAGACCACGCCCTGCAGGTGTCGGCCTACACCCTGACCCTGGTCGGCAAGATTCTCTGCTACGCCATCGTCGCCCTGGCCCTGGACCTGGTCTGGGGCTATGCCGGGCTGCTGTCGCTGGGCCATGGCCTGTTCTTCGCCTTGGGCGGCTATGCCATGGGCATGTACCTGATGCGGCAGGCAGCCGGCGACGGCCTGCCCGGGTTCATGGCCTTTCTGTCGTGGACCGAGCTGCCTTGGTACTGGGCCGGTACCCAGCATTTCGCCTGGGCCCTGTGCCTGGTGGTGCTGGCGCCCGGGCTGCTGGCGCTGGTGTTCGGCTGGTTCGCCTTCCGCTCGCGGATCAAGGGCGTGTACTTCTCGATCATGACCCAGGCCCTGACCTTTGCCGGCATGCTGCTGTTCTTCCGCAACGAAACCGGCTTCGGCGGTAACAACGGCTTCACCAGCTTCCGCACCATCCTCGGCTTCGACATTGCGGCCCAAGGCACCCGCGCGGTGTTGTTCCTGCTGACCGTGGCCCTGCTGCTGGCCAGCCTGTACCTGTGCTGGCGCCTGACCCGCAGCAAGTTCGGCCGCCTGCTCACCGCCGTGCGTGACGCTGAAAACCGCATGATGTTCTGTGGCTACGACCCGCGCGGCTTCAAGCTGCTGGTATGGGTACTGAGCGCCGTGCTGTGCGGCCTGGCCGGTGCGCTGTACGTGCCGCAGGTGGGCATCATCAACCCCAGCGAGATGTCGCCGACCAACTCGATCGAAGCCGCCGTCTGGGTAGCCTTGGGCGGGCGCGGCACGCTGATCGGCCCACTGCTCGGTGCCGGTCTGGTCAATGGCATGAAAAGCTGGTTCACCGTGGCCTTCCCCGAGTTCTGGCTGTTCTTCCTCGGCGCGTTGTTCATCCTCGTCACCCTGTACCTGCCCAAGGGCGTGGTCGGCCTGTTGAAGAAAAGGAGCCAGCCATGAGAGGCGTGCCCCCAGTCCACCCGGAATTCATGCTGGAACCGGTATTCGACAACCTCGGTGCCGGGCGCGATGCGATTGGCCTGGGCCACAGCCGCAAGGCCGGCCTCGACACCCGCCACGGTACGGTGCTGAGCCTGGAAGACATCAGCGTCAGCTTCGATGGTTTCAAGGCGCTCAACACGCTGAACCTGTACATCGGGGTGGGCGAGCTGCGCTGCATCATCGGCCCCAACGGCGCCGGCAAGACCACGATGATGGACGTAATCACCGGCAAGACTCGTCCCGACAGCGGCACGGCTTACTTCGGCGATACCCTCGACCTGACCCGCATGAGCGAATACCAGATCGCCCAGGCCGGCATTGGCCGCAAGTTCCAGAAGCCCACAGTGTTCGAGGCGCTGACCGTATTCGAGAACCTGGAACTGGCGCTGAAGACCGACAAGTCGGTATGGGCCAGCCTGGCGGCGCGCCTTAGCGGTGACCAGCGCCAGCGCATCGAGGAAGTGCTGGCCACCTTGCGCCTGCTGCCGCTGGCCCAGCGCCAGGCCGGCTTGCTGTCGCACGGGCAGAAGCAATTTCTGGAGATCGGCATGCTGCTGGTGCAGGAGCCGCAACTGCTGCTGCTGGATGAACCGGTAGCCGGCATGACCGATGCCGAGACCGAGTTTACCGCTGAGCTGTTCAAGGGCCTGGCCGGCAAGCATTCGCTGATGGTGGTGGAGCATGACATGGGCTTTGTCGGCAGCATTGCCGACCATGTGACCGTGCTGCACCAGGGGAGCGTGCTGGCGGAAGGCTCGCTGGAGCAGGTGCAGGCGGATGAGCGGGTGGTCGAGGTGTATCTGGGCCGTTGACCGGATTTGAATTTTTGGCGCCTGTGCCGGCCTCTTCGCGGGCAAGCCCGCTCCTACAACGGGAACCGCCCCATGGCATTACGCCTCCTGTAGCGAAAAGGCGGGCACAGGCACAGCATCCCTTTCAGGAACTCTCACATGCTCAAGATCGACACCCTGCACCAGTACTACGGCGGCAGCCACATCCTGCGTGGCCTGTCCTTCGAAGCCAAGGTCGGCGAAGTGACCTGCCTGCTGGGCCGTAACGGTGTGGGCAAGACCACCTTGCTGCGCTGCCTGATGGGCCTGGTGCCCGCCCGCGACGGCAGCATCGAATGGGAAGGCAAGCCGATCACCGCGTTCAAACCACAGCAACGGGTGCAGGCCGGCATCGCCTACGTGCCCCAGGGCCGCGAAATCTTCCCGCGCCTCACCGTCGAGGAAAACCTGCTGATGGGCCTGTCGCGCTTCCCCGCCCGCGAAGCCCGCGAGGTACCGGCCTTCATCTACGAACTGTTCCCTGTGCTGGAGCAGATGAAGCAGCGCCGTGGTGGCGACCTCTCTGGCGGCCAGCAGCAACAGCTGGCCATCGGCCGCGCCCTGGCCAGCCGCCCGCGCCTGCTGATTCTCGACGAGCCGACCGAAGGCATCCAGCCGTCGGTGATCAAGGAGATTGGAGCGGTCATCCGCCGCCTGGCCGAGCGTGGCGACATGGCAATTTTGCTGGTGGAGCAGTTCTACGACTTCGCCGAAGCACTGGCTGACCAGTACCTGGTCATGGCCCGCGGCGAAATCATCCAGCGCGGTCGCGGCGAAAACATGCAAGCCGAAGGTGTACGCGGGCTGGTAACCATTTAATCTGCGAGCAACGACCTTGCGAGACGCTGTCATGAGCTACGAAATCCGCGATGCCCTGCCCATCGATGTGCCAGGCATACTCGACATCTACAACGACGCGGTGCTCAACACCACGGCGATCTGGAACGAAAACCCGGTAGACCTCGGCAACCGCCAGGCCTGGTTTGAAGCGCGGGCGCAGCAGGGCTACCCGATTTTGGTAGCAACAGATGAGACGGGCGTACTGGGGTATGCCTCGTTCGGCGACTGGCGGCCGTTCGAGGGCTTTCGCCTGACCGTTGAGCACTCGGTGTACGTCCGCAGTGACCAGCGTGGCAAAGGGCTCGGGCCGGTGTTGATGGCGGCACTGGTCGAGCGCGCGCGCGGGTGTGGCAAGCATGTGATGGTGGCAGCGATCGAGCGTGGCAATGCAGCGTCGGTGCGCCTGCATGAGCGACTGGGCTTCGTGGTGACCGGACAGATGCCGCAGGTGGGGGTGAAGTTTGGCCGCTGGCTGGATCTGACCTTCATGCAGCTGGTGCTGAACCCGGGCGCCGAACCGGCCTGAAATGCGGTCCATTGTGGGAGCGGCCTTGTGTCGCCCCCACAGATGTCGGCAAGGGAGCCTACATCTGGATAAACCGGCCCAGCCGCTGCTTCAGCATGCTGTTCTCACTGCGCAACTGCTGCACTTCCTGCAACAGTTCCAGCGCCAGCGCCACCCCTTCCCACTCCAGTTCCAGCTCCTGGTGCAGCTTCACCGCTCGTTTGGCCACCAGCGGCGCCTGATCGTCAAACAGCCAGTCCTCCGGCGTTCGCCCGGAAGGTTCGACAATGCCGTGCTCGACAATTTCGATCACGCATTCAGCCGTGACATCGGCTTCCTGACACAGGGTACGCATGTCCAGTTGAACGATCAGGGTGCTGCTCATGATCACTTACTCCATTGTGTCCTCGGGTTGAACGCAGCTTTCTCGGAAAGCTTGGTCCAGAGTTCGCGGGCAGATTCGTCCGACGCGGGTGGCATCACCACTTTGAGCTGCGCATAAAGGTTGCCGCGCTCTCCCTGCTTGTTCGCCAGGCCCTTGCCCGGTACACGCAGGCGCTGGCCGCTCTGGCTGTCAGGGCGGATGGTCAGGTTGATCTTGCCATCCAGGGTCGGAACCGCCACCTTGGCGCCCAGGGCCGCCTCCCACGGTGCCAACGGCACAGTGATGATCAGGTCATGACCTTCGACATCGAACAGCGGGTGGGGTGCCATGCGGATGGTCAGGAACAGGTCACCGTTGGCCCCACCACCGCTGCCCGGCGCGCCCTGGCCCTTGAGGCGGATGCGCTCGCCGTCGGTCACCCCGGCCGGAATCCTCACGTTCAAGGTCTTGGTGGTGAAGCCGGTGCGCTGGCCCATGGCATTGGTTTGCGGCACCTGGAAGCTGATCTGCTTGGACTCCTTGCTCAGGGTCTCTTCAAGGAATACTGCCAGTTCAAGCTCCACGTCCTGCCCCCGCCTGCCGGCACTGCGTTGCTGCTGCCGGGCGCCACCGAAGGGATTGCCACCAGCACTGCGCCCACCGAAGATCGAGCTGAAGAAGTCGGAGAAGTCGCCGCCTTCGAAGCCGCCGCCACCGCCACGATTTTCCCAACCCGGTGGTGCCTGGAACGGCCGGCCATGCTGGCCGCCGTACTTGCGAATTTCGTCGAACTCGGCACGTTTCTGCGCGTCGCCCAGCACCTCATAGGCCTCGTTGGCCTCCTTGAATTTTTCTTCGGCGTCGCGCTCCTTGCTGACATCGGGGTGATACTTGCGCGCCAGTTTGCGGTAAGCGGCCTTGATCGCCTTGTCGTCCGCAGTGGGCTCTACGCCGAGTATCTTGTAATAGTCTTTGAAGTCCATTTATGGATCACCAATGTGAATGTGCATGTTGCAACTGAAGATAGGGGTCAAGCATAGCCTTTCAAGACCGACTTGGGTTTGTCTCAAGGCAGACGACTGGTCTTGATTCTGTAGCCAACTGGCATACACTGCGCGGCCGTTTTGCCTCCGGAAGCCCATTTCCCATGTCTGACGTATCCCCGGCCCGCGCCCTGGGCATCGACTTTGGCACCTCCAACTCCACGGTCGGCTGGCACCGGCCTGGCGTCGAGTCGCTGATTGCCCTGGAAGACGGCAAGATCACCTTGCCCTCGGTGGTGTTCTTCAATATCGAAGAGCGGCGCCCGGTGTATGGCCGCCTGGCGCTGCACGAGTACCTGGAAGGCTACGAAGGCCGCCTGATGCGCTCGCTGAAAAGCCTGCTGGGCTCGAAGCTGATCAAGCACGACACCAGCGTGCTGGGCAGCGCCTTGCCGTTCAAGGACCTGCTGGGCATGTTCATCGGCGAGCTCAAGAAGCGCGCTGAAGCAGCCGCTGGCCGTGAATTCGACCAGGTGGTGCTGGGCCGCCCGGTGTTCTTCGTCGACGAAGACCCGGCTGCCGACCAGGAGGCCGAAGACACCTTGGCCGAGGTGGCGCGCAAAATCGGCTTCAAGGACGTGTCGTTCCAGTACGAGCCGATTGCCGCGGCCTTCGACTATGAGTCGAGCATCAGCCGCGAAGAGCTGGTGCTGATCGTCGACATCGGCGGTGGTACCTCGGACTTCACCCTGATCCGCCTGTCGCCCGAGCGCCACCTGGTCGCCGAGCGCCAAAGTGACATCCTCGCCACCGGCGGTGTGCACATTGGCGGTACCGACTTCGACAAGCAACTGAGCCTTCAGGGCGTGATGCCGTTGTTTGGCTACGGCAGCCGCATGAAGAGCGGTGCGCTGATGCCGACCAGCTACCACCTCAACCTGGCCACCTGGCACACCATCAACGCCTTGTACTCGCAGAAATCGCAGTTGGCGCTGGGCAGCATGCGCTATGACATCGAGGACAGCTTCGGCATCGATCGCCTGTTCAAATTGATCGAGCAACGCGCCGGGCACTGGCTGGCGATGGAAGTGGAAGCCAGCAAGATCGAACTGACCGAGCGCGACAGCCGCCACATCGACCTGCGCCGCGTCGAGCCCGAACTGACTGCGGAACTGACCCGCGCACTGTTCGAAGAGGCGATCGAAGGCCTGCTGGAGCGCGTGCGCGGCAGCGTCACCGAACTGCTGGCCAAGGCCGGGGTAAGCGAAGGCCAGGTCGATACGGTGTTCTTCACGGGTGGCTCCAGCGGCATTCCAGCGCTGCGCAACAGTGTTTCGGCGATGCTGCCGAATGCGCGGCATGTAGAAGGCAACATCTTTGGCAGCATTGGTAGCGGGCTGGCTATCGAGGCGCGCAAGCGTTACGGCGCTGCCTGATTTGTTTGTTTAGCCTGTACCAGCGAACACGCCGGTACAGGCCAATACATGATCAAACCAGCTCCGCCCGCTTCAGCTCACTCTTCAGATAGGCATAGTAGATGGGCCCCGCCACGACACCGGGTAGCCCGAACGCCGCCTCGAATACCAGCATCGCCAGCAGCAATTCCCATGCCTTGGCACTGATCTGCCCACCCACGATCCGCGCGTTGAGGAAGTACTCGACCTTGTGGATAACGACCAGGTAACCCAGCGCAGCCGCCGCCACCCAGATCGACAGCGACAGGCCGACGATGGTGATCAAGGTATTGGACATCAGGTTGCCGATCACCGGCAGCAGGCCCAGCAGGAAGGTCAGCACGATCAGCGTCTTGGTCAACGGCAGGTGCACGTCGAACAGTGGCATCACCACGGCCAAGAAAATGCCGGTGAAGATCGTGTTGAGCATCGAGATCTTGATCTGCGCGAACACGATGTTGCGAAACGCCTTCACCAGCAGGCTAAGACGCTCGAACAGCGCCGCCGCCAGGGGCTTGCGCCGGGAAATATCGGGAATGCGCTGCAAAGCGATGATAGCGCCGAGGATCATGCCAATCAGCATCGTCACGAACATGTGCGCCATGCCCTTGCCCACCAGCTGCAAATCGCTCAGGTGGCTCTTGATCCAGTCGCCGATGGCCACCTTGAACTCTGCGGCACTGGCAGGCAGGTAGCCTTCGATGAAGGGGGGCAACTGGCTGCGGGCTCGCTCGACCAAGGACATGAACTTGTCCAGCGAAGCACCGGGGTTTTCCGCCTCGTGCAACAGGAAGCTGAATGCACCGGCAATCAGCAGTGTCAGGGTGCTGACCACCAAAGTGCCGAGCAGCGCCACGGCCAGCCAACGCGCGCGTTGACCAGCAAGCAGCGGCTGCAGGCGCGGGGTCAGCATGTTGACCAGTTCGAACACCAGCAAACCGGCCAGCAGGCTGGGCAGCAACTTCAGGGGCAAAGTCAGCAGCAACCCGGCCATGACGATGATCAGGCTGGCCAGGGTGATCTGACGGGGAGTAAAGGTCATACAGCCTCGACGGCAGACAGCGGGAATGCCGCAGTCTGCCAGCCTTGGCGGCGCAGGCATAGGCGCAGGTCATTTCTTCTTCAGGCAATCGCTCATGAAGGCCTTGCGCTCGTCCCCCTTCAGGGCTTTGGTGGTAGCGTCAGCATTGCAGGTCTTCATTTTCTCTTGCTGGGTTTGTGGCGCATCCTTTTTCAGGCAGGTGCTCATGAACGCTTTGCGTTCATCGCCCTTGAGGGCCTTGGCGGTGGCGTCGGCGTTGCAGGTTTTCATTTTCTCCTGCTGCGCGGTATTGGCAGCGAAACCTTGGGCACTGAACAACACCGCCAGCGCCAGTAACGGGATTTGCAGCACTTTCATGGAGTGGTCTCCTTGGCTCCGCGCCCGATGCACGGGGGTCGAGCTGAGTGTAGCCAAGAATGTTCAACGCCCCCCCGCGCCTGGCGAGGTGCGGGCAAGAGATGCCTGACGTGAGTTCTGAGGTGGTGCATAGAGCGAGCGCCGCCCGCGCGGCGCATCGCGAGCTGCGCTCGCTCCTACGTTTGTTTCGGGCCAATTATTCCTGGGGGGAGTTGCGCGCGCCCGCCTTTGCGCATGCCGCGATATCGCGTCGTACAAACAAGGCGGTCGCGCGCGCCTGTCACAGGCATAACTGGCCCGAAACAAACGTAGGAGCGAGCGCAGCTCGCGATGCGCCGCGCGGGCGGCGCTCGGTCTCCCAGGCGACGCACCTCTACCGCCATACCCTCAAGGCCACACCGGCTGGCATGACGTTGCGCAATGGCCGGGTGTGTTTGCCGTGGGTTTTAGGGGGGGGCAGAAATCGAGCGCCGCCCGCGCGGCGCATCGCGAGCTGCGCTCGCTCCTACGTTTGTTTCGGGCCAGTAACGCCTGTGGCAGACGCGCGCGACCGCCTTGTTTGTACGGCGCGATATCGAGCCATGCGCCAAGGCGTTCGCGCGCAAATCCCCCAGAAATAACTGGCCCGAAACAAACGTAGGAGCGAGCGCAGCTCGCGATGCGCCGCGCGGGCGGCGCTCGACCTTACAGGTGCATCTGCTGTAACGGCGAACGCCTCCAAAAACTGCTTTTCGAGACCTGCTAAATGAATTACCTATTCCCCTTACCGCCATCCTCTCCTGGGCCGGAAGCACCGTGCTCACCAAGATGTCGGTTAGCGCCAAGGCGCTTGAGCTAAAGCCCCGCCGCCTTGAGCCGGGCGGCATGTTCGGTGAACAGCCGCACCGGCTCGGCGCCTTTGCCCACGGCACCGAGTGACTGGTTGACGATGTCCAGGTGATCGAGCGGGTAATCGTCGCCGATCACTTGCCCCAGGTGCGAACTGAAACGCCCGACCATGCCGTCGCAATGGCCCTTTTCCTTGATAAAGCTGCGTGCGAAGAGGCGGCAGAAGCGGCTGCTGCCGTCGAAGCGGTTGCGCCCCTGATCTGTCAGGCCCGGTTGCAGGGTGCCGGACCAGGAGTAATAGCGTACGCCATTGACCTCATAAGCCCCTTCCCCACCCCAGGTTTGCGGCAGGCCCTGTGGATAAGCCTGGTTGAACAGTGCCACCCCGGCGCTGGTCAGCGACTGGTGCGAGGCGTGCACATCTACCGGCAGCGGCTCACGACGCCAGCCGGTTTCCAGCCACACCAGCAGCACGGCAAACCCATGCAGCACAGCCTTGAGGATGCGCCCCTGGGGTGAATTGCCCGGTGCCGTGCGTTCCAGGTGGTCGGCCAGCTCAGAACCATGGTTGGGCCCCGCCACCGACGTGACCGATGCCACCCGCCCCGGCCGTTTGGCCGCTGCGTAACGCGCGCTCAGGGCGCCCTGGCTGTGGCCGATGAGGTTGACCTTGTCGACGCCAGTACGTTGGCAGATGTCGTCAATGATCGCCAGCAACTGCTCGCCACGTACCTCGCTGGAATGCAGCGGCGAAACCTGCACCGGAAACACCTGCGCCCCGCCCTTGCGCAGGGCCGGCACAATACCGAACCAGTAGGGGTAGAGCACCATCCGGACAAACCCGAGCATGCCCGGCACCAGCACCAGCGGGTATCGCGTGGCCAAATCCTGCTGCATTGACGCAGCCCCTTTTGCGTGGATGACAGGCCAACACTACAGCGGCCATCATGACCATCGCAATCGAACTCCCGGCGCGCGTTGTGGTTCAAAACCACACAGACCCTTTGCAAGGAGCGGGAAAATGTACAAGCAGACCCTGGCAATCCTTCTGGCAAGCGCCACCCTGACCGCCTGCGGCAGCCGCCCGGAAAACCCGGTGGATTACGTCACCTACCGCGACGAGCCGCTGGTCAAGCAGGTGGAGAACGGTATGACCATGCAGAAGGTCATCGCCATTGGCGGCAGCCCGTCGAACGTGATCGACCTGCCGCACGGGGGCACCTGCAACAACTACATCCTCAACCGTGATGGCAATCAGCAGCCCTACTACGTGCGCTTCGATGCCACCGGCCATGTCGATGCCAAAGGCTTCAAGACCTGCAAACAACGCCAAGAGGACAGCGACGCCCTGCATGGCGCGTAAGCCTGCGCTCCAACCTGACCCTGACCCCTGCTGGAGATAACCATGAGCAATGTTGAATTGACCGATGTGAAAACCCTGCGCGAGCGTGCACGCCAGCATGTGGAGCAAGGCGCAGTGACCGAGGGTTACCACGCCGACCGTGAGCAGATCCTGCGCCTGCTTAATGAATCGCTGGCCACCGAGCTGGTCTGTGTGCTGCGCTACAAACGCCACTACTTCATGGCCAGCGGCATAAAAGCGAGTGTGGCTGCCGAGGAATTTCTGGAACATGCCAACCAGGAAGCCGAACATGCCGACAAGTTGGCCGAGCGCATTGTGCAACTTGGCGGAGAGCCGGACTTCAACCCCGACAACCTGACCAAGAACTCGCATGCCCAGTACGTGGCCGGCAATTCGCTGAAAGAGATGGTGCTGGAAGACTTGGTGGCAGAGCGGATCGCCATAGACAGCTACCGGGAAATCATTCAGTACATCGGGGATAAGGACCCGACTACCCGTCGCATATTCGAAGACATCCTGGCGCAGGAAGAAGAGCACGCGGACGATATGTCCGACCTGCTGCAAGGCCTTTGATTTCCGACACCCTTCTGGGGCCGCTTTGCGGCCCCTGCTATTTCTGCGCCTTTACCGTTGCCGGCGCCTTGCCTGCCTTCATCTGCTGCAACAACGGTGTGCACTGGTTCGGGTCATCCCCGCTGCTGGGCGCAATCAGCGCCAGCAACCCCGCCGCCGGCCCGGCAACAACACCCAGCGCAACCATCCCTGCGCCGCGCAACGCCAGCGGCAGTGCCTGCACACCGGCGCTCGGTTTGACAAACGGTCCGCGCACATACAGCGGTGAACGTAGCGAGAACAACCGCAGCCCTTTCGATTCCGGGGTGATGTTCAAATCCAGTTGCTCGGAAGCGAAATTTGCCGTGCCGTTGATGTAGATGATCGCGTTCTCGGTATCGAAGATGAACAGTCGCGTAGTCGCCAGTCCATCCTTGATGCCAACATCAGCAGCCGCACAGTTGATCTTCACGTCCTCATCACCAAACAACTTGCCGACCACATAGTTGCCCACATTCAACCCGGCAATTTCCATCAAGCTGCGGCTGATGGCGCCATCGTTGATCAGCATGCGCAGGTCGCCATTGGCTGTACCCAGCAAGGCGGCTACCGAGTTGCCACGGCCGCTGATGTCGGCGTCACCATTGAGCTCACCAAAACTGGTCTGCATAGGCGCAAAGGTGGGGAACAGCTGCTTGAGCTTGAAGCCCCGCGCAGTCAACTTCGCACGCCCCTGCAAGGGCACGCTGCGCCCGTCCAGGCGGATGTTGGAGGCCAGACTGCCGCCAGCCACGCCAAAGCGCAGGGGCTCCAGACGCAACAGGCCGTCTTCGAGAACCACATGGGCCGACAGGTCATTGAACGGCAGCTGCGCGCTGTGCACGATGCGCTTGCCAGCAAAAGTGACGTCAGCGTCCATCGTGCGCCAGCGCTCGGTGCGAAACGCCTCCACTGGCAGCACCTTACCTGCAGGCTGCTTGCTGGCACCGCCGCGGGCCTTCTGTTCGGCATTGGAGTCGGCGCCGATCAGCGGCGCCAGGTCCTTGAACAGCAACTGGTTCGATACCAGGTTACCGGACAGTCTGGGCCGTGGCTGACTGGCAACGAAGGCCAGGTCCCCGTGGATATCGCTGTCGCCGATCTTGCCGTTGAAGCCCTGGTAATTGAACGTCGCCCCTGCCGCCGCATGCAGGTTGGCGCTGAGGCGACCGTCGGTGGAATAGGCCGGGGTGTCAGGCAAGGTGACCCCGGTCAAGGGGTAGAGGTTACCCAGGCTGGCACCCGACAAACGCAGGCGCAGGTCGAGGGCGCCAAGATTACGCGGGTCGGTGAGGGTGCCGGCGAGGACCACATGGGTGTCGGCGATGCGCACGTCGGCCTGCAGCGGGAACGGCTGGCTGGCGTCCTGCAGGGCCAGCAGGCCACCGATCTTGCCGGTGCCGGACACTGGCTGGCCTTTATAGCGGCCCTGGGCCTTGAGGCCGAAGGCATAGTCCTGCGCACCACCGACCTTCTCGGCACTGGCCTTGCCGACAATCTCACTGAACGGGATTGGTTTGCCAAGCGGGTCGATCTGCAGCTTCATGCTGGTTTTCAGGGTCTGGTCGTCGAAGCTGACGTTGCCCTGATCGAAGCCGATGGCGCCGATGTCCAGCTGCCATTTGGAAGGTTCAGCGTTTTCATCCTTGGGGCCGAAGTCGAAGACCCAGTTGGCACGGCCATCGGCCAGGCGAGTGAGGCTGGCAGTGGGCTTGGTGAGGTTGATGCGGGGTATGCTGATCTGCTGGAACACCAGCGGCAGCGGCGCCAGGCGAAACTCCACGCGCTCAAGGCCGACCATCTTCGGCTCCTTGAGCCACTCGGGGTTGCCCAGCGTCAGGTCTTCGGCAATGAAGTGCGGCCAAGGCACCCAGGCACGCCAACCGCCCTCTTCGGGTTCGGTACGCCAGTGCACGGCGAGGTTGCCGTTGATCGCGAAGGGCCGATGCAAGGCTTCGGAGACCTTCTCGTTGAGCAATGGCTTGACGCGGTTCCAGTCGAAGGTGGCAATCACTACCACCAGGATCGCCAGCACGGTGAGCAGGCTGGCGAGGGTCCAGACGAGGATTCTGGCGGGACGCGTCATTGCGTAATTCTCCTTGCGGCATGACAGAAAACAGGCGCAGCGATGGCCTCAATAACTCCGACTGATGAAAACCCGCGAGGTTTTATCGATGGCGCCATGATAGCGAAGTTTTTCCTGGCCTTTTGCTCAGGAATCTGTCGCGCCACGGCGCACATGTTACCTACCATCAACAGGGTCAGGGGATTGTCATTACGCCTGCAAGGCTTGGAATAGAGGCCTTTCCAACCTCTATCAATATGGTCGATTGTTACCATTACCCATATGAACTTCTCTCTGGCGTTACGCGGCGTAGCATTGGCTCCGTACCCACTTTCCAGCCCCCGAGAGGAGCACCGAAATCATGAAACGCCATCTGCTGACCCTGACCCTGTCCCTTCTGGCCGCCAACGCTTTCGCCCTGCCAGCGTCCGAGCAACACCTGACGTCCGAAGCGCGCTCCAGCGCTGCCGAAATTGCCCAGCCGCTGAAAGCCGTAGCTGAAGGTGGTTCTGATCGCCTGATCGAACGCACTGGCCGTGTCGCCGAAGGTGGCTCGGATCGCCTGATCGAACAAGCTGGCCGTGTCGCTGAAGGTGGCTCGGATCGCCTGATCGAACAAAGTGGCCGTGTTGCTGAAGGTGGCTCGGATCGCCTGATCGAACAAGCTGGCCGTGTCGCCGAAGGTGGCTCGGATCGCCTGATCGAACAAAGTGGCCGAGTTGCTGAAGGTGGCTCGGATCGCCTGATCGAACAAGCTGGCCGTGTCGCTGAAGGTGGCTCGGACCGCCTGATCGAACAAAGTGGCCGAGTTGCTGAAGGTGGCTCGGATCGCCTGATCGAACAAGCTGGCCGTGTCGCTGAGGGTGGCTCGGATCGCCTGGTTGAACTCAGCCGTGTGAGCTGATCGCCATGGCCGAAAAGAACAACTTATGTCAAAACGCTTGCTCCCCTCCAGGCCCGGTCCATTGACCGGGCTTTGTTTTTTTATCTAGAGTGCCCAGCCTGACCGTTACAGAAGCCCGCACCATGCTGCCGCGCGCCGAACAGAAGCTACAGACCCGCCAGGCCCTGCTCGATGCCGCCTGCCTGCTCATGGAGAGTGGCCGTGGTTTCGGCAGTATCAGCCTGCGCGAGGTGGCGAAAACAGCCGGCATCGTGCCGACCGGCTTCTACCGGCATTTCTCCGACATGGACGCCCTGGGCCTGGCCCTTGTCGCCGAAATCGACACCACCTTCCGCCAGACCATCCGCCTGGTGCGCCAGAACGAGTTCGAACTGGGCGGCATCACCGACGCTTCGGTGCGCATCTTTCTCGATGTGGTAGCCGCCCACCACGCGCAGTTCCTGTTCCTGGCCCGCGAGCAGTACGGCGGTTCACAGGCCGTGCGCCAGGCCATTGCCCGCCTGCGCCAGGATATCAGCGACGACCTTGCCACCGACCTTGCGCGGATGAAGCGATGGCAACACCTGGACAGCGCTGCGCTGGCGGTGATGGCCGACCTGGTGGTCAAGACCGTATTCGCCACCCTGCCCGAGCTTATCGACAACCCGGAAGCGGGTTATCCACAGGTCCTGACGCCGCAGGAAAAGATCACCCAGCAATTGCGCTTCATCTTTGTCGGGGCACGGCATTGGCAGGGACTCGGCAACCCAGGCTACTGAAACCCCACTTCTGCTACCATGGCGCCCTGCCCGACAGCGACGAGCGCCTAAATGTCCGACCCCCGCCCCACCCTGCCCGAACTGGCCCGCTTCAACCAGCACTTCGCCGAACGTATCGTGCCGCTGTGGCAAGGCCCGGGCTGGAACGCCGACATGGCCCTGCCCTACGAAGCGCTGGACGCCCAGCACCATCCGTTGCCGGTGCAGCGCTACCGCGCCATGGCATGTGCGCGCCAGCTTTACCTGTTCAGCAGCCGTATCGGGCAGCCGGGAGCCGCCGAGCGTGCCGCAGCCCTGTTTCGCTCGCTGCAAAAGCACTTCCACGACGCCGAGCACGGTGGCTGGTTCTACAGCATCGACGCCCACGGCAAGCCGCTGGACCGGCGCAAGGACCTGTATACCCACGCCTTCATCGTGTTCGCCTGCGCGCACTACTGGGGCAAAGTGCGCGAAAGCCTGGTGGAGTCCAGTTTGAATGCCGCGCTGGACATCATCGACCAGCAGTTTGCCCGTGACGATGGCCTGTACGAAGCCTGCCTGGGCGAAGACTGGGCCGACCTCGGCACTGGCCCGCTGCAAAACCCACAGATGCACCTGGCCGAAGCGTTCCTGCAGGTACTGGCTGTGCGTGGCGACGAACATGTCCGCCAGTCACTGCTGCAATTGTGTCAGGCGCTGGAGACGCATTTCATTGACCCGGTCCATGGCCTGATGCTGGAAAAGCCACGCGGGGCTGTGGATAACTGGTTCGAGCCGGGGCACCAGTTCGAGTGGTTCTATCTGTTGCATACCTCCCCGCTGCTGCGTGAGACGCCGCTGCATGCCTCAATTGACCGGGCTTTCGGCTTTGCCGAGCAATGCGGGGTGAAGGATGCGGCGGTACTGGCCATGCTGAAGGCGGATGGCCGGGTGCTTGATGCCTCCCAGCGTATCTGGGCGCAGGCCGAGTACCTGCGGGCGCTTACATTGCGTGAAGGTAGCGAAGCAAAGCTAGCTGGGCAGTTAGGCGCGCTTTCAGCGCGGTTCCTGCGTGACGCGGGCTGGTATGAGTGCCGAGGTGGTGACGGCGCGGTGAGCAGGGATGACATGCCGTCGACCACGCCTTATCACTTGGCTACCTGCCTGGAAGGACTGAATCAGGCGAACACCTGACTGTCCATACAACGAACCTGTCAGGGGTGAGCGCTTCCCTCTGCCGGAAGCATCTCCCCACGCCTATGTTGGTGCTCCTTTCTCGAACGTTCAGGAGTTACCAAAATGGAAGCAGAAGCCTTCAAGGCATTTGTCGAAGAGCAGATCAACCGAGCGGCACAGAAGATTATCGATCACGGCCACCGCTATGACGAGCACTCTCATGGCAAACTCAGCTACCTGCTAAGCCTGCGCCGTGTCATCAACTGCGAAGCAACGGCTGAGGACATGGGCCGCCATGACGCCATCAACGATGTCCTTCAAGCGTTAGGCATCATCCCTGAAGACAGAACCGGCTTTAGCTTTATCAACTGAGCGATGCGGTTGTTTCGCGAACCGGGTCTTTCCGGTTCGCGGCTTGTGCCTAGCCTTTTGATCGGTCGATCGAAAACCCTGCCCAATCCTGGCTCACCGGCATCAGTTCCAGGCTGTTGATGTTGATGTGCGCCGGCTGGTTGAGGATCCAGAAGATGGTCTCGGCAATATCCTGTGGCTGGATCGGCTCCGCACCCGCGTAGGTAGCATCGTACTTGGCCTGGTCACCCCCGAAACGCACCAGCGAGAACTCGCTCTCGCACAGGCCCGGCTCGATGTTGCTCACACGCACGCCGGTACCGCGCAGGTCGCAACGCAGGCTCAGCGAGAACTGGCCGACGAAGGCCTTGGTGCCGCCATACACGTTGCTGCCCGGGTACGGATAGTTGCCCGCCACCGACCCGACGTTCAGGATCGACGCGCCGCGGCCATGGGCGATGAGCCGTGGCAGCAGCAGGCGAGTGGTGTACATCAGGCCCTTGATGTTGGTGTCGACCATGGTTTCCCAGTCGTCCAGGCTGCAGTTCTGTGCAGCATCCACACCCAGCGCCAGGCCGGCGTTGTTGACCAGACCGCGAATCTTTTCAAAGCCGGCCGGCAGATTGGCAATAGCCTGCTCCATGGCCTTGCGGTCACGCACGTCCAGCACCAGGCCATGCACTTCGGTCGTGGCCGACAGTTCAGCGCACAAGGCATCCAGGCGCTCTTTGCGGCGCCCAGTGAGTACCAGCTTCCAGCCGGCTTCGGCGAAGCGGCGGGCGGTGGCCTCGCCGAAACCGGAAGTCGCGCCAGTGATGAATACGGTGGACGTCATGCTCTGTTCCTCGCGGTAGGTTCATGCCAGCTTTGCAGCATGCCCGCGCACAGCGCTGGCAGCAAGCCGCTCAGGGGCTGTTCATTTTTTGTTCATATTCGTCAAACCCTTGCGACAGAGGGCTCGCCGCCAGGTATGCGCATGTTATCCACAGGGCTTTCCCCACGGATTGGGGGCAACTTGTCCACTGCACGGAACCCTTTCAGCTGGTTGCGGTCGGTGGATATCTTTTAGGTGATGGCGCAAGGCTTTCAAACATGCCGCCTGCAACGGTCTGTCCAACGTTTTCTCACAGACTTATCCACAGGATTTTCGCTGCGTTTGAAGTGCACGCAGGGGTTGTGAAAATCAGAGAAAATCATCCACAAAGGGGATATGAACAAAAAATGATCATATGCCTACAGGGCTTGATTATAAAGGCCTAGAGCGATATGCCACCATGTTTTCCACAGGCGGCTCCACATTATCCGTGGAAAAGATGTGGCCTGTGGAAACAATGGCTTGCGGGGGAATATTGGCGTGCGCCGAGAGAAGGGAACGACAAGTTTTCCACATTGGGAAGGGGGCTGCATTGCAGCCCCTGCATACAACTCAGTGCCCACCCAGATAAGCGTTACGCACTTCCTCATTGACCAACAGTTCCTGCCCGGTCCCGGTCATGCGAATCTGCCCGTTGACCATCACATAGGCCCGGTCCGACAGTTTCAGCGCATGATTGGCGTTCTGCTCCACCAGGAAGATGGTCATCCCGGTCTTGGCCAGCTCTCGCAGGGTCGAGAAGATCTGCTTGACCACGATCGGCGCCAGCCCCAGCGAGGGCTCGTCCAGCAACAGCAACTTCGGCCGGCTCATCAGCGCCCGGGCAATCGCCAGCATTTGCTGCTCGCCACCGGACATGGTCATGGCCCGCTGGTTACGCCGCTCCTTCAACCGCGGGAACAGCTCGTACATGCGCTGCATGTCTTCGTCGGCATGCTTGTCGCCGATGGGGATGGTTCCCATCATCAGGTTTTCCTCGACGGACATGTCGGGAAACACCCGACGCCCTTCCGGCGACTGGGCAATGCCGTTGGAGGCGATGTAGTGCGAGGATTTGCGGGTGATGTCAGTGCCGCGATACACGATATGCCCGGATGCCGCCCGCGGCTGGCCGAAAATCGACATCAGCAGGGTCGACTTGCCGGCACCGTTGGCACCGATCAGGCTTACCGTCTCGCCCTCGTTGATGTGCATCGAGACCTTCTTCAGCGCCTGGATCGGCCCATAGAACACGTCCAGGTCCTTCAGCTCGAGAATGGGTGCACTCATACCAGTTCCTCTTCGTCTGCACCCAGGTAGGCGGCAATCACCGTCGGGTTGTGGCGGATGTCCTGCGGTGCACCTTCGGCAATCACGTTGCCGTGGTCCAGCACCACGATATGGTCGGAAATGCTCATGACCATGCCCATGTCGTGCTCGATCAGCACCACCGTGATGTCGTGCTCGTCACGCAGCACACGGATCATGCGGCTGAGTGCTTCGGTTTCCTGCGGGTTCAGGCCCGCCGCCGGTTCGTCCAGGCAGATGATCTTCGGCCGCGTGCACATGGCCCGGGCAATTTCCAGACGCCGCTGCTGGCCGTACGAAAGCTCGCCGGCCAGGCGGTTGGCGCAATCGACCAGATCGACCACTTCCAGCCAGTAGAAGGCGTGGTCCAGTGCATCGCTTTCGGCCTTGCGGTAGGCCTTGGTGTTGAGCACCCCGGCCAGCAAGTTGCGGTTGACCCACATGTGCTGGGCCACCAGCAGGTTCTCCACCACCGACATTTCCTTGAACAGGCGAATGTTCTGGAAGGTGCGCGCCAGGCCGGCGCGATTGACCAGGTGGGTACCGCCGAACATCTTGTAGTAGATACGGCTGGCAAAGCGCGCAGGCGACACGAAGTCGGCGGCCTGGAAGCGTTCGCCGAGCAGTTGGATGACGTTGGTGTGGCTGCCGCGCACGTTCAGCTCGATGCGTCCGCCACTGGCCTTGTAAAAGCCGGTCAGGCAGTTGAACACCGTGGTCTTGCCGGCGCCGTTGGGGCCGATCAGGGCAAAGATCTGGTTGCGCCGGACCTTCAGGCTGACGTCGCTGAGCGCCTTGATGCCACCGAACTGCATCATCAGGTTGTCGACCGAGAGAATGATATCGTCGCTCATGGCGCCACTCCTTTACGCGGGGTCACACCGGCACGGCTGATGCGGATCAGCCCACGCGGTCGCCAGATCATCATCAGCACCATCAGCACGCCGAACAACAGCACCCGATACTCGGAGAAGCTACGCAGCAGTTCCGGCGCCACGGTCAGCACGAACGCGGCGATGACCACGCCCACGGTCGAGCCCATGCCGCCCAGCACGACAATGGCGAGGATCAGCGCCGACTCGAAGAATGTGAATGACGATGGGTTGACGAAGCCCTGGTAGGTGGCGAAGAACACCCCCGCCAAACCGGCAGTCGAGGCACCCAGGGTAAAGGCCGACAGCTTGACCAACACGTGGTTCAGGCCCATCGAACGACAGGCGATCTCGTCTTCACGCAGCGCTTCCCAGGCCCGGCCGACCGGCATGCGGGTCAGGCGATGCTTGATGTACAGCACAGCCAGCACGACCATGAAAAGCACCGCGTAGATGAACACGAACTTGAGGCTGGCGTTGTACTCGAAGCCGAAGAACTCGTGGATCGGCACCCCGCCATCCTTGGCCCGACGGCCGAACTCCAGGCCGAAAAAGGTGGGTGAAGGCGCCGGCATGCCATTGGGGCCACCGGTGAACGATAGCCAGTTGTTCAGCACTAGACGGATGATCTCGCCAAAGCCCAGCGTCACGATCGCCAGGTAGTCACCGTGCATGCGCAACACCGGGAAGCCGAGGATGCAACCCGCCAGCGCCGCAGCAATGGCCGCCAACGGCAGCACGCTCCAGAAACCCAGCCCCAGGTATTGATAACCGAGCGCCAGGCCGTAGGCACCGATGGCATAGAACGCCACGTACCCCAGGTCGAGCAGGCCGGCCAGGCCGACCACGATGTTCAGGCCAAGGCCCAGCAGTACGTAGATCAGGCCGAGGATGACCACGGTCAGCAGGTACTTGTTGGCGAAAATCGGGAAAACGATGGCAATAACGATCAGCGCAGGAATGATGTAGCGCAGGCGCGACTTGTAGTCCGGGGCGGTCACATGCACGCCCGAGCCGCCGCTGTCGAAGCCCAGGAGCATGCGTTGCCCGGGGGCAGTCTGCAGGAACAGGCTGAGCAGGAAGCGCCCAACCATCACACCGCCGACCAGCCAGGCTACGCGGCGCGGCTCGGCATTGAAGGTGTAGCCGTCGAGTACTACGCCAACGACCGGGCCGAACACGATGAGTGCAAGCAGGCCTGCGACAATGGTCTCCAGCAGGCTGCGTTTAAGGTCGAAACCCTTGGTTTCACTAACAGAGGCAGTTTTGGCAACGGACATGTTCACACCTTAGCCACGAGCGGGCGACCCAGCAGACCTTGTGGGCGGAAGATAAGGATCATCACCAGCAGTGAGAAGCTGAACACATCCTTGTAGTCGGAGTTGATCAGGCCTGAGAACAGCGACTCGGAAATACCCAGGATGATCCCGCCGAGCATGGCACCCGGCAGCGAGCCGATACCACCGAGCACTGCGGCAGTGAACGCCTTGATACCGATGATGAAGCCGGCGTAGAAGTCGAAGGTGCCGTAGTTCATGGTGATAAGCACGCCAGCCAGGGCGGCCATCACTGCACCGATGACGAACACGTAGGAGATCACCCGGTCGGTGTTGATGCCCAGGATCGAGGCCATCTTGCGGTCTTGCTGGGTGGCACGGCACATGCGGCCGAGTTTGGTGTACTTGATCACGTAGGTCAGCAGGCCCATGCCGACGAAGGCCGCCACCAGGATGAAGATCTTGGTATATGTCAGTTGCACGAAGCCGGTGCCGACTTCGACACGCATGGCGCCTTCCAGCAGGGTTGGCACGCCTTGCTGGCGGGCGCCCTGGCTGATCTGCGCGTAGTTTTGCAGGATCAGCGAAATGCCGATGGCGCTGATCAGCGGTGCCAGGCGGGTGGAGTTACGCAGCGGTTTGTAAGCGATGCGTTCGATGGTGAAGCCATACACGCCGGTGACGACGATGGTGAACAACAGGGTGCCCAGCATCAGCAGGGGGAACGATTCGACACCGAAGTAAGCCAGCAATGCCAGGCTGATCGCCGCGAGGTAAGCGGAGATCATGTACACCTCGCCGTGCGCGAAGTTGATCATGCCGATAATGCCATAGACCATTGTGTAGCCGATGGCGATCAGGCCATAGACCGACCCGAGGGTCAGGCCGTTGACCAGTTGCTGCAGGAAAATACCATCCATAACGCAATCTCACCTGATTGAGATTGCACGAGCGCCGACCACGGCGCGGGCCACCTGTGCGGGGCCCTTGCCGCGCAGAACTGTGCAGATCTACGAATAAAGACAGGTACCGCGGGGCTTGGGCCCGAGCAACAGCCCGGGCCGAGGGCCATTGTTATTTTTGTTTTTCCAGCTGGTGGTATTTACCGTTCTTGTCCCACTGGTAGACCACGTAGTCGGAGACGGTCAGGTCGCCCTTGCTGTCCCACTTCTTCTCGCCCATGACGGTCTGCACCGGGTTGGCCTTGAGCCACTTGGCAGCGTCTTCGCCCTTGTTCGACTTCGCGCCATTGAACGCGGCAGCCAGCGCCTGCAGCGAAGCGTAGGCGTACAGGGTGTAGCCCTCAGGTTCGGTGCCGGCCTTGCGGAACTCCTCCACCACCGCCTTGCTGTCTGGCAGCAGGCGCGGGTCGGCACCGAAGGTCATGTAAACGCCATCCACGTACTGCGCGCCACCGGCGGTGGACACCAGTTCGTCGGTGACAATGCCATCATCGGACATGAACTTGACGTCTTTCAGGCCCTGCTCGCGCAGCTGGCGAACCAGCGGGCCGGCTTCCGGGTGCAGGCCGCCGAAGTAGACCACGTCGGCACCGGTAGAGCGGATCTTGGTGACTACAGCGCTGAAGTCTTTCTCGCCACGGGTCAGGCCTTCGTACAGCACAGGCTTCACGCCACGTTTCTCCAGCTGCGCCTTGGTCGCGTCAGCCAGGCCCTGGCCGTAGGTGTCCTTGTCGTGCAACACCGCGACCTTCTTGCCCTTGAGCACGTCGACGATGTAGTCGCCTGCGACGATACCCTGCTGGTCGTCACGGCCGCACATGCGGAACATGGCGCTCAGGCCGCGCTCAGTGACCGCTGGGTTGGTGGAGCCTGGGGTGATGGCAATCACGCCCGCCTCGTCATATACCTCGGACGCCGGGATCGTGTTGGAGGAACAGAAGTGGCCCACCACGCCGATCACCTTGTCCTGATCGACCAGGCGGTTGGCCACGGACACGGCTTGCTTCGGTTCACAGGCGTCATCGCCTTTGACCAGGACGATTTTCTCGCCATTCACGCCACCGGCGGCGTTGATCTTGTCGGCCGCTGCCTGCGCACCTTTCATGTACTGCTCGCCAAACGCTGCGTTTGCCCCGGTCATGGGGCCCGCTACGCCGATCTTGACGTCGGCCTGGACATACGAAGAAACACCCAGTGCCGTAGCTACGGCCAGAGCCAGGAAACCTTTCTTGTAAAACGTCTGCGACATGAGGTGGTGCTCCTAGAGTTTTTTTGGTTGGCACTACAACTTCTCAGCCCGGTACTCCGAGCAAGGGCCGTGCCATAGGTTTTGTGTTCCGGGAAAACACACTGTGAAGGGTGCCTGCAGGCGACGGGCGGCCTTTTCTTTATTGAGCGTGCAACCGTCTGCCACGCGGCAGGCGCCACCACACGTACAGACAAGGAGCAACCATCGAGTGCCATCATTGCAACCCTTGCAAGTGTTTACGTGCAACCGCCCTGTAACAGCCAACGTCACCGAAGTGCACACCACTGGTGCGCGAGTGCTACAGGCGGCACCGTTTCAAGGCTAGCCGGTGCACGGAAAAACACCTCTGTTTTGGCCGTTCCGGCCTCTTCGCGGGCAAGCCCGCTCTTACAGCAGGAGCAAGTCCCCGCACCGTGTAGGAGCGGGCTTGCCCGCGAAGAGGCCGGAACAGCCACACAAGGGGTAAAAGGCTGGCACAATGTCCCCCAATCGCCGCTTCCGGAGCCCCCTTGATGAGCGAAAGCGCATTCGCCGAGCGCATCGTGCACAACCTGCTCGACACCGACTTCTACAAACTCACCATGATGCAGGGAGTGCTGCACAACTACCCGGACGCCGACGTCGAATGGGAATTCCGCTGCCGCAACGGTGAGGACCTGCGCCCCTACCTCGGCGAAATTCGCAATCAGCTCGAACGGCTTGGCGACCTCACCCTGGACGATGGCCAGCTGGCCTTCCTCGAACGCATCAGCTTCCTCAAACCCGACTTTTTACGTTTTTTGCGACTGTTCCGCTTCAACCTGCGTTACGTGCACGTCGGCATTGAAAACGACCAGCTGTTCCTGCGCCTGAAAGGTCCATGGCTGCATGTGATCCTGTTCGAAGTGCCGCTGCTGGCCATCATCAGCGAAGTACGCAATCGCAATCTGCACCCGCACATGCGCCTGGCCGAGGCGCGGGACCAGTTGTACCGCAAGTTCGACTGGCTGCGCGCGCATGCCAGCGACGACGAGCTGGCCGAACTGCAGGTGGCCGATTTCGGCACCCGCCGGCGTTTTTCCAGCCGCGTGCAGGCGGAAGTGGTACGGGTGCTGCGCGACGACTTCCCCGGCCGCTTTGTCGGTACCAGCAACGTCGACCTGGCATGGAAACTGGATATCAAGCCGCTGGGCACCATGGCCCACGAGTGGATCATGGCCCACCAGCAGCTCGGCCCACGGCTTATCGACAGCCAGATTGCCGCGCTGGACTGCTGGGTACGCGAGTACCGTGGTCTGCTCGGCATCGCCCTGACCGACTGCATCACCATGGATGCCTTCCTCGGCGATTTCGACCTGTACTTTGCCAAGCTGTTCGACGGCCTGCGCCATGATTCAGGCGAGCCGGTAGCCTGGGCGGAAAAGGCCATTGCCCATTACCAGAAGCTGGGTATCGACCCGATGACCAAGACCCTGGTGTTTTCAGACGGCCTCAACCTGACCCGCTCGCTGGAAATTTTCCGCGCCCTGCGCGGCCGCATCAACGTCAGCTTTGGCATCGGCACCAACCTGACCTGCGACATCCCAGGTGTGGCGCCAATGAGCATCGTGCTTAAAATGACCGACTGCAACGGCGCACCGGTGGCCAAGATCTCTGACGAAGCCGCCAAGACCCAGTGCCGCGACGAGAACTTCGTCGCCTACATGCGTCACGTATTCAAAGTCCCCAGCAAGGAGTAACCCATGCAAGCGGTTCAGCAAGAGATTGCCCAGGCGCTGAAGGTACAGCCGCCGTTCGTCGACGCGGCAGCGCTCGAGGCCGAAGTCGCCCGGCGCGTGGCGTTCATCAAGAACTGCCTGGCCAACGCGCGACTCAAGACCTTGGTGCTGGGCATCAGCGGTGGCGTCGACTCACTGACTGCCGCCCTGCTCGCCCAACGCGCCATCAACGAGCTGCGCGCCGAGACCGGCGACAAGGCATACACCTTCATTGCCGTGCGCCTGCCGTACCAGGTACAGCATGACGAGCATGACGCCCAGGCATGCCTTGACGTGATCAAGGCTGATGAAGTTCACACTGTGGATATCGCCCCGGCAGTGCGTGCATTAGCGGCCGAAGTGGTGGAGTTGAAGAACGGCTCGCCGACGCTGGTGGACTTCGTGGTTGGCAACGTCAAGGCGCGCACCCGGATGGTCGCCCAGTACACCATCGCGGGCGCCCGCGCAGGTCTGGTGATCGGAACCGACCATGCCGCCGAGGCAGTGATGGGCTTCTTTACCAAGTTTGGTGATGGTGCCTGCGACCTGGCGCCGCTGAGTGGGCTGGTGAAGAATCAGGTGCGGGCGATTGCGCGCAGCTTCGGTGCGCCGGAGTCACTGGTGGAGAAGGTGCCAACGGCCGACCTGGAAGACCTGGAGCCGGGCAAGCCGGACGAAGCATCACATGGTGTGACCTACCAGCAGATCGATGCCTTCCTGCACGGGCAGCCGGTTGACCAGGCAGCGTTCGACATCATCGTCGCCACCTACCGCAAGACCCAGCACAAGCGCGAACTGCCGTTCGCCCCATAAAAGCTTCGCGGGCGCACCCGCAGGTTAATCCCTGTCCTTGAAAACAGTGATCAACTTGTGGGACGTGCCCGCGAATAGGCCCGAGAGGCCTACACAGCCGCCTTCACTTGACGACGACCGTGCCCTTCATCATGGAGATGTGGCCTGGGAAAGAGCAGAAGAAGCCGTAGTCCGTGCCAGCAACCAGCTTGGCCACGTCAAAGGTCACCGAGTCTTTTTCGCCCGCGCCAATGATCTTGGTGTGAGCAATGACACGCTCATCGCCCTCTTTCAAGTAAGCCTTTTCGATACCGGCGCTCAAACCGTCAGTAGCGATTGCCTGCATGTCTGCGGCCTTGCTGATTACTACGTTGTGCCCCATGACATTTTTCGGCAGGTTGCCCGAATGTTCCAGGTTCACGGTGAATTGCTTGCAGCTCTTGTCGATGACGATTTCCTTGGTATTGAAGGACATCTGATCGGTGGAGTCGACAGTGACCGAGCATTCGGCTGCGAAGACAGAGGCGCTGGCGAGGGTCAGCAGGGATACCGCTACAGCTTTCGCAAACATCATGAATCTCCTTGGCAGGGTTTTATCAATTGCGAGACTGCCTGAAACCGTTCAGCCCCTTGCTGATATGGGTCAAGGGGGTGTCAAGGGGTCAGCCAGTAGAATTGTTCAATAGATTGTATACAACCAATTTAAGGGCACATCATGCCCTTTTATTGGACGATGGGACAACCTCTCATTTAGGAGCAATACCAAATGCCCATCTCCAATTTCCTCAATAGCCTGCTCGCTGCCTACGCCCACGGGGCTACAGGTGCAATCTGCGAATTCTCCCGGCCAGAATGAACCGGCCTTGGAAGTGACGGGCTTGCGCCGTACCCTGTGCACCTGAGTGACAGGAGATGAGCAATGCCCGTACGTTCCGTTTGTGTGTTCTGCGGCGCCAGCATCGGCGCCAACCCTGCCTACCGTGAAGCAGCCGTCGCGCTAGGCCAGGCCATTGCCCACCGCGGTTTGACCCTGGTGTACGGCGGTGGCGCGGTCGGCTTGATGGGCGTGGTTGCCGACGCAGCCATGGCAGCCGGTGGCGAAGTGGTGGGGATCATCCCGCAGAGCCTGCTGGACGCTGAGGTCGGCCACAAAGGCCTGACCCGTCTGGAAGTGGTGGATGGCATGCATGCGCGCAAGGCCCGCATGGCCGAGCTGAGCGATGCCTTTATTGCCTTGCCGGGTGGGCTGGGTACGCTGGAGGAACTGTTCGAAGTGTGGACCTGGGGGCAGCTGGGCTATCACGCCAAGCCGCTCGGCCTACTGGATGTGAACGGTTTCTACGACAAGTTGGGCGGGTTCCTCGACCATATCGTCGAAGAAGGCTTCGTGCGCCCGCAACACCGGGCGATGTTGCTGCTGGGACAGCAGCCAGACGAGCTGCTGGACGGGATGGACCGCTTTATCGCGCCGGTGGCGCCGAAGTGGGTCGACAAGCAGCCTGACTGACCCAGATGGATGGGCCGAACACTGACCCTGTGGGAGCGGGTTCACTCGCGAATCGATAGTGGATCTACCGACGCATTCGCGGGTGAACCCGCTCTCATCAAACAAAATACAACCCACTGTTTTCTAAGCACTCAAGCGGCCACCAGCTGATACCCCAGTTTCCGGGCTTTGCGGAGCAAAGCCCGGACCTGCCGGTCCTGGCTTCTGGTTTCGAACTCCTCAAGACCTTTTTCAACATAAGCCTGCTTCTTGGTTAAAAGGTTGTACACCAGACGTGCCAACTGATGCGCAGTGGCCTTGATGGCGCAGCTGGTATCCATTCGAGTCAGTCTGGCTCGGTGCGATGCACCAATGAAACCCTTGTCGTTACGGGCATTGGATGCAGCCTGCTTGAGTGCTTGAGCTGCTCGATTGACTATTTTTGGCCCACCACTTGCCAGTCGATGACCGCCGGAGATTCGAGTAGGGGGAGCCAGTCCCAACCAAGAGCAGAAGTGCTGTGAGGACGGGAAGCGTGATAGATCTGTACCGATCTCCCCTGCCAGCACTAATGCAGTGTCCACCCCAATGGTTGGAATTGCGGTTAGGTCCACGCCAAGAACTTTCCACAATGTCTGATGCAGTTCAGTCTGTTGGGCACCGTTTCGGTGCGGGCTCCGTAAAGGCTTATTGGATGGCTCTGGCTTGTTTTGCAGCACCGGCAACTGCTCTAACGCGGCTTTTATGGCGTCGTCACAATCAGCAATTTGCTGCTCCAGGAAGTCATAGGCAGCCAATTCCTGAGTTAGCGCATGCAAATGCTCGCGTCGCCAATTGCCATGAAGACTCCGAGCGACAGCCTCCTTGCCTGCCTTGATGCGGCGGTCGGTCAGTTCAGCCAGTTGCACTGGGTCCCGTTCACCTGCGCAGATGGCTCGCAAAATCTTCATGCCAGTTACGCCGGAAATATCACTGATGACATTGGCCAGCTGGATGTTCATTTGGCTCATGGCCTTTTGCATCCGGTTCAGCGTCTGCGCCTGGTCTTTCACTTTGGAAGCACGCTGCCTGACCAATGACCGGACGCAGCAGGTCAGATCATCGGGGCGGAATGCGCCTCTGAGCAGTCCATGAGTCATCAGCTGCCAAATCCACTGGCAATCCAGCACATCTGATTTACGGCCCGTGATTTGCCGAGTTGCTCTGGCATTGACGAGATAAACCTCAAAACCGCGCTCGCTGAGAATCTCGTAAATTGGAATCCAATAAACCCCCGTGGATTCCATGGCAACGACCTTGATCCCCAGGCTTTCAAGCCAGTTAGCCATCTTGAGCAGGTCGTCAGTAAAGGACGTGAACGACTGGACGGGATTTTCGTGCCGGGGATCGACCGCCACGAAATGCTCTCGACCACCGACATCGATCGCTGCGCAATCGGGATGGACGACGGTAAAGCGTTGCTTGGAAGGCTTGCGCGCCATGATGAATCCTCGCAGGATAAAGGGCGCGCGGGGCACACGGTGGCGAAAGGGTTCACTCTCTCATACGTGGTCACAGCTGAATCAGCTGATGCCTACAGGGACTTCACGCCGATACCGTGCGGATCACTCTCCCACGCGGGTGTGCGGACACACACCAGTGCTGGCTACGATCTCTGTCCCGCGCACACGAACCCTAACAAAGCAAAAGGCGGCTGGCCCTACCGGGCCAACCGCCTTTTCTTTTTCAAAATGTCAGCGTCGCTGCGGATCTAAAGCCGTACACCTCATGTTTGCTGCGCGACAGCGCAGCCCGGAAGGGCTGGGTGATCTCCCACAGGGCTCTATGTAGCCTTCAAGATCAGCGGGGAATGACAGGCTGACGCGGCTTCTTGTTGCCCTTGCCGCCCTTGCTCGCCTCTTTGCGCTCCTTGGCCGCCTGCTGGTTACGCGCGAACGCTTCGGCCTTGGCCTTCTCGCGCTTGTCCCACGGTTTGCTGCCATCGCTGCCACGCGGCGGCAGGCCGGTGTGCTGGGTGAGGGTCTTCTGGTCCTTGCCCACCTTGTGGCTCCCGGCCGGGGTCGAGTTCTTGCGGCGCGCACTCTGGTAGCTGTCGGTCTGCGGCTGGTGCGCCGGAATCAGCTGGTGCTTGCCCGGCCCGATCAGGTCGGCGCGGCCCATCCGCTGTAGCGCTTCACGTAGCATTGGCCAGCCCTTCGGGTCGTGATAGCGCAAGAACGCCTTGTGCAGACGGCGTTGCTCGTCGCTCTTGACGATCTCCACCCCTTCGCTCTTGTAGGTCACCTTGCGCAGCGGGTTCTTGCCCGAGTGATACATGGCCGTGGCCGAGGCCATTGGCGACGGGTAGAACGCCTGCACCTGATCGGCACGGAAGCCATTGCCCTTCAGCCACAGGGCCAGGTTCATCATATCTTCGTCGGTGGTGCCCGGGTGCGCAGCAATGAAGTACGGAATCAGGTACTGCTCCTTGCCCGCTTCTTTCGAGAACTTCTCGAACATGCGCTTGAAGCGGTCATAGGTGCCGATACCCGGCTTCATCATCTTGTCCAGCGGGCCACGCTCGGTGTGCTCCGGGGCAATCTTCAGGTAGCCGCCAACGTGATGGGTGACCAGTTCCTTGACGTACTCCGGCGATTCCACCGCCAGGTCGTAGCGCAGGCCGGAAGCAATCAGGATCTTTTTCACACCCGGCAAGGCACGGGCCTTGCGGTACAGCTCGATCAGCGAGCTGTGGTCGGTATTGAGGTTTTCGCAGATACCCGGGAACACGCACGACGGCTTGCGGCAGTGCTTTTCGATTTCGGGGCTTTTGCAGGCGATGCGGTACATGTTGGCAGTCGGCCCGCCAAGGTCCGAGACCACGCCGGTGAAGCCCGGCACCTTGTCACGCATCTCTTCGATTTCGTGCAGGATCGACTCGTGCGAGCGGTTCTGGATGATGCGGCCTTCGTGTTCGGTGATCGAGCAGAAGGTACAGCCACCGAAGCAGCCACGCATGATGTTCACCGAGAAACGGATCATCTCGTAGGCCGGGATGCGCTCCTTGCCATAGGCCGGGTGCGGCACACGGGCGTAAGGCATGCCGAACACGTAGTCCATTTCTTCGGTGCTCATGGGGATGGGTGGCGGGTTGAACCACACATCCACTTCGCCGTGCTTCTGCACCAACGCGCGGGCGTTGCCCGGGTTGGTCTCCAGGTGTAGCACGCGGTTGGCATGAGCATAGAGCACCGGGTCGTTACGCACCTTTTCGAACGATGGCAGGCGGATCACCGACTTTTCCCGGGTCACGGCCGGGCTGTCGAGAATCTGCACCACCTTGGCTTCGTTCGGGTCTTCCTGGTCGCCCTTGGCCTGCTCGATGGCGCAGGCCTGGGTGTCCTGGGTATTCACGTACGGGTTGATGATCTTGTCGACGCGCCCCGGGCGGTCGATACGGGTGGAGTCGATCTCGTACCAGCCCTGCGGGGTATCGCGGCGCACGAAGGCGGTGCCGCGCACGTCGGTGATGGTCTCGATCTTCTCACCGCTTGACAGGCGCTGGGCCACCTCGACCACCGCACGCTCGGCGTTGCCGAACAGCAGGATGTCGGCGCTGGCGTCGATCAGGATCGAATGACGAACCTTGTCCTGCCAGTAGTCGTAGTGGGCGATGCGGCGCAGCGAAGCCTCGATGCCGCCGAGCACGATCGGCACATGCTTGTAGGCTTCCTTGCAGCGCTGGCTGTACACCAGGCTGGCACGGTCCGGACGGCTGCCGGCCAGGCCACCCGGGGTGTAGGCGTCGTCGGAACGGATCTTCTTGTCCGCGGTGTAGCGGTTGATCATCGAGTCCATGTTGCCGGCGGCCACACCGAAGAACAGGTTTGGCTCGCCGAGTTTCATGAAGTCGTCTTTCGACTGCCAGTTCGGCTGGGCAATGATGCCCACACGGAAGCCCTGGGCTTCCAGCAGACGGCCAATGATGGCCATGCCGAACGACGGATGGTCGACGTAGGCATCACCGGTCACGATGATGATGTCGCAGGAATCCCAGCCGAGCAGATCCATCTCCTCCCTGCTCATTGGCAGGAAAGGTGCTGGTCCGAAGCATTCGGCCCAGTACTTGGGATAGTCGTAGAGAGGTTTGGCTGCTTGCATGTCAGTGACCGGTTCTGGTGTGCAGGGAAATCGCGGGCGCGAAATATAGCACAAATTTTGACCAAATCCGACTGCAATGGTCAGCTGATCTGCGGAACAGGTCGGCGCATCGCCTGTCATTTCTGTTAGTTACCGACACCTGCGGAACGCGACTAGCATGTGCCGGAAGTCAAACAGACAAGGTTGGCGGAAATGAAGATGTTCTACAACGTTAATCGCCCGAGCATGCTGCTCGATGAGCATAGCAGCGTCCATCTCATCACCGCGGGCGCTGAGCGCCTGGCCACCCGCCAGGGGAGCACCCACTGCTTGATCGGCAATGACATGGCTGACTCACCAGTGCTCATATCAGGTCCGCAGGGCACCAAGGCGCCGGTTTTCAGTGCCTACGGCACACCACTTGATCGTGGGGAAGTGCTGGGGTTCAAGGGTGAGTTATACGATCCGAGCACCGGTTACTATCTGCTGGGAAACGGTTACCGCGCATACACCCCCGCACTCATGCGCTTCAACCGCTCCGACCACGACAGCCCGTTCGCGCGAGGCGGGCTCAACGCCTATGTGTTCGTTCTTGGCGACCCTGTCAACCGCAGCGACCCGACGGGACACTTCTTCGAATTCATCATATCCAGGCTGTCAAAGCTGTTCACCTCCAAGATCTATCGTGGAAAGATCGTGGCAGAGTTCGATGGAATCGTCGCATTCAACGGCCCGACGCGAGCCGATGGGAGCTCGACCCTGTACATCAGCGCCCATGGCGCCCCAGGCTACATCAGTGGCGACAAGAGGATCCTCTACGATGGCCTGCGCCTCCACAAAACCCTTACCGCACACGGCGTTCCGATGCGCGGGAGGCAGACCCATCTGCTGGCCTGCGACTCGGCGGCCCCCAACCCACGCACTGGAAGATCCGTTGCGACTGACCTCGCTAGCATGACCGAAGCCCAGTCCTCCGGTTACTCCGAGACCCTTTCGATCGACACCAGCCGGCAAGGGAGCGAGTTCGTCGTGCGAAAGTACATGGTGGTACCGATGCACGGCATGACATCGAAAAAAACCAGAGCAGGTTATATTCGAAACCCGCACAAGCTTGGCAACGATGATCACGGCAAGCACGCGCACCGAATCACCATTGTCTGAAGCGGCCAACCTAAGCCGCGAAGCCACCCAATGTTGCCTACTCGTCGTCGTCGAAGTTGTACATGCCCGGCGCAAGGTTCTCGAACCGGGTGTACTTGCCGATAAACGCCAAACGCACGAAGCCGATGGGGCCGTTACGCTGTTTGCCGATGATGATTTCCGCCACGCCCTTGTGCTCGGTCTCGGGGTGGTACACCTCGTCGCGGTATACGAACATGATCACGTCGGCGTCCTGCTCGATTGCACCGGATTCACGCAAGTCGGAGTTCACCGGGCGTTTGTTCGGGCGCTGCTCCAGCGAGCGGTTCAGCTGCGAAAGGGCAATAACCGGGCAGTTGAATTCCTTGGCCAGGGCCTTCAGCGAGCGGGAAATCTCGGAAATTTCGTTGGTACGGTTGTCACCGGCCGACCCCGGAATCTGCATCAGCTGCAGGTAGTCGACCATGATCATGGCGATCTCGCCATGCTCACGGGCCAGGCGACGGGTGCGAGCGCGCATTTCCGAGGGGCTGATTCCCGCCGTATCGTCGATGAACAATTTGCGGTCGTTGAGCAGGTTCACTGCCGAGGTCAGGCGCGGCCAGTCGTCGTCGTCCAGCTGGCCGGAACGGACCTTGGTCTGGTCGATACGCCCCAGGGACGAGAGCATACGCATGATCAGCGACTCACCTGGCATCTCCAGGGAGAACACCAGCACCGCCTTGTCGGTACGCAGTACGGCGTTTTCCACCAGGTTCATGGCGAAGGTGGTCTTACCCATCGACGGACGACCCGCGACGATGATCAGGTCGGCTGCCTGCAGGCCGCTGGTCTTCTCGTCCAGGTCAGTGTAACCGGTGGAGATACCGGTGATGTCGCTGTCGGAGTTGAACAGCGTATCGATGCGGTCGATGGCCATGGTCAACAGTTCGTTGACACCCACCGGGCCGCCGGTTTTTGGCCGGGCCTCGGCGATCTGGAAGATCTGCCGCTCGGCGTCGTCGAGGATTTCTTCGGCGTTGCGCCCTTGCGGATTAAAGGCGTTGTCGGCGATGTCGGTACTGATGCTGATCAGTTGGCGCAACGTGGCCCGCTCGCGAATGATCGCGGCGTATGCCTTGATGTTGGCTACCGAGGGAGTGTTCTTGGCCAGCTCGGCCAGGTAGGCCAAGCCGCCGACTTGCGAGGACAGGCCTTCCTTGTCCAGTTGCTCGTGCAGGGTAACCACGTCAAATGGCTGGTTGGCATCGGCCAACTTGTGCACGGCACGGAAAATCAGGCGGTGGTCATGCCGGTAGAAATCGCCATCCGACACTTGGTCCAGCACCCGCTCCCAGGCGTTGTTGTCCAGCATCAGGCCACCGAGTACGGCCTGTTCGGCCTCGATGGAATGCGGCGGCACCTTCAGGGCTGCGGTTTGCAGGTCTAGCTGTTCGGAAGTGGTGATCTCGTTCATGGCCACGAAAGAATTCTGGAGGACGAAAAAGACAAAGGGCACGGCCTGTCGAAAACAGGACCGTGCCCGATGTTAACCGCCTGACTCGCAAGGAGCCAGCCAGTTAGCGCAGCTTAGGCAGCTACGACGACCACGCGTACGGTGGCTTCAACGTCGCTGTGCAGGTGCACGGCTACGTCGTATTCGCCAACCTGACGGATGGTGCCGTTCGGCAGACGAACTTCAGCTTTGGCCACTTCAACGCCGGAGGCGGTCAGGGCGTCAGCGATGTCGTGGGTGCCGATCGAACCGAACAGCTTGCCTTCGTCGCCAGCGGTGGCAGTGATGGTCACTTCCAGCTCGGCCAGTTGGGCAGCGCGGCTTTCAGCCGAAGCTTTCTTGTCAGCGGCTGCTTTTTCCAGCTCGGCACGACGCTCTTCGAACGCAGCCAGGTTGGCGGCGTTGGCAACGGTGGCCTTGCCGAATGGCAGCAGGAAGTTACGGCCGTAACCAGCCTTAACTTTTACTTTGTCGCCCAGGTTGCCCAGGTTAGCGACTTTTTCCAGCAGGATCAGTTCCATTTGGTAAAACCTCTTAACTTTTAACCTTCACCGTTCGCGGAGTCTTTCCCCGGAGGGGACTTGCGACCGCGAAAATCAATCAGGCTGTCGACAATGGCCAAAACCATCAGCAACGGATAAATCAGCTGCATGATCAGCGGCAGCGTCACGTACATCCCCACCAGCCAGAAACCGGCCAGTCGGCCCTGTGCCACCAGCCCGTGCATCAAGGCGATGCCGGCCAGCACCAATACCAGGCTCGAGGCAGATGCCAGGATGATGAACTGCGGCCCGATAAACGGAGCCACCACCATCACTGCCACCAAGGCCGCCGTGGCCTGTTTCGGCAACTTCAGTTCGCGAAACTCGCGACCGAAGCCTCCAGGGTTGTACAACGCTGCCTGCCAATAGCGCGCCAGCACCAAGGCCAGCACACTGAACAATTGCACCGTCACTGCTGTAGAAGCGACCAGCACAGGGCGGATCAGCTCGTCGGAGAGTACCGGTTGCCCCTCGATTTTCGGCATGGCTTCGGCAAACGCCTTGGCCAGCACATCGAAGGTTTGCGCCAGCGCCAGATCGAGCACGAGGCTGAAAGCCACGGCGAACACGGCACTGGCGAGCAACACCCGGCTCCAGGGATACTCGGCACGCAACATGGCGGCCAGGGCAATGGCACCCGCAATCACCAGAAAGGTGATGGGATCGCCCATGACCCACACGGCCAGCCCGGCCAGCAGGCCGCCGGCGATGACCGTTGTAGCATCCTTGAACCCACGCCGCAGCAGCACAAGGCTGCAGGCAGCGGCACTCAACCAGAACAGCAGCGGCAGTACCGCGCTGATGACCACCACGAGGGTGGCCTGCACACGACCGCGCATGATGAAACTTGCTAACGCTCGCATGCTAACCCCTTACTGCTTGTCGACGACCCGGTCTCAGCGGCCGTGGCTGTCGGTGTAGGGCAGCAGGGCCAGGAAGCGGGCACGCTTGATAGCGGTAGCCAGCTGACGCTGATAACGAGCTTTGGTACCGGTGATACGGCTTGGAACGATCTTGCCGGTTTCGGATACGTAAGCTTTCAGGGTGTTGAGATCTTTGAAGTCGATCTCTTTCACGTCTTCAGCAGTGAAGCGGCAGAATTTACGACGACGGAAGAAACGTGCCATTTAATAGGCTCCTCTAAAGGTCCGTGGATTACTCGTCAGCGTTATCGCTGGAGTCGCTGTCATTGCTGTCATCGCCTTCGGCGGATTCAGCATGCTCAGGACGCTCACGACGCTCACGGCGCTCGCTGCGGTTTTCTTCAGCCTTCAGCATCTCGGACTGGCCGGTAACGGCTTCGTCGCGACGGATGACCAGGTTACGGATAACGGCATCGTTGTAGCGGAAGTTGTCTTCCAGCTCGGCCAGGGCCTTGCCGGTGCACTCAACGTTCAGCATCACGTAGTGAGCCTTGTGAACATTGTTGATTGCGTAGGCCAGTTGACGACGGCCCCAGTCTTCCAGGCGGTGGATCTTGCCACCATCTTCTTCGATCAGCTTGGTGTAACGCTCAACCATGCCGCCGACTTGCTCGCTCTGGTCCGGGTGAACCAGGAAGATGATTTCGTAATGACGCATGAATGCTCCTTACGGGTTAGTAGTCTGCCAGCGAATCTGGTCAGACAAGGAGTGAATGACACTGTATGTCTTGCACGGAGGGGAGGCACATGAGCGCCTGCCAGCTCGGCAAGGGGCGCAATTGTAGAGAAGGCGTGCCGCACACGCAAGGCAATTGGCGAATATTTGAACAGCCTGAGATATTCAGAATGTGTCAGCCCCTATTCGCGGGCACGCCCGCTCCCACAGGCTCACTGCTGCCTCTGGCATTGCAGATTACCTGTGGGAGCGGGCGCGCCCGCGAATAGGCCGATACAGGCTGAAGATCAGCGCTTTGCCTGACGCTGACGGATGGCTTCGAACAGGCAAACCCCGGTCGCTACCGACACGTTAAGGCTGCTGACGCTACCCGCCATCGGTAACTTCACCAGAAAGTCGCAATGCTCGCGGGTGAGCCGGCGCATGCCCTTGCCTTCCGCGCCCATGATCATCACCAGTGGCCCGGTGAGGTCCTGCTGGTAGATCTCCTGCTCGGCCTCGCCAGCGGTACCCACGACCCAAAGGCCACGCTGCTGCAACTTCTCAAGCGTACGCGCCAGGTTGGTCACAGCCACCAGCGGAATGACTTCTGCCGCGCCACAAGCCACCTTTCGAACAACCGGCGTCAGCGTTGCCGACTTGTCCTTGGGCACGATCACTGCCGTGGCACCGGCCGCATCCGCGGTACGCAGGCAGGCGCCGAGGTTGTGCGGGTCGGTCACGCCGTCCAGCACCAGGATCAGCGGCGGCGTCTCTGTGCGCTCAAGCAGCTCTTCGAGCATCAGCTCGCCCCACACCTGGCTCGGGCTGACCTCGGCTACAACGCCCTGGTGCACACCTTCGACCCAGGCATCCATCTCACGGCGCTCGGCCTGGCCGACCGGCACGCGGTTTTCCGCGGCCAGCGCCAGCAAGGTCTCGAGGCGTGGCTCGCTGCGCCCTTCCGACAGCCAGATCTGCTTGACCCGCTTTGGATGGTGCTGCAGCAATGCCTGCACGGCGTGTACGCCGTAGATCTTTTCCAGCTGACTCATGAATTGCTCTTGCTTTTGCGTGGCGCGCCGGACTTCGACGGGCCTTTACGGTGCTTGGTCGGCTTACCGGACGGCTTGCCACCTTTCTCGGATTTGCTGCCGGCACTGCTGCGCGCGTCGGTCATCAGCGCTTTCTTCATCTCGCGGCTTTTACGCACTTCAGCGTTACGCTGCACAGCATCCTTGGGGAAGTACGCTTCGGACGCTTCGCTTTTGCGGCTGCGCGGCTTGGGCGTGGCTTTCGCTTCGGTTGCCGGCTGTTGCTCGGTTTTTTCGGCAGCCGGCGCGGCACCCCGCTGCTTGCGGCCGATCGGTGCGGCAAGGGTCTTTTCCGACACTTCGAAGTCAATCTTGCGCTCATCCAGGTCAACACGCATGACCTTCACTTCGATGGTGTCGCCCAAGCGGAAGCTGCGACCGGTACGCTCGCCGGCCAGGCGATGGTGTACCGGGTCGAAGTGGTAGTAGTCACCCGGCAACGCACTGACGTGCACCAGGCCCTCTACATAGATATCGGTCAGCTCGACGAACAGGCCGAAACCGGTCACCGCGGTGATCACGCCCGGGAAGGTCTCGCCCACGCGATCCTTCATGAACTCGCACTTGAGCCAGTTGACCACGTCACGGGTGGCTTCGTCAGCCCGACGCTCGGTCATCGAGCACTGCTCGCCGAGTTGCTCCAGGGTGTTTTCGTCGTACGGGTAGATACGCGCCTTGGGGATGCTCATGGCACCGGCACGCTTGACGTGCGGGGTATCAACCTTGGAGCGGATGATGCTGCGGATGGCGCGGTGCACCAGCAGGTCAGGGTACCGGCGAATCGGCGAGGTGAAGTGGGTGTACGCCTCGTAGTTCAGGCCGAAGTGGCCGTTGTTCTCGGTGCTGTACACGGCCTGGCTCAGCGAGCGCAGCATCACCGTCTGGATCAGGTGGAAGTCCGGGCGGCCGGCGATGCTCGCCAGCAGGGCCTGGTAATCCTTCGGCGACGGGTCCTTGCCCTTGTGCAGGCTCAGGCCCAACTCACCCAGGAAGGCACGCAGTTTTTCCAGGCGCTCCGGTGGAGGGCCGTCGTGCACGCGGTACAACGCCGGTACACCGTGCTTCTGCAGGAACTCGGCAGTGGCCACGTTGGCCGCCAGCATGCATTCCTCGATCAGCTTGTGGGCATCGTTACGCACTGTCGGGCGAATTTCAGCGATCTTGCGCTGATCACCGAAAATGATGCGGGTTTCCTGGGTTTCGAAGTCGATGGCACCACGCGTGTGACGCGCTTCCACCAGCACCTTGTACAGGTTGTACAGGTTTTTCAGGTCGGGCACGACCTCCTTGTACTCCTCGCGCAGCGCCTTGCCCTCACGGGTGCGGGCATGCTCGAGCATGCTGCTGACCTTGTTGTAGGTCAGGCGGGCGTGGGAGTGGATCACGCCTTCGTAGAACTGATAGTCGACCATCTGGCCGGCTTTGTTCATGGTCATTTCACAGACCATGGCCAACCGGTCGACGTGCGGGTTCAGCGAGCACAGGCCGTTGGACAGCTCTTCGGGGAGCATCGGCACCACGCGCTCGGGGAAGTACACCGAGTTGCCGCGCTGCTGGGCTTCGACATCCAGGGCAGAGCCCAGACGCACGTAGCTGGAAACGTCAGCGATGGCCACGTACAGGCGCCAGCCACCGGAGAACAGACGCAGCTTGCCCAGCGGTTCGCAATAAACGGCATCGTCGAAGTCGCGGGCGTCTTCACCGTCGATGGTGACGAACGGCAGATGGCGCAGGTCGACACGCTTCTCTTTGTCCTTCTCCTCGACTTCGGAGCGGAACTTGCGTGCTTCCTTGACCACATCATTGGGCCACACGTGCGGAATGTCGTAGCTGCGCAGGGCAACGTCGATTTCCATGCCCGGCGCCATGTAGTTGCCGATGACCTCGACCACATCGCCTTGCGGCTGGAAGCGCGGCGTTGGCCAGTGGGTGATCTTGATCTCGACGAACTGGCCGATCTTGGCACCGCCGTTACGCCCGGCGGTCACCAGCACTTCCTGCTGGATCTTCGGGTTGTCCGGGGTTACGTAACCGATGCCGCCTTCTTCGAAATAGCGGCCGACCACGCTTTCGTGGGCACGAGAGATGACTTCGACCAGCACGCCCTCACGGCGGCCACGACGGTCGACACCGGAGACGCGGGCCAGGCCGCGGTCACCATCAAACACCAGTCGCATCTGCGACGGGCTGAGGAACAGGTCTTCGCTGCCGTCATCGGGAATAAGGAAGCCGAAGCCATCGCGGTGGCCGGAGACGCGACCACAGATCAGGTCCAGCTTGTCTACCGGGGCATAAGTGCCGCGCCGGGTATAGATAAGCTGGCCATCGCGCTCCATGGCACGCAGGCGGCGGCGCAGGGCTTCGATCTGGTCTTCTTCATACAGACCGAACTCTTTTGCCAGCTCCTCGCGGGCAGCAGGTTCGCCTCGGTCGGCGAGACGCTGCAGGATCAGCTCACGGCTGGGAATGGGGTTGTCGTATTTTTCCGCTTCGCGAGCGGCCTCGGGATCGAGGGATTGCCAATCGGCCATCAGAAGGGGTTCACCTTGGGGTATATAGATATGAATTCTGGCATAGGCGTATTGAAACCGGAAATGTCTGCCTTGGACAGCCCCCGCTGCAGTGCATAAACAGCAGAAATAGGCTTGTGGAATCAACGGGTTGAATTTTTTGAATTTTTTTTCGGCTGGGGGCTTTACAGCCTTGGGGAGCGTCCGTATAGTGCGCACCACAACGACGGACAACCCCGAAGTTGTAGTAGAGATGAACGACGCTGTAAAGCATCAAGTAACCTCGAATGTGTGCCCAGGTGGCGGAATTGGTAGACGCGCTGGTTTCAGGTATCAGTGACCGCAAGGTCGTGGAAGTTCGAGTCTTCTCCTGGGCACCAAATATTTTCAAGTAACAGATGACCAAGGATCTGTTACTACTGTGTGAAAGCGAACGATAGTCGCCTTCTGCAGATGATGTAAAGCTTTGCCCAGGTGGCGGAATTGGTAGACGCGCTGGTTTCAGGTATCAGTGACCGCAAGGTCGTGGAAGTTCGAGTCTTCTCCTGGGCACCATACAAAAACCCACTAGCTTGCTAGTGGGTTTTTTCTTGCCTGCGATTTTTTGTGCCCCCCTCCTCGATACGCGCACGTTGTAAGAGCGGGCTCACCCGCGAATCCCCCCCTACAGGCAACACACCCCAACCCCTTGCACCATGGTCTGACCATGAATTTCTCGTCACCCGGCCACTTGAGAAAGAATTTCGTTTACCATTGTTTCCAAATATGTAGCCGTAAGCGAGGAAGTACCCGCATGACGATCCGCCCGCAACCGCTGATGCGTACCTTGGCCGCCGCACTGCTGAGCCTGGTCATCGGCGCTCCGGCCGCCATGGCAGACGCACCGGTCACGCTGACCATGTACAACGGTCAGCACAAGGAAATCGGCGAAGCCATTGCCAAGGCCTATGAGGCCAAGACCGGCATCCACATCGACATCCGCAAAGGCAGCAGCAATCAGCTTGCCAGCCAGATCATCGAGGAAGGCGACCGCTCGCCGGCCGACATCATCTACACAGAAGAGTCCCCGCCCCTGAACAACCTGGGTGAGCTGGGCCTGCTGGCCAAGATTGACGACGCCACGTTGAACATGATGCCCAAGGAGTACGTTGGCGCCAACGGCACCTGGATGGGTATCACCGCCCGTACGCGCATCGTGGTGTACAACCCGAAGAAAGTCGACGAGAAAGACCTGCCGACCACAGTGATGGACTTCGCCAACCCTGAGTGGGAAGGCCGCGTCGGCTACGTCCCCACCAGCGGTGCGTTCCAGGAGCAGGCCGTGGCCATTCTGAAGATGCACGGGCGTGAAGCCACCGAAGAATGGTTGACCGGCCTGAAAGCCTTCGGCAAGACCTACACCAACAACATGGTTGCCCTCAAAGCCGTAGAAAAGGGTGAAGTGGCTGCGGTACTGGTGAACAACTACTACTGGTACGCGCTTGAACGCGAACGCGGCAAGCTGGACACCAAGCTCTATTACCTGGCCGACGGCGATGCTGGCAACCTGGTTACTATCTCCGGCGCAGGCGTGGTCAAGGCCAGCAAACACCCGAAAGAAGCCCAGGCCCTGCTCAACTGGATGGCCAGCGAGGAAGGCCAGCGCGTGATTACCCAGACCACCGCCGAGTACCCGCTGCACAAGGGCATGGTTTCTGACCGCGGCCTGAAGCCGTTCGACGAACTGCGCCCGCCGAAGATCTCGCCAGCTGACCTGGGCAATGCCGAGGAAGCCATCGAACTTGAGCGTGAGGTCGGCCTGCTCTGATGACTGCCGCCCTGTCCGAACCGGTGCCGGTACGCTTCGTACCGCGCCGCAAGCGCCCTTCCATCTGGGTAGTGCTGCCTGTGCTGTTCCTAGTGGCAATGAGCTTGCTGCCACTGGCTTATGTCGCCATCAAAGCCTGGGAAGCCGGCTGGCGCGAAGCTTTGCACCTGCTGTGGCGGCCCTTTGTCTGGGGGCTGATGCGCAACACCCTGATGCTGATGGTCGGGGTGACGCTGACCTGCATGGTGGTCGGCCTGGCACTGGCCTGGCTGCTGGAGCGCAGCAACCTGGCCGGCCGCCGGTTGTGGGGCGTGGTGCTGTGCCTGCCATTCGCCGTGCCGTCGTTCGTCAGCAGCTTCACCTGGGTGTCGCTAAGTTCGGACTTTGAAGGCCTGGGCGGCGCGATCATGGTCATGGCCCTGTCCAAGTACCCGCTGGTGTTCCTGCCCGTTGCCGCAACCCTGCGCAACCTTGACACCTCGCTGGAGGAGTCGGCACGCACCTTGGGTTGCAGCCGCTGGGGCGTGTTCAGCAAAGTCACCCTGCCGCTGCTGTGGCCGTCGATGCTCGGCGGTGCGCTACTGATTGCCCTGCATATGCTGGTGGAGTTTGGCGCGCTGTCGATCCTCGGCCTGCAAACCTTTACCACGGCGATCTACCAGCAGTTCGAACTGGAGTTCAGCAATGCCAACGCGGCCATGCTGTCTGCCGTGCTGTTGGCGATGTGCCTGGCAATGCTGTGGCTGGAACTGCGGGTGCGCGGCAAAGCCCGCCATGTACGTATTGGCCAGGGCGTAGCGCGGCGTGCGCAACCGGTGCGGCTGCGCGGCTGGGCGGTGCTGGCGCAACTGTTCTGCGTGGGCCTGGCGGTGCTGGGCAGCGGCATTCCGCTGGCGATGCTCGGTTACTGGCTGAGCGTAGGTTCGTCGGCGGCATTTCCGGTGGCGGCCATCTCGAAGGCGTTGTTCACCTCGCTGTCGGTGTCGCTGGGCGGTGCTGGCTTCTGTGTGCTGCTGGCTCTGCCTATCAGCTTTTTAGTGGTGCGCTACAAAGGCCGCCTGGCGATCTGGGCCGAGCGCCTGCCCTATCTGCTGCACGCCCTGCCCGGCTTGGTGATTGCCCTGACCCTGGTGTTTTTCGCCCTGCACTACGTGCCGGCGCTGTACCAGACCACGGCGCTGCTGCTGCTGGCCTACGCGCTGCTGTTCCTGCCGCTGGCCCAGTCGCCGGTGCGCACCGCGCTTAACAAGGCTTCGCCGACGCTGGAAGAAGCCGCACGCACCCTGGGCGCCAGCAGCTTTGCCGCGTTCTGCCGGGTGACCTTGCCGATCATCTTCCCGGCCATGGCAGCGGCCTTTGCACTGGTGTTCCTGGATGCCATGAAGGAGCTGACGGCTACCCTGCTGCTCAGCCCGACCGGCATGACCACCCTGGCCACCGAAGTGTGGGCGCATACGGCCAATGTCGAGTTCGCGGCGGCGGCGCCGTATGCGGCGCTGCTGATCGTGGTGTCGGGGTTGCCGGTTTACTTGCTGACTACGCGGATGTATTTGAACAAGGCTTGAAAGCTTGCCCAGGCCGCCATGTGGCCTGGGCACAAGCCTGAGTGCCTAGACTTCATCACAAGTTCACTTTAAAACTCCCACTAGCCAGTTGAAAGCAAAGAACAAGGTCGTAGATACTACAAGCCCCACCCAAGAGGGCAACAAAACTCTTTCCATAGACCTTGGGAAACTCTCGAGATCTGAAATATCTGCCACACCTTTTCGAACAAACAACCCTGGAATCATGAGCATATTTGCCGCCAGGCAAGTACGCATTAATTTTCCAGCAAGGCCAGCCGCTGAAAAGTTCCCCCTATTATCCTGAATATACTTGCATTTCGCTAAAGCTTTTTCGATAGCTTCTATAGATCGACAAGCAAAGTAAATCATCACACACACGCTGATTGACATACAAGCGAGCAGGATAGATGCGATTATCGTCATTGCTTCGGTACTCACTTCCGCACTCTCATAAATCACTGCGCATCAGTTGGTACGTCTGGTGTACAGCCTGTTAACCAAGAAGCAGGCTTATGTTGAACAAGGTCTTGAAGAGTTCGGAACCGAGACCGGCAGGTCAGGGCTTTGCTTCGCAAAGCCCGAAAACTGGGGTATCAGTTGGTGACTGCTTGAGTGCTTAGAAAACAATGGGTTGCATTCTGTTTGACCAGAGCTTACCTCAAGTACTCTATCCAAACAAAAAAAAGAACAATCAATGCAATCAGCAAAATTTGTACAGTCCACAAGCGCACTAACAGCCTTTGCAGGTCGGCGGAAACCTTAGCAATATCATTGCGATCTAATAGGCCCTTTCGAACGCTAAAATATTTCATAGACAGCATTGCAGAAATTGATCCTAGCCGCATGACTTTCCCAAGTAGCCCAGCATGAGAATATATTTCTCTGTTCACAGCCACCATTCGGCTATTTGACAAGATTGATTCGATACGATCCAGATATCGATACGCAACGAATACCCACACACCAAACATCAAAAACGGCGAGATAATTACAAACACACCAAGCACTGCCAGGTGCAAGTTACTCATCGCACTGCCTCATACAAAATCTCCCCTACGCTTTCTCCCAATACCTCACCAAACTCACCGCCAGCAATACCTCCAGCCGCTCCCCCCAATACCGCACATGCGAAAGTTGCCGTTCCACCGGTGGGAATACCTACAGCGACAGCTTCACTTCCTTCAGGTGCTGCCCGGCACAGCGCGCCTCCAGCAGCTTGTAGCTGGCACTGTCCAGATACCTAGTGAAGGTGACGTTGGTGAGTGTGGTGCGGCCTGATGATGCGCCGCCCGCGGAGCTTGCGGTGGCAGAGATGCTCTGGTTGGCACCGAACTTGTAGCCGATGATTTCGACCCAGTTGGCGTACTGCTCGTCCAGTGCTTCGCCAGTGATCTCTGCGATTTGAATATAAGCATCGAAGGCCAAGCTTACCTCTCCTTGGTAATGATTGGACTGATAACGACGGTGTCCGGACATCGCTGCCGTGAGGTTGTTCCCGAAGGCGAATGGCGGATTGGCGCTGCGTGCCTTCAGATGCGACTGACCCTAGCGCCCTAGGCCCGATGCCGGAATCATACGCGTCCGGCCAGGGCCAATTTGAGAAATTGCCTACAAATTTGATGATGAATGCCGGGTGATCACGTCAAAAATGTTTCAAGTCGAGATTGGCCAACATCCGGCACACAATCGGCCGATAGCCAGTTCAGACAGGGATCGCATCAGGGCTGACAGGTGTTTGCCACAAGATATGCAGCGCGTGTGGGATCGAGCGCCGCCCGCGCGGCGCGCATCGCGAGCTGGCGCTCGCTCCTACGTTTGTTTCGGGCCAGTCACGCCTGTGATAGGCGCGCGCGACCGCCTTGTTTGTACGACGCAATATCGCGCCATGCGCCAAGGCGTTCGCGCGCAAATCCCATAGGAATAATTGGCACGAAACAAACGTAGGAGCGAGCGCCAGCTCGCGATGCGCGCCGCGCAGGCGGCGCTCGATCTCACACGCGATGAAGATGCTGTGACGAACACCTGCCAACCCTGACGGCCACCGCGCCGCTCCAAAACCTGCGCAATACCTGTGGGAACCGGCTCGCCGGCGACAGGGCCAGCCCAGGCAATCAAGCCCTGAATTGACCCAGGCTCGCCCGCAGTTGCGCGGCCAACTCATCCAGCACCTTGCTGCTGGCCGTAGTCTGCATCACCACCTCAGCCGAACGCTCAGCCTGAGCATGGATAGTCTCCACTCGCCCACGCACCGCCTGCGCGCCATTCGCCTGCTGCTCGGCCGCTCGGGTCGCCAGGCCAATGGCCGCATGCACCTGCTCCACCGCCGCCTGCACTGACTGCTGCCGACGCTCGTTGTCACGCAGCACCAGCAAGCCTTCGCTAGCCTTGAGCCCAGCCTGGCTGATGGTGGCCACAGCTTCCTTGGCGCCCTTCTGCAGCGCTGCGATGTGCGCCTGGATATCGCCCGTAGAGCTTTGCGTCTTGCTCGCCAGCGCGCGCACCTCGTCGGCCACCACGGCAAAGCCGCGCCCGGTTTCGCCAGCACGGGCCGCCTCGATGGCGGCATTCAAGGCCAACAGGTTGGTCTGCTCGGCGATGCCGTGGATCACCGTCAGCACCACTTCAATCTGCTCGCTCTGCTTGGCCAGGCGCTCGATCACCTGGGAGCCGGCATCCACCTGCCCAGCCAGGTTCTCGATCAACCCGGCAAGCTGGGTCGAGGTGCGGCTGTTTTCATCGGTCGCCTGGCGGATATCCACCACTTGCTGCAACGCCGCCTGCATCGCATGACTTTCGGCTTGTGCTTCATCAGCCATGCTCGACAGGTCGCGCAGGCTCGCCGCTACTTCGTCGCGCTGCAACGCGGCGGCAGCATCTGCGCCGGCGTTGCGCTGGGCCATCGCACCAATCTCCACACCCGTGCGCTGCGCCACCTCGCCGGCTTCGCGCACAATCGGCTGCAACTTGTCGACAAAGCGGTTCACTGCCGAGGCCATGTCGCCGATTTCATCGCGGCTGTCGAGCGGCACGCGCTTGGTCAAGTCACCTTCGCCGGCCGCCAGGTCATCAAGAGCGGCAATCAACAGGCGCAGCTTGCTCAGTACCCGGCGGCCTAACACCAGAGCCACCACTACCAACACCCCGAGGCCGACCAGCACCAGGCCCAGACCGATACGCCAGCGCAGCTCTGCAGCGGCATCGCGCACGGTTTGCGCGGTATTGGCCTGCATGGCGGCAGCACTGCCCTGCGCCTTCTCAAGGCGCTCACGCAGGGTCTTGCCGCTATCGGCAGCAGCACCGACCAGGCTGTCGCCAACCAACTGCTCTCCGCTAGCGATCAGCGCCGCGAAGCGCTGGTCCAGCGCCTTTAGCTCATGGTCGATGCCGGCAGTGGAAACCCCCATTACCACCTTACCGATTTCCGTGCCATTGGGGCTGATCGAGGCTTCGACGAAGTACACCGCCGGGTCACGCCGGGCAGCATCAATCACCTTGTCCAGCGCACGCTCGCCCTGGCCTTTTTCCATCAAGGCCTGGTTGATCGGGTTTTGCCGGTTGAGGTAGCGAGTCAGGTGCTGACCCTGTGCGTCGTCGTACACCACGAACAACACGTTCGGATTGCGCTGCGCGCGTCGGGCAAAGTCCGAAAGTACAGGCACGTCGTTGTCCCAGATCGCCCGCGGCGCAACCGAAGCCAGCAGCTCGGCCATGTCGTTGGCGGAATCCTTGAGGTTCTTTTCCAGGGTACTGCGAAGTTGCTGCTGTTCGCTTTGCAGGCGCTCCGACAACCCTGCGCTCAGGCGCTGGCGGGTGCTGCTGGACAGGCCGTCGAGCCCAGAGCGCACATCTTGCCCGGCTTGCTCCAGTTCGCTTGCGAGTTGGCGGCTGTCATTACCCAGTCGCTCGCCAAGGTCAGCCTCCAAAGCGGTGACTGTGCTTCGGGTAAGCGCAACGGCAACCAGCACCTGCACCAAAAGAGCGATACCAAGGGCAACAAACACAGGCCGCAAGAGGCGGCTTCGTAACAGTGAGAGGATGGCAGACACGGTGTAACCCTCGTGTTTTCTGGCGCCACTATTTTGATGGCATCTACAGAAACTTCTTACAGCAAGGGTTGTGCCGTAGGCAGCAGGGAAATGCGCCAAGGTCTAGCAATGGGGTTTCGTGTGCCGGCCCTTTCGCGGGTAAACCCGCTCCTACAACGGCCTGCGCCCAACCTCCGTTGCGTGCCCACACCCAATCAGTGTAGGAGCGGGTTTACCCGCGAATACGGTAGCGGCGGCAACGGTGGATTGCCGATGGATTGGCCAGCCCCGGCATACCCACAAATGAAAACGCCGCAGCCCTTTTCAGGGCCACGGCGTCAGATCAGCCTGGAGGGCAGATCAGGCGAACGGATGACGCAGCACGATGGTCTCGTTGCGGTCCGGGCCGGTCGAAATGATGTCGATCGGCGCGCCAACCAGCTCTTCGATACGCTTGATGTAGTCACGCGCAGCTTGCGGCAGCTCTTCCAGGGTTTTCACACCCAGAGTGGACTCGCTCCAGCCTGGCATCTCTTCGTACACCGGCTCCAGGCCGATGTAGCTGTCGGCATCGGAAGGCGCGTCGATGACGGCACCGTTCTCGTTCTTGTAGCCAACACAGATGTTGATGGTTTCCAGGCCGTCCAGTACGTCCAGCTTGGTCAGGCAGATGCCCGAGATGCTGTTGACGTCGATGGCGCGACGCAGGATGACGGCGTCGAACCAGCCGCAACGACGGGCACGGCCGGTGGTGGAACCGAACTCGTGACCACGCTTGGCCAGGGTAGCGCCGGTCTCGTCGAACAGTTCGGTCGGGAACGGACCGGAACCCACGCGAGTGGTGTAGGCCTTGGTGATACCCAGGATGTAGTCCAGGTACATCGGGCCAACGCCGGAACCGGTGGAAATACCGCCAGCAGTGGTGTTGGAGCTGGTGACGTACGGGTAGGTGCCGTGGTCGATGTCCAGCAGCGAGCCCTGGGCGCCTTCGAACATGATGTCCTTGCCGGCGCGACGCAGGTTGTGCAGCTCGGCGGTGACGTCGAGCATCATCGGCTTGAGCTGATCGGCGTAAGCCATGCACTCGTCCAGCGTCTGCTGGAAGTCGATCGCCGGCTCTTTGTAGTAGTTCACCAGCTGGAAGTTGTGGTAATCCAGCAGCTCACCCAGCTTGGCAGCGAAACGCTCGCGGTGGAACAGGTCGCCCACGCGCAGGCCGCGACGTGCCACCTTGTCTTCGTAGGCTGGGCCAATACCACGGCCAGTGGTGCCGATCTTGGCTTCGCCACGGGCTTTTTCGCGGGCCTGGTCCAGGGCCACATGGTACGACAGGATCAGCGGCGCAGCCGGGGAAATGCGCAGACGCTCACGCACCGGCACGCCTTTCTCTTCCAGCTTGGTGATTTCGCGCATCAGTGCGTCCGGGGCAACGACCACGCCGTTACCGATCAGGCACTGTACGCCTTCACGCAGGATGCCGGACGGAATCAGGTGCAGAACGGTTTTTTCACCGTTGATCACCAGGGTGTGACCCGCATTGTGGCCACCTTGGTAGCGCACTACGGCGGCAGCATGTTCGGTCAGCAGATCGACGATCTTGCCTTTGCCCTCATCACCCCACTGGGTGCCCAGGACGACGACATTCTTACCCATTACATTGGTCCTCATTCACGCAAACTTGGTTGCCGGCCTGTTGCCGACGCAGAAACTCACTGGGCCAGCGGCAGAACCTGCCAGCGCCCGTCTTGCTGAATCAATTGACGATCACAATCCGCCTCGAGAGCAGCACTCAACGGCTGGCCAGGCAGAGCCTGAACCACACGCTGGCCCTCGCTGCGCAACTGGCAGACTTGCTGCCAGAGGGCCGCGTCGCCACTGTCCGGCATCCAGATGCCGCCAGTTGGCAATACGACCTCCGCTCGCCCCAGTGTGACCAGGGTCTTCAAATCCGTGGAGAAACCAGTGGCCGGGCGCGCCCGGCCAAAATCAGCGCCAATATCGTCGTAGCGCCCGCCTTGGGCGATCGATTGGCCTTCGCCCGGCACGAACACGGCGAACACCACGCCGGTGTGATAGTGGTAGCCACGCAGCTCACCGAGGTCGAAGTACAGCGGCAGGTCCGGGTAGCGCGACGCCAGGCGATCAGCGATCGCCAGCAGGTCGTCCAGCGCCGCCAGTACGCTGGCCGGGGCGCGACCCAGGCGCACGCGGGCTTCAGTCAGTACTTCACGACCACCGCACAGCTCGACCAGGGCGCGCAGCATGCTGCCCAAGTCTTTCGGCAGGTCGGCGGTCAGTGCCTGCACTTCATCGACAGCCTTGCGCTGCATGGCGTCGAACAGCTGCTGTTCGACCGCGCCAGACAGGCCGGCGGCACGGGCCAGGCCGCGGTAAATACCGACATGGCCCAGGTCCATGTGCACATCCGGCACATCGGTCAGCTGCAGCGTGGCGAGCATCAGGCTGATGACCTCGACATCACTGGTAGGGCTGGCATCACCGTACAGCTCGGCACCCAGCTGGATCGGGCTGCGCGAGGTGGACAGGGCACGCGGCTGGGCGTGCAGCACGCTACCGGCATAGCACAGGCGGCTCGGGCCTTCACGGCGCAGTGTGTGCGCATCGATACGCGCCACCTGCGGGGTGAAGTCGGCGCGGAAGCCCATCAGGCGGCCGGACTGCGGGTCCACTACCTTGAAGGTGCGCTGATCCAGGTCCTGGCCGGCGCCGGTAAGCAGCGACTCCAGGTACTCGATATGCGGGGTGACGACCAGTTCGTAGCCCCAACTCTGGAACAGGTCCAACACCTGGCGGCGCGCGATCTCGATGCGCGCAGCCTCAGGTGGCAGTACTTCCTCGATGCCATCTGGCAGCAGCCAGCGGTCTACCGTTGCCATTACGCCATTTCCCCTCTGGTCCGGGCGGCTTGCCAGCAGGCAAGCCGTCAGAAAAGCCGGTATCGCGCACAGCAGCGGGCAGCACTGATCCCAGCGCAGCCACCGTACCCGACACCCTCAAATTGCCTTGCGAGCTGACCAAACTGTCGACTGGCGCTGTGCCAATCAACCTTGCAGACGCAAAAAAGCCGGGAAATTTCCCGGCTGCCTCATCATACACCCCTTTTCATTCAGGATGCACCCCGCCTGGTGCATTAGCTGCCAGGCGGGACGCCGCTGCATGAAAATCAGGGCCTGAGCATCAAGGCCTGCTCTTGTCCAGGTAACGGAAGAACTCGTTCTTCGGGTCCAGGACCATCACGTCGCTCTTGCTCGAGAAGCTCTCGCGGTATGCCTGCAGGCTACGGTGGAACGCATAGAAATCAGCGTCCTGGCTGTAGGCCTTGGCATAGATAGCGGCCGCCTGGGCGTCGCCATCACCACGGGTTTCTTCTGCTTCGCGATAAGCCTCGGCCAGCAGCACACGGCGCTGACGGTCGGCATCGGCACGGATACCTTCAGCCAGCTCGTTACCCTTGGCACGGTGCTCGCGGGCTTCACGCTCACGCTCGGTGCTCATACGGTCGAACACGCTGCGGTTGACTTCCTTCGGCAGGTCGATGGCCTTGACGCGCACGTCGACCACCTCAATGCCCAGCTCCTTGCTCGCCATGCGGTTCAGCGATGCAGTGATGTCAGCCATCAGCGCGTCACGTTCACCGGAAACCACTTCGTGCAGGGTACGTTTACCGAACTGGTCGCGCAGGCCACTTTCCAGACGGCGCGACAGACGCTCGTCGGCGATCTGCTTCATGCCGGACGTGGCGGTGTAGAAGCGTTCAGCGTCCTTGACGCGCCACTTGGCGTAGGCGTCGACCATCACCGCTTTCTTTTCCAGGGTCAGGAACCGCTGGGTAGGAGCATCGAGGGTCATCAGTCGGGCGTCGAACCTGCGCACCTGGTTCACGTACGGAATCTTCACGTGCAGGCCTGGCTGAACATCCGCCTCGACCACCTTACCGAAGCGCAGCAGTACCGCTCGCTCGGTCTGGGACACGATGTAGAAGCTGTTCCAGGCCACGATAGCCAGGACCACAGCGGCGATCAGGGCGATCAGCGATCTATTGCTCATCAGCGGCTCTCCCTAGTACGCAGCGGCTGCTGTTGCTGTTGCATGTCCTGCGCGGCACGGGCGGCCGCATCGTTGGTCGATGGCGACACGCTGGTGGTTGGCACGGACGGCCTGCGGCTGCCTTCGACCATCTTGTCCAGCGGCAGGTAGAGCAGGTTGCTCTGCCCGTCCTTGGTTGCCACCATGACCTTGCTCGAGTTGCTGTAGACCTCTTGCATGGTCTCCAGATACAGACGCTCACGGGTTACGTCAGGTGCCTTGCGGTACTCGACAAGCAGCTTGGTGAAGCGGTCTGCCTCACCCTTGGCGCGAGCGATGACTTCGTCGCGGTAACCATTGGCGTCCTCGATGATGCGCTGGGCCTGACCACGGGCTTCCGGCACCACGCCATTGGCATAGGACTCGGCCTGGTTGCGGGCACGCTGCTCGTCTTCGCGGGCTCGGATCACGTCGTCGAAGGCTTCCTGCACTTCACGCGGAGCTGCCGCGCTTTGTACGTTGACCTGGGTAACGGTGATACCGGTACGGTAGTTGTCGAGGAAGCGCTGCAGGCGTTCGCGGATATCCACGGCCATCTGCTCACGACCCTCGGTCAACACCTGGTCCATCGAAGTGGAGCCAACCACGTGGCGCAGAGCACTCTCGGTCGCGTGCTGCAAGCTCACCTCAGGCTGGTCGACATTGAGCACGAAGTCCTGCAGGTTGCTGATCTTGTACTGGACGGTCAGCGGCACCTCGACGATGTTCTCGTCTTCGGTCAGCATCTGGCCCTGCTTGGTGTAGGCACGCTCACGCGTGACGTTTTCCATGTACTTGCGATCAATCGGCGGGAAGTAGATGTTCAGGCCGGGACCGACCGTCTCATAGTACTTGCCGAAGCGCAGCACAACCGCCTGCTCCTGCTCGTCGACCACATACACGGCGTTGTACAGCCAGATTGCAGCCAGCACCGCCAGGCCGATGCCCAGCAGGCCCAGGCCACCGCCCTTGCCGACATTGCGGTCACCGCCGCCACGTTTCTTGCTGCCGCCGAACATGCCATTCAGGCTGTCCTGCAGTTTGCGGAAGGCCTCGTCCAGATCCGGTGGACCTTTCTTGTCACCACCGCCGCCACCGCCACCACGGCGGCCGCCCCAGGGATCCTGATTGTTCGAGTTGCCACCCGGCTCGTTCCAAGCCATAGCGCTCTCCATCTGATAAAGCAAAGACGCGCCCACGGCGCGCCGTCCAATGCTACAGAATGCCTGTCACTGCTGCCCGGCGACCTCGACGAGCATTTATTGCAAAGTGTGTTGCTCGACAAACACTTGCGGCTCCATGCCTTCGCGGCTGACCAGGCGATTCAGTTCGACCATGGGCAGTCGCACGCTCAGCAGGCTGCGCCCCTCTTCATCATGCTCTTCACTCTGCACGGCACCCAGGGCAAAGAATTGCGCGCGCAAGCGGGCAAAACGCTGCTCCAGACACAGGGTACCGACAAACAGATCATCCCCCAGCAACTCGGCAACCGCCTGGCCAACCAGCTCCAGACCACGCCCATCGCGTGCCGATACCCAGACCCGTTCCGGCTTGCCATCGGCATTGCGCTGGATCTGTGGCTCGACATCTTCGAGCAAGTCGAGTTTGTTGTACACCTCGAGGATCGGCAACCCCTCGGCACCAATCTCGCCCAACACCGCCAGCACCTGCTCGATCTGCTCCATGCGCTCTGGCTCATGGGCGTCGATCACATGCAGCAACAGGTCGGAGTTGCTCGACTCTTCGAGCGTAGCCCGAAATGCCTCGACCAGCTTGTGCGGCAGGTGACGAATGAAGCCTACGGTGTCGGCCAGCACAATCGGCCCCAGGTCGTTGAGCTCGAGCCGGCGCAGGGTCGGGTCGAGTGTGGCGAACAGCTGGTCCGCGGCATACACCTCGGACTCGGTCAGGGCGTTGAACAGCGTGGACTTGCCGGCATTGGTATAACCCACCAGCGACACCGATGGGATATCCGCGCGCTTGCGCCCGCGCCGCGCCTGCTCGCGCTGACTGCGCACTTTCTCCAGGCGTGACTTGATCTGGCGTATACGCACCCGCAACAGGCGGCGGTCGGTTTCCAGCTGGGTTTCACCCGGACCGCGCAGGCCGATACCACCTTTTTGTCGCTCAAGGTGAGTCCAGCCGCGCACCAGCCGCGTGCTCATATGCTCCAGCTGGGCCAGTTCGACCTGCAGCTTGCCTTCATGGGTACGCGCCCGTTGGGCGAAGATATCGAGGATCAGCCCGGTTCGGTCCAGCACACGACACTCGAACACACGTTCGAGGTTGCGCTCCTGACTGGGCGTGAGGGTGTGATTGAAAATCACCAGATCTACCTGTTCGGCATGGACCAGGTCGTGTAACTCTTCGACCTTGCCACTGCCAATCAGGTATTTGGCGGAAGGCTGATGCCTTGTCACCGTGACCAGCGAGACGATGTCGGCCCCGGCCGACAATGCCAACTCCTGAAACTCCTGCGGGTCTTCTCGCGCCTCAGGGTTCTGACCTTCCAAGTGAACGAGCAATGCCCGCTCACCACCGCCGTGGCGCTCAAAGAACAATGCAGGCTCCTATCAGGCGTTGCCTGGCTCGCTGTCGCCGTGCTCGCTGTCGGACGGGCTTGGCAGGCGGACCGGACGGGCCGGAACTACGGTCGAGATGGCGTGCTTGTAGACCATCTGGCTGACGGTGTTCTTCAGCAATACCACGAACTGGTCGAACGATTCGATCGAGCCCTGCAGTTTGATACCGTTGACCAGGTAAATGGATACCGGGACCTTTTCTTTTCTCAAGGTGTTCAAGTAAGGGTCTTGTAGCGAATGCCCTTTTGACATATGCCGCACTCCTGTAAGGATAAATAATAGAAATTCAATAAAATCGATAAATTAGGCCGCCCCTTCGCAAGAATAGACGGCAATCAGCAGGGACTCAGCTCAATATGGAGATGGCCCCAAGGTATTTCAAGGTGCGGGACAGATTGTCGCAGGCCAGGCTGTCAAGCCAGTGCACTTCAGGCCAGCCACGCAACCAGGTGAACTGCCGCTTGGCCAGCTGCCGGGTAGCAATGATACCGCGTTCACGCATCTCATTCTCAGTCAGCTTGCCATCCAGGTAATCCCAGACTTGCCGATAACCCACTGCCCGTATAGACGGCAGCCCGGCGTGCAAGTCACTTCTGGCTCGCAGCGATCGGACCTCGTCAACGAAGCCCTGTTCCAGCATCTGCGAAAATCGTAACGCAATTCGCTGATGCAAAATGTGACGATCTGTAGGAGCAATCGCCAAACTGGCGACAGTATAGGGCAATTGTCCGCCAGCGCCTGCGTCTGCGCCGCGACTTTCCGCGAATTGACGCCGGCGATGAACTGTCATGCTCTCACCGCTCACCCGGTACACCTCCAACGCCCGGATCAGCCGCTGCGGGTCATTGGGGTGAATACGTGCCGCTGACTCTGGGTCAACCTCGGCCAACTGGCGGTGCAGCTCGGCCAGGCCCAGGGCTTCAGCCTGTGCCTCCAGCTCGGCGCGCACCGCCGCATCGGCCGCTGGCATGTCGGCCAAGCCATCGATCAACGCCTTGTAATAGAGCATGGTGCCACCGACCAGCAGCGGGATCTTGCCGCGCGCGGTGATCTCGGCCATGGCCTCCAGGGCGTCGGTACGGAACTGCGCGGCCGAATAGCTCTCGGCCGGGTCGCGAATGTCGATCAGCCGGTGCGGGTGGGCGGCGAGGATTTCTTTCGACGGTTTGGCCGAACCGATATCCATGCCACGGTAGACAAGTGCCGAATCGACGCTGATCAGTTCACACGGCAGCACTGTGGTCAGTTCGATGGCAAGGTCGGTCTTGCCGGCCGCCGTCGGGCCCATCAGGAATATTGCAGGGGGCTTGCCGCTCATTTCATCGACCGCGCAGGAAAAGTTTGTCCAGATCGTCCAGGCCCATCTGGGTCCAGGTAGGACGGCCATGGTTGCACTGGCCGCTGCGCTCGGTGTTTTCCATATCGCGCAGCAGGGCGTTCATCTCGGGAATTGCCAGGCGCCGGTTGGCGCGCACGGCACCGTGGCAGGCCATGGTACCGAGCAGTTCGTTGAGGTGCGCCTGAATGCGATCACTGGTGCCGTACTCCATAAGGTCGGCAAGCACGTCCTGCACCAGGCGATTGGCTTCGGCTTGCTTGAGCAAGGCCGGGATCTGGCGAATCGCCAAGGTCTCGGGGCCCAGGCGCTGCAATTCGAAGCCCAGGCGCTGGAACCACTGGGCATGCTCTTCGGCACAGTCGGCTTCACGCTGGCTAAGGGCAAGGGTTTCCGGCACCAGTAGCGGCTGGCCGCTCAGACCCTCGCTGGCCATGGCTACCTTGAGGCGCTCGTACATTATCCGCTCGTGGGCGGCGTGCATGTCCACCAGCACCAGGCCAACAGCATTTTCGGCCAGGATGTAGATGCCCTTGAGCTGCGCCAGTGCGTAGCCTAGCGGGGGAATGTCGCCCTGGCTTTCGGGCAGGGCCGTCGCAGGCGCTGCACCGGTTTCCAGTGGCTTGTAGAACTCGCGATACACCGCCTGTGCCTCTGCGGCCGGCAGCGGCTGTGAGGGACGTGGGGTGTATTGATATTGGTAACCGGCGCCACTGCCACCATTGGAAAACGACTGCTGTGGGGCTCGAGGCTGTTCAAGCACCGGCGAGGCCAGGCGCATTTCACCCTGGGGCCCGAACTCACCGGCCTGCTGGCCAGTGGGGCGAACCAGCTCAGGCACCGCCGCAGGTGCGGCCAGCTGGTCTTCCGGGCGCACGTCGGCCAAGGCACGGTGCAAGGTGCCATACAGGAAGTCGTGCACCGAGCGCCCTTCACGGAATCGCACTTCATGCTTGGTAGGATGCACGTTCACATCGACGCCGTTGGGCTCCAGCTCCAGGAACAGCACGAACGTGGGGTGGCGGCCGTTGAACAGCACGTCCCGGTAAGCCTGACGCACAGCATGGGCGACCAGTTTGTCGCGCACTGCCCGGCCATTGACGAAGAAGTACTGCAGGTCAGCCTGGCTGCGCGAGAACGTCGGCAAACCGACCCAGCCCCAAAGGCGCAGGCCGTTGCGCTCCACGTCGATCGGCAGCGCCTGCTCCATGAAGCCAGGGCCACAGATGGCACCCACCCTCCGCGCACGGGCGACTTCGTCGTGGGCCTCGTGCAGGCTAAGGATGCTCTTGCCGTTGTGGCGCAGGTGGAAGGCGACATCGAAACGGGCCAGCGCCAGCCGGCGGATCACTTCCTGCAAGTGATCGAATTCGGTTTTCTCGGCCTTGAGGAACTTGCGTCGGGCCGGGGTATTGAAGAACAAATCGCGCACTTCCACCGAAGTACCGACCGGGTGCGCCGCCGGCTGCACCCGCGGCGTCATGTCGCGACCTTCGGTTTCTACTTGCCAGGCCTCGCTGGCACTGGCGGTACGCGAGGTCAGGGTCAGGCGCGCCACCGAACTGATCGAGGCCAAAGCCTCGCCACGGAAACCCAGGCTCAATACCCCTTCAAGGTCTTCCAGCTCGCGGATCTTGCTGGTGGCGTGGCGGGCCAGGGCCAGCGGCAGGTCGTCGGCAGAAATGCCGCTGCCATCGTCCCGCACCTTCAGCAGTTTGACGCCGCCCTGCTCTACTTCCACATCGATGCGCCGGGCACCGGAGTCCAGGCTGTTTTCCAGCAGCTCCTTGGCTACAGATGCCGGGCGCTCCACAACCTCGCCGGCAGCAATCTGGTTGGCCAGCCGCGGGCTGAGCAGCTGAATTCGCGAACCGCCACTCATTATTGCGCGGCCAAGGTTGTGGCGGGCACGTCGAGGCGCTGACCAACCTTCAGCTCATCGGTCTTCAGCTTGTTGGTGCTGCGCAGGCTGGCCACACTGACCTGGTAACGCACGGCGAGCATCGCCAGGGTTTCGCCAGGGCGCACGGTGTGTTCACGCGGACCGGCGGCAATCTTGCCGGTGTCACGCAGCCAGGCGATATAGGTGCCAGGTGGCGGGTTCTGCTGGAAGTACTGGTGCACCCCGGTGCGGATCGACCTGGCCAGAGCCTGCTGGTGGCTGGATGAGGCCAGCTTGGCGGCTTCGTTGTTGTTCGAGATGAACCCGGTTTCAACGAGGATCGACGGGATGTCTGGCGACTTAAGCACCATGAAACCGGCCTGTTCAACGCGCTGCTTGTGCAACGAGGTGACGCGCCCCATGTTGCCCAATACCTTTTGCCCCACGTTGAGGCTGGAACTGAGCGTAGCTGTCATCGACAGATCAAGCAGCACACCAGCGAGCATGCGGTCCTTGTCGTCGAGGCTGACATTACCCGCACCACCGATCAAGTCGGAGCGGTTTTCCGTGTCGGCCAGCCAGCGCGCAGTCTCGGAGGTGGCGCCACGATCGGACAGGGCGAACACCGAGGCGCCAAAGGCTGCGCGCGACGGGGCCGCATCGGCGTGAATCGAAATGAACAGGTCGGCGCCTTTCTTGCGGGCGATTTCCGTACGCTTGCGCAGCGGGATGAAGTAATCGCCGGTGCGGGTCAGCTCAGCACGGAAACCTTTTTCGCTGTTGATCTGACGCTGCAGTTCTTTGGCGATTTGCAACACGATGTCTTTCTCGTGTTGGCCACGCGAGCCGGAAGCGCCAGGGTCTTCGCCGCCATGCCCGGCATCGATAGCAACCACGATGTCACGCTTGCCACTGGGTACCGGGGGCAGCTTGATCGCCGGCTGGGCCGGCGTCACTGGCACCGCCGGCGTGGTCGCAGGCGTTTGCACAGGTGCCCGTGCAGGCGGTGGCGCGCTGGCCGCGATAGCGTCAGCTTCCTGGTCATACAGATCGACCACCAAGCGGTTGCCGTACTGTGCATTGGGCGCCAAGGTGAAGCTTTTCGGGGTTACCGACTTTTTCAGGTCGATCACAACCCGAAGGTCGGTTGGCGTACGCTGGGCCGAACGCACATTGCTTATCGGCGTGTTGGAGGTAGCCACATTCAGTGGCGCGGCCAGTGTTGCGCCATTGATGTCGATGACCAGACGATCGGGTGCGCTCAGGGTGAAGACACTGTGCTGCACGGGGCCAGACAGGTCGAAAACCAGCCGCGTGTTGTCCGGTGCGCGCCACAGGCGCATGCTCTTGACTTGAGTGACGGCCAGAGCGTCAACGGTCACCGTTGTCAGCAGCAGCCCAACGATGGCGACCAGTGCGCGTATGCGCATACCTACCCCACTTACTGTTTATAGTGTTCGGCCAGTGCCACGCACCAGGCCTCGCCGCGAGCCCCCTGCGGCGAAAGGTTCAGCGAGCGTCCACTCGCTTGGGGGCTTATGGTAATGGTCAGGTCAGGCTTTGGCAAAACGCCCGCACCCTTTTGTGGCCATTCGAACAGGCACAGCGGGTCGCCTTCGAAATAGTCACGAATGCCCATGAACTCAAGCTCCTCCGGGTCGACCAGGCGATACAGGTCGAAGTGAAAGGCTCGGACCTCGCCGATTTCATAGGGTTCGACCACGGTGAATGTCGGGCTTTTCACAGCACCAGTATGGCCCAGACCGCGGATCAGGCCACGCGACAGGGTAGTTTTACCCGCACCCAGGTCGCCTTCAAGGAAAATCACGCCGCGACCACCGGTCACCTCGGCCAGTGCTGCACCGAATTTGACCGTGGCCTCTTCATCGGCCAGAAACAGATTTAAGCCAGACACGCAGAATGCTCCTCCAACAACTCACGAATGACCGGCGCCAGATCACTGGCCGCCAGGCCTCTACCTTTTATCCCAAGGCGCTCGCCGGCACAGGCGTGCAACCACACCCCCAGACAACCCGCGCCCCAGGCATCCAGGCCTTGGGCCACCAGTGCCGCCAACACGCCAGTCAGCACATCGCCCAGACCGGCGCCGGCCATCGCCGGGTGCCCGCGCTCGCACACAGCCAGTTGGCCGCTTGGGGCTGCCACCAGTGTGCCGGCACCTTTGAGTACACAGACGCTGTTATAACGGCGCGCCAGCTTGCGCGCGGCGCCAGGGCGGTCGGCCTGCACCGCCTCGGTGGAAATACCCAGCAGCCGCGCCGCCTCCCCCGGGTGCGGGGTAAGGATGCTGCCACTGGGCAGGGCCAGCGGGGTGCGCGCCAGCAAATTCAAGGCATCGGCATCCCACACTTGCGGCCGCTGGGCGTTGGCCACCGCCGACAACAGGCTGCAGCCCCACGCCGCCTGCCCCAGGCCGGGCCCGACCACCAGTACCGAGGCGCGCTCCAGCACGCCCATCAGCTGGTTGGCCGAACGGACACCCAGGCACATGACTTCGGGCAGGCGCGCCAGGCTGGCCGACACGTGCTCGGGCCGGGTTGCCACGCTGACCAGCCCGGCGCCGCAACGCAGGGCGGCTTCGGCGCTGAGCAATACAGCGCCACCGGTACCAAGGTCGCCACCGACCACCAGTACATGGCCAAAGTCGCCTTTGTGGGCATGCGCATGCCGTGCCGGCAGGCGGGCAACCGTCACGCTGCTGAGCAATTGAGGGGCATTACTGGGGTGTTTGGTCTGTGGCATGGGGTCAAAGGCTCCAATGTCTGGCAGAATTATACGCACCTGAGCCCGTATTGCCTTGCCCATCCATGTCCGCCTCCACACCTGACCTCGCCCAATTGGCCCAATCGATCAAGATGTGGGGCCAGGAACTCGGTTTTGCCCATGTTGGCATCGCCGGGGTTGACCTTGGCGAACACGAACACCACCTGCAGCGTTGGCTCGACGCCGGCTATCAGGGTGAGATGGAATACCTGGGCGCCCACGGCAGCAAAAGGTCACACCCCGACCAACTGATCCCCGGCACCGTACGCGTGGTCTCGCTACGTATGGACTACCTGCCCGGCGACACGCAGATGGCGCAGCGTCTGGCCCAGCCGGAAAAGGCCTACGTGTCGCGCTACGCGCTTGGCCGGGACTACCACAAGCTGGTGCGTAAGCGCGTGCAGTTCCTCGCCGACCGCATCCAGGAAGCTGTCGGCCCGTTCGGCTACCGCGCGTTTGTAGACAGCGCCCCGGTACTGGAAAAAGCCCTGGCCGAACAGGCCGGGCTGGGCTGGATCGGCAAGAACACGCTGCTGCTCAACCGCAAGGCGGGTAGCTATTTCTTTCTTGCCGAACTGTTCGTCGACCTGCCGCTACCGGTGGACGAAGCCACCACCAGCGAACACTGCGGGCGTTGCCAGGCCTGTCTGGACATCTGCCCGACACAGGCGTTTGTCGGGCCTTACGTGCTGGATGCGCGACGCTGCATCTCGTACCTGACCATCGAGCTGAGGGGCGCGATCCCTGTCGAGTTACGCGCAAAGATGGGCAACCGGGTGTTCGGTTGCGACGACTGTCAGATCGTCTGCCCGTGGAACCGCTTTGCCAAGCACAGCCAGGAGCAGGATTTCCAGCCACGGCATGGGCTGGAAAATACGGACCTGGCGGCGATGTTCCTGTGGGACGAACGCACCTTCCTGCGCAAGACCGAGGGCGGGCCTTTGCGGCGGGCGGGGTACGAGCGTTTTTTGCGCAACCTGGCGGTAGGGTTGGGCAATGCGCCGTCGACGATTCCGGTGATCGAGGCGCTGAAGGCCAGGCGTGACGATGAATCGGAATTGGTGCGCGAGCATGTGGAGTGGGCGCTGGCCCGACACGGAGCTCAATAGCGACCAGCCTCAGAGCATGCGCCATCCTTGTGGGAGCGGGCGCGCCCGCGAAGCAGGCAACACAGGTAATGGCACCGGCTTCGCCGGTGTTCGCGGGCACGCCCGCTCCCACAAGGGCCATGTTGCGCTTGTAAATTGCGTCACTGCTGGTCGTTGTAGTGGAACTTGGGCATTTCCCAGTGGAAGCGGATTGCCAACAGGCGCACCAGGAAGCCGCCAAACAGTGTGAGCAACATCGCCTGTTCTGCCGGCACCTTGAAATACACGCAACCCAGATAAAACCAGGCTGCCGCAAACGACACGCTGGCATACAGCTCTCGGCGGAACACCAGCGGGATGTCGTTGCAGAAGATATCCCGCAGGATCCCGCCAAACACACCGGTGATCACCCCGCTGATCGACGCCACCAGCATGCCCTGCCCCATCTCCAGCGCCGTCATGCAGCCAATCAGGGTAAATGCCACCAGCCCCAGGGCATCGAGTACCAGGAACAGCGAGCGAAGGCGGCGCATCATTGGCGCAATGAAAATGGTCAGCAGCGCCGCAAGGCTGGTCAGCACCAGGTACTCAGGGTGCTTCACCCAGGTCAGCGGGTAGTGCCCGAGCAGCACATCACGCACCGAGCCGCCCCCAAGCGCAGTAACGCAGGCGATCAGCACCACGCCAAACCAGTCCATGCCGCGACGCCCGGCAGACAGCGCGCCAGTCATGGCTTCGGCGGTAATGGCGATAAGGTAGAGCATCAGCAACATGGTGCGGGTCCGTGCAGGAAAGGCGCGCAGTCTAACCAGTTGCCCAAGGCACCAAAAGGGGGCGCAGATACAATATCTGCGCCGTTTTGAATCACAACTTGATGAAGTGCTCGCGATAGTGACGCAATTCGGCGATCGATTCGCGGATATCGTCAAGCGCCAGGTGGGTATTGCCCTTCTTGAAGCTGTCACGCACGTTCGGCGCCCAGCGCGCGGCCAGTTCCTTCAGCGTAGAGACATCCAGGTTGCGGTAGTGGAAGTAGTTTTCCAGATTGCGCATGTGACGGTAGAGGAAACGACGATCCTGGCAAATGCTGTTGCCGCAGATCGGCGACTTGCCTTTAGGCACCCACTGCTCAAGGAAGGCGATGGTCTGTGCCTCGGCTTCGGCCATGCTGATCTTGCTCTCGCGCACGCGCTGGGTCAGCCCCGAAGCACCATGGGTACGGGTATTCCACTCGTCCATGCGCGCCAGCACTTCGTCACTGTGGTGGATGGCGATCACCGGCCCTTCGGCCAAGGTGTTCAGCTCGCTGTCAGTGACGATGGTGGCCATTTCGATGATGACATCGCTGTCCGGATCCAGGCCGGTCATTTCCAGGTCGATCCAGATCAGGTTCTGTGGGTTTTGCATGCAGGGGCTCCTCATATAGGCGATCATATTAGCCTAGTGGCCAAGGCACGCCCATTCACGGCATAAAGCTGGGCGGAATAGTCCAGCGGCTGGCGTGCTAAACTGCGTGCCGTTTTCAATGCCCACGCCGGGCCTCTCTTACGGTACCTTCATGGCCAAACGCCAGCTCAATCGCCGCCAAAACTGGCGGATCGAAAAAATCCAGGGTGAGCGCGCCGCTCGCGCGGCCAAACGCGAGCAGCATGCACTGCAGGAACTGGAGGGTGGCGACCTGGGGCCGGAGCAACTTGGCCTGGTGATCGCACACTTCGGCGTACAGGTAGAAGTGGAAGCCCAGGACGGCGACACCGCGGGCCAGGTGTTCCGCTGTCACTTGCGTGCCAACCTGCCAGCACTGGTCACCGGCGACCGCGTGGTATGGCGTGCGGGCAACCAGGGCATTGGCGTGATCGTGGCACAGATGCCACGCAGCACCGAATTGTGCCGGCCGAACAACCATGGCCAGCTCAAGCCCGTGGCTGCCAACGTCGACCTGATCGTGATCGTGTTCGCCCCGGCGCCGGAACCACACCCGAACCTGATCGACCGCTATCTGGTAGCGGCCGAGCACGCCGGCCTGCGTCCGCTGCTGCTGCTGAACAAGGCCGACCTGATCAACGACGAGAACGGCCCCGGCCTGCATGCGCTGCTGGAGGTCTACCGCGAGCTGGGTTACCCGCTGCTGGAAGTATCGGCACATCAGGGCGACGGCATGCAGCGCCTGCAGCAGCTCCTTGACGGCCACATCAGTGTGTTCGTCGGCCAGTCAGGGGTAGGCAAGTCGTCGCTGGTCAACAGCCTGCTGCCGGACGCCGGCACCCGTGTCGGAGACCTGTCGGAATGGTCTGGCCAGGGTACTCACACCACCACCACGGCGCGGCTGTACCACTTCCCCAACGGCGGCGACCTGATCGACTCGCCGGGCATTCGCGAGTTCGGCCTTGGCCATGTCAGCCGCGACGACGTGGAAGATGGCTTCATCGAGTTTCGCGACTTGTTCGGCACCTGCCGCTTCCGCGACTGCAAGCATGACCGCGAACCGGGCTGCGCGCTGCTCAAGGCACTGGAAGAGGGGCGCATCAAGCCGCAGCGCATGAACAGCTATCGCTCGATCATCGCCAGCCTGACTTGAAACAGCTACGCTCGCCGTGGCATTTGCGCTGCCGGTGAGATCGAGCGCCGCCCGCGCGGCGCATCGCGAGCTGCGCTCGCTCCTACGTTTGTTTCGGGCCAGTAACGCCAGTGCAGGCGCGCGCGACCGCCTGCTCGTACCACGCGATATCGAGACATGCGCCCAGGCATTCGCGCACAAATCCCACAGGAATGATTGGCCCGAAACAAACAAGGAGCGAGCGCAGCTCGCGATGCGCCGCGCGGGCGGCGCTCGATCTCACCGGCGCTTCAACCTTTCCGCCAACCCCCTGTCAGCCCTGATGCCGCCAGGACCTACTGCTCCTTGGCGTCATCCATCTTAAGCGTACCCTCTTCGAAGATGTTCAGCTTCTGGCGCAGTTCACGCGGCTGCATCGGCGCCTGTTCGCTCTGCGCAGCCGGTGCCGAAGCCCCTGGCGCCGCGTCACCGGCTGGCGGTGCAGCGGGCTCGGCGGCCGGAGCTTGTGGCGTACCCTGCTCACCCTCGATATTGCGCTGGGCTTTCTTGGTCAGCACGATGATGTCGATGCGCCGATTGACCGGGTTGAACGGGTCCTTGCGGTCGAACAGCGATGACGAGGCGTAACCCACCACCCGCGCCACCTGGCTGTCTGGGTAACCACCCGCCACCAGAGCACGACGTGCGGCGTTGGCGCGGTTGGCCGACAGCTCCCAGTTACCGTACTCACCGGTGCCAGCATACGGCTTGGCATCGGTGTGGCCGCTGATGCTGATCTTGTTAGGCACCGCCTTGATGGTATCGGCCATGGCCAGCAGGATATCTTCGAAGTATGGCTGCAGGCGCGCGCTACCAATATCGAACATCGGCCGGTTCTCGGCATCCATGATCTGGATGCGCAGGCCGTCCTGGGTGATCTCGAACAGGATCTGGTCCTTGAACTTCTGCAACTGTGGATTCTCTTCCACCTTGTTCTGCAGTTCCTGCAGCAACAGCTCCAGACGCTCACGCTCCACCTGCTCGGCCATGGTCTCGACCTGGTCCTTGCTTAGCTGTGTGGTGGACTCCTGCGTCGGTTCGGCCTTCACTTCCGGGTTGATGGTCTTCTCCGGCGCCAGCTCAGGCGAACCGCCCAGGTCGATGACGTAGGGCGTGCCGCTTTCCGAGAAACCGATCGGGTCCTTGAAGTAGCCGGCAATGGCGATCTTCTGCTCTGGCGTGGCCGTGGACAACAGCCACAGCACCAGGAAGAACGCCATCATCGCCGTGGCGAAGTCGGCAAAGGCGATTTTCCAGGCGCCACCATGGTGGCCGCCGCCAAAGCGCTTTACGCGCTTGACGATGATGGGCTGATTGTTCTCCATGACTCAGCGACCGCGAACCGCTTGTTCCAGTTCGGCGAAGCTTGGGCGATGCTTGGGATACAGCACCTTGCGCCCGAACTCGACTGCAAGCGAAGGTGGCATGCCCGAGGCGGAGGCGACCAGCGAGGCCTTGATTGATTCGTAGAGGTTCAGCTCTTCCTTGGCATCGTGTTCCAGGCACTTGGCCAAAGGACCGAAGAAACCGTAAGCCGCCAGAATACCGAAGAAGGTACCCACCAGCGCCGCACCTACGTGCATGCCGATGGCGGCCTGGTCGCCATCGCCCAGCGAGGCCATGGTCACCACGATACCCAGTACCGCCGCAACGATACCGAAGCCGGGCATACCGTCGGCAATGCCGGTCACCGCATGGGACGGGTGCTCCAGCTCTTCTTTCATGCTCAGCAGTTCCATGTCGAACAGGCCCTCGAGCTCGTGCGGGGCCATGTTGCCGGTGGACATGATGCGCAGGTAGTCACAGACGAACGCAGTCATGCGCTCATCGGCCAGTACCGTCGGGTACTTGGCGAAGATCGGGCTGGCAGCGGCGTCCTCGATGTCGGCCTCGATGGCCATCATGCCTTCGCGACGGCTCTTGTTGAGGATTTCGTAAACAAGGCCCAACACCTCCAGGTAGAAGGCATGGCTGAAGCGCGAGCCGAACATCTTCATCGACTTCTTGATGACATGCATGGTCATGTGGCCAGGGTTGGCCTGCAGGAATGCACCAAAGGCCGCACCGCCGATGATCAGTACTTCGAACGGCTGGATAAGGGCTGCGATCTTGCCGTGGGAGAGTACGTAGCCGCCGAGCACGCTCGCGAATACGACGATGATGCCGATAATTTTAGCCATAGGTTCAAAGCACTTGCTGTCGTGGTCAGGGGAAGAGACGGGAGCTTTAAAACTCTTCTTCTACTTATCGGCAGAACTGCGCCAGACTATAGCCACTCAATGCGAAAAGCCAGTTCGGACTGATGTCAAAATGCCAATTGAAACCAAGGTGCCCACTCAGGCCCCGCGTACGCTAGAGGCCTGGGTAAAGCTGCTCGAGAGTGTTCGCATCCCCGTGCCGAAGCACAGTTACGACCGGGTCATGGCTGCCATCCACGATAGCCGCCGCTCGCTGCGCGATATCGCCGAACTGATGCAAGATAGCCCGGCGCTGGTGCTGTCAGTGATGCGCGAAGCCAATCACCCCACCAATGCCAGCCTCGCCGAGCCCGCCGAGAGCCTGGAAGTCGCCCTCAACCGCCTGGGCCTGGAGCGCAGCGAGCAGCTTCTCAAACGCTTGCCGACACTGCCCGTGGAGGAGATTCCGCCGGTACTGTGCCAGTTCCAGATGATCAGCCAGCATGCGGCACAGCAGGCCAGCGGCCTGTTCGCCAGCCGCCTGGCACGGCTGTGGCAAGAGATTCACTGGGGCAGCCTGCTGTTCCTGTCGCCACTCTGGCCACTGGCACTGGCCTACCCCAAGCTGCTCGACGCCTGGGAACTGCGGGTTATCCACAAAGGTGAAGACGCCGCCCACGTCGAGGAAGAACTGTTTGGCGTGCGCATCATGGCGCTGTGCCAGACCATAGCCGAGTATTGGCGCCTGCCCCAGTGGGTCACCCAGGGTTATCGCCTGCTGCTGGAAGAGCGCGAGCAACTGGCCAAGGTGCTGAACATTGCCCGCGACGAAGACCTGCTCAGCCAACAGCACCGCCTGGACGCCGAGCCCGGCTTGCGACGCTGGTTCAACCAGCCGGCCAATACCGTGCTGCTGGCCAACAACCTGGCCCTGGCGGCACAGGTCGGCTGGGATAACCCGCACCTGCTGCGCTGGCAACTGCTGACCGCGCTGTACCTGCAAACCTCGCTGGAAGACGTGCAGCAGCAAGTGCACCAGCAGGCGGCCGCCAGTGCCCGCCGCCATGCCCGACATGCCCTGTTCCACCCGGCCGAGGCTTTGATCTGGCCATGGCACCAACGCCGGCCTCACCCGGATATGCTGGCCCCACCCCCGCCCAGCAACGACGATCTGGCACGCTGGCGCACGCTGTGCCAGCACCTGCTGGCCCAACCCAGCCCGTTCACCAACGCCGTGCACCTGGCCACCCAGGCACAAGAGGCCCTGCTGGCCTGCGGCATGCAACGCATCATGCTGCTTAGCCTGGACAAGGCCAGTGACTGCCTGCGCGTGCAGCAAATTGCCGGCCTGCCCAAGGAGGCCGGGGCTTTGGCCCTGCAGGTATCGCAGAACAAGCTGCTGCAAAAGCTGCTGAGTCAGGCCGGACAACTGCGCATCACACCGGAAAACCACAGCCAGTTCTCGGCGCTGCTGCCCGCCCCGCTGCGCGCTTTGTTTCGCAGCGAGCATGTTCTACTTCGCTCGCTGGCTGCAAACGACCAGGTGCTGATGCTGCTGGTGGCCGACCAGGGCTGCCGGCCGATGGCCGATATCAGCGTGCAAGCCTTCGGCAAGACCGCGCAATGCATCGAGCGGGCCTTGTCGGTGTTTACCAACCGCAAGGGTTGAGCCTTGCGCTACAATCGCCTCTCTTTCCACACTGGAGACCGTGGATGACCGACTTTTCCGGCCTGCCCTTGGTGATCGAAGCTGCAGACCTGCTGCCACGCCTGGATTCGCCGCAACTGATCCTGGTCGACCTGAGCAGCGCCAACCGCTATGTCAGCGGGCATATTCCCGGCGCGCACTTTGTCGAAGGCAAGCGCACCCAGCTCGGCCAGCCCCCGGCGCCCGGCCTGCTACCGGCCCTGGGCGAGCTGGAGAAACTGTTCAGCGAACTCGGCCACCGCGCCGATGCCGTGTATGTGGTGTACGACGATGAAGGCGGTGGCTGGGCCGGGCGCTTCATCTGGCTGCTCGATGTCATCGGCCACAAGCGCTACCACTACCTCAATGGCGGTATCCAGGCCTGGCCGGCAGACAAGCTGTCCACCGACGTGCCTGCCAGTGGCAACGCCCCGGTCCGTCTGCACATCGACAGCGCACCCACCGCCACCCGCGAGTACCTGCAAAGCCGTCTGGGCGCCGATGACCTGGTCATCTGGGATGCGCGCGGCCCGCAGGAATTCAGCGGCGAAAAAGTGCTGGCAGCCAAAGGCGGCCACATCCCCGGCGCGATCAACTTCGAGTGGACCGCCGGCATGGATTTCAACGACCACCTGCGCATCCGTCAGGACATCGCTGAAGTCCTGGAGAAGCTGGGCATCACCCCCGACAAGGAAGTGATCACCCACTGCCAGACCCACCGCCGCTCCGGTTTCACTTACCTGGTGGCCAAGTCCCTCGGCTACCCACGCGTCAAGGCCTACGCCGGCTCGTGGGGCGAATGGGGCAACCACCCGGACACGCCTGTAGAAGTCTAAGGAACCCCCATGAAATCCCGTCTGTTCATCATCAGCCAGTACCTGCTGCCGCACCACCTGCTGTCGCGGCTGGCCGGCTGCATCGCCGAGTGCCGCGTGCGCTGGTTCAAGAACGCCTTCACCGCATGGTTCGCCAAGCGCTACCAGGTGAACATGAGCGAGGCTCTGGTCGAAGACCTGAGCGCTTACGAGCACTTCAATGCGTTCTTCACCCGCGCCCTGAAGCCAGGCGCCCGCCCACTGGACGAAACCCCAGGCGCCATCCTGTGCCCGGCCGACGGCGCGGTCAGCCAGCTCGGCCCGATCGAGCACGGCCGTATCTTCCAGGCCAAAGGCCACGGATTCAGTGCGCAGGAGCTGCTGGGCGGTGATCCGGCCATGGCCGCACCGTTCATGGGCGGCGAGTTTGCCACCATCTACCTGTCGCCCAAGGACTACCACCGCGTGCACATGCCGCTGGCCGGCACCCTGCGCGAAATGGTCTACGTGCCGGGCCGTCTGTTCTCGGTCAACCAGACCACCGCAGAAAATGTCCCCGAGCTGTTCGCCCGCAACGAGCGCGTGGTCTGCCTGTTCGATACAGAGCGTGGACCAATGGCCGTGGTACTGGTCGGCGCTATGATCGTCGCCTCGATCGAAACGGTATGGGCTGGGCTGGTCACGCCGCCCAAGCGTGAGCTGAAGACCTTCCGTTACGACGAAGCCAGCCGCGCCCCGATCCACCTGGAGAAAGGTGCCGAACTGGGCCGCTTCAAGCTGGGTTCGACCGCCATCGTGCTGTTCGGGCCGGAGCAGGTGAAATGGGCTGAGAGCCTGGGTGCTGGCTCCGCAGTGCGCATGGGGCAACAGTTGGCGGCGCCTTTGCAGGCTTGATTACGGTTTTTGCATTGGGGTGCATGTCGGGGTTTATTTTGCGCCTGTAAGATCGAGCGCCGCCCGCGCGGCGCATCGCGAGCTACGCTCGCTCCTACGTTTGTTTCGGGCCAATCAGTCCTGAGAGATTTGCGCGCGAACGTTATGGCGCACGACGCGATATCGTGTTGCGCGAACCAGGCGGTCGCGCGCGCCTGTCACAGGCGTCACTGGCCCGAAACAAACGTAGGAGCGAGCGTAGCTCGCGATGCGCCGCGCGGGCGGCGCTCGATTTCACAGGCACAGAAGATTCGACGACAACCTAGCCACGGGCGTCGCGGTCACGCAGGCCCAGCAGATACAGCACCCCATCCAGCCCCAAGGTGGAAATCGCCTGCTTGGCCGACTGGCGCACCAGCGGCTTGGCACGGAACGCCACACCCAACCCGGCCAGCGACAGCATCGGCAGGTCATTGGCGCCATCACCTACGGCGATGGTCTGCTCCAGTTGCAAGCCTTCTTCACTGGCCAGCTTCTTCAACAATTCAGCCTTGCGCTGGGCATCGACAATCGGCTCAACAGCCAAGCCGGTCACCTTGCCATCGACCACTTCAAGCTCATTGGCGAACACATAGTCGATACCCAGGCGCGCCTGCACCTGACGGGCAAAGTAGGTAAAGCCACCGGACAGAATCGCGGTCTTGTATCCCAGGCGCTTGAGCTCAGCAAACAGGTTCTCGGCACCCTCGGTCAGGCGTAGCGATGCCCCGATCTCGTCCAGCACCCCCACGTCCAGGCCCTTGAGCAAAGCCATGCGCTCTTTGAAGCTGGCGCGGAAGTCCAGCTCACCGCGCATGGCGCGCTCGGTGATCGCCGCGACCTGCTCCCCTACCCCCGCCGCCTTGGCCAGCTCGTCGATGACTTCGGCCTCGATCAGCGTGGAGTCCATGTCGAACACCGCCAGCCGGCGGTTGCGGCGGAACAGATCGTCCTTCTGGAAGGCGATGTCGACGCTCAGTTCTTCAGCCAGGGCAAAGAAGTCCGCACGCAGGGCCTGGGCATCGCTCGGCACTCCGCGCACGGAGATCTCGACGGCTGCCTTGCCCTTGTCGAATTCGGCATCCAGTGCCACCCGGGCCGAGAGGCGCTCCATGCGCTCGATGGTCAGGCCGTACTGGCTGATCACCGCACTCACCCGCTGCAGCTGCTCGGGAGTGATCTTGCGGCTGAGCAGGGTAACGATGTGGCGCGCTTCGCCATGCCCATCGGCCCAGTGCTGGTAGTCCGCCTCGGAAATCGGCGTGTAACGGGCCTGCAGGTTCAGTTCGTGGGCTTTTGCCTGCACGCCTTGCAGCAGTGCGGTAGCCACTTCGTTGTCCGGGATGTCGACCAGGATGCCAAACGACAAGGTGCCGTGCATGACCGCCAGGCCGATGTCGAGGATACTCACACCGCCCTGCAGCAGGACGCCGGTGATAGCCGCAGTGAGACCGGGACGGTCCTCACCGGTGATGTTGATCAGGACGATTTCGCGCACAACCTGGCTCCGACTTCGATGAAAAATGCGCATTCTACCGATTTTCCATGACCATCGGGCGCCAACGATACTTTGCCGACAAAACCCGGCTCGCTATACTCCCCCCACTTTCATGCCATTAAGAGCCGAGCTCTGTGAACCGGCCCACGCCAGTCAAACCAGACAATTTCTTCCTGATGATCTATCGCGCCTTGAGTCAACGTCGCGTGCCGCTGGCACTGCGCATCGCCTGCACCAACATTTTCCTGGTGGCGCTGGCGCTGGTGATCTACGCCTGCGTGATGGGCCTGCAGTTCAAGCAGGCCATGCATGAGCAGGCCGATGCCCTGGGCCAAAGCCTGACCACCCAGACCGCCACATCGGCAACCGAGCTGCTGGTGTCCAACGACATCCTCAGCCTCAACGTGCTACTGGGCAACCTGGTGAAAAACCCGCTGGTGGCCCATGCGGCAATCTTCAGCGTCGATAACCGCATCCTCGCCGAAGCCGGCCAGCGCCCGCGCAACAGCCTGCTGGGTGAGGCCGAAGGCCTGTACCAGACCAAGATCACGTTCCAGGACGTGACGGCCGGGCAACTGCGCATCAGCCTGGACATGAGCCAGTTCCAGCAGCCGATGCTGATCAGCCTGCAGAGCATGGGCATTCTGGCCGCCATCCTGCTGGCCCTGGCCTTGGCCCTCAGCTTGCGTCAGGGCCGCTTTATCACCCTGCCACTGCTGCAGTTGCGGGTATGGCTGCGCGACCCGCAGCCGTATACCCCGGCGACCGACCGCCAGGACGAGATCGGCGACATCGCCCGCCAGCTGCATGCACGCCTGGCCCCGCCTCCGCCACCAGAGCCGGAGCCCGAGGAAGATGACGAGCCGTTCGACGACCTGCACGCAGCTGCCCCGGCACCCAAAGCCGTACCGCGCGCCAAGGTTGCCCTGGAAGACGAAGATGACGACGCAGCCTTCGCCGGCCTGCTGGACGATGACACTACAGCCAAAGCCCACGCAGAGGTCGAGTCCGACGAGCCCCAGTACAGCGCCGTACTTGCCGTGCAGCTGGGCTCGCAGGAGCAACTGCGCCGCCTGCCACGTACACGCCTGGACGAGCTGACCAAGCGCTACCGCGATTGCCTGGAGCACGCGGCCTCGCTCTACGACGGTGAAACCCACACGCTGAACGACGGCAGCACCCTGGTGCTGTTCCACAGCCGCGAGTGTGGCGAGGACTACCTGACCAACGCCATTTGCTGTGGCGAACTATTGCGTGCCCTGGGCCACGCCCTGCAGATCGAGGTGGCTGATAGCGGCATCACCCTGCAACTGCAGCTAGGCCTGGTATTGGGCAACGACCTGCATGGGCTGGAGCTGGTTGACCTGCTGATTGCCGAGAAAGTCCAGGATGCCCTGGCGCTGTCGCAGCACAGCCGCAACCTGTTGCTGGTAGAACGACAGATCAACGATGACGCCCTGATTCGCCAGCGTGCGCGTATTCGCCCGATCGCCAGCCCCGAAGGCGCGTGCTGTGTGGAGCGGCTCATGGAGCCCTACCCGTCAATGCTGGAAAGGCAACTGGCGCGCATGCATGAGCACCGTGCCTGACAGGTATACGCGACATCTACAGCGTATGTCTTAAGTCAGGCTGGTTGCTTTGACTGGCGCAAAATCCAACCGTTAGCGCTCCCCCCGTAGGAGCGGGTTCACCCTCGAACACCGGCGCAACCGGTGCCATGCAACGCGTCGCCTGCTTCGCGGGTAAACCCGCTCCCACAAAGACCGCGCCGAGCTTCAGACGGAACAGCAGATACAAAAAAGCCCGCAGCGAATGCGGGCTTTTTTGTATCTGCCAGTTTGATCAGAACCGATAAACTTCCATATCGGTGCGAATCGGCGAGGCCATCGGGATTTTGGGTTTCTCTGGCCCCTTCTTCACCTGCGTCGGTGCAGCGGGTTTTTTCGGTGCTTCTTCGGCAATCGCCGGCTGGTTGGCCAGCGGCTTCACCGCTGTGCTCAGCTGTTCGGCCAGCTTTTGCAGCAGTTGGCCCTGAGCCTGCACCTGCGACGACTCACTGCCCTCGTGCTGCTGCTCGAGGTGAATGATACGGTTGTCACGCACATGGCCACGACGGTCCAGCAGACGCCACTGGGCATCCAGAATGGCCGGCTGGTTCTTGCCCGAGTCCAGGCGTGTGATCGACAACAGCACTTGCACGTCCGGGCTGAAGCCTGCAGTCGCCGGGGCCAGCACTACGCGCTGGCTGTCCAGACGCCAGGCCAGTTGACGCACCAGCAGCTGGTCGATATCCGATGAAAGGCTGCCAGCCCAGCGACCGTCGGTCGCCGCGCTCAGGCTGCCATCAGCTTGACGCTGCAGGAACGTCTCACGCTGAAGATAATCGGCCACCGATACCGGGCCGAGTACAACGGCCATGCCCGCGCTCTGCGAAGGCTGGCCAGGATCACCACTGTCGAGCTGATACAGGGCAACCGGCTGATGCATGGTGCACCCGCCAAGGCCCAGCAGGCCAGTCATCAACAGCGCAAATGGAAGGCGCAGAAATTTCATCATCCCATCCAGGCGGCTGCCACAAGGCACACCGCAGTGATACATGTATATTCAAACGGGCACACGGCCACGCCGGCACCGCAAGGGGCATATCATCCGCGAAATAACCGTCCGACTCCAGCATTTCTGCCCGAAACGGCGTTGAAATTGCCGTTCCAGACATTACAACCGGTTATGCCGGCACTTCCACCTGCAACCCATCGACGCGCTGGAACCCACGTGGCAGCTTGCTACCGCGCCGTCCGCGCTCGCCCTTGTAGTGCTCCAGGTCGTCCGCCTTCAAAGACAGGGTACGCTTGCCGGCCTGCAATACAAGGGTCGCGCCTTCGGGAATCACGGCTAGATCGGTAACAAATTCTTCACGGCTGGCCACCCGGTCACCCGGCACGCCAATGATCTTGTTGCCCTTGCCTTTACCCAGCTGTGGCAAGTCGCTGACCTTGAACACCAGCAGGCGGCCTTCAGTGGTCACCGCCGCCAACCAGTCCTGCTCGCGATCGGCCACTGGGCGCGGGGTCATGACCTTGGCCCCGTTGGGCAAGCTGAGCAAGCCTTTGCCGGCCTTGTTCTTGGCCTGCAGGTCCTCACCCTTGACCACAAAGCCGTAACCGGCATCCGAAGCCACCACGTACAGCGCATCGTCGTCAGGCAACAACACACATTCGAAAGTCGCCCCCGGTGGCGGCGTCAGACGGCCAGTCAGCGGCTCACCCTGGCCACGCGCCGATGGCAGGCTGTGGGCGGCCAGCGAGTAGCTGCGCCCGGTGGAATCGATAAGCACGGCAAACTGGTTGGAACGCCCGGCCGCGGCAGCCTTGAAGCCGTCGCCGGCCTTGTAGGAAAGGCCAGTGGCCTCGATATCGTGGCCCTTGGCGCAGCGCACCCAGCCTTTCTCCGAAAGCACCACGGTGACGGGCTCGGTCGGCATCAGCTCGTTTTCCGACAGCGCTTTGGCTTCGGCACGCGCTACGATCGGCGAACGACGATCATCGCCATAGGTTTCGGCATCCTTGATCAGCTCGCTGCGCACCAGCTTGCGCAGCTTGGCCTCGCTCCCCAGCAGGGCCTGCAGCTTGGCTTGCTCCTTCAGCAACTCATCCTGCTCACCGCGGATCTTCATCTCTTCCAGGCGCGCCAACTGCCGCAGGCGGGTCTCGAGGATGTAGTCGGCCTGGATCTCGGTCAGCTCGAAACGCTCAATCAGGGCCTGCTTGGGGTATTCCTCGGTACGGATGATGTGGATCACTTCATCCAGGTTGAGGAACGCGGTGAGTAAACCGTCCAACAGGTGCAGACGCTTTTCGACCTTGTCCAGACGGTGCTGCAGGCGGCGACGAACGGTGTTGGTGCGGAATTGCAGCCACTCTACCAATATGGTTCGCAGGTTTTTCAACTGCGGACGGCCGTCCAGGCCGATGATGTTCACGTTGACCCGGTAGGTGCTTTCCAGGTCAGTGGTAGCGAACAGGTGCTGCATCAGCTCGTCGACATCCACGCGGTTGGAACGCGGGATGATGACGATACGGCACGGGTTCTCGTGGTCCGACTCGTCGCGCAGGTCGGCGACCATCGGCAGCTTCTTGGCCTGCATCTGCGCGGCAATCTGCTCCAGCACTTTGGCCCCGGAGACCTGGTGCGGCAGCGCAGTGACGACGATGTCACCATCTTCGACACGGTATACGGCGCGCATGCGGATCGAGCCGCGGCCGCTTTCGTACATTTTGAGAATTTCTGCCCGCGGCGTGACGATCTCTGCCTCGGTCGGGTAATCCGGCCCCTGGATATGCTCGCACAACTGCTCGATGGTTGCCTTGGGCTCATCGAGCAGTCGCACACAGGCACTGGCCACCTCTCGCAGGTTGTGCGGCGGCACATCGGTGGCCATGCCCACCGCGATACCGGTGGTACCGTTGAGTAGGATATTGGGCAGGCGCGCAGGCAGCACGGCCGGCTCCTGCAACGTGCCGTCGAAGTTCGGTACCCAGTCCACGGTGCCCTGGCCGACTTCGCTGAGCAGCACTTCAGCGTAGCGCGACAGCCGCGCCTCGGTATAGCGCATGGCGGCGAACGACTTCGGATCATCCGGCGCACCCCAGTTACCCTGGCCATCGACCAAGGTGTAGCGGTAGCTGAACGGCTGCGCCATCAGCACCATGGCCTCGTAGCAGGCCGAGTCGCCATGGGGATGGAACTTGCCGAGCACGTCACCGACGGTACGCGCCGACTTCTTGTGCTTGGCATCGGCGTCGAGCCCCAACTCGCTCATGGCGTAGACGATGCGTCGCTGCACCGGCTTCAGGCCGTCGCCGATGTGCGGCAGTGCGCGGTCCATGATCACGTACATGGAATAGTTGAGGTAGGCCTGTTCGGTGAAGTCAGCCAGCGAGCGGCGTTCGACGCCGTCCAGGCTGAGTTCCAGTGAGTCGCTCATGCGGGCCTCGTCATTATTTCAGGTTCTGGCGCAGCAGCATGGTGCCACCGCGCTGGGTAAATTCAAGTTGTTGCAGGGCACTCATGCCCAGCAGTACGGTGGGCCCGTCCAGGCCCGGCACCACGATGGCGCGTACGTTCTGCAGGCGGATATCGCCCAGTTGCAGGCTGGCCAGGCGCGTGCGGTAGCCTTCGGTGCGGCCGTTGGCGGTGCTCAGTAGCACCGGGCTACCGCGCTCCAGGCTCAGTTCATGAGCCAACGCCTCGGGGATCGCCACGTCGGTGGCGCCGGTGTCGAGCATGAAATGCACCACCTGGCCGTTGATGGCACCATCCACCACGAAGTGGCCCTGGCCATTACTCAGCAGGCGCACTTCGATAAAGCCTGCACCATGCTCGGATTGCACCTGGCTATTGGGGTTACGCTGGCTGTCTTCCCACTGGCCGAAAAAGCGCGTGGCAAGAAACAGCGCCGCCGCCCAGGCGACGATCATCAGCACCCTGCCCGCGCGCTTGCCCGGCGCCTGGCTCATGGTTTGGCGCTCCAGCCGCCTTGCGGGGCGTCGAAGCGCCAGACGACCGGGCGGGTTTCGCCATCGGCGCGGGCGCTGTTGTTGTTGTCCAGGCCAATCCAGGCACCCTTGGCATCGATCACCAGTGCTTCGGCAAGGCCAAACGGCTGCGCGTAGCGCCGTGACTCGACCAGCGCATCAGCAGCGAACGACCAGCAACGCTCGACCTTGCCACTGTCGGCATCACGCCGGCACACCCGGTAAGCGTTACGTTCAAGGGTAAACAGCTTGCCCTCGAACCAGGCCAGGTCAGCGAAGTCGCGCGACAGCGCACTGGCATTGGGCATTTGCTCCGGTTGCATCTCGACCCCGGCCTCGCTCAGCAGCACGCAACTGCGCCCGCAGGTCCATACCGATTGCCGGCGCTCAATGGCCACCAGGCCACGGCGCTCACGCTCGGCGGCCAGCCACAGGCGGTCACCCGCCGGGTTGATCGCCACGCCTTCGAACAGGGCATTGAAGTTCAGCAGCATGCCGCTTGCCCGGGCCTGGCGCACCATGGCCGAGTCTATCCTCAACCAGTCCGGCTCACCTTCCAGCGGCAATTGCAGTACCGCGGCATGCGCCTCGCTGACCAGATAGAGGTTACCCGCCTGATCACAGGTGATGCCTTCGAAATCCAGCTCGCCACCGCGAATGAACGATGCCGCCCAGTTGCGTGACTTCAACCCCCATGGCAGGCCGCTTTCCGGGACAGTTGGCGGGGTGAAGGTGAGCGGCTGCGCGCGCCAGGTGGGGTTCTGCTGATCGAAGCGGTAGATGCGGTCGTCGTCACGGTCGGACACACCCCACAGCCCGCCCCGGCATTCCACCAGACCAGACAGGTTGCCACCGCGCATACCGTCGATCGGGTGCTCGGCTTGCATCTTCAGCTCTGGCCAGTTGCCCGCCAGGCAAGGCAGGGCAACCAGCGCCAGGCAAACGGCAAATACTTGCCGAATCAAACCATGACCTCGGCCAGGTTGCCCTTGGTTTCCAGCCAGCTCTTGCGGTCGCCGGCGCGCTTCTTGGCCAGCAGCTTGTCCATCAGCTCGCAGGTGGCCTCTACGTCGTCCAGGGTCAACTGCACCAGCCGTCGGGTGTTCGGGTCCATGGTGGTTTCGCGCAACTGCGGCGGGTTCATCTCGCCCAGGCCCTTGAAGCGTGTTACCTGCGGCTTGCCGCGCTTCTTCTCGGCCACCAGGCGGTCGAGGATGCCGTCACGCTCGGCTTCGTCGAGGGCGTAGTAGATTTCCTTGCCCAGGTCGATGCGGTACAGGGGCGGCATGGCCACGTAAACATGCCCAGCCTCGACCAGTGCCCGGAAGTGTTGAACAAACAGCGCACACAGCAGTGTGGCGATGTGCAGGCCGTCGGAGTCAGCGTCGGCGAGGATGCAGATCTTGCCATAGCGCAGTTGCGCAAGATCGGTTGCACCCGGATCGACGCCGATGGCCACGGCAATGTTGTGCACTTCCTGGCTGGCCAGGACTTCGCCACCGTCCACTTCCCAGGTGTTGAGGATCTTGCCGCGCAGCGGCAGGATGGCCTGGAATTCCTTGTCCCGCGCCTGCTTGGCCGAACCACCGGCCGAGTCACCCTCGACCAGGAACAACTCGGCACGCATCGGGTCCTGGCCCGCACAATCGGCCAGCTTGCCGGGCAATGCCGGGCCTTGGGTGATGCGCTTGCGCTCGACCTTCTTGCTGGCTTTGAGGCGGCGCCCGGCGTTGCTGATGGCCAGTTCTGCCAGTTGCATGCCCAGCTCGGGGTGGGCGTTGAGCCACAGGCTGAAAGCGTCCTTGACCACACCGGAGACAAATGCGGCCGCCTCGCGTGATGACAGGCGCTCTTTGGTCTGCCCGGAGAACTGCGGGTCCTGCATCTTCATCGACAGTACGAAGGTGATGCGCTCCCAAACGTCTTCCGGCGCCAGCTTCACCCCGCGCGGCAGCAAGTTGCGGAACTCGCAGAACTCACGCATGGCATCCAGCAAGCCTTGGCGCAAGCCGTTGACGTGGGTGCCGCCCTGGGCGGTGGGGATCAGGTTGACGTAGCTTTCCTGAATGCTGTCGCCGCCTTCGGGCAGCCACAGCAAAGCCCAGTCAACCGCTTCCTTGTTGCCCGCCAGGCTGCCACAGAACGGCTCGTCGGGCAGGCGCTGGAATTCGTTGACCGAGTCGACCAGATAAGAGCGCAGACCATCTTCGTAGTGCCATTCGACCTTTTCGCCGCTGGCCTTGTCCTCGAAGCTGACCAGCAGCCCTGGGCACAGTACCGCCTTGGCCTTGAGCACGTGCTTGAGGCGGCTGATGGAGAACTTGGGCGAGTCGAAGTACTTCGGGTCGGGGCTGAAGTACACGCTGGTGCCGGTGTTGCGCTTGCCGACCGAGCCGACCACTTCCAGCTCGCTGGCCTTGAAGCCATCGGCAAAGGTCATCTGGTATTCGTTGCCGTCACGTTTGACGCGTACGCGCACCTGGGTCGACAGGGCGTTGACCACCGAGATACCCACCCCGTGCAGGCCACCGGAAAACTGATAGTTCTTGTTGGAGAACTTGCCGCCGGCGTGCAGCTTGGTGAGGATCAGCTCGACCCCGGACACGCCCTCTTCCGGATGGATGTCCACCGGCATGCCGCGGCCGTCGTCGCTGACTTCCAGCGAATGATCGGCATGCAGGATGACCTGCACCGAACGCGCGTGGCCGGCCAGTGCTTCGTCGACACTGTTGTCGATGACTTCCTGGGCCAGGTGGTTGGGGCGGCTGGTGTCGGTGTACATGCCCGGCCGCTTGCGGACCGGATCAAGGCCCGAGAGGACTTCGATGGCGTCTGCGTTATAGGCGCTAGCGCTGGGATTGGCCATAGGGTCTCGTCGTCAGTCTGGTGAATGCAAAAAAGTCAAAATACAGAAAAATCGAGCGCCGCATACTGCCCACGGGCAATGCCGGCGAAGGCCAGCAGTGCCGGCATGCGCTCGGCGAAGCCCTGGAAGCTGTGGTCGCCACCGGCCTGGATACGCAGTGCACAAGCACGGTAATAGCGCTCGGCGTGTCGGTAGTCCAGGGTTTCATCGGCGGTCTGCAGCCACACTTGATAGCGGTCGGCATCGGCCGGGGCCGCGACTTCCAGTTCGGCCAGGGCCTGCACATGATCGTGGGTCAGCTCCCAGGTTTCACCACTGTAATGATTGCGCTGGGTGCCCAGGTAACCGTCGAAATGCTTGTGTGGGGTTACCGCCGGGTTGACCAGAAGGGCCTTGAGGCCATGGCGCTCGGCCAGATGGGTGGCATAGTAGCCGCCGAGCGAACTGCCCACCAGCAGTGGCGCACCCAGTTCGGCGATGGCCGCTTCGAGCTGGGCCATGGCTTGCCGTGGGTGGTGGTGCAGGGCCGGCACTCGCAACTGGTCGGCCAGGCCGAGCTGCTGCATGACTGCCTCCAGCTGACGCGCCTTGGTCGAAAGCGGTGAGCTGTTGAAGCCATGGATATAGAGGATGGAACCCGACATGCTGCCCCCGGAATCTGTGGCTTCGCGCCTGATAATGCGGGCGCAGGGACGCGCAGTGTAGCGCGTTCGCCGGGTTTTGACGCAGTGCCACGGATTTCGCAATAATTTTCCGGCAGGCTGACGTGGCCTGCTCAATACCCTGGGCTGTCGAAGTCGAGCTGCACCTCGAAATCCACCGCCCGCTCCACCCCGGTCTCCAGCCGCCCATCGGCATGCAGGCGCAACCAGCGGTACCCCGGATGCTCTTCGCTCACCTGGAAGCCCTCGCTGCGCGCCGCGAACTGAATACAGGTCGACGGTGTGGCCAGCAGGCGCCGCCCCTCTCGGACCTCATCCCATTCCTGGTGCACATGCCCCCATAGCAAAGCCCGTACCTGTGGATATCCCTCAACGATATCGAACAGCGCCTGGGCATTGCGCAAGCCGATCGGCGCGATCCAGGCGCAGCCGATGTCCACTGGCTGATGGTGGAAGCACACCAGGCAATGCCGCTCACCAGCCTCTTTCAAGGCGGCTTCCAGCACGGCCAGCTGGTCATCTTGCAGAAACCCGTGGGTAGCACCGTGCACGGCGGTGTTGAGCATGACCACCCGCCATGCGCCAATATCGGTCACCGCCTGCACCAGCTCCGGCGCCACCTGCGCCATCACCTGAGCCTCGTCATGGTTGCCCGGCAACCAGCGGGTGGGTACGGCAAACGGTGCGGTCAGCTCACGAAACGCTTCATAGGATGCCACGCTGGCATCCTGGGACAGGTCGCCCGTGCACAGCAGCAAGTCGACAAGTGGCTGCTCGCGTCGCACCTGGGCCACCACGTGGCGCAGGCTGTCGCGGGTATTGAGGCCCAGCATGCTGCCAGCCGGGTCGGCGAACAGGTGGGCATCGGTCAGTTGCACCACGTGCACAGGACGGGATTGGTCTGGCGGCAACAACGGCCATCTCCTCGAATGGATTCAGCGGGAATTATGGCTGGGCGACGGTGACGAGCAAACACCCGCAACCGACTCACGTCACAATTCAGCGAACACTTGCCAATTCGTGGCCGCAGGCCAGGCAGTGACTGAGCCACTCACCCAGGAACAGGTTGAGCTGGGCCTTTTCGTCCGGCTGGTGCATGGCGTCGTTTGGATACGGATAGATGCTGCGCAGGCGCCGGGTGTGTTCGGCACTGACCACTTCGGCCATGCGCGCATCGTGATACACCTGCACTTCCAGGTGCGGGACTGGCAACCACGGCAGACTGTGTTCCTGGCGCACATGCAGGGTGGTGGTGTACGGGCAGGCCAGCACCACGTCGAGCACCAGCACGCCGAGCATCTGATCACCCTGGGTCATGCCGATGCGGCGCGAGCTTTGGGTGGTGCGCATGTCGGGCAGCAAGCGCATCAGCCGGGCGTAGTTGGCCTCGCAGGCTGCCTGCAGCCCGACCAGGTCGACTCGATAGCGCTCGCGCAGCAGGTTCACTTCCACATACCTCTTACTTCGTCACGGTTCAGCGCAAGCCATTGCAGGCCAATAATGGTTGCCGCGTTGCAGATGCGCCCGTCGCGCACCGCCTGCAGGGCATCCTCGAACGACCACACGCGTACGCGAATGTCTTCGCCCTCCTCTTCCAGGCCATGCAGCCCTCCCGCGCCCTCGCTGCTGCAACGGCCGAGGAACAGGTGAACGTATTCGTCACTGCCACCTGGCGACGGGAAGTAGCGGGTCATCGGCCACAGGGCGCTGAACGTCAGGCCTGCTTCTTCTTCGGCCTCGCGATGGGCGACTTCCTCGGGCTGCTCGTCTTTGTCGATCAGCCCGGCAACCATCTCGATCAGCCAAGGGTTGGCGACCTTGTCCAGTGCGCCCACGCGGAACTGTTCGATCAGCACCACTTCATCGCGCGCAGGGTCGTAAGGCAGCACGCATACCGCATCGTGGCGCACAAACAGCTCGCGACTGATCTCGCGCCCCATGCCACCGGCAAATAGCTCGTGACGCAGGCGTAACTTGTCGAGCTTGTAAAAGCCCTGGAAGCAATTGGCCCGCTCGATGATTTCGAAGCCCTTGGGCACAGCGTTCAACGCGTCTGACATGGAAATCCTCATTACCTCGAATACTGCTTCGCGCCATCCTACTCCGCACGCCTGTTGGTTTCATCCCTTTCCAGCAACCGCTGGCGCACTCGGGACAGCAGCCCTTCACTCTGTTAGCTTAGTGGCGAACTGAAGGCCGCGCAGACGGTCAAAGGCCGACTTTTCCCTGTTCTGCAAGGATCATCATGACACTTGTCAAACTGACTTCCGTGGCCGTGCTGGCACTCGCTCTGGGCGCCTGCCAGAGCCTGTTCACGCCCAACTACCGGGCCCCGCTCGAGGTCAAGCGCGACGCCTGGGAGCATGTCAAACCCGGCTGCAGCGAGAGCGACTGCCCGCTGGTGAACATCGACATGATCCACTTCCCAGCCCTGCCCAAGCTCGACGGCATCGTCGAAAAACGCCTGCTGCAACTGACCGAAGACAATCAGCATGGCACCGCACCAGCCACCCTGCAGGCCTACGAACAGCAATATCTGGCCAGTGCCGACAAACGTAACAGCAGCTACTTGCAAGCCAAGGTACGCGAACAGCATGACGGGTTGGTGATCATCGAGTTGTCCAGCTACCTGGACAGCGGTGGCGCCCACGGCATGCCCGGGCGCGGCTTCATCAACTATTCACGCAAGCTGGACAAGGTGCTGACCCTGCAGGACATGCTGGTGCCCGGCCAGGAAGACACCTTCTGGAAAACCGTCGAAGAATCGCACCGCGCCTGGCTGATGAGCGTGGGCATGGACAAGGATGCCGAGTTCGTCAAGACCTGGCCATTCAAGAAATCGCCGCACGTCGCTCTGACGTACGGCGCGGTAGTGGTCAAGTACGAGGTCTATGCCATCGCGCCCTACTCCATGGGCCACGTGGAACTGAAGATCCCCTACCCGCGCCTGAATGGCGTACTCAAGCCTGAACTGTTTCCCGGCCGCGGCTGAGGCTCAGTAACCCATGCAGCACACCTGCCAGCAGCAATGCTGGCAGGGTCGCGCCCAGTTCCGGCGCCTTGGCGGCAATCAGGTGATAGGCCACCGCCCCGGCAAACCAGGCCACCAACGCCTGCCAGTGCAAGCCATTGACCTGCGCTGGCAGACGGCGTCGACGGACCACGTAGTGGTCCATCAGCACCACGCCGAACAGCGGCGCGAACACCGAACCGATCAGCAACAGGAAGTTTTCGTACTGTGCCAGTGGCGCCAACAGGGCGATCAGGGTGCACAACACGCCGATGGCCAACGCCAGGTGCTCGACCTTCAGCGGTATAAGCACACCGGTGGAAACCGCCGCCGAGTGGATGTCGGCGAAGGCCTTTTCCGACTCGTCCAGCAGAATTAGCAGCAGCGGGATCCCCATACCGGCGCCCGCCAGGGCCAGCAACAGCGCATTGACTTCGCCACTGGCGGCGAACGCCAGCGTGTAGGCCACGCCCAGGCTCATCAGCCAGGTGTTGCCAATGAAGTAGCCAACGACCGTGCCGCCGAACACATGCTTGCCATTGCGGGCAAAGCGCGAGTAGTCAGCGATCAGCGGCAGCCAGGACAGCGGCATGGCGATGACGATATCGAAGCCAACCGCCAGCGACATCGAACCATCCCCGGCACGGTTCCACAGTTCGGCCAGGTCGGCCTTGGCGAACAGGTTCCAGGTCAGCCACAGGCAAGCGCCCAGCAACAACCAGATACCCCAGGCGCGCAACACCTTGCGCACGAAGGCCAGTGGCCCGCTGACGGCCAACAGGGTGGCCAGGGCACCAAAACACAGGGTCCAGAGCATGGGGCTGTTCCAGGCACTCTCCTCACCGAACGCCCGCGCCCCCAGCAAGCTGGCGGCATCGCGCATGACGATGATCTCGAAGGCGCCCCAACCCACCAGTTGCAGCAAGTTGAGCAGCGCCGGCAAGCGCGCGCCATGGCTGCCCAGGCTAAGTTTCAGGGTGCCCATGGCAGACAGGCCGGTGTCGCTGCCGATAACCCCGGCGGCGCCCAGCAACAGCACACCGACACCGGTGCCCAGGGCGATGGCCAGCACTGCGCCAGCAAGGCCCAGGCCTGGCGCCAGCATGGCACCGACCTGCAGCACCATCAGGCCGATGCCGAGGGAAAACCACAATGAAAACAGGTCGCGAGCACCGAAGATGCGCTGCTGGATGGGGATTGGATGGTCGGGAGAGAACTGGCTGGGTGATGTCATTGTCATGTCCGCAGGAATGATGGTGAGTGGCATGCACCACCCTGTGGGAGCGGGCTTGCCCGCGAACACCGGCAAAGCCGGTGCCATGCACCGCAGTGCTTGCTTCGCGGGCAAGCCCGCTCCCACAGGGTAAGGTGCTGCGGTTTAGACTTTGTGGTACAGCTGGCTGCCTTCCTGGCGGAACCGCTCGGCCTGCTCACGCATGCCTTGCTCGACCGTCACATCCACGGCCTCGATCTTGGCAGCGTACTCACGCACTTCCTGGGTGATCTTCATCGAGCAGAACTTCGGCCCGCACATCGAGCAGAAGTGCGCGACCTTGGCCGATTCCTTCGGCAGAGTCTCGTCATGGAAAGCACGGGCGGTGTCCGGGTCGAGGCCCAGGTTGAACTGGTCTTCCCAACGGAACTCGAAACGCGCCTTGGACAAGGCGTTGTCGCGGATCTGTGCACCCGGGTGGCCCTTGGCAAGGTCGGCGGCATGCGCGGCGATCTTGTAGGTGATGATGCCGGTCTTGACGTCGTCCTTGTTCGGCAGGCCCAGGTGCTCCTTCGGCGTTACGTAGCAGAGCATGGCGCAACCGAACCAGCCGATCATCGCCGCACCAATGCCCGAGGTGATGTGGTCGTAACCCGGCGCGATATCGGTGGTCAGTGGGCCGAGGGTGTAGAACGGCGCCTCGTCGCAGCACTCCAGCTGCTTGTCCATGTTCTCTTTGATCAATTGCATCGGCACGTGGCCGGGGCCTTCGATCATGCATTGCACGTCGTGCTTCCAGGCAATCTTGGTCAGCTCGCCGAGGGTTTCCAGCTCACCGAATTGCGCCGCGTCGTTGGCGTCGGCAATCGAGCCAGGGCGCAGGCCGTCGCCCAGCGAGAAGCTGACGTCGTAGGCCTTCATGATTTCGCAGATTTCGTCGAAGTGGGTGTACAGGAAGTTTTCCTTGTGGTGCGCCAGGCACCACTTGGCCATGATCGAGCCACCACGGCTGACGATGCCGGTGACGCGCTTGGCGGTCAGGGGCACATAGCGCAGCAGCACACCGGCGTGAATGGTGAAGTAGTCCACGCCCTGTTCGGCCTGCTCGATCAGGGTGTCGCGGAACAGTTCCCAGGTCAGGTCCTCTGCCACACCGTTGACCTTTTCCAGGGCCTGGTAGATCGGCACGGTACCGATCGGTACCGGCGAGTTGCGAATGATCCACTCGCGGGTTTCGTGGATGTGCTTGCCGGTGGACAAGTCCATGACCGTGTCCGAGCCCCAGCGGATGCCCCAGGTCAGCTTGGCCACCTCTTCCTCGATCGAGGAACCCAGGGCGCTGTTGCCGATGTTGCCGTTGATCTTCACCAGGAAGTTACGGCCGATGATCATCGGCTCTACTTCCGGGTGGTTGATGTTGGCCGGAATGATCGCGCGGCCACGGGCGATTTCCTGGCGGACGAATTCAGGGGTGATTTCTTTCGGGATGTTGGCACCGAAGCTGTGGCCGGCATGTTGCTCATTCAGCAGGCCGGCGGCGCGGGCCTCCTGTAACTTCATGTTTTCGCGGATGGCCACGTATTCCATCTCGGCGGTGATGATGCCCTGACGGGCATAGTGCATCTGCGAGACGTTGGCGCCGGCCTTGGCCCGGCGCGGGTTGCGCACATGGGCGAAACGCAGCTTGGCCAGCTCTGCATCGTTCAGGCGCTGCTGACCGAAGTCGGAGCTCAGGCCTTCCAGGCGCTCGGTGTCACCGCGGGCTTCGATCCAAGCCGAACGCACATCGGCCAGGCCTTTGCGCACGTCGATGATCACATCGGGGTCGGTGTACGGGCCAGAAGTGTCATACACCAGCACCGGGGCGTTGGCCTCGCCGCCGAAATCGGTCGGGGTGTCATCCAGGCTGATTTCACGCATGGGGACGCGGATGTCCGGGCGCGAGCCTTCGACATACACCTTGCGCGAACGCGGGAACGGTTGTACGGACTGCTGATCGACTTGTGCCGATTCGCTGAGGTTGATCGTTTTTTCTTGTTTGGTCATCACAGGCTCTCCTGACGGCTTCCTAGCAGTGGAATGTCGGGGTGAACCTGAAACGCGCGGACGCACCCTCTTTGGGTGCAGTGCCGGATATGGGGGTGCATGAAGCTGTATGCAGCTGTGACAATCCCGGACCTGGCACAAGAGGCTCCCCGGGAAGGTGAGCAATCTTGTTCCCTACGCAGGCGCTAACCTGATCAGGTTCAACGGGATCCGCACCTCTGCGATCTCAGCCTTTGCTTCAAGGCACCCCGACAAGAACATGCGCAGTCTAGACTGGAGTGGTCAGCAAAGCCAAGCAGGTAAATGCGCGGATGATGAAAGGCACACCGAGCGATTGTTGCCGGGTGCGCATGGCACTACACTGGCCCATCGCTCGATACTCAACAGTTCAGTAATTAAATTTCGTACAAGGATTGCCTCTATGCTGCGCAAACTCTCACTGGCGATAGCCGTGTCTTGTGCGTCCAACGGAGTGGTCTGGGCAGCGGACGTGCCCTCGACAGTCAAGACCGATCTGGTCAGCGTCTACCAGGAGGCAGTGGACAACAACGCCGACCTGGCTGCCGCACGCGCCGATTACGGGGCGCGCCGCGAAGTGGTGCCGCAGGCCCGCGCCGGGTTGCTGCCAAACCTGTCGGCCGGTGCCGAGATGATGAACACCCGCACCAAGCTGGACGAGCCGTCCATGACGTCCAATCGCAGCGGCAACTCCTGGAGCGCGACCTTGGCTCAGCCGATCTTCCGCGCTGATCGCTGGTTCCAGTTGCAAGCCGCCGAAGCCGTCAACGAACAGGCAGCACTGGAGCTGTCGGCGACCGAGCAAAACCTGATCCTGCAAACCGCGCAAAACTACTTCGCCGTCCTCCGCGCCCAGGACAACCTGGCCGCCACCAAGGCAGAGGAAGCGGCCTTCAAGCGCCAGCTGGATCAGTCCAACGAGCGTTTCGACGTGGGCCTTTCGGACAAGACCGACGTGCTGCAATCCCAAGCCAGTTATGACACTGCACGCGCTAACCGGATCATCGCCGAACGCCAGGTGCAGGATGCCTTCGAGGCCCTGGTGACCCTGACCAACCGTGAGTACACCTCTATCCAGGGCGTAGTACATAGCCTGCCGGTACAAGTGCCAACGCCCAACGATGCCAAAGCCTGGGTCGAAACCGCCGGGCGCCAGAACCTCAACCTGCTGGCCACCAACTACGCGGTTTCTGCCGCAGAAGAGACCCTGCGTCAGCGCAAGGCCGGGCATGCCCCGACCCTGGACGCCGTGGCCAAGTACCAGAAGGGTGACAACGACAGCCTTGGCTTTACCAACCCATCGCAACTGGGGGTGCGCTACAGCGGCGACGTCGAGCAGACCAGCGTTGGCCTGCAACTGAATATCCCGATCTACAGCGGCGGCCTGACCAGCTCGCAGGTACGCGAGGCTTACCAGCGCCTGAGCCAGAGCGAGCAACAGCGTGAAAGCCTGCGCCGCCAGGTCGTGGAAAACACCCGCAACCTGCACCGCGCAGTGAACACCGATGTGGAACAGGTACAGGCGCGCAAGCAGTCGATCATTTCCAACCAGAGCGCGCTGGAAGCCACCGAAATCGGCTACCAGGTCGGTACCCGCAACATCGTCGACGTGCTTGATGCCCAGCGCCAGCTGTATACCTCGGTGCGCGACTACAACAATAGCCGTTACGACTACATTCTCGACAACCTGAGCCTGAAGCAGGCAGCCGGCACCCTGAGCCCGCAAGACCTGCAGGACCTGAAGCGCTACCTGAAACCTGACTACAACCCGGACAAGGACTTCCTGCCACCGGACCTGGCGGCAGCAGCGGCCAAGAACTTCGAGCGCAGGCCTTGAGATAGGGGCTGGACTCTTCGCGGGCTTGCCCGCTCCCACACGGTGCCAGGCCTGAAGGCATGATGCACCTGTGGGAGCTGGCTCGCTGGCGATAGGCCTCCAAAATCACTCCAGCCCTGAACGACAACGTCTAGGCGGCTACGGCAATCGTCGAGTTGATGCGTTGAACCGACATATCACCAATTAGCGCAGGCCCCGCAGGTTCAGGGGCGAACGCAGCCATTGCATCAACAAGATTCCCCAGGTTCGGTAGCGAGTGCTCGACAGCAAACAGCGACGCCCCTGCGGAAAGGGCTGAAACCTCTGGCACGGCAACCGCTTCAGATGTGACCATTGCCGGCTGCGCAAAGATAAAGTCCTCCGCTGTCACCTGCGCAACTCCGAGCGCATCCAGGTACAGCATCTTCACAATACCTTCCTGCCCCGGCACTGCCTGAGTATCAACGGCTACACCGTGGATCTGCGCAAAGTCATTGAGTTTGAAGCGCTGGACTTTGCTGACGTGCAGATCCTCGAAGCGACTGATGCCTACCTGGGTCAGGTCAATCTTGTCGATACCGTGTCGGAACCCCCGAAGGGTGTTCTTGTAATCGCTCACACCTTCTTGTTTTGTCACCAGAAACACGCTGGGCGCAACCGTCGGCGGGGAATATATCGTGCCTGCCAACGAAGCCACCAACTGCCCGGATGCGTCACTGGCAAGCGACACGCCACCTGCACCACCGGTAAGCAGAACATTTGCGCTGACAGGCGGGGTCGTCTGCTCTTCAGGGCTGCCCTCGAAATAACCTGGTGCAGCGGTGAAAGCGTCAAGGAAACGGAAGTTCGCTGACCGCAGTTCAGCAATCGTAGTGTCCGCAATCGTCAGCTTCTGCCCACTGCCAAGGTCGAGCACAGTCGAATTGCCGTCCTGTTGCATCTGCAAGTCAGCAAACCCTGAACCACCAAAGCCGACCAGGTCGATCACCTCACGCGAAGTCTCGAACTGCTTGAGTACATCGTTACCGCTTGCACGCCTGTGGATGACAAAGCGGTCGGTACCCTCACCCCCCTTGAGGAGATTGTACCCACGGCCACCATCCAGTAATGCCCCGGCGGGCCCGGCAATCAAGGTATCGTCGCCATCACCACTGATAAGGTTTTGCACCGAGCCAGGGGTTATGGTGAGCGCCGCACCGGCAATACTGGCGCTGCCGCTGGCCAGATCCACCGAGATACTGCGACTTACTGCAGCCGCGTTCAACGTATTGCGCCCGCCAGCGGTGCCGCTGATGGCATCGTCAAGCTTCGCGCGCCCTGGGTTTTCTGCCACCAGGTTCGCGTAGTCGTCGGTGAAGTAATAGACATCATCGGTGGTGCCGGGGCTGCCGACGAGGCGCAGCGTCCAGCGATCAAGCGTTAACGGTAAGCCAGCAACAGCATTACGCACCTCGAGTTTCCACTCCCCAGCCGAGCGCTCTGCGCGATGATGGGTCGACATGAACCCATATTTGAACGCCCCTGAACGCGAATCGCCCAGATCGTCATCACCAGAGCCCGGCGCCTTGCCTGTGCGATCGAGCAGTACGCTGCGCGTGCCGCCAGGCGACACCAGCGTGAGCGTCATGTCGCCAAGGCGGCCGACCATCGAGTGGACATCGACCTCCACATGCTCCACCAGCAAATTAGCCGGCAGGGTCAAAGACAAAGTCGCAACCTGTCCCGCCGCAACCTGTTGAGCCACTGGTGCACTGCTGGCTGTCAGCAGCCGCTCATTGGCCTTGGTCGCCCGGCTCCCCCAGGACTCGGCAAGGCGCACCGCGGCGCGGGCGTCGATCATGCCAAAGCCATAGTCGTGGCTGGCGTGCATGCCACCGCCATTCCAATTGCGCCCTGCGTTGTAAGCCCATTGGGTTGATGCGTCATCCACTTTGCGCGCAGACAGTGCGAGGATCTGCTGAACATCCCGGTAACCCAACCCCGGGTTGGCCTGCAACATCAACGCCACCACGCCTGAGACGATCGGCGCGGCGAAACTGGTGCCCTGAGTCGTGCTGTAGGCGCTGCCGACCGACGCACCGCGCTCCGCTTCAAGGCTGACGCCACTGGATAAAACATGGCTCCCCGGTGCAGCGACCAGCAAGCTGGAACCTGGATTGGAAAAGGGTGCCGTGGCAGCTTGCAGTACCGAGAGGTCTGCCTTTGCATTGATGGCCGCCACTTCAATGGCGTGGCGGTTGTTGTTGGTCAGCGAGCCCTGTGCATTACCGCCTTTATGGCGCTGGTTGCCACCAGAGGCGACGACGATGGTGCCTAGCCCGCCACGGCCGTTGGTGGCGGCAAGCGTAGTGCTGAATGCCAGCGCCAGAGCAGTATCGACTTTTCCTTCTGGAACATTTGTGAGTCCGAAGTCCGTTTTGAAACCCCAACTGTTGTTGGCTATGTCGTAGTTGACCATTTGCCCCAGATTGGTCAGGTCATCGCCTTTGTTGGCCAGGTAGTGCCCGCCGATCTTCGCCTCATATGCGATGCCGATCCCTCCTTGATCATTGCGCGCGCCAACCATGACCCCAGCCACTTGAGTGGCGTGATTGGACGCCAGAGCGGGCAGCGTGCCATTAGTGCGTTGAGTTTGTAGCCAGATAGGATCGATATTCGGCTTGAGATCGGGGTGCCCGATGTCGAAGATTTCCGGTGCCACGGCAAACTCCCCACCCGGCTCGAACTGCCCTATCCTCACCCCCTTGCCCGTGAAGTCACGCCATACCGGCGCGACATTGATCTCGTCCAGGTACCACTGCCGCCCCGACAGCGGGTCAGCGGGGGATTGTTCATGGCGCAACGTTACCGTTGCCCGCAAGGGTGCTGATGCAGCACTGCCCACTTCGGTCACACTCATGGACGCATTGCCGGCAGCATCGACCAAGTCGTAGCGGAAACTGACATCACCGTCATGGCCTGGCAACGGCGTGACCTCCACATCACCCTGCTCATTCAGCCGCACTGTTGCACCCTTGCCAGCGCTGACTGAGGCGATGCGCAATGGCCCGCTGCTGCCAAGTGGCTGGTCATTGCCCAGCAGCGCCGTTGCAGGGACTATCAGCGCCGTGTCAGTGGTGGCGAATGTAGCCAGTTGCTCAGGCGAGAGCCTGTCGCCGATTGGCATGGCGCCCCCGCCGAGAAGATCGATGGCAGCAATGTCGGCGAAGCTGAGTTTCTGGATGTTGCTCAAGCTCAGACGGCCATCTCGTCCCGCCACGGTGTCGGTGATCAGGTGGCCCGATTCGGTACGTGTGATCAGGTACTCGTCGTGAGCACCATGCAAACTGACCAAGTTGGTGCCCGCGCCTCCGTCGATCGTGGCATCGCCGCGTCCGGCCTCGATCACGTCATCGGCAGCACCGCCCGTAATCTGATCAGCGCCACCACCGGCGTAAATGATACTTCCGCCCGCCGAGGCCCGGATGCGATCCCCCTTGGGGCCCGCATAGATCACCGACTTGCCGGTACCACCAATGATGTCGTTACGGCCCGTACCGCCAACCAGCACATCGTTGCCGCCACCGCCAATCAGCAAGCTGTCGCCCGAGCCGCCCTTTATGAAAACTCCGCGTTGACCGCCGCTGGCGATGATGTCCTTACCCCGCCCGCCTTGCGCAATTGTCAGCCCGGCCTTGGCCATGTTCAGCCCAACGCCATGCTCCCCCACGATCAGTGCCGTGTCGCGCCCACCATTGCCCTGCATGTTCGCCCAATCGTCGCTGGCACTGATCACGAATACATCGTCGCCCGCCCCGCCGTGATAGGTGTTGCTGCCACCGCCACCAACCAGCCAACTGCCCCCTGGGGCCGCGGTCAAGACATCATCGCCCGCGCTGCCGTACAGCGTCTGTACGCCGAGCGCTGCGGCGTCCAGCGTGCTGCCTTGAGCACTCTGGCTGATGTAGGCCCTTCGGGAAGTGGGCCCGCTTGACGAAGTCAGTAGAGTGCCACCCTCCTGGGCCTCGATCCGATTACCGACGGTATCGGCGAGAAACCTCACCGCCAGTACTTCCCGGTCCTCACCATTAACAGTGAAAGCGCCTCGGGAAATGACCTCGTTACCCTGACGCACCTCTCCTACCGGCTCGACCTGGCCGAGCCTGATCTGGCTAATGCCATGCTCCTGCAATGCCCTCAGCTCACCGGCATCGGCACGCCCGTCATGGTTGCCATCGACCCACACCTTCAATTGCGCCCAGATGGCGTCTTCAACGTTGATGACGCCATCGGCGTTGGCGTCGACACTTGCCAGGGCGGCGAAGCCATCCTTGAACGGTGTTTCACCAGAGCTGCCGTCGCTGCCTGCCTTGCCGCCGTAGTATTCGGAGAACAGCTGGCTGACGTTGCTCACCTGGCCGGTACCGTTGTCATGCACCAGCATGCCGGTCAGCCGGTCTGCCCAGCCGGTGCGGCGCAGTGAACCACTGTTATCGATATCGAACAGTACGCCTTCCTCGATACCCGTCAGACCAACGCCCTTGCCGCTGAGGTCGAGCAAGAGCGGGTCGACAAACGTGTTCACCGTGGTCATTGCTGCCAACCCGTTGAGTACCACGGCATTGCGCAGGCTGAAATCCGGTTGTTCATTGCCATCACGATAGAACTGAGCCAGATGCTGATTGGGTCGCACGTTGGGGTCGATCTGCAGCTCGCCAGGGCGAACACCACCGGTGGCCAAACTGCCCAACTGAGCGGAGGTGAAGTCGGTGTTGTCGAGGGTGCTGTCGGTGAATGCGATACTGTGGGTCAGGCGACGATCGACGTAGCCGTTGGAGACGTCATTGCGGATATCGTCCTGGCCTTGGAGGTCGCGGCGGGATTCGGTTGTGGGGGTGATTTCGATGTTCAAGGATGGATCTATAGCCCCAGGGTTCTCGGAATCTACGAGCTCGGAGATCACACTGGCCAAGCCATTTCCCGCAACTTCTCCTATTGAATAAAGAAACGATGCAATGGCGGTCGGCGAATCAATACGAGATTTCCAGTACTTGGCCATGCCACGCATATCATCCGGTGCCACTACAGTGCTATAAGCCATTCTACTATCAGTCTGAATGGACAACAAAAACTCACTACCCGGGCTTCCCGCCGCATCCAGTACCTTTTTCCAATATGACTCACGATGCTCCGGATGGGTTAACTCAAACACAGAATTCAAAGTCCAGGCATCTTTCGACCTACCCAAGCTTTTAAATACGTCACTATGGAAATCCCAAACCTCCATATGATTTGGATCACCATCTAACGCACCATCCATCACCCTGCGCTCTTGAAGCTCCAAATAAGCTCTCCCCATTTCCAATCTTACTTCTTCAACATCTGCCTCACTCATGGGGCGCCCGGCATCCGCCTCAGTTCGTTTCATGAAATTTATAGCAGCCAACCCTGCTATGGAGTTCCCTTTAGCAACGCCATTGGCAAGTACGGAATATCGATCCCCCTTCATAGCCATGTAGTCATACATATCACCAACACCTTTGGACTCAAAAATGCTACGTGCAGCCGCTATATCCTCTTTGGTCAACCCCGACATTTGCCACCTCATCTTCTGCTATTGATTAAAAAATCGACCACTGAGCGCCTCACTTCCAACCACCGCATTAACTTATCAGGGCGCATTATCACCTTGACGAGTACGTCTCCAAACACTACAAATGTCATTCTGCACGAATAGTAATTCGGCACTTTCGGGCGCCAGCTGCAATACCCCACAGCAGCCAAGTCATCGAGCTCACCCTGCCAATAGATAAGCTTCTTGTGATTTTCAAAAATCGTGTCACGCGCCTCTACACGATAGAGGCTGCTTGACTCATCGTACTCAGCAAGCGTTATTGTTTCTGCTGGGCTTTTCCGCAAAAGAAACTCGAGTTGACGCCGTAAATCCCCCTCTCTTGCAGTTATCGGGGCCACTGCGACCAACAGCCCCTCATGCTCCAAGCCCTGCCGGAACACTAAACTGTCATCCGCCGGCTCGAGCTCTGGCCAGGTCATTGACAAAAATACAGATACCAGGTTTGCGTCACAGCCTTTTTTGTTATAAATAAAGCCAGGATCAAAAGAGCTTTTTCCCTCATATTCTGGCCAAAATGGAAAGTACAACCTAGAGAACTTGTACACTTCCCCTGAAATTCTGCCGCACACGAAAGGATCAAACTTTACCCCCCCTGGCTTCCAAGGTTCGCTTTTCCAAGCCACAACTATTATCACCAGCACGGGAGTCAACAAGAGTACAGCGGAGCAAAGCCTCAAAAAACTCCAAACCCATAGGAAAAACAAACATGGTATTTTTCTCATAATGACTTAGCGCTCCTTCAAGCTTTCTCGGACATGCAACCAAAAGAGGGCAGAATCTAACTTTGATCATTTCCCTTCTCCTTGCCTTACACCTCGCCTTGCAATTCTTCAATTCTATTAAACACACACCTCAACTCACCCCGCAAAAAATCAACACTCACAAGAGCCTGCCCTCTTATCACGCTAAGCCTGACGCGCCTCTTCCACATCGGACATTTCCATCCTGATCATTTATCGACCCGATACCTCGCAGCATTCATGAAAAACTCACCCACTGCCAAAGCAATGTTATGCCACTCCCCAAACCTCTCCCATAAAAACTCCACATTAACAATTGCATCCCCGCCGGGTATCAAAAACTTCAAATAGCAACGCGAGTAATTGGCCTTGGGTTCCACCCAGTTGCAATAACCGATGTATTGCATGCGTCCCTTGGCCTCCAGCCAGAAAAAGCCCTTGCGCCGATTAGGAAATTCACTATCAACACCCTCGAGAAAATTTAGTCCGAGATCTTCGTTCAGCTTGCTAGCCTTAACTAGAGCCGCGGGTGTTTCACGAAGATAATGCTGGAGCTTTTTTCTCAACCCTGCTTCCCCATGCAGCCAAGGCCCAATTGCGACCGATATCCCATCAAAGCGAAAAGACGTCGCCTCACCGTAAGAGACGGGCTGCATCTCCGGCCAACTCATTGCCATATAGAGTGACGCCAAGTTTGCACCACAGCCTTTTTTTATATTTATAAATACCGGCTCCCAAGAACTCTTGCCCTCATCCTCAGGCCAATAGATCACATACCTCCTAGGGAGCTCATAAACAACACCCGAGACCTTTCCACACACCATTGGATTAGGGGTCGTCAGCTTCTTCGGCGCCCAAGTCGGGGCAATAACAATGGAGACCAACAACCACACCACACTTAGCAACAACAACAATTTGCTAGAACCCCACAGCACCAAACCAAATCTTCTACACAGCGCAATTAGCTTTCCGAACAGCACCTTCACAAAGAGAAAGATATACCTGAAACTAATCATCACCCCTCCCTAGAGCCAGACTGCCCATATCAGGCACTAAGCAAACTGCGCTTCAGACAACGCATAAACTTTTCCAAAATTTCTTTCGCACAACACGGAAGTGCTGCTCCCAGCCCCAAACGCATCTGAACCACCGAGACCGACAGCACAGCAACTCGCCATGCCAGCCAATATTATTGCACTACAGATCCGCAGTAAGCTCCAAGCCGCCCTATATACAATGCACGCATTTTTATATTTCATTTATCGCTCCTTCAGACTTTCCTTTGCATGCCGCTGCAGGGGACTCAAGAAGAAACTGATAACCCTGCGCCTATCCACAATCACTTCTGCACGCACAGCCATGCCCGCCGTCAACGGCAAGTCGTTATCCCCTACGCGCAAAGCTTCCTTGGCCAACTTGATTCGAGCGCTATACAAAAGACCGTGCCTATCATCCTCAATGGCATCATCGGAAATACTCTCCACCACCCCCGGTACAACGCCATACCTGGTAAAGGTGAATGTCTCGATCTTCACTTCCACGTGCTGCCCCGGAAAAACAAAGCCGATATCTTTGTTCTCGACTTTCACTTCCACTTCCACCGGCTCGCCCGTCGGCACAATGACCATCAGTGTCTGCGCGGGTGTAACCACCCCGCCCTGTGTATGGATCGCCAACTGCTGGACGGTGCCGTCAACGGGGGATGTCAGTACCTTGAGGCGATGCCGCTGCTCGGCCTTGTTCAACTCCTGCTCAAGGGTTGCAATGCGCCGTTGCGCCTCACCGTGAAGATCGAGCATGGCTCTGCGCAGTTGGGCAATGGCACCGCTGCGGCGGTGCTGAGCAGCAAGCCGTGCAGCGTTCAGTTCGTCGATGCGCGAGCGCTGGAGTGCCAGTTCGCGTTCCTGCTCCAGGCGGGCCTGCTCCTTTTCCAGGTAGGTGTGCTTGGCCACGGCCGATTCGCTGAACAACAGCTTGTAATCCGCCGTCAGTTGGCGGGTGATCACCAACAGTTGCCGGAGCGCGTCAGCCCGGCCCTGGGCGGAACGGATTTCGGCAGCGCGTTGACCGATTTCGGCATCGGCCTGTTCCAGCGTGGCCTGCAACTCCAGGTATTGCCCCTCCAGCCAGCGCTGCGCGCCTGCCTGCTGCGCGGCCGTGGCCTGCGGTATCAATGGTGCCAGGGAGGCAGGTGCCACATCGCTGTCCAGCGCACTCAGCAGTGTGCTGGCGCGGGCCTGGTCGATCTGTGCAGCCAGCAGTTCGCTGCCCAGGCGCTTGATGTCAGCCTCGGTCAACTGCCCTTCCAGCTCGACCAGCACATCGCCTTTGCGCACCGGCTGGCCATCGACGACGTGGATCGACTGCACCACCGCGACCTCGCTGGCCTGTATCAACTTGCTCCTGCCACTGGGCACGATCTTGCCTTCGGCACTGGCGATGACATCGATCTCACCGATGCAAGCCCAGGCGAGCGCCAGCCCGATGAACATCAGCAGGCTCCACTGCAGGTAGCGCGGCAAGGGATGCACTGGCGTTTCCTGCAAGGACAGTGCCGCAGGTAAAAAGGCCAGTTCGTCGGGCTCACGTACGGGGCCGTCCATGCTCCGGCGCTTTCGCCATGCCGTTATCCACGCATCCCGGTAGCGCTCGGCAAGGTCCTTGAACGCCACACTCATACGGCGGCCCCGAGCTGCAGTTGATGCAGGTAGGCATAGGTGCCCTGTGGATAACCCAGCAGCTCATCATGAGTCCCTTGCTCGATGATCTGCCCACGCTCCATGACCACGATGCGGTCGGCATGGCGTACTGCCGAGAGCCGATGGGCAATGATGATGACCGTGCGCTGCGCGCAAATCCGCGCCATGTTTTGCTGGATGATCCGTTCGGACTCATAGTCCAGTGCACTGGTGGCTTCGTCGAAAATGAGGATGCGTGGGTTGCCGAACAGCGCTCGGGCGATGGCTATGCGCTGTCGCTGCCCACCCGACAGGCTGGCGCCGTGCTCACCAATCAGGGTTTCGTAGCCATCCGGTAATTCGAGGATGAACTCGTGAGCACCCGCCAGCGTCGCTGCGGCGATCACTTCTTCAAGCGGTGCCGCTGGGTTGCCGAGGGCAATGTTCTCGCGCACGGTGCGCCGGAAAAGCACGTTGTCCTGCAACACCACACCGATCTGCCGACGCAGTGACGCCACATCGGCTACCGCCAGGTCAGCACCGTCGAGCAGTACCCGCCCCCGCTCGGGTGAGTACAGCCGCTGAATCAAGCGTGTCAGCGTGCTCTTGCCTGACCCCGAGCGACCTACAATGCCTATCACTTCTCCGGCGGCGATCTTCAGGCTGACGTCGCGCACGACTTCGCCCCCGTCCGGCCGATAGCGAAAACACACACGATCGAGCTCGATCTGCCCGACAAGTGTGGGCAGCACCGTGCCCTTGCCTTGGTTGACCTCGGTACGGGTGTTGAGAATGTCACCCAGGCGTTGAATCGATACCCCTGTCTGCTGGAAGCTGGTCCAGAGTTGGGCCAGGCGGATGATGGGCTGCGACACGCGCCCTGCGAGCATGTTGAAGGCGATCAGCTCGCCCACCGTGAGTGCGCCTTCGATGACCAGCCGGGCCCCCAGCCACAAGGTGGCTACCGTGACCAGCTTGCCGATCAGGCCGACGCTTTCATTGGCGAGACTTGAAAGGTTCTGGGTCTTGAAACTGGCAGATACATAAGCGGCCAACTGATCATTCCAGCGCCGGGTCACCTGAGGTTCCACGGCCATCGACTTCAGTGTGTCGATGCCGTTGACCGCCTCGACCAGAAAGGCCTGGTTCTCGGCGCCGCGCTGGAAGCTTTGATCAATCAACGCCCGCAGTAGCGGAGTAACGACCAGGGATACGAGAAAATAGAAAGGCAGCGAGCCAACGACGACCAGCGTCAACCATCCGCTATAGAGGAACATGACAGCGATGAAGACCACCGAGAACAGCACATCCAGCACTAGCGTGATGCTGTTGTTGGTCAGGAAACTTCTGATGTTCTCCAGTTCTCGCACTCGGGCAACCGAGTCACCGACTCGCCTGGCGTGAAAATAGGCGGTGGGAAGATCGATCAAATGCCTGAACAGTTTTGCACCCAGTTCGACATCGATTCTTGACGCTGTATGAGCTGCCACATAGGTACGCAACCCACTCAGCAATGTTTCAAACAGAACGACGACCAATAAACCCAAGGCGATAACATCCAGCGTGGTCAAACCGCGATGCACCAGGACTTTGTCCATTACCACCTGAAAGAACAAAGGCGTCAGCAAAGCCAGTATCTGAATGACCAGGGAAACCACGAGCACTTCGCCAAATAGCCGCCTGTACTTCACCAGGGCAGGAATGAACCAGGTAAAGTCGAAGCGTGACAGCCCGAGGGGCAACTGGGCATCGGAGCGAACCAGAATGAGTTCTCCCGACCAGCGCACCACCAGTTCCGCGAAGGTCAGCGCTTGCGGCGCGCGGGAATGGGGGTCCTGCACCAGAACCTTCTCGCCCTCCACGCGCGCGATGATGAAGTATTCACCACGCGTATCCACTGCAATAGCGGGCAAGGGCGTCTGCTGCAGCCGGGCCGGATCGACGCTGCGGTGTCTGGCCTTGAGGCCAAGTTGCTGAAATGCCCGAAGTAGTGTGCAGGTAGAGAAACGCTCACCCGCTGCTGCATGATCGTGCTGCAACTGCTCGGCAGAGACGGCAACACCATGGTAACGCGCCAGCGTGATAAGACACACCAGCCCACTTTCAATAGTGTTGGCATTGCCATCAGATAAATCAGCCATCACGCCACCTCTTATGAAAACCGGACATGAGGCGATACTAGCCCGAAGCAATAGGACAAACGTCCTACAAGCTTCCGACACAAGCGTGTGACACTTCTGACTTTTAAAGTCTATTCGTAGGAAGTTTCCTAACGGCGAGAAATCCAGTGTAGGAAGTTATAACTTACGCCGTAGGAATAAATAACCAGAATCAGACATACCCACTCTAGACCGGGTCTTTGAGTGGATATGTCGATTATCAGCGGATCAAGGCCCCCAGACCCTCGAGCAATCGCTGCAAAGCCCCCTGATTGGCCCGCATCACCGCCCTGCCCGCCTCGCCCATGCGCTGGGCGTCCTGCGGCAGTTCCACCAGACGGCGCACCGCGCCGGCCAGCCCGTCAGCATCATCCACCTGCTGCAACGCACCCGCCTCGCGCAGCATCGCGCTGATTTCGAGGAAGTTGAACACATGCGGCCCCATGAGCACCGGCAAGGCCAGCGCCGCAGGCTCCAACGGATTGTGCCCACCGGTCGGCACCAGGCTGCCACCGACGAAGGCAATGTCGGCCAGGGCATACAGAAACAGCAGTTCGCCCATGGTGTCGCCCAGCAATACCCGCGTTTGCGCATCGACCAGCGTGCCGGCAGAGCGGCGCACGGTGGGGAACTGCTCGCTGCACAGCGCATGCACTGCATTGAAGCGCTCGGGATGGCGCGGTACCAGGATCAGCAAGGCATCGCCATGCACCTGCAACAACTGCCGATGCGCCTGCAGGATCAAGGCATCTTCACCTTCGTGGGTGCTGGCGGCGATCCACACAGGACGCTGGCCGCCCCCCCACTGTTCACGCAATGCCTTGGCGCGCGGCAGCAGCTGTTCGTCGATCTTCAGGTCGAACTTGATCGAACCGGTGACTTGCACGCGCTCAGGGCGTGCACCCAGGTCACGGAAGCGCTGGGCCTCGGTTTCGGTTTGCACGGCAATCAGGCTCATCTCGGCCAGCATCGGCCGGGTAAGCCTGGCAAAGCGCCCATAGCCACGGGCCGAGCGCTCGGACAAGCGCGCATTGGCCAGCGCCACCGGAATGCCGCGCCTGGCACACTGGTGAATGTGGTTGGGCCAAAGCTCGGTTTCCATGATGATGCCCAGCTTAGGCTGCACATGATCGAGAAAACGCCCCGCCGCCCAAGGCAGGTCGTAGGGCAGGTAGCAATGCTGCACGCGCGGTTCGTCGGCGAACATGGCGCGGATGCGTTCAGAGCCGGTAGGGGTCATGCAGGTCAGTGTGATCGGCAGCTCCGGATAAGCCTTGAGCAAGGCACGCACCATGGGTGCGGCCGCAATGCTCTCGCCCACCGATACCGCATGCACCCAGATGCCACCCTGGCGCATGGCCGGCAGCTTGAAAGCAAAACGCTCGCCGATACGCTGGCCATAGGCCGGCGCCTTGCGCGCGCGCAGGTACAGGCGCAGCGCAACCAGCGGCAGGCCCAGGTGAAACAACAAGGTATAGAGAGTTCTGTTCATGGCGGCGAATTCTACCCGATCGCGCGAAGGTGCACTGCAAAGCGCTCGGCCAGCCACTGCGCGGCCGGGCCCAGAGGCTCATCACGGCGCCAGGCCAGCTCCGCCACCAAAGCCGGCGGCCGCCAATCGCTGTCCAGTTCGACCATGTGCGCCTGGTAGGTCGGGTACTGCACCACATGCCGGGGTAACCAGGCCCAGCCCAGGCCGCGCATCAGTAGTTCGGCCATGGCGTAGAAGCTGTCGGCACGCCATACCTGCGGGCTGATCGCCTCGCCGCCAGGGTAACCGCTTTGTTGTGGCGTGATCAGCAACTGCCGGTGGCGGGCCAATTGTTGGCGGGTGACCCGGCCTTCGCCTGCCAGCGGGTGGCCGGCCGCGCACACCGTGACCATCTCCACGCTGCCCAAGGCACGGCGTTCCAAGGAAGCCGGGATGCTTTCGTGGAGGAAGAACAGGCCCAGATCGGCGCGCCGCTCCACCAGCTTGCGCGCCACATCGCCCTGGGCTCCACTGGCCAATTGCACCTCTAGGAACGGGTAGCGGCTAGCCAGTTCGTCAAGGCTGTCGATCACCGGCTGATATGGCATGGCTTCGTCCTGCGCGACCCGCAGCAAGGCCTCCTGCCCACGCATCAGGGCCAGGGCGCGGCCATCCAGGCGTTCGCACTGGCGTAACAATTCGCGGGCGTCTTCCAGCAAGGCGCTGCCATTTTCAGTCAGTTTCGGTTGCCGGCCGCTGCTGCGCTCGAACAGGGTGACCCCTAGGTCTGTTTCGAGCAGCGCGATGGCGCTGCTGATCGCCGACTGGGCTTTGTGCTGCTCACGTGCCACCGCGGAGAACGAGCGCAGTTCTGCAACGCGCAGAAAGGTACGCAATTGTTCAAGGTTCCACTGCTCGGCCATCAACCTATCTCCCAAATTGATAGGTAATGACTTTACCCCATCCAGGCAACGTCTAGAATGCCCGCTCAGTAACGGAGGATCCCGCCATGAATGCCTATACCTACCTCGCCATTGCCATCTGCGCCGAAGTCATCGCCACCGCCTCGATGAAGGCGGTGAAAGGCCTGAGCACGCCGTTGCCACTGCTGCTGATGGTGGTTGGCTATGGCATTGCGTTCTGGATGCTGACGCTGGTGGTACGCAGCATTCCGGTGGGGATTGCCTACGCCATCTGGTCGGGCCTGGGGATTGTGCTGATCAGTGTGGCGGCGCTGGTGATCTATGGGCAGAAGCTGGATATGCCGGCGATGCTTGGCATGGCCATGATCGTGGGTGGCGTGGTGGTGATTCAGCTGTTTTCGAAGACGGCTGGGCATTGATGTTTGCCCTGCGTCTGGCTGGAGGTCGTGCCAGGGCTGCCTGGTGCTTGACTTGATTTTTGGGGTGTCGGGTAGATCGAGCGCCGCCCGCGCGGCGCATCGCGAGCTGCGCTCGCTCCTACGTCTGTTTCGGGCCAGTAACGCCCGTGACAGGCGCGCGCGGCCGTTTTGTTTGTTCGGCGCAATATCGCGACATGCCCCAAAGCGCCCGCGCGCAAATCCCCCAGAAATAATTGGCCCGAAACAAACGTAGGAGCGAGCGCAGCTCGCGATGCGCCGCGCGGGCGGCGCTCGGTCTCCAAGACGACGCACCTCTAACGCCATACCCTTAAAGCCATGGCGCATGGCACGCCACACCGCATGGCATGAGGTTGCGCAATGGCCGGGCATGTTTGCCGTGGATGTTATGCCGTTGCTGAAATCGAGCGCCGCCCGCGCGGCGCATCGCGAGCTGCGCTCGCTCCTACGTCTGTTTCGGGCCAGTAACGCCCGTGACAGGCGCGCGCGGCCGTTTTGTTTGTTCGGCGCAATATCGCGACATGCCCCAAAGCGCCCGCGCGCAAATCCCCCAGAAATAATTGGCCCGAAACAAACGTAGGAGCGAGCGCAGCTCGCGATGCGCCGCGCGGGCGGCGCTCGATCTAACAAGCGCGAAAAACCTCAAGGCGAGCCTCTGTTAGCCCTCACACGATCCCCCGTGTGCCTGACCCTGTATACTTGCCAGCTGTCCCAGTCTTCGAGGTATCGCCATGCCATCTGCCATTTCCACTGACGTGCTGATCGTCGGCGCCGGGGTCGCAGGCCTTTGGCTCAATGCCCGCCTGCGCCGCCTGGGCTACTCGACAGTGCTGGTGGAGCGCGCCAGCCTTGGCGGCGAGCAGACCATCAAGTCGCAGGGCATCATCCACGGCGGCACCAAATACGCCCTGCACGGCGCCCTGACCGGCGCCTCGGAAGCCATCGCCGACATGCCGCGCCGCTGGCGCGAGGCCTTGGCCGGCAACGGCGAACTCGACCTCGGGCGTACCCGCCTGCTCTCCGATGCCCACTACCTGTGGTCGCCGGGCACCTTGGCCGGCAACCTCACAAGCTTCTTCGCCAGCAAGGCCGTGCGCGGCCGGGTCGACCAGGTCAAGGGTGACCAGTTGCCACCGGCACTGCAGGACCGCGCGTTCAAGGGCAAGGTGTATCGCCTGGCGGAACTGGTGATCGATGTCCCGAGCCTGCTGGCCAATCTGGCCGAGCTGGCCGGCGAGTCCTTGCTGGCAGGTGAACGCATCGAACCCATGCGTGAAGGTGATGCGTTGGTTGGCCTGCGCGTGGACGACCGGGAAATCCGTGCCCAGCGCATCGTATTGAGCGCCGGAGCCGGCACCGAAGGCTTGCTGCAGGCGCTGGGCCTGGATCAGCCGGCCATGCAAACCCGCCCGCTGCACATGGTCATGGCCAAGGGCCCGAACCTCAAACCTTTGTACGCCCACTGCCTCGGCGGCGGGCCCAAGCCTCGGGTGACGGTGACCACCCATCCGGCAGCCGATGGCCAGTGGGTCTGGTACCTCGGTGGGGACCTGGCCGAAGCCGATGGCGTGGCGCGCGAGCCTGCAGCGCAGATTGCTGCAGCGCAGAAGGAAATCGCCAGCCTGCTGCCATGGGTCGACCAGAGCCTGGTGCGCTGGGCCACACTGCGCGTCGACCGCGCTGAGCCGGCACAATCCGGCCTAGTACGCCCGGACAACGCCTTCCTTGCCGACCAGCAGCGCCTGCTGGTCGGCTGGCCGACCAAGCTGGCACTGGCACCGGACTTCAGCGACCGGGTGATCAGCCACCTGGAGCGCGACGGCATTCGTCCACAAGCACAGGCCGACCTGACCGACCTGCCACGCCCTCCGCTGGGCGTACCGGCCTGGGAGCAACTGCTGCCATGAGCCTGCCAACCCTGCACAAATTCCATCGCCCGCTGGGCAGCACCGGCCTCAAGGTCTCGCCACTGGGCCTCGGCACGGTCAAGCTGGGTCGCGATCAGGGCGTGAAGTACCCCACGGGCTTCACTATCCCCGGCGATGAAGACGCCCGCCTGTTACTGGCTCAGGCCCGCGAGCTTGGCATCAACCTGATCGACACCGCCCCGGCCTATGGCCACAGCGAAGAACGCCTGGGCCCGCTGCTGCGCGGCCAACGTGATGAATGGGTAATCGTCAGCAAGGTCGGTGAAGAGTTCGAGGAAGGCCTGTCGCATTTCGATTTCAGCGCCGCCCACACTCGCCGCTCGGTGGAGCGCAGCCTGCGCCGGCTCGAAACCGACCGCATCGAACTGGTGCTGGTGCATTCCGATGGCAACGACCTGGCCATTCTAGAACAGCAGGAGGTCTACCAGACCTTGGCCGAACTCAAGCAGGAGGGCAAGATCCTCGGTTTCGGGCTGTCCGGCAAGACCGTCGCCGGCGGCCTGAAAGCGCTGGAGCAAGGCGACTGCGCCATGGTCACCTACAACCTCAACGAACAGGCAGAACGCCCGGTGCTGGACTACGCTGCCGAACACGGCAAGGCCATCCTGGTAAAGAAGGCCTTGGCGAGCGGGCACATCTGCCTGGCCCCGGGCGTCGACCCGGTGCAGGCCAGCTTCGAGCTGCTGTTCGCCCACCCGGGCGTCAGCAGTGCTATTGTCGGCACCATCAACCCGTTGCACCTGGCCCACAATGTGGCCACCGTCGCCCGCATCCTGGGCCAGCATTGAGTTACCTCAGGCCTACGACTCAGGGCCTGGAGACTGACCCGACGCAAGGAGGAGCCTCGTGGCGCGAACGTTGATCCGCAAGAACCCGAGCAACTTCAAGACACTGCCACTGCATGTCGAGGCCACGCCCGAAGGCTTGATCTACCAAAGCATCGGCATGCCGCTGAACTTTGCCCAGACCCAGCAACGGCGCAAGGCCATCCAGTTACCCGACGCGCAACATTTCGTGGTCGAACTGGCCAATCTGGGCGTGTCAGTGCGCCTCACGCTGCATTGGCAGAACCGCGATTACTGGGTACTGGTGCGTCAGCGCCGACAAGACCGTGGCGATGTGGTGCTGAAACTGATTTCCGGTTATGTGCCGGCGCAGGAGCTGAACCTGCCGCTGCACACCGCTGTACAGGAAGTGGCCGAGGAGTGCCTGCTGGAAACCCCGGAAGGTTGGCTGGGCGGGCGCTTCAACGACACCTGGCTGCCCGTACCCTACGCCGCCGCCCTGCACTACCGCGAAACACCCCACTTCGTGCTGGCGCCACAGTCCGGTGCCGCACGCCCGGTGCATTGCGGCAAGCTGATGCTACTGGAGCGCCCACGGGCCTATGTGCACCTGCCCACCGCTTCGCTACAGCTGATCTATGACATGCGCCTGCAAGTGCCCCGGGACGCCAAGAAACTCAGCTTGTTCCACGTTGACGAACGGCTGGAGGGCGACCAGTTGGTGGCGCGGCTCAACCGCAAACGGCCCGACCTGTACCTGATGCCATTGAAGGACGGCCAGCCACTGGCAGAGCTGTATACGCTGAAAAAGGATGAACTGGTGCCAGCGAGTACGCGTGGGTTGTACCTGGCAGAGAGTTTTGCCCGGCAGGAAGGCTGGGTGGTGGCAGATGAACGGATACGCTGGAAGGATTGGGTGAAGCAGCAGGGTTTGGTGGAACGCACGCCTGAACGGGCGTCGCACTTGCAACGGTTTGGCGACAAGGCACGAGCGCTGCTGGAGCGGGCGCGAACTTCGCTGCACAAGTGACATCCCGGGAGCTTTCACCTTCTTGCAGGCGCGGGTAAACCCGCCCCTGCAGAGGGCCGCCACAGCGACCCCAAGGCCAGATCAGTTCTTGCGAATTTTCTCGACAATCGCCGTGGTCGAGCTGTTCTCGACCAGCCCCAGCACCTTCACGGTGCCGCCATAGCCCTTGACGATATCAGCGCCCACCACCTGGTCGATGCCATAGTCGCCACCCTTCACCAGCACATCCGGCTTGACCTGGCTCAGCAGGTTTTCCGGGGTGCCTTCCGGGAAACTGATCACCCAGTCCACTGCGCCCAGACCGGCCAGTACGGCCATACGCCGGTCAACACTGTTGATCGGCCGGCCCGGCCCCTTCAGGCGGCTTACCGAGGCATCGTCATTTACCGCAACGATCAGGCGATCACCCTGAGCCCGCGCCTGCTCCAGGTAGGTGACATGCCCGGCATGCAGGATGTCGAAGCAGCCATTGGTAAAGACAATCTTCTCGTTGTGCGCCCGCGCGTCATCGATGGCCAGCAGCAATTGCTCCAGGCCCAGCACGCCGCGCTCGGAGCCTTCCTCACGCTGGATGGCCCGGCGCAGTTCAGGGGCGCTGATGGCAGCCGTACCCAGCTTGCCGACCACGATGCCCGCCGCCAGATTGGCCAGGGCCACCGCATGGGGCAGGTCCTCACCTGCGGCAATGGCCGCGGCAAGGGTGGAGATGACGGTATCGCCGGCACCGGTCACATCGAACACTTCGCGTGCCCGTGCTGGCAGGTGCAACGCCGGCTGACCAACGCGCAGCAGGGTCATGCCATGCTCACCGCGGGTGACCAGCAAGGCACCCAGGTCCAGGTCCTGCAGCAGCTGCAAGCCCTTGGCGACCAGTTCGGCTTCATCGACGCAACGGCCGACAATGGTCTCGAATTCGCTGAGGTTCGGGGTAATCAGGCTGGCGCCACGGTAGATGGAAAAGTCCTTGCCCTTGGGGTCGGCCAGCACCGGAATACGCTTGGCGCGCGCCGCCTGGATCAGGTCTTGGTGATTCTTCAATGCACCTTTGCCGTAGTCGGACAGCACCAGCACCTTGACGCCTTCGAGCAGGCCATCGACCTCCGCGCCCAGCGACAGCGGGTCGGTGGCGAACGGCTCTTCGAAATCGATACGCAGCAGCTGCTGGTGACGGCTCATGACCCGCAGCTTGACGATAGTCGGCTGATGCGCGATGCGCTGGAATACCGAACGGACACCGGCAGCCTGCAGACTGTTGGCCAGGCTGTCGGCAGCTTCATCCTGGCCGGTAACACCGATCAGCGAAGCCGGCGCGCCCAGCGCAGCAATGTTCAAGGCAACGTTGGCCGCACCGCCGGGGCGATCCTCGATCTGATCGACCTTGACCACCGGGACTGGCGCTTCGGGCGAAATACGCGAAGTACCGCCATGCCAGTAGCGGTCGAGCATGACATCGCCGACCACCAGTACCGGGGCTTGATCGAAACGCGGCATGGACAACTTCATGGGCAACCCATATGGAAATAATGAACAGGGGCAGGATATTAGCACAGGGTAGTCAATGGCTTTATGGCCAGATCATCCCTGGAAAATTCCCGTGACAATCGGGGCCATGACGGCCCCGATCAAGGAGGGTTCAGGTGATATCGGCCTTGGCCGGCTCATCCAGCCCCATGGCATGCAGGCGGGCATAATGGCCATTAGCCGCAAGCAGCTCGGCGTGCGTACCGCGCTCGACCAGGCGGCCCTGGTCCATGACCAGGATCTGGTCGGCCTTCTCGATGGTCGACAGGCGATGAGCAATCACCAGCGTGGTGCGGCCCTGCATCACGTGGTCCAGAGCGGCCTGGATATGCCGCTCGGACTCGGTATCCAACGCCGAAGTGGCTTCGTCGAGGATCAGCAACGGCGCGTTTTTAAGCAGCGCACGGGCAATAGCCAGGCGCTGGCGCTGTCCACCAGAAAGCAGTACACCGTTCTCACCCACTTCAGTATCGAAGCCCTTTGGCAGCCGGTCGACGAATTCCTTGGCATAGGCATCGGCCGCGGCGGCCTCAATGTCTGCGCGCGGCGCGCCAGCCAGATCACCATAGGCGATGTTGTTGGCCACGGTGTCGTTGAAAAGGGTGACATGCTGGGTGACTTGCGAAACATGGCGGCGCAGGTTGCGCAGGCGATAGTTCTCGATCTCCACACCATCGAGCAGGATCTGCCCCTTGTCGTGGTGATAGAAACGCGGGATCAGGGCCGCCAGGGTAGACTTGCCACTGCCGGAGCGGCCGACCAGGGCGATCATCTGCCCGGGCTCGGCTACAAAACTGATGTCGCTCAGCACTTCACGCTCGGTACCCGGGTAAGTGAAGCTCAGGTTACGCACTTCCAGGCGCCCTTCCACGCGTTCCTTCTCGACAGTACCGGTGTCCACTTCGGGTGCTTCGTCCAGTTGCTCGAAGATGCTCTCGGCACCTGCCAGGCCCTTCTGGATGGTCGAGCTGACTTCCGACAACTGGCGAATAGGCTTGGGCAGCAGGCCGGCAGCGGTGATATAGGCCACCAGGTCACCGGCAGTAGAATCCCCGCGCAGGAACAGTACCAGGAACATCAGCGCAGCCATGGCGCTGTAGATCACCAGCTGAAGCATCGGTGTGTACAGCGCGCCGGTCTTGGTCATGCGCAGTTGCTTGTCGGTGTTGCTCTGGCTGGCCTGGTCGAATCGCCGCTCCTCATAGGCCTCGCCACCGAAGCTACGGACCACGCGGTACCCCTGGATGGTTTCCGAGGCAACGTGGGTGACGTCGCCCATGGCTACCTGGATCTTCTTGCTCTGCTTGCGGAATTTCTTGCTGGCGATGCTGACCATAACCGCGATCACCGGCAAGATGGCGACCATCACCAAGGTCAGGTGCCAGTTCATCCAGAGCAGATAGGCAAACAGGAACACCACGGTCAGGCCTTCGCGGATCACCACCTTGATGGCGTCGGTAGCAGCGCCGGTGACCATGGTCACATTGAAGGTAATGCGCGAAATCAGGTGCCCGGAGTTGTGGTTGTCGAAGTAGCGGTTGGGCAACACCAGCAGCTTGTTGAACAAAGCCACTCGCAGGTCATGCACCAGGCTCAGAGAGACCTTCGCCAGGAAGTAGTTGCCGAGGAACGAGCCAAGGCCCTGCCACGCAGCGATCAGGATGATCAGCAGCGGCACCGCCTGCAGCAATTGCAGGTCACGCAGGTAGGGTACGTTGGGGAACAATACCGCTTCGGGGTTGCTCAGCCCATCGACGAAGTACTTGAGAATGCCGGCCAGCATTGGCTGGGTCGAGGCAAAGATCACGAAACCGACAATGCTCAGCAGGAAAATGCCGACATAGGGTTTCACATAGCTCAACAGCCGGAAGTAGATCTTCAGGCTGGAGGTGTGCTCCGCTGGTCGCGGTGTTTCGGCCATTATCGAGCTCGCTGTTCAGGTTGAACCGGCAATTTTACCACAGGCGTCATTTTCGGCACGCCCCCATGGCAGCAACATGGCAAGGCCCACCGGCAGCCAGCTGATGAACCATTCGGCACGTGGCGTACCGGTGAGGCTGGCGGCATCGAACTGCATGGCCAGGGTCGAGTATACCCAGAACCCCAGCAGGACCTTGCCGAACAGGGTGCCGCGGGCGCGCACGATTTCGCCCAGCGTAAGCAGCCATACCATTACCCACAGCAACATGCCGGGCAAGCCCATTTCAACGGCAACATGGGTGAACATGTTGTGGGAATGATCAAAGTGCCTGCCGACGGCGCTCACTTCGTAATGAGCCCCCAGGCCAAGACCAGTCCAAGGGTGCGCGGCAATCATCTCGACCACAGCATGGAAAATTTCCGGCCGATAGGATGAACCCCGGCGGGCGATAAGGTCGTACACGGCCAAAAAGGCCAGGCCGGTGGCAAGCAATGCCAGAACAGAAAACACCCGGCTGTGGCGGTCACGGAACCACAGCGGCGCCATTACCACGGTAATCACCAGTGCCAGAATCGCGCCACGGCTCTGGCTGAAAATGGCGAAGGCACCCAGGCAAGCCAGTGCCGCCAGCCACAACAACTGCAAGCCACAGTGCCGAGGTGGCTCGTAGAGCATCAAGAGCAAGGCCGAACCAATGACATAAGCCCCCAGGATGGGGTGGGATATCTCGCCAATACCCGCCAGCCTGACCAGCAAAGGCTTATGCTGCACCCCATAGAACTTGAGGATGGAGACCAACGCAGCGAGGGCCAGCAACGCGCTGCCAAGCAGCAATAGCTGACGAATGCGGGCCTGGCCAAGCTGGGCCAACAGCGGAAACGCCAGCAGGAACACCAGGATGTAGAGCAAGCGCTTGAGCTCGCGCCCGGGCTCCTCGGCGGGCGACCAGGCCAGGCTCAGACCGCTCCAGGCCAGCAGCAGCAGCACACTCCCCCACAGCGCCGGTTGCCGCCCCCAGGCTTGCACCAGCACACCTCGGGCCGACCAGGCCAATACCAGCGTTGGCAGCCACAAGAACAACACCAGACCTTGCTGATAAACCTTGTTGCTGGGTGCCAGGGCAATCGCCGCCAGGAACCAGACCAGACCCAATCCTAACCAGGCTCGTGCCCAGTTTTTTTGATACAACATCCTTTCCCCCGATGAATCAAAAACACCATCCATGGTGCTACAACATTATTTTCGGCATTATTGCCGGTCATTTTGCTCGCCAGACGACAAGGCCCTATTCATGCAATGCTCCCGGCTCACCCAGGTCGACTTCGATCAGCTGACACTTGGCGCACAGGTGCTTGAGGCAGACAGCCATGGCGCCAAAGTCTACCTGCTCACAGATGGAAATTTCCTCAAGGTTTTTCGTAGGAAGCGGCTGATTTCATCTGCACTGCTACGCCCTTACTCGCAGCGCTTCGTCGATAACGCCGCGCGCCTGACGCAACTGGGCATCCCCACCCTCGAAGTGATCAGCCAGCACAAACTCGACCTGCCGGGCCGCACTGCGGTGCTGTATCGCCCGCTACCTGGGCGGACACTGCTGCAGATGTCGCGCGACGACGGATTCAGCTGGGACATTTACCTGCCACGCCTGATCGAACTGATCCGCCAGTTGCACCGCAGCGGCGTTTACTTCCGTTCGCTGCACCTGGGCAATGTGGTGGTCACCCCCGACCAGCGTCTGGGCTTGATCGACGTGGCCGACATGCGTTTTCTACGCCCGCCGCTGTCGGCTCGCATGATTCGACGCAATGTGCAGCACATGGTGCGCTATATCGAGCGGGAGAACCTGGGCGACCGGTTCCCCCTTGCCGCCTTCGAGGCAGCCTTGCTGACACGCTGAGCGTCAACTGCGCAACAGGCTCTGCGAGCCGCTGCAGAATGCCTGCCAGGCCTGCTCCGGCGCCAGTGCCTGGCGCTGCTTCGCGGCGATCGTCGATGCACTGAGCACCGCACAGCGCTCGATCGCCTCAGCCCAGGCGCTTTCGTCGGCAACCGGCAGGTAGCCACCCGTATCGTGCAACTGCTCGCGGAACACCTGCAGGTCGCTGCACACCACCGGTACATCGGCCATCACCGCTTCTTGCACCACCAGCCCCAGGCCTTCGGAACGCGAAGGCACCAATAGCCAGTCGAATGCCCGATACAGCTGCTGCAGGTCTTCGCGGTGACCGCGCAGATGAACGCGCCCAGCCAGGCCCAGCGCGTTGATACGCTGCTGCAACATGGCATGCTGCGGCCCCTCGCCAATGATCGCCAGTTGCAGGTCCGGCTGCCGTGCACTGGCCCTGGCGAATGCTTCGATCAGCATCTCGAAACCTTTACTCTCTACCAACCGCCCTACCGCACCCAACATCACTCCGGCGCCGTGGGGCAACCGCAGCGCCTGCCTGGCCTGATCACGGCTCAGCAAAGGCTCGACGAATGCACGCGGGTCAAGCGCCATGCGCAGTGTCTGCACCGGCCTACCCAGATCACACTCCAGCGACTCGGCCAACGTCCGTGATACCGCCGCAATACTCAGCCGCTCGGACGGAAACATCTGCAACAAGCGGATATCGCTGGCATTCAGACGCGTCGTGCCATGGAACAGTACCTTGGCACGTACGTGGGGAATACGCTGCAACAACGGCAGCACCAACCGAGCGACGCCAATACCATCGAGCAGCACGATTTCTGCCCCGGCCTCGGCCAGTGCCTTGCGCAACCGCATGCGCAGCCATGGGCGCAGCAAGCGCCACAAGTGCCGCCCTTTGAGCGCACGTGAGGGCATATGCCATTCCCGGGTCGAACCGAGCCCACAGCAGAGCCCGCTCCCCAGCAGCAGCCAATTACTGATCCGGGCGTCGGCACCCGCGTTCGACAAGACCTGCCGATGCACCCTGTGAATCGACATGTAGGGCGTTCCACCCGCCCACATCATATTGACGATGTTCATGGGTCCTCTCCCGCTCAAGTCAGGTGGGACAGTGACTTCATTGAACAAAAAAGGTGATTCCCATGCCGATCAAGGCCCCCGCAACCAGCGCCAACGCCAGCTTCATCCGATCACGCTGACGACGCTTGGCCTTACGCTCCACTTCAATGGGCAAGGTCACGTGATTGCCGAATCCAGTGTGCAATACTGCATCACCCTCCAAGGTGACCGCCGTCAGATTTAACTCAGCGTAGCGACGGGAAAGCGCCTTTTCTCCAGCATAGGCGGCAAACGGCGCACAGCGCTGGTAATCGCTCAATCGGCGCAGCCCAGGGTTGAGCGAGAACGCCTGCCACTCGGCCTTGTCGGACAGCAGCGGATAACACGGCACCCCGGCGATCACCTGACGATCGCCCAAGTGGATGTACGGGCTGTGGATGGCCAGATCGTGGGCATGGCTGCGCAACCACACCTGCAGCAGGTGGGGACTGACATCTAGGATGGCCCGCGAGTCTTCGACAAAGCCTTGGCGGTAGAATTGCCAGTCGTCTTCGCAGTGAAAAATGTAAGGCGTCTTCACGTGGCTGTAGGCCAGGTCGATAGACGGCAACTGACCAAGTTTGGGCCGGTTGACGAACACCTTGCAGTGCGGCTTCCAGTGCTCCGGCACAGCGGCATGCACAGCATCGTCGCCAGAGTCTTCGGTGATGAATACCTCGCGAATGGGCGCGGTGTTGTAGCGATCGAAACTCTCAAGGGTGTCTTTGAGCAGATCGAACCGCCCACAACTGGTCACGACGAGCGTGACGTCACTCTCATTTGAAAAGCGCACCGGATTCCCTCCGCATTACGACTATCGGCCTTCAACGACCCGCTCCTGGGCGCGAAAGCTCTTGTTTAGATGCCCAGCTTCAGGCGCAGCCGCTGCCATGCAGACAATGGCGGGTGGGGCCTGAGCGCCGGGCGCATGTGGTCGACGATGCTACGTCCAACTGCGCCGAAACTAAAACGGGAAACCGCAAGTTGGCGGCCATTTTCTGCAATCTGCCGTGCCAGCTCGGGGTTCTCGCGCAAGTGACGAAGCTTTTCCTGAAGGGTCGGGATGTTGTCATAGAACACCACGTTGTGCATGTCTTGCAGGCCCAGCGCACAGTTCTCTTCCTCGCCCTGGTCGTACGCCAGCAACACACATCCACAGGCCATGGCTTCGAAGTTCTTGATCATGTATTCGCCCATGCCGACATCGGCACTGACGAAGAAACGAATACGGTTGAGCGTGTTGCAGTAGTCCTCGCCCGACTTGGTACGGGTTACCAGCAGGTTCTCGACCTGCCCCAACTCGTCCAGCAGTGCCTTGCGGCCGCTATAGGCCACGCTGTTGACGCTGCCGACAAAGGCCAGCTCGATGTCACGCTCGCGCCCTTGGTCGGCCAGCAACTGCTCGTCATAGCCCTTGGGCACGAACACCGCGTCAAAACCTTCCTGGCGCAGGCGCTCGCTGACCATATAGCCGGAGCTGATCACCCGCGCCCATGGCAACTGGCGGTAATGAGCGCTGAACTTGCCGGTGTACTTGCACGGGATGTAGTTCTGGTAGGCGTCGTGCTCGAGAATCACCAGGTTCGGCACCGTGCGGATAAAGGCCACCTGACGGATCTCCTGCTTGAAACGCAGGAAGAACACGATGCGGTCATAGCGCTCGACTTGCACCTCTCGCTTGAAGTAGCGGCGCAGGTTGCGCTGATCCTGGCTGGTCAGCCAGCGCAGGTCGCACTCGCAGTTGGCCGCGACGCCATCGTACAGGCGGTCAAGAATGGCCCGCTGTTCCTTCTGTACCAGAAATAGGACTTTCATTGCTTTCCTTGGGCGCTCTGCGCCTTCGCGGTCAACCATGGGGCGTGCTTACAGCTCACGCCGCCAGAACAGTTCGTGTCGGCGCACGGCCTTGCGGAAGAATTCGTTCTCCCCGTAAGGCGATGGCTGTCGCCCGGCAAGCCAGCGTTGCAGCACGCGGCGCAGGCGGCGCTTGAACGGTGCCGGGGGCTGCAGGTCGTGCATCATGCCCAGGGCCATGGCCTTGTCGCGCTGGGTCGCGCAATCCAGCACCAGGCTGCAGGGTGCCCAGGCCTGGGCGGCGCTCAATTGCGGCGGCAAGGCCACGCCATCGCCACTGTTGCCCATCGGCCAGCGGTCGTTATCGTGCAGGTGGTTGGCGTAGCACAGCAAGGTTTGTGGCTGCCAGGCCATACCGTGCAAGGCTTCCAGCACCGCCGCCTGAGCGCAGATATGGTCCGGGTGGGGGTCTAGCTGCGGGTGCGGCATCACCAGCACCTCTGGCCTGGCCAGTTCCAGCAAGGCTCGCAGGTCGGCCAGCAGGTTGTGCCAGGTGGGTGCGCCATCACGGTCGCCCGGTAACGGGAACGGGTTGAACTGGCGGAACACGCGGATATCAGCCAGGTCTGCCTCACGTGAGGCGGCCGGCTGATCGGGTGCGGCCTGCATGGCAGGCAGCTGCAGGCAGAAGTAACCCAGCTGTATGCAACGCGACTCCGGCACACCGGCCCAACGCGGCACGGCAATGCTGTCCCAGGCACGCAGGCGACCTTTCAGGCGCGCGGCCTCGGCCTTTGCCAGGCCCATCTGCTGATAGTGCTCGGCCTCTATCTCACCGGCGGTCAGGGTCACCACCCAGCTTTCGTCGGCCTGGCTGTACAAACCATACGCGGCCAACTCGGCGTCGTCGGCATGTGGCGCGATCACCATCACCCGGCGACGCTGCAGCTCGATTGAAGGGGTTATCCACAGGCGCAACTGACCCTGCAACTTGCAATGCCGGCCGCGCAGGCGCAACGTGCCGGCCTGCAATGGCGCAGCAAGCCCCGTCAGGTTGAGAAAACGCACGCCATCGACGCCACGCTCGAAGGCTTGCCGATCGGCCTGCTCGCCAGCCAGTAACTCAACCCGAGGGTCGAGAAAGCGCCCCAACCAGCTGCTTTTTAGCCGCAGTTCAAGCACCAGGGTTTCGTCGCCTTGCAGCATGCACTCAGCCTTGAGCCAGCCATCGTGCAGGCTGGCAGGAACCTGCTGCACCTGATCGCCGAAGTCGTAGGCATAGTCCTCACCCGGCGCATAGAACAGGTGGTCGGCAAACCAGGCCTCATGGGCAGCCCAGAGCAGCGGGAACAACAGCAGCGGCAGCCACCACCAGCTGAAAACACCGAGGGCGACCAGCGCAACCAGGCCCGCCAGCAGCCCCAGGCGTTTGTTGCGCCGGTGGCGCTTGAGCAACTGCTGCTTGCGGCTCACGCTTGATACACCGGCACAGGGTTGCACCAGCGGTCCTTGTACTCACGGTCAGCACGGCCGAACGAGAACCGCAGCGGCTTGTTGCGCGTCCGGGCATCTTCCCAGGCGGCCTGGGTATTGAGGAAGCTCAGCACGCTGCCTGGGCTGAAGGCCTTGGTTTCAGGGTCGACGCCGCCATTGATGTACTCGACGCTGATCCACTCCGGCGCTTCGACGCGGTACACCAACTGGATGGCAATCGGCTTACCGTCCAGCAGCAACACCGAGCCGATCAGCAGCTCACGCAGGCGCTCCAGCACATCGGCCATACGCTCGGCACCGGTGGCAGGGAAGCCCCAGCGGCGCAGGAACAGGTCGCAGTACATGCTGGCGATTTCCTGAGCACTGAAGTCGCTGATCGGACGTACCACACCACCCGCCTCTTCAAGCAGGCGAAGTTCACGGCGCTGGTTGTAGCGGAACTTCTTCGACAGGTCTTCAGGCGCCCGGGCCATGGCCAACTGCTCCTTCTGCGCCTTGAGGCCGTTGAAGCGGCCCAGGTTCAGTTCGGACAGGTAACGCACGGTATGGCGCAACGGCGCAGCGGCATCAGGCGCCGCCGGCAGGATGATCTCGGCGTTGCCGAGGTCGAACAGGGCTTTCTTGCCAGCACGCTTCAGCACGTCCTTGGACAGCGCCAGGTGACGCCCCCAGACCGGGATCGCGGCTTTCAGCTCGCCAGCCTGGTGCCAGCCCAGGTAACGCACCGGGATTTGTGCCAGGTCCGCCAGTTGCTCGACCACCAGCGGATGGGTGGCGACACTGCCGCCAAAGCGCGCCCACGCCTGGCCATAAGCCTTGGCATCGATAGCTTGCCAACCGCGTTCGCGGAAGGCCTGGATACGATTGAGCATCAGGCCTGCCCCACCAACGCGCGCACCTGCGGGAGTTGCCAGAAGGCCTCGCGCACCGCCTGATCAGAGAAACGCTCACGCAGGCGCTGCAGCATGTGCCTGGCGCAGACCTGGCGCTGTTCAGCATCCAGTACGGCCATGTGCTTCAGGCCCTGGGCCAGCTGCGCGGCGTCGCCCAGCGGGAACAGAACGCCAACGCCCTCGACCACTTCGCGGGCACCACCACAGGCCGTGGCCAGCACCGGCACACCGGCAACCATCGCTTCAAGCAGGACCATGCCGAACGGCTCGTGATCCGAACTCAAAGCGAACACGTCGAACGCCTGAAAGTAACGGCGCGCATCCGGTACCTGGCCAAGAAAGTCGACTTGCCCGGCAATGCCAAGCTCGGCGGCCAACGCCATGAGCTTGGCCTCCAGACGCCCCTTGCCGAGGATTGCCAGGCGGGCACCAGCCGGCAGCCCCGGCAGTGCCTGGGCAAAACCGCGCAACAGGGTGGCCTGGTCCTTGTCCGGGTGCAGGCGCCCAACATTGCCGACGATCCACGCCTGAGCATCCAGGCCCAAGGCCTGGCGTGCGTCAGCGCGCGGCACCAGGGCTGCTTGCAGGGCGTCGATGTCGATGCGGTTGTACAGGGTCTGAATGCGCTCGGCCGGCCACTGAGGCAAGCAACGCCGCATATCGTCACGTACCGCGTCCGAAACACCCAGCAGGCTCAGACGCTTGCTGAACAGGTTCGCGAACAGGCGGCGGCCTTTGCGCTGGTAGTCGCCAAAGGCATGGTGCACACCAATCACTGGCAGGCCGGTGCCCAGCAGGGCAACGTAGATCGGCTTGAAGCGATGGGCGATGCAGAAAGCGAAATTGCGTTCGGCCGCAATGCGCCGCAATGCGCGGATGGCGCCGAGTTTCAGACCACGCACGTCCTTGGAACTGAACTCAAGGAACAGCACCTCCTCCGACGCACAGCCAGCCGCTACCTGCGCGTCGGCGGCGCCGGTGAGGAACACCGTAGTCACCTGGTACCCACGCCCCTGAAACAGGCTGGCGTACTGACGGGCACAGTCCAGGAACGGCCCGTCATAGCCATGGCAGAACTGCAGGATGCGCGGTTCAGAGCGGCTGGTCATACGGGGCCGCGCCGTCCTTCACAACCAAAATGTCTTCCATGATCAGGTACTGCAAGTCCGAGCCGAAGAACATGTTCAACGCATCGGTCGGTGAGCAGATCATCGGTTCACCACGACGGTTCAGCGAGGTGTTCAGCGACACGCCGTTGCCAGTCAGGTCTTCCAGCGCCTTCATCATGTCGTAGTAGCGCGGGTTGTACTCGCGCTTGAGCACCTGGGCACGCGAAGTGCCGTCCTCATGCACCACTTCCGGCACGCGGGTCTTCCACTCTTCAGCGACTTCGAAGGTGAAGGTCATGAACGGCGCGGGATGGTCGACCTTGATCATCTGCGGGGCGACAGTGTCGAGCATCGACGGGCAGAAAGGTCTCCAGCGTTCGCGGAACTTGATCTGGTGGTTGATGCGGTCAGCCACGCCTTCCACGCTCGGGCAGCCGATGATCGATCGGCCACCGAGGGCACGCGGCCCGAACTCCATGCGGCCCTGGAACCAGGCTACCGGGTTGCCGTCGACCATGATCTGGGCGATCTGCTGCGGCATGTTCTCGAGTTTGCGCCACTTTGGCTGGTTCGGGTGACGGGCGCAGGCAGCGATCACGTCTTCGTTGGAGTACGACGGGCCGAGGTAGACGTGCTCCATCTTCTCGACCGGAACGCCACGGGCGTGCGAAACATAGGCTGCGGCGCCAACGGCAGTCCCGGCGTCGCCGGAGGCTGGCTGGACGAACAACTCTTTCACGTCCGGACGGGCGATGATTTTCTGGTTGAGCTTGACGTTCAGCGCACAGCCGCCAGCGAAGGCCAGCTTGCCGGTTTCACGCAGGGTGTCGCCCAAGTAATGGTCGATCATCTGCAGCGCCAGTTTCTCGAACAGCGCCTGCATGCTGGCGGCGTAATGGATGTACGGCTCGTCGGCGATGTCGCCTTCGCGCTTGGGGCCCAGCCATTCGATCAGCTTCGGCGAGAAGTAGAAGCCTTTGCCCTTCTCTTTATAGCGGCGCAGGCCGATAACGTTGGCGTACTCGGTGTTGATGACCAGCTCGCCGTTCTCGAAGCTGGCCAGACGCGAGAAGTCATACTTGCTTGCGTCGCCATACGGCGCCATGCCCATGACCTTGAACTCGCCATCGAGCATTTCGAAGCCCAGGAACTCGGTGATGGCACCGTACAGGCCACCCAGCGAGTCAGGATCGAAGAATTCCTTGATCTTGTGGATCTTGCCGTTTTCACCGTAGCCAAAGAAGGTAGTGGCGTACTCGCCCTTGCCGTCGATGCCCAGGATTGCGGTTTTTTCCTTGAAGCCCGAGCAGTGATAAGCACTGGAAGCGTGGGCCAGGTGATGCTCGACGGGCTCGATCTTGACCTTTTTCGGGTCAAAGCCCAGTTGCTCCAGGCACCAGACGATCTTCTTGCGATAACGCTTGTAGCGACGGTTGCCCATCAGGATGGCATCGAGTGCACGATCCGGGGCGTACCAATAGCGCTTGGCATAGTGCCACCGCGCCTTGCCGAACAGGCTGATCGGGGCGAACGGGATGGCTACCACGTCGACGTCGGACGGCTTGATGCCTGCCTGTTCCAGGCAGAACTTCGCCGACTCGTAGGGCATGCGGTTCTTCGCATGCTTGTCACGCACGAAGCGCTCTTCTTCGGCGGCGGCAATCAGCTTGCCGTCAATGTACAGGGCCGCGGAAGGGTCATGGCTAAGGGCGCCGGACAGGCCAAGAATCGTCAATGCCAAGGGATTAGCCTCTTCATTCGGTAGAAATGCGCCAACGGCCTCTTGGGCGGATGGCGGCTAAAGGGCGGGATTATAACGCAAACATTGGAGGCACACCGCCCCCTTGTGGGAGCGGGTTCACCCGCGAAGCCGTCACGCGGTGGATGGCACCGGCGTTGCCGGTGTTCGCGGGCAAACCCGCTCAGGTTTACTCGGCGATCAGCCAGTCCATGCGGTAACTACCGGCGGTTTGTGCCAGCTCTTTGGCCAGCCATGGCAGCAGCTCCTTAAGCTCATCCTCCAGCCCCCACGGCGGGTTGGCGATGGCCAGGCCAGAGCCGTTCAGCCCCTGAGGGCTGTCCTGGTGATGCACATACAGCTCAACCCGCAACAGTTTCGGCGCACCAGTGCTGGTCAGGTCCTGGTAATAGCGGGTCAGCGAACGCTGGTCCTTGATCGGGTACCAGATGGCCACAACCGTCTGGCGCATGCGGCCAATCGCCTCTTTCATGGCAGTGGTGCAGCGCTTGAGCTCATCGGCCTGCTCGAACGGCGGGTCGATCAGCATGATCGCGCGCTTTTCCTGCACCGGCAGCAAGGCCCGCGGCACATGCCAGCCTTCACCCAGGTGCACGGTCACGCGCGGGTCTTTTTTCATGTTTTCTTTGAGGAGCGGCCCGTCTTCAGGGTGTTTCTCGTTGAGCAGGGCGCGGTCCTGCTGGCGCATCAGACGACGTGCCAGTTCCGGCGAACCCGGGTAGTAGCGCAGCTCGCCATCGGCATTCAGGCGCTTGATGATGCGCAGGTAGTCGTCGGCCATGGCCGGCAGGTCATCGCGATTCCACAGGCGGGCTACGCCTTCCAGGTACTCGCCGGTGCGGCTTGCCTGGTCACCCTGCAGGTCGTACAGGCCGAGCCCTGCGTGGGTATCGATATAGGCGAAAGGCTGCTCTTTACGCGACATCAGGGCGATGAGGCGGGTCAACACAATGTGTTTGAGGACGTCGGCGTGGTTGCCGGCGTGGAAGGCGTGACGATAGTTCATGGCAACTCCTGCGAAGGCGGCAAGTTTACCTTGCCTTGCAGGCGGAGTCAGGCCTGGCTGCTGATTGGCGGCACCCGCAAAGCAGGCGCCGCCAATTCAACGGGTGTTACTTGTCGGCGTGATACGCCGCGTCAGCCGCTTCGAAGCGTTTGACCATCGCCTGCGAAGGGCTACCCAGCTTGCTCACCAGAACAATGGCGATGCTGGCGAACAGGAAGCCCGGGATGATTTCGTACAACCCGAGGGTGTCGAAGTTCTTCCACAGGATCACCGTCAGCGCACCCACCACGATACCGGCCAGCGCGCCGTTACGGGTCATGCCTTTCCACAGCACCGAAATCAGCACCACCGGACCGAAGGCAGCACCAAAGCCGGCCCAGGCATAGGCCACCAGGCCCAGCACGCGGTTTTCCGGATTGGCAGCCATGGTGATGGCAATCAGGGCCACGGCCAGTACCATCAGACGGCCGACCCACACCAGCTCGATCTGCGAAGCATTCTTGCGCAGGAAGGCTTTGTAGAAGTCTTCGGTCAAGGCACTGGAGCACACCAGCAGCTGGCAGCTCAGGGTACTCATGACCGCGGCCAGGATGGCCGACAGCAGGACACCTGCGATCCATGGGTTGAACAGGATCTTGGCCAGTTCGATGAACACACGCTCGTGGTTCTCGCTTACCGGGCCTGCCAGTTCAGGATGGGCCGAGAAGTAGGCGATACCGAAGAAGCCTACGGCGCAGGTACCCGCCAGGCACAGGATCATCCAGGTCATGGAAATGCGGCGCGCCTTGGCGATCGACTTCACCGAATCAGCGGCCATGAAGCGCGCCAGGATATGCGGCTGGCCGAAGTAACCCAGGCCCCAGCCCATCAGCGAGATGATACCGATGAAGGTGGCACCCTTGAGCATGTCGAAGTTCGCCGGGTTCACCGCCTCGATAGCGGCGAAGGTCTGGTCGAAGCCACCGGTGGCGATCAGCACGAACACCGGGGTGAGGATGAGCGCGAAGATCATCAGCGTGGCCTGCACGGTGTCGGTCCAGCTCACAGCCAGGAAACCACCGATGAATGTGTAGGCGATGGTCGCCGCTGCACCAGCCCACAGCGCGGTTTCGTACGACATGCCGAAGGTGCTCTCGAACAGACGGGCACCGGCAACGATGCCGGAAGCGCAGTAGATGGTGAAGAAGACCAGGATGACGATGGCGGAGATGATACGCAGCAGGCCGCTATTGTCTTCGAAACGGCTGGAGAAATAGTCCGGCAGGGTCAGCGCGTCACCGTTGTGCTCGGTCTGCACGCGCAGCCGGCCAGCCACGAACAGCCAGTTCAGGTAGGCACCAACCGTCAGGCCGATGGCGATCCAGACCTCGGACAGGCCCGCGAAGTAGATGGCACCGGGCAGGCCCATCAGCAGCCAGCCACTCATGTCGGAGGCACCGGCAGACAGCGCGGTAACCACGCTACCCAGGCTGCGACCGCCCAGAATGTAATCGGAAAGGTTTTTGGTGGCGCGATAGGCGGCGAAGCCGATCAGCACCATTGCTGCGATGTAGATCACGAAGGTGATCGTTAGTGGATTGCCCATGCGTGTGCCCTGGCGTTTGTTTTTATCATGCACAACCGCAGCGATGGCGGTTGCACCCAGGCGGCGAATGCTATGCAACAACGCAAAGAAGGTGCAACCATTTTTCTTTTGCAAGTTGCACCTGCCAGTGCATTTTCCGACAAAGCCCATTTTTTGCTCCTTTCGGGAGTAAAAAACCGGTTTTTCAGAATAAATCACACCAAAAACGCCCCTTTTCAGGGGGCGGGAATGGCTATCGGACGAGTTGCACCTTCTACACAAAAAATTCAGGTTGCACCTAGTTGCACCCGAATTGTCCTACAGCTACTCTTGATGCCAGCTTAGGCCACAACCGTGGCAATAACGAGGATAAGAAATGGCGACTACCACCCTTGGGGTCAAACTCGACGACCCGACCCGTGAGCGACTCAAAGCAGCTGCGCAGTCCATTGACCGCACACCTCACTGGTTGATCAAGCAAGCGATCTTCAATTACCTGGAGAAGCTCGAGGGTGGCGCAACCCTGACCGAACTCAACGGTCATGCCAGCAACCCGGCCGACGATGCCGGTGAAATCCAGGCCGACCACAGCCACCAGTGCTTCCTCGAATTTGCCGAGAGCATCTTGCCGCAGTCGGTACTGCGCTCGGCAATCACCGCTGCCTACCGCCGCCCCGAGCAGGAAGTGGTGCCAATGCTGCTGGAGCAGGCGCGCCTGAGCGCGCCGCTGGCCGAAGCCACTAACAAGCTGGCCGCAAGCATTGCTGAAAAACTGCGCAATCAGAAAAGCGCCGGCGGCCGTGCCGGTGTCGTCCAGGGCCTGCTGCAGGAGTTCTCGCTGTCGTCTCAGGAAGGCGTGGCGCTGATGTGCCTGGCCGAAGCCCTGCTGCGTATCCCCGACAAAGGCACCCGCGATGCGCTGATCCGCGACAAGATCAGTACCGGCAACTGGCAGCCACACCTGGGCAACAGCCCGTCGCTGTTCGTCAACGCCGCCACCTGGGGGCTGCTGCTGACCGGCAAGCTGGTCAGCACCCACAACGAAACCGGCCTCACCTCCTCGCTCACTCGCATTATCGGCAAGAGCGGCGAGCCGATGATCCGCAAGGGCGTCGACATGGCCATGCGCCTGATGGGTGAGCAGTTCGTCACCGGCGAGACCATTGCCGAAGCACTGGCCAACGCCAGCCGCTTCGAGTCCAAAGGCTTCCGCTACTCCTACGACATGCTCGGCGAAGCAGCACTGACCGAGCACGACGCGCAGAAATACCTGGCGTCCTACGAGCAGGCCATCCACTCGATCGGCAAGGCCTCGCATGGCCGCGGCATCTACGAAGGCCCAGGCATCTCGATCAAGCTGTCGGCACTGCACCCGCGCTACAGCCGTGCCCAGTACGAGCGCGTGATGGAAGAGCTGTACCCGCGCCTGCTGTCGCTGACGCTGCTGGCCAAGCAGTACGACATCGGCCTGAACATCGACGCCGAAGAAGCCGACCGCCTGGAGCTTTCGCTCGATCTGCTCGAGCGCCTGTGCTTCGAGCCATCCCTGGCTGGCTGGAACGGCATCGGTTTCGTTATCCAGGCCTACCAGAAGCGCTGCCCGTACGTGATCGACTACGTCATCGATCTGGCCAAGCGCAGCCGCCACCGCCTGATGATCCGCCTGGTAAAAGGCGCCTACTGGGACAGCGAGATCAAGCGTGCTCAGGTCGAAGGCCTGGAAGGCTACCCGGTCTATACCCGCAAGGTGTACACCGACGTGTCCTACGTGGCCTGCGCCCGCAAGCTGCTGGCCGTGCCAGAAGCCATCTACCCGCAGTTCGCCACCCACAACGCCCACACCCTGTCGGCCATCTACCACATTGCCGGGCAGAACTATTACCCGGGCCAGTACGAGTTCCAGTGCCTGCACGGCATGGGCGAACCGCTGTACGAGCAAGTGGTTGGCAAGATTGCCGATGGCAAGCTGAACCGCCCGTGCCGCGTGTACGCGCCGGTCGGCACCCATGAAACGCTGCTGGCCTACCTGGTGCGCCGCCTGCTGGAAAACGGCGCCAACACCTCGTTCGTCAACCGCATCGCCGACCACTCGATTTCCATCCAGGAACTGGTCGCCGACCCGGTGGCCAGCATCGAGCGCATGGGTACCCAGGAAGGCAGTATCGGTCTGCCGCACCCGCGTATCCCGCTGCCACGCGATCTGTATGGCACTGAACGGGCCAACTCGGCCGGCATCGACATGGCCAACGAACACCGTCTGGCATCGCTGTCCTGCGCCATGTTGGCCACCGCTCACAACGACTGGAAGGCTGCCCCGCTGCTGGCCTGCGCCGCCAGCGAGAGCGCTGCGGCACCGGTACTGAACCCGGCGGACCACCGCGACGTGGTTGGCCACGTGCAAGAAGCCACCGTTGCCGACGTGGACCACGCCATCCAGTGCGCACTGAACGCCGCGCCGATCTGGCAGGCCACCCCGCCAGCCGAGCGTGCTGCCATTCTGGAACGCACCGCCGACCTGATGGAGGCCGAAATCCAGCCGCTGATGGGCCTACTCATCCGCGAGGCCGGCAAGACCTTTGCCAACGCCATCGCCGAAGTGCGTGAAGCAGTGGACTTCCTGCGCTACTACGCGGTGCAGGCACGTAACGACTTCAGCAACGACGCCCACCGCCCGCTGGGCCCGGTGGTGTGCATCAGCCCCTGGAACTTCCCGCTGGCGATCTTCACCGGCCAGGTGGCCGCAGCCCTGGCTGCCGGCAACCCGGTACTGGCCAAGCCTGCCGAGCAAACCCCGCTGATCGCCGCCCAGGCCGTGCGCCTGATGTTGGAAGCTGGCATCCCCGAAGGCGTGCTGCAACTGCTGCCAGGCCGCGGTGAAACCGTCGGTGCCGGCCTGGTAGGAGACGAACGCGTCAAAGGCGTGATGTTCACCGGTTCCACCGAAGTGGCCCGCCTGCTCCAGCGCAACGTCGCTGGCCGCCTGGACAACCAGGGCCGCCCGATCCCGCTGATCGCCGAAACCGGCGGCCAGAACGCGATGATCGTCGACTCCTCGGCACTGACCGAACAGGTCGTGATCGACGTGGTGTCCTCGGCCTTCGACAGTGCCGGCCAGCGTTGCTCGGCCCTGCGTGTGCTGTGCTTGCAGGAAGACTCCGCCGACCGCGTAATCGAAATGCTCAAGGGCGCCATGGCTGAAAGCCGCCTGGGCTGCCCGGACCGCCTGGCCGTGGACATCGGCCCGGTGATCGACGCCGAAGCCAAGGCCGGCATCGAGAAGCACATTCAGGGCATGCGCGAGAAAGGCCGCTCGGTCTACCAAGTGGCCATTGCCGATGCTGCCGAGATCAAGCGTGGCACCTTCGTCATGCCGACCCTGATCGAACTGGAAAGCTTCGACGAACTGAAGCGTGAAATCTTCGGTCCCGTACTGCACGTGGTGCGCTACAACCGCCGCAACCTGGACCAATTGATCGAGCAGATCAACAACTCCGGCTACGGCCTGACCCTGGGCGTGCACACCCGCATCGACGAGACCATTGCCAAAGTGGTGGAAACCGCCAATGCCGGCAACATGTACGTCAATCGCAACATTGTGGGTGCCGTGGTGGGCGTGCAGCCGTTCGGTGGTGAAGGCCTGTCTGGCACCGGCCCGAAAGCCGGCGGCCCGCTGTACCTGTACCGCCTGCTGTCGACCCGTCCGGCCGACGCCATTGGCCACCACTTCCAGCAGCAGGACGGCGAAGGCAAGCCGGACCGCACCCTGCACGAACAGCTGGTCAAGCCACTGCACGGCCTGAAGGCTTGGGCCGAGAGCAACCAGCTGGCCGACCTGGTCGCGCTGTGCAGCCAGTTCGCCAGCCAGTCGCAGAGCGGCATCGCCCGCCTGCTGCCCGGCCCGACCGGCGAGCGCAACAGCTACACCATCTTGCCGCGTGAGCACGTGCTGTGCCTGGCCGACAACGAAACCGACCTGCTGGCGCAGCTGGCCGCAGTACTGGCCGTTGGCAGCTCGGCGGTATGGGTTGACGGTGAACCGGGCAAAGCCCTGCGCGCCCGCCTGCCGCGTGAGCTGCAGGCCAAGGTGAAGCTGGTCGCGGACTGGAACAAGGATGAAGTGGCGTTCGACGCCGTGATCCACCATGGCGACTCGGACCAGTTGCGCGGCGTATGCCAGCAGGTGGCCAAACGTGCCGGGGCGATCGTTGGGGTGCACGGGCTGTCCAGCGGTGATCACCAGATTGCGCTGGAGCGTTTGGTGATCGAGCGGGCGGTGAGCGTGAACACTGCGGCGGCGGGTGGTAACGCCAGCCTGATGACCATTGGCTGAAGCTGAGGGTTGCTGAAAAAGGGGAGCTTCGGCTCTCCTTTTTTATGGGCGTTTGTCTTGAGATTGGGTTTGGGGGGCTGGGGCTCGCCACAACATTTTCTGCGCCTGCAAGACCGAGCGCCTCTGCCGCCATACCCTCAAAGCCACACCGCATGGCGCGCCACGCCGCACGGCATGAGGTTGCGCAATGGCCGGGCATGTTTGCCGTGGATGTTATGCCGTTGCTGAAATCGAGCGCCGCCCGCGCGGCGCATCGCGAGCTGTGCTCGCTCCTACGTTTGTTTCGGGCCAGTAACGCCCGTGACAGGCGCGCGCGACCGTTTTGTTTGTTCGGCGCAATATCGCGACATGCCCCAAAGCGCCCGCGCGCAAATCCCCCAGAAATAATTGGCCCGAAACAAACGTAGGAGCGAGCGCAGCTCGCGATGCGCCGCGCGGGCGGCGCTCGGTCTCCAAGACGACGCACCTCTGCCGCCATACCCTCAAAGCCACACCGCATGGCACGCCACGCCGCATGGCATGAGGTTGCGCAATGGCCGGGCATGTTTGCCGTGGATGTTATGCCGTTGCTGAAATCGAGCGCCGCCCGCGCGGCGCATCGCGAGCTGCGCTCGCTCCTACGTCTGTTTCGGGCCAGTAACGCCCGTGACAGGCGCGCGCGACCGTTTTGTTTGTTCGGCGCAATATCGCGACATGCCCCAAAGCGCCCGCGCGCAAATCCCCCAGAAATAATTGGCCCGAAACAAACGTAGGAGCGAGCGCAGCTCGCGATGCGCCGCGCGGGCGGCGCTCGGTCTCCCAGACGACGCACCTCTAACGCCATACCCTTAAAGCCATGGCGCATGGCACGCCACACCGCATGGCATGAGGTTGCGCAATGGCCGGGCATGTTTGCCGTGGATGTTATGCCGTTGCTGAAATCGAGCGCCGCCCGCGCGGCGCATCGCGAGCTGCGCTCGCTCCTACATCTGTTTCGGGCCAGTAACGCCCGTGACAGGCGCGCGCGACCGTTTTGTTTGTTCGGCGCAATATCGCGACATGCCCCAAAGCGCCCGCGCGCAAATCCCCCAGAAATAACCGACCCGAAACAAACGTAGGAGCGAGCGCAGCTCGCGATGCGCCGCGCGGGCGGCGCTCGGTCTCCCAGACGACGCACCTCTAACGCCATCCCCTTAAAGCCATGGCGCTCGCCCTTTCTAAAACAATATCACTCACACCTATTAACCTGTCCCCTCCCGCACCAGGCCCCTACACTCGCAGCATCCCGCCTCAGGACCGCCACCATGCCCGAGACCTTGCTCAGCCCCCGCAACCTCGCCTTCGAGCTCTACGAAGTCCTCGACGCCGAAGCCCTGACCCAACGCCCGCGCTTCGCCGAACACAGCCGTGAAACCTTCGATGCGGCACTGACCACCGCGCGTACCGTCGCCGAGAAGTATTTCGCCCCGCACAACCGCAAGGCCGACGAAAACGAACCACGCTATGTGGATGGCCGCGCCGAACTGATTCCCGAAGTAAAACCCGCCGTCGACGCCTTCCTCGAAGCCGGCTTCCTCAACGCCAACCGGGACTTCGAGGTTGGTGGCATGCAGCTGCCCAGCCTGGTCTCGCAAGCCTGCTTCGCCCACTTCCAGGCCACCAACGCGGGCACCACAGCCTACCCATTCCTGACCATGGGCGCGGCCAACCTGATCGAGAGCTTCGGCTCCGATGAACAGAAGCGCCTGTTCCTGCAACCGATGATCGAGGGCCGCTACTTCGGCACCATGGCGCTGACCGAACCCCACGCCGGCTCTTCGCTGGCCGACATCCGCACCCGTGCTGAACCAGCAGACGACGGCAGCTACCGACTCAAAGGCAACAAGATCTTCATTTCCGGCGGCGACCACGAACTGTCGGAAAACATCGTGCACATGGTGCTGGCCAAGCTTCCGGACGCCCCGCCCGGGGTTAAGGGCATCTCGCTGTTCATCGTGCCCAAGTACCACGTAAACCCGGACGGCAGCCGTGGCCCGCGCAACGATGTGCTGCTGGCCGGGCTGTTCCACAAAATGGGCTGGCGCGGCACCACCTCCACAGCCCTGAACTTCGGCGACAATGGCCAGTGCGTCGGGTACCTGGTCGGCCAGCCGCACCAAGGCCTGGCCTGCATGTTCCAGATGATGAACGAAGCACGTATCGGCGTTGGCATGGGGGCGGTCATGCTCGGTTACGCCGGCTACCTGTATTCGCTGGAGTACGCCCGCCAGCGACCGCAAGGCCGGCTGCCGGACAGCAAAGACCCGCTCAGCCCGGCAGTACCGATCATTGCGCACACCGATGTGAAACGAATGCTGCTGGCACAAAAGGCTTATGTAGAAGGCGCCTTCGACCTGGGCCTGTACGCAGCGCGCCTGTTCGACGATACCCAGACCGCCGACGACGAAACGTCGCGCAACCAAGCGCAGGCGCTGCTCGACCTGCTGACCCCGATCGTCAAATCCTGGCCTTCGACGTTCTGCCTCAAGGCCAATGAACTGGCGATCCAGGTTCTCGGCGGCCACGGCTACACCCGCGAATACCCGGTCGAGCAGTACTACCGCGACAACCGCCTGAATCCGATCCACGAAGGTACCGAAGGTATTCAGTCGCTCGATTTGCTCGGCCGCAAGCTGGCGCAGAACAATGGTGCCGGCCTCAAGCAACTGATCCGCCTGATCGCCACCACCGGCGAGCGCGCCAGCCATCACCCCAACCTGGACCTGCTGCGCCAGCCGCTGGAGCAGTTGGTCAACCGCCTGCAAGGCGTAACCCTGGCCCTGCTCGGCGATCTGGCCCAAGGCAAAGTCGCTGGTGCCTTGGCCAACTCTGCCTTGTACCTCAAGGCCTTCGGCCACTGCGTGATCGGCTGGCGCTGGCTTGAGCAGGCGGTTCACGCCGAGCTTGGCCTGCTCAAGGCAAGCGCTGCTGATCGCGACTTCTACCTCGGCAAGCTGCAAGCCGCACGTTATTTCCTGACCTGGGAAGTACCGGGCTGCCATAATGAGCTGGCATTGCTCGAGGCACACGACGATACCTGCCTCGCCATGCAAGACGGGTGGTTCTAGGGGGAGCCACCGTGTACACGGAGGCATCCGCATGTTCGATTCCAGCGCCCTGCTGCGCCAGCGCTTTGCCGCGCTGCGCAGTACGGCCGAGTTGTTTTCCCTGCGCCATGTAAAACAGTCGCACCAGGCGCTTTCAGTTCGCCGCAACGTCGCCGAACCACCCTTCTTCAGCCAGGATGAGGGCGCCATGCTCACCGTGCGGGTCAATGGCGTGGAGGCCTACGCTGCCACCGCCGACCTGTCCCAGGCTGGCCTGCAGCGCGCCCTTGAGCAAGCCGAGGCGCTGGCGCGGCAGATCGCCCGGCACAGCCTGCTGGACCTGCGCGAACAAGCGGTGACCAGCGCACGCCACGACCATGTCTCGCCCAACTTCGACCAACCCGTACCCAGCCTCGCCGACTGCCTTGGCCTGCTCGCCGATGAATCGGCCAGCGTGCCCAGGGACAGCCGCCTTGTGGACTGGCAGGCCAGCCTGGGGCTGAGCCTGGTCGAGCAAACCTACCTCAACTCGGCCGGCGCCGAGCTGCGCCACGCCCAGCGCTTCCTGTTCCCGGGCCTTGGCGTAACTGCCAGCGATGGCCAGGACAGCCAGAGCCGCAGCCTGGGCCGCGACAACTTCGGCCAACAGGGTGGTTTCGAGATCATCGAGCGCTGTGGCCTGGTCGGCGCGGCCAGCCGGGTGGCCGACGAAGCGCTGCAACTGTTGCTGGCACCGAACACCCCCAGCGGCCCGCGTGACCTGCTGTTGATGCCGGACCAGATGATGCTGCAGATTCACGAATCCATCGGCCACCCGCTGGAGATGGACCGCATTCTCGGCGACGAGCGCAACTACGCAGGCACCAGCTTCGTCAAAGCCAGCGACTTCGGCCACCTGCAGTACGGTTCCAGCCTGCTGAACGTGACCTTCGACCCGACCATTGGCGAAGAGCTGGCCAGCTACAGTCATGACGACGACGGCACCCCGGCCAGCAAAGCATTCCTGATACGCGACGGCCTGCTGCTGCGCCCGCTGGGTGGCGCGCTGTCTCAGTTCCGCTCTGGCCTGGACGGCGTGGCCAACAGCCGTGCCTGCGGCTGGAACCGCGCGCCGATCGACCGCATGGCCAACCTCAACATCGAGCCTGGTGAGCAAAGCCTGCCGCAACTGATCCAGGGCATCGAGCACGGCATCCTGATGCGTACCAACCGTTCCTGGTCCATCGACGATGCGCGCAACAAGTTCCAGTTCGGCTGCGAATGGGGCCAGTTGATTGAAAATGGCGAGCTCAAGGGCATCGTCAAGAACCCCAACTACCGCGGCATCTCCGCGCAGTTCTGGCGCAACCTGTCGGCGGTTGGCGACCACAGTACCTTCCAGGTGCTGGGCACGCCCAACTGTGGCAAGGGCGAACCCAATCAGGTGGTGCGGGTCGGCCATGCCTCGCCGGCCTGTGTATTCCGCCAGATCGATGTATTCGGAGGAGACGCCTGATGAAGCACGCTTTCGAAAACCTGGTCGGGGATGTGCACGCCGCCCTTCAGGCAGGCGAGCAGTTCACCCTCGGTTACAGTGCCGAGCAATCGCAGTTCGTGCGTTTCAACCATGCCAAGGTGCGCCAGGCCGGCGAAGTCAGCCAGGCCAGCGCGCAGCTGCGGCTGGTGCGCGATGGGCGCCAGGCGGAACAGCAGGTGACCTTGAGTGGCGACGCACAACTGGATCGCCAGCGCCTGAACGTTGCGCTCGAGCAGTTGCGTCAGACCTTGCCGCTGCTGGCCCTCGACCCTTACCTGCGCCTGGACGAAAATGCCTGGCACAGCCATAGCGTGCAGGAACACCCCCTGCCCGCACTGAACGAAGTACTGGATCTGCTCGAGCGTGAAGCAGGCGACCTGGACTTGGTCGGCATCTATGCCGCCGGCCCGGTCTGCCGGGGCTTCGCCAGCTCGTTCGGCGCCTTCGGCTGGCACCAGGCCAACAGTTTCAACGTCGACTGGAGTCTGTTCCACGCTAATGGCCAGGCGGTGAAGGCCAACTATGCCGGCCAGGCCTGGAGTGCCGACGACTTCACCGCACGCCTGCGCCAAGCACGAGAGCAGTTGGGCTTCCTCGGTCGCCCGGCAGTTACCCTCAAGCCCGGCACCTACCGCGCCTACCTTGCACCTGCGGCCATGGACGAAGTCGCCGGCATGCTGTGCTGGGGCGGTTTTTCCGCGCAAGCCCTGGCCACTGGCAACAGCGCTCTGCAGCGCCTGTACAACGGCGATGCACGGCTTAGCCCGCTGGTGAGTTTTACCGAGCAGGTAAGTGGCTCACTTAGCCCGGCATTTTCCGATGAAGGTGCGCCGCGTCTGGATGTGCCGCTGATCCAGCAAGGCGAGGCCCGGCAGCAGTTGATCAGTGCGCGCAGTGCGGCCGAGTTCGAGCTGCAGGCCAATGGCGCCGACGGCTATGAGTCGCCCTGTGCGCTCAGCCTGGCGCCGGGCAATCTGGCCAGTGCGCAGATCCTTGAGCGGCTGGGCACCGGCCTGTACATCAGCAACCTGTGGTACCTGAACTACTCGGACCTGCCAGCGGCGCGCATGACCGGGCTGACCCGCTTCGCCACCTTCTGGGTAGAAGACGGGCAGATCCAGGGGCCGGTGAGTACCATGCGCTTCGATGACAGCCTGTACAGCTTGCTGGGCAGCCAGCTTGAGGACCTGACCCAGGAGCGCGAGATGATCCTGTCCACCAGTACTTACGGGCAGCGCAGTACTGGGTCGAGTCATTTGCCCGGGGCGCTGGTCAAAGGCCTGACCCTGACATTGTAATAGGCATTGATGGCCCTATCGCGGGCAAGCCCGCTCCTACAGGGGGCGCCAAACCCTTGCAGAAGCGGGTACCCGCGAAGAGGCTGGCACTGACAAACGAGGAAGTCATGCCCGAACGCACCCCGCTGGACCCCGTCACCGCCCGCTGGATCCCTTGGGTGGTGGCCATCGCTTTTTTCATGCAGTCCCTGGACGGCACCATCCTCAACACTGCGCTGCCAGCCATGGCCCGCTCGTTGGCCGAAGACCCATTGCGCATGCAGGGTGTGATCATTGCCTACATGCTCACCGTGGCCCTGCTGATCCCTGCCTCCGGCTGGATCGCCGACCGTTTCGGCACCAAGCGCATCTTCTTCAGCGCCATCTTGCTGTTCAGCTTTGGTTCGCTGCTGTGCGCCGTAGCCAACAGCCTTGGCTTCCTGATCTTCGCCCGCGTCGTGCAGGGCCTGGGCGGTGCACTGATGCTGCCGGTCGGGCGGCTGGTGGTGCTGCGCGCCTACCCCCGCAGCGAGCTGGTGCGGATCATGAGTTTCATCACCATCCCCGGTCTGCTCGGGCCATTGCTGGGTCCAACGGTCGGTGGCTGGCTGGTGGAAATCCTCAGCTGGCACTGGATCTTTCTGCTCAACCTGCCAGTCGGCCTGCTTGGCTGCATTGCCGTGTGGAAGTTCATCCCGGACTTGCGCGGCGCCGAGCGCACCACCTTCGACGGCCCTGGTTTCCTGCTGTTTGGCGCAGCGATGGTACTGATCACCATTGCAATGGAAGGCCTGGGCGAGCTGCACCTGCCGCACTTGCGGGTAATGTTGCTGCTGTTCGCCGGCATGGCCTGCCTGGCCGCGTACTGGCTGCGAGCCGGGCGCGACCCGGAGCCGCTGTTCTCGCCCAGCCTGTTCCGCGTGCGCACCTTCGCCATCGGCATCCTCGGCAACCTGTTCGCCCGCTTGGGCAGCGGCGCTCTGCCCTTCCTGGTGCCGTTGCTGCTGCAGGTCGCGCTGGGCTACTCGCCCGCCCAGGCAGGCATGAGCATGATCCCGCTGGCGGTGGCGGCCATGCTGGCCAAGTCCATTGCCCGACCGCTGATCGAACGGTTCGGATATCGCATCATTCTGACCGGTAATACCTTGCTGCTGGGCATCCTGCTGGCAAGCCTGGGCCTGGTGGACGAGCAGACGCCCTATTGGCTGCTGTTGGTGCAACTTGGCCTTCTGGGTGCCGTGAACTCCATGCAGTTCACGGCGATGAACACAGTGACGCTCATCGATCTCGACGATGCCAGCGCCAGCAGCGGTAACAGCCTGCTGTCGGTGGTCGCGCAACTTTCGCTGAGCCTGGGCGTGGCCTGCGCCGGCGCACTGTTGGGTGGCTTTACTGCGGCAGGCAGCGCCGAGGGCGTGGAAACCACCCTGGGCGCGTTCCAGCTGACCTTCGTCACCATCGGTGTAATGGCCATGCTGGCGGCGGCGATCTTCCTGCAACTGGCGCCGACGGACGGAAGGCGTGCCCGTCGTCCGGAACAACACATGGAGTCGTAGGGCGAATGGCCACGAGGCTGGTAGACTGTGCGGCATTTTTCGCTTCGCAACGCAGGCCCGCCTCGTGACCACCGAATCCACCGCCTTTGCTACCTTGCCGCTGTCCACTGCCATGCTGGCCAACCTGGACGCCCTCGGCTATGCCTCGATGACGCCTATCCAGGCCCAGAGCCTGCCTGTCATCCTCAAAGGCCAGGACCTGATCGCCCAGGCCAAGACCGGTAGCGGCAAGACCGCCGCCTTCGGCATCGGCCTGCTCAACCCGATCAACCCGCGCTACTTCGGCTGCCAGGCGTTGGTGCTCTGCCCTACCCGCGAGCTCGCCGACCAGGTGGCCAAGGAGCTGCGCCGCCTGGCCCGCGCCGAGGACAACATCAAGATCCTGACCCTGTGCGGCGGTGTTTCGCTTGGCCCACAGATCGCGTCGCTGGAGCACGGCGCACACATCATCGTCGGCACTCCAGGGCGCATCCAGCAGCACCTGGACAAAGGCACCCTTGTACTGGACGGGTTGAACACCCTGGTACTGGACGAAGCCGACCGCATGCTCGACATGGGCTTCTTCGACGCCATCGCCAGCATCATCGGCAAGACCCCGTCGCGCCGTCAGACCCTGCTGTTCTCTGCCACCTACCCGGCCGGCATCAAGCAACTGGCCGCCGACTTCATGCGCAACCCGCAGCAGGTCAAGGTCGAGAGCCTGCACGCCGACAACCAGATCGAGCAGCGTTTCATCGAGATTGACCCGCAACAACGTCTGGAAGCCGTCACCCGCGTGCTCGGCCACTACCGCCCGCAGTCGTGCGTAGCGTTCTGCTTCACCAAGCAGCAATGCGAGGACGTGGTTGCCCACCTGACCGCCAAGGGCATCGTCGCCCAGGCCCTGCACGGCGACCTGGAGCAGCGCGACCGTGACCAGGTGCTGACCATGTTCGCCAACCGCAGCAGCTCGGTGCTGGTGGCTACCGACGTGGCCGCCCGCGGTCTGGACATCGATGGCCTGGACATGGTCATCAACGTGGAACTGGCACGTGATGCGGAAATCCACGTGCACCGCGTGGGCCGCACCGGCCGCGCCGGCGAGAAAGGCATTGCGGTCAGCCTGGTGGCTCCGGCCGAAGGCCACCGCGCCCAGGCCATCGAAGCGCTGCAGAAGAGCCCGCTGCGCTGGGACCAGCTGGACAGCCTGAAAAACAAGGGCGGCGAGCCCCTGCTGCCAGTGATGACCACGCTGTGCATTGCCGCTGGCCGCAAGGACAAGCTGCGCCCTGGCGACATCCTGGGGGCCTTGACCGGTGATGCCGGCATCCCGGGCAAGCAGGTGGGCAAGATTGCCATCTTCGACTTTCAGGCGTTTGTGGCCGTGGAGCGGGCGCTGGCCAAGCAGGCCATGCAGCGGCTGAACAGCGGCAAGATCAAGGGCCGCGCCCTGAAAGTCCGCATTATCTAAATGCCAGGCAAATCCCCTGTAGAAGCGGTTTTACCCACGAATGCGGCAGTGAATGCACCATCGCATTCGCGGGTGAACCCGCTCCCACAGGGTTCAGCATTTCAACTCTGAAGGTTCATACAGTGCACTCCACCGACGTGATCATCCTTGGCGCCGGCGCCGCCGGCCTGATGTGCGCCCAGCTCAGTGCCCGTCGCGGCCGCCGGGTGCTGCTGCTCGACCACGCCAACAAGCCAGGCAAGAAGATCCTCATGTCCGGCGGCGGGCGCTGCAACTTCACCAACATGTACACCGAGCCGGCCAACTTCCTTTCGCACAACGCACACTTCTGCAAGTCGGCGCTGGCTCGCTACACCCAATGGGACTTCATCGAACTGGTCTGCAAGCACGGCGTGGCCTACCACGAGAAGAAACTCGGGCAACTGTTCTGCGACAACAAGGCCAGCGACATCCTCGACATGCTGCTGGCCGAGTGTGACGAGGCCGGCGCCGAGATCCGCATGCACACCAGCATCGAACAGATCGAGAAGACCGAAAGCGGCTATATGTTGCAGACCAGCAGCGGCCAGTTCGCCTGCCAGTCGCTGGTCATCGCCACCGGCGGCCTGTCGATCCCGACCCTGGGCGCCACCGGTTTCGGCTACCAGGTGGCCCGCCAGTTCGGCCACACCCTGCTGCCAACCCGCGCCGGGCTGGTGCCATTCACCATCACCGAGCCCCAACTCAAGGCGATGTGCACCGAATTGTCTGGCACCTCGCTGGACTGCACCGCCAGTTGCAATGGCACCAGTTTCCGCGAAAACCTGCTGTTCACGCACCGCGGCCTGAGCGGTCCGGCGATCTTGCAGATCTCGTCATTCTGGGAAGCCGGTGACACGGTCGAGATCAACCTGTTGCCCGACCGCGATGCGCTGACCTGGCTGCAACAGATGCAGGCCGAGCGCGCCAACGCCGAACTGAAGACCGTGCTGGGCGAGGTCTTCACTCGCAAGCTGGCCAACCTGCTGGCCGAGCAGTGGTTCGAGTCCAGACCGATGAAGCAGTACACCCCGGCAGAACTGGCACAAATCGCCGAAAAGCTGGCGAACTGGCAAGTTGTGCCGGCCGGCACCGAAGGCTACCGCACCGCCGAAGTGACCCTGGGCGGCGTGGATACCCGCGAGGTGTCGTCCAAGACCATGGAATCGCTGAAAAGCCCCGGTTTGTACTTCATCGGTGAAGTGCTGGATGTCACCGGCCACCTGGGCGGTTTCAACTTCCAGTGGGCCTGGGCATCAGCGAACGCCGCAGCGCAGTTCGTGTAGGGTAGAATCCTTTCAGCAGCACGGAACGCTTCTTGCTGGCCCGTGTTTGGAGCCGTTATTGGGGCCGCTTCGCGTCCCTTCGCGGGCACGCCCGTTCCCACAGGGTTCTTTGTAGAACGTGTGGGAGCGGGCGTGCCCGCGAAGGGGCGCGAAGCGGCCCCAATAACCGGCCCTGAAAGGTATTCTTCTGATCACCGCCTGGCAGGCCATCATGTCATCGAGCTCGTTCCGTCAGTCACTGCGTCGCCTGTGGGGCCAAGACAAGTTCAGCTACAGCATCCGGGTCACCATTGCCCTCACCGGCAGTCTGGCCCTGTGCTGGTACCAGAACGAGATGGCCCTGCTGATTCCACTGTTCCTCGGCATCATCGCCAGCGCCCTGGCCGAAACCGACGACAGCTGGCAGGGCCGCCTCAGCGCCCTGGCCGTTACCCTGGTTTGTTTCGCCATCGCTGCACTGGCGGTCGAGTTGCTGTTCCCTTACCCCTGGATCTTCGTCATTGCCCTGGCCCTGGCCGCCTTTGGCCTGACCATGCTCGGAGCGCTGGGCGAGCGCTACGGCGCCATCGCTTCGGCCACCTTGATCACTGCGGTCTACACCATGATCGGCGTGGACCAGCGCGGCGGCCAGGTCACCGACTTCTGGCACGAACCGCTGCTGCTGGTGGCAGGTGCGGCCTGGTACGGGCTGTTGTCGGTGCTGTGGCAGGCGCTGTTTTCCAACCAGCCGGTACAACAGAGCCTGGCCAAACTGTTCTTCGAGCTGGGCAGCTACCTCAAGCTCAAGGCCAGCCTGTTCGAACCGGTCCGCACGCTCGACGTCGAGGCCCGGCGCCTGGAACTGGCCCAGCAGAACGGCAAGGTGGTGGCAGCGCTGAACGCCGCCAAGGAAATCATCCTGCACCGGGTGGGCAACAGCCAACCAAACTCGAAGGTAAGCCGCTACCTCAAGCTGTACTTCCTGGCCCAGGACATCCACGAGCGTGTCAGTGCCTCGCACTACCCCTACAACGCTCTGACCGAGGCGTTTTTCCACAGTGACGTCATGTTCCGCTGCCAGCGCCTGCTGCGTAAGCAAGGCTCATCGTGCCAGGAGCTGGCCCGCTCGATCCGCCTGCGCCAACCGTTCGTGCTGGCCAGCGGTTATCCTGAAGCCCTCGAGGACCTCAACGCTTCGCTCGAACACCTGCGCATTCAGAGCAACCCGGCCTGGCGCAGCCTGCTGCGCTCGCTGCGGGCGCTGGCTGCCAACCTGGCAACGCTGGACCGCCTGCTCAGTGCCGCCAGCAACCCGGACAGCCTGGCCGATGCCAGCGACAGCAGCCTGCTCGACCGCTCGCCACGCTCGCTGAAGGACGTATGGACGCGCCTGCGCACCCAGCTCACACCGACCTCGCTGTTATTCCGGCATGCCTTGCGCCTGCCGCTGGCGCTGTCGATCGGCTATGGCATGGTGCACCTGATTCACCCGACCCAGGGCTACTGGATCATCCTCACCACGCTGTTCGTGTGCCAGCCCAACTACGGGGCCACCCGGCGCAAGCTGGTGCAGCGAATCTTCGGCACTGCCGTTGGCCTGACAGTGGGCTGGGCCTTGTTCGATCTGTTCCCTAACCCGGTCATCCAGTCGTTGTTCGCCGTGGTTGCCGGGGTGGTGTTCTTCGTCAACCGCACGACCCGCTACACCCTGGCCACTGCCGCGATCACCCTGATGGTGCTGTTCTGCTTCAACCAGATCGGCGATGGCTACGGCCTGTTCCTGCCACGCCTGTTCGATACTCTGGTGGGCAGCCTGATTGCCATCCTCGCGGTATTCCTGTTCCTGCCTGACTGGCAGGGCCGACGGCTGAACAAGGCGCTGGCCAATACCCTGGCCTGCGCCAGCGTCTACCTGCGCCAGATCATGCAGCAGTATGCCCACGGCAAGCGCGACGACCTGGCCTATCGCCTGGCCCGGCGCAATGCCCACAACGCTGACGCGGCGCTGTCCACCACCTTGGCCAACATGCTGATGGAGCCGGGGCATTTCCGTAAGGAAGCCGACGTTGGCTTTCGCTTCCTGGTGCTGTCGCACACCCTGCTCAGCTACCTCTCGGGGTTAGGCGCGCACCGCGACACGGCGTTGCCGGCGGAGGTACAGGAGCAGTTGATCGAAGGCGCCGGGCAAAGCCTGGCCAACAGCCTGGACGAGATTGCCAACGGCCTGGCTGCACGGCTGCCGGTGGCGATTCACAGTGATACCGAAGAGGCGCTGGCCAATGCCCTGGAGCAGATGCCGGAAGATCTGGATGAGCATCAGCGGTTGGTGCAGACGCAGTTGGCATTGATATGCCGCCAGCTAGGGCCATTGCGGACCCTGGCGGCACACCTGATCAAAGAAGGTGCCCCGGCCTGATAGTTTTATTGCCTGTGCTGGCCGCTGCGCTCAAAAACCATACTGACGCAGCAGCCGGGCATAGCTGCCATCCGCCTTCATCGCCGCAATCGCCTGCTCAAAGCGCTGTACGATCCGCCTATGCTCCGGGTGCTTCAGGCTGACCAGAATATGCAGGGTGTTCTCCCCTAGCGGCGGCTCCACCAGCATCACTCCATCACGTACTTCCTGCGGCTCACGTTGCAGGTTGTAGCGGGCCACGTACTCGTCTTCCACCGCCAGGCTTACCCGCCCCGCCGCCAACATGCGTACCGCAGAAGAAAAGTTGCGCACCGGCACCTTGTGCAGACGGGGATCCCCGTCGAATTCCGGTGAATAGGCGTAATCGCGCACTACAGCAATGCTGTAGGGATAAAGGTCAGACTGCTGCTTGTAGCTAAACGTCTCGCCCTTGCGTTGCAGCAGCCGAATTCGATTACTGAGGTAGGCGTTGGAGAATTGCCCGATATTGGCGCGCGAATCGTTGTACCAGGCATTGATCAGCACGTCGTAGCGCCCTTCACCTACCCCCAGCAACGCACGCGCCCACGGCACCTCTTCATAGCCGCTGGCGTAGCCGGCACGGGCTAGCGCCGTAGTAACGATGGAGGTCGCAAGGCCGCCGCCCGGCATCTTGGCATCGGTGAACGGTGGCCAGTTGTCAGCCACCAGCCGTAGCTTGTCGCGACCCAGGGCGGGTGTTGCCAGCATCGTTGCCAGCAATCCCAGAACACAAAGCAGTGGCCGCATGCTCACGTCCTTTCGCATATGGAGGGCAACACTGGCAGTGAGATTACACAAAGCTGTTACCGAGGGCAGCGGCCAATAGTGTCATTTAGCCTCTATTTTGGCCGAAGCACATGCAGCATGCGATGATCCAGCCCCATCCAAGGAGTTCGTGCCAATGTCAATCGACTGGCTCTGCAAGCACCACACCGCCCTCGGCAAGGAGCAGCTCTATGCCATTTTGCAATTACGCACTGAGGTATTCGTGATGGAGCAGCGCCACGCCTATCAGGAAGTCGATGGTCAGGACCTGACCGGCGATACCTTGCACCTTATGGCCTGGCAGGAAGACAAGCTGGTGGCCTACCTGCGCCTACTGGATCCGCAATCACAAGGAGGGGATGTGGTGATCGGACGCGTGGTGACATCACCGCAAGCGCGAGGTTTGAAGCTCGAGGAAAGCTTGCTGCTCAAAGGGCTGGAGGCGGCGGAGCACTGTTGGCCGGGAGTGCCGGTGTATCTGTCGGCTCAGGCGCATTTGCAGGATTTTTATGCCCGCCATGGGTTTGCGGTGGTGAGCGGGAAGTCTCTGGTGGACGGCATCGCGACTATCGGAATGCGAAAGGGTTGAGGCCGCCCCCACGGACCGCGCCAGCTTTTCAAATCAGGGGTAGCCCAGCACTTCGCGGATCTGCCGCAAGTGTTGGATGATCCACTGCTTGTCGATCGCCCCCCAGTCATGAATGCGGTAATGCCCGGCATGGTTGCGTGCGCCTTCCTGCTGTTCGAACTCGCAGACGATGTCCAGGTCGGCCAGCGCGGCGATAGTGTCCTGGGCTGTGCGACGGGGCATGCCGGTGGCCTCCATCAGGGCGGGCACGCTGGTCGCGGTCTGGCTGTCGATCAGCCAGGCCACGTACAGGCGGCGGTAGAAGCTGCTCTTGGTCTTGCTTACTTCCATGCTGCATGTTCCTTAGAGGTTGCCCGGCAGCTCCCGGTAGGTCAGGTAGACGCGCAGGTCGAATTCCAGTTGGTGATAGTCCGGCTCCATGTGCTGGCAGAGCTGGTAGAACGCCTTGTTGTGATCTCGCTCGCGCAGATGCGCCAACTCGTGCACCACGATCATGCGCAAGAACTGTGGCGCGGCCTCCTTGAACAGCGAGGCAATGCGGATTTCCTTCTTCGCCTTGAGCTTGCCGCCCTGCACCCGCGATACCGCCGTGTTCAAGCCCAGGGCCCGATGCGTCAGGTCGAGGCGGCTGTCGAACAGCACCTTGTCCAGGTTTGGCGCACTTCGCAGGTACTGTTGGCGTAGATCCTGGGCATAGCCATACAGCGCCTTGTCGCTTTGCACGTCATGGCGGTCAGGGTAACGGCGCTGCAGGTATTCACCCAGGCGGTCGCTGTCGATCATCTGCCGCACCTGCGCCTGCAGGTGCGGGGGATAGGCTTGCAAGTAACGTAATACGGTCATGGCGCTGTATTCGGCGTAACGAATGCCGATTCTAGCCAATCACGGCCCTGGCCAGGAGAAAATTGCCGGGAAGCCGCTAGCGTCAGCAGCAGTCATCGGATAAGCCACCAGGAAGCCCTGAACGTATTCGCAGCCATTGGCCTTGAGCCAGGCTGCCTGTGCCGGGGTCTCCACGCCCTCGGCGATCACCGTGATACGGTAGTCGGCACACAGGCCGATCACGCTGCGAACCAAAGCAGCATCTACCGCCGAATCGGGCAGCCGTGCCACCAGATGACGGTCGAGTTTGAGGGTATCGATAGGCAGATCGCGCAGCATGCGCAACGAACAGTCCCCCGCACCGAAGTCATCCAGAGCCACCCTCACGCCCAGGTCACGCAAGCGGTGTATCTGCTTGACGGCCGCATCGATGTTATACATAAGCGAGGTTTCCGCCACTTCCACTTCCAACTGCGTCGGGACAAGCTGGTAAAGCTGGATGACCCGTTGCAGCTCTTCGACCAACCCAGGCATGACGAACTGAGCGCGGCTCAGGCTGATGCCGAGCACAAGGTCCGCCGGAAACCGGTCATACCAGGCCTGCCGCTGTGCGGCCCCCTGGCGGTAGATCCAGCTGGCCAGGCGGTTGATCAGGCGCGCTTCTTCCAGCAATGGGATGAACAGCCCCGGCGGTACATCGCCAACGCTGGGGTGCTGCCAGCGCAGCAAGGCCTCGAAACCACGCAGGCGACCATCGTGGAAAGCTACCTGTGGCTGGTACACCAAGGTAAAGTCCTGCTGCTCGATGGCCATACGCACGCTGTCCTCGAGCATCAGCCGCGAGCGCGCCCGTCCATTGAGTTCCTGGTCGTAGAAGCGGTATTGCTGACGCCCAGCCTGCTTGGCTGCGTACATCGCTGTATCGGCCGAACGCAGCAGGCCTTCGACATTGGCGCCGCAGTCAGGGTAGGTGGCAATACCGATGCTGACCCCAAGGCACACATCGAGCCCGTCTACCTCATGGCTGATGGAGACACGCTCGAGCAACCGTTCGGCATAACGCCCGGCCTGCTCCGGGTAGGGCAAGCTGTCGAACAGTGCAGTGAACTCGTCGCCGCCCATGCGCGCCAGCAAGGCCTCGCTGCCCAGGCAGTCCTTGAGCTGCTCGGCCACCCAGCGTAACACCCGGTCGCCAGCGTCGTGGCCGAGCGAGTCGTTGATGCGCTTGAAGCCATCCAGGTCCATGTACATCAGCGCCTGCGCCTTGCCCGAGCGCTCGTTGCGCAACAGAGCACCTTCAGCAGCCTGGTAGAAACCACGGCGGTTGAGCAGGCCGGTGAGCGGGTCAGTAATGGCCTGATATTCCAGTTGCTGGTGCAAGTCATGCACCACCGACATATCCAGCACGGTCACCACCATGGCCTGCTGGTCGGCCGGCAACGGCGCACAGGACAGCGCCACTGGCACAGCTTCCCCCCCATGGATACGCAGTTGGGCATCGTGTACGCGGAAGATCCGTCGCCCTTGGTAGGCCTTGTAGAAGTCCGAATCGCGCCACAGGCTGGCACTGCCCAACTGCACAACGTCGAGCAACTGGGTGCCCTGCAGTTGTTGCACCGGTGCCGCCAGCAAACGGGAAATGGCCGGATTGGCAAAACTGATGATGCCATGGGCATCAACCACCAGAATGCCTTCGGCGGCATTTTCCAGGATGGACGCATTGAATGCCCTGGCCGCCTCCAGCTCGCGACTCAGTTGCTGCAGCATGCGCCGGTTGCGCTGCTGGTCGAGCAAAGCCTGGACCTTGGGCTTGAGAATTTGCGGGTCGAACGGTTTGAACATGTAGTCCACGGCGCCGCTGGCATAGCCTTTGAGCACGGCCGCTTCGGACTGTTCGTTGGCGGTGAGGAAAATGATCGGAGTCAGTCGGGTACGCTGATTGCCGCGCATCAGCCGGGCGACTTCAAAGCCGTCCATTTCCGGCATCTGTACATCCATCAACACCAGGTCGACTTCGTACTCAAGCAACGCGCTCAAGGCTTCAATCCCAGAGCTAGCCGTCAATACTTGCCAATCCTGCCGGGCCAACAAGGCCCGCATGCTGATGAGGTTCTCGGGGTAGTCGTCTACTACCAGAAGAACTGAGCTGCCATCCAGTGGCTGTTGTTGAAGGTAAGCGCCATCCATGCTGCTTCTCTGTTATGTGACCGACTTCAAAATACGGTTGGATCCATTAGTACTCTAGACCTGAGGCTGCAACACGCAATGCAATCAGAACGCTATCAGTGGCTAAACTGTACGTTAGCCGACTAACGGTCGATCCGCCGACATTACGTGCAGGCTTTCATCGCCCATAAAAAACCCGCATCGCTGCGGGTTTTTCAGTGTTACCTGTCGATCAGTTGACCTTGGCGGCCAGCTCACCTTTCAGATAGCGCTGGTACATACCTTCCAGAGAGACCGGCTTGATCTTCGAGGCATTGCCAGCGGTGCCGAAAGCTTCGTAACGGGCGATGCACACGTCGCGCATGGCCTTGATGGTTTCACCGAAGAACTTGCGCGGGTCGAACTCGCTCGGGTTCTGCGCCATCAGACGGCGCATGGCACCGGTAGACGCCAGACGCAGGTCGGTATCGATGTTGACCTTGCGCACACCATGCTTGATGCCTTCAACGATTTCTTCGACCGGTACACCGTAGGTTTCTTTGATGTCGCCGCCGTACTGGTTGATGATCGCCAGCCACTCTTGCGGTACCGAGGACGAACCGTGCATCACCAGGTGGGTGTTGGGAATGCGCTTGTGGATTTCCTTGATGCGATCGATGGCCAGCACGTCACCGGTTGGTGGCTTGGTGAACTTGTAGGCACCGTGGCTGGTACCGATGGCGATCGCCAGGGCGTCGACCTGGGTCTTCTTGACGAAGTCGGCGGCTTCTTCCGGGTCGGTCAGCATCTGGCTGTGATCCAGCACGCCTTCGGCGCCGATCCCGTCCTCTTCACCGGCCATGCCGGTTTCCAGCGAACCCAGGCAGCCCAGCTCGCCTTCAACCGAAACGCCGCAGGCGTGAGCCATGGCAACGGTCTGCTGGGTAACGCGGACGTTGTATTCGTAGTCGGTCGGGGTCTTGCCGTCTTCACCCAGCGAGCCGTCCATCATCACCGAGCTGAAGCCCAGCTGGATCGAGCGCTGGCAGACGTCAGGGCTGGTACCGTGGTCCTGGTGCATGCACACCGGAATGTGCGGGAACTCTTCGATGGCAGCCAGGATCAGGTGGCGCAGAAACGGGGCACCGGCGTATTTGCGGGCACCGGCCGAGGCCTGGACGATCACCGGAGAGTCGGTCTTGTCGGCCGCTTCCATGATGGCGCGCATCTGCTCGAGGTTGTTGACGTTGAAAGCTGGAACGCCGTAGCCGAACTCGGCGGCGTGGTCCAGCATCTGGCGCATGCTAATGAGTGCCATTGTGTATCTCTCTCCCGACAAGCGTCGTTTGTTTCGTGCAAGCCTGCCGCAGGGGCGGTTGCTGTTCAAGTAGTGTGGGCCACCCTCGCGGCCCGGCCAGTCACGGTGCCTTGCAACCCCGCCCAATCAGATCGTTGGTTGCCACCCAGTACACCAGGCCTTCTTCGCCCTTGGTGTGGAAGGCCAGCATGCCATCGCTGTAAAGCGCACCCGAAGCACCCGGTTCAGCCTTGAGCCGATAGACCTGATCACCGCCGCCAAGGCGTACATCAACCTGGTCGCGTTGGGCATCGGCAAAGCGCCAAAGCACCTCAACCTGAGTGTCGCAGACCCAACGGGTCCAGTTGTCTGCCGGGGCGGGTTGCGCCGGCTGCAGCAGTGAGCATCCTGCCAGTGTCGCCAAGGCCGACACGGCCAAAAGCGCTTTCATTCAGTTTCCTCGATTTGAGGCTGCTGTGCAGCCCTTCTTCAAGACCACAAATCAACCTTCAGGTTGCCTATTACCCGATCAAGGGCAACCCGGCGCCTTGCGCTGGTGGTCTTCGTCGTACTTTTCCAGGCCTTCCGGGCCCACGCGCTTGCTGATGACCGGCACAGTCTCGGCCTGCCATTCGGACTGGTAGCAACCGCCCTTGTGCGATCGCGCCGGGTCGGCATCCGAGGCCGGGCTGCCAGCACAAGCGCTCAGCAGACCGGCCAGCATCATCACAGGCAATTGCTTGACCACCAGGCCACTCCCTTTGCCAAGCGCCGACGTCATCAGGCTTTGGCCCGCTCTTCCAGGATTGCGACAGCTGGCAGGACCTTGCCCTCGACGAACTCGAGGAAGGCGCCACCACCGGTAGAAATGTAGGAGATTTCCTTGCTGACGCCATATTTGTCGATGGCTGCCAGGGTGTCACCGCCACCGGCGATGGAGAACGCGGCGCTTTCAGCGATGGCCTTGGCCAGTACCTTGGTGCCGTTGCCGAACTGATCGAATTCGAATACGCCCACCGGACCGTTCCACAGAATGGTTTTCGACGACTTCAGCAGCTCGGCGAAGTTGGCCGCGGTTTGCGGGCCGATATCCAGGATCATGTCGTCGGCAGCTACGTCGGCAATGGCTTTGACGGTAGCTTCGGCGCTCTCGGCGAACTCTTTGGCAACCACCACGTCGACTGGCAGCGGTACGCTGACCTTGGCGGCAATGGCCTTGGCGGTGTCGACCAGGTCAGGCTCGTACAGCGACTTGCCGACCGGGTGGCCAGCAGCGGCCAGGAAGGTGTTGGCAATACCGCCGCCAACGATCAACTGGTCGCAAACACTGCTCAGGTTGTTCAGCACGTCCAGCTTGGTGGATACCTTGGAGCCGGCAACGATTGCCGCCATTGGCTTGGCCGGGGCCTTCAGGGCCTTGCCCAGGGCATCCAGTTCGGCTGCCAGCAGCGGGCCGGCAGCGGCAACCTTGGCGAACTTGGCGACGCCATGGGTCGAACCTTCGGCGCGGTGTGCGGTGCCGAAAGCGTCCATGACGAATACGTCGCACAGCGCAGCGTATTTCTGCGCCAGCTCGTCGGCGTTCTTTTTCTCGCCCTTGTTGAAGCGCACGTTCTCGAACAGCACCAGATCACCGGCCTGTACCGCGACACCGTCCAGGTAGTCGGCAACCAGCGGCACGTCACGACCCAGGGCCTTGCTCAGGTAATCGGCGACCGGCTTGAGGCTGTTCTCGGCAGAAAATTCGCCTTCGGTCGGGCGGCCCAGGTGTGAGCAGACCATTACCGCTGCGCCCTTCTCCAGGGCCAGCTTGATGGTCGGCAGCGCTGCCAGGATACGTGCGTCGCTGGCTACCACACCGTCCTTCACAGGCACGTTGAGGTCTTCGCGGATCAGTACGCGCTTACCTTGCAGATCGAGGTCGGTCATCTTCAACACGGTCATGAATGCAGTCCTTCAGGGCTGTTTGTTGCGGGTTGGGTGAACGACGTGCAAAAAGTGTTCGGCAACGTCGAGCATACGGTTGGCAAAACCCCATTCGTTGTCGAACCAGGCCAGCAGGTTTACCAGGCGGGGGCCGGAAACACGAGTCTGGCTGGCATCGACGATCGCAGAATGCGGGTCGTGGTTGAAATCACAGCTGGCGTGCGGCAACTCGGTGTAGGCCAGCAAGCCTTTAAGCGGGCCGTCCAGCGCGGCCTCGCGCAGCACTCGGTTGACTTCGGCCGCAGTGGTGTCGCGGGCGGTCTGCAGAGTGATGTCCAGGCACGAGACGTTGACGGTCGGTACACGTACCGCTTTGGCCTGGATTCGCCCGGCAAGTTCCGGAAGCAGGCGCTCGATGCCACGCGCCAGGCCAGTGGACACGGGAATCACCGACTGGAAGGCCGAACGCGTGCGGCGCAGGTCTTCGTGGTGATAGGCATCGATCACCGGCTGGTCGTTCATCGCCGAGTGGATGGTGGTGATCTGCACATATTCGATGCCGAACGCCTGGTCCAGCACACGCAGCAGCGGCACACCGCAATTGGTGGTGCACGAAGCGTTGGACACCAGGCGCTCGCTGCCGGTAAGGCAGGCCTGGTTGATGCCGTAGACCACCGTGGCGTCAACGTCGGCCTCACTGGCCATGGGCTGCGAGAACAGCACCCTTGGCGCACCGGCGTCGAGAAAACGCTGGCCATCGGCACGGGTGTTATAGGCACCGGAACACTCCAGCACCAGGTCGATGCCCAACGCAGCCCAGTCAATGCCTTCGGGGGTGGCACTGCGCATAACCTTCACGCAGTCGCCATTGATATGCAGACAGTCGCCGTCGACCTTGACCTCGCCGGGAAAACGCCCGTGGGTGGAGTCGAAGCGTGTCAGGTATTCCAGGCTGGCCTGATCGGCCAGATCGTTCAGCGCGACGATCTCGAAACCGGCCTTTGCCCCCCGCTCGAACAGCGCGCGCAGGACACAGCGGCCGATACGGCCATAACCGTTGAGTGCAACTTTGTAGGGACGCAGGTGGGGCATTCGGGGCTCACGAGACAGTTCGTTTGTCGTCAGCCTGCGGAATTTGCGGTGTGGCATTCGCGGGCAAGCCCGCTCCCACAGGGTTTCATGCAACCTCTGTGGGAGCGGGCTTGCCCGCGAATGAAGGCGACACCGCCCGCAGATCTTTAAATCAGTCTTCCAGCAGCTCTTCGGCTGTACCGAGGATGTTCTCCAGGGTGAAACCGAACTCTTCGAACAGTGCCGAAGCCGGCGCCGACTCACCGTAAGTGGTCATGCCGATGATACGACCTTCCAGGCCAACGTACTTGTACCAGAAGTCGGCGTGGGCAGCTTCGATGGCGATGCGCGCACCGACTTCCAGCGGCAGCACGGACTGCTTGTAGGCAGCGTCCTGGGCATCGAACACGCTGGTGCACGGCATGGAAACCACACGCACCTTGCGGCCTTGCTCGGTCAGCTTGTCGAAGGCCTGAACAGCCAGGCCCACTTCGGAACCGGTGGCGATCAGGATCAGCTCCGGCTCGCCGGTGCAGTCCTTGAGCACATAGCCACCACGGCTGATGTCGGCGATCTGCTGGGCATTACGCGCCTGGTGCTGCAGGTTCTGACGCGAGAAGATAAGCGCCGAAGGGCCATCCTTGCGCTCCAGGGCGTTTTTCCAGGACACGGCGGATTCCACTGCGTCGGCCGGGCGCCAGGTGTCCAGGTTCGGCGTGCTGCGCAGGCTGGTCAGCTGCTCGATTGGCTGGTGAGTCGGGCCGTCTTCGCCCAGACCGATGGAGTCGTGGGTGTACACGTGAATCACGCGCTGCTTCATCAGGGCCGACATGCGCACGGCGTTGCGGGCGTATTCCATGAACATCAGGAAGGTCGCGCCGTAAGGCACCAGGCCACCGTGCAGGGCAACGCCGTTCATGATGGCGGTCATGCCGAACTCGCGCACGCCGTAGAACACGTAGTTGCCGCTGGCATCATTGGCTTCGACGCCCTTGCAACCTTTCCACAGGGTCAGGTTGGAGCCGGCCAGGTCCGCCGAACCACCGAGGAACTCCGGCAGCAGCGGGCCAAAGGCGTTCAGGGCGTTCTGGCTGGCCTTGCGGCTGGCGATGGTTTCGCCTTTGGCAGCCACTTCGTTGATGTAGGCCTGGGCCTTCTCGCTGAAGTCGGCCGGCAGCTCGCCGCTGTCACGGCGCTTGAACTCGGCAGCCAGCTCCGGGTAGGCCTTGGCGTAGGCGTCGAAACGCTGGTTCCACTCGGCTTCGGCCTTGGCGCCAGCGGCCTTGGCATCCCACTCGGCATAAATGTCGGCAGGGATTTCGAACGGGCCGTAGTTCCAGTTCAGTTCTTTACGGGCCAAGGCGATTTCGTCGTTGCCCAGCGGTGCACCGTGGCAATCTTCCTTGCCCTGCTTGTTCGGCGAGCCGAAACCAATGATGGTCTTGCAGCAGATCAGGGTCGGGCGATCGCTCTTGCGGGCGGTCTCGATGGCCATCTTGATTTCTTCGGCATCGTGGCCGTCGACGTTGCGGATCACCTGCCAGTTGTAGGCTTCGAAGCGCGCCGGGGTGTTGTCGGTGAACCAGCCGTGCACTTCGCCGTCGATGGAGATGCCATTGTCATCGTAGAAGGCGATCAGCTTGTTCAGGCCCAGAGTGCCTGCCAGCGAGGCGACTTCATGGGAGATGCCTTCCATCATGCAGCCATCGCCGAGGAACACATAGGTGTTGTGGTCGACGATGGTGTGGCCGTCACGGTTGAACTGGGCAGCCAGCACTTTTTCGGCCAGGGCGAAGCCCACGGCGTTGGCGATCCCTTGGCCGAGCGGGCCGGTGGTGGTTTCCACGCCTGGGGTGTAGCCGTATTCCGGGTGGCCCGGGGTGCGGCTGTGCAGTTGGCGGAAGCCTTTGATGTCATCGATGGTGACGTCGTAACCGGTCAGGTGCAGCAGCGAGTAGATCAGCATCGAACCGTGGCCGTTGGACAGCACGAAGCGGTCACGGTCGGCGAAGCTCGGGTTGCTCGGGTTGTGCTTCAGGTAGTCGCGCCAAAGCACTTCGGCGATATCCGCCATGCCCATGGGGGCACCTGGGTGGCCGCTGTTGGCCTTTTGCACGGCATCCATGCTGAGGGCACGAATGGCGTTGGCACGTTCACGACGGCTGGGCATCGCTGATCTCCTAGGGGGCTTGAAGAGGTGGTGTCACGAAAAAGGCGGCCATTTTCGCCCACTGGGGGCGCTTGGGGCAAACATTTAAGCGCCAAGCGCAAGCTTTAAGCTGCAAGTGAAGAAGCAGAGCACGGTTCGGACCGCTCCAAAGCCTGTTGCTTGAAGCTTTCGGCCTGCAGCTCATCGCCAATATCAAAACTTTTTGATATTGGCCTTGCTCGGGCATCAATGCCTGTCTAGACTGCCGCCCCATGAATCTCCGTGCGCAATCGATCCCCGAGCAACGCGAAACATTGGCCGCCCTGTGCAAAGCCAGTGGCGATGCGTTGCGCCTGAACGTATTGCGCGCCCTGGCCAACGACTCGTTCGGCGTGCTGGAACTGGCGCAGATCTTCGACATCGGCCAGTCGGGCATGAGCCACCACCTTAAGGTGCTGGCGCAGGCCGACCTCGTGGCAACCCGCCGCGAAGGCAACGCCATCTTCTACCGCCGTGCCCTGCCCGATGGCCTGCGCCTGGGTGGCCGGCTGCATGCTGCGCTGCTCGAAGAAGTCGACGACCTGGCCCTGCCGTCCGATGTGCAGGCGCGCATCGCCCAGGTGCAACTGCGCCGGGCAGCCACCAGCCAGGACTTCTTCCTGCGTGTGGAAGAGAAGTTCCGTGCCCAGCAAGACCTGATCGCCGGCCTTCCGCAGTACCGCGAAAGCCTGCTGGCGCTGCTCGACAAACTGCATTTCGACCCGGCTGCCAGTGCGCTGGAAGTCGGGCCTGGCGACGGTGGTTTCCTGCCCGACCTGGCCCGGCGCTTCGCCCAGGTCACCGCCCTGGACAACAGCCCTACCATGCTCGAGCTTGCGCGGCAGGTGTGCCAACGCGAAGGGCTCGACAACGTGAACCTGCAGTTGGCCGATGCACTGGGTGCAACGGATGTGGCCGCCGACTGCGTTGTGCTGAACATGGTGCTGCACCATTTCAGCGACCCGGCCCTGGCTTTGCGCCAGCTGGCCAAACGGGTAAAGGCAGGCGGCAGCCTGCTGGTCACCGAACTGTGCAGCCATGACCAGGGGTGGGCGCGCGAAGCCTGCGGCGACCTCTGGCTGGGCTTCGAACAGGACGACCTGGCGCGCTGGGCCAACGATGCCGGGCTGGCCCATGCGGACAGCCTGTACGTGGGCCTGCGTAACGGTTTCCAGATCCAGGTCCGCCATTTCCAGCGGACGGCTGGCGACATACACCATCGGTAAATTTCAGGAACCTTCGAGATGAGCGAATACTCCCTTTTCACCTCCGAGTCCGTGTCCGAAGGGCATCCGGACAAGATCGCCGACCAGATTTCGGACGCTGTCCTTGATGCCATCATCGCCCAGGACAAATACGCCCGCGTAGCCTGCGAAACCCTGGTCAAGACCGGTGTCGCCATCATCGCCGGCGAAGTCACTACGTCGGCCTGGGTCGACCTGGAAGACCTGGTGCGCAAAGTCATCATCGACATCGGCTACAACAGTTCCGACGTTGGCTTCGACGGCGCCACCTGCGCCGTGATGAACATCATCGGCAAACAGTCGGTAGACATCGCCCAGGGCGTGGACCGCTCCAAGCCGGAAGACCAGGGCGCCGGTGACCAGGGCCTGATGTTCGGCTATGCCAGCAACGAAACCGAAGTCCTGATGCCTGCACCGATCTGCTTCTCGCACCGTCTGGTAGAACGCCAGGCCGAGGCGCGCAAGTCCGGCCTACTGCCATGGCTGCGCCCGGATGCCAAGTCGCAGGTCACCTGCCGCTACGAGAACGGCAAAGTGGTCGGTATCGACGCCGTGGTGCTGTCGACCCAGCACAACCCGGAGGTTTCGCAGAAAGACCTGCAAGAAGCCGTGATGGAGCTGATCGTCAAGCACACCCTGCCAGCCGAACTGCTGCACAAAGGCACCCAGTACCACATCAACCCGACCGGCAACTTCATCATCGGTGGCCCGGTGGGTGACTGCGGCCTGACCGGCCGCAAGATCATCGTCGACTCCTACGGCGGCATGGCCCGCCACGGTGGTGGCGCGTTCTCCGGCAAGGACCCGTCCAAGGTCGACCGTTCCGCCGCCTACGCCGGCCGCTACGTGGCCAAGAACATCGTCGCCGCCGGCCTGGCCGAGCGTTGCGAGATCCAGGTGTCGTACGCCATTGGCGTGGCTCAGCCAACGTCCATCTCGATCAACACCTTCGGCACCGGCAAGGTCTCCGACGACAAGATCATCCAGCTGGTGCGCGAGTGCTTCGACCTGCGTCCGTACGCCATCACCACCATGCTCGACCTGCTGCACCCGATGTATCAGGAAACCGCTGCCTACGGCCACTTCGGCCGCACCCCGCAGCAGAAGACTGTCGGCGACGACACCTTCACCACCTTCACCTGGGAGCGCACCGACCGCGCCCAGTCGCTGCGTGACGCTGCCGGCCTGTAAATTTTCCTGCAGCGCTGGACGAAAGCCCCTGCCGAGTGACCGGCAGGGGCTTTTTTGTACCTGTCACGGCATTTTCATCGCCTGTGAGATCGACCGCCGCCCACGCGGCGCTGATTTCTCGCCCTAGCCCGGGGTTGAAGACGAGCACCTGCGAAATATCACCTGACAACTGCACACACCAACCGCCCCGTTACCCGCCTACGCTAAGCGCTTCCACGCCATGCAAGGATGCCAGGCCATGCAGTATCTGCTGTTATTCGCACTGCTATTTGCGCTGAACGCCCCACCGACCAGGGCTGCCTCATGCCCACACTGGACCCCGCAACAGGCCAAGGCCGAAGTTGCGCAACTGCGCGCCACGCTTGCCCGATGGGACGAGCACTATCATCGCCAAGGCATAGCCCTGGTGGCCGACGAACTGTACGACCAGAGCCGCGAGCGCCTGAATCACCTGCAGCAGTGCTTCGCAGTTGGCACCAGCCCCTCGCCCCTGGCCAGTGCTCGCGGCCCGGTCCCCCACCCCGTGCCGCATACCGGCGTCGACAAGCTGGCAGACCGCCAGGCCGTGGCGCGATGGATGGCCGGCAAGGCCGGCGTGTGGGTACAGCCCAAGGTCGACGGTGTTGCAGTTTCCCTCACTTACCAGCAGGGCCGATTGGTACAGCTGACCAGCCGGGGGGACGGTGTACATGGCCATGACTGGAGCCGACACATTGCACAACTCGGCGCTGTCACTCGGCAGTTGCCTGAGGCGGTCGACCTGCACTTGCAAGGTGAACTGTATCTGCGCCTGGACGAACATGTGCAAGCCAAGACAGGCAGCGCCAACGCCCGGGGTACCGTGGCAGGGCTGCTCGCACGCAAGCAACTGACCGGTACGCAAGGCAACGCTATCGGCCTGTTCGTGTGGGGCTGGCCGCACGGCCCCGAGCAACAGGCCGATCGCCTCACCCAGCTGGCACAACTGGGGTTCCCGGACAGCCAGCGCTACAGCATCGCCATCGACACGCTGGAGGACGCAGCACACTGGCGTGAACACTGGTACCGCTCTGCTCTGCCCTTCGCCACCGACGGGGTGATCCTGCGCCAGGGCCACCGGCCGCCGGCCGAGCGCTGGCAGGCCAAGGCACCTTACTGGATCGCGGCCTGGAAGTACCCTTATGCACAAGCCTTGGCTGAAGTACGCGAGGTGCGCTTTCGGGTCGGCCGCACTGGCAGGGTCACGCCCGTTCTGCAAGTGCAACCCGTTACCCTCGATGACCGGCGCATTACCCAAGTCAGCCTTGGGTCACTGGCGCGCTGGCAAAGCTTGGATATTCGGCCCGGCGATCAGGTGGCCATCAGCCTCGCCGGGCTGACCATTCCGCGGCTCGATCACGTCGTGCACCGCACTGTAGAGCGCCAACCGATAACCGCGCCAGCACCCGACCAGCATCACGCCCACAGCTGCTGGCAGGCCAGCGAGGGCTGTGATGAGCAGTTCATTGCCCGCCTCACCTGGCTTGGCGGCAAACAGGGCCTGGCCTTGCCGCGCACCGGGCCCGGCACATGGCGTCGGCTGGTCGAAGCGGGCCTGGTAACGTCCATGACCGATTGGCTGCAGCTCGATGCCGAGCGCCTGCAGCAGGCCCCCGGAATCAGCAGACTCACTGCAACACAGTTGCTGGGCAGTTTCGACCAAGCCCGCTCACGCCCGTTCGATCAGTGGTTGCGCGCCCTTGGCGTGCCCATTGGCAAGCATTTGCCACTGACTGGCAACTGGCAAGAGCTGGCTTCACGCAGTGCCGGGCAATGGCAAACTGTGCCCGGCATCGGCGCAAAACGCTCGCGCCAACTTGTGGAGTTCTTCACCGCCGCTGAGGTGCAAGCCATTGCCGCACAGCTGGCAGAAACCGGCATAGAAGGGTTCCTGCCCCCACCCCAGCGCATTGAGCAATGATTTTTTACCAAATAATGCGTAGGAAAAACCTGAGACTCAGGCAGAAAACTTCACCAAGGGTTTCTAAATGGGCAAAACCAAGGCAGGATTTCCACCAACTTTTGCTGCCCCGCCCCGTTCAAGAGGCTTTTCATGAAACGTATTTCGACTCTTTTCCTGCTCGCAACACTGGGTCTGGCTGCGGGCAGCGTGCAAGCTGCCCAGCCGGACCCGGGCCTGACCGGTTGCGCTGCCAAGCGTAGCGCTATCGAGAACCAGCTGAAAATTGCCCGTGACCACGGCAACAGCGACCAGGTTGCAGGGCTGGAAGAAGCCCTGCGCGGTGTGGACAACTGCACCGACGCCAGCCTGCGCAAAGAGCGTGAGCAGAAGGTGCTCGATGCGCGTCATGAAGTGGCGCAGCGGGAAAAGGACTTGAAGAAGGCCGAGAAAAAAGGCGACGCCGAGAAGATCAACAAGCGCAAGGACAAGCTGGCCGAGTCGCGTAAAGAGCTGCAGGAAGCAGTCGACGACCTCGACCGCTAAACAGACGCGGTGATTGTAGGAGCGGGCTTGCCCGCGAAGAGTGCGACGCGGGGCATGGCACCGGCTTCGCCAATGTTCGCGGGCAAGCCCGCTCCTACAAGGCCCAATGTGGCCTGCACAGCCATTCAATGATTACGAAATTCGCTATGACAGGCCTTGCACGCAGCCTCGACCTTGTCCATCGGTGCCTTCAGTTGCGCAGCATCCAGTGGCTGATTGCGGGTGACATCAACCAGTTCGCCGGTGACGCCTTCAAGCTGCCGGGCCAGGTCATGGAACCGCGCCTGGCGCTCCCACACTTCGGCGCGGGCGGCACTGTCACCACCATCGCGCACCTGTGGAAAATGCTGCCACGGCTGATGCGACAGGCTGTCCAACTTCAGCGCACCGTCAGCAAACTTAACCCCGTCAAACGGCAACCGGCCACGCAGCATGCCGCCCAGGTCTTCGCTGGTCTTGAGCATGTCCTTGAAGATCACCTTGCGTTTGCCCAGCGGCGAGTTCGGGTCAACCCGGTCACAACCAGTCAAAGCCCCTCCCAGGGCAAGTGCTGCCAGCAGAACAACGGTCAATCGCTTCAACATCACGCTCACTTCGGCCTACGCAAATGGGCGGCCAGTATCGCTGCCCCTGGGCCAAACACCAATAGCCACATAAAAGACAGGGGCGAACCTTCATGTTCGCTCATGACAGGAATGCACACATGAAATCTGCCCTGCGCCACCTGGCCTGGACACTGCCGGTACTAGCCTTGCTGGCCGGCTGCAACGGCGGCGAGAGCGCCAAGCCCGAGCCGCACGCTGTCGCCACCTATGCCCCGGCCACTTGGAAAGACTTGCCGGCCGTCAGCGATGAAGACCTGCTGGCCGGCTTTTATGCCTGGCGCAACGGCTGCGAAAAGCTCAAGCGCGACCCGGTGTGGGCCGCCACCTGCGAAGCGGCCGGTAGCGCCACAGCCAGCGCCGCCCAAGTGCGTACCTTCCTTGAGCAGAACCTGCAGGTGTACGGCCTGCGCTCTGCAGAGAACAATGCCAACGGCCTGATTACCGGCTACTACGAGCCGGTCTACCCGGGCAGCCTGAGCCCCTCGGCAACCAACCATGTGGCGGTTTACGGCATCCCTGATGACATGATCGTGGTCGACCTGGCCAGTGTGTACCCCGAACTGAAGGGCAAACGCCTGCGCGGCCGTCTTGACGGTCGAGTGCTCAAGCCCTACGACACGGCCGAAGTCATCAACCGTAACGGCGTCAAGGCACCGGTGCTGGCCTGGCTGACCGATCCGATGGACCTGCAATTCCTGCAGATCCAGGGTTCCGGCCGGGTGCAACTGGAAGACGGCCGTCAACTGCGCCTGGGCTACGCCGACCAGAACGGCCACCCCTACCGGCCGATCGGCCGCTGGTTGGTGGAACAGGGCCAACTGAAAAAAGAAGACGTGAGCATGGGCGCCATTCATGCCTGGGCCCAGGCCAACCCGCAGCGCGTACCAGAACTGCTGGCGAGCAACCCCAGCTACGTATTCTTCAGCACCCGCCCGGACAGCAACGAAGGCCCGCGCGGCTCGCTGAACGTGCCGCTTACCGCCGGCTACAGCGTGGCCATCGACCGCAAGGTGATTCCGCTGGGCAGCCTGTTGTGGCTTTCCACTACGCGCCCGGACGGCTCGCCAGTGGTGCGCCCGGTGGGTGCGCAGGACACTGGTGGGGCGATTGCGGGTGAAGTGCGTGCCGACCTGTTCTGGGGCACCGGGCCGGAAGCCGGCGAGCTGGCGGGGAACATGAAGCAGCAGGGGCAGATCTGGATGCTCTGGCCTAAAGGCCAGCCGCTACCTGAGGTACCTAAGGTACCTTGATCGGCGGTGGATTCTTCGCGGGCTTGCCCGCTCCCACAGGTACACCACAGCCCTTGAATACTGTGGTGTACCTGTGGGAGCGGGCAAGCCCGCGAAGAAGGCCACTCGGTTTCAGATGGAAACCACGAAGAACGACACGATCAACGCCAAGCCGGCAAACCACATCAACGATCGCAGGGCAGCCCAGTCGGCCAGGTAGCAGATGATGTAAAGCAAGCGGCTGGTGATATACATCACCCCCAGTACGTCCTGGGTCACCTGCTCTGCATTGCCGACGATATCCGCCACAAGCACCGCCGCAGCAAATGCCGGAAACGCTTCGTAGCCATTCTGCTGCGCAGCATGGGCACGCCTTGGCAGGCCCGACAAGGTATCGAGGAAGGCTCGCGGATCGTGATTGTCCTTGAGGCCGAAGCGGCCACTGCTCGCCTTGGCGACCAAGGCACAAAGCGGGTTCAACAGCAACGCAATCAGGATGCACCACAGGGCAACAGTCATGGACAGGACTCCTTGTTCAGTCTTCAGGTCAAAGCTTCATTACCAGCATGCCGGCCAACACCAGCCCGCAAGCTAGGAGTCTCGGCCCGCCAAAAGGTTCTTTGAGGTAGCGCATACCCAGCAGCACCACCAGGATCACGCTCAACTCCCGCAGTGCCGCCGCCTCGGCCACTGACCCCAGGTGCATGGCCCACAGCACCAGGGCATAGCTGAACAATACGCAGAACCCTACTGCCAACCCAAGGCGCCACTGGGTTCGCCAGAACAGAACGAATGGCACCCGCCGCGCTACGCCCGCCAACAACGGAAATTGCCAGGCGCTGAGCAGGGTCAGCCACACCAGGTAATCCCACGGCTTGCCCCACAGGCGCACGGCCTGGCCGTCGAACCAGGTGTAGCAACCAATGCACAGGCCAATCAAGGCAACCACCGGCAACATCGACCAAGGCAGCCGGTCACCACCCCCGCCCTGCCACAACAGGCAGGCCATGCCACAGGGGATCAACAGGATTCCGATGATCTGCTGCTGGCTCAGCGATTCTCCGGCAAAGGCCAGGGTCAGCCCCAGCACCACCAGCGGTGACAGCCCGCGCATCAGAGGATAGACCAGCCCCAGGTCGCCCACGCGGTAGGCCTGGATCAGCAGATAGCGGTACAACTGCTCAGCCAGTGCCGAGGCTACCAGCCAGGGCCAGACTTCAGCAGGCGGAACATCCACGAAGGGCACCGCCAGCACCGCGAAGGCCAGCGCTACCGTGTCCATGCTGGCAATTACCAGCAAGCGCTCGCCGCTGAATTTGATCAAGGTATTCCAGGTTGCATGCAGCAGGGCGGCAACCAGCACCAGAGATGTTGCCAACACGCCTTCTTGTCCTTATGGCTTTTCATGGCTGTGAATATATAGCGTTCAGGGGGGCTTTGTGGGAGCGGGCATGCCCGCGAAGAATGCAACTCGGTGTATGGCACCGGCTTTGCCGGTGTTCGCGGGCTCGCCCGCTCCCACAGGGTAACCAGTGCAGACTGTCACAGGAACGATTTGGACTAATTCGGTCAAACCCCGTGTCCCGAACCCCGTGCCAGGTCATCAAAGAACTGCCCGAGCCGTTCGGGTTGAGACTTGGAAGCCACTGTTACAGGATTCGGGATGCTTGAATTAGTTGCCGCGTTTATCTGCCTCACCACACTTCTGACCTATGTGAACTACCGTTTCATCGGCTTGCCCCCCGCTATCGGCGTGATGGTCACGGCGCTGCTGTTTTCCTTGTTGCTGCAGGGGCTGAGCCTTGTCGGCTTCCCTGGCCTGGAAGAACGCGTCGAAGGGCTGATGAACCAGATCGATTTCAACGACCTGCTCATGCACTGGATGCTGGCGTTCCTGCTGTTTGCCGGCGCCCTGCACGTCAACCTCAGTGATCTGCGCAGCTATCGCTGGCCCATTGGCCTGCTGGCTACCTTGGGCGTGCTGATCGCCACCGTGGTCATCGGCTACCTGTCGCATTGGGTGTTTGCCCTGTTCGGCTGGGAGGTGCCACTGATCTACTGCCTGTTGTTCGGTGCATTGATCTCACCGACCGACCCGATTGCCGTGCTCGGTGCGCTGCGTACTGCCAATGCGCCCAAACCGCTTAAAACCACCATCGTTGGCGAGTCACTATTCAACGACGGCACGGCAGTCGTGGTATTCACCGTGTTGCTGGGCATCATCCGGCTGGGTGAAACACCGAGCATGACCGACACGGCAATCCTGTTTGCCCGCGAGGCCATTGGCGGTGTGGTGTTCGGTGGCCTGATCGGCTATGCCACCTACCGCATGATCAAGAGCGTCGAGCAGTACCAGGTGGAAGTCATGCTGACCTTGGCACTGGTAATCGGTGGCTCGGCGATGTGCTACGAGCTGCATGTGTCGGCGCCGATCGCCATGGTGGTGGCCGGTCTGATCATCGGCAACCTGGGGCGCAACCTGGCGATGAATGACATGACACGCCGTTACATGGACGGTTTTTGGGAGCTGATCGATGACATGCTCAATGCCCTGCTGTTCGCATTGATCGGTCTGGAGCTGTTGCTGCTGCCGTTCAACTGGATGCACCTGGCGGCCGGCGGCGTGCTGGCGCTGGCAGTGCTGCTGTCGCGCCTGCTGACGGTGGCCCCGGCGATCGTGTTGCTGCGGCGCTGGCGTCCGGTGCCCAAAGGCACGGTGCGGGTACTGACCTGGGGAGGCCTGCGTGGCGGGGTGTCGGTGGCACTTGCGCTGTCGCTACCGCTGGGCGAGGAACGGGACCTGCTGCTATCGATCACCTACATCGTGGTGTTGTCGTCGATTCTGGTGCAGGGGTTGAGCATTGGCCGGGTGGTGCGCAAGGTCAGCGCCCAGCCTTGAGAATGCCGGGGCCGCTTTGCGGCCCATTCGCGGGTAAACCCGCTCCTACAGGATCGCGTACCCCTGTAGGAGCGGGTTTACCCGCGAAGGGCCGGCAATGGCAACCAGGGTCTATTCGACTGCCGAATCCGGGAACTGGTCCTGCACATACTTGATCTCGGTGCGCCCATGGGCCGCCGGCTGGCCGTCTTCACCCAGGTTGACGAACACCATCTTGTCGACAGTCAGAATGCTCTTGCGGGTGATCTTGTTACGCACTTCGCACTTGAGGGTGATCGAGGTGCGGCCGAACGCGGTAGCGGTGATGCCCAGCTCGATAATATCGCCCTGACGCGAAGCACTGACGAAGTTGATTTCCGACATGTACTTGGTCACCACACGCTGGTTGCCCAGCTGGACGATGGCGTAGATCGCCGCCTCTTCATCGATCCAGCGCAACAGGCTGCCACCGAACAGGGTGCCATTGGGGTTGAGGTCTTCGGGTTTAACCCACTTGCGGGTGTGAAAGTTCATCTGTACTCCTGACCTGCTTGGCTAACGTGTAGCAATGATGGCAGAGCGGCTGCCTTCGCTCCATTGAACATCGACTATCGTCGCGATTAATCGACGGAAAACCTTGGGCAAGCCGGCGGGGGCAGCTATAATCTGCGCCGTTTTACATGGTTGCCCACAGCGGTGCCATGCCCGCCACCTGTCCGAGGGGCGCTGCAGCAGGCTAGGCCTGTCAGGCTCGGATGGGGCGTTGCTCGCTCCTGCGAGCGCTTAACGCACAACGGCGCCCATTCGCACATTACGAATGGAGGCTCTCATGAGCGCTGCAAACATGCCTGCTGGTTTTACCGATTACAAAGTCGCCGACATCTCCCTGGCCGCCTGGGGCCGTCGCGAAACCATCATTGCCGAATCGGAAATGCCTGCGCTGATGGGCCTGCGTCGCAAGTACCTGGCCGAACAACCGCTCAAGGGTGCGAAGATCCTGGGCTGCATCCACATGACCATCCAGACCGCCGTGCTGATCGAAACCCTGGTTGCCCTGGGTGCCGAAGTGCGCTGGTCGTCCTGCAACATCTTCTCGACTCAAGACCAGGCCGCTGCCTCGATCGCCGCCGCCGGTATCCCGGTGTTCGCCTGGAAAGGCGAAACCGAAGAAGAGTACGAGTGGTGCCTGGAGCAGACCATCCTGAAAGATGGCCAGCCATGGGACGCCAACATGATCCTCGACGACGGTGGTGACCTGACCGAACTGCTGCACAAGAAGTACCCGCAGGTACTGGACCGTGTGCACGGCGTAACCGAAGAGACCACCACTGGCGTCCACCGTCTGCTGGACATGCTGGCCAAGGGCGAGCTGAAAGTCCCGGCGATCAACGTCAATGACTCGGTCACCAAGAGCAAGAACGACAACAAGTACGGCTGCCGTCACAGCCTGAACGACGCCATCAAGCGTGGTACCGACCACCTGCTGTCGGGCAAGCAGGCCCTGGTGATCGGCTACGGTGACGTGGGCAAGGGCTCGGCCCAGTCCCTGCGTCAGGAAGGCATGATCGTCAAGGTCTCCGAAATTGACCCGATCTGCGCCATGCAGGCCTGCATGGACGGCTTCGAGCTGGTCTCGCCGTTCATCGACGGTATCAACGACGGCACCGAAGCCAGCATCGACAAGGCTCTGCTGGGCAAGATCGACCTGATCGTGACCACCACCGGTAACGTCAACGTCTGCGACGCCAACATGCTCAAGGCCCTGAAAAAGCGTGCCGTGGTCTGCAACATCGGCCACTTCGACAACGAGATCGACACCGCCTTCATGCGTAAGAACTGGGCCTGGGAAGAGGTCAAGCCGCAGGTTCACAAGATCCACCGTACCGGCGCTGGCAGCTTCGACCCGCAGAACGACGACTACCTGATCCTGCTGGCCGAAGGCCGCCTGGTCAACCTGGGCAACGCCACTGGCCACCCAAGCCGCATCATGGACGGTTCGTTCGCCAACCAGGTTCTGGCACAGATCTTCCTGTTCGAGCAGAAGTTCGCTGACCTGCCGGCAGAAAAGAAAGCCGAGCGCCTGACCGTTGAAGTGCTGCCGAAGAAACTCGACGAAGAAGTGGCCCTGGAAATGGTCCGCGGCTTCGGCGGCGTGGTCACCCAGCTGACCAAGCAGCAAGCCGACTACATCGGCGTGACCGTCGAAGGCCCGTTCAAGCCGCACGCCTACCGCTACTAAGCGGCAAGCCTTGAGCTGCACGCTGCAAGATGAGGCAGACAGTGCCATTGCCGCTTGCAGCTCAAGCACCAACGATGTTGAACGATGCCAAGCCAGGTCGGCCATCACCGATCTGGCTTTTACTTGCAGTTTGCCGCTTGAAGCTTGCTGCTTGAGGAACGCCTGATGTCACAAGAACGCCGTTACAGTTTCGAGTTCTTCCCGACCAAGACCGACGCCGGTCACGAAAAGCTGATGGGCGTCGCCCGCCAGCTGGCCACCTATAACCCAGACTTCTTCTCCTGCACCTACGGTGCCGGTGGTTCGACCCGCGACCGCACGCTCAATACCGTGCTGCAGCTGGAAAGCGAAGTGAAAATCCCTGCCGCGCCGCACCTGTCGTGCGTGGGCGACACCAAGGCAGAATTGCGCGCCCTGCTGGCCGAGTACAAGGCCGCCGGTATCAAACGCATCGTCGCTCTGCGTGGCGACCTGCCGTCGGGCATGGGCATGGCCAGTGGTGAACTGCGCTATGCCAGTGACCTGGTCGAGTTCATCCGCCAGGAAACCGCTGATCACTTCTATCTGGAAGTGGCTGCCTACCCGGAAATGCACCCGCAGGCGCGCAACTTCGAGGCCGATCTGGCCAACTTTGTGCACAAGGTCAAGGCCGGTGCCGACAGCGCCATTACCCAGTACTTCTTCAACGCCGACAGCTACTTCTACTTCGTCGAGCGGGCACAGAAGCTGGGTGTGGACATTCCGGTGGTGCCGGGCATCATGCCAATCACCAACTACAGCAAGCTGGCCCGCTTCTCCGATGCCTGTGGCGCCGAGATCCCGCGCTGGATCCGCAAGCAACTGGAAGCCTATGCCGACGACACCGCCAGCATCCAGGCCTTCGGCGAAGAAGTGATTACCCGCATGTGCGAACAGCTGTTGCAAGGCGGCGCGCCGGGCCTGCACTTCTATACCTTGAACCAGGCTGAACCGAGCCTGGCGATCTGGAACAACCTTAAGCTGCCGCGCTGAAATCTTTTGGCAAAGTCTGTTTAAGAAATGAATAAGGCTTTGGTCATAGACTAAAGCCTTATTCATTTTCGGGTTAAACAGGTCTCGCCTGCCATGCAGCACCACCAACCTTCGCGCCCACAGCTTGTATACCTGGCTTTTGGCCCGGCAACCTACCATCAGGAAGCCTGCTTCAGCATCGTCAGCGCCCTCGCCCAGTTGGGCAGCGCAGCCGGCGAGGCGATGGACATCCAGGTCTACACGGACACTGCACAGCCCTACGCCAAGCTGCCCGTTACCGTACACCTGCTGGACGAGGCCACGCGCCAGGCATGGAACGCCCCGCACGGTTATCACTTTCGCAGCAAGCATGTGCTGTTGCGCCAGGTACTGCAGGAACACCCACTGGCAGTGCTGATCGATACAGACACCTTTTTCCGCACTTCGCCGCTGAATCTGTTCGCCCGTGTGGCGCCCAATCGCCTGCTGTGCAACGCCATCGGTGCGCGCTACGGCGCTGACCAGAAGTGCCTCTTGTACAAGAACCTGCTGGCCATTCTCGAGTCCAGGGGGCTGGCAGACTGTCAGATGCCGCTCGTCAATTCCGGCGTTATAGGCCTCACTGCCGAGGACTGCGGCACCCTCGACCGCTCCATCGCCATGATGGATGAGTTCTACCCCTTGGCTCGCGAGGCCTATACCCTTGAGGAGTTCTGCCTGGCCGTGGCGGCCTACCGCAACCTGGAGCTGGCCGAGTGTACCGATGTCATCCATCACTACTGGAGCCGCAAGGCGCAGTTCCGCGCCAAGATCCAGGCCTGGCTGCGCAAGCACGACCATGACCCACTCAGCCCCTCGGCCTTGGCCGATGTTGCGCAGGTCAACGACCAACTGCCGCGGCCACCAACCCTGCACCGCCTGGGTTACAAGGCGCTGAGCCTGACCCTGCCCAGCCACGAGCGCCAGTTCGCCCGCGAGTTGTTGTATGGCTGCTATCCCTACCCCAATGAGTTCGACCGCGCCTGCGCGTCCGCCTGGTGGGACAAGGCCCTGGAAAACCTCAACGACCGCCATGGCCACATGGAGCCCGAGCGGCTGCGTCAGTGCCTGCGCCATCCGGGGTTGCGGTTATCGCTGGGCGAGCGGCGCAAGGATATCGAGGCGCATCTGCTGCGAACCACTCAAGCCTGATGTGCCCGCAAAATTCATTGTCTTGCGCGGTTTTGTGGGAGCGGGCGTGCCCGCGAAGGGAGCGACCCGATAGTTGGCACCGGCTTTGCCGGTGTTCACGGGCACGCCCGCTCCCACATCGATCGTACATGCCTTTACCGTACACCGGCCGAGCGCGTAATCTCCGGCCATGCCACATATCGCCCGTCTGTTCTGGATCCTGCTGCTCGCCAGCCTGAGCCCGTTGGCTCTGGGCGAGCGACTGCGCCTGGTGACTGATGACTGGGCGCCCTACGTGTATCAGCATGAAGGCCAGCCACGCGGTATCGACTACGAGGTCACCACTCAGGTGTTCAAGCGCCTGGGGGTCGAGGTCGAGTTGCAGTTCCTGCCGTGGAAACGCTGTCTGGCAATGATCAAGCAAGGCTTGGCCGACGGCATCCTCGACATCTTCCAGATCGAGTCGCGCCAGCCTTACCTGGTCTATGCGCCCGAGCCCTTGTCGGAGGTCGAATTCGTCCTGTTCCAGGCTCAAGCACGCCGCCATGCCGTCACCCAGCTGAAAGACCTTTCCGGCCTTACCGTCGGCACATCGCCAGGCTATACCTATGGCGCCGCGTTCAGCGAGGCCTCTTACTTCAAGCGCGAAGCCGCACCTACCCTCGAAGCCAACTTTGGCAAGCTGATGCTGGGCCGTATCGACCTGGCGATCACCGACCGCAGGGTTGGGCACCACCTGCTTAACCAACTTGGCCTGCAGCGGCAAGTCGAGGAGTTGCCGCTGGTAATAAGCCATCAAACACAGTACCTGGGGTTAGTGCGCAAACCTGGCCGGGAAGCACTGGCACTGGCCTTTGCCGAAGAGCTGCAGCGGTTCAAGCAGGAGCCGGCCTATGCAGCGATCAGCAGCCGCTACACAAGCGACACCGGAAACATTCTCAACGCCGTTGAGCAGCAGGAAAGCAGCACAGCGCGATAGCTCTGTTATACTCGGGCCTTCCCGCCCGGCTCACGCCCGGACGCTCGGCCTCGCAACAGGCATCCCGATCGGCACCGACGCCTCTTCGCGTCCAGCCTCCGTTTCCCGGATGTGCAGTGAAAGCCCAGCTGGACCGGACGCGATCGCATCTCACCGATGCCCGTCGCGCCAGGCAGAACATCCCAACGGGCCCAGCCCACACGAGAACAGGATCGCCCATGTCCTTTGCTTCCCTCGGTCTCTCCGAGGCTCTTGTCCGCGCTATCGAGGCTGCGGGCTACACCCAGCCGACCCCCGTGCAACAGCGGGCAATTCCCGCCGTGTTGCAAGGCCGCGACCTGATGGTTGCCGCACAGACAGGGACGGGTAAAACCGGCGGCTTCGCCCTGCCGATTCTCGAGCGCCTGTTCCCGGCCGGCCATCCCGACAAATCGCAACGCCACGGCCCGCGCCAGCCTCGCGTTCTGGTCCTGACACCGACCCGCGAACTGGCAGCCCAGGTGCATGACAGTTTCAAGGTCTATGCCCGTGACCTGCCACTGGTCAGCGCCTGCATCTTTGGCGGCGTTGGCATGAACCCGCAGATTCAGGCCATTGCCAAAGGCGTTGATGTGCTGGTCGCCTGCCCAGGCCGCCTGCTCGACCTCGCCGGCCAAGGCAAGGTCGACCTGGCCCACGTGGAAATCCTGGTACTGGATGAAGCCGATCGCATGCTCGACATGGGCTTCATCCACGACGTCAAGAAGGTCCTCGCCCGCCTGCCGGCCAAGCGCCAGAACCTGCTCTTCTCGGCCACCTTCTCCAAGGACATCACCGACCTCGCCGACAAGCTCCTGCACAACCCGGAGCGCATTGAGGTCACCCCGCCGAACACCACCGTCGAGCGTATCGAGCAGCGGGTGTATCGCCTGCCAGCCAGCCACAAGCGTGCCCTGCTGGCGCACTTGATCACCCTGGGCGCCTGGGAACAGGTGCTGGTGTTCACCCGAACCAAGCATGGCGCCAACCGCCTGGCCGAGTACCTGGAAAAGCAAGGCCTGACCGCCGCCGCGATCCACGGCAACAAAAGCCAGAACGCCCGCACCAAGGCTTTGGCCGACTTCAAGGCCAACAGCGTGCGCGTACTGGTCGCCACCGACATTGCTGCCCGTGGCCTGGACATCGACCAGTTACCCCACGTTGTCAACTTCGAGCTGCCGAATGTCGAGGAAGACTACGTCCACCGCATTGGCCGTACCGGCCGTGCCGGTCGTTCGGGCGAAGCAATTTCCCTGGTCGCGCCAGATGAAGAGAAGCTGCTCAAGAGCATCGAACGGGTGACCAAGCAGCGCATCGCGGATGGCGACCTGATGGGCTTCGACGCCAGCCAGGTAGAAGCCGAGAAGCCCGAAGCACGCGAGCGCCCGCAGAACAACGGTCGCGGTGGCCGCAACCAGCAAGCCCGTGGCGAAGGTGGTAAAGACACCAACGGCGGCCGCAAGGACAAAGGCAAGGATAAAGGCAAAGCCAGGCAGCAAGCTGCGGCCAAGCCGGAAGACAAGGAAAGGAGCGGCGACAAGCAGCAGCAACCGCGCAAGCCGCGTGACAAGAAGCCACGCCAGCAGCAGGCCAGCAATAGCAGCGTGCCGAAGCCGCCGGCAGACCGCGACCCGGAAGAATTCCTGGACGACGAACTCGACAACTTCGGTAACCGCGCCGACTATGTCAGCCCGTACCAGGGCAAGAACCAGAGCCGCAACCGTCGCCCAGGTGGTGCTGGCCAAGGTCAGGGGCAAGGGAATGGCCAACGCAGCAACGCTGGCGGCCAGGGCCAAGCCCGCAATGGCGGCCAGCCACGCAGTGGTGGCGGTGCCGGCGGAGAAAAACGCCCGCCCCGCGCCAACAACGGTGGCGGTAGCCGTCGTGATGGCGGCGGTGGCCGTGGTCGCCCTGCGCGTGACGATGCTGCCCGGCAAGAGCCGGCCGTGCGCAACCCGCGTCAGCCGGAAAAACAGCCTGTGATCATTCGCAAGGAGTCCAAGCTGGACCGCTTCCCGACGCCTGAACAACTGGATGACCTGCCAAGCCGCCCACGCGGCGAGCGCCCGGCGCTGCTGACCCGCAAGGGCTGATAGAAATACCGAGGGGGCTGCTTCGCAGCCCTATCACGACATAAGGCCGCTCCTGTAGAGGATTTCTTGATCTCTGCAGGAGCGGCCTTATGTCGTGATAGGGCCGCAAAGCGGCCCCCTCGGTCTTCAGCTGGCAGAAATTACTTCTGCTTCACACCTTCAACACTGATATCCAGGTCCAGGGTCTGCGACGTAGCACCCGGGCCTTTGATGCCAAAATCGTTCAGGTTCAGCGTGGTGGTGGCATTGAAGCCAGCGCGCTCACCACCCCATGGGTCCTTGCCTTCACCGTTGAAGGTAGCCTTGAATGTCACCGGTTTGGTGACACCGTGCATGGTCAGGTCGCCAGTCACGTCAGCAGTCTTGTCGCCAGTCGACTTGACGCTGGTGGAGACGAACTTGGCGTCCGGGTACTTCTTCACATCGAGGAAGTCGGCGCTGGCGATGTGCTTGTCACGCTCGGCGTGGTTCGACCACAGGCTGGCGGTTTTCAAGTCGACGCTAATCTTGCTGGCTTCAGGCTTGGCGCTGTCCCAGCTGAAGTTGCCGTCGAAATCCTTGAAGGTACCGTGGATGAAGCTGTAGCCCAGGTGGCTGATTTTCCAGTCAACGAACGCGTGCTGGCCTTCCTTGTCGATCTTGTACTCGGCAGCCATGGCCTGGCCAGCAGAGAGCAGAGCGGTACCGAGCGCCAGAGCGGCAAAAGTCTTTTTCAACATCCTGTTCCTTCCTGTGTAATTGAGGTTGAGAGTCAAGCTTTGCGGCCCAGCATGCGAGTCAGGGTCGCGTCACGGTCGATGAAATGGTGCTTGAGCGCGGCAAGGGCATGCAGCACGGCAAAAATCACCAGCCCCCAAGCCAGCCACAAATGAACCACACCCGCCACATCTGCCTGGTCGGGCAGGTCGCTGATCAATGCCGGCACTTCGAACAGGCCAAACACCGGAATGCCGACGCCGTCGGCAGTGGAAATCAGGTAACCGGCAACCATCACTGCAAACAGCCCAAAGTACAGGACAAGATGGCCCATCTTGGCCGCCAGGCGCGTGAGCGCACCATGACTGACCGGAGCCGGTGGTGGCGGGCTGATGAAACGCCATAGCATCCGCAGCAGCATCACCGCCAGCAGCACCAGGCCGATGCTCTTGTGCAGGTCCGGGCCGGCCTTGCGCCAAGGGCTGTAGTAATCGAGGCCGACCATCCACAGGCCCAGGCCGAACAAGCCGAAGACTGCCAGTGCCACGCCCCAGTGCAGGATGATGCTGACCACGCCGTAGCGAGAAGGTGAATTGCGCAGTTGCATGTTGCGTGTTTCCCCGTGAAAGCTGTGCACAGACTAACGCGAAACTTATCGAAGAAAAGCGGAAAAAATTGCTTCGGATTATCGAGTAATCCGATATTTATTCTGTTGGCTCACCATTAAGAAAACATTAACGATAGTCGGAGAGTGAGAGTTACAGTGCCGGCCCTCAGGCTGCCAACAGGCCGGCACTGTCGATCAATCAGCCAGCCTTGGCCTTGGTATTGGATGCAGCCTTCACCTCGGGCGTGTCTGCTCCACCAAACAAGCGCTTGAAGAAGCCAGGCTTGTCCTGCTTGGCTTCCTCGGACGGCTTCGGCTCAGCTTTGACCGGCGCCTTGTCAGCCTTGTCGCCCTTGTCGGACGAACCGCCGAACATATTGGAGAAGAACCCTCCTTTGCTCTCCTTGGCGGCCGCCGCACCTGCCGTCGCAGCAACCGGCGCAACCTTGGCCGGGTCGAACGACTTGCCGGCCAACAGGTCCTGAACCTGGCCGGCCGCACGCTGGCCACTGCGCAAGGCGCCTTCCAAGGTGCCGGGGTACAGGGCATCAGTGTGCTCACCGGCAAAGGTAATGCGTTGCACCGGGCGTTCCCAAAGGCGCCAGTATTTGCTGATCTGCCCCGGGCCGTAGGCCAGGTAGGCACCACCAGTGCCCACATCAGCACTGTATCGCTTGACCTCGTAACCGGTGAAAGCACCACGGGCCTGTGGGTAGAACGCATGCAGACGGATCAGCACCTGGTCGACCATCTGCTTGTCACCAAAGGCCTGCAGCAGGCGAGCGTTGTCGCCGGACAGGTTGATCACCACGTTGGCACCACCCTTGAGCGCCGGCTCGACCCATAGCATGCCGAGGCCGGCGTTACTGAAGATTTCGCCCGACATGCGTGCACGGCTTTCCCATACGGGTTTCTTGAACTTGAGCATGATCTGGTCGCGCCAACCGTAGTTGGTGCCCTTGAGCGCCGCCAGATGTTGGCTGTCCAGGCCAGGGGTCATCTGGATCCTGGCCAGCGCGCGCAAAGGCACGGCCATGACCAGATAATCTGCCTTGTAACCGACGCTGCCGACTTTTACCGTGACCCCATCCTTGTCCTGGACAATGGCGGTAACCGGCGATCTGGTCTTGATGGTTTTCAGCTGCTTGACGAAAGCCTGGGCCAGCACCGGGCTGCCACCGGGCAGCCGCGCGGCGCGCAGGTCGCGGTCGCTGACGCCGCGGTACACGCGGTTCTGCTGGGCGAAGTACAGCAGCGACAGGCGCGACGGCTCATCGTAACGGGTGCGGATCTGCTGATTGATCAACTGACGTGCGGTGGCCGGCAGTTGCAGCTTGTTCAGCCAGGTAGAGACGTTGATCTGGTCCAGGGCGAACAGCGTGCTGGTTGCCTGCGGGTTCAGCGGGTCATCAATCGAGCGGGCCAGGTCATCGAGGGTTTTCTCGTAACGCTTGAGCGCCTCGGCAGTGGCCGGTTGCTTGGTGGCCAGGTCGCTGGCACTGAAGTACTCACCGTCGATCAGGTAACCGGGGGTACGCACAAACTCCGGCGCCGGCAGTGTTTCAAGCTTGAAACGGTTGAGGTACTGGTTAAGCACCGGCTGTGCCTTGGCGTTGCCGATCCACTCGCTGGTGGCCAGGCCCGAACGCCCACCCATGCCCGCCTTGGCCTCCAGCAGGGTCACCTGCCAACCTTTGTTCTGCAGCTCGTAGGCTGCAGTCAGGCCTGCCAGGCCCCCCCCCACGACAATTGCCGTGGGCGTCTTGTCTTTTGCCAGCGCAGCGCCGCTGGACACACCAATCAATACCAACGCGCACAGACGCACCCAAGCAGCAGCCATGTCGGCGGACTCCGAGTCAGGGGTTACAGAAACGGGGAGAGGCAGGAATGCCCCAAGAAGATGCGTTAAGAATACGTCAGGTCCGACCACCCTGCCAGCGCAGTGACATCAAGTCCTTTTGGCAACTGACATTTTTGCCAGTAGCCATGTCACAGGGTGGTAGGCGAAGCTGGCGAAGATGGCCAAACGCCCGCCAGGGGGGGGTGCGCATGATCTTCGAGGAGCGTTTCAACCAAGTGGAGCGGCAGCTTCTGTTACACAGGCAGACACTTCGCACAGCCTCAGGCCTGAGCTTCCACTCCAGCAGCACGTCCTGGATCGGCTTTCACGAAGCCTTCAAGGGCGAGGACGGTACCGAGCTGGTGATTGGTGAACACAGCGAAATTTCGATTGCGTTCGCTCAAGAGGTCGACTCCCTGCGGCTGGAATACTACGTAGTCAGCGACTTTCTAGGCGAAGACCTGCACATGTTGTTCGATGCCGAGAACATCGACTATGACCTGGTTGCGCCATCCCCTCGCATTTTCTACTGGCTCACCCTCGAAGGTAGCGGCTTCCGGGACTCTCGCCCGGGCCCGATAGCTACACACCCCTACTACCAGGTGATTGACGGCCCCTTTCGGCGCCTGACCATCTCCACCTCGCACGCGGGCACCGTGCATATCCGCAAGCTGGAATGGACCGGCACCCACCGCCATTGAACGGCAGCGGTTGTCCTGCCCTGCGGCATTGCTTAGGCTTACGCGGTCGAATCACGCCGCAAAGCCAGGAGAAGTGCCCATGGGCCTCAATGATCAGTGGATGCAACGCGACCTCAAGGTCCTGTGGCACCCCTGTACCCAGATGAAAGACCACGAGCAGCTGCCGCTGATTCCTATCAAGCGCGGCGAAGGCGTGTGGCTGGAAGACTTCGAGGGCAAACGCTACCTGGATGCGGTGAGCAGCTGGTGGGTCAACGTGTTCGGCCATGCCAACCCGCACATCAACCAACGCATCAAGGATCAGGTCGACCAGCTCGAACACGTGATCCTGGCCGGCTTCAGTCATCAGCCCGTGATCGAGCTGTCCGAGCGCCTGGTCGCCATGACCCCGGCCGGTCTCGACCGGGTGTTCTATGCCGACAATGGCTCGTCATGCATCGAAGTAGCGCTGAAGATGAGCTTCCACTACTGGCAGAACATCGGCAAACCGGACAAGAAGCGCTTCGTCACCCTGACCAACAGCTACCACGGCGAAACCATTGCCGCCATGTCGGTGGGTGATGTGCCGCTGTTCACCGAAACCTACAAGGCGTTGCTGCTCGACACTCTCAAGGTGCCCAGCCCTGACTGCTACCTGCGCCCCGAGGGCATGAGCTGGGAGGAGCACTCGCGCAACATGTTCCAGGCCATGGAGCAGACCCTGGCCGAACACCACACCTCGATCAGCGCCGTGATCGTCGAGCCGCTGATACAGGGTGCCGGTGGCATGCGCATGTACCACCCGGTGTACCTCAAGCTGTTGCGCGAGGCCTGCGACCGCTACGACGTGCACCTGATCCACGACGAGATCGCCGTGGGTTTTGGCCGCACCGGCACGATGTTCGCCTGCGAGCAAGCCGGCATCCGCCCAGATTTCCTGTGCCTGTCCAAGGCCCTGACCGGTGGCTACCTGCCGCTGGCCGCCTGCCTGACCACCGACAAGGTGTACCAGGCGTTCTACGACGATTACCCGACACTGCGCGCATTCCTGCACTCGCACAGCTACACCGGCAACCCGCTGGCTTGCGCTGCGGCGCTGGCGACCCTGGATATCTTCGAACAGGACAATGTGATCGAGGCCAACAAGGCCCTGGCCACGCGCATGGCCACAGCCACTGCACATTTGGCCGACCATGCTCATGTTGCCGAAATTCGCCAGACCGGCATGGCCCTGGCCATCGAAATGGTTCAGGACAAGGCAGGCAAGGTTGCCTATCCCTGGCAGCAGCGGCGTGGCCTGAAGGTGTTCGAGCACGCCCTGACCCGCGGCGCCCTGCTGCGACCGCTGGGCAGCGTGGTGTACTTCCTGCCGCCGTATGTGATCACCCCCGAGCAGATCGACTTCCTCGCTGAGGTCGCCAGCGAAGGCATCGACATCGCCACCCGCGACAGCATCAGTGTCGCAGTGCCGGCCAACTTCCACCCCGACTTCCGCGACCCGGGCTAGGCCCGCAAGCCCGCCGCCGAGCCCCCCGTAGGAGCGGGTTTACCCGCGAATGCGTCGGTAATCCCACCATCGCATTCGCGGGTAAACCCGCTCCTACAAGGGTCACATGATCCCCTTCCGTTCGAGCTGAACCATGAGACTGTCCCGCTTCTTCATCGACGCCCCCCTGAGCCTTGGCGAGCACGACCTGCCCGAGGCCCAGGCCCACTACATTGGCCGCGTGCTGCGCATGGCTCCCGGCGACGCCGTGCAGCTGTTCGATGGCAGCGGCCAGGAATTCCGTGGTCAGTTGCTTGAGGTGGGCAAGAAAACTGTCCGCGTCAGCCTTGACCAGGCCTTTGCCGGCCAGGCCGATTCACCGCTGCATGTGCACCTGGGCCAGGGCCTTTCCCGTGGCGAGCGCATGGACTGGGCGATCCAGAAGGCCACCGAGCTTGGTGCCAACGAAATCACCCCGATCGTCAGCGAGCGCTGCGAAGTGCGCCTGAAAGACGAACGCGCCGACAAGCGCCTGGCCCACTGGCGCCAAGTGGCGATCAGCGCCTGTGAACAATGCGGGCGTTCTACCTTGCCCGTCATCCATCCACCCGTGACCCTGGCCGAATGGTTGAGCAGCACCAAGGCTGACCTGAAGCTGGTCCTGCACCCGGTGGCCGAGCCGCTCACCAGCCATGAAAAGCCCGCCACCCTGGCCTTCGTGATCGGCCCCGAAGGCGGCCTTAGCGAAGCCGAGGTCGAGCAGGCCAAAACTGCCGGCTTCCACGCAGCACGCCTTGGCCCGCGCGTGCTGCGCACCGAGACCGCGCCGGTGGTGGCGCTGTCGGTGGCACAGCAGTTGTGGGGCGATTTTTAACCAGGGTCTACATGAAAAGCCTTGAGACGAAGGTCAGGCAAGGCGAAAACAGCCGAGGAAGCGGAGTTTACGGGTTGTAAATGAGCATTCCGAGGCTGTTTTCAACGCAGCATCACCGAGTATCAAGGCTTTTCATGCAGGGCCTAGCGTACGTAGAGCGACACCGCCACGAAGTGCATCAGGCTGCCAGCGATCACGAACAGGTGCCAGATGCCATGCCAGTGACGGAAGCGGCTGTCGAAGGCGAAGAAGATGATGCCGACGGTGTAGAACACGCCGCCGGCAGCCAGCCAGGCGAAGCCGGCAGTGCCCAGCGAATTCAGCAGTGGTTTGACGGCCACCAGCACGATCCAGCCCATTACCGCATAGATGATGATCGAAAGGATCCGCGCCTCGGAGCGCGGCTTGATCTCTTGCAACATGCCGATGATCGCCAGCCCCCAGACCACGCCGAACAGGCTCCATCCCCAAGGGCCGCGCAGGCTGACCAGGCAAAACGGCGTGTAGCTGCCGGCAATCAGCAGATAGATCGACAGATGGTCGAGCTTGCGCATGATCACTTTCGCCCGCCCACGGGTGCTGTGGTACAGGGTGGAAATGCTGTACAGCAACAGCAGCGTGCCGCCGTAGATGGAGAAACTGACGATCTTCCACGGGTCGCCTTGCATGCCCGCGACCACGATCAGCCAGATGGCACCAATAGCAGCGAGGACGGCACCGACCAAGTGGGTCCAGGCGTTGAAGCGTTCACCGTAATACATGCAAACACAGACCTCCTGAGGTGGGCTGGGTTCCTGAAGTGATGCTGATGATCCCTTCGCGGGTAAACCCGCTCCTACAACGGAGCGCAGCCATTGTAGGAGCGGGTTTACCCGCGAAGAGGCCCTGTGCCTCACATCCTACTCAAGATCAGGTTGCAGATCCGCGTCACGCACCAGCCTTTCCAATGCGACCAGGTCCGGCACCCGCGCCACCTGCTCACCCACCTGCACCGCCGCTAGCTCCAGCCTGCCCAGCGCCACATCCACATAGTTCAGCTGGCTGTCGAGCTTGCACGAGCGCGGAATGCCCTGCAGCAACAGCGCCAGGTACCGCAAACCGGTATCGCCCAAGGCATTGAGCACCACCACGCGAGCCCGCTCCCCGCACGGCGTCTCACCACCGCACGCGGCCTCGAAACCGATCAGCGGCAGGCGTTGCTGACGCCAATCGATCCACCCCAGGTGCCAGGCGGGGTCGCCATGCTGGCACACCAGGTTACGTTGCCCGCTCAGCTCGGCCACCGCCACGTTGGGCAACACCAGCGTGCGGTCCCCCAACGGCAGCAACAGCCCGGTCAGGCTGCTGCGCTGGCCGGAAATCAGTTCAAGCATGGGCCTGGCTCCAATGTGCGATGCTCTGCAACAGCAGCGATTCCTGGTACGGCTTGCCCAGGTATTCGTTGACGCCGATGGCCATGGCGCGGTCCCGGTGCTTCTGCCCGGTGCGCGAGGTGATCATGATGATCGGCAAGTCTTTGAGCCGCGCGTCACGGCGGATACGTGTGGCCACCTCGAAGCCGTCCATGCGCGGCATCTCGATATCCAGCAACAACACGTCGGGTCGGTGCTCTTCCAGCAGGGCCATGGCATCGACGCCATCCTTGGCCGTGAGCACGCTCATGCCGTGGCGCTCCAGCAGGCGGCTGGTGACTTTGCGTACGGTTACCGAATCGTCCACCACCATCACCAGCAAGGGACGGCGCGGTGCCGGGCCAAGCAACTGGCGTTGGCTGCCGCCACCGGGCAGGCGGGCCAGCCGTCGCTGCTGGCCGCGCAGTTGGCCCAGCAGGTCAAGAATCAGTACCACCCGGCCATCGCCTAGCAATGTCGCCCCCGATAGCCCGGCAACCGCAGCAAACTGCGGCCCCAGGCTTTTCACCACGATCTCGCGGCTGGGCGACAGGCTGTCGGCCTGAATGGCGAACGACTGCTCCTTGGAATGCACCAGCAGCACCGGCAACGGTACGCTCTGCCCCAGCAGCGCCGGGCGCGGCAGGCCTTGCAGCAACTCGCCCAGGTAGCGCAGCTCGTATTCGTGACCGGCATACACATAGCGGGGCGAGTCCAGCTGGTAGCACGCCGCAAGCTCGGCAGGTGGCACGCGGACGATGCCCTCAATGGTATTGAGCGGAATGGCGTATTGCTCTTCGCCCAGGTGCACCATCAGCGCACGGTTGATCGACACGGTGAACGGCAGGCGGATCAGGAAGCGCGCCCCCTTGCCCTGCGCCGACTCGATACTCATCGAGCCACCCAGTTGCTTGACCTCCTCGTGCACCACATCCATGCCCAGCCCGCGCCCGGAAATCTGGGTGATCTTTTCGGCGGTGGAAAAGCCTGGCCGCAGGATGAACTGCAGGATCTCGTGGTCACTCAACTGTGCCTGCGGGTCCAGCAGGCCGCGCTTGACGGCCTTGTGCCGCACCGCTTCCAGTGGCACGCCGGCACCATCATCCGTCATTTCGATGACGATATCGGCGCCCTCATGCAGCAAATTCAGGTGAATGGTGCCCTGCTCCGGCTTGCCGGCGGCCAGGCGCATTGCGCGGCTTTCCAGCCCGTGGTCAACGGCGTTGCGCAGCATATGCTCCAGCGGCGCCACCATACGTTCCAGTACGCTGCGGTCCAGTTCACCCTCGGCATTGCCAACCACCAACTCCACCTGCTTGCCCAGCTCGCTGGCCACCTGACGCACCACGCGCTGCAAGCGCGGCACCAGGCGTTCGAACGGCACCATCAGGGTGGCGGTCAGGCCCTCCTGCAACTGGCTGTTCACCCGCGCCTGCTGTTGCAGCAGGCTGTACGCCTCCTGAGCACGCTGAGCCAGGGTTTCCTTCAGATCGAGCAGGTCCGAGGCAGACTCGAAGAGGGCCCGTGACAGCTGCTGCAGCTGGGAGTGGCGGTCCATTTCCAGAGGGTCGAAGTCGTCATAGGCATCGCCTTCGAACTGCTGCCGGCTGGAGATTCGCCCCTGGGTCTCCACATCCAGACGCAGCAACTGATCACGCATGCGCTCAAGTGTGGTTTCCATCTCGTTGAGGGCGAACTGCGCGTCGTTGACCTGCTGCTCGATGCGCCCACGAATGATCGAGTGCTCGCCGGCCAGGTTACCCAGGTCGTCGAGCAGCTCGGCGTCGACCTTGACCATGTCACCTGGTGCCCGCTCTGGCGCTGCTGCCGGTGCTTCGGCGGTTGCAGCTTCTGGCGGCCCCTGGCCCGCGGCACTGTCGGTCAGTGCCGCACTGCTGAAGTTGCGAATGTAGTCGATCAGCGCTGTAGCGGCATGCAGCGGCTGCCCCAGGCGCACAGCGTCAAGCATATGCGCCAGACGGTCGTGGCAGTTCTGCAGCAGGGCGAACAGTGGCGCGCTTGGCGGCAATCTGCCGGCAGCCAACAGCTCGTAGAGAAACTCCAGTTCGTGGGCCAGGTCACCGATCGGGGTAATTTCGACCATACGCGCCACACCCTTGAGGGTATGCAGGTCGCGCATCAGGTTGTCCACCTCTACGCTGCTGCGCGGGTCGGCCTGCCAGCGTGCCAAGGCCGCCGCGGCGCTTTCGACAATGTCCGAGCTTTCTTCCAGAAACACTTCCAGCAGCTCTTCGCCGGGGCTTTCCGGTTTCTCGGCAAGCGGCTCGGCCACCTCCGGTTGCAACGGCGGGTGCGGCAACCCCAAGGTGTCGGACAGGTCCATGTCCGGGTGCAGTGGTGTGACCGTATCGATGCCCACCAGGCCGGTGGCATCCGGCGCCAGGGCCTGGTCCAGCAAGTTGCGCAGGCTGTCGACCAGCTCCGGGCGCGGCGGAATATCCTGCCCGGCGGCCACTTCGTCGAGCATGTCCAGCAGGGTCTCCTGGGCCCGCTGCGCCTGGCTGAAGAAGCGGGCATCGGCAGGCAGGCTGCCCTCCTCCACAGCGCCATACAGGTCCAGCAACGCCTCGCACACCTCATCCATCTGCCACAGGTCGGCCAGATGCGCGGCGTGCCCCAGGGTGGTCATCTGGTCGAGCAGATTATCCAGTGCGTCACGCTGGGCAGGCTGTTGCTGCCAACGCGACAACAACGTCTCTGCATCGAGCAGAATGTCCATGGCCTGCGCCAGGAAGCTGGCGACCAACTGCGGATCATGCTTGCGCCGGCCGGCATGGTGCGGGTCTTCATGCAGGCTGGCCAGGCGGCCGTCCACTGCCTGGCCGACCTGTTCGATCAGTTCCGCAGCGCCGGGGATGGCGGCCAGCGGTGTGCTATCGAGTTGCGCCAAACCCAGATGGAACAACGAGCGCGCAGCCTCCAGCCACTCCATCTCGGCCATTTGCAGTGGCAGTTGATGCCCCTTGTACTCACGGGCCAGACGGTCGAAGGCAGTGGCCAGTTCTGCGACCGGCATCACCCCGGCCATGGCGGCACTGCCTTTGAGCGTGTGCAAGGCACGCTGCAAGTCATCGCTGACCGGCGTGTCGTGGCCGCCGGCGCTTTGCAGATAAACCTCAAGATTGGCCAGATGACCCTGCGCCTCGGTGCGAAAAATGCCCAGCAACTGCGGATCGAGGCCATCGACACCGGCAGCCGCCGGGGCATCGTTTTCGGCCAAGCTGTGCAAGTGCCCGGCCAATTGCTCGATTTCAGTCAGTTGCGGCAGCTGGCCGGCAGCAAAGTCGGCCATCAGGTCAGGCAAGTGAACGAACACCTGCTGCAGCGCTACAACCCCTTCCGGGCTGAGTACGCTGCGGCCCTCCAGCACCCGGTTCAGCAGGTGCTCGGCGCCCCAGGCCAGTTCAGCCACCGCCTCTGCATGCACCATGCGGCCACTGCCTTTGAGCGTGTGCAGCGCGCGACGCAGTTCGCCCAGCGCTTCGCGCTGCTGGTTGTCGGCACGCCAGCGCAGCCAATGGCGCTCGATTTCCGGCAGCAGCTCGCCCGCTTCTTCAAGGAACACTTCGCGAAGCTCGTCATCGATACCATCGCCACTGCCGTCCTGGTCTGGGCTGGCCCCGACCACCGCGCACTGCACACCCAGCGCCGCCAGGCTGGCCCGTGCCATCTCGATAAAGGGCTGGCCATCGGCCAGCGGGTCGGCCGCCCGCCATTGCAGGTAGCATTCGGCAGCGCTCAGTGCCTCGGCCAAGTGCGTCAGCTCATCAATCGGCGGCTCTTCTTCCAGGTGCTGCAGCCAACGCTGCACATAGCTTGCGCAGCCGACAAACAGCTCGGCCACGGCCGGCAGCATCAACATGGCCAGTGCCCCGCGGATCTGCTGCAACAGCCCCGGCAAGGGCTGCAGGCGTTGCCGGGGCCAGTCGGACTCCAGGTAATCGCCGATCAGATCCTTGGCCTGCTGCAGCACGTTCAGCGATTCATTCAGCACCAGCTGGCGTATCTCGGCCAGGTCCGAGCCCGGCAGGCTGCCTTGGCCGTTTTCCTCCAAAGGGCCGACCATGCCGTTCAGGGAGGCCTCCACGTACAGCAAAGCCCCCGCCACATCCATCAACACCGCGTCGTCCACCGCCCGCTCGCCCTGAGCCAATGCCTGCAATGCCAGCACCTGGTCGATGATAACGCGCCGCGGTTGCTGAAAGCCCAGTACCGCCAGGGTGTCAGCCACGTGGCGCAACGGTGCCAGTAGCGCATCGAGCTGCTCGAGATGCTGACGGTCACCGCGCCCGTACTGGTCCAGGCGCTCCTTGATGCGCATCAAGTCATCGCACAGTGCAGTTACCACCGAACGCAGCGCATCGCGCCCCGACCCGGCCTGCAACTGGTCACGCCAGTTGCCCAGCGACAGGTCGAGGTTGGCAAGGTCATCGTCACCTGCAAAGCGTTGGGCGGCACCGGTCATCAGGCTGGCCTGGGCCAGCGGTTCCTCGCCACGGCAGGCACGCAGCTGGTTGAGCAACGGCAGCATCACCAGCGGCAGGTCGTGGCGGGCACCGCGTAACCGCTCAAGATACGAGGGCAACTGCTCCAGGCCGCGGAACAACGCCCCCAGGCAATCACCCCGGGGGCTGACCTGGCCGTCGGCCAACGCCTTGGCGAACAGCTCCAGCTCCTCGGCCAGGCGCGTGGCGCCGCGCAGTTCGAGCATGCGCAGGCAGCCGTGCACCTGATGCAGGTTGTCGACCACGAAAGCCATCATCGAAAGGTCGTCCGTCTCGCCAGCAAAGCGCTCCAGCGCCTGCCGTGCCTGACCCAGGCAATCGAGAATGGCGGCCTTGGTCCAGGCCAGCGCCACTGTTTCGTGACGCTCGGGGCTTACTGCAGACGCCATGGTCACTATTCCTCAACGCGGCTCGGTAGGTGGCGGCAGGGTGAATCCGGACACCGAACGGCGCATCTCGCTCGCCATGCGGGCCAAGTGGCGGATGCTGTCGGCGGTGGCGCCGGAGCCGGCGGAGGTTTGCGCGGTGATCTGCTGAATCACTGCCATGGTGTGGGAGATCTGCCCGGCGGACGAGGTCTGCAACTGGGCAGCGTCGGAGATGCTGTGGATAAGGTCGGCGAGGTTCTGCGACACCCCTTCGATCTCGGCCAGCGCCACCCCGGCATCCTGGGCCAGGCGTGCGCCACGCACCACTTCGGCGGTGGTTTGCTCCATGGAGATCACCGCTTCGTTGGTATCGGCCTGAATGGTACGCACCAGCGCCTCGATCTGGCGGGTGGCAGACGATGAGCGCTCAGCCAGGCGCTGCACCTCGTCGGCAACCACGGCAAACCCACGGCCGGCTTCCCCGGCCAACGAAGCCTGGATGGCAGCGTTCAGGGCAAGAATGTTGGTCTGATCGGCAATGTCGTCGATCAGGCTGACGATGTCGCCGATTTCCTGAGAGGATTCGCCAAGGCGCTTGATCCGTTTGGCGGTGTCCTGGATCTGCTCGCGAATGTTGTCCATGCCGTTGATGGTGTTGTGCACCACCTCATTGCCTTTGTTGGCGATGGCCACCGAACGCTCGGCCACTTTGGCCGATTCGTAAGCATGCGCCGAAACCCGGTCAATCGACTCAACCATGTCACCCACCGCCTCGGACGCCTCGCTGATCTGTGCGGCCTGGTGCTCGGAGGCCTTGGCTAGTTGCCGCGCGGTGTTCTGCGTGTCCTGCACGGCGGCCGCGACCTGCACTGCACTGTGGTTGATGGTGGCGACCAGATCGCGCAACTGGTCCACGGAATAGTTGATCGAGTCGGCAATGGCGCCGGTGAAGTCTTCAGTCACCGATACGGTCACCGTCAGGTCGCCATCTGCCAGCTCTTCGATTTCGTCGAGCAGGCGCATGATGGCCTGCTGGTTACGTTCGTTCTTTTCTGCGGTCTCGCGCAGTTGGCGGTTGGTGGTACGCACCATGACCAGGCCGATAAGGATGATCGACGCCAGCGCCAGCAGGCCCAAGACATAGCCGCCAACGGTGTCGAGGGTGCGACCGCCGGCCAGGTTCTCGAAACCGTTCGCCAGGTGTGAAGCTTCGTCGAGCAAGGTTTGCGACAGGCTGAAGATGTTGCCCGCAGCCTCACGCACACGGAACAGTTCGGGCGAGGTTTCGAGAATTTCGTCCACCGAACCGGCAACGAACTGGAACAACTCGGCGATTTCGGCCAGCCGTGCGCGGGCGTCGGCGTCTTCTACACGGGTTACCTGGATCGTCGCATTGCCATTGAGCATGCCCTCCAGCACCTGGCCAAAGCGCCCGGCGTCACGGCCGAAGGCATCGGCCGCCTGGGCGGCGCTGTCGTCACCGGCCAGGACGGTGTTGACCGAGCCAAGAATACGTTCGGCCAGCAACAGTTGGCGCTGAGCCACTGCAACCTGACTGGCCGGGGCACCGCTCTGCAGCAGGATCTCGACCACTTTTTCATATTCCACCTGCAACTGCGGCACGGTCTCGGCCAGGGTCGCTGCCACCTGATGCAGCGACAGCACGGTCTGCTCGCTGGCCAGGATGATGTCGGTGTTCTTGCGCAGGTTTTCCCAGTCGCGGCGTACCGATTCCATCTCGTCACGCACCGAAGGCGGCGCAGGCGGCAGGCCAGTGGACTTGTCCCCTTGGCGCAGGTAGCCCCAGCGCTGCTCGAAATCATTGCGCGCATCCGACAGCAGCTTGAAGGCCAAGGCCTTGCCGGTGGCCGCCTCGGTGGCGTTCTTGGCGATACGCTGCGACAGCACGCGCAGCTCGCCGGCATGGCCGATGTACTGCTTGTCGTAGTTGGATTGGGTATTGAGGTAAGCAAAGTTTGCGAATAGCAAGATGATCGAGAGGATCAGTATCAGGAACAGCACGGTGATCTGCGCGATGCTGCGGGTACGTGGGCTCACGGTGGTGGCAGTGACGGGGGTGGCAGGCTTGTTCACGTTCGCAGGTCCTATAACGCCACATCGAGAAAGCCCGGCGCCTGGGCCAGGGCAAAGGGGCTGAAGATCGCCCAGTTACGGTCACGCGGAAAATACCCCTGCACAAAGCGTGCAGCGGCAGCGATCATAGGCTGCGGCGGCGACAGCTGCAGGCTGTCGAGGGCAAAGTGCTGAAGGCCCAGCACCTCGTCGACCAGCAAGCCGACGAACAGGTCGTCGTGATCCAGCACCAGCACTCGCCGCTGCTTGCCCGGTGCGGCGTGGCCCAGGCCGAAGAAGCAGCTCAAGTCCATTACCGGCAACAGCCGGCCACGCAGGTTGGCTACCCCACATACCCATGGCTGCACACCGGGGACACGGCTACTACGTGGTTCGCGCAGCACCTCGGCCACTTCGCCCATGGGCGCGACGAACCACTGCCCGGCAATGCTAAAGCCAATGCCGCTCCACTGCTGCACGCGGTTGTCCTGCAGCGGCTGATCGGCGACCAGCAGGCGGCAGCGCCGGTCGATGTCCAGCAACAACTCAAAGGCGGTCAGCGACGCGCCTTGCGGGCGGGTGGTCAAGCCCCCAGCACTTCTTTGAGCTTGGCGATCAGCGCTTCCTCTTCCACCGGTTTGGTCAGGAAGTCACGGGCACCCTGGCGCGTGGCCCAGATACGGTCGGTTTCCTGGTCCTTGGTGGTTACCACGATCACTGGAATAGCGCTGGTTTCCGGGTCCTTGCTGAGCTGGCGGGTGGCCTGGAAGCCGTTCATGCCAGGCATGACGATGTCCATCAGCACCGCGTCGGGCTTGTCCTGCCGGGCCAGAGCCACGCCGTCGGCACCGTTGCTGGCCTTGAGCACCTGGTAGCCGTGCTTTTCCAGCCATTCGGTCAATCTGTACATCTCTGTCGGCGAGTCGTCGACAATCAGAACTCGGGCCATGCTGTTTCCCCATCAGGAAAGTAGGACCGCGCCATGGCGGGGCTCGGTCAGGGTACGTGTTGTTGAGGTGCGGCAAACCCGGGCACATGGGCGCGGATCGCGTCGAGCAGTTCTTCCTTGCTGAACGGCTTGGTCAGGAACTGATCGGAACCGACCACCCGGCCGCGGGCCTTGTCGAACAGGCCATCGCGCGACGACAGCAGGATAACCGGGGTATCCTTGAAGGCACTGTTGTGCTTGATTACCGCGCAGGTCTGGTAGCCGTCCAGGCGTGGCATCAGCACATCGACGAAAATGATGCTGGGCTGATGGTCGACGATCTTGGCCAGGGCATCGAAGCCATCGCTGGCAGTGATCACCTCGCAACCCGCTTCACCGAGCAGCATCTGCGCGGTGCGGCGGATCGTGCGGGAATCGTCGATCACCATCACCTTCAGGGGTTGTTCCATAGATGCCTACCAGTAGGATTGAAGCCGCAAGTTGCAAGCGGCAAGCTGCAAGAAAGCAGCTCGGCGCATGGATGCTCTTTTCTTGAGGCTTGTAGCTCAAGGCTTGCAGCTGCATTTTTAGCATACTCCGGGTGGCCATTCCATCTGCCGCGCCCCTTGACCGGCGGCGTTCGCGGCGCCACCCTGAGCCACTTTTCTTTCGATCCACCGCGGCCACCTGCCGCCAAGAGGACCCCCCATGAGCGTTCGCCTCGGCATTGTCATGGACCCCATCGCGTCCATCTCCTACAAGAAGGACAGCTCGCTGGCCATGCTGCTGGCCGCCCAGGCACGCGGCTGGAGCCTGTTCTACATGGAACAGCAAGACCTGTATCAGGGCGAAGGCAAGGCCCGCGCCCGCATGCGCCCGCTGAACGTGTTTGCCGACCCGGCACGCTGGTTCGAACTGGGCGAGGAGCAGGACAGCCCGCTGGCCGAGCTGGACGTGATCCTGATGCGCAAGGACCCGCCCTTCGACATGGAGTTTGTCTATAGCACTTACCTGCTGGAGCAAGCCGAGGCCGAAGGCGTACTGGTGGTAAACCGCCCGCAAAGCCTGCGCGACTGCAACGAAAAAATGTTCGCCACGCTGTTCCCGCAATGCACCACCCCAACCTTGGTCAGCCGCCGCCCGGACATCATTCGCGAATTCGCTGCCACGCATCCAGACGTGATCCTCAAGCCACTGGATGGCATGGGCGGTACGTCGATCTTCCGTCACCGGGCGGGCGACCCCAACCTGTCGGTGATCCTGGAAACCCTGACCGCGCTGGGCACCCAGCAAATCATGGCCCAGGCCTACCTGCCGGCAATCAAGGACGGCGACAAGCGCATCCTGATGATCGACGGCGAGCCAGTGGACTATTGCCTGGCACGTATTCCGGCCAGCGGCGAAACCCGTGGCAACCTGGCCGCTGGCGGGCGTGGCGAAGCCCGCCCACTGACCGAGCGCGACCGCTGGATCGCCGCCCAGGTCGGCCCGACGCTGCGCGAGAAGGGCCTGCTGTTCGTTGGCCTGGACGTGATCGGCGACTACCTCACCGAAATCAACGTCACCAGCCCCACCTGTATTCGCGAAATCGATGCCGCCTACAACACCGATATCGGTGGCAAGCTGATGGATGCCATTGATCGCAAGCTCAAGGCACGCTGACAGCCAACGCGAAGTAAAGCCGTAGAGTGGGGTATGATGCCGGTCCTATTCGACTGAGCTGCTGCCCCGCCCTGCGGTTGCTGGATACCTGATGACGCTGCCCGCTGACGTCCCTGCCGACCTGCTGCCTCCCCGTGTTCGCCCTGCGGACCGGCTCGGCTTCACCCTGTTCCTGGCTGCGCTGGTGCACCTGGCGCTGATACTCGGCGTGGGTTTCACCGTGGTCAAGCCTGCCGAAATCCGCCACACCATGGACATCACCCTGGCCACCTTCAAGAGCGAGAAGCCGCCCGAGAAGGCTGACTTCCAGGCCCAGGACAACCAGCAAGGCAGCGGCACCCTGGACAAGAAAGCGGTGCCCAAGACCACCGAACTGGCGCCTTTCCAGGACAGCAAGATCAACAAGATCACCCCACCGCCTGCGGCCAGGCCCGAGGTGGTTCCACCCCCTACCCCGAAAAAGTCGGCGGTGGTGACTACGGCGCCCAAGCCGCACAAGGTCGAACCCAAACCCAAGGAAAGCAAAGCACAGCCCAAGCCAGCCGCACCGGCACCGGACTTCGACAGCTCGCAGCTGTCCAGCCAGATCGCCAGCCTGGAGGCGGAGCTGTCCAACGAGCAGCAGATGTACGCCAAGCGCCCGCGCATCCATCGCCTGAACGCCGCGTCGACCATGCGCGACAAGGGCGCCTGGTACAAGGAAGAGTGGCGCAAGAAGGTCGAGCGCGTGGGCAACCTGAACTATCCCGACGAAGCGCGCCGGCAGCAGATCTACGGCAACTTGCGCATGATGGTGTCGATCAACCGCGATGGCTCGCTGTACGAGGTGCTGGTGCTGGAATCATCCGGGCAGCCAGTGCTGGACCAGGCTGCGCAGCGCATCGTGCGGCTGGCGGCGCCATTTGCACCGTTTACCGGGGATCTGGCCGAGTTTGACCGGCTGGAGATCATCCGCACCTGGCGCTTCGCCCGTGGGGACCGTTTGTCCAGTAACTGAGGCATCGCGAGCTATGCTCGCTCCTACGTTTGTTTCGGGCCAATTATTTCTGGGGGGATTTGCGCGCGGGCGCTTTGGGGCATGTCGCGATATTGTGTCGTACAAACAAGGCGGTCGCGCGCGCCTGTCACAGGCGTTACTGGCCAGAAACAAACGTAGGAGCGAGCGCAGCTCGCGATGCGCCGCGCGGGCGGCGCTCGATTTCTGCCACCCCATAAAACCCACGGCAAACACACCCGGCCATTGCGCAACGTCATGCCAGGCGGTGTGGCCTTGAGGGTATGGCGGTAGAGATGCGTCGCCTGGGAGATCGAGCGCCGCCTGTATGGCGGTAGAGGTGCGTCGCCTGGAAGATCGAGCGCCGCCCGCGCGGCGCATCGCGAGCTACGCTCGCTCCTACGTTTGTTTCGGGCCAATTATTTCTGGGGGATTTGCGCGCGTACGCCTTGGCGCATGGCGCGATATTGCGTCGTACAAACAAGGCGGTCGCGCGCGCCTGTCACAGGCGTTACTGGCCAGAAACAAACGTAGGAGCGAGCGCAGCTCGCGATGCGCCGCGCGGGCGGCGCTCGATTTCTGCCACCCCCTGAAACCCACGGCAAACACACCCGGCCATTGCGCAACGTCATGCCAGGCGGTGTGGCCTTGAGGGTATGGCGGTAGAGGTGCGTCGCCTGGGAGATCGAGCGCCGCCTGTATGGCGGTAGAGGTGCGTCGCCTGGGAGACCGAGCGCCGCCCGCGCGGCGCATCGCGAGCTGCGCTCGCTCCTACGTTTGTTTCGGGCCAGTCATTCCTGTGGGATTTGCGCGCGAACGCCTTGGCGCATGACGCGATATCGTGTGGTACGGACCAGGCGGCCGCGCGCGCCCGTCACTGGCGTTACTGGCCCGAAACAAACGTAGGAGCGAGCATAGCTCGCGATGCGCCGCGCGGGCGGCGCTCAATCTCGAAGACACCAAAAACCTCACGACAACCGCCAACCAGACGACACAAATCCGCACCTTGTCAGTCTCGCCACCTGGCGCCACACTATCCCCATGAAAACCCTCGCACCCAGCTACCTCAAGCACCAGTTCCTGATCGCCATGCCACACATGGCCGATCCGAACTTCGCCCAGACCCTCACGTACATCGTCGAGCACAATGAGCATGGCGCCATGGGCCTGGTGGTCAACCGACCACAGGAACTGAGCCTGGCCGACATCCTCGAGCAACTGCGCCCGGACGAAACGCCGCCGGCCAGCACCTTGCAGGTGCCGATCTACCAGGGTGGCCCGGTACAAACCGACCGCGGCTTCGTGTTGCACAGCAGCGAGTGCAGTTTCCAGGCCAGCGTGGCGCTGGAGGGGCTGTCGCTGACCACGTCACAGGACATATTGCTGGCTATCGCCGCCGGGGTGGGCCCGAAGCAGAGCCTGATCACCTTGGGCTATGCCGGTTGGGAAGCGGGCCAACTGGAAGCGGAGCTGGCAGACAACGCCTGGCTGAACTGCCCGTTCGACCCGGATATTGTCTTCGGCATGGCCAGCGACCTGCGCCTGGAGGCTGCGGCCGCCAGCCTGGGGATCAACCTGCACCTGCTGACCAGCCAGGCGGGCCACGCCTGATGGCTGAGCTACGCCTGCTGCTGGGCTTCGACTATGGCAGCAAACAGATCGGCGTGGCCGTCGGCCAGGTGATTACCGGCCAGGCCCGCGAACTGTGCACCCTGAAGGCGCAGAACGGCGTACCGGACTGGGCCCAGGTGGAAAAGCTGATTGCCGAATGGAAGCCAGATGCCATTGTGGTCGGCCTACCGCTGAACATGGACGGCACCCCCAGCGAAATGAGCGCCCGCGCCGAAAAGTTCGCCCGCCGCCTGAACGGCCGCTTCAACCTGCCCGTGCACACGCACGACGAGCGCCTGACCACCTTCGAGGCCAAAGGCGAGCGCATGGCCCGTGGCGGCCAGCGTGGCAGCTACCGCGACAACCCGGTCGATGCCATTGCCGCTGCCTTGTTGCTGCAAGGCTGGCTGGAGGCCAATACCTGATCATCTTTGCCGCCGGGCCCACCCGGCGCACCCTTCCGAGGAGCCCGCAATGAGCCTACCCAATCCCGCCGAGCTGATCCGGCAGATGGCTGTCGACCTTCGTGCCCACCTGGCGCGCCGGGCAATCACCGAGCCCCGTTACATCGGTATCCGCACCGGCGGAGTCTGGGTTGCCCAGGCCCTGCAGGAAGCCATGGGCGACACCAGCCCCATGGGCACCCTGGACGTGTCGTTCTACCGCGACGACTTCAGCCAGAACGGCCTGCACCCGCAAGTGCGCCCGTCCGAGTTGCCGTTCGAAGTCGAAGGCCAGCACCTGGTGCTGGTGGATGACGTGCTGATGAGCGGTCGTACCATCCGCGCGGCGCTCAACGAACTGTTCGATTACGGCCGCCCGGCCAGCGTTACCCTGGTCTGCCTGCTGGACCTGGATGCCGGCGAACTGCCGATTCGCCCGAACGTGCTCGGCGCCACCCTGTCGCTGGGCGCCCATGAACGGGTAAAATTGACCGGACCCGCACCGCTCGCCCTCGAGCGCCAGGACCTCGCCTCCGCTTCCGCCCTTTAAGAGTCCCCCGCGATGACGCCAATCGACGCCAAGCGCCCGCTGCAGCTCAATGATCAGGGCCAGCTGCGCCACTTCCTCTCGCTTGACGGTTTGCCCCGCGAACTGCTCACCGAGATCCTCGACACCGCCGACTCCTTCCTGGAAGTCGGCGCCCGAGCTGTGAAAAAAGTCCCGTTGCTGCGCGGCAAGACTGTGTGCAACGTGTTCTTCGAGAACTCGACCCGTACCCGTACCACCTTCGAACTGGCAGCCCAGCGCCTGTCGGCCGACGTGATCAGCCTGAATGTGTCGACCTCCTCGACCAGCAAGGGCGAGACCCTGTTCGATACCCTGCGCAACCTCGAAGCCATGGCCGCCGACATGTTCGTCGTACGCCACTCCGACTCCGGCGCCGCGCACTTCATCGCCGAGCACGTGTGCCCGGAGGTTGCCGTGATCAACGGCGGCGACGGCCGTCACGCGCACCCGACCCAGGGCATGCTCGACATGCTCACCATCCGCCGCCACAAAGGCAGCTTCGAAAACCTGTCCGTGGCTATCGTCGGCGACATCCTGCACTCGCGTGTGGCCCGTTCCGACATGCTCGCGCTGAAAGCGCTGGGTTGCCCGGACATCCGCGTGATCGGGCCGAAAACCCTGATCCCCATTGGTATCGAGCAGTACGGCGTGAAGGTCTACACCGACCTCGCCGAAGGCCTGAAAGACGTCGACGTGGTGATCATGCTGCGCCTGCAGCGTGAGCGCATGGCCGGTGGCCTGCTGCCCAGCGAAGGCGAGTTCTACCGCCTGTTCGGCCTGACGACTGCACGCCTGGCCGCAGCCAAGCCCGATGCAATCGTCATGCACCCGGGCCCGATCAACCGTGGCGTGGAAATCGAGTCGGCGGTTGCCGATGGCAAGCATTCGGTGATCCTCAACCAGGTCACCTACGGCATCGCCGTGCGCATGGCCGTGCTGTCCATGGCCATGAGCGGGCAGAACGCGCAACGTCAATTCGACCAGGAGAACGCCCAGTGACCATCAGTATTCTCGGCGCCCGGGTCATCGACCCCAACAGCGGCCTGGACCAGGTCACCGACCTGCACCTGGACGGCGGCCGCATTGCCGCCATCGGTGCCGCACCGGCCGGTTTCAGCGCCAGCCGCACGATCCAGGCTGATGGCCTGGTCGCAGCACCCGGCCTGGTCGACCTGGGCGTGTCCCTGCGCGAGCCGGGTTATAGCCGCAAAGGCAACATCGCCAGTGAAACCCGCGCTGCCGTGGCTGGGGGCGTCACCAGCCTGTGCTGCCCGCCGCAGACCAAGCCGGTGCTGGACACCTCGGCGGTAGCCGAACTTATCCTTGACCGTGCCCGCGAAGCCGCCAACAGCAAGGTCTACCCGGTCGGCGCCCTGACCAAGGGCCTGGAAGGCGAGCAACTGGCAGAACTGGTGGCCCTGCGTGACACCGGTTGCGTAGCATTTGGCAACGGCCTGAAGGAAATCCCCAACAACCGTACCCTGGCCCGCGCCCTGGAGTATGCCGCCACCTTCGACCTGACGGTGGTGTTCCACTCCCAGGACCGCGATCTGGCCCAGGGCGGCCTGGCCCACGAGGGTGCCATGGCCAGCTTCCTCGGCCTGCCGGGCATCCCGGAAAGCGCCGAAACCGTGGCCCTGGCGCGCAACCTGCTGCTGGTGGAACAGAGCGGCGTGCGTGCGCACTTCAGCCAGATCACCAGCGCCCGTGGCGCGCGGCTGATCGCCCAGGCCCAGGCCTTGGGCCTGCCTGTGACCGCCGATGTAGCGCTGTACCAGCTGATCCTCACGGACGAGTCGCTGCGCGATTTCTCCAGCCTGTACCACGTGCAGCCGCCGCTGCGCACCGCTGCCGACCGTGACGGGTTGCGCGAGGCGGTGAAGTCGGGGGTGATCCAGGCCATCTCCAGCCACCACCAGCCGCACGAGCGCGACGCCAAGCTGGCCCCGTTCGGCGCCACCGAGCCAGGTATCAGCAGCGTCGAGTTGCTGCTGCCACTGGCCATGACCCTGGTGCAAGACGGCCTGCTCGACCTGCCGACCTTGCTGGCCCGTCTGAGCAGCGGCCCGGCTGCCGCCCTGCGCCTGCCGGCCGGGGAGCTGAAAGTAGGCGGCCCGGCCGACCTGGTGCTGTTCGACCCGCAAGCCTCCACCGTTGCCGGCGAACAATGGTTCTCCCGTGGCGAGAACTGCCCGTTCATCGGCCACTGCCTGCCGGGGGCGGTGCGTTATACCTTGGTCGACGGGCACGTCTGCCACGAGGCCTGAGTAACATGCTTCGCGGGCACGCCCGCTCCCACAGGATCACCACAATTCCAAGGCATGTGGTAACCCTGTGGGAGCGGGCATGCCCGCGAATGCCTTCACATAGTCCCCCCGCCAAGCGCGACCATTCATCCCCCCCGGTTGAAATCCTTCCCCCCACCCCCATATGAGTCTGCATCAGGCACTTTCGCCCCGCTGCGTGGAGACTCTCCCCTTGACCACAATCGTTTCTGTCCGCCGTAACGGCAAAGTCGTCATGGGCGGCGACGGCCAGGTATCCCTTGGCAACACCGTGATGAAAGGCAACGCCAAGAAGGTGCGCCGCCTGTACCACGGCCAGGTCATCGCGGGCTTCGCCGGCGCTACCGCCGACGCTTTCACCCTGTTCGAGCGCTTTGAAGGTCAGCTGGAAAAACACCAGGGCCACCTGGTACGCGCCGCCGTCGAGCTGGCCAAGGAATGGCGTACCGACCGCTCCCTGAGCCGCCTGGAAGCCATGCTCGCCGTGGCCAACAAGGATGCATCCCTGATCATCACCGGCAACGGTGACGTGGTCGAACCCGAAGACGGCCTGATCGCCATGGGTTCCGGCGGCGCCTATGCCCAGGCCGCAGCCCGTGCCCTGCTGAACAAGACCGACCTCTCGGCCCGCGAAATCGCCGAGACCGCCCTGAACATCGCCGGCGACATCTGCGTGTTCACCAACCACAACCTGACCATCGAGGAGCAGGACCTGGCCGACTGATTCAGCTGTTCTGGCGCCCCTTCCCGGCGAAGGGGCTTTTCCACGCTGACTCATCTGCCCAAGGACCGTATTGATCATGTCCATGACCCCCCGCGAGATCGTCCACGAACTCAACCGCCACATCATCGGCCAGGACGACGCCAAGCGCGCCGTGGCCATTGCCCTGCGCAACCGCTGGCGGCGCATGCAGCTCCCTGCCGAGCTGCGTGCCGAAGTAACCCCCAAGAACATCCTGATGATCGGCCCTACCGGCGTCGGCAAGACCGAAATCGCCCGCCGTCTGGCCAAGCTGGCCAACGCGCCGTTCCTCAAGGTCGAAGCCACCAAGTTCACCGAAGTGGGCTACGTGGGCCGCGACGTCGAGTCGATCATCCGTGACCTGGCCGATGCCGCGCTGAAGATGCTGCGCGAGCAGGAAATCATCCGCGTGCGCCACCGCGCCGAAGACGCCGCCGAAGACCGCATCCTCGACGCCCTGCTGCCCCAGGCGCGCGTCACCAGCTTCAGCGAAGAAGCCGCACAGACCAGCAGCGACTCCAACACTCGCCAGCTGTTCCGCAAACGCCTGCGCGAAGGCCAACTGGACGACAAGGAAATCGAGATCGAAGTGGCCGATGCCGTCGGTGTCGAAATTGCTGCGCCGCCCGGCATGGAAGAAATGACCAACCAGCTGCAGAGCCTGTTTGCCAATATGGGCAAGGGCAAGCGCAAAGCGCGCAAGCTGAAGGTAAAAGAAGCGCTGAAGATGGTTCGCGATGAAGAAGCGAGCCGCCTGGTCAACGAGGAAGAGCTCAAGGCCAAGGCCCTGGAAGCGGTCGAACAGCACGGCATCGTGTTTATCGACGAGATCGACAAGGTTGCCAAGCGTGGCAACGTTGGCGGTGCCGACGTATCCCGCGAAGGCGTACAGCGCGACCTGCTGCCGCTGATCGAAGGCTGCACCGTCAACACCAAGCTGGGCATGGTCAAGACCGACCACATTCTGTTCATTGCCTCGGGTGCATTCCACCTGAGCAAGCCGAGCGACCTGGTGCCCGAGCTGCAAGGCCGCCTGCCGATCCGTGTTGAACTGAAGGCACTGACCCCGGAAGACTTCGAGCGCATCCTGCAAGAGCCGCACGCGTCGCTGACCGAGCAGTACCAGGCATTGCTGAAGACCGAAGGCCTGAACATCGAGTTCCTCGCCGACGGCATCAAGCGCCTGGCCGAGATTGCCTACCAGGTCAACGAGAAAACCGAAAACATCGGTGCCCGCCGCCTGCACACTCTGCTCGAGCGCTTGCTCGAAGAGGTGTCGTTCAGTGCGGGCGACCTGGCCAGCACCCATGACGAAGCGCCGATCCAGATCGATGCGGCGTATGTGAACAGCCACCTCGGTGAGCTGGCGCAGAACGAAGACCTGTCGCGTTACATCCTGTAAGACCAGTTTCGACAGCTTCGCGGGCAAGCCCGCTCCTGCACATGTCACCACATCCCTTGGGCCTGTGGTGATCCGTGCAGGAGCGGGCTTGCCTGCGAAGAGGCCCTTGAATCCCTTTCCCATAAGCTGGAAGCTGTGCTTCATCAGCTCCCGAGAGATTCTGCCCATGGCCCGCCTGCCTACCGCCATCAACCTGCACAAAGCCTCCAAAACCCTCAGCCTCACCTACGCGCCCGGCGAGGTCTACCACCTGCCCGCCGAATTCCTGCGCGTGCACTCTCCCTCCGCCGAGGTCCAGGGCCACGGCAACCCCATCCTGCAGTTCGGCAAGATCAATGTCGGCCTCAGTGGCCTGGAACCTGCCGGCCAATATGCACTGAAACTGACCTTCGACGACGGTCATGACAGCGGCTTGTTCACCTGGGAATACCTTGAGCAACTGTGCCTGCGCCAGGAACAACTGTGGGCGGAATACCTCGACGAGTTGCACAAGGCCGGCAAATCCCGCGACCCAGCCGAATCTGTGGTCAAGCTCATGCTCTAGCGCAAGGCCTGCGGGGTTTAGAGCGCATTTTCTAAATTCATCTGTTTGAATGGGTTGCAGACAGCCCAGTGAAGGGCTGTCTTGCGCATTACACGAAAGTCGGGTAACCAATGGGTGTGGCAAGTTCCCTGCATCACTTTGCAGGTCGTCAGCACCCACGCAGCACCGCTGTTCCTTATCACTGGTCACCCGAGTAGCAGTACCGGGCTCAGGGCTGTGCACCCACCACAGCAACCGGTACTCGTCTCAGGACAACGGAGCGTCGTAGATGAGTAACAAGAACAACGATGAGCTGCAGCGGCAGGCCTCGGAAAACACCCTGGGGCTGAACCCGGTCATCGGCATCCGCCGCAAGGACCTGTTGAGCTCGGCACGCACCGTGCTGCGCCAGGCCGTGCGCCAACCGCTGCACAGCGCCAAACATGTGGCTCACTTTGGCCTGGAGCTGAAGAACGTGCTGCTGGGCAAATCCAGCCTGGCCCCGGAAAGCGACGACCGTCGCTTCAATGACCCGGCCTGGAGCAACAACCCGCTGTACCGCCGCTACCTGCAAACCTATCTGGCCTGGCGCAAGGAGCTGCAGGACTGGGTCAGCAGCAGCGACCTGTCCCCCCAGGACATCAGCCGCGGCCAGTTCGTCATCAACCTGATGACCGAGGCCATGGCGCCGACCAATACCCTGTCCAACCCGGCTGCGGTCAAACGCTTCTTCGAAACCGGCGGCAAGAGCCTGCTCGATGGCCTGTCCAACCTGGCCAAGGACATGGTCAATAACGGCGGCATGCCTAGCCAGGTGAACATGGATGCCTTCGAAGTGGGCAAGAACCTGGGCACCAGCGAAGGCGCGGTGGTGTACCGCAACGATGTGCTGGAGCTGATCCAGTACAGCCCCATCACCGAGCAGGTGCACGCCCGCCCGCTGCTGGTGGTGCCACCGCAGATCAACAAGTTCTATGTGTTCGACCTCAGCCCGGAAAAGAGCCTGGCGCGCTTCTGCCTGCGCTCGCAGCAGCAGACCTTCATCATCAGCTGGCGCAACCCGACCAAGGCCCAGCGCGAGTGGGGCCTGTCCACCTACATCGATGCGCTGAAAGAAGCCGTCGACGCGGTGCTGGCGATTACCGGCAGCAAAGACTTGAACATGCTTGGCGCCTGCTCCGGCGGCATCACCTGTACCGCACTGGTGGGCCACTATGCCGCCATTGGTGAGAACAAGGTCAACGCCCTGACCCTGCTGGTCAGCGTGCTGGACACCACCATGGACAACCAGGTCGCATTGTTTGTCGACGAGCAGACCTTGGAGGCAGCCAAGCGCCACTCCTATCAGGCGGGCGTGCTGGAAGGCAGCGAAATGGCCAAGGTGTTCGCCTGGATGCGCCCCAACGACCTGATCTGGAATTACTGGGTAAACAACTACCTGCTCGGCAATGAGCCCCCCGTATTCGACATCCTGTTCTGGAACAACGACACCACGCGCCTGCCGGCCGCCTTCCACGGCGACCTGATCGAAATGTTCAAGACCAACCCGCTGACCCGCCCCGACGCCCTGGAAGTGTGCGGCACCGCGATCGACCTGAAACAGGTCAAATGTGACATCTACAGCCTCGCCGGCACCAACGACCACATCACCCCATGGCCGTCATGCTACCGCTCGGCACATCTGTTCGGCGGCAAGATCGAATTCGTACTGTCCAACAGCGGGCATATCCAGAGCATCCTCAACCCGCCGGGTAACCCGAAGGCACGCTTCATGACCGGTGCCGACCGCCCGGGCGACCCGGTGGCCTGGCAGGAAAACGCCATCAAGCATGCAGACTCCTGGTGGTTGCACTGGCAGAGTTGGCTGGGCGAGCGTGCCGGCGCGCTGAAAAAGGCACCGACCCGCCTGGGCAACCGTGCGTATGCCGCCGGTGAAGCCTCCCCAGGCACCTACGTTCACGAGCGTTGAGTTACAGCGCCGTGGCGGCCTGCAAGGCGCCACGGTGTTTACTTCACCCAAGAGTCACGTGCATGCCGCAACCCTATATTTTCAGGACCGTCGAGCTGGACAACCAGTCCATCCGTACCGCTGTTCGCCCCGGCAAGCCGCACCTGACGCCGTTGCTGATCTTCAACGGCATCGGCGCCAACCTCGAGCTGGTGTTTCCGTTCATCGAAGCACTTGATCCGGACCTGGAAGTCATCGCCTTCGATGTGCCCGGGGTCGGCGGCTCGTCCACACCGCGCCACCCGTATCGCTTCCCTGGGCTGGCCAAGCTGACCGCGCGGATGCTCGACTACCTCGACTACGGCCAGGTCAACGTAATCGGCGTGTCCTGGGGCGGCGCCCTGGCCCAGCAGTTCGCTCACGATTACCCCGAGCGCTGCAAGAAGCTGGTGCTGGCCGCAACCGCTGCCGGCGCGGTCATGGTGCCAGGAAAGCCCAAGGTGCTGTGGATGATGGCCAGCCCCCGGCGTTACGTGCAGCCGTCGCATGTCATCCGCATTGCACCGATGATCTATGGCGGCGGCTTCCGACGTGACCCAGACCTGGCCATGCACCATGCCGCCAAAGTGCGCTCCGGCGGCAAACTGGGCTACTACTGGCAGCTGTTCGCCGGGCTCGGCTGGACCAGCATCCACTGGCTGCACAAGATCCAGCAGCCCACCCTGGTACTGGCCGGCGACGACGACCCGCTGATCCCGCTGATCAACATGCGCCTGCTAGCCTGGCGGATTCCCAATGCCCAGCTACACATTATCGACGACGGCCATCTGTTCCTGATCACCCGGGCAGAAGCCGTCGCCCCGATCATCATGAAGTTCCTGCAGGAAGAACGTCAGCGTGCGGTCATGCATCCCCGTCCGGCCTCGGGGGGGTGAAACAGCTGCGGCCTGACAGGGAAATGGATTAGACGAGGGAGTGTTGCCATGAAAGACAAACCGGCCAAAGGATCGACAACGCTCCCCGCCACCCGCATGAACGTGCAGAACGCCATCCTCGGCCTTCGCGGCCGCGACCTGCTTTCCACGCTACGCAACGTCGGCCGCCACGGCCTGCGCCACCCGCTGCATGCCGCGCACCATCTGCTGGCGCTTGGCGGGCAGTTGGGGCGGGTAATGCTGGGGGACACGCCCTACCAGCCGAACCCGCGTGACGCACGCTTCAGTGACCCGACCTGGAGCCAGAACCCGTTCTACCGCCGCGGCCTGCAGGCCTATCTGGCCTGGCAGAAGCAGACACGCCAGTGGATCGATGAAAGCCACTTGAACGACGATGATCGAGCCCGCGCCCATTTTCTGTTCAACCTGATCAACGATGCGCTGGCGCCCAGCAACTCACTGCTCAATCCGCTGGCGGTCAAGGAGCTGTTCAACACCGGCGGCCAGAGCCTGGTGCGCGGCGTGGCCCACCTGCTCGACGACCTGCGTCACAACGATGGGCTGCCGCGTCAGGTGGACGAGCGCGCCTTTGAAGTGGGCGTTAACCTGGCCGCAACCCCTGGCGCAGTGGTATTTCGCAATGAGCTGCTGGAGCTGATCCAGTACTCGCCGATGAGCGAAAAGCAGCACGCACGCCCACTGCTGGTCGTGCCGCCTCAGATCAACAAGTTCTACATCTTCGACCTCAGCGCTACCAACAGCTTTGTCCAGTACATGCTCAAAAGCGGCTTGCAGGTGTTCATGGTCAGTTGGCGCAACCCCGACCCACGCCACCGTGAATGGGGCCTTTCCAGCTACGTGCAAGCCCTGGAGGAAGCGCTCAACGCCTGCCGCAGTATCAGCGGCAACCGCGACCCCAACCTGATGGGCGCCTGTGCCGGCGGCCTGACCATGGCCGCACTGCAAGGCCACCTGCAAGCCAAGAAGCAGTTGCGCCGGGTGCGCAGTGCCACGTATCTGGTCAGCTTGCTGGACAGCAAGTTCGAAAGCCCGGCTAGCCTGTTCGCCGATGAGCAAACCATCGAAGCGGCCAAGCGACGCTCTTATCAGCGTGGCGTGCTGGACGGTGGCGAAGTGGCGCGGATCTTTGCCTGGATGCGGCCCAACGACCTGATCTGGAACTACTGGGTCAACAACTACCTGCTCGGCAAGACACCGCCGGCTTTCGACATCCTGTACTGGAATGCCGACAGCACGCGCCTGCCCGCCGCGCTGCATGGCGACCTGCTGGAGTTTTTCAAGCTCAACCCCTTGACCTACGCGTCCGGGCTGGAAGTATGCGGTACGCCGATCGACCTGCAGCAGGTCAATATCGACAGCTTTACCGTGGCCGGCAGCAACGACCACATCACGCCATGGGACGCGGTGTACCGCTCGGCCTTGCTGCTGGGTGGCGAGCGGCGCTTCGTGCTGGCCAACAGCGGGCATATCCAAAGCATCATCAACCCGCCAGGCAACCCCAAGGCCTACTACCTGGCCAACCCCAAGCTGAGCAACGACCCGCGCGCCTGGTTCCACGATGCCAAGCGCAGCGAAGGCAGCTGGTGGCCGTTGTGGCTGGAGTGGATCACCGCCCGCTCCGGCCTGCTCAAGGCGCCGCGCACTGAACTGGGCAACGCCACTTACCCACCGCTAGGCCCCGCGCCAGGTACCTACGTGCTGACCCGATGAGCTGCTGACTGGATGAAAACCCGCGATCGTATCCTTGAATGCGCCCTGCAGTTGTTCAACCAGCAGGGCGAACCCAACGTATCCACCCTGGAAATTGCCAACGAACTCGGCATCAGCCCAGGCAACCTGTACTACCACTTCCATGGCAAGGAGCCGGTGGTACTGGGCTTGTTCGAGCGTTTTGAAGAAGCGTTGATGCCGCTGCTGGACCCGCCGCTGGAGGTGCGTCTGGACGCAGAGGATTACTGGCTGTTTCTGCACTTGATCGTCGAGCGCATGGCTCAGTACCGCTTCCTGTTCCAGGACTTGTCCAACCTGACCGGGCGCCTGCCCAAGCTCGCCCGAGGCATGCGCAGCCTGATCAATGCGATCAAACGCACGCTGGCGGCGCTGTTGGCCAGCCTCAAGAGCCAGGGGCTGGTAGAGAGTGATACCCAGGCGCTGGGTCAACTGGTGGAGCAGATCACCCTGACGCTGATGTTCTCGCTGGATTATCAGCGTGTGCTGGGGCGCGAGGGGGATGTGGGGATCGTGGTTTACCAGGTGATGATGCTGGTGGCGCCGCATCTGCAGGCCCAGGCACGGGCGGCGGCGGAGCAACTGGCAGTGAAGTACCTGGAGGGGTAGGCCTACTGGAGATGGAGTGTTGCAGCCGACGCATTCGCGGGTAAACCCGCTCCTACAAGGTTTGGCGCATCTTGTGGGAGCGGGTTTACCCGCGAAGAAGGCGACGCGGTATTAGATCAGGGTACCGGTGCCGGTAGGTGCCGATGGCGTGCTGCTGGCCGGGGTGGCGGCAGGTGCCGGTGCCGGTGCAGCGGTTGCGGCAGGAGCAGCGCTCGCCGCTGGGGCGGCTGGCTTGGCGGCTGCCGGTTTAGCCGGCGCCTTCTTCACCGCAGGTTTCTTGGCCGCTGCCGGCTTCGCCGCAGGCTTGGCTGCTGCGGGCTTGGCTGCAGGTTTTTCCGCTGCGGTTTTGGCTGCAGGTTTGGCCGCTGCGGTTTTGCCAGCAGGTTTGGCCGCCGCCGTTTTCGCCGCAGGCTTGGCTGCTGCTTTGGCCAGTGGCTTGGCCGCAGCCTTGCTCGCAGCCGGCTTGGTTGCTGCAGTGCGCGACGAAATCGGCGTAACCGAAGCACCGGTCAGCTTCTCGATCTGCTTGGTCAGGCTGTCCACCTGCTGGTGCAGTGCCTTGATCTCGTTGCGGCTCGGCACACCAAGGCGCGAGATGGCGCTGTTAAGGCGCTTGTCGAAGGCTTCTTCAAGTTCGCTCCACTTGCCCAGCGCACGGTCCTTCACGCCCGAAACCCGCGAAGTGGTCGAAGACTTGGCAGTCTCGGCAACATCTTCAGCCGTCTTTTTCGCCTGTTTCTCGGCCTTCTCGCCATCCTTTACCAGCGAGTCGAACAGCTTCGGGCCGTCCTGGTCGATCTTCGAATAGATACCCAGCCCAGCCAGCCAGATCTTGCGGGAGTATTTCTCGATCCCGCCGACCCAGGAGCTGCCTTCTTTTTCGGTGTTCTTCTTGCCAGCCATCCTGCTCTCCTTATGGTTTGTGCGCGACACGCTCAAGCAGCTCATGCAACTGTTCAAGCTTGATCGACAACGCCTCAACGTCATGTTTAGACGGAATACCCAGGCGATTCAAGGCGCGACCGACCCGTGCGTCGAAAGCTTTTTCGATCTTGTCGAGTTGAATTTCTACCTTGCCGCGTACGCGGCTCACTTCTTCACCGACTTCGTCAAGCTGGTGGTTGGCGGCATCGAGTTCTTTGTCGATGCGCTTTTTGCCGCGAGTCTCGACACCTTCACCCGCCCTGACCAGCTCCTTGAAGTAGTCAGAGCCTTCCTGACCAACGCGGGCATAGGCGCCGATACCGGCCAGCCAGATCTTGCGCGCATAGCCGCGCACCTCGCCAAGCGTGCCCAGGGCTTCGTCTTTTTTCTTCACAATCACTTTGGCCATGCTGTGTACCTCATGCTCATGAGTGGTGGAAAACCGCCCACGGAGGCTGGGCTTGAACATAAGGTAGGGAAGAAAATTAGAAACCTCACCCTAAGGTCTTCGTTGTCGCATCTATATACCGCAAGCCCCTTCGCCCATAGCGCTAGCGTCGCAAGCTTCACCTAACGGACATCGACGCCATGACTGTTGTAGCAAACCCACCCAGGCTGACGTTCAAGCAAAGCGTGGCAGCCTGTTTCTCCAAACGACCCAGCCTGCGGGACGTTTTATCAAAGGACGCATTCCAGACTTTCAGCGACCGGTATCCATGGTTGCACCGCAACCATCCTCATATCACATCGCTCGACCCTTTCGTCATCCTGCATGCACCGGCCAGCACAGATGATCTGCCACGTCAGAGCGGGCTGCTGGACGAGCTTCTCCGGCATTTCCTGACCAAGGAACGTGTGCAACTGGGCGCCTCAGACAAGCTGAGCATCAGCCCTCCCCATGTGTTTAAAATTCAGGAGCAAGGCCAGGACAACATTCGCCAACCCGAAATCATGCCGGACCTGACGAAGCTCAGCGATGACTTCGATACCGTGCTTGGTGCGTTGATACCGGCCTTCCAGCAAGCCCAGATCGGCTTCTGGAACGGGCTCGACGAAGACAGCCAAGTCTCGCGCATGCTCTGGCTTGAGCACACCATCAAGGCTGCATTGCTCGAGAACCTCCCTCGCCAAGGCCTTGAAGATGATGAAAAAGCAGCAATGTACGCCCTGCTCGACGGGGTATACGACAGCCTGGCTGTCGAGGCGATACAAGTCACGCTCGGAACGGATGGCGGGGCACACACCGTTACCCTACCGGATCTGTTGCTCATCACCACAAGCGGCACCCGCAGCCTGGTTCTGCAATGCAAGCCCTGCGGTTCGGTTCATCGCCATGTCGACCTGCCCAGCTTTGCCACCGCGCTGCAACGGCAGCTAGCGCAACGTTATCGCTTCGAAACGTTGTCCTGGGCACACACGCCAGTAATCGGACGCCCTTTCGCCTTCCAGGTCAGGCAACTGCTGAACGATATCCTGGACGACATCGGCCGCCTGCGTATTGGCGGCCTGACAACCGTCGACGAACTGGAGCGACAACTGCGCCAGGTGAGCGACCCGTCAGCTTACTTCCTCAACCTGCCATCGCAGGAGCAAGCTGCACCCTCCGTCAGCCCGCCGCGATGGCTGCTCAATGCCAGCGCTGAGGACCGCTACGCCTACCACACTGCACTGCTCGATCTGGCGGCGAGCCAAGGTCGGTCGAAGGGCTGCACATCCCTGGGCGATGTCGAGGATATCCGTGATTACGCCGCTCGCCGCTTGCGTGAGACCCTGCAGACCAGCTACCCAGACAAGGCGGTACACGACCCGAACAAGGTGCACATCCGCATTTCCCAGGCCATCATCGGCGCCGCTACACAAGGGCAGTCACTGTTCTTGTACTCGGTGCCCCTGACCGACTTGGCAGTTTCACGCCTGCGGCTGGAGGCTGGCGAGGTGATGAGCGGGATGAACTTCGAGGACGGCTCGCCTGTGACCGACTGGCTGAGCATCGACCAGATCAGGGGCCTGATTCATCAGGTCGACATCGGCGGTCACTACCCCTCCTACCTGAAGGACCAAGTCAACACCCAGCCGCGCAGGGCCGAGCGAATCCGCCAGCATGCCAGGGAATGGCGTTACGCCCTTCGGTTCAGCACGCTGAAGGCCAAGATCGAGCGACAGCTTGGCGAAGCGGCAAGCCAGGCAATGCTCAGGTTCTGCCAGGGCATGGACAATGGCGTGGACCTTCTGCGCATCGCCCCCCTGGCGTTCCTTTGCGCGCCTGGCGCTTCGGCAAGCGATGTGGCGCACGGGATGTTCATCATCGAAATACCGGCAAGCGGCAGCTGGGTCTTGTACCGCCCATTCTATGCCGACAGGGCGTTGCAGGAATTTCCGAACCTCGAATTGCTGATGGACGCAATCCGCAGCAGGGGCGAACTGCAAGAGAGCGTACTGGCCTGGCTTGAGGATGACGCGCGTCCGACTTACCAGAACGACGGGTTCAAGCACCCGCACCTGCACCCGAACATGACCAAGCTGACGCACCTGCTCAATGTGCCGGTCGAGCTGCTGGACCACCTTTTGCAACGCCTCAGACGCCCGGTCCAGGCCTCGTTCCAGGCCTGGACGGAAGATCTGGACACTCATCTGTTCAACGCCCGTATCGAGACCATGTTATTGGCCTCAGCCAGCAACAGCGTCTCCAATGCCCAGGAAGTGCGGGCTTTGGTGAAGGAGGCTGCGTGGGCGATCTTCAATACCGTCACCCAACTTTGGCATGGCCCGATGACCACCCTGGTGTGGCTGGTGGTGGCGCTGTCGGCAGTCAAGGAAGACGTCGAGGCGCTGATCAAGCGCAGCGGTGACGACAAGATCGTCGCAGCCATAGACCTGGTCACCAACCTGGCCTTGCTCCTTGCCCACCGCCCTGCAACGCCACCTGCCAACAGCGAAGAGCCCGCCAGGCTACGTTTTTCAGGCCCTGCGCCGAAGGAAGAGACCCCGCCCCCAGCGCTCGAGCAGCCACAGGAGAAACCGTGGCAGCCCCCCGTCGAGGCGCCACGGCCCACGCTCGTGCGTGTAGATGGCTGGCATGACGGGCAGCGCCTGAGCAACCTGTCGGTACAGGAGCGCCAGTCACTGGCCCAACTGCAAGCCTCGCAGCCACTCGAAGGGCACGCGCCACTGACAAGGGGCCGTTTGCGTGGGTTGTACAATATTGCCGGCCGTTACTACGCCAAGTTGGGCGATGGCGCCTATGAGGTCATCGAGACGTGGAACGGCATGCAGATCATCGGCCCCGAGCCGAGCAGCAGCGAGTGGGTGTCCCAATGGAATGGCGCCCCGGACGGCTACCATATCGTTGGCCGTGAACGCCAAAAAGGCCCCTGGCTGACGCGCTGGAATGGCCAATGGACCGTGAATCTGAACCTCTCTGGCGGCATGCCAAGGAACAGGCAATCCATCAACGCTGAAAACCGCCAGCGGTTCGACACCTTGAGTACAACCGCCACGGCGAACCAACAAGCGCTGAACCAGATGGCGCCACTTATGGAACGCAGCCAAGTGCAACTGCAGGCTTATGACGACCTCGCGCTGGAGTACAGCCTGGCTGTCGATGCTCTGCCTGCACAGGAGCGCGCTTCACCGCCGCCAGCATTGCAACTTCAGAGGCAGGCACTCAAAGCCCAGCGCCTGCGCCACTTGCCAGAGATCAGGGCATCCGCGCTCTACCTGGAACGGCAGAGCACGCTGTTGCATGGGAACATCGAAGTGTTCAAGGAGATGGCCGAACCACGGTTCAGCAAATTCGACACCCGAGCCCCGAGCCGACGCCGATACGGCAATTGGTACGGCGCAGCCATCGAAAACGACATGCTGCTGTGCCGACGCTTGCTGGAGCAGGTCGACCACCAGGCACTGAGCGCACAGGCCACCGGGCTGCCCCGCGTTCCAGAGACTGCCGAGCAGATACAGCAATACCTCGACTATCGCGAGCGGGTACGCGATTCCTGCCAAGCCAGCCGCCGCCTGCTTGTCGTCAGCCAGCGGCTGGACCGGATCCTGGCGGAAACACTGCAGGACCCCAAGATCGATTTTGCCAATAAAGCCACGAAACTCGCTCAGACCATCCGACGCAGAACGTATTCGACATTGGTCATTCGGGCCCAGCTGCTCAGTGACCTGGCCTACCTCGCCGTGGACAAGAGCCGCCTCTCTGCGGACACGGCCGAGGATTTGCTTGCGATGCGCGCGCCGCTCAGCGGCATCGAATTCAGCAGCACGGTATGGAGCCACGACGGGCTGGCAGCCACCGAAGAGACGGCCCAGGTCAAAGCCGAACTGCTTGAGGATATCCTTCAGAAATACCGTACCGTGCTGGACCGCGCCCAATACATGAAAACGCTGGACTCGCCTGCGCTGGTCGCTGACGTACTGGACGAATACATACGCGAACTGTCCACGATTGCCCAGATCACAGAGCAGCAACTGAGCGCGACCTTGACCAACCTCGACAGCGGCATCAGCCCCCCCTCGCCAACGCCATATCATCGGCCCGCGACGATCAAACGCCGGGTCATCCGTGTTGACCGAGGTCGACCGCTACTGGTGGAAATAGACCAAATGGGCAACCGTGCTATCCAGCGCAGTGCATTCAACCAGGAGCCTGCGGGCAGCTTCACGCAACGCGACGGGGTGTGGCATGCCGTGCCTGAGCAAGCGCGGCCGGCCCAGCATGACCGCGCACAGCTGCGCCAGCGAGCAAACCGCCTGCTGGCAGAGGTGGATGGAAAAATCGCCTTCGCCGCTCACTATGCCGATGAGCCCAACAGCCTGAGCGACTTTCTGGAATGGCCGGCAGGTGACATGCGCGAAGTGCAGCAGCAACTGACCGAGCTTAACAATCCACTGGATTACGGCTTGGTCGAACTCCTTCGGGCAGCGGTAGACCGCGTCCATCACGAAAAACTTCGGCTACTCACCGACGCGTATCTGAACACCCGACATCCCGACGGCAAGGCCCTTCGCTTCCTGGCTGAGCAGAACCGGATTCGGATCAGGCAAACCGTGATTCGCCGACAGTTACGTCACGTCAATGATTACCTCGACGTCTACGAGGTTCGCGATGTACAAGCGCCACAGCGGTTACTGTGGGAGGCGCATTTTCATTATCCCAGTCTCGAAGCGAGGGGGCATGACTTCGTCAAGGGCCACCTCAAATTCTGGGATGCAGGCGTAAGGGGCCGAAAGGCCATGCTCGAGCAGGCCGCAGACGCACGCGAGCGCATCGCGATCTACCGCGGCGATCTGCGCCTGGAGCAGGTGATTGGCATCATTCCTTTCCCGGCGGACGCGCCACAGTAGCCAGACAGCGGCGCCGGCTCAGGCCAGGGCCTTGTCCAGCGCCCGCTCGATCTCGCCTTTGATGGTGCCGCTCATCATCGACAGCATCATGCCCAGCTTCAATTCGACGCGGATGCTGTCGTCGCCAATGTGCACACTGCCATTGGCGCCACTGCGCGCAACGTCCACACGGTCACCGTTCCAGGTGGCCTTGAGGTCGTACTCGCGGCTGAGCTTGTCGACCAGCGCTTCGGCCTTGGCGCGGGCGGCATCACGGCCGAGGGAGTGTTTGCGTTCGACGCTGATCTGGGTCATGCGGACGTTCCTGAAGATGTAGACATAATGCGCATTATGCCCGCCCCTGCCCGCTGGCACACCCCGCCAAGACAAATCCGCCCGTTCGCCCTAGAATGGCGGTAATTTTTTCCGGTGAAGCGATATGAACGACCAGCGCAAAGGCGACCACGCCGAACCCACCACCCATTTCGGCTATCAGGACGTGCCTGAAAGCCAGAAGGCGAAGAAAGTCGCCGAAGTGTTCCACTCGGTGGCAGCCAAGTACGACCTGATGAACGACGTGCTTTCCGGCGGCATGCACCGCCTGTGGAAGCGCTTTACCATCGAGCTGTCAGGCGTGCGCAGCGGCAACCGCGTGCTGGACATCGCCGGCGGTACCGGTGACCTGGCGGCCAAGTTCTCGCGTCTTGTCGGGCCGACCGGGCAGGTGGTGCTGGCCGACATCAACGATTCGATGCTCAAGGTAGGCCGTGACCGCCTGCTTGACCGCGGCGTGGCCGGCAATATCGAGTTCGTCCAGGCCGATGCTGAAAAGCTGCCGTTCCCGGACAACCACTTCGACTGCGTGACCATTGCTTTCGGCCTGCGCAACGTCACCCACAAGGACGCCGCCATCCGTTCGATGCTGCGCGTGCTCAAGCCCGGTGGCCGTCTGTTGATCCTGGAGTTCTCCAAGCCGACCAACAAGCTGATGTCCAAGGCCTACGACGCCTACTCGTTCGCTTTCATGCCGCTGGCTGGCAAGCTGATCACCAATGACTCCGAGAGCTACCGTTACCTCGCCGAGTCGATCCGCATGCACCCTGACCAGGAAACCCTGAAGAGCATGATGGTCGAGGCCGGTTTCGACCGCGTCACCTATCACAACATGACCAGCGGCATCGTTGCCGTGCACCGGGGAATCAAACCCTGATGTTGCTGGCCGGGCTGCTCGCCAGCGTCGAACATGGCCTGAACCGCGTCCTGCGCATGGACAGCACGGCCCTGCCGCGGCTGGCCGCGCTGGAAGGCAAAGTCATCGAAATCGACTGCCGCCAACCGGCCCTGCAGCTGTTCATCTTGCCCGACGAAGAAGGCCTGATGCTCGCCGCTCACTGGCAGGGTGAGGTCGACTGCAGCCTGCGCGCCCCCGCCGGTAGCCTGGCGCAACTGGCCCTGGCCAAGGACAAGACCGCCGTGCTGCACAGCCCGCAAGTCGAGCTGCACGGCGACAGCGCCGTACTGCTTGACCTGTTCGGCGTGCTGCAGGACCTGGAACTGGACTGGGAGCACGAGTTGCAACGCTGGCTTGGCCCGGTCGCCACAGCAATGCTGGCCGGCCATATCCGCCTGCGCGCTCGCTGGACTCGCCAAGGTCTGGCACGTTTCAGCCAGAACCTGTCCGAATACCTGGCCGAGGAATCCCGCACCCTGGTCGGCAAGCGCGAGGCCGAAGCCGCCTTCAGCGAACTCGATGCCTTGAAACTTGATACAGAACGCCTCGAAGCGCGCCTCAGGCGCCTGTCCCGATCCCTTGATACCAGCGATAACGCATGAAGCTGCTCGCCGTCCGACGTCTTTTTCGCATCCAGCGTGTGGTGATCCGCTACCGCCTCGATGACCTGCTGTTCGACCAACCCTTGCTGCCCTGGTGGCTGGCCAGTCTGCGCCTGTTGATGCCGTGGCGCTGGCTGCCACGCAAGCCCACCGAGCTTAGCCGTGGCGCGCGCCTGCGCCTGGCGCTGCAGGACCTGGGGCCGATCTTCATCAAGTTCGGCCAGTTGCTGTCCACCCGCCGCGACCTGCTGCCCCCGGACATCGCCGACGAACTGATGCGGTTGCAGGACCGTGTGCCCCCCTTCGACCCGAAAAAAGCCGTGGCCTTGATCGAGGAACAGCTCGGTGCGAAGGTCGGCGAGGTGTTCAGCCGCTTCGACGTCGAGCCACTGGCCTCGGCCTCGGTGGCCCAGGTGCACGCCGCACGCCTGAAAACCGGCGAAGAGGTGGTGGTCAAGGTGGTGCGTCCGGGCCTGAAACCGGTCATCGCCCAAGACCTGGCCTGGCTGTTCCTGATCGCCAAGGCCGCCGAACGCGCCTCGGCGGATGCCCGTCGCCTGCACCCGGTGGAAATCGTCGGCGACTACGAAAAAACCATCTACGACGAGCTCGACCTGCTGCGCGAGGCTGCCAACGCCAGCCAGCTGCGGCGCAACTTCGAAGGCTCCGAGCTGATGTACGTGCCCCAGGTGTACTGGGACCTGTGCCGCCCCAAGGTGTTGGTGATGGAACGCATCTACGGCGTACCGGTGACCGACATGACCACCCTGGCCGACCAGCGCACCGACATGAAGCTGCTGGCCGAGCGCGGCGTGGAAGTGTTCTTCACCCAGGTGTTCCGCGACAGCTTCTTCCATGCCGACATGCACCCCGGCAACATCTTCGTCAGCACGGTCAAGCCGTGGAGCCCGCAGTACATTGCCATCGACTGCGGCATCGTCGGCAGCCTCACCGCCGAGGACCAGGACTACCTGGCGCGCAACCTGTTTGCCTTCTTCAAGCGTGACTACCGCCGCGTCGCCCAGTTGCACATCGACTCGGGCTGGGTGCCGGCAAACACCAAGGTGAACGAGTTCGAAGCCGCGATTCGCACGGTGTGCGAGCCGATCTTCGAAAAACCGTTAAAAGATATTTCCTTCGGCCAGGTGCTGATGCGCCTGTTCCAGACCGCACGGCGCTTCAACATGGAAGTGCAGCCACAGCTGGTATTGCTGCAGAAAACCCTGCTCAACATCGAAGGCCTGGGCCGTCAGCTGTACCCCGACCTGGACCTGTGGAGCACCGCCAAGCCGTACCTCGAACGCTGGATGCGCGACCGCTATAGCCCCAAGGCCGTATTCGGCAACCTGCACAGCCAGGTAGAGCAATTGCCGCACCTGGCCGGCATGACCCGCGACCTGCTCGAACGCCTGTCGCAGCCTCACCTGCACGATCCACAATTGCCGGAGCGGCGCCGCCAGGGCGACCGCTGGGCGCTGCGCCTGCTGGGCGCCGGCCTGCTTGGCGGTGGCGCAGTCTTGGCCGCAGGCGCTGCCGAAACCGCCAGCCTGGCCGCGCCGGCCGCCTGGCCCGCCTGGCTGATGCTGGCTGCGGGCCTTTACCTGATCGTGCGCCAATAGCCAGCCGCGCCTGTGGCTGGCACACTAGCGCAAAGGGCCTGGCACAGGAGCGGGCCCGCTTTGGAGTCGACGATGAAAGACTGGCTGGACGAGATCAAGTGGAACAGCGATGGCCTGGTACCGGCAATCGCTCAGGACCACAAGACCGGACGTGTGCTGATGATGGCCTGGATGAACCGTGAATCGCTGGCCCTGACCGCCGCCGAGCAGCGTGCCATCTACTGGTCGCGCTCGCGTGGCAAGCTGTGGCGTAAAGGCGAGGAGTCCGGGCACGTGCAAAAACTGCATGAGCTGCGCCTGGACTGCGACGCCGACGTGATCATCCTGATGGTCGAGCAACTGGGCCATATCGCCTGCCATACCGGTCGTGAAAGCTGCTTCTACCGCGTCTATGAAGACGGCCAGTGGAAAATCGTCGACCCGGTCCTGAAGGACCCGGATGCCATCTACAACGCAGGACACTGACATGAGCGACACCCTCAACCGCCTGGCCGAAGTGCTTGAAGAACGCAAGCAAGCGGCGCCTGACAGCTCCTACGTGGCCAGCCTGTACCACAAGGGCCTGAACAAGATCCTTGAAAAGCTCGGCGAAGAGTCGGTCGAAACGATCATTGCTGCCAAGGATGCCCAAATCAGCAAGGATTACAGCGATGTCATCTACGAAACCGCCGACCTGTGGTTTCATAGCCTGGTGATGCTCAGTGCGCTGGGCCAGCATCCACAAGCCGTGCTGGATGAACTGGAACGCCGCTTCGGCTTGTCCGGGCATGATGAGAAGGCCGCACGCCAGCCATCTGCCTGACGTTTTATTGGGGGCGCCCGCTCCCACAGGCACCGGGTTGCCGGATCGATATGCTGTACACACAATTTTCAGGAGTACGAAATGGGTATCTTTGACTGGAAACACTGGATCGTCCTGCTGGTGGTCGTGGTTCTGGTGTTCGGCACCAAGAAACTGAAGAACTTCGGCAGCGACCTGGGCGAATCGATCAAGGGCTTCCGCAAGGCCATGAACGAAGAAGAGACCAAACCGGCCGAGCAGACTCCGCCGCCTGCCCAACCGGTGCCACCGGTGCAAAACACCGCGCAGCCGCAACAAGGCCACACCATCGAGGGCCAGGCCCAACCGGTCCAAGAGCCGCAGCGGAAAGACTGATCCATGTTCGGCATGAGTTTCAGCGAGCTGCTGCTCGTCGGCCTGGTCGCCCTGCTGGTGCTCGGCCCCGAGCGCCTGCCGGGTGCCGCGCGCACGGCAGGCCTGTGGATCGGGCGGCTCAAGCGCAGCTTCAACAGCATCAAGATGGAAGTGGAGCGCGAAATTGGCGCCGACGATATCCGCCGCCAGCTGCATAACGAGCACATCCTGCAGATGGAAGAGGAAGCCAAGCGCATCCTCAACCCCATGACGCCACCCGCGCAGCCGCCGGTCACCACGGCCAGCGTGCAGCCACCTGCCGGGCTCGAAGCCAGGCCGGTCGAAGCACCTGCAGCCCCGGCCGCACCGTCTGAACCGCCTCAACCGCCGCGAGCCCCATGAGCGAGAATCCGGAACACGACCAGCCGATGCCGCTGGTTTCACACCTGACCGAACTGCGCACCCGCCTGCTGCGCTGCGTTGCCGTCATTTTCCTGATCTTTGCCGGGCTGTTCTCCTTCGCCCAGCAGATCTACACACTGGTTTCCGCGCCACTGCGCGAGCACTTGCCGGCCAATGCAACGATGATCGCCACCGATGTGGCCTCGCCGTTCCTCACGCCGTTCAAGCTGACCATGATCGTCTCGCTGTTCCTGGCCATCCCGTTCATCCTCCAGCAGATCTGGGGCTTTATCGCCCCCGGGCTGTACCGTCACGAGAAGCGCATTGCCATTCCGCTGCTCGTATCGAGCATCCTGCTGTTCTACGCCGGCATGGCCTTTGCCTATTTCCTTGTGTTCCCGCTGATGTTCAAGTTCTTCGCCGCTGCCACCCCGGCAGGCGTAGCGATGATGACCGACATCGCAAGCTACCTCGACTTCGTGATGACGCTGTTCTTCGCCTTTGGCGTGGCCTTCGAAATCCCGGTGGCAGTGGTGCTGCTGGTGTGGATCGGCGTGGTCGACGTGAAGTACCTGAAAAAGGCCCGCCCCTATGTGATCATCGGCTGCTTCGTGGTCGGCATGGTCCTCACCCCACCGGACATCTTCTCCCAGACCCTGCTGGCCGTGCCCATGTGGCTGCTGTTCGAGATCGGTGTGCTGTGCGGCAGCCTGATCCGCAAGCGCAGCGCCCACGACGAAACCGCCGACGACCATAACGACCAGCCACCTGCGACCCAACCGTGAACCTGTTGCTTCTTGAAGAGGCCGACTTCGTTTCGGCCAACCGCGTCGTTCTTGCTGATCGGCGCTTCACCCATATGCAGGAAATCCACCGCGTGGCGGTGGGCGACAACCTGCGCGTGGGCCGTATCAATGGCCTGATGGGCAAGGCCACGGTGCTGCGCCTGGAAAAACACGAAGCCGAGCTGGCAGTGGCCTTCGACCAGCAGCCACCGGCCAAGCTGCCACTGACCCTGGTGCTGGCGGTGCCTCGGCCCAAGATGCTGCGACGGCTGTTCCAGACCGTGGCCACACTGGGTGTACCGCGGCTGATCCTGCTGAACAGCTACAAGGTCGAGAAAAGCTTCTGGCAAACGCCCTTCCTGCAGCCCGACACCATTCGCGAGAACCTGATCCTGGGCCTGGAACAAGCGCGCGACACCGTGCTGCCCGAGGTCATCATCGAAAAGCGCTTCAAGCCTTTTGTCGAAGACCGCCTGCCCACCATCGCCGCCGGCACCCTGGGCCTGGTTGGCCACCCCGGCCCTTACCCAGCCTGTCCGCGCGCCGTAGAACAAGCCGTTACCCTGGCCATCGGCCCCGAGGGCGGCTGGATCCCCTACGAAATCGACCTGCTGGGCAAGGCAGGCCTGGCGCCGGTGCAGCTGGGTGATCGCATCTTGCGGGTGGAGACTGCCGTCACTGCGCTACTTTCGCGCATTTTCTGACACAAACACCCCTTTTTTGCCCATCAAGTTTCCCTCTCCCGGGCCGATGGCCTTGGCAACAAAACAATTATTTGTGCTGCCAAGCCGCCGGGGAGTCGAACATGTATCAATGGTTAGCCCAATCGCTGGGCAATGTGAGCGTCAATCGCAAACTGGGGCTGGGTTTCGGCCTGGTGCTACTGTTGACCTTGGCTATTACCCTGGTCGGCTGGCACGGCATGGACAGCATCATCGACCGTGGCGACAAACTGGGAAACATTTCTGTCGTCCAGCAATACACCCAGGAGCTGCGCATCGCCCGCCAGCTCTACGATCGCCGCCGCGACGACGCTTCGCTGGCAGAGCTGGAAAAAGCCCTGGGCAACCTCGACCGCCAAGTGCAACTGATGCTTGGCCAGATCGAACAGCCTGCCGACCGCCAGCGCCTTGAACAGCAGCGCGAGGCAGTGCGCATCTACCAGCAGGCATTCAACGAGCTGAAGCAGGCCGAACAACGCCGCGAAGCAAGCCGTGATGTACTGGGTAGCAGCGCCGATAAAGTCGTTGAATTGATTGGCCGAGTACAACGTAGCCTGCTGCAAGGTGCAGACATCAATCAGTACCAGCACGCGGTGGACGTCAGCGCATTGCTGCAACAAGCGCGTTTCCAGGTGCGTGGCTACACCTACAGCGGCAATGCCGATTTCCAGCAAACGGCACTGAAGGCCATCGACCAGGCCTTGGCCGAGCTGCGCGCACTGCCGGCCAAAGTGCCAGCCGAACATGCTGCCAACCTGGATGATGCCGCCACGGCCATGGGCGGCTACCGCGATGCCGTGACCCAGTTCGGTGATGCCCTGCGTGCCAGTGAACAAGCGCTGCAAAGCATGGCTGAACAAGGCACGGTACTGCTGCAGGCCAGCCAGACGATGACCACCTCGCAAACCGAGGTGCGCAATGCTGCTGCCGCGCAGGCCAAAACACTGCTCACAGTCGCCACCGTGCTGGCACTGGCCCTTGGCCTGCTGGCCGCCTGGGCCATTACCCGGCAGATCATCATCCCTCTGCGCCAGACCCTGCACGCCGCAGAACGCGTGGCCAGCGGAGACCTGACCCAAAGCCTGCAGGTGCAACGCCGCGACGAACTGGGCCAATTGCAAGCCAGCATGCATCGCATGACCCAAGGCTTGCGTGAACTGATCGGCGGCATTGGCGACGGCGTCACGCAGATTGCCAGCGCTGCCGAGGAGCTGTCGGCGGTGACAGAACAGACCAGCGCCGGGGTCAACAACCAGAAGGTCGAAACCGACCAGGTGGCGACGGCCATGAACCAGATGACAGCCACCGTGCACGATGTGGCACGCAATGCCGAACAGGCTTCGGAAGCCGCCCTGATGGCCGACCAGCAGGCCCGCGAGGGCGATCGCGTGGTGGGCGAGGCGGTGGCACAGATCGAGCGTCTGGCAAGCGAAGTGGTCAACTCCAGCGAAGCGATGAACCTGCTCAAGACCGAAAGCGACAAGATCGGCAGCGTACTCGACGTGATCAAATCGGTGGCCCAGCAAACCAACCTGTTAGCCCTCAACGCGGCAATCGAAGCGGCCCGCGCCGGTGAGGCCGGGCGTGGCTTTGCCGTGGTTGCCGACGAAGTGCGTAGCTTGGCCCAACGCACACAGCAGTCGACCGAAGAGATCGAAGAGTTGATTGCCGGCCTGCAAAGCGGCACCCAACGGGTGGCCAGCGTGATGGACAACAGCCGCCAACTGACCGACAGCAGCGTCGAGCTGACCCGCCGCGCCGGCAGCTCGTTGGAAACCATCACCCGCACGGTGTCGTCGATTCAGGCGATGAACCAGCAGATTGCCACGGCGGCCGAGGAGCAGACGGCGGTGGCCGAGGAGATCAACCGCAGCGTGATGAATGTGCGTGATATTTCCGACCAGACCTCGGCGGCGAGTGAGGAGACCGCCAGCTCCAGCGTGGAACTGGCGCGGTTGGGTACCCACTTGCAAGGGTTGGTTGGGCGGTTCAGGCTCTGATCTGAACTAGCGGTCGCCCGGTCGGGCCTCTTCGCGGTTTTACCCGCGAGGAGGCGGCACCGGACGAACTGTTTCCTACTTCTAGCGGCGAAATTTCCTACCTGATTATCAGGTCAAGTCCTACAACTCCGCTGCCGATGGGCAGAGATGTGATGCCAGCCATGCGCCTGCATCCTTTCTCTCACTCGCTCGGAGATTCCCCATGCTTGGCTCCCTCAACCGCAAGCTCGGCAACATCAGTGTCGCCGCCAAGCTGGCCCTCGGCTTCGCCGTGGTCCTGCTGCTCACCCTGGCCACCACCATCAGCGGCTGGCGTGCCCTGGATGGTGCCATCGTGCGCTCACAGCAACTCAGTGAAATAGGCCTGATCAACGACCTGACAAAAGACCTGCGCGCGGAACGCATCACCTACCGCGTGCTCAACGACGATGCCAGCAGAGCGCGCATCAGCAACATCCTCGACCAGCTCAATAGCATGCTGACCACCCTGCAGCAACGCAGCAACGTCGATGAGTCACGGCAGTTGCTGACAGAAAAAATGGCATTGTTACAGAGCCTGCGCGACAACTTCAGCGAACTGCAGCGCAGCGTCGCCAGCCGTGTAGCCCTGCGCGAAGCCCTGCAGTCGCAGGAGCAAGCACTCAGCGTGGCGATTGACGAACTGCAGACCCAGGCCTTGCTGAAAATGCCTGACGACAGTCAGCAAAGTGGTGTGCTGGGCCTGATGGACACCCTCAGCCGGCATGTCGAAGGTGCCAACCAGCAAAGCCTGGTTCCAGCCTACACCTTCGTCCCGGTCGAGGATTTTGCCAAAGTCGGTGATAACGCCCTGGACGCCGCCGACAGTAGCCTTGCGCAACTGCTTGAAGGCCTTGCACCGTTGGGCTTGCCACGTGCCATCAGTGAGCAACCCGGTGTCGAGCTGAGCAAGTACCGCACCAGCCTGGATCAGTACCGCCGCGCCGCCGTACGTGTCGAGCAGTTGCAGAACAACATGGAAAACATGGGCAACGAGCTGCGAACGGTTAGCCTCGAACTGGGCAAACGCAAGGTCGAACAACGCGACAGTGAGGCCCTGGCCGCTCGGTCGCTGCTGACCAGTGTGGCACTGCTGGCAATGGTGGTAGGGGCGCTGGCCGCCTGGCTGATCACCTTGCAGATCACCCAGCCACTGCGCCAGACGTTGGCCGTGGCCGCCCGCATCGCCAAGGGTGACCTGAGCCAGGTCGACACCGTGCAACGTCGCGACGAAATGGGCCAGTTGCAAACCAGCATGCGCGAGATGACCTTGAGCCTGCGCGAGCTGATCGGTGGCATTGATCAGGGTGTCGGCCAGCTGTCACAGGCCGCCACGCAGTTGGCGGCCAGTAGCGAAGACACCAAGTTGCGCATCAATCAGCAGCGCGAGGAAACCGACCAGGTGGCCACTGCCATGAACCAGATGAGCGCCACCGTGCAGGAAGTGGCACAGAACGCCGAGCAAGCCTCACTGGCCGCGACCAACGCTGACCAGCAGGCACAGGTGGGTGATCAGGTAGTCGCCGAAGCCATCGGCCGTATCGAACAACTGGCCGGGCAGATGGACCATTGCCTGGCGGCCATGCAGCACCTGGCAGGCGAGAGCCAGCGGATTGGCAGCATCCTGGATGTGATCAAGTCGGTCTCCGAACAGACCAACCTGCTGGCGCTGAACGCGGCGATCGAAGCGGCACGGGCCGGTGAAGCCGGGCGTGGCTTTGCCGTGGTGGCCGATGAGGTGCGCGGCCTGGCCCAGCGCACTTCGACGGCGACCGAGGAGATTGGCCAACTGATCGACAGCCTGCACAACGGTACCGACGAAGTGACCCGCTTGCTGGACAGCAGCAAAAGCCTGACCGAACAGAGCGTGGAACTGAGCCGCAGGGCCGGGCACGCGCTGAGCCAGATCACCGACACGGTGTCGAGTATTCAGGGTATGAACCAGCAGATCGCCACCGCCAGTGAAGAGCAGAGCGTGGTGGCCGAGCAGATCAACCGAAGCGTGATCAATGTGCGGGATGTTTCGGATCAGACCAGTGCGGCCAGTGAGCAGACGGCAGCCTCGAGTGGAGAGCTGGAGCATCTGGGGCAGCAATTGCGGGGGATGGTGGGGAGGTTCAGCATCTGATATCACGTCGCCCTCTTCGCAGGCAAGCCCGCGCCCACAGGTACAGCACCCCCTTCAAGGCAGTGGTGGACATGCAGGGCCGAGCTTGCCCGCGAAGAACCCGGCGCGGTTACAGCACCTGGCGCAGGAATGCCTGCGCACGCGGGTCTTTCGGCGCAGCGAAGAACGCCGCTGGGGCCGAATCTTCCAGCAGTTTGCCGTGATCGAAGAACAGCACGCGGTCGGCCACTTCACGGGCAAAGCCCATTTCGTGGGTGACGCAAACCATGGTCATGCCTTCCTGGGCCAGGGTCTTCATCACGTCCAGCACCTCACCGACCATTTCCGGGTCGAGCGCTGAGGTCGGCTCGTCGAACAGCATCACTTTCGGGTCCATGGCCAGGGCCCGGGCAATCGCTACCCGCTGCTGCTGACCGCCGGAAAGCCGGGACGGGAATTCGTTGGCCTTCTGCGCAATACCGACCTTTTCCAGCAACGCCCGGGCCTTGGCCTCGCGGTCAGCCTTGTTGCGCTTGCGCACCACCTTCTGCGCCAGGCACAGGTTTTCCAGCACGGTCATGTGCGGAAACAGGTTGAAATGCTGAAACACCATGCCGACTTCGCGGCGATAGGCATTGATGTCGGTCTTGGGGTCGGCCAGTTGCAGGCCATCGATGGCCACATGGCCTTGGTCGAAATGCTCCAGGCCGTTGAGGCAGCGCAGGAACGTCGACTTGCCCGACCCCGATGGCCCGAGCACCACCACCACTTCGCCCTTGGCGACCTGAGTGGTGACGTTATCCACAGCCCTTACCACCTGACCACGGGTGTCGAAGACTTTCAGCAGGTCACGGACTTCAATCACTTTGCGCAAGCCTCCGCTCGAGCCGGCTGGCAATGTGCGACAGCGGCAGGTTGATCAGCAGGTACAGGCCTGCCACGCAGAACCAGATCTCGAAGGTTGAGAACGAGGTGGTGATGGCCTCACGGCCACTCTTGGTCAGTTCGGTGATGGCGATCACCGACACCAGCGAGGTGTCCTTGACCAGGCTGATGAACTGGCCGGCCAGGGGCGGCAGCACGCGCTTGAACGCCTGCGGCAGAATCACATGGCGCATCGACTGGCCAGCGTTCAGGCCCAGCGACCGGGCAGCCTCGTTCTGGCCCTTGGCGATCGACTGCACGCCAGCACGGACGATTTCAGCCACGTAAGCACCGGTGAACAATGCCAGTGCCGCCACCCCGGCAAACTCGCGGGACAGGTTGAGCACGGTGCCGATGAAGAAGTAGAAGATGAAGATCTGTACCAGCAGCGGCGTACCGCGCACCAGTTCGACATAGACGGTCGACAGGTCGCGCAGGGTCGGGTTGTTGGACAACCGGCACAATCCGGCGAACAGGCCGATCACCAGGCCCAACGCCCCGGACACCACCGAGATCCACAAAGTGGTCCACAGGCCCCAGGCCAGCGGGCCAGCGGCCCAGTGACGGGTTACGCCAATCTGGTCGCCTTCGGCAACATCGTCGCCGCGGCTCAGTTGCAGGCTGTCCTTGGCCACATCGAGCACTTGCTCGGCACCACTTTCGTCCTTCAGCGTGACGCGGGCGTTGTCACCGGAGATGACGATTTCCTGCACAGTGCCGTAGCCGGCAGCGCGTTGTACGTCCTCGGCCTTGTAGGCGAAGTACTGCGGTACGCGGTTCCAGCGCCACTCGTAGGAAATCATCGAGGTGGCCATGTAAAGGCTGAGCGCCAGGCCCACCAGGACCAGGGCGGTCAACCCATGCCATGGCCACTGGGCTTTCTTGTGTTTGATCACGTGGGGTACTTCCGTAAATGCGAACGCGCAGGGTTTGCCTGCGCGTCGGGGTCATAAAGCCGGGCTTGTGGCCTGGGCCTTATTCCATTTCCTTCAGCCAGTCCTTGTTCTTGAACCACTTGTCGTGAATACGATCGTAGGTCCCGTCGTGCTTGATCTGGTGCAGGAAGTTGTTGATGAAGTTGATGCTGTCGTAGTCGCCTTTCTTCAGGCCGAAGGCCAGCGGCTCGTAGGTGAAGGGCTCGTCGAGGAACAGCAGCTTGCCGGCGCCGGCTTTATCTACCGCCACCACGTTGTACGGCGCGTCATAGACAAAGGCGTCAGCCTTGCCGTTGACCACGTCCATGACCGCTTCCTGTTCGTTGTCGTAGCCGTGGTACTTGGCTTTGCTGATCAGCTTCCTGGCGACCATTTCACCCGTGGTGCCCAACTTGGAAGTGAGGCGGTACTTCTCGTTGTTCAGGTCTTTGTACGACTTGATCTCGCCAGCCAGTTCCTTGCGGATCAGCAGGGTCTGACCAACCACGATGAAGGGTTCGCTGAAGTTCAGACGCAGGTTGCGCTCCTGGGTCAGGGTCATGCCGCTGCCGATCATGTCGAACTTGTCGGTCAGCAGGGCCGGGATGATGCCGTCATAGGCGGTGGACACAGCCTCGAACTTGACGCCCATGGACTTGGCCATGGCCTTGAGGATATCGACTTCGAAGCCGATGATTTCGCCACGTTTGTTGGTCATCTGGAACGGCATGTAAGTCGGGTCCATGCCCACCCGCAGGGTGCCGCGCTTGACCGCGTCATCGATGGCGCCCGCCTGGGCCGCAGTCACGGCGACCAGGGCGGTCACACCGACCAGCAGTCGCGAAAGGTATTTCTTGATCATCACCAAGTCCCCTAGCAATAAAAGTAGCGAATCTTATTGTGTTGGCACGGCCGTGCTGGCCGAAGCGTCGTATCGGAGAGGGATGCTAACGCATGGCGGCCCGAGGACCTAGAGCCGCGGGGGGACTTTGTTGGCCAAAATGGGGGGCTAGGGCAAAAAGCTTCGCGGGTGAACCCGCTCCTACAAGGGAATGTGTATCCCTGGTAGGAGCGGGTTCACCCGCGAAGAGGACCTGTCAGTTACCCTGTAGGATCGGGTCCATCGGGGCGCCGAACCGCCGCGAACAGGCCCGATCAGGCGCCGACGAGTGTCGGTTGGCCTGCGTTTTCCGGGTGCAACGGCAACAGCGGCGAATGCGGGTCATTGTTGATCGACGCACGCCACACATCGATCCATGCCGCGTTGTGCTCGGCCCACACCTGCTCGTGCAGGCGGCTCAGTGCCACCGGATCGCTGAGCAGGGCCAGGCGCGTATTGAGGTCCAGGCCTTTCGGCCCGACTTCAATCGCCTTGGCAACGCGCTCTGCACGCAACGCTTCAATCGGTGCCGCCTGGCCATGGCGGGCAGTGGCCATGGCGCAGGCCAGGGCATTCTGCCGCGGGTCGACCACGGCCCGCACGAAGCCATCATGCAAGGCATGCCAGCGGTTTTCGTGAGTGTACTGGTCGGTCGCCAGCAGCTCTTGTGGGGTGGCGTATTCCTCGGGGATGAGGAACAGCTTCTCGTCCTTGGCCGCCAGGCCCAGGCGGGTGCGGCTGGAAATGACCGATACCGGGATCGACAGCACCAGCGAACCGACGATAGGCGCCAGCCACCACAGGAAGCTCGGGTTCAACCACGCCACCAGTGCGGCCCAGGCAATGCCCAGCAGCGTCTGCGGGCCATGCCGGCGCACGGCTTCGCCCCACGGCGTGGAGTCGTCGTCGCGCTGCGGCGAGTTCCAGGTCGCAGCCCAGCCGAGGAACGCGGCCAGCACGAAGCGGGTGTGGAAGATCATGCGTACCGGTGCCAGCAACATGGAGAACAGCATCTCCATCAGCATCGACAAAGTAACCTTGACTCGCCCACCAAACTCGACGGCGCCCTTGGCCCAGATCAGGATGACGCTAAGCAGCTTGGGCAGGAACAACAGCACGATGGTGGTGGAGAACAGCGCTACGGCCTTCTCCGGGTGCCATTGCGGCCACAGCGGGTAAAGCTGGTATGGCTCGATGAAATACTGCGGCTCCATCAGCGTGTTGGTCGCCAGCAACGCGGTCGACAGCACCAGGAACAGGAACCACAGCGGCGCCGACAGGTAAGACATCACCCCGGTGAGGAACACCGCACGGTGAACCGGGTGCATGCCTTTGACCAGGAACAGGCGGAAGTTCATCAGGTTGCCGTGACACCAGCGGCGGTCGCGCTTGAGCTCGTCGAGCAGGTTTGGCGGCAGTTCTTCGTAGCTGCCCGGCAAGTCGTAGGCAATCCACACGCCCCAGCCGGCACGGCGCATCAGCGCAGCTTCGACGAAGTCGTGGGAAAGGATGGCACCGGCGAATGCGCCCTTGCCCGGCAACGGCGCCAGGGCGCAGTGCTCGATGAACGGCTTCATGCGGATGATCGCGTTGTGGCCCCAGTAGTGCGACTCACCCAACTGCCAGAAGTGCAGACCGGCAGTGAACAGTGGGCCGTACACGCGGGTAGCGAACTGCTGCATGCGTGCGTACAGGGTGTCCATGCCCGAGGCTCTCGGCCCGGTCTGGATGATGCCGGCGTCCGGGTTGGCTTCCATCAGGCGCACCAGGCTGCTCAGGCACTCGCCGCTCATGACACTGTCGGCGTCGAGTACAACCATGTACTTGTACTCGCCACCCCAGCGACGGCAGAAGTCGTCGAGGTTGCCGCTCTTGCGCTTCACCCGGCGACGACGGCGGCGGTAGAAGATGCGGCCAAAGCCTTTGGTTTCGCGGCACACATCCAGCCAGGCCTGTTGCTCGGCCACGGCAATGTCGGTGTCGTTGGTGTCGCTGAGCACAAAGAAGTCGAAACGGTCGAGGTTGCCGCTGGCGGCCACCGACTCGAACGTTGCGCGCAGGCCGGCGAACACCCGCGGCACGTCTTCGTTGCAGATCGGCATCACCAGCGCGGTGCGCGCCTCGGGCGCGATTGGCTCGTTGCCTGCGCTGCTGCCCGAAATCTTGTATTTGTCGCGCCCGGTGAGCAGCTCGAGGAAGCCCATCAGTGCGGTCCAGAAGCCCGCCGACACCCAGCAGAACAGGATGCCGAAGAGAATCAGGATGGATGTCTGCAAGGCATACGGCCACACCTGCACCACCGTGTCCCACAGCGACTGGCTGAGGATTTCGTCGAGGTCAACGAACGACCAGCCCTGGTACGGCAGGATACCCTTCATGTACCAGCCAGCAACGATGGTCTGGCCAATCATCAGGGTCAGCAGGATATAGCGGCGGATCGAACCGACCGTGCGCCAGCGTGCCGGTGGCAGTTCGCGCTTGGGCGGCTGCGGGGCATTGGTACGACCGGTCATGCGCCGCCACATGCGGATCAGCACGTTGGTGCGCCACGGTTCGGGCACAACCTTGGTGCGCTTGATCGGCGGGGCGATCTTCAGGCACAGGCGGCCGCTGCCATCGACGCCGAGCATTTCGGCGTCTTCCAGCTCGGCGGCGCTGCCCACGGTCAGGCGCGGGCCCACCGAGGCCTGCACGGCCTCGGCAGAGCTGGCGGCCGGGTTGGCCGCCAAGCGTTGGTGCAGCTCACTGAACGAGGTGCAACTGGCAAGTTCAGCCCGCTGCTGGTCGCTCAGTGGTAGGTGGGCCAGGTACTCGCCAAGCGATTCCGGCCTTGCGCTTGAGTTACTCATCGGCAGGCAACTGATAGGTCCAGGTCTCGGTCAGCACCTTCTCGGTGGTGGCCGGGGCCCCGTTGGTGGGTGCCGCATCGGCGGCAGGTTGTTCGGCCTTGGCAGATGGCTCAGCCTTGACGGCTTTCTCGGCCTTGGCATGCTTGGCTGCGGCCTTGTCCTGCTTGGCGTCCTGGGCAGGCTTGGCGGCTTCGACCGGCACGTCACGCACCAGTGCGGCGCGCATTTCGGTCGATTTGTTGGCTTCCTTTACCTTCAGGCGCAGGGTCAGGCGCCAGCCCTTGGTCTCAGGGTTATAGCGCAGATTGTTCTCGACCACCTCGGCGTTGTCGCCCACGCTGATCTGGCTACGCACCGCGGTGTCTTCCGGCAGGGCAGCCAGGGCCGGGCCGGCGAAGTCGACCAGAAACGCCACGCTGCCGTCTGGCTGGCGGATCAGGTTGGATTGCTTGACGTCACCGGTGGAACGCAGGGTCTGCTTGACCCAGCCCAGGTCAGGGGCCTGGAACTGCGGCTCGTCAATGGTCCAATGCATGCGGTAGGCGTACTCGATCGGCTTGCCGGGCTCCGGCAGCTTCTCCGGGCTCCAGAAAGCCACGATGTTGTCGTTGGTCTCGTCGGCGGTCGGGATTTCGACCAGGTCGACGCTACCCTTGCCCCAGTCACCCTTCGGCTCGATCCAGGCGCTTGGGCGCTTCTGGTAGTTGTCGTCGAGGTCTTCGTAGTCACTGAAGGCGCGCTGGCGCTGCATCAGGCCGAAACCACGCGGGTTCTCGACGCTGAAGTTACTCACGGCCAGGTGCTTCGGGTTGTTCAGCGGGCGCCACAGCCACTCGCCATTGCCGGCGTGAATCGACAGGCCTTCGGAGTCATGCAGGGCCGGGCGGTAGTTGAGCACCTTGGACGGCTGATTGGGGCCGAACAGGTACATGCTGGTCAGCGGAGCAATGCCCAAGCGGCTGACATGCTCACGCAGGAACACGCGGGACTGCACGTCGACCACGGTGTCGTTGCCCGGACGCAGGATCAGCTTGTAGGCGCCGGTGGAGCGCGGCGAATCCAGCAGCGCATAGATCACCAGGTGCTTGTCGGCTGGCTTGGGTTTTTCAACCCAGAACTCGGTGAAGCGCGGGAACTCTTCGCCCGAGGGCAGTGCGGTGTCGATGGCCAGGCCACGGGCAGACAGGCCGTACACATGGCCCTTGCCGACTACACGGAAATAGCTGGCGCCAAGCAGGGTCATGATCTCATCCTGCTTGTCGGCCTTGTTGATCGGGTACAGCACGCGGAAACCGGCGTAACCGAGGTTTTTGGTGGTTTCCGGGTCGTGCGGCACGTCACCGAACTCGAAGCGGTCCGGGTCGTACTTGATTTCCTGGACCTTGGTGGCAGTGACCTCGTTGATTTTCACCGGGGTGTCGAAGTGCATGCCCTGATGATAGAACGACAGTTTGAACGGGGTCTTGTCCTTGGCCCACTCGGCCTTTTCCTGCAGGAAACGGATTTTCTGGTAGTCCGCAAACTTCATGTCGCGGAACACGGCCGGCAGGTTGCTTTTGGGTGCGTCGTACTTCTGGCCGGCCAGATCCTTTGCCTTGGCTGCAACATCGTCAAGATTGAATGCCCACAGCTGGCCCGCGCTCATCAGGCCAACCAGAGCCACACTGGCCATCAGCGCCTTGCGTAGCCGAACGCCGGGGATTCTTGATGCTTTTTGGGGACTAACAATCACGAGCAACCCTCGCCGAAAACAGATCATGAAACCAACGGCCAGCGACAAATGCCGGGTTGGCGAGCACTGTTCGGACCCCGTGAGGGCGTAATGATTCCCCAAACGGATCCAGACAATGCTCGAGTCAGAGTGAAACGGACCTGCGAACGCAGGTCCATGCAGCGCGCGATTATCCAGCAGGTTGCGTGACAACGCATCAGGCTGGAGCAACTATTTATCGTATAAAACCCCTTGTTTTCCTGTGAACAAAGGGGTTTTTGACCTCATATTTGTAACATAAATGTTACGGGGCCATCATTGACCAGGTGCACCTGCATATCCGCCCCGAAGCGGCCGCTGGCCACGTCGGCGTGCTGAGCCTTTGCCTGCTGCAAAAGATAGTCGAACAACTCGGCGCCGAGGGCCGGTGGCGCCGCTGTCGAGAAGCTCGGACGCATGCCGTTGCGGGTATCGGCGGCCAAGGTGAACTGTGACACCAGCAACAGGCCACCCCCGACATCCTTGAGCGACAGGTTCATCTTGCCCTGATCGTCGCTGAACACACGGTAGTTCAGCAGCTTGTGCAACAGCTTATCGGCCTGTTCGCGGGAATCGTCAGGCTCGACCGCCACCAGCACCAGCAACCCCTGGTCGATGGCACCGACCACCTCCCCCGCCACTTCAACCCGCGCACCGCGCACGCGCTGCAACAGGCCCTTCATGCTTCTTCCAAGGGCAGGTCGAGCAGGCGTCGGGCCATCTGGTCGGCGGCACGCACCAGGGCATCGGTGATGCCAGGCTCGGAAGCCGCGTGACCGGCGTCACGGATCACTTTCAGCTCACTGTTCGGCCAGGCCTGGTGCAACGCCCAGGCGTTGTCCAGTGGGCAGATCACATCGTAGCGCCCATGCACGATCACCGCCGGCAGGTGGGCGATCTTGGGCAGATCACGGATCAGCTGGTCCGGTTCGAGGAAGGCGTTGTTCATGAAGTAGTGGCATTCGATGCGAGCGATCGACAGCGCCCGCTGCGGTTCGGAAAAGCGGTCGACCACCAGCGGATTGGGGCGCAGGGTGGCGGTACGGCCTTCCCAGGTGGACCACGCCTTGGCGGCGTGCATCTGGGCGATCTGGTCGTTACCGGTCAGGCGCTTGTGGAAGGCCTTGACCAGATCGCCGCGTTCCTCCGGTGGTATCGGTGCGATGTAGTCCTGCCAGTAGTCGGGGAACAGGCGGCTGGCGCCTTCCTGGTAGAACCACTCGATTTCCTGCGGCCGGCACAGGAAGATGCCGCGCAGGATCAGGCCGTGCACGCGTTCTGGGTGAGCCTGAGCGTAGGCCAGGGCCAGGGTCGAGCCCCAAGAGCCACCAAACAGCACCCACTTGTCTATGCCAAGGTGTTCGCGAATGCGCTCCAGGTCTTCGACCAGGTGCCACGTGGTGTTGTTCTCCAGGCTCGCATGGGGCGTGGAGCGGCCACAGCCGCGCTGGTCGAAGGTGATGATGCGGTACAGGTTGGGGTCAAAGTAGCAGCGGCTCTGGGCGTCGCAGCCAGCGCCAGGGCCTCCGTGGATAAACACCACGGGCAGACCTTCCGGCGAGCCGCTTTCGTCGACATAAAGCACATGCGGCGCTTCCACGGCCAGATCGTGCCTGGCGTAGGGTTTGATCTGCGGGTAGAGGGTCTGCATTGCGCACTCCGTGTGAGGATTATTCGGCCGTGGGCCATCATAAACCTGAATTGCGCTTTCAGCACCGTCCTTGCTGACGCGTTCGAACGGCGCGAATGGCCATTGCGCAGATTTCCGACAATGGCCTCCCACGGCGCCTGGCGACGCCGATAGCGTCGCCGCCTCCACTCAACGCTTGTAACGCTCGTCGCCCCACGCCAGCAGCGCTTGCAGCAGCTGCCTCAATACCGCTTGTGTCGGTTGCGCCAGATCTTCCCGGTAGGCAAATGGCTCGATTTCCTCCATATACGTGCCTTGCGCCAGCTCCAGTTGCACAGCATGGATATGGTTGGCCGGGTCGCCATAATGCCGGGTGATGTACCCGCCTTTGAACCGACCGTTGAGCACATGGCTGTAACCTTGCATCCCGGCGCACACACCCTGCAGCCGCTCAGCCAGTGCCGGATCGCAACTGGCGCCGTTGAAAGTACCCAGGTTGAAGTCCGGTAACCTGCCGTCGAACAGGTGCGGGATCAGCGAACGGATCGAATGGGCATCCCACAGCAGCGCATAACCGAACTGCTCTCGCAAGCGGTCCAGCTCGCGACGAATGGTAGCGTGATAGGGGCGCCAGATCTGCTCCAGATAGCGTTTACGTTCTTCGCCAGACGGTGCCAGCCCATCCTTGAACAGGGGTTCGCCACCGAACAGCGTCGCCGGGTACAAGCCCGTGGTGGCGCCGGCGTACAGTGGCTTGTCGTCGTCCGGCCGGTTCAGGTCGATGACGAAGCGTGAATACTCTGCAGCCACCACGCTGGCGCCCATGTCACGGGCAAAGTCGTACAACTGCGGGATGTGCCAGTCGGTGTCCGGCAAGCTTTGCGCCTGGTCGACCAGGCCGTCGCGCACGGCGTCGCTCAGGCGCAGGCCAGCGTGCGGCATGCTGATCAGCAGCGGCAGGCGACCTTGGTGAAAACTCAGTACCTTGTCCATCGGGCCTCGCTCAGTTGGAGATTTCATGGCCCATGCGCACTACGCGCTTGGGCAGGTCGCCACCCAGCCAGTAGGCCAGGTCGGCGGGGCGTTCGATCTGCCAGGCGACGAAGTCGGCCACCTTGCCCACTTGCAGCGAGCCGTGGCTGTCACCCAGGCCCAGCGCCGTGGCAGCGTGGACCGTAACGCCGGCCAGGGCTTCTTCCGGCGTCATGCGGAAGCAGGTGCAGCCCATGTTCAGCATCAACCGTAGCGACAACCCTGGCGAGGTGCCGGGGTTGAGGTCGCTGGCCAGGGCAATCTTCACCCCGTGCCGGCGCAATGCATCCATTGGCGGCAGCTGGGTTTCACGCAGGAAGTAGAAGGCACCCGGCAGCAGCACGGCGACTGTGCCGGCGTTTGCCATGGCCATGGCGTCTTCCTCTGTCATGAACTCCAGGTGGTCAGCCGACAGAGCCTGGTAACGCGCGGCCAGGCTTGAGCCGTGCAACGATGACAGCTGTTCGGCATGCAGCTTGACCGGCAGGCCCAGTTCGCGTGCCTTGATGAACAGTCGCTCGACCTGGGCCGGCGAGAACGCGAGGTGTTCGCAGAAGGCGTCCACCGCATCTACCAGGCCTTCGGCGGCCAGGGCCGGCAACATTTCATCACAGATGTGCGCGATGTAGTCATCGGCCCGGGCTGCGTACTCCGGGGGCAAAGCGTGCGCTGCCAGGCACGTGGCACGCACCGTCAGCGGCAGCTCGTCAGCCAGGCGCCGGGCCACTCGCAGCATCTTGCGCTCGTTGGCCAGGTCCAGGCCGTAGCCGGACTTGACCTCGATGGTGGTCACGCCATCGCGCATCAGTGCCTGAACGCGCTGGCGAGCACTGGCGAACAACTCGTCTTCGCTGGCCGCACGGGTAGCCCGCACAGTGCTGGCGATACCGCCACCCTGTGCGGCGATTTCGGCATAGCTCACGCCCTGCAGGCGCTGCTCGAACTCGCCGCTGCGGTTGCCGCCGAACACCGCATGGGTGTGGCAGTCGATCAGCCCAGGGGTGACCCAGGCACCACCCAGGTCAACCGTGCGATCAGCTTCGACTGGCGCCAGCTCGGCGCGTGGGCCTATCCACTCGATCAGCCCGGCGCTGGTGACGATCGCCGCATCCTCGATGGCCGAGTAGCGGCCGTCGGCCATGGTTGCAACATGGCAATGCTGCCAGAGGGTTCTCATGCACAATCTCCTTTGCTAGCGGTGCAGCTCGGCCGGCTCCGCTACCGGCTGGCCCCGCCCTGCACGCGGCTTGCACCACAGCAGGTAGGACGCCACCAGGAACACCACCCAGATCACGCCGACGATCAATGCCGCCTGGGTGTCCGGGAAGTAGCCGAGCACGCCAAAGATGAACACCATGAACGCAATGGCCATGGCCGGGCCGTATGGCCAGAACGGTACCGGAAACTTGAGCTGGGCCACTTGCTCGCGGCTCATGCTGCGGCGCATGGCTACCTGGGTGAGCAGGATCATCAGCCACACCCACACCGTGGCGAAGGTGGCGATCGAGGCAATCAGCAGGAACACATTTTCCGGGATCAGGTAGTTGAGCAATACGCCGATCAGCAGCGCAGCCCCCATCACCACGACGGTCATCCACGGTACGCCATGTTTCGACAACTTACTGAAACCGCGCGGGGCGTGGCCTTGCTGGGCCAGGCCATACATCATGCGGCCAGCGCCAAAGATGTCGCTGTTGATGGCAGAGATGGCAGCGGAAATCACCACGACGTTCAGCACAGCAGCGGCAGAGCCAATGCCCAGGTTGCTGAAGATCTGCACGAACGGGCTGCCCTGGCTACCGATCTGCGGCCATGGGTACAGGCACATCAGCACGAACAGGGTGAGCACGTAGAACAGCAGGATCCGTATTGGCACCGCGTTGATCGCTTTGGGAATGACGCGCTGCGGGTCTTTTGCCTCGCCGGCAGTGACGCCGATGATCTCGATACCGCCGAAGGCGAACATCACCACGGCAAACGACGCGATCAAGCCACCCACGCCGTTAGGCATGAAGCCGCCATGGTCGAACAGGTTGCTCATGCCCACGGCATGCCCGGTACCCACCTGGCTGAAACCGAAGGCCATGATGCCGAGGCCGGCCAGGATCATCGCCACGATGGCGCCGACCTTGAGCAGCGACAGCCAGAATTCCATTTCGCCGAATACCTTGACGTTGCACAGGTTGAGGCCGCCGATCAGGAAAACGATGCCCAACACCCAGATCCAGCGGGCTACCTCCGGGAACCAGAAGCCCATGTAGATACCGAACGCGGTGACGTCGGCGATGGCGACGATGACCATCTCGAAAGCGTAGGTCCAGCCGAGGATGAAACCGGCCATTGGGCCGAGGTAGGTCGTGGCGTAGTGGCCGAAGGAGCCGGCCACCGGGTTGTGCACGGCCATTTCGCCAAGGGCGCGCATGACCATGAACACTGCAGCGCCGCCAATCAGGTAGGCCAGCAGCACGGCCGGGCCTGCCATCTGGATGGCCGAGGCAGAGCCGTAGAAAAGGCCGGTGCCGATGGCGGAGCCAAGGGCCATGAAACGGATGTGGCGGGCACTTAGCCCGCGCTTGAGACCTTGAGCTTGTTGCATGTCACGTCCTTGAATTGTTTTTGTGGTCGTGAGATTGAGGGGCTGCTGCGCAGCCCATTCGCGGACAAGCCCGCTCCTACATGGATAGCGTTGCATATCGCAATTTGTGCAGGAGCGGGCTTGCCCGCGAAGGGCCGCCAAGCGGCCCCAAGGGGCATTACAGGCTTGGCAGCACACCCGCCGGCAGCAAGCCGGTCAGACTACCCTTGGCCAACAGGTCCACGGCCTTTTCGATATCCGGCGCGAAGAAACGGTCACGGTCGTAGTGCGGCACCTCGCTGCGCAGCGCCTGGCGCGCCTGCTCCAGCTTGGCCGAAGTCTTAAGGCCTTTGCGCAGGTCCAGGCCCTGGCAAGCGCCCAGCCATTCGATGGCCAGCACGCCACGGGTGTTTTCGGCCATTTCCCACAGGCGCTTGCCGGCCGCCGGGGCCATCGACACGTGGTCTTCCTGGTTGGCCGAAGTTGGCAGGCTGTCGACGCTGTGCGGGTGCGACAGGGCTTTGTTTTCGCTGGCAAGGGCGGCAGCGGTGACCTGGGCGATCATGAAGCCGGAGTTGACCCCGCCGTTTTCCACCAGGAACGGCGGCAGCTGGGACATGTGTTTGTCCATCATCAGCGAGATGCGGCGCTCGCTGAGCGAGCCGATTTCAGCGATGGCCAGGGCCAGGTTGTCGGCGGCCATGGCCACCGGCTCGGCGTGGAAATTGCCGCCGGAGATCACATCACCTTCGGCAGCGAACACCAGCGGGTTGTCCGACACGGCGTTGGCTTCGATGCCCAGTACCTCGGCGGCCTGGCGCAGCTGGGTCAGGCAGGCACCCATGACCTGCGGCTGGCAGCGCAGCGAGTACGGGTCCTGGACCTTGTCGCAGTTCTTGTGCGACAGCGACACTTCACTGGAGTCGCCCAGCAGGTCGCGGAAGCAGGCCGCGGTGTCAATCTGGCCACGCTGGCCACGCACTTCGTGGACACGCGCATCGAACGGCGAACGCGAACCCAGCGCAGCTTCGACGCTCAGGCCGCCGCAGGCGATGGCAGCGGCATACAGGTCTTCGGCCTGGAACAGGCCACGCAAGGCATAGGCGGTGGAAGCCTGAGTCCCATTGAGCAGGGCCAGGCCTTCTTTGGCGGCCAGGGTCAGCGGTTCGAGGCCGGCAATCGCCAGGGCTTCGGTGGCCGGCAGCCACTGGCCCTTGTAGCGAGCCTTGCCTTCGCCCAGCAGCACCAGCGACATATGCGCCAGCGGCGCAAGGTCACCGGAGGCACCTACCGAACCTTTCAGCGGGATGTGCGGGTAGACTTCGGCGTTGACCAAGGCAATCAGCGCGTCGATGACTTTGCGGCGGATGCCGGAGAAGCCACGGCTGAGGCTGTTGATCTTCAGCACCATGATCAACCGCACCAGGTCGTCATCCAGCGGCGCGCCGATACCGGCGGCGTGGGACAGCACCAGCGAACGCTGCAGGTTTTCCAGGTCATGGCTGGCGATGCGGGTCGAGGCCAGCAGGCCGAAACCGGTGTTGATGCCATAGGCAGTGCGGTCTTCGGCAATGATCTGTTCGACGCAGGCGACGCTGGCGTCGATGGCCGGCGCGGCGCTGGCATCCAGTTGCAGGCGCACGGGCGCGGCGTGAATCGCACGCAGCTGGGCCAGGGTCAGGGTGCCAGGCTTGAGGGTGAGTTCGGTCACTTTGCTACTCCAATCGCGTAGAGCCGCAGGCCCGTATCCAGGTGCCTGCGCACTCCTTCTTGTTGTTCAGTATCACCCCTTGTGGGGTGCGGTCCAAAGCGAGGCGATCAGCCAGTGATCATCGGCAGGTCCAGGCCCTGCTCCTTGGCGCAGTCGATGGCGATGTCGTAACCGGCATCGGCGTGGCGCATGACGCCTGTCCCTGGGTCATTGGTCAGTACTCGGGCGATGCGCTCGGCGGCCTCATCGGTACCGTCGCAGACGATGACCATGCCCGAGTGCTGCGAGAAGCCCATGCCCACGCCACCGCCATGGTGCAGCGACACCCAGGTGGCGCCGCCTGCGGTGTTCAGCAGGGCGTTGAGCAGCGGCCAGTCGGAAACAGCATCCGAACCATCACGCATGGCCTCGGTTTCGCGGTTCGGGCTGGATACCGAGCCGGAATCGAGGTGGTCACGGCCGATCACCACCGGTGCCGACAGCTCGCCGCTGCGGACCATTTCATTGAAGGCCAGGCCCAGCTTGGCGCGAAGGCCCAGACCCACCCAGCAGATACGTGCCGGCAGGCCCTGGAAGCTGATGCGCTCGCGGGCCATGTCCAGCCAGCGGTGCAGGTGGGCGTCGTCAGGGATCAGTTCCTTGACCTTGGCGTCGGTCTTGTAGATGTCCTCGGCGTCACCGGACAGCGCCGCCCAGCGGAACGGGCCAACCCCGCGGCAGAACAGTGGGCGGATATAGGCCGGGACGAAGCCTGGGAAGTCGAAGGCATTGGCAACGCCCTCTTCCTTGGCCATCTGGCGGATGTTGTTGCCGTAGTCGAAGGTCGGGATACCCTGCTTCTGGAAGTCCAGCATGGCCTGCACGTGCACGGCCATCGACTGTTTGGCGGCCTTGACCACTGCTGCCGGTTCGGTCTGCGCACGGTCGCGGTACTGCTCCCAGGTCCAGCCGGCAGGCAGGTAGCCGTTGAGTGGGTCGTGGGCGCTGGTCTGGTCGGTGACCATGTCCGGGCGCACGCCACGTTTGACCAGTTCTGGGAGGATTTCGGCGGCGTTGCCGTGCAGGGCGATGGAGATGGCCTTGCCTTCGGCGGTGTACCTGGCGATGCGTGCCAGGGCGTCGTCGAGGTCAGTGGCCTGCTCGTCGACGTAGCGGGTTTCCAGGCGGAAGTCGATGCGGCTCTGCTGGCATTCGATGTTCAGCGAGCAAGCCCCGGCCAGGGTCGCGGCCAGTGGCTGCGCGCCGCCCATGCCGCCCAAGCCAGCGGTGAGCACCCACTTGCCTTTCAGGCTGCCGCCGTAGTGCTGGCGCCCGGCTTCGACGAAGGTTTCATAGGTGCCCTGGACGATGCCCTGGCTGCCGATGTAGATCCAGCTGCCGGCGGTCATCTGGCCATACATGGCCAGGCCCTTGGCGTCCAGTTCGTTGAAGTGTTCCCAGTTAGCCCAGTGTGGCACCAGGTTGGAGTTGGCGATCAGCACGCGCGGTGCATTGCTGTGGGTCTTGAACACACCGACCGGCTTGCCCGACTGCACCAGCAGGGTTTCGTCGTCTTCCAGGCGGGTCAGGGTTTCGACGATCTTGTCGTAGCAGGCCCAGTTGCGCGCAGCGCGGCCGATACCGCCATATACCACCAGCTCTTTCGGGTTTTCCGCGACCTGTGGATCGAGGTTGTTCATCAGCATGCGCAGTGGCGCTTCGGTCAGCCAGCTTTTGGCGGTCAGCTTGTTGCCACGTGGGGCACGGATTTCAACGTCACGGTATTTGTTGTTGTCGGTCACGGGAAAGGTCCTCTGCGGTCGTCCGCGGGCGGGTATGTCGTGGTCAATATACAAACACACCTTTACTTGTATGTACAAGCATGGACAACCAAAATAATCGGACCTGTGCGCTCCTGGCTTGATTTTTGTGGCGGTGTCTAGAACGAGCGCCGCCCGCGCGGCGCATCGCGAGCTGCGCTCGCTCCTACGTTTGTTTCTGGCCAATTCGTCCTGTGGGATTTGCGCGCGAACGCTTTAGCGCATGGCTTGATGTCGCGTCTTGCAAACAAGGCGATCGCGCGCGTTGGCACAGGCGTTACTGGCCAGAAACAAACGTAGGAGCGAGCGCAGCTCGCGATGCGCCGCGCGGGCGGCGCTCGATCTCACAGGCGACAAAAACCTACAGGCGAACCCCTCAGCGCCCCACCAGCTCAATCAGGCAGAACCGCCCTTGAACATCCAGCCCCAGCAACTGGTCATTGCCTTCCAGCCGCAAGCAGTCATACAACCCCAACCGCTGTGTCTCGTGTCCGACGATAGTTACTTCGACCAGGCTGCTGGCAGCAAACAACAACACCGTCGACGCCGAGCTGTACACCCGGCTGGTGCCATCCAGCCACTGCAACCGCGCCCGATATCGCTGCGGCGAATAGATCAGGTTGAAATCGCGGATCGGCCCGCCCAGCAACTTGCAGCTGACCTGGTTCTCGCCGCTGAAGGCAAACGCATCGAACGCCAACAATGGCCGGCTGGCCTGGCCGTCGACCAGCAGCCGCATGCCGTCGCCCTGCAGCACGGTGATGATCCGTTGGTAACCGACGAAGGTTGAAAAGCCGCCCGACTCCTCGATATCGGCAATCGACAGACGCCAGCCAAAACCGTCCAGGCCCTCGCCGCTGTCGCGGGTGATCTCTTCGGTGAAACCGCCACCGTTCTTCCACGGCATGCGCGGGTAATCGTGCGCACGCATCAACAGCAGCTGACTCATTTACTGAAACGTCCTTCCAGGCGATGACGGGAACCGGGGTGGATCAGCCGTGCAGCGGTCACCGGCTGGCGACCGGACCAGGTGCGACGACGAATCAGCAGGCAAGGCTCGCCCGGCTCGATCTGCAACAGGCGGCATTCTTCCGGCTCGGCCAGGATCGCCTCGACCACGTGCTCGCCTTCGGTCAACGGCGCCACCTGGGACAGGTAGGCGTAGGGCGTCTGCCGGGTGAAATCCTGCTTGAGGTAGTCGGGGGCAATGGCCGCGTTAACGTAGCGGTCCTCGATCTGCACCGGTACGCCGTTCTCGAAATGCACGATCAGCGAGTGGAACACCCGCTGGCCTTCGCGCATGTCCAGGGCCAACGCCCGTTCGGAGCCAGCCGCTTCCTCGGCAAGTGTGATCACCTGGCAGCTATGCTGGTGGCCACGGGCGGCGATTTCGTCAGCGATGTTGTTGACCTCGAACAGCGCCGAACGGCCCTTGGGCTCGGCCACGAAGGTGCCGACCCCCTGCATGCGCACCAGCAGGCCTTCGGCGGTGAGTTCACGCAGGGCGCGGTTGATGGTCATGCGGCTGAAGCCCAACTCGTTGACCAGCTCGCTCTCGGAGGGTACCCGATGATGCGGCGGCCAGCTGCCGTTGTCGATCTGCTGGATGATCATCTGTTTGACCCGGGCGTAGAGCGGCGCCGGGCCCTCGCCCATCTGGGCAACCAGCGCGGAGACAGGAGGTGTCGGCACGGCGATGGATCCTTGTGCAAATGAAATGAGCGGTAGCTTGCCGCAGTTTACCCGGCAGGCAAACGCCTGTATATGTATATACAAGTTAACAATAACAGGATTCCACCGATGTCTGCCTACTTCGCCGAACGCGCCCTGCTACCTGCGGGCTGGGCCAGCCATGTGCGTATCGAGGTCGCCAGCGATGGCCATGTGGCCAGCATCGAGCCAGGCGCTTCGGCCGAAGGCGCCGAGCGCCTTGCCGGCCCTGTGCTGCCCGGCATGCCCAACCTGCACTCACATGCCTTCCAGCGCGCCATGGCAGGCCTGGCGGAAGTTGCCGGCAACCCCAACGACAGTTTCTGGACCTGGCGCGAGCTGATGTATCGCCTGGTCGGGCAGATCAGCCCCCAGCAGCTTCAGGTCATCGCTCGCCAGTTGTACATCGAGATGCTCAAGGCCGGCTACACCTCTGTGGCCGAATTCCATTACGTACACCACGACCAGGCCGGCAAGCCCTACGCCGACCCGGTCGAACTGTCGCTCCGCATCAGCGCGGCTGCGGCCGATAGCGGCATTGGCCTGACCTTGCTGCCGGTGCTGTACAGCCATGCAGGCTTTGGCGGCCAGGCGCCGAACGACGGGCAGCGGCGCTTCATAAACTCCACTGAACAGTACCTGCAGTTGCAAGCGCAACTCGCCCCGCTGCTGGCCGCGCAACCCGCGCAGCACCTGGGCCTGTGCTTCCACTCGCTAAGGGCGGTAACACCTGGGCAGATCGCCGAAGTGCTGGCGGCCAGCGACAGGCAGTGCCCGGTGCATATCCACATCGCCGAACAACAGAAGGAAGTTGACGACTGCCTGGCCTGGAGCGGCCTGCGCCCGCTGCAGTGGCTGTACAAGCACGTGGACGTGGACCGCCGCTGGTGCCTGGTACACGCTACCCATGCCGAACCGGACGAAGTAACTGCCATGGCCCGCAGCGGCGCGGTGGCCGGGTTGTGCCTGACCACCGAAGCCAACCTGGGCGACGGGATTTTCCCGGCAGTGGATTTCCTGGCACAGGGCGGGCGCATGGGTATTGGCTCGGACAGCCATGTGTCGTTAAGCGTGGTGGAGGAACTGCGTTGGCTGGAATATGGTCAGCGCCTGCGGGATCAACGGCGCAACCGCCTGTATCGCGGCGACCAGCCGATGGTCGGGCGCACGCTGTATGACGCGGCGCTGGGCGGTGGTGCGCAGGCGCTGGGGCAGGCGGTCGGTGAGCTGGCGGTGGGCAAGCGCGCGGACTGGCTGGTGCTCGATGGACAGGACCCGTACATCGCCATGGCGGAGGGTGACGCCATTCTCAACCGCTGGCTGTTTGCCGGTGGCGATCGCCAGGTGCGCGATGTGATGGTGAATGGGCAGTGGGTGGTACGCCAGGGGCGGCATGCGCAAGAAGAAGAAAGCGGGCGGGCGTTTACCGAAGTGTTGCGCGAGCTTTTGGGCTGAGTGTACCGGGGCTGCGTTGCAGCCCTTCGCGGGCAAGCCCGCTCCCACAGGTTGGACTGCCCCCCCAAAAAACGTCTTGTGGGCAGTCCAGGGCTCAGCGCAGAACCTGTGAGAGCGGGCTTGCCCGCGAAGGGTTGCAACGCAACCCCGAAAAACTCAGTGCATTTTTACTATTTGCTGATCGGACGCCCGCCAGATCAAGCGGCTGGTGTCATACCCCTGCTGCCGCGCCCTGGACAGCAGGTTCTCGCGCTCCCAGGCAGGCAGCGTCGGCGTACGCGACAATATCCACAGGTATTTGCGGTCCGGGCTGCCGACGATGGCCGTACGGTAGTGCTCGTCCACATAAAGAATCCAGTACTCACCCCGCGCCACGCCTGGCACCAGCTTGGTGAACCAGTTATCGAACTCGATCCACAGCTTGTCGGTGTGCCCTGGCTCCTGGATATTCGCATGCCCTTCGGCGCGTAGCCATTCATCACCCATGGTGCGGCAGCGGTTGAGCACGCCATAACTGCCATCAGGCTTGAGGTTGTAGTGGGCCTCGGACTGCTCGCAGCCTTCCTGATAGCGCATGGGCAGGCGCGCCAGCTCGTACCATTTGCCCTGGTAGCGCTTGAGGTCGACATGGCCGGCGGTTTTCGGTGCCAGCGGGTCGTGCGAGGAACCTGCACAACCGCCCAGCAGCAACGCCAGGCATACCCCCATCAGCAGGTACGCACGCCTCATTTGAGACCCTGCCCGGAATACATCAGCACCTTGTCAGCTGCGTACTGCACGCTGATGAAGCTCTTCTCGTCCCCCCAGGTGCAGCTGCTCATGCCCAACGCGCCAGAGCACTCGGTCGGCGTGCCGAGCAACTGCTCGACCTCGGCCTTGCTCATACCGGCCTTGATCTTGGAATAGTTTTCCTGGTTGATCTTGCTGCAGGCAGTCAGCACGACGCACAGCGACAACAGGGCGAGGGAACGCAACGACATGAAGGGACACTCCTGAAAGATGATACAGGCGAGTGGCCTGCAGTGACCTTCGACGTGAAAATCCCTCCCAGGTTCCCTGCCCCACCCCCTTTGCCCCTACACCATTGGTCGGATGGCCACTACTGTGCGATTAATCACAAAGCATTAGTCATGCGCACAATAAAAAAGGCCGCCCCTGTTGGAGCGGCCTTGCGTCGCGATGGCCTGCACAGCAGGCCCCTTGGGCGTCAGAAGCGAGACCCAGGCTCCAGCAAAAAGTCCATCTCTTCGCTGGTGCTCGGCCGCTCCAGCACCAGGTTGCGGTGCGGGAAACGCCCGAACCGGGCGATTACCCGCTGGTGCTGCTCGGCATAGTCGAGGAAACCTTCGAACAGCCGGCGGTTGGCCTCAGGCTGTTCATCCAGCAGCATTTGATAGCGTTCCACGCACAGGTTCTGCCAGTCCAGCACCTCGGCATGCTCCAGCACCAGCAGCACAAACACCCGCTGGATCGGCAGCAGCTGGTAGTCCCAGCCCTTCTGCAGGCCCTGCATGGCCACTACCTGGGCACGCCGATCGCCCTCGAAGGCGCGCGGCGTGTCGCGGTAGATCATGCGTGGCAGCTGGTCGAGCAAAATCAGCAGACCCAGCCAGCCCTGCGGGCTTTGCTGCCACTCGTCGAGCCCACCCGCCAGGGCGTGCTCGACCAGGTCGCCAAACAGCGCATGGGCGTCGGCATCGTAATGCTTGCCGAACCACAGCGTGCTCTTCTCGTCAGCCACGGCCTGGGCACTGGTGCCCCAACCGAACCACCACTCCAGCAACGGCTGCCAAGGTGCGAGCATGACTTACTCCTTGTGGTAGGCGGTGACGCGCTCGACCTCTTCCTTCGAGCCGAGGATCACCGACACGCGCTGGTGCAGGCTTTCTGGCTTGATGTCGAGGATGCGATCGTAACCGTTGGTGGAAGCGCCGCCGGCCTGTTCGATGATGAACGACATCGGGTTGGCTTCGTACATCAGGCGCAGCTTGCCCGGCTTGCTTGGTTCGCGGGCGTCACGTGGGTACATGAACAGGCCGCCACGGGTCAGGATGCGGTGCACGTCGGCCACCATCGAGGCGATCCAGCGCATGTTGTAGTTCTTCTTCAGCGGGCCGGTCTCACCTGCCAGCAGTTCGCCCACGTACCGCTGTACCGGTGCTTCCCAGTGGCGCTGGTTGGACATGTTGATGGCGAACTCGGCGGTAGTTTCCGGTACGCGGATGTTTTCGTGAGTCAGCACGAAGCTGCCCAGTTCACGGTCCAGAGTGAAGCCCTTGACGCCGTTGCCCAAGGTCAGGATCAGCATGGTCTGTGGGCCGTAGATGGCATAGCCGGCAGCAACCTGCTCGGTACCTGGCTGCAGGAACGCTTCTTCGTTGAGGCTTTCGTTCTGGCTCAGGTACTGGTTAGGGCAACGCAGAACCGAGAAGATGGTACCGACCGAGACGTTGACGTCGATATTCGACGAACCGTCCAGCGGGTCGAAGACCAGCAGGTAGGCGCCTTTCGGGTACTTGCCCGGGATCTGGTATGCGTTGTCCATTTCTTCGGAAGCCATGCCAGCCAGGTGACCGCCCCACTCGTTGGCTTCCAGCAGGATATCGTTGGAAATCACGTCAAGTTTCTTCTGGACCTCGCCCTGCACGTTTTCAGTGCCCATGCTGCCCAGCACACCACCGAGGGCGCCTTTGGATACGTGATGGCTGATTTCCTTGCACGCACGCGCTACCACTTCGATCAGGAAGCGCAGATCGGCAGGGGTATTGTTGCTGCGGGTCTGCTCAATCAGATAGCGACTCAGGGTAACGCGGGACATGTATGGCTCCGAACGGATTGGGGGATGAAAACCCCCGCAGTTTACAGGGAGAGTGGCGGGCTAGCGAGTGATGAGACTCGCCACGGCTCTCAGACGGCACAATAGGTCGGTAGTTCAGCGCGCGCCAGGCCGGTGGTCTGGTTGTGGGGCCATTCGCGGGCGCGCCCTCCCCCACAGGTTGATGAGGCCCCTGCAGGAGCGGGTTTACCCGCGAACAAGCCAGCATGGGCGCTGCATCAATCCAGCGCCTTCCAGATCTCGGTCGCATACTCACGGATAGTCCGATCCGACGAGAACCAGCCCATCCGCGCAGTATTGAGCACCGCCTTGCGCCACCACTCCTGCGGCGTATGCCACAGTTCCTCGACCTGCCGCTGGGCATCCCAGTAGGCATCGAAATCGGCGCACACCAGGAAGCGGTCGTAGGCGATCAGGCCGTCGATCAACCCGGTGTAACGAGAGGGGTCATCTGGCGAGAACACACCACTGCGAATAGCCTGCAACACATCGCTCAAGCGGTTGGAAGCGGCTATGGCAGCGCTGGCACCAAAGTCACCGGCACGCTTGCGCGTTTCAACCTGCTGCGCGGTCAGGCCAAAGATGAACATGTTGTCGGCCCCCACCTGTTCGCACATCTCCACATTGGCGCCATCCAGGGTGCCAATGGTCAGCGCACCATTGAGGCCGAACTTCATGTTGCTGGTACCGGACGCTTCGTAACCCGCGGTGGATATCTGCTCGGAAAGGTCCGCCGCCGGGATGATGCTCTCGGCCAGGCTGACGTTGTAGTTGGGCAGGAACACCACCTTCAGCAGGCCGCGCACCGTCGGGTCGTTGTTCACCACCCGGGCGATGTCGTTGGCCAGCTTGATGATCAGTTTGGCCTGGTGGTAACTGGCCGCAGCCTTGCCAGCGAAGATCTTCACCCGTGGCACCCAGTTGGTGCCAGGGTCATTGCGTATGGCCTGGTACAGTGCAACGGTGTGCAGCAGGTTGAGCAACTGGCGCTTGTATTCGTGAATGCGTTTGACCTGAACGTCGAATAGCGCCTCGGGGTTGACCGTGACGCCGATGCGATCCTGAATGATGCTGGCCAGGGCACGCTTGCTGTGCAGCCGCTGGGCAGCGAACTGCTTGCGAAAACCGGCTTTGTCGGCGAACGGCACCAGGCCCGCCAGCCGCGCCTGCGGGTCGTCCTTGAGTTCCGGCCCAAGCGCCTCGACCAGCATCTCGGTCAGCTGCGGGTTGGACTGGTATAACCAGCGGCGGAAGGTAATGCCATTGGTCTTGTTGTTGATGCGTTGCGGGTAGAGCTTGTGCAGCTCGGAGAATACCGTGCTCTTCATCAATTTGCTGTGCAGCGCCGACACGCCGTTGACGCTGTGCGAGCCAAGAAACGCCAGGTTGCCCATGCGCACCCGTCGGCCGTTGTCTTCCTCGATCAGCGAAACCGCGCGCAGCACGTCGAAGTCGTGCAGGCCTTTGGCGCGCAGGCTGTCAATGTGGTAGGCGTTGATCAGGTAGATGATCTGCATGTGCCGCGGCAACATGCGCTCCATCAGCGCTACCGGCCAGGTTTCCAGGGCTTCTGGCAACAGGGTGTGGTTGGTATAGGCGAGCGTACCGACGGTCAGCTCCCAGGCCTTTTCCCAAGGCACTTCGTGCTGGTCCACCAGCAACCGCATCAGCTCCGCCACCGCAATCGAAGGGTGGGTGTCGTTTAGCTGGATGGCCGCTGCATCAGGCAGGTTGAGCAGGTCCTTGTGCATGTTCAGGTGACGCCGCAGCAAGTCCTGCAGCGAAGCCGAGACGAAAAAGTACTCCTGGCGAAGGCGCAGTTCCTGACCGGCCTCGGTACTGTCGGCTGGGTAAAGCACACGCGAAATGCTCTCGGCACGCGCCACTTCAGCCACCGCCCCCAAGTGGTCACCGGCGTTGAAGCGCTCCAGGTGCAACTCTTCCAGCGCACGCGCACGCCACAGACGCAGGGTGTTGACGCTGGATCCGCGCCAGCCGACTACCGGCGTGTCGTAGGCCACCGCCCGCACCGTCTCGCCAGGCCACCATACCTGGCGCTGGGCACCGCTTGCATCGTGGACCGTTTCGACGCTGCCGCCAAAGCTGATCGGGTAGATCACCTCGGCGCGCTCGAATTCCCAGGGGTTGCCGAAATCCAGCCAGTTTTCGGTCTGTTCCTGCTGCCAGCCATCGACCACGGCCTGACGGAACAGCCCGTGCTCATAGCGGATGCCGTAACCATGGGCAGCGATACCCAGGGTAGACATGCTCTCCATGAAGCACGCTGCCAGACGGCCAAGGCCGCCATTGCCCAGCGCGGCGTCCGGTTCGAGCAGGCGAATGCGCTCAAGGTCCACATCCAGCCCCTCCAGAGCATCGCGCGCGATGTCCAGCAGGCCCAGGTTGCTCAGGCTGTCGTACAGCAAGCGGCCGATGAGAAACTCCAGGGAAAGGTAGTAGACCCGCTTCTGGCTGCGTCGATAAGCCTGCCGGGTGTGATCCATCCAGTGATCGACCATGTGATCGCGTGCAGCCAGGGCAATCGCTTCGAACCAGTCATGGTCGAAGGCATGCTCGGGGTCCTTGCCGACCGCGTAGGTCAGCTTGTTCAGTACAGCGGCACGAAAATCCGCGACTTCGGCGTCACGTGCTTTGGGTTCCTGGGACATGCGGCATCCTCGGGCAAGTTGACGAAAGCGGAGGGAGAGTGATGAGACTAGACCCTTCGACAGGGAGCGACAGTTACGGTTCGCAGTTTTCATGCCCACTCTGCGATTCCGGCAAAAGGTTGTTCATAAATTGAACAATTCCGGTATCATCGCGCGCCCCAAGACCGTGATCCACCCTATAAAGATGAAAACGACCCTGATCGCCGCCGCCGAAGTCGACCGCCTGGAGACTTGGCAGCGCTACGCCAGCCACATGTGCCACGGCTGCCATTCGACCTGCTGCACCCTGCCGGTAGAGGTGAAGATCAAGGATCTGATCCGTATCGGCGTGGTCGACGAGTTCGAAAAAGACGAACCACCCAAGAACGTGGCCAAACGTCTGCAAAAAGAAGGCATCATCGAGCGCTTCAACCAGAAGTCGGGGATCTTCACCCTGACCCGGATGAGCAACGACGACTGCATGTACCTGGATCGTAAAAGCCGCCTGTGCACCATTTATGACAAGCGTCCGGATACCTGCCGCAACCATCCCAAGGTCGGGCCGCGGCCGGGGTATTGCGCCTACAAGCCCAAGGTGGTTGGGCGCTGACCGTCAGCCGGTTCTGGCCTCTTCGCGGGCTTGCCCGCGAAAGGACCAACACAAATCCTGCAGACAAAAAAACGCCCCCGGCCTTTCGACCGGGGGCGTTTTTATTCAGCCTGAGCTAACTCAGTTCTTGGCTTTCTTGGCTGCGCGGGTACGCTCGCCTTCGTCCAGGATCTTCTTGCGCAGACGGATCGACTTAGGAGTCACTTCGCACAGCTCGTCGTCCTGGATGAATTCCAGGGCCTGCTCGAGGGTGTGGCGAACTGGCGGTACCAGGGCGATGACTTCGTCTTTGCCCGAAGCACGCATGTTGTCGAGCTTCTTGCCTTTGGTCGGGTTCACGCCCAGGTCGTTGTCACGGCTGTTCAGGCCGATGATCTGACCGTTGTAGATCTCCTGGCCGTGTTCAACGAACAGCTTGCCGCGAGCCTGCAGGGTTTCCAGCGAGTAGGTCAGTGCCTTGCCGGTCTCGACCGAAACCAGTACGCCGTTGAGGCGGCCGGACATCTGGCCCGACTTCATGGTGTCGTAGCGATCGAAGATCGAGGTCAGGATGCCTGCACCGTTGGTCAGGGTCAGGAACTGGTTACGGAAACCGATCAGACCACGGGCTGGAATGTTGTACTCCAGACGAACGCGGCCCTTGCCATCCGGAACCATGTTGGTCAGGTCGCCTTTACGCAGCCCCATCTCTTCCATGACCTTGCCCTGGGATTCTTCAGGGATGTCGATGGTGACGTTCTCGAACGGCTCCTGCTTCACGCCGTCGACTTCGCGGATGATCACTTCAGGACGGCCCACGGCCATTTCGAAGCCTTCACGACGCATGGTTTCGATCAGCACCGACAGGTGCAGCTCACCACGGCCCGAAACCTTGAACTTGTCAGGGGAATCGGTTTCCTGAACGCGCAGGGCAACGTTGTACAGCAGCTCCTTGTCCAGACGGTCCTTGATGTTACGGCTGGTGACGAACTTGCCTTCTTTACCGCAGAACGGCGAGTCGTTGACCTGGAAGGTCATCGAAACAGTCGGCTCGTCAACAGTCAGCGGCTTCATCGCTTCTACCGCATCCGGGGCGCACAGGGTGTCGGAGATGAACAGCTCATCGAAACCGCTGATGCAGACGATATCGCCAGCCTGGGCTTCTTCGACGTCAACGCGGTGCAGACCGTGGTGACCCATCAGCTTCAGGATACGGCCGTTACGCTTCTTGCCGTTGGTGTCGATGGCGACAACCGGGGTGTTCGGCTTGACGCGACCACGGGCGATGCGGCCAACACCGATAACGCCGAGGAAGCTGTTGTAGTCCAGTGCGGAGATCTGCATCTGGAACGGGCCTTCGCGGTCAACAGACGGTGCTGGTACGTTGTCGATGATCGACTGGTACAGCGCGGTCATGTCTTCGCCCATGGCGGTGTGGTCCAGGCCGGCAATGCCGTTCAGGGCCGAGGCGTAGACCACTTTGAAGTCCAGCTGTTCGTCGGTGGCACCGAGGTTGTCGAACAGATCGAAGATCTGGTCCAGAACCCAGTCAGGACGCGCGCCTGGGCGGTCAACCTTGTTGATCACGACGATTGGCTTCAGGCCGGCTTCGAAGGCCTTCTTGGTCACGAAGCGGGTTTGCGGCATCGGGCCGTCCTGGGCGTCGACCAGCAGCAGCACGGAGTCGACCATCGACATTACACGCTCAACCTCGCCACCGAAGTCGGCGTGGCCGGGGGTGTCAACGATGTTGATGTGGTAGCCGTTCCAGTTGATGGCGGTGTTTTTCGCCAGAATGGTAATACCGCGCTCTTTTTCCTGGTCGTTGGAGTCCATGACGCGCTCGTCGTTGAGCTCGTTACGCTCCAGAGTGCCGGACTGACGCAGGAGTTTGTCGACCAGAGTGGTTTTACCATGGTCAACGTGGGCGATGATGGCGATGTTACGCAGATTTTCGATCACAAGTGTATCTCGATCAGAGGATTCGGTTGCCGCCCAGTGTAGGCGGCCAATATGTACTGTTTAAGGCTCAGCGGGCCCGGCGGTCGGGAGGGCGATGGCGAATACTGCCGCCATACAGCCCCGGCATCTTATGTCGGACGATAAACACGCACATTGGCATGTCCCTCACTGAGCAGGTGGTGTGCGTGCAAACGGCTCATCACACCCTTGTCGCAATACAGCAAGTACTGGCGCGTAGGGTCCAGATGCTTGAACTTGCTGTTGATGGCGTAGAACGGCATGGCCTGGACCTCGATACCTTCCAGCACCAGAGGTTCGTCTTCCTGGGCATCGGGGTGGCGAATGTCGATGACGATCTGGCCAGGCAGCGCCTCGGCCACTTCCTCGATTTCAATGTCCTTGCCCAGCTCATCGATCACATGATCGATGGAAATGAACTTGGCGCGCTCAAGAGCGCGCTCCAGTACGGCCATGTCGAACTGTTTTTCTTCGTGCTCCATGCGGTGACGCTTGGCATGGGTGGTCGGGTTTACCGAGATCACGCCGCAGTATTCCGGCATGTGCTTGGCAAAGTCCGCGGTACCGATTTCGGTGGCCTGGTCGATGATGTCCTGCTTGTGGCTGGCCAGCAGCGGGCGCAGCACCAGCTTGTCGGTGGCCGAGTCGATGATCGACAGGTTCGGCAAGGTCTGGCTGGACACCTGGGAAATCGCTTCGCCTGTCACCAGCGCGTCGATCTGCAGGCGGTCGGCCATATGGGCGGCGCCTCGCAGCATCATGCGCTTGAGTGTCACGCCCATGTAGCTGTTGTCGACCTTGTTGAGGATTTCGCCAACCACTTCTTCGAACGGCACGCTGATGAACAGTACACGCTGGCTGCTGCCGTACTTCTTCCACAGGTAGTGGGCCACTTCCATCACGCCCAGCTCGTGGGCACGGCCGCCGAGGTTGAAGAAGCAGAAGTGGGTCATCAGGCCGCGGCGCATCATCTGGTAGGCCGCAACGGTGGAGTCGAAACCACCGGACATCAGCACCAGGGTCTGCTCCAAGGCGCCCAGCGGATAACCGCCGATGCCGTTGTGCTGGTTGTGGATCACGTACAGGCGCTGGTCGCGGATTTCGATGCGCACCAGCACTTCAGGCTTTTTCAGCTCGATCCCGGCGGCGCCACACTGCTGGCGCAGTTGGCTGCCGACATAACGGTCGACATCCATCGAGGTGAAGTCATGGTGGCCACCGCGCTTGCAGCGCACGGCGAAGTGCTTGCCGGCCAGCAGGTGGCCGAAGTGGTGCTTGCACTTGGCGACGATGTCGTCGAAGTCCCCCAGCGGGTATTCCTCAACCTGCAGGAAGTGGGTGATACCCGGCGTGCAGGTGAGGCGTTCGATCATCTCGCGCTGGACTTTTTCGTCTTCGACGCGGGTAACCACTTCGAGATTGTCCCAGACACCATCTACCGCGAGCTCAGGGTCGAGATCCTTGAGCACGTTGCGGATGTTCTTGCCAAGCTGGCGGATGAAGCGCTTGCGCACCGGCCGGCTTTTGATGGTGATTTCTGGGAAGACTTTGACGATAAGTTTCATTGGTTAACAGCGCGCGCAGGGCCTGCCGAAAATGAGGGGCGCGAATTATATCGGAAATTGCTCAGGATTTGACCAACTTTTGATCAGAAGCTTTGAGATAAATGTCAGAGCCGGATTTTTTGGTGCCCGTGAGACCGAGCGCCGCCCGCGCGGCGCATCGCGAGCTGCGCTCGCTCCTACGTCTGTTTCGGGCCAGTTACGCCTGCGACAGGCGCGCGCGACCGCCTTGTTTGTACGACGCGATATCGCGCCATGCGCCAAGGCGTTCGCGCGCAAATCCCCCAGAAATAATTGGCCCGAAACAGATGTAGGAGCGAGCTTGCTCGCGATGCGCCGCGCGGGCGGCGCTCGGTCTCACGGGCACCACAAAAACCAAGGCGTGCACCCTAATGGTGCGCCACCTCCAAAATTCGCATCTTAAGAGTGCACTTTCTCAGCCTACCCCAACGCCAAATGCCCGCAAACGCCCCCTTTTATCCCAACCTCGCCATTTTCGGGCACTGGCATGCAATTTGCTCCCTTGTGAGGCAGGTAAGCTTGGCCGACTATCCGCGCCCGGCAACACCCTTTTTCCAGGGCAGCGGCCCACCGCGCTCTAGACCATCCGGAGGACAACATGTCGAAGTCGGTTCAACTCATCAAAGATCATGACGTCAAGTGGATTGATCTGCGTTTCACGGACACCAAAGGCACTCAGCACCACGTGACCATGCCGTCGCGTGATGCGCTGGACGAAGACTTCTTCGAAGTCGGCAAGATGTTCGACGGTTCCTCCATCGCTGGCTGGAAAGGCATCGAAGCCTCCGACATGATCCTGATGCCGGTTGACGAAACCGCCGTTCTGGATCCGTTCACCGAAGAGCCAACCCTGATCATTACCTGCGACATCGTCGACCCGTCGAGCATGCAGGGCTACGATCGCGACCCACGTGCAATCGCCAAGCGCGCCGAAGAGTACCTGAAGAGCACCGGCATCGGTGACACCGTATTCGCCGGCCCAGAGCCTGAGTTCTTCATCTTCGACGAAGTGAAGTTCCAGTCGGACATCTCCGGCTCGATGTTCAAGATCTTCTCCGAGCAGGGCTCGTGGATGACCGGCGCTGACGTGGAAGGCGGCAACAAAGGCCACCGTCCAGGCGTGAAAGGCGGCTACTTCCCGGTTCCGCCGTTCGACCACGACCACGAAATCCGTACTGCCATGTGCAACGCTCTGGAAGAAATGGGCCAGACCGTTGAAGTTCACCACCACGAAGTGGCGACTGCCGGCCAGAACGAAATCGGCGTCAAGTTCAACACCCTGGTGAAGAAGGCTGACGAAGTACAGGCGCTGAAATACGTCGTGCACAACGTTGCCGACGCTTACGGCCGTACCGCCACCTTCATGCCGAAGCCACTGTACGGCGACAACGGCTCGGGCATGCACGTGCACATGTCGATCTGGAAAGACGGCAAGAACACCTTCTCGGGTGAAGGCTATGCCGGCCTGTCCGACACCGCTCTGTACTTCATCGGCGGTATCATCAAGCACGGTAAGGCCCTGAACGGCTTCACCAACCCGTCGACCAACTCCTACAAGCGTCTGGTTCCAGGCTTCGAAGCCCCGGTAATGCTGGCCTACTCGGCTCGCAACCGTTCCGCCTCGATCCGTATTCCTTACGTTGGCAGCCCGAAAGCCCGCCGTATCGAAGCACGCTTCCCGGACCCATCGGCCAACCCGTACCTGGCCTTCGCGGCCCTGCTGATGGCTGGCCTGGACGGCATCCAGAACAAGATCCACCCAGGCGACGCGGCCGACAAGAACCTGTACGACCTGCCGCCAGAAGAAGCCAAGAACATCCCGCAAGTGTGCGGCAGCCTGAAAGAAGCTCTGGAAGAGCTGGATAAAGGCCGTGCGTTCCTGACCAAGGGCGGCGTGTTCTCCGACGACTTCATCGATGCCTTCATCGAGCTGAAGAGCGAAGAAGAAATCAAGGTCCGCACCTTCGTACACCCGCTGGAATACGAGCTGTACTACAGCTGCTGATCTGATTGGCGCCTCGCGCCGATGACATATCACAACGGCCTCCTCCGGGAGGCCGTTTTCGTTTCTGCGCACCAAGCAGAAGCACTGCAACCCCGCCTGTCACGCTATGCTCTATCTTGGTGCACCAATTCATACCATGCCCTCATTTGCTCCCCAATCTGGTTCAAATTAAACGTTTCATCAAGACTTTATGGTCCGAATTTGCGCAGATTCAGGCCTTTATCGGCAAATCCCGCTTCTTTTCGGAGCTTTGGTTTGTTTCTTGCATTTTCTTTTCCAGAGTCTCGCATCAGTGGATCCACCCCGCGTCCGGCCCTGGCCAAAGCAGTGCCAGGCAAGCGCCAAAAGAGGTCAACGACGCCTTATGACCATCAGCGATGCACAGCACCGTCTGCTTCTGGACAACCTGACCACCGCCACGTTGCTGCTCAACGCCGAGCTGCGCCTGGAGTACATGAACCCGGCCGCAGAAATGCTGCTGGCCGTCAGTGGCCAGCGCAGCCATGGGCAATTCATCAGCGAGCTGTTCACCGAATCGACCGAAGCGCTCAGCTCGCTGCGCCAGGCGGTCGAGCAGGCGCACCCGTTCACCAAGCGTGAAGCGCAGCTCACATCGCTGACCGGGCAGACCATCACCGTCGACTACGCGGTAACGCCGATACTGCATCAAGGCCAGACCCTGCTGTTGCTCGAAGTGCATCCGCGGGACCGGCTGCTGCGCATCACCAAGGAAGAGGCCCAACTGAGCAAGCAGGAAACCACCAAGATGCTGGTGCGCGGCCTGGCCCACGAAATCAAGAACCCCCTTGGCGGCATCCGCGGAGCGGCCCAGCTACTGGCCCGCGAACTGCCCGAGGAAGGGCTGCGCGACTACACCAATGTGATCATCGAAGAGGCCGACCGCTTGCGTAACCTGGTCGACCGCATGCTCGGCTCGAACAAGCTGCCGTCGCTGGCCATGACCAATATTCACGAAGTGCTGGAGCGGGTGTGCAGCCTGGTCGATGCCGAAAGCCAGGGGTGCATCACTTTGGTGCGCGATTACGACCCAAGCCTTCCGGACGTGTTGATCGACCGAGAACAGATGATTCAGGCCGTACTCAACATCGTGCGCAACGCCATGCAGGCGATCAGCTCGCAGAATGAACTGCGCCTGGGTCGCATCACCTTGCGCAGCCGCGCCCTGCGCCAGTTCACCATCGGCCACGTTCGTCACCGCCTGGTAGCGCGGGTAGAGATCATCGACAACGGCCCGGGCATCCCGCCAGAACTGCAGGACACCCTCTTCTATCCCATGGTCAGTGGCCGCCCGGACGGTACCGGGCTTGGCCTGGCCATTACCCAGAACATCATCAGCCAGCACCAGGGCCTGATCGAGTGTGAAAGCCACGCAGGCCATACCGCCTTCTCGATTTACCTGCCTCTGGAACAAGGAGCCACCGCCTCATGAGCCGAAGTGAAACCGTATGGATCGTCGACGATGATCGCTCCATCCGCTGGGTCCTGGAAAAAGCCCTGCAACAGGAAGGCATGACCACCCAGAGCTTCGACAGCGCAGACGGTGTCATGGGGCGCCTGGCACGCCAGCAACCCGACGTGATCATTTCCGATATTCGCATGCCTGGCACCAGCGGCCTCGACCTGCTGGCGCAGATCCGCGAGCAGCACCCACGCCTGCCGGTCATCATCATGACCGCCCACTCCGACCTGGACAGCGCCGTGGCTTCCTACCAGGGCGGTGCCTTCGAGTACCTGCCCAAGCCATTCGACGTCGACGAAGCGGTATCGCTGGTCAAGCGCGCCAACCAGCACGCCCAGGAGCAGCAAGGCCTGGATGTGCCACAGAACCTGGCGCGCACCCCGGAAATCATTGGTGAAGCCCCGGCGATGCAGGAGGTGTTCCGCGCCATCGGACGCCTCAGCCACTCCAACATCACCGTGCTGATCAACGGCGAGTCCGGCACCGGCAAAGAACTGGTGGCCCACGCCCTGCACCGGCACAGCCCGCGCGCAGCATCGCCGTTCATTGCCCTGAACATGGCCGCCATCCCCAAGGATTTGATGGAGTCGGAGCTGTTCGGCCATGAGAAAGGTGCCTTCACAGGTGCTGCCAACTTGCGTCGCGGCCGTTTCGAGCAGGCCGATGGCGGCACGCTGTTCCTCGATGAAATCGGGGACATGCCTGCCGACACCCAGACCCGCCTGCTGCGTGTACTGGCCGATGGCGAGTTCTACCGCGTGGGCGGCCACGTGCCGGTCAAGGTCGACGTGCGCATCATCGCCGCCACCCACCAGAACCTGGAGTCACTGGTGCAGGCCGGCAAGTTCCGTGAGGACTTGTTCCACCGGCTGAACGTGATCCGCATCCATATTCCGCGCCTGGCCGACCGCCGCGAAGATATCCCCGCCCTCGCCCGCCACTTCCTTGCCCGGGCCGCCCAGGAGCTGGCAGTCGAGCCGAAGATCCTCAAGCCGGAGACTGAAGAGTTCATCCGCAACCTGCCATGGCCGGGCAACGTGCGGCAGATGGAGAACACTTGCCGCTGGATTACCGTGATGGCCTCCAGCCGTGAAGTGCTGATCGGCGACCTGCCGCCAGAACTGCTGAACCTGCCACAAGACGCCGCGCCGGTAACCAACTGGGAGCAGGCCCTGCGCCAGTGGGCCGACCAGGCGTTAACGCGCGGCCAGACCAACCTGCTGGACAGCGCAGTGCCGAGCTTTGAACGCATCATGATCGAGACGGCACTCAAGCATACCGCCGGACGCCGGCGGGATGCCGCGCTGTTGCTGGGCTGGGGGCGTAACACTCTGACGCGCAAGATCAAGGAATTGGGGATGAATGTGGCGGGAGGGGATGATGAGGAAGGTGATGACCACTGAGCTCCGGGTTAATCCGTAGACCTCTGGGGCCGCTTTGCGGCCCCAGTCATTTCAGCCCCCCGATGCACCGATCCTGTGCCCGATGCACCTCACGAAGGCACAAATCCCCTCAAAAGCCGGCCAATTCGTCCTCAAAGCCCAGTATTCACGGGCTTTGCAAAACTGGCACGCCCCCTGCAATAAGCAATACATCTCCAATTTCGGGGGCCCTGGTACAGGCAGGCCGGGTGAACCCCTCTTTTATACGCAGCACCGCCCGTTTTGGGGACCTCGGTACAGGCAGGCCGGGACATCCCCCCTTTATACGCAGTACCCCTTTCGGGGACCCTGGTACAGGCAGGCCGGGATATCCCCTCTTTTATTCGTGCAGTTTCACTTGCACCCGCCAGCGCCCAGCGTCCTCTGCACCGGCCCATTCGCCGTGCAGGGGGCGCGCGGCCACCACCGTCAGCAACAAACCTTCCTTGCTGTGCTGTATCCGCCAGCTCACCGGCTTGCCCAGCAGGCTAAGCTGCCCTTGCTGAGCCTTGCCCTGGGCCTGGAACAGCAACGCCACCGTCCCTTCCACGTTCTCGCCATGCAGCTTGGGCTCTTCGTTGAACCAAAGCTCCAGGCCATCCTGCATCACCTGCACCTGCTGCAGCTCGCGCTCGTCAGGCGTAGTCAGGCGACCGATCATCAGCCCCACCATCAAGCCGACGATCGCCAACGACAGCATCACCCGTGGGAAGGCCTTCGAACGCACGTCCGGTTCAGGGGTAGAATGCCCGTCATCTTCACGCTTGGAGCCGTGCATGTTTCACGTCATCCTTTTTCAACCAGAAATTCCGCCGAATACCGGCAACATCATTCGTCTATGCGCCAACAGTGGCTGCGCCCTGCACCTGATCGAACCCATCAGCTTCGAACTGGATGACAAGCGCCTGCGCCGCGCAGGGCTGGACTACCACGAGTATGCCACGCTCAAGCGCCACGAGAGCCTGGCCAGATGCCTGGAAAGCCTTGGCAACCCAAGGCTGTTCGCCTTTACCACCAAGGGCTCGCACCCGTTCCACGAAGTGGCCTTCCAGCCGGGCGACGCCTTCCTGTTCGGGCCAGAGAGCCGCGGGTTGCCGGCCGAGGTGCTGGACAGCCTGCCGGCCGAGCATCGCCTGCGCCTGCCGATGCGGCCGGGGTGCCGTAGCCTGAACCTGTCCAATACCGTGGCGGTGACGGTGTATGAGGCGTGGCGGCAGAACGGGTTTGCCGGGAGCTGATGTTTTGCCCGTACGGGCCTCTTCGCGGGTAAACCCGCTCCTACACAAGCCGAGGAAACGGCGCGATCCCCTGTAGGAGCGGGTTTACCCGCGAAGAGGCCCGCACAGGCAACAAAAAAGCGCCCCGAGAGGCGCTTTCTGGATACAGGCAGTTATTACTGCACAGTCGGCGCTTCACCCGCTTCCTGCATACGCTGCATTTCTTGCGCGTACAGGGCGTCGAAGTTGACCGGCGACAGCATCAGCGCCGGGAACGAACCGCGGGTCACCAGGCTATCCAGGGCCTCACGGGCATAAGGGAACAGGATGTTCGGGCAGAACGCACCCAGGGTGTGGCTCATCGAAGGCGCATCGAGGTTGGCGATCAGGAAGATACCGGCCTGCTGCACTTCAGCAATGAAAGCCACTTCGTCACCGTTCTTGACGGTAACCGACAGGGTCAGCACGACCTCATGGAAGTCGCCTTCCAGGGATTTCTGCTTGGTGTTCAGGTCCAGGGCAACGCTTGGCTCCCAGGTCTGACGGAAGATCTGCGGGCTTTTCGGGGCCTCGAACGACAGGTCGCGCACATAGATGCGTTGCAGGGAGAACTGCGGGCTGTTGTCTTCTGCAGCAGCGCCGTTGGTCTGTTGGTCAGTCATGTCAGATCCTTATCCTAATGTTTTTGAATGCAGTGCAAATCAGGCCGCCAGCAGCGCGTCGAGCTTGCCGGCGCGCTCCAGGGCATAGAGGTCATCGCATCCACCGACATGGGTGCTGCCGATCCAGATCTGCGGCACCGACGTACGGCCGGCTTTCTGACTCATCTCGGCGCGAACCTGCGGCTTGCCGTCGACCTTGATTTCCTCGAAGGCCACGCCTTTGCTCTCGAGCAGGTACTTGGCGCGCATGCAGTAGGGGCAGTAGTCGCTGGAATAGACGATGACAGGCTTCATATCACTTCACCAGGGGCAGGTTATCGGCTTTCCAGCTGGAAACGCCACCGCTCAGTTTGGCGGCGTTGTAACCAGCTTTGAGTAGCTCGCGGCAAATAGTGCCGGACTGCTGGCCCATCGCGTCGACGACAATCAGGGTCTTCTCTTTATGTTTGCCCAACTCGGTCATGCGGTTGGCCAGTTTGTCCTGCGGGATGTTCACCGCACCGACGATATGACCAGCGGAGTATTCCTTGGCCGGGCGAATGTCGATCACCAGGGCCTTCTCGGCATTGACCAGGGCTGTCAGTTGGCCATTAGTCAGGCTCTGGCCACCACGACGAATTTCATTGATGAGCAACAGGACCAGCAGAATGAGGAAGATCGCAACCAGGATGTAGTGATCTGTCGCGAATTGAATCAGGTGAGCAACCATCAGCGGTGTTCCAGGCGATTGAAAATGCCGGCCAGTATACACAGCCCCTTGGTGCCACCAAAGCCCGGCGGGCCGGCCACAAAACCACCTTCATGTTGCTAGCACAGGTGCGCCGGTCGGTGGAATGGGACGAATATTCGCCGCGGGTGGCGTATTTGCCCTAAAATGCGTGTCTTTATCATCTTTGAACAACCGTGAGTTTGATTGATGACGAGCACGCCCAAACCTCTGGTCCTGATTATCCTGGATGGCTTCGGCCATAGCGATATCCCCGAACACAACGCCATCTTTGCCGCCAATAAACCGGTCTATGACCGCCTGTGCGCCACCCAGCCGCATGGCCTCATTTCCGGCTCGGGCATGGATGTCGGCCTGCCGGACGGGCAGATGGGCAACTCCGAAGTCGGTCATATGAACCTCGGCGCAGGTCGCGTCGTCTATCAGGACTTCACCCGGGTGACCAAGGCCATCCGCGACGGCGAGTTCTTTGAAAACCCGGTGCTGACCGGTGCTGTAGACAAGGCAGCCAGTGCTGGCAAGGCCGTACACATCCTCGGCCTGCTGTCCGATGGTGGCGTACACAGCCACCAGGACCACTTGGTGGCCATGGCCGAACTGGCCGCGCAGCGTGGTGCCGAAAAGATCTACCTGCACGCCTTCCTCGACGGCCGCGACACCCCGCCACGCAGCGCGCAGTCGTCCATCGAACTGCTCGACGCCACCTTCGCCAAACTGGGCAAGGGCCGCATCGCCAGCCTGATCGGCCGCTACTACGCCATGGACCGCGATAACCGCTGGGACCGCGTCAGCGCCGCCTACAACCTGATCGTCGACAGCGCTGCCGAGTACACCGCTGACACGGCTCTGGCAGGCCTGGAAGCCGCTTATGCCCGTGACGAGAGCGACGAATTCGTAAAAGCCACGCGCATTGGCGAAGCAGTCAAGGTCGAAGATGGCGATGCCGTGATCTTCATGAACTTCCGCGCCGACCGTGCTCGCGAACTGTCGCGTGCATTTGTAGAGCCAGACTTCACGGAATTCGCCCGTGCGCGCCTGCCAAAGATGGCGGCGTACATCGGCCTGACCCAGTATTCGGCGAAGATTCCGGCACCGGCGGCCTTTGCGCCGTCCAGCCTGAACAACGTGCTGGGCGAATACCTGGCGAAAAACGGCAAGACCCAACTGCGCATCGCCGAAACCGAGAAATACGCCCACGTCACCTTCTTCTTCTCTGGTGGCCGCGAAGAGCCGTTCGAAGGCGAAGAGCGCATCCTGATCCCGTCGCCGAAGGTCGCCACCTATGACCTGCAACCGGAAATGAGCGCACCGGAAGTGACCGATCGCATCGTCGAAGCCATCGAACAGCAGCGCTTCGACGTCATCGTGGTCAACTACGCCAACGGCGACATGGTCGGCCACACCGGCGTGTTCGAAGCCGCGGTGAAGGCCGTCGAAGCACTGGATACCTGTGTAGGGCGCATTGTCGACGCGCTGGACAAGGTGGGCGGCGAAGCACTGATCACCGCTGACCACGGCAACGTCGAACAAATGGAAGACGAGTGCACCGGCCAGGCGCACACCGCACACACTACCGAGCCGGTACCGTTCATCTATGTGGGCAAGCGCAACGTGAAAGTGCGTGAGGGCGGCGTGCTGGCCGACGTGGCGCCTACCATGCTGAAGCTGCTGGGGCTGGAAAAGCCGGTGGAAATGACCGGCACCTCGATTCTGGTCGACGCCTGAATGTCGAAAGGGGCTGCGTTGCAGCCCCAATTGCACATGAATTCCAGACAAACGCCCCCCTGCATCCGCAGCGAGGCGTTTTTTTTGCCTGCCCACGCGGGCATACTAGGCCAGTCTCCATCCTTGGTACGCCAAACCCCATGCTTCGCGCCCTGATCCTCCTAGCCCTGTCTTGCCTGCTCAGCCCGGCCTTCGCCGATGAGCGCGCGCAGACCCAGCAGCAACTGGATGCCACCCGCCAGGACATTGCCGAGCTCAAGAAGACGCTGAGCAAGCTCCAGGAAGAAAAGGCCGGTGTGCAAAAGGACCTCAAAACCACCGAAACCGACATCGGTAACCTCGAAAAGCAGGTGGAGGCCCTGCAGCAAGAACTAAAAAAGACTGAAGGCGAGCTGGAGCGCCTTGATACCGAGAAAAAAAAACTCCAGAGCGCCCGCGTTGAACAACAACGACTGATCGCCATTCAGGCCCGCTCGGCCTACCAGAACAACGGTCGCGAGGAATACCTCAAGCTGCTGCTCAACCAGCAGAACCCCGAGAAGTTCGCCCGCACCCTCACCTATTACGACTACCTGAGCAAGGCGCGCCTGGAGCAATTGCGCACCTTCAACGAGACCTTGCGCCAACTGGCCAACGTCGAACAGGAAATTTCCAGCCAGCAACAACAGCTGCTGGCCCAGCGCGCCGACCTCGACAGCCGCCGTCAAGAGCTGGAAACCGAGCGCGCCAAGCGCCAGCAGGTACTGGCCAAGCTCAACAGCGATGTAAAGGACCGCGGTCAAAAGTTGCAAGCGCGCGAACAGGACCAGGCCGACCTGGCCAAGGTCCTGAAAACCATCGAGGAAACACTCGCCCGCCAGGCCCGTGAAGCTGAAGAAGCGCGCAAGAAGGCCCTGCTGGCGCAGCAGGAAGCGGAAAAGCGCCGCAAGCAGGAAGCGCTGGCCGCTGCGGCTGCCCGCGACCAGGCCCGTGAGCCAGCGGAGCCGCCGAAAAAGGCCCGCACCACCCTCGGGCCGATGGTTTCCAGCGATGGCGCGAACTACGGCGGCGCATTTTCTGCTGCGCGAGGCAAACTTCCATGGCCAGTCAATGGTCGACTGCTGGCACGCTTCGGTGATGCCCGCGGCAGCGACGCCCGCGCCAAGTGGGACGGGGTGATGATCAGCGCCACACCGGGCACTCAGGTACGTGCCGTGCACGGCGGGCGTGTGGTATTCGCGGACTGGTTGCGCGGCGCCGGGCTTCTGGTCATTCTCGACCATGGCAACGGTTACCTGAGCCTGTACGGCCACAACCAGAGCCTGCTCAAGAATGCCGGTGATATCGTCAAGGCCGGTGAGGCCATTTCCACCGTTGGCAACAGCGGTGGCCAGGAAGCGGCAGGCTTGTACTTCGCTATCCGCCAGCAGGGCCGCCCTACCGACCCTTCGCAGTGGTGCCGAGGCTAGTCAAATTTCTACGGCGCAGCTTGAGTGCTGCACCGATGCTCCCCAAGGAGCACCTACAGGATCAGGAGTTCGTTCGACATGCTGCACTCGCCTCGTCTCACCCAGCTGGCCCTGTCCATCGCCCTGGCGGTCGGCGCGCCCCTGGCCACCGCCGCAGAGCCGGCCAAGGTCGCCGCAGTGCCAGCCACCGAGGTGACCGCCAAGGCGCCACTGCCGCTGGAAGAACTGCGCACCTTCGCCGAGGTCCTGGACCGTATCAAGGCCGCCTACGTCGAACCGGTAGACGACAAGACCCTGCTGGAGAACGCCATCAAGGGCATGCTAAGTAACCTTGACCCGCACTCGGCCTACCTTGGCCCCGAGGACTTCCAGGAGCTGCAGGAAAGCACCAGCGGCGAGTTCGGCGGGCTGGGCATTGAAGTAGGCCAGGAAGACGGCTTCATCAAGGTGGTCTCGCCAATCGACGACACCCCTGCCTCGCGGGCCGGCGTGCAAGCTGGTGACCTGATCGTCAAGATCAATGGCGCCCCGACCCGCGGCCAGACCATGACCGAGGCGGTCGACAAGATGCGCGGCAAGGTCGGCGAGAAAATCACCCTGACCTTGGTGCGCGACGGCGGCACCCCGTTTGACGTGACCTTGAGCCGCGCAGTCATTCAGGTCAAGAGCGTGAAGAGCCAGCTACTGGAGAACGATTACGGCTACATCCGTATCACCCAGTTCCAGGTCAAGACCGGTGACGAAGTGGGCAAGGCCCTGGCCAAGCTGCGCAAGGACAACGGCAAGAAGCTGCGCGGGGTAGTGCTGGACCTGCGCAACAACCCGGGCGGCGTGCTGCAGTCGGCAGTGGAAGTAGCCGACCACTTCCTGACCAAAGGCCTGATCGTCTACACCAAGGGCCGCATCGCCAACTCCGAGCTGCGATTCTCGGCCGACCCGGCCGATGCCAGCGAAGGCGTGCCGCTGGTGGTACTGATCAACGGTGGCAGTGCATCGGCATCGGAGATTGTCGCCGGCGCCCTGCAGGACCAGAAGCGCGCCGTGCTGATGGGCACCGACAGTTTCGGCAAAGGCTCGGTGCAGACCGTGCTGCCACTGGCCAACGACCGCGCCCTGAAGCTCACCACTGCGCTGTACTACACCCCCAACGGCCGTTCGATCCAGGCCCAGGGCATCGTCCCGGACATCGAAGTGCGCCAGGCCAAGCTCACCGCCGAGGCCGACACCGAAAGCTTCAAGGAGGCCGACCTGCAGGGCCACCTGGGCAACGGCAACGGCGGCGCCGACCGCCCGACCGGCAGCAGCAAGCGCAAGGAACGCCCGCAGGATGACGACTTCCAGTTGAGCCAGGCTCTGAGCCTGCTCAAAGGCCTGAACATCACCAAGGGCGACTGATCTACCCTATGCGTTATCTGCTGTGTCTGTTGTTTTGCCTGATGGCCGGAATCGCGCAAGCGGCGCCGGCCAACAACGCCTACATGAGCATCATCATCGACGATCTGGGCCAGAGCCCCGAGCGTGACGGCCGAACCCTGGCGCTGCCCGGGCCGGTAACCATGGCGATCATGCCCGACACCCCCCATGCCACCGACTTCGCACGCCAGGCGCACAAGGCCGGCAAGACGGTGATCCTGCACATGCCCATGGACCCGGCCACCGGGCCCTATGCCTGGCACCCGGGCATCGCCATCGAAGAACTGGCGCGGCGCCTGGACGCAGCATTGGTCAAGGTGCCCTACGCCGCCGGCATCAACAACCACATGGGCAGCCGCATGACCGCACAGCGTGAACCCATGGCGTGGTTGATGGGCGAACTGCAGCGGCGCCAACTGTTCTTCGTCGACAGCCGCACCAGCGCCGCCACGGTCGCCGCGGCCGAGGCTCAAGCACACGATGTGGCGCATGTGTCGCGGGATGTATTTCTGGATGACGTGCGCACACCGGAAGCCATCGACGCTCAGCTGCAACAGGGTATTGCGCTGGCCCGCAAGCAAGGCTCGGCCGTGTTGATCGGCCACCCCTACCCGCAAACGCTAGCGGTGCTGGAAAGGCAGATTCCACGGCTCAAGCAATTGGGTATCGAACTGATCACGCTGCAACAGATGATCGCCACACGGGGCAACCAGGCCATGCCTGCACACGGTAAGCATGGCCGTTACAGCAATCGCTAGCGTTGCCGATCACGGGTTACCACTGGGCTGAAAGTGCAACTGTTCAGAGGTTGAACGGGATCACATCCTTGGCCTGCGCATAGGTCAGGTTACCTCGATAGATGCTCAGTACCTGCCCCTCGCTCGCGGCCATCATTTGTTCGCGATACCCCATCTTGCGCTGGCTCCACAGCTTCAGATGGCCTTTGCCAAACGCCGTGGGCGCCGCCTGCGAGTCGGCAAAGTGGAAATGCGCGGCCCACAAGGGTCTACCCTTGGCCTCGCCGGGAGCCCGCAACAGGCTGATCCGGTACTCGTCCAGATAGCCATCGGAGACCACCTGCCGAGGCCCGACATATTCCACGGCGAGCAACCCCTGCTGATGGAGAAAATTCAGCCCTCTGGAACCTGGGTAGCGCGTCTTGCTGTAAAGCGCTACCAAACAGTCGCGGCGGGCCTGGCGCAACTGAATCAACGCATCGTCCATGCCTGCCAGCAGCGCGTGCTCTGCGTCGGCATCGCTGAGCTGTTCCCGCAGCTCGGCCACTTCGTTGATCTGGCCGTCCAGCATCGACATCAGGCCCATGTCGTCAGCATCCTTGGCAACCAGGGCTCTGGCTTGAGCGATGACATTTTCGTTCTGTGCCAGCATGGCCTCGGCCAGTTCCCGGTTGTTCCTTTCGGAGTCCGGCGTAGAATTCCGCGACTGCGGTTCCGGTTCTCCCGCGGCTACCTCTTCAACCCAGGTGTTTCCCTGCTTCTGGAAGCGATGCAGCGCGCTCTTGTTGAAAGCCGCTACAACTTGCAGCACAGCCTGCCCGTCGACTACCGATTCGCTGCCAATGACTATCTGACCAGCCCGTGTGTGGGCCACCTGCAGGCTCTTTCGTGAATAGACCGCACGACGTGTGCCTCGGACCTGCCCGTCCGCCTGCTCGCGCATGGCCTCGACCAACGCCTCACCGGCTATGCTTTTCAGCTCCACCATCTGTTGCTTGTAGGCCTCAAGGCGCTGGACATCGATGAGCTTGCTACCGAGTGTCTTGATCCGTTCGGCGTTGAGAATCGCCGCGAGGTATTCGTCCCACGCACTTTGCAGCACCTCGATTCGTTCGGCGACAGGCAAATCACAGAACATCAGCAGATGATGCGTTTGTGCGGCCACCCGCAGACGCTGACTGGCGAGCGCATGGCGGAAGATCATGTAGTGCTGGGTAGGCGTGCCTTTATGCCACTGCAGGGCCAGCTCGACCAGGCCCATGGCCTGGAAAAACCGGATGTTGATCGTGGTCGTCTTGCGGCTGGCGATAATGCTCGAAACGGTCAGCGTGGTATTGACGTAAGGCACTTGCATGTCGATATCGGTGATGGCCAACAGGCGATCCAGCTGGCTGGAGACATTGATGATCCTGGGCTGCTCTTCAAGCAACTTCTCCAACATCGTCCGGAACCTGGCATACAACTCGGCCTGTTTCTCTGGCGGTGCCTCATTGAGCGCATTGGTGAGTTGGTCGTATTCCCTGAACCCACCCAAGGCCAGGAGCTCATCAATGAAGAACATGCCAAAGCTGATCAGGTTCTTGCGGACCTGGCCCAAGAGTATCCGTTGATCTCTCACGCTGCCGCCCTGCGTCGAAGCGCTCGCCTTGTCGAGCACGTAGATAATGTTGCGTTCAGCCTCGAGATACCCCTGGAATAGACTGTCGTTCAACGCCAGGCGCCGGGTGCGCAGCGCATTCGTCTGCTCGTGCAACTGCTGGAGTTTGCGCTTGAACAACTCGGTAGCCTGCTCGAATTGCGCACGTTCGCCCGGGTCGGTTGGTGGCGCCTTTTGCAACCGATCCTCGACTTTCTTTACCGGATCACGCAAACCGACAACCTGCTCGCTCAACGCGTTGAAATCCTTCGTGGCAGCCTCCGCGGCCAAGAGAAGCCGCTCTATCTCGGACTGAGCCTTGGCGATCGGTCCGCTAAGCTTCTTGCGCAGTCGCTCGCGGGCCAACTCGCCGGAGCGATCATTGCCACCGTGCAATCGCGAATTATTGAGGTGCCAGACATTGCCGTCGCGCATCAGGTATGGCCCAACCGTGCCGTCCGGACCGATGATGCGAAACGCTGCGTTATCAAGGCTGACTCGGTAGACATCACCGTCCAGAGACACATAGAAATCATCCCCAATCCGCACCAGGCCAGCAGCCACGCCCTGCGTCTGCGGTTCACGCCCCGCCAGCGAAACGCTGGTCGCCAACGCCCGCATTTGACCGCGCTGGGCACTCGACAGGCCGTTGAGCCCCCCAGCCCCACGCCAGGAAAAGTCGAGGTGGGTGTTAGCCATCGCCTGCAGCCTGTCGACCGAGGTACTGGGCTCCCGCGTTGCTGTGGAAAGGCTCGCCAACTCGGTCCCGTTGCCTGGAGGTGGCCCCTGGAGCAGCGATGGCGGCAGGTCGCCAGAGACGGGCGGCGCTGCCAGTTTCGGCGTCTGCAGGTGTATCAGTGCCAGCAAGGTGTTGTTCAGCACATCGACCATCGCCTGGATGCGCTCGTCGAAATGCGAACTGGCCAGGCCATGCACATCGTTGATCAAGCTGCGCATGCCGATGTAGAGCCAGGCAACCGAGGTGAGCGGCCCCGGTAACACCGGAAACACAACATTCAGCAGCTCCCAGGAAAATGCCGTGACCAGCCGCCAGCGCACCTCGCTGTTGCTCATGGCGCTGCGATCCGCCAGCTCCAGCAACATCCGGCCCTTGGCTTCGAACATCTGCCGATCCACGTCCTGCGCCCAGAACTGCAGCGCCAACTGAACAGGCTGCGGTTTCGCCGGGAGGGTGTAAGGGTCGAGCAGCCATTGGGGCAGGTGCGGCTCCCGGAAGCCGCCATTGTCGTAGACCGCGCGCTGAGCTTGCTCGATCCACAGCAGCACGCTGTCCTGCAACGCCCCCGGGCGGCTGATCGCATCCAACAGCGCCTGAGCGCTGTCGAACTGAATCAGCGCCTTGTCGGTGTACAGCGGGCAATACAACAGATGAGCCCCCAGCTCGATGAGTTCGATCACGTAGAAACCATGCGCCACGTCGACCCTCTCTGATGTCGGCGAGCGTTTGAACGCAAGCGGTGCAATCCGCACAGCCGCTGCACCTTCCTGGCCACTACGGCAGAATTCTGCCAGGGCGCCGTAGGCGAACTTGTCGAGCCGCTTGACTGCCCGCGCCCGCGCAGCATCGAACATCAGGGTGATACGCCAGCGTATGGCAAATGCCGAGATGTGTTCGGCCCGGCTCGCCGAGCGATCGAGCATCGACTGTACATGACGTGGATAACTGCCGCCGATGTCGACTCGCTGCACCAGCTCACGGACGTAATCAATAGTCATCCACTTCATGATCAGCTGGTTTTCCCGGTGCGCGATATGTGTCACCACCCCTCCTGCGGTGGCATCCAGGCGGCCGATCGCCAGTTGCGTCAAGGTCAGCTTCTTTTCACCGGTCTTCTGGCCGAAGCCCAGCCCGTGACCGTCACTGACAAAGGTCTCGACAGTGAGGATAAGGTCGTCAGGGAAGTAATTGGCGTCTACCGGGTGGTCATGCAGCATCTCCTCGCGCAGGCGCGTCGCCGCATAGGTGTGCAAGTCCGGCAGACCGTCCTGAATGCCCTGGGCTGGGCTGTGCTGTTGCAGTAGCGACAAGTCGAGCATGGCTTGCAGATAGGCGGTCTGGCTATCCGTATCGGCTCGCGACAGGCCCTTGGGAAGCGCCAGGCCCAACCCACCGGCGCCATAGTCACTGAACTCGGCAAAAAAGGACGCGGGGTCGCAGGCCACATGGCAGTAATGCTCCAGTTGGTCGACGCTGTCGATCGCGCTCCAGCGCAGGCGGGCAACGCGCTCGAGCAAGATTTCCAGCAACAAGGCGCTGTACAGGGCGAAAGCGTCGCCCTCCACAGTCAGGCCTTGCCAGCTCAACTCATCAAACCGGTAACGTCCAGCCATCTGCATTTGCAACGCCGTGACGAACGCGGCCTGGGGGTCGTAACTGCGGACCAGACCTTCGGGAGAACACCAGAGTGTCAGTTCGCGAACTTCACTGGAGGCGGTAATCAGCAAACCGGGCAACAGCTCATGGAAAGTGTCTTCGCCCTCACGTAACGCAACCCGCACCAGCTGCACATCGAGCCCGGTACGGTTACCCATCATCAGGTCACGCAGCAGCTTGCGTTGTTCGTCGTCCAGCGCTTCGTCTTTCAGGCCATCGAGCAGGTTGGCGCGCAACAACTGCTGCAACCACAGGTCGCGGTCGATCGTGGCGTCGCCGTTCCAATAGTCGATCTGCGCTCGCTGGAAGTGCCAAAGCAGCACCGGCAGCAACGCGTTGAGGCCATCGGTCAGGCGCGCGGGCTCGATCAAATCGCCCTCGGCAGTTTCAAGGCTCGACTCGATGGCGAAAAAGCGCCGGGGCGGGTTCAGGCTAAGGCGGTAGTCACCCGCTGGGGTGAGGTCCAGTGGTTTAGCCTCAAGCAGGGCCTGCAGCACCACATCCACCAGCGGCTGAGGGTGCCAGACACCATCCGGCTGCAGGGACATCAGGTACAGCGGTGCAGCCGAGGCCATTTCAGGGCGATGCACGCCAACCAGAGGATAGTGCTCCAGGATCACCTTCATGACCTGTTCGCCTACAACCTGGCGGAGCGTGGGACGGCTGGCGAACTGGGTGGCGACTGCGTGTTTGAGGTTGTGCGCGTGAGTGGCGGGCATGACCAGGACTCGTTATGGAATGAACCACAAAGCGTCCTGGAGATGTTATCGAACGAGGTGCTACATATTGCTGCTGGCAGGCCGCGGCACCTGGCAGTGCGGCGGCCTGCCGGGCATTCAGCTATAAACGCGGCCAAGCACCTGGCGATGGCTCTCGAACTGATCGAGCACATCACGCACGATCTGGTCTGGGACAAAGCCCATCAGGTCGTATTCCTGACTGCCGTCATGCAGGTAGACCTCGGCGCGGTAGAAGCGCTGGCGCAGTTCAGGCTCACCCTCGACCGGCGCCTCGCTCGGCGCGGCCATATAGCCATCAAGGCTCACTTCGTAGACGAACGGGTTGCCTTCTTCCATCATCACCCGCAAGCCCATCAGGTTGCGCGACTGGCCGACACGGGTTTCCACCTCGAAGCCCAACGTCTGCAGCTGCGCTGCGGCTTCTTTCAACGCCGGGCTGACCTGCTTGTCCATGAAGCGCTGCACCACGGCCTGGGTGGGCTGCAGTTCCAGCTGGGTCAGGCGCTCGCTAAAGCCGCGACGGCCACGGGCGGCCAGTTCAGCGCGCTCCTGCTCGATCACCACGTCCTGCTTCATGGCCTTGTACAGGCCGAACATGAACAGCACCAGCACCACCGAGAACGGCAGGCCCGCCAGCACGACCATGGTCTGCATGGCCTCGAAGTTACCGGCGAACAGCAGGCCGATGGTCACCAGAGTGATAACCACGGACCAGAACACCACCATCCAGTGCGGGGCGTCTTCGTCGACCTTGCCGCCTTTGCACGACAGGTTGGCCATCATCACCGCGCCGGAGTCGGCCGGGGTGAGGAACAGCACGAAACCGACGAACACTGCCACACCAATGACGATCTTGGCTGCCGGGAAGTATTCCAGCAGCTGGTAGATCGACATCGACGGCTGTTCCAGCGCAGTCTTGCCTAGCTCCACAGCGCCCTGGTTGATCACCAGGTCCAATGCGGTATTGCCGAAGATCGACAGCCAGGCCAGGGTGAAGCCCAGCGGAATCAGCAGCACGCCCATTACCAACTGGCGCACGGTACGACCCTTGGAGATACGCGCAATGAACATGCCGACGAACGGGCCCCAGGAGATCCACCAGGCCCAGTAGAACACGGTCCACAGGCCCAACCAGCGCTCGGACTTGCCGGCTTCGCCTTCATACACATACAGGTCGAAGGTTTTCAGCACGATGCCGTTGAGGTAGTCGCCGACGTTCTGCACGAGACCATTGAGCAGGTGCAGGGTTTCGCCGCCCAGCAATACGAAAATCAGCAGCCCGCTGAACAGCACGATGTTCAGGTTGGACAGGCGACGAATGCCGTTCTCCACACCCGAGACCGCAGCCACGGTGGCCACACCGGCCATGACCAGAATCACCACCAGCAGGTTGGTCTTGCTGTGGTCCATGCCGAACAGGTATTCCAGGCCCGAGGATACCTGCATCGAGCCGATACCCAGGTTGGTCACCAGGCCAAGCAGGGTGACGAACATGCCGAAGATGTCGACGGCATTGCCGGCAGCACCCTTGACCCAACGCTCGCCCACCAGCGGGTACAGCGCCGAGCGCAGTGCCAGCGGCTGGTTGTGGCGGTAAGCGAAGTAACCCACGGCCAGGCCGACCAGGGCATAGATCGCCCAGCCGTGCAGGCCCCAGTGCAGGAAGGTCAGCTGCAAGCCCTGGCGCGCGGCCTCAAGGCTGGCCGGTGTGCCTTCCGGTGGGTTGAAATAGTGGTCCAACGGCTCGGAGGCGCCGAAGTACAGCAGCGAAATACCGATACCGGACGAGAACAGCATGCCGGCCCAGGCGCCATAGCTGAAGTCCGGCTGGTCGTCCTTGCCACCCAGCTTGAGGCTGCCGTAGTCGGAGAAAGCCAGGTAGACGACGAACAGCAGGTATCCGCAAATGACCAGCATGTAGTACCAGCCGAAGGTGCGCGTCAGCCACTTCTGGGCCACGCCCAGCACCTGGCCGGCGGTTTCGGGTGCAGCGATCAGCAAGGCAGTCAGAACAAGGATCATCAGCGCAGAGGTGAAGAACACCACGCGGTTGACCCGTACCCTCTCGGCGGGGGGCTTGATAAGTGAGGCAGAACTCATTGCACGAATGCTCCGGGCAGTGCGGCTGTGGAGGCTAATCAGTCTTTCCCGAGCAATTGGTGGAATATCCCCACTGCATCAGGTGTTATAAATGAACCCTGGAAACCGTGATCCCGAATCGATACGTTGCCAAAAACAGACAGGTGGCCCGCTGAAAATGCCACGCCTCAACGCAGGTGCGCGCATTCGTCACAGGTCACCCCGCCCGCTCCAAGGGCCTGTCGCAGGACCAATGGCCGTACGGCAGAATCTGCATTTCGCATCGCTCACGCCCGTCAACGCCTTGTTTTCCGGGGGTTACACGATTTCCTGGGGTGTCAATCCGTGCCTTCTCGACCGCCTGAAAAACTGTCAATGGCACAAATTGTCGCAGAGCTTATTCTTTATTGATTGAACGTTCAATCAAAACAAAATAGACTGGCCTTCGCCGAGTCAGCCGCCTGTCGTCTGCTCGCAGGCCTGAGGAGATAGCAAGATGCCCAAGGTCGGTATGCAACCCATCCGGCGCCAGCAGTTGATCGAAGCCACATTGCAGGCAGTCGATCAGGTCGGACTGGGGGACGCCAGCATTGCGCTGATTGCCCGTTTGGCCGGTGTGTCGAACGGCATCATCAGTCACTACTTTCGGGACAAGAACGGCCTGATCGCAGCGACGATGGGTTACATCATGAGCATGCTCAACGAAGGCGTCAGAGCACGTCGCCAGGCCCTGAAAGACGACAGCCCGCGCGCTCACCTGAAAGTGATCATCGAGGGCAACTTCGATGCCAGCCAGGTAAACGGCCCGGCAATGAAAACCTGGTTGGCCTTCTGGGCTTCCAGCATGCACCAGCCCGATTTGCACAGGTTGCAGCGGATCAACGACCACCGCTTGTATTCCAACCTGTGCTGCCAGTTCCGCCGCGCCCTGCCGCTCTACCATGCGCGCAAGGCAGCCCGCGGCCTGGCAGCCCTGATCGACGGTTTGTGGCTGCGTGGCGCCCTGTCGGGTGATGCATTCGACACCGACCAGGCGGTACGGATTGCTTACGAATACATGGAACTACAACTGGCCAAGCAGCACACCCTGGGCACAAACGACCAGGCTGCTGACCATGCGCGCAGGGCCCTTGCCAACCCGGCAGGAGCATGACGCGCGAGCCAAACCACACACTGCACTTGCGAGGACACTATGGCCCGTTTCGGAACGCAAAAACTCTACATTGATGGCGCTTACGTCGACGCTGGCAGCGATGCCACTTTCGAAGCCATCAACCCGGCCACTGGCGAAGTCCTCGCCCACGTACAGCGTGCTACCGAGGCAGACGTCGAGAAGGCCGTTGAAAGCGCCGAGCGTGGCCAGAAGATCTGGGCCGCGATGACCGCCATGCAGCGTTCGCGCATCCTGCGCCGCGCCGTCGACATCCTGCGCGAGCGCAACGATGAGCTGGCCATGCTGGAAACCCTGGACACCGGCAAGTCGTACTCCGAAACCCGCTACGTCGACATCGTCACCGGCGCCGACGTGCTGGAATACTACGCAGGCCTGGTGCCGGCCATCGAGGGCGAGCAGATCCCGCTGCGTGAATCGTCCTTCGTCTACACCCGCCGCGAGCCGCTGGGCGTGACCGTGGGTATCGGTGCCTGGAACTACCCGATCCAGATCGCCCTGTGGAAATCTGCCCCGGCCCTGGCCGCTGGCAACGCGATGATCTTCAAACCGTCGGAAGTCACCTCGCTGACCACCCTGAAACTGGCTGAGATCTACACCGAAGCCGGCCTGCCAAACGGCGTGTTCAACGTTCTGACCGGTAGCGGCCGCGAAGTCGGCACCTGGCTGACCGAGCACCCGCGCATCGAAAAAGTGTCCTTCACCGGCGGCACCACCACCGGCAAGAAAGTCATGGCCAGCGCCTCCAGCTCTTCGCTGAAGGAAGTGACCATGGAGCTGGGCGGCAAGTCGCCACTGATCATCTGTGCCGACGCCGATCTGGACAAGGCTGCTGACATCGCCATGATGGCCAACTTCTACAGCTCGGGCCAGGTGTGCACCAATGGCACCCGTGTGTTCATCCCGGCTGAAATGAAGGCGGCCTTCGAAGCCAAGATCGCCGAGCGCGTTGCCCGCATCCGCGTTGGCAACCCGGAAGACGAAAACACCAACTTCGGCCCGCTGGTCAGCTTCCAGCACATGGAAAGCGTGCTGGGCTACATCGCCAAAGGCAAGGAAGAAGGTGCCCGCGTCCTGTGCGGCGGCGAGCGTCTGACTGCCGGTGACTTCGCCAAAGGTGCCTTCGTTGCCCCAACCGTGTTCACCGACTGCACCGACGACATGACCATCGTCAAGGAAGAGATCTTCGGCCCGGTGATGAGCATCCTCACCTACGAAACCGAAGAAGAAGTGATCCGCCGTGCCAACGACACCGACTACGGCCTGGCCGCTGGCGTCTGCACCAACGACATCACCCGCGCCCACCGCATCATCCACAAGCTCGAAGCCGGTATCTGCTGGATCAACGCCTGGGGTGAATCGCCGGCCGAAATGCCGGTAGGTGGCTACAAGCAGTCGGGCGTCGGCCGTGAAAACGGCGTCAGCTCGCTGGCTCAATACACTCGCATCAAGTCGGTCCAGGTCGAGCTGGGCGGCTACAACTCGGTTTTCTGAACCCTGTCTAGCCACGCCCTTGCCACCGCGCACGGGCGTACCCGCTCCCCGATCACCGCCAACACGAGGGTACTTTCATGTCCCAAGAATTCGATTACATCATCGTCGGTGCCGGCTCGGCCGGTAACACCCTGGCGACCCGCCTGACCGAAGACGCCGGCGTCACCGTATTGCTGCTGGAAGCCGGTGGCCCCGACTACCGCTTCGACTTCCGCACCCAGATGCCAGCCGCCCTGGCCTTCCCGCTGCAAGGCCGCCGCTACAACTGGGCCTACGAGACCGACCCGGAACCTTACATGGACGGCCGCCGTATGGAATGTGGCCGTGGCAAGGGCCTGGGTGGCTCGTCGCTGATCAACGGCATGTGCTACATCCGCGGCAACGCCATGGACTTCGACGGCTGGGCAGAACTGCCAGGCCTGGAAGACTGGACCTACCTCGACTGCCTGCCGTACTTCCGCAAAGCCGAAACCCGTGATATCGGACCTAACGACTACCACGGTGGTGACGGCCCGGTCAGTGTCGCCACGCCAAAGGCTGGCAACAACCCGCTGTTCCACGCCATGGTTGAAGCGGGTGTGCAAGCCGGTTACCCGCGTACCGAAGACCTCAACGGCTACCAACAGGAAGGCTTCGGCCCGATGGACCGTTCGGTGACCAAGAACGGCCGCCGCTCCAGCACCGCCCGTGGCTACCTGGACCAAGCCAAGAAACGCCCGAACCTGACCATCGTCACCCACGCCCTGACCGACCGCGTGCTGTTCGACGGCAAGCGCGCCGTAGGCGTAACCTACCTGGTCGGCGACAGCGAAGAACGCGTTGAAGCCCGCGCCCGCAAGGAAGTGATCGTCAGCTCTGGCGCCATCGCTTCGCCGCAGCTGCTGCAGCGCTCCGGCGTGGGCCCGCGCGCCCTGCTGGAAAGCCTCGACATCCCGGTTGTGCACGACCTTCCGGGCGTTGGTGAAAACCTTCAGGACCACCTGGAGCTGTACCTGCAGTACGCCTGCACCCAGCCGGTATCGCTGTACCCATCGCTGCTGTGGTGGAACCAGCCGGCCATCGGTGCCGAGTGGTTGTTCAATGGCACCGGCATCGGCGCCAGCAACCAGTTCGAGGCCGGTGGTTTCATTCGTACCCGCCCTGAGTTCAAGTGGCCGAACATCCAGTACCACTTCCTGCCGGTTGCGATTAACTACAACGGCTCCAATGGCGTGAAGGAACATGGCTTCCAGGCGCACATGGGTTCCATGCGCTCGCCTGCTCGCGGCCGCATCCAGGCCAAGTCGAAAGACCCACGCAAACACCCGAGCATCCTGTTCAACTACATGTCCACCGAGCAGGACTGGCAGGAATTCCGTGACGGCATCCGCCTGACCCGTGAAATCATGGCCCAGCCGGCCCTGGACCCGTACCGTGGCCGCGAAATCAGCCCGGGCGCCGACGTGCAAACCGACGAGCAGCTGGACAAGTTCATCCGCGAGCACGCCGAAACCGCCTTCCACCCATCCTGCTCGTGCAAGATGGGCACCGACGACATGGCCGTGGTCGATGGTGAAGGCCGCGTGCATGGCATGCAGGGCCTGCGCGTGGTCGATGCGTCGATCATGCCGCTGATCATCACCGGTAACCTCAATGCCACCACGATCATGATTGCCGAGAAGATTTCGGACAAGATCCGTGGTCGCAAGCCACTGCCGCGCAGCACCGCCAAGTACTACGTGGCAGGGGATGCACCAGTGAAAGGCAAGCCGATGCGTGAAGTGAAGCAGGGCTGAGACCTTGATCAGGGGCCGCACAGCGGCCCCTTTCACGTTTGCTCAGGCGGGCAGCGTGAGAAAGCATTCCTGCCACTGATCTGCCTGACCAGCCGCTCTCGCCCCGCTGTCGCGGTGGCCTGGTAGCGAAGCACATGGCCCGCCGCCTGGTGCGCCAACAAATAGTGCAAATCAGGAAATTTCCCGAGCAGGCACTGAGCCATCTAGGCGCGGTAAATGGTTTTCCTGCCATTCATGTTACTCGGCTGCCTGACAGTGGACGAACCATTGCAGCCACAAGCTGCAACGACGATGCGGTATCGCTTTACAGCCTGCGTCGGCCTCAGGTTAGAATCGATTGGCACGCGACCTGCTAGCTTTTGCTGAAAAATGCGCTACCAAGTCCCTCCCCCTCGCTGTCTCGGAGTACCTGCCTTTGGATGCAAGCACCATCAATAGCCTGTTCCTGATCGGCGCATTACTGGTGGGTGCAAGTATCCTGGTCAGCTCGCTGTCGTCGCGCCTGGGTATCCCTATTCTGGTCATCATCCTCGCCGTCGGCATGCTCGCCGGTGTCGATGGTGGCGGTATCATCTTCAACAATTACCCAACTGCTTACCTGGTGGGCAACCTGGCACTGGCCGTCATCCTGCTTGATGGTGGCCTGCGCACGCGGGTAGCAAGCTTTCGCGTAGCGCTTTGGCCGGCGCTGTCGCTGGCCACGGTCGGGGTAATGATCACCACCGCCCTCACCGGCCTGGTCGCCGCCTGGCTGTTCCAGCTCAGCCTGATCCAGGGCCTGCTGATCGGCGCCATCGTCGGCTCCACCGACGCCGCTGCAGTGTTCTCGCTGCTCGGCGGCAAAGGCCTGAACGAGCGGGTTTCTGCTACCCTCGAGATCGAGTCGGGCAGCAACGACCCAATGGCGGTGTTTCTCACGGTCACCTTGATCGACATGATCGCCAGCGGCGAGACCGGCCTGCATTGGAGCCTGCTGGGCCACGTGCTGCGTGAGTTCGGTATCGGCGCGCTGGTGGGCCTGGGCGGCGGCTGGCTGATGCTGCAACTGGTCAATCGCATCAATCTGGCCGGCGGCCTGTACCCCATTCTGGTAGTGGCCGGCGGCCTCGTGGTGTTTTCGCTGACCAACGCCCTGCATGGTAGCGGCTTCCTCGCCGTATACCTGTGCGGCCTGGTGCTGGGCAACAGGCCGATCCGTAGCCGCCATGGCATCCTGCATATGCTCGACGGCATGGCCTGGCTGGCCCAGATCGGCATGTTCCTGGTGCTGGGGTTGCTGGTCACGCCGCACGACCTGCTGCCCATCGCCCTGCCAGCACTGGGCCTGGCGCTGTGGATGATCCTGGTGGCACGGCCACTGTCGGTGGTTGCTGCCCTGCTGCCGTTCAAGGCTTTCCACGGCCGTGAAAAGGGCTTCATTTCGTGGGTCGGCCTGCGCGGTGCGGTACCGATCATTCTGGCGGTGTTCCCGCTGATGGCGGGCCTGCCAGACGCCCAACTGTTCTTCAACCTGGCCTTCTTCATCGTGCTGGTATCGCTGCTGGTGCAAGGCACCAGCCTGCCGTGGATGGCCAAGCTGTTGAAAGTGACGGTACCGCCAGACCCGGCGCCGATCTCCCGTTCCGCCCTTGAGGTGCACATCACCAGCGAGTGGGAAATGTTCGTCTACCGTCTGGGCGCAGAAAAATGGTGCATCGGTGCTGCCCTGCGCGAACTGAAAATGCCCGAAGGCACGCGGATTGCCGCGCTGTTCCGTGGCGAGCAACTGCTGCACCCGTCGGGCAGCACCGTGCTGGAGGTTGGCGACATGCTCTGCGTGATCGGCCACGAGCACAACCTGCCTGCCTTGGGCAAACTGTTCAGCCAGGCGCCGCAACGTGGCCTGGACCTGCGTTTCTTCGGTGACTTCGTGCTCGAAGGCGATGCCGAACTGGGTGCCGTGGCGGCGCTGTACGGCCTGAAACTCGATGGCCTCGACGCGAAAATGCCGCTGGCGCAGTTCATCCGACAGAAGGTCGGAGGCGCTCCAGTAGTAGGGGACCAGGTCGAATGGCATGGCACGATCTGGACCGTGGCAACCATGGACGGGAACAAGATCCAGAAAGTAGGCGTCAGATTCCCCGAAGGAACGCGACCCGGACCAGGATTGTTCCTCTAAACTTCGTTTCAGCCGGATCCACAAGTAGCCTGCCTATGTCCCTGCGCGTGTACCTTCGCACAGCCCTGCTCGGGTTGTGCCTGTCCCTTTCTTTTGCGGCTACTGCGGCAGAAGCCCCGACCACCGCCAGCATCCAGAACAGCCTCGACAAGATCGCCGAGCGCAAGCTGCCCGAGGCGGACCAGAAGGCGCTGCAGCAGGTGCTCGAACAAACGTTGAGCCTGCTTGCTGCCAAGGAAGATAGCGAGAAGAAGCTTGCTGCACTGAAGCAGCAGTTGAGCAGTGCCCCCAAAGAGACCAGTGACAGCCAGAAGGAGTTGGCCAGGCTCAAGGAAACCAAGGCACAACCGGTGGCCCAGCGCTACGCCAACCTCACCGTGCCACAGCTTGAACAGATGCTCAGCGAACGCAACACGCAGCAGGGCGAACTGCAAAAGGCGCTGTCTGAAGCCAACAGCCTGATCATCAACTCGCAAACTCGCCCCGAACGCGCCCAGGCCGAGATCAGTAGCAGCCAGACTCGCACCCAGCAGATCAACAACATCCTCAAAACCGGCAAGGACGGCGGCAAATCCATCAATGCCGACCAACGCAACCAGCTCAACGCCGAGCTGGCCTCGCTCAACGCGTTGACCCTGCTGCGCCGCCAGGAACTGGCCGGCAACAGCGTGCTGCAAGACCTCGGCAATGCGCGTCACGACTTGCTGGTCGAGCGTGCTGCGCGCCTGGAGCAGGAAATCCAGGACCTGCAGACGCTGATCAACGACAAACGCCTGGCCCAGTCCCAGGAAGCCGTCACCCAGCAGTCGATCGAGGCTCAGAAGGCCGGCGGCAGCAGCCTGCTGGCCACTGAAAGCGCGGTCAACCTCAAGCTTTCCGACTACCTGCTCAAGAGCACCGATCGCCTTAACGAATTGACCCAGCAGAACCTGCGCACCAAGCAGCAGCTCGACAGCCTGACCCAGGCCGACCAGGCGCTCGACGAGCAGATCAACGTGCTCAAGGGAAGCCTGCTGCTGTCGAAGATCCTCTATAAGCAGAAACAGACCTTGCCGCACCTGAAGGTCGACCGCGACCTGGCCGACCAGATCGCGGACACCCGCCTGTACCAGTTCGAAGTCAACCAGCAACGCGAGCAGATGAGCAGCCCGGTCACCTATGTCGACAAGCTGCTGGCGGCGCAACCCCAGGAAGATGTGACCCCGCAGCTGCGCAAAGCCCTGCTGGATGTAGCCATCACCCGCAGCGACCTGTTGGAGCGGCTGAACCGCGAGCTGTCGGCGCTGCTCAACGAATCGATCACCCTGCAACTCAACCAGAAGCAACTGCTGGGCACCGCGCAGAGCCTGCGTACCACCCTCGACGAGCAAATGTTCTGGATCCCCAGCAACAAGCCGCTGGACTGGGACTGGCTGCAATACGTGCCAGCGCGCCTGGCCGACCAGGTCGCCAACCTGCCGTGGGGCTCCAGCCTGAAAGAGCTGGCCGATGGCCTGAGCCAGCGCCCGTTGCTGTTCCTGCCGCTGCTACTGGTGATCGGCGCGCTGTTGTGGCGGCGCAAATACCTTTACCAACGGTTAGGCAAAGTGCACCAGGATATCGGCCACTTCCGCCGTGACAGCCAATGGCACACGCCCCAGGCAATTCTCATCAACATTCTGCTGGCGATGCCGGTCAGCCTTGGCCTGGCGCTGTGCAGCTACGCCCTGCAGATCGACGCCCGCGGGCAGAATGCCAACCTGGGTGCCGCACTCTGGCAGCTGGCCCAGGCCTGGCTGGTGTTCTACACCGCCTATCGTATCCTCGCACCCGGTGGCGTGGCGGAAGTCCACTTCCGCTGGCACAAACCGCAGGTCGAGTTCCTGCGCGGCTGGGTTCGCCGCCTGGGCACCGTGGTGCTGGCACTGGTCGGCGTCGTTGCGGTGGCCGAGCACCAGCCTTCGGCACTGGCAGACGACGTATTGGGCATCGGCGTGGTGCTGACCTGCTACGCGCTGATGGCCTGGCTGCTCAGCCGTCTGCTGCTCAGCAGCCCGGCACACCGTGACACCTCGCTGTTTCGCAGGGCCGTGGGCGTAGCATTCACCGCCCTGCCCGTCGCCCTGTTTGTCGCCGTGTGCTTCGGCTACTACTACACAGCACTGAAGCTCACCGACCGTCTGATCTATACCCTGTACCTGCTGCTGTTCTGGCTGGTGATCGAAGCCGCCTTCGTGCGCGGCCTGTCGGTAGCTGCACGACGCCTGGCCTACCAGCGTGCGTTGAGCAAGCGTGCGGCGGCCAAGGAAGGGCTGGATGGCGAAGTCATCACCGAAGAGCCAACGCTGGATATCGAACAGGTCAACCAGCAGTCGCTGCGCCTGATCCGCCTGGCCCTGCTCGGCGGCTTCATCGCCGGCCTGTACTGGGTATGGGCCGACCTGATTTCGGTGTTCGCCTACCTCAACAATTTCGTCCTCTACGAATACACCAGCGGCACCGGCGCCGCCGCCAGCATGGTACCGATCAGCCTCGGCGACCTGCTCGGCGCACTGGTGATCGTCGGCATCACCTTCGCCCTGGCCGGCAACTTGCCAGGCCTGCTGGAAGTACTGGTGCTGTCACGCCTGAACCTCGCCCAGGGCAGTGCCTACGCCACTACTACGTTGCTGTCGTACACCATCGTCGGTATCGGCATCGTCAGTACCCTGTCGACCCTGGGGGTGAGCTGGGACAAGCTGCAATGGCTGGTGGCCGCGCTGTCAGTAGGGCTGGGCTTCGGCATGCAGGAAATCTTCGCCAACTTCATCTCCGGCATCATGATCCTGTTCGAGCGCCCGGTACGGATTGGCGACACCATCACCATCGGCAACCTGTCGGGTACAGTAAGCAAGATCCGCATCCGTGCCACCACCATTACCGACTTCGACCGCAAGGACATCATCGTCCCCAACAAGACCTTCATCACTGGCCAACTGATCAACTGGTCGCTGACCGATACGGTCACCCGGGTGACGCTGAAGCTGGGCATCGACTATGGCTCAGACCTCGACCTGGTGCGCGACCTGCTGCTCAAGGGCGCGCATGAGAACCCCCGCGTGCTCAAGGATCCGGAACCGATCGTGTACTTCCTCAACTTCGGCGAAAGCTCGCTGGACCACGAACTGCGCATGCACGTGCGTGACCTGGGCGACCGCAACCCGACGCTGGACGAGATCAACCGGTACATCAACCGCGAGTTCAAAGCCCACAACATCAAGATCTCGGTGCGCCAGGTAGAGGTATTCTTGATGGACGCGAAGGGTAGCAAGCAGCAATTGATTCCGATGGAACAGCCGAAATCGGATGGCACTGCTTCGGCCTGAATGGGCTCGAATACTTTATTGTGTGCAAAATGGCTGCGAGGGCTTCGCCCTCGTTCGCGGGTGAACCCGCTCCTACACAGCGATAGCACTGCTTTCAGCTCTGCATATTCTTTGTAGGAGCGGGTTCACCCGCGAAGGGCCGCCAAGCGGCCCGATTGGCACCGAACCCAAGGAGCAGTCCCGTGAAAGCCCTCGACCAACTCACCTTCGACAACCGCTTCGCCCGCCTGGGCGATGCGTTCTCCACCCAGGTGCTGCCCGAGCCCATTGCAGACCCGCGCCTGGTGGTAGCGAGCGAGTCGGCCATGGCTTTGCTTGACCTCGACCCCGCCCAGGCCGAACTGCCGGTGTTCGCCGAGCTGTTCAGCGGCCACAAACTGTGGGAAGAGGCCGACCCTCGGGCGATGGTTTATTCCGGCCACCAGTTCGGCTCGTACAACCCACGACTGGGCGACGGCCGTGGCCTGCTGCTGGCCGAAGTGCTCAACGACGCTGGCGAACACTGGGACCTGCACCTCAAGGGCGCCGGCCAGACACCCTACTCCCGCATGGGTGACGGCCGCGCCGTGCTGCGCTCGTCGATTCGCGAGTTTCTCGCCTCCGAAGCCCTGCACGCCTTGGGCATCGCTACCAGCCGGGCACTTTGCGTAATCGGTTCCAGCACCCCGGTGTGGCGTGAAACCCGTGAAAGTGCGGCCATGCTGACGCGTCTGGCGCAGAGCCATGTGCGTTTCGGCCATTTCGAGTACTTCTACTACACCAAGCAGCCCGAGCAGCAGCGCGTGTTGATCGACCACGTGCTGGAACAGCACTATCCCGAATGCCGTGACGCCGAGCAGCCCTACCTGGCCATGTTCCGCACCATCGTCGAGCGCAATGCCGAACTGATCGCCCGCTGGCAAGCGTATGGCTTCTGCCACGGCGTGATGAACACCGACAACATGTCGATCCTGGGCATCACCTTCGACTTCGGCCCGTACGCGTTTCTGGACGACTTCGATGCCAACTTCATCTGCAACCACTCCGACGACCGTGGCCGCTACAGCTACGCCAACCAGGTGCCCATCGCCCACTGGAACCTCAGCGCGCTGGCCCAGGCACTGACCACCGTGATCGAAGTTGAGCCACTGAAGGAAGCGTTGGGCCTGTTCCTGCCGCTGTACCAGGCCCATTACCTGGACCTGATGCGCCGGCGCCTGGGGCTGACCACGGCCGAAGATGACGACATGGCGCTGGTCGAGCGCCTGCTGCAGTGTATGCAACGCGGTGGCGTGGACTACAGCCTGTTCTTCCGCAAATTGGGTGAGCAGCCGGTGGCCGAGGCACTGAAGGTAGTGCGCGATGACTTTATCGACCTGGCCGGTTTCGATGCCTGGGGCGCAGACTACCTGGCCCGTTGTGGGCGTGAACCCGGTAATGCCGAAGGCCGCCGTGAGCGGATGCATGCGGTGAATCCGCTGTACGTGCTGCGCAACTACCTGGCGCAGAACGCCATCGAAGCGGCCGAGGCGGGGGACTACAGTGAAGTTCGACGGCTGCACCAAGCACTGACCAGGCCTTTCGAGGAACAGCCCGGGATGCAAGCCTACGCCGAGCGACCGCCGGAGTGGGGCAAGCACCTGGAAATCAGTTGCTCTTCCTGAGTAACGCCTCTTCTACAAGGAATTAGGGAGTACGCGTGATTGGGTTGGGGTGGCCAAGCGTAGGCCTTGAGGGGGGGGGCGCCTGTGAGATCGAGCGCCGCCCGCGCGGCGCATCGCGAGCTGTGCTCGCTCCTACGTTTGTTTCGGGCCAATCAGTCCTGAGGGATTTGCGCGCGAACGTTATGGCGCACGACGCGATATCGTGTTGCGCGAACAAGGCGGTCGCGCGCGTCTGTCACAGGCATGACTGGCCCGAAACAAACGTAGGAGCGAGCACAGCTCGCGATGCGCCGCGCGGGCGGCGCTCGATCTCATAAGCGATGAAAATCCCCCGCCAACCGCTCCGGCCTATTCAACCGTTCTCTTCAAGCAGCGAATGCAACTCGACAAACTGCAGAGTCAGCTTGTGCCGCGGTTCCAGGTGAATCAGCGGCAGGCTGGCGTGGTGCGATTCGCGCATTTTCACCGAACTGCCCAAGTACACCGGCAGCACCGGCAACCCTTCGGCCAGCAGCTCGTCGAGCATCTGCTGTGGCAGGCTGGCACGTGACTGGAACTGGTTGACCACGATGCCTTCAACCATCAGGTCTTCGTTGTGGTCTTCCTTGAGGTCTTCAATCTCGGCCAACAGGCCATACAAGGCCTGTCGCGAGAAGCTGTCGCAGTCGAAGGGGATCAGCACGCGATCGGCAGCGATCAGCGCAGAAACCGCATAGAAGTTCAGCGCCGGCGGGGTATCGATGTAGATACGCTCGTAATCCTCGTCCAACTCGTCGAGCAACTTGCGCAGCTTGTTGATCTTGTGTTTTGCCTCCAGCTTTGGTTGCAGGTCGGCCAGCTCGGCAGTGGCGGTGACCACATGCAGGTTGTCGAACGGGGTTTCATAGATATCGACCTTGTTCTTCTTGCTGAACGGCCCACTGGAGAGGCTTTGCTTGAAGAAGTCGGCAATACCCATGGGGATGTCCTCGCCGGTCAGGCCGGTGAGGTATTGGGTCGAGTTCGCCTGGGCATCCAGGTCGATCAACAAGGTCCGGTAACCTTCATTGGCACTTACCGCCGCCAAGTTGCAGGCAATGCTCGACTTGCCCACGCCACCTTTCTGATTGAACACCACGCGCCGCATGATTGACCTCCGTGTATCAACGAATGCCCGAGTATGTGGCGGCTGTGGGGCAATGACCAGCGCCATTTGGCCGGCATCACGCCTGACCGACCACCTGCCCCGTCAACAACTCGGCGAATGCCTTGGCCATCACCGAATGACCGCGCTCGCGCTGCACCAGCCACACCGCCGTCATCGCCTCTTCATCGAGCAAGGTACGGTACACCACCCCTTCTATGCGCATGCGCTGGAACGACGCCGGCAGCACCGACACCCCTAGCCCCGCCGAGACCAGGCCGATGATGGTCATCGCTTCACCTGCCTCTTGTGCAAAATGGGGGCTGAAACCTGCATGCCGCGCCAGGCTCAGCAATTGTGCATGCAAGCCGCTGCCATAACTGCGCGGGAAGAACACGAAGGGCTCATGGGCCAACGCCGCCATGTAGACGCCTTGTTCGGTGCCCTCAGCCAGTGGATGCGAGGCATTGATCACTGCCACCAACGGTTCTCGGAACAACTCGGTGGCCACCAACCCCTCCGGCAGCGGCATCGGCCGCATCAACCCCACCTCGATGGACTCGTCGAATACCCCTTCGGCCACGTCACGGCTGCTCAATTCCTTGAGGTTCAGGTGCACCGCCGGAAAGCGCTGACGGAAGGCATGAATGGCCTTGGGGATTTTGGAGGTGAACGGGGCCGAGGAGGTGAAGCCGATTTTCATCTCACCCAGCTCGCCCAACTGCGCACGCCGGGCTACATCCGCAGCCTTCTCCACCTGCGCCAATACCTGGCGCGCTTCCTCGAGGAACAATCGACCGGCCTCGCTCAGTTCGACACGACGATTGGTCCGGTCGAACAACCGGGCCCCCAACTCCTGCTCAAGGGCCTGGATCTGCTGACTCAAGGGCGGCTGGGAAATACCCAGCTGCTGGGCGGCGCGGCCAAAGTGCAGCTCTTCGGCCACAGCAATGAAGTAACGCAGATGACGCAGTTCCATGATCCGCTCCAAACAAGTCGCCAAACATCTCAAATAGGTCGAACAATATATTGGACCTAATCGTTAGCCAGCTATATGCTTTTTTCATTGCGCCAGAGGTACCCGTCCGTGAAAACTGCAGTAGCCCCCCTCCTCCTTGAGCCAAAGCCTGCCATCCTGACCGAAATGTGGATCGAAAAAGGCACACCCGCCTTCATGAAAACCGTGCTGGCCTTGTTCAGCGGCGGTTTCGCCACCTTCGCCTTGCTGTACTGCGTACAGCCGATGATGCCTCTGCTATCCAGGGAGTTTGCCATCAACGCGGCGCAGAGCAGCCTGGTGCTGTCGGTGTCCACCGCCATGCTGGCGTTCGGCCTGCTGATCACCGGCCCCATTTCTGACCGCATCGGACGCAAGCCCGTGATGGTGTTCGCGCTGGTCTGCGCCGCCCTGTCCACCTTGGCCAGCGCAGTGATGCCCAGCTGGGAGCTGGTACTGGCCACCCGCGCCTTGGTCGGCCTGTCGCTGAGCGGCCTGGCGGCAGTGGCGATGACCTACCTGAGCGAAGAGATCCACCCGCAACACATTGGCCTGGCCATGGGCCTGTACATCGGCGGCAACGCGATTGGCGGCATGAGCGGGCGGCTCATCACTGGCGTACTGATCGACTTCGTCAGCTGGCACACGGCGATGCTGACCATTGGCGGCCTGGCCCTGGTGGCCGCACTGGTGTTCTGGAAGGTGCTGCCGGAGTCACGCAATTTCCGCGCACAGACGATGAACCCACGCAGCCTGCTGGACGGTTTTGTCGTGCACTTCAAGGACGCCGGCCTGCCCTGGCTGTTCCTTGAAGCCTTCCTGCTGATGGGCGCCTTCGTCACCCTGTTCAACTACATCGGCTACCGCCTGCTGGCCGAGCCCTATCACATGAACCAGGCGCTGGTCGGCTTGCTGTCGGTGGTTTACCTGTCGGGCATCTACAGTTCGGCACAGGTCGGCGCCTTGGCGGACAAGCTGGGCCGGCGCAAGGTATTCTGGGCCAGCATCGTGGTAATGGCGGTTGGCTTGCTGATGACACTGGCCAGTCCCCTGGTGATGGTGATCGTGGGCATGCTGGTGTTCACCTTCGGCTTCTTTGGTGCGCACTCGGTGGCCAGCAGCTGGATCGGCCGCCGGGCACTGAAGGCAAAGGGGCAGGCGTCGTCACTGTACCTGTTCTGCTACTACGCCGGCTCCAGCGTGGCCGGTACGGCGGGCGGGGTGTTCTGGCACCAGTGGGGCTGGAACGGGATAGGGCTGTTCATTGGCAGCTTGCTGGCGGTGGCATTGCTGGTGGCGTTGCACCTGAGCCGCCTGCCGGCCAAAGCAACCTGAACGCACAAGCAATACGGACTTCAGCCTTCAGCCAGCGCCATAGCCAACTGCACCTGCAACTGTTCATCCACAGCCTGCAACTGCAGGCGCTGAACCTGTCCACCGTCCCGTTCCAGGGCATGCAACCAACTCAGCACAGCAGCTGGCGGGCCTTGCAGGCTGACCTCCAGCTGCCCCTCCCTGGCCTCCAGGCCCGCAACATGCAGGCCGGCAAGCCGTGCACGCTCGCTCAAACTGGCAGGCGTGAGCGGCTCGGAAGTGCCAGCCGACTGAGGTTGGCGTTGGGTAACACGCTTCAACAGCGCAGCCAACGCTTGTTCTTGCACAAGGTGAGCCTCAGCATTACGCAAACGGATCTGGCTCGGTAACCAGGCCAGCTGCCAGACAATCAACAGGCCCACAGCCCAAAGTGCCAGCGTCAAAATCGTTCGCCTGGCAGCCGGTATCTGCTGCCACTGCTGCGCCAGCGCCTTTTTGTTCAAGCGTTTCATTCAGCCTCCAGCCAGGAGATGGTTGCCCGTACACCTTCGCCGACCTGCCGTGCGTGCCCCATCCTCACCCCTGGGGCACGCTGGCGAAGGCGTTCCAGATCATCGAAACCTTGGGCGACGACGTCGATGGTCCAACCCTCTGAGGTCTTGGCCTCGGCGTGCTCGATCGTAACGTTGCCAACACCCGCCAACGGGTCTGCAAGCATCGCCAACCGCTCGACAGCCGTCGGTGGTCCAGGCCGTTGCTCCAGAGCCTGGACCTGAGCGGCCAGGTCAGCGCCGGGCACCTGCCCGGGAGCCCAGCGCGCGAACATCTGCACGTTTTCGGCATGCTGCAGTAAAGCTTGCTGCTGCAGCCAGTCGGCACGCAGGTAACCAGCCAGACATACCAGCAGCAGCGCTGCCAGCATGCCACCGCCCAAGGCTTGCCAGGGCGGGCTGCTACGCTGTCGACGCATCGTGCCCTGGCGCAGGTCCACCGCAGTGCCGCCCCCGTCCACCAGCCTGCCAACAGCACTGGCGACATGCTTGTCGCTCAAAGCCTCGCCAGGCGAACCCGGCTCGGCCAGCCAGAGCCGGGGAGCCAAGCGGCGCGACAACACATGAGCCTGCCGTTCACTGACAGCCAGGCGCGTACCGTCCGCCCCACCCAACAGCCAGCGACCCTCGAACCATAGCGCGCAAGCCTCCTCAGTGCCCAACAGGTCGGCGTCTACATGCACCGCAACCGGGTCGATGCCCTGTGCCTGCAACATCGACATGAGGTGTCGATACTCCTCCAGCGCGACTGTCACAACTTGCCGGTAACCACCTGCGTCTGGGGGACCGAATGCCAAATGCAAGGTTTCCAGTGCCTCAGCAAGCTGCTCCTCGGCAGCGTAAGCCAGCGACTCGCGCGTCGGCCGCCTGCCCGGCACCGGGTCCAGCTTGCAGCATCCGGCCATCTCCATCGGCAACACCAGTACCACGGCAGCACCCGCCAACCAAGTAGGTAGCGCCCCGAGGGTGGTTCGGCATTGTTCGCCTTGCGCCGTGTACAGCAGCGCCGGCCACTGCAGCCCCGCGGCAGGCATGCCTTGGGCCAGTAAAAACAGGTAATGCCTACTCATCTGGCCTTTGCTCCGGTTGTGCAGAATATGAACGTCGCATGACGCGCACTTGGTGCGTGTCCAAATCGATTTCCAGGTCGCTGTAGAGGTACATCCGCCTGCCTGCCAGTTCTGCCTGAACCTCCAGGCGGTACCATCGGCTCGTCACGGATAAACCATGACTGTCGACGCCCAGGCCGTCCAACGAGGGGAGTGCCAGAAAACGTTGCACGGTGGGAATGCCATGCTCGGGGCGCTCGCCTACCAACTGCCGCGCAACAGACAGCTCCACACCTTCAAGGGCCGCCAGCAACCGTGCCGAAGCCGTATTGATGTTCAGCCCTGCTGTGCGCGGCAGGGCTGTCACCCAAGGCTGCAACCGCGCCACGGCTTGAGCATCCATGCCTGGTAGCGCACGCAGCTGGGAAGGGTCGAGCATGGGCTGCCCCAGCAGCGGATCGAGCGCTGGAGGTTCGATCTTCAATGACCGGCAAAGGCGTTTCCAGCGCTTGAGCAAGACTGGATTGGGTGTCCCGTTCACCGTCAGGGCAGCGAGGTTGAACCGGCCTGAAAGGTCTTCCAGGCGATAGCGGAGCTGGCCTTCACCAAGACTCAGCTGACGGCTGCGCGCCCAGGGCTGGCCGAGATGGGTCACCTGAAGCACAGTGGCAACCTGCTGCTTCAAATGCCCCAGCGCATGACGCTCCCCGGCCAGCGCCAGTTTCAGCAACTGCGATGCGTCAATCTGCTGGCCCACACTGCCCAGCATTCCCTGATGGCTGCGCAACATCCCGGCCACCAGGAACGACAACAGCGCCATGGCCAGTAGCACGGTAACCAGCGCCAGGCCACGCTGCTGCGCGCTTTTCACAGAGTGCCCCCGGCCAGCGGCAGCACGCGGCGTATCGCCTGCAATCGTTTGGTCGACAACATCACCTCAAGTGCCTGCGGTGGTTGCCGGGTGTGGGCCGATGGCCACTCGGGTTGCCAGCCCACACCGGCTGCATGCATGCGCCAACGCAACTCGACAACCCCCTCCAACAGGCGCTGAGGCTGGCCCTGGCCATTTTCCAGCCCGCGGCGTTGGCGCCACAGCACACCTTCCGCCAACCAATACTCCACGACTCTCAGATCGCTGCGTGGTAACGGCTGGCTGTCACGCTCCGCTCCCAGTACCCAGCTCACCCGATGCTTTTCCAGCGTCACGCCATGACCGCTGCCCTTTGCCTTGCCCGCATGCCAATAACCCTGCAAGGCATCTCGCTGCATTACGCTCATCGCCCGGCCAAGGGCTCGCAGTTCAGCGGCCTGGGGCTGACGTACCGTATCCGTCTGTAACACTGCTGCCACCAACTGGCTCGTCCCTTGAGCCAGCAGGGCAAATACGGCAATGGCCAGCAACAGCTCCAGCAGGGTGAAGCCCCGCTGGCGGCCCGCTGTTTTGCTTTCATGGCAGAGCATTGCCACCCTCCAGCCAGCCCGTGGCCTGGTGGAGCACTGTGCGATCTGCAGCCAGCCCTACAGTGATGGATACTTCGATCAATCCCACATCGACCAGGTGATGCATCGACTCCCGCACGAACCAGGTGCGCTGGCCAAAAACGACTGTCTCGGCGCGCTGCCCTGCAACGGGCAGTGGGTTAAGGCCAAGCTCGGTCAAACGGTTATCAGCGATCCAACTTGCGAACAACCGGTCATGGGCACCCTGCGTTTGCACCAACACGTGCTGGCTGGCGGCAGTCACGGCCGCAGCCAATACGGCAAAGATCGCCAACGCCACCAGCACTTCCAGCAACGTGAATCCGCGTTCAGAGGTGAAGGTGGGGGTCATTCAGGCCATCGCTCGATACATGGGCAAGCCGCACACCTGCCTCAAGGAAATACAACAGGAACGGGGTGTACTCATCGTTGCTGGCAAACGTGAGTTGTGCTGTTTCGCCGTGCCTCGAAAGCCCTGCCGGCAACCCGTCGATCTCCAGCCGCAGGCTCAGGCTCAAACTACGGCGCTGCCCCGTCGGCATCCAGGTTTGCCCCGTACGCAACATCAACTGGTAGCCGTCAGTGTCGATGCGAATACCCAGGGTCTGCCCCTCGAGCACTGCTCGCTGCCTGGCCTGTTGAACCACCTGCAGGAACAGCCCGGCCTCCTGGCGTGCGGTCCGTTGCGGATCGTGCCCGACCATCAAACCGCTCATGCCCATGACGATACCTGCCAGTACCAGTACCAACAGCAATTCAAGGAGGGTAAAACCCTGGGAGCGGCGCCGGATCATTCGTCCCAGTTACCGATGTCTGTATCCAAGCCTTCACCACCCGCTTGGCCATCGGCACCTAACGAGTACAGGTCATAGCCCTGGCCCGAGCGCACTCCGGGGCTTGCGTACCGGTAAGGCGCCCCCCAAGGGTCTGACGCAGCGCGCTTGAGGTAGCCCTGGGCGTTCCACTGACGCGGCAGAGGCGCCACGCTTGGGCGCCGAACCAGCGCTTCGAGGCCTTGAGCCGTGGTCGGATAACGCCCGTTATCCAGCCGGTAGATCTCCAGTGCAGTGGAAATGGACTGAATATCGGTGCGCGCCGCCGTGACCTTGGCATGGTCCGGGCGGCTCATGACATTGGGCAGCACCAATGCTCCGAGTACACCAAGGATGATGACTACGACCATGATTTCGATAAGGGTGAAGCCACGTTGCGAGTGACGTGCAGAGCCATTGAGCATGTCAGTTGACCAGTTGGTTGAGGTTGAGAATAGGCAGCAGAATGGCCAGGACGATGAACAGCACGATGCCCCCCATCACCAGCAGCATCAGGGGCTCGCACAGGCTGACCAGTAACGAGATACGACCTGCCAGGTGCTTTTCCTGAAGGTCGGCAGCGCGCTCGAGCATGCTGTCCAGCTCCCCTGCTCGCTCACCACTGGCAATCATGTGCAGCATGAGCGCAGGCAGGGTTTTACTGCGCGCCAGACTGCTGGCCAGCGTTGCACCTTCGGCTACTTCGCGCACGGCAGTCAGCAAGCGTTCCCGTAGCACCAGATTGCCGACTACCCCGGCGCCAATGCTCATTGCTTCCACCAGCACGACACCACTACGGCCAAGAATTGCCAGGGTACTGACGAAGCGGGCGGCTTCACGTGTGCGAACGAATTCGGCATAGCCGGGCAACTGCAACGCCAGGGCATGCCATTGCCGTTTGCGTGCGGGGTGGTGAAGTGCCAGGGCAATCGATGCGATCAACGCAGCCAGCGCCAGCACTGCGATCACCCCATAGCGCCCGGCCGCGTCACTGAGCGCGATCAATACCCGTGTCGCCAGCGGAAGTTGGGCGTGGTCACGACTGAATGCCTGAACAACGTCCGGTACTACATAACCGAGCAGAAAACCCACCACCAACAGCGATACCACCATCAGGATCGCGGGATAGGCCATCGCCAGCTGTACCCTCTGGCGTAACGCCTGCTGATGTTCGCCATGCTCGGCCAACCGTTCAAGCACGGCAGCCAGGTACCCGGAGCGCTCTGCAGCAGCTATGGTTGCGCGGTAGACAACCGGGAATGCCAATGGGTAGTGCGCCAGTGCATCTGCAAACGTATTGCCTTCCACTACCCGCTCAGCGACCCCGAGCAACACCTGCCGGACCTGCCGTTGACCGTTCTGGGCAGCCACCGCCTGTAGCGCCTCGGTCAGCGGCACGCCCGCCTGCAAAAGGGTCGACAGTTGACGCGTCAACAGGCACCGCCGGGCAAGCGTCAATCGCCTGCGCACGGGCACGATGGAAAATGAAGACTGCCTGGCCGCTTTGACCTTGAGCACGAACAGGCCCTGATCACGCAGCTGCTGCCGGGCCTGTTGCGCACTACTGGCCTCTACGCAGCCGCGCTGACGAACGCCGCTATTGTTCCGTGCGATGAAGCTGAAAACCGCCATGCTCAGTCCTGGCCAGTCACGCGCAAAAGTTCTGCGGCGCTGGTCTGTCCCATACAGACCCTTTGCACGCCATGCTGAAACAGGCTGGCTGAGTCGCCACGGACTATTTCGCGCATGGTCGCTTGTGACGCCCGGGCGTGAATCGCCTGGGCCAACTGTTCATCGACGACAACCATTTCGTGTAACGCCAGGCGGCCGCTGTAGCCCTGCTGACACTGTTCACACCCCACCGCCTGATAGACATGCGTCGGCAGCTCCTTGGGGTAGCCCAGGGCACTGGCCATGGCATCATCGACCATACAGGCAGCCTTGCAGTGCGGGCACAGCACCCGCACCAGCCGCTGAGCCATGACGCCGGCAAGGGAAGTAGCAAGCAGGCAGGTATCAACGCCCATGTCCGCCAGCCGCGTGATGGCCCCCAAAGCGCTGTTGGTATGCAAGGTCGAGAGCACCAGATGCCCGGTCAGGGATGCCTGCACGGCAATATCGGCAGTTTCACGGTCACGAATTTCGCCCACCATCACAACGTCCGGATCTTGGCGAAGTATCGCCCGAAGACCTCGGGCGAAGGTCATGTCCACCTTGGTGTTGACCTGGGTCTGGCCTATGCCGGGCAGGTGATATTCGATCGGATCCTCGACAGTAAGAATGTTGCGGGACTCCCGGTTAAGCACCGAAAGCGCCGTATAAAGCGTTGTGGTCTTGCCGGACCCGGTTGGTCCTGTCACCAGGAAGATGCCATTTGGCCTGTCCAGCATGGCGAGGAAGGCCTTGCTCACCGAAGCCTCCATTTGCATGTGCTGGATATCCAGGCGCACTGCCTGCTTGTCCAGCAACCGCAGCACAACGCGCTCGCCGTGAGCAGCGGGCAACGTCGACACCCGCACATCCACCTCATGGCCTGCCAGGCGCAAGCTGATGCGGCCATCCTGGGGCACACGCTTCTCGGCGATATCCAGACGCGCCATGACCTTGATACGCGACACCAGCAGCGCCGCCAGCGCCCGTGGCGGCGACAGGACCTCACGCATGACGCCATCGATACGCATGCGTACCCGCAACTGTTGTTCGAAGGTTTCCAAGTGGATATCCGAGGCGCGCGACCTGACTGCTTCGCTGAGCAAGGCATTGAGCAAGCGGATAATCGGCGCGTCCCCTTGCTGGTCGAGCAGGTCGCATGACTGCGGCAAGGCTTGCGCCAGGCGTGGTAAGTCAATCTGCTCATCCAGCCCCTGGATGACGGTATGGGCAGCGTCCTGAGTACCGCCATAGCAAGCGGCAAGGCGCTCGGCAAAATGCCCTTCATCGACCAGACGCAGCGGCCAGTGACTGCCTGTCACGCGCAACACCTCAGAAAGCACCTGCAGCGAGGCGCTGTCGCGCATCAAAACGGCCGGTTCTGCCGCCTGCCGGTCCAGCAGAATGCCGTGGCGCCGGGCAAAGCCGAATGAGAGTTCAGGGTTCAAGAGCCAGGCTCCCGGGTAGGGACAGGCCGGGTTTCGAACAACTCGCGGGCCTCCCGAGGCATACGCTGCGGATCGGCTGAGTGCACATCACGGTAAGCGCGGCGCCCCGAATCGATCAGTTCAGCCTGGGTACGTAAAAGGGTAGGCCGCAGGAAAACCATCAGGTTGGTCTTCTCCTGAATGTCCCGACTCCAGCGGAAAAGCCCGCCTATCAGCGGTATGCGGCTCAACAGTGGCACTCCTCGCTGCTCGGTACGCACGCTGTCCTTGATCAACCCTCCGATCACGATGATCTCGCCATCGGCGGCAAGGATGGTGCTTTTGAGCGTTCGCTTGCTGGTGATCAGGTCGCCTTCGACGGTGCTGGGGGCGAGTTCGGAGCTTTCCTGCTCGACCTCCAGGCGTAGGCTCCGGCCCTCATTGATATGCGGGCGAACCTTGAGGCTGATACCGATATCCTTGCGTTCCACGGTTGTAAACGGGTTGTCCGCGCCGCTGCCGGAAGTGGTATAGGAGCCGGTCTTGAACGGTACATTCTGGCCCACCAGAATCTGCGCTTCCTGGTTGTCCAGCGTAAGCAGGCTGGGCGTGGAAAGCAGGTTGCTTCGGCTGTTGCTGGCCAGAGCCGACACCAGCAGGCCAAACCTGTCCGACCCAATGGCCAGCGCTGCGCCGCTGGGCAACAGTTTGTCCGCGTCGAACAGATCAGCGAAAGCAGCCCCGCTGTCGGGGAAGGTCACGCCGCCTTTCAGGCTGCCGGTATCGACGCCCCACTGCAGGCCCAGAGCTTCGTTGATATCCCCGCTGACTTCGACAATGGCTGCATGTATCAGCACCTGCGCGCGGGGCTGGTCCAACTGCTCGATCATTTGCGCCACATTGTCGAGCATGCGTGGCTCCCCCAACAGCAGCAGCGCATTCTGACTGGCATCGGCCTTGACCATTACCCCAGCCGCCAACGCCGGGGCCGGGCTCTCGCTATAGGCCTTGCCATCCAGTTGCTTACCTACATCGTTCAGTACCTCGGCCAACTGCTCGGCATTGCCATGCTGAAGGCGCACCACCCGCCAGTTTTGCGAAGAGGCCGGTGCCGCCACATCCAGGTCACGGGCCAGCTGCGCCATACGTTGCCGGGACTTTTCCGGGCCGAGAACAAGCAGGCGATTACCGCGCACATCTGCAAGTACCCGTACACCGCTATCGGGGCCACCGGCCGATGCTTCGACGACAGGCAATACTTCAGCAGCCTGTGCCGTACGCAATGTCACCAGCTCATAGTCATGTCGCTGACCGCTGTCCAGTTGTGCCACCAAGGCTTGCAAGCGGTCCAGGTTCGCAGCCGAGTCGGTAACCACCAAGGCATTGGCAGAACTGGACGGGCCAATGTAGCCATTGCTCGATACCAGCGGCCGCAGCAAGCCCGCCAGATCGGCGGCAATGCTGCCCGACAGGCTGAACACCCGCGTGGTGAAGGCAGCAGGGATCGCGTCGGCTTGCTGGTTCGCCCAGACCTTGGCTTCGCTGGCTGGAAGCACCAGCAAGCGGTCGCCATCGTTCACCGCTGCAAAACCCTGCGCATTCAATACCGAATAAAACAGCCGGCGAACGCCCTCGCGATCATGCGGCTCATTCGATAGCACGGTGATACGCCCCTGCACGCGAGGGTCGAGCACGATCGTCTGATCCAGAATTGCCCCGACTTCCCGTACGACATCGCGCACATCGGCATCGCTCATCGCCAACTGCCAGGTTGCAGTATCTGCCAATGCCAACGTGCCGGCCACAGACAGGCAAGTGCCGACCAAGGCAACCTGCAAATAGCGTTGTAAAGTCATTGCACCTCCCGCAACAAGCGGGGTGGATCTGCTGGAGCAGGGCCAGCCACAGCCGCGCTGCCAGAGGTAAGGAAGACACTGGGGCGGCTGCCGGACATCGCCACGCTTTGTTCGACGCTGCCGTCCCAGAGCGTGATGCTGCGCACCTCGATACGGCGCACAACGCTCCCGTCCGGCAACCGGTCGCCGACCCGATAGAGGGCGTCACCGTCCCGGCTGCCCACAAGCGCACGCGCTTCGCCACGGCTGGGAATGAAGCATGCTTTGAGCACCAGATCAGCTCGGCCAGCAGGTTGCCCGTCAGGCGAGCTGAGACCGAAGGCCAGGACCAGTGATGCCGTGGAGAGCGGCTTTTCCAAAGGTGCGCTGTGGGCGAAACCTTCGGGCACTTCAGGTTCAAATGACCATGGCCGTACCGTTTCGCGGATGCCCAGCGCCACCATCGTCATCACAGGTATCGCCGCCCAGGCCCAATGCCCCAACCGTTTCATCGACTCAAGGCAACATCCGCCGAATGATGCGTCGACCCGAAAGTTCGTGCATTACCACCGCTACGACATGCAGCAACATGGCGCCAGCAAGCAACGTACTTGCTGCAACGTGCAACTTGCGCCAGGCATCCAGCCATGAAGGGTCAACAAGCAAGGGCGCTATGGCAAACCAGCCGAACACCTCGATCGGTCGGTCCATCATCAGCACACCGGACAGCAGAACCAATGCCGTGAGCCAGTACAGCCCTTCATGGACGAAATGAGCTACCCGGCGCCCGGCGACACTCTGGTGTACCGCGCCTGGCCTGGCCATGCACACGCGAAGCAGCCAACGCATGAGAAAAACCGGGATAAAAAGCGTGGTCAGCCCAACATTCACGAAGCCGATGAAGTCAGCGCTGGAGGGTTGGACCTCAACCAGGGAAACATAGAAACCACTCGCCAGCGCCCAACCGATAATCAGGGCAGAGATCCAGTGCAACACAACCTGTTGCCAAGCATATTTATCTTGCGACATCGAAAAGTCCCGAGCCTGACCCGGCAGCCCAACTCAGGCTGCCAGGCCAGATCTCCTTAGCGTTTGATCCAGGCGTCTTGCCAGTTGCTGCCCACACCTGGCTCATACTGACTGGCACTTTCCGAATAGATCTTGCACCAGCCTTCATACGGGAATGGCTTGCACTCGAACACCTCGCCAGTTTTCGGTTGCAGGACGCGAGTTCCTGCCTTGTAACTGGCAAGCGATTGCGGGAATTCGAAGTCGTAGCCTTCACCCCCGGCCGTCTTCAACTGAACCTTGCGCTCCTCCTGAAGCAATATGCGCCCGGTTTTATTGACACCGACAACCTTGAGCAGGTGCTCGCCTTCGACACTGGCTACCGGCAGAGAAATCGGGCTGGTGGTGGCATCCACTTGCTGACGGACGAAGCCGACCTGCTGGTTGGCTGAATCGTACAGCCGCGCACTCACCTGCAAGTTACGGTTGGTCATCACCGTGAAGTCCAGCGCCGCCTTTCCATCAGTCAGGGTATATTCCGACTTGAGATCATGCAGGTGCAGATAGCTGTCATCCGAAGGCACGCCTTCGAAGTCCAACTGATAGCTGCTGATACCTGTCTCAGGCTTTGCATAGATATTGTTGGCGCCCTGTACCGGCGTGATATTGCCTTCTTGATCGGGTTGACCTGCCTGTACCAGCGACTGGCTTTCATTGATACGCGTGGCGAGCTTGTACGACCAGTTGGGTGCAAGGCCTTCTTCAGCGTTCTCGATGGTAATACTCACGCTGTAAGGCGCGCTCTCTGAACCCGCCACGAACGCACGGGCCTTCACCTTGTCGCCAATCTGCAAGTCCCGATGTGGATTGATGGCGCCTACTTGTGGCCATTGCGGAACAGGGCCGCCATCAGTTTGGATATCCACATCCATCACGTTGTAAAACGCGGCGGCCGTATCATCGACAGTCCAGACACCCATGATGACATGGTGCCCCGACCTGTCTGCCGGCAAGGTGCACTGATGCTTGACCGGCGATGGCCCGACGGTGGGTTGACCTTCGCCGCGCGCCGGCTTGCCGTGGCCATCTACCTTGCAGAAAGGCGTCAACTCGAACGCATCGCGCGCCAAGGGTGAATTGGGATTCCAACCGGCCTTGGTGATGAAGTATTCCCAACCGGTTGTCTTGTGCCCTTCGGTGTAATGCCACTCGAAGGTAATGTCGCGCTGCTTGATAGTGGTCAGGTGCCAACGATTGGCAGACTGTTCGTCAAGCGGAGCAAAGTCACCTCGCTCTCCACCACTGGCGAGTTTGCCGTCGACAGGGCCACGTGCAGGGAATCCTTTAACGGTTTCTCCGACTGACTGGGGCTCGTACGTCGCTGCCCCGCACTCGGTATTTTGCCCCAAGCGACAGGCGTAGGCGCGCGAAGGCGGCTCGCTGGTATAACCATGGGCATAGGCCAATTGTCCCTGTATACCCGCACCGGCCATTGCTACCCACACACTGGTAGCCAACAGCCTTCGCACATTCTTTGTTGTACTCATGATGCCCCCCGGCGTAATGGACTTGCACCAGCAAGCCCGACTGAGTGGCCCAGTCTATTTACGCGCCAGGGATCAATATGTAGGAATTAGCTCGTTACACGCGCTGCTATCGCCCAACCGGGGTGAGGAGTTCGACAACATCTACATCGACCTCCCTGCTCATCAGGTGCTTCTCCACCTCACCAGTCAGTTTGACCTTGGTTTTTTCGTTGAACGGTGTCTGCGGGAGATCTTCATCGTCAATTTCGACGGTTATGGTGCCCGTGTCATCCTTGAACTCGTACTTGTCGTCGTTATTGATCTTTTTGGTCACGAACCCCTGCAGCACCACCGGAGTATCATCGGCGGCATCATTGGCAGCAGCCACGGTGGAAACTGGCTGGGCACCAGGGCCCGTATAGCTGCCAGCAAGGGCAGCGGTACTGAACAGCGGGACGAGGATCAGTGCGAGATAATGGGTTTTCATGAGGATCGGGTCCTGTTTCGGTTTCGATGGGACCAGATTAACGACGATCGCTGAATTAAAACTTAATGCACAAAAAACCCGGCATCGAAGCCGGGTTTACTGAGCAGTGCATCAAGTCACTGGTGGTACTGCGCCGACAGCTCGTGCACAGCATTGATGAACACACCGGCATGCTCCGGATCGACTTCCGGGGTAATACCATGACCAAGGTTGAACACATGGCCAGTGCCGTGGCCATAACTGGCCAGGATGCGCGCCACTTCCTTGCGAATGGCTTCAGGCTTGGCGTACAGCACGGTCGGGTCCATGTTGCCTTGCAGCGCCACCTTGTCACCCACACGGCGACGGGCGTCGCCGATCTCGCAGGTCCAGTCCAGGCCCAGCGCGTCGGCGCCGGCTTCGGCAATGCTTTCCAGCCACAAGCCGCCGTTCTTGGTGAACAGGATCACCGGCACCTTACGCCCTTCGTGCTCGCGGATCAGGCCGCTGACGATCTTGCGCATGTAGGCCAGTGAGAACTCCTGGTAGGCCGCCGCCGACAGGTTGCCGCCCCAGGTGTCGAAGATCTGCACGGCCTGGGCGCCGGCCAGGATCTGGCCGTTAAGGTAGCTGGTGACCGACTGGGCCAGCTTGTCCAGCAGCATGTGCAGGGCTTGCGGGTTGTCGTAGGCCATGGCCTTGGTCTTGCGGAAGTCTTTCGACGAGCCGCCTTCGACCATGTAGGTGGCCAGGGTCCACGGGCTGCCGGAGAAGCCGATCAGCGGCACACGACCATTGAGCTCACGGCGAATGGTGCTGACCGCGTCCATCACGTAGCCAAGGTCTTTCTGTGGGTCCGGGACTGGCAGCGCTTCGATGTCGGCCGGAGTGCTGATGACCTTCTTGAAACGCGGGCCTTCACCGGTTTCGAAGTACAGGCCCAGGCCCATGGCATCGGGAATGGTGAGGATGTCCGAGAACAGGATCGCCGCGTCCAGCGGGTAGCGGTCCAGCGGCTGCAGGGTGACCTCGCAGGCGAACTGCGGGTTCATGCACAGGCTCATGAAGTCACCGGCCTTGGCGCGGCTGGCGCGGTACTCCGGCAGGTAGCGGCCGGCCTGGCGCATCATCCACACCGGGGTGACGTCTACAGGTTGCTTGAGCAGTGCACGCAGGAAACGATCGTTCTTCAGGGCAGTCATGTCGGCATCCGGAAAAATAGTGCGGGCATTTTCTCAGACACCAGCGCAAAAGGCACGGCCATGGCCATGTGTTTTGTCTATTGGATGCCACAGATCAAGCGTTTTTGTATACAAAAGCTTCGCGGGCATGCCCGCTCCCACAGGTTCTGCGCTCAAACCTGCGGGAGCGAGCATGCCCGCGAATAGGTCGCCAATCAGACTTCGAGGTAGTCGAGGATACCCTCGGCGGCCGTACGCCCTTCGAAGATCGCAGTCACCACCAGGTCCGAACCACGCACCATGTCGCCACCGGCGAACACTTTCGGGTTGCTGGTCTGATGCTTGAACTTACCCTTTTCCGGGGCAACCACACGGCCCTGGCTGTCCAGCTGAATGCCATGCTGCTCAAACCACGGCGCCGGGCTCGGGCGGAAGCCGAAGGCGATCACCACGGCATCTGCCGGCAGGATCTCTTCGGAGCCCGGGATGGGCTCAGGGCTGCGGCGGCCACGGGCATCAGGCTCGCCCAGGCGGGTCTCGACCACTTTGACGCCTTCGACCTTGTCCTCACCCACAATGGCAATGGGCTGGCGGTTGTAGAGGAACTTCACGCCCTCTTCCTTGGCGTTCTTCACCTCTTTGCGCGAACCCGGCATGTTGGCTTCGTCACGACGATAAGCACAGGTCACCGCCTTGGCACCCTGACGGATCGAGGTACGGTTGCAGTCCATCGCGGTGTCACCACCGCCCAGCACCACCACTTTCTTACCCTGCATGTCGACGAAGTCTTCCGGCGACTTCTCGAAGCCCAGGTTGCGGTTGACGTTGGCGATCAGGAAGTCCAGTGCGTCATGCACGCCCGGCAGGTCCTCGCCCGGGAAGCCGCCCTTCATGTAGGTGTAGGTACCCATGCCCATGAACACTGCATCGTACTCGGCGAGCAGCTGTTCCATGGTCACGTCCTTGCCCACCTCGGTGTTCAGGCGGAACTCGATACCCATGCCGGTGAAGACTTCGCGGCGGTTGCTGAGCACGGTCTTTTCCAGCTTGAACTCGGGGATGCCAAAGGTCAGCAGGCCGCCGATTTCCGGGTTCTTGTCGAACACCACCGGGGTTACCCCAGCGCGCACCAGGACGTCGGCGCAGCCCAGGCCCGCCGGGCCGGCGCCGATGATGGCGACGCGTTTACCGGTTGGCTTGACCTTGGACATGTCCGGGCGCCAGCCCATGGCGAAGGCGGTGTCGGTGATGTACTTCTCCACCGAGCCGATGGTCACCGCGCCAAAGCCGTCGTTCAAGGTGCAGGCACCCTCGCACAGGCGGTCTTGCGGGCAAACACGGCCGCATACTTCGGGCAGGGTGTTGGTCTGGTGCGACAGTTCCGCCGCGGCCAGGATGTTGCCTTCGGAGACCAGCTTCAACCAGTTGGGGATGAAGTTGTGTACCGGGCACTTCCACTCGCAATACGGGTTACCGCAGCCCAGGCAGCGGTGCGCCTGCTCTACGGACTGCTGCGGCTTGAACGGTTCGTAGATTTCCACGAACTCCTTCTTGCGCTGGCGCAGCAGCTTTTTTTTCGGGTCCTTTCGGCCCACTTCGATGAACTGGAAGTCATTGTTCAGACGTTCAGCCATTTTTCAAAACCTCTTTACAGCAGCTGCAAGCTACAAGCTGCAAGCCGCAAGACGATCACTTAAGCCGGGCAAACCTCGTACTGCCATTACTTGCAGCTTGAGGCTTGCCACTTGCAGCTGTTTTTACTGCGGGTTGGCACGGGTGCTGGACAACAGCTGCTTCAGGTTGGCTGCCTTCGGCTTGACCAGCCAGAAGCGCCGCACGTAGTCGTCCAGGTTCTCCGAGAGCTCACGCCCCCACTCACTGCCGGTCTCATCCACATACTCGGCAAGGACACGCGCCAGGTGGCTACGGTAGGCCTCCATCGCTTCGCCACTGATACGCTGGATTTCCACCAGCTCGTGGTTGAGCTTGTCGACGAAGCTATTGTCCATGTCGAGCACGTAGGCAAAGCCGCCAGTCATGCCAGAACCGAAGTTGTAACCGGTCTTGCCCAGAACGCAGACAAAGCCGCCGGTCATGTATTCACAGCAGTGATCGCCAGTGCCCTCGACAACAGCATGGGCGCCGGAGTTACGTACAGCGAAGCGCTCGCCCGCAGTACCTGCGGCAAACAGCTTGCCGCCAGTGGCACCGTACAGGCAGGTGTTGCCAACGATGGCGCTGTGCTGGGTTTCGAACGGGCTGCCGGCTGGCGGCACGATGGTGACCTTGCCACCGGTCATGCCTTTGCCGACGTAATCGTTGGCGTCGCCTTCCAGGTGCAGGTTCAGGCCACCAGCGTTCCACACGCCAAAGCTCTGGCCCGCAGTCCCCTTGAAGCGGAAGGTGATCGGCGCCGCAGCCATGCCTTGGTTGCCGTGCAGGCGGGCGATTTCGCCCGACACACGCGCACCGATGGAGCGGTCGCAGTTGCAGATGTCGAGGCTGAACTCGCCACCCGCCTGGTCGCGGATGGCCGGCATGGCCATATCAACCATCTTCTCGGCCAGCTCGCCCAGGTCGAACGGCGGGTTCTTGTCGACTTCGCAGAACTGCGGTTTGTCCGCCGGAATGTGCGAGCTGCCCAGCAGCGGCGACAGGTCCAGGTACTGCTGGCGCTCGGTGTCACCTGGCAGCACATCGAGCAGGTCGGTACGGCCGATAAGTTCACCAAGGCTGCGCACGCCCAGCTTGGCCAACCACTCGCGGGTTTCTTCGGCGACGAAGGTGAAGAAGTTGATCACCATGTCGACGGTGCCGATGTAGTGGTCCTTGCGCAGCTTGTCGTTCTGGGTGGCCACGCCGGTGGCGCAGTTGTTCAGGTGGCAGATGCGCAGGTACTTGCAGCCCAGGGCAATCATTGGCGCGGTACCAAAGCCGAAGCTTTCGGCACCGAGGATGGCCGCCTTGATCACGTCCAGGCCGGTTTTCAGGCCGCCGTCGGTCTGCACCCGCACCTTGCCGCGCAGGTCGTTGCCGCGCAGGGTCTGGTGAGTTTCCGCCAGGCCCAGCTCCCAAGGGGCGCCGGCGTATTTGATCGAGGTCAGCGGCGAAGCACCGGTACCACCGTCGTAACCGGAGATGGTGATCAGGTCGGCATAGGCCTTGGCCACACCAGCGGCGATGGTGCCCACGCCCGCTTCGGCTACCAGCTTGACCGATACCAGCGCCTGCGGGTTGACCTGTTTGAGGTCGTAGATCAGCTGCGCCAGATCTTCGATCGAGTAGATGTCGTGGTGTGGAGGTGGCGAGATCAGGGTCACGCCCGGCACCGCATAACGCAGCTTGGCGATCAGGCCGTTGACCTTTCCGCCCGGCAACTGGCCGCCCTCACCGGGCTTGGCGCCCTGGGCAACCTTGATCTGCAACACTTCGGCGTTGACCAGGTACTCCGGAGTCACACCAAAACGGCCGGTGGCCACCTGCTTGATCTTCGAGCTCTTGATGGTGCCATAGCGCGACGGGTCTTCGCCGCCTTCACCAGAGTTGGAGCGCGCGCCCAGGCGGTTCATGGCCTCAGCCAGCGCTTCGTGAGCTTCCGGCGACAGTGCACCCAGCGAGATACCCGCCGAGTCGAAGCGCTTGAGAATCGCCTCCAGCGGCTCGATCTGCTCAAGCGCCAGCGGCTGGTCGGCCACCTTCACTTTGAGCAAGTCACGGATCATCGACACCGGGCGCTGGTCCACCAGCGTGGTGTATTCCTTGAACTTGGCGTAGTCGCCCTGCTGCACGGCGGCTTGCAGGGTGTTGACCACGTCCGGGTTGTAGGCGTGGTATTCGCCACCGTGGACGAACTTCAGCAGGCCGCCTTGCTGGATCGGCTTGCGCGCGCTCCAGGCTTCGGCCGCCAGCAGCTTCTGGTCGTTTTCCAGGTCTTCGAAGCGCGCACCCTTGATGCGGCTGGACACGCCCTTGAAGCTCAGGCCTACCACTTCCTCGGCCAGGCCGATGGCCTCGAACAGCTGTGCACCGCGGTACGAAGCGATGGTGGAGATCCCCATCTTCGACAGGATCTTCAGCAGGCCCTTGGAGATACCCTTGCGGTAGTACTTGAACACTTCATCCAGGTCGCCCAGCACTTCGCCGGTACGAATCAGGTCAGCCAGTACTTCATACGCCAGGTACGGGTAAACGGCCGAGGCACCGAAGCCCAGCAGCACGGCGAAGTGATGCGGATCACGGGCGGTAGCGGTTTCCACCAGAATGTTGCTGTCGCAACGCAGGCCCTTTTCGGTCAGGCGGTGGTGCACTGCACCCACGGCCAGCGAAGCGTGCACCGGCAGCTTGCCCGGGGCGATATAACGGTCGCTCAGCACCAGCTGGGTCTTGCCCCCACGCACAGCTTCTTCGGCCTGGTCAGCAATGTTGCGGATGGCTGCTTCCAGGCCGACGCTTTGCTCATAGTTGAGGTCGATCAGCTGGCGGTCAAAGCCTTCGCGCTCCAGGTTCATCAACGAACGCCACTTGGCAGGCGAGATGACCGGCGAGCTGAGAATCACCCGCGAAGCGTGCTCCGGGGACTCCTGGAAGATGTTGCGCTCGGCACCCAGGCAGATCTCCAGCGACATCACGATCGCTTCGCGCAGCGGGTCGATCGGCGGGTTGGTCACCTGAGCGAACTGCTGGCGGAAGAAGTCGTATGGCGAACGCACGCGCTGCGACAGCACGGCCATCGGCGTGTCGTCACCCATCGAACCAACGGCTTCCTGGCCCTGCTCACCCAACGGGCGCAGCACCTGGTCACGCTCTTCGAAGGTAACCTGGAACATCTTCATGTATTGCTTGAGCTGGTCAGCGTCGTAGCTGGCCACGCCCTGGTCGTCGGTCAGTGTCGCCTGGATACGCGTAGCGTGCTGACGCAACCAGCGCTTGTATGGGTGCCGCGACTTCAGGCGGTTGTCGATGGCGTCGGTGTCGAGAATCTGGCCGGTTTCGGTGTCCACGGCAAGGATCTGGCCCGGGCCGACACGGCCCTTGGCCAGCACTTCCTCAGGCTGATAGCCCCATACGCCGATTTCCGAGGCGATGGTGATGTAGCCATTGGTGGTGGTCACCCAGCGCGCCGGGCGCAGACCGTTACGGTCGAGCAGGCACACCGCGTGGCGGCCTTCGGTCATGACGATACCGGCCGGGCCATCCCACGGCTCCATGTGCATGGAGTTGTATTCGTAGAAGGCGCGCAGGTCGGCGTCCATGGTCTCGACGTTCTGCCATGCCGGCGGTACCAGCATGCGCACGCCGCGGAACAGGTCGATGCCACCGGTGACCATCAGTTCCAGCATGTTGTCCATGCTCGACGAGTCGGAACCGACGCGGTTGACCAGCGGGCCGAGCTCTTCGAGGTCGGGGATCTGGTCGTTGGCGAACTTGGTGCGACGAGCCACGGCCCAGTTGCGGTTGCCGGTGATGGTGTTGATCTCGCCGTTGTGGGCGAGGAAGCGGAACGGCTGCGCCAGCGGCCATTTCGGCAGGGTGTTGGTGGAGAAGCGCTGGTGGAACACGCAGATCGCGGTTTGCAGGCGCTCGTCACCCAGGTCTGGGTAAAACGCCGCGAGATCGCGCGGCATCATCAGGCCTTTGTAGATGATGGTCTTGTGCGAGAAGCTGCAGATGTAGTGGTCGGCGTCGTGGGCGTTGGCCACCGACGAACGACGACGGGCGCTGAACAGCTTGATGGCGAACTCCTGGTCGCTCAGGCCTTCACCGCCAATGAACACCTGCTCGATCTGCGGCAGGCGCTCCAGGGCCAGGCGGCCGAGGACGCTGGTGTCGATCGGCACCTTGCGCCAGCCGACCAGTTTCAGGCCGGCGGCGAGGATCTCGCGGTCCATGTTGGCGCGGGCAGCTTCGGCTTTGACCGGGTCCTGGTTGAAGAACACCATGCCGACGGCGTACTGCTTGGGCAGCTCGACAGCGAAGTGCTCCTGGGCCACGGCTCGCAGGAATTGATCAGGCTTCTGCATGAGCAGACCGCAACCGTCACCGGTCTTGCCGTCGGCATTGATGCCGCCGCGGTGGGTCATGCACGTCAACGCCTGCATGGCAGTTTGCAGAAGGTGGTGGCTCGGCACGCCCGTCATATGGGCGATCAGGCCAAAACCACAGTTGTCCTTGAATTCTTCGGGATGGTACAGACCTGTTTTCATAGACACATTCTCACCAGGTTCACCTCTCAACGGAGGTAAATCTCTTTTTTAACAACCACTTACCATCCACGCCGATCAAACGCCAGCTTTTTTGCGGTGGTCATGGAAAACCATTGTTGCACAGCGACAGCGATGCCCACAAATTTTCATGTCTCGGCATTGAAAATTTATGTCGCAATTTTGAATGTTTTTGCGCCATGCGCCGTGATAGCGGCTTGACTCGAGTCTGAAGCGTTTCAGCCATGACTGCAACTAGGGGCTTGTGGCCGGCAGTCCGGGACAGAAAAGCCTGCCGCGCTCGGGCGCAGCAGGCTAGTCGAAAGCTAGAATTCGCTTAGCTACTGGGCGGCGGGGTGATGCCGCCCGGAAGGTATCAGCGGGCCGCAGCCAGCTCTTGTTGGACGCTGGCGACGGTACGTGGCCAAGGTTTACCAGCCTGGACCTTCGCTGGCAAGTTCTTGATTGCTGCAACCGCTGCGTCGCGGTTGGCGAAACTGCCGTAAGTCACGACGTACAGGGGTTTGCCCTGCAGGTTTTTCTTGAAGTAGCGATAGTCGCCACCCTGGGCCTTGACGTAAGCCTGGGCCGACGCTTCGGAGCTGGTTCCGAGGATCTGCACCACATAATTGCCCGGCTTCTGTCCAGCATACCAGCCACCGTTGCCAGCGCTGGCGGCGGCAGGCTTTTCGGCAGCTTTGGCGGCCGGTTTGGCCACGGCGACCTGGGTCGGCGCTGGCTTGGCAGGCGCAACCGGCTTGGCGGGCTGGGTTGCAACAGGCTTCGACGCAGGCGCAACCGACTGTACTGGCTGGGCAGGCGCAGGCGCCGGGCCAGCCGGCACACCTTGTGGCGGGGCGATGGTGGTTACGGTCGGTGGCGGGTTGCCAGGCTGCAGCGCGGTGTCGCCAGCCGGGCTTCCCTCTTCACCGTCGCCCATGCCTGCGGCTTGGGCCAGCGGTTCGCGCATCACCGGCTGCGACTGGCCAACCAGTGGCAGCGGCATTGGCTGGGAGGAGCCGGAAAACTCGATGGCAGCGCCCTGCTTACCGTCACCCAGCGGCAACTGGGCTTGGGCGGCCGGCGCTTCGGCGGGGGCCTTGTCGCCTTTCTTGGGCATCAATACCGCGGCCGCAACGGCAACCACGACCACAGCGGACAGCGCGAGCACATGTTTTTTAGGCATCTTGAACCCCATGGTTGGTCGCTTGGCCGTCGAGCGGCTGGCGATCATCGCTTCGATCAAAGTGTCACGGGCGACCTGGTTGATGTTGCCAGGCCAGCCGTCGGAGTTTTCATGGATATCGGCGATCTGTTCACGGCTGAACACCTCGATGCCCCGGCCAGCCCCTTCCAGGCGCTGCTCCAGGTACTCGCGGGTTTCTTCTTCACTGTAGGGCGCAAGCTCGATGATGTGGAAACGCTCTTCCTCGACATTGAGCTCGTCCAGCCCGGCAATCAGCGATGGCTCACCGAACAGAAACACGTGCGGACGCCCCTCAGGTACCCCCGCCGCCAATTCCAGCAACGCTTGGAGTGCCGACTCGTCGAGTTGTTCCGCATCGTCCACCAGCAAATACACTTCCTGCCCGGTCAGTGCCAGCTGCACCACCTTCGACAGGATCGCCTGTACCTCGGGCTGGGCCACACCCAGCTCCTGCGCGACCTGCGCGAGCATACTGGAGGCATCGCTGGCGCTGCGGGCCGACACCACCACACTTTGCACAGCCTGCTTGTTGGTGCTGGCCACCAGGGCCTGGCGCAACAGCGACTTGCCGCTGCCCAATGGGCCACTGACCACCAGCATCAACTGGCTATAGCGCGCCAGGTGGTGCAGTTGGCCAAGCACAGGCTTGCGCTGGGCCGGGAAGAACTTGAAGCCAGGTACGCGGGGCGCGAATGGATCATGGCTCAACTGGTAATGGTCGAGAAAGGCCTCATCGGCATGCAAACTTGTCATTGCGCTGTCACAACCTCAAAGCTGGGCCACGATCGCGCGGTAATCCGCCGACAGCGTGGCCTGAAGAATCTCTTTCGAATAGTCGTCGGTCACCACGGCCTCGCCCATCTGGCGCAGTAGCACCAGACGCAAACGACCGTCGAGCACCTTCTTGTCGACCGCCATGTGCTCCATGAAATGCGCCGGGGTCATTTCCTGTGGTGGCACCACCGGCAAACCTGCGTCCTGCAACAGGCGGATCCCACGATCGCGCTCAGCCTGGTCGATCCAGCCAAGGCGCATGGACATTTCCAGGGCCATCACGGTGCCCGCCGCCACGGCTTCGCCGTGCAGCCACACGCCATAGCCCATGTGGGTTTCGATAGCATGCCCGAAGGTATGCCCCAGGTTCAGCGTGGCCCGTACGCCAGACTCGCGCTCGTCGGCGCCCACCACCGCGGCCTTGGCCGCGCAAGAGCGGCGGATGGCCTCGGTCAGGGCTGCCGAATCGAGGGCACGCAGTGCCTGCATATTGTCTTCGAGCCAGGCGAGGAACGGCTTGTCGCAAATCAGGCCGTACTTGATCACTTCGGCCAGGCCTGCAGACAACTCGCGCGCTGGCAGGGTCTTGAGGCTGGTGGTATCGATCAGCACCGCATTGGGCTGATAGAAGGCACCGACCATGTTCTTGCCCAGCGGATGATTGATGCCGGTCTTGCCACCCACGGAAGAGTCGACCTGGGACAACAGGGTCGTTGGCACCTGGATAAAGTCGACGCCGCGCTGGTAGCAAGCGGCAGCGAAGCCAGCCATGTCACCAATCACGCCACCGCCCAGAGCGACCACCGTAGTACGACGATCATGGCGGGCTGTCAGCAGGCCATCGAAGATCAGCTGCAGTGTTTCCCAGTTCTTGTGGGCTTCACCATCGGGCAACACCACTGGCAGTACCGAATAGGCACCGAGGGCCTTGCTCAGGCGTTCGAGATACAGCGGCGCGACGGTCTCGTTGGAAACGATGGCAACCTGCCGACCCGCGATGTGCGGTGCCAGCAGCTCGGGCTGGTCCAGCAGGCCTTCGCCAATGTAGATCGGGTAGCTACGCTCGCCCAGGTCGACCTTTAGTGTCTGCATGTATCCCCACAATGTACTTGGGCGCGGCGCCATCCGGCGACCTGCGCGGTAACGTTGAGCCTCGCCTCGGCGCTGGTGGCCGAGAATAGTCCCGGGTTAACGGGGCGGCAACTGCTGCAAGCGCTCGAGAATATCGATCACCACCATGCGTGGTGGCCGCTCGTCGGTTTCAACCACCAGGTCGGCGATCTCGCGGTAGAGCGGGTCGCGGGTTTCCAGCAAGGTGCGCAAGGTCGCCTCGGGGTTGGCCGTGCGCAGCAGCGGGCGGTTGCGGTCGCGCGCGGTGCGGCCGACTTGCTGTTCGACCGAAGCATGCAGGTAGATCACCCGGCCACCCTGATGCAGCGCCTGGCGGTTGGCTTCGCGCATTACCGCGCCACCGCCGGTGGCCAGGACCACACCGTCGAGCGCGCACAGCTCGGCGATCATCGCTTGCTCGCGATCACGGAAACCCGGCTCGCCTTCCTTGTCGAATATCCACGGGATGTTTGCGCCGCATCGCAGTTCGATTTCCTTGTCGGAATCCTTGAACAGCAGGCGCAGCTCTTTGGCCAACAGGCGTCCGATGGTGCTTTTACCAGCGCCCATGGGCCCCACAAGTATCAAATTTCGCACAGAATCAACGACTCACAGCAATCGCCTGGTCACTCATGATACGCGGAGTCAGGAAGACCAGCAGCTCGGATTTTTTCTCTTGTAATGCATCGCGTCGAAACAGCCGCCCAACATACGGCAGATCGCCGAAAAATGGCACCTTGTCGACCACATTGTTTTGCGAAGTCGAGTAGACGCCACCGATCACGATCGTTTCGCCGTCCGCCACTCGCACCTTGGCATTGACCTCGTTCTTGCGTATCGGCGGTACGTTGTTCAAGGCATTGACGTAATCCGGCTCGTCCTTGGTCACCCTGACGGTCATGATCACCTTGTTGTCCGGGGTGATCTGTGGCGTTACTTCCAGCGACAGCGAGGCTTCGCGAAACGATACCGAGGTAGCGCCGCTTTGGCTCGTTTCCTGGTAAGGCACCTCGGTACCCTTGAGGATCCTCGCCGTTTCCTTGTCAGCCGTGACCACCTTGGGCTGCGAAATGATCTCGCCGTTGCCGCTTTTCTCCATGGCACTGAGCTCCAGGTCCAGCAATACGTCACCGCGCAACAAACCAAGGCCGATACTGCTGCCGGCACGCTCCAAGCCGAGGTCGACGAACAGTTCCTTGCCGGGCCGCAACTTCTCGCCGTACAGCGGCCCGCCCCAGCGCACCCCCAGGCTTTTCTCATAATCGACGTTGGCCTCGACGATACGCGCCTCGATCGCTACCTGGCGCACCGGCACATCCAGCTGCGCCACCAGCTGGCGCAACTCGGCCAGGCGTTCAGCGGGCAGATACACCACCAGCGTATTGGTGCGCTCATCGACACTCAGGCTACCCGTGGGGATGCCGTCACCCTCCAGACTTGCCTGCAGCAACTGCGCCAAATCGGCGGCCTTGGCGTGGTGAATGGGCAGCAGCTCCCGACGCAATGGCTGCAGGTGCGCATCCAGCAACTGACTCACCCGGGCATCTGCTGATTGCGCGGCAAACTCGGCTGCAGGCGCCACCAACAGCACATTACCCTCCTGGCGCCGGGACAGGCCCTTGCTGCGCAGCACCAGGTCAAGCGCCTGATCCCACGGCACGTCCTGCAAACGCAAAGTGACACTGCCTTGTACTGCATCGCTGGCGACCAGGTTGACGCCGGCGTAGTCAGCCAGCACCTGCAGCACCGCACGCACCTCTACATCCTGAAAGTTCAGCGACAGGGGTTCACCCTGGTAAGGCGTCGCCGAAGCCAGCGGGATCGACAGCAGGGTTGCCAGCAGGTATTTCATCCACGTTTTCATTCGGGTCCGAGGCCTCCTTGCCCAGGCGCTTGGCGAGGGTGATGAACGCCGTGCGCTCGTGCCATACCCCCGCCATGAAAAGCCGCTCACGCACTTCGACCTGACGTTGGTCTATATGCTTCACTACCCCCTGATCGCGCCCTACCCGGTCCCCCGGGCGCACACGATAGAGCTTGCCTGCCGTCATCAGCAGCGCCTCGCGTGCCGTCCCGCGCGCTAGGCTGCCGACCATTTCCAGCTGCGCCAACGGCACGCCGACCAAGCCGGCACTGGCCACTCGCGCCATAGCAGGGGCAAACGGGTCCACCTCAGGCGCAGCCATTGCGGCTCTTGCCGGCAGGTGCGCCAGCATTGCGGGTGCCTTCATGGGCGTAGCCGCATGATAGGCATCAACCCGCAACCGCAGGCGCAACAGCCCAGGCTGGCGATCAACGGTTGCCAGGCTCATGTCACCGCTGCGCAGAATCCGCGCCTGCCCTAACCATTCGTCCAGCCACAGCCGCAAGGCCGGGTAACGCCCTACCACTTGTACCTCCAGGGGTACCTTGCTGAATCCGGCCTGTTGCTCGCCCTCACTTACATCCAGGCGCTCGACAAGCAACCCATGCGCATGCCCCGACACTGCCAGGCGCTCAAGCAGGTCGCTCATGCTTTCCCCGGCTGCCAGATACCAGTGCGCTTCTTGCAACCGTTGCTCGGCAAGCACCACTAAAGCCTTCAGCCGCTCCAGTTCTGCCAACTGCGATGCACTGGCTGCCTGCAGCTGGCTCAGCTCGACATGCCTGGCCTCCTCCCGCGCCTGCTGCTGTAACAGTGGGGGCAGGCGTATCGCGCAGCCGAGGCCGAACAGCACAATAGCTACGAGCACTGGCGCCAGCCGTCGGAAGCGGCCTGAGCGCTCGACCACCGCCAGCCAAGCGACCATTTGTGCTGTACTCACGACCAAAACGCCGCAACGCGAGCGGTCAGCAAAAACTCATCGCCGTCCGGCAGGCTCTTGATGTGCTTGAGTTCCAGATCGAGCAAAGCGTTCGAGCGGTTCAAGTCGCGCATGAACTGCGCAACCACAGCACCAGACGCAGCCACCCCTGTCATCTGCAAGCGGTCACTATCAAGGCTCAGGTCTAGTAGCTGCACACCTTCAGGCAGCGCCCCTTCAAGGTCGGCGAACACACCGGCCAATACATCCTGATGGGCGCGCAGGCCTTCCAAAGCCACCGCACGGGCAAGTAACGCTTCATGCTGTGCACGTACCTCGGCCAGCGGTTGCACCTGCTCACTCAGTACATCAAGGGTCGCTTGGCGCTGGGTATTGGCCAACACCTGCTGCTGCCCGCGCTGGCGGGCCAGCTGATCAACCAGCATCACGGCGCACAAAGCCAACAGTGCGCCAGCAACCAGCTGGCCTCGAAAGCGCCGCAGCGCCGCCTGACGCTGCCTTTCGCGCCAGGGCAGAAGGTTCAGCCGCATCATGGACGCAACCCTCCCAAGGCCAAGGCGCAGGCCAGGAGCATCGACCCATCAACATGTTCAAGCCCTGCCAGACCAGGCAGGTACGTGCACGGCACATTCAGCCGGCTGCCAAGGCCCTGCAGCCAGTCCGGACTGACCGATGAGCTGCTGACAACCCACAACCGCGCAGGCAGGCCCTGCCCGGCAAGCCAAGCCTGCAGGCGCTCTGGCCATTGCCCGTGCATGTCCGGGCCAGCCGTTTGCAGCTCACAGCGCTGGTAGGCCCTGCCGGGCTGCCAGTCATGAAGGGTTACGCTGCGGGCTTCGACACGCAGCAGTGCTGCTCCCTCAAGGCCGCCCTGTGGCAACATGCGGCACAAGGCAATGTTGTCGACCTCGACGGCTTCCAACTGCAAGCCCGCCTCCTCGACGACGGCTTCGAGTGACGCCAGCGCACTCTGCCGACAGGCGGCAACCATCACCTCGGAGCAACCTGGCTGGGCATGGGAAGCGCCCATGACCTGAAAATCCAGGGCCAGATCTTCCAGCGGGAACGGAAACAGCCGCTCTGCATCGGCAAGCAACTGCGCCTCCAACTGTGCCCCGCCCTGCTGCACAGGCAGATGGCACAACTTGCAAATAACCTGACTGGCCGGCAGCGCCAGTGCTACCCGACGTTGCCTGAGGCCGCTGCGCCGGTATGCTCGCTGCAGCGCAGCCGCCACCACGTCAGGTTCCGCAGCCCAGTCATCGGCCAGCGGCGCCTGAAACAGCTCTTGTGCCGACCCCATCACACGGCAGCGCCGATTGCGCTGTTGCAGTTGCATTATCCGAACGGCGTCGGGCGTAATTTCCACCCCCACGAGTGAACCGGCATCCTTGCCGAAGCGTCCAAGCATCGCGACTCCTTTGCTGTTTGGTGCAGCTGCCAAACGCAACTGCCTGTCGCAACCCCGCGGCAACACTGGGCCGGGGCTACTCATCAAGTCGACGGGTAGCCTGGCCGGTCACCCGGAGAGGCGAAAAATGCTTATAATGCCCAGCGTTTTTTGGTCCACCGGACCTGCGTGCAATCCACTCCCAACCTGGACACCGAAAAGCCTTGATACGTCTGCTGAAGTTCTTCTGGTGGTCTTCCGTCGCAGTCATCTGCGCGCTCGTACTCGGTGTGAGCGGTGCGTTTCTGTATCTTAGCCCCAGCCTGCCCTCGGTCGAGTCCCTCAGAAGCATCCAGTTGCAGATCCCCCTCAGGGTGTACAGCAGCGATGGCAAGCTGATTGCCGAATTCGGCGAAATGCGCCGCTCGCCGATCCGCTTCGCGGATATTCCCCCACAATTCATTCAGGCGCTGCTGTCAGCCGAGGACGACAATTTCCTCAACCATTACGGTGTCGACCCCAGCAGCCTGATGCGCGCCGCGACCCAGCTGGTGAAAACCGGCCATATCCAGACCGGCGGCAGCACCATCACCATGCAGGTGGCGAAGAACTTCTTCCTCACCAGCGAGCGCAGCTTCTCACGCAAGACCAACGAAATCCTGCTGGCCCTGCAGATCGAGCGTGAGCTGACCAAGGACGAAATCCTTGAGCTGTACGTGAACAAGATCTACCTGGGCAACCGCGCCTACGGTATCGATGCAGCTGCACAGGTGTACTACGGCAAGTCCATTCGTGACGTGAGCCTGGCGCAGATGGCGATGATCGCCGGCCTGCCCAAGGCACCGTCACGCTTCAACCCGCTGGCCAACCCGGTGCGCGCCAAAGAGCGTCGCGACTGGATCCTCGGACGCATGTACAAGCTGGGCAAGATCGACGAGGCCAGCTACCAGGCCGCCCTGGCCGAGCCGCTCAATGCCAGCTACCACGTGCCGACGCCTGAGGTGAATGCCCCGTACATCGCCGAAATGGCCCGCGCGGAAATGGTCGGCCGCTACGGCAGCGACGCCTACACCGAAGGCTTCCGCGTCACGACCACCGTGCCTAGTGACATGCAGGAAATGGCCAACAAGGCCGTCCTCAAAGGGCTCTCCGACTACGATGAGCGCCACGGCTACCGTGGCCCTGAAGCACGTTTCCCGGGCCGCACCCAGGCAGCCTGGCTGAAGGAGCTGGGCAAGCAACGCACCCTTGGCGGCCTGGAGCCAGCCATTGTCACCCAGGTGGAACAAACCGGCCTCAAGGTGCTGACCCGCGACGGCCAAGAGGCGCAGGTTGCCTGGGACACCATGAAATGGGCGCGTCCGTTCATCAACAACAACGCCCAGGGCCGCACACCGCAATCGCCGGCCGATGTGGCCCAGGTCGGTGACCTGGTACGCCTGCAACGCCTTGAAGATGGCACGTTGAAGTTCAGCCAGGTGCCCGCTGCGCAAAGCGCCCTGGTCACCCTCGACCCGAACAACGGTGCCATCCGCGCCCTGGTTGGCGGTTTCTCGTTCGAGCAGAGCAACTACAACCGCGCCGTGCAGGCCAAGCGCCAACCGGGCTCAAGCTTCAAGCCATTCGTCTACAGCGCCGCGCTGGACAGCGGCTACACCGCTTCCAGCCTCGTCAACGATGCGCCGATCGTGTTCGTTGACGAGTCGGTGGATAAAGTGTGGCGACCGAAGAACGACAACAACACCTTCCTCGGCCCTATCCGCATGCGTGAGGCGCTGTACAAGTCGCGCAACCTGGTGTCGATCCGCCTGCTGCAAGCCATGGGCGTGGATCGCACCATCGACTACATCACCAAGTTCGGCTTCAACAAACAGGACCTGCCGCGCAACCTGTCGCTGGCCTTGGGCACCGCCACCCTGACCCCGATGGAGATCGCCACCGGCTGGAGCACCTTTGCCAACGGTGGCTACAAGATCACCCCGTACCTGATCGACCGCATCGAAAGCCGCAGCGGCGAGACACTGTTCACCGCCAACCCGCCCCGCGTACCACAAGGTGCCGAGGACCAGGCGGGCCTGGCCGCCCCCGAGCAGCCAATCAGCACTGCCGCCATGCCAGGCGAGGCACCTTCTGCTGTCAACCAGGTGGCCGCAGCACCGCAAACGCCAGCAGTGGCCGAACGGATCATCGACGGGCGTACCACCTACATCCTCACCAGCATGCTGCAGGATGTGATCAAGCGCGGCACCGGCCGCCGGGCCCTGGCCTTGGGCCGTACCGACCTGGCGGGCAAGACGGGGACCACAAACGAATCCAAGGACGCCTGGTTCTCCGGTTACAACGCCGATTACGTGACTACCGTTTGGGTCGGCTTCGACCAGCCGGAAACCCTCGGCCGCCGCGAATATGGCGGGACTGCGGCCCTGCCGATCTGGATGAACTTCATGGGCGCGGCGCTCAAGGACAAGCCTGCGCACGCCCCGGCAGAGCCGGAAGGCATTCTCAGCTTGCGCGTCGACCCGATCAGCGGTCGCGCAGCATCGCCGAGCACACCGAATGCCTACTTCGAGCTGTTCAAAGCCGAAGACTCGCCGCCGTCGGTGGATGAACTGGGCAATGGCGTGGCACCGGGCAGCCCGCTGCCAGCCGATGAAGCGACGCCGATGGATCTGTTCTAAGGCAGGGCGCCTGACTCAGGTTTTGCGTGGGCGCGTGAATCGAGCGCCGCGCGGGCGGCGCTCGATTTGATAGGCGCCACAAGTGCCCTGACGAACACCCTGCAGCCCTGACACATTCCCAAGCCCCAACAAAAAGCCCCGGCTCATGCGAGCCGGGGCTTTTTTAATGTCGCTTGCTGCAATCAGCCGTTGAACACTTCATCCACGCTGGTCAGCGGGTAGTGCTTCGGATAAGGCAGGGTAGCCACGCCAGATTCGATGGCAGCCTTGGCCACAGCATCGGAAACGACGGTGATCAAGCGTGCATCCAGCGGCTTCGGAATGATGTACTCACGGCCGAACTCCAGGCCTTCAACGCCATAGGCTTCGCAAACTTCCTTCGGCACTGGCAGCTTGGCCAGGTCTTTCAGGGCGATAGCGGCAGCGATCTTCATCTCTTCGTTGATACGCTTGGCGCGAACGTCCAGAGCACCACGGAAGATGAACGGGAAGCCCAGCACGTTGTTGACCTGGTTCGGGTAGTCGGAACGACCGGTCGCCATGATCACGTCGTTGCGAGTGGCATGCGCCAGCTCTGGGGAGATTTCCGGGTCCGGGTTCGAGCAGGCGAACACGATCGGGTTGGCAGCCATCGACTTCAGGCCTTCCGGGCTCAGCAGGTTCGGGCCGGACAGGCCTACGAACACGTCGGCACCGTCAAGGGCGTCGGCCAGGGTGCGCTTGTCGGTCGCGTGGGCGAACTGCGCCTTGTACTGGTTCAGGTCGTCACGGCCAGCGTGGATCACGCCACTACGGTCGATCATGAAGATGTTCTCGACCTTCGCACCCATGCTTACCAGCAGCTTCATGCAGGAGATGGCAGCAGCGCCGGCGCCCAGGCAGACGATCTTGGCGTCTTCCAGTTTCTTGCCGGCGATTTCCAAGGCGTTGATCATGCCAGCGGCAGTCACGATGGCAGTACCGTGCTGGTCATCGTGGAACACTGGAATATCGCACTGTTCGATCAGGGTACGTTCGATTTCAAAGCACTCAGGTGCCTTGATGTCTTCAAGGTTGATACCGCCGAAGGTGATCGAAATGCGGCGAACGGTGTCGATGAACGCTTGTGGGCTTTCCGACTCGACTTCGATGTCGAACACATCGATACCGGCGAAACGCTTGAACAGAACACCCTTGCCTTCCATGACCGGCTTGGAAGCCAGTGGGCCGAGGTCACCCAGACCGAGGATGGCAGTGCCATCGGAAATCACCGCAACCAGGTTGCCTTTGCCGGTGTATTTGTAAGCCAGCTCTGGATCACGGCCAATTTCGCGCACCGGCTCTGCAACACCTGGGCTGTAGGCCAGGGCGAGGTCACGGGCGGTGGCAGTGGGCTTGGAGAGTTCAACGCTCAGTTTCCCCGGACGAGGTTGAGCGTGATATTCGAGAGCGGCGGTTTTCAGGTCTGACATGGTGGGCATTCCGCTATTTACTGTTCTGACGGACCGCCGAGGATACGCAAAGAGCCGGGGAGCCACAAGACTGGCCGGTCACTTGTGTCAAGGCCTTTAGCCTACGACTTTACGCTACAACCCACGGGGGCATACGACCTACAGTGTGTACAATCCACTATCGAAATGTCTACATCTTTTAGCCTGAAATGCGCGCCAGCATGCTCGGATCGGTCAATGGCAACACCCAGCGTCGCTGCCCGGGCTTGAGGCCTCCCCTGCGGGAACGATCCAGCACCCAGCCGCGCGCTTCGACCTGGTGTCCCTTGAGGTTATCGAAGAAGCTGGCGGGGAAGTTGCGCTGCAGACGAGCGGGAACCTGCAGCACCATGGTATTGCCCAGGGTCAGCCAGACCCCGCCACGATTATGCTCAATGCCTCCGATACGACCACGTACAACAGCGAAACCTGACCGCCTGACATCGCCTGCAGGCACCACGGGTGAACGCCGCCACAGGCCAACACCAGCCTGGCGCGCCGCTTGTTCGGCAAGCTGCTGGCAGCCGCTGAAGCGCACATTAGGGGCAATTGCCACGCGATAGCCCAAGCCCTCGCTAAGCAATTGTGCTTCCAGATTGTCGCCATTGCGGCTGTAGATGTGCGCCAGTGTGCGACCGTACTTGTCTTTGCCTTCAACACCAGGCACCAGCCCGACGCGATGGTCACTGGCCTTTATCAAGGCCTGCAATCGCCGCCTGGCAGCTTCGGCATAGGGCTCACTGGTACGCCCCTTGCGGCCTATTTCCGGGGCATTGATACCGATCAGCCGCACACTGCGGCCATCGACCAGACGCAAGGTGTCGCCATCGACCACCTGTCGTACCGCTACCCATTGGGGCTTGTCCGGCAGTGGGCAGAACGCCAGGACCGGGAAATGCCAGATAACGCCCACAAAAAAGGCGCCCACAAGGGGCGCCTTCTTCAGCAACAATGCGAAACCCGAAGGATTCGCCATGCGCATGATTACTTCTTGGCACCGAACATGCCGAAGCGATCGGCGAACTTCTGTACGCGACCACCGGTGTCCAGAACTTTCTGCTTACCGGTGTAGAACGGGTGGCACAGGTTGCAAACGTCGATCGACAGGACATTGCCCAGGGTCGAACGAGTTTCGAACTTGTTACCGCAGCTGCAGGTGACTGCAACTACTTCGTAGTTCGGGTGGATACCTTCTTTCATGGTCACTTCCTCGAGCTGCGTGCCGCCACCCAACACCAATTGTTGAATACCGCACGTAATTAGGCGGCGAATAATACCAGAGCACACCGTCAGCGCAAGATGTCGCTTGCACCGACCGTCGTCTGCTAGGCTCGCCAGTCCTTGTAACGCCCTCCGAGACTTTCCGCGTGTCCGACGTCATCCTGCGCCTTGCCCTGCCCTCTCCGCTGCGGCGCCTGTTCGACTACAAGGCGCCGGCGAGCATGGCGCGCCAGACCTTGACCCCTGGCATGCGCATCCGCGTGCCCTTTGGCCGCCGCGAAATGATCGGCGTGCTGATAGAGGTGTGCACGCAGAGCGAAGTGCCCGCCGACAAACTGAAGCCGGCCAGCGCCCTGCTCGACCCGGTGTCCCCCATCCCCGCGTCGCTGTTCAAGTTGTGCCTGTGGACCGCCCAGTACTACCAGCACAGCCTGGGCGATACTCTGAGCTGGGCGCTGCCCACGCTACTGCGCCAGGGCGAAGCCGCCGAAATGCGCCAGGAACGCTTCTGGCATATAGCCCCTGGCGCCCGCCTGGAAGACCCGCGCATTGCCCGCGCGCCGCGCCAGCGCGACGCCCTCAAGACCCTGGCCCAGCACCCGCACGGCGTGGCCCACAGCCTGCTGGCCAAACTCAACCTGAACAAGGACAGCCTCGACCTGCTGCTGGCCAAGGATCTGGTGCAGGTCGAGACGCGCCGCCACTTGCCGGCACAACGCCATGAGCACTGGCTGGCACAGCCGGAACTGCCACTCAACGAAGAACAACGCGATGCCTTCGACGCCGTGTGCGAGGGCTTTGGCGGCTTCGGCGCGTTCTTGCTGGCCGGCGTCACCGGCAGTGGCAAGACCGAGGTCTACCTGCAACTGATCCGCGAAACCCTGGAAGCCGGCAAGCAGGCGCTGGTGCTGATCCCGGAGATCAACCTCGGCCCGCAAACCCTGGCGCGCTTCGAGCAACGCTTCAACGCGCGTATTGCCCTGCTGCACTCGGCAGTGAACGACCGCGAACGTCTGGATGCCTGGCTGGCGGCACGGGACGGCGAGGCCGATATAATCATCGGCACCCGCTCGGCATTGTTCACGCCGATGAAAAACCCCGGCCTGATCATCATCGACGAAGAGCACGACGGCTCCTATAAACAGCAGGAAGGCCTGCGTTACCACGCCCGCGACCTGGCGCTGGTACGCGCTCACCAGGAGAACGTCCCGATCCTGCTCGGCTCCGCCACACCGTCGCTGGAAACCCTGCATAACGCCTTGACCGGCCGCTACCGCCTGCTGCGCATGAACCAGCGCGCCGGGGGGGCACGCCCGCCGCGCATGCTGCGCCTGGATGTGAAGAGCCTGCCGCTGGACAGCGGTATCAGCGGCCCGCTGCAGCAGGCTATTCGGCAGACGCTGGAAGCCGGCCAACAAGTGCTGGTGTTCCTCAACCGCCGGGGCTTTGCTCCAACCTTGCTGTGCCACGATTGCGGCTGGCTGTCCGAATGCCCACGCTGCGATGCGCGCATGACCGTGCACCAGCGCTCCGGCGTGCTGCGCTGCCACCACTGTGGCTATGACGAACGCCTGCCGCACCAATGCCCGCAATGCAACCACGTCGACCTGCGCCCGGTCGGTGCCGGTACCGAGCGCGCCGAAGAGCGCCTGAAGGTGCTGTTCCCGGATTACCCGATCCTGCGCGTGGACCGTGACAGCACGGCGCGCAAGGACGCCATGCACAACCTGTTCAGCACCATCCAGCGCGGCCAGCCGAGCATCCTCGTCGGCACCCAGATGCTCGCCAAGGGCCACCACTTCCCGCGGGTGACGCTGGTGGCCATCCTCGATGCCGATGGCGGGCTGTTTTCCGGCGACTTCCGCGCCAGCGAGCGCATGGCACAACTTATCGTCCAGGTGGCCGGGCGGGCCGGGCGGGCCGAAGAACCCGGCAAGGTCATCATCCAGACCCACCTGGCCGACCACCCACTGCTGGTACAGCTAACCGAGCAAGGCTACTTCGCTTTCGCCGAACAGGCCCTGGACGAACGCCGGGCCGCCGGGCTGCCGCCCTACTCGCACCTGGTCTTGCTGCGTGCCGAAGCACACAAGCCGGGGCAGGCCGAAGGTTTCCTCGACGAAGCCTGTGCCGCCGCCGAGCGCCTGGTGGCCGAACAACGCCTGCCGGGCATCGAACTGCTGGGCCCGGTACCGGCACCCATGGAGCGTCGCGCCGGACGATTCCGCGCGCAACTGTTGATACAGGCCAATACCCGGGCGCCGTTGCATCGACTGATCAGCGCCTGGTTGCTAGTGTTGGAACAGATGCCAAGCGGGCGCCAGGTGCGCTGGTCGCTGGATGTCGACCCGGTAGACCTGTATTGAGCTGCAAGCTGCGAGTGACCAGCGACAAGCAAGCGCCGGGCGGGGGCGATGCCGCTTTTTCTTGCGGCTGGTGGCCCCCCGCTTGCCGCCCAAAGGTTGGCAACCTGCTCCCGGCAACGGATAATGCCCAGTTTTTCCACCTGCGCATCCAGGCGCTCACCGCGCTTGCGGTCGAAAAGAGATCCCCATGAAAGACACCATTCGCCAGCTGATCCAGCAAGCCCTCACCCAACTCGTCACCGACGGTGTGCTGCCTGAAGGGCTGTCGCCGGCGATCCAGGTGGAAAACGCCCGGGACAAGACCCACGGCGACTTCGCCAGCAACATCGCCATGATGCTGGCCAAGCCGGCCGGCATGAAGCCGCGCGACCTCGCCGAAAAACTGATCAACGCCCTGCCGGCCAGCGCCGACATCAGCAAGGTCGAGATTGCAGGCCCTGGCTTCCTCAACTTCTTCCAGAACACCGACGCCCTGGCCAGCCGCCTGGATGCCGCCCTGGCCGACGCCCACCTGGGTGCACGCAAAGCCGGCCCGGCGCAAAAGGTGGTGATCGACATGTCGGCACCTAACCTGGCCAAGGAAATGCACGTCGGCCACCTGCGCTCGACCATCATCGGCGACAGCGTTGCGCGCGTGCTGGAGTTCCTGGGCGACAACGTCATCCGCCAGAACCACGTCGGCGACTGGGGTACCCAGTTCGGCATGCTGATGGCCTACCTGCAGGAAAACCCGATCACCAGCGACGAGCTGTCGGACCTGGAAAACTTCTACCGTGCGGCGAAGAAACGCTTCGATGAATCGGAAGAGTTCGCCACTCGCGCCCGCGGCCTGGTGGTCAAGCTGCAAGCTGGTGACCCCGAGTGCCTGGCTTTGTGGACTCGCTTCAAGGACATCTCGCTGTCGCACTGCCAGAAGACCTACGAGCTGCTCAACGTCAAACTGACCATGGCCGACGTGATGGGCGAAAGCGCCTACAACGACGACTTGGCCAACGTGGTGGCCGACCTCAAGGCCAAGGGCCTGCTGGTCGAAGACCAAGGCGCCCAGTGTGTGTTCCTCGACGAGTTCAAGAACAGCGAAGGCGACCCCCTGCCGGTGATCGTGCAGAAGGCCGACGGAGGCTACCTGTACGCGACCACCGACCTGGCTGCCGTGCGTTACCGCAGCAACGTATTGAAAGCTGACCGCGCACTGTACTTCGTCGACCAGCGCCAGGCCCTGCACTTCAACCAGGTGTTCGAAGTGGCCCGCCGCGCTGGCTTCGTCAGCCACCCGATGCAAATGGAGCACATGGGCTTCGGCACCATGAACGGCGCCGACGGCCGCCCGTTCAAGACTCGTGACGGCGGCACCGTGAAGCTGATCGACCTGCTCACCGAGGCCAAGGAGCGCGCCTACGCGCTGGTCAAGGAAAAGAACCCGAGCCTGGCCGACGACGAACTGCGCCACATCGGCGAGGTGGTGGGCATTGGCGCGGTGAAATACGCAGACCTGTCCAAGCACCGCACCAGCGACTACAGCTTCAACTTCGAGCTGATGCTCAACTTCGAAGGCAACACCGCGCCTTACCTGCTGTACGCTTACACCCGCGTAGCCGGCGTGTTCCGCAAGCTGGGCAAAGGGTTTGACGAAGTCGACGGCAAAATCGTGCTGCAAGCTGCCCACGAGCAAGATTTGGCCGCGCGCCTGGCGCAGTTTGGCGAAATTCTCAACAACGTCGCCGAAAAAGGCACGCCGCATGTGCTGTGCAGCTACCTGTACGACTTGGCCGGCCTGTTCTCCAGCTTCTACGAGAACTGCCCGATCCTCGCTGCCGAAACCCCTTCGCAGCAGCAGAGCCGGCTGCGCCTGGCCGCCCTGACCGGCCGCACCCTCAAACAAGGTCTGGAACTGCTCGGCCTGGAAACCCTGGAGCGCATGTAAGTTGGCTGCCAAGAAAAAACCTGCCCCGAAACGCGGCGCCAGCCGCCAGACGGCACCGGCCAAACAGCCGATCCCCGGCTGGGTATGGCTGGCGGTCGGCCTGACCGTAGGCGCGTTCATCGTGTTCCTGATGAAGCTCGAACCCGGTGGCGACGACATCAAACGCACCAAACCCGAGCAGCAGAAGCCGGCGAAAACGGCCGAAGCCGGCAAGCCAGCGCAAGCTACCCCGCAACAGCCGGTGAAGCCGAAGTACGACTTCTACACGCTGCTGCCGGAGTCTGAGGTGATCGTGCCGCCGGAAGCCGTACCGGAGAAAACGCCACCAGTGCCGGCCCAGCCGGTAGCTCCGGTAACACCAGCAGAAGCGGCGAAAATCGACACGGCGAGGGCCCAGGCAGCACTGCTCGGCCAAACCCCGCCACCGCCACCACCTGTGATCAAGCCGGCTGCGACCACGCAGTACTTCCTTCAGGCAGGCTCGTTCCGCAAGCAGGCCGATGCCGACAAGGTACGGGCACAGATCATCCTGCTGGGCCAGTCGGTGAAGGTGGAGTCGGGTACGGTCAAGGAGGAAACCTGGTACCGCGTGCTGGTCGGGCCGTTCAGCAACCGCGAGCAATTGACCGGGGCACAGAAGCAGCTGGCTGGGGCCGGTTTCAGCAACCTGTTGCTGCAACAGCGGCAGACCCGCCAGTAACAAAGAAGGCCTTGCCGCAGCGGTGCGACAAGGCCTTTTTTATATAGGCAGCATTACCCGTGAGTGGGCTGTAAAACAGCCACGGCACCGTCAGCCCCGCCCCGCATTCCTCTCGGACACCTGGGTGTTCAACGTCCAGAAGTCATACAGCACCCCCACCAGGAACAACCCACCGGTAAAGAAGTAGATGATCGCGGTGATCCACTTGCCCTGATACAGCCGGTGCAGGCCAAACACCCCGAGGAAGGTCAGCAGAATCCAGGCGATGTTGTAGTCGATACGCCCGGACTGAAACCTCAGGTCGGCTTCACGGTCCATGGACGGGATCAGGAACAGGTCGATCAACCAACCAATGCCCAGCAAGCCCAAGGTGAAGAACCAGATGGTCCCGGTAATCGGCTTGCCGTAATAGAAGCGATGGGACCCGGTGAAGCCGAAAATCCACAGCAGGTAGCCAATGGTTTTGCTGTGGGTGTCGTGAAAGGGCACCCCCTGTTGATAACTGTTCATTCATAGCCCCCGTGGGTTATCCGAAAATTTTCTAAGAAAAAATGTGACTTTCTCGTCGCAAGCCGACATACGGCACCTGGACAATCGACCAACGGATCAATGATTGATCAAAAAGCTGTTATAAAGTTGCGCGCCCAACACATAACTATTCATAAGAGCTTCATCTATGCCGCCTTTGATCAAGACATGGCTGACCCTCTGCCTATTATTGCCCCTGGCCGCCCACGCCACCAATCGTGAGCAACGTCTTCCCAATGGTTTTACCGGCTACACGACCAACGCGTCGGTGAAACACGCACCCGCCAAGCAGACCGCGCTGCGCGCCCGCCCAAGCAACGCCGTCAGCAGCCGCGGTGCCAATGTCGCCGCCATGTCGCCGAAGCAAAGCAGCGACGTGCTCAGCCGTGCGGTCAATGTGCTCGGTACCCCTTATGTTTGGGGCGGCAGCAGCCCGAAAAAAGGCTTTGACTGCAGCGGGCTGGTCAAATACGCCTTCAACGACGTCGCTGACGTCAACCTGCCGCGCACCTCCAATGCCATGGCCCAGGGCCACGGGGTGAAGGTGGCCAAGGGTGATCTGAAGCCCGGCGACCTGATCTTCTTCAACATCAAGAGCCGTCGGGTCAATCACGTAGCCATCTACCTGGGTAACGACCGCTTCATCCACGCGCCACGCCGTGGCAAGCGGGTGAGTATCGACACCTTGAGCAAGCCTTACTGGCAGAAGCACTACGTGGTGGCAAAGCGGGTACTGCCGAAGGAGCAGCAACAGCTGAACCTGGCCAAGCGTTAATCTGATCGGCGCTATCCGGTACCGGCCCCTTCGCGGGCACGCCCGCTCCCACAGGTACCGCGTCGCTCTCGCGGGCAGCGCCATACCTGTGGGAGCGGGCGCGCCCGCGAAAGGGCCTTTCAGGTACTACAAGCCTTTGATCAACCCTCGCTCCCTCAGCCTCCGCAACGCCCCCTCCATCGTCCGCATCCCCTCAGCCGCCCCGCCCTGCATCACCGAAGACAACTGCGCCAACCGCCCCTCCCGAACCAGGTTACGCACCGCCGGCGTCGCCACCAGCACTTCCCGCGCAGCCACCCGCCCACCTTCCACACGCTTGACCAGCAACTGCGCGACCACCAGGCGCAGCGACTCGGCCAGCATCGCCCGCACCAACGGCTTTTCCTCGGCAGTAAAAACCTCCACCAACCTGTCGATGCAGCTGGTCGCCGAACGCGCATGCACGGTTGCCAGCACCAGGTGCCCGGTTTCGGCCGCGCGCAGGGCCAGGCGAATGGTTTCCAGGTCGCGCAACTCGCCGATCATGATCACGTCCGGGTCCTGGCGCAGTGCACTGCGTAGCCCCTGAGCAAAGCCGCGACTATGGCGCCCCATCTCACGCTGGTTGACCAGGCTGCGCTGGCTGTCATGGATGACCTCGACAGGGTCCTCCAGGGTAATGATGTGCAGTGCCCGCTCGCGGTTCAACTGGTCGAGCAGCGTTGCCAGGGTGCTGGACTTGCCACTGCCTGTCGGCCCGACGACGAGGATCAAGCCATCACTGCATTGCGCGACAGCTTGAAACACATCCGCAAGGTCCAGCTCGCTCACTGTGGCAATGCGCCCCGGAATCAGCCGAAAGGTCACCGCCGGGCCCTTCAACTGGCGAAACAGGTTCAACCGAAAGCGCCCAAGCGCCGGCAACTCCAGCGCAAGGTCCAGTTCATCGCCTTGGGCCCACTGCTGGCACTGGTGGTCATCCAGCACGCTCGCCATGCCCTCGATCAAGGCATCCGCGCTCAAGGGCGGCAAGCCCATACGCTGCAACTCGCCATCCAGGCGCAGCATTGGAATCTGGCCCGTCGCCAGGTGCAGGTCCGAAGCCCCCGCATCCACAGCTCGGGCCAACAGGTCGGTCACATCCATGAGACTCCCCAAAGGCCTTCAAGCAGGTAGAATGCCGCAGACCCTACAGCTGCCGGCATTGATCCATGTCCACCCTAGCAGACAACCTTTCCGCGATTTCCGCCCGTATCGCCAGTGCTGCCCAGGCAGTCGGGCGTGATCCGGCCAGCGTCCAGTTGCTGGCCGTGAGCAAGACCAAGCCCGCCAGCGCTATCCGCGAGATCCATGCCGCCGGTGTGCGCGACTTCGGGGAAAATTACCTACAGGAAGCACTGACAAAGCAGCAGGCCCTCAGCGACTTGCCCTTGATCTGGCACTTCATCGGCCCCATTCAGTCGAACAAGACCAAAGCGATCGCCGAGCACTTCGACTGGGTACATTCCGTGGACCGCCTGAAAATTGCCCAACGCCTGTCGGAACAGCGCCCTGCCGGGTTGGCGCCGCTGAACATCTGCCTGCAGGTAAACGTCAGCGGCGAAGACAGTAAATCCGGCTGCACCCCGGCCGACCTACCCGCGTTGGCCAAAGCCGTAGCCGCACTGCCCAACCTGCGCCTGCGCGGGCTGATGGCAATCCCGGAACCCACCGAAGACCGCGACACCCAGGAGGCCGCCTTCGCCAGCCTGCGCAAGTTGCAGGAAGACCTGGGGCTTGGCCTGGACACCCTGTCGATGGGCATGAGCCACGACCTGGAAGCGGCCATCGCCCAGGGCGCGACGTGGGTACGGATTGGCACGGCCCTGTTCGGAGCCCGCGACTACGGCAACACCTGATTCCATGCTTCACTCACTCTTTTCCACAAGGACCTGACATGAGCAAGACACGTATTGCCTTTATCGGCGCCGGCAACATGGCCGCCAGCCTGATCGGTGGTCTGCGTGCCCAGGGCCTGGACGCCTCGCAGATCCGCGCCAGCGACCCGGGCGCCGAGACCCGCAGTCGCATCCAGGCCGAGCACGGCATTGAAGCCTTCGAGGACAACGCCCAGGCCATCGATGGCGCTGACGTCATCGTGCTGGCGGTCAAGCCACAAGTCATGAAAACCGTCTGTCAGGCACTGCAACCCAACCTGCAGGATGGCCAGCTGATCGTTTCCATCGCCGCCGGCATCACATGCGCCAGCCTGCAAAGCTGGGTGGGCGCTCGCCCGGTAGTGCGCTGCATGCCCAACACCCCGGCTTTGCTGCGCCAAGGCGTGAGCGGCCTGTACGCCACCGCTGAAGTGTCCGGCGAACAGCGTCAGCAGGCCGAACAACTGCTGTCGGCCGTGGGCACCGCCCTGTGGCTGGAGCAGGAACAGCAACTGGACGCCGTGACTGCTGTGTCTGGTAGTGGCCCGGCGTACTTCTTCCTGCTGATCGAGGCCATGACCGCGGCCGGCGAAAAACTCGGCCTGCCACGCGAAACCGCCTCCCAACTGACCTTGCAGACGGCCCTGGGCGCCGCGCGCATGGCGGTTGCTAGCGATGTCGATGCCGCCGAACTGCGCCGCCGCGTCACCTCGCCCGCCGGCACCACGGAAGCGGCGATCAAGTCGTTCCAGGCTAGCGGCTTCGAAGCCATCGTCGAGCAGGCGCTGCAGGCTGCAGCCACGCGCTCCGCCGAGCTGGCCGAACAACTGGGCAAATAAGGAGCTTTAGATGAATGCACTGTCAGGCGCCGCGATTTTCGTGGTGCAAACCCTGGTAAGCCTTTACCTGGTAATCGTCCTGCTGCGCTTCGTACTGCAGTTGGTCAAGGCCAACTTCTACAACCCGCTGTGCCAGTTCGCAGTTCGTGCCACCCAACCGCTGCTCAAGCCGATCCGCCGGATCATCCCTAGCGTTGGCGGGCTGGATACCTCGTCGCTACTGCTGGCGGTGGTCATCCAGGCTCTGCTGATGGGCTTCGTGCTGATGGTCACCTACGGTACTTTCGGCGACGTCCTGCACCTGCTGATGTGGGCAATCATCGGCATCACCTCGCTGTTCCTGAAGATTTTCTGGGTGGCGATGATCGTCATGGTGATCGTTTCCTGGGTTGCACCCAACAGTCACAACCCGGCGGCCGAACTGGCCTACCAGATCAGCGAGCCAGTGCTGGCGCCGTTCCGCCGGCTGGTGCCAAATCTGGGCGGCATGGACATTTCGCCGATCTTCGCCTTCCTGGCGATCCAGGTGATCCAGTCGTTTGTCATGCCCCCTCTGGCCGCCTACGCCGGCATGCCTCAAGAGCTGTGGCGAATGATCTGAGGCTCGCCAGCCCCAGCTTGCCCCCAGTCGCAAGCCTTTGCTTGCCGCTGGGGGTAGCGCTCTTTAGACTTACGCCTCCGTCAAGCGTGAGCAGGGTCGATGTCAACTGTCTTTCCCGAAGATTCCGTCGGTCTGGTAGTACCGCAAACAGCCCGGTTCGATGAACCGCTGGCACTGGCCTGTGGCCGTTCACTGGCCAGTTACGAACTGGTCTACGAGACCTATGGCACCCTGAACGCCAGCGCGAGCAATGCCGTGCTGATCTGCCATGCCCTGTCCGGCCATCACCATGCCGCTGGTTACCATGCCGCCACCGACCGCAAGCCGGGCTGGTGGGATAGCTGCATCGGCCCCGGCAAGCCAATCGATACCAACCGCTTCTTCGTAGTCAGCCTGAACAACCTCGGTGGCTGCAACGGCAGCACTGGCCCCAGCAGCGTCAACCCTGCCACCGGCAAACCGTATGGCGCCGATTTCCCTGTACTGACCGTAGAGGACTGGGTACACAGCCAGGTGCGCCTGGGCGAGCGCTTGGGCATCCAGCAGTGGGCCGCTGTCGTGGGCGGCAGCCTTGGCGGCATGCAGGCACTGCAATGGACCATCAGCTACCCCGAGCGTGTGCGCCATTGCGTCGACATTGCCTCGGCACCCAAGCTGTCGGCGCAGAACATCGCCTTCAACGAGGTGGCGCGCCAAGCCATTCTCACTGACCCTGAGTTCCATGGCGGTTCGTTCCAGGACCAGGGCGTGATCCCCAAGCGCGGCCTGATGCTGGCACGCATGGTCGGGCACATTACCTACCTGTCCGACGACTCGATGGGTGAAAAATTCGGCCGTGAGCTGAAAAGCGACAAGCTCAACTACGATTTCCACAGCGTCGAGTTTCAGGTCGAAAGCTACCTGCGCTATCAGGGCGAAGAGTTTTCCGGCCGTTTCGACGCCAACACCTACCTGCTGATGACCAAGGCACTGGACTATTTCGACCCGGCCGCCAAGCAGGGGGGTGACCTGGCAGCCACCCTGGCCCACGTCACGGCGGACTACTGCATCATGTCGTTCACCACCGACTGGCGCTTCTCTCCGGCCCGTTCGCGCGAGATCGTCGACGCACTGATGGCTGCGCGCAAGAACGTCTGTTACCTGGAGATCGATTCGCCCTACGGGCACGATGCCTTCCTGATCCCCACACCTCGCTACATGCAGGGTTTCTCGAACTACATGAACCGCATTGCCATCTGAGGACAGCATGAGAGCCGATCTGGAAATCATCCACGACTGGATCCCCGCCGGCAGCCGGGTACTCGACCTGGGCTGCGGTAGCGGCGAACTGCTGGCCTCGCTGCGTGACCGCAAACAGGTCACCGGCTATGGCCTGGAAATCGACGCCGACAACATCGCCGCCTGCGTGGCCAAGGGCGTCAACGTCATCGAACAAGACCTGGACAAAGGCCTGGGCAACTTCGCCAGCAACAGTTTCGACGTGGTGATCATGACCCAGGCCCTGCAGGCCGTGGAGTACCCCGACCGCATCCTCGACGAAATGCTGCGCGTGGGCCGTCAGTGCATCATCACCTTCCCCAACTTCGGCCACTGGCGCTGCCGCTGGTACCTGGCGACCAAAGGCCGCATGCCGGTATCGGACTTCATGCCGTATACCTGGTACAACACGCCGAACATCCACTTCTGCACCTTCGCCGACTTCGAAGAACTTGTGCACGAACGCCGAGCCAAGGTACTCGACCGCCTGGCGGTCGACCACTTGCACCGCAATGGGTGGGGTGGGCGGCTATGGCCTAATCTTCTAGGTGAGATCGGCATCTACCGCGTCAGCAGCCCGGGCCTGCAAGAGCAGCCGCTCGCGGTCTGACGCCCACCGGAGGAATCGCCCCATGCGCCGCCTAGCCCTGTTCCTGATCAGCCTGTGCCTGGCCCTGCCAGTATTGGCTGCCGATGCCGCACGCCCCGAGCGCAAGGAGGTATTTGGCGACGTGACGGTGCACTACAGCGCATTCACGTCGAGCATGCTCACTCCCGAGGTGGCAGCGGCCACCGGCCTGGTTCGCAGCAAGAACCAGGGCGTGCTCAACATTACCGTACTCAAGGCCAGCAAACCGGCCACAGCGGTGGTCAGCGGCACGATCAAGGACCTGACCGGGCGCAGCAGCCCGCTGTCGTTCAAGCAGATTACCGAACAGGGTGCGGTGTACTACATCGCCCAGTTCAAGATCGACCAGCCAGAAACCGTCACCTTCGACCTGAACATCGAAACCGGCGGCATCAGCAACTCTCTCCGCTTCAACCAGGAAGTGTTCCCAGGCGAATGATGAATTTCCAGCAACTCGTATTGGCCAGCCACAACGCCGGCAAACTCAAGGAACTCCAGGCCATGCTCGGCCAATCCGTGCAACTGCGCTCGATTGGTGAGTTCAGCCAGGTAGAGCCGGAAGAAACCGGCCTGTCGTTCGTCGAGAACGCCATCCTCAAGGCGCGCAACGCCGCCCGCATTTCCGGCCTGCCGGCCCTGGCCGATGACTCCGGTCTGGCGGTGGATTTCCTCGGCGGCGCGCCGGGCATCTACTCGGCACGTTATGCCGATGGCCAGGGTGACGCGGCAAACAACGCCAAGCTGCTCGAAGCCTTGAAAGACGTGCCTGAAGGTGAGCGCAGTGCACAGTTCGTCTGCGTTCTGGCACTGGTGCGTCACGCCGACGACCCATTGCCGATCCTGTGCGAAGGCCTGTGGCAAGGGCGCATCCTGTTCGAGGCCAGCGGTGAGCAGGGCTTTGGCTACGACCCGCTGTTCTGGGTACCGGAGCGCAACTGCTCCAGCGCCGACCTGGCCCCGGCAGACAAGAACCAGCTCAGCCACCGCGCCCGTGCCATGGCCCTGCTGCGCCAACGTCTGGGCCTGGCATGATCGAAATGCTGTCGCCCCCCGGCGCGGCGGGCTTTACCAGCCTGCCGCCGCTGGCGCTGTACATCCACATCCCGTGGTGCGTACGCAAATGCCCTTATTGCGACTTCAACTCCCACGCTGCCGGGCCTGAGCTACCGGAAGATGCCTATGTCACAGCCCTGCTCGACGACCTCGACCAGGAGCTGTCTGCCGTACAAGGCCGCCCGCTCAGCTCGATCTTCTTCGGTGGCGGTACGCCAAGCCTGTTCAGTGCCAAGGCCCTCGGCCGGCTGCTGCGCGGCGTAGAGCAACGTATTACGTTCGCGCCAGACATCGAGATTACCCTGGAAGCCAACCCGGGCACCTTCGAGCAGGACAAGTTCAAGGCCTACCGGCAGACCGGCATCAACCGCCTGTCGATCGGTGTGCAGAGCTTCCAGCCAGCCAAGCTGGAAGCACTAGGGCGCATCCACAATGGCGACGAAGCGGTTCGGGCCGCTGGCATGGCGCGCGCGGCCGGTTTCGACAATTTCAACATGGACCTGATGCACGGCCTGCCCGACCAGTCGCAGGACGACGCGCTGGCTGACCTGCGCCAGGCCATCGACCTGGGCCCGACACACCTGTCGTGGTATCAGCTGACCGTGGAACCGAACACGGTGTTCTGGAACCAGCCGCCAGAGCTACCCGAAGACGATATCCTCTGGGATATTCAGGAAGCCGGCCAAGCGCTGATGGCCGCGCACGGCTACCGCCAGTACGAGGTATCAGCCTACGCCCAGGCAGACCGCGCCGCCCGGCACAACCTCAATTACTGGCGCTTCGGCGACTTCATCGGTATCGGCGCCGGCGCCCACGGCAAGCTCACCTTTGCCGACGGGCGCATCCTGCGTACCTGGAAGACCCGCCTGCCCAAGGATTACCTGAACCTGGCCAAGCCGTTCAAGGCCGGCGAGAAGCTGCTGCCAGTCGATGAACTGCCGTTCGAGTTCCTGATGAACGCCCTGCGCCTGACCGATGGCGTGGAAGCCGAACTGTTCACCCAACGCACCGGCTTGCCACTGGCGCAGCTGCATGAGGCACGCCGTGCCGCCGAACAAAAGGGCCTTTTGCAGGTCGAACCGGATCGACTGGTAGCCACGCCGAGGGGCCAGTTGTTCCTCAATGACCTGCTGCAGTATTTCTTGACCTAAGGATGACCCATGGATCTGGTACTTGATCTGCTCGCGACGATTTCCCGCTGGAGCCGCAGCAACCTGTCGGAGATTTCACTGGCCTTGGTAGGCTGCCTGCTGGTGCTGTTCGGCACCGATGTCAAAGCCTGGGCAGAGCAACGCCTGGGGGGCTTGGCCGGCGCCCTGCGCGTGCCGTTCATGGCGCTGATGGTAATGATCGGCAGCGGTGCCGCGCTGATCTATGCCACGCCGTGGGTGGTGAAGGGGCTGAGCCAGTTCAACAACTATGCGCTGGCGCCTGTGTTGCTGGTGGTGCTGGTATTGATTGGCGTGGTGGCGGATCGCCGAGGCTGAGCCAATGGCCCCGGGCCCTTGTAGGAGCGGGTTCACCCGCGAAAGGGCCGGCCGTGCTGGCCAATCTCCACCCGCCGTTCACCGTTGCCGCCACTACCGTATTCGCGGGTAAACCCGCTCCTACAAAGAAAAAACCGCCCTTCTCAAGGCGGTTTTTTCGCCTGCATTCCTGCAAGCATCGGCACATCGAGAAGCCGTATCAGCCGCTCAATCCACCTTCTCGAACTTCAAGTCCCACACCCCATGGCCCAGCCGCTCACCGCGGCGTTCGAACTTGGTGATCGGGCGCTCTTCGGGGCGCGGCACATAAGTGCCGTCTGCCGCACGGTTGCGATAGCCAGGAGCTGCGCTCATCACTTCCAGCATGTACTCGGCATACGGCTCCCAATCGGTGGCCATGTGGAACACACCACCAGGCTTGAGCTTGCGACGTACCAGCTCGGCGAACTCCAGCTGGACGATGCGGCGCTTGTGGTGACGCGCCTTGTGCCAAGGGTCTGGGAAGAACAGCATCAACCGATCGAGGCTGTTATCCGCCACGCAACGGTTCAGCACCTCGATGGCATCGCAGTCATACACCCGCAGGTTTTTCAGCCCCTGGGTCAGCACGCCATTGAGCAGCGCGCCAACACCCGGGCGGTGCACTTCCACACCGATGAAGTCCTGCTCAGGTGCGGCAGCCGCCATTTCCAGCAGGGAATGGCCCATGCCGAAGCCAATCTCCAAGGTGCGCGGGGCCGAACGGCCGAACACCTGGTCGTAGTCAACCGGGCTGTCAGCCAGTGGCAGGATGTACAGCGGGCCGCCTTGGTCCAGGCCGCGTTGCTGGCCTTCGGTCATGCGCCCGGCACGCATCACGAAGCTCTTGATGCGGCGGTGTGGGCGGGCGTCGCCGTCGGGGGTGATCGGCGTATCGTGCGATTCAGTCATCAGTTGCTCTTACTTGATCAGACCATCCAGCGGCGAAGAGGCGCTGGCATAGAGTTTCTTCGGCATACGACCGGCCAGATAGGCCATGCGACCCGCAACAATGGCGTGTTTCATGGCCTCGGCCATCAGCACCGGCTGCTGGGCATGGGCAATGGCCGAGTTCATCAGCACTGCCTCACAGCCCATTTCCATGGCGATGGTGGCGTCGGATGCGGTACCCACGCCAGCATCGACCAGCACCGGCACCTTGGATTCTTCCAGGATGATCTGCAGGTTGTAGGGGTTGCAAATACCCAGGCCGGTGCCAATCAGGCCTGCCAGCGGCATGACCGCGATGCAACCGACTTCGGCCAGCTGACGGGCGATGATCGGGTCGTCGCTGGTGTAGACCATTACATCGAAACCTTCCTTGACCAGCACTTCGGCAGCCTTGAGGGTTTCGATCACGTTAGGGAACAGGGTTTTCTGGTCGGCCAGCACTTCCAGCTTCACCAGCGTGCGGGACTCGTGCGATTTACGCCCATCGAGCAGTTCGCGGGCCAGACGGCAAGTGCGTACCGCTTCCACCGCATCAAAGCAGCCTGCAGTGTTCGGCAGGATGGTGTACTTGTCGGGCGACAGTACATCGAGCAGGTTCGGCTCGCCCGCGTTCTGGCCAAGGTTGGTGCGGCGCACAGCGACAGTGACGATTTCGGCACCCGAGGCCTCGGTGGCCAGGCGGGTTTCTTCCATGTCACGGTACTTGCCGGTACCGACCAGCAGGCGCGACTGGAAAGTACGCCCGGCCAGGGTGAAGGGCTTGTCGCTACGAACGTTGCTCATCGTTGTTCCTCGGGAAAAGGTTGCAGGGCTTGCTTGTGAACCGCCGGGCTGCTGTCAGCCGCCACCGATGGCGTGGACCACTTCGACCTGGTCGCCGTCATTCAGCAGCGTGCTGTCGTGCTGGCTGCGCGGCACGATATCCAGATTCAGTTCCACTGCAACACGGCGCCCGGTCAGTTCCAGGCGCGCCAGCAGGGCTGCAACGCTTTCGCCGGCAGGCAGTTCGTAAGGTTCACCGTTCAATTTAATGCGCATGCGCACGGCCACCATTGTTCTTTGGGGCCAGCATTCTAGCGCCGAACCGCCCTGCAACCCAAGGGCGGTGCGCGCCATTAGTCGTGATTGTGGACCACTCGGTCAGCCCAGCCGCCAGGCTGCCAGGCCCAGGCACAACCAGCCGCCGAGGAAGCACAAGCCACCAATCGGGGTGATGATGCCAAGCTTGCCGATGCCGCTGAGGGTCAGCAGGTACAGGCTGCCGGAGAACAGCACGATGCCCAACGCAAACAGGCCGCCGGCCCATCCCACCAGGCGCCCGGGCAGGTGCGCCGAGAGCACCGCAACGCCGAAGATCGCCAAGGCATGGACCAGTTGGTAAGTCACGCCGGTATGGAAGATCGCCAGGTAGTCAGCCGTCAGCCGGTTTTTCAGGCCATGAGCGGCAAAGGCGCCCAGGGCGACCCCGGTAAAGCCAAAAAAGGCGGCAAGCATCAGGAAGCTGCGAAGCATGGGACGACTCCTTGTATCGGGTCTGTATAATGGCCCCTTCCACCCTTAGGGCCAAGCCATCGACATGCTGTCAACGCTTATCCGTCGCCTTTCCCGTGCCCTGCTCTGGTTCGTTGCCTGCAGCATCGTACTGGTGCTGGTGTTCCGCTGGGTCCCACCGCCCGGCACGGCGCTGATGGTCGAGCGCAAGGTACAGTCTTGGGTGAGTGGTGAACCGATCGACCTGCAGCGCGACTGGGAGCCATGGGAGAACATCTCCGATCAGCTCAAGGTCGCAGTCATTGCTGGCGAGGACCAGAAGTTCGCCAGCCACTGGGGCTTCGACATCCCGGCCATTCAGGCGGCGCTGGCCCACAACGAGCGCGGCGGCAACATTCGCGGCGCCAGCACCCTGACCCAACAAGTGGCCAAGAACCTGTTTCTGTGGTCAGGCCGCAGCTGGTTTCGCAAGGGGTTGGAGGCCTGGTTCACCGCGCTGATTGAGTTGTTCTGGTCGAAGGAACGGATTCTCGAGGTCTATTTGAACAGCGCCGAGTGGGGCAAGGGCGTGTTTGGCGCCCAGGCGGCGGCGCGTTATCACTTCGGTGTCGACGCCAGCCGGCTCAGCCGCCAGCAGGCGGCGCAGCTGGCTGCGGTGCTGCCTAGTCCGATCAAGTGGAGCGCCAGCCGGCCGAGTGCGTATGTGGCCAGCCGGGCCAGCTGGATTCGCCGGCAGATGAGCCAGTTGGGCGGGCCCAGCTACCTGATGCAGCTCGACACGTCGCGCAACAAGCTTTGAGTTTTGCGGTGATGCGCAAATCGAGCTGCGCTCGCTCCTACGTTTGTTTCGGGCCAATCATTCCTATGGGATCTGCGCGCGGTCGCCTTGGCGCATGCCCCCATTCGCGTTGAACAAACAAGGCGGTCGCGCGCGCCTGTCACAGGCGTTACCGGCCTGAAACAAACGTAGGAGCGAGCGCAGCTCGCGATGCGCCGCGCGGGCGGCGCTCGACCTCACAGGCGCCACACCCCTCACGCCGAGCACAAAAAAAGCCGCTCACCCCATCAGGGCCAGCGGCTTTTCTTTACAACCAAGACTCGATCAGGCAGCGATCAACGCCTTGACCTTGTTCATCGCATTCTTCTCCAGCTGGCGAATACGCTCAGCCGATACGCTGTACTTGTCTGCCAGTTCGTGCAACGTGGCCTTCTCTTCCGCCAGCCAACGCTGATAGAGAATATCGCGGCTACGCTCGTCCAAACCTTGCAGCGCTTCGTGCAGGTTGCTGGTGGAGTTGTCACTCCAGTCGGCATCCTCCAGCTGCACCGCCGGATCGTAACGGTGGTCTTCCAGGTAATGCGCAGGCGACTGGAATGCGCTGTCGTCGTCCGCTTCCGCTGCCGGGTCGAAGGCCATGTCCTGGCCGCTGAGGCGGCTTTCCATCTCGCGCACTTCGCGCGGCTCGACGCCAAGGCTTTCCGCCACGCGATGCACTTCGTCGTTGTTCAGCCACGCCAGGCGTTTCTTCTGGCTACGCAGGTTGAAGAACAGTTTGCGCTGAGCCTTGGTGGTAGCCACCTTCACGATACGCCAGTTGCGCAGAATGAACTCGTGGATCTCAGCCTTGATCCAGTGCACCGCGAACGACACCAGGCGCACGCCCATTTCCGGGTTGAAGCGTTTGACGGCTTTCATCAGGCCGACGTTGCCTTCCTGGATCAGGTCAGCCTGAGCCAACCCGTAGCCGGCATAGCTACGGGCGATATGTACAACGAAACGCAGGTGGGCCATCACCATCTGACGAGCGGCCTCGACATCCTGCTCATAATAGAGACGCTCGCCCAGATCACGCTCCTGCTCGACCGTCAGCAGCGGAATGCTGTTGACCGTGTGCACATAGGCTTCCAGGTTTGCACCGGGTACCAGGGCATAGGCAGGTTGCAACGATGTGGTCATTCAAGAACCTCCGACTTACAAAACTCGCACCTTGTGGGCGCTGCCAACATTGACCTGGAACGACGGTACAAGTTCCGCAGTGAAGAAAATGTCAATGCTGACACGTAAAAACTATCGCGGCGCCAGCTCGTTCAAGTGGCGGGCGACTGCAATCCATGCACCGATATACCCCAACAACACTGCTCCGATCAAGAGCGACAGACCATCGGAAGCCGGAACGCCGCCCAGGGCGAAGTCACTGCCATACAGCCCGGAAAGCCCTACCACCGCCTCGTTCAGCCAGTTCAGGCCAAACGCCAGGATGCCCCACGCCAGCAGGCCTGCGCCCAGGCCATACAGGGCGCCCATGTACAGGAAAGGCCGGCGCACGTAGGCGTCGGTGCCGCCGACCAGCTTGATCACTTCGATCTCGATACGACGGTTTTCAATGTGTAGACGAATTGTGTTACCGATTACTAACAGCAGGGCAGAAATCAGCATCACGGCCAGACCGAAGACGAAGCGGTCACCCAACTTGAGGATGGCTGCCAGCCGCTCGACCCAAACCAGGTCCAGTTGCGCCACGTCCACCCGCGGCAGCTCCGACAGGCGCTGACGCAAGGCTTCCAGGGCTGGCTTGTCGACCTCGGTCGGAGTTACAACCACCACACCCGGCAGTGGGTTGTCTGGCAGTTCGCGCAGGGCCTCGCCCAGCCCGGACTGCTGCTGGAACTCCTCCAGCGCCTGCTCGCGGCTGACATACTGGGCGTCCGCCACGCCAGGCATGCCCTTGATCTCGTCGCGCAGCGCTTCGCCATCACGGCTGCCAGCATCAAGCTTGAGGTACAGCGAAATCTGCGCAGCGCGCTGCCACGAACCGCCAAGCTGCTCGACGTTCTTCAGCAACAAGGACAGGCCCATCGGCATGCTCAGCGCCACTGCCATCACCAGGCAGGTGAAGAAACTGCCAATCGGTTGCTTGCCCAGGCGGCGCAGGCTGTCGGCCAGGCTGGCACGGTGGCTTTCCAGCCAGGCATGCAGCAGGGTGCGGAAGTCCGGGCCATCATCGTCTTCCCCGCGTTTTTTCTTCGCAGGTTGCGGATCGGCCGGTTTCGGTGCGACCCGCTCGGAAACCTTCGGAGTACGTGTAGTGTTCATTGCCCGGCCTCCCCATCGCCGATCAAGCGGCCGCGTTGCAACGTCAGCATGCGGTGGCGCATGCGCGCGATCAGTGCCAGGTCGTGGCTGGCGATCAATACCGTCGTGCCCAGGCGGTTGATGTCCTCGAACACGCCCATGATCTCTGCAGCCAGACGCGGGTCGAGGTTACCGGTGGGCTCGTCGGCCAGCAGCAGAGCCGGCTGGTGAACGATGGCTCGGGCGATACCGACCCGCTGCTGCTGCCCGGTGGACAGGTCGGCCGGGAACAGCTCGCCTTTGTCGGACAGCGACACACGCTCCAGGGCCGAGTCCACGCGCTTGGCGATCTCGACCTTGGACAGGCCGAGAATCTGCAGCGGCAAGGCAATGTTGTTGAACACGGTGCGGTCGAACAACAGCTGGTGGTTCTGGAACACCACGCCGATTTGCCGGCGCAGGAACGGGATTTGCGCATTGCTGATCTGGCCCAGGTCCTGCCCTGCCAGCATCAGCTTGCCGCTGGTCGGGCGCTCCATGGCCAGCAACAGGCGCAGCAGGGTGCTCTTGCCAGCGCCCGAGTGGCCGGTGACGAACAGGAATTCGCCCCGGCGCGCCCGGAAACTCAGCTCATGCAAACCCACATGACCATTGGGATAGCGCTTGGCAACCTGCTCGAATCGGATCATGGTCAATCTCGCTCGGCGAACAGAGCCTTGACGAACGGCTCGGCTTCGAAGGTACGCAGGTCGTCGATGCCTTCACCGACGCCGATGAAACGGATCGGGATGTTGAACTGCTTGGCCAGGGCGAAGATCACCCCGCCCTTGGCAGTGCCGTCCAGCTTGGTCAGGGCCAGGCCGGTCAGCTCGACGCTCTGGTTGAAGTACTTGGCCTGACTGATGGCGTTCTGGCCGGTGCCGGCATCAAGCACCAGCAACACCTCGTGCGGTGCCTCAACGTCGAGCTTGCCGATAACCCGGCGGACCTTCTTCAGCTCTTCCATCAGGTTATCTTTGGTGTGCAGGCGGCCGGCAGTGTCGGCGATCAGCACGTCAACGCCACGGGCCTTGGCGGCCTGCACGGCATCGAAGATTACCGAGGCAGAGTCGGCGCCCGTGTGCTGGGCTATCACCGGAATCTGGTTACGCTCGCCCCACACCTGCAACTGCTCGACCGCCGCTGCACGGAAGGTATCACCGGCAGCCAGCATTACCTTCTTGCCTTCCAGTTGCAGCTTCTTCGCCAGCTTGCCGATGGTGGTGGTCTTGCCGGCGCCGTTCACGCCAACCACAAGGATCACATAGGGTTTGTTCTGGGCTTGTACGTTCAGCGGCTGCTCGACCGGGCGCAGCAGCGCAGCCAGTTCTTCCTGCAACGATTTGTACAGGGCATCGGCATCGGCCAACTGCTTGCGCGCGACCTTCTGGGTCAGGTTCTGGACAATGGCCGAGGTAGCCTCCACACCCACGTCGGCTGTCAGCAGGCGCGTTTCGATTTCGTCGAGCAGGTCGTCATCGATGACCTTCTTGCCGAGGAACAGGCTGGCCATGCCCTCGCCGATGCTGGCACTGGTCTTGGACAGGCCTTGCTTGAGGCGCGCGAAGAAGCCGGGCTTGGCCTGTTCGGCGGGAGCCGCAACAGGGGCCGCGGGAACTGGTACCGCGCGTTCCGGGATGGCGGGCGGCGCTTTCGGCTCCAGGTCCGGCACCAGGGCGACGGGCTCTTCGGCAACCGGCAGCACCAGGTTGCTGACCGGCGCTGCGGCCTCGACAGGGGCAGACTCGACAGGGGCCGCCTGCAAGGGCATGGACGCGACCGGCTGCGGTGCAGGCGCCACCAGCGGCCGGGACGCGACCGGCTCGGGCTCAGGGGCCTGCAACGGCTGGGACGCAACCGGTTCAGGGACGGGGGCCTCGACTACCGGGGGCCGGGCGGGTGCGGCGACCGGCTGCGGCTCAGCCAGCTGTGGAGCCGCAGGGGCCTGAACGGGTTCGGGGGCCTGTGGCACTTCGGCGGTTGAGCCCTCGACCGGCGCGGCTGCAGACTGCTCGGCAGCGGGGGGTTCATTCGCGGGCACGCCCGCTCCCGCAGGTGGCTGCGGCTTCTTGCGAAACCAGCTGAACAGGCCTTTCTTCTCACCAGCCTCGGCCGGCGCTTTTTTGTCGTCGTTGGAACCAAACATGGAAGACGGCTATCTCAGGGTAGCGATGGGCCAGCGAGGGCCAATCAGGAATTCTCTCTACGCAGAACAGACTATCTTGAAGCCGGCTGGTTCATGCGCAACGTTTTGTCTTAGTGTCCTGTGGGCCAGAACGGCGACAGGCATGGTCGCCAGGCAACCGGATCAGTATCCTAGCACCTCCTGGCCCGCCGACGCTAAACCCAGCGGGCCGCCGAACAGGTTAAACACCGTATGAATGCTCTAGCCCGCCGCGCCGCTGGCCTGTTGCTCGGCACGCTCTGCATGCCGCTCGCGGCATTTGCCGCCGATGTGCAACCCACCCACGAATTCATCCTCGACAATGGCCTTAAGGTCGTGGTCCGCGAAGACCATCGCGCCCCGGTGGTGGTCTCGCAGATCTGGTACAAGGTCGGCTCGAGCTACGAGACCCCGGGCCAGACCGGGTTGTCCCATGCACTGGAACACATGATGTTCAAGGGCAGCGCCAAGGTCGGCCCCGGCGAGGCTTCGCGCATTCTGCGTGACCTCGGCGCCGATGAAAACGCCTTCACCAGCGACGACTACACCGCCTATTACCAAGTGCTGGCCCGCGACCGCCTGCCGGTAGCCCTGGAACTGGAGGCCGACCGCCTTGCCAGCCTGCGCCTGCCTGCCGACGAGTTCAGCCGCGAAATCGAGGTCATCAAGGAAGAACGCCGCCTGCGCACCGACGACCAGCCCAATGCCAAGGCATTCGAGCTGTTCCGCGCCATGGCCTACCCGGCCAGCGGCTACCACACGCCGACCATTGGCTGGATGGCAGACCTGGAGCGCATGAAGGTCGAGGAGCTTCGCCATTGGTACGAGTCCTGGTACGCCCCCAACAACGCCACCCTGGTGGTGGTCGGTGATGTCACCGCCGACGAGGTCAAGGGCCTGGCGCAGAAGTATTTCGGCAACATTCCCAAACGCGCCGTACCCCCAGCCAAGCTGCCCTTGGAGCTGGCCGAACCAGGTTGGCGCCAGTTGACCCTGCACGTACGAACCCAGCTGCCAAGCCTGATCTACGGTTTCAACGTGCCCGGCCTGCCCACCGCCAAGGACCCACGTACGGTGCATGCACTGCGCCTGATCTCGGCACTGCTCGACGGCGGCTACAGCGCCCGCATGCCGGCACGCCTGGAGCGTGGCCAGGAACTGGTCGCCGGCGCTTCGTCCAGCTACAACGCTTTCACCCGCGGCGACAGCCTGTTCCTGATCTCGGCGACGCCGAATGTGCAGAAGCAGAAAACCCTCGCCGACGTCGAGAAAGGCATCTGGCAGTTGCTTGACGAACTCAAGAGCACGCCACCCAGCGCCGAAGAGCTGGAGCGCGTACGCGCCCAGGTCATCGCCGGCCTGGTCTACGACCGCGACTCCATCAGCAGCCAGGCCACCACCATCGGCCAGCTGGAGACCGTCGGCCTGTCCTGGAAGCTGATCGACAGCGAACTGGACGAGCTCAAGCGCGTCACCCCGCAGGACATCCAGAACGCCGCGCGCACCTACTTCACCCGCGAACGCCTGAGCGTTGCCCATGTACTGCCTGAGGAGTCCGCTCATGAGTGATCGCCGCGCACCACGCCCAACCCTGCTGGCCACGGGCATTCGTGCCCTGGCGCTGGCGGCTGTGCTGGCCGCTCCGGCCATGGCCGATAACGCTGCCAAGGCCGACAGCAGCGCAGCCCGCCCGGCCAACACCTTGCAATCGCTGGCCGAACTGAATGGCAAGGCACCCAGCCGGCGTCAGTTGAACATCCAGCACTGGAACACCGCCGAGGGTGCCCGGGTGCTGTTCGTCGAGGCCCGCGAACTGCCCATGTTCGACCTGCGTGTCACCTTCGCCGCCGGCAGCAGCCAGGATGGCGGCACGCCAGGCCTGGCCGCTCTGACCAACGCCATGCTCAACGAGGGCGTGGCCGGCAAGGACGTCACCGCCATCGCCGAGGGCTTCGAAGGCCTGGGTGCAGACTTTGGCAACGGTTCCTACCGCGATATGGCCGTGGCATCACTGCGCAGCCTCAGTGCCAAGGACAAGCGCGAACCGGCCCTCAAGCTGTTTACAGAGGTGGCGGGCAAGCCGACATTCCCCGAAGATGCCCTCAAGCGCATCAAGAACCAGATGCTGGCAGGCTTCGAATATGAGAAGCAGAACCCGGGCAAGATCGCCGGCAAGGCCCTTTTCGGCAACCTCTATGGCGACCACCCCTACGCCCACCCAAGCGACGGCACCGCAGAGAGCATCGCGGGCATAAGCCTGGCACAACTACGCGCGTTCCACGCAAAGGCCTATACCGGCGGCAATGCGGTAATCGCCCTGGTCGGCGACCTCAGCCGTGCAGAAGCCGAAGCCATCGCCGCCCAGGTATCTGCCGGCCTGCCCAGGGGCCCGGCGCTGGCCGCACCGGCCCAACCCACGGACGCCAAGGCCGGCCTGACCCACATCGACTTCCCGTCCAAGCAGACCCACCTGATGCTGGCCGAACTGGGGATCGACCGGCAGGATCCGGACTGGCCAGCCCTGTCGCTGGGCAACCAGATCCTTGGCGGTGGTTCCTTCGGTACCCGGCTGATGAGCGAGGTGCGGGAGAAGCGCGGGCTGACCTACGGCGTTTACTCGGCATTCAGCCCGATGCAGGTGCGCGGCCCATTCATGATCAACCTGCAAACCCGTGCCGAGCTCAGCGAGGGCACGCTCAAGCTGGTGCAAGACATTCTCGCCGACTACCTGAAGACGGGCCCGACCCAACAGGAGCTGGACGATGCCAAGCGTGAGCTGGCCGGCAGCTTCCCGCTGTCCAATGCCAGTAATGCCAGCATCGTCGGCCAACTGGGCGCGATCGGCTTCTACAACTTGCCGCTGACCTGGCTGGAGGACTTCATGCAACAGTCCCAGGCCCTCACCGTCGAACAGGTCAAGGCAGCCATGAACAAACACCTGTCAGCCGATAAACTGGTGATCGTCACCGTTGGCCCGAAAGTGCCACAAAAACCGCTGCCAGCACCCACTGACAAGCCCTCCGAGCAACCGCTCGGGATACCGGAGCACTAATGCCAAGATCCACCCCTCCCGCCCGCCCGCAAGCGGGCAAAAGCAAGGGCCAGGGCCACCTGCGCATCATCGCCGGCGAGTGGCGCAGCCGCCGCCTGGCGGTGCCGGAAGGCGAAGGCCTGCGGCCAACGCCTGATCGCGTGCGGGAAACCGTATTCAACTGGCTGGCCCCCTACATCGAGGGTGCCCGCGTGCTGGACGCCTTTACCGGCAGTGGCGCTCTGGTGCTCGAAGCCCTGTCCCGTGGGGCCGAGGACGCCGTGGCGCTGGATAGCAACCCTGCGGCCATCGCCAACCTGAAGAACAACCTCGAAATCCTGCGCTGTCCCCGCGGGCAAATTCTGCAGACCGACGCCCTGCGCTACCTGCACGGCCCGGCCAAGCAGCAGTTCGATGTCGTGTTCCTCGACCCGCCGTTCCACCAGGACCTGCTGGCCAACACCTGCAACTTGCTGGAGCAGAATCAGTGGCTGGGCGAGCAGGCATGGGTCTACACCGAAAGCGAAGCGGCACCCTCGACCTTGCAGTTGCCAGGCAACTGGCGCCTGCACCGCGAGAAGAAGACCGGCCAGGTGCACTACGCACTCTGGCAGCGGGGCTGATTACCCGCGGGTTGGATGTACTTAGTTACCGCATCCCACCTGCGCCATGGTTGAAGCTGCACCTTCATTTCCTGAAGGAGCAGTTCAACCATGGCCGAACACCCCTCCCCGCCGCTAATGGCGAGCTCGAAAGGTTCTTTTACCCTCGCCAACGGCCTGCACGTCTGCCTGCGTGAAGACCACCGTGCGCCACTGGTCAGCGTGCAGCTGTGGTACCACGTAGGCTCCAGCTACGAACCTGAAGGCCACACCGGCCTGTCCCATGCCTTGGAGCATCTACTGTTCGAGGGCAGCAGCAAACTGGCGCCTGGCCAGTACTCAACGCTCATGACCCGCTTGGGCGGCGACCCGAATGCATTCACCTATTCGGATGCCACGGTATTTCCGCTCACCCTGCCAACCCGCCACCTGGAAATTGCCCTGGAGGCCATGGCTGATGTCATGGCCAGTGCCACCCTCGGCGATACGCCCTTTGCTCGGGAACTGGCAGTGGTCATGGCTGAGCGGCGCGAGGCAGTGGACAACAATCCTTGGGCATTGGCGCTGGAGCATCACGACCTGCTGGCTTACGGCAATAGTGGCCATGGCACGCCTGTCATTGGCCACATGTCAGATCTGGAGAGCCTCACTCCAGCCGCAGCGCGTACCTGGTACAAGACCTGGTATCACCCCAACAATGCCACCCTCGCTGTGGCCGGCGACATCAGCCTGCTACAACTGCAGACCTTGGTGACGCGCCACTTTGCGGCGATTCCCGCCCATCGCTTGCCGATGCAGCCCTTACCCACAGGGCCCTCCTCCCAGGGCCGGCGCTTTCAGACGCTGCGCCTGCCAGGCTTGCACAACGGCGCGATCATAAGCTTCAAACTACCCAGCCAGCGTACCGCGCAGTCTGCCAGGCAGGCCTACGCGCTACGTCTGCTTCCCGATCTGCTTGCCAACGGCTACAGCAGCATCCTCCAGCGCAGGCTGCTGCTGGACGAACCAATCCTGCAATACATGAAAGCGACCTATGAACCCTGGCAGCGCGGTGACAGCCTGCTGACCCTTTACGCGTTCTGCAGCCCACACCTAACCCCGGAGACCGCGGCCGAGCGGCTGATGCAGGAGATCGAAGCGTTTCGCCAGTCAGCGCCAGCCAAGGAACACCTGCAACGTGCCAAGGCTCGTCTGCTGGCCAGGCTGATTTTCGAACGGGACGACATTGCCGAGCAGGCCCAAACCATGGGTAAACAGGCCGCCTGTGGCTTGCCGGTTATTTCGCTCGAGGAAGAACAACAGGCCATTGAGACCGTGACAGCCGAGCAGGTAGGCCTGGCTGCCTATGAATTCCTCACCGATTCCCGTGCAGCCTTCACGTTCACGCACCACAAGGAAAGCGCTCATGACTGACTCAACGACCCTGCAACAGCCTGCCGGGGCCAACAACCTCTACGGCGGGCTGCTCTCTGCCCAGGGACTTGACCTGGACCAGTTCGAAACCATCCATACACAGGTTCAAGCGTGGAAGACGACTGCGGGCACGGACGTCAAATTCGTTGAAGCACGGGAACTGCCAATCGTTGACGTGATACTACGGTTCAAGGCCGGCAGCACGCAGGACACTCTGTACCCTGGCCTGGCAGCCTTGACGCTCTCCATGCTCGATGAGGGTAGCCAGGCCTACACGGCTGCCCAGCAGGCTGAACACCTGGAGCGCCTGGGCGCGGTCATGGAAAAACAAGTACGTCTGGAACATGCGACGCTGCGCCTGCGCAGCCTTAGCCCTCCTTCTTTGCTCGACCCGGCCTTGGCGCTGCTCACCGACCTCGTGGCCCACCCTGTCTTCCACCCAATGGCCCTGACCAAGATCAAGCGCCAGTTGCTGCAAAACCACGCATCGCGCGAGCGGCTACCCATCCTCAGAGCACGTAGCGAAGTCTTCCGCCACCTGTTCAACGGGCATCCTTACGGCAACCCTCTGGGCAGCACCGCTCAAGGTATCGAGGCCATTACCCCTGAGGACTTGCGGGCATTCCACCAACGCGCCTACAGCGCCAGCAACCTTGAGATGGTCGTGGTAGGCGACCTTTCCCTTGCACAAGCCCAAGCCATCTCACAACAGATCAGCCAGGCCCTGCCGCAAGGCTGGTCGGCCACTGAACTACCGGCGGCCCCGGCGGCCCCCAGCGCGACGATAGCCGTCGAACAGGCTGGTGCCAGCAGTGCGGTCCTGCTGGCACTGCCCATGAACGTACCCGCCAACGATCCGGAATTTCTGGCCCTGACCTTGGCAAGTGCTGTTCTGGGAGAGGGCCTCGAGTCGCGCTTGATGGTGGAGTTGCGCCAACGACGCGGCCTGACCTACGGCGTGTACACGCATGTATTGCCATTGAGTGCAGGCGGCCTGTTCACCGTGGAATGGGAGGTTGCGCCCCAGCATGTGCAGGGCACGCAGGCACTGGTAGAAACCCTGCTGCAGGCGTTCATCGACGAGGGGCCCACCCAGCGGGAGCTGCAACTGGCACGCAAACAGCTGGAAGGGCAGTTGCTGCGAGGGATCGCGCAGAACAGGCAACTCGCAACACTGCTGACGGAAGTAACCCATCAGCGACAAACTGCCGATCATCTCGACACGTACAGCGCCCGTATTGCCGAGCTTACCCCGGCAGATGTCCGAGCCGTCATGCAGCGCCGGCTGGCCCTGAGCCGCAAGGTGCTTGTCAGTGTCGGACCAGGCGTTCAGCAACAGCCGCTGCCAGCCCCCGACCAATAGCGCAGGTACTGTGGCGCTGTTTCATGGCAAGCTAGCAAGGCACATCATGAGCCACCCAGCATGCCCAGCCACAACGCCACATTCCGTCCAGCCATCGGCCTATCCAATCCCCACCTGCAGACCCTGTGGGGGCCACTCTGGCGCAAGCTGCCTGAGCTGCAGCGTGACCGAGAGCGGCTGTGGCTGGCCGACGGCGACTTCATCGACCTGGACTGGCACGGTCCGCACCAACCCCATGCACCACTGGTACTGGTGCTGCATGGGCTGACCGGCTCGTCTCACTCGCCTTACGTGAAAGGCTTGCAGCAGGCGCTGCAAAGCCGCGGCTGGGCCAGCGTGGCAGTGAACTGGCGTGGTTGCTCAGGCGAGCCCAACCTGTTGCCGCGCAGCTACCACTCCGGCGCCAGCGAAGACCTGGCGGAAATTGTCAGCCATCTTCGCGCCCAGCGCCCGCTGGCACCGCTGTACGCAGTGGGTTATTCGCTGGGTGGCAATGTACTGTTGAAGTACCTGGGTGAGAGCGGCGTCGCCAGCCAACTGGAGGCAGCAGTTGCAGTATCGGTACCCTTTCGCCTGGACCACTGTGCCGACCGCATCGGCCAGGGCTTCTCCAAGGTGTATCAAGCGCATTTCATGCGCGAGATGCTGGCATATGTTCAGCTCAAACAGCGGCACTTCCACGCCCGGGGCCAGCACGAGCAGCTGGCGACACTGGAACGTCTGGGCCAACTCACCAACTTGCGCACATTCTGGGACTTCGACGGAAAAGTCACTGCACCGCTCAATGGCTTTCGCGATGCACACGACTACTATCGCCGCTCATCCAGCCACTTCTTCCTTGGCCAGAACCGCACGCCAACGCTGATCATCCATTCCAGCGATGACCCGTTCGTGTCCAGTCACAGCCTGCCGACGGCCCGTGAACTGTCACCACAGACCCGCTTCGAACTGCATGGCCGCGGTGGGCATGTGGGCTTTGTCGATGGCAGCCTGCGAAATCCGGGGTACTACCTGGAACGACGGATTCCGCAGTGGCTGGTGGACGGTAGCTAGCCCGCGAATTGGTAAAGGCTGCGCGCCCCCTGTGGGAGCGGGCATGCACGCGAACACCGGCATTGCCGGTGCCACCCACCGCGGGGGTTCAACCCGGTCTGCTTACTCGTCGGTGGCCACAGCATGCTGCGGGTTGTTGATCCACTCGCTCCACGACCCCGCATACAGCTTGCCCAGCGGGTATCCCGCCAGCGCCAGCGCAAACAGGTTATGGCAAGCGGTTACCCCAGACCCGCAATAAGACACCAACTGCTCCGGCGCCCGTCCACCCAGTTTTTCGGCAAAACGCTGCTTTAGCTGATCCGCCGGCAGAAAACACCCGTCAGCCCCTAGGTTGTCGGTAAACGCCGCACACTGGGCACCGGGAATATGCCCCGCCACCGGGTCGATCGGCTCTACTTCACCGCGAAAACGCGGCAAGGCACGCGCATCGATCAAGGTCAGGTCTGCACTACCAAGGCGCTTGCCCAGATGGTCGGCATCAATCAGCAGCTTCGCGTCCGGCTCACCACTGAAAGTGCCCTCACGTTTGGGCGGCGGGTCCAGGCTCAACGGCAGGTGCGCCGCGTGCCAGGCCTTCAGGCCACCGTCGAGAATCGCCACACCGCTGCGCTTGCCCAGCCAGACCAGCAGCCACCAGGCCCGGGCGGCAAAGGCGCCGGGGCCGTCGTCGTACAGCACCACCTCGCTGTCGTTGCTCAGGCCCCACTCTCGCAGGCGCTCGACCAGCCGCTGCGGATCGGGCAATGGGTGGCGCCCGGTGCGCCCCTTGCTCACCGGCCCGCTGAGGTCGCGGTCCAAGTCGGCAAAATGCGCCCCGGCAATATGCCCCTGGGCATAGCTGCGCTGGCCATAGTCCACATCCTCGAGGGCAAAACGGCAGTCGAGAATCACCAACCCGGGCGAGTCCAGTCGCTCGGCCAACTGCTGCGGGGTGATCAATTGCGCAAGGGGCATGACAATCTCCTGATCAATGGCACGAGGGCCCTGGGTTAGCGCTCCAGGGCCTGGTTGAACGGTACATGGAATTCTTCGCACAGCGCGTCCACGGCAGTGCGGGCATTGTCGGTGACGAAGCCGAGCTCCAGCACCAACACCTGATAGACGCCGCGCTTGAAGGCTTCTTCACCCAAGTGCGCGGAATGTTCACGCGTGGTGCTGAGAAAACGTACCCATGACGTCAGCACGATCCAGGCGTTGATGGTCAGCGACTCGATCTGCGCCGGCACCATGGCCAGAATGCCCGCCTCGACGAAGCCGCGGTAGATCGCCTGGCCCTGGCGCAGGCAGCGCTCGGAAAAACGCCGGTAACGGGCGGCCAGTTCGGCATCGCTGTCCAGCAGATGTTCCAGGTCACGGTGCAGGAAGCGGTAGTTCCACATCGCCGCCAGCAAGGCCTTGAGGTAGAAGCGCTTGTCTTCCACGGTTGCCGCACGACCCTGCGGCGGGCGCAGAAAGCTGTCCACCAGTTCTTCGTACTGGCTGAACAACAAGGCAATGATCGCTTGCTTGTTGGGGAAGTGGTAATACAGGTTGCCAGGCGAGATTTCCATGTGCGCGGCAATGTGGTTGGTACTGACGCTGCGTTCGCCCTGCTGGTTGAACAGCTCCAGGCTGTTCTGCACGATGCGCTCTCGGGTCTTCATGCGCGGGGCCATGCTCAGCTCCCAGTCTGCGGGCCTTCATCAAAGGTTTATCTTACGGCGTATTACAGGTGGAATGCACCGTGGAACAGCATGTAAAAATTCGCACCATGGTACAAATTAGAGTATAGGCTCTAGGCAACCCCTGCCCGGACTCGACACCGCCATGAACTCGCCCAGTGCCTTGCCCTCTGTGCAATTCGACCTCGACCTCGCGACGACGTTCGCGGCCCAGCGTTTGGCCTTTGCCGGTAACCCGCTGCCACCAGCGGCACAGCGGCGCCAGTGGTTGAAAAGCCTGCGTGAAGCCTTGCTGGGCAACCAGGCAGAACTGATCAATGCCATCAGCCAAGATTTTGCCGGGCGCAGCGCCGACGAGACCTTGCTGGCCGAACTGCTACCGTCGGTGCAGGGCCTGCGCCACGCCGAAAAGCACTTGCAACGCTGGATGCGCAGCAGCCGACGCCGCGTCGGCCTGGCGTTCCAGCCGGCAAGCGCACAGGTGCGCTATCAACCCCTGGGCGTGGTCGGCATCATCGTGCCGTGGAACTACCCGCTGTTCCTCGCCATCGGCCCGTTGACCTGCGCCCTGGCCGCCGGCAACCGGGTCATGCTCAAGCTTAGCGAGGCCACGCCCGCGACTGGCCTGGCCCTACAGCAACTGCTCGAGCGTGTGTTCCCCACAGACCTGGTCAGCGTTGTGCTCGGTGAAGTCGAGGTGGGCCAGGCCTTTGCCCGCCTGCCCTTCGACCACCTGCTGTTCACCGGTGCCACCAGCGTGGGCCGCCAGGTGATGCAGGCTGCCGCGCACAACCTGACCCCGGTCACCCTGGAGTTGGGTGGCAAGTCTCCCGCTATTGTTTCTGACGATGTGCCGCTGGACAGCGCTGCCGAGCGCATCGCCTTCGGCAAGACCCTCAACGCCGGCCAGACCTGCGTTGCCCCCGACTACGTACTGGTGCCGCGCGAACGGCTGCCCGCCTTCAGCGACGCCTACCAGCGCGCCGTGCACCGACTGTACCCGCGCATAGCCGACAACCCCGACTACACCGCCATCATCAACCCGCGCCAGTTGCAGCGCTTGCAGCACCTGCTGGACGATGCCCGGGCCAAAGGCGCGCAAGTACTCGACTTGTACCCAGGCGAGGCTCCTCAAGGCCGGCGCCTGCCGCCACACTTGCTGCTGGATGTGAACGACAGCATGCAGGTGATGCAGGACGAAATCTTCGGCCCGCTATTGCCGCTAGTGCCTTATGACGGCATCGACCAGGCCTTGGCCTACATCAACCAGCGCCCACGCCCACTGGCGCTGTACTTCTTTGGCTATGACCGCCGCACCCAGGAGCATGTGCTGCGTCACACCCACTCCGGTGGTGTGTGCCTGAACGACACCTTGCTGCATGTTGCCCAGGACGATCTACCCTTCGGCGGCATCGGTCCTTCAGGCATGGGTCACTACCATGGTCATGACGGCTTCCTCACTTTCAGCAAGGCCAAGGCGGTACTTGCCAAGCAACGCTTCAACGCCGCACGGCTGATTTACCCGCCTTATGGCAAAGCCTTGCAGCGCCTGGTCTACAAACTGTTCATCCGCTGAGGATCGCACCATGCACCGCCGCGAACTGCTGCGTTTCAGCCTCGGCGCCAGTGCTTTTCTGGCGGGCGCCAGCCTGGTGGGGTGCAGCGCGCAAACAGCCGCGACCGGCTATCAGGTACTCCGCGACGACGACCTGCCACTGCTGCGAGCGCTGATCCCGGTGGTGCTGGCCGGCACGCAGGCCACCGAGACGCCGGTAATGCGCAGCCTCGACAACAAGCTGGCGGCGTTGTCGCCGGAAATGCTCAAGCTCACCCGGCAATTGTTCGACGTGCTCAGCCTGCCACTGACTCGCGGCCCGCTGACCGGCGTCTGGGTCAGCTGGGGCCAGGCTGGCGCCACGCAGGTCACGGCGTTCCTGCAGCGTTGGCAGGACAGCTCGCTGAACCTGCTACGCATGGGGCACGCCTCGTTGCTGCAACTACTGCAAATGGCCTGGTACGAATGCCCCGAATCCTGGGCAGACTGCGGTTACCCGGGCCCACCGAAAATCTGAAAACAACAAGAGCATCGCCAATGCCTGTCCCCGACCCGTTTCGCCAAGGCCTCGAACGCGGCTGGATCACCTACGACGCCTCGCGCCTGGAGCACGACCTGTCTCTGGAGGCCGACATTGTCGTGATCGGCAGTGGTGCCGGCGGCGCCACCAGTGCCCAGATGCTCGGCGCTGCCGGTTTCAAGGTACTGCTGATTGAAGAAGGCCCACTGAAGACCAGCAGCGACTTTCACCTGCTGGAGAATGAAGCTTACGCCAGCCTTTACCAGGAAGGCCTGGGGCGCATGAGCAAGGATGGCGCCATTACCATCCTGCAGGGCCGTGCCGTGGGTGGCACCACGCTGGTGAACTGGACCTCGAGCTTTCGTACCCCGCCGCAAACCCTGGCGCAGTGGGCCTCGGTCCACGGTGTGAACGGTTTGAGCGAGGATGAACTGCGCCCCTGGTTCGAACGCATGGAGCAGGAGCTGGGCATCAGCCCCTGGGCCTTGCCGCCGAATGCCAACAACGATGTGCTGCGCCGGGGCTGCGAACAGCTGGGCTACCGCTGGGGGGTGATCCCGCGCAACGTGCGCGGCTGCTGGAACCTGGGCTACTGCGGCATGGGTTGCCCGGTGAATGCCAAACAATCGATGCTGGTGACCCGTATACCTGCCACCCTCGAGCAAGGCGGCGAGCTGCTGTACCTGGCGCGGGCCGAGCGCTTCACCCACAACGGCGAACGCATTCAGAGCCTGACATGCCGGGCCCTGGACGCCCGAGGCATACACCCAACCGGCAGGCAGATCAGCGTGCGGGCACGCCATTACCTCCTGGCCGGTGGCGGTATCAACAGCCCGGCCCTGCTGCTGCGCTCTGCCGCGCCCGACCCGCATGGCCGCCTCGGCAAGCGGACCTTCCTGCACCTTGTCAACTTCAGTGCGGCACGCTTCAGCGAGCGTATCGACCCTTACTATGGCGCCCCGCAGTCGATCTACAGCGACCACTTCCAGTGGCAAGGCGGCGCAGACGGTCCGGTTGGCTACAAGCTGGAAGTACCGCCGCTGCACCCGGCCCTGGCCAGCACCCTGCTGGGTGGGCACGGCCACGAGAATGCCCAGCGCATGGCCGAGCTGCCCCATACCCATGTGATGCTGGCGCTGCTACGCGATGGTTTTCACCCCGAAAGCCAGGGTGGGACCGTGGAACTGCGCGGCGATGGTTCACCCGTGCTCGATTACCCGGTCACCGACTACCTGCGTGACGGCTTGCGACGAGCCTACCGCAGCATGGCGCAAGTACAGTTCGCCGCTGGCGCCACCCAGGTGACCCCAGTGCACAGCGACGCCAGCGCCGCATCAGGCCTGGAACAGACCCTGACCATGATCGACAAACTGCGCCTGGAGCCCTTCCGCACACGCTTGGGCAGCGCCCATGTGATGGGCGGCTGCGCACTCGGCGAAGACCCGCGCCAGGCGGTGTGCGACAGCCTGGGACGCCATCACCAGCTGGAAAACCTGTCGATTCACGACGGTTCGCTGTTCCCCACCAGCATCGGCGCCAACCCGCAACTGTCGGTGTATGCCATCAGCGCCAGGCTCAGTGAAGCACTGGCCACCCGCCTGGCACACAGCGCATGACAACGAATATGGCCCCTGTCTATAGTGCCATCAGTCGGCCGCATGACTTGGCCGGGGCGCCGTCGCTGCGCTACCATCCGACTCCCCAACGCACTCCAGCCAGGATGACGCGATGAACCGAGTGTTGTACCCGGGTACTTTCGACCCCATTACCAAAGGCCATGGCGATCTGGTCGAGCGCGCTTCGCGGCTATTCGACCACGTGATCATCGCGGTGGCGGCCAGCCCCAAGAAAAACCCCTTGTTCCCGCTGGAACAACGGGTTGAGCTCGCCCGTGAGGTCACCAAGCACCTGCCCAATGTCGAAGTCATCGGCTTCTCTTCCCTGTTGGCGCATTTCGCCAAGGAACAGGGCGCCAACGTCTTCCTGCGTGGCCTGCGTGCAGTGTCCGACTTCGAGTACGAGTTCCAGCTGGCGAACATGAACCGGCAACTGGCCCCCGATGTCGAGAGCCTGTTCCTGACGCCGTCGGAGCGTTATTCGTTCATTTCCTCGACCTTGGTCCGGGAGATTGCGGCGCTGGGCGGTGATATCAGCAAGTTCGTCCACCCGGTGGTGGCCGACGCGCTGACTGAACGCTTCAAGAAGCAAGCCTGACGCCTGATTGTCGCGCCCGCGTGCACTGCGGGCGCGAATGCGGCACAATTGTGCCCATTGCGTTGAACATGCCCGGGCTATGAGCCCCGGCCGGAGCCCCCATGTCCCTGATCATCACCGACGATTGCATCAATTGCGACGTCTGCGAACCCGAGTGCCCGAACGAGGCTATCTCCCAAGGCGAAGAGATCTACGTGATCGACCCTAACCTGTGCACCCAGTGCGTAGGCCATTACGACGAGCCGCAGTGCCAACAGGTCTGCCCGGTCGACTGCATCCCGCTGGATGAAGCGCACCCGGAAACCGAAGAACAGCTGATGGCCAAGTATCGCCGGATCACTGGCAAGGGCTGATCACTGCACTTCGCTGCACGCTCCCTGTGGGCACGGGCATGCCCGCGAACACCGGCGCAGCCGGTGCCATTCATCGCGTCGCCTGCTTCGCGGGCTTGCCCGCTCCCACAGGGACCGCGCCAACGTTCAGGTTTTGCTTCAACAGGTTTGCAGCGAACGTTTCATCGCTGGCAGCGCGGGCAGTACACGCTCGCCCTCTGCCCCAGCTTCACTTCGCGCAACTCAGTGCCGCATACTTTGCACGGCTGCCCGCCACGCCCGTACACAAACAGTTCCTGCTGGAAGTACCCCGGCTGCCCGTCGCCACCGATGAAGTCACGCAGGGTGGTACCACCCTGCTCGATCGCCGCCGCCAGCACCCGCTTGATCTCGGTCGCCAGCTTCAGGTAGCGCGCCCGGGAAATCCCGCCCGCCTCCCGGCGTGGGTCGATACCGGCAGCAAACAGCGCCTCGGTGGCGTAAATGTTGCCCACTCCCACCACCACCGCGTTGTCCATGATGAACGGCTTGACCGCCATCGACCGTCCGCGGGACAGCTGGAACAGCCGTTCACCATCGAACAGGTCCGTCAGCGGCTCAGGCCCCAGGCGCAGCAGTAACTCATGGTTCAGAGGGTCCAGGCTCCACAGCATGGCACCAAAGCGGCGTGGGTCGGTGTAGCGCAGCATCAGCCCGGACTCCAGTTCGATGTCGACATGCTCATGCTTGGCCGCCGGCAAGCCCAGCTCGACCAGCCGCAGGTTGCCCGACATGCCCAAGTGGCTGATCAGCGTCCCCACTTCGGCATTGATCAACAGGTACTTGGCGCGTCGCTCCACGCTGACGATGCGCTGCCCTGACAGACGCACATCGAGGTCTTCCGGAATCGGCCAGCGCAGGCGCCGGTCGCGTACCACCACACGGCTGACGCGCTGGCCTTCCAGGTGTGGCGCAATACCGCGCCGGGTGGTTTCTACTTCTGGCAATTCCGGCATGTGTCAGTGTCCGCCCAACTCGCGAATGTTCTGCTTGAGGTTTTCGAAATCGTATTCCGACAAGCCAATGTAATCGAGCACCAAAGGGCCGACCGCATTCCATTCGTGGTCCACCGACTGGTTGCCCAGCACCCGGTAGGACGCGCAGATGTGCTCGGCCATCTTCAGCACCGCCAGCAGGTTTTTCAGCTGGCTCTGGGTATTGCGCGAAGTATCGTCGCGGAACACGCCCAAGGCATTGTGGTGGTTGGCGATGGCCGCACTGAGGTGCTCAGGCAAGCGCCAGGATTTGGCTGTGAAGTAGCCGACCACTGAATGGTTGGTGTTGAACGTGCGGTTTTCGGTATCGACCACGCGTGTTTCTTCGTCGGCCTTGGCGTATGCCTCTTCCAGCACTTCCATGTAAGTGGGGAAGCGCTTGAGCATCAACGGCACGCCGCAGTCATGGAAGAGGCCAAGGGTATAGGCCTCGTCCGCCGCCTGAATGCCGGTACGCTTGGCCAGCGTCAGGCAGGTCATCGCCACGTCCTGGGCGGTATCCCAGAAGCGGTTGAGGGTAACGATGGTCTCGTCGCTCATCTCACCCTTGATCGACTGGGCGTTGATCAGGTTGATGATCGAACGGCTACCCAGCAGGTTCACCGCACGCTGGATCGAACCGATCTTGTTGGACAAGCCAAAGTGCGGAGAGTTGACCAGCTTGAGCAAGGCGCCAGAGAGGCCCGGGTCCTGGGAAATCAGCTTGGCGATGGTTTCCAGGTCCGGGTCAGGCATGTACTGCTCGAACTGCAGATCGACCATGATCTGCGGTTGAGGCGGGATGGTGATGCCTTGCAAGGCTTGCTGGATCTGTTCGGCGCTGAGTTCTTGGGACATACGTGCACACTCGTTTAGGACGCGGCATTTTAACCCTCTAAGCGCCCCCGGTTACCACTCCTCTAAAGGCGAAAGCACCGCAGACACGCTATAATCCCGCTCTTTTTCCCGGAGCGACGTCATGTCCCTGCCCAGCCTTCGCCTCAAAGCCAATGCCGACCGCCGCCTGCGCGCCGGCCACCTGTGGGTCTACAGCAACGAAGTCGATGTCAGCGCGACCCCTTTGCAAGGCTTCCAGGCGGGTCAGCAGGCCATTCTCGAGGCAGCCAACGGCAAGCCGCTGGGCATCGTCGCACTGAGCCCGAACAACCTGATCTGCGCCCGCCTGCTGTCACGCGACATCAAGCTGCCGCTGGACAAGTCGCTGCTGGTACACCGCCTGAACGTCGCCCTGTCGCTGCGCGAGCGCCTGTTCGACCAGCCGTGCTACCGCCTGGTCTACGGTGACTCCGACCTGCTCCCAGGCCTGGTGGTCGACCGCTTCTTCGATATCCTCGTGGTGCAGCTGGCCTCGGCCACCATGGAAGCGCACAAGGATGACGTGATCGCCGCGCTGGTGCAGGTGCTCAAGCCCAGCGGCATCCTGTTCAAGAACGATTCCGCCGCGCGCGACGCCGAAGGCCTGCAGCGCTATGTCGAAACCGTCTACGGCGAAGTGCCGGACTGGGTGCCGCTGGAAGAGAACGGCGTCAAGTTCGAGGCCCCGGTGCGCGAAGGCCAGAAGACGGGCTGGTTCTACGACCACCGCATGAACCGCGCCCGCCTGGCGCCGTACGTGAAGGGCAAGCGTGTACTCGACCTGTTCAGCTACATCGGCGGCTGGGGCGTGCAGGCCGGTGCCTTTGGCGCCAGCGAAGTGTTCTGTGTCGATGCCTCGGGCTTTGCCCTGGACGGCGTGGAGCGTAACGCTGCACTGAACGGCATCAGCGAGAAGCTGACCTGCATCGAAGGCGACGTGTTCGAAGCCCTGCGCGAGCTCAAGGCAGCCGAAGAACGCTTCGACGTGATCATTGCCGACCCACCCGCCTTCATCAAGCGCAAAAAAGACCTGAAAAACGGCGAAGCGGCCTACCGCCGCCTGAACGAACAGGCCATGCGCATGTTGAACAAAGACGGCATCCTCGTCAGCGCCTCGTGCTCGATGCACCTGCCCGAGGACGACCTGAACAACATCCTCCTGACCAGCGCCCGTCACCTGGACCGCAACATGCAGTTGCTCGAGCGTGGCGGCCAGGGCCCGGATCACCCGGTACACCCGGCCATTGCCGAAACCCGCTACATCAAAAGCATCACCTGCCGGTTACTGCCGAACAGCTGAAATCTGCCAAAAAGGGCCGCCCAGCGGCCCTTTCCTGCCGCAATCCCCCCGCCAACCATCCACATCTGCATTCCCTCACCGCGCCAGCGGTGTAGAATCGGCCTATTCATCGCCAGTCATCCCCGGCGGGTTTATGAGCTCTGGTCAAGCACGCGGCGATCCCGCGCCGTCTTGGCCCCATCCGTGCCAGTGGCAACCGGCCTGCGGCGCAAAGGACAAGAGAAGCTCACTCCCCTATTTGTGACCTGATTAAGCCGCCAGGAGTGTTTCATGCCTGATTATCGTTCCAAGACTTCCACCCAAGGCCGCAACATGGCCGGCGCCCGCGCCCTGTGGCGCGCCACCGGGATGAAGGACGAAGACTTCAAGAAACCGATCATTGCCATCGCCAACTCGTTCACCCAGTTCGTCCCGGGCCATGTGCACCTGAAGGACCTGGGCCAGCTGGTGGCCCGCGAAATCGAACGCGCCGGTGGCGTGGCCAAGGAATTCAACACCATCGCGGTCGATGACGGCATCGCCATGGGCCACGACGGCATGCTGTACTCGCTGCCAAGCCGCGAAATCATTGCCGACGCCGTGGAATACATGGTCAATGCGCACTGCGCTGACGCCATCGTCTGCATCTCCAACTGCGACAAGATCACCCCCGGCATGCTGATGGCCGCCCTGCGCCTGAACATCCCGGTGATCTTCGTTTCCGGCGGCCCGATGGAAGCCGGCAAGACCAAGCTGGCCAGCCACGGCCTGGACCTGGTCGATGCCATGGTCATCGCGGCCGACTCCACGGCTTCCGACGAGAAAGTCGCCGAATACGAGCGCAGCGCCTGCCCGACCTGCGGTTCGTGCTCCGGCATGTTCACCGCCAACTCGATGAACTGCCTGACTGAAGCCCTGGGCCTGGCCCTGCCGGGCAACGGTTCGACCCTGGCCACCCACTCCGACCGCGAGCAGCTGTTCCTCACGGCCGGCCGCACCATCGTCGAACTGTGCAAACGCTACTACGGCGAGAATGACGAGTCGGTCCTGCCACGCAGCATCGCCAACTTCAAAGCGTTCGAAAACGCCATGATGCTGGACATCGCCATGGGAGGTTCGACCAACACCATCCTGCACCTGCTGGCAGCAGCACAGGAAGGCGAAGTGGCGTTCGACCTGCGCGACATCGACCGCCTGTCACGCAAAGTGCCGCAGCTGTGCAAAGTGGCGCCGAACATCCAGAAGTACCATATGGAAGACGTCCACCGCGCCGGTGGCATCTTCAGCATCCTCGGTTCGCTGGCCCGTGGCGGCCTGCTGCACACCGACCTGCCGACCGTGCACAGCCGCAGCATGGAAGAAGCCATCGCCAAATGGGACATCACCCAGACCGATGACGAAGCCGTGCACACCTTCTTCAAGGCCGGCCCTGCCGGTATCCCGACCCAGACCGCATTCAGTCAGTCGACCCGTTGGGAAACCCTCGACGACGACCGTGAAAACGGCTGTATCCGCAGCTTCGAACACGCCTACTCGCAAGAGGGCGGCCTGGCCGTGCTGTACGGCAACATCGCGCTGGATGGCTGCGTGGTCAAAACCGCCGGTGTCGACGAATCGATCCACGTGTTCGAGGGCACCGCGAAGATCTTCGAAAGCCAGGACAGCGCCGTGCGCGGCATCCTCGCCGACGAGGTGAAAGCCGGCGACATCGTGATCATCCGCTACGAAGGCCCGAAAGGCGGCCCGGGCATGCAAGAGATGCTGTACCCGACCTCGTACCTCAAATCCAAAGGCCTGGGCAAGGCCTGCGCCCTGCTTACCGACGGCCGCTTCTCAGGCGGTACTTCGGGTCTGTCGATCGGCCACGCCTCGCCAGAGGCCGCGGCAGGTGGCGCCATCGGCCTGGTGCGCGACGGCGACAAGGTACTGATCGACATCCCTAACCGTTCTATCAACCTGCTGGTCAGCGATGAAGAGCTGGCGGAACGCCGCGTCGAGCAGGACAAGAAGGGCTGGAAGCCAGCTGAGGTCCGTCCACGCAAGGTGACTACCGCGCTCAAGGCCTATGCCCTGCTGGCCACCAGTGCCGACAAAGGCGCTGTGCGTAACAAGGCGATGCTGGAAGGCCTCTGAGGTGCTTTTGGCGTGAAATAAGAACCGGCGCCCTGGGCGCCGGTTTTTTGATTGTTCATTGACGGTCAGTGAAGCGAGGTGGCTGGGTCGGATCGAAACATTGACAGCTTTTGAAGAGCGATTCCAAGTGCCTCGTCATCGAACAGTTTGCTTTTTCGAGCAGCGGCACCTACCCCTCCTGACCAACTTTTCAGGTGTTCGCGAACTGCAGGGACTGTCGGCTCAACACCATCTTCATGCAATAACCAATCAACGGTGGCCAGCAGCTCCATACCAAACGGAGACTCGAAACCATCAATCAACTCGGCAGTGAACTCCAACGCCGGCAAATAGGCCTTGGCTTCACTGTTCAGATACGCCTGTAAAAATGACTTGCGCCCCTCATCAAACCAGATAACGTCCAGAGGGCCTGCATCGCTGATCCGCTTTCGGCAGTGTAAATAGCTGCCATCCAGATTATCTAGCAGGTGCTCAAGCCGGTTGGCGTAAGGACCATACTTATGAGCGACAAACTTCAATTCCAATGGGTTGATGCCTGGCGTGAACCGCTCGATTGATCGCTCCAGAAACCAGGCAAGCTTCTGGACTTCGAGCAAGCTGCACTCCATCCCCAGCACCCAATAGCGGCGCACAAGCTCTGCAATCAGGGCTCGAGCCGGGGTCAAAACCTCAACTCCACTGCGCTTGGAAACGTTTTGGTAATTTGCCGTAGGCTCGAAAACGAAAACATCCGCATCCAGATCACCCAGAACGCTCTGAATCTGCTCTCGTACCGCAGCCCAAGGCAACCCGCCATTACCAGCGCCAAGTGGAGGGATAGCAATCGATGCCACCTGGTTATTGATAATGAAGTTGCGCAAATCATGAAGGCCCTCAACGATCCAGCCGATTTGCGAAGGTGAGCGCCAATGCCGCTTGGTTGGAAAATTCACAATCCAGCGTGGACCGTCCAGCTCACGCACTTCAGTAACAAACATCTTCCCGGTAACCACCTCTTTCGCTTTGCAGGCAGCAGCATACTGGCGATAGTTTTCGACAAAACGCTCCTTGAACATCAGCGCGATGCCTTTCCCCATCACCCCTACGGTGTTAACTGTGTTAACCAGCGCTTCGGCCTTGGCCTCCAGCAGGTTACCTTGCATAAAGCGGATCATTAGAAGTACCACCCAGGACGAGCATACACAGGGAGATTCAATCGACGTTGCTGAACCTCCTTGTCGACACGCCCCTTCAAAGCTTCGTTGTAGCAGACAATTCCCAGAAGGGCAGCAACTGGGACATGTCCATGGATAAGGGCCTCAGCCTGATAACGCTCCATTTTCCGAGGGTCATCAGGGTCACGTTTGAAATCCCTGCGTTGCAAAATCTCCCAATCGATTTTGTCCAGCTGCGTGAGGTCACTGTAGTAGCCGGCCCAATGCGGGTAGGCATGGGCATCCGTGAACACAAACTGCAAACCCAGCGACTGCGCATGGTACAGGCTGGAGACAAGAATCACGATCTCTTCATTCCGCCGCTGAGGAACCCCCCACCCCGAATGAATATTCTTCATCATCACGGAGAACGGGGTGAAGTAGAACGGTACATAATCTGCCAGCGTCCCATTGGGTTCCAGAGGCACACGGCGTTGCGCTCGCTTGCTGATCAGCTCTGGATTGCCAATTCCAACGTAGGTGCTGGAAAGCTTCCCAGAGGAGACAGCGTGCAGCCCATGATCCAGAACCCACGACAGGTTATCGCGGTGAACAATTCGCCAGATGAGTGCCTTGGATGGGTTGAGACTGGAATAAATCATCTAGGTGGGAACATGTTTGGATTCGAGTCGATCCACAGATTGCCCATCCCCGCTCCTCTTGCTTCCCGCGCTACGGATTGCTGGATTTCAGGTGATGGCGTATAGATTTTTGAAAACTGGGCCGCCAGTACTGGGCCCGGGGCTAAGCACTCAGCCATGCAAATGTGCTTGCACAAGGGATCACGATACTCTCGTCGCTCCATCATGTCCCAGTCAATCGCTCCAAACCCTGCTTCATAATCCAGTAGCTCGAACGTGCCACCGGCCAACGGATGCCTTGGTATCACCCGCCAGTTGGACTGACGAGCGTGGCTTCTGGCCACGGCAATTAACACAAAACGCTCACCCGGTTGATCCTGATGCACTCTGCCATCGAAGGGGTTTTTCGCAAACCAATGAAATGGCACAAACTGTTCCATCCCCTCATCCCGCCGGCCTTCGATAATTTCAGGATCAGCGATATCGGTAAAACCGGCCTGCAAGTGGGCTCTGGGAAGCAAGCCCCTTTGCATGATGGAAGGGACATTTTCAATACTTGTCAGGTGGTAGATGAACTGCTGATCTCGAATAGCCACTGGCAAGCTCCGGCAGAAATGACATCCATGTGCCATCAACCATAGTCATTGGATCCACACCTGCCAGGGCGCAGCCGGCTCAAATCAAACCTAACCCCTATTGAATCTGCTCCGGCGTGACGATCACCCAGTTCTTGTCTGCCGTCACCGGCAACCCTTCCTTGGCCTGCGCTGCCGCATTTTTGGCAATCATCCCGTTGAGCTGGTCCATGTACTTGGCCTTGCGGTTTATCCACAGGTGGATACCGCCTTTGCCCACATCCACACCGTGGAACTGCATGTAGCCATCGCTGGTCGGCGTGTCGCCGCCCACCAGCACCGGTTTCTTCCATTCATCGATGTAGGTAAGGATCGCCGCCTGCTTGCCCGCCATCCAGGTGGCTGGGGTCCACAGGTAGGGGGTCAGCTCCAGGCCCTCGTTAGCCTTGGCATCGTAGTGCCCGGCGCTGATCTGCTTGCGCGCAGTGGTCAGCTGGCCGCTGGCGCGGTCCTTGAGCAACAGGCTCACGCCAATCACGTTCTGGGGCTTCACGTTGTATCCATACTTGGGGTCCGAGGCGACCATGCGCACCAGCTCTTCGGAGGCCGCCGAAACCACATAGACCTCGATGCCATTCTCCATCAGCTTGTTGTACAGCTCGGCCTGGCCCTTGAAGACCTTGGGCGGCTGAACCTCGATGGCCTTGACCTGGTCGCCTTCGTAATAGGTGCTGGGGATCGGCTTGGTCGAAGCCATCAGCTCATCCACCTGCGCCTTCAGCTGCTTGAGGGTAAAGCCAGAGAACACCTGGGCTACCCACGGGTAGCAGACCATGTCATCAATTTCACACAGCCGGTAGTAGTAACTGAACAGGCTTTCCTTGTGCTCGGCAGTGTCCTTGAACGGCATCAGCTTCAGCGATGGGTCGAGCTTGTCGCGGCTTAGCAGGCCCTTGTTTTCCATGAACGGAAGCAAGGCTTCTTCCAGGTCATAGCGGTAACTGGTGTTGTCCATGTCGAACACCGCATAGTTACCCTTGTTGGCATTGGCGGCGATCATGCTGTCGAGCTGCTTGGCTGCGTCGGCAGGCCAGTGTTTGAGCTCGGTGGCGAAGGTTTCGATACTGAACAGCAGGGACAGGCCGATGGCGGCGGCTTTCACAGCGACTTTCATGTACGAATCTCCTGAAATGACCCAGAAACGCTAGTGCAACAATCCCCACTGCAAACCCTCGATAACGACCCCCAGGCAACTGTAAACGCCTTGTTCATTGCAATTTGCGACACCTCGTTATTCCATAAACGACTATGCCAATTCCATTTGGGTATAAATTCGTTTGTTTTCAGGCTGTTAGCATTTCCGTTCGCAATCGCTCACAGAGGCGATGCCATTTCTGCCTTTTTCTGCTGGAGCTTCAATGAACCTGCCGCTGTCACTCAACCTGCTGGCGTTCCTGGCCCTGTTGCTGGGCCTGGCACAAACCCGCCGCACAGACTGGAGCCTGGCCAAGAAGGTACTGCTTGGCCTGGTGCTGGGCGTGGTCTTCGGCCTTGTGCTGCACACGATCTACGGCGCTGGCCACCCCGTGCTCAAGGCAACCATTGCCTGGCTCGACCTGGTCGGCAACGGCTATGTCGGCCTGTTGCAGATGATCGTCATGCCGCTGATCTTCGCCTCGATCCTCAGTGCCGTGGCGCGCTTGCACAATGCCTCTTCACTGGGCCGCATCAGCGTGCTGAGCATCGGCACCCTGTTGGCGACCACCGCCATTGCAGCTCTGATCGGCATTGTGTTGACCAACCTGTTCGGCCTCAGCGCCGAGGGCCTGGTGGCCGGTGCCCAGGAAAGCGCACGCATGCAGGTTATCCACAGTGACTACGCGGGCAAGGTCGCCGACCTCAACATCCCGCAACTGTTGCTGTCGTTCATCCCCAGCAACCCGGTAGGCGACCTGGCTCGGGCCAAGCCGACCTCGATCATCAGCGTGGTGATCTTTGCCGTGTTCCTCGGCCTGGCCGCGCTGCAGTTGATCAAGGACGACGCAGAGAAGGGCGAGCGCGCCCTGTCGGCCATCGACACCCTGCAGGCCTGGGTGATGCGCCTGGTGCGGGTAGTGATGAAGCTGACCCCCTATGGCGTGCTGGCGTTGATGACCAAAGTCGTGGCCAGCTCCAACACAGAGGACATCCTCAAGCTGGGCAGCTTCGTGGTGGTGTCGTACCTGGGCCTGGGGTTGATGTTCGTGGTGCATGGCATCATCCTCGCCGCCACCGGCGTAAGCCCGCTGCGCTTCTTCCGCAAGGTGTGGCCGGTGCTGACCTTTGCCTTCACCAGCCGCTCCAGCGCCGCCAGCATTCCACTGAACATCGAAGCACAAACCCGCCGTCTGGGCGTGCCGCAATCGATCGCCAGCTTCAGCGCATCGTTCGGCACCACCATTGGCCAGAACGGCTGTGCCGGGCTCTACCCGGCCATGCTGGCGGTGATGGTTGCGCCAGCGGTAGGCATCGACACCTTCGACCCACTGTGGATTGCCACCCTGGTGGCCATCGTCACGCTGAGTTCGGCAGGGGTTGCCGGCGTGGGCGGCGGTGCTACCTTCGCCGCGCTGATCGTGCTGCCAGCCATGGGCTTGCCGGTGGAGTTGGTGGCGCTGCTGATTTCGGTGGAGCCGCTGATCGACATGGGCCGTACGGCGTTGAACGTGAACGGTTCGATGACGGCGGGCGTTGTCACCAGCCAGCTGCTGAAAGAGACAGACAAGGAAGTGCTGGCCGGAGATGAACATGCCGAGCTGAGCCACACCTGACAGATCGCCGGGGCGCTTTGCGCCCCTTTCGCGGCAAGACCGCTTGAGTCTTGTTCAAAATCTGAACACCCTGTGGTCCCCCGTAGGAGCGGGTTCACCAGCGAAGCAGCCCCCCCGACAATCTCAACCCTTGTCCCAAACCTCGAAGTGATACGCCGGCTTGCCTTCCTCAGCCTGTGCCTCGCTAGAAGTCAGCCTCCACTGCCCTTCATCAAACGCCGGGAACCACGCATCCCCCTCTGGCGCCAACTCAACCCGCGTCAGGTACATACGGTTTACCAGCCCCTTCTCCAGCGCCTGCCCATACAGCTGCGCCCCACCTATCAGCATCAGCTCTCCGACGCCCTGCTCGCGCGCCCACTGCTCGGCCCGCACCAACGCCTCTTCAAGCGAGGCGAACACCTCGGCACCCGCCAGTTGAAGCTCCGGCTGGCGGCTGACCACGATGTTCAGCCGCCCAGGCAACGGCCGCCCCAGCGAATCCCAGGTCTTGCGCCCCATGATGATCGGCTTGCCCAGGGTGGTGGCCTTGAAGTACTTGAAGTCCCCCGGCAAATGCCAGGGCATGGAGTTGTCGATGCCGATCACGCGGTTCTCGGCATACGCCGCGATCAGGCTGAGGGGGAGTGATGTATTCATGCCAGCGAGGATAGCACCGGGCGTGTGGGTTATGCTTCTGCCTTGACCTGTGCAATGGAAGACCTTGTGACTGCACCCACGCCACTGGACAAGCGCTGGCTCACCGAAGCGGTACGCCTGCGCGAAGAACATGCCGGCCCGCTGGAAGACCAGGAAGCCAACCGCCACGCCCGCCAGCTAGGTGGCGACCTGGCCACGCGCATCGAAACACGTGCGCTGTTCCTCGCCGAGCGCGATGGCATGACCGGCGCCCTGCGCCATTGGAAGCAGGGCGCGCGCCTGGCGCTGCTGGCCTTGCTGCTGATGGCCGTGCTCAGCGGCGCAGGCCTGGGGCTGGCCGCCCTCGGTGACGGGCAGCGCCCGGTGAATGTGTTCTGGGCGCTGGGCAGCCTGCTCGGGCTGAACCTGCTGATGCTGCTGGGCTGGGCCATGGGTTTTGCCCTGAGCGGCGAGCATGGCGCAGGGCTGGGCCGCTTGTGGCTGTGGCTAAGCGAACGCTTTGCCCGCGATGCCCAGGCCGCGCACCTGGCGCCAGCGCTGCTGGTGCTGCTGCAACGTCAACGCCTCAACCGGTGGCTGCTCGGCCTGTTGGTACATGGCCTTTGGCTGTTGGCGATGCTTACCGCACTGGGCATGCTGCTGGCCTTGCTGGCGACCCGGCGCTATGGCTTTGTCTGGGAAACCACCTTGCTCGCCGCCGACCCGTTCATTCACCTGACCCAAGCGCTGGGCGCCCTGCCCTCGTTGCTAGGCTTCGCCGTGCCCGACGAAGCCATGATCCGCGCCAGCGGCGACAGCCTGCCGGCCCTGGACATGGCACGCCAGGCCTGGGCCAGCTGGCTGCTCGGCGTGGTGCTGGTATACGGCCTGCTGCCCCGCCTGCTGCTGGCCGGGCTATGCCTGTGGCGCTGGCGCCAGGGCCGTGAACGCCTGACGCTGGACCTGGGCCTGCCTGGCTACGCGCAACTGCGCGAGGCACTGATGCCGCGCAGCGAGCGTATCGGCGTGCAGGACGCCGCACCGGAAGCCTTGCCACAATTTGCCGCCGGGCAGCTGGAAAGCGGCAGCAGCGGTGCCCTGCTGGTGGGCCTGGAGCTGGATGACCAGCGCCCCTGGCCACCCGCCCTGCCCAAAAGCGTGACCGATGCCGGCGTGCTCGACAGCCGCGAATCACGCAACCGGCTGCTGGAACAGCTCAGCCGCTTCCCACCGGCACGCCTGGCCATCGCCTGCGACCCACGCCGCTCGCCCGACCGAGGCAGTTTGGCGCTGCTCGCCGAACTGGCGCGCAATGCCGGCGCCACCCGTATCTGGCTGCTGCAGGCCGCACCGGGCCAGCCCCTCGATGCCGAGCGCCTGGGCGATTGGCACGAGGCCCTTGACCGCCTTGGCCTGCAACATGCCGACACCTCACCGCTGACCTGGCTGGAGCATGGCCATGACTGAGCCACTGAAACTGGCCGTGGTCGGCCATACCAATGTTGGCAAAACCTCGCTACTGCGCACCCTGACCCGCGACGTCGGTTTTGGCGAAGTGTCCCACCGCCCCAGCACCACCCGCCATGTGGAAGGTGCGCGACTGTCTGTGGACGGTGAACCCTTGCTGGAGCTGTACGACACGCCCGGCCTGGAAGATGCCATCGCGCTGCTCGACTACCTTGAACGTCTGGAACGCCCGGGCGAGCGCCTGGACGGCCCGGCCCGCCTGGAGCGTTTTCTGCAGGGCAGCGAAGCGCGCCAACGTTTCGAGCAGGAGGCCAAGGTATTGCGCCAACTGCTGGCCAGTAATGCCGGCCTGTATGTGATCGATGCGCGCGAGCCGGTGCTGGCCAAGTACCGAGACGAACTGGAAGTACTGGCCAACTGCGGCAAGCCGTTGCTGCCGGTGCTCAACTTCGTCGCCAGCAGCCAGCACCGCGAACCGGAATGGCGTGAAGCCCTTGCCCGGCTTGGGCTTCACGCATTGGTGCGGTTCGACAGCGTGGCCCCGCCAGAGGATGGCGAACGCCGTTTGTACGAAAGCCTGGCGCTGCTGCTGGAAAGCGCCCGCCCGGCACTGCAACGGCTGATCGACGACCAGCAGGCGCAGCGCCTGGCACGCCGGCACAGCGGCAAGCGCCTGATCGCCGAACTGCTGCTCGACTGCGCTGCATGCCGGCGCAGTGTCGAGGCCGAACCGGCGGCAGAAGCCCGGGCCATCGAGGCGCTGCGCCAGGACATACGCCAACGTGAACAGCGTTGCGTCGAGGCCTTGCTCAAGCTGTATGCCTTCCGCCGCGAGGATGCCCATGCCAGCGACCTGCCGTTGCTGGATGGCCGCTGGGGCGATGATTTGTTCAATCCAGAGACGTTGAAACTGCTGGGCGTGCGCTTGGGAAGCGGTGTGGCGGCGGGGGCTGCGGCCGGTGCCGGGGTCGATTTGCTGGTTGGTGGCCTTACCCTCGGCGCAGCGGCGCTGGCCGGGGCGATTGCCGGCGGCGCGCTGCAGACGGCGCGCAACTATGGGTCACGGTTGATGGGCAAGCTCAAGGGCAAGCGCGAGCTGACCGTGGACGATACGGTATTGCGTTTGCTGGCCTTGCGTCAGCAGCAGTTGATGGTGGCGCTGGATAACCGCGGGCATGCGGCACAGGACAGCATTCGTCTGGTGGAGCTGGATGAAAAGGCCTGGCGTGAGGGCAAGTTGCCGGAGGCGTTGGTCAAAGCGCGGGCGCACCCGCAGTGGTCCACCCTCAATCCAGGGGCAAAGCTGAATCAGGCTGAGCGGCAGGAGCAGCTCGAAGCGCTGGTTTCGCAGATTTGAGGGGCTGCGAGGGGTATGCCTTGAAGGATGTGGTGCCTGTGAGATCGAGCGCCGCCCGCGCGGCGCATCGCGAGCTGCGCTCGCTCCTACGTTTGTTTCGGGCCAGTTATGCCTGTGACAGGCGCGCGCGACCGCCTTGTTTGTACGACGCGATATCGCGGCATGCACCAAGGGGGGACGCGCGCAAATCCCGCAGGAATGATTGGCCCGAAACAAACGTAGGAGCGAGCGCAGCTCGCGATGCGCCGCGCGGGCGGCGCTCGATCTCACAGGCGACAAAAACCTCAAGCCGGGCCCCCACCAGCCCTCACCAATCACTGCGCTGCCACCTTCTCCGACTTACCGTCATAGCGCTTGCGCCATTCGGCCAGAATCTGGTCACGGTTTTTCGAAGCCCAGACAAAGTCGTTCTTGATCAACCGCTGCTCATAATCTGCCGGCAGTTCGGTCTGCGGCTTGGCAATGCCCGGCGCGGCCAGTACGGCGAAGTTTTCCTTGTACAGTTCCATGGCCGCCGGGCTGGCCGAGAAGTCGGCCAGGCGCTTGGCCGCATCCGCCTTGGGCGAGCCTTTGATCACCGCGGTTGCCTCGATCTCCCAGCCCAAACCCTCCTTCGGCAGCACGATGTCCAACGGCGCACCTTGGCGCTTGAGCTGCACGGCCGGGTATTCGAACGAAATACCGATCGGGAACTCGCCCGCCGCCGCCAACTTGCATGGTTTGGAGCCGGAATGGACGTACTGGCCGATGTTCTGGTGCAGCGCGTCCATATAGGCCCAGCCCTGCGGCTCGCCAAAGGTTTGCAACCAGGCACTGACATCCAGGAAGCCGGTGCCGGACGAGGCCGGGTTGGGCATGACAATCTTGCCTTTGTACTCAGGCTTGGTCAGGTCCTGCCAGCTCACCGGTTTGCTCAGGCCCTGTTTCTCGGCCTCGATGGTATTGAAGCAAATGGTGGCGGCCCACACGTCCATGCCAACCCAGGCTGGCGGGTTGGCGGCGTCGCGATAATTACCGGAGATCTTGCCCAGGTCCTTGGGCGCATAGGCTTCAAGCATGCCGCTCTGGTCGAGGATGGCCAGGCTCGACGCCGCCAGACCCCACACAGCGTCGGCTTGCGGGCGGTCTTTCTCGGCCAGCAGCTTGGCGGTGATGATACCGGTGGAATCACGCACCCACTTGATCTCGATATCCGGGTTGGCCTTTTCGAAGGCCTGCTTGTAGGTTTTCAGCTGTTCGGCTTCCAACGCGGTGTAGACCGTCAGCTGGGTATCGGCGGCCGACGCCTGCAGGCTGAACACGGCGGAAACGGCAGCGGCAAGGGCAAGGTGCTTGTGCATGGGTAGGTTCCTTGGAAGTCAGACGGTCGCGGCGCGTTGGCGCCAGGCTTGGGAGCGGCGCAGCAGGCCGCGCGAGGCTGCAGCCAGCAACAGTGAAGCGCCGGCACTGGTCAGCAGGATGAGAGTGGACATGGCGGCGGCACCGCCAACGTTGCCGGCGTCGTCCATGTTCAGCACGGCAACTGCAGCCAGGAGGGTGTCGGGGCTGTACAGGAAAATCGCTGCCGACACGGTGGTCATCGCCGATACGAACAGGTAGCGGATGATATCCAGCAGCGCCGGCAGGCAGATCGGCACGGTCACACGCAGGAAGTGCCTGTACAGCGGCGCTTTCAGCGACAGCGCGGCGGCCTCGAACTCGCCGTCGAGCTGGCGCAGGGCGGTGGTCGCGGTCATCTGCGCGGTGGTCAGGTAATGGGCAATGGTGCACACCACCAGCAACCCCATGCCGCCGTACAACACATGCAGCGGGTTGCCGTTCAGGTTGAAGAAGAATACATAGCCCAGGCCCAGTACCAGGCCCGGCACGGCCATGGGGATGAAGCTGAGCAGGCGCAGCGCATGGTTGAGCAGGCGTTGGCCCTGGGTCTTCTCCATCAGGTAGGCACCGGTGAAGATCACGATGCTGCCAATCAGCGCGGTGCCAATGGCCATGGTCACGCTATTGCGGTAGGCCAGCCAGCCGCCACCGGCAGTGTCTTCGAACATGTAGTGGCGCAGCGACAACGACAGATTGTAGGGCCAGAAAGTGACCAGCGAGGAGTACACCGCCATACCGATTACCACCAGCAACGCCGCGCACACCAGCAGCACAATGGTCAGGAAGCAGGCATCGCGGCTGCGTGATGGCTTGGGTTCGAATACCTGCGCTCGGCCGCCCATGACCTCGCCCTGGCGCCTACGCAGCCAGGCGTCGACGGTAAAACTGAACAGGGCCGGCAACAGCAGCACCATGCCGATCAGCGCTCCACGACCGAACTGTTGCTGGCCCACCACCGCCTTGTAGGCTTCCAGCGCCAGCACTTGATAGTCGCCCCCCACCACGACCGGTACACCGAAGTCTGTGATAGTTAGCGTGAATACCAGGCAAAACGCCGCGAATACCGCCTGGCGCGAGGCCGGCCAGGTGATGCTGGTGAACGCCCGCCACGAGCCTGCCCCCATGCTGGAGGCCGCATCGAACAGGCGAGCATCAGCCAGTGACAGTGCCGACAGCAGAATCATCAGCGCATGCGGGAAGGTGTAGATAGCCTCGCCCAGCACGATACCCCAGAAGCCGTAGATATTGTCGCTGAGCAACCCGCGCAGCAGGCCCTGATTGCCAAACAGGTAGACCAGGGCAATGGCCGGCAGCATCGACGGTGCCAGCAATGGCAGCAGCGAAATCCCCCGCCACAGGCCCTTGGCCGGGATTAACGTGCGTTGGAGGGCAAAGGCGAACAAATAGGCCAGCGGTACCACAATGGCCGCGACGGTGAAGGCCACCGACAGACTGTTGCCAAGTAGCCAGTGGAAGCTGGGGCTGGCGAACAGTTCACGGGCCGCCAGCAAGCCACCACCCTGGCCCGCTTCCCCGCTGAAGCCACGCCAGAAGATCGCCAGCAAAGGCATCAGCACGGCCAGCACCAACAGAATCAGCAGCAGGCTCTTGCCGCCGATGACGAACAACCGGTCACCCAGGGCGATGCCAGCACGCGGCGTGGCTTTGGCCTGGCTCAACGGCAGGGACATTGGCGCGGCCATCTCAGGCAAACACCTGTAGGCTCTGCGGCGGCAACGCCACCCAGATGTCCTGCGAGCCCAGGCGCGGCATGGCCTCGGGGGCCAGCTCGGCCAGCAGGGCATGGCCTGGCAGAGCCTTGAGTTCAAAGCTCATGCGGCAGCGGTTACCGAGGAAGGTGATTTCACGGACCATGGCCGGGAACAGGTTTTCTTCGTGCACCACCGGGTTGACCGTGATCGCTTCCGGGCGGCAGAACAGCCGGCCACTGCTGGCCTGGGATGATCCCGGCGCCAGGCGCATGTTCATGTCGCCGACCTGAGCATGGTTGTCGCTGCTGCGCTGGAACGGCAGCCAGTTGCCCTGGCCGACGAACTCGGCAACGAACGGCGTGGCCGGATGGTCGTAGATTTCCTGCGGGGTGGCGTACTGCTCGACCTGACCGTTGTTCATCACCGCAATGCGGTCGGCCATCAACATGGCCTCGTCCTGGTTGTGGGTAACCATCAACGTGGTGATGCCCAGTTGGCGCTGCAACTGACGCAGTTCGGTGCACAAGTGCTCACGCACCCGGGCGTCCAGCGCCGACATCGGCTCATCGAGCAGCAGCAGCGATGGCGACGGTGCCAGCGCGCGGGCCAGGGCCACACGTTGCTGTTGGCCACCGGAGAGCTGGCCTGGGTACTTCTTCTCGCTGCCCGACAGGCCTACCAGTTCGAGCATTTCGGCCACCCGCTGGCGGGCCTGCTCCCGAGCACTGCCCGACAGGCCATAGGCGATATTGGCTTCGACGGTAAGGTTGGGAAACAGCGCGTAGGACTGGAACAGGATGCCGTAGTCCCGCGCCTGGGGAGACAGATCGGAGATATCGCGTTCGCCGATGTACAGCGTACCGCGGTCCTGGCGTTCCAGGCCGGCAATGCAACGCAGCAGCGTGGTCTTGCCACAGCCGGATGGGCCGAGCAGGCACACCAGCTCGCCCGCGGCGATGTCCAGCGAGACATCGTTGAGCGCCGTGAAGGCTCCGAAGCGCTTGTGGATAGTGCACACTTTTATCTGTGCGCCGGGGGTGGTGTGGTTCATGGCAGGGCCTCATCGAAGAGATGGGGCCATGCTAGGCAGGCTGTGCGAAGGTTCTGTGGCTTTAAGGCAAAAGCCGGTGATAGTGGTATAGGCAGATTTAGTAGTGGACCGCGAAGAATCTAGAACTGCGAACCGGCCACTTCCTGCGCCACCCCCAGGAATGCCGCCGGCAACCTCGCCTGGCGCCGTTCCTTCAGGCAATACAGGTACTCATGCATCACCGGCGCATTCTCCAGCGCCAGCACCCGGAGTTCAGGGTTGTGCGGCACCTCATGGCGGGCAATCACGCTGATGCCGATATTGCGTAGCACCGCTTCGCGGATCGACTCGCGGCTGCCCATTTCCATCATGGCGCTGGCCTTGACCCCAGCCTCCTGCATCATCTGCTCGGTCAGCTTGCGTGTGGTCGAGCCCTTCTCGCGCATCAGCAGGCAATGCCCCGACACCACCTCGATCGACACCGTCTGGCGATGGGCCAGCGGGTGGTTACGGTGCACCGCCACCACCAAAGGGTCAGTGCCCAATATCCGCCGCACCAACCGTGCGTCCTCCACCCATTGCGACGACGCGGCAATATCCACCCGGTAATCCTCAAGCATTTCCAGTACCTGCTGCGAATTGCCGATCTCCACCGCTACCTCAACCTGCGGCAGGCGTTCGCGATAGACCTTGACCAGGTCGAGAATGTAGTAAGGCGCAGTGGCAGCGATGCGCAAGCTGCCCTGGGCCTGGCCACTGTTGCGCAGCTCGAACTCGATGTCGGCTTCCTGCTGCAGCAGCGCCTTGACCATCGGCAGCAGGCGTAGGCCTTCCTCGCTCAATACCAGGCGCCGCCCGCCGCGGTAGAACAGCTCCACAGCGTACTGGCCTTCCAGGCTGCGGATCTGGGTGGTCACCGTGGGCTGGCTGAGGCCAAGCTTCTTCGCCGCCTGGGTGATGCTGCCCAGACGGGCCACCATGTAGAAGGCCTTCAGCTCGGCACTCAGCATGCACGTCCTCTATTTACGCAAAAGGCGCAAGCCGTTGAACACCACCAGCAAGCTCACGCCCATATCAGCGAACACCGCCATCCACATCGTGGCCATGCCGGCAAAGGTAATCGCCAAAAATATCGCCTTGATGCCCAATGCCAGAACGATGTTCTGCATAAGGATCGCCGCACTTTGGCGCGACAGCCTGACGAAGGCCGGGATTTTCCGCAAGTCATCGTCCATAAGCGCCACATCGGCAGTCTCGATCGCCGTGTCGGTGCCGGCAGCAGCCATGGCAAAGCCTATTTCGGCGCGAGCCAGCGCCGGGGCGTCGTTGATGCCGTCACCGACCATGCCCACCCGATGGCCTTGGTCGTACAAGGCCTCAATGGTTTTCAGCTTGTCGGCCGGCAACAGGTTGCCCTCGGCGCGGTCGATCCCAACCACGGCGGCAATGGCCTGCGCAGTATGGGGATTGTCACCGGTCAGCATGACAGTCTTGATACCCAGTTGATGCAATTCGGCGATCGCCTGACGGCTGCTGTCCTTGACCGTGTCGGCCACGGCGAACAGTGCCAGTGGCCCGGAGCGGTCGAGCAGCAGGACCACTGTCTTGCCCTGGCGCTCCAGCGCATCCAGTTGGGCCTCCAGCGCTGGCGAACACAGCCCCAGTTCCTCGACCAGACGATGATTGCCCAGGTGGTAGACCTCACCGGCGATCACGCCACGCACGCCACGCCCGGCCAGGGCGGCGAAGTCACTGACCTCGCTCAAGGCCAGGCCTTGCTGCTTGCCGAACTCGGCAATGGCGCGGGACACCGGGTGGTCCGAACGCTCGCCCAGGCTGGCCGCCAAGGCCTGTGCACGGTCTTCGAACAGCGGCACCAGCACCTTGGCGTCGGTCTGCACCGGCTTGCCATGGGTAATGGTGCCGGTCTTGTCCAGGGCCAGGAAATCAAGGTGGCGGCCACCCTCCAGGTACACGCCACCCTTGATCAGGATGCCTTTGCGCGCAGCGGCGGCCAGGCCACTGACGATGGTCACCGGGGTCGAGATCACCAGCGCGCACGGGCAGGCCACCACCAGCAGCACCAAGGCGCGGTAAACCCAGTCGAACCAGGCGCCAGCCATGAACAGCGGTGGTATCAGCGCCACGGCCAAGGCGATGGCGAACACCACCGGGGTGTAGATGCGCGAAAAACGGTCGACAAAGCGCTGGGTAGGCGCCCGCGCGCCTTGTGCTTCCTCCACCGCCTTGATGATCCGCGCCAGGGTCGACTGCCCGGCAGCGGCGGTGACGCGAAACTCCAGCGCCCCCGCCTGGTTGATGGTGCCCGCGAACAGTTTGTCGCCCACCCCCTTCTCCACAGGCAGGCTTTCGCCGGTAATCGGTGCCTGATCGACGCTGGATTGCCCACTGGTCACTTCACCGTCCAGGCCGATGCGCTCACCCGGGCGCACCCGCACCAGTGCGCCGATGTCTACCTCACGCACTTCCAGCTCGCGCCACTGGCCATCGGCCTGCTGCACCGTAGCCATGTCCGGGGTCAGTTGCATCAAGCCGCCGATGGCATTACGCGCACGGTCCAGCGAGCGCGCTTCGATCAGTTCGGCAACGGTGAACAGCACCATCACCATAGCCGCTTCCGGCCACTGGCCAATCAATACGGCCCCCGTCACGGCGATACTCATCAGTGCATTGATGTTGAGGTTACGGTTTTTCAGGGCAATCCAGCCCTTCTTGTAAGTACCCAGGCCGCAACCGAGGATCGCTGCCAGTGCCAGGCCCGCCACCACCCATTCCGGGGCGAGTGCAGCAAAGTGCACGATTTCGGCGGCGATTGCGGCAACGCCCGACAATGCCAGTGGCCACCAGCGGGCCTTGGCCGGTTGTGGCACGCTGGCGCTGCCATCGTCTTGGGCGGCAATCGGCTCGGCCTTCATGCCCAGGCTGTCGATAGCCCGCTCGATATCGGCGGTGCCATCCAGGGTGTGGCGCACGCCAAGCACGCGGTTGATCAGGTTGAATTCCAGCTGTTCGATACCGGCCAGCTTGCTCAGCTTGTCCTGGATCAGGGTCTGCTCGGTGGGGCAGTCCATCGCATCAATGCGGAAACGGCTGAGTTGCGCCTGGGCGCTGGCCGTTTCGCTCAGTTGCACCAGCGGCGGTGCGGCTTTGGCGCCGCAGCAGCTGTGGCCGTGGGCAGCATGGCCATGGTCGTCATCGCCATGAGCGTGATCGTGATCGTGCGGATGCTTGTGTTCGTGGCTGACAGGCTGGTTCATGGGGTCATCCTTAAATTGAGCCTGTTGCCAAGTGAACACCCTGTAGCCACTATAGGGTCAAGCCACTTGCTGGAGATTTCGTGATGAAGATCGGAGAACTGGCCAAAGCCACCGACTGCGCGGTGGAAACCATCCGCTACTACGAGCGTGAAAACCTGCTGCCGGAGCCAGCGCGCAGCGACGGCAACTACCGGCTATACACCCAGGCCCATGTGGAGCGGCTGACCTTTATCCGCAACTGCCGCACGCTGGACATGACCCTGGACGAAATTCGCAGCCTGCTACGCCTGCGCGACAGCCCCGACGACGCGTGCGGCAGCGTCAATGCGCTGATCGACGAGCATATCGAGCATGTTCAGGCGCGGATCGATGGCTTGGTGGCATTGCAAGAGCAGTTGGTGGAGCTGCGGCGGCGCTGCAATGCGCAGGGGAGTGAGTGCGCGATCTTGCAGCAACTGGAGACGAACGGGGCGGTATCGGTGCCGGATACCGAACATTCGCATGTGGGGCGCAGTCACGGGCATTGAGCCAAACTCTTCGCGGGTGAACCCGCTCCCACAGGGACCGCGCACGACTTAGGCCTGTGCAGTACCCTGTGGAGCGGGTTCACCCGCGAAGAAGCCAGTTCAAACAATGGAGATCTATCAGACCGCCATCGGCGCTGTCATCGGCGCGTGGTGTTCATAACCTTCCAGCCAGAAATCACTCGGCTCGATCTTCTCCAGCCACTCCGGCTCATACTTGCCAGTTTCGGCAAATGCCGGCACACGGTCGCTGATGACCAGCTTCGGCGCCTCCAGCGGCTCGCGCTGGAGCTGCTCGTTGAGCATGTCCAGATGGTTTTCATACACATGGGCATCGCCGATGAAGTAGGTGAACCAGCGCGGTGTATAGCCGGTCAGGCGGCCGAACAACGACAGCAGCGCCGCACCTTCGGTGAGGTTGAACGGTGTGCCCAGCCCCAGGTCGTTGGAGCGGATGTAGAGGGTCAGGGAAATTTCCCTGGTCTCGACATTCGGGTGGAACTGGTACAGCAGGTGACACGGTGGCAGTGCCATTTCGTCCAGTTGCGCGCAGTTCCAGCCATGGAACAGGATGCGGCGGCTACCCGGGTCGTTGGCGATGGTGTCCAGGCACTGGCGCACCTGATCGATCGCCTTGTACAGGATGACGAACGCGACGCCGTCCTCTTCGTCCTGGGCAATGCGGCGGAAACCGGCTTGCTCGGCCATTTCGATGGCCGCCGGGTTGCTCAGCGGGATGCGCTTGTAGCCCGGCCACTGGCGCCATTGCACACCATAGATCTCGCCCAGGTCGTCATGGCCTTGGCGGAACGGGTTGGCCAGCCACTGGGCGTTTTCGTTGGCATTCTGGTCCCAGACCTTGCAGCCCAGCTCGCGGAACTCACCGGCGTTCTTCACGCCACGCAGGAAACCGACCATTTCACCAATCGCCGACTTGAACGCCAGCTTGCGCGTGGTAATGGCCGGAAAGCCCTTCTGCAGGTCGAAACGCAGCATCGCGCCCGGCAGGCTGATGGTGCGGATGCCGGTGCGGTTTCCTTGCAACGTGCCGTTGTCGATGACGTCGCGGACCAGGTCCAGATACTGTTTCATGGCTTACCTGTAGCAAAAACGGCAGGGGGATCGCCCCTGCCGTGGGATTAATCAGGCGGGTTTCGCCGTGGGCTTGCGATTATAAGCCCACCAGATCAAGACGAGGCCACCGACTATCATCGGAATGCACAGCAACTGGCCTTGAGTGAGCCAACCGAACGCGATGTAACCGAGTTGTGCATCCGGCACCCGGACAAACTCCACGGCAAAGCGGAAGATGCCGTAGCACAGCGAGAACATTCCCGACACCGCCATGGTCGGCCGTGGCTTGCGCGAGAACAGCCACAGGATGACGAACAGCGCCACGCCCTCAAGGGCGAACTGGTAGAGCTGCGACGGGTGGCGTGGCAACTGGGCCGGGTCGCTGAACGGCGGGAAGATCATCGCCCATGGCACGTCGGTGGGTTTGCCCCACAGCTCGGCGTTGATGAAGTTGCCGATACGCCCGGCGCCCAGGCCAATCGGCACCAGCGGGGCGACGAAGTCCATCAGCTCGAAGAACGACTTGTTGTTGCGCTTGCCGAACCACAAGGCCGCCAGCATCACGCCGATGAAGCCGCCGTGGAACGACATACCGCCCTTCCACACTTCGAAGATCAGCGTCGGGTTGGCCAGGTAGGCGTGCAGGTCGTAGAACAGCACATAGCCCAGGCGCCCGCCGACAATCACCCCCATCGACAGCCAGAACACCAGGTCGGACAGCTTCTCGCGGTTCCAGGTGGGGTCGAAGCGGTTCAGCCGGCGTGAGGCCAGCAGCCAGGCACCGCCGATGCCGATCAGGTACATCAGGCCGTACCAATGGATTTTCAGCGGCCCGATGGCCAAGGCCACGGGGTCTATCTGCGGGTAAGGCAGCATGGAACTTCCTCTCGATTCAAATCAAAAAGCTGAGGCCGACACAGAACAGCAGGGCTGCGAACAGGCGTTTCAACAAACGGGGCGACAGCTTGTGCGCCAGGCGCGCGCCGAAGCGGGCAAAAAACATGCTGGTCACGGCAATGCCGACAAGCGCCGGCAGGTACACGTAACCCAGGCTGTTAGGCGGCAGATGCTCCTCGTGCCACCCCAGCAGCATGAAGCTCAGGGCACTAGCCACAGCAATCGGTAGGCCACAGGCCGAGGACGTGGCCACTGCCTGCTGCATGGGCAGGCTGCGCCAGGTGAGGAACGGCACCGTCAGCGAACCACCGCCAATGCCGAATATGGCCGAAGCCCAGCCGATTACGCCGCCTGCGCCGATCAATGCGGGCTTGCCGGGGACGCCACGGCTGGCCTTGGGTTTGAGGTCCAGCGCCATCTGCGCGGCGATGACCAGGGCGAACACGCCAATGATCTTTTGCAGCAGCGGGCCCTGGATAAGCGAGGCGGTCTTGGCGCCGACACCCGCCCCGAGCAGGATGCCAAGGGTCATCCAGGCGAAGATTGACCATTGCACGGCACCCTTGCGGTGGTGCTCCAGCACGGCGTTGATAGAAGTGAAGACGATGGTGGCCAGCGACGTGCCGACTGCCAGGTGGGTCAGCACCGAAGCGTCGAAACCCTGCAGGGTAAAGCTGAACACCAGCACCGGCACGATGATGATGCCGCCGCCCACGCCGAACAGCCCGGCCAGCACACCGGCACAGGCGCCCAACAACAGATAGAGCACGAATTCCATTCGGCTTCCCCTAGAAAATCAATCCGGCATGGTAACGGAAGCCGGGCTCGGGGCTCTAGTGAACTCTGTGTCAGGATGGATCCGCACTGCTCCTGTGGGTACAGTGACAAAAAAAACACGGAGGCCCACCCCATGTGCCTGATCGTATTTGCCTGGCGGCCGGGGCACGCCCTGCCGCTGATCGTGGCGGCCAACCGCGACGAATTCTATGCCCGCCCCACTCAGCCCTTGGCGGCCTGGGAGGATGCACCTGGGGTGCATGCCGGGCGCGACCTGGAGGCAGGCGGTACCTGGCTGGGCGTAGGCCCACAGCAGCGCTTTGCCGCGCTGACCAACATCCGCGACCCGGGCCAGGCGCCGGGGCCTCGCTCGCGGGGTGAGCTGGTGGCGGCGTTTCTGCAAGGGGAGCTGGGGGTCGAGGCTTACCTGGACCAGGTAACCAGCCGTAGTGGGCAGTACTCGGGGTTCAACCTGCTGGTGGGTGACGGGCAGCAACTGGGTTATCTGCATGCCCGTGAGGCCACGCCGCGCCTGCTGAAGGCTGGGGTTTACGGGCTTTCGAACGCCGGGTTGGATACACCGTGGCCGAAACTGGTGAAGGCACGTGACGGGCTGCAGCGCCTGCTGGACACACCGGAGCCGCACAGGCTGCTGGCATTACTTGCGGATAACGAGCCCGCGGCTGATGGTGATCTACCCGAGACAGGCGTGGGGTTGGCAACTGAGAAGTTGCTGTCGAGCGTGTTCATCGCCAGCCAAAATTACGGGACCCGGGCGAGTACAGTGCTGATTGTGGATAAAAAGGGGCAAAGGCGGCTGGTTGAGCGCAGTTTCGGGCCTTTTGGCGGGCATTTGGGTGAAATAGAGTTGCTGGCCTGAGCATTTGATGTTGTCTGTTCGGGCCTCTTCGCGGGTAAACCCGCTCCTACAACGGCCTGTGCCAGGCCACCGATGTGTGCCCCCCGCTCCGCGCGTAGGAGCGGGTTTAACCGCGAAGAGCCCGAACAGGCAAACGCTCAGTCAGAGGGTCTTGTTGGCTTCAGGCCCAATCATCCGCGCCAGCCCAAGGTTCTTCAAGGCCAGTTGCAGCGAGCTGTGGATAACCTGCGGGTTGTCATGGCTCAAGGCCTCGGCCAGCAGTTCCTTGGCCTTGCCCATATTGATCTGGCGAAGCATCCACTTGACCTTCGGCAGGTTGGTGGCGTTCATCGACAGGCTGTCAAAGCCCATGGCCATCAACAGGACTGACGCTGCCGGGTCACCGGCCATCTCACCGCAGATGCTCACCGGCTTGCCTTCGCCATGGGCGTCACGCACCACCGTGTTCAGCGCCTGCAGCACCGCCGGGTGCAGGTAGTCGTACAGGTCGGCAACCCGCGGGTTGTTGCGGTCCACCGCCAGCAGGTACTGGGTCAGGTCGTTGGAGCCGACCGACAGGAAGTCCACCTGCCGCGCCAGTTCCTTGGTCTGGTACACCGCCGCTGGAATTTCCACCATCACACCCACGGGCGGCATCGGTACATCGGTACCTTCATCACGCACTTCACCCCAGGCGCGGTGGATCAGGTGCAGCGCCTCTTCCAGCTCGTGAATGCCGGAAATCATCGGCAGCAGGATACGCAGGTTGTTCAGGCCCTCGCTGGCCTTGAGCATGGCGCGGGTCTGTACCAGGAAGATTTCCGGGTGGTCGAGGGTGACGCGGATGCCGCGCCAGCCGAGGAACGGGTTTTCTTCCTTGATCGGGAAGTACGACAGCGCCTTGTCACCACCGATGTCGAGGGTTCGCATGGTCACCGGCAGCGGGTGAAAGGCCGCCAGCTGCTCACGGTAGATGGCCAGCTGCTCTTTCTCACTGGGGAAGCGCTGGTTGATCATGAACGGCACTTCAGTGCGGTACAGGCCTACCCCTTCGGCGCCGCGCTGCTGGGCACGAGCCACGTCAGCGAGCAGGCCGGTGTTGACCCACAGGGGCATGCGGTGGCCGTCGGGGGTGATGCACGGAAGTTCGCGCAGTGCATCCAGCCCTTGGGCAAGCTGGCGCTCCTCCTCGACCACTTCGCTGTACTGCTTGCGCAGCACTTCGCTGGGGTTGGTGAACACTTCGCCCTTGTAGCCGTCGACGATCAGTTCAATACCGTCGACTTTGGAGTACGGCAGGTCGACCAGGCCCATCACCGTGGGGATGCCCATGGCCCGCGCGAGGATGGCGACGTGGGAGTTGCCCGAGCCGAGTACCGAGACCAGGCCGACCAGCTTGCCTTCCGGCACTTCACCGAGCATGGCCGGTGTCAGTTCCTCACTGACCAGGATGGTGTTGTCGGCATACACCAGCGACTGCGAACGTGCTTCCTGCAGATACGCCAGCAGGCGCCGCCCCAGGTCCTTGACGTCGGAGGCACGCTCACGCAGGTAGTCATCGTCCATCAGTTCGAAGCGGTTGACGTGCTCACCAACCACCTGGCGCAGGGCGCCCTGGGCCCATTGGCCGGTCTTGATGACCTCGGTCACCTCTCCGCCCAAGGCTGCGTCTTCAAGCATCATCAGATACACATCGAACAGCGCGCGCTCTTCCGGGCGCAGCTGGGTGGCGAGCTTGGCCGACAGCTTGCGCATGTCGTCGCGCACACCTTCCAGAGCGTTCTGGAACAGCCTGAGTTCGGCGTCGATATCATCGACGGTCTTGTCCGGGACCACTTCCAGATCGGCCGGCGGCAACATTACCACCGCACGCCCCACGGCGGCGCCAGGCGACCCCGGCACACCCACGAAGCGCGCCTCCTGGATACCTTTGCCCTGACGGCCCAGGCCACGGATCGAGCCGGTAGCCTCGGCGTGGGCGATAACCCCGGCAAGCTGGGCGCTCATGGTGACCAGGAAGGCTTCTTCGCCCTCGTCGAACTGGCGGCGCTCCTTTTGCTGGATGACCAGTACACCGACCACACGGCGGTGGTGGATGATCGGCGCACCCAGGAAGGAGGCGAATTTCTCTTCGCCGGTTTCGGCAAAGTAGCGGTAACGCGGGTGGTCGGCAGCGTTTTCCAGGTTCAGCGGCTCTTCCCGGGTACCGACCAGGCCAACCAAGCCTTCGTTGGGGGCCATGCTGACCTTGCCGATGGAGCGCTTGTTCAGGCCTTCGGTAGCCATCAGCACGAAGCGGTTGGTTTCCGGGTCGAGCAGGTAGACCGAGCAGACCTGGCTGCCCATGGCTTCCTTGACGCGCAAGACAATGATCCCCAACGCCGACTTGAGATCTTTGGCGGAGTTTACTTCCTGGACGATCTTGCGCAGCGTATTGAGCATGGCTCGGGGTCGAACTCCGTCGTCAGTCGCGCGTCAACAGACGCGGTGCTAGCTCTTTCAGGGCGCGTCGGTACACCTCGCGCTTGAATGTCACAACCTGGCCCAGCGGATACCAATAGCTCACCCAGCGCCAGCCGTCGAATTCCGGCTTGCCGGTCAGGTCCATTCGCACCCGTTGTTCATTGCTGACCAGGCGCAGCAGGAACCATTTCTGCTTCTGGCCGATGCACAGCGGCTGGCTGTGAGTACGTACCAACCGCTGTGGTAAACGATAACGCAACCAGCCACGGGTGCAGGCAAGAATTTCTACATCATCGCGTTCAAGGCCAACTTCTTCGTTCAGCTCGCGGTACAGGGCATCTTCCGGCGTCTCGTCAGGGTTGATACCACCCTGGGGGAATTGCCAGGCATCCTGGTTGATCCGTCGAGCCCATAGCACCTGCCCGGCATCATTCGTGAGAATGATCCCGACATTGGGGCGAAAACCATCCGGGTCGATCACGGCAGCAACCTCGCAAACGCATGTCAACGCATTGTTCCACAAAGCTTGCGAGCGCAGCAACGCGCCCGCCAAGCTTATGTGCAGCTGCGTGAAAACTCCGTATTCTGCGGGCCTACCCTGTGGCTGATGCGAGTGACCGCGATGCGCCTGGCTTTATTCGACCTGGACAATACCCTCCTCGGTGGCGACAGCGACCATGCCTGGGGTGACTATCTTTGCGAGCGCACCATTCTCGACCCGGTCGCCTACAAGCAACGCAACGACAGCTTCTACCAGGACTACCTCGATGGCACCCTGGACCTGCAGGCCTACCTGGCCTTTTCCATGGAAATCCTGGCGGCAACACCCATGCCCCAGCTCGACGAATGGCACCGCGACTTCATGCGCGACTGCATCGAGCCCATCATCCTGCCCAGGGCCCTGGCCTTGCTGCAGCAGCACCGCGAGGCGGGCGACCAACTGGTGATCATCACCGCTACCAACCGCTTCGTTACCGCACCGATCGCCCGGCGCCTGGGGGTGCGGGTGTTGCTGGCAACCGAATGCGAGGTGCGCGACGGCCGCTATACCGGGCGTAGTACCGATATACCGTGTTTTCGTGAAGGCAAAGTGACGCGGCTGGAGCGCTGGATGCTGGAGAACGGCTTTGATCTCGAGGACAGCTACTTCTATAGCGACTCGATGAATGACCTGCCGTTGTTGCAGCGGGTGACACATGCAGTGGCAGTGGACCCGGCCCCGGACCTGCGGGTCGAGGCGGATAAGCGCGGGTGGCCGGTGATCTCGCTGCGGGATTGAGGTTTCGCGTGCCGGCCTTTTCGCGGGCACGCCCGCTCCCACAGGAATCACCACAGGCCTTGAGGGCTGCGCTGTACCTGTAGGAGCGGGTTCACCCGCGAAGAGGCCGGCACAAACAGCACAAGGCTGTCAGACCGGCTTGGCCCCCATCAGCCCGGCAATGGACAGGAAGCAAACCCCACTGAATACAGCCAGCGCCAGAGTAAACCGCAACCCCACCACCTCGGCCTTGCGCAGCCGGTTCAGCCGCACCAGCAGCCACCACACGGCAAACGCGCCGAATGTATAGATGACACTGGATGCCAACACCCAGGTCTGCCCCAGTGGCCAGCCCACCAGGTGTACCAGCCACCAGCCGGTGAACGGCATGCTCACCAGGCACAGGCCCATCACCAGCCAGACGAACACCAACGGCCGGCGCAGCAGCTTGGCGTAGGCTTCGGCATCGCCCTGGCGGCGGGCGCGCCAGGTCCAGATCGCCAGGCCCAGGGCGCCCAGAAACAGCAGCGCGGTGGCAACGATGTGCAAGGTCTTGAGCGTGGTCAGGTGTTCCATGTCTCGGTCGTCCTTAAACTGGCATTTTGCGGTAGCTTCTTCGCGGGCTTACCCGCTCCTGCCAAGGTATCTCAGGCCTTGAGGCCTGCGCAGTACCTGTGGGAGCGGGCAAGCCCGCGAAAGGGCCATCAGCCCTAGCTTAGCCGCTCAGCCCAGGAACAGTTTGTAGGCCGGGTTTTCGGTCTCGTCCCAGTACGGGTAACCGATCTTGGCCAGCGCTGCCGGCACCAGGTGACGTTCGTCCTCCGGCACCTGCAGCCCAGCCACCACGCGCCCGTCAGCCGCGCCATGGTTGCGGTAGTGGAACATCGAGATGTTCCAGCGCCCGCCCAGCTTGTTGAGGAAGTTGAACAGCGCCCCTGGCCGTTCGGGGAATTCGAAGCGCAGCACCATTTCGTCACTGGCACCGGCCGAGTGGCCGCCGACCATATGACGAATATGCAGCTTGGCCAGTTCGTTGTCGGTCAGATCGGTAACCGGGAAACCCTGTTCGGTCAGTTGCTGCACCAGCGCCGCGCGGGGGTCGTTTTCCGGGTGGGTCTGCACCCCAACGAAGATATGCGCTTCGTCAGAGGTGTGCTTGCGGTAGTTGAACTCGGTGATCTGACGCTTGCCGATAGCCTCGCAGAAGGCCTTGAAGCTACCCGGGCGCTCAGGGATGGTCACGGCGATGATCGCCTCGCGCTTCTCACCCAGCTCGGCACGCTCGGCCACATGGCGCAGGCGATCGAAGTTGACGTTGGCACCGGAGTCGATGGCCACCAGGGTCTGGCCGCTGACGCCGTAAAGCTCGACGTACTTCTTGATGCCCGCCACACCCAGCGCGCCGGCAGGCTCGGTGATCGAGCGGGTATCGTCGTAGATATCCTTGATTGCCGCGCATATTTCATCGGTACTGACGGTAACGACTTCGTCCACATGGTGGCGGCAGATATCGAAGGTGTGCTGGCCAATCTGCGCCACCGCCACGCCGTCGGCGAATAGCCCAACCTGCGGCAACACCACGCGCTCACCGGCGGCCATGGCTGCCTGCAGGCAGTTGGAATCGTCCGGCTCGACGCCGATTACCTTGATTTCCGGGCGCAGGTACTTCACATAGGCGGCAATGCCGGCGATCAGGCCGCCACCGCCCACCGGGACGAAGATCGCGTCTAGCTGGCCAGGGTGCTGGCGCAGGATTTCCATGGCGACGGTGCCCTGCCCGGCGATGGTGTGCGGATCGTCGTAAGGGTGAACGTAGACGAAGCCCTTTTCATCGACCAGTTTCAGCGAATAGGCCAGCGCCTCAGGGAACGAGTCGCCATGCAACACAACCTTGCCACCGCGCGAGCGCACGCCTTCGACCTTGATTTCCGGGGTGGTCTTGGGCATCACGATGGTGGCCTTGATGCCCATTTCGCGCGCGGCCAGGGCCAGGCCTTGGGCGTGGTTGCCGGCAGAGGCGGTCACCACGCCACGGGCCAGTTCTTCCGGGCTCAGCTGGGCCAGCTTGTTATACGCGCCGCGGATCTTGAACGAGAACACTGGCTGCAGGTCTTCGCGCTTGAGCAAAATCTGGTTGCCCAGGCGCTTGCTCAGCTGCCCGGCGCTCTGCAACGGGGTTTCGACGGCAACGTCATAGACGCGCGAGGTGAGGATCTTCTTGACGTACTGTTCGAGCATCGGGAAAGCATCACTGGGCCGCGGGACGAGGGCTGGGAGTCTACCCTAGCGCTACGTCGGGCGACCACAGCAAAGCCGTGCGAGCCGTTATACTAGGTGACTTTGAAACCGCCCTGCCCCTTCCGGAGCCCGCATGACCCAGGACCAACTCAAACAGGCCGTCGCCCAGGCCGCTGTCGACTTCATTCTGCCCAAGCTGGATGAAAAGAGCGTCGTAGGCGTCGGTACCGGTTCGACCGCCAACTTCTTCATCGATGCCCTGGCTCAGCACAAGACCGCTTTCGACGGTGCAGTCGCCAGCTCCGAAGCCACTGCCCAGCGCCTGAAAGGCCATGGCATCCCGGTCTACGAACTGAACAGCGTCAGCGAGCTTGAGTTCTACGTGGACGGCGCCGATGAGAGCGACGCACACCTGCACCTGATCAAGGGCGGCGGCGCAGCCCTTACCCGCGAAAAGATCGTCGCAGCCGTGGCCAAGACCTTCATCTGCATCGCCGACGGCAGCAAGCTGGTGCCGGTACTGGGGGCCTTCCCCCTGCCGGTCGAAGTGATCCCCATGGCCCGCAGCCACGTGGCACGTCAGCTGGTGAAGCTGGGTGGCGACCCGGTTTACCGTGAAGGCGTGGTCACCGACAACGGCAACGTGATCCTGGATGTGTACAACCTGCAGATCACCAACCCGGTGGAGCTGGAAGCGCAGATCAACGCCATCGTCGGCGTGGTGACCAATGGTCTGTTCGCGGCGCGACCAGCGGATCTGCTGTTGCTGGGCACCGCTGAGGGCGTGAAGAGCCTGAAGGCCGAGTAACGTTCTTCGCGGGCAAGCCCGCTCCCACAGGTACCCCACAAGCCTGGAACCGTGGCGATCCCTGTAGGAGCGGGTTTACCCGCGAATAGGCCCTGACAGGCGATCAGTCAGCCGGCTGCTTGAACACATAGAACAGGTTCGGCTCACTGACCAGGTAAATGGTCCCCGCTTCATCCATCGCAATACCCTCTGCCTGCGGCACCGTCGCCTGCAACCCCTGGAAGCCCTTGCGCAACGACAAGGTACTCAGCGGCTGGCCCTGTACATCCAGCTCCAGCACCAGCCGCGACTCGTCCGACAGCGCCAGCAGATGCCCACTGCGCTCATCGAACTGCAAACTCGAAAGGTCCCTCACAAATAGCCGTGAATCGCGCTTGCGGTCCTGCACCACATGCACGGCGTAGGGCTTTTCCGGGTTGTCATGCGGGAAGCCATGCACCTCATAGATCAGCATCGGGTCACGCTCCTTCGCCACGAACAGGCGCTTGCCCGCCGAATCGTAGGCCAGGCCCTCGAAGCCCTTGTTGCCATTGAGGCCAATGCCCAAGGTCAGTTGCTCGGCATCACCGGCATCGAGAAACAGCGTGTCGTCTTCCAGTCGTACGCGAATCAGCCGCTGCTGACGCTCGTCGGTAATCACATAGCTGTTTGGCCCAACGTACTCCACCGCCTCCGGGTCGCCGAAGCCAGTCAGCGGCACACGTCGCAGGATACGGCCGTCCAGCGACAGCTCGATCAGCTCCGAACGTGCATTGGTGACTGTGAAGAGGGTTTTGCGGTCAGGGTCGTAGGTCAGCGCCGAAATGTCATCATCCAGCCCTTCGATCGGTTGCGCCTCCAGCACCACCCGGTAGCGATCCAGGCCAATGCTGCGCTCCACAGGCTGCCACCATGTCTTCAGATTGAACCAGCCACGCTCGAACAGGCGAAACTCCTGCCCAGCCCAGCCAAGCAGGAGCAGACCAACGGCAGCCAGAACAAGGAGCAGGCGAACAAAACGACGCATAGGGACAGACTCGACACAAGGATGGCGAATCTAATCATGAATGGCTGAAGCAAAGCTTAATGCCAGCGTCAGGCAAATCTGATGATGTTGTCAGTTCTTCTTGAAACGATAGAAAAGCGCCGGCTCGCTGACCATGTAAAGGTTGCCCTTGTCGTCCATGGCCACCCCTTCAGCCCGCGGAATGGTGTCTTCAAGCCCGTTGAAGCCGCCCAGCAGCGTCATGAAGCTGACTTGCTGGCCCTGCTCGTCCAGCTCCAGCAGCATGTTGGAGTCGGCCGAAAGCACCAGCAAGTGGCCAGTACGCGGGTCGACACCCAGCGCAGACAGGTTGCGCAAGTCGAGTTCATCGCTCGGCAACGACTGTTTGTCACCCTGGAGCGGGCTGCGGCCATCGGTACTCCAGGTGTACAGCTTGGGCGGGCGCTCCTCGCCAATGATCAGGCGCTGGCGCAGCGGGTCCCAGGCGACGGCCTCAAAGCCCTTGTTGCTTTTGACCGACGGGCCCAGGTCGTAGCTCGGGAAGTCGTCGTGATTCAGTGCCGTGGTCTGCGCGTCCACCTTGACCACGGTCAGATCGTGCAGGCGCTCGTCAGTGATGGCCAGGTTGCCGTCTTCCAGCACCGCGACACCTTCGGGGTTGTTCCAGCCGTTGAGCGGGATCTTGCGCAGTACATCGCCCTCCAGGCTCAGCTCGACCAGGATCGGGTTCTTGCCCATGACCGCAAACAGGGTGCGGGTTTGCGGGTTGAAGGCCACATCCGAGGCTTCATCATCGTCCATGCCCGGCAGCGGTTTGGCGTCGATGTCCACCTGGTAATCCGGCAACCAAACGCTCTCGCTACGCTCGGCGGTGCTTTCGAAGCTTTCTTTTACCCACAGTGCACCGCGGTCATCCCAGTGCATGGCCACCGCCACGCCATAGCCGATCACCGCCGCCACGGCCAGGCCGAAGGGCCAGCGCAGGTAGAAGCGACGCTTGGGGGTTACCGGGGCGCTGGAGGAGGATGGCATGCAGTGATCCTGGGAAAATGGGCGTAGGTGCGCGCATTATCCAGATTGGGTGTGAAAAATCGGTAAACAGTGCCGGCCCATTCGCGGGCATGCCCGCTCCCAAGGTGCTGCAATCCCTGTAGGAGCGGGTTTACCCGCGAAGAACGCGACGCGTTCCCTGTAGGAGCGGGTTTACCCGCGAAAAAGGCGACGCGGTTTCGAGTTAAAGCACCCGGCTTTCGAAGCGGCTCACACCCGGCAGTTCCAGCACCAGCTCGTCACCGACATTGAACGGCCCAACACCCGCCGGGGTACCGGTGAGGATTACATCCCCCGCTTGTAGTGAGAAATGCGCTGCCATGTACTGAATCATCGGCACGATCGGGTTAAGCATCATCGCGCTGTTACCCTCCTGGCGCACTTCGCCATTCACGGTCAGGCGCACCGGGATGTCTGTCACGTCCTCGAAGCTGGCGGCCGAGACGAACGGTGGCAGCACGCAAGCGCCGTCAAAGCACTTGGCCAGCTCCCAAGGCAGGCCCTTTTCCTTCAGCTTGGCCTGCACGTCGCGCAGGGTCAGGTCCAGCGCCGGCGCGTAACCGGAAATGGCGTCCAGCACCTCTTCCTCGCTCGGATGGGTCGACAGCGGCTTGCCCAGCAATACGGCGATTTCAACCTCATAGTGCACCGACCCACGCTCGGCCGGGATCTTGAAGCCACCTTCGGCCGGCACCACGCAGCTGCCTGGCTTGATGAACAGCAGCGGCTCGGTGGGGATCGGGTTGTCCAGTTCCTTGGCATGCTCGGCATAGTTACGGCCGATGCACACCACCTTGCCCAGGGGGAAGTGAATGCGCGTGCCGTCTACGTACTGGTGCTGGTAACTCATGGCCGACTCCTTCTGGATACTGCTTTTTATTCAGGTGCGAAGATCTTACCCGGATTCATGATGCCGTTAGGGTCGAACACGGCCTTTATTGCCTTCATGCAGGCGATTTCTTGGGGGGAGCGGCTGTAGCCCAGGTAGTCACGCTTGGTCATGCCTACGCCATGCTCCGCAGAAATCGACCCGTTGTAACGCTCGACAATCTCGAACACCCACTTGTTGACCTTGGCACACGAAGCGAAGAAGTCGTCCTTGCTCATATGTTCAGGCTTGAGGATGTTCAGGTGCAGGTTGCCGTCACCAATATGGCCGTACCACACCACCTCATAGTCCGGATAATGTTCTGAGACGATGGCGTCGATATCGCGCAGGAACGCAGGCACTTTCGAGACAGTGACAGAAATGTCGTTCTTGTACGGTGTCCAGTGCGAGATGGTTTCCGACAGGTACTCGCGCAGCTTCCACAGGTTTTTCAGCTGGGTTTCGCTCTGGCTCATCACCCCATCCAGCACCCAACCCTGCTCGACGCAATGCTCGAAGGTAGCCAATGCTTCGTTGGCAACGTCTTCAGTGCTGGCCTCGAACTCCAGCAGCGCATAGAACGGGCAATCAGTCGCGAACGGCGCAGGTACATCGCCGCGCGCAAGGATCTTGGCCAGCCCCTTGTCGGAGAAAAACTCGAAAGCGGTCAGGTCCAGCTTGCCCTGGAAAGCGTGCAGCACCGGCATGATCGAGTCGAAGTCCGGTGTGCCCAGCACCATGGCGGTGAGATTGCGCGGTGCGCGGTCCAGGCGCATGGTGGCCTCGACCACGAAGCCCAGCGTACCCTCGGCACCAATGAACAGCTGCCGCAGGTCGTAACCGGTGGCGTTCTTGATCAGGTCCCTGTTCAGTTCCAGCAACTCGCCCTTGCCGGTGACCACTTTCAGCCCGGCCACCCAGTTGCGGGTCATGCCGTAGCGGATCACCTTGATTCCGCCGGCATTGGTGCCGATATTGCCGCCAATCTGGCTGGAGCCGCTGGAAGCGAAGTCCACCGGGTAATACAGGCCTTGCTCTTCGGCGAAGGTTTGCAACTGGCGGGTGATGACCCCTGGCTGGCAAACCACAGTGCGGTCGAAGGCATTGAAGCCAAGGATCTGGTTCATGTAGTCGAAGGCGACCACAACCTCGCCATTGGCTGCCACCGCACCAGCAGAAAGCCCGGTACGCCCGCCAGAGGGCACCAGCGCCACCTGGTGCGCATTGGCCCAGTGCACAATGGCTTGCACCTGTTCTACCGTTTTGGGAAAGACGATGGCGCTGGGCGCGGGCGGGTAATGCTTGGTCCAGTCCTTGCCATACGCTTCGAGGGAAACCGGGTCAGTCAGGACCTTGCCCGGGTCGACAAGGGTCATCAGTTCTTCAATAACAGCGGGGCGGGTCATCGCTGGAACTCTCGACTTATTCATGGTCACCCTGAGCACTCTTCAACTGTCGGGATAAGCTCAGATTGTGTCGCGTATGCTAGCATAGCCCTCCCGCTGTTCATGCTAAGGCTGCCCTCGCGCCTGGCATCACCCCTCGCCATTTTATCTCCGGGATACAGGTTTACGCAGATGAGCAAGACTTCTCTCGACAAGAGCAAGATCCGGTTCCTTCTTCTTGAAGGTGTGCACCAGAACGCGGTCGATACCCTCAAGGCCGCCGGCTACACCAACATCGAATACCTCACTGGTTCGTTGCCGGAAGCCGAGCTGAAGGAAAAGATCGCCGATGCCCACTTCATCGGCATCCGTTCGCGCACCCAGCTCACCGAAGAGATCTTCGACTGCGCCAAGAAACTGGTCGCTGTCGGCTGCTTCTGCATCGGTACCAACCAGGTTGACCTGGAAGCTGCCCGCGAGCGCGGTATCGCCGTGTTCAACGCGCCATACTCCAACACCCGCTCGGTCGCCGAGCTGGTTCTGGCCGAAGCCATCCTGCTGCTGCGCGGCATCCCTGAGAAAAACGCCTCCTGCCACCGTGGCGGCTGGATCAAGAGCGCTGCCAACTCGTTCGAAATCCGCGGCAAGAAACTGGGCATCGTCGGCTACGGCTCGATTGGTACCCAGCTTTCGGTACTGGCTGAGAACATGGGCATGCAGGTGTACTTCTTCGACCCGCTGACCAAGCTGCCACTGGGTAACGCCGTGCAGGTCACCAGCCTGAACGAGCTGCTGGGCCTGGCCGACATCGTCTCGCTGCACGTGCCTGAGTTGCCATCCACCCAGTGGATGATCGGCGAGAAGGAAATCCGCTCGATGAAGAAGGGTGCGATCCTGATCAACGCCGCCCGTGGCACCGTTGTCGAACTGGACCACCTGGCCGCGGCCATCAAGGACAAGCACCTGATCGGCGCCGCCATCGACGTGTTCCCGGTCGAGCCACGCTCCAACGACGAAGAGTTCGAGAGCCCGCTGCGCGGCCTCGACAACGTGATCCTGACGCCGCACATTGGTGGTTCCACCGCCGAAGCCCAGGCCAACATCGGCCTGGAAGTGGCAGAGAAACTGGTCAAGTACAGCGACAACGGTACTTCGGTGTCTTCGGTCAACTTCCCGGAAGTGGCCCTGCCAGCGCATCCAGGCAAACACCGTCTGCTGCACATTCACGAAAACATCCCCGGCGTGCTCAGCGAGATCAACAAGGTCTTCGCCGAGAACGGTATCAACATCTCCGGTCAGTTCCTGCAGACCAACGAGAAAGTCGGTTACGTGGTAATCGACGTTGACGCCGAATACTCGGACCTTGCGCAAGAGAAACTGCAACAGGTCAAGGGCACCATCCGTTCCCGCGTCCTGTTCTAAGTCTCGGTGCAGCATGAAAAAGGGAGGCCCTGAAGGCCTCCCTTTTTTATTTCACTTCAACCGTGATCTTCTTCGACTCGACGCTAGGCTTGAACGGCACATGATACTGGTCACCCAGAATCAGTTGCAGGGTGTGCTTGCCCGGGGTCAGGGTAATGCTGGTTTCGGTCTGTGCCTTGCCAAAGTGCAGCACTTGCGGCCCCGCCGGCAGTGCGACGCCGGCCTCTGGCATCAGGCTGGTTGGCAGTGGCATGTCAGCCACCGGCTCTTTGTCGACATCCACCAGCAAATGGTGGTGCCCGGTGTGCGGAGTTTGGTCACCCGCAGGCTTGAGGCCCATACCCTCGATACCGAACTTGACGGTGAAGGTCTTGTCGACCGTGGCACCATCGGCGGGGGAAACGATGAAGACCTTTGCCTCCTTGGGCGGCTCCTGGCTCTTCAGGGCGTCTGCGGCACTGGCGAACACCGACGCTCCCATCAGCAGACCGGCAACGGCAGCACGCGAAAATAGGCTGTTCATTCACTTCTCCTGTGATTCACTTATTGACCGCAGCCTGTAATCCAAAAGCGGCGGTAGTTCACCTTAGTTGAAATAATCGCCAAGGTGTTCACATTGCCTGACAGAAATATTTCCGTCAGGGTTAAACAATGCCAAGGCTTGAAGGTCATAGGCTGCGCTCGATCACGGCGAGGAAGAAAGCCGTGGCGATCGTTTTCAATCTGCTAAAAGAAAAGGGGCATACATGCGTTCGACCATAGGGGTACTGCTGGCAGTACTGATCAGTCCATTGGCTCAGGCGGAGCTGATCGACGAAATCGCCGACCGGGGCGAACTGCGCATTGCCGTACAGGCCGACAACTCGCCGTACGCTTTTAAACAAGATGACCACCTGACAGGTTTCGACATCGAATTTGGCCAGGCCCTGGCCAAGGAACTGGACTTGCGCGCCGAGTTCGTCGAAGCTCCAGCTGCCGAAGTGCTGGCGGGTGTCGAGAGTGGCAAGTACGACATCGCACTCACCCCGTCGAGTGAGTCGCTCACAGGCGGCGGCCCACTCGATGTGAGCCGGCCGATTGGCGAGAAGAAACTGGTGATCCCGTTCCAGAAGGACAACCCAGCTTTTGAAAGCGCCGTAAACAATGCGTTGCAGCGCTTGAAAGACAGTGGCCGGACTGCCGAACTTGAGCAGAAGTGGTTCAAGGGTGTGCAGGAGACTGCAGCCGGGCAGTAAGGTCTTCTTTGCAACCTGTACCGGTCTCTTCGCGGGTAAGCCCGCCTTGGATACAGTGCGATCCCTGTAGGAGCGGGTTCACCCGCGAAAGGGCCAGCACAGGTTCAAACAGATATATCACCCAAAGCACGCTGCGCCTGGTCCAGTTCCAGCTCGCTGAACACCTGCACCCCCGCCCGCCGCAGCAACGCCGTGGTTACCCCTTCTCCGGCCACCTTCACACCACTGAAGGTGCCATCATAGGTCAACCGGTTGCCACACGAAGGACTGCCAGACTTCAGCACCGCTACGCGAATGCCATGCCGGTTCACCAGTTCCAGCGCCAACTGCGCACCGGCCAGAAACTCGGCACTGACATTTTCCCCCGTCACCGTCAGCACCTGCGTGTTGCCATCCAGCACTGCGCTGCCCTGCCCTCCCGGTATCTCCGCTGGCGGCCGCGGTGTCGGCAAGCCGCCGGCTACCTCTGGGCACAACGGCACCACGCGCCCTTCGGCCTGCCACTGCTGCAACAAATCGGGATGACCGCTTGCCCGGCCGTCATAGCGTACTGGCTGCCCCAACAGGCAGGCGCTCACCAGCACCTTGGGCATATCAGAACGGGTCATTGCCACGCCGCCTGAACCAGCCGGTCAACGACAGCCGCTCGCGCCCGGCCGGCAATACTTCGTGAGGCACTTCGCCCGACAGGAATACCACCAGGCAAGCGGCCACTGGCTCGACATCGTGCTCGACACCGTTGGCCAGGAACATGCGCAACTGGCCACCGTCATGCGGCTGCCAGCCTTCATTGAGGTAAAGCACCGCCGAGACCATGCGCCGGTCATCGTCGCGGAAGCGGTCCAGGTGCCGGCGATAGAACGCCCCCGGTGGGTACAGGGCAAAGTGGCATTCGAAGTCTTCCAGGCCCAGGAACAGGCCTTGGTTGATCGCCAGGCGCAGCTGGTCCATGGCCGCCAGGTACTGGTCGCAGGCCTCGGCCTGCCCCGGGTCAATCCACTGGATCTGGTCACCGCGAATGGCTTCGCGCACCTCCTGGGTAGCACCGCGCCCAACCCCTGCGGGGTTAAGTTCGCCTTCGGCATCACGGCGCCGGCACTCGGCTGCCAGCGCGCGTACCAGGTCGGCAGGCAGAAAGTGCGCCTGCTGGGACCAGCCATGGGTGGCCAGATCGTCGACGACGGCCGCAAGCATCGGGTATTCAGGGGAGATGTGCATGGCGCGCATCATATCCATTCGCCCTGTCGCCGCACAGCGCCACTTGGCCGAGAAACACGCGGATATCTCGACAAACCGGCGCCGGGCCAAGGACAATAGGCCCCTGCCGACAGGAGTCCTGAATGCGCCGTCTGTTTTCCCTGATTCTGCTGATGATCTGTACCATGCCTGTCTGGGCAGACAACCTGGATCAACTGTACAAGGCTGCCGGCTGGCCCGACCAGCGCGCCCACTTCAACGATGCCCTGACCGCCGCCCAGGAGCGCTACCGCAACAGTTTGCCTCCTGCCGTGTACCAGGCGCTGGTCAACAACAGCAACCAGCGCTTCCAGGCCCAGGCAGTGGACCGTCGCGCCCAGGCCAAGCTGCGTGCCACCCTGGCCAACCCGGCACCGGCCCTGGCCTTCTTCCAGTCGCCGTTGGGGCGCAAAGTGGTGGCGGCCGAGCTCAAGGCCACACGCAAGGACGAACTGGCCAAGAACGCCAAAGGCCTGCCCAAGATCCAGGCAAGCGACGATCGTCTGCTGGTCATCGGCCACTTGGCCCAAGCCCTGCCTGCGCGTGAAGCAGGCGCTGAAGTCAGCCTTGCCATCGCCGGTGTCGCAGCCGACAGCCTCAGCTCGATGATCCCCGGCCTGTTCGGCGGCGGCCAGGCCCAGAGCCTGCTGGATGGCCAGCGCCAGCGGCTGATGGGGCAAATTGGCGAAGACCTGAACAACACCCTGCTGTACGTCTACCGCGACCTGTCCGATGCCGAGCTGGAAGCGTTCGCCACCTTTGCCGAGTCGCCCGAGGGCAAGGCTTACTACCAGGCGGCCCTGGCCGCTGTGCGCGCCGGCCTGGCGGTTGGCCAGAGCGCCAACGACCTCAAGTGATCAGCCCAGGCGCTGGTTGATGAAGTCGAAGTAGCGCTGACGGATGCCCGGCAACTCGTTGGCCAGGTGGTGACGGGCCTCAGGCAGCATCAGTATCTGCGGCTCGGCAAACTTGGCCTTGAGCACTTCGAGGTTATGGGGCCAGTCCACCGTACCATCCGCCTCCCCCTGCACGATCAATGGCCGCCGCGCACTGCGCGGCGCAGCCTCGATGCGTTTGACCCAGGCGATCAGTGCGCCTACCCAGGCCGTTGGCAGGCGACGCGGTTGCAGCGGGTCGGCCTCCAGGAACGGCAGGAAGGCCGGGTCGTTGGTGTTCTCACTGAAGCGCCGTTCGATGCCATTGACGAAGTGGCGCAGCACGCAATAACTGAACTTCGACCAGCGCCATGAACATGGCCGCACCAGCGGGGCCAGCAGGATGATCTGGCCATCGACGGGGCTGCGCGCGCCCTGGTGCAGCAGATGGTCCACGGCAATCGCCCCTCCCGTACTCTGCCCACAAAGGTGCCACGGGTGCGGCAGTTGCAGCGTGTGCGCCTGTTCGAACAAGGCCTCCAGCACTTGCTGGTACACCGCGAAGTCATTGATGCTGGCCCGCTCGCCGCTGGACAGGCCGTGGCCGGGCAGGTCACAGCTGATCACGGCGAAACCCTGCTTGAGTGCCCACTCGATCACATGTCGGTACAGGCCCATGTGGTCGTAATAGCCGTGCAGCAGGAACAGCGTCGCGCTTGGCTGCTCGGGTAGCCAGGCCTGCCCGACCAGGTCGAACCCCGCCGCCTGGAAGCCGCCCAGCCAGCTGTGTGCCGGCAGGTCCAGGCCATAGAAGCGCTGGTAGTCCTGCGCTTGTGCCGACAGCGGCTGGCGAGCAGTCAACGGCGCCAGGCTGGAGCGCAGGCGGTCAGGGTGAAAGGCAGGGGGCATCGGGGTACATCCACATCGAGCAAGTATTGATCTGGAATCTTCAGCTCTGGCCGGCGCCATGGCAAGCTTGCTCACCTCGAACAACCAGCATCGATCCAATTGCGGGAGCGGCCTTGTGTCGCGAAAGGGCCACCGACTCTTCATGAATAGCCGAATCATCAAACCGCTGTGCACGGCAACCGCCTTGTTGCTCGGCGCCGTAATCCTCTGGCAGGCCTACAGCGCCTTTCAGGCTCGCTACCTGCGCCCGTTCGGCAACCAGGCCACGCTGTTCGACGGCAGCCAATTACAGCTACCTGCCGAGCTGGCCGGTGTTGGCCCTATCCGCGTGGTGCATTTCTGGGACCCGGCCTGCCCATGCAACGTCGGCAACCAGCAGCACCTGGGCGACCTTGTCAGCCAGTTCGCAGGCCACGACGTTACCTTCCATGTGCTGCAAAAGCCCGGCAGCCACGGCCAGCTACCGGCCAATATCGGCAGCTTGCACCCCATCACCCACCTGCCCGGCAGCGAGCAGCTGCCTGCCTCTCCTGCCGTGGCCATCTGGGACCGGCAAGGCCGCCTGGCTTACTTTGGCCCGTACAGCGAAGGCGCCGTGTGCAACGCCAGCAACAGCTTCATCGAGCCAATCCTCAAGGCTTTGCTCGACGGCCGTCAGGTCAGCGCCTCCAATACCCTGGCGGTGGGCTGCTACTGCCCTTGGTCGGGCTGACGGACCCTCGCCGGGTTACCCACCACCGTCGCGCCCGCAGGCACATCCCGGGTCACCACACTGCCGGCGCCGACGATGGCGTTATCACCGATGCTCACCCCTGGCAGGATGATCGCCGCACCGCCGATCCACACGTTGTCGCCGATGGTCACCGGCCGCCCACTCTCCAGCCCGCTGCGCCGCACTTCAGGATCGAGCGGATGGTCGGCGGTGTAGATCTGCACGTTGGGGCCGATCTGGCAGTCGTCGCCGATACGCACCGGCACCACGTCGAGGATCACGCAGTTGAAGTTCATGAAGGTATTGCGGCCAACGCTGATGTTGTAGCCATAGTCGCAATAGAACGGCGGGCGAATCACCGCGCCTTCGCCAACCTGGCCAAAGTGTTCCACAAGCAGCCCGTGGCGTGCGTCGTTGAGCAGTTCGACACTGTTGTTGTAGCGATGCATCCAGTGCTTGTTGGCGATCTGCTCGGCCTGCAGTTCAGGGCAGCCAGCGTGGTAGAGCTGACCGGTGAGCATTTTGTGTTTTTCGCTGAGGGACATGGAAACTCCTTCCTGGGGCTATGCTCTGTTCGCGAATCCGCCGATGATCGGACCACATTTTCCGTTTGAATGCACAAGGAGTCTGAATGAAGCGCAGCCTGACCCTGCTGGCGGTGGTAGTCACCGTGGCCGCTGGCGCCGGTTACTGGTACGTGCAGGGCAAGCTGCCGCAGCGCGAGGGCGAGGTCGCCGTTGCCGGTCTGCAAGCCCCGGTCAGCGTGCGCTACGACGCCCGCGGTGTGCCACACCTGCAGGCACAGAGCGAGCCGGACCTTTACCGTGCACTGGGCTACGTGCATGCCCAGGACCGGCTGTTCCAGATGGAGATCCTGCGCCGCCTGGCCCGGGGCGAACTGGCTGAAGTGCTCGGCGACAAGCTGCTGCCCACCGATACCCTGTTCCGCAGCCTGCGCATACGCGAGCAAGCCGCGCTGATGGCCAAGCGGCAGGATCCGCAGGCGCCGGCATGGCAGGCCCTGCAAGCCTACCTCGATGGGGTCAACAGTTGGCAGGCCAGCCACCCCAAACCCACGGAATTCGACCTGCTCGGCATCCCCCCGCGCCCGTTCACCGCCGAGGACACGCTGAGCATCGCCGGCTACCTGGCCTACAGTTTTGCCGCCGCGTTCCGCACCGAGCCTGCTCTGACCTACATCCGCGACCAGCTTGGGCCTGACTACCTGAAAATATTCGATCTTGGCTGGCAACCCGAGGGCGCGCTGGGCACGCCACTGGCCGCCGCCGACTGGCAAAGCCTGGAAGCACTTGCGCGCTTAAGCCATGAGGCGCTGGGCGACGCCGGCATCCCGCAGTTCGAAGGCAGCAACGCCTGGGCGGTCGCGGGTAGCCGCACCCGCAGTGGCAAGCCGTTGCTGGCTGGCGACCCGCACATCAGCTTTGCCGTACCTGCAGTGTGGTACGAGGCCGAGCTGTCAGCGCCCGGCTTCAACCTCTACGGCTATTTCCAGGCACTCAACCCGTTCGCCCTGCTCGGCCACAACCGTGACTTTGGCTGGAGCCTGACCATGTTCCAGAACGATGACGTTGACCTGGTCGCCGAAAAGACCAACCCCGCCAACGCCGATCAGGTGATGGTCGATGGCCAGTGGCACACACTGGAAACGACCGAACAGAAGATTGCCGTCAAAGGCGAGCAGCCGGTCACCATCAGCCTGCGCCGCTCGCCCCACGGTCCGATCGTCAACAACGTGCTGGGTAATACCTCCGGCACCACGCCAATCGCCATGTGGTGGGCATTTCTGGAAACTGAAAACCCGATCCTCGACGGCTTCTACCAGCTCAACCGCGCCGACACCCTGGGCAAGATGCGCGAGGCCGCCGCCAAGGTTCACGCGCCCGGGCTCAATTTTGTCTGGGCCAATGCCCGTGGCGATATCGGTTGGTGGGCAGCGGCAAAGCTGCCAATCCGCCCCGACGGCGTCGACCCGGCGTTCATCCTCGACGGGGCCAGCGCGCAGGCCAACAAGCTCGGTTTCTACCCCTTCAGCATCAACCCGCAGCAGGAGAACCCGGCCCGTGGCTATATCGTTTCGGCCAACTACCAGCCACCGGCGGCGGTGCCGATACCGGGTTACTACAACCTGCCCGACCGTGGCCGCCAGCTTGATCGTCACCTGGCCAACCCAGAGGTGAAATGGGATACCCAAAACAGCCAGGCATTGCAGCTGGACACCGCCAGTGACTATGGCCCGCGTACCCTTGCCCCGCTTCTGGCAACCCTGCGTGCAGTGGCCGAAGGTGACGAAGAGAAAGAGCTGGTCGAGCAACTGGCAGCTTGGGCTGGGGACTACCCGCTCGATTCGACCAGCGCCACGCTGTTCAACCAGTTCCTCTATGAACTGGCATTCGCGGCCCTGCATGACGAGCTGGGCGATACCTGGTTCCCGGTGCTGATCAGCACCCGCGTGATCGACGCCGCCTTGCCACGCCTGGCAGCGCAAGCCGATTCACCCTGGTGGAACACCCGTGGCGGCAGCCAGCGTACCGACCGTACCGCCGTCGTGCGCATGGCCTGGCAGAAAAGCCTGAAGCATCTGCGTGACACACTGGGCCGCGATCCGGCCAGCTGGCAATGGGGCAAGGCCCATACCCTGACCCACAACCATCCGCTTGGGGTGAAAAAACCGCTGAACCTGCTGTTCAACGTTGGGCCATTCGCCGCACCCGGTACCCATGAAGTGCCGAACAACCTCTCGGCGAAGATCAGCTCTGCGCCATGGCCGGTGACCTATGGGCCGTCGACGCGGCGGCTGGTCGACTTTGCCGATGCCGGGCAGGCGCTGACCATCAACCCGGTCGGGCAGAGTGGCGTGCCGTTCGACCGACATTACGCGGACCAGGCCGAAGGGTATGTGCAGGGGCAGTATCAGAAGGCACAGATGGGGATAATACCGGCGCAGAGTACCTTGCGATTGGTGCCAGGGCCGTAAGGGGCTGCCTTGCTCAAAACCCAAAAGTTTGCGCGAGCACTGTGGGGATTTAGCCGCGAACACCGGCGCAGCCGGTGCCATGCACCGCGTTGGATTCTTCGCGGGTAAACCCGCTCCCACAGGGATCGCGCCAGCTTTCAGAGATCCCAGCAATGAAAACGCCGACACAAAGGTGTCGGCGTCGGGTCATGCAAGGTGAAGCAAGCGCATCAGAACGCCGGCAGCACCGCACCTTGGTACTTCTTGGCAATGAATGCCTTGACTTCCGGACTGGTCAGGGCCTTGGCCAGTTTCTGGATGGCCTCACTGTCCTTGTTGTCCGGGCGGGCCACCAGGAAGTTCACGTAGGGCGAATCGGAGCCTTCGATCACCAGTGCATCTTTAGCCGGGTTCAGGCCAGCTTCCAGGGCGTAGTTGGTGTTGATCATGTCCAGGTCGACCTGGTCCAGCACACGGGGCAGCATCGCCGACTCAAGCTCGCGGAACTTCAGCTTCTTCGGGTTCTCGGCGATGTCCTTGGGGGTGGCCAGGGCATTCTTCGGGTCTTTCAGGGTAATCAGGCCGGCCTTCTGCAGCAGCAGCAAGGCGCGGCCGCTGTTGCTGCCCTCGTTGGGGATGGCAACGGTTGCGCCTTCTTTCAGCTCGCTCAGGGCCTTGACCTTCTTCGAGTAGCCACCGAAGGGCTCTACGTGTACACCCACCACGGTTTCCAGGTGGGTGCCCTTGCCTTCGTTGAAGTTCTGCAGGTACGGCAGAGTCTGGAAGTAGTTGGCATCCAGACGCTTCTGGTCCACCTGCACGTTCGGCTGTACGTAATCGGTGAAGACCTTGATCTGAAGGTCCACGCCTTCTTTTGCCAGGGTCGGCTTGATCAGTTCAAGAATTTCGGCGTGCGGTACCGGGGTAGCGGCAACCACCAGTTTCTCGGCAGCAGCGGCCAGGCCGGAGAACGACAGGGCAGCAGCCAGGGCAGTGGTCAGCAGGGTCTTCTTCATGGTGGTCCTTGTTCTGAATCTGGGCCATCGACGATGGCAAATCGGGTGCCCAACCGGTTCACCAGTGGGCTTGAGGCGGACGATACCCAAATTTTTTATTCCGCAACAATATCTTTTACTTAGCTGCTTATTCCAAAAACACAATGCCATCAGCCTCTTTACCCATGAGCGATGTCTAACGCGCGGGGTCAGGCAGTTCGAGATCCTCTGGCAGGATCTCTTCGCCGTCATTGACCAGCAAGGCAAAGTGGATGACGTTCTCCAGTTCGCGGGTATTGCCCGGCCAGAAATGCGCCTCCAGCACCCGCTGCGCCGCCTCGCTCACCAAGGGCAGTGGCCGTTGCAGGCGCACGCTATAGATGCCCACGAAGTACTCGGCCAGCGGCAGGATATCGCCCGGCCGCTCGCGCAGCGGCGGCAGTTCCAGCGCGCCCTCGCGCAGATACTGGTACAGGCGTTCGTTGAAGCGCCCTGCACGTACCACACGGGCCAGGTCGATGCTGGTGGCGGCGACCAGACGCACGTCAACCGGCTGTGGCTGCTGCGCACCCACCCGAGTGACCTCGCGGTTTTCCAGGGCCGCCAGCAGCTTGTCCTGGATGGCCAGCGGCAAGTCGGCAATCTCGTCCAGGTACAAGGTGCCGCCGCTGGCCGAACCGAACCAGCCGGCGCGGCTGCTGGCCGTACCGCCATGGGTGCCAGCGCTATAGCCAAACAGCTCGGCATCGGCATAGGTGGGGCTGATGGCCGCGCAGTTGACCGACACGAACAACCCTCCACGGTCGCTGGCACGGTGGATCTGCCGAGCCAGCAGCTCCTTGCCGGTGCCGGTCTCGCCTCGGATCAGCACCGGCAAAGGTTGTGGCGCCAGGCGCTCAAGGTCCTCGCGCAACTGCTGCGAGCGCGGGTCGATGAACACCAGCGCCTTGGCACGAATGCTCAGCGGGCTCTTGTCCAGCTCGGGGAAGGTCAGCAGCGGCTGGCCGAAGGGGTTGTGAAACGTCATGACGAACTCCCGCCCCAGGCCCGTGATGGCCAGGCGTCAGGCAAAGGGTGAACAGTAAGGTCGATCAGGCGCGGCGCAGTGCGTGCTGCTCGATCCGGCTCTGCAAGCGATACAGGTAGGCGAAGCCTTGTTCCCAGCGCTCATGACCGGACTTGACGTTGATGTGCCCCGCGTTGCTCAGCAAACCTGCTTCGGCGTTCCATGCCTGGGCCAGGTACAGCGCCCTCGGCACGCTCACGGCCGGGTCGTTGTCCGAGCTGACGACCTGGCTGGGGAACGGCAGCACCTCGGTAGGGATCGGCGCAAAGTTGCGCAGCACTGACGCGCAAGTGGGCCGTTCGACATCTGCCGGCGCCACCAGCAGTGCACCACGCACCTGCCGCAGCAAGGCCGGGCTTGCCTGCGCTGCCCAATGGGCGACAGTGATGCAACCAAGGCTGTGGGCAATCAGGATCACTGGCGAGCGCTCGGCGGCAATCGCCTGCTCCAGCGCGTGCACCCAGTCCTGCCGCTGCGGGGTGAGCCAGTCGTCCTGTTCGACCCGGGCACTGTTGGGCAGGGTGCGCTGCCAGTGACTTTGCCAATGGTTGTCTGGCGACCCTCGCCAGCCCGGCACAATCAGGTAGCGAATCGAGTCATTGCGCATGGGGACGCCTCCAGTAAGTTTGCGTGCTTGGAGACAAGTATAGGGTGGGCGATATATTCGTAAAGGAATAAGAAGATATTTATTAATTCTTTAATGGCATAAATAACAGGCGGCGGTCGCTCTCTCGTAAGGGCTGCATACCCGCCCCGTCCACCTTTCACGTAAGAAAAACCCGGGACCATGCCCGGGTTCTCTTAACCTTATGCGACTCAGATATCCGCTACCTTCTGCCAGACCTTCGGCCGGAAGAACAACGTTTCCCCCCGCGCCAGCCCGGTCAGGCTGTCATGGTCTTTCACCACCTCGGCCTCGATCAGCTCGCTCTGCCCTTCCACCTTCAAGGTCACCCGCGTGGTCGCGCCCAACGGCCGAATGTCGCGCACCTCGGCCGCGTGGTGCCCTTCGGTCTCATGCCGCGACAGCGATACCTCGTGCGGGCGGAACAACACGTGGTGGCCCTCGCTCAGGGCAAGGCGGTTGGAGTCCCCCAGGAAGTGGTAGACGAAATCGTTGGCCGGCTGATCGTACACCTCGCCCGGCGAGCCGATCTGCTCGATCACGCCCTTGTTCATCACCACGATGCGGTCGGCTACTTCCATGGCTTCTTCCTGGTCGTGGGTCACGAAAACCGACGTCAGGTTTATATCCTCGTGCAGCCGCGCCAGCCAGCGACGCAACTCCTTGCGCACCTTGGCATCCAGCGCACCGAATGGCTCGTCCAGCAGCAGCACCTTCGGCTCCACCGCCAGGGCCCGGGCCAGGGCGATACGCTGACGCTGGCCACCGGAAAGCTGCTCAGGGTAGCGATCGGACAGCCAGTCCAGTTGCACCATGTTCAGCAACTCATGCACCTTCTCGGCAATCTTGCTCTCGCTCGGGCGCTCGCCCTTGGGCTTCATGCGCAGGCCGAAGGCAACGTTGTCGAACACGCTCATGTGGCGGAACAGCGCGTAGTGCTGGAACACGAACCCGACGTTACGGTCACGCACGTCATGGCCGGAAACGTCCTCGCCATGGAACACGATGTTGCCCTGGTCCGGGGTTTCCAGGCCGGCAATGATGCGCAGCAGGGTGGTCTTGCCACAGCCGGACGGGCCGAGCAAGGCCACCAGCTCGCCGCTGTTGATGTCCAGGTTGATAGTGTTCAGGGCCTGGAAGCTGTTGAAGCGCTTGCTGACGTTACGAACTTCGATCGACATGAATCATTCCTCCGCGGCGCTGTGGCGCAGGCGGTTAATACGGTTCTCGCTCCACTGCTTGAGCAGCAGGATGAAGAGCGCCAGGACCAGCAACAGGCTGGCCACGCTGAAGGCCGCGACGTGGTTGTACTCGTTGTAGAGAATCTCCACATGCAGCGGCAAGGTGTTGGTCACGCCACGGATGTGGCCCGACACCACCGACACCGCGCCGAACTCGCCCATGGCCCTCGCGGTACACAGCACCACGCCGTAAATCAGGCCCCATTTGATGTTCGGCAGTGTGACGTGCCAGAACATCTGCCAGCCGTTGGCACCGAGCAGCCGTGCAGCCTCCTCCTCTTGCGTGCCCTGCTCCTGCATCAGCGGGATCAGCTCACGGGCCACGAACGGTACGGTAACGAAAATGGTCGCCAGGACAATGCCAGGCAGGGCGAACACGATCTGGATATCGTGGTCCTGCAGCCACGGACCGAACAGGCCTTGCGCGCCAAACATCAGCACGTAGACCAAGCCGGCGATCACGGGCGACACCGAGAACGGCAGGTCGATCAGGGTGACCAGGATGCTCTTGCCACGGAAGGTGTACTTGCTCACGCACCATGCAGCGCTTACGCCAAATACCAGGTTCAGCGGCACCGAGATAGCCACAGCGAGCAGGGTCAACTTCAGCGCCGACAACGCATCGGGTTCGAAAATCGCCTCGAAGAAGGTGCCAAAACCGTTCTTCAGCGCCTGGGATACCACGATCACCAGCGGCAGCAGCAGGAACAGGGTGAACACCAGCCAGCCAAGGCCGATCAGGGTACGCCGCGCTGTGGCACTGCCACGGCGGGCGGCGTTGGCTGCGGCACTTGCACTCAGGGATGGACTGGACATGCCGGCCTCCTTCAAGGGGTTTCGATGCGGCGCTGCAGCAGGTTGATCAGCAGCAGCAGGATGAAGGAAACCACCAGCATCAGCACGCCGATGGCGGTCGCGCCGGTATAGTCGTACTGGTCGAGTTTGACCATGATCAACAGCGGCAGGATCTCGGTCTTCATCGGCATGTTGCCGGCAATGAAGATCACCGAACCATACTCGCCTACGCCACGGGCGAAGGCCAGGGCGAAGCCGGTGAGCCATGCCGGCAGCAGGGCCGGCGCCAGGATGTGGCGGAACACCTGCAATGGCTTGGCCCCCAGGCAGGCTGCAGCCTCTTCCACTTCACGCGGGATGTCGGCCAGTACCGGCTGCACCGTGCGCACCACGAACGGCAGGGTCACGAAGGTCAGTGCCAGAGTGATGCCCAGCGGGGTGTAGGCGATCTTGAAGCCCAGGTCGGTGGCGAACTGGCCGACCCAGCCCTGCGGCGCGTACAGGGCAGTCAGGGCGATACCGGCAACGGCGGTGGGCAAGGCGAACGGCAGGTCGATCATGGCATCGATGACCTTGCGCCCGGGGAAGGTGTAGCGCACCAGCACCCAGGCCAGCAGGGTACCGATCACACCGTTGATGATGGCGGCGAACAGGGCGGTGCCGAAACTCAGCTTGAGCGCGGCGATCACCCGCGGCGCACTGATGATGTTCCAGAACTGCTCGAAGGTCAGCTGCGAGGCATGGATGAACATGGCCGCCAGCGGTATCAGCACGATCAGGCTGAGGTACACCAAGGTGTAGCCCAGCGTCAGCCCGAAGCCGGGTATGACGGGGGAGATGCGACGTGACATAAATATCCCTGGTTGAACGCACTTGGCCCGGAGAGTTTCCGGGCAAGTGCAGGCTTCTGAATCTTGGGGCCCTTACTGTGCCTGATAGATCTGGTCGAACACACCGCCATCATTGAAGAATTTCGGTTGTGCAGCCTTCCACCCACCAAAGTCCTTGTCGATGGTCACCAGGTCCAGTTTCGGGAACTGCTTGCCGAACTCCGCAGCGACTTTCTCGTCACGCGGGCGGTAGAAGTTCTCGGCGGCAATCTTCTGCCCGGCCGGGCTGTACAGGTGCTTGAGGTATTCGGTGGCAATCTCGGTATTGCCCTTCTTCTCGGCGTTCTTGTCGACCACGGCCACTGGCGGCTCGGCCAGGATCGACAGCGACGGCACGACAATGTCGAACTTGTCGGCACCACCGTCTTCCTTCAGGGCCAGGAAGGCCTCGTTTTCCCAGGCCAGCAACACGTCGCCCTGGCCGTTGTTGACGAAGGTGATGGTCGAACCACGGGCGCCGGTATCCAGCACCGGGACGTGCTTGAACAGCTCCTGCACATACGCCTTGGCCTTCTCTTCGCTACCGCCGGCCTTCAGGCCGTAGGCCCACGCCGCGAGGAAGTTCCAGCGGGCACCGCCAGAGGTTTTCGGGTTCGGGGTGATGACCGACACATCCTTCTTGATCAGGTCGCCCCAGTCCTTGATGCCTTTCGGGTTGCCCTTGCGCACCAGGAACACGATGGTCGAGGTGTACGGGGTGCTGGCGTCAGGCAGGCGGGTCTGCCAGTCCTCGGGCAGGGTCTTGCCAAGCTTGGCCACTTCGTCGATGTCACCGGCCAGGGCCAGGGTCACCACGTCAGCGCGCAGACCGTCGATCACCGCACGGGCCTGCTTGCCCGACCCCCCATGGGATTGCTGGATTTTCACCTTGTCGCCCGGGTGTGCCTGTTGCCAGTGCTTGATGAACTCGGCGTTGTACTGCTGGTAAAGCTCACGGGTCGGGTCGTAGGACACGTTGAGCAGTTCGTAGTCCTTGGCGATGGCGGAACCGGCAAAAACAGCACTGGCCAGGGCGGCGAGCGCATAACGGCGGATGGACATGGTGAAGCTCCCGATTGGCATTTTTCTAGTTTTGGATGTTGTGGCGCCGATCAGCCGGGCTTGTTGCCGGGCTGTTGCAGGCGGAACTTCTCCTTGCGCTCGATCTGTACGACCTGAGCGTTGTGCACGGTGATCTCCACCGCACCGAAACGCAGGTCGCGCAAGGCGCTCTGGATTTCACGCAAGAGGGTGGCTTCGTCCTGGCCGTCGATGCTACGCAGAGATGCACTCATGCTCGTTCTCCTTGGAGTGAGGGCGCCGGGCAGAGGTTTGAAGAGGATTTGCGCCTGGCTTGAGGGCAATAGTAGTGAGGCGCGGTTATTCTTAAAAATACTGTTTAAGCATTTTTATATAACCAAAATCAGATCACGATTTTGCAGGCGACAAAATACCTCTGTGGAAGCGGGCGTGCCCGCGAATGCGGCAGTGAATCCACCATCGCATTCGCGGGCACGCCCGCTCCCACAGGGTTCAGCGCTGGGTTTTGGTACTGTTTTCAGGCTCGCGAATCTTGTACCAGGCCACGTACAGCGCCGGCAGGAACAGCAGCGTCAGCAAGGTGGCCACGATGATCCCGCCAATCATGGCGTAGGCCATGGGGCCCCAGAACACCTCGCGGGCAATCGGGATCATGCCCAGGCTCGCCGCCGCCGCCGTCAGCAGGATCGGCCGGCGCCGGTGGTTGGTGGCCTCTACAACCGCATCCCACGGCGACAGGCCATGGGCTTCGAACTCGTCTATCTGGGTCACCAGAATCACTGAGTTACGAATAATGATGCCAGCCAGCGCAAGGATGCCGAGGATCGCCACGAAGCCCATCGGCGTCCCCGTGGGCACCAACGCCAGCACTACACCAATCAGGCCCAGCGGCGCCACGCTGACCACCAGAAACAGCTTCTGCACGCTGTGCAACTGGATCATCAGGAAGGTCGCCATGAGGAACAGCATCAGTGGGATGACCTTGGCGATCGGCCCCTGGGCCTTGCTGCTTTCTTCAACCGTACCACCCGTGGCCACTTCGTAACCGACCGGCAGCTTGCTGGCGAACTCGTCAATTTTTGGCTTCAGCTGGGCCACCAGGTCAGTGGGCTGAATGTCGCCATTGACCGAGGCCTTGATGGTAATGGTCGGCTTGCGGTCGCGGCGCCATACCAGCGGCTGTTCCAGTTCGTAGCGCACGGTGGCGAACGAAAGCAGCGGGATCGACGTGCCGTTAGGGGTAAGAATTTGCAGGTTCTGCAGGGTATCAGGCGAGCCACGCTCGCTGTCTTCGGCGCGGGCGACCACATCGACCAGGTAGATGTTGTCGTTGACCTGGGTGATCTGCACGCCACTGACGATGCTGTTCATCACATTGGCAACATCTTCGGACGACAGGCCCAGCTGGCGTGCCTTGTCCTGGGCAATTTCCACGCGCAGCACCTTACCCGGCTCGTTCCAGTCGTAGATCATCTCGCCGATGTGCTCGTTCTGGTCGAGCAAGGTGGCCAGCTCGATGGCGTGTTTGCGTACCTGGTCAATGTCGGCACCGCTGACCCGGTACTGGATCGGCCGGCCCACTGGCGGGCCCATCTCCAGCGATTGCACGTTGGTGCCGACGCCGACGAATTCTTCATGCAGGATCTTCTGCAGGCGGTCCATCATGGCCTGACGCTCTTCGAAGCCCTTGCTGACAATCACCAGCTGCGCGTAGTACGGGTTCTGCAACTGCTGGTCGAGGGGCAGGTAGAAGCGGATCGCGCCTTGGCCAATGTAGGTGCTCCAGTGCACCAGGTCCGGGTCGTCCTTGATCCGCGCCTCGAAGCGGTCGACTACCTTGCGCGTCTCCTCGATCGAAGCGTTCTGCGGCAGGTTGAGGTCGACGAGAATTTCCGGGCGGTCCGAGGACGGGAAGAACTGGTTCTGCACAAAACGCATGCAGAAGATCGACAGGGCGAACAGCACCACGGTGCCGATGATGGTCAACCAGCGGTTGCGCATGCACCACAGCAACCCGCCTTCAAATGCCCGCCCGACCCGGCCAGGCTCAGCTTCGTGGGCCTTGATCTTGTCGCTTTTGAGAATATGCACCCCAAGCACCGGCGCGAAGAAAACCGCCACCACCCACGACACGATCAGGGCCACGGCGATCACCGCGAACAGGGTGAACGTGTATTCACCCGCAGAGCTGGCGTTGAGGCCGATAGGCACGAACCCGGCCACGGTCACCAAGGTGCCGGTAAGCATGGGGAAGGCTGTGGAGGTGTAGGCGAACGTCGCCGCCTGCTCCTTGCTTTCGCCCATTTCCAGCCGCGTGACCATCACCTCCACAGTAATCATCGCATCGTCCACCAGCAGGCCAAGCGCAATGATCAGCGCCCCCAGCGAAATCCGCTGCATGGTGATGCCGCTGTACTCCATGAACACGAACACCATGGCCAGCACCAGCGGGATCGAGCAGGCCACCACCAGCCCGGCGCGCACGCCAAGACTGACAAAGCTCACAGCCAGCACGATCACCACCGCCTCGAACAGCGCGCTGGTGAAACCGCCGACCGCCTGCTTGACCACCACGGCCTGGTCAGAAACGGTGTGTACCCCGACACCCACCGGCAGGTCCTGGACCACCTGGTCCATGCGCTTTTTCAACGCTGCACCGAACACCTGGATGTTGCCGCCGGCCTTCATGCCGATGGCGAGGCCAATGGCTGTCTGGCCGTTGTAACGGAACATTGGCGAAGGCGGGTCGACGTAGCCGCGCTCGATGTCGGCGATATCAGCCAGGCGGAAGAAGCGGTCGTTGATCCTCAAGTTGACGGATTGCAGGTCTTTTTCCGAGGCAAACTGCCCGGACGTACGCACCGAGATGCGCTCCGGGCCGGCCTCGATCATGCCGGCCGGCGTCACCGCATTCTGTGCTTGAAGTGCCTGCATCACCTGGCGCTGATCAATGCCCAGGGCTGCCAGCTTGCGGGTGGAGAAGTTCAGGTACAGCACTTCGTCCTGGGTGCCGACCAGCTCGATCTTGCCGATGTTGGGTACATCGCGGACCTCGGCCCGCGCCTGTTCCACGTAGTCCCGCAGTTGGCGCAGGGTCAGGCCGTCAGCGGTAAAGGCATAGATCGAGCCGAATACATCACCGAATTCGTCGTTGAAGCCCGGCCCCTGAATACCAGCGGGAAATTCGCCACGAATATCCTGGATCTTCTTGCGCACCTGATACCAGATATCCGGAATGTCCTTGGCCTTGGTGGTGTCGCGAAGGTACACGTAGACCGTGGACTCGCCGGGGCGGGTGTAGCTTTTGGTGTAGTCGAGCGAGTCGAGTTCCTCGAGCTTCTTCTCGATGCGGTCAGTAACCTGGTACAGGGTTTCGTCCTGGGTCGCACCGGGCCAGCGGGTCTGGATGACCATGGTCTTGATAGTGAACGACGGGTCTTCCTCTCGGCCCAGGTTGAAGTAGGAAAAAATCCCCATCAACAGGCTAACGAACATCAGGTACCAGACGAACGATTGATGCTTGAGTGCCCAGTCGGACAGGTTGAAGCTTCCTTTCATTGCGCATCCTCGTCGAAGGTGACCTTCTGGCCAGGCTTGAGGCTGTTGACGCCGGCTGTGACCACGCGTTCACCAGGCTGCACGCCGGAGCTCAGTACGATGCTGTCAGCGGTGCGGTCGATCAGCGCTACGTCACGGGTGGCCACGGTCTTGTGCTGCGTATCGATCACCCATACCTGGGTCTTGCCGTCACGCTCAAGCAAGGCACTCAGGGGCAGTTCGCTGCGCGGGGACACTTCCGAGCTAAGGGTCACACTGATGGAGGTGCCGAGGTGGAAGGCCGCCGGTGTGCTGGCCAGGGTCAGGCGAGCACGGCGGGTACGGGTGGTGGCATCAGCCTGAGGCTCCAGTTCGCGCAGGCTCGCTGTGGTGTTGATGGTCGGGTCCAGTTGCGAGGCAACAGTGAAGGTCAGGTCTTTGCTCAACTGCTCGGCCAGATCGATCGGCAGGTCGATGACCGCTTCCTTCACGTCCGGCCGGGCCAGGGTCACCACGGCTTGACCAGCGGTTACAGTTTGCCCGGCTTCGGCCTGCCACGCGGTAATCACGGCAGCGTGATCGGAACGCAGGGTGCTGTAGTCGAGCTGATCACGGGCCTGGCTGACGGCGGAGCGGGCCTGTTCCAACGCTGCGCTGGTGGTTTTCAGGTTGGTCTGGGCGATATCCAGCTGTGCCTGGGCACCAACCCCACGGTCATACAACTGCTGCTGGCGACGGGCATCGGCCTGGGCGTTGATCCACTGTGCCTGCACCTTGGCCAGATCGCCTTCGGCAGCGCGCAACTGGTTCTGCTGGTCGGTCGGGTCCAGGGTGGCCAAGGTGTCGCCCGGTTTCACCCGCGCCCCGACGTCCAGCCAGCGCCGGGCAATGCGCCCGGAAACCCGGAAGCCCAAGGTGCTTTCGAAGCGCGCCTGGATACTGCCGGCGAAACGGCCCAGCTGCGACTGCACCTGAGGTTCGACCTTGACCGACAGCACTGGCCGAATCGGCTCTGGTGCCTCTTCTTCACTACTACAACCCGCCAGCAGCACACCGGCCGAGAGCATCAGCAACAGACGCTTCATAGCTCACCCCCTGGGCTCTTGGCGTCGACCTTCTGTACCTGCATGCCGGGGTGCAGCAACTGGCCGCCGTTGACCACTACGGTCTCGCCGCCTTTCAGGCCGCTGGCGACCACAATCTTGCCGGTGAGGTAGCGGCGGATTTCGACTTTGCGCAGTTCCACCTTGTCGCCCTCGCCCACCACCCACACGGCAGGCTCATGCAGGGCCTTGGTCAGCGCCGACCATGGCAACTCGACGCTGGGCCGGCCCTGGGCATTGGTAGTGGCAGTAACCGGTGCCCCCAACTGCATCTCGGGCGGCACGTCCTTGAGCCCCACCTTGACCTGCACGGTGCCGCTTTGCGCGGACACGGTGGGGGTGATTTCGCGCACGAAGCCACGGGCCTGGACCTTGGGATCGTCCAGCAGGCTCACGACTACCCCGGCATCGCTGGGCGGCGCCACCAGCAGCGACTCGTAGACGTTGAACACCGCATCGCGGTCGCCATCGACGGCCAGGCTGAAGATCGGCATGGTCGCCTGCACCACTTGGCCAACCTCGGCCTGGCGCTCGGTGATTACCCCGGCGGCCTCGGAGACCAGTGCGGTGTAGCTGAGTTGCTCGTTGGCATTGGCCAGTTGCGCCTGGGCGGCCTTGAGTGCGCTCTGGTTGCTGCGCAGCGCGGCTTCAGCAGCATCGTATTCGCTCTGGCTGGTGTAGCCCTTGGGCAGCAGTTTCTGCTGGCGCACGAAGGCCGCGCTGGTCTGGGTGACCCGCGCCTGCGCGGCGAACACTTCGGCCTTGGCCGAGTCGACATTGTTCTGCAAGTCTTTCGGGTCCAGCCGTGCCAGCACCTGGTTGGCCTTGACGTGATCGCCCACGTCGACGCTACGCGAAATGATCTTGCCGCCAACGCGGAATGACAAATCTGTCTGCACCCGCGCCTGTACGTCGCCGGTCAGGGTGACCCTGGCAGCGAAATCGGTGGGTTGTACCTGCTGCACACCCACCCGAGGCAGTGTCTCGGGGACCTCTTCCTTGCTACAGCCGGTGAGCATGTACAACAACCCCAGACAGACGACCGACAGCGGACGCATCAACGCCATGCTGGCTCCTTGCTTGCGCACAAATGATTTGTGGGATGCGACTGTGAGCGTAGTTCAGGGTTCGATAAACATCACTGGCGGGGATCATTCCAGCATTTTCACAGCCGGTGCGGGCCTCTTCGCGGGTGAACCCGCTCCCACAGAGATCGTGCCTATGCTGAATTCTGTGCAGTACCTGTGGGAGCGGGTTCACCCGCGAATGGGCCGGTACAGGTACATATAACCTCTGCCATATCCAGAAACCATCCACTTCATTGCGCCGGCATCACAGTTACTACCTTTGGGAGGTCATCTGTTTGCAAGGAAGAACCTGATGCCCAGAGCTCAATCCCACCTGCTTCGTCGTGGTCGCTATTCAGAGCTCGGCAGACTCTATCTGCTGACCACCATTACCCATCAGCGCAAGCCGCTATTCGATGAATTCCACCATGCCCGCTTGGTCATTCATCAATTGCGGCAATCCGATCACGACCAAGCCTGCCGTTCACTGGCCTGGGTGTTGATGCCCGACCATCTGCATTGGCTGATCGAATTGAAAGGAGCAACGCTGGATACCTTGATGCGCAGGTTCAAGTCCAGGTCCAGTCTCGCGTTACATCAGGCGGGGGTTGAGCATCATCCGGTATGGCAGCCTGGATATCAGGACCGGGCACTGAGAAGGGAGGAAAGCATAGTGCATGTCGCCAGATACATAGTTGCCAACCCGTTGCGGGCCGGCTTGGCAAGAAGTGTCAGGGACTATCCACACTGGGATGCAGTCTGGCTTTGAATGTGTGCTGGGGGAATTCGCGGGTAAACCCGCTCCCACAGCGACCGCGCACATTTTAAAGGTTGTGCACTACGACTGTGGGAGCGGGCGTGCCCGCGAAAGGGCCGGCTCAGGCCGATGCAGCCACCTGCGCCGAGCGCTTGACCTGCGGCTGCGAAGCGTTGGCCGCAGCACCCTCTTCGATCGCCTGCTGAATCGCCTTGCGACGACGCTCTTCGGCCTGGCGGCTGAAGTACCAGACGAAGAAGGTCACCAGCGATACCGACAGCAATATCAGGCTGGCCACGGCGTTGATCTCCGGTTTCACGCCCAGGCGCACCGCCGAGAACACTTCCATCGGCAAGGTGGTCGAGCCAGGCCCGGAGACGAAGCTGGCCAGTACCAGATCGTCCAGCGACAGGGCGAACGACATCATGCCGCCCGCCGCAAGCGACGGTGCGATCATCGGGATGGTGATCAGGAAGAACACCTTCCACGGCTTGGCACCCAGGTCCATCGCCGCTTCCTCGATCGACAGGTCCAGCTCACGCAGGCGAGCCGACACCACCACCGCGACGTACGCCGCACAGAACGTAGTGTGGGCAATCCAGATGGTGACGACACCACGTTCCTGGGGCCAGCCGATCGACTGCGCCATGGCCACGAACAGCAGCAACAGCGACAGACCGGTGATCACTTCGGGCATTACCAGCGGCGCAGTGACCAGGCCACCGAACAGCGTGCGGCCCTTGAAGCGGGTGACGCGGGTCAGCACGAAGGCTGCCAGGGTACCCAGCGCCACCGCTGCCACCGCCGTGTAGCAGGCGATTTCCAGCGAGCGCATCACCGAACCCATCAGCTGGGTGTTGTCGAGCAGGCCGACGTACCACTTGATCGACCAGCCCCCCCACACCGTCACCAGCTTGGAGGCGTTGAACGAGTAGATCACCAGGATCAGCATCGGCAGGTAGATGAACAGCAAGCCGAGCACCAGCATCAGCTTGGAGAAACTGAAGCGTTTCATGCGCGGCCCTCCATCTCTTTGGCCTGACTACGGTTGAACAGCAGGATCGGCACGATCAGGATCGCCAGCATTACCACCGCCAGGGCGGATGCTACCGGCCAGTCACGGTTGTTGAAGAACTCCTGCCACAGCACTTTACCGATCATCAGGGTTTCCGGGCCGCCCAGCAGTTCCGGGATCACGAACTCGCCCACCACCGGAATGAACACCAGCATGCAGCCGGCGATGATGCCGTTTTTCGACAGCGGTACCGTGATCTTCCAGAAGCTGTTGAAGGTGCTCGAACCCAGGTCGGATGCAGCTTCGAGCAGGCTCGGATCATGCTTCACAAGGTTGGCGAACAGCGGCAGGATCATGAACGGCAGGTACGAATAGACCACGCCGATGTACACCGCCAGGTTGGTGTTGAGGATCTGCAACGGCTGGTCGATCAACCCGGTCCACAGCAGGAAACCGTTGAGCAGGCCATTGTTGCTGAGGATACCCATCCAGGCATAGACGCGGATCAGGATCGCGGTCCAGGTTGGCATCATGATCAGCAACAGCAGGACCGTCTGGGTCTCCTTCTTGGCGTTGGCGATGGCGTAGGCCATCGGGAAGCCGATCAGCAGGCACAGCAGGGTGCTGAAGAACGCCATCTTCAACGAACCCAGATAGGCCGCGAGATACAGATCATCCTCGGTCAACAGCCCGTAGTTGGCCAGGTTGAGGACCAGCTGGATCTTGTCTTCGACGTAGGTGTAGATCTCGGTATAAGGCGGAATTGCCACATCAGCTTCGGCAAAACTGATCTTCAGGACGATGAAGAACGGCAGCATGAAGAACAGGAACAGCCAGATGAACGGCACGCCGATCACCAGATGCCGCCCCTCCGGGACCAGACGCTGGAAGGCTCGCTTGAGCTTGCGCAGTTTCATGACCGCAGTACCACGCCGCTGTCGTCTTCCCACCACACGTACACTTCATCGCCCCAGGTAGGACGAGCACCCTGGCGCTCGGCGTTGGCGACGAACGACTGGACGACCTTGCCGCTCGGCAGCTCCACATAGAACACCGAGTGGCCACCCAGGTAGGCGATATCGTGCACCTTGCCGCGCGACCAGTTGTGCTCGAACTCGGGCTGCTTGGTGGTTACCAGCAGTTTCTCCGGGCGCAGGGCGTAGGTGATGTGCTTGTCTTCAACCGAAGTGGTGATGCCGTGGCCCACGTAGATCTTGCGCTCCAGCTCCGGGCTGGCAATGATCGCGTAGCCTTCGGCGTCATCGACCACGTCACCTTCGAACAGGTTGACGTTACCGATGAACTCGCACACCAGGCGGCTGGTAGGTGTCTCGTAGATGTCCACTGGCGAGCCGATCTGGGCGATCCAGCCCAGGTGCATGATGGCGATGCGCTGGGCCATGGTCATGGCCTCTTCCTGGTCGTGGGTCACCATCACGCAGGTCACACCCACGCGCTCGATGATCTCGACCAGCTCCAGCTGCATCTGCGAACGCAGTTTCTTGTCCAGTGCACCCATCGGCTCGTCGAGCAGCAGCAGCTTGGGGCGCTTGGCCAGCGAGCGGGCCAACGCCACACGCTGACGCTGGCCGCCCGACAACTGGTGCGGCTTGCGCTTGGCGTACTGGGTCATGTGCACCAGCTTGAGCATCTCGGCCACGCGCGCATCAATCTCGGCCTTGGGCAGCTTGTCCTGCTGCAGGCCGAAGGCGATGTTCTGCGCCACGGTCATGTGCGGGAACAACGCGTAGGACTGGAACATCATGTTGATCGGCCGCTCGTAGGGCGGCATATCGGTGATGTCGACGCCATCGAGGAAGATCCGCCCTTCGCTAGGGCGCTCGAAGCCGGCCAGCATGCGCAGCAAGGTAGACTTGCCGGAACCGGAGCCACCCAGCAAGGCGAAGATCTCACCCTTGCGAATTTCCAGGGACACATCGTCCACGGCTACCGTTTCGTCGAACTTTTTCGTGACCCGGTCGATCTTGACCAGCACCTGCTTGGGTTGCTGGTCACCCTCGAGGGCTTTTTTATAGGCACCGGAGGCAACTGCCATGAGTGAAACTCCCAACAAGATTTTTGTGCCCGCGCGGCCAGACCTGCAAAGGCCGCCGCGGGTCTGGATTTTTTACTTGCCCGACTTGACCTTGGTCCAGCTACGGGTCATCAGCCGTTGCACCTTGGGTGGCAACTCTGAGTTCACGAACATCTTGTTCAGCACTTCCTGCGGTGGGTAAACCGCAGCGTCAGTCCTCACGGCCTGGTCCATCAGGTCGCCAGCCTTGGGGTTCGGGTTGGCGTAACCGACGTAATCACTGACCTGGGCGATAACCTCAGGTTTCAGCAAATAGTTGATGAAGGCATGCGCCTCTTTGACGTTCTTGGCGTCCTTGGGGATCGCCAGCACGTCGAACCAGAGGTTGCCGCCTTCCTTGGGAATGGCGTAGGCCAGGTTCACGCCCTTCTTCGCTTCTTCAGCGCGAGCCTTGGCCTGGAACACATCACCCGAGAAACCTGCCGCGACGCAGATATCGCCGTTGGCCAGGTCGCTGATGTACTTGGACGAGTGGAAGTAGGTCACGTACGGGCGCACCGCCAGCAGCTTCTGCTCGGCCTTGGCGTAATCCTTGGGGTCGGTGCTGTTCGGGTTGAGGCCCATGTAGTTGAGCACCGCTGGCAGCATTTCGTCCGCCGAGTCGAGGAAGGCCACACCGCACTTGGAGAGCTTCTTCATGTTTTCGGGCTCGAACAGCACGGCCCAGGAGTCGATGGTATCCACGCCCAGCGCAGCCTTGACCTTGTCGACGTTGTAACCGATGCCGTTGGTGCCCCACAGATAAGGCACCGCGTACTGGTTACCCGGGTCGTTCTTTTCCAGGCGCTTCATCAGCGCCGGGTCGAGGTTGGAATAATTGGGCAGCAGGTTCTTGTCGAGCTTCTGGAACGCGCCCGCCTTGATCTGCTTGCCGAGGAAATGGTTGGACGGCACCACCACGTCATAACCGGTGTTACCGGCCAGCAGCTTGCCTTCCAGGGTTTCATTGGAGTCGAACACGTCTTGCACAGGCTTGATGCCCGTGGCGCTCTCGAAGTCCGCGAGTGTGTTAGGGCCGATGTAGTCGGACCAGTTATAGAAGTGCACCGTCGGCGCCGCTTGGACGCTGCATGCCAGCGTCAGGCCCGCGCCAGCCATCAAGGCCTTGCGGAATACAGAAATAGACAAGTGGGGGTCCTCACAATCAGTGCCTGGGTAGCGACAATGCTGCCGCACACGCAAAACCGGCGCGCAACTTAACTTCGCAGCTTCGATGCCGCAATCATCAATTACCTTTCAATGGCTCTGGGCCAGGAAACCCGGCCCAGAGCTGTCGCATCAGGCTTACTTGCCCGACTTGATCTTCGTCCAGCTGCGGGTGATCACTCGCTGCACAGAAGCGTCAGGCGCAGCGATCGCGTACAACTTCTTCTTCACTTCGGCAGGCGGGTAGATGCTCGGGTCGCTGGTGATGTCTTTGTCCACAAACTGGGTGGCAGCAGCGTTCCCGTTCGGGAAGCGCACGGCATTGGTGATTTCAGCCATGATTTCCGGCTGCATCAGGAAATTCATGAACTGGTAGGCAGCGTCTTTATGCTCGGCATCTTTCGGGATGGCGACCATGTCGTAGAAGGTACCGGCACCTTCCTTCGGAATGACGTAGTCCACTTTTACCTTGTCGCCCGCTTCATGGGCACGGGCCTTGGACTGCTCCAGGTCACCCGAGTAACCGACGGCTACACAGATGTTGCCGTTGGCCATGTCGCCAATGTACTTGGACGAGTGGAAGTAGGTGATCGAAGGACGGATCTTGAGGAACAGGTCTTCGGCGGCTTTCAGGTCTTCTTTCTTGGTGCTGTCGGTCGGTTTGCCGAGGTAGTGCAGCGCAGCCGGGAGCATTTCGGTCGGGGCGTCGAGGAAGCTCACGCCGCAGCTCTTGAGCTTGGCGATGTTCTCAGGCTTGAACACCACGTCCCACGAATCGATCTTGTCCACACCCAGCGCAGCCTTGACCTTCTCCGGGTTGTAGCCGATGCCGATCGAGCCCCACATATAAGGGAAGGCATGCTTGTTGCCCTTGTCGCTGGCATCGCCAACGGCCTTGAGCAGGTCGGGGTCAAGGTTCTTCCAGTTCGGTAGTTTCGAACGGTCCAGCTCCTCGTACACACCCGCCTTGATCTGCTTGGCCAGGAAGTTGTTCGACGGCACGACGATGTCATAGCCCGACTTGCCTGCCAGCAGCTTGGCTTCCAGGGTTTCGTTGCTGTCGAAGACGTCGTACTTGACCTTGATACCCGTCTGCTTCTCGAACTTGGCGATGGTGTCCGGAGCGATGTAGTCCGACCAGTTATAGACGTTCAACACTTTGTCTTCAGCCTGAACAGCGGAGGCCATGGCGCCCATCAGGGCGGCGGCCAGCAACGTTTTGCCCATTTTATTCATGCGTAATGCTCCAGAATTTTTATTTAGCAACTGTCCAGCAGCCAGAACCCACGGTGCAGAGCGCGCGGCGACTGAAACAGCCGCTAGTCTGGCAAGTTACAAGGCCCTGTATCAAGGAAAGCAGGGCCATGTAACGGCTTAATGTCACAACGCTAGCCTAGCAAACGCTTATCGAATCGCCTCAAGGGTAAGATCCAGGCACTTGCGTGCCTTTTCCACCAGTTCGTCGATCTCCGCATGGCTGATTACCAGCGGCGGCGCGATGATCATTGTGTCACCCACCGCACGCATGATCAGGCCGTTCTCAAAGCAGAAGGTGCGACAGATCATGCCCACGCCTTTGCCTTCGTAACGGCTGCGGGTAGCCTTGTCCTTGACCAGCTCGATCGCACCCAGCATGCCCAGGCCGCGCACTTCACCCACCAGAGGATGGTCCTGCAGCTCGCGCAAACGCTTTTGCAAATACGGTGCCGTATCCGTGCGCGCCTTCTCGACAATTTTCTCGTCACGCAGGATGCGCAGGTTTTCCAGGCCCACCGCGGCCGCCACCGGGTGGCCGGAGTAGGTGAAACCGTGATTGAAGTCGCCGCCTTCGCTGATCACCTTGGCCACGGTGTCACGCACGATCACACCGCCCATGGGGATGTAACCAGAGGTCAGGCCTTTCGCGATGGTCATCAGGTCGGGCTTGAGGTCGTAGTAGTCAGAGCCGAACCACTCGCCGGTACGGCCGAAGCCGCAGATCACCTCGTCGGCGACGAACAGGATGTCGTACTTGGCAAGGATCTCCTTCACCTTGGGCCAGTAGGTTTCCGGCGGGATGATCACGCCACCTGCGCCCTGGATCGGCTCGGCGATGAAGGCAGCGACGTTGTCTTCGCCGACTTCGAGGATCTTCTTCTCCAGCTGCTCGGCAGCCCAGACACCGAATTCGTCAGGGGTCATGTCGCCGCCCTCGCCGAACCAGTAAGGCTGAGGGATGTGAACGATACCCGGGATCGGCAAGCCACCCTGCTCGTGCATGCCGCTCATGCCACCCAGGCAAGCACCGGCGAAGGTGGAACCGTGGTAACCGTTGATACGGCCGATGATGGTCTGCTTGTGCGGTTTGCCCTTAAGCGCCCAGTAGTGACGCACCATGCGCAGCACAGTGTCGTTGCCTTCGGAGCCGGAGCCGGTGAAGAACACATGGGTCATACCTTTCGGCGCCACTTCGGTGATCGCTTTGGCCAGCTCGAGCGCCGGCGGGTGAGCGGTCTGGAAGAACAGGTTGTAGTACGGCAGCTCGCGCATCTGTTTTTCTGCCGCCTGCACCAGCTCTTCACGGCCGTAGCCGACCGCCACGCACCATAGACCGGCCATGCCGTCGAGGATCTTGTGCCCCTCGCTATCCCACAAATGCACACCCTGGGCCTTGGTGATGATGCGCGGCCCCTTCTCCTTCAGTTGCTTGTAGTCACTGAAGGGTGCGAGGTGATGCTCCCCGCTCAGGGTTTGCCATTCACGGGTTTGCGGGTTGTTGACGCTCATGTGCTTCTCCGTTATTGGACCGCCGCGCTCCTGCGGCACCAGGGTTGATCAGACAGCGAACAGCAGGAACTCACGCTCCCAGGAACTGATGACGCGCTTGAAGTTTTCGTGCTCGGCGCGCTTGGTGGCGACATATCCGGTAATGAATTTCTTGCCCAGGTACTGCACCAGCGCACGGCTGTTTTCCATGCGTTCCAGGGCGTCTTCGATGGTCAGGGGCAGGCGCAGGTTGCGGCGTTCGTAACCACGGCCCTGCACTGGCGCGCTGGCCTCGATACCTTCGACCATGCCGATGTAGCCACACAGCAGGCTGGCGGCGATGGCCAGGTAAGGGTTGGCGTCGGCGCCCGGCAGGCGGTTTTCGACGCGCCGGCTTTGCGGGCCGGCATCCGGTACGCGCAGGCCGACGGTGCGGTTTTCTTCGCCCCACTCCACGTTCACCGGCGCCGAGGTGTCGGGCAGGAAGCGGCGGAACGAGTTGACGTTGGGCGCGAACAGCGGCAGCGCCTCGGGGATGAACTTCTGCAGGCCGCCGATGTGGTTGAGGAACAGCTCGCTCATGCTGCCGTCTTCATTGCTGAAGATGTTCTTGCCGGTCGCCACGTCGACCACGCTCTGGTGAAGATGCATGGCACTGCCCGGCTCGCCGGTCATCGGTTTGGCCATGAAGGTGGCGGCCACGTTGTGCTTGAGCGCCGCCTCGCGCATGGTGCGCTTGAACACCAGGATCTGGTCGGCCAGGTGCAGGGCGTCGCCGTGACGGAAGTTGATTTCCATCTGCGCCGTGCCGTCTTCGTGGATCAGCGTGTCGAGGTCCAGTTGCTGCAGCTCGCACCAGTCGTAGACATCTTCGAACAGCGGGTCGAATTCGTTGGCAGCTTCGATCGAGAACGACTGACGGCCGGTTTCCGGGCGACCTGAACGGCCGACCGGGGGCTGCAACGGAAAGTCCGGGTCCTCGCTGCGCTTGGTCAGGTAGAACTCCATCTCGGGGGCGACGATCGGCTGCCAGCCCTTGTCGGCGTAGAGCTTGAGCACTTTTTTCAGCACGTTGCGCGGCGACAGTTCGACCGGGTTGCCCTTCTTGTCGTAGGTGTCGTGGATGACCTGTGCGGTCGGTTCGATAGCCCACGGCACGAGGAACACGGCGTTCTCGTCAGGGCGGCAGATCATGTCGATGTCTGCCGGGTCGAGCAGTTCGTAATAGATGTCGTCGTCGACGTAGTCACCGGTCACGGTCTGCAGCAGCACGCTCTCGGGCAGCCGCATGCCTTTTTCGGCGATGAATTTGTTGGTTGGCGAAATCTTGCCGCGCGTGATGCCGGTCAGGTCGCTGATCATGCATTCGACTTCGGTAATCTTGTGCTCTTTCAACCAATCGGTGAGCTGGTCGAGGTTGTTACTCATAAATACCTCAGGAGGTAAGGTGGTCCACGACTTGATTCTGGATGGAGTAGATTGCTAAAGCAAAAACCCACGCGCAGAGCCACAGTGGATACACTGAAATCAGCTGTGTCCGTAATGAGTTCAAAAGGCAGGAAGACGAAGCGAAGGGCGGCAAGCCGCTGCGAGGACCGGTCCGGGAACGCGAAACGTCAATTATTGCGGCCAGGGCGACCACGCCATTGACGAAGCTTGCAAAAATGACGGAAGTGCCTGTTGGCACTGCGCAGGCAGTGCTTTCAGGTCGCGGCAAGCGGACCATGTGACCCTCGTATTATTGTGTTCTGGGTTGAGACCGAGCTTAGCCTTGTTCATTTTTTTACACAACACCTCCGTAAAAAATAAAACACGGCGCACCGGAGATAGCCCTTTACGCAGGAAATAGCGGATAATGGTTTGCCCCGATATGCAGCAAATCTGCCGTAGATGTGCCATTTCAGGGCATCATGGGGTTGGCTTGACATCAGTATGGCTTTTCGATTGACTGGTCTTGCAAGCCCCCCTTGATTGATATTTTTAACAACAAAGGTGTTGCATCATGTCGGTACCCCCGCGTGCCGTTCAGCTTAACGAAGCGAACGCGTTCCTTAAGGAACATCCTGAGGTTCTCTACGTTGACCTTCTGATTGCAGATATGAATGGTGTGGTGCGTGGCAAGCGCATTGAGCGCACCAGCCTCCACAAGGTTTACGAGAAAGGCATCAACCTGCCGGCCTCCCTCTTCGCCCTGGACATCAACGGTTCCACCGTCGAAAGCACCGGGCTGGGCCTGGACATCGGCGATGCTGACCGCATCTGCTATCCAATCCCCGACACGCTCTGTAACGAGCCGTGGCAAAAGCGCCCCACCGCCCAGCTGCTGATGACCATGCACGAACTGGAAGGCGAGCCGTTCTTCGCCGACCCGCGCGAAGTGCTGCGTCAGGTGGTGACCAAGTTCGACGAACTGGGCCTGACTATCTGCGCCGCATTCGAACTGGAGTTCTACCTGATCGACCAGGAGAACGTGAACGGCCGCCCGCAGCCACCACGCTCGCCAATTTCGGGCAAGCGCCCGCAGTCGACCCAGGTGTACCTGATCGACGACCTCGACGAATATGCCGACTGCCTGCAGGACATCCTTGAAGGCGCGAAAGAACAAGGCATCCCGGCCGATGCCATCGTCAAGGAAAGCGCCCCGGCGCAGTTCGAAGTCAACCTGCACCACGTGGCCGACCCGCTCAAGGCCTGCGACTACGCGGTACTGCTCAAGCGGTTGATCAAGAACATCGCCTACGACCATGAAATGGACACCACCTTCATGGCCAAGCCCTACCCGGGCCAGGCAGGCAACGGCCTGCACGTGCACATTTCCGTGCTGGACAAAGATGGCAACAACATCTTCACCAGCGAGGATCCCGAGCAGAACGCCGCGCTACGTCACGCTGTCGGCGGTGTGCTCGAGACCCTGCCCGCGTCCATGGCATTCCTTTGCCCGAACGTCAACTCGTACCGCCGCTTTGGCGCGCAGTTCTACGTGCCGAACGCGCCAAGCTGGGGCCTGGACAACCGCACCGTGGCGCTGCGCGTGCCAACGGGTTCTGCGGACGCCGTGCGCATCGAGCACCGCGTAGCCGGTGCCGACGCCAACCCGTACCTGATGATGGCTGCGGTGCTGGCGGGCGTACACCATGGCCTGACCAACAAGGTCGAGCCGGGCGAGCCGATCGAAGGCAACTCGTACGAGCAGCTGGAGCAAAGCCTGCCGAACAACCTGCGCGATGCCCTGCGCGAGCTGGACGACAGCGAGATCCTGAACAAGTACATCGATCCGAAGTACATCGACATCTTTGTCGCGTGCAAGGAAAGCGAGCTGGAAGAGTTCGAGCACTCGATCTCCGACCTCGAGTACAACTGGTACCTGCATACCGTGTAAACAAAAACGCCGCCCCTCAAGGGCGGCGTTTTTTGTTTGAGACCGGTGTCGCCTGCTTCGCGGGCGAGCCCGCGAAGAGGGCGGTCCACGCTTACAGGGGCTTCTCGAAAATCTTCGAATTGCGCTGGTAGTTGTACAGCGAAGCCCGCGCCGCCGGCAGCCGCTCCACGCCACTCGGCGCAAAGCCGCGCTCGCGGAACCAGTGCGCCGTGCGCGTAGTCAGCACGAACAAAGTACTCAAGCCCATCTGCCGTGCCCGGCTCTCGATCCGTTCCAGCAGCTCGTCCCCACGCCCGCCATGGCGGTACTCCGGGTTCACCGCCAGGCAAGCCAGCTCGCCGGCCTCGGAATCGGCAATCGGGTACAGCGCCGCACAGGCGATGATCATGCCCTCGCGCTCGACCACGCTGAACTGCTCGATCTCTCGCTCCAGCACTTCGCGCGAACGGCGCACCAGGATGCCCTGCTCTTCCAGCGGGCTGATCAACTCCAGCAAGCCACCCACATCCTCGATAGTTGCCTCGCGCACCACTTCGAACTGTTCCTGCGACACCAGCGTACCGCCACCGCCACGGGTGAACAGCTCGGTGAGCAGCGCGCCGTCCTCGGCATAGCTGACGATATGGCTGCGCGCCACGCCGCCTTTGCAGGCCTCGGCCGCAGCATCCAGCAGTTCGCCCTGGTAGTCGCTGCCAAGACGCTGCAGATGCGGGGCAACCTGCTGCGGGCGCAGTTCGCGCACCAGCCTACCGTCAGCGTCCAACAAGCCCGGCTCGGCGCCGAACAGCAACAATTTGTCGGCACCCAGTTCGATGGCCGCGCGGGTAGCCACGTCTTCGCAGGCCAGGTTGAAGATTTCCCCGGTAGGCGAGTAGCCCAAGGGCGACAACAGCACGATGGAGCGCTCGTCGAGCAGGCGGCTGATGCCCTTGCGGTCGACCCGGCGCACTTCGCCAGTGTGGTGGTAGTCCACGCCTTCGAGCACGCCGATCGGCCGCGCAGTGACCAGGTTGCCGGAGGCCACGCGCAGGCGCGAGCCCTGCATGGGCGAAGCGGCAATGTCCATCGACAGCCGCGCTTCAATGGCCAGGCGCAGGGCGCCGACGGCATCGATCACGCAGTCCAGGGTGGCCGCATCAGTAATACGCATGCCCCGGTGGTAGTGCGGGGTCAGCCCGCGATCAGCCAGCCGGCTTTCGATCTGCGGGCGCGAGCCATGCACCAGCACCAGGCGCACGCCCAGGCTGTGCAGCAGCACCAGGTCGTGGACGATGTTGCCGAAATTAGGGTGTTCCACCCCATCGCCAGGGAGCATGACCACGAAGGTGCAGTCGCGATGGGCATTGATATAGGGGGATGCATGACGCAGCCAGTTGACGTAATCGGGCATGACAGAGCCTGTGGATAAGTGGACGGAGAACGGCGATGCAGGGGGCGTTCAGGATCATCGTCGGAACAGGCTTGCGGTCACGCGCGGTCTCCTCTAGGCAGGAACGAATCAGTTCGATTGACGTTTAGTGCAGGCAATAGTGCCGGATCAGGTCACGCAATAGACGCACGGTAGGCTCGATTCGTGACATTTCAAGGTATTCGCCGGGCTGGTGGGCACAGGCAATGTCGCCAGGGCCCAGCACAATGGTCTGGCAGCCCAGTTGCTGAAGATAAGGTGCTTCGGTGCCGAACGCCACCGCTTCAGCGCGATGGCCGGTCAGGCGCTCCGCGACCTGTACCAGTTCGACATCGGCAGCCTGCTCGAACGGCGGCACCTCCGGGAACAGCGGCGCATAGTCGATGCGCACCTCATGGCGCTCTGCAACCGGCAGCAATTTTTCGCGAATGGCCGCGCGCAGTTGCTCCACGTCCATGCCAGGCAGTGGCCGCAGGTCGAACTCCAGGGCGCACTGGCCGCAGATACGGTTGGGGTTGTCGCCGCCGTGGATGCAGCCGAAGTTCATGGTCGGGGTCGGCACGGTGAATTGCGGGTTGCTATAGGTTTGTTGCCACTGCTGGCGCAGGCCCATCAGCTCACCCATGACCGCATGCATGGCCTCCATGGCGCTGCGCCCCAGGCTTGGGTCCGACGAATGGCCGCTGCGACCGAGGATGTCGATGCGGTCCATGAGGATGCCCTTGTGCATGCGGATCGGCCGCAGCCCGGTAGGCTCACCGATGATCGCTGCACGGCCCAGAGGCTGGCCGGCCTCGGCCAGGGCACGGGCGCCGGACATGGAGCTTTCTTCGTCGCAGGTGGCAAGGATCAGCAGCGGCTCCTTGAAGTCGTGCTCCAGCAGCGGGATGACCGCTTCGATGACCAGGGCGAAGAAGCCCTTCATGTCGCAGCTGCCCAGGCCGACCCAGCGGCCATCGGTCTCGGTAAGCTTCAACGGGTCGCTGGCCCACAGCTGTTCGTCATAGGGCACGGTATCGCTGTGCCCGGCCAGCACCAGCCCTCCCGGGCCGGTGCCACGGCTGGCCAGCAGGTTGAACTTGCCGGGGCTGACCTGCTGGATATCGCACTTGAAACCCAGGTCGCCGAGCCAACCGGCCAGCAGGTCGATAACCTGGCGGTTGGACTGGTCCAGCGCAGGTTGGGTACAGCTGACCGAAGGCGCGGCGATCAAGGCGGCAAACTGGTCTTTCAGCGTCGGCAACGGCATGCGCGTACTCCTCGGAAACGTTGCCCATCATAACAATGCCTATCGTTCGCAGGGCAACCCCATGGGCTTCTTCGCGGGCTCGCCCTCCTACAGGGTTTCGCTGCCCTCAAGGGCTACGCGTTATCTGTGGGAGCGGGCAAGCCCGCGAAGAAGCCACCACGATCCAACAGTCGACAGCCGACTGCTGTAAACTCCTTGCCAACCACGCCCCCTCTTTCGAGTCTGTGATGCACAAAGAAACCGAACTGAAGCTCCGCGCCAGCCGCGAGACCCTTGCCGCCCTGCGCGAGCACCCTCTGCTGAAAAAGCGCAACAAGTCCGGCTGGCAGACCCGTGAACTGCTCAACCAGTACTTCGACACCCCCGAGCGTGAACTGTCCGCCGCCCGTGTCGCCCTGCGCCTGCGCCGCGATGGCGACGCGATCATTCAAACCCTCAAGTGCCGCGGCCAGAGCGTGGCCGGCCTGTCCGAGCGCAACGAGTACGAATGGAACCTGGACAAGGTCAAGCTCGACCTGAAGAAGCTGGACGCCACCTGCTGGCCCGAGCAACTGGCCAACCTGGACAAGAAAACCATCAAGCCACTGTTCACCACCGATTTCAGCCGTGAATACGCTGAAATCGCCTGGGGCCGTGGCAAGAGCAAGGTGGTGATAGAGGCCGCGCTGGACCAAGGCTTCGTGATCGCCGGCAAGCGCAAGGAAGAGATCTGCGAGCTGGAGCTGGAACTGCGCGAAGGTGAGCCGCAAGCCCTGCTGGAACTGGCCGCAGAACTGGCCGCCAGCCTGCCACTGATGCCGTGCGACATCAGCAAGGCTGAGCGCGGTTACCGCCTGCTGGAACCGGACAGCTACGAGCTGGACCTGCCGCACACCGCGTTGGAAGCCGAAATGGCCTTGGACGACGCCTATGCCGCCCTCGCCTGGCAGCTGCTGGCCAGCAGCCAGCGCCTGGCCGAGCAGTACCGCCACAACGGCCACTGGCGCCTGTTGCAGGACTGGGTCGAGTGCCTGAGCGAGCTGCGCGCACTCACTGCCAGCCTGGGCCAGGCAGCACCGCGCGCTACCACCCGCGACCTGCGCACCAGCCTTGATGCCTTGCTTGAAGACTGGCGCCCGCTGGTGCAGGCCGGCAACGATGACGAAGACATCCGTCGCGCCGCACCCGAGCAGTTTGCCGAAGAACTGGAAGACGTACGCTGGGGCCAGTTCTCGCTGGAAACCTCACGCTGGCTGACGGCCCGTACCTGGACCGCAGAGCGCAAGGGCCGCGGCGAACGCCAGGGCAAAGCGCAACTGGCCAGCTGGCTGGGGCATCTGCTGGGCGAGGAAGGCCGCGCGTTGAAGCTGCCGCTGTACACCCAGCGCCCGGAAGACCTGGCCGAGCAGTTGCCACGTATCGAGCAGCTTCTGGCCTGGCTGCACCACGCCCGCCAGGTGCTGGAAGCGCCGCAGATGGACCGCCTGTACGGCGACCTGAAAAAGCTGCACGAACTGGCCGAGCAGCCCATCAGCGATGAAGTGCTGGAAGCGCGTATCGAACAGGCTCGGGCTGTGGACCAGAGCCGCGGCTGGAAGCACCTGCTCAAGGCGTGATACCGCGCCGCCTGCTTCGCGGGTAAACCCGCTCCTACATACGATCCGCGCCAGGCGTGGGGCCAGTATAGGAGCGGGTTTACCCACGAATGGCCTCAACGCGATAGCGGCAGGCTAGTGGTGGATTTGATCTCGGAAAGCGCCACAATCGAATTCACCTCCTGAATCCCCGGCACGTTCGACAGTTTTTCGAAGAAGAACCGCTCGTAGGCCTCGATGTCCGACGTGACGATACGCAGCAGAAAGTCCACAGCCCCCATCAGCACATAACACTCCAGCACCTCAGGGAACCCGCGGATCGCCTCGGTGAACTCGGTGAAGTTGGAGCGCCCGTGGGCGTTCAGTTTCACTTCGGCGAAAATCTGCGTGTTCAGGCCGACCTTCTTGCGGTCCAGCAAGGTCACCTGCCCACGAATCACCCCCTCTTCCTTCAAGCGCTGAATGCGCCGCCAGCACGGCGATTGCGACAGCCCGACGCGCTCGGCGATCTGTGCACTGGACAGCGAAGCGTCCTCCTGCAGCAGTTCGAGGATGCGACGGTCGTAGGCGTCCAGCTCGCTGTGCATTGTTTATTCTCCAAATCAGATTTTTTTGAATAAAAGAATTCACTAATAAGACGAAACCACCCAATCATAGCGAAAAAATACCGCCACCAACGTGCAAGAATTTCTCCCTCATTTGCGGAGACCAGCATGAACGCACAGCCCCGTACCGACGCCTGGGCCGCCACCAACGCCCACAGCACCGTGCACTATCGCCTGCAGGCCGAGGCCGAGCCCGATAGCCTGTGCCGGGTGCTCAACCTGTTTGCCTTGCAGTTCCTGACCCCGCATAGCGTGCAGGTCAGCCAGCAGGATGACTGGCTGGATATCGAGGTCGGTATCGGCGGGTTGAGCTGGCACCGGGCCGAGGTAATTGCACAAAAACTGCGTAACTTGGTGTGTGTAGGTGAGGTGAGCCTGACCAATGTCCAGCGGGTGGCGTTGGCAGTGGTCTGAACCCTCTCTGCTGGACCTGTACCGCATAGCACTCAAGGCCCGCGCGATCCCTGTAGCAGCGGGTTCACCCGCGAAGCCCTCCGGTACAGACGCAGCAAAATCCCGAAACCTTTCACCTCCAATAGTCTCCCGCCGCCGGGCTAGCCTTGATCAGCACTACACGATCAGGCACGGACGCCAACCATGCACACCCCCGACAACCCGGCACTCGACCTCAAGCGCGTGCTTCAGGCCCTGCTCGCTGATCAGCACCTGCACGCCAGCGATACCCTGCAAGTACTCGAACACGCCGCCACCCACCCCGCTAGCCACCCGCTGGAACACATCGCCGCCTGCAGCCTGGAAAGCCGCCAGCGCCCCGGCCAGCCCCTGGACCTGGAGCACCTTTGCCAGTGGCTGGCCGACAAGGTCGGACAACCCTACCTGCGCATCGACCCCATGCAACTCGACCTGCCCCAGGTCACCGGCCTGATCTCCCCTGCCTTCGCCCAGCGCCACGGCATCCTCATCGTCGCGGCCGATGCCTCCAGCGTCACCGTCGCCAGCGCCCAGCCTTTCCAGGATGACTGGCAAGCCGACCTGGCCCGCAGCCTCGGCCGGTCGATCCGTCGCGTACTGGCCAGCCCGCAGCAGATCCGTCAGTCGGCGCAGTCGTTCCACCGCCTGGCCCAGTCGGTAAAAGGCGCGCAATACCAGCAGTCGGCCAGCCTGGGGGAACTTGAGCAATTGCTGGAGCTGGGCAAACGCCAGGCCGAGGCCAGCGCAGACGACGCACATATCGTGCATATCGTCGACTGGCTGTTGCAGTACGCCATTGAGCAACGCGCCAGCGATATCCACCTGGAACCACGCCGCGAACAGGGCCAATTGCGCTACCGCATCGACGGCCTGCTGCACACCGTCTATGCCTTCCCCGCCGGGGTCACCCTGGCCCTCGTCAGCCGCCTTAAACACCTGGGCCGCATGGACGTTGCAGAGAAGCGCCGGCCGCAGGACGGCCGGCTGCAAAGCCGCCTGCCCGGTGGTGGCGAGGTGGAGCTGCGGCTTTCGACCCTGCCCACCCCGTTTGGCGAGAAACTGGTGCTGCGCCTGTTCGACCCGCAACAGTTGCAAGAAGGCTTCGAACGCCTTGGCTTGCACGGCCAGCAACTGGCCCAATGGCAGAGCCTGCTACGTCAACGCCAAGGCATCATCCTGGTCACCGGCCCCACCGGCTCCGGCAAGACCAGCACGCTGTACACCAGCCTCAAACTGCTGGCCACACCACAGGTCAACCTGTGCACCATCGAAGACCCGATCGAGCGTCTGGAACCAGCCTTCAACCAGCTGCAGGTGCAGCCCGCGCTGGACCTGGGGTTTGCCAACGCGGTCAGGGCCATGCTGCGCCAAGACCCCGACATCATCATGATCGGCGAAATCCGCGACCGCGAAACCGCCCTGGTAGCGGTGCAGGCAGCGCTGACCGGGCACCTGGTGCTGTCGACCCTGCATACCAACGATGCCTGCGCAGCCATCACCCGCTTGCAAGAGCTGGGTGTGGCCGACTACCTGATCAAGGCGACGCTTATCGGGGTGATGGCCCAGCGCCTGGTGCGAACCGTCTGCACCGACTGCCAGGCAGGTTCATCACCCGCCTGCCGAGCTTGCCGCGGTACCGGCTTTCAGGGGCGCACGGGATTATTCGAACTGCTCGAGCCCAGCGACGCCTTGCGCGCATTGATCGGCCCGCATGCCGACCTGACCCGTTTGCGGCGCCAGGCGCTGGCCGATGGCCTGATTGACCTGCGCCGTTGCGGCGAGGCCAAAGTAGCCGCTGGGCAGACCCGTGCCGAGGAAGTGCTGCGCGTCTGCAACTGACGAAAAGTCCTTTGTATTCAAGGAACTTGCCTTGCCCGAAAAGATCCAAGCGCGCATCTTCAACCATCACCCTTCGAGGTGTTTCAACATGCGTCTCAAAACCGCCATTGCCGCGGCTACCTTGCTTTCGCTGCCTCTTGGCTCGGCCATGGCCGATACCTTCTGGCGTAACGTGATGACGTCCGGTGCTACCACGGCGTCGAGCTACCTGACCTCGCGGGATCACAAGCTGGTAGTGGCCGCGCAGGATGACGCCAGCAGCTTCGTCGCCAGCGAAGGCGAGATCCGCGGGCCGTTCCTGGAAGCGGCCATGCGCGAGGCACGGGCAGAGAACCCAGGGATGCAGGCATCCGACATGGAACTGGCCAATGCCATCCTGGCCAAGAATGCGGTAGCCGAGTAACTGCGTCGCCTGCTTCGCGGGTAAACCCGCTCCTACAGGTACCCGCGAAGCATCCAACACCAACCTCAGCGATAAGCCTCCACCGGCACACACGCACAGAACAGGTTCCTGTCCCCATATACGTTGTCTACCCGGTTCACCGCCGGCCAGTACTTGTGCTGGCGCACGTGAGCACTGGGGGCCACCGCCTGCTCCAGGCTATACGGCCTGTCCCATACCCCCAGCACATCAGCCAAGGTATGCGGTGCATGCTTCAGCGGGTTGTTCTCCGCTGGCCAGTTGCCCTGCTGTACTTCGTCAATTTCCGCGCGAATCGCCAACATCGCTTCGACAAACCGATCCAGCTCAGCCTTCGATTCACTCTCGGTCGGCTCCACCATCAGCGTGCCCGGCACTGGGAAGGACATGGTCGGTGCGTGGAAGCCATAGTCCATCAGGCGCTTGGCCACGTCCTCTTCGCTGATGCCTGTCAGTGCCTTCAACGGCCGTAGGTCAAGGATGCACTCATGCGCCACACGCTGGTTGCGTCCGCGGTAGAGCACCGGGAACGCCGCGCCCAACTGGCTGGCGAGATAGTTGGCCGAGAGGATAGCCACCTCGCTGGCGTCGGCCAGCTGCGGGCCCATCATGGCGATGTACATCCAGCTTATCGGCAAGATGCTTGCACTGCCCCAAGGGGCGGCGCTGACCGCGCTATTGTTCGGGTCCAACCCAGGCACCGGCACTACCGGGTGGCTGGCGACGAACGGCTTGAGGTGCGCGCGGATACCGATCGGCCCCATGCCTGGACCGCCGCCACCGTGGGGAATGCAGAACGTCTTGTGCAGGTTCATGTGTGAAACATCGGCCCCAATGTCTGCGGGGCGCGCCAGGCCCACCTGGGCATTGAGGTTGGCACCGTCCATGTAAACCTGGCCGCCGTGATGGTGCACCACCTCGCAGATTTCGCGTATCCCCTCTTCGTACACACCGTGGGTCGAGGGGTAGGTGATCATCAGGCACGACAGACGCTCACCGGCCGCGTGTGCCTTGGCCTTGAGGTCAGCCAGGTCGACGTTGCCATCGTTGTCGCAATCGACGATCACCACTTCCATGCCGGCCATCTGTGCCGACGCCGGGTTGGTGCCGTGGGCCGACGACGGGATCAGGCACAACGTGCGCATCGGCTGATGGCGGCTGCGGTGATAGCGCGTGATGGCCATCAGGCCGGCGTATTCACCCTGAGCACCGGAGTTAGGCTGCATGCAGATCGCATCGAAGCCGGTGATCGCGCACAGCCAGCTTTCCAGTTCGTCGATCATCGCCTTGTAGCCTGCTGCCTGGGCCGCCGGGGCGAACGGATGCAGCTGGGCAAAACCGGGCCAGGTGATGGGGATCATCTCACTGGTGGCGTTGAGTTTCATGGTGCACGAGCCCAACGGGATCATCGACTGGTTAAGCGCCAGGTCCTTGTTCTCTAGCTGCTTGAGATAGCGCAGCATCTCTGTTTCGCTGTGATGCAGGTTGAACACGGGGTGGGCGAGGAATGGCGTGCGTCGCACCAGGCTGGCAGGGATACCTTCAGGCAGGGCCAGCTGGTCGAGGGCGGTGATTTCCAGGCCATGATCCACCCCCAGGAAGATGTCGAGCAGGCGCAGCACCGTCTGTTCGTTGCAGGTTTCATCCAGGCTCACCCCCAGGTGCCCGCGACCGAGAATACGCAAATTGATGTGCGCGGCCTCGGCGCTTTCAATGATGGCCGCCTGGGCACCGCCAACATCCAGGGTAAGGGTGTCGAAGAAGTGTTGATTGAGGCGTTTGATGCCTTTGGCCTCGAGGCCGGCAGCCAGGATGAAGGTCAGCCGGTGCACACGCTGAGCGATACGCTGCAGGCCTTCCGGGCCATGGTAAACCGCGTAGAAGCCAGCAATGTTGGCCAGCAGCACCTGGGCCGTGCAGATGTTGGAGTTGGCCTTTTCGCGGCGAATATGCTGCTCGCGGGTCTGCAGGGCCATACGTAGTGCGGTGTTGCCACGGGCATCGCGTGACACGCCGATGATGCGTCCCGGCATAGCCCGCTTGTAGTCATCGCGACAGGCGAAGTAGGCCGCGTGAGGCCCGCCGTAACCCATCGGCACACCAAAGCGCTGGGTCGAGCCCAGCACTACATCGGCGCCCAGTTCTCCGGGCGGCGCCAACACTACCAGGCTGAGCAAGTCCGCGGCCACGCAGGCCAAGGCCTGCTGGCTGTGCACCTGGTCGATCAGCGGGCGCAAGTCGCGCACTTCACCGTGGGTGTCGGGGTACTGCAGCAAAGCACCGAACACCGAGTGTTTGGCAAGGTTATCCACAGAGTCGACGATCAGCTCGAAGCCGAAGCCCTCGGCGCGGGTCTTGAGTACCGAAAGGGTCTGCGGATGGCAGTGCTCGTCGGCGAAGAAGGCGTTGCTCTTGTTGCGTGCCACCCGCTTGGCCAGGGCCATGGCTTCGGCGGCAGCGGTGGCTTCATCGAGCAGCGAGGCATTGGCCAGAGCCAGGCCAGTAAGGTCGATGACCATTTGCTGGAAGTTCAGCAGCGCCTCCAGCCGGCCTTGGGCAATTTCGGGTTGGTAGGGCGTGTAGGCGGTGTACCAGCCAGGGTTCTCCAGCACGTTGCGCAGGATGACTGTGGGGGTGATGGTGCCGTGGTAGCCCATGCCGATGAGGCTGGTCCAGACCTGGTTCTGTTCGGCGTAGCCGGCGAGCTTGGCCAGGGCGGCTTGCTCGTCCAGTGCCGCAGGCAGGTCGAGGGGGCGATTGAGGCGGATGTCTGGCGGAACGGTTTGCTCGATCAGTTCGTTGCGGCTGTTGATACCCAGCGCGTTGAGCATGGCCTGCTGCTCTGTGGCATCGGGGCCCAGGTGGCGGCGCAAAAATGGGTTGAGCTCTTGCAGTTGATGCAGGGATGGCGACTGGGACATGACGACGCTCTCTTCCTAGACCAGGCCTCATGGAGACTTACAAGTCTAGGAAGGGATTGCCGATTGTGCGGGGAAACTTGTTTGCAGGCCCGGCCTCTTCGCGGCTAAAGCCGCTCCCACAGGGGCTGTACCCGTCTCGAATGCAGCGCTGTACCTGTGTAGGAGCGGCTTTAGCCGCGAAGCAAGCGACGCGGTCTTACTCGCCAATCAGCGCCTGGTAGCCAGCCGCATCCAGCAACTTGTCCAGCTCGGCCGGGTTGCTTGGCTTCAATTTGAAGATCCACGAACCGTAAGGCTCTTCGTTGAGCAGTTCCGGGCTATCGGCCAGCTCTTCGTTGACCGCAATCACTTCGCCACCGACCGGGGCGTAGATGTCCGAAGCGGCCTTGACCGACTCCACCACACCCGCAGCGTCGCCAGCGCCAAACACTTTGCCGACTTCAGCCAGCTCGACGAACACCACATCACCCAAGGCTTGCTGGGCGTGATCGCTGATACCCACGGTCACGCTACCGTCGGCTTCCAGGCGAGCCCACTCATGGCTTTCGGCAAAACGCAGGTCGGCGGGGATATTGCTCATGTCTTGAATTCCTCGATTGGCTCAGCGGTAGGCCCGCCGGTTATAAATTGTTCAGATCAGGATCTTGCCGTGGCGCACGAAGGTCGGTTTGACCACCCGCACCGGGTACCACTTGCCGCGAATTTCCACCTCGGCCCGATCACCGGTAGCCATTGGCACGCGCGCCAACGCAATGGACTTGCTCAGCGTAGGCGAGAAACTACCACTGGTGATCTCCCCTTCGCCAATACCGGCTACACGTACTACCTGATGGGCGCGCAGTACACCGCGCTCTTCCAGCACCAGACCCACCAGTTTTTCTTGCACGCCGTGCTCGATTTCCGCAAGCAGGCCGGCACGGCCGATGAAGTCGCGCTCGGCCGGTTCCCAGGCGATACTCCAGCCCAGGTTGGAGGTGAGCGGGGTGTGGTTTTCGTCGATGTCCTGGCCGTACAGGTTCATGCCAGCTTCCAGGCGCAGGGTATCGCGGGCGCCCAGGCCGCTTGGGGCGATACCGGCGCCGACCAGGTCGTTGAAGAAGGCCACTGCCTGCTCGCCCGGGAAGATGATCTCCAGGCCGTCCTCACCGGTATAGCCGGTGCGGGCAATGAACCAGTCGCCGTCGGCAACGCCTTCAAACGGGCGCAGTTCGCGAATGAGAGCTGCGCGCCCGGCGCTGAGCAGGGCCGCGACCTTTTCGCGGGCATGCGGCCCCTGGATGGCAAGGATGGCCAGATCAGGCCGGGCCTGAAAGCCCACGGAAAAACCGGCACGCTGCAATTGCAGCCAATCGAGCACCTTGGCACGGGTGGCGGCATTGGTGACCAGGCGATAGCCAGTTTCCGTGCGGTAGACGATCAGATCATCGATCACCCCGCCCTGTTCGTGCAGCAGTGGGCTATACAACGCCTTGCCGGTATCGTCGAGGCGGGCCACATCGTTGGCCAGCAAGCGCTGCAGCCAAACGGTGGCATCAATGCCGTCGACATCGATCACGGTCATATGGGAGACATCAAAGACGCCGCAATCGCTGCGCACCTGGTGGTGCTCCTCGACCTGCGAGCCATAGTGCAGGGGCATGTCCCAGCCACCGAAATCGACCGTCTTGGCGCCTAGCGCCAGGTGCAGGTCATACAAAAGCGTGCGCTGTCCCATGGGTTTCTCCTTCCGGGCGTGGCGAAGCGGCGGCGGTCGATGACGTTGGGTCGTCAGCTTTTCTTGTTACTCACACCCGCCGCGCGAATGCCGCGCATTGTAGCCGCAAGGTCGCAAGCTGACATCCTCAGTGACTGTGACCGGGTCGACGTGCCGAACGGCGAATCAGGCCGATGACCGGCAGCAGCCCCACCAAGACCAAGGTCAGTGCCGGCAGCGAGGCTCGGGCCCACTCGCCCTCGCTGGTCATCTCGAACACCCGCACGGCGAGGGTGTCCCAGCCGAACGGTCGCATCAGCAAGGTGGCGGGCATTTCCTTGAGCACATCGACGAACACCAGCAGCGCGGCACTAAGGGCACCGGGTACCAGCAGCGGCAGATACACCTTGAAAAACAATCTAGCGCCGCCTACACCCAGGCTGCGCGAGGCTTCGGGGAGTGACGGGCGGATACGCTCCAGGCTGCTCTCCAGCGGCCCGTAGGCCACCGCGATGAAGCGCACCAGGTAGGCCAGCAGCAACGCCGAGAGGCTGCCTAGCAGCAGCGGCTTGCCGGCGCCGCCCATCCAGCTGGACAGCGGAATGACCAAGTGGTTGTCGAGGTAACTGAAAGCCAGCATGATCGACACCGCCAACACCGAACCGGGCAGGGCATACCCCAGATTGGCCAGGCCAACCCCGGCGCGGATACCGCCCGTCGGTGCCTGGCGCCGGGCAAAGGCCAGCAGCAACGCCACGCCTACCGTGACCAGCGCCGCCATGCTGCCCAGGTACAGGGTGTGCAGCACCAGGCCGACATAACGCTCATCCAGGTCATGCCGGCCGCGTTGCCAGAACCACGCCAGCAACTGCAGCAGCGGGATGACGAAAGCGCAGGCGAACACCAGCAGGCACCAGCCACTGGCCAGCAGCGCCTTGAGACCACGCAGTTGATAAAGCGCCTGCACGCGTGGTCGCTCGTTGCCGCTGCGGCTGGCACCACGGGCGCGGCGCTCGCCGTACAGCACCAGCATCACCGCCAGCAACAGCAAGCTGGCCAACTGGGCCGCACTGGACAAGCTGAAGAAGCCGTACCAGGTCTTGTAGATAGCCGTGGTGAAGGTGTCGAAGTTGAATACGGCCACTGCACCGAAGTCGGCCAGGGTTTCCATCAGCGCCAGGGCGATACCGGCACCGATCGCCGGCCGCGCCATGGGCAGGGCCACCCGCCAGAACGCCTGCAGGGGTGACAACCCAAGGACCCGCGCCGCCTCCATCAGCCCCTTGCCCTGAGCCAGGAAGGCCGTGCGTGCCAACAAGTAGACATAGGGATAGAACACCAGCACCAGAACGGTGATTACCCCTGCGGTAGAACGCACCCGGGGCAGGCGCATTGGCCCGAACACCTCACGCAGGGCGCTTTGCACCGGACCGGCAAAGTCCAGCAGGCCGACGAAGACAAACGCCAGCACGTAGGCCGGGATGGCGAACGGTAACATCAGCGCCCAGTCCAGCCAGCGTCGACCAGGGAAGTCGCAAAGGCTGGTGAGCCAGGCCAGGCTGACGCCCAGCACGGTGACACCAATGCCCACACCCACCACCAGGGTCAGGGTATTGCCAAGCAGGCGGCCCATCTGGGTGTCGAGCAGGTGGGACCAGATCTGCAGGTCGATGGATTGCCAGGACAACAGCAGCACACTCAGGGGCAGCAGCACCAAGGCGGCAATCAGGGAGACCGGGAGGTACCAGCGGCGTTGAGGGGTGTGGGGCAAGGCTGAAATCTCGAGTGCGATTGCGACCGCTGCGCGGTCGTTCGCGGGTAAACCCGCTCCTACAGGGACTGCGCAACCTTCAAAGGCAGTGCAGATCCTGTAGGAGCGGGCTTGCCCGCGAAGAGGCCCTTACAGGCCCCGGAAGGATAAGGCCTGGCGCTTAGTTGTAGCCAGCACGATCCATCAAGCGGATGGCTTCAGCCTGGCGCTTGCCGGCAATTTCCACCGGAATGCTGTCGGCCTTGAAGCTGCCCCACGCCGCCACTTCCTCCGATGGTTTCACCTTCGGGTTGGCCGGGAATTCCTGGTTGATGTCAGCAAACAGCTTCTGAGCTTCTTCGCCGGTCATCCATTCAACCAGTTTCTTCGCGGCTTCCGGGTGTGGCGCGTGCTTGGTCAGGCCGATACCCGAGAGGTTCACGTGAACGCCACGGTCACCCTGGTTGGGCCAGAAGATCTTCACCGGCAGGTTCGGGTTCTGCTTGTGCAGACGGCCGTAGTAGTAGGTGTTGACCACGCCCACATCACACTGCCCGGCCTCGATGGCCTGGATCACCGCATTGTCGTCGGAGAACACATCGGTGGACAGGTTGTTGACCCAACCTTTGACGATTTGCTCGGTCTTGGCCTCACCGTGGGTTTCAATCAGGGTGGCAGTCAGCGACTGGTTGTACACCTTCTTTGCCGTGCGCAGGCACAGACGGCCTTCCCACTGTTTGTCAGCCAGGGCTTCGTAGGTGCTCAATTCTTCGGGTTTGACCCGCTCTGTGGAGTAGATGATGGTGCGGGCGCGCAGGCTCAGGCCGGTCCAGTCGTGCGACGAGGCGCGGTACTGCGACGGGATGTTCTGGTCGATGACGTCGGACTCAATCGGCTGCAGGATGCCCATCTGCTCGGCCTGCCACAGGTTGCCTGCATCGACGGTCAGCAGCAGGTCGGCCACGCCGTTGTCGCCCTCGGCCTTGATGCGCTGCATCAGCGGGGCTTCCTTGTCGGTAATGAACTTGATCTTGACGCCGGTCTTGGCGGTATAGGCATCGAACACCGGCTTGATCAGCTCGTCGATGCGCGAGGAGTACACCACAACTTCGTCCGCTGCCTGGGCAGTGCCGCCGAACAGGGTCAGGGCCAAGGCGGCCAGTAGGGGCTTGCGTGGCAACATGAAAAGCACTCCTCGGATCGTATGAGAGGTGCGAATGGTAGTGAATCCCATTTTCCGGCTCATCTACCTATCCGTTACCGGATGTTGCAAAAGGCTGCTACGCAACCCCGGCACTCTCAAGCCTTGGCCAGATCCGGCAGGTCACCACTCAAACCCATCGCCTGGCGCACAAACAGCGCCTTGGCCTCCGGCATCTGCTCCACCAGCTTCAACCCGCTGTTGCGCAACCAGCGCAACGGCAGCGGATCGGCCTGGAACAACCTCTCGAAGCCCTCCATCGCCGCCATCAACGCCAGGTTGTGCGGCATACGCCGTCGCTCGTAACGGCTCAGCACCTTCACATCCGCCAACCGCTCGCCACGCTCGCAAGCATTGACCAGTACCTCGGCCAGCACCGCAGCGTCGAGGAAGCCGAGGTTCACACCCTGCCCAGCCAGCGGGTGGATGGTGTGCGCGGCATCGCCGATCAACGCCAGGCCTTCACCCACATAGCGCTTGGCGTGGCGTTGGCGCAGCGGCACGCATACCCTTGGGTCGGCCTGCAACACTTGGCCCAGACGGCCCTCGAAGGCACGTTCCAAAGCCTGCCGGAAGGCAGCTTCATCCAGCGCCATCAGTTGCTCGGCTTGCTCCGGGGTGGTCGACCAGACGATCGAGCACCAGTCCTGCTGGCCATCGCGGGTCAACGGCAGGAAAGCCAGCGGACCTTCGTCAGTGAAGCGCTGCCAGGCCGTGGCCTGGTGCCCGGCGCTGCAACGCACGCTGGTGACAATGGCATGATGCAGGTAGTCCCATTCGCGGGTTTCGCAGCCGGCCAGACGCCGCACCGCCGAATTGGCACCGTCGGCAGCAATCACCAATGGCGCACGCAGTTGCCGGCCATCCGCCAGGGTCAGTAGCCACTCATCGCCAGAGCGGCGTAACTGCTCCAGCCGCGCATTGGCCAGCAGGCCGATGTCGCTGCCATGCAGGCGCTCCAGCAGGCCGTCCTGCACCACGCGGTTCTCGACGATATGGCCAAGCACCTGGGCATGCACACTGGCCGCCGAGAAGTGAATCTGACCGGTGCCGCTGCCATCCCACACATGCATGTCGGAGTACGGCGTGGCGCGCCGCTGGGCAATGCCGTCCCAAGCGCCAAGGCGCTCGAGGATGCGCTGGCTGGCCGCCGACAGCGCGCTGACACGCGGCTCGAACGGGGCCTGGGCATCGAAGGGTACGACCGTCAGCGGGCCACCATCGAGCAACAGGATTTGCAGGCCACTGTGGCGCAACGCCAGGGCCAGGGCGCTGCCGACCATACCGGCACCGACAATCAACAGATCTGCGCGCATTTCCATGCCTTACGCCAGCCTCGCTTGCGGCTTGAGCCGCACATATAGGGTTTTATCGACCCGCGCCACCAACTCGCCGGCGCCATCGCGGATATCGACCTGCAAACGCGGCAGGCATTTCTTGCCGGTGGCTGCCTGCTGGCGGATTTCGTCCAGCAGTGCGTCACCGACGTGAAGCTCGGCATAGACCGGGCCTTTGCCCGGCGAGATGAAGTCGATGCTGGCGGCCTTGTCCCAGACGATGTAGTCACGCCCCAACTGCTCGATCAGCAGCAGCATGTAGAACGGGTCGACCATGGCATACAGGCTGCCACCGAACTGGGTGCCGACGTAATTGCGGTTCCAGCGGGTCAGCTTCATCGCCACCTTGACGCTACGCAGGTCCGGGCTGATGTGCTGCACACGGATACCGGCACCCAGGTACGGTGGGTAGAGGTTCAGCAGCCAGCGCAGCATGCGCGCCCGGCGCGCCAGTTTACGCGGGTTGCTCATGCCTGGCCCCGCGGATCAGGACGGGTGCCCAGGCCCATGGCCTGGCGGGCGAACCAGCTTTTTGCCGGTGGCAACAGGTCGAGCCCGAGCAGGCCCAGGTTGCGCCCGGCAGTCAGCAACGGCTGATTGCTGCCGAACAGGCGGGTGACCTGGTCGGAGAAGCCGATGGTCATCGCCTGGTCCAGGCGCTGGCGCTGGTGATAGGCCTGCAGCGTGGTCAGGTCGCCAGGCTGCTGTGGACCTGCCAGCAGCGCTTCGGCCAGGGATTGCACGTCACGCAGCGACAGATTGAAACCCTGACCCGCGATGGGGTGCAGGCTGTGTGCTGCGTTGCCCAGCACCACCAGGTGCGGCCGCACCTGCTCCTGGGCCTCGATCAAGGACAGCGGGTAGAGGTGCCGTGCGCCCACCTGGCGCAGCGCGCCCAGGCGGTAGCCGAACACGCCCTGCAGTTCGCGCAGGAAGCTGCGCTCGTCGATGTCGGCCAGGCGCCGCGCATCCATGCCCTGACGGGTCCATACCAGTGCGCAGCGGTTTTCCGGCAACGGCAGCAAGGCCATGGGGCCCTCTTCGGTGAAGCGCTCGAAAGCCTGGCCGCCATGGGCCTCACCCGGGGTAATGTTGGCGATCAACGCGCTCTGCTGGTACGGCGTGTGGCGCACATGGATACCCAACTGCTCGCGCAAGCCGGAGCGGCCTCCATCGGCCAGTACCGCCAGGTCACATTCCAGTTGGGTATCGTCGTTCAGCCGCAGGCGGTAACCGCGTTCGGTGGCCTGCATCGAGGTGACTTCCGCCGGGCAGCGCCAGCTGACCACCTCGCTGTCCAGCCCTTGCCACAGGCACTGCCCGAGCCAGGCGTTTTCCACCACGTAACCCAGCGCCGGTACGCCCTCTTCCAGGGCATCCAGGCGGGTGGCGCCAAAGCGACCACGGTCGGAAACGTGAATCTGCCGGATAGGCTCGGCGCGGCGGCCGATGGCCTGCCACAGGCCCAGTTGTTGATAAATCAGCTGGGTACCGAATGACAACGCCGACGAGCGTGCATCGTAACTGGGCTGGTAGCTGTCGCCGGGGGCGAACGGCTCGATCAGCAGGATCTTCCAGCCGCGCGCCTTGGCGCCGGCCTGCAGGGCCAAAGCCAGGCTTGCGCCAACCAGGCCGCCGCCAATGATCGCCAGGTTCACCCGGCTCATGCCACGGCCTTGCGGGCAGCCTGCATCAGCGCCTCGATCTCGGCGACCGTACGCGGCACGCCCGAAGTCAGGATTTCACAACCTTGCCTGGTCACTACCACGTCGTCCTCGATCCTTACCCCAATACCGCGCCACTTTTTGGCCACGGCCTGATTGTCGGCGCCAATGTAGATACCCGGCTCCACGGTCAGCGCCATGCCGGGTTCCAGTACCCGCCACTCGCCGCCCACCTTGTACTCGCCCACGTCGTGCACATCCATGCCCAGCCAGTGCCCGGCGCGGTGCATGTAGAAGGCGCGATAGGCTTCGCTGTCGATCAGCGCCTGCACATCACCTTCGAGCAAGCCCAGCTCCACCAGGCCTGCAGTGATGACCCGCACGGTCGCCTCATGGGCGTGGTTCCAGTGCTTGCCGGGGGCTATTTCGGCAAACGCCGCCGCCTGTGCCTTGAGCACCAGCTCGTAGATGGCCTTCTGCTCGGGCGAAAACCGCCCACTGACCGGGAAGGTGCGGGTGATGTCGCTGGCATAGCAGTCGATTTCGCAGCCGGCGTCGATCAGCACCAGGTCGCCATCCTTGAGCGGCGCATCGTTTTGTTGATAGTGCAGGATGCAGCCATTGCGCCCGGCCGCAACGATCGAGCCGTAGGCCGGCATCTTCGCCCCGCCCTTGCGGAATTCGTAGTCCAGCTCGGCTTCCAGGCTGTACTCGTGCAGCCCGGCGCGGCAGGCCTGCATGGCCCGCACATGGGCCCGCGCAGAAATGTCCGCGGCAGCACGCATCACCTTCACTTCCGCCGCCGATTTATACAGGCGCATATCGTGCAGCAGATGATCCAGCGCAACGAACTCGTTCGGTGGCTGGGCGCCCAGGCGTGCCTTGGAGCGGATCACATTGATCCAGTCCATCAGCCGGCGGTCGAACTCCGGGTTGCTGCCCATGGCGCTGTAGACCCGCTCGCGGCCTTCGATCAGGCCAGGCAGGATCTCGTCGATATCCGTGATGGGGAAGGCATCGTCAGCGCCGAAATCGCGCACTGCCCCTTCCTGGCCCGCCCGCAGGCCGTCCCACAGCTCGCGCTCGGGGTTGCGTTCACGGCAGAACAGCACGTACTCGCCATGCTCGCGCCCCGGAATCAAAGCAATCACCGCCTCGGGCTCCGGGAAGCCGCTGAGGTACTGGAAGTCGCTGTCCTGGCGGTACACGTGCTCGACGTCGCGGTTGCGGATGGCAACTGCGGCGGCGGGCAGAATGGCGATGCTGTTGGGGACCATCTGCGCCATCAGCGCCTTGCGCCGACGGGCATACTCGGCCTTGGGAATGTGGCTCATGGGCAGACTACCCCTGGTTGATCAGTGCAGCGAGGGCTTGGGCGCGGGTGCGGCCGGCTTGGCCAGTTCGGAGAACAGCAGCAGGGGCGCCACGCGCAGGTATTCCATGACTTCCATGTAGTCGCTCTCGCCGTCTTCGGACTCTTCGAGCGCTTCCTGGACCTGCGAAATGGCTACCAGGTCCTGCAGCACTTCCTTGGCCTCGTCGGACAAGTCCTTACCGCCAGCGTTCAGGCCGAAACCGGTCACGAAGCCTTGGCACCACTGGCCCAGCGCGGTGGCGCGGTCGCTCAGTGCAGCATCATCGGTAGGCAGCAGCAGGACGATCGCCATGTCGTCGCTGGTCAGCTCGCCCTTGACCATTTCCTGCAAACCGACCAAGGCATTGCGGACCCTGTCACCAGGCTCGGTTTCCAGCAGTTGGGCGGCATCGGCCAACCAGGCATCGGCATCGAAGCCGGCCCCGGCGCAGCTGCGGCCAATCAGCAGGCCGTGCAGTTCGGCCGGGGTGACGGGATGACCATTGCTCGAGAGCAGCATGGCGAAGGCGTTGTAGGGCGATTGAGTATTGGGCATGGGCAGCTAGGCGCCAGACGGCGCAATGTCTAGAATGAAGACCTTGTATCCTAGCATCGGCAGGCGCGCCAAGACTATCGGCACTGGCCGTTGCCGCCCAGGGAGAGGCATCATCGCCAGGGGACTCAACGACGGAGCGAATCGAGTGCAACCCACGCAAGAGAACGACCTGCAGGCACTGATGAGCCGATTCGAGTTGCTGATCGAACGCATCGAGCAACTAAAACGGCAAAATGCACTCCTAGTAGCTCAGGAAAAATCCTGGCGCGAAGAGCGCGCCCACCTCATCGAAAAGAACGAGATCGCCAAGCGCAAAGTCGAGTCGATGATTTTACGCCTCAAGGCTCTGGAGCAAGACTCATGAGTTCAAGCAATAGCGTCACTGTGCAGATCCTCGACAAGGAATACTCGATCATCTGCCCGCCGGAAGAGCGCAACAACCTGGTCAGCGCTGCGCGCTACCTGGACGGCAAAATGCGCGAAATCCGCAGCAGCGGCAAGGTGATCGGTGCCGACCGCATCGCGGTCATGGCAGCGTTGAACATTACCCACGAAATGCTGCACCGCCAGGAAGACCGCAATGATGCGCCGGTCAGCGGCACAAACCGCGAACAGGTGCGCGACCTGCTGGATCGGGTAGATAAGGCTTTGTCCGACGACACGGATACCAAAATCGGCTGAGATTGGTATACTGGCGCCACTCCCTGGGGGATGCGCCAGTCGGTTATGTCCCTGAGCCGATACGCACAACCACGGGGGTTGCACGCTGGGGCCGGTGTGCATGTCCGCCCGACGGAAAGCCTTAACGCCCCCTGCAATCTCCACCTTGAACTTTCGGGTTCAAGGGCTACACCGATAGCGGTCTTATCGGGGAGCCTGAATTCTCTTGCCCGCCCTCCCCGGCGGGCAATTCGTTTTGGCCGACTTTATTCAAGCTTTGTACGAATAGTCACCGCGCAGGCACTTTTCGTATAAGGCAGCACATCTGGGACCGCCTGTGCCATGACCGAAACCGTGCCGCTCACCCGCCCCCAGCTACGTCGCCTGCTTCGCAATGCCCGCCGCGCCCTGACCCCTGCCCAGCAACGCCAGGCTACGCTCGGCCTGTACCGCCAGTTGGCGCAACACCCCTTGTTCCGCCGCGCCCGCCACATCGCCCTGTACCTGCCCAACGACGGTGAAATCGACCCTCGCCTACTGCTACGCGAAGCACAGCGTCGCGGCAAGCGCACCTATCTGCCGGTGCTGCACGCCTGGCCGCGCACGCGCATGGTGTTCCAGCGTTTTGAGCAGGGTGAGAAGCTCAAGCCCAATCGCTTCCGTATTCCAGAGCCGATAATCGATCGCAAACGCCAACGGCCAATCTGGGCGCTGGATCTGATTCTGCTACCGCTGGTCGGGTTTGACGAAGTGGGCGGCCGCCTGGGTATGGGCGGTGGCTTCTATGATCGCAGCCTGGCCTACCAGGCGCGTCGGCAAACCTGGAAAAAACCGTTGCTGCTGGGGCTGGCGCATGAATGCCAGAAGGTCGAGCGGCTGGCGCAGGCCAGTTGGGACGTACCACTGCAAGGCACGGTCTCGGACCGTGGCTGGTACCTGGCGCCACGTTGAGCGGCGCCAGCGGGGGATATCAACGTTGTGGCTGGCTGGCGTCAACCGGCATCTGATAGGCGCTGTCCAGCTTGCGCTCCCAGAACCCCTGCGCATAACCGGTAGTGACCACACCCAGGCCAAAAATGAACACCAGGATCCACAGTAGATCCGGCTTTTTACGTTGATTCATCGAAGATTGCCCCCCAGGCAAACTGTTCTGTACTCGGCGATATTCTGGGTACCGCCGGTGCACGCGCTTTAAACGGTGCGCATTTTCCGACAACATGCGTCCGCACGCAAACCTTGACGCCAACCGGCTGTCGGTTTCGTGCAACAGGTTATTTCAAACCTTTTCAGGAGCAGCATTCATGGCCTACTGGCTGATGAAATCCGAGCCCGACGAGCTCTCCATCGAAGCCCTCGCACGCTTGGGTGAAGCGCGCTGGGACGGCGTGCGCAACTATCAGGCGCGTAATTTTCTGCGGGCAATGAGCGTGGGTGACGAATTTTTCTTCTACCACTCCAGCTGCCCGCAACCCGGCATCGCCGGCATTGCCAGAATCACCCGCGCGGCCTACCCGGACCCTACCGCGCTGGACCCGGAAAGCCATTATCACGATGCCAAGGCCACGACCGACAAGAACCCCTGGAGCGCAGTGGATGTGGCCCACGTACAAACCTTCCCAAGGGTGCTGGAACTGGGGTGGCTGAAACAGCAGGCCGGGCTGGTCGAGTTGCCGCTGGTGCAAAAAGGCAGCCGCCTGTCGGTCATGCCGGTAACGCCCGAGCAATGGGCGGTGATTGTCGCGTTGCGCTGAATGCGCAGCTAAGGTCAAGGGCTTGACCAATATCAACACGCCATACATGGCCGTCAGGCATGATGGACTGTGCATGACCGCAAGGATGCAGATCGATGAACCGATACGCCCCTAGAATCTTCGCCACTGCACTGATCGCACTGCTCGTTGCAGCCGGCGGGCTGGGGTACTGGAAGTCGCTCCACGACCAGTTGCCCGAAGGCCTGAGCATGGGCAACGGCCGCCTTGAAGCCACCGAAGTGCAGATCGCCAGCAAGATCCCAGGTCGCCTGGCCGAAGTACTGGTCGATGAAGGCGACAACGTTACCCGTGGTCAGCTACTGGCACGCATCGACACCCGTACCATGGAAGCCCAGCGCAGCCAGGCCGAAGCCGAAGTGCTGCGCGCCCGGGAAAACTACGCCGCCGCCCAGGCCAGCGTGCAACTGCGCCAGAGTGAACTGCTATTGGCCAGCCAGGAGCTCAAGCGCGTGCGCGAAATTTTCCAGCGCAAGTACGCCAGCCAGCAGTTGCTCGACCAACAGCAGGCGCGCTTTGACACAGCCAACGCAGCAGTGGTCGCTGCCCGCGCCCAACTGGCAGCGATCAAGGCTGCAATCGGCGCCGCCGAGGCGCAAGTGGCACAGCTTACCAGCGAAATCGACGACAGCAGCCTGCGTGCGCCCATCAACGGCATCATCCAGCTGCGCCTGGCCGAACCCGGTGAAGTGCTGGGTGCCGGCGGCCGCGTCCTGATGCTGATCGACCCCAGCGACCAGTACATGAACCTGTACCTGCCTGCGTCCACCAGCGGCCGACTGACCGTAGGCGATCAGGCGCGCATCGTGCTCGACGCCCTGCCCGAGCGCGTGCTGCCGGCCAAAGTGGCCTTTGTCGCAGCCAAGGCCCAGTTCACCCCCAAACAGGTGGAAACCCGCGACGAACGGCAAAAGCTGGTGTTCCGGGTCAAACTGCGCCTGAGCGACCCGGGCGCCGTGCCGCAAGCCAAGCCAGGCATGCCAGGCGCCGGCTATGTCCGCACGGCTGAAGTGGACTGGCCGGCCAACCTGCAATGAACGCCCCGGCACTGCTGGCCGAAGGCATCAGCCACCGTTACGGCGACCTCATAGCCCTGCACCCGCTAGGTTTCAGCCTGCCTGTGGGCACCCGCTGCGCGCTGATCGGCCCCGATGGGGCCGGTAAATCGACCCTGCTGGGGTTGATCGCCGGCGTAAAACGCCTGCAGCAGGGAGAGCTGCAGGTGCTGGGCGGCTCGATCCGCCAACGCCGCCATCGCACCGCGCTATACCCCAAAGTAGCGTTCATGCCGCAGGGGCTGGGCAACAACCTGTACCCGGAACTGTCGATCAGCGAGAACATCCGCTTTTTCGCCACCCTGTTCGGGCTGGGCCGCCGCGAGTGTGAGCAGCGCATGGCCAATCTGTTGCAGGCCACCGACCTGCAGCGCTTTGCCCAGCGCCCGGCCGGCAAGCTGTCGGGTGGCATGAAGCAGAAGCTGGGCCTTTGCTGCGCGCTGATCCACGAGCCAGACCTGCTGATCCTGGACGAGCCGACCACCGGCGTCGACCCACTGTCGCGGCGGCGCTTCTGGGAGCTGGTTGAGCAGGTTCGCGCACAACGCCCGCAACTGACCCTGCTGGTGGCTACCGCCTACATGGAAGAAGCCGAACAGTTCGAGCATTGCCTGATGCTCGATGGCGGCCACTTGCTGGCCGCTGGCCCTAGCCACGAACTGGCTGCAGTAACCCCCAGCGGCAAGCTGGATGACGCCTTTACCCACTACCAGGGCGCGGGCAAGGCGCAGCATCAACCACTGGCAATCCCGCCGCGCCAAGCCACGGACGGCCCGGTCGCCATCGAGGCGCACGACCTGACCCTACGCTTTGGCGACTTCACAGCGGTGAACAAGGTCAGTTTCGCCATTGGCCGAGGGGAGATCTTTGGCTTCCTGGGCTCCAACGGTTGCGGCAAGACCACCACCATGAAGGTGCTCACCGGCCTGATGCCGGCCAGCGAGGGCAGCGCTAGCCTGCTGGGTCGCCCGGTGGACGCCAGCGACCTGGCCACACGCAAGCGGGTCGGCTTCATGTCGCAGAGTTTCTCTCTGTATGGCGAGCTCAGCACCCGGCAGAACCTGGCCCTGCATGCCCGCCTGTTCGACTTGCCCAAAGCCGAGAGCGCCCAGCGCATCGATGAGCTGATCGAGCGCTTCGACCTCGCCGCTATCGCAGACCAACCGTCTGGCGCCCTGCCCCTTGGTTTGCGCCAGCGTCTGTCGCTGGCAGTGGCGGTTCTGCATCGCCCGGAAGTCTTGATCCTCGACGAACCGACCTCCGGTGTCGACCCGGCCGCCCGCGACGACTTCTGGCGCCTGCTGGTAGAACTGTCGCGCGAGCAGGGCGTGACCATTTTCCTCTCCACCCACTTCATGAACGAAGCCCAGCGCTGCGATCGTATTTCGCTGATGCACGCTGGGCGGGTGCTGGCCTGCGACACACCCGATGCCCTGCAGCATCAGTACCAGGGCGCCACGCTGGAGGACGCGTTCGTTCGCTGCCTGGAGCAGGCCCAGGAGCTGGCGCCAGCCGCCACCGACAGCAGCGTGCTGGAACAGGCGTCCACCCCCACCCTGCCGCTACGCCAGGGTTTCAGCCTGCGCCGCCTGCTGGCAGTGGCCGGCCGTGAGGGCAAGGAGCTGCTGCGCGACAAGGTGCGCCTGGCCTTTGCCTTACTGGGTGCACTGTTCATGATGGTGATCTTCGGCTACGGCATTTCACTGGATGTGGAAAACCTCGCCTTCGCCGTGCACGATCAGGACCAGAGCCCGCAAAGTCGCGCCTACCTCGAAGCCTTCCGTGGCTCACGCTACTTCGCTGAACAAGCGCCAATCCGCGACAGCAGAGAGCTGCACCAACGCCTGCAACGCTCGGAAATCAAACTGGCACTGGAGATTCCGCCCGGCTTTGGCCGCGACCTGTATGCAGGGCGCCAGCCGGTGGTGGCCGCCTGGCTCGACGGTGGCATGCCGTTCCGCGCAGAAACCAGCCGCAACTACGTGGAAGCCGTGCACCAGGCCAACCTGGAGCAACTGGCACAGGCCAGCCCACAACCGCAGCCACGCCAGGACCCGGTGCGCCTGGAAACGCGTTTCCGCTACAACCAGGATGTGGTCAGCGTGAACGCCATCGGCCCTGGCGTAATGGCGCTGATATTGGCCTTCATTCCGGCCATGCTCACTGCGCTGGGGATCGTGCGCGAGAAGGAGCTCGGCTCCATCACCAACTTCTACGCCACACCCCTCACCCGCCTGGAGTTCCTGCTTGGCAAGCAGATGCCCTACCTGGCTGTGAGCCTGGTCAACCTGGCGCTGTTGGTGGCGATGAACCGCTGGCTGTTCGCCGTACCGCTCAAGGGCAGCGTACTGGCCCTGGCGTGTGGCGGCATGGCCTACCTGCTGGCAACCACCAGCCTGGGCCTGCTGATCTCGGCATTCACCCGCACCCAGATCGCCGCCATTCTCGGCACGATGATCATTACCAGCCTGCCGACCATCCAGTTTTCCGGGCTGATCGTGCCACGTTCGTCGCTAGACGGCGCGGCAGCGGTGATGGGCCAGTTGTTCCCGGCAGGCTACTTCCTCGACATCGCAGTCGGCACCTTCACCAAAGCGTTAGGCCTGCGTGAGTTGTGGCCGCAGTGCCTGATCCTGCTCAGTTTCTTTGCCGCATTCACTGGCCTGAGCCTGGCAATGCTGAAGAAACAGGAGGCCTGACATGTCGCGCCTGAACCACACCCTGCGCCTGGGCCTGAAAGAACTGACCAGCCTGCGCCATGACAGCGTACTGCTGCTGTTCCTGCTTTATGCCTTCAGCGTGGCGATCTACATGCCGGCAGCCGGCTCGGTGATCGGCGTACACAACGCCAGCGTGGCGGTGGTGGATGAAGACCATAGCCTGCTCTCGCGCAAGCTCAGCGAATCCCTGCAACCCCCCGAGTTCCAGCCAGCCGTGCCGCTGCCCCCTCAGCGCCTGGACCAGGCCATGGACAGCGGCCAGTACACCTTCGTCATCAACGTACCGGTGAACTTCCAGAGCGACCTGCTGGCCGGGCGCTCGCCGGAGCTGCAGATCAACGTCGACGCCACGGCCATGAGCCAAGCATTCATGGGCGCCGGCTACATCGGCCGCATCTTCGAGCGCGAGCTGCTCGACTACAGCCAGCGTGGCAACGTGCAAAGCCCGGTGCTAATCAACCCCAAGGCGCTGTTCAACCCCAACCTGGAAGGGGGCTGGTTTCTGGCAGTGATCCAGATCGTCAACAACATCACCATCCTGGCGATCATCCTCACCGGCACCGCGCTGCTGCGCGAGCGTGAGCACGGCACCCTCGACCACCTGCTGGTGCTGCCGTTGACCGCGCTGGAGATCATGCTGGCCAAGATCGGCAGCAACGCGCTGGTGGTGGTGATCTGCACCTGGATTTCGTTGGTGGTAGTCGTCAAAGGTGCACTGGGCGTGCCGCTTTCTGGCTCGATGGGGCTGTTCCTGGCCGTGACCGCGCTGTACCTGTTCGCCAGCACTGCGCTGGGTATTTTCCTCGCCACCCTGGCGCGCTCGACGCCGCAGTTCGGCTTGCTGGCGATCCCGGTGATCATCCCGATGCTGTTGCTGTCCGGTGGCAGCACACCACTGGACAGCATGCCGCAGTGGCTGCAGTGGGTGATGCAGGGGTCACCCTCAACGCACTTTGTCAGCCTGAGTGCCGCAATCCTGTTCCGGGATGCCGGGTGGGCGGTGGTATGGCCGGATATCCTGGCGCTGACGCTGATCGGCCTGGTGTTCTTCAGCGTGGCCCTCGCGCGGTTCCGCCGTACCCTGGCGTCTTGAAGGCATGCGCGAGCGTCCGCCGAAAGTTGGAAAACTGGCACAAAGACAAAGGGCGCCTTTCGGCGCCCTACTCACAGACAGGTCGACTTGTCATCGCCATATACCTGCCCGGCTCTGTAATTGCTGGTTGAACCAGGATCCTCAGAGTCTTACAAGCCCCTTGCGGGAACAGGCTGATTATCACGCATCGAGCGTAACATTGACAACAGACCGCTCTGTTGCTGGATGTGTGAAACCCAGCGTAAAGCCAACTGCAGCCCTCACGGCGGCGAAATGCTCTGGCCGCATTGTAAAGGTCATGTATTCCCGACCACTTCCTTGCCGCGATTTGACCCGACATCTGTCCAATCTGGAGGTAGCCACCGTGTAGATCATGTCGCACTTGGCCCAGCATGTCAGGGCCGAACCAGGCAGATAACTCGGCAGCACAACGTGATGCCCTGCCATGTGATCCGGTGCAGTGGTACTCAAAGGGACTATCGTCACTAACTGGCGATTTTGACTGTGCTTGCGAAGAACGACCACGGGACGCACCTTGATCATTTCAGGCACTTGAAAGCCTGAAAAGTCGCACATCAGTACAGTCGCCTCTTTCGGCTGGTACTTCAAAGCCATTGCCAACACTCTCGAGCAACTGAAGACAGGGCACAATCTAGCTTGGCCATGGCCCCAAAAACTGAAAACTGGCGGGCTTACAGGAAAGACAGAAGGGTCCTACACACGGGGTAAGCCTGAATTCAATCCGACTTATCAGTGATGGACCTCACACTGTTTCAGGTCACTGCACAATCAGGTTGTTGAACAGCAGGTCCTCAACGATCGGCTTGCCCTCTTCCGCCTCCAGCACCTGCTGCACCTGTTTCAGCGCCTCTTGGCGAAGATGCTCCTTGGCCTCGACGTTGCTCATGCTGTCCACCGTCTGCTGGGTGAACAATGCCACCAGCTGGTTACGGATCAGCGGTTCGTGGTGTTTCACCGTCTTGGCCGCTTCGTCACCCGTCACGCGCAGGGCCACGTCAGCCTTGTACACGCGCAGCCGCGGGCTGCCGTCGAGCGCATAGTTGCCAACAAAGGGCGGGCTCAGACTGATGTAGGCGACCTTGGGCGCCCCTTCCTTGGCTTCTTCGGCCATGGCCGCAGCCGGCAGCAGCAGCGCCAGCACCATCAAGATCCACGCTTTCACGAATTCGCTCCTCAATACAATTGGCGCCAGCTTACCCAGCACACCGCTCAAACCCAAGCCCGGGCTTATGCCGCCCCATCAGGGCGGGCCATGCTCGTTGACCTACCAAGCGGCCCTCCTACACTTATCGGCCACTACCCGCAAAGGAATAGCCCCGATGAAAGCTGTGTTGTGCAAAACCCTGGGTCCAGCGCGCAACCTGGTGCTGGAAGAGGTGGCCAGCCCACTGCCGAAGAAAAACGAGATCCTGCTGGACGTGCACGCTGCCGGGGTCAACTTCCCCGACACCCTGATCATCGAAGGCAAGTACCAGTTCCAGCCACCGCTGCCGTTCTCTCCCGGTGGAGAGGCAGCGGGCGTGGTGGCCGCCATCGGTGAAAAGGCCGGTGCGTTCAAGGTAGGCGACCGGGTCATGGCGCTCACCGGCTGGGGTGCGTTCGCCGAGCAAGTGGCGGTGCCGTTCTATAACGTTCTGCCGATCCCGGCGAGCATGGACTTCACCACCGCTGCGGCCTTCGGCATGACCTACGGCACCTCGATGCACGCCCTGCGCCAGCGTGGCCAGTTGCAGGCAGGCGAGACGCTGCTGGTACTGGGCGCTTCCGGTGGAGTCGGCCTGGCGGCGGTGGAGATCGGCAAGGCCATGGGCGCGCGGGTGATCGCGGCGGCCAGCAGTGCCGAGAAACTGGCCGTGGCCAAGGCTGCCGGGGCGGATGAACTGATCGATTACAGCCAGGCCAACCTGCGCGAAGAAATCAAACGTCTGACCGGCGGCCAAGGCGTGGACGTGATCTACGACCCGGTCGGAGGCGAGCTGTTCGAACAAGCGGTGCGCGGGTTGGCATGGAATGGCAGGCTGCTGGTGGTGGGTTTTGCCAGCGGCAGCATTCCACAGCTGGCGGCCAACCTGGTGCTGCTCAAGGGCGCGGCGGTACTGGGCGTGTTCTGGGGGGCATTTGCCCAGCGCCAGCCGGAGGACAATGCCGCCAACTTCCGCCAGCTGTTTGCCTGGCATGCCGAGGGCAAGTTGAAGCCGCTGGTGTCGCAGACTTATCCACTGGCACAAGCCGGGGCTGCTATCGAGAAGCTGGGGCAACGGCAGGCTGTGGGTAAGTTGGTGGTGCTGGCCAGGTAAGGCAGTACCGCGAATACGGTGGTGACGGCAACGGTTAACGGCGGGTGGAATTGGCCGGCAGGCCCGGCCCCTTCGCGGGTAAACCCGCTCCTACAGGCGACCGCGCAGGGTTTACCCGCGAAGAGGCCGGAGCTGGTTGTTCACACTTCGCGCAGATTATGGCAACGCCTGAATCGCGCTTCCAGATTGCGATCGGGCATCTGGTGACTGCGCAGTGCATTCAAGGTCTGCTCGACATAGTCGCGCGTGGTGCCATAACGCCCCTTGGCACTGGCCAGGATCTGGCTGAGCAAAGTATCCGGCAAGTTGCCGGCATAGCACGGCAAATGCCGCTCCAGCACAAAGCCCAAGGCCTGCACCTTGCTACCATCGCCCAGGCGACAGTGGAGCCAGTGCGGCCGGTAGGCCGGATACGGCATCTCGCGCTGCCACAGGGCCATCAGTGAGTCGTCTAGATTGCGCTCATCCAGCCGGTAGGCAAAACCGCTGCAGGAACCACCTCGGTCCAGGCCAAACACCAGGCCGGGGGTTTCCGGGGTGCCGCGATGTTCATGCGACCACAGGTACAAGCCACGGTGATAACCATGTACCCGCGCGCGCTGACGCTCCACCGAATTGCATTCCGGGCGCCAGATCAACGAGCCATAGGCAAACAGCCACACCGGCCCGCCCTGATGCCTGGACATGGTTGTCTTCATGGAGCTGAACAACTGTTCGCGAGTATGTTGCTGACCGAAATCGAGTGCTGGAGGGTATGAAACTTCCCAAGACATACTTTCAAGAGCCGACATAAGCTGCCGCCATTATTCCTGTGAACTACGGAGGTAGCGAGATTCGATTACGCTGCGGCCCGAGGCCGCTTTACCAAGGGCGCTTGCAGTAACCATAGGCCAGAATTACAGGAATACTCAAGCCCTTGAGCACGCGTTTCATGCACGGCTCCGACGACTGGAAAGTACTGTTTCAGCAACGGTGAAAGTTATTGGCCAAGGCGGTAATAATTACCGCCTTATACCCATACTTTCAAACTTCGGTTATTAACCGCGCGGCGCGTAGGCGAACACATCGGCACGCATGCGGTGCGCATCCATACCAGCTTCGACCAGGGCGTCGAGTGTGGCGTAGATCATGTTCGGTGAGCCACTGGCATACACATGCACGCTATTGAGGTCGGCAATGTCTTCGCATACCGCTTCATGCAGCATGCCGCAGCGGCCTTCCCAGCCGCACAGGTCGCTGACCACTTGATGCAGGAACAGGTTGGGCAGGCGCAGCCATTCGTCCCAGTGCTCGATCTGGTAGAAGTCCTCAGGCCGGCGCACTCCCCAGTACAGGTGCACCGGGTGCTTGAAGCCCTGGGCCCGGCAGTGCTCAACCAGGCTGTGCATCTGGCCCATGCCGGTGCCGGCGGCAATCAGCACCAGCGGCCCGTCTGGCAGCTCGGCCAGGTGGGTGTCGCCAAACGGCATTTCGATGCGCGCCAGGCCATCTCGCCTGAGCTGGTCGATCAGTTGCACCGCACTGGGTTCACGCGCCAGCACATGCAGCTCCAGCTCGCGCCCGGCATGTGGCGCGGACGCCAGCGAGAAGGCCGCCTGCTTGCCGCCCTCACGTTCGATCATAAGGTACTGCCCTGCGTGGTAGCGCAGTGGCTTGCCGGCAGGCGCACGCAGGCGCACCCGCCAGACGTCGCCACCGACGTCGACGCACTCACTGACGCTGCACGCCAGCTTGCGCACTGGCAGCTCGCCCAAGGCAAGCACACCGTCCCAGAGCAACACGCAGTCCTCCAGCGGTTCGGCAATGCAGGTGAACAACTCGCCATGGTCGCGGACTTCGCCATCCTGGCGAACCCGTCCTTCAACCAACAACGCGGCGCAAACATGGCAATTGCCATTGCGGCAGCTGTTTGGGCAGTCATAGCCCAGCCGCCGTGCTCCATCCAGGATCCGTTCCCCGGGTTCAAGCGCCAGCACCGCCCCGGACGGCTGCAACGTTACCTGCATCAATCTATTCCCAACTGATCCCACAGCTCATCGATACGGCGGGTGACGGCCTCATCCTTGACGATGACCCGGCCCCATTCGCGTGTAGTCTCGCCCGGCCACTTGTGAGTAGCATCCAGGCCCATCTTCGAACCCAGCCCCGACACCGGAGACGCAAAGTCCAGGTAGTCGATCGGGGTGTTGTCAATCATTACCGTATCACGCTTGGGGTCCATACGCGTGGTAATGGCCCAGATCACATCGTTCCAGTCACGAGCGTTGATATCGTCATCGGTGACAATAACGAACTTGGTGTACATGAACTGTCGCAGGAACGACCACACACCCAGCATTACGCGCTTGGCGTGGCCTGGGTACTGCTTCTTCATGGTCACCACCGCCATGCGGTACGAGCAGCCTTCCGGCGGCAGGTAGAAGTCGGTGATTTCCGGGAACTGCTTCTGCAGGATCGGCACGAACACTTCGTTCAGCGCCACGCCGAGAATGGCCGGCTCATCTGGCGGCCTGCCGGTGTAGGTGCTGTGGTAGATCGGTTTTTGCCGGTGGGTGATGCGCTCGACGGTGAACACCGGGAAACTGTCCACTTCGTTGTAGTAGCCCGTGTGATCGCCGTAAGGGCCTTCCGGGGCCATTTCGCCCGGGTGGATCACCCCTTCCAGAATGATCTCGGCGGTTGCCGGTACCTGCAGGTTGCTGCCGCGGCACTTGACCAGCTCGGTGCGATTGCCTCGTAGCAGGCCGGCGAAGGCGTACTCGGAGAGGGTGTCCGGTACCGGGGTCACGGCGCCGAGAATGGTCGCAGGGTCAGCGCCCAGCGCCACGGCGACCGGAAACGGCTGGCCGGGGTTCTTCTCGCACCACTCTCGGTAGTCGAGGGCGCCGCCACGGTGGCTGAGCCAGCGCATGATCACCTTGTTGCGGCCGATCACCTGCTGGCGGTAGATGCCCAGGTTCTGGCGGTCCTTGTTCGGGCCACGGGTAACGGTGAGGCCCCAGGTAATCAGCGGCGCCACGTCGCCAGGCCAGCAGTGCTGAATCGGCAGGGCGCCGAGGTCGACATCATCCCCCTCGACCACCACTTCCTGGCACACCGCGTCCTTGACCACTTTTGGCGCCATCGACACGACCTTCTTGAAGATCGGCAGCTTCGACCAGGCGTCCTTCAGGCCCTTGGGCGGCTCGGGCTCTTTGAGGAAGGCCAGCAGCTTGCCGATTTCCCGCAATTCGCTGACCGACTCGGCGCCCATGCCCATGGCCACCCGCTCCGGGGTACCGAACAGGTTGCCCAGCACGGGAATGTCGAAGCCGGTGGGTTTTTCGAACAGCAATGCCGGGCCCTTGGCGCGCAGGGTGCGGTCGCAGACCTCGGTCATTTCCAGGACGGGGGAGATCGGTACCTGGATGCGCTTGAGTTCGCCGCGCTGTTCCAGGCCACGGATGAAGTCGCGCAAGTCGCGATACTGCATGCAGGAGCCTCGTGTTGGCCGTATCGGTCGGGGTGCAGAGTGTAGCGCCGTTCGAGGCCTGTTTGGGGGCAAAAATGCACTGGGGCCGCCTTGCGCCCCTTCGCGGGCACGCCCGCCCCCACAAGGATTGTATTTAACCTGTGGGAGCGGGCGTGCCCGCGAAGAGCCGCAAGGCGGCCCCAATTACTGCCTGATCGGGAAGCTTACTTGCGCTTCATCGACAGGAAGAACTCATCGTTGGTCTTGGTCTGCTTGAGCTTGTCGACCAGGAACTCGATGGCGGCGATTTCGTCCATCGGGTGCAGCAGCTTGCGCAGAATCCACATACGCTGCAGTTCGTCGTCAGCGGTCAGCAACTCTTCGCGGCGGGTGCCGGAACGGTTGATGTTGATGGCCGGGAACACACGTTTCTCGGCGATGCGGCGGTCCAGCGGCAGCTCCATGTTGCCGGTGCCCTTGAACTCTTCGTAGATCACTTCGTCCATCTTCGAGCCGGTTTCAACCAGCGCAGTGGCGATAATGGTCAGCGAGCCGCCCTCCTCGATGTTCCGCGCAGCACCGAAGAAGCGCTTGGGCTTCTCGAGGGCGTGAGCGTCGACACCACCGGTCAGCACCTTGCCGGAGCTCGGGATCACGGTGTTGTAGGCACGTGCCAGTCGAGTGATCGAGTCCAGCAAGATAACCACGTCTTTCTTGTGCTCGACCAGGCGCTTGGCCTTCTCGATCACCATTTCGGCAACCTGCACGTGGCGGGTTGGTGGCTCGTCGAAGGTGGAAGCGACCACTTCGCCACGCACGGTGCGCTGCATTTCGGTCACTTCTTCCGGGCGCTCGTCGATCAGCAGGACGATCAGGTGGCACTCGGGGTTGTTGCGGGTGATGTTGGCCGCAATGTTCTGCAGCATGATCGTCTTACCGGCTTTCGGCGGGGCAACGATCAGGCCGCGCTGGCCTTTGCCGATCGGGGCGCACAGGTCGATGACGCGACCGGTCAAGTCCTCGGTGGAGCCGTTACCGGCCTCCATCTTCAGGCGCTTGTTCGGGAACAGCGGCGTCAGGTTTTCGAACAGGATCTTGTTCTTCGCGTTTTCCGGGCGGTCGAAGTTGATGGTATCGACCTTCAGCAGGGCGAAGTAACGCTCCCCTTCCTTCGGTGGGCGGATCTTGCCGACGATGGTGTCGCCGGTACGCAGGTTGAAACGGCGGATCTGGCTGGGCGATACATAGATATCGTCTGGGCCGGCCAGGTAGGACGCATCAGCCGAACGCAGGAAACCGAAACCATCCTGGAGAATCTCCAGCACGCCGTCACCCGAGATCTCTTCGCCGCTTTTCGCATGCTTCTTCAGCAGGGCGAAAATCACGTCCTGTTTGCGCGAACGGGCCATGTTTTCGATGCCCATCTGTTCGGCCATTTCCAAAAGATCGGTAATCGGCTTTTGCTTGAGTTCAGTCAGGTTCATAAGGGGAATGACGTAATCATGTAAGAAGGGAGAATTAAGCTTCTGGCTTAATGAGGCCGCGCCGCTGGATGGCGACAGGATCGCGTACTGATTCGAATTAGGGATGCTTCGGCGACGGCATGTAGAGGGCACTGGAAAAGCAGTGCGAGGCCGAATGTAACACTTGCTTTTTTCTGCGTCTAGTGCTCAGGAAAAGAAAAGCCCCGCATTTGCGGGGCCTTCTGACATCACAGGTGGGCGTCGAGGAATGCGGCCAGCTGCGATTTGGACAGCGCACCAACCTTGGTGGCTTCGACGTTGCCGTTCTTGAACAGCATCAGCGTCGGGATACCACGCACACCGTGCTTGGCCGGGGTTTCCTGGTTCTCGTCGATGTTCAGCTTGGCGACGGTCAGTTTGCCCGCGTAGGTGGAAGCGATGTCGTCCAGAACCGGAGCGATCATCTTGCATGGACCGCACCATTCAGCCCAGTAGTCGACCAGTACCGCGCCTTCGGCCTTCAGGACATCGGCTTCGAAGGAGGCGTCGGTGACATGTTTGATCAGATCGCTGCTCATGGATATCTCCAGGGTCGTAAGCAAAAAACGTGGCCCATGATAGCCGCACCCACGCCGGACAGGAAGCCACGGACGATTGAGTGTAACTATAGTTGCGCAAGACGCCGCGAATCGAAACTGTCATATGACCGTCATAGAATCGAATGGCACATTGCCTTGCATCAAGGCCAGCACAACGGCGGAGTGCCACGCGTTGGCGATAGCCTGCTATCGTGGCACGATTGCCAGGTTAACGACCGAGAACAACCAGATCATGCCGCATACCATCGCGAAGAACCTGTCCCTGATCGCCGCCATCGACCTTGGCTCCAACAGTTTTCACATGGTCGTGGCCAAGGCCCACCATACCGAAATCCGCATCCTTGAGCGGCTCGGCGAGAAGGTTCAGCTGGCCGCCGGCATCAACGAAGAACGCATGCTCAGTGAAGAAGCAATGGAAAGAGGCCTGGATTGCCTCAAGCGCTTTTCCCAGCTGATCAACGGCATGCCGGCAGGCTCCGTGCGTATCGTCGGTACCAACGCCTTGCGCGAAGCGCGCAACCGTAACGAATTCATCCAGCGCGCCGAAGCCATCCTCGGCCACCCGGTGGAGGTCATCTCCGGCCGTGAAGAGGCGCGCCTGATCTACCTGGGCGTGTCGCACACCCTGGCCGACACCCCCGGCAAGCGCCTGGTCGCCGACATCGGCGGCGGCAGCACCGAGTTCATCATTGGCCAGCGCTTCGAGCCGCTGCTGCGCGAAAGCCTGCAGATGGGTTGCGTCAGCTTTACCCAGCGCTACTTCCGCGACGGCAAGATCACCCCGGCCCGCTATGCCCAGGCCTACACCGCCGCGCGCCTGGAACTGATGAGCATCGAAAATGCCCTGCACCGCCTGACCTGGGATGAGGCGATCGGCTCATCCGGCACCATTCGCGCCATCGGCGCCGCCATCAAGGCCGGCGGCCTGGGCAATGGCGAGGTCAACGCCGAAGGCCTGGCCTGGGTCAAACGCAAGCTGTTCAAGCTGGGCGAGGTCGACAAGATCGACTTCGACGGCGTCAAGCCAGACCGCCGCACCATCTTCCCGGCTGGCCTGGCAATTCTCGAAGCGATCTTCGATGCCCTTGAACTGAACCGCATGGACCATTGCGACGGCGCCCTGCGCGAAGGCGTGCTGTTCGATCTGCTCGGCCGCCACCATCACGAAGACGTGCGCGAACGCACCCTGAACTCGCTGATGGAGCGCTATCACGTGGACCAGGGCCAGGCTGCGCGCGTCGAGCGCAAGGCGTTGCACGCATTCGACCAGGTGGCCGACGCCTGGGATCTGAAAGAAGGAAACTGGCGGGATCTACTGGGCTGGGCCGCGAAAGTGCACGAAATCGGGCTGGACATCGCCCATTATCACTACCACAAGCACGGTGCCTATCTGATCGAGCACTCGGACCTGTCGGGCTTTTCCCGGGAAGATCAGCAGATGATGGCCCTGCTGGTGCGCGGCCACCGCCGCAACATCCCCAAGGACCGTTACGCCGAACTGGGCGATGAAGGGGTCAAGCTGCTGCGCCTGTGCGTGCTACTGCGCTTTGCCATCCTGTTCCACCACATCCGCGGCACCCAGCAAATGCCAAAGGTAGAACTGCACGGCGGGGACAACAGCCTGGATGTAGCTTTCCCTGAAGGTTGGCTGGAGCAGAATCAGCTGACCCAGGCCGACTTCGCCAACGAGGCGGAGTGGCTGGCCCGGGTCGGCTTCGTCCTCAGCGTACGTTGAGGACCGGGTTGCTCAGGCGCTCCAGCAGGGTCGCCTGAACGCTGCGCGGGTTCTGGTTGCCGGTCGGGGTACTGCGCACGTAGCGCCCGTCTGGCTGCAAGGTCCAGGCGTGGGTATTGTCGGTCAGGTAGCCTTCCAGCTCCTTCTTCACCCGCAGCAACAGTTTCTTGCCTTCCACCGGGAAGCAGGTCTCGACACGCTTGTCGAGGTTGCGCTCCATCCAGTCGGCGCTGGACAGGTAGATCTGCTCTTCGCCGCCATTGAGGAAGTAGAACACCCGCGTGTGCTCGAGGAAGCGGCCAATGATCGAGCGCACCTGGATGTTGTGCGAAACCCCCGGAATGCCCGGGCGTAGGCAACACATGCCACGCACCACCAAGTCGATTTTCACGCCCGACTGGCTGGCCTTGTACAGCGCCTTGATGACTTTGGCGTCGGTCAGCGAGTTGAACTTGGCGATGATGTGCGCCGGCTTGCCTTCGAGGGCAAACTGGGTTTCCCGCGCGATCATGTCGAGCATGCCCTTTTTCAGGGTGAACGGCGCATGCAGCAGCTTCTTCATGCGCAAGGTCTTGCCCATGCCGATCAACTGGCTGAACAACTTGCCGACGTCCTCGGTGAGCGCATCGTCAGAGGTCAGCAGGCTGTAGTCGGTGTATAGGCGGGCGTTGCCGGCGTGGTAGTTACCGGTACCCAGATGCGCATAACGCACGATCTCGCCCTGCTCGCGGCGCAGAATCAGCATCATCTTGGCGTGAGTCTTGAACCCGACCACACCGTAGATCACTACCGCACCGGCCGCTTGCAGGCGGCTGGCCATCTGCAGGTTGGACTCTTCGTCAAAGCGGGCACGCAACTCGATCACCGCAGTGACCTCCTTGCCGTTACGCGCTGCGTCCACCAGGGCGTCGACGATTTCCGAGTTAGCCCCCGAGCGGTACAGGGTCTGGCGCACGGCGAGCACGTGCGGGTCCTTGGCGGCCTGGCGCAGCAGGTCGACCACTGGCGTGAAGGACTCGAACGGGTGCATCAGCAGGATGTCCTGCTTGCTGATCACACTGAATATGTTGTCGGCGTTCGCCAGCAGCTTGGGGATCGCCGGGGTGAACGGTGTGTATTGCAGCTCCGGATGGCTGTCCAGGCCGGTGATGCTGAACAGGCGGGTGAGGTTGACCGGGCCATTGACCTGGTACAGCTCGCTTTCGCTGAGGCTGAACTGCTTCAACAGGTAGTCCGACAGGTGTTTCGGGCAGGTATCGGCCACTTCCAGGCGCACGGCGTCACCATAGCGGCGCGAGAACAGCTCACCGCGCAGCGCGCGAGCCAGGTCGTCGACCTCTTCAGAGTCCAGCGCCAGGTCGGCGTTACGCGTCAGACGGAACTGGTAGCAGCCCTTCACCTTCATGCCCTGGAACAGATCGTCGGCGTGCGCGTGGATCATCGACGACAGGAACACGTAGTTCGCGCCCGGGCCGCCCACCTCTTCCGGCACGCGAATAACCCGCGGCAGCAGGCGTGGTGCCGGAATGATCGCCAGACCCGAGTCGCGACCAAAGGCGTCCACCCCCTCGAGCTCGACTATGAAGTTGAGGCTCTTGTTCACCAGCAGCGGGAACGGGTGAGTCGGGTCGAGGCCAATCGGGGTAATGATCGGGGCAATTTCGTCGCGGAAGTACCGGCGCACCCAGGTTTTGAGCTTGGGTGTCCAGTAACGGCGGCGGATAAAGCGAATCTGATGCTTTTCCAGCTCAGGCAGCAGCACGTCGTTGAGGATCGCGTACTGACGCTCTACCTCGATGTGCACCAGTTCGCTGATGCGCGCCAGCGCCTGGTGGGGCTGCAGGCCATCGGCTCCGGCCTGTTCACGGGCGAAGTTGATCTGTTTCTTCAGACCGGCGACGCGAATCTCGAAGAACTCGTCGAGGTTACTGGAGAAGATCAACAGGAACTTGAGGCGTTCCAGCAGCGGGTAGCTCTCGTCCAGTGCCTGCTCCAGCACCCGAATATTGAACTGCAGTTGCGAGAGTTCGCGATGAATGTACAGGCTGCTGTCGTCCAGGCCAGGGACGGTGATTGCAGGGGACGGCGCGGGCGCCGGAGCCACAGGCTCGACCACCTGCTCCGCTACAGGCTCGGCCGCCGGAGGCAGGTCTGGCGGGGTTTGCACCATCTCTTCTGGGAGCTCCTGAGCATCCTTGATCGCGACAGGGCTTAGCACTTCATTATTCATCTGGCGTTCCTGAGGACGTTAACGCCCTATCATCTATTGAGCGGCAAGATAAGCGCCCATTATGACGCCCGTGTTACACACATGGGCAAGCCGTGGCAAGTGGCCTCTGGCATTGTCTGCGCTGAAATTGTTCACGTCGAGACACATTTGGACACTTTCACGAACGCGCGCGAAGGGGTAGGCTGCGCGTTCATTTCGCCAGCACCTCAGAAAATGCTTCAACAATTCCTGCAGGATTTCGGCTACTTCGCCCTTTTTCTAGGCACCTTCTTTGAAGGCGAGACCATTCTGGTGCTTGCGGGTTTCCTTGCGTTCCGCGGTTACATGGATATCAATCTGGTGTGCCTGGTGGCCTTCTTCGGCAGCTACGCGGGCGACCAGTTGTGGTACTTCATGGGCCGACGCCACGGGCGCAGGATCCTGGCGCGCAAGCCGCGCTGGCAGGCAATGGGTGACCGCGCGCTGGACCACATCCGCCGCCATCCTGATATATGGGTGCTGAGCTTCCGCTTTGTCTATGGTTTGCGCACGGTCATGCCGGTGGCCATAGGCCTGTCGGGTTACCCGCCACGCCGCTACCTGCTGCTGAACGGGATTGGCGCGGGCATCTGGGCAGTGGCCCTGGGCGCCGCTGCCTACCACTTCGGCGCCATCCTCGAAGGCTTGCTGGGCAACGTCAAGCGTTACGAGCTATGGGTGCTTGGCGGTTTGGTGGCGCTGGGCGGCCTGCTTTGGCTGCGCCGGCGCTTCCGCGCGTTGCGCGCGGAGCGCAGGGCGGCGAGCCAGCCCCAACCCCCAGAGGCTGAGCAGGCTGTAAACCACGAGCAGAAGCCAGGCCAGCGGCACGACCACCGCTAAGCCCAAGGCGCCGGCCAGGTACAATGCCGGCGCATTCAGAAACAGCCGCACCACCTCCAGGCGTGCAGACCAGGGCCGGTTCTCCAGCAACGCGCCCAGCACGAACAAACCAAACGCCATCAGTGACCAACCGAGCACCAGCGCGGCGACCGGCACGTGCTCGGCCACGTCCATCAAGTAGCTGCCCAAGGCCACGTAGACCACGAACTGCGCGGCCACGTAGGCTTGCTGCGCGCGCCCCAGGGCAATCTCGAACTTGCGAAATAGCGCCAGGTCCTGTTTGGCCTGTGGGTAGCGTGCGGCCACATCGGCCGGACGCCAGCCGGTAGGCATGAACCAGATGCGCAGCTTGTCCCACAGGCTGGTGGTGCGCCGGGCGTCGTGCCAGAGCTGGGCATAGAACTGCAGGTTTGCCCATAGCGGGTTCCAGCTGGCCAGCGGCGTGGTCACCCCGAACACCACCGGCTCAGCCGGGTCCTCCTCCTTGAAAGTGCCGAACAGACGGTCCCAGAGAATGAACACACCGCCGTAATTGCGATCCAAGTAAGCAGGGTTTTGCGCATGGTGGACGCGATGATTGGATGGCGTGATCAACACCCACTCCAGCCAGCCAAGTTTGGGGATATGCCGGGTATGCACCCAGAACTGATACAGCAGGTTGAGCGAGGCCACGGTGATGAACACCAGTGGCGGCACGCCCAGCAGCGCCAGCGGCAGGTAGAACAGCCACGAGAAGATGAACCCGCTACTGGTCTGGCGCAGCGCCGTGGTGAGGTTGTACTCCTCGCTCTGGTGATGCACCGAGTGCGCAGCCCACAGCACGTTGCGCTCATGCCCCAGGCGGTGCAGCCAGTAGTAACAGAAGTCGTACAGGACAAAGGCCAGCAACCAGACCCACCCTGCCTCTGCCGGCAATCGCAGCAGCGCCAGGTGCTCGAAGGCCAGGGCATAGGTGACCAGCCCTACGCCTTTGGTCAGCAGCCCGGTACTGGTCGACAGTGCGCCGGTACTCAGGCTGTTGATCGAGTCGGCCAGGGTGAAATTGCGCTGGCCACGCACGCGATCGGCGACCAGCTCGACGGCTATCAGCACAAAAAAGAACGGTACGGCCAGCAGTATCAGGTCCATGGGCGCGACCTCAGGCGTTATCCACCAAGATTAGGCCGCACCCGCAGGAATCCCTATGGCGACATCTGCCAAACTAGAGGACATTTAGCGCCTCGACACTGGAGTAATGAGCATGACAAAAAAAGTAGCGGTGATTCTTTCCGGCTGTGGCGTGTATGACGGCGCCGAAATCCACGAAAGCGTGATCACGCTGCTGCGCCTCGACCAGCGCGGTGCGCAGGTGCAGTGCTTCGCGCCGAACATCGCACAAATGCATGTAATCAACCATCTGACCGGCGAAGAAATGCCCGAATCGCGCAATGTGCTGGTGGAGTCGGCGCGCATCGCCCGCGGCGAGGTCAAGGATATCCGTGAGGCCAAGGCCGAAGACTTCGATGCGCTGATCGTGCCGGGCGGTTTCGGGGCAGCGAAAAACCTGTCCGACTTTGCCGTGGAAGGCGCCAACTGCAGCGTGAACCCAGACGTGCTGGCCTTGGCCGAAGCCTTTGCCGACGCCTGCAAACCCGTTGGCCTGATCTGCATCTCGCCGGCGCTGGCGGCGAAGATCTACGGGCCGGGCGTGGTCTGCACCATCGGGAGCGATGCCGGCACTGCGGCGGCTGTCGAAAAGATGGGCGGCACCCATGAAGAATGCGATGTACACGACATTGTCGAAGACACCCAGCGCAAGCTCGTGACTACCCCGGCGTACATGGAGGCCAAGTCGATCAGCGAGGCGGCGGGCGGGATCTACAAGCTGGTGGACAGAGTGCTGGAGCTGACGCACGAGTAAGTGACTGCGTTCGCTTCTTCGCGGGCATGCCCGCTCCCACAGGTCCAGCGCAGGCTTCAAGATCACTCGGTACCTGTGGGGGCAACTTATGAAAAGCCTGCGCGATCGCCTGTAGGAGCGGGTTTACCCGCGAACACCGGCAAAGCCGGTGCCACCCACCGCCCCACGCTGGGCTGTCGCCGACAGGAACCGTGTCAGCGCTCAGCTTTTCGAGAGCCGGGCAATGATCCGGTCCAGTGCATTGGCAAACGCCTGTTTCTCGCGTTCGCCATAGGCCGCCTGCCCGCCCCCCACCTGGCCCTGCTCACGCAGCTCGGTGAACAGGTTGCGCGCCGCCAGGCGGTCGCCCATGTTGCGCTCGTCGAACTCACGCCCACGCGGGTCCAGTGCGGCTACGCCCTTTTTCACCAGGCGGTCGGCCAGCGGCACGTCACTGCATATCACCAGCTCGCCAGGCACGGCGTGCTCCACAATGTAATCGTCGGCCGCATCCATGCCGCTGGGCACCACGATCAGGCGCACGATCGCGAACGCCGGCTTGGCCACAGCCTGCCCCGCCACCATCACCACCTCGAACTTGCGCTTGAGGGCGAACTTGACGATCAGATCCTTGGCCGCCTTGGGGCAGGCGTCGGCATCGATCCATACACGCATTGGACACTCTCTACATGAACTCAATGCGCCCATCATGCCTGAAGCGCAGCGAAAGCTGGAGCAGGCAGGCGCTGGAAAAATGGCGCCAGAATTTCAATTGCCGCTTATCCGACCCCGCCACTCAGGCTAAACTCGCCACAGTTTCAATGGCCTGCCCGAGCGCGCAATGAACCACCCTCACGAAATACGCCCTGACCTGGACGAAGGCATCGACCGCAAGGTCCTGGCGACATTGCGTGCACGCTTCCTGCATCTCAACCAGGGCCGACTGCAGCGGGCAAAGGAGGGCCTGTCAACACGCCAGCAACAGGTACTGTCGCTGCTGCCGCTGCTGTTTCATGTGAACCACCCGCTATTGCCGGGTTACGTCTCCGGCAGCACCCCCGCGGGCGTATCGGCTTACGAGCCAAGCGCCGAGCTGGTGGCAGATGCCCAACGGCTTGCCCGCTCGTTCACCTACAAGGCCCAGCATGGCAACCCGCCACGCCCGATCCACGGCCTGTTCCTGATGGGCAGCCTGGGTTCGCTGGCGCAGGCTGAGCAAAGCGACATGGACCTGTGGGTGTGCCATGCACCCGGCTTGCCCGAGCAGCTGCTGGGTGAGCTGCGCCGTAAGTGCCAGCTGCTGGAGGTCTGGGCGGCAAGCCTGGGGGCCGAAGCACACTTTTTCCTGATCGATACACAGGGCTTCGCCCAGGGTCAGCGCGATGGCCAGCTCGGCTCCGACGACTGTGGCACCACCCAGCACTACCTGCTGCTGGATGAGTTCTACCGCACCACCCTGTGGCTGGCCGGGCGCACGCCGCTGTGGTGGCTGGTACCGGTGTACGAGGAGCACAACTATTACAGCTACACCCAGACTTTGCTGTCCAAGCGCTTCATCCGCAGCCAGGACGCCCTTGACCTCGGCAACCTGGCGCACATTCCGCCCGGCGAGTTCGTCGGCGCTGGCCTGTGGCAATTGTTCAAAGGCATCGACTCGCCCTACAAATCGCTGCTCAAACTGCTGTTGACCGAAGCCTACGCCGGCGAACACCCTGCGGTGCGCTGCCTGAGCCTGGACTACAAGCAGGCAGTGTTTGCCAACCAGCTCGACCTCGACGAGCTGGACCCCTACGTGATGGTCTACCGGCGCATCGAACGTTACCTGCTGCAACGCGGCGAACCCGCGCGCCTGGAGCTGGTAAGGCGCAGCCTGTACCTGAAGGTGAACAAGAAGCTCAGCGACCAAGGCCGCAGCCAAGGCTGGCAACGCCGGCTGCTGCAGCGCCTGGCCGACGAGTGGGGCTGGGACCAGCGCCAGCTGGCCCTGCTGGACAGCCGCAGCCAATGGAAAGTGCAGCAGGTTGCCGTCGAGCGCCGCGAACTGGTGGCCGAGCTTAACCTCAGTTATCGCTTCCTCAGCCAGTTCGCCCGCACCCAGAACGCCAGCAGCCGCGCCGACCAGCGCGACCTCAATGTGCTGGGCCGGCGCCTGTACGCCGCCTTCGAGCGCCGCGCCGGCAAGGTCGAAGTGATCAACCCCGGCATCGCCCCTGACCTCGCCGAAGGCACCCTTACGCTGGTTCAGGCCCCCAACCGCAAGGAGCCGGGCAGCTACCACTGGGAGCTGTACAGCGGCAACCTGAGCACCCATGAGGTGCAGCACTTCAGCCCGATCAAACGCTGCCGCGAGCTACTCGAACTGCTGACCTGGGCCCATCGCAACGGCGTGATCGACAGCAGCACCCGCATGGCGCTGCATCCAGGGGCCAGCGACCTCGGGGAATTCGAGCTGTTCAACCTGCTGGGCTGTCTGCGGCAAAGTATTCCCCTGCCCTTGCCGACCGTCAGCGAAGTGCGCCTGTTGCAGCCCAGCGTTGCCGATGAGGTGTTGTTGCTGGTCAACGTCGGCGTCGACCCGCTGCGTCACCACCGCGACCTTAACGTTTTGATGACCACAGAGCGCACCGACGCGTTGAGCTACGCTGGCGTGCGCGAAAACCTGGTGCTGACCCTGGACCAGGTCACCGTCAACAGCTGGAACGAGGTGCTGGTCCAGCGCTATGACGGCGAACACGCGCTGGTGCGCTGCCTGCGCGACTTCCTCAACAGCCCGGCGCAGCGCGGCCACCGGCCACGGGTGCGAGTACGCTGCTTCTGCCAAAGCCGCGCCCAGCCTATCGGCCAACGCGTAGAAGAAATTTTCGACACTGCGCAGCTGCTGCGGGATCAAGGGCTACACCACCGCTACCTGCTGCAAGTGGCCCACCACACCCATGTGCTGGAGCTGTTGCCCGAGCATGTCAGCCTGACGACCCTGGCCGAGCATGAAGCGCTACTGGCCTACCTGGGCGAAGAGCGCGGCACCTACAGCCCGCTGTATCTGGATGCCAATGCGCTGCAGGACCACGACCTGCGCCTGGTGCTGGAGCAAGGCCGCCCAGCCTGCATTCAGGTGTTCTACCGCCTGCAGGCCGGCTGGGCCGACGTGTATGTGCTGGATGAATACAACGCATTGTGGCAACAACGCCTACCGCTGCATGACGAAGCGCATCTGCTGTTGCCACTGCAACGTTTTCTGCGCTCGGTGGTGATGCGCCGCGATGCCCGCCTGCCCCTCGATAGCCTGCGACCCGCCTCGCTGGATATCCACTACGCGCAGCTGTTGCCCACTGGCCCAGGCAAGGCACGCAACATCGAGCCGCGCCTGGCCCCGGCCGAGGGCAGCGACCAGCCTTACTATGAGGTACAGGCGATTATCCAGGCGGGTGTAGCGGGCGTGGCGCATGTGACGCTGTACTGCGACCAGCAGGAGTTTTCCGAGCTGGAACATGGTGAGCAGCTGTATGCGGTAGTGGCCCGACAGATCATCGGGCAGCGGCGCGGCGCAGAGCAGTACCGGTGCTATATCACCGACCTGGATTTGTCCGAGCTGCTGGATGACCGGCTGGGGGCAACGCAGGTATACCTGAGCTACAAGCGGGTACTGGAGCAGGCTTTGAATGAGGGGCTGCAGCAGGTTTTGGCGCAGGCCGTGTGAATTCGCAGCCCAAGGCGGCTAGCCCTCTGCCGCAAATGGGCCGCGAAGCGGCCCTCTGGCCCTTACAGGTCGAAATCACCCGCCGCTTCCGGCTGGTACTCCACTTCCAGCAACTTCAGCTTGAGGGTCTTGCCCCCCGGTGCCGGCCAGTCGATCTGTTCGCCTACCGACAGCCCCAGCAAGGCGCAGCCAATCGGCGCCAGGATCGAGACCTTGCCTTCCGGCCCGGCATCCTTGGGATACACCAGTGTCAGGTGGTAGTCCTTGCCGCTGGCTTCCTCACGGCAGTGCACCCGCGAGTTCATGGTCACCACGCCCGCCGGCACTTCCTCGTGACCAACCACCTGCTCGGCGCGGTCCAGCTCGTCCTGCAGGGCGAGCACACCCGGCGTACTCTCGTCGAGGCTGTCGATCAGACGCTCCAGACGTTGTACGTCCAATCGGGTGAGGATTAGGGAAGGCTTGGTGCTCATGATCCAGTCAGACTCCTTTGAACAGGCAGTTTTCAATGCGCAAATAAAGCAAAACCCCGCCCAAGGGCGGGGTTTGAGAAGGCTTTGGCGTCACCGACGCAGAACCCGACACTACCACAGCCGGGCAAATACTCAAGCCCCTGCGTTCAGTGTGCCTTAGCCTGCTCGCGCAAGACCTGGGCCTCGCGGCAGATCTCCCGGCGCCGTTCGTCATCGGCCGAGCGCCATTCGCGGATGTGCTCGACATGCCGATGGCAACCGGTGCACACCCGCTGTTCGTCCAGCCGGCATACGCTGATGCACGGTGACGGCACTGCCGGGCTGACGTTGCTGTAAAGCGGCTTGGGCGGCCGGACCTGGGCGTTACTCATGTCAGATTTCGTCGAAGTCCAGCTTCTCGCCGGCCCGCTCCCAGACGATACGCTCAAGCATTTCACCCAGTAACTCTTCGCTCTTTTCGCACACCCACTTGCCGCTGTCTTCGTCGTAATCGAAGTGGAAACCACCGGAGCGGTCGGCAAGCCACAACTGGCGCAGTGGCTCCTGACGGCTGAAGATCAGCTGGGCGCCGCCCTCGAACTTGACGGTCAGGACACCAGCGGAGTTCTCCATGTCCAGGTCCAGACCGCTCTCGTCGAACAGATCTTCCAGGGCCTGTTGGGTCGCGTCGACCAGGTCATGGAAACGCGCTTCACTCAAACTCATTGCAGGAACCTCGAAATTGGCTGCGTTACAGGCAAGCCGGGCAAGATACGGGCGCTCGCCGCCGAATGCAAAGGTTTAGCCGTTGCCTTCACCGGCCTCTTCGCGGGCAAGCCCGCTCCTACAGGGGGCTGCGCAGAGGCTAAGCATAGCCCGCCCGGCGGACCGGTCCTTGCATAGGCAAGCCGCCGGTCGCTCGGTATACTCGGGCGCAATACTGCATTTTTCTAAGGATTTCACCCATGAAGCGCCTGATTTCCTCCTTCGCGGCGCTGGTCGCTGTTGCCTGCCTCGTTTCGGCCTGTGGCCAGAAAGGCCCGCTGTATCTGCCTGAAGATGGCGATAACGGCAAAGCGCACAAGTCGCACCAGCACCAGCCAAAAGCCAAGCCGGCCCCGGAACAAGAACAGCAGCCCGAGCTGCAGTCCGAGCCCGAGCAGTCGCCAGCGCAGTAAGGAAACCAGATGAACGCTTTCAACTACCGCGACGGTGAGCTGTTCGCGGAAGGCGTGGCCCTGTCGGCCATTGCTGAACGTTACGGCACCCCCACCTACGTGTACTCGCGCGCCCACATCGAGGCCCAGTACCGTAGCTACGCAGACGCCCTGCAAGGCACCGAGCACCTGGTGTGCTTCGCGGTCAAGGCCAACTCCAACCTTGGCGTGCTGAACGTGCTGGCGCGCCTGGGCGCAGGCTTCGACATCGTCTCCGGTGGTGAACTGGAGCGTGTGCTGGCCGCTGGCGGGCGTGCCGACCGCGTGGTGTTCTCCGGCGTTGGCAAAACCCGTGAAGACATGCGCCGCGCCCTGGAAGTTGGCGTGCACTGCTTCAACGTCGAATCCACTGACGAGCTGGAGCGCCTGCAAGTAGTCGCCGCCGAAATGGGCAAGGTTGCCCCGGTGTCGCTGCGGGTCAACCCGGACGTCGATGCCGGTACTCACCCGTACATCTCCACCGGCCTTAAAGAAAACAAGTTCGGCATCGCCATTGCCGATGCCGAGGCCATCTACGTGCGCGCCGCTCAGCTACCGAACCTGGAAGTGGTCGGTGTCGACTGCCACATCGGCTCGCAGCTGACCACCGTCGAGCCATTCCTCGACGCCCTCGACCGCCTGCTGGTGCTGGTCGACCGCCTGGCCGAGTGCGGCATACACCTGCGCCACCTGGACCTGGGTGGCGGTGTCGGCGTGCGCTACCGCGACGAACAGCCGCCACGGGTGGCCGACTACATCAAGGCCATCCGCGAGCGCGTGGGTGAACGCGACCTGGCCCTGGTGTTCGAGCCAGGCCGCTACATCGTCGCCAACGCTGGCGTGCTGCTGACCCGCGTGGAATACCTCAAGCACACCGAACACAAGGACTTCGCCATCATCGATGCAGCGATGAACGACCTGATCCGCCCGGCCCTTTACCAGGCCTGGATGGGTGTCAGTGCGGTCAAGCCACGTGCAGGCGAAGGCCGTGCCTACGACCTGGTCGGCCCTATCTGCGAGACTGGCGACTTCCTCGGCAAGGACCGCGTACTCAACCTGGCCGAAGGTGACCTGCTGGCCGTAGAGTCCGCGGGCGCCTATGGTTTTGTCATGAGTTCCAACTACAACACCCGCGGCCGTTGCGCTGAAATCCTGGTCGACGGCGACCAGGCGTTCGAAGTACGCCGCCGCGAGACCGTCGCCGAACTGTATGCTGGCGAAAGCCTGCTACCGGAGTAAGCCCATGCTGCTGCGTTTTACCAAGATGCATGGGCTGGGCAACGACTTCATGGTCCTGGACCTGGTCAGCCAGCACGCGCACATCCAGCCCAAGCACGCCAAGCAATGGGGTGACCGCCATACCGGTGTCGGCTTCGACCAGTTGCTGATCGTCGAGGCGCCGAACAACCCGGAAGTGGACTTCCGCTACCGCATCTTCAACGCCGACGGCTCCGAGGTCGAGCAATGCGGCAACGGTGCTCGCTGCTTTGCCCGCTTCGTGCTGGACAAGCGCCTGACCGCGAAAAAGCGCATCCGCGTGGAAACCAAGAGCGGCATCATCGTGCTGGACGTGCAGAACGACGGCCAGGTGAGTGTCGACATGGGCCCGCCGCGCTTCATCCCTGCCGAAATTCCCTTTGTCGCCGACGCACAAGCGCCAAGCTACCCGCTGGAAGTTGACGGCCAGTTGTACTCGATAGCCGCCGTATCCATGGGTAACCCGCACGCCGTGCTGCGTGTCGACGACGTGCAGACTGCCCCCGTGCACGAGCTGGGCCCGAAGATCGAAAACCACCCACGTTTCCCTCAGCGGGTGAATGCCGGCTTCATTCAAGTCATCGACCGCCACCGCGCCAACCTGCGCGTGTGGGAACGCGGCGCCGGCGAAACCCAGGCTTGCGGCACCGGCGCCTGCGCCGCGGCCGTGGCGGCGATCAGCCAGGGCTGGATGGACTCCCCGGTGTCCCTCGACCTGCCCGGTGGCCGCCTGCACATCGAATGGGCCGGCCCCGGCAAGCCCGTGATGATGACCGGCCCGGCCGTACGCGTCTACGAAGGACAGGTTCGTCTCTAAACGAGTAACCGCCATGACCGATCAGCCTAAGATTGTACCCAAGCAGTCCGCCGAGCTCGATGCCGAAGCGGTGGTCGCCTACCTGCGCGCCCACCCTACCTTCTTCGCCGAGCACGACGAGCTGCTGATCGAACAGCACATCCCGCACCAGCGAGGTGACAGCGTGTCGCTGGTGGAGCGCCAGCTCAAGCTGCTACGTGACCGCAACATCGAAATGCGCCATCGCCTGTCGCAACTGATGGACGTGGCCCGCGACAACGACCGGCTGTTCGACAAGACCCGCCGGCTGATCCTTGACCTGCTCGATGCCGGCAGCCTGGAAGAAGTGGTAATGGCGGTCGAAGACAGCCTGCGCCAGGAATTCCAGGTGCCCTTCGTCAGCCTGATCCTGTTCGGCGATAACGTCGCGCCGGTCGGGCGCTGGGTCAGCAATGCCGAGGCGCAGCAAGCCATCGGTGCCCTGCTGGGCGGTGGCAAGACCGTCAGTGGCAACCTGCGCGAGCACGAGCTGGCTTTCCTGTTCGGTGAAGAGCAGCGCCAGGAAGTGGGCTCCAGCGCCGTGGCAGCTCTTGAGTACCAAGGGCTGCACGGGGTGCTGGCCATCGGCAGCCGCGACCCGCAACACTACAAGAGCAGCGTCGGCACCCTTTTCCTCGGCTATATCGCCGAGGTGCTCGGCCGCGTTGTGCCACGCGTTACCCAGACCCTGCGCCCGGTACGCTGATGAAACGCCAGCTGGAGGCTTATTGCGCACACCTGCGCAACGAGCGCCAGGTGTCGGAGCACACCTCGCAGGGCTACCGTCGCGACCTGGAAAAAGTCATCGCCTACTGCGAAGAGCACGGCATTGCCGACTGGCAGGCGCTGCAAATCCAGCAGCTGCGCCAGCTGGTCGCTCGCTTGCACCACCATGGCCAGTCCCCGCGCAGCCTGGCACGCCTATTGTCGGCAGTACGCGGCCTATACCGCTATCTCAACCGCGAAGGCCTGTGCCAGCACGACCCGGCCACCGGCCTGAGCGCGCCCAAAGGTGAGCGTCGGCTGCCCAAAGTACTGGATACCGACCGCGCACTGCAGTTGCTCGATGGGGGTGTGGACGACGACTTCATCGCCCGGCGTGACCAGGCGATCCTCGAGCTGTTCTATTCCTCGGGCCTGCGCCTATCCGAGCTGACCAACCTCGATCTTGATCACCTCGACCTCGCCGCCGGCCTGGTGCAGGTACTGGGCAAGGGTGGAAAGGCCCGCGTGCTGCCGGTGGGTCGCAAGGCTCGCGAGGCGTTGCAGGCCTGGTACCGTTTGCGCGGCATCGGCAACCCGCGCGACCGTGCAGTGTTCATTACCCGCCAGGGCAATCGCATCAGCCCCCGGGCCGTTCGGCTGCGAGTAAAGGCCGCCGGTGAGCGTGAGCTGGGCCAACACCTGCACCCGCACATGCTTCGCCATTCTTTCGCCAGCCATGTGCTGGAATCGTCTCAGGACCTGCGCGCGGTGCAAGAGATGCTCGGCCATGCCGACATCAGCACGACGCAAATCTACACCCACCTGGACTTCCAGCACCTGGCCGCGGTGTACGACAGCGCCCACCCTCGGGCCAAACGCAGCAAAGGCACAGACTCATGAGCATCAAGCTGATCACCTTCGACCTCGACGACACCCTGTGGGACACCGCACCGGTGATTGCCACCGCGGAAGTCGTGCTGCGCGACTGGCTCGAGGCCAACGCACCAACCCTCGGCAGCGTGCCGGTGGAACACCTGTTCGCCATCCGCGAGCGCCTGGTGCAAGCAGAGCCCGGCCTCAAGCACCGCATCAGCGCCCTGCGCAGGCGTGTGCTGTTCCATGCCCTGGAAGAGGTCGGCTACAGCGAGCAGCACGCGCAGGCGTTGGCCAACGAAGGCTTCGAAGTGTTCCTGCATGCCCGCCACCAGGTGGAGATCTTCCCAGAGGTGCAACCGGTGCTTGAGATCTTGCGCCATCAATACATCCTGGGCGTGGTCACCAACGGCAATGCCGACGTCAGCCGGCTGGGGCTGGCCGATTACTTCCGCTTTGCCCTGTGCGCCGAGGACCTGGGCATTGGCAAGCCAGACCCGGCGCCGTTCCTCGAAGCGCTACGCCGTGGTGAGGTGGACGCGGGTGCGGCGGTGCACATCGGCGATCACCCTGGCGATGACATTGCCGGTGCCCAGCGCGCCGGTTTGCGCGCGGTGTGGTTCAACCCGCAGGGCAAGGCCTGGGCTGGCGAACAGGCGCCGGATGCCGAGATCCAGCGCCTGTCGCAGCTGCCTGACGTGCTCGCGCGCTGGCGCTGACGGGGCCGCTTTGCGGCCTCTTCGCGGGCACGCCCGCTCCCACAGGGACCGCGCAGGTCCTGAACCCTGTGGTGAACCTGTGGGAGCGGGCATGCCCGCGAAGAGGCCGGCACAGGCAACACAAAACCCACAGGCATAAAAAAGCCCGCAGCGACGGCGGGCTTTTTTGCGATCAGCCACTCAGATAGGGCGGCTGCCGTACTTGTTGTCTGGCTTCTTGGGCGGGTCGGCGACCACGTTGGCCTCGACTTCCTGCACCTTGCCACCGCGAGAAAGGAATTCTTCCATCGCCTTGGCCAGTGCATCACGCTCTTTCTGCTTGGCTTCCATGCTCGGCATCTCGTCTACCGAGACTGCTGCCTTGGATTTGCCCTTGGCAACGGGTGCCGGGCTGCTGTCGTCATCGCCAGCGTCTTCCACGCCGTCATCAGCCGCCGCCTCGAGGCCCTCATCACCCTCGTCTTCGTCGCCTACTTCGAGGTCATCATTTTCCAGATCGTCGTCGCTCATGTTCTACCTCATGACTTGCGAAAAGCAGGTTGGTTATAGACCAGTGCAGCCGTAGACCGGCAGCCACCAGTGAAAATTCAACTGGCCGTGGGTTAGGCCACTGCCCTTGGGTCGGCACTCCTGATGGGAGGCGGTACCCAGCAGGCCCTGCTCCTGGCAGGACCTGACAAATCCATTAGCCCCTGCTGGCCACACGCTATTGGCAAGCCTAGCAAAGGCTGGCGAAGTGTGTGGACTACTCGTCAAACACCCTTCGGCGCGCATTCTAGCGCGCCCGTGGAAAAAGCAAAGCACCATAAACGCCCTGTGACTTGTAAGTTTTTTACCTACGTCACGAACGTGTCGAATAAACCGTTTGCCGTGCGGGAAATGCTGAAAAACTGGCAAAAAAATGCCCGGCAAGCCGGGCAAGTTTTTACCGCGTCGCAGTTACAGGTTGTAGCCGCGTTCGTTGTGCTGAGCCAGGTCGAGGCCGACCGACTCTTCTTCTTCGTTGACCCGCAGGCCCATCACCACATCCAGCACCTTGAGGATCACGTAGGTGACGATGGCGGTGTAGACCACAGTGAAAATCACACCCTTGGCCTGGATCCAGACTTGCATGCCGATGTCGGTGACGGTACCGAAGCCACCCAGTGCCGGGGCTGCAAACACACCCGTGAGGATGGCACCGATGATGCCGCCAACACCGTGCACGCCGAAGGCATCCAGCGAATCGTCATAGCCGAGTTTGCGCTTGAGGGTGGTAGCGCAGAAGTAGCAGATCACACCCGAAACCAGGCCGATCACCAGCGCGCCAATCGGCCCGACAGTGCCCGCAGCCGGGGTGATGGCGACCAGGCCAGCCACCACGCCCGAAGCGATGCCCAGCGCACTTGGCTTACCGTGACCGATCCACTCGGCGAACATCCAGCCCAGTGCGGCGGCGGCGGTAGCGATCTGGGTGACCAGCATGGCCATGCCGGCTGTGCCGTTGGCGGCAGCAGCAGAGCCTGCGTTGAAGCCGAACCAGCCGATCCACAGCATCGCCGCGCCCATCAGGGTATAGCCGAGGTTGTGCGGGGCCATCGGGGTGGTCGGGTAGCCTTTGCGCTTGCCCAGTACCAGGCAGCAGACCAAGCCTGCGATACCGGCGTTGATGTGCACCACGGTGCCGCCAGCGAAGTCCAGTACGCCCCAGTCCCACATCAGGGCACCGTCACCGCTCCATACCATGTGGGCGATCGGCGCATACACCAGGGTGAACCAGATACCCATGAATACCAGCATCGCCGAGAACTTCATGCGCTCGGCAAAGGCGCCGACGATCAATGCCGGGGTGATGATGGCGAACGTCATCTGGAAGGTGATGAACACCGCTTCAGGGAACAGCGCGGTGGCCGAGGTCAGGCTGTCAGGCGTGACGCCGCTGAGGAAGGCCTTGGAGAAGCCGCCAACGAAGGAGTTGAAGTTGAGCACGCCCTTTTCCATACCGCCGGTATCGAAGGCCATGCTGTAGCCGTAGACGACCCAGAGAATGCTCATCAGGCCGGTAATTGCAAAGCATTGCATCATCACCGACAGCACGTTCTTGGAACGCACCATGCCGCCATAGAACAGGGCCAGGCCCGGAATGGTCATGAACAGCACCAGCGCCGTTGCGGTCAGCATCCAGGCGGTGTCGCCGGAGTTCAGCGCTGGGGCAGCTTCCTCTGCCAGGGCAAGCCCGGGCATTACGAGGGACAATAGGGCTCCTAGCCCTGCGATCTTACGCAGAGTCATGTTGTTTTCTCCTGGGGCGTTGGGTTTGGTGAGGCTTTGTTGCTGCTTAAATCGCGTCGGTATCGGTTTCGCCGGTACGGATGCGGATTGCCTGCTCCAGATTCACCACGAAAATCTTGCCGTCACCGATCTTGCCGGTGTTGGCTGCCTTGGTGATGGCTTCGATTACCCGATCAAGGTCCTTGTCATCGATGGCGACATCGATCTTCACCTTGGGCAGGAAATCGACCACATATTCAGCACCGCGATACAGCTCGGTGTGGCCCTTCTGCCGACCGAAGCCTTTGACTTCAGTGACGGTGATGCCCTGCACGCCGATTTCCGACAGCGACTCGCGCACGTCGTCCAGCTTGAACGGCTTGATGATGGCTGTGACTAGCTTCATGAAACTCTCTCCCGATTTGGTGGACTTGCCCCAGGAAAACAAACCCGTCTCAAGTCTAAGCGCAGCGGTTGGCTTTGTAACGCGTCGTCGGCATCCGGCTCCGCGTGCGCACTGCCTGGTCACAAGGAACTGCTTCAGTGCATGGCTCGTACAGGTCATTGCAGAAACCTTGCCAGTTCCGACAAAGCGCCGAAAAACAGAGCGTTATGTGATTTGGTCGGGATTGGCCAGTCGCCAGCATGGGAAACATGCACAATTTCGGTGCGCAGCAACGGGGCAAGTTGCGCGAAAAATGTGCAACGGATTAGAAACCGCAGATCATTCTTTGGGAGCAACTGTCTTGCTCAATTTCTAAAAGTTGGCGCGATTCCTGTGGGAGCGGGCTTGCCCGCGAACACGGGCGAAGCCCGTGCCATCCACCGCGGTGTCTTCTTCGCGGGTAAACCCGCTCCTACGAAGGCCAATGTGCACTCAGGCGCCAGGTTTGTGCGTGCTACACTGGCGGCCATTTCTCCGTTTCAGTGGACAGCCCCATGCTCGCGCCCAAAGCCCTTCTCGATGCCCTGAGCGACCAGGCCTCGCGCCTGTTCAGCAGCGATGCCGCCCAGCCCCGTGCGGAACTGGAAAGCCAGTTCAAAGTGTTGATGCAAGGCGCCTTCAGCAAGCTGGACCTGGTCAGCCGTGACGAATTCGACAGCCAGATGGTCGTACTGGCGCGTACCCGCGCACGCCTCGAGGTATTGGAAAAACAGGTAGCCGAACTGGAAGCCCGGCTGAACCCAACCTCACAGGATGAGTGAATGCAGCCCTCAAGCGCATACCCGGTACTGTTGTTTTCCTACGGAACCTTGCAGGATAAAGCCGTGCAACTGGCCAACTTTGGCCGTGAGCTGAACGGCCAGGCCGACCGTATGCCGGGCTACCGCCTGGACTGGGTCGAGATCACCGACCCTGGCGTACTGGCGACCAGCGGCAAGTCCCATCATCCCATCGTTTCCCCCAGCGGCCAGGCCAACGACAGCGTGGCCGGCATGGTCTTCCAGATCAGCGAAGACGAACTGGCAGCGGCGGACCGCTATGAAGTTGCCGACTACAAGCGCGTTGCCGTCACCCTTGCATCGGGCCTGACAGCCTGGGTCTATGTACGTGCCTGAGACGGTTCGATGCAGGCTGAACCCGCAACGACCCGGTGTGGGGGAAGGCCTGTTTCGGTGGTAGCTCACTTGCATGCAGTGTGCCGCGGAACAACGCCGCCCCGCACTGAGTAAACAGCGTCTTCACCCGGTTGTGCGAATTGAGGACCTCGGCCTGGATATCACCAATGGCCGTATCCCGTGGCTGCAAGCTGACCGCTCGGTTGACCCATTCGATGGCGGCAAAGCGGCTTTGCTTGCGGGTGCCACGCCCCTGCATCCAGGCCAGCCCCAGTTCGGCGCAGGCACGCCCGGCAAGCCACGGGTCCGGGTGCTCGACCAGGCTCAGCAGGTAAGCAACCGCCTCGGTCCGCTCCTGCACTTCACCAAACCGGCGTAACAGAATCCCCAGATGCAAACGCGCACGCGCGTTGATCTGCGGGTTGCCCAGCGCGTCGACAAGCAGTCGCCTGACCGCCAGCATGGCACTGCGCTCGTTCAAATCCTCATCGCCATCCATGCGCAGGCAGGCGAGGTTGTACTTGGCCTGCCTGCTGCCCGCCTCCACCGCACGCTGCAGCCAATACCCGGCTGCCTCGTCATCCAGGTAATGCGCCGGGGTGTTGGCCAGGCCGCCACGGTGCAGTTCATACAAGGCTAAGGCAGCACCCGGCAGGTTCAGTTCGGCGCAGCGTTCATACAGGTAGCAGGCCACTTCATGGCGGTTGGCTGCCCACAGCAACCGTGCCACTTCAAGCACTTCGAACCCCGGTGCCTGACCCGCGCACTGGCGATTCACCGCCCGTTGCAACCATAGCCTTGCCTGCTCGGCCGAGCGTGGCAGCGCCCACAGCCCGAAACGGTGCCCGGCCGCGCGCAATGCACAGGCAGCAGCATGTGAACGGCCGTCACACAGGCGCTCAATGGCGCCCTGTAACAGTTGCTTCTCATCTGCCATACCATCACGCAGTATCAGCTCGACCAAACAGCGAAAAGGCACGCCCATGGCGCGGATGGCGCCGAGATCGGCATTGCACGCCAAGCTCGCGGCAAAGTCGCGCATAGCGCCAGCATGGTCTCCCGATACCCTGCTGCGCAGCGCCCCCCGCCATGCCAGAACAACGGTACGCTCTCTGGGCCTTAACGGGCGCTCTGACCAGTCTTCGACCACCTGCTGCCAGTCGGTGACGGTCTGCAACGGGGCAGCGTGTGGCAGCATCAGGCGGCCTTCGACGGCCATCCAGCGCAGCGCACTACGCAAGCGCTCGTCCCAGGTTGCGCATAAGGGGCCACTGATCAACAGCTCGAACGCATCGAGGCTGCCGCCCCAGTGGGGCAGCAGGTACACAGCAAGGGCCTGGATCGCTTCGAAGCAACCGGGGCGGGCAATCAGCGCATGGCGCAGCCAGTAATGGCGAGGATCTTCGTGTTCATGATCGACCCGCTTGCCCAGGTAGAGCGGCAGCGCCTGTGGCAGCTCGGCCAAGGCCAACAACCCATGCCTCACCAGCAACGGCGCTGCAGCTTCCTGCACCTCTACATCGGCATGTGCACTGGGCCTGAAGCGTGCAGGCTCCCCCTGAAACAGTTGGAGCAACCAACCTGGCTCATGGAACTGCGCACTGATGCGCAGCATGCCAATGGCCGCTGCCACGGGGCGCGCAGCACGGTCCATTGCACGCAACAGGTGCGCGGTGGCGGATTCACAAATTTGCGCAACAGCCAGCAAGCGTGCAGCGTTGCGTGGGCCATCAACCTGCACCTGGCAGGCGCGGTGGAAGCAGTGCATGCCCATTACCACTTGTGGGTGGTAAGCCCTGGGGCAGGCGTCAATCCAGGCTCTGAGCACTTGGCTCAGCGCCCTGTCACTCTTGTTTTCCTGATCGAGCAGCATGTGCCCTTCAATGGCCGCCAGGTAGGCCGGGAACTCGCCGGGCGGGGCTTGGCGCCACTGAGCCTCGAGCCTGTCGAAAAAGCGGTTGAGCTCAATGAATGCACTGGCCTGCACCAGTTCGCGAATTACCTTGTGCGTGCGGGTGAGCGTTTGCACGGAGCAATACCTCAAATCCATTTGAAAGAAGAAGCAGTGCCATCCCATGGCAACTGCGGTTGCCCAACAACACTAAGTCATACCTGACGACTGCGCAAAGCCAATTGGATCCATTTTTGCCGAAACCCATGAAAACGCAGGGAGAACCCCTGCCCTGAAAAACCACGACGCACACTTGTTGCGCCTGCCGTGGCAGCACTGGCTATTCTTTGCCCAGCCGCAGGAAGCGGCATTTTCCAGCAACAACGGAGTGTTCATGTCCCTAGCCCTCGTCCACAGCCGCGCCCAGGTAGGCGTGCAGGCACCGGCGGTCAGCGTCGAAACCCACCTGGCCAACGGCCTGCCTCATCTCACCCTGGTCGGCCTGCCGGAAACCACGGTCAAGGAAAGCAAGGACCGGGTGCGCAGCGCCATCGTCAACTCCGGGCTGAAGTACCCGCAGCGGCGCATTACCCAGAACCTAGCTGCCGACGGCCTAGTGCCGATTGCCACCTTGGCCGATTTGGAATGCCTTGGCGAACCTGCGCTGTCGGGGAAATTGCGCCCGGTGCGGGGCGGCGGCGGCAGCAGGTTTTCGAAATAGCTGCAGAAAATTCGGACGAGATACGACTAGTTAGAACGCTGCAACATCCACATCAAACTGAATACCACCTTGACCATTTTAAAAATGGTAATCAGGCAAAAAGCTAGCAGCCTATAGCCTGCTCCACCAAATCCTCCACAGAGCTAACCGCTGAGCATGAGATTGCCAAAGGTAGATTCTCATCTAGCAAACGCTCCGATACTTTTCAATGAATAGAAAATCTTCAATAAGCCAAAAATTTAGACCTTCGAACAATGGATATCGATTTGATATCCATACCCAATAGGGTCCTGCTCCACGCAGCGCCGAACTGCCATCCAAGAACTTTTCAAGAAACATCTTCTAATGTGATCGAGCGGGATTTATCGGCAAATTTGTAGGCAATTTCGCAAACTTAATCTCGCCTGCTTGCGGCAGCGATTCGGTGTGACTATTTTACACCAGTCCCATCGGCACAAGCAGTCCAATCCGCCGTGCTTGAGGAACAAGCCTTAAACGACGCTGTCCGAGCAACGTCATTGTCATTTTCAGACCAATTGTTACCAGGGAGTGGAACACATGGCTTTCGATGCCTATATCCAAATCGCGGAAATCACTGGCGAAGCGCTGGACCAGCAATACGCCAACTGGATCGAAATCGTCGGCTATAAATTCGGTGCCAGCCAAAGCACCTCAGCCACCGCAAGCTCTGCGGGTGGTGCATCTTCAGGGCGCACCACCCTCACCAATTTCACCTTCACCAAATACCTGGACAGTGCCAGCTGCAAGCTTCTTGAAGCCAGTTGTGCCGGCCAGCACCTAAAGGAAGTGAAGCTGGTGGTATGCCGTGCTGGTACCGACAAGCTCAAGTACTACGAAGTCGTTCTCGAAGAAGTGATCATCGCCGACTACGCCCAGAGCGCCAGTTCCGGCGTCCCGATGGAAGTCGTACAGCTAAACTACGGGCGGATCAAAACCACCTACACGCGGCAGAAGCGCCTCGACGGCAGCGCGGGCGGCAACGTCACGGGCGGTTGGGACCGTATCAACAACAAGAAGTATGCGTGAGGTGCGACCATGTCCGAGGCACGCAGCTTCATTAATTCGCACACGCAGTCATATGATTCGCTGAAGGCCGATACGCCCATGACGGCCAATCAGCGCGGCAAGTTTGATGTGTTGAATGCGCATATCGTCAATAGTGTGGTGGTAGGTGGTGAACTGGTTATTGTAGGTGATCCAACCACGCCCTCCTGTACAAGTCATGAAGCATTTTTAATGTCTCAGGCAGAAGGGATTCATCATCTACTCGAGGTCAATGGTGCTGGGGTGGATGATTTTTTATTGGATAACTACGAAATGTTGAATAGTTTTCTTGCTCATGCGTCGATGGGGGCAGGCGCAGTAAGTGACGGCTGGAGCAGGCATCTCGATGCAATCAAGGAAACACTCGGGCAGGTTGAGCAGCTTCATCGAGATTACTTGGGGGGCGGCACGATCAAAGCGCGTGATGAATTTTATGCCAAGCGGATGGTTTTGTTCATTAGGTTGGAGGAGCAGCTGGATAGGCTAGCGGCATACGGTTCGGGCTTGCGTAAAAAGGGGAAAGCAAAGAGAACGCTAGGGATTTCCACGAAGAGTTATCTGCACTCTGGTGAAATTGTTGGGTATGCGGAAAAGATCGCTGGAGTTTCCAAGGCTGCTAATCTCATAAAGAAGGGCACTTATATCGGTATCGGGCTAGATGTGGCTGCAACAGGATTGAGTATCCATCAAGCGTGCACCCTTGGGCGAGAAGATGAGTGTGTGCAAGCCAGGTATGTCGAAGGGGGCGCCTTGATAGGCAGCATTGGCGGCAGCGCCGCAGGGGGAGCCGTTGGAGGTGCTATAGCTACAGTGGTTTGTACTGCGGTGTTGGGTATTCCTACTGGAGGTAGTGGTGCGTTAGCTTGTGCTGTATTGGGTGGGACTTTAGGTGGCAAGATTGGTGGGGACAAGGGTGGACAAGGCGGGGAATATTTTGGTGACATACTTTATCGCAGTGTAAATCCATGACAATCACTATTGCGGAACTCGTTGTATTGGGTAGTTTTGTTTTGGCGACACTATCGCTCTTGGTGTTAGTGTATTTATCGTATCGTTACCTAGAGCTTATAGAAACAATGCTTTCCAACTCTAGCTTTGTGATGGGGAATAAAAATCTGTATTCGCGGGCGGGCTTGATTGGGCGTGTCATGCGGATCTGCACGGTGTCGATATTGCTGACTATGCCAAAGGTATTCGTGTATAGAGGGCTGGTTGATTCAAGGGAGGTAGATAGGTTCCCGATGGCGATGCGGTGTCTATTGGTTGTGTTGTGGAATCTTATGCTAGCCTCGTTTTTAATCTTTGTCTGCATGAGTGGATAATAATTAGGTAGCTGCGAAAGTTAGGTTCACTGGTCGGGTCGACAGTGCGCAAAATTAGAAACAGGGCGGCTATGAGGGAATCTAAACTGCGACATTTTATTTGGAACCTATAGAACAGTATCCGTGGGACGCAGCGAACATGCTGGAAACGAAACTATGCCTTTTCACGGTTTATTTGCGTCATTTCACCATACCCCCTTTCGGCTAAGGGGCCATACGAAGACTTGCAAAACATCTATAAGATAGTTTGCAGTTAAGTGTCTCGGTGTGGCTCTATACAGAAAATGGCCGAGTTTTAATCATCAGACTCACGCACGAGTTCCATAGCAGAAGCTAGCTTGCGACTGATGGAACTGTGCTCCGGTACCGAAACGCATTAACCAGATAAGCGCGGTGTTCGGTGCGGCCAAGCCGTAATGAGCTCATTCGTTCGTCAACCTCCGGCGCTAACACGATGAAATGGCCGGGGCACAACGGCGTATATCATCAAGCAGATCATGTTCCAGATTTCCTTTCTCAACCGCTACAGGTGTGCCGAACACCGCAAGCTCCGGCGCAAGGCAATTTGCCCATAAAACTAAGCCATAGCTGGTACCTGCGCGAAACCTATTGGATCAATTTTTGCCGAAGCCCATGAAAACGCAGGGAAAACCCCTGCCCTGAAAAACCACGATGCACACTTGTTGCGCCTGCCGTGGCAGCACTGGCTATTCTTTGCCCAGCCGCAGGAAGCGGCATTACCAGCAACAACGGAGTGTTCATGTCCCTAGCCCTCGTCCACAGCCGCGCCCAGGTAGGCGTGCAGGCACCGGCGGTCAGCGTCGAAACCCACCTGACCAACGGCCTGCCTCATCTCACCCTGGTCGGCCTGCCGGAAACCACAGTCAAGGAAAGCAAGGACCGGGTGCGCAGCGCCATCGTCAACTCCGGGCTGAAGTACCCGCAGCGGCGCATTACCCAGAACCTCGCCCCCGCCGACCTGCCCAAGGATGGCGGCCGATATGACCTGGCCATTGCCCTGGGCATCCTTGCCGCCGACGGCCAGGTGCCGATTGCCACCCTGGCCGATATGGAATGCCTGGGCGAACTGGCGCTGTCGGGGAAATTGCGGCCGGTGCAGGGCGTGCTGCCTGCGGCACTGGCGGCACGCGAGGCAGGCCGGGCGCTGGTGGTACCACGGGAAAATGCCGAGGAAGCCAGCCTGGCCGGCGGGTTGGTGGTATATGCGGTGGGCCACCTGCTGGAGTTGGTCGCCCACCTGAACGGCCAGGTGCCGCTGCCGCCCTACGCAGCCAACGGCCTGATCCTGCAGCAACGCCCCTACCCGGACCTGAGCGAAGTGCAGGGCCAACTGGCAGCCAAGCGTGCCTTGCTGCTGGCTGCGGCCGGGGCGCACAACCTGCTGTTCACCGGGCCGCCCGGCACCGGCAAAACCTTGCTCGCCAGCCGCCTGCCCGGGCTGCTGCCACCGCTGGACGAGCACGAAGCGCTGGAAGTGGCGGCAATCCAGTCAGTCAGCGGGAAAGCGCCGCTGAACAGCTGGCCACAGCGGCCCTTTCGCCACCCCCATCACTCTGCGTCCGGCCCGGCGCTGGTCGGTGGCGGTAGCCGACCGCAACCAGGTGAAATCACGCTCGCCCATCACGGCGTGTTGTTTCTCGACGAACTTCCGGAGTTCGAGCGGCGTGTACTGGAAGTGCTTCGCGAGCCACTGGAGTCAGGCGAAATCGTGATTGCCCGTGCCCGTGACAAGGTGCGTTTTCCTGCGCGCTTCCAGCTGGTGGCGGCGATGAACCCCTGCCCTTGCGGCTACCTGGGCGACCCCACTGGCCGCTGCCGCTGCAGCACCGAGCAGATCGCGCGCTATCGCAACAAACTGTCCGGGCCACTGCTGGACCGCATCGACCTGCACCTGACCGTGGCTCGCGAAAGCACTACGTTGAACAACCAGTCTTGCGGTGAAACCAGTGCCGATGTCGCCGTCAGGGTGGCTGAAGCGCGGGAGCTGCAGCACAGCCGACAAGGGTGTGCAAATGCATTTCTAGACCTTGAAGGTTTAAGGCACCACTGTGGGTTGGTAGCGGCGGACCAAGTCTGGCTGGAAGGGGCCTGCGAGCGGCTGACCTTGTCGCTACGGGCGGCGCACCGGTTGTTGAAGGTGGCGCGGACGTTGGCGGACCTGGAGGGATGCGAGACGATTGGCCGGACGCACCTGGCCGAGGCCCTGCAGTACCGGCCAGGGAGCAGTTAGATTGCCGGGCTGCTTTGCAGTCCCGAAACCGGTCAGGTAACCCTGTTCCGCCAGATGCATCCGGCAACTGAGTAAACCCCAGGCCCTGTCAAGGCCAAGCCGCCATAAAGCGCCACCAGTAACCAGGCAAACTGGCCCTGCTCCAGTGTCCAGTCCGGGTGCACCACCACCAGCGCCACCAGCAACACCGCCAGCACGGGCAGGCAAGCCAGACGTGCAGCGATCCCCAGTAGCAGCAGCAGTGGGCAAACCACCTCGGCAAACACAGCCAAGGCCAAGGTCAGTGTCGCGCCCAGGCCGAAGGGGTCTTCGATGCGCTGCAATTCCTCGCTCCAGTCCAACAGCTTGGGCAGGCCGTGAATGAACAGCAACAGCAAGGCAGCCGTTACCCGCATGAACAGCAGGCCGATGGCGGTCAGGGTTGGGGGATGGGGGTCGAGAAAGGGTTTCAAGCGTGGCATGGCAAGGGGGCTCGCTAATCGATCAACCTGCGGAGCATTGCGCATTTATCCAGAGATTGATTGCGCAGGTGTGCTGTGAGGGGTCTTAAAGCGTAAGGCCTCTTCGCGGGCTTAACCTCACTGACCGCCGGCCAAAGCCTCTTCAACCACCTTCAGCAGCACCTCTTCAGAAAACGGCTTGCCCAGGCAGGCCAGTGCCCCAAGGCCCATCGCTGCCCGTACCGAGCCATCGTCCCAATGTGCCGACATGCAGATCACCGGCAAGCGCCACCCCCGCTGTGCCAGCTCACGCTGTACCTCCAGCCCGCTCATCCCCGGCATCTTCAGGTCAAGCAACACACAGCCCGCCTCGCCCGCCAGTGGCGAGGCCAGGAAGGCGTCCGCGGCGGAAAACGACAAGGTCTCGAACCCCGCCGAGCGCAGCAGGTTGGCCAGGCTTTTGCGCACCGAGGCATCGTCGTCGACGATGCACACCACTCTGCTCATGCGCTGCCCAGGCTCTCAGACCGCGCGCCGAGAAGGTTGTGCATGGCCGCAAGCTCCAGCAACGAGCGGGACTGCATCTTGTTCATGATGCTCTTCTTGTGCACCTTGGTCGTCACCTCACTGGTGCCGATCTGCCTGGCAATCTGCTTGTGCGACAAGCCGCCTACCACCAGCGAGAAGACCTGGCGCTCACGCTGAGTCAGGCGCTGGTACTTTTCCTCGACCTGCCGCGCATGGAGCCACTTGCGGCCTTCGGCCACGGCACGGGCGCGCACTGTCTGCAACAAGGTCAGCAACTGGTCTTCATCGAACGGCTTGGTCAGGAACTCCACCGCTCCGGCGCGCATGGCCTGGACTGTCATCGGGATGGTGCCGAAGCCGGTCATGAACACGATCGGCCAGGGCAGCGCCAGCCGGCACAGCGCATCCTGTACCTCCAGGCCGCTTGTACCCGGCAAGTGCATGTCCAGCAGCAGGCAGGCACAGGGGGTTTCCAGGCGGGCCTCGAACAGGGCCTCGGCGCTGGCAAACAAGTGATGCGGGATGTCCTGCGAGCGCAACAGCCGGCCCAAAGCGGTGCGCACCGACGGGTCGTCATCCACAACCAGCACCGGCACGTTCACGCGCTCATCGAGCGGCTCGACAGCCTCGGCCATGGTGTGCAGCAACGACCCACCCAGTGCCTGACCCGGCACCTCGAGGCTGATCTGCGCGGCCAGACGGTAGCCCCGGCGCGGCACGGTCTGGATCAGGCCGCGGTCGCCAAAGGCCTTGCGCAGCAAGGACACCTGCACCTGCAAGTTATTGTCCTCAACCACCGTACCAGCCCACACCTGACTGAACAGCTCGTCCTTGCCGACCACGCGGCCCCTGGCCCTGATCAGCGTGGCCAGCACTTCGAAAGCACGCCCCCCCAACAGGATCGGCTTGCCGTCGACATAGACTTCGCGCCGCTCCAGCGACACCAGGGCATTGCCTATTCGGATCATGGCTTCCTCGCGCGGGCACGGGCGTTTTCGCTGCATGGGCAGCCTAAGCCAGCATGCGCATTCAGACAATTATCCCGAGGGATAGGTTGGCCTGAGGACTATACAAAAGCCCGCCGGCCCTCAGGGGACGATAACGGACAACAGCGTGCCCGTTCCTGCCAAGCAGGCTGTATCCCGCATTCATGCTGGGCCCGCTGCGTATACTCGCGCCTCAGGATGTCGCTAGCGGGGGTGCTTTATGCTCGATGAACGCCTTGCCCACAGGCCCATCGATTACGATCAGTCAATCGACGAAGGCTGGCTGAACCAGTGCGAGATCAGCGCGCTGGGCCAGGAAGGTGAACTCAGCTATTTCCGCCTGCGCGACCCAGCCACAAATCAGGCTTGGATTGCCGTGCGCGCCCCGCTCGAGGCCCCTACCGCCTGTCAGCGCCTGGAACGTGACTACCGCCTGCAACTGGACCCGCAATGGGCTGTGATCCCCTCTGCGTTCGTGCGCTCGGCTGAAGGCCCATTGCTGGTGTACCCGGCCGTGCGCTCAGTCGCCGACCTGATCGCGGAAGGCCCTGCGGCGCTGGAGCCGTTTCTCGACATCGCGGTGAACGCCTCCCTCGCGTTGGCGCAAGCGCACGAAGCCAATGTGCTGCACGGTACACTGCAGCCCGGGCATGTGTGCCTGGGCGCCCACCAGCGGGTGCGACTGGGCTTCTTTCGCGCCGACCCGGCAGAGCGGATCAGCGAACAGGGCACCCCGCTCGGCAATTGGGCCTACCTGGCACCGGAACAGGTTTGCCCGCACGGTAGCACCAGCGACCGACGCAGTGACATCTATGCCCTGGGCGCGATCCTCTACCAGTTATTGCTGGGCGAGCTGCCACTGGCCGGGCGTGACACCCAGCACTGGCGACAGCTGCATGCGGGTGTGAAGCCGCGTGCGGCCTGCGAAGTGGACAGCAACGTGCCGCCACCCCTCAGCCTCATCCTGGCAAAGGCCTTGGCCAAAGAGCCGGACGCCCGCTACCAGAGCGCGCGCGCCCTTGCAGTGGACTTGGCTCACTGCCAGCGGCAGTGGGCCGCCCACAAAATCCTGGCACCCTTCACGCCAGGTTGCGCCGACCCGGTAGCGCCTGGCCGCGCACGCCTGTACGGCCGCGGCGCCGAGCAAAAGGCCATTACCCTGCTGCTCAGGGCCTTGCATCGCCATAGCAAACCACAAGCCCTGGTCATCAACGGCGCTGCTGGCATGGGCAAGTCGAGCCTTGTCGAAGCAGCGCTCAAGGTCAACGCTGAAGGTTACTGGGCCGTCGGCAAGTGCAACAGCCAAGCCCAAGCTGTGCCCTACACGCCCTGGATCGAAGTACTCGGCGCCCTGACCACCCAGTTGCTGGCCAAGAACAGTCAGGACCTCGACACCCTGCGCCGCGAAATCCTGCGCCGCATCAAAGGTCATGGCCGCCTGCTCGGCAAGCTGGCCCCGGACCTGCAACTGATTCTCGGCCCACTGCCCCAATTACCCGCCAAGCCCACGCGCCTTGCGCTGCAGAAGGAACTGCACGCGATCATTGAATTCCTGCAGGTTTTCACCCGGCCTGGCCAACCGCTGGTGCTGTTCTTTGACGACCTGCAATGGGCCGACGACGCCACCCGACAACTGTTGGCCCAACTGCTGGCTGAAGCGCCGGCCAACCTGCTGCTGATTTTTACCCGGTGCAATGATACGCCCACCACCAGCGCACCGCTGGCCATACCTGCAACGGTGCGCAGCACCACGCTGAACCTGCGGCCGCTGGCCGTTGGAGCGGTGGCCGAGCTGATTGGCGAGCGCTACCACGTTGCCCCCGAGGAGGCATTTCAGCTAGCCGAACTGGTGCACGACAAAACGGCGGGCAACCCGTTTTTCATCAACCAGATCCTCAGGGCCATGGTCGAGGACCAGCTGTTCATCTTCGACACCCAGGCCATGCGCTGGTCGTGGTGCCTGCAGGCTGTGGCCCGGCACTGCTATTCCGACAATGTGGCCGACCTGATGGTCCACCGCCTGGGGCGCCTGCCAGCACCGCAACGCGACCTTGTGCGGGTCGTCAGCGCGGCGGGCAGCCACTGCGATGAGCGCCTGCTTCGCCAGCTGCTCGCCCAGCCGCCAGGCGAACCGTTGAAAACCTTGATTGGCGCCGGCTTCGTGCAACCGGGCCAGAACGGCTTGGGCTTTACTCATGACCGGGTGATGGAGGCCGCTTATGCACTAACGCCCGAGCACGAGCGCGCCTCGCTGCATGCACGCATCGCCCTGGCCATGCGCCAGGCTTGGCCAGACTACATGCAGGAGGGGCTGTTCGAGCTCGCCAGCCAGCTGCAACGTGCCGCCCCCTGCGGGTTTACAGCGGATGACTGCGAAGCGTTCCTGCAGCTTTTACGCGAGGCCGCATCACGCGCACGCGACGCCGGCGCCTTCGAGCAGGCCGCAGGCTACCTGCACACCGCCGAGCAGTTGCTGCACCACGGCGCCACGCTTGAAAGCCGCGTCACGCATGGCTTTGCCATCGCCTGCATGGCGACGGAGTGCGACATGCAACTGTCACGAACGATCGCGGCCGAGGCACGCCTCACTGAATGCAGACAGCGTGCCCGCTCGGCGTTGGAGCAGGCGCGAGCGTGCCGGCTGCAGGCACTGCTGTATACCTTGCGCGGTGACTATCAGGCAGCCATCGACAGCGCCCTGAGCGGCCTGGACTTACTGGGTATAAGCCCGGTGCGGGGCGTCGACTGGCAACAGGTCGAGGCCAGTCACGCCCATGTACAGGCGTTGGTCGAACAGAAAGGTCGGCATTGCCTGGAGTCGCTACCGCGCACCGAATCGGAGGAAGTGACGGTTGCCATCAGCCTGCTGGCCACCCTGTCATCATCGTTCTTCGTGAAGGATGACATCTGCTTCCTGCACCTGGCCAAGCTGATGGAAATGTCGCTGCTGCACGGCGTTGCCCCAGGTAGCACCTACGGCATGGCCTGGTACGGGGTGATGATTGCCGAACGTTTCGGCGCTTACCATGATGGCCATGCCTGTTGCCTGGCCGCGCTCAAGCTGATCGAGCGACACGGTTTCGAAGCTGATTTGACCAGTGCGCTGCTGGCCATGGACCAGGTCAGCGCCTGGACCTCACCCATGGAATTCGCCCGACGTACCACGTTGGATGCCATCGACTCGGCGCGCCTGAGCGGCGACCTGGCGATGAGCTGCTACGCCTGCAACCATCTGGTATCAGATTCGCTGTTCATGGGCCGCTACCTGCCGGACGTGGTCGAGGAAGTGGCGCAAGGCCTGGCCACTGTGCGTCACCACGGCTACCGCGATGTCGAGCAGATCCTGCAGGCCCAGCAAGCGTTCGTCGCCAACCTGAGTGGCCTGACCTGCCCGGCCCCGGCCGCCCCCTCCAGGTCGCCCACCACGCGGTTCTTCCAACACCTGTTCGCCGCCATGTGCGCCTTTTACATGGGCAATATCCCGAAGGCCATGCGCGACCTGGCATTGGCCGGTGACAACAGCTGGGCGGCACCGGCGCACATCAACCTGGCCGACTATCATCTGTTCCGCGGCCTGGCCTTGGGCAGCCCCGAAGCCCACGGCAGCCTTGCCGACAAGCTGCGCGAGCTACAGGCCCTGCGCGAGCGCTTCAGCCGCTGGGCCGGCTTCAACCCGGCCACCTTCCGCAGCAAGCAGTTGCTGATCGAAGGCGTCATCGCCAAGCTCGAAGGCGACGGCCTGGGCGCGATCCGCTGCTTCGACCAGGCGCAAATTGCCGCCACCGCTGCCGGTTTCATCCACGAGCAGGCACTGGCCCATGAACAGCTGGCCGAGGTGTGCATCCCCAACGGCCTGATCTCCGGCGCCAACCTGCACCTGCGCATCGCTCGCGACTGCTTCCATATCTGGGGCGCGACCGGCAAGGTGCACCAGCTTGAGACATTGCATCCGTTTCTACGCACCCAACCGATTCAGGAGACCTATCGCGCCACCCACCAGGCCAAGCTGGACCTCGAAGCCGGCATAGAAGCTGCGCGGGCACTGTCCGAGGAAGTGCTGCTCGAAGGCCTGATCGAAACCCTGATGGGCCATCTGACCCAGCACTCCGGTGCCGATCGCGGCGTGTTGCTGATTGTAAGCGGCGCCGAATTCCAGATGGCTGCCCTGGCCCACATCGACGACGCCGGGCTGCACGTGAGCATGGACAACTGCCAGAAGTTCATGACCCAGGCACCGCTGTCAGTCATCAACGCCACCATGCGCACCCGCAAACCGCTGGTGCTCAACGATGCCCTTGATGAGTGCCCTGAGGCCTTCCGCCAACAACTGCAGGCACGCAACGCCCGCTCGGTGCTGTGCCTGCCGCTGGTGATCCAGGGCGTGCTGATCGGCCTGGTGTACCTGGAAAACCGTCTTGTGCCGAACCTGTTCGGCAGTCAGCGCCTGGCCATGCTGGAGATCCTCGCCTCTCAGGCGGCGGTGTCGCTACAAACGGCCAAGTTCTACACGCGCCTGGCCGAGGAGAACCAGATCCGCGCACAGATGGAGGCTGAGTTGCGCCGCTCGCGTGCGGAACTGGCGCGCAGTGCGCACTTGCAGGCGATGAATGAGCTGTCAGCGTCCATCGCTCACGAGATCAGCCAGCCGCTCCTGGGCATCGCCTCCAATGCCGCGGCCAGCCTGCGCTGGCTGAAACGCGCCAAACCCGACCTGGAAGAAGCGATTGCCGGCCTGGAAGATATCCGCAACGACAGCGAACGGGCCGGCAACATCGTGCGGGCGCTACGGTCCTTGGCCAAGCAGTCGCCGATGCAACTCAAGGCAGTGAAGCTGGACGAATTGATCCGCGAGGTGGTGCGCCTGACCTCGGCCGATGCCGCCAAGGGCAAGGTGAATGTGCAGACGCAGCTACAGGCCGGGGTCTGCGTGACAGCCGACCCGGTGCAGTTGCAGCAGCTGGTGTTCAACCTGATTACCAATGCTCTGGAAGCATTGGCTGGGTATCGCAGTGACGGGGTGCTGAAGATTGGATCGGCGGTGGTCAAGGATGGGGTGGAAATCTGCGTGGACGACAACGGACCGGGGATCGTAGCGGACGAGCGGGAGCGTGTATTCGATGCGTTTCATACCACCAAGACCGGTGGCATGGGGATGGGCTTGGCGATCTGCAGTTCGGTGGCTCAGGCCCACGGCGGGCAGTTGCAGGCGCTGGTGTCGCAGTTGGGTGGATGCCGGATTCGCTTCTTTCTGCCTGTGAGTCACTCATAACCTGTGCCGGCCTCTTCGCGGGTAAACCCGCTCCTACAGTCGGCGCAGCCATGGTAGGGGCGGGTTTACCCGCGAAGAGGCCGATACAGGTTTACATCATCGCGAGGCGAGCGCTGCGTAGCTGTTCATCAGGTTGCGGTAGTTGGGAATACGCTGCGACAGCAGGTTGCCCAGCCCTTCGATATCGTTGCGCCAGTCGCGGTGCAGTTCGCAGGCCACCGAGAACCAGTTCATCATCTGCGCACCCGCCTGGGTCATGCGCACCCAAGCCGCTTGCTGCACGGTTTCGTTGAAGGTACCCGAGGCATCGGTCACCACGAACACTTCAAAGCCTTCCGCCAGCGCCGACAGGGTCGGGAAAGCCACGCACACATCGGTCACCACACCAGCGATGATCAGTTGCTTGCGGCCCGTGGCCTTGATTGCCTTGACGAAATCTTCGTTGTCCCAGGCGTTGATCTGGCCCGGACGGGCAATGTACGGCGCATCTGGAAACATTTCTTTCAGCTCGGGCACCAACGGGCCATTCGGGCCTTGCTCGAAGCTGGTGGTGAGGATGGTCGGCAGGCCAAAGAACTTGGCCAGGTCGCCCAAAGCCAGCACGTTGTTCTTGAATTCGTTGGGCGAAAAATCCTGCACCAGCGAGATCAGGCCAGTCTGGTGGTCGACCAGCAGCACCACGGCGTCGTCTTTGTTCAGGCGCTTGTAATCGGGTTGGCTCATGGGGGTGACTCCTTGGGTTGGGATAACGGGCCGGCACTGTCCGCAGGGGTTATACCGGTGGATAGCTTCGGCTTAAGAAAGTACCTGCGCCTGCCGCCAGGCCTTGGGTGGCTGGCCGACCAGGCGGCTGAACGCGCGGGTGAAATGGGCCTGGTCACAAAAGCCGCATTCCAGGCTCACATGGGTGATAGGTGCCTCAGTGGCGAGCAAGCGCTTGGCCTTTTCCATGCGCGCCAGCAGGCGCCAGGCTTGCGGCGAAAGGCCGGTGTTGACTTTGAAAGCGCGGGAAAAATGGCTGCGGGTAAGGTTGCATACCGCGGCGATCTCAATGATCGACAACGGGCTGTGCAACATCAGCTCCTTGGCCCGGCGCAGCCGCGCGGGCGTGAGTGCGCCGGGGGTTTGCAGCGGCGCTTCGGGCGTCCCAGGGTACATGGCGACTCTCCTGTTCAATGCAGAAAGTCTCGCCCCCGGCACATGACGAAGTCCTGAGCCAAACCTGAATTATTGTTAATTGTGCGCTGCTGGCCCTGAGCGTTTTGCCGATACCTTAAGATGCGTTTCGTATTCAGCTTTTGGCCGCTACCAGCGGCCGGCATTCAAGGCGAAAGAGGTATGCAGGAAAAACCCGCCCACCGCACCGTGGCCATGGTGCTGTTCAACGATGTGCTACTGCTGGATGTCACCGGCCCCATGGATGCATTCGCCATCGCCAACCGATTCTTGCCAGCAGAACGGCAATATCGGCTGCTGACCTTGGCCGAGGGACAAGCGGTGGTACGCGGCTCATGCGGCCTTAAGGTAGTGGCAGACCGGCGCCTGGAAGACTTGCCGGAAGCCGTCGACCTGTTGCTGGTGCCCGGCGGCCCAGGAGCCTATGCCGTCGCATTGCCAGGGATCGAGCGCTGGCTACCCAAGGCCGTGCGCCAGGCCAAACGCTTCGGTGCCATCTGCACCGGAGTGTTCCTGCTGGGGCGGGCCGGGTTACTCAATGGCTATCGCTGCACCACCCACTGGAATTACGTGGAGCGCCTGGCACAAGCGTTTCCCGAGGCCAAGGTGGAGACCGAGCAGATTTATGTGATGGACCGCTGCCTGATCACCTCGGGCGGTATCACTGCAGGGATCGACCTGGCACTGGCGGTGGTTGCCGAGGACCATGGCAAGGCGCTGGCCCTGGAAGTGGCCAAGGTGCTGCTGGTTGCCCGTCATCGTCAGGGCGGGCAGACACCTTACGGGCCGTTGCTGGCTGCGGTACCACGCGACGACTCGCCGATTGCCCGGGTGCAGGCCTATATAGTCGACCACATCGAGCAGGCGTTCACCGTGCAGAAAATGGCCGAACTGGTGGCCATGAGCGGGCGTAACTTTGCCCGGACGTTTCTGCGGGAGGTGGGAATGACGCCGCTGCAGTACCTGCAGAATGCGCGCATCGACCGCGCGCGCAAGCTGCTCGAAGGCAGCGACCTGCCGTTAAAGGTTGTGGCGGCGCAGTGCGGGTTTGGCAGCGACCGGCATTTGCGCAAGGTGTTCTGTGAGCGGATAGGCATGACGCCGGCGCAGTATCGCACGCAGTTTGGTGGGGGTTGAGCGCGGGCCACTCACACAACTGACCACAGCCACCGTCTCTTTTTTCAGGACAATGTTTCTTCCCGACATCAGATTGTCTAATGCCACCCCAGCCTCCAGAATCGTCGGCCAACCTGTAATAACGCTGCCCCGGCAGCTCATGGAGTACGAGCCAATGCCACACGAAGGCAGCCTTCTGCAAACTGCGGTGATCTTCCTGCTTGCCGCCGTCCTCGCCGTCCCCCTGGCCAAGCGCTTGCAACTGGGTGCCATGCTCGGCTACCTGCTCGCCGGTGTGGTCATCGGCCCGCAAGCACTTGGCCTGGTCCACGACACAGAAAGGGTGGCGCACATTTCCGAACTGGGCGTGGTCTTGCTGCTGTTCATCATCGGCCTGGAGCTGTCGCCCAAACGCTTGTGGCTGATGCGCAAGTCGGTGTTTGGTGTCGGCACTGCCCAAGTGTTGCTGACCGGCGCGGTTATCGGCGCCATCGCCCTGTTCGGCTTCAGCCAGACGCTGCCCGCGGCCATCGTGCTCGGTCTGGGCCTGGCGCTTTCGTCCACCGCCCTTGGCCTGCAGAGCCTGGCCGAGAACAAACAACTCAATGCCCCGCACGGCCGTCTGGCGTTCGCCATCCTGTTGTTCCAGGACATCGCCGCGATCCCGCTGATCGCCTTGGTACCACTGCTGGCCGCCACTGGCCCGGACACCAGCAGTGGCGACAGCCTGGAGAATGGCCTGAAGGTATTCGCCAGCATCGCCGTGGTCATCATCGGCGGCCGCTACCTGTTGCGCCCGGTGTTCCGCACCGTGGCTCGCACCGGCCTGCCGGAAGTGTCCACTGCCACTGCCCTGCTGGTGGTGATCGGCACCGCCTGGCTGATGGAACAAGCCGGTATTTCCATGGCCCTGGGCGCCTTCCTCGCCGGCCTGCTGCTGGCAGACTCGGAATACCGCCACGAGCTGGAATCACAGATCGAACCCTTCAAGGGCCTGCTGCTGGGGCTGTTCTTCATCAGCGTCGGGATGGGTGCAAACCTGCACCTGCTGCTGGAGATGCCGCTGGTGGTGCTGGGCCTGACCCTGTTGCTGGTGGCCGTGAAGCTGGTGCTGCTGGTCGGCACCGGTCGCCTGGCCGCCGGCCTGAGCGGCGCCAGCGCGCTGCAACTGGGCATGGTGCTGGCCGCCGGCGGCGAGTTTGCCTTTGTGGTGTTCAAGCTGGGCAAGGACCAGGGTCTGTTCGATACCCAGACCTACGACCTGCTGCTGATGACCATTACCCTGTCGATGGCCATCACCCCACTGCTCATGATTGGCTGCGCCCGTGCCCTCAAACGCGCGCAGCCAGTGCGTGAAGTGCCCGACCATTACAAGGCCATCGACGCCGGCACGCCGCGGGTGGTAATCGCCGGCATGGGCCGCATGGGCCAGATCGTCGCGCGTATCCTGCGGGCACAGAAGATACCGTTCGTTGCCCTGGAGACCTCGGTGGATGCCATCGAGATGACCCGTATGTTCGAACAGGTGCCGGTGTTCTACGGTAACCCGCTGCGCCCCGAAGTACTGCATGCGGCCAAGGTGGGTGAGGCGGAGTACTTCATCATCACCATCGATGACCCGGAGGCCGCCATTCGTAGCGCTGAACGGGTGAAACGCCTGTACCCGCACCTGAAAGTGCTGGCCCGCGCGCGTAACCGCCAGCACGTACATAAACTGGCGGATGTGGGCGCCGAGCCGATTCGCGAGACATACCACTCCAGCCTGGAAATGGCCCGCCGGGCACTGGTGGGGTTGGGCCTGAGCGATGAACAGGCGGCGGACCGCATTGCACGGTTTACCCAGCATGACGAAGAGGTGCTGGAGGCCCAGGGGCAGGTACGTGATGACCGGGCCAAGGTGATGCAGACGGGCAAGGAGGCGCGGGTGGAGCTGGAACGGTTGTTTGAATCGGATGCGGGTTGAGGCCTTTTGGCGCATGCCTTGAGGGTTGTAGTGCCTGTGAGATCGAGGTGAGCGCTAAGGGGACGTGCGCGTCTGCCCCAGGAATAATTGGCCCGAAACAAATGTAGGAGCGAGCATGCCTTGAGGGTTGTAGTGCCTGTGAGATCGAGCGCCGCCCGCGCGGCGCATCGCGAGCTCGCTCCTACATCTGTTTCGGGCCAGTATCGCCTGTGCCTGCGCGCGCGACCGCCCTGTTTGTCCCCCACGATATCGAGGTGAGCGCCAAGGGGACGCGCGCGTCTGCCCCAGGAATAATTGGCCCGAAACAAATGTAGGAGCGAGCATGCCTTGAGGGTTGTAGTGCCTGTGAGATCGAGCGCCGCCCGCGCGGCGCATCGCGAGCAAGCTCGCTCCTACATCTGTTTCGGGCCAGTATCGCCTGTGCCTGCGCGCGCGACCGCCCTGTTTGTCCCCCACGATATCGAGGTGAGCGCCAAGGGGACGTGCGCGTCTGCCCCAGGAATAATTGGCCCGAAACAAATGTAGGAGCGAGCATGCCTTGAGGGTTGTAGTGCCTGTGAGATCGAGCGCCGCCCGCGCGGCGCATCGCGAGCAAGCTCGCTCCTACATCTGTTTCGGGCCAGTATTGCCTGTGCCTGCGCGCGCGACCGCCCTGTTTGTCCCCCACGATATCGAGGTGAGCGCCAAGGGGACGCGCGCGTCTGCCCCAGGAATAATTGGCCCGAAACAAATGTAGGAGCGAGCTTGCCTTGAGGGTTGTAGTGCCTGTGAGATCGAGCGCCGCCCGCGCGGCGCATCGCGAGCAAGCTCGCTCCTACATTTGTTTCGGGCCAGTATTGCCTGTGCCTGCGCGCGCGACCGCCCTCTTTGTCCCCCACGATATCGAGGTGAGCGCCAAGGGGACGTGCGCGTCTGCCCCAGGAATAATTGGCCCGAAACAAATGTAGGGGCGAGCATGCCTTGAGGGTTGTAGTGCCTGTGAGATCGAGCGCCGCCCGCGCGGCGCATCGCGAGCAAGCTCGCTCCTACATCTGTTTCGGGCCAGTATCGCCTGTGCCTGCGCGCGCGACCGCCCTGTTTGTCCCCCACGATATCGAGGGGAGCGCCAAGGGGACGTGCGCGTCTGCCCCAGGAATAATTGGCCCGAAACAAATGTAGGAGCGAGCTTGCTCGCGATGCGCCGCGCGGGCGGCGCTCGATCTCATGGGCGCCAAAAAACTATCGCCAGGCACCTGGAAGCCATCCTGCAATTTCCTGACGATCACCTCGCCGCCATTACGCGAACTCACAAAAACCATCACAAATCGCCTAATTATCAGCTGGGTCCTACTTCCCCGCGAACCATTTCCTACGTTCACGCCAATCCCAAGGAATTATCCTACACACCGTGTCGACGCCCGTCTGATTGTCCAGGGAAGGCCTGCTCTCTAGGCTAACCGGGTCGCTGTCGGTTCAGCGATCGGGTGTGGAAACCCGGATGTGATGAAGGGCTGCCGTTATGGCAGTTGTGCGCGTGAGGCCGTTTGGCCTACCGGCTTGCCTTCTCCCCGGTTTTCCACCCCGCGCACAACTGCCGCCTTCTGCGTGGAAACGGGTGGTTGCAGTTCAATCCTGGAGAAGGAATTGCCATGAAAAGAATCGTCCCCGATCCACCCCTCCCCAACACCACCCAACGCTCTTTCAGCCGCTGCGATGCCGGCCATCGCCCATTGTTCACCGTAAACCCAGGCGTTTCCGCCCACGATGCCCTGGTGCATGTCGCCCAATACCTGCGCGGTGCCTACGACTGTGGCTACAAAGCCTTGGAACATCTGGATGACACAGGCAAGAGCCTGTTCTGGAGCAACCTGAACGCACTCGAAATGGCAGAAGGTTTGGTTGAGGCGTTGCTGGATGGGATTGAGTCACAGCCCATGAATTGAGTCGCCTGTACCGGCCCTTTCGCGGGCATGCCCGCGAAAAGGCCGGTACAGCAAACAAAAAAGGCCGGCTCCCTATAGAGAGAGCCGGCCTTTGTGCGCGTTGCTGATGGTTGATTACTTACCCGCAGTCAGCGCGTTATAGCTGGTCATCAGGTTGCGATAATCCGGAATGTGGTTGGAGCATAGTGCAGCCAGCCCTTCGACATCGTTGCGCCAGTCGCGGTGCAGCTCGCAGGCCACGCCGAACCAGGTCATCAGTTGGGCACCCGCCTGGCTCATGCGGTCATGCGCGGCATCACGGGTCATTTCATTGAAGGTGCCGGAAGCATCGGTCACCACGAACACGTCAAAGTCTTCCTCCAAGGCCGACAGCGCCGGGAACGCCACGCAAACCTCGGTCACAACACCTGCAATGATCAGCTGCTTCTTGCCGGTCGCCTTCACCGCCTTGACGAAATCCTCGTTGTCCCAGGCGTTGATCTGGCCAGGGCGGGCAATGTACGGCGCATCCGGGAACAGGGCTTTCAGTTCCGGCACCAATGGGCCGTTGGGGCCTTGCTCGAAGCTGGTGGTGAGGATGGTCGGCAGGTTGAAGAACTTGGCCAGGTCAGCCAGCGCCAGCACGTTGTTCTTGAACTTGTCCGGCTCGATATCGCGCACCAGGGACAGCAGGCCAGCCTGGTGGTCGACCAGCAGTACGGCAGCGTCGTCTTTGTTCAGGCGGTTGTAGGTGAATTTGCTCATGGTCTGTGCTCCTAAGGGTTATGAATTTTTCAGCAATCCGGGGTGTTTCGCGTTGATGGGCACAGATTAAAATCATCACCTTTGCGGCGGTAGTTAGCAGAATCTGGCTTTAGCGTTCTGATTTAGGAACGATGGATTTGTAAGGGCTGTGCTGGCCTCTTCGCGGCTAAAGCCGCTCCTACAGGGACCGCGCAGGCCTCGGGCCTGTGGTGTCCTGTAAGAGCGGCTTTAGCCGCGAAGAGGCCGGCAAAGGCAACCAAATACCCGGAGACCGATCATTGGAAGACCTCAACTCCCTCTACTACTTCACCCAGGTCGTCGAACATGGCGGCTTCGCCCCGGCCGGCCGGGCGCTGGACATGCCCAAGTCAAAGCTCAGCCGGCGAATCGCCGACCTTGAAGACCGTCTGGGCGTGCGGCTGCTGAACCGCACCAGCCGGCACTGCTCGCTGACCGAGATCGGCCAGGCCTACTACAACCGTTGCCTGGCCATGCGCGTGGAGGCCGAGGGCGCGGCGGAAATAATCGAGCGCAACCGCAGCGAACCGCGCGGCCTGGTGCGCATCAGCTGCCCGACCACCCTGCTCAACTCCTGGGTCGGGCCGATGCTGACCCGCTACATGCTCAAGTACCCGCAGGTGGAGCTGTTCATCGAAAGTACCAACCGCCGTGTCGACCTGCTGCATGAGGGCTTCGACATCGCCCTGCGGGTGCGCTTTCCGCCGCTGGAGAACACTGACATGGTGATGAAGGTGCTGAGCAACAGCACCCAGTGCCTGGTCGGTCAACCTCAATACCTGGCGCAACTGCCCAAAGGCTTTGACCCGCAGCTGCTGGGCACACTACCCAGCGTGCATTGGGGCAGTGCCCAGCGCGAGTACCAGTGGGAACTGTTCCAGGGTGAGGACAACAGCCGCAGCATCGTCATCCCGCATACACCACGCATGGTGACTGATGACCTGTTTGCCTTGCGCCACTTCGTGGTAGCCGGAGTGGGGATCGCCCACTTGCCGCGGGTGGCGGTGCGTGAGGACCTGGCGGCAGGACGCCTGGTTGAGCTGATTCCGGACTGGCACCCGCGTTGCGGTATCGTGCATGCGATCTTCCCATCGCGACGTGGGTTGCTGCCTTCGGTGCGAGCGCTGATCGATCATCTGGCTGAGGAGTTCGCCATCAGCGACATGGCTTGAGTGCCTGACTGGCTGAGCCGGCCTCTTCGCGGGCATGCCCGCTCCCACAGGTATTGCACAAGGCTCGGGGCCGGTGGTGGCCCTGTAGGAGCGGCTTTAGCCGCGAAAGGGCCGGTACAGGCAATGCAAATCCCCACCCAGCACACCCTTACAAGACCTTGGGTCTACTCTTCTTCCACACTCCCGGATCATCCCCCGGAGCCCCTCATGATCCGCGCCACCCACGGACCAGGCCGCGCCCTGCTCGCCACCCTCGCCCTCTGGCCGGCGCTGAGCCACGCCGAAGCGCCCGGCTGGTCGCTGCTCAGCCGCAACTATTTCCTGCACAGTGACTTCCGCTCGCCCTCCGGCAGCGGCCAGAACTACCGCCAGGAATGGGCCCAAGGCTTCATCGGCGAGGTCCGTTCCGGCTTCACCGAGGGCACTGTCGGCGTCGGCATCGATGCCCATGGCTTTCTTGGCCTCAAGCTCGACGGCGGCCGCGGCCATAGCGGCACCGGCCTGCTGCCACGCGACAGCGATGGCCGCGCCGCGTCCGAGTACTCCAGCGCCGGTGCCGCGCTCAAACTGCACCTGGGCAACACCCGGCTGCGCTATGGCGAGATGATGGTGGAAACCCCGGTGTTCGACACCGGTGACAAACGCCTGCACCCGGAATACGCCACCGGCTGGCTGGTGGAAAACACCGACCTGCCCGACTGGCGCCTGCAGGCCGGGCGTTTCACTGCCTTCAACAACCAGGACAACAGTTCCACCCACGACGACTTCAGCGGCTACGGCGCCAGCACCCACAACCGGGCCATCAGCCTGGCCGGTGCCACCTTCGCGCCCAACGGGCCGTTCGGCGCCGCACTGTATGCCGGGCAGCTGGAAAACACCTGGCGCCAGGCCTACCTCAACCTGAACCTGGCCAAGGGCAACTGGCGCCTGGACGGCAACCTGTACAAAACCCGCGACACCGGTAACGCCAGCGCAGGGGCGATCGACACCCTCGCCTACAGCCTGCTGGCCAGGTACAGCTTCGGCGCCCAGGCGCTGAGCCTAGCCTACCAGAAGGTCGAGGGCGACACCCCGTTCGACTTCGTCGGCGGCGACTCCATCTACTTGGCCAACGCGATCAAGTACGCCGACTTCAACGGCCCGGGCGAGCACTCGTGGCAACTGCGCTACGACCTGGACTTCGCCACCCTTGGCGTACCTGGCCTGAGCCTGATGGGCCGCTATGTCAGCGGCCGCGGCATCGACGGCAGCCATGCGCCTGCGGGCGGCGCCTATGTGAACCAGTACGGTGACGGCGGCAAGCACTGGGAGCGCGACATCGACCTGAAATACGTGGTGCAGTCGGGGGCTGCCAAGGACCTGAGCCTGTCGTTCTCCCACGTCAGCCACCGCGCCAACCAGGCCCAGGCGGGCGGTGATATCGACCGCATCTACCTGATCATCGAATACCCACTCAAAGGCAGCTTCTGACATGAGTACATCCCCTTCAGGTGCCTGGAGCCCGTTGCGTAACACCACCTTCCGCATGCTGTGGATCGCCACCATCGCCTCCAACATCGGCACCTGGATGCACGAGGTGGGCGCCGGCTGGCTGATGACCACGCTGTCGGCCAGCCCGCTGCACGTGGCGTTGATCCAGGTAGCCGGCTCGTTGCCGATGTTCTTCCTGGCCCTGCCGGCGGGCGCAGCGGCGGACATCGTCGACAAACGCCGCTACCTGTTGCTGGTGCAACTGTGGATGTCTTGTGTAGCGGTTGTGCTGGCGGCCCTGACGTTGCTCGGGATGATGAACGTCACCTTGCTGCTGGTGCTGACCCTGGCACTGGGCATTGGTACAGCGCTGATGATGCCAGCGTGGAGCGCACTGACACCAGAACTGGTGGGCAAGGAGGACCTGGCCAACGCGGTGGCGCTTTCCAGTGTCGGCATCAACGTGTCACGGGCCATCGGCCCGGCACTGGCGGGGGTGGTGGTGAGCATGGTCGGCCCGTGGCTGACCTTCGCCCTGAATGCCATCTCGTTCGCGGGGGTGATCCTGGTGCTGTTCCTGTGGAAGCGCGAGGTGAAGGAACCACTGCTGCCGGCCGAACGCTTCGTTGGCGCCATGCGCACCGGGTTGCGCTTTGCCCGCAGCGCCAAGCCTTTGCAGGCCGTGATGCTACGCGCGTTGGCGTTCTTTTTCTGCGCCAGCGCCGGTACTTCGCTGCTGCCGCTGATCGTGCGTGGCGAGATGCGCGGCACCGCAGCGGACTTCGGCCTGCTGCTGGCGGCCATCGGTATTGGCGCAGTGGCGGGTGCCACCTTGCTGCCGCGCCTGCGTGAACGCATCAGCCGTGACCGCCTGGTGTTTCTGGCCAGCCTGCTGTATGCCCTGTTCCTGCTGGCCCTGGCGCTGGTGCGCAACTTCTATGTGCTGCTGCCAGCGATGCTGCTCAGCGGCGCGGCGTGGATCGCGGTGCTGTCCAACCTGCAGGTGGCTGCACAGACTTCGGTGCCCGCCTGGGTACGGGCGCGGGCTTTGTCGGTATACATTCTGATCTTCTTCGGCGCCATGGCCTGTGGCGGCCTGCTGTGGGGCACGCTGGCCAGCCATGCAACGATCACCTTCAGCCTGCTGCTGGCCGCAGGCGGCCTGGCGCTGGGTACCTTGCTGACCTGCAAGGTGGCGCTGCCGGAAACCGAGGCAGAAGAGCTGACGCCGTCGCTGCATTGGCCGGTGCCGGTATTGAGCGATGACATGGACAAGGAAGTCGGACCGGTGATGGTCACCGTCGAGTACCACATCGCCCCCACCAAGGCCGAGGCCTTCCAGCAGGCGGCGCGGGAGCTGGAAGCGATGCGCAAGCGCAATGGCGCATTGTCGTGGGGGTTGATGCGGGACAGTGCTGATCCGGCGTTGTGGCTGGAGTTTTTCTTCGAGGAATCGTGGCTGGAGCATCTGCGGCATCACCACCGGGTGACCCGTGGTGAGCTGAAGATCGAGGCGCGGGTCAGGATGCTGCAGACCGATGGGATTGAAGTGCGAATTCGGCATTTGTTGGCTGGCGGGGAGCATAAGGCTCACCATTGATGCTGGCCTTGGCGGCCCTTGAGGCACAAGAAAAGGGCCAGATATTGGCCCCCGTTCTTCACATCAGCTCAGCTTAGAACGCGAAGCACGAACAGCCTAACGCTCCCCAGAAACCTTGGAAGTCATTTACCGGTACGCTCGAATGCCGCGCCTTTTCATGGCTGTGTGCATGCACACCGCAAGGCCCGCTGCACTGGTGCACAGCCGCTGCCAACGATGGCGTACCGACACGCCAGTGCCCAGGTACCTTGGTCACCGGCGACCACTCCGGCAGCACCGGCACCTGCGGCGGGCCTAGCTTGTCGAACTCGCCAGCACCATACACCACCTTGCCATCAACGATGGTCAGCACCGACTCGATGCCCTTGATCGCTTCTTCATCGACACTGAAGAAGTCCAGCGACAATGCTGCCAGGTCAGCCAGCTGGCCCACCTTGATCTGGCCTTTCTTGCCTTGCTCGCTGGAAAACCAGGCGCTGCCCTGGGTGAACAGTTGCAGCGCGGTGTCACGGCTCAAGCCTTCCGGGTACAGCTCCATGCCACCGACCGTCTTGCCGCTGACCAGCCAGTACAGTGAGGTCCATGGGTTGTAGCTAGACACCCGAGTGGCATCGGTACCCGCGCCCACCGGCACGCCCATTTCGAGCATGCGCTTGATCGGCGGGGTCTGCTCGGCGGCCTTGGCGCCGTAGCGGTCGACGAAGTATTCACCCTGGAAGGCCATGCGGTCCTGGATGGCAATACCACCGCCCAGCGCACGCACGCGCTCGATGTTCTGCGGGGTGATGGTTTCGGCGTGATCGAAGAACCACGGCAGGCCATTGAACGGGATGTCGCGGTTGACCTTCTCGAACACGTCGAGCATGCGCGTGATCGATTCGTTGTAGGTGGCGTGCAGGCGGAACGGCCAGCGCTGCTCGACCAGGTGGCGCACCACCGGCTCCAGCTCTTCTTCCATGGTCTGCGGCAGGTCCGGGCGCGGCTCGAGGAAGTCCTCGAAGTCGGCGGCGGAGAACACCAGCATCTCACCGGCGCCGTTGTGGCGCAGGAAGTCGGTGCCACTGTGCAGCTTGACGCTGGCCGTCCACTTCTTGAAGTCGTCCAGCTCTTCCTTGGGCTTCTGGGTGAACAGGTTGTAGGCGATGCGCACGGTCAGCTGGTTATTGTCGGCCAGTTCCTGGATAACCGAGTAGTCATCGGGGAAGTTCTGGTAGCCGCCACCGGCGTCGATGGCGCTGGTCAGGCCCAGGCGGTTGAGCTCACGCATGAACTGGCGAGTGGAGTTGACCTGATACTCCAGCGGCAGCTTAGGCCCCTTGGCCAGCGTGGCGTAGAGAATCATCGCGTTCGGGCGGGCGATCAGCATGCCGGTCGGGTTGCCGAACTTGTCGCGCTGGATCTCGCCACCCGGCGGGTTCGGCGTGTCCTTGGTGTATCCGACAGCCTTGAGCGCAGCGCGGTTGAGCAGCGCGCGGTCGTACAGGTGCAGCAGGAACACCGGAGTGTCAGGGGCGGCCTGGTTGATTTCCTCAAGGGTGGGCATGCGCTTTTCGGCGAACTGGAATTCATTCCAGCCACCGACCACGCGCACCCATTGCGGGGTAGGCGTGCGCGCCGCCTGGTCCTTGAGCATACGCAGGGCATCGGCCACCGACGGCACCCCTTCCCAGCGCAGCTCGAGGTTGTAGTTCAGACCGCCCCGGATCAGGTGCAGGTGCGAGTCATTGAGGCCGGGGATCACCGTGCGCTGCTTGAGGTCGATGATCTGCGAGGCGGCACCCTTGTGGGCCATGGCCTCGGCGTCGCTGCCCACGGCGATGAAGCGGCCGTCCTTGATGGCGACAGCAGTCGCGGTGGGCTTTTCGCGGTCAACGGTGTGCAGTTTGCCGTTGAACAGAATCAGGTCGGCGGTCATGGAACCTCCTTGCGTGGATGCGTGAGCGAAACCGGCTTGGCCGGTAAAAGGCAATGCGGACCAGAGCGCGCCGGCAGCACCGAGCACAGTGCTGGTGGCGAGGAACTGGCGACGGGTCTTGTCGTTGCGATCCTGGGACATAGGCTTCTCCGACTAGGGCCGGCAGGGGGACTGCGAAGCATGCCGGTTGATGCAAGGCCTGTGCTTGGATGGATGTGCGGTGGGTTGAAGAAGGTTAGTCCTGGTCAAGCTTTTTGCTGCCTGGGCCGGCCTCTTCGCGGGTAAACCCGCTCCTACAACGTCTGTAGGAGCGGGTTTACCCGCGAATGTTTTCCACAATTACCGCTGAAGGAACGCCAGCAAGTCCTCATTCAGCTGCTGCGCATGGGTCACTGCAAAACCGTGCGGCGCCCCGGCATACACCTTCAGCTCGGCGCCGCGAATCAGCTCCGCCGCCTGCTTGCCAGTGGTCTCGAACGGCACGATCTGGTCGTCATCGCCATGGATCACCAACGTCGGCACATCGACCTTGGCCATGTCGGGACGGAAATCGGTCTCCGAGAATGCCGTCACACAGTCCAGGGTGCCTTTGATTGACGCCATCAGCGCAATGTTCAGGGTCTGCGTCTGCACACCCTGGGACACCTGCTGCCCATGGTTCAGGCCGTAGAACGGCGTAGCGAAATCGGCGATGAACTGCGCGCGGTCGGCACGCAGGCCGGCCTGGATGCCCTCGAACACCGACAGGTCGACACCGTCAGGGTTGTCCTCACGCTTGCCGAACACTGGCGTCACCGCGCCCAGCAACACCAGCCCGGCCACCCGCTCGCTGCCGTGGCGGGCGATGTAGCGGCTGACATCACCGCCCCCCATCGAGAAGCCCACCAGGGTGACGTCGCGCAGGTCGAGGTGCTCGATCAGCTGGGCAATGTCATCGGCGAAGGTGTCGTAGTCGTAACCGTTCCACGGCTGGCTCGAGCGGCCGAAACCCCGGCGGTCGAGCGCGATGGCGCGGTAACCGCGGCTGGCCAGGAACTCCATCTGGGAATCCCACATGTCGGCGTCCAGCGGCCAGCCGTGGCTGAACAGCACAGGCTTGCCGCTGCCCCAGTCCTTGAAATAGATCGAAGTGCCATCGCGGGTAACGAACGTACTCATAACGGTATCTCCTTGAAAGTTTCCAGGTGAAGGCGTCGGCTCAGCCGCGCAGCCAGTTGGCGCAGCGGCGGGTTACCCAAGGCATGATGTAGAACACCACGGGCAGGATGACGAACAGGTTGACGATCAGGTTGCCGGTGATGACGCCGCCCAGCTGCGGGAAGCGTGCAAACAGCGGCGCCAGCAGTTGCGGGATGACCATGGTCATCGGGCAGATCACCAGGTAGGTCAGCAGTGCCTGCTTCCAACGCGGCGGTTGCGCTGCCGGGGTGCCCGGCGAGCTATCAAGCACCTTGTGTTGCAGGCATACGGTCACCACTTCGCGGTTGTCATGGAGTGCGGTGTTCATCGGCGTTCCTTGGGATGAGCTTGCCCGCATTCACTGTGCAACGGCGAACGGGCGGAGGATTGGATGGGTGTGCTGCCCTGCGCGGGCACCGACTCACGGCGCCCGGGGCGGGTCGGCTTACTTGCCGGCGTTGAAAGCGTTGTAGCTGGTCATCAGGTTGCGGTAGTCCGGGATGTGGTTGGAGCACAGCGCGGCCAGGCCTTCGATGTCGTTGCGCCAGTCGCGGTGCAGCTCACAGGCCACGCCGAACCAAGTCATCAGCTGGGCACCCGCCTGGCTCATGCGGTCGTGGGCAGCGTCGCGGGTCATGGCGTTGAAGGTGCCGGAGGCATCAGTGACCACGAACACGTCGAACTCTTCTTCCAGGGCCGACAGGGCCGGGAAAGCTACACAGACCTCAGTCACCACACCGGCAATGATCAGCTGCTTCTTGCCAGTGGCTTTCACGGCCTTGACGAAGTCTTCGTTGTCCCAGGCGTTGATCTGGCCAGGGCGGGCAATGTACGGAGCGTCCGGGAACAGGGCTTTCAGCTCCGGTACCAGTGGGCCGTTGGGGCCTTGCTCGAAGCTGGTGGTAAGAATGGTCGGCAGGTTGAAGAACTTGGCCAGGTCGGCCAGGGCCAGCACGTTGTTCTTGAACGCATCCGGCTCGATGTCGCGCACCAGGGACAGCAGGCCAGCCTGGTGATCGACCAGCAGTACGGCGGCGTCGTCTTTGTTCAGGCGGTTGTATTTGAAGTGGGTCATGGGGGTAGCTCCTAAGGGTTTTGATGTTCAGTAAGTTGGTGTTTCGCGTTGATGGAAGAAGATTAAAACCATCACCTTTGGAGCGGTAGATAGCAGTTTTTGGCTTTAGCGTTCTGTTTTGGGAACGATAGATTGGCGTTGGTTTTGCTGGCCTTTTCGCGGGCTCCCCCGCTCCCACAGGGTGGACTGCCCCCAAGAAGTTGGACACCAATCCAACCCTTGGGGGATCTATGGGTAAGTACACCGAGCAATTCAAGCTCACAGCGATCACAGCCTACCTGGATGGCAGCAACGGTTTCCGAAAGGTGGCTCAACACTTAGGTATCGATTTCAGCCTGCTTCGACGCTGGGTGGCCAGTTATCAGGCCAATAATGGCATTGGTCCAGGCTCGCATGGGCGGCGCTATACCAGTGATTTCAAACAGCAGGTGCTTAGCTATATGCACGAGCATCGGCTTTCGCTGCGCCAGACCGCTGCCCACTTTGGTCTTGGGCAGTCCTCTCAGATAGGCATTTGGCAGCGGCAGTACTACAGTGGCAGTCCTGCACCCTCTACTGCCATCAAGCCAAGAAAGCCAATCGACGTGCCGAAGAAGATCAAGCCTGCCAAACCCACCGATACCAATGATGATCAGAAGTCTCGAGATCAGCTGATGGCTGAACTTGAGTACCTGCGCATGGAGAATGCTGTCCTAAAGGAGCTCAAGGCTCTGCGCGAGGAAAAGGAACGAACACGCGGGAAAAAGCCCTGATCGTTTCCAAACTCAAGCGCAGGTTTCCTTTGCCTGACCTCCTTCAGTTGGTCGAGCTGGCGCGCAGCACCTTCTACTACCAGCTAAAAGCTCAGCAGAAGCCAGATCGGCATGCTGAGCTCAAGGCATTGGTGCATCGCGTCTACCACGAGCAGAAAGGGCTTTATGGTTATCGCCGTATCGCACTCGTAATCAGGAAGGAAAAGCGGGTGAACAAGAAGGTCATTGAACGGCTGATGGCTGAGCAGGGATTGAAATCAGTAGTGCGCCCCAAGAAATACCGCTCCTATCGAGGTACCGTCGGTAAAGTGGCAGCGAATGTGCTGGAGCGAAATTTTGTTGCTCAACGCCCAAACCAGAAGTGGGTGACCGACGTAACCGAGTTCAAAGTAGCTCAACAGAAGCTTTACCTGTCGCCCGTGATGGATTTGTACAACGGCGAAATCGTGGCCTACGAAATGGCCAGCCGCCCATGCTATAGCCTGGTTGGGAACATGCTTGGCAAAGCGCTCGATTGCCTGGGAGAGAAACCGAAGCTCGTGCTGCATTCGGATCAGGGATGGCATTACCAGCAGGCGCAATACCGCCGTAAGCTAAGCGAATGCGGGGTAAAGCAGAGCATGTCTCGAAAAGGCAATTGCCTGGACAATGCGGCCATGGAAAGCTTCTTCGGCACGCTCAAATCTGAGTTTTTCTACCTGAAGCGTTTCGAGAGCATTGATGAGCTGAGAGCGGGTCTGGATGAGTACATTCACTACTACAACCATGATCGCATCAAGCTGAGGCTCAATGGCCTGAGCCCTGTGGAGTACAGGGCTCAGGCTGCAGCTTAAAACTGTCCAACTTTTGGGGGGCAGTCCAGGGACCGCACAAGATTCAAAACCAGCGCTTTACCTGTGGGAGATCACCCAGCCCTTCCGGGCTGCGCTGTCGCGCAGCAAACATGAGGTGTACGGCTTTAGATCCGCAGCGACGCTGACATTTTGAAAAAGAAAAGGCGGTTGGCCCGGTAGGGCCAGCCGCCTTTTGCTTTGTTAGGGTTCGTGTGCGCGGGACAGAGATCGTAGCCAGCACTGGTGTGTGTCCGCACACCCGCGTGGGAGAGTGATCCGCACGGTATCGGCGTGAAGTCCCTGTAGGCATCAGCTGATTCAGCTGTGACCACGTATGAGAGAGTGAACCCTTTCGCCACCGTGTGCCCCGCGCGCCCTTTATCCTGCGAGGATTCATCATGGCGCGCAAGCCTTCCAAGCAACGCTTTACCGTCGTCCATCCCGATTGCGCAGCGATCGATGTCGGTGGTCGAGAGCATTTCGTGGCGGTCGATCCCCGGCACGAAAATCCCGTCCAGTCGTTCACGTCCTTTACTGACGACCTGCTCAAGATGGCTAACTGGCTTGAAAGCCTGGGGATCAAGGTCGTTGCCATGGAATCCACGGGGGTTTATTGGATTCCAATTTACGAGATTCTCAGCGAGCGCGGTTTTGAGGTTTATCTCGTCAATGCCAGAGCAACTCGGCAAATCACGGGCCGTAAATCAGATGTGCTGGATTGCCAGTGGATTTGGCAGCTGATGACTCATGGACTGCTCAGAGGCGCATTCCGCCCCGATGATCTGACCTGCTGCGTCCGGTCATTGGTCAGGCAGCGTGCTTCCAAAGTGAAAGACCAGGCGCAGACGCTGAACCGGATGCAAAAGGCCATGAGCCAAATGAACATCCAGCTGGCCAATGTCATCAGTGATATTTCCGGCGTAACTGGCATGAAGATTTTGCGAGCCATCTGCGCAGGTGAACGGGACCCAGTGCAACTGGCTGAACTGACCGACCGCCGCATCAAGGCAGGCAAGGAGGCTGTCGCTCGGAGTCTTCATGGCAATTGGCGACGCGAGCATTTGCATGCGCTAACTCAGGAATTGGCTGCCTATGACTTCCTGGAGCAGCAAATTGCTGATTGTGACGACGCCATAAAAGCCGCGTTAGAGCAGTTGCCGGTGCTGCAAAACAAGCCAGAGCCATCCAATAAGCCTTTACGGAGCCCGCACCGAAACGGTGCCCAACAGACTGAACTGCATCAGACATTGTGGAAAGTTCTTGGCGTGGACCTAACCGCAATTCCAACCATTGGGGTGGACACTGCATTAGTGCTGGCAGGGGAGATCGGTACAGATCTATCACGCTTCCCGTCCTCACAGCACTTCTGCTCTTGGTTGGGACTGGCTCCCCCTACTCGAATCTCCGGCGGTCATCGACTGGCAAGTGGTGGGCCAAAAATAGTCAATCGAGCAGCTCAAGCACTCAAGCAGGCTGCATCCAATGCCCGTAACGACAAGGGTTTCATTGGTGCATCGCACCGAGCCAGACTGACTCGAATGGATACCAGCTGCGCCATCAAGGCCACTGCGCATCAGTTGGCACGTCTGGTGTACAACCTTTTAACCAAGAAGCAGGCTTATGTTGAAAAAGGTCTTGAGGAGTTCGAAACCAGAAGCCAGGACCGGCAGGTCCGGGCTTTGCTCCGCAAAGCCCGGAAACTGGGGTATCAGCTGGTGGCCGCTTGAGTGCTTAGAAAACAGTGGGTTGTATTTTGTTTGATGAGAGCGGGCAAGCCCGCGAAGGGGCCAGCACAGGCTTGCATTGCCTGCCCGGCAAACCTGCTCTATTACTACCCACAGCCCTCCCCTCACCCCCGAGACCACCATGCTGGCCTTCATCCAGTCGACCCCGTTGTTGCTCGGTTGCGCCCTGATCCTGCTCGACCTCGTGCTTTGGCAACTGATCCCTATTCAGCGTCATGCCTGGCGCATCAGCGCGCGCCTGGTGATCTTCCTGCTGTTCAGCGCGGTGCTGATGGCCGCCGGCATGAGCCCGCTGCAACCACCGCCGTGGCCCGACGATCTCTCGCGCAACCTGATGGCCACGGTATTGGCCATCGGCTGGTGGCTGTTCGGTGCGCGCACGGTGACCGTGGTGTTCGGCCTGTTGCTGGTGGCCCGTGGCAGCCATGGCGGGCGCTTGCTGCAGGATGTGCTGGGGGCGTTGATCTTCCTCGCCGCCGTGGTCGCGGCCGCAGGCTACGTGCTGCAACTGCCGGTGAAGGGCCTGCTGGCCACCTCCGGGGTAATGGCCATCGTCATCGGCCTGGCGCTGCAGAGCACACTGGCTGACGTCTTCAGCGGCATCGTGCTGAACACCACGCGGCCCTATCAGATTGGCGACTCAATCTCCATCGACGGCACCGAAGGCAAGGTCCTGGACATCGACTGGCGCGCCACGCGCCTGCTGACCGGTACCGGCAGCCTGGCGGTGATCCCCAACTCGGTGGCGGCCAAGGCGCGGCTGCTCAACCACAGTCGCCCGGCCGATGTGCACGGGGTATCGATCAGCGTGGTGGTCCCGGCCAAGGTACGGCCCAAGCGCGTGTTCGATGCGCTGGAAAAAGCCTTGCAGGGCGTCAGTGCCATCCTTGCGACCCCGAAGCCGAAGGTGACGGTAAAGGCCTCGACTCTGGAATCGGTGGAGTACGAGGCTAGCGGCTTCGTGGCCGATGCGGGCACCAAGGGCGATGCACGTAACCAGTTGTTCGACTTGGCACACCGGCATCTGGAGGCCAGCGGAGTGATGTGGAACGTCGACCTGGCGGTGCCGCCGCGCAGCCGCCAGCGCGAGGTACTGAATGAGGTTCGAGTGTTCCGCTCGCTAAGTGATGAAGAGCGCGATGCGTTGAGCCAGCGCATGACTGCAGTCGAGTACCTGGCGGACCAGGTGATCCTGGGGGTGGGCGAGCATTCCGATCATCTGCTGGTGATTGCCAGCGGTGTGGTATCGGCCTCGGTGCGCGACGGAGACAAGCGGCTGGAGGCCGGGCGCATGGGGCCGGGGGAGGTGCTTGGGATCGAGGGGATCATCGACGACGAAGACTCGCTGGCCGAATTCCGCACGCTGACCAGTTGCGTGCTGTACCGAATCGACAAGGAACAGGTGAAGAGCTGTTTGCAGCAGCGTGGCGAAGTGCAGACGGCGTTGAGCAAGTTGCAGCGGTTCCGGCGGCAGAGCCGGGAGTCGTTGTTGCTGCAAAAGCCGGCCCTGATCAAGAAAGGTGGCTTCCTCAGCTGGCTGCACAAGTGAGACTGTGCTGGCCTCTTCGCGGGTAAACCCGCTCCTACAGGTTCACCACAGCCCTCTCAGGCGGTGAACAATTTGTAGGAGCGGGTTTACCCGCGAAGAGGCCAGTACTTACAACACAACCCTCAGGCACTGCCCCGCGTGGTACAGCGAGAACCCGGACTCGTAGAACGCCGTGCGCAGCGAAGGCGCGCTCACACCGCTCATCGGCGAAAACGGAATCGGCAGGCTGTCAGCCTCGCCCTTGAGCAGGAACTCGGCAAACGCCCGGCCAATCACGGTGCCGGTGGTATTACCGCGCCCGTTGTACCCGGTTACCGCCACCAGCCCCGGCGCCGGCTCGAACAGCCGCATCAGGTGGTCGGGGGTGAAGTCGATGCAGCCAGTCCAGTGCATTTCCCACTCGACTTTGCCCAGCTCGGGGTAATAGTGGCTCTGGATGCGGTCGGCCCAGCTGCGCACGAACCAGGCTGGCTTGTTGTCTACCCGGCCCAGGCTGCCGAGCAGCAGTCGGCCCTGATCGTCGCGGCGGATGCTGCTGAGCACGGTGCGGGTGTCCCACGAACCTTGGCCGTGTGGCAGCACCTTGTCGGCTGCAATACCCTGCAGCGGTTTGGAGGCTACCTGATAGTAGTAACCACGGAAGAACTGCTTCTGCAGGTTGCTCCAGTCGCCTTCGGTGTAGGCGCCGGTGGAAATGACCACCTTTTCGGCGCGCACAGCGCCACGCGCAGTCTTCACCTGCCAGCCATCCCCCTCACGCTCCAGGCCTTCGACCGAAGACTGCTGGAAAATCTTGCCGCCCAGGCGCGCCACGGCAGCCGCCAGGCCCTGGGTGTAGCCCATGGGGTTGATGGTGCCAGCACGGCGATCAAGCAGCGCAGCGGAAATCTTGTCGGTACCGCAGTATTCCTGGCACTGGGCGCCGGTCAGCAGCTCGACGTCGGCACCTCGGCGGCGCCATTGTTCGTGACGCGCTTCGAGGTCGGCGATGCCGGTGGCGTTGTGCGCCATGTGCAGCGTGCCTTTGTGCTGGGCCTGGCAATCGATGCCGAGGCGCTCGATCATGGCGAATACTTCAGCCGGGGCTTCGCCAAGCACCTTGTTCAGGCGGCTGCCCTGCTTATGGCCAAGGGTGGCCTCGACGTCGTCGGGGCGGATCCAGGTGCCGGCGTTGACCAGGCCGACGTTGCGCCCGGAGCCACCGTGGCCGATCTTCCAGGCCTCCAGCACGATCACCGACTTGCCCTGTTCGAGCAGGTGGATGGCCGCCGACAGGCCGGTAATACCGCCGCCGATCACGCAGATATCGGCCTTGTGCTCACCGGCCAGGGCCTGGGCGGCGACGGTCGGTTTGCTGACGTGTTCCCACAAGCATTGTTGACGCAGTTCGGACATGGCCGGCTCCAGCAATTTGTTCTTGTTGGGGCCGCAGGGCGGCCCATTCGCGGGTAAACCCGCTCCTACAAGGATCGGTGTCGCTTGGACGAACCCTGTAGGAGCGGGTCTACCCGCGAACCGGGGGCCAGGCCCCCGGCCATGCAGCTCAATACATCAGTCGAACACGATACCCTGCGCCAGCGGCAGCTCACGCGAGTAGTTCACGGTGTTGGTCTGGCGACGCATGTAGCCTTTCCAGGCATCCGAGCCCGACTCACGGCCACCGCCCGTTTCCTTCTCGCCACCAAATGCACCGCCGATCTCGGCGCCGCTGGTGCCGATGTTGACGTTGGCGATGCCGCAGTCGCTGCCCGAGGCGCTCTGGAAGCGCTCGGCTTCACGGATGTCGGTGGTGAAGATGCAGGACGACAGGCCTTGTGGCACTTCGTTGTTCAGGCGCAGCGCCTCTTCGAAGTCGTCATAGGCCAGCACGTACAGGATCGGGGCGAAGGTTTCGTGGCGCACCACGTCACTTTGCGCCGGCATTTCAGCAATGGCGGGTGAAACGTAGTAGGCGTTCGGGTACTGGTCGGCCAGCTGACGCTCGCCACCAAAGACCTGGCCACCTTCGTCGCGGGCCTTGGCCAGTGCACCTTGCATGGCGTCGAACGACTGCTTGTCGATCAGCGGGCCTACCAGGTTGTCTTTACGTGGGTCGCCGATGCGCACTTTGCCGTAGGCAGCTTTGACGCGGGCAACCACTTCGTCCTTGATAGAGCGGTGCACGATCAGGCGACGCAGGGTGGTGCAACGCTGGCCGGCAGTGCCAACAGCCGAGAACAGGATGCCACGCACGGCCAGGTCCAGGTCGGCGCTCGGGGCCAGGATCATGGCGTTGTTGCCACCCAGCTCCAGGATGCTGCGGCCGAAGCGGGCAGCAACGCGTGGGCCGACTTCGCGACCCATGCGGGTGCTGCCGGTAGCGCTGACCAGCGGTACGCGCGGGTCATCAACCATGGCTTCGCCAGCTTCACGGCCGCCGATCACCAGTTGTGCCAAGCCAGCCGGGGCTTCGCCGAAGGCTTTCAGGGCTTTTTCGAACAGCGCCTGGCAGGCCAGGGCAGTCAGCGGAGTCTTCTCGGACGGTTTCCATACCACCGAGTTGCCGGCCACCAGGGCCAGGGCGGTGTTCCAGGCCCACACGGCAACCGGGAAGTTGAAGGCGCTGATCACACCGACCACGCCCAGCGGGTGCCAGGTTTCACGCATGTGGTGGCCCGGGCGCTCGGAAGCGATGGTCAGGCCGTACAGCTGGCGCGACAGGCCAACCGCGAAGTCACAGATGTCGATCATTTCCTGCACTTCGCCCAGGCCTTCCTGGGTAATCTTGCCGGCTTCGATCGAAACCAGCTCGCCGAGGTCGGCCTTGTGCTCACGCAGCACTTCGCCGAACAGGCGCACCAGTTCGCCACGGCGCGGAGCCGGCACACTGCGCCAGGCTTCGAAGGCGCTTTGGGCCTGATCGATACGGGCGATGGTCTCGGCCTTGCCGAGCAGTTTCACCGAGGCGATCTGGCTGCCGTCGATCGGCGTGTGAACAGGGTAGTCGCCCTGGGTGTAAGCCTCGGCGGCAACGCCAAGGCGCTCGAGCAATCCAGCAACCATTTGTGCATCTCCTACATCGGTGATGGGGTGGAAAAATGATGTGGATCAGTATTAATCCGATCACATAGGTACAACAAACGACCTTTATTCCGCATATCATTCCGTCAGGTAATGATTTGAGCCGCAGAGACCGCTATGTCAAAACGCCTGGTACCCTCCATGACCGCCCTGCAGTGCTTTGAAGCTGCAGCCCGCCATCTGAGTTTTACCCGTGCTGCCGAAGAACTGCACCTGACCCAGAGCGCGGTCAGCAAGCAGGTGGCACAGCTGGAGGACATGCTGCGCCACCACCTGTTCCTGCGCATCCGCCGGCGCTTGCAGCTGACGCCGGCCGGCAGCCTGTACCTGGCCGAGGTCAACAAGATCCTCACCCAGGTGGACATGTCCAGCCGCTACGTACTCACCTACGGCGAGCAGACCGAGATATTGAAGGTAGCCACTCAACCGAGTTTTGGCGTGCGCTGGTTGATCCCGCACCTGAAGGGTTTTGGCAAACGGCACAGCAATATCCACTTGGACATTCGCAACGAGATGGAGCCGTTCGCCCTGCTGCAAGGCTCGGCTGACGTGGTGTTCTTCTATGGCCAGGGCACCTGGCCGGGAGCCACGTGCGTGGAGTTGTTCCGTGAAGAGGTGGTGCCGGTGTGTGCGCCAGAGCTGCTGGCCGGACGCAGGCTGGCCGGTGCCGAGGAGCTGGCCGAACTGGTGCTGCTGCAAAGCACCTCGCGGCCGGAGGCCTGGCATGAGTGGTTCCTGGAGCAAGGCCTGCAAAGCGTCAGCGCCTACCACGGGCCGCGCTTCGATACGTTCTATATGGCGTTGAGCGCGGCGCAGGCCGGGTGCGGGGTGGCGCTGGTGCCGCGCTACCTGGCTGCGAAGGAGCTGGCCGACGGTAGCCTGGTGGTGCCGTGGAACCACGCGATGCGCAGTGCAGGGGCGCATTACCTGGCGTATGCCGAGCATGCGGCGGAAGTGCCCAAGGTGCGGGCGCTGGTGGAGTGGATCCACGAACAGCTACAGGCTTGAGGTCGATCAAAAAAGGAATGACACACTCACTTTTTTTCGCTTGTGAGCAAAGTGCATTCCCAGCTTTCATGTAAGCGTCCGAACCCAACCAGGAAGCTAGCGATGCCAGCCCACGATTTCGTCAGCCCAGACAGCATCCGCGCGCAGTTCTCTGCCGCCATGTCGCTCATGTACAAACAGGAAGTGCCGCTGTACGGCACGCTGCTGGAGCTGGTGAGCGAAATCAACCAGCAGGTAATGGCCCAGCAACCCGAAGTGGCCGAGGCCCTGCGCTGGACCGGCGAAATAGAGCGCCTGGACCAGGAACGCCACGGCGCCATCCGCGTCGGCACCGCCGAAGAACTGGCCACCATCGCCCGCCTGTTCGCGGTCATGGGCATGCAGCCGGTCGGCTACTATGACCTCAGCTCCGCTGGCGTACCGGTGCATTCCACCGCCTTCCGCGCGGTGCACGAGCAATCGCTGCATGTCAGCCCGTTCCGTGTGTTCACCTCGCTGCTGCGCCTGGAGCTGATCGACAACCCGCAGTTGCGCGAGCTGGCACAGGGCATCCTGGCCAAGCGCCAGATCTTCACCGCCCGCGCCCTCGAACTGATCGCCCAGTGTGAGCGCGAGGGTGGTCTTGACGCCGCGGATGCAGAGACGTTCGTGCAGGAGGCGCTGCACACCTTCCGCTGGCACCAGGATGCTACCGTCACGGCCGAGCAATACCAGCAGCTGCACGACCAACACCGCCTGATCGCCGATGTGGTGGCCTTCAAGGGCCCGCACATCAACCACCTGACCCCGCGCACCCTGGATATCGATGCAATCCAGCTCGGCATGCCGGCCAAGGGCATCCCGCCGAAGGCCGTGGTTGAAGGCCCGCCCACCCGCCGCCACCCGATCCTGCTGCGCCAGACCAGCTTCAAGGCCCTGCAGGAAACGGTCGCCTTCATCGACCAGCAAGGCAGCAAAGGCAGCCACACCGCACGCTTTGGCGAAATCGAGCAACGCGGCGCGGCGCTGACGCCGAAAGGTCGCCAGCTCTACGACAAGTTGCTCGACGCTACCCGCGCTGCGCTGGGTGGCGCTCCGGCCGAAGCCAATGCCGAGCGTTACATGGCGCTGCTGCAGGCAAACTTTGCCGAGTTCCCGGATGACCTGGCGCAGATGCGCGAACAAGGTCTTGCATATTTCCGCTACTTCGCCACTGAGAAAGGCTTGGCCGCACGCGACCAGAAAGGCCGCCCGACCACCCTGCAAGGGCTGATCGACGCGGGCCATGTGCATTTCGAGGCGCTGGTGTACGAGGACTTCCTGCCGGTGAGTGCGGCGGGGATCTTCCAGTCCAACCTGGGCGACGATGCGCAGGCCGAATACGGCAGCAACGCCAACCGCGAAGCGTTCGAAGCCGCGCTGGGGTTGCAGGTACAGGATGAGCTGGCGCTGTATGCGCAAAGCGAGCGCCGGTCGCTGGAGGCCTGTGCACAGGCGTTGAACCTGGGCTCGATATAAAACTGTACCGGCCTCTTCGCGGGCAAGCCCGCTCCCACAGGTACCGTGTCGGGCCAAGGCATACGATAGACCTGTCGGAGCGGCCTCTTCGCGGGCTTGCCCGCTCCCCACAGGTACCGTGTCGGGCCAAGGCATACGATAGACCTGTGGGAGCGGCCTCTTCGCGGGCTTGCCCGCTCCCACAGGTACCGTGTCAGGTCAAGACATACGATAGACCTGTGGGAGCGGGCGAGCCCGCGAAGAGGCCGGTGCAGATGATCAAAGACGCGGCAGGATTTCCACATCCGGCAAATCCATCGCCGCCACCTCGTCTTCCAGAAACGCACTCAATCGCCGCAAACGCTCGCCACCCGGGCGTGTACGCGGCCACACCAGGTAGTAATCCATGCCGCTGGGCACCGCTATCGGCCATGGCAGGCTCAAGCGTTTCTGCGCCACATCTTCGGCCACCATCAGCAAATCGCCCATGGATATTCCGTAGCCACGCGCCGCAGCAATCATGCCCAGCTCCAGGGTGTCGAACACCTGGCCACCCTTGAGCGACACCTTGTCGCCAAGCCCCATACGCTCCAGCCATTCCCGCCAGTCACGCTTGTCCACCGTGGGGTGTAGCAGTTCGACAGAGGCCAGCCTACACACATCCCAGGGCTCCTCGTCGAGCAGGTCCGGCGCACCGACCGGGATCAGTAACTCAGGGAACAGCTTGCGTACCTCCCACTCCGCCGGGAACACCCCGTCACTGAGCAAAACCGCGCAATCGAACGGCTCCTGGTTGAAGTCCACATGGTCGACATCCATCCAGGCACTGGTCAGTTGCACCTCATTGCCCGGCTGCAGGTGGCGAAAGCGGCTAAGGCACGCCAGCAACCAGCGCATGGTCAAGGTCGAGGGGGCTTTCATACGCAGTATGTCGTCTTCACCACACAAGGTTTCGCAGGCCCGCTCAAACGCCGCAAAGCCCTCGCGCACGCCCGGCAGCAGTACCCGCCCCGCTTCGGTAAGTTGCAGGCTGCGGCCACTGCGCACGAACAGGCGGCAGGCAAAATGCTCTTCCAACGTACGGATATGCCGGCTGATGGCGCTTTGGGTGATAGAAAGCTCTTCGCCCGCACGGGTGAAGGAGCTTAGCCGCGCGGCAGCTTCGAATGCGCGCAGGGCATACAGCGGTGGTAGCTGGCGTGGCATGAGGCTCCTGCAATATGGGCGTGTGAAGCAAATCAGCGAGAAACCTATATACATGAGTTCAACTCATGCCAACTATCGTTTTTATCCTTTTGTGCAAAGTTGACCGAAGCCTCAGAATCGCCGTTCGTTGATCACCCAGAATGAAGGACTGCCCCATGCACGTCGCGCCCACCACAGAACTCAAGGCTTTGCTGCGCCTGGCCGGGCCGCTGATTGCCTCGCAGTTGGCGCACATGCTGATGGTGCTGACCGACACCCTGATGATGGCCCGCATCAGCCCTCAGGCTTTGGCAGGTGGTGGCCTGGGGGCAGCCAGCTATTCGTTCGTATCGATCTTCTGCCTGGGCGTGATCGCCGCAGTCGGCACCCTGGTAGCGATTCGCAAGGGCGCCAACGACATCGAAGGCGCCACGCGCCTGGCGCAGAACGGCCTGTGGCTGGCCTGGGGCCTGGCGTTGTTCGCCGCGCTGGTGCTGTGGAACCTTGAACCGGTGCTGCTGCTGTTCGGGCAAAAGCCCGAGAACGTGGCGTCGGCTGCGCAATTCCTTACCCTGCTGCCGCTGGCCCTGCCCGGCTATCTGACCTTCATGGCCTTGCGTGGCTTCACCAGCGCGCTGGGCCGCTCGACCCCGGTGATGGTCATCAGCCTGGTAGGCACGGTGCTCAACTACCTGTTCAACGTGGCGCTGATCGAAGGCATGTTCGGCCTGCCCAAGCTTGGGCTGATGGGTATCGGACTGGTCACTGCTGTGGTGTCGATGGGCATGGCCATCGCGCTGGCGTTGTACATCCGCTGGCACCCGGCCTATGCCGCCTACCCGCTGCGCAAGGGCCTGTCACGCCCATCACTGGCGGCCCTGCGTGAACTGTGGCGGCTGGGCCTGCCGATTGGCGGTACCTACATGGTGGAAGTGGGCCTGTTCGCCTTTGCCGCGCTGTGCATGGGCGTACTGGGCAGCACCGAGCTGGCGGCGCACCAGATTGCCCTGCAGATCGTGTCCACGGCGTTCATGGTGCCGACCGGGTTGTCGTACGCAGTAACCATGCGCGTAGGCCTGTACTACGGCGCTGGCAACCTGCTGGCGGCACGCAGCGCCGGGCGGGTGGGCATCGGGTTCGGGGCAATGATCATGTTTGCCTTCGCCGCCCTGTTCCTGCTGCTGCCCGAAGCGCTGGTGGGGCTGTTTATCGACCGTAATGACCCGGCCTTTGCCGCGATCTTCCAGGTGGCCGTGCAGTTGTTGATGGTGGCGGCGTGGTTCGAACTGTTCGACGGCATGCAGACGATTGCCATGGGCTCGATCCGTGGGCTGAAAGATGCCAAGACCACCTTCCTGATCGGGCTGGTGTGCTATTGGCTGGTGGGGGCGCCTAGCGCCTGGTTGTTCACCTTTACCCTGGGCAGTGGTGCAGTAGGGATCTGGTGGGGGCTGGCGCTTGGGCTGGCGTGCGCGGCGGTGGCGCTGACCTTTGGCTTTGAATGGCGGATGAAGCGGTTGCTGGGGAAGGCGGGGGCTGCCGGAAAGGCGATGGCTTCGGCCTGACTTGCGGGCCTCTTCGCGGGTAAACCCGCTCCTACAGGATTGCGCAGGCTCAAAACTGCGCGGACCCTGTGGGAGCGGGCGTGCCCGCGAAAGGGCCCTAAAGGACAGCCTCCAACTGGCGGCCGGGCGCCTGCAGCAAATACGCCATCAATTCCTCTATCGGTAGCGGTTTGCTGACCAGGAAACCTTGCACCTGGTCGCAGCCAAACCCGCGCAACAACGCCAGCTGCTCTTCACTCTCCACCCCCTCGGCCACTACCTCAAGGCTGAGGTTGTGTGCCAGGTTGATCATGGCGTGCACCAGCTTGCGGTTCTCTTCACGCATTTCCATTTCCGCAACAAAGCTGCGGTCCACCTTGAGCAAGGCGATCGGCAAGCTGTTGAGGTGCACGAACGAAGAAAACCCGGTGCCGAAATCATCGAGCGAGAAGCGCACGCCCAGGCGACCCAGCGCGTCCATGGTCTGGCGCACCACCTCGTTGCGGCGCATCACCGCCGTCTCGGTCAGCTCGAACTCAAGCCAGCGGGCATCCACACCGTGCTCAAGGATCAGGCGACTCAAGGTGGCCAGTAGCTGGCTGTCCTGAAACTGACGGAAGCTCAGGTTGACCGCCATGTGCAGCGGTTCCAGACCGCGCTCGCACAGTGCCTGCATGTCACGCAGGGCACGGGAAATAACCCAGTAGCCCAAGGGCACGATCAGGCCGCTCTGCTCGGCCAGTGGCACGAACTCGCTGGGCGGCAGCAGCCCGCGCTCGGCATGGCGCCAGCGCACCAGCGCCTCCAGGCCAACAATGCGCCCGTCGGCCAGGTTAAGGCGGGGCTGATAATGCAGCTCCAGCTCGTCGCGGCGCAGGGCGCGGCGCAATTCGCCTTCCAGGTCGGCAAGGCTGCGGGCGTTGCGGTTGATGCGTTCGTTGAACACATGGAAGGTGCAGCCCTGGCTGCTCTTGGCCTGACGCATGGCGATATGCGCGTGCCACATCAGCGGATCGGCGCCGCTCTGTGCGCGAGCATGGGCCAGGCCCAGGCTGCAGCCCAGCAACAGGCTTTCGCCGTCGATCCAGTAAGGTTCGGCCAAGGCCTCGACGATGCGTTCGGCCATCCATTCGGCGCGGTTGGCATCTCGGCGGGTATCGATCAGCAGGGCGAACTCGTCGCTGCCCAGGCGCGCCAACTGGTCGCCCGCTTCCAGCTGATGCTTCAGCCGTGCCACCACCTGCAGGATCAACCGGTCACCGCACTGGTGGCCGAGGGCGTCGTTGACGTGGCGGAAGTTGTCCAGGTCCAGGTGGCCAAGCGCAACACCACGGCCGTCGTTTTCGGCCAGGCGCGCATTGAGCAAAGCCTGGAAGCCCTGGCGGTTGGCGATGCCGGTCAGCGGGTCCTGCTCGGCCAGGCGCTGCAAGGTGGCGACCAGCACACCGCGCTCTCGCACATGGCGCAGTGAGCGGCGCAGGTTATCGGCGTTGAGCTGGTCGCGTACCAGCCAGTCGCTGACAGCGCTGGGCGCCGCCTCAGGCTCGTGGTCAAGCAGCAGGATGGTCGGCAGCTCGCAACGCCCGGGGGCGGGCTGCAAGCCTGGCGTTGCCAGCACGACGGCCTGGCGATCATGACTGAACAGGCTGTCGACCGCCTCCCAGTTTGGCGCAGTCAGTAGCACGGCGCTGCCACCCAGTGCAGGCATGCAGGCGTGCAACAAGGCGGCCCATTCCGGCTCATCGGCCAACAGCAGCAAACGCAGAGGTTCGACAGGCGTGGACAAGCGGGCTCCTTAGGGCTTCACGGTGCAACGAGACTGGCGGGTATGCCACTGTATTCAATGAAAATGATTTTCAATTTTATACATGTTTTTCGGGTGTAGCATCCCGACGTATTTTGTCGTGCATCCTGCGCGAAACAGCACAAACCGGCAAATATGATTTTTTCAGCTACTAGCATTAGTGGCACTAATAGTGAGACGGACATAAAGTCTGACTCAGACGTCAGACGGTCGCGCCACAACGGCCCCATGCCTGTTAGAATGCGCGGCTATTTTCTGGCGACCCCCGGTTTCTAGCATGTCCCGACTCAATCCCCGGCAGCAGGAAGCCCGTGACTATGTCGGCGGCCCTCTTTTGGTGCTCGCCGGTGCAGGTTCGGGCAAGACCAGCGTGATCACGCGCAAGATTGCCCACCTCATCCAGAACTGCGGCATCCGCGCCCAGTACATCGTGGCGATGACCTTTACCAACAAGGCCGCGCGCGAGATGAAGGAGCGGGTTGCCACCTTGCTGCGCCCGGGGGAAGGCCGTGGCCTGACCGTGTGTACGTTCCACAACCTTGGCCTGAACATCATCCGCAAGGAACACGAGCGCCTGGGCTACAAGCCGGGTTTCTCGATCTTCGACGAGTCTGACATCAAAGCGCTGCTGTCGGACATCATGCAGAAGGAATACTCCGGCGACGACGGCATCGACGAGATCAAGAACATGATCGGTGCCTGGAAGAACGACCTTATCCTGCCACCAGAGGCCCTGGAAAAAGCGCGCAACCCACGCGAGCAGACCGCAGCCATCGTCTACACCCACTATCAGCGCACGCTCAAGGCGTTCAACGCGGTGGACTTCGACGACCTGATCCTGCTGCCGGTCAAACTGTTCCAGGAGCACCCCGAGGTGCTGGAGCGCTGGCAAAACCGTGTGCGCTACCTGCTGGTAGACGAATATCAGGACACCAACGCCAGCCAGTACCTGCTGGTGAAGATGCTGATCGGCATGCGCAACCAGTTCACCGTGGTAGGCGACGACGACCAGTCGATCTACGCCTGGCGTGGTGCACGCCCTGAGAACCTGATGCTGCTCAAGGAGGACTACCCCTCCCTGAAGATCGTCATGCTCGAGCAGAACTACCGCTCCACCAGCCGCATCCTGCGCTGTGCCAACGTGTTGATCGCCAACAACCCGCATGCGTTCGAGAAACAGCTGTGGAGCGAAATGGGCGTGGGCGACGAGATCCGCGTGATCCGCTGCAAGAACGAGGAAGCCGAGGCCGAACGCGTGGCCATGGAAATCCTCACCTTGCACCTGCGCACCAACCGCCCGTACAGCGACTTCGCCATCCTCTACCGCGGCAACTACCAGGCCAAGCTGATCGAACTGAAGCTGCAGCACCACCAGGTACCGTATCGTCTGTCGGGTGGTAACAGTTTCTTTGGCCGCCAGGAGGTCAAGGACCTGATGGCCTACCTGCGCCTGCTGGTGAACCCGGACGATGACAACGCCTACCTGCGTGTGATCAACGTACCGCGCCGGGAAATCGGCTCCACCACCCTGGAAAAGCTCGGTAATTACGCCACTGAGCGCGGTATATCGATGTACGCCGCCAGCGAGGAGCTGGGCCTGGGCGAGCATCTGGACGCCCGCTACACCGAGCGCTTGCAGCGCTTCAAGCATTGGCTGGATGGGGTACGCCACAAGGTCGCCCTGGAAGATCCTATTGCCGCGCTGCACGAGATGATCCGCGACATCGACTACGAGAACTGGATCCGCCAGCAGACCGCCAGCGACAAGGCCGCAGAGTTCCGCATCAGCAACGTGTGGTTCCTGGTGGAAGCGCTGAAAAACACCCTCGAGAAGGACGAAGAGGGTGACATGACCATCGAAGACGCCATCGGCAAACTGGTGCTGCGCGACATGCTCGAGCGCCAGCAGGAAGAAGAAGAGAACGCCGAAGGTGTGCAGATGATGACCCTGCATGCCTCCAAGGGCCTGGAGTTCCCGTACGTGTTCATCATGGGCATGGAAGAGGAAATCCTCCCGCACCGCTCCAGCATCGAGGCCGACACCATCGAAGAGGAACGCCGCCTGGCCTACGTGGGCATCACCCGCGCGCGCCAGACCCTGGCCTTCACCTTCGCCGCCAAGCGCAAGCAGTACGGTGAAATCATCGACTGCACGCCCAGCCGGTTCCTCGACGAACTGCCTCCGGACGACCTGGCCTGGGAGGGCCTGGACGATGCGCCGGTCGAGGTGAAGGCCGCACGCGGCAACAACGCCTTGGCCGATATCCGGGCAATGCTCAAACGCTGATCAACCATTACTCTTTAACTTTGCCGCTGTTAGCGGCCACGGTGGTCTGTATGGCCGATTTGAGCTCACAAATCGGCCATACAGACCACTATCTACATCGAGGAAATCACAGTGGAAGCACTGCATCAGAAGATTCGCGAAGAAGGCATCGTGCTTTCCGATCAGGTTCTCAAAGTCGACGCGTTTCTCAACCACCAGATCGATCCGGCGCTGATGCAGCTGATCGGTGACGAGTTTGCCCGCCTGTTCGCCGATGCCGGCGTGACCAAGATCGTCACCATCGAAGCCTCGGGCATTGCCCCAGCGGTAATGACCGGTCTGAAACTGGGTGTGCCGGTCATCTTCGCTCGCAAGCACCAGTCGCTGACCCTGACCGAAAACCTGCTGACCGCCTCGGTGTATTCCTTCACCAAGCAGACCGAGAACACTGTGGCCATTTCGCCGCGCCACCTCAACAGCAGCGACCGCGTGCTGGTGATCGACGACTTCCTGGCCAACGGCAAGGCCTCGCAGGCGCTGATCTCGATCATCAAGCAGGCTGGCGCCACCGTGGCGGGCCTGGGCATTGTGATCGAGAAGTCGTTCCAGGGCGGCCGTGCCGAGCTGGACAGCCAGGGCTACCGCGTTGAATCGCTGGCCCGGGTGAAGTCGCTGGAAGGTGGTGTAGTCAGCTTCATCGAGTAAACGCGACACCTGCTTCGCGGGCACGCCCGCTCCCACAGGTGCAGCACAGGTCTCGAACGCTGTGCCGTACCTGTGGGAGCGGGCATGCCCGCGAATGGCCGCAACCCTTTTATCTGGTTGCCGCCAGCCCCGCCAACAACAAGCGCTGGTAAAGTTCTTCTTTAAGCCCCTGCGGCTGCCCCAACTGCATCCGCTCCAGGTGGCTTTCATACCCCTCCGGCCCCGGTGCATCCAACGCTGCCTTGCCCAGCTCCAGCACCTCGCTCAGCTTGAACTTGCTCTTCAACCAGTTCAGCGCCCGCAACAGATCCCGCTCCTCGGCCGTAAAGTCCGTGCCCATTGGATACTCCGGGAACAGCCGCGCATGCCGCGTCCGGATCGTTTCCAGCCGCTGCGGCGTATTGTCGGTGAAGCGAGCGTCCAGCTGAAAGCCCTTGGCCAGCTTGCCGGCCTCTTTTGCCTGCTCGATGAGCCCCTGCTGGAACCGCGAATCGCTCACTGCCAGCAACCGCGCAATCACCTCGCTGTCGGTCTGCCCACGCAAGTCAGCGATACCGTACTCGGTCACCACGATATCGCGCAGGTGCCGGGGGATGGTGCAGTGGCCATAGGTCCAGAACAGGTTTGAGGTCACCTCCCCGCCTGACTCGCGCCAGCTGCGCAAAAGCAGAATCGAACGTGCACCTTCCAGCGCATGGCCCTGGGCGACAAAGTTGTACTGCCCGCCCACGCCGCTGAGCACACGGCCGTCTTCAAGTTGATCAGCCACCCCGGCGCCGAGCAAGGTCATGGCAAACGCAGTGTTGATAAACCGCGCATCACGGCGTTGGCGGCGCTTGAGTTCCTCCTGCCCATATAGCTCGTTGATGAAGCTGATGCGGGTCATGGCAAAATGTGCGCGCTGCTCCAGCGGCATCTCGCGCAAGCGCTGATAGAACGCTTGCGGGCCGAGGAAAAAGCCGCCATGCAGTATTGCGCCCTGCTCGTCCGCCGGGCGTCGTAGCAACCCTGCTTCGGCCAGCACCAGCAGGCCATTGACGAACATCTCGCTGCAGCCGTACAGGCCTTGGGCAAACGTCCCTAGCCCCCCTTCGCGTTCGATCAGCGCATGCCAGGGGCCAACATCCAGCTCATCAAGCACGGCTCGGTAGCCTGCGTTGTCACCTTGGCGAGCCAGCAACGCGGCGGCAACTGCATCACCCATGGCCCCGATGCCGATCTGCAGGGTGCCGCCATCGCGCACCAACGTGCTGGCGTGCAAGCCAATGCAGTGGTCCTGGATGCCGACCGGCATGTTCGGCGTAGAGAACAGCCGTCGCTGCTCCGCTTCATCAATCAGCAGGTCGAATGCCTCCATGCTCAGTTCCGAATCGCCTGGCATATAGGGCAGTTCGGCATGCACCTGGCCCAGCATGAGGATGGTTTCGCCAGCCGCGCGCCGCTTGGCAATCATCGGCAGCAGGTCGAGGGTGATGTCTGGGTTGCAGGCCAGGCTCAGGTGCACGGGCTTTTCAGGGGTGGCGGCGACCAACTGGGCGATCAGGTTCAGGCCCTTGGCGTTGATATCGCGTGCGGCGTGGCTGTAGTTGCTGCTGACGTAGTCCTGCTGCGCCGATTCGCTGTGCAGCAGGCTACCGGGCTGCATGAAGAACTGTTCGACACGGATGTTGGGCGGCAGGCTGTCGTTGCGCAGGTCTGCGAGGTAGCTGAGCTCTTCGTAGTCCGCGAACACTCGCTCGACGAAGGGTTCGAGAAAGCGCCGCTGCAGGCCATCGCCCAGTGGCGGGCGGCCGAGGGAAAGTGCGGTATAGATGGTCAGGCGCCGTTCGGGCAGCTCGCGTACGCGGGCGTAAAGCGCGTTGACGAAGGCGTTGGGTTTCCCCAGACCCAAAGGCAGGCCCATATGGATATGGGTTGGCAGCCGGGACAAGACCTGCTCGACAGCCTGGTCGATGGAGCAGAGGTGCATCTGGGCCTCCTGAAACATCCACGGGTTCAGGGGTTGGACATAGGGCTGAAGTAATTGGTTGCCTGTACCGGCCCTTTCGCGGGCAAGCCCGCTCCCACAGGATTAACACAACCTTCAGGTCCTGCGGAGTACCTTTGGGAGCGGGCGTGCCCGCGAAGAGGCCGAGACAACAAAAAACAAAGCCCGCCATTAACGGCGGGCCTCATGCAATTCAGCTGTAAATCACAGCCCGGACATTTTCTTGATCGCCCCTTTCAGGTCTTCATCCGTACAGTCTGCACAGGTGCCCTTTGGCGGCATGGCGTTGATGCCGGTAATGGCCTTGGCCAGGATGCCATCCAGGCCGCCCTGGTGGTCGGCGCGTTCTTTCCACGCGGCGGTGTCACCAATTTTAGGCGCGCCGAGCAACCCGCTGCCATGGCAGGCATTGCAGTGCTTGGCGATGATTTCATCCGGCGTCTTGGCTCCCCCGCCACCCGCTGCAGCGGCCACTTCCATGCCTTTGCACTCTTGGCCCTGGACGCACACCTGGCCAACCGGTTCCAGGCGTTTGGCGATGTCGTCATTGGTCGCAGCGGTTGCGCTCATTGCCCAGAGGGCGAATACGGCTGCTGGTACGGCCAGCATCTTCTTGATTTGATTCACGCGAACACCCTCATGGTGGCTAATCACGCTCGCGGCCACGGATCGGCGAGCGTTGAAAAGTATAGCGGGAACCCAGAGGCCGTGAAACGACCCCACACAGGAAAGGGGTATTGCCGACTCAATGCACTGCGCTGGATCAAAAGTTTGAAGGCGTCGCCGCACTGATCAGCCGCGCCGGCTGGTCGAACGGGTTGCGAAAGCGGTGCGGGCGGGTGCTTTCGAAGTAGTAGCTGTCGCCCTCTTCGAGAACGAAAATCTCGTTGCCGACCACCAGTTCCAGGCGGCCTTCAAGCAGGATACCGGTCTCCTCGCCGTCGTGGGTAAGCATCTCGGCACCGGTGTCCGCGCCTGGCGGGTACACCTCGGTCAGAAAAGCGATTGCGCGGTTGGGGTGCGACTTACCAACCAGCTTCATGGTTACCGCTCCATCCGAGATATCGATCAGCTCGTGGGCCTTGTAGACGATCTGAGTGGGGCTTTCGGGCTCCAGCTCGACCGAAAAGAATTCGACCATGGACATGGGAATGCCGCTCAGCACTTTGCGCAGCGAGCTGATAGAGGGGCTTACGCTGTTCTTCTCGATCATCGAGATGGTGCTGTTGGTCACGCCAGCACGCTTGGCGAGTTCGCGCTGCGACAGGCCCTTGAGCTTGCGGATGGCTTGCAGTCGTTCGCCGACGTCCAAAGCTGGAGCCTCCTGGAACAGTGGGAAGGGGGTGGATGTGAACGATATCATGGCAATGCCGTTCAGTATTTACAACACACCGCCCCCAACCTGTCCGCTTCAGCGTGTCATTCGCCGATGTAGTCCCGTGGTACTCGCTTCAGGTTGCAGAAGATCTGGTACGGAATGGTGCCCGCATGCGCGGCCACCTCACTGGCCAGCACCTGCTTGCCCCATAGTTCTACCGGGCTGCCGACAGCGGCTTCCGGTACGTCGGTGAGGTCGATGCTGAGCATGTCCATCGACACCCGGCCGATCAGCTGAGTGCGCTTGCCGGCGACCAGCACCGGAGTGCCGTTGGGCGCCTGGCGCGGGTAGCCATCGGCATAGCCCATGGCTACCACACCCACGCGAGTCGGCCGAGGGCTGACGAACTTGGCACCATAGCCCACCGGCTCGCCGGCAGGTAGCTCACGCACGCTGATCACCCGCGATTGCAGGGTCATCATCGGTTGCAGGCGTGCGGCCTCGGCCTGCGCCACTTCGAACGGCGTGGCGCCGTACAGCATCAGGCCTGGGCGCACCCAGTCGCTGGGCGCTTGCGGCCAGCCCAGCACGCCGGGTGAGTTACGCAGGCTGCATTCGGCGGCCAGGCCCTGTCGGGCAGCTTCGAACACGGCGATCTGCTGGGAGGTGGCGTCAGCGTCCAGTTCGTCGGCGCGAGCGAAGTGGCTCATCAACACGATGCGCGAAACCTTGCCACTGGCCAACAGTCGCTGGTAGGCGTCGTGGTAGTCCTTGGGGTGCAGGCCAACGCGGTGCATGCCACTGTCCAGCTTCAGCCAGACGGTGAGCGGCTTGTGCAGCGGGGTTTTCTCGATGGCTTCCAGCTGCCACAGCGAGTGCACCACGCACCACAGGTCGTGCTCGGCGATCAGCGCCAGTTCGCTGGCTTCGAAAAAACCTTCCAGCAGCAGCACCGGGGCTTTGATACCGGCAGCGCGCAGCTCCAGCGCCTCTTCGATGCAGGCCACGGCAAAGCCGTCGGCTTCGGCCTCCAGGGCCAGGGCGCAGCGCACGGCGCCGTGGCCATAGGCGTCGGCCTTGATCACGGCGAGGGCTTTGGCACCCGTCAGTTCACGGGCCAGACGGTAGTTATGGCGCAGGGCCTGGAGGTCGATCAGGGCGCGGGCGGGACGCATGGCGGCTGCCTTATGGTGTTCGGGTTGAAATCGGTGGTGGATTCTTCGCGGGCTTGCCCGCTCCCACAAGTACTGCACAGCTTTCAAAAGCTGTGGTGTTCCTGTGGGAGCGGGCAAGCCCGCGAATGGGCCGGCACAGGCTGTTACTGCTGGTGAGCCGGCGCGCTTTGCCCGTGCTTGGCCACTTCCCGGCTATTGCCATAACGGGAAATATCCAGGCCTTCGGCACTGATCTGCGGCTTCTTGCGCGCAATCAGGTCGGCCAGCAAGCGACCGGAACCGCACGCCATGGTCCAGCCCAAGGTACCGTGACCGGTGTTCAGGAACAGGTTGCGGAACGCCGTGGCACCCACGATCGGCGTACCGTCCGGGGTCGCCGGGCGCAAGCCGGTCCAGAAGCTGGCCTGGCTCAGGTCACCGCCGCGAGGATAAAGGTCGTTGACGATCATCTCCAGCGTTTCGCGCCGGCGCGGGTTCAGCGACAGGTCAAAACCGGCGATTTCAGCCATGCCCCCAACGCGGATGCGGTTGTCGAAACGGGTGATGGCAACCTTGTAAGTCTCGTCGAGAATGGTCGAAGTCGGAGCCATGTCGCTGTTGGTGATCGGCACGGTCAGCGAATAGCCTTTCAGCGGGTACACCGGGGCCTTGATGCCCAGTGGCTTGAGCATCTGTGGCGAGTAGCTGCCCAGCGCCAGCACATAGCGGTCTGCCGTCTCCAGCTTGCCGTCGATCCATACGCCATTGATGCGGTCACCGGCGAAGTCCAGGCGCTGGATATCCTGGCCGAAGCGGAACTCCACGCCCAGCTTCAACGCCATGTCGGCGAGCTTGGTGGTAAACAGCTGGCAGTCGCCAGTCTGGTCGTTCGGCAGGCGCAGGGCGCCGGCCAGGATATCTTTCACGCCGGCCAGGGCGGGTTCGACGCGGGCAATGCCGTCACGATCGAGCAGCTCGTAGGGCACACCGGACTGTTCGAGTACGGCAATGTCCTTGGCCGCAGCATCGACCTGGGCCTGGGTGCGGAACAGCTGGGTGGTGCCCAGGCTGCGGTTTTCGTAGTTGATGCCGGTTTCGGCGCGCAGCTCGTCGAGGCAGTCACGGCTGTACTCGGACAGGCGCACCATGCGCTCCTTGTTCACCGCGTAACGGCTGGCGGTGCAGTTGCGCAGCATCTGTGCCATCCACAGGTACTGGTCGACGTCGCCCGTGAGCTTGATGGCCAAGGGGGCGTGACGCTCCAGCAGCCATTTGATGGCTTTGAGCGGTACACCTGGGGCAGCCCAGGGCGAGGCATAGCCGGGCGAGATCTGGCCGGCGTTGGCAAAGCTGGTTTCCATGGCCACCGCCGGCTGGCGGTCGACCACCGTGACTTCGAAACCTTGCCGGGCCAGGTAGTAGGCACTGGCGGTTCCGATTACACCGCTACCAAGTACCAGAACTCGCATCGTTTTATCCCTCACACGCGGCGCGCCGCACACTTTTATTGAAATGGCATGAATGAGCGCAGTATAGGAATTTGAGACCAGTGCAATTCACTATATAAAAGCCTATTATTGGCGAGAATTCTCGGCAAAAACGCCTTTCACGGAGGGGCATCCCCTATGAGAACCCAGCACCAGACCAAGCGTGAACTGGACAAGATCGACCGTAACATCCTGCGTATCCTGCAGAATGACGGGCGTATTTCCTTCACCGAACTGGGCGAGAAAGTTGGGCTGTCCACCACCCCTTGCACCGAGCGGGTTCGCCGCCTGGAGCGCGAGGGCATCATCATGGGCTACAACGCCCGCCTGAACCCGCAGCACCTCAAGGGCAGCCTGCTGGTGTTCGTGGAAATCAGCCTGGACTACAAGTCGGGCGACACCTTCGAGGAGTTCCGCCGCGCGGTCTTGAAGCTGCCCCACGTGCTGGAATGCCACCTGGTGTCGGGCGACTTCGACTATCTGGTAAAAGCGCGTATTTCGGAAATGGCTTCGTACCGCAAGCTGCTCGGGGACATCCTGCTGAAACTGCCGCACGTGCGCGAATCGAAGAGCTACATCGTGATGGAAGAGGTGAAGGAAAGCCTCTGCCTGCCGATCCCGGACTGAGGCTAGACCAGCACCTGGCGGGTGGTGGCAATGAATTGGTGGACCAACTGTTCAGCGGCAGGGTCGATCATCGGTTCAGGGCCACGACCACGCGGGCAGGCCATGCGCGGGGTGGTACCGAACAGCCGGCATATCATCGGCCGCTCTTCATACACCGTGCAGCCGTTGGGGCCCAGGTGCACGCAGTCCAGGCGCTCCAGAGCAGCGTCCTGCTCCGCCTGTAACTTGCGCGGCAGGCGGGCCATTTCCTCCGCCGAGGTGGTGACCGGGCCGCAGCAGTCATGGCAGCCGGGCTCGCACTCGAATGAAGGGATGAGTTCGCGCAGGAAGTGGATCTTGTGGCGGTTACAGGACATGACGGGATACAAGCTGACAAAAGTGATTGGATTATAGGCTTATTCGCGGCTCCACCCGCGAACGAGGATGCAGCCCTCGCTGGTTGCCCGGCCGCGATGGCAAAGCTTATCCTCGTCCCCCCTCCAATTTTCAGGGCCGCCCCGATGATCCACAGCGCGCAGCACGCCGCCTCCTATTACGCCGCCAGCAGCGCGCCACACCCTGACCACGCCTTCCTGCAAGGCGAACACAACGCCGACGTGTGCATCATCGGCGGCGGTTACTCGGGCCTGAACACCGCCATCGAGCTGGCCGAGCGTGGTTTCTCGGTCATCCTGCTGGAAGCGCGCAAACTTGGCTGGGGCGCCAGTGGGCGCAATGGCGGGCAACTGATCCGTGGGGTCGGCCATGGCCTGGAGCAGTTTCTCCCGGTCATCGGCGAGGAAGGCGTGCGCACCCTGAAGCTGATGGGCCTGGAGGCCGTACAGATCGTGCGCGAGCGGGTGGAAAAGCATGCCATCGCCTGCGACCTGGCCTGGGGCTACTGCGACCTGGCCAACAAACCCGCCGAGCTGCTGGGCTTTGCCGAAGACGCAGAGGAACTGCGCAGCCTGGGCTATGAGCATGAGCTGCGGCTGGTCGGCAAGGACGATATCCACAGCGTGGTCGGTGCCGACTGCTATGTGGGGGGGCTGGTCGACATGGGCTCCGGGCATCTGCATCCGCTCAATCTGGCATTGGGTGAAGCCGCCGCAGCCGCCCGCCTGGGCGTGAAGTTGTTCGAGCAATCCGAAGTCACCCGCATCGACTACGGCACTGAAGTGCAGGTGCATACAGCCCAAGGCCGGGTACGCGCAAAGACCCTGGTACTGTGCTGCAACGCCTACCACAACGACCTCAACCGCGAACTGGGCGGCAAGGTGCTGCCGGCCGGTAGCTACATCATTGCCACCGAGCCGCTGGGCGAAGAACGCGCACGCGCATTGCTGCCGCAGAACATGGCGGTGTGTGACCAGCGCGTGGCGCTGGACTACTACCGCCTGTCCGCCGACCACCGCCTGCTGTTTGGCGGTGCCTGCCACTATTCAGGCCGCGACCCGAAGGACATCGCCGCCTACATGCAGCCGAAGATGCTCAAGGTGTTCCCGCAGCTTGCCGACGTACGCATCGACTACCAGTGGGGCGGCATGATCGGCATTGGTGCCAACCGCCTGCCACAGGTTGGCCGCCTGGCCAGCCAGCCGAACGTGTATTACGCCCAGGCCTACTCTGGCCATGGGCTCAACGCCACCCACCTGGCCGCGCGCCTGCTGGGTGAAGCCATCAGTGGCCAGGAAAGCGGGCGCTTCGACCTTTTCAACAAGGTGCCTCACATCACCTTCCCTGGCGGCAAGCACCTGCGCTCGCCACTGTTGGCATTGGGGATGCTGTGGCATCGTCTGAAAGAGCTGGCCTGAAAGTCCCCATCCTTGTGGCAGCAACTGTCTTGCTTAAAATCTAAAAGCTGACTAGCCCCCTGTGGGAGCGGGCGTGCCCGCGAACACGGGCGAAGCCCGTGCCATCCTCCGCGACGCCTGCTTCGCGGGCATGCCCGCTCCCACAGGGTCGGTGCAAGTTTCAAGTCTGGGGCACAACAGGCCCTCCAGCGACCACCCTGTCAGTCCTTCCAGAAGGCTTTCCGCCCTTCGATCCGGGCCTGCTCCCAGCTCAGCCCGACATCGCGCAGCTCGTCATCGGTCAGCTGCAGCAACGCCCTGCGGGTATGCCAGCGATGCAGCATCAGCCCCCAACGCCCCAAACCCTCCGGCGCGTTGAACACCTTGGCCTGCTGCCCGGCTTCCAGCTCCTTGGCCAACAGTTGCAAGCGCACATCGCTCATGCCACCCATCACCGCATCCTCCCGTTCAGTTGTTACCGTGGAGAAAGCATGCGCGTCGGCACCATCAGCAATACAGATCCAATACAGCCTTATTATTCCCATACAGAATTGGCCGACGGCCGACTGAATGCTGTATTTTCGGGCCAACTGTACCGGTCGCTATGCCAATGCAGCGCAGGAGTATGCCGTGACCCTCTACCTGAATCTCGCCGAAATACTCGGCGCCCGCATCGAGCAGGGCCTCTATCGCCCCGGCCAGCGCCTGCCGTCTGTGCGCGCACTGAGTGAGGAGCACGGGGTCAGCCTGAGCACCGTGCAGCAGGCCTATCGCATGCTCGAAGACAGCGGCATGGTCTCGCCACGGCCCAAGTCCGGCTACTTTGTCAGCGACCACCGTCACCTGCCGGCCCTGCCTGCGGTCAGCCGCCCGGCCCAGCGCCCGGTGGACATCTCGCAGTGGGAACAGGTACTGGAACTGGTGCGCAGCACACCGCGCCAGGATGTGGTGCAACTCGGCCGCGGCATGCCCGACATCGACAGCCCTACCCTGAAGCCGCTGCTGCGCAGCCTCGCCCAGTTGAGCCGGCGCCAGGACATGCCTGGCCTGTACTACGACAACATCCACGGCCACCTGGCCCTGCGCGAACAGGTGGCCCGGCTGATGCTCGACTCCGGCTGCCGACTGGGGCCGGCCGACCTGGTGATCACAACCGGCTGCCATGAGGCGCTGTCTTGCAGCATCCGCGCGGTCTGCGAGCCAGGCGACATCGTCGCGGTCGACTCGCCCAGCTTCCACGGCGCCATGCAAACCCTCAAGGGCTTGGGCATGAAAGCGCTGGAAATCCCCACCGACCCGGTCACCGGCATCAGCCTGGAAGCGCTTGAGCTGGCCCTGGAGCAGTGGCCGATCAAACTCATCCAGATCACCCCAAGCTGCAACAACCCGCTGGGCTACATCATGCCCGAGGCACGCAAGAAGGCCCTGCTGAGCCTGGCCCAACGCTATGACGTGGCGATACTGGAAGATGATGTGTACGGCGACCTGGCGTATACCTACCCCCGCCCACGCACCCTCAAATCGTTCGACGACGATGGCCGCGTGCTGCTCTGTAGTTCGTTCTCCAAAACCCTCGCACCCGGCCTGCGGATCGGCTGGGTGGCGCCCGGGCGCTATCTGGAACGAGTACTGCACATGAAGTACATCAGCACCGGGAGTACGGCCAGCCAGCCTCAGCTGGCCATCGCTGACTTCATCGCCGGAGGGTACTACCAGCCCCATGTGCGGCGCATGCGCAGCCAGTACCAGCGTGGCCGCGACCTGATGAGCGACTGGGTGACCCGCTATTTCCCGGCGGGCACCCGGGTCAGCCGGCCCCAGGGGGGCTTCATGCTGTGGGTGGAGCTACCCGAACATCTCGATACGCTTCGGCTGAACCGCGCTTTACTGGAACAGGGCGTGCAGGTTGCCGTGGGCAGCATCTTTTCGGCCTCGGGCAAGTTCCGCCACTGCCTGCGCATGAACTTCGCCGCCAGGCCAACGCCGCAAATCGAAGCCTCCGTACGCAAGGTAGGTGAAGCCGCCCTTCGTCTACTGGATGAAGAAAGCGCCGACGCGTAACTTTGCGCCGCCCGTCACGGTCAAACCCCTAAAGCCCTTGCTGCACAGGACGGTCCTACCCTTGAGACTCCAGCGAGCCTTGCCTCTGCTGCTGGTGCTGTTGCTCGGCCTTGCCGGCTGCACAAGCATCAGTGCGCCCCGCGAAACCAGTCAGGCGCTGCCTGCCAACGACTCGGCCTTTGGCCGCTCGGTATTGCGCCAGGCCGCGCCCTATGGCGGCCGCTCGGGCTTCCGCCTGCTGCCCAACAGCAACGAGGCATTTCGCGCCCGCGCCGAACTGATCCGCAACGCTCAGGCGAGTATCGACCTGCAGTACTACATCGTCCACGATGGCCTCAGCACCCGCGCCCTAGTGCATGAGTTGCTGCGCGCTGCCGACCGTGGCGTGCGCGTGCGCATCCTGCTCGACGACACCACCAGCGACGGCCTGGACACCATCATGGGCACCCTCGATGCCCACCCGAACATCCAGATCCGCGTGTTCAACCCGCTGCATCTGGGGCGCAGTACCGGCGTTACGCGCGCCCTGGGCCGGCTGTTCAACTTGTCGCGCCAGCACCGGCGCATGCACAACAAGCTGTTCCTGGTGGACAACAGCATGGCCATCGTCGGCGGGCGCAACCTCGGCGACGAGTATTTCGATGCCGAGCCCAACCTCAACTTCACCGACATCGACCTGCTGGGCGTGGGCCCGGTGGCCGAGCAGCTGGGGCACAGCTTCGACCAGTACTGGAACAGTGCCCTCAGCCGGCCGATCACCGACTTCCTCTGGCAGGCCCCGGATGCCAACGACCTGCGTGCCAGCCGCCATCGCCTGGAAGTGTCGTTGGCCGAAGCCAGAACCCAGCGCAAGGCCCTGTACGACCGCTTGATGGCCTACCAGTCGCAGCCGCGCCTGGCCGTGTGGCGCAACGAGCTGATCTGGGCTCACGCCCAGGCGCTATGGGATGCACCCAGCAAGGTGTTGGCCGAAGACGAACCGGACCCGCAATTACTGCTGAGCCAGCAACTGGCACCGGACCTGGCTAACGTGCACCATGAGTTGGTCCTGGCATCGGCCTACTTTGTGCCGCGCGAACCGGGGCTGCTTTACCTGACCGGCCGCGCCGACGCTGGCGTTTCGGTGAAGCTGCTGACCAACTCGCTGGAAGCCACCGACGTGCCGGCGGTGCATGGCGGCTATGCACCCTATCGTCGTGCCTTGCTTGAGCACGGGGTGCAACTTTACGAGCTTCGCCGCCAGCCAGGCGACCCCAGCGCAGGGCGATTGAGTTTCCGTGGCAGCTCGGATTCGAGCCTGCACACCAAGGCGATCGTGCTCGATCGGCGCAAGACCTTCATCGGCTCATTCAACTTCGACCCGCGCTCAGTGTTGTGGAACACCGAGGTTGGGGTACTGGTGGACAGCCCGGAGCTGGCCGAATACACCCGCGAGCTGGCCCAGCAGGGTATGGCGCCCGCGCTGAGCTATCAGGTGAAACTGATAGGTAACAAACTGGTGTGGGCGACCGAGGACAATGGCCAACGGCACATGCTGACGTCTGAGCCGGGTGGGATCTGGCGGCGGCTCAATGCCTGGATCAGCAAGGCGGTTGGCTTGGAGAAGATGCTGTAGCTGAGATTGCCGAGGGGCCTTGGAGCCCCAAAAACCATCAGGCAGAAACCGGCTCAAAGGCTCCGCGCCGTCGGGTCAATACCACCAACCCCGCAGCCCCGGCCGCCATCAGGAACAGCAACGCATGCCCGCTGATCCACTGGCTCCCCGCACCCGCCAACAACGGCCCGAGCAAACAGCCAATACCCCACAGCTGTGCTACGTGGGCATTGGCCCGCACCAGCTCATCATCGCGGTAGCGCTCACCGATCAGCACCAGCGACAAGGTGAACAAGCCGCCGGCACTGGCGCCGAACAACACCCACAGTGGCCAGATAACCGGTGTGTGCAACAGCAGCGGGATCGCCAGGCTGGACACCAGCAGCGTCACCGCACAGCCAGTGAACAGGGTGCGTCGCGACATATGGTCGGCCAGCGCGCCGATGGGCAACTGCAGCACCGCATCACCCACCACCACGGTACTTACCATGAACAAGGCGATTTCGGTGGTGAAGCCCTGCTGCAGGCAGTACACCGGCAGCAAAGTGAGGATCATCGCCTCGAACGAGGCGAACAGGGCAATGGCCCAGGCAATTACCGGCAAGCGTCGGCAGAAGCCGAACAGGTCGCCAAAGGTGACACTGCAGGCCTCTGTGCTCGGTGCTCCACCACGCCCCAGCAGAACCAGCGGCGCGGCCAGCAGCAGGCCGGTCGCTGCCCAGAAGCCGAAGTCGTCATCAGAGCCGAGGAAGCCCAGCACCAACGGCCCGGCCAGTTGGCTCAGGGCGTAGCTGCTGCCATACAGCGCCACCAACCGGCCACGCCACTGTTCGACCACCAGTTGGTTGATCCAGCTTTCGCCGAGGATGAACACCACGGTCAGGGACATGCCAATCATCAGCCGCAGCAGCAGCCACAACGGGTAACTCGGCAGCAGCGCGAGCAGGCCAATCGACAGTGCCCCACCCCACAGGCACAGGCGCATCGCCGAAGGCACGCCAACCCAGCCTGCCAGGCGGCTGGCCAGGCTGGCCCCTGCCAGCACACCCAACGCCGGCATTGCCGCCATCACGCCGATAGCGAAGCTGCCGTAGCCCCAGGCCTCCAGGCGCAGGGACACCAGCGGCATGCTCACGCCGAGCGCCAGCCCGACACTGAGCACCGATGCCAGTACGGCGAAGTAGGTACCCCAACGCATTGCAGCCTCCCAGCCAATGTTTCTAGAGGCCCATTCGCGGGCAAGCCCGCTCCCGCAACGGTCGCGAAGACCTGCCGGAGCGGGCTTGCCCGCGAAAAGGACCTACTGGATTACAGCTTGATCCAGGTCGCCTTCAGCTCAGTGTATTTCTCCAGCGCGTGCAGCGACTTGTCACGGCCGTTACCCGACTGTTTGAAACCACCGAACGGCGCGGTCATGTCGCCACCATCGTACTGGTTGACCCAGACGCTGCCAGCACGCACGGCACGGGCGGTCTTGTGGGCTTTGGAAATATCCGAAGTCCAGATACCCGCCGCCAGGCCATACGGCGTGTCGTTGGCAATGGCGACGGCCTCTTCGGCGGTGTCGAAGGCAATCACCGACAGCACCGGGCCGAAGATTTCTTCCTGAGCAATGCGCATGGCGTTGGTCACGCCGTCGAAGATGGTCGGCTCAACGTAGGTGCCGCCGGTCTCTTCCAGGGTGCGCTTGCCGCCGGCCAGCAGCTTGGCACCATCCTTGTGGCCAGCCTCGATGTAAGACAGCACGGTGTTCATCTGCTGAGTATCGACCAGAGCCCCGACAGTGGTCTGTGGATCCAGCGGGTTGCCTGGTTTCCAGCCTTTCAGGGCTTCTACCACCATCGGCAGGAACTTGTCCTTGATCGAACGCTCGACCAGCAGGCGGGAGCCTGCGGTGCACACTTCGCCCTGGTTGAAGGCGATGGCGCTGGCAGCAGCCTCGGCGGCAGCCTGCAGGTCCGGGGCGTCGGCAAAGACGATGTTCGGGCTCTTGCCGCCGGCTTCCAGCCAGATGCGCTTCATGTTCGACTCGCCCGCATAAACCATCAGCTGCTTGGCGATCTTGGTCGAACCGGTGAACACCAGGGTATCGACGTCCATGTGCAGGGCCAGCGCCTTGCCCACGGTGTGGCCGTAGCCTGGCAGCACGTTCAGCACGCCAGCCGGGATGCCAGCTTCGATCGCCAGCTGGGCGATGCGGATGGCGGTCAGCGGCGATTTTTCGGACGGCTTGAGCACGACCGAGTTACCGGTGGCCAGCGCCGGGCCGAGCTTCCAGCAGGCCATCAGCAGCGGGAAGTTCCACGGTACGATGGCACCGACCACACCCACTGCTTCGCGGGTAACCAGGCCAAGCTGGTCGTGCGGGGTCGGGGCGACTTCGTCGTAGACCTTGTCGATGGCTTCGGCTGTCCAGTGGATGGCATTGGCCGCGCCCGGGATATCGATACTGGAGGAGTCACCGATCGGCTTGCCCATATCCAGCGTTTCCAGCAGTGCCAGCTCTTCGACGTTCTTGCGCAGCAGGTCGGCAAAGCGGATCAGCTTGGCCTTGCGCTTGGCGGGGGCCAGCTGCGACCACACACCGGAGTTGAAGGTGGCACGGGCATTTTCCACAGCGCGGTTGGCATCGGCCAGGTCGCAGCTGGCAACCTTGGCCAGGAAGCGTCCGTCGACCGGGCTCAGGCACTCGAAGGTTTCACCGGATGCGGCATCGGTGTATTCGCCGTTGATGAAGGCACGGCCTTCGATCTTCAGTTGCTGGGCACGTTGTTCCCAGTCCGCACGGGTCAGGGTGGTCATACGAAACTCCTCCTCTTGTTTAGGTGCAACGCCGCACTGAGGACTCACAGGCGTTGTCAGAATTCTGGCCGTGCGCCGAGCGCACACTGGCAAGCGATACCCTAAACCAGCCGGTGTAAACTATCAATATATTTGACACGGGAGGCTCAAAAGCCTACTGATGTTCATTTTATTAAACAACAACAGGAGCCGAACCATGAGTATTGACAGCATCATCGACTTCGCGCAGGTCATCACCGAAGCCGAACGCTACCGCCCGGCAGCAGAGAAAATTCTCAAGGGCGAGCCGGACCAGGCGGTCTACAACCATTATTCCAGCCCGTGCGGGCAGTTTGCCGCCGGCGTATGGGAAGGTGAGGTGGGCCAATGGGTGGTGAATTACACCGAGCACGAATACTGCGAGATCATCCATGGAGTTTCGGTGCTACGCGACCAGGACGGCGGGTCGAAGACCTTGCGTGCCGGCGATCGGTTTGTCATCCCCGCCGGCTTCAAGGGCACCTGGGAAGTGCTGGAGCCGTGCCGCAAGATCTATGTGATGTTCGAGCAGAAGTAACCGCAGAAGTATCTATGTAGCGCAGGCAGTCCGCAGGCATGCGTGAGGATGGCCCTGCCCATGTCGGGCCATCCAACTTCATCAGGAAGAACACCATGACCAACGAAGAAGTGCTTCGAACCCTTGCCCACCTGGTCGGCACCCCTTACGCGCCAGCGCTCAAAGACACCATCCGCACCCTCACCGGCCGCCCCCGGGTAGTTGGCCCCAACGAGATGTCCACCCGCGAGTACGACGTCGAGCGCATCCAGATCAGGGCCGGCGCCGACCTACTGATCCAGGGCTTCGACTTCAACTGACCCCGCAGCAGACATAAAAAAACCCGCCTCCTTTCGGATGCGGGTTTTTTCAGGTTGCCGATCAATTACTTGATCTTGGCTTCCTTGTACACCACGTGCTTGCGAACAACCGGATCATATTTCTTGATCTCGATTTTGTCCGGGGTGGTGCGCTTGTTCTTGTCGGTGGTGTAGAAGTGGCCGGTACCGGCACTCGAAACCAGACGGATCAATTCACGCATGATGCTCTCCCTTAAACCTTGGCGCCAGCTTTACGGATGTCAACCAGAACGGCGTCGATGCCGCGCTTGTCGATGATACGCATGCCTTTGGCGGAAACGCGCAGACGCACGAAACGCTTCTCGGATTCAACCCAGAAACGGTGGTGCTGCAGGTTCGGCAGGAAACGACGACGGGTTTTGTTGTTTGCGTGGGAAATGTTGTTCCCGGTTACTGGACCCTTACCAGTAACTTGACAGACTCTCGACATGACTCAGCCCTCTAAAACCACATGCCCAACCCGGCATGGGTTGGCCGCTTAATCTCTCAGTCTTTGGCGCCTGGGCGCCGTGATTCTGGAGGTCTTATCGACCGGATCCGCTTATGCGACAGGCCGAGCCCCTAGAAAAGAGCGCTGCTTTATACCAGAAAGACTTGGCTGCAACAACAGTAGATGCACATTGCCGCACTCCAGAACGCGCCGGGCCAGCATAGCGGCAGGCCCCGCCAGTCGTCGACCGCTCGTCGCAAGATTTGCAAAAAAGGGTGTGGTCATTTGCCGGCGGGCGCACTAGGGTAGGCTTTTTCCAGACTGCACTGGCAGATGGGCCACTGACAGCCAAGGAGCCACCATGCGTGCCGCCGCACTTTCCTTATTGTTCACCTCCCTGTTCGCCGCCGGCGTTGCCCAGGCCGCTCCGCTGAGTGTTTGCAGCGAGGCCAGCCCCGAAGGCTTCGACGTGGTGCAGTACAATTCGCTCACCACCACCAACGCCACCGCCGACGTGCTGATGAACCGCCTGGTGGAGTTCGACGCGGCGCAAGGCAAGGTGGTGCCCAGCCTGGCGACCAGCTGGACGGTGTCGGACGACGGCCTGGTGTATGACTTCACCCTGCGCGATGACGTGAAGTTTCACAGCACCGCCTATTTCAAGCCAAGCCGCAAGCTGAATGCCGACGATGTGCTGTTCAGCTTCCAGCGCATGCTCTACCCGGCCCATGCCTGGCACAAGACTGCGCCGGGCGGCTACCCGCACGCCCAGTCGCTGCAGCTGGGCAGCCTGATCAAGGCGATCGATGCACCGGCGCCGAACACCGTGCGCTTCACCCTCAGCCACCCGGACGCCACCTTCCTGGCCACCCTGAGCATGGGCTTCGCCTCGATCTACTCCGCCGAATACGCCGACAAACTGCTGAAGGCCGGCACGCCGGAGAAGCTGAACAGCCAACCGATCGGTACCGGGCCGTTCGTGTTCCAGCGTTTCCAGAAAGACGCCGTGGTGCGCTACCGCGCCAACCCGGACTACTTCGCCGGCAAGCCGGCGGTCGACCCGCTGATCTTCGCCATCACCACCGATGCCAACGTTCGCCTGCAGAAGCTCAAGCGTGGCGAGTGCCAGGTTGCCTTGTCGCCCAAGCCGCTGGACATTGCCGAAGCGGGCAAGGACGGCAATCTCAAGGTGGCCGCTACACCGGCATTCATGACTGCCTTCGTCGCCATCAACAGCCAGCACCCACCCCTGAACAAGCCGGAAGTGCGCCAGGCCATCAACCTGGCCTTCGACAAGCAGGCCTACCTCAAGGCCGTGTTCGAAGACTCTGCAGTGGCGGCCAACGGCCCCTACCCGCCCAACACCTGGAGCTACGCCAAGGACCTGCCCGGCTACCCGCTGGACCTGAAGAAAGCCAAAGCCCTGCTGGCCAAGGCCGGCCTGGCAGAAGGCTTCAGCACCACCATCTGGACTCGCCCATCGGGCAGCCTGCTCAACCCCAACCCCAGCCTTGGCGCGCAGATGCTGCAAGCCGACCTGGCGAAGATTGGTATCAAGGCTGAAATCCGCGTGATCGAATGGGGCGAGCTTATCCGCCGCGCCAAGGCCGGCGAGCATGACTTGCTGTTCATGGGCTGGGCAGGTGACAACGGCGATCCGGACAACTTCCTCAGCCCGCAGTTTTCCTGTGCGGCGGTCGAGTCAGGGACCAACTTCGCACGCTTCTGCGACAGCCGCCTCGACCAGCTGATCAGCGCCGGGCGCACCACCAACGACCAGAGCGTGCGCAGCCGGCTGTACCAGCAGGCGCAGACACTGATCCAGCAGCAGGCGCTGTGGGTGCCACTGGCGCACCCGACGGCGGCGACCTTGCTGCGCCAAGGCGTCGAGGGGTACCAGGTGAGCCCGTTCGGGCGGCTGGATTTCAGCAAGGTGACAGTGAGCAAGTAAGTTCTGGGGTGCCCGCCTTGAGGTTTGTGGCGCCTGGGAGATCGAGCGCCGCCCGCGCGGCGCATCGCGAGCGAAGCTCGCTCCTACATCTGTTTCGGGCCAGTAACGCCTGCGCCAGCGTGCGCGACCGCCTTGTTTGTCCGGCACGATATCGAGGTGGACACCAAGGCGCCGCGCGCCTCTCTACCAGGAATAACTGGCCCGAAACAGATGTAGGAGCGAGCTTCGCTCGCGATGCGCCGCGCGGGCGGCGCTCGATCTCCCAGGCACCACAAACCTCAAGACAGGCGCCTGCTACCCCTGACCCCATTGACCTACCTACGCCACAATCCACCCATGCTCGACCATCGACAACGGCTCCCCATCACCAATGATGATGTGATCCAGCACCCGCACATCGATCAACGCCAGCCCCCGCTTCAACGACAGGGTCAAATGCACATCGTCCTGACTCGGTTCACTGATCCCTGAAGGGTGGTTGTGGCACAGGATCAATGCCGCAGCGTTGTGCACCAACGCCCGCCGCACCACCTCTCTCGGATAGACACTCGCCCGATCTATCGTGCCCCTGAACAGGATCTCAAATGCCAGTGGCCGGTGCTTGGTATCGAGAAACAGACACCCGAACACCTCGCTGGCCTCATGCCTGAGCATGGCTTTCAAGTAGCGTCGCACCGCTGCCGGGCTGTCCATGGCAGACTCCCGCTCAATCGACGTTGCAAGGTGCCTGCGGCCAATCTCAAGCAGTGCCTGCAGTTGGCTGTACCTCACCGGGCCCAACCCAAGCTCGCCGACGAAGGCCTCGCGGTCGGCCTCCAGCAACCGGCGCAAGCTTCCGAACTTCACCAACAAGCCTCGCGAAAGCTCCACGACATTACGCCCACGTACGCCTGAGCCGAGAAAAACGGCCAGCAGCTCCGCATCTGTCAGGCTCCCTGCCCCACGCTGCAACAACTTCTCCCTCGGCCGTTCTTCCGCCGGCCACTCCCTGATATTCATCCCGCCCCTCTGCCTTTGCTGCGGCCCTTTTCGGCCGTGTGTTAATCTATTTCGCCTCGTACATGCGACGTTCCGCCGCAGGCATTTCAAACGTCGTCGCCCGCTCTCACTGGAAAAAGGCAAGCCTATGCAGCGGCTGTATCGCAAGCGCATCGTTCTCGGCGTGGGTGGCGGCATTGCCGCCTACAAAAGCGCCGAGCTGATTCGCCGTCTCCTGGAGCACGGCGCGCAGGTGCGCGTCGTCATGACCCGCGGTGGTGCCGAATTCATCACCCCGCTGACCCTGCAGGCGCTGTCGGGCCACCCGGTTCACATGGACCTGCTCGACCCGGCCGCCGAAGCAGCCATGGGCCATATCGAACTGGCCAAGTGGGCGGACCTGGTGCTGATCGCGCCAGCCACCGCCGACCTCATGGCACGCATGGCCCAGGGCATGGCAGACGACCTGCTGACCACGCTGGTGCTGGCCACTGACGCCACCGTCGCGGTGGCACCGGCGATGAACCAGGCCATGTGGCGTGACCCGGCCACCCAGGCCAACCTCGAGCTGCTTAAAAGCCGTGGCATTCAGGTGTTCGGCCCGGCATCCGGCAGCCAGGCCTGTGGCGACGTCGGCCTGGGGCGCATGCTCGAAGCCACCGACCTGGCCTGGTGCGCAGCGGAAAGCTTCAAGCGCCAGGCACTGACCGGCAAGCACGTGCTGATCACCGCCGGGCCGACCCAGGAAAACATCGACCCGGTGCGCTACATCACCAATCATAGCTCCGGCAAGATGGGCTTCGCCCTGGCCGAAGCGGCCGCCGAAGCAGGGGCTCGGGTGACCCTCGTCACGGGCCCCGTGCACTTGCCAACCCCTGACCGGGTCAGCCGTATCGACGTCGTCAGCGCGCGGGACATGCTCGCGGCCTGTGAAGCGGCCATGCCGTGCGACCTGTTCATTGCCTCGGCAGCAGTTGCGGACTACCGCCCCGAAGTGGTTGCCACACAAAAACTGAAGAAAGATCCTACGACCGGCGACGGCATGCTGCTGCAGATGGTGCGTAATCCCGATATCCTTGCCACCATTGCTGGCCGCGCCGACCGCCCGTTCAGCGTCGGCTTTGCCGCCGAAACCGAGCACCTGCTCGATTACGCCACGCGCAAGCTCAAGGACAAGAACCTCGACCTGATCGTCGCCAATGATGTGGCCAACCCCAGCATCGGCTTCAACAGCGAAGAAAACGCCTTGACCGTGATCGACCGCCAGCAGCACCAGACTCTCTTCGCGCAGACCAGCAAGGGCAAGATCGCCCGGCAACTGGTCGCCTTCATCGCCGAACGGCTCAACCAGGTTCAATAAGTTACATGCACGCTCTTCAAGCCAAGATCCTCGACCCACGCCTGGGCAGCGAATTCCCGCTACCCGCGTACGCCACCCCCGGCTCCGCCGGCCTCGACCTGCGCGCCCTGCTCAAGGAAGACACCATCCTCGAACCGGGCCAGACCATTCTGATTCCTACCGGCCTGTCGATTTACATCGGCGACCCGGGCCTGGCGGCAGTCATCCTGCCGCGCTCGGGCCTGGGCCATAAGCACGGCATCGTGCTGGGCAACCTGGTCGGCCTGATCGATTCGGACTACCAGGGCGAGCTGATGGTGTCGTGCTGGAACCGCGGCAACACGCCGTTCACCATCGCGGTTGGCGAGCGCATCGCCCAGCTGGTGCTGGTACCGGTGGTACAGGCTCACTTCGACATCGTCGAAGCGTTCGACGAAAGCCAGCGTGGCGCTGGCGGCTTCGGTCACTCCGGCAGCCACTGAGCCGGCAAATGACCGTTCGGGCCAAGGATGGCGAACTCTCTGGCGAAACCACCGTCCAAGCGTTCAGTTTGCGCCTGCCCAGAAAGCCTTTGACTAATGGAGTTTCCAGAGATGAACGACATGGCCCACCTGGTCCCCGCCGCATTGCCCGACAGCATTTTCCGCGCTTATGACATACGCGGCGTGGTCGGCAAGACCCTTCACGCCGAAACCGCCTACTGGATCGGCCGCGCCATCGGCGCGCAAAGCCTGGCCCAGGGCGAACCGCAGGTTTCGGTAGGGCGCGATGGCCGCCTGTCAGGCCCGATGCTGGTGGAACAGCTGATCAAAGGCCTGGTCGATGCGGGCTGCCATGTCAGCGACGTCGGCCTGGTGCCCACCCCGGCGCTGTACTACGCCGCCAACGTGCTGGCCGGCAAGTCTGGTGTGATGCTGACCGGCAGCCATAACCCGTCGGACTACAACGGCTTCAAGATCGTCATCGCCGGTGACACCCTGGCCAACGAACAGATCCAGGCCCTGCTGACCCGCCTGAAAACCAACGACCTGACGCTGGCCCAGGGCCGCGTGGAAAAGGTCGAGATCCTCGACCGCTACTTCCAGCAGATCGTCGGCGACGTGAAGCTGGCGAAAAAGCTCAAGGTGGTGGTGGACTGCGGCAACGGCGCCGCCGGTGTGATTGCACCGCAATTGATCGAAGCCCTGGGCTGCGAGGTGATCCCGCTGTTCTGCGAGGTCGACGGCAACTTCCCCAACCACCACCCGGACCCGGGCAAGCCAGAGAACCTCGAAGACCTGATCGCCAAGGTCAAGAAAACCGGTGCCGATATCGGCCTGGCCTTCGACGGTGACGGCGACCGCGTCGGCGTGGTAACCAACACCGGCAGCATCGTCTACCCCGACCGCCTGCTGATGCTGTTTGCCCAGGATGTGCTGTCGCGCAACCCGGGCGCCGAGATCATCTTCGACGTCAAATGCACCCGCCGTCTGACTCCGCTGATCGAACAGCACGGTGGCCGCGCCTTGATGTGGAAAACCGGCCATTCGCTGATCAAGAAAAAGATGAAGCAGACCGGTTCGCTGCTGGCAGGCGAGATGAGCGGTCACATCTTCATCAAGGAACGCTGGTACGGTTTTGACGACGGCATCTACAGCGCAGCGCGCCTGCTGGAGATCCTCAGCAAGACCGAGCAGAGCGCCGAAAACCTGTTTGCCGCCTTCCCGAACGATATTTCCACGCCGGAAATCAATATTGATGTGACCGACGAGGGTAAATTCAGCATCATTGATGCACTGCAACGCGATGCCGACTGGGGCGAAGCCAACCTGACCACCATCGACGGTGTGCGGGTCGACTACGCCCACGGCTGGGGCCTGGTTCGTGCATCCAACACCACGCCGGTGCTGGTGCTGCGTTTCGAGGCCGACAGCGACGCCGAGTTACAACGTATCAAGGATGTTTTCCGCACCCAGTTGCTGCGGGTAGAGCCTGAGCTGCAACTGCCGTTCTGACCGACTATCTGTTCCTTACAGGAGCCCTGCATGACCCTCGATCGCGATGCCGCTTCCCATGTAGCCGAGGTTTTGTCCGAAGCACTGCCTTACATTCGCCGCTTTGTCGGCAAGACCCTGGTGATCAAGTACGGCGGCAACGCGATGGAGAGCGAGGAGCTCAAGACGGGCTTCGCCCGTGACATCGTGCTGATGAAGGCTGTGGGCATCAACCCGGTGGTGGTCCACGGCGGTGGCCCGCAGATCGGTGACCTGCTCAAGCGCCTGTCGATCGAAAGCCACTTCATCGACGGCATGCGCGTCACCGATTCGGCGACAATGGACGTTGTCGAGATGGTGCTGGGCGGCCAGGTCAACAAAGACATCGTCAACCTGATCAACCGCCACGGCGGCAGCGCCATCGGCCTGACCGGCAAGGACGCGGAGCTGATTCGCGCCCGCAAGCTGACTGTCAGCCGCCAGACGCCCGAGATGACCACTCCGGAAATTATCGACATCGGCCACGTGGGCGAAGTGGTGAGCGTGAACACCGACCTGCTGAACATGCTGGTGAAGGGCGATTTCATTCCAGTGATCGCGCCGATCGGCGTGGGCGCCAATGGTGAGTCGTACAACATCAACGCCGACCTGGTGGCAGGCAAGGTGGCCGAGGCGTTGAAAGCCGAGAAGCTGATGCTGCTGACCAACATCGCCGGCCTGATGGACAAGCAGGGCCAGGTGCTGACTGGCCTGACCACCGAGCAGGTCAACGAACTGATCGCTGACGGCACCATCTATGGCGGCATGCTGCCGAAGATCAAGTGCGCGCTGGATGCGGTGCAGGGCGGCGTGAACAGCTCGCACATCATCGATGGCCGCGTGCCGAATGCGGTGCTGCTGGAGATTTTCACCGACAGCGGCGTGGGCACCCTGATTACCAACCGCAAGCCACGCTGAGTGATTGGCTAGCCTGCACCGGCCTCTTCGCGGGTTCACCCGCGAAAGGGCCGGAACAGGTGACACAAAAAAGGCGACCTTCATGTGAAGGTCGCCTTTTTCATTTCCAGGCCAGGATCAAATCCCGTACTGCGCCCGATAGGCCTCTACAGCCGGCAGATGCTGTTTCAGCTCTGGGTCATCAGCCAGGAACTCCAGCACCTGGGTCAGCGAAACGATGCTGACCACCGGGATACCGAAGTCGCGTTCCACTTCCTGGATCGCCGACAGTTCGCCATTGCCACGCTCTTCACGGTTCAGCGCGATCAGTACACCGGCGGCCTTGGCCTGCTGGGCGTTAATGATCTGCATGACCTCGCGAATGGCGGTACCGGCAGTAATCACGTCGTCGATGATCAGCACGTCACCGGCCAGCGGCGCGCCGACCAGGCTGCCACCTTCGCCATGGTCCTTGGCTTCCTTGCGGTTGAAGCACCATGGCACGTCGAGCTGATGCTGATCGGCAAGGGCTACGGCGGTAGTCGCCGCCAAAGGGATACCCTTGTAGGCCGGGCCGAACAGCACATCGAACGGGATCTTGCTGTCGACGATGGCGGCGGCGTAGCAACGCCCCAGCTCAGCCAGTGCGGAGCCGGTGTTGAACAAGCCGGCATTGAAGAAATACGGGCTGGTACGCCCCGATTTCAGGGTGAATTCACCGAAACGCAGTACCCCGCGATCGATGGCAAAACGGATAAAGTCGCGCTGATACGGCTGCATGAATAGTCCCGGACACCACGGATTTAGCTAAATGGGTTGAGCTCGGGTATCATACACGCACGAGATTTATGGGGCCATTTATGCGGATCATCAGTGTGAACGTAAATGGCATTCAGGCTGCGGCCGAGCGTGGTTTGCTCAGCTGGCTGCAAGCCCAGAATGCCGACGTCATCTGCCTTCAGGATACCCGCGCCTCGGCCTTTGAACTCGACGACCCAGCTTTCCAGCTCGATGGCTATTTCCTTTATGCCTGCGACGCGGAGGTGCCTGCCCAAGGTGGTGTGGCCCTTTACTCGCGCATGCAGCCCAAGGCAGTCATCACCGGCCTGGGCTTCGAGACAGCCGACCGCTACGGGCGTTACCTGCAAGCAGATTTCGACAAAGTCAGTATTGCCAGCCTGCTGCTGCCTTCGGGCATGAACGGCGACGAAGACTTGAACCAGAAGTTCAAGTTGATGGACGACTTCGCCAAGTACCTGGACAAGCAGCGTCGCAAGCGTCGCGAATACATCTATTGCGGCTCGTTCTACGTGGCGCAGCAGAAGCTCGACATCAAGAACTGGCGTGACAGCCAGCAGTCGCCGGGCTTCCTGGCGCCAGAACGCGCCTGGATGGATGCAATCACTGGCGAGATGGGGTATGTCGATGCCTTGCGCGAAGTCAGCCGTGAAGGTGACCAGTACAGCTGGTGGCCGGACAACGAGCAGGCCGAGATGCTCAACCTGGGGTATCGGTTCGACTACCAGATCCTCACTCCAGGCCTGCGCCGCTTCGTGCGCAACGCCCGCCTGCCGCGTCAGCCACGCTTCTCCCAGCATGCGCCGCTGATCGTCGACTATGACTGGACGCTGACCATCTAAAAGACCATTGGGGCTGCATTGCGGCCCCAATGGTTATTTGATCGGCCGCCAGATCATCGGGTAGCGATAAGGCTTGCCCTCATTCGCCCGCACCGCCGCGATGATGATCAGGATCATCACGGCCACTGCGAGCATGGCAAACAGCACCAGCCCGATGACCACGAACATCAGCAGGAAGCAGATGAGCCCTGCAATGGTCACGCTGATCTGAAAGTTCAGCGCCTCTTTGCCCTGGGCGTCGATAAAAGGGTCTTGCTCGCGCTTGAGGTGCCATAGCACCAGCGGGCCCAGCAGGTGGCCAAGCGGCACTACCAGGCCCAGAAGCGCGGAGAGGTGGCAGAGCATCGCCCATTGCCGCACTTCGGCATTGGGCGGGGGGACCGACAGGTTCGAATCGCTCATGCCCCGCACCTCCTGGGCTGGCTTCAGTCAGCCAGTGCCGCCTGCTGCAGCTCGAAGATCTCGTCCATGCCCTTCTGCGCCAGAGCGAGCATGGCGTTGAAATCTTCCGGCTGGAACGGTGCGCCTTCGGCAGTACCCTGCACTTCGATGAAGCCACCGGCGCTGGTCATGACCACATTCAGGTCGGTTTCGGCTGCGGAGTCTTCCAGGTAGTCGAGGTCCAGCACCGCTTCGCCCTGGTACATGCCGACAGATACGGCTGCGATCATGTGCTTGAGCGGGTTGCCGCCCTTGAGGCCGCCGCGCTTCTTGATCACTGCCAAAGCGTCGCACAAGGCGACCATGGCGCCGGTAATGGACGCGGTGCGGGTACCGCCATCGGCCTGGATCACGTCGCAATCGACGTAAAGGGTGATATCACCGAGCTTGCTCATGTCCAGCGCGGCGCGCAGCGAACGGCCGATCAGGCGCTGGATTTCCAGGGTGCGGCCACCCTGCTTGCCACGGCTGGCTTCACGCTGGTTACGTTCGCCGGTTGAGCGCGGCAGCATGCCGTACTCGGCGGTCAGCCAGCCTTGGCCCTGGCCTTTGAGGAAGCGCGGTACACCGTTTTCAACGCTGACCGTGCAGATGACTTTGGTGTCACCGAACTCGACCAGTACCGACCCTTCGGCGTGCTTGGTGTAGTTGCGGGTGATGCGGATCGAGCGGAGCTGATCGGCAACGCGACCACTTGGACGTTTCATCTGGGATACCTGTACTGGGACTTTGAATCTGCCGAGCATTATAGAGCCCGTAGCCCAGGGAAGACATGCCTATTGTCGCGCCCGGCACAGCCCGTCGCCTTTTCCTACCCCAGTAGCCACCCGTCGGTAACATAGGTGGATTGGGCGCCACGGCGACACTGCGCTACAATCCTGCGCCTTGCAGCCGAGAGGCTCCCACCGTTCATTCATCTACGCGAGGTACTCCCCATGGTGCACAGCATGACCGCTTTTGCTCGTGTCGAGCGCGCCGGCAGCCAAGGCACCCTGGTATGGGAGCTGCGCTCGGTCAACCACCGTTACCTGGAGCCGCACCTGCGCCTGCCCGAGGCCCTGCGCGACCTCGAAGGCGGCGTACGTGAAGGCCTGCGCCAGGGCCTGTCACGCGGCAAGGTGGAATGCACCTTGCGCCTCAACGAAGACAGCAACGGCAAACCGCTGAAGGTGGACCATGAGCGCGCCGCGCAACTGGTTGCCGCCGCCGAGGAAGTGGCCGGCCTGATCAAGCAGCCGGCCCCCTTGAACCCGCTTGAAGTGCTGTCATGGCCAGGCGTACTGGTGGCCGACACCAGCGACCCACAGGCACTGAATGCCGAAGCCATGGCGCTGTTCGACGAAGCCCTGGCCGAACTCAAGGCCGGGCGCCAGCGCGAAGGCCTGGAACTGGCCCGGCTGATCAACGAACGCCTGGACAACATGGCCAGCGAAGTCTCTACCCTGCGCGCCCTGGTGCCGCAGATGCTGGCGGCGCAGCGGCAGAAGATTCTCGACCGCTTCGGCGACATGCAAGCCGAGCTCGACCCGCAGCGCCTGGAGCAGGAGATGGTCCTGCTGGCCCAGAAAAGCGACGTGGCAGAGGAGCTCGACCGCCTCAGCACCCACGTCACCGAAGTACGCCGGGTGCTCAAGGGTGGCGGTGCCGCTGGCCGGCGCCTGGACTTCCTGATGCAGGAACTCAACCGCGAGGCCAACACTCTCGGCTCCAAGGCCTTCGACCCACGCAGCACGCAAGCGGCGGTCAACCTGAAGGTATTGATCGAACAGATGCGTGAACAAGTACAGAACATCGAGTAAGGCCACCCCGACCATGAACCACAGCAGCGGCACCCTCTACATCGTTTCGGCCCCTTCGGGCGCCGGCAAGACCAGCCTGGTCACCGCCCTGACCAAGGACGACCAGCAGATCCGCGTCTCGGTCTCGCACACTACCCGCGCCATGCGCCCGGGCGAGCAGCACGGGGTGAACTATCACTTCGTCGTCCACGAGGAATTCAAGGCGCTGATCGCGCAAGGTGACTTTCTGGAGCATGCCGAAGTGTTCGGCAACTTCTACGGTACTTCGCGCAGCGCGCTGCAGCAGACCCTGGACCAGGGCTACGACCTGATCCTGGAAATCGACTGGCAAGGTGCCCAGCAAGTGCGCAGGCTGATGCCGCAGGCGCTGTCGGTGTTCATCCTGCCTCCAAGCCAGGAGGCGCTTCGCCAGCGCCTGGACGGACGCGGGCAGGACAGCGAAGAGATCATCGCCGGGCGCATGAAGGAAGCGGTCAGCGAGATGGTGCACTACGACGAGTATGACTACGTGATCATCAATGATGATTTCGACGCGGCGCTGGCAGACTTGAAAGCGGTGTTCCGCTCGAATCGGCTGCTGTTGAAGAAGCAGCAGCAGCGTCATGCGGCGCTGCTGAAGCAAATGATCGGCTAAAGATCGATGGGGGCTGCATTGCAGCCCTTCGCGGACACGCCCGCTCCCACGGGTAAATCACTGCCTTGAGGCTTGTGCCGTACCTGTGGGAGCGGGCATGCCCGCGAAGGGCCGCAAAGCGGCCCCAATGATTTATTCCTGCAGAGGCAAGGTAGCCTGCTGCCGCAGGGTAGCCCCGAGGAAGTACGCCGGCGCACGCATGCGCGACAGGATCATCAGCCCGACACCAAGCACCGAGATGATCGCGGCAATCACGAACACCAGCCCCACCCCACCCACATGCGAGCCGCTGCCGAAGTCCGGCGAGGCGCTGTCGATGGCGGTACGCACGAAGATCACCGACAAGATCACCCCGCCCACCAGCGGGCACAGGCCGCGCATGATGAAGTGGCGCAGGCTGTCGAACAGGCTGTCGCGGAAATACCAGACGCAGGCAAACGCGGTCAGCGAATAATAGAAGCAGATCATCATGCCCAGCGCAGTGATGGTGTCTGCCAGTACGTTCTCGCTCAGCGTACGCATTGTCACGTAGAACAGGCCTGCGGCCACGCCAGCACAGATGGTGGCATAGCGTGGCGTTTGCGAGCGTGGACATACGCTGGCGAACTTCTGCGGTACCGCACCGTAATAACCCATGGCCAACAGGGTGCGCGCCGGCGCCACGAAGGTGGACTGCAGCGACGCCGCCGTACTGGCCAGCACGGCGATGGACATCAGAATCGCCAGCGGCCCCATGACCGGGCCGGCCAGGTGAGCAAAAACGTTCTCCTGGATGCGCGGGTTGTTCAGGCCAAGACCCGTCTCGCTGATACCGGCGAACTGCAGGGTCGCGATGGCGGTGAACAGGTACAGGCCGAGAATCAACATCACGGTCCAGGTAGCGGCCTTGCCCGGCACCTCTTCGCTGCCCACCGATTCTTCACTGACGGTCAGGCAAGTGTCCCAGCCCCAGAAGATGAAGATCGACAATGACAGGCCAGCGGCAAAGGCCGAAAACGACTCGACACCGAAGGGGTTGAACCAGGCGAAATCGAACGCCAGCGGTGGCGGCGCGGTGGTGCCGCCGAACGCGGCGAAAGCAAAGCCGACCAACACCAGCAACTGCAGGGCCACCAAGCCGTACTGCACAGTCATTGTAGTGGCGATACCCCGACAGCAGATCCACACTGCCAAGCCAATGAACACGCAACAGGTAATGATGTTGATCAACAGGTTGTCGGCCAACGCCGCCAGTTCGTGCTTGCCGGTGATCTGCCCAAGGAACAGGTAGAAGAAGTCCACCGCCACCCCTGCCAGGTTCGACAGCACGATCGTGGTGGCAACCACCAGTCCCCAGCCGCCGATCCAGCCGATCATGGGGCCGAATGCACGCGCCGACCAGGTAAACGAAGTACCGCTGTCAGGCTCCGCCGAGTTCAGCTCGCGATAGCCCAGCGCCACCAGCAGCATCGGCAGGAAGCCCACGATGAACACGGCAGGCAAGTGGGCACCCACCTCTCGCACGGTAGGGCCAAGGGCGCCGGTCAGGGTATAGACCGGGGCGATGGTGGAAATGCCCAGCACCACGCTGGCCAGCAGGCCCAAGCGGCCCTTGGCCAGGCCTTTGCTGCGCTGAGTGCTGCCCGCGTCGGCCGCCACATCGGGTGGGCGACCGGCTTCTGTGTAATTGCTCATGAGTATTTGCCGTAGATTTTGGAATTGTTTTCACAAGCCTTGAGTACAAGGCTCGCTTTCACTCATTGAAAGCTTGCTATCGGGGACGAGTCATCCGAGACCTTCGGCTGACGTCAGAATCATTCCTGCCGTGAGCCCTCCCGTACTGCGTAGGCAATGCAGGCCTCGCGAAACGCCTGAAACAGACGCAGCGAGACCGGGTTTTCGTCGAAGCGCCATTCCGGGTGCCACTGCACGCCGAGCACAAAGCCCGGCGCCGCCGGCATGGACACCGCCTCGATCAGGCCATCCGGGGCCCGCGCCTCAACGCGCAGGCCAGGGGCCAGACGGTCGATGCCCTGACTGTGCAGCGAATTGACCTCGAACTGCGCCGCCAGGCCCAGGCGCTCGAACAACCCGCCAGGCTCGATACTGACCGAGTGACGAGGGCTGTATTGCACCGCCAGGGGGGCGTCCTCAGGTTCGCGGTGGTCAAGGTAGCCAGGCAGTTCCTGCACACGCTGGTGCAGGCTGCCGCCAAGGGCTACGTTCAGTTCCTGGTAGCCACGGCAGATGCAGAATACGGGCACACCGGCGGCAATGGCTGCCTGCAACAGCGGCAGGGTCAGGCGATCACGCGCCAGATCATGCCGGGTACCCGCCACACTGGGGGCGCCATTGTAATGATGCGGCTCGATATTTGAAGGCGAGCCGGTAAAAACAATGCCATGCAGGCGAGCCAACAGCGCTTGGGTGTCGCTGCCGCCATCACGGGCCGGCAAGATCAGCGGCAAGCCGGCAAAGCCGGCCGCCTCGACATATTTGTCGCCGACCGTGTGCGATGAGTTCTTCCCTACCTGCTGGCGGCAGGCGCTGACACCGATCAAGGGGACCGCATTTGCGCTCATGGGCTTACACCGTGTGCAGGTACCAGTTGTACTCGAGGTCGGAAATCGACACTTCGAACTCGGCCAGTTCGCTTTCCTTGCAGGCCACGAAGATATCGATGTAGTCCGGGCTGATGTATTGGTTGAGGACTTCGCTGTCATCCAGCGCGCGAAGGGCATCGCGCAGGTTGTTCGGCAGGCTTTGCTCCAGCTGTTCGTAGGAGTTGCCTTCGATCGGCGCCTCAGGCTCGACCTTGTTGGTCAGGCCGTGGTGAACCCCGGCAAGAATCGCTGCGAGCATCAGGTACGGGTTGGCATCGGCGCCTGCTACACGGTGTTCAAGGCGCACATTGTCGCTGCTGTCGGTGGGCACGCGTACGGCCACGGTGCGGTTGTCCAGGCCCCAGCTCGGCGCATTGGGCACGTAGAACTGCGCGCCGAAGCGGCGATAGGAGTTGATGTTGGGGCAAAGGAAGGCCATCGACGCCGGCATGGTTTCCAGCACGCCACCGATGGCGTGGCGCAGCGTATCGCTTTGCAGAGGATCGTCACTGGCGAAGATGTTCTTGCCGGTTTTCTTGTCCAGCAATGAAATGTGCACATGCAGGCCGTTGCCTGCCTGGCCCGGGTAGGGCTTGGCCATGAAGGTGGTGTCCATTTCATGGTCGTAGGCGATGTTCTTGATCAGGCGCTTGAGCAGGATCGCATAGTCGCAGGCCTTCAGCGGATCAGCCACGTGGTGCAAGTTGACCTCGAACTGCGCCGGTGCGCTTTCCTTGACGATGGCGTCGGCGGGCAGGCCCTGTTCCTTGGCCGCTTCGAGCATGTCCTGCAAGCAGTCGGCGTACTCGTCGAGGTCGTCGATCAGGTACACCTGGGTTGAATGCGGGCGCTTGCCGGAGATCGGCGAGCGCGGCGGCTGCGGGCGGCCGTTGAGGTTGTCCTGGTCGATCAGGTAGAACTCCAGTTCGAACGCGGCGCAAATATCCAGGCCCAGGTCGTCGAACTTGCTCACCACCTGGCGCAACACTTCACGCGGGTCGGCGAAGAACGGCTGGCCATCCAGTTCGTGCATGGTCATCAGCAGCTGGGCGGTGGGGCGCTTCTGCCACGGCTCGTCCGACAAGGTGCCGGGGATCGGGAAACAGATACGGTCGGCGTCGCCGATGTCCAGGCCAAGGCCGGTGCTTTCGACAGTGGAACCGTTGATATCAAGGGCGAACAGCGATGCGGGCAGGTTGATGCCCTTCTCGTACACCTTGTGCAGGCTGGCCCGCTCGATGCGCTTGCCACGTACCACGCCATTCATGTCGGAGATCAGCAGGTCTACGTACTGCGTGTCCGGATGGGCCTGGAGGAAGTCATTCATCTCGCTGGAAGAACTGGCGCACGGGGTTACCGACGTCATGGTGTACATCCTTTGATGTGCTGCGGCGATGTGGGGATACGGCTGGCGCCTCACGGGCGACGATGGTTGCAGCTGTTGTTGTTTTCACTTTCCCATCGTGGGGACTGGTTACCCGACCGGGCGCATTGATTCCGGGGGGCCGTTTCACTATAAAATGGCCCAGACGCAACAGACATTGGCAATTTGGCAAGCAGAGCGTGCATCAATGCAATATCAGATTACCCACGCCGACCTCTCTCTGGTCCTGGCACTGGAACGTGGCCGCTCGCTGGCCAAAGCCGCCGAACTGCTCAAAGTCGACGTTTCGACCGTGTTCCGCTCGATCCGCCGATTGGAGTCGGCGCTGGGCACCGCCTTGTTCGTCAAGAGCCGAAAGGGCTATCTGCCGACTGACACCGCCCAGGCCTTGGCCGAACAGGCCGAACGTGCCGAGCAGGCGCTCGAAGCGGCGCGCATTGCCATGACCAGTGGCGAGCAAGTGGTCAGCGGCACGGTGCGCCTGACCTGCACCGAGGCGGTGATGCACAGCCTGTTGCTGCCGGCGCTGGCCGAGTTCATGCCCAACTACCCGGCCTTGTCGCTGGAGATGGGCACCTCCAACACCTTCGCCAACCTTAGCCGGCGCGACGCCGATATTGCCCTGCGCCTGACCAACACGCCACCGGAGCACCTGGTGGGCCGCAACCTGGGCTCCACCTCCTATGTAGTCTGCGGCCACCCACAGTGGCGCGAGCGCCTGAGCGAGTCGCCTGCCAGCGTGCCGTGGATCGCACCTGACGACTCGATGCAGGACCACCCTACGGTGGTCTGGCGCAACCAACAATACCCGGGCCTGAGCCCGCGCTACCAGTGCAGCAGCATGTCGACCATCGCCCAACTGGTCACGGCCGGCCTGGGCGTGGCAGCTCTGCCGGATTACATGGTGCATGCGCTGCCCGGGGTGGATGCACTGAGCGGCCCCCTGGCCGGCTGCGACACCCAGTTGTGGCTGCTGACCCGGCCGGATTGCCGGGCGTTGCGCTCGGTGCAGACCCTGTTCGAAGAGCTGACCCCGCGGTTGCGTGACGCGATGCTCTGAGGTTATCGTCAAGCTCATGCACTGAGGGTGTCTGTTCCGGCTCTTTCGCGGGTAAACCCGCCGCTACAAGCTACGCGGTCCCTGTAGGAGCGGGTTCACCCGCGAAGAAGGCATCGCAGGGTTTGCAGGTACCGCCCGGCAAAACAGCGCTTCCCTATTGGCTGGTGAATTTTTATACTATCGAGTCCGCCTGCCCACTAATGGGCTGCACGCCCACCGCAATTGCTACTGAGGAAGACCATGGCCCGCGTAACTGTTGAAGACTGCCTGGAACACGTGGATAACCGCTTTGAGCTGGTCATGCTCTCGACCAAGCGCGCTCGCCAGCTGGCGACCGGCGGCAAAGAGCCACGCGTTGCGTGGGAAAACGACAAGCCAACCGTTGTTGCCCTGCGTGAAATTGCTGAAGGCATCGTCACCAACGAGTTCATCGCTGCTGAAGAGATCGTCACCGAGGATCCGGTGTTCGCCGCGTTCGAGGACGAGAACAACGAGGCTGTCTGATTGATGCCAGGTCGACGTCGTACGGCGCAAGGCCCTCTTCCTCGGCAGGAGGTGAACCCATGCCGGGTATAGAAGCCTTGGCCGAACGGCTTTCGACCTATCTTGGCCCCGAACAGGTCAACCTGGTCCGGCGTGCCTATTTCTACGCCGAACAGGCCCACGATGGGCAACGCCGCCGCAGCGGCGAGCCCTACGTGACCCACCCGCTGGCCGTGGCCAGCATCCTCGCCGACATGCACATGGACCATCAGAGCCTGATGGCGGCCATGCTGCACGATGTGATCGAAGACACCGGCATCGCCAAGGAAGCCCTCAGCCAGCAGTTTGGCGAGACCGTGGCCGAACTGGTCGATGGGGTCAGCAAGCTGACCCAGATGAACTTCGAGACCAAGGCCGAGGCGCAGGCGGAAAACTTCCAGAAGATGGCCATGGCCATGGCCCGCGACATTCGCGTGATCCTGGTCAAGCTGGCCGACCGTCTGCACAACATGCGCACCCTGGAAGTGCTGTCTGGCGAAAAACGCCGGCGCATCGCCAAGGAAACCCTCGAGATCTACGCCCCCATCGCCAACCGCCTGGGGATGCACAATGTGCGCGTGGAGTTCGAAGACCTTGGTTTCAAGGCCATGCACCCGATGCGCTCGTCGCTGATTCACCGTGCAGTGAAGAGCGCACGCGGCAATCGCAAAGAAATCGTCGCCAAGATCGAACACTCGCTGGCCAACTGCCTGGCCGCCGACGGCATCGAGGGCGAGGTCAGCGGTCGGCAGAAACACCTCTATGGCATATACAAGAAGATGCGCGGCAAGCGCCGTGCCTTCAACGAGATCATGGACGTGTATGCCTTCCGCATCATCGTCGACAAGGTGGACACCTGCTACCGCGTGCTCGGCGCCGTGCACAACCTCTACAAGCCGCTGCCCGGGCGCTTCAAGGATTACATCGCGATCCCCAAGGCCAACGGCTACCAGTCGCTGCACACAACCCTGTTCGGCATGCACGGCGTGCCCATCGAAATCCAGATCCGCACCCGCGAAATGGAAGAGATGGCCAACAACGGCATCGCCGCGCACTGGCTGTACAAGTCCAACGACGACGAGCAGCCCAAGGGCAGCCACGCACGTGCCCGCCAGTGGGTCAAGGGTATCCTCGAACTGCAGCAACGTGCCGGCAACTCCCTGGAATTCATCGAGAGCGTGAAGATCGACCTGTTCCCGGACGAGGTCTACGTGTTCACGCCCAAAGGCCGGATCATGGAGTTGCCAAAAGGCTCCACGGCCGTCGATTTCGCCTACGCGGTGCACACCGACGTTGGCAACAGTTGCATCGCGTGCCGCATCAACCGCCGCCTGGCGCCGCTGTCCGAACCGCTACAAAGCGGCTCGACCGTGGAAATCGTCAGCGCCCCGGGCGCTCGGCCAAACCCGGCCTGGCTCAACTTTGTGGTCTCCGGCAAGGCACGCACGAATATCCGCCACGCGCTCAAGCAACAGCGCCGCTCGGAGTCCATCAGCCTGGGCGAGCGCCTGCTGAACAAGGTACTCACCGGCTTCGACAGCAGCCTGGAGAAAATCCCCCAGGAACGCATCCAGTCCATTCTCGCCGAGTACCGCCTGGAGCTGATAGAAGACCTGCTCGAAGACATCGGCCTGGGCAACCGCATGGCCTACGTGGTCGCGCGCCGCCTGCTGTCGGCCGAAGGCGAACAGCTGCCGGCGCCAGAAGGCCCGCTGGCGATCCGCGGTACCGAAGGCCTGGTGCTGAGTTACGCCAAGTGCTGCACGCCGATCCCGGGTGACCCGATTGTCGGCCACCTGTCGGCCGGCAAGGGCATGGTCGTGCACCTGGAGAACTGCCGCAACATCAGTGAAATCCGCCACAACCCCGAAAAGTGTGTGCAGCTCTCCTGGGCCAAGGACATCACTGGCGAGTTCAATGTCGAACTGCGTGTCGAACTGGAACACCAGCGCGGGCTGATCGCCCTGCTGGCCAGCAGCGTCAACGCCGCCGACGGCAACATCGAAAAGATCAGCATGGACGAACGCGACGGCCGTATCAGCGTGGTCCAACTGGTGGTCAGCGTGCACGACCGCGTGCACCTGGCGCGTGTGATCAAGAAGCTGCGTACCCTGACCGGTGTGGTCCGCATCACCCGCATGCGTACGTAGTCCGCCAACCGCAAGGAGTCATCATGAGCAAAACCGTCATCAACAGCGACAAGGCCCCTGCCGCCATCGGCACCTACTCGCAGGCGATCAAGGCCGGCAACACCGTGTACATGTCGGGCCAGATCCCTCTGGACCCGAAGACCATGGAACTGGTCGAAGGCTTCGAGGCCCAGACCGTGCAGGTGTTCGAGAACCTCAAGGCTGTGGCTGAAGCCGCTGGCGGTTCGTTCAAGGACATTGTGAAACTGAACATCTTCCTCACCGACCTGAGCCACTTCGCCAAGGTCAACGAGGTGATGGGCCGCTACTTCGAACAGCCCTACCCAGCCCGCGCCGCCATCGGCGTTGCCGCGCTGCCAAAAGGCTCTCAGGTCGAAATGGACGCCATCCTGGTCATCGAATGATGCCCTGGTGACGGGCCCCTGCCCGTCACCCTTCTTACTCCGCAAGGTTACCCCGTCATGCGTCAAGCACTGCCCTTCGCGCTGGCAGCCCTGCTACTGGGCGGCTGCACCAGCCACAAACCCGAAGACTTCAACGGCATCTGGATCAACCAGGAAGCCATCACTGCGGCGGTCAAAGCCGGCAGCCTGCGCCAGGCCCTGAATGAGCATGGCCCAGTGTTCGAGTGGAAGCTCGATGTGGCCAATCAGCAAGCCAGCTATAGCAATGGTTTCGAGGCCGCTGACGGCCAGCTGAGCGCCAATGACAAGCAATGGCAGGCCCGTTTCCATGGCGGCCAGACCGAGCAGCTTTCGCTCGATGGCGACGAGCTGCTGGCCGTCGACCAAAGTGGCGCCAAGCAAACCTTCGTGCGCGCCAAGGTGCCGGCGACAGCCAATGCACCACTGGGCAGCAGCTTCGAGAAGGCGCTGTACCAGGCCTACCTGGGTGGTAACTGGAAGATCGTCGAAGGCCAGGGCAAAGGTGCCAGCGTGCGCTTCAGCGACACCGGCAACGTCACCGGCCTACCCGGGCCGGACCGCTTCGCCCTGTGCCTGGCGGGTGATTGTGCGACCATGGGTGGCAGCAATGACAGCCTGTGGCTGGAGCGCAACCAGCGCGGTGCACCGTTCATCATCAAGCGCGATGGCGACAAGCTGGAGATTTTCCAGGCAGTGAACCGTGCGCAGCCGGATGAAATGCCGGAACTGGCACCGGGCAAGCGTCAGTGGGCGCTGGAGCGCAGCTGAGATGATGCGCGGTCCCTGTAGGAGCGGGTTTACCCGCGAAGAAGACACCGCGGTGGATGGTACGGGCTTCGCCCGTGTTCGCGGGCAAGCCCGCTCCCACAGGGTCGCGCCAGCTTTTAGAAATTGAGCAAGACAGTTACTCCCACAAGGGAACGCGCCACCTGCCAGCTAGGCTTTTCCTGCCAGAATCGCGGCGTAGCCTTCCCTGTAGCTCGGATATACAGGCGCCCAGCCCAGCGCCCGCGCCCGGGCATTGCTACAGCGCTTGCTGCCAGTACGCCGCACCCGCTGCTCATCGGACCATTCGGTAACCCCCATATACGCCCGTAGCCAGGCCACCACATCGGCCAGCGGCGCGGGGTCGTCATCAACGCCAATGTAGCAGTCGTCCAGCACCTTGCCATCAGCATCGGCCTGCAGCAGAAACGCCAGCAGGCTGGCGGCATCTTCGGCATGAATGCGGTTGCCATACAGCGGCGGCTCCTCGGCTACGCGGTAACCCTGACGCACCTGGCTCAGCAACCATTCGCGCCCTGGGCCATAGATACCGGTCAGGCGGACCACGCTCGCCGGGATGCCGCTGGCCAGTGCCAACCGCTCAGCCTCCAGCATCACTCGCCCGGAATAGCCCTCAGGCTCGGTGGCAGCGCCCTCCTCTACCCACTCGCCATCCTTCTGCGCATACACGCTGCTGCTGGAGACGAACAACAGGCGACGCGGGCGCTGACCACGCTCGGCCAACCAGGCCAATACATGGCGCAAGCCATCAACATAGGCTGCTTGGTAACCCGCCTCATCGTGCTGGCTGGCCGCCACGCAGTACACCAGGTAATCCAGCGCGCCCTGTGGCCAGGCCAGCGGCATCGACGGTTCGGCCAAGTCTGCGGCAACCGGCTGAACCCCAGCGGGCAGCTGATCGACAGAACGGCGCAGGCCGCTCACCTTCCACCCTTTAGCCAACATCTGCCTGGCCAGACGCCCACCCACATCACCACAACCCACCACCATCACGGAAAGGTCTGACATCTCTAAACTCCCCTAGACCAATTGATCAGCCTGGCCACGCTACACGATGGGCGGCTAGACCATAGGCGAAAAAAGCTACAATATTACTTTTGTTAACAAGAATTACTTGCAATAATGGCCGCCAAATTGTTCTCGGCCTGCATCGAGGCCTTGGAGAACGCTCACTTTTTTCTTCATCAGGTCCGGCCAGCATGACACGTACTCAACCTTCCGCTTCGCCAACCCCGTCGCGCGCCTGGCGCGCCATCGCCGCGCTGACACTCAGCCTGGTGCTGGCCCCGGTGGCCATGGCCGATGAGCCAACCACCAACGCCGCCACGCCTGCTGCTGCAACTGCCCCGGCCACACCCGCTGCTGCCCCGGTCGACGCGCCTGCGCCTGGTGCCACTGCCACCACCCCGGCAGATACACCGGCCGCAGCAGACCCGAGCGTTCAAGCCCTGGTCGAAGACACCTCGCTGGGCATGGCCCATGACCTGTCCCCATGGGGCATGTACAAGAACGCCGACATCGTGGTGAAGATCGTCATGATCGGCCTGGCCATCGCCTCCATCATCACCTGGACCATCTGGATTGCCAAAGGCTTCGAGCTGATGGGCGCCAAGCGCCGCCTGCGTGGTGAAATCGCCCAGCTGAAGAAGTCCACCACACTGAAAGAAGCCAGCGAAGTCTCCAACAAGGAAGGCACCCTGGCCCATACCCTGGTCCACGATGCCCTCGAAGAGATGCGCCTTTCGGCTAACGCTCGCGAAAAAGAAGGCATCAAGGAGCGCGTCAGCTTCCGTCTGGAGCGCCTGGTACATGCCAGCGGCCGCACCATGAGCAGCGGCACCGGCGTCCTCGCAACCATCGGTTCCACCGCGCCGTTCGTCGGCCTGTTCGGTACCGTATGGGGCATCATGAACAGCTTCATCGGCATCGCCAAGACCCAGACCACCAACCTGGCCGTCGTTGCCCCAGGTATCGCCGAAGCGCTGCTGGCCACTGCTCTGGGCCTGGTCGCGGCAATCCCGGCCGTGGTCATCTACAACGTCTTCGCCCGCTCCATTGCCGGTTACAAGGCGCAGGTGTCCGATGCCTCCGCCCAGGTACTGCTGCTGGTCAGCCGTGATCTGGACCACCAGGGCAGCGAGCGCGCCGCCCCGCACATGGTGAAAGTGGGGTAAGCCATGGGCCTGCATCTCAACGAAGGTGGCGACGACCTCGCCGAAAACCACGAAATCAACGTTACGCCGTTCATCGACGTGATGCTGGTGCTGCTGATCATCTTCATGGTCGCCGCTCCCTTGGCCACGGTCGACATCAAAGTCGACCTGCCGGCCTCAACCGCCAAACCGGCACCAAGGCCAGAGAAACCGGTGTTCGTCAGCGTCAAGGCCGACCAGAAGCTGTATGTCGGAGACGACCAGGTGGCTGCACCCGACCAGCTTGGCCCGATGCTCGACGCCAAGACCAAGGGTGACAAGGAAACCACCATCTTCTTCCAGGCTGACAAAGGCGTGGATTACGGCGACCTGATGGAAGTGATGAACAACATGCGCGCGGCCGGCTACCTGAAAGTCGGTCTTGTAGGTCTCGAGACGGCAGCCAAGAAATGATGAAAACGCGCTCTAACATGGCGCGCTACGGTGGCAGCCTGGCGATCGTGCTGGGCGTGCACGTGGTCGCCGTGCTGCTGACGCTCAACTGGTCGGTGCCCCAGGCCATCGAGCTGCCCCCGGCAGCGATGATGGTCGAACTGGCACCGTTGCCGGAGCCTGCGCCACCACCACCCCCAAAGGCAGCTCCGCAGCCACCGGCCCCGGTCGAGGAACCACCGTTGCCGAAGCTGGCAGAAGCGCCCAAGCCCAAGATCGCCATCCCCAAGCCGCCCAAGCCGAAGGCCAAGCCCCAGCCGCCCAAGCCCGAGAAAAAGCCTGAGCCGCCGAAGGAAGCGCCACCCACCGAGCAAACGGTGGACGCACCGCCCAGCAACACGCCACCGCAGAAGTCCGCGGCACCGGCTCCGAGCATTGCGTCCTACAGCAAAGCCCTGCCAACCTGGCAGAGCGATCTGCTGCGCCACCTGGCCAAGTACAAGCGCTACCCGGAAGACGCGCGCCGTCGCGGCCTGCAAGGCATGAACCGCCTGCGCTTCGTGGTCGACGCCGAAGGCAAGGTCGTGTCGTACTCCATGGCCGGTGGTTCAGGCAGTGCCTCACTCGATCGGGCGACCCTGGAAATGATCCGTCGGGCCGGCAAGGTACCCAAGCCGCCACCCGAGTTGCTGAACAATGGCACGATTGAAGTCGTGGCACCGTTCGTCTACTCACTGGACCGCCGCTGAGACTTTTGCTTCTGTCACAATTCGGCAAGTCTGATAACGTGCGTCTATCGATTGCAGCCGCTATGCTGGGCCCGCAACTTCATGGACGCACGTTATGACCCTCACCGAATTACGCTACATCGTCACACTCGCCCAGGAACAGCACTTCGGCCATGCCGCCGAGCGCTGTCACGTGAGCCAACCAACCCTGTCGGTCGGTGTGAAGAAGCTCGAGGACGAGCTTGGCGTTCTGATCTTCGAGCGCAGCAAAAGCGCAGTACGTCTGACCCCGGTCGGCGAAAGCATCGTCGCCCAAGCGCAGAAGGTACTGGAGCAGGCCCAAGGCATTCGTGAACTGGCCCAGGCCGGCAAGAATCAGCTGACCGCCCCGCTCAAGGTCGGCGCCATCTACACCGTCGGCCCCTATCTGTTCCCGCACCTGATCCCGCAGCTGCACCGCGTGGCGCCGCAAATGCCGCTGTACATCGAAGAAAATTTCACCCACGTACTGCGCGAAAAGCTGCGCAACGGCGAACTGGACGCGGTGATCATCGCCCTGCCGTTCAACGAAGCCGACGTGCTGACGCTACCGCTCTACGACGAACCGTTCTGCGCCCTGATGCCTGCCGACCACCCATGGACGGCGAAGAAGACCATCGACACTGCCATGCTCAACGACAAGAGCCTGTTGCTGCTCGGTGAGGGCCACTGCTTCCGCGACCAGGTACTGGAAGCCTGCCCTACCCTGAACAAGGGGGGTGAAGGCTCAAGGCACACCACGGTCGAGTCCAGCTCGCTGGAAACCATCCGTCACATGGTGGCTTCGGGCCTTGGCGTATCGATCCTGCCGCTGTCGGCCGTGCACAGCCATCACTACGCCCCCGGCGTCATCGAAGTGCGCCCGCTGACGGCACCGGCACCATTCCGCACGGTAGCCATCGCCTGGCGCGCCAGTTTCCCGCGGCCAAAGGCCATCGAGATCCTCGCCGATTCGATCCGCCTGTGCTCGGTCGCCAAAAACCCTGCGGAACAACCGGCCTGAGTCATGAGTGAGCTGTCGAAGGTCCCGGTCACAGTACTGAAAGGTGTGGGCGAGGCAATGGCGGAGAAACTCGCCAAGGTCGGCCTGGAAAACCTGCAGGACGTGTTGTTCCACCTGCCCCTGCGCTACCAGGACCGCACGCGCGTGGTGCCAATCGGCCAGCTGCGTCCGGGCCAGGATGCGGTTATCGAGGGTGTGGTCAGTGGTACCGATGTGACCATGGGCAAGCGCCGCAGCCTGGTGGTGCGCCTGGGCGACGGCAGCGGTGTACTGACATTGCGCTTCTACCACTTCAGCAACGCGCAGAAGGAGGGCCTGAAGCGGGGCACCCACCTGCGCTGCTATGGAGAAGCCCGCCCCGGCGCTTCCGGCCTGGAAATCTACCACCCGGAGTACCGCGCGCTGAACGGCAGCGAGCCGCCGCCACCGGTGGAACAGACACTGACGCCGATCTATCCGTCCACCGAAGGTCTTACCCAGCAACGCCTGCGCCTGTTGTGCCAGCAGAGCCTTGCCCTGCTTGGCCCGCGCAGCCTGCCCGACTGGCTGCCTGACGAACTTGCCCGGGACTACCAGCTGGCACCCTTGGACGAAGCCATACGCTACCTGCACAACCCGCCGGCCGACGCCGACCTCGACGAGCTCGCCGAAGGCCAGCACTGGGCCCAGCACCGCCTGGCCTTCGAAGAGTTGCTGACCCACCAGCTGTCGCAGCAACGCCTGCGCGAAAGCCTGCGCAGCCTGCGTGCGCCGGTACTGCCCAAGGCCACCCACCTTCAGGCGCAGTACCTGGCCAACCTGGGTTTCCAGCCGACCGGCGCGCAGCAGCGGGTAGCCAACGAAATTGCCTATGACCTTAGCCAGCACGAACCGATGATGCGCCTGGTGCAGGGCGACGTGGGTGCCGGCAAGACCGTGGTCGCTGCACTGGCCGCGTTGCAGGCGCTGGAGGCTGGCTATCAGGTGGCATTGATGGCCCCCACCGAGATCCTCGCCGAGCAGCACTACATTACCTTCAGGCGCTGGCTGGAACCGCTGGGCATCGAAGTCGCCTGGCTAGCCGGCAAACTCAAGGGCAAGGCCCGGGCCGCTTCCCTGGAGCAGATCGCCAACGGTGCACCCATGGTGGTCGGCACCCACGCGCTGTTCCAGGAGGAGGTGAGGTTCAAGCACCTGGCCCTTGCGATCATCGACGAACAGCACCGGTTTGGCGTGCAGCAACGCCTGGCCCTGCGCAAGAAGGGCGTGGCCGGCGAGTTGTGCCCGCACCAGCTGATCATGACCGCCACCCCGATTCCGCGCACCCTGGCCATGAGCGCCTACGCCGACCTGGACACTTCGGTGCTCGACGAATTGCCGCCAGGGCGCACGCCGGTGAACACCGTGCTGGTGGCCGACAGCCGCCGCTTCGAAGTGGTCGAGCGGGTACGCGCCGCCTGCGCCGAGGGGCGCCAGGCCTACTGGGTATGCACGCTGATCGAAGAGTCCGAAGAACTCACCTGCCAGGCCGCCGAAAGCACTTACGAGGAGCTTGGCAGCGCGCTTGGCGAGCTGAGGGTAGGGTTGATCCACGGGCGCATGAAGCCGGCGGAAAAAGCCGAGATCATGGCCGAGTTCAAGGCTGGCAACCTGCAGCTTCTGGTCGCCACCACGGTCATCGAGGTGGGTGTGGACGTGCCCAACGCCAGCCTGATGATCATCGAGAACCCCGAGCGCCTGGGCCTTGCACAGTTGCACCAGCTGCGTGGCCGGGTTGGTCGGGGCAGCGCCGTGAGCCATTGCGTGCTGCTGTACCACCCGCCGCTGTCGCAGATAGGCCGCGAGCGCTTGGGGATCATGCGCGAGACCAACGACGGCTTCATCATTGCCGAAAAAGACCTTGAACTGCGTGGCCCGGGCGAGATGCTCGGCACCCGCCAGACCGGTCTGCTGCAGTTCAAGGTCGCCGACCTGATGCGCGACGCGGACCTGCTGCCGGCCGTGCGCGACGCGGCTCAGGCCCTGGTATCACGCTGGCCGGAACACGTCAGCCCGCTGCTGGACCGCTGGCTGCGCCATGGCCAACAATATGGCCAAGTGTGACGCCAGTCCCAGAATGGATCCAGATTTGCTCGCAGGCTGGTTATACTTCGCGTTTAAAAGAATCAGTGGATACGGACCATGACTGAAGTTGCCCTGGACACCGCAACCCCACACGCCCCCTCCGTCATCAGGCTGCTGCTCGACAAACTTGGCGTGCCCTTCCGTCAGGTGGTCGAACACCCGCACCTGCCTGCGGCTTCGCGGGTGCAGGCTGTCCTTCTCGACGACGAGGTCGGCGCCCTCATGGTGCTGTTCCCGCAGAGCCACCTGCTGGACCTCAACCGCCTGGCCGAGCTGACCGGGCGCAAGCTGACCGCCGTGTCGGTACCGCGACTGAAGCAGATGCTCGACAAGCACCACCTCAAGGCGCTGCCGGGCATCCCGGCGCTGACCAGTTCGCCATGTCAGTACGAAAAGGCCCTGCTCGACACCGAAACTGTCTTTATCCAGTCCGGCGAAGCCGGCCTGTTGCTGGAAATCGAACGCGCACACTTCAAGCGCATGCTGGCCAAGGCCAGCGCCAGCAGCTTCGGCCAGCAAGTCGAAGCGATCAGCCCCAACCTCGACCGCCCCGATGACGACACCCGGGAAATCACCAATGCCGTCCAGGCCTTCACCGCCCGACGCATTCAGAAGCGCCTGGAAGAAACCATCGAAATTCCTCCGCTCGCCGACACCGCGCAGAAGATCATCAAGCTGCGGGTAGATCCCAACGCCAGCATCGACGATATCACCGGCGTGGTCGAAACCGACCCGGCGCTGGCGGCACAGGTGGTGAGCTGGGCCGCATCGCCCTACTATGGTTCGCCGGGCAAGATTCGCTCGGTGGAAGACGCCATCGTGCGTGTGCTGGGTTTCGACCTGGTGATCAACCTGGCCCTGGGCCTGGCGCTGGGCAAGACCTTGAGCCTGCCAAAAGACCACCCACAGCAGGCCACGCCCTACTGGCAACAGTCGATCTACACCGCCGCGATCATCGAAGGCCTGACCCGCGCCATGCCTCGCGCAGAACGCCCCGAGGCCGGGCTGACCTACCTGGCCGGGCTACTGCACAACTTCGGCTATCTGCTGCTGGCGCATGTGTTCCCGCCTCACTTCTCGCTGATTTGCCGCCACCTTGAGGTCAACCCGCATCTGAACCATACCTACGTGGAACAACACCTGCTGGGCATCAGCCGCGAACAGATCGGTACCTGGCTGATGAAGCTGTGGGACATGCCGGAAGAGCTGTCGACTGCCTTGCGCTTTCAGCACGACCCGGCCTACGAAGGCGAATATTTCGCATTCCCCAACCTGGTGTGCCTGGCCACCCGTCTGCTGCGCTCGCGAGGCATAGGCTCAGGGCCGCAGGAAGAGATTCCTGACGAGCTGCTGGAACGCCTGAGCATTACCCGGGACAAGGCTGAGGATGTGGTGAACAAGGTGCTCGAAGCCGAGAACCTGTTGCGTGAGCTGGCTTCGCAGTTCCACGCACCGCATTAAGCATTAACGCATACCCTGTGGGAGCAACTGTCTTGCTCAACTTCTAAAAGCTGGCGCAATCCCTGTGGGAGCGGGCTTGCCCGCGAACACCGGCGAAGCCGGTGCCATGCACCGCGTCGCTTGTTTCGCGGGCACGCCCGCTCCCACAGCATCCCCGTCGGGTTTCAACCTTTCTTCTTCGGTTTCAGGTATTTCATCAACCCCTGAAACCACATCACCAACGCCGGGTTGCCCTTGATCTGGATGTGCTTGTCCTGAATCCCTTGCATGAACGCCAGCTGCTTGTTACCCGCCTGCATGGTGGCGAAGCCGTAGGCAGCGTCCTTGAAGGCAATGGCGAACGCCGGCTGGGGGTGCGCGCCGCCCTTGCTGCTGATGCGCTCGTTCTCGACGATGAAGTGCCGGGCGACCTTGCCGTCCAGGGTTTGCATCTGGAATACCAGGTTCTTGCCTTTGAGCTGCTGCTGGAAAGCGGGGTTATTACGGCTGGCCCTGGCCATCAACAGCCCCATGGCCCAGAGAAGAAAGCGGAACTTCATCAACGCGCCTCGAACGAAAAGTGACTAAGGCGCGCAGTCTATCCTTTTCCAGAACTATTTATGCAAGTTAGAAGCATCTTGCCTGCAGAAAGCACAACGGGCGCCCCGGGGCGCCCGCTTGGCTGAAACTGGGTTGCCAGGGAGCGATTACTTGCCCTTCTTGGCAGGTTTGGCTTCATTAACTTCATCGCGCAGGTTCTTGCCTGGCTTGAAGGCCACGGTGTTGCTGGCTTTGATCTTGACCGGCTCCCCAGTCTGCGGGTTCTTGCCGGTACGCGCGCCGCGATGACGTTTTTCGAAGGTGCCGAAACCGACCAGGGTCACGGTGTCCTTGTCCAGGGCACCGGTGATGCTGTCGAGAATCGCGTTCAAAACCTGATTGGCCTTTTCCTTGGTCAGGTCAGCCTTGTCGGCGATGACGGCGGCGAGTTCTGGTTTGCGCATAGTGAAGCCTCTTTGACGGAATTCTTGTTGTTATGCCGTGCTGCCTCTGGGAGCAGCGCTCAAGGCACCGCAGGCTCTAATCTGCGGCAGACGGGAGTGAGAATGGCACGAGCTCAGGGGCCGCGCCAGTATCTGGGCGGCCATTGTGCAGGCAACAACAGGATAAATCCGACAGAACGCGCGCTATTTACGCCATAACCGCTGGCAACTGACGATTCAGCGCCAGCTTCTCCATCACCGCCGCTCCGGTGAGGGCGTAGCCCAGCAGCTTGCCGTCGGCATCTAGGCAGAGCACCTTGAGGTCACTGCCCTGCCCCTCTACCTGCCAGATGCCTTCGCAGCCCTGTGGCGCCGGCGAGACAACCAGCGGACAGGCCGGGGTTTTCACGGTGATCGGCATCGGCCCGTAGGAAACGGCCGTCGGCTTGCCCGCCAGGGTTTGCGCCAGCGCCCGGGCACAGCTCATCAGCGGCATCACATACAGCAGGTTGATGCCATCGACTTCGGCACAGTCGCCAAGGGCGAAGATGTTGGCGTGTGAGGTACGTAGCTCGCGGTCTACGCTTACGCCACGATTGGTCTGCAGGCCGGCCGCGGCAGCCAGGTCGGTACGTGGGCGAAGGCCGATGGCCGAAACCACCAAGTCGCAGACGATCACGCGGCCATCCGACAGGTGTGCCTCCAGGCCTTGGGTCACCTGCTGCAGGCGGGTCAGCACCGGCCCCAAGTGGAAGCGCACACCCAGGCTCTCCAGCCCACCCTGCACTGCCGCCGCAGCGGCCGGGTGCAGCAGGGTCGGCATGACCTGTTCGCACGGAGCCACAACGTCGACCTCGAAGCCGCCCAGGCTCATGTCGTTTGCAAATTCGCAGCCGATCAGACCGGCACCGAGGATCAGCACACGCTGCTTGCCAGCGGCGGCCGCACGGAAGCGCGCGTAGTCTTCCAGGTCGTTGATCGGGAACACCAGATGGCCGCCATCACCCTCGATCGGCACCTGCACGGTCTGCGCCCCCCAGGCCAGCACCAGGTCGCGGTACTCCACGGCCTCTTCGCCGATCCACAGCCGCTTGTGCCCCGGGTCGATGCCGCTGATGCGGGTATGGGTGCGGATCTCGGCATTAAGTTGCTCGGCCATAGCGCCCGGCTCAGCCATGCACAGGCCGTCGGCGTCCTTCTGCTTGGCAAAGCCCATGGAAAGCATCGGCTTGGAGTAGGAACGACCATCGTCGGCGGTGATCAGCAACAGCGGCGTCTGCGCATCGAGCTTGCGAAATTCACGGGCCAGGTTGTAGCCCGCAAGGCCGGTACCGATGATTACCACAGGGGACGTCATGTCGTGCTTTCCTCGATTAACCGATGGAGATCATTTCAAAGTCGCTTTTGCCGACGCCACAGTCGGGGCACAGCCAGTCTTCAGGCACATCCTCCCAACGGGTGCCGGGGGCGATGCCGTCGTCGGGCCAGCCCTCGGCTTCGTCGTAGATCAGGCCACAGACAATACATTGCCACTTTTTCATCAGGTCTATTTCCTCGGTTCAGGCTGGGGCTTGTGCTGCTGATGGCCACTTCGCGGGCAAGCCCGCTGCTGCAGCGACCGCGAAGGGCCTGGCGGTCTTGCCCGCGAACGGGGCCAGCACGCAATGCGTGGGGGCTTTGTAGCGGCCCTGCCGGCAGTATGCAAGCAGTTGGGGCAATCATGCTAAGCTCGCCGCCTCTCTGGCAGTAACAAAGCATACCGACGTGTCGTACGAATCCCCGCAAGCAGCCGCTGTCGCGTGGCTGCCGTATTCACAACTGGCGACCGACATCGACCAGCCCACCCTAGACTGGCTGTTCGACGAGGGCTCGCTGACCCGCCGCCTGACCCGTCTGTCCATTGATCACTTTTCCGTCACCCCGCTGTTCGAGGGCTGGCAGCCGCTGCGCGATGACGAATGCCAAGCGCTGGGCATCGCTGCCGGTTCCGAAGGCTGGGTGCGCGAAGTGTACCTGCGCGGCCATGGCCAACCTTGGGTATTCGCCCGCAGCGTGGCCAGCCGCAGCGCCCTGGAACGTGGTGGTCTGGACCTGGAAAGCTTGGGCAGCCGCTCGCTGGGCGAGTTGCTGTTCTGCGACCAGGCGTTCATCCGTCATCCACTTGAAGTGTGCAGTTACCCACAGGCCTGGCTGCCGTCCGAAGCAGCACATGCGGCGCTTTGGGGCCGCCGCTCGCGCTTCGAGCGCAACGGCCTGGACCTACTGGTGGCAGAAGTGTTCCTGCCGGCATTGTGGCAAGCGGCCAAGGAGGAAAACCGCTGATGTACCTGCAACTGCTCAAGTCGCTCAACCGCCTGCACCCACGGGCCTGGGACTTCGTCCAGCTCAGCCGCATGGACCGACCGATAGGCATCTACCTGCTGTTGTGGCCGACCCTGTCGGCAGTGTGGATTGCCGGCAACGGGTCACCAACCCTGGCCAATGTGCTCATTTTCGGCCTTGGTGTGGTGCTGATGCGCGCGGCCGGCTGCTGCATCAACGACTTTGCCGACCGCAAGGTGGACGGGCACGTCAAGCGTACCGCCGATCGGCCCTTGGCCAGTGGCCGAGTGCGGCCACGCGAGGCGCTGACACTGTTCGCGATTCTGGTCGGGGTGAGTTTCCTGCTGGTGCTGTGCACCAACAGCCGCACCGTCTGGCTGTCGTTCGGGGCGGTGGCCTTGGCGTTCTGCTACCCGTTCATGAAGCGCTACACCTACTACCCGCAGGTGGTGCTGGGGGCGGCGTATTCGTGGGGCATTCCCATGGCTTTCACAGCCGCTGGCGGTGAATTGCCGGCCGGCGCCTGGCTGCTGTATATCGCCAACCTGCTGTGGACGGTGGGTTATGACACCTATTACGCCATGGTCGACCGCGATGACGACCTGAAAATTGGTGTGAAATCCACTGCGATCCTGTTCGGCGACGCTGATCGCAGCATCATCCTGACCCTGCAGTTGCTGTCGCTGGGCTGCCTGTTGCTGGCCGGTAGCCGCTTCGACCTGGGTGGCTGGTTCCACCTTGGGTTGCTGGGTGCGGCGGCGTGCTTTGCCTGGGAATACTGGTCAACACGCAAGCTGGACCGGGAATCGTGCTTCAAGGCGTTTCTGCACAACCACTGGGCGGGGATGCTGGTGTTTATCGGGGTGGTGCTGGATTACGCGTTGCGGTGAGTAGTTTGGGGCTGCTGCGCAGCCCATCGCGACACAAGGCCGCACACATTGATCAGCGTACGTCGAACCATGTGGGAGCGGCCTTGTGTCGCGATGGGCCGCACAGCGGCCCCGGCTGTCTCAAGGCTTGGCAACGTGCCAGACGTCTTTCATGCCGTCACCGGTCATGTCACCGGCCTTCTTGTCCTTGATGAAGGTATACAGCGGCTTGCCGTCGTAAGCCCACTGCATCGACCCGTCGTCACGCTCTACATGGGTCCATTTATCCTTCGGTGCTTCGTCTTCTTTCTTGACCATCAACGGTGGCCAGTTCTTGGCGCACTCGCCATTGCACATCGACTTGCCACCCGCATCCTTGTCAAAGGTGTACAGGGTCATGCCGGCATCATCGACCCACTTGCCATCCTTCTCCATGGCATGGTGGGCCAACGCCACCCCCGGGAGCGCCAACGCAGTGAAAAGGGCCATCCAGCTCAGCGTATGTCGTGTCATTGGATTCACCATTGTTTCGGGGGGAAATGGGTTCGGGTTGCCATTAAAGCGGCCCTCTGTAGCCTAGTTCAGTCATGGAATGTCGCCAGAACGGCCAACACCCTGTCACACAGCTGCAATAATTCCGTTATCTAATGCGGGCCAAGACACCGAATCCAGGAGAGGTTTTGAGCATGGTAGGCAGGAACATTCTGATCGTCGACGACGAAGCGCCCATTCGCGAGATGATCGCCGTTGCCCTGGAAATGGCCGGCTATGACTGCCTGGAAGCGGAAAACTCGCAACAGGCCCATGCGATCATCGTCGACCGCAAACCGGACCTGATCCTGCTCGACTGGATGCTGCCGGGCACCTCCGGCATCGAGCTGGCCCGCCGCCTGAAGCGCGACGAGTTGACCGGTGATATCCCGATCATCATGCTCACCGCCAAGGGTGAAGAGGACAACAAGATCCAGGGCCTGGAAGTGGGCGCCGACGACTACATCACCAAGCCGTTCTCGCCGCGTGAACTGGTAGCGCGATTGAAAGCCGTGCTGCGCCGCACTGGCCCGAGCGACAGCGAGGCGCCGATCGAGGTCGGTGGCCTGCTGCTCGATCCGATCAGCCACCGCGTGACCATCGACGGCAAGCCGGCCGAGATGGGCCCTACCGAATACCGCCTGCTGCAGTTTTTCATGACCCACCAGGAACGCGCCTATACCCGAGGCCAACTGCTGGACCAGGTGTGGGGCGGCAACGTCTATGTCGAGGAACGTACCGTCGACGTGCACATCCGTCGCTTGCGCAAGGCACTGGGTGAGGCTTACGAGAATCTGGTACAAACCGTCCGGGGCACTGGCTACCGCTTCTCGACCAAGAGCTGATCGAGTTCCAGAGCGCCAAGCTGCACGTCGTTGTACAAGGACCGTCAATTGAACCAGAACTGGCACGCAACCCTGATTCGCCATCTGCTGTTGCTGATTACCATCTGCCTGATCGGCGGGCTGGTAAGCGGCTACTACGGCTGGAGCCTGGCCATTGGCCTGGCGCTCTATCTGGGCTGGACCCTCAAGCAACTGCTGCGCTTGCACGACTGGCTGCGCAATCACCAACCCGACGAAGCACCGCCCGATGGCTACGGCCTGTGGGGCGAGGTATTCGATAGCATCTACCACCTGCAACGCCGCGACCAGCGCGTGCGGGGCCGCCTACAGGCAGTGATCGACCGGGTGCAGGAGTCCACCGCCGCACTGCGTGACGCGGTAATCATGCTCGACAGCGACGGCAACCTGGAATGGTGGAACCGCGCCGCCGAGACCCTGCTGGGCTTCAAGACACCACAGGACGGTGGCCAGCAGGTGACCAATCTGGTGCGCCACCCGCTCTTCAAAGAGTACTTCGAGGCGGAAAACTACCTCGAACCGCTGGAAATCCCTTCGCCGATCAATGACCGCATGCGCGTGCAGTTGCACATCACCCGCTACGGCAACAATGAACACCTGATGCTGGTGCGCGATGTCACCCGCATCCACCAGCTGGAACAGATGCGCAAGGACTTCGTCGCCAACGTGTCCCACGAGCTGCGCACACCACTGACGGTAATCACCGGCTACCTGGAAACCCTGCTGGACAACGTCGAAGACGTGAACCCGCGGTGGAGCCGCGCCCTGCAGCAGATGAGCCAGCAAGGCTCGCGCATGCAAACCCTGCTCAACGATTTATTGCTACTGGCCAAACTGGAAGCCACCGATTACCCATCGGACAACCAGCCGGTGGCAGTCGATGCCCTGCTCGCCGCCATCAAGAACGACGCCCAGGCCCTGTCCGGGCCGCGCAACCAGCACATCAGCCTGGAAGCTGCGCCCGGCGTGAAGCTGAAGGGCAGCGAGTCGGAACTGCGCAGTGCCTTTTCCAATCTGGTGTTCAATGCAGTCAAGTACACCCAGGACGAAGGCAACATCCGCATCCGCTGGTGGGTCGATGCCCAGGGCGCTCATCTGTCGGTGCAGGACTCGGGGGTGGGCATCGATGCCAAGCACTTGCCACGCCTGACCGAGCGTTTCTACCGGGTAGACTCCAGCCGTGCATCGAATACCGGCGGGACCGGGTTGGGGCTCGCAATCGTCAAGCATGTGCTGATGCGCCACCGCGGCAAGCTGGAAATCAGCAGTGTACCGGGGCATGGCAGCACCTTTACCTGTCACTTTGCGCCAGCACAATTGGCCAACGAAAAGGCTTGAGATTGGCGCTGATGCGCAGCCCTTCGCGGGCCCGCCCGCTCCCGCAGGGACCGCAATAAATCCGCTGCCCTTTGCTTTTGCGGCCCCAGCCGCTACATTGGATTCCCCGTGCCAGCAAAAGCTGGCACTTTTTTTCTCTCTATCTCAAAGACGGACCCCGTAAAAACTCCATCATGGACCCTTCCTCTGGTATCAGCCTCACCTCGTTATTCGCCGATTTCGGCATGATCATCTTTGCCTTCCTGCTGGTGCTGCTCAACGGCTTCTTCGTTGCTGCGGAGTTCGCCATGGTCAAGCTGCGCGCCACACGCGTGGAGGCCATCGCCGAAAAGCACGGCTGGCGCGGCAACATCCTGCGCAAGGTTCACAACCAGCTCGACGCCTACCTGTCAGCCTGCCAGTTGGGTATCACCCTTGCCTCGCTGGGCCTGGGCTGGGTGGGTGAGCCCGCCTTCGCCCACCTGCTGGAGCCATTGCTGGCCTATTTCGGCGTGGACAGCGCCGAGCTGGTCAAGGGGATCTCGTTCTTCGTCGCCTTCTTCGTCATCTCGTACCTGCACATCGTGGTCGGCGAGCTGGCACCCAAGTCCTGGGCCATCCGCAAGCCAGAGCTGCTGTCGCTGTGGACTGCGGTACCGCTCTACCTGTTCTACTGGGCAATGTACCCGGCCATCTACCTGCTCAATGCCAGTGCCAACACCATCCTGCGCATTGCCGGCCAGGGCGAGCCTGGCCCGCACCACGAACACCACTACAGCCGCGAAGAGCTCAAGCTGATCCTGCACTCCAGCCGTGGTCAGGACCCAAGCGACCAAGGCATGCGCGTGCTGGCCTCGGCCGTGGAAATGGGCGAGCTGGAAGTGGTCGACTGGGCCAACTCGCGCGAGGACATGATCAGCATCGACGCCCATGCGCCTCTGAAGCAGATCCTGGCTCTGGTGCGCCGCCACAAGTTCAGCCGCTACCCGGTATACGACGCCGAGCGCGAAGAATTCACCGGCCTGCTGCACATCAAGGACCTGCTGCTGGAGCTGGCTGAGCTGGAGCACTTGCCAGAGACCATCGACCTGGAGGACCTTGCCCGGCCACTCGAACGCGTGTCGCGGCACATGCCCTTGGCCCAGCTGCTGGAGCAGTTCCGTAAGGGCGGGGCGCACTTCGTGCTGGTAGAAGAGGCCGATGGCAAGGTGATCGGCTACCTGACCATGGAAGACGTGCTGGAAGTGCTGGTGGGCGACATCCAGGACGAGCACCGCAAGACCGAGCGAGGCATTCTCGCCTACCAGCCGGGCAAGCTGCTGGTGCGCGGGGACACCCCGCTGTTCAAGGTCGAGCGCCTGCTGGGTATCGACCTTGACCACATCGAGGCGGAAACCCTGGCCGGGCTGATCTACGAGACGCTCAAGCGCGTCCCTGAAGAAGAGGAAGTGCTGGAGGTCGAAGGGCTGCGCATCATCATCAAGAAGATGAAAGGGCCCAAGATCGTACTGGCCAAGGTGCTGAAGCTGGATTGATGGTCCAATCGGTCAGGGGTTGCCGGCAGTGAAATCCGGCATCCCGCTGATCGGCCTGGCGAAGCGGTAAGGTATCGATTCCAGCGCCAACCCCACATTGCGCTGCACCACAAAATGCAGGTGCGGCCCAGTGCTGTTGCCGGTATTGCCCGACTTGGCCAGCATCTGGCCCTGCCGTACCCTTTGCCCCTCCGCCACCACCACCGAACCGCGCATCAGGTGAAGGTATACGCCCATGGTGCCATCCGGGTGCAAAATCCTGACAAAGTTGCCCGAGGGGTTTGGGCCGCGCCCGCTCTGGCTGTTCTCCGTCTTCACCACCACCCCTTCCCGCGCGGCGATGATGGTGGTGCCTTCGGGCATGGCGACATCCATGGCGTAGCGCCCTTTGGGTCCAAAATGACTGACGCGGCCATTGGGGCCCTGAGTGACGCGGAACGGCCCGCCAATCCACGGGAACGCATAGCGGAAGCCCTGGGGCCGCTTACCCGGGTCACCCATGGCCTGCAGCAGGGTCGAACGGTAGTTCAGCAGCAGCCCGGGCCGCCCCCTGAGCACACTGAGCATCTGCGTGCTGCGCGGCGGCAGCAGCCGACGCACAATACGCGGGGCATCGCCGCCTTGTGCGTTGACCAGGTTGTCCAGCCGCAACTCTACCTCTACCGGCACGTGCAGCTCGTTACGTGCGGAAAAGCTCACACCACCGTCGAAGGTTTTCGCATTCAGCCGCACTTGGCCTTCGAGCGTTTCGACCATGGGCTCGCGCAGCACCAAGGGCTTGGCGCCGGGGCCAGGCCGGTCAGAATAGGAGATGACACCGGAATCGTCGGTGATCTTGTAGAGCGTCACGCCCTGGCTCGACGCTGAGGCCATGAGTAATGCACAGAACAGCAGCAGGCGGGCGGGCATGATAGTGGCTTTTTGACAGTTATGATCTGTCGAAGCCTAGCAGCGGGTTTTACGGTCTGTATTGCAGTTGGTCGGATGGGGCGAGGCAGGCTTTTGGCAGGAGCAGCCTTGTGCTGCGCCTGCCAAAAGCATGGCGCGGGGCCGGGTCAGGCACCAGGGGTGAAGTGCTTCTGCGCAGTGCCGCGGGCGATCAACCGAGAAAGGTAGTCGAGCTTCTGGGCATCCTGGTCGACAAACTTGAACGTCAACTGTAACCAGTCACTGTCAGGTTTTGGCTCCAACGCCGCGACAGCATGCAGGTAGCCGTTCAGGCGAGCGACTTCGGCACTTTCGCCCTGCTCCAAGTCCAGCACCGCACCTTCCAGCACCTGTGGCAGCGCTTCGCTGCGGCGTACCACCAGCAGTGCCTCTTTCAGGCTCAACGCCTTGATCACGCATGGCTGCGTGCCGCTGGCCAGGCGCAACTGGCCCTGGCCACGGCCGCTTGGCGCGGGGGCAGCCGGTGCGGGAGCCGCGACCAAAGGCTTGGCCGACGCTGGCGCTGGCGCCGCAACCTTGACCGCTTCCGGCTTACCCGCAGTCAACGCGTTCAACGAATCGTTGGCAAACGCCGAGTTGGCTCGCGCCGGGCCGATGGCCATCAGGCTGTCGAGCTTGCCGATCTTGGTCAGGGCTTTCTTAACCTTGGTCAGCAGTTGCTCGTTGGTGAACGGCTTGCCTACAAAATCGGAAACGCCCGCCTGGATCGCCTGAATGACGTTTTCCTTGTCGCCACGGCTGGTCACCATGATGAACTGCAGTTTCTTCAGTGCAGGCTGCTGACGGCACCAGGTCAGCAGTTCCAAGCCAGACATTTCCGGCATCTCCCAGTCGCACAGGACCAGGTCGAACGCTTCCTTACCGAGCATGACCATGGCCTTGCGACCGTTGACCGCGTCTTCGATGGCCATACCCGGGAAGGCATTGCGCAGACACTTGCGGACCAGGTCACGGATAAACGGGGCGTCATCCACGACCAGCACATTCACTTTACTCATCGATACTCCTTATGAATCCCGTCTAGCCTACTGCCAATGATGGCCACTTGCTACAACCTGGTCACGCCGGGACTTCTTCACATCGTTCGCGGGTGCCTGCCGGCTCTCGACCGCAAACGAAAACGCCCGGCCAAGGCCGGGCGTCGATGCTCGGGAGCAACCTTACTTATCGTCAGATTCGCCCGGAACATTAGCCTTTTCACCGTTGGCGACTGCAGTGCCCTGCACCTCTGCCGTCATGCGCTTGAGCCCCATGTGGCGCACATCGGTGCCGCGCACCAGGTAGATCACCAGTTCGGAGATGTTGCGCGCATGGTCGCCAATACGCTCCAGCGAGCGCAGCACCCAGATCACGCTCAGCACCCGCGAGATAGAGCGCGGGTCTTCCATCATGTAGGTCACCAGCTCACGCAGCGCGGTCTTGTACTCGCGGTCGATGGTCTTGTCGTACTGGGCCACCGACAGCGCCAGGTCGGCGTCGAAGCGGGCAAAGGCGTCCAGCGCATCACGGACCATGTTGCGCACCTGGTCGCCAATGTGGCGCACCTCGACATAACCTCGCGGCGACTCGCCCTCTTCGCACAGCTGGATGGCGCGGCGGGCGATCTTGGTCGACTCGTCACCGATGCGTTCCAGGTCGATCACCGACTTGGAAATGCTGATGATCAGGCGCAGGTCGGAGGCCGCCGGCTGTCGGCGAGCGAGGATGCGCAAGCACTCCTCGTCGATGTTGCGCTCCATCTGGTTGATCTGCTCATCGACCTCGCGCACCTGCTGGGCCAGACCTGAGTCGGCTTCGATCAGCGCGGTAACCGCGTCGTTGACCTGCTTTTCCACCAGCCCGCCCATGGCCAGCAGGTGGCTACGCACCTCTTCGAGCTCGGCGTTGAACTGCTGGGAAATGTGATGGGTAAGGCTATCTTTGTTGATCATCTTTTTGTCCTTTGGTAGCGCGGCCCTGTAGGAGCGGGTTCACCCGCGAACACCGGCAACGCCGGTGCCAGACACCGAGGTGCCTGTTTCGCGAGCGGCGCTTAGCCGTAGCGACCGGTGATGTAGTCTTCGGTCTGCTTCTTCGCCGGGTTGGTGAACAGGGTATCGGTATCCCCGAATTCGACCAGCTTGCCCATGTACATGAACGCGGTGTAGTCCGAAACACGCGCCGCCTGCTGCATGTTGTGGGTCACGATGACGATGGTGTACTTGGATTTCAATTCGTAGATCAGTTCTTCGACCTTCAAGGTCGAGATCGGGTCCAGCGCCGAGCACGGTTCGTCAAGCAGCAGCACCTCTGGTTCCACGGCAATGGTGCGGGCGATGACAAGGCGCTGCTGCTGGCCACCGGACAGGCCCAGCGCCGACTCGTGCAGGCGGTCCTTGACTTCGTCCCACAAGGCCGCGCCCTTCAATGCCCACTCGACTGCTTCATCAAGCACGCGCTTCTTGTTGATGCCCTGGATGCGCAGGCCGTAGACCACGTTCTCGTAGATGGTCTTGGGGAACGGGTTCGGCTTCTGGAACACCATGCCCACGCGCCGGCGCAGTTCGGCAACGTCTTCGCCCTTGCGGTAGATGTTGTTGCCATACAGGTTGATGGCTCCTTCCACACGGCAACCGTCAACCAGGTCGTTCATCCGGTTGAAGGTACGCAGCAGGGTCGACTTGCCGCAGCCGGACGGGCCGATGAAGGCGGTCACACGCTGCTTTGGGATGTTCATCTGTACGTCGAACAGCGCTTGCTTGTCGCCATAGAACAGGCTCAGGCCCGGCACTTCGATGGCCACGGTTTCTTCAGCCAGGCGCAGGCTCTGCTTGTTGCGGCCCAAGGCAGACATGTCGATGCCATGGGTGTGGGAATCTTGCTGCATGGTCAACTCCATACGCTATCAATTCGTTTCAAAGGGCCGCCCGGCTTACGGGCGGCGCGCTTGCAATCAGGGTCAGCTGTCCAGCGCCTTGTACTTCTCGCGCAGGTGGTTGCGGATCCACACGGCAGAGAGGTTGAGAGTCGCGATCACCAGCACCAGCAGCAACGCAGTGGCATATACCAGCGGCCGCGCGGCTTCGACGTTCGGGCTCTGGAAGCCGACGTCATAGATGTGGAAGCCCAGGTGCATGATCTTCTGGTCCAGGTGCAGGTACGGGTAGTTACCATCCACGGGCAGCGACGGCGCCAGCTTTACCACACCCACCAGCATCAGCGGCGCCACTTCGCCGGCGGCACGGGCCACGGCGAGGATCATGCCGGTCATCATGGCCGGGCTGGCCATGGGCAGGACAATTTTCCACAGGGTCTCGGCCTTGGTTGCGCCCAGCGCCAGCGAGCCTTCACGCACGGTGCGCGGGATACGCGCCAGGCCTTCTTCGGTGGCCACGATAACCACCGGCACCGCCAGCAATGCCAGGGTCAGCGATGCCCACAGCAGGCCCGGAGTACCCAGCGTCGGCGCCGGCAGTGCTTCCGGGAAGAACAGGCGGTCGATCGAGCCACCCAGTACGTAGACAAAGAAACCCAGACCGAACACACCGTAGACGATCGCAGGAACACCGGCCAGGTTGTTCACCGCAATGCGGATAAGCCGGGTGACCGGGCCCTGCCTGGCGTACTCACGCAGGTACACAGCAGCCAGCACGCCGAACGGGGTGACGATCACGGCCATGATCAGGGTCATCATCACGGTACCGAATATGGCCGGGAAGATACCGCCTTCAGTGTTGGCTTCACGCGGGTCTTCGCTGAGGAACTCCCACACTTTGGTGAAGTAGCTACCCAGCTTGGTGAAGCCCGACATCGCGTTCGGCCGGATGGCATGCACCACTTTGCTCAGGTTGATCTCCACTTCTCGGCCGTTGGCATCGCGGGCCACCAGGCTGTCACGGGCAAAGGCCTGGTGCAGGCCGGTCAGGCGGTCTTCAATGGCCTTGTAGCGGCTATTCAGTTCGGCACGGTCGGCGTCCATATCGGCCTGTGCAGCGGCGTCCAGCTTGCCGTCCAGCTCCAGCTTGCGCGCCTGCAAGCGCAGGCGCTCGAGGCCATGGTTGATGGCACCGATGTCCTTCTTCTCGAGGCTTTGCAGCTCGTTGTTGAGTTGGTTGGCGCGCTTGAGACGGGCCTGCAGTTCGTTCCAGGCGGCAGGCCCCTCGGCGACTACGCGGCCTTCTTCCTTGACGCTGACCAGGTAGCCGTAAAAATTGCCCCACTCGCGGCGCTCCAGGGCCATCAGATCGGCCGGGTGCTGTTCATCGACCAGCCAGTCGCCGACCACCCAGGTGAAGTCGCTACCATTGAGGTCGCGGTTACCCACCTTGATAAGCTCCCGGGTCATGAACTCCGGGCCTTGGTCAGGCACCGGCAGGCCAGCCCCCTTCAGACGAGCCCGGGGTACTTCCTCCTTCTGCACCACTTCGCCAATGACGACGTGATCGGCCTGGCCCGGCACCTTGTAGGTGGCCTGGACAAGATCGGCCGGCCAGAAGTGGCCCAGGCCGCGCACGGCGATCACCGCCAGCAGGCCGACGGTCATGATCACGGCCATGGCCACCGCGCCGCCGCTCATCCAGACGCCTGGGGCGCCGCTCTTGAACCAGCCTTTGAGGGAATCCTTTTTCACGGATCGCTACCTTTCTATCAAAGCGACGAGTATTTCTTGCGCAGACGCTGGCGAATCAGCTCGGCCAAGGTGTTCATGACGAAGGTGAACATCAGCAGCACCAAAGCAGCGAGGAACAGCACGCGATAGTGGCTGCCACCGACTTCCGACTCCGGCATTTCCACGGCCACGTTGGCGGCCAGGGTGCGCATGCCCTCGAACAGGTTCATCTCCATCACCGGTGTGTTGCCGGTGGCCATCAGCACGATCATGGTCTCGCCGACTGCACGGCCCAAGCCGATCATCAGCGCTGAGAAGATGCCCGGGCTGGCGGTGAGGATCACCACACGGGTCAGGGTCTGCCAAGGCGTCGCGCCCAAGGCCAGCGAGCCCAGGGTCAGACTGCGCGGCACACTGAACACGGCGTCTTCAGCAATCGAGTAGATGTTCGGAATGACCGCGAAGCCCATGGCAATACCGACCACCAGGGCGTTGCGCTGGTCGTAGGTGATACCTAAGTCGTTGGTGATCCACAGGCGCATGTCACCGCCGAAGAACCAGCTTTCCAGGTGCGGGCTCATGGTCAGGGCGAACCAGCCGGTAAACAGGATGACCGGAATCAGGATCGCCGCTTCCCAACCATCCGGCACGCGCAGGCGGATCGACTCCGGCAGCCGGCTCCAGACAAAGCCGGCCAGCAGGATACCGATCGGCATCAGCAGGAACAGGCTGAACACACCGGGCAAGTGGCCTTCCAGGTACGGGGCCAAAAACAGGCCGGCGAAGAAGCCAAGGATCACCGTCGGCATCGCTTCCATCAGCTCGATCACCGGCTTGACCTTGCGGCGCATGCGCGGGGCCATGAAGTAGGCGGTATAGATGGCTGCAGCAATGGCCAGCGGGGCGGCCAGGATCATGGCGTAGAACGCGGCCTTCAAGGTACCGAAGGTCAGCGGCGACAGGCTCAGTTTGGGCTCGAAGTCAGTGTTCGAAGCGGTCGATTGCCAGACGTATTTCGGCTCGTCATAGTTCTCGTACCACACCTTGCCCCACAGCGCGCTGAACGAAACCTCCGGGTGCGGGTTGCGCAGGCTCAACGGCAACAACTTGCCGCCTTCTTCGATAATGATTCGGTTGGCGCGTGGCGACAGGGCCAGGGTGCCAGGGCCTTCGGCAGCCTGCTCAACCAGCAGGGTTCGGTGTGCAGTGCTGTGGAACACGCCCAGTTTGCCTTCGGCGTCCAAGGCGATGAAGCCTTTGCGGCGCTCTTCGGCGTCGATCTGCACGATCGGTGCCTTGCCCATCTGGAAGGTACGGATCTGCTTGAAGCGCGATTCTCCATCCGGGTCACGGGCCATGAACCATTGGGCCAGCCCGCCCTTGGAGTCACCGATGATCAGCGAAATGCCACCAACCAGCTGGGCGGTGGCGGTAATTTCGGTGTCGGCGCTTTCAGACAGCTTATAACGGCCATTGAGGCTCTTGTCGCGCAGGCTGAACACATCGGCCGTGGCGCGACCGTTGATCACGTACAGCCAGTGCTGGCGTGGGTCGATGAAGATATTCTTCACCGTTTCGGTCATTTGCGGCAGTTCGATGCGGTTCTGCTCGGTGGTGACCTCTTCGGTCATCATGTTTTCCGTGCGGGTCAGCTCGACCACCTGCAGCTGAGCACCGGTAGAGCCGGCCAGCAGCAGAGTGTCACCATTGACGTTGACGCTGACGTGGTCCAGCGCACGCCCCTGCTCGTCGAGCACGAACGATTGCTCGCCGTACGGATAGTCGATGCCAGGGGTGATGGTTTTCTTGTTGTCCGGGTAGGTGATCTTGTAGGTGTGGTGGAACACCAGGGCCTGACCATTGGACAAGCCCAGAACCACCAGCGCGCTGCCCGGCTGGTCAGTACTGATGGAAGTAACCTGGGTGTCCGCCGGCACTGCCAGATCGACACGCTTGAGTTCGTTACCGGTCTTGGTATCGAAGAACAATGCCTGGCCCTTGTCCGAAACACGCATCCCCACCTGATTCTGCTCTTCAAGCGCGATCATCAGTGGCTTACCGGCATCCTGCTGCAGCCATGTCGGCTCCAGGGCTTTCTTGCTGGTCAGCTCGGCACCCTGGAACAGTGGCAACACCACATAGGCCAGGTAGAAGAAGATCAACGTGATTGCCGCCAATACGGCAAGCCCGCCTACCAGTACATACCAGCGGGTCAGGCGGTCCTTGAGCGCGCGCATGCGACGCTTGCGTTGCAACTCGGGCGTATTGAAATCAATGCGCACGGGCTGGGAGTTTTGGGTCATGTTGGAATTGGCCAGATCATTCATGCGCACACCCTAGCGGTCCCGTGTGACAAAAACATTACAAAGTGGTGACGCGCGAAAGCCCGCCGCACAGGGAACCTGGCTTCGGACTGGAAATTCGTGGAAGAGGCCGGGCTGTGGCACCGGCCTCTTCTTAATTACTTACTTCTTTGCAACGTTACCGGCGTGCGACAGGCCCAGGTCAGCCAGGGTCTTGTCGACGACTTTGGCTGGCAGCGGGATGTAACCATCCTTCACCACCACCTGCTGGCCCGCTTGCGACAGCACCAGCTTGACGAACTCGGCTTCCAGCGGGGCCAGAGGCTTGTTCGGCGCCTTGTTGACATAAACGTAAAGGAAGCGCGACAGCGGGTAGGTGCCGTTCAGGGCGTTGGCTTCATTGTCTTCAATAAATTCACCGCCGTCTTTCTTGGCCAGGGCTACGGTCCTGACGCTGGCGGTCTTGTAACCGATGCCCGAGTAGCCGATGCCGTTCAGCGAGGAGCTGATCGACTGAACGACCGAAGCCGAGCCAGGCTGTTCGTTGACGTTAGGCTTGAAGTCGCCTTTGCACAGCGCTTCTTCCTTGAAGTAGCCGTAGGTGCCCGATACCGAGTTGCGGCCGAACAACTGAATTGGCTTGTTGGCCAGGTCGCCGGTCACACCGACGTCGCCCCAGGTCTTGATCTCGGCCTTGCCACCGCACAGGCGAGTGGAGGAGAAGATGGCGTCAACCTGAGCCATGGTCAGGCCCTTGATCGGGTTGTCCTTGTGCACGAACACGGCCAGGGCGTCGACGGCGACCGGGATGGCGGTCGGCTTGTAGCCGTACTTCTGCTCGAAGGCTTGCAGCTCGACATCCTTCATCTTGCGGCTCATCGGGCCGAGGTTGGCGGTGCCTTCGGTCAGCGCGGGTGGCGCGGTAGAGGAGCCGGCAGCCTGGATCTGGATGTTTACGTTCGGATATTCCTTCTTGTAGGCCTCGGCCCACAGAGTCATGAGGTTCGCGAGGGTGTCGGAACCGACGCTGGAGAGGTTGCCCGAAACACCGGTGGTCTTGGTGTAGGTCGGGATCGCAGGATCGACAGCGGCTACCGCGTTGGCGGTTGCAACGCCAGCGGCGGCAAAGGTAAGGGCCGCCATCAAACGCTTCAGTTTCATGCCTTGCTCCTAGCAGGAATATTGGGGTGTTGGATGGAACGGGCCCAAGTATCGGCAGGCCGCATGAATACGATATGACTTCATTGTGACAATTGGATGAAAGGCCATCACTGAAAACAGGCCCGGCCTCTTCGCGGCTAAAGCCCCCCCACAGGTTCGGTGTCGGCCTTTAGGCCTGTGCAACCCCCTGTAGGATCGGCTTTAGCCGCGAAGAGGCCAGTAGCCGTAGCGCAGATCAGCGCTTGTTGGCGAGCAGGTACAGGCCCACGGCCAGACCGACGGCGCAAAGGCCTGCCACGTAGTAGGCAGGCGCCATCGGGCTCACCTTCAGCAATGCGGTCACCACCATCGGCGTCAGCCCGCCAAAGATGGCGTAGGCCACGTTGTACGAGAACGACAACCCGCTGAAACGCACCACCGCCGGGAACGCCTTGACCATGACATAAGGCACTGCGCCAATCACGCCCACGCACAGGCCGGTGACGGCATACAGTGGGAACAGCAAATCGGGGCGGGTCGGCAGGCTGTGGTAGAAGGTCCAGGAGCTGGCCAGCAGCAGCAGGCTACCGATCACGAACACCCGGCCCGCACCAAAGCGGTCAGCCAGGCTGCCGGCACCAATACAGCCGAAGCTGAGCAACACGATGGCCAGGCTGTTGGCCTTGAGCGAGTCGGTCGGGCTGATGTGGTAGAAGCTCTGCAGCAGCGCCGGGGTCATCAGGATGACCACCACGATGCCGGCTGAAAGCATCCAGGTCAGCAACATCGACAGGATGATCGGGCCACGGTGGTCGCGCAGCACAGCGCGCAGCGGCAGCTCCTCGGCCAGTGCCTTGCGTTGCTGCATTTCGGCGAACACCGGGGTTTCGTGCAGCCAACGGCGCAGGTACACCGAGAACAGGCCGAACACACCGCCAAGCAGGAACGGAATACGCCAGGCGTAGTCAGCCACTTCTTCCGCGCTGTACACGCTGTTGATCAGGGTCGCTACCAGCGAGCCCAGCAGGATGCCGGCAGTCAGGCCAGCGGTCAGGGTGCCGCAGGCATAGCCGGTGTTGCGAGCCGGCACGTGCTCGGAGACGAACACCCATGCACCCGGTACTTCACCGCCGATTGCCGCGCCCTGGATGACGCGCATCAACAACAGCAGGATCGGTGCCCACATGCCGATCTGCGCATACGTCGGCAGCAACCCCATGATCAGGGTCGGCAGGGCCATCATGAATATGCTCAAGGTGAACATCTTCTTGCGACCAAGCAAGTCACCGAAATGGGCCATGATGATGCCGCCCAGCGGCCGCGCCAGGTAACCGGCGGCGAAGATGCCGAACGTTTGCATCAGCCGCAGCCACTCGGGCATGTCGGCCGGGAAGAACAACTTGCCCACCACCGTGGCGAAGAACACGAAAATGATGAAATCGTAGAACTCCAGCGCACCGCCCAAGGCGGACAGTGAGAGGGTCTTGTAGTCGCTGCGGGTCAGCGGCCGCGAGGGCTGCTCGATACTGCTGGGCACGGAGGTCATCGCTCGTTGTTCTCTTTGTAGGGCATGCAGGCCGCTTGGCGCGCGGCTTCTGGATTGGAGACAGGCGAAGATAGCAAATTGCCGAGCTACGCCGAAAGCGATACAAAATCCACGCAGATATTCATGAATGCGCGGTCGTCGCTGGCCGTTATGCCCTATATACTGGCAGATCGTAGGATTAGGTTGCTCCTAACGTGGGATGTTGTGCGAAAACGCCGGTCACTATTGTCAGGCGGTTTCGCAGAGTTTCCCTACGGCCGCCCAGTGAAACGAAATCGGCGTAGTATGTTTCAAGCTGAATCGTTTACCCGGCCTTTGCGCCACACCAACGAAAAGCGTCACGGGTCAGAGGCCCCATCGCATGATTGAGCTCGAACAAGAAGATCCAATCCCGCAAGGCGACCTGGCCTTGCAAATCACCGCATTGCCGCGAGAAACCAACGGGTTTGGCGATATTTTTGGCGGTTGGCTGGTTGCCCAAATGGACCTGGCAGGCACGGCCATGGCCAGCCGTGTCGCCGGCGGCCGCGTAGCCACCGTAGCCATCGACCGCATGGCCTTCCTGGTACCCGTCGCGGTAGGCGCACAGCTGTCTTTCTATACCCAGACCCTGGAAATCGGCCGCAGCTCGATCCAGATGATGGTCGAAGTGTGGAGCGACGACCCGCTGTCCAGCGAATGGCGCAAGGTCACCGAAGCGGTATTCGTCTTCGTCGCCATCGACGGCAGTGGCCGTACCCGCTCCGTGCCTCGTCGCTGAGCCTCGCTGGCGGTAAACTCATTGCATGTGCCCGGGTCCAAGGCCCACTGGCAATCAATGGGACGAACGCAATGGCTACCTTTCAGGTCGTAACCGAGCAACATGGCGAACTCAACTGTTGGCGTATCAGCAGTGACCGCGCCGAACTCCTGATCGCCCAGCAGGGCGCACAGGTCCTCAGCTACCAGCAGGTAGGCGAACCGCCGCTGCTGTGGCTGAGCGACCAGGCCATCTTCCGCCAGGGCAAGTCGGTACGCGCCGGGGTACCAGTGTGCTGGCCATGGTTTGGCAACCTGCAGCGCAACCCTCAGGCCGTCCAGGCCATGTACCAGGGAACACCGGCGCCTGCCCACGGGCTTGCGCGCACGCGTGACTGGCAATTGCTGGGTATCGAGGAAGTGGGCGAAACCCTGCGGATCGAGTTCGAACTGCCTGAAGCGCAGGGCGACCTGCCGGGTTGGCCTCATGATGTCGAGCTGAAACTGGTGGTGGAGATGGGCACAGAGCTAAAACTGAGCCTGACCAGCCGCAACATGGGCAATACCCCCGTGACCATCAGCCAGGCCCTGCATAGCTACTTCGCGGTCAGCGATGTGCGCCAGGCGCGGGTCGAGGGTGTCGACGGGCTGGGTTATATCGAGACCCTGGCGGGCTGGGAACAGCGCCAGCAGCTGGGGGCACTGACGTTTGCCGGGGAGACGGACCGGATCTACCTGAACACCCCGCAGACCCTCAGCATCGTCGACACGCATTGGAGTCGGCGGATTACCTTGACCAGCAGCGGCTCGCGCTCAGCGGTGATCTGGAACCCGTGGACCGAGCGGGCCAAGGAGCTGGCGGACATGGCTGACGATGGATGGCAGCGGATGTTGTGCATCGAGACAGCCAATGTGTGGGATGACCTGGTGGAGTTGAAGCCTGGGGCGAGTCATTCGCTGAGCGTCCAGATCGGTTGTGAAAATATCTGAGCCCAACACTTTTGTTGCCGGCCTCTTCGCGGGCTTGCCCGCTCCCACAGGTAACCCACAATTTTCGAGGCTTGTGGAGAACCTGTGGGAGCGGGCAAGCCCGCGAAGAGGCCGGGCCAATTATCAAAGGTCTGCGTCTTCTACCACCCTCACCTTCCCCGCATCCAGCGCATAGGCCGCGTCGGCCAGGTCATTGCTGACCTTTTCCACCTTCAGCTTGCCGCTGACCCACAGCGGGGTGTAGATGTCATCGATCTTCAGGCCTTTCGGGTAGCGCACCAGTACCAACTGGTTGGGCGGCGGTGGCGGCACATGGATGCACGCACCCGGGTACGGCACCAGGAAGAACAACGTGCTGTTGCCCTTGGCGTCACTCTCCAGCGGCACAGGGTAGCCACCTAGGCGGATGTCCTTGCCATTCATGGCCGCAACGGTCTTGGTCGAATACATCACCGCAGGCAGGCCCTTGCTCTGCTTGAGGCCACCCTTGGCGGTAAAAGTGCCCATGGCTTCCGGTGAGTTGTGGTCGATTTCAGGCATTTGTTCCAGCGCCTTCTGGTCCGACCTGGGCATCAGCTCCAGCCAGTCGGTTTCGGGCAGTTCGGCATGGGCCAGCGTACTGGCCAACAGCAAGGGGACAAGGAAAAAGGCACGCATGAAAATGCTCGGCAACTCGAATGAATTGCCGAGCATTCTAACCAGTAATCAGCGTTTCTTGATGAATCCGTAGATCACCAGCAGGACCACGGCACCGACCAGCGCACCAAAGAAGCCCGCCGCCTGCCCAGCCTGGTATATACCCAGCGCCTGGCCGCCATAGGTAGCCAACAAGGAGCCGGCAATACCCAGCAGGATGGTCATGATCCAGCCCATGCTGTCATCGCCCGGCTTGATGAAGCGGGCCAGCAGGCCGACGATGAGGCCGATGAAGATGGTTCCAATGATACCCATGGCAATCCCTCTGCAGTGAAGTTGGAACAAGCCAAAGCCTAGACGGGCTTCGGCTTGCTGCCATATTCAGAGGGCGTGCCGCTTGCAGAAGTTCGATTCGATGCCCGATCAGTTGCTGATCAGCGCCTCTACTTCGGCAATCTTGCGCTCGAGGGTGGCCATGTCAGCGCAGCGCAGGGTGGCGTGTCCAACTTTGCGGCCAACCTTGAAGGCTTTGCCGTAGTGGTGCAGGTGGCAGTCCCCGATGGCGAGAACCTTGTCCACGGCCGGCACTTCACCGATGAAGTTGAGCATCGCGCTCTCGCCCACCTTGGCGGTCGAGCCCAGTGGCAGGCCGGCAACGGCACGCAGATGGTTCTCGAACTGGCTGCACTCGGCACCTTCGATGGTCCAGTGCCCGGAGTTGTGCACACGCGGGGCTATTTCGTTGGCCTTCAAGCCACCATCTACTTCGAAGAACTCGAAGGCCATCACGCCAACGTAATCCAGCTTCTGCAACACGCGGCCGACGTAATCTTCGGCCAGCGCCTGCAGCGGGTGTGCCTGACTGGCCACCGACAGGCGCAGGATGCCGCTCTCGTGGGTGTTGTGCACCAGCGGGTAGAAGCGGGTTTCGCCATCGCGGCCACGCACGGCCACCAGTGATACTTCGCCAGTGAACGGCACGAAGCCTTCCAGCAGGCATGGCACGCTGCCCAGCTCGGCGAAGGTACCCACCACGTCTTCTGGCGTGCGCAGCACCTTCTGGCCCTTGCCGTCGTAACCCAGGGTGCGGGTTTTCAGTACGGCCGGCAGGCCGATGCTGGCCACTGCGGCGTCCAGATCTGCCTGCGAGAGGATGTCGGCGAAGGCCGGAGTGGGGATGCCCAGGTCGCGGAACATGCTCTTTTCGAACAGGCGGTCACGGGCGATGCGCAGCGATTCGGCGCTGGGGTACACCGGCACGAACTGCGAAAGGAAGGCGACGGTCTCGGCCGGGACGCTTTCGAACTCGAAGGTGACCAGGTCGACTTCGTCGGCCAGCTGACGCAGGTGGTCCTGGTCGCCGTAGTCGGCACGCAGGTGCTCGCCCAGGGGCGCAGCGCAGGCGTCCGGTGCCGGGTCGAGGAAGGCGAAGTTCATGCCCAGCGGGGTACCCGCCAAGGCCAGCATGCGGCCCAGCTGGCCGCCACCGATTACACCGATCTTCATGGGTTGAGCCTCAAGCCTGGCGCGGGTCTGGGTTGTCCAGCACGGTGTCGGTCTGTTCCGTGCGGAACTGCTTCAACGCCGCGTGGTACTGCGGGTACTTGGCGCCCAGAATGCTGGCCGACAACAGGGCAGCGTTGACTGCACCGGCACGGCCGATGGCCAGGGTGGCAACCGGCACACCGGCAGGCATCTGCACGATCGACAGCAGCGAATCGACGCCCGACAGCATCGACGACTGAACCGGCACGCCCAGCACCGGCAGGTGGGTCTTGGCGGCGCACATGCCTGGCAGGTGGGCTGCGCCACCGGCACCGGCGATGATCACCTCGATGCCACGGCCCTCAGCCTCCTCGGCATACTGGAACAGCAGATCCGGGGTGCGGTGGGCGGAAACCACCTTCACTTCGTAGGGAATGCCGAGTTTTTCCAGCATATCGGCGGTGTGGCTAAGGGTGGACCAATCGGACTTGGAGCCCATGATCACGCCAACCAGTGCACTCATCGTCGAGCCTCTCCTGCAAGCGCCTTCTGGCGCGCTAAAAGCAACAAGCCACGCAGGTGGGCCGGCGTGGCTTGTCATACGGATTCTGAATCGACCAGTCGGCCGAAGGCGCGGGATTGTAACGTATTTAAAGGCTGGCCGCCCACCCCTACAAGCACATGCCGGATCAAAGGGCAAGCTGTCTCGTGGGACAACTTTTTCCTGCTGCCTCGGGGTCGACGAGTGCTGCACGCTCGCAGCCCTTCCTCGAGCACTTTGGTACGTCTACATGAAAACTCCATGCTTCTTCGCACTTTCGTTTGGTCTGGCACTCAGCGTGCAATTGCCTAGTGCTTCGGCAGCCCAAGCGCTCACCGTCACCGTCTATGTGCACGACGACCTGGCCGATATGCACGACGGGCAATTGAACGAAGACTTCTTCCAGCATTGGCTGAACGAAATGCGCAGTTTCAGCCAACATCCCGTCGAAGTGATATTTCAACGCAATATAAAACACATAACCGATATTGCTTATGCAGGAATGCCGTCCGAAAAGCTCCTGGATGCTTTCAGCCGGCAGGTGTATGCACAAAAGCGACACCGACTCTACTCCCTCATGGATAAACATCTCCTGCTCACCCGCAACAGCTACGATCACAGCGGCCTGAACTACAACGCCGGCTTGGCCTATTTAAAGCAGAAAACAGCCATTGCCTCTGTGGCCGCATACGGTGCTGCAGCTCATGAAATTGGCCATCTTCTAGGCGCCACCCATGAAGACGCCGAACTGAAGTTCAATGGTTGGGTGTGTGAAACGTACACGCACCCCCGTGTACCGGCACGGTCCAACTGCTACCGCTACAGCGACAGGAATCGTGCAAATATCACTGATTACCTGAAGGAGAATTCAAAGTGACGCTTCACCTTGTGCTGCAGACGACTCCAGCTTGCGCCATAGCAAGCGGACGTTAGCCTTACGCACCAGCGCGCAGCGGTACAGGCGGATTTCCAGCGGCACATGCCATTGGCTACCGCCGCAGATCGCCAGCTCACCGCGTTCGAGCTCGCCACGCATGGACAGGCGCGGCACCCAGGCGATGCCCATCCCTTCCAGGGCCATGCTCTTGAGGCTGTCGGCCATGGCGGTTTCATAGACGGTGGTATACCGCAGGTTGCGCTGGCGCAGCAGTAAGTTGACCGAGCGGCCAAGGAATGCGCCGGCGGTATAGGCCAACAATGGCACGCTGCCCTCGCCTTCCAGGTCGAACAACGGCTTGCCATCGGCACCCACGGCGCACACCGGCAGCATTTCAGTGTTGCCCATGTGCAGCGATGGGAAGATCTCGGCATCCATCTGCAAGGCCGCGTCCGGGTCGTAGAACGCCAGCATCAGGTCGCAGCCGCCTTCGCGCAGTGCATGTACGGCATCTCCGACGTTGGTCGCAACCAGGCGGGTGGCGATGTTCAAACCGTCGTTGCGCAACTGGGCCACCCAACGGGGGAAGAAGCCCGACGCCAAGGAGTGCGCCGCAGCGACTTGCACCACTTCGCCCTGCCCGCCTTCAAGATGATGCAAATGACGGAGAATTTCGCTCAACTGGTCGACAACGGTACGCGCTGTGACGAGAAATAGCTGCCCGGCCTCGGTCAGCTCGATGGGTGTGCGAGAGCGGTTAACCAGTTGCAGGCCCAACGCCGCCTCAAGGCTGCGAATGCGCCGGCTGAAGGCCGGTTGGGTAACGAAACGCCGCTCTGCCGCCTGGGAAAAACTGCGGGTAGCGGCCAGAGCGCTGAAGTCTTCCAGCCATTTGCTTTCAAGGTTCACAAAGCACATCTCCCGGCGTGCACCAAAATGGAACACGCTCGAATATCAATTGGCGTCACATGAAACACTATGCCGTTTGTGCATAGGTTAGCGTGCAATAGCATTGGCCGCAAAAACACCTTCAGGCCTAGGATTGGCGCCATTCCGGCAGGTGCCGGGTCAAAATCGAGATGATATACATCATGTCCTCTGCTGCATCGTTCCGCGTCGAAAAAGACTTGTTGGGTACCCTTGAAGTTCCTGCAGATGCCTACTACGGCATCCAGACCCTGCGCGCTGCCAACAACTTCCACCTCTCCGGTGTTCCGCTGTCGCACTACCCGAAGCTGGTCGTGGCCCTGGCCATGGTCAAGCAGGCCGCTGCCGACGCCAACCGTGAGCTGGGTCACCTGAGCGATGCCAAGCACGCTGCCATTTCTGCAGCCTGCGCCCGCCTGATCAAAGGCGATTACCACGACCAGTTCGTAGTTGACATGATCCAAGGCGGCGCTGGTACTTCTACCAACATGAACGCCAACGAAGTCATTGCCAACGTTGCGCTGGAGGCCATGGGCCACCAGAAGGGTGAGTACCAGTACCTGCACCCGAACAACGACGTGAACATGGCGCAGTCGACCAACGACGCCTACCCGACCGCAATCCGCCTGGGCCTGTTGCTGGGTCACGACGCGCTGCTGGCCAGCCTTGATAGCCTGATCCAGGCCTTTGCTGCCAAGGGTAAAGAATTCGACCACGTACTGAAGATGGGCCGTACCCAGCTGCAGGACGCCGTACCAATGACCCTGGGCCAGGAATTCCGCGCCTTCGCCACCACCATGAACGAAGACCTGCAGCGCCTGCGCTCGCTGGCTCCGGAACTGCTGACCGAAATCAACCTGGGTGGTACCGCCATCGGTACTGGCATCAACGCCGACCCTGGCTACCAGGCCTTGGCCGTACAGCGCCTGGCTACCATCAGCGGCCATCCGCTGGTACCGGCTGCCGACCTGATCGAAGCCACCTCCGACATGGGCGCTTTCGTGCTGTTCTCCGGCATGCTCAAGCGCACAGCGGTCAAGCTGTCGAAGATCTGCAACGACCTGCGCCTGCTGTCCAGCGGCCCGCGTACCGGCATCAACGAGATCAACCTGCCGGCGCGTCAGCCAGGCAGCTCGATCATGCCAGGCAAGGTCAACCCGGTTATTCCAGAGGCTGTAAACCAGGTGGCCTTCGCCATCATGGGCAACGACCTGGCCCTGACCGTCGCCGCCGAAGGTGGCCAACTGCAGCTGAACGTGATGGAGCCGCTGATCGCCTACAAGATCTTCGACTCGATCCGCCTGCTGCAACGCGCCATGGACATGCTGCGCGAGCACTGCATCGTCGGCATCACCGCCAACGAACAGCGCTGCCGCGAACTGGTCGAGCACTCGATCGGCCTGGTTACCGCACTGAACCCGTACATCGGCTACGAAAACGCCACCCGTATCGCCCGCGTTGCCCTGGAAAGTGGCCGCGGCGTACTGGAACTGGTGCGCGAAGAGAAGCTGCTGGACGACGCGATGCTCGACGACATCCTGCGTCCGGAAAACATGATCGCTCCACGTCTGGTTCCGCTGAAGGCGTAATCAGGCCGCTGTAAACAGTCTCACCAGGTCGAGGGACTAGACACCTCTCAACCTTTCCAAGGCCCGAGCGCTTGCTTCGGGCCTTTTTTTTGCCTGAAGGTTTTGGGGGCCGCTTTTGCGGGCCTTCGCGACACCAGACCGCGCCTGCAGAGTATGTGGTTTACCTGCAGCCCCGGATATCGGCACACAACTTGCTCCATAATGCGTCCCAGCCCCACGGGATTACCCAGCATGCTGCACAGCCACCTGACCACCCTCAACGCAGTTTCGCTGATTCTCAACGTCTTCCAGGCAGACGGTTGCGAGGCTTCAGCGCTGCTGGCCGGCAGCGGCATTGGCCCGGCAGACCTGGGGCATGCCGATGCGCGCATCACCACACAGCAGGAGTTGCAGGTTTGCGCCAATGCGGTGGCCCGACGCGAGGACATTGGCCTGGAGCTGGGCCAGCGCATGCATGTGTCGTGCTACGGCATGCTCGGTTACGCGCTGCTCTCCAGTGCCACTTTGGGTGACGCCTTACGCCTGGCGCTGCAATATCCGGCACTGCTGGGAACAGTCTTCAAGCTGCGCTTGCTCGACGACGGCCAACGTGTCTGGTTCAGCGCCAGCGATTACCAGGACAGCCCGGCGCTGAGCGCTTTCAACGCCGAGTTCTGCCTGGTGTCGCTGAAAGTCATCTGCGACGACCTGCTTGGCCGTCCGTTGCCGCTGCTTGGCGCACGCTTTGAACACCCTCGCCCTGGTTACCACGCGCTCTATGCCGGAGCGTTTCCATGCCCGATCGGTTTCGCCGCCGAGGACAATGCCTTTGCCTTCGAACGGCGATGGCTAGATATGCCGCTGCCGCTGGCCGACCCGATTACTCACAAAGCCATGAGCGAGCGCTGCCGGCGCCTGAACCTTGAATTCACCGGTCGCCAGGCATGGCTGGGACGGATTCGCCAGCTGCTGGCGCAGCAACTGGACGCAGCCCCTGGGCTGGAAGGGCTTGCGCGGCAGATGAACTGCTCGTCGCGCACCCTGCGTCGGCATTTGCAGGCGCTGGGCTGCAGTTATCAACAACTGCTGGACGAACTGAGGTTCGAGCGGGCCAAGCAGTTGCTGGCCGATGAACAGATGCCGATCTACCGGATTGCGGAGACTTTGGGGTTCAGTGAGACGGCCAGTTTTCGGCATGCCTTCCAGCGCTGGAGTGGCGTGGCGCCCAGCCATTTTCGTGGTTGACCTGTTCTGGCCTCTTCGCGGGTAAACCCGCGCCTACAGGGGCGTCACAACCCCTGACGCCTTGGTGGCCATTGTAGGAGCGGGTTCACCCGCGAAAGGGCCGGACCTGCCGGCCAATGCCCAAAGGCCGTTCACCGTTGCCGCCGCTGCCTTACCCGCGACGGGGCTGGGATAGGTCACCGCCCATCTGGCCATAGACCTTGGCCACATCGATCCCCTTTTGGCCGTTTGCGTCGTTCTCCCCTGCTGATCAGCCCGTAACAATGGACCCACGCCAGTCCCCACCGGAGAACAACAATGCTGACGATCTATTCCGATGACCACCGCCTGCACCACGGCCGCTGCGAGCTGATCGATGGCAAGCTGATGCCCTGTTTCGAAATGCCTTCGCGCGCCGACCATGTGCTCGACCAGGTGAAAAAACGCGACCTCGGCGATATCCAGGGCCCCACCGATTTCGGCCGTGCGCCGTTGCTGCGCATCCACAGCGCCGACTACCTGAATTTCTTCGAAGGCGCCTGGGCCCGCTGGGCTGCACTGGGCCACGAGGGTGACCTGCTGCCCTTCACCTGGCCGGCCCGCACACTGCGCCAGGTCAAACCGACCGGCCTGCATGGCGAACTGGGTTACTACAGCTTCGATGCCGGCGCCCCCATCACCGCGGGTACCTGGCAGGCGGCCTATAGTGCTGCGCAAGTTGCCCTGACCGCACAGGCAGCGATTGAGCAAGGCGCCCATGCGGCGTTCGCCCTGTGCCGTCCGCCAGGACACCACGCTGCCGGTGAAGTGATGGGCGGCTACTGCTACCTGAATAACGCCGCCATCGCCGCCCAGGCCTTCCTCGACCAAGGCCGAAGCAAGGTCGCCATCCTTGACGTCGACTACCACCACGGCAACGGCACCCAAGACATCTTCTACAGCCGCGACGACGTGTTCTTCGCTTCGATCCACGGCGACCCGCAGGACGAATTCCCGTTCTTCCTAGGCTATGCCGATGAAACCGGCGAAGGCGCAGGCGAGGGCTACAACATCAACTACCCCTTGCCGGCCGGTAGCGACTGGGCCGCCTGGAGCGCAGCCCTGGAAGATGCCTGCAAGCGCATCGCCAGCTATGACGCCGACGTGCTGGTCATCTCCCTGGGTGTGGACACCTTCAAGGACGACCCCATCTCGCAATTCAAGCTGGACAGCCCGGACTATCTGGAAATGGGCAAGCGCATCGGTCAACTCGGCAAGCCGACCCTGTTCGTGATGGAAGGCGGCTACGCTGTGGAAGAAATCGGCATCAACGCGGTCAATGTGCTGGAAGGCTTCCAGCGCGCCCAGCCAGGAGCCCGATAATGGTCCGACTCAAACGTCTGCTCGCCCCGCTCATCGCTGCCACCCTGTTCGCGGGCGCGCTACACGCACAAGCCGAGCAGCGTACCCTGCGTGTATACAACTGGTTCGATTACATCACCCCGCAGACCTTGACTGCGTTCCAGAAGGACAGTGGCGTCAAGCTGGTGTACGACATCTTCGACACCAACGAGGCGCTGGAGGCCAAGCTGCTAACCGGCAACTCCGGTTATGACGTGGTAGTGCCGTCCAACGTGTTCCTCGCCAAACAGATCGAAGCCGGGGTGTTCCAGCCGCTGGATCGCAGCAAGCTGCCAAACTGGAAACACCTGGACCCGGCGCTGATGAAGCTGATCGAAGCCAATGACCCGGGCAACAAGTTTGCCGTGCCGTATATGTACGGCACCGTGCTGATCGGCTTCAACCCGGCCAAGGTCAAGGCTGCACTCGGCGACAACGCGCCGGTGGACAGCTGGGACCTGATTTTCAAGGAAGAGAACATCGCCAAGCTCAAGCAGTGCGGCGTGGCCCTGCTCGACTCGCCGTCGGAGATTCTACCGGTGGCCCTGCAGTACCTGGGCTTGCCGCCGAACAGCGACAAACCGGCCGACTACAAGAAGGCCGAGGCGCTGATGCTGAAGATTCGTCCGCATATCACGTACTTCCACTCCTCGAAGTACATGGCAGATATCGCCAATGGCGACATCTGCGTGGCGGTGGGCTACAGCGGCAGCTTCTCGCAGGCTGCCAACCGCGCCCGCGAGGCGAACAACGGCGTGGTGGTGGACATGCGCCTGCCCAAGGAAGGCGCGCCAATCTGGTTCGACATGCTGGCGATTCCAAAGGGCGCAGCCAACCCGGAGGATGCGCATACCTTCATCAACTACCTGCTGCGGCCAGAGGTCATTGCGCCGATCAGCGACTTCGTCGGGTATCCGAACCCGAACAAGGATGCGACCGACAAGGTGAATCCGACGATTCGCAACAACCCCAACCTGTATCCGACAGCAGAGGCGATGGCCAAGCTGTATACCCTCAAGCCTTTGACACGAAATGCCGAACGGGCCAGGACCCGCGCCTGGACGCGGATAAAGTCCGGTACCTGATATTGAACCGGGGGCTGCTTTGCAGCCCCCTTCATTTTCTCCAGACTTTGCGTAGTTTCATCAAGGCCTCGGCTATCTCGCCCTCCGGCACCGCAGCAAAGCCCAACACCAGGCCTGCCCGTTTATCCACAGGCGCCTCGCTGTCCGCCAACCAGAAATTGCTCAGTGGCGTCACCTCCACCCCCACCGCCTCGGCCTTGGCCACCAGCTCCTGTTCCCGAGCAAAGTTATCCACATCGACCTTCACATGCAGCCCAGCCGCCACTTCCAGCATTGCGCCCAACCCCGGAATATCCACAGGCCAACCGGCCATGAGCACATCGCGCCGCTTCAACGCCGCCTTGCGCATGCGGCGGATATGCCGCTGAAAATGCCCTCGCGCCATGAACTCGGCCATCACGCACTGGCTGCTGACCTCCGAATGCCGTACCGCCAACGCTTTGCCCTGGCTGAACGCCTGCACCAGACTTGGTGGTAGCACCAGGTAGCCCAGACGCAACGCCGGGAAGGCTATCTTGCCGAAAGTACCGACATACAGCACCCGCCCGTGCCGGTCGAGCGCCGCCAGCGGGGCCAGCGGGGCACCGCTGTAGCGATACTCGCCGTCGTAGTCGTCCTCGATGATCCAGCCGCCACTGCGTTCAGCCCAGGCCAGCAATGCCAGGCGACGTGCAAGGCTCATGGTCACCCCGGTCGGGTATTGGTGCGCAGGCGTGACATAGGTCAGCCGACAATCCGTCAACTGTTCGAGCCGGTCGCAGTCCAGCCCGTCTTCATCCACAGGTACGCCAACCACCCGCCCCCCCGCGAGCGTGAAGGCATGCGCGGCCGCCCGATAGCCTGGGTTTTCCACAGCCACACCGTCGCCCGATTGCAGCAGCAACTGTGCACAAAGGCTGATGGCCTGCTGCGCACCGCTTGTGATCACAATTTGTTCAGCTGTGCAGTTCAGCCCCCGCGAGCGGCGTAAGTAGGCCGCAATCAGATCGCGCAAAGCCGGTTCACCTGCCGGGTCACCATAGCCCAGTTGCGCAGGGGACGGGTTGCGCCAGAAACCCGCCTGTAGCTTGGCCCATACGTCAAACGGGAACAGGTCGAATGCCGGAATGCCGACTCGAAATGCACGCGGCGCGCCACTTCTGGGAGGTGGTAAATGGTTGCTTTTCAGGCGCTGCAGAGGCTCACGGAAAAGTCTCTCGCTGGATAAATCCTCAGTATTTTCTTCAGGAAATGTGGATAAACCTGTTGATAAGCATAGGGATAACCCTGTGGATACTTCTGTGGACAGTTTGGGCAGTAGGCTAACGTAAGTGCCATCGCCGACCCGACTTTCGATGAAGCCCTCGGCATACAGCTGATCATAGGCGCGCACCACGCTGTTGCGTGAAAGCGCCAACATGGCAGCCAGGTCGCGCGTGGCCGGCAGCCGCGTACCACTGCTCAGACGCCCATCCAGTACCCGTGCTCGCAACGCCTGATACAGCTGCTGGCTAAGCCCGCGGCGGCGATCAAGGGCGATCCCGGCAGGGTCGAAAGGCAGTATGAGGGGGGACTCACTCATGGTATTGGACCTATCAAAACAGGCATAAATGGCTCTTACATAGAACCAATAGCCTGCCTAGGATGGAGCCATTCGACAAGGATCCCGCCATGTACACCAGTAAGCCCCACCAGGAACACGACCTCACCCGCCTGCACCAGCACATGCTAGACACCCGCCTGGCCGTTCTGATCAGCCAAGGCGAGCAGGGCCTTCTGGCCACACACCTGCCGGTGCTGGTCGATACCGCCGAGGGCGTTTACGGCACTGTGTATGCTCACCTGGCCCGGGCCAACCGCCAATGGCAAGACCTGCAGCAAGGCGCAGAAGCGCTGCTGGTATTCCCCGGCGCCGATGCTTATGTCAGCCCCAGCTATTACCCAAGCAAGGCCGATAACCCCAAGGTGGTGCCGACCTGGAACTACCTGGCGGTGCACGCTTATGGCCCGGCCGAAGTCATCCATGAGGCCGAGCCGCTACTGGCTATCGTAAGCCGCCTGACCGACCGCCACGAACAGGGTCGCAGCGAACCATGGAAAGTCACCGATGCACCTGCCGACTACATCGAGGGCATGCTGCGTGCCATCGTCGGCATCCGCCTGCCCATTGCGCGCCTTCAAGGTGCACGCAAGCTCAGCCAGAACCGCTCCGGGCAAGACGTCGCTGGCGTGCGCGAAGGCCTGACCGCCAGCCCCGATCAACTGGACAAACAACTCGCGGCGCACATGCGCCAAGCCTGAAGGAATAGCCCCATGACCAGCGTTACTCTGCGCCCTGTCACTGCCCAGGATCACGCCGCCTGGCACACCCTGTGGCAGGCCTACTTGCACTTCTACGAGACCAAACTGGCCGATGCCATCAGCCTGAGCACCTGGCAACGCTTGCTCGACCCCAACGAGCCAACCCATTCGGCACTGGCCTGGGTCGACGGCAAGGCGGTGGGGATGGTCAACTTCATCTACCATCGTTCCAACTGGAGCATCGAGAATTCCTGCTACCTGCAGGACCTGTATGTGGACAGCACGCAACGTGGCCTGGGCATTGGTCGACAGCTGATCGAGTACGTCTACACCACTGCCAAGGCCGACAACTGCATCAAGGTGCACTGGCTGACCCACGAAACCAACGCCACTGCCATCAGCCTGTACCAGCAGGTTGCAGAGCGCTCGGGTTTCATCCAATTCCGCAAAGGCTTGTAGGTCGAACATGACAGACGCATTGAACTGGAAACCCGCCGCCACCCCCAAGGCCGAACCAATTGAAGGCCGCTTCATCCGCCTGGAGAAGCTCGATGCAGAGCGCCATGGCGAAGACCTCTGGGAGGTGCTGCAGGGGCCGGCCTCCGATCCGGTGCTGTGGGACTACTTGCCCTACGGCCCGTTCGCCGAACGTGCCGCCTTTGACCGCTGGCTGGAAGGCAATGCTGCTGGCCGCGACCCGCTTTTCTATACTGTCATCGACCGCGCCAGTGGCCAGGCCCAAGGCATTCTCAGCCTGATGTCGATCGTGCCTGACCACGGCCGAATAGAGATCGGGCACATCGCCTTCGGCGCCGCCATGCAGCGCACGCCCAAGGGTACCGAGGCGGTGTATCTGCTGGGGAAGCTGGGCTTCGAGCTGGGTAATCGACGACTGGAGTGGAAGTGCAATAACGCCAATGCCCGCTCCAAACGCGCGGCAGAACGATTCGGCTTCGTCTACGAAGGGGTGTTCCGCAAGCACCTGGTGGTCAAGGACCATAACCGCGATACGGCTTGGTACTCGATTACCGATGATGAATGGCCGGCGGTAGCTGCCGGGTTTGAGCGATGGCTGAGCGAGGAGAACCAGCAGCCGGGTGGCCAGGTGGATAGCCTTGAGGTGTGCCGCAAAGGTTGAACGGTGTGCTGAATCAGCTGGCCTTTTCGCGGATGAACCCGCTCCTGCGGGGGATGCGCGTCATGAGGTGGACTACCCGCGAAGAGGCTAGTGAATCCGGCACAAAAAAAGGGGAGCAACCGCTCCCCAGAGGTTAACCACTTGTAGATGAGGGCTTAAATCAGCCTTCGATCTCGATCAGGATCTCACCCGGCGTCACGCGATCACCCTTGGCCACATGGATGGCCACGATCTTGCCGGCGATGGCTGCCTGCACTTCGGTTTCCATCTTCATGGCTTCGGTGATCAAGACCGCCTGGCCGGCCTTGACCATGTCACCTTCCTTGACCAGCACATCAACGATGTTCCCTGGCATGGTGGTGCTTACGTGGCCAGGGTCAGTAGCTTGTTTGCGCTTGCTACCGCCACCGCTGACGAACTCGTTGAGCGGCTCGAATACCACTTCTTCCGGCATGCCGTCGATCGACAGGTAGAAGTGACGCTTGCCTTCGGCCTTAACGCCCACACCGGTGATGTCGACGCGGTAGGTTTCGCCGTGAACGTCGATGACGAACTCGGTCGGCACGCCTTCACCACCTGGGGCAGCCACGGCACCGGCTTCCGGAATCGGCAGCAGAACTTCAGGCGTCAGCGTGCCAGCTTCGCGTTCTTCGAGGAACTTGCGGCCAATGTCCGGGAACATGGCGAAGGTCAGCACGTCCTCTTCGCAACGGGCCAGGGCACCGATGTCGCTACGCAACTTGGCCATTTCCGGCTTCAGCAGGTCAGCCGGGCGCACATCGATCACTTCTTCGCTGCCGATAGCCTGGCGACGCAGTTGTTCGTTGACCACACCCGGGGCCTTGCCATAACCACCTTGCAGGTACAGCTTCACCTCATTGGTGATGGTCTTGTAGCGCTCACCCGCCAGCACGTTGAAGAAGGCCTGGGTGCCGACGATCTGCGAGGTCGGGGTGACCAGCGGCGGGAAGCCGAGGTCTTCACGAACACGCGGGATCTCGGCCAGCACTTCGTTCATGCGGTTAAGGGCGCCCTGCTCCTTGAGCTGGTTGGCCAGGTTGGAAATCATGCCGCCCGGTACCTGGTTGACCTGCACGCGGGTGTCCACCGTTGTGAACTCGCTTTCGAACTGGTGATACTTCTTGCGCACGCCATAGAAGTACAACCCGATTTCCTGCAGAAGCTCCAGGTCCAGGCCGGTGTCGAATTCGCTGCCCTTGAGTGCAGCAACCATCGACTCGGTACCCGGGTGGCTGGTGCCCCAAGCGAAGCTGGAGATGGCGGTGTCGATGTGGTCGGCGCCATTTTCCACGGCCTTGAGCTGGCACATGGCAGCCAGACCGGCGGTATCGTGGGAGTGGATGAACACCGGCAGCGACTGTTCAGCCTTCAGCGCCTTGACCAACTCGCCAGTGGCGAACGGGGTCAGCAGGCCAGCCATGTCCTTGATCGCCACCGAGTCGCAACCCATGGCTTCCATCTGCTTGGCCTGCTTCACGAAGGCTTCGATGGTGTGTACCGGGCTGGTGGTGTAAGCGATGGTGCCCTGGGCGTGCTTGCCGGCGGCCTTGACCGCTTCGATTGCCACGCGCAGGTTACGCACGTCGTTCATGGCGTCGAAAATGCGGAACACATCAATGCCGTTAACCGCAGCCTTGGCGACGAAGGCCTTGACCACGTCGTCGCTGTAGTGGCGGTAGCCCAACAGGTTCTGACCGCGAAGCAGCATTTGCAGGCGGGTGTTGGGCAGCGCTGCACGCAGCTTGCGCAGGCGCTCCCACGGGTCTTCCTTGAGGAAGCGCACGCAGGCGTCGAAGGTGGCACCACCCCAGACTTCCAGCGACCAGTAGCCAACCTTGTCGAGCTTGTCGCAGATCGGCAGCATGTCTTCGGTACGCATGCGGGTGGCCAGCAGGGACTGGTGAGCGTCGCGCAGGATCGTGTCGGTTACGTGAATTTTCTTGGACATTATGGGGTTCCTCACAGGCCTGCGTGGGCGGCGATGGCGGCAGCGATGGCCAGGGCCAGCTCTTCGGGTTTGCGCTTGATCGAGTAGTTGGTCAATTCAGGGTGGCTTTCGACGAAGCTGGTATTGAACTGGCCGCTACGGAATTCCGGATTGCGCAGGATTTCCTGGTAGTACGCGGCGGTGGTCTTCACCCCTTGCACGCGCATGTCGTCCAGGGCCCGCAGGCCGCGGTCCATGGCTTCTTCCCAGGTCAACGCCCACACCACCAGTTTCAGGCACATGGAGTCGTAGAACGGCGGAATGGTATAGCCGGTGTAGATCGCCGTGTCGGTACGCACGCCTGGGCCGCCGGGGGCATAGTAACGGGTGATCTTGCCGAAGCTGGGCAGGAAGTTGTTTTTCGGGTCTTCAGCATTGATACGGAACTGCAAAGCGTAGCCACGGTGCTGAATATCTTCCTGCTTGACCGACAGTGGCAGCCCCGAGGCAATGCGGATCTGCTCGCGAACGATGTCGATCCCGGTGATTTCCTCGGTAATGGTGTGTTCCACCTGCACCCGGGTGTTCATTTCCATGAAGTACACTTCGCCATCGGCGAGCAGGAACTCCACAGTACCGGCGTTCTCGTAATTCACCGCTTTGGCCGCACGCACCGCCAGGTCGCCGATGTAGGCTCGCTGCTCGGGAGTGAGCTGTGGGCTCGGGGCAATTTCGATGAGCTTCTGGTTACGGCGCTGGATAGAGCAGTCGCGCTCGAACAGGTGCACTACGTTGCCGAAGCTGTCACCGAGAATTTGCGCCTCGATGTGCTTTGGGTTGACGATGCACTTCTCCAGGAACACTTCGGCCGAACCAAAGGCCTTGGTCGCCTCGGAAATTACCCGCGGGAAGTTCTGTTCCAGTTCTTCACGGCTATTGCAGCGGCGAATACCGCGGCCGCCACCACCGGAGGTGGCCTTGAGCATCACCGGATAACCGATGCGGTCACCTTCGCTCAGGGCTTCATGAATATCGGCAACGTTGCCTTCGGTGCCCGGGGTTACCGGCACACCGGCGGCAATCATGGTGCGGCGCGCTTCGGTCTTGTCGCCCATACGGCGGATCACGTCGGCGGCCGGGCCAATGAACTTGATCCCGCGCTCGGCGCAAATCTCTGCCAGTTCGGCGTTTTCCGAAAGGAAACCATAGCCCGGGTGCAGGGCATCACAGCCGGTTTCCACAGCCAGGTTCACCAGCTTGCGCGGGTTCAGGTAACCGGCCAGCGGCTCGGCACCGATGCTGTGGGCTTCGTCAGCGCGCTTGACGTGCAAGGCATGCCGGTCGGCGTCGGAAAAGATCGCTACCGAGCGAATGCCCATCTCGGCGCAAGCACGCACGATCCGAACTGCGATTTCACCTCGGTTGGCGATCAGGATTTTTTTTATCACTGGAGTCTTCCCAAAGCCGTAGGAACAGTCGAGCCGGTTCTACCGGTCGGCGCGTGACCAGACGTTGCTGGCCAGTCGCGTATTCACCCTAGCGCTGTAGGTCGATAAACAAAAATCAATATTTGTTAGAGGCTGTATTAGTAAAAGCTTATAGTTGGGTAACAGGGTGTTGCCGAAGAGCCGATTAAAATGCGTAAGTCCTTGATGCGTATGACATTGCGTCAACTCCAGATCTTCAATGAGGTGTGCGATTTGCGCTCGTACAGCCGTGCTGCGGAGGAGATGGCGCTGACGCAACCCGCCGTTAGTCTACAGATTCGCCAGCTCGAAGAGCTGATCGGCCAGCCACTGTTCGAGTACGTGGGCAAGAAGCTATACCTGACCGAGGCGGCCGAGGCCCTTCAGCGCGCCAGCCACGATATCTTCGGGCGCCTGGAAAGCCTGGACATGCAGCTGTCGGACATGCAGGGCTCATTGCAGGGTCAGTTGAAACTGGCGATCGAGTCCAGTGCCAAGTACTTCGTGCCACACCTGTTCGCCGCCTTCAAGCAGCGTCACCCGGAGGTCAACCTGACCTTGACGGTAGTCAACCGCGCCCAAGCCATCCGCCGCCTTTCCGATAACCGCGACGACCTGATCATCATGTCGATGGTGCCGCAAGACATGGGCCTGGAGTTTCTGCCGTTCCTCAACAACCCGATCGTTGCGGTTGCCCCGCCGAACCACCCGCTGTGCAAGCTGGAGCAGTTGCGCATGCAGGACCTGGAGCCTCATACCCTGTTAGTCCGCGAGCAGGGTTCGGGAACACGCAAGGCGTGCGAAGAGTACTTCAAGGACAAGCGCGTGCATTTCGCCCAGACGCTTGAGGTAGCCTCGGCCGATGCCCAGCGCGAATGCGTGATCGCCGGCTTGGGGATCGCCCTGCTGACCCGTCACGCAGTCAACCTGGAACTGGCCACCGGTGTGCTGAAGGAATTACCGGTCGAGGAACTGCCGCTGTACCGTAGCTGGTGCGTGGTGCAGGCCAAGGCCAAGCGGCAGTCGCCGGTGGCCTTGGCGTTCCTGGCATTCATCCGCGGCGAACGTGCATTGATCAGCGCGCTTGTTGAACGTTTTTCGGGGAAGTTGCCGCCGATGACTGCCATACCGTGAGTGCTTGCAGCTCAGGGTAGTCCGCCAGGTCGCGGAGCAGTTGACGTTGGTCGCAATAGCTTTCGATCGCGCGGCGGTATTCCATGCGGCGCTGATCCTTTTCCTGCTGCTTGCGAGCCTTGGCGTTGGGTTGGTACGTACCGTCGAAGTCACGAGCCATTGCCTGTCTCCCAGATAGGATGCGGGAGTTTCAGACTGGCCTTGATGGTTTACCGTTTTGCGGTGGAATGGTGACAGAATCGTGAATTTTCACGGCCTGTACCGGCCTCTTTCCACAGGAATTGCACCGATTTATAGAGGCGCACAGTACCTGTGGAAGCGGGCAAGCCCGCGAAGAGGCCAGTACAGGTTGAATTCAGTCGTCTGTAGCCTTGATCGACTTGGGCGACAGACGCAGGCTGCGCAAGCTGCGCTTCACGCTCTTCAGGTGGTTGACCAGACTAGGCCCGCGCGCCATGGCAACGCCCATGGCCAGCACGTCGATCACCACCAGGTGGGCAATACGCGAGGTCAGAGGGGTATAGATCTCGGTGTCTTCATGCACGTCGATCGCCAGGTTGACCGTCGACAGCTCGGCCAGCGGCGTCTGGCTGGGGCACAGGGTAATCAGGTTGGCGCCGCTCTCACGCACCAGGTTGGCGGTGATCAGCAGGTCCTTGGAACGGCCCGACTGGGAAATACACACCGCCACATCACCCGGTTTCAGGGTAACCGCCGACATCGCTTGCATGTGCGGGTCGGAATACGCTGCCGCGCTGAGCAGCAGGCGGAAGAATTTGTGCTGGGCATCGGCTGCAACCGCACCGGACGCGCCAAAGCCATAGAACTCTACCCGCTGCGCCTGGGCCATGGCGCTCACTGCTTGTTGCAGCGCCTGCGGATCAAGGTGCTCGCGCACTTCCATCAGGGTGTGCAGGGTGGTGTCGAAGATCTTCAGACTGTAGTCGGCGACCGAGTCATCTTCGTGGATGGCGAACTGACCGAAACTGGCCCCTGCAGCCAGGCTTTGTGCCAGCTTCAGCTTCAGGTCCTGGAAACCCGAGCAGCCAATGGCCCGGCAGAAACGCACGATGGTCGGCTCACTGATACCCACGCTGTGCGCCAAGTCGGCCATGGAGCTGTGCATGACGGCAGCCGGGTCGAGCAGCACGTGGTCGGCCACTTTCAGTTCCGATTTGCGCAGCAGGTGGCGCGATTGGGCGATATGTTGCAACAGATTCACAGGCTGGACTCGGTTATGATCGGCTTGCCGGGTTGTAGCTTTCTTGTAGTTATACTACATGGACGCCAACCCGCCCAGTTAAACGAACGTGGAGAGTGGCGGTTTGACTATTCCTTGCGACATTCTGGTCTTCGGCGGCACCGGTGATCTGGCCCTGCACAAATTGCTTCCGGCGCTCTACCACCTGTTTCGCGAGGCCCGTCTGAACCCTGCCGTGCGGGTCATCGCACTGGCCAGACGCAACCTGCCACGCCTCGACTACCTGAAACTTGCCGAACGCCATTGTCGCGCGCAGATTGCCCGCAGCGACTTCGACGAGGAGGTGTGGCAGCGGTTTTCTGCACGGGTCGACTACTTCCCGATGGATGCTTCACAAAGCGCCGACTTCGGCCGCCTGGCACGCTACCTGGGCGAACCCGGTGGGCTGACGCGCATCTTCTACCTGGCCACCGCTCCCAACCTGTTCGTGCCGATTGCCAACCACCTGCGCATTGCCGGACTGGCCGACACCGAAGCGCGCATCGTGCTGGAAAAACCGATCGGCCATTCGCTGGAATCCGCCACTGCCATCAATGAAGCGATTGGCACGGTGTTCGAAGAAAGCCAGGTGTTCCGCATCGACCACTACCTGGGCAAGGAAACCGTGCAGAACCTGATGGCCCTGCGTTTTGCCAATGCCCTGCTGGAGCCGGTGTGGCGCAACAACCAGGTCGACCATGTCCAGATCAGCGTTTGCGAGACGCTGGGCGTAGAAAACCGCGGTGCCTACTACGATCGCGCCGGGGCTATTCGCGACATGCTGCAGAACCACCTTCTGCAACTGCTGTGCCTGGTGGCCATGGAGCCACCTGCGCAGTTCGAGGCCGAAGCGGTACGCGACGAAAAGGTGAAAATTCTGCGCGCCCTCAAGCCGATCACTGGCCAGGATGTGCAGGACAAGACAGTACGCGGCCAATATGGCGCCGGGCGTATCGGCGGCCAGGAAGTGCCGGCCTACTACTTTGAAAAGGATGTCGACAACGACAGCGATACCGAGACTTTCGTGGCCATCGAGGCGCACATCGACAACTGGCGCTGGGCGGGCGTGCCCTTCTATCTGCGCACCGGCAAACGCATGGCGCGGCGCGCTTCGCAGATCGTCATCCAGTTCAAGCCAGTGCCTCACGAACTGTTCAGTGGCGGCCAGGTAAACCAGCTACTGATACAGCTGCAACCGGACGAACGCATCAGCCTGCGCATGATGACCAAGAGCCCAGGCAAGGGCATGCGCCTGGAGCCCGTGGAGCTGGACCTTAATCTGGCCCAGGTGTTCAGCCAGACTCGCCGCTGGGAAGCCTACGAGCGTTTGCTGCTGGATGTGCTAGAAGGTGATTCGACACTGTTCATGCGCCGCGATGAAGTGGAAGCAGCCTGGGCCTGGGTAGATCCAATCATCAAGGGCTGTGAAGAGCACTTCCAGGCGCCCCGCCCCTACCCGGCTGGCAGTTCTGGGCCCGAGCAAGCCAACAGCCTGCTCGCCAGGCATGGCAGGCACTGGCATGGCTGAATTACCTGCGCGTTGACGCTACCTTCAATCTGAAACAGGCGCAGATAAAGTTCAAAGGGGCGAAGTCCTTTGCCTTGAAGGCCATTGACTGACCATGCGTCAGCCAGCTTGCGCAGGCCGTAGCTGACCCCGGACCGATGAGCGGGATGCAGCCAGGTGAATATTCATACAGTAGATATTTGCCCCTTACCCGGCATCGCCCTAGAATGGCCCGATGCGCACAGACGACCTCTCTCTCCTGCTGAACTCCCTCAACGATGCCCAACGCCAGGCCGTAGCGGCCACGCTTGGGCGTCAACTGGTGCTTGCCGGTGCCGGTTCCGGTAAAACCCGCGTGCTTGTACACCGTATCGCCTGGCTGATCCAGGTCGAGCAGGCATCGCCGCACTCGATCCTGTCGGTGACGTTCACCAACAAGGCCGCAGCAGAAATGCGCCAGCGGATCGAACAACTGCTGGGCATCAACCCGGCAGGCATGTGGGTCGGCACCTTCCACGGCCTGGCCCATCGTCTGTTGCGGGCCCACTGGCAGGAAGCACGGCTGGTGCAGAATTTCCAGATCCTCGACAGCGACGACCAGCAGCGTCTGATCAAGCGGGTGATGCGCGAGTTGGGCCTGGACGAGCAGAAGTGGCCGGCACGCCAGGCCCAGTGGTTCATCAACGGGCAGAAAGACGAAGGCCTGCGCCCGCAGCATATCCAGGCGGGGGGCGACCTGTTCCTGGCGACCATGCGCGAGGTCTACACCGCCTACGAGCAGGCTTGCGAGCGCGCCGGGGTCATCGATTTCTCCGAGCTGCTGCTTCGCGCCCTGGACCTGTGGCGTGACCACCCGGGCCTGCTGGAGCACTATCAGCGACGCTTCCGCCACGTGCTGGTGGACGAGTTCCAGGATACCAACGCCGTGCAGTACGCCTGGTTGCGCCTGCTGGCACGCGGCGGCGACAGCCTGATGGCGGTAGGCGATGACGACCAGTCGATCTACGGCTGGCGCGGCGCCAAGATCGAAAACATTCACCAGTACACCGCCGACTTCCCCGACGCCGAAATGATCCGCCTGGAGCAGAACTACCGCTCCACCGGCGGCATCCTCAAGGCGGCCAACGCGCTGATCGCCAATAACAGCGGGCGCCTGGGCAAGGAACTGTGGACCGACATGGGCGAAGGCGAACCACTGACCCTGTACGCGGCCTACAACGAGCACGATGAAGCGCGCTATGTAGTGGAAACCATCGAGAGCCTGGTCAAGCAGGGCAATGCGCGCAACGAGATCGCCATCCTGTACCGCTCCAACGCCCAGTCGCGAGTGCTGGAAGAAGCTCTGCTGCGTGAGCGTATCCCCTACCGCATCTATGGCGGCCAGCGCTTCTTCGAGCGCGCCGAAATCAAGAATGCCATGGCGTACCTGCGCCTGATCGAAGGGCGTGGCAACGATGCCGCTCTGGAGCGGGTGATCAACGTGCCGCCGCGCGGTATTGGCGAAAAAACTGTCGAAGCCATCCGCGAGCACGCCCGCCACAGCCAGCTGTCCATGTGGGAAGCCATGTGCCAGCTGCTCGCTGCCAAGGCCCTGAAGGGTCGCGCCGCCAGTGCCCTGGGGGCCTTTATCGAGCTGATCGAGGGGCTGGCCGCCAAGGTCGTGGACATGCCGCTGCATACCATGACCCAGACCGCCATAGAACAGTCCGGCCTGATCACCTATCACCAGGAAGAAAAAGGTGAAAAGGGCCAGGCACGGGTAGAAAACCTTGAGGAACTGGTCAGTGCCGCACGCAACTTCGAGTCCACCGACGAAGACGCCGACCTGTCCCCGCTCTCGGCCTTCCTTGGCCACGCCTCACTCGAAGCTGGCGATACTCAGGCTGACGAGCATGAAGACAGCATCCAGCTGATGACCCTGCACAGCGCCAAAGGCCTTGAGTTCCCCTATGTGTTCCTGGTGGGCATGGAAGAAGGCTTGTTCCCGCACAAGATGAGCCTGGAAGAACCCGGCCGCCTGGAAGAGGAACGACGCCTGGCCTATGTAGGCATCACCCGCGCCATGCGCCAGCTGGTCATGACCTACGCCGAAACACGCCGCCTTTATGGCAGCGAGACGTATAACAAGGTGTCGCGTTTCGTGCGTGAAATTCCGGCCGGCCTGGTTCAGGAAGTGCGCCTGTCCAACAGTGTCAGCCGCCCGTTCGGCGGGGCTAAGACGGCCACCAACAGCAACCTGTTCGCCAATGCCAGCATTCCGCAGACCGCGTTCAACCTTGGCCAGCGTGTGCAGCATGCAGTATTCGGCGAAGGCGTGATCCTCAACTTCGAGGGTTCTGGCGCTCAGGCGCGGGTGCAGGTGAACTTTGCCGAAGGTAGCAAATGGCTGATGCTGGGGTATGCCAAGCTCGAGGCTGTCTAAAGCCCACAAGGGTCGGGCCTGCCAACTTTGTAACATCAGGCAAAAGCTCGAAACACTATGTCGCTGGTCATGTGCCTGGGAACCTGTGCACCATGACGCGCGTGCAATCCACAACAGGGGATATCCCACTTATGCAACGTTTTCTTAGCATCGCACTGGCGCTCTGCGTCGGCCTGACGCTGAGCCTGGACGCCAGCGCCAAGCGTTTCGGCGGCGGCAAGAGCTCGGGCTCCGCGCCTATCCACCAGACCCGCCAGGCTACGCCAACCACGCCTGCAGCCGCGCCGACCGCACCTGGCCGTGCACCGGCTGCCGCAAGCGGTGCTTCGCGCTGGTTGGGCCCACTGGCCGGCCTCGCCGCCGGTGGCCTGCTGGCTTCCATGTTCATGGGCGACGGTTTCGAAGGCTTCCAGATCATGGACTTCCTGATCGTGGCGCTCATCGCCTTCCTCGTGTTCCGCTTCATCGCCGCGCGCCGCCGCCAGCAGCAGCCACAAATGGCCATGCCGGGCCATGCGCCGATGCAGCGTGAGGCTCACGCTCAGCCTGCGCAACCGTCGATTTTCGGTGGTTCGGCCGCACCTGCTGCCGCAGCAGCCCCGGTGATCAACGCGCCGGCCTGGTTCAACGAGCAGAGCTTCCTGGCTGCAGCCCGTAGCCATTTCCAGTCGCTGCAGCAGCACTGGGATGCCAACGAAATGGACAAGATCAGCGAGTTCGTTACCCCGCAAATGCTCGAGTTCCTCAAGCGTGAGCGTGCTGAACTGGGTGATGGCTTCCAGTCTACCTACATCGATAACCTGGAAGTGCAGCTGGACGGTGTCGATGATCGCGCCGACCGCACCGACGCTACCCTGACCTTCCGTGGCGTGTCGAAGAATTCGCGCTTCGACCAGGGCGAAGTGTTCAGCGAAAGCTGGCACATGGTTCGCGCCCAAGGCGAGAACCAGCCTTGGCTGGTAGCCGGTATCCGTCAAAACGGCTAATCGCTGCGTGCTAAACAGAGAACCCCGGGCTTGCCCGGGGTTTTTGCTTTTGCCAAAGTGGGCTACTAGGGTATAAGGCGCAGCGTTGTCATCTAGGTTAGAGGAAGTGAACCGTGGAAGAAGTGATCGAACAACTCCGTGAAGCGAATGAGCCGGTACCGGTGCCCTTGGAGCTTCCCGACGAAGACCAACTGGTAGAGATCGAAGAGCAGCTGTTCATCAATATTCCATTCGTGTTCAAAGAGTTTCTGCTGACCGTAAGTGATGTGGTTTACGGCTCCCTTGAGCCTGTTACCGTCACTGATCCGCAGTCGCACACCTACCTGCCAGATGTGGCATCCAATGCCTGGGATGCCGGCGTACCGCGTGACCTGATTCCGCTGTGCCAGGACGGCGACAATTACTATTGCGTCGAAGAAGACGGCACCGTGGTGCTGTGGGATGCCGAAGAGGAAATTGTCGGCGAAGACAGCTGGGAATCGGTGTGGCACTGGGCGCGAGATGTTTGGCTGGAGAGCTGATCGCTAGAGCCTATAGAGAAGCTCGCGATCTGAGGCAGGAAAAATGACGTCTTAGCGCGTCAAGGTCGTTAAATCGCCAGGCTTTCCACGCCTGGCGACATCGCTATAGCCCATCTTCTCGGCGAACGGGAGATCTTGCCTCGGGCGCAACCCCTCAGTGCGAGTTTTCGCGACTGTTCTCCAGCGTCTCCAACAACGCGATCTGCATGCGCGTGTGCACGCGGATGAACCAGCGCCACAACAACGCCACCACCACCGCAGCCACCACGGCAATCACCAGCAGCAATTCGCTGGTGGGCAGAATGCTGGCGGACAATGCCGACAGCAGCAGGAAAATCACCAGCAGCGACAACAGCGGGATCACTTCGGCGATCACACGGCGCACGCGCTGGGTATGTCGCCCGGCCATTTCCGGCTTCACGCCCATCTCTGCCAGTAGCATCGAGAGTGCCTTTAGCTTGCGGTACGCGGCGATCAGGAAAGGCAGTGACAGCAGCAATGCAGCCCCCCAAATGATGGCCTTCTGCTGGCTTACATCGCTGACCCACTCACTGAGCCAATTGCCGATACGCCCTGCAAAGTAGCCGCCACTGAAGAAGATGGCGATCACCAGCGCCAGGTTCACCCCAACCTGCAACAGGATGCGCCGGATCATCGCCGCCAGCATGGCACTCTCGCCCTGCGGCTGGATGTTGCGCAACCACTCACCATACAACGACAGCACGCGCGCGAGGCGGGCGGGCACCACATTGCCCAGTTTCTGCGACAACGGGTCAGCCGCGCGGATCAGGTAGGGTGTCAGCAACGTAGTGATTGCCGATACTGCCACCGCCACCGGGTAAAGGAAGTCGCTGGTCACCTGCAGGGTCATGCCCAGCGCGGCAATGATGAAGGAGAACTCGCCGATCTGCGAAAGCCCCATGCCAACACGCAGTGACGTGCGCCCATCATTGCCAGCAATGAACGCCCCCATGCCACAAGACAGCATCTTGCCCAGTACTACCGCCAACGTAATGACCACGATCGGCCAGGCATAGTCGAGGAGCACCTGAGGGTCAATCATCAGACCAATGGCGACGAAGAAGATGGCGCTGAAAAGGTCGCGTACAGGCTCGATCAAGCGTTCAATTTTCAATAGCTGCCGTGATTCGGCCATGATCGCGCCAATCAGGAAAGCGCCTAGCACCATGCTGTATTCCAGCTTCACTACCAGCAGGCAGAAGCCGAAACACAGGCCCAGAACGGTGATCAGCAACATTTCGTTGCTTTCGAACCTGGCGACGTAGGCCAATAACCGCGGCACCAGCAAAATACCGATGACCAGGGCGACGATCATGAACAGCGACAGTTTGCCGACAGTGGAGAACACCTCACCCGAGCTGACCGTGCCGCTGACCGCGATACCTGACAGCAGGGCAATGATACCGATGCCAAGAATGTCCTCGACGATCAACACGCCAAAAATCAGCTGGGCAAAGCGCTCGTTCTTCATCTTCAAGTCGTTGAGCGCCTTGACGATGATGGTGGTGGAGGAAATGGCCAGGATGGCGCCCAGGAACAGTGAATCCATGGTGCTCCAGCCAAACCAGCGGCCAATCTCGAAGCCGATCCAGATCATCAGGACGATTTCCAGGAACGCTGCGATGAACGCCGTGGCGCCAACCTTGAACAACTTGCGCAGGCTGAACTCGAGCCCCAGACAGAACATGAGGAATATCACGCCCAGTTCAGCGAGGATCTTGATGGTTTCTTCGTCATGAATAAGGCCGAATGGGGGAGTATGTGGGCCAATGATGAAGCCGGCGACAATGTAGCCCAGCACCACCGGCTGCTTCAGGCGGTGAAAAAGAATGGTGACGACGCCAGCGATCAGCATGATGACTGCCAGGTCCTGGATGAAGCTGATGGCATGCATGGCGTGATACTCCTTATCTCGTCTTTTTATGGATGCCTGGTCAGACCGCTCCTGCCGAGGCAACCCTGAGCGAGCAGCAAGTACATACTGTATTGAATGCAGCGACGCCCATGTTGCATGGGCGCACTCAGGTTAACATCGCACTCCGCCGCTAAAAGTCGGTGCAATATGCAGAAACAGATCGGCTGGAAAAGCGCTCGTGATGGCATGATCAGCGTGACGACAGCGCGCCAGCCAACGTCCCGTATCAGCAAGGCAAGTTCAAAGAGGGGAACAGAAGTGTCAGCAGATAACGCCCTCCATTCGCCCGATTCAGCGCAACCTCACCGTGAGCACACTATGGAACCTGGAAACGCCCAGCTGAGCATGACCGTCCTGATGACCCCGGACATGGCCAACTTTTCTGGCAACGTACATGGCGGCACCCTGCTCAAGTACCTCGACGAAGTGGCTTATGCATGCGCCAGCCGTTATGCCGGCAGCTATGTGGTGACCCTGTCGGTCGACCAGGTGATCTTCCGTGAACCCGTACATGTGGGTGAACTGGTGACCTTCCTGGCGTCAGTCAACTACACCGGCAACACTTCGATGGAAGTTGGCATCAAAGTTGTGACCGAGAACATTCGCGAGCGCTCGGTGCGCCATTCCAACAGCTGCTTCTTCACCATGGTCGCGGTCGATGACAACCGCCGCCCGGTGCCGGTGCCGCCGCGCCAGCCGTACAGCAGCGAAGAAAAACGCCGCTTCCTGCAGGGCCAGCAGCGCCGGCAGATCCGCCAGGAACTGGAAAAGCGCTACCAGGACCTGAAAACCGACGCCATTTAAAGCGCCAGCAACTGCGCCTCGAAGCGCACCCGTGGGTGCGCAATGCGGTCCTGGGCCCGTACCAGCTGCAATTCGTAGCTGGCGCAGGCCTGGGTTTCCAGCAGCACTTCATGCACTGCCGCAGCGGTGAACTCGAATGCCTGCACCCAGCTGTCGCCAAGCAGCACGCGGGCCAGGAACAGGCCTGAGGTCAGGTCACCCACCCCAACCGGCTGACGCGGGAACGCCAGCAGCGGGCGGCGCAGGTGCCAGCTGTGCTCGGCGGTCACCAGCAACATTTCGAACTGCTCTTCGGCCCGCCCGGGGTACGCCAGGTGCTTGACCAGTACAACCTGCGGCCCACGCTGCAGCAGGCTACGCGCCATGTTCACGCAATCCTCCAGCGACTGGGCGCGGCGCCCACAGAAGCTGTCCAGCTCCAGCTGGTTGGGGCACAGGATGTCCGCCGTGGCTGCCGCCTCGTCAAGCAGGAACTCACTGACTTCCGGCGGCACGATGCAGCCTTTTTCCGGGTGCCCCATGACCGGGTCGCACAGGTACAAGGCTTTTGGGTTTACCGCCTTGATCCGCTCGACGCCGGCCAGGATCGCTCGCCCTTGTTCGGCGCTGCCCAAATAGCCGGAAAGCACTGCATCGCAGTGGCCCAGCTCACCGATGTTGGAAATGCCTTCCACCAACGCAGGAATTTGCGCTGGCGCAAGCACTTCACCCGCCCACTGGCCATACTGTGTGTGATTGGAGAACTGCACGGTATTGAGTGGCCAGGCATTGACCCCGATACGCTGCATGGGGAATACCGCGGCGCTGTTGCCGGCGTGGCCGAACACCACGTGGGACTGAATGGCGAGCAGGTGCGGGGTACGTTTCATGCGGGAGGTTTCCAAAGCTGTTTCAAGGATTGTGCGCAGCGCAGTATGAACTCGATTGCTACCTGTACGACAGGCCAGGAACGCAGTTAAGCTGGATCTACCTGTTTGGAGCATATGCAAATGTTGACCCTGGAGAACCTCTTCGTCCTGATGCTGGTAGCCACGGCAGGCGCTTGGTTGTGGCACAACCATGGGTTGCGTGAAAAGGCCCTGGAACGGGTCAAACAGCATTGCGCCAAACTCGACCTGGAGTTGCTTGACGATGCCGTAGCGCTCAAACGCATCGCCTTTGTCCGGGATGCCAATGGCCGAAAGCGCCTGGCACGCGTCTATGCCTTCGAGTTCACCGTCACGGGTGAGCAACGTCACCCCGGCACCGCGACCCAGTTCGGCGCCCACAGTGTGCAGATCGAACTGGCGCCCTACCCGTTCGAAATCAAGACCCCACCACGCGCCGACAACGTCATAGAGATGCAGCAATGGCGCCAGGAACACAACCGCTGGCGCAACTGATCAACTGACGCGACATTCATTCAACCCGGCTTGCAACGCGGGTTGCGGTTGCGGCTGATCGAAAATCAGCTCGATACGGCTGTCCCTGCGCCAGTCGCTGGGCTGCCAAGCGGGCATATCCCCATTCAGCCCATTGAATGACCACCAGCCTTCCATGCTGTGGATAACGCCCTTCGCCCGTCGCCATGGCCATGCACATAAGAAAGCCTTTAGCCGCTGTGGATAAAACTGTTGGCCAGGGTGCCATCGCCAGCCAATACTCCAACCGCCCTCCCCTTGCTGGACAAGGCAAATCGGCTGACTGGGGTCAGCCCACAGTGCTGCTGGGGCGATTGCAGGATTGTCGACAATCCTGCTTTTCAAAAACGGGCTGTCAACAATCTGTGGAGGCACCGTCGGGAGGCCGGCCAAAGGCAGCTGCCCTTGCACGGTCCACATGATCCTCTTTTCTTTAAATTTATTACTTATCAACAATTTATGTATTTCATCCACAGCCTCTGACTTATTAAAAACCACGCTTTCAGAGGCGTTGAAAGCCTGCTGTTGAGCCTCTGGAAGCGGCTCGTTTCGAGCCATGGCTTGGGCATCCACAACCATCAGAAGTGGTTGAATTGTCAGCACTCCAACCCAAGGCGCCTGTTGCAACTGAGCCTGCAGCTGCAACGGATGGCCCAGGCCGGAAGGTTCGATAAACAGCCGGTCAGGCCGGGATTTGCGCAGTAAACGGCCGAGGCCGACCTGAAACGGCATACCGTTGACGCAGCACAGGCATCCGCCCGCCACCTCGCCGATGGCGATGCCGTCTTCGTCACGGCTGAGCAAGGCTGCATCCAGGCCGACCAGGCCGAACTCGTTGATCAATACCGCCCAGCGCTCGTTTGCAGGGCGCTGGGCCAGCAAGTTACGGATCAAAGTGGTCTTACCAGCACCCAGCGGGCCAGCAATTACATGGGTGGGAATGTTCTGCAACATGGCGTGGCTTCAGGCGGCGGTGATGCCTCACTATGCGCTGTCAGGCCAGCCAGTCAAGGCTGAGCAGCAAACGCCCCTGCTGTGCCGAAGGCGACCGATGAACCAGGCCTGCCCCTTCATTACCCCGCCATTTTTCGCCTTTAAGTATCGCCACCTCGCCGGCTTGCAGGTGCTGGATGTTATCCACAGATGGCTGAGCTGTGTGTAACTCACTACGACAGCTATCCTGCTCTTGCAACCACTCGCTACCTGGGCCGACGTAAGTGGTGAGCAGGCGCAATGGCACGTTATCCACATGGAAACGCGGGCACATCGGAGCGTTCAGAACGCGCAAGCGCAAACCGATCCGTCGGGCGCCAACCAGACAGGTATAAGCCGCCACCAACCAGGTCACATCAGCAACGAAAGCTTCATATCCATGCAAATCCGCCGCTTCACGCAGCAGATCTGGCAATACCGGCTTCTGCTCCTCGTCCACATCGATCACCCGCTGATCAGCCAAGGGCTGGCCAAGGCTGATCACCAATGCTGCAAAGTCCTCCAACTGTGGAGGCAAGCGCCGCCGCCATACGGCCAGATTCACGCCATCCTGCAGCACTCCGGCCAGCACCTGGGGCGTCTCGCCAAACACCTGAAAGATATCCACAGGCCGGTGCGCCAGGTTCATGCTGCCGCCTCCTCATGCCATGGGCCAAATGGATCAGGTAGGCGCAACCAGCCCATGTGGCCCAAGTCCATTTCTTGATCCGTCAACAGGCATGCATCGAGGGCTGTGGATAATTTTTCGAAGTCGATATTCTGCCCGATAAACACCAACTCCTGGCGGCAGTCACCAGTCTCAGCGGTCCAGTGTTTCAAGATCGCGGTCGTGTTATCCACATCCTGTGGCCACTGCTCGCGTGGCACGAAGCGCCACCAGCGGCCAGCCAGACCCTGTCGCATCATGCCGCCCGCTTGCGACCAGCTGCCAGCTTCCTGATATTTGCTGGCCAACCAGAAAAAGCCTTTGGAACGCAGCAGCCGTCCGTTGCTCCAGTCCGTGTGGATAAAGTCGTAAAAGCGCTGTGGATGAAGCGGCCGTCGAGCCTGCCAGGTCATGGCCGCGATACCGTACTCTTCGGTTTCTGGCACATGCTCACCGCGCAGCTCCTGCAACCAGCCTGGTGCTTGGGCCGCCTGATCGAAGTCGAACAGCCCGGTGTCGAGGATACGTGCCAGCGGCACTTGGCCCATGACCATGGGTACGATCTGCGCCCGGGCATTGAGGCTGCGCAAAATGGCGATGAGTTCGTCGCGCTCATGTTGGCTGATCAGGTCGATCTTGCTCAGCAGCAGCACATCTGCGAACTCGACCTGCTCGATCAGCAAATCACTGATCGACCGCTCGTCTTCTTCGCCCAACGTTTCACCGCGGCTGGCCAGGCTGTCTGCTGCCTGATAGTCGCGCAGGAAGTTCAAGCCATCGACCACGGTGACCATGGTGTCCAGCCGCGCCATATCAGACAGGCTACGGCCTTGTTCGTCGCGGAAAGTGAAGGTCTCGGCCACTGGCAATGGCTCAGAGATACCGGTGGACTCGATCAGCAAATAATCGAAACGCCCTTCTTCGGCCAGCCGCGCAACCTCCTCAAGCAGGTCTTCGCGCAACGTGCAGCAAATGCAGCCGTTGCTCATCTCGACCAGTTTCTCTTCAGCGCGGTTGAGGCTGACATTGCGCTGCACCTCGCTGGCATCGATGTTGATTTCACTCATATCGTTGACGATAACCGCGACCCGAAGGTTGTCGCGGTTGCGCAGCACATGGTTGAGCAGCGTGCTCTTGCCGGCGCCGAGAAAGCCGGACAGCACGGTGACGGGGAGACGATTGGACATGGCGAACCTCTTCAGGCAGACGCATTCGAAACGATGCATTGCATAATGTTATAAGATAACAATACACTTTCGCCAAGTGGTTCTCGACGGACGAGTGCTCACAGGGGATGAAAAATGAATCTGCCACGCGTCATGGCATTGTTGTTGCTCACCATGCCCGCCTCGCTGTTGGCCATGCCGCAAGGCAGTAAATTGGCCCTCTGTACGCGAAGCGCGACGCTACTCGCCTGCCAGGACGGCAAAGGCAACTACTACAGCGTGCGCACCGAAGGCAGCACCTTCTACCTTCGCGGCTACGACTTCACCAGCCGCCGACTGTGGGCACAAACCAACAGCCGCTATGGCACGTTGACTTTTTTTACCGGCTTGGCCAGTGATGGTGAGACCTGGGTGGGTTACAGCCGTCGCGTAGGCTGGACCACCTTGAACCGCGTATCCAGTTCCAGCGGGGAGCGCTTCAAGGTGCATTGCAGCTTGATCGAGGGTTGCCGTTGACGCCTTCTTTTGTTTGGAAGGCTTTTCCTCTGCTGCCTATTTGCACGTCAGCTTCGAGCGCTTGCTGAAAACGCCGGCCTTGATCAGCTCTCCGTCAGGCCGAAAAGCTAAGCCGCAACCACATCGAGGCAAGGACCGAAAATGAAATGTTCCACGTGGAACTATTCGTTTCCCGACCGACTCCTGGAACTACCCAGGCTCGGCTGCTCGAACGACAGCAGAGGCCTGCATGCCCACGACGGGGTTGCCACCAGCCATTGGTAATGGAACTTCAGCTGCGCGGTTTGACCGCCCCGCAGTCATTGCCTAACCACACCGCACGCGTGTTCATGCTGCCTTGCTGCTGCACACCCGAAGCGTTGAACGTGCCACTGACCTGGGTGGTGAATTCCCGATCACTGAGGAATGTAGCCTGACCACTTCCCTGCGCCTTCGGGCAGCTGAACTGGAACTTCCAAACGTTACCGGTACGGTCGGTAATCTTCTGCGTGCAGCCCGATTGCGGGTCTTGCAGAGGAATGTCATTCGTTGCCACCTGTTCTGGTGTCAGGCACGAACGCACACCCTTGCCACCTACACTGACCCCTTGTTTGGCCAACACCCCTTCCATCATTGCGCGCTGCTCGGGCGGCAGGTTTTTCAACTGGCCGAGCATGAATTCCATGTCGGGTAGCGGTTTGCCATCGACCTGCATGTTGCTGGTGGTCAGCTCCCACAAACCCGGTTGCAGCATCTGGGCTTGCACCAGCGGACTGCTCATGCCTAGGGCCAACGCCAACAGTGGCAGACGAATCTTCATGGATGAACGCTCCTGGAAAAAAGCCGGTCAAACGGGCCGGACTGAGCCTTAGACGCCAAATCCACCTGCAGGTTGCAGGCGGACCGGGAACGTGTTCTGTTACCTCAAGTGTACTCGGCAAGCAGGATGCATATGGATTACCACAGCCCCTACTTCTTTGGTTACCTACTCGGCCTGATCCACCTGCTGGGTATGGTCGCCGCACTGCATGCGCTATTCACGGTGCGGACAGCTCAGGGGGCCATTGCGTGGGCGATGCCCTTGCTCTTCATACCCTACCTCACCTTGATCCCCTACCTGATTTTCGGAGCCCGATCGTTCTATGCCTACATCAAGGCACGGCGCCAGGCCAACCAGGAAATGCACGTGGCCATGGCCAACCTCAACTGGCGGCCCTGGGTTGAAGAAGCCCTTACCGCCCGCGAGTCCGAAAGCTACACAGCCTTGCGCGCCATGCCCAAGCTGGGTCGCATGCCATGCCTGGCAAATAACCAGGTAAAACTGCTGATCAATGGCAAGGCCACCTTCGATGCCATCTTCGCAGCCATCGAAAAAGCACGCGATGTGGTACTGGTGCAGTTCTTCATCATTCATGACGACAATCTCGGCAAGGCACTGCAGCAACTCTTGCTACGCAAAGCCGCCGAAGGCGTGCAGGTGTTCGTGCTGTACGACCGTGTCGGTAGCCACGCCCTGCCGGCCAGCTTCAGCCAGGTGCTGCGTGACGGTGGTGTGCAGATCCATGCATTCGCCACCCGTCGCGGCTGGTTCAACCGCTTTCAGGTGAACTTCCGCAACCATCGCAAGATTGTGGTGGTGGATGGCTTGCTCGGCTTCATCGGCGGTCACAATGTGGGAGACGAGTATCTGGGTGAACATCCACAGCTTTCCCCCTGGCGTGACACCCACGTACAGATCAGCGGGCCGGTACTGGCCTGCTTGCAAGAATCTTTTGCCGAGGACTGGTACTGGGCCACGCGCCAGCTACCGCCGCTGATCCTGCCCGATACGTACCCGGATAACGGCGTACTGTGTCAGGCCTTGGCCAGCGGCCCGGCAGACCCACAAGAAACCTGCTCGCTGTTCTTCCTTGAAGCGATTCATTCGGCCACCCGCAGGGTGTGGATCACCAGCCCCTACTTCATCCCTGACGAGGCCGTGTTCGCCGCCTTGCGGCTGGCGGTGCTACGGGGAGTCGATGTGCGGGTGCTGATCCCGTCACGGCCTGACCACCGCATCGTCTACGCCGCCTCCAGCCTGTTTGCCTTCGAAGCGGTGCGCGCGGGGGTACGTATGTTCCGTTACCAACCCGGGTTTCTGCATCAGAAGGTGGTACTGGTGGATGACGACATCAGCGCCATTGGGAGCGCCAACCTGGACAACCGCTCGTTCCGCCTGAACTTCGAGATTACCCTGCTGACAGTCGATCGCGGCTTCGCCGACCAGGTCGAGCACATGCTCCAAGAAGACTTCGAACAAGCGCGGGAAATTACTGCAGAAGACACCCAGGACACCCATCGACTACAGCAATTGGGGATGCGGATTGCGCGACTGATATCGCCGATTCTTTAGGGTGAGCACACCCGTTGAAAGCGGCCTTTTCGCGAAAAAGGCCGCTCCTGCAAAGCCATATCAGGGCTGTGACGCTTACGATTTCAGCGGTACAAGTCTTCCCGCGTCCAAGGCAGGTCATGATGCCCGTCGGCGTATGGCTTCACTGCCAATATCTGGTGCAGGTTGATCCAGCCCTTCTGAAAGGCGTAGGCACACCCGGCCAAGTACAAACGCCAGATCCGCAGAGTCTTCTCAGGCACCAGCGCTGCTGCCTTGTGCAACTGGTTCTCCAGGTTCTCGCTCCAGTGGTGCAAGGTTTTAGCGTAGTGCAGGCGCAGGCTCTCCACGTCCACTACCTCCAGCCCGGCTTCACAGATACTGGCGCTGATCATCGACAGGTGCGGCAGTTCGCCGTGGGGGAATACATAGCGATCGATGAACTCACCCGCCCCGCGCCCGACCGGTCGGCCATCGACGTGCTTGGCAGTGATGCCGTGGTTCATCACCAGTCCCCCTTCCCTCACCGCCCCGAACAGCTTCTGGCAGTACAGCGCCAGGTTGGCATGCCCGACATGCTCGAACATACCCACGCTGACAACCTTGTCGAAGCGACCATCCTGGGGCAGATCGCGGTAGTCGAGAATCTGCAGGTCGACCTTGTCAGCAAGCCCTTCCGCTTGCACACGCTTGCGGCCTAACTTCAATTGCTCCTTGCTCAGGGTAATGCCGAACACCTTGGCGCCATACTCACGGGCAGCGAACCGCGCCAGCCCACCCCAGCCACAGCCGACATCGAGCAGGTAGTCACCAGCATCCAGACGAAGCTTGCGGCACAGGTGGTCGAACTTGTCCTGCTGCGCCTGGTCGAGCGTATTGTCCGGCTCGCGGAAGTAGGCGCAAGAATAGGCCATGTCCTGGTCCAGCCAAAGCTGGTAGAAGGCGTTGGACACGTCATAGTGGTAAGAGATCGCTTTGGCGTCGGTGCTCTTGTCATGAGACAAACGTTGCGGTGGCGTTTCATCCTCATCCGCCAGCAGCGCTTCACTCAGCTCGTCGCACACGCGGATGGCCTCACCGATATCGCCTTCAAGCTCCAGCTTGCCTTCGACGAATGCAGTGCCCAGCTGGTCCATGCTTGGGTGGGTCAACTGGCTGATCAGCTGCGGTTCCTTGACCAGAATGGTGACCTGAGGACTAGGCCCAAGATCAAAATGGTTGCCGTCCCACAGCTTCAGCCTCAGCGGCAGATGCAAGCTCTGCAATGCAGGTGGAAGTTGAGCAAGCATGAAACACCCCTCCTGTCCGTAATTGGCCACGACGCCTAATATTTCGAACGTCATCGGATCAGAGTAGTTCATCTGTAGGATGTTTCCTCTAAGCAAGACCATGGTCTAGAACCAACTGATCTTATCCACACAGCAGATTGTATACAATTTCCGCATCTCAGCTTAACCTTGTGCCCCTCTCGCGCTTCTACATCCTGGAGTTGAACCCATGAAAGTCTATGACGTGGTGATCATCGGCGGTGGCCCTGGCGGCTACAACGCAGCCATCCGTGCTGGCCAGTTGGGCCTGAGCGTTGCCTGCGTGGAAGGCCGCTCGACCTTAGGCGGTACCTGCCTGAACGTCGGCTGCATGCCATCCAAGGCACTGCTGCATGCTTCGGAACTTTACGAAGCGGCCAGCGGTGACGAGTTCGCCCACCTCGGTATCGAAGTCAAGCCTACCCTCAACCTCGCCCAGATGATGAAACAGAAGGATGAGAGCGTGGCAGGCCTGACCAAGGGCATCGAATACCTGTTTCGCAAGAACAAGGTCGAGTGGATCAAAGGCTGGGGCCGCCTGGATGGCATCGGCAAGGTCGTGGTCAAGGCCGAAGACGGCAGCGAAACAGCGTTGCAGGCCAAGGACATCGTCATTGCCACCGGCTCTGAGCCCACCCCTCTGCCAGGTGTGACCGTCGACAACCAGCGCATCATTGACTCGACCGGCGCGCTGTCGCTGCCGCAAGTGCCCAAGCACCTGGTCGTCATCGGTGCTGGCGTGATCGGTCTTGAGCTGGGTTCAGTCTGGCGCCGCCTGGGTAGCCAGGTCACCGTCATCGAATACCTGGACCGCATTTGCCCAGGCACTGACACGGAAACCGCCAAGGCCCTGCAGAAGGCTCTAGCCAAGCAAGGCATGGTGTTCAAGCTGGGCAGTAAAGTGACTCAGGCTACCGCAGGTGCAGATGGCGTCAGCCTGACGCTGGAGCCTGCCGCCGGGGGTACCGCAGAATCGCTGCAAGCCGATTACGTGTTGGTGGCTATCGGCCGCCGCCCTTATACCAAAGGGCTGAACCTGGAAAGCGTAGGCCTGGAAGCCGACAAGCGCGGCATGCTCGGCAATGAGCACCACCGTACCTCAGTACCAGGTGTCTGGGTAATTGGCGACGTCACTTCCGGCCCGATGCTGGCGCACAAGGCCGAAGACGAAGCGGTGGCCTGTATCGAACGCATCGCCGGCAAGCCCCACGAGGTCAACTACAACCTCATCCCTGGCGTGATCTATACCCGCCCAGAGATGGCCACCGTGGGCAAGACTGAAGAGCAGCTCAAGGCCGAAGGGCGTGCCTACAAGGTTGGCAAGTTCCCCTTCACCGCCAACAGCCGTGCCAAGATCAACCACGAGACCGAAGGATTCGCCAAGGTCATCGCCGATGCCGAAACCGATGAAGTACTGGGTGTGCACCTGGTGGGCCCAAGCGTCAGCGAGATGATTGGTGAGTTCTGCGTGGCTATGGAGTTCTCGGCCTCGGCAGAAGATATCGCCCTCACCTGCCACCCGCACCCGACACGCTCCGAGGCCCTGCGCCAGGCGGCGATGAATGTGGATGGCATGGCCATGCAAATCTGACGAGTCTCATTCGCTGCCTCAGGCCATGCCCTTGCCTTCGGCATTCGCTTGGCGGGCATACAGGGATAGAGCCGCCTTTAATTCCGGCCGGCTCTATCTTCAGGTATCAAGTCACAGCCAAGCCTTGATCTGCGCGCTCACTGCGTCGGTGGAGATACCGTAGCGGTCATGCCGCGTCGGCAAGGCGCCGGCATCGAGGAAGGCATCGGGCAAGGCGATCTGGCGGAATGTCGGCGTTACCCCGTTGCGCAGCAGCAGTCCCGCCACCGCTTCGCCCAGGCCGCCGATGATCGAATGGTTTTCGGCGGTGACACTGCCATCTCGCCAAGCATTCGCATTACCAGCACCATCAGAGCGCCAGCAAGCGCATAGGCAATGATTGCTGCCGGACCTGCCGCAGCGATCGCTTGTTCGGACCCTACGAACAAAGCCGCGCCGATCACACCGGCAATCGACAACATGGTCACATGTCGAGGCTTGAATCCCTGAGCCAACTGATCGCTGGCTTTCCCAGACGTCGTCATAGTCATTATGGTCCCTGCTTTTGCTCTTGTTATGGGTAGGGTGCAGTGCCAGGGGCACTTCACCGCTTAACCATAGAGAGCGAAAACAGGGCTCAATTGACTGGTTCGGACATCAAATGGAGTGAGGCGGACATATCCCTGGGCTCCGACGTTTCATGACAACCTTGCCAATGACACATCAACGCCGGATTTATTCCTTATAAAGCAAACAACCATAGCCGTTACACCAATGCCGAACAGATACAGTGCTTGTGGACCGGCATGCTCCATCATCGCCCCTGCAACCAGCGGGCCGATGGTCGCGCCGATACCAAAGGTCATCAGCAGCACTCCGGCCAGCGATACACGCAGTTCCGGCTCTAGGTTGTCATTGGCATGGGCAACGCCCAGCGGATACAAACAGAACTGCAAGAAGCCGATGGCAGCCCCGGCCAACATGATCCACAGCTGCCCTGATGCCAGCCCGAAGGCCAGCGGCAAATAGGCTATGCACAGCAATGCAGCGGTAGCGCGGATCAAGGTGATGCGGGAAATATGATCCGACAGTTTACCCAGCGGTAGTTGTGCTAGAAGCCCGGCGGCAATGCTGACAGCCATGAACTGCCCGACCTGCGCCGGACTAAAGCCCAGTTGCGCAGCAAAGATCGGCGTCAGCCCATACAGGCAACCGTTCAGCAATCCCGAGGCAAGAATCGTGAACAACGATTGAGGAAGTCTACGCAGGTACAGCAAGGGTTTGATCCGGGCCTGGTTGATGTTGCTCGGCTGGGTACCGTTGTGCAGAGCCACGGGGATCAAACCAATGGCAAAAGCCATGGCCACGCCCGTCAACGCCAAGGTGTGCAGCCCATCTCCCAGACTGAGCATCAATTGCCCTAGCATCATGCCGACATAGCTGGCCACCATGTACAGCGACATGGCGCCGCCTCGCCGGCTGACCGGTGCGCAGTCGTTGAGCCAGCTCTCGATGACCATCAATTGGCCCATCATTGCAGCACCAACGACAAATCGCAGGGCAAGCCACAGCAGTAAGCCATCACTGAGCTGGTGCGAGAGCACCGCAGTGACAATCACCCCGGCGCTCACCACAAAGGCCCGAGCATGGCCGACCAGGCCAATCAGCCAATAACCGGAGCGGGCTCCCAACACCATGCCCAGCGCGTTGGCGGCCATAAGCGCACCACCCCATACCTGCGCCACACCGGAAGCATTCAGGCGCAGGGCCAGGTAGGTCATCAGCAGGCTGGAACCCAGCTGCATCAACAAGGCAGCGACATAAATCGTGCCGAACCGTTTGGATAATGCGAACAATTGGATTCCCCAGACCAGGGTGGTCGGTAGTCAGGCAAGGCCGTGGCGCTGTTTCCAATCACCCGGGTACACCACATAACCGAACAGCGCGTGGCCTGCGTACACCAGCTCCGTGCCTTCGGGAATCCACAGCACCTGACCTGGCGACACGCGGTACACCTCGCCGTTGGCCTGGAGTTCAAAACAGCCCTCAATGACAAAAATCACTTCGTCATAGAGCACCGTCCAGGCCACTTCAGCACCTTCCCAGCGGGCAAAGCCGATACCCAGGTTGGGCGACACCTCATTACTGACAGCACGCGCTACCGAGGCGCCGCCAGGCGGCCCGCCCCGGTGGACAAAGTCCAGGTTCCGGTGGTCGACCAGACGCACCGGGCCTTTTCCGCTGAGTGTGCGGGTCATACTTCGCTCCTACTGTTGAACGCGGCCCAGCGGATCCGGGCCCGCACCCCCATACCCAAGAACGGCTCAGGCGGGTTACGGGAGGGCAGGCCAGTCACTGCGCGGATGTCACTCAATTGCTGGGAGTCCGCCCCCACCGCCATGTCTGCCAGGAGCGTTCCGGAAATGGTGCCCCAGGCCGCGCCCACGCCGTTGTCGCAGGCGGTGGCGTAAACACCCTGATCGAGTTGGCCGAAATAGTTGGTAAAGTTTCGTGAGATCGCATAGACCCCACCCCAGGTATGGGTAAACGGCACTTGGGCCAGTTGCGGATAGCGCGCCTCGAAGGCCTTGCGATGGTCATCGCGAATCTTGTTGCGGGTAGCATCGGTTACGCTGCGACCGTAGCGAGGGACATGCTTGTAGGTATTGCGGATGATCAGGCGCCGGTCCTGGGTCATTCGTACGGTGGTACCGGCGTGGTCGGCAGGGGTGAGGCCCCAGTCGGCCTGGGCACCAACCGTCGCCATCTCGACGTCGCTCAGTGGGCGCGTCCAACTGGCGAAGGTCATCACCGGCAGGAGTCGGTTGCGCAAGTAGCCGAACTCCTGGGTGAAGATGCTCGTGCCCAGCAATACCTGCGGGCTCCGGATCAGCCCGTTGTCGCCCCGCACCAGCCACGTGCCGCAGGGGTCTTTCTGGAGTGTGCGGATTGGCGACTCTTCAAGCACTTCGACGTTGCCGGGAAGCGAATTACCCAGGCCACGTACCAGGGCAGCAGGCTGCATCAGGTAGCAACCGGGGGTGTAGATGGCGCGGCTGTAGTAGCGGCTACCGAGTACACCGGCTAGTTCGTCACGCCCAACCACGCGATAGGGCTCACCTAGGTCGGCCATCAGTTTTTCAAAGTGATCCAGATAACCCTGGCCACGTTCTCCCACCGCGCCCTGGTATTTTCCCGCATGGGACCACTGGCATTCGATGCCGTGACGGCCGATCAATGTTTGCAGTTGATCGATGGCTGAGCGGTTTAGGCCCAAGAGCCGTTGTTTATGCTGAGGATCGGGATGTTCGAGGGCGAATTTGTGCGGCAGGTCGATGACGAAACCCGAGTTGCGCCCGGAGGCGCCGTAGGCGATTCGCTGGGCATCTACCAAAACAATGCGCGACTGCGGCAGGTGCTCGGCCAGGCGCCGTGCGGCGGCAAGCCCAGCAAAGCCAGCACCTATCACCACATAATCGGCGTTATGTTCGCCACTTAGGCGCTTGCTCGGCGCCTGTTCAGGCAGCGCGGCATACCAGCCGCAATTGCGGTCATCATGAGGCAGATTGACGATACTGTTCATGGTTCAGCCTCAGGCCACATTTTGTTGGGTGTCCTGGCAGTTTTGCAGCCAGGTATTTCGTTGCATTTGTGCCTGACGGCCGAGCAGCACGAACCCGCGCAGGGCACCTGCGTGGTCATGAAACGCAGCGCTCAATCCATCGCTGGTCGCATCGCAGCGCCATTGGCCCTCGCAACCACCGGGAGGTGTCAGCAGGCACAGAGGGACGACCGGGGTTTTCACCGTCACGGGCGCCAATGGGTAGTGGGCGGCGGTCGGTTGGCCCAGCAAGGTCTTGGCGAGGGCACGAATGCCTTCGTTGATCGGCGCGAGGTAAGGCAGCAACTGGCCGTTGATCTCGACGCAATCGCCCAAGGCATAGATGCCCGGTTGTGAGGTCTGTAGTTGTGCGTCGACCTTGATCCCGCGGCCACAGTCCAGGCCGGCTTCCAGCGCCAGCTCAAGGTTGGGGCGCAAGCCCACTGCACTGAGCACCAGGTCTGCACCGACGACCTGACCGTCGGCAAGGGTCAGTCGGTAGCCTTCGCCGTCCGGCTCGATGCACTGCAAGGTGGTGCGCAGGCTCCATTGCACCCCCAACCCCGATAGCGCTTGCTGCAAGTGCTGGCCTGCCGCCTCGGGCAGCAGGCGTTCCATGGGCCAGGCACCCAGGCCGATTACCCGAACCTGATAGCCATTGCTCGCAAGGTCGTTGGCAAACTCGCAGCCGATCAAACCGTCGCCCAGAATGGCCACTCTGCGCACGCCATCAAGGCGTTGGCGGAACGCCTGGTAATCCTGCAGGTTGTTGACACTGAGCAGTGCCTCGGCGCGGCCCTCGATAGGCAACCGCACGGGAGAAGCACCACTGGCTAGCACCAGTTGGCCGTAGTCCATTTCGCCGAGGCTGGTGTACAAGCGCTGCGCCTGAGCATCGATGCGTTCGACTTTGCAGCCGGTATAGATACGAATGCCAAGCCTCTGTTCGATCGCCAGCGGCGTTTCGGTGGCCAGGGCTGCGGCGGTGCGCCCCTGAGCCAGGGCGATGGATAGCGCGGGCTTGGAATAAAGATGGCCCGACTCCTGGGTCAGTACGCGAATCTCCAACTGCGGGGCGGCCTTGCGCAGGGCCTGTGCCAGGCCGTAGCCGGCATGGCCGCTACCGATGATGACCACCGGTTGGGCGGGACGAGCGGCAACCAGTGGTTGCGCCTGGATAACCGGCGCGGTAGCCACTGCTGCGATCGGGGTGCTGAGTTCGATCATTTCAAAGTCGGCTTTGCCGACCTTGCACTCAGGGCATAGCCAGTCTTCGGGCACGTCCTCCCAGCGGGTACCGGGGGCAATGCCGTCGTCGGGCCAACCTTTGGCTTCGTCGTAGATCAGACCACAGATGATGCAGAGCCAGGTTTTCATTATGCTGCCTCCTCACTCGCCCTTGATACGCACGGCCAGGTTCTTGGTCCTGACGTAGCTGTAGAGCGCCTCCTGGCCTTTTTCCCGTCCGAAGCCCGAGAGCCCGACGCCGCCGAACGGCGTTTCGATGCCACCGGCATACCATTCGTTGACGAACACCTGGCCGGTGCACAGTCGCCGGGCACAGCGCAGGGCGCGATTGAGGTCCTGGGTGAATACGCCGGCCACCAGACCGAACACGGTGCCGTTGGCAATGGCGAGGGCCTCCTCTTCGCTGTCGAAGGGAATTACTGCCAGCACAGGGCCGAAGACTTCAGTCTGGGCTATCTCCATCTGCGCAGTCACATCGCGCAATACGGTTGGCGCCATGTAATGCCCGCTCAGGCCGCTGATGGCCTCGCCGCCGGTTGCGACCACCGCGCCTTGCTGCTGGGCACGTCGGCACAAGGCCTCGATGCCTTCGAGCTGAGCAGCAGAAATCACGGGTGTGTGGTCAGGGTTGTCCTGGCCCAGGCCCACGGTCAGCCCCTCGGCCATCGCTACCACGTCAGCTACAACCTCGTCGTAGATAGAGCGATGTACCAGCAAGCGCGACATGGCAGAGCACACCTGGCCGGCATTGAAGAAGATGCCGCTTTTAACGCTGCTGATCAGTTGCTCACGATCGGCATCCGGGAACACTAGGGCCGCCGACTTCCCGCCCAGCTCCATGACGCTGGGAATCGCGTGTTCGGCGGCACTGCGCAGAATGCTCTGGCCGGTGCCGACGGAACCTGTGAAGACGATCTGGTCGACATCGCGATGGCCGGCCAGGTAGGCACCCACTTCACGACCACGGCCGCAGATCAGATTGACGGCCCCCTGTGGCAGGCCGGCACGCTCGATGGCCTTCATCAGCACGCACAGGCCAAGTGGCGACAGTTCCGGCGACTTGATCACTACCGCGTTGCCGGCCGCCAAGGCAGGGGCCAGGGAGCGGGCGCAGATGGATACCGGGAAATTCCACGGCACGATCTGCAGCGACACGCCCAAGGGGTCGTAGACGGTGAAATCTATGTAGCCGTCGCCCAGCGGAATCGACTTCCCTTCGATCTTGTCGGCCATGCCGGCGTAGTATTCGAAGTAGCGCGCGGCCTCGATGAATTCGTCACGGGCATCACGCAGGCTCTTGCCGTTTTCCTGGCAAAGCACCCACGCCCCTTCGTCGGTGATCGCACGAATCTGCGCGGCAACCTCAAGCAACCAGGTCACCCGCTGCGCAGGACGCACACGGTTCAGAGCGTTGCTGTCAGCACAGCGCCGAGCCGCCTGCAGGGCGCATTCGGCGTCGGCCACACTGGCTTGGGCGATGGTCGCCACAAGGTCCGTGGTGCCAGGGTTGTGGATGCTCAGGTGCTGCTCACTGTCGGTCCACTGGCCGTCGATGAAGTTCAGCCAGTGCGGAGCTATCGGATGCATGATGATCACCTCAGGCGCGTTGAGCACAGTCAAGCAATTGGCGGGCAGCCCACTTGTGGAAGTAGTGAGTCGGCAGATCCATTTCCGGCGAGAACGCACCGCCGCTGTAACCAGGCGAGGAGCGGCCCTTCTGCATGCCTTCGACCGAGGCGATGTCTTCGGCGAACACTACGCGCCAGGATTCCATTACCGCTTTGCGCGAGGCGTCGTAACGGCTGTCGAGCGCTTCGTCACCCACGTAGAACAGGCGCAGGTGCTCGATGGTTTTACCCGGCGCCACAGGCTCGAGCATCATGGCGAACGCATGGTCGGCCTGGATGCCCAGCAGCACATTGGGGAAGAACGCCACGTACTCAGCAGTGCGCAGGCGGTCCTGTGGCCAGGATGGGAAGATCGGCAAATGGGTACCGGCAACGGCCGAGAGGTTGTAGGCGTGGCTGCCTTGGCCAGCGAATTCCTCGAACATGATGTTGTAGTGGTCTTCCAGGCGCGAGTAGCTGTTCAGGCTCGGGTGCACCCACGGCAGGTGATAGGCCTCACAGTAGTTCTCGACTGCTAGCTTCCAGTTGCAGTTGACCTCGATGCTCATGGCACCACCGTTCGCTTCACGACGCAGCAGACTCATGCCGTCATTGCCCAGGAACTGAGTCCAGCGTTCGGTCAACGGCTGCAGTTGCTCTTCAAGCGCCGGTGCCTCGCCAGACAGGTTGATGAACACCATGTCCATCCAGATCGTGGTGCGCAGCGCCTTCAGGCCGTGTTTCTCGCATGCGAAACGTTCGTCTTTGTGCTGGTTGATCCCGCCAATGTGCGGAGTGCCTTTGAGACCTCCGTTCAGGTCGTAAGTCCAGGAGTGGTAGGGGCAGCGGATCACACCCTGCACTTCACCCGCCTGTTGAACCAGTTTCACGCCGCGGTGGCTGCAGACGTTGTGAAACACCTGCACCAGGCCTTCACGGTTGCGCATCATCAGCAGCGGCAGGCCCATGAAATCGACCGGCTTGACGTAGCTGTTGGTCGGCAAGTCGCTGGCAAAACCTATACACGCCCAGTTACGCCCCAGCACTTCGTCGCGCTCGAGTTCGAAATAGCGCTGGTCGGTGTAGAACTCGTTGGTCAGGCCATGAGCTTCATGGATAGGCGCCAGAACGGTTTCCAAGACGTGGACGGGAATAAGGCGGGAGTCAGTCGATACGGTCATTTTTTGTTTTCTCTTGTTAGATGCACGGCAGGCAATGCCTTGATGCCTGGTGCCAGTTTCAGCAAGAGAAGAAGGGCGCGACAAACGATTTATTTCAACGCTATTTATCAGTTTTTATCATTAATGATTTATTCGTCGATGACGGTAGTGGTAGATAATCGTTGATGAACTGCCAGGCTCTGGAATTTTCAGATTAATGACTTTTGGTAATCAATTAATGACTAGAAATGGTTTGTCGAAGAGCGGGTAATTCTCCCATTTTGATAGGGCCCGAGAGAGCGTACCGCGCCTTGGGCCTGCGGGAAGACCGCCGCCAGGGATCCGGCACCTGCCTGTGGCAGCGGCTCTACCCAAACCGTGACATCAAACCCTTGAACAAAAACAATAGGGGATAACCAATGCGTGCCGAATCTGGCCTGCTCAAAGGCCTCAATCCCACCGTGACGATCTGGTCGTTACTGGCCGTAGTAGCCTTTGTGCTGTTTTGCGCCCTGTTTGCCGAACATGCAGCAGCGGTTTTTCAACGTGCATCCGACTTCATCCTGCAGAATTTCAAATGGTTCTACCTGATTTCCGTCACGGGTGTGCTGGGGCTACTGATCTATCTGATGTGCAGCAAGTTTGGGTCTATGAAGCTTGGGCGAGACGACGACAAACCCGAGTTCAGCTTCGGCTCCTGGATCGCCATGTTGTTCAGTGGCGGCATGGGCATCGGACTGATCTTCTGGTCGGTTGCCGAACCCATGTGGCATTACGCGGGCAACCCGTTCGCCACCGGCCTCACCGACGAAGCCGCCACCACAGCTATGCGAATTACCCTATTCCACTGGGGCCTGCATCCCTGGGCTATTTTTACCATCGTTGGCCTGGGCCTTGCCTACTTTGCCTATCGCAAGGGCTTGCCGCTGAGCATGCGCTCGATCCTTTACCCGCTGATTGGTGAGCGCATCTATGGGCCCATCGGACATGTGGTGGACATCCTTGCCGTGGTGATTACCGCGTTCGGTGTATCCCAGTCGCTGGGCCTGGGCGTGGTGCAAATGAACACCGGGCTGAGCCAGGTGTTTGACCTGCCCATCAGCCTGGGGGTGCAGATCACCCTGATCGTGCTCATTACCCTGGTTACTACCGTATCGGTGATGGCCGGCGTGTCGCGTGGCATGAAGCGCCTTTCGGAATGGAATATGCTGTTGTCGGTGGTGCTGGTGGTGTTGATCCTGCTGCTGGGGCCAACCCGCTACATCATCAACCTGATGTTGGAGAGCACCGGCGACTACGCCAGCCATGTAGTGGGTCTGAGCTTTTGGAGCGATACCCAGAAGGACAGCGGCTGGCAGAACTGGTGGACGGCGTTCTACTGGCCGTGGTGGATGACCTGGGGCCCGTTTGTCGGTCTGTTCATTGCGCGAATTTCCAAAGGCCGCAGCATCCGTGAACTGATCGCCGGCGCGCTGTTGGTACCCACCCTGGTGACGATCATCTGGATGTCGGTGTTCGGTGGTACCGCGCTCAAGGCTGAGCAGCTCGATCGTCAGCAGCACGCAGAACTGGTTGCCAGTGGTGAGCTGCAGGGCGACAAGGCCAAGTTCGAAGGTGGCACGGTATTGCTGGCGACCAAGCAGGAAACCACCGCTGCCATGTTCACCCTGCTGCACAAGATCGACGCCGGTACGTTGGGCAAGGTGCTGAGCGTGCTGGTCTGTATCCTGCTGGCGACGTACTTCATCACCTCGGCCGACTCCGGCACCCAGGTGCTGTGTACGTTGAACTCCATGGGCAGCGCCAACCCGCCGCAGAGTATCCGCCTGCTCTGGTGCATCCTGGAAGGTGCTATAGCCATGGCTCTGCTGATGGCGGGGGGGCTCAAGGCGATCCAGATGGCGAGCATTGCGGCGGGATTGCCGATTGCGGGGTTCATCCTGCTGATTAGTTACACCCTGATGCGCAGCTTGCGCCAGGAGATGGCTGACGGCCTGCTTGATACGCCGCCGGGTGGGCGCCTTCCTATACCTGGGATTCACCCGCAAGGCATCACGCCGGTGGCTGGGCCCTTGGCCTGCGAGGGGCTTGATATGGGGCTGACAGCGAAGAAAGCCAGCTAACCTAAAGCCACCCTGGAAGACACAAGACCGACAGCCATCAGCTGTCGGTCTTGTGTTTTGGGCAGGCTATTTCTGCACCGAAGGCAGGGCCATCAACCAGTCCCGGAACAGCCGCACGCTTTCACGAGGACCACGCTCGGTGGACGACTCCAGCAGGCAGAACTTGGCGTCGGTCTGGAGTACCACATCGTTGGGCTTGACCAGCGCACCGGTGCTCAACGCATCGTCCACCAGGTTGCCCCAGGCCAGGGCCACGCCCTGGCCACTGATCGCCGACTGGATCAGCATACCGTAGCTGTTGATATTGACGCGATGCTTGGGGGTCATGGGCTCGTATCCCAGGCGCTTGAACCATTCGGGCCAACCTACCCAGTCGCGCTGGGAGTCTTCAAGCCAGAGCCAGGTACACGACGACAACCCTTCGATGCTGCTCAGTTGCGGATGCCTGGCCAGATAGGCCGGGCTGCACACCAGGAAGATTTCTTCCGAGAACAGCGGCGTGACAGCCATGTCCTTGGGCGGTGGGTTGCAGTAGTAAAGCGCCAGGTCGCTGTCGAGCCTGGCGTAATCCTTCACATGATCGTGGGCGATGATCCGCAGGTCGATGTTTTCATGGGCACTCTGGAATTCCGACACCTTGGGCAGTAACCACAGCGACGCCATGGCGGTACTGGTGGCAACGGTGACTTGTTGGTTGCCTTGCCACTGGCGTATATCGCCGGTGGCGCGGGCCAGGTGAAGCATGCATTCACGCACCGTTTCGTAATACTGCGCGCCGGTGGGGGTCAGGGACATGCTACGGGTGGTACGGGTGAATAGTGCCTTGCCCAGGTAGTCCTCAAGAAGGCGAACCTGACGGCTAATTGCACCCTGGGTAACATTCAATTCCTTGGCGGCAAGGGTAAAGCTCAAGTGGCGTGCCGCAGACTCAAACGCATGAAGACTGTTGAGCGGCGGAAGAGGCTGGATTTTCACAGGCAGGGGTTCCACTCATTTTTATTATCATCCGCTCACTGGAGTGGCGGTTTCCTCCCTAACGCATTCAGGGCAGAACGAAGCAACCGGTTCACTATACTGCACATTTGCAGAAAGATATTCGTTCCCTGAATAGGCAATATCCCAATCACTTTTAATGACATTGAACGCGGCGTGCATTGTGTGACAGTGAACAAGCCGATGAAGCCATAGCACCCTGGTCACCCGAGTTCAGCAGCGAGCATGCGGAACTCGGAGCTCTTGATCACATGGCTTGGGGCCAGGATTTCGAAGGTTGCTGCCTTGGGATCAGCCCAGGAGAGCAGCAAATTCCTTCTCATGTAATGACAGAAAAGGTTCATCAGTCTGAATTGGAAGGGGCATAGGCGAACGCCAGACCAAGGGGGAGACGGGACGCGAGGGAGACGGTTGAAACCGTCCGATGAAGGGAAACGAGCGCTTCCCCTCTACCGGCGACAGTTTTAATTGTTCGACGACTGTTTTAATTCAACGAAACCAAGTTGATCAACACCTGACTACCCATTACTCGACAGTCACCGACTTGGCCAGATTACGAGGCTGGTCAACGTCGGTCCCCTTGAGCACGGCCACGTAATAAGACAGCAATTGCAGCGGAATGGTGTACAGGATTGGCGCCAGGGCATCGGCAATGTGCGGCACCTTGATCACGTGGGTGCCTTCGCCATTGGTCATGCCAGCGTGCTCGTCGGCGAACACTACCAGCTCGCCACCACGGGCACGCACTTCCTGCAGGTTGGACTTCAGCTTCTCCAGCAGTTCGTTGTTCGGTGCAACGGTAACCACCGGCATGTCGTTGTCCACCAGAGCCAGCGGGCCGTGCTTCAACTCGCCTGCTGGGTAAGCTTCGGCGTGGATGTAGGAGATTTCTTTAAGCTTGAGAGCACCTTCCATCGCCACCGGGTACTGCGCGCCGCGGCCGAGGAACAGGGTATGGTGCTTGTCGGCGAACAGCTCGGCAATTTTCTCGACAGTGGCATCCATGGCCAGGGCTTCGCCCAGGCGGGTTGGCAGTCGACGCAGCTCTTCAACCAGCTCAGCTTCGACACCGGCTTCCAGCGTACCGCGCACCTGACCAAGGGCCAGGGTCAGCAGCATCAGCGAAACCAGCTGGGTGGTGAACGCTTTGGTCGAAGCCACGCCAATTTCAGGGCCGGCCAAGGTCAGCAGGGTCAAGTCCGACTCGCGTACCAGCGAGCTGATACCCACGTTGCAGATCGCCAGGCTGCCCAGGAAACCCAACTCCTTGGCGTTGCGCAGTGCGGCCAAGGTATCGGCGGTTTCGCCGGACTGCGAGATGGAGACGAACAGAGTATCCGGCTGCACCACCACCTTGCGGTAACGGAACTCGCTGGCCACTTCTACCTGGCAAGGGATGCCGGCCAGGCTTTCCAGCCAGTAACGCGCAACCATACCGGCGTGGTAGCTGGTGCCACAGGCAACGATCTGCACGTTGCGCACCTTGGCAAACAGGTCGGCAGCTTGCGGGCCAAAGGCCTGGACCAGCACGTTGTCCTTGCCCAGGCGGCCTTCAAGCGTGCGCTGAACAACGCTTGGCTGCTCGTGAATTTCCTTGAGCATGAAGTGGCGGTAAGCGCCCTTGTCAGCAGCCTCGGCACCTTCGTGATACTGCACGGTTTCGCGCTGGACCTTGTTGCCCTGCTGGTCCCAGATAGAGACCTGATCACGGCGGATTTCAGCGATGTCGCCTTCTTCCAGGTACATGAAGCGGTCAGTAACCTGACGCAGCGCCAGCTGGTCGGACGCCAGGAAGTTCTCGCCAAGGCCCAGGCCGATTACCAGCGGGCTGCCACTGCGTGCGGCGACCAGGCGGTCCGGCTGCTTGGCACTGATCAGCGCCAGGCCGTAAGCACCATGCAGGCGCTTCACCGCCGCCTTCAGGGCGTCGGTCAGGTCTGGAATGCTCTTCAAGGTGTGGTGGATCAGGTGGACGATGACTTCGGTATCGGTCTGCGAAGTGAAGACATAGCCCAGCCCCTTCAGCTCTTCGCGCAGCTCTTCGTGGTTTTCGATGATGCCGTTGTGCACCACGGCCACGTCATTGCCCGAGAAGTGCGGGTGGGCGTTGCCTTCAGTCGGCGCGCCGTGGGTAGCCCAACGGGTGTGGGCAATACCCAACTGGCCTGCCAACGGCTCATCAGCAACAGCAACCTCCAGCTCGCTGACCTTGCCGATGCGGCGGCGGCGCTGCAGTTCACCGGTCTGGGTGAGTACAGCCAAACCGGCGCTGTCGTAACCGCGGTATTCAAGACGCTTGAGGCCTTCGATCAGGATGGCTGTGATATTACGCTCGGCGACAGCACCAACGATTCCACACATGTTTTATTGCTCCTGGCTGATCGCGGCGCAGATCAGGTTGATGCCGCGGGCTTGAATTTGTTCGCGCGCTGCTGCTGGCAGGCGTTCATCTGTAATAAGGGTGTGTACGCTGCCCCAGGGCAGCTCGAGGTTAGGGATCTTGCGCCCCACCTTGTCCGACTCGACCATCACGATCACTTCACGGGCAACTTCGGCCATGACCCGGCTCAGCCCAAGCAGTTCGTTGAAGGTAGTGGTACCCCGGCCGAGGTCGATGCCGTCGGCACCGATGAATAATTGGTCGAAATCGTAGGAGCGCAGTACCTGCTCCGCGACCTGGCCCTGGAACGATTCAGAATGCGGGTCCCAGGTGCCACCGGTCATCAGCAGCACCGGCTCGTGTTCGAGGTCGCAGATTGCACGGGCCACATTGAGCGAATTGGTCATCACCACCAGGCCTGGCTGGCGCCCCAGCTCGGGGATCATTGCCGCCGTGGTACTGCCGCTGTCGATGATAATGCGCGCATGTTCACGGATTCGCCCTACGGCGGCACGCGCAATGGCCTTTTTATAAGAAGAGACGGGTTGTGCCGGTTCACCGAGCAACTCTTGCGGCACCGGCACCGCACCACCGTAGCGGCGTAACAACAAGCCGTTGGTTTCCAAGGCGGCAAGGTCTTTGCGAATAGTCACTTCCGAGGTGGCGAAACGCTTGGCCAACGCGTCCACACTTACCTCGCCCTGCTCGCTGAGCAAAGCCAGAATATTGTGTCGCCGTTGTGGTGTGTTTCGTTTCGACATGTGCGTTTAAGTTTCGATTCGAAAGTTAATGGTTGCAATCAAAACCTAAGACGAGCGATCCGTCAAGCTGTCGTTGACCTGTGGATAGTTTGCCTCTGCTTTGACGCGGTCCTTTATGCGCGGCAGCGCCAATAAAAAAGCCGACTTATTCACATAAGTCGGCTTTCGATCGAAACGGCTGTGAATAACTCAGCTCTTCTTGATCTTCTCAGGGCGCTTCCAGCCCGAAATGTTGCGCTGGCGTGCACGAGCTACAGCCAGGTCACCGGCTTCTACAACCTGGGTGATGGTCGAGCCGGCTGCGGTGGTCGCGCCGGCTTTGATTTCCACAGGCGCCACCAGCGAGTTGTTCGAACCGATGAACACGTCTTCACCCATCACGGTCTTGAACTTGTTGGCGCCATCGTAGTTGCAGGTGATGGTGCCGGCGCCGATATTGGTGCGCGCACCGATTTCGGCATCACCCAGGTAGGTCAGGTGACCAGCCTTGGCCCCTTCACCCAGGTGGGCGTTTTTCAGTTCAACGAAGTTACCCACATGGGCCTTGGCGTCCAGTACGCTGCCCGGGCGCAGGCGAGCAAACGGGCCTGCATCGCTGCCTTCTCCCATCACGGCGCCTTCGAGGTGGCTATTGGCCTTGACCACCGCGCCTTTGCGCAGGGTCGTGTTCTTGATCACGCAGTTAGGGCCGATCTGCACATCGTCTTCGATGACCACCTTGCCTTCGAGAATCACGTTGATGTCGATCAGCACGTCACGACCAACGCTTACTTCACCACGAACATCGAAGCGTGCCGGGTCACGCAGGGTAACCCCCTGAGCCATCAGACGGCGGCCTTCACGCAACTGGTAGTGACGCTCCAGCTCGGACAGCTGGCGGCGGTCGTTGGCGCCCTGCACTTCCATAGGGTCGTGCGGCTGTTCAGTTGCCACCACCAAGCCATCGGCCACTGCCATGGCAATTACATCGGTCAGGTAATACTCGCCCTGAGCGTTGTTGTTCGACAGGCGGCCCATCCAGTCGGCAAGGCGCGCGGCTGGCAGTGCCAGAATTCCGGTGTTGCCTTCCTTGATCGCTTTTTGCGCGTCGTTGGCGTCCTTGTGCTCAACGATGGCAGTTACCTTGCCCTGCACGTCACGCACGATCCGGCCATAGCCGGTCGGATCATCGAGGGTGACGGTAAGCAGTCCCAGTTGCTGATCGTTGGCCTTCGCCAACAGACGCTGCAGGGTCTCCACTTCGATCAACGGCACGTCGCCGTATAACACCAGCACAGTGTCAGCGGTCAGCGCCGGCAGTGCCTGCGCAACAGCATGACCGGTACCCAGCTGTTTATCCTGCATCACGAAATTCAGGTCGTCAGCGGCCAGGCGCTCGCGAACCAGTTCGGCACCATGGCCAATGACCACATGAATACCTTGCGGCTGAAGTTGGCGCGCGCTGTGGATAACATGGCCGAGCATGGAATTGCCAGCTACCGGGTGCAACACTTTGGGCAGCGCCGAGCGCATGCGGGTGCCTTGGCCGGCGGCGAGAATAACGATATCGAGTGACATTACTGGCTACCAATCCTGGGCGGTCAGTGAAAGACCGTGGGGAGAAAACAGAAAAAGAAAAAGGGTAGCCGAGGCTACCCTTTTACTCAATCGCACAGCAGTTATCAGCCTTGGCCGATTACTTGCCTCTGCGCATTTGCTGGACGGTACGCAGCTGAGCTGCGGCCTCGGCCAGACGTGCGGCGGCGGCACTGTAGTCGAAGTCCGCGCCTTTCAGATTCAGGGCGTTCTCGGCGGCCTTGAGGGCCTCCTGAGCCTGAGCTTCATCCAGGTCTGTAGCACGTTGCACGGTATCGGCAAGCACCTTGACCATGTTCGGCTGAACCTCGAGGAAACCACCAGAGATGTAGAACACCTCTTGTGCGCCACCCTGCTTGGTCAGCGTGATCGGACCAGGCTTGAGATTGGTGATCAGCGGCGCATGGCCTGGAGCGATACCAAGATCACCCAGGTTACCGTGCGCAACCACCATCTCGACCAGGCCGGAGAAGATCTCTCCTTCCGCGCTGACGATATCGCAATGGACTGTCATAGCCATCTGCTTGCCTCAACCTGATAGCGCCCCTTGCGGGGCGCAGGAATTACAGTTTCTTGGCTTTCTCGATCGCTTCGTCGATGCTGCCGACCATGTAGAACGCTTGTTCTGGCAGGTGGTCGTAGTCACCTTTGAGGATGCCGCTGAAGCCAGCGATGGTGTCTTTCAGGGAAACGTACTTGCCTGGCGAACCGGTGAAGACTTCTGCCACGAAGAACGGCTGCGACAGGAAGCGCTGGATCTTACGAGCGCGGGCTACCAGTTGCTTGTCGGCTTCGGACAGTTCGTCCATACCCAGGATCGCAATGATGTCCTTCAGCTCTTTGTAGCGCTGCAGAACATACTGAACGCCACGAGCGGTCTCGTAGTGCTCGTTGCCGATCACGTTCGGGTCCAGCTGGCGCGAAGTCGAGTCCAGTGGGTCGACCGCTGGGTAGATACCCAGGGAGGCGATGTCACGAGACAGAACGACGGTGGCGTCCAAGTGGGCGAAGGTGGTCGCTGGCGACGGGTCGGTCAAGTCGTCCGCAGGTACATATACGGCCTGTACCGAGGTGATCGAACCTTCCTTGGTGGAGGTGATGCGCTCTTGCAGAACGCCCATCTCTTCAGCCAGGGTCGGCTGGTAACCTACTGCCGAAGGCATACGGCCCAGCAGTGCGGATACTTCGGTACCGGCCAGGGTGTAACGATAGATGTTGTCGACGAACAGCAGAACGTCGTTACCTTCGTCACGGAACTTCTCAGCCATGGTCAGGCCGGTCAGCGCTACACGCAGACGGTTTCCTGGTGGCTCGTTCATCTGACCGTAGACCAGCGCTACCTTGTCGAGAACGTTGGAGTCCTTCATCTCGTGGTAGAAGTCGTTACCCTCACGAGTACGCTCACCCACACCAGCGAACACGGAGTAACCGCTGTGTTCCATGGCGATGTTACGGATCAGTTCCATCATGTTTACGGTCTTGCCGACACCGGCACCACCGAACAGACCAACCTTACCACCCTTGGCGAACGGGCAAACCAGGTCGATAACCTTGATGCCGGTTTCCAGCAGGTCGTTGCCGCCTGCCTGGTCAGCGAACGAAGGCGCTGGCTGGTGGATACCGCGACGCTCTTCTTCGCCGATCGGGCCGGCTTCGTCGATCGGGTTGCCCAGTACGTCCATGATACGGCCCAGGGTGGCCTTACCAACTGGAACGGAAATGGCAGCGCCGGTGTCGACGACATCCAGACCGCGCTTCAGGCCTTCGGTCGAGCCCATCGCAATGGTACGAACCACGCCGTCGCCCAGCTGCTGCTGAACTTCCAGGGTGGTTTCCGCGCCTTGTACTTTAAGCGCGTTGTATACACTCGGCACGACGTCGCGTGGGAATTCCACGTCGATGACGGCGCCGATGATTTGAACGATACGTCCGCTACTCATAGCTGGATCCTCTGAATATGTGAACCGTTAAACCGCGGCAGCGCCGCCGACGATTTCCGAGATCTCCTGGGTGATCGCAGCCTGACGCGCCTTGTTGTAGATCAACTGAAGCTCTTTGATCAAATCACCGGCGTTGTCTGTGGCGTTCTTCATGGCGATCATCCGGGCCGCTTGTTCAGCAGCGTTGTTCTCGACCACCGCCTGGTATACCTGCGACTCCACGTAACGCACCATCAAGCCGTCCAGCAGCTCTTTTGCGTCGGGTTCGTACAGGTAGTCCCAGTGATGCTTGAGATCCTGATCCGGGGTTGCCACCAACGGTACCAATTGCTCGACCGTCGGCTTCTGGGTCATGGTATTGATGAACTTGTTCGAAACCACCGAGAGGCGATCGATACGGCCGTCCAGGTAGGCGTCCAGCATCACTTTGACGGAGCCGATCAGATCGTTGATCGATGGCTCTTCGCCCAAATGGCTGATCGCTGCTACGACGTTGCCGCCAAAGATGCGGAAGAAAGTCGCACCCTTGCTGCCGATCACGCACAGGTCGATTTCCACGCCCTGTTCGCGGTTTGCGCTCATGTCCTTGACCAGGGCCTTGAACAGGTTGGTGTTCAAGCCACCGCACAGACCACGGTCACTGCTCACCACGATATAACCGGCGCGCTTTACAGGGCGCTCGATCATGAACGGGTGGCGGTATTCCGGGTTGGCGTTGGCCAGATGACCGATCACCTGGCGGATACGTTCCGCGTAAGGACGGCTAGCAGCCATGCGCATTTGTGCCTTGCGCATCTTGCTGACCGCCACTTTCTCCATGGCGCTGGTAATTTTTTGCGTGCTTTTGATGCTCGCAATCTTACTGCGAATCTCTTTTGCGCCTGCCATGTATCACCTATCAGGTTAGCAAGCGGGGGCCTAAGCCCCCGCTGCGGCTTACCAGGTCTGGGTGGCCTTGAACTTCTCGATACCGGCTTTCAGGCCTGCGTCGATTTCGTCGTTGAAGTCACCCTTCACGTTGATCTTCGCCATCAGTTCAGCGTGATCACGGTTGAAGAAGGCGATCAGTGCTTGCTCGAAGCTGCCGATCTTGGAGACCTCTACGTCGGTCAGGAAGCCACGCTCAGCGGCGTACAGCGACAGAGCCATGTCCGCAATGGACATCGGCGCGTACTGCTTCTGCTTCATCAGCTCGGTAACGCGCTGACCATGCTCCAGCTGCTTGCGGGTCGCTTCGTCCAGATCGGACGCGAACTGGGCGAATGCAGCCAGTTCACGGTACTGAGCCAGAGCGGTACGAATACCACCGGACAGCTTCTTGATGATCTTGGTCTGAGCGGCACCACCTACACGGGATACCGAAACACCGGCGTTCACTGCAGGGCGGATGCCCGAGTTGAACATGGCCGATTCCAGGAAGATCTGACCGTCGGTGATGGAAATCACGTTGGTCGGAACGAACGCAGAAACGTCGCCAGCCTGGGTTTCGATGATCGGCAGAGCGGTCAGGGAACCGGTTTTGCCAGTGACAGCACCGTTGGTGAACTTCTCGACGTACTCTTCCGAAACGCGCGATGCACGCTCCAGCAGACGGGAGTGGAGATAGAACACGTCGCCTGGGTATGCTTCGCGTCCTGGTGGACGGCGCAGCAGCAGGGAGATCTGACGGTAGGCAACGGCCTGCTTGGACAGGTCATCGTAAACGATCAGTGCGTCTTCACCGCGGTCGCGGAAGAACTCGCCCATGGTGCAACCGGCGTATGGCGCCAGGAATTGCAGTGCGGCGGATTCCGAAGCACTGGCAACAACCACGATGGTGTTGGCCAGGGCGCCGTTTTCTTCCAGCTTGCGAACGATGTTGGCAACGGTGGAACGCTTCTGACCTACAGCAACATAAACACAGAAAATACCGGAGTCTTTCTGGTTGATGATGGCGTCGATGGCCATGGCGGTCTTGCCGATCTGACGGTCGCCAATGATCAGCTCACGCTGGCCACGGCCGACAGGGATCATGGCGTCGACGGATTTGTAACCAGTCTGTACAGGCTGGTCTACCGACTTACGCCAGATCACGCCTGGAGCAACTTTCTCGACTGCGTCGGTCTCGGTGTTGCCCAGAGGACCTTTGCCATCGATAGGGTTGCCCAGTGCGTCGACGACGCGACCCAGCAGTTCCTTACCAACCGGAACTTCCAGGATGCGGCCGGTGCACTTGGCGCTCATGCCTTCGGCGAGGGTGTCATATGCACCCAGGATCACTGCACCTACGGAGTCTTGCTCCAGGTTCAGGGCCATGCCGTAGACGCCACCAGGGAACTCGATCATTTCGCCGTACATGACGTCGGCCAGACCGTGGATCCGCACGATACCGTCGGATACCGAAACAACGGTACCTTCGTTACGGGCTTGGGAGCTCACATCGAGGTTATCGATGCGGCCCTTGATGATTTCACTAATTTCGGAAGGATTGAGTTGCTGCATTGCTCTGCTGCCCCTTCAAACTCAAGATTTCAATGCTTCGGCCAGTTTCGCGATTTTGCCGCGAACAGAGCCATCGATTACCAGGTCACCGGCGCGGATGACGACGCCGCCAATCAGGCTGGCATCCTCCGACGCGTGCAGGCGCACTTCCTGGCCTAACCGTGCACTGAGAACCTTGGCGAGTTTGTCTTGCTGTTCTTGGTTCAACGCGAAGGCACTGGTGACTTCCACGTCCACGGATTTCTCTTGCTCGGCCTTGTACAGGTCGAACAGGGCGGCAATCTCCGGCAGAAGCAGGAGACGGTCGTTTTCCGCGGCAACATGAATGAAATTCTGTGCCTGTGCATTGAACTTGTCACCGCACACGTCAATGAACGTGGCGGCCTTTTCTGCGCTCGTCAGTCGCGGGGCCTTGAGCAGGCGCTGCATGGTGTCGTCTTGCGACACCGCAGCAGCCAGGCCGAGCATGGCTGACCAATTGGCCAGTTGCTGATGGGCCTGGGCATGCTCAAAGGCAGCCTTAGCGTAAGGTCGGGCCAACGTGGTCAGTTCTGCCATGATCGCCCTCGCTTAAATTTCAGCGGCCAGTTTGTTAACCAGCTCCGCATGCGCGTTTTGATCGATTGTGGCGCCAAGGATCTTTTCAGCACCACCAACGGCCAGAGCACCCACTTGGGCACGCAGGGCGTCTTTAGCGCTGTTCAGTTCCTGTTCGATCTCGGCCAGAGCCTGAGCCTTCACACGGTCAGCTTCGACACGAGCCTGTTCACGGGCTTCGTCGACAAGCTGAGCAGCGCGTTTCTTGCTTTGCTCGATGATTTCGGCTGCCTGTGCTTTAGCTTCACGCAGTTGCTGACCCGCTTTCTCTTGGGCCAGCTCCAGGTCGCGAGCTGCGCGGTTGGCAGCGTCCAAGCCGTCGGCAATCTTCTTTTGGCGCTCTTGCAGGGCAGTGATGACCGGAGGCCATACATACTTCATGCAGAAGAGTACAAAAATCAGGAAAGCAACGGATTGGCCAATCAGGGTTGCATTAATGTTCACGCCAACACCTCGCTCGGTCTTAATTCATACAGCCATCAACTCGTGGTGACGAGTGATTAGCCGGCGATCTGACCAACGAACGGATTCGCGAAGGTGAAGAACAGAGCGATACCAACACCGATCATGGTTACGGCGTCGAGCAGACCGGCAACGATGAACATTTTGACCTGCAGCATCGGAACCATTTCTGGCTGACGAGCAGCGCCTTCCAGGAACTTGCCACCCAGCAGGCCGAAACCAATGGCGGTACCCAGAGCACCCAGGCCGATCAGCAGAGCAACAGCGATAGCGGTCAGACCAACTACAGTTTCCATCTTTCCTCCCGACTTTTACGTCGTATTGGTTAGGTTTTTAGTTTGAAGCGGTAAAACAAATCGTTTGGTACAGCATGCCCTTGCGGACTTTTTAAGCCCTCCCCCCGTACAGGCAGGGAAGGCTATCAGACACGCCAGGCGGTCTTAATGGTTATCTTCGTGAGCCATCGACAGGTAGACGATGGTCAGCATCATGAAGATGAAAGCTTGCAGGGTGATGATCAGGATGTGGAACACAGCCCACGCCCATTGCAGCACCACACCCAGGCCGCTGAGCCACAGCAGGCCGGAGCCGAACATTACAGCGATCAGGATGAACACCAGCTCGCCAGCATACATGTTGCCGAACAGACGCAGTGCCAACGAGATCGGCTTGGCGATCAGGGTGACGAATTCCAGCAGGAAGTTGACAGGAATCAGCAGGATCTGCACGAAGATATTCTTGCTGCCAAACGGGTGCAGGGTCAGCTCACCGATGAAGCCGCCCAGCCCCTTGACCTTGATGCTGTAGAAGATGATCAGGGCGAAGACGCAGAAGGCCATTGCCAGGGTCGCGTTCGGGTCGGTGGTCGACACGGCGCGGAACGGAATGTGCGGGTCACCGGAAATCAGGATGGCCAGCTGAGGAATCCAGTCGACCGGTACCAGGTCGACGGCGTTCATCAGGAATACCCAGACGAAAATGGTCAGCGCCAGCGGTGCGATTACCGGGCTACGGCCGTGGAAGGAATCCTTCACGCTGCCATTGACGAAGTCGACCATCACTTCAACGAAGTTCTGCAGACCGCCAGGTTGGCCGGAAGTCGCCTTCTTGGCCGCCATGCGGAAGATCAACAGGAAGATCAGACCCAGCGCGACGGACCAACCCAGGGTGTCCAGGTGGAACGCCCAGAAGCCCATTGCCTTGGCTTCTGCAGCCGAATGGGCGAAGCCCCAGCTGCCGTCTGGTAGTTGACCGTAGGTCAGGTTCTGCAAGTGGTGCTGGATATAGCCCGAAGCGGTTTCTGCTGCCATGGTTGCCTCAAACGCCCTAAGGTCTCGAAAGTCTTTTATTCATCAGCAGGGGCGCGAACCAGCTGACCAAAAGGGTCAACACGAAGACGCCGAATACTGCTAGCGGCGCCAGTGGCTTCACTCCTGCAAAGGTCAGTGCAAAAAGCACTGCCGTCAAAATCATCTTGCCTGCCTCGCCCGCGTAAAACGACTTGACGATAGCTTGTGCCGCCCGAGCCCCGCTGAAGCGAAAAGCCTTCCAGGCGAAATACACATTGGGCAGCCAGGCAATCAAACCTCCGCAAAGGCCTGAATATCCACTGACCGCCCCTTTCCACTGCCACAACACCAAGGTTGCCAGCAGCAGTACGACAAATTGAGCCAGCAGTACCGGAAAAACCGCCCAGCGATGGAAAGGCAGGCGGTTTGGCGTGCGTATTTCCATCACAACTGCTCCTCGGAAGTCGACCAACAAGTCAGCTATGACTTGGCATAATTTGTGCCGACAAAATGCGCGCAGAGTATAGGGGTGGATTAACCCCTATTCAACTCTTCGGTAGTGATTTCCGACTTCGCGCTACAAAAGGAATTGTTTCAGCGGATGTGAGCGAGCACGCCTTGCAACTCGTCAAGCGAGTTGTAACGAATAACCAACTGGCCTTTGCCCTTGTTGCCATGACGAATCTGTACGGCCGAGCCCAGGCGCTCTGCGAGCCGCTGTTCAAGCCGTGCGATATCCGGATCAGGTTTGCTCGGTTCGACCGGATCAGGCTTGTCGCTGAGCCACTGACGAACCAGTGCCTCGGTTTGGCGCACGGTGAGGCCACGTGCGACAACATGACGCGCCCCCTCCTCCTGACGATTTTCATCCAGGCCGAGCAATGCACGGGCGTGCCCCATCTCCAGGTCACCGTGGGCGAGCATGGTCTTGATCGCATCGGGCAGGGTAATGAGGCGCAGCAGGTTGGCCACGGTCACCCGCGACTTGCCCACAGCGTCAGCCACCTGCTGCTGGGTGAGCTCGAATTCCTGTTGCAGGCGCTGCAGGGCCATGGCCTCTTCCAGTGGGTTGAGGTCTTCGCGCTGGATGTTCTCGATCAATGCCATGGCGATGGCGGCTTCGTCGGGCACTTCGCGGACCATGGCCGGGATCGTGTCCAGGCCGGCCTGCTGGGTGGCGCGCCAACGGCGCTCACCGGCGATGATCTCGTATCGGTTGTCGCCAATCGGGCGTACCACGATCGGTTGCATCACACCATGGTTGCGAATCGAGTGCGCAAGCTCTTCCAGCGCCTCCGGGTCCATGTCACGGCGAGGTTGATACTTGCCACGCTGGACCAGCTCGACCGGCAGGTGTTGCAGTTCTTTCTGGTCGATCTTCACAGCCTGCTCTTCGAGCGCGCTGACGGAAGGACCACTGAGCAGTGCATCCAACCCACGTCCGAGACCCCGTTTCTTGACGGCCATACGGATTCCTTAAGTTGTTTGTGCAGTGCGTGATGGACGGCGTTGACGGCGTACCAGTTCCCCAGCCAGGGCCAGGTAAGCCAGCGCGCCCCGCGATTGCTTGTCGTAAGCAAGGGCTGGCATGCCGAAGCTGGGGGCCTCGGCCAAGCGAATGTTGCGCGGAATGACCGTGTCGTAAAGCTGAGGGCCAAAGTGCTCCTTCAACTGCGCCGAAACATCGTTGTTCAGGCTCAGGCGCGGATCGTACATGGTCCGCAGCAGGCCCTCGATCTTCAACTCCGGATTCAACCGGGCGGCGATGCGCTTGATGTTATCCACAAGGTCGCTGAGACCTTCCAGTGCGTAATACTCGCACTGCATGGGGATAATTACGCCATCGGAAGCGACCAGCGCATTGAGCGTGAGCATCGACAGCGATGGTGGGCAGTCGATGAGGATGTAGTCGTAGTTATCGCGGATAGGCGCCAGCGCGTTGCGCAGACGGCTCTCCTTGACCTGCATTTCCAGCAGCACCACCTCAGCGGCGGTCAGATCACGGTTGGCGGGCAGCAACTGGAAGCCTCCGTGCTCGGAGTAGTGCATAGCCTGGGCCAAGTCGCACTCCCCGATCAGCAGGTCGTAGACCGAGTGCTCGAGCTCGTGCTTGTCCACACCGCTGCCCATGGTGGCGTTGCCCTGCGGATCGAGGTCGATCAGCAGGACACGACGCTTGGTCGCAGCCAGCGAGGCGGCGAGATTGATACAGGTGGTTGTCTTGCCCACACCACCTTTCTGGTTCGCGATTGCGAATACCTTAGCCATTGTTGCGAGTGTTCCCAGTCATGCCTTGCGGCGCAGTATCAGCAGATGGCGCTGGCCCTGGCAACCCGGAACGGTCAGGGCCTGTTCGCTTTCCACTGTGAAGTCTGCGGGCAATGCTACCAGTTCATCGGCAGGATGCAGCCCCTTCATTGCAAGCCATTGCGTCCCGGTGTCGCCCAAGTGGCGGGTCCAGTTGGTGAAGTTCTCCATGCTGCTGAAGGCGCGGGAGATGATTCCGTCGAACGGTTGTGCCGGCTGGAAGGCCTCGACCCGGCTGTGGATAACCGTGAGGTTGTCCAGCCTGAGTTCCATTTTCACCTGTGTCAGGAAACGGGTTTTCTTGCCATTGGCGTCCAGCACGGTGACGCGCTTGTGTGGATGCAGGATAGCCAGCGGGATGCCGGGCATGCCACCGCCGCTGCCAACATCCAGCCAGTTTTCACGGTCGTTGTGGATAAAAGACATGACGCTAAGGCTGTCGAGCAAATGACGCGAAACCATCTCGTCCGGGTCGCGCACAGCAGTCAGGTTGTAGGCTTTGTTCCATTTGATCAACAGAGCCAGGTAGCCAAGCAGCTTCTCGTGCTGCTCGGCAGTCAGCTCGACACCAAGCTGGCGCGCACCTGTGGACAACTCTTCAGCGTGTTGAGGGGTGACCAGGGAACTCAAGCGCTTTGCTCCAATTCGCGGCCAGCGCCGCGTTTTTTCAAGTGAATCAACAACAGGGAAATCGCCGCCGGGGTCACACCCGGGATACGCGAAGCCTGACCCAGCGTCTCCGGACGGGTCTGGCTCAGCTTGCCCTGTATCTCCTTGGACAGGCCGGAAATCGTCGTGTAGTCGATATCCACAGGCAGGCGTGTGTCTTCGCTGGCGCGCAGTCGGGCAATTTCATCCTGCTGGCGGTCGATGTAGCCGGCGTACTTGGTGCGGATCTCGACCTGCTCGGCAACCTGTGAATCGATTACGTCACCGCCAGTCGCTTCGATCAGGCCGGCGTAGTCGATTTCGGGGCGCGCCAGCAGGTTGAGCAAGCTGTACTCGTGGCTCAGCGGAGTGCCGAACTTATCCACAATGGCCTGGCCTTGCTCGGTATTCGGCCGAACCCAGGTCGATTTCAGGCGCTGTTCCTCACGCTCGATACCGTCGCGCTTGGCGCAGAACGCGGCCCAGCGCTGGTCATCGATCAGGCCCAGTTCACGGCCCTTTTCGGTCAGGCGAAGGTCGGCGTTGTCTTCGCGCAGGATCAGGCGGTACTCGGCGCGCGAAGTGAACATGCGGTACGGCTCCTGAGTACCCAAAGTGATCAGGTCGTCGACCAGCACACCGATGTACGCTTCATCGCGGCGCGGGCACCAGCTGTCGCGACCTTGCGCACGCAGTGCAGCGTTGGTCCCGGCCAACAGACCTTGGGCACCGGCTTCTTCGTAACCGGTGGTGCCGTTGATCTGCCCGGCGAAGAACAGGCCGCCGATGACTTTGGTCTCGAGGCTGTACTTGAGGTCACGGGGATCGAAGTAGTCGTATTCGATGGCATAGCCCGGGCGCACGATGTGGGCGTTTTCCATGCCGCGGATCGAACGGACCAGCTCCAGTTGCACGTCGAACGGCAACGAAGTGGAAATACCGTTGGGATACAACTCATGGGTGTTCAAGCCTTCCGGCTCGATGAACACCTGGTGGCTTTCCTTGTCGGCGAAGCGGTGGATCTTGTCTTCGATCGAAGGACAGTAGCGCGGACCGACACCTTCGATCACGCCCGAGTACATCGGTGAACGGTCGAGGTTTGAGGCAATGATCTCGTGGGTGCGCGCATTGGTGTGGGTAATCCAGCAGCTCACCTGACGCGGGTGCATTTCGGCATTGCCCATGAACGACATCACCGGGATCGGCGTATCGCCTGGCTGTTCGGTCATTACCGAGAAATCCACAGAGCGGCCGTCGATGCGTGGCGGGGTACCGGTTTTCAGGCGGCCGACGCGCAGCGGAAGTTCACGCATGCGGTGGGCCAGGGCAATCGAAGGTGGATCACCGGCGCGACCACCGGAATGGTTTTGCAGACCAATGTGGATAAGGCCGCCGAGGAAGGTACCGGTAGTCAGTACCACCGATTCGGCAAAGAAACGCAGGCCCATCTGGGTCACCACGCCTTTGACCTGGTCCTGCTCGACGATCAGGTCGTCGCAGGACTGCTGGAATATCCACAGGTTTGGCTGGTTTTCCAGGATTTCACGCACCACTGCCTTGTAGATGGCGCGGTCGGCTTGTGCACGGGTGGCACGTACGGCCGGGCCCTTGCGGTTGTTCAGAACGCGGAACTGGATGCCGCTCTTGTCGGTGGCCAGCGCCATGGCGCCGCCGAGCGCATCGATCTCTTTGACCAGATGGCTTTTGCCAATACCGCCGATGGCGGGGTTGCAGCTCATGTGACCGAGGGTTTCCACGTTATGGGTCAGCAGCAGGGTTTTTACACCCATGCGTGCAGACGCAAGCGCAGCCTCGGTACCGGCATGGCCGCCGCCGATGACGATCACGTCAAAACGGGAAGGGAAATCCACCACGCACCTCGTGCCTGTTTTTGCGAATAGAGAAGGTAAGCGGACAAGTATAGGGACTTCACCCCCAGTAAAGAAACCGTCTGAGCAAATTTTGACCAGTCTGTGGATGAGTGGCAGACAACAGAAATCAAAGATGAAGAATTTAAAAAGCTTTGTTTTTATGTTTATTCTTATGCACAGCCTTTTCTGTGGATAAGGTCTTGAACCCCACGATTTCCGTAATGTAGAGAGAAATTAAACCCTGTGGCTGGAGTGCCATGAGGGCTATGGATAACGTCTTTTAGCCTGTGGATTAAATAGCTATTTACCCACAAGGGGGTTTTTCCTCAGAAAAAAAGGCTGCTTATCAACTGAGCTGAAGGCGAGTTTTCCACAGGGCTCCTGAGCACAGTTTTCACGCTGGGTAAGAAAAATTCATCGCGCAGGCGACCAGCCATGGTCAATGTGGGAGCGAGCGAGCCCGTGAAAAGGCCGGTACATTCGCAGAGAATCAGTGCTTGCAAGGGCCTGTTCGGGGGCCCACCCGCTCCCACAGGTGCTTGGGTCATCGGCCTGCACTCATCTTCTGCAATGAATTTCAGGCAAAAAAAAGCCGCTCCCTAAGGAGCGGCGCTTGACCTTGCCTGGCTGTGGATTACTTGCCGATGCAGAAGCTGGAGAAAATCCGCCCAAGCAGGTCATCCGAGCTGAATGCTCCTGTGATTTCCCCCAGCGCATGCTGTGCCTGACGCAAGTCCTCAGCCAGAAGCTCTCCTGCACCCGCCAAGGTCAATTGTGCATGGCCGTGTTCCAGGTGCTCGCTAGCCTGGCGCAAGGCATCCAGATGGCGCCGGCGGGCGCTGAAGCCACTCTCTGCAGTCTGTTCGTAACCCATACAGCCCTTCAGATGGTCGCGTAGCAGTTGCAGCCCTGTGTCGTCGCCCTTGGCGCTTAGGGTGATCGTCACGTGGCCGTCATCGCACTGCTCCAGCGCCACCTGCTCCCCACTCAGGTCAGCCTTGTTGCGTATCAGAGTGACCTTTGCCGGGTCGGGTCGCTGGTCAAGAAACTCGGGCCACAAAGCGAACGGGTCGCTGGCCTCGGGCGCAGTGGAGTCGACCACCAGCAGAACACGGTCTGCCTCGCCAATGGCCTTCAGGGCGCGTTCCACACCGATCTTTTCCACATGGTCATCGGTATCGCGCAAACCGGCAGTATCGACAACGTGCAGCGGCATGCCGTCGATGTGGATATGTTCGCGCAAGATATCCCGCGTGGTGCCGGCGATGTCCGTGACGATGGCTGCTTCCCGTCCGGCCAGCTGGTTCAGCAAACTTGATTTACCGGCATTCGGCCGACCGGCAATGACTACCGTCATGCCGTCGCGCAGCAAGGCGCCCTGCCCGGCCTCGCGCTGCACAGTGGATAACTCGCTGCGCACAGCATCAAGCATCGACAGCACGTGGCCATCGGCAAGGAAGTCGATCTCTTCCTCAGGAAAATCGATCGCCGCCTCGACGTAAATACGCAGGGCAATCAACGCCTCGGTAAGGCTGTGCACACGCTTGGAGAATTCCCCTTGCAGCGAGCGCAAGGCGTTTCGCGCTGCCTGGCTGGAACTGGCCTCGATCAGATCGGCGATGGCTTCGGCCTGAGCCAGGTCGAGCTTGTCGTTGAGGAAGGCGCGCTCGCTGAATTCGCCCGGACGGGCCAGACGACAGCCGACTTGTACACAGCGCTGCAGCAGCATGTCCAGAACCACCGGGCCACCGTGCCCCTGCAGTTCCAGCACGTCCTCGCCAGTGAATGAATTAGGCCCGGGAAAGAACAGCGCAATCCCTTCGTCCAGCACCAGCCCCTCATCGTCGCGGAACGGGCCGTAATGGGCATGCCGCGGGGTCAGGGTGCGGCCGGTGATCAATTGGCCGGCCTTGGCAGCCAGAGGACCGGACAACCTGACAATACCCACACCACCACGGCCCTGAGCCGTGGCGATGGCGGCGATGGTTTCACGCACAATGTTCATGCTCGAAAGCCTCTACGACAAAACGACAGATAGCAAAAACGCCCCACTAGGGGGCGTTTTTTATTCACAGGCTAGCGTATTAGCCCGTCAAGCAGCAGCTTTTTTGGTAGCTGCTTCGATACGGCGAGTGATGTACCACTGCTGCGAAATCGACAGGCAGTTGTTCACAACCCAGTACAGCACCAGACCGGCAGGGAACCACAGGAAGAAGAAGGTGAAGATGATCGGCATCATTTTCATCACCTTGGCCTGCATCGGATCCGGCGGTGTAGGGTTCAGGCGCTGCTGGATGAACATGGTGGCGCCCATGATGATCGGCAGGATAAAGAACGGATCCTTGATCGACAGGTCGGTAATCCACAGGATCCATGGGGCCTGGCGCATTTCCACGCTTTCCAGCAATACCCAGTACAGGGCCAGGAATACCGGCATCTGCACCAGGATCGGCAGGCAGCCGCCCAGTGGGTTGATCTTCTCTTTCTTGTAAAGCTCCATCATCGCCTGGGACATCTTCTGGCGATCGTCACCGAAGCGTTCCTTGAGTGCGGCGAGCTTAGGTGCAACGGCACGCATACGCGCCATGGAGCGGTAGCTGGCAGCCGACAGCGGGAAGAACAGGCCTTTGATCAACATGGTCAGCACGATGATCGACCAGCCCCAGTTACCCAGCAGGCTGTGGATATGTTGCAGCAGCCAGAAGATCGGCTGGGCGATAAACCACAGGAAGCCATAGTCGACGGTCAATTCCAGGCCTGGGGACAACTCTTTCAGCTTGGACTGGATCTTCGGACCGGCGTACAGCATGGCGCTGGTTTCGACCTTGCCGCCAGCCGGTACGCTGATAACCGGGCCGGTGTAACCGATGATGTAGTTGCCCTGGCTATCCTTGCGGGTCTGGACAACGTTGTTGTCCGACTTGGCTGGAATCCAGGCGGTCACGAAGTAGTGCTGCAGCCAGGCAACCCAGCCGCCGGACACATTTTCTTTCAAACTACCTTTGTCCATGTCCTTCATCGAGACCTTTTTGTAAGGCTCGGAAGCTGTCCACAGGGCGGCACCCAGGTAGGTAGCGGTACCGGTGGCAGTGCTGGAGGACGGATCGCCGCTGGCATCACGCTTGAGCTGGGCAAACATGTTGCCGCTCCACGCCTGGCTGCTCTGGTTGTCGATCAGATAGCTGACATTCAGGTCGTACTCACCACGCTTGAAGCTGAAACGCTTGATGTAGTTGACGCCGTTGTCACTGAACTTCAGGTCTACCACCAGTTGTTCCTGGCCGTCGGCCAGCTGGTAGCTTTTCTGTTCGGCGGCATACAGGGGACGGCCGCTGGCGCGGGCATCCGGACCGTCGGTGCCGGTCAGACCGCTTTGTGCCAGGTAAACACGCTCACCACCGTTGTCGAACAACTGGAATGGAATGTTCGGGTGGTCTTGACGGCGCGGGTACTTCGGCAGGTTCAGCTGAACGATGTCACCACCGACCGGATCGATAGCCAGTTCCAGAACGTCGGTCTTGACTCGGATCAGGTCCTTGCTGAGTGCGACCGGTGCCAGTTCGGCAGGGCTCGATTCGGCGTTGGCGCTCGGTACATCGGCGCTGGCACCGTTGTTACCGGCCGGCACGCCATCGGGCAAGCCCGGAGCAACAGTGCTGGCAGCAGTATTCTGAGTCGGCAGGGCAGCCTGGCCGTAGTCATCGTTCCACTTCAGGACCATGACGTAGGACACGACTGCCAGCGCGGCGATCAGGATCGTGCGTTTAATATCCATGATTACTCGGCTATCGAAGAAGTTCGGGAGGAAGGAGCGGGTGGAACGGGGTCGAAACCGCCGTCATTCCACGGATGACAACGCCCCAGGCGACGAACGGCCAGCCACCCACCACGCCAGATGCCATGGTTTTCGATGGCTTCATACGCGTAACAGGAGCAACTGGGGAAAAACCGACAGTGATTGGCCATCAGAGGACTAATGGCATAACGGTAAAACTGGATCGGAACGAGTGCCAGTTTACGCATCTTGGCTGTCTACCCCTGCGGAATTGGCGGTTACTGCTGGTGTCGGCCGGCTGCGCGCCAGGCGTTTCCAGAGCTTGCCAAAGTGTTGGTGCAATTCCGGGTTTTCTATCTCACCCAATCCCTTGCGCGCGACGATCACGATGTCCAGGCCGGCAAGCAATTGCTGGTTCAGACGAAAGGAATCGCGCATCAAGCGCTTGAGGCGGTTGCGTTGAACGGCGAGCTTGACACTCTTCTTGCCGATTACCAAGCCAAGGCGTGGGTGATCGAGGCCGTTCTCGCGAGCAAGGATCAGCAGGTTTTTCCCTGGAACCTTGCCGGTTGGGGAGTCGAAGACCGCTTTGAAATGCCGGGGTGTAAGCAGTCGCTTTTCCCGACTGAAGTCCTGACTCACCACCTGTGCCGAAAAATCAAATGGCCAGACGCTTACGGCCTTTGGCACGACGACGCGACAGAACAGCACGGCCGTTCTTGGTAGCCATACGGGCACGGAAACCGTGGGTGCGGGCGCGCTTGATGGTGCTTGGTTGGAAAGTACGTTTCATGGCGTGTTACCTGGTTTGTCGACGACGGGCCGGGATGGCCCCCTTTTTAAGAGACCGGCGATTCTAGAGAAAGCAAGCCCATAGGTCAATTTCCAACCAGTCATTCCATATAGAGCTTGTGATGGACGGTGCCTCCTGGATCGTGCCAAAGGGGTGCTTGATCGGACACCCGCATCGGGGACAACATGAAAAAAAAGAAGAGACATATAAAAAGCTTTTCTGAAGAACTTATAAATCTTAGGTGGATAACCTTCTGTGGATAACCATCCTTAGGCCATGAAATACGTGCTGTACAGAGTTTTACAACTTTGTTCTGAACCGGTGCTGCGGCTGTTCCCATCGTGAGAGAAAGCTGTGGATGAAAAGGCATGTTATCCACAGGTGAGTTATCAACAGGCTTGTGCCTGGGGTTGTGCATAGACCTCAGGCATGGTTACCCACAGACCTTATTCACAGAGCTGGAGCGCCGTTTTGGTCGATAAATGGCTGTTTTGTCATGGTTCCTAACGTGTCCACATGTGGATAAGTGAACGCTCGACCGGTACAATGGCGGTTTGTTTTTGCCTCATCCGGCTTTCAAACTCAGGGGATATCC